>CAWCLR010000020.1:0-27926 GCA_963796415.1 uncultured Acidimicrobiales bacterium | reverse complement strand
TCGCGGGGCTCGTCGTAGAGGACGCCGACCTCCTCGCCCTCGATCGCCCGGTTGGCGTGCGCCAGCCACTGGTCGGCGCCGGCGAGGGGCTGCGGCATGGCGTCGCGCGGGAACCACCCGACGTCGCGCGTCTCGAGCGGGTGCGCCGCCAGGTCGCCGCCCGTCGCCCGGCACAGGAACACGAGGCTGTACAGCGGCACACGGGTGAACCCGAGGCGGAGGCCGTCGAGCAAGGCGAGGAGGCGGACGGGGACGCAGTCGATGCCCGTCTCCTCCTTGACCTCCTTCACCGCGATCTCGCTGGCCGAGTAGCCCACGTCGGCCCAGCCGGTGGGGTACAGCCAGATGCCGCTGTCGGCCCGCTGCACGAGCAGGATCTCTCCGGCGTCGTTGGTGACCACCGCGCCGACCGCCACCTTCGGGGTGACGTAACCCGCGATGCCCTCGCCGACGCCCTTCATCCACTCGTCGACGTAGTGCTCGGCGTCGAACCCCTCGTCGGCCTGGGCCGCGGCGCGGATGTCGCCGGCCACCGCCAGCACCTCCTCGAAGCGCTCGCGCTCGTACAGGCTCTCGGTGAAGCCGAGCCCCGTGCGGGCGATGCCGGACAGGGTCTCGGACCACCGGATGAGGTCCTGACGGGTCGGCGGGAGACGACGGCTCACGGCCCGACGTTAGAGCGTGCCCCGGCGCGCCGGTCACCCCGGTCGTGTGGCTGCGGTAGCGTCCCGCCGCGGACTCGGAGCTGGCGCCGGGTCGTGGGGTCCGGGGGGAACGATGCGGGCTGGTCGACGGACGACTCGGTGGGCGGTCGCGGCCGCGCTCGCCTGCGGGCTGGTGGCCGCGAGCGTCACGGCGACGCCGAGCGCCGCCCAGGAGACGCCCGGGACGACCACGCCGCCGGCCCCGAGCACGACGACCCCACCGCCGACGACCGCCGAGCCGGCACCGCCGACCCCGACCACCGCCCTCGACGACGCCGCACCACCGTCCACGCCCGCCGACGCCACGGCTCCCGACTCGGACGCGACGACGACCACCACCACCACCGAGGTCGCCCCCGCGCCCCGCGACGCGGCCCCGGCGGCGAGCGGCCCCGTCGTCACACTCGACCTGCCTCCGGGCGCCGAGGTCGTCGACGGGCAGGCCCTCGGGGTCACGGTCGCGGGGATCGACGGCATCGAGTACCTCGAGGCGCTGCAGTGCGTCGCGGGCACCGAGCCGACGTTCCAGCGGTGCCAGTACGAGAGCACCGGCTACGAGGTGGTCGACGGCGCCGCGCACCTGACGATCCGCCTCGACGCCCTCCTGGCCGTCGGGGGCTACGACGAGACCCCGCACCGGGTGGTGGACTGCCGCACCACGCCGTGCGAGGTGCGCGTCGACTACTGGTCGGCCGGCGGCGGCTCGTCGACGAGCATCGCCGTGCCGCTGCCCTTCGATCCCGACGGCCCCCTCGCGCCGCCCCCGACCGCGACGCTCTCGCCGGCGGGGCCCTACGGTCACGGGCAGACGGTGACCGTGCTCGCCTCCGGGCTCGTGTGGGACACGAGCGCAACGGTCGTCCAATGCGTGGCCGGAACCACCGACCGGAACGAGTGCGACCCGTCGTCCGACGCCGACATCTGGCTGGGTGACGGCGTCAGCGGACAGGTCACGACGCGGCTCTACGCCGTCATCGACATCAGCGCCGGTGGATCGGTCGACTGCCGCGCCGCAGGTGCGTGCGAGCTGCTGGTCGCGCAGGGCAACAACCTCGACCCCTCGAGGGCGGCCAGGCTGCCGCTGGCGTTCGACCCGGCCACCGAGGTCGTCCCGCCGACGCTGACGGTGTCGCCGCCCGACGGCCTCGTCCACGGGCAGACCGTCACCGCCACGGGCAGCGGGTTCACCGACGAGTTCCTCCAGATGAGCCAGTGCGCCGCCGTCGGCGACGAGCCCGAGACCTGCATCTGGCTCGAGGGGTTCGCGTCTCCCGACGCCACCGGCGCGTTCACGACCCAAGTCCGGGTCAGCGCCTTCGTGCCGACCCCTGCAGGGGAGGTCGACTGCCGCGCCAGCGACGCCCCGTGCGTCCTCGTCGCGTCCTACTTCCGCCCCGACTCGTCGCGGGCCGGGAGGGCACAGCTGCGCTTCGACCCCGACGCACCGCTGCCGGCGCCGCCGTCGATCGCGATCGACCCCGCCACCGACCTGCCCGAGGAGGCCGTCGTGACCGTCACGGGCGCCGGCTTCGGGGCCCTGCAGCAGTCGCCGGCCGAGCTCTCCGTGTGCCGGACCGGGACGGCGGCGTGCGACCTGGTGGCGCAGACATGGGTGGAACCCGAACCCGACGGGCGGTTCACGGCCGACATCGCGGTGGCGGCGTCGTTCACGGCGTGGGACGGCACGGCGGTCGACTGTCGCGCCGCGCCCGGGTGCGAGGTGGTCGCCCGCGACGGCTACGAGGGTCGACGGGCGACCGCGCCGATCTCCTTCGGCCCGCCGCCGACGCCGGCGGACCGCTACCGGTTGCCCGTGTTCGACGAGGTCGAGGTCACGAGCGGGGTCGTCTTCCGCAGCACGACCGACGCCTCGGGCGCCGCGGTCGACCTCACGCTCGACGTCTACGAGCCCGCGGGCGACACGGTCGAGGAACGGCCGGTGGTCGTGTGGCTGGCGGGCGGTTGGTTCCGTCCGGGGCAGGCGCTGGCGATGCGGGCCTACGCCGAGGCCTTCGCCCGCCGGGGCTACGTGTCGGTGACGATGGGCTACCGGGCCCGCCCCGGCCTCGTCTGCTGCCCCACCGACGACATCGAGGGCGTGACGGCCGCGGTCGCCGACGCCACCGACGACGCCGCCGCGGGCGTGCGCTGGCTGCGCGACCACGCCGACGAGTTCGGCATCGACACCGACGCCATCGCCGTCGGTGGGGCCCAGGGCGGGGCCGCGGCGGCATTGGGCTTGGCCCACGTGGTCGGGGCCCCGATCGCGGCGGCCCTGCCCGTCGACGGGGTGGGCTTCGGCCGGCCCGACGCCGGCGAACCGCCGTTCCTGGCATTCCACGGGAAGCAGAGCACGGTGGCGCCGGCGCACCTGTCCGAATGGGCGTGCACCCGGGCGCGGGCGAAGGGCACGACCTGCGGCACCACCGTGTTGCAGTCGTCGTTCGGAGACCTCGTCCACGACCGCCAGCGGGCGATCGCGGCGGAGGCGAGCGCGTTCCTCGCCGACGTGGTGCTCGCGCCACAGGGCTACGTCGAACCGTCGGGCCGCGACTGGGGCGGCTCCGGGGCTCCCGCGGGGCCGAGTGGCCCCGCCGTCGACCCGCTCGGGACGGTGCCCGGCGCGCCGCTGATCCGCACGGTGGCGTCGATGGCGACCGGCACGCTGCCCGTGACGGGCGCCGACGTCGGGCAGCTCGTGGCGATCGCCCTGGGGCTGTGCCTGGTGGGCGGGGCGGCGTTGGCGGCCCGCCGGCGCGGCCTGCGGTGGTCCGACCGCGGCGGCGTCCGGCTGTGGGTCGCCGCGGGCTCGGCGGTGGTGCTGGTGGTGGCGGGCTTCGCCGTGACCAGCGCGCTCGGGCCCGACGGCGACACCGACGAGACCGCGGGCAGCCGACCCGCGGAGGAGGACGAGGACGCCGCCACCGGCGACGTCGACCACGACGCCATGGACCACGAGTCCGACAACGAGGCCGACGACCACAGCGGCATGAACCATGCCGTCACCGGCCACGGCGCCATGGACCACGACGACCCAACCGACCACGCCGCCACGGGTCACGGTGGCGCCGGTTCAACGGGTCACCGCCAGGGCGGCACCTCGGGCTCGGGGCACGGCCACGGCGACGGGGCGGGCGACGGCCACGCCGGCGGGTCCGAGGACCCGGGTCACGGGCCACCGCACGACCCGACCACGCCCCCGCACGACCATCCGCCGGATCCCACCGGTCCCACGCCCCCGACCGGGTTCGATCCGTCGTGGACCCCCGAGCAGGTGGCCTACGCCAACCAGCTCATCGCCGACACGCAGGAACAGCTCTTGCGCTACGACAACCTCGCCATCCTGCCCCTGACCGGCTACCAGTGGATCCGCGACGGCCAGCAGGTCGACACCTACCAGCACTGGATCCACATCAGCCGCATCGCCGACCCGCGCCGGCTCGACGCCGCCTTCCCCGAGTCCCTCGTGCTGCGGACCACGGCCGACGGCCCGAAGCTCGAAGCGGCGATGTACATGCTGGGGCTCGGGTACCACCTCGGGAACATCCCCGCCGACATCGCCTGGCTACCCGGCTGGCACATCCACGACAACCTCTGCTTCGAGCCCGGGTTCGTGCTCGTCGGGGTCACCGTGAACGGGCGGTGCGAGCGCGGCAGCGTGCTGCCCACGCCGCCGATGATCCACGTCTGGCGCGAGCCCACCCGCTGCGGCTGGTTCGCCGGGGTCGACGAGTTCGGCCTCCAGTGCCACGACCACTGAGCGGCCGCGGGCAGAATCAATGCGAGTCGAGGGCGTGGAGCAGCGCGCGCTCGACCTCGGCCAGCACGGCCGGGTCGGTGGGCTTGGCGCCGCCGCTCGACCGCACGTAGAACGAGTCGACGACGTCGGCGCCCAACGTCTGCACCTTGGCGCTGACGATGTCGAGGTCGAGGTCGGCCAGCGCGCCGGTGATGCGGTAGAGGATGCCCAGGCCGTCGCGGGCGTGGACCTCGACGACGGTCGCCACCGGTGACGCCTCGAGGTCGATGCGCACCTCGGGCTCGACCTCGTCCGCCACCGGCGGCCCCCGCCGCACCCCGTAGGTGCGGACCCGGTCGGCGAGGCGGGCCCGGATGGCGAGCCGCCCGGCGAGCGCGGCCTCGAGGTCGGCCAGCACCTTGTCCCAGCTGAACGTGGGGCCGAAGCTCGACTGGACCCGGAACACCTCGAGGGCCCAGCCGTCCTCGCCGCCGACCGCGGCGTCGAGGATGCCCAGCCCGTGGAGGGACAGGACGCCGGCCACCCGGCTGAACAGCCCGGGCCGGTCGGGGGCCACGACGGTGAGGCGGTCGCCGTCGGCGAGCAGGGTCGGCTCGCCGGAGCAGAGCAGCACCCGCTGGTCGGGGGTGGGGAACTCGTCGGCGACGTCGGCCGCGCGCCCGCCCCCGAGGACGTGGTCGACCCGGGTGACGAGCGAGCGCACCAGGCCGGCCTTCCAGTCGCTCCACGCGGCCGGCCCGGTGGCGAGGGAGTCGGCCTCGGTGAGGGCGGCGAGCAGCTGCAGCACCGCGCGCGTGCCGAGCGCGGCCGCCACCGCCTCGACCGTGGCCGGGTCGTCGAGGTCGCGGCGGGTGGCCACGTCGGCCAGCAGCAGGTGGTGGCGGCAGAGCGCGACGAGCACGGCGGTGTCGGCCGCGTCGAGCCCCATGCGCGGGCCGATCCCGGCCAGCAGGGCGACGCCGGTCTCGGTGTGGTCGCCGGGCCCGCCCTTGCCGATGTCGTGGAACAGTCCGGCGAGCACCAGCAGGTCGGGCCGGTTGACGCGGCCGGCGAGCCCGGCGCTGCCCACCGCGGCCTCCCACAGGTGCCGGTCGACCGTGAAGCGGTGGTAGGCGTTGCGCTGGGGCTTGCTGCGCACGCTGGGCCACTCGGGCACGTACCGTTCCCACACGCCCTGCTGGTCGAGGGCCTCGAGCAGCACGACGGCGGGCGGCCCGGCCAGCAGCAGGTCGACGAACGCAGCGCGCACGGGTTCGGGCCAGGGCGTCGGCGGGTCGGGGGCCTCGGCGGCCAGCCGGGCGAGCGTCCCCCGGTGGAGCTGGGTGTCGCGGCGGGCGGCGGCCGTCGCGGCCGACAGGGCGAGCGCGGGGTCGGCGGCGATGTCGACGTCGTCGGCGATGGCGACCTCGCCGTCCTGGAGGCGCAGCCCCCCGCCGAGGTCGCGGGGACGCCGGGCCCGGGCCAGCGGCCCGACGAGCGAGCTGTCGATGCGGTGCCAGGCGTCGTCGCTCGTCCAGGCGATCGTGCGGGCGGCCCGGGCGACGGCGCCCATCAGCACGTCGGCGTCGGCATAGCCGAGGGCGTCGGCCAGGCCGTCCTGCTCCTGCAGCAGCACCTTGTCGCCCGGGCGCCCGGTGCGGCGGTGCAGCTCGACCCGCACGGCGAGCAGCGTGGCGTAGGCGGCGTCGAGCGCGGTTTGGTCGGTGTCCCACAGGATGGACCGGGCGGCCTGCGCCCACCCCAGGGCGTGGACGTCGCGCAGCCCGCCCCGCCCCTCCTTGATGTCGGGCTCGAGGAGGAAGGCGACCTCCCCCGACTGGGCGTGGCGCTCGCGCACGCGGGCGGACATGGCGGCGAGCCAGCGCTTGGCCCGCTTGCGCCACTGCAGCTCGGCCTTGGTCGCGAGCTCGTCGGTCAGCCGGCGCTCGCCGGCGAGGTGGCGCACCTGCAGCAGGCCCGTGGCGGTGTCGAGGTCGTCGGCGGCGAGCGCCAGCGCCTCCTTGACCGTGCGCACCGCGTGGCCGAGCTTCATGCGGGCGTCCCAGATCGGATACCAGAGGCGGTCGGCCAGCTCGCCGATGTCCTCCCGACCCTCGTGCAGCAGCAGCACGTCGATGTCGGACTGCAGCGACAGCTCCCCCCGGCCGTAGCCGCCGACGGCGACGAGCGCGACGCCCCCGGGGTCGCTGCCCTCGACCGCCACGGTGACCAGCTCGTCGAGCCAGCGGTCGACCTCCGCGGTCCAGGCATCGCACAGCGCCCGGCCGACAAGCGAGTCGTCGGCGGCCAGCTGCGCCCGGTCCTGGGTGATGCTCATCGGGATGCTCGTGGGGGTCGTCGTTCCATCCTCGACGGCGAGGGTAACGAGCGGCCTGGGCCCCTCCCCCGGAGGAAGGGGCCCAGGCCGCCACATGTCATCGACCGTTCACAAAGAGTGGTGCGGTCGGACTACAACGCGTCGGGCCCCAGCTCGCCGGTGCGGATGCGGGCGACCTGGTCCACGGGGGTGACCCACACCTTGCCGTCGCCGATCTTCCCGGTGCGGGCGGCGGCAGAGAGCACCTCGATCAGCCGGTCGACGTCGCTGTCGTCGGCCAGGACCTCGATGCGCACCTTCGGCACGAAGTCGATGGTGTACTCGGCCCCCCGGTAGACCTCGGTGTGGCCCGACTGGCGGCCGAAGCCCTGCACCTCGGTGACGGTCATGCCGGTCACGCCGGCCTCCTTGAGAGCCGTCTTGATCTCGTCGAGCTTGAACGGCTTGACGACGGCCGTGATGAGCTTCATCGGTTGTCCTCCGTGCTCAGTCCGTGTACGCGACTTCGGCGTGCTGCGACAGGTCGAGGCCCTCGTCCTCGGCATCGTCGGAGATCCGCAGTCCGATGGTGACGTCGATGGCCTTGGCGATGACCAGGCTGACGACGAACGAGTAGGCCAGCGTGACGACCGAGGCCACGATCTGGTCGATCAGCAGGTCGCCGCCGCCGCCGAGGAACACGCCCTCGTTGGCGACCACGGGGTTGATGGCGGCGTCGGCGAAGAACCCGAGCAGGAGCGAGCCGACGAGGCCGCCGACGAGGTGCACCGCGATGACGTCGAGGCTGTCGTCGAAGCCGAACGCCTTCTTGAGGCCGAGCGCCAGGTAGCACACCGCGCCGGCGATCAGGCCGATGTACACGGGCGCCATGCCGCCGACGAACCCGGCGCACGGCGTGATGGCGACGAGGCCGGCCACCGCGCCCGAGGCGCCGCCGAGGGTGGTGGCGTGCCCGTCCTTGATCCGCTCGACCACGAGCCAGCCCAGCATGGCGGCCGAGGCGGCGAGGAACGTGTTCATGATCGCCTGGGAGGCGATCCCATCGGCGGCCAGCGCGGAGCCGGCGTTGAACCCGGCCCAGCCGAACCACAGGATGCCGGTGCCGAGCACGGTCAACGGCAGGTTGTGCGGCGGCATCGGCGTCTCGGGCCACCCCTTGCGGCGGCCGATCACGAGCACGACGGCCAGGGCGGCGGCCCCGGCGTTCATGTGGACGACGGCGCCGCCGGCGAAGTCGAGGGCGCCCATGTCGGCGAGCCACCCGCCCGCGAACACCATGTGGGCGATCGGCGCGTACACCAGCACCAGCCACACGCCGATGAACAGGGCGTAGGCCCCGAACTTGAGGCGGTCGGCCGTGGCCCCGGTGATCAGCGCCGGCGTGATGATGGCGAAGGTCATCTGGTAGGCGCAGAACAGGACGAACGGGATGGTCAGGGCCGCGAAGGCTCCCTCACCACCGGCCCAGTCGGCCGGGAGGAAGTTGGGCCCCACGTCCTTGAGCCACACGTAGTCGAAGTTGCCGATGAAGCCGCCGTTGCCGGCGTCCCCGAAGGCCAGGCTGAAGACGATCGCCACCCACAGCACGGCCATCAGGCCCATGGCGAAGATGTTCTGCATCAGCATGCCCAGCACGTTCTTGCCGCGGACCATGCCGCCGTAGAACAGCGCCAGGCCCGGCGTCATGAACAACACCAGCGCGGTTGCGGCGAGCATCCACGCGGTGTTGCCGGAATCGAGTTCCATACCTGCAGTCCCCTTTCAACGCTCCGACAGGTTGGCGAAAGAGTGACGCGGCGATGTTTCTCCATCGGGTCCCGATTGTTTCGTGAGGGTGAAGTCGTGCGTTCAGAAATCTGTCAGGTTCACGCGGCGGCAAGCGCAGTGAGAAGACCGCGAGCGACAAGATGCACGGGGTCCCACACCGGGCCGAACGGCGGGGCGTAACCCAGGTCGAGCTCGACCACCTCGTCGGCGGTCATCCCGGCCTGGATCGCCGTCGCCAGCACGTCGATGCGCTTGGCGGTGCCCTCCTCCCCCACGATCTGCGCCCCCAGCATCCGCCCCGTCCCCACCTCGGCCAGGGCCTTCACCGTGATCCGCTTGCGCTCGGGGAGGTAGCCCGCTCGGGTCTCGCCCTCGACGCTGGCCTCGACCGCGGCGAAGCCGTAGCGCTCGCACTCACCGAGGGAGAGTCCGGTGCGCCCGATCTCGATGCTGCACACGCGCGTGACCGCGGTGCCGAGCGCCCCGGGAAACGCCGCGTAGCCGCCGGCGATGTTGATGCCCGCCACCCGGCCCTGCTTGTTCGCCACCGTCCCCAGCGCGATGTGCACCGGCACGCCGGCCACCAGGTGATGTGACTCGCAGCAGTCGCCCGCGGCCCAGACGCCGTCGGCCGACGTGCGCTGCCGCCGGTCGACGCGCACCGCGCCCTTCACCCCGACCGCGAGGCCGGCCTCGGCCGCCAGGTCGGCGTTCGGCACGACGCCCAGCCCGAGCACGACCACGTCGGCCGGGATCCGCTCGCCCCCGGCCACGACCGCCCCGTCCTCCACCGACTCGAGCGGGGTCTCCAGCCGCACGTCGATGCCCAGCCCCTCGAGCGCGCCGACCAGCGGGGCGGCCACGTCGGCGTCGAGGGACGGCATCAGCTGCGGGGCGGCCTCGACCAGCGTGACGTCGAGGCCGCGCAGCACGAAGGCCTCGGCCATCTCGAGCCCGATGTACCCGCCGCCCACCACCACGACCGCATGGCCGTCGCGGTCACGGACCTCGGCCTCGAGGCGAGCGGCGTCGTCGAGCGTCTGGACGCCGTGGACCATCGATCGGTCGATCCCCGGGAGGTTCGGCCGCACGGGCCGGGCGCCCGTCGCCACGTGCAGCGTGTCGAAGCCGATGCGCACCGAGCGCGCGGCTCCCGAGTCCCACGCCTCGACCTCGCGGGCGTCGAGGTCGATGCCCCGCGCCTCGTGGCCCAGCCGCACGTCGACGTCGTACTGGTCGCGGAACGTCTCGGGGCTGCGGGCGACGAGGTCGTCGAGGTCGCCGACCGACCCACCGACCAGGTAGGGGATCCCGCAGGCCGAATAGCTCGTCCACCGCCCCTTCTCGACCACGACGATCTCCCGATCGGGCTGCCGGCGCCTCACCTGCATGGCGGCGCTCATGCCGGCCGCGTCCCCACCGATGACGACGAGTCGATCGCTCACTGGTGCACCCTTCGGGATGCACGCAGTGAGCAATCGGCACTTCGTGCCGAGTAACGCACTGTGCTCATGATTCGCTCGCTGCGCTCGCTCATGACCGGGGAGGGTACGGCCGGGGACGAGAGCTCACGTGAGTCGCAGGTTCTCGATCAGCACGCCCGTGCCCGGCGCCCGCGAGAGCGGGCCGTCGCAGGTGAGGAGGTGGGCACCCCGGGACACGGCGACAGCCAGGTAGAGCGAGTCGTAGACCGACACGTTCCCCCACCACCGGCGCGATCCGAGGACGAGGTGGCGTGTCGGGACGCGTGCGACCGGCCAGTCGGCAAGGACCTCGATCGTGGCGCGCAGCTCGTCGTCGTCGAGGCCACCACGTCGACAGGCACGCCGCAACGCCTGCGCGACCTCCGAGTCAAGGATGTCGGGCGAGGAGACGTCCTGGTCGGCCAGCCGACCCACTGCGGCCCGCCCCAGCGGGGTCTTCAGCAGGATCTCGACGAGGACCGACGCGTCGACGACGAGGCTCACCCCTCGTCTCGCTCGGCCCGGTCCTCCGCGATCAGATCGGCAGCCGTGAACGGCAGGTCGTCGTGGTCGGGCAGCGCCTCGAGCCGCGTGATCATCTCGTCGAG
Organism: uncultured Acidimicrobiales bacterium; assembly: GCA_963796415.1. Classification (GTDB taxonomy): domain Bacteria; phylum Actinomycetota; class Acidimicrobiia; order Acidimicrobiales; family VFJN01; genus ZC4RG19. The sequence continues at coordinate 17,307 of CAWCLR010000020.1, read as the reverse complement.
CGTGGGACGTTCCACCTCAGTCCGCACCAGCTGGATCACGTAGTCGCTCATCGTCAGATCGACCCGCTCGGCCCGGGCGCGCAGCCGTTCCTTGAGGTCGTCCGGGAAGTTGCGGATCTGGAGTGTCGCCATCGCTTCATGCTACGAGCATGACAGGGTATGGATCACCGCCTCCCCTCGCGCCGGCGGCGCGCCAGGTGGACGTGCGCCTTGGCCGCGCCCCACACGAGGCCGGGCTCGTGCAGGTCGGGGTCGACGTCGGCGAAGGTCGCGGGGCTGAGGTCGTAGGCGTCGTGGGGGAAGTTGCGCACGGCGAACTCGTCGCGGGCCACCGGCAGGGCCCCGGCGGCCCGCAGCACGGCCGTGGGGTAGGGAACCAGCGAGCGCAGCACGGCGAGCGGATTGCCCCGCTGCGCGTCGACGTCGGTCTCGAGCAGCGCCCGGACCCGGGGGGCGCCGTCGGCGCGTGCCCGGGCGCCGGCGTCGTCGATGCCCGCCTCGACGTCGCCGGAGACCACGATGCCCTGCGCGGCGAGGACCGAGCGCACCGCTCGGTCGACCCACCGCGGGATCGCCCGCTCGATGCCATCCGCCAGTGCGGCCGCGTACGCCGCCAGCGCAGCGGCGTCGCCGGTGTCGTCGGGCGTGGGCGTCGGGTCGTCGGCATCCACCGCCCCATCGTGGCTGCTCGCCAGGGCGCTAGACACGCCGTGTGCGCATCCGGGCGTTGTCGGTGTTCGAGGGGCTCGTGTACCAGTGCGTGTGCGTCGACCGGTCGTCGCCCTGCCGGCCCATGCTCGAGGTCGACGCCCTGCTGCGCCCGGGCGACGCCGACGCCGGGCCGCTCCTGCTCAGCGTGGCCGAGTACGCCGTGATGGTGGGCGACGCCGACCGGGCGCGCCACTGCCTGGCCGAGCTGGCCGCCAAGGGGCGCCTGGTGGACCACCTGGGCGTCGACCACATCGCCTTCCCCACGTGGACGCCGGTCGGTCCCGCCGAGGGGGAGTGAGCGAGCTCAGCTCGCGGGGGCGGCGAGGCCGAGCGCGGCGTTGAGGTTGCCCGAGCGCAGGCCCTCGAGGTCGAGGGTGACGTAGCGGTACCCGGCGGCGCGCACCGCCGCCACGACGTCGTCGCGGCGGGTCACCGCCTCGGCCAGGCGGTCGAGGGGCACCTCGATCCGCGCCGTGTCGCCGTAGTGGCGCACCCGCACGTCCGCGAACCCGAGGGCGTGCAGCCCGGCCTCGGCGCGCTCGACGCCGCGCAGCCGGCCGAGCGTCACCGGCGTGCCGTAGGGCAGGCGGGAGGCGAGGCAGGCCGCGGCCGGCTTGTCCCACGTCCGCAGGCCGAGGCGCTGCGACCACGCCCGCACGTCGGCCTTGGTGAACCCGGCGTCGACCAGCGGGAACGCCGCGCCGCGCTCGGCCGCGGCCCGCTGGCCCGGCCGGTGGTCGCCCAGGTCGTCGACGTTGACCCCGAGGACCACCGTGGCGTCGTGCCCGTCCGCGCCTGCGGCGGCCGACACCGGGCCGAGCGCCCGCAGCAGCGCGTCCTTGCACCAGTAGCAGCGGTCGCCGTCGTTGCGGGCGTAGGCGGCCTGCGCCAGCTCGTCGGTCTCGACCTCGGCCCAGCGGAGCCCCCACTCGGCGGCCAGCTCGGCGCAGTCGATGCGCTCGCTGCCCGCCAGGGACGGCGACACGGCGGTGACCGCCAGCGCCCGCTCGGGCCCGAGCGTGTCGTGGGCGACCCAGGCGAGGAACGCCGAGTCGGCGCCACCCGAGAAGGCGACCACGACCCGGTCGAGCTCGCGCAGGCGGGCGCGCAGACCGTCGAGCGTCGGGGCGGTCACCGTCGCCATCAGTCGACCACCTCGATGCGGACCCGCTTGTTGCCCTTGCCCTTCGACTCGGTCTTCACCACGCGGACGCCGCCGACCTCGCCGGTCGTGCGCACGTGGGTCCCGCCGTCGGCCTGCTTGTCGAGGCCGACGATGTCGACCACGCGGATCTCGCGCACCGACTCGGGCACCAGGCTGACCTTGGTGCGGATCAGCGCCTCGTCGAGCACCGCATCGGCGCGGGGGATGGACGACACCTCGATGGGGCGGTCGGCGGCGATCTCGGCCGCCACCAGCTCCTCGACCCGGGGCCCGAACCCCTCGGGCGTCGGGTCGAGCTCGAAGTCCATGCGGGCCGACAGCGGCTCCATGTTGCCGCCGGTCACCGGCACGCCCCACTCGTTCCAGATGACGCCGCACAGCACGTGGAGGGCGGTGTGGGTGCGCATGAGGCGGTGGCGGCGGTCCCAGTCGATCGTGCCCTCGACTTCGGCGCCCACCGCGGGGACCGCGCCCTCGAGCGTGTGCCACACGTCGGCGCCCTGCTTGCGCACGTCGACCACCCGCGCCTCGCCGCCGTCCCACCGCAGCGTGCCGGCGTCGTGCGGCTGGCCGCCGCCCGTCGGGTAGAACACTGTGCGGTCGAGCACCACGCGCGCACCGTCCACCGCCGTGACCGCGCTACGTGCGGACCGGAGATACGCGTCGTCCAGATACAACAGATCGGTGGACATCGTGACCGTTCCTTAACCGAACTGGTCGCCATTACGCAACGCGACCACCCCGAGCAGTGGTAAACCTGTCCGCAGCGCGGAGGGCCCGTACCTCCGCGTTCCATTGTTCTACGGACAGGGAGTGTGCGATGCGACAGCGACGCCGTTCAATGCGGCTCCTCGCCATCTTCCTCGGTCTGTCACTCGTGGCCGCCGCGTGCGGCGACGACGACGACTCCGAGGCAGCTGACGATACGACCGAAGACACAGCCGACGAGGGTGGCGGGGTCGAACCTCCGCCGGTCGGGGACGCCGCGCCATCGTGCACGGGCGACTCCGACGGGACGCTGACCATCGGCGGCCTCCTCCCCCAGACGGGCGACCTCTCGTTCCTCGGCCCACCCGAGGAGGCGGGTGCCGCTTTGGCGGTGACCGAGATCAACGCGGCCGGCGGCGTGCTGGGCCAGCCGGTGGGGTACCTGCCGGGTGACTCTGGCGACGCCGACCCCGACGTGGCCAACCCCACGGTCGACGCCCACCTCGCGGCCAACGCCGACGTCATCCTGGGTGCCGCGTCGTCGGGCATCTCGCTGAACGTCATCGACAAGATCACCGGCGCGTGCAAGATCCAGTTCTCGCCGGCGAACACGTCGCCGCAGTTCACCGACTATGACGACGACGACCTGTACTTCCGCACCGCACCCTCCGACATCCTGCAGGGCCAGGTGCTCGCCGACCTGATGGTCGCGGACGGCGTCGCCAACGCCGCACTCCTCGCCCGCCAGGATTCCTACGGCGAGGGCCTGCTCGAGTACACGATGGCGCCGTTCGAGGAGCAGGGCGGCGAGGTCGTGCTCGACCAGGTCTACGACCCCGAGGCCACGAGCTTCGAGGCCGAGGTCGACGCGGTCGTCTCGGCAGACCCCGACGCGCTGGTGCTGATCGGGTTCGACGAGTCGGGCCGCATCCTCAACTCGCTCTTCGAGCAGGGCTTCACCCCCGACCAGAAGCAGATCTACCTGGTCGACGGCAACGTCGGCAACGCCCTCGGCGAGGACTTCGCCGAGCCGGGCGTGCTGGCCGGCATCAAGGGCACGCTGCCCGCGGCCGAGCTGACCGACGACTTCCGTCAGCGGCTGCTCGGCGTCGACCCCGCGTTGGTCGACTTCAGCTACGGGCCCGAGACGTACGACGCGGTGATCATCACCGCGCTCGCCACGGTCGCGGCCGACACCGACGATCCCGCGGCCGTGGCCGCGCAGCTCAACGGCGTCACCCGTGACGGCACGGCGTGCGAGACGTACGCCGACTGCCTCGCGCTGCTCGAGTCGGGCGAGGACATCGACTACAACGGCCCATCGGGCCCGCAAGAGTTCAGCCAACCGGGCGAGCCCACGGCGGCGAGCTTCGCCATCCTGAGCTACGCCTCGGACAGCAACACCATCGACGACGCCGCCACCGTCTACCAGCAGGCGTCGCTGTAATCCGAGCCTCCGGGCTCACGCGATGAGCAAGGGGCCGGCCCTTCCGGGGGCCGGCCCCTCGTCGCGCCTCTGACGACGAGTCACGCGAGCGCGAGGCACGGCGGGGGGTGTGGGGGGCAGAGGCTCCGCCGGAGCCCCCCACCGTCGCTCGATCCGGCTTGCCGGTCGAGCGACTGGGAGGCGCGTCGGCCGAAGGCCGACTCCATCAATTCGTTGCCGAGGCTCCGCCTCGGCAACGACTACTCGACTTGCGCGAGCGTGCCGAGGTACAGCTCGATGACCTTGGGGTCGCGCAGCAGCTCGTCGCCGGTGTTGGTGTACGCGTTGCGGCCTTGGTCCAGCACGTACCCGCGGTGGCAGATCTGCAGGCAGCGGTTGGCGTTCTGCTCGACCATCACGATCGAGACGCCGGCGTCGTTGATCCGCCGGCAGTTGATGAACACTTCGTCCTGCAGGGCCGGTGACAGGCCGGCCGACGGCTCGTCGAGCAGCAGGACCTGGGGGTCGGCCATGAGGGCGCGGCCCATCGACAGCATCTGCCGCTCGCCACCGGACAGCGAACCGGCCCGTTGCTTCCGGCGCTCGCCCAGGCGCGGGAACATCGACGCCACGACCTCGAAGCGCTCGGTGAACCGCTTGGGCGTCTGGTAGACGCCCATCTGCAGGTTTTCCTCGATGGTGAGGCGGGGGAAGACGTTCTCGTTCTGCGGCACATAACCGATGCCCCTGGCCACCAGCTCGTGCGCCTTGAGCCCGGTCACGTCGTCGCCGCGGAGCCGCACCACGCCGGAGCGGACGGGGATGAGGCCGAACAGCGCCTTGACCAGCGTCGACTTGCCGGCGCCGTTGGGACCGATGATGCCGACCAGCTCGCCGTCGTACAGCTCCAGGTTGGTGCCCGAGAGGATGTTGACCCCGGGGATGTAGCCGGCGACGACCTCGTCGGCCTCGAGGACGAGCTCGGCGTTGTCGGTCTCCGCGATCGCGGCGGCCTCGCTCATGGCGTCGCTTCCTCCTCCTCGGCCGGGACGTCGGTGGGCGCGTCGACAGTTTCGGCCTCCAGCGCCATCTGCGCCTCGGCGAGCTGGCGCTCCTGCTCGTCGCGGTCGAGCGGCGTGGCGTGGTGGGCGCCGAGGTAGGCGTCGATGACCCGCGGGTTGGTGACGATCGAGCTGTGCTTGCCCTCGGCGATGATCTCGCCCTCGCTCATCACGACGACCCAGTCGCTGATCGTGCGGACGACGTCCATGTCGTGCTCGACGAACAGGACCGTCAGGCCGTCGTCGCGCAGGTCCTGCACGTGGCCGATGATGGTCTGGGCGAGGGCCGGGTTCACGCCGGCCATCGGCTCGTCGAGCATGAGGAGCTGCGGCCCCGACATGAGCGCCCGGGCCATCTCGAGCAGCTTGCGCTGGCCGCCCGACAGCTCGCCCGCGAACTCGTCGCGCATGTGCGCCAGGTTGAACCGGGCGAGCAGCGCCTCGGCGCGCTCGGTGACCTCGGCCTCCTGCTGTCGCCAGCCCGCTCGCCACAGCGCCCGGAAGAAGTTCTCGCCGGCCTGATCCGTGGCGCCGAGCTTCATGTTGTCGAGCACCGAGAGCCGGGCGAGGGCCTTGGTGAGCTGGAACGTTCGGACCATCCCGCGGCGGGCGATGCGGTACGACGTGAGCCCGTCGAGGGTCTCGCCCTCGAACGACCACGTGCCCGAGTTGGGCTTGTCGAAGCCGGTGAGCAGGTTGAAGAACGTGGTCTTGCCCGCGCCGTTGGGGCCGATGAGCGCGGTGATGGCACCCCGCTCGATCTCGCAGTGGTCGACGCTCACCGCGGTCAGGCCGCCGAAGCGCCGGGTGATGCTGTCGGCGACGAGGATCGGGTCGTGCTTCGAGACGCCCGGGCGCTCCTCGATCTCGCCGAAGCGGTCGAGCGCCAACTTCGTGAATGCAGGCTGTGCGGTCATGATGCCTCCGACAGCTATCTGTCCTGGAGGGCGATCTCGCGGCGGTCGCCGAAGATGCCCTGGGGACGGAAGATCAGCAGCAGCATGAGGCCGAGGCCGACGAGGACGAAGCGCACGTTCCCGGCCTGGTTGGCGTCGAGGATGCTGCGCGGGATGTATTCGTTGGCGACCAGCTCGTTGATCAGGCCCTGCGAGAACGACAGCAGGGCCCAGAAGATCATCGAACCGACGACCGGGCCCCAGATGCGGGCCACGCCGCCCAGGATGAGCGCGGCGTACGCGTAGAACGTCGGGATCGGGCTGAAGCTGCCGGGCACGATCGCGGCCTGGGCGATGACCCAGAACATGCCGCCCACCGCACCGATCACGCCACCGAGGATGAGGCTCTGCATCTTGTAGCTGTAGACGTTCTTGCCGAGGGCCCGCACGGCGTCCTCGTCCTCGCGGATGGCCTTGAGGACGCGGCCCCAAGGGCTGCGTATCAGCAGGTAGACGAGGAGGACGGCCAGCAACACGAGCGTCCACCCGACGAGCAGCACCCACAGCGTGCGCTCGCTGTAGCGCCACGGCCCGAAGCCGTAGGTGCCGTCGCCGAACGGGTTGAGGTCGTAGAAGCCAGAGCTGAATCCACTGAGGCCGTCGGACCCGCCGGTGAACGACCGCCAGCTCGGCGCGCTGACCATGAGGCGGAAGATCTCGCTGGCGGCGATGGTGACGATGGCCAGATAGTCGGCGCGCAGCCGCAGCGTCGGCAACCCGAGCAGAAGGGCGAGCGCGGTGGCCGCGCCCATGCCGACGAGGACCCCGACGCCGAGCGGCAGGTCCCACTCGAGGACGCTGATGGCGACGCCGTAGCCGCCGATGGCCATGAACCCGACCTGGCCGAAGTTGAGCAGGCCGGTGTACCCGAAGTGCACGTTGAGGCCGATGGCGGCGAGGGCGTAGATGATCGCCTCTCGACCGACCCCCGCACGCAGCGAGTCTTCGATGATGGTGGACCAGTCCACGGTGGCGACCCCTCTATCCGACCCGTTCGGCCTGTCCGAGGATGCCCTGCGGCCGGACGACCAGGATGACGATCAGGATGGCGAGGGCGGTGACGGTCTTGAACTCGGAGGGGATCCACAGCGTGGACACCTCCATCACCATCCCGACGACCATGCTGCCCACGAGGGCCCCGTACGCCGTGCCCAACCCACCGAGCGTGACGCCGGCGAACATCAGCAGCAGGAGCTGGAAGCCCATCTGCCAGCTCACCTGCTCGGACAGGCCCTGGAGGATGCCCCCGAGCGCGGCGAGGCCGGCGCCCGCCGCCCAGACGAAGGTGATCACCCGGGCGACGTTGATGCCCGACGACTCGGCCAGGTCACGGTTGTCGGCCACCGCCCGCGTCGCCTTGCCCATCTTGGTGCGCTGCAGGAACAGCGCGACCGCCACGAGCGCGATCACCGAGATGATCATGCCGATCAGGTCGCGGGGCACCAGGTTGACCGGGCCGATGTCGATGCCGTCACGCTGCAGCGAGAACTGCGCGTAGGTACGGGTGAAGCCGCCGAACTGGATGTTGAACAGGTAGCGGAGAAAGATGCCGAGCCCGATGCTGATCACCAGCATGGCGATCAGGCCCGTGCCCCGGTTGCGCAGCGGCCGCCAGAAGCCAACGTCGAGGCCGGCTCCGAACAGCACGGCCACCGCGATGGCGAGCGGGGCGGCGATGTACATGTGCCACCCGATCGTCACGTTGAACAGGTAGGCGATCAACGCACCGAACGTGACCAGCTCGCCGTGGGAGAAGTTCGTCAGGCCGGTCGTGCCGAAGATCAGCGACAGGCCGATGGCGCACATCGCGATGATGAGGCCGAAGCGGATGCCCTGGACCGTCAGCCTCGCCGCCCGGTCGGCCGTCGACGAGACGTCGCGGGTCTGCGCCTCGCCGAAGTCGATTGGGAACAGGACGTTGCGGACCTGGCCGACCCGCAACGCCACGTCGAGCGTGGTGCGGTCGGCGTTGCGCAGCACGACGTCTTCGGGCAGCGAGCTGTCGTCGATCGTCACCGAGTACGCACCCGGCCCCGGCACCGGGACCTCGAAGTGGCCCTCGGCATCGGTCTCGGCCGTCTGGGTGAACGCGCCGTCGGCCGACTCGATGGTCAGCTCGACGCCCTCGGCGGGGACCTCGTCGCCGTCCTCGGCCTCGTACCGGAGGTCACCGGCGATGGCCTCGCCGGTGGGCGACAGGGGCGCCTGCACGGGCGGCGTGGTCGTCGTGGTCGTCGGTTCGGGTTGGGACGGGGTCTGCTGTTGCTGGCTCTCGGCCCCCGCGGTGGGCGCCAGAGCGAGCAGGGCCGCGACGGCGACCACTGTCCCCACCATTCTCCTCATGCATGCTCCTATCCCGAGGACGGGGGGAGTGTAGGGGCGGATGCCCACGCCCGTCCTTTTCGTGCCGTCGGGTGTCGCACTCTTCACGGATCTGTCATCCACCCGCGCCGGTCGACGGACGATTCGCGCACTGCGGTGCCCGCCGCCAACGCAGTCTGCCGCGGAGCGTCGCCTGAGTTCAATGCCCGCCGACGGCGGCGAGGACCTCGCCGAGATCGCCGACGACCCCCGTGACGAACGGGCCGAACTCGGCGTAGTGCGCCGACGCCTCGTCGTAGCGCATGGCGTACACGCAGGCCTTGAGGTCGTCGGGATGGACGCCGAAAAGCGTCACGCCCCACTCGAAGTCGTCGAGCCCCGTCGACCCGGTGACGAGCTGGAGCACGCGGCCGGCGAACGTGCGCCCGGTGGCGCCGTGGCCCAGCATGAGCTGCTCGCGGTCGTCGTAAGGCAGCGAGTACCAGTTGTGCACGTCGCCCCGCCGCTTGGACATCGGGTAGAAGCAGAACGCCGTCTTCCCCTCGGGCGGGAGCTGGGGGTACAGGCGGGCCTGCTTGCGCTCCTCGGGCATCCCCTCGGCGTACTCGGACACCTCGGTGAGCGACACGTAGCTGTCGACCACGCTCAGGCCGGCCGCCTCGACCTCGGTCTGGAACCGGCGGAGGCGCCACAGGTCGGGCCCGAGCGCGAGGAGGCACACGTCGCCCTTGTGACCGAGCAGGGCCACGGGTACGACCTGGTGGTCGTCGACCTCGAGCGCTTTGACCGCGGCGGTCACGGCCGCGGCGTCGGCCAGCGGCGTGACGGCGCAGAACAGATGGACGACGTTCCACCCGATGGTCGGGGACAGCGGATCGGGCATGCCGCGAGGGTAGCGGTGGGCCCGGCGGATCGGAAGCGGAGATCGGAAGCCGAGCCCGGAGATGCCGCGACCGGAAGCCGTGACAGACTGCCGCACCATGCCGTCGAGACGATGGGGAACGGCGCTGGGCCTCGTCCTGGCGTGTGGCGTGCTCGGGGCGTGCGGCGCATCGCTGCCCACGTCTTCCGAGGAGGCCGCGTCCGAGACCGCCGAGACCGTGTGCTCGCTGCTGCGGGACTGGAACAACGACCTCACCGAGGTCTTCAACGCCACGTCCGCGGCGATCACCGACGCCGACGACCCGGCCACGTCGGTCGACGTGCTGGTCGGCGGGTTCGACGACATGATCGCCGTCGCCGAGGCCAACCGCGACGAGCTCGACGACCTCGACCTGCCCACGGTCGACGAGCGTGACGACCTGATCGCCGAGCTGGAGGCGGGCGCCGACGAGTCGATCGCCGTGCTCGAGGAGGAGCGCGCCGACGCCGCCGCCCTGCCGCCCATCGAGATCGACGACCAGGGCGGGGCGATCGGGGGCGCGTCGGTGGGCCTGGAACGGGCGACATCGGTGCTCGAGCCGTCGATCGGCGACTACGACGACGAGACCTTGCGGGACGCGTTCGCCACCGAGGACGGCTGCGCGCAGGTGATCCAGCCGTTCTGAACCTCACCCGAGGATGAAGCCGAGGACGGGCCGGTCGACGAGGAGCTCGTCCAGAAGTACATGGACCTCCTGGCGTGACACCACGCCTCGTGCTGGATGCCGAGGCCGTGTCCAGACTGGCTCACCCGGGGCGACGCGCCGAGGTGAAGGCCGCCTTGGCCGCGGCGCTGCGATTGCGCCGTGACGTGGTCGTCCCCGCCGTCGTGCTGGCCGAGCTCTACCGCGGACCGAAGCACGACGCAGTCGTCGACGCGCTACTCGCGCGCGAGACCGCGATCGCGGTGCGCGACACCGATCGGGCGCTGGCGCGGCTGGTCGGAGGCGTGCTGGCGGCGGTTGGTGCGGGCAGCGAGGACATGGTCGATGCCCACGTCGTGGCCACGGCCGTCGAGGCGGGCGGAGGCACCCTGCTGACGGGTGACGCCGACGACCTCGAACGCCTGGCGGCCGCCTATCCGTACGTCCACGTCGCGCCCGTCTGACCGAGCGCCGACGCCGGCGCTCACGCCCGCTCGACCGTGACCACCGCGTTGTAGTCGGGGACCTTCGACAGCGGCTCGCGACGGTCGGGGCCGCCGGCGATGAGCACGTTGCCCTCGGGCCAGTGGACCTGCAGCGTCCCGGCCGGCAGGCGCACCAGGGTGACGGTGCCCTCGTAGCTCCCGGTCGGCGAGCGCAGGACGACCCGGTCACCCGCGCCGACGCCCATCGCCTCGGCGTCGACCGGGTCCATCATCACCGCGTCGCGCCCCGCGCCGGTGAGGGGGTCCACGGTGCCGTGGACCATCGAGTTGAACTGCTTGCCGCGCCGGGTCGACAGCACGAAGGCACCGTCGGGCACAGCGGCGGCCGGCGGGGTCAGGGCGCTGAACCGGCCGCGGCCCGAGGGCGTGGGGAACTCGCCGCCGGCGCAGAGATGGCGCCCGCCCCACTGGACCGCGTCGCCGGTGTCCGCCAGGTCCTCGATGCCGGCGTAGTAGGGCACGACCCGGGCGATCTCGGCCCGCAGGTCCCGGTTGGTCGGCCAGGAGAAGAACGGGCGGAGGTCGGGCCGCACCCGGCTGACCACGTCGGCGTAGAGGCGCCACTCGCTGCGGGCCTCCCCCACCCGGCGGGGGATCTCGGGGCTGAACACGATGCGCCGCTCGGTCGTCGTCTCGGTGCCGCCGCCCTCCTGCTCGTAGCGGGTGGCGACCGGGAGCAGCACGACGTCCTCACCGTCGACGAGCATCTGGCTGGTGAGCACGACGTCCTGGTGGACCCGCAGCGGCACCCGGGACAGCGCGGCCTCGACCGCGGGCGGATCGGGCAGCACGTCGAGGAAGTTGCCGCCCGACATCCAGAGCACGTCGAGCTCGCCGCGCCCGGCGGCCTCGACCATCTCGGGCGCCGACAGCCCCGGGGCGTCGGGGACGGGGAAGCCCCACAGCTCCGCGAGCGCGGCGGCGTGCTCGCCGTCGACCGGGGCCCCGCCGGGCAGCGACGTCGCGTAGGCGCCCATCTCGGCCCCGCCCTGGACGCCCGAATGCCCGCGGATCGGCATGAGCCCGACGCCGTCGCGCCCGACCGACCCCTGGGCGAGTGCGAGGTTGACGATGCCGCGGACGCTGTCGGCCGAGTCGCGGTGCTGGGTGATGCCCATGGACCAGACGTGGATCGCACCGCCCGCCCGCACCAGCTCATCGACGAAGGCGCCGACCACCGCCCGCTCGACGCCCGCCCGCTGGAGGAGGTCGTCGAGGTCCTGGTCCGCCAGTGCAGCCAGGGCGCCGTCGAACCCCTCGGTGTGGTCGGCGACGAAGGCGTCGTCGACGCCGCCCCGTTCGACCAGCAGCTTCAGCGCCGCGTTGGCCAGGGCGACGTCGCCTCCGGGCCGCACCGGCACGTGGAGGTCGCTCATCCTCGTGCCGAACAGCGCCGACTCGACGTTGGACGGCACCCAGTAGCGGTCGAGCCCCGGCTCGAGGTACGGGTTCACGACCACGACCCGGCAGCCGCGCCGGCGGGCCAGGTAGAGGTACTTCATGAACACCGGCTGGTTGTTGGCCGGGTTGGTGCCCCACAGCACGACGAGCGGGGCCTCGATCACGTCCTGGAACGAGCACGTCGTGGCGGCCACGCCCACGGTCTGGCGCAGGCCCACGGTCGACGGGGCATGGCACACCCGGGCGGCCGAGTCGATGTTGGCCATGCCGAGCGCCCGGGCCGCCTTGGCCGCCGCGTAGTACACCTCGTTGGTGATGCCGCGGCTGGTGAGGTAGAGCGCCACCCGGTCGGCCTCGGTGGCGCGCAACCCCGCTGCCAGCACCGACAGCGCCTCGTCCCACGACACGCGGCGGAAGCCGACCTCCCCGCGCCGGCGGCGCATCGGGTGACCGAGACGACCGAGCGCCCGCAGCTGCGCGCCGGAACGGCCCCGCAGGGCGGCCACGTCGGACGCGATCAGCGGGTCGAACGCGTCGGCCGTGTTCAGCTCGAGCAGGTTCAGCCGGGTCGTGCACAGGTGCACGCCGTCGATGGTCCAGTCGTGGAGCCCCGCCACCCCGAGGGCGCACCCGTCGCAGGCGCCCTTCGTCAGGATCCGCGTGGCGTACACGGGGTGGGCGCGGTTGGCCCAGGCCACCTTGGCCATGTCCTTGTAGTGGTTGGGCTTCTGCTCGCCGATGCCGTTGGGCCGCCACCCCGCCCACAGCCCGGGGCGCCAGCCGGTGAGCTGCTCGCGCCAGCCCATCAGCCGGCCAGCCCCGCGTAGACGTTGAGCCGGCCACCGCGGGCGAAGCCGCACAGCGTCATGCCCGCGAGCCGGGCGGCGTCGACGGCCAGCGACGACGGGGCGCTGACCGCCACCACCGTGCCGAACCCGGCCGCCCACGCCTTCTGCACGATCTCGAAGCTGGCCCGCCCGCTGACGTACAGCCCCTGGTCCTCGGCGGGCAGTGCGCCGTCGAGCAGCATCCGGCCGACCACCTTGTCGACGGCGTTGTGGCGGCCGATGTCCTCGCGGGCGAGCACCGGCGCGCCGGCGCGGTCGAACGACACCGCCGCGTGGACCGCGCCGGTCTCGTCGAACAGCGGCGCCTGCCCGGCGACGGTTTCGGGCACCGCGGCCAGCACGTCGAGCGGGATCGGCTGCCGGGGCGGCAGGGGGTGCAGGCGCTCGCGCAGGTCGTCGACCGCGGTGGTGCCGCACATGCCGCACGCCGACGTGGTCGGGGTCAGGCGGGGCGTGGGGACCGGCGCCCGGCCCCCCGTGTCGACGGTGACGACGTTGAACTCGCTGTCGACCGCCGAGCCCGTGCCGCAGTACTTGCACTGGCGCACCGTGGCCCCCGCGAGCAGACCCTCGGTGAGGCAGAACCCCGCGGCCAGCTCGAAGTCGTGCCCCGGCGTGCGCATGGTGGTGGCGACCAGCACCCCGTCCAGGTGGATCTCGAGCGGCTCCTCGACGATCAGGTGGTCGGGACGGCGGCTGAGGCCGTCGCCGTCGTAGCGGTGCGTCAGCACCTTGGCCGTGCGTCCGCGGGGCACGCGGCCGAGGGTACCGGGTGGCCGGACGGACCCCGCCGGGCGGACGCGCCGGCCGGGGGTTCGGCCCGCGGGGTCAGTCGGCCTCGGCGACGTCGATCGGTCGCAGCGTCTCCGCGCCGACCGGGCCCTCGACCACGTACGCGGTCAGCTCGTTCCCCCCATCGCGGAACAGCCGCGCCGGAACGAGCCCGAGCGCCGCCCCCCGATCGTCACCCAGCGGGGGCTCGACCTCGGTCACGGCGGCGATCGTGCCGTTGAGGGCGTACGCCACGACGGTGCCCTGCGGGAGCGGAACGTGGCCCACGACCTCGGCCAGCGGCTCGTCGCGGTCGGAGCCCTCGATGTCGGAGAGCCGCTCGACCGAGATCGCTCCGTCGGCAGCCTCGCCGACGTCGAGCGCCTCCACCTCGAGGCCGAACAGGCCGCCGTGGGCGGTGCGACGCCAGGCCCCGTCGGGCCCCCGGCCCTCGACCATGTCGGACGCGACGACGCGCGCGAACCGCTCGCGGGTGTCGTCGATCTCGAGCACCGGCTCGCCGTCGGGCGGCCGCAACCGGTTGTTCTCGTTGGACTGGAAGAGCTTCATGTCGTCGTCGCGCTCGGCCGCGGCCTCCCCGACGGGAATGCCGTCGACCTCCCAGGGCATCTCGACGCCGAGGGCGGCCGCGATGGTCGGCACGATGTCGATCGACATGACGGTCAGTCAGGTCGCGGCAGCTGGAGCGCGCAAGGTGTCGGTCACGACCCGACTGCGACTCGGCCGGTGGCCTCAGCGAAGGCGGAGACCACCGTCGACAGCTGCTCGGCCGCGGCGTCGTCGTCGGGGGAGAACGCCCCGAACAGGCCGAAGTCCGTGACCCCGGCCTCGACCATGGCCGGCACGGGTGCGGCCGTGCGGCCGCCGTCGACGCGGCCGTCGCCGTCCATCACCACCGGCAGCGTGCCCCGCACGCCGAACCCGGCCGGGTCGCGACCCGCTGCCTCGAGGGCGGCGTGGACGCGGGGGATGCCGGACACGACGTCGCGGCGGTGCTCGCCCCACGGGATCCAGCCGTCCCCGAACCGCACCATGCGGTCGAGCGTGCGGTCGTGCAGGCGCCCGCTGATCCACAGCGGCACCCCGCCGGGCTGCACCGGCCGCGGCTCGCACCACACCTGGGCACCCGCGGTCTGGGTCGACCCGTCGGCCGCGGTCGCCGGCAGCACGGCCTCGCCGCGCCACAACCGCTGCAACTCGCCGAGCACGCGGTCCAGCTCGCCGCCCCGGCCGGCGAAGGGCACGCCCGACGCGTCGTACTCCTCGCGCTGCCAGCCGACGCCGACGCCGATCTCGACGCGGCCGCCCGACACGACGTCGAGCGTCGCCACCGCCTTCGCCAGCGCCGGCGCCCGCCGCAGCGGCGCGACGAGGATGGCGGTGGCGAGGCGCACGCGGCGGGTGGTCGCTGCGATGGCGGCGAGCAGCGTGAGGGGCTCGAGCCAGATGCCGTCCGGGCCTGTGGGGAAGCGCCCCCCGTCATAGGCGTCGATGCGGTCGCCCATGACCACGTGGTCGACCACGGTCACCCGGTCGACGCCGACCTGGTCGGCCAGCTGGGCCCGGCGGAGCACCGCCGCCGCGAGCTCTGTGGGGTCGGCCGCGCCCGCCGGCGCGAAGTTGAGCAGCGACAGGGTCAGGCTCGGCGCCGTGGTCGCGCTCGTCATGTCCCTCGTCCCGCCACGTGCTCATCCTTGCATCTCAATCTTCTAGAGATCCGCAGAAGGGTGACGTCACGTCGCCGCGCACCGGGAGCCTGACGGGCGCCGGTCACGGCAGGGTCTGGCACGGGCCCGCCGGGCACGTCTCCACCAGTCGGCCGGTGTCGAGGAACTCCCAGGCCACCGTCAGCACGTCGAGCTGGCCCCGGCCCTGCCCGTGAGGGTCGTCGCCCGCCCGGTTCGGCACGTTGCCCAGTGGGGGCGCCGCGGTGCCGAAGTCCCAGATCACGAGGTACGAACCGCCCTCGTCGGGCAGCGGCCCGGCGGGCTCGATCCCCCAGAACGGCTCGACGTCGGGGCTGCGCCCGGCAGCCAGCGCAGGCACGCGGAGCTCGGCGCCGATGCTGCGGGCCATCACCTCGGTGGCGACGTTGGCCACCTGGTGGTCGCCGAAGGCCTCGTACAGCATCACCTCGTGCTCGGGCGTGCCGGCGTACGGGTCGCCCGTGAGGTGCTGGGCGTACCCGTCGTTCTCACCCCGGTCCCACAGCATCTGCGCCAGCAGGATCACGAGCTGGCGGTCGACCCAGTCGGGGTAGCTGGGATCGAACACCGTGCTGAACACGTCGAAGTCGACGCTGCGGTCGAGCAGCGTCGAGTAGTTCATGGCGGGCACGCCGAGGAAGGCGCGCTGCCAGTCCTGGGCCACCGCGGTGACGGCCCCGCCGAGGATGCCGCCCTGGCTCACGCCGTTGAACGTCAGGTTCTGCTGGTCGAGCAGGGGCGAGCCGTCCGCCGCCTGGAACGCGGGGGACGACGAGAGGCCGGCGGGGTGCTTCATGAGCCGGCCGAGGAACATCACGTTCAGCATCGACTGCTGGAGCCGGTCGGGCAGCGTGCGGAACGCGGTCATGTCCCCGAGGGCGGCGAGCACCGCACCGATGTCGTCCTCGGACATGCCGATCCACCACGTGGCGCACGTCGTGACGTTGGCGACGCCGGCGTAGCGCGAGCTGGCGCCGTACACCTCGCGCGCCGACCCCAGCAGCCCATGGCCGTACAGCATCATCCGGGTCGGGTTGGCGGTGCCGTCCGGATGGGTGGCCGAGCTCGGGATCGTGCAGATGAACCGGGCGGTGTACTCGCCGTTGCGCTCGGGGATCGGCGACGACCCCGGCCCGGCGCCGTTGTTGAGCACCGTGCCGGGCGAACCGTCGCCGGTCAGGTAGCTCGGCACCTGGAACGTGCCCTGCACCTCGGTCGCCAGGTTCGCCCGCGTGCTCGGCCGGACGTCGGTGACCGTGAAGGCCGGAGCGGCGTCGCCGAGGTCGGCGAACGCGTCGTCGCGCATGGCGAGGAGGCGCTCTGACAGGTTCTCGCCGCTCGCGACGGTGAAGTCCCACGCCAGCGTGAGACCGCTCCGGCGGACGCGGGCGCGTCGGAGGGTGCGGAACAGGTCCTCCATGTGGTCACGCCGGTCCTCGACGGCGGGCACGTCGGTGCGCAGGCGGTCTCGGTAGGCCCGGAAGACGTCGGTGGGCGCGATCGGCTGGCCGGCGCCGTCGACGACGCCCCGGATGGCGACGACGTAGCGGTGCCCCTCGAGGAAGTTCCGGGCCGGTCGGACGAACAGGAGCTGGTGGGCGGGGTCGGGCGCACGGCTGTCCAGCTCGGCCCAGTACGGATGGCGCTCGCCGGTGTCGGCGTCGACGATCACGATCGGCGCGTCGCGGTCGAGCGAGGCGGCCATGTCGGTGATCGGCGCGAGGCCGCTGGCGACCGGGTCGAGCCCTGGGAGCAGCACGGCGATCGCCGAGCCGGGCGAGAAGCCGTCGTTGCGGTTGAGCTCGGTGGGGTCGACGTGGACGCCCGACCGGTTGGCGGGGGTGGCGTCCGGCGCCAGGTCGACGCGCCGGCCCGTCGGGGTGGCGTCGTCGGCCACCGTGAAGTGGTCGTTGGGGAACGGCAGCAGGCAGCGCTCGCCGCCGAGCGGGTCGCACGTGGTGGGGTCGGTGGTCAGCGTCAGGTCGATCTCGCCCCGGAACGGCGGGCCGTGGTGGCCTCCACCCCCGGGCTGGCCGGGCCAGCCCCCGTGCGCGCAAGCCCCGGATGCCAGCGCGGTGGCCAGCGCCAACGCCGCCAGCCGCCGCGTCACCCCGATCGCCATGTCGCCCCCTCGGCAGCG
>CAWCLR010000019.1:0-186288 GCA_963796415.1 uncultured Acidimicrobiales bacterium | reverse complement strand
CTCCGCCGCGACGCTATGCAGTGGTTCTGGGACCAGTACACGACCGACCCGGCGCAGCGTGCGGAGATCACCGCGTCGCCCCTGCGAGCAACGTCCGACGACCTCGCAGGGCTGCCGCCGGCCACCGTGATCACTGCGGAGGCCGACGTGCTCCGCGACGAAGGTGAGGCCTACGCGGCCAGCCTGCGTCGGGCCGAGGTCCCTGTCACTGCAGCGCGGTTCGACGGCACGATCCACGACTTCGTGATGCTCGACGCCCTCGCCAACACCAACGCCACACGCGGGGCGATGACCATTGCCATCAGCGCGCTCCAAGACGCGTTCCGCCCGGCCACCGCGAGTTGATCCCACAGCGGCGGGCTCGCCGCCACCTCCCCCCGCCCGCGAGCCCGCCGCTGCCACCCTAAGCACCACGCCCGAAGGAGCCTCGATGGCGAAGCTGCTCTATCGATTGGGCCATTTCTGCGTCCGACGACGTCGACTTGTACTCCTTGGATGGGTTTCGTTGCTCGCTGTGGTCGGCATTTGGTCGAATGCCGCCGGCGGCACGGTCAATGACAAGCTGTCCATCCCCGGAACCGAATCACAGGATGCGGCTGATCTGCTGGCCGCGCGATTCCCCGCGCAGTCGGGCACGACGATCCGCATCGCTCTCGAAGCACCGGAGGGTCGGACGATCGAAGACTTCGTTCCGAAGGCGCAGCTCGATCGCGATCTGCAGCGGCTGTTCCTGCTCCCGAATGTCGTTGCCCCGACGGATCCTTCGTCGGCGGTCACCGTCTCTGCCGATGGGCGGATCGCATTCATCGAGATCCGGTTCGACCAATCGGCGACCGAGGTCCCCGAGGAGCTGATCCAGGCGATCGTCGACGGAACGGAGGAGGCGGCTCCAGCATTGCTGAAGGTCGCCTTCAGTGGCGAGGCCGTCAGCAAGGCCGTCCAGCAGCCGGAACCACCGTCCGAGTTGATCGGGTTCGTGGTCGCGATGGTCGTGCTGCTGCTTGCGTTCGGGTCGGTGCTCGCGATGGGGCTGCCCATGCTCACAGCTCTCATCGGCGTGGTGATCGCGGTGCTCGGCATCACGCTGATGTCGGCGTTCGTCGACTTGAGCAGCACTGCCCCAACGCTGGCGATCATGATCGGCCTCGCCGTCGGTATCGACTACGCGCTGTTCATCGTCACCCGTCACCGAGCGTTCCACGCTGCAGGCCTGTCCCCAGCGGAGGCTGCTGCCCGAGCAAATGCGACGTCTGGCGGCGCCGTGGTCTTCGCCGGTGGAACAGTGATCATCGCCCTCGCCGGCCTGTTCGTCGCCGGTGTCCCGTTTCTCACGGTGATGGGCCTGTGTGCCGCCGCCGCTGTGACCGTCGCCGTGCTCGTCGCGATCACCCTCGTGCCCGCCCTCCTCGGATTCGCCGGCGACAACATCGACCGGGTTCGGATCCCCGGCATCAAGCTCTCGACCGGCGAGGTCGCCGACAGTCGGGCCACCTTCTCCGGACGATTCGCCAAGGCGATCACCGATCGACCTTGGCCGTACCTCATCGTTGGCGTCGTGTTCATGATCGTGCTCGCCACACCGATGCTGTCGATGCGGCTTGCCGTCCCGGATGATGGAACGAAGGCACCCGCGACGACCGAACGTCAGGCATACGACATCCTCGTTGACGGATTCGGCGCCGGCTTCAACGGTCCCTTGACCGTCGTCGCCGATCTGCAGGACGTCACCGACCGAACCAAGGCGTTGACAGCGATCCGCGCCGCCGCGGGCGACGATCCCGACGTCGTGGTCGTCGCCGACCCGATCATCAACGCCGAGCGTGATACCGCCATCGTGGCCGTCATCCCCAAGTCGGGGCCAGCAAGCGAGGAGACCGAGGAGCTCGTCCATCGACTGAGGCAGACGTTCGCTTCGGATGCCGTAGCCGGGTCAGGTGCGGTGACGTACATCACGGGCAACACCGCATCCAACATCGACATCTCCGACAAGCTCGGCTCGGCACTCCCGAAGTACATGGCGTTCGTGATCGTTCTGACGATGCTGCTCCTGCTCGTCGTGTTCCGCTCGATCCTGGTGCCGATCAAGGCAGCGATCGCGATTCTACTGTCGATCGGTGCATCACTCGGCGTCGTCGTCGCCATCTTTCAGTGGGGCTGGGTGGCCAGCTGGATCGGCGTCGATTCCAGCGTCCCGATCGTCTCGTTCATCCCGACGATCATGTTCGGGATCCTCTTCGGCCTGTCGATGGACTACGAGGTGTTCATCCTCTCCCGGGTGCGAGAGGAGTACTCGCACAGTGGCGATCCCCACCACGCAGTGCTCAAGGGGCTGGCGAGCTCTGCGCGTGTCATCACTGCCGCCGCGTTGATCATGATCTCCGTGTTCGGGGCCTTCGTCCTCGGCGACGACGTGATCATCAAGATGTTCGGAATCGGCCTGGCCGTGGCCGTCCTGCTCGACGCGACCATCGTCCGCATGGTCATCGTCCCTGCCGTGATGACCCTGTTCGACAAGGCCGCGTGGTGGCTTCCGCGCTGGCTACGCAACCTGCCCGACCTGGACGTCGAAGGTGCCAAGCTTCTTCAACACCTGGACGCGACCGCTGATCGACAGGTTCCTCGCCGAAGCCTCGGCGGCATCGTCCACATCCGGTGAATCCGTCGCGCCATAGCAGAAGGAACAACGTGACAGGTCGTAGACACACCGTCGTCGCAGGCACGATCCTCGCCTCACTCACGCTCGTCACTGCCGCGTGTGGCAGTGGTGGCGGCCGGAGTGCGACTGCGTCGCCGCCGGCCAGCCCGTCCAACCCCACATCCGCGGCCACCATCGTGGTCGCGAGCAGCAGTCTCGGGGACGTCCTGGTCGACGCCCAGGGTCGCACGCTCTACCTCTTCGGCGCTGACGTAGGCACGAAGAGCGCTTGTTTCGGTGCCTGCGCGGAGAACTGGCCGCCGCTGGTTGCGAGCGGCACTCCCACGGTCGAGAACGGCGCCGCCACGTCATTGGTCGGGACCACGACACGTACCGACGGAGAGGAGCAGGTCCAGGTCATCTACAACGGTCACCCGCTGTACCTCTTCGCTGGCGACCAGAAGGCTGGTGACACGAACGGTCAGGGCCTCAACGCCTTCGGAGGCATCTGGTCCGCGCTCACCTCGACCGGCAACCAGGTCACCGCGACCCCACCGAGCGGGGCGGCGGCAATGGTTACTAGCGCACCAGTGCGACACTCACGAGCCGCTCGACCGACTGGCTGCATCAGCACCGACGAAGGAGGCCCGCGAACCTGTCGCGATCAGCTCTTTCGTCACACGTGGTGATGATCTCCGAGCCCGAGCTGCTCACGGACCTGATCCTCGCTGCCGTCCACGCCACGAACTGACCAGCCAACACCTCAGAAGGAGACCTGCCATGTCCACCATCGCTATCGGCGAGATCGTGCTCGAACCGGACGCCCGCGGATTCGCGGACGCCGTCGCCAAGCCACCGTTCCTTTCCGACCTCCCACCCGAGAAGGGCCGCGCCGTGCTCGACGAGGTCCAATCCGGCGATGTCCCCAAACCAGTTGTTGAGGTCACCGACGTCGACGTCGCTGGCGGGCCGGCCGGACGTGTTTCGGTGCGGATCGTGCGCCCACCCAACGCGCCGAGCGACCTACCGGTTGTTCTCTACGTGCACGGCGGAGGATGGGTGTTCGGCAGCACCGTGACCCACGACCGGCTTATCCGCGAACTCGCCGTCGGCACCCCGGCCGCGGTTGTGTTTCCGAGCTACAGCCTGTCGCCCGAAGCGCGGTACCCGACTGCTATCGAGGAGATCTACGAGGTGGCGCGGTGGATCGCGGCGCAGGGGTCCGCCAACGGCTTCGACTCCTCGCGGATCGCGATCGCCGGCGACAGTGTCGGCGGCAACATGGCAACGGCCGTCAGCCTGATGGCCAAGGCGCGCGGCGGACCGACGTTCGCGCACCAACTGCTCTTCTACCCCGTGACGGACGCGGCGTTCGACACGCCGTCGTACGAGCAGTTCGCCGAGGGATTCCATCTCCGCCGCGACGCTATGCAGTGGTTCTGGGACCAGTACACGACCGACCCGGCGCAGCGTGCGGAGATCACCGCGTCGCCCCTGCGAGCAACGTCCGACGACCTCGCAGGGCTGCCGCCGGCCACCGTGATCACTGCGGAGGCCGACGTGCTCCGCGACGAAGGTGAGGCCTACGCGGCCAGCCTGCGTCGGGCCGAGGTCCCTGTCACTGCAGCGCGGTTCGACGGCACGATCCACGACTTCGTGATGCTCGACGCCCTCGCCAACACCCACGCCACACGCGGGGCGATGACCATTGCCATCAGCGCGCTCCAAGACGCGTTCCGCCCGGCCACCGCGAGTTGATCCCACAGCGGCGGCCTCGCCGCCACGTCACGGCTTCGGCGTGGTCGCCGAACCTTCTACCGGATCTTCTCATAACCCGATGGTCGCAGGTTCAAATCCTGCCCCCGCCACCACGTGAAGGCCCAGGTCACAGACCTGGGCCTTCGTCGTTGATCGGGGCGTCTACCGGGTTCAGGCGGTCCTCCTCCGGGAGTTCCCCCGTCGTTCCACCGTGTCCGTGTCGTCCGGTAGACCGGGTGTGGAGAGCCGCTCGTAGACGCGGGCGGCGTCGGCCTGCATGCCGGGCAGCACGTGCTGGTAGGTCTGGATAGTGAAGGCGATGTTGGCGTGCCCAAGTCGCTCGCTCACGACCTTGACGGGGATGCCTTCGGTGATGAGCAGGGTGCCGTGGGTGTGCCGAAGGTCGTGCAGTCGGATGACGGGGACCCCGGCGCGGCGGGCGATCCGCTCGAAGGTCTGAGACAGGGCGTGCGGGGGGCTGGCCGTCGCTGTCGGTGAACACCCAGCCGTCGTCGTCGATCCCGACCGCGGCGAACTCGGCGCCCTGCAGAGCCTTCGACCCCGCCAGCACGGACAGGGTGGTGGTGTCAAGGTCGATCGTGCGTCGTGCGTTCTCGGTCTTGCCGCGGGTCTGATGGAGCTCGTAGCGGATGGCGACGAGCCCGCGGTTGAGCGAGAGCCGCCGCTTCTTGAAGTCGACGTCGTGCCATTGGAGGCCGAGGACCTCGTTGCGGCGCATGCCGGTCATGGCGGCGAGCCACAGCATCGGGAAGAGGCGGTGACCGGCCGCGGCCCGCAGAAACGCCTGCAACTGCTCAGAGTCCACGATTGCGCTTCGGTCTTCTTGATCGCCCCGAGCCTCGGCGAGCGGGCGACGAGGGCAACGTTGCGGGTCAACAGGCCGCGACGAACGGCTTCGTCGAGGGCGCCGCGGATCACGAGGTGCACCTCGTACACCGTCTTCGGGGCGAGCGCCGGCCGCCCGAGGTTGGCGCTGAGGAGGTGGTCGTAGAGCGCTTCGATGTGGTGGTGGCGGAGTCGGCGCAGTCCGATGCGACCGAGGGCGGGAACGACGTGGCGGTGCACGTTGCGCTCGTAGCCCCGGTAGGTGCTGGTCGCCAGCTGGAGCTTCTTGCCCGGCAACCACTGCCCGGTCAGGTAGGCGCCGAAGGTCAGCGCCCGCACCTCGTCGGCCCTGCCCTGCTCCTCGGCCGCCAATCGGGTCGCGAGCCGCTCGGCCGCACCTCGGTCGGTGCCAGCGGGATGCCACCTCCGCCGTTCCCGACCCGTGACCGGGTCGAGGCCCTCGTAGATCACGGCGTAGAAACGACCCCGCCGCTGTGCGACATATCCGTTCATGACGTTCCCCCTTCGGACGGTCCCGACGATCGGAAACCGGCGGAACGATCGGTAGAACATCGCTCCCGGTGCGTCCACCGAGTCGCAGCCGACCTGTTCTTGCAGGTCGGGCCGCGGCGCCGTCGGCTGAGGATCCGGTGGAACGGTCCGCCCTGGTCGACCGGGCGACGAGCGCGGCACCGAAACGTGCACACAGCCGCTCGACCAGGCCAGGGTCGAGGGGTGATCGGCTGCGGCTCACTCTGCGTTCGGCGTCCAGATGCCCCTAGCGCAACCCGGCGAAGAGGTCCGCCTCCGGGAGCGGCGCCTTGGTGGTGTCGTGGGCTCTGATGAAGGTCTCCTCACCGAAGAGCGCTCGGTACTCCTCGGCGGGCAGGCGGCCCCAGAACGAGTCGTCGATCTGGCTGGCGTGGGTGGCGAGCGCGGTGCGCTTGCGGTCGACGAAGCGACCGACGTCGATCGCGGTCGTGATGCGCGCTTCGACCGCATCCAGCACGCGGAGCTGCTCAGGATCGGGCTCTGGGAACTGCGAGACATCGACCCCCTGCTCCTCCAGAACGGCTCGGAATCGCTCGAACATGCTGCGCCGGAACGCCGTGAAGTAGGCCTTGCGGGGAAGCCCCGTCCGTGCGACCGCGGCCATGGTGACGCGGCTGGCGTGGACGTGATCGGGGTGGTCGTAGCCGCCGAGCTCGTCGTAGGTCACGACGACGTCGGGTTGGTACCGCTCGTACAGGCCCGAGAGGCGTTCGGCGGCGTCGTCGACGGCGACGTTGCAAAACACGTCGGGCCGGTCCTTGTGCTCCCAGTCGACCATGCCCGAGTCGTGGTAGCCGAGCAGTTCGACGTGCGCGACGCCGAGTGTCTGGCACGCTCGCTGGAGCTCGCCGAGGCGGATGCGGGCGACGTCGGCCTCGTCGTGGCGCTCATCTCCGGGCTTTATCGGCGCTTCGGATCTCAGCGGGGAGTGATGGTGGCGAGGAGGTCCCAGTTGGGCTTGCCGGCGTAGAGCAGGACCCGGACCCGGTAGTTCGCGAAGCGGGTGAACCCGAACCCGATCCGCTTGATGCGTTTGATCAGGTTGTTGGCGGCTTCGGTCGGTCCGTTGGAAACGCGGGCGACGTGCCACGCCGAGATCTGCGACGACCACCGGACGATGGTGCGGCCGAGCTGGCGGACCTCGGACGGACACTCGGAGTCTTGGAGGTCGACACCGAGGCGGGTTACGAACTGGGCGGCGAGGGTGGGGTCGTCGATGGTGTAGATCTCGCGGACGACCTCCTTGGCGTGCCATGCCATGCGGACCTCGCCTCGAGGGTCGCCGGCCTCGAGCAGACCGAGGAGCTTGGTGCGGCCTCGGTCGTCGAGGCGTTCGTCGGCCTTGGTGAGCAGCCGGCGGCAGCGGTGGAGCGGGTCGTGCTTGTGGCCGCGGTGGCCGAGGGTCTCGTTCTGGACCCGCCGGCGACACTCGTCGAGCTTCGTGTTCGAGAGCTTGACCAGGTGGAACGGATCCGCGACCTGCAACGCGTGCGGGAGCATCGTGTCGAAGACCTTGCGGTACGGGCCCGACAGATCGAGCGTGCCGACCTTGATGCGGTCGCACCAGACGGTGCCTCGCTCGGCGAGCCAGGCACACGGGGCGCTGGCGTTGCGGCCCTCGACGACATCGAGGAGCTGCCCGGCACGGACGTCGACGATCGATGTCGACCAGCGTTGGGTGCGCCAAGGGCCGACCCTCGCGAACAGGGTCTCGTCGAGGCCGAGCGCGGTCACGTCGCCGATGCGGTCGGGGTCATCGACCAGCACAGACCCGTAGGCGATGACGGTGTCGTTGATCGTGTGCCAGTCACAGCCGAGCTCGACCGCGATCTCGTTGACGGTCCGGCCGAGCCGGCCGACCTGCTCAGTGACCCACCGCCCGGCGCGGTCGGTCATCACCAGCCGCGGTGCTGCGATCGCCCGGTCTTGGCCGGTCCACGAACCGGTCGGACACGCCGGCGCCGGGCAGCACCAGCGGTGCTTGCTCCACACCAGCAGCGCCGACCGCCCGAAGCACGGCAGATCGACCAGCTCGACCGACGGGCGCCCCTTAATCCACGCCGGCGTCGCGCACTCGGCGCAGACCGGTCGTTCGACGCGCTGTTCGACATGGACACGGATCGGTTGAGCGGGCTGGTCGTCGACGGCGAGGACGGTCACGTCGGGCAGTCCGACGAGACGCTCGCACATGCGCGTAGCGTTGGTCTCCACAGGGGCTCCGGAGCATTGGACGGTGTAGGAACCACCGATTCTTCGGGCCCCTGTGCTGCGCCCGGTGGACCCCGCCACACTGCTACACCCCGCTCATTCTCCGAAGAGCCCCAAACCGTGAAACCGACGGCATCGCGATGAGTTCCGACCCCGCCGCCGGTATGTATTGACGAGTTGGCCGGAACATCCCGGGCGAACCGATCACAAGGGAGCACCCGATGCCAGACAGTCGTGCGGAAGACGAGGCCGCCATCCAGGCCGTGCTGGTTGCCTCCTACGAGGCGTGGGCAGCTGGCGACGCCGACGGCATGGTCGCCAACTACACCGCGGACGCGACCGCCATCATGACCGGTTCGCTCCGCGAGAGTCGTGACGTGATCCGCGAGAACATGGCCCTGGCCTTCGCGGGGCCGCTCAAGGGCACCTCGACCTACAACAAGCAGCTCAGCATCCGGTTCGTCGGCGGGGACGCAGCGATCGTCGTAAGCGAATCCGGCATCCTGTTCGGCGGCGCGACCGAGGTTCCGGACACCGGGAAGGTCAACGCGACCTGGGTTTTCGAGAAGCGGGACGGCCAGTGGCTGATCGCCGCCTATCACAACAGTCCGCTGCTGGCACCTGTGCAGTGACCCCGATGGAAGCAAAGAATGGGGCGAGGGCGTGACGACGAAGCTCGAAGGCTTCGATCGCCTGGTCGAACCGTTTCGGACGGAGCTCCTCGCGTACTGCTACCGGATGCTCGGCTCGGCGCACGACGCCGAGGACTTGGTCCAGGACACGTACCTGAGGGCCTGGCGGGCGCAAGAGCAGTACGACGAGACCCGCAGCTCACTGCGCACCTGGCTCTACCGGATCGCGACCAACGTCTGCCTGACCGCCCTAGAGGTCCGCGGCCGCCGACCGCTGCCGTCGCAGGCGGTGGCCGCGTCGGACCCGCTCGGACCGCTCATCGCAGGTGAGAACCTTGCCTGGCTCCAGCCCCTGCCCGACTCGTGGCTCGACGCAAGGGATCCGGCTGCAGCCGAGATCGAGCGCAGCAGCCTGCGCTTGGCGTTCGCCGCCGCCCTGCAGCACCTGTCGGCGCGTCAGCGGGGTGCGCTGATCCTGCGCGACGTGCTCAACTTCGCCGCGTCCGAGGCCGCGGAGGTCCTCGGCACGACCGTCGCATCGGTGAACAGTTCCCTGCAGCGGGCCCGCACCCGCATGAAGGAAGTCGGGGTCCGGCAGGAACATCTCAGCGAGCCGTCCGCAGCCGACCAGCGCGCCTGGGTCGACCGCTACATGAAGGCGTTCGAGCACGCCGACGTCGAGGGTCTCAAGCGGCTGCTCACCGAGGACGTGGTCATGGAGATGCCGCCGATGGTCAACTGGTTCGCCGGCCCCAGTAACTACGCCCTGTTCATGGAGTGGGTCTTCGAGCAGGCCGGAACGGACTGGTGCCTGAAGGCGGTCGCAGCCAACGGCCAGCCCGGGTTCACCGCCTACCGGCGCGTCGGTGACGGATACGAGCTGCACACCCTCCAGATCTTCACCGTCACCGCCGAGGGCATCAGCCGCAATTCGGTGTTCCAGGATTCCGAGATCTTCGCCTCCTTCCCTCTGGCTTCCCGACTCGACGCACAGGGTGGAGTTGCCACGAGTTGATGAACACCACATGCGCGTAGCGTTGGTCTCCACAGTGGCTCCGGAGGATCGAACGGTGTAGGAACCACCGATTCTTCGGGCCCCTGTGCCGCGCCCGGTGGACCCCGGCTACACCGCCCCACCCCGCTCATATCCGAACAGCCGCTTTATCCCGCCCGGTGCGTCGCCGAGCTCGCCATTCGTGCACGTGACGACAACAGTGCGCACGCCCTCGTCCGCGGTACCGGGCCAGCACGCCGCCCGTGCTCGACGACTCGTCGTCGGGATGCGCGTGCACGGCCATCAGCGTCAATGGCGTGCTCATCTGGCAAGCCTGTCACGAGACCCGACAGCGCCAGCCGCTCGCGGCCCTGTCAGCCCGAGTCTCTGGACACGTGAGCGCACGCTGACCGACCTTATGTTCTGGGCTGTGGGGGTGGGGTCAGTCACTGGGGGCAGCCGGGGGTTTCGGACAGCTCACGGGCTCCGTCGGCATCGGACTTGTGGGGCGCCAGCGCGGTCCACAGTTCTAGGCAGCGCGCTCGGGGTTGCCGGAGATGGGCGAGCGCATCGCTCCAGGCGACAACCTCCCCAAACAAGGTGTCGAGGGCGGACACCTGATGCGGCCCGGGCTGGAACTCGGTGTAGTCGACGAAGTCGGTGACGAATGACAGAGCGACGTTGGTGCGGACGTCGGCCATCTTCAGCTCGCCGGCGATCAGGCGCAGATGCTCGGCGGCCCGAGTTCCGCCGGTGGCGCCATAGACACGACGCCCATCGCCTTGTTGTTCCATTCGGCGTAGAGGTAGTCGATGGCGTTCTTGAGGACGCCAGAGGTGGAGTGGTTGTACTCCGGGGTGACGAAGACGAAGCCGTCGAAGGGCCCGATCGTGGCGGCCCATTCCTGGGTGTGGGCCTTCTGATACTGGCCCATGGCCGGCAGCAAGGGCTCGTCCAGGTGAGGCAAGGGGTGGTCGAGGAGGTCGATCAAGTCGAACGCGGCGTCTTCGCGCTGGCGGGCCTGGTCGATCACCCACTCCGCTACTTGCGCGCCGCGACGACCAGGACGGGTGCTTCCGAGGATCACTCCGATCTGGGTCATTGGCTTGTCGGTCTCGGCGGCCACGGATCAGTTGGCGTAGACGCGTTCGTAGATGTGCTCGGCGATCATGATCGTGGTGAGGTTCGTGGCGGCGGACGGAACCTCGGGAATGATGGAGGCGTCCACCACGCGCAGACCCGTGAGGCCCTTGACGGCGCCGGCCTCGTCGACCACTGCCCACGGATCTGCTGGTCCGCCCATCGGGACGGTGGCCGTGGGGTGGCCGTAGGTCCCGAGGTTGCTCGCGATGAAGTCGGGGAGTCCATCGTCGCCAATTGCGTCTCCGGGCATCAGCTCGCTGGCCGTGAACGGCGCGAAGACCGCGTTGCGTGCGATGGCTCGTGCCAGCCTGACTCCCTCCAGCATCCGGTGGGCGTCACGCTCGGTCCCGAGGAGGTTGTTGTCGATCACCGGCGCCTCGTTCGGGTCGCGGCTGGCCAGGCGGAGCGTTCCTCGTGACTCGGGTTTCACGACCGAAACAATGCTTGGTGCCGCGTGCGCGGTGGCGTTGGCAGCGCCAGCGCATCCTCTCGGACCTCAGCGCCGCCGCGCCGCGAGCGTTGCTTGCACGCCGCGCTTGAAATGCGGGCATCCGAGCAGCGATGGGCTCCGACAGCTGACCCCGTGCGACAACCGATCACGCATCGCCACGAGGCGGTCGATGCGCTCGTCGAGCTCGGCCACCTTGGCCGCCAGCAGCGCCCGTAGGGCCAGCTCGTCGTTCGCATCGAGCAGCTCGCCGATCTCCCGCACCGAGAACCCGGCATCCCGCGCGGCAACGATCAACCCCAGCCGGTCGATGACGCCGGGTTCGTACATGCGGCGGAGACCGTTCCGGGCGGGCGAGCTCACCAGGCCACGGCGTTCGTAAAAACGCAGGGCCGACGGTGCGAGACCCGTGGCCTCGGCGACCTCGCCGATATCGAGCATCTCAGCAGCCACGACCCTGCTCCTTGACTTGAACTTCTGTTCAAGTCGCAGTGTAGGTGAAATGAGCGATCAGCAACCCCGCACCCAGGGCATCAACCACGTCAACCTCGTCGTCTCGGACCTCGAACGATCGGTGGCCTTCTACCGAGCTGCACTCGGCTTCGAAGACGCCGGAACCGGATCCGGCATCACGTTCATGCGGACGCCGGGCGCCAATGACCTCCTCGCCCTCCAGCCCGCCGGCGGCGACCTCGATCGCCTGGCCGGCAAGGACCGGACGCCCGGGGACAGCGGCGGCGTCGACCACATCGGGTTCGCCGTCGAGAGCCCGACGATGATCGACCTACTCGTCCAACGGGTGCAGGACCACGGCGGCTCCCTGCTCTGGCGCACCGAGAACGAGCAGGGCGGCGCCAGCGCCTTCGTCACCGATCCCGACGGGTACGTCCTGCAACTCGGGTAACGCAAACGACGAGAACAGTCGCCGACAGAACGGGACCCGGTGGGCCTGGAGTTGGCCCGGTTGCGTGGACACCAAGGGTGCGCCCGATCGCTGTTGCGACAGCGCAAGTCAGAGGGACAAGCCCGGCGGCTCGATCTCTCGGCTGTGTTGCAGACGATCCAGGTGCTGACGGATGCGCGCGATATCGGCTCTCTCGACGCCCTGTGCGACGCTGTCGGGACCGGGATGGAGCAAGGCCTCGAGGCGCTCCTCAAGTTCAGCGCCCGTCGGGTCGTCGAGAAGTCGAAGCTCCCGTTGGATGTGCTCGAGGCGTCGGGTGAGCTGAGGGTGCTCGACGATCCATCGCTGACGGAACCGGGCATCGGTCTCGAGTTCCGCGACGCGATGCCGGGCTGTGGTGATGCTGCGATCGAGCTGGTCGAGGGCCGGCTGCGCGTTGTCGAGCCAGTCCCGCTCCGCGAGCGCCTCGGCACGAGCGGCTGACTCGGCGATGCGGCGCCAGCGGTGGCGTTCGCGGCGGCCAAGGGCCGGTAGGTCCAGCCATCGTTCGGCATGTTGTCGCTGGCGGCGAGTGTCGGCGAGCTGGTGGGCAACTGGGCCGGCGGGGTGGTGGTGCCAGCGGCCGGTGCCACGGGCCAGATCAACCCGATCCTGGCGGAGGCGGGCGAGGTCGGCGCGGGCGGCGGCGAGCTCGGCGGAGACATCGGGTGGGGCGAGGCGTTGCAGGCGCTCGAGCTCGGCGACGAGGCGGGCCGCCGGGTCGTCGGGGCGCGTGCGGGTGGCGGGGTCGAGGCCTGGCCGACCGGTGCGGGTGACCCAGTGTTGGTTGCGGTCACTCGACCAGTCGTGGGTGACGTCCTCGATGGCCTGGTCGAGGTCGTCTGCCACCGCGTGCACGGTGCTGGGGCCACGGGCGCGGGACATGGCGACGTAGGCGAGCTCGCGGCCACCGCCCTCGGCTAGGTAGTGCGTCCGGTCCGCCGTGGCGCCCTGCTCGCGGTGGACGGTCAGGGCGTAGCCGTGGTCCAAGTGCTCGGCGTCGAGCCCCTCGCCGGTGAGGGTCACCCGCCGGCCGTCTTCGGTGCGCATAGTGAGGGACCGGGTCCGTGTGGTCGACGGCGACGACGCGGCCGCGTTGGCTCGTGACCAACTGGCCGTCGCGGTTGGGGCCGAGGGTGACGACCGGATCCCCCACTGCGAAGACGTGGCCGTCCAGGGTGACGAGGTCGTCGCCGGCGAGCCGCCCGCGCTCGTCGGCGCGGGCTCGAGCGAGGCGGTTGAGGTCGGCGACGCTGGCGCGGCGCCAGGCGAGCATCAGCGTGTCGTGGCCGGCGGCCGTGTCGGCCACCCAGGCGTCGATCATGGCCGCAAGCGTTTCGGTGCGGGTGGAGGCGATGCGGATGCGGCCGCTGGCGGCGTAGAAGCCGACCGCCGCCTCGACGCCGCCGGCGCGGAGTTGGTCGAGGGCCTGGCGTTCGGCGGGGTCGCGTTGACGGAGGTTCTGGTCGAGGATGGTGACGATGTCCGGGTGGCGTTCGAGCACCGCGTGGAGCGCGCCGCCGGGGCCGACGGGGGCGAGCTGGCGGGGGTCGCCGACGAGGACGACCTTGCTGCACGCCCGCTCGGCGCACAGCAGCAGCCGCGCCAGGTCGACGTCGGCGGTCATGGCGGCCTCGTCCAGGACGACGACCGTCTGCGGGTCGAGCGTGACCTGGCCGTGGTCGAGCCGCCAGAGCAGCGAACGCATGGTGGCCGCTGGCACGGCGGCTTCGCGGCCGAGGGTGCGGGCGGCCTGCCCGCTGGTGGCGGTGCCGAGCACCCGGTAGCCGGCGGCCTCGAGTGCCCGGCTGGCCGCGTCCAGGGCGGTGGTCTTGCCCGATCCGGCGACCCCCACCACGACGTCGACCGCCCGGCCCGAGCCACAGACCCGCTTCACCGCCCGGCGCTGGCCGGCGCTCAGCGGGCGGCCCAGCTCGGCCTGCTTCGCTGCCGTCGCTCGACGGACGGTCTCGGCATCGACTTCGGGGCCGCGCTTGACGGCGAGCCGTTCCACCGTGTCGGCGATGGTCTGCTCGGTGGCGAGGACCGCGGCCGCGGTGTAGGGCTGCTCGCGGGCGCCGGCGATGCCGATGAGCGGCACGACCTGCTCCGAGGCGAGGACCCGGTCGACGACCTTGTCCAGCTCGGCGGGATCGTGGCCGTAGAGGTGGGGGGCGATCTCGGCGACCAGCCGGGACCGGCCGAACACCTTGCCGCGGCGCAGGAACTCGCCCTCCGGGTCGACCAGCTCGCCGATCAGCTCGTCGACCTCCCGGTCGGTGAGCGCGGGGTCGAGCCCGGTGCTCTGTGCCCGGGCGGCGTCGAGGGAGGCGGCGAGCCGATCGACGGTCCAGCCGTTGGCCTCGAGCTCGGCGATCCAGCGCGGCATGAGCTCGTCGACGCCGGTGGCCCGCTTGGGTGCACGGGTCTTGCGGGCGGCGACGTTGCGGGCGCGGTGGCCCTCGTAGCCCTGCTCGGCCAGGTACTCGCCGATCTCGTCGGAGCGCTTGGAGAAGATCTCGCACACCTCGGCCGGGATGCCTGCGATGCGCCAATCCCGCGCACGGCCCGACCGGCCGTCGTCAGGCTCGATGGCGTAGCCCAGCTCGATCGCCTTGGCGGCGGAGCTGCAGGCGGCCGGTCATGGCGGCGGCCTCGGCCAGGTCGCGCACCAGCGCCGAGTAGAGGGCCTTGTGCCCGCCCGCCGTGTCGAGCATCTCGCACACGTTGGCGACCAGAACGTGATCGTGCAGCGCTGGGTCGCCCAGCCTCGAGGTGGCGTGCCGGGTCGCCGCGTAGACCAGCCCGCCTGTCGGCGCCGCCCGCGTGGCCCGGCCGCGGCGGCCGCCGCGGGCCTGCATCCAGGTGTCGAGGAACTCCATCGTCCCGGCCGTCTCGGCGTCGAGGACGGCGTGCATGTGGTCGGCTCGGCCCACCAGCCCGAGCAGTGACAGCGACTTGTGCGCCGAGACGACCAGTTCCACGCCGGGCCGCCTGGTCGACACGAGCCGTTCGCCGGTCAGCGGGTCACGGAACCCGCCCGGCCCGAACGCCAGCCGGTAGGCGTCGGGCGTGACCTCGCCGTGCAGGCCGAGCCGGGCGGCGCCAGCCCCGCCCCAGCGCAGTGGGGTCTCGCCCCGGGAGCCGTAGTAGTCCAGCGCCCGGCCGGGATGGTCGTCGTCCCGGCCCAGCACCGTCGCCTCGTGGTAGGCCACCGACTCGGCGCCCATCACCGCGAACCACGCCACGGCGCGCGCTCCCTTCCCAACCCGGAGGGTTGAAATAGCGTCCTCGTCTCGGGGATATCGGTCGGCAGGCTCGGCGATCGGGGACATCCGCCATGCCGTCGGCCCTCGTCGTGGGAGCGTGGACGTGGGCTCCTCGCTGGTCGCCGTTCGAGGCGCGGGACCGGGTCGCTGACCGGGAACGCGGTCTGGACCATCGTTCGGCCTCCCGGCGAGCCCCGCGGTGAGAAGAACGGGCCGTTGCGTCGCTTTAGGGGAGCGACCGCCCCGCCACGCCCGTCACGGAGACTTTCGGAGATCCGTCGGAAGATCTGCCGCTCTCCGGGCCCTAGTCGGGTGACGGGACCAGCACCCACCCCGGAGAAGCGACGTGCACCTGGAGAGCGCCCTCGAGCGAGCGACCCCGAGCCGGCATCGGTGGGGCGGGTGGACCCGCGGCGAACCCACACTCGCCGGCAGGAGCTACGCCGGCATCCGCGCCGAGCTGCGGGTCGGCGGCCAGCAGCGCAAGGACGACATACTCGGCGCCCTCGTCAGGATCGCCCAGGACGACCCCACGGCGTTCGGCGTGATCGCCGCCTGCCTGCTGCCCGGCCTGCGCCAGCGCATCGCCCGGTACGCCGAGTGCCTCGACCGGCAGGAGGCGTTCGCGGTCGCGATGGTCGCCCTGTACGAGGCCGTCGCCGGCTACGACACCTGCACCCGCCCGCGCTTCGTCGCCGGGCGGCTGCTGGCCCCGGTCGAGCGCCGGCTGCGGCAGGCCGCCCGGCGGCAACGCACCTGGATCCTTCAGCCTGACTGTGCGATAGAGGTCGCCGATCCGCAAGCGGTCGTCGACCTGACCGCTGGTGCGATCCTCGAAGCCGCGGTCCACGCCGAGGTGATCACCGCGGGGGAGGCGCAGCTGATCGTCGACACCCGCGTCGTGGGCACGCCGCTCCGCGAGGCCGGCGCGCAGGCTCGGGCTCGGCTACGAGGCGGCGAAGAAGCGGCGGCAACGAGCCGAGGCGCGCTGGCTCGCCTGGTGGCTGCCCGACCGGCCGGTGGCCGCCGAGGGCGACGGTCGAGGTGCGGCATGAGCAAGGATCGCCGCGGCGAAGGCCTCACGCCGGCGGAGCGCTCGCTTCGGGCTCGCCTCGCCGTGCACGCCTCGTGGGCGCAGACCAGCGACCGTTCCGCCCGAACCGCACCGGCTCGGCGCGCCGCGCTCGAACGGTTCGAGCGCCAGGTCGACCCCGACGGCACGCTCAAGCCAGCCGAGCGGGCCCGGCGGGCCGAGCAGGCGATGCGCTCGCACATGGCCCGCCTCGCCCTCAAGTCGGCCCAGGCTCGGCGGAGGCGAGGCGCGTGATCGGCTTCGTCGGCTACCAGGGGATGCGCATGCTCCGTAGACGGATGCGGGCGATCCGGCGAGCCGCCTGGCGGCGTTTCTCATGGAGCTGCTGCTTAATCGCCCGGAGCGTGGCTCGATCGTGAGCCCGCCGCATACGTTCTCGCGTCGCGCGGGTGGCCTCCTCGAGCCGCTGATACTCACCTTCGGCAGGGTCGACGATCCCAGGCACCGCCGCCATCCTCGCATCCCTGGAGTGGTATCAGAGCCGGTCGCCGAGGGCCATGCGGCGGTGGGCGTCGCGGGCGCGCTGGTCGGCGGCCGAGGCGCCGTAGCGGTTGACCATGGCCCGGCTCTTCCAGCCGGTGATCCGCATGAGGTCGCCCTCGTTGCCGCCCTCGGCCAGCCAGGAGTGAGCGAACGTGTGCCGGAGCATGTGCGGGTGCAGCTCGGGGATGCCGGCCTCGACGCCGCGCCGGCGGACCATCTGGCCGATGCCGTTGACGGTCATGGCCTGCCGGTTGTTGGGCCCCAGCCACAGCGCCGGCTCGGCGGCCCGCTTGTGCCGCCCCCGCACGCGCAGGTAGCGGTCGAGCGCGGCGGTCGTCTTGGCGCCGAACGGCACGGCCCGGGGCCGGCGGCCCTTGCCCATCACGACCGCGAGCTGCTCGTCGAGGTCGACGTCGGCGACCGTGAGGTGGGCGAGCTCGGACAGGCGCAGGCCGGTGTCGGCGAACAGCCGCAGGATCGCCTCGTCGCGCCGGTCGATGAAGCTCTTGCCGGAGCAGTCGGCGAACAGCGCCCGCAGCTGGTCGGGCGAGAGCACCGGCACCGGCCGCTCGGGCACCATCGGCGGGCGCATCTTCTCCATCGGGTTGGCCCCCGCCAGCTCGCCCTCGTCGGCCAGCCAGCCGAAGAACTGCTGCAGCGACCGGAACCGCACCGACGCGGTCGACGGCGAGCGTGTCTCGATCAGGTGGGTGATGAAGTCGGCCACGTGGTCGCGGGTGACCTCGTCGACGTCGGCCACGCCCAGCTCGCCGAGCCAACCCGCCAGCTGGCTGGCGGACTCGACGTAGGTCTCGATGGTGCGGGCCGCCAGGTTGCGCTGGCGCAGCGACCGGCGCCACGAGGCAACGAGCTGCTCGACGGCCAATCCCATGGCCTTCGAACATACCAGAATTATCCGCTGGTTGAGCGCTATACTCGCCGCACTCGCTCTCCGCTGAACCAAGAAAGTCCTGGTCAGGCTGCAAGTTGTGGAGACGATGGGACTCGAACCCACGACCCCCTGCTTGCAAAGCAGGTGCTCTAGCCAACTGAGCTACGTCCCCGGGGTGATCGGTCAGCGTACCGGGCCGGTCTGACAGGGCACGAACGGTCCGCCGGCGAGCGCGTCCGGCCACCGAACGTGGCACGGCGAACGACCCGCGTCGCCGTGGAAACGCGGGGTACCCGCGCCGCGTATGTTGGCGCGCGCGATGAAGGGATGGCTCGTCGGACTTGCCCTCGTGATCGTGCTCGGGGCCGCCGGCGTCGGGCTCTGGGCGACGTGGGACTCCACGCAGACGTCCGCCGACTCGCTGTCCTCGACCGCCGGCGGGCGGCTCGTGACGACCACGACCGCGGGCCTTCGGGCGACGACGACCACCATGCCCCCGCCGCCGTGCGAGGCGGGCGACGAGCCGGTGGAGAGCGACCCGGACGCGGACTGGGCGACCACCGTCATCGACATGGGCCACCGCCTGCCCGCCGACGTTCGCCCCCGACGACCTCGTCGAGGTCGACCAGGCCGGGTTCGACAGCCGCGACCGCGTCCGGTCGTTCGTCATCGGCGACCTCGCCGCGCTCGGGGAGGCCGCCGAGGCGAACGGGACGCCGATCGTCGTGATCTCGGCCTACCGCAGCTACGACTACCAGGCGAACCTCTTCGCCAACCGCGTCGAGGAGGTCGGCGAGGCCGAGGCGGCGCTGCGCACCGCCCGGCCGGGCCACAGCGAGCACCAGCTCGGGACGGCGATCGACGTGCTCGATCCCGGCGCCGGCGACCTCACGACCGCCTTCGCCGCAGACCCCTGCCGGCCAGTGGGTGACCGCCCACGCCCACGAGTACGGCTTCGTGCTCAGCTACCCCGATGGGGCCCGCGACCGGACCTGCTACGAGTTCGAGCCCTGGCACCTGCGCTACGTCGGCCGGGACATCGCGGCCGAGATCCACGAATCCGGCCTGACGGCCCGCGAGTGGATGCTCGCCGACCGCGCCGACGCGTCCGGTTGACCCCGATACCGTCGCTCCGGTGCGCCGCCGCTCCCACCGCCCCCTCGCCCTGCTGACCGCGCTGGGGCTCGTCGCCGTCGCTCGGCTCGTGCGCCCAAGAGGCCGATGGCACCTCTGGCCGCCGACGAGGCCGCTCGGCGGCCCCCGACGACGCCACGGGCGGGGACACCCCCGACGGCACGGGTGATCCGGGCGGCGGCGAGCAGATCGCCTGGGAGGACTGCGGCAGCGCGGAGTGCGGCACGCTCGAGGTCCCGGTCGACTACGCCGTCCCCGACGGCGACACCCTCACCCTCAGCATCTCCCGGGTGCCCGCGGGCAGCGACGACCGCATCGGCGCCCTGTTCGTGAACCCTGGCGGGCCGGGCGGCACCGCGGCCGACTTCGCCATCAGCATGGCGCTGGCCCTGCCGGACGAGATCACCGACCGCTTCGACATCGTCGGCGTCGACCCCCGCGGCCTCGGCGCCAGCGAGATCGACTGCGACGGCGACATGGAGGAGCTCTACGGCGTCGACTACTCGATCGACTCGCCCGAGGACACCACGGCCCTGCTCGACGTCAGCCAGGACTACGTCGACGGCTGCGAGCAGAACGTCGGCGACCTGCTGTCCCACCTCGGCACCGAGGACGTCGCCCGCGACATCGACGCCGTGCGCGCCGCCATGGGCGACGACCAGCTCAACTACCTGGGGTTCAGCTACGGCACCGCCATCGGCCAGCAGCTCGCCGAGCTGTTCCCCGACCGGGTGCGGGCCATGATCATCGACGGCATCGTCGACCTCGGGCCGACCGGGGTCGAGACTGCGATCGACCAGGCCGCCGGCTTCGAGGTGGCCCTGCAGTCGTTCGCCGACGACTGCAACAGCGACTCGTCCTGCCCCATCGCCCCCGACGCGATCGGCGCCATCGAGCAGCTCCAGGCGCTGGTGGAGCAGGCGCCCGTCCCGGCGGAACCCCGCGACCTCGGCCCGGGCGAGCTGTCGACCGGCCTGGCACTGCCGCTCTACAGCGAGTCGCTGTGGCCCGACCTGGCCGACGCCGTGGCCGCCGGCCTCGGCCGGCGACGGGACCGGCATGGTCGACCTGGCCGACCAGTACCTCGGGGTGGCCGACTTCGACGTCTACTTCGCGGTGAACTGCCTCGACTGGGAGTGGCCCGAAGTTCCGCAGGAGCTGCTCGACGCCGGGGCCGCGGCGGTGTCGGAATCGCCCCACTTCGCCGAGCCGATCGTCAACGACTACGTCCGCTGCGCGATGTGGCCGGTCGAGGAGGCGCCGATGCCGGCGGTGACCGCCCCCGACGCCCCGCCGATCCTCGTCGTGTCCACCACCAACGACCCGGCCACGCCCTACGAGGCCGGCGTCCGCACCGCAGAGCGCCTGGCCAGCGGCGTCCTGCTCACCTACGAGGGCGACGGCCACACGGTCGTCGGCAACGGCGTGCCGTGCGTCGACGACATCGCCACCGCGTACCTCGTCGACCTCGAGGTCCCCGACGACGGCACGACCTGCTGACGCGACGCACTGTTCGCCGCGCTCGACAACTGCGGGCCGGTCAGCCGGCGGTGCCCTCGGCGACCAGCCGGTCGAGGGTGAGCTCGGGGCTCTCGGCCTCGACCCGGGCGAGCCAGTACGGGCTCTCGAACAGCGCGTACAGGGTGCCGTCGACGCGGGCGAGCACCCGCACGCCGGGCATGCCGCGCAGCAGCGGGGGCGGACGCCTCGTCGGTGCGGCGAGCGACCGTGTACGGGGTCGGCGACAGCTCGGCCTGCGCCCCGAACTCGTGCTCGAGCCGCCACGACGCCACCTCGAGCTGCATGGGGCCGACCGCGGCGAAGACCGGGGCCTGGTCGCCCAGGTCGGCATCGCGCAGCACCTGGACCACGCCCTCCTCGTCGAGCTGGGCCACGCCCTTGCGGAACTGCTTGTAGCGGCCGGTGTCGAGCGCCCGAGCGCTCACGAAGTGCTCGGGGGCGAACTCGGGCAGGCGGGGGAACTCGACCGGGGCCTCGACGTACAGCGTGTCGCCCACCCGGACGTCGGTGGCGTTGACCAGGGCCACGATGTCGCCGGGGAACGCCTCCTCGAGCGTCTCGCGCTCCTGGCCGAACACCGAGTGGGCGTACTTGGTGGCGAAGGGCCGGCCGGTCGGTTCGTGGGTGACGACCATGCCGCGCTCGAACCGGCCCGAGCACACCCGCACGAACGCCACCCGGTCGCGGTGCGAGCGGTCCATGTTGGCCTGGACCTTGAACACGAAGGCCGAGAACGGGTCGTCGAGCTTGCGGGCCGCGCCGTCGACGTCGAGGCGGGGCGAGGGCGACGGGGCCAGGTCGACGATGCCGTCGAGCAGCAGCCCGACACCGAAGTTGGTGATGCGCGGACCCCACGAACACCGGTGACTGCTCGCCGGCCTGGAACAGCTCGTGGTCGACGTGCCCGGCGAGCTCGTCGAGCAGCGTCACCTCGTCGCACGCCACCTTCCAGGCGTCGCCCTC
Organism: uncultured Acidimicrobiales bacterium; assembly: GCA_963796415.1. Taxonomy (GTDB): domain Bacteria; phylum Actinomycetota; class Acidimicrobiia; order Acidimicrobiales; family VFJN01; genus ZC4RG19. The sequence continues at coordinate 164,774 of CAWCLR010000019.1, read as the reverse complement.
CTCCTCGGCGGCGCGGGCGGGATCGACGACCTCGGCGGTGGCCTCGGCCGCGCCGTGCGCGGTCCGGCCGAAGCGGACGAAGTCGCCGGTGCGGCGGTCGATCAGGCCGCGGAAGTCGCCGGCGTAGCCCACCGGCCAGGTCACGGGCACCGGCTGCAGGTCGAGGCGGGACTCGATCTCGTCGAGCAGCTCGAGGCCGTCGCGGCCCGGCCGGTCCCACTTGTTGACGAACGTGAGCAGGGGGACGTTGCGCGCCCGGCACACCTCGAACAGCTTGAGCGTCTGCGCCTCGATGCCCTTGGCCGCGTCGAGCACCATCACCGCGGCGTCGACCGCCGCCAGCACGCGGTAGGTGTCCTCGGAGAAGTCGCGGTGGCCCGGCGTGTCGAGGAGGTTGAGCACGTCGTCGCGGTACGGGAACTGCAGGACGGCGGAGGTGATCGAGATGCCCCGCTTCTGCTCCAGCTCCATCCAGTCGGAGCGGGCGCGCCGCCGCTCACCCCGGGCCTTGACCTGACCGGCCTCCTGCACCGCCCCGCCGTACAGCAGGAACTTCTCGGTGAGGGTGGTCTTGCCCGCGTCGGGGTGGCTGATGATGGCGAAGGTGCGGCGATGCGCAGCGAGCTCGGCGACCGTGGACATGCAACTCACCAGGCTACGGCGTGGCCTGTCGAACACCGGCCATGCGAGCCGTGCGCTCGGCGGCCGCCGCGGCAGCGGCGGGGAGGTCACCCGGGAAGGCGACGCGCCGCCATGGCCGCACTCCGCCGAGGGGTCGTGGGCCCCGCTGCCCGCAGCGCCGCCGGTTCCCGCCAACATGCTGCACGACTCTCGTCGTCGACCCCGAGCGGCCCGTCGCATCGCCCTCCCGGTATGACATGGATGACCGTACGACGGCGCCGTGACCAGGGAATCGGGGTCATTCCCCGGCGTGCGGGGGCGTCGGTGGGGTATCCCCTCGCCCCAGGGTGCGGAGGAGGGGCACGACCAGGGCCGCGCTGTCGGGGCACACGGCCCGGCCGGCGAGCCAGCCGTCGAGCTCGGCCAGCGGTACGAGCGCGAGCTCGGCCACCTCGCCGTCGGCGGGCCGGAAGGGCCCGTCGTGCGTCACGGCGTAGATCCGGGCGTGGGCCGACACGTCCTCGTCGGCGAACGACGCCGCGCCCGAGCGCCCGCAGCGCGCCGTCGGGGATCTCGACGCCGGCCTCCTCGGCCAGCTCGCGCCGGGCCGCGTCACGCCAGTGCTCCCCGACGTCGACGACCCCACCGAAGCAGACGTCCCAACGACCGGGCCACACGTCCTTCCAGTCGGCACGCCGGTGGGCCACGACCTCGCCCGCCCGGGTGACCACGACCACGGCCACCGAGCGGTGGCGCAGGTTGCCCGCCCGCATCTCGGCCCGGGTGGCCAGCCGCTCGACCACGCCGCGCTCGTCGACGACCTCCACCATCTCGGCGGCGGCCCGGCGGCCGGGTTCGTCGTCCACGTGGCCGACCCTATGGGCCGCTCGCCGGTCAGGCGTACGTCGGGGTCACGCCGATGGCGTCGTACACGGCACGGACGAGCCCCTGGCTGCGGGGATCGCCCGACAGGTTCGCCAGCATGCGGTTCATCACGTAGCCGAAGCCGAGGCCGTTCTCGGGATCGGCGAACCCGACCGAGCCGCCCGCCCCGGCGTGGCCGAAGGACCGTGCACTGCCGTAGGGCGAGAACGGCGACGCCGTCATGTAGCCGAGCCCGAAGGTCGTCTCGAACACCAGGCAGGTGTCGGCGCCGCTGGTCTGCGTCGTCGAGGCGGCGGCCACCTGCTCGGGCGTGAGGAGCGGCCCCGTCGAGGCGCCGTCCACCGGGCCGATCGTGGCCGCGTACATGCGGGCCAGGCTGCGGGCGTTCGTCACGCCGTTCGCCGCCGGCAGCTCGGCCGCCCGCACGTCGTGACGGTTGAAGGCGCCCTCGACGACGAAGGGCATCGACACCGCCCCGCCCAGGGCCTTCACCAGCATCGAGCCGGGCCCGAGCAGCTTCTCGACGGTCGTGACCAGGTCCTCGAACGGCTCCTCGGACTCGACCCCGGGGTTCTTCGCGGCCCCAGGCCGCGGCAACCCGCGGTTCGTCAGCGGGGCGACACGCGCCTGCTGCTCGTCGGGCAGCCCGATCCAGAACTCGAGCCCCAGCGGATCCGCGACCTCGTCGGCGAAGAAGGTGCCGAGGCTCTTGCCGGTGATCCGCCGCACGACCTCGCCGACCAGCCAGCCGTAGGTCACGGCGTGGTAGCCGTGGGTGGTGCCGGGCTCCCACAGCGGGGTCATGGCGGCCAGCGCCTCGACCGCGGGGTGCCACGCGAGCAGGTCTTCGAGCTCGACATGGGCGTCGATGTAGGGCAGCCCCGCCTTGTGGCTCAGCAGCCAGCGCACGGGGATGTCGCCCTTGCCGCCCTGCGCGAACTCTGGCCAGTAGGTGGCGACGGGTGCGTCGACGTCGAGCTCGCCCCGCTGGGCGAGCAGGTTGGCGCAGAGGGCCGTGGCGCCCTTGGTCGTCGAGAACACGAGCTGGAGGGTGTCGTCGGTGTACGCCGCTCCGGTCGTGGCGTCGGCCACGCCGCCCCACAGGTCGACGACCGTGCGCCCGTCGACCACGAGGGAGAACCCGGCGCCGACCTCGCCGTGCTCGGCGAAGTTGGTGGCGAAGGCGTCACGGACGCCCTCGTAGCCGGGCTCGACCGTGCCGCTGATGGCGATCTCGACCCCGCCGGGCGTCTCGACCTGGGTGACCGCGTCGTCCATCGTCCGCTCTCCTCATGCCTCTCGGGCTGTTCCCCGGCACGTGACCGGCGCCACAGGCTGCCAAGGTTGCACCGGGCGTGCAACAAGGAGATCAACCCAGGCGACCGACCAGGGGGACGAACCGGCCCACCGACCCGGCGTAGGCCCGGTAGGCGGCGCCGTGCGCGGCTCGGAGGTGCGGCTCTTCCACCAGGCGGACCTGCACCTCGATAGCGGCGACGAGCAGCACGCACCCGGCGAACCCGAGCGCGGTCGGGGCCATGGCCGTCACGCCCACACCCGTTGCGATCATGGCCGTGAAGATGGGGTTGCGCACCCAGCCGAAGGTCCCCGTCGTCACCAGGGCGGTGTGCTCACCGCGGTCGACGCCGATCCGCCACGAGGCCCCCATGCCGAGCTGGGCGGCGAACGTGCCGGCGATGCCGACCACGGCGAGGCCGACCCCGGCCCACCGCAGCGCCATCGTGTCGGTCAGCGCGTCCACCGTCCCCGCGATCAGCAGGACCGGGCCGGCCACGACTGCCACCAGGGCGACGGCCAACGCCACCGCGGCCCACCACGCGGCGGAGAAGGGCGGGCCGAGGGCAGCACGGAGGCCCGTGTCGCCCGTGCGGCGAACCTGGATGCCGACCCGCAGGACGACCGCCGTGAGGATCCACACGGCGCACAGGACGACAGCGCTGAGGTACATGGGGCTACTGTGAGCAATTGCTCGTGTTCGTCGCTACTCGCTTCTCGCCGGTCCGTCCCCCATGCCGCCCTCCCGCCTCCGCCCCAGGAAGACGCCCGTCCAGGCCCGGGCGCTCGAGACCCGCAGCCGCATCCTCGACGCCGCGGCTCGTGTCTTCTCCGTGCACGGGTACGCGGCGGGCACGACCAACCGCATCGCCGCCGAGGCGGGGCTGTCGATCGGGTCGCTCTACCAGTACTTCCCCAACAAGGACGCCATCCTCGTGACCCTCGTGCGGGCCCACGTGACCGAAGGCACCGAGGCCGTCCTGGCCGCGGTCGAGCAGGCTCGCCACCTGCCGGCCGACGATCTCGCCGGCCGGGTTCGGGCGATCGTCGACGCCGTTGTCGGGGTGCACGCAGGCGACCCCGCCCTGCACCAGGTGCTGTTCGAGGAGGCCCCGCGCCCGCCCGAGCTGCTCGACGAGCTGCGGGCACTGGAGGACGGCGCGGTGCACGTCGCCGCGGAGCTGATCGCCGGCCGGCCGCCGGCGGACCTCACGCACGAGGACGAGATGACCGCCCGCATGGTGGTCACCACGATCGAGTCGCTGGTCCATCGCCTCGTCGCCACCCGCCAGCCGCGGGTGGCGGTCGACGACGTCCGGCGTGAGGTCACCGCCGTGGTGGTGCGGTACCTGGCCGGTGGCGACCGGCCGGAGCTTGGTCAGGGCGCCCGCAGGTCGTCGAACAGGTCGGTGGAGAAGTAGCGCTCCATCCGGTCGCAGGCCACGGTCGCCACGTGGTGTCCGGGCCCCATCGTCAACGCCAGCCGGCGCGCCCCCGCCAGGTTGAGCCCGCTGGACGGACCGACCGGGAACCCCCGGCGGGCCAGCTCGAGCGCCGCCTGCATCGCCTCGGTGCGGGGCACGGCGAGCGGCGGGTGCCCGCCCAGCTCGTCCTCGTCGAGCAGGCCCGACATGCAGTCGACCACCCCCGGGATGCCCAGGCAGGCGGGCCCACCCTGTTCGGCGTCGACCGTCTCGCCGGCCACGACCACCCGGGCCACGGCGGCCGCGGGGTTGGTCCCCCGGACCACCCGCCCCACGCCCATCAGCGTGCCCGCGGTGCCGACGGCGGCGACGAACCCGTCGAGCCGGGCGCCCACCGCGCCCACCGCACCGACGAGCTCGGGGCCTGTACGCAGCTCGTGGGCGACCGCGTTGTCGGGGTTCGTGAACTGGCGGGGAAGGAACACGTCGGGGTCGACCGAGGCGCGGCGCTCGGTCTCGGCGATGGCGCCCGGCATGCCCCCCTCGGTGGGCACGAGCGCCACCTCGCCGCCGTAGCGGCGGATGATCATCAGCCGCTCGTTCGACACGCCGTCGGGCAACACGGCGACGAAGCGGACGCCGAGGGCCGCGCACGCCATGGCGAACGCGATGGACGTCGAGCCGCTCGACGCCTCGACGACGGTCGTCCCGGCGTGGACGCGCCCGGTCTCGACCCCGCGGCGCAGCACGTGGGCCGCCAGCCGGTCCTTGGTCGACCCACTCGGGAGCTGGTACTCGAGCTTGAGCCAGATCGTGCAGCCCGACACGGGGTCGTCGAGCGCCACGGTGGGCGTGGTCGCCTCGACCAGCGGCGTCAGGCGGTCGGGGTCGAAGGGCGGCCGGGACACGGGGGCCGTCACCCCTCGGCGCGGCCCGCGCCGAGCGAACGGGCCAGAGCCCCGATCTCGGCCTCGGTCCCGTGAGCGGCGATCTCGTCGTGGGCGGCGTCGAGCACCGCCCGCTCGACCCGGTAGGCCACGAGCTGGCCGACGATGGCGGCGAGCGCCCGGATCGACGCGGCCACCCGGGCGCCGTGCTCGTGGCCGTCGGACCCCGAGGAGGCCCGACGCAGCCGCGACCCGACCAGCGCGGACCAGGCGGCCATCACGTCCCGGCCGAGGGCGTCGGACGTCTCGAGCTGCTTGCGGGCGATGCGCATGAGGTCCTCGAGCGACAGGCCGACCCCGAGCAGGGTGAGCACGTTGCGGACGAAGCGCACGTCGGCGTCGCTGTAGCGGTCGCCCGTCTCCAGGTGGTGAGGGCGGAGGAGGCCGGACGCCTCGAGCGCCCGCAGCACCTCGACCGGCACCCCGCTGCGCTCGGCGACCTCGGACAGCCGGAGGACCTCGTGCTCGTCGAGCACTGCCAACGGCGCCTCGGGGCTCTCGTCGAGGGCCTCGCCGATCATCCGGAGCGAGAAGCCCCGCTCCTTGAGCTGGCGGATGTGGAGCAACCGCTCTCGGTGATGGGGTCCGTACCATGCGACCCGGCCCTCGTGGCGGGGCGGCGGCAGCAGCCCCTTGGACTGATACGACCGGAGGAGCTGCACGCTGATGCCGACCTCGGCCGCCAGCTCGTCGGCGCGGTAGCGCGGCCTGGGTGCCTTGGTGTTGTGTGTGTCCTCGACCATCCGCGTTCCTGGTGCTGTGGCCCCGCGTGTCGGCTGGATTCCGGGACCATTAATTTCGTCACTGCCGTAGAAGGATTCCACGAACCCATGTAACGATCGGAGCTTCCAGAGGTCAGAACACGACGTTCCCGTCCCCGAGACCACCGCTGGAGGCCATCCCCTCGTGACCTATGCCGTGATCTTTCCTGGTCAAGGTGCCGCGTTGCCAGGCGCCGGGCAGCCGTGGGTCGATCATGCCGCCTGGCAGGTCGTCCGCGAGGCCGAAGCGGCGACCGGCCGACCGCTCGCGCGCCTGCTCCTCGACGCCGATGCCGACGAGCTCGCCACGACCGGGGCCAGCCAGATGGCCGTGCTCCTGACGTCGCTGGTCGCGTGGCACGCCGTGGAGCACACGCTCCCGGGACGGCCGGTGGCGTTCGCGGGGCACTCGTTGGGACAGGTCACCGCCCTGCTCGCCGCAGGCGCCGTGGCCCCCGCCGATGGCTACCGGCTCGCCGCCCACCGGGCCGACGCCAGCCAGCGCTCGGCGGACGCCCGGCCTGGGCGCATGGCGGCGCTCATGGGGACCGATCCGGCCGCGGCGGCCGCCCTCTGCGCGGAGGGCGCCGACGCCTGGGTCGCCAACGACAACGCCCCCGGCCAGGTCGTCGTGGCGGGGACGCCCGAGGGCGTCGACGCCCTCGCCGAGCGGGCCCGAGCCGCAGGCGTCCGCAAGGTCATGCCGCTCGCCGTCGGGCACGCCTTCCACACCCCCCTTCTCGCCGATGCGGCCGACGAGCTCGGCCCCACCCTGGCCTCGACCCCGTTCCGGGCCACCGACGTGCCGGTCGTGACCAACACCGATGCCACGGCTTCCGGCGACCCCGCCGACTGGCCGCGCCTGCTCGCTCGCCACCTGGTCGAACCCGTCCGCTGGCGCGAGACCCAGCTCGTGCTCGCCGAGATGGGGGCGACCACGTTCGTCGAGGTCGGCCCCGGCCGCGTGCTGGCCGGCCTGGCCAAGCGGACCGTCCCCGACGTGACCGTCCACAACGTCGCCACCCCCGACGACGTCGCCGCACTGTCGGCCCTGTCACCGGCAGGAGTGCTTGGATGAGCGCCCTCGACGACGGTTCCGACCTGTACGCCATCTGCGCCGAGGAGGTGCACGTGCTCGAGCGACTCATCGCCGCGCCCGCGGCCGGTGTTTTCCACGCCGCCCCGCCCGACGTCGTGACGGCCGAGGGCGAGATCGTCCACGCCGGGCAGGTCATGGGCACCATCGAGGTCACCGGTGGGTCGGTGACCGTGACCAGCGCCCATACCGGGTTCCTCATGGGCCTCCTGGCGCTGCCGGGCGAACGGGTGCGCGCCGAGCAGCCCCTCGCCTGGGTCCGGGTCGTCGCGTGACAGTCGTCTCGGCCACCCGCGACGGCACAGACCGCGCGACCCGCGCCCCCTCACCCCCCCGGTCGGGGGTGCGGGTCGCCGGCTGGGGGACGGCGCTGCCCGAACGGCGCGTCACCAACCACGATCTCGCTCGCCACCTGGACACCTCGCACGCGTGGATCGTCGAGCGGTCCGGCATCCACGAGCGGCGCTGGGCCGGGCCGGGCGAGTCGACCCGGCCGCTGGCCACGGCCGCCGCCCGGGCGGCGCTCGCGGACGCGGGCATGACGCCGGGCGAGCTCGACGCGGTGATCGTGGCCACGACCACCCCCGAGACCCCCCTCCCCGCCACGGCTGCCCAGGTGGCCGCCGACCTCGGCATCGGCGCTGGCGCCTTCGACGTCAACGCCGCGTGCGCCGGGTTCGTCTACGGGCTGGTGGTCGGCACCGGGATGCTGACGGCCGCCGCGGCCCGCACGGTGCTGCTCGTGGGCGCGGACACGATGACCAGCGTGCTCGACCCCGACGACCGCTCGACGGCGGTGCTCTTCGGCGACGGCGCGGCCGCCACGGTGCTGGTGGCCGACCCGACGGCCACGACGTCGGCCCCCGGCGGTCCGGCCGACGCGCCCGTGCCCGGGCTGGTCGCCTCGGACCTGGCGGGCGATCCCCTCGGCGTCGACCTGCTGGTCGTGGCGGCCGGCGGCAGCGGGCGCCCAGCGAGCGCCGAGACCGTCGCCGCCGGCGACCACCACCTGCGGATGGACGGGCGCGAGGTGTTCCGGCGCGCCGTCCGGGCCGTCGAGGCGTCGATCGGCCGCACGCTGGACAGGGCCGGGTGCGACCCCGGCGACGTCGACCTGTTCGTTCCCCACCAGGCCAACGCCCGCATTGTCGACGCCGTTCTCTCCCGCACGGGCCTCGACCCCGCCCGCACGTCGTCGACGATCGACCGGTTCGGGAACACGTCGGCGGCGTCGATCCCGCTCGCTCTCGCCGAGGCGGCGGCGACCGGTACGGTGGCCGAGGGCGACCTCGTTCTGCTCTGCGGCTTCGGCGCCGGCCTCACGGTCGGCACGGCGCTGTGGCGCTGGGGCACACCGATCACGACGGCGGGAGATCCGACGACATGAGCACACGGGTGGCGTTCGTGACCGGCGCCTCGGGCGGCATCGGCTCGGCCTGCGCGGCCGCCCTGGCCGCGGCCGGCCACCGGGTGGCGCTCGGCTACGGGACCTCCGCCGGCGCCGCCGACAAGGCCCGCGAGGCCATCGAGCAGGCCGGCGGGACGGCGATGACCGTCCACGCCGACGTCACCTCGCCCGACGCGGTCGACGCCGCCTTCGCCGCGGTCGAGCAGGCGTGGGGCCCCGTCGAGATCCTCGTCAACGCCGCGGGCGCCAACCGGGACAAGCTGGCCGTCCAGCTGCGCGACGACGACTGGGCGCACACCCTCGACACCGACCTCACGGGCCCGTTCCTCACCGTGCGCCGCGCCCTGCGGCCCATGATCAAGGCCCGCTTCGGGCGCGTCGTGTCCGTGTCGTCGATCGTGGCCGCTACCGGCTCGCCGGGCCAGGCCAACTACGCGGCGGCGAAGGCGGGCCTGGTCGGCATGAGCCGCTCGATCGCCCGCGAGGTGGCCAGCCGCAACGTGACCGTGAACGTGGTCGAGCCGGGGCCCATCGCCACGGCCATGACCGACGCCCTCCCCGAGGCCCGCCGCGACGCGCTGGCCGCCGCCACCCCCATGGCCCGCTTCGGCACCCCCGACGAGGTGGCCGCCGTCGTGGGCTTCCTGTGCAGCGATGCCGCCTCCTACATCACGGGCGCGATCGTGCCCGTCGACGGCGGCCTCGGCATGGGACGCTGACAGAATCAGTTCCCTCCTCCCCGAGAACCCACCCACAAGGAGACCCCCCAATGGACCGTGCCACCGCCCTCGACGCCCTCACCAAGGCGGCCGTCGACGTGCTGTCGGTGCAGGCCGACCAGGTGACCGAGGCGGCGTCGTTCGCCGACGACCTCGACGCGGACAGCCTCGACCTGGTCGAGCTCGTCATGCAGCTCGAGGACTCGCTCGACGTGACCATCGACGAGGACGACCTCGGAGACGTGCGCACCGTGGGTGACGCCGTCGACCTGATCCTGGCGGCGAGCGCCGCCAACGCGTGAACGCGATGACCGACCCGGCCGGCCAGACCGGGGCCACCGACCACCGGGGCCGCCCGCGCGTCGTCGTCACCGGCATGGGGGTCAAGGCCCCCGGCGGGCTGACCGTAGACGAGCTGTGGGCCTCGCTGATGGCGCCCCGGCCCGCCGCCGCGCCGGTCACGCTGTTCGACGCGTCCGAGCTGTCGGTCGGCTTCGCCTGCGAGGTCACGGGGTTCGACCCCGAGCCCTACGTCGGCCCGAAGGAGGTCCGCCGCACCGACCGCGTGGCGCTGCTCGGCATCGCCGCCTCGTCCGACGCCCTGGCCGCCGCCACCGCCACCGCCCCTCTCGGCGTCGAGCCCGTGCGCTGCGGCGTCGTCGCGGGGTCGGGCATCGGCGGCATCCGCACGCTCGAGCAGCAGATCCTCACCTACGCCGAGAAGGGCCCCAGCAAGGTCGGGCCGTTCCTCGTGCCGATGATGATGGCCAACGCCACCGCTGCCCTGATCGGGATCCGCAACGGCTTCAGGGGGCCGAACACCGCGGTGGCGACCGCCTGTGCGACCGGCGCCAACGCCATCGGCGAGGGCGCCCGCCTCGTGCGCGACGGCATGGCCGACGTGGTCGTGGCCGGCGGCGCGGAGGCCTGCGTCACCCCCGTGACCATGGCCGCCTTCGCCCGGATGGGAGCGCTCAGCCGCAACCCCGACCCCGCCGCCGCGTCCCGCCCCTTCGACGACGACCGCGACGGGTTCGTGATGGGCGAGGGCGCCGCCTTCGTGGTGCTCGAGCGCTACGAGAACGCCGTCGCCCGGGGCGCCGAGATCCTGGGCGAGGTCGCGGGCTACGGGATGACCTGCGACGCCCACCACATCACGGCCCCGGTCGAGGACGGCTCGGGCGCAGTGGCGGCGATCGAGATGGCCCTGACGGACGCGGGCCTCCCGGCCTCCGCCATCGGGCACGTCAACGCCCACGGCACGTCGACGCCCCACAACGACGCGGCCGAGGCCGCGGCGATCGCCAAGGTGTTCGGTCCTCGCGCCCTGCCGGTCACGTCGGGCAAGGGCGTCACCGGCCACCTCATCGGCGCCGCGGGTGCCGTCGAGGCGGTCGCGGCCCTCGTGGCCGCCGACCGCGGCATCGTGCCGCCCACCGCCAACCACATGCGCACCGACCTGCCGGTCGACGTGGTCGCCGGCGAGGCCCGGTCGGTCGAGCGGGCGCCCGTGGTGTCGACGTCGTTCGCCTTCGGCGGCCACAACGTGGCCCTCGTGCTGGCCCCCGTCTGATGCCACGAGTGGAGCCCGTCACGATCTGATGGTCGCCGTCGTCACAGGGCCCGCAGTGGCCCAGCTGCCGATCGGGCGTGGCCGCCCGGGGGCGGTCGAGGCCGGGCTCGGCGTGCCGACGTGGCTGCCGGTCGACCATCCGGTCGCCTGGTTCCGCGCCGCGCCCACGACCGACCAGGCTGCGTCGGCCGACGTCATCGCCCGGACCGTTCGAGCGGGGGTCGAGGCGGGCGTCCCCGTCGTCGGCGTCCTTCTCCAGGCCGGGCTGGGCACCGGCAGCGGGCTCGACGACCTCTGCGGCTGGGGGAGAGTGGCGCGGGCGCTCGCCGGGGCGTCGGGCCAGGTGCCCACCCTCCTCGTGGTCGACGGGCCGTGCCTCGGCGGTCCGGCGCTGCTGCTCGGGCTGGTCGACGTCGTCCTGATGACCGCCCGCGGCCAGGCGTTCGTGAACGCGCCGGCGAGCTCGGCCCGCATCACGGGCTCGGCCGTGCTCGACGCCGACCTCGTCGGCGGCTCGTGGGTCCACGGCGCCCGCACGGGGGTCGCCGACATCGTCGCCGCCGACCTCGTCGAGGCATTCGACCTGGCAGCCGACCTGCTGGACCTCCTTCCCGCCAACTCCGGCGACCTCCCCCGCCCCGCGACGTCCGACGACCCCGTGGACCGGCCGAGCCCCCGGGCGGCGGCCGCGGTCCCCGCAGACGGGCGCGCCTCCTACGACGTGCGCGCGGTGATCGCCGACGTCGTCGACGCCGAGACGTTCCTCGAGCTGCGGGGCCGATTCGGCACCAGCGTGGTCACCGGGCTGGCCCGGGTGGCCGGCATGTCCGTCGGCGTGCTCGCCAACCAGCCCAGCCAGCTCGCCGGCGCCCTCGACATCGAGGGCTCGCAGAAGGGCGGGGCCTTCGTCCGCTTCTGCGACGCCTTCAACCTGCCGCTCGTCACGCTTGTCGACACCCCCGGCTTCCGCCCGGGCCGCGACCAGGAGTGGCGGGGCATGATCCGCCACGGCGCCAAGCTGGCGTTCGCCTACGCCGAGGCCACCGTGCCGCGGATCTGCGTCGTGCTGCGCAAGGCGTACGGCGGGGCCTTCATCGTCATGGACTGCAAGTCGATGGGCAACGACTGCGCCCTCGCCTGGCCGTCCGCCGAGATCGCGGTCATGGGGCCCAAGGGAGCGGTCGAGATCCTGGGCCGGCGCGACCTGGCCACGGTGCCCGAGGGGGCCGAGCGCGAGGCCCGCCGGGCCGAGCTCGAGGCCGACTACGAGGCCGAGCACCTCTCCCCCGCCGCCGCCCTCGAACGGGGCTTCGTCGACGACGTGATCGACCCCGCCGACACCCGGCGGGCGGTCGCTGGCGCCCTGCTCGCGCTGGGCGCCAAGCGCGAGCACCTCCCCGCCCGCCGCCACGACAACATCCCGCTGTAGGACCGAGGACCACGATGCTGCTCGACGGCAAGAAGCTGCTGGTGACCGGTGTGCTCACCAAGGACTCGATCGCCGCCGCGGTCGCCCGGCTGGCGCAGGAGCAGGGCGCCGAGCTCGTGCTCACGTCCTTCGGCCGCGGCATGCGGCTGACCGAGCGGGTGGCGCGGACCCTGCCGGTGACCCCCGACGTGGTCGAGCTCGACGTCACCGACCCCGCGCAGCACGACGCCCTCGCCGAGGACCTCCGCAACCGCTGGGGGACGGTGGACGGCGCGCTGCACGCCGTCGGCTTCGCCCCCGAGGCGTGCCTGGGGCAGGACGACGGCCTGCTCAGCGCCGGCTGGGACGACGTCGCCACCGCGCTGCACGTGTCGACCTACTCGCTCAAGTCGCTGGCCCAGACCGTGCTGCCGCTGATGCCGCACGGCGGCTCGATCGTCGGGCTCGACTTCGATGCGGCCCAGGCCTGGCCCGCCTACGACTGGATGGGCGTGGCCAAGGCCGCGCTGGAGGCCACCACCCGCTACCTGGCACGCGACCTGGGGCCGCGTGGCATCCGCGTGAACCTGGTGGCGGCGGGGCCGCTGCGCACGCTTGCGGCCCGGTCCATCCCGCACTTCTCGGCGATGGAGAGCGCCTGGGGGACGCGGGCCCCGCTCGGGTGGGACGTGCGGGACCCCGAGCCCGTGGCCCGGGCGTGCGTGGCGCTGCTGTCCGACTGGTTCCCGGCCACCACCGGCGAGATCGTCCACGTCGACGGCGGCGTGCACGCCGTGGCGCTGGCCACCGGCGAGGCGGGTCCGCGGGCGGACGCCGACACGAACGGCAGCGACGCCGCCGTGACGGCCGGCGACGGGGCATGAACACCGACGGCAACGGTGCGTCGGCCGGCGGCGGGCCCGCCCCGGGGACGGGCGCGCCGTCCGACCCCGTCGGCCTCCTGCCGCACCGACCCCCGTTCCGGTTCGTGGACACGGTCGACGAGCTGGTGCCCGGCGAGCGGGTGGTCGCCCGCTACCGGGTGACGGGCGAGGAGGCCTTCCTCGCCGGGCACTTCCCCGGCAACCCCGTGTTCCCCGGAGTGATCCAGCTCGAGGCGCTGGCGCAGGCCGGCGCCATCGCCCTCCTGTCGCTCGACCGCTACGCGGGGTCGCTGCCGCTGTTCGGCGGCGTCGAGGGCGTCCGCTGGCGGCGCCAGGTCCGCCCCGGCGACGAGCTGACGCTGACCGTCGAGCTCGACAAGCTGTCGGCCCGCGGCGGCTGGGGGGCGGCGACCGCGACCGTGGGCGGCAAGCCCTGCTGCCAGGCCCGCCTGTTCTTCGTCCTCGCCCCGGCGACCTGACGAGCGCGATCGCGGGAGATTCCCGCCGACACCGCGTTGTGGGCCACGATGGCGCCGATGACGCCCGTGCCGTCCCCCACCCCCGCGCCTCCCGTCGATCGCGCCCTGCTCGACTTCGCCGTCGACGTCGCCCGCGAGGCGGGCGAGTCCACGCTGCGGTGGTTCCAGGCCCGCGATCTCGCCGTCGACAGCAAGGCCGACGGCACGCCGGTCACCGCGGCCGATCGGCACGCCGAGCGTCTCGTCCGCGACCGGGTCGCGGCCCGGTTCCCCGACGACGGCGTGCTCGGCGAGGAGGAGCCCGAGACCGCCGGCGCCAGCGGGCGCCGCTGGATCGTCGACCCCATCGACGGCACCAAGGCCTTCACGCGGGGCGTGCCGCTGTACTCGACGCTGCTCGCCCTCGACGACGAGCACGGCGCTGCGGTGGGCGTCATCGTGCTACCGGCCCTGGGCCAGGCCGTGTACGCCGGACGGGGCCTCGGCGCCTGGTGGGACGGCGAGCCCGCCCGGGTCAGCGCCGCCGCCGCGCTCGACGGGGCGTACCTGTCGACCAGCAGCTACAGCCACTGGCCCGAGGACGACCTCCTGGCCGTGAAGGCGGCGGGCTGTGAGCTGCGGACCTGGGGCGACGGCTACGGCTATGCGCTCGTGGCCACCGGCCGGGTCGACGCCATGGTCGACCACGTGGTGGAGGTCTACGACGTGGCGCCGATGCCCGTGATCCTGGCCGAGGCGGGCGGCCGGTTCACGAGCCTGGCCGGGGCGGGCGGGGCCGCCGGCGGCAGCGGGGTCGCCACCAACGGCACCATCCACGACGACCTGCTCGTGCTGCTCGGCGGCTGAAGCCGCCGTACGGCCGCTCTCTGGACGTCGTTCAGATCCACCTCTGCTTCCGTAGGTAGCGGTACAGAAGCGCGCAGACCAGGCCCATCACGACCAGGGCCGCCGGGTAGCCCCACCACTCGTCGAGCTCGGGCATGTGCACGAAGTTCATGCCCCACAGGCCGGCCAGCAGGGTCGGGACCGCCACGATGGCGACCCAGCCCGAGATCCGACGCATGTCCTCGTTCTGCTGCACCGACACCTGCGTCAGGTTGACGGCCAGCATCTCGGAGAGCAGGTCGCGCTGGATGTCGATGCGCGCCACGCCCCGGTGCAGGTGGTCGCTGACGTCGCGGAAGTAGGGCCCGAGGTCGAGGCCGCCGGTGTCGAACGGGTGCGAGCCCGTCTGTAGGTGCTCGAGCGGCTCGATGAGCGGCTCGACGTTGCGGTAGAGGTCGAGCACTTGTCGACGCAGCTTGTAGATGCGCTCTGCCGGGTTGGCGCGCCCGGGCGCGAACACCTCGCCCTCGATCTCGAGGATGTCGTGGTCGAGGCCGTCGAGCACCGGCCGGTAGTCGTCGACGACCCGGTCGAGGATGGCGTGGACCACCGCCACCGGGCCGAGCGCCATCCGCTCGGGCTCCTCTTCGAGCAGGTGGCGGACCGGGCTCAGCGCGCTGGCCTCGCCGTGGCGCACGGTGATCACGAACCGGTCCCCGGCGAAGAGCTGGATCTCGGAGAACTCGATCGCCTCGGCCACATCGTCGTAGCGGGCCGTCTTGAACACGAGGAACAGGCAGTCGCCATAGCGCTCGAGCTTCGACCGCTGATGGGCCTTGATCGCGTCCTCCACCGCGAGCGGGTGCAGCTCGAACTCCACGGTGACGGCCTCGAACTCCTCGGGCGTCGGCTCGTGGAGCCCGATCCACACGAACGTGTCGTCGCTGTCACGGCACGACTCGAGCGCGTCCTCGATGTGCAGCTCGCCCGGCCGCCGCTTGCCCTTCGTGTAGACGGCGCAATCCACGATCATCGCCATGATTCTGGCCCAAGATGGGGCCGATGGATCGCGCCGACTACCTCACCAACCTGCGCCGCGACGGCGACCTGTTGCTCACCACCGCGGCCGCCGGACTCGACCGACCGGTGCCGACATGCCCCGGATGGACCTGCGAGCGGCTGGTGGGCCACGTCGGGCGCACGCACCGGTGGACTGCCGGATGGGTCGCCACCGGCGAGTCACCCGACGTCGAGGCGGCCCCGGACGGCGACGCCGTGGTGCCATGGGCCCGCGCCGGGCTCGACGAGGTGATCGGGGCCATCGAGGCCCTCGACCCCGACGCCCTCGTCTCCACCTGGCTCGACCGGCAGCCCGCGCTGTTCTGGGCCCGTCGCATGGCGATCGAGACCGCCCTCCACCGCGTCGACGCCCAGGCCGCCGCGGGCGCGATCACGCCCGTCGCCACCGACCTCGCGCTCGACGCCGTCGACGAGCTCTTCGAGGTGGTGCTGACGTTCTCGGGCACCGGGGACCTGCCGCGCACCGGTCAGACGATCCACCTCCACGCCACCGATCCCGACCTCGCCGACGTCGAGGGGGCCGGCGAGTGGTCGATCACCGTCGCCCCCGAGGGCATCGCGCTCACCCACGAGCACGCCAAGGGTGACGTCGCCGTCCGGGGTCCGGTGTCCGACCTGCTGCTGCTGCTGTGGAACCGCCGGGGCACCGACGGCCTCCAGGTGTTCGGCGACGAATCGATCCTGGCCGACTGGCGCGCCCACGTCACCGTGTGACCAGGCGCGTGGTCGTCAGGCCGCGGGCGACGCCACCGACGGGACGCCGACGCCCTGGCAGGCTGCGCTCGGCTCAGGGGCGTTGCCGCTGTTGCGGTAGGTCTCGATGAACTGGACGAGCCGGGGATCGTCGACGCTGTCGAGCCGCAGCTGCCGCGCCCACGCCGTGACGACCAAGGGCGAGCCGAGGTCGGGATACGGAGTCGCGGTGACCTTGGCCTGCTGGGCCACCAGCGTGCTGAGCGCCGACTTCTGGGCGGCGTCCAGGTCGGGGTCGTACGCGATCCACACGGCGCCGTGCTCCAGGTCGTGCACCAGCAGCTCGTCGGGCGGCGGGTCGCTCTCGTAGAACCCGCAGGTGGCGGGGACCGGGAAGTGCTCGCCGCCAGTAGGGGGTGCGGGATCGTAGGTGAGGTTCTCTTCGGTGTGGTCATTGCTGTCCACGCGGAACGCCTCGACGCCCTCGACGCCCTCGTCGGCCGGGCCGATCGGCTCGCCGCCACTGGTCGTCCGGGCCTCGCCCTCGGACGACGGGCCCGACGCGGCGCCGCCGGCGTCGTCGCCGCCGCAGGCTGCGACCGAAACGAGCAGGATCGAGATGGACAGCGCGAGGGTGAGGCGGCGGAGCACGGCGGGTGACCCTAGCGGCGGGGCGGCCAGCCGCGGGCGCGGCCGTCCGGCCCGCATGCGTGGTCGGACGACCCCCAGCGCAGGTCAGGCGCCCTCGAACACTGCGGCGCGCACTCCGGCGCGGGCCAGCTCCTGCAGGAACGGCAGCGGCTCGACGAGGCTCGCCAGCCCCGCGGCTCCGGTCGCCAGCGCCCGGCCGGATGCCACCCAACGGGACGTGACCGCCGCCACGGTGCCGGCCGCCACCGCGGGACGGTCGACCGCGCCCAGGACGACCGTGTCGCGGGCCAGGCCGCGCCGGCCCCGCACCTCGACCCGCAGTCCGCCGATCCGGCCCTCGGCGTGCGGCGGGCGCAGCATCGGCAGTCCGGCCGTGAACCGGTCGCGGCGCGTCGCGGCCAGCCGGGCCGTGACCCGGCTCGCCGACGGGAAGGCCGGTACCAGCAACAATGCGTCGGGCAGGCCCGCCCGGTAGCAGTCGGAGCCCCCGATCGGATCGGGGAAGAAGCACAGCTCACGGCCCGATCCTGGCGGTCGGCGGCGCCAGGCGTGGTCGCGCCAGTCGAGCCCCGCGTTGCGGAGCGCCCCGTGGTGCTGCCGGGCGCACGACGGGCCCCCGGTTCCGTGGTGGGCGACGTGGATCTCGTCGACCTCGTCGAGGGTGGCGGCGGCATGCCGCACCAGCACGCACGACAGCCCCGGACCGAAGCCGGCCCCCACCGCCACGACCACCCCGCGCTCGCGCGCCTCGGCGTGCAGGTCGAGCAGCGCCTCCACGGTCACCAGACTGTCGGCCACCGACACGACGTGCCGGCCCGCGGCCACGGCGCGACGGGCCACCGCCATCTGCCGCGCCGCCGGGGAGGCCAGCAGCACGAGGTCGGCCTGGTCCGGGTCGGGTTCGTCGGCCGCCTGCGCCCTGTCACCCAGCGACGACACGACGGCGGCCTGGCGACGGCCGTCGGTGTCGTGGACGAGCACGGTGTCGGTGCCGGCGTCGGCCACGAGGTGGCGGGCCGCCCGGGCTCCGAC
This sequence comes from uncultured Acidimicrobiales bacterium, assembly GCA_963796415.1. Classification (GTDB taxonomy): domain Bacteria; phylum Actinomycetota; class Acidimicrobiia; order Acidimicrobiales; family VFJN01; genus ZC4RG19. Next base: position 146,992 of record CAWCLR010000019.1, on the reverse strand, counting down.
CGCCCCGGCCCCACAGACGAGGACGCGCACTACCGCAGGTCGGGGCCGCTGAGCTCGCGCCAGCCCCCGGACTGGGGCGGCGTGCCGCCGGATCCGCGCAGCCGGAGGACGGCGGCGATCACGCCGGCGATGCCCACGGCGGCGAGCGCACGTCGGAGGAGTGCCATGGCCGCACCCTAGTAGTGCGCGTCGACGGGCCCGTCGTTGCGCGCTCGGGCGATCACGCCGTCGTCCGGGTGATCCGCGACCGCGGCGGGGGCCGGCACGGGCGCGCCCGCCGCGGGCCCCGAGCCGTTGCCCATGCTGCGGTCGATCCACGCGCCGATGACCCGCCACAGGCACAGGCCCAGCAGCACGATGGCGATCAGGAACGCCGGATAGCCGACGCGCCAGCCGACGCCGTAGTCGCCGAGCATCGCGGTGAACTCGGACATGCCGCCCATCGAGGCGATGACGCCGAGCGGCAGGAACACGACGTTCACCACCGTGAGGTTCTTGATCAGTACGTTCATGTTGTTGTTGACGATGTTGCCGCGTGCGTCGAGGAGACCGCCCAGCACCGTGCTGTAGATGTGGCCCTGGCGCGCCGCCTGGTCGTTGTCGATGAGCAGGTCGTCGAGGATCGCCACGTCGGCCTCGGTGAAACCCCACCGGTCAGCCACGCCCCGCAGGCGCCGGAGCACCACGCCGTTGGCCTCGATGGCGTCGACGTAGTACAGGAGGTCCTCGCTGAGGTCGAACATCCGCACCAGCTCACGGTTGTCCAACGTGCGGCTGAGCCGCGCCTGGATCTGCCCGGCGGTCCGCCGGATCGCCCGCAGGCGGGCCAGGAACTCGTCGACCCCGACCTGGAGGACCCGCAGAGCGACGGTGACGGGGGACCGGACCGGGGCGAGCCCGATCCAATCGATCGGCGGGTTGCCGTCGGCCAGGACGACGGTCAGCCGTCCGGGGTCGAGGAAGACCCCGACGGATGCCACCTCGAACCGGGCCGCGTCGCGGTCGGCCCGTGCATCGGGACGCTTCCAGATGATCGTGATCCGCTCGGTGGCGGCGTCGAGCTCGAGGCGGGAGATCTCCTCAGGGTCGAGGACCGACGCGATCGTGTGGTCGTCGACGCCCATGGCGTCGTGCAAGAGCTGCTGCTCGATCTCGCTCGGGGCCGCGAACACGGTGACACCGCCCGTGTCGGGGGTGACCTCCCGCAGCATCCCGGCGTCCGCCTCGATCTCGAAGGCGTAGCGCATTTCGAACCTCCCTGTTTCCAGGGTGGGCGCGCACATGCACAGTGGGCACGCACGCCGAACTCGGCCCCCAGCCGGTGCGGTGCCTGGTCGCGTCAGCGACCGGCGATACGTCGATGGGGAACGGGTGAACGGCGATCAGTGCCGCAACTATGACTTGGCATGTGCCGCTCACCTCGCTCTCTCGTCATCGAGACGTGGGGCTAGCAAGAATCGAACTTGCGACCTCACCCTTATCAGGGGTGCGCTCTAACCGACTGAGCTATAGCCCCGCTGGCAAGGGGAGAAACTCTATCCCTGCGGTGGCGGACCCGGCGAACCCGGGCGCCGGGGCCCTGCGCCCGCAGGCGCGCGTGCCGAGAGGCGTCCGGGGCGGCGCTCTGGGGGCCCTCCGGGAGGTCGTGCGACCGGCTCGCGTATGACCGTGTGCCGGAGCCCGCCCGTGACCTCGTTGAGCAGGTTGAGCAGCACCGTGAGCAGCACGTTCCCGATCGACCCGGCCACCACGAGGATCGTGCCGACGATCGCCGCCGCCCGGAACAGCAGGCCGTCGTCGAGCACGAACCCGCCCACGAGCACCTCGCCCTGGTCGCAGTTCTCCTCGTCCTCCTCGAAGCGGGTGCCCTCGGGCACCTCCGCGGTGGGGACGCACTCGCCGTAGGCACCCATGCGGGTGACGAAGCTCTCGAACTGGTCGATGGTGCCGACGGACCGACCGGCGTTGTACAGCAGGGTGCCCGCCACCAGGATGATCAGCCCGAGGCAGAAGTAGAACAGGGCGGACACCTTGAACACCGACCACGGGTCGATGGACCACAGGCGCTGGTCGACGCGCAGGCCGCGCCGCGACGCACGGTCGCGCCGCGACGGCCGGCCCGACAGGTGCCGACCACGGAGGCGTCCCCGCGCCGGCGGCAACGGGGGTTGGCCGATCGGTGCTGGGCCCGGCGGCTCGAGCACCGGCGCCGGCGGCGGCTCGGCCGTGACCAGACCACCTCCGTCGGGGCGCGGGTCGAGGGTCGGGGCCGGCGGCACGGTGTCGACCGCCGGGGCCTCGGCTGGTGCCGGCGTACCGCCACGCGGGCCGGGCTCGGTACCCGTCGTCGGGGGTTCGGGCGAGGAGGCGGCCGGCGGCGGCGAGGTCGCGGGATCGCCCACACCGCCCCCGTTGGGACGAGCGGGCGAAGCGGTCGGGTCGCCACCGTTGCCCGGCTGGGCCTCGTCGTCGGTGGTGACTCCGCGAGGGTCGGCCGGCATCGGCGCGAGTCTACGGCACCTGGTCGGGGACCTGAACTGCAGGTGACCGGGTGCGCAGCGTCGGCCCCCGCCTAACCAGCGCCGGGACACACCACGAAGTGGACCGGATCGGTGTCGGGCAGCGGCCTGCAAAGGCCGGCCTGCGCGGCCACGGCCAGGACCGTAGGGACGTCTGAACGGGCGATGTCGACCGCCAGCCCGCGCTCGTGGTCGGACGTGCCGGGCCGGGCCACGGGGTACGGGTTGGCGTGGCGGCGTTCCCACAAGGCCTCCTGCTCGGCCCGGGTGCGGAGGCCCGATACCACCGGGACCGGCCGGCCCAGCAGCCCGTCGGCACGGGCCAACGCAGCCAGCATCGCGGGGGCCAGGCCGGCGCGATCGCCCCCTGCGGACGGGCTCGTGCGCGCCGTTTCGGGACGGGCCCCCGTCGCCCGCGCCCGGGCATAGGCGTCGGCTCCGCCGACCCGGACCCGGACCACAACCTCGGTGCCACTCCGGCGGAACGCCAGCAGCTCCGCCCCATTGTCCTCGGCCAGCGCACGCGCCGCCGCCTCACCCTCGACCGCCCCGGCCAGCGCGGCGGCGTCGGCCGCCGTGCGGGCATGAGCCCGGTCGGCCAGGGCGCGCCCCACGGGCACGAGCCCGACCATGGCGGCCAGGACGACCGCCACCATCGCGGCCGCCAGCGGCGTCGCCTGCCCGCCATCGCGGGCCGGACCTGACCCCGCCCGCCTGATGCCGTCGACCGACATCGGTCACCTCCCCACGCCCGCCCGGGCGCGTGTGTCTCCTTCGGTGTGCGTGAGGGGAAGTGAGGAGCCCGCCGAGGCGGGGAGATCGCCGCTCGCCGGGGGCGCGTGCCCCCGGCGCCAGCGATGCGTCAGCCGGCGACGATCACTCGTCGTCGGCGGTGAGGACCGGTGCGACGGCGGCCACGGACTGGCCGGCGTCGAGGTTCATGACCCGCACACCCGTGGCGTCGCGGCCCTGCGAGGACACGTCGCGCGCCGCCATGCGGATGAGGGTGCCGGACGACGAGATCACGATCATCTCGTCGTCGATGCCGACCATGAAGGCGGCCACGACGATGCCCTTCTTGGCCGTGAGCTTGATGCCGCGCACGCCCTGGCCGCCGCGACCCTGGGTATTGAACCTGTCGAGCTGCGTGCGCTTGCCGTAGCCGGCGTTGGTGACCAGGAGCAGCGCCACGTCGTCGCGGGCGACGTCGCACGACACCACCTCGTCGTCGGGGCGCAGCTTCATGCCCCGCACGCCGGCGGCGGCCCGGCCCATGGCCCGCACGTCGTCCTCGGAGAACCGGATCGTCATGCCCGAGCGGGCGACCATGAAGATGTCGTCGCCCCCGTTGGTGGGGATGACCCGAACGAGCTCGTCGTCGTCGCGCAGGTTGATGGCGATGAGACCGCTGCGCAGCGACGAGTCGTACTCGTTGAACTTGGTCTTCTTCACCTGGCCCTTGCGGGTGGCGAAGAACAGGAACCGGTGCGTCTCGTAGTCGCGCGTGTCGATGATCGCCTGGATGCGCTCGTCGGGCTGCAGTGGCAGCAGGTTGACGATGGCGGTGCCGCGGGCCGTGCGGTCCTTCCGGGGGATCTCGTGGGCCTTGAGCCGGTACACCCGCCCACGGGTCGAGAAGAACAACAGGTACGCGTGAGCGGTGGTGGTGAGGATGTCCGTGACGTAGTCGTCGTCGCGCAGCTTGGCCCCCGCCACACCGCGCCCCCGCGGCCCTGGCTGCGGAACGTGTCGGACGGGACCGTCTTGACGTAGCCCCGCTGCGACATCGTGACGACCAGCTCCTCGTCGTCGATCAGGTCCTCGATGTCGATGTCGCCGATGTCGTAGGTGATCTCGGAGCGCCGCTCGTCGGCGAAGCGCTCCTTGACATCGGCCAGTTCCGTCTTGATCACCGCGAACAGTTGGGCATCGTCGGACAGGATGCCCTCGAGCTCGGCGATGGTCTGGCGCAGGCTCTCCATCTCGGTCTCGAGGTCGATGCGAGCCAGGCGGGTGAGCTGCCCCAGCCGCATGTCGAGGATGTGCTCTGCCTGGTCGAGGGAGAACTCGAACGGCTCGGCCATGAGGCCGACCCGGGCCGCGGCGCGGTCCTCGGAACCACGGATGAGGGCGATGACCTCGTCGATGACGTTGATGGCCTTGAGCAGGCCCTCGACCAGATGGGCGCGCTTGCGGGCCTTGTCGAGTCGGAACTGGCTGCGGCGCCGGATCACCTCGACCTGGTGATCGACGTACGCCCGCAGCATCTGCACGAGGTTGAGCGTGCGTGGCACGCCGTCGACCAGCGCCACGGTGTTGACCGCGAAGTTCGTCTGCAGCGGCGTGTGCTTGTAGAGGTTGTTGAGGATGACGAGCGCCGGGGCGTCCTTCTTGAGCTCGATCACCAGCCGGGTGTCGCCACCGGCTGACTCATCGTTGACGTCGGCGATGCCTTCGACGATGCGGGCCTCGACCAGCTCCTTGATCTTGCTGGCCGTGGCCGAGATCGAGGTCTGGTACGGCATCTCGGTGACGACGATGCGGTCGCGCTGGCGGCCGGTGCCCTCGACGATCTCGGTACGGGCGCGCACCTTGATCGAGCCCTTGCCGGTGCGATACGCATCCATGATCCCGGCGCGGCCCATGATGAGCCCACCGGTCGGGAAGTCAGGGCCCTTGACGAACTGCATGAGGTCGTCGGCCGTCGCCCCCGGGTTGTCGAGCAGGTGGACGACCGCGTCGATCGCCTCGCCCAGGTTGTGGGGTGGGATGTTCGTGGCCATGCCCACCGCGATGCCCTGGCTGCCGTTGACGAGCAGGTTGGGGAACCGCGACGGCAGGACGGCGGGCTCCTGGAATTCGCCCGAGTAGTTGTCCCGCATGTCGACGGTGTTCTCGTCGATGTCCTGCAGCATCCGCATGGCGATCGGCGCGAGCCGGCATTCCGTGTACCTCGCCGCTGCCGGGCCGAAGTCGGGCGAACCGAAGTTGCCCTTGCCGTCGATCAGCGGGTGGCGCAGAGAGAAGTCCTGCGCCATGCGCACGAGCGCGTCGTAGGCCGCACCCTCGCCGTGCGGGTGGTACTTGCCGGTGACCTCGCCCGCTGCCCGGGCGCTCTTGACGCGACTGCGGTCGGGTCGGGCCCCCATGTCGTACATGGCCCAGAGGATCCGGCGGTGCACGGGCTTGAGGCCGTCGCGCACGTCGGGCAAGGCCCGGGCGGTGATGACGGACATGGCATAGTCCAGGAAGGAGTTCTCCATCTCCTCCTGGATCTCGATGGGCTCGATCGCAAGTCGACCGCGCTCGACCCCGTTGTCGTCGCCCGCGCTGCCGTTGCCGGCGCCGTCTGTGGGTACGTCAGCCATCAGATGTCCACGAACCTTGCGTCCTTGGCGTTGGTCTGGATGAAGTGCTTGCGGGACTCGACGTCCTCACCCATCAGGATCGACAGCACCTCGTCGGCCAACGCCGCCTGCTCGACGTTCACCTGCAGCAACGTGCGGTAGGTGTCGTCCATGGTGGTGAGCTTGAGCTCTTCCCAGTCCATCTCGCCGAGGCCCTTCAGGCGCTGGAAGTCCTTCTTGTGGTTGGGGTGCTCGGCCAGGAACCGGGCCTTGGCCGCGTCGTCTTTGAGGTACGTCCTCTCCTTGCCGACCTCGGTCGAGTAGAGCGGCGGCTCGCAGATGTAGATGTGGCCCTGCTCGACCAGAGGCTTCATCTGCCGGAAGAAGAACGTGAGCAACAGCGTCCGGATGTGGGAGCCGTCGACGTCGGCGTCGGTGAGGATGCAGACCTTGTCGTAGCGGCGCTTGTCGAGGTCGAACTCGTCGCCCAGGCCGGCACCGATGGCCGAGATCAGCGACTGGATCTCGTTGTTGCGGAGCATGCGGTCGATGCGGGCCCGCTCGACGTTGAGGATCTTGCCCCGGATGGGCAGGATCGCCTGGGTCGCGGGGTTGCGGGCCTTGGCCGCCGAACCGCCGGCGGAGTCACCCTCGACGATGAACAGCTCGCGCTCGTCGCGGTTCTTCGACGAGCAGTCCTTGAGCTTGTCGGGCATGCCGGCGCCGTCGAGCAGCGACTTGGACCGCACCAGGTTGCGGGCCTTCTTCGCCGCGTCGCGGGCCTGGGCGGCGGCGATGCCCTTGCGGACGATCTTGTTGGCCTCGGTGGGGTTCTCCTCGAGCCAGTCGCCCAGCTTCTCGTTGGTGGCCCTCTGCACCAGCGTCTTCATGGAGGTGTTGCCCAGCTTGGCCTTGGTCTGCCCCTCGAACTGGGGGTCGCGCAGGCGCACCGACACGATGGAGGTGATGCCCTCGCGGATGTCCTCCCCCGCCAGGTTGGGGTCCTTCTCCTTGAGCTGTCCCTTGGCCCGGGCGTACTTGTTGACCGCCGTGGTGAGCGCGGCCTTGAAGCCCTCGACGTGCGTGCCGCCCTCGACCGTGTTGATGCCGTTGGCGAAGCTGTGGATGCCGTCGGTGTTGTAGCCCGTGTTCCACTGGAACGCGACCTCGACCTCGGACGTCGCGTCCTGGTCGGCGTAGTAGCCGACCTTCGAGAACAGGCTCTCCTTCGTCTTGTTGACGTGCTTGACGAAGTCGACGATGCCGCCCGCGTACTTGAAGACCACCGGCTCGTTGTCGTGGTCGGGCCGCTCGTCGCGGAAGCGGATCTCGAGGCCCTTGTTGAGGAACGCCATCATCTGCAGGCGCTCGAGGATGGTGCGGGCGGAGAACTCGACGGTCTCGAACACGGTGCCGTCGGGCCAGAACGTGACAGTCGTGCCCCGCCGGGGGCCCGAGCGGCCGTTGCGGGGCGACTCGCCGGTGAGCTTCAGCTTGCCCTGCGGCTTGCCCCCGTCGGCGAACGTCATGGTGTGGCGCTTGCCGTCGCGGTCGACCTCGACGATCAGCTTGCGCGAGAGCGCGTTGACCACCGAGACGCCCACGCCGTGCAGGCCGCCCGACACCTTGTAGCCGTCGCCCCCGAACTTGCCGCCACCGTGCAGCTTGGTCAGCGCGATCTCGACGCCCGAGAGCTTGTGCTGCGGGTTGATGTCGGTGGGGATGCCGCGGCCGTTGTCGACGACGCGGCAGCCGCCGTCGGCCAGCAGTGTGATGTCGATGCGGTCGGAGTAGCCGGCCATGGCCTCGTCGACGGAGTTGTCGACGACCTCCCACACGAGGTGGTGGAGGCCAGAGGGACCGGTCGAGCCGATGTACATGCCCGGCCGCTTGCGGACCGGGTCGAGGCCCTCGAGGACCTGCATGTCCTTGGCTCCGTACGAGGTGCTTCCCTGAGGCAAGGCGCGCCCTTCTGTCGGGGTGAGTTCTACGGGCGGGCGACCGGCGCCGAGGAGACCGATTTCCTGTCGGAGTTTCGACGTGCTTCCCGGGCTTTTGCCTGGTCAGACCCGCAAATCACAACGGGACCAGCCTACCAGCTGGGTACGACGTTCCCGACGATGGGGGAGCAGGGTCCGACCCCTGCCGTCAGCGCCGTGGCGCGGGGCGACGCGGCGCTCGCGCCGGGCCCCTTCGGCGGTCGACGCGGACCTCGACGCGGGTGATGTGACGCTCGCCCGCCAGCTCCGCCAGGCGGGCCACGAGCTGGGGCTCGAGGAACCGCACGTGGGTGGTCAGCGCGGGGTCGTCGCACAGGACCACGAGCGACGAGCCGTCGATCGAGACGGGCCGGGTGCGGGCCGCCATCGACTCGCCCACCACATCAGCCCAGCGCTCGAACACCACCTCGACGCCCGCCCGCGACGGGGCGCCGAGACGGGCCAGGACGCGGTCGATCGTGTCCCCCAACCGCACCGGGGCCGGCGGACCGCCGGGAAGGGGACGCCATGCCACGGAGCAAGTGAACCACACGGCGTCGCCCCGGATCGGCGCGGCCCGATCGGCCAGGGCCGGCGTCCGGCGGCTCGGCGGGCGCGCTCAGCGCGGCGACGCTGGGCTCACGGGCGCAGCTCGCCGTCGACCAGGTGGAGCACCACGTCGGGGTGGGCGCCCGGCGGCAGCCCCGAGGCCGTGGTCAGCAGCGTCTGGCCGGCGGGGAGGTTGGCCAACAGCGCGGCGCTCCGGTCGGGATCGAGCTCCGAGAACACGTCGTCGAGCAGCAGCACCGGCGGCGAGTCGACCGCGGCGGTCACGACGTGGTGCACGGCCAGCCGGAGCGCCAGCGCCAGTGTCCGCTGCTCGCCCTGGCTGGCCTGCGTGCGCGCGGGGGCGCCGCCGATCGACAGCGCCACCTCGTCGCGGTGCGGACCCACGGTCGACACGCCGCGGCGGACGTCGTCGGACCGGGCCGCCGCCAGCGCCGCGGCCAGGCCCGAGCCCAGCGCGGCCTCCCGGTCGACAGCGCCACCCGGTGCCCCCGCAGGCACAGGCGCCGCGGTCGCCCCCGCCCACGCCGAGTCGTACGCGGCCTCGACCCTGGCCGGCCGGCGGGCCAGGGCGTCGTAGATCGCGCCGAGCATCGGGCGCATCCGGTCGAGCAGGTCGACACGGGCCGCGACCAGGGCCGCGCCGGCGGAGGCCAGCTTGTCGTCCCAGACGTCGAGCGTGAACGCGGTCGACTCGTCGAGGCGGCCGGCGGTCTGCTTGAGCAGGGCGTTGCGTTGGCGCAGCACCTTGTCGACCTCGGCGCGCAGCCCGTCGTTGCGGGGGTGCAGGCTCACGAGGGCGTCGTCGAGGAAACGTCGCCGCTCCCCCGGGCCGTCCTTCACGATCGCCAGGTCGTCGGGCGTGAACACCGACACCCGCAGGTACCCCAGCAGGTCGCGTGCCCGGCGCAGCGGCTGGCGGTTGACGAGCACCCGGTTCCGCCCGTTGGGCTGCAGCTGCGCCTCGACCAGCAGCTCGCGGCCCTCACGGTCGGCGAGGGCGCGCACGACCGCGAACGGCGCGCCCCGGCGGACGAGGGCGTCGGTGGGCGCGCCGCGGAACGACGAGAGCGTCGCCAGCCATGCGAGCGCCTCGAGCAGGTTGGTCTTGCCCTCGCCGTTGGCGCCGACGAGCGCGGTGAGGCCGGGCCCGAGGTCCAGCTGCGTCGAGGTGTAGCTGCGGAAGTCGGTCAGCCAGAGGGTGCGGACCTGCACGCGCGCAGGATGCCCTAGGGCTCCACTAGCTGACGCGCACCGGCATCAGCAGGTACAGGAACTCGGGGTGCTCGGGGCTCTTCACGAGCGCCGGCTTGAGCGAGTCGACGGTCTCGAGCAGCACCTCGTCGCCCGGCAGCACCTCGATGCCCTGCAACAGGTATTCGGGGTTGAACGCCACGGTGAGCTCGGCCCCCTCGTACTTGGCGTCGAGCGACTCGTGCGCCTGGCCGACGTCCTGCGTCACCGCCACGAGGTCGAGGCCGTCGTTCGTCATGGCGAGTCGCACGGGGGTGGCCTCGCGGGCGAGCAGCTTCACCCGGCGGACGCCCTCGAGCAGCGCCTCGCGGCTGACGGTCAGCCGGTTGGGGTGGGCCGACGGGATGAGGCCCTTGTAGTTCGGGAAGTCGCCCTCGATGAGCATCGTGGTCAGCCGCACCGGCCCGGCCTCGAACGTGGCGTCACGCTCGCCGAGGTGCAGGGTCAACTCGTTCACGCCGGTGAGCACACGCGTGAGGTCGTTGAGCGCACGGGACGGCACGAGGACGGACTGGCCTTCGCTGAGGACGCTCTGGCCCGGCAGGTCCCGCACGGCAAGGCGGTAGGAGTCGGTGGCGACGAGGCGCAGGCCGTCGGACTCGGCGGTCACCAGGACGCCGGTGAGGATCGGCCGGGCGTCGTCGCCGGACGCGGCCGGCACCACCTGGCGGAGGGCCGCTGCCAGCTCGCCGGCGTCGAGGGTCACACCGTCGGCCACCGGTTCGGGGAGGCGGGGGAACTCGTCGACCGGGAACACCCGCAGCGAGAACTCGGAGCGCGAGGCTGTGATGCGCGCCTGCTCGCCGTCGATGTCGACCTCGACCGCACCGCTGGGCAGCGACTTCACGACATCGGACACCAGGCGCGACGGCAGGACCGCGACCCCGTCCTCGCTGCCCTTCACGCCGTCGCGGATCGTCACCGAGATCGTCAGCTCGAGGTCGTGGCCGGTGAGCGTCAGTGCGTCACCTTGGAGCTCGGTGCGGATCCCGGCCAGGACCGGCAGCGCTCCGCCGCGGCTGGCCGTGGCCCGTCCTGCCGTGCCGAGCGCCTCGACGAGGACGTCTCGCTCGCATCGGAACTTCACGTCGCTCTCTTTCTCTGCCGAGTGGGTATGAACAGAACCAGAAGAAGTAGTAGTAGGGGCTGTGGATTGTGGATGACCGAACGTCGTCGCAGGTCACGGGCCCGATCGCCGTCCCCGTGTCGTCCCCAGGCTCCCACAGCCGGGAGGGTGCGCGCGTGATGCCGGTGGGGATAGCGCGGCGGTCGTCCACCGCCCGGCGACGGGCGTCCACAGGCCGTCCCCGGCGTTGTCCACCGTCGGGGCTCGGTGCCGGTCGGCCTGTGGTCAGTCACCTTGGCGGACGGTTTTCATGAGCCGGGTCACCTGGTCGTAGATCTGGTGGTCCTTGGACATGAGCGCGCCGATCTTCTCGACCGCGTGGATCACCGTCGTGTGGTCGCGGCCGCCGAACTCGCGGGCGATGTTGGGGTACGACAGCTCGGTCAGCTCGCGCATGACGTACATCGCGATCTGCCGGGCGGTCACGAGCGGCCGCTGGCGGTGCTTGCTCTTCAGCTCCTCGACGGCGAACCCGAACTGCGCGGACGCCTCGTCGAGGATGAGCTGTGGCGTGATCGGCCGGGGCTGGTTCTCGCTGAGCAGGTCGTTCAGGACCTGGGTGGCCCGGTCGACGGTGATCGGCTCGTGCGTGAGGCTGGCGAACGCGGACACCCGGATGAGCGCGCCCTCGAGCACACGGATGTTGTCTTTGATGTTGGCGGCGATGAACTCGAGGACGTCGGCCGGAATACGGGCGGTCTCGAGCTCGGCCTTCTTGCGCAGGATCGCCAGGCGGGTCTCGAGCTCGGGTGGCTGGATGTCGGTGAGCAGACCCTGCTGGAACCGGCTGCGCAGGCGGTCCTCGAACCCGATCTGGTCGGGGGCACGGTCGGACGACAGCACGATCTGGCGGTTGGTCTGGTGCAGGTGGTTGAAGGTGTGGAAGAACTCTTCGAGCGTCTCCTGCTTGCCCTGGAAGAACTGCACGTCGTCGACGAGCAGGACGTCGATGTCGCGGTAGCGGCGCTTGAAGGCGTCGCGGCTGCCCGACTGCATCGAGTCGATGAACTCGTTGAGGAAGGTCTCGGAGGTGACGTAGCGCACCCGGTAGGCCGGGTAGTTGTCGTTCACGTAGCTGGCGATGGCCTGGAGCAGGTGCGTCTTGCCGAGGCCGGCGTCGCCGTAGATGAACAACGGGTTCCACCGCCGGGCCGGCATCTCGGCGACCGACTGGGCCGCGGCGTGGGCGAACCGGTTCGACCCGCCGATCACGAAGTTCTCGAACGTGTAACGGGGGTTCAGCTCGATGTCGCCGGGGGCGCGCCCGACGGCATGTCGCCCTCGACGGCACGAGCGCCGTCGACCGAACCCGGCCCTGGCACTCCGGTGGGCGGCGGGCCGAACGCCGGTGACGCCGTCGCCGCGGGCGGGGGCGGAGGCACGGTCCACAGCGAGGGCGGTTCGGGTGGCTCGATCCGCAGCAGCAGCTCCACGTGGGCCGCGCCGGCCTCGGTCAGCGCGTCGCGGACCAGCCCGAGGTACCGGCCCTCGATGCGCTCCTTGGCCAACGGGCTCGACACGCCCAGCGTGAGGGCCCGGCCGTCGAAGTCCACGGCGCGGACTCCTTCGAACGCGGTGTGCCACACGGGGTCGGACACCTGGGCACGCAAGAGCGCGGCGCACATGTTCCACAAGCGGTGCGCATCGCTCATCACGTCAGATCGTCCTCCTCCGCCCGTGCGTGTCGTCCACAGCACCGTCCACACTTGTGGACGACCGCACAAGTTGTTGACCCCAGGTAGCCGCCGGGTGTCGGGGAGCCGTCGACCTGCCGGTCGGCGGCGAGGCCCCCGGCTCTGGGCCCCGTCCCCCAGGGGGTGAGGCGGCCGAAACGTAGCACCAGCCGGCGCTACCGACCAGGGTCGTCCACAGGGATGGGGAGAGGATCCTGGGGGAGCGTGTGGATGACGGGCGTCGGACGACCCGTTCCAGGTTGGCGCATTCACGGCCGTGGCCTCTACCGTTGTCCCGCACCGACGCCGGTGCGTCCGCGCCGCGCGTCACCTCGAACGTTCATACGAACGCGATCCATGACCCATTGTCGCCGCAGGCCCCGCTCATGACGCGAGGAGGCCGCGGGGCCGAGGAGGCCCACAGTGAAGCGCACCTATCAGCCAAACAAGCGCCGGCGGGCCACCCGCCACGGTTTCCGTCACCGCATGAGCAGCCGCGCGGGTCGGGCGATCGTCCGCGCCCGGCGCCAGAAGGGCCGCACACGACTGTCGGCCTGATCGGGCGCGTCGGTGACCGTGAAACCTTCGATGCCCTCCGGCGCACCCCGCGCCGGGCTCGGCGCGGGCCGATGACGGTCGCCTATGTCCCGGGCGGCACCGAGGTCCGCATCGCCTACGCGATCGGGCGCCGCGTCGGTCCCGCCGTGGTCCGGAACCGCCTGCGCCGCCGTCTGCGTGCCGCCGCCCGTGAGATCGACGTGACGACCGGCGGGCTTCCTACGGGCGCCTACCTGGTGAGCCTGCGGCCCGAGGCCACGCAGCGCTCCTACGGCGAGCTGCGCGCCGACCTCGGCTCGGCGCTGGTGGCCGCGACCGACGACCCCGCGTCCGGTGTGGTGCGGCGATGAGCCCGGTCGCTCGGATCCTGCACCGGGGCGTGCGCCTCTACCAGAGGGTCACAGGCGGGCGCCCCTCGCCCTGCCGCTACATCCCCACCTGCTCCAACTACGCGCTCGATGCGCTCGAGGTCCACGGTGCCGTGCGCGGGAGCGCACTCGCCGTCCGCCGCCTGTGCCGCTGCCACCCGTGGGGCGGTCACGGGTGGGACCCGGTCCCTGAAGGAAAGCACTGATGCTCGACGGCCTCTTCGAAATCGTCTCCGGGACGCTCAACTTCTTCTACACCCTCGTCCCGAACTACGCGATCGCGATCGCGCTCCTGACGTGTGTCGTGATGATCATCACGACGCCGCTGACGCTCAAGGGCACGCGGTCCATGATCGAGATGCAGCGGCTGCAGCCCGAGATCCGCCGCTTGCAGCTCCAGTACAAGGACGACCGCCAGAAGCTCAACGAGGAGCTGATGGCGTTCTACAAGGAGCACGAGATCAATCCGGTCGGCGGCTGCCTCCCGCTGCTGATCCAGGCGCCGGTGTTCTCGATCCTGTTCTACGTCGTCCGCGGCCTGACCAACCCCGCCAAGTTCGTCGCGGTCCAGAAGATCATCGAGGCCGACTACTCGCAGTACGTCCCGGGCGGCGTGACCGTCACCGAGGGGTTCCAGCCGAAGTACCTCAACAGCTCCGACGAGCTGTACCAGGCGCTGCTCGGCCAGGACCACATGAACTCCTTCGGCGTGGATCTCTCGCAGAGCCCCGCCGAGGCGCTGAGCGGGGGCTTCCTCCATGCCCTGCCGTACATCTTCATCGTCGCCGTCATCGCCTTCCTCAGCTGGTACCAGCAGCGGCAGATCATGGGTCGCAACGCCGGCGCCGAGGTCAGCCAGCAGCAGCAGCTGATGATGCGCATCGGGCCGCTGATGTACGTGTTCTTCGCGTTCGTCAGCCCCGCCGCCATCTGCGTCTACTTCCTGGTCTCGACGCTGTGGCGCGTCGGCCAGCAGCACTACATCACCCGCTCGCTCTACCACGGCGAGGACTCGGTGGGCGCCCAGGCGCAGAAAGCCATGGCCGAGCTGCGCGAGGCCAAGAAGAAGGAGGCCGCCAGCAAGGGCGGCGCGGCGAAGAAGGTCGACGCCACCGGCAGGAAGACCGCGTCGAAGACGTCGGCCAAGGCGAGCGGCAACGGGTCCTCGGCCAAGCCGCAGGACGCCAAGCCCGCCGACAGGGCGACCGCTGGCGCAGGGGCCTCGGGGGCCAAACCCCACCCCCGCTCGCGCAAGAAGAAGAAGAGGAAGTAGATCGTGGAATGGGTCGTCACGTCCGCCCGCACGATCGAGGAGGCCACCGAGATGGCCCTCGATCAACTGGGCGTCGACGAGCAGGATGCTGAGATCGAAGTCGTGCAGGACGCGCAGAAGGGCCTGTTCGGCCGCCTGCGCGCCGAGGCGCAGGTACGCGCACGCGTTCGCCCCACGAGCCCGCGCCCGAAGGTCGATCGGCGCGACCGCCGGCGGGGCGACCGCCGCGGGCGCGAGAGCGACCGGGGACGCGCCCGTAAGAGCGCCGGAGGGGGCCGCGAGCGGGTCGCGGCCGGCGTGGGGACGTCGGGCGGCGGGTCGAGCACCGACGCCGAACGCCCGGGCCCCGGAGCGACTGGCGACGACGACACGTCGTCCGGCACCGCCGGCTCACGTCGTCCGGGTTCCGGTGGCGGCGCCGCGGGTGGGAACAGGAGGAGGCGGCGCAACCGACCGTCTTCGTCGGCAGAGGGAGCAGCGGTGAGCGACAACACGGAGTCGTCGGGTGAGTCGAGCACGGAGACGATGGACCTCGAGGCCCAGCAGGCGGCGGTCGAGGGTTTCCTCACAGACCTCCTGGCCGCTTTCGGTCGGCCGGACGCGACCATCGCGATCGCGGTCGGTGAGGACGAGGCGCTCGAGGCGTCCGTCGACGGGTCCGAGCTCGGCCTGCTCGTCGGGCAGAAGGGCGTGACGTTGGCGGCGGTCCAGGAGCTCGTCCGGAGCATGGTGCAGCGCCAGTTCGTCGGGCAGCCCCACGCTCGCGTGCGGGTCGACGTGGCCGGCTACCGGGCGCGCCGCAAGGAGGCCCTGGCCCGGTTCGCCACGAGCATCGCGGAGTCGGTGAAGGAGTCGGGCGTCGCCAAGGCGCTCGACCCGATGGGTTCGGCCGACCGCAAGGTGGTGCACGACACCGTGAACGAGATCGAGGGAGTCGTCACGGTGTCCGAGGGCGAGGACGCCGCCCGTCGGGTGGTCATCCGCCCGACGTGAGCCGCGGGTTCGTCGGTCGGTGGGCGGCGACGTGACGCCTGCCGAGTCCGCCGCCGTCGAGAGCGTTCTGGCACGGAGCCGGAGCCTGGGATTCCTCGGGCCCGGCTCCGTGCGCGTCCAGGTGGAGCACGCGCTCGGGTTCGCCGCGGGGCCCGTCGGGCGGGCGGGTGTCAGCCCCCGCCGGGTCCTCGACCTCGGCAGCGGTGGCGGGGTTCCCGGCCTGGTCCTCGCGTACGCCTGGCCCGACGCCGATCTGGTCCTCGTGGACGCCTCGGCCCGACGCACCGCCTTCCTCGAGTCCGCGGTCGACACACTCGCCCTCGCGGCGCGCGTGCGAGTGGTCCGGGCACGGGCGGAGTCAGCCGGTCGGGTCGCGGCCCTGCGAGGCCGCTTCGATGTCGTCGTCGCCCGGGGGTTCGGACCGCCTGCGGTGACGGCCGAATGTGCGGCGCCCTTCCTCCAGGGCGGGGGCCGGCTGTTGGTGAGCGACCCGCCTGCCGACAGCGAGTACCGAACTGAGGAACCGGGCGCGATCGGCGCGGAGCTCGCCGGCGAGACCCCCGACCGCTGGCCGGCGGCGGGGCTCGATCTGGTGGGGCTGGCTGTCGAGAGTGCGTGGACCGCGCCGTTCCACTACCGGTCGCTCGTGCTCACCCGTCCGTGCCCCGATCGGTTCCCGCGTCGCGACGGCGTGCCCGCCAAGCGACCGCTGTTCTGACTGTCGGCCGGCTCGTTGGCGCGCTCAAGCCGGCCGACTCCCCCGCCGGAAGGGCTGTTCCACGTGGAACAGCCCGCCCGCTTGCCCCCGGGCACCGACGAGACATCGTCGAGGCTCGATGCGGAGGAGTTGGCCCGACTCGGTGGACAACGCCCGCTCTGTCGGGACAGCCCGCCCTCCTCGGCGCCCCGGCGCCCACGTGGTGGTCGTGCACGGCCTGCCGAGCTGGCCGTGAAAGTAGCGGGATCCCTCTGACCGACCGCGCCGCTACGGCGGCTGCCGAGGCGGGGCAAACGCCGGGTCGTGCGCCCGGGAGGAGGACGCCGGCGCGCCGGCGCGGTGGGGGCACCGGCTGCACTGGTGCCCGGGCCGGAGAGCTCGGGAGCCCATCGAGGACGGGCTGCCCGAGGGGCTGGTCGTCGCTCTCTGCAGTCCTACATCTGGGCCGGGTCGGCAGAGCGATGGTCCGGCGCCCGCGACTGCCGCCTTCCCGGTGTCGGTCCTGCTGGTCGTTGGCGGGTGCGGGCAGGGTCGGGCCGCTTGATTGCCAGGGGAGCATCCCTGGGTCGCCCGGCGGTTCGCGTGTTCCACGTGGAACACAGGCTCCCTGTGCGCCGCCGACGCCCTCCCCTGTTCCACGTGGAACACCACTCGCTCCCCCCCGGATCATCAGGTGGTGGATCGACCGCAGCGGGATCGGACGCGCCCGCCGTGCCACCCGGCCAATGGAAGGCCCCGGTTCTCCGCAAGGCGACACGTGGACGACCCGTGTGCTCGCAGCGCACCAACAGCCGGGGTCG
Source organism: uncultured Acidimicrobiales bacterium (assembly GCA_963796415.1). GTDB lineage: Bacteria > Actinomycetota > Acidimicrobiia > Acidimicrobiales > VFJN01 > ZC4RG19. The sequence goes on along the minus strand of CAWCLR010000019.1, from coordinate 129,817 downwards.
GGCGTGTGTGTCGAGCCGATCTGGCGGCGGGCACGTGCACGAGCGGCGTGCGGCCACCGGGGTGGGGTAGCTGCCGGTCCGCCGTGCTGGGCGCGAGAACATCGCGCGGAGGGTGGTATTGGGCCCTCTCACGTGGCCTCGGTGTATCCTGGCGCCACCCGGCGGGGGCCCCGATGTTCCACGTGGAACGCTCGGCGTCCATCGTCGGGGCTTGACCCGACACCGCCGGCCCGGAAACATGTGCCGGATGACCGAGAGAGCGCCCGATGCCGTGACTCAGGCCAAGGCCTCTCCCGGGAAGTCCAGTTTCTCCCTGCCGGGCGTCGAGCGAATCCCTCCGCTCGACGACCTCAGCGGTGACCGATCGCGATCAACTCCCGAGGCTGCACAGGTGACGACTCCCTCTTCCGCGGTGCTCGAGGAGCACGGCGACGGCCACGAGCCGGCTCCAAGCGACGCGGCGGCGACAGCCACGGCGGCGTCGGCTCCCACGCCGTTCCAGCGACCGCTGCCACGCACGATCGCCATCGCCAACCAGAAGGGCGGCGTCGGCAAGACCACGACCGCCGTGAACCTCGGCGCGTGCCTGGCCGAGCTCGGCTACCGCACGCTCGTGGTCGATCTGGATCCACAGGGGAACGCCAGCACGGGGCTCGGCATCAACATCCGGGACCTCCAGGCGTCGATGTACGACGTCGTGCTCAACGACCTCCCGGTCGAGGACTGCGTGGAGGCGACGGCGGTTCGCAACCTGTTCTGCGCGCCGGCGGCGCTCGACCTCGCCGGCGCGGAGATCGAGCTCGTACCCGCGTTCAGCCGGGAGATGCGGCTCCGGCGTGCGCTCGAGGCGGTCCGCGATGACTACGACTTCGTGCTCATCGACTGCCCGCCCTCGCTGGGCCTGCTGACGGTCAACGGCCTCGCCGCCGCCAGCGAGGTGCTCGTCCCGATCCAGTGCGAGTACTACGCCCTCGAGGGCCTCGGGCAGCTCCTCCGCAACGTCCAGCTGGTGCAGCGCAACCTGAATCCCCGGCTCGAGCTCAGTGCGATGGTGCTCGTGATGTACGACGCCCGCACCAAGCTCGCCGACCAGGTGGTCCACGAGGTGCGCGATCACTTCGGCGAGAAGGTCTGCAACAGCATCGTGCCTCGCACGGTCCGGCTCAGCGAGGCGCCGTCGTTCGGTCAGCCGATCATCACGTTCGACCCCACGTCGCGCGGGTCGATCGCGTATCGCAGCCTCGCGATGGAGGTGAGCGGTGGAGCGGCGCAGCGGGCTGGGTAGGGGCCTCGGGGCCCTCATCCCGCAAGACGTCACCACCGATGGGGCCGACCGCCCGGCCGTGCGCGAGGTGCCGATCAGCGAGATCGCTCCCAACCCCTACCAGCCGCGCAATCACTTCGACGAGGAGTCGCTCGCCGGGCTGACCGCGTCGATCCGCGAGCTGGGCATCCTGCAGCCGGTCCTGGTGCGCGAGGTGGCGTCCGATCGCTTCGAGCTGATCGCGGGCGAACGCCGCTGGCGGGCGGCGAAGCGGGCTGGGCTGCAGTTCATGCCGATCATCGTGCGCGACGTCAGCGACGAGCTCACGTTGCAGCACGCCCTGGTCGAGAACCTCCACCGCGACGACCTCAACCCGCTCGAGGAGGCGGCGGCGTACCAGCAGCTGATCGAGGACTTCGGGATGACGCAGGAGGCCGTCGCTCACCGCGTGGGCAAGAGCCGCTCGGCCGTGGCCAACCTCCTGCGCCTCTTCCAGCTCACCCCACAGGTCCAACGGCTCGTGGCCGACGGTCAGGTGTCCGCCGGGCACGCCAAGGCCCTTCTCGGCACTCCCGACCGCTCGTTCCAGGAGTCCCTGGCACGGCGGATCGTCGCCGAGGGACTCACCGTTCGCGAGACCGAGGAAGCGGTGCGGGTGCGCACAGCGGCGCCCCCGTCGCCGGCCCCGAACGGGGGCACGCCCGGCAGCAAGCTGCGGGCCCCCGGGCTCCTCGAGCTGGAGGAGCTGCTCGCTGATCAGCTCGACACCCGCGTGAAGATCAACATGGGCCCGAAGCGGGGGCGCGTCGTGATCGAGTTCGCCGATCTCGAGGATCTCGAGCGCATCTACCGGGTCATGTCGCCGGGCGACTCCGCATCGCCGGCCTGAAGCTCCCGACGATCGACGACGACCCGCAATCGCCGCGATCAGCCCTGGCGCGGTGTCCCCAGCCGCGGTGTGGTCGTCCACACTTGTCCGACGTGGCGCCCGCGCGTCGGGTCGGGGAGCCGACGCCAGCGACGGCACCCGCAACCTGCCACGCTACGGAGCGATCATGGGCAACGAATCCCACGGAGCGTGCGGCAACGGGCATCGCATGCCACGGGGAGACATCCACCGACATCTGATGACAAGCGAGGACCCCGAAAAAGACTCGACCCCAACCTGAGGTTGGTCCGTCCTCAAGTTGGGGTCTATGTCATCCACAACCTTTCGCACAGGTTGTGGATTACGTCTCTGGGTGAGGGTCAGGGCAGAAATTCGTCGAGCTCAGCCAGAAGTTGACCCTTGCCCTTCGCTCCGACCAGGCGCTTCTGGGCGGCACCGTCTTTGAACACGATCAGGGTCGGGATGCTCATCACGTCGAAGCGCCGGGCGACGTCGGGGTTCTCGTCGACGTTCAGCTTGGCGACCGTGAGCTTGCCGGCGTGCTCGTTGGCGATCTCGTCGAGGATCGGGGCGATCATCTTGCACGGCCCGCACCACTCGGCCCAGAAGTCGACGACGACGGTCTCGGCCGCAGCGCCGATCGTCTCGTCGAACGTCGCATCGGTGAGGGTGCTTGTGCTTCCAGCCATTGTCTCGGTGACCTTTCCTTGCGGATGGTGTGATCTCGTGGGCCCTGCCCTGAGGGCGTGCCCTCTAGCCAGGCAGCAACAGCCCCGAAGTGGAACTTGTTCCCTCGGGCTGGACCTCAGCCATGCTGCGCCTCGAGCCAGCGCTCCGCGTCGAGCGCCGCCTCGCAGCCCGACCCGGCGGCCGTGACGGCCTGCCGGTATGTGTGGTCCTGCACGTCGCCGCAGGCGAAGATGCCCTCGACGTTGGTCGTGCTGGCCCCGCCGGCGAGCCCGGTCACGAGGTAGCCCGACTCCTCCATCTCGAGCTGGCCCTTGAACAGGTCGGTGTTGGGCTTGTGGCCGATGGCCACGAACAGCCCCGTCACCGGCAGCTCGCTGGTCTCGTCGGTGAGGACGTTGCGCACCGTCACACCCGTGAGCGTCGTGTCGCCGGCCACGTCCTCGACGACGTGGTTCCACAGGAACCGGATCTTCTCGTTGGCCTTGGCCCGCTCTTGCATGATCTTGGAGGCCCGCAGTTCGTCGCGCCGGTGGACGATGGTGACGGACCGGGCGAACTTCGTCAGGAAGATGGCCTCCTCGAGCGCGGAGTCGCCCCCACCGACCACGGCGATGTCGTGGTCACGGAAGAAGAACCCGTCGCACGTCGCGCACGTTGACACGCCGTGGCCGATGAGCTCGGCCTCGCGATCGATGCCCAGCATCAGCGACTGGGCGCCGGTGGAGATGATGATGGCGTCGGCGGCGTAGGTGGGCTCGGCGGCATCGGGATCGCCGACCCACACGCCGAACGGGCGACTCGACAGGTCGACCCGGCTGGCCTTCTCGGTGCGGATCTCGGTGCCGAAGCGGGCCGCCTGCTCACGGAACCGCGTCATCAGCTCGGGGCCCATGATGCCCTCGGGGAAGCCGGGGAAGTTCTCGACCTCGGTGGTGAGCATGAGCTGACCGCCGGGCTGGTCGCTGGTCGACGACGGCTCGCCCTCGAGCAGCAGGGGCTCGAGGTTGGCGCGCGCCGTGTAGACCGCGGCGGTCAGGCCTGCGGGACCCGACCCGATGATGATGACCTTGCGCGTGTCGGTCACGTCCAGGATGTCCTGTCTCGTCGATGCGTCGCCGCACCCTGTGGGCGGCACATGCGGCTCAACGTCGTCACGTCTGCGGTTCTTCCCGCGCCGGCTGGCGCCGAGACCAGCTCACCGCACCGGCGATGACGAATACGAGGCCGATCATCAGGTAGACCACCCAGACGTGGTCCTCGCCGAAAACGGAGTCGGGGAGGTACACATCGAGCAGCCGCACGGCGCCGATGATCAACACGATCACGCAGGCGATGGCGATGATCGCGCCGAAGGCCCCGTAGATGACTGCGCGGGCGGCCTGGAGAGCGGGTCCTGTGGTCTTGTCCCTGACCTGCCCGACGACCCGTACGACGGTGTCGGCGGCCTGGGCGGGCCAGTCGCGGTCGGGCGGCGGCGGACCGGGCAGCATGGGTGCAGGACGGCCGGAAGTCGTGGCGTTCGCCATGCGCGGGAAGCCTACTTGCGCGCCTGCACCGGCTCGTGCGTGGTCGGTCGGCACGTGGTCCGGCGGCGCCCGGGGCTTGGGTGCTCGGATCCCTGACCCTGGGTCAGCCCAGCGGCCGCTGCGCCAGCACCCCACAGCTGGGGTCGACGACCACGAGCCGAGCCGCCTCGGGTGACCCGACGCGCCACACGCCGACGGTCACGCCGACGACGACGCCGTTCCCCACGAGCAACGGCCCGGCACCGGCCCGCTCGAACGGATCGGGCACGCCGGCCGGGCACGGGGGCGGGGCGGCCTCGGCGGCCGCGTCGGCGTCGTTCCCCGGGCCGAAGACACCCGCCGCGTCGCGCTGGGCCTCGGGGCGCTCGCTGGCGGCGTCGAGGAGGTCGTCGGCGGACGGGAACGTGCCGAGGTCGGCGGCGCGCGAATCGGCCGTGCCGAGCTCGGACCCGGAGAGGGTCTCGTCGGTCCCTTCCGGGGCCCCGGCCGACGGGGCCTCTGCCGAGGCCTCGTCGTCCGCCGTGCCCCCGTCCTCGGCCGACTCGGCCGCGCCCGGGTCGGAGTCGGAGCTGTCCAGCGCGACCGTGAGGTCGTCGGACGTGTCGTCGGACGAGGATCCGACCAGCCCCACGGCGATGATCCCGATCAGCACCACCGCGGCCGCGGCCGCCCCCAGCCAGCGGCCCGACGGACCGGATCGGCGCCGGTGCGCGCCGAGGTCCGCGACCTGGCCCGGCCCGTCGGGCGAGCGGGGGACCGCGGTCTCGTCGTAGGCCGCGAGCGCGGCCGCGACGGCCCGCGAGCGGGCGGCCGCATCGGCAGGAGGGACGTCGCGGAGCGCGGCGCGGGCGACGTCCATCTCGGCCGCCCGCGCCACCACGTCGGGCGCGTGCCGAGTCTCGGCCTCCTCGGCCCCGTCGAGCATCCCGTCGACGAGCGCGGACGCCCGCTCGTCGCGTGCGGAGGGCGCCGATGCGTCGGGGTCGTTCGGGCCGGGTCGGGGGTCGTCGGGCGTCATGGCGTAGGGGTTGGACGTTCCGTCGGAGTGTCGCGGTTCCCCAGCAGGTCGGCGAGCTGGCCGCGGCCGCGGGCGATGCGGGATCGGACCGTGCCTGCGGGGAGATCGAGGATGCGGCCGATCTCGGCGTAGTCGAGGTCGCACAGATCGCGGAGCACGACGGCCACCCGGAAGTCGTACGGGATCCGCGCCAGCGCCGCGTCGACGTCGAGCCGCCCTCCCACCGCTTCGATGGCGGCGGCGCCGGGCTCGTCGCCCGGCCCGAACGCCGGCCGGGGCCCGTCTCGGCTCAGCGGGTCCTGCGGCGCCCATTCCGCGGCGCCCGGGACGGCTGCGGGCACGTCGCCGCCGCCGAGCGCGCCCGGGAGCGGCCGGCGCCGCCTGCGGCGCAGTTCGTCGAGGCACGCGTTCGTCGCCACCCGGTAGGACCACGTGGTGAACGCCGAGCGGCCGTCGAAGCGGCGGATGCCACGGGCGACCGCGACCAGCGCCTCCTGCAGGGCGTCCTCGGCGTCGTGGTCGTTGCCCACGAGCCGCCGGCAGAGCCGCCACAGGCGCTCGTGGTGCCGGCGGAGCAGCGCGTCGAGCGCGGCTCGATCGCCGGCCTGCGCGGCGGCTACGAGAGTGCGATCGTCGGCAGCGGGCGTGATGGGCCGAGCGTAGGTCAGCGCAGGATGCGGACTTCGTCGACGGTGACTTGGAGGTCCTGGCTGCTCTCCTTCGTGAACCAGAGCAGCACCGCGCCACCCTCGGCCTCGACCTCGACGGTGCTGGTGCCGCTGTCGCTGGAGGGGAACGTGCCGACGGGCTCACCCCAGGCGTCGAGGCTGTCTTGCGGCGAGCCGGCGACGTAGACCTCGGCCTGCCACCCCGAGAGGGGCGTGTCGAACTCGACGGCGCTGATCGGGCCCGCCTCGTCGAGCTCGAGGATCAGGCCGACGCCGGGCTTGAGGCCACCCCAGTCGGGCGACGTGTACGACTCACTCGACCAGGACGTCGAGGAGTCGCCGTCGAAGGCGTTGCCGGCCTCCGCCTCCTCGGGGTGCTCCGCGCCGTCGCCCCCGGGGTCGAAGTCGATCGAGCGCGTGATGGTGGCCGTGGTCTGCTCGGTCGGCGTGGTCTCGGGGGGTGTGTTGTTGTCGCCGTCGTCGCCGCCGAAGATGCCGTCGCCGGGGCCCTGCAGGAGCAGCCCGGCCACGCCGAGGGCTACGGCGACGAGGACGACCACGAGGGTGGGGACGAGCCATCGCCGCTCGCTGTCCGCGAACCGCGTGGCGGGCGTGCCGGACGGCGGCGTCGAGCGCACGCCTGCGGGGCCGGCGGGCGGTGCGGAGTAGGTCGCGGCCGAGGGTGCGCCCGGGGGCGGGGGAGGGGGCAGCCGGCCGGCGGCGGTGCGCGCTCCGGCGCTCTCGTGGCCGACCGTGGGCTGGTCGTCGGCCCCCGCACCGAGCAGCGCGGCGCGGGCGTCGGTGGCGGTCGGGTACCGGCCCGCCGGGTCGCGGGCGAGCAACCGCATCGTGATCGCCTCGAGCTCGCGCGGCACCCCGGCCTTGACCAGGCGCGGCCGCGGCGGGTCGGAGTGGAGGCGGGCGAGCGCGGTGCTCGAGCTGGTGTCGGCCTCGAACGGCACCCGGCCGCACAACATCTCGTAGAGGACGACGCCCAGGCTGTAGAGGTCGGTGCGTCCGTCGACGGGCTTGGCCTCGACCTGCTCGGGCGCCAGGTACTTGGCCGTGCCGAGGAACGACCCCTCCTGGGTGAGGTCGGCCGACTCGGCGGCCTTGGCGATGCCGAAGTCGCCGACCTTCACGCGGCCGTCTTCGGACAGCAGGATGTTGGCGGGCTTGATGTCGCGGTGGACGAGCCCGGCGGCGTGGGCGACCGACAGTGCGCCCGCCACCTGGGCGGCGATGTTGGCGGCGACCCACGGGTCCATCGGGCCGTCGTCGAGCCGGGTGCGCAGCGTCTCGCCCCGCACGAGTTCCATGACGATGGCCTCGACGCCGTCGTCGCTACACGTGTCGTAGACGTTGACGATCGACGGGTGCGAGAGCCGGGCGACGGCGATGGCCTCGTGGCGAAAGCGGGTGACGAACGTCTGGTCCGCGGCGAGGTGCTGGTGGAGGATCTTCACCGCGATGGCGCGCCGCAACACTTCGTCGGTGCCGAGCCAGACCTGCGCCATCCCGCCGGACGCCAGCAGCTCGTCGAGCCGGTAGCGCGCGCCCAGAAGCGCGCCGGCGGAGACGCCGGCGGCCTGCGATGGGCCGGAAGGGGGAGGCGTCACTGCCACGGTGCGCCCACCGTAGTCAACAGAGGTCCCTGACGTGCGGTCAGGGCCGCCGGTCGTCGATGCCCGTCATGCCGGATCGACCCACGTCAGTCCCATGACGCGCGGACCACCATGCGTGCCGATTGTCGCACCGATCGTGGTGACCCGAATGGTGTCCTCGGGGTAGCGCGGCGCGAGGAGGGCGAGCATGTCGTCGACGTCGGGGGCGCCCCCGTGGGCGACGCAGAGGTGCTCGACCTGGGGCACGGCGAAGAGCTGGTCGCGGAGCCACTCGAGTGCCTTGCGGCGCGTGCGGGCCTTGCCGGCCTCGGCCACCTCGCCCGTCGAGATGTCGAGAAGCGGCTTGATGGACAGGAGCGAACCGAGCAGGGCCTGGGCCCCGCCGATGCGCCCGCCCTTCTTGAGGTTCTCGAGCGTGTCGAGGGCGCCGATCACGTGGGTGCGGGGGACCATGCCCTCGACGAGAGCGACCACCTCGTCGGCGCTCGCGCCGTCGGCCGCGGCGTCGGCGGCGACGGTCACCTGGGTGCCGAGGCCCGCCGTGATCGACCGGGAGTCGATCACGCGCACGTCGAGGTCGCCGGCGACGGCCGTGGCCGCGTTGCGGGCGGACTGGATGGTGGCCGACAGGCCCTCGGACAGGTTGATGCACACGACGGCGTCGGCGCCCGCCTCGGCCTGGCGGCGGTACGCGGCCTCGAACGCCCCGGGGGAGGGGGCCGAGGTCTCGGGCAGCGTGTCCGAGGACGCCAGCTTCTCGTAGAACTCGGTGACGGACAGGTCGACGCCGTCGGTGAACTCCTCGGCCCCGAACCGGATGGACAGCGGCACCACCTCGACACCGAGGCGGGTCGCCTCTTCGGTCGGCAGGTCGGCGGCGGAGTCGGTCACGATGCGGACGGGCATGGGCGCTGACACTAGTGACGCCCGGCACCAGCGTGGGTCTGCGCCGACCGCCGCAGCCGCGCTCAGGAGCCGCGCGTGCTGCTGCGGCTCCGCGAGCGGGCCATGTGGGCGGGACGGTACGGCTCGTCCCGGCCCGATTGCCCCTCCCCGTCCTGGGCCGTCGGACCCCGAGGTGGCGCCGGCTCGGGGGGTGCGCCCGGTGGTGCGAGAGGGGGTGGAGGAGGCGTGGGAGCCACAGGCCGCGCCGCCCACGGGGCGATGCTCGACGTGGTGCGGTCGGCCGCGGTCCGGGCCGGGGACGGCGCCGAGTCGAGGCCGACGCCCGCGGGCGGCGGAGGCTCGGCCCCGTCCTTGCGGCGGGCCCGGCTGGTGCGGCGCCAGTTCCGCCCCCACCAGATCGCCAGGAACAGGCCGGCGCCGACCGACAGGAGGAGACCCACGCCCGAGATGGCGGTCGACCGGATGTCGAAGGTCGAGCGGTCGAGGACGAGCGTGTCGTCGGGGCTCGACACCGTCACGTCGAGGGTGAAGGCGCCGGACGTGCGGGCGCGGACACGCACCTCGAGGCGGGTCGTGCCGGGTGGCAGCGTCGGGGTGAGCACGTCTCCGTCGGGGAACTCGAGCTGGTCGCTGTCCAGCTCGACCCGCACCTGGAGATCCTGCTCGGTGTTGTTCGTGAGGGTGACGGGGATCGTGCTCGACCGCGCGGTGAGCGTGATCCGGAACTCGTCGGGGAGGGACACCGCCCCCGTCACCGTCTGCAGCTCGGCCTCCACCCAATCGACGTAGGCCGCCCGGTCGGCGTCGGGCGTGGCGACCCCGGTGCTCATGAACAGTGCGTGGTCCAGCGACGTCTGGACGCTCGGGTCGTCCAGCAGGCCGGCGACGCCGCTGATCCGGCCCCGCACCGACTCGACGCGTGGGGCCAGCGAGCGGAGGTCGGGGCCGCGCTCGGCGGGGGCGAGGTCGACGCTGGCCGTCCCGTCGTCGGCCGGGGGCACGTCGGTGAAGATCTGCGTCACCGGGACGCCCTGTACCGCCTGCCCGTCGTTGAGCGCGGCGAGCGCGGTCCCGACGACCTCGGGGTCGATGTCGGCGTCGGGGGGGATCTGCACGACCATGGCCCGCGGGTCGGACGGCCTCTCCAGCCACGCGGTCGTCAGCTCTGCGATGAAGCGGTGCGCGGCCACCATGCCGTCGTCGCTCGTCAGGTGGTCGGCCAGGTCGGGGTCGGTGACGACCGCGAGCGGGCCGTCGTCCCCCAGGCGAACGGGGGTGGTCGGGATGTCCTCGCCGTCGCCGTCGCCCACCGCGGTCGCGGGGACGATGGCCCGGTCGAACGCGATCTCGACGGCCCATCGCGCCGCCTCGGGACTCCACGTGGCACCCGACAGCCACACGCCCCCGGCGGGCTCGACCGCGAGGCGGGACCGCGCCACGTTCGCCCCGGCGTCGGACTGCGCGTACGCCTCGGACTCGAGCCGGGCGTCCTGCAGCGAGGCGAGGTCGATGTCGACGAACGGGCGGGCCAGCACCTGCCGGGTCGCCGCCAGCTGGCGCAGCCGGTCGACGAGCGCGGCGTCCGCGCCGCCCGCGTCGGCGAGGCCCTCGACGGTCTCGGGGAGCGGCGCGAGCGTCAGGGGGGTGGTGCCGGCGGCCTCGACCGCCTCGACGCGCTCCCGGGCGCGGGTGGACGACTCGGGGGACAGCTCGGTGGCACCGTCGGGCTGCAGGGCCGGCGGGGCCGCGATCTCGACGACGACCCCGACCTCGAGTGGCGGGAAGTCGCCCGGCGTCAGGTACGTGAGGTAGGTGACGGTGCTCGCCACGGTCTGGCCGCCGGACCGCAGGCGGAGCTCGACGGGATAGACCCCGCGGCTGGGCAGGCTCACGCCCCCGGGGCCGGGGGTGAACCCGATCTGGGCGACGCCGGGCGACGTCGTCAGTGCGTCGAGCGCCTGCGGCGCCACGGCGTGCTCGGTGCCACCCAGCTCGCCGTCGAGCGTCTCGCGGAACTCGGCGCGCGACCCGAGCAGATCGTGCACGACGAGGTCGAGCGTGGCGCCGGCCGGGGCCCCGGTGACGCGGACGTCGACGGTGTAGGCCTCGCCCGGGTGGACCCAGGTGGTCTGCCGGACGAGTTCGAGCGACGGCGCAGACTGGGTCGCGGCCTCGACGGGACCATGCGCGAGCCCCGACGGGCGCGCACCGGCGGGCGCGCCGCCCGACCACAACAGCCAGAGGACGGCGAGTCCGACGAGGCCGGCGAGCCGCACTCGCCGCCGGGTCACGGCCGGCCCTCGGGGCGGGCCGGCGTCGCCGGGCCCGGCGGCACGGTGGTCGGGCTGCCCAGCACGAGCTCGAGGACGGACAGGCCGTCGGGCTGCAGCACGAAGCCGGTGCGCTGGTAGAGGCGCAGCGACCGACGGTTGTCCTCCTGGGTGTTGACCAGGGCGTCGCGGGCGCCCCACCGGCGCAACCACCGCAGCCCGTCACCGAGCAGGGCGGCCCCGACGCCCCGCCCCTGGCAGCGGGGCGTGACGGCCAGGCGCTGGACGTAGCCGCGGTGGCCGGCTCGCCCACACACCGAGTAGCCGACAACCCCGCGCTCGTCGCGGGCGACCTGGAAGTGGACCATCGTCGTGGCGGTCAGCGCCTCGGTCAGGCCGGCCCGGTCGAGGCGCCAGAACGGCGTGAAGGCGGCGCGGTCGACGTCGAGCGCCGCCTCCTGCTCGCGTCGCCGGCCCCGCCGCAGCTCGATGCCCGCCAGCGGCGGCGTCGGGACCACCGTGTCCAGGTCGTGGCGGAGCAGGTGGAGGCGCTCGGTCTCGGCGAAGCCGGCCTCGGTGAACGGGCGCCGGTCGGCCCGGTGGAGCGCCGCGGTGATCACGGATCGGTAGCCCTGCTGGCGCAGGCGGTCGACCGCGTGCTCGACGTCGGTCGCCGTCAGGGGCCCGAGGTGGTCGGCCGCGGGAGCGAGGTGCGCGACGCGGGCGTCGGCCTGCCACGGCCGCACGCGCAGCCGCGAGCCGACGCTGACGGGCGCACTCACGGTCATTGCCTACGAGAGTAGGCAACGGGGCCACCTCGGTCGGTGCCGGGCCGAGCACGCACCCAGGGTCCGTGCCGTTACCGTCTGTGACGGATGACCGTTCTCTACGTCACGCACCCCCACTTCCTCGACCACGAGACCGGCATCGGGCACCCCGAGCGCCCGGCCCGGCTCGCCGCGGTCGAGGAGGGGGCCCGCCGCGCCGGCCTCGACGACGAGCTGGTGCGGATGGCAGCCGAGCCGGCGACGACGGCCGCCATCGAGCGGGTCCACACGCCGACGTACGTCGCCGCGCTCGAACGGTTCTGTCGTACCGGCGGCGGCCGGCTCGACGCCGACACGACGGCGGTGCCGGCCTCGTGGGACGCTGCGGTGCGGGCCGCGGGGTCGGGGCTCACGGCTGTCGACGCGCTGCGGCGGGGTGACGCCACTGCCGCGTTCTGCGCGGTGCGCCCGCCCGGCCACCACGCCCTGTCCGCCCAGGCGATGGGGTTCTGCCTGTTCAACAACGTGGCGGTGGCCGGCGCGGCCCTCGCCGACGCGGGCGAGCGGGTGCTGATCGTCGACTACGACGCCCATCACGGCAACGGGACGCAGGACACGTTCTACGACGACGCTCGGGTCACGTACGTGTCGTTCCACGAGCATCCGCTCTACCCGGGCACGGGGGCGCTGCTCGAGACGGGGTGGGGGGACGGTCAGGGTCGCACCGTGAACGTCCCGGTGCCCCACGGCGCCACGGGCGACATCTACCGGGCGGCGGTCACCGACGTGGTGAGCCCGCTCGTCGACGAGATCGGCATCACGTGGCTGCTGATCTCGGCGGGGTTCGACGCCCACCGGGCCGATCCGCTGACGGGGCTGGGGCTGACGGCGGGCGACTTCGCCGACATCACCGCCGATCTCGTCGCGCTCGTGCCGCCGGGGCGGTGCGTGGCGTTCCTCGAGGGTGGCTACGACCTCGACGCGCTGCGCGACTCGACGGCCGCCGCCCTCGGGGCGCTCGCCGGCGAGCGGGTCCACGTCGAGGCGCCGTCGGGCGGCGGCCCGGGACGCGACGTCGTGGCCGCCGCGCATCTCGCCCACCAGCGGGCCCTGGTCGACGACGGGCACGCGGGCGTCCGGCTCAGCGGCCCGCCCACGATCCGGCCCAGCTTCGGACTGGCGGCCGAGGGGGACGACTGACCTGGGAATCGGGGGCCGTGCCTGATGGCGGCACCATGCGGCCCGCGTGGGACACTGCCGGCGTGGGCGACGGGACGCAGCCGCCGAGGTTCCCCTCCGACGACGGACGGTGGGTCGGCGCGCCGCCGCCTCCTCCTCCGCCCCCGCCTCCTCCGCCTCCTCCTCCGGTGTCCGGGTTCCCGCAGCCGATCGGCCCGCCGATGGCGCCGCCGCCCCACCGGTCGCGCCGTGGGCTGGCGGCCGCCGGTGTCGTGGCGGCGCTGGCCGTAGCCGTCGGGGCCGTCGTCGCGCTCACGAGCGGGGACGACGATGGTGACAGCCCCGGCGTGGCCGCCGACGCGGGCGACGACGGGTCCGCCCAGGACGAGGAGCTCGCCGACGCGCTGGCCACCGCGGGCCGGGCGCTGACCGACGCGGGCACGTTCTCGTACGAGGCGACGAGCCACCTCGAGGGCCCGGACCCGTCCACGCTCGACGACTCGATCGTCGTCGACCGGGACATGAGCGGCGACGTCGTGCTGCCCGACGCGGTCCGCCAGCGCGTCACCGGATCGGACGGCGTCACCTACGAGCACATCACCATCGGGTCCGACGTTGCGGAGCAGACCTGGCTGCGCGACACCGCCTACCCCGACCAGCTCGAGGCCCGGCCGTGGGCCGAGGTGGAGGGCGGCGCCTCCGGCGAGCTCGCGCTGTCCCTGCTGCCGGCGTGGTTGGAGGCGGCGACCGACCCGCATGACGAGGGGGAGGACGGCGAGGGCAACCGCGTGATCTCGGCCGGCGTCCCGCCGCGCCTGATCAACGCCCTCGGGCCGGACCTGACCCTCATCGACGTCGACCTCGAGGCGACGCTCGGCGACGACGGGGCCCCGCGCCGCGTCGAGCTCGTCCTGTCCGCCACCGACACGATCGTCGAGGCCTCCTACGACATCGTCCGGATCGGCGGCGACGTCGAGGTGGCGCCGCCGAGCGCCGCCGAACTGGACGCCACGCCATGGGTGAACGAGCAGGACCTCGCGGCGTTCGAGGGCCCTGCGCCCCTCGGGTTGTCGCGCATCCCCGAGGGGTGGGTCATGGCGGGGGCGTATGTGACACCCGACCCCGCCAGCGGCGGGTGCCCCAGTGCCACGGTCGACTACACGAACCTCGACGACCCCGTCGGCCAGTTCCTCTGGATCGACGTGATGGGTGGCGGGTGCATCGAGCCGCCCGAGGGCGAGGCCCTCGACGTCCCCGGGTTCTCGGGGGCCGTGGCCGACGAGCCCGACGGCACGCGCTGGGGCGTGGTGTCGTCGGGCGACACCGTCGTCATGTTCTCGACCGACCTGTCGGTCGCCGACCTCCGGATCGTGCTGGCCAACCTCGGGCCCCTCGACGTGGAGGCGGTGCCCGAGCCGCTCCCGGGCATCCCGTCCTCCGGGACGTGATGGGGCGGCTGGCAACCGGTTCGGGCGGGCGCCGAGCGGTCGGTACCCTGCGCCGGTGATCCCCGAGCGGCTGCAGCCGGTGCTCGACGACGTCCGGCCTCTCGCCGAGCGGTTCGTCGAGCGCGGGTCATGCCGTGTACCTCGTCGGGGGGATCGTCCGCGACCTCGTGCTCGGGCGGGTGCGCGCCGGGGCCGACCTCGACCTGACCACCGACGCCCGGCCCGAGCAGACGATGGCGATCGTGTCCGGCTGGGCGGACGCGGTGTGGACCCAGGGGCAGGCGTTCGGCACGATCGGCGCCCGTCGCGGCGACACGATCTTCGAGATCACGACCCATCGGGCCGAGGCCTATCGCGAGGACTCGCGCAAGCCCCACGTCGTGTACGCCGACGACGTGACCGAGGACCTGTCCCGGCGGGACTTCACGGTCAACGCCATGGCGCTGCGGTTGCCCGATGCCGAGCTGGTCGATCCCTACGGCGGCGTCGCCGACCTGGCGGGCGGGCGGCTGCGCACGCCGCTCGCCCCCGAGGTGTCGTTCTCCGACGACCCGCTGCGCATGATCCGGGCCGCGCGCTTCATCGCGGGCTACAGCCTCACGCCCGACCAGGCGCTGGTCGCCGCCGTTGAGTCGATGCGGGGGCGGTTGGAGATCGTGTCCGCCGAGCGCATCCGCGACGAGCTGTCGAAGCTGCTCGTCCTCGACGATCCCAGCGCGGGCCTGTGGTTCCTCGCCGACACCGGCCTGTCCGACGGGTTCCTGCCCGAACTGCGGGCGATGCGCCTCGAACAGGACCCCATCCACCGGCACAAGGACGTGCTCGCCCACACGATCGCCGTGGTGGCCAAGACCTCGCCCCGCCTCGTGCTGCGGCTGTCGGCCCTGCTGCACGACGTCGGCAAGCCGAAGACCCGCTCGATCGGCCCCAAGGGCGTGAGCTTCCACCACCACGAGGTCGTCGGGGCGCGCATGGCCGCCGACCGCCTGCGCGCGCTGCGCTACTCGCGCGACGTGATCGACGACGTCCGGCGCCTGGTGTTCCTCCACCTGCGCTTCCACGGCTACCGCGACGACGTCTGGAGCGACTCCGCCGTGCGCCGCTACGCCCGCGACGCGGGCCCCTTGCTGGAGGAGCTCAACGAGCTGACGCGCTGCGACTGCACGACGCGCAACGAGCGCAAGGCGCGCCTGCTGGCGGCGCGGATGGACACGCTCGAGGAGCGCATCGCCGAGCTGCGCGAGCGCGAGGCGCTCGACGCCATCCGGCCCGACATCGACGGCAACCGGGTGATGGAGGTGCTGGGGATCGGCCCCGGTCGCGCCGTGGGCGAGGCGCTCGACCTGCTTCTCGAGGCCCGGCTCGACGAGGGACCGCTGGGCGAGGCCGAGGCCGAACGCCGGGTCCTGACCTGGTGGGCGCAGCGCAACCCGCAGGCGTAGGAGGCCGAGCGGGCCCCGCCGGCCGACCGCCAGCGTCCCCGCCGGCCGACCAGAGATACGCCGTGGGCCGGCCACCCCCCTCCCGCCAAAGAGAAGGTGGCCGGCCCCGGCGTGTCACCGGCCGCGCTGGGTTGCAGCCGGTGAGCGGGGCGCGCGGCGCCTCGGTCGCCCGAGGCAGGGGTTATGTGACCGCGTGCCCATCACCCATGAGGACGGCGTGACGGCCGGATCGTGACGCGCGAAACGCGCGAAAGTTCCCGGGTCTCAGGTGCCGAGCTTGCGCGCCCGGACCACGAGGGTCGGGGGCACCCACCGCATGGCGTCCGACCAGGCGTCGCCGGCGTCGGTGCGGTCCGCCGGTGGCTCGAGCACCGTGTCGACCGCGAACCCGGCTCGGCCCAGCGCCGAGAACAACATGCCGAGCGTGATGGCGCGGTCGGGCTCGTCGCCGGTGGCGCCCGTCGACCAGGTCACCGGGCTCGTGTCCCACCAGGCCCGGCGCAACAGCGGTTCGCCCCCGGCCGGATCGAGCATGACGAACGCGGGGTGGGGCAGGGAGAACACGAAGGGCCGGTCGGTGCGCAGCACCCGGTGGACCTGACGGAAGACCCGGTCGAGGTCGGCCACGGTCGCGAGGCCGTAGGTCGACAGCGCGGCGTCGATCGTGTCGGCCCGGACGAAGGCCAGCTCGGCGAGCGGGCCGTGGTGGGTCTCGACTCGTACGCCCTCGCGCTCGGCCCGCTCGCGGGTGTCGTCCAGGTTGCGGGCGTCGACGTCGACGGCGATGACCCGAGCGCCCGCCTTGGCCAGTGCGACCGCGCTGGCGCCGGCCCCGCAGGCCAGCTCGAGCACGCGCCGCCCTTCGACGTACCCGAGGAGCTTGAGCTCGTCCTCGGTCGGCAGCCCGGGGCCGTAGCGCACGGCCTCCGCGTCGAGGGTGGCACCGGCCGCACCGGCGAGCGAGAAGCGGGTCCAAGCCATCCACCAAGTGTGCCGCAGCGCGATCGGCTGCGCCGGAGGGTGGTCGGTCCACCTGTTCCGGCGCGCGGCCGCTCGCACGGTGCGCAACAACCCAACGGGTGTCAGACTTTGGTGGCCATGTCATCCGAGGTGCAGGGCGCGACGACGGGGCCTCGACCGCCGGAGACGACCGACCCGGGTCGCGGGACGGAGGCCCCGAACGCGCCCGCCGCGGCCTCCACCAGCGCCGGGTTCGCTCGCCTGGTCGAGGGCTTCAACCGCTCCCGACGGCCGGCCGAGATCGTGCGCGCCATGCTCGACGACGGTGTCGAGCTGCTCGGCGGCAGCACGGCGACGTTGCACGTGCTGTCGGAGGCGGGCGACGAGCTGGTCGTGGCCGGGACCACCGGCCTGCCCCCCGACGCCCTCACCGAACGGTTCGGCCGCATCCCGCTGTCGTCGGTCCTGCCCGCCGCCGAGGTGATCCGGACCGGCCAGCCGGTCGTGGTGACGTCCGCGGCCGAGCGCCGGGCGCGCTACCCCGACCTCGACAGCCTGCGCCTGGATCTCGACCCCTCCTTCGTCGTCCTCCCGCTCAAGGACGCGCTCGGCCGGCCGTTCGGGTCGATGGCCGTCGGCTTCGACGATCCGGGCGGCGTCCCGTCGGACGACACGGACCGCGACCTGCTCGAGAACGTCGCAGCCCAGTGCGCCCTCGCGCTCGACCGCGCCCGCCTCGCCGACGCTGCCGAGCGCGACCAGACCCAGCTCGCCTTCCTGGACGAGATGAGCGGCACCCTGTCCTCCAGCCTGGACGTCGACACGGCCCTCACGCAGCTCGCCGAGATGGTCGTGCCCCGGCTCGCCGACTGGTGCGTCGTGCGCCTCATGGCCTCGCCGGGCAACCCTCGCCCGCTGATGGGGGTGGCCCATGTCGACCCCACGCAGGTGGGGCCGCTGACGCGGCTCGTCCACCGCCTGCCGCGGGACCTCGGGGCGGTCGGCGAGCTCGGCGAGGCGCTCGCCGCCGGCCGCCCGCACATCCGCGGGGCCCGTGCCGCCGAGATGCTCGCCCCGCTCTTCGACACGCCCGGCGACCGCGACGCGATGACCGCGGTGGGCGTCGACGCGCTGGCCGTGTTCCCGCTGCAGGCCCGGGGTCGTCTGCTCGGCGTCATCGCCTTCGGCGACCGGCCGGGCCGTCCGTTCACCGACGCCGACGTCTCGCTGGCCACCGCGGTGGCCAGCCGCGCCGGCGTCATCGTCGACAACGCCCGCATGTTCCACGAGCAGTCCGTCGTGGCGCGGGCGCTGCAGGACAGCCTCCTACCGGGCCGCCTGCCCGACATCCCCGGCATCGAGCTGGGCGCCCGCTACCGCGCCGCGGGCCAGGGCCTCGACGTCGGCGGCGACTTCTACGACGCCTTCCCCGCCGACCGCAACTGGTGGATCATCGCGGTCGGCGACGTGTGCGGGCACGGGGTCGAGGCGGCGGCGACCACAGGGGTCGTGCGCCACACCATCCGGTCCTCGGCGTTCGACGGCGTGATGCCCTCGACGCTGCTGCGCCGCCTCAACGAGCTGCTGCTCCGCAACGCGGCCGAGCGCGACGAGATCGGCGACGACGACCTGCCGGTCAGCCCGCGGTTCTGCACGGTGCTCGTCGGCGCGGTGCAGCCCACCGACAACGGGGTCGACATCATCCTGTGCTCGGCCGGCCATCCGCTGCCGCTCGTGCGGCGCATGGCGGGCCCTGTCGTCCCGGTCGGGATCCCCGGCACGCTGCTGGGCGTGACCGACGAGGTGTCGCTGTCCGACACCGTCGTGCACCTCGACCCCGGCGAGACGCTCGTGTGCTACACGGACGGGCTGACCGACCGGCGCAAGGGCCGGCGAACGTTCGGCGAAGAGGGCGTGGTCAAGGCGCTCTACCAGGGGAAGGGACTCGACGCCGACGAGCTGGCCCGCCTCATCGAGAGCGAGGCGCTGGGCTACGTCGACGACGAGCCCGCCGACGACATGGCCGTGCTCACGCTGCGCGCCGCCCCCCGCTGACCCGATCGGCGGCCGCGTCGGCGAGGCCGGAGGTGCGGCCGACCGCCGGTCCGTAGCGGTCGACGGCGCCGGACACGAGACGCAGGCCCGCGAGCCCGGGAAGGCGGGCGACGCGCTCATCGATGCGCGCCGCCGCGGCGCGCCCGTCGTCGCCGTCGAACAGGGTGTCGACGAGGAACTTGACCTCGGACTCCGGCATCACGCCGGCCCCGACCGGCCGCCACAGGTGGGTCAGCGCCCACCGCACGAGCCGCTGGGCGCCGGGCCGCCCCGCGAGACGCCGCTCGGCCTCGCTGGCGTAGAAGGCGATGTGCCGGCCCTCCTGTCGCATGATCCGGCGGAGCATCTCAGAGAGGACGGGGTGGCCGGCCCGCTCGGCCAGTCGCGCGTAGCCGACCTGCGTCGTCCACTCGTTGACGGCGCCCCACGTCATGTGGAGGGCGCCGAACGCCTCGCCCGCCACCGCGGCGCCGACTGCGTGCAGCGCGGGCGCGAGGCGGTCGCGCAGGCCAAGGCGCTGGCGCAGCCGGCGCACGCGGGGAGCGCCGGCGTCCTCGCCATGGGCGGCGAGAACACGGCCGATGGCCTCGCCGTGCCACATCTCCTCGAAGTTCCACACGGTGAGGAACGTGGTGGCCGCGGGGTCGCGGTGCACCGGGGTGACCAGCAGGTCGCGCAGGTAGCAGACCGTGTGGTGCTCGATGTCGTGCATGTAGCGCAGGCAGCGCAGGGTGGCGGCGTCGAGCGGCCGCTCCCGGAAGGCATCCATGTCGATGCCCGCCAGGTCCAACCGCGCCGCCGAGGCCGCGTAACGCTCGAGATCCAACCGCATGACCGTGGTTCGGCGCCGTGTCTCGTCACGGATGACTCGCGGGCACCACGAGCGCGACGACGCCCCCGCACGCCGGTGTGCGGGGGCATCGGAGCTGCAGAGATTCAGCGGTCGGCGATGAAGGCGTCGACCGCGTCGCGCGCCACGTCGTCGTGCACCTGGGTGGGCGGCGACTTCATGAAGTACTGGCACGCGGGGTCGACCGGGCCGCCGAGGCCGCGGTCCTGGGCGAGCTTGGCGCACCGCACCGCGTCGATGATCACGCCAGCCGAGTTCGGCGAGTCGTGCACCTCGAGCTTGAGCTCGACGGTGAGCGGCACGTCGCCGAAGTTGCGGCCCTCGAGGCGGATGAACGCCCACTTGCGGTCTTCGAGCCACGGCACGTGGTCGGAGGGGCCGATGTGCACGTCGCGGTCGCTGATGCCGGCCTCGATCTGGCTGGTCACCGACTGCGTCTTCGAGACCTTCTTCGACTTCAGCCGCTTCCGCTCGAGCATGTTCATGAAATCCATGTTCCCGCCGAAGTTCAGCTGGTACGTGTGGTCGATCGTCGTGCCGCGGTCCTCGAACAGCCGGGCGAGCGTGCGGTGCACGATGGTGGCGCCGACCTGCGACTTGATGTCGTCGCCCACGATCGGGACGCCGGCCTCGGTGAACTTGGCGGCCCACTCGGGGTCGGAGGCGATGAACACAGGGATGGCGTTCACGAACGCCACGCCCGCGTCGAGACACGCCTGGGCGTAGTGCTTCTGGGCCAGCTCGGACCCGACAGGCAGGTACGAGACCAGGACGTCGACCCGCGCGTCGCGCAGCGCCTGGGCGACGTCGACGGGCGCGGCCGGCGACTCCTCGCGCTCCTGCGTGTAGAACTCGCCGAAGCCGTCGAGTGTCGGTCCGCGCAGCACCGTGACCCCGGTGTCGGGCACGTCGGCGAACCGGATCGTGTTGTTGGGGCCGGCGTGGATGGCTTTGGCCACGTCGACGCTCACCTTGTCGGCGTCGACGTCGAACGCGGCCACGACCTCGATGTCGCGGACGTGGTAGCCGCCGAGGTCGACGTGCATCAGGCCGGGCACGGCCTCGGTGGGGTCGGCGTCCTTGTAGTACTCGATGCCCTGGACAAGCGAGCTGGCGCAGTTGCCGACGCCGGCGATGGCGAGGCGGATGGTGCTCATGGGGTTCCTCCGGATGTCGGTGTCGGCCGGCGTCGGCCGGCGGTGTGGAGAGTGGGGACGGTGGGGGGCGGTCAGCGGACGGTCACGGCGTGGCCTCCGCCGCCCGCTCGTCGGCGATGAGCCGGTCGAGCCACGCCAGGTCGGCCTCGAGGGCCGCCGTGTCGCGCTCGAGCAGCGACCGCAGGTAGGTGTTGACCCGGCCCTCGCCGCCGTCGCTGCGGCGGCGCTGCTCGGTCCGGGTGAGGAGCTCGGCCCGGCGACGCTCGAACAGCTCGAGGCGACCGGCGGGCGGCAGGTTGTGGCAGAACGCCACCCGCACGGGGAAGGCCCGGTCGTCGGACACGTCGGGGTCGGACAGCATCTCGATCAGCCGCTGCCGCCCGGCGTCCGTGATGCCGTACACCTTCTTGCCGCGCGTGCCCCGGCCGCTGCCCGTGGCGGCACGTCGCTGGGCGCGGAAGGCGGCGAGCTCGCCGGCCAGCGACCCGCTCATCGGTGCGGACGGCCGGGCCGATGCGGGCCTGCTGGACACCGCCTTGACCAGGCCGGCCTTCTCGAGCCGGCCGAGCGCGGGGTACAGCGAGCCGAACGAGATGGCCAGGCGCAGGCCCAGCAGGTCGCCCAGCCGCTTGCGCAGCTCGTAGCCGTGGAGGTCGTTGTCTTCGAGGAGGCCGAGGACGGCGAGTTCCAGCATGTGATCCCGGATCCCGATGGATGCGGTCCCGACTGGTGTGGGCCCGATGCATCGTGACTTCATATCGCGTGCGTTCATATCGCTTCGATATATCGTCCGGCAGTCTGCCGGAGTCGTCGCCGTTCGTCAACCTCCCGGCCACCCGTCGTTGGTCACACGGCTCGACAGTTGCCCGCCCGCCCGGACGCAGCGGCGGGCGCCCGCCGCTACCCTCGCTGCCCATGAGCTTCCGGCCGGAGGCGATCCGCGGCTCGAACGGCAACGGTGGCGTCGTCGACTACCGCCTGACCCGCCAGGCGGTCGTGCGCGAGTACCGCAAGGGCCGGCTGTCGAAGCTCGACGTGTGCGACGCCCACCCCGAGCTCCGCCGCGCCGCGGCCGGGGCCGGCACCCCCACGCAGGAGCCGTGCCCCATCTGCGAGGAGGAGGCGGTCATCCTCGTCACCTACGCGTTCGGGGCGCGCCTGCCCGCGGGCGGGCGCTGCGTCACGTCGGCACGCGAGATGGCCAAGTTGGCCCGCGGCCGCACGCCGGTGGCGTGCTATGTGGTCGAGGTGTGCCCCGGCTGCGCCTGGAACCACCTGACCCGCGTTTTCCACGTCGGCGGCGACTGAGGTCGAGCGGGTAGGGACGCTCGTCGCAGCCCACGCGTGGGGATTTGGCGGCGGACCGTCAGCTCCTCAGCCGGCCGACAAGCTGCACGAACCCCAGGTCACCAGCGCCCGACGTGGCCCGCCCGGCGCAGGGCGGTAGTCTCTGCGCCTCGGATGGCTGGACCGATACGCGAGACCCCATCGAACCGTGCGCGTCCGCGCGCCCGCCAGGCCCCCGCACGCCGGGGGCGTCCGCAGGGCGCGCCCGATCGGCGCTCGTCGCCGCAGGCGGTGTGGCCCGGCGATCCCGCAGGCCCCGGGGTCCCTGGCCCCGACCCGGGCCCGGGGTACGGCGGCGATGTCGCCCCCGGGTGGGGGCCCGGTGGCCCGGGGTGGGTCCCCGACGGCGCCGGCGACGGCCCCGGCGGTCCCCGCGTCCGCCCTTCCGGCCCGGGCGGCCGTCCGCCGCGTGGCCGCGGGGGCAACGGTCGCGGCCGTGGTCCCGGTGGTCCGGGCGGCGGCGGTCGCGGTCCGGGCGGTCCCGGTGGGCCTGGGGGGCGTCGCTTCGGGGCCGAGGGCGGTCCCTCCGGCGAGCGCGGGGCAGCGCGGCGTCGCAAGGAGGTCGGCCGCAAGCGGAGCATCATCTGGCGACTGCGCCGGCCCATCTTCCTCATCGGCCTGGCGATGCTGGCGATGATGGCCGGCGTCGGCGTTGTCGTTGCCCGCACCGAGCTGCCCGAGTTCGACCACCTCGAGCAAGCCTCGTACATCTGCGCCGCCGACGTCGGCGACGGCCAGTGCATCGCCGAGAACGCCATGGCCCGGCTTCAGTCCGAGCGAGGCAACCGCACGAGCATCACGCTCGAGGAGGTGCCGCCCATCGTCGTGCAGGCGGTGCTGTCCGTCGAG
The DNA here is from genome assembly GCA_963796415.1 of uncultured Acidimicrobiales bacterium. GTDB lineage: Bacteria > Actinomycetota > Acidimicrobiia > Acidimicrobiales > VFJN01 > ZC4RG19. Next base: position 106,907 of record CAWCLR010000019.1, on the reverse strand, counting down.
GACCGCGACTTCTACGAGCACGACGGCGTCAACCCCGAGGGCATCCTCCGCGCCATGTTCCAGAACGCGCGGAGCGGCAGCATCCAGCAGGGCGGGTCCACGATCACCCAGCAGTACGTCCTCAACTCCTTCGCGCTGTCGCGTGACGGCGGCGTCAGCCGCAAGCTGAAGGAGGCGGTGCTCAGCATCAAGCTCGAGCAGGACATGTCGAAGGACGAGATCCTCGAGGGCTACCTCAACACCGTGTTCTTCGGCCGAGGCGCCTACGGCATCGCCGCCGCCAGCCGCGCTTACTTCGGCATCGACGTCCGGTCGATCACCGACCCCGGCCAGGCGGCCCTGCTCGCCGGGCTCATCCGGGCGCCGGCCGCGGCCGAGCCCAGCGAGGATCCCGAAGAGGCCACCCGCCGTCGCCACACGGGCCTCGTCGCCATGGAGGAGGAGGGCTACATCACCCAGGAGCAGCTCGACGCGGCCGACGCCATCCCGGTGGCCGACCCGTGGGTGGTGCCGCTGTCGACCGTGAAGCTCGTCGACACGCTCCGGGGCGTGGACCCGAACGATTACCTGGGCACCGACTACTTGCCCGCGTACATCGAGTCCGAGCTGCAGCGCATCGACCCCGACCGGTTCACCGAGGAGATGATCCGCGGCGGTGGCCTGCGCATCTACACGTCGATCAACTACGAGCTCCAGCGGGCGGCCTGGCAGGCGGTCACGAGCAACCTGCAGAACGAGGACGACCCCAACACCCCCGAGTGGGAGGGCGATCCCGAGGCGTCGATGGTGGCGGTCGACGAGCAGGGCCTCGTGCGCGCCATGGTCGGCAGCCGCCACCCGTACACGCCTGGCACCTACGAGGCGAACTACGCCGTCCGGGGCAACGGGTCGAGCGGGCGCGAGCCGGGGTCGACGTTCAAGCCACTCGTGCTGGCCGAGGCCCTGCGGCAGGGCTACTCGCTCAACTCCCGCTACGACGCCCAGGGGACGATGGAGTTCGAGCAGTGGAAGACCGACGGCGAGCCCTGGAAGGTCAGCAACTACTCCGAGAGCGACGCCGGCGTCCTGGACCTCACCCGCGCCACGGCCGAGTCGTCGAACACCGCCTACGCCCAGCTCATGCTCGACCTCGGCACCGACGTCGTCGACTCCGACGGCGACGGTTCGCCCGACAGCGCCCGGGGTCCCGCCAGCGTGGCGGCGCTCGCCGAGCGCCTCGGGGTGATGGGCGGCGACATCCCGATCGACCAGACCCAGCCGGCCATGGTGCTGGGCACGGTCAACGCCACGCCGCTCGAGATGGCCGGTGCGTATTCCACGTTCGCCAACCGCGGGGTGTACCGGACGCCGCAGATCGTGACCCGCGTCGAGCAGGTGAACGACGAGGGCGAGGCCACGGTCCTGTACCAGCGGCAGGTGCAGGAGGACCGGGTGATGAGCGAGACGCAGGCCGACCTGGTCACCCACGCCCTGCAGGCGGTCGTGTCCGACGGCGGCACCGGCGAGGGCGCCGGCGATCGACCGGTCCGCAGCCGGCAAGACCGGCACCTCCCAGAACAACCGGAACGCCTGGTTCGCCGGTTACGTGCCCGGCATGACCGCCGTCGTGTGGATGGGGTATCCGAACGCGGACTACGTCAACCCCGAGACGGGCGCGAACGAGCTCTGGCCGATGAACAGCGACGGGCGCCTCGTCCACGGCCGTCCGGCCACCGGTGGATCGATCCCCGCGTCGATCTGGCACGACTACATGGAGGTCGCTACCGCCAACCTCACGGGCGAGTTCGTCGCGGTGACGCCCGAGCAGATCCGCACCGGCACAGCCCTCAACGAGGGCGAGCTCCTCACACCCGACGAGACCGTCCCGACGACTCCGCCTGACAACGGTAACGGGAACGGAAACGGCGGCCCCGACTGGTCGCTTCCCGAGATCACCCTTCCGACGAACCCCGGTCGCCCGGGTGCGACGACCACCACGTCCGGCCAGGGCACGACGACCACCACGTCCGGCGGCGGTCCACCGAGCACCGGCCCCAGCCCCTAGAAGGCGCGTCGTCGCGCGCGCGGTCATTCCGCGACGGGCTGGTGGGGGTACTGACTCCTGCAGGGGAAGCACCACGCCTCCACCTCGTCGACCACCTGCACCGTGTCGGCCGCAGGCTCGTCGGCGCCGAGGTCCCACGCCCCGGGCGTGACGTACACGCGCCGCACGCGGGCGAGGTCGTCGGCAGGGGCGCCGCACGAGTCGCAGCTCGTCTCGCCGCTGGCGGTGGAATGCGCGGGCTCCGACATGGCGTTGAGGGTAGCGACCTGGCTAATTTCGGGTCACCGCCGGCAGCCACGAGGGCGCTGGACGGAGCAAGGAGGAACGTGCCGATGCGCACGCAGACCGTTCCCGCCATCCGCGCCCGCAAGGCGCGCGACGGTAGCGATCCGCTCGTGATGGTCACCGCCTACGACGCGCCCGGCGCCCGCCAGGCGCACGCCGCGGGCGTCGACATGATCCTGGTCGGCGACTCGCTGGCCATGGTCGTGCTGGGCTACGACGACACGCTGCAGGTCACCATCGACGACATCGCCCACCACACCGCTGCCGTGCACCGCGGCCTGCGGGCGTCGACGGCCGAGGGCCCGGCGCCGCTGGTCGTCGGCGATCTGCCGTGGATGAGCTACCACACGTCCGCCGACGACGCGGTTCGCAACGCCGCTGCCCTCGTGCGGGCGGGCGCCCAGGCGGTCAAGCTCGAGGGCGGCCGCAAGCGGCTGCCTGTGGTCGAGGCCATCGTCGACGCCGAGATCCCGGTGATGGGCCACCTGGGCCTGACGCCCCAGTCCGTGCACGCCATGGGGGGGTTCAAGGTCCAGGGCCGCGAGCACGACGCCGCGCTGGCGCTGCGCGACGACGCCAAGGCGCTCGCCGCCGCCGGGTGCTTCGCCATCGTGCTCGAGGGCGTGCCCGACGAGGTGGCCCGGCTGGTGACCGACGGGCTCGACGTGCCGACGATCGGCATCGGCGCCGGGCGTGACACCGACGGCCAGGTGCTCGTGTACCACGACGTGCTCGGCATCGAGGACCGGATGGCGCCGAAGTTCGTGCGCCGGTATGCCGACCTGGGCGACGCCGCGGTCGAGGGCCTGCGGGGGTTCGCCGACGACGTGCGCGCCCGCCGCTTCCCGAGCGACGCCGAGAGCTACCACCTGTCGGCCGAGGTGGCCGAGTCGCTCAGCTTGTACGGCGCCCCGGTCCCTGGCTGACCCTTCGCTGCGATCCCCCGGTGCGCGCCGGCCGCGCCGGGGGACGTCGCGCTCGGTGCCAGGATGGCCCCGTGACCCGCGCGCCAGCCGTCCGCCCCCGATCCGGCCGCACCCGCACGCTGCTCGCGGCGTGGTGCGCGCTCATGCTCGCCCTCGGAGTCGCCGGGTGCGGCGATGACGACGACGCGAGCGATGGCGCCGCGAGCGGCGCCGAGGACGGGGCGCCGTCCGCCAGCGAGGGTCCTGCTGACCCGATCTCCCTCGACGACCTGGCGGCGGCCTCGGGCGAGGCGCCGGCGGCCACGGGCGCCGGCCTGGACGAGGCGCCCGGGCCGGCCGACCGCTCCGCCCTGCCCGGGGTGGGCGAGGCAGCCGCGTCGATCACCGCGGCCGACGGAACGGTGACCGGCTGCTGCCTGCTGGTGGCGGCGACCGACGAGCAGCGCCAGCGTGGCCTGATGGAGGTGACCGACCTCGGCGGCTACCAGGGCATGGTCTTCGTGTGGGACGCCGACACCTCGGGTGGGTTCTGGATGCGCAACACCCCGACGCCCCTCTCCATCGCCTGGTTCGACGCCGACGGCGACTTCGTGTCGTCGGCAGACATGGAACCGTGCTCGGCGACCGCGCCCGACTGCCCGGTCTACCCGGCCGGCGGCTCGTACCGGTTCGCCGTCGAGGTGTTCCAGGGCGACCTCGAGCGTCTCGGGGTCGGCCCCGGCAGCCGGCTCGCTCTCGGTGGCGACTGCGCGGCGGCGTCCTAGGTCCGTCCTAGGTCGTCGCGACGCGCCCGGCGGTCACGTCATCCGAGACGCTGCGAAAATGTCACACCCCACGGCGATGATGCCGATGTGAGCAACCGCCGCGCCGCCCGGTACAGTCTCCAGGTCCACATCCGCCCTGCTCCGCGCCTGCGGGGCCCCGGCGCTGCCGGGTCCGAAGGGAGTTGCCGATGCTCGCACCGCGAGCGTACGAACTGATGGTCATCATCGACGCCGAGCTCGACGACGAGGTGATCGACGCCACGATCAAGCGCATCGCCGATCTGCTCGATCAGCGTGGCGCCACCGTGAAGAGCGAAGACCGCTGGGGCCGCCGGCGCTTCGCCTACGAGATCAACCACAAGCTCGAGGGCTACTACGTGCTCTTCGAGTTCGTGGGGGGCAGCGACCTCGACACGCTCGAGCGGGCGCTGCGACTCGCGGACGAGACGGTCCGCCACAAGGTCGTGCGCCTGCCCGACCACGAGGCCGCTCGGCGCGGTCTGGTCGAGCAGGCTGCCAAGTAGGAGGCAGCCATGTCGTCGAACGTCACCGTCGTCGGGAACCTGACCCGCGACCCCGAGCTCCGCTTCACACCCGCCGGCGCCCCCGTCACCACCTTCGGGGTGGCGGTCAACCGTCGCTGGCAGAACCGCGACAACCAGCAGTGGGAAGAGAGCACGTCCTTCTTCAACGTCACGTGCTGGCGTGACCTGGCCCAGAACGTCAGCGAGTCGCTCGAGAAGGGGGCACGCGTCGTCGTGACCGGCCGCCTCGAGCAGCGCTCGTGGGAGACGCAAGACGGCGAGCGCCGCTCCGTCGTCGAGATCGTGGCCGACGAGGTCGGCCCCAGCCTGCGGTGGGCCACTGCCGAGATCAGCAAGAACGATCGCCGCGAGGGCGGCGACGGCGGTGGGTGGAGCGGCGGCGGCGGCGGTGGCGGCAGCAGCCGCGCCGTCAGCAACGAGCCCCCCGCCAACACCGACCCCTCCGAGGAGCCCTTCTGATGCCCCCCAAGTCCCGTTCCAAGAACAAAGACAACGCGCGCAGGGCCAAGAAGAAGACGAGCATCCTCATCACCGAAAGTGTCGAGTACGTCGACTGGAAGGACGTGAACCTGCTGCGCCGGTTCATGTCCGACCGCTCCAAGGTCCGGGCCCGCCGGGTCACGGGCAACAACGCCCAGCAGCAGGCCGACGTGGCCAAGGCGATCAAGAACGCCCGCGAGATGGCGCTGCTGCCGTACGTCACCCGCATCACGCAGCAGCGTGGCGGACGCGGCGACCGGGGCGACCGAGGCGATCGGGGCGATCGAGGCGATCGAGGTGACCGCGGTGACCGGGGCGATCGCGGTCCCCGCGGCGAGCGCGGGCCCCGCGAGGACCGCGCCCCGCGTGGCGACGGTGCCGCCCCCGCGGTTGCCGTCCCCGAGGTTGCCGCCCCCGAGGCCGTGGCCCCGGTTTCTGACGAGGGCGGCGAGGCCTGATGCAGGTCATCCTCCGCTCCGACGTGCCCGAGTTGGGCAAGCGCGGCGACATCCTTGACGTGGCCGACGGGTTCGCCCGCAACTACCTCGTCCCCAAGGGCCTCGCCATGAAGGCCACCGCCGGCGCCACGTCGCAGGCGGCCAGCATGCGCCGGGCCCGCGACCTGCGGGATGCGCAAGACCGCTCGGCGGCCGAGACGCTGGCGACCACGCTCGTGCCCAAGGTGATCACCGTCACCGCCCGGGCGGGCAGCGAGGGCCGGCTGTTCGGCTCGGTCACCGCGGCCGACATCTCCGCCGCCATCGAGGCGCAGACCAACGCGCAGATCGACCGCCGCAAGCTGGTGCTGCCCGAGCCCATCAAGTCGCTCGGGACGCACGTCGTTCCGGCCAAGCTGCACGCGGACGTCGAATTCCCCGTCACCGTCGAGGTGGTCGCCGAGTGAACGAGCTGCCGGGCGACGGCGGGCTCTCGCCCCGCCCGGCAGTCCACACGGTGTCCACAGTTTGGCAACGGCAATCGGGCGCTGGGTGAGCAGATGTGTGCAGAGAGCGCACAAACCGTGACGGCGGGGGCTCGGTATCCCCAGGCTCGCTCGTTCATCCACAGCTCGTCCCCCGGGTTGTTCCCCTTCCTCCCCACAGGCCTGCGCTGAGAAGGTGAACGGCACATGGCTGAGGAGCTCTCCCCACGGGGGTCTGCTGGCGGCAGGCGCGTTCCCCCGCACGACCTGCACGCCGAGGAGTCGCTGCTCGGGGCGATGATGCTCGAGCCCGAGGCGATCGCCTCGGCCGCGGGCGTCCTCCGCGCCGACGACTTCTACAAGCCGGCGCACTCGCACATCTTCGATGCCATCCACGCCCTGTACGCGACGGGGCAGCCGGTCGATGCGGTCACGGTGGCCGACGAGCTTCGGCGCAACGGGCTGCTCGAGACCGTCGGCGGCGTCCAGGTGCTGCTCGACATCATGGCGTCCACCCCGGCCACCACCAGTGCCGGGGGCTACGCCCGCATCATCGAAGAGTTCGCCCTGTTGCGTCGGCTCATCGGGGTAGCCGGCGAGATCGCCGAGATCGGCTACGGCATGCCCGAGGACGTGACCAAGGCCCTCGATCGGGCCGAGGCGATGGTCTACGACGTCAACCAGCGTCGGGTCACCGATACCACGTCCAAGATCGAGGACCTGCTGGGCCTCAACCTCGACCGGCTCGAGCAGCTGTACGGCCGCGGCGACGCCGTCACCGGTGTGCCGACGGGCTACGTCGACCTCGACGACCTGCTCTCGGGCCTGCAGCCGAGCAACCTCGTGGTGGTCGGCGCCCGGCCGGCGATGGGGAAGTGCGTGGCGTTCGACACGCCGATCGTCGACCCGGCGACGGGCGACGTGCGCACGGCCGCCGAGGTGTACCGCGCCGGCGCCGCGGGCGACGCGGTCTCGGTGCTCACCCTCACCGACGAGCGGCGCGTCGACGTCGCCGTGCCCAGCGCGTTCGTCGACGACGGCATCAAGCGGGTGTACCGGGTGCGTACTCGCAGCGGCCGCGAGGTCCGAACCACGGCCAGCCACCCGTTCCTCACTCGCGGCGGGTGGGTGCCGCTGGCCGACCTGGCGCCGGGTCGGGTCGTCGGGGTGGCGGCGGCCGTCCCGGTGTTCGGCGCCGCCCCGCTACCCCCCGATGAGCTGGTCATGCTCGCCCACCTGGTCACGGCCCCCGGCGGCGACGAGCACGGCCCCAAGCTGTGGACCGAGAACCGCGAGGTGGCCACCGACATCGAGTATCGGGGCGGGGCGTTCGGCGTCGAGGTCGTCGACCGCACCCTGCCGGGTGGTGGCCGCACGTGGGACGTCATCTCCGGCGAGCCGCTCCACGCGCTGGCGCGCCGCCACGGCGTGGCCGCAGACCCCGAGGCCCGGCGGGTCCCGAAGGCCGTGTTCCGGCTGCCACGCGAGCAACTGGCGCGGTTCCTCAACCGGGCGCTGGGTGCGGCGGCGACGGTGTGGCGGCCCCAGCAGGGTGTTCCCGGCCGGCTGGTGGTGGCGTCCCGCAGCCCGAGGCTGGCGCAGGACCTGCGGCACCTCCTGCTGCGCTTCGGCGTGGGCGTGACGGTCGAGCGCACGGTCGTGGCCGTCGAGCAGGCAACGTGGACCGAGGACGAGCTGGTGGTGACGGGGGCCGAGGATCTGTCGGCGCTGGCGTCCGAGATCGGCGTGCTGGGCCGCGAGGCCGAGCTGGGGGCGATCGTGGCCCATGCCCGGGCGGTCGTCGACGCCGCGCATGATGCCGCCCGCGTCCCGGCGGCGGCGGGCGCCGGCCCAGGCCCCGGGTCAGGGTCGGCGGGCGACGGGGTCGACCTCCTCGATCGTCCGGCCGCGGGTCCGCCGATCCGAGACGGCGCCGTGCTGTGGGACGAGATCGTCGCCATCGACGACGACGGCGACGTGCAGGTGTACGACCTCACGGTGCCGGGCACGCACAACTTCGTGGCCGCCGACGTGTTCGTGCACAACACGTCGTTCGCCCTCGGCATGGCGTCGCACGCCGCCCTCCACGCCAGCAAGCCGGTGCTGGTGTTCAGCCTCGAGATGGGCAGCCTCGAGCTGTCGCAGCGCCTCCTGTCGGCCGAGGCCCGCATCGACTCCAAGCGGGTGCGCACGGGTCAGCTCAGCGAGGACGACTGGAGCCGCATCAGCCAGGCCATCGGGCGGCTCGCCGCGGCCCCGATCTGGATCGACGACAACCCCAACCTCACGGTCATGGAGATCCGCTCGAAGGCGCGCCGGCTCAAGAGCCAGGTCGGCGACCTCGGCATGGTGGTGGTCGACTATCTCCAGCTGATGACGGGCCGGGGCAGAGCCGAGAACCGCCAGGTCGAGGTGTCCGAGATGAGCCGCGGGCTCAAGATCCTCGCCCGCGAGCTCGAGACCCCCGTGGTCGCTCTGTCCCAGCTCAGCCGCCAGCTCGAGCTCCGCGCCGACAAGCGCCCGATGCTGGCCGACCTACGCGAATCGGGTTGCCTCACCGGCGATTCCCGGGTCCTCCGGGCGGACACGGGAGCGGAGGTCACCATCGGTGAGCTGGCCGCCAGCGGCGAGCGCGACATCCCGGTGTGGTCGCTCGACACCGACCTGCGCATGGTGCCCGCCACGATGACCCATGCCTTTCCGACCGGGGTGAAGGAGGTGTTCGAGCTCCGGCTCGCGTCAGGCCGGCAGGTGACGGCCAGCGCCAACCACCCGTTCCTCACCGTCGACGGGTGGGTGCGACTCGACGAGCTCGCCGTCGGCAGCCGCATCGCCGTTCCCCGGGTGATCCCGGGGCCGAAGGAGACACAGGTCTGGCCCGAGGCCGAGATCGTCATGCTCGCCCACCTCCTGGGCGACGGCTGCGTGGCCCCCCGCCAGCCCATCCACTACACGAGCGCGGATCCGGCGTGCCTCGACGCGGTCGAGCACGCGGCCGCCCACTTCGGGATCACGCCGCGCCGGGTCCCGCAGGCGACGTGGTCGCACGTCTACCTGCCGGCGCCTCAGAAGCTGGCTCGCGGACGCCGCAACCCCATCGCCACATGGCTCGACCGGTGGGGGCTCTACGGCAAGCGCAGCCACGAGAAGTTCGTGCCCGACCCGGTGTTCGGGCTCGACGACGACCAGGTCGCCCTGTTCCTCGGTCACCTGTGGGCGACCGACGGCTGTGTCGGGTGGTGGGGCCAGGGTCGTATCTACTACGCCTCCACCAGCCGGCAGTTGGTCGACGATGTGCAGCTGCTGTTGCTCCGCCTCGGCATTCGTTCCACCCTGCGCAAGGTCTCGGGATCACCGGACCGACCCGGCTACCAATTGTGCGTCGACGGGCGGGCCGATCAGTTGGCGTTCGTCGCCCGGGTCGACGTGGTCGGCCAGCGGCGGTCTGGTGCAGAGGAGCTTCGGGCCCGGCTCGCGGCGGTCCGGCCCAACACGAACGTCGACACCGTGCCGGTCGAGGTGTGGACCCGCGTGCGCAGCGCGCTGGCCGATTCGGCGATGACGACGCGCCGCTTCCAGGCCGAGCTCGGCACCGCCTACTGCGGATCTAGCGTCTACCGCCACGCTCCGAGCCGCGAGCGCCTGCAACGCGTCGCGGACATCCTCGCCGACGACGGGCTGCGGGCGGTGGCGACATCGGACGTGTTCTGGGATCGCGTTGTCGCGATCGGGCAGCGGGGCGAGGAACAGGTCTACGACGCCACGGTCGAGTCGACCCACAACTTCGTGGCCAATGGGATCGTGCTCGAGAACTCGATCGAGCAGGACGCTGACGTCGTGATGTTCATCTACCGCGACGACGTGTACCACTCCGACTCGGCCGATCGGGGCCAGGCCGAGATCATCGTGGCCAAGCACCGCAACGGCCCCACCGGCGTGTGTCGCCTGGCATTCCTCGAGCAGTTCACCCGGTTCGCCAACATGGCGAAGATCGACTGAGCCCCTTGTAGGGACGCGGTGAAGGTGAGCAACGGCGCGCCCTACTTGGTCGCGCGCCATCCAGAACGGCGAGCAGGACACATTTCCGGATAGCTCCTCGCGCCCGTCAGGCGTCGCTCTGGTCGACGATGTAGATCGGGTTGCCGAAGCTGTCCTCGAAACCGGCCCAGTGGCCGCCGGGGATCTCCTCCGGCTCCAGCCAGAAGGACAGCTCGTCCTTGCGCTCTCGGTGAAACGCGACCACGTCATCGACGGCGAAGACAGGCCCCGGCCGGTGGCCCAGTCCCTGGTCGAGGTCCAGCATCACCAGGGCCTCGGCGCCCGGGAGCTGGAGACCCGCGGTGGTCTCGCCCTCGCGCCAGGCCTCGGTCCAGCCCAGGCCGTCGCGGTAGAAGGCCAGGGCCTTGGCCAGGTCGGGCACCGGGAGGTACAGCATGTCGAACTTCATGGCAAGGTCCATGGCCCGACCGTAAACGAGTTACGGATTTCGGTCAACGGGTTACGCTAGGAGCGATGCCCGAGTGGATCGCCCGCCCCAGCTCAGCCAAGGGCCGGCTGGCTCTGACCGCGCTGGAGGAGTTCGGCCGGCGCGGCTACGACGGGGTCAACGTGGTCGAGCTGGCCCGGGCCGCCGGGGTGACCACCGGGGTGCTCTACCACCACTTCGGCAACAAGGCCGGCCTCCACCGGGTCGTCATGGCCGAGGCCCGGCAACGGGTCATCGACCGCATGGAGGGGGCGGCGGCCGCCCTCGCCGGCGACAGTCCGGCCGAAGCAACCCGGGCGGCGCTGTTGGTGGCCTTCGACTACTGCGTCGCTGCGGGCTTCACCGGCCTCCTGGCCGAGACCGGCCTGGAGCCCGACGCTGACCCGATCGAGGCCCTGCTCGCCCGGGTTTCCAACGCGGGTGAGCTCCCCGTGGGGCGGCTGCTCGCCGCCGCTTGGCGGGCGGCTCTCCGGGCCGTCGCTGACGGCGTGCCCGTCGACGCCGCCCGCCGAGCGCTCGCTGCGCTCAGCGTCAGCCCGTGAAACGCTCTCACTTCGAGGGAATCCCTACACCCCTCACTGCCCATTCACGGACCAGTGCCACGGCTCCGACGGGAGGTTGAAGAGGCCGAACCGGTTGGCGTTGGCGTTCAGCCACTGGAAGCACGGGTCTGAGCGGGAGTCGACCAGCCCGCCGCGGCAGTTGAAGTCGATGGCCAGCCCACGTTCGTGCATCGAGCGGCCCGGACGGGCGGTGGGCGGCGAGCACTGCGACGACGGCATCTCGTAGACGGCGTAGTAGCTGGTCCCGCAGTTCTGCCGGCGCAGCTCGACCTGCCGCTCGGGCGACCGGTGGCCGCCTCCGGTGAACGTGAAGCCGTCGGCCTCGGCGGCGGCGAGCAGCGCGTCGACCTGGCCGGCGATCGCCGTGTTGACCGTGATGCCCCGCACCGTCACCAGCTCGAGCCCGTCCGACCCTCCGGCCGACATGGCCATCCACTCCTCGGCGGCGTTCGGCCAGGTGGCCGTCTCGTCCGGACTCTCGTTGAGGCCGACGACGTCGCCGTTGTCGTTGATGCCCAACGGCAGTGTGCGGGGCGCGCCGGGGACGGTGACCGAGGCGTACTCGTCCATGGCCCCGGGCGTGCCCCGGAAGCCATTCGCCCCGGCCTGCATGAGGTCGTCGGCCGTGTAGCCCACGACCTCGCCACTGTCGTTGATGCCCGAGGGGACGGTGGCCGGGGAACCGGGGCCGGAGATCATCGTGTAGCGGTCCCCGGCCAGCAGGAAGCCGTGGGCCACGCCGGCGTCGTCGAGGTACATGCCGACGATCTCGCCGCGGTCGTTGATGTCCATCGGGGTGGGGGAGCGGGCGCCGACGAGGTCGAGGGGGGTGAACTGGCGGTCCCGCCACAGGAACCCGTGTGTCTCCCCGAGGTCGTCGACGTAGTAGCCGACCACGTCGCCGCCGTCGTTGATGCCGGTGGGCAGCGTGCTCCGCGCGCCGGGGAAGTCGATCTGGGTGATCGTGCCGCTCGGCTCTCGCACGAAGCCGCGCACCCGGGAGCTGTCGTCGACCAACCGCGTGTCCTCGCTGTATCGGCCGACGATCTGGCCGCCGTCGTTGATCTTGGAGGCCTCGGTCGCCCGGGCGCCCGTCACGTCGAAGGTGGTGAACTGGCCGTCGGGGCTGCGGACGAACCCGGACTCGCCGTCCCTGCGGACGTATTCACCCGTGATCTGGCCGCCGTCGTTGATCCCGCTCGGGTAGATCGCCACGTCGGGCTCGCGCGCCTCGAACGCCGAGTAGCTCCCCCCGCTGAAGAGGAAGCCCGGGAGCGCGCTGCTCCAAGCGGCCATGTCGTCGGCAGTGTCGTCCTCCCACGCCCCCGCCGGCGACGCGCCGGCCGCGACGAGACCGATCGAGACGGCGAGCGCGACGACCGCGGCCATGCCCCTCGGTCCGCGACGACGGACGCTCGTGCTCCTGCTGCCGAACCAGGCCATGACGGGGTTCCCTCCCGATCGATCGGTGCCTCCGCTCCGGGGGTTGTTCGGAGCCATCGGCCTGGCCGGATCGTGCGGGGCCGCTCATCCTTCCTGGACGAGGCGTCTGAGCTGCGGGCGGCGAGGTACGGCTGAGGTGAAGGTGACCGACGCCGCCGGGCGACGGCCACGAGCGCGCCGGGGGCTACTCGGGCCGTCCGTCGGTGGCGAGCGCGGCGTTGGACCAGCGCCGATCGCCCGTCAGCTCGTCGCCGAACCAGGGGGGCGGGACGAACGCCTCGGCCTCGTCGCGGCTGGCGAACTCGACCTCCACGACGAGCAGCCCCTCGAGCGTCCCGGCGTAGACGTCGAGCTCGGCCGTGTGTTCGCCCGCCGGCACCCGGTAGCGGGTCTTCTCGATGCGGCGCTCGGTGGGCAGGCTCCAGAGCTCGTCGAAGGTCGCCCGGTCGACCTCCACCTCGACCTCGGTGCGCTCGACACCGTGCCCGCCCTTGATGCCGAGCACGGGCGTGCCGCCCTGGTCGCGCACCCGGACCTCGACGTCCCCGTCGATCGCCAGGTAGGCCTGTCGCAGGCGCATCCCGGCCGCCAGATGCTCGGGCACGGCGGGGACGCGGAACTTCCGTTCGATCTCGGCCATGCGATGTAGTTCAGCGCACCAGCGGGTCGCCCGCTGCGGCGCGCGTCGAGATCTAGGCTCGTGCCCGTTCCGGCATGCGGGAGGGGTGGACGCGATGCAGGCGGACGACGAGCAACCGGTGTCCGAGGCCACGCGCCTCTCCGAGAAGAGCACCGAGGCCTTCGAGGCCGCCGTCGAGGCGGAAAGCCCTGGCGATCAGGCACAGAAGCTGGAGATCGCGCAGGACGCCGCCGGCGACAGCGCGCTCGCCGGCGCCTACCTGTTCCTCCAGAAGCTGGTGGGCGGCATCGCGGTGTTGCTGCCCTTCGTCGTGGTCATCGGCGACTTCGCGCTGGGCGGCGACGAGCTCCGATCCTCGATCAGCGCCTACTACTACTCGCCCATGGGCAACGTCTTCGTGGGCGCGCTGTGCGCACTCGGCGTGTTCTTCCTGTCGTACCAGCACAGGCCGCTGCCGGGCTACGAGCTCGACAACAACCTCAGCTACGGCGCCAGCGCGGCGGCGATCGGGGTCGCCCTGTTCCCTACGGCCGAGCACCAGGCAAAGGCGTGGTCGGGCGAATGGTTCGTGTCGACCGCGCACCTCCTGTGCGCGTGCATCCTGTTCGTCCTCCTCGCCTACTTCTCGCTCAAGCTGTTCACGAAGAGCGACCCGGGCCGGCCGCTGTCCGACGCCAAGCGGAAGCGCAACACCGTGTTCCGGGTGTGCGGCTGGACGATCGTCGGCTCGATCGTGCTCGTTGCGCTGAGCAACCTCGTCCAGCCGCCCGACTCAGTGAGGTCGCTGCTCTGGCTGGAAACGATCGGCGTGGTCGCGTTCGGGATCTCGTGGCTCGTCAAGAGCGGCATCTTCGGCATCCTCGTCGACCTTGCGCCGACCGCAGCCCCGGCGCTGGTCGCGGAGCCGCCCGAGGAACCTGCCGTCTAGTGCCGTGTAGGGCCGGCGCCCGCTCGCTCAGGGCAGCGCGGCCAGCACCCGGCCGGCGATCGGGGCAGCCACCTCGCCCCCCGACACGCCGTCCTCGACCAGGACCGCCACGGCCAGGTCGCCCCGGATGCCGACGAACCAGGCCCGGGTCGGGGGCGGGTCGCCCGAGCCGTACTCGGCCGTGCCCGTCTTGCCGGCGATGTCGACGCCGGGTACGGCGGCGGCGGTGCCGCTGCCCTCGGTGACCACCCGGCGCATCAGGCCGAACAGGGTCTGGTTGGCGCCGGGCGCGAGGGACGTGGGCGCCGGCGCGTTCGGCGCCGGCTCGTCGGGCAGCAGGACCGGCGGTTCCCACGTGCCGTCGATCACCGATCCGCCGACCGTCGCCATGTGCAGAGGGCTGGCGGTCACCCGACCCTGGCCGATGGCGGCCGCCGCGTGCTCGGTGGCGTCGGCCGGGGTGGGGAAGCTGCCGCCGGCGGTGTCGAGCCCGACGGAGTACTCGGTGTTGAAGCCGTAGCTCTCGGCCGCGGCCACGAAGTCGGGGTCGGGCATGTCGGCGGCGGCGGAGATGAAGGCCGTGTTGCACGACTGGGCGAACGCCAGGCCGAACGGGACGGTCCCGAGGCTCGACTGCTCGAAGTTCCGGAACGAGCGTCCGCCGGCGTTGACCGTCGGCGCGCACTCGACCGGCGTGTCGGGCGTGACACCCCGGGCGAGCAGCCCGGTGGTGGTCACGATCTTGAACGTGGAGCCGGGGGCGTACTCGCCGGCCAACGCCCGGTTGAACTCGTTCAGCGGTCGCGACGCGACCGCCCGGACGTTGCTCTTGGAGTCGACGACGACGATGGCGGTGGGGGCGGTCGTGGTGCCGAGCGCCGCCTCGACCGCCGACTGGACGGCGGGATCGAGCGTCGTGCGCACGGGCTGGGGCGCCTGCCCCTCGAACCGATGGACGTCGGCCACCACGGTGCCGTCCTCCGTCACCACCTGCACCGTGCTCGACGGCGTGCCGGCGAGCTGCTCCTCGAAGCGCGCCTCGAGCCCGCTCAACCCGACCATGTCGCCCGCCTGGTAGGGCGGGCCGAGCTCCTCGAGCCGCTCCTCGGTGATCTCGCCGAAGCGGCCGAGCACGTGGGCGGCGAACTCGGGGGTGGGCCCGCCCCGCAGGAACGTGTCGCGGAACCGGGTGCCCGGCAGCGGGAAGATGACCGGCGCGACCTGGTCGTAGCGGGCCTGGTCGATGGTGGTGATGGTGACGAAGTGGTCGGGCTGGACACCGGGGGCGTTGAGCGCCGCGTCGATGACGGCCGGGTCGATGCCGAGCTGCTGCTGGAACGCCGCTTTGACCTGGTTCAGGTCGAGGATCGCCCGCGGCTCGAGCCCGATGATCCGGGCCGCGCGGCCCACCGACAGGGGGTTGCCGGCGGCATCGAGGATCGGCGCGCGTTCGGGCACCTCGCGGGTGAGGGCCAGGCGCTGCCCGTCGGCGAGCTCGGGGTGGATGTTCGAGGGCGCCCACTCGACGAGCCACTCGCCGTCCTCCTCGGCGATGGACAGCGACCCGTCCCAGGACCACTCGCCGAGCCCCTCGAGCTGCACGGTCGCCGAGTACCGGGCCACTCCCGTGCTCCCGCCCACGTCGGCCGTCGTCAGCTCGTAGTCGGCCTCGGTCACGCCCAGGTCGTCGACGACGGCCTGGTAGTCGTCGACGAACGTGGCCGGGGCGTCGACCACGCGCTCCTCCATGGCGGCGAAGTCGCCGTCCGACCAATCGGCGAGGTACGCCTCGACCGCCGCGTTCGGGGCCGGGGTGTCGTCGCGCATGAGGGCGAAGATGGCGTAGATGCCGGCCCCCAGCAGGACGAGGCCGACGAGCGCCACCAGGCGGTACCGGCTCGACATCGTCCGCAAACTAGCGGTCGCCGCCGCGGGCGGCGGACCGGGTCGGGGGCCGGCCACGCTGCGTGCGCCGCAGCCCGAAGACGACGGCGCCGAGGACGAGCCCGGGGCCGGCGACCCACACCGGGCGGGTCAGCCACCAGTCGGCGGTGGGCTCGGCGGCCGGGGTGAATCCGGCCCGCTCGTACAGCCAGAGGAAGGCGACGAGGGCCGTCATGTGCCAGCAGAAGACCGGCATGGCGAGCCCGTTGGCGGCGACCACGGCCCGCCAGGCGGCCCGGCGCTGCAGCCAGGCGTCGAGCCGGGGGCGCAGCCACAGCACGACGCCGAGCTGGAACGTGGCCAGGGCAGCGATGCATGCGGTGGTGGGGAACATGTTGCTCGTCTCCCCGCCGCGGACCGCGACCATCGCCGCGGGGTACGGGCCGACGGCCGTCAGGACGACCAGTCCGCCGAGCCCGGCCGCGACCAGCGCGCCGGCCCGCCGGCGGCCGCGCGGCCAGCAGGGTCCCGTCACGCCAGAAGTAGCCGAGCTGGTGGCAGAACAGCCACACGCAGGCCGAGCCGGCCAGCCCCACTGCAGTTCCCCCGACCTCGGCGCCGAGGCGCAGGACGTCGGCCGCCAGCGCGGCCGCGGCCAGCGCCGCCGGCACCCGCCACCGCCAGCGGGCGTGCAGCCGGGCCGTGACCGGCACGGCCAGCACCACACCTGCGTACACGGCGAGGAACCAGAGCGGGACGAACACCACCATGCCCCACTCGACAACGCTGCGGCCCCCGGCGGCGCGCCAGGCCAGGTCGGCCACCAGCCAGCACCCGAGCCACGGGACGAGCGGCCCGAGCAGGCGGCGCATCCGGCTGCGCAGGAACCGGCCGGTGGCGCCGTCTCCCGCGCGCCCCACCGCCTGCCAGCCCGCCAGGTTGGCGTAGCCGCCGACGAGGAAGAACACGGGCATGACCTGCAGCAGCCACGTGGCGGCCCACAGGCCGGGGACATCGCCGACGGGGTTGGGCATCGTCAGCGCGCCGTCGCGCCAGTGGGTGATCGACAGGCTCCAGTGCCACAGCACCACGACGCCGATGCTGACGGCGCGGAGCAGGTCGACCACCCGGTCGCGGGCAGCAGGGGTGGCGTCGACGAGGCCGTCGATCGTTGTCGGCGTGATGGTCGCGCTGGGCATGCGGGCCACGGTGCGCCGTCCCGTCCGGCCGGACGATCCGGGCCGCCCCCCAAAGCCCCCAGGGGCGGCCCCCCAGACCAATCCGTCTGGCATCCTGGGGACGTGGCCGCGCCGGCGCACCCGCGGGTCCGACACGATCGTGTCGCCTCGGGGATCCGGCCGCCCCGGTGGACGTTCCCCCTCCTCGGTCCGCGTCTGCGTGTCAGCGCCGGGCTCGCGGCCCTGTCGGCCGTCGCGGTCGGCGTGGCGGCCTGGGGTCCCGACGGGCTCGTCTCCTGGCTCCCGCTGTTCGCCCTCGTCAGCGTGGTGGCCTCGACGCTGGTCCACGAGGGCGCCCACGCCGTCGCGGCGCACAACCTCGGCTACCGGGTCGAGTGGGTGGTGCTCGGTGGGCTCGCGGGCGTGACCGCCTACTTCGGGCGTGACGACCGCCCGCTGGAGCGGGCGGCCGTGGCGTTGGCCGGTCCGGCGGCGAGTGCGGCCCTCGTGCTCGGCCTGCTGGCGGCGCGCGGGACGATGGGCGACGGCGGCACGGCCACGGCCCTCGTCGAGATGGCGATCGCCGCCAACGTCGTCGCGCTCGTCGCCAACCTCGTCCCGTTCGGCCACACCGACGGCGCCCACCTGCTCGACGGGCTCGCCGAGCACGCGTCCGCGGCCGGGTCGCCGCCCCTGAGTCCCGCGGCTGGGCCGCCCCGACCGGCGGACCCTACGCTGGTGTCGATGCTGTTCGGTGATGAGACCCCGGTCTTTCTCGGTGAGGACCTGCTCGCCTACCTCGTGCTCGCCCTGGGGGCGGCGATGGCGGTCGGCAGCATCGTGGCTCTGGTGCGCCCGCCCGAGGCGCCCAAGGAGGGCGAGCTCGCCCGGGCGCCCGTGTCGCGCAGCATCGTGATGATCGTCGTCGGCACGATCGCCGCGCTGTGGGCGCTCGCGAGCCTCGTCGCGGGCTGAACGTGACCTCGAGCGACGAGGCCGCGGCCCGGCTGGCGGACCAGCTGGGGTTCGTGCTCGAGGTCGACCGGCTCAAGTCGGTGATCCGCCGCGGCTACGTGGCTGACGGCTCGCGCCGCGAGAACACCGCCGAGCACTCGTGGACCCTCGCGCTGATGGCGCTCGTCCTCGCCGAGCACGCCGCCGATCCCGTCGACGTCGCCACGGTGGTGCGCATGGTCGTGATCCACGACCTCGTCGAGGTCGACGCAGGCGACACCTACGTCTACGACGACGCCGGCCGGGCGTCGAAGGACGCACGCGAGCGAGCGGCGGCCGACCGGCTGTACGGCCTCCTCCCCGCCGATCAGGGAGCCGAGCTGCGGGCCCTGTGGGACGAGTTCGAGCACGGCACGAGCCCCGAGGCCCGCTTCGCCCGGTCGGTCGACCGGTTCGCGGGGTTCCTGCTCAACCACGCCAGCGGCGGGCGGGCCTGGCGCGAGAACGACGTGGCGGCAGACCGGGTGCACGCCGTCAACCAGGCGATCGAGCCCGGCTCGCCGGCCTTGTGGGCCGAGGTGCAGCGCCGCCTGGGCGACGCGCTCGACAGGGGCTGGATCGAGCCCGGCTCCGCGGGGCGGGCGCCGAATCAGGCCTGATCGGCGGGGATCCGCTCGAGCTTGAGCCCGAGCGCCTCGAGCGTCTCGAACGGCTTGTTGTAGCCGCGTTCGAGGTGGTGGATGCCGTGGAGGATCGACGGGCCGTCGGCCACCGCGGCGGCGATGACCGACGAGAAGCCAGCACGCACGTCGGGGATCGTGACCTCGGCCCCCCGGAGCTTCGACACGCCCCGCACCACCGCGGAGTGCTTGGCGTTGGTGTCGTGGAAACGGCAGGCCGGGCCGCCCAGGCAGGTGTCGAACAGCTCGATCTCGCCGCCCATGTCGGTGAGTGCCTCGATGTAGCCGAGGCGGTCCTCGTAGACGGTCTCGTGGATCACGGACATGCCCTCGGCCTGGGTCATCAACACGATGAGGGGCGGCTGCCAGTCGGTCATGAACCCGGGGTGGGTGTCGGTCTGGACCGCGGCGGGCCGCAAGCCGGCGTCGGCGCTCGCCTGGATGTAGTCGTCGGTGATCTCGAAGCTGGCGCCCATCTTCTGCAGCGTGTCGATGGCCGTGACCAGGCGGTCCTGCGCGCACCCGCCCACGCGCACCTGCCCGCCTGTCATCAGGCCGGCCACCAGGTACGAGAACGCCTCGAGCCGGTCGCCGTGCAGCCTGGCCTCGGCGCCGCGCAGGTGGTCGACCCCCTCGATGACGATGCGCCGGTCGGGCTTGAAGCCGATGCGGGCGCCCATGCGCTGCAGGAACAGCGCCAGCTCGGTGACCTCGGGCTCGACCGCGGCGTTGCGCAGCACGGTGCGGCCCTCGGCGAGCACGGCCGTGAGCAGCACGCTCTCGGTCGCGCCCACGCTGGGATAGGGGAGCGTGATCTGCGCGCCGCGCAGGTGGTCGGCCTTGGCGGTGATGCCGTCGTCGGAGACGGTGATCTCGGCGCCCATGCGCTCGAGGGCGTCGATGTGGAAGTCGACGGGGCGCCGGCCGATGCGGTCGCCGCCGACGAGCGGGACGAACGCCTCGTGGTTGCGGGCGAGCAGCGGGCCGAGCAGGAGGATGGGGATGCGGTTGAGGCCGGTGAACTCGAGCGGTACATCGGCGCCCGGCGCCTCGACGGGGTCGATGGTGATGCGGTCGCCGTCGATGTCGACCCCGACGCCGAGCGAGGTCAGGATGTCGGCGGTGATGCCGACATCACCGACCGCGGGGGCGTTCGTGATGGTGCTGGGCTGGGTGCCGAGCATGGCGGCGACCATGTGTTTCGTCACCGCGTTCTTCGAGCCGCTCACTTCGACCTCGCCCACAAGAGGTCCGTTGGGGCGGATGTGCCAGGCCTCGGCCGTGGGCGCGTCCATCGGTGCGAGGGTACTCGCCCCGGCCGGCGGCGCGGACGAGCCGGAGCGCCACGATCCGTGCAATCGCGCGGCCGCAACGGTGCCCCGTCCGCCCTGACCTGGGCCCTGACGCGAACGAGGGGTGATCGAGTGTGACACTCGACCACCCCTCGTGTATCCGTATCCCGGGTAGCGGGATCAACGCCGGCCCTGCCGCGTCCACCGGCGCGGGGGCGACGGGGGCTGCGGTCGGGGCCTCGCCCGCTGGCGCAGGTCGCGCTGGCGATCCTGCACGAGGAGCTTGGCGGTCAGGTCGTTGTGCAACATGGCGGGTCCTTCGTGTCGGGGCGCGCCGAGCTGGCGCGTCGTGGCAAGGGGCGCCGCAAGGGCGCGGGAGCGAGAGCCGGATGCCCGGCCCGGACCTCACCCGTCGCTGGGGAGCGACGGCGGGAGGGGCGTCAGCGGGCCGTGAACGGGACCGGAGCGGTCGCGCCGCGCATGGGAAGCGCCACGCGACGGTTCACGGTGCAGAGCTCTCGTGTCGTGATCATCGTCGGGGCACCTCCTTCAAGCTCGGCCGGTCCGCCTCGGAGGTCGGGGCGGCCCGACTGGGCGGGCGAAGGTCAGCATGGTCCGTCGGAGCCGCCCCGGCGAACGAATAAACGCGCCCTTCCACGGGACGCGACGCGCCCCTCACCGCTTCAGCCGGGACGCCCGGGCCTCGAGGTAGCGCTGCTCGGGCCGGCTCGCCGTCCGCCGGGCGGCCTCGAGGTACCCCGCGCGGGCCGACCTCGGTGTCCCCGGCCATCTCCCGCAGGTGCGCCCGCACGGAGTGGAGACGGTGATGGTCGGCCATCCGCTCGTCGTCGTCGAGCGTGGCCAGAAGCTCGAGGCCCGCCTCGGGGCCCAGCACCATCGCCCGGGCCACGGCCTGGTTGAGGGTCACCATCGGGTTGGGCGCCAGCGAGGCCAGCACGTCGTACAGGGCGAGGATCTGCAACCAGTCGGTGTCGTCGGCCGTCGGCGCCTCGTCGTGCACGGCGGCGATGGCCGCCTGCACCTGGTACGAGCCGAGCCGGGCGCTGGCGAGCGTGCGGGTGACGAGCTCGACCCCCTCGCCGATGGCGTCGCGGTCCCAGAGGCTGCGGTCCTGCTCGGCCAGCGGGATCAGCTCTCCGGCGGGGCCGGTGCGAGCGGCCCGGCGCGCGTCGGTCAGGATCATCAGGGCGAGGAGGCCGGCGACCTCGCCGTCGTCGGGCAGCAGGCGGTGGACGGCCCGCGTCATGCGCACGGCCTCGTCGCCGAGGTCGGTGCGCTGCAGGTGGGGGCCCGACGAGGACGCGTAGCCCTCGTTGAACATCAGGTACAGCACGTGGAGCACCACCTTCAGGCGCTCGGCCCGCTCGTCCGGCGGGGGAGCGCGAACGTGGCGCCGGCCGCCTTGACGCGCTGCTTCGCCCGGCTGATGCGCTGTGCCATCGTCGACTCGGGCACGAGGAACGCCCGGGCGATCTCGGCCGTCGTCAGGCCGCCGACGGCGCGCAGCGTCAGCGCCAGCTGCGACGGGGCCGACAGCGACGGGTGGCAGCACAGGAACAGCAGGGTCAGCGTGTCGTCCGCTGCTGGCGTGGCCCAGGAGTCGTCGTCCGCGGGCGCCATCGTGCCGTCCGACGGGCGCCGGACCGCGTCGGCGTCCTCGCGCCGCCGACGCGCCGACTCGCTGCGCACGTGGTCGGTCATCCGCCGGGACGCCACGGTCACCAGCCAGCCCCGCGGGTTGGCCGGGATGCCGTCGGCGGGCCACTGCGCCGCCGCGGCCACGAGCGCCTCCTGCACCGCGTCCTCGCAGGCGTCGAACTGCCGGAAGCGGCGCGCCAGCACGCCGAGGACCTGCGGCGCCAGCTCGCGCAGCAGGTCCTCGACGATCCGCGCCGGGCGCGCCGCCCGGGACGGGGTCACACGTCGTCCGCCGCTTCGTGCATGAGGGGCCGGACCTCGACGCGGCCCACCGCCGCGAACGGCACGCGGGCGGCGATCTCGAGCGCCCGCTCCTCGCTGTCGACGTCGATGATGTCGAAGCTCCCGAGGTACTCCTTCGCCTCGATGTAGGGGCCGTCGGTGACCACGGGGACGCCGTTGTCCAGGTGGACGGTCTTGGCCTGCACCTGGTCGGCGACGCCCCAGGCCCCGACGAACTCGCCCGACTCCCGCAGCTCGGCCTGCAGGGCGTTGGTCTCCCGCACGATCCGTTCGAAGTCCTCGGGCGGGAACGAGTCCCACAGCTCCTGGTTGCCGTAGATCAGCAGCATGTACTTCATGGCGGTCTCACCTCGTGTCCGCGGCGCCCCGATGGCGCCGCTCGTCTGGTGGTCGGAGCCGAGCGCGGCTGTTCGACATCATCGACCGGGATCGCAGGAGCGGGGATCGGCGGCCGCGCGCGCCAGACTCGCGCAGTGCGCACCGTGCTCGTCATCGGCATCGGGGCGGGCGACCCCGACCACATCACGGTCGAGGCGGCCCGCGCCCTGAACCGGGCCGACGTCGTCTTCGTGCTGGACAAGGGGGAGGACCGGGCCGACCTGGCCGCGGTGCGACGCGAGATCCTGGGTCGCCACGTCGAGCGCCCGCCGCGGCAGGTGGTGGCGACCGACCCGGCCCGCGAGCTGGGCGGACCGTCGTACCGCGACGACGTCGCCGCGTGGCACGAGCAGCGGCTCGCCATCTACGAGCGGTTCATCGGCGACGAGCTGGCCGACGACGAGGCGGGGGCGTTCCTCGTGTGGGGCGACCCGGCGCTCTACGACAGCACGCTGCGGATCCTCGACCAGGTGCGCGAGCGGGGGCGGGTCGCGTTCGTGGTCGAGGTGGTGCCCGGCATCAGCAGCGTCCAGGTGCTGGCGGCGCGGTTCGCCCGGCCGCTGCACGGCGTGGGCGCCCCGGTGCACATCACGACGGGCCGGCGGCTGGCACAGGGGTGGCCCGAGGGCGTCGACGACGTCGTGGTGATGCTGGACGGATCGTGTGCGTTCACGACGGTCGACCCCGAGGGGGTGACCCTCTACTGGGGTGCGTACCTGGGGACGCCCGACGAGATCCTCGTGTCCGGGCCCCTGGCCGAGGTGGCCGACGACGTCGTGCGGGTGCGGGCGGAGGCCCGGGAGCGCAAGGGCTGGATGTTCGACACCTACCTGCTGAGCCGCGGTGCGCCCTGACCCGCCCCCGAAGCGGGTGCTCGTGCTCGCCGGCACGGCCGAGGCCGCCGCGCTCGTCGCCCGGCTGGTGGGCGCCGACCCCGCCTACGAGGTGACGGCATCGCTCGCCGGGCACACCCGCACCCCGGCGCCGCTGCCGTGCCCGGTGCGCACGGGTGGCTTCGGGGGCGTGGCGGGCCTGGTCGAGGCGTTGCGGGTCGACGGGTTCGCGGCCCTCGTCGATGCCACGCACCCATTCGCGGCGGTCATGCCGCACCACGCCGCGGCCGCGGCCGGTGAGTTGGGGTTGCCCCGGGTACGCGTGCTCCGCCCGCCTTGGGTACCCGGGCCCGATGACCACTGGATCGAGGTGGACGACCTCACCGCGGCCGCGCGCGCCCTGCAGGATCTCGGCGCCGGGCGGGTGCTCCTCACGACCGGCCGCCTCGAGCTGGCCCCGTTCGCCGCGGTCGACGGGGCGCACATGGTCGTCCGAACGATCGAGCCCCCCGACCCGCTGCCCCTCCCGTCCGCCACGGTGCTGCTCGACCGGGGGCCGTATTCGGTGCCGGGCGAGGTCGCGCTCCTCCGCGAGCACGCCATCGACGCGGTGGTCACGAAGAACAGCGGCGGCGAGGCCACGGCCGCCAAGCTGGCGGCGGCAGGAACCTTGGGGGTGCCGGTCGTGATGGTCCGCCGGCCCCCGCAGCCGCCGGGTCCTCTCGTGACGACGGTCGACGAGGCCGAGGCCTGGCTCGCCGACGTCGCCTCCGGCGCGGCGCCCCGGCGCCGAACGCACCGGCGTCCTAGCTGAGCCACGTACCCGTTGGGGCTGTGGCGTGGACCGTTCGGTCAGCGCGGCGGGGGCCAGCCGTGATCGCCAGTCGCGCTCGGCGGCGGAGGCGGCGTCGGATGCGGCGGCGTCGGCAGGGGGACGCGGTACGCGATGTGTGGTGGAGGCGTCAGCGGCCGACGGGGGCGGCGGGCGACGGCAACGGCCACGACCGACGTCACGACGGCGCCACCCAGCGTGAGCCACCCGATGAACCGCATGGGGTCGAACGCGGGTTCGAGGGCGAAGCCGAGCGCACCGCCCGCTGCGACCGAGATGCCCCAGCCTGCGGCGACGACCGCCAAACCCATCGGCCATGAGGGCCAGCGTCGCCGCCCGACCAACCACACCCCGGCGGCCAGCACCAGTCCAAACGCCGGCATGAACTTGCTCAGGCCCTGCTCGAGCGACGTCGCAGGGACGGGCGGGACGGAGAGGACGCGGGTCCGCTCCCATGTGCCGGACGTCGTGCGGACCAGGACACCACCGATGAAGGCGTACAGGTCGGAGCCCTGCCCCACGACCCGGGTCACTGCCGGATCCGGCGCGCAGCTCGTCGCAGGGGGAACCGCTGCTTCAGGACATGGTCGTTGAGGGCCAGCATCACGACGCAGGCGAGGAACGCGGGCCGGCCCAGCCACTGCCACCGCCCGCCGAAGAGCTGCCCCATCCCGAGCGAGCCCCCGCCCTCGCCACCGTCCACGTGGACAATCTGACGTCTGTGCGCCACGGACGAGGCGCGGCCCGTTTCGTCTGCGTGCTGGCCGGGGGTAGTGTCTCCGCCGCTGGGGCCTCGCCCACGGGCAGATGGGCATTGGGACAGGAGCGGGAGACAACATGAAGAAGACCCTTCGCGCCTTCGGCGCGGGGATGCTGGCGACGGCCGCGGCCGTCGCCATGGCCGTGCCGGTGAATGCTCAGGAGCCTGAGCCCGAGCCGGAGCCGTTGGGCGCCATCGTCGACATCACGCTCGACGGGTGCGACATCGTGGTGACGTTCACGGCCGATGAAGCCGGCGAGTACCACGTCGAGGTGTGGGACGACGGTGAGCTGATCGGCGACGTCCCCGCGACGGCCGACGCCGGGGCGACCGCCACGGCCCGCTACCGGATCACCGCACTGGTGAAGCAGGGTGCGTCGGGCCTGGGCATCGACCTCATCGGACCCGATGGGTCGTCGCTCGACGGGGTCGACCCGTACAACGGTGCAGACGCCGTGATCGACTTCTGCGCTTCGCAGCAGCCCGAACCGACGCCCGAGCCCGAGCCGCAGCCTGAGCCGACCGCGAACATCGAGCCTGCGGCCGCGCCGGTTGCGGCCCCCGTCGCCGCCGACCCGGACTACACGGGGTGATCGACATGTGAGCACGCCGCGCTTCGAGGCGTGAGACGTGAGGGCCGGCGCCAACCGCGCCGGCCCTCGTCGCGGGGTGGCTCAGGCGCTCGTGATCCCGGCCTCCAGCTTCTCCATCGCTTGGTCGATGGTGAACGAGGGCGCCTTCTGGCGGGGTGGGAACTCCGCGAACGTGGCGAGGAACTCGCTTCCAGTTGTCGAACCGGAGGGCGACGAGGTCGCCGTCGTCGGAGAAGTAGAAGTACCCCAGCCGCGGGCTGCGCTCACCTTCGACGGTGAGGAACGGCACCAGGTCGTGCCTGTCGAGGTGCACCTTGTACGACCGGCCCATGGCCTCGTGGCCTCGGAGAAGCTTCGCCTTGATGTCGGGCTCGCCGGCCATCGAGAGCAGCGTCGGCAGCAAGTCGAGGTGGCTGCAGATGTCGTTCGCCACGACACCCGCAGGGATGTTCCCGGGCCAGCGCATCACGCACGGCACCCGGAAGGCGCCTTCCCAGTTCGAGTTCTTCTCGTTGCGGAACGGCGTCATGCCCGCGTCGGGCCAACTGTTGATGAGAAGAACGGCGTGCCGGCTGCGCTCTGGCGACGGACGACGTCGATCGCCGCCTCGGCGACCTCGTCGTCGATGGTCTCCATGCGCTTCTTGGTCAGCGCACCGGTGTCGTCGATCCGCTGCGTCCCGTCGCCGTTGGCCCACGAGTGGAGGACGCCGCGGGCCGAAGCGCCCCCGGAACTGGGGGAAATCGGCGGCCGGCGGGTAGTCCGTCCGGCAGCTCGGGTTCCTCCTCGGCGTTCAGGTGTAGAGGTTGCCGAAGAACTCGTCGAAGCCGTGGTTCGTCGGCAGGTGCTCGTCCTTGTCCCCCAGGTGGTTCTTGCCGAACTGGCCGTTGGCGTAGCCCCTGCCCTTCAACAGGCCGGCGATCGTCGGATCCTCGCGACGCATGCCCACGGGCGAGCCGGGGATGCCGACCTTCGACAGACCGGTGCGGAACACACGCTGGCCGGTTATGAACGCCGAGCGCCCCGCGGTGCAACTCTGCTCGCCGTACCAGTCGGTGAAGCGCATCCCCTCATCCGCGATCCGGTCGATGTTCGGGGTGTCCTGAGCCACGTCTGCCCCCTTCGTCCGGCGTGCTGTCGACGGTCGAGCAGAGGAGGCGACGCAGCACTACTCGCTGTGGGTGGTTGCGCGGCCGCGCGGAACCACAGGCGCACCACTCGTCGTGACGAACTCATTGCGATTCCGTGACTCTGGCGCGACGGTGTCACGGGGTGTGGCGCCTCCCGCGCCACATCGGGCAAAAGGGAGGGCGACATGTTCCTGTTCACACGCTCTGGACGGTTTGCTCCCGGTGCGAATCGAGAGGTGGTCTCGTTCGTCGGGGACGTGACCGAGAAGGTGCGCCAGGAAACCGGGATGGACGTCCACGCGTGGTCGTCGACGTTGTCACCCGACCTCGGCACCGTGGTGTGGGCGACGTTCGCCGAAGACCTCGAGCACCTCGAGCAGGCCAACGACAAGCTGACGATGTCCGACAGCTTCATCGACCTCGCCGACCGGGGCGCCGGGCTGTTCGCCGGACCGCTCTCCGACAGCCTGGCGCAGGTCGTTGCCGGCGAGGTCGATCTGTCCGCCCCGACGCCGAACTACGTCACCTCCGCCCGCGCCGTGGCCGCCAACGGACAGCTGCGCGCCGCCCTGGCCGGCGGCGTGGAGATCGCCGAGGCCGCGACCCGCATCACCGGGGTCCCCACCCTGTTCCTCGTTTCCGCCACCGGCGCCTACGGCGGCTGTGCGTGGTCGAGTGGGTTCACCGACATCGGCCAGCTCGAGCAGGCCGAGTCTGCACTGATGGCCGACGACAGCTGGATCGAGCTCATCGACCGCGTCGGACCGGCCTACGCCCAGGGGGCATCGCAGAGCATCTACAGGCTCGCCAGCTAGCGCCAACGCCGAGCAGCGACCTCGCCCACCCGGGCGAGGTGTCGCGCCCACGGGGCCGCCTGTTCTCAACAGATCCGCGTCCACGACCTGCGCTACGTGGCGGTTCGCAGGATTGCGCCAGCGGCGATACCCAGCACCTGCAAGCCAGGAGTATCAGGCGTTGACCGGACCCGGTCAATTGGCTACGGTCGAAATTCGTCCGGCCCTCCCCCCACTCGGACAAAAAGTTCCGGCTCTGACACCGGACCGGCGTGCTTGGTCGCGCTGTTCGCGCGGAGATACTGAGCCCCCGATGAGCCGCCTACGTCCCTCGCTTCGTTATCGCGCTCAATCGCATCTTTTTCGCCCTGCCCGGGTGAGAGGAAACGCAAATAACCAAGGAGGACCCACATGGCTGACAAGACTGAAAAGTCAGCGGACGCCACAGCGATCCGGCCGCTCACGGGTGAGACCCCCCAGGCGGATCTCGATGACCTGCGTGCGCGCATCGAGGCCACGCGCTGGCCCGAAAAGGAGCCCGTCGAAGATCAGTCGCAGGGCGTGCAGCTCGCGACGATGCAGGAACTCGCGCGCTACTGGGCGGACGAGTACGACTGGCGCAAGTGCGAGGAGAAACTGGACGCCCTACCGCACTTCATCACCGAGATCGATGGGCTGGACATTCATTTCATCCACGTTCGCTCGGAACATGAAGATGCGTTGCCGATGATCGTCACGCACGGATGGCCCGGTTCGGTCATCGAGCAGCTGAAGATCATCGATCCGCTGACCAACCCCACGGCACATGGCGCAAGCGCAGCGGACGCCTTCGATCTGGTGATCCCCTCGATGCCTGGTTTCGGGTTTTCCGGCAAGCCGACCACGACGGGTTGGGGTCCCGTACGGATCGCACGTGCCTGGACAGTGCTGATGAAGCGCCTAGGATACACCCGCTTTGTCGCGCAAGGCGGCGACTGGGGTGGGCTTGTCGTCGACCAGATGGGGGTGCAAGCCCCCCCGGAATTGATCGGCATTCACACCAACCAGCCTGGTGCTGTTCCAGCCAACGTTGCAGAGGCGGTCCAGTCCGGCGGCCCAGCGCCATCCGGTCTATCCGACGAGGAGAGAGACAGGTACGAGCAGCTGAAGGACTTCTATGCGACAGACGTGGCCTACGCTCTCGAGATGGGGACCCGCCCACAGACGCTCTACGGAATTGCGGATTCACCCGTCGGCCTGGCCAGCTGGCTTCTCGACCACGACATGGTCAGCTACGAGCTGATCTCGCGCGTCTTTGTCGACAAGGCCGAGGAAGGCCTGACTCGAGACGACGTCCTCGACAACATCACGCATTACTGGTTGACCAACACGGGGGTCTCTTCCGGACGGATCTATTGGGAAAACAAGCTCGGCTTTTTCGACCCGAAGGGCGTCTCCATCCCGGTGGCCGTGAGCATCTTTCCTGACGAGATCGATGCAGTTCCCCGCAGTTGGGCAGAGCAGGCGTACCCCAACCTCATCCACTACAACAAGGTCGACAAGGGCGGGCACTTCGCCGCCTGGGAACAGCCAAAACTGTTCTCGGAGGAAGTTCGCACGGGCCTCCGGTCGCTTCGCTAGGTGACCGGGTTCGAACGTCTGCACATGCCTTCGCTCGGCGGGGCGACCGAGTGGCTCAACTCCGCGCCGCTCGACCCCGCCGAGCTGCGCGGCCACGCAGTCCTCGTGAACTTCTGGACGTTCACGTGCATCAACTGGCTGCGCCAGGAGCCGTACGTCCGTGGGTGGTCGCAGGCGTACCGAGACGACGGGTTGGTCGTCATCGGCGTCCACACGCCCGAGTTCTCCTTCGAGCACGAGATCGACCGCGTGCGGCAGGCGACGAAGGAGCGAGACATCGACTACCCGGTCGCCGTCGACAACGATTACGCGATCTGGAGCGCCTTCGCGAACCAGTACTGGCCGGCGCTCTACTTCGTCGACGCGGACGGCATCATCCGCGACCAGCACTTCGGCGAGGGACGCTACGAACCATCGGAGCGCGTCATCCAACAGTTGCTCGGCGTCGAGCGCGAGCTCGTCCCGGTCGACGGGCTCGGCGTCGAGGCCGAGGCCGACTGGGACGACCTGCGTACCCCCGAGACCTATCTCGGCTACCGGCGCAGCGAGCGCTTCGCGTCACCGGGCGGCGCCGCGTTCGACGAACCCCGCGGCTACCAGCTGCCCGAGCGGCTACGCGTCAACCACTGGGCCCTCGCCGGCGAGTGGACGATCGGGCCCGAGAACGCCGTGCTCGACCAGGCCGGCGGGAGCATCGCCTCCCGGTTCCACGCACGCGACGCGCATCTCGTGCTATCTCCCGGAACGCGAGAGCCGATCCCGTTCCGCGTGCTCGTCGACGGCGACGCTCCCGGCGCGTCACACGGCGTGGACGTCGCCGAGGACGGGACCGGTCTGCTGCGCGACGGCCGCATGTACCAGCTCGTGCGCGAGCACGGCGCCGTCCGCGAGCGGACGCTGGAGATCACCTTCCTCGAACCCGGCGCCGAGGCGTACGCGTTCACGTTCGGATAGATCTGACCAGGGCACCGACGAGGGTCCTCCACGAGCGAGAGTCCCAAACGGGGGCATCTGTCGGCCGTCTGGCGCCGAACTCCTACCCGGGGGGTCACCACACCCCCAAGTGGAAAGGAGCTCAACGTGACGCCATCGGCTTTGTACGTCGTCCGACTCGGAAGTGCATGTAGAAGGTGGCTGCGGCGGCTGGGCGTCGCGGCCGCCGTCATCGCGGTCATCGGTGGCCTGGGGGTCGGACTGGTTCGCACACAGGACCGCCTCGACGGGGCCCCGGCGCTGAACGCCGTTATCCAGGTGGAATCCGTGAAGAGAGACGCTGTGGAATCCGAGATGAGAAACGCTATCGACAGCGACCCAGTCCTCAGCGCCAAAGTGAGCTCGCCTCGAGGGGAGTGAGCGGGCCGGTAAGCCGGACTGGCCAACGCCGGAAGGCCGGTGAGGTCCAGGCCCTAGCTCGTCAGCTCTCCGCGGCCAGGATGTCCTCGACGCGGCTGAGGAACGCCGGCCAGGCTTGGCCCGCCGGCAGGTCGGTGGCGGCCAGGATGGCGGGGATGTCGGCGGGGCCCTCCAGCACGGCACCGGTGGCCTCGAGCAGGCCTGTCTCCTCGATCTCACCGACCACCGTGAGCGCGGCGTCCTCGTAGGGGGTGCCGGTGGTCTCGCCCAGGAGGGCGTCCAGGCCCTGCTGCACCCCGGTGTGGAGCCGGCTGAGCTCGCCGATCGACTCCGCGCCGGGCGAGATCGCGGCCAGGAGGGCGACCCAGCCGAGCTGCGCGGTCTGCTCGTCGAGCTGCAGACCCCACCCGTACGCCGCGGCGCCCGCGCGCACGACCGGGTCGTCGATCGTCTCGGCGAACGCCTTCTGCGGGTCCAGCAGCCCGCGGACGATCCCGGCGTAGCGATCGAAGACCTCATCGGCGACGTCGGCGTTGTTCAGGTCCCGGGGGCCGGTGTACGCGTCGATGTCGCTGCGCAGCTCGCCCAGGGCGCCGAGGGCGTCGAGCCCTGATTGGTACGCCGCCCCGTCCGGTGTGGCGGCGATGAACGCCGCGAAGGCCGCGACCGCCGCGTCGGTGTCGCTCCGCGCCTGCACGGTGTCGGTCACAGGCAGCGCGATCGCGTCCTCTATGCCGATGAGCGTGGTCGTGGCCAGGTTCCGCTCGTCCTGGAGGGCCACGACGAGCGCCCGGGGAGCCGTCACAACGGCGACGGGCGATTCGCTCGGCGGCTGCTCGCCGACGGTGGCCAGGCGCCCAGTCTCGCCGCGGTCGCCGTCGCGGGCGACCAGCGCGACCCCGGCAGTCGCCAGGACCACGACGACCACGATGGCCGCCGCCAGCAGCGGGCGGGCGGTCCAGCGGGACCGGAGGGGCGCCGCACGGCCGTCGAGACCGAGGTCCGGCAGCGCGCCGGCGGCGTCGCCGGGGGCCATGTCCTCGGCGTGTGCCGCGAAGGTGCGGCGGAGGCGGTCCTCGACCGGGTCGCGCGCGGGTGTGGTCGGGTCGGTCACGGCGTCATCTCCTCGCGCAGCTTGGCCAGGGCGCGGTGGATGCGGGTGCGGGCGGTGGCCGGCCGGCACCCCGTGACCCGGGCGATCTCGTCGACGGGCAGGTCCTCGTAGTAGCGGAGCACCAGCGCCACCCGCTGGTCGCGGGGGAGCGTCGCCAGCAGGTCCCAGGTCTCGTCGATCTCGGGCGGCTCGACCCGGTCGGCCGACCGGGGTTCTCGGGCACGTCCCATCGCCGTGCGATCGCGCCAGGCGAGGCACAGATGGACGAGCGTGGTCCGCAGGTAGGCGGCGGGGGCGTCGACCGCGTCCCACCGCTGGTGCAGCCGGACGAACGCGTCGTGGACCAGCTCCTCGGCCACTGCGGCCTGGCCAGTCATCAGGTAGGCCACCCGGCGCAGTCGGTTGCGCTCGGCGCGGTACACGAGCGTGAACGCCTCGGCGCCCGGCCCGGCTCGGGTATCGGTCATCACATCCCAGGTTGATCGCTGAGCAGCTCGCGATGTTCCGCGCGCCCGCCCGACCACCGGCGTGACCCGTCTCTGCTCCGCATCGCGTCAGGAGACCACCGGAGAAACTTCTCACCGCCGAACGGCGAGCTGCGACGCGCACGAGCCGACCGTCCTGACCGTGGTCCGGCTCGGTCGGCCGCCGCAACCAGCAGGCGACGCGGGCCGTTTCGCTGGGCCGAGGGTGCGCCCAATCGTTCTGGGATTCCGGATGTCGGAAGTCCGTGCTAACTGGGCTGGCGCCGGCGGATCACGTGGCGGCGGGACCGCCGGACAACCCGGCCTGTCCCCTCCCCCCGCTGAGGGCCTCGTGCATAGGTCGGTGCACGCGTCCTACCTGTACCTGCACTGGGCCGGGCAGCCGTCCATCGCCGCCCGCCTGGTCGCCGCGGCCTCCGGCTAAAGTCTTCACGGGGCCATTGACAAAAACCCCTTTTACGTAAAGACTGAGTTTGTCATGAGAGACGTCGTCTACCTCGATCAGATCGAGCAGGCCGAGGCCCTGCTCAAGCCGCAGCGGATCGAGGTGCTGCGGCAGCTCGCCGAACCCCGGTCGTGCACCGAGGTGGCGGCCGAGCTCGACCACACCCCACAGCGGGTCTACTACCACGTCAAGCGCCTGCTCGACGCCAGCCTGGTGAGCCAGGTCAGCGAACGCCGGGTGCGCGGCATCCACGAGGGCATCTATCAGGCGACCGCCCGGTCTTACTGGCTGTCGCCACGCCTCGTGGGCCGGATCGGGCTGCGCCAGACGCGCGACCGGCTCAGCCTGGGCTACCTGCTGGACCTGATGGAGGACGTGCAGGCCGACGTCGCCGCGCTCGACCTCTCCCGGTCCGACCTGCCCTCGATCGGCGTGTCCGGTGACATCCGGGTCCGGCCCGAGCAGCGCGCGGCGTTCCTCGACGAGCTGCAGCACCTGCTGCGGGACGTGTTCACCCGCTATGGCGGCGCCGAGGGCGACGCGTTCCGCCTGGCCCTCGCCTGCTACCCGAACCTGCCCCGCCAAACCGACGTCGCCCCGGACTTCGCCACAAGCACCGACGTCGCCCCGGACTTCGCTACCAACACCGAAGGAGAAACCGATGACAGAGCTGAGTGAGCTGCGCCTGAGCGCGGTCATGCCGGCGCCACCCGAGGCAGTGCACGCCGCGCTGACCGACGCCGCCGCGCTGCGCGTGTGGCTGACCGACCACGCCGAGGTGGCGCTGCCCGACCGGTACGAGTTCTGGGGCCGTTACACGCCCGACGGCGCCGAGCCGCACCAGCGTGTGCTGCACGCCGGCGAGCGCACCCTGCGGTTCGCCTGGACCGTCGACGGTGTCGAGACCACGGTCGAGTTCACCCTGACCGACAACGAACCCGAGCACGAAGCCGAGCACGAGGATGCGGGCGGCACGCTGCTCACGCTGACGCAGAGCGGCGACCTGCCGAGCTTCGACGAGATCCTGGCCGACACGGCGGGGCCACGCGGTGAGCTGGAGACGTTCTGGTCGCTCGCGATCGCGAACCTGTCCGACTATCTCTCGGGCCGCGAGCTGACGCCGAAGTGCGACTACACCTCGGCAGAGCTGCGCGCCACAGTGGTCATCGACGCCGCACCGGAGGCGGTGTTCGACTCGCTCACCCAGCCGGAGCAATTCTGCAAGTGGTTCGGCGCCAAGTGCGACATCGAGCCCTATGTGGGCGGCCGGTTCGCGATGGGCGGCTTCGAAATGGACCCCGGGGGGACCAAGTTCGTCGAGTTCGAGCCGGGCCGCAAGGCGACCCTGCGGTTCGCCGACGGCCAAACCGACAGCTGGGAGCTGGCCGGCTCGGACGGCAAGACCCGGCTCACGCTCGTGTCGAGCGGGTTCGACCCGGACAACCCGCCCTACTCGGGCTGGGCCGGCTGGCTCGGTGGCATCGCCGAGCTGCGGCGCTACCACGAACTCCCGCAGTGGCGCACGATCTGGCGTCAGGTCGAGGCCCCCGGCCTCCCGGCCGAGATGCTCAGCATCGACGTCTAGCCGGACTCCTCATAGCGAGTTCGTTTCCAGCGAGGCGCCCCGGTTCACAAGAACATCGGCTTCTACCCGTGCGATCTGCGCTGCCGCATCGTTGACCGCGAGATCGCGCACGCCGGCTCCCAGGAAAGGGGGTGGCGTGGGACCGAGAGCCAGACGTCTCGAATGAGGGGGGTCCCATGACCACCGTGGTCTTCGAACTGAGCATGTCGCTGGAGGGCTATGTCACTGCGCCGCACCGCGGCCGAGCGAATGGGCGAGGGCGGCGAGGCATTGCACGATGGGCCTTCGGTGACGACCCGGCCACCCATCAGGCCCCCGCGGAGAGCCCCGACGGCGGCGTCGACGAGTCCGTCACCGCCGACATCCACACCGCCCTCGCGCGCGCCAAGGCGCTCCCGGGCGAGCGTGTGGTCGTGGTGATGGGCGGCGCCGACCTCGGCCGCCAGTTCATCCAGGCCGGCCCGGCCGAGGTCATCTCCATTCACCCGGTGCCCGTGCTGCTCGGCGGCGGCACCCGACTGTTCGACGACACCCGGTTGGAGGTGACCGAGGTCGTCCCCAGCCCCACCGCCACCCACCTGCGCTTCCGCGTCCCCGACCCGCAGACCGCCCACCCCTGACCCCGTACCCAAACCATAGAAGGGAAGTCCACCATGACCACGACCTCCGTCCCGCATGAGCGCAGCGCACGGACCACGCGCAGCCTGTGGCGCTCCGGCCCCCTCGCCATCGCGGCCGCCGCCGCGGCCACCGCTCTGGTCGCCGCCATCGCACGCGCCGCCGACGTGCCCCTGACCATCGACGGCGAGCAGATCCCGGTCTCCGGCGTCGCCACCATGACCGTGCTGATGTCCTCCATCGGCCTCCTCCTCGCCGGCGCCCTGGCCCGCTGGGCACCCCAGCCCCGGGCCACATTCGCCTGGGTCGCGGTGGCGCTGACGTTCGCGTCGTTCATCCCCTCGCTCACCGCCGACACCGACACCGCCACCAAGGTCGTCCTGGTCACCGCCCACGTCGTGGCCGCCGCGATCGTGATCCCCGCATTCGCACGCTCGCTACCCCACCGGCACCCCAACCGCTGACACCGCCCCGGCGGTCCGACGACACCGGCGGAACGATCGTCCCCACTGGGTTCGGTCCATCGCATAGCTCAGCTCGTTATCAAATGCACTCCGTCGTGTGCTCGAACCGACATCGGCATGCCACCGTCGAGCGCATCAAGGGGCACGCAGGGGGCACGGACCCCGGATCGGGCCGGAAGGCGCCACCCGGTCAGAAACGACGAAAGCGCCCCTGACCAGCGGCCGGGGCGCCTGGAGCGGGTGAGGAGAATCGAACTCCCGTACTCAGCTTGGGAAGCTGATGTTCTGCCATTGAACTACACCCGCGGATGAATCGACGAGGCTAGCCGACGGCATCTGGCGTCGGCGATCCGGTCGCGGCAGGGGGTGCCCCTGCCCCGGGCGGGAGGCGAGCCGCCCGGGGCACGGACAGGTGGTGTCAGCTGACGAGCGCCGAGGCCTCGGTTTCGGCCGAGCCCTCGGTCGAGTCGTCAGTCGAGCCCGAATCGTCGGACGACTCGGAGCCGTCGCGCTCGGGGCAGTCGCCCCGGGCGCCGGACTCCGAACCGCCGCGCTCACCCGGCGGGCGGCCGGTGCCGTCGTCGGTCCCGTCGTCGGGCTTGCTCCCGTCGTCGGTGCCGTCGTCGGGCATCGGGGTCTCGTCGTCCGGCACCGTCGTCGTCGAGTCGTCGGTCGTCGAGTCGTCGGTCGTCGAGTCGTCGGTCGTCGAGTCGTCGGTCGTCGAGTCGTCGGTCGTCGAGTCGTCCTCGGGCACGGTGGTCGTCGGGGTGTCGTCGCCCTCCTGTGCCGCGGCGTATCCGGCGCCGCCGACCAGCAGGGCGCCGGACACGGCGGTGGCGGCGAGGAGCCGCCGGGGGGTCCAGTCCATCTGGATTGTCTCCTTTGTTTCGTCGGGATGACACCAACGAGGAAAGGCCACGAACCTCAGAGATCCCGCAGAGCGCCCGCCGAAGTCCCTGGACGACGCTCTCGGCGAGCTCTCAGGAACCACCCAGCCCGGTCCCAGGGAGGCTGGTCAGAGTGGGGCAATGCCTGGTGAACGCCTGCTCCTGGTCGACGACGAGCTGCACCTGCGCTCGATGCTCGAGGCGGCCCTGCGCCACTCGGGGTTCGACGTGCACGCCGTCGAGTCGGGGAGGGAGGCCCTCGAGGCGGTCGGTCCGGTCGAGCCAGACCTCGTCGTCCTCGACGTGATGCTGCCCGACCTCGATGGCTTCGAGGTGTGCCGCCGCTGGCGCCAGGAGGGCCGGCGCACGCCCGTCGTGTTCCTCACCGCCCGCGACGCCACCGAGGACAAGGTGCGGGGCCTCACGACCGGGGGTGACGACTACCTGGTCAAGCCGTTCAGCCTGGAGGAGCTGGTGGCGCGCATCCAGGCCGTGCTCCGCCGCACTGGCGGCGGGCGGCCCGACGCGGTCCTGCGGTGCGCCGACCTGGTGCTCGACGACGACGCCCATCGGGTGACCCGGGCCGGGACGGAGGTGTCGCTGTCGCCCACCGAGTTCAACCTGCTGCGCTTCCTGCTGGCCAACCAGGGTCGGGTGCTGTCGAAGGCGCAGATCCTGGACCATGTCTGGAACTACGACTTCGGGGGCGACGGCGGGGTCGTCGAGACCTATGTCGGCTACCTGCGCCGGAAGGTCGACGACGTCGACCCACGGCTCATCCACACGATCCGTGGGGTCGGCTACGTGTTGCGGGAGCGCTGAGTGTCCCTCCGCACCCGCCTGCTCGTCGGCCTGGGGATCGTGGCCCTGGTGCTGGGCGGTGTCGCGATCGCGGTCACCCGGTCGGCCGAGAGCTACCTGGTCGGGCAGGTCGACGACCGGTTGCCGACCCACCTCGACGACCAGTGGGACCGCGGCGGGGCCGGGCCGGACGGGCAAACCACCGACCCGACCCCCGGCGGGCCGCCGCTCAGCCCCTACTACGTGGGTGTCGTCGACGGCGACAGCGTCGTGTTCGTGCAGGATCCCGACGTCCGGGACCCGGGTGGCGACGCGGCCGACGCTCCTGCCCCCGACATCGACGCCGACCGGGCCCGCGAGGCCGCGGCTGCCGGCGAGGACGGGGACGTGTTCACGGTGGGGTCCGACTCGACCGATCGCTACCGCGTCCGGGCCATCGAGGAGAACGGCCAGGTGTGGGTCGTCGCCGCCTCCCTGGCCGACGTCGACGCCGCGGTCAGCCGGCTGGTGATGGTCGAGGTCGCCGCCACGGGCGTCGTGCTCGCCCTGCTGGCCCTCGTCGCCTTCTGGGTGCTGCGCCTCGGCGTCCGACCGCTCAAGTCGATGGCCCGCACGGCCACGACCGTCGCCAGCGGGGCGGACCTGTCGCAGCGGGTGCCCGACGCCCCGGCCGGCACCGAGGCGGGTGACTTGGGTGTCGCGCTGAACACGATGCTCGCCCGGCTCGAGAAGGCCTTCGCCGACCAGCAGGCGTCCGAGGAACGGTTGCGCCGCTTCGTCGCCGACGCCTCCCATGAGCTGCGCACGCCGGTCGCCACTATCCGCGGCTACGCCGAGCTGTACCGGCGCGGCGGCCTCGACGACGCGGCGCAGCTCGACCAGGCCATGCGCCGCACCGAGGCCGAGGTCCGGCGGATGGGCGACCTCGTCGACGACCTGCTGCTGCTGGCCCGCCTCGACCAGGGTCGACCGCTCGAACGGGGCCCGGTCGACCTCGGCGTGCTGGCCGTCGACGCGGCGGCCGACGCCCGGGCGATGGCGCCGGGGCGGCCGGTGCGGGCCTCGATCGAGGAGGGTGTGGTCGTCGATGGCGACGAGCACCGGCTCCGGCAGGTCGTCGCCAACCTGGTGCGCAACGCCATCGTCCACACGCCTTCTGACGCCGCCATCACCGTGGCCGCCTGCCGGCGGGAGGGGCGCGGCATCGTCGAGGTGCGCGACGAGGGTCCGGGCATGCCACCCGACCAGGCGGCGCGGGCCTTCGAACGTTTCTACCGGGCCGATCCGGGGCGAGCGCGCGACCGGGGCGGCTCGGGCCTCGGGCTCGCCATCGTGCGGGCCGTCGCCGCCGCGCACAGCGGCACGGCCACGCTGGTGTCGTCCCCCGGTGCCGGGACCACCGTGACGGTCGAGGTCCCGCTGCCCGCCCCGTCGCTCGCCACCGTGACGGGGGGCGCCGACATCGACGGGTGACGCCGCCGCCCGTGCGGCCACGGGCCGCGGTCGGCGGGTGCCGGCGGCTCGGCCGTCGGGCGTCGTCGTCCACTACCGTGGTGGACCGCCCGCCCGTGAGCGCTGGGGTCACAGGAGGGCGGGGGACCGAGACCGCGAGCCCGGGGCAGGCAGCCTGCGATGAGCGTTCGTGACACCGCGGAGGACACCGCCGACCGCCAGCCGTCCGGCCCGGCGTCGCCCGACGGTGCGGACGGTGCGGTGGACGAGACGACCGCCGACGGCCAGCCCGTCGCCACGGGCGAGACGCGCCGGGCTCTGACCCGCGCCGAACGTCGGTGGTTGCTCGCGATCTGCCTGGTCGCGGCCGCGGCGCGTCTCGGGTGGTGGCTATATGCCCACGTCGAGCCGCCGAGCTCCGAGGTGTTGGGCGGTGACCCGTGGATGTACTGGCTGCTCGGCAACGACATTTCCCACGGGCGGTGGTACACGAACCACGTCACGGGCGAGCCGTCTGCGTACTACCCGGTCGGGTTCCCCGCGGTGCTCGGGGGCCTGTACTGGGTGGGCAACCACGTGCCGTTCGTCGACGTCGACAACATGACGTTGACCGGCATGTTCCAGATCGTGATCTCGACGGCCACGGTCGCACTCACCTTCGTGGTGGGGCGCCGTCTCGCCGGGCCGCGTGCCGGGCTGGTGGCGGCGGCGGTGCTGGCCGTGTTCCCGAACCTGGTCTTCCAGGTGACGACCATCCAGATCGAGACCACGTTCATCTTCTTCACCATGGCCGCCCTGGCGATCATCGTGGACCACGACTGGTCCACGGGCCCGCCGAGCGTGCGCCGGCTCGTCGCCTTCGGGGCCGTCCTGGCGGCCTGCGGGCTCGTGCGGCCGTTCTCGCTCCCCGTCCTCCTTGGCGTGTTCCTGGCGGTCCTCGCCACGGGATGGGGATGGCGCCGGGCCGTGGCGGTCACGGCCGTGCCGATCGCGGTGATCGTGCTCGCGTTCGTGCCCTGGACAGTGCGCAACTGGGTCGTCATGGACGCCTTCGTCCCGTCGTCCACCAACATGGGCGACACGCTGTGCCTCGACCGGAGCGACGAGGCGACGGGGCAGTTCCGGTGGGCGACCCACGACGGGTGCGCGGATCCCGACCTGCCCGAGGCCGAACGGAACTCGGCGAGCACTCGCAAGGCGCTCGCGTGGGTGGCGGACAACCCCGGCCGCGAGCTGCTGCAGATCGTGCGGCGGGCCCACTTCATGTACCGCACCGACGACGACGGCATCGGGGCCACCGAGGGACTCGGCAGCGGTGAGATCCTGTCCGACACGACCCGCGACGCGCTCACCAAGACCGCGGATCTCTACTTCCTCGGCGTCCTCGCGCTCGCGTTCGCCGGCTTGCCGTTCCTGCGACGAGCCCCGCGGCCCG
This sequence comes from uncultured Acidimicrobiales bacterium, assembly GCA_963796415.1. Classification (GTDB taxonomy): domain Bacteria; phylum Actinomycetota; class Acidimicrobiia; order Acidimicrobiales; family VFJN01; genus ZC4RG19. The sequence goes on along the minus strand of CAWCLR010000019.1, from coordinate 67,352 downwards.
AACGGCGCATCGTCGTGGTCCTCGGCGCCGTGCTGGTGGTGGTCCCGCTGCTGTTGTGGGGCAACCCCCGGTTCCACCAGCCGGTCGTCCCGTTCATGGCCGTGTCCGTCGGCCTCCTGGCCAGTGCGCTGTGGGGGGCGATGGCCCGGCGTCGCGCGGGAGACGAGCGCCCCACGGCAGGCCCGGATGGCGACCCGAGCCCCGCCGAGCCCGCGCTGGCCGGGAGCGGAGTCGACGACAGGTAACGTCGCCGTCCGATGATCCTGTCGGACCGCACCATCCGCGAGGAGCTCGCGGCCGGGCGCATCGTGATCGACCCCCTCGACGAGTCGTGCATCCAGCCGTCGTCGGTCGACCTGCGCCTCGACCGGCTGTTCCGGGTCTTCCTCAACCACACCGCGCCGGTCATCGACGTGAAGAAGGACCTCAGCGATCTGACCGATCTCGTCGAGATCGAGGACGGCGACGCCTTCATCCTCCACCCGGGCGAGTTCGTGCTCGGTTCGACGGCGGAGGTCGTCGGCCTCCCCGACGACCTGGTCGCGAGAATCGAGGGCAAGGCGCTCGCGCTCGACACCGAGATCCCGACACCGTCCGGATGGACGACGATGGCCGAGCTGGCGGTGGGGGATGAGGTGTTCGGCCACGACGGCGAGCCCGTTCCGGTGGTCGCCGCCACGCCGCCGATGTCCGGTCGGCCCTGCCGCGAGGTCGAGTTCTCCGACGGCACGACGATCGTCGCCGACCTGGCGCACCAGTGGTTCACTCGCACGAGATACGAGGCACGCCGCGGTCGGTCGGGGAGCATCCGTACGACCGAGCAGATCGAGGCGACACTGCGCTGCGGCCCGCACGAGTACACCCACCGCGTCCCCCGGTGTGCCCCTGTGCAGTATCCGACGGCTGCGCTCGTGGTCGACCCCTACGTGCTCGGAGCGTGGATCGGTGACGGCACGTCGACGAAGTCCGAGATCACGACGGCGGACGCGGCGATCCTGGAGGAGATCGAGTTCGCTGGGTACGCGGTGGCTCCGGCGAGCGGTCCGCTCGCCCATCGCATCGGTGGCGCGGGCCACACACGCGACCCCCTCACCGGGCGGTACAACCGCAACGATTCCCTGTCGAGCACGCTGCGGACGATGAACCTCTTGGGCAACAAGCACATCCCCAGCGACTACATGCGCGCGGATGTCTCGCAACGGCAGGCCTTGCTCGAGGGTCTGATGGACACCGATGGCTACTGCGACAAGTGGGGACGGTGCGAGTTCACGACGATTCGGCCGGCTCTCGCGGCCCAGGTCCACGAACTGGTCGCCAGCCTCGGGTTCCGTCCTGTCATCGCCGTGAAGCCGGCGATGCTCAACGGCGTCGACCACGGGCCGAAGTACGACGTCACCTTCACCCCCGATCGGCCTGTGTTCAGGTTGCCGCGGAAGCTCGAGCGCCAGAATCGGAGCGGATGGTTCGAGTGGGGGCGCTCGATCGTCTCGGTTCGGGACTGTGGGACTGTGCCGGTGCGGTGCATCGAAGTTGGTCGTCCGGACGGATTGTTCCTCGCATCCAGATCGTTCATCCCGACCCACAACTCTTCGCTCGGGCGTCTGGGGCTGTTGATACATAGCACCGCGGGGTTCGTGGATGCTGGATTCTCCGGCCACATCACGCTCGAGCTGTCGAACGTGGCGAGCCTGCCGATCACGCTGTATCCCGGCATGAAGATCGGGCAGGTGAGCTTCCTGCGGATGACGACGCCGGCCGACGTGCCCTACGGGTCGTCGCAGGTCGGCTCGAAGTACCAGGGCCAGCGGGGCCCGACCCCGAGCCGCTACTGGGAGAACTTCACCGACGACGGGTGACGGTCACGATCCGCCCAGTGAGTCGCCCTCTCACTCGTCCCCCCGGCGCAGGTCGACGTGCTGGTCGAGTCGGGCCACCTCAGTACCGCCGAGCGCAAGTGCGAGGGATCGCGCCTGCTGGCCGTTGCCGGTGACGACCAGCTGCACGTCGAGGTCGACGGACCCGCTCGCCGGGATCGTCGGAAGGACGCAGGCGATCCCGGAGTTCCCGGTTGCGTTCTGCGTGCAGCCGGGAGTCGGCCGCTTCGGATCGAGCGTCACTCCTCCTGTCACCTCGATCGTGAGGGTCGCGCCCAGGACATCCCACCCCGCCGCCTGGGTGACCCTCACGGACAGCGTCCCCGTGCCCGGACCCGTGACCGTCCACGGTCCGGCGCCGTACAGGGCCGACAGGCCCGATCCGTAGGTCGCGAGCGGGAGCGGCGCGGTGAAGCGGGCCTCCTCGGTCGCGCCGCGGAACAGGACCATGTCGGCGGTCTGCCCCGGCCCGTCGACCTGGAGATCGAACGCGAACGTCGTGTTCGCGCCCGTGGCGGGCTGGTCGAGCGTGCAGCTGATGACCTGGCCCTCGCCGGGGCCCGGCGTCGGCGGCGGCGAGCACCGCGGGTCCTGCACCGCCTCGGGAAAGGCGCGGGCCCCGGACGACAGCGTGAGCTCCAGCCGCAGCGGCTCCGATGCCGCCTGGAAGGCGGTCGCCGTGAACCCGGCGGGCGCGCCGCGCTCTGCGATGGTCACCGCCAGCGTGCCCCGCCCGAGCGCGGTGGGGGTGAACGTCGGGGTGGAGAGGGCGAGCGGCGGCGGGGTGGTCGGGCCCGGGTCGGTGGGTCCGGGGTCGGTGGGTCCCGGGGTCCGTCGGGCCCGGGTCCGTCGGCCCGGGGCCGGGGGCGGGTGGGGTCGACGGCCCGGGGTTCGTGGGCGCCGGGGCCGTCGCCGGTGGCGGACCCGCCCCGAGGCTGGTCGGCGGGCGCGACGAACGCGAGCTGGGGAAGTCGAAGTCGTCGAAGTCGAAGTCGTCGAGGCCGCCGAAGTCGTCGCCGAAGTCGAAGTCGTCGCCGAAGCCGCCGAACTCGTCGCTCGACTCCTCGTCGAACGGGCTGAGGGCGAAGTCGTCGTCACCGAACAGCGAGTCGACGTCGTCGTCACCTCGCGACGATGAGCCATCGTCGTCCGACGTCCCGAGATCTGCCGCATCCGCGGCCGAGTTGAGCGGTCCCGTGTCCTGACGGGCCACCACCGACCCCATCCCCACCATGCCGGCGATCACGGCGACGATGGCGGCCGTGCTGCCGACCGCCGGGGCCGCATGCCGGACCTTGCCGAGCAGACCCGCCTCCTTGCCACTGCCCGCCGCGGCGCCGCCCAACGCGGCGCCGCCGACGAGCGCCCCTCCGAGCTTTCCGCCGCCGACGAGAAGGAAGAGCGGGAGCACGGCCCGGGCCAGCGTGCGGTTCACGTCCTCGAGCTCGGCCACCAGGGCCCGGCACGAATCGCATCCTTCGAGATGCTTCTCGACGGCTGACGTGTCGCGAGCCGACAGACCCCCGCGCACGTACGCCCCGAGCTGCGAGCGGTACGGCTCATGGTCGGGCGCCGGCGACGCCATCAGGTGGGCCTGCAGGTAGGCCTGCCGCAGCTTCTCGCGGGCGCGGTACGACATGGCCGCAGCGGCGTTGGCGGACACGCCGAGCACGCCGGCCAGCTCCTTCGGCTGCTGGCCCTCGACCGCGGTGTGCCACAGCACGGCCTGCCAGCGTTCGGGAAGCGACTCGAAGGCCTCGGTGATGAGCGCCCGGTCGGCCTGCTCGAGCGCGGGCGAGTCGGCCGCCTCGGTGATCGGCTCGGGCACGTCGTCGAGGGACTCCTCCCCGTCGAGCTTGCCTGCCTTCTCGGCTGCGAAGCGCCGCAGCGTCACGAACAGGTAGGCGCGGAACGACTCGGTCGGTCCCGCCCCCCGCTTGATGGCGCCGAGGACACGCTCGAACGCGCCGTTGACCAGCTCGTCGGGGTCGCCGAGGCGCCGGTACGTACGCGCCAGGCGCAGGGCGGCCGGCTGGTGGCGGACGTACAGCTCGGTGAACGCCGCCTCGTCGCCGCCACGTGCCTGCTCGATCAGCTGGGCGTCAGAGAGGGCGGTGATCGTCATCGGGAGTCCTGGGCGCCAGTGTTACCGAAAGTCGGGCCGCTGACCACCGGTCCCCCCGCTGGGCGGCGATAGCTGACGCGTCCGAGAAATTCTTCGCGGAACGGCGTCATAGCGCCCCTGCGTGGCCCTCTCATCGGGCGTGAAGGAGACACGGGCGTCGGCCCACCCCACTCAACCGGGCGTGGACGGCGTCTCGCGCCTCCTTTCGCTCGTCGACCGGTCGGGGCCGCCTCACCGGTCGGTCGGCGGGCTGATCGTCCGCTGGTACGCCGCGTCGGGCACCACTCTGCTCTTCGACGAGTGGGCCGACCCGGCGGCCAGCCACCTGGCTGCGGTCTTCGACCGGGAGTCGGACGTCGGGGACGTGGAGGACGCCGTCGTGGCGTTCGCCCAGGCCCGGGCCGGCGCCTCCCACCCGGTCGAGGCCGTGACCTCCGATCTCGTGGCGCTCGTCCGCGCCGGCTGGCCGACGGGCCGCGGCACGTGGGGCGAGGCCCTCGACCCGGTGGGCCTGATGGCCCGGGCGCTCGGCGCCTGGGCTGCGGAGCACACCGCCGCATCGTCCTGTCGCGATTGCCTCGACGCCGCGACCGGTCTCGCCAGCTCCGGCTATGTCCGTGAGCGCGTGCGCGAGCTGCACGACCAGTGCCGCGCGCTGGCCATCTCTCCCCCCGTGACCTTCGGCGCCCTGGTCGTGCAGCTCGAGCTGGGGGCCCTGCGGGCCACCGAGCGGATGGAGGTCAGGGCCGCGGCGGGCCGCGTGCTGACCGCCCGGTTCCGTGCCGGTGAGACCGTGGCGGCCCTCAGCCCCGCTCGGATGGCCGTCGTGATGCCCGCCTACGGGCTCGACCGCGCCATCCCCGCGGTGACAGCCGACCTCGCCGAGCACGCCGCGCTCGACGGGGTCGACGTCACCGTCGGCCGGGTGGCGTTCGGCATCGACGCCGACGCCACCGTGCGGTCCCTGGGGGGAACCTCGGTGGGCTCGTAGACGGAGCGAACCCACCGACGCGCCGACGGGTGTGGGGCGGATCGCCGCCCCACACCCGTTGCGCGCGCTATCTGGCGGGCGCTCGCCACGGGGCGGGTGGCGGGTCGGTCAGTCGTGCAGTGACTCGAGGCGCTCGGCGTCCCGGGCCTCGAGCGCCTCGAGCAGGTGCATCGAGATGTCGGCGACCTTGACCTCGTCGTCTTCCTTGCCGGCGGCCTTGGTGCCGTCGTCGATCATGATGTAGCAGAACGGGCACGCGACGGCGATGCGGCTGGCGCCGGTGGCGATCAGCTCCTGGCTGCGCTCGTCGTTGACCTTCTTGCCCGTCGTCTCCTCCATCCACATGCGGGCACCGCCGGCGCCGCAGCACATGCCCTTGGTGCCGTTGCGGCCGGCCTCGACGATCTCGATGCCACCGAGGCTGCCGATCACCTTCCGGGGCGATTGGTAGATGTCGTTGTGGCGGCCGAGGTAGCACGAGTCGTGGTAGACGACCCGCTCGTCGAGGTGGGCGTCGCTCATGTCGAGCCGGCCCTCGGCGATGAGCCACTCGAGGAACTGGCTGTGGTGCACGACCTCGTAGTTGCCGCCCAGCTGCGGGTACTCGTTCTGCAGCGTGTTGAAGCAGTGCGGGCACTGCGTGACGATCTTCTTCACGCCCATGCCGTCGAGCGACTCGATGTTCTGCATGGCGAGCATCTGGAAGATGTACTCGTTGCCCGAGCGGCGGGCGGGGTCGCCGGTGCAGTTCTCGGACGGCCCGAGGATGGCGAAGTCGATGCCGGCGCGCTGCATCAGCTTCGACATGGCGACGGTGACCTTCTGGTTCTTGTCGTCGAAGCTGCCGGCGCACCCGACCCAGTAGAGGTACTCGTGCTCGAACGCGTCGCCGGGCTCGACGATCGGCACGCCGTCGACCTTGGCGGTCCACGCGGCGCGGTCGGCCTGGGACAGGCCCCAGGGGTTGCCCGAGTTCTCCATCGAGCGATACGCGGTGCCCAGCTCGGTGGGGAAGTTCGACTCCATCAGCGACAGGTAGCGCCGCATGTCGAGGATCTTGTCGAGGATCTCGATGTTGACCGGGCAGATCTCGTCGCACGCCTTGCACGACGTGCAGGCCCACACCTCCTCGGGGGTGATGCGCTCGAACAGCGACGACGACGACACCGTGATCTCGGGGTCGACGCCGATGGGCGGCGCGACGGCGGGCGTGCCCGAGCGGGCCATGACCTCGCCGGTCTTGAGCACGATCTCGCGCGGGTCGAGCGGCTTGCCGGTGGCGTGCGCCGGGCAGACCGAGGTGCACCGCCCGCACATCGTGCAGGCGTCGGTGTCGAGCAGCTGCTTCCAGGTGAAGTCCTCGACCGTGGCCGCGCCGAACGTCTCGAGCTCGGTCTCCATGAGGTTGGGCATGGCCTTCATGGCGCCCTTGGGCCGTTCGCGGTCGCGCAGGTACATGTTGAGCGGCGACGTGAAGATGTGCCGCAGCATCGTGATGGGCAGGATCACGACGAAGACGAAGAACGTGAAGACGTGGGCGATCCACCAGCCCTGGTGCCACCCGGCGAGGCTGTCGCTCCCGTCGACGAGCCCCGAGAGCGGGTAGCCGACGATCGACCACTTCTCGAAGTCGGGCCGGCCGGCGAGGGCGATGCGGTAGGCCTCGGCGCCGAATCCCGTGACGCCGATGGCGAGGAACGTGCCGAGGATGACGGCGTGCTCGGGCCTGGACTTGATGCGGATGCGGTAGGGCCGCTGGACGTACCGGCGGAAGATCGCCCACACGACGCCGACGAGGAACAGCGCGCCGGCCACGTCACCCACCAGCGAGTAGCCGAGGTAGACGTCGCCGTGCAGGAACTTGGCGCTCTCGGGGAGCTGGTGGTTGATCTCGAGCACCGTCGTGACGGCGAGCAGGATGACGAAGTTGAAGTAGATCAGCGAGTGCATGACGCCGGCCGCGGGGTCGCGCAGCAGCGTCTGCATGTACACGCCGGCGCGGAAGTCCTTGAGCCGCCGGGCGACGTTCTTCTTCGTCGTGGCCCGGTCGTCGGGCTGGCCCCGCTCCCAGTTCTTGACCCGCTGGGCGAACAGCATGGCGCCGTACACGATCAGGATCGGCAGGATCGTGTAGAACGCGGCCTTCCACGCCGACGGGATGTTGCCGAAGACCTCGCGCTGCACCTCGGAGTCGTCGTGCCACTGCAGGGCCGTGGCGGCGATGCCGGACACGATGACGATCACGGCGAAGACGACGCCGATGCCGAGGGCGAGCTGCGTGGGCCTGATGCGCCGGCTCGACGCCGGCGCCGGACTGCTCTCAAGGCTGCTCACGTGCCCGAACCTACCCAACCCAAGCCGAGTGGGCGGAATCGTGCGCGACGGCCGCCAGCGGGTTACCCACCGGTCACTTGTCGGACTGACCGCGGGTCAGCCCCGCGGGCGACCAGCGGCTCAGCCGTAGTTCTTGGAGTCGAGCTCGCGGACCCGGCCGGCGAGGGCCGCCAGGATCTTGTGCGTCAGCGTCGGCACCTCGTCGAGCAGCCCGGAGAACTCGCGCGGACCGAGCACGAGCACGGTCAACGACGTCGCCGCGGTGACCGTGGCGGTGCGGGGGCCGTGGTCGAGCAGCGCGAGCTCGCCCACGCAGTCGCCCGGGCCCAGCTCGGCGATGACCTTGCCACCGCGGCTGACTTCGGCGGTGCCCTCGACGATGATGAATGCCTCGCGGCCCACGTCGCCCTGGGTCACGAACTCCTTGCCCTGGTCGAGGGTCAACTCGACGGTGGCCTTGGCGATGTCTCGCAGCTCCTTGGTGGTGCAGCCGGAGAACAGCGGGACCGAAGCAAGGTGGTTGAGGTACTCCTCGCGTGCCATGGCGGCGCAGCTTACGAACCTGCGATGGGGCGTGCTACGCAACCGCTGGTCATCACCGTGCGTGATGCGCTGGCCTCACGGACCGCGGCGGCGACCAGCGGGAGCGTGACGTTCATCCGACCGAAACAAACGCGAAACGCTGCCTCCGTACCTTTCGTCTCCGTGGAGGTGGCACTCGTGCAGTGGCCGGCCGAGCAGGACCGGCGTGAAGAGCTCCGACGTGCCGGCCAGCCCCGACTGCTCCTCGTCGAGCGGGGCGCGCCTCCCATCCCGACCGACGAGCTCGAGGACTGGATCCGGCTCCCCGCCGACGACCTCGACCTCCGGGTCCGGGTCGAGGCCCTCCGCCGCCGCACAGACAGCGACGCGGGCCTGGTGCCGGTCCTCGACGACGACGGGGTGCTGCGCCTCGGCGACCGCTGGGTCTCGCTGCCGCCGGTCGAGGCGCGGCTCACGCGGGCGCTGCTCGACCGGTTCGGCGCGGTCGTGTCGCGCGAGGCGCTGGCGCGGTCCGGCTGGCCGGGCGGGTCCCCCGGTCGCAATGCCCTCGACGTCCACGTGCTCCGGCTCCGCCGCCGGCTCTCGCCCCTCCGCCTCGCCATCCGCACCGTGCGGTCGCGCGGCTACCTGCTCGAGCGGTCCGACGGCGGTGGCCAGGTGGCGCCCGATCCCGGTCGCCCGACCCACACCAACGGCGTCCGCCGCATCTCGGTCGGCTGACCTCGTCGCCCCGGCAGGTGCGGTGGTCTGAACCTACCGCACGAGGGGTACGCCCTCCCCGCCGGACGGGAGTCGTCCGAGCGCTGGGTCCGGGAGCTCGCCCGGAGGGAGGAACACCATGCACGGACGTGTCAGCGTCCCCATCGTCCTGCTCATCTGGCTGGTCATCGGCGTCATCGTCGCCGTCAGCAAGAACTACGCCGACAACATGGAGAACGCCTCACAGGTGGCGACGTTCGTGCTCGCCGCGTTCCTGTGGCCGATCCCCGCCCTCGGGGGCGCCGTCGGCATCACGTTTTGAGCGCGGCGTTCACGGAGGCGGTGGCGGGACGCCCTGCGGGTCGGTCGTCGCCGGAACCGCCCCGTGCATCACGGCTTCGGTGACCCACGTGCCGTCCGCGAGACGTGGGTCACCGACCGGGATGAGCAGGCCGTCCGCTTCGGTCCGCAGGGCCTCGAGGAACGCCGCGGCCGGCCCATCCAGGTCGCCGGCAGACACGACACCGATCTCCCGGAAAGGCGCCGGCGAGAGGTGCACCAGGCCGGCGCCGCCCGCCACCGCTGCCGTGGCCTCGCGGCCGTAGGAGAACCAGGCCCCGGCACCCTGCTGGACCAGCGAGAGCATCAGGCCGCGGTCGTTGGTCTCGGCGGTGATGTTGGGCTCGATGCCGGCCGCCCGCAGGGTGCGCACCATGCGGTCGCGCCGCCAGTCCGTCGCCTCGGGGGCCAGGAGGGCGATCTCTGGCAGGTGCGCCAGCTCGAACGGGTCGGCGAGCGTCCAGTCGGGCGGGTGTAGGAGCACGATCTCCTGCCAGCCGAGGGACGCCACCCGCAGGCCGGGCGGTGCGGGCAGCTCCATGACGCCGAGCCGGGCGCGGCCGTCGCGCACGCTGTCGACGACCTCGTCGGGCGTGTCCACCACGTCCAGGCTCACGCGGCCCCCGCCGCCGGCCACGAACCGTGCGACCGCGGCAGACGCGATCTCGCGGGCCTGGGCCGTGATCGCGCTCGACGCGCACCGCCGTCGACGCGCCGACGCTCGCGATGCGGTCGACGTCGGCGAGCACGCGGCGGGCGAGCGCGACCACCTCGCGCCCCTGACGGGTGACGCGGACGCCACGCCCGTCGCGCTCGAACACGGCCAGGTCGATCTCGGCCTCGAGGGCGCGGACCGCTCGGCTCAGCGCAGGCTGCGCGACGTGCAGCGACGCCGCGGCCTGCGTCATCGTCCCCTCGTCGGCGGTGGCCACCACGTAGCGCAGCTGCTGCAGGTTCATCCCGGAAGGCTGGTATGGGCTCGATGACCAGGGGTCATGCCCCGACGGTATCGGTTCGCGTCATGCTCGGTCTTTGACCGCGCAACCTCTTCGACGCATAGTGGTTACCGGCAGGTAGCATCTGGTGCAGGGACGCGAGCGAAGCCGAGGCGCTTCGCGCGGCAGACCGAGGCGAACGCCAGCTGACTGCCGCGTCAGTCCACCCTCGGGCGACAGCACGAGCGGTCGGACGAAGCGCGGCGTCGACGCTATCTCGTCACCGTGGGTTGTCTCGGGTTGAGGACACGCTGGGGCGTTCTCGATCGCGGGGCTCGCCCACAGAGGACCTGACCGTACCGATCCATGCCGGATTGGTATCGGACGGCCGGGCCGGCCGCTGGATCGCACCGCCACCCGATCCGCTCGGCCCGGCCCTTCAGGCTCGAGGGTCGCTCCCCGGGCCGGCTCGGGTCCCTGGCGTCAGCCCGTGGCCTGACGGGCGACGGCCTCGGCCGCGGCGGCGATCTCCTCGGGCGAGCGCAGGTAGCGCTCGATCACCGGCCGCTCGTCGGCCGGCCGGTAGTCGTCGGCGAGGTCGTACACGAGCGGCTCGCCGGTCGGGATGTTGAGGTCGACGATGTCGTCGTCGGAGATGTCGCTGAGGTGCTTGACCAGCGCCCGCAGGCTGTTGCCGTGGGCGACCACCAGCACCGTCCGACCCGGCCGGAGATCGGGGACGATGTCGTCGTACCAGTAGGGCAGCATCCGCTCGACGACGTCGGCGAGGCACTCGGTGTCGGGCACGAGCTCGGGCGGCAGGTCGGCGTAGCGCGGGTCGTGGCGCACGTTGCGCGGGTCGTCGCGCGCCATCGCCGGCGGGGGCACGTCGTAGGCGCGGCGCCACACCTTCACCTGGTCGGCGCCGAAGCGCTCGGCCGTCTCCTTCTTGTTGAGCCCCTGCAGGTCGCCGTAGTGCCGCTCGTTGAGCCGCCAGTGCCGGCGCACCGGGATCCACGCCCGGTCGAGCGGCGCCAGCGCCAGGTCGGCCGTGCGGATCGCCCGCGTCAGCACCGACGTGTGCAGCACGTCGGGCAGCACGTCCCGATCCGCCATCAACTGGCCGCCGGCCGTCGCCTGCGCCTCGCCGCGCGGGCTGAGTGGGCAGTCGTACCAGCCGGTGAACAGGTTCTGCAGGTTCCAGGTGCTCTCGCCGTGGCGGAGCAGCACCAAGCGTCGGGCCATGGGCGGCAAACCGTAGTGAACCGGCGGCGCGGCGACGAAGGCCGTCAGTTGCCCCCGCCCGGAACCTGCAGCCGGCCGACCACGATGTTCACTGTGTCGCCCCGGTTGACGCGCTGGTTCGCCGCGGGGCTCTGGCTGAGCACCCGGCCGTCCTGCCCGGGGTTGGACACGTCCTGTTCGGAGACGGTCACGGTGAGGCCCGCGGCCTCGAGCTGGTTGCGGGCGTTCTGCTCGTTCAGGCCCTCGACCGGGGGCACGGTCACCTGCTGTCGGCCCCCCGAGAGCACCAGGGTGATCGGCTGGTTGGCGGGCACCTCGGTGCCCGGGGCCGGGTCGACCCGGATCACGGTGCCCGCCGGGAGGTCGTCGTTCTCCTCGTTCTGCACGGTGATGGACGTGAACCCGAGCGAGTTCAGGTTGGCGCGGGCGGTCGCCTCGGTCTGGCCCGCCACGTCGGGGATGGCGATCGTGCCCGAGCCGGACGAGACCCTGATGGAGATCGTGGCGCTGGGCGCGGCCTGTGCATTGGCGGCCGGGTCCTGGGAGATGACCTCGTCCTCGGGGACGTCGTCGTTCTCCTCGGGCACGACGTTCACCACGAAGCCGGCCTGGGTGAGGATCGTGTTCGCCTCTTGCTGCGTGCGGCCGACGACGTCGGGGACGGTGACGAGCTCGGGGCCCTGGCTGACGGTCAGGGTGACCGTCGACCCCTCGTCGGCGTCGGCGCCGGCCTCGGGATCCTGTGCGATGACCTGGTTCTCCGGCGCCGGGTCGTTGACGAACTCGGTCTCGACCGTGAACCCCGCGTCCTCGAGCGCCTGGGTGGCCACGGTGACGTCTTGGGTCACCACGCCCGGCACCGTGACCTGATCGACCGGAGGGTCCTCGTTGCTGAAGTTGCGGGCCAGCAGGAACAGCAGCCCTGCCAGCACCAGCAGCAGCAGGACGAGCGCGACCAGGAACCACTTCGACCGCTTGGGCTCCTCTTCCTCGCCGTAGTCGTCGTAGTCGTCGTACCCGTCGTATCGGCCGGGCTGCTCGTACCCGACGGGCCCCGCCACCAGCGCGGTCTGCTCGCCGTACTGGGTGTTCGCCATCATGCTGGTGGCGCCCGGATCCATCGGCGGCGCCAGCACGGGCTCGGCCATGATGCGGCTGCCGTCGAGGAAGCGACGCAGGTCGGCCCGCAGGTCCTGTGCGGACGGGTAGCGGTTTGCCGGGTTCTTGGCCAGGCACTTGAGGGTGATGGCCTCGAGCGTGTCGGGCAGCGCCGGGTCGTACCGCCGGGGCGGCACCGGGTTCTCCTGCACGTGCTTGTAGGCGATGGCGACGGCGCTGTCGCCGGCGAACGGCGGGTGCCCCGTGGTCATCTCGTACAGCACGCAGCCCAGGCTGTAGATGTCGCTGCGCGGGTCGACGGGCGCGCCGCGGGCCTGCTCGGGTGAGAAGTAGGTGGCGGTGCCCATGACCGACCCGGTCTTGGTGAGGTTCTGGTCGGTCGAGTCGCTGAGCGCCCGGGCGATGCCGAAGTCGGCGACCTTCACGCCGCCGTCGCGGGTGATGAGCACGTTGCCCGGCTTGACGTCGCGGTGCACCACCCGGTTGCGGTGAGCGAAGCCGAGGGCGGCGGCGATGTCGGCGGTGATCTCGGCGGCGCGGTCGGGGTGCAACCGGCCCTCGTCGCGCAGCATCTCGGCCAGCGTGTGGCCTTCGACGTACTCCATCACGATGAAGTAGGTGCCGTTGGCCTCGCCCCAGTCGAACACGCTGACGATGTTCGGGTGCTGCAGGTTGGCCGCCGCCTGCGCCTCACGGCGGAAGCGCTCGACGAAGCCCTGGTCGGTCGCCAGGGCGGGGAAGAGGACCTTGACCGCGACCGGCCGGTCGAGCAGCTGGTCGCGCGCCAGGTACACCTCCGCCATGCCGCCGCGCCCGAGCCGCCGATGGAGCTCGTACCGACCGTTGAAGATGACTTGGTTCTGCTGCGACATGCGATCCCCAGATTACGAGATGGGGGTATCTGGCCCCGAGTTGGTCGGCGACGGTGTCACCCGCCGTCGCCCGAGTCCCCGTCCTGTTGTCCGTCCTGGCCGGCCTCACTCGCACCGGCCGCGGGCGCCAGCGCCCGCTCCATGACTGCCGCGGCGATGGGCGCGGCCACCTGGCCGCCAGTCTGCTCGCTCGCGCCCGGCTGCGCCTCAACGAGCACCGCGACGGCGATGTGCGGCGTCTCGCCGGGCGGCCCGGCGAAGCCGATGATCCACGCGTGCGACTGCGGCTCGGGGGTCCCGAGCTGGGCGGTGCCGGTCTTGCCGCCGACCTCGAAGTCGTCGAGACCGTCGTCCAGGCGGCCGGCGGTGCCGTCGGTGACGACCGAGATCATCGCCTCGCGGAGCGTGCCCGCGGTCTCGGGCGTCATCGCCTGGGTGAAGGGCTCGTCGTCGTACTCCTCGACCTTGTTGCCCTGGTCGTCGCGGATCTCGCTCATGACGTGGGGCTCCATGATCACCCCGTCGTTCGCCACCGCTGCGGCCACCAGCGCCATCTGCAGCGGTGTCGCCTGCACGTCGTTCTGGCCGATCGAGGCCTGGGCGACGAGGGGTGGGTCGTCCACGATCGCCTCGGGGAAGTTCGACTGCACGCCGCCCGGGAGGTCGAAGGGCACGTCGCGGTCGAACCCGAACCCCTGGGAGGTCTCGTAGAGGGCGTCGCCGCCCATGTCGACACCCATCTGAGCGAACGACGTGTTGCACGAGTTCTGCAGGATCTCGAACAGCGTGCCGCCGCAGCTCGAGCCGCCGAAGTTCGGGATGGGCCGGCCGCCGCCCGGCGGCTGGTAGCTGTCGGTCACGGGGTACTCGGGCTGCTCGGGGGTGACCCCGTCGCGGTCGATGCCGCCGGTGGCCGTGATGATCTTGAACGTGGAGCCGGGGAACTCGCGCTCCTGGAATGCCCGGCTGCGGGTGGGCCGAGCGGGGTCGGCGTTCAGCGCCTCGGACGCGGCGGCGGCCGCGGCGAAGTCGTGGTTGGCGAGGACGTTGGGGTCGTAGGTGATCGACGACCACATGGCGAGGATGTCGCCCGTCCGCGGGTCGAGCGCCACCACCGATCCGGGCCGGTCGCCCAGCTCGTCGCGGGCCACCTGCTGCACGTCGCTGCGCACGGACAGGATCACGTCGCCTACGACGTCGCGGTCGACGAACAGGTCGCCGAGCCTGTCCAGGTCGAACCCGATGTCGTCGCCGGTCAGGTAGCCGTTGTACTCGCGCTCGACCCCGGTCGAGCCCAGCGAGAAGGCGAAGTAGCCGGTGATGTGGGCGAACAAATCGGCGGTCTCGGCCGGGTAGGTGCGCTGCAGCTCGAAGCGGTCGTCGGACGGCACCGACTCGGCCAGGACGACGCCGTCGGCGCTGACGATGTTGCCGCGGGGGCTGGAGAAGTCGCGCTCGACGGCCCGTGTGTTCTGGGGCTTGTCCTGCAGCGCCTCGGCGTCGAACACGGTCAGCCGGTTCACCTGCAGGAACAACGCCACGTAGCAGACGGCCAGGAAGACCCCGAGGTTGCGGATCTGCTTGCTCATGCCGGCCGCCCGATCACGTCGGTCATCTGCCCGGCCGCCAGGCGCTCGGCGTCGCGCTCGGCCGAGTCGTTCGAGATGCGCAGCAGCAATGCCAGCAGCACCCAGTTGGCGAGCAGTGACGAGCCGCCGTACGACACGAACGGCAGCGTCACGCCGGTCAGCGGCAGCAGCCGGGTGACCCCGGCGAGGATGATGAACGCCTGGAAGCCGAGCAGGGTCGTCAGGCCGGTGGCCAGTAGGCGCTCGAATCCGCTGGCCGTCTGTTGGGCGATGCGCAGGCCGACGCCGATCATCAGCAGGAAGGCGATGAGCACCGCTGTCGCCCCGAGCAGGCCCAGCTCCTCGCCTATGGCGGCGAAGATCATGTCGCTCTCGACGACGGGCACCTTCAGCGGCACGCCGAGGTTGAGCCCGGTCCCGAAGATCCCGCCGTCGGCGAAGGCGAACATCGCCTGCTCGAGCTGGAACCCCTTGGGCTTGCCCCACGGGTCGAGCCAGGTGTCGAAGCGCTCCTGCACGTGACCGAAGGCGCTGAACGCCAGGTAGCCGCCGCCCACGAACATGAGGACGCCCACGGCCAGGTAGGACGCCCGCTCGGTCGCCACCCAGATCAGCACCAGGAACAGGGTGAAGAACAGCAGCGATGTGCCGAGGTCCTTCTCCATGATCATCACCACGAGGGCCACGCCCCAGGCGATGAGGACGGGCCCGAGGTGCTTGGGGTCGGGCAGCGCGATCGGTCCGAAGGCCCGGTTGACGGCCAGCAGCTCGCGCTTCTCGACCAGGTAGCCGGCGAAGAACACGGCGAGGCAGAGCTTGGCGAACTCGCCGGGCTGGAAGTTCACGGGCCCCAACGACACCCAGATGCGGCTGCCGTTGATCTCGCGGCCGACGACCGGCAGCAGCGGCAGCAACAGCAGGACCAGGCCGACGAACCCCGCCGTGTAGCGGTAGCGCTCGAGCTTGCGGGCGTCGCGCACCACGATCAAGGTGGCGAAGAACGCGGCGACGCCGAGGACCATCCACACGGACTGCAGGCCGGCGAGGCCATCGGGCTCGACCTTCGCCTCGTCCAGGCGCACGATGAAGACGTAACCGAGGCCGTTGAGCAGCGACGCCAGGGGCAGGAGCATGCCGTCGGCGTGCGGGGCGAGGCGACGCACCGCGAAATGGGCGGCGAGCGGCAGGCCGACGATCACGCCCAGGAACGGACCGACCGTCGTGGGGATGTCGCTGTCATCGGGGACCGACGCCAGCAGGTAGGCGCCGACGACGAACAGCGTGCCGAGAACGAGCAGACCCAGCTCGGTCGTGCGTCGCGAGGCCGTCGTCATGCCGGTGCCGCGGTGGCCGGCGGGGGCACCGTGGTGGTGGGGGCCGTCGTTGTCGCCGGCACCGTGGTCGTCGTCGCCTGCGGCGCCAGCTCCTCGGCCTGCTCGGTCACGTTGGCGACGTAACGACGGGCGTCGGCGAGCGAGCCCTGCTCGACCCCGGCGTCGATGTCGGCCACGCGGGCGTCGGGGACCTCGTCGCGGTCGAGGTCGGTGACAGCGACGAGATCGGGGTCGATCCACAGCACGCCGCCGGGGCGTCCCTTGTAGATCGCCACCTGGTCGCCGTCGAACCCGACGAAGTACGCCGATGTGCCGTACCACTGGATGGTGGCGATCACGCCCCCGACCAGCGCCACCACGAGCAGGACGAACAGCAGAACCCGCCACGTGACCCGGCGCGCCTTCGGGCGCTCGGCGCGGTGGCGGGCGCGGCGCCCACGGCGACCCTCGGCGGCCAGGTCGTCGTCGTCGAGCTCGACCCGGTCGAGCTCGGCCGTGTCGGACGGGCGCCGGAAGCGCCGCCACGAGGGCTCGTCCCCGGCGTATGCGGGGCTGGGCTCGGGCCCCGTGGACGGCGCGGCGCCGAAGGCGTCGCCGGCCAGCGCGCCGGATGCGTCGGCGGCGCGGCCCCCATCCTCGACCACGTCCACCACCACGACGGTGATGTTGTCGCGTCCCCCGCCGTCGACGGCCAGGTGGACGAGCTCCTCGGCCGCCTCGTTGGGGTCGGCGATCGTGTGCAGCACGCTGGCGATGCCCCGCTCGGGCACCTCGTTGAACAGCCCGTCCGAGCACAGCAGGTAGCGGTCGCCCGGGTACGGATCGACGGCGAACACGTCGACCGGCACGTCGTCGTGCACGCCGAGGACACGGGTGACGATGTTGCGCTGCGGGTGCACCGCCGCCTCCTCGGGCGACAGGCTGCCCTCGCGCACCATCTCGGCCACCAGGCTGTGGTCGGTCGTGACCTGGTCGAGCTCGCCCTCGGCGTAGCGGTAGCAGCGCGAGTCGCCGACGTTGGCGATGGCCAGCACCTCGGTCGACTCGTGGTCGACGACCGCCAGAGCCACGACGGTGGTGCCCATCCCCGTCAGCTCGGGATCCTCGACCCCCGCGCTGTACACCGCGGCGTTGGCGGTCTCCACCGCCTCGATCAGGCCGTCGATGCTGCGGTGGACGAAGGCCCGGCCCACCGTCTCGCTGGCGATCTCGCTGGCGATCTCGCCCCCGTTGTGGCCACCCATGCCGTCAGCGACCACCCACAGGTTCTCGTCGGGGCGGGCGACGAAGTGGTCCTCGTTCAGGGTCCGGACCCGCCCCACGTGCGTGGCGCCGCCCCACCGGAGAGCCGTGCGGTCGGCACGCGCGGTCATTGCAGCTCCAGCACGGTGTTGCCGATCTGCAGCTTGTCGCGCCGCTTGATGACCATCGGGCCGGCCACGCGCCGGCGGTTGAGATAGGTGCCATTCGTCGAGCCGAGGTCCTCGACGTACCACTGCCCGTCGCGCTGGAACACGCGGGCGTGCACCTGGCTGGCGTAGGCGTCGTCGAGGGGAACCTGGCAGCCCGCGGCTCGGCCGAGCGTCACCTCCTCGTCGAGCGGGTAGCTACGGCCGCGCAGCGCCGAGGGCTCGAGCGCCTTGAGATGGGGCTGGTTGGTCCGACCGGGGCGCGCCGACCGGCGGTTGCGACCCTTGGGCTTCGCCGCCGGCGCCGGGGCGTCGGCCAGGCGCGGGACGTTGACCTCGGTCCACACCGCCCGCAGAACGCGCAGGAAGAAGAGGTAGAGCAGCACAAGCAGGAACAGCTTGAGCAGGTTCAGCAGCTGGTCGGGCACCGAGGCGGAGATTATCGGTCGGGGGCCCGTCCGCCTGACCGCCGCGCGCAGCGCGGCCGCGTCACCGCAGGTCGGACAGGGTTCGCGGGTGTGACCAGGGTCAGCTGGCCTCGAACCGCATGCGGGTGTTGCCGAACATGAGCTCGTCGCCGTCGACGAGGAGGCGCTGGTCGACGCGCATGCCGTTGACCTTGGACCCGTTGGTCGAGCCGAGGTCGATGAGGACGAAGCCGTCGCCCTGGGGCCGGATCTCCGCGTGGTTGCGGCTGACGTTGGGATCGGCCAGCACGATGTTCGACTCGGGCCGGCGGCCGATGGTGACGACGTGCTCCTCGAGCGTGAAGCGGTCGCCGGTCGGCAGCACCAGGCTGCCGGCCCCGGCCCCGCCTGCGCCCTCGCGGAAGCGGCCCTCGATCTCGAACCAGCCGGTGCCGAACGACTCGTCCACCACCAGCTCGACGTCGACCGGGCCCATGAACCGGTAGCCCTCGTCCCGGGCGTGCGCCCTGGCGGCGTCGCACAGCTCGCGGCGGAGGGCGTCCTGCACCTCGCCGAACTCGCGGAAGTCCCCAGGTGAGAGGTAGATCGTGAAGTGGTTGGCGGCCACGGGCGTGCCCTGGACGCCGATCGACACGTGGTCGTCCATCTCGCGGGCCAGCCGCCGGGCCAGCTCGACGGGACGGATGCTCGACCTGAACGCGCGTGCGAACGCCCCCTCCACCATGCGTTCCAGTCGCCGTTCGAAACCGCGGATCGCCACGGCTCCGAAGATTACCGGTGCGTCGCGTGCCTCCCGCTGTCGCCCTGAGCGAGCGCGGCGCGCGCCACGTGCTCGCCGACGCGGTCGCGCTCGTCGTCGGATGCCCCGGGGAGGTGGACGAGCACCATCAGGACTCGGCCGTCGCGGGGGACCAGCAGGCCGCGCCCGATGCGGACGCGGCTGGCACCTGGCCCGAGCGACGGCACGTCCTTGCGCAGCAGGCTGGGCATGCTGGCGAGCATCTGGCCGTCGGTCCACGCCAGCTGGATCTGCTCGCCTCCGTCGCCCCGGAACGTCGCCGTCGCGCCCGCCTCGGCGAGGGGATGGGGACGTGCGCCCGCGTCGAGGGTCAGCGGTCGTGCGGCGGCCGCGCTCACCTCGCCCGCGTCGGGGAGCGGCGGGGGTCGCCCGGCCCGCGCACTGTTGGCGGGTGTGGCCACCGGGGGTGGGGCCGGCCGTGCCTGCGGTCGGGGCGGCGCCGGGATCGCGGCGGGCGCGTCGAGGACCTCGATCTGCCGGACGTACCGGAACAGCGGCGTGGCGGTCAGCCGCACCCGCGCCCCCTGGTGGCCCGGCAGGAGGTGGGTGTGCCGGAAGGCGCGGATCCGGTCGGATGTCCCGTCGTCGACCGCGATGTACCAGGCCCGGCGCTTGTCGCTGCCGCGCTCGCGGTGGCGCAGCACCCGTCCCTCGACCGTGCGCGGGCGCCGGACGAGGTCGCTGACGGCCGTGACGAACAGGCAGGCGCCCAGGATCGCCAGCACCCACCCGGCGGCCCGGGCCCACGCCTCGGCCGCCGGCCACCACGAGGGCACGGATTGCTCGGCGGCCTCGCCGGGGACGGCGGATGTGCCGAGGGTCACGTCCGACACGAAGCGCTCGACCCCGGGGAGGGCCCACAGCACGCCGGCCCCGACCGCCGCCGCCCCGACCGCGGCGAGCGTCAGATTGGCCGGCGGTCGGCCATGGAACGGTGGCCACGGTCGCCGGTAGCGGACGCGAACGACGCGCCACCGCCCGCCGACGGGGCTCCACGCCTCGCGGTCGCTCTCGGCGCCGAGCGGCAGCGAGCGGACGACGCCGTGGGCCACGCCCAGCGCCGTGCCGTGGGCGAGGATGCGGTCCCAGATCGCCACGGCCGCCGGGGGCTGCTCGCCGAACAGGGGGTCCTCGCCGAGCAGCTCGCGGACCCCCAGCCAACGGGCTGCGACCTCACGCCCTTCCGGGGTGTCGCGCTCGCCGTCCAACTTCGCCACCACGAAGCCGAGCGCCCCGTAGGACAGCAGCACCGCGAACGCGGCCGCGGCGATCGGATTGTCGTCGTCGGACGCGGGGTCGTCGGGCAGCGACGACGCGGCGAGGGCGAACGCGACGGCGACCGGCGCCGCCAGGATCATGAGGCCCGCCTTCGCCCCGGGCGACCAGCGGGGCCGGGACAGCCCGCGCCGGCGAGCGTCGTCGACGACGCCGGACCGGAAGGAGCGCCACCAGTGGCGCGAGGTCGCTTCGGGCCCCGTCGACAGGGCGTCGGCGGGCACGCGGCCGTCGCCCGTCTGGGCGCCCAACGACCGGAGGTGGCCGAGGAGCTGGCCCTCGTACTCGGTCAGCTGGTCGTCGGTGCGGCGGGCGAGCGGGCGCACCACCGTGTCGTCGCCGTACTGGTCGACGGCCACGTGCCGGCGGGCCGCGAGGTCGACCAACGTGGCGGGGACCGCAGCGTGGTTGAGCCTCCAGTCCGTGGTGAGCAGGTTCACGACCGCCGGAGGCTGGTCGCCCACGACGTCGAGCACCGCCGCCCCGGCCGCCACCCGGCGCGGGTCGAGCCACATCGCGGCGACGCCAAGCGCTGCCAGCCACAGCACGACGGATCCGCCGGCGATCGCCCACAGCACGGGCCCGAGGTCGCGCCAGCGGTCGGCGAGCCCGCCGTCGGCTGCCGCTGCGACCACCACCGCCTGGATCATCGTCCGCCCCCTGCGCCGCTCCGCCACCGGGCCTCGGCACCGCCGACGGCCCAGCCACTGGCCGCCGGCCGGACCCACGGCGTCGCCCCGACAGTACCCCCGACCCGATGGTGGACCCCCGCGGCGCCTGCGCTATCTTTTTCGTCTTGTCACTCGGGCGAGTGGCGGAATTGGCAGACGCGCTGGCTTCAGGTGCCAGTGTCCGTTAGGACGTGGGGGTTCAAGTCCCCCCTCGCCCACGATGAGTGGTTCGCGCTTTATGGCCTGAAGCGTTCACCACTTCGAGCATGCCGGCCCGACCCCTGCGGCCTCGGGTCCGTCCCCGTCGCCGGGTCACACGATGCGGCGGTCAGTCGCCCATCGTGTCAGCTCGTAACGGCTCGACAGCTGGAGCTTGCGCAGTACGGAGGACGCGTGGCTCTCGACCGTCTTGATCGACACCTCGAGCCGGCGGGCGATCTCCTTGTACGTGTACCCGCGGGCGAGCAGCCGTAGGACCTCGCGCTCCCGCGGCGTGATCTGGTCGAGCTCGGGATCGGCCGCGAATCCCGCCGGCAGGTCGCCGGCGAACGCGTCCAGCACGAACCCTGCCAGCCGCGGGGAGAACACCGCGTCGCCGTCGCGCACCCGCAAGAGCGCCGCGGCCAGGTCGTCTGAGGAGATCGTCTTGGTGACGTACCCGCGGGCCCCGGCGCGGATGACCGCGATGACATCCTCGGCCGCGTCGCTCACGGAAAGCGCGAGGAACACGACGCCAGGATGGCGCGCCCGCACCGACTCGATGACCGCCCGTCCCCCGCCGCCGGGCAGATGGACGTCCAGCAGCACGACGTCGGGCACGGTGTGCCGGATGCCCTCGACGGCCGACTCGACGTCGACGGCCTCGCCGACGATCTCCACCGGCACGTCGGCGCGGCCGGATAGTTCGGCCCGCACGCCGGACAGGAACAGGCGGTGGTCGTCGACGAGGAACACCCGGATCGGCCCGGACGCCGGGCTGGGCCGGCCCGGTGGCGGCGTCGCCGGCGAGGCGGAACCGGCGGTCACTCGGCCTCCTCCGGACCTCTCGCCCGAGCCACCTCGACGCTGACCTCGGTGCCCTCGCCGGGCGCGCTGAGCACCCGGGCGCGTCCGCCTTGGCGGGCCATGCGCCCCACGATCGACCGCGCGATGCCCTGCCGGTCGTCGTCGACCGCCCCGGGGTCGAACCCGCGCCCCCGGTCGCGGACGAACGCCTCGACGCGACCGCCGCCGACCTCGACGTACACGGACACGACCGATGCACCGCTGTGGTTGGCGGCGTTCACCACGGCCTCCCGCACGGCCTTGACCAGCGCCGTGACGCCCGGGTCGAGCGGGCAGTCGCCCACGAGCACGACGTCGACCTCGACCGCCGGGTGATCGGCCTCCACCTCGTCGGTGAGCCGGTCGAGGGCGAGGGCGAGCGTGCCGGCCGCGCCGCGCCCGTCGGCCCGGTGCCGGTCGTCGTACAGCCAGGCGCGCAGCTCGCGCTCCTGACGCCGGGCGAGGCCCCGGGCCTCGGACGACGCGTCGGTGTTCCGCTGGATCAGCGCCAGCGTCTGCAGGACCGAGTCGTGCAGGTGTGCCGCCATGTCGGCCCGCTCCTCGCTGCGGATGCGTTCCCTCCGCTCGTCGCCGAGCTGGCCGACGAGTCGCACGATCCACGGGCCGAAGACGAGGACGACGCCCAGGGCGGTGGCCAGCACGGCGATGCCCACCTTGCCGACCGCGCCGGACGCCTCGTTGGTGGCGAGGAAGACGGCGATGCCGAGGACCAGCAGGAGCGCACCGCCGAGCATCCGCAGCCAGAACCACCGGCCGCTGCGCAGGGCCTCGAGCGGGTTGGCCGTCAGTTGGGTGCGGGCATCGTGTCGCGCCTCACCGCGTCCCGCGCTCGGGGCCGGCGCCCGGCCGGTCGCGGCGTCGACACCACCGTCACCGCCTCGCGCCAATACAAGGCCGATGCCGATCGCGGCGAGCGTGCCCGGCCAGACGAGGAAGTCGGGGAAGAACGGCGCGCTCCAGCGCACGAGCACGAGCAGGCCGAGCGTGATGCAGCCCACCGCGAGGGCGAGCTCCGCGTTGCGCCGGCCCGAGCGGTGCCGGTCCCGCGGGCGAGACGCAGGGGAGCTGGCGGTCGGGTCCGGGGGCGCCTCGGGCAGCACGACCCAGGCGACGAGGTAGGCGATCACGCCGACGCCGTTCGCCAGCGCCAGGATCAACGCGGCGAGGCGCACGACGATGGGGTCGACGCCGAGCCACCGCGCCACGCCCGCGCAGACGCCAGCCACGACATGCTCGTCGGAGCGGCGGACCAGCCCGGGCGGGAGGGCGGGGAAGCGCGGTCGCGGGGTCGTAGCCATCGGCTGCCAGACATGATGGCGCCGACGACGGCGATCGCGCCTCCGGGAGGCCCTCGGGGTCATCCCTGATTGCCGACCCGTCCGCCTGACCCGATCATGACCCCATGAGCAGCAGCAGGCGCGTCGTCCCGTGAGTGCACCTCCTCCCGCACCCCCGCGGCCGTCGCACCGGGGCGGCATGGGCGGTCTCGTGCGTGAGCCGGATGACCGCAAGTTCGCCGGCGTCTGCAGTGGGCTCGCCGATCGGCTGGGCGTCGACGTGACCGCCCTGCGCGTGGGACTCGTGGTGCTGGCGCTCGTCACGCCGACGGTGGTGATCGCCTACGTGGTCGCGGCGCTGGTCGTCCCGGAGCGTCGGCCCGACCAGCTCCGCGTGCGGGCACAGCGGGTGCACCTCGGCCGCATCCCCCACCCCGTCCTCGTCATCGGGGCGATCATCGCCGTGGCCGTCGTCGTCGACGATGCCTGGTGGCTCGAGCCGTTCCCGGCCGCGCTGGCGCTGATCGCCGTCGGCGTCTGGCTGATCGCCCAGCGGCGTGACGACGAGAGCGACCGCGACGACGGGCTCCCCTGGCCCGGCACGACGGCTCCGGATAGTGCAGTTTCGCCACCCTCTGACGTAGAGGGTGTCGACGACACTGCGCTGGAGAGCGTCGCGCTGGACGCGGACCCGACCCAGCTCCAAGACGCGACCGAGCGTTTCGCCCCGGCCAAGGGCACCGGACCATCGGGCGAGCCTCCTCCCCCGGGCTCGCTCTGGTGGTCCGGCCGCCCCGGCCAGGACGTGAGCGCCGAGCCGGCACCCCCGCCGGCCGCCGCTCCGCCGATCACCGCACCGGATCCGACCCCCGCAACGCCCCGGGCGCCACGCTCGCGCCTTGCTGCCGTCGTGCTCGCCGTGCTGCTGGTGGGCGGTGGCTTCGCCTGGCTGCTCGACGCACTCGACCTCGTCGAGGTCGACTGGACCGACCGGCTCGCGCTCGGCCTCGTGGTGGTCGGCGTCGGCCTGCTCATCGCCGCGTGGTGGGGCCGCGCGTGGGCGCTCGTGCCCGTCGGCCTGCTGTTCGCGCTGCTGATCGTCACCGCCGAGGCGCTGGTCGTGCCGGTCGACGCGGGCACAGGCGAACAGACCGAGATCGTCGACACCCCAGCCGAGCTGGCGCGGGATCACGAGCTGTTCGCCGGTCAGCTCACGCTCGACCTGCGCGACGTCCCTTTGTCCGCCGGCGAGACGGCGACGGTCGAGGCGGCCGTCGGGGCCGGACAGATGCGCGTCTTGGTGCCGGAGGACGCGACCGTGACCGTCGACGCCGACGTACGCATCGGTGAGGTGGTGTCCGACGGCGGGCCAGAGGCCAACGAGAGCGGCCTCGGGCTCGACGAGCGCTTCACGCTCGCCGGCGCCGCGCGGGGTCCGGAGATCGACCTCGACCTGTTCGTCGGGTTCGGCAGCCTGGAGGTGACCCGTGGCTAGCCGGGCCGCCAGCCACCGGTTCGACCCAGTGTCGTTGGTGCTCGGGGTGATCGCCGTGACGGCCGGCCTCATCGTGCTGGGCGGCGGCTCGCTGCTCGACGACGCCACCGTGCTGTTCCCCGCCGGCCTGATCGCCCTCGGTGTCGCCATCCTGCTGCAGGTCGTGGCCCGGCGTGAGGAGCCGCCGGATCCCGTCACCGTCCCGCCCCCACCGACGGGGGTCGCCGGGCAGACCGTCTCGGGCGCCGACCTGTACGACCTGCTCGTCCCCGATCCAACCGAGGAGTTCCTGGCCGAGCTGGCCGAGAGGGAGCGCTCGGCGCGCCCGCCGGGCGGCGAGCATCCCGTGGTCAGGACCGATCCCGGCCCTGGACCGGCGACGGCCGCCGATCCGACCGAGCCAGCCGCCACCGCGACCGATCCCGCCACCGACCCGACCGACTCGAGCCCAAGCCCTGACGACCCGAACCGCAATGCCGGGTCCTAGTGGCACGTTCGACGTACGGCGGACCTCAGGGCTGAAGGACATACCTCCCGCGCACGCCGCCCTTCGCGACCGCGCGGTGGGCGGCGGCGACCTGGTCGAGCGGTACGACGGCGTGCACCCGCGCCGGCAGGTGGCCGCTCGCGGTGGCGTCGAGGAGCTGGGCGAGCCGGGCACCGTCGGGCTGGGTCACCACCACGCGGACGGTGACGCCGCGCTCCTCTGCCGGGACCGCGCTCGGCGACACGCCGACGAAGAGGCCGCCGTCGCGGACCAGCGCGACGCCCTGCTCCTGGAGCACGGCACCGTCGGCCACCGCGTCCCACCCGGGCGCGGCCTCGACGGTGAAGTCGGCGCCGAGGCCCCGCACGAACTCCTCGTCCTCGGCCCGGGCCAGTCCGGTGACCCGCCAATCGCGGTCCGAGGCGAGCGGGACGACGTACCCCCCGACCGCGCCCGCGGCCCCGGTCACCAGCAGCCTCCGGCCTGCGCCGTCGCCGAGCAGGTCGACCAGCTGGGCGGCGGCCAGGCCGTTGAGCGGGACCGTGGCTGCCGTGGCCAGGTCGAGACCGTCGGGCACGAGCGCGGTGGCGCTCGCCGGGACGACCAGCTGCTCGGCGTACGTGCCGAAGTCGCGGTCGAACCCAACGACCAGCCCCGCGACGCGGCTGCCGACCGGGAGGTCGACGTCCGGGCCGGCCGCGGTGACGGTGCCGGCGAAGTCCCAGCCCAGGCCGGTGTGGTCGGGCTGGTTGACCAGCCCCATCCCGTGGAACACCCCGGCGGCGAGCGCCAGGTCGACGGGGTTGACCGCGGCCGCGGCGATCTCGACCCGGACCTGGCCCGGCCCGGGCTCGACGACGGGTACGTCGATGATCTCGATGGAGTCGGGACCGCCCGGGGTGCGGACGACCGCGGTGCGGAAGGTGGTGGACATGTTCGCCTCCTGTGGACACATCAGTGCTGCGCCACCACGATGCACGAGTTACTCTCCAACGGGAAGTAGGCACCTTGAAGTGCGTAACCCACCGTGCGGTAGGAAGGAGCGGTCGATGCCGACGATGACGGCGGCCCAGAAGCGGGCGCAGGCGAAGGTGGAGTACGACGCGTTCCTGGCGGGCTGTCCCAGCCGCCAGCTCCTCGCCCGGATCTCCGACAAGTGGGTGGCGCTGGTCCTGGCCGCGCTCGGCAGCGACGGCCCGCACCCCGGGGAAGACTGCGTCGGCGAGCCGCGGTCGATGCGCTACTCCGAGCTGTCCCGCCGGCTGTCCGGGGTCAGCCAGAAGATGCTCACCCAGACGCTGCGCTCCCTCGAGCGCGACGGCCTGCTCACCCGCACGGTGACGCCGACCGTGCCCGTCACGGTCACCTACGAGCTGACCGACCTCGGACTCTCGCTTCACGACGTCATGCGCGGCATCAAGGTGTGGGCGGAGGCGCACATGGACGAGGTGCTCGCCAACCGCGACAAGTACGACACCCGCGTCACCTAGCGCAGCCTGGCGCGCTCAAGGTGCATGACACCGTAGGAAGGGGTCCAGCGTCGGGTGCAGGCCTGATCGATCGCTGCCGTACGAGGTCGGTGGCCGACGGCACATCGCGTATGAGGTCTATCGCCTCCCCTGCCCAGACGGGGATGACGGCCAGGTCGCCCGTGGACGCCGCCTCGGCGTAGCCCGCCGGCCTCGCTGCCCTGGGCCACGATGACGTCCGCCCCGGCATCCAGAGCCCGCCGTGCTTCGTCGAGATCGGTGACCTGGACGATCAGGCGGGCGCCGAGCGGCGGACGTCCTCGGCGAAGGGTGCGGGGTCCCCGAAGGACAACATGACTGCCGCCGGGCCGTGGTCTGCGCGGACGCGGTGCAGTCGGTCCGATGAGTTTCGGCGGTCACCGAAGTCTCGACGGCGAGGCCGAAGGACCGGAACCGGCGGCCCGACCATGCGCGAAGAAGGGACTGACCGTGGGACAACCAGTGGTGCACTTCGAGATCATCGGTAGCGATCCGGCGAAGCTCCGCAGCTACTACGGCGAGCTGTTCGGGTGGGAGTTCCAGATCGGCGACGCGACCACTGACGCGGTCTCCCAGCCCGGTAGCTACGGATTCGTGGCCGGCGCCACGACCGGCGGCGGGATCAACGGTGGTGTCGGCGGCGGCGAGGGCTACGAGGGCCATGTCCTGTTCTACGTCAGCGTCCCCAACGTCGAGGCCGCGCTCAAGCACGCGGAGAGCCTCGGAGGGACGCGCCGGATGGGCCCCGAAGGCACCCCCGGAACCCTGGTCGTCGGGCAGTTCACCGACCCCGAGGGGAACCTGATCGGTGTCGCCGGACCCGAGTGACTCACCGAGGTTCTCGTCTACCCGCGGGGCGTCGCCTCGACGAGGTCGACGATCACGCCCGCCAGCTCGGGGCCCTTGTCCTCCTGCAGGAAGTGGCCCGCGCCGGCGATGGTCGCGTGCGGTCGGCCCTGGGCGCCCGGCACCAGCTTCTCGAACGGGCGCGCCCCGCCCCGGGTGATCGGGTCGCTGTCGGAGAAGGCGGTCAGCAGCGGCTTGTCCCACCGTTCCAGCACCTGCCACGCGGCGCGGTTGGCGTCGGCCGCGGGGTCGTCGGGGCTCGTGGGCACCAGCGTGGGGAAGATCCGGGCCCCGGCCTTGTACGTGTCGTCGGGGAAGGGCGCGTCGTAGGCGGCGATCACCGCGGGCGAGAGGTCGGTGGTGCAGCCGCCGTTCACGATGGGGCCCACGGGGAACTCCTCTGTCTCCTGCGAGAAACGCTGCCAGGCCAGGAAGGCGTCGGTGGGGGAGCGGTCACCGGTCGGAAGGCCGGTGTTGGCCACGACGATCCGGGCGAAGCGGTCGGGGTTCTCGGCTGCCAGCCGGAGGCCGATGAGGCCACCCCAATCCTGGCCGACCAGCGTGACGTCGCGCAGGCCCAGCTGGTCGAGGAGGGCGGCGCGCATCCACTCGACATGGCGGGCGTAGGTGTAGTCGGACCGCTCGGTCGGCTTGTCGGAGCGGCCGAACCCCACCAGGTCGGGGGCGACGCAGCGCAGCCCGGCGTCGACCAGCACGGGGATCATGTGCCGGTACAGGAAGCACCAGGACGGCTCCCCGTGCATGAGCAGCACCACCTCGCCGTCGGGTGGCCCCTCGTCGAGGTGGTGGACGCGGAGCCGGCCACCGGCGCCGTCGGGCACCTCCACGTAGTGGGGGGCGAAGTCGAAGTCGAGTAGGTCGACGAAGCGGTCGTCGGGGGTCCGGAGGGTCTGCACGGGTGCTCCTTCGGGGCGGGGACGGGTCAGGTCACTGGTGGGCCAGCAGCGCGTGCAGCTCGGCCTCGTCGTCCACGGTCGCCTCGCCCGCCGTGTCGAGGACGACGCGCTCGATCTCGCCGGTGAACCGGAACGGTGGCCTGAACGCCGACGGGTCGACGGAGTCGGCGTGGGCGTAGCCGCACGTGACGCCGTAGAAGCCCGGGCTGGCGACGAGCGAGTACGGCAGCACCGACGCGGCCACCAGCGCGTCGCCCACGTAAAGCTTCGAGCGGCCGGGGACGCCCCGGCCGTGGAACATGTCGACGGCGTCGCCCGCGCGCTCGAACTCGTAGCGCAGGACCTGCCGGCCTTCCGGTACCGGGTCGGGAGCCGTCACCCGGAACTGCTCGAGACCCACGTAGTTGAGGACGTGGTGGAGACGGCCGCCCTGCAGGTAGAGGGCGAAGCCCACGTGGCGGCCGCCCTGGGTCAGGAGCACCCCGTCGGCCCCGCCCGGGGGGATCACCACCTCGGCGGTGATCGAGTACGAGCGCCCGACGACCCGGGGCGCCATCGTGAACGTGAGCGGCGCCGCTCCGGGAAGGAACTCGACCGTGCGCGGGGACCGCTGCCCGTCGGGCCGGGGCCGCGCCCGCCCGCGGGGTGAGGACAGGGGCAGCACGCCGTAGCGCTCGGCCTCCTCGTACCAGAGGGCGATCATCCGCTCGAGCCGCTCGGGCTCGGCCGCGGCAAGATCGGTCGTCTCGGCCGGGTCGGCCTCGAGGTCGAACAGCTCCCACTCGTTCCGGTCCATCTCGTCGAGGAGCTCGGGTGTCAGCTCGGTGAACCGGAAGTCACGTCCCCGCTCGGCGGCCTCGGCCAGGCTCGGTCCGGCGAACGGGCACACGGCCCGCCACCCGTCGTGGTAGATGGCGCGGTAGCCGTGCATCTCGAAGTACTGCGTCGCCCTCGGCGCCGGTGCGCCGGCATCGGCGAACGAAGGGGCCAGGCTCGCCCCGTGGAACGGCTGCTGGGGTGCGCCCGCCACCACCTCGGGCGACGGGATGCCCGCCGCGTCCAGCAGGGTGGGGAGGACGTCGATGGCGTGGGCGTACTGGTGGCGGACCGCACCGTGGTCCGCGATGCCGGCCGGCCACGAGACGATGCACGGTTCGCTGACGCCGCCACGGTACGTCTCCCGCTTCCACCGCCGGAACGGGGTGGTGCCGGCCCACGTCCACCCCCACGAGTAGTGCGGGAACGTGTCGACCCCGCCCCAACCGTCGTAGTGGCGAAGGTTGTCGTCGAGTCGCTCGGGCACGAAGTTGAAGAACAGCGACTCGTTGAAGGTGCCCGCCGGCCCGCCCTCGGCGCTGGCGCCGTTGTCGGAGACGGCGACGACGATCGTGTTGTCGAGCTCGCCCAGGCTCTCGACGAAGTCGAGGACGCGGCCGACGTGGTGGTCGGTCTGGGTGAGGAACCCGGCGTAGACCTCCATCTGGCGGGCGAACATGCGCCGGGAGTCGGGGTCGAGGTCGTCCCACGCGGGCACGTCGGGGTCGCGCTCGGACAGCCGGGTGTGCTCCGGCACGATGCCTGCCGCCACCTGACGGTCGAACACCTCGGCGCGGTAGGCGTCCCATCCCTGGTCGAAGCGCCCCCGGTACGGCTCCACCCACTCGGGCTCCACGTGGTGGGGCGCGTGGCCCGCACCCGTGGCGTAGTACAGGAAGAACGGCTTGTCGGGCGCGGCCACGTGCGCGTCCTTGATCATCTGGATGGCGTGGTCGGCGAGGTCGGCGTTGAGGTGGTAGCCCTCCTCGGGCGCGGCCGGGGGTGCGATCGGCGTGTTGTCCTGCACCAGGTCGGGGAACCACTGGCTCGTGTCGCCCCCCATGAACCCGTAGTACCGCTCGAAGCCCCGACCGAGGGGCCAGGTGCGGTACGGGCCGGCGCTCGACGTCTCGGTGGGCGGGCTGAGGTGCCACTTGCCGACCGCGAAGGTGTTGTACCCCGCGTCGCGCAGGATGGCGGGCAGGAAGGCCTGGTCGGGGCCGGCCATGCCGTGGTACCCGGGGAAGCCCATCGACAGCTCGACCAGCGCGCCGACCCCCACTGCGTGGTGGTTGCGGCCGCTCAGGAGGCAGGCACGGGTCGGCGAGCACAGGGGCGTGGCGTGGAAGTTCGTGTAGCGCAGCCCGCGGGCCGCCAGCCGCTCCAGCGTCGGCATCTCGCACCCGCCCCCGAAGGGGGACGGCTGGGCGAAGCCGACGTCGTCGAGCACGAGGAGCACGATGTTCGGCGCCCCCTCCCTCGCCCGGGGCACGGCCGGCCAGGCCGGCTCGGAGTCCCGGAGCGTGCGACCGATCCGCCCGGTGAACGCCGTCGTCCCCGTCCCATCGCCTGATGTGCTCACCTCGTGCTCCCCTCACGTCCGCAGACCCCGACAAGTATTGACATACTTTGTGCCGACTTTCTAGCGTCAGGGTCGTGAGCAGCAGAACGGCGGCGTCCGGCGCCCCTCTGACCGACGGCCGCATCCTGCGCGCCGAGCGCACCCGCCGGCTCGTCGTCGAGGCGCTCCTCGACCTGGTCCAGGAGGGCGAGCTCCACCCCACGGCCCAGCAGGTGTCGGATCGGTCCGCCGTGTCGATGCGGTCGATCTTTCGGCTCTTCCAGGACGTCGACGCCCTCCATGCCGCGGCGATCGTGGCGCAGATCGAGCGGGTGGCCCACCTGTTCGCGGCGCCCGAGGCGACGGGGCGAGTCGAGTCGCGGATGTCCGCACTGGTGGCGCAGCGCACGCGCTTGTTCGAGACGATCGCCCCCGTCCGGCGGATGGCGATCCGCCTCGCCCCGCGGTCGCGGCCCATCGCGGCCGAGCTCGCACGCGCCGACCTGATCCTGCGTGACCACCTCGCCGGGCTGTTCGCACCGGAGCTGACGGCGCTGCGCCCGCGCGAGCGGGCCGAGGCGATCGAGGCGCTGGACGCGCTGACCAGCTGGGAGACGTGGGAACGCCTGCGCACCGCCCAACGGCTCGAGGCCGACCAGGCCGCGCGCGTCGTCACCGCCACGGCGCTCGGCGTTCTCGGGTAGGCCGTCGGTTGCCGTCGGCACCGGCGCGGCGCACGATGGCGTCATGGCGGTCTCGATGGAGCGGCAGATGTGGTCTGCGTTCGACCAGGTGCGGTACCAGCCGACACCGAAGCGGGTGCGCGCCGGGGTGGGCGACGCGGTCGTCGCCGACACGACACGAGCCGTGCTGGTCTGGGAACCGAGACGGGTCGTGCCGTCGTACGCGGTGCCGATCGCGGACGTCGCCGCCACCCTGCAGGCGGCCGACGACGCGCCCGCGCCCGACCACGAGCCCCTCTCCTTCGGGCCGGACTGGCCGACGGTGCTCGATCCGAGCATCCCCTTCGCCGTGCACACGGCTCCCGGCGAGCAGCTCGACGTCGTGTCCGAGGACGCAACCCGCCCGGCGGCCGCGTTCCGCATCGCCGATCCCGACCTCGACGACCACGTGGTGCTCGACTTCGAGGCCTTCGACTGGTGGGAGGAGGACGAGCCGATCGTCAGCCATCCGCGGGACCCGTTCCATCGGATCGACGTTCGGCACAGCTCCCGGCCGGTCCGGCTCGAGCACGACGGCCAGGTCCTCGCCGAGTCGACGCGGTGCCGGATGCTGTTCGAGGGCGTGTTCCCGCTGGTCCGCTACTACATGCCCCGCGACGACGTGCGGGTCGAGCTGCGCGAGACCGACCACCGCACCACCTGCGCCTACAAGGGTCAGGCGACCCACTACGCCGCGACGGTGGGCGGCGACGAGCTCGACGCCATCGCGTGGAGCTACGAGGATCCGCTCGACGATGCGATGCCGGTGCGGTCGCTCGTCTGCTTCTACCAGGAGCGACTCGACCTCACCGTCGACGGCCAGGCCGTCGAGCGCATCCGCACACCGTGGTCGTGAACGACGGTGGGTGCCACGTCGAGGTCCGGGCCTACGCCGAGCTGAACGACTTCCTGCCCTCCGACGCGCGGGGCACCACGCTGTCGCGACCCGTGCGGCCGCACCAGACCGTCAAGGACATCGTCGAGGCCCTCGGCATCCCGCACACCGAGATCGACCTCGTGGTGGTCGACGGCGAGCCGGTCGGCTTCGACCACCGCCCCGACCCCGGCGCTCGGCTGGCCGTGTACCCGGTGTTCGAGCGCGTCGACATCGGTCCCATCGGTCGCCTGCGCCCGGCACCGCTGCGCGACCCCCGCTTCGTCGCCGACGTCCACCTCGGCCGGCTCGCCCGGCTGTTGCGGCTGGTCGGCTTCGACACCCGCTGGGGCAACGACCTGACCGACGAGAAGCTGGCGGCGATCGGTCGGCGGGAGCGCCGGATCCTGCTGACCCGTGACCGTGGGCTGCTCAAGCGACGGGAGGTGACCCACGGGTTGTACGTCCGGTCGGGAGACCCGCAGGTCCAGGTCGTCGACGTGATCCGCCGGCTGGACCTCGCCGACCGTCTCGCCCCGTTCTCCCGCTGCCTCCGCTGCGGCGGCAGCGCTGGTGACGGTGCCGAAGGCCGAGGTGATCGATCGCCTGGGTCCCGTGACCCGAGCCCGCGTCGAGGAGTTCCGCCGCTGCGTGGCCTGCGGCCACGTCTACTGGCGCGGTGCCCACCACGACGGCCTCGTGGGGCAGGTCGCTCGCATCCGTCGCGCGCTCGGTGCGGGCAGACGGACCAGCGCGTGAGCGGCGGTGCATGTTGGCTGACGGATCCGTCGGTCACGCCCCACGACCGTCCGGCTCAGCCCGACGCCGCCCCGTCCACCGCGTCGCCGGCACCCACCAGGCGCACCATGTCGGCCGGCGTCGCCGGTCCGTCGTGGATGAGCTCGCCGTCGCGCAGGGCGATGCACCGATCGACCCGCTCGACGTAGCCGGGGTCGTGCGTGGCGACGACGATGGCGGCGCCGATGGCATGGGCGTGGTCGAGCAGGTCGAGCAGCGCCTCGCGGCCCTGGACGTCTAGGCCCACGAACGGCTCGTCCACCAGCAGCAGCCCGAACGGCCGCACGAGCCCCACCGCGATGGCCGCCTTCTGCCGCAGGCCGCGGCTGAACCGGGCCGGGAGATCGTCGGCCCGCGGCGCGAGGCCGATCGCGTCGATGAGCGAGTCGAGCTCGTCTTCGGAGGCGTCGACGCCGTGCAGGCTGGCGATGTAGGCGAGGTGCTCGCGCACGCTCAGGTCGTCGTAGAGGACCGGGTTGTCGGGGATGAACGACGTGGCGGCCCGCGCCTCGGGCGATCCGATCGGCGCCCCCGACACCTCGATCTCGCCGCCGCTGAGGTCGAGCATGCCCGCGGCCAGGCGCAGGAACGTCGACTTCCCCGAGCCGTTGTGGCCCACCAGGGCCACCCGCTCGCCGCGGGCGATCGACAGGGTGAGCGGTGCGAGCGCCACGAGGTCGGCGTAGGCCTTGGTGGCCCCATGCGCCGCGAGCGCGGGCGGGGCCGACCGGGGGCGGGGGGAGGGACCGCTCACCGGGCGGGCTCCGGTCGGGCGACGGCGGACTGCAGCACGCCCTGCAGCTTGTCGCGTTGCCACAGCCATCCCACCACCAGCACGAAGCCGAGGGTGACCCCGCCCGCCGCCGCACCCGCGCCCGCGAGCGCCGACGTGCCGGCGTTCTCCGCCGCTCGGGCCGCGAGGACGGGCAGGGTGCCGGCGATGGCCAGCAGCAGCGGGCGCACGACGCGGAACGCCTGGAGGGCGCCGGTGACCTCGGGCGGCATCAGCAGCGCCTCCAGCGGGTCGGGCACCCCGACCAGGCTGGCGGCGGCCCCGGCGACGCCGCCCATCGCGGCCGGGGGGGCGCAGATGAGCGCCAGCGCCAGGCCGCCACCACCGGGGTCGACCAGCAGCGCGGCGACGGCCCCGATGGCGGCCACGACGATCATCACCGCCGCGGTCACCGCGAGGTGGCGGACGCGGAGGCCCCCGGGGTCCACGGGGGTCGATCCGCTGAGGCTCGGGTGGTCGAGCTCCTGCGACATCGGCTCGGCGGCGTCGAGCCCGGCGAGGAAGAGCGCGGCGCCGGCCAGCGCCAGCAGGGGCGTCGTGCCCGCCCACACGCCGCGCAGCGCCAGGCCCGCCACCACGGCCAGCAGCACGAGCCGACCGACCCGAGCCGCCGGCCAGCGCAGGACCCCGCGCCAGCCGCGCCGCCACACGGGCAGCCGCTCGGTGCCCCGCACCCGCAGGCGCACCCACGGCCGCAGCCGGGGCAGCTCGAGGGCGAGCTGGCGGCGGAGGACGACGACCGTTCGGACGTCCTGCAGCGTGGCCGCGAACCGCAGCTGGCCCACGAGCGTGGACCGCCGCTCGGCCGACTCGATCGAGACCCGCCCCACGCGCAGCAGGCCGGCCGCCAGCACGGCGAGTGACACGGCGATCGCCACCAGGCCCGGCCAGACGGGCCGCACCGGCCACAGCCCGATGCGGCCCCAGGGCACGGTGGGCGAGGCGGGGACGACGCCGACCACGTCTCCTGCGGCGGCCGCGACCAGCGTGACGCCGATCGCGGTGCCGATCCACGACGGCACGCGCCACGACGAGGCCAGCAGGGCGGCCCCGAACGCCAGGGCCGTGGTCACCATCGCGAAGACGGCGGCGCTCGCCACCCACGCTCCTGTCGAACCCGACAGCCGGTGGGCCGCCAGGAACCCGGCGGCCAGGCCACCCACCGTCGCCGCGAACGTGAGGAAGCGGAGCTGGCGCAGCGCCGGGCCGCGCAGGGCGCGCCCGCGGTCGACGGGTGCGAGCAGCACATGTCGGACCTCGGCCTGCTCGAGGACCAGCGGGCCACCGCGGCACCCCGACCGGATGCCCACGGCGACGGCCAGCGCGGTGGCGAGAGCGAGCCAGGCGTCGCCGTCAGCGGTGACCGTGGCCAATTGCGCCGTCGTGAGCGCGCCGTCGCCGATGATCCCGGCCAGTCCGTAGAACGCGAAGGCGCAGGCGAGGCCGGTCAGCTCGGCGCGGTAGACGGCGTCGATCCAGTCGACGTCGGCCAGGCGCCGGCGCTTGCGCCAGCGTCGCCACTCCGAGAGCGAGTACTCGAGGTCGGCGTCGGGGTCGGCGGTGAACATCGTGCGCGCAACGATGTCATGTCGCTCCCCGTCGACTCACGGCAGGGCCACGTCAGGGCGCATCAGGTGCGTCACCGAGGAGGTCCAGGCGCATGCAGACCCTGCTCGCGGGGTCGAGGCCGTGGGCGGTCTCGGCGTCCCGGAGGGCGCGCAGCTCCGGTCCGAGCTCGCCGTCGGCCAGCGCTCGGAACCCGAGGTGCTCGTACAGCGGCGCGTTCCACGGGACGTCCCGGAACGTGGTGAGGGTGAGCGCATCCATGCCGGACGCCAGCGCCCACGTCCGCACCTGATCGATCAGCGCCCGACCCACGCCGGCGCCCTGGTGATCCGGTCGGACGCTGACCTGCTCGATGTGCGCGTCGCCGTCGACGACATCGGCGACCACGTAACCGATTGGTGTTCCGGCTTGGCCGAGCGCGACCCACGACCGCCCGGCCCGCGCGTAGCCGGCAAGGGCGTCCAACGACAGCGGCTCGTCGTCGGCGATCTCCGGCATCCCGACATCGCGGAAGCGCTCGCCGGCCAAGCGTTCGATCTCCTGGAGCTCGGGAGCATCGTCCGGGCTGGCAGGGCGCACGACGATCGCCATGGCGCCGCGGTCGCCTACGTTCGCCGTCAGTCGAGGTTGAAGAGGGGCTCGGTGATCGTCAGGCCGAGGTCGGGACCGACGTACGCCACGAGCGCGAACAACGCCAGGCACGCGCCCGTCAGCGACAGGTTCTTCATGAACTGCGCGCGCTCCACGTTGAGCTGCGCGGGGTCCTCCACATTCCAGAACGCGTGGAACAGCAACGCGGCCGGCAGCAGGAAGGCGGCGAGGATCAGGAACCCCAGATCCATCCAGACGCCGAGCAGGACCATCAGGCCGCCGACCAGCATCTGGACACCCGACAGCTGCACGAGCAGCCTTGCGTTCGGGATCCCCTTGCTGCTCGTGAAGTCGGCCATGTCGCGGGTCTGCGTGAGATGAGCGACCCCCGAGCCCAGGAAGATCGCGACGAAGAGAACCCGGCCGATCAGGACGATCACGTCCACTGAACACCCCCAACATCCCCGGCCCGCGGCGTGGCGCCCGAGCCTCTGCGAATGCGAGTCGGAGAGTACAGGGCTGCGGTCGGGTGCGCGGTGTTCCCTCGGTGCCGTGCCGCGCGGCCTCAGGCCGCGTACTCCGCGATGCGCCGTCGCAGGCCCACGACCGCGAGCAGCGCCACGACCGCGGCCGCCCCGAGCGCACGGAGCCCCCAGCCGTCGAGCCGGTCCTCGCCGCGGTCGACGAACCGCTCGAACCAGCCCTGGTTGAGGTCGCGGAAGGCGGTGAGCGACTCGTCGAAGCGGGCGAACGCCCAGTTCGAGTCGCCCTCGTCGTACGACAGGCAGAACCGCACGGCCTCGGCGTGGTCGCCGCTGAGCTCGAGGGCGCGGATCCGGCGGTCGTCGACCTGGTACGTCGCGTACGCGTCGAGCGTCGTCAGCGCGGCGTCGCGCTCACCGGGGAACGTGATGTTGCGCAGGGCCGTGCCGAAGTAGCCGTCGAACGTCACGTCCTCGTCGGACTCGCTCGCCCGGACCCGGTCCAGCGCGGCGGCGAACTCGTCGTCGAACGTGTCCAACCCGGCGCCGGGGATGTCGACGAGCTGGGCCGTGCGGGACAGGAACGCCGCCTCGTAGTCGGCGGCGCGTTCGGGGTCGATCAGGTAGCGGCTCTCGTCGGCGTTGGCGTCGTACGCGACCGAGCGGGCGGTCGAGAGGGCGAGGACCGAGGCGAACGCGTCCCTGTTGGCAGCCCGGAGGTCCTCGGCGCCGCCCCGCAGCACCACCACCAGGCTCCCGAGGAGACCGGCGGCGACGAGCGTGGCCAGCAGCAGCGCCGGGTTGAGCAGCCGCCGGGTGCGCCGGTGGAGGAAGACCTGGACGGCGACGAGCAGCGCGAGCAGCACCACGCCGAGCCCGACGACCAGCGCCAGCCGGCGCGAGGCGCCCGATCGGGCGTCGTCGTAGGCCCGTTCGAGCCCGTCGACGTTGGCGGCGCTGAGCCGCTCGGCCGCGGGCAGGAGCTCGTCGTGCATCAGGTCGGTGGCCTGCCGGTACGCCGCCAGCGCGCCGGCGGCGTCTCCGCCGTCGGCCAGCACCCGGGCGGTCGCGGCGTGGGCCTCGAAGGCCCCCAACCCGTCGAGCAGCTCGGCCACCGCCGTCCGCTCGGCGTCGTCGCGGGCGTTGGCGGCCGCGGTGGCCAGCTGGCCGGTCACGGTGGCGCGGCGTTCCGCGTAGAACTCGTCGGTCTCGGCCCGGGTGAGCCCCAGGTCGGCGCGCTCGCCGACGAGCAGGTGGTTGGCCAGGTTGGCGTCCATGTCGGCCAGCGAGAACGAGATGTCGTTCGCCGCCGCCACGTCGGGCGCTGTCTCCCGCCCGATGGTGCGCAGCGCGGACTGCTGGCCCGCCACCGCGTTCCGGCCGGCCCAGCCCAGCCCCACCGCCGTCGCCAGCAGCGCGACGAGGGCGGCGACGAGCACGGTGGGCGTGACCCAGCGGGAGGGCCGCGGCGCGCGAGGCGCGGCGGGGGCAGGCGGAGCCCCCGCGCCGGGCGGCACCGGCGCGATGCCGGGCGCACTCGGCGGCGCGGCGACAGTCACGGCGCCTCCCCCTGGGCGATCTCGATCCGGGTCCACAGGCCGACCGCGAACCGGTCGCCGTCGACCAGTGGCGCCGCCTCGCCCGGCGTCAGGGGCTCGGTGGCGTCGTTGAGCCACGTCCCGTTCGTCGAACCGTGGTCGACGAGGGCCCAGGTCCCGTCGTCGGCGCGGACGAGGGAGGCGTGGCGGTGCGACACGCCGCCGTCCTCGGGCGGGCCGGCGAGGTCGATGGCGGGCGCCGTGCCGAGCGAGTCGCTGCGGCGGCCGATGGTCACCTCGTCGCCGGTCAGGGCGACGGTTCGGTCGGGCGTCCCGACGGGGAACCGCACGTGGGTGACCTCGCGCGCCTCGTACAGGGCGCGGTCGGCGCGGACCACGACGAACCAGGACGCCGTCGTGCCGCTCACACCAGCGTCCGGGGTCGTGACTGGTTCGCCTCGTCGACGAGGCGGACGCGCTCGTCGCGGGTGGGCGCCGCCTTGGCCAGCACGCGGCAGGCGTGCTCGAGCCCGCGGCGGAGGTCGGTCTCGGTCAGGCGTCGCCCGAGGACGGGTGCGACGCCGTTGCCGGAGAGCGGGGCGACACCATCCACCACCGCGAGCCCTGCGCGGTAGAGGTCGCGCTCCAGCGCGGCCCGTCGCACCGGGTCGAGGTCGAGCCGCTCGACGATCTGCCCCGCCCGCACGAGGTCGTCGACCGTGGCGGGCGTGCCCGCGTCGCCGGTGAGCGCCCGCACGCTGGCGAGGTCGGCCGCGGGTCGGGCGCTCGACGCCACGGGCACCCGCTCGTACCCCGCCACCGCGCCCGCCCGGTCGCCCCGGGCGAGGCGGACACGGGCCAGCGCGAACGCAGCCGACACGAACCCGGGATCGACGGTCAGGACCCGGGCGTACAGCCCCTCGGCCCGATCGAGGTCGCCCCCGGCCTCGGCGGCCACCGCGAGGGCGAACCGGGGCGCCACCTCGCCCGGCAGGTCGGTGCACACCGGGTCGAGCCAGTCGACGGCGTCGTCCGCCCGCCCGGTGGCCAGCGCCACGAGCCCGCGGTGCCACCACACGCGCCAGTCGCGCAGGTCGCCCAGCCGGTCGAGCTCCGTCGACGCCTCGTCGGGCTGGCCGAGCGCCAGGTGGGCGCGGGCCGTCCGCACGACGACCTCGGGCGAGTCGACCGGCGTGGCCCCCGAGGTCAGCGTGGCGATGACGGCGGCGGGCGGCAGGTCGCCGAGGCCGAGGACGGTGCCCGCAGCAGGGTCCGACGGGTCGACCTTGGGGACGGGCAGGGCGCGCCAGCCGGGCGTCGCCTCCGCGGCCAGGTCCGCCCGGCCGACGGCGACGTCGGGACCGAACAGCGCGCTCACGGCCGGCCGCACCTCGCCGCGAGCAGCCACCTCCTCCCGCAGCACACCGACGAGCTGCTCGGCCATCTCGTCGGCCGAGACGAAGCGGTCGTCGGGGTCGTAGGCCGTGGCTTTGAGGAGGAAGCGGTGCAGCGACTCGTGGCCGGCCAGCAGCGGCTGCTCGTCGGGCGGCGGGAGCGTGTGGGCATACCCCGTCTGGTAGCCGCGGAAGTCGAGGACGAGCGCGGCGAGCGTGCGCCCGATCGTGAACAGGTCGCTGGCGACGCTCGGCCCCACCTCCGCGACCTCGGGGGCCTGGAACCCCACCGTCCCGTAGATCGCCGCGTCCTCGTCGTCGATCCGGCGCACGCCGCCCAGATCGATGATCTTCAGCCCGTCGCCCGTGAGCATCACGTTGTCGGGCTTCATGTCGCAGTACACGAGTCCCTCGCCGTGCATGTACGCCATGGCCGGCAGCACGCCGAGCATGTACGCCACCGCCCGGTCGACGGGGAGCGGGTCGATGCGCCCGCCGTTGGCGACCTGCCGCTCCTTCTGGACCGCCTTGAGGCTCTGTCCGCCCACGTACTCCATGACGATGTAGCCCGCGTCGTCGTGGGTGACGAAGTTGTAGATCTTGACCAGGGCGGGATGGTCGAGCGACGCCAGGAAGCGGCGCTCGGCGACCGCCGCCAGCGCGGCATCCTCGCTGGACGTGTCCAGCAGGCCCTTGAGCACCACCCACCGGTCGGACACGGCGCGGTCGCGGGCCAGGTGGATCCACCCGAGGCCCCCGTGGGCCAGCGCGCCGAGCACCTCGTACTGGCCGCCGACGATCTCGCCCGGCTCGAGGCGGGGCGTGAACGCGAAGTGGCCGCCGCAGTGGGGGCAGAAGCCGTCGGTCCGCCCGGGTCGGCCGCCGCGGGCGCGGCCGACCGGCTCGCCGCAGCTCGAGCAGAACCGCTTGTCCTCGGGGACCTCGGCGACGGCCATGACCGCGGTGGCCGGGTCGACCGTCGGGACGGACGGCACCTCGACGAGCCCGAGCCCGATGCCGGTGCGCATCGAGCTGCTGCGCCGGGAGCCGGTCGACCGCGAGCCCGTCCGGCCGGAGGCCGAGGTCGAGACCGTGCCGTCGGGGCGGCGGTGGGACCCCGGGTGGCGCGACGGGCGCAAGCGTGGGATCGCCGCCGCCCGGCCCATCGGGAACGTCGGCGACGTGGCCTGGGCACGCGGCGCCATGCCGCAGGTGTCGCAGTACCCGTCGACGATCGACCCGGGGCAGCCGGCCACCGTGCACGGCGCCGTCTGTGCTCCGGTCACCGTCGTGCTCCTGTCACCCTGCCACCGCCGTCGCGTGTCGAACGGCCGCAGTGTGCCAGCGACCTGGGCCTCCGGCCATCAAGAACGCGTCAAGATCCGCGAGCCGGGCGTCGAGGTTCGGGAGAGGAGCCGCAGGCGGCGGGCGGGCGCCGTGCGGGAGGGGGCGCCCGCCCGCCCGATCACGCCTCGGCGCGGACCACGTCCTCGAGGCGGTCGAACGAGACCTGGATCCCGCCCTCCATGCCCGACTCGACGGCGGCGTCGAGGTGCTCCTTCTGGGCGAACTCGGACACCTGGGTCAGGGTGGTGACGCCGTCGACCTCGTCGAAGGTGGTGGTCACGAGGGCGGCGTCGTCGTCGGTGGCGCCCGGGACCCCTTCGTACAGCTCGGTGTTCACGAGCCGGTGGGGCGGGGAGATCTCCTTGTAGACCCCCCGGAACGCGACCTCGAAGCCGTTCTCCTTGATGACCCAGCGCCACGTGCCGCCGACGCGCAGGTCGACGTCGCACTGGATCCACTCGGAGGTCTCATAGCCCCACCAGCGCTGGACGAGCTCAGGGGTCGTCCAGGCCTTGAAGAGCAGCGCGGCGGGGGCGTCGAAGACCCGGACGACGCGGAGCTCGGTGTCGGACGGCCGGGTCACGACGGCGGTGCCGTGGCGGTTGCCGACCGTGTCGTTGCTGGTCATGGTGCTTGCTCCTGGTCATTGAGCTCGGCGACGAGGTCGTCGAGCCGGTCGAGTCGGGTGTTCCAGGTGCGCTCGAAGGTGCGCACCCAGTCGTGGACGGGCTTCAGCGCCGGCCCGTTGACCCGGTACCAGCGTCGGCGGCCGTCCACACGGACGAGCACGAGGCCGACCGCCCGCAGCACCGCCAGGTGCTTGGACACCTGGGGCTGGCTGAGGCCGAGTCGGTCGACGAGCTCGCCGACCGTGGCTTCCTCGGTGCCGAGGGCGTCGAGGAGGTCACGGCGGCTCGCTTCGGCGACGGCGTTGAACGCATCGGTCGTCGTCGGGGTGCGAGCCATGGAACGATCATATGTCGATATCGGAATATGTCAATGCGGGGGAATTCTCGCCCAGCTCCAGCTGCATCAGGACCAGGTCGAGCCGCCGGCCCCACTTCTCGCCGACGCCGGGCATGCGGGCCACCTCGACGAACCCGAGGCGGGCGTGGAACGCGATCGAGCCCGTGTTCGAGCTGTCCATGGCGGCGACCATCACCCGCTTGCCCGCCTGCCTGGCGCGGTCGACGAGCGCGAGCAGCAGGGCCCGGCCGATCCCGGCGCCCTGATGGCTCGGCGGCCACGTGGACCGAGTGCTCGACCGTGAACCGGTATCCCGGCCACCGCTGCGTGTCGCGGAAGTCGCTGTAGGCCGCGAACCCCACCACCTCGTCGCCGTCGACGGCCACCAGCACGGGGTCGCCGGCCCGGCGACGGTCGGCGAGCCACGCCTCGCGGTCCTCCACCGTGTACGGCGTCTCCGTCCACTCGTACGTGGTCGACCCGATCAGCGCGTTCTGGATGGCGGTCAGGGCAGGGAGGTCGGTCGCCTCGGCGCGGGCGGATCTCCACGGGGGTCAGGATCGGCTCGCCGCCCGGCGCCGTCTGCTGCCGGCGGATGTCGAGCGTGTGGTGCACGACCTCGTGCACCGTGTGCACCGCAACCCAGCGCAGCGGGCGCTCGGCGGGCTGCGGGTAGTTGTAGAGCACGGTCCGGTCCCAGTCTCCGGGGCCGAGGCGGGCGAGCACGTTGGCGAACAGCGCGGCGGCGTCGCCCAACTGGCGGACCACGTCGCCAGGGTCCTGGTCGGCG
The DNA here is from genome assembly GCA_963796415.1 of uncultured Acidimicrobiales bacterium. GTDB lineage: Bacteria > Actinomycetota > Acidimicrobiia > Acidimicrobiales > VFJN01 > ZC4RG19. Next base: position 24,938 of record CAWCLR010000019.1, on the reverse strand, counting down.
TAGCCGTCGTGTTCGACGCGCTCGTCTCGGCCCATCGGCGAGAACCCCGGCGTCACCACGCGCCGCGCCTCGAGGACGCGCTCGCGCTGGACGAGAAGCACGTCGCGCAGGTGGCAGCCGTACTCGAGCGGCGACCATGTGTCGGCACGGCGACGGCGAGACGGGTCGGCCCCCGGCGCCAGCAGGGCCGACGCCACGTCGGCGACACCGGCCACGATGGCGACGCCGGCATGCTCGGCCGTCGCCATGTCGTAGGTGAACCCGCACTCGTCGCAGGTGGTCATGCGCGGGACGGTAGCGAGACGCCGGTACCGGCCGAGGCCGCGGGGCGGTCGTGCGGTGTCAGCCGACGAGCAGGCGGATGGCCACGGCCGTGCCCCACACGACGACCACCCGGCGCAGCACGGTGGCGGACAACCGGCGGGCGAGCCGGCTGCCGACCACCCCGCCGGCCAGGCTGGCCGGGCCGATCACCGCCACCGCCGCCCACGCCACCGGCCCGAACAGGCCGAAGCCCACCAGCGCCACCGTGTTGATGACGAGCGACAGGGCGTTCTTCAGCCCGTTGAGGCGCGTCAGGTCGTCGGGGAGGAAGATGCCCAGCACGGCGAGCAGGATCACGCCCAGCCCGCCGCCGAAGTACCCGCCGTAGGTGGCCGACGCGAAGATGGACATGTGCAAGGGCAGCCCGTGGTGGTCGGGGCGGGTGGTCGGGCGGTCTCGCTGCCGGCGGACCCGGGCCGCGATGCGGGGCTGTGCAGCCAGCAAGCCCACGGCCACGAGCACGAGGTAAGGGACGATCGCCTCGAAGACATCGGGCGGCGCGACGAGCAGCAGGACCGTCCCCGCCGCCCCGCCGAGCGCACCCGTGACGGCCAGCGCCACCACCCTGTCGCGCTGCGCGCGCAGGTCGTCCCGGTAGGCGAGGCCGCCGCTCAGGTAGCCGGGCCAGAGGGACACGGTGTTCGTGACGTTGGCGTCGACGGCCGGGTACCCCGCCGCCAGCAGCGCCGGGAACGACAGCAGCGACCCACCGCCCGCCACGGCGTTGGCGATCCCGGCCGCCAGCCCGGCGAGGGCGAGCAGCGCGCCCTCGAGCGGCGTCACCGCCGCGGTCCGGTCTGCACCGCCTCATGCTGGCACCGGTCCCAGTGGAGACCCGAGTTCGGGTCAGCCCGAGCGGGGGAGGGACGCGCTCGCCGTCCGGAACGACTCCAGCCGCTCGACCAGCTCGCGCGGGTGGGCGAGGGCCGGCAGGTGCCCCCCGTCCATCTCGTCGGGGACGAGGCCGAGGCGCTCGGCGACGACGCGGCGCTGGAAGTCGGCCGGGAACAGGCGGTCGTGGCGGCACAGCAGGAACCGGGTGGGCACGTCCGGCCACGCGGCCAGGGGCCAGGGCGTCGAGAACGGCGTGCCGGACTGCGGCCGCAGGTGGTGGGCGGACTCGGCCGCCACGTCGGGGGGCACGTCGTGCAGGAAGATCGTCTCGGGGCTGTCGTCGTCGGGATCGCGCCCCTCGCGGACGGCCTGCGCCCGCTGCGCCTCGGCCTGGCCGGTGTTGGCCCACCACTCCCCACCGGTCTCGCCCGGCCGCGGCGTCATGGCCGCCACCAGCACCAGCAGGTCGACCGGCATCCGGGTGGACACGAGGCCCGCCGTGTACGCGCCCATCGACTGGGCGACGAGCACGAGGTCGCGGCGGTCGCCTATGGCGTCGACGACGACGTCCGTGTACTCGGCCAGGCCGGCGGCATCGTCGTCGCACGGAAGGTCGGGAGTCACGACGTCGTGGCCCCGTGCCGTCAGCTCGGGCACGACGAGGTGCCAGTACCAGGGATCGGACCCCGCTCCAGGGATCAGCACGTACGTCGACATCGGGGGCGCGTCCTCCTCGCCCTCGCGGGCGTCACCTCGTATGACGCCGGCTCGGCGCCGGAGTCATCGGTCGACGACCAGATGTCCGATCCGTCCAAGACCCGCGCTCCGGTCGTGGCGCATGCTCGCGACATGACCATCGACCCCGCCGTAGACCTCGGCGCCGTGTCCCGTTTCATGACATCCCACGCCCGGCTGCTCGAGCGGCGGCGCTTCGCCGTGCGCTTCGAGGACGGGGACCCCGCCCTCGCGCTGGCGGCGATCGAGGCATACCGCAACCCCGACGGCGGCTACGGCGCGCTCGAGCCCGACCTCCGGGCCGTCGAGAGCCAGCCGGTGGGGGCGATGCACGCCTTCGAGGTGTTCGAGGACGTCGCCCCCGTCACGAGCCCGCGGGCCGCCGCGCTGTGCGACTGGCTGGCGGCGGTCTCGCTCCCGGACGGGGGGCTCCCGTTCGCCCTGCCCATCGGCGACGCCACGGCCACCGCGCCGTTCTGGGCCGGCGCCGACCCCGACGTCTCGTCGCTGCACATCACCACGGCGGTCGCCGCGGTGGCGCAGCGCGTGGCCCGTCACGACCCGGCGGTCGCCGCCCACCCGTGGCTGGCCACGGCGACGCGCTTCTGCCTGGCGACGATGGTTGCGCAGGGCGGCCCGGCCCACACCCTCGAGCTGCTGTACGGCCTGCGGTTCCTCGATGCCCTCGTCGGTCGGACAGGGGCCGGCGAGGCCGGCGACGTGCTGGCGGCGCTGGGCCGGGGCGGTGCCGGCCGACGGGACGCTGCCCGTCGAGGGCGGGCTGGCCGACGAGGTGATCCGGCTGCTCGAGTTCTCCCCCGCGCCGGACACACCGCTGCGGAAGTACCTCGCCGACGACGTCGTCGCCGCCGACCTCGACCGCCTGGCCGCGGGTCAGCGCGAGGACGGCGGGTGGGACATCGACTTCAGGGCCTACTCACCTGCGGCCGCGCTCGAGTGGCGGGGCTACGCCACCGTCGAGGCCGTCGGGGTGCTGCGGGCCCACGGCCGGGCTCTGAGCGTCGGCGCGATCAGTTCGGCGCGCCCGGTCCCGTCGTCACGGTCGACGGGCCCGAACCGACGACCGGAGACGCGCACATGAGCGACGACACCGACACGACCGCGACCCTGCCCCAGGGCGACCTGCGGCTGCTCGACACCCCGGTGGCGGTGCACCTCCTCGCGTCGGCGACCCCGGCGCGCCTCGCCTACGTGGCCGAGGACGGCACACCCCGAGTGGTGCCCACCTGGTTCCACTGGAACGGCGAAGAGCTGGTCATGCCCACGTTCGTCGCGGCGCCGCACATCCGCCGCCCGGCGCGGCGCATCGCCAGCCTGCGGGCCAACCCCGCGGTCGCGCTGTCCATCGACACCGACGGCTCGCCGCCGCACGTCCTGCTCGTCCGGGGTGAGGCGACGGTCGAGGACGTCGACGGGGTGGTCCCCGAGTACGCGTCGTCGGCTCGCCGCTACCTGGGCGACGACGCCGCCGCGAGCCTGCTGTCGATGGCCGACGACCCGATCACCCGCATGGCCCGCATCGCCGTGCGGCCTGCCTGGGTGGGCGTCCTCGACTTCGACACACGGCAGCCGGGGCCCCTACGGCGCTGACGCGGGCGGTCCCCTCGACGGGCCGGCAGGACCCAGCAGATCGGGCGGCGCGGTCAGGCGGTCGGCGCCGACGCCGCCGCTCCGCCCGTGATCCTCTCCGGCAGAGCGGTCGCCCCGAACGGCACTCCCGCCCGGCCCTCGTCCTCGGCGCCGGCCGGCGACGCGGCCGGCGCCGTGCGCAACAGCGTGAACCCGATGATGCCGGCGATCGTGCTGCCGACGAGGATGCCGACCTTGGCGGCATCGGTCGTGGCCGCCGTGTCGAACGAGAGGCTGGTCACGAACAGCGCGACCGTGAACCCGACGCCCGCCGCGGTGGCGAGGCCGAACAGGTGTCGCCACGTCGTACCGGTCGGGAGCCGCGCGATGCCCGCCTTGACCGCGATCGCCGTGAAGCCGAACACACCGACGGTCTTGCCGACGACCAGGCCGAGGAGGACGCCCGTGGTCACGGGGTCGGACACGATGCCGCCGATGGCGTCGCCCGAGAGGGAGACCCCGGCGTTGGCGAGGGCGAACACGGGCACGACCACGTAGGCCACCCACGGTGACAGCGCCCGCTCGAGGCGCTCGAGCGGGCTCGTGCTGAACATGGCCAGCCGGGCGACCTCGGCAATGCGCTGCTCGTTCTCGGCGAACTCCTCCTCGGTCAGCACCCGGTCGTAGTACGCCTCCTCGATCCTGTGGATCACCCGCCGCGCCTCGGGCGGGAACCGCCGCGGCGACCGCAGCGGCCACGCCGGGGTGAGCAGTCCCAGCGCCACGCCGATGAGGGTGGCGTGGACGCCGGACTCGAGGAGGGCGAGCCAGGCGAACGCCCCGACCGCCATGTACGGGGCGAGGCTCTGCACGTCGCTGCGCCGCAGCACGAAGATGCCGGCCAGCGAGACGAGGGCACAGGCGAACCAGCCCCACGACAGCGCGCCCGTGTAGAAGACGGCGATCACCACGATGGCCCCGATGTCGTCGGCCACCGCCAGCGTGAGCAGGAAGATCTTCGCGGCGAGCGGGACTCGCTTGCCCGCCAGCGTCACCACGCCCACGGCGAAGGCGATGTCGGTCGCCATCGGCACCGCCCAGCCGTCGCTGCCGGGCCCGCCCGCGTTGAGGCCGGCGTAGATGGCCGCGGGCACGAGCATGCCGCCCACCGCGGCGATGACGGGCAGGGCCACCGCTCGCGGGTCGCGCAGCTCGCCGTGGACGATCTCGCGCTTGATCTCGACGCCCACGAGCAGGAAGAACACGGTCATCAGGGCGTCGTTGACCCAGGCCTGCAACGACAGGTGGTCGAGGTGCAGCAGTCCGCCGAGCTCGACCCGCAGGGGCGTCTGCCACATCTCGGTGTACGAGTCGCTCCACGGCGAGTTCGCCCACACGATGGCTACGGCAGCGGCGATCAGCATGATCACGCCCCCGGCGGCCTCGTGGGCGAGGACGCGCTGGAGGGGCTGCACGACCGTGCGGGGCACGTAGCGGTCGGAGGCGCTCCACGGGTCCTTCAGCGGCATGCCGGGCACGGCGACCTGCCTAAAGGCTCGCGTGGGTATGTCGCAATGTTCCGGCCATCGCGTTCACAAAGCGTTCACGGACGGCGGCCGTGGTTACAGGTAAGGGGAAGACCGCACCGGTGGTACATGTAAGAAATCCGTAAGAAGTCCGCTACAGATCCAACACAGTCGGCACACCCGGGCGAAACAGGCGCGACCTACCGTGCCCGCGCACCGGGAGGACATCCGATGGTGGTCGAGGCACACGAACGTGGACGACGTGAACGACGTGACCGACCTGCACTGGCCTGCGGACGCGGCGCAGCGTGCCGAGCTCGCCGGTGAGGGTAGGCCACGCCTGCTCATCGTCGTGGAGGGCGAGGAGCCGCCCGTCACCTCCGACCCCCTGGAGGACTGGGTGCGCCCCAGTGCCGACGCAGTCGAGCTCTACGTGCGCCGCGATCGCCTGCGCCGGCGCGCGGCCGCCCGGGCCCCGGCCTCGATCGACGCCGACGGCCTGTTGCACCGCGGCGACCGCTGGGTGGCGCTGCCGCCGGGCGAACTGGCGGCGCTGTCCGCGCTGATGTCCGAGACGGGCTACATGGTGGCCCGAACCGACCTGGCCGCCGCCCTCGGGATGGATGCCGCCGAGGTCGACCAGGGGACGCGGACGCTCGACAACGTCGTCCGCCGGGTGCGCAAGCGCATCGCCCCGCTCGGCATGGCGGTCTGCGCGGTGCGGGGCGCCGGCTTCCTGCTCGAGATCGGCGAGATGCCCGTCTGAGCGCCCGCGCCTGCGGTTGGGACTCGGTCAGCCCCCGGCCTGCTCGGCCCGGATCGACCGGTACAGCAGGAACGCCCGCACGATGCCGAGCACGGCGATGCCGGCCATGACCGCCCGCACGAGGGCCGAGTCGACGACCGCGATGAGCGCAATCGCGATCACGACGGTGACGACCACCATGGCGAGGCCGATCCGCACCTTCCGCGGGTCCATCTGCTGTTCGGGCATGGCGTGAGTGTGGTCCATCCGCAATGCGCCGTGCGACGTGGGCGCACGCCGGAGAGAGGCCGCAGATCCGCCAAATTCAGATTTGTGTCAGTGAGTCGGCGCGATCGCACCACGAAGGCAGCGCGTTCACGAAGCAGATGGCATTCGGCGGTTCATCAATGCGACATGGACGCGTGACACCCCGTCCATACGTTCACCATCGGGTCAGACATTGGCGTCAGGCCTCTTTCTCCGGGAACGTCTGAAAGGAACGCTTACCCATGTCCATTGGCCCTCGTCGTGACGCGAGAGCCGGCATGTCGTTCGGGCGGAAAGCAGGATTGGGGCTGGCCCTCGCGGGCGCCCTGGTCCTCCTCGCTCCGAGCGTCGCCGGCGCGCAAGACGCCGAACCGACCGAGACCGCGATCCTCGGTCAGCAGGTGAACCTGCTGTGGATCGTGATCGGCGCCGTCCTCGTCATCTTCATGCAGGCGGGCTTCGCGCTGGTCGAGACCGGGTTCTGCCGTGCCAAGCATGCGGCGCACGTGGTCTCCACGAACTTCGCCGTCTTCGGCCTCGGATTCGTCGGCTACTTCCTCTTCGGCTACGCCTTCATGTTCGGCGGCTACAGCTACCCGCTGCCGGGCTACGACTTCGGGTACAACCTCCCGGTCGGCGACGCGCTGATCGGCAGCGGTAACTGGGTCTTCCTCTGGCAGGGCGGCTTCGCGCTGTCGGGCGACTCGATCCAGACCGCAGGCGGCGCGGCCGTCATCGGGTTCTTCCTCTACATGGTCGCCTTCATGGACACCACGGCCACCATCCCCACCGGGGCCATGGCCGAGCGGTGGAAGTGGAAGGCGTTCGTGGGCTGGGGCCTGTTCTGCGGCGCCATCTTCTACCCGCTGTTCGGTGCCTGGACCTGGGGCGGCGGCTGGCTGGCCAAGACCTGGGACACCATGGGCCTCGGCGCCGGCTACGTCGATTTCGCCGGCTCGGGCGTGGTCCACGCCATGGGCGGCGTCGCCGGCCTGGCCGGTGCCCTCGTGCTGGGGCCCCGCATCGGCAAGTACAACGCCGACAAGACGCCCAACACGATCCCCGGGCATCACGTCCCGATGGCGATGCTCGGTTGCTTCATCCTGCTGTTCGGCTGGTTCGGCTTCAACGCCGCGTCGACGTTCGCCGCCACCGACGTCCAGTTCGCCGTGGTCGCCGCCAACACCGCCATCGCCGCCGCCTTCGGCGCCACCGTGGCGATGTTCACCATGATGTTCAAGACCGGCAAGCCCGACCCGGGCATGATGGTCAACGGCATGCTGGCGGGGCTCGTCGCCATCACGGCGCCCTGCGCGTTCACCAGCCCGGCATGGTCGGCCGTCATCGGCGGCACCGCCGGCGTCCTGGTCATCTACGCTGCCCAGTTCATCGAGAAGCGCGGCGTCGACGACCCGGTCGGGGCGATCGCCGTTCACGGTGTGTGCGGCATCTATGGCGTGCTCTGCGTCGGCATCTTCGCCAACGGCAGCTACGGCGGGGCCTGGAACGGGTCCGACGTCGAGTCGATCGAAGGCGTCGTCAACGGCGAGTTCGGACAGCTCGGTGCGCAGGCGCTGGGTGCGTTGGTGCTGTGCACCGTGATGCTCGGCCTGGCCTTCGCCTTCTTCAAGATCCAGAACGCGCTCATGAAGGGCGGCATCCGCTCGGAGGAGGCCGACGAGCTCGCCGGTCTCGACCTGCCCGAGATGGGCGTCTACGCCTATCCCGAGTTCGACGTGATCGCCGACAAGGTTCTCGGCAATGGCTCGACCCCGTCCACCGAGGACGAGCCCGAGCCCACCCCCGTCTGATCGGGGTCATGCTCACCTGAACCCCCCGGTTGCGGGCGGGCCCGGCGCACGCCGGGTCCGCCCGAGCCGCGCCTGGAGAGCGTGGCGCCGGCCCCACGTGCCGCGTCAGGGCGCGCGAGGACGGTGCTTCGGCCCAGCGGGGGTGTGAGTGCGCCGGCCTCAGCCGGCGGCGCGCTCGATGTACGCCTTGGCGCGCCGCTCGGCGGTGCGCCGCTTCCACATCTTCAGCTTCCAGTGCCGGCGCCTCCGGGTGGACGGCCGCGACCGGTCGGGGTCGTGGTGCCGCTCGGCCCGGAAGCCCACGCCGGGCTCGACGACGTCGTCGGGCTCGGCGCCACCGAGGATCTGTCCGGTGACGTCGGCCAGGGCGCTGTTCACCCGGTGACGCTCGGACCGGGCCTGGACCCGGCGTTCCTCATGGTGGGGGAGGACCACATCAGTGGTGCGGTGACGGTTGCTCATCGATGCCCTCTCTGGTGGAAAGAGTCGATCCACTGCCGTTCTCCGCGACCGTAGCCGGGCGGTGAACCGCTGTCTCGGGGCCGGTGAACAATCCCCCTGACCTGGGTGAACGAGCCGCTCAGAGGGCGTCGCGCCGATGTCAGAGGGCGTCGAAGTCGAGCTCGCCGGTGCGCACCCGCACGGTGCGGACCACGTCGGACACCCAGATCTTCCCGTCGCCGATCTTCCCGGTGCGCGCCGCGTTGACGATGGCCTCGACCACGCCGTCCGCGTCGGTCTCCGCGGCCAGCACCTCGATGCGCACCTTGGGCACGAAGTCGACCGTGTACTCGGCCCCCCGGTACACCTCGGTGTGGCCCGCCTGGCGCCCGAAGCCCTGCGCCTCGCTGACCGTCATGCCGGCGATGCCGATCTCCTTGAGGGCCGTCTTCACGTCGTCGAGCTTGAACGGCTTGACGATGGCGGTGATCAACTTCACGGCGCGCTGCTCCTCCCTCGGCCGGCGGCCCGGACCCTAGTGGGGGCCGCGAGGCGCATCGCGCCGCACGCCGGCGAGTTCACGCTTGCGTCACACTCGGGGCGAGCCGGCGGGCATCGGCGCCGCGCTTGGGTCATCGCGACGCCGTGCCTCTAGCCTCGGTCCCGTGCAGAACGTGGCCACTGCCCCCCGTCCGGCCGCCGACGCCGCCATGCGGCGCCTCCTCCGCATCCCCGAGGGCCAGACGGCATCCGAGGGCGCCGCCCAGCGCGCCTTCTCCACGTCGGTGCTGGTGTCGGCGACGCGCTGCATCCTGACTTACGTCGTACTTCCGTTCCTGCTGCCCGCGCTCGGGCTCGCCGCGGGTGTGGGTCCCGCCATCGGGATCCCCGTCGGCCTCGTCGCCATCGCCTTCAACGTGGCCACCATTCGCCGGTTCTGGGCGGCCGACCACCGCTGGCGGTGGGCGTACACGGCGCTGGCCGTCTCCGTGATCGTGCTGCTGCTCGTCCTCCTCGTCGAGGACGTGAGCTCGCTCGTCGGGTAGGACGCCCAGTGTCGGGACACTAAATGCGCCGGCTCGTGCTCCTGACCTGCGGGTTCGTCGCCGTCGGCCTCGGCACCGTGGGCATCGTCGTGCCCGGCTTGCCCACCACCGGGTTCTTCGTGCTGGCCGCCGCCTGCTTCGCCCGCTCGAGCCCGCGCTTCGAGCGCTGGGTGCTCGGCCTCCCCGGCGTGGGGCCCATGGTGCGCGACCACCGGGCGGGCCTGGGGATGCCCCGCCGCGCCAAGGTCGTCGCCATTGCCATGATGCTGACGGCCTGCGCGCTCAGCTCCTGGGCCCTCGGCTCGCCGGTGGGGGCCGCGGTCATCCTCGGCGCCGGCGCCGTGGGCACGTGGTACGTCGGCTGGCGGGTCCCGACCCGCGAGGCCGTGCTGGCGCAACGGCAGCGGGCCGCCTCCTAGCTCAGCGCGCCGAACGACCGACCCCTCGGTCTCAGCCCCGGTACGCCTCGGCCTGCGCGGCCACCAGGTCCTCGATGTCGCCCATCTCGATGTTGGCGTCGACGAGGTGCATGCCCCACTCGGGGGTGAGGTCGCCCCCGATGTCGTCGGTCCGGGGGTCGGCCGGGTCGCCGTTCACGGCGAGCGCCAGGTACGTGTGGCCGGGCTGGCGGACGCACTCGGCCTCGACGAGGTCGGGGTAGGTGACCCACGGCGTCGTGATCTCCGCGGTGCGGGCGGGGTCGGCGAAGGGCTGCGCGGACGAGCCGCCGAGCAGCGAGTCCTCGACCTGCCGGACCAGGAAGTACGGCTGCACCGGCGCGGCGCCGCCGCCGATCGCCGCCGGGTTCACGCAGGCCGCCACCATGCCGTCCCGGTCCCGGCCGAAGAGTCCGCCGGCGGGCGGCGGCTCGGCCGCCCGGTAGGACGAGTAGGTCACGACGCACCCGATCTGGTCCTCCGCCTCGCACAGCGGCACGTTGGCGAAGTCGCCACCGACCTCGTCGCCCTCGGGGACCTGCAACGACGACCCCAGGACGTACGCGGCCACCAGGCGGTCGCGCAGGAGCGGCTCGTCGTCGATCTCGTCCTGGATCAGCCGGGTGATCATCCCTGCACCCTGGGAGTGGCCGAGCAGGACGAACCCGCGGCCGTCGCTGTCGTTGGCGACATAGTGCTTGAAGGAGTCGACGACATCGCCGTAGGCGACCGCCCGGGCGTCGCCGCTGAAGCCGCCACCTCCGCCGGCGATCTGGGACAGGGTGACCTGGCGGTACACCGGGGCGTAGACCCGACAGGTCGAGGTCAGGCGGGCCACCTGGTTGTAGGCGGTGAAGATCTCCTCGCCCTCGGCCGGGACCAGGTCGCTGTTGGGCCCCGGGTCGCGGCTGGTGGTGGGGTAGACGTAGAAGCAGTCGACCGGCGGGTCGTCGGCGGCCTCGTGCTCGATGACCTCGGTCGATCCGTCGGCGGCGACGGCGGTGGCGTCGAGGTCGCGGCTGCACACGTCGTCGGCGATGCCCGGCTTGCACAGCCAGTTGGCATCGTCCGCGTAGATGGCGCTCGTGTGGCCCGCGTAGCCGGCAGGGAGCTCGGGCGCCGTCGTCGTCGCCGTGTCCTCGGCGTCGTCGGCGCCGGCGCCGGCGCCGTCGTCGGAGGCCGAGCAGGCTGTGGCTGCGAGCACTCCGGCGAGTGTGAGGGTGAGGAGCTGGCGCCAGTGACGTGCTCGTCCCGCGTCGGTTCCCAGCGCGATCTGCAACGTGTCCCCCTGATCACCCAGCCGGGCTCACCCGGCAGCGTTCACCCGTGCTTGGTTACCCCGGGTAAGCATGGCGCACCGTAGCAAGCGCCACCGCACCGTCGCAGCCGGGATGAGAGTCTTGGCCACATGCGATTCGTCATCTATGGGGCCGGCGGCATCGGCGGGGCGATCGGCGGCCGCCTCCACCAGGCTGGGCATGACGTCGTGCTCGTCGCCCGCGGCGGCCACCTCGAGGTTCTGCGCGAGCGCGGGCTGACCCTGCGGTCACCCGCCGAGACCGTGGTGCTGCCCGTCCCGGCGGTCGCTCACCCGGCCGACGCCGGGCTGGGCCCGGGCGACGTCGTGATCCTGGCCATGAAGTCGCAGCACACGCCGGACGCCGTGGCCGAGCTGGCCCGCGTGGCGCCGCCGGGCATCGCCGTCGCGTGCGCCCAGAACGGCGTGGCCAACGAGCGCGCCGCGCTGCGCTCGTTCGCCGACGTGTACGGCATCGCCGTGATGCTGCCGGCCACCCACCTGTCCCCGGGCGTCGTGGACGCATGGTCGACGCCCGTGACCGGGATGCTCGACATCGGCCGCTACCCGGCCGGGGTCGACGCCACCGCCGAGGCCGTGTCGGCCGCCTTCGCCGGGGCGACGTTCGACTCGGTGGCCCGCCCCGACGTCATGCGGTGGAAGTACCGGAAGTTGGAGGTCAACCTCGGCAACGCGGCCGATGCCGTCGCCGGGGCGGCCGCGCGGTCGTCGCCCGTCGTCGACCGGGCGGTGGCCGAGGCCGAGGCGGTCCTCGACGCTGCGGGCATCGACCGGGCGTCGGAGGAGGAGGACATGGCCCGTCGAGGCGACCTGCTGCGCATGCATGCGATCGACGGCGACCGGTGGCAGGGCGGATCGTCGTGGCAGAGCCTGGCCCGGGGAGCCGGCAGCATCGAGACCGACTACCTCAACGGCGAGATCGTGCTGCTCGGCCGCCTTCACGGGGTCCCGACGCCGGTGAACGAGCTGCTGCAGCGCCTGGCGGCCGAGGCCGCGGCGGCCGGCCACCCGCCGGGCACGATGTCCGCCGACGAGGTGCTCGCCCTCCTGCCTGCGTGACCGCCGGTCGGCGTCACGCCGACGTCACTCCGACCTGACCTCGGCGAGCCGGCGCTCGAGGAAGGATTGCTCGGCCGCCGTGCGGACGAGGCCGAGCGCGGCGCGGTAGTGCTCGGCCGCCTCGTCGGTCCGCCCGAGGCGGCGGAGCAGGTCGGCCCGAGTGGCGGGGAGCCGGTGCGTGCGGGCGAGGCGGGGGTCGTCGGCCACCGCGTCGATCACGGCCAGGCCCGCGGCCGGGCCCTCGGCGAAGGCCACCGCGACCGCCCGGTTCAGCTCGACCACAGGCGACGGCGCCCGCCGGGCGAGCACCGCGTAGAGCGCGGCGATGCGCGACCAGTCGGTCGCCTCCCAGGTGGGAGCGGCCGCGTGCACGGCGGCGATGGCGGCCTGGAGACGGTAGGGGCCGGCCGGGCCGATGCCCTGCGCCCGGGCCAGCTCGGCCTGGCCCTCGGCGATGCGGCCGCGGTCCCAGCGGGCTCGGTCCTGGTCCTCCAGCAGGATCAGCTCGCCCTCGGGGCCGAGCCGGGTGCCGCGGCGGCTGTCCTGCAGCAGCACGAGGGCGAGGAGCCCGTGGACCTCGGGCTCGTCGGGGAGCAGCGCCGCCAGCAGCCGGGCGAGGCGGATGCCCTCGTCGCACAGCTCGTGGCGGATCAGGTCGTCGCGCCCGCTGGCGGCGTAGCCCTCGGAGAAGACCAGGTAGACGCACGCCAGCACGGCCGGCAGCCGCTCGGCCAGCAGCCGTCCGGGCGGCACCCGGAACGGGATGTTCGTGGCGCGGATCTTGGCCTTCGCCCGGCTGAGGCGCTGGGCCACGGTTGCCTCGGGCTGCAGGAAGGCGCGGGCGATCTCGTCCGTGCGCAGGCCGCACACGAGGCGCAGTGTGAGCGCCACCTGGGCCGCCGGCGCCAGGGCGGGGTGGCAACAGGTGAACATCATCCGCAGCTGGTCGTCGTCCACGGGGACCACCTCGTCATTCGCGGCGACGTGCGCCGGAGCGCCGTCGGCCGCGCTCGCCGCCCCGAGGGTCAGGTCCCGCTCCGCGGCGGCCTCCCGGTCCGGTCGGCGCGCCTCCCGCCGGAGCCGGTCGAGCGCCCGGTTGCGGGCGGTGGTCGTGATCCAGGCGCCTGGCCGGTCGGGCACGCCCCGGTCGGGCCAGGTCCGCAGCGCCTCGACGAACGCCTCCTGCACGGCGTCCTCGGCCACCTCGAGGTCGCCCAGCATGCGGGCGAGGGTGGCGAGCGCCCGGCCGGACTCGGCCCGGAACGTGCGCTCGACCACCACCCGGGCGTCGGTCACCGCGTGCGGAACCCGCCTCTACCGCGCCGGCGGGCGGACGTCGTCGCCCATGTCGGCCACCGGGTGCACCTCGACCGCCCCGCCGGGGTTGACGGGGATCTGGGCCGCCACGGCCACCGCCGCGTCCACGTCCGGCGCGGCGATGACGTAGAGCCCGCCCACCACCTCGGCCGACTCGCTGAACGGCCCGTCGGTCACGAGCAGATCGCCGTCGCGCACCCGCACGGTGGTCGTCGTGTCGATCGGGTGCAGGGCGCCCCCGGCCACGATGGCCTGCCCCGCCGCCTCGGCGAAGCGGCCGTGCTCGGCCGCCCCGGCGTCCCACTCGGGGGTGCCGGGCTGGTCACCGGGCACCTCCTTGCCGTACATCAGGGCCAGGTGCCGGGGGCCCGGGGCCGCCGTGCCCGGGTCGGCCTGCCACATGACGAGGGGCCGCAGCGCGACCCATCCGCCGGTGGCGGCCGGGATCTCCCGGGCGAGGGCGATGGCGTCGTCGAGCGTGTCCGCCTCGAGCACGTAGAACCCGCCGAGGGCCTCGGCGGTCTCCGCGTACGGCCCCTCGGTCACGAGCGGCTCGCCGCCGTCGCCGTGCCGGACCGTCCGCGCGGTGGTGAGCGGCTGCAGGGCCTCGCCGGCGAGGATGGCGTCGGCCGCCAGCTGGGCGAAGCGTACGTAGCCGGCGTGCATCTCGGCGCGCTCGGGGGTCCCGGCCGCGGGAACATCGGACTCGTCACGGCCGAGCAGTGCGAGGTAGCGCATGGTCATCTCCTCCTCTGCCGGGCGACCGCCGCCCGGCACCCTGTCGACGGAGACACCGCCGGATCTCGACAGGGAAGTTTTCCACAGCCGGTTCGGATCAGAACCCCCGAACCAGCTGTGGAAGGGCGGGGAGTAGGGGAGTGCTTCCGCTCCGACCTGGTCATTAACGCGCCGACACGTTCACCATGGGTGACGACAAGGACGCGCTAAGGCCCTCTGGCCTGGAGGTTCCCCGCGTTAAGAACGTCCGGTGGGCCCGTGTGGACGGGCCGCGGAGGAGTGTGTGATGGGAGACCTGCTGTTCGTCGCGGTCGTGGTGGCGTTCTTCGCCGTCACGCTCGCCTACGTGAAGGGCTGCGAGCGCATCGTCGGCCCCGACACCCCGCTGCCCGACGAGGACGTCGACGCGACCCGCGACGACGCCGTCGTCACCGCCGCCAGCGTGGGCGGCCCGGTGCCGGGGAGCACGGCCTGATGGGCGCCGACAACGTCATCGGGCTGGTGCTGGCCGTCCTGCTGACGGCCTACCTCGTCGCCGCCCTCGTCATTCCGGAGAAGCTGTAGATGTCCGGCGGCACCTGGCTGCAATTCCTCGTCCTCATCGCGCTGGTGGCCGGGGTGACGCCGCTGCTCGGCGGCTACATGGCCAAGGTCTACGCCCCCGAAACGGCCGGCGCGCCGCCGGGCGACCGCCTGTTCGCCCCCATCGAGCGCGGCATCTACCGCCTCACCGGCGTCGACGCCAAGCGCGAGCAGCGCTGGACCGTCTACGCGCGCTCGCTCCTCGCCTTCAGCATGGTCTCGATCCTGTTCGTGTACCTGATGCAGCGGGTGCAGGGAGGGATGCCGCTCAACCCCACCGACGTGTCGGCAGTCCCCGAGCCGCTCGCCTTCAACACCGCGGTCAGTTTCGTCACCAACACGAACTGGCAGAACTACGCGGGCGAGATCACGATGAGCCACCTCACGCAGATGGCCGGTCTCGCCGTGCAGAACTTCGTGTCGGCCGCGGCGGGCATGGCCGTCGCCGTCGCCCTCGTGCGGGGCCTGGTCCGGCGCCGCTCGGGCACGATCGGCAACTTCTGGGTCGACCTGACCCGGTCGGTCACCCGTATTCTCCTGCCGGTGTCGGTCATCGGCGCGCTGGTCCTCGTCAGCCAGGGCGTCGTGCAGAACTTCGACGGGTTCACGGTCGCACGCACGCTCGAGGGCGCGGTGCAGCTCATCCCCGGTGGGCCGGCGGCCAGCCAGGAGATCATCAAGGAGTTCGGCACCAACGGCGGCGGGTTCCTGAACGCCAACTCGGGCCACCCGTTCGGCAGCCCCAACGGCTTCACGAACCTGTTCCAGATGTTCCTGATCCTGGCCATCCCGTTCGCGTTCACGTACACGTTCGGGAAGATGGCCCGCGACCGCAAGCAGGGCTGGGCCGTCTTCGGCGCCATGTTCATCCTGTGGGCCGCGTCCGCCCTCATCGCCCAGGGCTTCGAGACCGGCGGCAACTCCGAGCTCGACGCCCTCGGCGCCGACCAGCACGTGGCGGCCGAGACCGCCGGCGGCGGCAACTACGAGGGCAAGGAGGTCCGCTTCGGGCCTGGTGCTTCGGGCCTGTTCGCCGCCTCCACCACCGGCACCTCCACCGGTGCGGTCATCTCCGCCCACGACAGCTTCACCCCCGGCGGCGGCGCGGTGCCGCTGGTCAACATGATGCTCGGCGAGGTCAGCCCGGGCGGCGTCGGCGCCGGCCTCTACGGCATGTTGATCTTCGCCCTGCTGTCGGTGTTCATCGCCGGCCTCATGGTGGGCCGGACGCCCGAGTACCTGGGCAAGAAGATCCAGGCGGCAGAGATGAAGCTGATCACGCTCTACATCCTGCTCATGCCGGCGGTGGTGCTGATCTTCATCGGCATCTCGGTGGTGATGGACACGTCGAAGGCGTCGATCCTCAACAGCGGGCCCCACGGGCTCACCGAGGTCGTGTATGCCTTCACCTCGGCCGGCAACAACAACGGCTCGGCCTTCGGCGGCCTGACCGGCAACACGAACTGGTACAACACCACGCTCGGCATCGCCATGCTGTGTGGCCGCTTCCTGCTCATGGTGCCCGTGCTGGCCCTGGCGGGATCGCTGGGCCGCAAGCAGGCCGTGCCGCCGTCGAGCGGCACCTTCCCGACCGGAACCCCGTTGTTCGTCGGCCTCCTGGTCGGCGTCGTGGTGATCGTGGTCGGCCTGACGTTCTTCCCCGCCCTGGCGCTCGGCCCGATCACCGAGCAGCTCGGTCTGTGAGTAGGAGTCCACAGATGTCCAACGCAACACTCGACGTCCCCGAGCAGCCGGAGCCGGGCCCCGCCCCGTCCCGGTCCGGGGGCCCGGGCGCCAAGGCCAGCCGCTCGCTGCTCGACCCGACGATCATGAAGGGGGCGGCGGTCGACAGCGTCCGCAAGCTCGCCCCCCGCCTGATGGTGCGCAACCCCGTCATGTTCGTGGTGTGGGTCGGCAGCATCGCCACGACGATCCTTTTCGTCCGCGACCTGATCGAGGGCGACACCAGCGGGAAGGAGAACCTGTTCGCCGGCCTCGTGGCCGCGTGGCTGTGGTTCACCGTCCTGTTCGCCAACTTCGCCGAGGCGGTGGCCGAGGGCCGCGGCAAGGCGCAGGCCGACACCCTGCGCAAGGCCCGGTCCGACACGGTCGCCAACCGGCGGCGGGCCGACGGCTCGCTCGAGCCCGTCCCGTCGTCGCAGCTCGGCGTGGACGACGTCGTGGTCGTGACCGCCGGAGAGATGATCCCGTCCGACGGCGAGATCATCGAGGGCATCGCCTCGGTCGACGAGTCGGCCATCACGGGCGAGTCGGCCCCGGTCATCCGTGAGTCGGGCGGCGACCGCTCGGCCGTCACCGGCGGCACCCGGGTGCTGTCCGACCAGATCCTGGTCCGCATCACCGCTCGGCCGGGCGAGACGTTCCTCGACCGCATGATCTCGCTGGTCGAGGGCGCCAGCCGGCAAAAGACGCCGAACGAGATCGCCCTCAACATCCTGCTGGCCGGCCTGACCATCATCTTCCTGCTGGCCACGGTCACCCTGCAGCCGTTCGCCATCTACTCGGGGGCCGAGCAGACGGTCATCACGCTGATCGCCCTGCTGGTTTGCCTCATCCCGACGACGATCGGCGCCCTGCTGTCGGCCATCGGCATCGCCGGCATGGACCGGCTCGTGCAGCACAACGTGCTGGCCATGTCCGGACGGGCAGTCGAGGCGGCGGGCGACTGCTCGACGCTGCTGCTCGACAAGACCGGCACGATCACGCTCGGCAACCGCCAGGCCGCCGAGTTCCTGCCGCTCGCGGGCGTCGACGAGGCGCGCCTCGCCGGCGCTGCCCAGCTCGCCAGCCTGGCCGACGAGACCCCCGAAGGGCGGTCGATCGTCGTGTTGGCGAAGGAGCGCTACGGGCTGCGCGAGCGCGAGGTGGGGCACGCCACGCTCGTGCCCTTCACCGCCCAGACCCGCATGAGCGGGCTGGACGTCGACAGCACCTCGGTCCGCAAGGGTGCGGCCGAGTCGGTGCGGCAGTGGGTGCAGGAGCTCGGGGGCAAGGTGCCCGACGACCTCAACGCCCTCGTCGAGGGCGTGGCCACCGCCGGCGGCACGCCGCTGGTGGTGGCCGAGGCGCGCGTCGCCGGCAACGGCGCCGGTGACGCGGGGGACGCGGGTGGCGGCGCTGGGGCCGTCACCGGCGTCGCGACGGCAGATGACGTCGCGGTCGACGACGACGTGGTCGGGGTCGATGTGGACCGGGTCGAAGTGCTCGGCGTCGTCCACCTCAAGGATGTGGTCAAGCAGGGCATGCGCCAGCGCTTCGACCAGCTCCGCGCCATGGGCATCCGCACGGTGATGATCACCGGTGACAACCCGCTCACCGCCCGGGCCATCGCCACCGAGGCCGGCGTCGACGACTTCCTTGCCGAGGCCACCCCCGAGGACAAGATGGCGCTGATACGGCGCGAGCAGCAGGGGGGCCGGCTGGTCGCCATGACCGGCGACGGCACCAACGACGCCCCGGCCCTGGCGCAGGCCGATGTCGGCGTGGCCATGAACACCGGCACGCAGGCCGCCAAGGAAGCCGGGAACATGGTCGACCTCGACTCGAACCCGACGAAGCTCATCGAGGTCGTCGAGATCGGCAAACAGCTCCTCATCACCCGGGGCTCGCTCACCACGTTCTCGATCGCCAACGACGTCGCCAAGTACTTCGCCATCATCCCGGCGATGTTCGTGGGGGTGTTCCCCCAGCTCGACACGCTGAACGTGATGGACCTGCAGTCGCCGCGCTCGGCGATCCTGTCTGCCGTCATCTTCAACGCCCTCATCATCGTCGGCCTGATTCCGCTGGCCCTGCGGGGCGTGAAGTTCCGGGCCCTCGGGGCCGCGGCAGTCCTGCGGCGCAACATCCTCATCTACGGCGTGGGTGGGCTGATCGCCCCGTTCCTCGGCATCAAGCTCATCGACATCGTCATCACCGCCATAGGAGTCTCGTGATGCGCGCACAGATCCTGGCCGCCGTCCGTGCGGTGGTCGTGTTCACCGTCCTGCTGGGCCTCGCCTACCCCCTTGCCGTGACCCTGATCTCGCAGGCCGCCTTCGGCGACGAGGCCGACGGGTCGCTGGTGCGGCGCGACGGCGAGGTCGTCGGGTCCGAGCTGCTGGGCCAGACGTTCTCCAGCCCCGAGTACTTCCACGGCCGGCCGTCGGCTGCGGGGGGCGGGGCGTCGGGATCCGAGATCGACGTGCTCGACCCCGACGGCGAGCCCACCGGCGAGACGATGCTGGCTTCGGCCGATGACATCTCGACCGCCGCCTCGGGTGCCTCGAACCTCGGCCCGACGAACGAGGACCTCCTCGCCACCATCGAGGAGCGCATCGCCGAGTACCGCGACGTGAACGGCCTCGACGACAGTGCCCTCGTGCCCGTCGACGCGGTCACCGCCTCGGGTTCGGGCGTCGATCCGCACATCTCGGTCGCCAACGCCCGCCTGCAGGCGGCCCGCGTGGCCGACGAGCGGGGCCTGTCCACCGACGAGGTGCTCGACCTGGTGGACGACCACACCACCGGCCGGGCGCTCGGGTTCCTCGGCGAGAAGGGTGTCAACGTGCTCGAGCTGAACCTCGCCCTCGACGAGCAGGCTCCGGTGTCGTGACCCATCGCGTTCGCCC
Organism: uncultured Acidimicrobiales bacterium; assembly: GCA_963796415.1. Classification (GTDB taxonomy): domain Bacteria; phylum Actinomycetota; class Acidimicrobiia; order Acidimicrobiales; family VFJN01; genus ZC4RG19. The sequence continues at coordinate 5,537 of CAWCLR010000019.1, read as the reverse complement.
CGGGCGGGGATCACGCCTCCGCCCGGGGATCCGGGGGGCGGCGCGCGGTCCGTCACGCATGGGTGGGACCCGCCCCTACCCGTGGGCCGCGTGCCGCCTCCCGACCCAGCCGCCATCGGGCACGATGTGAACCGGTGACCTCCTCGATCACGCGTGACGAACCCGCTCCCGAGGCATCGGCCGCCAGCGCCCGGGACGAGCGCGCACGGTCGAAGGGCATGCTGCGCATCTACCTCGGGGCCGCCCCCGGCGTCGGCAAGACCTACGCCATGCTCAACGAGGGCCGTCGCCGGTCCCAGCGGGGCACCGATGTCATCGTCGGCTTCGTCGAGACGCACGGGAGGGACCGCACCGCGGCCCAGCTCGAGGGACTCGAGACCGTCCCACGCGTGAAGGTCGAGTACCGGGGCACCACCGTCGAGGAGATGGACCTCCCGGCCGTGCTCGCCCGCCGGCCCGACGTCGCCCTCGTCGACGAGCTGGCCCACACCAACATCCCCGGTGTGCAGCACGCCAAGCGGTGGGAGGACGTGGAGGACCTGCTGGCGGCCGGGATCGACGTCATCACCACCGTCAACATCCAACACCTCGAGTCGGTCAACGACGTCGTCGAGCGCATCACCGGCGTGCGTCAGCGCGAGACCATCCCCGACGCGGTGGTGCGGGCGGCCGACCAGATCGAGCTGGTCGACATGGCTCCCGAGGCCCTGCGCCGCCGCATGGCCCACGGCAACATCTACGCCGCCGACCGCATCGACGCCGCGCTCGCCAACTACTTCCGGCCCGGGAACCTGGCGGCGCTGCGCGAGCTGGCGCTGCTGTGGGTGGCCGACCGCGTCGACGACGCCCTGGAGGAGTACCGCGAGCGCCACGGCATCACCGAGCCGTGGGAGACGCGGGAGCGGGTGGTCGTCGCCATCACCGGCGCGCCCAGCGCCGACGACCTCATCCGGCGGGCCGCCCGCATCGCGAACCGGGCGCACGGCGAGCTGCTCGGGGTGCACGTGCGCTCCGACGAGGGGCTCGTCGTCGACGACGGGCACGTCGGTGAGCAGCGCCGCCTGCTCGAGGAGCTGAGCGGGACCTATCACGAGGTCGCGGGCAGCGACATCGCCGCCGCCCTGGTCGACTTCGCCCGGGCCGAGAACGCCACGCAGCTGGTGCTCGGCGCCAGTCAGCGGTCCCGCCTCACCGAGCTCGCGCGCGGGTCGGTGATCAACCGAGTGGTCCGCCTGTCGGGGCCGATCGACGTCCACGTCATCTCGCAGCGTGCCGATGCCGGGGACGCCGACCGCACGGTGCCCCGCGTCCATCGTCACCCGGCCGCGCTGAACCCCCGCCGGCGTGCCGCCGGGTGGGCGCTGGCGGCGCTCGGGATTCCCGCGCTGAGCGCGGTGCTGACGCAGATGCGCGACGAGGTCAGCCTGCCGAGCGTTCTGCTGCTGTTCCTGCTGCTCGTGGTCACGGTGGCCACGGTGGGCGGCCTCGCTCCCGCCCTTGCCGCCGCGCTGGTCGGCTTCCTGGTGGTCAACTACTACTTCACGCCGCCCATCCACGAGTGGACGGTCGCCGAGGCCGAGAACCTCCTGGCCCTCGCCACCTTCCTCGTGGTCGCCCTTGTCGTGAGCGCCCTCGTCGCCGCCGCGGCCCGCCGCACGGCCGAGGCGACACGGGCCGCGGCCGAGGCCTCGACGCTCGCCAGCCTGGCCGGCACCATCGCCTCGCCCGATCCGCTCCCGGTCCTCGTCGACCACCTGCAGCACGCCTTCGGCCTGGCCGGGGCGGCGCTGCTCCGCAAGGTCGATGGCACGTGGCACACCGAGGCCGCCGCCGGCGACGCCCCCTCGTCGCCGGGCGAGGCTGACCAGGTGCGGCCGCTCGGGGGCGAACTCGTGCTGGCCGTGCGCGGCAGCGACCTGGCGGCCGAGGACCGTCGGGTCCTGAACGCCTTCGTGGCCCAGCTGGCCGCCGCCATCGATCGCCGCCGCATCGGCGCCCAGGCCGCCGAGGCCGCGGCGCTGGCCGAGGCCAACGAGCTGCGGAGCGCCCTGCTGCAGGCCGTCTCCCACGACCTGCGAACGCCGCTGGCGGGGATCAAGGCGTCGGCGAGCAGCCTGCGCCAGCCCGACATCGACTGGTCGGACGAGGACCGCGACGAGTTCCTCCGCACCATCGAGGACGAGACCGACCGGCTCACGGCGCTGGTGGTGAACCTGCTCGACATGAGCCGCATCCAGGCCGGCGCGGTCGCTCCTGCTCTCCGGGCCGTGGGCCTGGAGGAGGTCGTGCCCGCCGCGGTCGCGGGGCTCGGTCCCCGGGCGAGCCGGGTGGCCGTCGACGTGCCAGAGACCCTGCCGCCGGTCACGGCCGATCCGGCGCTGCTCGAGCGGGTGGTGGCCAACCTGGTCGAGAACGCGGTCGCCCACTCGCCCGACGACGCCCCGGTGCGGGTCGAGGCCGGCGAGGTCGGCGGGCTGGTGCTGATCCGCGTGGTCGACCGCGGGCCCGGCATCGCCCCCGCGGAGCGCGAGCGGGTCTTCCAGCCGTTCCAACGCATGGACGACAGCCCCTCGCACGGCGCCGGCGTGGGCCTCGGGCTCGCCGTGGCCCGGGGCTTCACGCGGGCCATGGGCGGCGAGCTCTCCATCGACGACACGCCCGCGGGAGGCACGACGATGATCATCGAACTGAAGGCCGCGCCATGAGTGCCCAGACGGGCGCGAGCGTGGCGCCCGATGTGGCGGCCCGCGTGCTCGTCGTCGACGACGAGCAGCCGATCCTGCGGGCCCTCGCCACCAACCTGCGGGCCCGCGGCTACACCATCGACCTGGCCCCCACCGGCGAGGACGCCCTCGCCATGGCCGCCCGCCACCGGCCCGACGCGGTGATCCTCGACCTCGGCCTCCCCGGCCTGTCGGGAATCGAGGTGATCGAGGGCCTGCGGGGGTGGACGAAGGTGCCGATCATCATCCTCTCGGCCCGGGGCGCCGAGCGCGACAAGGTGGCCGCCCTCGACGCCGGGGCCGACGACTACGTGACCAAGCCGTTCGGCATGGACGAGCTGCTCGCCCGCCTGCGGGCGTCGTTGCGGCGCAACGCGCCCGCCCCCGAGTCGGCCTTGGTCGAGACGCCCGACTTCGTGGTCGATCTGGCCGCCAAGCGGGTGCGGCGGGGCAACGAGGAGGTGCGCCTCACCCCGACCGAGTGGGGGCTGGTCGAGGTCCTGGTGCGCAACGCCGGCAAGCTCGTCTCGCAGCGCCAGCTCCTGCAGGACGTGTGGGGCCCGCAGTACGGCGAGGAGACCAACTACCTGCGGGTCCACATGGCGCACATCCGCCGCAAGCTCGAGCCCGAGGCGTCACGCCCCCGGTACTTCATCACCGAGCCCGGGATGGGCTACCGCTTCGAGGGGGTCGACGACCCGGCGTGAAGCCGATGGCCGATCTACTAGTCAGCCCCGCTCGTCCCACTCGCACGCCTCGCCGTCACCGTCGCGGTCGAGCTGGCGGGAGTAGCCCGGCTCCCCCGCGTACAGCGGCAGCGCACGGGCCAGCCAGGCCTCCATGCAGTCGCGGTAGGGCCCCCCGGGGCCATCGTCGGGCTCGGTGGTGGGAGGCGAGGGCGGCGGCCCGGAGGGTGCGTCAGTGGCCGGTGGTGCGGTCGGGGCCGGGACGGGCGCGGTGGTGGTCGTCCGCGGCGCCCGCGTCGTCGTCGGGGCTGGCGGGAGGGTGGTCGTCGGCACCGCGGTCGTGGACGGCGCCGTGGTCGGGGCCACCGTCGAGGTCGTCGCGGCGGCGTGGGCGACCGTCGCGCTCGGCCCCGCCGACGTGACCGAGGGCCCCGAGTCGTCGTCCAGCAGGAGCGCCCCCGCCACCACGACGGCCATCACCAGGCAGGCGGCGAGGACGTCGATCGCGACCTGGGTGCCGAGCCGCGCCGACTGGTACCGCCACACGCCGTCGGCGACCAGGGTGCGGAGCGACCGCCGGCCGGGCGCGTCGCGGCGTGGTTCGTCCACGTCGTCGTACCACGGCCCGTACGGGTCGGTCGGGTCGGTCATCGTCGCCTCGCCCCAGCGTTTCGGACACCTTCAGCCCTGCCGGCGACGGGGTTGCTACCCGGACGCCGGATGGTCACAGTACCCTGCCCCTCGATGGTCGACACCGTGAGTCATTGCTGTGGCACGAATGACATCGCTAAGATTTGTCACGCTTTAGCCTGAATTGGGGTGGGTCATGGCGAAGACGGAGGCCGCAGGGTCAATGGATTGGAAGAAATTCTTCATGATCACCGCAGTGGCATTCGTCCTGGTGTCGCTGTGGCACAACCCGACCGGTACGGCCAATGCGTTCAGCGATTTCCTGGGCAACGTCGGAAGCTTTCTCGAAGACGCGATCGACAAGTTCACCGAGTTCTTCCGGAGCCTGACGGCGTGAGCCCGCTGCGCCGCCGGCGCGCAGTCGATCCCCTCGCGGGCGCCCTCGATCCCGCCTATCCGCCGCCGCCGCCCGAGCAGAATGAGCCCCGTGCCCGGCCGGTCGACCCCGCGCCTCCGCGACGGCAGCCTCGTGCCGCTCGCGCCGACCGCTCCCCTGGCGCCATGCGGCGCTTCGGCCGCGCGCTCGCTGACCTCCGGCGGCGTGTGGTGCCCCTGCCTGACGAGGTGATCCACGAGTTCCTGGGGAGCGGCGAGGAGGTGTTGCTCAGCGACCACCCGTCATTCCGCTCGTTCGTCGTCGAGAACACCCTGCTCTTCATCGGATTCTTCGCCGTCGGCATCGCGTTCCTCGGCATCACGTTCAACGGCTCCACGATGGCGTCCGGCTTGCTGCTGCTCGGCTTGGCCATCGTGCTGCTCGTCCTGCTCTTCCGGCGCCTCGCCGAGAGGTACACGAGCTACGTGGTCACCGACGCGCGCATCATGCGGATCAAGGGGATCGTCAGCCGGCGAGCGCATTCCATCCCCTGGGTCCGCGTCACCGACCTCACCATCGACCAGTCGCTCACTGGCCGTCTGTTCGGGTACGCCACGCTGCACATCGAGTCCGCCAACGAGGACTCGGGGCTGCGCGACCTCGAGGGCGTCAGTGACCCCATGCGGTTCAACCAGTTCGTCGTGGACATGGTGGTGGCCAAGCAGGGGACCACGGAGCCGGCATGGCGGGCCGCCGGCGAGCCGGGTCCGCCCAGCCTGCCCCGCGGCCTGCGCCGGGTCCGCATGTCCCGCCGGCGCCGGGGCGACGAATCCGCGGGGGGCCAACGTGTCGGCGTGGCCGAGCGCCAGCCCGGGCCGCAGGCCGAGCGCGCCCGCATGCCCGGCACCCGCACCGTCCGCCGCCCGCCGGGCGGGACCCCGTCGACCGCCACCCCGTCGACCGCCACCCCGTCGACCGCCACCCCGTCGACCGCGGCCGCGCCTGGGGGCGCCGACCGGCCCTACGACGTCGAGGCCGAGCTCGAGGAGCTCGATGCCGAGACCATCGCCGCCCGCCTCCGGGGCTCCAGCGACCCGGCCCTCCACTGGGCCGACGACGACC
>CAWCLR010000018.1:0-985398 GCA_963796415.1 uncultured Acidimicrobiales bacterium | reverse complement strand
CGTCTCCTCGGTCAGGTCGCGCCGGCCGTCGATCCCGTACATGATCTGCAGTCCGCCGTCCTCGACGCACTCGAGGTCCTGGACGAACGAGATGAACTCGTTCGCCTCCCAATCGAGGTTGAGGAAGTGCAGCGCCTGGAGGGTGAAGGTCGAGTCCCGCATCCAGGTGAAGCGATAGTCCCAGTTGCGCTCGCCGCCCGGGGTCTCGGGCAGCGACGTGGTCAGCGCCGCCACCGTCGCCCCGGTCGGCATGTAGGTCAGGCCCTTGATGGCCAGGGCGGAACGCTCGATCGCCTGCCGGTACGGATGGTCGACGGCGCGCGACCGCCCCAGCCAGTCCCGCCAGAACCGCGTGGTGGCGGCCAACCGGCGATCGGCCTCGTCGACGTCGCCGGGAGCGGCCATGCCCTCGGCCCACGACAGGGCGCAATAGACCCGCTCGCCCGGCCCCAGGACGTGGCGGGCCCGGACCCGTTCGCCCTCGATGCCGAGCGCCATGTCCGTCGTGAGCCTCACGGTCAATCCGGCGCCGGTGGCGTCGGCGACGTGTCGACCGCCGTCGGCCAGCGTCCACGACGCCCCCGTCCGCCCGTAGTCGAACACCGGCTCGCACACCAGCTCGACCTCGACCTGACCCTCGATGCACTCGGCCGTCCGCACGAGCATGTGGTCGGCGTCGTCGTCGGCCGGCGGCCGGGTGTGGGGGGTCACGGTGTCATCGCCCTGGCGCGGTCCCAGCGTGAGGGCGTCGCGGACGACCACCCAACCGCCAGGCGTGTTCCAGGTCGTGCTGAGGATGTTCGTACCCGGTTCGTAGGCCCGGGCCGTGGGGACGTTGACGCCGAACGGCCCCACCCGGAAGTACCCGGCCGCCCGGTCGAGCAGCGTGCCGAACACGCTCGGGGCGTCGAAGCGCGGCACGCACAGCCAGCCGACGGCGCCGTCTGGGGCGACGAGCGCGCCGGTGTGGCAGTCGGACAGGAAGGCGTAGTCCTCGATCGGCGGGAAGGGCGACGGCATCGCCGCGCTCTGCGGGCCCGGCGCGGGCGGTGCGGTAGCCGTGGTCATGACGCCTCCCATGGGGTGTTCCAGCGGCCGTAGCCGGCGACGATCCCGTCGGCGGCGGCGGGTCCCCAGGATCCCGGCGCGTAGCTGTGGACGGCGGGAGGCTCGTCGAGCAGCGGCTGCATGATCCTCCACGTCTCCTCGACGCCGTCCTGCCGGGTGAAGCGCGTGCTCTGACCGACCAAGGCAGCGTGGAGCAGCACCTCGTACGGCGTGGCTCCCTCGCCGCCCTCCTGCGCGAACTCCATGTCGAGGGTGATGGACTCGGGCCCCGGGGCGTCGGCACGCCGGGCGGCGAGAAGCAGTCGGACGCCCGTCGTCGGGTCGAGCTTGAGCACGAGTTGGTCGGGTTCGGGCCTGCGGTCGGGGGTGAAGAAGCCGAGCTTGGGCGGGCGCTTGAAGACGAGCCGGACCTCGGTCTGGGTCGCGGCAAGGTGCTTGCCGGTCCGGATGAAGAAGGGGACGCCCGACCAGCGCCAGTTCTCGATGTCGAGGCGCAGGGCCGCGAACGTCTCGGTGGTCGAGTCGGGGGCGACCCCCTCGGTGTCGAGGTAGCCGTCGTACTGGCCGCGCACGTAATGCGCCGGGTCGGCCGTCTCGACCGCCCGGAAGACGGCGATCTGCGCATCCTTGAGCGTCTCCGGATCGCCTCGGGCGGGCGACTCCATGGCGGTGGCTGACACCAGCTGCATGATGTGATTGACCACGACGTCGCGCAGCGCACCGACCGGGTCGTAGAAGTGTCCGCGGTCCTCGACCCCGAAGCTCTCCGCCATCGTGATCTCCACGCACTCGACGCTGTTGCGGTTCCACACCGGCTCGAGGATCGTGTTGGCGAAGCGGAGGTACAGGAGCTCCTCCAGGCCCATCTTTCCCAGGAAGTGGTCGATCCGATAGATCTGCGACTCGTCGAGATGCTGGTGCAGCTCGGCGGCGAGAGCCTTGGCGGACGCCAGGTCGTGACCGAACGGCTTCTCGATCACCACCCGGGCCCGCTGGGTGAGCCTGGCGGCGGCCAGGCCGTCGACGACCGTGGCGAAGAGAAACGGCGGGATCTCCAGGTAGAACACCGGCTGCTCGGCACCCTTGATCGCCACGCCCACGCGTTCGTAGGTGGTGGCGTCACCGAAGTCGCCCTGGACGTAGGACAGGCGGGCGGCGAACCGGTCGAACACCTGCTCGTCGAGGGCCTCGCCGGTACCTGCGATCGCGTCGCGCGCGTGGTCCCGGAGATGTTGCTCGGTCCAGTCGTCGACCGCGACCCCGACGATCGGGCACGTGAGCAGCCCGCGCCGCTCGAGGCGATACAGCGATCGGAACGTCATCACCTTGGCCAGGTCGCCCGTGATGCCGAACACCACGAAGACATCGGCAGCCTGGTCTCCAAGGCTCTCCCGGGGGTTGGGTCCTGCCATGGGATCGGCTCCTCTCGTCAGTCTTGGTCGGTCCTCACCGAGATCCGGCCCGAGCGCTCGTGCGTGAACCCCGACCACGTCCAGTCGACGACCGCCTTGGCCCGGTCCTCGCCGGTGGACAGCAGCGCGAGGTGGACCGCTCCCCACGCGAGGAAGGCCGCCTTGCCCTTCATCGTGTGCCCGCCCCGGGTCTGGACCACCGCGGCTCCCCGGCCGATCGTCGCCATCGTGCCCTTGTCGTGATAGGCGAACGGCTCGGTCTCCTTGCCGGCCACCAGCCGGGCGACGTTCTCGCCGGCATGCTCCCCGGCCTGGAGCGCGACCGAGCCGAGCTGTGGCAGGACGTCGTTCGTCTTCGTGTCGGTGATCCAGGCGACGTCGCCGACGGCGAACACCTCGGGATGACCGGCGACGCTGAGGTCCGGTTCGACCGGGATGCGGTTGCCGTGCTGCAGCTCGAGGCCGAGCACGTCGGCGAGGGGGTTCGCCTGCAGTCCGGCGCCCCAGACCAGCGTGTGCGCCGGGATCACCGTGCCCGACTTCAGGGTGACGCGGGTCGGTTCGATCTGCGCGACCACTTCCCCCAGCAGCACCTCGACGCCCCGCTTCTCCAGCGCCTTCTTGGTGTAGGAACGGATCTCCGAGCGGAACATCGGCATGAGCTCCGGACCTGCCTCGACCAGGACGAGGCGCGCCTTGTCCTGGTCGATCCCTGGGTAGTCCTCGGCGAAGTTGCTGCGGTAGAGCTCGGCCAGAGCTCCGGCGCTCTCGATGCCGGTGGGCCCGCCGCCGACGACCACGACGGTGACCGCACCGTCGTCGACCAGGGCGGGGTCCCGGTCCGCCGCCTCCCATCTCGTCAGGACGTGCTCGCGGAGGCGCACGGCGTCGGCGAGCGTGTACATCGGGAACGCGTGTTCCTCCGCGCCCTCGACGCCGAAGAAGTTGGCGCGGGCGCCGAGGCTCAGCACGAGGTAGTCGTAGGCGGCGGGCGCCATCTCCGCGAACTGCACCTCGCGCCCGGCGAGGTCGATGCCGGTGACGGTGGCCTCGTGCACCGTGACGTGCGGCTGCTCGTGGAACAGGTCGCGCAGCGGATGGCCGCACGCTGTCGTCTCGAGCAGATCGGTGGCGACCTGGTACAGCAGGGGCTGGAACGTGTGGTAGTCGTGCTTGTCGATCAGCGTGACGTCGACATCGGCGTCCTTCAGCTTCCGCGCCGCGCCGATGCCACCGAAGCCACCCCCGAGCACCAGCACGTGCGGGCGCCCGGTGGGCGTGTCGTCCGAGCCGCTCGGTGTCCTGCCGCTGGGAGCTGACACCACCGTCTCCTCGTCGTGCTGCCCGAGATCACGCTAAGGAATCGCCTCGGTCCGGGCGTCGCCCCAACGGGATGAAACGCGCCGCGCCATGCCGCCCCCCGCTACACCTCCCGCATCTCGCCACCATGGGCGGTGAGGGCCCAGATCACGAGCACGTCGATGACGATCACCGTGATCGCCCAGAGCGGGTAGACGGGGATGAAGAAGAAGTTCGCGATCAGGCTGATGCCGGCGACGACGACGCCCACCGTGCGGGCGAGGATGTTGCCGCTGAACACGCCGATTCCGGCGAGCAGCACGATGGCGCCCAGGATGATGTGGACCCAGCCCCATTCCGACACGTCGAGGTAGACGTCGCCACGGTTGGTGAAGACGACCCACTCGTCATTGACGGCCGCGACGATGCCGTAGAAGAGGTTGAGGCTTCCGCCCAGGATCATCATCACGCCGGCGAAGATGATCCACCCGGTCCAGCCTGTCCGCTGCTGCTCGTATCCGGCCGGTTGTTCGTACGACGTCTCTGCCATCTGCACATCCCTCTCTGTCATCTCCCCGGAGCCCCATCTGTGTCGTGCGCTCCGTGGGATCGGATTGGTCTCGACCGTACGAAGGATCATCGATCTCGTCCTCAGCCAGATGGGGTGAAATCCATGGCCTCGGCGAGTGCGGTTTCATCCCCTCGAGGCGATGCCGGCTGCTGGCGGGGGTGGTCAAGATGGGGAGGTGGCGGTGCCGACCACACGCGACGGTGGCGCCGGGGTGACCCTTTCCTCCGGTCTCCTCGACGCCACCTTCGTGCCCGAGCTCGGGATGGTGGGCGTCTCGCTCCGCCACGCCGGCCACGAGCTGCTCGCGCTCCCCGGCGGGCTCGACGGCTACCGAGCCGGCAAGGTGACGGGCCTGCCGCTCCTCGCCCCGTGGGCCAACCGACTCGGGGCGAGCCGCTACGTGGTCGAGGACGTGGTCGTCGACCTCGCCGATCTCCCCCTCCACACCGACGGCCACGGCCTCCCCATCCACGGCACCATGTCCGCGCGCCCCGGCTGGGCGGTGATCGCCACGGCGCCGCGCCGCCTCGCGGCCCGCTTCGAGTTCGGGGCGCAGCCCGACCTGTTGGCCTCGTTCCCGTTCCCGCACGAGCTCAGGATCGACGTCGCCGTCGACGCCTCGACGCTGACCATGGACACGACCGTCGTCCCCACCAGCGACCGGTCCGTCCCGCTGGCGTTCGGCTACCACCCGTACCTCCGCCTCCCGTCCGCCCGGCGGGCCGACACCCACCTCCGACTCCCGCGGCGTCGCCACCTCGAGCTCGACGCTCGGGGGCTGCCCACCGGGGCGTCCCACGCCGAGGACGCCGAGGACGAACCGCTCGGAACCCGGGTCTTCGACGATCTCTACGAGCTGGGCGACGACCGGCGGCTCGCGCTGTCGAGCGAGGGCCGCCGTATCAACCTGGCCGTCGGCGACGGCTACCGGTACGCCCAGGTGTTCGCGCCACCCTCCGCCGACTTCGCCTGCCTCGAACCGATGACGGCTCCGGTCAACGCCCTGGTCGACGGTGGCTACGACCTCGTCCGCACAGGTGAGTCGTTCACGGCCCGATTCACCCTGCACGCGGAGGACGACCGCTGAGCGGCGTGACCGGCGCGGACGGGCTCGGTGCCGTCGCCTCGGCGGCCGCTTCAAGCTCCGCCGCGGCCGGAGCCGGTCTGAGTCGCTCGGACGCCACGTAGGCCACCGCGACCGCGATGATCACGAGCGGCATCGCCTCGAGGCCGCTCGACAACAACAACAGGGTGGCCAGCAACACCGACGTGAACGGGAGTCCGAGCATCGTCACCGTCAGCGCCCCGATGCCGATGGCCGCCCCGGAGACCGCGTCGAGCCCGGGGAGGTGCGCGACCGTGACACCGCCCACGGCGCCGATGAACATCGCCGGGAAGATCGGGCCGCCGCGGAAGCTGCTGAGCGCCAGGCTGTACGCAAGTCCCTTGCAGGTGATCAGCAGAACGAGCGTTCCCACCGAATAGCTGGCGGCGTTGTCGAGAACCGGGCCGAGAGCCGATTGGCCGGAGAACAGCACGAGCGACGAGGCCTCGTCGCTGACCTCGGCGAAGACGATCGCCAGCCCCGCGATCACGAGGCCCACCACCGGTGTGAGCAGGACCGTCCGCGGCTCCACATGAGGGCGCACGACCAGGGCGAGCCTGCGCACGCCGGTGCCGACGACCGCGGCCGCCAGGCCGATGGCGATCGCCCAGCCGAACTCGGCGAGGGTGGGCGTCCCCGCGGCGGGCAGGTCGGGGATGACGAGCGAGGTCGTGCCGAGGCCCGTCCACGAGTCGAGGCCGATGAAGACCAGCGACCCTACGCCGGCCGCCACCAGGCCCGGCACCAGCACCAGCGCCATGGTGGGTCCCGCGAGGCCCGAGCCCTCCATCAGCAGGAACGCCGCCAGCAACGGCGAGCCGAACAGCGCGCTGATGGCGCTGAAGCTCCCGGCCGCGGCGATCACCGCCTCGGCTCTCGGCGGCGCGTCCCGGGCAGCGAGGCGCACGGCGCAGACGCCGAGCCCGCCGCCCAGCGCGATGAGGGGTGCTTCGGGCCCGATGACCGCCCCCAGGCAGAGGCCGGCCAGCGCCGCGAGGAAGATGCTGGGCAGCTCGATGGGCGACGGCGCGCCCCGGCCGGGTTGGAACCCGTCGGCGGGCGATTCGCCGCCCTTGCCGGGCAGGTGCTGGATGGTCAGCCCGACCAGCAGGCCGGCGAGCGCGAGCAGGGGCAGCGGCCACCACGTCGGCACGCTGTCGAAGCCCAGGTCGTCCGGAAGGTCCGTGAAGAGCCAGTCCTGCGCCTCGTCCACGACCCAGAGGAAGCCCCAGGCGGCTGCGGCGATCGGCGCGCCGATGATCGCGGCCAGAACGAGGAGCTTCAGGTAGCCGGGCGAACGCAACACCGCGTGCGGATCGGCATCCATCGTCATCAGCCGTCTCCTCGTCGCCTGAGTGTCGTGTCAACCGGCCGGGCGTCGCATCGTCCCGAGGGGGTGATGCTGGACGTCACTGGGCCTCGTCCTCGGTGCCCTCGGACGCCTCCCGCCAGGCCCGGGGGCGCCACGCCGTCACGATCTTCCCCACCGCGGTCACGAGGAACAGCTGGCCCAGGAGCGCCTCGAGCACCGCCAGGCTCTGGCCGGGGTTGCCGGCGGGAACCAGGTTGCCGTACCCGGTCGTGGTGAGGGTCACGAAGCTGAAGAACAGGTCCTGGCTCATCGTGCCCTCGCCGTCGGCGCCGAAGAAGGGCGCGGTCTCGATCGCGCCCACCGAGCGGTAGGCGAAGGCGAAGGCCATCCCGATCAGCAGGTAGGCGGCCAGCGCGCCGAGCATCGTCTCCTGATCGACCGCCGTCCGGTAGGCGACGTGCCGGACGATCGCCACGGGGGCGACCACGTACAGCAGGCTGGCGGCGACGAAGACGCACCCACTCAGACCCGACTCGGCGTCGGTGAACAGGTTGACCACCCCGCCCGCGACGGCAACGACGAACAGGAGGTTCGCCGCCACGAGCAGACCCCGCCGCGCCTCGGAGGTGCGCAGCGCCAACCACACCGTGCCGATCTGGACGAACACGAGGATCGTGGCCCCCCATCGCTCCGAGAGCGCGGCCGCCATCACGTACGTGACGACGATCATGACCACGACCAGCCCGTAGCTGTCGGCCGACAGGAAGGAGCGGAGCAGGCGCCGGACGGCGCGGGCCTCGCGGTCGCTGGCCTCTGCCTCCTCGTGGCGCTTGGCCATCCCGTCACCTTCGCAACGCGGCACCACCCGGCCCCGATCCGGCCGGGCACATCCGAGCGTGGCTGTCGGCCTCATCCGACCCGGAACGGCACGGCCGGACATCACCCGGATCGGGGGATTTCGCCGCCCGGCTCCCGCCGTACGGTCGCCCGTGAGGCACCGCGTTGCCCACGACGAGGAGAGCCACGATGACCAAGCCGTTCCAGGGCACGATCAACATCGACGACCGCGACTCGGTTCCGGATTGGGCGCCGTACATGCAACCGGTCGCACCCGAGGGGGCGCCCAACGTCGTGTACATCGTGCTTGACGACGTGGGCTTCTCCGCCATGGAGCCCTGGGGTGGCCTCATCGAGACCCCGAACATCAAGCAGCTGGCGACGACCGGCCTGACCTACACGAACTGGCACACGACCGCCCTGTGCTCGCCGACGCGGTCGTCGCTCCTCACCGGCCGCAACCACACGACGAACGGCATGGCCTGCATCGCCGAGGCCACCAGCGGCTTCCCGAACGCCAACGGCCACATCCCGTTCGAGTGCGCCACGATCGCCGAGGTGCTCGGCGAGCGGGGCTGGAACACCTACATGCTGGGGAAATGGCACCTGGTGGCCGCCGACGAGATGAACCTGGCGTCGACCAAGCGCAACTGGCCCATCGGGCGGGGCTTCGAGCGCTACTACGGGTTCCTGGGCGGCGAGACCAACCAGTGGTACCCCGACCTGGTCTACGACAACCACCCGGTCGACCAGCCGGCCACGCCCGAGGAGGGGTACCACCTCACCACCGACCTCACCGACAAGGCGATCGAGTTCATCAAGGACGCGAAGGTGATCGCGCCCGACAAGCCGTTCTTCATGTACTTCTGCCCCGGCGCCACCCACGCGCCCCACCACGCGCCCACGGAGTGGATCGAGAGGTATGCGGGAAAGTTCGACATGGGCTACGAGCGCTACCGCGAGCTGGTGTTCGACCGGCAGAAGCAGATGGGGATCTTCCCCGCCGACGCGGCACTGACGCCGCTGAACCCGTACGCGGAGGAGACGAGCGTCGACGGCAAGCCGTGGAACGCGCTCGACGTCGTGCGGCCGTGGGACTCGCTCGCCGACGACGAGAAGCGGCTCTTCGCCCGCATGGCGGAGGTGTACGCCGGGTTCCTCAGCCACACCGACCACGAGATCGGGCGCCTCCTCGACTTCCTCGAGCGGTCGGGCGAGCGCGAGAACACGATCGTCGTCCTCGTGTCCGACAACGGGGCCAGCGGCGAGGGTGGGCCGAACGGGTCGGTCAACGAGAACAAGTTCTTCAACGGCATCCCCGACGACATCGAGGAGAACCTGCAGTACCTCGACGAGCTGGGCTCGCCGGCGACCTACAACCACTACCCGGTGGGGTGGGCCTGGGCGTTCAACACGCCGTTCAAGATGTGGAAGCGCTACAACTTCGAGGGCGGCGTCGCCGACCCGATGGTGATCTCGTGGCCGAAGGGCATCGACGCGCGGGGCGAGCTGCGGCACCAGTTCCTCCACGCGACGGACGTCGTGCCCACGATGTACGACCTGCTCGGCCTCGAGCTGCCCGAGGTCGTCAAGGGCTTCCCCCAGATCCCGCTGGAGGGCGTCAGCTTCCGCTCGACGTTCGAGAGCGACGACGTCCCCACGCCCAAGGAGACCGGCTTCTTCTCGATGCTCGGCTCCCGGGCGATCTGGCACAAGGGATGGAAGGCGGTCAGCGTCCACCCGACGATCGCGGGGTGGGGGCACTTCGACCGCGACCGCTGGGAGCTGTACGACACCGAGGCGGACCCCACCGAGAGCCACGACCTGGCGGGCGAGCACCCGACAAAGGTGCAGGAGATGGTCAACCTGTGGTTCCACGAAGCGGGCAAGTACAACGGCCTGCCGCTCCTCGACCGCACGGCGGTGGAAGTCCTCGCGGATCCCACCCGACCGCAGGTGGCACCGCCGCGGGACCGCTACGTCTACTACCCCGACGCGGCGGAGGTCCCCGAGACGGCCGCGGTCAACATCCGGAACCGCAGCTACAGCATCGCGGTCAGCGTCGACATCGCGTCCGAGGACGCGGCCGGCGTGCTGTTCTCGCACGGCGCGCGGTTCGGCGGGCACGCGCTCTACGTGAAGGACAGGAAGCTGAAGTACGTCTACAACTTCGTCGGCACCAAGGTGCAGACGATCGAGTCCACCAAGGACGTCCCGACCGGCGAGGTCGTGCTGTCTGCCGTGTTCGTGAAGGAGGGCGACGCCATGCCGACGACCGGGACGCTCTCGCTCTACATCGACGACGAGAAGGTCGGCGAGGGGGAGATCATGACCCAGCCCGGCAACTTCTCGCTCGTGGGCGAGGGCCTCAACGTCGGACGGGACCCGGCCGAGCCCATCACCGACGACTACCCGGGGACGTCCCCGTACGCCTTCACCGGCGGCACGATCAGCCAGGCGGTCGTCGACGTCTCGGGTGAGCCGTTCGTCGACCTCGAGAAGGAAGCGATCGCGTTGATGGCGCGGGAGTGATCTCCGGCCGTCTGCCGGGCCAGACGGGCCGCAGACCCGGCGCGTGACCCAAGCTCATGGACACCGTTGTTCGTACGACCGGCAGCGGCCGGCGACGGGTGCTTGACTACGCCCATGGGTGACCGGGGACACACAGATCGCACGGGCGCGGGCGGGCTGCCGATCAAGTTCGGGCCCGTCTCCAACGGCGAGTTCCACCCGCAGCCGCACAGCGCGGTGGTGCGCGAGACGATCCGGCGCACGTACCGGCTGGCCGACGAGAACGCCCGCCGCCTCGGCATGTCGCGCCGCCAGTTCCTGAACGGCGTGACCGGGGCGGCGGCCACGCTGTTCGTGCTCGGGGCCTGCTCGAAGGAGGAGTCGAACAGCCGCGGCGAGTCGCCCGGCGGGACCTTCGACGTGTCCGACGAGGCCACCCGCGACACGGCCACCGCCCTCGACGAGCTGGGCGGCGAGGAGTTCATCTTCGACGTCCAGACCCACTACGTGAACTACGACGTCGCCCTCGAGGGCGGCGAGTGGACCGGGGCCTTCCCGCAGAACCAGTGCGAGGAGGGTGCGACCGCGGGCAACAGCAAGGTGTGCTTCACGGCCGACGCCTACTTCCGCGAGGTGTTCGTGCGATCGGACACCTCCATGGCGATCCTCTCCGCGCTCCCCAGCCAGGCGCTGTCGGGCCTGCAGCCCGAGGACATGGTGTACGCCATCGACGTCGCCACCCGGCTCGGGGCGGACGGGCGGGTGCTGATGCACGGCGGGGCGTACCCCCACATCGGGCCGGTCGAGGCCGCGCTGGCCAGCATGACCGACCTGCGTGAGCGGTACGACCTGGCCGCCTGGAAGATCTACACGATGACCCCCAGCGCCGCGCACTTCTACTTCGACGACCACGACCCGGCGCGCCCGCAGATCGGCCAGACGTTCATCGATCACGTGCGCGAGCTGGGTCCGCCCATCATCTGCACGCACAAGGGGATCAGCTCGATCGTCGGTGCGACGCCCGAGCTGGCCGACCCCAGCGACATCGGACCGGCCGCGGCCCGCAACCCCGACATCGCCTTCGTCGTGTACCACTCGGGGTTCGAGCCGGGGGCGGGCGGCGGCGGCACCGGTCCGTACGACCCCGCCGACCCGGCACCCAAGGGCGTCGACCGCCTCATCCGGTCGATGCAGGACAGCGGCGTCGAGCCCGGCGCGAACGTGTACGCCGAGCTGGGCGGCACCTGGTGGTTCCTGATGCGCGACCCCACCGCCGCCGCGCACGTGCTGGGCAAGCTGCTGACCTACGTGGGCGAGGACCGGGTGCTGTGGGGCACCGACTCGATCTGGTTCGGCACCCCGCAGGACCAGATCCAGGCCCTGCGCACGTTCCAGATCAGCGAGGAGCTGCAGGAACGGCACGGCTACCCGGCGCTGACCGACGAGATCAAGGCCAAGATCTTCGGCGTCAACGCGGCCCGCCTGTACGACATCGAGCCCATCGCCGGGTCGAGCGGCCTCGCCCCCGAGGAGGTCGAGGCGGTCCGCGCCGGCCTGCCCCCGGCGACCACCTACGGCCCGACGACCTACGCCGAGGCGGCCGCCATGATCGCCGCCCACCAGGCCGGCTACCTGGTGTGACGCGCCCCGCGGCAGCGCGGGGCGTCCCACCCTTCGGCCGGATACGGCCCGTTCGGCCGTATCGTGGACCGATGGACGCCCCGGAGCTCAGCCGGCCGGCGCGCCGGCTCAAGTCCGAGCTGGCCGACGACGGCGTGGTCATCGACGCCGACGACCAGTTGCTGCCGATCGTCCTGGACGAGCTCGAGCACGCCCGGCGGCCGCAGCAGTTCGAGCGCCGCACGCCGCTGTACGGCTCGATGATCGTGCCCGAGGACCGCTCGCTCATCGAGGCGGGCGAGCTCGTCGACATCGTCTCCCTCGACGGGTTGTCGGTCGAGGAGGGACGTCGCTTCGCCGACGGTCGCTCGGTGTTCGTCGTCGTGAAGCACGGCGGCCGGCGCAAGCTGGTGTGCTTCCGCCGCACCGTCCAGTACGAGGCCGACATGGTCGAGATCCAGGCCGACACCGGCGCGTTCATCGTGCAACGCACGCCCGTGCTCGGCGTGACCCGCCTGTTCACGTCGTCGGCCACGGTCGAGTGGTCCGGCTACCGGTGGACGTCCCGCCCGAACGCCCGGGCCCAGCACGACCTGCTGCACCCGTACCTCCCGGCCATCGCCTCGCCGGTCCTTGTCGGCCTGCTCGAGCTGGCCGTCCACTGGCTCAGCCCCGGGCGGGTCGGGGCGACGCTCGTCGTGCCGGTCACGCACGGCGATTCGGGGCTCGACCTCGACCGCGCCCTGGCCACGCCCGACCTGTCGGTGACGGCGCGGCACCACTACCCCGCCCTGCTCGCAGCGCTCATGCAGACCGACCTGGCCACCGTGGTGGACGCGGCCGGCCGGCCGCACCACATCGGCGTGGGCCTGCACTGGACGGCCGAGGCCGAACGGGCGGTGGAGGTGGACGGCGGCATGCGGCACCGATCCGCCGCCCGCTACACGTACGACCACCCCGAGGCGGTCGCCATCGTGGTCAGCGAAGACGGCCCCGTCACCGTGTTCCGGCACGGCAAGCCGCTGTCGCAGTGCGCCGCCAGCCTGGCCATGGCCGCGGCCGGCGACCCCGCCTGACCCCGCCATCCGTCGGGGGGTCACCGACGGGAGGCGAGGCAATGGGTTCCGAATCACCGAGCCCGAGGCAATGGGTTCCGGATCCGGAACCCTTGCCTCAACCTCCGCCCGGCGGAACCTATTGCCTCGGCTCGGACGGGCCCCGAGCGAGGTCGTGGGCGGCCAGCCAGGCGTCCACCGTGGCGGTGTCGACCCCATGCACGCGCACGCGCTTGCGTCGGCTGGTGCGGCCGGTGACCACCTCGACGGCGGCCGGGCGCACGCCCAGCTCGTCGGCGATCAGGTGGCACACCGCCGCGTTCGCCCGATTGCGCTCGGCCGGCGCCGCCACCCGCACCTTGATCATGTCGCCGTGACGGCCGGCGAGCCCCGCGGCGTGGGCGCCGGGCTGGACGTACACGGGCAGCACCAGGCCGCCGTCGGCGTCGGTTTCGTACAAGGCCACGGGGCCGGAGGGTAGTGGCGCGGGGTGTCTGGCACGCTGGGGGCGTGGCGACGGCCGACCGCGAGCACGACGACGACGGCATCGACCTCGACGCTGCCGTGACCGCCCTGTTCTCCGGGCCGCTCGACGAGTTCGTGACCGGGCGGGACGCCCTGGTCCGGGCGCTGCGGGCCGGGGGCCGCGCCGACGAGATCGCGGGGGTCAAGGCGCTGCGCAAGCCCAAGGCGGTGGCACGGGCCCTCAACGCGGGCGCCCGGGCCGACCCCGGCACGGTCGACGACCTGAGCGCCGCGATCGACGCGGTGAGCGCGGCCCAGTCGGGCGGCGGCGACGTGCGCGGCGCCCTCGCCGCCCTACGCGACGCGGAACGGGCGGTCACCGACGCCGCGGTGGCCGCGGTCGCGGACGAGGACCGGCCCCCCGACGCCTCCACGCTGGGCGCCGCCGTGCGGGCCGTCCTGGCCGACCCCGACGCCCTCGCCGCCCTGCGGGCCATCCGGCTGGTCGACGTGCCCGCCGGCGGCGGGCTCGGGCTGGCCGGGCTCGGCGGCGCCCCCGCCCCACCCGCACCCGAGCGCACCCGGGCCGAGGCCCCGCCGGCCCGCGCCCGTCGCGCCGCGGCCGAGCCCAAGAGCCGAGGGCGCCAGGCGCCCCGGGCACCGGCGGCCAAGGCCGCGGTGTCGAGCACCGGGGGGAGACCCGCCGGGAAGGCCGAGCCCAAGACCCTCGTCACCGCCCGGCGCGCCGTGGCCGACGCCGAGGAGGCCCTGCGAGTGGCCGATGGGGCGCTCGACGAGGCGACGGGCGCCGTGGTCGCGGCCGAGTCCGACGAGCAGGCGGCCCGGGACGCCGCCGCGGAGGCCGCCCGGCAGGCCGACATCGCCCGCGACCGCGCCCTCGAGGTGGCCCGCGTCGCCACCGCAGCCCGCCGCGAGGCCGCGGCCCGCACCCGCCGCCGCGACGAGGCCGCGGCCGCGCTGGCCAAGGCCGAGGCCCGCGTGGCCAAGCTCGAGTCGCCCTGACCCCGACGGTCCCCGGTCCGCGGAGCTCCCGCACGACGAGCGCCGGCCCGCTCGCCGGACGACCGGTCAGGTGTGGCGGCGGAACCAGCCGGTCCACACCGCCCGGTAGGCGGCGTCGTAGCGGTCGTAGGCGCGGCGCAGGTCCTCGCCGGGCCACCCCGGCGGCCGCAGCTCCGCGGGCAGCAGCGGGTCGCGCTGCAGCAGGCGGAGGACCGCAGCCGACGTGACGAACCCCACGCCCAGCGCCCCCGTGTCGCCGGCCTCGAACCGGGGCCGCAGCTCGGTCAGCTCGGCCTGGAGCGCCCGGGCATCCGCCGCCCACGCGGCCAGGTCCCACAGGGCCGCCGGGTCGGGCGCCGGGTCGAGGGACGCCGGGCGCGCCCACAGGCACTGACCCCCGGCCAGCGCCCGGGCCTCGGGCGAGCGGTCGCCCGGCAGGTTGGCCGGGCGCAGCCACACCCCCTCGCGCAGCTCGGCGAGCCGGAGGTCGGCGAGGGCGGCGCGCAGCGCCGCCCGGTCGGCCGCCCGCCGGGCGCCCCCGGTGCGGACGACGGCCAGCTCCCAGCCGCCGTCCCACGGCTCGGTCTCCGCCCGCCGGCTGGCGGTCTGGCGGGCCTGGCGGTCGAGCAGCCGGCCCGCCAGCCGGTAGCCGTCCTGGTCGGGGCGCAGCTCCCCCGCGGCCACCATGCGCGAGAGGGCGACCCGCGTCGTGCCCTCGGCGATGCCGAACAGCTCCCCCGACCGGACCAGGATGCGCGTCGTGAGCCGCGGCGGCTCGACGCCGAGCAGGGTCGACGCCACCACCGAGCGGGCCGTCATCGGCTTGCGGTCCACGGCCATGGGCTTACGTTCTACCTGCACGTGTCGACAATGTGTAACACCCGCGTCTATCCTGGTCGGCATGACGGCGACCGACGCGGCCACCCACGCGGCCACCACTGCACCGGCGCCGACCATGCTGCCCGCACCCTCGCTCCTGCCCGACGCGCTCCCCACCGAGCGGCTGACCGCCAGCGGCAAGCCGGTGCCCGAGATCCGCACCGAGCTGCGCCGCATCGACGACTGGCGCAACGTCGGCAGCGTTCTGCTCACGCTGGCTCAACCGGTCGTCACCATCGGCGCCGCCATCTGGCTCGACAACCCCGTCGCCTGGGTGGCGGCCTTCCTGCTGATGGGCCCGGTGCACGCCCGCTTCGCCATCCTCGCCCACGAAGCCGCTCACAAGCTGCTGTTCACGAACAAGCGGTGGAACGACCTCGTCGGGCGCTGGCTGCTCTCCTACCCCGCGCTCGTCCCCTTCGACGCCTACCGCCGGTCGCACTTCGCCCACCACCGCGAGGAGTTCGGGCCGAACGAGCCCGACATGAACCTCTACGAGGGCTACCCCGTCACCAGGGCGTCGTTCCGGCGCAAGCTGCGGCGGGACGCGGGGGGCGTGAGCGGTTGGAAGAACCTGCGGGCCCTGCTCGGGGCGCTGCGCAGCCGCACGGCCCGCCCGTTCGCCCTGCGCATCGTCGCCGGCCAGCTGCTGGTGCTCGTGCCCCTCACGCTCATCGGGCGGCCCGAGCTGTACCTGTTCCTGTGGCTGGCGCCGTGGATGACCGTGTGGCGGGTCATCAACCGGTTGCGGGCCATCGCCGAGCACGGGGGCATGACCGCGTCGCGCGACCGCCGCCTGACCACCCACCACGTCCGCCAGACGTGGCCCGCCCGGTTCGTGCTCGTGCCGTTCCACACGGGGTGGCACCTCGCCCACCACGTCGACATGGGCGTTCCGTGGCGGAACCTGCCCCGCTTGCACGCGGAGCTGGTCGCCGCCGGCTGGGTCGTCCCCGAGCTCGAGTACCCCAACTACCGGGCCCTGTGGCGGGCCCTGCGCTCCCGCCCGGCGGAGATGGGTCAGCCCTCGAGGTAGGGCGGCAGGCCGAAGTCGTCGAAGTCGGCGCCGAGGAAGTTGTGGTGGCCGACGATCTTGCCGTCCGCGACCTCGATCACCTGGATCGCCCACGGCTCCCACCGGTTCGGGCCGACCTTGTGGTAGTTGCCGAACCCGGCGGTGCCGTTCACCTCGACGGGCAGCAGCCTCCCGTCCTTGCACACGATGCCCTCGCCGACGAACCAGCCGGCGACGTCGTCGGGGCCGGCCAGCCACAGGGGGAACGGCGGCATCGACATGATGACGTCGTCGCGGAGCAGCCCCACCAGCTTGGGGATGTCGTAACGCTCGAAGGCGTCGACGTAGCGGGCGAGCAGCGCCTGCTGCTCGGGGTCGATGGTGGGGTCGAGATGCTCGTCCTGGCTGGACGCCAGCGTGGCTCGGGCCCGCTGCAGCGCGCTGTTCACCGAGGCGACGCTCGTCTCGAGCAGCTCGGCGACCTCGGCCGCCTGCCAGCGCAGCACCTCGCAGAGGATGAGCACGGCCCGCTGCCGGCCCGGCAGCTTCTGGAGGGCGGCGACGAACGCCAGCCGGATCGACTCGCGGGCGGCGCTGACCGTCGCCGGGTCGCCGCGGAGGTCGATCACCTTCTCGTCGGCCACCGGCTGGACGAAGGCGTGCTCGGGGCGGGCGTCGATCGCCTTGGCCTCGGCGATCGGAGTCGACGGCCCCATCTCCATGGGGCGGGCCCGGCGCTGGGGGCTGCGGAGCATGTCGACGCACACGTTGTTGGCGATGCGGTACAGCCACGACCGCAGCGACGAGCGGCCCTCGAAGCTGTCGATGGCCCGCCAGGCGCGGATCATCGTCTCCTGCACGGCGTCCTCGGCCTCGGACCCCGACCCCAGCATGCGGTAGCAGAAGCCGGTGAGCTCGCGGCGGTGGGCCTCGAGCGCCCGGTCGAGGTCGGCGCCCGTGAGGGACCCGGGGTCGGGCCTGGCCCGGACGGCTTCGTCGGCGTCGGAGGGCGGTGTCACGGACGCCAAGCCTAACCTCGCGCGCCGGGGTTCCGATTGGGAACACCGCGTCGGTGGACGACACCCCGGCGCACGGGGTAGGTCCTGTCCCGTGAGCGCACCCGAGACGACCGACGCGGCCCACCCCTCCGCCCGGAGCCGGGCGCACCGCGTGCTGCGCATCGGCCTGATCGCGCCGCTACTGCAGCCCCAGCGCCCCCATGCTGCGCAGCACCTCGTTGGGCTGGTCGGGGTCGGTGCGCACGTCGACCACGCTGACGACGCCCGACGCCCGCGCCCGCTCGAGCGCCGGTCGCAGCTCGTCGAGCGCCTCAACCCGCTCGCCGTGGCCGCCCAGGGCCGCGCACAGCAGGTCGTAGCGGGCCGGGGAGAGGTCGGTGCCGACGCTGGCGCCGAACCACTCGCCCTCCTCGTAGCGCACGTCGCCCCACGAGGCGTTGTTCGACACGACGATGACAGGAGCGGCGCCGGCCCGCACCGCGGTCTCGATCTCCATCGCCGACAGCCCGAACGCCCCGTCGCCGACCAGCGCCACGGTCGGCCCGTCAGGGCGGGCGAGCGCCGCCCCGACCGCGTAGGGCACCCCGACTCCGATGGTGCCGAGGGCGTCGCTGGTGAACAGCAGCGACCCGGGCTCCTCGGCCCGGATGAAGGCGAGGCCCCAGCCGAGGATGTCGCCGCCGTCGAGCACCACCGTCGTCCCCGGGCCCTGCTCGGCGGCGAAGGCCGCCACCTCGCGGGCGAGCGCGCCGGGGTGGACGCCGGCCGCGGGTTGCTCGGACTCCGCCTGCCAGTGGGCCCGGCTCCCGTCGGCCCACGACTGCGCCTCCTCGGCCCACGCCGTGCGGGGCTCGCCGGTCCACGCCGCGGCGAGCTGATCGAGGACGGCGGCGGCGTCGCCGTGCAGGCCCAGCGCCGGCGGCCGGTTGAGCGAGAACGCCGCCGGGTCGTGGTCGACCATCACGATGGTCTGGTCGGCGTTCCACAGCGGCGGCCCGCCGAACAGCAGGTTGCCGTTGAACCGGCTGCCCACGATGAGCACGACGTCGGCCAGGGCGACGGCGACGCCGCCGTGGAGCAACGAGCCGAGGCAGGCCGGGTGGGCGTCGGGCAGCAGGCCCCGCGAGTGGCTGGTCGTGGTGACGGGCAGGCCGGACGCCTCGACGAAGCGCCGCAGGGCCGGACCGGCGCCCGCCCAGAACGCGCCGCCCCCGGTCACGACCACGGGCCGCTCGGCGGCCGCCAGCAGCGCCACCGCCCGGTCGACCGCGGCGTCGTCGGCCCGCGGCGGGGGGATGCGCTCCGGCGCGGCGGCCGGCGGGAGCGCCGCGGCGTCGGGCGCCGGGGCCAGCAGCACGTCGGTCGGCAGCTCGACGTAGGCCGAGCCTGGGCGGCCGCTGCGCGCCACCGCCAACGCCTCGCGCACGATCGGGACGACCAGGGCGGGGTCGGTGACCGCCCGGCTCCACTTGGCCACGACCCGGGCGACGGCCTCCTGCTCGGCGTCCTGCACCGCGCCCCTGCCCCGCAGCCCGAGCGGCGTGCGGCCGCCCAGGACCGCGACCGGGATGCCCGTGGCCTGGGCGTTGGCCAGCCCGGTGACGGCGTTCGTGAACCCCGGGCCGGCGGTCACCGCCGCCACGCCGGTTCGCCCGGTGCACCGCGCCCAGGCCTCGGCCATGTGCACCGCCCCGCTCTCGTGGCGGGTGCTGACCGTGCGGATGCCGGCCCGGGCGCAGCCGTTCACCACCGGGGCGATGTGGCCGCCGGGCAGGAAGAACACCGTCTCGACCCCGGCCTCGGCCAGGACGCGGGCGACCACCAGACCGGTGTGGTCCGCGGGCACCACCGTGGCGACGCCGGCGGCCTCGGCCAGCAGCGTCTCGGCGGGCGACGCCGCGGGCCTCTCGCCCGAGGTCTCGGCCCCGCCGTCGCCCGTCTCGCTCGTCTCGCCCGTCTCGCCCGTCACGGCCGGAAGATCCCGATGCCGTCCGGGAAGTCCAGGCCCTCGTCCATCGGGGTGGACGACCCGCTGGCCGGGTCGTACCGGCGCACCGAGCCCTCGCCGTCGAGCGGCCCGACCCCGTCGTCGCTGATCCCCAGCCCGAGGTCGGCCCAGAAGATCGTGCCGTCCTCCATCACCGCCAACCCGAACGGCGCCCCGCCCTCCCGGGCCGACGGACCCAGGTCGTCGCCCGGAGCGGGCGCGACGACGGTGTCCACGAACGCCCCGTCGGGCCCGTAGCGGGCGATGGTGCCGGTGAAGGCGCTGGCCACGTAGAAGTTGCCCTCGGCGTCCACCGCCAGCGCGTTCGGGGTGAGGGCGTGCTCGTCCGCCGGGATGAACAGGGACTTGTCCAGTGCGTCCGCCATCGGCGCCCCCAGCGGGTCGGTGCCGCCGCAACCGCCCGCCGCGTCGGGGCCGGTGGGGAACGGCGGGGCGAACCGGAAGATGCCGTTGCCCGGCGGGCGAGCCGCGGCCACGTACAGCGTGTCGTCGTCGCCGACGACGATCCCGCCCGGGGTCGGCAGGCCGACGTCCAGCTTGCAGTAGCTGACCTCCTCGCTGTCGAAGGGCGGGAACCAGATGATGAGCTGCCCGCTCGGCGGCCCCTCGACCTTGTTGCCGAGGTCGGTGGTGACCACCCGGCCGTCCGACAGCACGCCGCAGCCGTAGTTGTCGGGGTCGTCCTGGTAGCTGGGCACGAGGCGCCCGACCCGGGTGGCCGACAGGTCGCCCACCCGGTCGCCCTCGATCTCGAAGATCCCCCATCCCGGCGTGCGCTCGGGCTGGCCGGTGTCCTCGCCGGCGATCAGGCGGTGCGGGTCGTCGGGGAAGAAGCAGAGCTGCCCGTTGATGTCCATGCCGTCGGGGTCGTCGGCGGCGGTGGGGATGACCGTCTGCTTCTCGAACGGCTCCTCCCCCACGTAGGCGTTGAGGTTGTTGCCCTCGGTGCTGAACACGATGGGCGCCCCGTCGTCCGTCGTTTCTTCGGTGGCGGTGTCGCCGCCCGCGTCGCCGGTGCCGGCATCGTCGTCGTCGCCGCTGCAGGCCGCAGCGACCAGGAGCGCCGCCGCGAGAGCGGACGCCAGTGAGCGAGCGGATGTCACGTTTTGGCCTCCTTCAGCCGCCCCGCGGGGCGAACGGGACCTCGAGGGCGTTGGTGGCGGCCATCCGGTCGAACCCCTCGGCGATGGGTGGGAACTCTCCCGGGTCGTCGACGGCCAGGATGCTGACCCGGTCGTAGGCGGTGCCGGGGTTGGGGATCTCGTCGGAGGTGCAGTCGAAGTTCTCGTCGAGCACGCACGCCAGGCCGCCGACGGGGTTGTCGGTGCCCTGCGACATGAACACCGCGAAGACGCTGGCCCCGGCGTCGGCCGCCGCGCTGCCCGGTCGCAACCACCGGTTCGGGTCGCCCAGGCCCTCGGCGTCGACGACGATGCGGAAGGGGTCGGCGGTGATGTGCAGCGTGCCGGTGCCCACCTGGCCACCGACCCGCTCCGCGGTGAGCGTGAAGTCGAGTGGGCAGGGCGCGGCGACGCAGGGCTGGGCGAGCGCAGCGGGGTCGACGGGGCCGCTCGGTGCCGTGCCCGTGGTGGCCGGGGCGGTGGTGGCGCTGGTGGCGGGGTCGTCGGGGTCGGCCAGCGAGAAGCGGTACACCCCCGCGGTGCGGCTGGGCTCGGAGGAGCCGGGCTCGCGCATGCCGGCCACCGCCACGACGTCGTCGCCGGCGGCCACGGCCCCGCCCGACACGGCCCCCTGCATCTCCTGCGACCACAGCACGTCGCCGGTCTGCAGGTCCACGGCCCGCAGCGTGTAGTCGGTCCCGCCGAGGAACACGACGCCGTTGACCTCGAGCGCCGCCGCGAACGTCGGGCCGGCCTCGCCCTGCTGCCACAGGATGTCTCCGGTCTCGGCGTCGAGGGCGTGCAGGTGGGGCGAGCCGCCGACCGCGGTGCCGCCGACGACCATGCCGTCCACGTAGGCCGTCGGCCCGATGAAGCCGCCGAACGAGAAGTTCTCGCCCTCCTCGGCGACCCCGGGCTCCGCGACCTTCGTCTGCCAGACGGGGTCGCCCGTCTCGCGGTCGACGACGTAGTAGGTGGCGTCCTTGTTGCCGAGGCCGACGACGGCCCGCCCGTCGATCTCGAACAGGTTGGGCGCCCCGGCGAAGTCGAGATCGTCGAGGTTCTGCTCGTGGGGTTGGTAGGTCCACACCCGGTCGCCGGTGTCGAGGTCGAGGGCGAGCAGGGCCTCGGACGCGTCGCCCCAGCCCTCGGCCGTCGTGCAGTTCCCGGTGCCGACGAACACGAGGCGACGCTCGAGGTCGACGCTGGGCGACCCCCACACGTCGCCGCAGCCGGCGCCCGTGGCCCCCGCGCCCGACGTGGGCGCGGTCGTGGTCTCCCACCGCCGGGCGCCGGTGGCGGCGTCGAGGGCGATCACGCCGGCCGCCGTGCCGTCGGGCGAGTTGTGGACGTCGGTGCCCACGATCACGACACCGTCGACGACCGCGGGCGAGCTCTCGATCTCGGTGGGGTCGTCGTCGCCCTCGGGTTGGCCGAGGTCGCGCTCCCACCGCACCTCCCCGTCGTCGGCCCGCAGGGCGTACAAGGTCTCGCCGCTCGGGACGTAGACGGTGCGGGTGCCGCGCGACGTCGGCCACGGTGGCCGAGCCCACGATCTGCCCGGCGTAGACCCGGGCGTGAGGCTCGGCCGTGAACGACCAGTCGAGCTCCCCGGTCTCGAGGTCGATGGCGTAGAAGCGGCCCGACCAGTCGCCCACGTACACCTTGCCGTCCACCACCGCCGGCGTCGCGGTCACCGCGTCGTCGGTGGTGAAGAACCACTCCTGGCGCAGGTCGCCCACGGTCTCGGGCGAGATGGCGGAGTCGCAGGCGGCGGAGAACGTGCGCTCGTGCGTGCGGCCCCACGTGGGCCAGTCGCACTCGTCGAGGGCGGCGCCCGCAGCACCGCCCTCGTCGTCGCCCGAGCAGCCGAGCGCGGCGGCGAGCACGGCCGCGGCCGCCGCGACCCGGACCAGCCGGCGCGTTCCCCCCATGGCGGCGAATCTAACACTCACGTCACGCTCGTGACCTCCTCGACGACCTCGTCCACGAGCCCCCACTCCCGGGCTGTTGGGGCGTCGATGCGCTCGCCCGTGAGGGCCAGCCACGCCGTGCGGTGGCGGCCGATGCGGGCGGGGATGCTGACCGTGCCGCCCGCGCCCGGCACCAGGCCCATCGCCACCTCGGGCAACGCGAAGGTGGCATCGGGTGCCGCCTCCACCCGCCCGGCGAACGCGGCCAGCTCCACCCCCGACCCGACCGACGCGCCGTGCACCCGCGCGGTGACCCGGTCGGCCACCAGGTGCAGGGCGTGGGCGGCGCTCCGGCCCAGGCGGACGAGATGCGCCGACGCCGGGTCGCGCCGGGTGCCGAACTCGTCGAGGTCGCCGCCGCTGCAGAACGACGGACCGGCCCCGTCGAGGACGACGACGCGCACGCCCGGGTCCGCCTGGGCGACGGCCAGCGCGTCCAGCAGCGCGTCGCGCATGGCGGCGTCGTAGGCGTTGCGCACCGCCGGCCGGTCGAGCGTGATGTGCAGGACCGCGCCGCCGTCGCCCTCCCGCCGCACCCGCAGACGCGGGCCGTCGTCCCCCTCCCGGACCCGCGGCGGGCCCCGGCGGTCGAGCCAGGCCAGGTGCTCGGGCCCGAACTGCAGCAGCGAGTAGGTGGCCGACTCGGCCACCAGGCCCTCGGGGACCGTGCGGCGCTCGGACCCCCGCAGCAGGAGCGCCAGCGCAGTGGCGGCCAGCGGGTGGGCGTCGACCGCGGCCGCGACGCGGGCCGCCGCGGCGTCGTCGCCGACCACGACGTCGACGAGATCCGCCCCCGGGCGGCGCGGGCTGCCGGCGTCCCGGCCCCCGGCGCCACGCCGACCACCACGACCGGCAGATCGGCGAGCGCGCCGCGCCCGTCACCGGCGTCGCCGGCCTCCAGATCGACGACCACCGCCCCGCCACTCAGCGCCGCCAGCTCGCCGCGGTCGACGACCGACGATGCGAGCTCGACGAGCCGGGCCAGCGCCATGGTCGCCATCGCCGCACGGTACCGCCGAGTCGAACGGCGAGGGGACGACACCGGCCCGGTACCGTGCCGGGGATGACGGCGGTCGACCCCCGTGGCGCCGAGTCAGCGGCCGCGGCGTGGATCCGCAGCGGCGCCGCGGCGCTCGCCGGCCGGCCCGACGGGCCCGGGCTGGTGCCGCCGGCGCCCGTGCTGGCGCGCATCGCCCGGCTCGGCGCCGCCACCGGGGCCGACCCGTGGGCCGTGCTCACCGAGCGGGCGGCCGTGGCCGGGCTGCGGCGGCAGGGCGCCGTGAGCTGCGGCGGGGGCACCCGCCTCGTCCGGGCCGCCGACGGGTGGCTGGCCGCCAGCCTGGTCCGGCCCGAGGACGTCGACGCGGTCGCCGCCTGGCTGGAGATCGACGCTGCCCCCGGCCCCGACCCGTGGCCCACGGTCGTCGCCGAAGTGGCCGCGCCGCCCCCGTGCCCCGCTCGTCGCCCAGGCCGCTCTGCTCGGCCTGCCGGTGGCTGCCGTCGGCGAACGGGAGGCCAGCGAGGTCGGAGGCGGCGGCGTCGGAGCCGCCGACCTGCCGGGCCGCTGGGTCGATCTCGGCCCGGCTCGACGCCCACCCCGGTCGGCGCCGCTCGTCGTGGATCTCTCGTCGTTGTGGGCCGGGCCGGTGTGCGCCCGCCTGCTGGCCGCCTCGGGAGCCGACGTGGTCAAGGTCGAGTCGGCGACCCGGCCCGACGGCGCCCGCCGCGGCCCGGCGCTGTTCTACGACCGCCTCCACAGCGGGCAGCGGGCGGTGGCGCTCGACGTGTCGTCCGCGGGGGGACGGGATGCGCTGCGGGATCTGCTCGGCGCGGCCGACGTCGTGATCGAGGCGTCGCGGCCCCGCGCCCTGGCCCAGCTCGGGCTCGCCCCCGACGACCTCGGACCCGACGGGCCCGGCCTCTGGCTCTCGATCACCGGGCACGGACGGTCGGGCACGGGCGCCGAGCGGGTGGCGTTCGGCGACGACGCCGCCGCGGCCGGCGGGCCTCGTGGCCTGGACCGCGTCGGGTCCCGTGTTCGCCGGCGACGCCCTGGCCGACCCGCTGACCGGGTTGGCGGCCGCGGCCGCGGCCCGCAGTCCCCGGCCGGGGGACGGCCGCCGCTGGCTGGTCGACCTGGCGCTGGCCGACGTCGCCGTCCTGGGTCGCCGGCGGGGACCTACGCCCCGACGGCCCAGCTTGGACGGAGGTCCCCGACCCGCCGGTCCCACCCCCGGTTCCGCCACCCCCGGCCCCCGCTCCGGCCCTCGGCGCCGACACCGCGGCCGTCCTGGCGTCCCTCCGCCGCCCTTGACCGCGTTTCCCCGCGGAAATCCTGTGGACGACGGTCAGCGGGGGGCCGTGAGCAGGAGGCAGCCCGCCAGGGGCCCGCCGCCCGCCGCGGCCACCGCCACCTCGGGGCCACCGGGCACCTGGCGGGCGCCCGCCTCGCCCCACAGCTGCAGGCAGGCCTCGTGCAGGAACCCGTAGCCGTGCAGCCGGCCCGCGGAGAGCTGGCCGCCGTGGGTGTTCAGCGGCAGCTCGCCGTCGCGGGCGATGCGCGTCCCGCCCTCGACGAACGGGCCGCCCTCGCCATGGCCGCAGAACCCCAGCGCCTCGAGCCACGCCAGCGCGATGAAGCTGAACCCGTCGTAGAGCTCGGCGATGTCGACGTCCGCCGGCGTCAGGTCGGTGCGCTCCCAGAGCATCGCCGCCGCGTCGCGGCACGCCATGGTGGTGAGGTCGTCCCACTGGTCCCAGCTGGGGCGGCCGCGGATGGCGGTGCCGACCGCCTCGATGCCCACGGGAGGGCGGCGCAGGCCCGGCGCGGCATCGGCCCGCGACACGATCACCGCGGTGCTCCCGTCGGCCGGCACGTCGCAGTCGTACAGGCACAGCGGCTCGGAGATCATGCGGACGCCGAGGTAGTCCTCCAGCGTCATCGGCTCGGTGTAGATGGCGTTCGGGTTCAGCGCCGCGTTGCGGCGGGCGTTGAGCGGAATCTGCGCCAACTGCTCGCGGGTGGTCCCGAACTCGTGGAAGTGGCGCATCGCCATCATCCCGATCCAGTTGGCGGCCGACGGCGCCCCGAAGGGCAGCGTCCACTGCATGAAGCCGCCCATGCGCACGCCGCGCCCGCCTCCCCCACCACCGCCGACCGTGACGGACGAACGGCCCTTGTCGCCCTGGGCCGAGGCCTCGGTCACCGTGCGGAAGCACACGACGTGGTTCGCCAGCCCCGCCGCCACCGCCAGGGCCGCGTTGACCACCGAACCGAGCTGGCCCGGCGACTCGAGCCCGCCGGCGAACCAGCGCAGCTCCAGCCGCAGCGCCTCCTGCAGCTCGGTGACGCCCACCCCCGAGAAGCCCGGCGGGACGTCCATGTTGCCGGGGTAGGTGGCGATGCCGTCGATGTCGTCCCGGGTCAGCCCGGCGTCGTCGATGGCGCGCAGCACGGCCTCGACCGTCAGGTCCAGGGCCGGCCGGTAGAGGCGGCGACCGATCTGTGACTGCCCGACGCCCGAGATGGCGGCGGCCCGCTCGCCGATGCGGTTCATGCTCCGCCCCCTCCCGTGTCGGGGTCGGGCTCGAACATCGGCAGCCACACGTCGTCGTACCGCTCGAAGGTCACCCGCACCGGCAACCCGATGCGCACGTCCGCGGGGGTGCAGCCCACGATGTTGGTGGTCAGGCGCAGGCCCTCCTGCTCGGGCAGCGCCACGATCGCCACCACGTACGGCGGGTCGAGCCCCGGGTACCAGGGCTGGTGGTTGATCGTGTAGGTGTGCACGCACGGCCCGGCCCGACGTGGCCTCGGCGGTGAGGTCGGTGCTCAGGCAGCGCGGGCACACCGGGCCGGGCGGGTGCAGCCACAGACCACACGCCTGGCAGCGCAGGATGCGCAGCTCGCCGTGCTCGCCGCCGGTCCAGAACGGCCGGGTGGCGTCGTCGACCGCGGGCAGCACGCGGAACGGCCGGGGGGACGCGTCGCTCGTCGTGCTCATGGTTCTCTCGCTCTGCTCGCTCACGGGTCGCGTGGCAGGCCCAGCAGGCGCTCGGCGATGACGTTGCGCTGGATCTCGCTGGTCCCCCCGGCGATCGACAGGCTCCGGTTGCCCAGGAAGCCGGCGACCC
Organism: uncultured Acidimicrobiales bacterium; assembly: GCA_963796415.1. GTDB lineage: Bacteria > Actinomycetota > Acidimicrobiia > Acidimicrobiales > VFJN01 > ZC4RG19. The sequence continues at coordinate 958,971 of CAWCLR010000018.1, read as the reverse complement.
ACGACGCCGCCCGGGCGTCCGCGGCCGCGGCCGACGGGCCGAGCAGCTCGAGGCCCACCTCCTGGACCTCCTGGTCGAGCTCGACGCCGAGCAGCTTGCGGATGCTGGACTCGGGCCCGGGTGCGCCGCCGCCGAGAGCCCGCAGGGTCGTCCGCACGCCCATCGCCGCCAGCGCCTGCGTGCGGGCCACGATGTCGCCGAGGGTGTCGAGCACCTCCGGATGGTCGCGCGGCCCGGCAGCCACGAGCGCGACGAGCGCCTCGACTCCCGGGCCCATCGACGAGCCCCGCCCCATCGACACCCGCTCGTTGGCGAGCGTGGTGCGGGCCGCCGCCCACCCTCCCGTGGGCGAGCCGACGAGGCACTCGTCGGGCACGAACACGTCGGTCAGGAACACCTCGTTGAACATTTCGGCGCCGGTCAGCTCGCGCAGCGGGCGCACGTCCACGCCTTCGGCCCGCATGTCGACGACGAAGCAGCCGATGCCCTCGTGCCGCGGCGCCGCCGGGTCGGTGCGGGCGAGGCAGATGCCGAGGTCGGCGCTGGCCGCCATCGACGTCCACACCTTCTGGCCGGTCAGCCGCCAGCCCCCGTCGACTCGCGCCGCCTTGGTGGCCACCGAGGCCAGGTCCGACCCGGCGCCGGGCTCGCTGAACATCTGGCACCACGTCAGCTCGCCCCGCAGCGTCGGGCGCGACCCACCGCTCCTTCTGGGCGTCGGTGCCGTGGACGAGGATGGTCGGCAGCGCCCACCCCCCGACGGCCAGGTGCGGGCGGCGGACGCGGGCCCGGGCGAACTCCTCGTCCACGACGAGCTGCTCGAGCGGGCCGGCGTCGCGGCCCCACGGCGCCGGCCAGTGGGGCACGAGGTAGCCCGAGTCGGCGATGCGCCGGTTCCACTCGGGCTGCGGGTGGGTCCGCAGGCCGTCGAGGAAGGCCCGCACCTCGGCGCGCTGGACCTCGGCGCCGGCCGGCAGGTCGACGCCGGCGTCGCTGCGGACGCCCGCCAGCGCGAGGGCGGCCACCTCCGCCCGCCACGGTCCGGGACCGCCGAGCAGGAGGCGGCTTGCGGCCGCCCGCTTCAGGTACAGGTGCGCGTCGTGCTCCCACGTGAACCCGATGCCGCCGAGCACCTGGATGCAGTCCTTGGCCGCGCCGTAGGCCGCGTCGGGCGCGAGGGCGCCCGCCACCGCGGCGGCGAGCGCGGCCTGGTCGGGGTCCTCCGCCCGGGCCGCGTCCCACGTGGCCGCCCGGGCCTGCTCGAGGGCGCAGAGCATGTCGGCACACCGGTGCTTCACGCCCTGGAACTGGCCGATGGGCCGGCCGAACTGCTCGCGCACGACGGCGTGGGTGGCCGCGGTGTCGACGCACCAGGCGGCCAGCCCGATGGACTCGGCCGCCAGCAGCACGGCGGCGAGCCCGCGGATGCCGTGCGCCCCGGGCGCGCAGGTGACGACGCGGCCGGCGGGGACGGCGAGGCGGTCGGCCCGCACGGTGGCGACCCGGCGGGTGCGGTCGAGCGACGGCGCCGGCTCGACATGGACGTCGCTGGCGTCCACGACGACCCAGCACTCGGGTGGACTATCCGTCGGCGTCGGCGCCGCCCTCGGGGACGACGGGAAGCACCAGCACGTCGGCGAGCGCCGCCGAGAGCACCGCCTCCCACGTCCCGTCCACGACGAACCCGCCTGCCGGCTCGGTGGTGGCGACGAGCGGCCGGGGCCCGATGCCCACCGTCCCCACCCGCCGCCCGGTGGCCAGGTCAGCCACGACGGGTCGGAGCGCGTCGCCGCCGAATCGGTCCAATGCGGTCGCCGCCAGGCACGCGGGAACGAACGGGCCTGGCAGGAGGGCCCGGCCCAGCTCCTCGATCACTACGACCGCCTCGGCCAGCCCGAACCCCTCGCCGCCGGCGGCCTCGCCGACCGCCAGGCCGATCCAGCCCTGCGCGACCAGGTCGCTCCAGAACGGCGGGATCACCTCGGCATCGGCGTCCAGACCGGCCCGGGCGGCGGCCGGCGGGCAGTGCCGCTCGGCCCAGCCGCGGACCGCGTCGTGCAGCGCCAGGTGCTCGTCGGTGAGGGCGATGCCCGCCCGCGGATCCATCGGCCCATCATGGCCCATGGGGTGACGTGACTGTCAGAAAGGTCGCCCGTCGAGGCGGTAAGGTCCCGGCCGGCCCGGACCGCCGGGGCCGATCCCCTCACGACGGAGGGACCGCCGATGACTCGCCGCCTCTCAGTGGAACTGGCGGGAAGCGCGCCGTGAAGCTCGACGGTACGACCGTCCTCGTCACCGGCGCCTCGTCGGGCATCGGCGCCGCCCTGGCGCCGATGCTCGCCGAACGGGGTGCCACGGTCGTCGCCGTGGCCCGCCGCGCCGACCGGCTCGACGAGGTCGTGGCGCGCTGCCGCGAGCACGCGCCCGCGTCGCAGGCGTGGGTGGCCGACCTGGCCGACACCGACGCCGCCGCCGCTCTCGCCCGCCGGGCCGTCGACGAGCTGGGCGGGCTGGACGTCCTCGTCAACAACGCGGGCGCCCCGATGCGCCGGCGGGTGACCGACCTGAGCGTCGACGAGATCCGCCGGACGATGACGCTCAACTTCGAGTCGCCCGTGCGCATGTCCCTCGCCGTGCTGCCGCACATGCTCGGGCGCGACCGGGGGGTGATCGTCAACGTGGCCAGCTTCGCCGGCCGGGTCGGCGTGCTCGGCGAGGCGGCCTACTCCGCGTCGAAGTTCGCGCTCTGCGGCTGGACGGAGTCGATGGCCGCCGAGCTGTGGCACACGGGCGTCGACGTGCGGCTCGTCCTGCCCGGCGCCATCGACACCGAGATCTGGGACCAGCCCGGCAACGACCCGCCGCTCTACGAGGGCCCGCTCGAGCCCGCCGGGAACGTGGCGGCCGGCATCGTCGCCGCCATCGAGGGCGAGGGCGTCGAGCACTACCTGCCCGACATGAAGGCCATCGTCGAGATGAAGACGGGCGACCTCGACGGCTTCCTCGCCGGGATGGTGGCGATGGCAGACGCCAAGCCGGCGGAAGGCGGCGGCTGAACGTCGGCTGGGGCTTGGCGAGGCAATGGGTTCCACTTCCGGGAGCCTGAGGCAATCAGTTCCGTATGTGGAACCCACGCCTCATCCTCGGCCGGACGGAACCCATCGCCTCGGGCTTCGGGCCAGCGGCCCACCGCCGCGGTCAGGCCGCGTCGTGGAACACGAGGCCGAGCGTGCGCCGGTGGCCCGACCGGACGACGCTCACGCCGTGGCGCATCGGGGCCCGGCTCCAGCCCCGCCGGCCGAGGACCGGCCGGTCCCGGGTCGTGAACACGAGCCCATGGCCCCGCGGGATCGCCGTGGCCGTGGCCCGCGACTGCGCGTGCGGCCGCTGCTCGACCACCACGAACTCACCGCCCGCGTAGTCCGTCCCCGGCTCGTCGAGGCCGACGACCACCTGCAGCGGGAACACGAGCTCGCCGTACAGGTCCCGGTGCAGGGCGTTCCAGTCGCCAGGGCCGTAGCGCAGCAGCAGTGGGGTGGGCCGGGTCTGCCCTGCGGCGTGGCAGCGGGCGAGCCAGTCGTCGAGGTCGTCGGGCCACGGCGCCGGTCGGCCGACCCGCACCGCCCAGTCCCGGGCGATCGGCAGCAGGTGTGGCCAGAGGGCGCCGCGCAGCTCGGCGACCAGCCCGGGCAGCGGGTGGGCGAAGTAGCGATACTGGCCTTCGCCGTAGCGGTGCCGGGCCATGTCGACCGTGGACCGGAACCGTCCGTCGTCGTCGTAGAGGTCGGCCAACGCCCGGCACTCGGCGGCCGTCAGTACCGGCCCGGTGGCGGCGACGCCCACGTCGTCGAGGGCCTCGGCCACCGGGCCCCACTCGACCCGGTCGACGCGGGCGCGTGCGGTCGGTGTGGTCGGTGTGGTCGGAGGGGCTGCGGTTCCCACGGTCACAGTCAACCAACGCCCCTGCCCGAGGGTGCGTGAGATCGGGGCGCCCCCGATACTCGAACGCGTTCCGGGGGGCATCCGGTGGGTGCCTGGTGTTCGGTCAGGGACCGAGTACCTCGCGGTAGACGGCCTCGGTCTGAGACGAGGGGGTCACGCCGAGGTCGTCGGCCAGGACGGCGCGGCATTGCTCGTAGGCACGGAGGGCTTCGGCCCGGTTCCCCTGGCTCATGTGGAGCCGCATGAGTTGCATGTAGCTGGTTTCGCGGTACGGGTCCAGGGCGAGGGCTTCCTTTGTGTAGCGGAGGGCGTCGTGCTCATACGGGCCCCCGGTCAGGCCTTGTGCGAGCAGGTCGAGGGCGCGCAGCAGCGTGGCGCGCAGGTCATCACGTCGCCGTTCGATCCACAGGCCGCGCTCGGCCGGCAGGAATGGCCGCCGGGCGAGACCGGCGGCTGTGGCGGCCGCCGGTAGGGCGACGTCGCGGTTCCCGACGCGCCACGCGGACTCGGCATCCTCGACGAACCGGACGGCATCCTCGGCGTCAACCCTGGAGTTGGGAGGCAGCTGGAGCTCGTAGCAGCCGAGCGCGCCGCGCAGCAGCGAGCCGAGGTCGACCGAGTCGAGGGCGGCGCGCACCTTGGAGACGACCGCGGACAGGTCGCGCTCCCACGACGCGGTGAGCGCGTCACGCCATACGAGGTCCGCGAGCTCGTCCCGGGAGACGGGGTGATGGTGCAGGGCGAGGTAGGCGAGGACGATCCGCCCTTGGCGGCCGGGAAGCGCCGAGCCATCGAGCCAGCGTTGCCCGTGCTCGATCCCCAGCCTGCCCAGCAGCCGTACCCGCACTGTGCCAGACAATCGTCAGATCCCTTCCAACCAACCACCAAACGCTGCTTCCTAGTCTCGCATTGACCCTCAAGGGAGGTTCGCATGACGAAGATCCTCAACTGCGACTGCGGGCGCGTGGTGCGGGGCGACTCGGACGACGAACTCGTGGCAGCCGCCCAGGAGCACGCCCGCGAGGCCCACGGCATGGAGCTCACCCGCGAGCAGGTCCTGTCGTTGGCGGTGCCGGGGTGAGCAACGCCATCGACACCACGCAAGGAGAGATCCATGCTGACCCACGACTACAGCTATGACGCCTGCCTCAAGGGATCCGTGACACAGGCCTGGACATGCTTCACTTCTAACGTTCCTGCACGACATGCCGGTATCACGCCCACTGCCTCAGGACCAACGCGGAGCTCAACCGGATCCCGCCACAGCTTCCGGCACACCGCGACGTCGAGGAGTACATCGTTCCCCTGGTGGTCGACCGCGCCCGCGCCAACGTCTACGGCGACGAAACCCGGCTGTGGTCGCTGCTGCGCTTCGCAGAAGAAGAGGTCAAACACCAAGAGATGCTGCGCCGGGCCAGCGAGCAGTTCCAGGCCGGCTTCGGGGTGCCCTGCGGCCTGGTCCCCGGGCGCGAAGCGGTGGCCAAGGTCGTGCTCGACTCCTCGCCACTCACGGCCCTGCTGCTCACGAGCATGATCGAGTGGTTCACCCAGCTCCACTACACGCAGCACGTCCGCGACGGCGCCGAGCTCGATGAGCTGTTCCGGGACATCCTCCGCTTCCACTGGATCGACGAATCACGTCACGCCCGCATGGACAGCCTCCTCATCGACGAGGTCGCCGGCGATCTCACCACCGACGAGCGCGAGGAGGCGATCGACCAACTGCTCGAACTGGGCGGCGCGGTCGACGGACTCCTCGCCCAGCAGATCGAGCTCGACATCGACGCGCTGCAGCAGGCCTCCCGCCGTACCTTCACCGACGACGAGCGCAATGCGATCCGCGCCGACCAGCGGCCCGCTTACCGCTGGACCTTCCTCGTCTCCGGGCTCCAACACCCCAACTTCGTCCGGATCGTCGAGCAAGTCACCACCAGCGGCGCCACCAAGATCGCACCCGCGGCGCGGGCACTCGCCGCCTGAACACACCCCATCGGTGGGCAACCACGTCTATTCGAATGGAGAACAACCATGTCCGTCCGGTACCGATCCGCAGCCGTCGCCGGGATGAACGTCGCCTATCGCGAGGCCGGTGACCCGGCCAGCCCGGCCCTTCTGCTCCTTCACGGATTCCCGGCGTCCTCGTTCATGTACCGCCACCTGATGAGCGCGCTCGCCGACCGGTTCCACCTGGTCGCGCCGGACTACCCGGGCTTCGGGAACAGCGCAGCGCCAGACCCCGACGAGTGGACGTACACCTTCGATCACCTCGCCGACACGGTCGAGGCGCTCGTCGACCACCTCGGACTGTCGCGCTACGGCCTGTTCATGCAGGACTACGGAGCCCCCGTCGGCTTCCGGCTCGCGCTCCGCCGCCCGCAGGCCGTCGACTTCCTCGTCATCCAGAACGGCAACGCCTACGAGGAAGGGTTCACCGGCGTCTGGGATGCACTCCGCCACGCCCTCTGGCACAACCGCACACCCGAGACCGAAGAGCCGCTCCACAGCTTCCTCGAACCCGACGGCGTCAAATGGATCTACACCGAAGGCACACGCGACCCCGAGCGCATCAGTCCCGACAACTGGAACCTCGACCTCGCCGTCCTGGCGCGGCCGAACGCGAGGCGGATCAATCTCGACCTCTTCTACGACTACCGCACCAATCCCGAGCAATACCCGCTCTGGCACCAATACCTGCGACGTCACCGGCCAGCGACCCTGATCGTGTGGGGCGCACATGACCCCATCTTCACGCCCGAGGGCGGCGAGGCCTTCGTGCGCGACGTGCCCGACGCCGAGCTGCACCTCCTCGACACCGGCCACTTCGCCCTCGAAGACCACGAGGACGAGATCGCCGGACTGATCAGGGCGTTCTACGCCACACGAGTCAGCGGGACCGCCAACACCGCTGCCTGAGAGGGGTTGCCGCCAGCCGACCTCGGCGCACGCCAAGCGGTGGTCATCATTCCCTGTCGGTGAGCTCCCGGAAGCGGGTGTAGCGGGCGGCGGTCGGGCCGGTCCACGCGGGGTCGGGGTCGACGCGGGTGGCGATGCGGGCCCACCGGCGGGCCTCGCCCGAGGACGGCTCCAGGCCGGCGACCACCCGGGCGGTGAACGCCGCGCCGAGGGCCGCTCCCTCGGGCACGGCGACCACGTCGACCGGCAGGCCCGTGGCGTCGGCCAGCGCCTGCACCCAGGCGGCCGAGCGCGCCCCTCCGCCGGTCGCCACGATGCGGCGGGGGGAAACGCCGGCCAGGTCGAGGTGGTGCCGCACCACGAAGCCCGCGGCCTCGTACGCGGCCCGGCGGACGGCGGCCGCGTCGTGGGTCAGGTCCAGGTCGTGCAGCGCGGCGCGCCGGGTGGGGTCGTGCAGCGGCGTGCGCTCGCCCCGGATGTACGGGGCCCACACCGGCACCCGTTGGGGGTCGATCGGCGCCGCCGTCGCCGGCTCGCGGCCGGCACCGGCGCCGTCGCCGTCGCCGGTCAGGCGCACCACCCGCTCGAGGAACAGGCCACCGGCGTTGCTGGGCCCGCCGACGAGCGTCTTTCCGGGGGCGCTGTGCGGCACGGTCCACAGGCCGGCGACCTCGCGCCATTCGGGCAGGACCGCCCACGTGATGAGCGTGGTGCCGCAGATGACCAGCACGTCGCCGTCGTCGTCCGCCCCGGCCACCAGCTGCTCGGCGAAGGCGTCGACCGTGCCGCCCCCGAGGAGGGCGCCGGCGGCGGGCCGCCCGTCGGCCACTCGGCCCGCCGCCGCGTCGCCGGGGACGATCCGCGGCAGGCGGTCGACCGTCGTGCCGGCGGCCGCGGCCACCGCCGGGTCCCATGCGGTCAGGTCGAACAGTGGCAGCGCGGTCATGGCCGTCACGGTGTCGATCACCGCCTCGCCGCCGAGGGCGTGGTTGGCCACCGCCTGCGCGGGCCAGTAGCCGGCGGCCCCGGGCGCCTCGGCGGCGCACCAGCCGAGGAAGGCGACCAGCTCGCCGCTCTGCGACGGGTCGAGGCCACCGGTGGTCGCGGCCCGGGCGTCGCCGTACAGGAGGCCGGGCGTGAGCGCCGCGCCCGCGGCGTCGACGGCGCACAGCGACGGGACCATCGCCGCCACGTTCACCGCCTCGATGCGGGCCGGCGGACCGTTCGCGGTCTGCGCCTCCAACCCGGCGACGAGCTCGCCGAGCGCCTGCAGCACGCCGGCCCGCCACGCCTGGTCGGGGCGGTGCTCCAGGCGGTCGGGCGCGGTGACCACGACGTCATGGGGGACCCGGGCCCGGGCCAGGACCGTGCCGTCGCCGTCGACCGCCACGGCCTTGACCGACGTCGTGCCGATGTCGACGCCGGCCGTCACCTCGCCTCGCTCGGTCAAGACCCTCCTCCCGGTCGCCGCAGCATGACACACGCGTCAGAAACGAGCATGGCGCTCGGATACATTCCCGACCATGGCACAGCGGCGGTGACGAGGAGATGAGGCATGCGGGCGCTCGTGTTCGGTGACGGCGAGGGTGTGGCGCTGGACCAGCGGCCGGCCGCGCCCGCCGACGACGCGCCGCGCCTGGTGCGCCACCTGGCGGTCACCCCGATGGCCCTGCAGGAGGTGCCCGAGCCGACGGTCCGCGGGCCCGAGTGGGCCGTCCTGCGGACCCGCATGACCGGCATCTGCGGCAGCGACGTCAAGCAGGTCCTCATGGACTTCGAGGGCCCCGCCGACTCGCCGATGACCGCGTTCATCTCGTTCCCCCAGGTCCTCGGCCACGAGGTGGTCGCCACGGTGGAGGACGCGGGGCCCGAGGCCGGGGTCGAGCCCGGGCAGCGGGTGGTGCTGAACCCGTGGTTGTCGTGCGCGGTTCGGGGCCTCGACCCCCTGTGCCCGGCGTGCGAGGCCGGCGACTTCAGCCTGTGCTGGCGGTTCCACGACGGCGCCCTCGCCCCGGGCATCCACGCCGGGAACTCGGCGGACGCGCCCGGCGGGTTCGCCGAGCGCCTGCCCGCCCACCGGCACATGCTGGTCGCCGTCCCCGACGACGTGCCCGACGAGGTGGCGGTGCTGGCCGACCCGTTCTCGGTGGCGCTGCACGCGGTGACCCGCAACCCGCCGCCGTCCGGCGGCCGGGCCGTCGTGTACGGGGCCGGAGCGCTGGGGACGTGCGCGGTGGCGATCCTGCGGGCGCTGCACCCCGGCGTCGAGGTGGCGGCGGTCGCCCGCTGGCCTGCCCAGCGCGCGTTGGCGACCGGGCTCGGCGCCACGGTGGTCGACCACGAGCCGCAGCAGGCGGTCATCGAGGCCCTGGCTCTCTGGTCGGGCGGGGTGCTCCGCCGGCCGTGGGAGGGGCCGCCGGTGGCGTGGCCGGGCGGCATCGATGTCGTCTACGACACGGTCGGCGCCCCCGACACGCTGGAGGTCGGGCTGCGGGTGCTGCGGGCGCGGGGCACGATCGTGCAGCTCGGCCTGTCGTCGATGGCGCGCTGCGAGTGGACGCCCTGGTACCTCAAGGAGGCCCGGCTCGTCGGCTCGAACGCCTTCGGTGTGGAGGACGTCGACGGCGTCCGCCAGCACGCCATGGCGCACTACCTGGACCTGGTCCGGGCGGGGCGCGTCGACCTGACCGGGCTGCTCACCCACCTGTTCCCGCTGGAGGACTGGCGGCACGCGTTCACCACGCTCATCGACCAGGGCACCACCGGCGCCATCAAGTGCGCCTTCGACCTCCGCGCTGAGTCGGCACGAGGTGGCGAGGCAATGAGTTCCGCGGACCCGAGGATGAGGCGACAGTTCCGCATGTGGAACCCATTGCCTCGCCCTCCCTTTCGTGGAACCCATTGCCTCGCCACACACGAACTGCGTTTCTAACGGTGGTGTCAGCGCAGCGCGCGGGCGTCTCGTATGATGCGCGGGCGTGGCGCCCGTGCCGTCGAATCGCCCCACCGCCCTCGTGACCGCGCCGTTCCGGGGGCCGGGCGTCGAGCGGCTGGCCGCGGTGGCCGACCTCGTCGTCGACCCGTGGCTCGACCACCGCCCGCTCCGCCTCTACGGCGCGGACGCGCTGGCCGAGCGCATCGACGCCGAGGGCGCCACGATCGTCGTGTGCGAGGGCGACGTCGTGGCCGGACCTGTCCTCGAGCGGCCGCTCCTCGCCATCGGCTCGGCCCGCGGCGACCCGACCAACGTCGACGTGGCCGCGGCCACCGCGGCGGGCATCCCCGTCCTCCACACCCCGGGCCGCAACGCGGACGCGGTCGCCGAGCTGACGGTGGGCCTCCTGCTGGCGGTGACCCGGCAGATCGTGCCGGCCGACCGGGACGTGCGCGAGGGCGACGTGTACCGCGACGGCACGATCCCCTACCAGCGCTTCCGCGCCTGGCAGCTGGCCGGGCGCACGGCGGGGCTGATCGGGCTCGGCGCCGTCGGCCGAGCCGTGCGCTGGCGGCTCGAAGGCCTGGGCATGCGGGTCATCGCCGCCGACCCCTACGCCGACGACGCCACCCATGCGCTCGACGACCTGCTGGCCGAGGCGGACGTCGTGTCCGTCCACGCCGCGGTCACCCCCGACACCGTGGGCCTCATCGACCGGGACGCCGTCGGCCGCATGCGCGAGGGCGCCGTGTTCGTCAACACCGCCCGCGCCGCGCTGCACGACCTCGACGCGCTGACCGAGGCGGTCGTCGACGGCCGGCTCGCCGGTGTCGCCCTCGACCACTTCGAGGGCGAGGCGCTCGACCCCGCGCACCCGATCGCCAAGTTGCCCAACGTGGTGCTCACGCCCCACATCGGCGGCGCCACCTACGACACCGAGGCCAACCACACCGCGATGCTCGCCGACGACCTGGTGCGGCTGCTCGCCGGGGAGCAACCGCATCGCATCGTCAACCCCGAGGTGCTGGCGTGAGCGGCGAACGGCACGGCGGCGGCGCGCGCGGCCGTGCTCGGCGCCGCGCAGGAGCTTTCGGCCCGTGGCCTGGTGGAGGGCACGTCGGGCAACGTCTCCGCCCGCGTCGACGACCGGCTCGTGTGCGTGACCCCCTCGTCGCTGGCCTACGACGCCATGACGCTCGACGACCTGGTGATCGTCGACATCGATGGCGCCGTGGTCGAGGGCGAGCGCACCCCGACCACCGAGAAGGCGCTGCACCTGGCCTGCTACCGGGCCTATCCCGAGATCGGCGGCGTCATCCACTCGCATCCCGTGTACGCCACGATGTTCGCCCTCGCCCGCCAGCCGATCCCGGCCGCCATCGAGGAGGTCGCGGTGTACATCGGCGGCGACATCCCGGTGTGCGACTACGTGATGACCGGCACCGACGAGCTCGGCGAGGCGGTCGCCCTGCGGCTGAAGGAGCGGGCCGCCACGCTGCTCGCCAACCACGGGATGGTGACCGTCGGCGCCACACCCGAACGGGCGCTGCACGCCGCGCTGGTGGTCGAGCGCACGGCGCACATCGTGTGGGGCGCCCGCCTGCTGGGCGCCACCCACGACCTGCCGCCGAAGGTCAACGAGGACTTCGGCGGCGTCTACCGCTTCGTGCGCGATCAGCGCATGTGACCCTGAACCTCAGGTCGAGGTTCAGGGTATGGCCCCCGACTCCTTCAGCGCGGCGACATCGTCCCAGGTCAGGCCCAGTTCGAGCAGCACCATCTCGGTGTGCTCGCCGTGCTCGGGGGCCCGGGTCGCCTCGACGGGCGCCTCGTCGAACTGCACCGGGTTGGCCACGAGCTGCACGGTCTGGCCGTTGCCGGCCTCGATGGCGGGCAGGTAGCCGTTGGCGAGGACCTGGGGGTCGTCGTAGAGCTCGTCGAGGGTCTGGAACACCGACCACACGCCCGAGAAGCCGGCGAGTGCCTCGGTCCAGTGCGCCAGCGGCTGCGACTCGAACGCGGCGTCGAGGGCGCCGACGCAAGCCACCCTGTTCTCGGCCCGGGCGGCCTCGTCGGCGAAGCGCTCGTCCTCGGACAGCTCGGGGCGCCCGAGGCAGGCGCACAGCTCGGGGAAGTACTTGTCGGACTGCAACAGGATGAGGCTGATGAAGCGGTCGTCGGCCGTGCGGTACACGTTGACCAGAGGATTGGCGTTGAGCGTCCGGTCGCCCTGCGGGATCTTCGAGAACCCGAACAGCTTCGAGGCCACCACGAGGGGCGACAGCTGCCACATGGCGGTGGCCAGCAGCGAGCAGTCCACGACGGCGCCCTCGCCGGTGCGCTCGCGCTGCACGAGGGCGGCGGCGATGCCGCCGGCCGTGGCCATGCCCGCCATCACGTCGCCGAACGCCGGCGACACCTGACCCGGCGGCCACCCACCGGCGCGTTCGGGCATCACCGATCCCACGCCGCCCCGGGCCCAGTACGAGGCGGCGTCGTAGCCGCCCTTGCCGGCATCTGGCCCCTTCGGGCCCTGACCGCTGCCGCGGGCGTAGACGATGTCGGGCTTGCGGGCCCGCACGTGCTCGACGTCGATGCCGAGCTTCTGGCGCACCGCGGGCAGGTAGCTGGTCAGGAACACGTCGGCCGTCTCGACCAGCCGCATCAGCGCCTCGACGCCCTCGGGCCGCGTGAGGTCGACCGCGACCGACTTCTTCGACCGGTTGGGCTGCTCGATCATGAAGTTCACGCCCCCGGCGCCGCCCGGCACCAGGCCCGACGTGATCAGCCCGCGCTGGGGGTCGCCCGTCGGCGGCTCGACCTTGATGACCTCGGCGCCCCAGTCGGCCAGCACCGAGCCGCCCGACGGGATGAACATCCAGCTCGCCACCTCGACGACCCGGATCCCCTCCAGCGGCCCGTGTCACGGCGCGTCCCCCCTCGACCAGCTCGCCCCGGTCCCCTCGGCTGCACCCGGCGCCGGCCAGGCGACCGTCTTCGTCTCGGTGAACATCTCCAACCCCTCGATGCCGCACTGCCGCCCCACGCCCGACCCCTTGTAGCCGCCGAACGGGGCGTCCGCGCCGTACCAGAGGCCGCCGTTGATCCCGAGCGTCCCGGTGCGGATGCGCCGGGCCACCGCCTTGGCCCGCTCGAGGTCACCCCCCGTGATCGTGCCGCTGAGGCCGTAGGGCGAGTCGTTGGCGATGCGGACCGCGTCGTCGTCCCCGTCGTAGCCGATGACGACCAGCACCGGGCCGAACACCTCCTCCTGGGCGATCGCCATGCCGTTGTCCACGTCGGCCACGAGCGTGGGCTCGACGAAGTAGCCCCGGGGCAGGTGCGGGGGCACGCCGCCCCCCGTCACGATGCGGGCGCCGTCCGCCCGGGCCCGGTCGATGTGGTCGAGCACCCGGCGCTGCTGGCGGGCCGAGATCTGCGGGCCCTGCAGCACGGACGGGTCGGCGGGGTCGCCGTAGGCCCACCCGGCGAACGCCGTGGCCAGCACGTCGATGGCCTCGTCGTAACGGGCGCGGGGCACGAGCAGGCGGGTCGGGATGGCGCACCCCTGCCCGGCGTGGACGCAGCACATCACCGCGCCGGCCACGGCGGCGGCGACGTCGGCGTCGTCGAGGACGAGGTTCACCGACTTCCCGCCCAGCTCGAGGAACGTGCGCTTCACCGTGGCCGCGCCGGCCTCGGCGACGCGGCGCCCGGTGGCGGTCGATCCGGTGAAGGCGACCATGTCGACGTCGGGCGAGGTGGTCAGCACCTCGCCCGCCAGGTGGTCGGCGGACGGCACGACGTTGACCACGCCCGCGGGGATGTCGGTCTGCTCGGCCACCAGCCGGCCGATGCGGGTGGCGTTCCACGGCGTGTCGGGCGCCGGCTTCACCACGCACGTGTTGCCCATGGCCAGCAGCGGGCCGAGCTTGTTGAGCGTGATCTCCACCGGGAAGTTCCACGGCACGATCACGCCCACGACCCCCACCGGCTCCTTCCACACCTCGCGGGCCGAGGGGTAGCCCAGACCCATGGCGTCGGCGGCCGGCAGCTCGCGCCGCCACGGAAACGCGTCGATCATCGACGCCGGCCAGGCCAGCGCCTCGCGCACGGGCACGTCGAGCTGCGGGCCGTAGGTGAGCAGCACCGGGGTGCCGACCTCGGTGATCAGCTCGGCCCGCAGCTCCTCCTGCTCGGCCTCGAGGGCGGCCTGCAGCTGAGCGAGGCACGCCCGCCGCAGGTCGGGGTCGGCGGCCCACGCCCCTGCGTCCGCGGCCCGGCGGGCGGCGGCGACGGCGCGGGCCATGTCGGCGTGCGACCCGTCGGCCACGACCCCCACCTCGTCACCGGTGGCCGGGTCGACGACCGCGAAGGTGGCACCGGCCTCGGCGTCGACGAGCTTGCCGTCGACGAGCATGCGGGTCTCGTGCGTCATGGCGTCGGGACCGATGCCTACCAGACCAGCGGCAGGTGCTCGATCTGGCGCAGGCCGGGCGAGTACTCGAGCACCGTGCCGGGGGCCAGCCCGTAGTCGGGGATGCGGGCGTGCCATTCCTCCAGCGCGACCCGTAGCTCGAGGCGGGCCAGGTGCGAGCCCAGGCAGCGGTGCACCCCGCCGCCGAAGGCCAGGTGCTTCACGACCTCGCGGGTGAAGTCGACCTCGTCGGCCCGCTCCCACGCGCGCTCGTCGGTGTTGGCCGAGGCCAGCAGCATCACGACGTGCGAACCGGCGGCGATGGGGCAGCCCGACATCTCGGTGTCTTGCGTCGTCAGCCGCACGACCCCGGGTACCGGCGTCTCCCACCGGAGCATCTCCTCGACCGCGTTGGGGATGAGGCCCGGGTCGTCGACGATCTGGCGCCGGTGGTCGGGATGGCAGGCGAGGAAGGCGAGCATGCAGTCGAGCGATGCTGCCACGGTGTCCAGCCCGGCCAGGAAGAACAGGTAGCAGATGTCGATGACGTCCTCGCGGGTGAGACGGCGGCCGTCCACCTCGGCTGTGAGGAAGCCCGAGATGAAGTCGTCCCGCGGCTCGCGTGTGCGGGCGTCGATCACCTCCTCCAGCACCGCGTAGATCTGCCGCCCCGTCTCGGTGACCATCGCCTGCCGCTCCTCGGCCGTCCTCGTCGGCGGGCGGATGATGCCGTCCTTGTACGCGATGAACTCGCGGGCCCGCGACAGGGGCAGCCCCAGCAGCTCGAGGAACACCGTGGACGGGAACGGCTCGGCGAAGGCGGCGTTGAAGTTGCAGCCGCCGTCGTCGACCACCGCGTCGACGAGACCGCGGGCGAGCTCGCGCACCCGGGGCTCGAGCGCCGCCACCCGGCGGGGCGAGAACAGCGGGTCGAGCAGCTTGCGGTAGGCGTGGTGATCGGGCGGGTCGATCTGCAGCGGGATCAGCGGCCGCACCTGCCCGATCTGGACGGCGTCGAAGCCCGACGAGAACACGGCCGGCGTGCGCAACCCGGCGACGACGTCCTCGTGCTTGCCGAGCGCCACGCCGCCGCTGGGGCTGCCCTCGCCCAGCTCGACGACCGGCGCCAGGTCGCGCATGGCCTTGTAACCGGGCTGCGGGTTGCGGGCCATCTCGGGGTCGAACAGCGCTCCCTGGGTCGCGGCCGGATCGTCGACCGGTCGTTCGGTCGGTGGTGTCCGTGCCGTTCACCGCGTTCCCCCTCACGTCCCTCGCCCCCATCCCGTCACTCCTCGAGCGTGATGGCGTCCTCGGGGCAGTTCGCCGCGCCCCGGCGCGCCGCCTGCTCGTCGCCCGGCGCGACTTCGCCCCCGTCGCGGACCACCCCGTAGCCGTCGTCGTCGGCGTCGAACACCGCGGCGGCCACGACGTAGCAACGCCCGTGACCGGTGCACCGCGTCCGGTCGAGCGTGATCCGCATGCCCCGTGTCTAGCGCGGATCGCGGCGAAAATCTAACAGTCGCGTCAGGTCCGAGGTCAGGCCGGCAGGCCCAGGAAGCCCCGGCGGATGATGGCGACGAGCGCGTCGACGGCCTCGGCCTGGGTGAAGTAGCGGAACGCGTGCACGTGGTGCGGCACCGTCTCGACCAGCCCGAGGAACGCCATGGCGTCGACCAGCGGGTCGCCCACCGCCCCCTCGCCCAGCGCGTCGAGCAACCGCGCCAGGGCGACGTCGGCCACCCGCTTCGTCAGAGCCTCGAGCGCGGGGTCGGGGAACTGGGTCTCGCGCCAGAGGCCGATGATGCCGCCGTGCTCGGCGTAGAGGCCGAACCACGTGTCCAGCCAGTCGTGCAGGGCCGCGGCGTCGTCGCCCCCGGGGAAGGCGTCGATGCATCCGATCAGCTTCTCCGCCGCCTCGGTGGCGAGGACCCGGAACAGATCGTCCTTGCCCTCGAAGTAGCGGTAGAAGCTGCCGTGCGAGGCCCCGGCCGCGGCGACCACGTCGTCCACCCGGGTCTCGTGGTAACCGAGCTTCGGGAACACCTCGACCCCGGCCTCGACGATCCGCGCCCGCATCCGCTCGCCCTGCGGGCTGAGCGCCCGCCCGGCCGGCGGCGACAGGTCGGGGACCGACGACCGCAGGCGGGCGGGACGCGCCGGCCGCGGCCCGGCCGCCCCGTCGTCCAGCCCCGGGACCGGCCCCACCAGCGTGCGGTGCACGGTCGCCCCGAGGGCCTCGACGAAACGCTTGCGGCCGACCAGCCCGCCGCTGCCGATCCGCAGCAGGTTGGCCCGCACGATCATCGTGACGATGGTGCTGGCCATCACGCCCGGCTCGACCGCCCCGTCGTCGAGGACGAGGTGGGGGCGGAGGGCCTGGCCGAACCCGGCGCTGACGGGCGCCGACGCCCCGGCCAGTGCGCGGTCGGACCGGACCGCCACCGAGAACCCGGTGAACACCGGTGCGAAGCCGTCGTAGAACTCGGAGAAGGCGCGCATCCACGCCACGACGGCGGCGCGCCCGTCGGCGTCGGGCGTGATGCGCCCCAGCGCCTCGGTCATCTGCGCGACCGACCGGCCGACGTACGACGCCAGCGCCCGGAACACGTCCTCCTTGCTGGAGAAGTACTGGTAGAAGGTCGGACGCGAGCAGCCCGCCGCCTCGGTGATCTGCTCGATGCGGCTGTCGTGGTAGCCGTGCTCGGCGAACACGTCGAGGGCGGCGGTCAGGATGCGGCGCTGCGTACGCGCCCCCCGGGCGCCGACCACGGGGTTGTCCCCGAACGGCGAGCGGCGCTCGGCCTCGATCCCGTCGACCACGGCGGTCACGCTACCGGTGCCGCCGCGCGCGCCACCGGACCGGGGATCGGGCCGGGATCGTGAGCAGCCCGGCCGGGTGCGTCACGCCGCGACCGCCAGGTCGGGCGGCGCGGCGGGCGGGAAGCGTCATGATGACGGCGTGGACGAGGAGGCAGCGCCGGGCGGGCCGTCCCGCGGGCGCGCGCTGCCGCGGCCGTTCGAGTGGCTGTTCCGGGACCGGCGGACCGGCGGTCTCACGATCGCCCAGGTCCCGAACGTCCCGCTGTGGGTCTTCTTCGGCGCCGTCCTCGTCCGCGCCGTCGTCGACCCGACGGGCGGGCTGCGCACCGCCCTCGACACGATCGCCGGCGTGGCCCTGGCCGCGTGGGCGGTCGACGAGATCGTGCGGGGCGTCAACCCGTGGCGGCGGATCCTCGGCGCGGGGGTGCTGGTCCTCACCGCGCTCAGCTGGATGAGGCGGTGACGCGGCCGCCCGCGTCCGTCCCGGAGATCGCGACGTCAGGCCTCGTTGGCGAAGCGGTCGCGGAGGCGGCGGGCGATCACCATCTTCTGGATCTCGCTGGTGCCCTCGCCGATGATCATGAGCGGCGTGTCGCGGAAGTAGCGCTCGACGTCGTACTCCTGCGTGTAGCCGTTGCCGCCGTGGATGCGCAGGGCAGCGGTGGCGATCTCGAACGCCGCCTCCGAGGCGAACAGCTTGGCCATGCCCGCCTCGAGGTCGATGCGCTCGCCGGCGTCGAAGCGGCGGGCCGCGTCGTAGGTCAGCAGGCGGGCGGCCTGCAGCTTGGTCGCCATCTCGGCCAGCGAGAACTGGATGGCCTGGTGCTCGAAGATCGGCTTGCCGAACGTCTCGCGCTCGAGGCTGTAGCGCATGGCCCGCTCGAGGGCGGCCTGCCCCACGCCCACGGCCCGGGCCGCGATGTTGATGCGCCCCAGCTCCAGCGCCGACAGGGCGTACTGCAGCCCGTGGCCGATGCCGTCGTCGCCGCCGAGCACGTTGGCGTGGGGCACCCGGTGGTCGACGTAGGACATCTCGACGGTCTCGATGCCCTTGTAACCCAGCTTCGGGATCGTGCGGGAGGCCGTGATGCCCTCGAACGACGGGCCGGGCTCCTTCTCGACGATGAACGCCGTGATCCGGTCGTCGGGGGTGCGGGCCAAGAGCATCACGAGCGACGCCCGCACGCCGTTGGTGACCCACATCTTGGTGCCGTCCACCACCCACTCGTCGCCGTCGCGCCGGGCCCGGCACCGCAGCGCGCCGGCGTCGCTGCCGCTGTCGGGCTCGGACAGGCTGAAGGCGGCGCGATAGGTCCCGTGGACCATGCGCGGGAGGAACCGCTCGCGCTGCTCGTCGGTGCCGTAGCGGGCGATCATCGTGGCCGCGATCTTGTGGGTGTTGAGGATGCCCGACAGGGTCATCCACCCCCGGGCCAGCTCCTCGATGATGCGGGCGTACACGGTGGCCGACAGGCCCAGCCCGCCGTGGTCGGGCGAGATGGTGGCCCCGAACAGGCCGAACGCGTCCATCTGCTCGAACATGGCCTGCGGGAACTCGTCCGCGTGCTCGAGCTCGGAGGCGTGCGGGATCACCTCGGCGTCGACCCACCGCCGGACGGTGGCGACCAGGTCGTCGGCGACGTCGTCGGGCACGACGTTGGAGTCGGTGGTGGTCACGACGCCTCCCCGGGAGCGGTGGCGGGCTCGACGCCCTGGGGCTCGTCCCCGAGGAACACGATCTCGCGCCGGGCGATCCGCCAGCGGTCACCGTCCCCGGGGTCGCGGACCAGGACGTCGTGGTACCGGCCCGCGGACATCACCGTCAGGTCACGGGCCAGGAAGCAGTAGTCGGTGGTCACGGTCGCCCGTTCGCCGGACGGGTCGACGGCGATCAGCGGCTCGCTGAGCATGTGCCGCCCCCGCACGTCGGGCCCCTGGACGGGCTCGATGAACGCCCGCACCGCGTCCCGTCCGTGGGCCGTCTGCCCCATCACGGTCAGGGCGACGTCCTCGGTGAACACGTCGACCCACTCGTCGAAGCGCCCGTCGTCGAGGAGCTGGCAGTACGTCGCCAGCGTCCGTCGGATCGCATCGTGTGCCATGTGGCCTTCCTACTCCTCACGCGCCACGGCGCGTCAGGCGGGCCGCGGAGTGATCAGCTCGAGGACGTTGTCGCGCATGACCCGGCGCACGTCGTCGTCGCTGAACGTGGGGATGTCCTTCACGAAGTCGGTGGGCTCGGGCAGCCCCTCCGCGTGGGGGAAGTCCGAGCCGAACAGCAGCCGGTCGACGCCCAGCAGGTCCCGCAGCATGGCCATGTCGTCCTCGTAGTACGGGGCCACCCACACGGCCCGGCGGAACTGGTCGACCGGGTGCTCGGTGAACGCGAAGGGCATCTTCCCGTGCCCGTCGCGCAGGTTGCGCAGCAGGTCGGGGGCCCACATGGCTCCGTTCTCGATGGAGGCGAGGCGCAGGTTCGGGAAGCGCTCGAGCACGCCGTGGCAGATGAGGGCGGCGAAGGAGTCGGCGATCCCGCGGTCCTGGAAAGCCACCAGCGGGAACGCCGCGTGTTTGAACCCCTCGAAGCCGCCGCCGCCATCGCCCCCGGTGCCCCACAGCGCCCCGTACCGCTGCACGCCGCTCAGCCCCGCGTGCAGCGCCATCGGCACGCCGGCCTCGTGGAGCAGGCGCCACACCGGGTCGAAGCGGGGGTGCCCCGGCGACACGTAGCCGTCGCCGTGCACGTCGGGCACCGGCCCCGGGACCATGACCAGGATGCGGGCCCCGGCGTCGAGCGCCCAGGCGACCTCCGCCTCGGCCAGTGCGGGATCCGCGAGCGTGATCATGGGCGCCGCGTACAGCCGGCCGTCCCCGCGGTCGAAGCCCCAGTCGTCGTCGAGCCAGCGGTTGAACGCGGTGAACGCCGCGTGGAGGGCGGGGACGTCGCGCCGGAGCGCCTCCTGCATCCCGACGCCGAGGGTGGGGAACAGCAGCGCCCCCTCGAGGCCCTGCTCGTCGAGGAGACGGACCCGGGCGGCGCGGTCCTGGTACCCGGGATGGTCGGCGAGCGGGTCGAGATCGCCGAACATCGTCTTCAGGTCGAGGCCCTCGGTGTTGCGGCCGCGGAAGTAGTCCTCGAGGCTCCCGGGACGGGCGATCGGGTCGAACGTCGGGTTGGGGATGAACTTGTTGACCCGGCCGCCCACCAGCAGCCGCCGCTTGCCGTCGACGTCGGCCCACTGCATGCACCGCTTGCGCATGTCGGGCTCGATGTGACGGGTGAAGGCGTCGGTGGCCTCGTAGTAGTGGTTGTCGGCGTCGAACGCCCGGAAGTCCAGCGCAGCCATGCCGCGATGGTAGGCCGAGGCATGACGTGAGTGTCAGAAACCTGTCGGATGTCGGGTTGTGTCGAGGTCGAGTCGAGGAGCCGTCGGATGGCGCGGAGCTTCGAAGAGCTGGTGGCCGAAGCCGAGGCCGCGCCTGTCGCCGGCTGGGACTTCTCGTGGCTCGACGGCCGCGCCACCGAGGAGCGCCCTCGTGGGGCTACCAGCGGATGCTCGGACCCAAGCTGGCCGCCTCGCACCGCCGCACTCGACCTCCAGACCGGCGGGGGCGAGGTGCTGGCCGGGGCGCCGCGGGCACGCGCCCCTCACGGTGGCCACCGAGGCCTGGCCGCCCAACCTCGCCACCGCGGCCCGGACGCTGCGCCCACACGGCGTCCACGTCGTCGCCGCCGACGACGCCCCGACCTCCCCTTCGCCGGAGGGGCCTTCGACCTCGTGGTCAGCCGCCACCCGGTCACCACCTGGTGGGAGGAGATCGCCCGCGTGCTGCGGCCCGGGCGGCACCTACTTCTCGCAGCAGGTCGGGCCGGCCAGCGTGTTCGAGCTGGTGGAGCACTTCCTCGGCCCGCAGCCCGAGGAGGTGCGGCGGCGGCCGCCTTCCCAGCCAGGCCCGGGCGGCGGCCGAGGCGGCCGGGCTCGAGGTCGTGGACCTGCGATCCGAGGCGCTCCGCACCGAGTTCTTCGACGTCGGCGCGGTCGTCTACTTCCTGCGCAAGGTCGTCTGGATGGTGCCGGGCTTCACGGTGGACGCCTACCGCGACCGAGCTGCGCGCCCTGCACGAGCGGATCGAGGACGAGGGCCCGTTCGTCGCCACCACCACCCGCTTCCTCATCGAGGCACGCAAGCCGGGACGAGCGCCGGCCGGGTCCGTGGCGAGGCAATCGGTTCCAGAATCGGGAGGTCGAGGCAATGAGTTCCGTATCCGGAACCCATGCCTCAACCTCGTCCGGATGGAACCCATTGCCTCGGGTTCCAGCCGCGGCGTACCGGCCGGGCCCGGGGGTCACAGCAGGCGGGCGCCGTCGTCGGTGACGAGCACGAGGTCGCGGCGGTGGTCGCCGGCGACGCCGGCCTCGACCGACAGGACCATGCCGGCGACGAGCGCAGCGGCGGCGCCGACGTCGGCGGTCACCACGGGCGGCTCGTACCCCATCCCGCTGCCCCGCACGAGCCAGTGGTCGGCGCCCGCGTCGGACGCGGCGCGGGCGACGTCGGCACCCGTCGCACCGGCGCGGCAGGCGGCGAGGATCCGCCGCTGGGCCCCGGCCGCGGGACCGTCGTCCCCCGCGACCGGCCCGTCCGCCCCGACGGTCCGGCCCATCCCGCCCTCGTAGGCGTCGACGAGGACCCCGACGTCGACGCGCCAGCGAGGATCGCCGGCGGCGACCGGCGCGACGGCGACGCCCGACGTCGGGATCAGGCCGCCACGCTCGGCGAGCGCCGCGAGCGCCGCGGCGCGGGCGGCCGCCGCTCCCCCGCCGGCCGCCACCACGTCGGCCGCCGCCTCCAGGCCCGAGCGGGACACCGCGACGGCGGCCGAGATGCGCTCCACCTCCGCAGGGAGCTTCACCGTGCGGGCCGACCGCACGACGTCGTCGGCCGGCACCAGCGTGGCGCCCGGCGCCAGCCGCGGGAGGGCGCGGGCGAACCCCGGCGACCAGGCGTCCACCCCCACCCGGCGGGCCTCGGGCAGGCCCGGGACGGCCCGGAGCGCCTCGGCCATCACGGCGGGGTTCCACGTCACGCCGAACAGCCGCTCGAACGGGATCTCCGGCGGCACCCCGGCGTCCCAGGTCGACAGGAGGTGGGTGGCCTGCGTGGCCCCCACCACCACGCACGCCGGCCCGAACGGCCGGGTGCCGGCGGTCCAGAGGGCCCGGGCGCCCGTGGCGTAGGCGACGTCGTCGCGCCGGCCGAGCACCAGCACGTCGAGCCCGGCGGCGTCCATCGCCGCGACCACCCGCCCCCGCCGGGCCGCTCGCAACGACGCATCGAGGTCCGGACCGGTCGCAGCGCCCGACGGAGACGACGTGGTGGTCACGGCGCTCCGTCCCCGAACGGGGCGTAGCCGTGCCCGCCGCCGAGGTGGCACCAACCCGTGTCGGTGACGGCCACGATCTCCTCCGACCGGTAGCCGCCCACGCCCTCCCGCCAGGCGACGGGCTCGAGCACCAGCACCATGCCCGGCGCCAGCACGAGGGCGTCGTCGAACGCGGCGCCGAGATCGGTGCCGACGAGGGGCATCTCCGCGCTCTCGATGCCGACCCCGTGGGCCAGGTAGAAGTGCGCCAGCCACGGCCGCCCGCCCGACCCGGGGCCGGCGTCGACGCCGACGGCCGAGGCGGCGCGGCACAGCTCGCCCGCGGTGGCGCCCGGCCGCAGGACCTCCAGCACGGCCTCCATCACGGCGCACCAGCGGGTGAACAGGTCCCGCTCGTCGGCCGTGGGGTCGCGGCCCACCACCCACGTCCGCCCGAAGTCCGAGGCGTAGCCCAGGTGGTCGACGCCCGCGTCCACCCACACGAGGTCGCCGGCGGCGAACGTCACGTCGGTCGTGCCGGTCGGGAAGGCGACGCCGCCCGTCGTCGTGCGCGGGCCGTCGACGACGCGACGGGGCATCCGCTCGAAGATCGGGTCGATCATGTTGGCGGGCTCGCCGTCCAGGGCGAGCTCGGACAGGAAGGCGCCGGCCAACCGGTTCCGGGTCACCCCTGGCCGCACGTGCGCCTGCGACCGCGGCCATGGCCCGCTCGTTGCGACGCTGGGCCTCGGCGATGCACGCCAGCTCGTCGGGGGACTTGGTCAGCTTGGCCGCCCCGACCACGTGGGCCGCGTCCACCACCTCGGCCCCGTCGAGGACCCCCGCCCGCAGCATGGCGCCCGTCTGCTCGTCCACCGCGATCCGGCGCCCGCCGAGCGGGCCCACCACGCCGGCCAGCGCGCCGGCGAGGCCGAGCGCGCCCTCGTCCAGCTCGGGGCGGACGGCAGGGTGCGCCTCGACGTCCAGACCCGCCGGTGAGCCACCGAGCAGGTGGGGCCGGTCCTCGCCGGCGAC
Organism: uncultured Acidimicrobiales bacterium; assembly: GCA_963796415.1. Classification (GTDB taxonomy): domain Bacteria; phylum Actinomycetota; class Acidimicrobiia; order Acidimicrobiales; family VFJN01; genus ZC4RG19. The sequence continues at coordinate 935,544 of CAWCLR010000018.1, read as the reverse complement.
GACGACCGCCACCGGCCGCTCGAACACGGCGTGGGTCACGTCGACGCCCCGCACCGGCTGCCCGGTGGCGTAGCCGACGTGCGGGGCGTGCAGCAGCACGGCGGCCTCGACGCCCTGCTCGGCCATCGCCGTCTGCAGCCGGGCGTGGCGCTCCCGGCGCATCCGCCCGGCATCGATCGGGGCCGCGGGCAGGCGGTGGCCGGCCAGCAGGCGGCCGAGCGCCGTGTCCAGCACGTCTGCCTCCATGCGCGACGCTCCTCTCGCAGCCGCCACCCGACGGCCCTCTTCATACCCCAGGAATGACGCCAACGTCAGAAACGGCGGCGGCGGCGTGCTATCAACGGGGTCAGCCACCGCGACGGGCACGGAGGGGAGCGTCACCATGGCCGAGAGGCGCACGGTCGACACGCCGGTCGACACGACGGCCACCCCGCGACCGTCGACTTCGACCACCACAGCGACGAGTTCCACCGCGAGCGCCACGCCCGCTGGGCCGACTTGCGGGCCTGCCCCGTGGCCCACAACCCTCGCTTCGGCGGGTTCTGGGTCGTCAGCGGCTACGACGACGTCGCGACCGTGGCCCGCGACGCCGACACCTACTCGAGCCGTCACGAGCGCGACGCGGACGACGGCATCGACTACCTCGGCATCGCCGGCATCCCCCGTGGGCCGTTCATCCCGACCGCCGGCATCGCCGAGGTCGAGGGCGGCCTGCACGCCGCCCTGCGGCGGGTGCTCAACCCGTTCCTCGTCCCCGCCGCCATCGACCGGCTCGCCCCGCGGATGGAGGCGACCGCCGACTGGTTCCTCGACCGCCACATCGCCTCGGGCCGCATCGACCTGGTGCTCGACTACGCCAACCCGGTCCCGGCCGTGTTCACGATGGACCTCGTCGGCCTGCCGGTCGACAACTGGCACCACTACGCCGAGCTGTTCCACGGGACCATCGCCCACGCGCCCGCGCAGCCCCGAGTACCGGGCGGCCGTCGCCAACGTGCCCGCCATGCTCGCCGAGCTGGCCGCCGAGGTCGCCGACCGCCGGGCGCAGCCACGCGATGACCTGCTCACCGCGCTGGTCGCCATGCAGGTCGACGTCGACGGGCGGCTGGACGGCGCGGGACACGACGCGCCCCTCACCGACGACGAGCTGGTGTCGGTCCTGTGGAACCTGATCGGCGGCGGGCTCGACACCACGACCTCCCTCACCGCGCTGGCGCTCCACCACCTCGACGCGCACCCCGACCAGCGCCGGCGCCTGGTCGACGAGCCCGACCTGCTCGGCCCCGCCACCGAGGAGTTCCTGCGCTACTTCTCGGTCAACGAGACCCTCACCCGCACGGTCACCTGCGACGCCGATCTCGGCGGCCAGCGCCTGCGCCGCGGCGACCACCTGATGCTGAGCTGGCTGTCGGCCAACCGCGACGACCGGGTCTTCGAGCGGCCCGACGAGGTCGTGCTCGACCGCGACGTCAACCCGCACCTCGCCTTCGGCGTCGGGCCCCACCGCTGCATCGGCATGCACATGGCCCGCACGATGTTCCAGGTGCTCGTCCGCCGGGTGCTGGCCCGGCTGCCCGACTACGCGGTCGACCACGCGGCCACGCAGCTTCTACGCGGGCAACCCCGAGCTCAACGGCGTGGTGCGCATGCCGGCGACCTTCACCCCGGGCCCGGCCACGGGCCCCGCCGAACGGCCGTTCTGACCGTGGCCCCCACCGACCGCGTCACCGCCTGGGGCCTGCGCTCCGTGCCCGCCGAGCTGCGGGCCCGCTACCTGGCGGACGGCTGGTGGACCGACGACACGTTCGCCACGTTCATCGAGCGGCGGGCCGCGGCGGCCCCCGACCTGCGGGTGCGGGTCTGGTCCGACGCCCGGCCGGACACCACCACGGTCGCCGACCTCCACCAGCAGGCGGCCCGCGTCGCCGGCGGGCTGCGCCGCCCGCGGCATCGGCCCGGGCGACGTCGTCGCCTACCAGATGCCGAACTGGGCCGAGACGCTCGCGGTCATCTGGGGCGGGCTTCCGCGCTCGGCGCCACCATGGTGCCGATCATCCACTTCTACGGGCCCGCGAGGTGGCGCTTCATCCTCCGGCAGTCCGGCGCCCGGGCCCTGGTGACGTGCACCACGTTCGGCGGCGTCGACCACCTCGACAACCTGCCGTCGATCCGCGACGACCTCGACGCCCTCGAGCACCGTCGTGGTCGCCGACGGCGGCGCCCCGGCGAGCTCGGTGCCCGGCGGCGTGCGCGCTCGACGACCTGCTCGACGCCGCCCCCGCTCGCGAGCTGCCGCCGACGTCGACCCGACGCGCCCGCGATGGTCGGCTACACGTCCGGCACGACCGCCGACCCCAAGGGCGTCGTGCACAGCCACCGGTCGCTGCTCGCCGAGGTGCGCCAGCTGGCGGCGATGATGCACGACCCGCCGGCCGACGGTCATGGCCTCGCCCCTCGCCCACATGACCGGCATGCTCGGCGGGAGCCTCGTGCCTCTCCACAACGGGCTGCCCATCGAGCTGATCGACCGGTGGGACCCGGGCCGGGTGCTGTCGATCGTGCGCGAGCACGAGATCGGCGCCGGCGGCGGCGCCACCATCTTCCTCACGAGCCTCCTCGACCACCCCGACTTCGGGCCGGACCACGTCGCGCGTCATGCCGCGCATGGGCCTCGGCGGCGCCCCGGTCCCCGCCGCCGTGGCCGATCGGGCCGAGCGGCTGGGCATCCGCATCACCCGCGCCTACGGCTCGACCGAGCATCCCGTCCATCACCGGCTCGACCTTCGACGCGCCGCGGCCAAGCACGTACCCGCACCGACGGCGCGCCGCTGCCCGGGGTCGAGATCCGCCTCGTCGACGACGAGGGCGACGAGGTCCCGACGGGCTCGCCCGGCGAGATCCTCAGCCGGGGTCCCGACCTGTTCGTCGGCTACACCGACCCCGCCCTCACCGCCGAGGCGTTCGACGGCCGACGCTGGTACCGCACCGGCGACGTCGGCGTGCTCGACGGCGACGGCTACCTGACGATCACCGACCGCGTGAGCGACGTCATCATCCGCGGCGGGCTCAACATCTCGGCGGCGGAGATCGAGGAGCGGCTGGCGACGATGCCCGGCATCGCCGAGGTGGCCGTGGTCGCCGCCCCCGACCCGCGCCTGGGCGAGCACGCCTGCGCGGTGATCCGCGTCGTGCCCGGGGCGTCCCCGCCCGGCGCTCGTGGAGGTGCAGGCGCATCTCGACTCGGTCGGGCCTGCCCAGCAGAAGTGGCCCGAGGAGGTGCGCGCCGTCGACGACTTCGCCCGCACCCCCTCCGGCAAGATCCGCAAGCGCACCCTCCGCGACGCCCTGCGGGCCGAGGCGACGTGACCCTCCGCGACGTGTTCGTTTCTGACAATCACGTCAGGATAGGCTCCGCCGCCATGGTGGTGGATGCGTGGGTCAACCTCTTCCCCGAGGGGTTCGCGGAGGCCTGGTCGGCGCAGCCAGGAGAACGCCGGCGTGGGGGTGCTGTTCGGCGAGGACCTCGCCCGGGGCCGCACGGTCGACGAGCTGCTCGGGGCGATGGACGAGGCCGGCGTCGAGACCGGCGTGCTCACCGCCGGGCTGCGGCGAGCCCGACCGGGCCCACGACGCCGGGATGTACGCCGCCGAGGACTTCCTCGCCATCGCCGACGCCCACCCGGGCCGCTTCCTCTTGTCGGTCACGGTCGACCGGGCGACCAAGCCGGTCGGAACTGCCGGCGCCTCCGCGAGCTGGCGCAGCACGACAAGGTCGTGCTCGCCCGGGTCACGCCGCTCGTCGAGCAGTACGAGCTGAACCACCGGCTCTACTACCCGGTGTACGCCACCTGCGCGGAGCTCGGGCTGCCCGTGTCGGTCAACGTCGGCGTGCCGGGACCGCAGGTGCGGTCGCGCTGCCAGGACCCGGTGCTGCTCGAGGACCTGCTCATCGACTTCCCCGAGCTGACCGTCATCGGCGCGCACATGGGCCACCCGTACGAGGCGCTGCTCATCCAGTACATGCTCAAGTGGCCGCAGCTCTACCTCATGACGTCGGCCTACCTCGCGAGTACATGGACCCGGCGCTGGTGCGGTTCATGGACTCGTCCCGGGGCCGCGGGCGAGTGTGGTTCGTGTCCGACCACCCGGTCCTCTCCGTCGGCCGGGCGCTGGCCGCAGCCCGGAAGCTGCCGCTGTCCGAGGAGGCCATGGCGCTGTTCCTCGGCGACGCGGCCCGCGCCGTCCTCGAGCGGCGGGCCGGCTGAGGTCTGTCGACCGCTCGCCCGGCCGCGCCTGCCGGTTCGCAGCCGAGCGATGATTCCCGCTGCGGACGTCGTCTGAGGTGCCGAGCGGGCGGCGAGGGTCGCCGCCGCAACACCAGGAGACCTCCATGTCCGACACCCCAAGGGCCCGGCTCGTACTTCCCGTCGATCGAGGCCAAGTACGGCCGCCCGATCGCCGAGTGGCTCGAGGCCCTGGACATGTCGGGCCTCGACAAGCACATGGAGATGGTGGCTGGCTCAAGACCGAGCACGGCATGGGCCACGGCCACGCCAACGCGCTCGTCGCCCACTACCGCGCCCACGGCACCGACCCCGGCGCTGAGATCACCGTGTGTCGACGGAGCCCGAGCGCGGGTAGCGCGCGCCAGCGACGCCGAACCGTCGAGAGGAGCCCCCATGGCTGCTGACCTGCACGGACGCGAGATCGCCTTCCTCGTCGCCAACGAGGGCGTGGAACAGGTCGAGCTGACCGACCCCTGGCAGGCGGTCGCCGATGCCGGCGGTCAACCGGTGCTCGTCGCACCGAAGGGTGACGACGTCCAGGCGTTCGACCACCTCGACAAGGCCGACACGCTTCCATCCCGACACCACCGTGGCCGAGGCCGACGTCGCCGTTCGCGGGCCTGGTCCTGCCCGGCGGTGTCGCCAACCCCGACCAGCTGCGCACCGACGACGCCGCCGTGGCGTTCGTCCGCGGGTTCTTCGAGGCCGGCAAGCCCGTCGCCGCCATCTGCCACGCGCCGTGGACGCTGGTCGAGGCGGGCGTCGTCGAGGGCCGCCGGCTGACCAGCTGGCCCAGCCTGCAGACCGACATCCGCAACGCCGGCGGCGACTGGGTCGACGACGTGCTCGTCGAGGACGACGACGGCACCAACGTGCTCATCACCAGCCGCAAGCCCGACGACCTGCCCCAGTTCTGCGCCGCGGCGGTGGGGGCGTTCGCCGCCCCTGACGCCGCGGCGAGCCGCTCACGCCCGCCAGGTGTCGCGCCCGCCCATGCCGTACGCCTTGAGCGCGAGCGCCCGCTCGGGCGCCACCGCGACGAAGCCGACTCTGGGCGAGTCGGGGCCGTCAGGCGCGAACAGGTCGAGGTCGTAGTCGAACACGCCCGTTCCAGAGCGCCTGCTTGGTCTCGGCGTCGGTGTGCACCGCGGCGGTGCCCCACACCGCGACCCCGTCGCCGCTCTCGTCGACCTGCCAGTGCATGGCGACGTCGGCATGGCCGGCGAGGTTGCGGACCTTCACCGAGTCGGCGAAGGTCATGAACCAGATCGTGTCGTCCTTCCACGCCGGGTGGACGGGCGACACGTCGGGCTTCCCGTCGGCGCCGACGGTGGCGATGTGCGCCTGGTCGGACAACCGCTTCGACTCGGCCGCGATCTCGTCGAGCTCCATGGTCTTCCTCCGGTGAGCGTCGTGAGCGTGGCTCCCCACTCAGGGTCGTATGCCTCGGCCGTGACCGCCAGGGTCACAGGTCCCGTCGTGGTGCAGCCACGCGAGCAGGTCCGCCGGGCCCAGCGCGTCGATGCTATCCTGGTACGTTGCCAGGTCGTCCGGCGAGAGCAGCGCTCGTCCCTCGCCGGACGTCCCGCGGCGGAAGAACCGGCGGCGCTCCCGCAGCACCCCCATGTGGTCGGGGGCGAGGTCTTGGGCCCGTGTGCGCATGGACTCGAACCGTGCCGCGGGCCACCAGGTCCGCCCACAGGGGCGCCGGCACGTCGATGCGCACGCGGCGTGCCAAGCCTCGCATCTCCGCGTCGAGGTCGGCGGACATGTCCTCGTAGTGCAGGAGCACGACGTTCGGCTCGTGGCGCCGCTGCCCAGGCGTCGCCGAGGTGCCACATGACACCGGCCAGCGAGTCGAGCTCGGCGCGTGGATCGGCGTCGCGCCCGATCCAGGCCCGCAGCCACACGTCGACCGTCGGTGGTGGCCCGTTGGCGGCCCCCCGGCGGCGCCGGTGAGGGCGCGCAGGCGTCCGCCCGGTCGCCGTCCCGTCCGCCCCGGTGGTACAGAGACACGGCGGCGCTCGAGCGGCTGGCGGCGCCACCACCACGTAGAGGTCGCCCGCCGGTTGATCGGGACGCCGTCCAGCGGCGTGTGCGTCTTCATCACCCGGCGGTGCCGCTGCGCGGCGAGCACCGCCCACACCTCGTCCCGGGCATGACACGCCAGTCGAGCCACGGCGACAGCTCACCGAGCGGCGCAGGCAGGTCAGGCGTGCCCCGAGGACCAGCATCAGACAGATGGCCTGCACCCACGTCGTGCCGTGCTTCGACCGGGTGCTCACGACGATGTCACCGGCGCGGGAACGGGAACCCGGTCCACCGGCCGCTGTCCTCGTCGGGAGACCGGTAGCGCACGGGGAGGCACGGTCCGATCCTCCCATCCGCGTCGCAGGGAGAGACCGTTGTTGCGAGGCCGGCTGCAGCCCCGGCCCGACGGCCGGGGCTGCGAGCGGAGATAACGGATTCGGGACGGTCAGACCGTCACGGGGTGTACAGGCGGCACCGCGAGGCCGCGAGGTTGTGCGAGTTCACGGTCGCGTCGAGGACGCCGAAGCCGAACTGCTCGACGATGGCCGCCTTGCCGTTGCTGCACAGAGGGCTCGTGGAGCCCTCGTTGACGTTGTCGAAGCCGACGTACCGGATGGCGCTCGTGTAGCTGGCCGACGTGTTGTCGATCACGTTGAACACGAAGCGGATGCCGGGGTACGGAGGCGGGTTGGTGACGAGGCGGACGTTGGACTCCTGCACCGGAGCGTTGGGGTTACCCGTCGCCGCCGGCGTGGCCAGCTGGGTGGTGCCGCCCGACCCGGTGATGATGTTCTGGCCGTTCAGGTTGCGGATCACCTGGCCAGCCCGCTGGTCCTGGATGGAGCCCCTCGCCATTGCGGTCCAGTTGCCACCCGAGAAGGGCACGATGCCGGACTGCTGGTCACCGTTGGCCGCGATGTTCAGGCCCTGGTTCTCCTGGCCGATCTGCGCCGCAGGGCAGGACCCGCTCGAGAACAGGGTCGGGTCGAAGCCCAGGATGTCGCTCTGGAAGAACGCCCGGGTACCCGAGCCAGCCTGCGGCCAGTAGCGCTCGATCTGCCTGGTTGGCGCCACCGACCTGGTTCCAGTTGGTGAACGTGCAGTTGTAGATGCCCTGGAGCTGGGCGAGGGTCAGACCCGCAGCCGGGGCCGCAGTGCTGGCCGTCGAGTAGCCGAGGGCGTCCAGCCCGAACGCGTAGTACTCGAACGACGGCAGGTCCTGACCGGCGCCGGTGCCCGGGGGCCGCGGCGTGGACGAGGACCGGGCGACGTCGACGCAGCCGTTTCCGGCCAGCACCGAAGCCTTCAGGGCGTCCCGGCCGGCGGTCGAGCCGTTGGGCCGCTCGGCGGCGGTAGGTGATGGCGGCACAGTGCTCGTCCCCGGGGACCGTGGTGGACGGGGGACTGTACCGACAGGATGTTGAACGAGGTTGTCCTTGTCGACACCCGGGATGTCGGGATCTTCGTTGTAGGTGGGGTCGGCGTTGTAGCTGTTCACCAAGCCACCGACGACGTCCTGGGTGGTGTCGGACCCGACGAAGGTGAGCACGTCGGGATCACCGTCGGGGCCGTAGTCACAGGCCACCATCGCGGTCAGTGCGAGCAACGCCGTGCCGCCGAAGGCGACACGCCGCGCGCGGCGGGGAATGTGGATCTTCATCACCTGTCCCTCTGTTCAGTGACGCCCCAACGGGCGATGACAAACGGCGGCCGTAACCACCGCAACCGTTTTGTCGCACGCCCAGGTGAACGCCCCAGACCGCCACGAGGACGGCGACCTGAACACCTCGCTCATGCCGGGTTGCGACATGGGTCCGTCGCATGCCGTTATCGATGAGTTAAACGACCGGCACCGCACGTTCATGTGCGATGCCGGTGGCGAGCGACGATGTTGCGACGTCAGCGACGGCGTGGCAACGGGAGGCGGCGCACCGCGTTGCCTGCCCCCGCCTTGACCCGGCGCGGCTCCGGACGCCAACGCCGGCGGGGCGGGGCGGCCGGAGGTCAGGAACGCCGCGCCCGACGTGAGGACCACGACCAGGAGGAGCGCCAGCGGCGAGATGATCTCGCTCACGGCCGCGATGCCGAGGAACGGTGGCAACGTCGGTTCGGCGGCCTCGGCCAGCTCTTCGGCACCCGCCAGCTCGTCGGGCGTCGACCCGCTCAGCGCACCCGCGCCCGCGTCGGCGCCAGCGCCGCTCCCCGCGCCGCTGCCACTGCCAGCGCCGAAGCCCGACGTCCCGCTGCCGGTTCCCCCGGTCGGGGCTGCGACCGACGCCGGCGTCGTGCCCCCGGGACCACCAGGCCCCCCGGGGTTGGCGGGAGCGCACCCCGCGGTCGAGGGCGACGCGCCGATCTGGGCGAACTTCTCCTCGCGCCTCCGCGGCGAGCTCGGGGGTGAGGGGAACGAAATCGGGGCCGAGCGCGTCCTGGCCGGCCCCAGTGAGGAACGACAGCCACGACGTCAGCACTTGCTGGGACTCGGCTCGCGGCGCGCACGTCTGGTCGACGAGCTGCTCGGCTGGCGCCATCGCGTACTCGATCATCGCCATCGGATAGGCGCCAGACGCAGTGGTGTCTGGGTCGGGGACGCGGCGCCCGTCGCTTTCCTTCGTCATGGTCGCGACGCCGGCGGCGATCGACTCGGGGGTCGGCTCCACGAACTCGCCCGCCGCGTTCTGGATGGCCACCGGCGTGAGGCCGAGGTCTATCGCGGTGGCATAGTCCGTCAACGCCCAGCCGGGGCCAGGGGTGGTCGCGTTCTGCTGAACGCCATTCCTGAACGCGAAGGTCTGAATCTTCTGTGACACGGGCGTAAGGGAAGACTCGAACCCTGGTACCGCTCTTGCGAGTTGGGCATCGACGCCTCGACTCCTGGCTTGGACGTCCGGTCGACTCACCCAGTGCCCGGGTGCTTGTTCGTCGAGGAACGACGTGGCGAACAACGACACCGCGGTCGCGTCCTGGACCGCGGCCGCGTTTGCGAACCTGTCGTTGGGGTTGTACGCCGTGGGTCCGATCTGTGGGTTTCTGGCCAGGAACTCGGGACCGATCCCGGGTGTGGAGTTGAAGAAGAAGCCGCCTTGTCCCAGAAGCGTCGCGGCTTCGGCTGCGGTCATGCGGATCGGCTCGCTGTACGGCTTCGCGAGACCGACGGGCCATTGCGGATCGTCGTTGACGAGCTGACCACCGATCGCGGCGATGACGACCGCGTTCAGCGCCACCGGCGTGTACACGGCGGGCCGTCTCGGGGCTGGATCGAGACCGAGGAACGGCCGGTAGCCAGCCGCCGTGTACACCAGGTCGCGGGTACCGGCAGTGAAGGCGGCGATGCCCTCGCCCTCGCCCGTCGGGGCGAACGAGGTCGACGCGCCCGAGGCGCCCCCTGAGGTGCATTGTGCGAGCGTCGATCGGGCCCATATGTCCTGCATCCGGTCCGACGCCGCCGTTGACACCGCCGCTGGATTCCTGCCGCCGCAACCTCTGGTCGGATCCGGGTCTGCGAATGTGAGCTCTCGGGTGACGAAGTGACGGGTGATCGGGCCGCCGACGGAATCAGTGGTGCCCACCTGGAGCACGAGGAGGCAGGGAGCGCCCGGCCCGCACGCGAGGGTGAAGTTCGGCTGGCCGAACACTTCCCACTCGCCGACTCCTACGCCGACGGCGATGTCTCCCTCGGCGCGCGTCCCGTCTGCGATGGCGAATATCTGGCCGCTCGCCTCGGCCGCGCTCGACGTGCCGTTGGCGGGGCACTTGCCGTTCGTGGGGATGAGGTCTGCCGGAGCCGTGTAGCTGACACCAGGTCGGCAGACCCTCATCGAGCTCGATCCCGGGTTCAGCTGCACGCCCGGGGCACCGCGGATCGTGACCTTCACCACATCGCCGTCCAGCAGGCCGGTTGTCTGACTGAGCTCGACTGTGAAAGGAGGGTCGGCGGTCTGGGCCGACGACGACGTCGGGGCGAGGGCCCAGCCGAACGACGCGGCGATGGTGGCGGTGGCGAGCAGGACTGCCGTACGGCGACGGTGCCAGACCGACCGGAGGGAACGCGTCATCGTCACTTACCTCGAGGATGGGGAGTCGGGGGGCTCAGGTCCATGCGGGAAGCAGACGGGCAACGGCTTCGGCCGTGAGGATCGTCGCGGCGACGAGCGGCGGGGCCGTGAGGAGATACGCCGACCGCGGGCGGGCCCGGCGGTACAGCACCACCGCCGCGCCGACGGCCACGAGATAGGCAAGCGCCGCCAGCATCAGCGGCGCCCAAGCGTTGGCGTCGGCGCCGCGACCGTCTTGGGGTGCGGTGCGGCCGGACTGCGGCGTGGGCTGGAAGGGCCGGCCGCGCATCTCGGCGACCACGATCGTGGCCCGCTCGGTGTTCCACGGCCGGGTGGCGGCCGAGGTGACGAGGGTGAGCCGGTCGTCCTCGGTCGGCCCGTACACGTCGTCGGTGGTGAGCGCCCCCTCGGGAAGTGCGGCATCGAGGACGGCGGGCGCCGGCGGCGCCTCGGCGGCGCGGATCGACAGAGGCGGCGCCTCGGGGGCACGAGCGGCCGTCGTCGTCGTGGTCGCCGTCTCGGCCTCGGTCGGTTGCGGCCTGGTGCCCGCCCCGTCGGCGACCTCGTCGCTGCGCACGTCGGTGACGACGTAGATCGACTGCCCCTGCGTGGTGGTCACCAGGATCCTGTCGCCCAGCTCGAGGCTCCCGAGCGGACGGAACGGGCCGCCGAACGCCGAGCGGCGGGCGACGATCGCGCTGTTGCCCGGCTGGCCCGGCCCGGCGGTCCCCGGCACATGGCCGGGCCCACGCCGCGTCTGCTGCGGGCCGACGCCCTCGACGACGACCTGCTCGATCTTCATCGCCGGGATGTCGAGGATGGCGACCGGGCTGCCCGTCTCGGGCGCCCGTGTCGGCAGCTCGACGCCCGGCAGCCCGTTCGTCTGGGCGGCTGCCTGCCGGATGTCGACCCGGTAGTCGGACATCAGCGCGGTCTGATCGCGCTGTTCCAGCATCGGGCCGACGCCGTAGAGGACGAGCGGAACGCGAGATCGCGGTCACCGCCAGCCACGCCCCCACCGCGATGGCGATGGCGCGCGGCGTGATCGGCCGAAGCGGCGTCGCGCTCTCGGCTGGCGAGGCCGGTGTCGTGGGCGCGGGCGGCGGAGGTGGGGGCGGCGCGCCCGCGTCCGTATCATCGTCCGCGGCGCGATCTCGCGATCCGGCGGGAGGTGCGCTCGTCAGCGCCATCAGGTGGTACCCCTCGGGTCCGGTCCAGCTACCGATCCGTTCTCGCACACCGAGGTGAACAGCCACCTACACGGGCGGAGAACGAGCGATGAACATGCGCCTCCGTCCCCTGCCGTTCATGCAGGTGAGCCGCCTGTTCACCGGCCGTTCCGCCGTGGTCTGTTGAGACGCGTACGAGTGGTTGCTTTGATCCGAAACGGCATGGCTCGCTCCCCTCGCGCGGTCGTCGACGAACCCACGCGCATCGACCGGATCTTCACGCGGCGTCACGCCGACGTCCGGCCTCGTCGTCCTGGTGCTCCTCGTCCTGGTCGGCTCTTCCTGCTCCTGCGCAGCCGGCGAGCGTTCGACGTCGGCGGGCTGGTCGTTCCTCACCACGTCGAGTGGCGCACCGACATCGACCCGCCCGCGATCGGCGTGCTCGGGCTGCTCACCGGCACGGTCGCTCGTCGCCCTCATCGCCGTCGTCGATCGCCGTGCCGCTCGGCGTCTGCGCCGCGCTGTTCATCACCGAGTACGCCTCGCCGGCGGCGCGGCGCTACCTCACCGCGCTCGTCGACCTGCTGGCCGCCATCCCCAGCCTGCTCTACGGCATCTGGGGCTTCCTGTTCCTCGGCGACCAGATCGCGCCGCTGTCGAGTGGCTGCCCGGCACCTCGGCTGGATCCCGATCTTCGCGCACCGACGAGGACGCCGAGCTCACCGGGTCGATGTTCATCGCCGGGATCGTCGTGTCGCTGATGGTGCTGCCGATCGTCGCCTCGGTCGTCCGCGAGGTGTTCGCCCAGACGCCGCCGGGCGAGAAGGAGGCGGCGCTCGCCCTCGGCGGCACCCGGTGGGGGATGATCCGCACCGTCGTGCTGCCGTACGGCCGGGGCGGCATCATCGGCGGCTCGATGCTCGGCCTCGGCCGGGCGCTCGGCGAGACGATCGCCGTGTCGCTGCTGCTGCCCGCAGGTTCCCGAGCTGACGGCGCGCATCCTCGAGAACGGCGGCGCCACCGTCTCGGGCTTCATCGCCCAGCGGGCCGGCGGCGACGACTTCACGACGTCGGGCCTCATGGCGGCCGGCCTCGTCCTGTTCGTGCTGACGCTGGCCACCAACATGCTCGCCTCGGTCGTCGTCGCCCGCAGCCGCTCGGGCGCCGGGGTCGAGCTCTGATGGCCGTCGACCACGGCCATCGCCGCGCCGGCGACCGCGACGGCGCCGACGCGGCGCCGCCGCCGGCACGCCGCCGCCGCGCCCGCCGCGGCCGTGCGCGCCGCGCGAGCTGACGCTCGTCGACGACGCCACGTGGCCGGCTGCGCGCCGAGCGCGCTCGCGCCTCACCTGGCTCGTCTTCGCCCGGTTCACCGACGGGCGTCGGCTGGTTCGGCTTCCTGCTCGTCGCCTTCGTCGCGTTCCTCGCCCTCTACGCCTCGTCACCGCCGACCGGCACGGGCGGCTCGTCGCCACCGACCGGGTCGCCACCGTGGTCGTCACGTCGGCGCGCGATCGTCGCTGCTCGCCCCGCTCCTGTGGCTCGTCGGCTACGTCGTCGTCAAGGGCCTGCCGGCGCTCCGGCCTCGACTTCTTCGTCGACGACCAGCGCGGCATCACGCCGACCGATCCCGCCACCGCGGGCGGCGGCGCGCCACGCGATCGTCGGCACGCTCGAGCAGGTCGGCCTGGCGCTGGTGTGGCCGCTGCCGCTGGCGCTGGCCACCGCCGTGTTCCTCAACGAGACCGCGCAGCCGGTGGCGCCGCCCGGTGCGCATCTTCGTCGACGCCATGAGCGGGCTGCCGTCGATCGTCGCCGGCCTCTTCATCTTCGCCGTGCTGATCCTGCCCGTACGCGCGAGTCGATCGGCACGCTCTTCAGCTTCAACGGCTTCATGGCCAGCCTCGCGCTGGCGATGATCATGCTGCCGACGGTCACCCGGACCGTCGAGGTCGTGCTCCGCCTCGTGCCCGACGGGCTGCGCGAGGCGAGCCTCGCCCTGGGCGCCGTCGCGGGCCCGCACGGTGTGGTCGGTCGTGCTGCCGACGGCCCGGACCGGCATGACGACCGCGGTCGTCCTCGGCATCGCCCGCGCCGTCGGCGAGACCGCCCCGCTGCTGTTCACCGCGTTCGGCTACGACCTGATGAACGCGCAACCCGTTCGACGGGCCCGCAGGAGAGCCTGCCGCTGTTCGTCTACCGGAACATCCAGAAGCCCGACGCCGCCGCCGATCGACCGCGGGCTTCGCCGGCGCCCTCGTGCTGCATGCTCCTCGTGCTCGTCGCTGTTCGTGCTCGCCCGCGTCGTCGGGCGCGACCGCTCGGCCAGCGGCCGCGTCACCCCGCAGCGGCCGCCGCCCGTCGCCGACGCGATCGACGCCCTGCCCTCGCCGGACCGCATCGCCCGCCAGGAGGGCCCTCGCCATGACCGACACGTCCGCCCGACCGCCGGCGGCATCGCCAGCCGCCGCTCGCGGCACGACCGCACCGAGACCGCTCGCCAGTGCCGACGCGCCACCGGCTCGACGCCGGCCGCCGTCGACGCTCGGTCGGCGGCCCGCCGCCCGGGCGCGGCGACGCTCGAGGCCGCGCGACGCGTGCGCCTGGTTCGGCGACCACCTCGTGCTCGAGGGCGTCGACCTGTACATGCCCGCCGGCGAGGTCACCGCGCTCATCGGCCCGTCGGGCTGCGGCAAGTCGACGTTCCTCCGCCTGCTCAACCGCATGCACGAGCTGGTGCCCGGCGCCGCGCTCGACGGCGAGATCCTGCTCGACGGCGAGGACATCTACGGCCGCGGCATCCGGGCCCAGCAGGTGCGCATGCGGATCGGCATGGTGTTCCAGAAGCCGAACCCGTTCCCGGCCATGAGCATCCGCGACAACGTGCTGGCCGGGCTCAAGCTGGCCCGCATCAAGTGCGACGACAAGGACGGCCTCGTCGAGCAGTCGCTCGACCGGGCCGGCCTGTGGCAGCGAGGTGCGCGACCGGCTCGACTCGCCCGGCGGCGCCCTGTCCGGCGGCCAGCAGCAGCGGCTCTGCATCGCCCGGGCGCTGGCCGTGCAGCCCAACGTGCTGCTGATGGACGAGCCGTGCTCGGCGCTCGACCCGACCTCGACCCGCCGCATCGAGGAGACGATCGCCGAGCTCCGCGACCAGCGTCACGATCGTGATCGTCACCCACAACATGCAGCAGGCCCAGCGCGTGTCGGACCGCTGCGCGTTCTTCCTCGCCGCCGAGAACGAGCCCGGGCCGCGTCGTCGAGCAGGGCGCCGACCGAGCAGATGTTCTCCGACCCCGACGACCCCCGCACGCTCGACTACGTGCAGGGCCGGTTCGGGTGAGACGCGCCGGCGCCTGCGCCGTCGCTCGGCCGCGGCCGCTGCTGGCGCCGTCGCCGTGCCTGCCGCCCGTGGCCGGCGCCGCGCCGCGCCGAGCGGCCGCCGCCGCGGCGCCGCGCCGCGATCAACGGCGCCGGGCTCGACCTACGTCGCCCTGGCCATGCAGCAGTGGGTCGCCGACGCCCAGACCCAGGGCCTGACGGTCAACTACCTGCCGACCGGCTCGCCCGAGGGCCTGAGCCGCTTCGGCGAGTCGGCTCATCGACTTCGCCGGCACCGAGGCCGAGTTCTCGCGCGCTCGGCGTCGGCGGGCGCGCGTCGAGCCGCGGCTACCAGTACGTGCCCGACGTCGCCGGCGCGGTCGCCGTCATGTACAACGTCGACGACCAGGCCGGCCGCAAGGTCGACTACCTGCACCTGTCGCGCTCGACGGTCGCCAGGATCTTCATGGGCGACATCACGCCGCTGGGCCGACCCCGCCATCACCGCCGACAACCGGCGGCCTCGTGCTGCCCGACGAGCCGATCACCGTCGTGTACCGCGGCGGGCCAGTCGGGCACGACCGCGCTGTTCTACGACTTCGTGCAGAACACCGAGCCCGGCGCTGTTCGCCGACTGGGCCGGCGCGCAACGAGCTGCCGACCGACGGTGCGCATCATCCAGCTCGACAGCGCCCCGGACTTCGCCCCGAAGACCCTACGCCCTCAACGGCTCCGACCAGATCGCCCAGTACGTCGCCAGCGTCGCCGGGCACGTGGTCGATCGCCTACGACGAGTTCGGCTACGCCAAGATCTACGGCGCCGCCGTCGGCCTGGGTCCAGAACGCGTCGGGCAAGTGGGTGCTGCCCTACGCCGAGAACATCTCCGCCGCGCTCGAGTCGGCCCGCCTGCGGCCCGACCTCAGCCAGGAGCTCGCCGGCGTGTACGCCAGCCCGAACCCCGAGCGCCTACCCGATCTCGGCGTACAGCTACATCGTCACCCAGTGCGCGCCAGCCGCGGACCGGCCGACGTGCAAGGGCCCCTACACGAACCCCGGCGTCGCCGAGACGCTCGCCCAGTGTGGCTATGCGCTACATCGCCTGCGAGGGCCAGGTGAACATGGCCGACATCGGCTACTCGCCGCTGCCGCCGAACCTCTCCCAGGAGATCGCCAACTCGATCGGCCGCATGCGGCCGCGCCCCCGAGACGCTGACGCCCGAAACTGCGCCAACCCGCGCTTCGACCCCAACTACCTGCTTCCGGGCGGCGAGCAGCCGCCGCCACTCCCCGACCCGCCAGGGGTCGAGAACATCGGCAATCGCGGCGGCAACACGCGGCACCGCGACGACGGCCGCGGGGCGAGGGACATCACCGGCGCCGCGGCGCCAGACCGCAGCCGCCGGGCGCGCCGGCGCCGAGGAGGCGGTCGGCGGCGGGTCCGACGACTGGCGCGACGTCGACCCCGTGGCGTTCAACCGGCCGGGCATGGCCCGCATCGGGCGGTGGCCGCTCTTCGTGGTGCTGCTCGTCCTGCTCCTGCCGGTGGTCGGCGGCATGATCTACCGCGCCGCCCAGCAGGGACGGCTCCAGCGCGCGGAGCTGGGTGCCTCGCCGCCCCCGCCTCCGCCGCCACCTCCTCCGCCCGACGACTAGCGGGGCCCTGCGGCACGCGTAACGCCTCGGCGAGCACCGCGGGCTTGTACGCCGACGGGTTGATCTGGCCGGGCCAGTTCGAGCATTCATTCCCCGTTCATTGACTCAACGTCGATTGACTCTTATCGTCGCCTCCGTGGACAGCCGGATCGAACGGCAGGCGGCGGTGCATGCCGCTCTGGGCGAGCCGGTCCGCCTCGCCATCGTCGACCAGCTCGCGGTCTCCGACCGGGCCCCGTCCGCGCTGTCGGCGCAGTTCGGGCTGACCGGCAACCTGCTGGCCCACCACCTCGACGTCCTCGAGCGGGTCGGGCTCATCACGCGCCAGGTGTCGTCCGGCGATCGTCGCCGCCGCTACGTGCGGCTCGACCGCCATGTCCTGGGAGATCTTGCGTTGGCAACGCACGCCCGGCGCGGGCGGGCGGTGTTCGTGTGCACCAAGAACTCGGCACGCTCACAGCTGGCGGCCGCTCTGTGGCGGACGCGGACCGGCGACGACGCCACCAGCGCCGGCACCCATCCGGCCGACCGCGTTCACCCGGGCGCGGTCGCGGCGGCCTGCCGGGCCGGGCTCGACCTTGGCGACAGCCCGCCTCGCGCTCTCGAACCGGCGGACCTCGATGCCAGCCTGATCGTCACGGTGTGCGACCGCGCCCGCGAAGAGCTGGAGCCCCCGACCGCCTGGCTGCACTGGTCCATCCCCGACCCGGTCGACGCCGGCACCCGGCGCGCCTTTGACGCGGCCCTGGCCGAGCTCGACCACCGGATCACCTCCATCGCCATGCCCGACCCGAGCAGACGGACAGGCAGGCATGAACGCTGACACCCCACCGCACGAGCTCACCGCCGAGCGGCCACTCCCCCGCGCCGCGTGGCCCGACCGGCCGCGTCGGGCCGCCCAGTGGTCCTGTTCCTCTGCGTGCACAACGCCGGGCGATCACAGATGGCCGCCGGCTGGCTGCGCCACCTCGCCGGCGACGCGATCGACGTCTACTCCGGTGGGTCCGACCCGGGCCCCGGCACCAACCCGCGTGCGGTCGCGGCCATGGCCGAGATCGGCATCGACATCGCGTCCGAGTCCCCAAGGCCTGGACCGACGACGTCGCCCGGGCCGCCGACGTGATCGTGACCATGGGCTGTGGCGACGCCTGCCCCTTCTACCCCGGCAAGCGCTACGAGGACTGGGAGCTCACCGACCCGGCCGGCCAGCCCATCGACGTGGTCCGTGCACCATCCGCGACGAGATCGAGGCGCGTGTCCGTGCGCTGATCGCACAGCCTCGACCTCCCCGACCAGACGTGACCACCACGGACGCCCTGCCGCGGCGGACCGCGTTCCCGCCGAGACGACGCGCCGGCCAAACGGGCCCTCGCGGGCTCGCCGCGGAGTCGATCCCGCCGATCGTGCGGAGGCTCACCGCCGAGTTCACCGGGACGGCGTTCCTGGTCGCCGGTGTCGTCGGCTCGGGGATCATGGCGCAGCGCCTGACCGACGACCGGGGCCTGCAGCTCCTGCAGAACGCCATGGCGACCGCGGGCGTGCTCGTGGCACTGATCCTGGCGCTGGGCGCGGCGTCCGGCGCGCACTTCAATCCGGTCGTGACGCTCGTCGACCGTGCGTTCGGCGGCATCGACACGCCGACCGCAATCGGGTATGTCGTCGCCCAGGTCGGCGGGGCGATCCTGGGTGCCATCGTCGCCAACCTGATGTTCGACCTGCCCGCGGTGGAGTGGTCGACCACCGAACGGTCGGGCGGGAACCTCTGGTTCGCCGAGGCGATCGCCACGCTGGGGCTGCTGCTCGTGATCTTCGGTGTGGTGCGCGTCGGGCCGGAGCACCGTGGCCGCCTTCGCGGTCGCGGGGTACATCGCGGGCGCCTACTACTTCACCTCGTCCACCAGCTTCGCCAACCCGGCTGTCACCATCGGGCGGGCGTTCAGCGACACCTTCGCCGGCATCGACCCGGCGTCGGTGCCGATGTTCATCGTCGCCCAGCTCGCCGGGAGCCGCGCTCGCCACCGGCCTGATCGTGGTCATCTACCCGCGCGTCGCGCAGGTCGCCCGTGACGTGGTCGTTCCGCACGGCGGCGACGAGTCGGCGAACGGAGCGGAAGGCGGCGAGCCGGCGGGCTGACGGCACGCGCTCGCGCTCAGCCGAGCGCGGCCTCGCCCGCGGCGAGCGCGGCGTCCAGGTCCGCCCGCGGCAGCTAGTCGAGCGGGATCGGCCCGGTTGGCGGCTCGTCGTCGGCCAGCGGCCGCTGCCACCACCCGACGTCGTGCCACGCGCCCTGCTTCCACCCGACCGCCCGGTACACGCCCACCGGGGTGAAGCCCATCGACTCGTGCAGGCCCACGCTGGCGGCGTTGGGCAAGGTGGCCCCGGCCATCGCCTGCCGTACCCCTGGGCGGCGAGGATCGCGAACAGCGCGGTGTACAGCCCGCGCCCGACGTGCCGGCCGCGGGCGGCCGCCGCGATGTACACGCTGACCTCGACCGACCAGTCGTAGGCGGCGCGGCCGGAGAACCGTCCGGCGTAGGCGTAGCCGACGACGGTCCCCTGCTCCTCGGCGACCAGCCACGGGTGCGCCGGCCAGCGCTCGGCGATGCGCGCCGCCATCTCGTCGACCGACGGCACGACGAGCTCGAAGGAGATCGCGGTCTCCTCGACCACCGGCGCGTACACCGCCAGCACGCCGCCGGCGTCACCCGCGTTCGCCAGCCTGATCCGCACCGGCGCACGCTACCTGGCCGTGCTGGACGCAGCGGCCGCCCTGCGGCGGGTCAGGACTCGGCGGGGAAGGGGGTCCAGAGGGCGACCACCGCGCCGACCGGGTCGGCGATGGTGACGGCGGTGCCGGCGGGACCCTCGGCCTTGCCGGCGACGACGGTGGCGCCGAGCGAAGTGGCCTTGTCGACCGCGACGTCGAGGTCGTCGACCTGGACGTAGGGGACCCAGCGGCCCGCGGTTGCGTCCCCGGCCTCGATGACCGAGGCCCAGGGCTGGTCGCCGTTGGTGACCCAGCCGTTGTACGGGCCAGGGTTCGTGTCGGGAGTGATGGTCCAGCCGAGCAGCGTCCCGTAGAACTCGCGCACGGCGTCGGCGTCACCGGGCGTCGCGGTGACGTCGTACCAAACGAAGGGTGCACCCATGTCGGTCCTCCAACTACACTGTTGATAGTGAGTACAGTCGAAGGTGTAGTGGAGCGGACTATTACCCGTCAAGGTCGAACTATTGATGATGAAGCCCTGGACATGAGTGAGAGCGACGACCGTCATGAGTGACAGCTACGAGCAGGGCTGCCCCATCGCGGTCGCGCTCGACCTGATCGGCGACCGCTGGACCCTGCTGCTGCTCCGCGACCTCGCCCACGCCCCGATGCGCTTCACCGACCTGCAGCACACCAACCCCAAGGTCTCGCCCAACCTGCTCACCAAGCGGCTGCGCACCCTCCAGGCCGCTGGCCTCCTCACCCGCCGCGAGCTCCCGCCTCCCGCGCCCGCGGTCGTCTACGAGCTCGACCCGCGGGCCCGGGAGATGCTGCTCCCCATCCTCAACGGCCTCGGCCGCTTCGGCGCCTACCTCTTCGAAGACGCACCCGCCGGCCCCACCGATGCGGTCCTGGGCCAGATGCGCCGCAACGGCCAGTGGGTCCTGGCCAAGGGCGTCGACTTCGACGCCACCTATCGATTCCGGATCGACCCCCACGACATCGGCCTCACCGTCGGCCCCACGGTCTTCGAACCCACTGCCACCCCTCCCGACCGCCCCGACGCCACCATCAGCTCGGATGCGGTCACCTTCACCAACCTCTTCAACGCCGGCCTCACGCTCGCACGACGCCGAGGACTCGGGCCGCCTCCGCATCGACGGCGACCGCGACCTCGCACTGGCACTGCTCGAGAAGCTCACGCTCGGCACCTGGCACGGCTGACCGACCACCGGAGTCCTCACGATGAGACCAGCCCGATCCGACTCCCGAGACCGCGTTCTTCTGGGACATCGCCGAACCCCTTCCTCACCGACCCTGCCACCGGCATCGGCACCCTCATGCAGTTCCCCTGCCTGCGCGTCCACGGGAACTTCTTCGCCACGTGCGACCACCGCACCGGCGACCTCATCGTCAAGCTCCCCCGCCGACGGGTCACGCAACTGATCGACGAGGGCCAGGCCCGACCGTTCGCTCCCGCCGGCCGCACGTTCAAGGAATGGGCCACGGTCCCAGAGCGCGACGAGGCGATCTGGGAGGCACTGCTCACCGAAGCGCGTGCCTACGCCGCCGGGCGCTCCTCGACGACGGAGCCGACGACGAACACCACCTGACTTCGCGGTGTTCGGTCGGGCGCGCCGAGGCGGCGGGACGAGGGGGCCGTCCCGCCGCCATCGACCGCCGGTCAGGCCCGGCGGAACGCCCGCACCGACAGCGGCACGAACACGGCCAGCAGGCCCACGAGCCAGGCGAGCGCCCCGAGCGCCGGGGCCAACGCCTCGCCCTGGCCGATGGTGAGCCCCCGCACCGCGTCGACGGTCAGCGTCACGGGGTTCACCTCGGCGAACGTCTCGACCGCGCCGGGCATCGACGCCGCGGGGACGAACGCCGACGAGGCGAACGTCAGCGGGAAGACCCAGATCATCCCGGCCGACTGCGCCGTCTCGGGGTCGCGCACCGCGAGGGCGATGTAGGCGCTGATCCACGAGAACACGTAGGCGAAGGCCAGCATCAGCAGGAACGCCAGGGCCAGCCCGGGCGCCGGTTCGGTGGGCCGGAACCCGACGGCGACGCCGACGGCCAGCATCACGACGAGGGTCAGGACGTTGACCACGACGTCGGCGGCGGTGCGCCCGACGAGGACGGCCGAGCGGGCGATCGGCAGCGACCGGAAGCGGTCGACGACGCCCGCCTTCAGGTCCTCGCTCAGGCCGATCCCGGTCATGAGGGCCCCGAAGATGGCGGTCTGCACCATGATCCCGGGGATGAGGAAGTCCACGTAGTCGACGCCGGCCGTGTCGATGGCGCCGCCGAACACGTACCGGAAGAGCAGGACGAACATCACCGGCTGGACGAAGGCGAACACGACGAGCATGGGCCGCCGCAGGATCTTGCGGAGCTGGCGGGTGGCCAGCACGCGGCTGTCGGCGAACGTCTCGCCGAGGGTGAGCCGCGGGCGCTCGACGGCGGCCGGGCTCATGGTCGTGGGGGCGAGGGCGGTGGTCGCGGTGGTCATGCCGTCTCCAGTTCGGGCATCTCTTCGGGGGAATCGGGCGCGGGGCGCCGTCCGGTCAGGGTCAGGAACACGTCGTCGAGGCTCGGCTGCTCGAGCTGGACCGCCGCCAGCGGCACCCGCCGGGCGTCGAGGCGGCGCACCGCCTCGGCCGAGGCGTCGGGGCTGCCCACCGCGAGGCGGACCTCGCCCGCGGCGACGTCGACCACGGGCTCGTCGACGGTGGCCAGGTCGGCCACCTCGGCCGCCGCGTCGGCGGTCCGCGCCGGGTCGGCGACCCGCAGCACGAGCACCTCGGCGCCGATGGTCGCCTTGAGCTCGGCGGCGGTCCCCTCGGCGACGATGCGCCCGTGGTCGACGACGGCGATGCGCTGGGCGAGCCGGTCGGCCTCCTCGAGGTACTGCGTCGTCAGCAGCACGGTGGTGCCCTCGCGGCGCAGCTCGTCGACGACGGCCCACAGCTGGGTCCGGGTGCGCGGATCGAGGCCCGTGGTGGGCTCGTCGAGGAGGATGACCGGGGCCGGCCCACCAGGCTGGCGCCGAGGTCGAGTCGCCGGCGCATGCCGCCCGAGTACGTCGCCACGTGCCGGTCGGCGATGTCGGTGAGGCCCAGGCGCTCGAGGATCTCGTCGGAGCGGGCCCGCGCCTCGGCGGGGGTCAGGCGGTAGAGGCGGCCGACCATCTCGACGTTCTCGCGGCCGGTCAGCTCCTCGTCCACGGCGGCGAACTGACCGGCCAGCCCGATGCGCCGGCGCACGGCGAGCGGGTCGGCGATGACGTCATGGCCGAGGACCTCGGCCCGGCCGGCGTCGGGGCGGAGCAGCGTGGCGAGGACACGCACGAGGGTCGTCTTGCCGGCGCCGTTCGGCCCCAGCAGGCCGAGGACGGTGCCGGCCTCGACGACGAGGTCGACGCCGTCGAGGGCGACCACGTCGCCGAAGGCGTGGCGCACGCCCTCGGCGCGGATGGCGAGGTCGGGGGATCGGGACATGTGCACTCCAGTTCGAGGGTGGTGGGACGTCAGGTCGTGGGGGGATCAGGTCGCGGGCTCGGCGCGGCGGATCACGATGTCGCCGTAGCCGGTCCGCGCCCGCACCTCGACGGTGTCGTCGGACGGCGCAGGCTCGTCGGTTGCGTCGAGCAGGCTGCGGACGGTGCCGTATCCCGACTGCACGTCGAGCCATGCGGCGGTGCCGTTGCGGACCCCGACCTCGAGCTCGCCGAAGCTGGTCTCGAGGACGACGGCGCCGCGCACCACCTCGCCGACCCGGATGCTGCCGTAGGCGGTCTTGGCGGCGACGGTGGCGAGCGCCCGGTCGACACCGATGTCGCCGTTCGCCGTGTTCAGCCGGACGTCGCCGGTGACCTCGCCGAGCGTGATGTCGCCGTTGGAGGTCTTGACGACGGCCGTGCCGTCGATCTCGCCGATGCGGATCTTGCCGGACGCGGTGGTGACATCGGCATGGCCGACCGCACGGGCGACGGAGACGTCGCCGGCGGCGGTGCGCAGCTTCAGCCGGCCGGTCTCGGCGATCCGGACGGAGCCGGCCGCGGTGTCGAACGTCGAGTCGCCCAGGCGACCGTCGGTGCGGATGTCCGCCCACCCGTTGACGTCGACCCGCGAGTCGGTGGGAAGGTCCACCGTCACGTCGACCGACGGCGGGCGGCGGAACAGCGACCGGAACCTGTTCTTGGGCGCGGTCACGGACAACCGCCCGTCGGAGAAGTCGACCCGGACCTGGTCGACGGCCTGGACGTCGGCGTCGCTGCGCCGGGTCGGTCGGGCGCACGTCGACGACCGTGTCGGTGCGGTCGGCGGCGCGGATCTCGATGTGGCCGGCGGGCATGTCGATGACGGCGGTGATGGCTCGTGGGGTCTCGAACGTGGGCATGGGACGGGCTCCTGCAGAAGTCGGTGGGCGTCGGCCCGGCGCGGGACGGATGGAAGGACGGAGGGCGCTCATCGGGCCCAGCCCGTGTAGCGCTGCCCGAGCTGGGTGCCGCGGACGGGCTCGGGGCGACGGCCCGGGTCGCCGGGATCGAGGGCGGCGGCCACGGCACGGACGAGCCAGGCGTTGACCGACAGGCCCGACCGGGCCGCGGCGTCGTCGACCCGGGTCTTGAGGTGCTCGGGGAGGCGGAGGGTGATCCGCGACGTCCCCCCGTCGTCGGTGTCGGTGGGGGTCTCGGAGGCCGGTGGCCGGACGCCCATCGTCACCTCGATGGCCCCGGCGATCGCCGATCGCAGGCCACCGGGCTCGGGGGCCTTTGCGTCCGGGGCGTCGGCGGGCGGGGCGGTCACCACGAACTCGGGATCGCGGCCGCGCAGTCGCACGTCGACCGACCCGGGCGCCAGCTCGCGGGTGATCTCACCCGCGGCCTCGGACAGGGCGTCGAGGAGGACGAGCCGGGTCGCCGACTCGAGCGGGGCGGCCAGGCGTTCGGCGAGGGCGCGTGCCTCGTCGCCACCGGCGCCGGCGGCCGCCGCCAGGTCACGCCGCAGCACGTCCACATAGGGGGTCAGATCCATGACGTCACTATGGCACCACTTTGACGTCGCCACAACCCCAAATGACGCTGTAGTGACGTCATATCGACGCCGATCGACGTCAGGCGCACGCCATCCGAGCCCGCGGCGATGCGATCGTGCTGGCGATCGTCGTCTCGTCGTGGCACGGTTCAGCGCCGTGACGGCCGCGACGATGCGGGCCTGGGTGGTCGACGACCCCGGTCCCATCGACGGCGGCCCCCTGCGGCTCGTCGAGCGGCCGGTGCCCACGCCCGGACCGGGGCAGGTGCGGGTGCAGGTCAGCGTGTGCGGCGTCTGCCGCACCGACCTCCACCTGGCCGAGGGGGACCTGCCGCCGAAGCACGCCCAGGTGGTGCCGGGCCACGAGGCGGTGGGGACCGTCGACGTCGCGGGCGAGGGCGCCACCCGGTTCGGCGTCGGCGATCGCATCGGGGTGCCCTGGCTGGCCCGCACGTGCGGGGTCTGCGCCTTCTGCCGCGCCGGCCGCGAGAACCTGTGCGTCGATCCGCTGTTCACGGGCTGGGACCTCGACGGCGGCTACGCCGAGTACCTGGTCGTCGACGAGCGCTACGCCTACCCGCTCCCGGACTCGTTCGCCGACGACGTGGCGGCCCCGCTCCTGTGCGCGGGGATCATCGGCTACCGGGCGCTGCGGCAGTCCGGATGTCCCCCGGGCGGGCGGCTCGGGATCTACGGCTTCGGCGGCTCGGCCCACCTGACGGCCCAGGTGGCGATGGCCGAGGGGACCCGGGTCCACGTCCTCACCCGGTCGGCCCAGGCCCGGCAGTTGGCGCTCGACCTGGGCGCCGCCAGCGTGGGGGCCGAGGCCGACGCGCCGCCCGAACCGCTCGACGCCGCCATCCTGTTCGCCCCGGTAGGCACGCTCGTCCCGCCGGCGCTCCGCGCCCTCGACCGTGGCGGCACGCTGGCGGTCGCCGGCATCCACCTCAGCGACATCCCGCCGCTCCGCTACGCCGAGCACCTGTTCGAGGAGCGGGTGCTGCGCAGTGTCACGGCCAACACCCGCGACGACGGCCGCGAGTTCCTGGCCACCGCGGCCCGCATCGGCATCGAGGTGACCACGACCCCCTATCGGCTCGACCAGGCCGACGCGGCGCTCCGCGACCTGGCGCACGGCCGGGTCCGCGGCGTCGCCGTGCTCGACATGCGGACATAGCGAAATCCTGTCGGGGTGTCGTCGGGGCGCCGCCGCCGTTCGCCGATCCGGTCGGCGAGGCGCGGGGCTCATCCGTCGACACCGTCGGACTCGAATCGGTCGCGGGGGCCGGTGCGCGCTTCCAGGCGGGTCAGTTGTTGGGGGTTCCACCGATGAGCGAGGTTCCTGTGTTCGTGCTGGCGATGCCGGCAGTCGCCGTGGCCCTGCTGCTGTTCTGGACCACGGTCGGCAAGCGGATGATGCGCGCCACCGATCGGCGCTACGCCGACTACCGGGTGGCCGAGGTCGCGCAGCGCATGGGGCTGCAGGTGGTCGAAGGCGACCCGTCGCTCAACCTGATCCAGGCCCAGACGACCCACAACATGGCCGCGGGCCAGGCCACCGGGGGCCGGGTCGCCCGCTTCCTGGGCGACGCCGAGAAGGAGACCCGGATCCGACTGGAGGGGGCGCCGTACGGGCGACCGACCCGGCTCGTGTTCTCCTCGTACACGAAGTACCAGGACCGGGTGGCGGTGGGGATCGTCACCACGGCGTTCGAGTTCCGGTTGAGCCTGCAGCTCCCGATCGCGATCCCGGCGTTCGAGATCGTGCTGCGCAAGGCGGGCGCCCACGGCGTGAAGGCCAGGCCGGAGTGGGATCTGCCGCGGCAGTCGTTCGGTGATCCGGGCCTCGACGCTCGCCTCGCCCTGACCTGTTCGGATCCTCGGATCGGGCCCCACCTGGCGCCCGTGGTCGGCGCGTTGGCATCCCACAGGTACGTGCACATCCAGGGCCGAGGCCGGATCATCAGCTCGCTGGCCGAGGAGAACGCCGCCATGTACGCGGCGTTCGAACTGGAACAGACCCAGCTGGTCCTCGAGCACGTGGCGAACGCGCTCGCCGGGCCCGGGCCGCGATGAGGGGCGCTGCGGCTCCACTACGGTCGCGGGTCTTGCGGGGACTCGCGTGACGTCGCGCTGCTGACATGACCTACGTGCTGGGAATCGACCTCGGGACCACCTACACCGCCGCGGCCACGGCCCGCAACGGCCGGGCCGAGGTGGCGGCGCTCGGGTACCGGGCGACGTCGGTGCCGTCGGTCGTGTTGCTGACGGCGGACGGCCGGTTCCTCGTGGGCGACGCGGCAGAGCGGCGCGGAGCGAACGAGCCCGATCGCGTAGCCCGCGGGTTCAAGCGGCGGGTGGGCGACCCGACGCCGCTGCTGCTGGGGGGCGCGCCGATCGCCGTCGACCGGTGCCTCGCCGAGATGCTCCGGTGGGTCGTCACCACCATCGGGGAGACCGAGGGAGGTCCGCCGGCGGCCGTCACCGTGACCCACCCCGCGAACTGGGGTGAGTTCAAGCGTGACGTCCTGCGCGAGGCGTTGCGGCTGGTGGAGATCCCGACGCCCCGGCTGCTGCCCGAGCCCGTGGCCGCGGCGACCTGGTACGCGCAGGCGGAACGCCTCGCCCCCGGGCAGACCGTCGCGGTCTACGACCTCGGCGGTGGCACCTTCGACGCCGCCGTCCTGCGGCGGCGGGCGGACGGGCGGTTCGAGTCGCTGGGCCGGCCCGAGGGCATCGAGCGCCTGGGCGGCATCGACGTCGACGAGGCGGTGTTCGGCCACGTCCTGCGCGCTCTGGGGCCCGACCGGGCGGCCCTCGACCACAGCGCCAACGGCGAGACGCCGACGACCGCGATCACCCAGCTCCGCCGGGCCTGCGTGGACGCCAAGGAGGCGTTGTCGTGGGAGACGTCGGTCGCCATCCCGGTCTGGGTCCGCGGCGAGCAGCGCGAGGTGCTCCTGCAGCGCGCCGAGCTGGAGGAGCTGGTCGGACCGCTGCTCCGTCCGACGATCGAGGCCCTGGCCCGCGTGGTGGCGTCGGCCGGCCTGCGGCCCGACGACCTGGACGCGGTGCTGTTGGTCGGGGGGTCGTCGCGCATCCCGTTGATCGCCCGGCAGGTGTCGGCCGGGCTCGGCCGCCCGGTCGTGGTCGATGCCCACCCCAAGCACCCGGTCGCGCTGGGCGCGGCGCTCGACGCCGACGCTCGTGTCGCATTGCTGCCGGCCACGCCTGTCGCACGACCGCACGCCGCGCCACCGCCACCACCGGGCCCCGGTCCGAGCGGACCTCCCCTGCCGGCCCGGCCCGCCACCGGGCCCCCGGTCCGGGATGCTCCGTACACCCGCCCTCTCCCGCCGCTCCCGCCACCCCGCCCGGGCGGGGACATCGACGCGTCCAGCCGACGCATCCTCGTGATCGCCAGCCTGGCGACGCCGATCGTGCTCGCCGTGTTCCTGCTCCTGACCGTCTTCCAGGACCGGAGCCCGGACGAGGGGACCACCCTGACCGGCGCCAGCCCCGGATCGACCCAGACGGTCGATTCGGCCAGCGACGGCGGGCCCACGACCGCGGTGACGCCCGGGAGCACCAGCCCCGGCCCGGTCAACCTGCTGGCCGATGCGTCACCCGCACTGAACGGCTTCGGCACGATCTACGAAACCACGCCGAGGGTGCGGCGCCTGGTGGTGCATCCCGACTTCGCGACCGTCGAGGTCCAGGTCCCGACCGAACCGACGTACGTCGACGAGTACACGTGGGACGACGGCGAGGTGAGCCGGCCCGGAGCAGTTGCAGCTGCTGGACATGGAGACCGAGGAGCTCGAGAGCAGCTTGTTCGATCTGTCGGAGATCGATCCCGCGGTCATGGCCGCGGCCACCCAGCAGATGCTGGCGAACTGCCCGGGCGACGGCCTCGAGCTGACCCACGTGATCATCGAGCGGGATCTCACCTTCGACGACCAGCAGCGGGTGTTGATGCTGATCTACGCGAGCAACCCCGTGCGCGGCGGCGGGGGCTACATCGGCTTCACCCTCGACGGCACCATGGTCAGGAACGTGTGCTGACCTGACCGTCCGTCCTTCGGAGGTGCTGCGATTCGGCGCGTCGGTAGGATCCGCCGCCGATGACGGGAACTGGGGACGGGCCCGGCCGGCCGATGGGCTCGGCCGACGGGCGGGACGATGGCGCCGGAGCGGGCGAACGGGCTCGAACGGACGCTGACATCGGAAGCGGCATGGCGGGTGGTGACGACGCCACGAACGGGGTCGAGCCCGTCGGCGGTCGGCGTTGGTCGGCGCGGCGGGCCGGCGTTGCTGCCGGAATCGTGGCCGTCGCGGTGCTGGTCGGCGGGGTGGCGGCTGCCGCTCGGGGCGTCGGCGACTCTGCCTCGCCCACGACGAGCCGACCTGGGCCCGTGACCGAGCGCTCGGCGACGACCCCGAGCACTCTCGTGCCGACCACGAGCTCGACGGCACCGACGACGACCTCGACGGCACCGACGACGACGGCCACGACGCCATCGCCGCCCGGAACCCAGGCGGTGGATGCGGGCTCGCGGGCGCAGCCGACGACGCCGACGACGTCCGTGCCGAGCCGCACCAGGTGCGGGCCGTTGCCGTGGCCATCCTCGGGGGGGTCCATCCCTCCGGTCGGGGTTCCGCCGGGTTACGCCGCGGCGTACGGTCCACCGACCGCGGCGTGCTCGGACACCGCCGAGGGGTGCTCCGTTTCCTTCACGCTGCGGTGGACCGATGGCTACGCGGAGACCCGGAGCGAGGTGTTGACCTCCCCCGGAATCCACACGCTGAGCGGAGATCGGGGCACGAGCTGGGACTTCGTCGTGAGCGGCGACCTCTACTGCTCATCGTCCGGTGGCACGTACACGACCGTATGGCCGCGCATGGCGTGACCGGACGAGGGAAGTAGCTCCGGACCAGCCGCGGCCGCTCAGCAGCCGTTGTTGACGAGGGCGCGCCAGGTCATCGGGCCGACGATGCCGTCGACGGTGACGCCCAGGTGGCCCTGCATCTGGCGGACGGCGGCATCGGTCTTGGGACCGAAGATGCCGTCCACGGTGACGTCCACGAGGAGGCACTGCGCGCCGCGCACGGCCTCGCCCTGGCTGCCCTTGCGCACGGTGACGATCAGCGCAGGCCAGGTCTGCGGGCCGGCCTTGCCGTCGGCCGCCAAGCCCTTGCTCTGCTGGAACGCCTTCACCGCGGCGTCGGTCTTCGGCCCGAACTGGCCGTCCGCCGCGATGTTCTGTCCGTGGTGCCGGAGCAGGTGCTGGAGCGCCTCCACCGCCGGGCCCTGCATCGGTTGCGCGACCACCGGCCAGGATGCGATCGATGTCGTGGTCATGTCGGTCTCCCGTCCACCGTCTTCATCGATACGGAGCCGGCGGGGACCGCACGAATACATCGACCTCCGTCCGGGACCGTCGCGCTCATCCAGCGGACCGCGGGGCGCCGAATGGCGCGGTGGACGTCCACACCCGAAGTCCCGGAGGACGAGCCATGACGACCGACGCACTCCACGACGAAACCGTCGAAAGCCCCAACGACCAGGGTCTGAGCCGCCGGCGCTTCCTCGCGACGGCGGCGGGGGCGGCAGCCGCGGGCGCAGCGACGTGGGCGATCACCGGCCCCGGCGTGGCCGGTGGTGCGGTCACCGACGGCAGGCGCGACGACCGCCGGGGCCCCCGCGACGGCCGACGGGACCGCCGCACCGGGCCCGACGAGGTCGATGCCGCCGTGGCGACGGCGTGGTTCGACCTGGCCCGGACGCTGGTGCGGACCACGCTCGGGTTCACCCCGCCCGTGGCGTCCCGTGCCTTCGCCTACACCGGCCTGGCCCTGTACGAGGCGGTCGTGCCGGGTTCGCGGCGGTACCAGTCGCTACAGCGGGTGATGCCCGGGCTGCGCGTCCCGTCACCCGACGACGACCGTCTCGACTGGCCGGCGGTCGCCAATGCGGCCCTGGCGTCGATGATGCGCCTGCTGTTCCCGACGACGAGCGTGAACAACCGGGCGGCGATCGACGCGCTCGAGGCGTCGTTCACAGGATCGTCCGGCGACGCGTCGGCCTACGGCCGTGCGGTCGCGGACAGCGTCTTCGCCTTCGCGTGGACCGACGGCGGCCACGAGGGCTACCTGCGGAACTTCCCCGCCGACTACATCCCGCCGGCCGGGCCAGGGCTGTGGGTGCCGACGCCATCGGCGTTCCAGACGGCCCTCCAGCCGACCTGGGGGCGGAACCGGTGCTTCGCCATCGAGTCCGGGGCGGACTGCCCGGCAGGGCCGCCGACGCGCTACTCCGAGGACCCCGGATCGGACTTCTACGCCGAGGCGATGGAGGTGTACCGCGCGGTGAACGAGCGCACGCCCGAGCAGGAGGCGATCGCCCAGTTCTGGGCGGACGACCCCGGCGTGACCGCCACACCGCCCGGCCACTCGGTCTCGATCGCCACGCAGGTCCTCCAGCGGGAGGGAGCGTCGCTGATGCTGGCCGCCGAGACCTACGCCAAGGTCGGCATGGCGGTCGGCGACGCGTTCATCGCCTGCTGGGACGCCAAGTACCGGTACAGCCTGCTGCGGCCCGTCACCTACATCCGGGCCGTCGTCGACCCCGGCTGGACGCCGCTGCTCGTCACCCCGCCGTTCCCCGAGCACACGTCGGGGCACTCGGTGCAGTCGGGCGCGGCGTTCCACGTGCTGACCGACCTGTTCGGCCGCCGCTACCGGTTCGAGGACCACACGCACGACGACCGTGGCCTCGCCCCCCGGCGGTTCGGCTCGTTCCGCGAGGCCGCGGAGGAGGCCGCGCTGTCGCGCCTGTACGGCGGCATCCACTTCCGCCCGGCCATCGAGCTCGGTCTCGAACAGGGGCGCTGCGTCGGCCGGGCGGTCTCCGGGCTCCCGTTCGAGCGGCGCGGCCGCCGCTGACCGGCCGGCCGGTTGCCGGTCACGTTGCAATTCACCTGATGTGCGTGATGCGGCCGGTGCCTGCTCGGGGGGACCCTGGCGTCAGGAACCCGATCCTCGCCCGGGTGATCCGTGGTGCCGCGGGCGGAGAAGGGGTATGTCGGCGATGGACTACACCGAGCGGCTACGACGCCTGGCCATCAACGACCCCCGCTTCGCGGCGGACATCGTCGACCGTGCCGTCGAATCCCGAGAGCTCGATCCGAGGACGCTGGCGCTCGTCCGCATCGCCGCGTTGATCGCGGTCGGTGGCGCCATTCCGTCCTATGGAGCACTGGCCGATGCTGCGGTGGACGCGGGGGCGACCGCGGCCGAGATCGTCGACGTGCTGGTCGGCATCGTTCCCGTCGTCGGGCTGCCCTGCGTCGTGGCGGCGGCCCCGAACCTCGCGCTGGCGCTCGGCTACGACACCGACGAGGCCTTGGAGCCCCCGTCCCCCGAGTGAGCCCGCTACCCGCCGAGGAGACCGATCGCCGTCGCCTGCTCCACCGCGTCGTTGCGGGACGAGACACCCAGCTTCCGGTAGATCGAGCCGACCTGGGTGCTGACGGTGTTGCGGGACACGAACACGCGTCCCGCGATCTCGCCGATCGTCAGGTGCGTCTGCAGGTAGGGCAGCAGCCGGAGCTCCGCCGGGGTGAGGGGCGACCCGCCGGTCGCGCCGACCTGGACCCCCGACGTGAGGCTGCGACGGAACTCCGACACCTCGTCGACCAGCCGGCCGAGCGCCGGCCGGTGGAGCAGGACGTCGTCCACCTCGCGCAGCAGGTGGCGAGCGGTCGTGTGGTCGCCGATCGCCCGGTGCACCTTGGCGAGCTGGAGACGGACGCGCACCGCGACGAACGGGAGCGCGAACGTGCACGCCGGGCGGCCCCGCATCGCGTGCGTGAGCTGGCGGCTCGCCTCGTCGAGGTCGCCTCGGTGGACGGCGAGCCGGGCCGCGCCGGCGAACGCGAGCACGCTCGTGGCGTAGTCGTACATCCGGTGGTCGTCGATGGCGGCGAGCGCCCGGTCAAGGTGCGCCGCTGCCTCCGTCCACCGCCCGTCGTCCATCGCCAAGACCGCGAGCTCGGACAGGCCGAGGACGATCACGTCCGCGTTGTCGTACCCGTCGGCCGCGGCAACCGACTCCTCGAACAGCGCCTCGGCCCGGTCGGGGTCCGCGGCGAGGAGCTGCGCCTCGCCGGCGAGCGCCAGCGCCTGGTCGCGCCACGCGCTCCACGGCGGCTCCTCGGAGACCGCGAAGCTCGCATCCGCCAGCGCCTGCTCGGGGCCCGAGGCGCACATCATCGCCCGCAACATGGCCCGCGCCGACTCGAACGACGCCGAGCCGTCCGCAGGCACAAGGTCGAACGACGCGGCGTCGAGGATCGCCGCCCACCGTTCCGCCTCGACGCTCTGGCCCGTCAGCGCCGCCACCCAGCCGGCCAGCACGGCGAGCGGCGGGTACCCCTCGATGGCGGCGTCGCCGAGCGCGGCGAGCCACCGCTGGAGCGTGGACATCTGGCCGGCCTGGTAGGTGGGCAGGGCCAATGCCGTGACGAGCTGGATGCAGCGGTCCCGCTCGGACGTGTTCAGCAGGTGCTCCAACGCCAGCGCCGGCGACCCGTTGGCCTCGTACCAATCGGCGGCGCGCAGGTGCAGCTTCGGGATGAGGGCGGGCTCGACCCGACGCTGCTCGCCGAGGAGGAACTCGCGGAACAGGGCGTGGTAGCGGTACCACTCCCGCCGGCGGTCCAGCGGGATCAGGAACGTGCTGGAGGCCTCGAGGCCGCGCAGCTGCTCCTGCGCCCCGGGCTCTCCGAGGAGGGCGTCGCAGAGGGGCGCACACAGCTGGTCGAGCACCGCCGTGCACCGCAGGAAGTGCCGGCTGCTCTCCGGCAGGTGCGCCAACGACTCGCGGTACAGGTAGTCGGCCACGTAGCGGTCGTCACCCGAGATCGCCAGTGCCTCGCCGTCGCTGTCGCTTGCGATGACGGCCGCAAGGTAGATGCCGACCGGCCAGCCCTCGGTCCGTTCGGCGACGGCGGCGGCCACCTCGGGGCTCAGGCGGACACGTGCCTCGGTGAAGATGCGTTCCGCCCCCGAGGCGTCGAGCGCCAGGTCGCTGGCGAGGAACTCGAGCGCGTCGCCCGACGCCCGCAGCCGCGGCAGGTGGGGCTGTTCGGAACGGCTGGCGGCGACCAGCTGGGAGCCTCGGGGGATGCCGGAGATCACGACGCTCAACACGTCGTGACAGGCCGGCGACTGCAGCTCGTGCAGGTCGTCCAGCATGATCACGAACGGGACCGGGCTCGCCCGGAGCACCGAGGCGAGCCGCGGCGCCGCGCGTCCGAGGACCGACACGCCGTGGCCGCCCATGCCGGCCACGAGGTCGGCATCGCCCGGTGCGATGCAGGCGTAGGCGGACGCCAGCAACGTGACCAGGACGGAGGGGTCGTCGTCGAAGCGGTCGAGCGACACCCAGGCCACCGGGCGGTCCTCGGCACGGGCCCACTCGAGCAGGAGGGTCGACTTGCCGTAGCCCGCGGGGGCGGTGACCCCGACCACGCGGCAGTCGCTCGCGCGCGCCGACTCGATGAGCTCGCCCCGGCTGACGGCTCCCGGCCGGGGCTGCGGGATCAGGACCTTGGCGTCGAGGAGGAGATCGTCCAGCACCATGGCCGCGGGCGCCCGCCCGGCGCCATTGTCCGTCACGAGCCGAATACTAGGCGTGGTCGGGTCCTGACGGCTGGCCGATCACTCGGAATGGGTGACGACACGCGTCGCAGGCGCTGACATCGTCGAGGAGGCCGAGGGCGAGCCGGCGGTGACGATGACGAGACCCCAGACGCAGAGCGGTGGTCAGGTGCTGGCGCTCCGTGGTGATGACCCGGCCGGCTCGGACGACGCCACGCGCACCGTCGTCGCCGCGACCAAGCTGACGATCCCGAGGTCACGTCGCCCGCTGATGGCGCGCCCCGAGCTGACCGCCCGCCTCGATGGCGACTACCGGTTGGCGCTCGTGTCGGCGCCCGCTGGTTACGGGAAGACGGCGGTCATCGCCTCGTGGGCAGCCGCGCACCGCGACGGGGTGGCGTGGTTGTCGTGCGATCCGTCGGACGCCGAGCCGACGCGCTTCGTCTGTGCACTGCTGTCGGCGATCTCGGCGCGGTGGCCCGGTGTCGCCGACGATGCGTTCGCGCTGTTGGACTGGCCCGGCGCGACGACCTACGACACCGCGGTCGCGGCGGCGAACGGGCTCGCCACGCTCGACGCGCCGGGGTGATCGTCGTGGACGATCTCCACCTGGCGGCCCCCGATCCGGCGCTGATGGCGGCGTTCCTCGACGCGTTGCCCGACACGATCCGCTTCGTGGCGGGTACCCGGTCGGATCCTCCCCTGTCGCTGGCCCGGCTGCGGCTGCGTGGCGAGCTGGTCGAGCTGCGCGGCGACGACCTCCGGTTCTCCGCCGCGGAGATGTCCGACTTCTTCGCGCTGCACGACGTGGCGCTGGCGCGCGACGAGCTGCATCGGCTGCACGAGCTCACCGAGGGCTGGGCCGCCGGAGCGCAGCTGGCGGCGATCGCGCTGCAGCGGGGCGCCGGACACGGCGACTTCCTCGACGCGTTCGCCAGCACGGATCGAGCCGTCGGCGACTTCCTGCTGAGCGAGGTTCTCGCCAGCCTGCCGCCCGAGCTCGTCGACTTCCTCGTCGAGACGTCGGTGCTCGACGCCTTCGACGCGGGGCTGTGCGTGGACGTCACGGGCCGCGACGAGGCTCCGGTCCTGCTCGACCGCCTGCTGGCGGCCAACCTGTTCGTGGTGCCGCTGGACGACCAGGCCCGCTGGTACCGCTACCACCACCTGTTCGGGGCCTTCCTGCGGGCACGGCTGACCTCGCTCGGCACCGCCCGCCTCCAGGCGGCGCACGATCGGGCGTGCCGGGTGCTCGAGGACCGCCGGGACGTCGAGGGCGCGCTGACGCACGCCATCGCGATGGGCGACGTCGAGCGCGCCGGGCGGATCCTCCGTGCCGCACTCGATCGCTCGATGAGCATGGCGGAGGGCGCCGACGTCGCGGCCAGAGCGCTGCGCCTGTGGCTCCACGAGTTCGGCGCGGCGTTCGTCGAGACCGACCCGGCCGGGGTGGTCGAGTTCCTGATCGGGCTGATCACGCTGGACGGGGCGGACGATGCACCGTCGTGGCTCGACCGCGTGCGCCGGGCCCACCCGCACGCCGACGGCGAGCTGACCGCCCTGATCGAGGGGGCGTGGAACGAGCATCATCAGCTCCGCGGGCAGCCGCGGGAGGCGATCCGCCGCCTGCACCTCGCGCTGGACGCCGTCGGTGGACGACCTCCGAGCCGCGGCCTGCTGTCCCTCCTCCACGCCGCGACCGCAGGTGCCCACATCCAGGCGGGCGAGCTGGACGCGGCAGGCGCGGTGGTGGAGCAGGCGTTGGCGCATCCGACCGGCGGTCGGGTGGCCGACGACGTGCGCGTGCCGGGGATCGCGGCGTTCGTGGCCGCCAGCGCCGGGGATCTGTCTCGGGCCGACGAGCTCGCGGCGCGCACGGGGCGGGCGGCCGACCAGTTGGGCCTGGGCGACCACGAACCCGGGCGGATCTTCGCCGGCCTGGCGCTGGTCGAGCTCCACCTCGAGCGCCACGAGCACGACGCTGCGGGACGAATCCTCGACCAGGTCATGCGGGCGAGCGACGCAAGCCACCGCCTGACGCTGCAGAGCCTCGCCACGCTGCAGAACGCCAAGCTGGCGCGCGGCCTCGGCGACGCCGCCGGCGCCGGCGCGCTGCTGGCCCAGGCGAGGCGCCTCTACGCCGAGCCGGACGCGGCGGTCCGCCACGTGCTCGGCCAGGAGGCCGTCGAGCAGGCTTTGCGGTTCGACCCGCCGACGGCCGGGACGTTGCTGGCGGACCTCGACCGGGATCGCGTCGAGACCGGCGTGCTGCGCGTCCGCCTCGCGCTGCTCGAGCACGACGACCGGGCGGCCACGTTGCTCCTGGGCGACCTGCCCCCGCCCACCACCCGACGCCTCCGGGTGGAGCGCAGCGTCCTGTGTGGGCTCAGCGTGCTCGAGCGCGACGTCGAGACGGCCAACGGCCACATGCGCGACGCCCTGGCGGCCGCTCAGCCGGAACGTCTGGTCCGGACGATCGTCGAGCCGGGGCCGAACGTCGACAAGCTGCTGCTCTCGTTCACCCCCGACCGCGGCCAGGACCGCTACGTCGAGGACCTGCTCGCCGCCGCCCGGCATGTCGTGGCGCCCGTGCGGGCCGAAGCGGCGCCGATGCCGGTGGAGCGGCTCAGCTCCCGCGAGGTCACCGTGCTGCGCTACCTCTGCAGCCGGCTCACGTACCGGGAGATCGCGGCCGCCCTGTTCGTGTCGCTCAACACCCTCAAGACCCACGTGAAGAGCGTGTACCGCAAGCTCGGCGTGGCCTCGCGTGCGGACGCGGTCGAGGCCGGACGTCGGTCGGGCGTGATCTGACCGACGACGTCCGGCCCGGCGCCACCCCGGTCAGGCCAGCAGCTTCGCCTTCTGGGCCTCGAACTCGGCGTCGGTGAGCACGCCCTGCGCCCTGAGATCGGCGAGCTTGGCCAGCTGGTCGGCCGGCCCGCCGCCGCCGGACCCGGCCGCATCCTGGACGTACTCGCGGAACGCCGCATCCTGGCTGCGCGCGTGCTGGACGTCCCGCTCGGCCATCGACTGTCCACGGGCGATGAGGTAGACGAACACCCCGAGGAACGGCAAGACGACCACGAAGATGGCCCACAGCGCCTTGCCCCAGCCGCTCATGTCATGGCTGCGGAAGATGTCGGCGATCACCCGGACCAGCAGGAAGATCCAGGCGATCCACAGGAACAGCCACACCATCGACCAGAACACGCCGAGGATGGGGTAGTCGTAGGCGAACATTGTGCTCTCCTCTCATCGGCCGCGTCGCGCCTGGCGGCGCTCGACGCGGTTCCTGGTCCGGGTGGCGGTGCCGACCACGACCGAGGTCGTGACGGCTGCTCGTACCACTGGTCGACGGCGCAGCATGTCGGTTCTCCTTCGTGTGCAGTTGGTGCGGTCAGCCGGCCGCGGCGAGCTCCGCCTCGGCGGCTTCGATCAGGTCGTGAGGGATGCGGGAGCCTTCGATCAGCACACCCCCCGAGTTGCGCATGGCCTCGACGAACGGGGTCGCCCACACGTCCTCCCAGATCAGGAGCGCGGCCGACGAGTTCGGTTCGAGCTCGGTCGCGGCGTACTCGATGTCCTCGTCGCTGATGAACCCGCCGACCTCGCCGTCGAGGGCGCTGAACAGGGCGACGTCGTCGTGGTCTTCGAACTCGACCGCGCGGGCGTCGCCGTCGGCGTCCTTGGTGATGAACACGAGATCGAGGATCCGGATCGTCCCGCTGGCGACGAGCTTGGCGAGCTCGGGGGCGATGTCGCCGGTGAACTGGTTGCCGGGGAACCCGACGATGATGTACTCGACCGGACCGATGGCCATGGCGGTGCCTCCACTGTTCCGTGTGTCGTCGCGTGCCCGAGCGACGGGCCTGCGGCACGGCGACCGTACGGACACCCCGGGTGAGCCGACCTCACCACCGGCCGGGTGATCCGGTGCGCACACGCCGTCAGACCCGGTGGCTCACGCCGGCCGGCCGTCGGCGACCTGATGGAGGTCGAGGAGATCCAGGCCCAGCACGTCGATGCGATGGAGGACGCCGTGCACGACGGACGAGTCGGCGCTGACGACGCGCAGCCGGGTCACGCTGTGATCGACGGTGATCTCGACGTCCTCGAACGCGTCGCGGAGCGACGCGTCCATCTCGCCGGTCACGGTGATCACGTAGACCCGCCGGCTCACTCGGTCCTCCGATCGATCACGCTCCGAGCGTGTCGGACGCCCACGCCCTCCCGCATCACCCCCGGACGGGTGATCGTCACCGGTCGACGGAAACGGCGATCACCCCGTCGTGGGTGACGACGTCGGCGGGCAGCCACGCCCATGATGAGCACCGCCGGCGTCAAGGGACACGCGACCGATGGCAGATCTGACCTACGAGGTGTCGTTCCTGGGAGTGGCCAGCCCGACCCTGCGGGCCGCGTTCGTCGGCTGCGAGCTGGTCACCGGCACGGGTCGCACGATCGTGCGGTGCCCGCACGACGAGCTCGGCACCGTGATGGCGCGCATCGAGGAGTTCGGGCTCGAGCTGCTCGATGTCCGGCTCGTCGCAGGACGACCCGCCGAGGGTCCCGATCACCCCGTCGGGGGTGACGACAGGGAGCCGCGGGGTCGGCATCGTGGACCTCGTGGTGCCCCCTGACGGAGGAACGCGATGAGTCCCGACCGCCATGCCCGCACGATGTTGCCGATCCCCGACCGACCGGCCCCCGGCCTGACGACCTACGACGCCAAGGACCCGGAGACGGCCTATCCCCCGATCGAGCCGTTGCTCCCGCCGGAGGGGGCGCCGAACGTGCTGGTCGTCCTGCTCGACGACGTCGGCTTCGGCGCGTCGAGCGCGTTCGGCGGCCCGTGCCGCACGCCGACGGCCGAGCGGCTGGCCGCTGGCGGCCTGCGCTTCAACCGCTTCCACACCACCGCCCTGTGCGCGCCCACGCGGCAGGCCCTGCTGACGGGTCGCAACCACCATTCGGTGGGGATGGGCAGCATCACCGAGACGGCGACGTCGGCGCCGGGCAACAGCTCGTTGCGTCCGAACACCAAGGCGCCGCTGGCGATGACCCTGAAGTTGAACGGGTACGCGACGGCGCAGTTCGGCAAGTGCCACGAGGTGCCGGTGTGGCAGACGTCGCCGCTGGGCCCGTTCGACGCGTGGCCGTCGGGGGGTGGCGGGTTCGAGTCGTTCTACGGGTTCATCGGCGGCGAGAACAACCAGTGGGACCCGGCCCTGTACGACGGCACGACCCCGGTCGAGCCGCCGGCGACCGCCGAGGAGGGCTACCACCTCACCGAGGACCTGACCGACCGGGCCGTCGGCTGGATGCGCCAGCAGAAGGCGCTGATGCCGGACAAGCCGTTCTTCGTCTACTTCGCCACGGGCGCCACCCATGCCCCGCACCACGTGCCCAAGGAGTGGGCCGACCGGTACGCCGGGGCAGTTCGACGACGGGTGGGACGTGCAGCGCGAGCGCACCTTCGCCCGGCAGAAGGAGCTGGGCGTCATCCCCGCCGACGCCGACCTGACCGCCCGGCACGCCGAGATCACCGCCTGGGACGACATGCCCGACGAGCTCAAGCCGGTGCTGGCCCGCGAGATGGAGGTGTACGCCGGGTTCCTCGAGCACACCGACCACCACGTCGGCCGGCTCATCGACGCCCTCGAGGACCTCGAGGTCCTCGACGACACGATCGTCTACTACATCATCGGCGACAACGGCGCCTCCGCCGAGGGCACGCTCAACGGCGCCTTCAACGAGATGGCCAACTTCAACGGGATGGCCGCGCTGGAGACCCCCGAGTTCATGGTCAGCAAGATGGACGAGTTCGGCTCCCCCAGCTCGTACAACCACTACTCGGTCGGCTGGGCGTGGGCGATGAACACCCCGTTCCAGTGGACCAAGCAGGTGGCCTCGCACTGGGGTGGCACCCGCAACGGGACCATCGTCCACTGGCCCAACGGGATCGAGGAGCGGGGCGGCCTGCGCAGCCAGTTCACCCACGTCATCGACGTGGCCCCGACGATCCTCGAGGCCGCCGGCCTGCCCGAGCCGACGATGGTCAACGGGGTCCTGCAGTCGCCGATGGAGGGCACGAGCATGCTGTACGCCTTCGGCGACGCGGACGCGCCGGAGCGCCACGACCTGCAGTACTTCGAGATGTTCGGCAACCGCGGCATCTACCACAAGGGCTGGAGCGCGGTCACCAAGCACCGCACGCCGTGGGTCATGGTCGGCGGCGAGCTGCCGGCGTTCGACGACGACGTCTGGGAGCTCTACGACGGCACCAGCGACTACAGCCAGGCCCGCAACCTCGTGGCGGACAAGCCCGAGATGCTGGCCAAGCTCCAGCGGCTGTGGCTCATCGAGGCCACCAAGTACAACGTGCTGCCGATGGACGACCGCACGTCAGAGCGGTTCGAGCCGTCGATGGCCGGGCGACCCGACCCTCATCCGTGGCAACTCGCAGCTGTTCTTCCCCGGCATGGGTCGGCTCTCCGAGAACAGCGTCGTCAGCATCAAGAACAAGTCGTTCTCGGTCACCGCCGAGGTCGAGGTCGCCCGAGAAGGGCGCCGACGGCGTGATCATCGCCCAGGGCGGCCGCTTCGGCGGCTGGGCGCTCTACGCCAAGGACGGCCGGGCCAAGTTCGTCTACAACGTGCTCGGCATCCACGAGTTCGCCACCGCGGCCGACGACCCGATCCCCGACGGCACCCACCAGGTGCGCATGGAGTTCGCCTACGACGGCGGCGGGCTGGCCAAGGGCGGCGACGTCACCCTCTACTACGACGGCAAGCCCGTCGGGAGCGGCCGGGTCGAGGCCACCCAGCCGATGGTCTTCTCCGCCGACGAGACGACCGACATCGGCTACGAATCCGGCACCACCGTCAGCCCCGACTACACCGCCCACGGCAGCCGGTTCACCGGCAAGATCCACTGGGTGCAGCTCGACCTCGGCACCGACGACCACGACCACTTCATCGACCCTGAGGAACGACTCCGCATCGCCATGGCGAGGCAGTGACCCGACGGGCACCGGCCCCGCACGACAGGGAGGGATCCATGGTGCAGTCCACCGGCGACGACAGCACGAGCCCGGAAGCAGAACGAAAGGAAGGTCTGCAGCTCGGGGGCGGCGCCATCGCGTCGCTCGCCGGCGTCGGGGCGCTTGCCGTCTTCATGGGCCAGAACACCGACGACGTCACGGTCAGTTTCCTCGTGTGGGACTTCACGTGGCCGGTCTGGCTGCTGGTCCTCATCTCGGCACTCATCGGCGCGCTCGTGTGGTTCGGTGTGGGCGTGGTGCGCCGTCACCGCCGGCGCGTGGACCGCCGCGACGACCGGCGAGACTGAGATCGTCGTCGGGTCACAGCCAGTCACGCCGCTTGAACACGGCGTACAGGGTCCCGCAGGTGATCACCATGAGGAGCAGCGCCAGCGGGTAGCCGTGGGCCCACCCGAGCTCGGGCATGTTCTCGAAGTTCATGCCGTACACGGTGCCGATGAGGGTCGGCGCGAAGAGGATGGCCGCCCAGGCGGAGATCTTCTTGACCTCCTCGTTCTGGAGGTTGCTCGCCTCGCTGAGCGACTTCATCTCCTCGTTCTGCTGCTGGGCGACCAACGTGGCGTTGACCGTCAACATGTCGCGCAGCAGCTGCCGGTACTCCTCCACGTGCTCCACGACCTCGGTGACGTGGTCGTCGACGTCCCGGAGGTAGCGCTGCAGCTCCTCGTGGATCCCGTACTTGGCGAAGCCGGCCGAGAGTGCGGCGAGCATCCCGGCCAGGGGCCGGGTGGCCCGCTGGAACTGGGTGACCTCCCGCGACAGCTCGTAGATGCGACGCGACACCCGCGGGTCGCCGCTGAAGACCTCGATCTCGATCTCGTCGATGTCGTTCCCGAGCCCGGCCACGACCGGGATGTAGCCGTCGACGACCCGGTCCAGGATCGCGTACAGCACCGCCTCGGGCCCCCGACGGAGCAGGTCGGGACTGCTCTCCACCCGGCGCCGGACCGCGCCCAGGTCCGGTGCCTCGCTGTGGCGGACCGTGAGGACGAAGTTGGGGCCGACGAACACGTGCACCTCGCCGAACTCGACCTCCTCGAGGTCGTCGACGTAGCGCGCCGGGCGGAGCACCACGAAGAGGATGTCGCCGTAGCGCTCCAGCTTCGGGCGTTGGTGGGCGACGATCGCGTCCTCGACGGCCAGCTCGTGCAGCCGGAACTCCGAGGCCAGCGACGCGACCTCGGGCTCGTCGGGCCGGTACAGCCCGATCCACGCCATGCTCCCCGGGATGCGGTCGAGGTAGTCGTACGTCTCGGCGAGCGAGCCGGGCGAGGCGACCCGCTTGCCGTCGACGTAGATGGCGCTGTCGACGATGCTCGAGATGCGGGCCTCGGCCGGCGCATCCGTCGTGTCATCCAGGTCGCGTGGCGCCGCGTCCACACCGGCGCGGTTGCGCCGGGTCCGCACGAGGGACCGGATCGGGGGCAGGCGACG
Source organism: uncultured Acidimicrobiales bacterium (assembly GCA_963796415.1). GTDB lineage: Bacteria > Actinomycetota > Acidimicrobiia > Acidimicrobiales > VFJN01 > ZC4RG19. Next base: position 893,117 of record CAWCLR010000018.1, on the reverse strand, counting down.
GTCGGGCACATCAACCTCCTCAGAGGCACTCACGCTCCGTGGGGGGCCACTATGTCGCACTCGCCAGCCTGCCAGATGTCCCGCCAACTGGCCCGGGGAGCAGCGAGGCGGTCCATACACTGGCCTGGTGACCTGCCCGGTCTGCGGCGCGGACGTGCCCGATGGTGCTCGGTTCTGCCCGAGTTGCGGCGCCGACCTGGGGCTGCGCGGCGATCAGCGGCGGGTGGTGACCGTCCTGTTCGCCGACATCGTCGGCTTCACCACCCTGTCGGAGCACCGCGATCCCGAGCAGGTGAAGGGCATCGTCGACGGGTGCTTCCAGCGGCTGGTGGCCGACATCGAGGAGTTCGGCGGCCGGGTCGACAAGATCGTCGGGGACGCCATCCTGGCGCTGTTCGGGGCCCCGATCGCCCATGAGGACGACGCCGAGCGGGCGGTGAGGACCGCCCTCCGACTCCACGGCACGGTGGACGACGCTGCGGCCGACCTGGGGCTCGATCTGCGGCTGAGGGTGGGCGTGAACACGGGAGAGGTCCTGGTGGGCTCGCTGCGGGCCGGGGGCGACTACACGGCGATGGGCGACGTCGTGAACACCGCGCAGCGGCTCCAGTCCGCGGCGGAACCAGGCCACGTGCTGGTCGGGCAGGCCACCTATCTCGCCACCCGCCGGGTGGTGACGTACCGGTCGGTCAGCGCCATCGCCGCCAAGGGCCGGGACGCACACGTGTCCGCGTGGGTGGCCGAGGGTGCCCGCCTGCCGCCCGGTCACCGGTCGGACCGCCGCCGTGCTCCGCTCGTCGGCCGCGACGACGAGGTCGCGCTGTTGTCCCACACCCTCAACATGGCGATCGACCGCGGCCGGCCCGCGCTCCTGCTCGTGCTCGGCGACGCCGGGTTGGGCAAGTCGCGCCTGGCCGAGGACGTCGCAGAGAGCGCGCAGCAATGTCACGGCGCCCTCGTCCTGCCCGGCCGCTGCGTCCCGTACGGCGAGGCCAACGTGTGGTGGCCGGTCGCCAGCGCGGTCCAGGCCGCCTGCGGCGTCGAGCCGGGCGACGACCAGGAGGTCGTCACCGGCAAGGTGCGTGCTGCGGTGGCCGAGGCGCTCGACGGAGCCGGTGCGGGCGACGGCGCGGTCGACCGGGTCGTCGACGGCCTGCTCCACCTCCTGGGGTTCGACGGGATCCTCCGGGGCATCGACGCCACCCGCGCCCGCGAGGAGGTGACCGGCTCCCTCCTGGCGTTCACGGCCGCGCTCGCCCGCCGGCGCCCGGTCGTCATGGTGCTGTCCGACCTGCATTGGGCCGACGAGGCCGTGCTCGACGTCGTCGGCGGGCTGCTCCAGGCCACGACCCGGCTGCCGTTCGCGGTACTCGCCACCGCGCGCCCGGCGCTGACCGAGCGTTGGTCGCCACCCGAGGGAGGGCACCATTCGGTCGTCGTCCACCTCGATCCCCTCGGGCGGGACGCGGCGACGCAGCTGCTCCGCTGTCTCGCCGGTGACCGCCTGGCCACGCTGGACGACGGGGTCGCCGACGAGCTGCTCGACCGGGCCAGCGGGAACCCGTTCTTCCTGGAGGAGCTGGTCTCGTGGCTGGACGAATCGGGGTCGACCAACCTGCCCGACACCCTCCGCGGCCTGGTCGCGGCCCGCCTCGATGGCCTGACGCCGTCCGAGCGCCATGTCCTCGAGGACGCCGCCGTGCTGGGCTCGCGCGGCCGGGTCGACTGGCTCGCCACCATGCAGCGCGAGGCCCACGGCGGTGACGGGGCGGTGCTCGCGAACCTCCGCGCCCTCCAGGCCAAGGAGCTGCTCGCCGTCGAGGGCGAGTCGTGGGAGTTCCACTCCGAGCTCGTCCGGGAAGTCGCCTACGGCACGATGACCAAACAGAGGCGGGCCAAGGTCCATGCGGGCATCGCGTCCTGGCTCGAGCACGAGGAATACGAGCACCACGAGGCGGTGATCGACAGCATCGCCCACCACTACGGACGGGCCGCCGCGTTGAGCGTCGACCTCGGCGGCGCATCGGGAACGCTCGATGACACCGTCGCCCGCGCCGTCGACTGGCTGGGGCGTGCCGGCAAGCGGGCCGCCCAGGCCGACACCCCACGCCGGGCCGCCATGCTGTTCTCCGAGGCGTTGACCCTCCTCGACGCCCCTGCGGTCGCCGCGCCCGACGAGGCCGCCGACCGCGGCCGGGGTGAGCTCCTCCTGGCCCGGGCGACCGCCTACCGCGAGCTGCGCGAGGTCGCGCCGGCGCGCGCGGACGCCGAGGCGGCACTGGCTCTCGCCGAGGCGACCGGCAACGAGCGCGCGGCGGTGGCGGCCACGATCGAGGTGGCCGAGGTCGCGCTGCGGAGCGGCACCCCCGACGAGGCCGAGGCGCTGCTCGGCGCGGCTCTTGCCCGGGCGGGTTCCGCCGGCGACGACAGGGGGCGGGCGGCGGCCCTGCGGGTGCGGGGCTTCGCCGCCCTGCTGCGCAACGACCCCGAGGCAGCGGTGGCCTCGCTCGAGCCGGCCCTCGAGATCTACACCGCGCAGCGGGACCGCCTCGGGAGGGCCTGGGCGCTGCAGAACCTGTCGTGGGCACACTTCATCGCCGGTCGCATCCACGACGCCGAGGTGCTCCTGCACGACTCGGCGGCCCTCTTCGCCGAGCTCGGCGACCGCGGCGGGCTGGGCTGGGCCATGGGGCTTCTGGCCTTCACCCGCTTCTACTCGGGCTATCCCGAGGAGGCGGAGACGATGGCCGAGGAGGTCTTCGGCGCGGCTGGCGAGGCCGGCGACCGCTGGGCCCTGGGCATGGGCCAGGTGCTGACGGCCAGCATCCGCCTCTGGACCGGGCGGGCCGGGTCGGCCGTCGAGCGGGCCCGGCAGGCCCTGGCGACGTTCGACGCCATCAACGACGACTACGGCCGCGTCCAGGCCCGCCTCCCTCTCGGTCGCGCACTGGTGACCGCGGGCCGCGTCGACGAAGGTTTCGCGGTGCTGGAGCAGGCCCGGGCCGCGATGCTCCCCAGTCATTCGCCGCGCTTCACCGCCTTCTCCGCGACCGGGCTGCTCAGCGCCGCGGTCCAGGTGGGCGATCGGCGGCGGGCTGCCGCTGCGCTCGACGTCCTCCCCTCTCACGAGCTGTCGTCGGACGACCTCGCGACCGCGGGCGCCGGTGAGTACCTCGTGTCCCGGGCGCTGCTGGAGCTGCAGCAGTCGCGCCCGGCCGAGGCGCTGGAGCTGCTGCGCGAGGTGAGCCGGGCGACCGGGGAGCGCGCCGAGGTCGGCTACTGCGGTGCGGTGACCGCATTGGCCCTCGCCGCCGCCGGCCGGCGGGACGAGGCCGTGGCCGCCGCCCGGGTGGTCGAGGACGACGAGCGCTCGACCTACCTCGACAGGCTGTGGGCCGGGTTGGCCGCCGGCGCCGTCGCCGCCCGTCAGGGCGATCATGCGGTTGTCGACGAGCACTTCACCCAGCTGTGCGCCCGGGTCGACGCCACCGAAGACCAGGTGGCCCAGGCCCTGGCCCGCCTCGGATGGGCCATGGCCCGCCGCGCCGTCGGCCACGCCGATGCGCGCCAGGCGGCCGAGGAGGCAGAGGACCGATTCTCCGCCCTCGGCATCGACGCGGACGGGTGGACCGCGGTCCTCCGCCAAGCCGCCGGCACGCAGCCCGCGGCTCCGGTCCCGGCTTAGTGCCGTGTCAGGGCGCCTGGCCGCGGCCTTCGAGCTCGGCGAGGCGGCGGTCGGTCGCTTCGAGACGCCGCACCACCACGCTGAGCACCCGCCGGGCGACCATGGGATCCGACGCCAGCACGTCGTCGAAGTGCTCGGCACGGAGGCCGAGCAGCGTCGTCGCGACGATCGACCGCACGGTGGAGGTCCGCACCCCCGTGCCGAGCAACGCCATCTCCCCGAAGAAGTCGCCGGCGTTCACCACGCCGAGATCGACCCCGTCCCGACTCACCGCCGCATGGCCGTCGACCACCAGGAACAGCTCGTCCCCGAACTCGTTCTGGGTGACGACATCGACGTGAGGCCCGACCGAGACCTCGTACGCCCGCTCGGCGAGCATCGTGAGCTCCTCGTCGGTGGCGCCATGGAACAGCCACACGTCGTTCAGGAGCTTCTTGCGTTCCTCGATCGCGACGAGCGCACCCATCGCCGCGCAACGGTACCCGGCGGTGCGCCACCACGCCGCGGGCGGACCCTAAGCCGGGGGTAGGGCATCCTGCCGATGTGCGCGGCCAGGAGGCGCGCGGATGCTGACGGCGTCTCATCGCACCAGCCCGGAGGATCACCGTGGCGCGCCCGACCTCGACCCGACGCACGGCCCGCCAGGGTGGGTCCGCGATGCTCGCGGCGCGGTTCGCCCGGCGCGACGACGGCGCCCTCGCCGATGCCTTCGACGAGCACGGCGGGCCGATGATGGCTGTCGCATCCCGCCTCCTCGGCGACCGTCGCGTGGCTGAGGAGGCGGTGCAGCAGGCGTTCGTCCAGGCCTGGCGCGCCGCGGGGCAGTTCGACCCCGAGCGGCCGCTCGGCCCCTGGCTGTACGCCATCGTGCGCAACGCCGCGATGGATGCGTGGCGTCGCGAGCGGCGCCACGACACGCGGTCGTTGGACGACGTGGCGACCCGGGATCTGCCGTCGATCGCCCCGCCCACCCTCGACGATGCCTACGACGCGTGGCTGGTCCGCCGGGCCCTCGATGCGCTGCCGCCCGCCGAACGCGAGGTCGTGCGCCTGGCCCACCTGGAGCAGCTCACGCACCCGGAGATCGCCGCCCGCATGGGCGTCCCCGTCGGAACCGTCAAGTCGCGGTCCCACAGCGCCTACCGCAAGCTGCGCGCCGCGCTCTCCCCCGCCGCCGAAACACATCGCACGAACCGTCCGGCGCCGCGTTACGTACCGCGGGCGTGACGTCTGACCCCAGCGACCTTCGGAGGGCCGCATGAGCTCGATCCCCGATCCACCCGTCTTCGCGACGCCGAACAGGCCTCCCCTCCGCGAGAGTCCGCCGACGTCAGCGACCGGGCCCCTGCTCGCGGCCGCGATCGCCGGCGGCGCCGTGGCCCTTGCGCTCGGCACCTACGGCAACGTCCACGAGCCGACGGGCGACAGCATCGCCACCTTCGGCTTCCCGGCCGTGCTGCCCATGAAGGCCTGGTTCGCCACCGGTGTCCTTGCGCTGGCGCTGGCCCAGCTGGTGAGCGCGCTCGCCCTCTACGGTCGGCTGCCCGCCGTGCGCTCGGCGCCCGGGTGGCTCGCGCCGGTGCACCGGTGGTCCGGCACCGCCGCCTTCGTCGTGTCCCTGCCCGTGGCGTACCACTGCCTCTGGTCGCTCGGGTTCCAGGACACGGACGCCCGCGTGCTGGCCCACTCGCTGCTCGGTTGCGCGTTCTACGGCGCGTTCGCCACGAAGCTGCTGGCGCTGCGCATCGACGGGCTGCCCCGCTGGGCGCTGCCGGTCATCGGGGGTCTCCTCCTCACCTGCGTGACCGGGCTGTGGCTCACGTCGTCGCTGTGGTTCTTCACGAACGTGGGTTTTCCCGGCGTTTGAGCGAACCGTTTCCTGACCGGTCCCGTACTGGGCGGCATGAACTCACGCATCACCGCCTCACTGGTCGTGTGCGTCGCCGCTGCGGGCGTCGCCGTCGGGGCACTGGCACTCGAGCCCGGCGACTCCCCGGCACCCGCAGCCGGCACGCCACCGACGTCCGTCACCGAGAACGGTGGCGGCTACGGCGCCGCCAACGGCGGTGGCGGCGCCGGGAGCGGGGCGACGCTCGCCATCCGCGACTTCAGCTTCGCGGCGACGAGCGTCGCCCCCGGCGGGCTCGTGACGGTCGACAACGCCGACAGCGCCGACCACACCGTGACCGCCGAGGGCGGCGAGTTCGACTCGGGCGAGGTGTCGGGCGGCACCACCAGCTCGTTCCAGGCCCCTGACGAGGCCGGCACGTACGAGTTCGCCTGCGAGATCCACCCGGACATGACCGGGACGCTCACCGTCGGCTGACAGGCCGGCGACCCAACGAGGAGACACCCATGAAGAAACTGCGCACCATCGGGGCCCTCGCGGCCGCCACGACAATGTTCCTGGTTGCCGCCTGCGGCAGCGACGACGACGACGCGGCGCCGCCCGCAGAGGAGTCCGCCGCGGCGGGCGCCGAGGCCGGCAGCGCCGTCGCCGCCCGGGCCGCCGAGTCCGAGCTCGGCGAGATCCTCGTCGGGGAGAACGGGATGACCCTCTACGGGTTCACGATGGACACCGCCGGCACGAGCACGTGCTCCGGCACGTGCGCCGAGGCCTGGCCCCCGGTGCTGGTCGACCCCGACTGGACCGTCGGCCCCGGCCTCGACACCGGGATCTTCTCCACGATCCCCCGCGACGACGGCACCGAGCAGCTCGTCGCCGGCCAGTGGCCGCTGTACTACTACTCCGGCGACTCGGCCCCCGGCGACGTGAACGGCCAGGGCGCAGGCGAGGTGTGGTACGTGGTCGGCACCGACGCGACGCTGATCAAGGACGCCGCGCCGGCGGCCGAAGCGTCCGCCGCGACGAGCGTTCAGCTCGCGGACAGCCCGCTCGGCCAGATCCTGGTCGACGCCGAGGGCAACACGCTGTACGGCTTCACCAACGACGTCGACGGCGTCTCGACCTGCACCGACGACTGCGCGGCGACGTGGCCGGCCCACCTGATCGAGGGCGAACCGGTGCTCGGCGAGGGGCTCGACCCCGCGGTGTTCTCGGTGGTCGAGGGCGCCGACGGCGGCCAGCAGCTCAAGGCCGGGAAGTGGCCGCTCTACCGGTTCTCCGGTGACTCGGCCCCCGGCGACGTGAACGGGCAGGGCGTGGGCGAGGTGTGGTTCGTCGTCGGCGCCGACGGTTCGCTCATCAAGGATGCGGCCGCTGCGAGCTCCGACGGCTCGGCGGACGAGGGGGACGGTGCCGGAAGCGGCGGCGACGGCTACTGATCCTCAGCAGAGAGGCGACGGGGGTGCCGGTCCGGCACCCCCGTCGTCGCGTCCCGGCGGACCGGGGATCCTCAGGCCGGCTGGGCGACGAACTCCGTCAGCTGCACACCGTGGTCGGCCGCCAGCATCTCGGCCGCCTTCTCGCCGATCATGATCGCGGCCGCGTTGGTGTTGCCGCTGATCACGTTGGGCATGACGCTCGCGTCGGCGACCCGCAGGTCGGCGACCCCGATCACCCGCAGCCGCTCGTCGACGACGCTTCCCATCCGGCACGTGGATGTCAGGTGGTAGACGGTGAACGAATAGTGCCGGGCAAGGTCCGCGAGCAGGTCGTCGCTCGGTGTCTCGCCCGTGACGTGGGCATGCTTGGCGGCGAGGGCAGGGGGGACGAGCAACGGGCCGAGCTCCCGCGGCCCGGGCCAGTTCGCCACGACGTCGAGCGCCCGACGAAGGACCGCGACCATGACCTCCATGTCGTAGGGGTCGTCGTAGTAGTTCATCCGGATGTCCGGTTGGTCCAACGGCTCGGCGCTGACGAGGACGATCTCGCCCTCGCTGTGGGGCTGCACGGGGTTGGCCAGGAGGATCACGGACTCGGCGTCGGGGGCGAGCCGCTGGTCGGGATCGTCGAAGTACTCGCTGGGGTCGACCCGCAGGCACCGGCGCCAGATGTCGTCGTTGTAGCCGCAGATGAAGAGTGCGAGCTGGGCGTCGTGGGTGTGGTCGTCGCCGAGGCCGGTGGAGAACCAGGCACTCGCCTCGTACAGCGACGACGACACGAGACCGTGTCCGGTGGTGGCCCACTCGGTGACCCGCCGCTCGGCCTCGGCCTTGAGCGCCCGGAGCTCCTCGGGTAGGTCGGCATCGTCGGCGGGGTCTGCCGGCAACGGCCCGGCAGGGGCCCGCAGCGCGTCGGGACCCATCGACAGGCCCATCTGGCTCATCGAGACGCCGGTGCCGGGCGCCGGGAAGAGGAGGCCGACCTGCAGGTGGTCCTTGAGGTGCTTGCCGACGTCGGGCGCGTCGAGGTGGCACGGCACGCCGACGGCTTCGAGCGCACTCCTCGGACCGACGCCGGACAGCATCAGGACGTGGGGCGAACCCACCGCTCCCGCGCTGAGCACCACCTCCTTGGCGGCCTCGGCGACGGCCGTCTCGCCGGCGGCGGTCCGGTACTCGACCCCGGTCGCCCGCAGTTGGCCGGGACCGCCGTCGAGCATCACCCGGGTCACGTGCGCCCCGCTGATCACGTCGAGGTTGGGTCGCTGCTCGACGTCCCCTTCGAGGAACGCGTGGTACGTGCTCGAGCGCTTCCCGTCACGCGTCGTGGTCTGCAGCAGCGACACGACACCATCTGGCCCGCCGCGGTCACGGCCGTTGTAGTCGCCTCGGGGAATCCCCGCCGCGACCGCGGCGTCGACGAAGTCCTGCGCGCCGCTGAGCACGGGAGCCCGCACCGACACGCCGAGCGGGCCTTGGGTGCTGTGCGCGTCGGCATCGACGACGATGTCCCCGCTCGGGGCCAGGCCCTCGCTCTTCTTGAAGTAGGGCAGCACGTCGTCGTAGCTCCACCCGGTGGCGCCATCCGCGGCCCACGAGTCGAAGTCGCCCGGATGTCCCCGGACGTAGGCCATGTAGTTGATCCCGGAGGATCCGCCGAGCATCTTGCCGCGCGGCACCATCATCCGGCCGCCGTCGAGCCCGAGGCCGCACCCGCCGGCGTCCGCGGTGTACATCCAGTCGGTCGCGGGGTTCTGTTGCAGCACCGGGCAGGCGGCCGGCATCAGCTCCTGGGGTGGCGGCGGGCCTCCCGCCTCCAGAAGGGCGACCCGACAGGTCGGGTCCTCCGACAGGCGGGCGGCGACGACGGCACCGGCCGACCCACCCCCGACGACGACGAAATCGTACGGCCCGGCCATGCCCGGCAAACGTAGCCGTCACATCGCGCCCGGGACGGCTGTCCAGGCCGCGGTCAGTCGAGCAGGCGGTTCACGGTGGGCTGGGCTCGTTCGGCGACCAGTTGGACGACGCCTCGGGAGCGCAGGCGGGCAATGGCGTTGCCGGCGATCACGTAGGCGGGCACGGCCAGGATGAGGCCGACGATGCCGCCGAGGAGGCCGCCGAGTGCGGTGACGACGAGCACGACGAGCGGGTGAACGTCGAGGGTGCGGCCCATGACCTTGGGCTCGACGAAGTTCTCGAGCGCCAGGTTGGCCGCGAGCACCACGGCGAGCATCACTGCGGCCTCGGGGAGCCCGCCCTCGCCGAGGGCGACGATCACGGCCAGCCCGCCACCGAGGAAGGCGCCGATGTAGGGGATGTAGCCGCCGATGAAGTTCACCACCATGATGGTGAACACGAGCGGCAGGCCGAGCAGGAGCGCGGCGAGCCCGACGACCGCCGCCACGACGGCGGACATGACGGTGCGACCCTTCCCGTAGTCGCGCAGCGTGCGGCAGGCATCGCCGATGAAGCCGTCGACGTCGTCCCGGTAGGTGGCGTCGACCTGGGCGACGAGGGATCGGCGCAGGCGGGCGCCGTCCTTGAGCAGGTAGTACATGATCAGGGCGCCGAGGATCACGCCGCCGGCGATCGCCACCACGACGCCGAGGCCAGAGACCAACCCGGCGAGGACTCCCGTGGTGATCGTCGGGGCGGCGTCCTCGACGGCGTCCCGAGCCGCGGCCAGGGCCTCCTCGTCGATGCCGAGTGCGTCGGTCTGATCCGCCAGCTCGGCCAGCGCGGCGTCGGCCGAGGCACCGAGGTCCTGGGCTTGGTCGACCACGCCTCGGACCGTGGCGACCACGACTCCGGCCATCAGGGCGAGGAGTCCGAGGACGACCAGGCCGGCGGCCAGGCTGGGCTTCACCCCACGGCGGCGAAGCGTGTCGACGAGGGGCTTGAAGACCACGGCCAGAACGGCCGCGAACGTCATGGGGAGCGCGATCTCGCTCACCGTCGACAAGGCGATGAACACGATGATCGACGCCAGCACGACCCCGACGAAGCTCCACGCCCAGACCCCGACTCTCGGGATCCGGCCGAGCAGCCCGGGGGCACCACCGCTTGGCCCGGTGTCGGACCGGTCGTGACGTGCCGGGTCTTCGGTGCGATCGGTGGTCTGGGACATAAGGCACCGCCTCCTGGGCTCGGACCCCGCTGACGGCCTGTGCGCGCCCGTCCGTGATGCCTCACCCTGGTGTCTCTTCACGCTGGTGACATGGGCGATCATCCACCCTCGACGTGCGCCTGTCCTCATGCGGATCGCATGAAGGCCGCCACCGGGTGCCAGCTCCCGGCGGGTCACGCCATCGACGATTCACGCCATCTGCGTGATGCGCGGGCCGCCCGCTCGGTCGACCCTGGTGACGAAGGGTTCGGCGGCCGGGCCGGTCGCCGAGGCGCCGCCGATCCCTCAGCGCCCTGGCGGCGCGCCGTCGAGCAGGAGGTGCACGGACATGAGCATCGGACCCATCCAGACCTTCGTGATCGGATTCCCGGACAACAGCCTTTTCGAGGGGCGGATCGCGGAAGAGCTGCGACGCCTCAGCGACGTCGGCCAGATCAGGATCGTCGATGCGGTGTTCGTCCTGCGCGAGGGCGACGACGTCGCGGCGCTCAGCGTGTCCGATCTCGACGAGGACCAGCGGGCCGAGCTCCGGTCTGCGGTCGGCGCCCTGATCGGGCTGGGAGTCGCCGGGGCCGAGGGCGCGGTGGCCGGCGCTGAGCTCGGCGCATCCGTCGATGCGAGCGCACCGACCGCCGCGGAGGTGGTCGCCGCGGAGCTGCTCGCCGACCTGCCCGACGGCAGCTCAGCCCTCGTGCTCGCGATCGAGCACCTCTGGGCGATTCCGCTGCGCGATGCCGTCCGTGACGCTGGGGGCCTGGTGATCGGGCACCGTTCCGTCAGTCTCGAGGATCTCGTCGCATTGGGGATCGTCCTCGGCGACGACGCCGAGCTCGAGCAGTAGGTCACGCGAGATCGTGATGGACGACGCAGAGACGCAGGTCGTGATGCGGAGACGACAGTCGACGCGGCTCCGGTGGGTCGTGTCGGTGACCGTCGCCGTGCTGGGGATCGCGTCGGGGTGCGGCGACGACGAGCCGAGTGCCGAGGAACAGGTGTGCGACGCTCAGTCGGAGCTTCGTGGAGCGCTCGACGACGTGGTGTCCGACCTCCAGGCGGCCAACCTCGGGGACGCGAACGAGGCCCTCGCGGAGGCTGGCGACGCCATGGACGAGCTCGTCGCCGCGGTCGACGACCTCGCACAGGAGGAGCGGGAGGCGTTGGCGCCGGAGGTGGATGCGCTCGAGTCCGACATCGCCGCGTTGCAGGACGCGCAGGACCTCGACGAGCTGGGTGCGGGGCTCGACGCAGTCCTGTCGCAGGCGCAGGTCATCTTCGACGACGTCACCGAAACGGCGAGCTGCGACTGAGTCCGGCCCGGACATGAGCTCCCGTCCCTGGAAGGAGCTGGACCGCCGGCAACGGCGGCGAGAGGTCATCACCACGGTGACGGCAATGGTCGTCACGTGGGTGCTCCTCGTCGGGATCTACTACCTGGTCCCGTTCGCGAACCGCACCAGCGGAGGGTCGCTCGTGCGCCTCGTGCTCGGCATCGTCGCGTTCGCTGCGGTCCTCGCCTGGCAGCTGCGTACGGTCGTGGACGCGGACATCCCCGGTTTGCGCGCCGTCCGGGCTCTCGGCGCCATCGTCCCCGTGTTCCTCTTGGTGTTCGCCGCCGTCTACCTGTCGCTCTCCGAGGCGTCCACGACCCATTTCAGCGAGCCGCTCGACCACAGCGGTGCCCTTTATCTGACGATCACGATCTTCTCCACCGTGGGCTTCGGTGACATCACCCCCGAGGGCGACGTCGCGCGCCTGGTCGTGAGCACCCAGATGCTCCTCGACCTCGTCGTCATCGGCGCCGTCGTCCGCCTCCTCACCACCGCTGCCACCGTCAGCCGCGGGAGCACCGACGCACCCTGAACGCCCTCCCCCTCGAGGACCGGCGTCCACGGTTCTGTCAGACCCCACCGGCAATCCGGCGGCTGAGGTCTGACAGATCAGGTGGGGGTCGGCGGTGATGACAAGATCGCTCGCTCGGGCGACCATGTGGCCAGGGCCATCCCCCCGGCCCGTCGTCGCCGAGGTCGTGGTGCAGCGCCGCGGCGAGATGGCCGCTCCATCGAGAGCCGGCCCGGCGACCCAGATCCACAGGAGGCCACGGCATGCCCTTCGTCACCACCCAGGACGGCACGGAGATCTTCTACAAGGACTGGGGCAGTGGGCAGCCGATCGTGTTCCACCACGGTTGGCCGCTGAGCTCCGACGACTGGGACGCCCAGATGATGTTCTTCGTGCTGCGCGGCTACCGCGTCGTCGCTCATGACCGTCGCGGTCACGGCCGCTCGACCCAGACCTCCGACGGCCACGACATGGACACCTACGCCGCGGACGCCGCGGCCGTGGTGAACCATCTCGACCTGCGCGACGCCGTCCATGTGGGCCACTCGACCGGAGGCGGCGAGGTCGCCCGCTACGTCGCCCAGCACGGAGAGGGCCGGGTGGCCAAGGCGGTCCTCATCGGTGCGGTGCCGCCGCTGATGCTGAAGACCGACGCCAACCCGGGTGGCCTGCCGATCGAGGTGTTCGACAGCTTCCGTGAAGGCACCGGCTTCAACCGGGCCCAGTTCTACCGCGACGTCGCCGCCGGACCGTTCTACGGGTTCAACCGCGAAGGGGCGACGGTGTCGGAGGGCATCATCCAGAACTGGTGGCGCCAAGGCATGATGGGCGGCGTCAAGGCCCACTACGAGGGCATCAAGGCGTTCTCGGAGACCGACTTCACCGAGGACCTCCAGGCCATCGAGGTCCCGACGCTGGTGATGCACGGCGACGACGACCAGGTCGTCCCGATCGCGGACTCAGCCGAGCTGTCGATCAAGCTGCTGAAGAACGGCACCCTGAAGGTGTATCCGGGCTATCCGCACGGCATGTGCACCACCCACGCCACCGTCATCAACCCCGACCTGCTCGCCTTCATCCAGGAATGACCGGCGTGCCTCGTCGACGACCTGCTCGGTCTTCGTCGTGAGCGGGGCGACACCCGCTAGTCGTTGCAGGTGTTCGGGACGACCGTCGTCCGGGACCATCCCCGCCTGCAGGAGCTGGATGCCGTCACCGAGCCCGGGGCGCGAGTCCGGATCCTGGGCGAAGCTCCGCACACCCTGTCCGAACGCCCCAGGGGCCGGCTGGTTGCTGGCCAGCGCCGAGAGGCTCTCGCCCACACAGGCCTGGTTGACGGGCTTGCCCGCCCCGGCGGGGTTGCCGGCGCCGATCGTGATGCCTGCGGCGAGGGCGGCCGCAGCTGCGCCCGCCAAGATGAGGTTCTTGCTCATGGTCGATGCTCCTTCGACGATGGGAACGAGACCTGTGAGGGCTCGCTGTCAGCCCTGAGTGAGCAGGTCGAGGGCCAGGGCGGGCGGAAGGATGAGGCGGCAGATCCCTCCCTCCGCCCGCCCCGGAGCGTCACGGTCGGTCGGACCGGACCGTGAAGATGATCACGCCGGGCTGCCCGTTGGCCCTTGGCTCACCGCCGCCCTCCCTTCGCTCCACAGCCGAGTCGTGACGCGCCGCCCACTCAGCGAGGTCTACTCCCCGCTCCTTGTGAGAACCTGAAGGTTCCCTGACGCGGGCCGACGGTCGTCCCGTCAGCTGTCGTTGCCACGCAGGACATAACCGACACCACGCACGGTGCGCACCAGCTGGGCCGCGTCGGGACCGAGGCGCCGGCGCAGCGTGCTCACGTGGACCTCCACCAGGCTCTCGTCGACCACGTCGTAACCCCACACGATCTCGAGCAGGCGCGCTTTCGAGAGGACCTGGCCGGCGTGGCGAGCCAGCACGACGAGCAGCGAGAAGTCGATCGGGCTCAGGCTGATCTCCCGTCCGGCGAAGAACACGCGGTGGGCCCGCTCGTCGACGACGAGCCCGCCGACCTCCATGACGACGGAGATCAGGCGCCCGCCGCGACGCAGGAGCGCGTGCACCCGGGCCAGCAGCTCGTCACGCGGGATCGGCTTTCTGACGTACTCGTCCGCACCAGCCTCGAACGCAGCGAGAAGGTCCTGGTCGCGGGTCGCGTCCGTGACGAACAGGAGGAGGGTGTCGGCGTCGGCCCTGATCCGCCGGGCCAGATCGGGGCCGACGACCTCGCCGCCGAGCACCATCTCCAGCACGGCGAGGTCCGGCCGGAATATCACCGCCATGCGCTCGGCCACCGGGACGGTGCCGCACGCGGCCACGACGTACCCCGCTGTGCGCAGCGCCCCGACGGCCTCGTCGCGCGCGGACACATCGTCGTCGACGACCAGGATGCGGGGGCGCTGCGGCATCAGACCTCCGCCGACGAGATCGCCGGCGGGTTGCGGAAGGGTGCGCGCCCACGGGAGTCGCGCCGCTATCGCCGGCGGATGCCCGGTCTCCTGGTCCCCCTGGCGAGGCGACCGGGGCAGGCGCTACAACGGGCATCTCGCCGAGAGGCGACGGGGTGGAGCGGCCGGCGGACACCGGGCGACGGCTCCACGATCACCGATGGGGACCGATGGCGCACCACGATCGCTTCGACGGGGAGTTCGACACCGTGCTGGCCGCCGCACGCACGGGTTCCCCCTCGGCGTTCACGCGGATCTTCACCGCGCTGGCCCCGGTCGTGGAGGGGTACCTGCGGCTGCAGGGCGCATCCGAGCCCGAGGACCTGACGAGCGAGGTCTTCCTGGCCGTCCTGCGCAACCTGGATTCGTTCGAGGGCGACGAGGCGGGGTTCCGGTCGTGGGTTTTCACCATCGCCCATCGCCGACTGCTCGACGAGCGGCGACGCGCGCTATCGGCGGCCGGCCCCGGCGCCGCTCGCCGAGGCGCCCGAGCGGCCCGCACCCGACGACGTCGAGGCGACGGTGGTCGAGACCCTCGGTGCGGAACACGTCCGCGCCCTTTGCGATCGCCTGTCGGACGACCAGCGCGACGTCCTGCTCATGCGGCTGCTCGGCCGGCTCACGATCGACGAGATCGCCGCCCGCATGGGGAGGACGTCGGGCTCGGTCAAGGCACTCCAGCGGCGGGGCTTCGTCGCGATCGCCGGCATGATCTCGCGAGAGGGCGTACCGCTGTGAGCGATCCCGGCGATCACGTTCCCGAGATGCCATCCGTCCCGCTCCTCGACGACGCCACCATCGACGCCATCGTCGACGGCGACCGCGTCCTCCATGGGCTTGACCACCTCGCCGCCTTCGCGGCCGGGGTCCGGGCCGTCGGCGACCGCCCCGCGTCACCCCCGTCGCCCGAGCTCGCGGCACTGCTCACCCATGGCGCGCCGGCTGCGGCCCCGGGCCGACCGATCAGGGCCGTCCCCCGGCACACCCGCCGCCGGTCCGTCCTCGCCAAGGCCGCAGGGCTGGGCCTCGCCGCCAAGATCAGCGTCGCCACGACTGCCGCGGCGGCCGGCGTGGTCGGCGCGGGTGCGGCCGGGGTGTTGCCCGGAAGTGCCGGCGGCGCGGTGCGGGACGCGATCGAGGCCGTCACGCCGGTCGAGTTCAGCGACCGTGGCGACCGGCCGGACGAGCGCCGGCGCGGCACCGCGGACCAGGACACGCCCGACGGGGTCACCGGCGAAGCCGACGATCCCAGCCTCCCCGGCGAGCACGGTGACAGGGTCTCGTCCGATGCCACCGGCGAGGCGGACGGCGAGCCCGGCGTCGACGGCCCGACCGTCGCCGACCAGGCCCCCGGTGCTGCGCACCGGCCCGCCGAGCCACCCGGGCAGTCGGGCGTGACTCCTCCGGCCGGCGGTGCGCCGGGCACTCCCGGCGGACCGGGAGACACGCCCGCCGCGACGGCGCCTGCGGCCGGCGCGGACGGTGCGCCGCCGTCCACGACGCCACCCGCGGCCGACGCGGCCGGCAACACGCCCTGACCCGCCCCGTGATGTCCCCGCGCGCCGACGCTGCCCGCGCCGCCCCGCGCACCGCTCGCGCACCGGCCACCCGACTCCGTGGGCCCGGCCTGCCGCCCGCCAGCTCGCCCGGCCACGCGCGGTCCGCCGTGCCCGTCCGGGGCCGCCGCCCGTGTTCGTCGACGACTCGGGTCGTCGCCGGCGGGCGGGCAGGCTGGTCGGCACCTGCCTCGCGGCACTGGTGCTGTCGTACATCGCGGTCGTCGGGCTGACCTTCTCGGGGGCACCGCTGATCGGCCGACTCGCGCCGCCCGGGGTCGATCAGCTCTCGCGCCCGGCGGGCGACGCCGGCTTGGGTGTCGGACCCGGCGCACAGGAGTCGCCGCTCCCTCCTGTCGCGGCCGAGGCACAGGACGGAACACCCGATGCACGGGAGATCGCGCAGGTGGACGGCGCGATCGAGCCTGGCGAGACCCCGGCGACGACGGTGCCGTCCGCCGCCACGGCGACGACCACCACGGTGGCTCCCGGCCGGAGCACCAACTCGACGGCGCCGACCCCGTCCTCGACGGTGCCGGAGCACACGCACCCCACAGGCGGGCCGCCGGTCGAACCGCCCGGCAAGCCGTGACCCCGCGGGTGCCCCGCCAGAAGGAACGGGCGCGCCCGGTCACGCGCTGGGTGTTGCTCGCCGCCCTCCTCGCCGGGATCATGGCGTCGCTGGGATTGCACGGGCTCCTCGGGTCGGCGACCCGCGACCGGCAGGTCGGCCCGCCGGTGCTCGAGGAGATCGGTGCGCTGGGTCCCGTGCTCGAGGTCGGCGACGGATCCGTGCGCTCGGCGCCGGGCAGGCCCGACGCGGTCGGCATCGCGCTCGTCGGCGCCGGGTCGGACGACATCAGGACCCGAGGTCGCCGCGATCCTCGCCCGCCACGGAGCGACGGCGACCTGGTTCGTCACCGGCCGCACGCTGCTCGACGACCCGGGCGCGGTCGCCGCGGCACGGGATCGCGGCGACGAGGTCGGCGTGACCGGGTTCTCGGGAAGGGACCTGGCCGCCCTGCCGGCATGGCGCGTACGGGTCGAGCTGTCGAGCACGCAGGCCGTGCTCGCCGCCCGCGAGGGCATCACCACGCCGTTGATGTTGCTGCCGTCGAGTGCCACCCGCGCCACCCTCGATCGCGACCGCGGTCGCCACGGCTCGGTCCGCGGCCCGGCAGGGGTACTCCCTGGTGGTGGGCGTCGAGCCCGAGGCGGCCGTCGGCGGCGATGTCGCGGTGATCGCTCTCGACCGCACCGCACCTGTGCGGCTGGAAGCACTCCTCGCGCGGCTCGCCTCTCAAGCGCTCCGGCCCGTACGGGTGTCCGAGGCGGCCGGCATCGACCCGGCCACGGTCAACGCCGCGGTCGGGATGCCGACACGGTTCAACGCCGCGGCCGTGACCGCCGCGGTGCGGTCGGCCGACCTCGTGACCGCCGCCGTCGACCTTCTGTTCGTCCCCCTCGCCGTGCTCATGGGGGCGCGGGCGGTCGTCGCCATGGCCCTGGCGGCGCGCCACGCCCGCCGCGCTCGGCGGCGCCGGGGGTCCGGCGTCCCGTGGACCGGTCCCGTCACCGTGATCGTCCCCGCCTACAACGAAGCGGCCGGGATCGCGGCCTCGCTGCGGTCGCTCGTCGCATCCGACTGGCCCCACGGCCTGTCGGTCGTCGTGGTCGACGACGGGTCGACGGACAGCACGCCCGACATCGTCGCCCGCCTCGGGCTGCGGCGCACCTACCTCGTCCGGCAGGTCAACCAGGGCAAACCGGCGGCCCTCAACGCCGGGCTGGCCGTCGCCGGGACCGAGGTCGTCGTCATGGTCGACGGCGACACGGTGTTCGAGCCCGGCACGATCGCCGAGCTGGTCGCGCCGTTCGCCGACCCGCGCGTCGGTGCCACCAGCGGCAACGCCAAGGTCGCCAACCGCGGCTCGCTGCTCGGGCGGTGGCAGCACATCGAGTACGTCATGGGCTTCAACCTCGACCGCCGCCTCCTCGCCAGTCTGGGCACCATCGTCACGATCCCCGGCGCCGTCGGCGCGTTCCGGGCGGCCGCGCTCCGGGACGTCCGCGGGGTGAGCGACGACACCATCGCGGAGGACACGGACCTCACCATCGCCATCCAACGGGCCGGGTGGCGGGTCGCCTACCAGGACCGGGCCATCGCCTGGACCGAGGCACCCTCGACGCTCGGCGACCTGTGGCGCCAGCGCTACCGGTGGTGCTACGGCACGATGCAGGCGGTGTGGAAGCACCGGCGCGCGGTCATCGAGCGCCGGAGCATCGGCCTCGTCGGCCTGCCGTACGCGCTCGTGTTCCAGGTGATCGTCGCCCTGCTCGCCCCGATCGTCGACGTGGCCGCGGCTGTATGGCCTGCTCACATCACAGGCTCCGGCCGTCGTCGGCGCCTGGCTGGCGTTCACGGCCGTCCAAGTCGCCCTCGCTGCGTTCGCGCTCCGCCTCGACGGCGAGTCGCTGCGGCCGCTGTGGGCGGTCCCGCTGCAGCAGATCGCCTACCGCCAGCTCATGTACCTGGTCGTCATCCAGTCGGTCGCCACCGCGCTCGCCGGCACCCGATTGCGGTGGCAGAAGCTCCGCCGACTGGGCATCGCCGGCGCCCCGGCCGGCGTCACGAACCGCGGCGCGCCGGCGCGCTGACTCGAGCGGCAGTCAGCAGGCGGTGCGCCGCCAGCGCGCGCTGTCGAACGGCGCGCCGTGACACTTCTGCGTGGTGCAGGTCATCGGCACACCGTCGGAGGTGACCGCCGTGGCGCCCTCGGGCGAACAGGGCTCGCCCTGATGCACGCCAGGGTCCGAAGGAGGGGGGCTGGTCGGTGCAGGCCCAGGGGGCGCCTGCGTTGTGGCGGTCGTGGTCGTGGGGGCGCGAACCGTCGTGGGCGTGGCCGGGGTCGGTGTCGCCACCCGCCGGCGAGCTGCCCACGGAGGACACGGACCCCGGCGGAGTGGGCGCCGGCGCGGTGGTGCTGGGAGCGACGGTTGTCGAGACATCCGCCGTCACGGTCTCCCCGTCACCGTCTCCCCCGCCATCGGTGATCGCCGCGGCGGCGACCACCACGATCGCGACGAGCGCGACCGAGGCGAGGACCGCGATGCGCGCCCAGCGGGGCCACCCCCACCCGTCGGCGAGGTGGGCGCCCCCCGCGGACGGGACCTCCCGCACCTCTTCGGTCGGGTCGTCGTCGTGACCGGGCGGGTGCCAGCGGCCGTCCTCGGCCTGCCACCAGCCGGCCGGGGGAAAGCCCCGGTGCCAGCGGCTGGTGTGGTCCATCCACCAGTTGACGCGTGTCTCGTCCATCGCTTCGTACCCCAGCAGCGCGGCGACGCCTCCCGGGCGGGAGGGTGGGAGGGCCCCGCGTGGTGTTGCGCGACCCTAGCGCGCCCGCCGCGAGAGCCAACCGCACGCGGTGGGCCGGCGCCACGCCGCGGTCTGGGGCCGCGGCGTGGCGAGGCCCCCTCAGCTTTCGGTGATGCGGATGCAGCGCGTGGCGACAACGACACCGGACCCGATCGCGACCATCACCAGAGCCAAGGCCACCAGGCGGACTCACGCCCTCGTGTCCTTCCGTCCCGTCATCGCCGCGACGGGCCGCAGGGTGACGCCCAACGCGGAGAAATGGCTCGCTGACGGATCCGTGGGTCACGCAGTTGATCGATGCGAACGATGCGCTCTAGGTCTGGCGCACGCGAGGCCGCGTGGCCCCGGACGGGACCGGCGTCGCGACCAGGTCGTCGACGAGGCGCTGCATCAGATGCGCCAGCGTCCGTTCCTCGACGTCGGACCACCCGCGCAGCGCCTCCTCCAGGTGCCGCACCCCCACCGAACGGATTCGCTCCGCAACGCGCCGGCCATCGGCGGTCAGGGCCAGGAGCGCGACACGGCCGTCGTTCGGGCTGCGAGTGCGCCGCACGAGGCCTGCATCCTCGAGCAACCGCACCTGCCGGCTCGCGGCGCCGAGGTCCATCGGCACAGACGCTGCGAGCACCGCGATCGGCTGCTGCCCCTCGCGGAGCAGGACCCGCAGCAGCGCCGCACCCTGCTGCGTGACGTCGACGCCCGCCGCGGTGGCGATCCTCGACGCGACCTGCCGGCTCGCCAGCAGCCGGCCGAGCCTCTGCAACGACCCCATCAGCTCATCGACCGGCTGCTGGTCGGTCACGCGATCGACGATACCTGTTGACTCGTTCAAGTATCGGTGCTCAGGGTCATCGCGGGGTCGCGTCGAGGCCGTGGACGGTGAGGCCCCAGTCGGCGATCAGGTCGAGGCTCACGAACGCCTGCCCGGTCACGTCCTCGGCGACAGTCGCACAGCGCCACCGTCGCCTCCACCATCTCCTCCAGTGACTCGAACTTGTCGGACGGCACCGACGAGCCGACCAAGGCGTCGGCGCCCTCGGTCCGTACCGCGGCGCGCGGCTCGACGGTGTTCACGCGGATCCCCGTCCCGTGCAGCTCGGCGGCCAGGCCGTTGGTGATCCTGTTCAGCGCGGCCTTCGACGCGCCGTAGGCGGCGATCACCGTGCCGTTGGCACCGAGCTCGAATGGCGGCCCGTCCCATGGCCGGGCGGCGCGGCTCGAGACGTTGACGATCCAGCCGGCGCCCGCGGCGCGCATGTCCGGGATCACGGCCTGGGCGAGGTCGAGCGGCGCCTGGACGTTGGCCTCGAACATCAGGCGCCGCCGCTTCGCCGACATCTCGGCCAGCGGTTGGTAGATCGCGGCTGCGGCGTTGTTCACGAGGATGTCGAGCGGTCCGCCCAGGCGTTCCACGGCCTCGGGGACGATGCGCGCACGTTCGACCTCGTCGGTGAGGTCGGCCACGACCGTGGCCCCGGTCGCGCCGTAGCGGGCCAGGCGCTCCGCCGTCGCCGTCAGCGCGCCCGGCAGGTGGTCGTGGGCGTCCAGGGTGCGGGCGGTGATCGCGACGTCCGCGCCCTCGGCGGCGAGCCGCTCAGCGACGGCGGCCCCGATCCCCCGGCTCGCACCGGTGACGAGGGCGCGCCGCCCGCCGAGGCGCCGGCGCACGCGGTCCGTCATGCGAGTCCCTTGCCGGCGACGAATCCGTCGAGGCACTCGCCGATGTAGTGGCAGTCGTCGTCGGTCATCGAGTGGTTGTTGGGCAGGATCAGCCCCCACTCCATCACGCGGTCGGCGTGGGGCAGCCCGGTCACCGGCACGCGGTGCGGCCTGTCGCGGAAGGCAGGCTGCCGGGTCGCGTTGCCGGTCCAGACCATGCGGGTGTCGACACCGTGGCCCTCCATCCACTGCTGCAGCTCCGACCGCCGGATGCCCGAGTCGGCGTTGACGAGCAGCGGGAACATGTGCCAGCCGGTCTCGACGCCCGTCGGTCAGCCGGGGCAGCGTGAACAGATCGGGCCAGCGGGCGAGATGAGCGCCGGTCAGCTCGGCGTTGCGCTGCCGCCGGGCGAGGTTCTCGCCGAGCTTGTCGAGCTGCACCAGCCCGAAGGCCGCGGAGAGTTCCGACGGCTCGAAGTTCCACCCCACCTCGTCGAAGATGAACAGGTTGTCGTACTCGATGTCGCCGTCGATGGTGCTGAAGAACCGCGCGTCGACACCCTTCCGCGACCCGAACAGCTGGACCTCCGAGCGGCGCCCCCACCGGCGCAGCAACAGCGCCCGGTCGGCGAGGTCGTCGTCGTCGAAGCACACCATCCCGCCCGTGCCCGCCGCGGTGATGATGTGCGACAGCGCGAAGCTCGTGAGGCTGATGTCGGCGCGCGTTCCCGTCGGCGTGCCCCGCAACGTGAGGCCGAGCGCATCGCACGAGTCCTCGACGACCCGCAGGTCGTGACGGTCGGCGATGTCTCGGATGCGATCCCAGTCCGGGGCGTTGCCGATGAGGTTCGGCGCCAGGATCGCCTTGCGTGCGGGGCCCGATCATCGCCTCGATGCCGTCGACGTCGATCTGGAACGTGTCCGGCGTGACGTCGACGAACGCGGGCACGAGCCGGGCCCGGATCATCGGCGCGATGTCGGTCGAGAACGTCACCGCCGAGGTGATGATCTCGTCGCCGGGCTCGAGGTCGAGGACCTCGACGGCGAGGTAGAGGGCCGAGCTGCCCGAGTTGCACATCACGCCCCGGCGCTTGCCGAACAGCTCGGCGACGCGGGCCTCCATCGCCCGCACGTGCCTGCCGATGCGCAGGGCGGTCGGCCCGCCGCGCAGCACCTCGACCACCGCGTCGATCTCCCGCTCGTCGTGCACCGAGCCGGCGTAGTCGATGCGACGTCCCGGTCCGAGCGAGCTCACGTCCCCCTCCGGCGCTTCCACCGGGCCGAACGTACGAGCGATTGCTTGACTATGTCAACTTGTTCGACCGTCGCCCTGTGCCGCTGACGACCAGCGTCGGCGCCGGCGGCCGGGGCCGGTGGGATCGTCAGGCGCGGCTGGTGTCGGCGGCCGCCCTCCCCGCTCCCCTGGCGGCCAGGCCGGCGATGAACAGCTCGACGCCGTAGTCGAAGAGGGCCTCGTGGTCGATCTCCGCGATGGAGCCGGCGGCCCCGGCGAGCACGTCATCGGACGAGCGCTCGACGTCCTCGACCCGCTGCCTGACGAGCTCGGGGTCGGCGACGGCCAGCGTCATCCCCGATCCGAGCTCCCGCAAGATCGACCCGGTGAGGAACGCGGTGAAGGTGCGCACGACGTCGATGGCCTCGTCGATGGGCAGGCCGAGGGCGAGGGCCGGGCTGACAGCCTCCCGCAGGAGGCGGAGGGGCTCCTCGGTGAGCACCCGCCGGGTGAGCATGACGATCGCCACGTTCGGGTGCGCCAGGGCTACCTGCCGGAACGCCCGCGCGCTCATGCGGACCTGCTGCTGCCAGGTTTCCGTGGGGTCGTGCGCCAGCGAGAGCTGGGACATCACCGATTCCACGACGCCGTCGAGGATGTCGTCCTTGTTGGCGACGTGGTTGTAGAGCGACATCGGGTCGACGCCCAGGCCGCCCGCGAGACGGCGCACGGAGAAGCCCTCGACGCCGTCGCGGTCGATGAGCTCGACCGCCGCGTCGAGGATCCGCTCCCGTGTGAGCCCCGCGCGCCGACCACGGTTGTCCTTCGGGCCCGGCCGCCTACCCGCGCCCGACGTCGCCTCGCCGCGGTCCTCTCCTGACACGTTGACAAATCTACACCGTAGGTGTTTGATTGGCCACGATGATCTACACCGTAGGTTTCAACGGGTCCGTGACCCGATGAGCACCCCCACGACCATGCCTGCCCTGATCGGCCGGGCCGGAAGCGACTGGACGCTGCGGGAGGTCGACGTTCCCACGCCCGCGGCCGGCCAGGCGCTCGTGCGCGTCCGGGCGGCGGGCGTCAACCGAGCCGACCTGGCGATGCTCGACGGCGGCTACCTCACCACTCTCGACAACCCCGTGGACTATCCCGCCGGCCTCGAGCTGGCCGGCGAGGTCGCCGCCGTCGGCGAGGGCGTCGACGGCCTCGCGCTCGGCACCCGGGTCATGGGGACCACGCTCGGGGCGTTCGCCACGTATGCCGCGGTCAACCACCGCCACCTGCTCCCCGTCCCCGACGGCGTCGAGTGGGTCGTCGCCGGCGGCCTCCCGGTGGGCCTGACCACCGAGCACGATGCCCTCGTCACCCAGGCCGGGTTCACCTCCGGGGCCAACGTCCTCATCGTGGGCGCCACTTCGGGGGTCGGGATGATCGGGGTGCGGATGGCCAAGGCCCTCGGCGCCGGAACCGTCATCGCTACCACGACCTCCGCAGCCAAGGTTCCGGCCCTGCGCGACGCCGGCGCCGACGTCGTCGTCGACACGACGGCCGAGGACCTGACCGTCGCCGTGCTCGCCGCGACCGACGGCGTGGGCGCCGACATCGCCCTCGACCACGTCGGCGGCGACCTGTTCGCCCAGCTCCTCACCGCCACCCGCCCCCGGGGGACTGTCGTCAACATCGGCCGGGTCGGTGGCTCTCGGTCCACGATCGACCTCGACACCCTGTCCTTCCGACGGATGCGGGTGTTGGGCACCACCTTCAGCACCCGCAGCGACGACGAGCGGGCCGAGGTCGCCGCGGCGCTGGAGGCCGACGTCCTTCCGGCCGTCGCCGACGGGCGCATCCGGCCCGTCATCGACGAGGTCATCCCGCTGCACGAGGCCAAGCGCGCCGCCGACCGGCTCCGGGCGAACGACGTGGTCGGCAAGCTGGTCATCGAGATGCCCGCCGACCCGACAGAGGAGGCCCGATGATCAGCGACCAGCTCCGCCGGCGCCGCCTCGAGGTCATCGAGGAGCACTTCCGCGTCCGAGGTCGACAAAGAGTTCGACCGGACCTTGGCCACCTTCAACGGCCATCCCCACTACGAGATCATGGCCACCGGCCAGGTGTACGACGGCGACGACGAGGTCCTGGCGTACCACCGGAACCAGCGCACCGCCTTCCCCGACCAACGCCACGAGAACGTGCGCACGCACGTCGCCGACGACGTGGTGGTCACAGAGTTCGACCTGCTGGGCACCAACCTCGGCGAGTTCTACGGCATGCCGCCGACCGGGCGGTCGTTCCGGGTCCCGGTGATCGCCGTGTTCTTCTTCGAGGGCGATCGCATCACGAACGAGCGCGTCTACCTCGACGCGGCCAGCCTGCTCACCCAGATCGGCCGCGGCGAGATCCTCGCCTTCGCGGACACAGGCGACGGATGAGCGCGCCCGTCGTGCCGGCCGAGATCGGCGTGGCCGTCGATTGCCTTGCGCCGCTGCGCGACCCGGCGGCCGATCCCGGTGCCGTGCTGGAGCGGATCCCCGCGTGCGCGGCGGACCTGCGTGACGAGCTGCGCCGAAGCGGCGAGCCCGACCGGGTCGACACCTGCGACCTGGTGACCCTGCCCTACCCGACAAGGTTCGGGCTGTGGCGGGCCTCGCTGAGCCCGGCGCCGTTCCTGTCGATCACCAACCGCATGCTGGTGGTCCGCTGGGCCGACCCTGACGGCCGCCGGCGCACCTTGCTGTGGGAGCCGAGCGACGTCGAGCTCGGAACCCGGACGCCCTACTTCGCCCGGCTGGCGGCACGGACACCCGAGGCAGTCACCGCCCGGCTCGTGCAGGTCCACCGCGACGTTCCCGGGCACCTCCGTGCCGCCGGGATCGATCCCGCGGAAGTCGACTACCTGGCCTTCGACCACCTCCACACCCAGGACCTGCGCCGCTGGCTCGGCACCACCGAGCCGGCCTCCGACCTCGGCGTCGACGAGCCGATCAGCCCGACGTTCGCCAACGCGCGCCTCGTCGTGCAACGGGCGGAGCTCGACGCCCTCGCCCACCTCCACCCCCAGCAGCGGCCCTGGTACCAGCCCGACGCCTACCGGCACCTGCGGCCCGAGGCGATCGCACCGATCGACGGCGACGTACTGCTCGGCCCCGGGGTCGCGCTGATCGCCACCCCCGGCCACACGACGGGCAACCAGACGCTCGTGCTCAACACCAGCAGCGGGATCTGGGCCAGCAGCGAGAACGCCATCGCCGCGGAGTGCCTCGTCCCCCGGCACTCGAAGCTCCCCGGCGTCCGCCGCTGGGCCGAGCGGTGGGGCCAGGACGTCGTGGTCAACGCGAACACCATCGAGGCGATCGCCGCGCAGTACAACTCGATCGTCCTCGAGCGGTCGGTCGTCGACCCGTCGGCGCGCGACGAGCGCTTCCCGCAGTTCTTCCCGTCCAGCGAGCTGACCCGTCGCTGGACCAACCCGGGCACGAGCCCGACGTTCGTGCACGAGCGCATCACCCACCGCGCCGCGGCTGCGATCCCGAACGGGAGCCCAGGATGAGCCAGATCTTCGGCGAGATCACCCAGCTCGGCTACGTCGTCCGTGACATCCGGTCCTCGATGGACAGCTGGATCCGGCACGGCGTCGGCCGCGGCGCTCGGCGCCGGCACCGCCGGGGTCAGCCGGTGGCCGCCGACGCCAGCTCGGCCTCCTCCGGGAGGGCGTAGGGCGGCGGCGGGAGCTGCTGCAGCGTCGGGAGCACCTCGCGGGCGAAGAGGCGCAGGCTGCGCATCGAGTCCTCGAAGTCCATGCCCCCGAAGTTGAAGACCACGGCGATCTCGTCGAAACCGCCGGCCTCCTGGATCGCGATGGCCCGCTCGAGGACGACGTCCGGCGTGCCGATGAGGCTGTTGTCGAGCCAGTCGGTGCGGTGTCCCTCGGTCTCCTCGGACGTCCGGGCGGCGTAGGACTCGTAGCCCTTGATCCCGTCGAAGCGCGAGCGATCGTTGAGCCCGTAGTGCTGCGCGGCCTCGAGCGTGTAGCGCTGGAAGTACCCCGGGCCCCGGTCGTCGGGCTTGGGCGTGCAGTAGGCGAACACCAACTGCTTCGGGTGGGTCGGGGGCAGCCCCACTTCCTGCCGGATCTGATTGAACCGGGCGGTGTCGGCCCGGGTGGCGGACAGCGGCTTGGCCCCGACCATCAGCGGATCGAGGCCCCGACGGGCGATGACCTCCATCGACTCGGGCGTGGTGAAGGCGCCCATGGCCCGGTCGAGGATGTCCTTGCTGCGGGGCCGGGGTCGGATGCTGGTCTCGGGGATCTTGAAGATCTCGCCGTCGTACGAGAACCGCTCCTGGGTCAGCGCGAGCCGCAGGACGTCGAGGCCCTCGACGAAGCGCTGCCGGGTCTGCTCCATCGGCAGGCCGAGCGGCTCGAACTCGTAGTGAGCCACGCCCCGACCGAAGCCGAGCTGCAGCGGCCGCCCCTTGAGCAGGATGTCGAGGTGGGCGATCTCGTGGGCCAGCTGGACGGGGTGCCACCACGGCAGCACCACGACCATGGTCCCCAGCGAGATCCGCTCGGTCCGGGCGGCGAAGTACGACAGCACCTGCAGCGGGTTGGGCGTCATGCAGTACGGCGTGGCGAAGTGCTCGGCCACCCAGATGCCGTCGAAGCCCAGCGGCTCGGCCAGGTCGCCCATCTCGACGAGGCGGTCCCAGATGTAGTGGTCAGGCACCACCGGCGGTCGTGACCAGTCCTGGGCCTCGAAGCGGTCCCAATCGTGTGTGTTGAGGGCCGTGATGCCCAGGTTCACCTTCATCGGTGATCTCCCCCCTTGCTGACGGCTCGCCCTGAGCTACCGCCCCAACCGACGACGGCCGGTGCCCGCTCTGTTTGCACGCTAGGAAAGTTCAGACACTGTGTCAAGTTTATGGTCGTACTGCCCAACATATACAGCAAGCGATTGTTCTCTCGTCTCGGCGAAGACGGGGACCTGGCCCGCGCGAGGGTTCCCGCATGACCGACGAGACATCCGACCGGGTTGACCGACCCGGTCCGCTCCTGCCCGGCCGTGTGGCGCTGGTGACCGGCGCCGCCGGCGGCATCGGCGCCGCCACGGCCCGCCTCTTCGCCGAACACGGCGCCCACGTGGTGGTCGTCGACGTCGCCGCCGAGCGGACGACGACGACGGTGGCCGACATCACCGCGGCAGGCGGCGACGCCGAGGGGATCATCGCCGACGTGCTGGCGCCCGAGGACGTCGCCCGCGTGCGCGACCAGGTGCTGGGCGACCACGGTCGCCTCGACGTGCTGGTCAACAACGTCGGCCACTGGGTGCGCCAGAGCCGGGCGTTCGTCGACGAGGACCCGGGCTTCTGGGAGGAGCTCCACCAGGTCAACTTCGTGCACGTCCTGCGCATGACCCACGCCTTCCTGCCCTCCATGCTCGAGCTGGGCCGCGGCTCGATCATCAACGTCTCCTCCGTGGAGGGCCTGCGGGGCTACCCGGCCGGACCCGTGTACGGCGCCTACAAGGCGGCCGTCGTGCAGTTCACCCGGTCACTCGCCGTGCAGGTCGGCAGCACGGGCGTCCGGGTCAACGGCATCGCCCCCGACGTGACCGACTCGCTCCAGGTGCCCTACGACCGGATGGTCCCCGAGGACCAGCGCCACCTGTGGCCCCAGTGGGTGCCGGTCGGGTTCATGGGCGTCGGGCGCGACCAGGCCCGGGTGGCGCTGTTCCTGGCCTCCGACCTGTCCGCCTTCGTGACCGGCCACACCCTGCCCACCGACGGCGGCACGGTGGCGGCCGGCGGGTGGTTCCGCTCGGAGCGCCGCGCCGGCTGGACGAACCGGCCGATCGACCCGTGACGGCGACAGGGCTCAGCTACAGGAGGGAGGCAAGCAGTGCGAACGTGCGGTCCCGGCTGGCAGCCGGGTCGTCGCCGAGGCCGAGGACGGTCGCCAGGAAGTCGGTGGCACCGAGCTCGCCGAAGCGGCGGATCCGGTCGGCGACGGTGCGCTCGTCGCCGATGATGGCGGCGTCGACCGGACGGGGGCTCTGGTTGCGCTCGAAGACCCGCTGGTAGGTCGGTACCCCCTCGTACGCCGCGAACAGCTCGGCCGCACGTGTGCGCGCCCCGTCCGCGTCGTCGACGACGGCGACGGGCAGGTTGACGACGACCCGCGGCGCCGGCCGGCCGGCATCGGCGGCCGCCTTGACGATGCGGGGCACGACGTGGTCTGCGATGGCACGTTCGTCGGCCCACGTCGTGACCGTGCCGTCGGCCAGCCGCCCGGTGAGCTCCAGCATCCGCGGCGCCAGCGCGGCGACGAGGATCGGCACCGGGGATCCCCCGGGGACCTCGAGCATCGACGTGAAGCGGAAGATGTCGCCGTCGACCGAGACGATGTTGTCGTCCGGGCCGGTGGCGAAGCAGGCCCGCATCGCCCGCACGTACTCGGCCGTGTGGTGGGCAGGCCGGTCCCAGGTCAGCCCGTACATGGTCTCGATGACGTACGGGTGCGACGGGCCGATGCCCAACGTCAGGCGGCCGCCGGAGGCGGCCTGCACGCTGAGCGCCGCCTGCGCCAGCGACAGGGGGTGGCGCGGGTAGGTCGGCACGACCGCGGTTCCCAGCTCGATGCGCTCGGTGGCCCCGGCCGCCAGGGTGAGCGCAGTGAGCGCGTCCAGGCTCCAGGGGATGTGGCTGACCCACGCGCTGGCAAAGCCGGCGGCCTCCGCAGCCCGGGCGTTGGCGACGAGCTGGGCGGGAACGACGCGCTCCTGGGCGGCCGACCCGATCATCACCCCGATCCGCATCGCCCCGGTCACCTCAGTGTCGCTGCTCGAACGGGCGGTTGTATATCATAGACAGTGCTGTGGTGCACCGCGCCGGAGTCAACGCCAGGGCGAACCTCACTCGGGTGGTCGGGGAAGGGCGGCGCGCATCTGGGCAGCGGTCGTTCCGGCCGTGCTGTCGATGATCTCGATGGTGGCCTCGCTGATCGGTACGAGCGCTTGGCGGTCGACCTTGTCGATGGTGTCGGCGGCGTCGAACAGGTACCAGGGCGCGGTCAGCAGCTGGACGATGGGGACGCGCAGCTCGTGGAAGTGGGCGGCGTCTGTGGGCGGGTTGGGGCCGAGCGCGTCGGGGGCCACGAGCATCGATCGGCCCAGGTCGGCGGCCTCGATGGCGCGGGCCACGGTGGTCTCCAGCTCGGGGATGCGGCTGGTGAAGAACCAGCGTGGGACGCATGGCCCCGGCACCACGGCGCCATCCCTTTCGACGGTGTCGAGGGCGGCGTGTTCGAGGTGCACGGCAAGCACGATGCGGTCGAGCTCGTCGGCATGGTCGCGGGCGTAGGCGTCGTGGCCGGCGCCGCCGCACATGTGCCCCGCATGGAGGACGAACCGCAAGTGGTGGGGGCGTCGCTCCCGGGGAACGGTGGCCCAGTGGGCGGCTTGGGCGAGGACGAGGGCGATGCCGGTGCCGTCCTCCACGGCCGAGGCCCACGGCCCGTCGTGGTGCGACCCGACGAGCACGACGTCGTCGTCGGCGCCGGGCAGGTCGGCGATGACGGTGTGAGACTCGAAGGGCTCGCTGGTCGACTCGACCTCGAGGCGGACCCGCACCGGGCCGCGGGCCAGCAGGTCATGGAGGTGTTCGCCGTCCGTGCCGCTGATCCACACGCCCGGGCCCGGCAGCGGCTCGCCGTGGTAGGGGACGAAGTACCGGTGGGAGTCGGTGGGGTGGTCGAGCAGCGTCCCGATGAAGGCGGCAGCACCGGCCTGGAAGACCGGGTCGGCGATGCGGTTGCGCTGGGCGGTGTGCGGGAGGACGTGTTCCTGTCCGGTGAGAGTGCCGTCGGGGTCGTAGATCCGTCCGGCGAGGTCATCGGGCACGCTGCCGAAACCGGCGACGGCGTCGGCGGGGAGGCGGACCAGCCGGGCGTCGACCAGGGCGGCGTGGCCGGCGGCAGCGGTCGGCGCCTCGGGGTCGTGGCGGACGAGGTCGAGCTCGATGCCGGCGGTTGGCGCGGCGTAGGGCAGGGGCGAGCAGTCCAGCTCGAAGGGTGTCGCACCCTCAGGGGTAACGGTGAGTGACCAGCGGAGGGGTTCCCATCGGGTGACGGTGACCGGCTCGGTGCGCACGTCGAGGCCCATCTCCCGAAGCCGGTCGACGACGAAGCCCTCGGTCCACCTGTCGGCCTCGTACCCGGGCCGCCGGATGCCCCGGGCGACGATGTCCTCGATCCAGCCCATCATCGTGTCGGTGTCGGGCAGCCCGTTGGAGTCGGGCCCGGCGCCAGCGGCGGCTCGGGCAGTCGTGCTGGAGGAACGTTCGGCCGACGACCTTGTGGAGCAACCCGATGCGGCCCAGACCGCCGCGCCCACGAGGGCGGCGAGGGCCTGCCGTCGACCGAGCTCGGGCCCGGGTCTCCCCCTCACGACGCCGGCCCGGCGCTGGTGAAGAAGGCGAGGACCTCGTCGGTGGCCGAGAAGTCGATCCCTGCCTCGGAGTTGTCGGGCCGGTCGGCACCGACGCTTCCGGGCCAGGCGTGGACACCCCCGGCCACCGTGACGAGGACCACCTGCCCGTCGTCGGCACAGCCGTCGTAGGTGGTGCGGGTGGCGCCGGGGTGCGGCTCGTCCTCGCGTGGCGGGGTGGCGCACGCGTCGTGCTCGGCCCAGCTCGCGGCCATGGCGGGTGCATTGTCGTAGGGCACGGTGGCATCGGCCGTGCCTCGGATGGTGAGCACTGCGGGCGTCACGCCGTCCGGGCAGGTCGGCGGGACCGTGGCGATGACCATGGCCACGGCGGCGACACGCGCCGGCTCGGTGCAGGCCAGGAGCCCGGCGAAGGCAGCGCCGTTGGAGCTGCCCGCCACGTAGATGCGGGTGGTATCGACACAGGCTCGCCGGACGACGTCGTCGAGGAGTCCGGTGACGAACGCGTAGTCGTCGGGCCCGTCGGCGCGGCGGTCGAAGTTCCAGCGGCGGGGTTCGCCGAGGCCCTCGGGGGTGGCGACGACGAACCCGCGCTCGCGTCCCCGGGCGGCGAGCGACGTGTTGGCCTCGTGCTCGGGGGCGCTGCTCCCGTGGCCGTGCAGGCTGACCACGAGCGGGAAGCCTTCGTCAGCGGGAGCCGTGTCCGGGACCGACAGCAGGTACCGGCGCTCCTGGCCACCCGACCGGAGGACCTGCGGCTCAGCGGGATCGACCGGCGGAGGCACGCAGACCTCCGGAAGTCTCCCCCGAGGTCGTCGTCGGCGCGCCGGTCTCTGCCTCGTCCACGCACGACGGGACCAGCCACACGGCGACCAGGGCGGGGACGAGAACGAGCGGCGGGCGATGCATCTGGACGGACTGTAAGAGATCACTTAGAGTTCCTCAAGTGATCTCTTGGAACGGATCAAGTTGGAACGGATCGAAGCAGTGAGCCCCGACCCGACGGGCGACGACCAACCCCGGCAGCGGCTGATCGAGGCCGCCGAGCGCCTCTTCGCGAGCCGGGGCATCGACGGGGTGTCGCTGGCCGAGCTGACCCGGGCGGCCGACCTCGGCAACACCGGCGCCGTGCACCACTACTTCGGCGGGCGGGAGGAGCTGCTCGAAGCAATCGTCGAGGAGCACCAGGCCGACCTCGACGCCCGTCGTGAGGAGCTGCTCGACGAGGCCGAGGCGCTCGGCGACACCTCACTGGCCCTGCTCGTCCGGGTCCTGATCGAGCCCATGGCCGACAAGCTCGACGACGAGCGGGGGCGGGCCTTCCTGTCGATCCAGGCCCAGCGCACTCTCCGGCCCCGCCAGCGCCGAGCCACGCCCCGGCCGCTGGCGATGCGCCTGCTCCGCCTGCTCGGGGTCCCGGGGGCGCCGGGCCCGACGGCGATCCAACTCAGCGACTTCGGGCACGACCTGGCGTACGCCGCCCTCGCCCAGCGGGCCATGCTCGAGGCCGAGGGCGGGCGGGAGGCGGGAATCGGGCGCGACGAGTTCGTCCTCCAACTCTCCGGCGCCGTCGCCCGCATCCACATGGTGTCCCTCTCGTCGGCACCCTCCCAGGCCGAGATCGCCGGCGGCCGCAGCCCCCGACACCCAGCCCGATGAGCCGACGCCCCTGGGCGACGGCGGCGGCGGGGGCCCTGCTGCTCGTCGGGTGCAGCTCCGGCCGCGGTGATGACGGTGGCCCGGCCGGCGCCCCGTCCTCGGACGCCGAGGCGACGGCCGGGCACGAAGCGGTCGACCTCCGGGCCGTCGATCTGCCCAGCTCGGTGACCGGCGCTCGGTTCCCGATCTACAGCGCCGACGGCGAACGCATCCTGTTCTCCGGCATCCCGGCCGGCGGCACCCGGGTGGAGGTGATGTCGGTCGCCGAGGACGGGTCCGACCTCCGGTGCCTGTCGTGCGAGGCAGCCGCCGAGTCGGACGCGGCCCTGCTCAAGCCCATCCCGTTCCCCGACGGGGCGCGGGTCGCGGTGCGGGTCGGCGAGCAGACGCCGCTGCGACCAGCCGACCACGCCGTGCTCGAATGCACCCCCTCCCTCGCCGACTGCCAGGCCGCTGAGCTGGTGCCCATCGCCCCACCGGCTGCCGGCGACGACGCCGTCGTCCAGGACGAGCGCGAGGTGCGGATCGCGCCCGACGGGGAGACCGTGGCGTTCAGCCAGATCCGGCGCCGGGCCGACGGCGACAACGCCATCGTCGCCGTGGTCGGGCGGCTGCGCCGGGCCGACGACGGGACCACGTACGAGGTCGACGACCCGCGGGCGGTGAGCACGCTCGGCGAGCTCAAGAGCTTCACGCCCGACGGGCAGGCGGTGCTCGTCGCCGCCTTCACGACGCTGCCCGAACGGGCCGCCAACCCCGACATCGTGCGCGTCGACCTGGCCACCGGCGAGGAAGAAGCCGTCACGGTCGACGGCGACTACGACGAGGACATCAGCTTGTCGCCCGACCAGGACTGGTACGTGGTCGCGAGCGGACGAGGGACGGGACTGTTCGAGACCGTGTCCCAGGTACGGCGCCCCAACTTCATCGGCCCCGGCCTCGAACCGCTGACGGCGTACCTGTTCGCCCACCACCGCCGGGAGCTCCTGGAGCCCTGGCTGGTGCGCGTTGGTGTCGAGCAGAACGGCGACCGGGGCCAGCAGCTCAACCCCCGATCGCGCGACGACGGCTTCGACGCCCGGACGCTCATCACCTGGCACCCCACCGGCGACCGCATCCTGTTCTGGGAAGGCCAGAGCGACCCCTTCGGCCCGCCGACCGCCGCCTCCCGGATCGTCGTCGCGCACCTCACCGACCGGCACCCGGCAGACCCCGAGCCTGCCTCGCCGTCACCTGACGCCGTCTGGGCGCCGGCGCTGGCCGGTTTCGTCCCGCCGCCCCTGCCGGCGCAGCCGTCGCGCCGCGGCGAGGTGAGCGGCACGGCCACCGTCACCCGGCGCGCCGGCCCGCAACCAGAACAGACCGTCACCGAGGTCCGCTACGACCGGTTCTCCGACGACGGCGAATGGGTCATCGACGGGACCGAGTCCGCCACCCACGACAACGGCCTGCTCGGAGCCACCTCCTACACCGCCGACCTGGTCCTGTCCGGCACCCACCATGGCTTCCTGCGGGCCGATGCCACCATCAGCGCCGGCGGCATCGACGGCGCCATCGAGTCCAACGTCGACGGGCGCGCCCTCCACCTCCCCTGAACGCGTGCGTTATCTCAGGCGCTCCGCCGCTGGCGCCACCACCTGAGCCAACAGCCGGCCAGGGCGGCGACCGCGATGGCCAGGCTGGGTTGGGCTGTCACGTTGAAGCGAGGGTTGCCATAGCTCACGGCCACGCTCACGACCACGGCCAGCACCGGTGCCACCAGCACGAACGCCCGCAAGCCCCGCCGTCGGAGGAGGGCCACGAGCCCCACGGCACCCGCGACCGCGAAGGCGCCCTCGATCGGGCGGGCGCGCACCTGGAAGCCGTACCTGCGGGACTCGTCGGCATCTCGACGGGCGAGGTCACGAGGGTCCCAGATCGACCACGCCCGTGCCTGCCTCGCGGCGACGACCAGCGGCAGCCGGTCGAGGTTCTCGCGCACGTGGGTGGCCGCCGCCGATCGGTAGTCGTCCGTCAGGTCTCGTTCGGTGAGGCCGCGCTCGGCCGCTTCGGCCTCGCTCATCGCCGACGGACGGACGGCCGCCACGCACGCGTAGTCCCAGCTCCCGAGCCCAGGCCCGTGGTAGGAGCTCGGGCAGTTCGCCCCGGCGAGCGCGCTGGCGGGTGACAGCGTCGACACGGCGACCACATCGACGGCGCCGGCGTTTCTCACCACCCACGGTGTGACCACCAGGGCGGTACCGACCACGACGATGGCGCCCACCGTGGCCTTGGCGCGCCACGGACCGGGCATGGCCACCATGAGCCACACCACCAGGATCCCGCCGAAGAGCACCAGGTCCTGGCGGGTGAGGATCGCCAGCCCCAGGACCGGTCCGAGGGCGACGGCGAGGGCGAGCCGGCCCCGGCCCGAGTCAGCCAGACACAGAGCGAGCAGCTGCGCCGCGAGCACCAGCGGCACAGTGAGGGACTCGCTCATCGCGGAGCCATCGGCGGCGATCAGGCCCGGGTGGACAGCCACGATGGCTGCCGCGGCAAGTCCCACCCGCGGTCCGACGGCTCGACGTCCGAGGATCGCCGTGAGCGTGATGGTGGCTGCGGCCGGGACCATTCCGGCCATGCGGACCGACGTCGGACCGGCGTCGAAGACCGACTGCCACAGAGCCTGATAGGCGGGGTACATCGGCGGGAACGCGGCCGTCGGGGTGTACTCGCCGGTGAACATGCTGGTGGGGACGACGTACCCGGTCCCGGCGCGAATCGACCCGCCCAGCAGCTGGTAGGCGATGGAGTCGAGACCCGAGGGGACGTCGTCGAGCACCGCCAGCACGTAGACGACGCGGAAGACGACCCCCACCGCCACGACACCGACCACACCCGCGACCCATGCGCGGTTGGACCACCCAGGTGCCGTCGAAGCGCGAGTTCGCCACCGAGCGACGATGCGTGGGTTGCCGAGCAACGGGGCCGAGCCGATCGTCCGCAGGTCAGCGGTGAGAGAGGTCGCGGGTGATGGCGTCGGCCCGGCGGGGACGATCTCGTCGTCGTTGCGCTCCGTGCCTGGCCCGGCCTGTGAGCCTGGTCACGGCTCGTCCTCGACAACCCTCAGCATCTTGAATGACGGTTCAGGCTACGCACGCCTCTGGCGCGGGGGCAATCGAGGAGAGCCATGCCGGCTCGACCGAGGAGCCTGCCTGACACCCAGTTGTCCTTCAGGTCGCCCGGGCCCCTCCGTCGACGGGGAGCACCTGGCCGGTGATCCATCGGGCCTCGTCGGAAAGGAGGAACAACGCCACCCGTGCCATGTCGTCGCCGAGCGCGATGAACGGGATCGGGGCGGTCGCCCACGCGACCCGGCTCTCCGGAGTCGCGATCCACGGGTCGAGCATCTCGCTGCTCGTGGCACCCGGGGCTATGGCATTGACCCGGATGCCCTGCTCGCCGTAGCCGACGGCGGCGCTGCGGGTGAGGTGGTTCACCGCCGCCTTGGTGGCGCCGTAGTCCGGCAGGTGCGGATTCCCGCCGAAGCTGCCGACGGACGAGGTGTTCACGATCGCGCCACCGCGGCCGAGCTCGAGCAGCGCGGCGATCTCGTGCTTCAGGCACAGGGCGACGCCGCGGAGGTTCACCGCCAGGATCTCGTCGAGGTCTGCCGCCTGCAGCCGATCGATCGGCCGGGCGCTCCCGGAGATGCCGGCGTTGTTGAACGCGCCGTCGAACCGCCCGTGGCGCTCGACCGTGGTCGTGATGACCCGCTCGATGTCGGCCTCCTCCCGGACGTCACACACCGAGCTCGATGCTGAACCACCCTCCTCGACGACCTCTCGAGCGAGCGCCTCGACGCGTTCCCCCCGGCGAGCTGCGGCCACGACCGTGGCTCCCTCCCGAGCGAATCGGGTGACCGCGGCTGCTCCGATGCCACTCGACGCGCCGAACACGACGATCACCTTGTCCTCGAGCCGGCGTCCCGTGTACTCCAAGGGCGTCGGGTACAGGTTCGGGTGAGCGACGCGGTCGAGGGTTGTCATGACGGCCTCCGGGCTGGTTGACGACGTCAACCAGCGTAGGGTCCGAGGTTGACAACGTCAACGGGTACGGTGGCGGTCGATGGTGACCTCCACCCGCGACCGGCTCGCGGCGGCCGCCGCCTCGTTGCTGGACGCGGGCGGGCCCGATGCCGTCACCTTGCGCGAGGTCGGTC
This sequence comes from uncultured Acidimicrobiales bacterium, assembly GCA_963796415.1. GTDB lineage: Bacteria > Actinomycetota > Acidimicrobiia > Acidimicrobiales > VFJN01 > ZC4RG19. The sequence goes on along the minus strand of CAWCLR010000018.1, from coordinate 856,581 downwards.
GACTGGCCGGCGTGTCCCACAACGCGCCCTACAAGCACTTCGCCGACAAGACCGCGCTCCTCGCCGAGATCGCGACGCGGCAGCTGCAGTCCTTGGCCCGGCAGCTGGAGCGGGCGTCGCGGAGCGCGCGATCCGACGTGGAGGCGATGCAAGCCGTTGCCGCCGTGTACGTGCGTTGGGCCTCCCGTCACCCCGAGCGGTTCAAGCTCACCTTCAGCAGACTCGGGATCGACGACCCCGACCTCGCCGAGGCGGCGACGTCGGCCCGCGTCGCGTTCTTCCGACCGTTCGCCCACGCCGAGCGGCACGGCACACTGCCCATCGACGCCGAACGAGCCTCGCTGCTGGCATGGACGACCGCTCACGGCGCCGTCGACCTCCACCTCAACGGGCACCTTCGCAAGGACCGCTCCCGAACCACACCCCGACAGCTCGTGGCCGACCTCGTCGCCCTCCTGACGGCGGAGCCGTCAACCCCATAGAGCGGCGAGCCGTGTGGCGGAATGCCGACTCGGCGGTGTTGCCGTTCCCCGGCCGGACACGTGGCCGAAGCGACCCGCATCGCCGGTGCCGACGTGGTTGTCTACAACGCCGTGGTCGAGGCACCGAACGAGAAGTCTGCGGACTGATGGCCGAGTCGTCGCTCACCGCGCTGATCGTCGTGACGGTGTTCTTGGCGATCGCGGCCTACGAATGGGTGGCGGTCAAGACCCGCAGAGTCCCGACCATCACCGACATCGTGAAGTCCGCAGGCTGGCCGGCGCGGATCGTGGTCGGTGTCGGCGGCGCACTGGCACTGTTCGACCACTTCGTCACCGGTTGGGTGCTGTGACGCTGGGAGGGACGCCGCCATGGAGGCGCCGCGACGCGACCGGCGTCCCGTTCAGCTGAGCGAGCCGAGTTCGCTGAGTATGACGTCCTCGCCGGCGAGCTGCCTGATTCGAGTCCAGGTGTCTTCCAGGCTCCACATGCGACCGATCCGTCCGTCGGTGATGCGGATGAAGGCGACCTCGTCGACGTCCATGGTTCGGCCGGTGGGTGCGATGCCTTGCCAGGCAGTCGCCTGTGTGCCGGTGCACCGAAAGCGCGCGACGACGGTGTCACCTTCCTCGATCAGCTCGACGACCTGTTGGTGCCAGTCGGGGAACGCCGCAAGAAAAAGCATGAACGCCGATCGGAGCTTTGGCGCGAGCCGCTCCGTGGCGAGCTCGTCGAGCAGGTCGAAGCGGCGGGCATTGATGACGTCGTCCACGAGCCGGTGCACGAGCCGCTTGTTCGAGCTCGCGGGTGCCAGCTCGCCGAGCAAGGGGCTGGTCACTGGTCCGGGGCGGCGGAGGCCGCTGATCGAGGGGACTGCGTGGCGATGACCGGCTGTTGCGGCGTCCGCGAGAGCGTGCGGTCCAGGAACGACTGGATGAGCGGGACGATCTCGGGCAATTTCTCCTCGAGGGCGAAGTGGCCGGTGTCGAAGGAGTGCAGCTCGGCGTCGGGCAGGTCGCCGAGGTATGCGTGGGCGCCGGCCTCAGGGAAGAAGGGGTCGTTCCGGCCCCACACGATGAGGGTCGGGGGCTTGTGGTCGCGGAGCCACTGCTGCCAGGAGGGGTACAACTCGACGTTGCTGTGGTAGTCGAGGGCCAGCGCGACCTGGGCGCGTTGTCGCTCCGGACGGTCCAGGAAATGCTGATCGAGGGTCCATCCGTCGGGAGCGATCAATTCGATCTCACTGGATCCACCTTCGTATTGGCCCCTGGTGACCGGCAGCGCGAGCAGCTCTCGCACCCGTGCCTCTGCTCCCGGCAGACCCGGCCGATTGGCGATCGTGGCCCGTGCGACCTCGGACAGGCCCTCCTCGTAGGCATTGGCGTTTTGGATGACCAGGCCGACGACCCACTCGGGGTGTCGACTGGCGAGGCGGAACCCGACCGGGCCGCCGAAGTCGAACAGGTACATCACGAACGGTGCGATGCCCTTCTGTTCCACGAACCGCTCGATCACCTCAGCGAGGGCGTCGAACGAATACGTGAAGCCAGCGGGAGCCTCGGTGTGCCCGAAGCCGGGGTAGTCAGGGGCGACCAGGTGGTAGCGAACGCCCAGAGCATCGATGAGCCGTCGGAACTGATGTGAGGCCGAAGGGAACCCGTGCAACAGGAGTAGCGGGGGCTCGCCAGGTGGTCCGGCCTCTCGATAGAAGAGCCGCACCGTACCCCCGCCGACAGCAACATCGGCGTACCTGTGTCGCACCCGGGGTAGCTCGATCGTGCTCATCCAAATCGCCTCGTTCCGTTGCTCACAGCGTCGATCCAGAGTCCGACTAACGGGTCTCAAGCTCATCTAGCGTTAGCAACCGACGACCCCGGAAACTATTCCCCTGGCGGGCGGCACACCGGATGCCACGCAGGCGCGCCGGCGAAGCCGCATGACTGGCGCGCGGTCAGGAACGACACGATGCTGACCACGCGGCTCGCGGCGGGGCGGATCGGGCCATACCTGCTCAATGACGACACCGTTGACTGCAATGTGGGCTCTCGGAGGAGAGCGTGGACGACCGCGTCCGCCTCGAGCGGCGTCGCGTCTGGATCATCGATCCCCTCGACGGCACTCGTGAATACGGAGAGCCACAACGAGACAACTGGGCGGTCCACGTGGCCCTCGCCATCGACGGACGTCCCGCAGTCGGGGCCGTCGCACTCCCCGCCGACAACCTCACGGCCCACACCGGTCAACCGCCCGAGCTCGCGCCCCCCACCGCGTGCCCCATTCGCCTGGCGGTGTCGCGGACGCGACCGCCGGCCTGCGCCCAGCAGCTCGGCGCCCGCCTCGACGCAACGCTGGTCCCCATGGGGTCCGCCGGCGCCAAGGCGACGGCCGTCGTCCGAGGCGCCGCCGACGTCTACGCCCACTCGGGTGGCCAGTACGAGTGGGACTCGTGCGCGCCCGCCGCCGTCGCCGCCTCCGCCGGCTTGCACGTCTCGAGACTGGACGGGTCCGCGTTGCGCTACAACCAGCCCGAGCCGTACCTGCCCGACCTGCTCGTTTGCCGCCCGGAGCTGGCCGGTGTCGTTCTGAGCGCGCTCCACACCATGGAGGGCGGGCGCCGCTCGTGACGGGTTACGGCCGCTGAGTCGTCGCAGTCGAATTCGGCTCCAACGAGTCAATGGCGCCGGCAGAGCCGGCGCCGTCGCCCTGCCTGCGGGCGGCGCCTCAGGCGCCGTCCTCGGGTCGGCGACGTGCTCATGTTGACCCGTTCGTTGCCGGTCTCATGGCCAGGCGGCCATGGTGCAATTCCGGCTCTGTTCTGATGGTCGCGGTTCGAAGCTGCGCTCAGTTGGTTCGAGTCCTCCGGACCAACGCGAAGCCCAGAGTGACCAGGACAACGCCGATCGCCACCAGCGGCATCGTTGACGATCCGGTGGCCGGGAGAGTTGGGCCCGCGGCGCTGGTCGTCGGCGGGGTCGGCGGAGTGGGTGCGGTGACCGCGCCGCAGCCGGTCAGTGTGAAGATCGGGGACTGTCCACGCACCAGGCCGTCCACCAAGACGACGGCGGTGTGGTCGCCGTCGGGTGGGGTCCGGTTGAACGGGACGACTGTGGGCGCGATGTTGCCCTGCTCGTCCGGGAACACCTGGACCGGCCCCGCGATGAGGTCCTCACGGACCTCACCGCTCTCCGGGGGCAGGACGCCGACCTCGACAGTCGCCTCGGTCTGCTCCCAACCCGACCCGGTCACGGTGACCGACTCGCAGTCGAACTGCGTGACCGAGACGGTCGCCGCCGGGGCCGCGCCGCAGCCGGTCAGTGTGAAGATCGGAGACTGTCCACGCACCAGGCCGTCCACCAAGACGACGGCGGTGTGGTCGCCGTCGGGTGGGGTCCGGTTGAACGGGACGACTGTGGGCGCGATGTTGCCCTGCTCGTCCGGGAACACCTGGACCGGCCCCGCGATGAGGTCCTCACGGACCTCACCGCTCTCCGGGGGCAGGACGCCGACCTCGACAGTCGCCTCGGTCTGCTCCCAACCCGACCCGGTCACGGTGACCGACTCGCAGTCGAACTGCGTGACCGTGACGGTCGCCGCCGGAGTCTGTGCGACCGCTCCCGGAGCGACCGTGAGGACAGCGACAAGCGCCGCGATGACGGTTACGACCGTGCGCATGGCTCCCGCCTTCCGTTTACTGCTCGCGGATCGTTCCGGACGAGTTGGCGGCCTGGCTGCCAGCTTCGCTGGGGCCGCTGGGCCTGGTGGAGCCGCGAAGAATACCTAGCAGGGTCGGGTCAGTGTTGGACACCCGTACCGCCGGGTCGGGTTCCGTCGGCCCTTGCCTCGTGGAGCGACGTGGGGCACGCTCATGGTGGCACCCGCATTCGGGGGGTGATGCCGATGGCGAAGGTTGAGTGGCTGCTCCCCAGGCCGAACGCGTCGAACCAGGCGGTCACGGTGTCGTCCGCGTCGTTCGCCCGCTCGGCGCCGGTCCGGGCGGGTGAGGTCGGCCCGATACGGCGGGAGATCATCTTCGAGCCGGTGCACGAACAGCCTGCTCCTGTCGAGCCCGCTCCGGTCACGCCCGAAACGGAGCCGAAGGAGCCGATGCCGAACCCGCCATGAGCACGATCGCCGAGGCGTGCGGCGGCGGCGACACCGGTCGTCCGCTCGTGCCGGGGTCGTTGCGCGGGTACCGGACGTGGTGGCCCGCCGGCCGACGTGCGTGGGTGCTCGACGGGATGCTGCCGTTGACCTCGGTCACCAGGCGTCACGTGATCTGGGCCACGACGCTGAGCGCACGCTGTGTGCCACCCGACACCGCCCGCTCGGGCCCGCGGTCCGCGACGCCCCCGGATGCCCACCCCGCACCGCGGGCAGGGTGCAACTGCGGCATCTACGGGTGGTATGCACCGGATGTCGCCGGCATGGTCGACGGCAGCGTCTTCGGTGCCATTGAGGCGTCCGGTCTCATCCTCATGGGCGAGCGCGGGTTCCGCGTGGAGCGAGCCCGGATCACGGCCGTGGTCACCCGCAACCGCCGGGTGACCGCGGCCTGCGCCCGGGCGGGGATCGCCGTGTATCGGCGCCGGCGCGAGCTGCTCCGCGACCTTCCGCCCGACGATCTGTCGTCGCTGCTCGGCGACCGACCCTCCTGCCACCCGGGCCGGTGGTGGGACCGCTGGCTCGCCGGCGTCGACCAGAGCTGCTGGTTGGCGGCATGGGGGGTCCCGCCCTATTCGCCACCGACGTTGCGATCCGACCCATGGTGGACGCGGTCGCGGCCACCACACTGAGATCATCGACCTGATCGGGCCACCGGGGGTCGCCGCGTTCCAGGCGGTGCTCGGCATCGCCGGCGTCGGATGCCGTCAGCTCGACACGTACGCCTACGCGCTGGTCGAGGTCGATGCTGGCGCCGGCACCGCCACGGTGTCGCTCCGAGACGAGACAGGCGCCCTCCTTGCTGACGTCGGCGACCCGACCGTGCCCTGCGTCCGGGCCATCGGGTGAGCCGAACGGGCTGACTCAACCGCCGCCTGTCGTGCTCCGAAGAACGCGGTAAGGCTGACGGGCCCCTAACTCGACATCGCCATGTCCCAGAAGCCTCGCTCGTGGCGAGTCACCCAGACGAAGGCGTCCGCAGCCTCTTGCGCCTGCTCACCGGCGGAGGATGCAAGTTCGCGATCGACCACGGTCTGGAGGTCGCCGACATAGGACCGGAAGGCGTCGGTGGTCCACCTCTCCACGAACTCCCGGTAGGGCTCCGCACCGGGACGGGCGCCTTCCCAGCTCTCGAGGTAGGTGCGTTCGAGCGCCCAGATCGCAGTGATCTGTGCCGGGTAGGCCGAGTAGGTCAAGGCCAGCAGGAAGTCGCAGTACGCCCGATTCGCCGGATGCATGGGCGCGTCGAGGGCCACGCCGCGGCGAGCCGCCATCTCCTCGAACCAGGCGAGTTCCTGGACGGTAGCAACCACGCCCCCGGCCAGGAGGCCGACGTCGGCGAAGGGGGCCTCGGCCGCGATGCGGGACTGGGCCCGCACCAGGGCTCGGGCGTACAGGTAGTCCTGGGCCAGCCAACGGTCGAAGGAGTCCGCGGGCACGGACCCGTCCCTCACGCCGGCGAGGAACGGGTGAACGGTGGCCGCCTGCCAGGCGGCCGCGTGACGAGCCAACAAGGCATCCGCGTTCATGGCTCCTCCCGTCGGGCGGCGGCGTCGAAGAACCGCAATTCGAGCTCCATCGCCCGGTGGTACAAGACGGCCGGTCGGTCGTCATCGCCTCCGTAGCGGTCGAGCAGAGCCTCCAGACGTTGAGCCAGGGCCTCGAACTCCGTGCTCGAGTACGCCTCCACCCATTCTCGGTACGGACTGTCTGGCTTGGTGTGGGCGGCCAGCTGCTGGCCGAGGTAGGCGTAGAGCCGCATGCACGGCGTCATCGCCGCCACGATGTGGCCAACCGGCTCGAGCGCGGCGACCGCCAACAGGAAGTCGGTGTACGCGGAGGTGGCGGGGTCTGCCGGCGGGTGAAGGTCGACGCCCCACCGGGCCGCGTAGCCCTCGTGAAGGCCGAGCTCGTCGACAGCCGCGTCGAGGAGCTCCCTGAAGGCGATCAGCGCGTCTCGGTCGGGGCTCTTCGCCAGCGCCAAGGCGTACGCGCGGCAGAACGCGTCGAGGAATGCGGCATCCTGCCCCACGTAGTAGGCGAACGTTGCCCGGGCCAACTCTCCCGACGCGATGCCCTGAACGAACCTGTGCTCCAGCGCGGCCTCGGCGATGACTCGGTTCCTTTGCCACAACGAATCGGCAAGCGAGGCCACGGAGCCAGCCTAAGCAAGGCCGAGGAGCTCACCGCCGAAAGCCGATCGGCGGATCGAGGCTGAGGCGAGCCAGCTCGTACGATGACGTTGGTGGTGGAGGCTCGCAGCGACGTGGTCGGTAGCCTGCTTCGTCCACCGCGCCTGCTCGAGGCGCGCGAGCAGTTCGCTCGTGGTGGGCTCTCGACCGCTGGGCTCAAGGCCGTCGAGGACGATGCCGTCGACGACGCCCTGCGCCTGCAGGAGGAGGCGGGCGTCGAGGTCGTGACCGATGGCGAGATGCGTCGCCTGTCGTTCCAGAGTCAGCTCCCGGCGGCCGTCGACGGCTTCTCGCGCTGGGATCTCGATGCCTTCCTGTGGGGCGACTGGCACGGCGACGAGGAGGTCGGCGATCTGCGGGTCGAGCGCCCCGACCTGGCGGTGATCGGGAAGCTGCGGCGCCGTCGTTCCCTCTGCGCCGAGGAGTTCGCCTACGCACGTGGACGCACCGATCGGGTGCTGAAGGTCACGCTTCCCAGCCCCAGTCTCTTCGCGAACTTCTGGGATCCCGAGCGCGCTCCGCCCGACTACAGGACCCTCGAGGACTTCCTCGCCGACGTCGCGGAGCTGCTCAGGGAGGAGGCCGACGAGCTGCAGGCCATGGGAGCCACCTATCTCCAGCTCGACGCTCCCCACTACACGATGGTGCTCGACCCCAGCTACCGGGGCTTCTACGCCAGTCGCGGCTGGCCGACCGAACGGTGGATCGAGCTGGGCCTCGAGCTCGACAACCGGGTCATCGGTGATCGTCCGGGGGTGACCTTCGGGTTCCACCTCTGTCGTGGGAACCAGGCGAGCCGCTGGCTCGTCGAGGGCGGCTACGACGCTGTCGCGGAGCAGATCTTCGGGGGTATCCGCGCTGGTCGCCTGCTGCTCGAATACGACGATCCGCGCTCGGGGAGCTTCGAGCCGCTGGTGCGGGTGCCCACCGACCGGTGGGTCGTCCTCGGCCTCGTGACCACCAAGCGGTCCCGTCTCGAGTCCGTCGACGACCTGGCGAGGCGGATCGAGGCGGCGAGCCGATACGTTCCCCTCGAGCGGCTCGCGGTCTCGCCGCAGTGCGGGTTCGCCACCTCGGTGCTCGGCAACGCGCTCACGATCGACGCAGAGCGGGCGAAGCTCGCCCTCGTCGCGGCGGTAGCTCGACAGGTGTGGGGCTGAACCCGGGGCCCGGGGCCACGCGACCCGACCGGGCGTCGTCGAGGTCACAGTGGTTCAGTGGCCGAGCGGCCGGCGTCTTCGAGCCATCGGGTAGCTACGGTCGGTTCCGGTGCTGTACCGGCTCCTCGCCGACGCGACCGTCCTGGTCCACTTCGCGTTCATCGTGTTCGTGGCGGTCGGCGGGCTGATGGCCTGGCGGTGGCCGCGCCTGCTGTGGCTGCATGTGCCCGCCGTCGCCTGGGGGCTCGGCATCGTGACAGTCGGCTACGTGTGCCCGCTCACGCCGATCGAGAAGCACTTCCGGCGCCGCGGCGACGCAGAGGCCTATGAGGGCGGCTTCGTCGACCGGTACGTCGAGGACGTGGTCTACCCGGACGAGTACACCCCGCATGTCCGCCTCGTGGCGGCGGCCCTGATCGCCGTCGGGTGGGCCGGCGTGGCCTGGAGGCTTCGCCGCGGGCCCGGCCGGTCGCCGGTACTCGGGCGCCGCGACGAGCGGCGCTGACCGAGACACTCGCCGGCGCTCCCTCGGAGGTCATTTTCCACGAGCCGGCGACGTGCGTCGACCGTGGCTGTGAGCAAGGACGACTACCACCGCCGCCTCGCCCGCATGGAGGGCCTGGTCCGCGGTCTGCAGCGCATGATCGACGATGACACCTACTGCATCGACATCCTCACCCAGGTCAGCGCCGTGACCAGCGCCCCGCAGAGCGTGGCTGTCGGTCTGCTCGACCAGCACATCCGCCATTGCGTCAGCAACGCGGCGCTCGACGACGACAAGGACACCGACACCGTCGTCGCGGAGGCAACCCGGGCGATCGAACGCCTCGTCAAGTCCTGACCTCGATTGCCGGCCAGAGGATACCCCTATAGGGTATATCTCGGAGGTTCTTCCCATGCCCGACCCGACGACCGAACCGCACGCCGCCGTTGCCCGTGAACAGCTCGATGTCCATGAGCACAGCGGGCAGGCCGACAACCGAGCTGGACGCGCCAACGACGACAGCCAGAGCCCCCACCAGATGGATGGTGGTCACGACCACCACGCCGGGAATGGGCACGGCGGTCACGACAAGCACGCGGGCCATGACCCGGAGATGTTCCGGCGGCGGTTCTGGCTGAGCCTGGCGTTGACCATCCCGCTGGTGGTGACCAGCGAGATGGTCATGGACTGGTTCGGGTACTCCCTCGACTTCTACGGGATGAAGACCCTCGGCCCGGTGCTGGGCTCGATCGTGTTCTGGTGGGGGGGCTGGCCGTTCCTGGCCGGCGGCGTGCGCGAGGTCCGTGACCGCCAGCCCGGGATGATGCTGCTCATCTCGATGGCGATCACCGTGGCCTACGTGGCCTCGATGGCCACCAGCCTCGACTGGTTCGACCTCGACTTCTGGTGGGAGCTGGCCGCCCTGGTCACCATCATGTTGCTGGGCCACTGGCAGGAGATGAAGGCCATCGGCCAGGCCCAAGGGGCGCTCGCCGCGCTGGCGGAGCTGCTGCCCGACGACGCCGAGCGGATCGCCGCCGACGGCCAGATCGAGACCGTGTCCGTCGCCGACCTGCGCGTTGGTGACGTCGTGCTCGTGCGCCCAGGAGCCCGGGTTCCAGCGGACGGCGAGATCGTCGAGGGCGAGGCCGAGCTGGATGAGTCGATGATCACCGGCGAGTCCCGCCCGGTGGCCAAGAACGTCAGCGACCGGGTGGTGGCCGGGACCGTGACCACCGATTCTGCGATCCGGGTGCGGGTCGATGCCGTGGGCGACGACACCGCGCTGGCCGGCATCCAGCGCCTGGTGGCCGAGGCGCAAGCGAGCAGCAGCCGGGCCCAGGTGCTCGCTGACCGTTTCGCCGCCCTGCTCTTCTACATTGCGACCGCGGCCGGGCTGATCACGTTCCTGGCCTGGTGGGGTCTCGGCAACGTCGACGACGCCGTGGTCCGCACCGTGACCGTCCTGGTGATCGCCTGCCCGCACGCCCTCGGGCTTGCCATCCCGCTGGTCATAGCGCTGTCGACCGCGGTGTCGGCCAAGGCCGGGATCCTGATCAAGGACCGCCTCGCCCTGGAACGGATGCGCACCATCGACGCCGTGCTGTTCGACAAGACCGGCACCCTCACCCGCGGCGCCCACGTGGTCACCGGGATCGCCGCCGCCAACGGCATAACCGAGGACGAGGTGTTGCGCATCGCCGGAGGGGTCGAATCCGACAGCGAACACCCGCTCGCCCGGGCCATCGTCACCGCCGCCCGCCAACGCGGCGACATCGCCCCTGCGACCGACTTCCGATCGCTCACCGGACGGGGTGTCGAGGCCACCGTCGAGGGAACCACCTACGCGGTCGGTGGGCCTGCGCTCCTGCGCGAACGCGACATCAAGATCCCCGCGGAGCTCGAGGACACCCTCGCCGCTTGGCGCCAACGGGGGGCCGCCGTGCTCCACCTCGTCCGCGCCGACGGCGTGATCGGCGCCTTCGAGCTCGAGGACGAGATCCGCCCCGAGGCCCGCCAGGCCGTCGCCGAGCTCCAGGCCGAGGGCCTCAAGGTGGTCATGATCACCGGCGATGCCCGCCAGGTCGCCGACACCGTCGCGGCCGACCTCGGCATCGACGAGGTCTTCGCCGAAGTCCTGCCCGAGGACAAGGACAAAGCCGTCATCGAGCTCCAAGAACGCGGGCTGTCGGTGGCGATGGTGGGCGACGGCGTCAACGACGCCCCCGCCCTCGCCCGCGCCGACGTCGGCATCGCCATCGGCGCCGGCACCGACGTCGCCATCGAATCGGCCGGAGTCGTGCTCGCCTCCAGTGACCCCCGCGGCGTCGTCGCGGTCATCCGGCTCTCCCGGGCCAGCTACACCAAGATGGTCCAGAACCTCGGGTGGGCCGCCGGCTACAACATCATCGCCATCCCGTTGGCCGCCGGCGTGTTCGCCTGGGCCGGGCTCACCCTCTCCCCCGCCATCGGGGCCATCCTCATGAGCCTGTCCACCATCGTCGTCGCCCTCAACGCCCAGACCCTCCGCCGCGTCGACCTCACCCCCGAACCGGCCGCCGCGTGAGCTGGCAGCGGTCATCCGACCACTCCGCAGGCCCGGTGCTCACACGCCGCCCACGCAGCGAGATCTCCCTGCTCCTTGTGAGAACCTGAAGCCCCCGCGGATCGGAGCGAACATCTCCCCGGACCCCCTCTCGACGAGCGCCGTCTAAGGCCCGCGGGTCGCCAGTCGAGGTGGACGTCGCTCCTCGCCGTGCTCCTCAGAAGGACGCGACGCGAGTGCCGCCAGCCGGAATCGACCCGAGCCGCCGCGACCCGTCTGCCGTCGGGGGCATGTCGGCGCCCACCCGGTCCTCCCCGGGGCCCTCCGGCGATCGCTTGTCCGGAGGCACCACAAGGCACATGCGGCACCCGATCCGGATCCTGGTTGTGGACGGCAACTCGAACGACCGGGACTCGCTCGCGCACGCCCTCCGGGGGGTCGGGTACCACACCACCGGTTGCGCCTCCGGCGCCGAGGCGGTCCGACTGGCGAAGACGCTCCTGCCCGACCTGTTGGTGCTCGAGATGACGCAGGGTGGCCGCCTCGTCGGTCCCGAGCTGGCGCGGCGCCTCCAGACGCGGCGCGACCAGCTGCTGTTCTTCGTCACCCACGACGGCCAGGTGGACCATCGGCTCGCCGCGTTCGACGTCGGCGCCGACGACTACGTGGTCAAGCCGTACGTGATGGATGAGCTGCTGGCACGCATTCGCGCCCTGCTCCGCCGTAGCGGGCGCACCACTTCGCTGGTGACCCAGGTGGGCGAGCTGATCGTCGACGAGCCGGGGCACCGGGCAACGTTCGGCCAAGTGGCGATCGACCTGGGCCCGACGGACTTCGCGCTGCTGGCCGTGCTCGCCCGGCACGCGGGGCAGGTGCTGTCCAAGGCGCGGCTGCTCGAGCTCGTATGGGGCTACGACAGCATCGACGAGAACCTCGTCGAGGTGCACGTGAGCATCCTGCGCCGTCAGCTGGGCCAGCCCGCCGCGGCGTTGATCCAGACCGTTCGCGGTGTCGGCTACGTGCTGCGGGACGACCAGCAGAGGACGCGCGGGTAGGTGTCCCCACACTCCGTGTCCGACGCGCGCCCACGGCGTACGATCGCCTCGAGCGAGCCTGGCGGGCGTATGACGGCACGGCACATGTTTGGCGGCGACTTCCCTGCGGTCATCGAGGCGGCGCGGCGCCGCGAGCCGTGGGCGCTCGAACGGGTCTACACCACGCTCTCGCCCGCTGTCGCCGGGCTGCTGCGCGTGCAGGGCGCAGCCGAGCCCGACGACCTCACCAGCGAGGTGTTCGTCGGCGTGCTCCGCAACCTGGACGCTTTCGACGGTGACGAAGCGAGCTTCCGTTCCTGGGTGTTCACCATCGCCTACCGGCGGTTGACCGACGAGCGCCGCCGCCGCCTGCGGCGACCGCCGCCCGAGCCGCTGGATGACGGCCGCGAGATAGCGTCCCCGGTCGACGTCGAGGCTGACGTCGGTCGGGCCCTCGCCGCCGACCGGGTCCGACGGCTCTGTGACCGCCTCGCCGCCAACCAGCGCGAGGTGCTCGTGCTGCGCCTGTTCGGTCGTCTGACGGTGCGCGAGGTGGCGCAGGTGCTCGAGACGTCGCCCGCCGCGGTGAAGGGCCTGCAGCGGCGCGGCTACGCCGCGCTCGCCCGCATGCTCGACCAGGAGGGCGCGACCCCATGAGCGCCTCCGACGATCGGCCCGACGAGATGTTCGGCGACGACGAGCTCGACACCGACTTCGACATGCTCCTCGACGGCGTGGCGCTCGATCCACGGCTGGTGCCGTTGACGCGCATCGTCGACGACGTCCACATCGTCGCGGGGGGTCCTCCTCCCTCGCCGACCGTCGAGCTCGCGGCCGTCCTCCGGGGCGACCTGGTCGCTGACGAGGACCTGTCATCCGGCGCCGCGAGCGCCGCGCGGACCGCCCGGCAGTGCGCGCCTCCCTCCCCGCGACCTGCGTCCGGGCAGCGGTCGCTGGCGCGGATCCCGAGCCGCCTCGCTGCGATGAGCCTCGCCGCCAAAGCTGCGCTCGGCCTGGCGATGGCGGGAGCCGGTGCAGTCGGCGCGGGGGTTGCCGGCGTGCTTCCCGATCCGGCCGCGGACGTCGTGCGGCGCGCGGCGGAGGCGGTCACGCCCTTCGAGCTGCCCGACGCGGGGGCTGACGTGCGCGACGACCAGGGTGCCGTGACGAGCGCGAACGCCGAGCCCGACCAGATCGACCCGGGAACGGCCAACACCGAGGTCACCATCGATGACGCGGCAGCTCCCGAAGCGGGTCGGGCTGGCACGCCCAGTGAGCCACACCCCCTCAGATCGGCCGACCGACCTGACGACGCCGAGCCGGCGAACGCACCGGCCACGCGTGAGTCCGTCGCCGAAGGCGAGCACGGACCCGAGGCGCCACTCGCTTCGGCCACCCCAGGACGGCCAAGCGGGGGCGGCAAGCCGACGGGCGGGCCCGTCCCCAGTGATGGCGGTCCGTCCTCTGGCGGCGGTTCGGACTCGCCCAGCCAGGCGGCCGGACCACCCGGCCACGGCCCACCAGGTCACGCCCGGCCGCCCTCGGCCGCAGAACCACCGGCCGGCGCAGGGCCACCGGCAAGCACCGGCGCGCGTCCCGAGCCCGGCACCACCCCGGCGCCCTCCCGTCGGCAAACCCCGCCTCCACATGGCCCGCCGGCCGGCGCCGCGAGCTCGCCTACGGCCGGATCGTCAGGGGGCGGGCCGGCTGGCGACGCCCCCAGTTCAGCGCCAGACGGTGCCCCACCGGCTGCTCAGCCACCGGGTGCCGGACCGCCACCGGCGCCCGGCGGCTAGCCCGCCGCCCCGAACCACGGCCGACGGCCCCCAGCCGGGTGCCGCCGAAGCCGTGCGTTCAGGTCCGCGGTCAGGGCACCGACGTGCTGGGCGTATACGTCGTGCTCGTCGTCGAGGTGGACGTCGTCGTCGGCTTCATCGTGGTCGACGTCGTCGATGTCGACGTGGTGGAGGTCGTCGACGTCGACGTGGTCGTCGTGGTCGGAGAGGACATGTCCACCTGCCATCCCCTTCGGGTTGATGTCGCCCTTGGTGTACAGGCCGTTCCTTAAGCGATCCTGAAGCCAGGTCGTCCTCGCAGGCTGCGCTGGTACCTTGCCGACGGGCAGACAACGGAGGGCGACCATGGGCGTCGGGCGGAGCTCGTTCAACCGGGTCGGGCGCGCGCGTGCGCACGTGCTCGTCGCGATCGCGGTCCTGGCCTCGTCGTTGGCGGTGCTGACCACGCCGGAACCGGCGGACGCCGCGTCGCTGCCCGCCGGCTTCCAGGAGCAGATCGTCTTCAGCGGGCTCACCGAGCCGACGGCCCTGCGCTTCTCACCTGACGGCCGCGTGTTCGTCGCCGAGAAGAGCGGCGTCATCAAGGTCTTCGACAACCTCTCGGACACCACGCCCACGGTCTTCGCCGACCTGCGGACGCAGGTCCACAACTACTGGGATCGCGGCATGCTCGACGTCGCGCTCGCCCCCGGCTTCCCCACGAACCCGTGGGTCTACGTCCTGTACACGTTCGACGCGGCCATCGGCGGCACCGCGCCGCGGTGGGGGTCGGTCGGCGGCACGTCGGACGACTGTCCGACACCGCCCGGCCCCACCAACGACGGGTGTGTGGTCGCCGGCCGCCTGTCACGGATGCAGGCGTCCGGCAACACCGCCGTCGGCGCCGAGCAGGTGCTGATCGAGGACTGGTGCCAGCAGTACCCGAGCCACTCGATCGGGAGCCTGGCCTTCGGCACCGACGGCGCCCTGTACGTGAGCGGAGGAGACGGCGCCAGCTTCAACTTCGCCGACTACGGGCAGGACGGCTCGCCCGTCAACCCGTGTGGCGACCCACCAGCGGGCACCGGGGGAACGATGACGCCGCCCACGGCGGAGGGTGGTGCGCTCCGGAGCCAGGACGCGCGGACGATGAACGATCCCGTGGGCCTCAACGGCGCGATCCTGCGCGTCGACCCCGCCACCGGTGCCGGGCTGCCCGACAACCCGATGGCGTCGAGCACCGATCCCAACGCCCGCCGCATCGTCGCGTACGGCCTCCGCAACCCCTTCCGCATCACCACCCGCCCGGGGACCAGCGAGGTCTGGATCGGCGATGTCGGCTGGGGCGAATGGGAGGAGATCGACCGACTCGCCAGCCCGACCGCGGCGCCCGTCGACAACTTCGGTTGGCCCTGCTACGAGGGCGACGGCCGACAGGGCGCGTACGACGCGGCGAACCTCGCCGTCTGCGAGAACCTCTATGGCGCCGGCACCGGCGCGGTCGTGGCGCCCTACTTCCGGTACCACCACAACGACCTCGTGCTGCCCAACGACGTCTGCCCGAAGGGCGGCTCGTCGATCGCGGGCACCTCCTTCGCGTTCGCCAGCGGCGGTTCGTACCCGGCCGAGTACCGCGGGGCGCTGTTCTTCGCCGACTACTCGCGCCGGTGCATCTGGGCGATCCCGACCGGCAGCAACGGACTGCCCGACATCTCCAAGCGCCGGACGTTCGTCGGCGGCGCCGCACAGCCCGTCGACCTCGAGATCGGACCGGGCGGCGATCTCTTCTACGTCGACTTCGGGGGCACCATCCGCCGCATCCGCTACTTCGCGCAGAACCAACCCCCGATCGCCGTCGCGACCGCCGACCCCACGAGTGGGGCCGCGCCCCTGACGGTCGCCTTCGACGGCCGCGCCTCGAGCGATCCCGACGGCGACGCGCTCACCTACGCCTGGGACCTCGACGGCGACGGCGCGTTCGACGACGCCGCCTCGGCGACCGCCAGCACCACCTACACCCAGCCCGGCCCCCGCACCGCCACCCTCCGCGTCACCGATCCCTCGGGAACGAGCAGCACGTCGTCGGTCGCCATCTCGGTGGGCAACACCCCGCCGTCGGCGGTCATCGACGCGCCCACCACGGACACCACGTGGAGGGTCGGGGACGTCATCACGTTCTCGGGCCACGCCACCGATCCCCAGCAGGGCGCGCTCGGAGCAGCCGCGCTCGCGTGGTCCCTCGTGCTCCAGCACTGTCCCTCGACGTGCCACGAACACCCCGTGCGGACGTGGACAGGCACCGCGAGCGGCAGCTTCGTGGCACCGGATCATGAGTACCCGTCGCACCTGGAGCTGCGGTTGACGGCGACCGACTCGGGCGGCCTGAGCACCACGACGAACGTCCGGCTCGACCCGCAGACCGTCGATCTCACCTTCGGCACGACACCCGCCGGCCTGACACTGGCGGTGGGATCGACCAGCCAGACGGCGCCGTTCACGCGCACCACGATCCTCGGGTCGACGCTCTCCGTCAGTGCGCCGTCGCCGCAAGCAAGCGGGGGGACCACCTACGAGTTCCTCGGATGGTCGGACGGCGGCGCCCAGACCCACAACATCGTGGCGAGCGCTCCGGGGTCCCGGGTCGCGACCTACGAGGCACGAGCGGGCGGTCCCGTGATCTCCCAGCTCGCCACCCGACCTGGGCCCGGTCGGGTGACCATCACCTGGACGACCGACGTCCCGGCGGACAGCCAGGTGCAGTACGGGCCGACCACGATCTACGGCAGCACCACACCCCTCGACCGCACCCTGGTCACCAGCCACTCGGTCACCATCACCGGGCTCTCCCGCCGGACCCCGTACATGTTCCAGGTGTTGAGCCGAGACACCTCCGGCCACCTGTCGTCCGCCACAGGCAGCTTCACCACGCGGTAGGCCCAGGTGACTCGCGCCGAAGCCTGCTCCCGCGCCCGGCCACCCACCACCGTCGCCGCGCCGAAGCACTCGATCGGTAGGGTCACCGACAAGCGCCGCAACCTGCCGGCGGCACGTCGTCTCCCCTTGGCCACGGGCATGCCACGGGCCTTGTCAGAAGCTTGCTCGGCGGCCTGTCACCGATCCTGGGCGCCAAGGCCCGGTCGATGTGCTGACAAACTGCTGACTGCGCTCGGGTCGAGCGCCTCACCCTCGTGCCGCGCATGGTTCGAGGACGGAGCTGCCTCTCGTCAGGTAGCGCAGTTCTGTCTTCGATCTCGCGCACGGCTGCGCGAGATCGAAGACAGTACCGGTCAGATCAGGTCAGGTCATCTGCGGTTGGCGGAGGTCGCCGTTGCCGGAAGCCACGCCGTCGTCATCGTCGGTGGCCTCTGCCTGGGACGCGCGCATCCACCGGGGGATCATCGTCACCGCGACGACGAGCGCTGCCAGTAGTACGGCCGTGCTCAGGGCGAAGCCGCGGGTGATGGCGTCGACGTAGGCCTCGTTGGCGGCCCGGGTGAGCGCGGCGGCCTCGTCGGGCGGCAGGGTGGCGGCGACGCGGCTGGCGACGCCGACGCCCTCGCTGGCCGCGTGCACGGCGCCTGGGTCCAGGTTGCCGGCGTGGTCGGCGAGGTTGGAGCGGTAGGCGTCGTTGACGACGCTGCCGATGATCGCGACGCCGAGCGCACCGCCGAGCTGCCGGCTGACGTCGTTCAGGGCCGAGCCGACGCCGGCGTCGCGCTCGGGGACGGCGGCCATCACGGTGTCGGTCATCGCGGGCATGCCTAGCCCGGCACCGAGGCCGAAGAAGCCCAGGCCGACAGCGATCAGTCCCGCGTTGGTCGTCTCGGTGATGCCGGTGAGGACGACGAGGGGCACCACGACGGTGACGACCATCGCCACGGTCAGGACGCGCGGCCCGGCGGTGTGGATGAGCTTCCCGGCCATCCCGGAGCCGACGATCATGCCGACCGCCGGGGCGACCAGCAGCAGGCCGGCCTCGAGCGGGCTGCGTCCCTGGACGATCTGGAAGTACTGGGTGAGGAAGAAGAACGTCACGAACATCGCGAACAGCACGACACCGATCAGGAGGACGGCGCCGGCGAGGTCGCGCTCGCGCAGGAAGCGCAGTGGCAGCATCGGTGCGCTGGCCCGGACCTCGACGACCGCGAAGGCCACCAGCAGCACGGCGGCGGCGGCGAACGAGCCCAGCACGGTGCCCTTGCCCCATCCCACCTCGCCGCCCCGGATGATCCCGTAGACCAGCGCGGTCAGGCCCGCGGTGCCGAGGACCGCTCCGGGCACGTCGAGCCCGACCCGCCGCGGGTCCCGCGACTCGGGGACGACGGTCATGCCGACGAGCGCGGCGACGACGAGCGGGATGAACAGCCAGAACGCGGCCGACCAGTCCGCGGCGTCGATCAGCGAGCCGCCGGCGACGGGGCCCAGCGCGATGCCGAGCCCGCCGACCGCGGTCCACACCGCGATGGCCTTGGCCCGCTCGTGGCGGGGGAAGACGCTGACGATGATCGACAGCGTGGCCGGGAGCACCAGCGCCGCGCCGAGGCCCTGCAGCGCCCGCATCGCGATCAGCATGCCCGTGCTGTCGGCCAGGGCGGCGCCGGCGGCGGCGAGCCCGAAGACCACGAGCCCGACGGTCATCATCCGCTTGCGGCCGTAGCGGTCGCCGATCGAGCCGCAGAGCAGCAGCAGACCGGCCAGTACCAGCACGTACGCGTCGATCACCCATTGCAGGGCCGAGGTCGAGGCGTCGAGGTCGACCGAGATCCGGGGCAGGGCGGTGTTCACCACGGTGTCGTCGAGGAACACCAGCAGCGTTCCCACCGACATCACGGCCAGCACCCACCAGCGTCGTGGTTCGACGCTCGTCGGGCTGGATCGGGTCTCTGTCATCGATCACCTCACCGTTCGGTGGCGGACTCGAAGTTAGTTGACTAACTAAGCAGAGGAGCCGTTAACATGCAAGTGAGATGACTAACTCAGAGCTCGGCAAGCGCGAGCGGCTCGTCGCGGGAGCGTGCCGGGTGCTCCACGAGCAGGGCGTCGAAGCCACCACGCTCGCGGACATCGCCGAGGCCGCCGACGTGCCGGTCGGGAACGTCTACTACTACTTCAAGACCAAGGACGAGCTGATCGAGGCGGCGATCGACGCCCACGCCGGCCACATCCAGACGGTGCTGGCCGAGTTCGAGCGCCACCGCACCCCCCGGGCGCGACTCAAGGCCCTGGCGCTGTCCTGGACCGAGGTGGCCGAGCAAGTGGCGCGCTACGGCTGCCAGCACGGGACGCTCTGCCAGGAGCTCGCCAAGCGCGACGATGGCCTCGACCGCCGGGCCGCCAAGCTCATGGCACTTGCGGTCGACTGGGCCGAGGAGCAGTTCCGCCTCATGGGCAAGCGCGACGCGCGCGACCTCGGCGTCGGGCTCGTCGCCGCCGTCCAGGGGACCGCGCTGCTGACCAGCAGCTTCCGCGACCCCGAGATCATGACCCGGCAGGCTCACCGGCTGGCGCGCTGGATAGACGAGCTGGCCGAGAGCTGAGGCCGCCGCGGCCGCTCAGCTCAGCTCAGACTCCTTGATCATCATCCTCCCGTCGGAGACGCCCCCCGCCCGTGGCAGCGCCGTCCCACACGCGCGGTTGGGCGCAAGCCTCGAACGCGTCGTCACCCCTCGACGGCGTTGGCGACCATGGAGAGCATCGTGTACTGACCGACGACGTAGAGGATCTCGACGAGAGCGTCCGGCCCGTGGTCGATGGCGAGCGCCGCCCAGGTGTCGGCGCGGACGGTGTGATCGTCGTGCAGTTCGTCGGCGGCCCGGAGCAGGGCTCGGTCGTGCGCGTCCCAGCCGTCGGCGTCAGCGCCAAGGCGAACGCGGGCGATCTCCTCCGCGGTGAGGCCGGCCGCCGTCGCGTAGGTGACGTGCTCCCGCCACTCGAACGTTGACTCGCAGCGCAGCGCGGTGCGGAGTGCGAGCAGCTCGTGGTCGCGCGTGGCGAGCGATCCTTCCAGCGCGAGCGCGGCCGCCCATCCGAGGAAGGGGGCCAGCAGCGGCGGATGGTGCGCAAGCACGGCAACGGTGAGGAGCGGCGTCCCGTCTGCGTCGCTCGCAAGAGCGAGCAGCTCTGCGGTGGACGCCGACAGCTTGCGAGGGTCCGGTGGCGTGAGGCGAGTCACGACGAGCTCACGGGCGTCGGGACGACGTCGACGTCGACCCAGGCGCCGTTGGCGGCGGCCGACGCTCGGATGGCGTCGAGCGCGGCCATCCCCGCAACGCCGTCGTGAAACGTCGCCGGTGCTGGTGCCGCGGGCGACGGTGCGCCGAGGATGCGATCTCGGAAGATCTCGGCCAGTCGGGTGTAGGGCGGGAGATCGAGGCCATGAGCGATCATGCGGTCGTAGGTCGTCCGCAGCGCTGCTGGTGGCAACGGCTCGGGGCATTCGGGCGCGACCGGGAGGTCGGCGCTCGGCGGCACGGCGCGCGTGCCGTCGCGGTCCGTCACCCACACGGCCGCGCTGAGACCGTCGATCCAGGCGGTGCCCGTCGACCCGGCGACGCGTGTCTCGATCAGCATCGGACCCTGGTCGGCCGCCGAGCTCTGCAGCACACCCGTGGCCCCTGAGCGCATGCGGAGATGCACGACGAAGGAGTCCTCGGCGTCGAGCGCGCTCTCGTTCAGTCGGGGCAGGGACGCACTCGACCGCGGCGATTTCGCCCGCGGTGACGCGCACCTGGTCGATGACCTGTGAGGCGTGCGCACCGAGCCACCCTCCTCCGCTGCCGCTGTCGGCCCACCACGCCGGCACGTCGACATCAGGCGCCGCGAGCACGGGCACGTGCAGCATGACGGTGAC
Source organism: uncultured Acidimicrobiales bacterium (assembly GCA_963796415.1). GTDB lineage: Bacteria > Actinomycetota > Acidimicrobiia > Acidimicrobiales > VFJN01 > ZC4RG19. The sequence goes on along the minus strand of CAWCLR010000018.1, from coordinate 835,900 downwards.
GAGGCGTGGTTCGCCGACCGCGCCGGACGCCACCGCGCGCGCCAACGTCGCCTGGCCCGCGTCCCACCGGAACTCGGTTCCGACGAGATGGACGATGCCGGCGTCCTCCGCTGCGGCGAGCATCGCTCGCGCTTCACCGACGTCGCGTGCGAGGGGCTTCTCGCACAGGACGTGGAGACCAGCCGCGATCGCCTCGAGCGCGAGCTCGGCGTGGGTGTGTGGTGGCGTGGCGATGGTGACGGCATCGACGCCGGGCAAGGCAAGGGCGTCGGACAGACTGGTCATCGCCCGCTCGACCTCGAAGAGCTGCGCGCGCTCTGCCGTTCGCTGTGGGTCGCGTCCGACGAGCGCGACGATGTCGAACCCTGCGGCGCGCAGCGCGCGCACATGGGTGACGCAACCGAAGCCCGTGCCGACGACCACCGCGCCGAGCGTCACGAGTGTCCCGAGCCCGTTCCCTTGAGCTCGACGATCACCTCGAGATACGGCTGGGTACCGACGTTGCGCGCCGTCTCGATGCCACCCTTGGCCACGAAGGTGACCGCACCAGGGATCACGTCGGCCTCGAGACGGTCCTTGTACGGCCCGGCCGAGTCGGGCTCCGGAAGGACCGCGATGCGGTCGCCGGCGATCTGGATCAGGAGGTGGTCGAGCTCGTGACGGTGGACGGCGCTGTCCTCCCCCGGAGCCAGCCTGAGGCGCCACACGCGCACATGGTCGTCCTCGTGGATCACCTTCGATCCAATGGGTCCCAGCACCCGGTCGCTCACGCGCTCGCTCCCTTCGTTGCGAACCGCACCAGGTACTCGACCTCGGCCGGCGTCGGCCTCGTGCGGCTGATGAGGTGGCTGTGCATCCGGCCGAACGCGAGCCCGTAGATCGCCTCGGCGGCGCGTCGAGCATCGGCCGTCGACGCTGAGGCCGCGTGGGGCAGCCTGCGCACGATTTCGGCCAGCTGGTCGACGAGCAGGTCGACCGACGCCTGTTGCTCCTCGGGAAAGGCCTCCGCGAGCCGGGCTTCGTTGACGACGAACGGGCGGGTGCGGGCGGCCGCCTTCGGCTGTGCGGCCTGGGCGAGCACACCCTCTATCCACGCCCTCAGCTGCGCGGCCGGAGTCGTGGCCTTCTCCATGCCGTGCTCGAGGTAGCTCAGGAGCTGTCGCCGACCGTCATCGAGCAACAGCAGGAACAGCTCGTCCTTCGACTGGAAGTAGCGATAGAAGGCCTGGGTCGAAAGCTTCGTCTCGCGCAGGATGTCGCGCAGCGACGGGTCGACGGACCCCGAGCGTTCGATGAGGCGATACGTGGCGTCGACGATGCGTTGCATCTCATCGGCGTACGCGTCCTGGCGGGCTGCCACCGAGCGCTCGACCGCCCGCCGTGCCATCGTCTCCGTGAGTTTCGGCATGGTTCCTTTCACGAGTGGCCGGCACGCTGCTCTGGAACTCTAAGATCAGCGTTCTGCTTCAGCAAGGGCGTTGATCATGGACCTTCTCATCGGCGACGTGTTCCGCAACGCGGCTCGGGCCGTTCCGCATCGGCCAGCGGCGGTGCTCGGCGACCGTGCGCTGACCTTCGGGGAGCTCGATCGACGCGCCAACCGCGTGGCCCGCGTCCTGGCAGGCCGCGGCGTCGGCCATCGCGACCGCGTGCTCATACAGGCCAGAACGTCGCTCGACGTCGTGCCGATCTTCGTCGCCCTGGCGAAGCTGGGCGCGGTCTACGTCCCGGCCAACCCGTCGTTCCACGGCGACGAGCTCGACGCGATCGCTGTCGCGGCGGCGCCCACTCTCGTCGTCAGCGACCGCCCGCTCGCGGGTGCGGTCGAGCTCGCCGAGCTGATCGCCCGGTCCGCCGGTGAGGATGACACCGACGTCGGCGAACCGAGCCTCGGCGAGCGCGACCCGCATGTCGTCTTCTTCACCAGCGGCAGCAGCGGCGCTCCGAAGGGGGCCGTGTTGTCGCACCGCGTCAACTTCCTGCGCAGCCATCCCGGTGCGCTGCTCGAGCCCCGCGGCGCGATGGTGTGCCCGTATCCCCTGTTCCACATGGGCGCGTGGACCATCGCGCTCCAGCAGTGGCAGGCGCGTGACGCAGTGGTGCTCGTCGAATCACCCGACGCCGCGACGATTGCGGCCGCAGTCGCCCGATCGGGTGCAACGAGACTCAACGCCATTCCCGGCGTCTGGCGGCGCCTGCTCGATCACGGCACCGCCGAGCTGTCGTCCGTGCGCTTCGCGGACACCGGGACGTCCGCAACACCCGTCTCGCTGCTGCAGGAGATCGCCAATGCCCTCCCCGCCGCGCAGCTCCGCGTGTTCTACGGATCGACCGAGGCGGGCAGCGTGGCGTCGCTCGCCCCTGCGGACATCTTCCGCAAGCCCGGAAGCTGCGGCGTGCCGGCCCCGTCGACCACCGTGCGAGTCGCCCGAGACGGCGAGCTGTGGGTCACCGGGCCGCTGCTGTTCGACGGCTATCTCGACGCCGACGCCACGGCGGCGGCGCTCGTCGACGGGTGGTATCGCACGGGCGATCTCGCCGACGTCGACGACGACGGGTACCTGAGCATCGTCGGCCGCGTCGGCGAGGTGATCCGCACGGGCGGCGAGACCGTCGCCCCGTCCGAGGTCGAGTCCGTGATCGCCGCGATTCCCGGCGTGCGGGACGCCGCGATCATCGGTGTCCCGGACGTCCAGTGGGGCGAGATCGTGTGCGCGGTCGTCGTCCTCGATCCCGGCGCACCGGCCCCCACGGTCGCCGATGTCCGCGGGCACTGCCGTCAGCGTCTCGCCGCGTTCAAGCACCCCCGGCGCGTCGAGGTCGTCGCCTCGATCCCACGCACCGCGGCCACCAACCAGGTCCAGCGCGGCCTCCTGCTGGAGTCGCTCTAAAGCGACACCCACGAGGCCGTGGCGGCGGCGGTGCGAATCGCGTCGAGTACCTCCATGTTCGCCACGCCGTCGGCGAACGTCGCCGGCGCCGGGTCTGCGGCGACCGGTCGACCGTCGATCAACGAGCGAAACGTCTCGGCCAGCCGGGTGTACGGGCCCAGATCGATCCCCGTGGAGTGGAGCAGGTCGTAGGCCGACACGAGCAGATCGGCGTCGGGCGGTGCCGGAGGCGGGGTGACGAGGTCGTCGGGGACCGGCACGTCTCGGGTGCCCGAGCCGTCCGCGATCCGCACGTGATCGCCTTCGGCCCACACGGTGCCGTTGGTCCCGGCGACGCGAGCGACGGACTGGATCGGGCCCCAGTCGGCCGCGCTGCTGAGCAACGTGCCGGCGCATCCCGAGTGTGTGCGGAAGTGCACCGAATAGGTGTCCTCCGCGGTCCAGTCTCGATCAGCGAGCCGAGGCAGCGCCGCGCTCACACCGGCGAACTCCCCGAGCGTCGTGCGGACCTGATCGACGATGTGTGCCGCATGTGCGCCGAGCCAGCCGCCCCCTTGCTCGCGGTCCGACCACCAGCCCGGTACATCGGCGCTGGGGTCGGCGAGCAACGGGATGTTCAGCACGAACGTGGCCATCCGGGGTTCACCGATGGCGCCACTGCGGACGACGCGAGCCATGAGCGCCTGTCCGGTCCCCCACCGGAACTCGGTGCCGAGGAGGTGGACGACGTCAGCCGCCTCGGCGGCCGCGAGCATCGTGCGGGCCTCGGCTGCGTCACGTGCGAACGGCTTCTCGCACAGCACGTGCTTGCCGGCTGCCAGGCACTCCAGGACGAGTGGCGCGTGCGTGTGCGGTGGCGTCGCGATGGTGACGGCGTCGACGCCGGGCAGATCGAGTGCCGCGGAGAGCGAGGTGGTGGGACGCGGGACGTCGAAGCGCCTGGCCCGCTCGCCGGTGCGTTCGGAATCGCGTCCCACGAGACCGATGACGTCGAACCCTGCAGCGCGCAGGGCCCGCACGTGGGTGAGGCACCCGAAGCTCGTGCCCACGACGACTGCGCCTGGTCCGCCCATGTCCCCTCCTGTGTACGCCTTCAGAACAGTGATCTATAGTGCACAGAACACTGTTCTGGCAACGCGGCGAAACGGGGCCGCGACCGCTGAAGGGATGCGCATGGTGGAACGTGAGCTGCTGATGACCGGCATCGGCGGGCAGGGTGTGCAGCTTGCGGGGCAGGTGCTCGCAAGAGCGGCCATCGCCGAGGGATTGCAGGTGCAGCTGTTCGGGAGCTACGGCGGCATGATGCGCGGCGGCAACACCGACGTCACGCTCGTCTTCGCCGACGGTCCGATCGAGGCTCCTCCGACCGTGAGCCATGCGTGGTCCGCCATCGTCATGCACCCCGAGCATGCGGCCGGGGTGCTCGGACGTGTCGCCGACGGCGGGCTCGTGGTCGTCAACTCGACGGTGTGCACCGAGCCGATCGCCGTCGACGCAATGGTGATCGAGGTCCCCGCCACCGACATCGCCGTCGAGGCCGGCAACGGCTTGGCGGCCTCGATCGTGATCGCCGGCGCTTTCGCGGCCGTCACGGGCATCGTCGGTCTCGACGCCCTCGAGGATGCCGTGCGTGCGTCGCTCCCGTCGTACCGAGCCCGGCACGCCGAGCTCAACGCACGCGCGCTGCTCGCCGGCTTCTCGGCCGCGCCCGCGATGTCGGTGCCGGCTCGATGAGCACGGTGACGACGCGGGGAACCGTCGTCATCGACGTCGCCGCGTGCAAGGGCTGCGACCTGTGCATCGACGTGTGCCCGCCGAAGGTGCTCGTGATGACGACCCATGAGGTCAACGAGCGCGGCTACCGGTATCCGCAGTTGCTTCCGGGTTGCACGGGCTGCAAGGCCTGCTCGCAGATCTGCCCCGACTTCGTGTTCCAGGTCTACAAGTACGACCAACCGATCGAAGTGGAGACCTGATGCCGACCGCGCAGCTGCTCGAGGGCTCCGAGGCGATCGCCGATGCGATGATCGCCGCGGGCTGCCGGTTCTTCGCCGGCTACCCGATGACGCCGTTCACCGAGGTCCTCGAGAACATGGCCCGCAAGCTGCCCGCGGTGGGCGGCGTGTGCATGAACGCCGAGAGCGAGCTCGAGGCCGTCGGCATGGCGTGGGGGGCGGCGGCCACGGGAACACCCGCGGCCACCGGTTCGACGGGTCAGGGCCTGTCGCTCATGCAGGAGTCGCTCGCGGAGATCACGCTGGCGCGACTTCCCCTCGTGGTCCTCAACATGGCCCGCGCCCAGGGCGACTACTACCAGGCCACGCGCTGGCGGAGGCCACGGCGACTACCGGCACCTCGTCCTCGCGCCGGCCGACGTCGCCGAGGCCGTCGAGCTCACGCAGCGCGCCTTCCACCTCGCGGCCACGTGGCGCAACCCCGTGCTCCTCTTCGGCGACTACTACCTGGCCCACACGGCGCAGTCGGTCAGCGTCGAGCCGCTCGAGCTCGGCCCCCCGCCCGCAGCGGACTGGGCGCTCGACGGCACCTCCGGCGGATCCGGGCACGCCAAGCTCGTCTCGCCGCTGGGTTCGGCCAAGCAGCGCGACGACGTCGGCTACGACCTCAGCGATCATTACATGGCGTGCGCCGCGCACACGGCGGCGATGCTCGAGACGGTTTCGCCCCTCGCCGAGTCGCGGTGGACCGACGACGCCGAGGTCGTGGTCGTCGCCTTCGGCTCGCCGGCGCGCTACGTGCGGGCCGCCGTCGGCCAGCTCCGGGCAGAGGGTCGGGCCGTCGGCTACGTGCGCCCGATCACGCTCGTCCCGTTCCCCTCCGACGCGGTGGCCGCCGCGGCCGACGGCGCTCGGACCGTCGCCGTGTACGAGAACAACCAGGGTCAGATGATCGACGACGTTCGCCTCGCCGTGCTCGGGCGCGCACCGGTGCAGTTCATCGGCGGGCTCAGCCTCGACAGCTCGGGCTTCGGCATCGCGCCCGACCTCGACGTCGGCGTGTTGCGGGCGCGCATCGAGGGGGTGCTGGACGCATGAAGCGCATCGTCGAGGGTCTTCATGTCATCGCCACCGACGCAGCGCCGACCGAGGGCGCGACGCTCGTCGACGACTTCACCCCGGCGCTGATCGACGTCGGCGCCCATCACCTGTGCCCCGGGTGTGGCGAGCCCGTCGCCATGCGATCAGCGCTGGAGGCCATCGACGAGCTGGGCCTCACGCAGCGCACCATCTGCGTGTTCGGCATCGGCTGTTACACGGCGTTCTCGAACAACCTGGATGTCGAGGTGTTGCAGGCGCTCCACGGCCGGGCCCCATCTCTCGCCACCGGTGTGAAGCGGGCGAAGCCCGACACCGTCGTCCTCACGATCCAGGGCGATGGCGACATGGTCAACGAGGGTCTGCAGGAGGTGATCCACGCCGCGGCGCGCGGCGAACGGATCACGTGCGTGATGCTCAACAACGGCGTGTTCGGCGAGACCGGCGGCCACCTCACGTCCACCACGGTGCTCGGGCAGCGGACGAAGAACACCCTCGACGGGCGCGACGCCGAGGCGCACGGCTACCCCATCCTGCTGGCGAACCTGCTCGCCCAGCTCGACGGGGCGGCGTTCGTCGCCCGCGGGGCGGTGAACAACGCGGGCAACGTCGCCCGCACGAAGAAGATGCTGCTCCGTGCGCTCGCGACCCAAGAGGCCGGCCTCGGGTTCTCGTTCGTCGAGATCCTCACGATGTGCCCGACGGGCTGGTTCATCGAGACGAGCGAGGCACCGGGCTACCTCGCGGACAACCTCGGAGCGGTCCACGCGCCGGGCGTGCTCAAGGACGCGCTCGGTGGGTGAGCCGACGCGCATCGCCGTGACCGTCGGCGAGCACGGACCCGTGCTCGCCCCTGTGCTGCAGGCAAGCGTCTCCGATGCCGAGCTGATCGTGTCGACCGTCGACGCGCCGGTCGACGACGCGGAGGTCATCGTCTCCCTCCTCGACAACGCCGCCCGCGCCCAGCTGGAGGCGACGCTCACGCCAGCCGTGCAGTGGGTGCACGTGTTCGCCGCCGGTGTCGACGGCTTCCCGTTCGAGCTGCTCGGCGACCGGGTGCTGACCTGCTCTCGGGGTGCGAGCGCCGTGGCCATCGCCGAGTTCGCGCTGACGACGATGCTCGCGTTCGAGAAGCGACTTCCCGAGTCGTGGATCGGCGAACCGCCCGCCCAGTGGGGGCAGGCCGGTCTCGGCGGGCTCAACGGTCGAACACTCGTGCTCGTCGGCTTGGGCGCGATCGGCACCGAAGTGGCGCAGCGGGCGCTCGCCTTTGGGATGGACGTCGTCGCGGTGCGTCGCACGTCGACACCCGCCGCGCTCGACGGTGTCGAGGTGGCGGGCTCGCTCACCGAGGCCCTCGCTCGGGCCGACCACGTCGTGGTGGCCGCCGCCGCGACCGACGCGACGCGGCACCTGCTCGACGCCGGCGCGTTCGATGCGCTGAAGCCAGGCGCGCACGTGGTCAACGTCGCCCGAGGGTCGCTCGTCGACCAGGACGCGCTGCTCGCCGCCCTCGACAGCGGCCGCGTGGCGAGAGCGTCGCTCGATGTCACCGATCCCGAGCCACTGCCCGCTGGGCACGCGCTCTACGCGCACCCCAACGTGCGACTGAGCCCGCACATCTCGTGGAGCTCACCCGACACCGTGCGCCGAACGATCGAGATCTTCGTCGAGAACCTCACCCGCTGGCGTCAGGGCGACGCTCTGACCGGCCGCGTCGACCCGTCAAAGGGCTACTGAGCGGTCTCTCCTGGCTCGGTCACGGGCGGTGCACAGCCGCGTTCGGCGGGCGCGTCGAGCACACCGTCCGAAACGCCGGTCACACATCGCCTCCGACCGCCGAGCGCTCTGCAACTCGCTGGGTCGTGTCGACGATCTCGTTCGATGACCGTGGGACCAGGTCGCTGACCTGGGCCTTCGTGTGGCACCCCCAACGGGATTCGAACCCGTGTCGCCACCTTGAGAGTGATGCTCTGGGCGCGAGACGGTGACCTGCGATGGGCGTGACCACGGCCTCGGCCACGGTCACTGACCGCCGGTGGGCGCGAGTGAGCGTCGATGCTCACCTGATCGGGCACGCAGCGGGCACGGCTTCGTCGGCTACATCTCGCAGGCGACAACCGCCGGAGCCGCGACCCCCCGACGCTTCGCGCGCTTCAGCGCGGCCAGGCAGGCGATGTGGAGACCCATCACGACGAAGCAAAGCGCGGTGACGATGGAACTGCGCTCGAAGCCCGGGGAGTAGCAAAGGACCAGGAGGGCGCCGATCCAGCCGGCGGAGCTCAGCCAACGGAGGCGCTGCCACTCCCGGACGCTCATCGAATGAGCATCGCACAGCGCCTCGGGCGCGTGATGAGGACTCTGATGTCATGGAGCCCGGCCGCCGGCGGCGGAGCCGCCGAGTGGGCCGGGCCGTCGCGCCGGCGGAGCCGGCGCCTTGACGGAGTACAGAAAGTTCTCACCGGGGCGGTCCAGGTCGATCCCAGCTACCGGGACGAGGTCGACGGCTTCATCGGCGACGCCTGCCGCATCCTGCGCGACTACGGACGGGGCCGCACCGTCATGTCGGGCGTCGTGGCCGCGGTGGTCGGCCTCGCGGCCCTCATCCTGGGCCTGCCGCTCGTGTACACCATCGCGGTCGTGAACTCCATCGGCGGATGCATCCCCTACATCGGGGCGTTTCTCGGCGGCGGGCTGGCCGTCATCGTCGCTCTCGGCGACGGCGGCCTGCCCGAGGCCGCGGTCATGGTCCTCGTCGTGCTCGCTGCCAACCTCGCCCTCGAGAACTTCGTCGAGCCCAAGGTCATGGGCCGCACCCTCGACGTCCACCCGCTCGTCGTCCTCGTCGTCACCGCCCTGGGCGGGCTCCTTGGCGGCATCGTCGGCCTCATCCTGGCCGTGCCCGCCTACGTCATCGCGGGTAACGCCCTCGGCCGCTTGCGCTCCCGAGGCGTCGTCGACTGGATGGCCGAGCGGGCCCAGCCGGCGATGGAACGCATGCTCGACTGACCGGCGCTGCGGGCGAGCAGCTGCACCCTTGGCATACAGCCTCATCACCTCCCGCAGGCGCGGACGCATGATCGACGTCGGGCCCGGCCAGTCGAATTGACAGACAGAACCACGAGCAAGCCCGGCCGAGCCCGCTCTTGATCCTTCAATCCTTCAGAGCCGAATCCGGAGTGCAGAGCCTGAGGGTGTACCCCGGCTCCGGCTGCCCCGGTCCTCGACTGGCGCACTGTTGGGCTGTGTGACGTTCGACGCCCTACCTAGCGGCACTCGACCCGTGTCAGTAGTCGGTCCGCGACCCTGCCGCACCGATCAGGACCGAGACGAGGATGCCGAGCGGCAGCGCGCCCCAGTACGACACGTTGACCCCCGCGCTACCGAGGAACAGCATGAGGAGCCACGTCGCTGGGAACGTGGCGACGAGGAACACCACCAGACCGGCTATCAGTGCCCGGATCATCTTTGACCTCCCTTGAGGACGATGGCCACGATGCATATCGGATTCGCTCAGTCGGTTGGTGGATGACGGGTGGTAGCCAGTGTCTGGGTGTCGATGGGTCTGGGTCTCGATGGCCATCGGATCCGCCACTCGCAGCCATTAGTCCCCCGCCGGTCCTTCGCAATGTCGTCAGGTCAGAAGGACCTGCAGCGCAGCCCCAGCCACCCAGCCGGCGGTAGGTGATACCCCCGCCACGTCGTGACGCCCCGCGTTCCGGGGAAACGACGGCGCGGAGCGCACATCAATCCGCCGTCGGGGACACGATGTCGAGCGTGACAATCAGCGGTGCGGGTACGCGTCGGGGTCGGGCATCATCTCAGGACGCCCCGCCGCGTGCCTGTGCCCGCAAGGCGTCGGCTTGGCCTTGGAGGCGGGCCGAGTCCGCGGCCCGGGCTCGCGCCGTGGCCGCCTGCTGGACGGCGTAGACGTCGGCTTGGCCTTGGAGGCGGGCCGAGTCCGCGGCCCGGGCTCGCGCCGTGGCCGCCTGCTGGACGGCGTAGACGTCGGCTTGGCCTTGGAGGCGGGCCGAGTCCGCGGCCCGGGCTCGCGCCGTGGCCGCCTGCTGGACGGCGTAGACGTCGGCTTGGCCTTGGAGGCGGGCCGAGTCCGCGGCCCGGCCTCGCGCCGTGGCCAGATCCGACGACGTGTGGACCGCCAGGTAGCCGCCCGCTGCGAGCACCACGGCACTGCAGGCGACGACCCAGGTGGCCACCTTCCTCCACCTACGGCGTCGGTCTGATCGCGCCGGATACCTCGGACCCTCGACGGTGGTTGCCGCGTGCGGCACCGCCGGCGGCTGCGCCTTCTCTTCAGTGATTGTCATGACGACACCTCGCCTACTCGTCTGTCGCATTGACCGACCCCGTCCGTTCGGGAAGGGTCAGACCAGCAATCGGAGCTGAGGTACCTGGGACGACCGCAGCGCTCATGCCCGCCTCGCCCAGCGCCCGCGGCGTCGGTGGCTATCGCTGTCCCAGACCACTGGCCCGTTCGCGTATGTCTGCCCATGAACCCCTCACTGGTCGATCGCGCCGATCGCGCTGCGGGGACAATGGTGCGAGAGGCGGCCCGCCGGTGCAGCCGCGGACGCCGCATTGGGAATGCCGAATTCGCCGCATCTCAGCGTTACCATCGGCCGGTGACAGGGTCGCGGTCGGTGCCAGCACCGGAGAGTTTCCTGGGCATGCTCGACCCCGAAGACAGAGCCGCCGTGATCCGTGTCGGTCGACCTCGCCGTTACCGTCGGGGTGCACCCATCGTCATCCAGGGTGATCACAGCGACACCGTGTTCGTCGTCGTCGCCGGCCGGGTCAAGGTCACCCTGGTCACCGCCGATGGCCGGGAGATCCTGCTCGCCGTTGATGGCCCGGGCGAGTTGCTCGGCGAGTTCGAAGCCGTTGACCCCGACAGCGGTCCTCGAACTGCGGCCAACGTGGCCCTGGAACCGGTCGAATGCCGGGCGATGACGGGCCAGGAGTTCCGCGACCTGCTCGACACGCACCCACGCATTCCGCTGATGCTGCTTCGCTGGACCATTCGCCGACTCAAGTGGGCCGATCGGCGGCGAGTCGACGCCGCCTCGTCCGACACCAGCCACCGCCTTGCCCGCTTCCTCGTCGAACTCGCCGACAACCACGCCCACGCCGACCCGTCTCGGGTGGACATCGATATCCCCCTGACCCAGGAAGAACTCGCCAGTCTGATCACTGCTTCCCGGGACACGGTGGTCCGGGCCATCACCTTGTTGCGGTCCCGTCGCCTAATCGCCACCGCCAGGCGTCGGATCACCATCCTTGACATCAACGCTCTCCGCCAGTACGCCGACTAGTGGGCCGACGCCGACGAGTTCCCACCCGATTTCCTCGCCGCCGCGCTGCCACTCGTTCCCGTGTTCCGTCGCGGGCGTCCCCTGTGGCACCGGGATCTACCGCTTGAGGAGCTCGCCGTGGCGTCGTTCCCAAGGTCGTCGTGTCCGGCGGCCATAGCGCGGGTACGACGCCTGGGGGCGCGAACGACGCAGGTGCAGGTGTCTCAGAACGCGCGGGCAACACGAAGCATCGCCCGTCCCCAAGGTGCCTGATGGTTCGATCTGGGCGGGCGTTGAGTGTGTGCTCGTAGCGTCCTCGGGTCCTGGTCGGCTGGCTCTCGAACTGCCTGCTGCTCGCGTGTCGGGTTAGCTTCCGAACGAAGCGCCGGCCGGCCAGGGTCCGGTCACGGCGTGGCTCGAAAGAGGCGAGCAGCGACCCTTCATCAGGAGTGCTCGGGGTCACCCAGCAGGAGCCGAATCTTGGTGCCGTCTTGGGCCCGCCGGCAGAGCTGCTTGATGAGCTTGGGCTGCTGCTCGCGGGCATCGATCCGGAGGTCGGGCTGCGCTTCCACGATCTGCGCCACACCGGGAACTACCTGACGTCCCAGGGCGCGAGCCTGCGGGACGTGATGGTCCGCATGGGGCACGCCAGCACCCGGGCGGCGCTGATCTACCAGCACGCCGACCGGGACCGTGAGCGGAACATCGCTGCCGGGCTATCGCGGGCGATCACCGACGGCTTGGCCGACGCGAATGGGCACGTAGCGGGCACGGAGGCCCCTGGCGCACTCGCACAGGCCCCCGAACCCCGATGACCTGGTTCGCCGCGTCTGGCACCCCCAACGGGATTCGAACCCGTGTCGCCACCTTGAGAGGGCGCAGACGGGTCCTCATAGCGGCCCGTGGTCTCCATGGTGCCCTGGTCAGAAGGCTGCGCGTCCGCACCACCTGCCCGCTGAGCGCACCAAGTCTCGCTGGGTAGATGGGACGGTGGATGGGACGCACGGCCGAGGCGGTCACCGCGCCCGGACGAGATGGTCCCCCACCAGGCGCCGTGTTCGACGTCCTCGAACGCCCGGTCGCGCTGCGCCGCCAGGCGTCGGCGTCCGGCTCGGGGACCTCGGGCGTGGCTGGCCAGGCACTTCGTCCCCTGCTGTCCATTACGTGCGCTGGGGTTTCGCCCTGACTGCTGACAATCTGCTGACAGCGATGATCGCACTTGTACGATCATCGCTTGAGTACGATGATTGCTCGTGTGTCCGAGATCGAGCTCCACGACGAGATCACCCAGTGGCTCGACTCACTCGACGACGCCGAGTGGGATCGCGCCGTGGTCGTCATCGACCGGCTCGCCACCGTCGGTCCGTCCGCCAGGATGCCGCTGTCGCAGCCTCGGCGGCGCCCTGTTCGAGCTCCGGTTCGCCCTCGGACCGACCGCACGACGCATCACCTACCGGTTCACCAAGGACGGACGAATCATCTTATTGACGACGTTCCGCAAGCAACGCCAGAACGAACGAGCCGAGATTGCACGCGCCAGGAAAGCGCAGACGCCTGCGCGCAGCTGAACCCGTGAAGGAGACGACGATGGCCAACTACTCCCGCTGGGAAGATCTCAAGAAGCACCGGGGCGAGCCGGCCCCGGCGGCGCGCGCGGCGATCGAACAGGACCTCGCGCTCGGCCAGCTGATCTACGAACTGCGCACCGAGGCAGGACTCAGCCAGCGAGCCCTAGCCGAGAGGATGGGCACCACCCAGTCCGTCATCTCCCGCCTCGAGGAAGGCGGCGGCGCCCGCAACCGGCTCGATACCCTCGCCCGCGTCGCCACCGCGCTCGGCCGCCACCTCGTCGTGTCCTTCCCGCAGACGGTCCCCAGCCGCCTGAAGGACGCCGTGCAGGTCGCCTGAACGACGTGTGGCACCCCCAACGGGATTCGAACCCGTGTCGCCACCTTGAGAGAGCAGTGCAAGCCGTCCAATACGTCCAGGGCCGTGGTCATGGTGGTCTCTAGTCCGGTTCGTGCGGCATGGTCGCACCCTGTCTGCTGACAAACTGCTGACAGCCATGATCGCACTTGTGCGATCATCGCGTGAATGCGATGATCATCCGTGTGCTCGAGATCGAACTCCACGACGAGATCGTCACCCGGATGCACGCGCTCGACGACACCGCATGGCACCGCACTGCGGTCGTGATCGACCGGCTCGCCACCCTGGGTCCCCCCGCCAGGATGCCGCTGTCACGCAGCTTCGGCGACGGGCTCTTCGAGCTTCGCTTCACCCTCGGGCCCACCGCACGACGCATCACTTACCGGTTCACCAAAGACGGCAGGATCATCCTGCTCACCACCTTCCGCAAGCAACGCCAGAACGAACGCGCCGAGAGCGCACGCGCCAGGAGAGTCTCAGCCGCGTGCGTTCAGCTGAACCCATGAAGGAGACGACGATGGCCAACTACTCCCGCTGGGAGGACATCAAAAAACGCCGCCGCGCACCCACCCCGGAAGTGCGCGCTGCGATCGAGCAGGACCTCGCGCTCGGACAGCTGATCTACGAACTGCGCACCGAGGCAGGACTCAGCCAGCGAGCCCTAGCCGAGAGGATGGGCACCACCCAGTCCGTCATCTCCCGCCTCGAGGAGGGCGGCGGCGCCCGCAACCGGCTCGACACCCTGGCCCGCGTCGCCACCGCCCTCGACCGGCACCTCGTGGTGTCGTTCCCGGTGAAGGTTCCCAACCGGTTGAAGGACGCCGTCCAGGTCGCGTGAGCGATGGCACCCCCAAGGGGATTCGAGCCCGTGTCGCCAGATTGAGAGAGCGTCGAAGGTAGTGTCCTGAGACACAGCGGCTACATCTGGCCTGGTCACGTGTGGGCGCGGTTACATCGAGACCCAATGCGCTCACGGAGACGTCTTTTGTCTACGGGACGTTCTATGGGATGGGGCATGCCGCAGTCCGGTTTGCCTCGGAGCCGGCAACCGCTCCTTCGCGCGCTCGACAGCTGGTAGCGCCCCGTCGCGTGTGTGGACGAGTGGTCACATGAGCTTGTCGAGGGTGATGGGCAGGTCGCGGATCCGTTTGCCGGTGGCGTGGAAGACCGCGTTGGCGATGGCCGCGGCGACGCCGGTCTTGCCGACCTCGCCGAGGCCGACGATCCCCAGCGGCATGGTCGGGTCAGGCTTGTCGAGCCAGGTGACATCGATCGGCGGGATGTCGGCGTGGACCGGCACGTAGTAGGAGTCGAGGCCGGCGCTCATCGTGCGTCCGTTGCGCGGGTCGATGAGGGTCTGTTCGGACAGGGCCATGCCGATGCCCATCACGATGCCGCCGCGCAACTGGCTCGCGGCAGTCTTGGGGTTGATGACCTTGCCGACGTCGAACACGCCGAGCCATCGCGTGATCCGCACTTCCCCGGTGTCGGTGTCCACCCGCACCTCGCAGAACTGTGCTCCGCGTGCGGCTTTCGACCAGCGCCCGTCGCGGAGGAACGTCGACATCACTCGGGCCGGTCGGGCGAGCTTGCCGCGCAGGCCGTCGGAGCCGACTGTGGCCTCCAAGTACGGCCGCCCAGCGGCGGCCAACGTCTCGGCGGGACTCCGGCCGACAGTGTGGGTACGGCGGGCGAGGGTGCGCAGCTTGCGCTGGATCTCGTCACAGGCGCTCAGGAGACTGGTGGCGACGGTGGCCGTCTGGGTGGATTGGCCCGCCAGCGGTCCGGCGGGAAGACGCGAGTCGCCGTATTCCACGCGGACGGCATCAAACGGCACGCCGAGCGCGTCGGCGGCGATTTGCGCCTGTGCGGTCGCTGCGCCCATGCCCATCTCATGAAATCCGCACCGCACCAGCGCAGTGCCGTCCGCTGCTAGGCGCACAGCGACGTTGGCGGTCGTTCGCAGTGCGGTGTGGAAAGCGGTGGCGACGCCCATGCCGACCAGCCAGCGGCCGTCGCGGAGCGAGCGCGGTTCCGGCGTCCGCTGCGACCAGCCGAATCGCTCTGCACCCACCGTGAAAGCCTCACGCAGCATCCGCTGTGAGAAGGGCCTGCCCTCCATCGGGTCGACGTCCGGTTCGTTGCGCATCCGCAGCTCGATCGGGTCCATGCCCAGCTCGTAGGCGAGCTCGTCCACCGCCGACTCCAAGACGAACGTGCCGACGGCTTCGCCGGGGGCACGCAACCAGCTGTTCGGCAGCAGGTCCAGCTCGACGACGTTCTGCTGTGCCAGCATGTTCGCCGCGCCGTAGAGGTGCCGCGTCGGGGAGGTGGTCTGTTCCAGCCAGCCGCCGGTCCGCCCGACACGGGTGACGCTGGTGTGGACGATCGCTGTCAGCCGGCCGTCGGTTTCCGCACCGAGCGCGATACGGTGCGTCGTGGCCGTGCGTCCGCCCACAGTGCGGTTGACGCCTTGGCGGGTGAGCTCCATCCGCACCGGCCTGCCGACGACGCGGGCAGCGAGTGCGGTCAGGATTGTTCCCGGCCACACCGCGAACTTGCCGCCGAAGGCCCCGCCGATGAACGGCGCGATCACCCGCACGTTCACAGGTGGCAGGGCGAACCGTTGCGCGATGTACGTGCGCGCCGCGTCGATGTATTGGGTGCAGTCGTGGAGAGTGAGCCGGTCGCCTTCCCAGACGGCGATCGTTGCGTGGGGCTCGATCGCGTTCTGCTGCAGTGGCGGGGTGGTATACCGCAGATCGACCGCGACGGGGGCGGCGGTAAGCGCTGCTTCGGCGTCACCCTTCTTCGCACGGCCCCGGAAGATCCTGTCGCCCTTCGCTGGCGTGGCGGTCTTCTCGAGAGCGGCGAAATCCACCGCGGACGGCATCTCCTGGTAGGTGACCTCGACCAGATCGGCCGCCTCGTGAGCGGCCGCCGAGGTCTCCGCGACGACGACCGCCACCGGCTGGCCGTCCCAGTGCACCTCGTCGGTGTTCAGATAGTTGACCTGTGTTCCCGAGACACTCGGGCCCAAGTCCCTCATCATGTTCGGCTGACGCGGCGGTTTCAGCTTCGGGGCGTTGTCGTGGGTGAGGACAGCGATCACGCCCGGTACCGCGGCCGCGGCGGCGGTGTCGATGCGGGTGATCCTGCCACGGGCCACGGTGGAGTGAACCAGGGCGGCGTGGGTGAGATCCGGGTAGCGGAACTCGGCGGCGAAACGTGCCGCGCCGGTGGTCTTGGCCTTGCCGTCGACGCGGTCGATCGGCCTGCCGACAGCCCGACCGACGGGTTCTTTCCCCGGGGTGCCGTCCCTGATGGCCGGCCCGGTCCTCTGGGTCATGCGGCGCTCCCGTCGGTGAGCAGCCGGCGCAGCACCGCCACGATCGTGCGCCGCGCGAGGTCGATCTTGAAGGCGTTGCCGGAGAGGCCGGTGGCCGACGCGAGCTCGGCCTCCGCGGCCCGACCGAACGTCTCCTCGGTGGCCGCCGCGCCGAGCAGGACCCGCTCCGCCTCGTACGCCCGCCACGGCTTGGTCCCCACGCCGCCGAGCGCCACCCGCACCGCACTGATCCTGCCGTCCTCCCCGACCTCCAACGCCGCGGCGACCGAGACCAGCGCGAAGGCGTACGAGACCCGGTCGCGCACCTTGCGGTAACGGGAGTTGGCCGCGACCGGCAGGACGGGAAGCTCGACGGCGATGACGAGCTCGTCGGCGTCGAGGTCGGTCTCGAGGTGTGGGGTGGCGCCGGGCAACCGGTGGAAGTCGGTCAGCGGGATGTGCCGCGTGCCGCGGGTGCTCTTCACCTCGACCGTGGCGTCCAGCGCCACAAGCGCCACCGCCATGTCGGACGGGTGGGCGGCGACGCAGTGGTCGCTCGTCCCCAGCACCGCGCTGCCGCGGTTGAAGCCCTCCAGCGCGGCGCACCCGGCGCCGGGCTCGCGCTTGTTGCAGGCCGACGCCTCGTCGTAGAAGTACAGGCAGCGGGTGCGCTGCAACAGGTTCCCCCCGACCGTCGCCATGTTCCGCAGCTGCCCGGAGGCGCCGTCCAGGATCGCCTGGGACAGAACCGGATACCGGGTCCGGATCAGGGGGTGCGCGGCCAGGCGACTGTTATGCACCAGGGCACCGATCCGAAGCCGGCCGTCCGCGAGCTCCTCGATCCCGTCCAGCGGCAGCCGGGTGATGTCGATGACAGTCTCCGGCCGCTCGATGCCCTCACGCATCAGGTCGACGAGGTTGGTGCCGCCGGCGAGGAACTTCGCCCGCGGCTCGGAAGTGACCGCCTGGAGGGCGGTGTCCACGTCCGGGGCGCTGACGTAGGCGAAGGTCTTCATTCCGCGACCTCCTCGATCGCGGCAACGATGCCGTTGTACGCACCGCACCGGCACAGGTTGCCGCTCATCCGCTCCCGGATCTCCGCCGGGGTCAACTCGCCCCCGGTCGCGGCCAGATGCTCGGTCGCGGCGCTGGGCGCGCCCTCCTTGTGCTCGGCCAGCATCCCGATCGCCGAGCAGATCTGACCGGACGTGCAGTAGCCACACTGCAGGCCGTCATGGCGCACGAACGCCTCCTGCAGCGAATGATCGACCCCTTCGATCGTGGTGATCTCCCGGCCCTCGTACTGCACCGCCAAGGCCAGACAGGAAACGATCCGCACGCCGTCGACGAGCACCGTGCAGGCACCGCACGCGCCCTGGTCGCAGCCCTTCTTCGTCCCCGTCAGCCCGAGGTACTCGCGCAGGGCGTCCAGCAGGCTGACCTGTGGCTGGACCGTGACTTCCTCCGGGCACCCGTTGACCCGCAGTCGTAGCTCAGCCATCTGGTCCCCCTTGCCTACGAACACCGGAAGCTGGCACCAGGAATTCCGGCTTCCCGTCGACCTTCGGGGTGGGTCTCACCTTCCTTGTCTCACGATGGTCAAGCTGACGCCTGCTCGGCGTCGCCGGTGTACGAGAGGGAGGTGGAGAGCTTCATGTGCTGGTCCTCGTCGCGGTCGTTGTCGCCGTCGTCGATTCGTCGTTCACCTCGTGCACGAGCTCGAGCAACCGGCTGAGGTCGCCGAGCTGGCGGTCGAGGTCGGTGGTCGGATCCCCCTGGAGGTTGGCGCGGAGGGTGGTGATGCCCGCGTCGCGGTAGAGCCGGAGCCGTTCCCGCACGAGGTCGTCGGTGCCGATGAGGTTGGTGCCGAGCCCGATCGCGGTCGGGACACGTCGGCGGGCGGCGTCCCTGTCGCCGGCCAGCCAGAGCCGCTGGACCTCGCGGACGTCGTCGCCGTAGCCCTGTCGTTCGAAGGCGTCGTTGTAGAAGTTCGTGGTCGCCGAGCCCATCGCACCGAATGTGAAGGCGTAGCCCTCGGCGTGCCGGCGGCCGGCGGCCTCGACGTCGTCGGTGAGCTCGACACCGACGGCCACGGTGAGGTCGAGCTCGGCGAGATCCCTTCCTGCCGCGTTCGGCGCCTTCACGGATCGGGTCCAGGAACACCTCGGCGGTCTCCGGGAAGAACGAGTTCCCGATCCAGCCGTCGGCCAGCTCGCCGGTCAGGCGCAGGTTGGTGGGACCGAGTGAGGCGACGTAGACGGGGACGTGCGTGGGCGGCATGAGCGAGCGGATGCTGCGCCCCTCGCCGCCGGGCAGCGGAAGCTCGTAGATCTCGCCGTCGTAGTCGAGCCGTTCACCGGCGGTTATGGCGCGGATGATCTCGATGGTCTCGCGGGTGCGTCGGACGGGCCGGTCGAACCGGACGCCATGCCAGCCCTCCATGACCTGCGGCCCGCTGGCGCCGACGCCGAGGACGAACCGACCCCCCGAAAGCGCCTGCAGCGACTGGGCCGACATGGCGAGCACCGCCGGCGTGCGGGCACCGAGCTGCACGATGCCCGTGGCCAACCGGATTGCCGAGGTCTGCCCGGCGAGGTAGCCGAGCGGGGTGAGGGCGTCACCGGCCCAGAACTCGGGGACCCACACGGAGTCCACCCCGAGCCGGTCGGCTTGGCGGACGAGCGCGACGGACGCCGGGCTGTATGGCGTCACCGCGATGCCGACCCGCAAGGTCATGGCGTTCCTTCGGCGAGCTGCTTGACGCCGGCGACCGTATGCTGCATGTTCGCGTAGACCTCGTCGAGGCGGCGGCGCAGGACGCGGTGCTCTTTGCCCGGGTGGTTGACGATGGCCATCGACGTCCCTGATGGGCCCGGCCCGATGCTGTAGGAGAACCGCAGGCGGGTACCGCCGTCGCGTGCCTCGAGGTCGAAGCGCCAGCGGGCACCGGGCTTGTCGGGATCGGACGTGCGCCACCCGAAGGCCCGGGGTTCGTCGTAGGCATCGACGAAGCACGGGATGCTCCACTCGCCGACGGCCTTGTGCTGGTTGCGACCGTGGAAGACGGCGCCGACGCCTCGCTTGTCGCCTTCCCACTCGGCGCCGAGGGACTCGTCGGAGAACCGGCTGTGGACGTCCAGGTCCGTCACCAGCGCCCACACCGTCGAGGGCGCCGCGTCGATGTCGATCTCGGCGATCGCTCCCGGGCAGTCGTCGAAGCACAGTGTCTCGCTCGGGCCCCTGTCAAAGGTGGTGCCGAACCGGTCGAAATAGGTGATCGTTCGCGCCGGGTGCCGGGGGGCACGGCGGAAGTCGGTGCCCTTCGTCCACGCGACGGGGAACAGGGCGATCTCCGTCATGTGCTCGGGGATCCCGAGGATCTCCTTGACCTTCGCCTCGTCCTGCAGCGCGGCGGTCACCCAGGTCGTGCCCAGCCCGCGAGCCCGCAGTGCCAGGCAGAAGCTCCACGCCGCTTGGATGACCGAGTCGAACAGGCCGGGCCGTCCGCTGCCGTCATGGCGCCCGATAACGGTCGGGATGACGATGGCCGGCACCTCGGCAAGGTGCTCGGCCAGGTAAGCGGCTGACGCCATCACCTTCTCGTTCGGGTCCCCCGTGCCGGCGAGCCGGTCGGCGACGGCGGACATGAACGGCAAGGCGGTCTGGCGGTACAGCTCGCCGAGCTGGTCCTTGACGCCCTGGTCACGAACGATGACCCAACGCCGGCTGCCGAGGTTGCCGCCGGTTGGGGCCTGCTCGGCCAGGTCGATGCAGTCGAGCAGCACCTGGTTGTCGACCGGTCGATCGAGGTCGAGGCGCCGGCGCACCGCCCGCGTGGTCGCCAGCACCTCGTCGACGTGCTCGAGGCTCACGTGTCGCCCGCGGTGCGCTCCACCGCCGGCACAGTCGGTTGCGTCACGGAACGGACTGTAGGCGAGTCCGTTCCGTAACGCAACTGGCTACGCTGGCTGTGTGACCAGGACGAGCACCGCTGGCTGGCCGTGCACCATCGCTCGAACCGTCGATCTGGTCGGCGAAGGCTGGACGCTGCTGATCGTGCGGCAGGCCTGCCTCGGGACTCGCCGCTTCGAGGACTTTCAGCGCGAGCTTCGGATCGGCCGCAACATCCTCACGCTGCGGCTCAACCGGCTCGTCGACGAGGGCCTCCTCACCCGAGTCGAGTACCAGGACCGCCCCGTGCGCCACGAGTACCGGCTCACCGCCAAAGGCCGCGACGTGTACCCGATGCTGGCCGCCATGGCCGCGTTCGGCGACAAGTGGCTGGTCGGCAAGGAAGGAAGTCCCCTGGTGCTGCACCACACCAGCTGCGATCACGACATGCACGCCGTGGTGACCTGCAGCGAGTGCGCCCAACCCCTCGACGTGCGCCAGGTCCAAGCGCGGACGGGACCCGGTTACCCCGCAGCGCGAGCTCTACGTGAATAGCCGACGGGGTTCGCCGCGCTGCGGCGGGTCCGTGACGACGTCCTGACCTACTGCGACGCACTCAGCGCCGACGCGTGGCGGCTGCCGAGCCGGCGCGCGTCGTCAGCGCTGGTGCTCGGCGCCCAGCAGTGCGAGGGCGTTCTGGAGGCCCAGCTCGAGGACCGCATCGGCGAGCTGTCGGTCGGCCAGGGCGCGGGAGAGCTGCAGGATCCCGACCATCATGGCGAAGACGCTGAGCGTCTTCACGCGTGCCGACTGCGGATCCTCGGGCGCCAGGCGGACGGCGATGTCGTCGATGACGGGAAGCAGGCCGTCGGTGTACGCCCGAGTCGACCTTGCGAGTCACCGACGCCGCGGTCACTGCCTTGGGTGCCGGCGGGAGCTGTCGCCCGCGTTCGAGCGCGGCGGCCTGTTTGTCCGGGGCGTGCCGGCGGGCGTGGGTGGCGACAAGGACACCGCGGTGCAACAGCTGCACCAGTCCGCCCTCACAGCGCACCTCGACGGCCTGCCCGGCCAGCCAGGCGCCGGCCTTGTAGTGCGCGGCGGCGAAGCTGATCGTGCCCGACAGCGCCACCCGCCTCGTCGTCACCCGATCCCCCACGGTCGACGCATCGGGCTCAGCGACCTCGACCGGACCCGGCCCTGGGGCGGCGAGCCGGAACCGTTCGATCGGTGGCCGGCCACCCACGGACTGGTGGGGTCGCTCGTGGTTGTAATGCCACACCCAGCGGTCCAGCTGGGTCTGGGCGCCGTCGATCGACTCGAACACCTTGCCGTTGAGGAACTCGCGGCGCAGCGTCTTGTGCCACCGCTCGATCTTTCCCGTCGTGGTCGGCGACCGCGGGGCTGTCAGCAGATGCTTCACGCTGTTGTTGGTGCAGATCCGGTCGAACAGCACCGGCCCAGGCCCCGACCCGAACCGGGCGGTGAACACCTTGCCGTTGTCGGTCAGGATCGCTTCCGGGACCCCATGGGCCACCATCGCCGCCTCGAGGGCACCGCACACCGGCCGAGCCGTCGCCCGCGCCACCACCCTGGCGGAGATCACGAACCTCGAGTGGTCATCGATCCCCGACACGATCTTCGCCTCGCCCCCATCGGCGAGGCGCACACCACCGACGATGTCCATCTGCCACAGCTCCATCGCCCGGGACCGCTCCCAGCGCTTGTAGTCCGAACGCTTGCGCTTGCGGGCCTGCGGGGTCACCAGCCCGTGGCGGACCAGGCACCGCTCCACCGACGTGCGCCCCGGCACCGGCACCACGCCATCGCGCTCGAGCCAATACACGATCGTGTGCGGCCCCCATCCCGGATGCGCCCGGCGCATCTCCACGATCCGCGCCTCGACCTCTGGGACCATCTGATGCGGGCACGACAACGGCCGCGAGCTCCGATCCGCCAACCCGCCCAGCCCCTGGACCGCGTACGTCCTCAGCCACCGATGCACTGTCTGGCGGCCGACCCCATAGCGGCGGGCCACATCCGTGACCGTCGCCCCCTCGCCGAGCACCTCCAACACCGCCGCCAACCGCTGCTCCACCAGGCCAAGCTCCACCAACACGACCGGCCTCCCTCGCTCCTGTGGTCGCCAACGACCACAGCGAAGGAGGTGACCACGACCAGCTGGGGGACCCTCCCAGATGTCGCACACCTACCGGGTGAGGGTCCCCCACCTGACTGGTCACCTCGAATAGGAGGTAGCCATGTCAGTGATGGAGGAGAAGCCGGCGAGGACGCGGCGCTCGTTCACCGACGAGTTCAAGGGTGACGCGGTGGCGATGGTGCTCGACGACGGCAACAAGATCGCCGATGTCGCCCGCCGCCTCGGCATCGGCGAGGGCACGTTGGGGAACTGGGTGGCGCAGGCCCGCACGGACCGGGGCGAACGGGCCGGGCTAACCACCTCGGAGCGGGCCGAGCTAGCCGAGCTGCGCAAGGAGAACGCGCGGCTGCGGATGGAACGAGATCTGCTCAAACGAGCGACGGCCTTCTGGGTGAAGGAGTCGGGACAGTGACCCGCTACCGCTGGGTCGCTGCCCGGAAGGCCGAGGGCTTCCCGATCACCGTGGCCTGCCAGGTCGCGCAGGTGTCCCGCCAGGCGTTCGGTGACTGGCGGGCCCGGCAGGCCGCCGGGCCCAGCGACGCCGAGCAGGCCGAGGCTGCGCTGGTCGCGGAGATCCGCGAGATCCACGACGAGTTCGACGGGACCTACGGCGAGCCCCGCATCACCACCGAACTGGCCCGCCGGGGCCGGGCGGTGAACCACAAGCGCATCGAACGGCTAATGCGAGCCCACGACATCGTGGGCGTGCACAAACCCGCCAAGGTCCGCACCACCATCCCCGCCACCGACGCCCCGCCGCTGCCCGACCTCATCGGCCGTCGCTTCGACCCCGGTGCGCCCGATGTCGCCTGGGTCGGCGACATCACCTACGTCCCGACCGGCGAGGGCTGGCTCTACCTGGCGTCGGTGCTCGACCTCGGGTCCCGGCGACTGCTGGGCTACTCGATGGCCGACCACATGCGCACCGAGCTCGTCGCCGACGCCCTCACGATGGCGGCGGGCGCCCGGGGCGGCGCCACCGACGGGATCATCTTCCACGGCGACCGCGGCAGCCAGTACCTGGCCGGCGACTACCGCCAGCAGATCACCGACCTCCGCATGGTCCAGTCCGTGGGCCGGACCGGGGTGTGCTGGGACAACTCGGTGGCCGAATCGTTCTGGTCATCGCTCAAGCGGGAACTGGTGCACCGCTACCGGTTCCCGGACCGGGCCACCGCCCGCCGAGCGATCTTCGCCTGGATCAACACCTACAACCACCAGCGGCTTCACTCGAGCCTCGGCTACATCCCACCCATCGAGTGGGAGAACCAGCACCGCCAACCCCAGGCCGACCAGGCCGCGTAACCAACGTGACCGGTCAGCGGGGGGAGCCTCAGTGACGCCAGCCGGTGATCGCTGTTGGATTAATGCTGCGTTAACCCAACAGGCGCCTTCGCCGCTGTGAGTGTTGGCAACTCTAGGGTCTCAACCACTGTCCGTGGAGGAGGTCATCACGCATGCGTACGCACCAGATGCAGGTCGAGGCTCAAAATGGAGCGGAGATCCTGTTCGTCTGCCCGGAGCAGGCCTGTGGGCGGAGGTTCGTGCTGCGGCGCGGCGGCGGCCTTGTCGTCATCGATCGGGGTGACCTCGAGGCCCGTCACGTCGGTGGGACTGGGGCGATCTTCGTCGGCGCCGACCTCAGCCAGTAAGGCCGACTGCGTCGACATCCGTATCAGCGTCGGGCGCCGAGTCGGGCACCACGGCGCGGATGTGGCCGGTGAGCGTGATCCTGTGGACCCCGGGGGCAAGGTCGGCGCGGGCGAGGTCGACGACCAGCTCCTGTCCGGTGGTGGCACGGCCCCGTGCTCGTCCGAGCGGCCGCCACTCGCGTCGGCCGAGCTGGCGGGCGGCCACCGCCAGGTCGTAGTCGTACCGTGCCACGTTCCATGGGACTATCGGCGCACCGACGGCGAGGTGGACCGACCGGTGCCCGCCGCCTGCCAGGTGACCAGCGTCGAGGTGCAATCGCACCGGGTCCCCGACCGGCCGAAGGCCGGGTCGTCGGGTCGTAGACCCTGCGAGTGTCGTCGCTGCGGCGGTCTCGCTGGCGGCCAGCCCTGCATGGCGAGCGATGAACGTCGTCAAGTCTGCTGGCGACCAGCCCGGAGTGGTGTCCTCGATTCCGGTCCGGGTGTGCCGGATCGTCGAGCGTTGGACGTGGCCGGGCTTATCGACGCTCACGGTGAGCACGAACGACTCCTGCCGCTCAGGCGGCTCGGTCGTCGGGGTCCGCTCAGGCTTCTCGGCCGTCTCGCCGACCATCGAGGGCTCGTCCGGCTCGGCCGCCGCCGGAGCCGACGAGATGGCGCGCGCGGTGGCGATCCACTCGCGGACCATGCGGGGGTTCAAACCGCGCGCGGCCCCGAGCCGCGAGAGCTGGTCGGTCTCGTTCGCGTTCGCCAGGTCGGCCACGGAGGCCACCCCCGACTCGCGCAACTTGCGGTCCATGGCAGGACCGAGACCCGGTAGATCCCGGAGCGTCGACGGTCGTTCCTCATCGCTCCCGACGTTGCGCCGGCGGCCGTCCGGGGGATGACCCCCCGGACGGCGGCCTGACGCAGCGGTCACTGGGGGTTCTCCACCTTGATCATCGGGCCGTCGTTGAAGCCGGCGATGTCGTAGCCGGCACCCGGCAGGCTGGAGTTCAGGAAGACCGTCACGATGATCCTGTAGGTCCCGGACGGCCCGGCGGGGCCAGGGTTCTCCTCTTCTAGCAAGCCGGCCGGCACGTTCAGGGTGTGCGACCAGTCGAAGGCGAACCCGGCGCCCGGGCCGCCCGTGAAGTTCCCCTTGGGCTCGTTCTCCTCTTTCAGGATCACCTCAGGGCCTGGTCCGACCGACTCGGCATAGGCCGTGACGACCCAGTTGTCGTCGCCGACTGCGAGGCGCGGAGGAACCTCTGTCCCGTTGAGCCTCCAGTTGACCTCGACTTGGAAGTCCTTGGTGGGGTCGAGGACGAGGTTCGGGACGTGGCCGGGAAGGGCCGGGTCGAGCACGGTGACGCTCCTGAACTCGCCGTTGAGCAGAACGCCCAAGTCGGGATCGAATTGAGATTGCAGCATGTGTGGTTCCTTTGCTCGGGGTCGTCGCTGTCGTCGTCGTCCTTCGTACCTCCGAGCGGTGAGCCAGAGCTGAGGATCCGCTTAGCTCGTCCTGAGGCTCGCCGACCACTACGTTCCCCCCTGTCACGACTACAGACAGTGAGCTAGGCTTCGCTGGCGCGCAGCGGCGGAGGAGCGACGGGTGCTCAAGCCCAGGTGTCTGCCACCAATCCCGTCTCATCGACGCGCGGGAAGCGGCCCCGTGCTCCCGCCGGGCGAGCCGCCGATCACGTTGCTCATTGCCCATGGCGGAGCGATCGGTTCCGAAGAGCTGGCCCAGGCGCTGAAGGATAAGGGGCGCCTTGACTCTTGCCTGTGGCTACGCCTGGACGCAGCTGACCGCGACACGGGAGCCCTCGCACACGCCATCGCCCACGCGGCCGAGCGGGCCTTCCCGGGGACCGGCGATCTGCTCGCGAGCGAGCTCAGGCGAAGCCCGGACGGCGGCGTCGCACCCGAAGAGCTCGCTCGGGCGCTCGCCTCCCTCCTACCCGGCCAGGCGGTTGTCGTGCTGGAGGACGGGTGCGGTATCGCGAACACCCGACCGTTCATCCGCTTCGGGAAGGCGTGGTCGACGTCGGCCGCACCGCTGGCGCCGGTCATGGTGGTGGCCCACGGCCGCCCCGGCCGGCGGCTCCGGGCGCTGGCGCCCTTGGCGTCCTGGGCACGTGGACACGAGGTCGGCGGGGGGCGCCTGCCCGCGGCACGAAAGGGCGAGTCCGCGCTCCCGCCGCATCTCGTCGATCGCCTCGTGCGCGTCGCGGCCGGTCGGCCCGCGCTCGTCAACGACGTGGCGGATGCGGTCTCGGCAGGGCGGTGCGATCTCGTCGCCCAAGTCGTCGCCACCGCCCGGGGCCCACGAGAGCTCTTGGCTGGACTGAGCGAGCGATTGCTGGCCCAGGCCAAGCCCGACGAGCTCGACGTGCTCGACGCGGCGTCGCGGCTCAGCTACTGGCACCCCGATCTCGGATCGTCGGCAGACACCACCCGGCTCCGCCCCTGGTTGATTCCCCTACAGGACGAATGGCACTGGTTGCGCCCCTTCTGGGCCGGGTCGCTCGCGGGAGGCCTCCGGCGCGTTCGGCGGGGGCCGTCGCGCCAGTGTCATTTCGAGCCCGACGTCATGTCGCGGACCGTGGTCGATGACTCCGATCGCTCCCGGGCAGGCCCGTCCCGCGCTGGTGGGCGACCGACGGTCACGGTCCGCATGCTCGGCTCATTCGAGCTGGCGGTCGATGGACGCCTGGTCACGATCTGGCACGGCCATCTTGGCCCGAGCGTCCTCAAGTACCTGCTCGCGCGGTCGAAGCGGGCATGCCCCCGCGATGTCCTGCTGGACGTCTTCTGGCCGTCAGTCGCACCCGACCTGGCCCGCAATCGCTTGCAGGTCACTCTCTGCGGGGTCCGGCGAGCGCTCGAGGCCGTGACCGACGCGCGCCTGATCGAGTTCCGCGACGGTGCCTACGTCGTCGGCCAGAGCGTCGACGTCGAGCTCGACATCGACGTGTTCGAGCGGCTTGTCGAGTCCGGACGGCACGACGAGCTCAACGGGCACACGGAGCGATCGGTCGACCGCTACAGCGAGGCGGTCGGCGTCTACCGCGGCGACTTCCTTGCAGATTCGCCGTATGAGGAGTGGACGGCTCTCACCCGGGAGACGCTGCGCATCAAGTACCTCGACCTGCTCGACCGGCTGGCACGGTTGCTGCTCGAGCAGGACCGCGATGGTGAGTGCATCGACGTCGCGCAGCGCATCCTGAACCAGGACACCTGCCGCGAGGACGCCCACCGGCTCCTGATGCGCTGCTACACCCGACAAGGCCGCACGCACCAAGCCCTACGCCAGTTCGACCTCTGCTGCCGGAGCCTGCGCGACACGATGGACGTCAAGCCCGCGCAGGCGACGGTCGATCTCTACCGGTCGTTGCGGGGCTCCGCCGGCGGCGACACCTTCGACGGCGGGCGATCGAACGGACAGCCCCCGAGTTACCGGTAACTCGTAGGACCAGGGAGGTGTTCGAGGAGCATCGTCTCAGGTGGTTATCCGGGAGCCAAACTCCATCGAAACAGGTGTACGAGACTGAGCCCAACTGGGGTCCACGCGCCTGATGCGTCGTGCTCACTCGTGCAGTCGATGACGGGCGTCCTTGACCCACCGGGCTCTGTCAACTGGGCACCACCGCGGGTCAGGCCCGCCACTCGAGCGCCAGCCGCTCGACCCGCCACACCGACGCGGCGTTGCTGCCGTGGCGGACCTGACGCTCCCGCCGCCGGGCGTCCTGATCGGCCCGCTCTGCCGCCCGGCGTAGCTCCCGGGCCTCGTCAGTGCCGTCGACCTCATGGGCACGCTCACGCAGCCCGGCCGCCCTCGCACGGAACTCCTCGGCCTCGACGGTGAGGGTCTCGTGGAGCGCCGCGAGCTACGCCGGGTGATCGACGGGCAGCGCCCGAATGCTCGCGAGGAGCGCCTCGATCACGCGGCGCCGATGCTCTGAACCGCCCCGGATCTGGTGGGGGCTGTGCGTCCAGTGCGTGATCATCTGAGGTGATCGATCGCTATCCGACGAGCCGGAAGAAGGCGCTGGAGGGGTCGGTCCCGTGGGTCTGGGAGAAGAACGGTGTGAAGGCGTTCCCCACGTTGGAGAGACCCTCGTAGTCGCCGGTGAAGAACCCTTGGGCGAACGGTGCGGTGCGCATGTCGAAGGACGCGTCGGTGAGCTGCACCTCATCGCCCCAGTTGGCTGCGTTGGTGCAGGCCGTCGGGGTGGTGGGGTGGCAGTGGACCAGGAAGTAGTCGGTCTCGAGCGTGGCCGCCGGCGTGTTGTTGCGGAAGTCGTAGTACGTGACGCCGATTGTGCCGTCAGCGGCGGCGTGCACCGAGGCGGTGAACGCCTGCTGGTCGCCGGCGGGCTCGATGCCCGGCGTCAGGTTCACCTTGATCGGCGTCGACCAGGTCAGACCGCCATCCCGCGACTGCGAGAAGGCGATGCTGTCGAACTGACCGCCGCTGAAGCGGGAGTCCTGCCAGACGGCGTAGAGCGCGCCGGTCGCGGGATCGACCGCCACGTCGGGGACGATGTCGCCCGTCCGGACCGGGTCTCCCGTCTGCGGGTCGGTGACGCCGATCGTCTGCAACCGGTCAACCAGGATGGAGCCTGACCAAGTCACGCCCTTGTCGGTCGAGCGGATCAGACGCACACTCCAGCCCCGCAGCTTCTTCGAGTTCTCGTTGTGGAACTCGGCGAAGAGGTCCACCACCGTGCCGTCGGGCAGCACCACGATCTGGTTGGCGATCGTCTGGTCGTTCTGGCCGGGATCGTAGAGCGACCGAGCCGGCTCCCACGTCACGCCACCGTCGGTGCTCCGAGCGAACCAGACCGGGCCACGGAAGGCGCTGGTGACGAACCCGGAGCGGACGCTGGCGCGCTCGCTCGACGGGAAGACGAGGCGGTCCCACACGGCGTAGACGAGGTCAGCGTCGGTGGGGTCCGCGGTGATCGTCTGCTTGTCGTTGAAGACGTTCGCGTCGAGGTCCCGTATCACCGGAACCGGGTCGCTCCAGGTCAGACCGCCGTCGGTCGATCGGCTCGCCAGCAGGGCGTGGTCGAAGTCCTTCGGCTCGAACGGCGGCGCCACGTCGTTGAACGACAGCGCCAACTGGTGCAGCGTCCCGTCGGGGCTGAACGAGAGCCACGGGTCGGTTGCCCGCTGGTAGTCGCCGGTGCCGCCCGCGGTGCCGCCCGAGCATTGCGTGATCCCGGGGATCACAACCTCTTGCCAGCTCGTTCCGCCGTCGAAGCTGACACCGGCGACGAGACCCCGGGCGCCTCCGTTGGACCAGCGGTCCTGCTGCCAGATGCCGGCGATGTTGTCGGGATCCGCCGGGTTGACGTCGATCCAGGGCTCCACCTCGCTGTTGAGGAACACCGTTCCCGACTGGTCGGCGACCCCGTCGGCGGTGCAGCCCAGGAACGCGCTGGTGCCGGAGACCTGGACAAGCGGCCCCTTGGCGGGACTGTCAGCCGTCGCCGGGGCAACGGTGGCGAGCCCGATCCCGAGGCTTGCCGTGACCACGAGGACAGCACGATGTCGCATGACGCGCCCCCTTTTCGTGCACCTTTCCCTTCCACGACCGTCGCACGGTCCATCCGGCCAATCAAGGCTCGGCAGGTGAGCGGTCTCCCAACCTGAGCCAGTCGGTGCGGCCGGCTCGTCGCCTGGGCGGCGACAGATGCGCCGTTCGGTGCACGCGGTTCGACGTCCAAGTTCGTCATCCCGTGCGCGTGTTCTGGCGTGTCCGCCCCGCGGCATTTCTGAGGCGGCGGGGAGGCTGCGTGGACAGTGCGTCGGATCGACGATGGCCGGGCGGGCGACGAGTGACTGTCCCAGCACGGGTCAGCGGTTCTCCTCGTGTCATCTGGAGCATGTCCAGGGCCAAGCCCTCGGCCCCACCTGCCTGGCTGACCCGTTGAACCAACCGAGCGCGCGCTTGACCGCGAAATCTCCTGGGCTCAGGTTGGTAGGTACATCGGGCTACCCATCCGCCCGAATCGAAGCGGTCCAAAATGAACGATCACGACACCGTCGGCCCCTCAGACGACGAAGAGCCGCGCGGTCAGCCCTCCGGTTCACCGCCAGCCAGGTCCAGCGGTCGCCGCTGGATCGTCAGCGTGTTTGGCGACATCACGCGTACCGGCTCCTGGCCACCTGGTCGGACGACGTCGCCGGTCGCCGTGTTCGGCGACATTGATCTCGATCTCAGGCAGGCGACGATGGCTCCAGGGGAGGTGGTGATCAACGCGGTCGCGCCGTTCGGGAACATCGATGTGTTGGTGCCCGAGGGCGTCCAGGTCGACGTCGGCGGGTTCACGTTGTTCGGCAGCAAGAAGGTCGCCGTCGGAGACGCCCCCGCGAACGAGTCGGCGCCCGTGATCCGCGTTCGTGGTTTCTCCCTTTTCGGGAGCGTCAAGGTGTGGAGCTCGTGACCCACGCGTGGGCCGCACTGGCGCGCCGACCGCAGCCGAGGTCGGGGACGTTGGATGGACCTTCTATCTACCGGCGTCCTGATGCCGGCGTGCCTCGCCGACCGATCCGCGCTCGGGCGAGCCGCCAGGACCCGATCGAGGCGCTCGACCGGGGGCTGTCGGCACCTGACATCGCGTGAGGTGCTTCTGAGCAATGTCCGGAGTCGGGCTGTGATCAGTCCGCGGTTGGGGGGTCATGGCTGGTTCCGGTTGGTGGGTTGCGATGGCAGGCGAGCCGGGGGGCTCGGACGCGGGCCAGGCCGTCGTGTCGGACCTGGCGGATATGCTCACCGCGGCCGGCGTGTTCGTGTTCGGTGGAGAGCGCTGGCGGGATGGCCTTGACGGGGGGCTGCTCGGGGACGCCTGGATCTGGCGGTGCGGCAGGAGTCCCTGATCGGATACATGCATGCTCCTCATTGTTCTGGCTTGGTGCACTTAGAGCTGCTGCCGATCCGCGATTCCTGGCTCACGCGATCGCGTGCGCCGAGCGCGACTCAACTGACTACTTCACGGTCGCCGGCACCACCGGCTCGCTGGACGACTACCTGATGGCGGCTCACCCGGCGCCTGACGGCTCGGCGGTCTCGCAGTAGGCGCGCCCGCGGCTCGCACCCGGGTCCGGTTACCCGATGCGGGCTCAGCCTGGGGGGAGAGGAGCGGCGGTGAGCCCCTCGACCGGGCCCGCTCCTGTGAGGGTCGCCATGGTGCGTTGATAGGACGCGGCCAGTTCCTGCCGGAGTCCGGCGGGCGCGGCCGGGTCGGCAAGTGTGGACGTGATGGGCAGCACGCGCCAGCCGCTCTTGTCCATCCACGTCGGCACCGCTTCCACCGCGGTCACGGTGTAGCGGCCGGTGGCGTCGCGGGTCGCGGTCGCGATCGCCGTCAGCCCGTCGAGCTGGGCCGGGTTGCGCTGGTTGGAGAGCTGGTTGCCGAGGCCGAAGATCACGAACTTGCCGTTGATCCGCTCGACGGGCTGCACGACGTGCGCGTGGTGGCCGACGAGCAGGTCGATGTCCAGCGACGCGGCGAGCACGGGCGCCAGGCTTTGTTGTTGTGCGTCGGGCGCGGCCTGGCCTTCGGTGCCCCAGTGGAGGCTGACGACGACGAGGTCGGCACCCACCGCCCGCGCCTGACCCGCGTCGGCGACGATGCGGGGTGGGTTGATCGGGTTGGCGACCCAGGGGGCGTCGGGCGGCGGCGGGATGCCGTTGAACCCGTAACTGTACGACAGGTGGGCGACCTGGGCGCCCCGCACCTCGTAGATCCGGGGGGTGGCAGCCTCCTCTGCCGTGCGGGCGGTACCAGCGTGGCCCAGCCCGTGCCGGTCGAAGGTGTCGAGCGTGGCCCGGATGCCCGCAACTCCCTTGTCGAGCGCGTGGTTCGACGCCGTCGAGCAGCCGCGGTAGCCGGCGCTCGCGATGCCGGCGATCAGCTCGCCGGGCGCGCCGAACACCGGGTACCCGCTGATCTGCTCGGGCGTCGGTGCGAGTGGCACCTCGAGATGGCAGAGCGACAGGTCGGTGCCCGACAGGATCGGGGCCAGCGGCGCGAACATCGGCACGTAGTCGTAAGCGGCGCCCGACCCGGCGGCGAAGGCATGGGCCGCATCGTTGACCGGACCATGGGTCAGGATGTCGCCGGCGAATGCCAGGGTGATGGACTCGGGCTCGGCCGCGGTGGTCGGCGGCGACGGCGCCGCCGCTGTGGGCGACGCGGGTGGGGCGTCGGCGCGCTCGGAGGGGGCGGGGTCCGCCTCCCGGCTGGTCGCGGGGGACGAGGCGGGCTGCCCCCGGTCGTCGAAGCCGGACGGCGCTGGTGAGGGCCTGGTGTCGGGGCGGGCCGTGGCGACCGGGTCGTCCGCGGGGCGATCAGCTCGGACCCCGACCGCACCGCCGACAATGGCCGCGCCGGCGAGCGCAAGGCACGCGAGCCGGCGACGTCGGAACGTGGCGTCAGTGACGCGGTGTGTCGCCACCACCGACAGGGTGCCGAACGCCCGCCGGCCGATCAACAATCCTGCTCGATCGGGGCAGATGGTTGGCCCGGCGGAGCCGCCGGTTCCCCTCGGCCCCTGTGTCTCCGCCCGCGGCCCGCCGGTTTCCCTCGGCCCCTGTGTCTCCGCCCGCGGCCCGCCGGTCCCCTCGGCCCCGGGTTCCTCGGAGCGGTTCAGTCACTCGCTGTGGCCGCGGTTCCAGAACCGTCGGGGGGATCCCTGCAGGTGGCGGGCGCCCTGTCCATGGCCCGGGCTTGTGTCGGTGGGGCCATCGCTGTCCGCTGGTTCGGCAGGTTCCGCTGCCGTGCGCGGTGCGGCGGGGAGTTCGCGAGATCTCGCTGCCGCGGGCGGCGCGGCGGGGGGTGCGGGGGCTTCGGTGGGCGGGCGCCAGCGGCGGTCCGGGCCCTGCCACCAGCCCGGTGGGGGTTGTCCCTTGTGCCACCTGCGGTCGGCGCTGAACCACCACGTCGAAGCTGGATCAACCATCGCCACCCCTGGGTGCATCAGACCCGTGGTGCCGGCACCTCGGGGTCCGAGGTCCTGGCGTGCGGTGATCCGGCCGAGCCCGACAACGCTGACCTGGGGCGGCCGCGACGCTGCGAGGGGAGCCAGGCCGTGGCACATGGAGAGCAATCGCCCCGAACCTCTCGAGGGGTACGCCTCGCCGCGCAATGGACCCACGCGACGCGGGGCTAGCAGCCAAGGGTCTGTGAATCGCCCCCGCTCGGGTGGGGGCTCTGGCAATCGGCCGGTGTGCCAAGCCCTCCCCAGGCGGGCCGGGGAGGGCCGGCACTCCCGCGTCCCCGGGCAAGCGGCTGGCGGTGGCCACCTCCGTCGCGGGGAGCGGGGCCGGTATCGGCCCGCTACAGGACGTCATCGCCCCCACTCCCTTCAGGGGTACGCCCATAACGATCCGCGGGTCCATCGGCGCGGCCACCCTCATGAACCGGACGGGCATGCTCCCGCCCTGTCCACCATCGGCCGCGAGCGCGCCTGTTCGTCGGCCGCCAGACGGTGTCGTGCACAACCGCTGGTCACGGCGGTCATACCCCCAGGCCTGTTCGGCGAGCTGTTCACCACGGCGCTGTCGGCGTGATCGTCTTCAACACTCCGGCCGGCGGGGAGGGCTTGGTGCTCATGGGCGGGGACAACCCGGTCCTGCACGGGGCGCCCTCGGTGATCGGCACCGCAGTCACGATCCCGGGCTTCTTCGTCCAGCGCAGCACCGGGCTCACACTGGCCGGAGCGACGCCGCCGGTCACTGCGCTCGCCGCGGCGGTATTCGACGGGTGGGGTTTCATGCGGATCTTCGATACGAGCGACCCGGCCAACCCGGTCCAGCTCGCCGAGTGGCACTCGCCCGGGACCGACGACCCCGTGCGGGCCACCGAAGGGACCTTCACGATCCACAACCCCGAGGTCCGCGGCAACCAGGTGCTCACCTCCTGGTACAACGAGGGCTTCTTCGTGATCGACATCTCGAACCCCTCGAACCCGCGCGACATCGGGCAATGGGCCGGTGAAGGCGCGCCCGCCGGCGCCCCCCGGTCAACATCTGGAGCGTGGTCCCGCACGGCAGCCTGCTCTTGGCCAGCGACCGCAACTTCGGGCTCTACGTCCTCAAGCTCACGCCCTAAGTCTCGATCCAACGTTCACCACGGCGCTGGACCGCATCCGCTCGATGCCGCTGCTGACCTGAGCAACCACAGCCCACCGGCGCGGCACAAGCGCCCAGTCTCGTACCGTGCGTAGCTGGCCGAGGGATCGTGGCCTTGCGCGATCGCGGAACCCCCGCGGGCGCGTGCTCGACCTCATCCACATGCGAGTCGCACCCGGCATGATGGTCGCCACATCATCCTGGAGGTTCGGCCTTGCACACCACGCGGTGGACAGGGACGGGTCCCGGCGGTGGGGGTTGGTGTCCCCTCCGACACTACTCCCAGGGGACTCGTCCCTGACGGTGGTCGGTCACCGCGTGGCGTCAGATGAGACGTCTGGCGGGCCGCCCGTAGCCTATGGGTCTGCGTCGTTTGCTCGAGGGTCATGTCGCTCCCGATCCGATCGTGCAGTTCCGCGCCTGGTGGGACGAGGCTCGGGCCACGGGCGATGCGTGGTCCGACGCCATGGTGCTCGCCACGGCGTCACCAGAGGGAGGGCCCTCGGCGCGGGCGGTCATCTTGCGAGGGGTGGATGAGCGGGGATTCGTTTTCTTCACCGACACGCGCAGTGCCAAGGCCGTCGAGCTCGAGACCGACCCCAGGGTCGCCCTGGTGGTGTTGTGGGCGGCGCTGGAGCGGCAGGTACGGGTGGTCGGGCACGCCGCACCGGTCACCGATGAAGCGGCCGACGCTTTCTTCGCGGGCCGATCGCGGGCGGCGAACCTCGCCGCCCGGGTCGCGCGGCAGGATGAGGTGATTGCCGGGCCCGATGTGCTCGAACGGCGCCTGACCGAGCTCGCCGCCGCGTACGAGGGCCGCCCCGTCGGCCGCCCGCCGGGCTG
The DNA here is from genome assembly GCA_963796415.1 of uncultured Acidimicrobiales bacterium. Taxonomy (GTDB): domain Bacteria; phylum Actinomycetota; class Acidimicrobiia; order Acidimicrobiales; family VFJN01; genus ZC4RG19. The sequence continues at coordinate 800,717 of CAWCLR010000018.1, read as the reverse complement.
GGGTGGGTACATCGTCGCGCCGGACGCCGTCGAGTTCTGGCAGGGCCGCCCGGATCACCTCCACGACCGGCTGCGCTATTGGCGCGGCGGCGCCGGCTGGCGCATCGAGCGGCTGGCTCCGTGACACCACACTCGAGTTCGTCGCTGGCCGAGACATCTACCCGCGGCTGTCAACCGACCGCGACGGATCGGCGTCTGTGTCGCTGACCGTCCCAAGGGAGGGACGGCAAGAGGTGGCGGGCGATGCGGAAGCTCTTTGTTCTGGCCGCGGTGGCCCTGACGGTGGCGGGTGTCGTCGTCCCGGCCGTCTCGGCGCGTTCGGTCGGGGTCCCCTACTGCGGGATCCGGTGGGGATCACTCCCTGAGGGGGATCTCCACTACACGTCGGCTTCGATTGTCAATGTGCGCGCCGGACGCCACCGGTGCTTCGACCGGCTCGTCGTCGATCTCGGCCCGCGTGTCGTTGGCCTGCCTGGTCCGGACAGCAATGGCTACGAGGTGCAGTACGTCCCACTGATCACACATGACGGCTCGGGTCAGCCTCAATCGCTGGCTGGCGGGGCGTTCCTGTCGATCGTGGTCCACGCAGCGGCACACGACGGCGACTACAACCCCACGTACAGCCCGGCTGACCCTGCCCACGCCGTCGCGGTGGCCGGCTTCCGGACGTTCCGTCAGGTGGCGTTCCTCGGCACCTTCGAGGGGCAGACCACGTTCGGGCTGGGCGTGCGGGCCCGGCTGCCGTTCCGCGTGTTCGTCCTGTCCGGTCCCGCCGACGGATCACGGGTAGTGATCGATGTCGCCCACCGTTGGTAGGCCCCACCGGCGACCGGCGACCGGCGACCGCAGCAGCGGGCGGCCCGGCGCCACAGCGACCGCCGTCGCATGAGGCTCTCGACGAGAGCCGGCGTGGGGGGTGCAGGTGGAGAAGCCGGTAGCCGCGGGTATGCATCGGGGTGTGGACGGCGTTGCCTTGATCCGTCGCTATCACGACGAGACATCGCACTCGCCACGTCCCCACGCCCGCCACCACGTGGTACGGGGGTTCCGGGCCATGGACCCCGCCGACCGGCCATCACCGTTCAAGCGGTACCAGAACCTCGAACGGCTGCCACTTCCGACCGACCTCGACCCGCCAGCTGATGCACCCACCGCGCTGGAGGTCCTGGCGGGCCACGGCCCACCGGTCACGTCCGCCGCGCTCGACGCGACGATTCTCGCCCGTCTCCTGTACTTCTCCGCTGGGGTCACCCGTTACACCTACGAAGGCCAGCGGCGGAACTGGTTTCGGGCCAGCGCCTCGGCAGGCAACCTCCATCCCCTGGAGCTCTACGCGGCGTGCGGTGCGGTGATCGGCCTGGCCACAGGGCTGTATCACGTCGAGCTGGACCCGTTCGGCCTGGCTCGTGTCCGCCCCGTCGACGTGCGAGCGCACCTCGCCCACGCGGTCGGCGAGCCGGCGTTGGCGGGCACGCCGGTGGTGATCGTCATCACCGGCATCCCCTGGCGGACCACGTGGAAGTACGCAGAACGGGGATGGCGCCACGTTTTCTGGGACGCGGGGAGCCTGCTCGCCAACCTGCTGGCCGTGGCCGCAGCTCACGGCGTGCCCGCCCACCTTGCATTCGGGTTCGTGGACAGGGAGGTGAGCCACATCCTGGGGATCGACGGCACCACCGAGTGCGCGGTGGCGGTCGTGGCGGTGGGCGAACCGGCAGAGGAGCGGGGAACGACCGCCGAACCCGCCGAGCTGGACGAGCTCCGGCTGGACGTCGAGCCGCTGTCACCCCACCCGCTGGATTTCCCGCTCGTCACCGACGCCCAGTCCGCCACCAACCTCGATGGCGCCGACGAGCTGGCCAACTGGCGACAGGCCTGTATCGGGGACCACGGGAGGTGGATCGGACCCGCTGCGCCAAGGACCCTTGACGTCCCTCGTGACGGTGAGTTGCGGGACCCGATGGAGACGCTCATTCTGCGCCGCGGCTCCACTCGCCTCATGGTGCGCCGGACCGTCCCGCCGGTTGCCCTCACCTGGGTGCTCAGCGCCGCCACCCGCCCGGTGCCCGCCGACGCCGTCCCCGCCGGCCACACCCTGCTCACCCACGAGCTGGCCATCCACGGCGTCGAGGGACACGCGCCGGGGCTGTACCAGTGGGGCGCCGGCACGCTCGGGCGCCACAGAGCGGGTACCGAGACCGACGTGCGCGACTTGGCCACGTACTTGTGCCTCGGCCAGCCCCTGGGCGGCGACAGCGCCTACACAGTGTTCGAGTCCGCCGACCTGGACGCGATCCTCGACGCGTTCGGCCCCCGCGGCTACCGGGCCGCCCACCTGGAGGCCGGGATCGTCAACGGGCGCCTGCTCCTCGCCGCCCATGCTCTCGGCCACGGTGCCACCGGCCTCACCTTCTTCGACGACGAGATCCGCGCCGCGTTCGCCACCCGTGCCAGCTGCCTGCTCGTCACCGCGGTGGGAGTCCCCAGCTACCGGCCCACCCCCGGCGGCCCGCCCGGGCGCCCGGCGGAGCTGCCCCACTTCGAGAAGCTAATGGCTCGCCTCGAAGCGCGTTCCCGCCAGCAGCCCCGCCGGTAGAGATCGCCCACTCACGGTCCTCACCCGCACCGGCGACAAGCCTCGTACCATGCGTACCGGCGGACGCGGTGGCGTCCGGCCGTGATGGAGGGAGGGACGTCATGTCCGAGCCCTTCGACCTGAAGCCGATCTCGATTGCGTCCATCCCCAGGGCACTCGAGAAGGCCGAGCGCTACCGGCTGTTGAGCGAGCCGGAGCAGGCCGAGAGCATCTGCCTCGACATCCTCGACGCTGAGCGGGACAACCAGGACGCCTTGATCACGCTGATCCTGGCGCTCACCGATCAGTTCGGGAAGGTCGGCGCTTCGCTGAGCGCACAACGCGCGGGCGACTATCTTGCGCGCCTCACCGACGAATATCAGCGCAACTACTACGGCGGGATCATCCGCGAGCGGCAGGCCTGGGCCTACCTCCGCCGAGGCATGGCCCGGGCGTCCGCCTTCGACACCTTTCGGGAGGCGATGGATCGGTTCGAGAAGGCCGCCGCCCTCCGTCCTGACGGCGACGACGAGGCGCTGCTCCGGTGGAACGCCTGCGTGCGCACGATTCGCCGCGCAAGCCTCCAACCGCGACCCGAGGAACCAGAGCAGTTGCTGGAGTAGGCGATGACCTCCGTCACGGTGACCCGCAGGACCGACGCCTGGTGGGTGCCGCCGCTCGTGACGGCCGCCGTGCTGGGTGCCTTCGTCGTGTACGGCACCTGGGCGGCCTTGGTCAACGCCGACTACTACGCCGACCCGTATCTCTCGCCCTTCTACTCGCCGTGCCTGGCGGCCAACTGCGAGCACACCACCTGGGACGTCGTGGGCGACTGGTGGACCCTCTCGCCGGCGCTGTTGATCCTGCCCATTCCGCTGGGCTTCCGGCTCACCTGTTACTACTACCGCAAGGCCTACTACCGCGCCTTCCTGTGGTCGCCGCCGGCGTGCGCGGTGAGAGACGCACGGCCCCGCTACACCGGTGAGGCCCGGTTTCCCGCCAGCCTCCAGAACGTCCACCGGTACTTCTTCTACCTGACGCTTCCGTTCCCGATCATCCTGTTCTGGGATGGGCTGAGGGCGTTCGCCTTCCCCGGCGGGGTCGGCATGGGCATGGGCACTGTGATCCTGCTCGTCAACGCCGTGCTGCTGGGCGCCTACACCCTGTCCTGTCACTCGTGCCGCCATCTGTGCGGCGGCCACGTCGACGTGTTCTCGGGGTCCCCCGGGCGCTACCGGCTCTGGCGGCTCGTCTCGTCGCTCAACGCCCGCCACATGCCGATCGCGTGGGTGAGCCTGGTCTCTGTCGCCCTCACCGACCTCTACGTCCGCCTGGTCGCCACTGGCACCATCCGCGACCCGAGGTTCTTCTGATGGTCGACTACGAGTCGCACGCGTTCGACGTGGTCGTCGTGGGGGCCGGCGGGGCCGGGCTCCGGGCTGCCATCGAGGCCTCCACCCAGGGGGCGCGGACGGCGGTGGTGTGCAAGTCGCTGCTCGGCAAGGCGCACACGGTGATGGCCGAGGGCGGGATCGCGGCGGCGCTGGCGAACGTCTACCCGGAGGACAACTGGAAGGTCCACTTCCGGGACACCATGCGGGGCGGCAAGTTGCTCTGCAACTGGCGGATGGCACAGATCCACGCCCAGGAGGCCCCCGAGCGGGTGCTCGAGCTCGAGGAGTGGGGCGCCCTGTTCGACCGCACGCCGGACGGCCGCATCCTCCAGCGCGACTTCGGTGGTCACCGGTACGCCCGGCTGGCGCACGTGGGCGATCGGACCGGGCTCGAGATGATCCGCACGCTCCAGCACCGCGCGGTCCAGGCCGGGATCGAGGTCTTCATGGAGTGCACGATCACCCGGCTCCTCGCCGACGGGGGCCGCATCGCGGGCGCCCTCGGCTACTGGCGGGAGTCGGGCCGCTTCGTCGTGTTCCGTGCCCCGGCGATCGTCCTGGCCACGGGTGGGATCGGCAAGGCCTACAAGGTGACCTCGAACTCCTGGGAGTACACCGGCGACGGCCACGCCTTGGCCCTGTGGGCCGGCGCCGACCTCATCGACATGGAGTTCGTCCAGTTCCACCCGACGGGCATGGTGTGGCCTCCGTCCGTGCGCGGCATCCTCGTCACCGAGGGGGTGAGGGGCGACGGCGGCGTGCTCCGAAACGCGCGCGGTGAGCGGTTCATGTTCCGGTACATCCCGGAGATGTTCCGGGCCGAGACCGCCGAGACCGAGGAGGAGGCCGACCGGTGGTACACCGACAGGAGCGTCCGGCGCACACCCGATCTCCTGCCGCGCGACGAGGTGGCGCGGGCCATCAACACCGAGATCAAGGAGGGTCGGGGCAGCCCCCACGGCGGGGTGTACCTCGACATCGCCACGCGGCGCGACCCCGACGACATCACGCGACGGCTGCCGGGGATGTACCACCAGTTCCTCGAGCTGGCCGACGTCGACATCACCAAGGAATCGATGGAGGTGGGACCCACCTGCCACTACGTGATGGGTGGCGTGCGGGTGGACGCCGAGACCCAGGCCTCCACCGTCCCGGGTCTCTTCGCCGCCGGCGAGGTCGCCGGCGGCATGCACGGCGCCAACCGCCTGGGCGGCAACTCCCTGTCGGACCTGCTGGTGTTCGGCCAACGGGCCGGGCGGGGTGCAGCCGACTACGCGGAGACGGCGACGGTCCGCCCCGTGGTGAACACCAGCGAGGTCGAGGACCTGGTCCGGACTGCGCTTGAACCCTTCGTCGCGGTGGGCACCGAGAACCCCTACGCCATCCAGCACGACCTCCAGGAATGCATGCAGACGATGGTCGGCATCATCCGCACCGAGGACGAGCTCACCAAGGCGTTCGGCGAGCTGGCCGTGTTGGGGGAGCGGGCTAGGCAGGTGCGAGTCGAGGGGCACCGGCTGTTCAACCCCGGCTGGCATCTGGCGCTCGACCTCGTGTCGCTCCTCGCGGTGTCCGAGTGCATCGCCAGAGCGGCCCTCGAGCGGAACGAGAGCCGCGGCGCGCAGACCCGCGAGGACTACCCCGGCACCGACCCCGAGCTGGGCAAGGTGAACGTCGTGGTGCGGCAGCGGGACGGCGAGCTCGTGCTCGCCCGAGAGCCGCTCCCGCCGATCCCCGACGAGCTCCAGGCCCTCCTCGAGGACGTCTGATGGCGGCCGATGTCATCATGCGTGTCTGGCGGGGGGATGCCGGCGGCGGCGAGTTCCGAGACTACGAGGTCGTGGCCGAGGAGGGAGAAGTCGTGCTCGACGTGCTCCATCGCGTCCAGGCCACCCGAGCCGGCGACCTGGCGTTGCGGTGGAACTGCAAGGCGGGCCGGTGCGGCTCCTGCAGCGCCGAGATCAACGGCCTGCCCCGGCTGACCTGCATGACCCGGATGAACCTGTTCCCCCCGGGCGAGCCGGTCACCGTGGCGCCGATGAGCACGTTTCCCGTGATCCGCGACCTCGTCACCGATGTGTCGCTCAACTACGAGACGGCCAAGCAGGTGCCGCCCTTCACCCCGAGGCCCAAGGACCCCGACGGCACCTACCGGATGCAGCAGGCCGACATCGATCGGGTCCAAGAGTTCCACCGGTGCATCGAGTGCTTCCTCTGCCAGAACGTCTGCCACGTGATCCGCGATCACGAGGAGAACAAGCCCGAGTTCGCCGGCCCGCGGCTGTTCATCCGCTACGCCGAACTCGAGATGCATCCGCTCGACACGAACGACCGGCGCGAGCTGTTGCAGGCCCGCGCTGGACTCGGGATGTGCAACATCACCAAGTGCTGCACCGAGGTGTGCCCCGAGCGGATCCGCATCACCGACAACGCGATCATCCCGCTCAAGGAGCGGGTGGTCGACGTCCGCTACGACCCGATCGTCTGGATGGGGCGGAAGATCCGGCGGCGCAAGCACGCTGGCGACGGTTGATCGACTCGACCCCGTCGGGTGTGCATCGCGCTCACCGTGATCGTCGGCAGCGGGTTCAGCCCCACACCTGTCGAGCTACCGCCGCGACGAGGGCGAGCTTCGCCCGCTCTGCGTCGATCGTGAGCGCGTTGCCGAGCACCGAGGTGGCGAACCCGCACTGCGGCGAGACCGCGAGCCGCTCGAGGGGAACGTATCGGCTCGCCGCCTCGATTCGCCTCGCCAGGTCGTCGACGGACTCGAGATGGGACCGCTTGGTGGTCACGAGGCCGAGGACGACCCACCGGTCGGTGGGCACCCGCACCAGCGGCTCGAAGCTCCCCGAGCGCGGATCGTCGTACTCGAGCAGCAGGCGACCAGCGCGGATACCCCCGAAGATCTGCTCCGCGACAGCGTCGTAGCCGCCCTCGACGAGCCAGCGGCTCGCCTGGTTCCCGCGACAGAGGTGGAACCCGAAGGTCACCCCCGGACGATCACCGATGACCCGGTTGTCGAGCTCGAGGCCCAGCTCGATCCACCGTTCGGTCGGCCAGCCGCGACTGGCGTAGAACCCCCGGTAGCTGGGGTCGAGCACCATCGTGTAGTGGGGAGCGTCGAGCTGGAGATAGGTGGCTCCCATGGCCTGCAGCTCGTCGGCCTCCTCCCTGAGCAGCTCCGCGACGTCGGCGAGGAAGTCCTCGAGGCTCCTGTAGTCGGGCGGAGCGCGCTCGGGATCCCAGAAGTTCGCGAAGAGACTGGGGCTGGGAAGCGTGACCTTCAGCACCCGATCGGTGCGTCCACGTGCGTAGGCGAACTCCTCGGCGCAGAGGGAACGACGGCGCCGCAGCTTCCCGACCACCGCCAGGTCGGGGCGCTCGACCCGCAGATCGCCGACCTCCTCGTCGCCGTGCCAATCGCCCCACATGAAGGCACCGAGATCCCAGCGCGAGAAGCCGTCGACGGCCGCCGGGAGCTGACCCAGTCTGGAAATGACCGGCGCGTGAAGGCCGGGTACGGTCCGCGTGTGTCCGCGCAACACGAGCTGCGCCGATGTTTTCACCAACAGCTCGAGGACATCAACGCGAGCGTCATCCGGCTCTTCGCGCTGGTCACCGAAGCGATCGCCACCGCCACAGAGGTGATTCTGGCGAGTGACACAGAATCAGCCCGCAAGCTGGCTGCCCACGACAGCGTCCTCGACCAGCTCGAGACCGACATCGAGCACATCGCGGAGCACGAGCTCCTCACCCAGCAGCCCATGGCCGGCGACATGCGCTACCTCGTGTCGGTGGTCCGGGTCGTTCCCGAGCTCGAGCGCAGCGGCGACCTCGCCGAGCACATCGCCTCGCGGACGGTGACCAGCGCGACGGCCACCCTCACCCCCAGTGTGCGCGCGCTACTCGAGGAGATGGGGGCGACCTGCATCGAGATGTGGCGGGGAGCCGCCAGCGCCTGGGCCGATCGCGACCCCGAGGCCGCGGCGGCGCTCGACCAGGTCGACGACCGGCTCGACCGCCTGCACCAGGACCTGGAGGACGAGCTGCTCCGGGGCGAGTTGCCCTTGGCCACGGCCCTACAGATCACGCTCGTCGGACGGTTCTACGAGCGCCTCGGCGACCATGCGGTGCACGTCAGCGAGCGTGTGCGCTACCTAGCGACGGGGACCTGAGGGGCGCATGCGTTCCGGCTGACCCCCACGGATGACGCCGTTGGCGACCTCGACGACCGTGCCCTGGGCCACTAGGTCGACGAGGGCCTCGGTGGCGACCAGTGCCAGCCGTTGGCGGGCGATCAGTGGGTGCGACGGCGTCACCATTTGGTCGATGTCGTCGGCGCTGGCCAGCTGGATCCGTACGCCGTGGACGCCCTCAGCTGGGATCCCGTCGTCGTCCAGCAGGCAGGCCTGAAGAGCGGCGCACCGTCTTGCGGTCCACCCGGGCCAGCCGGGCGATCGCCCGCAGCCCTCGCCCGCCAGCCACAGCCGCAGCACCTCACGGCACCACGATCCGACGAGTGGCAGCATGAGGAAGGTCACGCCATGAATGAGGCCATGGAGGTGGATGCAGTCGTGCTCGGGATGGGGCCCGGTAGGGCGGTCGCCGTGTAGGACATGGAGACCGGGCGCTATGCCTTCACCGTCGGCCCCGAACCCGCGTTGGCGCCCTTCATCGCCGTCAATCGGAACCCGACGGCGACCTCCTCGCCGTCGTCGCCAACGACGGCCGAACCAGGCGCGCGACCGTCGTCGACGGCACGGGTCGCCAGGTCGCCGTCCGACCGGACCTGCCAAGGGTCACCGCTCGACGGGGACCCCGATTAGTGAGCCGTACTCGGTCCACGAGCGTTCGTAGTTCTCGACCGACGGGTAGCCCAACAGCTCGTGCAGCACGAACCGCGTGTGGGCAGATCGCTCGCCGATGCGGCAGTAAGCGATCACGCCCCGGTCGCGGCCGATGCCCACGCCTTCGTCGAGCGAGCGCGCCCTCGAGCGGGGGCTGCATCAGGCGGGCAGCCTCGGCTCGGGGAACCACTTTCTCGAAGTGCAAGCCGTCGACCTCGTCGCCGACGAGGCCGCGGTCGCCGCGCTCGGTCTGCACGAGGGCCAGGTGTGCGTGATGATCCACTCGGGGTCCCGCGGGCTCGGCCACCAGGTCTGCTCCGACCACGTGCTGCGCGTGGAGGCCGCGATGGCCCGCCATGGCATCCACGTCGCGGACCGCCAGTTGGCGTGCGTGCCGGTGCGGTCACCCGAGGGCGAGGCCTACCTCGCGGCCATGGCGGCGGCCGCCAACTACGGGCGCGCCAACCGGCACCTGCTCGCCGTGGCCCCCCGCCGGGCGTTCGCGGCGGCGGTGGGGACTGACCGTCTGGCGACCACTTCGCCGGACCGGCGTTCCCGGTCACAATGTGGTCCGCGTCGCCGCTGGAGAGGTCCACGACCCAGACACCGTTCTGGAGGGGATCGAAGCACTGCTGTGTGACGGCGATGCGCGCTCGCGTCGGGTGGCGAGCGGCCAGTCCCCAACTTCCCTGCGCTCACCGTCGCGGACGTCCTCGCCCCGCTGGTACGTTGACCCTGACCGTGTTCTGGACGTGCCACCGCGAGGTCCTCCCCGTGTCGGGAGCTTGGGCCGACCTCGACCGCCTCCGGGCGTTCCGGCCGTCGGTCCTCGAGGAGGACGATGGAACGCTACGGATGTGGTATTCGGGCCACGACGGCTCGACCGGGCGGATCCTCGAGGCGGTGCAGCCACCAGGGCAGCCCTGGGAGCGGCTGGGGATCAGCGTCGACGCGGGCTCTTGCGGGGAAAGCGACGCGTTCGGAGTCGAAGCGCCGTCTGTGGTCCGCACGCCCGTGGGGTTTCTGATGGCCTACGCCGGGTCCGACGGGGCCGACACCCGTCTTCACATGGCCTCCTCCGACGACGGCCACCGATGGGCGGCCCGGGGCACGTTTATGCAGCGAGGGGAGCCCGACGCGGTTGGCGCCACCCATCCCTGCCTCCTCGTGACGGGCGAACGCTGGTGGCTCTTCTACGCGGGCTACGACGGGACCGACGACGGTCGGCGGGCAGCGATCCTGGCCGCCGTGTCCCCAAACGGAGCGTCATGGGACCGCGTCGGACCGGTCCTCGACCCCGCTCGCGACGAGATTGCCCTCTCGGAGCCCTGGGTGCTGATGCGACAACGGCACTTCGCCATGTTCTATGTCAGCAACGACGGCACTCGGGCCACCATCGCCATGGCCACCTCCGACGACGGTGTGACCTGGGACCGGCGGGGAACGACTCTCAGCCCCGGATACCCCGATCGCGACCACGATCGGGTGCGGAGTCCGAGCATGCTCCACCTGCACGATGGGAGCCTCCGTCTGTGGTACGCAACCCACACGGTCGGCGACGAGGCCGATGGCTGCCACATGTGGTCCGCCGATCTTGCGGACACCGAGCACTAACGAGCGAACCTCAGACCGCCGAGCCGGGCCGCGCGCGGGGTTGCCTGGGGTGGTGGGTGGGGGCGGTCTGAGCTTCGCTCGGGGGTTGACGCGCCACGAGGGGGGTGTCCGGCGTGCGGTCCCCCCTCGTCGCTGTCGGCCTCGTCGCTCACACCCGGAGTGTGTGAAGCCTTGGGAGGTCGTCGCGATGAGGTCGGTGACAAGGCTATTGGCCGAGCGGGTGACGTTGAGGCTGTTGTCGGTGGACCGGGTCTTGGTGGCCGGTCACGTGCCGCAGCTGCAGACCGAGGGGCAGGTGGTGCGGTTCTTGTTGAACCGGGACTACAAGACTCCGTCCCAGGCCGGGTTGGGTCACAACCACGACCGGCTCCTCGGCGACATCGATCGGTTCATCGCTGTGCATGACGTGCCGGTGGTTCACGCCGCCTCGCGCGCCTACGACCGCGAGCTCCACCACCTCCTCCAACACCAACGGGTCGCCACCTGAGCTTCGCCGAAGTGTTCAGAAACCCCCGACCAAGGCGCGGCTAGCTGGCGACGACCGCAGGGCCGCACGTGACGATCACTCCGAAAGCGATGGGGAGCACAGCGCCCCCGAGCGCTCGGTTCCGAGGACGCGCACGGTCTTGAACTCGATCGTGGAGACGCCCGCCTAGCGTTTCGCTAACGACCGGGCTTAGGGGCGGGCTAGTTGGGCGCGGCGCTGGCCGACGCCTCGGTCGACTCCGCCTGGATGGCTTCGGGCTTGCCCTCGGTGCCCGCGATCGCGACCTTGCGAGGCTGAGCCGTCTCGGCAACCGGGATCGTCACAGTCAGGACACCCCGGTCATAGGACGCCTCGACCTTGCTGGTATCGAGGGTGTCGCCCACGAAGAGCTGCCGGGTGAACGTGCCCTGGCGTCGCTCGTTGGCGATGACCTCGTCGTCGTCCTGCCAATCGATCCCGCGCTCGGCCTTGAGGGTAAGGACGTTGCGCTCGACGGTCAGGTCGATGGAGTTCTCGGTGACGCCGGGTAGATCGAAGTTGACGATGACCTTGTTCCCTCGGCGCACCGCGTCGAACGGGACACTCGGCGGAGTGAGCCTCTGGGTGAGCTGCTCGGCGGTGCGGTCGAGCTCTCGGAAGGGATCGAAGCGCATCAACATCACGGTGCTCCTTCCTTAGAGAGCGGGCGCCGGTCGGGTGCGGGTCCGACGGGCGGCTCGCCGCCCGTCGGTGGGCCTCAGTGAGCCGGACGCGCCCGCAGACGACGGAACAGGTAGATGCCAGCGCCGACGACGAGCAATTACGAGGAGGACCTCCATTCGGAGCCCCTTTCTGCGCCGGAGTGGTGACCATCGGAGATGACCGGCTCCGGCGTCAACCCGAACGCTACACCTGAACCAATAAACATGCAATGTATTTCCGGAATTGCTGTACAGTTACGCCATGGCGAGTTGGAGCTGCCTCACCAACCACGCACGCACCCTGCTCTGCATCGCCCACGACCCAGGCATACGTTTCCGCGACATCGCCGTCGAGGTCGGCATCACCGAGCGCAGCGCACATGGCATCGTGGCCGATCTCGTCGAAGCCGGATACCTGGTCAAGCAGAAGACCGGGCGGCGCAACCGCTACCGGATCCAAGAGCATCTCCCACTCCGCGACTCCGTCACCCGCGAACGGACGATCGGCGAAATGCTCGACGTGCTCGTCGGGACGAACCCCGGCAGCCGAGAACACACGCCAGGCAGGGTTCACGATGCCTGACTCGCCACCCTCGAAATCCGCCGCCCACGACCACGTGAGCGGTCACCCGCACAGGCCCGGCACCAGCTTGCGAGCACCGTCTCGGTGGGCGTCATCAGCACATCGCACCACAGGGCACTGGCGGGACCGCTGGTGCCCGGACGTTGCGGCCGCGGCCGGCAACTGGTTCGTCGGCGACGACACGCCGCCGAATAGCCTCGCCACCGGTTGGTGGGCGTGCCCCGCGCTGGGCCATTCGGGCCGATCAACGAAGAATGTGAGGAGCTGAGCCATGGCTGGTCTCGCGATCATCACCGAGGCATGCATCGACGTGAAGGATCGAGCCTGCGTCGATGTCTGCCCGGTGCAATGCATCTATGAGTTCGATCCGCAGCAGAACGTGCTGTTCTCCGAGGACGAAGCGGGCAGCGGCACCATCGAAACCACCCACGCCGCGGATCCCGGTGCCATCGCGGTCTTCGGCGCCAGTCTGCTGTACGTGAACCTCGAGGAATGCACGTCCTGCACCGCGTGCTACCAGCCCGATGTCTGTCCTGTGGGCGCGATCTACTCCGAAGAGCACCTCCCCGATGGATCGGCGACAAGCGCGAAGTACAACGCGGAGGATCCCAACAAGGGGCACGACCACACATTCTTCGTGCAGCACAGCCGCGACGTGTTCGCGGACTAATGCCGCCTCGGGGCGCACAGAACCACAGTCCCGAGCGCGCCGTCGGCGAACACGGAACCGGCGATCTGTCGTCGGTCAACCTTCAGCCCGACAGGCAGAGAGTCGGTGAGCTGCTCGCCAGTCCCCCGAAGCTCACCTACCGAACATGCGCCCCATGACCCGCGTCCTCCGACCACGCCGCTGGGCTCGCGCCCGTCGCCACCGTCAGGAGCAAGACGAAGGGCTCCACGCGTCGCTCACGATGTCCGGGCTAGACGGGGCCCGTCCGCGTTCGGCTGCGGACTGCGCGATGGTCTGGATCGCGTTGGGGCGGGGTGGCGATGCGTACGCTTGCTGTATGGGTCGGTTCACGCGTGAGCGCAGTTCGACGCTGGGCCCGAGCGCGCGCCTGGTCGCGATCCCGGACGGTGTGGATGATCCCCGCGTGGTCAAGGCGCAGGGGGTGGTCGAGTTGCCGCTTCGGGTTCGTTGGAGTGGGCCGCGCCGCCGCTATGACCTCAACGATCGGGCAGATCGTGCTCGGGTCTACGAGCAAGTGCTTGCCGAGGGGACAGACGACGATGTCCGCTTCTACGTGGTTGTCGACGACCTGGTCGACCTCTGGCCAGATCTGGTGTTGCCGCAGCGCGTCCGCCGGGCCTGGGCGGGCTGGCTAGCGGTGCACCGCGGTGTCGACGTGGCGAGCTGAGTCCCCTGGAGGAGCAGGTCGGCCGAATAGTCACGGCCCTGCACACGATGCTGATTGGTCGCAGGAACTCTCGCAGCGCACCCCGTGTCGCATTGACGTCTCTGGTGTCGACTACGGCGGCGGCGATTACAAACCGGCCAGCGCGCCGGCTCTCGTCACTGAACGCCCACTTCATCCGTCGAGTACTGACCCGGGGAAGAGCTCAAGGCCTGCTCGCCATGACCTTCCAGGACGTCCCCGCCGACGGCGTTCGCTGCACCTGACTCGAGCGGGCGGCTCACCCCGGACGCACCGACCAGCCGACCGATCAGGTCGGCGGCCTCACGGTCGGCCTCGACCAAGAAGTGCGAATACACGTTGAGCGTTGTGGCGGCGTTTCGGTGTCCGAGTCGGCCCGCCACGGTTCTGACATCCACTCCCGACGACAGCAGCCTCGTGGCGACGAAGTGCCGCAGATCATGGAGGCGCACGCTGGGCAATCCTGCTTTGGTGCGAAGGCGGACGAACGAGTGCGTAACGGCGTCAGGCCTCCAGGGTCGGCTTCCATCGGGCTCGTGACTGAACACGTATCCCGATTCAGGGAATCCGGTCCCACACAGGTGCGCCGCGTGCTCGACCCGGCGACGGTGACCGACTAGGAGCTGCACTGCGGTTCGGTCGAGCGCAACACGACGTGTCGTGTGCGACTTGGTTTCCTTCTCGACAACACCGTCACGTCCCAGGACGACGCCCCGAGCGATGTCTACGACGCCGCGGTCGAGATCCAGGTCGGACCACCGCAGGGCGAGGAGCTCGCTGCGGCGAGCACCTGTGACGGCCGCCAGCATCACGAATGTGGCGAGCGGCGGATCCTTCTCTGCTGCTACGTCGATCAGTCGCGTAACTTGATCCGGTGATGGTGGCTGGATCCTCGGCGTGGGCACACGCGGCGGGGTGGCCTGCTCAGCGGGATTCTTCGCGATCCATCCCCATCGGACACCCTGCGCGAGCGCACGATGAATGATCCCGTGGATCCTCCTTACCGTGGCCGGCGCTAGAGGTCGCCCATCCCGCCCGCCGCACGAACTCAGTTCGCGATAGAGAACATCGAGGTCCCGGGGCCGAAGCTTGGTGAGGGGCCGGTCACCAATCCTCGGCGCCAAGGCCCGGTCGATGAACCGACGAGTCTCGAGCACAGTCTTGGGACTGAAGTCCCGCTCGGCGTGAGCGAGCCACTCGTTCATGAGCTCGGCGACGGTGCCTTGCCGTGGGGCACCTATCTCGGCGGCCTCGACCACGAGCGCCGCCAGCACTCGCTGTGCCTCCCGCTTCCCACCCCGCACCGTCCGCGTCAGGTAGCGCTTCCGTCCTGTCGCCGCATCTCGACCGGCGTACACCCGCAGCTCCCAACCGCCGGAGCACGCTCGCATGTATCCCTTCATGGCCAACCTCCGCTGCACTAAGGCCTTGGATTGGCAAGGGATTGGCAAGCTCGCCCAAAAACTCGGTGAGGCCCTCCGGGGAGGGCCTCTGACCTGCGATTCTGTGGCACCCCCAACGGGATTCGAACCCGTGTCGCCACCTTGAGAGGGTGGTGTCCTAGGCCACTAGACGATGGGGGCTTGGGTGGACGGGACAGCATATCCGGCCACTGGGGCCGCCCGAAACTCTCTCGACGAGGCAGCCGCAGCGGGTGCCGGGGCCACCGGGGAGCCTACGATCGGCCGACGCCACGAGGACGAAGGGGATCCCGCCGTGTCATCGCCGCAGCCCGAACCAGCCACCTACGAGATCGCCGGCCAGACAGTCACGATGCCCTGCGTCGTGCGCGACGCGTCCGCCGGCACCGCGATGTTCGACGTCGATGCGGGTGCGGCCCGGGCCCTGGTGCCCGAGGCGTTCGACCTCGTCGAGACCGCGCCGGGCCGGTGTCAGGTCGTGCTGGCGGTGATCGACTACCGCGACAACGACCTCGGCGACTACCTCGAGGTGGGCGTGACGTTCTTCGTCACGCCGGCGGGCGGCCCGGCCGACCAGGCGGGCACGTTCATCACCCGGCTGCCGGTGAACCAGTCCTTCACCTGCGAGGCGGGCCGCACGATCTGGGGGTTCCCGAAGACGGTCGAGGACATCGCCCTCGAGTACGCCGACACCTCGGTCACCTGCACGCTCCGGATGGACGGCCAGCTCGTCCTGCGGCTGACGCTGCCCCGGGGCGGCGACGACGAGATGCCGCCCATGCCGATGACGACCTACTCCCTGATCGACGGCGTGCCCCACGCAACCGCCTTCAGCCAGGGCGGGGCCGGCTCGCAGGTCCTGGTCGGCGGCGAGGGCGTCACGCTCGAGCTCGGCGACCACCCGGTGGCCAAGGAGCTGGCGTCGCTGGGCCTGCCGACGACGGCCGACATGTCCACCTGGACCGAGCGCATGCAGGGAACCTTCGAGACGCCGGTGCCCCTCACGTCCGCTGCCGACTGAGGTCCGATCACGGGCGCTCGGGGAGCGCCCAGTCGATCGGCTCGCGCCCGGCCTCGACCAGCGCGGCGTTGGCCCGGGAGAACGGGCGGCTGCCGAAGAACCCGCTCGACGCCGACAGCGGCGACGGGTGCGGCGACTCGATCACGACGTGCCGGCTGGTGTCGATGAGCGCCTTCTTCCGGCGGGCCGACGCGCCCCAGAGGATGAACACCACCCGCTCGGGCTTGTCGTTCACGGCCTTGAGCACCTCGTCGGTGAACGTCTCCCACCCCTTGCCCTGGTGCGACGCGGCCCGCCCGGCCCGGACCGTCAGCGACGCGTTGAGCAGCAGCACCCCCTGGCGGGCCCAGCTGTCGAGGCAGCCGTGCTGGGGCGGCGGGATCCCGAGGTCGGACTCGAGCTCCTTGAAGATGTTCTGCAGCGACGGCGGCGGCGGGACCCCCGGGCGCACCGAGAAGCACAGCCCGTGCGCCTGGTTCGGTCCGTGGTACGGGTCCTGCCCCAGGATCACGGCCTTCACGTCGGCGTACGGCGTGAGGTGCAGCGCGGCGAAGACCTCGTCGGGCGCCGGGTAGATGGTCGACCGGGCGCGCTCGGTCGCCACGAACTGCTGCAGGTCGGCCCAGTACGGCTTGGCGAACTCCCCCCGCAGCACGGGGTTCCAATCGGTCTTCATCGCCGCCCATCGTGCCAGGGCGCAAACGTCCAAGCGCGCCCATCGGTGACACCGGCAGACTTCCCGCATGGCGACCGAGCGGCCCGAGCTGGCGAAGGTGCGCGAGATCTGCATGGCGCTGCCCGAGGTGACCGAGCGGCTCAGCCACGGGTCGCCGGCATGGTTCGTCCGCGGGAAGAAGACGCTGACCATGTTCCTCGACGACCACCACGGTGACGGGCGCCTCGCCATCTGGTGCCCGGCCGCCCCCGGCGTGCAGGAGGCGATGGTCGCCGAGGAGCCCGAGCGGTTCTTCCGCCCGCCCTACGTCGGGCCGAGCGGGTGGCTCGGCGTGCGCCTCGACGTCGACCCCGACTGGGACGAGATCACCGGCATCGTCGAGGACTCGTTCCGGAAGGTGGCCCCGAAGCGCCTCGCCGCCCAGCTCGACGCCGTCAGGGACTGACCGCCCCGAATCCCGTTGGCAGGCCCACGGCTGCGCAGGATGATGGGCCCATGGCCGTCCAGCTCAACCACACCATCGTCCGGTCACGCGACAAGCGGGAGTCGGCGACGTTCCTGAGCGAGATGCTCGGCGTGGCCGCGCCCGTGCCGTTCGGTCCGTTCCTCGTCGTCGAGGTCGACAACGGCGTCTCGCTCGACTTCGACGACGACGTCGACGAGATCGTGCCCCAGCACTACGCCTTCCTCGTCAGCGAGGACGAGTTCGACCAGATCTTCGGCCGCATCCAGGCGGCCGGGCTCGACTACTTCGCCGACCCGGCCGGGCAGCTGAAGGGCGAGATCAACCACCACGACGGCGGCCGCGGTGTGTACTGGGCCGACCCGAGCGGCCACTGGCTCGAGATCATCACCCGCCCCTACGGCAGCGGCGGCTGAGGAAGGCCGGTCATTGCAGGCGTATCTACTCGAGGCCGTCCACGACCGGGCGGCCCAGCTCCGCCGGCACGCGGCGCTCTCGCGGATCGACGAGCACCTCCGCGGCCGACCCGCGGTCAGCGACGATGACCGGGCGGCCGTGCTCGACGCCATCGACGACGCACACACAGCGCGGGCGGAGCAGCTGGGCACCCGGCCCACGCGGTGATCGTCGACGCGTCGCTCGTCATCGACGCGGTGGCTGACCCCGGCCCCAGAGGCGTGGTCGCCGCCGCGCACTCGCCGACCACGCCGCGTCCGAACCACTGGTCGCTCCCGGCCATTTCGCGATCGAGCTGATGTCGGGCCTCCGTGCCGCCGCGAACCGGCCCGGCCATCCCCTCACGGCGGAGGACGTCGACACGGCGTTGTCCGATGCCCAGTCGCTCGAGATCACGATCGAGGCGACCCCCTGGGCCGACGTCCATCGGGCGTGGGAACTCGCGCGAGGCGCCTTGCGCTACCCCGATGGCATCTACGTCGCCGCTGCCGAACGGCACGCGGTCGCCCTCATCACGAGTGACGCCCGCATCGGCCGATCAGGGGCGCAGGTGCGCACCGAGATCATCACGGTCGTACAAGCCGACGACTGGGACACCCGAGCGCGGAACGAACGAAGCCCCAGGCCTGTGACCTGGGGCTTTGCCGTGCCTCGATGGCTCGGGGGGGAGGACTCGAACCCCCAATGACTGGACCAGAACCAGTAGTGTTGCCGATTACACCACCCCCGAAGGCGGAGCCGACACCCTACCTGTCGGCATGATCCGATCGCACGTCGATCACGGGACCGTCGTGGCGTCGGCGGGGGGCTGGTCGTTCGAGATCGACTGGTCGATCTGGTCCTCGACCTGGGTGTCCAGGTCGACCAGGCGGTCGAAGCCGATCAGCGCGCCCGACGGCCACCGCCGCGGTCTCGCGGACGTAGTCGGGCACCGACCCGCCGCGGTGGCTGGGCGAGACCGAGGCGTTCAGGCCGAGGTCGTCGGCGATCGCCTGGACCCGGAGGGCGTGGTAGCCGTCGGTGACCAGGACGACGTCGGTCATGTCGCGGTCGCGGAGGATGAGGGCGGCGGCCGCCAGCGACTCCCACGAGTTGCGGCCCTGCACCTCGAGGAGCAGGTCCTCGTCGGGCACGCCGTCGGCGCGCAGGTAGTCGGCGCCGGCTTGGGCCTCGGTGCACCGGTCGCCCTCGCGCTTGCCGCCCGTGACGACGATCGTCGAGGCCACTCCGTCGTCGTAGAGGCTGCGGGCGTGGTCGAGCCGCTGCTCCAGCACGGGCGACGGCCGGCAGTCGTACTGCGCCGCCCCCAGGACGACGACGGCGTCGGCGGACGCCGCACCGTCGCGCCGGCTGGCCAGGACCACCTGCACGAGGGTGACCAGCACGTAGACGAGCACCGCCACCCCGACCAGAAGGGCGACGCGGAAGCCCCAGCGCCACACCGGGAACCGGCGCTTGCCCCGCGCTTGCCCCGGGGCTTGGTGACCGGCGGGGCGGCCTCGAGGCCGGCCGTGCTCACAGTGCGGCGCGGGCTGCTCGCAAGCGATCGAGGGTGCGCCCGCGCCCCAGGACCGCGAGGGATTCGTACAGCGGCGGGCCCACGCCCCGCCCGGTCACCGCCACCCGCACCGGCCCTTGGGCCTTGGCGAACTGGGGCTTGCCCTCGGCATTCACGAACCCGGCGGCCGCCGCCGCGTCCAGGAGCGCGGCCTCGATGGCCGGCGCCTCCCACTCGCACTCGGCCAACCGCTCGATGGCGGCGTCGAGCATCGTGGCCGCCCGCTCGCCGTGCTTCGCCACGTGCTTCTGCCACGACGCCTCGTCGAAGGTCACCGCGTCCTCGCGGAGGAAGTCGACCATGGGCTCGACCTCGGTCAGCAGTCGGACCCGGTCGCGCACGAACTCGGCCAGCGGGCGCAGCACGGCCTCGGTGGCCTCGCCGTGGGCGAAGAAGGGGCGGGCCCGCTCGACGAACGCGTCGGGGTCGAGCGCCCGGATGTACTCGGCGTTGAAGTGCTGGAGCTTCCTCGTGTCGAAGAACGCCGGCGACTGGGTGACGTCCTCGAGCCGGAACAGGTCGACGATCTCGGCCAGCGGCCGGATCTCGACCCCGTCGGGCGCGCCCCACCCCAACGTCGCGAGGTAGTTGACCATCGCCTCGGGCAGGTAGCCCGCGGCCCGGAACTCGGCCACCGACACCGAGTCGCGCCGCTTGGACAGCTTCTTGCGCTGCTCGTTCACGAGGACGGGCAGGTGGGCGAACACCGGGTGGTGGTCGAGGCCGAGCGTGTCGGCGATGAGGAGGTACTTGGGCGTGCCGTTGACGTGCTCCTCGCCGCGCACCACGTGGGTGATGCCCATGTCGGCGTCGTCGACCACGTTGGCGAGCAGGAAGGTGGGGATGCCGTTCGACCGCAGCAGGACGAAGTCTTCGAGCTTGGCGTTCTCGAACGTCACCTGGCCGCGCACGAGGTCGTGCGAACGTCGTGCTGCCCGCGTCGGGGACGCGGAAGCGCAGCGCGGCGCCCGCACCCGGGCCGAGGCCCCGGTCGCGGCAGAACCCGTCGTACCCCGGCGGGCCGCCGCGGTCGCGGGCACGCTGCTGCACCTGTTCGGGCGTGCAGTCGCACCAGTAGGCGCGGCCGGCGGCGAACAGCTCGTCGGCGGCCTTCGTGTAGAGGTGCAGGCGGTCGCTCTGGTGGACGGGGTCGCCGTCCCACGCCAGGCCGAGCCAGCGGATCTGCTCGAGGATGTCGTCGGTGAGCTCGGGCCGGTTGCGCTCGGTGTCGGTGTCCTCGATGCGGAGCACCATCTCGCCGCCCTCGCGGCGGGCCACCAGCCAGTTGAACAGCACCGTGCGCGCGCCGCCGACGTGCAGGTAGCCGGTCGGCGAAGGCGCGAAGCGGAGGCGAGGTGAGGCGGCGGCCATCGGGGCTCAGGCTACTCGGAGGGTGTGACGCGCCCGCCCGCGACCCCGCGGGCGCGGGCGTCAGAACCGGGCGCCGGAAGCGTGGGGCACGGGCGGTGTCTGGGGCGGGGAGGCGTCGTCCGTACCCGCGTCGGGATGACCCGCACCCGCCTCGGGAGCGGGGGCAGCAGCGTCGTCCTCGGGCGTCGAGTCGGCGGTCGGCAGGCCGAGCTCGACCCGCAGCTCGTCCAGGATCTCGTCGGTCCCGCCGTAGTCGACCTCTCGCTCCAGGTCGTCGACGGTGACCTCCACCGCATCCGCGGCGCGAGCGGCCTCGTCGGCCGCGGCCAGCGCGGCGCGGGCGTCGGCCTCGGCTTGCGCCACGATCTCGGTGACGGGCACCGACAGGGCGGCGACCGTCTCGTCGACCATCGCCTGGCTGCGCGCCGCCTTGCGCCCGCCGAGCATCGGCAACCGGGCGGCGGCCACCGCCTGCAGGCGGCCGACGTTCTCACCGAGCGCGGCGTCGAGCTCCTGGCGTTGGGCGTTCTCGGCCGCGACGACCGCCTCCCACTCGGCGACGGCGGCGCGGGCGTCGCGCAGGCGCATGGCGAAGACCTGGGCTGCGCCGGTCAACCGGGCCGCGTCGGCCCGCTGGCCGGCACGCGCGGCTTCGTTGGCGCCGACGAGCGCCCGCTTTGCGAGGGCGCGGGCGTCCTCGATCTCGGCGGTGGCCGCGTCGAGGCGGACGCCGGCCTCGACCCGGGCCGCGGCCAGCGCCGCGACGCGGGCGCGCAGGGTCCGATCGTGGGCGGTCGCGGCGGCCACGGCGTCCTCGAGCTCACGCTTGGCGTCGGCCGGGTGCACCGGGACGCCGTTGGGCGGCCCTGTCGGCGGGTTCCACGAATCAGGCACTGGTCACCCCTCGGGAGATCAGGTGTGCGGGGTGGCCCGCACAGCAGTGACACAGGGTGGCAACGAGTCTACGTACCGCAATCCCCGCGCCACGGGTCCCCCGTGACGGGCGCGCCCAGACCCGAGCCGCCCCTGCGGCCGGCGATCAGATCGACAGGAGGCTCCGCCAGTCGACGCGGTGGGCGTCGGCCACCTGCTGCGGCGTCATCCGCAGCACGTCGTCGGGCACCAGGTCGACGATGCGGCGCAGCTCGGGGTAGTGGTGCGGGTTCTCCACCTCGGCGAACAGCGGCTGGCGGTAGGCGATGAGACTGGGGGCGGCGTCGCCGAGGAACCCCCACACGGTCAGCGCCACCGTGAGGTCGTGGAGCACGGGCGCCCGCCCGAACAGCGACGCCCGCTTGAGGGCCACCGCGACACCGCCGGCGATGGCGTCGTCCTCGCTCTCGTCGTCGGCGAGCTGCAACTGGCCCTGGAACCGCCGGGCGAGCACGTAGATGTACCCCTGGTCGGGCCCGGGCGAGCCGAACCGGGCGCCGCGCTCGAACCCGTCGACGGTGGCCTCGTCGCCGGGCCGGTCGGCGTGCCACTGCGTCGGCCGGCGCGGCGGCGACTCGTAGCTGCGGACGTGCTCGATCGCCGGCTGCGGGACGTACTCGGGTGCGGCCACGGCGGCGAGGATATGTCCTGCTCCCCCGCTCGGACGAACCGCCCGACGGGCACCCCGATGGTTTCTTCGCGGTGCTGCGCACCGGAGCGCGCAGAACCGCGAAGAAAACGGATCGGGGTCGTCAGGTGGGGTCGGAAGCGTGGAGGATGCCGAAGACGAGCGAGTCGACGAGCGCCTGCCAGGACGCCTCGATGACGTTGCTGTCCACGCCGACCGTCGACCACGCGCGGTCGCCGTCGGTCGAGTCGATGAGCACCCGCACCACCGCGCCGGTGGCGGCCGCACCCTCGAGCACCCGCACCCGGTAGTCGGTGAGGTGGATGCGGCCCAGCTCGGGGTAGCGCTGCGTCAGCACCTGGCGCAGCGCCGCGTCGAGGGCGTTGACCGGGCCGTTGCCCTCGCCGATGGCCACGAGCCGCTCCTCGCCCACCCACACCTTGATCGAGGCCTCGGTGTCGACGATCGACTCGCCGTCCTCGATCGGAGCGCCCCCGCGCAGTGCGTTCCGGTGGTACGTGGTCACCCGGTAGCCCTCGAGCCGGAAGTACGGCTGTTCCCAGCCGCTGGCCGCCCGCATGAGCAGCTCGAGGGAGGCGTCGGCCGCCTCGAACTGGTAGCCCTCGGCCTCGAGGTGCTTGAGCCGGTCGGACAGCTCGGCCGCGGCCCGGTCGTCGAGGTCGACGCCGAACTCGCGGGCCTTCAGCGACATCCCGGCCCGGCCACCCAGGTCGGACACCAGCACCCGCGTGTGGTTGCCCACAATCGCGGGGTCGATGTGCTCGTAGCTGGCCCCGCCGATCTTGCCGAGCGCGGACGTGTGCAGCCCGCCCTTGTGGGCGAACGCCGACGCACCGACGTAGGGGTCGGCGGCGTGGGGCGGCAGGTTCACCAGCTCGGCCACGTGCCGGCTGACCGCGGTGAGCCGCTCGATGCGCCCCTCGGGCAGACAGGCGATGCCCATCTTGAGCTGCAGGTCGGGCACCACCGTCATGAGGTTGGCGTTGCCCGTGCGCTCGCCGTAGCCGTTGACCGTCCCCTGGACGTGGGTGACGCCGGAGACGACGGCGGCCACCGAGTTGGCCACGGCGCAGCCGCTGTCGTTCTGCGTGTGGATGCCGAGCTGCTGATCGGGGCCGAAGTAGGCCGCGACCTCGGCCACGATCCGCTGGACCTCGTGGGGCAGCGAGCCACCGTTGGTGTCACACAGCACGAGGACCTCGGCGCCCTCGACGGCCGCCGCCTCGAGCACCCGGAGCGAGAACTCGGGGTCGGCCTTGTACCCGTCGAAGAAGTGCTCGGCGTCGAAGAACACTCGCTGGCCGGCCGCCCGCAGGAACCGCACGGAGTCGGACACCATGGCGACGCCCTCGTCGAGCGTGGTGCCCAGCGCCTCGGTCACGTGGAAGGCCGAGCCCTTGCCGACGATGCACGACGTCGACACGCCCGACTCGACCAGGGCGGCCAGCGTCGGGTCGACGTCCACCTTGCCGAGCGGACGCCGGGTCGAGCCGAAGGCGACGAGCGTCGCCGTGTCGAGCGTCAGCTCCCGGACGGCGCGGCGGAAGAACTCGGCGTCGCGGGGGTTGGCCTGCGGGTAGCCGCCCTCGATCCAGCGCACCCCCAGCCAGTCGAGCTGCTCGGCGACCCGCAGCTTGTCCTCGACGGTCAGCGAGATGCCCTCGAACTGCGCCCCGTCCCGGAGGGTGGTGTCGAAGATGTCGACGCTCGTCGGTACGGCGGGCGCCGACCCCGCGCCGGCCGGCGTGTCACCCGACATGCTCGACCCAGTCCTTGTAGCGGTCGACCTCGCCGCGCACGACCCTGTGGTACTCCTCGCCGATGGCGAGCGTCATCGGCCCGGGGCACGGGATCTCGCGGTCGTCGACCGACCGCACCGACGACACCTCGGCGGCGGTGCCGCACACGAACATCTCCTCGGCGATGTAGAGGTCGCTGCGCGACAGGTCGCCGAGGCCGATGTCGAAGCCGAAGTCGTGGGCGATGGCCATGACCGTGCTCTGCGTGATGCCCTCGAGCGCACCGGCCGACAGGGGCGGGCTGAGCAGCTTGCCGTGGCGGGCGACGAAGATGTTCTCGCCCGTGCACTCGGACACCATGCCGGCCCCGTTCAGCAGGATCGCCTCGTCGTACCCGGCCTTCAGGGCCTCGACCTTGGCCAGCGAGCTGTTGACGTAGTTGCCGGTGGTCTTGGCCGCCGGGGGCATCGAGTTGTGGTCGTGGCGGGTCCACGTCGAGATCTTCATGCGCACGCCCTTGGTGAGGGCGTCGTCGCCCAGATAGGCGCCCCACGGCCAGCAGGCGACGGCCACGTCGGTCGAGCACGGCAGCGTGTTGAGGCCCATCTCGCCGTAGCCGTAGTAGGCGATCGGCCGGACGTAGCACGACGCCAGGCCGGTCGAGCGGACCGTGTCCTTCACCGCCTGCACCATCTCGTCGACCGAGTACGGCAGCGGCATCATCAGGATCCGGGCCGAGGCCTCGAACCGCTTCATGTGGTCGGTGAGGCGGAACACGGCGGGGCCGTCGGCGGTCTCGTAGGCGCGGATGCCCTCGAACACCCCCATGCCGTAGTGGAGCGAGTGGGTGAGGATGTGGATGTTCGCCTCGTCCCAGGGGATCAGCTCGCCGTTGAACCAGATCTGCGGAGTGGGCGTGATGGGCATGTCGGTGGGTTCCCCTCGTGTCGGGTGTGCTGGTCGGAGTGCGTGGTCGTCGGGGTCGGGTGGGTCAGACCCGGGAGGCGAGGGCGTCGCCGATCTCGGGCGTGGATCCGCCCTGGGCCGACGGGTCGGCGCAGGCCTTGCGGATGCGGGCGGCGGCGTCGGCCTCGCCCAGGTGGTCGAGCATCATCGCCGCGGACAGCACGGCGGCGGTGGGGTTGGCCTTGGCCTGGCCGGCGATGTCGGGCGCCGAGCCGTGGACCGGCTCGAACATCGACGGGCCGGTGCGGGCCGGGTTCAGGTTGCCCGAGCTGGCGAACCCGATGCCGCCCGACACCGCGCCGCCGAGGTCGGTGAGGATGTCGCCGAACAGGTTGTCGGTGACGATCACGTCGTAGCGCTGCGGGTCGGACACGAAGTAGATGCACGCCGCGTCCACGTGGTTGTAGGCGGTGGCGACGTCGGGATGACCGGCGCCCACCTCGTCGAACGTGCGCTGCCACAGGTCGCCGGCGAAGGTGAGCACGTTGGTCTTGTGGACCAGGGTGAGGTGCTTGCGGCTGCGGGATTCGGCCAGCTCGTAGGCGTAGCGGACGCAGCGCTCGACGCCCATGCGGGTGTTGACCGACCCTTGGGTGGCGACCTCGTGCGGGGTGCCCTTGCGCAGCACGCCGCCCTCGCCGACGTAGGGGCCCTCGGTGTTCTCGCGGATCACCACCATGTCGATGCCGGTGTCGGCGTCCACGAACGGCCGCTGGTTGATGTAGAGGTCGAGGTCGAAGCGCATCTTCAGCAGCAGGCCCCGCTCGATCACGCCGGGCGGGACGTCGGGGGTGCCGACCGCGCCGAGCAGGATGGCGTCGACGCCCCGCCACTCGTCGAGCACGCTGTCGGGCAGGATCGTGCCGTCACGGAGGTAGCGGGCGCCGCCCAGGTCGTAGTCGACGGTGTCCAGGTCGACGCCGGTGGCGCGCACGACCTTGAGGGCCTCGGCGATGACCT
Organism: uncultured Acidimicrobiales bacterium; assembly: GCA_963796415.1. GTDB lineage: Bacteria > Actinomycetota > Acidimicrobiia > Acidimicrobiales > VFJN01 > ZC4RG19. Next base: position 774,945 of record CAWCLR010000018.1, on the reverse strand, counting down.
CGGGCCCGATGCCGTCGCCGCCGATGACTGCGATCTTGTGGCTCACTGCGTCTCCGTCTTACGTCTGGTGTCCCGACCCGGCCCGCTGCCCGCGCAACCGGCCCGAGAAATGAGAAACCGCCCACCGAAGTGGACGGTCGTGAGCGGACATCGGGGTGCCGACGTCCGCTACAGGATGATGATTACCGGGGTGCACGGGCGGTTCATCGCCGGCAAGTGTCCACCCTGCCCGCCGCCGGCGTCAACTGAGCTCCGACTGGTCCGGCCGCGGGCGGCGTTACTCTGTAGGACTTATGGGACAGACCCACCACCTCTCGCAGGCGGCGTACGACCGGCTCGAGGCCGAGCACGACGACCTGACGACGCGCGGCCGGGTCGAGATCGCCCGCAAGATCGAGACCGCCCGCGAGCTGGGTGATCTTTCCGAGAACGGCGACTACCACGCGGCGAAGGAAGAGCAGGGGAAGATGGAGGGCCGCATCGCGCAGCTCGCCTACATGCTCGAGAACGCCGAGATCGTCGAGGCCGAGGGCGGCGACGTCGTGTCGCACGGCTCGGTCGTCTCGATCCGCTACGCGGGCGACGACGAGGTCGAGCGCTACCTGGTCGGCTCCATCGAGGAGCGCCACGACGACCTCGACGTCATCAGCCCCTCTTCGCCCCTCGGTGAGGCGCTCATCGGCTCGGCGCCCGGCGACGCCGTGTCGTTCACGGCCCCCACCGGCGCCGAGCTCGAGGTCGAGGTCGTCTCGGTCGACTGACCGGCGGGCGTGGATGCGGGCCGGCCGCCGTAGGGTCGTCCCGTGACCGCATCGCTCGATCTCCGCCCCCTCGGCACGTCCGGGCTCGTCGTGTCGCGCGTCGGGCTCGGGTGCAACAACTTCGGTCGTCGTATCGGCCTCGACCAGGCGCGCGCTGTCGTCGACGCCGCCATCGACGAAGGCGTCACCCTGTTCGACACGGCCGACAGCTACGGCGACTCCGAGGAGATCCTGGGCACCGCCCTCGACGGCCGCCGCGACCAGGTCGTCGTCGCCACCAAGTTCGGCTGGGACGTCGGCGGCGCCAACGGGCCCGACTGGGGAGCCCGCGGCTCGCGGCGCTACATCCGGCGGGCGGTCGAGCGGTCGCTGCGGCGGCTGCGCACCGATTGGATCGACCTGTACCAGCTCCACCGGCCCGACGGCGTCACGCCGATGGAGGAGACCCTGGCGGCGCTGACCGAACTGGTCCGCGAGGGGAAGGTGCGGTACGTCGGCTCGTCGAACCTGGCCGCCTGGCAGGTCGCCGACGCCGAGTGGCTGGCCCGCACCCGGGGATCCGAGCGCTTCGTCAGCGCGCAGAACCACTACAGCCTGCTCGACCGGGGGGTCGAGGCCGACCTCGTGCCGGCGTGCGAGCGGTACGGCATCGGGCTCCTGCCGTACTTCCCCCTGGCCAACGGCCTGCTCACCGGCAAGTACCGCCGGGGCGAGACCCCGCCCGAGGGCACGCGCCTCGCGGGGCCACGGGGCGCGGGCGAGCTCACCGAGCAGCGCTTCGACGTGGTCGAGCGACTCGAGGCGTTCGCCGCCGAGCGGTCGTTGTCGCTGCTCGACGTCGCCATCGGCGGGCTGGCGGCGCAGCCCGCGGTGGCCTCGGTGATCGCGGGCGCCACCTCGCCCGAACAGGTCAAGGCCAACGTGGCCGCGGGCGCCTGGCGGCCGAGCGCCGACGACCTGGCCGCCCTCGACGCCGTCGCCCCGACACCTCGCTCGCGCTGACCCCCCGACCCGGCGCGGCCCTACCTGCGCAGGGCCGGGATGACCTCGGCGCCGTAGGCCTCGAGGGTCTCGGTCATGGCGTCGTGCTGGAGGTAGACGGCGAACTGGTCGACGCCCAGCGACTCGAGCTCGGCCAAGCGCTCGAGCTGGGCCTCGACCGGGCCGAGGATGCAGAAGCGGTCCACGATCTCGTCGGGCACGAAGGCGGTGTGGGGGTTGCCCGCCCGGCCGTGCTCTGCGTAGTCGTAGCCCTTCCGACCCTCGATGTAGTCGGTGAGGGCGCGGGGCACCCCGGAGCCGTCGGCCCCGTAGCGCCCCACGATGTCGGCCACGTGGTTGCCCACCATGCCCCCGAACCACCGGCACTGATCGCGCATGTGGGGCAGGTCGTCGCCCACGTAGGCGGGCGCGGCGACGCAGATCGTGAGCGCGTCGGGGTCGCGCCCCGCGCCCTCCGCGGCCTCCCGCACCGCACGCACCATCCACGTGGTGACGTCAGGATCGGCGAGCTGGAGGATGAAGCCGTCGGCCACGTGCCCGCACAGCGCCAGGGCCTTGGGCCCGTAGGCCGCCATCCACACCTCGAACGTCGGCTCGCCGGGCCACCACGGGAACTCCAGCGTGGCGTCGCCGTAGACGACCTCCTCGCCGCGGACGAGGCCGCGGATCACCTCGATCGCTGTCCCGAGCTCGGCCAGCGTCACCGGCTGGTCCCCTTGGTAGCGGCGGGCCGAGTCGCCCCGTCCGATGCCGCACACCGTGCGGGGACCGAACATCTCGTCGAGGGTGGCGAAGAGCGAGGCCGTGACCGTCCAGTCGCGGGTGCCCGGGTTGGTGACCATGGGCCCGACGGTCACCCGTTCGGTCCGCCCGAGGATCTGGCTGTAGATGACGTAGGGCTCCTGCCACAGCACGTGCGAGTCGAACGTCCACACGTGGCTGAAACCCAGCTCGTCGGCCCGCACGGCCTGCGCGACCACGTCGAAGGCGGGCGGATTGGTCTGGAGGACGACGCCGATGTCGAGGGCCATGGGCGCTACACCAGGTACTGCGACAGACCGCGCCGCAGGAACCGCCCGTCGCCCTTCTCGCCGAGGTACTGACCCGCGTCGATGACCACCCGGCCCCGGCTGAGCACCGTGCTGACCTTGCCCTCGATCTTGGTGCCCTCGTAGGCCGAGTAGTCGAGGTTCATGTGGTGGGTCTCGACGCTGAGCTCGGTCGTGGCCTGCGGGTCGTAGACGACGATGTCGGCGTCGGAACCGGGGGCGATGACCCCCTTCTGGGGGTAGATCCCGAACATGCGGGCCGGCGTGGCGCACGCCACCTCGACCCACCGGGGCAGCGTGAGGTGGCCCTCGACGACGCCCTGGTACAGCAGGTCCATGCGGTGCTCGACCCCGCCGATGCCGTTGGGGATCTTCGAGAAGTCGCCGAGGCCGAGCTCCTTCTGCTCCTTGAAGCAGAAGGGGCAGTGGTCGGTCGACACGATCTGCAGGTCGTTGGTGCGGAGGAAGCGCCAGAGGTCCTCCTGGTGGTGCTCGTGCTTCGACCGCAACGGCGTCGAGCAGGCGTACTTGGCGCCCTCGAAGCCGGGCGCCCCGAGGTGGTCCTCGAGCGTCAGGTAGAGGTACTGGGGGCAGGTCTCGCCGAACACGTTGACGCCGGCGTCGCGGGCCTCGGCCACCCGCTCGACCGCCTCGCGGGCCGACATGTGGACGATGTACACGGGGCAGCCCGCGACCTCGGCCAGCTTGATCGAGCGGAAGGTCGCCTCCTCCTCCATGGCCACCGGGCGGGTGATGCCGTGGTACACGGGATCGGTCTCGCCCCGGGCTAGCGCCTGCTGCACCAGCACGTCGATGGCGATGCCGTTCTCGGCGTGCATCATGACCATCGCCCCGTTGGTCGACGCCTTCTGCATGGCCTGCAGGACCTTGCCGTCGTCGCTGTAGAACACGCCGGGGTAGGCCATGAACAGCTTGAAGCTGGTGATGCCCTCGCGCTCGACGAGGGTGTCCATGGCGGCGAGTGTGTCGTCGTCGACGCCGCCCAGGATCATGTGGAAGCCGTAGTCGATGGCGCACTCGCCCTGGGCCTTGGCGTGCCACGCCTCGAGCCCGTCCATGACCCGCTCGCCGGTTCGCTGCACGGCGAAGTCGATGATCGTGGTGGTGCCGCCCCACGCCGCCGCCCGGGTGCCCGTCTCGAACGTGTCGGAGGCGTTGGTGCCGCCGAACGGCAGCTCCATGTGGGTGTGGACGTCCACGCCGCCCGGCAGCACGTACTTCCCGGTGGCGTCGATGGTGGTGGCCCCGTTCCGCCCCGCGTCGTCGACCAGCTGCGAGCCGGGCGGGACCAGGGCGGCGATGGTCTCGCCGTCGACGACGACGTCCATCGGGGTGGCACCCTCGGGGGACACCACGGTCCCGCCGGTGATCAGAGTGGTCATGGCGCTCGTCCTCCTGTCGGCGTGCTGTCCGGGGGGCTCGCCGGTGAGCCGCCCCGGACATGCAAATTCCGGCCAATGTGGTCGCGTCTGCAGCCCATTCCGCTCGCCCTCAGGCCTCGGTGATCGAGCCGTACATGGACGGCCGGCGGTCCCGGTAGAACTGCCACTGCTCGCGGGTCTCGGCCAGCACCGCCATGTCGAGGTCGCGCACCACGAGCTCGTCGGCGCGGTCGGACGCCGCCTCGCCCACGAGCTGCGCCCGCGGGTCGACGAAGTAGCTCGATCCGTAGAAGTCGTTGTCGCCCAGGTCCTCGACGCCGACCCGGTTGATGGCGCCGACGAAGTACTCGTTGGCCACCGCGGCGGCCGGCTGCTCGAGGTTCCACAGGTACATCGACAGCCCGCGGCTGGTGGCCGACGGGTTGAACACGATGCGGGCGCCGCCGAGGCCGAGCGCCCGCCAGCCCTCGGGGAAGTGGCGGTCGTAGCAGATGTAGACGCCGACCGGCCCGACCGCGGTGTCGAACACCGGGTACCCGACGTTGCCGGGCCGGAAGTAGAACTTCTCCCAGAAGCCCCGGACCTGGGGGATGTGGGTCTTGCGGTACTTGCCCAGGTAGGTGCCGTCGGCGTCGACCACCGCCGCGGTGTTGTAGAGGACGCCCGGCTGCTCCTGCTCGTAGACGGGGAGCACCATCACCATGCCCGTGTCGGCCGCGATGGCCTGGAACCGCTCGACCGTGGGGCCGGGCACCGACTCGGCGTACTCGTAGTAGGCGGCGTCCTGCACCTGGCAGAAGTACGGGCCGTAGAACAGCTCTTGGAAGCAGATGACCTGCACGCCCTGGGAGGCCGCCGTGCGGGCGTGCTCCTCGTGGGCCTTGATCATCGACTCCTTGTCACCCGTCCAGGACGCCTGGACCAGCGCGGACCTCACGATGTCGGCCATGTCACCTTCCTGGTTGTCCGTCCCGGGGAGACGCCGGCGCCGTGGCGGCCGGTCGAAGCCGCCCTTGTTAGAGGACGAGTGTTTCGGCCGTGTGTCCACAACGCCGCGCCCACGGGATGTGCCGACAACAGTCGCGCCGCTGGGGCCGCCGCGCCACCGATCCGGGGCCACCCGACCGAGCGCGGGGCGGGTCCGCTAGAAACGTGAGTCGAGAGTCACGAGGGGGAACCATGCGAGTTCCGTTGACGATCACCGACCATCTCGAGCGCGCGGCGCTCGTCTACCCCGACCGCGTGGGCGTGGTCGACGAGCCCGATCAGCCGGCGGCGTCGTGGGGCGAGCTGACCTACGGCCGCGTGGCCGAGCTGGCCCGCGCGCAGGCGGCGGCGCTCGACGGCCTGGGGATCGGCCGGGGTGACCGGGTGGCGATCGTGTCCCACAACGCCGCCCGCCTGCTGGTCTCGTTCTTCGGGGTCAGCGCCTGGGGTCGGGTGCTCGTGCCGGTGAACTTCCGGCTGGCCCCCGACGAGGTCCGCTACATCGTCGAGCACTCGGGCGCCTCCGTGCTGCTGGTCGATCCCGAGCTCGACGCCTCGCTGGCCGATGTCACGGCCAAGCACCGGTTCGTGCTCGGGGCCGACACCGACGGCCTCCTGTGGCCAGGCGCGGGCGACGGCGTGGGTGGAGGTACCGCGTCGGCCGAGCCCGAGCCGTGGGCCGAGCCCGACGAGGACGCCACGGCCACCATCAACTACACGAGCGGCACGACGGCCCGACCCAAGGGCGTGCAGCTCACTCACCGCAACCTGTGGGTCAACGCCGCCACGTTCGCCCTGCACGCGGGGGTGAGCGATCGCGACGTCTACCTGCACACGCTGCCGATGTTCCACTGCAACGGCTGGGGCATGCCGTTCGCCCTGGCCGGGATGGGGGCGCGGCAGGTCGTGCTGCGCAAGGTCGACGGCACCGAGATCCTGCGGCGGGTCGAGCGGCACGGGGTCACCCTGCTGTGCGGGGCGCCCGCCGTGGTGGCCGCGGTGCTCGACGCCGCGGCCACGTGGGACGGGCCGATCCCGGGCCACGGGCGCACCCGCATGGTGGTGGCCGGGGCGCCGCCGCCCACCCGCGTCATCGAGCGGATGGAGACCGAGCTGGGGTGGGAGTTCATCCAGATCTACGGGCTCACCGAGACGTCCCCGCTGCTGACGGTGAACCGCAGCCGGGCCGAGTGGGACGACCTCTCCCCCGCCGACCGGGCCTCCAAGCTCGTGCGAGCCGGCGCGCCCGCCCTGGGCGTGTCGCTGCGGATCAGCGACATGGGCGAGGTGCTGGCCCGGTCGAACGTGGTGCTCGACGGCTACTGGGACCAGCCCGACGCGACCGCCGAGGCCCTCGAGGGCGGCTGGTTCCACACCGGAGACGGCGGCACGCTCGACGACGGTCACCTCACCATCTCCGACCGCAAGAAGGACGTCATCATCTCGGGCGGCGAGAACGTGTCGTCGATCGAGGTGGAGGACGTCCTCCACTCGCATCCGGCCGTCGCCGAGGTGGCGGTGATCGGCGTGCCCGACGAGAAGTGGGGCGAGACCGTGACGGCGCTGGTGGTGCTGGCCGACGGGGCGAGTGCGGACGAGCGCGCGCTGATCGACCACTGCCGAGACCGCCTGACGCACTACAAGTGCCCGACGTCCGTCGAGGTCCGCGAGTCGCTCCCCCGCACGGCAACCGGCAAGCTCCAGAAGTTCAAGCTCCGCGCCCCCTACTGGGAGGGCCGCGACCGCCAGATCAACTGACTGTCGAGGTCGTTCGACAGCGGGTCAGGCCAGGGAGGACGAGATGCGGCGGGCGGCCTCGGCCACCGCGGCGCCGTAGCGGCGGCCGGGGGAGCGGGACGTGCGGTCGATCGGGCCGCTGACGCTGACCGCCGCGACCAGCCGACCGCCGGGGGCGACCACCGGGGCGCTGACCGACGCCACCCCCGGCTGGCGCTCGGCCACGCTCTCGACCCACCCCGCCGGGCCCACCGGCGGCGCGCCGGGCTGCAGGACGCGGCCGGCGGACCCGACGCCGAGCGGCAGGCGGGCCCCGACGGGCACGATCGTGCGCAGCTCGTGGGGCGCCTCCAGCGACTCGACGCACACCCGGACGTCGCCGTCGCGCACGAACAGCTGCACCGACTCGGCGGTCTCGCCCTGCAGCCAGGCCAGCGCCGGGCGGGCGTCGAGCCAGCCGGGCACCGCCTCGGCCGCGGCGTGGCCGAGGCCGATGAGGCGCAGGCCCAGCGAGTAGCGGCCCTCGTCGTCGCGGCGCACCAGGCCGTGGGTGGCCAGCGCCGCGGCCAGCCGGTGGGTCGTCGCCCGGGACAGGCCCGTGGCGTCGACGAGCCCCGCCAGCGTGCGCGGGCCCGGTTCGAGGGCGGCCAGCACGACCACCGCCTTGTCGAGCACGCCGACGCCGCTTACACTGTCCATCGGTTGGGAACCGTATCTCACATCGTGGGAAATGACATAACGTGGGACGACCCAACACCGACCGTCCACCACGTGAAGGACACCGATGTCCGCACCCCGCACGCTGAGCCAGAAGGTCTGGGACCGCCACCTCGTCCGCACCGGCGATGGCCTGCCCGACCTGCTGTACATCGACCTCCACCTGGTCCACGAGGTCACCTCGCCCCAGGCGTTCGACGGCCTGCGCCTCAGCGGGCGCAAGGTCCGCCGCCCCGACCTCACGGTCGCCACGATGGACCACAACGTCCCGACCGCCGGGCTCGACCAGCCGATCAGCGACCCCGTCTCGGCCAAGCAGATGCAGGTCCTGGCGGCCAACTGCGACGAGTTCGGCATCACCTGCTACGCGATGGGCGACCCCGGCCAGGGCATCGTCCACATCATCGGGCCCGAGCAGGGTCTCACCCAGCCGGGCATGACGATCGTCTGCGGCGACAGCCACACGTCGACCCACGGCGCCTTCGGGGCGCTGGCGTTCGGCATCGGCACGAGCGAGGTCGAGCACGTGCTGGCCACGCAGACCCTCCCCCAGCAGCGCCCCGGCACGATGGCCGTCACCGTCGAGGGTGACCTGCCGGCGGGCGCCACGGCCAAGGACGTGATCCTCACGATCATCGGCCGCATCGGCACCGGCGGCGGCGTCGGCTCGGTCATCGAGTACCGCGGCTCGGCCATCCGGTCGCTCTCGATGGAGGGCCGCATGACCGTGTGCAACATGTCGATCGAGGCCGGCGCCAAGGCCGGGCTCATCGCGCCCGACGAGACGACGTTCGCCTACCTGGAGGGGCGGCCCCACGCACCCACGGGCGCGGCCTGGGGGCGGGCGCTCGACGACTGGCGCAGCCTGCCCACCGACGACGGGGCCCCCTTCGACAAGGCCGTCGACATCGACGCGGCCGACGTGGTGCCGCACGTGTCGTGGGGGACGAACCCCGCCCAGGTGGCCCCCATCCGCGCGTCGGTGCCGTCGCCCGACAGCTTCGCCGACCCCTCCGAGCGGGACGCGGCCGCCCGGGCCCTCGAGTACATGGGGCTCGCCGCCGGCACGCCGCTCCGCGACGTGGCGATCGACACGGTGTTCATCGGCTCGTGCACGAACGGCCGCATCGAGGACCTGCGAGCCGTGGCCGCCGTGGCCGAGGGCCGGAAGGTGGCCGAGGGCGTGCGCACGCTGGTCGTCCCCGGCAGCCACGCGGTCAAGGCGCAGGCCGAGGCCGAGGGCATCGACCAGGTCCTACGGGCCGCCGGGTTCGACTGGCGCGAGCCCGGGTGCTCGATGTGCCTCGCCATGAACCCCGACAAGCTGGCCCCCGGCGAGCGCTGCGCGTCGACCAGCAACCGCAACTTCGAGGGCCGGCAGGGCCGGGGCGGGCGCACCCACCTGGTCTCCCCTGCCGTCGCCGCCGCCACGGCCATCGCCGGCACCCTCGCCGCCCCCGCCGACATCGCCTGACCGAACTGGCGTCTCTCAGAGCGCGATCGCGCGGTGAGAGACGCCAGAAGCAGTGAACCCAGGAGCCCGTGCCATGAAACCCGTCCGCATCGTCCAGGGAACCGCCGTGCCCCTCGACCGCTCCGACGTCGACACCGACCAGATCATCCCCGCCGAGTGGCTCAAGCGGGTCGAGCGCACCGGCTTCGGTCGCGGGCTGTTCTCGACGTGGCGCGACGAGCGCGACTTCGTGCTCAACGACGAGCGCTACGCCGGCGCGAAGATCCTGGTCGCGGGGCCCAACTTCGGGACGGGGTCGTCGCGCGAGCACGCCGTGTGGGCCATCACCGACTACGGCTTCGAGGCCGTGATCAGCCCGCGCTTCGGCGACATCTTCCGCAACAACTCGACGAAGAACGGCCTCGTGCCCGTGCTCGTCCCGCCCGAGGTGGGCGAGGCCCTCCTGCGCGGGGTCGAGGAGGACCCGACGCTGGAGATCACCGTGGACGTGGAGCGCCGCACCGTGGGCGCCCCGGCGCTCGGCATCGAGGTCGAGTTCCCCCTCGACGACGCCACGCAGGAGCGCTTCCTCCAGGGTCTCGACGACATCGGCATCACCCTGCAGGTGGCCGACGCCATCGGCGAGTTCGAGGCCCAGCGCCCCGACTGGCTCCCGTCCGCCGCCCGCTGAGCTGCGCCCCTCGGCGGCGCGCGACCGCGGGGAGGGTCAGACCACGGGCACCCGCGGGAGGTGGCCGTCGGGCGTGAACGCCTGCGCGAGCATCACCGTCGTTCCGGCGCGGTCGCTCACGACGTCGACGTCGTCCACCAGTGCCTGCATGAGCGCGAGCCCACGGTGGCCGGTGGCGTGCGGGCCCGGCATGGACGGGCGGGCCGGGGGGACGAACCCGGCGCCGTGGTCTGCGACGGTGACGAGGGCCCGTCCTCTCTCGACGGCCACGCTCACCGTGAAGTCGTCTCCCTCGGCGTGGAGGATGGCGTTGTTGCACGCCTCGGCGACGGCCAGGACCAGGTGCTCGACGATGTCGGGTGGCACGGCTGCGGACACGAGAGCATGCGCCGCGAAGGCGCGAGCCGTCGGAACGACCGTACGCTCGCGACGAAACCGCGTGCTCGTTCGCACAACCATCGTCGGGGGCCGTACCCTCCCACGTCCCCGAACAAACGTCGTCGCCCGCCACCAGTGGCTCACCAGAGAGGCACGGCCAGCATGGACTCTCCCCGTCGCATCCAGCTCATCGCCCCCGCCGAGCGAGGTTCCGTGCGCCTGGCCCGCATCCTGGCGGCCGGTGTCGCGGCCGACGCCGGGCTCAGCATCGACGACACCGAGGACCTGCGCATCGCCGTCAGCGAGCTGGTCGCGCTGCTCGTCGACGGCCTCGACGACCCCGACCTGTCGATCGAGGTGGACTTCATCCGTGATATCGGCGAAGTGGTGATCGAGGGCCACCGCCCGGCAGTGGCGGGCCGGCCCGACGTCGCCGACGTCGACGACCTCGCTCTCGAGATCCTCCGGGTCGTCGTCGACGACCACACCTTCGACGCTGGCGCCTCCGGCCGGCGCTTTCGTCTCGTGAAGCGCACCCGCGCTCGCTCATGACCTCTGGCCACGACGCCGAGATCCCACCGCTCGACGACCTCTTCGAGGTCTACCGCGCCACGGGCGACCGGTCGGTCCGCAACCAGCTCGTCGAGGCCCACCGCGGCCTCGCCGCCTCGATCGCCAACGACTACCGCGGCCGAGGGGTCGAGCTCGACGACCTCGTCCAGATCGCCATGCTCGGCACGCTCAAGGCCGTCGAGCGCTTCGATCCCGAGCGCGGCATCCCGTTCTCGTCGTTCGCCAGCCGCACCGTGAACGGCGAGATCAAGCGCTACTTCCGGGACCGGACGTGGGCGGTCCGCCCCCCGCGCAGCGCCCAGGAGCGCCACCTCGACTTGCGCCGGGCCCGCTCGGGGCTGTCGACCCAGCTCGGGCGGGCCCCCACGGTGGCCGAGCTGGCCGCCCAGATGGGCATCTCGACCGACGAGGTGCTCGACGCCCTCGAGGCGGGCGCCGCCTACCGGGCCACCAGCCTCGACGCCCGGCGCACCGGCGACGACGACACGTCGTCGCTGGCCGAGCGCCTCTCGACCGGTGAGGCGCCGAGCAGGCCGGTCGAGATGCGGGTGCTGGTCGACCAGCTCCTCGCCTCGTTGCCCCCTCGGGAGGCGGCGATCATGCGCCTGCGCTTCTACGAGGACATGACGCAGAGCGAGATCGCCGAGCGGCTCGGCATCAGCCAGATGCACGTCTCGCGGCTCATGCGGCGCTGCCTCGACGAGCTGCGCGAGATGCTCGAGCGCTGAGTCGTGCCGGACCCGCCGGGCCCCGGTCACTCGCCGTCGACGGTGAGCAGGTCGCCAAGGCGGGTGATCTCGAAGAGCCGGCGCACCTGCGGCGGCGCCGAGCGCACGACGAACCGGCCGCCCTTCGCCTCGGCGTGGCGGTGGACGGCGACCAGGACGCCGAGGCCGCTCGAGTCGACGAACCCGACGTCGGACAGGTCGAGGGCGAGCGCGGTGTGGCCGACGTCGACGAGCCCCACCAGCTCGCGCTTCACGTCGTCGGAGGTCACGATGTCGAGGTCGCCCGAGAGCCGCGCCGCGGCGGCCGAGTCGGTGCGTTCGACGATCTCGAGCTGGGACGGGGAAGTCGACACGGCGGCAGAACCTATCGCCTCGCGCCGCGGCCGTCAGGCACGGTTCGGGGCGCCTCGGCGGATCAGGGACCGACCTGCGCCGGGCTGGCGCCGGCCGTCGCCCGGTCATCGGCGGCGCCGCTGGGGCCGGTCGGCGCGCCGGCTTCGGGCTCCTCCGAGCCGTGGCCCCCGGCGGGCTCGGCCGAGGTGCCGGCGCCGGGATCCGGGGACGACGCACCCGCCAGCGACGTCCGCCAGCACCACCAGGCGAAGCCCGGCACGGCGACGAGGGCCACGGCCAGCGGCACCGCCAGCGAGATCCCCGGCGTCCACCCCTCACGCACGAAGAACACGGGCCCCTCGACGCCGACCGCGAAGCGCCGGGCCGCGAACCAGATCGCCGCGAGGTGGGCGACCACGGTGAGGGCGAGCACCAGCACGACCACCCGGGACAGGCGGTCGACGAGATCGCGGCCGGCCTCGTCGACGGCGCGCCCGGCCAGCAGCACGACTCCGGCGCCCAGCGGGAGGATGTAGCGGCCCTGGAAGATGATCCCGTGCTCGTCCATCTGGCTGGCCGCCAAGAGGCCGGGCAGGACGACGCTCACCGCTGTCACGGCGGCGAGCGCGAGCACGAGGCGCCGCGAGCCGACCGCGGCGCCGAGGACCACGAGCACACCGATGGCCACCGTCCAACTCAGCACGACCCCCGCCGGCGGCCGTGCGTCGAGCCAGCCGAAGATGCCGATCATCTGTTCGTAGAGCGTGCCGAAGTAGCCGAACGAGGTCGACAGCGCGTGCCGTCCGGAGACCGCGGTCGCCGCGACTGTCGCGTCCTCCTTGACGGGGTTCGCCACCAGCCACCAGGCCGCGAACAGGCTGGCCACGCCGACCACGCCCGCCGCGACCCACGTGCGCCGGTCCGCGACGAGCTCGCGCAGCCGCGCTACTGGGGCGGCGAGGGCGACCGCGCCCACGATGCAGGCCAGCAGGAGCGGCGAGAGCTGCCGGGACAGGACGAAGAGGACGGATGCCGCGGCGAAGTGCCAGATCAGCCGTCGCTCGAGCCACGGCGGCAAGGGATGGGGCCGGACCAACAGCAGGCCGGACACCCACACCAGCACCCCGGCGCTCAGCTCCAGCGAGCTCGGATTGACGACCCCGGCGAGCGAGGCGGCCATCGGCGTCCAGGAGACGGCCACCGCCACGACGAGGAATCGGGACCGGGCCGCAGCGGCCAGCTGCACGGCTGTCGCCACCAGGGCGGCCGCGACGACACCGCCGATGAGGCGGGCGAGGTAGAGCCCGTCGAGCGAGGGGACCAGCTGCAGCGGCCCTCCGACGATGGCGTAGTACGCGGGCGGGCTGACCCCCGCCGTCGTCACGATCTCCTTGTCGCTGTCGGGGCCCTCGTAGGAGGGTCGGCAGCTGGCGCTGATGCCGGATTGGAAGGCGAAGCACGTGGGGTCGAGCGCGTCCAGGCTCGCCGGGGCCTCGACGACGAGGGCACCACCCCCCACCGGCGGATACGGGTCGCCGGTCAGCTCACCTCCGGCCACCGCCGCGGCCCTGATGGCGTGAGCGGGCTCGTCGGGACCGCCACCAGGCGGCGTCACCAGGCTCCAGGCCGATGCGAGGGCGAGGAGCAGGACGAAGGTCACGAGCCAGCGTCGCCGGTAGGTCGTCCGGCTGAGCTCGGTGAGCGCCGACGGCTGGCCCTCCCCAGGGGCCGGTCTGATGGTCAAGGAGCCCCTCGCCATGACGGTCGACAACCTACGCCCTCTTGACTGCACGAGGAGGGAACCTTAGGGGCGCCGATCCGGCGGGCGGGAATCGGACCTGTGCGGCGACGGGGCCGATGGCCGGGCGCACGCGGGGAGGGACCTAGACTCCCTGGTGCCCATGCGCACGCTCGTCATCATCCCGGCCTTCAACGAGCACGACGCGCTTCCCGACACGCTCGCAGAGCTCCGGGCGCACCACCCGACCCTCGACGTCGTGGTCGTGTCCGACCGGTCGGTGGACCGCACCGCCGAGTTAGCGGAGCCGGCGTCGTCGACGACCTCGACGTCTCCGGCCTCGGCATAGTCTCCATCTGCAATGCGCATCCTGGTCATCATCCCCGCCTTCAACGAACAAGAGGCCCTGCCTGGCACGCTCAACGAGTTGCGAGAGGTCCGACCCGACCTCGACGTGGTCGTCGTCTCCGACGGGTCGACCGACCGCACGTCCGAGGTCGCCCGTGCCGCCGGGGTCACGGTGCTCGACCTGCCGTACAACCTTGGAGTCGGCGGCGCGCTGCGCACCGGATTCATGTACGCCGTGCGCGAGGACTACGACGCGGTTTTGCAGTTCGACGCGGACGGGCAGCACGACCCGGGCCACATCAAGACGCTGACGCAGGCGCTCGACGAGGGGGCCGACCTGGTGATCGGCACCAGGTTCGGCGACGCCTCGGACGACTACGACGTCGGCCGGGTCCGCCGGGCCGCCATGCGATCGCTCCAAGGCATCGTGCGACGGCTCACCGGCAAGGTCTACACCGACACGAGTTCCGGCTTCCGCGTGTTCAGCAAGCGTGCCGTGCTGTTCTTCTCCCGGAACTACCCAACCGAGTACCTCGAGACCGTCGAGTCGCTCATCCTTGCGACGCTCGAGGGCTTCGACGTCATCGAGGTCGCCGTCGACATGCGCCAGCGCGCCGGGGGCGTGCCCAGTGCGCGAGGGCTGAAGCTGGGGTACCACTACGTGCGCTTGCTGCTTGTGCTCAGCAGCGGCGTTCGTCGCACCCGCCCCTCTGTCCGGATCGAGGAGTCATGACTGGTCGCGCCCACCTGGTGCTTGTCGTGCTGACACTGGGCGTCCTCGGCTTCGTGCTGCACCTGGTGCGGTCGGGTCGCCTGCTCGCCAAGTACGCAATGCTCTGGGTCACGGTCGGCGTGGGCCTTGTGGTGCTGGCTGCCTTCCCGCATCTGCTCGAGTGGTCGTCGGCACGCGTCGGGATCTACTACCCGCCCGCCGCGTTCCTGCTCGCCGCCACCGCGTTCCTGTTCGTGCTGACCGTGCATTTCTCGTGGGAGCTGTCGCGGTTGGAGTCACGCACTGGCACCCTCGCCGAGGAGGTTGCGCTGCTGCGCGAGAAAGTCGCCCGGTTGGCGGACGACCGCCCGGTCGACGGCACCCGTTCGGCCGACGGCGACCACACCATCGACTCGGCGACCTCTCGTGCCCGCGCGGAGAACGGCGGCTGAGGCGTGAGGCGTGAGGCGGCTGCCGAGCGGCCGCCTCAGGGACGATCGTACGCGACGCGCAGCTCGTGGTAGGCGAAGCAGTCGCCGATCGCGCGCCTGTTCCCCGGGAAGTAGCTCGTGTGCGTCACCGCGTAGCCGGTCCCGTCGGTGGCGGCGGCGTCGGACAGCATCTCGCGATCGACGAAGGTGCGATGCGTTGGGTCGTGGCGGTAACCAGCGCGGCCGGGCACCTGCACCAGGACCCGTCGGATACCGAGAGACCCCGCGCCGCGGAACACCCGCCTGAGCACGTCGACCGGCTCGTTGAGGTGCTCGAGCACATGGCTCATGATGAGCGTGTCGAATTGGCGCCCGGTGTCGCCGACGGGCGCAAGATGCCAGTCGTCGTCCCAACCGTCGTAGTACACGACGTCCAGCCCCTGGCCACGGCAGTGCTCGACCGTCGCCCGGTTGATCTCGAGGCCCATCGAGCCGGGCGGCAGATGCGCGAGCAGCTCGCCCACGCCGCACCCGAGGTCGACGGCCGGGCCTCGGACGAACCGGGCGGCAGCGCGCAGGTAGGGCCGACGCATCGCCTTGCGGATGGCGCTGCGGTCGAGTTGGTAGTCGGTGTAGCCCTGGTCGTACTCGTCAGCTTCGGTCATCGTGTGCGTTCTCCAGACGCCATCGTGCGGTCGGCACGATCACACCGTGTTGCTGCGATACGACCGCGTGTACGCGGCGGCGAGCACACGCGCGACCGGCATCGGCCACAGTGTCTTGAACGCCTCGAGGTCTTCCTGATAGCGCTTGCCATCGCTGATCGCCGCACTGGTCTCGGTGTCGCCGTGGATGCGGTGTCCCAGCAAGGTCTCGCGAACGTATCCGATCCCGCCGTCCCGGGCGGCGATGTCGAGCCACGCGAACCAGTCCATGTTGGCCGCGAGACCCTCACGAAACCGGAAGTCGGTCATCCGACGCGTGTTCAGGGCCGCGCTCGGGCACGCGATCGGGTTGCCGAGCCGCAGAACCCGCTGCTTCGACCGTCGCCGCGCCAGTCGCCTCCGCCCGAGGAACCCAACCTCGAGGAGCACCTTCTTGATGCGCAGCATCGCTACGGTCGGTCGCCGGGCTCCGTCGACGATCTCGTAGTAGTCGGTGAACACCAGCAGGTCGTTCGGCCAGGCCGTCACGTGGTCCCTGATCGCCCGCGAGTAGCGCGGCTCGTAGACGTCATCCTGGTGGGCGAGCGTCACCCAGGTGGTGTCGGCGGCCCAGAGCGCGGCGTTCCAGTCGTGCCCGATGCCCCTGTTCGGCTCATGGACCACGAGCCGCGCCCCGTGCTCAGCACACACCGCGTCGAGGCCGTCGTACGGCGTCGATGTCGAGACGACAACGGGCGTCGGGACCACCTGGGACGCGAGCGACCGGAGGCAGGTGTCGAGATGTGAGGTCTCGCCGTATGCCGGCACGACGAACGAGTGCAGGGGGGTGTCCACCGCCGGCGGACCGTAGTCATCGGTCCGGCGGTCGAGCCAACCGGTCAAGGGGCGGTTCACAGGCCCATCGGTGCACGAGCGGCCGCGTGACGGCCTACCCCACCCAGTCGTCGAGCGCGGGCATCTCAGGCGCCCGCAGCCACGCGTCGAACATGGCGGTGAGCTCCTGGCCCGAGACCTCCTCGGCCAGGGCCTCGAAGTCGGCGGTGGAGGCCGACGAGTCGTCGTATCGCTCGAGCCACGTGCGCAGGATCTGGAGGAACGTCTCGCGCCCCACCGTCTCGTCGAGCACGTACAGGGTCAGGGCGCCGCGGTCGTACACGCTGGCGGCGAACAGCTCCTCGGCGCCCGGGTCGGCCGGCGGGAGGTCGAGCAGGGACGACCCGGCCCGGTACGCGTCGGCGAACTGATCGGGCCCGCCGGCGCCCTGGTGCTCCTGCCACAGCAGCTCGGCGTAGGTGGCGAACCCCTCGTTCAGCCAGATGTCCTGCCACGTGGCGGGGCTGACGGCGTCGCCGAACCACTGGTGAGCCAGCTCGTGGGCGATGACCGACTCGCTGGAAGCGGCGTCGGTGCCGAAGATCGACAGCGTCTGGGTCTCGAGCGTGTACCCGAGGGGCTCGTCGACCACGACGGAGCCGTAGGCGACGAACGGGTACGGCCCGAACAGGTCGTCGTACACGTCGATCATCGTCGCGGTCAGCGCCATCGGCCCCTCGGCGAGGCCGCCGATGTCCGCGTCGAAGGCGTGGCGGACCGGGAGGCCGTTCGGGCCCGCCGACTCCACGAAGTCGAGGTCGGCGATGACCACCTGGACGAGGTAGGTCGCCATCTCGTCAGGGGCCTCGTAGACCCAGGTGGTGACGCCGTCGCCGGGCGTGGTCCCGCTGAGCAGCCCGTTGGCCGCCACGTCGAGGCCCTCCGGGACCGTGACCCGGAACGTGTAGGCGGCCTTGTCGCTCGGGTGGTCGTTCGCGGGGAACAGCGTGGCCGCGCCGTGCGGCTCGAAGGCCACGTAGACCTCGTCGCCGTCGGAGATCCATCCGGGGCTGAGGAAGTCGACGCCCGCCAGCGTCTGCGGCGTGGCGCCGTAGGTGGCCACCACGGTGATCTCGTCGCCGGCGCGCACCGGCTCGGCGGGGGTGACGATCAGGTCCCGCTCCCCCGACGGCTGGGCCGTGGCGGCGGCGCCGTCGACGGTCACCTCCGAGATGTCGAGCCCGACGGCGTCGAGGGCCAGGGTGGCGAGGTCGGCGGTCGCGGTGGCGGTGATGGTGGCGACGCCGTCCATCCGCTGCTCGACCGGGTCCCAGGTGAGGTCGAGGTCGTAGTGGGTGACGTCGTAGCCCGAGTTCCCGACGTCGGGGAAGTAGGGGTCGCCGACGCCCGTGCCGCCGGCGGTCGGCGCGGGGGCCTCGTCAGGAGCGCTCGCCGAGGGATCGTCGGCCGCGTCCCCCGCCTCGTCGTCGCCGTCCTCCGACCGCGCCGCGGCCGGGAAGGCGCCGTCGTCGCCGGCGGGATCGGGCCCGCCGGCGACGACGAGACCGATCACGAGGGCGAGGACCACGGCCACGCAGGCGCCGATCGCTACGACCCGACGCCCGGACGGGGCGTCGTGGGAGCCGTCGGGCGGGCCGCCCCCGGCGGCCTCCTCGGGTTCGGCGACCGGCTCGGCGACGGGGGGCGGGGGCGTGCTCACCGAGGCGGAGCGCGGCGGGATCAGCGGAGTCGGTCATGCGCCGCCGAGGATGGCACAGCGGCGCTCGGCGACCAGCGCGCGGGATGCGCTCGACCCGCGACCCTCGACCGCCCTCCCGTCGGGACCGGCTCGCACCGACCCCGACGGGAGGAACCCGTCACGAATGCCCGGCCCAGGTCACAGGGCACCCGCTCGGCGTTCGTTCGGCCGTTGGGAGTGGTCACAGTAGCGCAGCTGTGACATCCGTAACAGTCCTCGAGCAATAAATTCTCGTTACGAGGTTGTGTCGCTACGGTTCGTGGCGTTCGACGGTGTGGCTGTCGAGGCGGTGCCGGGTGACCGCCGAGACGACGGCCCGGAACGAGGCCGTCGTGATGCTCTCGTGGCGGCCCACACCCCACCGCACCGTGCCGTCGGGCCGCTGCGTCTCGACGTAGGCGACGGCGACGGCATCGGATCCGGCGCCGACCGCGTGCTCGCTGTAGTCGACCACGTCGAGCTCGACGCCGAGGTCGGTCTGCAGCCCCGCGACGAAGGCCGCGATCGGGCCGTTGCCCTCCCCCACCACGGTGCGGTGCTCGCCGTCCACCATGAGCTGGGCCGTGACCCGCGAGCCGTCCTCCCCGGTCGTCGACTCGTGCGACACGAGCTGGACCGGTGCGTCCTCGGGCAGGTACTCGGCCACGAACGCATCCCACATGGCGCCCGGCGAGATCTCGGTGCCGGTGTCCTCGGTGATCGTCTGGATCGTGCGGCTGAACTCGATCTGCAGGCGGCGCGGCAGCTCGAGACCGTGCTCGGCCGACATGATGTACGCGACGCCGCCCTTGCCGGACTGGCTGTTCACCCGGATCACGGCCTCGTAGGTGCGACCCACGTGCATGGGGTCGATCGGCAGGTACGGCACCCCCCAGGTCTCGTAGTCGGGCCCGAGGGCGGCGAAGCCCTTCTTGATGGCGTCCTGGTGGCTGCCCGAGAACGCCGTGTAGACGAGGTCGCCCACGTAGGGGTGGCGCGGGTGGACCGGCAGGCGGTTGCAGTACTCGGCGACGCGGCGCAGGGCGTCGATGTCGGAGATGTCGAGCTCGGGGTCGACGCCCTGGCTGAAGAGGTTCATCGCCAGGGTGATGACGTCGACGTTGCCGGTGCGCTCGCCGTTGCCGAACAGCGTCCCCTCTACTCGGTCCGCGCCGGCCATCACGCCGAACTCCGCGGCGGCGACCGCGGTGCCGCGGTCGTTGTGCGGGTGCAGCGACAGCACGACCTGCTGGCGGTTCGGCACGTTCCGGTGGAAGTACTCGATGACGTCGCCGTAGATGTTGGGCGTGTACATCTCGACCGTGGCGGGGAGGTTGTAGATCACCTGCTCGTCGGCCCCGAGGTCCAGGGCGTCGCCGACCGCGGTGCAGATCTCGACCACGTAGTCGATCTCGGTGCCGGTGAAGCTCTCGGGCGAGTACTCGTAGCGGACCGCGGTGCCGGGCACCGTGGGCTCGAGCTTGCGGGCCAGGCGGGCGGCGTCGGTGGCGATCTGGGTGATGCCCTCGTAGTCCAGCCCGAACACGACCCGGCGCTGCAGGATCGACGTGGAGTTGTAGAAGTGCACGATCGCCTGGCGGGCGCCGCGGATCGACTCGTAGGTCCGCTCGATGAGCTCGGGCCGGCACTGCGTCAGCACCTGGATGGTGACGTCGTCGGGGATCAGGTCGTCGACGATCAGCTCGCGCACGAAGTCGAAGTCGGGCTGGCTGGCGCTCGGGAACCCGACCTCGATCTCCTTGAACCCCATCTTCACCAGGGTCTCGAACATCCGGCGCTTGCGCGCCCCGTCCATGGGATCGATCAGGGCCTGGTTGCCGTCGCGCAGGTCGACCGAGCACCACAGGGGTGCCTTCTCGATGCGGCGGTTCGGCCAGCTCCGGTCCTCGAGGGCGAGGGGCAGCGGGAGGAACGGCCGGTACTTCTCGAAGGGCATCTTCCTGGGAGTCACGGGTTCGGGAGGCATCGCTCGCTCACTCTCGCTGGTGGGTTGGGATCGCTCGGTGTCGGTCGGGTCGGTCGGTCAGGTCGCTGGGGCGGGGGGCCGAACGTGGCCCGAAAACTCAAAAGCCTCCTGGCCGGGAGGGCGCAGGAGGCTGACGAGCACCTATGTGGGGTGCCCGTCTCAGGTAAGAAGGAGGCCGGCGGTGTGCAGGCGCATCCCGCAATGCTGCCGAAACACGACGGCCGCCGTCAAGGCGGGCCCCGCGAACGTCGGCCTGCCCGACCGCCACGCCGTCGGGACGGCCCGTCCTTCGCGGCGACGGGCATGGTCCCGGCCGGACGTCGGCTCGGGGATTAGCCTCGTGGTCGTGAGCCGTCGACTCTTCCGCCGACTGGGGCTTCTCGTCCTGCTCGGCGTCGCAGTGCAGGCCGTGCTGCGTGCGCTGCGCTCGTCCGCACCCCACGACGCGGCGCCCTCGTCCGGAGCGCCGCCGACGACGCGCGCGGGCGACGGCGTCGCGGTGCGTGCGGCGCCCCCGGCGCGATCTGCGCCACCCCCCGCCCCCGCCAGCCCCGACCGAGTGGTCGCCGACGAACCGCCCGGCGCGGCCCCGGCCGCGGAGGCCCCGGCGAAGAAGGCGGCGGCACCGGCCAAGAAGGCTCCGGCCAAGGCCACCGCCAAGGGCGCGTCGAAGAAGGCCGCGACGCCGACGAAGAAGGCGCCCGCGAAGAAGGCCCCCGCCAAGAAGGCGCCGGCGCAGAAGGCGGCGAAGAAGACGCCCGCCAAGAAGGCCGAGCCGCCGAAGCCCGACGGCGACGCCTGACCCCTCACCGTTCTGTCAGACACCACGGGCGATCCGGCGCCTGAGGTCTGACAGAACGACGGGGAACCGCTCAGCCGACGGCGTGCACCGACACGATGCCGGCGCCGGCCCGGATCACGTCCTGGACCTCGGCGGGCACCGACCGGTCGGTGGCGAGCACCTGCAGGGCGGCCTCGCCCCGGGGCGAGCGCCCCAGGTGCATGTCGTCGATGTTGACGCCGGCGTCGGCCAGCGCGCCGGCCACGAAGGCGATCATGCCGGGCGTGTCGTCGTTGCGGACGACGAGCATGTGGCTCGCCGGGGGCAGGTCGATCGTGTGGCCGTCGAGCATCACGACGCGTGGCTCGCCGCGCAGGCCGACGAGCGTGGCGCCGATGGCGTGGTCGCCGCCGGTGATCGAGATGAGGTTCACGTAGTCGTGGGCGGTCGCGGTCGACGTGTCACGCACCTCGACGCCCCGCTCGGCCGCGATGCGGGGCGCGTTCACGTACGACACCGGCTCGTCGGTCACCCCGCCGAACACGCCCTTCAGCACGGACAGCGTGAGGATGCGGGTGTCGGAGTCCGCGATCTGGCCGGCGTACTCGATCTCGAGCGTGCGGGGCACGCCCTCGGCCAGCGCCGTGTAGATCTGGCCCAGCCGCTCGGCCAGCGGCAGGAAGTGGCGCACGGTCTCGGTCGCCTCGGCCGCGCTGACGTTCACCGCGAACGGCACGAACTCGCCGGCCAGGGCGAGCTCGACCTGCTCGGCGATGGTGTCGCCCGCCTTGTCCTGCGCCTCGCGGGTGCTGGCCCCGAGGTGCGGGGTCACCACGACCTGGGGCAGCTCGTACAGCGGCGAGTCGGTCATGGGCTCGGTCGAGAACACGTCGATGGCGGCGCCGCCGACGTGGCCGATGCGGATGGCCTCGGCGAGCGCGTCCTCGTCGATGATCCCGCCACGGGCCACGTTCACGATGCGGATGCCCGGCTTGGCCGCCGCCAGCAGGTCCTTGTCGATGAGGCCGACCGTCTCGGGGGTCTTGGTGACGTGCAGCGTCACGAAGTCGGCCACCTCGAAGAGACGCTCGAGGGGCATCAGGTCGATGCCGAGGTCCTTGGCCCGCTCGGGCGAGACGAACGGGTCGTGGGCCACGAGCTTCATGCCGAACGCGTGGGCCCGCTGGGCGACCAGCTTGCCGATGCGCCCGAGGCCGACCACGCCGAGCGTCTTGCCGGCCAGCTCGACGCCCTCCCACTTCGAGCGCTCCCAGCGGCCGTCGACCAGGGCCGCGTGCGCCTGCGGGACGTTGCGGGCCTGGGCCAGCAGCATCGCCATCGTGTGCTCGGCGGTGGAGAGGATGTTGGACTGCGGGGCGTTGACGACCATGACCCCGCGGGCCGTCGCCACCTCGACGTCGACGTTGTCGAGCCCGATGCCGGCCCGGCCGACGACCACGAGGTCGGTGCCGGCCTCGAGCACCTCGGCCGTGACCCGGGTGGCGGACCGGATGATGAGGGCGGCGGCGCCGGGCACCGCGCTCGACCAGCTCGGCGGGCGTGAGGCCCAGCTGGACGTCCACGTCGTGGCCGGCGTCGCGGAGCCGCTGCAGCCCGCCGTCGGCGATCTTCTCGGTCACGAGGATGCGCGCCATCGCCCGCAAGTGTGGCCGGGCCCGGGGAACGCCTGCCAAACGGGTTGACCTTTGCCACACCAGCGCGAGGGTCCCCTCCCGACCGGGTCAGAGGTTCTCGACCACCACCGGTGCGATGGCCTCGCCGGGCGGCGTGGAGAAGCCGAACACCTGGGCGTAGAACGACAGCTCGGCCTCGAGGGCCCGGCGGATGTTGGCCGCCTGGCGGAAGCCGTGCTGCTCGCCCTCGAACGTCACGTACGCCACCGGCACGCCCTTGGCCCGCAGCGCGTCCACGATCATCTCGGCCTGGTTGGGCGGCACCACCTCGTCCTCCAGGCCCTGCAGCACGATGAGCGGCCTGTCGAAGCCCTCGACGTGGTGGATGGGCGAGCGCTCGAGGTACAGGTCGCGCCGGGCCGGGTAGGGGCCGATGAGCCCGTCGAGGTAGCGGCTCTCGAACTTGTGGGTCTCGGTGGCAAGGGCCTCGAGATCGGCGACCCCGAAGTGGCTCGCCCCGGCCGCGAACGTGGCGCGGAAGGCCAGTGCGGCCAGCGTCGTGTACCCGCCCGCCGACCCGCCGCGGATGCAGAGCCGGGCCGGGTCGACGCGCCCCTGCTCGCCGAGCCAGCGGGCGGCCGCCTCGCAGTCGTCGAGGTCGACCACCCCCCACTGGCCGCGCAGCTGGTTCCGGTAGGCGCGGCCGTAGCCGAAGGAGCCGCCGTAGTTGACGTCGACGACCGCGAACCCGCGTGACGTCCAGTACTGCGTGCCCAGCTGCAGCATGGGCCGCGCCGCGCTCGTCGGGCCCCCGTGGATCATCACGAGCAACGGCGGGGCCTCCCCCGGGGGAGGCGCCACCTCGGGGTTGGTCGGTGGGTAGAACAGCGCGTGGGCCGTCCGCCCCCCGCTCGTGGGGAACGAGATCGGCTCGGGCTCCGAGAACCAGCCCTCGCCGACGCCGAGGTCGCGGGGCGGGCGCAGCACCTTCGGCTCACCGGCCGCCCCGGCGGCGTCGACCGTGACCGCCACCACGGCGGGCTCGGCGGTCGCCGACGCCCCGATGAACACCGCCCGGTCGCCCTCGGCCTGCACCGAGCCGAACGACGTGTACGGGACGTCGAGGTCGGTCACCGTGCCGTCCGGCAGGCGCACGGCCAGCTGCTCGAGCCCGTCCCGCACGTAGGCGAACACCGTGCGCCCGCCGGACAGGAAGGCGTAGCGCGACTGCCCGAACACCCACTGGGGGACGCCGATCTCGGCATCCATCAGGACCATGGGCTCGACGCTGCCCTCCGCGGGTGTCCCGCCGGCGCCCGGGGGCACCCACCGGTACAGGTTCCACCAGTCCGAGCGGTCGGAAGAAAACCACAGCGAGCCGTCCTCGGCCCATCGGGGCCCGCTCACGGACTCGCCGTCGCCGACGCCACCGGGAGCGGTGTCGGGCCGGCCCGCCACGACGTGCGGGTGGGCCAGCGCGGGGCCGACGTCGGTGGCCCGCAGGTCGGCCACGCACAGTTCGGTCCCGTCCCACGGCATGTCGGGGTGCGACCACTGCAGCCAGCACAGCCGGGCGCCGTCGGGGGAGATCCGGGGGTCGGACACGAAGTCGGGCCCCGACACCAGCGTGCGGGGGGCCAGCTCGCCCGCCGTGTCGACGACGAGGACCTCGTTGACCACCTCCGCCGGGCCCCCGCCCGGGGGGTGGTGCTCGCGCACGACCAGCAGCCAGCGCCCGCCGTTGTCGAAGGCCCCCTCGGCCCACCTGTCGCCCCGGGGGACCTCGGGCTCGCCGGTGACCGGCACCGGCATCGCCTTGGCGGTCAGTCGGTACAGGCGCTGGTCCCCCCAGTTGGCGAACCACACGGTGCGCCCGGCGACCCACCACGCGCCCCCGCCGTACTCGTGAGCCGCGGTGCGGGCGTTGAACCCCTCGGGCAGCAGGTCGACGGCGGGGCCGTCGCCCACGCGCTGGACGAGCTGGGTGCGGCCGCCCTCCTCGGGACGCTGCTCCGACCACGTCACCGTGTCGCCGTGCACGGTGACCCCGCCGAGGCCGGCGGCGGCCCGCACCACCAGCTCGGACGTGACGGGGGTCGACCAGGATCCGTAGGGCGCCATGACCGCCGAATGTAGGAGAGGAGCGACCCGCCCCGTCGTGTGGACACACCGCGGCCGGCGGGCGACGGTGTGCGGCGACCCCCGAGATATCTGTCACAGACGGGGGCGTTCCCCCACCCCCGCGGCGCATCCCATGGTCCATGATCACCGCCGTGGATTGTGCGACGTGTGGAACGAGGAACGCCCCGGGGGTCGCGACCTGCGTTGGGTGTGGACGACCCCTGGCCGAGGCGGGCGCCTCCGCCGCGCCGCCAGGCGGTGGCTACCCCCCGCCGGCCCCGGGCGGCCCGGTCTCCGGCGAGTCGTGGCCGCCGCCCCCCGGGCCGGCCGACGCCCCGACGCCCGGCGGGTACCCACCGCCTCCCGGCGGCTACCCGCCCGGCGCGCCTCCGGGCTACGGCCCCTACCCGCCGCAGCCGCCGGCGTCGTCGGGCGGCGGCGGCCGCAAGGGCCTGCTGGTGGTCGCCATCGTGCTCGTGCTGGCGCTCGTGGCCGCGGCCGGGTTCGCCGTGCTCAGCGGCGGCGACGACGAGGGCGAGCAGGTCGTGCTCGAGCCCATCGACATGGTCCAGGAGGACGACTTCGCCGGCAACCTCGACGCCGGCGGGTCGGCCGGCGCCGTGTTCGCCGACTTCACCCCCGGCGAGGACGTGCCCGACGCCCGCACCGAGCAGGTCGATGCCCGGCTGGCCGGTCGGATCGTCACGGGCACCGAGCCGGCGGTCTACGGCGGCAGCCGCGACACCCAGGTCTGCGACGCCGCGGGCCTCGTGGCGTTCCTCACCGACCCCGGCAACGAGGCGAAGGCCGAGGCCTGGGCCGACACGCTCGGGGTCGAGGTCGCCGACATCGAGTCGTACGTCGCCGGCCTGACCGCCGTGCGCCTGCGGTGGGACACCCGGGTCACCAACCACGGGTTCAGCGACGGCGCGGCCACCCCGTTCCAGTCTCTGCTCCAGGCGGGCACCGCGGTCCTCGTCGACGACACGGGCGTGCCGCGCGTCAAGTGCAACTGCGGCAACCCGCTCGGCGAGCCGACGCCGCTCGGCGACGCCAGCGAGTCCGACGCCCTCGACCTCGAGGCCGCGGCCGAGAACCCCGACGTCGCCTGGGAGGGCCTCGATCCCACGCAGGCCGTGTCCATCGAGCCGGGGGGCTCGGCGGTCACCGAGATCACGCTGGTGGACGTCGACACCGGTGGCCTGCTCGACCGCCCGGTCGGCTCGGACGGGGCCAGCAAGCCCGACACCGGCACCGGCGACGTCCAGCTCACCCTGACCTGGGGCTCGAACGCCGACCTCGACCTGGCGGTCGTCGAGCCCGACGGCACCGAGATCTACTTCAACAACAAGGGCCCGTCGGCCACAGGAGGCCAGCTCGACGTCGACTCGAACGTCGGATGCGAGCCCGACGGCGGCGTCGAGAACATCTTCTGGCCCTCCGGCGGCGTACCGTCGGGGACCTACACGGTGAAGGTGACGGGCTACTCCCTCACCGACTCGAGCGGCGCCAGCTGCGGGTCGGGCGACTTCTCGCTCGACATCACGACGGCGGGCGACTCCGAGCCCCACACCGGCACGGTCGAACAGGACCAGGTCCAGGAGTTCACCTTCGACATCCCCTGACCATCGACAGTTCTCTTCGCGGGATTGCGCACTGCAGTGCGCAATCCCGCGAAGAGACCGATGTGATCGGGGTCAGACGGCCTCGGCGAGGAGGTCGGCGATGCGCCGGCAGCCCTCGCCGAGGTCGTCGTCGCCGAGTGCGAACGACATGCGGGCGTAGCCAGGGGCGTCGAACGCCTCGCCCGGGACCACGGCCACCTTGGCCTGGTCGAGCAGCACGGCACACAGGTCGAGGGTGTCGGCGGGGGCGACGCCCCGGATGGTGCGCCCCACGTAGGCCGACAGGTTCGGGAAGGCGTAGAAGGCGCCCTGCGGCTCGAGCACGTGGACGTCGGGGATGTCGGACAGGAGGCGCACCATCGTCCGGCCCCGGCGGTCGTAGGCCGACCGCATCTCGGCCACCGCGCTGAGGTCGCCGCTCACCGCGGCCAGTGCCGCCGCCTGCGACACGTTGGCGACGTTCGACGTGGCGTGCGACTGCAGGTTGGCGGCGGCCTTGACCACGTCGGGGGGGCCGATCATCCAGCCGACGCGCCACCCCGTCATGGCGTAGGTCTTGGCGACCCCGTTGAGGACGACACACCGGTCGGCCAGCTCGGGCACCAACGTGGGCATCGAGCTGAACGCGTGGTCGCCGTAGGTCAGGTGCTCGTAGATCTCGTCGGTGACGACCCAGATCCCCCGCTCGACCGCCCACCGGCCGATGGCCTCGACCTCGGCGGGCGGGTACACCGCCCCCGTCGGGTTGGACGGTGACACGAACATCAGGATCTTCGTGCGCTCGGTCACCGCCGCCTCGAGCTGGTCGACGGTCACCCGGAACCCGGTCCGCTCGTCGGTCTGGAGGACCACGGGCACGCCGCCGGCCAGGCGGATCGGCTCGGGGTACGTCGTCCAGTACGGGGCCGGCAGCAGCACCTCGTCGCCCGGGTCGAGCAGGGTGGCGAACGTGTTGTAGACCGCGTGCTTGCCGCCGTTGGTGACGAGCACCTGCGCCGCGGTGACCTCGTAGCCCGAGTCACGCTTCGTCTTGACCGCGATGGCGTCGCGCAGCTCGGGCAGGCCCGCCGCGGGCGTGTACTTGTGGTACCGGGGCACGCGGCAGGCGGCGACGGCCGCCTCGACGATGTGGTCGGGCGTGGGGAAGTCGGGCTCGCCGGCGCCGAAGCCGATGACCGGCTCGCCGGCGGCCTTGAGCGCCTTGGCCTTCGCGTCCACGGCCAGGGTGGCCGACTCGGCTATGGCGGCGACGCGGGCGGAGATGCGGCTCGGGGGAGGCAACGGGCTGGCTCCTTGTGTCGACGACCGCGATAGTGGCATGCGTGCCCGAGCCGACAGAAGCGATAAGCATCCCGGATGACCTGCTCCCGGCCGACGGCCGGTTCGGGTCCGGCCCGTCCAAGGTACGCCCCGAGGCGGTCAACGCCCTCGCCGACGAGGGACGCGGCTACCTCGGCACGAGCCACCGGCAGGCCACGGTGCGGTTCATGGTCGCCTCGCTGCGCAACGGGATCGCGGAGCTGCTGTCGCTCCCCGACGGCTACGAGGTGGCGCTCGGCAACGGCGGCACCACCGCGTTCTGGGACGCGGCGACGTTCGGCCTCATCGACCAGCGCAGCCAGCACCTGAGCTTCGGCGAGTTCTCCTCCAAGTTCGCGGCCTGCGCCCAGGCCGCTCCCCACCTCGACGCCCCCGACGTCATCGAGGCGCCCCCCGGCTCGGCCCCCGAGGCCAAGGCCACCCCCGACGTCGACGCCTACTGCCTCACCCACAACGAGACCTCCACCGGCGTCGCCGCCCCGCTGCGCCGGCCAGACGGGGCCGAGGGCCTCGTGCTGGTGGACGCCACGTCGGCCGCCGGGGGCCTGCGGTTCGACCCGTCGCAGGTCGACGCGTACTACTTCGCCCCGCAGAAGGCCCTGGCTTCCGACGGCGGTCTGTGGCTGGCCGCCCTGTCGCCGGCGGGGGTCGAGCGCATCGAGCGCATCGCGGCCTCCGACCGCTGGTGCCCGGCGTTCCTCGACCTCGGCATCGCCCTCGACAACAGCCGCAAGGACCAGACCTACAACACCCCGGCCCTGGCCACCATCTACCTGGCCGTGCAGCAGATCGAATGGGTGCTGCACAACGGCGGCCTGCCGTTCGCGGCCGGGAGGTGCGACCGGTCGGCCGAGGTGATCTACGGCTGGGCCGAGGCCAGCGACTACGCCAGCCCCTTCGTCACCGACCCCGCCCTGCGCAGCCACGTGGTCGCCACCATCGACCTCGACGACTCGGTCGACGCCACGACCGTCAGCAAGGTCCTGCGCAAGAACCACGTCGTCGACACCGAGAGCTACCGCAAGCTGGGCCGCAACCAGCTGCGCATCGCGCTGTACCCGGCCATCGACCCCGAGGACGTGGCGGCGCTGACGCACTGCATCGACTTCGTCGCCGATCGCCTTCGCACCTGAGTCACGCCGCGTCCCACTCGTACATGGTCGTGGTACCGTGACTGTGTGCGTGGGACACACACTGTGGTGGTGGGCGATAGAGGCCGCATCGTCGTCCCCGCGGACGTTCGCGAGCGCGCCGGTCTCACGGCTGGCACCCCCCTCGTGATGCTCGAGACGCCCGCCGGGCTGGTCCTCCTCACGCGTGAGCAGCTCCGGGCCCGCGTCCGTGACGAGCTGTCCGGCCTCGACCTGGTCGGTGACCTCATCGAGGAACGACGGCGCGCAGCACGGGAGGAGGACGGCGGGTGACCGTCGTGCTCGACGCGTCGGCAATCCTCGCGTTCGTCCAGGAAGAGGCAGGCGCCGACGTCGTCGAGGGAGCCCTCCTCGAACAGGCCCGGTGCGGGGCCGCCAACTGGTCGGAGGTGGCCCAGAAGGTGCTCGCAGCCGCGCGGGACTGGGACCTCGTCCGGGCCCTGCTCGTCAGCTACGACATCGAGATCGAGGCCGTGTCGACCGGCGACGCCGAATGGGCGGCGCGGCGCTGGCGCCGCGGCGAAGGCCTCTCGCTGGCCGATCGTCTCTGCCTCGGCCTGGCCGAGCGCCTCGACGCCGAGGTGTTGACCGCCGATCGCGCCTGGGGAACCGATGGGTCCGTCACGCAGATCCGCTGACCGGACGCCAGCGTGACCGACGACGTCGAGCCGTTCGAGGTGCGCATCGGCGACGACGAGATCGCCGACCTGCGCCGTCGCCTCGCCGACACGCGCTGGCCCGATGCCGAGACGGTCGAGGGCTGGGGGCAGGGCGTGCCCCTCTCCTACGTCCGTGAGCTGTGCGCCTACTGGGCCGACGGCTACGACTTCGGCCTGGCCGACCGTGTCAACGCCTTCCCCCAGGTGCGCGTGTCCGTGGACGGGCTGGGCATCCACGCCCTGCACGTCCGCTCGCCCGAGCCCGGCGCCCTCCCGCTCGTGCTCACGCACGGCTGGCCGGGCTCGGTGGTCGAGTTCCTGAAGGTCCTGGGCCCTCTGGCCGACCCGCGGGCCCACGGCGGCGACCCCGCCGACGCCTTCCATGTCGTGGCCCCCTCGCTGCCCGGCTACGGGTGGAGCGACGCGCCGACAACGACCGGCTGGGGCGTCGACCGCATCGCTCGCGCCTGGGACACCCTCATGGGCGCGCTCGGCTACGACCGCTACGGGGCCCAGGGCGGCGACTGGGGCGCGACCGTGACCGGCAGCCTGGCGCAACAGGTGCCCGACCGGCTGGTCGGCGTCCACGTCAACATGGCCACCGTCGGTCCCGACAAGTCGACGCTCGACGACCTCAGCGCCGACGAGCAGCGCACGCTCGACGACATCGCCGAGCACCGGGCCACCGGCACGGGGTACTCGACCCAGCAGTCCACCCGGCCCCAGACGCTCGGCTACGGCGTCGCCGACTCCCCCGCCGGCCAGTGCGCCTGGATCGTCGAGAAGTTCTGGGCCTGGACCGACCACGACGGCGACCCCGCGTCGGCCCTCACTCGCGACGAGATGCTCGACGACGTGTCGGTCTACTGGTTCACGAACACGGCGACCTCGTCGGCCCGGCTCTACTGGGAGAGCCTCCGCGACCGCAACACCGACCCGATCGCCGTGCCCTCCGGCATCTCGATCTTCCCCCGCGAGATCTACCGGCCGTCCCGCCGCTGGGCCGAGCGGCGCTACACCGACCTGCGCTGGTACGAGACGCTCGACCGCGGCGGGCACTTCGCGGCCTACGAGCAGCCCGCGGCGTTCGTGGACCAGGTGCGCGGGTTCTTCCGCCTCGTGCGCTGACCCTCTGGCCTGCCCGGGGCGGCTGGCCGGGCATGCTGTGCCGATGCGCTTCTCCGTCTGGCTCTCGACCAACCAGCCCTGGGCCGAGGTGGTCGCCGCCGCCCGCCACGCCGAGGCGACCGGGTGGGACGGCGTCTGGATCGCCGACCACTTCATGGGCAACGCCGAGGCCATCCCGGCCGACGTGCCGACCCTCGAGGCCGGCTCGGTGGTCGCGGCCCTGGGCGCCGCCGTCCCGAGGGTGCGCATCGGCACCCTCGTCTACGGCAACACCTACCGGCACCCGGCGGTCCTGGCCAACATGGCCGCCACGGCCGACCACGTGAGCGGGGGGCGGTTCGTGCTCGGCATCGGCACCGGCTGGCAGGTCAACGAGCACGAGCAGTACGGCATCGACCTGCCGCCGGTGCGCGAGCGCGTCGATCGGTTCGAGGAGGCGATCCAGGTCGTCCGCAGCCTCCTCCGCGAGCCCACCACCACGTTCGCGGGCGATCACTACCGCCTCACCGACGCCCTGTGCGAGCCCAAGCCGGTCCAGGCCCGCGCTGCCGATCCTCGTCGGGGCCAGGGGCGACCGGATGCTCGGCATCGCGGCCCGCTACGCCGACGAGTGGAACATGTGGGGGCTGCCCGACCACATCGCCGAGCGGTCCGCCGTGCTCGACGCCCGGTGCGAGGCCGCGGGCCGCGACCCCGACGCGATCGCCCGCTCGGCCCAGGGGCTGCTGTTCTTCACCGACGACGACGCCGAGGCCGAGCGCCTGGCCGACACCCTGCCGCGCCCGGTCCTGGCCGGCACGGTCGGGCGGCTGCGCGACGTGGTGGCCGCCTATGCGGCGGCGGGCCTGACCGAGCTGATCGTCCCCGACTTCACGCTCGGTTCGGGCGCCCGGAAGCTCGAGGCGCTCGACCGGTTCATCGACGAGGTGGCCCCGGCCTTCCGCTGATGCCCACGGCGGTGACCGCTATGGTGCCGCTGACGACAGCATCAGCCGACGAGGGGATCACGAGGGGGATGGCGATGCCCAGCCTGGCCGAGGTCCGCGCCCAGCTCACGGGGCCCGGGGGGATGTTCGAGCTCGTGACCGAGGACGTCCTCGGCCGCCCACTCCCCGTCTACAAGGACCGCATGCGGTCGCTGCGCGCCATCCCGCAGGCCGCCGCCGCCCGCGGCGACGACGCCACCTACCTGGTGTACGGCGACCGCAGCTACGGGTTCCGCAGCTTCGTCGAGCAGGCCAACGGTGTGGCCCGCGCCCTCGCCGCGCACTGCGGCATCGGGCCGGGCGACCGGGTGGCGGTGCTCAGCCAGAACAACCCCGAGTGGTGCCTCACGTTCTGGGCCACCGTGTCGAGCGGCGCGGTGCTGGTCGGCCTGAACGGCTGGTGGAAGGCCGACGAGATCCTCTACGGGCTGCAGGACTCAGGAGCCACGGTGCTGGTGGCCGACGCCAAGCGGTTCGAGCGCATCGCCGACCGGCTCGACGAGGCGCCCGACCTCGCCCACGTGTACCTGGTGGGCGGCGGACCCGACGACTTCCCGGCGGCGGCCGGGGCCGGCGCCAAGGTCCAGCGCTTCGAGGACCTGGGCGCCGAGCCGACACCCGAGTTCCCCGACGCAGAGATCGCCGAGGACGACGCGGCGGTCATCTTCTACACGTCGGGCACGACCGGGAAGCCGAAGGGCGCCATCTCGACCCACCGGTCGATGATCGCCAACCTGCAGAACACCATGTACACGTCGGTGGCCGCGGTGATGGCCAACCCCGGCGGCGGCAGCGTCCTGCCGACCGGCAGCGGGCAGACCGTGTCGCTGCTCACGTCGCCGCTGTTCCACGTGTCGGGGTGTCATTCGAACCTGGTCGTGGGGCTGCTGGCCGGCATCAAGATCGTGATCCCAGAAGGCCGCTTCCAGCCCGACACGGTGCTGGCCCTGATCCAGGACCACGGGGTCAACATCTGGGCCACGGTGCCGACCATGGTGTGGCGCGTCTGCGAGTTCCCGGGGCGCCAGGACTACGACACGTCGAGCGTGACGTCCGTGGCGTTCGGCGGCTCGCCGTCGGCCGACGAGCTGCAGCGCAAGGTCGCCGACACGTTCCCCAACGTGACGCTCCACGTCCAACGCCTACGGGCTGACCGAGACGTCGTCGGTCGCCACGGTCATCAGCGGCGAGGACGCCAGGCGCAAGCCCTGGTCGGTCGGCCCGCCGGTCCCCGGCGTCGAGATCCGCATCGTCGACCCGATGAACCAGCCGGTGGCCGAGGGCGAGACCGGCGAGGTCTGCATCCGCGGGTCCATCCTCATGAAGGGCTACTGGAACAAGCCCGAGGCCACCGCCGAGGCCATCGACGCCGACGGGTGGCTGCACACCGGCGACATCGGCCACCTCGACGACGAGGGCTACCTGGCGATCACCGACCGCAAGAAGGACATGATCATCCGGGGCGGCGAGAACATCTACTGCGTCGAGATCGAGAATCGGCTCGTCCTCCACCCGGCCGATCGCGGACGCCGCCATCATCGGCGTCCCCCACCCCGAGCTGGGCGAGGAGGTCAAGGCCGTCGTGCAGGTCGAGCCCGGCCAGACGCTCACCGAGGGCGACGTCCGGACCTGGGTCGGAGCCGAGCTGGCCGACTTCAAGGTGCCCGCGCACGTCGAGATCCAAACCGGGCCACTGCCTCGTAATGCCTCGGGGAAGCTGCTCAAGAACGTCCTGCGGGGCGAGGGCGAGGTCAGCTTCGCCGAAACCATGTGAGTCCGCACTGCTTGTAGTGTCTCGGCCCGTCCCCCGCACCGGCCGTGCCGGTGGCACGACGGCCTGGATGGCAGCGGCGGCGAGAGACAGCGGAACGAGGCGGTGAATGGGGTACTACCTGGGTGTCGACATCGGCACGACGTACACGGGGGCGGCCGTGTGGCGCGACGGGCGCTGCGACGTGGCCAGCCTCGGCAACCGGGCGCCCACCATCCCCTCCGTCGTGTTCCTGCGCGACGACGGCACGGTGCTCGTCGGCGAGGCGGCGGCGCGGCGGGCCGCGTCCGAGCCGGCGAGCGTCGCCCGCGAGTTCAAGCGCCGGGTCGGCGACCCCACCCCGGTCATCGTCGGGGGCACGCCGTACTCGGCCGACGCGCTCATGGCCCGGCTGCTGCGGGCGGTCGTCGACCTCGTCATCGAGGCCGAGGGCGCCCGGCCCGACGGCATCGCGGTGACGCACCCGGCCAACTGGGGCCCCTACAAGCTCGACCTGCTGCGCCAGGCCACCCGGCTGGCCGACCTCGACGACGTCGTCACGGTGTCCGAGCCCGAGGCCGCCGCCATCCACTACGCCTCCCAGTCCCGGGTCGAGCCCGGTGCGGTCATTGCCGTCTACGACCTCGGCGGCGGCACCTTCGACGCCGCGGTGCTGCGCAAGACGGCCGCGGGGTGGGACGTGCTGGGGACGCCCGAGGGGATCGAGCGCCTCGGCGGGGTCGACTTCGATGTCGCCGTCTACCACCACGTGGCCACCGCCATCAGCCCGGCGCTCGACGAGCTGTCGCCCGACGATCCCGCCGCGGTGGCGGCCGCGGCCCGGCTGCGGCAGGAGTGCGTCGACGCCAAGGAGGCCCTGTCGGCCGACAGCGACGTCTCGATCCCGGTGCTGCTGCCGAAGCTGCAGACCGAGGTGCGGCTCACCCGCGCCGAGTACGAGCAGATGGTGCGCCCGGCCCTGGCCGACACGATCACGTCGCTCACCCGGGCGGTGCGGTCCGCGGACGTCGAGCCGGGCGACGTCACCACCGTGCTGCTGGTCGGGGGGTCGTCGCGCACGCCGCTCGTCGCCGAGCTCGTCTCGTCGGCCCTCGGCCGGCCGGTGGCGGTGGACGCCCACCCGAAGTACGGGGTGGCGCTCGGGGCCGCGATCACCGCGGCGGTGGCCGGGGGACGGACCGGGGCGGGCGACCGCACCTCCGTGACCACGCCACCGGGCGAGGTCGCGCCCGAACCAGCGCCCGCGGCTCCTGAGCCGTCGGCATCCGCCGCGGCCGGCGCGGCCGCCGCGGCGGCGACCGTGGCGGCGTCGGCCGACCCGCCGTCCGCGGAGCCACGCCCCGCCAGGACCCCGACCCGCGCCCAAGCCGCGACGCCCGCCACTACGGCCGGGGCCCCGGTGACGTCGACCAGCGCGCAGCCCGCGAGGCTCCAGGCCGGCGGCGCTCCCACCCGGTCCAGCAGCGGCGGATCGTCCACGGTCGGCAGCACCGGGCGGCAGCGCGACACCCGGTCGGTCATGGTCCCCTACAGCGGCGACCGCCTGCCGCCCGCGTCGGGCGGTCCCCGGCACGCCGCTGCGGACGACGACGATACACCGCCGAGGCCTGGTGGCCGCGACGCCTCGCGCCGCGCGGTGGTCGTGCTGAGCGGGGTGCTCGCCGCCGTCGCCGTGGCGGTCGCGGCCATCCTCGTCATGCGGGGCGGCGACGACGACCCCGCCGACGAGGACGCCGCCACCGGGGTCGAGACCACTGACGACGCCTCCGAGGCACCGGAGACGACCCAGCCGCTGGCCCCGACCGGCCCGTTCGTGGAGATCAACTCGGTCGAGCTCGATGACGGCCAGTATCGGGTGAACTATCAGGTCATCGGCTATGTCCCCGACGTCGAGACCGAGGGGTCCCTGCACATCCACTTCTTCCCCAACACCACCGAGCACGACAACGCCGGCAACAACGGCTCTCCCCCAGGCGACTGGGACCTGACGGACGAGCCCCAGTCGTTCCTCACCGCTTATACGCCGCAGAACACGCCCGGCGCGACGCAGATCTGCGCGGCTGTCGCCAGACTTCGGCGCACAACGTCCACCAGCGCGAGGGCGACCCGACGGGCAACTGCGTCGGCCTGCCGGACTGACCGCGGCTCGCCTACGGTGCCGACCATGCCCGGACGGACACTCGACGAGATGCGGGCCCGAGCCCTGGTGCCCCTGCCGCCCCAGCCCGCCGGCGTGCCATGGCCGACCGACGAGTGGCCGAGGGCACAGCCGCCCGCCGAGGTCGCGCCGGCGCTGACCGCCGCTGCTCGACGACGTGACGACCGACGCCGAGCGCTACGGCACCACGTTCGCCGTCGCGGTCGTGCACCGGGGCCGGCTGCTGGCCGAGCGCTACGGCGGCGAGCTCGAGCACTGGGACCGGCCCAACGAGCCTGTCGAGCCCACCACCCGCCTGCTCTCGTGGTCGATGGCCAAGTCGATGCTGCATGCGCTGGTCGGCATGCTCGTGGCCGACGGCCGGCTGGCGCCCGACGCCCCGGCACCCGTGCCCGAATGGCAGGCGAGGCGGCGACCCGCGGGGCGCGATCACGCTCGAGCACCTGCTGGCCATGCGGGACGGGCTTGGCGTTCAGCGAGGTGTACGACGACGCCGGGGTGTCCGACGTCATCGAGATGCTGTTCGGCGACGGGCAGGCCGACATGGCCCACTTCGCGGCCGACCGCCCGCTGGCCCACCCGCCCGACACGGTCTTCAACTACTCGTCGGGCACGTCGAACATCGTCTCCGGCATCGTCGCCCGCACGGTCGGCCCCGGCGAGCCGTACGAGCGGTTCCTGCGCGAGCGCCTGTTCGACCTGATCGGCATGTCGTCGGCCCAGGCCCGCTTCGACGACGCCGGCACGTTCGTGGGGTCGTCGTACGTCTACGCCACCGCCCTCGACTACCTGCGCTTCGGGCTGCTCTACCTGCGGGGCGGCGTGTGGGACGGCAAGCAGGTCCTGCCCGAGGGCTGGGTCGACCACGGTCGCCGCATCCGCAGCTACGACCCCGACGAGGACCGCTGGTACGGCGCCCACTGGTGGAGCGTCGGCGACGACCTCGGCACGTTCTGGGCCAGCGGCTACGAGGGCCAGTCGCTGATGCTGTGCCCCCCGCTCGACCTGATGGTGGTGCGCCTCGGCCGCTCGCCCGAGGACCACCACAACCCCGAGCTCACGGCCTGGCGGGCCCGCATGGTCGACGCCTTCCGGCCGCTTGGGCTGAGGCGCCACGCCATGGGCACGCCTCTCGCCGAGACGAGTGCCTCGCCTTCCTCCGCTCGCCCGTGCGGCCGGCGATGCTGGCCACCACCGGCAAGGACGGGCGACCGCACGTCGTGCCGGTCTGGTACGACATCGACGACGACGGCACCATCCTCTTCAACACCGGCGCCGACACGGTGAAGGGCCGGGCCATCCGCCGCACGGGGCGGGTGGCGCTGTGCGTGCAGGACGAGGCGCCGCCTTACGCCTTCGTGACCGTCGAGGGCGAGGCCACCGTGAGCGAGCGACCTGCCCGACGTCCGGACCTGGGCCACCCGCATCGGCGGCCGCTACCTGGGCGCCGACCGCGCCGAGGAGACGGACGCCGCAACGGCGTCCCGGGCGAGCTGCTCGTCCGGGTCACCCCCCACGCATCGTCGGCGAGACGGGCGTGGCCGACTGGGCGAGACACCGGTCTGGCGTCTGCCAGCGGATTCCGCGCGAGAGACGCCAGACGCGAAACGGCCGGTCAGCCGCCGGAGATGTCCTGGACCCGCTGCTTGCCGGCCGAGATCCACGGCATCATCGCCCGCAGCTCGGCGCCCACCTTCTCGATCGGGTGCGCGGCGCCCTCGGCCTGCAGCTTCTTGTAGGTGGGGCGGCCCGACTCGGACTCGGCGATCCACTCCTCGGCGAACTTGCCGCTGCGGATCTCGTCGAGGATGCGTGCGCATCTCGGCCTTGCACGGCCTCGTTGATCGACCCGCGGGCCGCGGGTGAGGTCGCCGTACTCGGCGGTGTCGCTGATCGAGTAGCGCATGCCGGCGATGCCCTGCTCGTACATGAGGTCGACGATGAGCTTCAGCTCGTGGAGGCACTCGAAGTAGGCCGACTCGGGCTGGTAGCCGGCCTCGGTCAGCGTCTCGAACCCGGCCTGCACGAGCGCGGTGAGGCCGCCGCACAGCACGACCTGCTCGCCGAACAGGTCGGTCTCGGTCTCCTCCTCGAACGTGGTCTCGAGCACGCCGGCCCGGCTGCCGCCGATGGCGTCGGCGTAGGCCAGCGCCAGGCCGTGGGCGCTGCCCGGTGGCGTCCTGGCGACACGGCGATGAGGCACGGCACGCCGCCGCCCTCGGTGTAGGTGCGGCGCACGAGGTGGCCGGGGCCCTTGGGGGCGACCAGCGCCACGTCGACGCCGGCGGGCGCCACGACCTGCTCGAACCGCACGCTGAACCCGTGGCCGACGAACAGGGCGTCGCCCTCGTTCAGGTGGGGGGCGATGTGCTCGGTGAAGATCGCCTTGTGCTCGGTGTCGGGCCCGAGGAGCATGATCAGGTCGGCCTCGGCGGCGGCGTCGGCGATCGAGCGCACCGTCAGCCCGGCGGCCTCGGCCTTGGCGACCGACGACGAGCCCTCGCGCAGGCCGACGCGCACGTCGATGCCCGAGTCCTTGCAGGTTGAGGGCGTGGGCGTGGCCCTGCGAGCCGTAGCCGATCACCGCCACCTTGCGGTCGGCGATGAGCGACCGGTCGGCGTCCTTCTCGTAGTAGACGTTGGCCATCGGGGTTCCTCTCGGGTGTCGT
This sequence comes from uncultured Acidimicrobiales bacterium, assembly GCA_963796415.1. GTDB lineage: Bacteria > Actinomycetota > Acidimicrobiia > Acidimicrobiales > VFJN01 > ZC4RG19. The sequence goes on along the minus strand of CAWCLR010000018.1, from coordinate 736,698 downwards.
CTGTCAGACCTGCGCCATTCGCGTGAGTCTGACAGCGACGTGGTCAGGCCGTGCGCCGCACGGATCGGAGGTTGGGGGCGAGTGCTCGAGCTTGGGCAGGGCCACCCGGCCGGTGCGCTGCAGCTCGACGATGCCGAACGGCCGCAGCAGCTCCTCGACGTCGTCGAGGCGGTCGGGCGTGCCGTCGAGGCTGACGGTCAGCTCGTCGTGGCCCACGTCGACGACGCGGCCCTCGAACAGGTTCACCAGCTCGATGATCTGGCTGCGGGACGTCGATGTCGGCCCGCACCGTGACGAGCATCAGCTCGCGCTCGACCGAGTCGCGGGGGTCGAGCTCGCTGATCTTCACGACGTTGATCAGCTTGTAGAGCTGCTTGGTGATCTGCTCGAGCGGGGCCGACTCGACGTCGACCACGATCGTGATGCGGCTGAACCGGTCGTCCTCGGTGGGGGCCACGGCCAGCGAGAAGATGTTGAAGCCCCGCCGGGCGAACAGGCTGGCCACGCGGGCCAGCACGCCGGCCTTGTTCTCGACCAGCACGACCAGCGTGTGGTGGCGGGCGTCGGTGCCGGGATAGCGCGTCGGCCATCAGTGTCCTCCCTCGCCCTGCGACGGGTCGGTGACGATCTCGTCGTTGGTCAGCCCGGCCGGGACCATCGGGTACACCTTCTCGCGGGAGTCGGTGCGGAAGTCGATGACGACCGGGCGGTCGTCGATCTCGTTGGCCTTCTGGATGGCGGCGTCGACCTCGTCGGGCGACTCGACCCGCATGCCGACGCAGCCCATGGCCTCGGCCCACAGCTTGTAGTCGGGCAGGTCGGGCGACAGGTACACCTCGCTGTACCGCTCGTCGTAGAACATCTCCTGCCACTGGCGGACCATGCCCAGGTAGGCGTTGTTGAGGATGGCGATCTTGACCGGGATGCGCTCGCTGGCCGCGGTCACCAGCTCCTGCGCCGTCATCTGGAAGCAGCCGTCGCCGTCGACGGCCCACACCATGCGGTCGGGCCGGCCGACCTTGGCGCCGATGGCCGCCGGGCACCGAGAAGCCCATCGTGCCCAGCCCGCCCGAGTTCACCCAGGTGTAGGGGTGGTTGAACTTCCAGTACTGCGAGGTCCACATCTGGTGCTGGCCCACGCCCGAGGCGACGATCGTGTCGTCGGGCGTGCCGTCGCGCAGCCGCTCGAGCACGAACTGGGGCTTGAGCATCTCGCCCGGCTCGGACTGCTCGTAGGTGAGCGGGAAGCGTCTCCTGCCAGCCCGAGATCGTCTGCTTCCACGCCGACGCGGTCGGGGAACTCGACGCCGCCGTTCGACCAGCTCGCGGACGGCCGACGATCAGCTCCTCGATGACGAGGCGGCAGTCGCCGACGATCGGCACGTCGGGCCGGCGGACCTTGCCCAGCTCGGCGGGGTCGATGTCGACGTGGATGATCTTGGCGTCGGGGGCGAAGCCGTCGAGCTTGCCGGTGACCCGGTCGTCGAAGCGGCTGCCGAGGGCGATGAGCAGGTCGCTCTGCTGCATCGACGTGACCGCGGTGTAGTTGCCGTGCATGCCCGGCATGCCGAGGCACAGCGGGTGGTCGTCGGGGAAGGCGCCCCGGGCCATGAGCGTGGTGACGACGTGGATGTCGCACAGCTCGGCCAGCTCGCGCAGCGCCTCGGCCGCCCGGGCCTTGAGGATGCCGCCGCCGGCGTAGATGACCGGCTTGCGGGCCTGGAGGATCAGCTCGGCCGCCTGGCGGATCATCTTCGGGTGGCCCTTGGTGGTGGGCCGGTAGCCGGGCAGGCTGGCCGCCACCTCGTCGTCGGTGGGCCAGTACCACTCCATGGCCGAGCGGGGGTTCTTGGGGTCGACGATGTCCTTCGGGACGTCGAGCAGCACCGGGCCCGGGCCGGCCGGTGGTGGCCAGGTGGAACGCCTGGCGGACCATGAGCGGGATGTCCTGCGGCCTCGGTGATCAGCTCGTTGTGCTTGGTGACCGACCGGGTGATGCCGACCGTGTCGCACTCCTGGAAGGCGTCGGTGCCGATGGCGGCGAACGGCACCTGGCCGGTGATGCACACCATGGGCACCGAGTCCATGTAGGCGTCGCACAGCGGCGTCACCACGTTGGTGGCCGCCGGGCCCGAGGTCACCATGCACACGCCGGGCTTGCCGGTGGCGTGGGCGAAGCCCTCGGCCATGTGGCCGGCGCCCTGCTCGTGGCGCACGAGGATGTGGCGGATCGGGCTGTCGATGATCGGGTCGTACACCGGCAGGATCGCCCCGCCGGGCAGGCCGAAGATGATCTCGACGCCCTCCATCTCGAGGGCTCGGATCAGGGCTTGTCCGCCGTCGATCTTCATGGCGGGGCGCTCCTTGGTGCGGTCGGGGTGCGGTGGGATGCGGTGGGCGGAAGTCGGCCGAAAACTGGAACGACCTCCCGGTGGGAGGTCGGAAGGGCGCACGCGGGATGAGGACCGGCGTGCGCTAGACGAGGATTACGAGGGTGTGGAGTCGGGGCATCGGCGGCCAACTCTAGGGAGCACGGCCAGGAAACGGCAAGACGGTTGGCCGAGCGCCACCTCTGAGACAGCTCGCAGCCCGGTCGGATCCGCTCACTCCTGCAGCCGCTCGATGGCTCGGTTGCCGGCCTCCCACGGGTTGGGCAGTCCATCGTCGCCGCTGGACGCCTCGCGCTGGACCTCGCCAGAGCTCCATCCAGGCGATGTCCCCCGTCCACTCGTCGTCGCACCGCTCGAAGACGAGGAAGGACTCCGGGGTTCGTGCTGCACCGAGGTTCTCCGCGGGGAACACCGGGACATCGACGTGCGAGGTCCACACGCAGGTCGGTGCACCGGTGTCCGCACGCCCGGTTGGCGTCTCAACCGTGCCCTCGTCGTTGCCGGTGAAGGTGACAGCCGCGAGCGCGCCACCCGCGACCACCACCGCCGTGGCACCCGCCCATCCGAGCACCTCCCTCGCGCCGATGCCGGGGGTGCAGATGCGCCGACTGCTTCGTGCTTCGGTCTTCTCGCTGCCCGCCGAGATACGTGTCATGACGACTCCTTCGTGACGTTTGTTGCCGGGTTGGCACTGGAGTCGTCGCACCGGACGGTGCCGGAGGCGTTCCGCTGCGGTATCAGCGCGGTATCGTGCTGTTGACGGGTATCGGTGGCGGGCGAACACTGGCCGTGGTGGGTATCGCGGTCTTGGGCCCGGTCCGGGTCGAGGATCACGCAGGCGCTCGGGCCTCGCGATCGGGTCGTGCTGGCGGCGCTGGCGCTGCGGCCGGGCGAGGCGGTCAGCGCCGAGCAGCCTGGCCGACGCGCTGTGGGGCGAGCGGCCGCCCGCGTCGTGGACCAAGGTCGTGCAGGGGTGCGTCGTCCGGCTGCGCAAGGTGCTCGGCGCCGGCGCCGATCGAGACGGCGCCGCAGGGATACCGGCTCGCGGTCCCGGTCGACGAGGTCGACGCCCAGCGGTTCGAGCGCCTGGTCGAGCGCGGCCGCGAGCTGCTGACGCTGGGCGAGCCCGAGCGGGCCGCCCACGTGCTGGGCGAGGCGCTGGCGCTGTGGCGGGGCCCGGCGCTGCTCGAGCTCGACGGCTGGGACGCCGGCGCGGATCGAGGCCGCACCGGCTCGACGAGCTGCGGCTGCGACGCCGAGGAGCTGCTGCGTCGAGGCGGCGCTGCGAGCCGGCCGGCACCGGGACGTGCTGGCCGAGGCCCAGGCGCTGGTCGGCGAGGCGCCGTTGCGGGAGCGGCGGTGGGCGCTGCTGGCCCTGGCCCAGTACCAGGCCGGGCGCCAAGGCGAGGCGCTGCGCACCCTGCACCAGGCGCGCACCGTGCTGGCCACTGAGCTGGGCCTCGATCCCGGGCCCGAGCTCGTCGCGCTGGAGGCGGCGATCCTGCGCCAGGACCCGTCGCTGGTGGCCGACGACGGCCCTGCCCGAGCCCAGCGCCGACGTGCCCGTACCTGGGCCTGGTGCCCTACGACGTCGGTCGACGCCGACGGGTTCTTCGGGCGGGACGCCGACGTGGCCGCGTGCCTGCGCCGGCTGGCGCGACGTCGGGGTGCTGGCGGTCGTCGGGCCGTCGGGCAGCGGCAAGTCGTCGCTCGTGCGGGCCGGTGTGGCCGCTGCGCTGCGAGCGGGACGGCCGGCGGGTCGCTGGTCGTCACCCCCGGCGCCCACCCCGATGGACGCCCTCACCGTCGCTGCCGGTCCACGGGACCGGCGTCCGGTGCTGGTGGTCGACCAGTGCGAGGAGGCGTGACGCTGTGCGACGACGCCGGCGAGCAGGCCCGGTTCTTCGCCGCTCTGGCCGCGCACGCCGAGCGCGGCACCGCTCGTCGTCGCGCTGCGGGCCGACCGCCTCGGTGAGCTGTCGGCCCACCCGGCGTTCGCCCGGCTCGTCGAGCGCGGCGCTCTACCTGCTCGGCGCCGATGGGCGAGGCCGACCTGCGCGCGGCCATCGAGGGGCCGGCCCGCCAGGCCGGGCTGCTGCTCGAGCCGGGGCTGGTCGACCTGCTGGTGCAGCGACGTCGAGGGCGAGCCCGGCGCCCTGCCCGCTGCTGTCGCACGCCCTGCGGACAGACCTGGGAGCGCCGCGAGGGCCGCACGCTCACCGTCGCCGGCTACCGCGCCACCGGCGGCATCCGCGGCGCGGTCGCCCAGTCGGCCGAGGCGCTCTACGACCAGGTGCCCGCCGACCAGCGGCCGCTGCTCCGCGACCTGCTGCTGCGCCTCGTCGCGCCGAGCCCCGACGGGCGAGCCGGTCCGCAGCCGGGTGCCCGCGCCGGACCGTGGCGACCGACGCCGCCCACGACGAGCTCGTCGAGCTGCTCGTCGGCGCCCGGCTGGTCACCAGCGACGACGGCGTCGTCGAGCTCGCCCACGAGGCGCTGGCCCGGGCCTGGCCCCGCCTGCGGGGCTGGCTCGACGAGGACGTCGAGGGCCAGCGGATCCTGCGCCACCTCACCGGCGCCGCCGACACCTGGGACGCGATGGGCCGCCCCGACAGCGAGCTCTACCGCGGTGCCCGGCTCGGCCCAGGCCCTCGACTGGCGTGAGCGAGCCACGCCGGACCTCACGCCGACGGAGCGCGCGTTCCTCGACGCCAGCCGAGCCCTCGCCGAGTCCGAGCAGCACGCCGCCGAGGATCGGGCCCACCACCAGGCCCGCCAGAACCGCCGCCTCCGCGCCCTGCTCACCGCTACCGCCGTGTTCCTGGTCGGCGTCGCTCGTCTTCGGGTTCGTCGCCGTCGGCCAACGAGATCGGGCCGAGCGCGCGAGGTCAGGTCGCCGACCGCCCGCGAGCTGGCTGCCGCCGCCAACGCCAACATCGACGTCGACCCCGAGCGCAGCATCCTGCTCGCCCTCGCCGCCGTCGAGCGCTCACGCTCCAACGACGGAGCGGCGCTGCCCGAGGCCGAGGAAGCCCTCCACCACTGCCGTGACCGGCTCTCGCATCGAGCTACGCGTCCCCGGTCGTAGGCGGCCGCCTCGACTGGAGCCCCGACGGCAGCGTCTTCGTGACCGAGGGCCCCGAGGCTCCGGATCGTGGACATCCGCGACGCCGCGGACCGGCGAGTCGGTGCGATCCTTTCCGGGCCACGACGGCGACATCAACGATGTCGCGTTCAACCACGACGGCTCGCTTCTCGCCACCACCGGCGCCGACGGAGCGGCGCGCATCTGGGACCCGGCCACCGGGGAGGAGCTGCACACCGTCCTGATGCCCGTCTACGACGGTGCCTGGGGGGTCTGGGGCCGTCGTTCAGCCCCGACGGCTCGCTCTTCGCCGCGTCGTGGCCCGTCGACGGGGTGGTCAATGTCGATCGACCTCGCCACCGGGCAGATCGTCCGGGAGGTCCGCTCGGTCCCGTCGCCGAAAGACACATCGTTCGACTCGACTGGTGCACGGCTCGCCATCTGCGTCCCAGTCGTTCTTCCCGCTGGCCCGGGTCGTAGATGTCGTCGTCGGGCGATCGACAGTGTTCGCCCTGGAGGGCCATCTCGACGCCATCCACGAGACGTCGCCTGGAGCCCGGACGGTAGTCGATCGCCACGGCCAGCGACGACGGCAGTGCCCGCATCTTCGACTCGCGGACCGGAGTCCAGCGCTTCTCCGTCCTCAGCGCGACGGCCCCGTGTCCAGCCTGGACTGGAGCCCCGACTCCACCCGTATCTCGTCACCGGCAGCGATCGACGGACGGCCCGCCTCTGGGTGATGACCGAGGGGCGCGCTCGAGAGTGTCTCACGCTGTCCGCGCAGGACACGCGGAAGGGCGTCACGCGGGGTGGCGTTCTCTCCCGACGGCACCGCGCATCATGACCGGCGACCCGGCATCACCGCGGCAAGCGTCTGGGACGTGAGCATCGCCGGCGACGCCGAGCTCGCCAACCTTCCCGCCGTCGCCCTTCAGCGCTGGCGCCCTCGACTTCACCTCCGATGGCCGCCGGCTCGTCGCCTCCAGCGACGACGGCTCGGTCGCCCTCTGGGACGCGCGGTCGTTCGCCCGGGTGCGGACGCTGGGCGCTTCGCCCGATCCGTCCTCGGCGGGGACACCGGGCGGGTCCTCGGACTCGCCGCCGGTCACGTCAGGCGCCGACGTGTTCTCGATCGACGTCAGCCCCGACGGCCGGTTGGTCGCCGTCGCCCGCACCGACGGGACCGTGCGGGTGTGGGACATCGATACCGGGCGCGACGCCTTCACCGTCGATCCCGGGCCCGCCGTGGAGCCCTTCATGGACGTCGCCTGGGAGCGCCGACGGTGACCTCCTCGCCGTCGTCGCCAACGACAGCCGCACCGGGCGGCTGACGATCGTCGATAGCTGCGGCCGTGTGGTCGCCGTCAGGCAGGAGGCCTTCGGCATCGCGTTCGACCCGGTGACGTTCACCTCCGACGGCCAGCACATCGTCATGTCACGCGTGCCCATCAGGCCCACCCGACCCCGACAGGGGCGAGGTCGTGACCTGGGACTGGCGCGACGACGAGGTCGTGCCGATCATCGACACCCCGGCCCTCGGCGTGCGATCTCAGCCCCACCGGCCTATCTGGTGGCGACGACGACTCGGCAGGACACCGACGCGCCCGGTGACACGGTCGACATCTGGGACCCGGCCGACCGGGCAGCATGTCGTGGCCCTCGAAGGCAACACCGGGCGGCGTGCTCGACCTCGCCTTCAGCGCCGACGGATCGCGTCTCGCGACCGCCAGCCTGGACGGCACCGTGCGGATCTGGGACCCGCCTCCGGCGACCAGCAACTCACACTCGCGCGGGCACTACGCATTGGCTACCTCGGTCGCGTTCAGCCCCGACGGCTCACGGCTCGCCTCCGTCGGCGCGCGAGGGCGTCGTGCGCGTCTGGGCGCTCGATCTCGACGAGCTCGTCGATTCGCCGAGCGCGAGGTGACGCGCACCCTCACCGACGAGGAGTGCCGGCAGTACCTGCATCAGCCTCGCTGCGACTGATTCTCCGCCCGCAAGGCCACCCCGGCAGCGCCGCTACGGTCGGCGGGATGACGCAGTACGTGGCGCTGTTGCGGGGCGTGAACGTCGGCGGGATCACGGTGAAGTCCGCCGACCTGGCCGACATGGCTCGGGGGCTCGGCCTCGACGACGTGCGGACGGTGCTGGCGTCGGGGAACCTCACCTTCTCGTCGTCGGGCCAAGGCCGCGACGCTCAAGTCCAAGATCGAGGGCGGGCTGCGCGAGAGGTTCGGCTATGACGCCTGGATCGTGCTCACGACGGCCGACCACCTGCGCGACGTGATCGACGCCTACCCGTTCCCCGAGGGCGACGCCTACCAGCCGTACGTGGTGTTCGGCTCGGACGCGTCCGTGCTCGACGAGATCCAGAAGCTGGCCGGCGACCTCGACGCCGCCGACGAGAGGGTGGAGCCGGGGGACAAGGTCCTGTACTGGGAGTGCCCGAAGGGCTCGACCCTCGACATGCCGTTCTCCAAGCTCATCGCCAAGCCGAGGTACAAGTCGACGACGACCACGCGCAACCTCCGCACGCTGCGCAAGCTGCTGTAGGCGGCACCGCACCGGTGGGCGTGGCCCCCGGTCACACGTCGTCGCGACCCCGCAGCAGCGCCACCATGAACGGGCGCAGCTCGCCGGTGGCGATGCCGCTGGCGATGGCGGGATCCTCCTCCATGATCCGCCGGGCAGCCTCCTCGTCGGGCGCCTCGAACACGGCGATGCCCGTGTTGACGCGCCCGAGCGTGGGTCCGACGAGGATCATCACGCCCTCTCGGGTCAGCCGCTGCAGGCGCTCGAAGTGCGTGTCCCACACGGCCCGCTCGTCGGGCGTCATCGTCGCGGCGAAGTCCTCGCGGGGCGCGTGGATGAAGTAGATCCACTCCATGCGGGTCAGCCTGTCACGACGCCCGCCCGCATGGCGGCGGCCGAGACGCCGGCGGTCGAGGCCACGATGCGGGCGGCGGCCCGGCTGATGGGGACGAGGTGGTCGCGGTCGATCTTGTCGAGCGTGTCCATGGCGTCGAACAGGTAGAACGGCGCCGCCAGGAAGTTCACCAGCGGGACGCCCACCAGGTGGTACCCGGCCCCGTCGGTGGGCGGCGCCTCGCCGAAGGCGTCGGGCGCCACGAGCATCGAGCGGTCGAGCCGCTCGGTGGTCAGCGCGTCGAGCACGGCCGCCTCCAGGTCGGGGTTGCGGCTGGTGAACCACCACCGCGGCGTGGCGAGGCCCGTGGGCGCCAGCTCGGCGGCCTGACCGCCCTCGGGCGTGGCGAATTCGAGGGCGGCGTGCTCGAGGTGCAGCTCGAGCACGACCGAGGACAGCTCGGCCGCGTGGTCGGCGATGTACCGGATCAGCCCGGCGCCGCCCGACATGTGCCCGCCCTGCAGCAGGAACCGCAGCCGGTGCGGGCGCGCCGCGGCCGGCTGCGCCGCCCAGTAGGTCGCCTGGGCGAGGACGAGCGAGATGCCGCTGCCGTCCTCGACCGCCGAGGCCCACGGGCCGTCGTGGTGCGACCCGATCAGCACCACCTCGTCGTCCGCGCCGGGCAGGTCGCCGACGACGTTGGCCGACTCGACCGTGCGCACGTCCGTCCTCACCGCCAGGCGTACCCGCACGGGGCCGGCCGCCAGCAGGTCGCGCAGGCGGGCGCCGTCGCTGCCGCGGATCCACACGCCGGGCAGCGGGCGCTCCTTGGCGTCGTAGGGCACGTAGTACTCGTACGAGTCGCCCGGATACTCGGACAGCACGCCCACGAACGCCGCCGCCCCGGCCGCCATCGACGGTTCGAGCACCTGTGTGAACTCGCCGCCGAACGGGATGACGTGGGGGTCGCCGAGCGTGCCGTCGCTGTCGACCGAGCGGGACTCGGCGGTGGTGCCCTCGGGCACGCTCCCCGCGGTCGCCATGAAGTTGCCGGGCAGGCGCAACAGGGCCACGTCGTACAACGACGCCTTGCCCGCAACGCGACCGGGGTCAGCGGCGTCGTAGGCGGCGAGCTCGAGGTCGAGCCCGCCCTCGGGCGTGGGCGCCGCGTACGGGACGGGGAAGCAGTCCAGCACCTCGGTCGTGCCGTCGGCGGCCACGACCACCAGCGACCAGTCGGTGGGCTCCCATCGCAGGACGTCGACCGGCTCGGTGTGCACGTCGTCGAGCCCGATGTCCCGGAACCGCTCGACGATCCAGTCGATCGCCCAGTCGTCGGCCTCGTACCCGGGGCGGCGGATCCCCTGCGCGACCACCTCGTCGATCCAGCCGAAGATCGTGGCCTCGCTGGGGAAGGCGCCGGCGTCGATCACGCCGTCCTGGGTCGTGGCCGCGTCGCTCACCTCGTCGTCCCCTCCGTCGTCCGCGGCATCACCGCCGGCGTCGTCGTCCGACGAGCATCCGATCCCCGCCACGAACAGGGTCCCCGTCGTGGCGGCGCCGGCGAGGAACGCCCGGCGCGTCGGCTTCTCGGGCATCTGTCCCCCAACGACCCTCGGCCGCTCGTCGTCGGCCCGTGACCGTAGTTCGTTGGCGTGTCCGTCAGGCCTCGGTGATCGCGCCGCGCTCGGCGCCCGTGGCCAGGCGGGCGTACTTGGCCAGCACGCCCGACGTGTAGCGGGGCTCGGGCAGCTTCCACTCGGCCCGCCGACGGGCGATCTCGGCGGGCTCGACCAGGAGGTCGATGGTCTTGGCGTCGACGTCGACGACGATGCGGTCGCCGTCGCGCACGAAGGCGATGGGCCCGCCGTCGACCGCCTCGGGCGCCACGTGGCCCACGCAGAACCCATGGGTGCCGCCCGAGAACCGCCCGTCGGTGACGAGTGCGCAGTCGCCGCCACGTCCGGCGCCCTTCATGGCGCCGGTCACGGCCAGCATCTCGCGCATGCCCGGCCCGCCCTTCGGGCCCTCGTAGCGGATCACCACGACCGTCCCGGGCTCGATGGAGCCGGCGAGGATGGCCTCCATGGCCCCGTCCTCGCCGTCGAAGACGCGGGCGGTGCCCTCGAAGCGGTCGAACGTGATGCCGGCCACCTTGACCACCGCGCCGCTGGGGGCGAGCGAGCCGCCGAGCACGGCGATGCCGCCGACCGCGTGGATCGGGTCGGACAGCGGGTGGATCACCGCGCCGTCGGGGGCGGGCGGGTCGATGGTGGCCAGGTTCTCGGCCATCGTCTTCCCGGTGACGGTGAGGCAGTCGCCGTGCAGCAGGCCGGCGTCGAGCAGGTGCTGCATCACGACCGGCACGCCGCCGATGCGGTCGACGTCGGCCATGTGGTACTTGCCGCCCGGCTTGGTGTCGGCGATGTGCGGCACCCGGGCCGCGACCCGGTTGAAGTCGTCGAGCGCCAGGTCGACGCGGGCCTCGTTGGCGATGGCGAGCAGGTGGAGCACGGCGTTGGTCGAGCCGCCCAGCGCCATGACCACGGCGATGGCGTTCTCGAACGCCTCCTTCGTCATGATCTGCCGGGGCCGGATGCCGGCGCGGGCCAGCTCCACCACCGCGACGCCCGCCGCGTAGGCGTCGTCGTCGCGGCGGCGGTCGACGGCCGGCGCCGACGCGGAGCCGGGCAACGACATGCCGAGCGCCTCGGCCACCGACGCCATCGTGTTGGCGGTGAACATGCCGGCGCAGGCGCCCTCGGTCGGGCAGGCGTTGCGCTCGATGGCGTCGAGCCCGGCGTCGTCGAGCGTGCCGGCGGCGTGGGCGCCGACCGCCTCGAACACGCTGACGATGTCCAGAGCCTGCCCGTTGTGGTGGCCCGGCAGGATCGACCCGCCGTAGACGAAGACGCTGGGCACGTTGATGCGGGCGGCGGCCATGAGCATGCCGGGCAGCGACTTGTCGCAGCCGGCGAACGTGACCAGGGCGTCGAGCCGCTCGGCGTGCATGACGGTCTCGACCGAGTCGGCGATGACCTCGCGCGACACGAGCGAGGCCCGCATGCCCTCGTGGCCCATCGAGATGCCGTCGCTCACCGCGATGGTGGTGAACTCGATCGGGAAGGCCGCCGGCGTCGCGCACGCCGTCCTTCGACCGCTTGGCCAGCCGCCCGAGCGGCATGTTGCACGGCGTGACCTCGTTCCAGGACGAGCACACGCCGACCTGCGCCTTGCCCCAGTCGTCGTCGGTCATCCCGATCGCCCGCAGCATGGCCCGGGCCGGCGCCCGCTCGGCGCCGTCGGTCACGTCGCGGCTGCGGCTCTTGATGTCGACGGGAGACTCGCTGGCGGAGGTGGCGGACCGCGGCTCTGACATGGCCAGCAAGCGTACGCCCGCGGCAACTCGTCCCTGCCATCGATACTCAGAGGGTCAGCGGATAGGTCACGTCGCCTCGTCCTCGGCGGCTGCGCCGCCGAGAGCGCAACGAGGTTGCTTCCCGCTCTTGGCGCCTTCGGCGCCGGGCCGCTCGGGCCACGGCCTCGCCTATCGGCTCGGCCTCTTACGGGATTGACTGGTGAGCTCGTGCCCACCACCGTCGCCTCTCGGCTGCGCAGCCCGTTCGACCGCGAGATCGCCCGGCTGGCGATCCCGGCCCTCGGCGCGCTGATCGCGGAGCCGGTGTACGTCCTGACCGACACCGCCATCGTCGGCCACCTCGGCACCCCGGAACTGGCGGGGTTGGCCGTCGCCACCACCGTGCTGCTGACGCTCTACACGGTGTTCATCTTCCTGGCCTACGGGACGACGGCCGCGGTCAGCCGGCTGATCGGGGCGGGCGACGAGCGCGAGGCCGCGCACCAGGCGATCCAGTCGCTGTGGCTGGCGCTGGTGGTGGGGCTGGCGCTGGTGGCGATCGGGCTGATCGGGGCCGATGCGCTGGTCGGGCTCATGGGCGCCGAGGGCGCCGTGCGCACGAACGCCCTGCTGTACCTGCGCATCAGCCTGCTCGGCGTTCCCGCCCTGCTGATCGTGCTGGCCGGCACCGGCTACCTGCGCGGTCTCCAGGACACCCGCACGCCGCTGGCGGTCGCCGTCGGCACCGGCGCGCTGAACCTCGTCCTCGAGGTCATCTTCATCTACGGGCTCGGGCGGGGGCTCGGGGCGTCCGCGTTCACCACCGTCGTCGCCCAGTACGTCGCCGCCGCGATCTACCTGCGGCAGATCGGGCGGGCCGCCCGCGCCCACGGCGTCGACCTGGGGCCGCACCCGGCCAGCCTGCGCCGGCTCGGGGCGGTGGGACGCGACCTGCTCATCCGCACCGCCGCCCTGCGTGCCGCCCTGCTCGTGGCGACGGCGGTGGCCACCCGGCTCGGCGCGGTCGACGTGGCCGCCCACCAGATCGCCTTCGAGATCTGGAACCTCCTCGCCCTCGTGCTCGACGCCATCGCCATCGCCGGCCAGGCCATCGTCGGCCGCAGCCTCGGCGCCGGCGACGCGACCGCGGCCCGCGGCGCCGGGCGGCGGATGATCGAGTGGGGCGTCGCCGGCGGCCTCCTGGTCGGCGCGGTCGTGCTGGCGCTGCACACCGTGCTGCCCGGCGTGTTCACCGACGATCCGGAGGTGGCCGACCTGGCCGCCTTCCTCCTCGTGTGGGTGGCGGTGATGCAGCCGGTGAACGGGGTGGCGTTCGTGCTCGACGGCATCCTCATCGGCGCGGGCGACATGCGGTTCCTCGCCTGGGCGATGGTCGGCGCCGCGGTGGTCTTCATCCCGCCGGCGGTGGCCGTCGCCGCCCTCGACGCCGGGATCGGCTGGCTGTGGGCGTCGCTCGCGCTGCTGATGACGAGCCGGGCCGTGGTGCTCGGGGCCCGCTTCGCCGGCGACCGCTGGGTCGTGCTCGGCGCGATGCGCTGACAGGGGCGGCGGGTGTCAGAAGTCGGTGCCGCAGTACGGCGGGCGCTCGGGGCGGAACAGGGCGTCGGCCCGCGCCACCGCTCCGGACGTGCGCTCGTCGACCAGGCAAACCCGGTGCAGCGTCGCCCAGGCGACACCGCCCAGCAGGAGAGCGCCGAGGTCGGCGACACCCACGGTCAGGTCGGGCTCGGCCGTGGTGCCGGCGCATGCCGCGCCGTTCGTCCCGGCCTCGAGCCGGAAGCGGCCGCCCACGGCGGGCCGGTCGTCGTCGATCACCTCGACGACCAGCGCGTCCGTCGTCGCATAGCTGCGGGACGACAGGCAGCGGGCGACGTCGAGGGGGCGGAGCCAGAGGTGATCCTGCTCCCGCGTGACGGACAAAGCCCGGGGGTCGGGCAGCCACCACCGCAGCGGGTGCTCGACCGGCGCGGCGTGCCATTCGACCCGGTCCACGAGGTCGACGTCGAGGAGGTACCGCAGCAACGCGGCCTCGACGGCGTCGGACGTGGCGACCACGTCCTCGACGGCCAGAACGTTGTCGCCGCCGGAGGCCCAGTTCCACCGCAGCCGGTACGACGCGGCACCATCCGGCTCGCCGGCGGCGTCCGAATGGACCACCACGAACCGGGCCGTGGCGCCGTCGCGGTCCTCCTCCGGATCGAGGTCGAGCGCCGCCCAGTAACCGGCGTTGCGGCTGAGCTCGCCCGGCGAGCGGCGCCACGAGCGCGCCCACAGGGCGGGCAGGAGGGTCGCCGCCTCGGCGGCGGACGCGAGGCGCAGCCGCGAGGGCTCGCCCGCCGGCGCCCGTCCGACACCCCGGTCACCGACCGCCGCCTCGGCGAGGCGCAGCCGTCGGTTGTCGACCGACAGGGTCTGGAACCGCGTGGCGACGCCGAAGCCGAACCGCCGGTAGATCGTGGCCTCGCTGGCCGTCAGCCCGGCGATGGGCTCGCCCCGCTCGACGGCCTGGTCGACGACGGCCCGCATGATCGCCCGCAGGATCCCGCGCCGCCGGTGCGTGGGGGCGACGCCCACGTCGCTGATGGCCTGCATCGGGACGGCGGCGCCACCCGGCAGGGCCAGGTCGAACGAGTACGAGCCACCGGAGCCGACGACCGCCGTCCCGTCGTGCACGACGAACATGCGCTCGGGCTCGACGAGCAGGTCGATCTCGCGCCGGATCGCCTCGCTGGGCACCGGACCGCGCCCGAACACCGTTGTGAGCAGCGCGGACGCCTCGGCCAGCTCGCCGGGCTCCATGGGGACGGCCTTCCACGACATCGCCCGCGAGGGTGCCCGCCCGGGCGCCTCGACGTCGAGGGAATTGCCGATCTCAGGCGCCGGCGCGCTCGCGGAGGAGCGCGGTGACGGCCTTGCCGTCGGCCTGGCCGCGAGTGGCCTTCATGACCTGGCCGACGAAGAACCCGGTGAGCCTGCCCCGGGCCTTGTCGTCGCCCTCGACGAAGCGGGCCCACTCGTCGGGGTTGCCGGCGATCACCGCGTCGACGGCCTCGGACAGGGCGTCGGCGGCCATGGCCTCGAAGCCCTTGGCCTTGGCGATGGCGGCGGGGTCGTCGCCCGTGGCGACCATGTCGGCCAGCACGGCCTTGGCCTGCGTGGCGGTCAGCTCGCCACCGGTCTCCATCTTCACCAGCGCGGCCAGCCGCTCGGGAGCCAGCGACCCCGCGCCGTCGACGGCCAGGTTGTGCTCGACGTGGGTCAGCACGCGGCCCGGCTCGCCGCCGGCCGCGATCGCCCCTAGCGCCAGCGTGTCCAGCCCCCGCTCGACGGCGATGGCCACCGCACCGTCGCCCGCGACGGCGGCGACCTCGGCCAGCGCCGCCCGGCGCTGGGCGGGCAGCGCCGGCTGCGCCGCGTCCACCCGCGCCACCCAGGCCTCGCCCGGGTCGAGCGGCACGAGGTCGGGTTCGGGGAAGTAGCGATAGTCCTCGGCCTCCTCCTTCACCCGCAGGGTGTGGGTGCGGCCGTCGTCCTCGTTCCAGTGGCGGGTCTCCTGGCGCACGGCCTCGCCCGCCTCGAGCAGGTCGATCTGCCGGCTGACCTCGTAGTCGATGGCGCGCCCGAGCGACCGCAGCGAGTTGAGGTTCTTGATCTCGCACCGGGTGCCGAACGGCTCGCCCGGGTGGTGGACCGAGACGTTGGCGTCGACCCGCAGTGACCCCTCCTCCATCTTGGCGTCGGAGACGCCGGTGGCCAGCAGGATCGACCGCAGCTCGGACACGTACGTTCGGGCCTCGTCGGACGAGCGGATGTCGGGCCGGGACACGATCTCGAGCAGCGGGACCCCGGACCGGTTGTAGTCGACCAGGCTGTAGCCGGCGTCGGTGATGCGCCCCCCGCCGCCGACGTGGGTCGACTTGCCGGTGTCCTCCTCGAGGTGGGCCCGCTCGATGCCGACCCGGTGACCCGACGGCAGCTCGATCTCGCCGTCGACGTTGATGGGCAGGTCGTACTGGCTGATCTGGTAGTCCTTCGGCATGTCGGGATAGAAGTAGTTCTTGCGGGCGAACACCGAGCGGCGCACGTCGCAGCCGACCGCCCGGCCCAGGCGCACCGCCAGCTCGACCACCTGCTCGTTGAGCACCGGCAGCGAGCCCGGCAGCCCGAGGCAGACGGGGCAGACGTTGGTGTTGGGCTCGTCGCCGAACCGGTTCGGGCAACCGCAGAACAGCTTGGTCGTCGTGGCCAGCTCGGTGTGGACCTCGAGCCCGATCACGGTCTCCCAGGTGGACGCCATGCGCTCAGGCTACTGGTGCCCCGTCCACCCCCCGAACGGGATCGCTTGACCTCAAGCGAACTCGAGGTCGTACGGTCCGAGGAGCCGCTTCCCCGCACGCTCGATCGCGAGCCAGGACAGGAGACCGCCCATGCACGCCATTCGCCAGCACGCCTTCGGTGGCCCCGAGACGCTCTCCTATGAGGAGGTGCCCGACCTCGAGCCGGGGGAGGAGCAGGTCCGCATCGCGGTGGAGGCCGCCGGGGTCCACCTGGTCGATACCACGATCCGCGCCGGCCAGACCGGCGGGCCCTACCCGGTGCCCGACCTGCCCATGACGCCGGGCCGCGAGGTCGCGGGGCGCGTCGACCGGGTCGGCCCCGCGGTGGACGCCGCCCTGGTCGGCCGGCGCGTGGTCGCCCACCTCGGTCAGGCCAGCGGCGGCTACGCGGAGCAGGCGCTCGCCCCGGTGACCGCGCTGCACGAGCTGCCCGACGACCTGAGCGCCGAGGCCGCGGTGGCCATGATCGGCACCGGCCGCACCGCCATGGGCATCCTCGAGGTCGCCGACCTCACGGCCAAGGATGTGGTGCTCATCACGGCGGCGGCGGGCGGGCTCGGGTCCCTCCTCGTCCAGGCCGCCCGTGCGGCCGGCGCGGTGACGGTGGGCGTCGCCGGCGGGCCCGCCAAGGTGCGGCTGGTGCTCGACCTCGGCGCCGACGTCGCGGTCGACTACCGCACGCCGGGTTGGCCCGATCGCGTGCGGGCCGAGCTCGGCGACCGCGGCGACCGCCCCGTCACCGCGCTGCTCGATGGCGTGGGCGGCGAGGCGGGGCAGGCGGCGCTGGACCTGGTGGGCCCGGGGGGCCGGGTGGTCATGTTCGGCTGGTCGGCCGGCACGCCCCTCGAGCTGACGACCGGCGACCTCTACGCCCGGGGCATCACCGCCAGCGCGGCCGTGGGCCCCCGCCTGTTGCAGCGCCCCGGGGGCCTGCGCGAGTTCGAGGACGCGGCCCTGGCCGCGGCGGCCGAGGGGCGGCTCACGCCGGTGGTGGCCGCCACGTTCCCGCTGGCGGACGCCGCCGCCGCTCATCAGGCCCTCGAGGACCGGGCGACGACGGGCAAGGTCGTGCTCATCCCGTAGCTCTGGCGTCTGTGAGAGCGCGATCGCGCGCTCACAGACGCCAGAACGGGGTCAGGACTTCATGTAGATGCTGCGCTTCGGCATGGCCATGATCTGGCGCACCAGCGGCTCGAAGTGCTCGAGCGGCAGCGTGTCGTAGCCGGGGTCGAACGCGGGCTGGTCGAAGTCCTCGCAGAACTCGGCGGTGTGGTCGAACCACTCGTGGCCGCGGAACTGCTCGCGCATGTCGCGGTCGAGGCCGAGATGGTGGAAGAAGTAGTAGCCCTGGAAGATGGCGTGCTTCTCGACCATCCAGTGGTTCCGCTCGCTGACGAACGGCTTGACCATCGCCGCCCCGATGCCGGCGTGGTCGAACGAGCCGAGCAGGTCGCCGATGTCGTGCATCAGCGCACAGAAGACGTACTCGTCGTCGCGGTCGGCCCGGTAGGCGCGGGTGGCCGTCTGCAGCGAGTGCTCGAGGCGGTCGACCGCGAACCCGCCGAAGTCGCCACCGAGCTCGCGCAGGTGGGCGAGGGTGCGGTCGGGCAGGCCGACGGCCAGCTCGATGCTGCCTGCGGCGATGATGTCCCAGTCGGCCTTGGTGCCCTCGGACATGGCGTGGAACGCGGCCCGGGGCCGCTCCACCGTCTCCGTGTCACGGCTGGTGGTCTCGGTCATCCGGTCCTCCTGCGGGTACTGACGCGCCCGTCATCGTAGGCGCCGCGCACGAGCGGCGTGACCGCTACGCCGCGGCCTCGATGGCGGCGGCCACCCGGAACATCGTGGCCTCGCCCAAGGCCGGCGCCATGACCTGCACCCCGACGGGCAGGCCGTCGTCTCCCGTGCCGAACGGCACCGACATCGCCGGGTGCCCCGCCAGGTTGGACGGGATCGTGCACACGTCGTTGAGGTACATCGTCAGCGGATCGGCGGTCTTGGCCCCGAGGGCGAACGCGGTCGACGGCGCCGTGGGGCTGAGGAGCACGTCGAAGCCCTGGTAGGCGGCCTCGAAGTCGCGCAGGATCAGCGTGCGCACCCGCTGGGCCTTGCCGTAGAACGCGTCGTAGTACCCGGCCGACAGGGCGTAGGTGCCGAGCATGATGCGCCGCTTGACCTCGGCGCCGAACCCCTCGGTGCGGGTGCCGTCGTACATCTCGCCCGTGGTCGGGGCGTCGACCCGCAGGCCGAAGCGCACGCCGTCGTAGCGGGCCAGGTTGCTCGACGCCTCGGCGGGGGCGATGAGGTAGTAGGCCGACAGGCCGTAGACCGCCGCCGGCACCGACACGTCGTCGACCTTGGCCCCGGCGTGCTCGAGGGCGTCGGCCGCAGCCCGCAGCCGGGCGACGACGTCGGGCTCGATGCCCTCGGCCTCGCACAGCTCGGTGACGAGGCCGACCCGCAGGCCGGCGACGCCCTCGCCCAGCGCGCCGCTGACGTCGGGCACGGCCTCGGGGATCGACGTGCTGTCGCGCGGGTCGTGCCCGGCGATGACCTCGTACAGCGCGGCCGCGTCCGCCACCGTGCGGGCGAACGGGCCGATCTGGTCGAGCGAGCTGGCGAACGCCACCAGCCCGTAGCGGGACACGGCGCCGTACGTCGGCTTCATGCCCACCACGCCGCACAGGGCGGCCGGCTGGCGGATCGACCCGCCGGTGTCGGACCCGAGGGCCAGCGGCGCGAACCCGGCCGCCACCGCCGCGGCCGACCCGCCCGACGAGCCGCCGGGCACCTTGGACGTGTCGTGCGGGTTGCGCGTGGGGCCGAACGCCGAGTTCTCGGTCGAGCTGCCCATGGCGAACTCGTCGAGGTTGGTCTTGCCGACCACGACGGCGCCGGCCGCGGCGAGCTTCTCGACCACGGTGGCGTCGTAGGGCGGCCGCCACCCCTCGAGGATGCGCGACGAGCAGGTCGTCGGCACCCCGACGGTGCACATGTTGTCCTTCAGCGCCACCGGCACGCCGGCGAGCGGACCGGGGTCGTCGCCCGCGGCGACGCGCGCGTCGATCGCCAGCGCGGCCTGGCGGGCCTGATCGGCGGTGACCAGGTTGAAGGCGTGGATCTCGCCGTCGCGCGCCGCGATGGCGGTGAGGTGCTCCTCGACCACGTCGACCGCGCTGCGGGTGCCGGACCGCACGGCGGCAGCGATGCCGAGCGCGCTGTCGGCGGCGGGGATCTCCTGGGTCATGGCGCCTCCCCCAGGACCGGCGGGACGCGGAACTGCGCGTCCTCGACCGCGGGGGCAGCGGCCAGGACGGCGTCGCGGTCGAGGCAGGGCACCTCCTCGTCGGCGCGCATCACGTTCTGCAGCGGGTACGGGTGCGACGTCGGCGGCACGTCGCCGACGTCGAGCGCCTCGACGTCACGGGCGTGGTCGAGCACCTTGGCGAGCTGGTCGGTGAACATGACCAGCTCGTCGTCGGTCAGCTCGAGCCGCGCCAGCCTCGCCACGTGCGCGACGTCGTCGCGGGTGATCTGCGCCATGGGGCGCAATGGTAGGTCCGCACCGGGGGCGGCCCCGAACGGGATCACGGCGCCGGCGGACCGAGAACGGCGGGAACGTCGGGCACGACCCGAGCGTCTCCACCACGATGACGATCGTGCGCCTCGACACGCCGCCAGCGGTCCCGGCCTGGGACGACGCCCTCGTGGCGGTGTACCGGGAGCACTTCGCCTCCCTCGTGCGGATGGCGTACCTCGTGTCCGGCCGGGCCGACCGGGCCGAGGAGGTCGTGCAGGACGCCTTCGTCCGCACGCATCGCGCCGGCAGCCGGGTCCGCGACCCGCTCCCCTACGTCCGCACCGCCGTGCTCAACGGCTGCCGCTCGTTGGGCCGGCGCCAGAAGCTCGAGCGGGACCGGTGCCCGGCGCCCCCCGATCCGGTGCCCCTGGGGGCCGACGAGCTGTGGGACGCCCTCGCCACCCTCACCGACCGCCAGCGGGCGGCGATCGTCCTGCGCTTCTACCTCGACCTGCCCGACGCCGAGATCGCCGCCGCCCTCGACTGCCGCGAGGCCACCGTCCGCACCTCGGTGTTCCGGGCGCTCGCCAAGCTCCGCAAGGAGATCGACCGATGACGAAGTCCGTGCTCCCCCACGACCATGCCCACGACGACCCGCCGTTCGAGGACGAGGTGCGGGCGATGTTGACCCGCCGGGCCGCGGACGTCCTCCCCACGCCCGCGGCCCCGCCCGCCGAGCCGCCGGGCGTCGTCCCCCTCACCGTGATCGGCCGGCCGGGCCGGCACGGCCGGCGGCGCGTCGTCGCGGCCGCCGCGGCGGTCGTCGTCCTGGTGACGGGCGTCGCCGCCTATGCCGCCATGCGCGATCCCGGCGCGCCCACGACCGAGACGGCGGCGGCGCAGGAGACCGACGCACCGATCGTCTGGCCGCTGGACGGCAACGTCCCCGCTGACCTGCTCGCCTCCCCTGACACGGCGGCCAGTGCGTACCTGTCCGAGGTCGTCGGGGGCACCGGCATGGTGGCACTCCAGCCATCGATCGTCGACGGCGGCACCGCGACCGTCGGCTACACCCTCCATGGTGTCCACGGTGAGGTGGCGCTGCGGCTCGACGGCGACCGGTGGGGCGTCACAGCCGCCACGAGCGATGCCGCGCTCCTCGACCTCGCCTACGCCGTGGACGGGAACGTCGTCGCGGAGTTGACGCTCGGACCGGCGGCCCGCTCGGGGATGCGGCTGCGTTTGACCGGAATCACCGACGACGGCGCCCCGGCCGACGACGTCGTGTCGGTCTTCGACTACGTCGACGGGGGCGAGATCGCGGTGACGCCCCCGCCGCCGCCGGACGACGGGGCGGCGTCGCCCGGTGGGGACGATGACCAGGTCGTCATCGTGCCCGAGGACCCGGGCTTCGACAATCAGCCGATGCTGGCCATCTTCTTCGACGAGGTCGACACCGGCGGCCTCGCCGCAGTGCGGCTGGACGCGCTCGTCGACGACGACGGCGACCCCGCCACCCCCGACGTCGTCATCGGGCACGCCACCCGGGCGGTCGAGTCCCGCGACGCCCCGTCGGGCGACACCCCGACCGGCGCATCACCGACGTCAACGCGGGTCGACCCCGCGATGCCGCCGTCCGTGCCCACCACCGTGGCGCCGGCGCCGCCCGCGGGCGATGTCGCCGACACGGCCTTCGAGGGCACCTTCCGGGGGGACGAGCAGTACCGGCCCACCGACGGCGACTGCCCCGATCTCGACCACGTGCTCACCTCGACGTTCGCGCTGACCGACGGGACGACGTGGGCCTTCCGCGCCGAGTACTGCGGCACGATCGAGGGCGAGACGTGGAGCGGTGGCGGGTCCTTCGGCTTCACGACCCCCGACGCCGACACGCTGACCGGGACGTTCACCTCGTCGGCCTCGGTGACCAGCGATGGGGAGCCCTACGTGCTGACCATCACCGGCGGGACGGGACGCTACGCGGGCGTTTCGGGCTCGTGCGCGCTCGACAACCACCTCACCGACACCGCCCCCTGGGCCCAGGAGCACCACGGCAGCTTCTCGTGCGAGATCACCGCGCCGACCGACGGATGAACCGCACGGCCGTCGCCCGCCCAACCCTCGACGTGAGGTTCAGGTCGAGGTCGAGGTGACCTTGCGGGCGAACTCGATCGCGCGCTCGCTGACCAGGTCCTTGTCGTAGTCGAGGGTGGCGACGTGGTAGCTGCGCTCGAGCGTCACCCGCTCGACCGGCCCGCTGACGCCGGCGGCCAGGATGTCGCTGTTCACCGGCTCGACCACGTGGTCCTGCGGGCTGTTCATGATGAGCGCCGGGCAGGCGATCTTGCCCAGGTCGTCGCGGAACTCGTCGGCGGCGGCCGCCAGGCTGAGCAGCGGCGCCAGCGGGGTGGCGTCGTAGGCCTTCTCCCGCTGGTCGGGGTCGGCGACGTCGCCGCCGATGGCGGGGATGCGATCGATGCCGCCGTCCAGCATCTCCTGGAGCGCGTCCACCATGGTGTCCGGCACCGACACGGCGGCGTTCACGCACACGATGCCGGCGATCTCGGGGTGGCGGCTGGCGAGCCAGCAGGTGAGGGACCCACCCATCGACAGGCCCGCCACGACCACCCGGTCGACCCGACCGGCCAGGTCCTGGAAGGCGGCCTCGGCGGCGGCGGACCAGTCGGACCAGTCGGTGGCGAGCATGTCGTCGACCGACGTGCCGTGGCCGGGGAGGAGGGGCAGCTCGACGGCGAAGCCCGCCGCGGCGAACGCCTCGGCCAGGCCCCGCATCGACTGCGGGTTGCCGGTGAACCCGTGCAGCACCAGCACGCCGTGGGGACCGCCGGCGGCCGACCACGGCTCGCAACCGGGGATGATGTCCTTGCCGTCGGGCGTCTGCACGGGGGCGGCTCCTGAGGTCGGGGCCGGCCCGGGCGGGGCCGGCGCTCGGGCCCGCAGCGTACCCGGGGTAATTGACCCTTCGGTCAAGCGTGGTCACACTGTCGTCAGGGGATCGCCCGACCGCAGGGCCGGCGCCGGTCCCCGCCGACACCATGACCGACCGACAGCTCACCACCCAGGGCGCCGAGCGCAAGCAGCAGCTGCTCGACGCCGCCGCCCGCCTGTTCGCCGAGCAGGGCTACGCGGCGACACGCGTGGTCGACATCGTCGACGCCGCCGGGGTGGCCAAGGGCCTCTTCTACTGGTACTTCGACAACAAGGAAGCGCTGTTCCGCGACCTGGCGGCCGAGATCCGGCGCCGGCTGCGGCGTCAGCAGGCGGCGGCGATGGAGCCCGGGGCACCGGCGCTCGTGCGCCTCCTGCAGGGCACGGTCGCCAGCCTGCGGTTCATGGCCGAGAACGCCCCCTTCTTCTCGCTGCTCGAGGTCGAGGGCCGCAACGTGTCGGACGTGCTGCGCCAGGGCACCGAGCAGCACGTGTCCGACGTGACGGCCCTCATCGTCGAGGGCCAGGCCGACGGCACGGTGACCGACGACGATCCGGCCGAGCTGCTGGCCCTCGGCGTGGTCGGCACCGTCGGGCAGTTCAGCCACTTCCACCGCACGGGGCGCATCGACCTCTCGCTCGACGAGCTGTCGGGCTACGTCGCCCGCCTGGTCGCCCGCGTGCTGGCCGCCGACGAGCGGATCGCCCGGCGCTCGCTGCAGGCGCTGCGCCGTCCCGCGGTCGGCGCGGCCACGGCCAGCGGCGAGCCGGCCGACGCCCCGGTGTGACCAAGCTCGGGCGCCCCGGATAGCCTCTCCCGGTCATCCGAACCTCGAGGTGCTCCGTCCCATGACCCGTCGCTCCCGCATTGCCGCGCTCGTCGCGGTCGTCGCTCTCGCCGCTGCCGGCTGCTCCAACAACGATGCCAGCGAGGGCGACGTCGTCAGCGCCATGGAGGACGCCGGCCTCGACCCCGAGCAGGCCGAGTGCGTCGGTGCGCGCATGCAGGACGAGTACGGCGGTGACCAGGGCCTCTTCAACGATGTGGCCGGCGCCTCCGACATCGACGAGCTGCCCGCGGACACCGAGCCGCAGATCCGGGCGATCCTCGACGACTGCCTCGCCGGCGAGGGCTCCGGCGACAGCACCGACACGACCGACACCACGGTCGCGGGCGACGCCACGACGACCACCACCGCCGCAGGCTGAGGACGCGGCGGGCGCGGCCCCCTGCCCCGGCTCGTCCGACTTTGAGGCAAGCGTCACAGTTGCATCATCGCTGCAACTACCCGCGCTAAGTTTCGCCGGCACCACGAGGTCGCCGGCGACGATCGGAACAGATCGGCACGTGTCGTCTGCCGTTGCGTCGCCGGGTGCCGATCTGTGCCGACCAAGGAGACACCTGTGCCGTACCAGTTCCTGTCCGACGAGTGGATCGAGGCCGCCCGCAAGGCCCGCGAGGGGGCGGCCGCCCCGGCCGCGGCGCCGCAGCCGGTGAAGATGAACCTCACGATCACGGAGGTGCCCTTCGGCGAGGGCAGCATCGACGCCCACATGGACACCACGAGCGGCGAGCTCGAGCTCGACCTCGGCCACGTCGACGGGCCCGACGTCACGGCCACCCTCGACTACGACACCGCCAAGGCGATGATGGTCGACGCCAACCCCCAGGCCGCCATGCAGGCCTTCATGGCCGGCAAGATCAAGCTGCAGGGCGACATGACCAAGGCCATGGCCATGCAGAGTGGCCCGGTCGACCCCGAGCTCACCAAGAAGATCCAGGAGATCACGGCCTGACCGGCGGCGGTCCGGCCCGACGATCGCGTCAGCGTTCGGGCCTAGTCACGAGGGGCGCCACGAGCGCCCCTCGTGCGCGTCCGACCGCGGTCAGCGCCAGCGAGGACATGAAAAAGCCAGCGAGGACATGAAAAAGAGTGCCGAGCCGGCTGGGGCGGCAGCCTCATCGCGGCGGCTGGGGAACACCGCGTCCGGCATACCGCCCCAACGGGCCCGGCACGCTCCGTAATCTACTCGCTGCGTACAGCTATGTCAGCACTTCCCAACACAGCCCAAACGAAACATGACATTCCGATTGCAGCTCGGCTCTGGGGGGAGACGCCGATCGCCCGGAGGGGAGTCACCGGACACGTGAAGATTGACCTGAACTTGGGGTCCAGGTCAAGTCCTGTTCGCGGACACCCGCGCGCCGGGGACGGCCGCTGCGCCTCGGGGTCAGCGGCGCGGGCGCATCATGAGCGCCACGGGGGTTCCGGACGAGACCTCTGAGCCCTCGAGCGGCCAGGTCCCGAGCACCCGGCCGTCGCCCGGCCCGGTGACCTGCCCGACCGTCAGCCCGACGTCCTCGAGGGCCTCTCTGGCCTCCTCGAGGCTGTCGCCCCGCAGCTCGGGCACGTCGACCCGGTTCTCGGCGACGACCACCGTGACGCGGTCGCCGGGCTCGACCTCCTCGCCGGCCTCGGGGTCGGTGCGGATGACCGCGCCGGCCTCGACGTCGTCGTCGGTGTCGGTGTCCACCCTGACGTCCAGCCCGGCGCCCTCGAGCGTGGCGACCGCGTCGGCGTGGGGCTGGCCACGCAGGTCGGGCATCGCGAACTCGTCGCCGGACGAGACCGCCAGGCGGATCGTCGACCCCTTGGGGGCCTGGTCGCCGGGGTCGCCGTCGGCGAAGCCGATGACGAGGCCCTCGTCGACCTCCTCGCTCGGCTGCTCGACGAGCTCGGGGACGAAGCCCGCCGCCTCCAGCGCGGCCGCGGCGTCCTCACCCGTCATGCCCGCCAGGTCGGAGGGCACGTCGACCAGGGTGGCGCCCTCGGACACCAGGACGGTCAGCGTGTCGCCCTCGCGCAGCATCTCGCCCGCCGCCGGCTCGGTCTCGAGGATCTGCCCCGGCTGGGTGCCGTCGCGGCGCGTGGTCTCGTCGCGGATCTCCCAGTCGAAGTCGTCGATGGCCGCCGGCAGGGCGTCCCGCTGCATGCCCACCAGCTCGGCGGGCACCGGGTGCGACGGGATCTGCGACTGCATGTACAGCCAGCCGCCCACGATGCCGACCGCGACGGCGATGATCACCACGGCGGCGCCGAGCATCAGGCGGCGGGCGCTGCGGTCGTTCGGCGACATGCCGCCCGGCGCGCCGTGGCTGGTCGACCACGGCGGGGCGGCGCCCGCGTGGGCGGGGAGCCCGTCGGGGGGCGACCGCAGCACGGGCGCAACGGTCGGGACGTCGAGGCGGGTGGTGTCGGCGCCCGCGAGCGGGCGGGCCGCGCTCGGTGCGGCCAGCACGTCGGTGCCCGCCGGCGGGCCCGCGAAGACCGCGCCGGCGAGGTCGGCGGCCCCCGTGCCCGCGGCCGGTGCGCCGTTCGCCGGGGCCGGCGTGCGCGCACCCGGGCCCAGCAGCGTGGCGTCGCGCCCGTCGAGCGACACGACGGTCTCGCCGGCCGCGCCGACCAGCGGCAGCGGCGCCGGGCGGGTCAGCTCGCCCGCGGCCTCCACCAACCCCCGGGCGAGGCCGCCGGCATCGAGCCGCTCCTCGATGTCCAGCCGCCCGGCCGCGACGACGACCGGGGCGAGCGTGTCCAGCTCCTCGGGCACCACGACCGAGTGGTCGAGGCGCGCCATCAGCGTGCCGATGGTCGTGTCGGCGGTGAAGGGCACGTCTCCGGTGACCGCCTCGACGATCACCAGCGCCAGCGAGTACACGTCGCTGCGCCCGTCGAGCGTCTCGCCCCGGGCCTGCTCGGGCGAGGCGTAGCGGGCCGTGCCGAGCATCGAACCGGTGGGCTCGGTCCACCCCGCCTCCGCGATGGCCCGGGCCAGGCCGAAGTCGGCGACGCGGAGCCTCCCGTCGGCGCCGAACAGCAGGTTCGCCGGCTTGATGTCCCGGTGGACGAAACCATGGTGGTGGGCGTGGTCGAGCGCGCGCGCCGCCTCGAGGCCCACGACCAGCGCCTGCGCGGGCGACAGGCGGTGGCCGGCGTCGAGCATCGTGCGCAGCGTGCCGCCGGCCAGGTACTCGGTGACGAGGAACGGGGTGCCCTCGTCGTCGTCGCTCCAGTCGTAGACCGCCAGGATGTGCGGGTGGCTGAGCGCGGCGGCCGCCTGCGCCTCGGCCCGGAAGCGGCGCAGGAACGACTCGTCGTCGGCGAGAGCCGGGTGGAGCACCTTGACCGCCACCCGCCGCCGCAGGCGGACATCGTCGGCGAGGTACACCTGCGCCGACGCTCCCGAACCGAGCGGAGAGAGGAGCCGATAGCGCCCACCCAGCACACGACCGATCTGCTCGGTCATGCGGGTCATGGCCACGGCGCAAGGGTACCGCCTGGTCCCGGGGCCGCCGGGTCGGCCGAGAGTTCCGGACGCAGCGACGCGCATGCGAGGATCGGCGCACCCATGGCCGACACGTCCCCCTACAGCACCCGCTTCCGCATCATCGCCGCCCTGGTGTTCGCGCTGGCGGTGGCGCTGCTCGTCATCGCCATCATCGGGCTCGACGAGGGCAACGAGGACCCCGTGCTCCAGGGCGGCGATCGCGCCGTCGTCGAGAACCTGATCCCCCGCCGCAATGCGCAGGTGCCCCAGCAGTCGAGCGTCGGCATCGACCTCGTCACGGGTTGGGAGGGCACCCTGGTCGTGGACGGGATCGAGATCCCGCGGGACCAGCTGGTGCTGACGCCCGAGATCGGGCTCATCGAGTTCACGCCGGGCCCCGACAAGGCCGTCGAGGAGCTGGCCAGCGGCGAGAACTGCATCACCGCCATCATCTGGCGCGTGTCCGACGGCCGGGGCGTCGACGACCGCACCATCCCCTGGTGCTTCGACGTGGTGTAGTCCTCGCCGAGGCTTCGCCTCGGCTCGGAATTGTCGGTGTCGGCCTGCGGCCGACGCGTCTTTCAGTGGGTCGACCGGCAAGCCGGATCGACCCACGGCGGGGGGCTCCGGCGGAGCCTCCGCCCCCCGCACCCCCCGCCGGCACTCCGCCCCTTTCGCGGGGCGAGTAACTCACGGGCCGCGCGCGATCTCACTGAGACCCCCGCTGGCCGGGTCAGGTCGGGAGCTCGCCCCTCTCGAGGAGGTGGCGGAAGCCGACCTCGTCGAGGACCGGGACGCCCAGCTCCTCGGCCTTGGTGATCTTCGACGCCCCCGGGCCCTCGCCGACCACGACCGCGGTCGTCTTCTTCGACACGCTGCCCGGCGACTTGCCGCCGCGCGCCTTGATCGCCGCCTCGGCCTCCTCGCGGCTGAAGCCCTCGAGCGTCCCGGTGACGACCACGGTGAGCCCGGCGAGGACCTTGGGCTGGCCGTCGCCCCGGGGCGCCTGGAAGTTCAGCCCCGCCGCCCGCAACCGCTCGATCAGCTCGCGGTTGGCGGGGTCGGACGCCCACGTGTGCACGGACTCGGCGATCACGGCGCCCACCCCGTCGGCCGCCGCCAGCGCCTCGACCGACGACGACATGATCGTGTCGAGGTCGCCGAACGCGGCGGCCAGGGCCTCGGCTCCTGCCGGGCCGAGGTGGCGGATGTTCAGCCCGACCAGCAGGCGCGGCAGCGGGCGCTGGCGCGAGGCGTCGACCGAAGTGCGGAGGTTGGCGGCCGACAGGGCGCCCATCCGCTCCAGCTGCTCGACCTTCTCCCAGTCGAGGTCGTAGAGGTCGGCCACGCTCGCGACCATGCCGGCGTCGACGAGCTGGCGGATGCGCTTCTCGCCGAGCGCGTCGATGTCGAGCGCGCCCCGGCTGGCGAAGTGCTCGATGGCGCCCTGGCGCTGGAACGGACACTCGGGGTTGATGCAGCGGTGCTCGGCCTCGCCCTCGGGGCGGACGAGCGTCGAGCGCAGCTCGCACGGGCACTCGGTGGGGAAGACCCACGGCTCGGTGCCCTCGGGCCGGTCGGCCACCACGGCGCCCAGGACCTCGGGGATCACGTCCCCCGCCCGCCGCACGATCACCTTGTCGCCGGGGCGGACGTCCTTGACCTTGACCTGGTCCTCGTTGTGCAGCGTCGCCTGGCCCACGGTCACGCCCCCCACGAACACCGGCTCGAGCACGGCGTAGGGCGTGGCCCGGCCGGTGCGGCCGATCGACACACCGATCTCGTTCAGGCGGGTGGTGCGCTCCTCGGGCGGGAACTTGTAGGCGATCGCCCAGCGGGGCGCCTTGGACGTGAAGCCGAGCAGCTCGCGCCGGGCCAGGTCGTCGACCTTGATCACCACGCCGTCGATCTCGTAGTCGAGGTCGTGGCGGTGCTGCTGCCAGTGGAGGCAGTGCGCCAGCACCTCGTCGGGCTTGGACAGGCGGCGGATCTCGGGGTTCACCGGGAACCCGAGCGACGCCAGCCACTCGAGCGTCTCGTGGTGGCTGGTGAACGTAGGACCGCCCTCGACCTGGCCGAGCTGGTACGACCACAGGGCGAGCTCGCGATCGGCCGTGATACGCGGGTCCTTCTGACGGAGCGCCCCGGCCGCGGCGTTGCGGGGGTTGACGAAGGGGCGCTGCTCGGCGGCGAGCTGGCGCTCGTTGAGGGCCCGGAACGCGGACAGGGCCATGTAGATCTCGCCCCGCACTTCGAGAACCTCGGGCGCGCCCTTCCCCAGGCGCTCGGGCACCTGGGCGATGGTGCGCACGTTCTCGGTGACGTCCTCGCCCGTGCGCCCGTCGCCCCGGGTCGCGGCCCGGACGTAGCGGCCGCCCTCGTAGCGGATCGAGATGGCGAGCCCGTCGATCTTGAGCTCGCACACGTACCCGACCTGGTCGGATCCCTCGTCGTCGGACGCCGCCGGCGCGCCGGCCAACCGCCGGTGCAGGCGCTCGACCCACCCGCGCAGCTCGTCCTCGCCGAACACGTTGTCGAGGCTCATCATCGGCACCGCGTGCTCGACGGGCGCGAACACGGTGGAGATGGGGGCGCCGCCGACCTTCTGCGTGGGCGAGTCGGGGGTGATGAGCTCGGGGAACTCCTCCTCGAGCGCCTTCAGCTCGCGGAACAGCTCGTCGAACTCGGCGTCGCTGACGACGGGGTCGTCGAGCTCGTGGTAGCGCCGGTTGTGCTCGGTGATCTCGGTGCGGAGCTGCGCAGCGCGCGCCTCGACCTGCTGGTCGGCCATGCGCCGGAGGTTAACGAGGCCGAGCGGACCTCACGGCAGGCCGACCCGATACGAGGCCGAGCGGGTGGGGGGTTCGCCGCAGCCCACGCGTGGGGATTTGGCGTGCAACCACCAGCTCCACAGCCGGCCGAGCAATATCACGTCAGGCGCCGAGGGTGAGGGCCAGCTCGGCCGCCCGGTCGGCCACCCGCTGGGCCAGCAGGTTGGTCAGCACCAGCACGTGCGTGGCCTGGGCCACGTCCAGGCCCACCAGCCCGCACGCGGGCGTGATCATGGCCTGGTGCACCAGCCGCCGGGGATCGCACCCGGCGACGACCAGGGCGTCCCACTCGGCCACCATGCGCCGCCACAGGATCTCGGCCGTCTCGCCGAGGGGCCGGTCGGTCGGCACCGCACCCCATGCCACCCACCCGCCCCGGTCGAGGAAGTCGGCCACCGCGCCCGGGTGCTCGGTCGCCCCGGCATCGACGGGCAGCGACAGGATCTGCGGCCCGGCGGCCAGCACCACCGGCCAGTCGGCCCGCCCGCAGCAGTGCAGGCCCGCGAGGGCGCCGCCCTCGATCGCGGCCAGCGCCCGGGAGACGAGGTCGAGCGTGTCGTCGACCCCGAGGGGGAAGCCCGGCTCGAGGGCGGCGGTGAGGCCCGGCTCGTCGAGGAAGAGGACGGGCGTGGCCGCAGGCGCGCTCGCACGCGCCGCCGCCAGCACCTCGCGCACCCGGGCGTCCACGGCCCGCCCGGCGACCGCGAACGCCCGGTCGGCCGGCACGCCGACCGCGTGCAGGGCCAGGCCCAGCGTGACCGGACCGGTGAGCTGGACCTTGAACGGGGTGGTGCGCCCGGCCAGCGCGGCGAGGAATGCCCGCAGGCTGGTGAACGGCTCGCCGTCGATGCCCCCGTCGAGCGGCGCGTCGGGGTCGACCGCGGCCTCGTCGACCAGCAGCGACCCGTCGGGGAGGACCAGCACCCCGGCGATGCCCCACGCGGCCTGCGGGATCATGCCCTCGACCGGCGCCCGCTTCGGCAGCGACGGGGCGGCGGGGAGCAGCGGCTGGCTGCCGAGCGCCAGCTCGACCGCGTCGTCGACGTCGCCGTGCGGCAGGCTGCCGACCGCGGAGGCCACGCCGACCGGCAACTCGATCGTTCTCATGGTCCCGCCACCCGCGGCACCAGATCCTCGGACACGTTGAGCCCCCACCCGACGACGACCACCACCACCTGAAATAGCGAGCGGGCGATGCGATCGGCAAATCTCCGGGCCGTGGATTCCCCCGCCACCGATCCCTCGGGCCCGCGCGCCACGACGTCCGGGCGTGGCCGCCTCGCCGCGCTCGTCCATTCGGCGTGGCCCGTCCGGGTGGCCTGGCTGGCGCTGCCCCTGGTCGCGGGGCCCGCGCTGGGCGACGCACTGGCGGACGCCAGCCGGCCCGCGCAGCTCGTGGCCAGCATCGGGGCCTGGGGCGCCTGGGCGGCGGCACTGGTGGCGACGCTCGTACCCACGACCGTCAGCCTGACCGCGTTGCGCCTCGCCGCGCCAAGCGGCGTGGCGGCGGCCCTGGTCGCGCTGGTCGCCGACGGGCCGGGGGCGGCGACGATCGCCGGCCTGGCCGGGGCGCTGATCGTCGCGCTGATCGCCCTCGCCCCCGAGACGGCCGAGGTCTTCGTCGACGGCTCGTCCTACGGCGACGAGAGGCGGCTGCCCCTGCGCACCCCCGCCGGCCTGCTGCTGGGGCCGGTCGAGCTGGCGTGGTTCGCCGTCGCCGCCGGCGTGGCCGCGGGCCCCCTGCTGCTCGCGGCCCGGCAGTGGGTGGCCGGGGCGGTGGCCCTGGTCGTCGGGATCGTCGCCGCGTGGTGGGGCGTGCGGGCGATGCACACGCTGGCTCGGCGGTGGCTCGTGTTCGTGCCCACGGGTGTCGTGATCCACGACCCGCTGACCCTGCTCGACCCGATCCTCGTGCGCCGGAGCCAGGTCGCCGCGCTCGGCCCGGCGCCCGCCGACTCCGAGGCGCTCGACCTGACGGGCGGCGCGTCCGGCCTGGCCCTCGAGCTGCGCCTGATCGAACCGCTCGAGCTGCTGCCGGCCGGCCCGCGGCGCGGGTCCGCGGAGCTGACGGAGGTGACCGCCGTGCTCGTCACCCCGGCCCGCCCGGGCCGGGTGGTGGCGGAGGCCCGCCGCCGCCGGATCGGCTGACGGCCCGTAGGGCGGGCCGCCGCTCAGCCCGGAGCGGTGACCGTGGTGGCGCCGAACGCGCCGAGCACCTTGTCGACGAGGCGCTCGATGAGGTCGTCGTCGACCGCCTTCACGGCGATCAGCTCGCGGTACATGACCGTGCCCCCGAGCACGTCGAGCATCAGCTCGATGTCGGCGTCGGGCGGCAGTTCGCCGCGGACGACGCCGCGCTGCAGGATCTCACGGGGCCGCCCGCGCCGGTCCTCGATGAAGCTCGCGAGGATGGCTCGCATCCCCGGCTCGACCGACGCCTCGGCGATGATGCCCGGCAGGATGCGGCCTGCAGGAGTGGCCCGCATCTTGTGGCCCAGCGCGGTGAGCATCTCCACCAGGTCGCCCCGCAACGACCCGGTGTCCACGACCGGGGGCTCGAGGCCCAGCCGCTTGGCCGTCTCGAACAGCAGCTCGGCCCGCGACCGCCACCGCCGGTACACCGTGGCCTTGCCGCAGCCGGCACGGCTCGCCACCTCGTCCACCGTGAAGCCGGCCGGGCCCCGGTCGGCCAGCACCGCGACGGCGGCGTCCATGATCGCCTCGTCGGCCCGGGCGTCGCGGGGGCGCCCGGGCCGGCGCTGGTGGCCCACCTGCGTGGCGGTCGGGATTGTCTGGACCTCGCTGCGCTCGGTCATGACTCCTCGGCTCTGACCGGCGCGTCGACCGGCGTAGGCCGGGGAGCGCTGTCGCCGTTCGACTTTCGGCCGGCCGTGTCCCCGCCGTTGCCCGTGGGCACCGCGTCGACCGCACCGGCGACTGCCGGTGGACCGGCGGGGGCCGACCCCGCCATGGCGGGGACCGGGCCGCCGTCGGGGCCGGGCCCGTAGTCCTCGTGGTCGCGCCCGCGGGCCGGCAGGTAGACGGCGGTCAGCACCGCCCCGACGACGAGGGCCGCGGCGCCCACGAGGAACGCCCGGCCCATGCCGTCGGCGAAGCCGCTGGCGGCCACGTCGGCGAGGGCGCGGCCGGGGGCGCCGCCGAGGCGGGCGGCGACCTCCATGGCCGCGCCGATCTGGTCGGTGACCGCGTTGGCGGTCTCGGTGGGCACGCCCCGCCCGGCGATGGCGTCGCTGACCCGCGGCCGGTAGGTCGAGCTCATCACCGAGCCCAGCACCGCGACGCCGAGGGCGGCACCGACCTCGCGCGTCGTGTCGTTCACGGCCGAGCCGACGCCGGCCTTGGCCGGAGGCAGCGAACCCATGATCGACTCGGTGGCCGGCGGCATGACCAGGGCGAGGCCGGCAGCGAGCACGATCAGCGACAGGGCCACCTCACCGTACGAGGCGCTGGGGTCGAGCCGGCTCGCCATCAGCAGGCCGGCGCCCGCCACCAGCAGGCCGGTGGTGACGACGATCTTGCTGCCGATGCGCTCGACCACCTTGGCCGACAGCGGCGCCAGCACCATCTGCACCGCGGCCATGGGCAACAGGCGCACGCCCGTTTCGAGGGCGGTGTAGCCCAGCACCGACTGCATGAACTGGGTCAGCAGGAACAGCGAGCCCAGCATGGCGAAGAACGTGAGCATGAGGGCCCCGCTGGCGGCGCTGAAGCGCGGGTCGCGGAAGAAGTTGATGTCGAGCATCGGCGTCGGCGTGCGGCGCTCCCACACGACGAACAGCCCGAGCAGCACCGCAGCCGCGCCGAAGGCCGCGAGGACCGTCGGATCGGTCCACCCGTGGGCGCCCTCGATGATCGCCCACACGAGGGCGACGAGGCCGGCGATCGACAGGACTGCGCCGGGGATGTCGACCCGAGGGGCGGCGGGGTCCCGCGAGGTGGGCACGTACAGCTGGCCGAGGACCACGGCGACGACGACCACCGGCACGTTGACCAGGAAGACCGAGCCCCACCAGAAGTGCTCGAGCAGCCAGCCGCCGGTCACCGGGCCGATGGCCACGGCCACGCCCGCGGTGGCCGACCAGAGGGCGATGGCCTGCGCCCGCTCCCGCCGGTCGGTGAACACGTTGGTGATGATCGACAGGGTCGCCGGCATGATCAGCGCGGCGCCGACGCCCATGATCGCCCGGGTGGCGATGAGGTGATTGGCGTCGGTGGCGAACGCCGAGGCGATCGAGGCCGAGCCCATGATCGTGAGACCGATGGCGAGGGCGCCCCTGCGGCCGAACCGGTCGCCGAGCGAGCCCATCGTGAGGAGGAGGCCGGCGAAGACGAGGATGTAGGAGTCGACGATCCACTGCAGCTGGCTGGTCGAGGCGTCGAGGTCGCGTTGCAGGGTGGGGAGGGCGACGTTGACGATCGTGTTGTCCATCACGATCAGCAACAGGCTGAGGCACATCACCGCCAGCACGATCCAGCGGCGGGGATCGCGCTCGGCGTTCGATGCCACGGCGGGCGCGGTGGCGGCGTCGGTCGGCATGGCGGGGACTCCTCGGGAGATCAGATACGAGACTGCGTCGTCCCGATATCTCGCAGCCTGCACCGCGGAGTTTCGGAACGCAAGGGTTTCGGAACGACTCAGTCCGTGAAACTGGTCACAGCGGCGGCGGGCACGGCGGCGATCCCCCCGCCCACCACCTGGTCGCCCTGGTAGAGGACGACCGACTGCCCCGCCGCCACCCGGCGGTGCGGGGCGGCGAACCGCACCGCCACCCGGTCGCCGCCGGCGTCCGCGGCCACAGTGGCCACCCGCGGCTCGCCGTGGGCGCTGCACTGCGCGTGGACCGCGCCCGACACCGGCCCCTCGGCCCACACCACCTCCTCGAGCACGGCCCGGTCGGACAGCAGCTCGCTGGCCGCTCCGATCCGGACGGTCGCCGTGGCCACGTCCACGTCCACCGCGTAGCGCGGCGCGCCGCCGCCCGCGAGCCCGAGGCCGCGCCGCTGGCCGACCGTCACGAGCTCGACGGCCTCGACGCGCCCGACCTCGGCGCCGGTGTCGTCGACCACCCGGCCCGGCCGCAGCGGGATGCGGGACCCCAGGAAGCCCGCCCGGCCGGCCGTCGAGGTCACGAAGCACACGTCCTGGCTGTCGGGCTTGTCGGCCGTGCGCAGGCCCAGCGCGGCCGCCTCGGCCCGCACCGCTTCCTTGGTCATGGCGCCGACCGGCAGCAGCGTGCGGGCCAGCTCGCGCTGGCCGAGGACGTAGAGGACGTAGCTCTGGTCCTTGGCCCGATCCGCGCCCCGGGCGAGGCGGAAGGTGCCGTCGGGCCGCGTCACGACCCGGGCGTGGTGGCCGGTGGCCACCGCGTCGAACCCCACGGCCTCGGCCCGCCGCAGCAGGCGATCGAACTTCACGTGGCGGTTGCACTCGACGCACGGGTTGGGCGTGACCCCGCGACGGTGGGCGTCGACGTACGGGGCGACGACGCGGGCCTCGAACTCGTCGCCGAAGTTCCAGACGTGGTGCGGGACGCCGAGCTGCTGCGCCACCCGGCGGGCGTCGTCGACGTCGCTCACCGAGCAGCACCCGGTGTCGGACTCGCCGCCCCACAGCTTCATGGTCACGCCCACCACCTCGTGTCCGTCGGCGAGCAGGCGGGCCGCGGCGACCGACGAGTCCACGCCGCCCGACATGGCCACCAGGACCTTCATGCCGCCGCCCCGTGCAGGCGGGCGACGGCCGCGGGGACGACGTCGAGGGCGCGGTCGACGTCGGCGTCGGTGGTGGTCCACCCCAGGCTGAGGCGCAGCGCCCCGCGGGCACGCTCGGCCGGGACGCCCATGGCCGCCAGGACGTGCGACGCCTGCTGGGCGCCGCTGGCGCACGCCGAGGCGGCCGAGGCGCACACCCCGGCCTCGTCGAGGAGGAACAGCGCCGCCTCGCTCTCGACTCCCGGCAGGCACACGTGGAGGGTGCCGGGCAGGCGGTCGGGGCGCGCCGGGCGGGTCTCGACCAGGCCCGGGATGGCCGCGAGCAGCCCGTCGGCCAGGCGGTCGCGCCGGGCCCTCGTGGCGGCGGCGGTGGCATCGCGGGCCGCGGCCGCGGCCCGCAGCGCGGCGGCGAAGCCGACGATGCCGGCGACGTCGTGGGTGCCGCTGCGCAGCTCGCGCTCCTGGCCGCCGCCCGACACCAGCGGGCGCAGCGGCGTGCCCCGCCGGGCGACCAGGGCGCCGACGCCCTGCGGGCCGCCCACCTTGTGCGAGCTGAGGCTGACCAGGTCGGTGCCGGCCAGCCGGCCGGCCAGCGGCAGCCACGCCGCGGCCTGCACCGCGTCGGCGTGGACGGCGGCACCGGGCGCCCGCCGCCGGACCCGCTCGGCCACCTCGGCGACGGGCTGGACCGCGCCGACCTCGTTGTTGGCCACCATCACAGAGACCAGCGTCGTGTCGGACGTGAGCAGGGCGTCGAGGGCGTCGAGGTCGACCACGCCGTCGGGGTCCACCGGGATGGTCCGCCCGCCGACCCGGGCGACCGGGCCGAGCACCGCGTCGTGCTCGACGGCGCTGCACAGCACCGGCCCGGGGCGGGCGCCGTGGACGCCGGCGACCGCCAGGTTGTCGGCCTCGGTGCCGCCGCTGGTGAAGATCACGTCGCCCGGCCGGCAGCCCGTGACCTCGGCGACCGCGTCGCGGGCCTCGTCGACCGCCTGGCGGGCGGCCCGGGCCACCCGGTGGGCGCCCGACGGGTTGCCGAACCGCTCGCCCAGCCACGGCAGCATGGCGGCGCGGGCCTCGGGCCGCAGCGGCGTGGTGGCCGCGTGGTCGAGGTAGCAGATCGGCTCGGGCACCGTCACAGTCTCGCAGCCGCGCCCTACGACGCCTCCCTCCGCGGCGGCGAGGCAATGGGTTCCGCCGCAACGAGGTTGAGGCAACGGTTCCGGATCTGGAACCGATTGCCTCAGGCTCGACCGGACGGAACCTATCGCCTCGGGTCCACCCCGCCGTCGGCGGGCGGGGGCGGGCGGCGGTCCTCCGGCGGCGGGGGCGGCGGGGGCGGCGCCGGGCGGGGCGGGAACGACGGGACCGGGCGGGGCGGGGGCGGGCTCTGCGGCTGCGGTTGCGGGGCGGGGATGCCGTACGTCCCGCCCGGGGGGACGGGCGCCGACCAGTTTGGCGGTGGGGACCCGTAGGTGTTGGTCACCCCGTACTGCGGGACATCGTCGGGGGTCGGGACGTGCTTGCGCTGCCACTGGGCGGCCACACACTCGAGGAAGGCGTGCGGGTGGACGTACGACGGCGGAGTGTGCCCGATCCGCATCGCCACCGGGTTGGCGATGCGCACCGCCAGGTGCTCGCGCGCCCCGGCGGTCAGCTGCGGCACGCGCAACAGGAAGTTGCGGACGACCGTGTACTCGTCGTCGCCGATGGCGGTGACGTCGAGCGCGCCCGCGTACCTCTCCCACCCGTACGGGGGTCGGAACCAGGCGGGCGCCACGTCGGCCCCCGCCGAGCGCTCGCGGACCACGAACGTGCCCGCCGCCATGTCGCCCAGCCGCTGGTCGCGCGGCGACAGCAGCGCCGACACCACCGCCACGAAGCCGATCGGGATCAGGAAGATGTCGACGATCAACACGGCGGCCCGCAGGAACGCCTGCTGGAACCGCACCGACGTGCCGTCGGTGCCGACCACCCGCAGCCCCATGGCCGCCTTGCCCAGGGTGCGCCCGTGCCACAGCGTCTCGAGCCCGCAGAACCAGGCGATGACCACCCCGAGGCTCGTCAGGATGGCGATCAGGGCCCCGGCCGTGCCGTCGAGCTCGCCACCCGCCAGCTCGAACACGAGGAGCAGCAGAACGCCCACGACGACGGCCAGCGCCAGCACGTCGAGCAGGAAGGCGATGGCGCGCGACGCAACCCCGGCGCGATCGAAGTCGAGGACGACCGCCTCGGGGGTGACGATGGGTTGGACGGCCGGAGCGCCTGCCACGGCGGCACGCTACCTCCCGCCACGGGCCGCCTCGCTCGCTGCGCTCGCTCACGAGATCCGGGAAGTAGCTTTCCCCGCCAGCCGTGGACATCGACCGCTTCATCGCCCGCAACCAGCCCGCCTGGCAACGTCTCGACGAGCTGTCGGGGCGCGCCTCCCGGGGGCTGCAGCGCCTCGCGCCCGCCGAGGTCGACGAGCTGGTCGAGACCTACCAGCGGGTGTCGTCGCACCTGGCGCACGCCCGCGTCGCCTACCGCGACCCCGCGCTCACCGCCCGGCTGACCCGCCTGGTCGGTCGGGCCAACGGGGTGATCTACGCCAGCCGGTCGCGCCCGGTGCAGGCGATCAGCGACTTCTTCGCCTGGCGGTTCCCGGCCGCGGTGTGGCAGAGCGGCCGCTTCGTGGCGGTCAGCGCGGCCCTGTTCCTGGTGCCGGCGCTCGTCGTCGGGGTCTGGCTGGCGACGAACGACGAGGCGCTCGACGCCGCCGCCCCCGAGGCGCTGCGCGAGGCCTACCTGGAGGAGGACTTCGAGTCGTACTACTCGTCCGAGCCGGCCTCGCAGTTCGCCACCGAGGTCACCGTCAACAACATCCAGGTGGCGTTCACCGCCTTCGCCACCGGCGCGCTGCTGTGCGTGCCCGCCGCCGCCCTGATGGTGTTCAACGGCGCCAACGTCGGGTTCGCGGGCGGGCTGTTCGCCGACGCCGGGCAGCTCGGCAAGTTCTTCGGCCTGATCCTGCCGCACGGCCTGCTCGAGCTGACGGCCGTCATCATCGCCGGCGGGGCGGGCCTGCGCCTCGGGTGGGCGGTGATCGCTCCCGGCGACCGCACGCGCACCCAGGCCCTCGGCCGCGAGGCCCGCAGGGCCGGGGTGATCGCCCTCGGCCTCGTGCTCGCCTTCGTGGTGGCCGGGCTCATCGAGGGCTTCGTCACCGGGCGCGGCGTGCCCACCGGCCTGCGCGTCGCCATCGGCGTGCTGGTCGAGGTGGTGTTCGTCGGCTGGATCGTGGTGCAGGGCCGGGCCGCCACCCGGCGCGGCGTCACCGGCGAGATCGGCGAGCTCGACCGGGGCTGGGACGAGCTCGCCACGGCCCGCGAGCGGTCCTGGTCGTCGCCGGCCTGACCGCGGCCGGGGCCGGCCGCGCGTCCGTCACAGCCGGCCGGTCGCCTTGGCCGACAAGTAGGTGTCGGCCAGCTCGGCCGCCAGCCGGCCCGGCCGGGCGTCGACCACGGTCACGCCGAGGCCGCGCAGGCGGGCGATGGTCCGGCGGCGCGCGTCGAGCGCACTGACGGCCGCGGCCTGCCGGTAGACGCCGGTGACGTCGCTCGCGCCGCCGCGCGCCCAGCGGGCGACATCGGGGTCGCGCACGCTGGCCACGACCACCAGGTGCGAGCGGAGGAGCAGCGGCAGCGCCGGGATCAGCCACTCCTCGACCGCGGGCGCCACCAGGTCGGTCAGCAACACCAGCATGGTGCGGCGACGGAAGCGGGCGAGCGTCTCGGTGAAGGCGCCGGCGTAGTCGCTCTCGGCCAGCACCGGCTCGAGCACGTAGAGCGCGTCGATCACCCGCCCGAGCTGCGCCCGCCCTGTCCCCGGCGGCACCGCCGCCCGCACCTCGCGGTCGAAGGCGACCACCCCGCACCGGTCGCCCAACCCCGTGGCCACCGCAGTGAGCATCATCACCGCGTCGACCGCGTGCTCGACCCGGGGCACGCCGTCGACCCGCCCGGCCATGACCCG
The DNA here is from genome assembly GCA_963796415.1 of uncultured Acidimicrobiales bacterium. Lineage (GTDB taxonomy): Bacteria > Actinomycetota > Acidimicrobiia > Acidimicrobiales > VFJN01 > ZC4RG19. Next base: position 697,265 of record CAWCLR010000018.1, on the reverse strand, counting down.
GCCGTTGTCGAGCAGCACCAGCACGGTCTGATTCCGCTCGGCCCGGTACTCGCGGACGATGGGGCGCCCGGACCGGGCCGTGGCCGCCCAGTCGACCCGGCGGAACTCGTCGTCGACCGAGTACTCCCGGAGCCGGTCGAACTCGGTGCCGCCGCCGAGGCCCCGCGCCGAGCGCAGGCCGACGTCGGTGATCCGGGCCTTGCGAATGCGCAGCTCGGCCTCGTCCTTCGACCGGAACGACGGGTACACGTGGAGCACACCGGGCACCACGACCGCGGCCTGGCGGGCGCCGAGGCCGAGCGGGCCGTCGACCCGCACGACCAGCTCGGTGAGGGTGAACCGGCCGCGGCGGGCGGGGCGGATCTCGGTCGCGGCCTGCAGCGTGGCGCCCCGGGGGATCCGGGCGGCCGCCCGGCGGGTGTCGGCCCGTAGGGACGGCGCCAGCTCGTCGGCCAGCGCCACGCGCACCGCCCGGCGCCGGGGGTTGCGCACCGTCCAGGAGATCTCGGCCGTGGCGCCGAGGGTCACCGCGCCGGGCAGCGTGCGCTCGACCGGCAGCGAGCCGGGTGCCGGGGCGAGGAGCGCGTCGACGAGCGCCACGAGCGCCAGGGCGCCGTTGACCGCGACCAGCTCGACCAGGACCCCGCCATCGGGCACGGCGAGCAGCGCCACCGACGCCAGGGCGGCGACCGCCGCCAACCGGCGCGTGGGGACGAGCCCCCGGCGGCGCACCGCGCGCGGCCCGGCGGTGGCCATCGTCAGCGGGGCACCCGGGTGGCGGCCAGCACGCCGTCGAGCACCCCGTCGACCGTGGCGCCCTCGAGCTCGAGCTCGGGCCGTAGCTGCACCCGGTGCCGCAGGCACGGCTTGACCACGGCCTTCACCTCGTCAGGGGTCACGAACGGGCGCCCGGCCAGCCAGGCCCACGCCTTGGCCGCGTGCAGGACCATCGCCGCCCCGCGGGGCGAGACACCGAGGGTGACCGCCGGTGCGGTGCGCGTCGCCCGGGCCAGCTCGACGATGTACGCCAGCACCTGCGGGTCGACCCGGATGTCCTGGATCTGAGCACGGGCGGCGGCGACGTCGGCCGCGCTGGCCACCGGGCGGATGCCCGCCGCGGCGGTGTCGTGCGGGTCGAGCCCCCGGTCGTGGCGGGCCAGCACCTCCTGCTCCTGGGCGGCGTTCGGGTAGCCCACCGCCAGCTTGAACAGGAACCGGTCGAGCTGCGCCTCGGGCAGCGGGTAGGTCCCCTCGTACTCCACCGGGTTCTGCGTGGCGATGACGATGAACGGATCGGGCAGGGGGTGCGTCTCGCCCTCGACCGTGACCTGGCGCTCCTCCATCGACTCGAGCAGCGCGGCCTGCGTCTTCGGTGGCGTGCGGTTGATCTCGTCGGCCAGCAGGACGTTGGTGAACACGGGCCCGGGCCGGAACCGGAACCCGCCGCCACCGGCCACCCCACCGTCGAGGATCAGCTGACCGGTCACGTCGGAGGGCATGAGGTCGGGCGTGAACTGGACCCGCTTCACGTCGAGGTCCAGTGCGGCGGCGAGCGCCTTCACGATGAGGGTCTTGGCCACCCCCGGCACGCCCTCGAGCAGCACGTGCCCCCGGGCCAGCAGCGCCGCCACCAGGCCCGACAGGGTGCCGTCCTGCCCCACGACCACCTTGGCCACCTCGTCGCGCACCGAGAGGATGGCGGCACGCGGGTCGCGGCCGCCGGTGCCGACGGGCGCCGGCGCGGCGTCGAACGGCCCGGAGGCAGGCGGGAATGGCGGGGCCGGCGGCACCGAGCTGGGGGCGGCGAGCGGGTCGAGCTCGGCGTCAGACATGGGTGAGGACCTCCTGACGGATGCGGTCGATCGTGGCGGCCAGTGCGGCCAGCTGCTGGTCGTCGGTGACGGGTGGACCGCCGAGGGCGGCCTGCAGGGCGGCCGGGTCGATGCGGGTCCGCTCGGCGGCCAGTGTCGCGAGCACGTCGGCCGGCGTGTCGGGGGGCACGCCGAGGTGATCGCCGAGGAAGCGGCGCAGGTCGCGCCGCAGCAGGTCGGCGGCGTGGCCGGGCGAGCGGCTGCGGTCGAGCAGCGTGCCGACCGCCGCCACCAGCTCGGACCCGGCGATGGGCGACGGGGCGGGCTCGGGGACCGGGCGGCCGAGGCGGCGCGACCGCCACACGGCGTAGACGACGAACGCCACGGCGAGCTGCAGGATCGCCCGCCACACGCCGGCCGGGATCAGCTCGCGCAGGCTGCGGCGGCCGGTCGACGAGCCGGCCAGCGGGCCGGGCTCGAGCACGAGCAGCCGGGTGCCCGCCTCGGGTGCGACCAGCGCGGTCACAACAGGCGCATTCTCGCCCTCGGCCAGGGCGGCGTTGACCATCATGCCGGCCCCGCCAACCGCCACCACCGTGCCCTCGCCCCGGTCGGTGGCCACGATGTAGGCGTCGCCGCTGCCGTTGTCGACGCACGACGCGGCGCCGGGGTCGGGCTCGTAGAGCACGCCGCCGTTGCGCGGGTCGACGCCGGCCACATCGATGCCCTCGAGGGCGTCGATGTCGCACGCCGCCGCCAGGCGCGACGCTGGCGCCAGGTCATCGATCGTGACGAACTCGTCGGAGACCGGCGGCGCGAACGACGAGACGGGGTCGGTCACCACGAGGACCCCACCGGCGGTGACCCAGTCCTCGAGGGCGTCGCGCTGGTCGTCGTCGAGCAGATCGAGGAACAGGACCACGACGGCGGGGGCGTCGTCGGCACCGAGGTCGGGCAAGCTGTCGCTCACGTCCACCTCCGCGCCCAGCTCGCCCGCCAGGGCGACCATGGCGCTGGTGCCGAGCTGTGCATCCGACGTGGGCGAGAGCGGGTCGCCGTCGCGCCCGCCGCCGCCGATGGCGACGACCGCCAGCACGGTCACCAGCACGCCGGCGCCGGCCACGGCCCAACCCGCGAGGCTGCCGGACCGGCGCGACGGGGCCGAGGACGTCGTCACCCGGCGCTCACCTCCGGCCCGCCGTGGCGCGTACCCGATCGGCGGCGGCGCGGACCTCGGCGGCCAGCGTCAGGAACCGGTCGCGCTCGGCGGCGCCGACCGACGCGCCGCCATACCACGTCTCCTCGAAGATGGCGGTGGCGGCCCCGAAGGCCGGCACCACTGCCGGCGCCGACACGCGCACGTCCGCCACCAGCTCGCCGGTCGTGCGGCCCACCAGGTCGCCGATGAGGCCCCGGGCCGCCAGCTCGCCGACCAGCACCCGGTAGCGGGCGCGCAGCGCGTCGCGCCAGAGGCCGGCGCGCTCGCAGCGCTCGACCTCGGCGGCCCAGTCCACATCGGCCTCGCCGGCGGACACGACGACCCGACCCCCACGGACGACCCCGGGCGCACCGGCCCGGCCCCATCCGCCGCGGGCGCGGTACACGAGGTACCCGACGAGTCCGGCCAGCCCGAGCAGGATCAGCCAGCCCACCCACACGGGCAGCCCGCCGGCGCCGAAGCCGAGCGGCTCGAGCAGATCGGCGAAGCGCTCGGCGATCCACTCGACGATGCGCTGGACGACGTTCTGGTCGTCGTCCCAGCGGTACTCGGGCCGGTCGAGGACGCGGTCGGCGGCGTCCCGCGCCTCGGCCGGCGTGTGGTCGGGCGGCGGCAGGTCGGCCGCGACGACGACGCGTGCCAGCGCGGCGGCGACCGGGGTCGCGAGGGTCTCAGCCAGCACGGTCGAACACGCGGCCGGCGGCCATCTCGAGGTCGAGGCCCTCGGTGCGCACGCGGAGATCGAAGTAGAGCAACACGGTCGCCGCTGCGACGAACGGCATGACGACGATCTCGGCGGCGATGTTCCCGACGGCCAGCACGGGCCACCAGTCGCCGTCCCATGCCGCGATCACCTGCGGCAGTGCGGACAGCGCGGTGCTCAGCAGCGTCGCCACCACCCCCATGAGCAGGGCGATTCCCATCACCGGGAAGTAGCGGGTGCGCACGAGGCGGACCGACCGCCGGACGGCGTTCATGGCCCCGCCCCCCTCGACGCCGATCACGGGCGCCACCGCCACGAACAGGGGCATCACGAACAGCAGGCCGATGTAGCAGCCGAGCACGCTGCCCACCTCGGCCAGCTTCACCACGACGAACGAGCCGAGCAGCGGCCACCACCGCCGACCGATGACCCCGGCCATCTCGCCCGCAGGGGCGTCGCGCCCCATGACCCACTGCCCGACGAGGTGGCCGATGGCGGCGGCAATGCACACGAGCGCGATGGCGGGGACGATGGTCGCGATCGCAAAGGCCACGTACTGGGAGGCGAGCTCCCCGCCGGTGGCCGGCTCGTTGGTCACGGTGGGGTCGGCGCTGAGGAACTCGACGAGGCTCGTGTCCTGGAGTGCGTCGCGCTGGAGCAGTGCCACCGCGAGGCGGGTCGGCACGACGAACGCCGCGGTCAGGCCGAGGATGCGGCGCGGCCGGGCCTTCACGATCGCGAACCCGCCGTCGAGGATGTCGGCGACCGTCATCGGGCGCAGCGCGATGGCCGGGACGGTGTCGGCCGCGTCGCCCGCGTCGCCGTCGGCGCGGTCGACGACCCGCCCCCGGGCGGGTGCCCCCGGCGCTCCCGCCTCGATCGGCGCCGGAACGGGTTGCTCGGCGGCGGCGCCGGGCGCGGCCCAGCCCCCGCCTGCCCCGCCGTTGGACCCTCCGGTCGCCGCCCCCACGCCGCCGCCCGGACCGGCGCCGCCGGGTGGACGGGTGATGTCGTCCTCCACTGCGCCATCATCGCCCAAGACGAGACCCGCCGCCGACCGGGGAGGCTTACGTGGACGGTTACGGAGCCAGCACGTATGGCGACCGCTTCGCCGACGTGTACGACGACTGGTACGAGGACGTCTCCGACGTGGCGGCGACCGTCGAGCGGGTGGCGGCCCTGGCGGGGCCCGGCGGGCGTGTGCTGGAGCTGGGGGCGGGCAGCGGTCGGCTGGCGGTGCCGCTCGCCGGACGGGGCCTCGAGGTGTGGGCGGTCGACGCCTCGTCCGCCATGCTCGACCGGCTGCGGGCCCGGCCCGGAGGCGACCGGGCGCGGGTGGTCCTCGACGACATGGCCCGTCTCTCGGACCCGGCTCTGGCCGAGGGCGGCGGGTTCGGGGTCGTCCTGTGCGCGTTCAACACGCTGTTCAACCTCACCGACGCCGACGCGCAGCGGGCCTGCCTGGCCCGGGTACGTGACCTGCTCGGGCCCGAGGGCGTGCTGGTGGTCGAGGCGTTCGTCCCCCCGCCCGGGAGCGAGGGCGACGCGGCCGTCGCCGCCGTCGAGCCCCGCCACATCGGCCTCGACGAGGTGGTTCTGACCGTCAGCCGGCTCGAGCCGGCGACCCGCACGATCACCGGGCAGCACCTGCAGATCACCGAGCACGGGGTGCGGCTGCGGCCGTGGGTCCTGCACTACGCCACGCCCGAGCAGCTCGACGAGATGGCCGCCGGCGAGGGGCTGCGGCTCGTCGAGCGGCACGCCGGGTGGCGGGGCGAGCCGTTCACCCCGGAATCCGGGGTCCACGTCTCGACCTACGCCGCCGCCGCCGACGCCGCCGACCGTGACGCGCCGCGGTGACGGCGCCGCGGGGCGGAACGTCGCTCATCCCGGCGGCGCGCAGGCGGTACGTTGACGCCGTGCCAACACGCGTGGTTTCGCCGCCGCCCCGCCCGAGAGCACGCGCGGGCGTCCCCCTCGTCCTGCCCCCGAGATGAGCCAGCTCCGGCTCAACCCGCTCACCGGACGGTGGGTCACGATCGCGGTCGACCGCGACGCCCGACCCGGTGATCTGATCTCCCGCCAGCTCCCGGTCCAGGCGGACCCGTCGCTGCGATGTCCGTTCTGCCGCGGCAACGAAGAGGCCTCGCCGCCGGCCCTCGAGACCTACGACCGGCAGGGCGAGTGGGTGGTGCGGATCGTCCCCAACCGTTACCCGGCCTTCGACGGCGACGAGCCGCTGCGGGTGCACAACCTCGGGCCGGTGTTCACGCAGGCCGCGGCGAGCGGGATCCACGAGGTGCTCGTGTTCACGCCCGACCACGGCGGCTCGTGGGCCGACCTCGACGACGCCCAGGCCGCGGTGACGATGGCCGCCATCCGCGACCGCATGGAGGCGCACGCCTCGCGACCGCAGATCCGCTACACGCAGGTCATCGTCAACCACGGCCGCGAGGCGGGGGCCAGCCTCGAGCACCCACACGGCCAGTTGCTCGGCATCCCGTTCGTGCCGGGCGAGATCGCCGAGGAGGAGGCCGGGTTCCGCCGCTTCGAGGGGTCGTGCCTGATATGCACGACGCTCGAAGCGGAGGAGGCCGCCCACCACCGCGTCGTCTACGCCGACGAGCGGGTCGTCATCGTGTGCCCGTTCTGGTCGGGCACCCCGTTCGAGATGCTGGTGCTGCCCCGAACGCACGAGGTCCACATCACCGACGCCGCGCCGCCCGACGTGGCCGCGGTCGGGCGGGCGATGCGCGACGTGCTGGCCCGGCTGCGGGCCACGGTGGGCGACGTGGCGTACAACCTCGTGTTCCACACCGCGCCGCACCGCCACGCCGGCCCGTACCACTGGCACGTGCACGTGCTCCCCCGGCTCACGAGCGTTGCGGGGTTCGAGCAGGGCACCGGCGTGCTGATCGACATCGTGTCCCCTGAGCTGGCCGCGAAGCAGCTCTCGGTGGTGGGCTGACGTCGTTCAGCCGCCGGTGGCGCGGCGTTCCTCGGCGCTGCGCTCGACACAGAACTCGTTGCCCTCGGGGTCGGCGAGGGTCGCCCACCCCGTCCCGTCGGGCCTCCGGTGGTCCTCGACCCAGGTGGCGCCGAGGGCCAGCAGGCGGTCGACCTCGTCGTCGCGCGGGTGGTCGGGCTGCAGGTCGAGGTGGACGCGGTTCTTGGTCTGCTTCGGTTCGGGGACGACCTGGAACAGCATGTTCGGCAGTCCCTCGCCCATCAGCACGATGGCCTCGGGGTCGCCGGGGTGATCGTCGTCGTGCAGCGGCCGATCGAACACCTGCGACCAGAAGCTGGCCAGGGCGTAGGGGTCGCGGCAGTCGAACGTGACGTTGTGGATGGCAGAGCGCACGGGTTCTCCAGACGGTGCGAGCAGCGAGATGTCGTTGCGGAGGTCGACGTCGACGGAGTCCCGGCGCCGGCCGCACGTCGTGCGCTTCCGGCGGCGGTGACCCTATCCGGTCGCCCGCACGCGCTATCGCGGCTCGGGGGGCGAGGTCGCGGCCGTGGCGATGGCGTAGGCCCGGCGGCGGGGGACGGACAGGCGGTCGGCGACGGCGCGGGCGGCGTCACGGGCGGACGCACCGCCGGCCAGCTCGGCCTGGACCGCGGCGAGGACCGCGTCGTCGTCGGGTGGCGCCGCCGCCGGCGCACCCTCGACCACCAGCACGATCTCCCCCGGCGGCTCGCGCTCGGCCGCCCACGCGGCGGCGCCGGCCAGGGTCCCTCTCCAGACCTCCTCATGCAGCTTGGTCAGCTCGCGGGCCACGGCGACGCGGCGATCGGGGCCGCAGGCGTCGACGAGGTCGGCCAGCGTGCGGGCGACCCGGTGGGGCGCCTCGAAGATCACCGCCGTGCGAGGCTCGCCGGCCACCGCCGCCAGCCGCTCGGTGCGGGCGGCCCCCTTGCGGGGCAGGAACCCCTCGAACACGAACCGCCCGGAGGGCAGCCCACTGACCACGAGGGCGGCCAGCGCGGCCGACGGCCCGGGCACCACCTCGACGGGGTACCCCTCCGCGATCGCCGCGGCCACGAGCCGCTCGCCGGGGTCGGACACGCCCGGCATCCCGGCGTCGGACACCACCGCCACCCGCTCGCCCCGGGCCAGCCGGGCCAGCAGGCGCGGGATCTCGCGGGCCTCGGTGTGCTCGTTCACGACCACGAAGGGGCGCCGCTCGATGCCGGCCAGCGACAGCAACTTGCCGGTGCGGCGGGTGTCCTCACAGCAGACGACGTCGGCGGCGGCCAGCGCCTCGGCAGCCCGGGGGGCGAGGTCACCGAGGTTCCCGATCGGCGTGCCGACGAGCACGAGGGTGCCCCCGGCGGTCACCCCTTGACCTCGAGCTTGTCGCCGGGGCGCAGCCCCCAGCGAGCGAAGGCCCCCGCCTCCGCCTCGATCACCGCCCGCGACCTCCACACGAGGCGCGACAGGCGGTACCGCGGCATCGTCACGACCCGCAGGACCTGCAGCTCGTCGTCGCAGAACGCCACGTCGATGGGGAACCGCATGCCGACGGTGTGCACGGAGCGGCACGGCCGCAGCAGCAGCGCGCCGTCGACCCCATCCCGGCCGAGCAGCCCCCGCGAGCGGGCGCGCCGCGAGCCGGCCACCTCCAGGCTCGCCAGCACCTCACCGTCACGCAGCAACCACGCCACGGCCCCACATGATGCCGACTCGAGCCGGGGTTCCGGCGCGCGCCCTACGTGGGCAGGGCTTCGATGATCCGGAGGTCCCGAACCGCGCCGTCCCCGAGCGCGGCCAAGGCCTCCTGGTAGCCCGGGCTCTCGTAGGCCGCGACGGCGGCCTCGACGCTCGGAAACTCGATGAGCGTCGTGCGCTCGACCGATCCCGACTCGAACGCCGCGGCCGGCATCCCCCGGGCGAGGAACCGCCCGCCTGCCGCCCGCATCGCGGGGCCTGCCAGCTCGATGTAGGCGGCGAGCCGCTCAGGGTCGCTCACCGAGCGGAAGGTGTTGATCCAGTAGGCCGTGGTCATGCGCCCATGGTGCCGGGAGGACGCGCCGCCGCGCAGCTCGCCTAACGACTGCAACCTTCGGTTCCAGGCGATCAAACGGCTCGCCGGATCCGGGCGACCGTTGAGGTCTCGATCTGCCGGCTCGGCGCGGGCCGCCGGCAGCCGGGCCCAGCCGCGCGGCCTAGCCGTGGGGGTTCGGGCGGTGACGGAGCGTGATATGGTTCCCACACAATGCTCACTCTGCGGCACCGTGTGTCGCGAGGTGGGGTGGCGGGTATGGCGGTAGGTCGAGGCGGCAGGACGTGATCGCGGTGCAGGCTCTGGCCTGCTTTTCAACGCGCACGCGGGCTGTCAGGGGCTGCTGCTGACCGCACAGTCGAAGCGGCAGCGGAGGCGGACATGAAGCCAGTTGTTCCAGACGAGACATTGCAGGGATGGCTGCATCCGAGCGAGAAAGCGCTCGCACCGCTCGCCGTGATCGGGATCGCACCCGTCGCCCTGTTCGTGCTGCTGATCACAGTCGCGAGCTTCGGGACGATCGCGCTCGTCGTCCTGGGGAGCATGTGGTTCATCGGCCGGACCACCGAGGCCAGGCTGCGCGGCGGCGCGGTCGAGGTAAATGACAAGAACTTCCCTGAGATCGCTGCGCAGATCCGCGATGTCTCCCGATACCTCGCCTACGACAAGCCCGTGCGCGCCTTCGTCATCCAGGACGGCGACATCAACATCACCCTGTGGCGGGTGTTCGGCCGCAAGTACCTCAGCTTCAACACCGGGCTCGTCAGCTCGATGAACGAGCACGAGCGCGAGTTCGTGATCGCCCGGTTCATCGGTGCGCTGCGCGCTCGGCACCTTCGGTTCCACGAGGCGGCCGGCTTCATCAACGGTCTGGAGAAGGTCTGGGTCCTGAACATCCTCGTGCTGCCCTACGTGCGGGCCACGGTCCTGTCTGGGGATCGGATCGGGATGATGGCATGCGGGAGGCTCGAAACCGCGATGACCGCGCTCGACAAGCTGCTGCTGGGCAACGAGGTGAGCGGACGCCTCTCGCCCGAGGGCTTCATGCAGCAGGGCCACGACCTCCGCAGGTCGATCTTCCGGCCGCTCTCGATCATGTTCTCGGCGCACCCTCACATGACCGACCGGTACCTGGAGCTGGCGGCATTCGCGTTCGAGCGAGGCTTCATCCAGCCGCAGGCACGACCCGCGCGGTCGGCCACATGGCCGCCTCCGCCCGTCCCGCCGGCTTCGACGACGCCTTCCAGGTCGGCTGTGCCGCCGCCCCCAGGGGCCCCGAACACTCCCTCCCGAACGCCCGTGCCGCCAGCCCCGGGGCCAGTCCGCTGACAGCCCGAACCACACCTCTGCAGTGGGTTCCGCTCCGAAGCGACCAGCTACGCCGAGAACGGCGCAGCTCCATCTTCGCGACCGTCTTCACGGGCGTGCTCGTCGTGCTGCCGGGAGTCGGGTTCGCCGCCGCCGTGGTGGCCTTCGTCGATCAGCCCGAGCTGTTTCGATTCGGCGCGGCCATCTTCTGCCTGGCTTTGGGAGCGCTGTTCCTTGTCTTCGCTCGCGCCGCGTGGTTCCTCGCTCAAGCGGTGCCACCTGTCGCCGAATCGGCGATGTTCGGCGTCGGAGCCGACGAGTTGACCATCGTCCATCCAGTGGTGTTCCGCCATGCGGTCACGCTTCCGGCCCGGCTGATCCGAGCGGTCGCGATCGACACGACCGGTCGTCGTCGAGACACCTTTACCTGGGCGCGTTTTGCTGTCCACGTCGACGGAGAGCCGGCTGGCTACCTCTGGTCGCACCGCCGCGAGTCGACCCTGCCCGTGATCGGCGCGGCCCGTGAGGTGCCGTCGATCGCGGTGATCTTCAACGAGCCCCTCGGGTTCGAGAACGTGACGGACGTCGGTGTGCCCTTCGATCGGGCGGTGTCCGCTGTAGCTCCCGAGGGCAAGCGGGGTGGTGCCCTCCCTGTGGCGGCAGGACGCAGGTACGACGGTCTCCTCCTGCCGGTCGGTGAAGTCGAGGCTGCGCGTGCAGCGCTCCAGACGTGGTCGCAGTTGCGTGATCAGCTTGAACGCCAGGACGTCCCCTCGCGCGTGATGCTCGTCCCGCCGCCATCTCCAGTGGCTGCCCTGGTGCGCCCGGCGCTCGTCGCCTACGTCGCCGGTGTCGGTCTGGCGCTTCTCGCAAACGCCGTCAACTGGTACCGGGGCCCGCTCTACGTCCCGCTCGTGCTACCTCTGGTCGTCGTGGCCGCGATCATCACCATCGCGTCGGCGCGGCTCGACCCGCGCCGACGCGAAGGGGTGTCACGGCTACGACGCGTCGCGGCCACCGTCGGCGCCTTCCTACTGGCGGGTGTCTCACTGACGCTGCTGATCCTCGACTTCATCGAGGCTGCCGAACCGACGCGCCCTCAACCGTCTCGCCCGCCCACGTTGACGGTCCCGTCGGTCTCTACGCCGACCACCATCTCGATCCCGGGGACCACACCGAGCCCCACGCCTGCCCAAGGCGGCTGACGCACATCCCAGGGCCTGTTCGACATCGGGTTCGGGCGCCGTCGCTAGCGATGATCCCGTTCCTCGAGACGGAGCGCCGAACGGAGCGTGTCGAGGATCGAGCGGGCTTGGAACGCAAGCTCAAGATCGAGATGACGGAGCTGGGCTACACACCGCACGTCGTAGATCCCGACATTGTCCAGTTCAAGGGCCCCACGCCGACTGTCTTCAAGTACGGTCCGCTGCAGTCGAATGGCGAACACCTGTCGCGTGTGACGGTTCATTTCGCGCCTGGCGAGGCCGTCTTCGTCGGACCCTCCTGGATGCTCAAGAAGATCACTGGTCGGATCGGTTGATCTGGCCGGCGGCACCCCGAACCGGTCCGCGGTAGCCAGCCGTCTCAGCAATCGGAACAATTGTCGAGATCACTTGCCATCGGGCCGGCGTTCCGGGGCACCCGAGACGACGAGGGTGCCCCGGAACTCAGCACCCACAGCGGAGACGAGTCGCTCAGATCCAGCGACGTAGCACCAGTCAAGATCGGTGTCCCCGCCGACGAACCACCGTCGGTCCTCTGGCCACCAGAGGTCGGGTGGCTGCGCGAACAAGCCATCCGGACGCTCAATCTGCGATGCCGCGGTGACCGCGCCACCGCAACGACACCGGGTGGCACCAGACACCGGCCAGATGACAGGCTCAATCACCAATCAGCAACTCTCCACGGTTCGGGGGCATGCCCAGGGGGCCAAAGCGCCGCCGTTTGAGCGGCTGCGATGGCAGGCCACCGCCAGGCCCTGTCGCCGGCGTTTGTCAGTTGGGCGTGGGCTGGCTTGAAGTGTTCATGGCGTGGGTGCGTTGAGGAGGTCCAGGCGGTGCGCTTCGTGCTGGATGAGCGTCGCGCCGGTTCGGTCCGCGATTGCAAGCGCCTCGTGGACGAGCTTGTGTGTGGCGTTCGGGGATTCCCCGAGGTGCCGGCGGGCGGCGGCGAGTCGGAGTAGTTCGCGGCCGAGGAAGAGCGGGGTTTTGCGCTTGCGGCTGGCGGCGACGGCCTGCTCGGCGTGCTGTCTCGCGCGCTGGTGGTCGCCAGTCACGACTGCCATCTGTGCGAGGACGAGGTCGACGGTCGAGACGACACTGGCCGAAAGGGCGGCGATTCGTCCGGCGAACGGGTGGAGCTGCTCGGCGATAACCGCGGCGGCCGCTTGGTGGCCGAGGATGTCGGCGGTCTCGGCGAGCGCGGTCATGTCGGTGAGCCACAGTTGGTTGCGGCAGACGTCCCGGAAGTCGTTGCTCGAGAATGTGGTGAGGATCGAGTGTGCGTCGTCGAGTTGGCCGGCGAAGGCGTAGGCCGCGGCGAGGACGGCGCGGTATGAGCCGCCGAAGGCTGGATGGTCGGTGGCGGGCTCGATCAGCGGGATCAGCTCGCCGAGTCGGGCTTGGTGGCCGCGGATGGCCATCAGTGCCGGTCCGTACCACAGCGTGGCGTCGAACCCGGGCGTGGCGAGGCTGAGCACTTCGTTCGCCGCCTGCTCGGCGCCGGCGAGATCGCCGGCGAGCAGCAGTTGCGACGAGCGGTACGTCGTGAACAGGGCGGCGTAGACCGGCGCCGGCTCGTCGCCGAGGAATGAACGGGCGGCAGACATTGCTCGGTCAGCCGAAGCCAGGTCGCCATCCTCGCGGAAGGTCCACGCCCGCTGGACGAGACCGTGGAGGACGAATGGTGTGTGGCCGGTTCGCCTGCCGAGGGTGATCAACCGGTTGGCTGTCGGGTGTCCGGCGTCGGCGTTGCCGGGGGTCTTGCCGGCGAGGCGGTAGGCGAGCAGGACGTGACCGAGTGTCTCGGGGTCGCCGAGCCGCTCGGCGATGTTCAGTGCTTCGCGCACGAGCTCGAGCGCCCGGTCCGGATCGGTGAAGGTCACGTCCTCCGACAAGGCGGCGAGCGCCCGGGCGCGGAGCGCGCTGGGTTCGCGACCCAGTGCCAGGAGCGCCTCCTCGACGATGGCGACGAACTCGGGGTCGGCGCCGGGAACCGGCACGCCGCCGTAGCGGATCATTGCCAGCGCAACCTCGGCGAGCGCTCCCGGATCGGCGGCCTTGCGAGCCATCGTGGCGGCGCGCCGCAACAGCTCGCGGGACTGCGGGTCACCGATGCCGTTGAGCACCTCGCCGAGCTTGATGGTGAGCGTGAGGACGAGGTCCGGTTGCGGTTGCTCGATGATGGCGGCGATCTGGAGCGCCCGGCGATAGTGCGTCGCGGCTTCGCCGAGCGCCAGCGAGCGTTCGGCTCGAGCTGCCGCCAGCGTCGCGTAGTCCACGGCCTCGGGCGCGTTGCCCAGTGGCGCGGCGATCGACGCGTGGCGGGCCAGCTCTGGCAGCACTGCCTCGTCGGCGGGCAACCGTGCCGCGAGGGTGGCGGCGACGGCGCGGTGGATCACCAGGCGTGTGTGTGGGGGAATGTTGTCGTAGCGGGCGCGCCGGAACAGCGCGTGGGTGAACGCGAACTGTCCCGGTCGACCGGGCACGGCGTGGCCGAGACCGGCTGCCGCGATGCGCTCGAGGCTCGCCAGCGTGGCCTCGAGATCGCAGCCCACGCTGCGAGCGACGACGTCGGCGTCGAACTCGGTCCCGACGACCGAGGCGACGTCGAGGACGGTGAGGTCGGCGTCGGTCACGAGCGCATATCGCTGGGCGAGCATGGCGTGCAGCGACGCGGGCGTGCCGCCAGTGCTGCGGGCGACCTCGGCAACGAGCAGGGCGTTACCGCCGGTCTCGTTGGTGACGGTCGCGGCGTCGGCCGTGGATCCGAGCCGGGCGAGCAGGTCGGCAACATCGGCCGCCGGCAACCCGCCGAGATCAATGTTGTCGACTCCCGGCATTCGGGCGAGATCGCCGAGCAGCACGCGCAGTTGGTCATCGACGTCGGGTGCGGTGTCGCGGGTGGTGATCAGCATCAGGATCGGGGCGTGGATCGGCGAGCGGGCGATGTGGCGCACCGTTGCCCGGGTCGTCGCGGTGGCGAAATGGAGGTCCTCGATGACGAGCAGCAGCGGAGCTTCCCCGGCAGCTCCGCCGCAGGTAGCGACCGACAGCGGCCGCGATCGTCGCCTGCCCCGACACCGGGTCGGGATCGTCGGCCGTCGCGACAACTCCGGCCCGTCGCGCGAGGCCAGGGATGATCCGGGCAAGGGCGGCGGTATCGGAGGCCACGCGGCGCCGAACGGAAATCTCCGAGAGCGCAGACAGGTCGTCGGCGATTACCTGAACGAAGGGTTGGAACGGGGCCTCGGCATCCTCGGAGCACGTCCCGAGCAGGACGCGGCCTCCGGACCGGTCGACCTCAGCGGCGAACTCGGCTGCCAGGCGGCTCTTGCCCATCCCTGCCTCACCGGCAAGTACCGCGATTCGCGACGGCCCGGCGACGCAACGGCCCCACAGCTCGCCCAACCGGCTGCGCTCGCCGGCACGACCGACGAAGCCCGCCGGTTCGACGAGCAACTCGAGCACGGCGGGAAGGTGCGACTCCCGATCGAGTGACTGCTCGCGCTTGGCGATGTCGGCGAGCTCGCGGCGGTTCGTCGCCTCGAGCTTGCGCAGCAGGGCCGTGACGTGGGATTCGACGGTCCGCTCGGACACGAACAGACGCGCCGCGATCTCGGCGTTCGTGAGCCGTTCCGCGAGGGCCGCAAGCACGTCCACCTCACGTCGGGTCAGCCGCTGACTGGATTCGCGTCGCGCCAACTCGGAAGTTCCGTACTGAGCACGGATGTCTGACCTGACCGTGATTCTGCATTGTAGACCGCACCAGTCTTGGCGACGCCGGGACTCGCAGACGCAGTGAATCTGTCTGGCCGAGACCACGACGGGCATCCGAGGGCGGCACCTTTCCGCTCGACGCACGGTGCCCGCCTGCCGCATCGAACCCGCGCTCGAACGCTCGAGCGACCAACCCGCAACCCCGACCGTCAAGGGAGAGAGCTCCGTGTTGACTCACGAATACAGCTATGCCGCCTGCCTTCAGCCGGCGGAGACCAAGCCCTGGACCGTCGACGACTGCTTCGCCGGCCGCGACTTCGACTTCACGAAGCGGTTCCTGCCAGAACGGATCGCCGGCGTCGAACCAATCGGCTGCCTCAATGACGACGACCGGCGCATGCTCAACCAGATCCGCGGCAACAGCTACTGCCACCTGTTCGCGTTCGTCGAGGAATACATCGTGCCGATGGTGATCGACCAAGCCCGCGCCGATGTCTACGGCGACGAGACCCGGTTGTGGTCACTGCTGCGCTTCGCCGGTGAGGAACTCAAGCACCAGGAGATGATGCGCCGAGCTGTGGAACAGTTCCAGGCCGGCTTCGGTGTGCAGTGTGGGCTGATCCCTGGACGCGAGCAGGTCGCCGGGGCCGTGCTCGCCACCTCGCCGCTCACGGCGTTGCTGCTGACCAGCATGATCGAGTGGTTCACCCAGCTGCACTACACCGAGCATGTCAAAGACGGTGCCGACCTCGACGAGCTGTTCCGCGACCTGCTGCGCTTCCACTGGATCGACGAGTCCCGCCACGCACGGATGGACAGCCTGCTCATCGACGAGGTCGCCGACGGGCTCAGCGCAGACGAGCGGGAGCAGGCGATCGACCAACTGCTCGAGCTCGGCGGCGCCGTCGACGGGCTCCTCGGCGATCAGATCGAGCTCGACATCGACGCACTGCAAGCCGCCACCGGGCGTCGCTTCACCGAAGCCGAGCGCGACGAGATCCGCACCCACCAACGGCGCGCCTACCGCTGGACGTTCCTCGTCTCCGGACTCGAGCACCCCAACTTCGTGCGCATCGTCGAACAGCTCACCACCCACGGCGCGGAGAAGGTCGCAGCTGCCGCACACGCGCTGGCCGCCTGAACCGACGATGACGGGACGCGACAGAACACTGCCTGACCGTGGCCAATCCGGCTCCGACGTGCGACCGTTCGTTGTCGCTGTGGTGCGTTCTGCCCGGCCGTAGGGTCGTGTGATGCTCGCCGCTGCGACGGTCGCCACGCTCACCGGTTCGGCGCCGGCGAGCGGCAGCGAACACCATCAGCGCACTCTCGTCCACCTGTTCGTCGAGCCAGACCACCAGAAGATGGGCCTCGGCCGACTCCTGCTCGGGCACGGCAGTGTGACGAGCGTCCTCGTGTGGCTGCGTGGGTCATAAACAGCGCACAAGGACGCTTCGCTCGAATCCGTATATCCGGTCGGCTGAGCCACGCCCGGTCGGCCCGGGATCCGAGGGCTCAGGGTCGTTACTGTCGTGGCGCGCACCCGAACGCAGGGAGGCAACCATGCCGGTGGATACCTTCATGGCCTACGTCGGGTCTACCCGAATGTCGCGGACGCCGAAGCCGACTACGCGCTGGTCAAGGACCTCCACACCGAGGCGGGGCTGATCGACGTGTACGACGCGGCGGTGATCGAGCGGCGATCCGACGGCAAGGTCAAGATCACCAAGAAGCACGAGACCCCGACACGGGTCGGTGGTGTCCTCGGCGGCGGCGTGGGCCTGGCCACGGGCCTGGTTGTGGCCCTGTTCCCGTTCGCCGCGATCGGTGGCGGGCTCCTGGCCGCCACCGCGGCCGGCGGGGCCGTCCTCGGGGCGGTCGCCGGACACGCCGCCGCGGGCATGAGCCGCGACGACCTCAAAGAGCTCGGCGCGCGGCTCGATGCCGGCGAGGCCGGCCTTGTCGTCGTTGCTGTCTCGGACATGGGCGCCAAGGTCAAGGAGGCGATGGCCCGGGCGGAGACGCTCGAAGCCAAGGAGCTCAAGGCGGACACGGAGGCGATCGAGCGCGACGCCAACGCGGCTGCTGGCAGCGCTGGTTCTGCCGGCTGACTCGACAACCTGAGCCGGGGTGTCGGCCAGAGCGCGGCGAACGAGCGCGTCGGCGCCGGCCTCGCCACAGCCACTGAGGTGCTTCGGGCCGCCACGCCACACCGCGCTTCCCAGACGGAGTAGGGAAAGAAGGTTCTCACCCGGAGTTGGCTGGCATCTTGCCTGGCATCTGTGTCCGATCCCGGGAGACGGTTGACAGATCTGTCCCAGGACATGAGCGACTTTTCGACCCGGCGAACGAGCAGTCTCGGATCTCGGCTGGCGCTCAGGCCTCCGTCCGGCGCCGCCGCCCGTGGCAGGCCGGTCGCTGTGCCGGGCCGCCGAGCCGCTGGCCGTCGACGATGTACCACACCGAATCATGCAGATCAGGCGATGCGCGGTCGGTCGGGCGCCCTGCACAATCGCAGGCACCAGTCGGGAGGCAGGAGGGCCTGTCCATCTTCGAGGCCGCCGACCATCGTCAGACGATCCCGATCGCCGAGGCCGGGACTCAATAGCCAGACCTCTACGAACCCCCGGCGGTTCAGGCCATCGACCCGATGCACTCTTCGGCACCCTCGACGAAGCCGTCGCGGCGTTCCTCGCCCTGCACGGCGCGAGACCCAGGAGGTGTCATGACCGGCACCAACGGAGCCACTCATCGATTGGACCCGGCGCGTCGGGCCGCCGCCATCGGCGCCTTGGCACTCGCCGCGGCCGCAGTGGTGGCCGGTGCCATCAGCCTGGTGGGCGACGTGGGTCGACTCATCGTCGCGCTTGTACTGCCCGCGGTGTTGGCCGCCGCGGCGTGGATCGCAGTCACCCGCAAGGGCCGGATCCGGGTCGTGGCCGGCGTCGTCGCGGTGGTGATGCTGGTGCTGCTGGCCGCGGTCGTGCTCACCGCCGAGGACCAGGGGCTGGGCCTGGTCGTCGTGGTCGCCCTGCTGGCAGCGTCCGCCCTCCTCGCCCGGTACGCCCTCCGGCGAGACGCCGCCGCGCTGAAGGCGCAGGCGGTCCCGGGCACGCCGGTCGGCCCGGCCCGGCAGGGCGTCCTCATCATGAACCTGAAGTCCGGGGGCGGGAAGGCGGAGCGGTTCGGCCTGGTCGACGAGTGCCGCCGGCGTGGCATCGAGCCCGTGGTGCTCCAGCGCGGTGATGACATGCTCGAACTGGCCCAGCGTGCCATCGACCGCGGCGCCGACGTGATCGGCATGGCCGGCGGTGACGGGTCGCAGGCGCTGGTCGCCTCGGTGGCCATGGCGGCCGACGTCCCGCTGGTCTGCATCCCAGCCGGCACCCGCAACCACTTCGCCCTCGACATCGGCCTCGACCGCAACGATGTCGTCGGCGCGCTCGACGCCTTCGACGAGGCGGTCGAGCGGCGCATCGACCTCGGCGAGGTGAGCGGCCGGGTGTTCGTCAACAACGTGTCGCTCGGCGTCTACGCCAAGATCATCCAGTCGCCCGAGTACCGCGACGCCAAACGGCAGACGACCGCGGCGATGCTGCCCGCGTTGCTGGGCCCCGACGCCGAGCCGTTCGACCTTCATTTCGCCGACCGTGACGGCACCCGCCAGGACGGCGCCCAGATCATCCAGGTCTCGAACAACCCCTACGAGCTGACGACGCTCGCCGGGCTCGGTACCCGGGCCCGGCTCGACACCGGCACGCTCGGCATCGCCGCGGCCAAGATCCGTGGCGCCAGCGACGTCGCCGCCATCGTCGCTGCGGACTCGGCGGGCCGGGTCGGCCGCTACGCGGGCTGGACCGAGTGGGCCGCCCCCACGTTCACCGTCGAATCTGATGCACCCATCGAGGCCGGGGTCGACGGCGAAGCCATGCTGTTCGACCCGCCGCTGGAGTTCCGCATCCTGCCGGGCGCGCTGCGGATCCGCCTCCCCACCTCGGCGCCCGGCTACTCCCCGGCCGCGCTGAAGTCGCCCTCGATCTGGTGGACGCTCAACGCCCTGGCGCGGGCCGCCACCGGCCACACGACCCCCATCGACGAGGCGCAGCGCTAACAGCCCCGACCTTCCGCCCACACACCAGCGCAACCACCGAAAGTCGATCGACATGAGCAAGGACAAGAAGAAGGACAAGAAGAACCGCGACATCACGGTCGGATCTCAGCCGACCGCCTCCAGAGCGGCGGACGAGAGCGAGCCGCGGCCGAAGATGAAGCGCAAGGAGTACGAGCTCGAGCTCCGCGAGCTGCACGGCGAGGTCGTCGCCCTCCAGGGGTGGGTGAAGGAGTCGGGC
The DNA here is from genome assembly GCA_963796415.1 of uncultured Acidimicrobiales bacterium. Lineage (GTDB taxonomy): Bacteria > Actinomycetota > Acidimicrobiia > Acidimicrobiales > VFJN01 > ZC4RG19. Next base: position 677,935 of record CAWCLR010000018.1, on the reverse strand, counting down.
GCCAAGATCTGCATCGTCTTCGAAGGCCGCGACACCGCCGGCAAAGGCGGCACCATCAAGGCGATCACCGAGCGGGTGAGCCCCCGGACGTTCCGCGTCGTCGCCCTCCCCGCGCCCACCGAGCGCGAGAAGTCGCAGATGTACATTCAGCGCTACCTCGCCCACCTCCCGGCCGCCGGGGAGGTCGTCATCTTCGACCGCAGCTGGTACAACCGCGCCGGCGTGGAGCGGGTCATGGGCTTCTGCACCGAGGAGCAGACCAAGCGGTTCCTCGACGTCGCTCCGAGCGTGGAGCGGGCCATGATCGAGTCCGGCATCGTCCTCCTCAAGTACTGGCTCGAGGTGAGCCCAGACGAGCAGACCCGTCGTCTGGAGAGCCGCATCAACGACCCGCGCAAGGGCTGGAAGCTCACCGACATGGACCTCAAGTCCTACAGCCGGTGGTTCGACTACGCGCGGGCCCGCGACGCCATGTTCGCCGCGACCGACACTGCGTGGGCCCCGTGGTACGTCATCAACTCCGACGACAAGAGGCGCACCCGCCTGAACGTCATCACCCACCTGCTGGGCCAGATCCCGTACCAGCCGCTCGAGCAGCGCGACGTCAAGCTGCCCAAGCGCCAACTCGCTGGCGATTACCAGGACCCTCACCTCGCCGTCCGGCAGGTCCCGAGCGCGTTCTGAGGATCTGCTGCCCCGGGGCCGATTCACACGTTGAAGCGGATCTCCATGACGTCGCCGTCGGCGACCTCGTAGTCCTTGCCCTCGATCCGCAGCTTGCCGACGTCGCGGGCCTTCGACCAGGAACCCAGATCGACGAGCTCGTCCCAGTGGATGACCTCGGCCCGGATGAAGCCCTTCTCGAAGTCGGTGTGGATGACGCCGGCGCACTGCGGCGCCTTCCACCCGGCCCGGAACGTCCAGGCCCGGGACTCCTTCTCGCCGGTGGTGAAGAACGTGCGCAGGCCGAGCAGGTGGTAGGCCCCGTGCACGAAGCGGGGCAGGGCGCCCTCGCCCAGGCCGAGGGCCTCGAGCATCTCGGCCCGCTCCTCCAGCGTGAGCTGGGCCGCTTCGGCCTCGAGCTGCACGCACATGCCGAGCACCTCCGCCCGCCCGGCCAGCTCGTCCTCGACCGGCTTGACGACCGTGGCCACGTCGTCGAGCTGATCCTCGCCGACGTTGACGACGGCCAGGACGGGCCGGTTGGTCAGGAGGAAGTACGGCCGCAGCAGCGCGCGCACCTCGGGCTCGAGGTCGCTGCGGTACAGCGGCGTGCCCTCGGACAGCACCGCCTCGGCCGCGTCGAGGGCGGCCACCTCGTCGGCCAGCGAGCGGTCGGCCTTGGCGGCCTTGCGCCGCTTGGCCACCTGATTCTCAACCGCCTCGAGGTCGGCGAGCGTCAGCTCGAGCTCGACGACCCGCAGGTGCTCGAGCGGGTCGGACGCCCCGGGCACGTCGTCGTCGGCGAACGCCCGCAGCACGTAGACCACGGCGTCGACCTCGCGGATGTTGGCCAGGAACCGGTTGCCGAGGCCCTCGCCCTTGCTGGCACCCTCGACCAGCCCGCCGATGTCGACGAACTGGACGCTGGCCGGAACGACGTTGCGGCTGGCGGACATGGCCGCCAGCGCGTCGAGCCGAGCGTCGAGCACCTTGGCCACGCCGACGTTGGGGTCGCGCGTGGCGAACGCGTAGGGCGCGGCGAGCGCACCCCCGCCGGCGAGCGCGTTGTACAGCGACGACTTGCCGGCATTGGGGAGGCCGACGAACCCGAACCGTTCCACCCGGGAAGGCTACTGATCCGTGGCGGCGCGCCCCCAACCGGGTGTGCCTGGGTGAAGCGCTGGTGAACGCGCCCCGCGACCTGCCCTGCACAGGTAGCGTTCCGTCCACGATGGAGCGGGAGATCGTGGTGCGGGGCACTGGGGAGGCGCGGGCGCTGCCCGATCTGGCGAGCCTCCGCGTCGAGGTGACCGCTGATCGCAAGTCGCAGGACGAGGCCTACGACGCCCGTGCCGACCTGGCGGCCAAAGTCGACGTCGTCTTCTCGGAGCACGCCAGCGCCATCGCCCGGACGACCGTGGCGTCCCTGTGGGTGCAGCCCCGCACACGCTGGCACCGCGGCGAGGACATCCGCACCGGGTGGCGGGCCAGCCGCACGACGTTCGTCGACGTGGTGGTGCTCGACGCGCTCGGCGTGATCATGTCCGACGTGGTGGCAGCCGGGGCGTCGGTCACCGGGCCGAACTGGTCGATGGCGTCGACCAACATCGCCTACGACCTGGCCCGCCGGGCCGCCGCCGAGGACGCCCGCCATCGTGCCATCTCCTACTCCGAAACCTTGGGCCTCTCGCTGGGCGACGTGGCCTGGGTCGCGGAGCCCGGCTTGCGCTCGGGCACGCCGCCCGTCACACCCAGCCCCGTGGCGATGCGGGCCGAGATGGCCCCTCCGCCCGAGACCGAGCCCCTCGAGGACCTGACGCCGTCCGAGATGACGGTCGAGGTCTCGGTCGAGGTCGGCTTCCGCATCTCGTAGCTCGGTCTAGCTCGCCCAGCGCATGCGACACTGAGCGGCGTGCGCCCGGCCGACGCCCTTGACCGCATCGTCTACCTGCTCGACCGCAACCTGGCCGAGACGACCAAGGTCCGCGCCTTCGCCCGGGCCCGCGACGTGGTCCTCGACGTCGGCGACGAGGAGATCGAGCGCCTGCACGCCGCGGGCAAGCTGACCGACCTGCCCGGCATCGGCCCCAGCACCGGCGGGGTGATCGCTCAGGCCCTGGCGGGGGAGGTTCCCGACTACCTCGCCCGCCTCGAGAGCGAGACCCTCATCGAGATCGGCGATGGCGGCCCGCTGCGCGCCGCCTTGCGGGGCGACTGCCACACCCACTCCCTGTGGTCCGACGGCGGCGCCCCGATCGAGAAGATGGCCCGCACCGCCATCGCGCTCGGCCACGACTACATGGTCCTCACCGACCACTCCCCCCGCCTCACCATCGCCCACGGCCTCAACCCCAAGCGGCTGAAGGAGCAGCTGGTCGAGGTCGAGGCACTGAACGTCGAGCTGGCGCCGTTTCGCATCCTGACCGGCATCGAGGTGGACATCCTCGAGGACGGCGCCCTCGACCAGACCGAGGAGCTGCTGGCCCGCCTCGACGTGGTGGTGGCCAGCGTCCACTCGAAGCTGCGCATGGAGCGCCACGAGATGACCCGCCGCATGGTGGCCGCCGTGGCCAGCCCACACGTCGACATCCTGGGCCACTGCACCGGCCGCAAGCTGGTCGGGCGGGGCCGGCCGCCGTCGGTGTTCGACGCCGAGATCGTGTTCGCGGCGTGCGCCCAGTTCGACACCGCGCTCGAGATCAACTGCCGCCCCGAGCGCCAGGACCCGCCCGACGACCTGCTCGAGCTGGCGCTCGACTGGGACCTGCGCTTCGCCATCGACACCGACGCCCACGCCCCCGGCCAGATGGAATGGCAGGCGTACGGGTGCGACAAGGCAGCCCGCCACGGCATCGAGGCCGACCGCATCGTGAACACCATGGCCGCCGACGACCTGGTCACCTGGGCCGCGTCGCACGCAGCCTGAGGGCAGAACCTTGACGCCCTTGCCTTGACGGCCTTGCGGCCGTACGCTGACCACATGACACCGAGCCGCCGACCCGCACGCGCGGCGAGGGCCGCCGCCAACACCTCGAGCCCAGCAGCGCCGGCCAGCGCCGCCGCCTACGTCGAGCGCGTCTCGGCCCACGTCACCGCCGAGCTCGCTCGGCGCGTCGACGCCCTGCGGGCACAGGGCCACGGGCTCGACGCCCTCGGCGACGCCGACTCGCTGGCGGCCCGCATGTTGGCCGCGGTCCCCGAGCCCTCGCCGTGGGCCCAGCTCGGGCCCTTCTACTCCACCGCCGGCATGGCGCGGGTGCTGGGCGGCGTCAGCCGCCAGGCTGTGGAGGAGCGGCGCCGCCGCCGCACCATCCTCGCCCTGCGCACATCCGACGACGTGTGGGTCTACCCGGCCTTCCAGCTCGACGGCCGCAACCGCGTGGTGCGCGGGCTGGCCGATGTGCTCGCCCGCTTCGGTCCGGCCACCGACGACGACGCCTGGATGGTCGCCGCCTTCGTCGCCGCCCCGCAGCCCGAGCTCGGCGGCCGCACCATCGTCGACCACCTGGCCGGCGGCGACGACCTCGCCGAGGTGGTGGCGCTGGCCGACGACCGCGCCGAGCGGTGGGGCCTGGCGTCCTGACCGCTGTGACGTCGTGGTTGCGGTGCATTCGCGACGTCACGCAGGTCGCCAGCGCCGGTCCCCGCACCCGTCGTGGGCATGACGATCCGGGGCGTGCCCGCGTTCGTAGGATGAGCCGCATGCCGCACGGACCGTCCCCTCTCCCGTCGCGCCCGCTGACGAGGGCATGACCGAAGACGTCAGGCGCCAGCCCGGCGAGCGGCAGCGGCCGAGCATCGGGCTGCCGCCCCCGCCCGAGGACCTCCTCGCCTTCCCCGTGTGGCACGTGCACGCTGGGACCGTGTTGTGCCGGGTGACGACGTCGGGGTTCGGGCCATGGTGGTTCTCGAGCGACGCCCACGGCCGGTTCGACCTCGCCCCGCCCCGGGGCACCTGCTACCTGGCCGACGACGAGGTGACGGCCCTGCTCGAGGTGCTCGGCCCTGTCGGGGTGGTCAGCCCCGTGTGGGCGGCGCGGCTCAGCATGTGGCACCTGGGGCTGCCCCGCCAGTGCAGCGCCGCCGACACCACGGTCCGACAGGCCCGGGGGTTCGGCGTGACGGCCGAGCTCGCCAGCATCACGCCGTACACGCTGCCCCAGGCGTGGGCCGCAGCCTTCGCCGCGGCGGGCCACGAGGGCGTGCGCTACCGGGTGCGCCACGACCCGGCCGGCAGCCGGGCCCTCGCGCTGTTCGGCGCGGCGGGCGAGCGGCGCTGGCCCCGCGGCCGCCGCCAGGACGTGGGCGAGCGGCTGCTGGCCCGCCTCACCGAGGAGACCGGGGTGCAGGTGGCCCCGCTCCCGGCCGCCGCCGATCTGGGGGACGTGTGGGACTGACCCCGCCGCCGCCCGCGCCGCGCGCGGCCACCGCCGACGTGGTCCACGGGATCACGGTGCCCGACCCGTACCGCTGGCTCGAGGACCCCGAGTCCCCCGAGACCGTCGCCTGGGTGCATGCGAGCAACGACCGCACCCGGGCCGCGCTCGACGCACGCCCCGGGCGCGACGCCCTCGTCCGCCGCTACACCGAGCTGTTCGGCGCCGGGGCCGCTGGAGCGCCGGCCATCCGGGGCGGGCGGCTGTTCTCGATCGACCGCTGGGGCGACCTCGAACAGGCCGTGCTGGTGGTGCGCGACGTCCACGGCGACCGGGTGCCCGCGCCCCGCACGCTGGTCGACCCCCACGCACTCACCGGCGACCCGACCGCCGCGCTGGACTGGTACTCGCCGTCGGTCGACGGGCGGCTCGTCGCCTTCGGCACCTCCACCGGCGGCGACGAGCGCTCCACCCTCGGCATCGTCGACGTGGCCACGGGCGAGCTGCTCGGAGACTCGATCCCGCACACCCGGGCGGCGTCGGTGGCGTGGCTGCCCGACGGCCGCGCCTTCGCCTACACGCGCTACCCCGACCCCGCGGCGGTGGGCGACGAGGAGGCCAACTACAACCGGACCGTGTGGTGGCACGTCCTCGGCGACGACCCGGGCCACGACGAGCTGGTGTTCGGCGACCTGCCCGACCGGACCGCGTGGCCGGCGGTCGAGCTGTCGCGCGACGGGCGCTGGCTGCTGATCGAGGTGTCGCTGGGCTGGACCCGGGTCGACGTCCACGTCGTGGACCGCACCACCGGCGCCCGCACCACCGTGATCGAGGGCGTCGAGGCGGTGTCGTCGTTCACGGTGGTCGACGACCGCCTCGTCGGCACCACCACGCTCGACGCGCCGCGGGGACGGGTCGTGTCGGCACCCCTGGCGTCGCCGACGCCCGAGCACTGGGCGACGGTCGTCCCCGAGTCCGACGACGTGGTCGAGGGCGTGGCGGTCACCCGGTCGTCGCTGCTGGTGACGTCGACCCGGTCGGCGCTGGCGCGGCTCACCCGCCTGCCCCGGCCCGCCGCGGGCTTCGGACCCGACGGATCGGCGCGCGCCGCGGTGGACGCGGCGCGGATCACCGAGATCGCCCTCCCCGAGCCCGGCTCGCTGGCCGGGGTGGCGGGCGACCGCGACAGCGAGACGGCGGTGGTGGCCTTCACGTCGTGGGCGCGCCCGACCGAGCTGTGGCGCTGGACGCCGGCGCCGGTCGACCTGCCGGGCGCCCCCGACGAGGGCCTCGAACGCTGGAGCGACCTGCCCTCGCCCGTCGACCCGGCGGACTACGCCGTCGCCGTCGCCAGGTACCCGTCGACGGACGGCACCGACGTCACGCTGTTCACCGTCCGGCGGGCCGACGTGACCCCGGGGCCGTCCACGCCCACGCTGCTCACCGGGTACGGCGGGTTCGCCGTCACCATGAGCCCCGCCTACAGCCCGACCGCGGTGGCCGTGGCCGACGACGGCGGCGTGTTCGCCGCCGCCTGCATCCGCGGCGGCGCCGAGGCCGGCGAGGACTGGCACCGGGCCGGCATGCGCGAGCACAAGCAGCAGGTGTTCGACGACTTCGCCGCGGCCGCCGACTGGTTGGTGGCCGAGGGCCGCACCGACCGCGACCACCTCGCCGTGCGCGGCGGGAGCAACGGCGGCCTGCTCGTGGCCGCCACCCTCGCCCAGCGGCCCGACGCGTGCCGGGCGGCGGTCTGCGCGGTGCCGCTCACCGACATGGTGCGGTTCCCGCGGTTCCTCATCGCCCGGCTGTGGACCCCCGAGTACGGCGACCCCGACGTCGCCGACGAGTTCGCCTGGCTGTGGGCCTACTCGCCCTACCACCACCTGGTCGAGGGGACGTGCTACCCCGCCACGCTGGTGCTGACCGGCGAGGAGGACAGCCGCGTCGACCCGGCCCACGCCCGCAAGTTCGGCGCCGCCCTGGCCTGGGCCACGAGCTGCGGCGAGGACCGGCCCGTGCTCGTGCGGGTCGAGTCCCGGGCCGGGCACGGCCAGGGCAAGCCCGCCTCCAAGCAGGCCGACGAGGCCGCCGACGTCCACACCTTCCTCCGCTGGCAGATCGGGCTGGGCCATGGCTGACGACGAGACCACGGCCGACGACGTCCACCCCGCGGACGACGTCTTCGCCCGCCTCCGCGCCGCCGTCGCGGCCGTGGCGGACCGCGCCACGACGGTGCGCATCGATCACGACGCCCTCGACCGGCTGGCCGCCGACCTGGCGCCCGACGACCCGCCGCTGCTGCCCGAGGAGGTCCCGGCCGGCGACGACGAGGCGATGGCGGCCGAGGTCGTGGCCTGGAACGCGGTGAACTTCGGCTCGGGTTGGTTCCCGCAGCTGCGCAAGCGGCCCGGGCTGTCGGGCGCCCGCTCGCTCGCCGAGGCGCTCGCCGACCACGTGGCCCGGGAGGGACCGCCCACGGCCGACTGGCTGGCCGGCGCCGACGCCGCCACGTGCGCGTCCGTGTTCGACCAGCCGCACCCCGGCCCGGTCGACGACCTGCTCGAGCTGTTGGCCCAGGCCTGGCGCGACCTCGGCTGGTTGCTGGCCGAGCGGTACGACGGCTCCGCGGCCACGCTGGTCCGCGCCGCGGGCGGTTCGGCCGGCGCGCTCGTCGAGACGCTCGGGTCGATGCCTCTCGCCCACGACGTCGCCACGTACGGCGAGGCGGCGGCGTCGGTGGAGGTGCCCTTCTACAAGCGGGCCCAGATCACCGTGTCGCACCTGGCCCGCGCCTTCGACGGCCAGGGGCTCGGCCGGTTCGACGACGTCGATCGGCTGACCGCCTTCGCCGACAACCTGGTCCCCCACGTGCTGCGGATGCACGGGGTGCTGGTCTACGAGACCGGCCTCGCCGCCCGCATCGACGGGGGCGACCTGCTGCGGCCCGGCAGCCCCGAGGAGGTCGAGATCCGGGCCTGCGGCGTGCACGCGGTCGAGCTGCTGGCCGGTGCGGCGGGGTCGACTCCGGCCGCGGTCGACCACCAGCTCTGGCAGCGGGGTCAGAGCCCCGAGCTCAAGGCGGTCCCCCGCCACCGCTGCCGCTGCTCGTGGTACTAGCGCCTCGCCACGAGCACCACGAGGGCGCCCGTGTAGCGTCCTCGCGCGATGGGGAGCACGCCCGGACTGCTCGTCGAGATCGAGGTCGGCGACGACCCGATCGCGTGGGCGTCCCTCGACTTCGCGGTGGGCGACGACGGTGTGACCCGGATCGGGCACGTGGACGTCCGCCTCGCCGGAGCCCACGACGAGCGGGGCCGCGGCATCGTGGGCTGGACGCTGGACGCCTCCGCACCGGCCGGTGACGTCGACGGCCTGCCCACCGCCTACACGGTCGCCCGGCCGCGGGCCGCCGACCGCGGGGCCGCGCCCCCCGTCGCCCACCCCAATGGCGTGATCGGCATCGACCACCTCGTGGTCATGACGCCCGATCTCGACCGCACGACCGAGGCGCTCGGGGCCGTGGGCCTCGAGGCCCGGCGCACGCGCGAGGCCGGCGGCGGACGCCGGCAGCGCTTCTTCCGGCTCGGCGAGGTCATCCTCGAGGTGGTCGGCCCGGCCCGGCCCGCAGGCGAAGGCCCGGCCGCCTTCTGGGGGCTCGCCCTCACGGTGGCCGACATCGACGCCACGGCCGCCCACCTGGCCGGGCGCCTCAGCGAACCGAAGGCGGCGGTCCAGGCCGACCGGCGCATCGCCACGCTCCGACCCGGCAACGACGTGTCGGTGCCGATCGCCGTGATGTCGGCCACAGCCGCGCCCGGCGGGCACACCGGGTCCGACGGATAGCCTGCCGACGCCATGCTCGACCACGTCTTCACCGATGCCATCGGCGCGCTGCGCGATTCGCTCGAGCGCGCCTTCCTCGAACGGCAGGCGTTCGAGGAGCGGTTCCAGGTCGACGTCCTGCTCGGCGACGTGACCTGGGAGACCTCCTACGGGCTCCCGGGCGAGGGCCTGCCGCCCCGCGTCCAGGCCGACGTCACGCTCGACTGGCCGACGTGGGCGCAGACGGCGTACCGGTCGTGGTACATCGGCGAGCCGTTCAACGACCCGCCCCGCATCGAGATCGAGCTGGTCGTGCGAGTGCAGCGGCTGGCCGAGGCGCCCGACCCCAAGCTGGTGCTGGCCGTGCTGCCCGAGGCCAGCGCGCCGATCGGGTCCGAGCGGCTCGAGCGGTCGGGCCCGACGATCGAGACGGTGTGCTCGGCCGACCTCGACGAGCGCGAGTACGCCATCGAGGTGTCGTACGAGGGCAGCTACGAGCTCGACGAGGCCACGCTCGAGGACGGCACGATCCTCGACGACCACTTGAGCGCCATGGGCGGGTGGATCGCCTCGACGCTGGTGAAGCTGGGCGACCTGACCATGCCGTTCCTCCCGCCGGTCGACGACGGCCCCTGATGTAGTGCCGGCCGCGATCGGGACGCGTCGGCCGTCCGCCGATAGGTTCGCCGGCATGTCCGACACCGACGTTCTCACCCTCGATGTCACCGACCGGGTCGCCACCGTCACGCTGAACCGTCCGGGGGCGCGCAACGCGCTCAACCGCGAGCTCCGCGCCGCGCTCCACCGCACGGTCCGCGACCTCGACGGCGACGACGGGGTCGACGTGGTCGTCCTCACCGGGGCCGACCCCGCCTTCTGCGCCGGGCTGGACCTCAAGGAGCTGGGCTCGGGCGCGGGCGCGTCGGTCGAGGCGCTCGGCCACGACGACCGGCCGCCGCAGGAGCGCGGGCCGTTCCCGCTCATCGGCAAGCCGGTCATCGGGGCGATCAACGGCGTCGCCGTCACCGGCGGGTTCGAGCTGGCCCTGCGGTGCGACTTCCTCGTCGCGTCCGAACGGGCGGCGTTCGCCGACACCCACGCCCGCGTCGGCATCATGCCGGACTGGGGGCTCACCGTCCTGCTGCCGCAGGCCGTGGGCGTACGCCGGGCCCGCGAGCTGTCGGCCACCGGCAACTTCCTCGACGCCGCCACCGCGCTCGATTGGGGCCTGGTGAACCACGTCGTGCCGCACGACGAGCTGCTGCCGACCGCCCACAAGCTGGCCGCCGACATCGTCTCCAACGACCAGCGCGCGGTGCAGCGCGTGTTGCGGACCTACGACGACGGCGCCCTCCTGAGCGCGGGCGATGCCTGGCTGCTCGAGACCGCCGTGGCCGCCGAGTGGCAGGGCGGGGGCCTCGACCCCGAGGCGATCGAGGCCCGCCGGGCCTCGGTCACCCAGCGCGGCCGCGCCCAGGTGTAGCGGCGCCCTGACCCCACCGGGTCACGTTCGGCGGCGCGGTCAGCCACCTTCCGCGCTGACGTGCGCACACCGAGTGCTTGACCCGGCAGGGGTGCGGCGGAATCCTTCTGCGCGCCCGGCTCTCCCCGCTCCCCTGCCGAACGGAGACGCTCGTCATGCGCAGACGCCCCGTCCGTTGGCTCGCCGGCCTGCTCGCCGCCCTCGCGATCGGCGCCTCGGGCGCCTGCCACAAGCCACCGAGCGCCGAGACGCGCAGCTACTACATGGGGCGGGCCGACGACGCCGCCGCGACCCAGCTCGGCTGCTTCCAGGCCGAGAAGAGCGGGCGGATGACCCTGTTCTTCGGGGCGCCGACCACGGTCCGCGGCGAGTACGGGGCCACCCTGTGGGGTGCGCCCGACCTCACCGTCTGGGAGATCGGCGAGCGCGTGAAGAGCGTCGTGCGCGGGTTCGCCTACTGCCGCCAGGACCCCAACCACCGGCTGCTCATCGGCATGGGCACCAGCACCAGCGCCATCGACAGCAGGGACGACGGCTGGCTGCGGGGCCACGGTGACGCGTGGTCGCGGACGGTGGAAGCCCTCGCCGCCTGGGTCAACCACTTCTACCCGGGCTACGCCCAGATCTCGGCGGCGTGGGACGTCGAGCCGTCGTGGTCGACGTTCCACAAGGCCGAGCAGTGGATGCACGGCTATGACGACTACGGCGGCGCCCAGCTCCTCTACGCCAACTCGTCGGCCGACGGCTGCTCGTTCAGCTCCGCCGCCAACGCCGCGTGCAACAACGGCTGGACCCAGCAGTACGTGTGGCACCTGTCGTGGGACCACGATCCCGCCATCCCGATCCCGCAGATCTACACCAACAGCGGGAACCAGGCTCGCCAGTGGCAGCTGATCGACCTCTACGGGACCCTCTACTGGAACGACGGCATGTACTTCGCCGGCTCGATGACCCAGTACGGCGCCTGTCTCCAGGTCGGCGGCTGTCCGACGACCGACAACACCCCGCACGAGGGGCACGACCAGCTCCTCTGGTACCTGCAGAGCGACCCCCGGACCACCCAGCCCGAGCTGGACACGATGACCGACATCAACTGGATCTCGTGAGGGAGCGCGCCATGGACCGCGACACCGCCCGCCCGACGCCACACCCGCCACACCCGACCGGCCGGCGGCCGCGCCGCCGCGGCGCGCTGCTGGCTGCCGCGCTCGTGCTCACCGCAGTCGGCGCCTCCGCCGCGGCCAGCGCCGCGCTGAGCGAACCGGCGCCGACGCCCGCCGAGAAGCAGCTCCAGGAGCAGATCGACGGCATGGTCGCCGCCGGGATGCCCGCCGACCACCCCAAGGTCCTCCTGCTCCAGGAGCAGCTCGAGCAGCTGCGGGCCGGCGCATCGGCCGAGGCGCCGCCAGAGCCGGGCGTCGACGTCGCCGCCGCGCTCGAGGAGGCGGAGGCCGAGGCGGCCGCCGAGGACGCGGGAACCGCGGCCCGCGCGGTGGTCCCGTCCGGCGACACCGCCACGGTCGAGGAGCCCGCGTGGGAGTCGGGCACCGTCGAGTGCGAGCCCGTGCCCGGCCTGCTCAGCGCGGCCGACGTCGCCGAGGCGGTGTGCGTCAGCGTGCCGCAGCCCGACGGCACCAACCGCTACGTCGCGGTCGGTCGGGACGGAACCGTGCGCTCGGTCCTGTTCGGGCCGGACGGGATCGTGCGGCGCGTCGCCGACACGACAGTCGGCGGGCCCGTGCCGCGGGGGTCGACGGCCGAGCCGACACCGCAGGGCGACCTCGTTGTGGCGCCGCCCGGCGGGACGCCGTTGACCGTGGACGTCCGCTGACCGCCGGGTGCTTGGGGGCGGCACCGTGAGCGGCGCCGCATCGGCGGCGACGGTCGTACCCTGACGTGATGCTCGACGACAGGATCCGCACGCTCGCCACCGACGGGAAGAACATTGCGGCGGTGAGCACGCTCATGCCCGACGGCACGCCGCAGACGACACCCCTGTGGATCGACTCCGACGGCGAGCACCTCCTGCTCAACACCGAGGTCCACCGGCAGAAGTACAAGAACGTCTCGCGGGACCCGCGGATCACGGTCACGATCATCGACGCCGCCAACCCGTACTCCTACGGCGAGGTGCGCGGCGAGGTCGTCGAGACCGTCACGGGGCCTGAGGCGCGTGCCCACATCGACGCGCTCGCCCGCAAGTACACGGGTGCCGACTACGGCAACCCCGTCCAGTCCGAGCGGGTGATCCTGAAGGTCGCGCCCCGCCGCCAGTTCGTCCGCTGAGCGAACCTCAGGGCGGGAGCAGCGAGCCGAGCGCGACCTCGGAGCGGGCGCCGATGTGGCCGATGACCTCGGCCGCGGCCAGCGACCCCAGCTCACCGCACTGGGGCAGCGTGCGGCCGTTCGTGTAGCCGTACAGGAAGCCGGCGGCGTACAGGTCGCCGGCGCCGGTGGTGTCGACGACCTCGACCGGCTGGGCGGGGACCTCGTGGGTCTCGGGCCCGGCCACCACCACCGACCCCTTCTCGGACAGCGTGATGCAGGCCACGGCCACCTCGGCCCGGGCCCGCTCGACCGCGGCCCCCACCTCGTCGCACCCCCACAGGGCGCAGGCCTCGGCCTCGTTGGCGAAGAGGATGTCGATGCGCTCGCGCACGAGAGGCAGGAAGTCGTCGTGGTGACGCTCGACGCAGAACAGGTCGGACAGCGTCAGCGCCACCTTGCGGCCGGCATCGCGGGCGAGGCCCGAGGCCGTCCAGTAGGCCTCCTTCGACTCGGGCCGGTCGAACAGGTACCCCTCGAGGAACGTCACCTGGGCGGCGCGGACGAGGTCGGGGTCGACGTCCGCCGGACCGAAGTAGGCCGACGCCCCGAGGTAGGTGTTCATCGTGCGGTGGGCGTCGGGCGTCACGACGATCAGGCAGCGCCCGGTGGAGGGGCCCTCGGTCGCCGGCTTGTTGTGGAACGTGACGCCCTGCGAGCGCAGGTCGTGGGCGAAGACGGCGCCGAGCTGGTCGTCGAAGACGCGGCCCATGTAGGCGGACTTCCCGCCGAAGCTCGCCACCCCGGCGATCGTGTTGGCCGCCGATCCCCCCGACATCTCGATGCCGGGCCCCATCGCGGCGTACAGCTCCTCGGCGCGGTCGGTCTCGATGAGCGTCATCGCGCTCTTCACGAGGCCGTGGGTGGCGACGAACTCGTCGGTCTCGTGCGAGAGCACGTCGACCAGCGCGTTGCCGATGCCGACCACGTCGAGGGTGGCGTCTGCGGTCATTCGGGCGAGGCTAGTCACTCGGGACGGCGGGGTTTCAGGCGGCCGACAACGGCCGCGGTCCGGAGTGTGCCCGCGCGTTCGCCGGATGGCAATCGTGGTCCGCCCGGCCACCGACAGTCGGTACCGTGCAGGCCCGTGTCCTCTCCCGAGTCGTCCGCCGAGAACCCGCACCGCCTGCCCCGGTCGGTCGTCCCCCGCCGCTACGACCTGACGCTCGAGCCCGACCTGGCCGCGGCCACGTTCGCCGGATCCGAAGCGGTGGCCGTCGAGGTGGTCGAGCCGACCGCCGAGGTGGTGCTGAACGCCCTCGACCTCGAGATCGACGAGGTCACCGCCGAGGTGGGCGGCGAGCGCCTGGCCGCCACGGTCACGCTCGACCACGAGTCCGAGCGGGCGACCCTGGCGTTCGAGCGCCCGCTGCCCGCCGGCGACGCCGTCCTCCACCTGCGGTTCCGCGGCGTGCTGAACGACAAGCTCGTCGGCTTCTACCGGTCGACGTTCACCGACGACGCCGGCGTCGAGCAGGTGCTGGCCACCACGCAGATGGAGGCCACCGACGCCCGGCGGGCGTTCCCGTGCTGGGACGAGCCCGACGCCAAGGCGGTGTTCGCGGTGTCCCTCGTGGTCCCCGACGACCAGTTCGCGGTGTCCAACGCCGGGGAGATCGGCCGCGAGCCGGTGGGCGACGGGAAGGTGGCGGTGCGCTTCGCCGACACGATGCCGATGTCCACCTACCTGGTGGCGTTCGTGGTCGGCCCGCTCACCGCCACGGCTGCGGTGGACGTCGACGGGAAGCCGTTGCGGGTGATCTGCCCGGCGGGGAAGGAGCACCTCGCGGGCTTCGCCCTCGAGGTGGGCGAGTTCGCCTTGCGGTTCTTCACCGACTGGTTCGGCATCGTCTACCCGGGCGACAAGCTCGACCTCGTGGCCATCCCCGACTTCGCCTTCGGGGCGATGGAGAACCTGGGCTGCGTCACGTTCCGCGAGCGCTACCTGCTGGTGGACCCCGCCACGGCCACCCAGGCCGAGCTGCAAGCGGTGGTCGACGTCATCGCCCACGAGATCGCCCACATGTGGTTCGGCGACCTCGTGACGATGAAGTGGTGGAACGGCATCTGGCTGAACGAGGCGTTCGCCACGTTCATGGAGATGACCTGCACCGACGCCTTCCGCCCCGAGTGGCGACGGTGGGTGGACTTCGGGCTGTCGCGCTCGGCCGCGTTCGACACCGATGCCCTCGCGGCCACCCGGCCCATCGAGTACCCGGTGATCTCGCCCGCCGACGCCGACGGCATGTTCGACGTCCTCACCTACGAGAAGGGCGCGTCGGTCGTGCGGATGCTCGAGCAGTACCTCGGCGCCGACCGCTTCCGGGCGGGCATCCGCCGCTACATGGCCCGCCACCAGTACGGCAACACCGAGACGTCCGATCTGTGGGACGCGCTCGAGGCCGAGACGGGCGAGCCGGTGCGCCGCATCGCCGAGTCGTGGATCTTCCAGGGCGGTTTCCCCGAGGTCCAGGTGGCGCGGGGCGACGGCGCCAAGCTGCGGTTCTCGCAGCGCCGGTTCGGCTACGGCACCGCCGACGACGGCGCCCGGTGGGCGATCCCGCTCGTGGTCGGGCACCGTGCGGGCGACACCGAGCGGTCGTCCACCGGCCTGCTCGAGGGCGACGAGGTCAGCTTCGGCATCGACCACGACCCGTCGGTCGAGCCGCTGCCGTGGGTCCACGCCAACCTCGGCGCCCACGGGTTCTACCGGGTCCGGTACGCGCCCGACCTGCTCGACGCCCTCCTCGCCGGGCTCGGCGACCTGACGGCGCTCGAGCGGTACACGCTGATCGACGACGCGTGGGCCTCGGTGCTGGCCGGCAACCTCGAGGCCGCGCAGTTCGTGACCACCACCGAGCGATTCGTCGACGAGCGCGACCTGTCGGTGTGGGAGCGCATCGCCGGCGGGCTCTCCATCCTCGACCGCCTGGTGGACGGCGACGCCCGCGACGCGCTGCACGGTCGGATCGCGGCGCTGGTCGGCCCGGTGCGGGCCGAGCTCGGGGCCGACGCCCGCCCAGGCGACGACGACCGCAGCCGCACGCTGCGCGGCGTGCTGCTGCAGGCTGCGGCGCTGCTGGGCGACGACGGCGCGGCGCGCGAGCGGGCGGCCGAGCTGCTCGACCGGTTCCTGGCCCACCCGCCGAGCGTCGATCCCAGCCTGGCCTCCCCTGCCCTGTCGGTGTGCGCCACGCTCGGCGACGTCGCCCTGCACGGGCGCCTGGCCGAGGCGTTCCGGGAGGCGGCCAACCCGCAGGACCGGCAGCGGCTGCAGCTCTCGCTGGCCCGCTTCCGCGACCCCGAGGCGCTGCAGCGCACGCTCGAGCTGACGCTCTCGGGCGACGTGCGCACCCAGGACGCCCCCTACCTGCTGGGCGAGACCCTCACCAACCGCGACAACGGGCCGATGGCGTGGGCGTTCGTGGCCGCGCACTGGGACCAGATCGAGGCGCGGTTCCCGGCCAACAGCCTGGCCCGGCTGGTGGGCGGCGTCCGCTCGGTGCGGGAGCGGGCCCTGGCCGACGAGATCAGGGCCTTCCTCGACGCCCACCCGATCCCCCAGGGCGACAAGCAGGTGCGCCAACACATCGAGCGCATGGGCGTCACCGTCGCCCTGGCCGAGCGCGAGTCGGCCCGCTTCACCGCGGCTCTCACGTCCTGACCCGTTTTCCACAGGATTTCCCCGTCAGTTTCGGTCGCCCTGGCGACCGAAACTGACGGGGAAATCTCATGGCCCCGCCGCTCGTTACCAGGTGGTAGGTACATATGGGCGGGCGGCTTGCGCCGTATGTAGGCGACAGACGACCATGTCCGGCGACGACGGCGGGTGAGTGCCCTCTGGGGCGCACGCTGAGGACTCGCCGGCGCACAACACGACGATGCATCATCCGCCCCTCGAGCTGCCGCGCTTGCGGGCCATGGCCCGACACGCCCTCCCGAACCTGATCGAGGCCAGCCTCATCCCGCTGGCCGTCTTCTACGGCGCGCTGTGGCTGGTCGGGGTGTGGGGCGGGCTGATCGCCGCCCTGGCCTGGTCGTACACCGCCGTGATCCGCCGCCTCGTCACCCGGACCCCGGTCCCCGGGCTGCTCCTCCTCGGCGTGGTCGGCATCACCGCCCGGACGGTCGTCGCGCTCGTGTCGGGCAGCGTCTTCGTCTACTTCCTGCAGCCGACGCTCACGACGGTCCTGATCGGCGCCGTGTTCCTCCTGTCGGTCCCCGCCGGCCGCCCCCTGGCCGAGCGCCTGGCCGGCGACTTCTGCCCGCTCCCGGCCACGTTCATGGGCTCCCCGCCGGTGCGCCGGTTCTTCGCCCGCATCACCGTCCTGTGGGCGTTGGTGCAGCTGACCAACGCGGCGGTGAGCATCTGGCTGCTGGCCACCCAGTCGGTCGAGACCTACGTCTTCGCCCGCACGCTGCTGTCCTGGGTGCTGACCGGGAGCGCCATCCTCGCCTCGACGCTGTACTTCAAGCGGTCGATGCGGCGGCACGGCATCACCGTCCACTGGCGGGCGGCGCCCCGTGCCGCGTGACGTCCACGCGCTGGCCCTGCACACCGCCGACGGGCTGACGCTGACCGCCGACGCCTGGCTGCCGGCCGAGCCGCCCACCGCCGCGGTGGTGCTCGCCCACGGGTTCACCGCCCACCGGCGCGACCCGTCGGTGATGGCCATGGCCCACGACCTGCGGGACGCGGGCCACGCCGTCGTCGTCCCCGACATGCGGGGCCACGGCCAGTCCGACGGCCTGTGCTCCCTCGGCGACCGGGAGGGCCTGGACGTGGCCGCGGCGGCGGCCGCCGCCCGCGACCTGGCGCCCCGCGTCGTGCTGGTCGGCGCCTCGCTCGGCGCCATCGCCGTGCTCCGCCACGGGGTCGACGACCCCGACCTGGCGGGCGTGGTCACGGTGAGCTCACCGGCGCAGTGGAAGGTCCGCAGCCCCCGAGCGGCGCTGGCGGCTGCGCTCACCCGCACCGGCGCCGGCCGCCGCCTGGCCCGCCGCCTCGGCGCCCGCCTCGACCCCACCTGGCGCTGGTCCGAGCCGCCCGACGCTCTCGCCGCCCGCCTGGCGGTGCCGCTGGCGGTGGTGCACGGGACCGGCGACCGGTTCATGCCGGCGTCCGAGGCCGAGATCCTCCACGCGTCCGGCGCGACCGCGGACCCGACGGGCCCCCGGGGCCGGCGCCGCCTCGACCTCGTGCCCGACATGGGGCATGCCTTCTGTACCCGTGGCCTCGACGCCGTCACCGACGCCGTGGCCTGGTGCCTCGCCCAGGACCGGATGGCCGAGGCCGCCTGACCACGCTGCGGCGCCTCCACAGGGGCGGCCGGAGAGGGCCACGGAAATCCCGCGGGAGGCTGCGCTCGCGCGCCCTACGCTGCCGGTCGATCGGGCGCATCGCCCGCGCCGAGCCGCGAGGAGGTCGGTCGCACGTGACAGCCACGACGCTCCGCCCCGCCAGCTCCGCGCCCGAGCACCGGTCGGCCTGACCCGACCACCTCCTCCGGGCGTCCTGCGAGCCGCCGGGGCCGTCGACCCCGACCGCATCGCATCCGTGGAGGAACCGTGCCCGTGCACGACCCCGGCCGCGCCGCCCCGGCGTGGCTCACCGCAGGCGACACCCACGACGAGGTGCTCGGCCTGCTCAAGTCCGGCAAGGAAGCCGAGGTCTTCGTCGTCGAGCGGTGCACGCTCGACGGGGGACGCCGCACCCTGCTGGCCCACAAGCGTCACCGACCGATGGAGGTCACGAAGGGCGTCCTCGAGGCCGAGGGCTTCAGCCGTGCCCGCACGTTCACCACCGACGCCGTCTACCAGGCCGGACGGGGCTTTCGCGTCGCCCGCGACCGCCGGGCGGTGCAGCGCCGGTCGGCGCACGGCCGGCGCGTCGTCGCCGAGCGCTGGGCCCGCGACGAGTACGACAGCATGGTCCGGGCGGACGCCGCAGGCGTGACGGTGCCGTACCCGGTCGAGTTCACGGGTGACGGGACGCTGATGCAGTTCGTCGGCGACGACGGTGTCGCCGCGCCCCGGCTGGCGACCGCCCGGCTGACGGCGCCCGAGCTGGCGGCCGCCCACGCCCAGATCGTGGGAGACCTGTCCAGGCTGACCCGGGCGGGCCTCGTCCACGCGGACCTGTCGCCGTACAACCTGTTGTGGTGGCGGGAGCGCGCCTGGTGGATCGACTTCCCCCAGGCGGTGGACCTCGTCCTCAACCCGCACGGGTTCGACCTGCTGCACCGCGACGTGTCGAACGTGTGCGGCTGGTTCGCCCGGCGGGGCGTCGCGTGCGACCCCGAGGCGACCTTCGCCGCGCTGCTGGCCGAGGCGTGGTGACGGACCCGGTCAGACGAGGAAGAGCACCAGCAGCACCTGGCCGAGGTGGTAGGTCACCATCACGGCCAGGTCGCCCCACGGGCGGGCCTCGACGAACCGGCCCCAGCCGATGAGGGCGTCCGAGGCGTAGAACAGCAGCGCGCCGGCGATGGCGAGCGGCGCCCCCGTCCCGATGGCGCAGACGAGCATCGCCGAGATGACGCCCATGTAGGCGAGCACCGGCGGGCCGAGCGCGGGCTCGCTGCGACGCACCCCCGCGACGATGCGCGCCCCGACGAGCGCGAACGCGACCGCGACCACCGCGACGCCGATGAGGACGCCGGCGGGTTCGAGGCCCGACAGGACCAGCCCGACGACGTAGGCGACGTGGGCCAGCAGGAACGACCCGAGCCCCGGCACGAACAGGTCGCCGGGCAGCATGAGGAACACGTCGCCGGCGAGCGACATCACCAGCGCGACCACGAACCAGGTCCGCACGGTCGGGTCGTCGGGGTCGAGCGCCAGCGCGGTGGCCGTCAGCAGCACCAGCGTCAGCGGCTTGAACAGGTAGCGCATGGCCTGGTGGCGGTGGTGCACGGCCAGCCAGTCGATGCTCGCCGACACCAACGTGAGGGCGAGCAGGACCCCGGCGGCCGCGGTCATCGCCCTGCCGGAACGGCGCGGCGCGATGTCATGCCGGGGCCGCCTGGGCCAGCGCCTCGTCCCACGCGGCGCCGCGCTCGACGAGCCCCCGGTACGTCACGAGCAGCCGCGGCCGGTTCATGGCCAGCACCCCGACCAGCCGGTCGCCCCGCCGGTAGAGGGCGACGAAGCGGCGCTCCTCGATCGCCCCGTCGACGATGCGCACCTCGTCGGCGCCCGCCGAGCGGCCCGCGAGCTGGATCTTGCGGTCGTACTGGTCGGACCAGAACCACGGCACCGGGTCGTACGGCGCGGTCGAAGCCGGGTCGTCGGCGGGGTCGCCCGCCAGGTCGGCCAGCAGGCGGCGGGCCGCGTGCTCGCCCATGGCGATGGCGTTGTCCCAGTGTTCGACCCGCATCAGCTCCCCGAAGCGGTGGCTCGGCCAGCGGGCCACGTCGCCCGCGGCCACCACCCCCGGGGCGGCCCGCGTTGTGGCGTCGCACACGAGACCGTCGTCGAGGGCGAGGCCCGAGCCCTCGAGCCAGCCCGTGTTGGGCGTGACGCCGATGCCCACCACCACGATGTCGGCGTCGACGAGCGTGTCGTCGGCCAGGCGGACGTGGGTCACGCGGTCGCCGCCCTCGAACCCGGCGACGCCGATCCCGAGGCGGAGGTCGACCCCGTGGTCCCGGTGGAGCTCGCCCATCACCGCGCCCATCTCGTCGCCGAGCGCCCGCCCGAGCGGGACGGGCAGCGCCTCGAGGATCGTGACGTCGCAGCCCGCGGTACGACAGGTGGCCGCCACCTCGGCGCCGATGAACCCCGCACCGACGACCACCACGCGCCGGACGCCGCCGTCGAGCGCCGCCCGGATCGCGAGCGAGTCGTCCAGCGTCCGGAGCGTGTGGACCCCCGCCAGCGTCTCGGTGCCCGGCAGCTCGCGCGGCGCGGCGCCCGTCGCGACCACCAGGCCGTCGAAGGGCACGTCGCCGCCGCCGGCCAGCAGCACCCGGCGGGAGGTGACGTCGAGGCCGGTGGCGCGCACGCCGAGCCGCCAGTCGAGATCCAGGCCGGCCAGGCCGTCGGGGTGCATGACCGTCAGCGCCGTGCGCTCGACCGGCCACGCGCCCGCGAGCACCTGCTTGGACAGCGGGGGTCGGTCGTAGGGCTCGCGGATCTCGTCCCCGACGACCGTGACGGTTCCGTCGAAACCCTGGTGGCGCAGCTCCTCGGCCGCCCGCAGCCCCGCCAGCGACCCGCCGACGACGACGATGCGCCGATCGGCGCCGCCCGTGCTCACCTCTCCGACTACTCGTCGACGACCGTGATGGCCGCCTTCGGGCAGCGACGCGCAGCCTCGTCGACCTTGTCCCGCAGGGAATCGGGCGGTGTCTCGTCGAGGACGTAGAGGAAGTCGTCGTCGCGGACCTCGAACACCTCGGGCGCCGCCTCCATGCAGCGGGCGTTGCTCTCACACAGGTCGAAGTCGACCACCACGCGGTAGCCCATCGGGCGCCTCCCTCCGTTACGTCTGACTGGACGTCAAGAACCTAGTTCCCCGGTCTCGCGACGAGGCAGATAGCGTCCCTCCGGCATGGCGGCCCAGGTGGTGGAGACCCACGAGATGACCGACATGAGCAGGCGCGACGCCCGGCGCGTCGCACTGTCTGCTCAGGGGTTCGCCGAGCGGCGCCCGACCGGGCGCGTCGACAGCCGGCACTTCCGCAAGGTGCTCGACCGCCTCGGCACCGTGCAGCTCGACTCGGTCAACGTCCTCACCCGCAGCCACGAGATCGTGTTCTTCGCCCGCCTCGGCGCCTACGACCGGGCCGCGCTCAGCCGCTGGCTGTGGGCCAGCCGGCAGGTGTTCGAGTACTGGGGCCACGAGGCCTCGCTCCACCCGGTCGAGCGGCACCCGCTCGTGCGGTGGCGGATGACCTACGAGCACCAGTGGAAGGGCGTGCGCGACGCCGCCCGCGACAGCCCCGAGATGGTGGCCAGCGCGCTCGCCGAGATCCGCGCCCGCGGCCCGGTCACGATCAGCGACCTCGAGGTCCACCAGCAGTCCCCCCGGCGCGAGGCGAGCTGGTGGGGCTGGGGGAACGGCAAGCGCGTGGTCGAGCACCTGTTCTACGCGGGCGAGATCACGGCCATCCGCCAGAACGGCTTCACCCGCAGCTACCTGCTGCCCGAACAGTGGATTCCGGCCGCCATCCTCGGCGCCCCCACCCCGGCGCCCGACGACGCCATGAAGGACCTGCTGCTCGTGGCGGCGCAGGCCCACGGCCTGGGCACGGCCCGCGACCTCGCCGACTACTACCGCATCAACGTGCCCACCGCGAGCCGGCTGCTGGCCGAGCTGGTGGCCGACGGCGCCCTCGTCCCGGTGCGCGTCGAGGGGTGGCGGCAGCCGGCCTACCTGCACCCCGACGCGCACCAGCCCCGCCGCCGCCTGCGGGCCCGGGCGCTGCTCTCGCCGTTCGACTCGCTGATCTGGGAGCGCGACCGCACCGAGCGCCTCTTCGACTTCCGCTACCGCATCGAGATCTACGTCCCCCAGCCCAAGCGGGTGCACGGCTACTACGTGCTGCCGTTCCTGCTCGACGAGGCTCTCGTCGGCCGGGTCGACCTCAAGGCTGACCGCCAGGCCGGCGTGCTGCGGGTGCGGGCCGCCTGGGGCGAGCCCGAGGGCGTGCTCGCCGCTGGCCGGCGGGCGGGACCGGGTGGCGGCCGAGCTGGCGGACGAGCTCGGGGCGATGGCCGCCTGGCTCGACCTGGCCGGGGGCGTCGACGTCGAGCCGCGCGGCGACCTGGCGCCGGACCTGGCCGCCGCCGTCGCCGCGGTCTGACCCCCGCGGCCCGTCGCCTGGCACGATGGCCCGATGACCACGCTCGACGCGCTGCCCCGGTGGGACCTCACGCCTCTGTTCCCCACCGTCGACCACGCCGAGGTCGCCGCGGCCGAGGGGACGCTGACCCGCGCGGTCGACGCTCTCGCCGCGCTCTTCGACCGCCGCGACGTCCGGGGCGCCGCCGACGGCGCCTCCCCCGCCGCCGCGGTCGACCCCGCCGCGTTCGACGAGGTGCTGGCCGCCACGAACCACGTGCTCGACCGCTTCGCCCGGCTCGAGGCCTTCGCCTACGGCCACGTCAGCACCGACAGCGGTGACGAGGCGGCCCAGGCCCTGCTCTCCCGCCTGACCACGATCGAGGCCCGCATCACCGCGCTCCGCACCCGGTTCGACGCCTGGGTCGGCACCCTCGACCTCGACGCGCTGATCGCGGCCAGCCCGGAGGCCGCCGCCCACGCGTGGCCGCTGCGCAAGGCCGCCCGCCGGGCCACACACCAGATGTCCGAGCCCGAGGAGTCCCTGGCCGCCGAGCTGGGCATCACCGGGTCGTCCGCCTGGAGCCGGCTGTACGACGACGTCAGCGCCGGGGTCACCGCCACGGTCGAGCACGCCGACGGGCGCACCGAGACCCTCCCGATCTTCGCCGTCCGCGGCCTCGCCACCCACCCCGACGCCGCGGTCCGCTCCGCCGCGTTCCGGGCCGAGCTCGCCGCCTGGCAGGCCAACGCCACCCCCATCGCCGCGGCCCTCAACGCCATCAAGGGCGAGACGCTGGCGTTGGGCGCCCGCCGCGGTTGGGACGACCCCCTGTCGCCCGTGCTCGAGGCCAGCGCCGTCGAGCGCGAAGCCTTCGACGCCATGCAGGCCGCGGTCGACGACTCGCTGGCGGACTTCCGCCGCTACCTGGCGGCCAAGGCCCGGTTGCTCGGCAAGGACTGGTGCGCCTTCTGGGACCTGTTCGCCCCCGTCGGCGACGCCCCCGCGGTGTCGTGGCCCGACGCCACGGCCACGGTCGAGCGGGCGTTCGCCGGGTACGGGGACGACCTGGCCGGCCTGGCGAGCCGGGCGCTCGGCGAGCGCTGGGTCGACGCGGGACCCCGCGCCGGGAAGGTGGGCGGGGCCTTCTGCATGCACACGGGCGATGGGGCCAGCAGGGTCCTCATGAACTTCGACGGCAGCATCGACTCGGTGCACACCCTGGCGCACGAGCTCGGGCACGCCTACCACAACACGGCGCTGGCGCCCCGGACGCCGCTGCAGCGCTCGACCCCGATGGCGCTGGCGGAGACCGCCAGCATCTTCTGCGAGACGATCCTGACCGACCGCGCCCTCGAGGCCGCCGACCGCGGTGAGCGCCTGGCCCTGCTGGAGGCCGACCTGCAGGGCGCGTGCCAGGTGGTGGTGGACATCCGCAGCCGGTTCCTGTTCGAGTCCCGGCTGTTCGCCCGCCGGGCGTCGTCCACCGTGCCGGCACGCGAGCTGTCGGAGCTGATGCGGGAGGCCCAGGTCGAGGCGTACGGCGACGGTCTCGATCCTGACGAGCTGCACCCGCTGATGTGGGCGGCCAAGCCCCACTACTACGGGTCGACGTTCTACAACTGGCCCTACACGTTCGGGCTGCTGTTCGGCCTCGGCCTCTACGCCCGGTGGCTCGACGACGCCGACGGCTTCCGCTCGGCGTACACCGACATGCTGTCGTCGACCGGGGTCGAGACCGCGGCCCAGCTCGCCGGTCGCTTCGGCATCGACGTCGGCGATCAGGCGTTCTGGACCGCGAGCCTCGACGTCATCCGCGGCCGCATCGACGACTTCTGCGCAGCCGCCGGCGAGCCGCCCGTGGTGGGCTGAGCGGCTCGCCGGCGCCGTCGTCAGGCTGCGCGGCGCTGGGTGGTCAGCGGACGCGGGCCCCCACCGCGGCGGCGGCGTTCACGATGCCCTCGCCGTAGATGCCGTTGTCAGCCGGGGTGCCGGTGCAGGCCGCGTTCCAGTCGGCGGGCCGGCCCTCGTCGGTGTAGACCTCGACGCCACCGGCCGGGCAGGCAGTGTCGGTCGCGGACTGCTCGATGCGGGCCCGCACCTCGTCCGGGGCCAGCGAGTAGCCGTGGCGGCGGCTGCCCTGCCCATACTCCTCGATCACGAGGGCGGCAAGGCCGGCCACGTGCGGCGACGCCATCGAGGTGCCCTGCAGGTAGGTGTAGACGCCGCAGTTCTCGCCGTCTTCGTCGCAGCCGAGCAGGCTGAAGTCGTCGAGCGGCACGCCGTTTTCGTCGACCAGACCCTCGTCGATGGCGGTCTGCAGCGGGTACGACGACAGCACCATGTTGCCCGGCGTCATGAACTGCGGGGTGCCGACGAAGTCACGGAACCAGCCCCCCGGCGCCGAGACGTCGATGCTGCCCAGGCCGTAGTTCGAGAAGTCGGACTTGGTCGTCGACGGCCCGAGGGACCCGACGGCGATGACGTGCGGGCCCTCGCTCGGCAGGTCGAGGCAGTCGTCGGTGACCACCCGCTCGACCTCGGTGCCCGGCGGGTAGTCGGGGCTGGTGGCGTCGGACCGCGTGGGCTGGGCCAGGTCGGTGTGCCCGTTCCCGGCGGCGGCGACCAGCGTCACGCCGGCGGCGTGGGCGTACTCGGTTGCGGCGGTGATGGTCTGCTTGATGAACGCCTGCTCTGCCAGCTCCTCCTCGGTGACGGGGCCCGAGATGTAGTCGTCGGCCGAGTCGCAGTTGTAGAGCCACGGATCGGTGTAGAAGCTCATGTTCACGACGTCGAGCCCGGCGTCGGCCGCATAGGTGAGCGCAGCCACCGTCTCGTAGAGGAAGAAGTAGCCCGAGTCCTGGCCGGCCCGCACGTTGACGATGGTGGCGTTCGGTGCCACGCCCGCCGTGCCGATGCCGTTGCTCGCGGCGGCGACGATCCCGGCGACGTGGCTGCCGTGGCCGCCCTCGTCGACATTCGCGGGATCGATGCAGGTCGGCACCTCGCACGCCCCGTCGATGGCCGGGATGTCCATCGTGAAGTTGCGGGACAGGGCGGCGTCGAAGTTGGGGGCGAGGTCGGGGTGGCTGGCGTCGACCCCGGTGTCGATGATGCCGACGGTCACGCCCCGGCCCGTGGCCCGGCGGTGGGCGTCGGACACGTTCATCTGCGCCATGTCCCACTGGCGGTCGGCGAACGGGTCGGCGCGTCCCGGCCGCCCGCGGTTCGCGGCCGCGGTGGCGCCGGTGCGGTGGGCGGCGCGCTCCTCGACCGCCGGCCGCTCCTCGACGAAGCGGTGCTGCTGACCCTCGCGGGAGGTGCCCACCGAGTGGTTGCGGGCGACGGCGGTGACGGCGTCGGTGGCCTCGGCCTGGGCCGCGAACGCGCCGTCGGGCGCCTCGACCAGCGCGATGCCCACGGCCTCGTTGACGTCCACGACCGTGCCCCCCGCAGACCGGACGGCCTCGGTGGCGGTGGCGGCGTCGCCCTCGTAGGCGACGACGAACTCGCCCCCCTCGGTCTGTGCGGCCTGGGCGGTCGACGACGCGTCGGTGTCGTCGACCGGGGCGGCGCTGGCCGCGAGCGACGAGGCCATCAGGGCGACGACGCCCAGTGACGCGCCCGCGGCGGCGTGGATCTTCCTCATGCGGCGGTTTCCCCCTGCTCTCCAGCAATCTGCCGCCCGTCGAGGCGACACCCTAGGCAGTTCGTCCGGCCGCGTCGACCACCACGCGAAATTTCGCGTACGTGCCGTCGCCGAGCCCAGGCCGCGCGGCCGCCTCAGCGGTCGCCTGATACCCGCGGTCCCTCATTGCTCGGGCGGGGGCCGCCGCTCGACGCCCCCGCCCGGTCAGATCATCTCTCGTCGGCCGCGTCGACGACCACGTAGCCGGGGCTGGGCACGTCGGGCGCTGCCGACCGCGCGCTCACCGGGCCTGCGATGCCGTTTGCGTTGGTGAAGTACCCGAACACGTCGATCACGATGTGCGTGAACCCGACGGGGTTGTAGAAGACGGCGGCCGGCGCGAGCCCCGGCGCGACCGCACAGGGACCTGCCGGCAACGACGACAGACCGGTGACCACCTGGTTCGCCACTGTCTGGCCGGGCGTGAAGTTCAGGTTCGATGCAAACGGGAACGTGCACGCATCGTCGTCGAACACCGTGAGGAAGCCACCCGCCGTGGGTTCGGTGACGGTGACGTTGAGCACGGCCGCGTCCACCGTGTCGGGCGGGACCAGGCCGCCGAAGCCGAGGTTCACGATGTAGGCCGAGTCGGGTGGGATCGGGGCGGCGATCGGACGGGTGTCGAAGAAGCGCTCGGGCACGATGCCGACGAACCGGCCCGCCTCGCCCAATGCCGGGCCGTAGTAGCCGACGATGTCGGCGATCACGTGGGTGCTGCCCGCGGGGTTGTAGAAGTCCACGACGCCACTCGGCGGCACCGGGACCGTCACCAGGTTGGGCACGGTCTGGCCGGGCGTGAAGTTGAGGCTCGAGGTCGTCGACGTCCCCCCGGCTGGCGTCACCCGCAGGTAGCCCGCGGCCGTCGGCGCGGTCACGGTGACGTTCATGACCACCGCGGTGACACCGGTGGAGGGAACAGGGCTGCCCGCGGTGAACACGTTCACGCTCAGGGTGCCGCCCGGCCCGATCGGCTCGGTCCCCACGAAACCCCAGTTGTTGCGGGTATCGAACCGCCGGAACGGTTCGACGCTCGTGAAGCGCGCCCCGGACGGGCCGGTGGCGTCCGCGTAGTAGCCCACCACGTCGAACAGGACGTGGGTCGATCCCGCCGGGTTGTACACGCTGAGCTGACCCCCGGAGCCCAACACCACCGTGGCCATGTTCGGCACGACGGCGCCAGCGGCGAAGTTCACATTCGAGATCGTCGGACGGGCCGCCCCCGTCGGGTACACGGTCAGGTAGCCGCCCGCCGTCGGGCTGACCGCGGTGACGTTCAGCACCACCGCGGACGCACCGGTGGCCGGCACGCCCCGCGCCCGCTGACCTGCACGTCGATCGTCTGGTCGGGTCCCACGGCACCGGCCGCGCCCTGCCCCAGCCCCGACCGCGTGTCGAGGATCCGCGCCGGCGTCACCGGCGTGAACTCCCCGGTCGGATCCACCGGCTGCGCCCCCGCGGGGACGACGCCCCCGGCGCCCGTGACCGATACCGCGGCCGCCGCCAACGCCATCCCCGCGAGCGCGAAGAAGCGTCCCATCCGTCGCCTGATGCCCACAGTCCCACTCTCCCCAGCCAGGCGCCGTGGCGCCGCCGCACAGGCCTCGCCGGCGGGGTCCGCCGGACGAGGTGCCGGGACGATAGCCCCCGGGCGAGCGGTGCGCCTCCCCGCTGGTCAGTCGACGCGGGTCAGGATCTCGGCGCCGTCGTCGTGCACGAGGAGGGTGTGCTCGAACTGCGCGGTGCGGCGGCGGTCGACGGTGACGGCCGTCCAGTTGTCGTCCCAGATCTCGTGCTGCCAGGCGCCCATCGTGATCATCGGCTCGATCGTGAACGTCATGCCCGGCTCGATGACCGTCGTGGCCCGCGGATCGTCGTAGTGCGGGATCTGCAGGTCGGTGTGAAACGTCTCGGCGATGCCGTGGCCGACGAAGGCCCGCACCACGCCGTAGCCGTGGCCCTCGGCGTGCGCTTGGATGGCGCGCCCGATCTCACGGATCTGCCGGCCTGGCTTCACCGCGGCGATGCCCCGGTCGAGGCACTCGCGGGTGACCGCGATGAGGTCGGCCGAGGCCTGGTCGATGCGCCCGACCGGGAACGTGGCGTTGGTGTCGCCGTGGACCCCGTTCAGGTAGATCGTGACGTCGAGGTTGACGATGTCGCCGTCGACCAGCGACCGGTCGTCGGGGATGCCGTGGCAGATCACCTCGTTGACCGACGTGCACAGCGACTTGGGAAAGGCGCCGTAGTTCAGCGGGCTGGGGTAGCCGCCGCGCTTGATGCACTCCTCGTGGCAGAGGGCATCGAGCTCGTCGGTCGTGACCCCCGGCGCCACCGCCGAGCCGACGATCTGCAGCACCTCGGCCGCGGCTCGCCCGGCCACCCGCATGCGCTCGATCACGTCGGGCGTGCGGACGTGCGACCCCGGAGTGCGCACCGGGACCCCGGTCTCGGCGTAGGGCGGCCGGGGGATCTCGGGCGGGACGGGACGCGTCGGGCTGACCCGACCGGGCCGGATGTGCTCGGTGCTGGCCTTGTGGCAGCGCTTGAACTTGCGGCCGCTGCCGCACCAGCACGGGTCGTTGGCCTTGGGGGCGACGAGGGTTTGCGGCATGACCGTTCCAGGCTATCGACGGGCGGCCGGGGGTGCGTCCGCGCACCGGACCCCGGGGGACCCTCCCCGGAGTCCGCTCCCGCGGTTGCGACAATGGTCCGGTCGCGGCTCCCCGGCGGGCGGGGAGCGCCGGGCACCACGAGGAGGTCATGGATGGAGGTCGCGCTCGTCGGGGTCGAGCTGCGCCTCGTCCGCATGCCGCTCGCCGAGCCGTTCACTACGGCGCACGGCACCCGGCGGCGGCGTGACGTCGTCATCGTGCGCGCCCTCGTCGAGAACGGGCCCGACGGCTGGGGCGAGTGCGTGGCCGAGCCCGAGCCGACCTACTGGCCCGAATACGCGGCGGGTGCCCTCGACGTGCTCGAGCACCACCTGGTCCCCCGCCTGCTCGACGGCCGCTCGCTGCGCCAGGTCCGGGGCCATCAGATGGCGAAGGCCGCGCTCGAGTGCGCCGCGCTCGACGCCGGGCTGCGGGCCGAGGGCCGGTCGATGGCGTCGTTCCTCGGGGCGACCCGGCCGGTGGTTCCGACGGGGATCGCCGTCGGCCGCACCCGCACCGTCGACGACCTGGTCGACGTGGTGCTGCGGTGGCACGGGCAGGGCCACCGAGCGTTCAAGATCAAGATCCAGCCGGGCTGGGACGTCGAGCCGCTGCGGGCCGTGCGGTCCACCGTCGGCGACGAGGTCGCCCTGCTGGCCGACGCCAACGGCAGCTACCGCAGCGACGCCGTCGACGAGCTCGCCACGCTGGGCCGGGTCGCCGACGCCGGCATCGGCCTGGTGGCGCTCGAGCAGCCCTTCGCCCCCGACGACCTCGTCGGGCACGCCCGGCTGGCCCGGCGGATCGACGTCCCCGTGTGCCTCGACGAGTCCATCGGATCGCTCGACCAGCTCGAGTCGGCCCTGATGCTCGAGGCGTGCGGGGCCGTCAGCCTCAAGGCAGGGAGGGTGGGCGGGCTGATCGAGGCGCGCCGCATCCACAAGCGGTGCCGCGACGCCGGGGTGTCGCTGCGCTGCGGCGGCATGCTCGAGACGGGCCTCGGCCGGGCCCTCAACCTGGCGGTGGCGGCGTTGCCCGGGTGCAACCTGCCGCCTGACCTCGGCCCGTCGGCGCGGTACTTCGACACCGACCTCACGCCCCCGTTCGAGTCGAAGGGTGGCACCATGATCGTGCCCGACGGACCGGGACTCGGCGTCGAACCGCTGCCCGAGGTCCTCGAAGACGTGACCATCACCCATCGCACCCTCCGCTCCGACACATGACCGCCGCCCCTCCCCCCGCCGTTCGCCCCGACCTGCCCGTCACCTACGACGACGTGGTGGCCGCGGCCGGCCGCATCGCCGGCGCCGTCGAGCGCACCCCGAGCTCCCACTCGCGCACCCTGTCGTCGGTGCTCGGCTGCACGGTCGTCGTGAAGTTCGAGAACCTGCAGTTCGTCGCCTCCTTCAAGGAGCGGGGCGCCCTCAACAGGCTGCTCGAGCTCGACGACGGCGAGCGGGCCAAGGGGGTGGTGGCCATGTCGGCCGGGAACCACGCCCAGGCCGTCGCCTACCACGCCACCCGCCTCGGCATCGACGCCACGATCGTCATGCCCACCACCACCCCGTTCGTGAAGGTGCAGCGCACGCGCGAGCTGGGCGCCACCGTGGTGCTGCGGGGCGACGGCCTGGGCGAGGCCGAGGCCGAGGCGACCCGCCTGGCCGCCGACGAGGGCCGCACCTACGTCCACCCGTTCGACGACCGCGCCGTCATCGCCGGCCAGGGCACGTGCGCCCTCGAGATGCTCGCCGACCACCCCGAGCTCGACACGCTGGTCGCCCCCGTCGGCGGCGGCGGGCTGCTGGCGGGCATGGCGGTGGCGGCCCGCCACCTGCGCCCCGGCATCGAGCTGATCGGCGTACAGACCGAGCGCTACCCGTCGATGGTCGATCTCGTGCACCACACGTCGTCCACCATCGGCGGCTCGACGATCGCCGAGGGGATCGCGGTGCCCCGCCCCGGCACCCTCACCGGGCGCATCGTCGAGGCGCTCGTCGACGACGTCGTGACCGTCAGCGAGGAGCACGTCGAGGAGGGCATCAACCTGCTCCTCGAGATCGAGAAGGTGGTGACCGAGGGCGCCGGCGCCGCCGGCATCGCCGCCCTCGTCGAGCACCGGGAGCGGTTCGCAGGCCGCACGGTCGGCGTCGTGCTGTCGGGCGGGAACGTCGACCCGCGGCTGCTGGCGTCGGTCATCATGCGGGGCCTCATCCGCAACGGCCGGCTGTCCCGCCTGCACATCGAGGTGCCCGACGTGCCCGGCAGCCTGGGCGCCATCACCACGATCCTGGGCCAGGTGGGCGCCAACATCGTCGAGATCCTGCACCAGCGGATGTTCGTCGACCTGTCGGCCAAGTCGGCCGAGATCGAGGTCACGATCGAGACGCTCGACCACCTCCACGTCGAGCGGGCGGTCGCCGCACTGGAGGACGTCGGCTACGTGGTCCGGGTCGGCACCTTCACCTACCGCGACGCCCCGCCCGACATCACGCCCCGGCCGTAGCGGGCGCGGGGGTCATGCGGCCGAACTCGCGGCCGCGAGGCAATGACTCGTGTCGGGGTCGGCGAGGCGATGGGTTCCGTTTGCCGGAGGACGAGGCAATCGGTTCCACGTGCGGAACCCACGCCTCATCCTCCCGTGGTTGGAACCCATTGCCTCGCCACCACGGGGCATGACCGGTGCGAGGGGCCGGGGCCGGATCGTCCCGGTCTTCGCCCCGGTGTGCTCCGCCACGGCGAGACCATCCCACGTGGTGGGGCCGTGCCCCTCGCGCCTCGGCGGCGGCCGGCGGCGGCCGGCTCTACTCGGGCGGCGCCTCGGGGGGTGTCTCCCGCGGGGCGTTGAGGCTGATCGTGCCCTGGGCCACGGCGATGACGCGCGTCTCGTCGCCGTCCACGTTCTCGACGTCGACCAGCACGACCGCCGTGCGGCGGCGCAAGGACACGACGCGGCCCGTGGCGCGGACCACGCCCCGCCGGGCGGCTGCCAGGTAGTTGAGCTTGAACTCGAGCGTCGCCGGCCAGGTCCCGAGCGGCACGAGCGGGAACACCGCCGACCCCAGCACCTGGTCGACCACCGTGGCCACGACGCCGCCGTGCGCGGCCCCGAACCGGTGGACCAGCTCGTCGCGCAGGTTCACCTCCACGACCGCCACCCCCGGACCCGCGTGGGTGATGCGCATTCCCAGGTAGGCGGACAGGCCCTCGTCCAGGCCCACGCCTGGCTCGCCGTCGCGCCCCGTCAGGGCCTCGGCCAGCCGGGGGTCGAACGTGGGGAAGGCGTCGGGCGCAGCATCCATGGCGCCAGCACGTTGGCACACCGCCTCGCGCACGGGCGAAGTCGTCCGCGGGCAGGCCGGCGCTGGGCCAGGATGACCCCATGCGCTTCGCCGTCAAGACCGCCCCCGAGAAGACGTCCTGGCAGGACATGCTCGCCCTCTGGCGGGCCGCCGACGAGATCGAGCTGTTCGAGTCGGCCTGGTCGTTCGACCACTTCGAGCCGATCTACGGCGACCGGTCGCAGCCGTGCCTCGAGGGCTGGACGACGCTCGCGGCGCTGGCCCAGGCCACGACTCGCATCCGGGTCGGCGTCATGGTGACGGGCACGCCGTACCGCCACCCGGCAGTGCTGGCCAACATGGCCGCGTCGGTCGACATCGTGTCGGGCGGTCGGCTCGAGCTGGGGCTCGGCGCCGGGTGGAACGAGAACGAGGCCAACGCCTACGGCATCGACCTGTTGCCGGTGCGCCAGCGCATGGACCGGTTCGACGAGGCCTGCGACGTGGTCGTCGGCCTGCTGACCCAGCCCCGATTCAGCTACGAGGGCGAGCACTTCACCATCGACGGCGGCTACTGCGAGCCCAAGGCCGTGCAGGTGCCGCACCCGCCGATCTGCATCGGCGGCAGCGGCGAGAAGCGCACGCTGCGCACCGTCGCCCGCCTGGCCCAGCACTGGAACTACCTGGGCGGCCCGGTGGACGAGTTCGTCCGCCTGCGCGGCGTGCTCGACGCCCACTGCGCGGACCTCGGGCGCGACCCCGGCGAGATCATGACCTCCTCGCACCTGTGGGTCGACCCCGCCAAGCCGGTCGACCCCGCCGCCATCGCGGCCCAGGCCGAGGCCTACGTGGGCAGCGGGCTCGACATCGCGATCGTGTACCTCCACGCCCCGTACGACCCCGCGGTCCTGGCCCCGATCGCCGAGGCCCTCTCGCCGCTGACCGACGCCTGAGCGCCGGTCAACCCGCGAAGTCACACGACGTCGTCGTCGTCGTCCACGTGGAGGGCGGTCTCCTCTGCCGGGCGGGCCACGCGCTCGGTCGGGTAGTCGCGGGTGGTCTCGTCGCCCGTGAACTCGTCCTCGGGGTCGAGCGGACCTGCGTGGTCGTCGATCACGTCCACGCCCACGAGCTCGGACTCGTCGTCCACCGCCCCGACGTCGGCGTCGCCGGCCAGCTCGACCTCGTCGTCGACGGCGGCCTCGTCGACGTCCCACGCCTCGGGCACGTAGCCACCTGTGTCGTCGAGCCGGGGCGGACGGTCGGGCGGGTACTCGTCCCCGACGGACTCGTCCAGCTCTGCTCCGGGCTGATCGGGATCGCTCCCGTAGATGTCGGAGTCGGTCATGCCTCGTTCCTATCGCCTCCGAGCGCCGAACACGAGACTCAGCCCACCGCCCGCACCAGGGCCGTGGACGCGGCGGCTAAGCCGACCACCACCACGAACGGCGCTCGCCGCCAGGTGGCGACGACCGCCACGGCCAGCCCGACCGCCCGGGCGTCGAGCACGAGCCGCCGATCGCCGGCGAACGTGTTCACCACGACGAGGGCCGGGAGCAGCGCCGCGGGCAGCAGGGCGGCGAGCCGCAAGGCGGGCCCCTCGACCGCCCGCGGGCCGAGCACGACGAGCCCCAGCGCCTTCAACCCGTACGCCGCCGCGACCAGCACGAGGAGCGCCCACCAACTCATGTCCCCCGCTCCGCGGTCGGCGGATCGCCGGCGAACAGCACGGCCGGCACCACGCCCAGGGCCGCCGCCACGATCGGCACGCCGGCCGGGGCAAGCGGGATGAGGGCGAGGGCGATCGCCGCCCCGCACGCGGCCGCCACCCGCCCCCGCCGCGTCCGCAGGTGGGGGACGGCCAGCGCCACGAAGCCGGCCGGGAAGGCGGCGTCGAGGCCCAGCGCCTCGGGGTCGCCGACCGCGTCGCCGGCGACCGCCCCGAACACCGTCCCGACGTTCCAGCACACGAACACGGCGAGGCCCGTGGTCCAGAAGGCCTGCTCCCGGGCGCGCCGGCCGGGCTGGGCGGTGGCCATGGCCGTCGACTCGTCGATCACGAGCTGGGCGGCGAGGAGGCGGCGGCCCAGCGATCGCCGAGCCAGCGTGGGGGCCATCGCCACGCCGTAGGCGGCGTTGCGGGCGGCTAGCAGCAGGGCGGACCCGAGCGCGGACCCGAGGGAGCCGCCCGACCCGAGCACGCCGATCACCGCGAACTGGCTGGCCCCGGTGAACACCAGGACCGACATCACGCACGCCTGCGCCACGCTCAGCCCCGCGGTGGTGGCCAGCACCCCGAACGACACCCCGAACACCCCGACCGCGGCGCCGAGGACCCAGATGTCCTTGCGGACCGCGGCGGCCAGGGGTGCGCCGTCGATGACGCCCGAAGCCGAGGGACCGGCCGCCACCTCGGCGCGTTCGTCGGGCGGGGACGCGCCGACGGGGCGGGGAGCGTCGCCGTGGTCCATCGGGCGAGACTGCCACGCGCCCGGTGCACTGCCGACCGGGTTTCCGGCCCCGCCGTGACCGGCGTGCGGCGGCCATGATGGGTCCGCACATTCCGACGAGAGTCGCCGCCGACCCTGCGGGGCCCACGGCACGAGGGGGGCAAGTGACCGACCAGCAACCGGCGCCCGACGCACGCGTGCGGCTCGACGTCGAGGGCTCGATCGCCGTCATCACCAACGACCATCCCGACAAGCACAACGCCTTCGACGACGCCATGGACCAGCGGCTGTTCGAGATCCTGGGCGAGCTGCGGGGCCGGCCCGACGTGCGGGCCGTGGTGTGGCGGGCCGAGGGGAAGTCCTGGTCGTCGGGCCGCGACGTCAGCGCCATCGGGGGCCAGCAGGTCGAGATGAGCCACCACGAGCTCATGCGGCGCGGCCACCGGGGCATCCAACAGCTGTGGGACATCGACGCCCCGGTCATCGTCGCCCACAAGGGCTGGTCGATCGGGGGGTCGTTCCAGCGGGCGCTCCTGTGCGACATCCGCATCGCCGCCGAGGGCGCCCGCTTCATGCTCCCCGAGGTCTCCTACGGCGTGATCCCCGACACGGGCGGCGTGGGCCGGCTCTACCAGATCTGCGGCCCCGGGGTGGTCAGCGACATGGTGCTGACCGGCCGGCCGATGGAGGCGGACGAGGCGCTGGCCCATGGCATCGTGTCCCGCCTGGTCCCGCTCGACCGGCTCGACGACGTGGCCCTGGAGATGGCCGGGAAGATCGCGGCGGCTCCCGCGGTCACGGTGAAGATGGCCCGGCGGGTGATCGGGCACCTGGCCGAGCCCGACATCCGCCGCTCGATGGCCGACGAGCTGGTCTTCCAGACGTTCATCAACCGGTCCGACGACTACGCCGAGATGCGGGCGGCCCGCGCCGAGGACCGCCCGCCCACCTACACGGGGAGCTGACCCGCCGTGACCAGCACCGCCGCCGACACCCAGCCGACGCCGGGCCTGCCCGAGCCACCGCCGCTCGGCGCCACCGCCCTGCCGCCCGGCACCTACGCCGGCGCCACCGTGCTCGTGACCGGAGGGGGGACGGGCCTCGGCCTCGCCACCGCCACCGAGTTCGCGCGGCTCGGGGCGAACATCGTCGTGGCCAGCCGCAAGGAGGAGCACCTGGCGGCCGGCCGGGCCGCGCTCGAGGGCGAGGGCTTCGCCGTGGCCACCGTCGCCTGCGACATCCGCGACCCCGAGGCGGTGGCGGCCGCCTTCGACGGCGCCGAGCGGGCCTTCGGGCTGCCCGACGTGCTGGTCAACAACGCGGCCGCCAACTTCCCGGTGCCGGCCGAGGACATGTCGCCCAACGCCTGGCGCACGGTCGTCGACATCACGCTCAACGGCACGTTCTTCTGCGCCCGCGAGTTCGCCCGCCGCCACCTGGCGGCCGGCACACCTGGCTCGATCGTGAACATCGGCGCCTCGTACGCCTGGACGGGCGGCCCCGGGTTCGCCCACTCGGCCGCGGCCAAGGCGGGCGTGAAGAACATGGTCGAGTCGCTGGCCGTCGAGTGGGGGCCCTTCGGGATCCAGGTCAACGGGCTGGTCCCGGGACTGTTCCCGCACGAGGACATGACCGCCGACATCAAGGGCAACCTGGACCGCACCCACGACAAGGACCCCTGCCAGCCCGCCCTGCGGGTCGGCCGCCTGCGCGAGCTGGGGTGGGCGGCGACGTTCCTCGCCTCGCCGTACGCCCGCTTCGTGTCCGGCCACACGCTGGTGGTCGACGGCGCCAACTGGCAGCGGCGGACGCTGACCAACCCGCCGGTGGTCACCGTGCGCGACCAGATGGGCAGGGGCCCTTTCACGCCCTGACCGAGCGAGCGCGCCCCGACACCCGGCGACTCGGTGTGGGATCGCAGGCTTCCACTAGTGCCCGGGCACTAGCCTCGCCCCATCGCCGCCCGGGGAGAGTGATACCCACGGGGCGTGGCGGCGACGTCTGGGGGTACGCGGTGGCGGTCGCAACCGGCGACATCGGTGAGGTCCGGGAGGCGCCCGCGCCCCGCGCCGCGGGACGTGGCGCACACGCGCGGGCGCCCTCGCCGTGGTGGCGCTCGTCGTGGCCCCGATCGGCATCGCCGCCCTCGCCCAGGTGGGCACCACGTGGCTGCCGGTCGGCGACTGGGCGAGCATGGCCTACCGCACGTCCCGGGTCGGCACGTCCGACACGCCGCTCGTGGGGGCGTACACGGTCAAGGGCTGGGCGCACCCCGGACCGCTGCTGTTCTGGCTGGCGGCGCCGCTGTTCCGCCTGACCGGCGGCGACGCCCGCGCCCTCGAGTGGACCGCCGCGATCCTGAACGCGGCCACCATCTGCGCCATCGCCGCGGTGGCGTGGCGGCGCGGGCGGTGGCCGCTGCTGCTGGGCGTGATGGCCATGACCGCCGTGCTCGTCCACGCCATCGGCCCCGACCTGCTCGTCGACCTGTGGAACCCGTACGCCCCGCTGCTGCCGTTCGTGCTGACCATCCTGCTGGTCTGGGACGCGGCGCTCGGGCGGCGCCGGGCCGTCGTCGAGGCGGCGGTGCCGGCGTGCTTCGCCATGCAGTGCCACCTGGCCTTCGTCTCGCTCGTGGCGCTGCTGGCCGTGTTCGTGTGGGCGTGGTCACGCTGGTGGCCGCGGCTCCTGCCCGCCGACGAGGCGGCCACCGCCGAGCTGCCCCGCCCGCCGTGGGGGCGCTGGTGGCGCGCCGCCCTGGCGGCACTGGGGATCACCGCGGTCCTCAGCGTCGGGCCGCTGCTCGACGCCGTGTTCGACATGCACAACCCGGCGCGCATCGCCCGGTCGTTCGGCAGCGGCGCGGCCCGGCTCGGCCCCCTCGAGGGGCTCGACCTGCTGGGCCGCTTCGTCCGACCCGACGGGGCCTGGATGGGTGGGCCCGAGCCGATCTCCGCGGAGCTGTCGGTCGTCGGGTCCGGCCCGCTGCCTGTCGTGCTCGCGGTGGCGCTGCTGGGGGCGTGCCTCCACCTCGGCCGCCGTCGAGGGCTGGTCGACGTCGTCGCCCTCACGTCGCTCACCATCACGCTGGTGCTCGGCTCGATCCCGGCCGCGAGCCAGTTCGTGCTGCCCGTCGAGCGCTACCTCACCCAGTGGCTCAAGATCGTCGGTGCGCTGACATGGTTCGCCGTCGGGTGGACGGCGTGGCGCCTCGCGGAACCCGCGCTGCGCGCCGTGCCCCGTCGCCGCGCCGCGGCCGCGGCGGTGGCGGTCGCCGCGCTCGTCGGGCTGTCGGCCTGGTCGTGGCCCGAGGCGACCCGCGCCGAGCCGCAGTTCCCCGACGAGGGCCGGATCGTCGCCGAGCTGGGTGTCCAGCTGGCGCCGCTGGTGGACGAGGGCGAGGTCGTGCGGATCGAGCGGCGGGGCGAGCCGTGGCACATCTTCACGCCCGGCCTCGTCTACGACCTCATCCAGCGGGGCGTCGACGTGACCACCGGCGACGGGGGCTCGGGCCTCAAGTGGGGTCACGAACACCGGTGGGTCGCGGGCGAGCCGTACGACCGCCTGTGGACCGTGGCCGTGCACGACGCGGGGGCGTGGCACGACGCCGTCGCCGAGTGCGAGCGGGTCGCGTCGGTCGACAAGATCGCCGAGTACGACGCGCTCTCCCCCGCCGACCGGGACTGGCTCGAGGACCTCCAGCTCCGGCGGCTCGACGATCCGTCCGCGGTGACCGAGGACGAGCTCGCACGCGCGCAGCAGCTGTCGCGGATCGACCTGCGCATCGCCGTGTTCGAGGGGCCGGCCCCCTGCGCTGACGACGAGTCGCTGATCGGCGACGAGGGCTGACCGGCCGCTCGGCCGCTCGCCCGCCCGCGGTGTCAGGTGCGCTCGAACCAGTCCCGGGGATTGGCGACGAGCATCTGGTCGACCTGGTCCTGGGTGACGCCGCGCTCCAGCAGCGCGGGCACGACGTCCTGGTGGATGTGCAGGAAGTTCCAGTTGGGCATGAACTGCAGCAGGTCGGGCTGGATCCAGTCGATGTAGCAGGAGGCATCGTGGGCGAGCACCATGCGGTGCGCCCACCCGCGGCGGCACAGCTCGACGACGGTGGCGACACGGTCCTCGAACCCGAGGATCGGGTCGATGCCGAAGCGGTCCATGCCGAGCAGGAACCCCTCCTCGGCCAGGCCGGCGAGCAGGTCGACGTCGGTGGAGTCCCCGACGTGGGCGAGCTGGACCCGCCGCGGGTCGACGCCCTCCTCCCCCAGCACCCGCCGCACCTCGGCCATCGTGTTCCCCGCCGGGCGGTTGTGGACCATGATCGGCGCCCCCGTCTCGGCGTGTGCCTGCGCCACGGCCCGCATGATCCGCTCGACCCCGGCCGTGAGCCCGTGGTGGTCGATGGCGCACTTGAAGAACGCGGCCTTGATGGCGGTGCCCTGGATGCCCTCGCGGATGTCGCGCACGAACAGGTCGACCAGCGGCTCCGCCAGGCCGGGTAGGGCGCCGGGGCCGCGCTCGGCGAAGAAGCCGGGGACGTCGGCGTAGGTGTACACGCCGGTCGCGGGCACGATGTTCAGGCCGGGGACCGCCTCGTTCACGCGGGCGACGCGGCGGATGTCCCGGCCCAGGCCGTCGACGGTGGGATCGGCGATGGTGCGGACCCCGGCGGCGACGAGCGCCGTGAGCTTCTCGATCGCCTCGGCCACCCGGGTCTCCTCGTCCCACTCGTCGGACCAGTTGGCCTGGCTGTCGGGCGTGAGCACGAAGACGTGCTCGTGCATCAGCGTGGTGCCCAGCTCGGCGGTGGGGACCGCCCCCCGGACGGTCTCGACCTCGGTGACGGTGGCCATCGCTCCCCCTCGTGTGCGCCCGACCGGCGCCCCACACTGCCAGACGGCTTCGGGACGGGACGGAGGGTTGACGGCTAATGCGATTAGCCGTACGGTGGCTAACGGCATTAGCCACCGTACCTGCACCACCGTACGGCACCACCGCGCAACGCACGACCGACAGGAGCCCCCGATGACCGACTCCCCCGCCGAGCCCGCCGCCCCGCACTACCGCAAGCCCGGCTGGTTCACCAACCACGTGTTCAACCCGGTGATCCGCTTCCTGACCCGCCGCGGCGTCAGCATCTGGGGTAGCCGGGTGCTCGAGGTGCGGGGACGCACGTCGGGCGAGCCCCGCCGCACCCCGGTCAACCTGCTCACCTTCGAGGACCGGCAGTACCTCGTGTCCCCCCGCGGCGAGACCCAGTGGGTGCGCAACGCCCGCGCCGCCGGCGGCCGTGTCGCCACGATCGTCGGCAGCACCCGCGAGGAATGGGTCGCCCGCGAGCTGCCCGACGCCGAGAAGGTGCCCGTGCTGCGGGCCTACCTGAAGCGGTGGAAGGCCGAGGTGGGCGTGTTCTTCGACGGCACGTCGGCCGACTCGAGCGACGAGGAGCTGGCGGCGATCGCCCCCCGCCACCCCGCGTTCGTCCTCGAGCGTGCGGAACCCGACGCCGACGCATGACCTCGCGCCCGGCCACCGGGGCGGCCCCGGGTCCCACCGATCTGGCGACGGTCCGCCCGGCGCTTCCCGAGCGGTCCGCCCGCGTGGCCGAGGTCGTCGCTGCGGCCCGGGCGGTGATCGGGCGGGCCGGCCTCGACGGCCTGACCATGCAGTCGGTCGCCGCCGAGCTGCGGATCAAGGCCCCGTCGCTGTACAAGCACGTCGGCGGCAAGCGGGACATCGAGATCGAGCTGATCGTCGACACGCTGGCGGAGACGGGCGAGGCGCTCCACCGGGCGGTCGCCGAGGCCCCACCGGGTCGGCGCGTCGCAGCCCTCCTCGAGGCCTACCGGCGGGTGGCGCTCGCCGCCCCCGACCGCTACCGCCTCGCCACGCAGGGCAGGCTGCCGCGCCGCGAGCTTCCGCCGGGGCTCGAGGGCTGGGCCGGCGCGCCGTTCCGGCTGGCCACGGGCGACCCGTACCGAGGGCAGGCCCTGTGGGCCTTCGCCCACGGCATGGTCGTGCTCGAGATCGACCAGCGCTTCGCCGACGCCACCCAGCTCGACACGACCTGGGCCGAGGGCGCCGCGGCCTTCGGCTGACCGGAGGTCGCACGCCGGCACGGGTCACGTGAGGAGCAGCCACCCCCCGGCCGCCAGGGCCGCCAGCGTCGCCAGCCCGAACAGAGCGACCCACACCGCACCGGGGACCCGGGTGAGCCGGGCCAGGATGTCGGCGTCGGTGGGCGCCCCCGGCTGGTAGCGGCGCTGGGCTCGCAGCTCGGCGACCGGGCGCACCGCCCCGAGCAGCAGGAACCACGTCATGGCGTAGGCGAACGCCGCCTGCACGTCCTCGGGGCCGTACAGCGACACGCCGACCACCGCGCCACCCGTCACCACCAGCGTCAGCGCGCCGTACAGGTTCCGGACCATGACGAGCATCGCCACCAGCACCGCGGCCGCAGCCCACAGCATCACGGTGACCCGGTCGACCGCCAGCAGCGCCACGCCGGCCAACCCGACCAGCGACGGGCTCACGTACCCGGCGGCGGCGGTCACGATCATCCCGAACCCGCGCGGGCGCCCGACCGACAAGGTCAGTCCGGACGTGTCGGAGTGGAGGCGGATGCCGGTCAGGCGCCGCCCGGTCGCGATGGCCGCCACCGCGTGACCGGCCTCGTGGGCGATGGTGACGACGCCGCGGGACCAACGCCACACCGCGTCGATCACGACCGCCAGCGCGGCCGCCACGCCGGTGGCCAGCACCAGCCAGGAGGACGGGTCGACGCGCTCGACGGTGATGGCGCCCCAGGCCGTCGCGGACATCGGGACAGCCTGCCACGACCGGCGGCGACGCCGGACGCGGGCCGCCGGCGCGTGCCGTCATGACGGAGGACGCGCGCTCCGCCTCACTCGGCGGTCGGGCCCGTGAACCGCGGGTCTCGCCTCTCGCGATGGGAGGCGAGGCCCTCGCGCGCGTCCGGGCCGCCGAAGCCGTAGAACTCGTAGGCCAGCGAGGCGTCGAGGATGCCCGACTGGGCCCGGTACCAGTTGTTCAGCACCTGCTTGGTCCACCGGATCGCCGAGGGCGCTCCCTCGGCCAGCGTCACCGCCACCTCGAGCGCCCGGTCGTGCACGGCGTCGTCGTCGACGCACAGCGACACCAACCCGATGCGCTCGGCCTCCTCGCCCGTCAGCGTGTCGCACGTGAGCAGGTAGTACTTGGCCTTGGCCATCCCGCACAGCAGGGGCCAGCAGATGGCGGCGTGGTCGCCGGCGGCCACGCCGAGGCGGGTGTGGCCGTCGATGATGCGGGCCGTGCGCGCCACGACCGAGACGTCCGCCAGGATGCCCGCCACCAGCCCTGCGCCGACGGCCGGCCCGTGGATGGCCGACACGATCGGCTTGGCGCAGTTGATCACGTTGAAGACGAGGTCCCGGGCCTCGCGCATGATCCGGGTCCGCACGGCGTAGTCGGACATCAGGTCGTCGAGCATCTCGAAGCTCCCGCCCGCCGAGAAGGCCCGCCCGGCGCCCTGCAGCAGCGCGACGGCCACGTCGGGGTCGCGGTCGACGGTGAGCCACACGTCGGCCAGCTCGCGGTGCATGGCGTGGTCGACGGCGTTGAGGCCGGGGGCGTCGAGCGTGATCCGCAGCACCCCGTCCGCCGGCCGGTCGAACCGCAGGTGGGGGAAGGCGTCGGCGTAGCTGTCGGGCATCGGGCATCCCTCGGCGGTCGGGAACGATGTGACATGCACCACGAGGTCGCGGCCGCGGCCCCGCATGTGCCACCGTAGGCGGGTGACAGGAACGGTCTTGTTGACGGGGGGCGCCGGGTACATCGGCAGCCACACCGCCGTCGAGCTGCTCGCCGCAGGGTGGGACGTCGTCGTGGTCGACGACTTCTCCAACAGCAGCCCCACCGCCCTCACCCGGGTCGGCGAGATCGCCGCCGGGCTCCCGGGCGCCGGGGCGCTGCGCTCGCACGCGCTCGACATCGGCGACACGGCGGCGCTCACCGAGGTGCTCGCCGACCGCGTGGACGCGGTCGTCCACTTCGCCGGACTGAAGGCGGTGGGCGAGTCGGTGGCCGAGCCCCTGCGGTACTACACCGTGAACGTGGCCGGCACCGCCTCGCTGCTGCGGGCCATGGCGGCGGCCGGCGTCCGTGACCTGGTGTTCTCGTCGTCGTGCACGGTCTACGGCGACCCCGAGCGGGTGCCGGTCGACGAGACCGCGTCGCGCCACGCCACGAACCCCTACGGGCGCACCAAGCTCATCGTCGAGGACATGCTGGTCGACACGGCCGCGAGCGACGACCGCTGGCGGTTTCTGTCGCTGCGCTACTTCAACCCGGTGGGCGCCCACGCCAGCGGCCGCATCGGCGAGGACCCCGAGGGCATCCCCAACAACCTGATGCCGTACATCATGCAGGTCGCCACTGGGCGCCACCCGTTCGTGCGGGTGTTCGGCGACGACTACCCCACGCCCGACGGCACCGGCGTGCGCGACTACATCCACGTGGTCGACCTGGCGCTCGGCCACCTCGCTGCGCTCGACGCGCTCGGCGGGCTCACCGGGTTCACGGCGGTGAACCTCGGCACGGGAACGGGGTCGTCGGTGCTCGAGGTCATCGCGGCCGCGTCGCGGGCGATCGGCCGCGAGGTGCCCCACCGCGTCGTCGAGCGCCGTCCGGGCGACATCGCCGCCACGTGGGCCGACCCCTCCCTCGCCCACGACGTGCTCGGGTGGAAGGCCACCCGCACCCTCGACGACATGGCCGCCGACCACTGGCGCTGGCAGTCGCAGAACCCGCAGGGCTACGCGGCGCCCGACGCCTGACACCCATTGTGACGGTCATCTGACGCCCGCCCGGACGGGTCGTCCCGGCCGGGCCTGGCATGCTGGCCCCCGTGCGCCTCGTGCTCGTGGGGCCTCCGGGGTCCGGCAAGGGCACCCAGGGGCCCGTCCTCGCCGCCCACCTCGGGGTGCCCCACCTGTCCACCGGCGACCTGCTCCGCCAGCGGGTCGAGGCCGGCACCGACCTGGGCCGGCGGGTCGGCGAGGTGATCGACCGGGGCGACCTCGTGCCCGACGACCTGATGATCGACGTGGTGATCGACGCCCTCGGCGGGGCGGCCGAGGGCGGCTACGTGCTCGACGGGTTCCCCCGCACGGTCGCCCAGGCCGAGATGCTCGAGAAGGACGGGTCACCGCTTCCGGCCCCCGACCTCGCGGTCCACCTCGACATCCCTGACGAGGTGGTGCACCGGCGCCTGGCCGGCCGGGCGATCGAGGAGGGCCGGCGCGACGACGCCGACCCCGACGTGATCGAGCGCCGCCTACAGGTGTACCGCGAGGAGACCGAGCTGCTCCTCGCCCACTACCGCGACCGGGACGCGCTCGTGACCGTCGACGGCGACGGCCCGCCCGAGGAGGTCAGCGCCCGCCTCCTCGCCGCGGTCGATCGCTTCCGCTGACCCACCCAGCAGGTGGGGCGGACTACGGAAGGGGCGGTGGAACGGCCACCCACCGGCTGCGGCCGCGCGCCTTGGCGTCGCGCATCGCCAGGTCGGCGCGGGCCAGGATCGCCTCGGGCTCCTCGCTGCGGCCGAGCTCGGTGATGCCGATGCTGCCGGTGATCGTGACCTCGCGGCCGTCGTCGAGCACGATCGGGGCCGACAGCGCGGCCAGGAGCCGGTCGGCGACGGCGCCGGCGGTGTCGACGTCGGTCAGGCGCTCGCACAGCACCGCGAACTCGTCGCCTCCGAACCGGGCCACCAGGTCGCCCGGCCGCAGGGCGCGGCCGAGCCGGTCGCCGACCACCTCCAGCACGTGGTCGCCGGCGAGGTGCCCGACGTCGTCGTTGACGGGCTTGAAGTCGTCGAGGTCGATGAACAGCACCG
Source organism: uncultured Acidimicrobiales bacterium (assembly GCA_963796415.1). GTDB lineage: Bacteria > Actinomycetota > Acidimicrobiia > Acidimicrobiales > VFJN01 > ZC4RG19. The sequence goes on along the minus strand of CAWCLR010000018.1, from coordinate 633,504 downwards.
CCCCCTCGCCCTCGGCGAGCTTGGCGATCTCCTCGAGGCGGGCGGCGAATGCCGGGCGGTTGGCCAGGCCGGTGAGCGTGTCGTGCGTGGCCGCGAACTCGAGCGCCCGGTGGCTGCGGTCCCACTGGAGGGTGAGCTCGAGCAACCGCCCCGCGCGATGGACGGCTGCCCAGGTGAACCGGGTCGGCACGCTGTCGAAGGGCCGCCACATCACCAGCGCGGCCGCGGGAAGCGGGTCGCCGGGGAGAATCACCGGATGCACCCAGCAAGAGGCCATACCGCGTGCTCGGGCAAGGCCCGCGAGCGATGGGGGCAGGTCGTCGAGGCTGGTGACCACGGCGTCCTCGCCCGTGGCCATCGCCCGGGCCCACGGCGAGCTGGGCTCATCGACCAGGAGATCGACCGCGTCGCCCGCGGTGATCGTGAAGCGTCGACCCTGCCATCCGTCGCCGATGGCCACGATGCACGCGGGGACCGACTGCTTGAGCGAGGCCACCAGGTGCTCGAGGACCTCGCGGACCTCGGCGTGCTGGGCGATGGCCTCGAGCGCGTTGTCGAGCGCCTTCTCGTGGCCGGCACGGCGTGCGAAGACGATGTGGTAGGGCAGCCCGGTCTGCGACCTGGTGGCGGCGATGATGCTGCAGGGCGTGGTGGTGCCGTCGCGGCAGATGAGATCCGCGGTCTGCCCGACCCCGCCGCGTGGATAGCAGGTCTGCGGGGGCAGGTTCGCGAGCTCGACGAACGCAGCCACCACGTCCGCGAGCGACTCGGGCGCCACGATCGTGTCCATCGTCTTTCCGACGAGGTCCTCGGGTTGCCAGCCGAGGAGCTCCTCGATCGACCGGCCCACCCAGCGGAACACGCCGTCGTCGTCGATGATGGCGAAGGGGTTGACCGCGGTCTCGGCGATGGCGCGATACATCGCCGGGGTGGGCTCGTCGCCCACCTCGAACTCGACCGGCTCCCCTGCGGCTGCGGATGGCATCGGCCCGTCCATGTGTCTCGTCACGATAGGGCAGATCGCGACAGTGCAGAACCCCGGAATGTCCGAAAAGGCTGGACTGGTCAGGCCGGCTGGCGGGTCAGCACGTCGGGGCCGAGGTCGGCCAGCGAGCGGCGCCCGCACAGGGCCATCGTCACGTCCATCTCGCCGAGGAGGCACCGCAGGACGTGCTCGACCCCGGCTTGCCCACCGAGGCCGAGGCCGTAGACGTACGGCCGCCCGTAGAGGATCGCCGCCGCGCCGAGCGCCACGGCCTTGACGACGTCGGCGCCGGTGCGCACGCCCGAGTCGAGCAGGACAGGGATCGCGCCGCCGACCGCCTCGAGCACGCCCGGCAGCGCGTCGAGCGAGGCGATGGCGCCGTCGACCTGGCGACCGCCGTGGTTCGACACGACGATGCCGTCCACCCCCGCCTCGACGGCGGCGCGGGCGTCGTCGGCGTGCAGGATGCCCTTGAGCACGATGGGCAGCGCGGTCTGCTCCCGTAGCCACACGAGGTCGTCCCAGGTCAGCGACGGGTTGCCGAAGATGCCCGCCCAGCGGAAGACCTTGTCGAACTCCGCCGCGTCGGGGCCGAGCGGGGCGGTGAAGGCCGGGTCGGTGAGGTAGTTGGCGATGCCGACGCCCTGCAGGAACGGCAGGTAGGCGGTGTCGAGGTCGGTCGGCCGCCACCCCATCACGAACGTGTCGAGCGTGACGACGAGGGCCGTGTACCCGGCGGCCTCGGCCCGGCCCACCAGCGACGCGGCCACCGCGCGCTCGTTCGGCCAGTAGAGCTGGTACCAGCGCTGGCCGTCGCCCGACGCCTCGGCCACCTGCTCGATCGAGTGGGCCGCGGCCGTGGAGTGGACGAACACCAGCCCGAGGGTCGCCGCGGCCCGCGCCGAGGCCAGCTCGCCGTCAGGGTGGACGATCGTCTGCACGCCCACCGGCGCCAGCAGGACCGGGGCGGGCATCGCCGCGCCCAGCACGGTCGTCGACTGGTCGCGTTCGCTGACGTCGCGCAGCATGCGGGGCACGATGCGCCACCGCTCGAAGGCGGCGCGGTTGGCCCTGGCCGTCGACGTGCTGCCGGCACTGCCCGCGACGTAGCCGAAGGCCTGCGGGTCGAGTACCTCCCGGGCGGCGTCCTCGAGCCGGCTCAGGTCGGTGGTGAACGGCGGGCGTTGCCCCGTCGTCCCGGTGAGGTAGATCTCGTTCTGGTAGTTGGCGAACGGTGTGGCCATGGCCGGCAGTCTGTCGTGTGACTCGACGGCCACGCCTTCCGGCCGGCCACACGGCGCGGGTCATGTCGGCCGCTCAGGTGTCGGAGTGTTGCCCGATGACAGCGCCGGTCGTACGGTGCGGCGAGAGGTTTGACGTGCCGGGCGGGCGACCAGGCACGGCGTTGCGGCACGGGCGACCCGCCCCCTCACAGGAGGCGGGACCGCGATGACGCACCCCCACCATGCTGCTGGCAGGTCGAGGCGGACCACATGCTGGTCGCTGCTCGGGCTCGCGGTGCTGCTCGTGTCGGCGAGCGCAGCGTCGCGCCCTACCCCGGTCGACGCTGCCCCGAAGGCGGCCACGTACTACCTGTCGCTCGGCGATTCGCTGGCGCAGGGCCTCCAGCCGATCGGTGGCCCGCACACCAGCAGCTCGGCCGCGGGCTACAACCAGGGGTACGCCGACCAGCTGCTCAAGCTGGCACGCGACGGCGGCGGTGACCAGCTCCGCCTGGTCAAGCTGGGCTGCGGCGGCGAGAGCACGGCAACCATGATCGCGGGCGGCCGCTGCTCGTACGACACGGGCTCCCAGCTCGGTGACGCCGTCGACTTCCTGGACGAGCATCGGGGCGAGATCGCCTTCATCACGATCGACCTCGGGGCCAACGACATCTTCCTCGACTGTCGCGGCGACCCGACCTGCTTCGTCCCGCAGATCATGACCAACCTGCCGCACATCCTCGGCACGCTCCGCGGGCACGCAGGGCCCGACGTCCCGATCGTCGGCATGAACTACTTCGGCCCCGACGTGGTGCAGTGGTTCGCGGACCCCGCAGCCGGCCAGGCGGCCGCCGCCAGGACCGTCGCGTTCAACAACCTCCTGGAGTCGCTGTACGCCAGGGCGGGCGTGCCGGTCGCCGACGTCGAGTCGGCCTTCGCCGTCACCGACTTCACGACGCTGATCGAGCTGAAGCACGTTGGCCTCGTGCCCCTCAGCGTCTACAACGCCTGCACCCTCGTCTGGATCTGCACTGGTCCACCACACGGCCCCGACATCCACGCCAACTCGGACGGCTACGGCGTGATCGCCGAGGCATTCGCCGCGGTGCTCGGCGTCTGACGTCGCCCCGCAGTCAGGCGTGCTCGAGCGCGGAGCGGTCCCAGTCGCCCAGGTCGGCGGCCGCGACGTAGGTGCGCTGGAGGAAGTCAGCCAGCAGGGCGTCGGGATCGGCGGCGGCCCGCACGGTGGCGTAGGGGAGCACGAACTCGCCCAGCTCGGCGAGGTACGAGGCGCCCTCGGGCAGGTCGCCCCAGTCCGCGTAGCCCGGCGGCTCGGGGTAGGCGTACGAGTAGAACGTGCCCTCGTCCGAGCCGCTGGTCCAGTAGCCGGCGCTGCTGACCTCGTGCGAGTAGGCCTCGCGCATGACGTGGGGCCCGCAGTTGGGGGCGCTGCCGGGGTGGGGTGGCGCAGTGCGGCCCGAGAAGCGCGTCACGGCGTGGTCGAAGCCGCCCCACCAGAAGTGGACCGGGCTGCACTTGCCCACGAAGCCCGCGCGGAAGCGGTAGAACACGCGGTCCATGTCCACGAGGGCCCGGTGGAAGACCTCGACGGCGCCTGCGTCGTAGCTGGCATGGTCGTGGTCGTCGGTGAACGGGATCGCCCCCTCGATCTCGACGGGCATCGTCCAGATCGGTGTGGCCAGGTCCAGCTCGTCCAGCCGGGCGACCACCTCGGCGTAGAAGTCGGCGACCGAGCGGGGCTCGAGGGCGACCTCGGTGCCGGCCCCGTCGGCCCGGCCGATGCGCAGGCGGTGGTCGACGAGGTCGAAGTCCATCTGGAACCCACCGCCGGGGCCGCCCGGCATCACCCCCGTCGTCAGGCCGCGGTCCGTGACGAAGAAGGTCACGTTCCACCAGTGGTTCACCAGCGGTGTCCGGGCGAGCTTGACCTTGCCGACCACCTGGGTCCAGAGGTGCAGGGTGTCGCGGGTGTCCTGCCAGTCGGCGATCGGCAGCGACGGCCAGGGGGCGATCGGGTCTGCGGGAGCCATGCCCCTCAGGATGCCGCGATCCGTGCGGTCGTGCCCCCGACGGGGATGGGCTCCATGCCGAGCTTGCGGTGGTCCCACGAGCGCACGCGCTCGACCTCGACCCGCACCGCCACCCGCTTGTTGAGCATGAACTCGACGAGCGGCCGGGCCTCCTCGGTGTACGGCCCGGTGTAGCGCTCCCACACGTTGACCCCCACGGCCCAGAGGGCGTCGGGGTCATCGACGATCGTGGCCCGCCCCTCGAGCGACACCCCGCGCAGCGTGTCGTAGGTCAGGCCGTCCTCGATCATGCAGGTGATGCGGTCGTCGCGCCGGAGGTTCACGGCCTTCTGCGAGCGGCTCTTCGTCTCGAACCAGATCTGGCCGTCGATCACCGCATACCACATGGCCACGAGGTGTGGCGTGCCGGTGGGGCCGACGGTGGCCATGGTGGCCGTGCGACTGGACTCGACGAACGCGGCGATCTCCGCGTCGGTCATGGTGATCTGCGCCCGCTGGTTGGTGCCCATCGTTCGGTCTCCTCGCGCCAGCTGTGAAGAACGCGTTCTTGTCTAGTCGCGGCCGGCCGCGACGGCGCGGTCGACGCCGTCGGCGAGGAGGGCGAACGTCTCGTCCATCATCCCGTTCAGCCGGTCGAGGTCGAGCTCGGGGCCCTCGGCGAGCCACCGGTTGACGGTGGCCCACACAGCGGAGGTGACCATGCCGGTCACCACGTGGGCGACGAGGCTGTCGGGCGAGACGCCGAGGCGGGCGGCGATCGCCGGCACCATCTCGGCCTCCTCCTCGTAGAAGTGCTCGCGGGCGAGGTTGTGGAGACTCGGCGTCGTCAGCATGACCTGGAACTCGCGCTTGACCCGGGGGTCGTCGAGCTGGGCGTCGAGCTCGCAGCGCATGACCTCGCGCATGGCACCCAGCAGCCCCTCGTCGGGGGGTCGGGCGAGCAGCAGCGGGCCGATCAGCGTGTGCTTGGTGTCGCTGCGGACCATGATCAGGTCGAGCTTGGAGTCGAAGTAGCGGAAGAACGTACGGGGGGACACGTCGGCGGCCGCGGCGATGTCCTCAACGGTGGTGGCGTCGTAGCCCTTCTGCTCGAACAGCTCGAGGGCGGCGTCGATGATCGCCTCGCGCGTGCGCGCCTTCTTGCGCTCGCGCAGACTCTCGGCGGCGTCGACGATCTTCTTCACGCCGCAAGTATGCCCCGACGTGTCATGTGACACATGGCTGCACGTTGGCGTGTCGATGTCATGTGTCACACCGTACGTCTTTGGCAGAGTGTTGACAAGTGGCAGTCATATGTCACAAAGTGGCGGGCATGACCTCCCTCCTGTACCGGCTCGGCCGCGCCGCGGTCCGCCGACGCCGCCTCGTCCTGCTCGTCTGGGCCGCGCTGGCCGTCGCCGTCCTCGGCATCGCCGGGGCGCGCGGCGGCGAGACCTCCGACGCCTTCGACATCCCCGGGGTCGAGTCGCAGCAGGCCCTCGACGTGCTCGAGGCCGACTTCCCCGCGGCCGCCGGCACGTCGGCCCAGCTGGTCTTCGAGGCCGACGGCGACGGCACGCTGGCCGAGCCCGCGGCGGCCGCCGCCATCGAGGCTGCGGTCGACGACGTCTCCGGGCAGCCCGACGTCGGCGAGGTCGGCGAGCTGCAGACCAGCGCCGACGGCCGCATCGGCTACGTCGACGTCCAGTACGACCGGCCCTCCGAGGGCATACGCGAGGAGGCCTTCGCCCGCCTCGAGGCCACGCAGGCGACCGCCGACGCCAGCGGTGCCGTGCGCATGGAGCTGGGCGGCGACCTGCCCAGCGAGGCGGTGCAGGAGGAGCCGGGCGGCCAGGAGATCATCGGCATCCTCGTCGCCGTCGTCGTCCTGCTCGTCGCGTTCGGCTCGGTCATCGCCATGGGCCTGCCGATCGGCACGGCTCTCGTGGGCCTCGCCACCAGCCTCGGGCTCATCACGCTCGTGGCCTCATTCGCCGACGTGAACTCGATCTCCCCGATCCTCGCCGCCATGATCGGCCTCGGCGTCGGCATCGACTACGCGCTGTTCATCGTCACCCGCCACCGCGAGAACCTGCGGGGCGGGATGACCGTCGAGGAGGCGGCGGGCCGGTCCATCGCCACGTCCGGCGCGGCCGTGCTGTTCGCCGGCGCCACCGTGGTCATCGCCATCTGCGGCCTCGCCATCGCCGGCATCCCGGCCGTCACCGTGATGGGGCTGATGGCGGCCTTGACCGTGGCCGTGATGGTGGCCATCTCGCTGACGCTGCTGCCCGCCCTGCTCGGGTTCGCCGGGCACCGCATCGACGCCATCCGCGTGCCCGGCATGCGGGCCGGCGCCGGCATCCCCGGCCGGGAGTCGCTGTGGCACCGCTGGGGCCGGCAGGTGTCGGCCCACCCGTGGCGGTACCTGGTCTCGGGCACCCTCGTGCTCGGGCTGCTGGCGGCCCCCGCCTTCGCCATGCGCCTGGGCATGACCGACAACGGCGCCAGCCCACAGTCGCTCACCACCCGGCAGGCCTACGACCTGCTGGCCGACGGGTTCGGCCCCGGGTTCAACGGCCCGCTGATCCTGTCCGCCGACCTCGGCGACGCCTCGGTCGACGACCTGGCGCCCCTGGCCGAGGCGGCTGCCGCCGACCCGGCCGTGCAGGCGGTCGCCCCCATCGTGCCCAACGAGGACGGCACGGCCGCGGTGCTCCGGGTCATCCCCACGACGTCGCCCCAGGACGAGCGCACCACCGACCTCGTGCACCACCTCCGCAGCGACATCATCCCCGAGGCCACGGCCGGCACCGGGGCCGAGGTCTACGTCGGCGGCCAGACCGCCACGTTCATCGACATGTCCGACAAGGTGGCCGACCGGCTGCCGTACTTCGTCGGGGCCGTGATCCTGCTGTCGGTCATCCTGCTGATGATGGTGTTCCGGTCGGTGGCCGTCCCGCTGAAGGCGGCGGCCATGAACCTGCTGTCGATCGGCGCCGCCTACGGCGTGATCGTGGCGGTGTTCCAGTGGGGCTGGCTGAAGGGCCTGGTCGGCGTCGAGGAGACCGTGCCGATCGTGTCGTTCATGCCGATGATGCTCTTCGCCATCCTGTTCGGGCTGAGCATGGACTACGAGGTGTTCCTGCTGACCCGGGTGCGCGAGGAGTACCTGCACCGCCGGGACAACACCGCCGCCGTCGTCGAGGGCATCTCGGCCACGGCCCGGGTCATCACGTCGGCGGCGCTCATCATGATCAGCGTGTTCGCCGCCTTCGTGCTGGGCGACGACCCGCTCATCAAGATGTTCGGCCTGGGCCTCGCCACCGCCGTGTTCATCGACGCCACCGTGGTGCGCATCGTGCTCGTGCCGGCGACCATGCGCCTGCTCGGCGACTGGAACTGGTGGCTGCCCGGCTGGCTCGACCGGCTGCTGCCCAACCTCGACGTCGAGGGCGGCGTGGGCCTGCCCGAGCCCGAGTACGAGCCGGGCCGCGGCCCCGCCATCGCCCCGGATGTCACACCCGAGCCCGCCCTGACGTCGTGAGGTCACGGGGCCGCCGACCGGGGACACTCCCCCGCTCCCCGGTCGGCGGCCCCGAGGTCATCGTCGTCCACAGGATTTCCACAGCCGGTTCGGGGGTCCTGACGCCCGAACCGGCTGTGGAAACTCGCCGGCGGCGAGGGCTGGCATCAGCCGGGCGTCAGGCGGGCACCGCGCCGGGGCGGCCGTCCTCGACGACGAAGCTGGCGAACGTCTCGACCGGCGCGCCCGGCGCGCCCACCCGCTCGACGTAGCGCAGGTCGGCGTGCAGGCGGTCCCGGCCGACCGCGCAGCGGACGTAGCCCTTGCGGTCGCCGTCGAAGAACCGGATGTGCGGGTTGAACTCGATCATCGGCCCGTAATACGGGCCGTACACCGGGCCGTCGCCGTTGGAGGTCACGGCGGGCGCCACGATCTCGGTGGCGACGACGGGCGAGGCCGGGTCCACGAAGTCGACGTGCACGTCGTTGACGAACGTGGAGTGCCAGTCGCCGGTGATCACGAACGGGTTGCGCAACCGGGCCGCGAGCATGTCGTCGATCAGCCGCCGGCGGGCGACTGGGTAGCCGTCCCAGGCGTCCTGCCAGTAGCGGGAGTTGGGTCCGGGCTCGTGGGCGAGCTCGGAGAACAGCACCTGGTTGGCCAGCACGTTCCATTGGGCCCGGCTGTGGCGGAACCGCTGGCGGACCCAGCGTTCCTGCTCGGCGCCGAGCACGGTCTGGGACGGGTCGAACGACGCGGGCCCGTACGGATGCTCCCCATCGCCCACCGGATGATCGCTGCGGTACTGGCGCGTGTCGACGACGACGAACTCGGCCAGCGACCCCCACGGGATCGACCGGTAGAGCCGTGACTGCCCGCGCCGGTCGGGCTGTGCCGGTGCCCGCAGTGGCAGGTGCTCGTAGAAGGCCTGGTAGCCGGCGATCCGCCGCAGGCGGAACACCTCGGGCGGCGTGCCGTCCTCGGGGATGTCGCCCGTGTAGTCGTTGTCGACCTCGTGGTCGTCCCACGTCACGACGAACGGGAAGCGGGCGTGCGCCCGCTGCAGGTCGCCGTCGGTCTTGTAGAGCGCGTGGCGCAGCCGGAACTGGTCGAGCGTGACGGTCTCGTCGGCGTACTCCGGCGGCAGCTCGACGCCCCGGACGCCGCCGGTCGCCGGGTCGATGCCGTACTCGTAGGTGTAGTCGCCGAGGAAGACGACCAGATCGAGGTCCTCCTCCGCCATGTGGGCGTAGGCGTTGTAGAAGCCCTCCTCCCACTTCTGGCACGTGGCGTACGCGAACGTCATCTGGTCGAGGCGGTCGTGGGGCGCCGGCGCCGTGCGCGTCCGGGCGGGCGGCGAGGCCCAGTCGTTGGCCGTGAACCGGTACCAGTACTCGCGGCCGGGCTCGAGGCCGCGCACGTCGACGTGCACGGAGTGCGCCAGGTCGGCCGGCGCGACGGCGCGGCCGCGCCGGACCACCCGGTGCATGCGCTCGTCGCGGGCCACCTCCCAGCCGACCTCGAGGTTGCCGGCCCCGCCCAGCCCGCCGTCCGCGGTCAGCGGCTCGGGCGCCAGGCGGGTCCAGAGCACGACGCCGTCGGGCAGCGGGTCGCCGGATGCGACCCCGAGCGTGAACGGGTTCGACTGCAGCCGGGGAGCACGCGGGAACTCGCGGGCCAGCGCCTTCTCGCCGCCGAACGCGACGAGGACCCCCGACGCCGTCGCCCCTGCCAGCACCTGCCGCCGCGTGATTTGGCTGCGCCCCGGCATCCCGCACCCCCACTCGTCGAGCACCCCCGGGCCTGCCGGGCACGAGCCCGTGGCAGGCAGTGACGAGTCTGACGGCCGTAGGCGAACGGCTCGTTGCCGCCGGCGAACGCGCGGCCGAACCGTTGGTGGCACGCCGGGGCGTCATGGGGCAGGTCGGGCCGTCACGTCTGGTCGTTGCTGGCCTTCAGGCGGGACCGGAATCGCGTCCCTGGCGGGGTCAGCCCTGCTCTTCGTCGTCGGGGTCGTCGTCGACGCCCGGCATGGCCAGCAGGCCGCCGGCGGCGGCGAGGGCCGTGGCCAGGCCCGACGCCCGGTCGATCACCTGGGCCACGGCGATCTCGGCCGCGCCGGGCAGCGGCGACGGGGGCTCGCCGAGCGAGCGCAGCAGCGCCGTCGGGTCGCTCGCCGGCGTGATCGGGCGCACGTCGGCCAGGGGCGGCACGGGCCGCCACAGGTCGACGGGCTTCTGCTGCTTCGCCTTGGCGTTCTGCCGGCGGCGGCGCCGCGACGAGCCCTTCTTCTGGTGGTTCTGGTCGGCCATCAGGATGCGTCCTCGGTGAGCAGCGACTCGGGCCGGATGCCGAGCGCCACGCGCAGCTGGTCGGCGTCGAGGTCGGCGAGCGAGCTCGACTTGGGCAGCACGAGGTCGGCGATGTGCCGCTTGCCGGCGACGACTTCCTCGACCCGCTCGTCGACCGTTCCCGGGCACACCAGCCGGTGCGACACGACCGTGCGGGTCTGGCCGATGCGCCACGCCCGGTCGCGGGCCTGGTCCTCGACCGCCGGATTCCACCAGCGGTCGTAGAGCACGACGTGGCTGGCGGCCGTCAGGTTCAGCCCCGTGCCACCCGCCTTGAGCGACAGCACCAGGGCGCCCGGGCCCTCGCCGTTCTGGAAGTCGGCGATCAGCTTGTCGCGGGCGCCGCGGGCGAGCCCGCCGTGGTAGCAGGCGATCGGCACGCCGGTGACCTGCGTGAGATGGTCGGCCAGGCGCTTGCCCCACTCGGCGAAGTGGGTGAACACCAGGATGCGCTCGCCGGCGGCGAACACCGACTCGACGATCTCCTCGAGCCGGGCCAGCTTGCCCGACCGCCCGGCGAGCGGGCGACCGTCGTCCTCGTACGCCGCCGGGTGGTTGCAGATCTGCTTGAGCGCCGTGATCGCCGCCAGGATCGCCCCCTGCCGCGGCTCGCCGGCCGCATCGGCGGTCGTGTTCACGAGCCGGTCGAGCACGGCCTGGTAGAGGCCGATCTGCTCGCTGGTCATGCGGCAGTGGTCGAGCTCGTCGATGCGGTCGGGCAGCTCGGCCGCCACCTCGGGCTCGGACTTGGTCCGGCGGAACACCAGCAGGCCGTTCAGCGCCCGCAGCGCCTGCTCACCCTCGCCCGAGAGCTGCGAGATGAACGCCGGGCGTGCGCCCACCAGGCCGGGGTTCACGAAGTCGAGGATGGACCACAGGTCGCCCAGCCCGTTCTCGACGGGCGTCCCCGTGAGCGCCAGGCGGGTGCGGGCGTTGAGGCGCCGCAGCTGCTGCGCGGTCTCGTTGGCCGGGTTCTTGATCGCCTGCGCCTCGTCGAGGACGACCCGGTCCCACGTGAGAGCGGACAGGGCGTCGATGTCGCGGACGGCCGTGCCGTAGGTGGTGATGACGATGTCGGCGCGGCCGAAGGCCCGCTCGAGCTCGCCGGCCGAGGCCCGCGCCGCACCGTGGTGGATGACGACCTTCAGGTCGGGGGTGAAGCGCTGCGCCTCGGCCGCCCAGTTGCCGACGACGGCCGGCGGGGCGACGACGAGGGCCGCGCAGTCGCTCATGGTGCGGCGGATGTGGGCGAGCACGGTGGGCGTCTTGCCGAGGCCCATGTCGAGGGCGAGGCACCCGCCCAGCTCGACGGCGTCGAGGAAGCCGAGCCAGGCCAGCGCCTCGGCCTGGTAGGACCGGAGCTGGCCGCGGAAGCCCTCGGGCCGCGTGACCGGATCGGTGGGGGCGTCCTGCGCCCGGGCCAGCAGGTCGGTGGCCCACCCGGCGCCCTCGACCGTGACGCCCCCCGTCAGCGGTGAGCCCTCGAGCCCGACCGCGTGGCGCAGGATCTCGGCACCGGTCATCCGGGTCTGGTCGGCCCGCTCGGCGAGGGCGGCCGCCGCCTCCTTGAGGTCGGCGCGGTTGAGCTCGACCCACCGCCCCGCGAGCGGACCAGCGGGCGGGCCTCGGCGGCCAGGCGGGAGATGTCGGCCGCGGTCAGCTCGACGTCGTCGAACACGGCCGACCAGCGGACGTCGCTGAGCTGGTGGGCGCCGACGACCGTGTCGGACGACGGCACCGTGAACAGGCGCAGCGTCGGCGACGGCGAGCGGCGCGACAGGGCCGGCACCTTCACGTCGAAGCCGGCGGCCTCGAGGGTGGCGCCGGTCACGGTCATCAGCTCCCACGCCTCGTCCTGCTTCAGGTACACCTGGCCGCGGCGCTGGCCGCCGGCCCGCAGCAGCACGGGGTAGAGGCGCTCGAGGCGGGCGAGGTCGTCGGCCATCGGCTTGGTCGAGCGGCTGTCGGTCAACGCGAGCTCGATGGGCAGGAGCCCGCCCTCGGCGCCGCGGCCGAGCACCGACAGGTACCAGGCGCCGCTCGAGTCGGGCGGGTCGAGCTGCACGACGAGCCGCGAGCGGCCGGCGCCGGTGACCGGCTTGACCCAGCGCTCGAGCCGCTTGGAGACCTCGAGGCCGGCGGCGACCGGGGCCACGAAGCCCGAGCCGTCCAGCCGGGTGATGACGGCCTCGCCCACGTCGGCGCCGGTGCGGACGACCGGCGGCGGGGCGGGCATCTCGACCCGGCCGGCGGCGTCGGAGGCGATGGCGTCGACCACGGCCCGCACGACCTCGAGCACGACGGCCTTGGCGTCGGCGCGGGACATGGCCACGACCGGACCGGGCATGGCGCCCGCCAGCTCCTCGACCGCCGCGTGATCGACGTCGGCGGGGATCCACCGGACGTGCAGGTCGAGCGTGCGGCCGTCGGATCGTCGGCTGCTGCGCAGCGCCGGGACGATCGCCCCTCGGGCCACCACCCGCACCGCGAACACCGCCACCCGGCCCAGCCAGGTCACGCTGGAACCCACGCCGTCACCGCCCAGCCCGCCGCCGACCGCCACCAGCCAGCCGAGGGCGTCGGCCACCGGGATCGACAGGGCCGCGGCCCGGTCGCCCGTCGGCAGCGGCACGCCCCGGTGCTGGTTCCAGCCGACGGCCGGGCCGCCGATGCCCTCGAGGCGGTCGGACAGGTCGTCGTGGTTGGCGGGGACCGTGTCGGGCCCGGCCGCCCACACGACCACCTCGTTGGCCGACCACGAGGCCTGGAGCCGCACCTCGCCGACGGGGTCGGGGGCGACGAGCACGGCGTCGGCGGCGTCGGACGCCCCGGTCAGCCGGTCGTAGGCGAGCTCGAGCCGTTCGAGCTCGGCCTCGAGGTCGGCGAGGACCTGGTCGCGCTCGGCCCCCGAGAGGTCGCGGACGGCGTCGAGGTTCTCCTCGGTGTCGTCGAGCATCCGCTCGAGGGCCCGCCGCCACCCAGGCGCGTCGGCTTCCAGCAGGGCGAGCTGCTCTGTTGTGGCGACGCCGTCGACCGCCGCCCAGGCGGCCGATTCCATCGCTCGCGTGGCCTCATCCATACGTCAATCCGGCGCTCCTCCGCGCCGCACCCCCGCCGTCAGGGAGACCCGGGGGAATGCGTCCAGCACAGGCAGCGCAGAACACCACCCGGGGAGGGGCGTTCCGCCGCGCTGGGCGGGACTCCAGACTTTCTCCAGCATAGGGCGCGATGCCCGCCGAGGCACGGATCGGTTTGCGACGCCCCGCCGGATGCCCGCCGGAGGTGGCGGGGCGCCGGGGCCCGTCCGCTACGATGAGCCGTCCCGTACGGGGGTGTAGCTCAGCTGGCTAGAGCGCTTCGGTCGCATCGAAGAAGTCGTGGGTTCGAATCCCATCACCTCCACCGGCCCGTAGATGCGTATCGCTGTACGAATCTACGTACCTCCTGGTGGCGACACCGATCGTGGCTCCGGGAGGATGTCCTGTTAGGTCCGGCGGTGGATCTGGTACGTGGTCCGGTCGTCCTGGCCTCTGCCACGTACCTCCTGGTAGCGGCGACAGGGCTGTTGTAGTTGAGGGTTTGAGTCCCGATGGCGGCGCGGGCTTGGAGACACGGAGGGCTTGCGGAACTGCGCCCACTTTGTACGAGCACGCTGCAGATGATGCGCGACTGGATGAGGGCCGACCTGCGATGGAGCGAGGAGACGCCCGCTACGGCGACCACATCCCACGCTCCTGGAAGACCGGCTGGTTCGCGGCAGACTGGGCGTTCCCCCGGCCAGTCGACCAGTCGAAGGAGCTGTGTGTCCGAGCTCGTGGGACGTGAGGAGCAGCAGGCGGCGATCGACCGCCTGCTGGGCGCAGCGCGCGACGGGCGCAGCGGCGCCCTGGTGGTCCGGGGCGACGCCGGGATCGGCAAGTCGGCGCTGCTGGACCACGCGGTCCGGTCGGCGGGGGCCACGGGGATGCGGGTGGTGCGGGGCGTCGGGATCGAGTCGGAGGCCGAGCTGCCCTTCGGTGCCCTCCACCTGCTCCTGCACCCGTTCCTCGACCGCCTGGACCGCCTCCCTGGACCGCAGGCGGCGGCGCTGCGCACGGCGTTCGGCCTGGCCGAGGGCCCGGTGCCCAGCCGGTTCCTGGTCGGCGCCGGCACCCTGGGGCTGCTGGCCGAGCTGAGCGCCGAGGAGCCGCTGGTGTGCGTCGTCGACGACGCCCAGTGGCTGGACCAGAGCTCGTCGGACGCGCTGCTGTTCGCCGCCCGCCGGTTCCAGGTCGACCCGGTGGTGATGCTGTTCGCGGCCCGCCACGTCGCCGTCCCGTTCGCGGCGCCGGGGGTCGAGTCGCTGGAGGTCCCGGGCCTGCCGCCCGCGGCCGCCGCCGACCTGCTCGACGAGCGGGCGCCCGGGCTGGCGGCGCCCCTCCGGGACCGGGTCCTCGCCGAGGCGGGCGGCAACCCGCTGGCGATCATCGAGCTGGGCACGACCCGCCGGGCGGCGCAGGACACCGGGACCGTCGACCCCGCCGAGCAGGTCGGGCCCCTGCGGGTCACCTGGCGGGTCCAGGAGGCCTTCCGCACCCAGATCGCCGGCCTCCCGGAGGCGACCCGCCTGGCCCTGGAGGTGGCGGCCGCCGACAGCGCCGCCCGCCTCGACGTGATCCTCCGGGCCATGGCCGCGGTCGGCGCGTCGCCAGGCGACCTCGAGCCTGCCGAGCAGGCGCGGCTCGTCACCCTGTCGCCTTCGGGGCTGACGTTCCGCCATCCGCTGATCCGCGCCGCCGCCTACCAGCACGCCCCGCACCATCGCCGGGTCGCCGTCCACCGGGCGTTCGCCGACGCCGAGACCGACACCGACCGCCGCGCCTGGCACCTCGCCGCCGCGACCACCGCGCCCGACGAAGCCGTGGCGGCGGAGTTGGAACGGACGGCGGAGCGGGCCGAGGCCCGGGGCGGGGCGATGGCGGTCTCCGCCGCCTACGACCGCTCCGCCCGGCTGAGCACTGACCCCGAGCTGAAGGCGGTGCGCCTGGTGAAGGCCGCGCACGCCGCGTACGCGGCAGGCCACCCGGACCGGGCCGAGCGCCTCGCCACCGAGGCCGAGTCGCTCACCGGGGACCGCAGTGTCCTCGCCGACGCCGTCTTCCTCCGGGCCCAGGTGCGCTACGAGCGGGTGTCCCCCGAGGCGGACGCCGTCCTGGCGCTCCAGGCCGCCGCCCTGGTGCCCGACGACGACCCCGAGAGCGCCGCGCTCATCCTCATCGAGGCCACGTGCGCGGCGAAGGACGCCAGCGACCCCGGGCTGCTCGGGCAGGCTGTCGAGCACCTGCGGCGGCTCCGCCTGCCCGACGGCTCCGACGGGGCGCTGGCCAACGCGGCGATGATCGCCTGGGCGGACATGCTCGACGGCCGGCCGGAGCGGGCCGCCGCCCCGATCGGGGAGCTGCTGCGCGTTGCTCGGGTGCGGCCGCTCGACGACCTCCACCGTGTCGTCGCCGGGTTCAGCGGGCTGCTGCTGGCCGACGACGACGCCGTTGTCGCCGTGATGAGCGCCATGGTCGACGACGCCCGCGTCCACGGGAAGCTGACGTGGATCCCGTACGCGCTGGAGATCCTCGCCCTCGGGCACATGCTGCGGGGCGACCTCGCCGCCGCCCAGACCTGCCTGGGGGAGGGCGTTCCGCTCGCCGAGGAGCTGGGCATGACCACCCAGACCGCCGTGCTGCGGTCGATCGCCGTCTGGCTGGCGGCGGTCCACGGCGACGAGGACGGCTGCCGGACACTCGCCGCCGAGGTCCGGCCCGTGGTGGCCGAGCGGCATCCCGGCGGCGCGGCGCTCGTGGCGTGGGGACTCGGCCTGCTCGACCTCGCCGCCGGCCGCTTCGACGCCGCGCTCGACCAGCTCGAAGAGGTCTGCCACGGCGCGGCCGGGCGCGACCTCCCCATCCGGGCGGCCGCCGACCTGGTGGAGGCGGCCGTCCGCGCCGGGCAGCCCGACCGGGCGCAGGGCCCGGCGGCCGAGCTGTCCCGATGGGCCGAGAGCGCGGCCACCCCCGCGGCGGCGGCCCTGGCCCTCCGCTGCCGGGCGCTGCTCGACGACGACGGCGCCGAGGCCCCGCTGGTCGAGGCGCTGGAGCGGTGCGCCTCGCCCTACGACCGGGCCCGCACCCAGCTCCTGGGAGGCGAGTGGCTGCGGCGCCGCCGCCGGCGCACCGAGGCCGGCCAGCAGCTGCAGGCCGCCACCGAGGGCTTCGAGAAGCTCGGGGCCGAGCTCTGGGCGCAGCGGGCCCGGACGGAGCTGGCCGCCCTCGGCGCCCGGCCACTGGCCCGCCCGCACGCCGCCGACTTGGCCACCCGCCTCACGCCCCAGGAGCTCCAGGTGGTCCGGCTGGCTGCCGCCGGCCTGACCAACAAGGAGATCGCCGCCCAGATGTACCTGAGCCCCCGGACCATCGGCCACCACCTCTCCAACGCCTTCCCGAAGCTCGGCGTCAGCCGTCGCACGGAGCTCGCCGCGCTCGACCTCTGACCGTGTCACCTGGTGCCCGGCAACCCCGGTCGCCCTGGTGACCCTGCGACCCCGGCCACTCCGGCCACCCGGTCATCCGGTCACCCCGGAGTCTGTGGCCGGTGACCTGGTCGGCGGTCCTGGTCATCCGGGTCGGCTGATGGTCGGCGGCAGGGGCCGATGACCTATGTCGGCGGGGGTCGACCGGTGACAGACGGGCAACGTGACCGATGCGGGGGCGGCCCCGGAGGTCGACGATGCCTCCTGACACAACCCGTGCAGGAGGAATCCCATGTTGCTGGAGAACAAGACGGCCGTGATCTACGGCGGCGGTGGCAGCATCGGCAGTGCGATCGCCAAGGGCTTCGCCGCCGAGGGCGCCCGGTGCGTCCTGGTCGGCCGGACCCCGGAGACGCTCGACGCCGTCGCCGGCACGATCCGGGCCGATGGCGGGCAGGTCGAGACCGCGGTCGTCGACGCCCTCGAGGAGGCGGCCGTGAACGACCACGCCGACTCGGTGGTCAAGACGGCCGGCAGCCTCGACATCTCGGTGAACGTCATCACCCAGGACGCGATCTTCAAGCCGCTGCTCGACATCCCGGTCGACGACTTCGCGGCGGCGATGGACAAGGTGGTCCGGTCGCAGCTGAACACCACGAAGGCCGCCGCCGCGCCAGATGGTGCGTCAGCAGTCCGGGGTGATCCTGTTCTTCGGTGGCGCCGACTACGTGTCCCGGAAGGACCGCCAGAACCTGGGCACGGTCCAGGTGGGCATGGACATCGTCGAGGCGCTGCGGCGCCAGTGGGCCTCCGAGCTGGGGCCCCACGGCGTGCGGCTCCTCACCCTGCTCACCGGTGGCATCGCCGAGACGTTCCCCGACATCCCCGAGGTGGCGGAGGCCAAGCAGGCCATCATCGACCAGACCCTGCTGGGCCGGGCCGCCAGCTTCGCCGACGTCGGCCACGTCGCCGCCTTCGTCGCCTCCGACCGCGCCCGCTCCATGACCGCCACCCAGGTCAACATCACCTGCGGCGCCATCGGCGAGTGACCCCCTGACCCGGCCCGACCGTCAGAAGGTGGAACGACTCGGCCTGCTGGCCGAGTCGTTCCCACCCCGTCATCCGGGTCGGCCCATCCCCCTGTTCGAGACGACCTGCGCTCCTGGATCTAGTCCTTCCGGCCGTGGGGCCCGCCGCGCCGTGGCCTGATCGACACCCTGGCCCGCCGTAGAACGGTGAGCACTGTGTCGGCGCTGACGCCGAACTTCTCGCTCAGCCGCCCGGACGACCAGCCCTGCTCGTAGAGCCGAACCGCCTCGGCCGTCTGATCCTGATCGAGACCGCCACGCCGGACCGAGACCCCGTGCTCGGTGAGATGTGAGCTGACTGTGGTGCGGTGGATCCCGAACTCGGACGCCAGTTCCTTCATGGTCTTGCCCGACCGGTACGCCGCGATGAGTTCAGCGATCTGGTCCGCGCTTAGCCGACGTTGAGTCTGGACCCTCGGGCGTCGGGTGGGCTTAGGAGGGTGCTGCTCCGCTTTCGGCCCTTCACCGCTCGGGCGAATGGCCTCACCAGCGAGCTGGCACAGAGCAGGTTGAGGGTTTGAAAGCTGTCCCGTTAGGTCCACCACCCGAACTCCGTACCTGGGTACGGGATCACGTACCTCCTGGTAGCGGCATCGATGAAGCGCTCGACCAGGCTGCGGTCGATCGGCTGGGAGCGTTCGGGTTTTCCCGCCACGGCGCGCCCCGGTGAAGCTCGCGGTCCCGTAGCGGGCGCCGCGCACGCTGACCACCGAGCAGGTCGTGCAGGTGCTGGCGACGCCGGCCCGGACCGGTTCTTGCTGGGCGTTGGTGGCCGGGACCGGCATGTGTCCTGTTGCGAGGCGCTCACCGGCGAGGTTGGGAGCGACCTCGTCGTTCATGTTGCGCTCTCGTCGGGTGGCTCGGTTCGGGTCAGGCTGGGGTGGGGCGGTAGGCGTGGACGACGGCGCCGGTGGCGAAGATCTTGGTGTCAAGGAGCTCGACGGTGCCGGTGCTGGCGGGGCGAAACAGGGGCTCGCCGCCTCCCTTGATGACGGGGGAGGTGCAGATCCGGTACTCGTCGAGCAGGCCGGCCGCGGCGAGGGCGTCGGTCAGCTGGCCGGTGCCCCAGATGAGGATGTCGCCGCCTTCGGCCTGCTTCAGTCGGCTGACCTCGTCGAGCAGGTCGGTGCCGGCGATGACTACGGTCGGATCCCACGCCGTGGTGTCGACCGGTTGGGAGGCGACGACGTACTTGGTGATCGAGTTGACGTGGTCGGCGAAGGGGTTGCCGCCCCTGGTGGGCCAGGCTTGTGCCATGCCTTCGTAGGTGATGCGGCCGAGCAGCAGTGCGTCGGCGGCAAGCGTCATCTTGAATCCGTAGTCCTGCAACTCCTCGTTGGAGTACTGGAACGACCACTTGTGCGGGTCGTCGATATAGCCGTCGAGGGTGGCGTGGGTGAAGCTGATGATCTTGCGCACGGGAGGGTTTCTCCTGGTCGGTGGCGGGTGGTCGAGAACGGGGTGCTTCAGGCGGGCCGGCGGCGTTGTGCCAGGTCGTCATCAGTGGTTGTCGTGGAACTCCTGGGTGGCGAGGACCCTGCCAGGTTGGGCGTCGCCGCGGCCGACACTGTCGAGGAGGCGGTAGTAGTCGGTGCGTTCGCGCGGCGAACATTACGTGGAGAGGGACGACAGCCGGGCGGGTGGGGCTCCATCCGGGAACGGATCGGCCGGCCTAGGTATCTGCCCTCGCCGAGCAAAGCGCTCTGACCCGACATGGTCGCGGCCAGAGTCGTTCACACCGAAGCAAGGGAGCGGGAAACCAAACCCAACGGCTGATCCACCCTCGGAGCTGCCTCCACAGGGGTCGCGAGACCGATTGCTCCCACGGTTGCTCCCCACCGGCACGTCCGACCTGGGCCTTCCCGAATCCCATCACCTCCACTTTCCCGAAGTCCCCAGCCCCATCTGCTGACTACGACGGGATCTCTTGGCCGGGTGGAGGCCGGAGAGCCTCGGGAACATGGGCGGTCAACGAGTCGGCAACGGTTTGAGCCTGTTCGGCGGCGTCGGTGATGGCCGGGGACGGGTGGGCATCGTCGTTGCGATCGGCTGCGACCTGGCGGCAGCGGTGGGCGAGGATGCGGGCTCGTTCGGCAAGCAGGGCCCAGGACGGCTCGCGGTGAGGCGTCATGTTGCCCATCACGTAGTACATCTCGAACGCGAAACCGGCTGTGCGGCCAGGGTGGGACGAGCCGACCGGCAGGGTGGTCAGCTCGGTGCCCAGGGGCTGGAGCACCTTCGCCATCAGGGCCAGCGCGGCGTCCACGAGGGTGCCGAGCTGCGAGTCGGTCTCGTCGGTGTGGGTGAAGAACCGCAACAGGACGTGCAGGGTCAGCTCGTAGGCCAGCCCGGCCAGCTCGGCGACCCGGCGGGCCTGCGGGTCGGTGACGACCGGCCGAGGGGTCGGGATGTCGAACGGTTGGCGGAGGAAGGCCGCCAGCACGGGGCGGGCCGGCTCGAAGGTCGGATCGGCCTGCCGCAGGGCGTCGAGCTCTTGGCGAACGGATAGGAACCGGCCGTAGTGGGCTTCGTTCCAATCTCCCCGGGCCCCTTCACCCTGCTCGATGATCTCCTCGACGGCGGCCAGCGCCGACTCGAGGTCGGTGACGGCGACCAGCTGCGGCCACTGAAGGAGCTCGGGGGTGGCCTGGGCCCGGGGCGAACCGACGAACAGCGCGCGCTCACCGAGCCGAGAAGAGAGCGCACCCAGGCCGTCGGCGATGCCCCGGTAGAGATGACCGACGGTCGCGAACTCCTGGCCCCGAGGCAGGGTCTCGTGCTCGTCGACCGGGTCGCGTGGTGGAGCGGTGGCGACGAACTCGGCCGCGTCCTGGCGCTCCATGCCTTCCGGGCGTTCGAGGAACAGGAAGTGATCGAGGGCCTGCTCGCCGAACGGCAAGAGGTCGAGCTGCACACCGCCGGGGAAGTAACCCGACCGTTGTGGGAAGTTGGGCCGCCCGAAGGCCGGCGCCGCCCCGATCGCGGACATCAGGTTCGCCACCAGGGCGATGTGCAGCATCTCCTCGATGGCGATGCCGCGGAGCTTCTTGCGCCACCGGTCGACGGCGTCGGCCTGCTCGGGGGTCAAGCCATCGCCGACACCGTCCTTGAGGCTGAACTCTGCGAACAGGTACTGGCACATGATCATGTGCTCGAGCTGCAGCGCTTCGGCCAGCAGCCACCACAGGTGCTCCCGGTGCGCGACGACCACTCTGGGCTCGGACATGGCCCACAGTTCACACGATCCCGCTGTCGGGTTCCGAGGCCCGCTCCCGGAGACAGGCCCGCAGCGGTCGAAATGGCGGGCCCGAACGTGCCGCGTACCTGTTGGAACGCGGCGCTGGTCGGCCTGCGGGCAGGGTCAGGTCGTGGCAGCAGACGCGGCGCGGCGGAGGTCGTTGCTTCGCGCCATGACCGCGTCGACGAGGTTGCCGTGTGTCACCACGTACGGCTCGTCGGCGAGGAGCGCGTCGACCACGCGGCGAGCGGCGTCCTCGGGTGTGGCGACGTCTTGGGCCATCGACGGGTTGCTCGCCATCATCGCTGTGAAGTCGTCCTCGGCACCGATCGGGCGGCGCACGTGGTCGGGTTGTGCCGCTTCGCTCGTCTCGAGGTGGCGCGACAGCATCCCCGACGGGAAGATGACCGACACGGAGATCCCGTCGTCGGCCAGCTCGAGCCGCAGCGTCTCCGCCAGGCCCCACACCGCGAACTTGCTCGCCTGGTAGGCGCCCAGCCGACTCGCCGGGGCGAGCACCGACGACGAGGTGGTGAAGGCGAGGCGCCCGTGCGACGCCCGGCGCAGCAGCGGGAGGAAGGCACGAGCCACCCTCGCCGAGCCAACGACGTTGACGTCGAGCAGCCACCGCCACTCGTCGTCGGTGAACCGCTCGACCGCGCCGAAGAGCTGCACGCCGACGTTCGACACGACGAGGTCCGCCCGACCGAACCTGCCGGACACCGCCGCAGCCGCCCCGTCCACGGCGGCGGCGTCGGCCACGTCGACGCCCATGCCGACGGCATCGACGCCGTGGGTCTCGGCGAGCCCTGACGCTTGCTGTTCCGCGCGGTCGCCGTCGAGGTCGAGCAACGCCACCCGCATGCCGTGCATCGCGCACCGGCCGCCCAGGGCGAGACCGAAGCCGGACGCCCCACCCGTGATGACCGCAACGTCCGCGTCCCCGGTCATCCCGCGTCGACCCCGGTCAGATCCATGTGGAGGCGGGTGAGCTTGGATGTCCTGATCCGCCACGCGCCGTCGATGAGCTCGTAGGTCTCGTGGTAGTGCCCGTAGCCGTGCAGTCGGCCACCGTTCGGCCAGCGCAACACGTCCTGCATCGCCCAGATGCCGGTCGCCGTCGTCGGCGACGTGAGCTCGATCTCCGGCGTGTGGCCGTGGTGCACGGTCACCACATCGGCCAACGTCTCACGGAGGAACGCCATGAACTCGTCGGCCCCCGTGATCACACCGCCCCCTGAGTCCGTCGTGTCGACGACGACATCGTCGGCGAACACCTCCCGCATGCCGACCCAGTCCTTCGTGTCCATCGTGCGGAAGTATCGGGCCTTGAGTTGCTTGATCGCTTCCAGGTCGTCCATCGGCCGGCATCCCTTCCTTCCTCAGAACGCGTGGGGTCCGAAGCGGCCCCATGCGACGAACGCGGCGAGGGCGAGCAGTATGGCGTTGATGGCGATGGCCTGTGGCTCGCTGCGTCGGAGGTGGGTGACGGCGGCCCCGACCATCACGGCGATGACACCGATGGCGGCTGCTGGCACCAACCAGGGCGCGATGTCGAGTGCTGCGGGAACCAGCAGGCCGATGGCGGCGAGGATCTCGAGGGCGCCGATCGTCTTGACCGTGCGACCGGGGAAGTCGTCGACCCATGGCATGCCGTTGGCTTCCAGCTCGGAACGGGGTCGGGAGACCTTCATGGTGCCGGCGGCGAGCATGGTCGACGCCAGCACCGCGGCGATGACCCACAGTGCGATGTTCATGGTGGCCTCCGGTGAGCCGAGGGCGCGGCGCTAGATCGCCGGCTGCTGCACGTACGGGCCGGCGAGGCGTTCGGGGTGGTCCTCGCCGGTGAGGAGGTCGCCGAAGAGGTTGGCCAGCTCGTCGGGATCGAGCGCTCCCGGGAAGTCAGGGCCGGCGTCGGGCAGCAGCTCGTGGTGGAGGTCGCTGCCGAGGATGAGGCCGCCGATGGTGAGCATGCCGACCCGCACGCCGTGGGGCGCCGTGGCCTCGGCCAGGCCGAAGAGGTGGTGGCGGAGGCCGGCGAGCGCGACGCCGGCCTGGGCGAGCTGGGTGATCGGGCCGCGGGCCGAGGCCCCGAGCGTGACCAGGAGCGCGCCGGCGCCCCGTTCGACCATGGGGACCAGCAGCGTGTGGGCGGCGTGGATCGGCGTGAGCAGGACCTGTTCGACGTAGGGGCGCTCGGTTTCGGCGGTGAGCTCGAGCGGCGAGGTCGCCGTCGAGTGGGGAACGGCGGTCTGGTGGCCCGAGCGCTGCGCAGCGACGCCGTGCGCAACCGGCAGCGGCTCCTCGACGCCGCCGCCGAGGCCTTCACGACCTCCGGCGTCGGCGTGTCACTCGAATCGATCGCGGCCCGCGCGGGCGTGAGCATCGGCACGCTCTACAACCACTTCCCCGACCGCAACGCCCTCGTCGATGCCGTGGTGGGCGACTCGCTCGACCGCATCGTGGCCGTCGCCGACGCCGCCGCAGGCCTCGATGACCCGTGGGCGGCGTTCGAGGCGCTGATCCTGGGGACCTGCGAGCTCCAGGCCCAGGACCGCGCGGTCGCCGACCTCCTCGGGATGCGCTACCCGCACACGGGGATCGTCGCCGCGGTCTGCGACCACCTGATGGACCGGTTCGTCGAGATCATCGAGCGGGGACGGCGGGCGGGTGCCCTGCGCGACGATCTCGTCGTGGAGGACATCGGGCCGATCCTGTGGTCGAACGCCCGCATCATCGAAGCAGGCGGCACGATGACGCCCGACGCCTGGCGGCGCCATCTCGGCTTCGTCCTCGACGGCCTCCGCGGGCCAGGCCACCCACCCGACAGCGAACCCTGAGCGCAACAGCTACGTCCGGTCGTCCGGCGTGACCGCAGCAGAAGACGCGGGCTCCCGGGCGCTGATCGGACGCCACCCAATGAGGAGGAGGACCAACCCATGGACGTTGCGACCCTGGCAGACCTTCTGCGGGAGACAGAGGAGCATCACGGCAGCTACGAAGCAACCGCGCCGCCGCACCACTGGTCGGGGTGGTACGCCGCTTACATCGTCGCCCGCCAGGAGGGGCGCACTCCGGAGGAGGCATCCGAGGATGCCGCGCGCTACATGGAGGGACAGCAGTCCGAGCAGGGACCGGGTGAATGAGCACCGACTAGGTGCCCAAGACGGCCACCTACACGCGGGCCTACGCCGACTCGAACGGCTTCCTGACCCTGCTCAGCGACGGAGAGCGGCTGACCGGAGGCGGGATCGCCCTGAACGAGCTCACAGCAGCACTGCACAAGCGAGGAGGCCAGAGTGGAATTCTTCGTCGAGTTCGAGGTCAACGTCCCGGACGGAACTCCCGAGTCTGAGGTCGAGGAACGCGAGAAGGCCGAGGCATCCGCCGCAGCCAAGCTGGTGGACGAAGGGCATCTTGTCCGGCTCTGGAAACGGCCCGTCGCACCCGGCGAGACCAGGATCGTCGGCCTGTACCGAGCCGACAACGAGACCCAGCTCGACGGCCTGCTCGGCGCCCTGCCGCTCTACGAGTGGATGCATGTCACCGTCACCCCCCTCGAGCCTCACCCCAACGACCCGGCGGCCCAGCCGTGAGCATTCAGCTTCCCGACCCCCGCCTGTCCCGGGTCTATCGCCTGGAGGCCACCATCGCCCCACCTTTGGATCTCGGCGATGTCGCCCAAGGCCATCGGCGCATCGTGGCCCTGACCGGCGGGACATTCACGGGTTCTGAGCTCAACGGAAAGCTGCTCCCGGGCGCCAGCGCCGACTGGCAGATCGTCCTGCCCGACGGCACCACACTCGGCGACATCCGCTACACGCTGCAGACCGACCGCGGCGAGCTGCTCTACGTGCAGTCGCGGGGTGTGCGCCACGGCAGCGCCGAGGTCCTCGCACGTCTCGGGCGCGGTGAGGACGTCGACGCCAGCGAGTACACGTTCCGCACCTCAACCCAGATCGAAACCGCCGCCCCCGCTCTCGACTGGCTGAACAGAGGCGTCTTCATCAGCGTCGCCGGCCGCCAAGCGGCAGGCGTGATCTACGAGACCTACCTCGTCAGGTGATCGATGCTTCGAAGATGCCGGCGATCGAGTCGTCCAGCGCGGCGTCGAACTCCTCGTCGCTCTGCTGGGCCGAGAGCCCCTCGGTGAGGGCCCGGGAGAAGCTGGCGATCACGCCGTGGTTGCGAGCGAGCCGGGCCGTGGCCTCCTCGCGGCCGTAGCCACCGGAGAGGGCGACCACCCGAAGCACGTTCGGGTGGGCCACCAGGCCCGCGTAGAAGTCGTCGCGCTCGGGCAGCGTGAGCTTGAGCATGACCACTTGGTCGGAGGCGAGCTCGCCGAGCTGCTCGACGATGGCCGCCTCGAGCAACGCCTCCGCCTCGGCCTTCTGCGGGCTGTGGATGTCGATCTCGGGTTCGATGATCGGCACCAGGCCGGCCGCCAGGATCTGGCGGGCGATGTCGAACTGCTGGTCGACCACGGACTTCACGCCGGCGTCGTTGGCGAGCTTGATGACCGAGCGCATCTTCGTGCCGAACAGTCCCTTGTCGGTCGCCCGGGTCAGGAGCGCGTCGAGGTCGGGGATCGGCTTCATGAGCTGGACGCCGTCGACCTCGCCGGCCAGGCCCTTGTCGACCTTCAAGAACGGAACGACCCGCTTCACGGTCCAGAGGTACTCGGCGGAGTCGCGCCCCTCGATCTGACGGTCCATCGTGTTCTCGAAGAGGATGGCGCCCAGGATGCGGTCACCGTCGAAGCTCGGGCTCGTGATGATCCGGGAGCGCATCTCGTGCATGAGGGCGAACATCTCGTCGTCCCCCGAGTAGGCGCCCTCGGGAATGCCGTAGAGCTCGAGCGCCTTTCGCGTGCTGCCACCACTCTGATCCAGGGCAGCGACGAAGCCGCCCTCGAGCTTCACCTTCTGGAGCTGCTGTTCGTTCATGAGAACCCGTCCGGTCGTCGACTGTTGCCTCACGCGGCGCGTGCCGGCCCCCATGTGCGCGATCGACGGTAGCAATCGACGCCTCGAACCAGCGCGAACGCGGCCTGTCAGAGCTGGCAGCGGCCCCGAGAGAGCATCGAGACGTCACCTCGCCAGATCCGGAAGATCGCTACGTTCGTGAGCAATGCGCCGCTCGTTCGCTCAGGTCGACGTCTTTGCCACGAGCCCGTTCCTCGGCAATCCGGTCGCAGTCGTCCTCGACGGCACGGGACTCGCCACAGAGGACATGCAGCGGTTCGCCCACTGGACCAACCTCTCGGAGACGACCTTCGTCCTGCCGCCGACGACCTCCGAGGCCGACTACCGGGTCCGCATCTTCACGCCCACCTCCGAGCTGCCATTCGCCGGACATCCCACCCTCGGCACGTGCCACGCCTGGCTCACCAGCCGGCAGGTCGACCTCGACCGGGATGCCGTGGTCCAGGAATGCGGCGCCGGGCTGGTCACGGTGCGCCGCACGACGAACGGATGGGCGTTCGCGGCGCCGCCGCTCGTGCGATCCGGCCCGGTCGACGAAGCGTTGGTCCGGCGCATCGCCGAGGTGCTGCACGTCGAGCGCTCCGAGATCCTCGACACGCAATGGGTGGACAACGGTCCGGGTTGGGTGGCCGCCCTGTTCGACAGCGCCGAGGCGGTGCTGGCGCTCCGGCCGGGCGACGTCGGCTTCGACCTGGGCGTCGTGGGTCCCTACCCAGACGGATCGCCCGAGGCGTTCGAGGTGCGAGCGTTCTTCCCGGCCAATGGCGTGACGGTCGAGGATCCCGTCACCGGCAGCCTGAACGCCTCGCTCGCCGAGTGGCTCCTGCGGACCGGTCGCGCGACGGTTCCCTACACCGCCAGCCAGGGCACAGCCCTTGGACGTTCCGGGCGGGTGCACGTCACCCGTGACGACGACGGCACCATCTGGACGGGCGGGGGCACGATCACCTGTGTCGTTGGGCACGTCGACCTCTAGACGTATGACGTTCGGACTCGACGCGAGCTCGTCCTGCGGTCAGCCATACGGCTACTGACAGCCGGCGCGGCGGTCAGGCCCTGCCGGCGACGAAGCCGCCGTCGACCGGCAGGATGTGGCCGGTGGTGAACGTCGCATCGGCGAGGTAGAGGACCGCGGCGGCGATCTCCTCGACCTCGCCGATCCGGTCCATGAGCGCGACGCGTCCGAGCGCATCGAGGTCGGCCCCGTCCACCATCGGTGTCCGGATGATGCCCGGCGCCACGGCGTTGACACGGATTCCGTCCGCCGCGAGCTCGGCTGCCAGCGCGGTGGTGAGCGCGTGGATTCCGCCCTTGCTCACGAGCGCGGCCGATGCGGGCGTGGTGGCCATGGGGTGGTCGACGAGGACCGTGCCGATGTTGACGACGCTGCCACCCCCCTGGGACCGCATCTGGCGCACTGCGGCTTGCGTGGTGAAGAACGTGCCCTTGAGATTCCCGGCCACGAAGGTGTCGATGTCGGCCTCGGTGACGTCCAGGAACGGCTTCGTCGCGAACGTCCCCGCGTTGTTCACCAGCACGTCGACACGGCCGAAGCGTTCGAGCGCCACCTTGACCAGTGCCTCGCCGGTGGTCTCATCCCCGATGTTGCCGGGCACGGACGCGACCCGGTCGGGCCCGCCTGCGGCGAGCGAACCGAGACGCTCGGCGGCACGTGCGAGGTTGGTCGCGTCGCGGCCGTTCACGACGACGTTGTCACCTCGCTCGACGAAGGCTCGGGCGACGTCGAGGCCGATCCCGCTGGACGATCCGGTGACGATGACGGTGCGGTCGGTCACGGTGAAAACCAACGGCTGGAGTCGCTTCTCGATTCCATCCAGGTTCCGTCGATCACCGAGGACATGGTGCCCGCCAGCTTCTGTGACGTCGCGGGACATCGTGCACAGATGTCCCGCGACATCGTTCACGGCACCGAGGGCGGGCGGCCGCGCAGGCTCCGGGTGAGCTCGGTGGTGACGTCGCGGATCCCCTCGCCGACGGCGACGATCTGGGGGCCGGGCAGGGGATCGGGTGCGTCGACGAGGCACACGACCAGGGCGACCGACCCGTCGACGTCGAACACGGGTGCGTTGATCGAGCTCGGCTGGTAGGAGCGGTCGGCGTCGATGTCGGTGAGCAGGACGTCCTCGTCGGCCAGCTCGCTGACGGCCTGGTCGAGGAGATCGTGGATCTGGGCCGTCGCCCTGCGGTCGCGGACCGCCGTGCGCAGCTCGTCGGCCAGCAGGGCCACGCGCTCCTGGATCGGTGCGCGGAGCTCGACCGCGTAACCGCGGTCGCGCACGGCCGCGAGGTCGCGGACGTACCGCGAGAGCCGACCTTCCGGAGCGCTCGGGGCGCCCCGGCGCAACCAGGCGTCGATGGCGTCGTCGCCCTGCCAGGCGACCAGCACGGCACCGAGCGGGGGCCGGGGCGGGATGCGGTCACCGAGGCGCAGCCCGAACGCCTTGCCGCCGGGGGCGGGTGACTCGACGAGCTCGACGACGACCAGGGCGTCGGCCGACGGCGCGAGGCCGACGCACGCCAGGCCGTAGGTCTCGGCCAGCTCGGCCATGCGGGGGCGGGCGAGCTCGACCACCGGTGCGCCCGCGGCCGCGGCGCGGCCCGCCGGCACCAGCGCGGGGCCCAGCCGGTACGTCTTGCGGGTGGGGTGGCGCAGCAGCCAGCCCGAGCGGGTGAGCGCCGCCAGCATCGGGTAGCAGGTCGGCTTGCTCACGCCGAGGCGACGAGCCAGCTCGGCGAGCGTGAAGTCGGCGCCGGGGTGCGCCGTCAGCAGCTCGACGACGGCGACGACGCGGTCGGTCTGAGGGGACGCTCGAGGCATGTGTTCGCATAATGCGACCCTTGTCCTACACAATGCAACCGTGTGACGATGCTGTCATGTCTCTGTCCTCCGACGGCTCCCGTCCACAGGCCGGCTGGTGGCCACTCCGGTTCGGCGTCTTCATGGCGCCGTTCCACCAGGCGGGGCGCAACCCGACGCTGCTGCTCGAGCAGGACCTGGCGCTCATCGAGCACCTCGACCGGCTCGGCTACCACGAGGCGTGGATCGGCGAGCACCACTCCGGCGGGTGGGAGATCATCGCGTCGCCCGAGGTGTTCATCGCCGCCGCGGCCGCCCGCACCCGGTCGATCCGGCTCGGCACCGGCGTCGTCTCGCTGCCGTACCACCATCCGCTGCACGTCGCCGATCGCATGGTCCTGCTCGACCACCTGACGCGCGGGCGGGTCATGCTCGGCGTCGGGCCCGGCCAGCTGGCGTCCGACGCCCACATGCTCGGCATCGACACCAACCGGCAGCGCGAGATGATGGAGGAGTCGCTCGAGGCGATCGTCGCCCTGCTCGACGGCGGCGAGCCCGTGACCCGCGAGACCGACTGGTTCACCCTGCGCGACGCCCGCCTGCAGCTTCGGCCGTTCACCCATCCACGCTTCGAGATCTGCGCGGCGGCCACCTTCTCGCCCTCGGGCCCCAAGACGGCGGGCCGCTTCGGCGCCGGTCTCCTCTCGATCGCCGCCACCCAGGAGCAGGGCTTCGACGCCCTCGGCTACCACTGGGGCGTGATGGAGGAGGTCGCCGCCCGCCACGGCACCACGGTCGACCGGCGGGCCTGGCGGCTCATGGGGCCGATGCACCTCGCCGAGACCATGGAGCAGGCCAAGCGCGACGTGGCCTACGGCTTGGCGCAGGTGCAGGGCTACCTGAAGAAGGTGCTG
Source organism: uncultured Acidimicrobiales bacterium (assembly GCA_963796415.1). Classification (GTDB taxonomy): domain Bacteria; phylum Actinomycetota; class Acidimicrobiia; order Acidimicrobiales; family VFJN01; genus ZC4RG19. Next base: position 603,844 of record CAWCLR010000018.1, on the reverse strand, counting down.
CCGGTCCCGTTCGACGAGAGCGCCAGCCTCGACCAGCGCGTCGAGGAGGGCAACGCCACCGGTGGGTTCATCGTCGGCACCCCCGACATGGCCATCCGCCAGATCGAGCGGCTGTGGCAGCAGTCGGGTGGGTTCGGTGCCTACCTCTTCATGGGCGCCGACTGGGCCGACCGCGAGGCGACGTTCCGCTCCTACGAGCTGTTCGCCCGCGAGGTGATGCCGCACTTCACCGGCCAGGCCGCCGGGCCGCTGGGCTCGGCCGAGTGGGTCGCGGCGGGCTCCGAGACATGGGTGGGCCAGACCTCCGCCGCCATCGGCAAGGCGGCCGCCGACTACGAGTCGACGAAGGCCCCGGCATGACTGCACCAGTCGCGCATCCCGGGCGACGGCTCGACGGCAAGGTGGCGGTCGTCACGGGGGCGGCCTCGGGCATCGGCCGGGCCATCGCACGGCGCTTCGTGGCCGAGGGCTCGGCGGTCGTCGGCGGCGACCTCGACAAGACGGGACTGGCCGCCTTGGAGGACGAGCTCGGCGACGGCTTCGTCGCCGCCCCCGGCGACGTCACCGTCGAGGAGGACCAGGCTGCGCTCGTGGCCACGGCCGTCGACCGGTTCGGCCGGCTCGACATCGCGGTGGCCAACGCGGGCACCGGCCACCTGGCGCCCATCGTCGACCACGACATGGCCGACTGGCAGCGGATCATCGACCTGTGCCTGACGGGCGTGTTCCTCACCGTGAAGCACGCGGGCCGGGCCATGCGCGCCGGCGACGGGTGGCTCGATCGTCACGATGGCCAGCCTCAATGCGGTCCAGCCCGCCGCCGGCATGAGCGCCTACTGCTCGGCCAAGGCGGCTGTCGCCATGCTCGCGGAGGTGGCTGCGCTCGAGCTCGGCCCCGCGGGCATCCGGGTCAACGCCATCGGGCCCGGGCTCGTGCAGACCGGCCTGACCGCCCCGTTGTGGTCGATGCCCGACGTCGTCGAGGACTTCGTCGACAACACGGCCATCGGTCGGTTCGCGCAGCCCGAGGACGTCGCCGACCTGGCCCTGTTCCTCGCCTCCGACGAGAGCTCGTTCGTCACCGGGAGCCTCTACCTCGTGGACGGCGGCGCCCACACCCGCCGCTACCCCGACATGCTCGCCGGCGCCACCCGGCCGGCCGCGGGGAGCTGAGCCGGTGCGCGCCGCCGTCGCACAGGCCGGACGCATCACGGTCGAGGACGTCGCCGATCCGGTTCCCGGCGAGGGCCAGGTGCTGGTGGCCGCGCTGGCGTGCGGGATCTGCGGCTCCGACCTGCACATGCTCGACATCCTGGGCACGCTGGGCCCCGACGGGCCGGCGCTGGTCTTCGGCCACGAGTTCTGCGCCGAGGTCCTCGACCACGGGCCGGGCGCCGAGCGTCGCTTCGCTCCCGGGACGCGGGTCTGCGCGGTGCCCTACGCCACCGGCCCCGACGGGCCCGAGCTGGTCGGCTACTCGACCCGGTTCCCGGGCGGGTTCGCGGAGCGGCTCGTGGTCGACGCCGAGCGGCTGATCGCCGTGCCCGACGAGCTGTCCAGCGAGCACGCCGCGCTGACCGAGCCGCTCGCGGTGGGCGTGCACGCGGTCGCGACCGCCCGGCTCACCCCCGGGGCACCGGCCCTCGTCGTCGGCTGCGGACCGATCGGCCTGGCGGTCGTCGCCGTCCTGAAGGCCCGCGGCCACGGGCCGATCGTCGCCGCCGACTTCTCGCCGGCGCGGCGCGCCCACGCCGAGCGCCTCGGGGCCGACGTCGTCGTCGATCCGTCCGACCACTCGCCCTACGAGCGGTGGACGCAACTGGGCGCGGCGGCGCTGCCGCCCTCGCCGTTGCTCGACGCCAGCGTCGGGCCGCGCCCGACCGCGCCGGTCGTGTTCGAGTGCGTCGGGGTGCCCGGCGTCCTCCAGCAGGTGATCGACGGCGCCCCGCTCCACGCACACGTCGTGGTCGTCGGCGTGTGCACCCAGCCCGACACGATCCAGCCGGCGACGGCGATCACCAAGGAGCTGTCGCTGGACTTCGTGTTCGCCTACCGGCCTGCGGAGTTCGCGGAGGCCCTCCGCCTCCTGGCCGGCGGTGCCGTCGACCCGTCCTTGCTCGTGACCGACTCGGTCGGCCTCGATGGGGTCGACGACGCCTTCGCCCGCCTGCACACCCCGGACGACCAGGTCAAGGTGATCGTCCGTCCCACGTGACGGCTGGCGCGACGACCCCCGGCGATAGCGACGAGGCCAGGCCTCACCCGACGTCGGTGATCGCCTCGGGCGGGGGAGCGTGGGTGGGGTGACCCGAGCGGAGGCCGAGCGAGGCGATCGCTCCCGCCAGCGCGAAGGCGGCGCCGACGGCGAAGGCCAGCGGGAACCGGTCGATCTCGCTCCCGTAGACGGTGGCGAGGACGGTGATGCCGAACGCCACCCCCACCTGGCCGGTCAGGCGCTCCGCGGCGCTGGCCATGCCGAGGTCGCGCTCGTCCACGCCGTCTGCGAGGGCGGTGGAGATCGCCGGGCGCAGGAGGCCGAAGCCGATGCCCTGGAGGAGGAACCCCGCCACGACCACGACCAGCAGCGACGATGCCGCCGCCCCGATCGCCAGGCCGGTGAGCCCGCCCGCCAGCGTCAGGTGGCCGGCGAGCGAGGCGGTGCGGGTGCTGGCCCGGCCCGTCAGCCGACCGCCGACCGGAGACGCCACGGCGAACAGCAACGGTCGGATGCTGAGGATCGGCACGGCGCTCGTGAGCGAGTAGTCGAACTGCTTGACGACGAGCAGGCTGGCGATGAAGAACGCCCCCATGTACGAGGCGCTGCTGAGGAACGAGGCCACCAGCGCCGACGTGATGGGCCGCGAGGTGAAGAAGGTCAGCGGTACCAGCGGAGCGGCGACCCGCCGCTCCACGCGGGCGAACGCGGCGAGCATCACGACCGCGATCGCAAGGCATCCCAGGGTGGGGGCCGCGGTCAGGCCCCAGTCCGGCGCCTGGTCGACCGCGAGCAGCAGCGGCCCGAGGCCGAGGGCGAGCAGCGCGGCGCCGGCGAGGTCGAAGCGGGCCGACCGGCGCGGGGTCTCCCGCAGGATCAGCCACGAGGCGACCACGGGCACCACCATCAGCCCGGACTGCAGGAGGAACAGCATCTGCCAGCCGACCGCGTCGATCACGGCCGCCCCGATGGTCAGCCCGACGACGGGTGCGCCCGCGGCGATCATCGACCACCAGCCCATCGCCCGGGCTCGGGCCTCGCCGTGGTGCACGGAGTTGATGAGCGCCAGCGAGCTGGGCAACGTGCTGGCGCCCGCCACCTGGGTCAGCGTCCGCCACGCGATCAGCGCCACCGGGGTGGTGGCCGTGGCCGTGAGCGCGGTGGTGACGAGGGCGACTGCGAACCCGGCGATGAAGATCCGGCGGTGCCCGTAGAGGTCGCCGAGCTTGCCCAGCACCGGCAACGCCAGGGCCGAGCAGAGCACCGGAAGGGTGATCAACCAGGACAGCTCGGCCTCGGCGACGCCGAAGTCGTCGGCGATGGTCGGGATCGCCAGCGTCAGCACCGTGACCGGGAAGGTCGTGGCGAACATGCCGGCGAGCGCGACCAGCAGCACCCACCGCGGGTAGCCACCGCGCCCCTCGAGGCCGGCGGCGACCCGCTCGGACAGCCCGCTCGGACCGTCGGCCGCCGGCGGCGCTCCGGCCCTCACAGGACGGACCCGCGGGGCGAGGGCCGCCGAGGCCGCACGCCGTCGAGCACGATCTCGACGTACCGGTCACGCTGTGCGGGGTTCGCCGGATCGCGCGGCAGCCCCGCCACGAACATCAGCAGATCCTGGGGCGTGAGGTCGGGCCGGACCGAGCCCGCCGCCACCGCCAGGTCGAGCAGCCGCACGATCGCGGCCCACGCACGCGCCCGCGGCGTGCCCGGCTCGCCGCCGATCCGGCCGTCGACCCCGTCCGAGTCGGCGCCCAACGAGGCGGCGGCCTCCTTGACCGCGAGGTCCTCGGAGTGGCGCCGGGCGACGAAGCGGAAGAGGTCGCCGAGCTCGGCCGCCGCGTCGCCGCCGCCGGACGCTCGTGCGGCCGCGGCTTCGGCGGCCTCGGCCAGCTGCTCCGTCGAGTCGCGCACCACGGCCTCGACCAGCGCCGCCTTGGTGGGGAAGTGCCGGTAGAGCGTCCCCACCGCGACGCCCGCCTCGCGGGCGATGTCGTCCATGGCGACATCCGGGCCGTGCGCGCCGACCAGGCGGCGGGCAACGTCCAGGATCCGTGCCTGGTTGCGGACGGCGTCGACGCGCACCCCCACAAGATGAACCATGGTTCACCATCGTCGCAAGACGATGCACTGTCCAGAGATCAGGAACGAACAAACCCCTGGTCAATGCACCCCGGAGCGCAGCGGCGCGGATGCGGTGAGTAAGGTGCAGGCGAGCAGCAGCACGAGGGGAGCACGCCGTGGTGGGGCCACGATGAGCGCAGAGGGCCTGCGAACGCGAAAGGTCGAGGCGCCCGACGGCGCCCGCATCTCGGTCACCGAGGCCGGGCAGGCCGGCGACCAGCCGACGGTCGTCCTGCTCCACGGCTTCCCCGACCTGTCGTACACGTGGCGGCGCCAGATCCCCGCCCTGGCGGCGGCGGGCTACCACGTGCTGGTGCCCGACGGGCGCGGGTTCGGGCGTTCCGACCGGCCCGACGACGTCGACGCCTACGACGTCGACCACCTCACGGGCGACATGCTGGCGCTGCTCGACGACGTGGGCGTCGAGCGCGCCGTGTTCGTGGGGCACGACTGGGGGGCCCTCGTCACGTGGGCTCTGGCGCTCATGGAGACCCACCGGGTCGCGGGGGCGGTCGGCGTCGGCGTCCCATTCCTCCCCCGGGGGACCGTCCCGCCCACCACCATGCTGCGCCAGTTCGCCGGCGAGCAGTGGTTCATGCTGCTCTGGGTGCAGGATCCGGGGGTCGCCGAGGCGGACATGGGCCACGACGTGGCGGCCACCATGCGCCGGATGCTCACCGGGCTGCGGCTCGAGGCGATCATCGGGTCCCAGGGCCCGGGCGAGCCCCGGAACCTGCTCGACCGGCTCGGCGACCCCGACGTGCTCCCCGACTGGCTGGGCCACGACGACCTCGAGCACTACGTCGACGAGTTCACCCGCACCGGGTTCACCGGCGGGCTCAACTGGTTCCGCAACTTCGACCGCAACTGGGTGCTCACGCCGCAGCTGGCGGGGGCCCGCATGACGGTCCCGACGATGTACATCACGGGCACGGTCGACCCGCTCCTCATCGCCTGCCCGCCGGCCCTGATGGAGGGCTGGCTCGACGACCACCGCGGCACAGTGCTGATCGACGGCGGCGGCCATTGGGTCCACCAGCAGATGCCCGACGCGGTGAACGACGCGCTGCTGTGGTTCCTGTCCGACGTCACGCCCGCCGGCCTCGGCCCGGTCGCGGACGACGCCCCCCAGGGGTCCGACACCGAGACTGTCACCCCTGCCTGACGCCGGCCCCGCGGTGCCGGCCGGGCGTCTCAGGCCGTCGGGGCCTCGGGACCGCCCTCGATCGCCCGCTGCAGGCGGGTCTGCAGCACTGTCGTCGTGACGTCACCGCGGCTGCGCTCGAGCACCGCCCGCAGGGCGTCGAGCGTCCGGCGCAGCCCGTTGGTCACAGCGTCGGGGTAGTCGACCACCACCAGCGCGGCGTAGACGTCGTCCATCCGGCCGAGCAGGGCCTCGCCGAGGTCGAGGTCGCCCTCGCGCAGCCGGTCGAGCAGGTGGCGGCGCAGCTCGCTGGCGGCCTCGGACAGGCCGCGCATCCACGCGGTGGGGCCGACCCGCAGCTCGTCGGGCCCGGGGACCTGTTCGCCGGACACGAGGGCGGCGACGGCCACCGCCTCGACGAACTCCTTCTCCGCGTCGTGGAGGTACCCGGCCTGCGCCAGCGCCGGGAACGGGGCGAGGAGGTCCTGGGCCTCGCGGATGGCCGCCTCGCACTCCAAGGCCAGCCCCGCCGCCCGGGCGGCGTCGAGGCCGTGCACCGCCCGGATGCTCGACCCGGCCGCACGGATCGCCCGCCGGCACGCCGGCAGCGCCGCCTCGCGCGCCTGGTTGGCGGCCCCGAGCGCGGCGTCGATGGACGCGATCACCGTGTCGAGGTGGGCGCGGGCCGGATCGCCTCGTGCCTCGTCAGGTGACGTTCGGCGGGTCACGGCGAGTCAGATTCGTCGCTGGCAAGGACGCAGGACGAAGGCATAGCCGTAGCTACGTCGAGGACGAGGACGCCGCCAGCGGCGAATCTGGCCGGCGTGGCACGTCGCAAACGTTGCCTGACGAGGCACTAGCGTCACCGCCTCACCGGGCGGCGCCGCTGCCGATCACGACGACCGACGGGCGCGGCGCCCGGATCGGCGTGAGGTAGCGCACCTTCTGCGACCGCTCGACCTCGCGGCGTCCACGCCGGACGAGCAGGCCGAGGTAGGCGACGAGCAGCGTGCCCGGTACCGCGACCGCGGCGACCCAGGGCCCGCCGAGCAGCAGTGCGGGAGCGACCCCGGCCCCGGTGAGCAGCACCAGCGAGCACAGCACCTGGCGGCGCCGGCGGAAGGCGTGCGCCCGCTGTCCGGCCACGCTCGCCGCCCGGGTGAGGCCGCGCGGGGCGCCGTCCTCGGCGCTGCGGACGACCGTACCCACCAGGCCGGGCGCCACATGCGGCGCGGCGGCGCGGGTGCTGCCGAGCGGGTGAACCGCACCCCCCGCGGCGAGCGCACCCCCAGCTGTGACCTCGCCGGCGAGATCCTCGCCCTCGTCGCCGTAGACCTCGTAGGTGTCGCCGTAGTTGGGTGTGGCGCGCTGCAGCGACCAGAGCTGGCTGCGGAACGACATGATCGAGGCGATGGGCCGGGCCTCACGCCGGGCCTGCAGCCACGGGGGGATCAGCACCGCTGCCCAGATCACCCCGAGGAGCAAGAAGACGACCACGACATCACTCTCCGACAACCGCTTGGAGCGACCATAAGGGAGATCGCCGCGGCGCGGGTGGATGCCGTGTGACCTGGATTGCGTGAGAGAGAGCTGGTAGCCGGGGCTAGAAGCCCAGGTCGCCGTCGAGGCCGTCGGACCGGCGGTAGGTGCCGCTGCGGCCGCCGGTCTTCTCCCACAGCGCGATCTCGCCGATGACCATGCCGCGGTCGGACGACTTGCACATGTCGTAGATCGTCAGGCACGCCACCGAGCAGGCGGTCAGAGCCTCCATCTCGACGCCGGTGCGGTCGACGGTCTCGACGTGCGCCTCGACCTCGATGTAGTCGTCCTCGATGCGGAAGTTGACCAGCACCGACCCGACGAGCAGCGGGTGGCACAGCGGGATCAGCTCAGGCGTCCGCTTGGCCGCCTGGATGCCCGCCACGCGGGCCACGGCCAGCACGTCGCCCTTGTTGATGGCGCCGCGGGCGACGAGCGACGTCGTCTCGGACTTCATATGGACCCGGCCGCGTGCCACCGCCCTCCGGTGGGTGGGTTCTTTGGGGGTGACGTCCACCATGCGGGCCCGCCCCAGCGGGTCGAGGTGGGTGAGGCCGCGGTCAGACATGACCCAAGACTAGTTGTGTGAGGTGGTGGGACCGCACGCCCAGGCTTCCACCGGCAGGTCAGCCGCCGATCTGGCTCATGCTGCGGCGCGGGCGAACGAACTGGACCTGGCCGATCATGTGCCCGGCCGCCTTGTCGGCGACGCACTGGCGGATGGCGCCGGCCAGCTCGTCGTCGGCCGCCCCGCGGCGCACGAGCTCACGCAGATCGACCTCGTCGACCGCGAAGAGGCACGACCGGAGCTGGCCCTCGGCCGTGAGCCGGATGCGGTCGCAGGCGTCGCAGAACGGCCGGGTCACCGACGGGATCACGCCGACCTCGCCGCGGCCGTCGCGGTAGACGAACCGCTCGGCCGGCTGGTGCCCGCGCTCGACGGGCTCGATGGGGTACACGGCGTCGATGGCGGCCACGATCTCGGCCTGGCTGACGACCGCCCCCGACCGCCACTGCTCGTCGGCGTCGAGGGGCATCCACTCGATGAACCGCACGGTCACGCCGCGGTCACGGCCGAAGGTGGCGAGGTCGACGACCTCGTCGTCGTTCACGCCCCGCATGACCACGGCGTTGACCTTCACGGGGTCCAGCCCGGCCTCGACCGCGGCGTCGATGCCCTCGAGCACGTGGTCGAGCTCGTCGCGCCGGGTCAGCTCGACGAAGCGGTCACGGCGCAGCGTGTCGAGCGAGACGTTGACCCGCCGGAGCCCGGCGGCCACCAGGTCATCCGCCACCGACCGCAGCGTGGCCCCGTTGGTGGTCAGGGCGACGTCGACGGGCGGCCCGTCGCCACCGGTGCGCAGCGCGGCGATCTTGCCCACGAGGATCGGCAGGTGGGCGCGCACCGTCGGCTCGCCCCCGGTGAGCCGGATGCTGTCGATGCCGAAGTGCTCGACGCACACCCGGGCGATGCGCTCGATCTCCTCGAAGGTGAGCACCTCGGACCGCGGCAGCCACTGCATCCCCTCGACGGGCATGCAGTAGGTGCATCGGAAGTTGCACCGATCGGTCACCGAGATGCGCAGGTCGCGGTGCACGCGCCCGAAGGTGTCGACGAGAGGCTCGGTCATGCTCGACCCAGGGTACTTGCGCCGCGCCGCAGGACCGCCCGCTGTCAGGTGCCGGCAGGTGCCGCGGTCGCCGGCTCGCCCAGCAGGACCACCTCGACCGCCTCGCCGGCGTCCACCCCATCGCCGTCGGGCAGCACGACCAGCCCGTCGGCCCGGGCCATCGCCGCGAGCTGGTGCGACCCCTGCCCGCCCGACGACACGGCGCGCAGCCCGCCCGCCGCGCCGGCCCCCGCGGTCACCACGACCCGGACGAAGTGGATCTTGCCGTCGCGGCCGCGGCGGAACGGCTCGCCCGCCTCCGCTCGCAGGCGCGGCAGGTGCAGGCGCTCGTCGGGGTGGCCGGCCAGCCGGCGGAGCCCCGGGCGGGCGAACAGGGCGAAGCTGACCATCGACGACACCGGGTTGCCGGGCAGGCCGAACACCGGCACCGAGCGGCCGTCCCCGCCGCGGACCAGCCCGAACGCCAGCGGCTTGGCCGGGCGGATCGCCACCTGCATCCAGCGCATGTCGCCGATCCGGTCGAGCACCACCCGGACCAGGTCGATGTCGCCCATCGAGACGCCGCCCGACGACAGCACGGCGTCGCAGCTGGCCGCGCCCCGCTCGATCGCGGCGGTGATGGCCGCCTCGTCGTCGGGCACATGGCCCAGGTCCACGGGCTCGCACCCGGCCTGGGCGACGAGGGCCAGCAGCGTGGGGCGGTTGCTGTCCCGGATCTGCCCGGGCCGCAATGGCTCAGGGCCGGTGACCAGCTCGTCGCCCGTGGAGATCACGCCCACGCGGGGCCGCGGGTGGGCGACGACCTCGGCGACACCCAGCGACGCCAGGACGCCCCGGCGGGCGGGGGTCACCTCGTCGCCGGCCGAGAAGACGCGCTCGCCGGCCTGCAGGTCCTCGCCGGCGGACCGCAGGTGGGTGCCGGGCTCGACGGCCACGTCGATGCGCACGGCGCGCCCGCCGTCGAGCCGCTCGGTCCGCTCCACCATCACCACCGCGTCGGTGCCGTCGGGCAACGGCGCCCCGGTGAAGATGCGCATCGCCTCGCCGGACCGCAGCACACGGTCGGCCGGGTGCCCGGCGGCCACCTCGGCGACCACCGGCAGGGTGACCGGCGCCGCGGCGGTGTCGGCCGCGTGGACCGCGTAGCCGTCCATGGCGGTGCTGGCGAACGATGGGACCGCCTCGGCGGCCACCACGTCGCCCGCCAGGACGAGCCCGACCGCCTCGTGCGCCGGCACCGGCCGCGGCGGCAGCGGCGCGCAGCGCTCGAGGACGTGGGCGAGCGCCTCGTCGAACGGGATCACGCTGGTGCCCTGGCCATGAGCGTTCGCCCTCCACGGCGAGTCAGGATCGCCGCTGGCAAGGACGCAGGACGAAGGCATAGCGATCTACGCCGAGGACGAGGACGCAGCCAGCGGCGATCCTGGCCGGCGTGGTGGGCGTAAACGTTCATGGCCAGGGCACTAGACAATCCCTCGCCGGCGGACGACGTCGGCGAGGAACTCCGCGAACTCGGGCCCGAGGTCGTCGCGGTCGAGTGCGAGCTCGACGGTCGCCCGCAGGAAGTCGAGCTTCTTGCCGATGTCGAAGCGGCCCTCGTCGAACACGAACCCGTACACCGGCGTCTCGGTCAGGAGGATGGCGATGGCATCGGTGAGCTGGATCTCGCCGCCGACCCCCGGCTTGGTGCGGTCGAGCGCGTCGAAGATCTCGGACGTGAACAGGTAGCGGCCCATGACCGCGAGGTCGGACGGCGCGTCCTCGGCCTTCGGCTTCTCGACGATGCCCCGCAGGCGCACGAGGTCGGGCTCGTCGGTGGGCACGGGATCCGCACACCCGTAGGAAGAGATCTCCTCGGGCGGGAACGACTTGAACGCCACGACGGAGGCGCCCGTGCGGTCGTGGACGGCGATCATGTCCTCGAGGACGGTCGAGTGCTCGTCCATGATGTCGTCGCCGAGCATCACGACGAAGGGCTCGTCGCCCACGTGCTTGCGGGTGACCGACACCGCGTGCCCCAGCCCGAGCGCCTCGCCCTGCCGCACGTAGTGGATGTCGGCCAGGTCGGCCAGCCCCCGCATCTCGCTGAGCTGGTCGTGCTTGCCGGAGGCCTCGAGCGCCACCTCCAGCTCGATCGAGCGGTCGAAGTGGTCCTCGAGGCTCCGCTTGCCCCGCCCCGTGATGATGAGGATGTCGTCGATGCCGGCGCGGACGGCCTCCTCCACCACGTACTGGATGGCGGGCTTGTCCACGATCGGCAGCATCTCCTTCGGCTGCGCCTTGGTGGCGGGCAGGAAGCGGGTGCCGAGCCCCGCCGCGGGGATGACGGCCTTGCGCACAGCCCTGGTCATCGTCGCTCGCCTCCGGTTGTGAGCGGTGGTGGATGGCGACCTCGGTGCGCAGCCGCGTGGACCAGCGTGGACCCGCGCCGTGAGATCGTGCCTGGAGAACCGTAGCCACCTGCGACCTCCCCCGCCGCCGGCCAGGGGCCAGATCGCACGATCTTCACCCGGTGGTGCCAGGGCGTTAAGAGGCCGAGCCGATAGGCGAGGCCGTGGCCCGAGCGGCCCGGCGCCGAAGGCGCCAGGAGCGGGAAGCAACCTCGTTGCGCTCTCGGCGGCGGAGCCGCCGAGGACAAGTCGACGTGACCTATCCGCTGAACCCCTGACGCACCCAGGCGGGGCTCGGTCCCCCGGCGCAGGCGATCGATGTTGGCGCGATGGCGGCCGACGATCAGCGCCGCGCACCCCGCGAGGGCGGCCACCTCGCGGCCCGGGGCGCCGAACGCGGCGGCCCCGACGGGGAGCAGCACGGCGGCGACGATCGACCCGAGCGACGCCGTGCGGGTGAGCGCGATCGTGACCGCGAACCCGGCGATCGCGACCGCGGCGGCCGCGGGGAACAGCACCACGGCCATGCCCGCCCCGGTGGCGACGCCCTTTCCTCCCCGGAACGACCGGGTGACAGGCAGCACGTGCCCGACGACGGCGGCGACGCCGCACGCGACGCCGACGCCGTGGCCCCCGATCGCCCAGCCGGCCGCGGCCGGCACCGCCCCCTTCAGCACGTCGCCCACGAGGGCCAGCGCCCCGGCGCGCCGCCCGGCGACCCGCAGCACGTTGGTGGCGCCCGGGTTGCCCGAGCCCTCGCGGGTCGGGTCGATGCCATGCCCCCGCGTGGCCAGCCACGCCGTGGGAAACGTGCCGATCAGGTAGGCCGCCACCACGAGGGCCGCGGCCACACCGGCGGAAACGGTCGACGCGAGCAGTGGCACGGCCGGTCGATCGTACGCCTGCGACCGGATGCCCTCGACCCCGGGAGGCAGGGATAGAATTGGCAGTCGCACCGCGCGACTGCCAACACCGCATTGGTGGCCGCACCCGCAGACCGCATCGCACGACCACATCGCAAGACCCCGGAGCCCAGATGCCCACGTATGAGTACCGCTGCACCGAGTGCGGCGACCGCCTCGAGGTCGTCCAGTCGTTCGCCGACGACCCGCTGACCGTCTGCCCGCGGTGCGAGGGTCTGCTGAAGAAGGTGTTCAACTCCCCCGGCATCTCCTTCAAGGGCAGCGGGTTCTACAAGACCGACAGTCGCACCGGCTCGTCGAGCACGTCGTCCAGCTCGTCGACGTCCTCGGGCGACGGCGGTTCGGGGTCCAAGTCCACGAGCGACGGCGGATCGTCGTCCGGAGGGTCCTCGTCGAGCGAAGCCAGCTCGACGGCGAGCTCGACGCCCGTCTCGTCGTGACCGACTCGCCCCCCGGCGGGCGGCGCGCCGACGTCGGCGTCTACGGGGGCTCCGGCCTGTACACGCTGCTCGACGACGTCGAGGAGGTCGTCGTCGACACGCCCTTCGGGCCGCCCGCGGCGCCGATCACGATCGGCGAGGTGGCAGGTCGCCGGGTCGCCTTCCTCCCCCGGCACGGGCGCCACCACACGCTGCCGCCCCACCGGGTGCCCTATCGCGCCAACGCCTGGGCTCTGCGCGAGCTCGGGGTGCGGGCGATCTACGGTCCGTGCGCCTCGGGGTCGCTGCGGGCCGAGATGGCCCCGGGCGACTTCGTCGTCCCCGACCAGATCGTCGACCGCACCGCCGGCCGGTCGTCGTCCTTCCACGACGGGCCCGAGAGCGCGCCCGGCATCGCGCCGGTCGACCACCTCACCTTCGCCGACCCCTACGACGACCAGCTGCGCACGGTGGCGGTCGCCGCGTGCCGGGCCGAGGGCGTCACCGTGCACGAGGGCGGCACGGTCGTGGTCATCGAAGGCCCGCGCTTCTCCACCCGCGCCGAGTCGCGTTGGTACGCCGCCCAGGGGTGGGAGGTCATCAACATGACCCAGATGCCCGAAGCCGCGCTCGCCGCCGAGCTGGGCATCCCTTACGCCTCCATCGCGCTGATCACCGACTACGACGCCGGGCTCGAGGGCCAGCCGGGCATCGAGCCGGTGACGATGGACGATGTCATGGCCACCCTCGCCCGCAACGCCGAGCAGGTGCGCAAGGTGCTGTTCCGGGCGATCGCCGACCTGCCCGGCGAGCTGTTCGCCGGCTGACGTCACGCCCGCCGTCCGAGGACGGTGGGTCGGGTAGCGTGCGGACCGGCTTCCCCCGCCGTTCCCGTCCTCCGTGGAGGAAGCCGTGCCCGCGTTCCCCGTCCCGTTGTCCGTCCGCGCCCGGCGCGCCATCGTCCGCCCCGCGGTGCGCCGCACGATCGCCGCGGCCCTCGCCCTCGTCACCGCCCTCGCCGTCACCTCCCTGATCGGCGCGGCCGGCGCCGCCCGGGAGCGCTGGGGTGCGACCCGGCCGGTCGCGGTCGCAACCCGCGACCTCGGGCCCGGCGACGTGGTCGACGCCGGCGCGGTCGACGTGCGCGAGCTGCCCCGCGGCGTTCTCGGCGAGGCGACCATGGCCGAGGCGCCGATTGGCGCCGTGGTGCGCCATCCGATCCTGGCCGGCGAGCCGGTGGCGCCCGCCCGCCTCGCGCCCGACGGGCTGACCGGCGTCGCCGCCCTCGTGCCCGCGGGAGAACGGGCGGTGGCGGTCCCGGTGGGCCCGGCGGGCGTGCCGCCCCTGGCCGTCGGTGACCTCGTGGACGTGGTCACCGTGATGCCGGGCGACGCCACCGCCCCCGCAGAGGGGGCGTCCGACCACGGGTCCGGCGACCCGGCGTTCACCCTGGTCGAACGGGCCGCGGTGGTGGACGTCGCCGAGCAGGCCGTCACGATCGCGGTCCCCGACCGCGACGCCCCGCGGGTGGCGTGGGCCGTGGCCAACGGGGCGGTCGTCCTCGCCCTCGCCGGCGCCTGACCGCCGCGACGAGGGTGCTCCTCGGCGGGTTGCCGGTCGGCCGGCTGTGGAGCGCTCGGCCTCTCAGCGGAAGGTGGTCGCCAGCAGCAGGAGGATCGAGACGCCGAGCACCAGGCGGTACACCACGAACGGGAGGAACGAGTGGGTGCGGACGAGCTTGAGGGTGCCCCACACCGCGATGTACCCGGTGATCCCCGAGGCGACGATCCCCCAGAAGAACGGCGCCCGGAGGTCGGCGGGGATGCCCCCCTCGCCCTGGACGTCGAACCACTTGAACAGCAGGGCCCCCGTGGTGATCGGCAGGCTCATCAGGAACGCGAAGCGGGCGGCGCCGTCGCGGCTGAGGCCGACGAAGCGACCGACGGTGATGGTCACACCCGAGCGCGACACGCCCGGCTGCAGGGCGATGGCCTGGCCGAAGCCCATGGCCAGGGCGTCCTTCAGGCTCACCTCGTCGATCGTGCGCTTGCCCCGGGTGCCGTCGGCCAGGGCCAGCAGCAGGCCCCCGACGATGAGCATGACGGCGATCAGCCAGATCTGGTCGGTGTTCTCCTCGATCGAGTCGGCGAACAGCCCCCCGATGACCGCGGCGGGCAGCGCCGACACGGCGATGAGCCACCCGAGCCTGCCGTCCTTCGACTTCGGTTGGGTGAACGCCGCCCTGGTCAGGCGCACGATGTCGTGGCGGAAGTAGGCGACGGCCCCGACGAGGGTGCCGAGATGCAGCGCCACGTCGAAGGTCTTCTCCAGCGACTCGTTGCCGGCGAAGTCGTCCCACCCGAACAGCCACGGCACGAGCACGAGGTGACCCGACGACGAGATCGGCAGGTACTCGGACAGCCCCTGCGTGATGCCCAGGATGATGGCGTGAAAGATCGACACGGTCCCGTCGCTTCCCCGTCGTGCGGTCGATGTGCCGGCGGCCGGCGGCCGGCGGGCCCCTGATGCTCACCGACCGGCGGCGTACCCCGCAACCCGAACCGCCCCCGGTGCGCCCACGCCTGCGCCGCGTGGCCGCAGCGCCGACAGCCGGCCGACCGTGTTAGGCGCCGCTGAGCGTCACACCCGGGATCACGAGGGCGGCGGCGCCGGTGCCGCCGGGCGTCCACTCGATCTCGCCGCCGACCGCGGCCACGTCGAGCAGCAGGCGCTGCAGGGTGGACGCCACCGTGGCCTCGCGGATCGGCTCGGCCCGGGCGCCGTCGCGCACCATCAGGCCCTCGACGCCCACCGAGAAGTCGCCCGACACGGGGTTCACGCCCGAGTGCAGCCCGCTCATGGCCTGCACGAGCACGCCGTGGTCGACCCCGGTCACCAGATCGTCGATCGTGCCGGCACCGGGTGCCATGGCCAGGGCCTGGGCGCCGACGCCGGGCGTCGACCGGTAGCCGCGCACGGCCGAGGCCGTCGACGGCACCCCGGCACGGCGGCCGGTCATCGAGTTGTGGAGGAAGCCCCGCAGCACGCCGCCCTCGATCAGGGAGACGCGCCGGGTGGCGAGGCCCTCGCCGTCGTGGGTGTCCGCCCCGAGGGAACGGGGATCGGTGGGGTCGTCCACGAGCGTCAGCAGGGGCGACGCGATCGCCGCGCCCACCCGGTCGGCGAAGGGCGACCGACCCTTCAGCACCGACTCGCCGTCGAGCGTCCCGGCCACGACGGCCAGCAGCGTGGCGGCCATCCGCGGCTCGAGCACCAGGGTCACGGTGCCGCTGGCGGGCTGCACGGCGCCCAGCAGCCGAGTGGTGCGGTCGGCCGCCTCGTCGGCGGCGGCCTCCAGGTCGATGTCGGCCGGCTCCCGCCCGACCGACACGCCATAGCCGGTCTTGGTCTCGCCACCGTCCTCGGCCAGGGCCTGCACGGAGAGGTGGCACCCGGTCGAGCGCCCGGCCACGGCGATGCCGGTCGAGGTCACCACCGCCCCGACCCCCGAGCCGTCGCCCCACTGGGCCACGCGCACGCCGACGATGCGGGGGTCGCGGGCGCGCACGGCCCGCTCGAGGTCGAGCGCCAGCTCGAGCTTGCGGTCGGTGGGCATCTCCGCCAGCCCGTCGCGCCACAGGTCGATGGCGGGTGGCTCGACGCCGTCGGGCTCGGCCAGGCCGACCCAGTCCTCGGGCTCGGCGAAGGCGGCGTTGTCGCGGGCCTCGGCCAGCACCTCGGCGATGACCGCCGGGTCGAGCGTGCCGGCGTAGGCGAAGCCCTGGCGCCCGTCCTGCACGACGCGTACGCCGATGCCGGCCGTGGTGGCCTGCGTGAGCGACTCGACCTCGCCGCCGTGCACCCGCACGCTGCTCGAGGTGGAGCTGCCGACGAACGCCTCGACCTGCTCGGCACCCTGCGCCTCGGCGACCACCTTGGTGGCGAGGGCGAGCATCTCCTCCTCGGACGCGTGGCGGCCGGTCACTCGCCCGACACCGCCACGTCGCCGATGACCAGGGTGAGCCCGGCCGCGCTCATGGGGAGCCAGGTGAGGTCGGCGCCCACCGCGCGGACGTCGAGCAACAGCCGCTGCAACGTCGACGCGATCGTGAACTCCCGGAGCGGCTCGGCCACCTGCCCACCGCGGATGCGCAGGCCCTCGGCGCCGGTCGAGAGGTCGCCCGACACCGGGTTGACGCCCGAGTGCAGGCCCGAGACCTCCTGGACCAGCACGCCGTCGTCGACCCCGGCGATCAGGTCCGCGGCGGTCGCCGTCCCGGGCGTCGGGGCGACCGCGCGGCAGCCGGCCCCCGGCGTGGACTTGAACCCGCCCCGCACGGCCGAGCCGGTCGAGGTGGTGCCCATGCGGCGGGCCGTCCACGTCGAGTGGACGAACCCCTGCAGGACCCCGGCGTCGACGAGCGGCACCCGGCGGGTGGCCAGGCCCTCGGCGTCGACCGGGGTGGCGCCCCAGGAGCGGGCGTCGGTGGGGTCCTCGACGACGGTCAGCAGCGGCGAGGCGACCTGCTCGCCCACCCGGTCGGCGAACAGCGACCGGCCCTTGACGACCTCCTCGGCGCCGAGCGTCCCGGCGACGATGCCGAGGAGCTGGGCGCGTGACCCAAGGGTCGAGGACGATCGTCAGCCGGCCCGACGGCGGCTTGGTCGCCCCCAGCATGCGGACGGCCCGGTCGGCGGCGTCGCGGGCGGCGACCCCGACGTCGAGCTCGTCGAACGAGCGGCCCAACGAGAACCCGAACCCGGTCTGCGTGTCGTCGCCGTCGGCGGCCAGCGAGTAGGCGACCAGCTCGCAGCCCGTCTCGCGGGACGTGCGGCGGATGCCGGTGGTCGTGACGACGGCGGCCTCGGCGAGCGAGTCGGCGTAGTCGCACGACTCGACGCCGGTGATGCGGGCGTCGGCGCCGAGCACGGCGCGCTCGAGCTCGAGGGCGAGGGCCACCTTGTCGGCGGTCGGCACGTCGGCGAGCCCGGGGCGCCACAGGTCGAGGGCGACGGGCTCGACGCCGTCGGGCTCGGGCAATCCGTTGGCCACGTCGGGCTCGCCGAACGTGGCGTTGTCGCGTGCCTCCTCGACCGTCTCGGCCAGCGCGCCGGCGTCGAACGTGCCGCAGTAGGCGAAGCCCTGACGGCCGTCGCGCACGACCCGCACGCCGACGCCCTGCGAGTCGGCCACCGCGAGCTGCTCGACCTCGCCCTCGTACACCCGCACCTGCGTGTCGGACGACCGCCCGACGTAGGCCTCGAGCTGCTCGCCCGACTGGGCCATCCCGACGATCCGGTCGGCGACGTCGAGCAGATCCCCGCTCACCACACCCCCTGGCGGTTTTCCACAGCTGGTTCGGGGGTCAGGACCCCCGAACCAGCTGTGGAAATCTCGATCGGGTGGGCGGTCACGCGGCGGTGCCGCCGATCGTGAGGGCCTTGACCCGGAGGGTGGGGACGCCGTCGCCCACCGGGACGCCTTGGCCGTCCTTGCCGCAGGTGCCCGGGTGGCCCATCGAGAAGTCGTTGCCCACCGCGTCGATGTCGAGCAGCACCTTCGGGCCGTTGCCGATGAGGTTGCCCTCGCGCAGCGGCTCGGTGATCTTGCCGTCCTCGATGAGATACGCCTCGGTCATGCCGAACACGAAGTCGCCGGTAGCGGTGTTGACCTGCCCGCCGCCGAGCGACGACACGTACACCCCGTGGTCGGTCGACGCCACGATGTCGCCGGGGTACGCCCTCGCCGCCCAGCAGGTAGGTGTTGGTCATCCGGACCATCGGCAGGTGCTGGTAGCTCTGGCGCCGGCCGTTGCCGGTGCGGGCCCGGCCGTCCTTGCGGGAGCGCAGCATGTCCCACATGTAGTCGGTGAGGACGCCGTCCTCGATGAGCACGTTGCGCTGCGCCGGTGTGCCCTCGTCGTCGATGGCGAAGCACCCCCACTCCTCGGCCATCGTGCCGTCGTCGACCAGCGTGACGAGGGGGGACGCCACCTGCTCGCCCAGGCGGCCCTTGAACACCGAGGCGCCCTTGTCGACGAGATCCTTCTCGAGCCCGTGGCCGCACGCCTCGTGGAACAGGACGCCGCCGCCCCCGGGGCCGATGACGACCGGCAGCGTGCCCGACGGCGCCGGGCGGGCGGCCAGCTTGGTGATGGCGCGGCGGGCCGCCGTGCGGGCGATCTCGTCGACCTCGTAGCGGTCGAACAGCTCGAACCCGACGGTGCGGCCGACCGACTCGTAGCCGGTCTGCATGCCCGTGTCGCCGGAAGCCACGGCCGACACGACGAACAGGGTGCGCACCTGGTCGTCGCCGGCCACCAGGCCCTCGCTGTTGGCCACGAGGATCTGACGCCGCGAGTCGCCGTAGCGGGCCCGCACCTGGCGGATCGACCCGCCCTCGGCCCGGGCGGCCTCGTCGGCCCGGCGCAGCAGGTCGACCTTGGCGCCCTTGGCCACCGTCTCGGGGAGGATCGCCACCTCGTTGGGCCGGGGCGCGTCCTGGCGGGTCAATGCGACCTCGCGCACGCCCCCGCCACCCGAGCGAGCGGCGGCCGCCGCGGCCTCGGCCGCGGCACGGAGCCCCTCGTCGGAGAGGTCGGCGGTGTGGGCGAAGCCGGTGGTCTCGCCGACCACGACCCGGATGCCGGCCCCGCGGTCGCGCCCCGAGGAGAGCTCCTCGACCCGGCCGTCGTCGAGCATGGCGGAGGACGACCGCTTGTCCTCGACGAACACCTCGGCGAAGTCGCCGCCGGTGCGAAGAGCAGTGGCCAGCGTGCGCTGGATGGTGGCGTCGGCGAGCACGAGCGACCTCCGGAAGGGTGGCGGGGGACGGGACGATGGGGCGCGTTCTGAGCCGTCCGGCGGGCCGTCGAGCCCGGTCCCGAGCAGGCCGGGAGCCTTTTCGCCCGCCGGAGGCGTGGCTGCGTACTGTACCCGGGTGCCCCTGCAACCCGGCTTGGCCGCCCGCGTGAGCCTCGATGTCCGCGACGCCGACACGGCGGTCGCGCTCCACTCGGGCGAGGTCCCGGTGCTCGGCACGCCCCGGCTGATCGCCCTGTGCGAGGAGGCCTCGCTCGAGGCGATCGCCGGCCAGGTCCCCGAGGGCCACACCACCGTCGGGATGCGGGTCCAGCTCGATCACCTGGCGCCCACCGCCGTCGGGTACCGGGTCACGGCGGAGGCGCGGCTCGACAAGATCGAGGGCCGCCGGCTCACCTTCGCGGTCTCCGCGTCCGACGAGCGCGGCCTGATCGCCGCCGGCAAGGTCACCCGCGTGGTGGTCGACGTCGAGAAGTTCATGGACAAGTGCCAGTAGTCGTCCGCTGCGCCATGGCGAGGCATTACGTTCCGCCGCAGCGAGCTTGAGGCATCAGTTCCGTCTCCGGAACCCATTGCCTCGCCCCCTCCTGGGCGGAACCCATTGCCTCGGGCAGATCCCGTCACGGCGCCATCGTGGCAAAAGCGGCGCGCGTCGACGCCCGGACGCCCGAGGTGAGCGGCGGAGCGGCGCCGGTAGCCTGCGACGCCATGTCCCACGACCGGCCACCGACCCCCGGGGCGACGGTCGTGCCTCTGCGGGACGGGCCGGACGGGCTCGAGGTGCTGATGATCGAGCGGGCGGCCGCGCTCGCCTACGGCGGGATGTGGGCGTTCCCCGGCGGGCGGGTCGACCCCGATGATGCCGATCCGTCCGACCCGGATGACGAGGTCGCCCGGGCCCGCCGGGCCGCGGTGCGGGAGGCCCACGAGGAGGTGGGGCTGCAGTTCGCGCCCGAGTCGCTCGTGACGTACAGCCACTGGACCGGCGGGGCCACCCACGGCCGGCTGTTCGCGGCCTGGTACTTCCTGGCCCCGGCCCCCGACGCATCGGTCGTGTTGGACGAGCACGAGTGCACCGACCACGGCTGGGTCCGACCCGTCGACGCCGTGGCGGCACGGGACCGGGGCGAGATCGCCGTGGTCGCCCCCACGTGGATGACGCTGCACAGCCTCCTGGCCGCGCGCACGGTCGACGACGCCCTCGCGCTGGCCCACAGCCGCTCGCCGGTCGTCTACCGGTCGCGGGTCACCGACGCCGGGGACCAGCGGATCGTGCTGTGGCACGGCGACGCCGGGTACGAGGCCGCGGATCCGGGCCTGGACGGGCCGCGGCACCGGCTCGTCATGAGCGCCGCCGGTTGGTCGTTCGAGTCGTCCTGACCGACGCCTTCGGCCCGAGGCTCACCGCACCGGGTGCCGGCAAGCCCGCGCGAGCCGTCCAGTCGGTGCTCAGCCGGCGCCGTCGGGTGGGAGCGGCCTGAGGGCGACGACCTCGTCGGCGGCCGGCGGGGTCACCACGACGTCGGCGTCGACGTCGTAGACGTCGAACGTCGTGGTCATCGTGCCCGCCTCGTCGAGCGCGACGAGCAGGCGCCGGACCACCCCGGCATCGTCCAGCCACACGTCGACGGGCAGCGCGTCGACCCCGGCTGCCACCAGCCGCGCCTCGAACGACGCCGCCGGCGCCGCCTGCGCGCCCGTGAGGTCGAGCGTGGCCCGCAGGTGGCGAGCGGCAACGCCCCGGATGCCGTCCGCGCCCACCACCGTCACGTCCCCGACGGGCCGGTAGAGGAGGTCCAGCGGGCCGAGGGGGTCGAGCGCCAGGGCAAGGGCGTCGTTCTCGGCCCCTGCGGCGGTCACGTCGGCGATGCGGGCCCGCACCCAGTCGTCGGGCTCGTGCCCGAGGGCCTCGGCCATCGGGCCCAGCTGCGAGTAGACGGCCTCGCCGTCGATGACCACACCCGTCGGGTGGGACCAGTCGCCCTCGAGCTCCTGCCCGGCGGCCTCGAGCGCGGCAGCTGCCTGCGACATGTCGGACGAGGCCTCGGCGCGCAGGCCCCCGTCGGTGAACGCGGCCCGGTGCACCAGGGCGACCGGCCCGTCGGGCCCGGCCACGGTGATCTGCAGCTCGACACGCGCGCTGACCACGGCCCGGGTCGCGGCGACGCCCGCGGCGAGCGTGGTCTCGTCGACCTCATCGCCGACCGCAGCGTCGCCCGCCGGGCCCTCGGCCGGGGCCGCGCCCTCGGCGGGCTGATCGTCGGGCGGATCGCCGGCACAGGCGGGCATGACCACGATCATGACCACGGCGGCCAGGGTCGTGCACAGCGGACGGCGAAAGGGGCAGGTGGGACGCATCGCTGCGCCTCCTCTCAGACTCGGTCGAGGCGAGGAGGCGGGATCGTCGGGCACGAGGCCGACGGGGGGCGCGCCCACCGAACGCGCCCGGGCAGCGTACGTTCGTCCGACGCCGGCGGTGACCATCGGCGACGACGCATCACGTCAGATCGGAAAACGGGCCGGGAACGCGTGGCGAACGAGCGGGGTGGACGGTCGTACACTGACAAACCTGCGCGCGAGCCGACGGGCCGCGCAGCCGGCCGCCGGCAGGAGGTGCGAGTGGAACGCAGGAAGGCGATGTCGCTGGTCGTGCGGCTCGTCGTGAGCGCGCTCATGCTCGCGGTCCTCGTGGCCAAGGTGCCGACGTTCGACCTCGCCGACATGGTCCCGTCCTGGTCGATCGGGACCGCAGCGTGGCTCGCCGTGGCCGCGCTGCTCACGCTGGCCGGCATCGTGCTGTCGGCGCTGCGCTGGCAGAAGGTGCTCGACGCCCTCGAGATCCAGACCCGGCTCCCCCGCCTCATGTCGCACTACCTGGCCGGGCAGTTCGTCTCGAACGTGCTGCCCACGACCATCGGGGGCGATGTCCTGCGGGTCAGCAGGCTGTCCCGCGACACCGGCGAGTCCCCCGGGACGTTCGCGTCGGTGGTCCTCGAACGCCTGACCGGGTGGCTCGTGCTGCCGGTCATCACCATCGTCGGCTTCGCCGTGAACCCGGGGCTACGCCACCTCGGCAGCGCCACCCGGGTCGCCCTGCTGCTGGCCGCCGCCACGCTCGCCCTGCTCGTGGGCGTGCTCGTCGCCGCCGGCAGCCATCGCCTCGGCGGGCGCTTCGCGGCGAGCGACGGATGGCGGCGCTTCCTCGGGGCCGTCCACCTCGGTGTCGACCGCCTGCGCAGCCACCCGGCGGCCGCCGCCAACGTGCTGGTCGCGGGGTTCGCCTATCAGCTCGCCCTGGTCCTGTCGGCCGTGGCGGCCGCCCAGGCCCTGGGGCTTCGCCCCGCGGGCCTGACGGCCCTGCTGGCGTTCTTCCCCGCCGTGCTGATCGCCCAGGTCCTGCCGATCTCGATGTCCGGGCTCGGCGTGCGCGAAGGTGCGTTCGTGCTGTTCCTCGGCCCGCTCGGCGTGGCGCACGAGCAGGCGATCGCCCTCGGCCTCCTGCTCTACGTCCTCAACCTGGCCGTTAGCCTGCTCGGGGCTCCGGCGTTCGCGGCGGGCGGGCGGCGCGTCGCGCCAACGGTGGCATGACGACCGCGCTCGACGCCGAGGCGTCCGGAACCGGCGAGCCGAGCGCCGCCGCCGACCGCCGGCCCCGGCTGCGGTGGTGGCGCGAGGTCACCTACATCGTGCTCGTGTACCTCGGGTACTCGGCGGTGCGGAACCAGTTCGGGTCGGGCGCCGGCAGCTCGGTCGACCCCGAGCCGGCGTTCCACCACGGCGAGGCGATCATCCAGCTCGAGCGCAACATGTGGCTCTACTTCGAGGACGCCCTGCAGGCCTGGTACCTCGACCTGCCGGCGCACGGGCTCATCAGGTTCTGGAACGTCTACTACGGCATCTTCCACTTCGTCGTGGCGGCCTTCGCCCTCGTGTGGCTGTTCCGCAAGGCGCCACAGCGCTACCGGGTGTGGCGCAACACGCTGGCCTTCACCACGCTGCTCGCGCTGGTGGGGTTCGCGTCGTTCTCGCTCATGCCGCCACGCCTGCTCGACGACCCCGGCATCTACGGGGGCTGCCAGGTCTACGCGGAGACGACGACCGAGGCCCTCGAGGACCGTGGCGTCCTCACCGGCGAACCCCCGTGCGACGAGTTCGACTACGTCGACACGGTGGCCGAGTACGGCGGGTGGGCGTCCTTCGGCAGCGAGGAGATGGCGGCCGTGTCGAACCAGTACGCGGCCATGCCGAGCATGCACATCGGCTGGTCCACGTGGTGCGCGCTGGTGCTGGCCCCGTTGGTCCGGCGCCGTTGGCTCAAGGCACTCGTCATCGCGTACCCGTTACTGACGCTGTTCGACATCATCGTGACGGGCAACCACTACTGGATCGACGGGCTCGGCGGCCTGGCCTTCCTCGGCATCGGCTACGTGATCGCCCGCCTGCTGACCTCCTGGTGGGAGGCCCGCCGCGGCGCCATCGCCCCGAGCCCCACCCCGGCGGTCGAGGTCGCGAGGCAGTAGCGCTCACCGGATCAGGTCGGCGGCGGACCCCAATACACCGGAATGCCGTGGTACTCGGCCGTGGCGAGCACCTGCTCCTCGCCTCCGGGCCAGCGCGTCAGGCGGAGGTCGGCCACCGGGCCGGCCGGCTCCATCCGCAGCCAGGCGAGAGGGGCGTCCGCCGTCGCCCGGGACCCCGCGTCCTGCAGCGCGGTGCGAAGGCGGTCCCGCGACGCCCGCGGCACGTACTGCCACACGATCGAGTGGACCACCACGGTCGCCACGCCGGGGACGGGCTGGGACAGACCGGGCCGCCGCCCACTCCCCCAGGTCGGCCCGGTCGACCGTGGCCGGCACGGCCTCGGCCACGGCGAACGCCGCCTCGAGCCGCGCCCGCCGCTCGACCTGGTCGGGCCACAGGTACGCCCGCAGCGTGGTGCGGCCCTCCTCCGTCCCGACGTCGATGGGGTTGCGGTCGCAGCCCGCCCGCTCGACCACGTCGACCGACCCGAGGCGGGGAAGCCCGGCCCCGGCGTCCTGCCAGGCACCCACGAAGCGGACCGGGCTGTCGGGATCGCCCATCGTGGTGGCCCCGGTGTCGTACCAGTACCGGTCCCAGCGCATGTTGAGCCCGCCGCTGGCCCCGATCTCCAGCACCCGCAGGGGCAGGCCCGTCTGCTCGGCCACACAGGCGTAGCCCGGCGCCAGCACGGCCGACCGGCCGACTTCGTTGGTCTGCACGCCGTCGCCCAGCCGATCCTCGATCTCCGACCGGTGCTCGGCCACGGCGGCGAGGAACTCGCCGACGAGGCCCGGCCCGGGCGCGCCACCGGCCGAGGGGTAGTGGGCCGCCAGACCGGGAGCGCGGCCCTCGAGGACGAGCCGGTGCACCGCGCCCAGGAACCGCAGCGGCAGCGCGGTGGCGAACGGATCGTCGCGGTGGGGGCCGAGGATCTCGCCACACACGCCACCCTTGGCCACGTCGGCGATCGCCCCGCCGAGCACGTCGGCGTAGAGCTGTGAGCCGGCGCGTGCGCAGGCGGACTGCTGGTGGGCGAGGGTCTCGGCGAGGGGCATCACGCGCGGTGGCTTCACGTCCTTCTCCTACCACCCGCTCCGGCCACGGGCGCACACGGATCGGGCGCCGCATGGGCGGCCTCCGGCTCGGGGCGGTAGCGTTGGGGCCCTGCTCGGGGGCGTCTGGTCGCCCCGTCCCGTCCACCGTCACGGAGCCGCCTGCATGCTCCTCGAGTCGATCGCCAACCCGTCAGACCTCCGTCGGCTGTCCTACGAGCAGCTCGACGAGCTCGCCGGCGAGATGCGCGACCAGATCGTCCGCGCCGTCGAGGCCAACACCGGTCACCTGGGCTCCAACCTGGGTGTGGTCGAGCTGACCCTCGCCATGCACCGGGTGTTCGACTCGCCTCGCGACGTGCTCCTGTGGGACACCGGCCACCAGGCGTACGTCCACAAGATGGTCACCGGGCGGTGCGACCAGTTCGACGACCTGCGGCGAGCCGGCGGGCTGTCGGGCTACCCGTCGCGGGCCGAGTCCGACCACGACTGGATCGAGAACAGCCACGCCTCCACCATCCTCTGCTACGCCCACGGGCTGGCCGAGGCGTTCAAGCTGCAGGGCGTCGACGACCGGCGGATCGTGGCCGTGATCGGCGACGGCTCGCTGACGGGGGGCATGGCGTTCGAGGGCCTCAACAACCTCGGCCATTCCGACAGTCGGGCCGTCATCATCCTCAACGACAACGGCCGGAGCTACGCGCCGACCGTGTCCAAACTGGGCGAGAGCCTCGGCCGTCTGCGCCTCAACCCGAGCTACGTGCGCAACCGCGCCCGGCTCGACCGCCTCCTGCACGAGGTGCCCCTCGTGGGCGAGCACCTCGAGCGCGGGGTCGACGGCGCGCTCGCCGCGGTCCGCGAGGTCTTCGAGCCGCCGGCGTTCTTCGAGATGCTCGGGGTCCGCTACACGGGGCCGTTCGACGGGCATGACATCGCCGGCCTCGAGAGCACCCTCCGCAACGCCAGCGAGTTCGACGGGCCGATCGTGGTCCACGTGCTCACGCAGAAGGGCCGCGGCTACGCGCCCGCCGAGAACGACCCGATCAAGCGGCTGCATGACATGGGCGACGCCAAGCCCGGCAGCTACACCGCCGCTTTCACCGAGGCGATCATCAAGGAGGCCGAGCACCGCCCCGAGCTGGTGGCGATCACGGCGGCCATGCCCGACTCGACCGGCCTGCTGCCGTTCAAGGAGCGGTTCCCCGACCGCTTCTACGACGTGGGCATCGCCGAGCAGCACGCGGTCACGGCCTCCGCCGGGATGGCGATGGGCGGGCTCCGCCCTGTCGTGGCGCTGTACTCGACGTTCCTCACCCGGGCCATCGACCAGGTCAACCTCGACGTCGGCCTGCACGAGCAGCCGGTCGTCTTCTGCCTCGATCGCGCCGGCATCACGGGCGACGACGGCGCCAGCCACCACGG
Source organism: uncultured Acidimicrobiales bacterium (assembly GCA_963796415.1). Lineage (GTDB taxonomy): Bacteria > Actinomycetota > Acidimicrobiia > Acidimicrobiales > VFJN01 > ZC4RG19. Next base: position 577,642 of record CAWCLR010000018.1, on the reverse strand, counting down.
CGTGCTCGACATGGTGCTGATGTCGAAGGTGCCCGGCATGACGATCTTCGCACCGTCGTCGTACCGCGAGCTGGGCATCATGCTGCACGACGCCCTCGAGCTGTGCACCGACGGCCCGGCGGCGATCCGCTGGCCGAAGACGATGCCGCCCGACGACGACGGCGCCGACGAGGTCGGGTCCGGGCTCACCGCCCGCAAGGTCCGGGCCGGCGCCGACGTGTGCCTGCTGGCCGTGGGCAAGATGCTGGCCGCGGCCCGCGGCGCGGCCGACGAGCTCGCCGCCGAAGGCGTCCACGCCACGGTGTGGGACGTCCGCGTGGCGCGGCCGCTCGACGGCGAGATGATCGCCGACGCCGCCGCCCACCCCGCGGTCGTGACCATCGAGGACGGCTACCTCGAGGGCGGCATCGGCGCCGCCATCGCCGGGCGCCTGGCCGAGCACGGCGGCGTCATGCCCCGGATCGAGGTCCTCGGCGTGCCGGTGCAGTACATCCCGCACGGCAAGCCCGACGCGATCCTGGCCGGGTTCGGCCTCGACGCCGCGGGCGTGGCCGCGTCCACCCGCGCCTTGCTCGCCGGCTGAGCCCCCCGCTCCGATCCCGAGACGCGACAAGGCCCGGACCGGATGACCGGCCCGGGCCTCTCCCCCTGGTCGCCCCCAGCGGATCAGTGGGCACCTTAGTTGAGCTAGGTGTCGCCTGTCACATAGGTAATCGACAACCTTGTAGAAAAGGTAACGCACCTCGTGGGTTTTGTGCCGCAGAGGCGAGCGCTTTCGCCGCGGACGGCAGCCTTGCGGGCCGACGCGCTACGTGTAGTAGGGGTTCTCGCCCATCGCGTGGTCGGTCGTGTCGATGACCTCGACCACCTCGGGGATGGCCTCCTTGATCGACCGGGCGATGCCTTCGCGCAGCGTCATCGCGGAAACCGCGCAGCCCTGGCACCCGCCGCCCATCGTCACGTACACGGTGGCGTCGTCGACGCGCTCGAGCGCCGCGTAGCCGCCGTGCATGGCCAGCGAGGGGTTGATCTGGCCGTCGAGCAGCTGCCGCACCTTCTCCTCCACCGTGCCGGACAGCTCGATGTGGGCGCCGCCGAGCGGGTCGGGGCGGTTCGGGTTGCGCAGCACGAGCCCCTGCTGCCCAGTGGTCGACGGGAGGTCGAGCGTGGCGCCCCGCAGGGCGTCGATGCTCTCGGCCGGCACGATGACCGGCAGCTCGCCCATCGTCTCGACGAGGTCGCCCGAGGCCGGGTCGGCCTCGGCCACTGGATCGAACGTCAGGTCGTACGTGTACTCGACGCCCTGTACGCCCGTGACCTCGATGCGGAGGCCCAGGCTGTCGGGCTCGTCCTCCTGCTCACGCAGCTCGAGGATCTTGTCGCGCGCCGGATCGGTGACGATCAACACCATGCGATCAGGCTACCGCCCCACCTGCGCCGGCTGACACGCCCGCCCGTCCGGATCCCCGGGTCGTTGCAGGTCAGGGGCCCGAGGTCGCCGGGGGTGACAGGCTACGCGCCCCACGTCACCGGTACTGTCCCGGCATGCACTCGTTCTCGACGCTTCTGCGCTTCATCTGGCGCAGCAGCCGGCGCGCCGCCGTGTTCGTGGCGGGCGTGGTACTCCTCGGCGTCGGCCTCGTCATGTTCGTGACACCGGGCCCGGGCATCGTGCTGGTCGTCGCCGGCCTCGCCATCCTCGCCACCGAGTTCGCCTGGGCCGAGCACCTCCTCGACAAGGCCAAGCAGTCGGCGGCCAAGGCCGGGCAGTCGGCCCAGCGACTGCCGGGTGTGTCCCGCGTGACGGGGGCGGCGAAGCGGCTGGTGCCCGGGCGCTTCCGGCGCGACAAGGGCGCCATGCCGGCGTCCGCCGCCGTCGTCGACGCCGCGGTGATCGACTCCCCGCCGGCTCGGGAGGTGGCCGACAAGCCGATGTGACCCTCGGCCGCCGGCCGGGTACGACCGACTGGCCGTCAGGTCCTCAGGCCCTGGGCCTCAGCCTCCTCGGCCAGCGCCAGCCAGGATTCCTCAGCCGCCGCCAGCTCGCCGGCCACCGTCGACAGGTCCTCCCCCACGCGGGCCAGCGCGACGTGATCGCCCTGCGCCGATGTGAGCTCGGCCTCGAGCGCCGAGTGCCGCTCGTGGAGGCGGCGGACCTCGGCGTCCGCCTGACGCATCAGGTGCCGCAGCGTGGACGGCGAGCGCGTCGCTGCACGCCGGTCGGACCGGCCGTCGGGCGCGTCGGGCTGCGCCGGCGCGGCCCCGGCGGAGCGCGGCGTCGCCGGACCGACCCGGCCGCTCACCCGGGCGGCGCGGCGGGCCGCCTCGTACGCCGCATAGCCGCCCGGCACCCGCCCGACCCGGGCAGGGTGGCCGGCACTGAGGTCGGGCCGGTCCAGCACGACCACGTCCTCGACCGTGCGTTCGAGGAACGCCCGGTCGTGGCTGACCACCACCAGCGTGCCCGGCCACGCATCGAGCAGGTCCTCGAGGGCGCGGAGCGTGTCGAGGTCGAGGTCGTTGGTCGGCTCGTCCAGCAGCAGGACGTTCGGGCCCTGGCGGAGGACGAGGGCGAGCTGCAGCCGGCGCCGCTCCCCACCCGACAGCAGGCGCACCGGCGCCCACTGCACGTCCGTGCCGAACCACAGGCGCTCCAGCAGCGCGGCGTCGGTCCAGTCGGGCCGCCGGGTGGGCCCGGCCACCAGCTCGCGCACGCGGGCGTCGGCCGGCAGGTCGACCCCCCGCTGGTCGTAGTAGCCGACCCGCACCGTCGAACCCACCCGGACCGTGCCGGACCGGGGCTGGCGCCGCCCGGCCAGCAGGTCGAGCAGCGTCGACTTGCCGCTGCCGTTCACGCCCACGACCCCGAGCCGCTCGCCCGGCTCCAGCCCGAGGTCGAGGTGCTCGAACAGCAGGTCGTCGCCGTAGCCGTCGCTGACGTCGGCCAGCTCGACGACCGTGTCGCCGAGGCGCGGCATCTGCACGAGGTCGGCGAGCGGCAGCTCGTCGGCGCGCGCCGGCTCGGGCGCCCGGCCGTCGACCACGGCCCGCGCCGCGGCGACCTGCGCCCTGGGCTTGCGGGTACGGGCGGGCGCGCCCCGCCGCAGCCACGCCAGCTCGGCGCGGGCCAGGTTGCGGCGCTTGCGCTCGGTCGACGCCTCGCGCTCGGCCCGCTCGGCCCGGGCGTCGAGGTAGGAGGCGTAGCCGCCGTCGTGGACGTGGGCGGCCCCGCGGTCGAGCTCGAGGATCCGGGTCGTCACCCGGTCGAGCACGTGGCGGTCGTGGGTGACGAGGACGAGGCCGCCGGTGAAGGCGGCGAGCCGCTCCTCCAGCCACGCGATCGAGTCGAGGTCGAGGTGGTTGGTCGGCTCGTCGAGCACGAGCAGGTCGCCCTCGGTGCCGTCACCGAGCGCCACCAGCGCCCGGGCGAGGGCCACCCGCTTCGCCTGCCCGCCCGAGAGGCGGCGCACCTCGGCATCGACCAGGTCGGCGATCCCGAGGCGGTCGAGCACCGCCTCGGCCTCCCACCCGCCGCCGACCGCGGCGCGGACGGTGCCGTCGGGCAGCACCGCCATCTGGTCGAGCGTGACCACGCGGGCGCCCCGACCCCGGCGCACGACCCCCGCCTCGGGCTCGACCGACCCGGCCAGGACCCCGAGCAGCGTCGACTTGCCCGAGCCGTTGATGCCGACGACCGCCAGCCGGTCGCCGCTCGCCACGGTCACCGACAGGTCGGTGAACAGCGGCTTACCGGGCCGGCTCATCGTCACGCCCTGGGCGTCCACGAGGATCACGGCCCGACGGTACCGGCCGCCGCCCCGGCCGCCGCCCGACCAGACGACGGCTTTCCACAGCTGTTTCGGGGGCCCCGGCCCCCGAAACAGCTGTGGAAACGCGGGGTCGAGGGCATCCCCGAAGGGCGGTGCCGGCGCCGCTACGTTCGACCGCCTATGCCCGGTAGCGACGGCATCCTCTCCGGCCCCCTCGACATCGACGGCCCGCGGCGGCGCCCGTCGACCTATCCGAGCGTCGAGGGCACGAAGGGGCTCGAGGTCCTGCACCGCCCCACCGGGGTGGAGGGCACCGTGATCGGCTTCGAGCACGGCGGCGTCGCCATCCACGACCGCCACACCGGCACCCGCCGCCTGGTCCGGCTCCACCCCGGCGCCTTCCGCGTGCGGGGACGGGCGGTCAGCCTCGTGCCGCCCCGCCCCGCCCGGGCGCCCGCACCCGCCCGCCGCACCGCCTCGGGCTCGACCGCGGTCCGCACCGAGCGGGCCCGGGTGGCACGGGCCAGTCGCATCCTCGTCGAGGGGGTCCACGACGCCGAGCTGGTCGAGAAGGTCTGGGGCGACGACCTGCGGGTGGAGGGCGTGGTGGTCGAGCGCCTCGACGGCATGGACGATCTGGCCGCCGTCGTCGACGCCTTCCGACCCGGCCCGGGCCGGCGCCTCGGCGTGCTGCTCGACCACCTCGTCGCCGGCACCAAGGAGGCCCGGGTGGCGGCGGCGGTGCGCCACCCCCACGTGCTCGTGACCGGCACGCCGTACGTCGACGTGTGGCAGGCCGTGCGGCCCAGGGCCGCCGGCATCGACGCCTGGCCCGTCGTCCCGATGGGCGAGCCGTGGAAGGAGGGCGTCATCGCCCGCCTCGGCATCCGGGCCACGCCCGGCGAGTTCTGGCGGATGCTGCTCGGGAAGGTCACGAGCTTCGCCGACCTCGACCCCGCGCTCGTCGGCGCGGTCGAGCAGCTCATCGACTTCGTCACGACGCCCGACGCCTGAGCCCGGGTCGCAAACGTCCAAGCCCTCGCCGCCCGGTTCGTTCGTACGGTCGGATCATGACCACGACGACCACGACGACCGACGGGCCAGCGCCCGCCAGCGACCCAGGTGCCGTGCGGGGCGCCCTCGTCCCCCTGCTGTTCGGGTTCTTCCCGACCCAGGTGCTCCACGTCGCCGCCACGCTGCAGCTCGCCGACCACCTCCACGACGCGCCCCGGACCACCGCGGACCTGGCGGCCGCCACCGGCACCGACGAACCGTCGCTCGCCCGTGTCCTGCGGGCGCTGGCCTGCTTCGGTGTCGTCGACGAGGCAGAACCCGGCACCTGGGCCCTCGGCCCGCACGGGCCGGGGCTGCTCACCGAGGGCCCGGTCTCGCTCCGCCACCTGGTGCTGCTGTTCGCCGGCGACGAGGTGTGGCGGTCGTGGGGCGAGCTCGGCGAGACCGTCCGCACCGGCGAGCCGGCCTGGGACCGGATCACCGGGGCCTCGTCGTTCGAACACATGCGGCGCAACCCCGAGTTCCAGGCGATGTTCAACCGGGCCATGGCCGAGGGCACCCGCAACGCGGCGCCGGGGATCGCCGAGGCCGGTGGGTTCGACCGCTTCCGCTCGGTCGTCGACGTCGGTGGGGGCGACGGCACGCTCCTCGCCGCGGTGCTGCGGGCCCACGCGCACCTCCGCGGCACGGTGTTCGACCTCGCCGAGGGCATGGAGACGGCGCCTCAGGTGCTCGCCGCCGCCGGCGTGTCCGACCGCGGCGACGCAGAGGCCGGCGACTTCTTCGCCGCCGTCCCGGGGGGCCACGACGCCTACCTGGTCAAGAGCGTGATCCACGACTGGGACGACGAGCGGGCCGGGACGATCCTGCGCAACATCCGTGCCGCCATGGACCGCGACGGCGTCCTGCTCGTGGTCGAGCCCGTCATGCCCGACGCACCGTCGTCCTCGCCCGACGTGCTGATGATGGTGATGAGCGACCTGAACATGCTCGTGTGCACGGGCGGCAAGGAACGCACCGAGAGCGAGTTCCGCGCCCTGCTCGCGGACGCCGGGTTCGCCGTCCGGGCCATCACCCCCGTGTCGGGCCCGACGAACTACAGCGTGATCGAGGCGGTTGCGACCTCGGGCTGACGGTCGAGTGCGACCCCGGCTCCGGCCCGGTCAGGCCGGGACGGCGGCGGCCGCGGCCTCGCGGAGGGCGCGCTCCAACAGAAGCGGGTCGCCGAGCCGGCGCTTGAGCTCGCGCTCGAGCCCGGCGATGGGATGCAGGTTCTGCGGGGCGCGGGGATCGTTGTGCGGCTGGCTGGCGAACCGCGGCAGCGTGGCCGCCACGAGGTCGGCCCGCGCCACGGCGTCCTCGAGCGTCAGCTCGCCGGCCGCCTCGCAGCGGACGATCCCCCACCACGCGTGCGTGGCCGGCCCGGGCAGGCGGAGGTACCACGACCAGCGGAAGCGCTCGGACCCGATGCGGAACAGCGGGGTGCGCCCGCCCGCGGCCAGTCGCCCCACCACCGCCTGCAGCGCGGCCGGGAGGTAGGCCACGTGGTGGGCCTTGACGTAGCCGACGGCGCCGTCGATGTGGCGCCGGTCGCCCAGCGGGCCGTCGACGACCAGGAGGTCGCGGTCGGCACCGCTCTCGACCGCCACCCGGCCCTCGAGGTCGCCCCGCACCCGGCCGAGCGCCTGGCCCAGCGGGTCGCCGCCCGCGTCGCGCACTGGGTAGGCCCGGTAGTCGCCGTGCCGCGTGACGATCGGCTCGACCCCGTCGCCGGAGCACAGCACGCCGCGGCGCACCTCGGCCGCCACGACCCGGGCCGCGCCGTCACAGCGCACGACGCCGGCGGCCCAGCTCGCGCACACGCCCTGGCGGCTGCCCCCGTCGTCGTCCTCGACCCAGACGCGGGCGTCGATGCGCTGCACGCCGTCGACGAACATCACGCACCCGGCCGGAGGTGCGGCCCGCACGATCGGCGCCCAGTCGGGCGCGGCCACCTCGACCGCGACGTCGACCTCGGCGTCGGACTCGCCCAGGACGTCGCCGCCCACCGGCGCGCCGAACTCGGGCGCCCAGGTCTCGACGGCGAACCTCACAGGAAGGGCCTCACAGGTCAGGCCTCATTGCCCGGGACACTAGGCGTCCACCCGCTCGATGGCGGCCGAGCCGCCCACCTTGCGCACCTCGAACCGCACCGGAAGCCGCTCGGCCAGCTCGCGGACGTGGGTCACGATGCCGACCATGCGGCCGCGGGCGCCCAGCTCGTCGAGGGCGGTGGCGACGACGTCCAGCGTGTCGGGGTCGAGCGTCCCGAACCCCTCGTCGAGGAAGAGCGACTCGAGCCGGGCCGACCCCGACGACGCCAGCCCGGCCACCTGGTCGGCCAGAGCGAGGGCGAGCGCCAGGGAGGCCAGGAACGTCTCGCCGCCCGACAGCGTGCGGGCCGACCGGACCTGGGACGCGTGCGTGTGGTCGACCACGCCGAAGCCGCCCGATCGCCCGTCGACCGTGAGGGCGTAGGCGTCGCCGCTCAACCCGAGCAGCAGCGTCGACGCAGTGGCGACGAGCTGCTGGAGCGCTTCGTCGAGCAGCCACTTCTCGAACCGGTTCGCGGCCAGGTGCCCGGCCAGCATGTCGGCGACCTGGTGCCGCTCGGTGGCGGCCGCCCGCTCGGCGCGGAGGCGCTCGGCCTCCGCGAGCTGCTCGTCGATGCGGGCCACCTCGGCCTCGGCCCGGGCGTGAGCCGCAGCGACGGCCTCGCCGGGCCAGCGCGCGGGCGCGACCTCGACCCCCACCTCGGCGCACTCGGCCAGCACGACCCGGAGCCGCTCGGCCACCTCACGCCGCCCCTCCTCGACGCGGTGGCGATGACCGGCGACCGCCTCGGCCAGCGCGGGGACCTGCTCGGCGGCCCAGCCGACCAGTGCCTGCCAGTCGGCCGCCAGGTCGCGGCGCTCGGCCGCGGGCGGACCCAGGGCGGCGACGGCGTCGCGCGCGGCGTCGAACGCCCGGCGGCCCTCGGCCTCGCGCCCGACCAGCGCCTCGTGGACCCGCGTGGCGTCGGCCAGCGCCGTGCGGGCGTCGCGCTCGCCCTGGCGGGCCTTGTCGAGGGCGGTCATGGCCGCGTCGATCTCAGCCAGCGCGGACTCGAGCGCGTCGACGTCCCCCGCGCCACCGAGCCGATCGTCGATCTCGGTGAGCTCGGCCCGCACCCGCACCAGCTTCTCGTCGACCCGGGCCTGCTGGGTCTGCGCCTCGCCGTGGACCTTGCGCGCCCGGGTGACGGCCTTGTCGGCGTCGGCGACCGCCCGCTCCGCGATCTCGCGGTCGGCCACCGGCGCGTGGGCGGGCAGCTCGGCCACCTCCTGCCCGCACACCGGACAGGGCGCGCCGGCCACCAGCTCGGGCACCAGCGCCTGCGCCCGGAGCGCCACCAGCACGCGCTCGCGCTCGGCCTGGGCGGCCGCGTGCGCCGTCACCGCGGCGTCGAGGGCGTCGGCGGCGGAGGCGAGCGCCGCGTCGGCGTCGGCCTCGGCGACCTCGCCGCGCTCGAGCGTGTCGGCCAGCTCGGCGCGGCGGGCGTGATCGCGGCGCGCCTGGTCGAGGGCGGCGCGGTCGGGCAGGGCGGCGAGCGCGGCCTCGGCCTCGGCCACGGTGGCGACCGCGCCGGCGTCGACGTCGGCGCACCGCCGGCGGGCGCGCTCGGCGGCGGCGACCTCGGCCGCCAGCTCGGCGATGCCGGCCGGGGCCACCAGCCGGTCGAGGCGCGCCAGGCGCTCGGTGGCTTCGGCGGCCGCGGCCTCGGCGGCGACGACCGCGGCGTTGAGCTCGTCGATGACCGGGCGCGCCGCGGCCAGGCGCTCGTCGAGGGCGGCGAGGGCGGTCACGCGGCCGGCCGCGGCCGCTCGAGCCTCGGGTGTGGCCCCCGCGAGGCGCTCGAGCTGGCCGGTGGCCAGGTCGACGCCGCTGCGGGCCACGGCCGCCCGCGCCCGGGCGGCGGTGGCCACCCGCTCGTAGAGGCCGAGGTCGAGCAGCTTGACGAGCAGGTCCTGCCGGCTGCGGGGCTTGTCGTGCAGGAAGCGGGCGAACTGGCCCTGCGGCAGCGAGACGCAGGTGGTGAAGTGCTCGAAGGTGAGGCCGAGCAGTGCGGTCACGGCCTCGGTGACCTCGTCGGCATTCCCGGCGAGCACCTCGCCGGCGCGCTCGAGCCGGGCCTCCTTCGTGGTGGCGCCGCCGGACTTCGTCGCCCGCACGACCCGCACCGCCGTGTGCGGCCGGCCGTCGACCGTGAAGTCGAGCCGGACGCGGGCCTCGGTCAGGTTCTGGCTGATGACCGGCGCCACCGCCCGGCGGTCGTCGAGCCGGGGGACCGAGCCGTAGAGGGCGAAGGTCAGGGCGTCGATGATGCTGGTCTTGCCCGCACCGGTGGGCCCGACGAGGGCGAAGAGGTCGGCGCCCTCGAAGTCGACGACGGTCGGCGAGCGGAACACGGTGAACCCCTCGACCTCGAGCCGCACGGGCCTCATGTCGCGCCTCCGCCGGAGACGGCGGCTGCGGCGGCGTCGCTCTGCTCGTCGGTCACCTGCTCGACGAGCTCGTCGAAGAGGGGCAACAGCCGGGCGTCGGCGACGTCGTGCTCGGCGAGGTATTCGGCGAACAGGTCGCGCGGCGTGCGGCGCAGCCGGTCGGGGTCGGCCGTGCGCCTGCCGTCGGCGGGGTCGCGCGGCGCCAGCGCCACCTCGACGGCCGCGGGGATGCGCTCGCGCACCTCGTCGGCCAGGCCGGCCCGCGGCGCCTCGTCGAGCACGACCCGCAGGTGGTCGGGCCACGGCCCGCTGTCGGCGCCGGCGTCAGCGGCCGCGGGGCCGTCGCCCGGAACGTCCGCCGCGGGCGTCGGCAGCTCGGCCGCGGCGGCCAGCACGTCGACGAGCGTGCCCCGGAGCGTGCGCAGCCGGCTGCCCGACGTCAGCGGGACGGATCGCACGACCGCCGGCTTCCCGGGCCGGACGTCGACGACCGCCACCGCCGGCTCGTTGGCCGTCTCGCCGAAGTCGAGCTGCAGCGGCGAGCCGCAGTAGTGCAGCGGGGCCGGGCCGGGCAACTGCTGCGCGCGGTGGAGGTGGCCGAGTGCCACGTACTGCGCGGCGGCCGGGAAGGCGGTGGCCGGGACCCAGTAGTCGAACACGGTGTGGGCACCGCGCTCGCCGCCCCCCATCGTTCCCCCCATGACCATGAGGTGGGCGGCCACCAGGTTCACCGTGTCGGCCCGGAAGCCGGCGGTGAGCACCCGCAGGATGCTCAGCACCCGGTCGGCGTAGGCCGCGTGGGCGTCGGCCGCGTCGCCCGCCAGCAGGACGTCGGCGGTCACCACGTAGCGCTGCGAGGGGAACGGCAACAGCGCCACCTGCGCCACCTCGCGGCCCGCCGCGACCTCGAGCACGCCGCCGTCGCCCGGCGGCCGGATCGCCGAGGCCACCGTGATGCCGCTGGCCTGCGACAGCGGCGCCACCGCCGCCAGGCGCGGGGCCGAGTCGTGGTTGCCGGCCACGACGACCACCGGGCGGCCGCCGGCGGCCAGGTCGAGCAGCGCCCGGTAGACGATGCGCTCGGACTCGGGCGTGGGGGTGGCGGTGTCGAACAGGTCGCCCGCCACGATCACGAGGTCGACGTCCTCGCGCTCGGCGACCCCGGCGATCTCGGCCAGGACCGCCCGGTGCTCGGCGGCCCGCGACCGCCCACGGATGGCCTTGCCCACGTGCCAGTCGGACGTGTGGAGCACCCTCACCGCGCCACCGCCTCAGCCCGTGGGGAAGCCGGCGAACGGGTCGTCGGCCCGGACGGGCGAGCCGTTCACCGCCGGGCTGGAGCCGTTGCGGGGGGTGGCGTCGTCGACGTCGCCGGCCCCGGGGGCGCCGACCAGCGTCGACCCCGCCTCGCCCGAACGCGTGGCCCACGCCGGGAACGGGAACTGCACGACGAGCGGCACGGGCAGCTCGGGCTGCGACACGAGCATGGTGCCGGGCTTCACGATCGTGGCCCGCTGCCGCTGGACCGGGGGCAGGAAGCCGTACTCGCCGCGGCCCGCCTCGGCCGAGTCGAGCCGCCCGACGACCCGGATGGCCGAGTTGGCCACGATGCGGCGTTCGACCTCGCTGGCCGTCTGCTGCGCCCCGATGAGGACGATGCCGAGCGAGCGGCCCCGCTCGGCCACGTCGAGCAGGATCTCCTTGATCGGGCTGGAGCCGTCGCGCGGCGCGTACTTGTTGAGCTCGTCGAGCACGACGAACTGCAGGGGGCGGGCCTGACCCGAGCGCTCCTTGCGCTCGAACGCCCGCCGCAGCACCACGCCGACCACGAACCGCTTGGCCCGGTCGTTGAGGTTGTGCATGTCGACGACCGTGACCTGGGCGCGGTCGAAGTCGACCCGGTGGGTGTCGGGCCGGGCGACGTCGGCCCGCACGAGGTGGCGGAGGTGGGACCGGGTCCCGTGGAGCCGCCGCAGGAAGGCGTTGACGGTGCCGGCGCCGATGGCGCGCCCGCCCCACTGGTCGGGCCCGTCGATGTCGACCTTCATCTCGATGAGCTCGACCAGGTCGTCGAACGTGCGCACGATCTGGCCGTCGATGTTCACCGCGCCGTCGCCGACCGGCTCGGCGTGGCGCAGCCGGGCGACGACGTTGTGCACGACCATCGTGTACTGCTGGCGGTCGTCCTCGGCGTCGGCGAACAGGAACGGCAGCAGCTCCTGCCTGCAGAACTCTTCGATGGTCCAGAAGAAGGACGTGACGTCGCGCTGGCGGGCGGCGACGTCGGGGCTGGCGTTGGGGTCGTCGCGTACCGGCGGAGCGAAGAACGCCACCGACTCGAACGGCCCGGCCGGCAGGCCGAGGCGGGCGTAGCGGGCCGGCTGGTCGTCCTTCAGGTCGACGTTGGTGTGGTCGAGGAACAACAGGTCCTCGCCCTTGACGTTGAAGATGAGCGCCTTGGTGTTGGCCGCCTCGGCGCCGAGCACGCCCGAGTGGAACAGGCTGTAGAGCAGGAAGGTGGCGTACGTGGTCTTGGTGGCCACGCCCGAGACGCCGCTGATGTTGACGTGGGCGCCGCGCGTGCCGTCGAGGAACTCGAGGTTGAGGTAGAAGGGCTCGTCGTCACGCGACAGGCCGGCTGGCAGCAGCTTGCGCATCTGCGAGAACAGCAGGGCGTCGTCGCGCTCCGCGCCCGTGGCCTTGCGCACCTCCTCGCCCGGCAGCGGCGGCACGTAGATCTCGGGCTCGAACCGGGTGGCCTGCACCTGCGCGGCCTCGCTGACCTGGGCGGGCAGCACGCCGTCGGCCACCAGGAACACGTCGCTGTCGAGGCGGGCGCCCTCGTGGGTGGCGCGCACCTGCGACACCACGCCCGAGATGCGCAGCGGCTGCCCGTCGGGCAGCACCCGGTCGACCACGACGACGTCGTCGAGCTGCAGGTAGGTGCCCTCGCCCACCCCGACCCAGAACTCGAGCGGCGTGGCCGGCTCGGTGCCGATGACCCGGCCCGCGACGGGGGACGCGGGGGCGGCGCCGTCAGGCACGTCGCCGGGCGCGTCGCCGGGTCGATCCATGTGAATCGACGTTATCCAGTGGGTGTGACAGCGACGGCGATGCCCGCTCCGGTCCACGCCGGCGGCGTCGAATCAGGTCGGAAGGTCGAGGAGGAGCGCGACCGTGTCGCGCACCTGGGCCAGGGCCGTGGCGCCGACATTGCCACGCCCCGCGAGGATCCGACCCGCTGACACTGCCCGGAGGTGCTGGCACTGCGCGGCCGACGGCCCGTCGAGCCCGTTGTCGGCATCAGGTTCAACGACGACCTCGGCGTCGTATCCCCGGAGCGTGGACGTGAGCGGCACCACCTGCACAACGCTCGGACCCTCGTCGAGAACACGTTGTGCCGTCACGACGATCGCCGGTCGACGGAGCCCGGCCTCGTTGCCTTCGGGAGCCCCGAGGTCGATGTCGACGACGTCACCCGAGCTCAGCATCGAGCCACGCCGCCTCGTCGTCGCGGAGGGAGCTCGCGAGCTGGTGGCCCGCCCGCGCCTGACGCAACGACCGCACGGCGATGGTGACGGCGTGCCCGACCGTAGTGCCGAGATCCGCTGCGAGGCGCTTGAGCTCGTCATGGGTGGCGACGTCGATGCGGACACTCGTCGACTGCATGCAGATCAGCATACAGTGGCGGGGCGGCACGGCGTGTCGGTCACCCCGGCAGGAACGACAGGCGCACGGTGCGGCGGCGGTTGTCGACGTTGAGGTCGACGAGGCACACGCTCTGCCAGGTGCCGAGCGCCATGCGCCCGCCCAGCACCGGGATCGAGGCGTACGGGCGGCACCAGCGCCGGCATCACGTGGGACCGCCCGTGCCCCGGCGACCCGTGCTGGTGGCGCCACCGGTCGTCGGCCGGCAGCAGGGTGTCGAGCGCGGCGAGCAGGTCGTCCTCGCTCCCGGCGCCGGTCTCGATGAGGGCGACGCCGGCGGTGGCGTGCTCGACGAACACGTGCAGCAGGCCGTCGCCCTCCGCCGCCACGAAGTCGGCGCACGCCCCCGTGATGTCCACGACCGCCTCGCGGGACCCGGTGTCGACCGTGACCGTCTCGCTGCGCATTCCCCCAGTGTGGTGCCGCGGCGGCGGGCGCCAGTTCGCACCGCCCCACGGGTCGCCTTAACGTCGCAGCGCATGGCAGACGAGAGCGGCCCCGTCACGACCACCATCGAGGACGGCGTGGCCGTCCTGCGCTTCGACGACGGCAAGGCCAACGTCTTGTCGTTCGCGGCGATCGAGAGCTTCTCCGCCGCGCTGGACCGGGCCGAGGCCGAGGCCCAGGCCGTCTGCATCGTGGGCCGGGAGGGGAAGCTGTGCGCGGGCTTCGACCTGTCGGTCATGGGTGCGGGCATGGACGCGGCGCAGGAGCTCGTGGCCGCTGGCGGCCGCCTCCTCATGCGGCTGTACCAGCACCCGCAGCCCGTCACGGTGGCCGTGACCGGCCACGCCCTGGCGGCGGGAGCTCTGCTGGTGCTGTCGTGCGACGTCCGCATCGGCGCCGACGTGCCCGCCAAGATCGGTCTCAACGAGACCTCGATCGGCATGCCCCTCCCTCTGTTCGCGGTGGCCCTGGCCGAGGACCGGCTGGACCGGTCGGCGCTGGTGGCCGCCACCCTGGCTGCCCGGGTCTACGCCCCAGCTGAGGCCGTCACCGTCGGCTACCTCGACGCGGTGGTCCCGGTCGACGAGGTCGAGGGCGCCGCCGTCGCCGAGGCCCGCCGCCTCGGCGCCTACAGCAGCCGCGCCTACGCGCAGACGAAGGAGACCCTCCGGGCGCCGACGATCGCCCGCGTGCGCGAGCACGGGACCGCCGACCTGGCCCGCTTCACGGTCGAGCCGCCGGGCTGAGCCCCGGGCTCACGGCGGCCGGCCCGGCCGCTCAGCGCAGGATCTCGATCAGGAGCACCCAGCCGTTCAGCACCGCCACGGTGAACGACAGCACGATCCCGATCGCGAGGGCGTAGAAGCCGTCGGGGTTGCCCGCCACCAGCATCACCGCCCCGGCGACGCCGCTCAGCGACGCCACCTCGGCGAAGACGACGCCCCACACACGCCGGTCGAGCGGTTGCGCGGCCGTCAGCGGCCACCGCCGCACCTGGGCGACCAGGGGACCAGCCCAGGCGACACCGGTGACGACCAGGACCTCGGCGCCCAGCGCCCGCACCGACTGGTCGGGCATGAGCACGAGCAGCGAGGTCAGCAGCGGGGCGATGGCGAACACGATCGTCTCCGCCGCCCGCGACGGCAGCGACGCGTCGGCCACGATCTCGCGCACGTTGATCGACATCGCCACGAACAGCAGCCCGGCCAGGGCCGCCGCCGCGCCCGCCGACGCCACGAAGAAGTCGTGCCACCCCGCCATCGGCGAGTCCACGGCATCGAGTCTCGCGCCGAGGCAGGCCCGCCCCGAGGACATCCGGCCACGTCGGGTCCGGCCCGGGCCCGGCACCGGTAGGGTCGACGGCTGGTCGACGACCGGCCGGCGAGGAGGTCCCGATGGCCGACACCTGCACGCACCTCGACACCGTCCGGGAGGTGACGCCGTCGGCCGAGGGCTGCGAGGACTGCCTGCGCACGGGCGGCCGCTGGGTCCACCTCCGCATCTGCCAGTCGTGCGGCCACGTGGGCTGCTGCGACAACTCGCCCAACCGGCACGCCACCGCTCACTACGGCGCCCACCCCGACCACCCGCTCATCCGCTCGTTCGAGCCCGGCGAGGACTGGTGGTGGTGCTATCAGGACGGGCTGACCTTCGAGGTGCCGGGCGCCGCGCCCGCGCCGTCCCACCCCTGAGCGACCCCGGCCGAAGGGTGCACCACCGCCGTGTAGCCGCTGGCCAGCACGGCCACCGTGGCGGGCGGGGTGAGGACCGTCGCGGTCCCTCGGCGCGGGCGCGGAAGGGGCCGGCCGTAGGCGTCGGCCGCCGGCGACCACGGGACGAGCCGGTCCTCCAGGACCAGCGCCGGCGCGCCGTCCGCGACGGCGAAGGCACCGTCCGGCAGCGTCGACCACGGCAGGGCGTGGGTCCGTTTGGACCGCCCGTCGACCCGCTCGGCGTGGAGGCGCCGGTCCATCGGGTCGACCCGCGGCCTGTCGCCATGGGCCGCCTCCCACGCATCGGTCCAGCGGACGAAGTCGGCGTGGCGGCACAGGGCGCATGGCCGGTGGCCGGCCGCCAGCGCCACGGCCTCGTCCCAGAAGAACAGCGGCGTCCACCGGCCCGGCTCCCACATGGGCGCCCGCCAGTCCTTGTAGGTGAGGACGCAGGTGATCCACCGGCGCACCTGCCACGGGCGGACGATCTCGTGGCCACGGTGGATGCTGCCCCGGTTGCCGAGGAACAGCCCCCGCTGCGGCGCGGCGACGATCTCGCCGGTCGGGGTCACGCGGTTGCGCTCGGCCACGCCCCCATCCTGCCGGGATCAGCCCCCGGCCACGGCGCTCGGGCATGACCTCGCCGCGGCACCTCGTGCTCGTCGGCTCGATGGGCGCCGGCAAGACGACGATCGGCACGCTCCTGAGCGCCGCGACCGGCCTGCCGCTCGTCGACAACGACCGGGTTCTCACCACCACCGAGGGGGAGAACGCGGCCGAGCTCGCACGGGAGCGCGGTGTCGACACGCTCCACGACCGCGAGTGCCGGCAGCTCCTCACCGCCCTCGCCGCACCCGAGCCGTCCGTCGTGGGGGCGGCCGCGAGCACGGTCGAGATCCCCTCGTGCCGGGCCGCGCTCGGCGGCCACTTCGTCGCCTGGCTGCGGGTCTCCCCCGACGTGGCGGCGGAACGCCTCGACGAGGCCGCCCACCGAAGGGACCTCGGGCCCGACCCGGTCGGCGCGCTGCGCGCCCTGGCCGCTCCGCCGCGACCCGCTGTACGCGACGGTGGCCGACGTCGTGGTGGACATCGACGCGGTGACCCCGGCCGAGGCGTGCCGCATCGTCCGCGATGCGTACGTGGCGGCCGGCCGCACCGGGTTCGCGCCCGATCGTCCGGGGTAGGACACCGCAGCCGGCCACGCCACGCGCGGACGCGGCGGGGCCCGGGCCGTGCGGCCCGGGCCCCGCCGACGTGCGCCGTGGTGGACGGGTCAGGCGGTCACGGGTTGGCGGACGACGCGGCGTTCGCGCCGGCGGTCCCGCGTGGCGATCAGCATCAGGCCGAGAGCGAGCGACGCCGCCGCGAGGGCGATCGCCCAGCCCCGCTGGATCGCCAGCTCGGGGTTGACGCGGCTCGGCTCGATCGCCACCACCGTGGCGACGACGCCTCCGGCGATGGCCGCCAGCGCCGCGAACATGCGCAGGCCCACGAGCAGGGCCAGCACCAGCACCACACCGGCGCCCAGCTCGATCGCGCCCATGAGCGGCGACTGGCGCACCCCGGCGACCTCGGTCACGGGCTCGTACCACGACCCGTCGACGCCGGTCCGCACGAGGGCGACGGTGCCCATCACCGCGAGCGCGGCGCCGTAGGCGGCGGTCAGGAACCCGGCGGTGTCCCATCGCTTCCGCCGCTCGACGACCTCCTCGTGCGTCTTGTCGCGCCGCCGCTCGTCGCGGGCCCGCTCGCGCTCGATCTCGGCGCTCTTGCGCTCGAGCGCCGCCTCGTCGCGCTCCACCTTCGCGGCACGTTCGTCGCGGGGCGTCCGGCGGAAGAAGGACCGCCACGGGGCGCGCTGGTCGCGCGTGGTGACGTCGGGATCATGGACATCGGGGTCACGGACGTCACGGTTGTGGACGTCCTCGTCGTTTCGATGCAGCAGGCGCATGGTCCCTCCTCACGTCGCATCGATCTGCCGGGAGGGCTACCCGCCGCGCGCCCACCTCATCCCCCGAGGCGGGGTCAGAGCGGCGGGAGGTCCTGCTCCACCCCGGCGAGATCCGCCCACGGGTCGGCGACGCCCCCGAGCCGTTCGACCACGCGACGCAACGGCCAGGCGAGCGTCAGTGCGTCGGCATCGTCCAGCTCGTCCCACCGCAAGGGCAGGGCGATCGGCGCCCCGCGCCGGGCGATCACGCCGTACGGCACGACCGGCGGGCGCCCACGGCGCCCACGCACGACGAGGCGGACCCGCTCGCCCCGGGCCCGTGCCGAGCGGGCGTCGCCGACCAGGTCGGGGACGGAGGCGGCGATCGACCGGGCCAGGTCCGACGCCCACGCCTCGACGCCGGTGAACGTCGCCCCGGCGCCGGCAGGGACCCACACCTCGAGCCCACCCGCCCCGTCCGCCCGTACCCCACCGGCGAGGCCGAGGTGGCGCAGGGCGGTGCCGAACAGCCGGCCGACGAGCGCGAGGTCCACGGCGTCGGTGGCGGCGCCCGGCTCGAGGCCGATCACCATCCAGGTCGGCGAGGCCGGGGCCTCGGCGGGCGCCGGCGACGGCCGCAGCACGAACCCGCGCTCTCCCACGACCCAGGCCAGCGCGGCCACCCCGTCGAGCACGAGCTGGGGGTCCCCGTCCGACCCGTCACCGGGGTCGTGCCACCGCCGGATCCACCGCGGCGCCTGAGCGACGAGGTCGCCGGCGTCAGCGCCCGGCCGGGCGAGGCCCTCGGGGAACCGGCGCGCGGCTGCCGGCCGGTCGGCCAGGTACGGCAGCATCCGGGGCGCCACCGTCGCGTGGTAGCGGACGAGGTCGCGCACGGTGAGCGGCTCCTCGCCCGCGGGCCTCGCCACGACGTCGTCCAGGCCCGCGAGGGCCAGCCGGTGCCCGCCGACCTGCCACGTCCCGTCGGCGCCCAGCGCGTCGAGCCGAGCCAGCTCGGCGGCGGACACGCCGTCCGCCGCTATCCGACGGCGGCCGGGACGCGTCCCTGGTCGCGCGGCACGTTCCACCGGGACCTCGGCCTCGGCCGCGGGCAGGTCGCTGCGCCACAGCGCGTCGGGCGCGTCGCGCACCTCGTCGTTGGTGCGGCCCGACTTCACCGACCGGGGATGGTCCTCGGGGCGCCAGCCCGGCACGGCCGCCTCGTCGGCCTTGTGCAGCAGCAGCCACTGGTTGCGACCCCGGCCGTCGGCCCCCGTGCGGACGAGGACGAACCGGCCGGCGAGCTTCTCCCCCACCAGGTCGAAGTGCAGCTCCCCGGCGGCGATGGCCGCCGCCGGGTCCTCGGTGCGGGCCGGCGACCACGTGCCGCGGTCCCACACGATCACGTCGCCGCCCCCGTACTCGCCCGCGGGGATCACGCCCTCGAACTCGGCGTACTCCATCGGGTGGTCCTCGACCTGGACGGCCAGGCTGCGCGTGCGCGGGTCGAGGGTCGGGCCCTTCGGGACGGCCCAGCTCGCCAGCACGCCGTCGACCTCGAGGCGCAGGTCGTAGTGCAGGGCCCGGGCGCGATGGCGCTGCACGACGAAGATCCCGCCCGGCGCGACGGCGGGGCTCGGCGGCGCCCCGGCGGGCTCGGGCGTGCGGCCGAAGTCGCGCTTGGCGTCGTAGTCGGCCAGGTCGTGTTGGCGCGACGTGGTGCGGGCCACCGCGGCAAGCTACCGGCGCCGGCGCGCCGGGCGGGCCCGACGGCGGGGTGAGCCCTCGACCTTAGGTGGGGCTAACCCGAAGGTGATCTCGGGTGCATCCCTGATTTCGCTGGTGGGCAGGATTCTTCACACTGTGCTGCATGGAGAAGGCGAGTCTGTTCGAGCAGATGCAGGAGTCCCTGGAGCGTCACTCCGCCGACCGGCGGCGGACGATCTTTCTCGACGGCAAGGCCGCCGCGGCTGCCGTGTCCGGCGCCTTCCAGGAGCGACTGCCCGGGACGCCGTGGTACGAGGATCGGTTCCAGCGGGGAATGGTCACCGACGAGCAAGGCGACAGCCTGGTCGTCCTGGCGACGAGGGAGACCCTCGACTCGGACCGGCGGGGCGCCGTCCACATCACGCTGACCACCCACGGACTGGACGACGACGCCTTCGCCACGGCCCGAGCGGACTGGTGGTCCTGGTGGTCGTCCCAGGTCGAGTCCCCTGAGCTGGCCATCAACTGAAGAGGACGCCAGTCGGGGTCGGCCAGAGTCGACCTGGTCCGGGTCCTGAGGCCCAGTTCCACCCACCCGATCGCGCGCTACGCCGTCCAGCCGAAGCGCCTGTGGAACTCGTCCCGTCCCGCTTCGGTGACCTCGATGCTGCGAGGTCGCTGGCCGCGACGGATCCAGCCCTGCGACTGGAACGATTCGAACAGCGCTCGACCTGCCGATCCGCCCAGGTGGTGCATGCGCTCCGTCCAGTCGAGACAGGGTCGGGCCAGCGGACGGTTGCCGTTGCTGATCGCCTCCACGTCGACGCCGAGCGACGCGAACTGCTCGGTGCCTGCGGGCGTGATCACCAAGCGATCGTCGACCTCCACGAGATGCTCATCGGCCACGAGCCGATCGAAGATCGTCACGGCGAACTCGCCGGCGAGGTGGTCGTAGCAGGTGCGCACTCGGGCGAGGTCGGCAGGTGCTCGTGGCGACGCCGGCATGACGGCTGCGGCGTTGGCCCCCAGCGCTTCGAGGAGCTCGGCCACCGACGGACCCGCCAGCCGCCAGTAGCGATGCCGCCCCTGGGGCTCGACCCGCACCATCGATGCGTCGAGGAGCTTGCCGAGGTGCTCGCTCGCCGTGGAGGCCGCCACCCCGACGTGGCGGGCCAGCTCCGATCCGGTGCGGGCCCGCCCGTCCATCAGTGCCACCAGGATCTCTGCTCTCGTCGGATCGGCGAGCAAGGACCCGATTCGGACGAGCTCACTGGCCACCGACGCACCCTACCCCGGAAGCCGTGGCGAACGCTTCGGCGCACACCGAAGTGTGCACTACCTAGGTTCGGTGGCATGGATGCACGGTCGATTCTGCTCGACGACAACTACGTGGTGCCGCCGGTGCGACCGGCAGCGGAGGGCGTCGCGTGGCTGCGGTCGCACGTGGCGCGGTTCAGCGAGGGCGACGACCACCGCCGTCGGCGAGCCATCGTCGAAGGGCTGCTCACGCCCGTGGAGCCCGACACCCTGGCGCGCTCGGGCGATCACCTGGCCACGCTGGCCGACGCGCTCGGGCTGCCCCGGACGACGGCGAGGGACGTGCGCGCGGTCGCACCCAGCTATCAGCCGCACACCGACGTCACATCGGAGGCCGATGCCGCCGTGACTCGGCTCGTCACCGCTTGCGGAGGCCGCTGGGACGAGCACACGGCGAACCTCATCGGCCTGCTCGTCCAGGCCTGTGACGCCACCGCCGGGCTCATCGCCGGCCACGCGATCCCGGTGCCGGCGACACGACGGATCGGTCCCGACGGCCAACAGGTCCATCTCGAGCTCACCGACCTCCCCTTCGGCGCCGGCCGGCACGAGTGCCCAGGCCGTCGCCACGCCCTCGCGCTCGCCGAGGGTGCCTCTCGCTTCCACCGCCTGCACGAGGGTCCCGAGCCCCTGGTGCTCCCCAATGCCTGGGACATGGCCTCGGCGACCCTGTTCGCCCAGGAAGGGTTCCACGCTGTGGGAACGACCAGCCTGGGTATCGCCGCAGCCGCCGGCGTACCGGACGCCAGCGGCCTCGCCCGGAATGCGACCATGACCCTGGCAAGCAGCCTGGTGCGGCTGCCCGTCCCGATCACGGTCGACATCGAATCGGGTTGGGGTGCCGACCTGGTCGGCCTCGCTGCCGAGCTCGCCGAGATCGGCGTCGCCGGGGTCAACATCGAGGACGGACGGGGAGCCGCTCTGGCCCCGCCGCGTGAGCAGGAGGTGATGATCCAAGCGCTGAAGCGGGGCTCCCCGAACCTGTTCGTCAATGCCAGGGTCGACACCTACTGGCTGGACACCGAGACCGAGACCACCATCGAGCGGGCTCGCCGGTACGTCGCTGCCGGAGCCGACGGCACCTTCGTGCCGGGCCTGATCGACGACGCCGCCATCGCAGCCCTGGTCGCCGCCGTGGATGCGCCGCTCAACGTCCTGGCCTGTCGTGATCCCCAACGATTGGGCGAGCTCGGAGTCAGGCGGATCAGCACCGGCTCGTCGCTCTACCGCTCCGCCCTGACCGCCGCCCGCTCCGCTGCCATCGCGGCCCGCCAAGGCCCCGTCCCGGACGACGTACTGCCCTACCGTCGAGTAGACGACCTGGCCGGGCTGTTCAGTTGGCGTCAGGCGGGGGTCAGCTCGCCGGCTCGGCGACGACGGCGGAGAGCACTCCGGTGGTGAGCTCACCACGACCGAACGGCGCCTCGGCCGGCGGCTTCGCGCCCATGCGCACGGCGACGATGCCCTCGGACGGGATCACGGCCACCACCTGGTCGTTGAACCCGAGCGCCCAGAAGATGTCCTCGGGCGCACCCGGCAGGATCTGGCCGTCGGCGATCGTGTTGTCGCCGACGCCCGACGTGGCGAGGAGCGGCGACGCGATGGGGCCGCGGTGGTTCAGCCAGAACAGGTAGCCGTAGCCGGCGTTCAGTTCGGTCGACGAGACGGCGGTGGCCTGCTCGACGTAGTCGCCGGAGACCACCTGCTCGCCGTCCCAGCTCCCGCCGCGCAGCATGAGGTAGCCGAAGCGCGCCAGGTCGAGGCACGTCGTCTGCAGGCCCATGAACGTGACCGTGTTGCCGGCGGCGTCGGTGCGCATCTCCGAGTCGCGCATCCCGATCGGCTCGAACAGCGTGCGCTCGGCGAAGTCGGCGGGGGACTCACCCGTCGCCGCCTCCAGCACCGCGGACAGGGTCTGGATCGCCGAGTTGTTGTAGGCCCACCTCTGCCCCGGCGGGACGTCCTGGCCGAGCCCGATGCCGAACGCGTTCTTGTCGGGGGCCCGCAGCAGCTCGACGTAGTCGAGCCCCAGGCTCCACTGCCGCCCCGAGTCGTTGCTGAGCAGGTCCTGCACGGTGATCTCGGCCGACGGGGTGCCCTCCCACTGCGGGATGTACGTCGCCGCGGGGTCGGTGATGTCGACGTCGCCCGCGTCCTGGGCGATGCCGACCAGCGTGCTGGTGATCGACTTCGTGACCGAGAACGCCTCGGCGGGGACGTCGGCGGCACCGGCGCCGAAGTAGCGCTCGTCGACGACCGCGCCGTCGCGGGTCACCACCAGGCACGACGAGCCGCCGGCCTCGGCCGCCGCCGCCAGCCGGTCCAGCGCCGCCGGGTCGAGGCCGGCGTCGGCCGCGTCGACGTGGTCCCACGCCGCGCCCGGGTAGCGCACGTCGTCGCCGGCCGCCGGGGCCGCGTCGCCGTCGGCCCCCGCCCCACCCGGCGCCGCGCCGTCGGCCCCGCCGTCGCCGCCCGACGAGCAGGCCGCCACCGCCAACGCCACGGTCAGCGCCACCGCGGCCCGGCGCCGACGCCGCCCCTGCTCGGCCGATCCGTGCATGGCGCTGGTCTAGCGCGGGCCGGCGCCTCGGGCGCAGCGGCCGAGGCGCCGGTCCTGGCGGCTGGAGGGCGACTACATGGCGGCGAGCTGGTCCCAGAAGAACGGGAACACGAAGCAGGCCAGGCCCGCCCCCATGAACGACACCTTCCCCCGCGAGTAGCCGATCGCGGACAACACGAACAGGACCACCGCCGCCAGGAAGAAGATCATCTTCAGCGTCGGATCCATCACGTCGACTGCCAGGAGCATCGTGGGTCCTTTCCCCAGACCGGATCGGTCGGGGGCAGCCGTACCCTCGGGGGGTGCCGGCAGACGAGCGGCCGGCGATCGTCACCCAGCTGCAACCGGGCGGGCGGCCGCCGCCGCGTCACCGGGTCGGGTGCACGCTCTCCGCGTCCGCCACGATGCCCCGGAGGCAGGTCTCGGCGTACTGACGCACGAAGTCGGGGTCGTCGGGCCAGGGCATGTCGGGTTTGCTGACCCACAGGGACGTGAGGCCGTGGGCCCGGGCCCACAGGCCCAGGGCGGTCGGGTAGGCGTCCGCGTGCTCGGCGCGCAAGCACCCCGCGTCGATTGCGTCCTGCACCCACGACAGCAGCATGTCGAACGCGGCCGTGTTGGCGAGCACCTGGCCGTGGTACTCACGCGGCACCACGTCGGGGCGGGTCATGAACATGATGCGGTAGGGCTCGGGGTTGGCCACCCCGAACTCGATGTACGCCACCCCCAGGGCCACGAGGCGCTCGACGGGGTCGTCGATGCCCTCGCAGGCCTCCCGCACGTAGTTCTCGAGCGCGGTGAAGTGGCGGGCGCACACGTCGAAGATGAGCGCGGTCTTGTCCGCGAAGTGGCGATAGATCGACGGCGGGGTGACGCCGACCGCGTCGGCCACGGCCCGGATGGACACGGCCCGGGCCGAACCGGTCTCGAGCAGCAGGCGCTCGGTGGTGTCCAGGATCTCGGCGCGCAGCTGCCGCCCCTCGCCCTTGGGCAGGCGGGGGCGGCGGCCGGCGCTGGTGGCCGAAGGCGTCATTGCCGGGTGAGCTCTCCCGTCACGTCACCAGGATCGCGCGCCTGGCCGTTCGGGTGCGTGGTGACGGCGGGGACGGGGGCGGCCTCGTCGTCGCCGAGGTCCACGGTCTCGCTGATGCCCCAGCGGTCGTGGAAGCGGCGCAGCGGGCCGGGCGCCCACCAGTTCCACTCGCCCGCCAGGCGCATGAACGCCGGCACGAGGGTCCCCCGGATGAGGAAGGCGTCGATCAGCACCGCCAGCGTGAGGCCGATGCCGAACATCTTGATGAAGCTGACGTGCCCGGTGGCGAAGCTGAGGAAGATCACCGCCATGAGGACGGCGGCCGCCGTGACGATGCGGCCCGTGTGCTGCAGCCCCGTGGCCACAGACGTCTCGTTGTCGGCGCCGGCGTCGTGCTCCTCCTTGATGCGGGAGAGCAGGAACACCTCGTAGTCCATCGACAACCCGAAGGCGACGCAGAACATGAGGATCGGCATGGCGGCCGCCAGCCCACCCGTCGCCGTGAAGTCGAGGACGCCCGACAGGTGGCCGTCCTGGAAGATCCAGACCAGCGCCCCGAACGTGGCGGTGAGGCTGAGCAGGTTCATCACGATCGCCTTGAGCGGGATGACCACGCTGCCGAACATCAGGAACAACACCACGGCGGTGATGACCGCGATGAGACCGAGCGCCCACGGCAGCCGCGAGAACAGCGAGTCGTTCACGTCGACCAGGCCGGCTGACGCGCCGGTCACGAGGACCGGAGCGGGCGACGGGGTGGCGCGCACGGCCTCGACCAGGTCCTCGCCCTCGGGCGAGAGGGGCTCGACGGCGGGCACCACCGACAGGTAGCTGCCCTCGGACGAGGTGAAGCCGGCGTAGCGGTCGGACGTGTCGGGTCCCAGCAGGAGCTGGCCCGGCTGGCAGCCGAGCTGGTCGGCCGCACCCTGCCCGCAGTAGGTGCCGGTGGCGGCGTCGACCCGGGACACGCCGGGCAGGAGGGCCAGGTCGGCGGCATAGGCCTCGGTGTCGGCGGCCGACAGCGGCCCGTCCGCTGCGTCCTCGGTCACCACCGACAGGGCCCCGGCCTCCTCGGACTCGAACTCGTCGCGGATCACGTCGCCGACCTCGCGGCCCTCGGCGCCGGGCGGCAGCACCCGGTCGTCGGGCTGGGTCAGCCGCAGGCCCAGGAAGGGGGCACCGAGCACCAGCAGCAGGGCGATGACCGCCGTGGCGACGGGGATCGGGCGGCGCATGACGAGCGTGGCGACCCGGTGCCAGATCCCCTCCTCGGGCGGCGTGACCGAGCGCCGCCACAGCGTCAGGGCGTTCACCCGGTGGCCGAGCAGGGCCAGGATGGCGGGCAGCACGACCACCGAGAAGATCCCGGCCAGCAGCGCCACCGCCACGCCGGCATAGGCGAAGCTGCGGAGGAACGTGATGGGGAACACCAGCGTGGCGCACAGCGAGGCGGCGACCGTGAGGGCGTTGAAGGCGACGGTCCGCCCGGCGGTGCGCACGGTGCGGACCACCGCGACCCGCGGCTCGTGGCCGGCCCGCAGCTCCTCGCGGTAGCGGGACACGATGAACAGGCTGTAGTCGATGGCGAGCCCGAGGCCGAGGGCGGTCGTGAGGTTCAGCGCGTACACCGACACGTCGGTGAGCCCGGACAGCACCTGCAGGACGAGGAACGTCCCGACGATCGACATCACGCCCACGATCAGCGGCAGGCTGGCCGCCACCAGGCTGCCGAAGATCAGGACGAGCAGGACGAGCGTGATGGGCAGGGCGATCATCTCGGCGGTGACGAGGTCCTCCTCGATGGTCGTGCCGACCTCGTGGAACACCTGGGCGAAGCCGCCGACCTCGACGGCGATCGGCTCACCGTCGCCTGCCCGCTGGTAGGCCGGGCCCAGCTCCTCGATGCGCTCGTCGACGGCGTCGTCGTCGCCCTCGATGCGGGCGATGACGAGGGCCCGGTTGCCGTCCTCGCTGCGCAGGGGTGGCGCGTTGCCCTCGGACCAGTAGGAGAGGACGTCGGTGACCCCGGCCTCGGCGGCCAGCTCGTCGGTGAGGGCCTGGCCGGCCGCGGCCACCTCGGGGGCGTCGACGTCGCCGCCGGTGGCGGTGACGAGGAGGATGACGTTGGGGACGCCGGTGTCGAAGCGCTCGGCGAGGGCGTCGTCTGCCCGCGAGGACTCGGTGGCCGGGTCCTCGAAGCCGCCGGAGGTCAGGTTCTCGGCGACGCCGCCGCCGAGCGCCCCGGCCACGAGGACGAAGAGGGCGGCGGCGATGACGACGCGCCACGAGCGCCGGGTGGAGAGGTGGGCGAGTCGGGTGAGCATCGGGGCAGTCCCTCCGAGACGGGTTCCTCGGATGACGTAACGGCGTTACGTTATCCCCGCTATCACACGCCCGACCGGCCCCTCTTGTCCAGATGACGTGGGTCACAAGGACCAGATCTCGATCTGTCAGACCTCACAGGCAATGTGACGTGTGAGGTCAGACAGAACGATTCAGTCCCCGCAGAAGCGGGCTTCGGCCTCGTTCGGATCCGCCGGTATCTGCAGACGCGTCAGCCCCGGGGACTCCACGAGGTTCCGGAGGAAGCGTCCGGGGGTCAGCTCGTCGTGCACGGCGTGCCGCAGGTCCGCCAGCTCGCCACACCCGAGCGCCCGCCACGCGGCCTCGGCGTCCTCGTCCAGCCGCCCCGGTGGCGACTCGTACAGGGGGACGCTCAGCATCGGCGGTCGCAGCAGGTCCTCTGGCACCGGGCCGTCGGACACGCGTGCCGCCAGCCAGGCCTCGGGGATCGGCTTCTCGTGGCCGGCCGCACCCGAACGCTCGAGCGCGAACCGGCTGACGACCGGGTCGGCGAGGCCGAGCATGTCGAGCACGTACACGTCCTCGCCGAGGGCGTAGCCGACCACACCGATCCCCCAGCTCGCGTAGACCGGCCGCCCTCCGCCCTCCCGCGGGACCGCGCCCTCGATGGGCCGGGGCACGCGCACGGCGACGCCCGAGTCGAGCACCCTGCGGACCATTTCGGGGGTCCAGCCCTGGTCCGCGGCGGTGACGGCGTGCCGGCCGTGCAGCGAGACGTGCCCGTCATAGGCCTCGGACACGAACAACCCGTCGATGACGCCGTCGCCGGAGCGGCGCAGCTCGGCCCCGGCGATCGCGGCCCAGACCAGCACCACGCCGGAGGCCACGGCCACCACGCCCGGTGCGAGCGGCCACCGCCCCGCCTCACGTGCGTCGTCGTCCACGGGCCCGGACCCGCCGTCGCCCGCCCGGGCTCGTCCGTTCGCCCACAGCCCGCCGAGGCGCGTCACGGGCACCGCGGCCAGGGGCGTCACCAGGGCGAACAGCGCGGGCAGCAGCAGGCGCCCGTGCATGTAGTCGCCGCCGAGCCGCACCACGTACAGCGCGTCGGCGAGGCCGACGAGCGGGAGCGCGCCGAGCGCGACGAGCCCACGGCGGTCGCCCGCCCGCCATGCCCGGACGACGAACGGCACGCCCACGCCGAGGGCGAGGCAGGCGAGTGGCAGGACGAGCCAGTAGGGGTCCGCGAAGTCGCGCAGGTACCACCAGCCCGAGCGCCACAGGCCGCGCCCGCCCGACTTGGCCAGGGCGGTGTTGGGCACGAGGCTGCCGTAGAACCCCATGCGGAACACCTGGTAGGCCACGGGCAGTGCGAGCGCCTGGGCCAGCAGGCGCACACGATCCCGCGGCCCGTCGTCCGCCCACTGGGCGGCCAGCACGCCGCCGAGCACGAGCGGGAGCGCCAGCGCCAGGTCGGGTCGGACGAGCGGGGCCGCCCCGACGACCACCGCCGCGGCGGCGCCGAAGCGCTCGCCGGACGCGGCCCACCGGCACAACAGCCACCCGGTCAGCCCGATCCACCCGAAGGTCAGCCCGCCCTCCAGGCCCGACGTCGAGAACTCCCAGAACGGCGGGAGGGCGGCCACCACCGCGGCCCCGGCGGGCACCAGGACCCCCGTCGCGCCCCGCGATCGGAACAGCCGGGCCGACCCGAACGTCGCCAGCGCCAGGCCTCCGCCCGCGCCGACCAGGCCGAGCACGATCGCCACCCACTCCATGCGCAGCGGCAGAACGACGTCGCCGGCGGCGATGATCCACACCCACAGCGTGCTCGTGGCCGGCTCGACCCGCTCGCCCACGTTGAACACCGGGCCGTGCCCGCCGAGGATCATCCGGGCGATGCGCAGGTTGATGAACCCGTCGTCGGTCATCCAGCGCCGGCCCCAGGCCCGCTCGACGAGGATCAGCGCCGGCAGCGCCAGCACGGCGGCCTGCACCCACCGCGTCCCGCGGCGCGGCCGCGCCTCGACGTCGGTGACGACCGACACCCCGGCGCGCCCCACCAGAACCCCCTGCTCGGACAAGACCACGAGACTAAGTCGTGGGGAGGCCCCGCCGCCCGGCCGCGGGCCGCCCAACCCGGACCGGGCCCAGCTCGGCGGCCTCAGTCGGGCTCGGGAAGCGGGACCTCACGCGCCTGGTCGAGCGCGTCGGCCTCGGGGGCCTCGACATCGCTGCTCGGCCGGAACGTCTCGGGCTCGGGGTCGACGTCGCGCTCCTGGTCGAGCGCGTCCGCCTCGGGGACCTCGGGGTTGATCGGGCGGGGTTCGGACATCGCGAGCCTCCTCCTCGGCGGACGGAAGCGACCGGGGTGCGACCGCGTCGGGCCCGCGGCGGGACCGAGGCCATGGTGTTCGCTGCGACGGCTCGAGGCAATGGTGTTCGGCCGATGGACGCCAGGACCGGGAACCGTCCGGCGGTCCCCGCCGTCATGCCGGCATGTCCACGCCTGCGCCCCCTGCCCCGGTCCTCGCCGACGACGCGGACCTCGTCGCCCAGTTGTGCTCGTTCCTCGTCCGGCGCGTCGACGACCTCGCTCCCACGTCCGGGCGCAGCGCGCGGACGTCGATCCGCCAGCGGGTCGCCGCCCTGCACCGCCGCCGGCGCCGGCTGCGCCACGCGCTCGGCTCGAGCACCCTGGCCGCGGGCGTGACCGCGGGAGGCGTGCAGCACTGGCTCGTCGGCGACCAGAGCGGCCAGGCGCCGGCCGCGACCGCCGACGCAAGCGCCGGGCCGCCCGCGACCGAGCCGCCGCCGACCGCCCCGCCCACGACGGAGCCACCGATCGCCCCTCCCCCTGCCCCTCCCCCTCCCCCGGCCCCGGTGACGAGCTGGTCGTGGGACGCCGTTGAACAGCTCGACCGCGAGGCGGCCGACCCGGGGGCGCTGTTCGCCGACGGCCGCGTCCACGTGTACACGACGTCCGCCGTCCACTGCGTGCGGGGCGCCTGCCGGGAGCACCTCGTCCCCCGCTTCGAGAGCGGCGACCTGTCCCAGCCCGGTCGGCTCGCCGGGGACGCCATGCCCGAACGGCCCGCGTGGGTGGCGCCCGACGACCGGGTGATCTGGGCGCCGGCGGTCGCCCGGGTGGGCGACGGCTACGTCCTGTGGTTCGCGGCCACCTCCGGCCGGCCGCAGGACGGGCGGATGAAGTGCATCGGCGCCGCCGTGTCCGCCACGCCGGAGGGTCCGTTCTCGCCCCGGCCCGAGCCCCTGCACTGCACGCCGGGCTTCTGGGCCATCGACCCGTACCCGGTCGCGCACGGCGACGGATGGGCCCTGCTGTGGCGCCAGGACGACGCCGACCACGTGACGGGCACGATCGTGGCGGCGCCCCTGCAGCCGGACGGTCTCGCCCTCGCGGGCCCGCGGACGACCCTGCTCGCCGGCGAGCAGGAGTGGGAGGACGGCTACCCCGACGGCCGGCCCGGCATCGGGCCGATCGAGAACCCCGCCATGGCCCGCCACCCGGCCACCGGTGAGTGGCTGCTGACATGGTCGGCCAACCTGTGGGAGACCCGCGACTACGCCACCGGGCTCGCCGTGTGCGACGGACCGCTGGGACCCTGCCGGCGGACCGGCACCGAGCCGTGGCTGCGCACGGACGCCTCCCCCGGCTTCGCCACGAGCGCGTCGCTCGGCGGCGCGGGCGGCCTGTCGTTCGTCGCGGGCCCCGACGGCGCGCTCCACGCGCTGCTCCACGCCTACCGCGGGGCGGAGGCGGCCGCGCCCGCGCCCCGGGTGGCGTGGGCGTACCGTGTGGAGGCCATCGGCTCCGGCGCGTACCGATTGGTCGACATCGCCCGGAACCGATCGGTCGCACCGACCGTCAACGGGTCATGAGCATCGCAGGTGATGCGCTGGCGGCGGCCCGCATCGGCGCTCGCGAGGGAGCAGGCGAACACATGGCGGTCGAGGCGGCGACCACGTTCGACGAGCTGTTCCGGGGGCGCTACGAGCCGATGGTGCGGGTGGCGTTCCTGATGGTCGGGTCGCGGGCCGAGGCCGAGGACGTCGTACAGGACTCCTTCGCCCGCGTCGAGCTGCGGTGGAACCGCCTCGAGAACCCCGCCGGCTACCTGCACCGGTGCGTCGTGAACCGCAGCCACGACATACTGCGCCGGCGTCGCCTCGAGCAACGGTTCGGTCGCCTCCGCCGCGACGAGACGAGCGAGCTGCAGGCCGACGAGCTGGGCGACGCCCTCGCCGCCCTCCCGCCCAAGCGCCGGGCCGCGGTGGTGCTGCGGTACTACGCCGGCCTGCCCGAACGGGAGATCGCCGAGGTCCTGGGGGTGCGCCCCGGGACCGTGAAGTCGATGTTGCACCGGGCCCTGGCCCAGCTCCGTGAGGAGATCGAGCGATGACGCCGCCGCCGCTGGAAGACCGTCTCAACCGACTCGCCGACGGGCTGGTCGCCCCGCCGACGCCCGAGGCCCGCGAGGCCATCGGCCACCGGACCGGCGTGCTGCGACGCCGCCGCCGCGCCCGGCAGGCCGCAGGGGTGGGCGCGCTGGTGCTCGCCGCCGTGGCGGGCAGCATCGCCGTCACCCGCGACACCGCCCCCGAGGCGCGGACGGACTACGCCGACCCGCACGCGGCCCTCCCCGCGCGTGACGCTGGACGTCGACGGCTGGGACGTCGTGGCGGCGGACGACACGGTGGCCGACGGCTCGGTGCAGCTGTTCCGCGTACCCGGCGACACCGACGGACCGACGCATTGCGCTCCGGCACCACACCGCGTCCGACCCCGTGTTCCCCCTCGACGGCACGGACGAGGAGGTCGACGTCGGCCCGGTCACGGGATACCTGCACCAGACGAGCGCGGAGGACTTCACGCTCCGGTGGGCCCCGCCCCTCGGCGACAACGCCGCCGAGATCGAGGCGCACGGCCTCTCCCGAGACGAGGTGCTCGAGTTCGCCGAGGGCCTGGAGAGCCGGGACGACGAGTTCCAGCACCCGCCGCTTTCGAGCGACGTGTTCGGCTTCGAGGCGACGCGCCTGCCCAAGGGGATCGAGGAGGACGTGGATGCCGACGCCCCCGATGGGCCCGTGCCCGCACGGCTCCTCGTGGCCCAGAGCGCTTCGGCGCATGGCCCAGCTGACGATCCAGGCCTCGGGCGACGCCGCCTACCGGGCCACCGTGACCGACCTCGAGCAGGAGGGCGGGCCGATCGAGCAGCTGACGGTCATGGGCCACCCCGCCCTCGCCGTGGAGCACCCCGACGAGTTCCGCTGGACCGTGGTGTGGCAGCCCCGCGCCGCGATGACAGCCGAGATGACGCTCTCGGGGGTCGACCGGGCCGCGATCGACGGGGTCGTCGCCGGTCTGCGCGAGATCGACGAGGACGAGTGGGACGCCCTGGTCACGGCCCCCGGGGCGTGACCTGGCGCCTCAGCCGGGGACGCCGGGCGCGGTCGCGGCGGCCGCGACCCGGGCGACCTCGTCGCGGGTGAGGTCCAGCCCGAACCGGTCGCGCAGCACGTGGCCGAGGTCGTCGGGGTCGATCGCCGCGGCCGTCTCGCCCTCGGCTCGGCGCTCGGTGAGCTGCAGCCCGACCAGGCCCACCTGCGTGTGGTCCTCCCACCGCTGGGCGATGACCGTCTGCGTGAACAGCGACCGGGGGTGGGTCGACGAGTAGTGGTTGGGCGCCAGGTAGTCGACCGGGTGCCGGGGTGCCTCGGTGAACGTGTAGAGCGGCAGGTCGAACAGCCGCACCAGCCAGGCGTCCTCGCCCTCGGGCGTCACGGTCCGCTCGGTCCCCCACGTCCACGGCCCGTAGGTGGCCGCGCCGCCCAGGGGGATCGGGCCGATCGGGGTCGCGCCGCCGAAGCCGACGTCGAGCACCTGGCCGTCGACCAGCAGGACCATGTGCGTGGCCGGGCGGGGCGACGTCGCGTCGCCGAGGCGGACGCGGCCGAGGCAGCGGGTCACCGTGTGCCCGTGGGCCTCGAGGACGGCGGCGAACAGCGTGTTGTGCTCGTAGCAGTAGCCGCCCCGCCGCCGGTCGACCATCTTGTCGACCAGGCCGTCGAGGTCGAGGCGGATCTCCCGGCCGAGGTGGATGTCGAGGTCCTCGTACGGGATCGACCGGGCGTGGGCGGCGTGCAGGTCGACCAGCGACGGCGCGGCGCCGTCGAGGCCGACCCGGGCGAGGTACCGGTCGACGGCGGCGGCGTCGAGCCCGGGGGCAGGCGGGGCGGTCACGCCCCCGATCATGCCCGGCCCGATCGTCGATGCCTGGGTCGTCACCCCGGAGGCGGCGCCTCGCCGTCGGCGAAGCGCCACCGGGTGGCGAGTTGCGTGAAGTCGTCGCCCGCCTCGATCACGGCGATGACCGTGCGGGGTCGGATGGCGAGCAAGGGGTTGGCGTCGGGGTCGGGAAACCCCTCGCCGTACTTGGCGCGGTAGCCGGCGGCGATCGCGGCCTGCGCATCGGGATCCGTCACCCGTTCGGCGACGCCGTCGATCGTCAACGACCGGTCCGTGCCGTCCACGCTCACGGCCACCAGCGGGTTGCGGGCCACGTCTCGGGCCTTGCGCGACCTCCCCCCGGTGCTGACGTGCAGCGCGCCGTCGGACCACAGTCCCCACACGGCCGCGAGATGAGGACGGGCGTCGCCGCCCACGGTGGCGATCCAGTAGCCCCGCGCCTCGACCAGCCGCTCGTGCGCCCACGACCAGGGCAGCAGTCCCTTGCCATCGTCTTCAGGGGCGATGCCGTAGCCCGGCATGTGCGGGCGATCGACGGTGACCATGGAACCTCCCGAGCGCGGGGCCCACGCTACTGCCGCATCAGGCAACGGTTGCCTGACGTAATTCCTCATGAGAATATTACGTCATGAACATCGTCCTGCTCCTCGAGATGGCGGCGGACGCGGCGCCGGATCGCGTGGCCGTCGGCGACCGGTACGTGGGCCTCACCACCACCGAGCTGCTCGACCTCGCCCGGCGGGCCGCCACCCGCATCGCGGCGTCAGGAGCCGACCGGGTGGTGTACACCGACGTGTCGGGCCCTGCGCTCCCCGTCGCGCTGTTCGGCGCGGCGGCGGCAGGCGTGCCGTTCGTCCCCCTCAACTACCGGCTGGCGGACGACCGCCTGCGGGGGCTCGTGGCCCGCCAGGCTCCCGCCCTGCTGCTCTGCGGGGCGGGCACCGAGCACCGGACGTCGGACCTCGCCGGGGTCGAGCAGGTCACGACCGATGGCTTCCTCGCCTCGCTCGCGCCCGTCGAACCGGCGACGGGCACGGGTGTGCACGACCCCGACGCGGTGGCCGTGCTGTTGCACACCAGCGGTACCAGCGGCGAGCCCAAGGTCGCGGTGCTGCGCCACCGCCACCTCGCCGGCTACGTGCTCGGCTCGGTCGAGTTCCTGGGCGCAGGCGACGACGAGGCGTCGCTGGTGAGCGTGCCGCCGTACCACATCGCCGCGGTGTCGGCCCTGCTCACGTCCGTGTACGGCGGCCGCCGCATCGTGCAGCTGCCCGACTTCGAGCCGGCATCGTGGGTCGAGGTTGCTCGGGAGCAGCGCGTCACCCATGCCATGACGGTCCCGACGATGCTCGCCCGCATCCTCGACGCGCTCGAGGCGGCCGCCGGCCCGGCCGACGCCGGCGCCACCGGCCTCCCCTACCTGCGCCACCTGTCCTATGGCGGCGGGCGCATGCCGCGGCCGGTGATCGAGCGGGCAATGGCGCTCGTCCCCGGGGTCGACTTCGTCAATGCCTACGGCCTGACCGAGACGAGCTCGTCGATCGCCGTGCTGAGCCCCGACGAGCACCGCGAGGCGTTCGCCAGCGACGACCCCCTCGTCCGGCAGCGGCTCTCGTCGGTCGGCCGCCCGCTGCCCACGGTCGAGATCACCGTGCGCGACCCCGACGGCCACGAGCTCCCCCCGGGCGAGCGGGGCGAGATCTGGGTGCGGGGCGAGCAGGTGTCGGGCGAGTACGCCCACCGGGACGGCGGCGCCACCGGCGGCTGGTTCGCCACCCGCGACCGCGGTTGGTTCGACGGCGGCGGCTACCTGTACGTCGAGGGACGCATCGACGACGTCATCGTCCGGGGCGGCGAGAACCTGTCCCCCGGCGAGATCGAGGACGTGTTGCTGACCCACCCCGCGGTGGCCGAGGCGGTCGTCGTGGGCCTGCCCGACGACGAGTGGGGCGAGGTCGTCGCCGCCGTCGTCGTGCTGCACCCCGGGGCGGCCGCCACCCCGGGCGAGCTGGGCGACTGGGTGGTGGCCAGGCTCCGCTCGTCACGCCGCCCCGCCGTCGTCGAGGTGCGGGCCGAGCTGCCGTACAACGACACCGGCAAGGTCCTCCGCCGGGTCGTCCGCGCCGAGCTGCTCGCCCAGGCGTCGGCGGCCTGACCGCGAGGCGCCGCCTCGGCGGCGCCCCATCAGTCCGAGGCGGGCAGCTTCTTGGTGTCCTTGCGGATGAGCAGATCGTCCCCCAGCGACAGGAGGGTCTGCCCGGTGTGGGTCACGAGCACCTCGACCACCCGGTCGACATCGGTGTACCGCTTGCCCATCGGGGTGTCGCCCATCCGGTCGGGGCGGGGGCTGAGCGGCGCGACCCGCTCGTCGAGGTCGGTGACGGGGACGCCGCCGAAGCGCAGGTCCACGTCGTCCGCCGGGGCACGGACGACGACGAGCTGGCCGTCGCACACGGCGCTGCGGAGTCGGGCACCGGGTGTCAGCTGCATGCGTCCGCCTCCACCGCCGCCAGCACGTCCGCGAACCGGGCCTCGGCCGCGGCCTTCCTCTTCGGCAGGTGGCCGGTCGGGAACAGGTCCTCGGTCGGCGAGTAGCCCGCGAGGATGCGGCGGGCCAGCTGGATCTGGTGCACCTCGGTGGCGCCGTCGGCCAGCCCCATGTGGAACGACTCGAGCACCATCGACCCGAACGGCATCTCGTGGGTGACGCCGAGCGACCCGTGGATCTGCAGCGCCCGCGCCGCCACATCGTGCAGGACCTTCGGCATCGCCGCCTTGACGGCCGAGATGTCGCCCCGCACCCGCTGGTAGTCGTCGTAGCGGTCGATCTTCCAGGCGGTCTGCAGGACCAGCAGGCGGAACTGCTCGATCTGGATCCAGGAGTCGGCGATCATCGCCTGCACGAGCTGCTTGCGGGCGAGCGTCTCGCCCTGCGTGACCCGCGAGAGGGCCCGCTCGCACATCATGTCCAGCGCCTGCTTCACCAGGCCGACGGTGCGCATGGCGTGGTGGATGCGGCCGCCTCCGAGCCGGGTCTGCGCTACCTCGAAACCGTGGCCCCGTTCGCCGAGCAGGTGGTCGGCCGGGATGCGCACGTCGTGGTACCGGATGTAGGCGTGGTTGCCGTCGGCCGGGTCGTGGCCGTAGACGCCGAGGTTGCGCACGATCTCGATGCCGGGCGTGTC
Source organism: uncultured Acidimicrobiales bacterium (assembly GCA_963796415.1). Classification (GTDB taxonomy): domain Bacteria; phylum Actinomycetota; class Acidimicrobiia; order Acidimicrobiales; family VFJN01; genus ZC4RG19. The sequence goes on along the minus strand of CAWCLR010000018.1, from coordinate 542,161 downwards.
GGAGGGGACCACGAACATCGACATGCGCTTGTGGCGGTCGGCCTCGGGGTCCGTGACCGCCAGCAGGATGAGGAACGCGGCGTAGCGGGCGTGAGACGAGAACCACTTCTCCCCGTTGACGACCCACTCGTCACCGTCGAGCTCGGCGCGGCACACGAAGCCGGTGGGGTCGGACCCGCCCCGGGGCTCGGTCATCGAGAAGGCCGACACGATCTCGTTGCGCAGCAACGGCTCGAGGTAGCTCTTCTTCAGGTACTCGGTGCCGTAGTGGGCGAGGATCTCGGCGTTGCCGGAGTCGGGAGCCTGGCAGCCGAACACGATCGGGGCGCTGTGCGAGCGGCCCAGGATCTCGTTGAGCAGGGCCAGCTTCACCTGGCCGTAGCCGGGCCCGCCGAGGTGGGGGCCGAGGTGGGTCGCCCACAGGCCTCGCTCCTGCACCTGCTTCTGCAGCGGGGGGATGAGCGCCTGACGGACCGGGTCGGCCAGGTCCCAGGCGTGGGTGACCACCTGGTCGACCGGCTCGACCTCCTCGGTGACGAACTGGTCGACCCAGTCGAGCTCGGCCTGGAAGGCGGGATCGGTCTCGAAGTCCCAACTCATCTGTCGTCACCCTCACCCCTCGTCGCTTCTTGTCACCACCTTATCATCATGAGGAATTATGGACAACGGCTCGGCCAGCCCCAGCTCACCGTCGCCGAGGGTCGCGAAGTGCCGGGCGACCGCCGCCTCGGACACGCCGTCGTGGCCGGCCGGCGACCAGCGGGGCGAGCGGTCCTTGTCCACCACCATGGCCCGGATCCCCTCGACGAAGTCGGGGACGTCGAGGAACCGGCACGACACCCGCAGGTCCTGGTCGAGGCACGCCTCCAGCGACCCCAGCTCACGGGCCCGGGCCAGCGCCTCCCGGGCCACCGCGAGCGCGGTCGGCGACTTGCCGGCGATCTCGTCGGCCGCCTTCCGGGCCCCGGCGGCCGGGTGGCGAGCGAGGAGCGCGACGATCTCCCCCACGGTCGCCGCTCCGAAGCACGCGTCGATCCACGCCCGCTCCTCGAGCAGCGGGGCGGGCGGGGTGGACCCCGCCACGTCCGCGACGACGGCGCCCGGATCGGTCCCGGTCCGCGCGGCCAGCCGCTCCCGCAGCCGGTCGAGCGCGCCGGACGGCACGGCGTGGTCGGCGAGGCCGAGCGCGATCGCGTCCCCGGCCCCGACGCGCGCCCCGGTCAGCGCCAGGTACGTCCCGAGCTCACCCGGCGCCCCGGCCAGCAGCCAGTCCGCCCCGACGTCCGGCGCTCCCCCCGCATCACGTGCAGATCGGTGTGGCACACCCCGCATCCCGCGACGCGGAGGCGCACCTCGTCGGGCCCGGGCCGGTCGAGCACGAGCGGCTCGAGGGCGACGGGCTCGTCGATTCGGGTCAGGACCGCGGCGCGGACCGTGCCACGGGTGGCGGCGCCCGCGTGGTCGACCGCCGTCATGCGATCGCGGCCGCGGGCGTCACCCCCAGGCGGACGGCGGCGGCCACCAGGCCCGCCTCCTTCGCCGCCGGGGTGGCGCCCGCCCACATCTGGTCGGCCCACACGACGATGTCGCTCAGGCCGGCGGCGCCGTAGCGCTCGACCAGGGCGGCGTCGCTGCCCTGAACCCGCACGTAGGTGCGGTACCCGTCGGTGTCGAGCCCGGCCTCCGCCCGCAGGCTCAGCAGCTCGGCCCGCAAGCGCGCCGACTCGGCGAGGCTGGGCGTGCCCGAGGAGAACCAGGCGTCGCCCAGCGTCGCCGCCCGCGCCAGTGCCCGCGGCGTGTTGCCGCCGAGCACGAGCGGCACCTCGACGGGCCGCGGTGTCACCTGCACCGGGTCGAAGGCGTAGGCGTCGCCGTCGTACGAGAACGGCCCGCCCCGCCAGGCCCGGCGCAGCACCTCCACGCATTCCGCGAACCGGGCGGACCGCCCGGTGAACGGCACGTCGAGGGCGGCGAACTCCTCGCCCAGCCACCCCGCGCCGAGGCCGAACAGGAAGCGGCCGCCCGACAGCTCCTGCAGCGTGCACACCGAGCGGGCGGTGGCGAGCGGATGGCGCAGCGGCAGCAGGTGGATGCCCGTCGCCATGCGGATCGACCGGGTGGCGGCGGCGACGGCCCCGAACGCCACGAACTGGTCGACGAGCTCGGTGTCGAGGTCGACGATCGGCCCGGCGATGTGCTGGTGCTGGCTGTCGTCCTCGGTGGTGGGGTGGTCGGTGCCGTAGCCCACGGGCAGCACCACGTGCTCGCCCAGCCACACCGCATCGAACCCCAGGGCGTCGGCGGCGACCGCCATGTCCACCAGCTCGGCGACCGGCATGCCGTAGACCGAGATGCCGACCCTCACGCCGGCTCCCAGTTGGGGACCACGGTGCCGTTGGCCCGCTCCTCCCACGTCACCCGCATCGGCTGGCCGATCGTCAGGTCGGGCTCGCCGGGCAGGTCGCCGACGAGGCGGACGGCCGGGTCGTCCGCAAGCTCGACGAGCACCACCGTGTAGGGCGCCGGGTAGGCGGGGTGGACCTGGTGGGCCACCGTGGTCCACGAGTAGAGGCGGCCCTCGCCCGAGCGGGGCCGCCACTCGCCGTCGAAGCTGCCGCAGTGGAAGCAGCGGGCGCGGGGCAGGTGCAGCGTCGTGCCGCACGCGGTGCACACCCGGGCCACGAGCTGGCGGCGGGCGGCCGCCTCCCAGAAGCCGGCGCTGTCGTGGTCGTGCGTGACCGGGGCCAGCCGGTCGGGGGTCGCTGCGGCGGCCATCACGCGGCCCTCAGCAGGATGGCGCTGCCCGGGGGCAGGGGCGTACAGGCGACGAGGCAGGTCTCGGCCCCCGGCACCTGGTTGCTGGACTCGCCGCGGATCTGCCGGACGCCCTCGACGACGTGGTTCATGCCGTGCACGTAGCCCTCCGAGAGGTGGCCGCCGCCGGTGTTGATGGGCAGCGACCCGGTCAGGCCGAGGGCGCCGCTGGCCGCGAACGGCCCGCCCTCGCCCTTGGCGCAGAAGCCCCAGTCCTCGAGCTGCATCAGCACGGTGATGGTGAAGCAGTCGTACAGCTGGGCGACGTCGACGTCCTCGGGCCCGATGCCCGCCCGCCGGTACAGCAGCCGGGCCACGTTGGTGGCCGGCAGCTGCGTGATCGAGGAGCGCATCAGCACCGGGTACATGTCGCCCCCCTGCGGCCGGGGGATGCTGGCCTGCGCCACGGCCCGGATCACCGCCGGCCTCTGGCGCAGGTCCTTCGCCCGTTCCGTGGTCGTCACGACCACGGCGCAGGCGGCGTCGCTCTCGAGGCAGAAGTCGAACAGCCGCAGGGGCGACGAGATCATGCGGGCCGCCAGGTAGTCGTCCATGGTCAGCTTGCGGTCGCGCATCTGCGCCGCCGGGTTGGCGTTGGCCCGCTCGCGGCAGGTGAGGGCGATGTGGCCGAGGTGCTCGGACGTCGTGCCGTACTCGGCCATGTGGCGCCGGGCCATCAGGGCGAACACCTGGCCCGCGGTCAGCAGGCCGTACGGGTTGAACCACTCGTCCCAGCTCACGCCGCCGCCGACGACCTCGGTGCCGGTCGTCTCGGTGTTGGCCTGGCCGAGGCGCCGGCCCGATCGGCCGTTGATCGACCGGAACACCAGCACGTTGGTGGCCTGCCCCGACAGGACGGCCGCCACGGCCTGGGCGACCTGGGCGCAGGGCGCCACGCCCCCGGGGCCGGTCTCGCCCCAGTAGGTCAGCTCGTCGATGCCCAGCGACTCGGCCAGGTCGGCGTGGCTGACGAGGTCCATGTCGCAGCGGACGATGCCGTCGATGTCCTGGACGGCCAGGCCGGCGTCCTCGATGGCGGCCAGCGACGCCTGGGTGGCGAGCGTGAGGTCGCTGCGGCCGGAGTCGCGGGAGAAGTCGGTGGCGCCGATGCCCACGATCGCGCACCGGTCGCGGTGGTCGAGTTCGTCTCTCACATGTCCTCCTCCGAGATTCCTCATGATGATATTGGCCCATGACCGCTGTCAAGGGCCAGGCGTGACCCAGGGCACATTGAGCTATAACATCATGAGGAATCTCGGAGGAGGACCAATGACCGACGCGTCCGACCCGCCCGACGGCCGGGTGGGGGCCCACCGCCTCGACGGTCAGTGGGCCGTCATCACCGGCAGCAGCAAGGGCATCGGCCTCGGGATCGCCGAGGCGTTCGTCGCCGCCGGGGCGAGCGTGATGCTCGTCGCCCGCGGCGAGGGCGACCTGGTCGCCGCGGCCAAGAGCCTGCAGGACCGCGCCGGGGTGGGCCAGACCGTCCTCGCCCACCAGGCCGACACCAGCGACGTGGCCTCCATCGAGGGGCTGTTCGACCGCATCCGCGAGGAGCTACCCGCGCTCGACGTGTTCGTGGCCAACGCCGGCGCCGGCGTGGTCACGCCGTTTCTCGACATCCCCCTCGACGAGTGGGAGTGGTCGGTGGCGCTCAACCTCACCGGCACGTTCCTGTGCTGCCAGCGGGCGGGACAGCTGATGGCCTCGACCCCGGATCGACCGAATCGGGCCATCCTCGTCGTCTCGTCGATCCGGGCCGAGGGCGCCCGCCCGGGCCGGGTCGCCTACTCGACGGCGAAGGCCGGTCTGAACCAACTCGTGCGGGTGGCGGCCTACGAGCTGGCCGAGCACGGCATCCGGGTCAACACGCTGTCCCCCGGCATCACCGCCACGCCGATGGCCCTGGAGGGGAACCCCGAGGTCTTCGCGGAGATGGCCGCCACCGTGCCGCTGCGGCGCGCCGGAGAGCCGGGCGACATGGGCGCCGCCGCCGCCTACCTGTGCTCGCCCGCCGCCCGGTTCGTCACCGGCGCCAACCTGGTGGTCGACGGCGGTGAGCAGCTGTGGTGAGGGCGGACGGTGACCTGTCCGGCTGCGGCCTCAGAGCCACTCGATGAAGTCGTCGACCCGGTCGCCCAACCGCTCGCGGTTGTACGCGGCGACGCCCGAGATGTGCGCCTGCATCAGCTTGCGGGCCTGCTGCGGGTGACCGGCGGCGACCGCGTGGGCCAGCGCGTCGTGGTCCGCGGCGAGCATCTCCCGGATCTCGCGCGGGTCGTCGACGGTGGCGAGGTGGTGGCTGACGATCTGACCGAAGGTCTGCATCGTCAGCTCGAGCACCCGGTTGCCGGCGAGGGCGGCCATGGCGGCGTGGAAACCCGTGTGCTGCTCGACGAAGCGCTCGAGCTCCTCCTCGTCGGCACCGGGCGGCGTGGCTCCGAGGTAGGGCGCCATGGCCGCGGCCCGGGCCTCGCCGTCAGGGTTGCGGGCCGCCCGCTCGGCCATCTCGGACTCGGCCATCGCCCAGACCTCGAACAGCTCGGCGTACGTGGCGCCCGCCATGTGGAAGTACAGCGTGGACACCCGACCGAGGTTGGCAGGGTCGACGGTGCCGACGACCGGGCCCCCGCCCGGGCCCCGGCGAATCGAGATGAGGCCCTGGACCTCGAGGAGCCGCAGGCCCTCACGGAGCGACTCGCGGCTGACGCCGTACTGCTCGAGCATCGCCGACTCGGGCGGCAGCGCCGCGCCGGGCTGCAGGCCGGCCTCGATGATGTCGTGGACGATGTCGCGGGCCACCCTCTCGGCCGTCTTGAGCGGGCGCAGCACGCCGCCGCTGGGCCCGATCGAGATGCAGCCGCGCCGGCCGTTCCCCGCCGCCGGCCCGGGTCCCGTCGCGGTCCCCCGGGCCACACGCGCTCCGCCGTCGTTCCGTGCAGCCATGGTGCAAGCGTAGCCGTGCACCGAATTGCTCCCGATGTATCCGACCCGGGCGCGCCGGTTGCGCGCCCCCTCGCAGGAGGTCGTCCGTGACCGACACCATCTCCCCCACGCAGCCCGCGGCCGCGTGCCGCAGGCTCGCCGACCGCCGCGCCGTCGTCACCGGCGGAGGCAGCGGCATCGGCGCAGCCGCCGCCCACCGCCTCGTCGCCGAGGGCGCGGCGGTGGCCGTGCTCGACGCCCGGGCGGACGCCGCCCACGACGTGGCGGGAGCGCTGAAGGCGGACGGCGGCGAGGCGCACGCCGTCGCCTGCGACGTCGGCGACCCCGCCGAGGTCGAGGATGCCGTGGCCTCGTCCGCGCGGGCGCTCGGGGGCATCGACTGCGTGGTGGCCTGCGCCGGCATCGCCCGCCCCGGTGCCACGCACCAGACGACGCTCGACGAGTGGGACACGATCATCCGGGTCAACCTCACCGGCGTGTTCCTCACCGTGCGGGCCACGGTGCCGCACCTCCTCGACGCGGGCGGCGGCACCATCGTCACCATCGGCTCGGTCGCCTCCCTCGTCGCCGCCGGCCAGACGTCGAGCTACGACGCCGCCAAGGGTGGCGTGCTGCAGTTCACCCGGGCGGTGGCCGTCGAGTACGCCGACCGAGGCATCCGGGCCAACTGCCTCTGTCCGGGCGTGGTGCGCACCGGCCTCGCCGCCAACACCCGGGCGCTGCACGGCCCCGCCGCCGGCCCGCCCCAGGGTGTCGCCGCTCGCCTCCCGATCCCGATGGACCGCGCCGCCGACCCGTCCGAGCTCGCCGCCGTCGTGGCGTTCCTGTGCTCGGACGACTCGTCGTTCGTCACCGGCGCCGCCATCGCCGCCGACGGCGGCTACACCGCCATCTGAGCCCATGGTCGACCACAACGACGTCGCCGGTGACCCCGTGCCCGCCGGGCTCGCCGCCCACTACGCCGCGCGGGACGCCCGCCGCGTCGACGACGCCGTGGCCGCCGTCGGCCCCGCCGCCCTCTACGCCGTGCCCCGGCCGGGGGCGCCGGAGACCGACGCCCGGCGGATCGTCGAGGGCCGCAACGCCCTGCGGAGCCTGCTCACCGAGCGAGAGCCCGCCCCGCACCGGCACGAGATCCAGCTCTGCGTGCACGACGGCGACCGGGCCCTCGTCGAGGGCGTGACCCGCTCGACGGCCACGGGAGCCGCGGAGACCAGCTTCGCCGCCGCAGTCAGCCTCGACGCCGAGGGGCGCATCGCCCGCTACGTCGGCTTCGGCGGCGCACCCGCCCCCGACCTCACGCCGCACGCCGCCGCCCCGACCGAGCCGACACCGAACGGGACGGCGCGCCCGGCCGACATGGACCCGGTCCTGCACGAGTACTTCGCCGCCCTCGACCGCGGCGACTTCCCGGGCGCCGCCGCCCGGTTCAGCCCCGACGTGCTCTACGTCCACCCGCCGTATCGCCACACGGGCATCGACAGCCCGGACCGCGTGACGTTCAGGGGCGCGCCGCACTGCTGACCGCGTTCAGCGCACGCGGCCGCCAGTCGTTCGACCACCGCGTCACCACGAGCATCCAGCGCGGCCCCCACGGCCTGATCGAGGGCGTCGTCGAGGGCCTGCCCGGCGGCGGCACCGGCAGCTTCGTGTCGAGCCTCACCCTCGACGCCGCCGGCCTCATCCGGCGCTACGTCAGCTTCTACTGCGAGCCCGCCGTCCCGGGCGCCTGACCGAGGCAATGGGTTCCGCTTTGAAGGGGACGAGGCAATGGGTTCCGCACACGGAACCCACGCCTCAACCTCGCCGCCGCGGAACCTATGGCCTCGCCACGAACACGAGATGTGTCACTGGAACAGGCTGCTCCAGCGCGCCTGGTAGTCGGCGACGTTCTCCGGCGTCAGCCGGGCCAGGTCCATCACGCGCACCTCGTCGAGGCTGACCAGCGTTCCCGGCACGTCGGGCAGCGCCGAGCCGGCGCCGGCGGCGATCGCCTCCTGCCCGGTGGGCGTGAGCATGAAGTTGGCGAAGAGCATGGCGGCGTTGGGGTGCGTCGCCCCATCGGGCACCATCGCCAGATACCGGGCACCCCAGACCCCCTCGTCCGACAGTCCGTACTCCACGGGCGCACCGTTGTCCTTGGCCGGGTCCAGCGTCGCCGGCGCCGCGTAGGCCGCCGCCGAGATCTCGCCCGAGGCCAGCGCCTCCCCGATGGGCAGCGCGCTCGGGTAGATGCGGGGCTCCTGGGCCGCCAGATCCTCGACGAACTCCTCGCCGAAGGTCTCCTCGAGCCACCAGTAGTAGTCGACGATCGACCCCGCGCTCGGATCGATGACACCGATCTGCCCGCCGCTCAGCGACGGATCGAGCAGGTCGGCGTAGTCGTCGAGGCCGTCGGGCACGACCCCGGTGTTCCAGGCGAACGTGAGCACGGCCGCGCTGACCTCGAAGTAGTTGCCCTCGTGGACGTACTGCGCGGCGTCGTAGCCGCCCTCGCCGGTCAGCTCGGGCCCCTCGGGCGCCAGGAACCAGCCCTCCGCGGCCTTCTCGGTGACCCACCCCTTGTCGGCCATCACCACCAGATCGCCGATGACGTTGCCCGTGCTGCGCTCGGCCTCCACCTTGGGCTGGATGTCGGCGTCGATGCCCCGGAAGATCTCGACCTCGATGTCGGGGTACTGCTCGTTGAACAGCTCGACCAGCTCGGCGAGCCGCTCGGGGGCGTGCGAGGAGTAGACGGTGACGCTGCCCTCCTCGGCGGCCGCCTCGGCCAGCTCCTCGGCCCCGCTGAGAGAGAGTCAGAGCTTGGTCAGCGACTCCGAGCCGCCGAGCGCCATGGCCACCGCGACGCCGATGGCGGTCACCAGGGTCATGACGAGGGCCACGGCCGCCACCAGCGGGTACCCGCCGTTGCCCCAGTAGTCGAACAGCACCGTGCCCATGACCTGCGTCGTCGACGACCGCACGAGCAGCGAGGCACTGAACTCGTGGGTCAGCAGCACGAACATCAGGGCGGCGGCGCCACCGAGGCTGGACCGCATGAGCGGAAGGATCACCCGCAGGTTCGTGCGCAACACCCCCGCCCCGCTGACCCGCGACGCCTCGGTGTAGGCGTCCCCCAGGGCGATGAGCGCGGAGAGCTGCATCCGGGTGGCGAACGGCATCATCAGCGTGACGTACACGAGGATGACGACCCACGGCGTGCCGTAGAGCACGAACGGTCCCTCGGTGTAGGTCAGCAGGAAGCCGACGCCGAAGATCACGGCCGGGATGCCGAGCGGCATCGACACCACGAAGTCGAGGATCGCCCGCTGCACCCGGAACTGCCGGCCCCGGACCAGCAGCGAGGCCGCCACGAACCCGAGCGGCAGGCTGATGGCCACGGCGATGAGCGAGAACCGGACGCTGTTGCCGATCGCCTCGGTCACCGAGGCCTGCTCGAAGATCGTGCGGAAGTTGTTCAGGCTGAAGAACTCGGTCTGGATCTCGCCGCTCCAGAAGTTCGACAGCGACACGACGACCAGGGCGGCGATCGGCAGCACGGTAGCCACCAGGGCGTAGAGCACGATCGCCACCGCAGCCATCCTCGACGGACGGCCCCCCGACCGGAACGCCCGTCCCCCGTGGGTCACGAACCGCCGCTGGTTGCCGAGCAGCAGCTTCTGGACGAGCACGACCACGATGCCGAACACGAGCAGCGGCGATCCGAGGGCCGCCGCCACGCCGTACTCGACGGGGGTCTGGCTGACCTGGCGGTACATGTCGGTCGTGATGACCGAGATCCCGCCGTTCGCCCCGAGCAGCAGGGGGCCCGTGAACTGGCCGAGGCCCAGGAGGAGGGCGACGCCGCCCCCGTAGATCAGCGTCGGTCGCAGCAGCGGAAGGGTGACGGTGAGGAACACCTTCCAGGGCGGCGACCCGCTCACCTGGGCGGCCTCGATGTGCTCGGAGCCGATGTTCTCGAACCCCGCGCTCGACGAACAGGTAGACGAAGGCCGTCAGCCCGAATCCCGTGATGATCACGATCCACGGCATCGTGTAGACGTCGATCGGCCCCTCGGTCAGGTGGTTCCACCAGGGCAGCTTCCGCAACCAGGCGTTGAGGTAGCCCGGCCGCGGCGACAGGAGGAACGCCCAGCCCACGACGTTGGCGATCGCCGGCACCACGATCGGCAGGATCGGGAACAGCCGCAGGAAGCCGAGCCGGCGGGGCAGCCGGGTGGCGGCCCAGGCGAGCAGCGTGCCGAGCACCAGCGCGATCACGAGCGACCCGACCGCGAGGCCGATCGTGTAAGTGATCGTGCGCCCGATGCGAGGCCCGGTGAAGGCCCGCTCGTAGCCGTCGTCCGCGAACGCCCGGCCCTGCAGGCGCACGAGCGGGGCCACGACCAGATAGCCGAGCCCGAGGACGAACGCGGCGACACCGACGTGGCGCAGCAACGCACGGGTGTCGAGCCGCGACGCCAGCCCGGGCCGAGCGCGCTCGGGGACCGTGATCGTGGCCATCAGCGAGCGCCGGCCGTTGCCGGTGCCGTGGCGTCCGCGAGGTCGACGGTCGCCCCGATCTCGGCGTCCACCGCCTCGCCGTCGCCGGCGTCGTCGAAGTACCGGGCGGCGCCGGGATCGAAGGCGAGCGTGAGGCGGTCGCCCCGGGCCAGGCGTCGCGCCCAGCCGTCGCGGGGACCGGCGGGGATGCGAGCGTGGATCCGGGTGGGCTCGGCGCCGTCGGGGGCGTCGAGGTCGACCATCACGTCGAGGTGGCGGCCGCCGTACTCGACATCGGCCACCACCACCGGGATGCCGCAGTCGCCCGACCCGAGGTCGTCGGGGTGGACGACCAGCCGGGCGTCGTCGGGACGGAGGCGGACCACCGTGGTGGAGCGGGCGGAGGGCGGCGCCACCGGGGCCCCGCTGACGGGACGCCCGGCGCACGTCCAGCCGCCGTCCACGTACGCCAGCTCGAGCCGGTTCGACATGCCGATGAAGGCGGCCACGTATTCGGTGGCGGGCTGCTCGAACACGTCCTCGGGCGCGCCGAGCTGATCGATCCTGCCCGGCGCGCATGATCGCCATGCGCTGGCCGAGCGCCAGCGCCTCCGACTGGTCGTGGGTGACGAAGACGGCGGTGAACGGCTTGCTGCGGTGCAGCTCGTGGAGGTCGGCCCGCACCTGGTCGCGCAGGCGGGCGTCGAGGTTGCTGAGCGGCTCGTCGAACAGGACGAGGTCGGGGCTGGCCACGAGGCCCCGCGCCAGGGCGACGCGCTGCTGCTGACCCCCGCTGAGCTGCGCCGGATACCGGTCGAGCAGGTCACGGCAGTCGACCAGCGAGGCCGTCTCCTCGACCCGACCGCCTCGCAGCGCCTCGCGCATCTTCCGGGCCTTGAGCGGATAGGCGATGTTCTTGCGCACGGTCATGTGGGGCCACAGGGCGTACGACTGGAACACCATCCCGATGAAGCGCTTGTCCGGCGACAGGTTCACCTTGCGCTCCCCGTCGAACACCACCTCGTCGCCCAGCCGGATGCGCCCCGCTGCCGGGGTCTCGAGTCCGGCCAGGCAGCGCAGCGTCGTGGTCTTGCCGCAACCGCTGGGGCCCAGGAGGACGAGGAACTCGCCCTCCTCCAGTTCGAGGTCCAGGTCGTCGACGGCGACGGTGGGGGGCTTGCCGTCGAACCGCTTCGTGAGTCCTTCGATGCTGACGTGAGACACGGCGTCCCCTTGGGGTGCGATGGCGGCGCGATGGTCCGGCGAGTCAGTGGAAGAGGTTCTGCCAGGTGGTCTCGAAGTCGGCCACGACGTCCGGCGTGAGCGCCGTCGTGTCGATGATCTCGACCTTGTCGATGGTCGTGGTCGTGCCCTCGACGCCCGGGAGGACGGCGGCGGACTTGCGGGCGATCGCCTCCTGGCCGGCCGGCGTGATCATGTAGTTGGCCAGCAGCTGCGCGGCGTTGGGGTGCGGGGCGTCGTTCAGGACGACGGTGTGGAACCGGGCGCCCCACACGGTGTCGGACAAGCCCGAATCCACCGGCGCGCCGGCCTCGCGCTCGTCGACCATGTCCCCCACGAAGGCGCCGGCGGCGATCTCGCCCGAGGCGAGCGCTTGGGCCATCGGCAGCGAGCTCGGGTAGAGCCGGGGCTCCTGAGCGGCCAGGTCCTCGAGGAAGTCGGGCCCGAACTTGCCGGCCAGATAGTTGGTGTAGAAGTCCACCACCACCGGTGAGCTGGGCTCCATCACGCCGATCTTCCCGCCGGCCAGGGCCGGGTCGAGCAGGTCGTCGTAGTCGTCGAGCCCGTCGGGATAGAGGCTCGTGTTCCAGCCGAACGTGAGCACGGCCGCCGACGAGATGAACGAACCGTCCGCGGCCACGTTGGTCGCCCGGTCGTAGTCGGGCTCGTCGAAGGCGGGCCCGGTCGGCTCGGCGAACCAGTCGTCGGCGCCCTTCGTCTCGACCCAGATCGGGTCGGCCACCGCGACGACGTCAGCGACGTAGCTGCCGGTGGTGTCCTCGGCGTCGAGCTTGGTGGCGAGGGTGTTGTCGACGTCCCGCACGACGGTCACCGGGATGCCGTACTCGGCCTCGAACCGCTCGGCGAGGTCCTCGAGCTGCACGAGACCCTGGCTCGAGTAGATGGTGACGCCGCCCTCCGCCTGAGCCGCAGTGACGACCTCGTCCCATGCCGAGTCGCCGGCAGGGCCGGCATCGGTCGTCCGGTCGGCCTCGTCGGAGCTGTTGTCGCCACCGCCGCACGCGGCGGCGGTCGCCAACGCCAACGTGATCGTGACGGCGACGAGGCGCCGCCGTAGCCCAGTTCCCATGGGTTCCCCTCTGACTGGTGACCACCCCGTTCGGGCGGTCCGTCGGCGGGACACTGCTGTCGTGCGGCGGCCCGTAATCATCATGAGATTAAGAGTGACCAGCGACACTGTCAACAGAAAGATGTGACCTGGGTCTCGCTTGACCGATATTTCTCATGAGCTTTATGGTGTCCGGCGAAGGGGGAACCCACCGTGACCGCGCAACCCGACCTGCAGACGTACGCCGCGGCGGCCGAGGCCTGGCTGGCCGGCAACGCCACACCCCGCCAGGAGGCCGCCGGCGCCGGGCCCGAGAAGGCCTGGGGCGCCGGCAGCGACGACGTGTCGATCTTCCACGACCTCACCGACGACGAGGAACGAGCCGTCCTCGACCGGGCGATGGCCTGGCAGGTGCGGAAGTACGACGCCGGCTACGGCGCCATCGACTGGCCCACAGAGGCCGGCGGCGCCGGGCTCACGCCCGAGCACCTGCACGCGTTCGAGGCGGTCGAGTCCCGGTACGAGACGCCGGTCCACCACGAGACGTTCAGCGTCACCCGCAACCTCGTGGCCCCCACCCTGCTGGCCTTCGGCACGCCCGAGCAGCAGCGGGAGATCATGCCGCGGTTCCTCCGGACCACCGATCTGTGCTGCCAGCTGTTCTCCGAGCCCGGCGCCGGCTCCGACCTCGCCGGCCTGTCGACCCGGGCCGTGCGCGACGGCGACGACTGGGTCGTCACCGGCCAGAAGACGTGGAGCTCGGGCGCCCGCTTCTCGCAGTGGGGCGAGCTGATCGCCCGCAGCGACGTCGACGCCCCCAAGCACGCAGGCCAGACGGCGTTCGTCATCCCCATGGACCTGCCCGGGATCACCGTCGTGCCGATCCGCCAGATGAGCGGCGGCTCGTCGTTCAACGAGGTCTTCTTCGACGACGTGCGGGTGCCCGACCGCTACCGCCTCGGTGCGGTCGGCGAGGGGTGGAAGGTGGCGCTGACCACGCTCGGCTTCGAGCGGTCCACCAGCGGCGCCGACCGCGGCGACCAGGCCGTGGGCGGGTCGTGGAGCCAGGTGCGGGCGCTGGCCGAGCACCTCGGCGTGACCGGCGACCCCGTCACCCGCCAGCAGCTCGCCGAGCTGTACGCGCTCGACCGCGTGCGCACCTACCTGGCCGCCCGCAGTCTGGCCACCATCCGGGCCGGCGGGACCCCAGGGCCCGAGGCGTCGATCTCGAAGCTGCTGTGGACCCAGTGGATGACCCGGGTGGGCGACGTGACCGCCGGCATGCTCGGCCCGCGGATCGCGGCCGACACCGGTGAGTGGGGCACCTATGCGTGGGCCAAGCACCTGCTCGGCGCCCCGGGCTACCGGATCGCCGGCGGTTCGGACGAGATCCAGCGCAACATCATCGGCGAGCGGGTGCTCGGCCTGCCGGGCGAGCCCCGGGTCGATCGCGGCATCCCGTTCCGCGACGTCCCCCGTTGACGTCGCGTGCCGCCGTGCCGGCACGGCCGACGCTCTCGCTGTCGACGGTCAACCACTCCCCCGGCTTCGGGGCACCGCTCAGCATCGAGGCGGTGCTCGACGCCGCCGCCGGCACGGGGTGGCCCGCGGTCGGGCTCGACACGTGGTCGATCGCCGCCTTCCTCGCCGCCGGCGGGTCCGTCGCCTCGCTGGGCCGGATGCTGCGGGAACGGCGGCTCGCCTGCACGGACGTGGTGGCACTGGTGATCGACGGGAACGGCGCGGCCGCGGAGTCCGAGGCCCGCACGGTCGCCGCCGTGGCCGACGCCACCGGCGCAACCGTGTGCGGTGCGGCGTTCGCCGTGCCGCCCGACGACAGCACCCTCGCCGCGCTCGGACGGAGTGCCGAGGTGCTGTGGGCGCATGGTGTGCGGCTGGCGATCGAGTTCGCGCCCTACAGCGGCTTGCCCACGGTGGCCGAGGCAGCAGCGGTGGCCGAGCGCATCGGCTGGGACCGGGCCGGCCTGCTCATCGACGCCTGGCAGACCCATGCGGCCGGCCAGGTCACGGCGGTGACGTCCTTACCACCGGGGCGCATCGCCCTCGTCCAGGTGGCCGACGCACGCCTGCCACTGGGCGACGACATCGTGGACGCCAGCCGCAACCGCCGGCTGCTGCCCGGCGCGGGCGACCTCGACCTGGCCGCGTTTGTGGCCGCCGTCGACGCCACCGGCTTCGCGGGCCCGGTCAGCACGGAGGTGCTGTCGGCGCAGGTCCGCTCGACGGCCCCGGCCGAGTTCGCTCGGGCTGCCCTCGCCGCGGTCCGGGCCCTTTGCGCCTGACCCTGGTGCCAGGTCACCAGGCGACAACTGACAGCCGGTCAGTCCTGGATGGCGAACCCCGGAGCCGTGGCCGGCATCTCGCCCTGCCAGCGCAGGTCGTGCTCGCGGGCAGCGAGTAGCCAGCCCTCGGCGTCGGACCGGACCACCCGGTCGCGGTAGCGCAACACCTCGCCGAAGAAGGCCAGCAGCCCGTCACGGCCCTGCACCGCGACCGTGCCGTCGCGCGTCCCGAACCGGCCGTCCCGGGTGAAGCACCCCGCCACGCCAGCGGCGTCCGCGTCGTCGACGGCGTGGGCGTAGCGGTGCAACAGGTGGACGACCACCCCGCGGTCGTCGGCGAGGCTCACGTCGGGAACGGCGACGACACGTTCACGCCGCCGTCGACGGTCAGCACCGTCCCGGTGGTGAAGCTCGACGCCTCGGTGGCCAGGTAGAGGACGGTGCCGACGATCTGTTCGCGGCTGACCCAACTTGCCCAGCGGGTAGCGCTCGGCCGCGAACGCGGTGAAGCCCTCGACGTCCCAGGCCTTGGAGATGTCGGTCAGGAACGGCCCCACCATCACGCCGTTGACCCGCACCTTGGGCCCGAAGGCGGCCGCGAATCCGGCGGTGAGCGTGTTGAGGCCGGCCTTGGCCGCGGCGTACGGCAGGTCTCCCGCGCCGGGGCGCACGGCGGCGAGGCTGCTGATGTTGACGATCGGCGCCGCCGTCGCCCGTCGACCATGCGCTCCCCGACCAGCGCGCTCAGCCGGAACGGGCCCTTGAGGTTGACCCCGACGACCTTGTCGAACAGCTCCTCGCTCACCGCGCCGAGGCTGGAGTACAGCGGCGCCATGCCGGCGTTGTTGACCAGCACGTCGACCCGCCCGAACTCGCCGTACACGGTGTCGACGAGGGCGTCGACGTCGTCCCAGCGGCCGACGTGGCAGGCGACGGGCAAGGCCCGGCGCCCGGTGTCGGCGCGCACCTCGCCGGCCAGGGCCTCGCAGGTCTCGAGCTTGCGGCTGGCGATCACCACGTCGGCGCCCGCGGCGGCGAAGGCCCGCACCATCTCGCGCCCGAGGCCGCGGCTGCCGCCGGTGACGACGGCGACCCTTCCGGTCAGGTCGAACAGGTCGGGCGTCACGATCCCCCCGGGAGGTCGGCGAGCAGGCGCTCGGTGCGGGCCGCCAGCCTCGGCGGATGGCCCGCCTGGGCGGCCATGCGCTCGTCGGTGCTCTCGCCGCGCACGTAGCGCTGGTGCAGCTGCTGGGTGACCACGGCGTTCTTCCACATGGCGAACGCCTCGTACCAGGCGACGCCGCTCGAGGTCGGCGCCGGTGGCGGCGGCGTACCGCGCGACGACCTCGGCCCGGGTCGGCAGGCCGAGGTCCTCCATGCCGGGCACGTGCAGCGGGCGGTCGCCGTCGGTGTCCGACGGGTCGGGCCAGTAGTTGAGCAGCATGCCGACGTCGGCCAGCGGGTCGCCGAGCGTGGCCTGTCCCAGTCGAACACCGACCGCACCCGGTCGGGCTCGCCCGGGCGGAACTGGCAGTTGTCGAGCTTGAAGTCGTTGTGCAGACGATCGTCGGCGCGGGCGAGGCGGGCAGGGTGCGCTCCAGCCGCTCGCCGAGCGCCGACATGACGCCGTCGAGATCGGGCGTGGCCACCAGGCTCCAGCGATGGCGCCACCCGGCCAGCTGGCGGGCCATGTAGCCGTCCGGGCGGCCCAGCTCGCCGAGACCGCACGCCTCCGGGTCGACGAGGTGGAGCTCGGCGAGGGCGTCGACGGTGGCGAAGCCGATGCGGCGGGCCGCGTCGGGCAGGTCCCGCACCGACGGGGGCAGGGCGGCCCAGATCACCTCGCCCCGCCGGTACTCCGACACGACGAAGTCGCTGCCGACCACGTCGTGGTCGTCGCAGAACGAGTAGGCGCGGGGCGCGCGGTCGAAGGTCCGCCACAGCTTCGACAGCACCCGGTACTCGCGCTTCATGTCGTGGGCGCCGGGCGCGATGGCGCCGAACGGCGGGCGGCGCAGGACGAACCGGTGATCGCCGAACGTCAGCAGGTAGGTCAGGTTCGCCGACCCGTTGGGAAACTGCGCGACGGCCATGTCGCCCTCGACGTCCACGCCGACGTCGGCGAGGGCGGGCACCAGCCACCTGGCCAGCCGGTCCCACGGCAGCTCCTCGCCCGGCCGCACCGGGGCGGTCTCGGGCCGGACGTCGACGGTCTGCGGCTGGCCGGGCGTCACGGTCCCGGTCACCGGCTGAGCACCGTGCACGCGCTGATCCCGGGAGCGCCGTAGACGTGGGTGAAGCCGACCTGCGGACCGCCCGGCACCTGGCGAGCGCCGCCGTCGCCCCGCAGCTGGAGCACGTTCTCGTGGACCTGCCGCAGCCCCGACGCGCCGATCGGCTCGCCGTTGGCCAGGCAGCCCCCGTCGGTGTTGATCGGCAGGCGATCCCCCGATCTCGGTGGCCCGCCGAGCGGATCGAGCTCGACCTGCTCGCCGTGCTTGCACAGCCCCGTCTCGGCCATGTGCATGACCTCGGCGCCCGACTCGGTGTCCTGGATCTGGGCCACGTCGACGTCCTCGGGGCCGATGCCGGCCGCCTCGAACGCGGCCGCCGCGGCCTGGACCGTGGGGCCGTCGGTGCGCTCGGGGGCCAGCGACGGGCTGAACACCTCGAACGTGCCGTACCGCCGGGACCGCATGGCGCGTCGACCGCACGTAGACGGGCCGGTCGGTGAAGCGGTGGGCGATGTCCGCCCGGGCCAGCACGAGGGCGACGCCGCCCTCGGCCGGCGAGCAGAACATGTACTTGGTCAGCGGGTAGCTGACCATGGGCGATGCGGCGATGGCCTCGGGCGACAGCGGCGTGCGGCGCCAGGCGTTGGGGTTGAGCGCCCCGTTGCGGAACGCCTTGGCCGCCATCGAGGGCGAGCACCGTCGGGGTCGATGTCGTGGTCGTGCAGGTAGCGCTGGATCTTCACGCCGAAGAACTGGGTGGTGACCATCAGGCCGATGTCGCCGTACCACTCGTCGAGCCCGTACTGGGCGGGGCTGGCGTTGAACGCGCCCGGCGGGTGCTTGTCGAACCCGATCGCCATGCTGACGTCGTAGGCGCCCGAGCGGATGGCCCGGTCGGCCATGGTCAGCGCACTACCGCCGGTGGCGCAGCCGTTGCACGACGTTCACGAACTCGATGCCGGTGAGCCCGAGATCGTTGACGATGGCGTCGGCGTTGCCGGCGGCGTCGCTGCCACCGAACGCGCACTGCACCTGGTCCCAGCCGATGCCGGCGTCGGCCAGCGCCGCCCGGGCGGCGACCGCGCCCTGGTCGCGGCCCGACACGCCGTCGGTGCGGCCGAACGGGTGGATCCCGATGCCGACGATGGCGACCTCGGTCACGGCGTGCCACCTGTCGCCCGGCCCTCGGCCTCCGCCGGGGCGAATGCGTAGGTGACGACCACCTCGCCGGTGCCGTCGACGGTCAGCGGCTCGAGCACGAGCGCCATCGGCTGACCGATGCGCAGGCTCTCGGGGTCGCCGGCGACGAGCCGCGCCTCGACCAGCACCTCGCCGCCCAGGTCGACGTACCCGACGCCGAACGGCGTGAACGGTGCCCGGGCCTGCACGTAGGGCTCCTTGGGCGGGAAGCCCTGCACGGTGAAGCCCCACAGCGTTCCGGTGGTGGCGAGCGGGCGGCGCTCGACGTCGGTGGCGGTGCACCGGTTGCACGAGCCCTGGGCGGGGAACGTGACCGCGCCGCAGGCCCGGCACGCCGAGCCGACCAAGTGGGGCGCGTCGGGGAGCCCCTCGATGACCCCGTCGCCGAGGAGCCGGGCGCCCGGCGGCACCTGGGAGGGCACCACGTTCATTGGCGCACCCTTCGGGATGCGCGCGATGAACGCTCGGCCCTTCGGGCCGATTGCGACGGCCCTTTGCTCATGGTTCGCTCGCTGCGCTCGCTCACGTGGGCCGGGTAACGCACTGTGCTCATGGTTCGCTCGCTCCGCTCGCTCACGCGGTCCCGGCTCCGTCGACGGTGGCGTCCCCAGCCGCCTGATCTTGCGCGCTGTGAGGCGCGAGGCCGGCCAGCACGGCCTCCGTGTGCTCGCCGAGGCGCGCGGCCGGCGTGAGCACGGCCGGCGCCAGCGCCGAGAACCGGAAGGGCACGCCCGGGTGGGTGACCGGCCCATGGCCTGGGTGGTCGACCTCGACGAAGAACCCGCGCGCCCGCAGGTGCTCGTCGGCGAGCACGTCCTCGGGCGCGTTGACGATGCCGATCGGCAACCCCCGACGCTGCCCTTCGTGGTAGGCGCTCTCGGCCGTCTGCAGCAGGAAGAACACCTCGATGGCGTCCTGGATGTGATCGAAGTTGTCCTGCCGGTAGGCGAGGTCCTGGTATGCGGGTTCGGTGAGGTCGAGGGCGAGGTCCTGGCTGTCCAGCCAGTCGACCAGTGTCAGCCACGGCTTCTGGTCGGCCAGCACCAGGGCGAAGTAGATCCACCCGTCGGCACACCGGAACATCGCCGGCTGGGTGGGCTCGGGCTGGGCGTGCCGGCCGGTCTGCCGCTTGACCAGGGCCCCTGGGTAGAACCAGTAGGGGTTGGCCAGCTCGCAGGTGACGGCCGCCGAGTCGTGCATGGCCACGTCGACCAGGTCGCCCTCGCCGGTGCGCTGGCGGTGGATGAGCGCCAGCAGGGCGCCGATGTGGGCGAAGCTGGCGGCCGAGTGGTACGCCTGGTCGCCGCCGGGGCGAATGGGCGGGATCGAGTGGTCGTCGTACCCCGACGTGTTCAGCAGGCCGCTGGCGGCCAGACCGACGAGGTCGGACGACCGGTACTCGGCCCACGGTCCGGTCAGGCCGAAGGGCGTCACCGAGACGACGACGAGGTCGGGGCGGGCCGCGCTGAGCGCCCGCAGGTCGATCCCCAGCCGGCGCAGCTCGATCGGGTGCAGCGAGCTCACCAGCACGTCGGCGCCGGCGACGAGGGCGTCGAACGACGCCCGCCCCTCCCGGCCCTCCAGATCGAGGACGACGCTGGCCTTGTTCCCGTTGTAGTACCAGTGGGCGAGGCTCTTGTCGGGATCGGCGATGCCGCCGACCCACGGCCCGATGTGCCGGGAGGGCGCGCCGCCGGGCGGCTCGACCTTGATCACCTCCGCGCCGAGGTGAGCGAACTGGGCGCCGGTCATCTCCCCGGCCGGGTCGCCGGCCAGCTCGACCACCCGCAGGCCGTCGTACGGCGTGGCGGTGGCCGCCTCGGGGGTCACTCAGATCACCCCCGCGTCCGCCAGGCGGGCGTACTCGTCGTCGTCCATGCCCAGGATCTCGTGGCACACGTAGGCGTTGTCCTCGCCCAGCAACGGCGCCGAGCGCCAGCGGTCCTCGCGGATGCGGTCGGTGAGGAACGGCGTGCCCTCGAACAGGGCCTCGCCGATGACCGGGTGGTCCATGGTGAAGAACGTCCCGTGGGCGGCGATCTGTGGATCGGTCTCGGCCAGGTCCCGGGCGTCCTGCACCGCGCCGGCCCGCACGCCGGCGGCCTGCAGCCGGTGCATGACCTCGTGGCGGTCCAGCGGCCCGGTCCACTCGGCCAGGTGGGCGTCGAGGTCGTCCTGGTGTTTGGCCCGGCTCTCGGCCGTCGCGAACCGCTCGTCGTGCGCCCAGTCGGGCGACCCGAGCACGCCCACGAGGGCGGCCCACTCGTCGTCGTCGAACACCGCGATGGCAACCCAGCGGTCGTCGCCCGCGCAGGGGTACACGCCGTGCGGCGCGGCCGCGGGGTGCTCGAGGCGGTTGCCGAGCGGGAAGTCCTCGCCGCGGGTGGTGCGGCCGTTCACCGAGGCGTCGAGCAGGATCGGGCCCAGCAGCTCGACGCCGGCCTCGATCGCCGACACGTCGACGTCGGTGCCCGTGCCGGTGCGGCCGCGGGCGTAGAGGGCCAGGAGCAGGCCGACGGCGTTGTAGTACGCGGCCTGGTTGTCCATGTACGACAGGCCCCACCCCGACGGCTGCTCGCCGGGCAGCCCGCTGATGTGCGACAGCCCGCTGACCGCCTGCACCACCGGGCCGTAGCTGCGGTAGTGGGCGTGGGGGCCCGAGTGCCCGTAGCCGCTCATGCGGGCGTAGACGACGTCGGGGTTGAGCGCACGGACGTGGTCCTCGGTGAGGCCCCACCGCTCCATGACCCCGGGGGCGAAGTTCTCGGTGACGGCGTCGCTGACCCGGATGAGCCGCTCGGCCACGTCCCGACCCTCGAGCGTGCGCATGTCGATCGTCACGCCCAGCTTGTTGCGGTTGTAGTTGTTGAACAGCCCGCCCTTGTTCGGGTCGGGGTTCGGGTCCTCGTTCCCGTAGGCCCGGGGTGGCTCCCCCTTGTAGATGGGCAGCCGGCGCGGCATGTCGAGCCGGTTGCGGTCCTCGATGCGGATGACCTCGGCCCCGAAGTCGGCCAGCAGCCGGGTGGCCAGCGCCCCCACGCCCATCCAGCAGAAGTCGGTGACCCGCACGCCGGCCAGCGGCCCGGTCCGCGACCGGGGCCGGCGCGACGGCGGGGAGGCGCGCTCGTCTGGAGGAGGTTCGGGGGTGTCACTCATCGGTGGTCCGGTCGTCCGCGGTCAGTCGAGGTGGTAGATCCGGGCCGCGTTGCCGTGGAGGATCTTCCGCAACGACGTCTCGTCGAGATCCGAGAACGTGTCGCGCAGGTAGTCGTCGGGGCGCTGGGCCGTCGTGGCGGGGCCGGGCGACATGCTCGTGGGGTGCGGGAAGTCGGTCTCGTACAGGATGTTGTCGGCGCCGAGCTGGTCGATCGCCGCCAGCGACGAGTCGCGCTCGAACCAGAAGCAGCCGTAGATCTGGCGGGCGAAGTACTCGCTGGGCAGCAGGTCGTACTCGGGGTGCTCGAGGGGCACACCGCAGTTCTTCCACTGCCAGTCGAGGGCCTCCAGTGCGAAGGGGATCCACCCCACGCCGCTCTCGACCGAGACGAAGTCCAGCTCGGGGAAGCGGTGGCAGATCCCGCCGCACACGAGCTGCGCGATCGTCTTGGCGTTGCCCATGAAGAACGACACGCCCATGAGCGAGTAGTTGGCGTGCTTGCCGTTCTCGGGGACGCCCACCTCGAACAGGTCGAGGGCGCCGGAGGCGATGTGGAAGTTGACGGGCAGCCGCTTCTCCTGCGCCGAGGCCCACATCGGGTCCCAGTGGCGGTCGGTGAGCTTGGGCAGCCCGAACGCCGACGGGTCCTGGCTGAAGACGACGCCCTTGTGGCCCGCGGCGGCGGTGCGCTCGATCTCGGCGAGGGTGGCGTCGAGGTCCCAGAACGGCAGCGACGCCACCGGGATGTACCGGCCCGGGGCGACGGCGGCCCAGTCGGTGAGGAAGTCGTTGTAGGCCTGGATGCAGCGGAGCTGCAGCTCGTGGTCGCCCATCTGCAGCAGGTTCTTGGCGTCGAACACGGCCACGTTGGGATAGAGCACCTGGGCGTGGATGCCGTAGTCGTCCATGACCCCGAGTCGCTGCGCCGGATCCCACGTCCTGGGGTCGGCGTCCTCCCACCGGCGCGGGTGGTCGGGCGGGTACTCGTGCCAGCCGGCCATGGCCGGGCCGCCGACCGCACCCAGGCGGGTGTCGCCGGTGAACCAGGCCTCCTCCCCGACGTCGGCGTCCCAGCGGACGTGCGGCACCCGCTCACCCCACTTGGCCGACACCCGGGAGGTCCACAGGTCGGGATGCTCCACGACGTGGGTGTCGGTGTCGATGATCTTGATCTCGCTGATCGCTGCCACCACGCGGCTGCCCCTTCGCTCGGCGATCCGATGGACGCCTCACCTGCGCTGGTGTGACGTCGGACTCATCGGACCGTAACCCCGAATCGAACGGCGGGTCAAGAGTTCATCATGAGGATTAGGAGAACGCGCGTGACGCCCTTCACGCCGAAGCGTGACAATCCTCATGATGATCTTCTACCATCGGAAGCTGGCGGACGTGGCCACGACGTCGACGAGGGGATCCGGATGCGCAATCGGCAACTGGTGCTGCGGCACCGCCCTGTGGGGGCGGTGACCGACGACTGCTTCGCGGCTGTCGACGGACCGATCCCCGAGCCGGGGAACGGCGAGGTCCTCGTCCGCACGCTGTGGCTCGCCTTCGAGCCCGCCCAGCGCGGCTGGCTCAACGACGTGCGCTCGTACGTGCCCCCGGTCGCCATCGGCGAGGTCATGCGGGCCTGGGGCATCGGGGAGGTGATCGCCACGCACTCCCCCGCCGCGGCCGTCGGCGACCTCGTGTGTGCCGCGATCGGGTGGCAGGAGCATGCCGTCGTCGGCGTCGACGGCGCCGACGCCGACGTCGTGATCGTGCCCCGCGACCTCGACGACCCGACGCTGCTGCTCAGCGCGGCGGGCCTGACGGGCCTCACCGCCTACTTCGGTATGACCGAGATCGGCCGGCCCCAAGAGGGCGACACCGTCCTCGTGACCGCGGCCGCCGGCGCCACGGGTTCGGTGGCCGGCCAGATCGCCCGCATCCGGGGCGCGGGCCGGGTGATCGGCACCGCGGGCAGCGACGCCAAGCGCGCCTGGGTCCGCGACGTCGCCGGCTTCGACGTGTGCATCTCGCACCACGACGACTCGGTGCGGCGCACGCTGCGCGGCGTGGCCCCCGACGGCCTCGACGTCGTGTTCGACAACGTCGGCGGGCCGCTGCTCGACGCCGCGCTGGTCAATGTCGCCGAACGGGGCCGCCTCGTGCTGTGCGGGGCCATCTCGACCGGCTACCGGCCCGAGAAGCCCGAGCACGGGTTGCACTACTACCAGGTGCTCACCACCCGCCGGGCCCGGATGGAGGGCTTCCTCGTCACCGACTACGCCGACCGCTTCGCCGCCGCCCGGGCCGAGATCCTCGGGTGGGTGGCCGACGGGCGCCTGCGAGTGGCGGTCGACGTGATCGAGGGCCTCGACCGGGCGCCCGAGGGGCTGCGCGGGCTGTTCGAGGGCCGCAACCTGGGCAAGCAGCTGCTGCGGGTGGCGGACCGGACGACCTCCCCGCCCCCGAGGGTGCCGGCGCTCGACGGGGCGGCCGCCCGATGACGGGGTCGCTCGACGGGCGCGTGGTGCTCGTGACCGGCGCTGGCCGCGGCCTGGGCGCGGCCACGGCGCAGGCCTGCCGGGCCGCCGGCGCCCGGGTGGTGCTCACCGACGTCGACGCCGAGACCGTGGCGGCCACGGCCGCCCCCCTGGGTGGCGCCCTGGCCCTGCAGCACGACGTGGCCGACGCCGGCTCGTGGGCCCGCGTCGAGGACGAGGTCCGCGACGCGTTCGGCAGGCTCGACGGCCTGGTGAACAACGCCGGTGTCTACAGGCCGTTGCGCTGCGCGGACGGCGACGTGGACGGCTTCCGCCGATCGCTCGATGTCAACCTCACGGGGACGTTCCTCGGCATCCAGGCCTTCACTCGGCTGGCCCCGGCCGGAGGCTCGATCGTCAACCTGGCGTCGGTGCGCGGCTTCGTCAGCGGCGACGGCATGGCCGCGTACAGTGCCGCCAAGTTCGGTGTACGGGGACTCACGAGGTCGGCGGCCATCGAGCTCGGGCCCCGTGGCATCCGGGTCAATTCGATCTGCCCGGGCACCATCGAGACGGACATGTCCCGCTCGGCCTCCGACGGATACGACTGGGACGGCTACCTCCGCCGCATCCCGCTCGGCCACGCGGGCGCCCCGCTCGACATCGCCAACGCCGCCTGCTGGCTGCTGTCCGACGCCGCCGCCTACGTCACCGGTATCGACCTCCCGGTCGACGGCGGCGTGCTCGCCACCGGCAACACCCCGCAGCCGTTGGCGTCTGGGACGGCATCGTGACAACAGTCGTCCCCACGACCTCGCCCGGAGCCCGGACATGACGACGTTCGCCCTCGTCCACGGCGGCAACTACACCAGCGCGTGCTGGGAGCGGCTGGTGCCACTGCTCGACGGCGAGGTGGTGCTGGTCGAGCTGCCGGGGCGTGGTCGCCGTCCCGCGGAGCTGGCCAAGGTCACGCTGGCCGACAACGTGGCGGTCGCGGTCGACGACCTCGAGGCGGCCGACGCCACCGACGTGGTCCTCGTCGGGCACTCGGTCGGCGGGATCACCGTGGCCCACGTGCTGAACGCGGTGCCCGAGCGCATCGGTCGCGTCGTGCTGGTGTCGTGCACGATCCCGCCCCACGGCAGCGCCGTGATCGACCACATCGACCCCGACGTGCGCGAGTCGGTGATGGCCGGCGCGGGCGGCGGCGTGTTCCGCCTCGACGAGGAGACCGTGCTCGACATCCTGTGCCACGACCTCGACGACGAGCAGACCGCCTTCGCCCTCGACGGGATGGTCGACGAGACGACGTCGATCCTCGGCGAGGTCGTCGACCTGACCGGCCTCCGGTCCGGCGTGCCGGTGACGTACGTGCGCCTGACGGCGGACCGCACGCTGCCGCCCGACCAGCAGGACGCGGCCATCGCCGCCGTCGGCTCGCCCGAGGTGATCGACCTCGACTCGGGCCACATGGCGATGATCGGCCGTCCTGCGGAGCTGGCCGCCATCCTCAACGAGGTCGCGGCTCGCCCGAGGTGACGCCGGTCAGACGTTGCGGCGGTAGCGGCCGCCCACGTCGAACAGCGCCTGGGTGATCTCGCCGAGGCTGCACACCCGCACCGCGTCCATCAGGACGGCGAACAGGTTGTCGCCCGCCAGCGCGGCGTCCCGGAGCCGGTCGAGCATGGCGGGGCGCTCGGCCGCGTGGCGATCGTGGAAGTCGGCCAGCCGCTGGAGCTGGCGCTGCTTCTCCTCCTCGGTCGAGCGGGCCAGCTCGAGCGGGCGGCCGGTGTCGGCGTCGTGGCCCTGTCCCTCGGGGGCGAGGAACGTGTTCACGCCGACGATGGGCAGCGAGCCGTCGTGCTTGCGCTCCTCGTACAGCATCGACTCGTCCTGGATGCGGCCCCGCTGGTAGCCGGTCTCCATGGCGCCCAGAACGCCGCCACGCTCGGAGATCCGGTCGAACTCGGCGAGCACGGCCTGCTCCACCAGGTCGGTGAGCTGCTCGATGACGTACGACCCCTGGTTGGGGTTCTCGTTCGTCGACAGGCCCCACTCGCGGTTGATGATGAGCTGGATGGCGAGCGCCCGGCGCACCGACGCCGCCGTCGGGGTGGTCACGGCCTCGTCGAACGCGTTCGTGTGCAGGCTGTTGGCGTTGTCGTACAGGGCGATGAGCGCCTGCAGGGTGGTGCGGATGTCGTTGAAGTCCATCTCCTGGGCGTGCAGCGACCGGCCCGACGTCTGGACGTGGTACTTCAGCTTCTGCGAGCGCTCGGCGGCGCCGTAGCGGTCGCGCATGGCGACGGCCCAGATCCGCCGCGCCACCCGGCCGAGCACCGTGTACTCGGGGTCCATGCCGTTCGAGAAGAAGAACGACAGGTTGGGGGCGAAGTCGTCGATGTCCATGCCCCGGGCCAGATAGGCCTCGACGTAGGTGAAGCCGTTGGCCAGCGTGAAGGCGAGCTGGCTGATGGGGTTCGCGCCCGCCTCGGCGATGTGGTAGCCCGAGATCGACACCGAGTAGAAGCTGCGCACCTGGTGCTCGATGAACCACTCGGCGATGTCGGCCATGACGCCGAGCGAGAAGTCGGTCGAGAAGATGCAGGTGTTCTGGCCCTGGTCCTCCTTGAGGATGTCGGCCTGCACCGTGCCCCGCACGGTCCGCAGCACGTGGGCCCGGATGGCGGCGGCCTCGGCCTCGTCGGGCTCCCGGCCGTGCTCGGTGGAGAACGCGGCGAGCCGCTGGTCGATCGCGGTGTTGAGGAACATGGCCAGGATCGTGGGCGCCGGCCCGTTGATCGTCATCGACACCGAGGTCGACGGGTCGCACAGGTCGAACCCGTCGTACAGCACCTTCATGTCGTCGAGGGTGGCGATCGACACGCCCGAGTTGCCGACCTTGCCGTAGATGTCGGGGCGCTCGTCCGGGTCGAACCCGTACAGCGTGACCGAGTCGAATGCGGTCGACAGGCGGGTCGCGGGCTGACCCTGGGCGAGCAGGTGGAAGCGCCGGTTGGTGCGGAAGGCGTCGCCCTCGCCCGCGAACATGCGGGCGGGGTCCTCGCCCTCGCGCTTGAGGGGAAAGACGCCCGCCGTGAACGGGAAGTGGCCGGGCAGGTTCTCCTCGCGCAGGAAGCGCAGTAGCTCGCCGTCGTCGCCGTCCCGGGGCAGGGCGACGCGGGGCACGTCGAGGCCCGACAGCGAGGTCCGGACGAGCGGGGTGCGCACCTCCTGCCCCTCGAGCACCGCGACCTGCTCCCGGTCCGACCAGGTGTCGCGGGTGGCGGGCCAGCCGGCGAGCAGCGCCTTGGCGTCGGCGGACAGCCCCTCGTCGGCCCGCTCGGCGAGCGCCTCGACCGCGGCCGTTGCCGCGCCGGCGCCGGGCCCGTCGCCGGCCTCGCCCTGCTCGTCCGCCACGCCCGCCTCCCGCAGCAGGTCGAGTGTGGTGGCCACGTGCTGACGCCGGCGGGCCGCCGCCACGTCGGCGGCGGTGGTCTGGTGGTAGGACCGGACGGTGGCGGCGATGTCGGCCAGGTAGCGGACCCGGTCGGTCGGCACCAGCGCGTCGCGCCGCGACGACACCCGGGTCGCCACCGCGGGCAGCACGCCCTCGGCCGCCGGCAAGCCGTACTCGACCAGCCGCGCCACCAGGTGCTGGTAGAGGGCGGTGACGCCGTCGTCGTCGAAGCGCGACGCCACCGTCCCGAACACCGGCAGCGCCTCGAGATCGCCGGAGAACGACGTGCGGTTGCGCCGCATCTGCCGGCGCACCTCGCGCAGCGCGTCCTCGGCGCCCCGACGGTCGAACTTGTTGATGGCGACCGCGTCGGCGAAGTCGAGCATGTCGATCTTCTCGAGCTGGCTGGGCGCCCCGAACTCGGCGGTCATCACGTACAGCGCCACGTCGCAGTGGTCGACGATGGCGGCGTCGCCCTGGCCGATGCCGGGGGTCTCGACGATCACCAGGTCGTAGCCGGCCACCTTGGCGGCGGCCACGACGTCGTCGAGCCCGTCGGGCAGCTCGCTCGACGCGCCCCGGGTGGCGAGCGACCGGAAGTAGACGGGTCCGCCGTCGAGGGCGTTCATGCGGATGCGGTCGCCCAGCAGCGCCCCACCACCGCGGCGGCGGGTCGGGTCGACCGCGACGACCGCGATGCGCAGGGCGTCGGCGCGGTCGAGCCGGAACCGGCGGACCAGCTCGTCGGTGAGCGACGACTTGCCCGAACCGCCCGTGCCCGTGATGCCGACGACCGGGACGGTGCGCTCGGCGCCCGCGGCGCGCAGGGCCGCCAGCTCGTCCGCGCCGTAGGCGCCGGCCTCGAGCGCGGTGATGGCCCGGGCCAGGACGCGCTCGCCGCCGTCCCCGCCGCGCAGCGCGGTCAGGTCGGGCCGGTCGACGGCCGCGAGGTCGACGTCGGACTCGGCGATGATCGTGTTGACCATCGGCGCCAGCCCGAGACGCTGGCCGTCGTGGGGCGAGAAGATGCGGGCGACGCCGTAGGCGTGCAGCTCCTCGATCTCGTCGGGCACGATCACGCCCCCGCCGCCGCCGTAGACCCGCACGTCGGCCCGCCCCTCGGCCCGCAGGCGGTCGAGCAGGTAACGGAAGTACTCGACGTGGCCGCCCTGGTAGGAGCTGACCGCCACGGCCTGCACGTCCTCCTGCACCGCAGCCCGCACGACCTCGTCGACCGACCGGTTGTGCCCGAGGTGGATCACCTCGGCGCCCTGGCTCTGGAGGATCCGCCGCATGATGTTGATCGAGGCGTCGTGGCCGTCGAACAGGCTGGCCGCGGTCACCACGCGCACCGGGTGGACCGGCACGTGGACGGCGGGCGGGGCTGCGACGGGCGAGCGGTCGACGAGGGTCATCGGGCGTAGTCGTAGAAGCCGCGGCCGGTCTTCCGGCCGAGCAGGCCGGCGTCGACCATGCGCGACAGCAGCGGCGGCGGGGCGAAGAGGGGCTCCTTGAACTCCTCGTAGAGCGACTCGGCCACCGCGATCGTCGTGTCGAGACCGATGAGGTCGGTGAGGTGCAGCGGGCCCATCGGGTGCGCGCACCCCTCGACCATGCCCGCGTCGATGTCGTCGGCCGTGGCGAAGCCCGACTCCAGCATGCGGATGGCCGACAGGAGGTACGGGATGAGCAGGGCGTTGACCACGAAGCCGGCCCGGTCCTGCGAGCGGATCACCCGCTTGCCCAGCACCTCGGCGGCGAAGGCCTCGGTGGTGGCGAGGGTGGAGTCGGCGGTGAGCAGCGACGGCACGAGCTCGACCAGTTTGAGCACGGGCACGGGGTTGAAGAAGTGCAGGCCGATGACCGACTCGGGCCGGCGGGTGGCCATGGCCAGCTTCATGATCGGGATCGACGACGTGTTCGAGGCCAGCACCGCATCGGGCGCCTCGACGATGCTGTCGAGCCGATCGAACACGGCGACCTTGGCGGCCTCGTCCTCGAGCACGGCCTCCACCACGAGTTGCCGGTCGGCGAGCTGCTCGATGTCGGCCCCGACCCGGATGCGGTCGAGGGCCGCGTCGCGGTCCGCACTGTTCAGCTTCCCCCGCTCGACCGCGTGGGCCAGCGACCCCTCGATGCGGGCCCGGCCGGCCTTGGCGGCGGCCTCTCCGTCCTCGACGACGACGACGTCGAGCTCGGCCCGGGCCACGACCTCTGCGATGCCCGAGCCCATGAGGCCGCAGCCGACGACGCCGATGCGGGTGGGGAGGGCCTGTGCCACGTCCGTTGTCATGACCCCGCACTTTAGTTTGACGTCCAAGTCTTTGGAAGGTCGGCGTCAGTCGGCCAAGCTCAGCGGGAGGTCGAACCGGGTGAGGACGCTGGCGTCGAAGCGGGTGAGTGCGCTCACCCGGTCGCCGGCCAGCGTGACGACGACCAGGCTGGTGGCGCGGAGCGGTCCGCCGCGGGGATCACGGACGTACGTGCCGAACGCCGGCTGGCCGTTGGCCCGGGTCTCGACGAGGCGGAAGGTGCGACCGTCGCGGAAGGTGACGGCGGCGAGGAACCGCGCCGCCTGCTCGATGCCGTAGTACTCGAGCGGCATGGGCGGCATGGCCACCGCGACGTCGTCGGTGAGCAGGGCCACGAGCGCGTCGATGTCGCCGCTCTCGTAGGCGCGAGTGAGGCGGTGGACGAGCGCGCGTTCCTCGGGCGAGCCCCGACGTGGCGGCAGCTCGTGTTCTGCGGTCGGGGCGAGCCGCTGCTGGACAGTGGCCCGCGCCCGTTTGAGCGCACCGGTGACGGACTCCTCGCTCGTGTCGAGCATGGTGGCGACCTCGCGGGCGCGGTAGCCGAGGACGTCGCGCAGGATGAGGACAGCTCGCTGGCGCGCCGGCAGCGCCTGGAGCGCGGTCAGGAAGGCGATCGAGATGGCTTCGCTCGCCTCGTAGCGGCCCTCGGGTCCCGGCGGCTCGGCGGGCCCACTCAGCAGCGCGTCGGGATAGGGCTCGAGCCAGATCACCTCGCCGGTGCGGCTCGGCTCCGGAATCTCAACGCCGGGGGGCAGCGGGTCCACGAGCGGCCGTCTCCGCTTGGCGCGCAGGATGTTCAGACACCGGCTGGTCGCCACCTGATACAGCCACGTCCGCAATGACGAACGCCCTTCGAAGGCGGCGAGGCCACGCCACGCGGCGAGCAGCGTGTCCTGGAGCGCGTCCTCGGCGTCTTGGAGCGAGCCGAGCATCCGGTAGCAGTGCAGTTGCAGCTCGCGGCGATGGGGCTCGACGACCTGGCGGAACGCCTCGGCGTCGCCCGCGCGTGCTCGATCGAGCAGCTCTGCGCTCACCGGTGCCCACCTCCTTGCCGCGGTCCATCCTCTGGTGAGACACCGGTGGCATCGGAAAGTGGGCGCGGCACGGACGCCCAGTTTCGCGGCTGTCCGGTGTCTTCCTCTACCAGGCGTCTCGAGGCCGGCGCCTCCCGACCACGTCCAGAGGAGGAGTCAATGAGCAGGTCAGGAATGTTGCAGGACAGGCATGCGGTCGTGTTCGGTGGCGGAGGTTCCATCGGCGCAGCCGTCGCCAGGGAACTCGCCTCCGAAGGCGCAGAAGTGTTTCTCGCCGGCCGCTCGTCCACGACGGTCGGCGCCGTCGAGACCGTCATGCGGACCATGGCGATCGAGCTCGGCCCTGCCGGGGTCCGGGTGGTCTGCCTGCGGAGCACGGCGAACCCGGACACGCGGACGATTCAGGACGCGACCGAAGTGCGTGCCCAGATGATGGGCGTCACGCCCGACCAGGCCATGGCCCGCCTCGCCGAGGGCACGATGCTGAAGGACTTGCCGCACACAGCCGACACCGCGCGAGCGGCCGCCTTCCTCGCATCGGACCGGGCGCGCATGATGACCGGCACCGTCCTCAACGCATCAGCCGGAGCGGTCACGGACTGAGGACCCGCGGGACAGGCGCTGGGGAGACCATCCACCGGTCGTCGTACTGGCCTGCGTCGCCACCACCTGACGCCTCTCCGCTCCGGTCCTTAGTGTCATGATGAATGTCAGCTGGCCTGCCGAATCGTCCGGCGGAGAGGGGAGATCGTGAACGGCGCCGCATCCCCGGTCGATGGCCGCCTCGCCGACCGCGTGGCGGTCGTGGCCGGTGTGGGGTCGATCGTCGGTCGGGCCTGCCGCGCTCGCCTTCGGACGCGAGGGTGCCGAGGTCGTGGCCGTCGACCCCGACACCGAGGTCGCCGACCGCGTCACCGCAGAGGTCACGGCGGTCGGTGGTCGGGCCACGCCCCTGGTCGCATCACTGGCCGACGAGGCCGGGGCATCCGCCGTCGCGGGCGGGTGTCGCGCCCGGTGGGGCCGGGTCGACGTGCTCTTCACCGCCCAGGCGATGCTCGACCACGAACCGGCGGGCGAGCAGTCGCCGGCGCACTGGGAGCGCGTCATACGCACCAACCTGCTCGGCCCCGTCCTCTACACCCGGGCGCTGTGGCCGCTGCTGACGTCGTCCGACTCCGGAGCGATCGTCTACCTGTGTTCCATCGACGGGCTCCACGGCAACCCGTCGTTCCCCGGCTACTCGGTGTCCAAGGGTGCGCTCGTGCCGCTCACCCACGTGATGGCCCACGACGGCGGGCCGCACGGCATCCGGGTCAATGCGATCGCCATGGCGGCGATGATCCCGCTCGGGTCGACCGATCCCGCTCCCGTGCCGGTGACGGAGCAGGCGCGCTCGGCCGTCCGGCGGGCGACGCCCCTGGCCCGGCCGGCTTCCCCCGACGACGTCGCCGGCGCCGCGGTGTACCTCGCGTCCGACGAGTCGGCGTACGTCTCGGGCGTCGTCCTTCCGGTCGACGGCGGCCGCACCGCCGTCACACCGGGGACCGGGACGGCCGAGACCGTCGACGTGCCCGGCGAGCGCCTCCTCCACCGCCCGCTGGCCGGCGAGTCCTGACCGCTGAGCGCCCTGTGACGGACGGCGCACTGCACCACGAAACTTAGCGTTGCATCATTAGACTTAAGTGCGTACGTTCCCCCTCGGGCGACGAGTCGCAGGAGTCGAGTCATGCGAGACGCAGTGATCGTGGAGGCGGCGCGGACGCCGGTGGGCAAGGGCAAGCCGACCGGTGCCCTGGCCGGGGTGCACGCCGTGGACCTGTTCGCGCATGCGATCCGGTCGGTGGTCGAGCGCAGCGGCATCGACCCCGACGTGATCGACGACGTCATCGGCGGATGCGTCGACCAGGTGGCCGAGCAGGCCATGAACACCACCCGCTACGCGGCCCTGGCCGCCGGCCTGCCCGAGCACGTGCCGGCCACCACCGTCGACCGCCAGTGCGGCTCGTCGCAACAGGCGGTGCACTTCGCGGCACAGGGTGTCATCTCGGGCGCCTACGACGTCGTGATCGCCGGCGGGGTCGAGAGCATGAGCCGGGTGCCGATGTGGTCCAACGTGCCCGAGGGCGCCGATCCGTTCGGGCCGACCCTCGCCGCCCGCTACCCCGACGGCCTCGTTCCGCAGGGCATCGAGCGCGGAGCTCATCGCCGCGCAGTGGGGCCTCGGGCGCACCGATCTCGACCAATTCGCGCTCACCAGCCACGAGCGGGCACACGCCGCCGCCTCGGCCGGGCGCTTCGAGCGCGAGATCGCCCCGATCAAGGCGCCCGGCCCCGACGGTGCGATCGTCGAGGTCACGGCCGACGAGGGCATTCGGCCGGACGGGGCGCTCGAGAAGCTCGCCGGCCTGCGCCCCGCGTTCGAGGACCCCGGGTTCGCGTCCCGCTTCCCCGAGATCGGCTGGCACATCACCGCCGCCAACAGCAGCCAGATCAGTGACGGCAGCGCCGCCCTGCTGATCACCAGCGGCGAGCGCGCCGCCGAGCTGGGGCTGCGCCCCCGGGCCCGCCTGCACTCGTTCGCAGTGGTGGGCGACGACCCGCTGATGATGCTGACGGCCGTCATCCCCGCCACCGCCAAAGTCCTCGGCCGCGCCGGCCTGACGATCGACGACATCGACCTGTTCGAGGTCAACGAGGCGTTCTCGAGCGTGGTCCTGGCGTGGATGGCCGAGACCGGCGCCGACCCCGCCAAGGTCAACGTCCACGGCGGCGCCCTCGCCATCGGCCACCCGCTCGGCGCCAGCGGTGCCCGCCTGATGACCACCCTCCTCGGCGCCATGGAGGAGCGCGGCGCCCGCTACGGCCTGCAGACGATGTGCGAGGCCGGCGGCCTGGCCAACGCCACGATCATCGAGCGCCTCTGACAGGACGTCGGTGATCGGAGGGGGCGAGGGCTGCCCTCAGGTGTCCGGCGCGGTGGTCGCCGCCTCCAGCCTGGGCGGGACCGTGTTCGGGTCGGTCGCGCCCGGCCCCGGCACCATCCGCACCCGCTCGGGCGGGACCGCCCGGCCGGTGCGGGCGTTGACGAGGCGCAGCTCGACCGGGTCGCCGCCGCGATCGGTCGGCACGAGTGGCGGACCGCCGGGAGGCGGCGTCCAGCGGTCGCCCCACTGCATCATGGCGGTCATCACGAGCTGCAGATCGCGGCCCTTGGCGGTGAGCCGGTAGTCGTAGCGCACCGGCGCGTCCTGGTACGGCGTGCGGGTGAGGACGTCGTGGTCGCACAGCCACGCCAGCCGGTCGGTCAGCGTGTTGCGGGCGATGCCGAGCCGGCGCTGGAAGTCCTCGAAGCGCGAGACCCCGAAGAAGGCGTCGCGCACGATGAGCAGCGACCACCAGTCGCCCACGACCTCGAGGGCCTGCGCGACCGAGCACTGCATGTTCTCGAACGAGGCTCGTCGCATGCGGCCATCCTACGAGTTTCGTCACGCAACGGACAGGGTGCACCCAGCCGGGAGCACGCCGCCGACCGCCCCTAGCCCGACGCCGGGTCGAAGTCCCCCTCCGCCACCCGCAGGCGGCGGAGCAGCCCCACGAGCTGGTCGACCTGCCGGCGGGTCAGCGGAACGGGCTCGAACACGGCCGCGTTGAGCGCGTCGGTGGCGCGGGCCGCCAGCTCGCGGCCGGCGGCCGTGATCTCGGCCAGCGTCGTGCGGCCGTCGGACGGGTGCGGCACCCGCCGCACGAGGCCGTCGGCCTCGAGCCGGTCGACCACGTTCGTGACGCTGGCCGGATGGACCTGCAGACGGGCGCCGACCTTGCCCAGCGGCAGGGCGCCCTTGCGGCTGAACAGCAGCAGCATCAGCACCTCGTAGCGGGCGAACGTCAGGCCGAGGTCGCGCAGCGCCCGGTCGACGTGACCGATGAGCACCTGCTGCACCCGCATGATCGACGTGACCATCGCCATCCCGGGCGCGGCGTCGACCCAGCCGTGCGCCTCCCACTGGCGCTGCGCCTCGGCGATCGGGTCGAACGCGAGCGGAGCACCGGGCGGCATGCCGGGAGCGTACCCAGGGCTGAGCGGGCGGCCGGCCGACCCGCACCGGCGCGGCCCGCCGACCGACGTTCCCGATCGAGGCACGGCCGGCCGGGAAGCGCAGCCTCGTTCGTCGTCAGAGCCGGAGGAACGATGATGATCACGGTCGCCCCTCAGCCCGAACCCGCCTCAGCGGGGCCCGGACGAGGACGATCCCGTGCCGCTGGTCGACCCGATCATTGTCTCGATGGCGGCGGCCGTGACCTTCCTGATCGCCATGCTCGCCGTCGTGGCCGCCCGGCCGACGAGCGGCGACGACCTGCGAGGCGCGGATGACGGCCGCCCGGCGGCGGCATCGCCGGCGCACGACGGGCACTCGGATCGGACTGAGACCCGCCGTCTGCGGGCACACATCCACCCGAACGGCGCGTCGGCGCCCTCCGACACGAGAGGCATGGCCCATGCTCAACACCATCATCATCGTCCTGGTCGTGGTCATCCTGGCCCTCATCGCCTGGCGCCTGCTGACCAGCCGCCGTGTCTGACCCAGCACCCGTCGCGCCCCCCGTCCGCCGATGCCCCAGCGGGCCGGGGTCCGCCTCGCTCGGGGCTACCGTGCTCCGCGCGCCCTCGTAGCTCAGGTGGATAGAGCGACCGCCTCCTAAGCGGTAGGCCACAGGTTCGAGTCCTGTCGAGGGCACGTTGCGGTGGCTGCTGGAATGTGCTCTGACCTGGGGATTCGTCGCGTGGAGAGTTGTGAGTCCTTGACTCTGAGTGACCGCGATGCGCCGCAGCGGACCCCGAGCTGTGGGACGGCTGTGGGACGGGCGTCGGACGACGCCTGCGGAGGGCATCGTCGTGCAGATGCAAGTCGCTTCGCCGAGCGTCGCGCGTACCGCCGGATAGGTCGCGCTCGACCGGACGTGCCGGAGCCGGAACCGTCGAACGTGGTGGCGATCGGCCCGCTTGCCGTTCGAGGTGAACCACTTGTGGCCGTTGATCACCCACGAGTTGCTGCGCTAGCGGAACTGGACCCTACGGGGATCGGGTCAGCTCCGGTGGGCCTTCTCAATCACTTCCTGCGGTCGGGGCTTGAGCGGCGCACCCAAGAGCTCTACGAGCGCGTTGTGCAGAGCTTCTACCAATTGACGGAGATGAACCGCGATCTCATCGAGCGGCTGGCGCCAGCAGCGCTCGGGTTGACGTCCCTGGGAGTGGTGTAGAAGCCGGGGTCCACCACTGAGGTGGACCCCGAGATCTTCGGCTGAACGACCAAGCTCAGCTGAAGGGAGACTCCCGGTGACTGTTACGAAGTCTCGACGTGACCCACCTGGTCGACGCGCTGCGGGCGGGTGGGAATATCGAAGTGATCCGCGAGGCGTCGAGCTCGTCCTGCAGGCACTGATCGATACCGAAGCGACCGAGGTGATCGGCGCCGAGCGTCACGAGCGCAGCGACGAGCGGACGAACTGGCGCAACGGGACCCGCGACCGCGCTCGCATGCGCCTCCTCGCCAGCGAGCCACAAACCACAAGGAGGCAGCCACGCCACAGCTCGCAGCAGCCGTGTAGAACCAGACTTAGAGGTTGATGTGGTGGTCGTCAGACACCACCGTCCCCGGACTTGGCCACCCGGGGCCCCGTAGGGCCGATCGTGGACGTGTCGATAGAACCCCGAGACGGCGACCCGACCCACTCCGGCGACAGCATCCTCCGGGGCACGCTGAGCTAATCGCTCGACACTCGCGTGCACTTTGGCTGGGTCTGCGTCAATGGGGTATTGGCGGGTAGTAGCTCCGCGAAATGACGACCACCCGATCGCCTTGGAGCACACGTGAAGATCCTCGTGACCGGTGCTACCGGATTCGTCGGCCGGCATGTCGCCGCCGCGCTCGACGCGGCCGGACACGACGTCACCGCCATGACGCGCTGTCCCGACCAGTACCGCGGTAGCGGGGCCGCCGTGCGGGGTGACATCGCGGACGTTCGGAGCCTCCAGTCGGCGCTCGACGGCCAGGATCTCGCCTACTACCTGGTCCACTCGCTGGCCCACGCGGACTTCGCCGAGCGCGACCGGGTCGGCGCCCGCGCCTTCGGTGGCGCTGCGGCCGCGGCCGGCGTTTCGCAGATCGTGTACCTCGGTGGCCTCGGCGAGGACGACGACGCTTTGTCGCCTCACCTGCGCAGCCGGCGAGAGGTCGAGCGGATCCTGTCGGACACCGTGCCGACGACGGCGTTGCGGGCCGGCATCGTCATCGGCGACGGCAGCATCAGCTGGGAGATCCTGCGCCAGCTCGTCGAGCGGCTCCCCGCCATGGTCACGCCGCGGTGGGTGCAGACCCGTACCCAGCCGATCGCGCTTGCCGACGCCGTACGATTCCTGGTGGGCGTGGTTGGGATCGACGCCGCGATCGGCGAGACCTACGAGATCGGTGGCCCCCATGCGCTCAGCTACCGGGACATGCTGGTAACGGTGGCCGAGATGACCGGGCGGCGGCGGGTCATCGTGCCGGTGCCGGTGCTGACGCCCCGGCTCTCGTCCCACTGGCTCCGGCTGGTGACCGACGTAGACCTGACCACAGCGGCGGCGTTGGTCGACTCGATGACCAACGAGGTCGTCGTGCACGACCACCGCATCGAGGAGCTTGTCGACCACCGGCCGATGGACTTCCCCGAGGCGGCGGCCGCAGCCCTCGCGGCCCGCGCGCGCCGCTTGCGCGGCTCGGCGGATGCACGCAGTTCGTGATCTCCTGACGCCCGAGCTCCTCCCCGAGCCCATCGAACCGGCGCCGGCCCGGCGCCGCCGCCGGCTCGTCGTTGCCGCCACCTTGGCGGCGGGGACGGTGACGCTGGCCGCCACGCTGGCAGCCTCGCGCGGTTCGCTGGCCTTTAGCCTGCTCGGCTTCCTCCTCGCCGCCATCTGGGTGGCCGGCAGCGCGGCGGCGGGTCCGCTCTATCTCGCCCGGTCCACCGACCGGACGGAGAGCCGGCGCAGTTTGCTGGCGGCGATCGTGCTGGGGGGCCTGGCCTTCGTGGCCTTCCTTGGAGCGTCGCTCGTGGCCCGCCATGTGCCAGGCCTGGACGGTGCCGTCGACTCGGTGCTGGCGACGGCGGACGCCGGGCCGACCGTGCTGGTGCTGGCGATCGCCGTCGTCAACGCCGTGGGCGAGGAGCGCTTCTTCCGGGGTGCACTCCCGGTCGCCCTCGTCGGCGACCATCGGGCTGTGGTCGCGACCGCCGTCTACGTGCTGGTCACGGTGGCGACGCTGAACGTCGCCCTCGTCGTGGCGGCGGCAGCGATGGGCACCGTGTTCATGCTGGAGCGCCTGGCCACACGGGGCATCCTCGCCCCGACCCTCACCCACGTCACCTGGTCGACGCTCATGATCCTGGCCATCCCCGGCTGAGCGCTCGGGTTCTTCGCCTGCGGCGCGGTCGTGCGGCGCTCGGCCTTCCTTGACGTCGGCGGGTTCGACGACGTCGTGTTCTTCGGGGGCGAGGAGGAGCGGGTGGCCCTCGACCGGGCCGCCGCCGGCTGGGGGCTCGCCTTCGTGCCCGACCTCGTCGTGCACCACCACCCCTCGCCCAGCCGCGACCCCGGCCGGCGGGCCGTGCAGCAGGCGCGGAACCGGGTCCTGACGGCCGTGCTCCGGCGTCGCTGGCGAACGGTCGGAGGCGTCGTCCGCGACGCGCTCTGGTCGGGGCCGGTGGGACGTGCCGGCGTCCGGGCCGCGCTGGGGCGGCTCCCGCGGGCGCTGCGGGCCCGTCGCCGCCTCCCGCCGGCGGTCGAAGCGGCCCGTGCCCACCTCGAGGGCCGGGACCTGAGTCGGGCCCGGTCGCACCGACCCGGGAGATCGACCAGGCCGAGCACGGCGTCAGGAAGGAATCTCGGCCGTCTTGTTTGGCCTGTCGCAGATGGGTAGTCGGCGCGGCAGTCATCGAGGAGGTGCCGCCGTGGCAGACGAGACGATCACCGACGATCGCACGACGAAGGACAGGGCGACCGATGTCGCCACGACCGCTCGCGACGAGGCGCGCGACGTGGCGGGCGAGGCCCGCAGCGAGGCGTCCGCTGTGGTGTCCGAGGCCGGCACCCAGGCGCGGGCGCTGGCCGACGAGGCGCGCACGTCGCTGCGCCAGCAGGCGTCCGACGGCGCCTCCCGGGCGGCCGGTGCGGTCGATCAGCTCGCAGGCCGCCTGCGGGCCCTCGCCGACGGGAACACCGAGCAGGCAGGAGACCTGCAGCGCTACGCCCGCGACATCGGTGACCGCCTCGGCGGCGTCGCCGGGCGCGTGCAGGAGCGTGGCGTCGACGGGCTCGTCGACGACGTGCAGCGCTTCGCCCGACGCCGCCCCGCCGTCTTCCTGGCGGTCGCAGCGGGGGCCGGCTTCGCGGCTGGTCGCCTCTTCCGCGGGGCCAAGGCCGACTCCGACCCCTCCGCGGGCGCCTCGACCGGAAACGGCCACACGTCGGGCGCCTCCGGCGCAGCGCTGGCGTCCAGCCAGGGTGCGGCAGGCGGTCCGACGACCGCGCTGCCGTCCGCCGCCCCCGGCGGAGACACCGACGAGCAGCGCCGGGCGGCCGAGCTCAGCGGGTTCCGCGCCCAGCCGGCCACCAAGGGCGCCGAGCGGACCGGACCGGAGGGCGGCTCGACGCCTGCCCCGACGCCCTACGG
Source organism: uncultured Acidimicrobiales bacterium (assembly GCA_963796415.1). Taxonomy (GTDB): domain Bacteria; phylum Actinomycetota; class Acidimicrobiia; order Acidimicrobiales; family VFJN01; genus ZC4RG19. The sequence continues at coordinate 502,726 of CAWCLR010000018.1, read as the reverse complement.
CGGCGCGAGCGGCGACCGGCCCGGAGGTGCGCCGTGAGCGGCTACGACGCCGGGGGTCTCGATCGGCGTAGCTACGAAGGCGCCGGGAGCCCGGGAGTCGACGCCTCGCTCGGTGAGCTGTTCAGCACGCTGACGAGCGATCTCAGCCAGCTCGTCCGGTCCGAGATGGATTTGGCCCGCGTCGAGATCCGCGAGGAGGCGAGCAAGGCGGGCAAGGCCGCCGGGATGCTCGGCGGAGGGGCCGTCGCCGCCCTCGTGGCCCTGATCCTGCTGACCTCGGGGGTGGCCTGGGGCCTGGCCGAGGTCGTCGACGCCGGCTGGGCCTTCCTCATCGTCGGCGTCGTGGTGGGCGCCGCGGCCGCCGTCCTCGCCATGAACGGGCGCAAGAGGCTCGCCGAGGTCCGCCCCGTTCCCGACCAGACCGTCGACACCCTCAAGGAGGACGCCCGATGGGCAAGAGCGCAAGTGAAGTGAGGTCCGAGATCGAGGGCACCCGCCAGGACATGTCCGAGACGATCGACGCCATCGCAGACCGCACCAGCCCGGGGCGGATCATCCAGCGTCGGCGGCAGCGCGTGTCGGACGGGTGGCGCTCGGTGCGCGAGCGGGTCATGGGCCGTGCCCAGGACACCTACGGTTCGGCCGGCGACGCCGCTCAGGGCGTCGGCGGCACCGCCCGCGATGCTGCGGGGTCGGTGGTCGAAGGCGCCCGCCGGGCGCCCGACAAGGTCATCGAACAGACCCAGGGCAACCCGATCGCCGCCGGCCTCATCGCCTTCGGGGGCGGCCTGCTGGTCGCCTCTCTGATCCCGCCCAGCGAGGCCGAGCAGCGCGTCGCCGGCCAGGTCGTCGAGAAGGCGCAGCCCGTGCGTGACGAGCTGCAGCGCGCCGGCCAGGAGGTGGTCGAGGACCTGCGGTCCACCGCCGAACAGGGCGCCGAGCAGGTGAAGCAGCGGGCCACCGAGGCGGCGGGCACCGTGCGGGAGGACGTTCGCGCCTCGGCCGGCAACGTCACGGAGGAGGCCCAGCGGTGACGTCGCAGCGGTGCCGAGACCGTCGATCCGCCACGGCTCCGGAGTCGCAGCCGTGCCGGAGCTGATCGCGACCCGCCCGATCCCACCCGTCGAGCCCGACCGGCCCGTGCCGGGGTCACGCCCCCCGAGGCGGGCCCACGGCAGGCCGTGAGCCGCGGGGCCGGCGCCGAGCCCAGCGGCGCCGCCCCGCACCTCACCCCAGTTCGCCACCCATCCCGATCGAGAGGCAGTACCGATGTCGTTCAACCCCCTCGAGCAGGCGGGAATCCCCGTCGAGGAGCAGTTCCGCAACTGGTCCGAGCTCAACGTCACGCCGTACGAAAAGCACACCGTCGACCCCTACACCCGCACGCGGGTGATCCTCATGAACGGGATCGAGGTCGAGGCGATCCTGTTCTCTCACCAGTTCGCCCGACACACGGACCACCTCGAGCTGAAGCGCGCCCTCGCCACCAACCGCCGGGTCGACGCCCAGCAGCAGAAGGCCGTCAACGGGCTCAACCCCGGCGACCAGAGCCCCCTCGAGACCACGATCGGCTACGAGCAGGTGGCGGTCGACCTGACGGCCTGGCTCGCCCGACACGAGCCCGACCCGATGGTGCACCAGGCCCTCGACTTCGCCCTGCTCGAGGACTTCGACCACCTGTACCGCTACAGCGACCTCTACGACCTGCTGTACGGGGGCCGCGCCGACGAGATCACCCAGCACCTGACCGAGATCACGCCGGGCCGCCGGACGGTGGCCGAGCACCGCCACCCCCACGACGAGGTCCGGACGCACTTCGAGACCCACACCGTTGACCCGCTGACCCGCATGCACGTCATGACCATCGTGGCGGCCGAGCAGCAGACCATGAACTTCTACATGAACCACGGGTCCGACTGGATCGAGCCGATCGCCCGTGGCCTCTACGCCGAGATCGCCCTCATCGAAGAGCAGCACGTCACCCACTACGAGTCGCTGCTCGACCCGCTCGACTCGTGGCTCGCGATGTGGGTGTGCCACGAGTACAACGAGGTCTACCTGTACTGGTCGATGCTGCAGCACGAGAGCGACCGGCGCATCAAGGCGCTGTGGGAGCTCCACCTGAACCAGGAGCTCGGCCAGCTGCAGGTCGCCTGCGACTTCATGCGGCGCCTCGAGGGCCGCGACCCGGCCGAGATGCTGCCGCCTTCGCTGCCCGACACCCCCGTGACCTTCGAGCCCAACAAGGACTACGTCCGCCAGGTGCTGGCCGAGCAGATCGACCTGCGCGCCGACGGCACCGAGTACGTCCCGCTCGACCAGCTGCCGCCCGACCACCGCTACTTCCGCTACCAGGCGATCGTCAACGAGGGCGGCGCGCCCAGCGAGCAGGTGATCGAGCAGGACCGCGCCGAGCGCGGCCACGAGTACCGAGACGAGACCGAAGGCGAGCATCCCGTCCCCGACCTGCGGCCCGCCGGCATGGCCTGAGCGGCCCGAGACGATCGAAGGAGCACACCATGCCCACCCTCATCCCCACCGTCGAGACGGGCGCCCGCGCCCGGCCGGTCGACCTGACCCACGTCGACCCGGCGGGGATCATGCCGCCCACCGAGCGCGAGGCGTTCCTCGACGGCACCGGCCTGAACGGGCCGTTCGTCGCCGACCTGCTGAGCGACATGACCGCCCACGAGCGCGGGGGCGCCGCCCTCTACCGCTCGATGGCGGGGCGCACCCACAACCCGGTCCTGGAGCAGCGGTACACGCACTTCGGCAACCAGACCGTCGAGCACGTCGACGTGCTCGAGACCCTGGTGGCCCGCCTCGGCGGCGACCCCGGCTACGTCAGCCCCGCGGCCCGGGCGACCGAGAAGGCCGGGCTCATGCTCGTCGAGTCGACCTTCCTGCTCGGCGGCTCGGTCGACCTGATGACCCAGGAGCTCGTCATGCTCGACGCCGTGCTGCTGGCCGAGGCCAAGGACCACGCCAACTGGTCGGGGCTCTCGCAGCTCGTGCCCGAGTTCCCCGAGGGCGACGTGCGCGACGCCGTGCAGGAGGCGGTCGACCGGGTCGAGCCCGAGGAGGACGAGCACCTCGGCTGGGCGCAGGACATGCGCACGAAGCTGATCAGCGCCCAGGTCAAGAGTGGCGCGGCGCAGACCGTGACCGCCAAGGCCGAGGAGATGGTGGCCCGCATCCAGGGGCTGTTCTCGTGAGCACGTCGCCGACCGACGACCCGGAGGTGCCCGAGGCCGACGCGCTGAGAGCAGAGCCGGGAGGCCGAGCCGGGCCCGGTGGATGTGCCGCAGTCGACGGTCGGTCCCGAGGTGCCCGAGGCGGACGCGGTCGAGCAGAGCCGCGAGGTCCCGCCGCCCGACTGAGCCACCGTCGTGCCGGTCGCCGGTCGCCTTCCCCCTGCGCCGTCGGTGGGGGGAGGGCGGCCGCGCGGTGCTCGCACCCTGCTCGTGGCGCAGGTGACCGTCGGCGCCTGACGGCCGGGCACCCGGCGTCGCCCTCAGGGCCCCGTCCCCAGGCGCACCTCCCGCCCTTCGCGGGCCGACGTCGTGAGGGCGCAGCCGACCCGGTGGGTGCGCAGCGCCTCGCCGTAGCCCACGGCCTCGGGGAACGGCTCGCCACGCACCAGGGAGACGAACCCGGCGTCGACCGCCAGCCGGGGGTCGACGCTCGCGGCCACCCGCTCGACCCCGCCGTCGACGTGCACGACGAGCTCGCACTCGCTCAGCTCGAGGCCGAGGCCGGCGGCCACGATGTCGAGGCCGGCGGCCTGCTTGTCGGGGCCGAGGCACGACGCGGTGATAGTCGCCACCGCCCCGCCGGCGAGGCGCAGCACCGCCACCGAGGCCTCGTCGATGTCCGCACCGGGCCCGCAGTGCCCCAGCGAGGCGCCGTGGGCGGCCACCCACTCGACCTCCCCGCCCAGGTGGCGCACCAGGTCGACGAGGTGCGTGACCTGCTCGGTGACCTGCCCGCCCGAGCCCGCCCACGTCGTCCACCAGGCGGGCGGGGGCACCTTGTCGAGCCACCGGGCCGCGAGCAGGCCGAGCGGACGGCCGTCGAGCAGTGCACGGGCCCGCTGCACGGTGTCGAGGCAGCGCCAGTGGTAGCCGGTGGCGGTGACGAGACCGGCCGCGTCGACCTCGGCGGCGATGCGCTCGGCCGTCGCCAGGTCGGTGGCGAGCGGCTTCTCGACGAACAGCGGCAGGCCGTGCTCGACGGCGACGGCCTCGGGCTCGCCGTGGGCGAACGGCGGCACGCAGACGTACAGCGCGTCGGGCCGCACCGACCTCGCGAGCGTGGCGGCGTCGGCGAAGGCCGCGGCTCCGCATCGCTGCGCCAGCGCCTCGGCCCGGACGCGCGTCGGGGTCCGCCACGCCGACCACCGTGACGCCGGGCAGGCCCGACAGGACGCGGGCGTGGCGCTCGCCCACGCCGCCCGCGCCGACCAGCCCCACCCGCACCAGGTCACTCGCCACCATGCCCTGCGCCTTCCCCGCAGGCGCCGCTGCGATCCGCCGTATCGGGTGTGGGCGCCGGGGTAGGCGCCGAGCGACCAGGCGGGGCGAGCAGCCAGCGGGAGGCACGGCGATGCAGGACGATGTGGCCCAGTGGTTCGCGGCGCGGACGTTCCACGGCTGGGGGTGGACCGCCACCGATCTGGCGGCCCGGCGACGCGGCCCCGACGGGCGTACGGGCGTGACCGTCGTGCTGCCCGCACGCAACGAGCAGGCGACGGTCGGTGCCATCGTCGAGACGCTGGTGCGCGACCTGGTGCACGACGTCCGCCTGCTGGACGAGGTCGTGGTCATGGACTCGGGCTCGACCGACCGGACCGCGCAGGTGGCGACCGACGCCGGCGCTCGGGTCGTCCACGTCGACAGCGTCGCCCCCCACCTGGGCGCCGGGCGCGGCAAGGGCGACGCCCTGTGGAAGGGGCTGCTCGCCACGGAGGGCGAGCTGCTCGTGTTCCTCGACGCCGACCTCGAGGACTTCACCAGCCGCTACGTCGTCGGGCTGGTCGGCCCGCTCGTGCTCCACCCCGAGATCGCGTACGTCAAGGCGACCTACGACCGTCCGGTGGCGTCCACCCCCGGCGTGGCGCCGGCCGGCGGGGGGCGGGTGACCGAGCTGCTGGCCCGGCCGCTGCTCAACGCCTGGTGGCCCCGGCTCAGCGGGTTCGTGCAGCCGCTGTCGGGCGAGTACGCCGGTCGCCGCTCGGTGCTCGAGCGGGTGCCCTTCGTCGCCGGCTACGGCGTCGAGGTGGGGCTGCTTGTCGACCTGCTGCGCCTCGTGGGCCTCGACGGGCTGGCCCAGGTGGACCTCGAGCGCCGGGTACACCGGCACCAGGCCGACCAGTCGCTGGCCCGCATGAGCGGCGAGCTCCTGCAGGCGCTCGCGCGCCGCCTGCCCGACGGGGTTCCGGCGACGCGCGCCGAGCTCGACCAGTTCGTCCGCGGCCCCGGCGGGGCCTACGAGGCGGTGCCCTGGTTGCTGCCCAACGCCGAGCGCCCGCCGGTGGCGGCCCTGCGCCGGGGTCGGGGCGGCGCGGTGCCGTCCCCGGTCCGGCCTGCCGTCCGCGGGGTGGGCGCTGCCGTCCGCCTCCCCGCCCAGCCCTGCGACGGGTTGGTCGCCGATCCGGCCGCGCCGGCGATCCCGGTGCGGCCGGCCACGGGTCCCTGCCGCACGGTCCTCGTGAACGCCGGGCCGTGGATCGCCGTGCCGCCCGCCGACTACGGCGGCATCGAGAACGTGATCGCCACGCTGGTCGACGAGCTCCGGCGGGCCGGCCACCGGGTGATCCTCGCCTCGGTCGGCGCCAGCACCGCGGCCGTCGACGACCTCGTGTGCGCCTTCGACGAGGGCCAGCTTCCCCGCCTCGCCGGGCCCTACGGCGACGTGGTGGGCATCGCACACGCCCACATGCAGGCCGTGGTCGATCGCGTGCTGTGCGACGCGACCATCGACGTCGTGCACGACCACCTCGAGGTCGTGGGTCCGGCCACGCTCGCGTGCCTGCCGCCGGGGACGCCCCCGGTGCTGCAGACGCTGCACTGGGACCTGGCCAAGCACCCGCGCTTCTACGGCTCGTTCGATGGTCACGGCCGGGTGGCGTTCGCGGCGGTGTCCGACAGCCAGATCGCCGCCGCCCCGGCCAACCTGCGGCGCCAGACGCTCGGCGTGGTGCCGCTGGCGGCGCCGGTCGACCCGCGGCCGCCCGAGCCGGCCGGCGACCACCTGCTCACGCTCGGGCGGCTCACCCCGCTCAAGGGCTACGACGTGGCGGCACGGCTGTGCCGGCGCGACGGCCACCGGCTGGTGCTGGCCGGGCCCCTCGGCGGGTTCCACGACCGGGACGCCGTCGACAGGGCGCTCGCCGACCCCGACAGCCGGGTGCGCGGCTACCCCGACGTCCGCCACTTCTTCGCCGACATCGAGCCCCTGCTGGACGGCGAGCTCGTGCGGTGGGTCGGCGCGGTGGGCGGCGAGGCCAAGGACCGCGTGCTGCGCACCGCCCGCGCCGTCCTGTTTCCGCTGCGCTGGAACGAGCCCGGGGGCACCGCCATCGTCGAGGCCCTGGTCGCCGGCGTGCCCGTGGTCGGCTTCCGCCGCGGGGTGCTGCCGTCGCTGGTCGACCACGGCGTGACCGGCTTCGTCGCCGACAACGAGGACGAGCTGGCGGGCTACCTCGGCCGGGTCGGCGAGCTCGACCGCCGGGGGATCTGGGAGCGTGCGTCGGCCCGGTTCGCCCCCGCCGGCATGGCGGCCGCGTACGCCCGGCTGTACGACGACCTCATCGCCCGGTGCCGCCGCCCGGACCGCGTGCCGACGCCGGCGGCGAGCTGAGCGGGCGGCAGTCGAACACCACCTGGAGGGCGTGCCGGCGGCGCGCCGCCAGGTCGGCCACCAACTGCGGTGCCTCGGCGACCGGCACCACGTCGGTGACGAGCGCCCGCCGGATCGCCTCGCCGTGGTGGCGCAGCAGGTCGACCGTGGCGCCGGCCAGGCGATGGCGGTCCCACCGCCCGGCGGCGCCAAGGGGGACGCGGCCGATCTGGGCGCAGCGGATGCCGAGGGCGTTGTGGTGGAACTCCTCGCCCAGGCGGACGTCGTCGGCGCCGTCCTGGTAGAAGGCGAGGTCGATCACGGTGCGCTGCGGGCGCAGGCTGCGCAGGGCGGTGGCGAGCGCGGCGCCGTGGCCCCGGCACTGGAACACCACGTCGGCGCCCCGGTCGCCCGGGCCGTGCACCCAGCGGTCCTTGGCCCAGGCCGCGGGGTCGACGGCCGCCTCGTCGACCGGCACCAGGCCGAGGGCGGCGGCCGCGTCGAGCCGGGCCGGCGTCACGTCGACGACGGCGACCTCGGCGGCGCCGAGGTGGTGGGCGAGCAGGCCGGTCAGCAGCCCGACGACGCCGGCCCCCATCACCAGCACGTGGCGGCTGCGCACACCGGCCGCGAGGTCGGGGTCGGCCTCCGGGGTCTCCTCGGCGGCGGCGTGGAGCACGCCGTTGGCACAGATCGGGCCCATGTGGGCGACGAGGACGCCGAGGACGGGGTCCAGGTCATCGGGCAGCCGCACGCAGAACTCGCCCGGCGGGGCGGTGTGCCCGTCGGCGTGGCCGTAGCGCATGGCCAGCAGGTCGCCGACGGCGACGTCCGCAGCGCGGCTCTCGGTGACCCGGGCGACCTCCATGTAGCCGAGCCGCGGCACGGGGTAGCCGGTACCGGGCGCGTCGGGGTCGAACACTCCGCGCTCGGGATCCCAGGCGCGGCGGAGCGCCGGATGTGTGCCCTTGACGAAGCTCAGCTCGGTGCCCGCCGACAGGCCGGTGTACTCGGTCGCCACCACGAACCCGCCGTCGTCGGGCGGCGGGGCGGCGCGGGGCAGGAAGGCCAGCCGGCCGGGCTCGACGACGCCCAGCGTCCAGGCTTGTCCCCGCCCCGGTCGGTCGAGCTCGTCGCCGGCGCCGGCCACTCGGCGGGTCTCGATCTCGGACTCGGTCATCGCGGGAGCGCCTACCCCCGGAGCCGGCGGGGCATCCGGCCGCCCGGCCGGGTGAGGCGGCGGCCGGGTCAAGGGCGTCGTCGTTTCGGCCGCTCCACCCCGAGAACCCGAGGGCATGACCGATCTTTGCGATGTAGCTGTCGTCGGCCGCGGCCAGCCGGGGGCGAGTGCCGTCACGTGGTCACGCCGTCCGCTCGTCTCGTGCGTGCTGTTGGGAGTGGGCCTCGGCGGGTTCGTGGACGGCATCGTCCTCCACCAGATCCTGCAGTGGCACCACATGCTCACGGCCACCGTCGACCACCCGGCGGAAACGGTGGCCGGGCTCGAGGCCAACACCCTGGCCGACGGGTCTTCCATGCCGCCGCGTGGATCTTCGTCGCCGTCGGCATCGTGGTGCTGCGGCGGGCGTGGGCCGTGGGTCTGACCGCGCCCGGGCTGCCAGCGCAGGTTGGTGCCGCGCTCGTCGGGTGGGGGCGTTCAACCTGGTGGAGGGCATCTCGACCACCACCTGCTCGGGGTGCACGACGTGCGCGACGACGTCGCCGACCCCCTGTGGTGGAACGTCGGCTTCCTGGTCCTCGGCGCGCTGCTCGTCGCCGTCGGCGTCGTTCTCGTGCGTCGTGGAGGTCCCCCGACGAGGGGCTCGTCAGGTGCGCGGACGACGCCGGGTGAGCATCGTCTCGCCCATCAGGGGTAGGCACCGCCCAGGAGCGTCGGTGCAGGATGATGGTCGTCGCCCTCGGGATCGGTTGGGCGCGCTGGCATTCCTGATCGGCACGATGGTTCGCAGCATCGTCGTCGAGCGGACCGGACACCGCAGCATGTGGCGCGAGTGCTTCGTCACCGAGTTCGGGCAGTCAACGTTTCGAGACCTGGCAGCCCGAGTACCTGCAGCTCTTCTCTTTCGTCGCGCTCGCCGCCCTCGACATCGACGAGGCAGCGCGGCGTCGAAGGACGGCGACGAGACGATCGAGGCGGCTCTTCGCCGGATCGAGGAGCGCTTGGCGACCCTGTCCCGTCCGCCCCCGACGACTCGCGCGGTCCTGGAAGCTGCCCGGGACGCCGCTCGAGGTGAACGACGAGCAGCTCGCGACCTCGGGCACGACTGCCGGCCGGTCGACCCCGATGTCTCCGCCCCTGAGCCCGGCGGCCATGGGGGCGCATGAGTAGGGTCGGCCGCGACGACCACCACGGAGGTGCGAACGATGATGCGTCGGGCCGACCACCACCGTGACCGGGTCGGGAGGCCGCCGTGAGCGACGTCGGGGACGCGTCGGCGCCCGCCGCTCCGGGGGCCCGTGACCCTCTCGCGGCCCCTGGCGACCGCTCGCCGGGCGGCGACGCGCTGCGGTGGCTGCTGGACGTCTCGCACACCCTGCCGCCCGCCCACCTCGGCGAGGCGATGGGCCAGGCCATGGCCGCCCTGGGCGCCTCGTCGTCGTGCCTGTTCCTGGTCGACCACGACGGGCGCCGCATGCGCCCCTTCGGGCCCGATGCCGAGGGGCACGAGACCCTGGACATCGACGCCACCGTCGCCGGGCGCGCCTTCGCCTGGGAGCGCACGCACACCGCCGTGACGGCGGCGGGCGTCAGGCTGTGGGTGCCGCTCATCGACGGCACCGCCCGCCTGGGGGTCGTGGCGGTCGACCTGCCCGAGGACCGTGCCGACGACGCCACGGTGGCGGAGGTCGAGGTGCTGGCGTCGCTCGTGGCCGAGCTCCTCATCTCGAAGGGGGCCTACACCGACGCCTTCGAGCTGGTGCGACGCCACCGCGACATGACGTTGGCGGCCGAGCTGCAGCGGTCGATCCTGCCGCCCGTGGCGCTCGTGACCGCCGACGTGGCGGTGGCGGGTGTGCTACAGCCCGCCTACGAGGTCGCCGGCGACAGCTTCGACTATGCCCTCGACGACAACGGGCTGCACGTGGTCGTGATCGACTCGGTGGGGCACGACCTCAGGTCGTCGATGATCTCGCACCTCGTCCAGGGCAGCCTGCGCAACAGCCGGCGCAACGGCCTCGACATCGTCGACGCCTACCAGGAGGCCGACGAGGCCCTCGCCTCCCTCTACCCCGACCAGCGGTTCGCCACCGCGGCGTTCGGGCGCCTCGAGCCCGACACCGGCCGGTTCCGCTGGGTCGCCGCCGGCCACCCGCCACCGCTGCTCGTGCGCAGCGGGCGGGTCGTCGGCGAGGCGGTGGTCGTGCCCGCGCTGCCCATCGGCTTGCGCGGCGGCACGCCGCCGGTCAACGAGGTGGTGCTCGAGCCCGGCGACGCGCTGCTGATCTACACCGACGGGGTGACCGAGGGCGGCGCCCGGGGCGGCGAGCGCTTCGGGCTCGACCGGCTCGTCGACATGCTGGGCCGCACGCTGCTGTCGGGCATGCCGCCGGCGGAGCTGCTGCGCCGCCTGGTGATCGCGGTCCTCGAGCACGCCGCCCACGAGCTGCACGACGACATGACCGTGGTCCTCGTCCAGCGTCGCACCGGGACGTCCTGAGCCGGCCTCCCGCCGCCGCGATAGGACGGCGGGTCGCGGGGAGCTCAGGGGGTGCCGACGGCGACCACGCGGCGCACGCGGTGGGCCGCGAGCGCGGCCCGGGCGGCGTTGGCGCCGCACGCGCCGTGGACGCCGCCGCCGGGGTGGGCCGAGGCCGACGCCAGGTAAAGGCCCCGGATCGGGGTGGTGGGGCGTCCGATTCCCGGGAGCGGGCGGAAGACGAATCAGCAGCCAGCCGAGGAACCCGCTCGGCGGGGCGTCGGGGGGCACGTCGGCGTGCAGGGCGTTGCCCGCCAGCAGCAGCTTGGCGGAGTCGCCGCGGAACCGCTCGTCGCCGAGGCGGCGGACGGGCACCAGCAGCGTGCGCAGCAGCGGCAGCACGTTGCGGGGGCCGACGCGGGTCAGGGCCCGGACGCCGGCGCCGACCGGGGGGAACGGGGCCATGAACGCCTCGAGCACCGGCCGGCCCTCGCGCTGCCAGCGCTCGTGCAGGCGCAGCCAGGCGTCGCCGTCGCCGGGGTCGGCCTCGTCGAGGCCCGCGGCCGTGGCCTCGGGCACCCGGTACAGCACGGCAGCCGGGCCGTCGGCCCGGGGGTGGGCGACCACGGCGGGTGCCTGGGCCCACGCCAGGCCATGGGCCTCGAGGTCGAGCCGGGCCAGCGGCGCCGGGGACCGGGCCAGCGGGTAGAACGCGCTGTACAGGTCGTTGCGGAAGCCGGGGGCGGTGACCTCGGCCGTGGCGACGGCGCCGCCGGCCGTGGGCTGGGCCTCGAGCACGAGCACGTCCCAGCCGGCATCGGCCAGCAGGTTGGCGGCGACGAGACCGTTGGGGCCGGCGCCCACGACCACGGCGTCGGCGGCGTCGGCATCCGCGGTCATCCGGCCAGCCTTGCGCCTGCGCCGGTCGGCGTCACCGCGCGGGGTGCGCCGCGCCCGGCATCGGGCGCCATGGCGGGTCGTGGACGGTCCGTCGCCTCCGGCGACCCGCTCGCCGTGGCGCGTGCCATCGCCTCGGCCCGGCCGGCTGCCACCTCCTCCAGCCGGGCGAGCACGCGGTCGTTGCGCCAGCGCGTGAGCGCCGCGAGCGGGGGCGACCAGGCGAGCGCCAGCGGTCCCGTCGTGGGCGTCTCGGTGATCTCCACCCGGGTGCGCTCGCTGCGCTGGGCCTCCAGCCGGAAGTCGACCTCGGCGCTGCCGACGGGCCGGAGGTGCACGAGCAGGCGCAGGTGGCGCGGCAGATCCTCGGCGACGACCTCGGAGTGGTCGCGGATCGTCACCGGTCCGAACCCGAGCGTGTGGTGGAAGCGGGCGCCCGGCGCTGGCCAGTTGGGGTCGAACCAACGGATCCGCCGGCTGCCCACGACGATGCCGTCGTAGGAGCGGGGATCGGCGAGCACGGTGGCGACCGCCTCCCGCGGCACGTCGAGGGTCCGGGTCGACGTGGCGCCCGTCCCTCCCATCAGACCGCCCCCAGCGCCCGCACGACGCGGTCGCGCACGCTGGTGGGCACGACGCGCGCGGCCACGGCGAACGGCACGGCGGCCGCGGGTGTGCGGTAGCGGAACCGCGGGTGCGCGGCCCGCAGGGCCGTGCCGACCACCTCCGCGACCACGGTCGGGTCGGCGGCCCGCCCTTGCACGCCGTCCTGCAGGGCGATGCCGCGGTCGTAGACCTCGGGGCGCGCCGACCGCGCCCGCCGCTCGGCCAACACCGCGCTGGCCTCGTCCCACAGCGAGGTGGCGGCCGCCCCGGGCTCGACCAGCACGACGTCGACGGCATCGGCGACGACCTCGACGCGGAGCGCGTCGCACAGCGCGCTGAGCGCCCGCTTGGTGGCGCTGTACCAGCCCTGCAGCGGAAGGCCGACCTCACCGAGCGGCGACGACAGGACGACGATGCGTCCCCCGCCCCGTCGGCGCATCCCCGGCAGGGCGATCTGGGCGAGGCGGGCCGGCGCCAGCAGCATCACCTCCAGCTGGTGACGGGCGTCGTCGATCGGCACGTCCTCGATCAGACCGGGGTTCATGAAGCCGGCGCTGGAGACCACCGCCCACGGCTCGATCCGGTCGACGAGCGCGGCCTTCGCCCCGCCGTCGGTCACGTCGAGGACATCGGCATCGACCTCGACGCCGGCCTCGGCCGCTGCCGCGTGCACGTCCGCGAGCTGCTCCGGTCGGTGCACGGCGGCGACGGCACGGAACCCGAGGCGCGCCGCCTCGACCGCGGTGGCCAGCCCGATGCCGAAGCCGGCGCCGGTCACGAGGACGGTGCGCTCCACGGGCCAGGTCCGCCGTTCCTCGGTGGGCAGCCGGTCGGGCCGGTCCTCGTGGGACCGCTCGGGGAACCGGCGCTCGGCCTCGTCGACGTCACCGTCCGTCTCGTCCAGCAGCTCGTCGACCTCCTCATCGTCCGCCGATGCCTGCTGGCCCAGCCAGGCGTCGACCGTGCTGTTCGGCGGCTCGACGATCTCGCCGTCGTCGTTGCGCTCTGCGGGGGTCATCGCTGCACCCTCCTCAGCTGTTCTCGCGGACGGCCGAGATGTCGGCCAGCGCGCTGTCGGGGTCCCGCTCCATGGCGAGGTCGCCGATCGAGATGACGCCGGCGAGCCGGCCGCCGTCGACGACGGGGATGCGGCGGACCGCGTGTTCGCGCATGAGGTCGACGACCTTCTCGATGCGGTCGTCGGGTGCTACGGCGACGACCTGCCCGCTGAGGACCTCCGCCAGGGGCGTCTCGGGTCCCTTGCCGTCGGCGAGGGCCCGCACGACGATGTCGCGGTCGGTGACGATGCCGCGCACGGTGTCGTGGTCGACGACGACCACGTCGCCCGTGTCGCGGTCACGCATGAGGGCGGCCGCCGCCCGGATCTCGGCGTCGGCCGGGCAGGTGGCGGTAGGGCGGGTCATCAGGTCGGCGACGGTCTGCATCGGGTCCTCCTCGGTGGGCGGGTCGCCCGGCGCCTACCCAAACGGGCGGGACGGAAACGGACCGCCCCGCGGCGCGGCGTCGGCGCTCAGCGGGAGGGCCCGTCGCCGGGGCGCCCGCGGTCGTGGCGCTCGAGGCGCTCGGCTCCGGCACGGGCTCGCCGTTGTCGGCGGGCTCGACCGGCAGCGCGCCGGCGGCCGGCCCGGCGTCGGGCTCCTCGCGGGGCTCGCGGTCCTGGTCGTCGGGGTGGGTGCCCATGGCTGTCCTCCGATGTGGTCCTGCGGGGCGGAGCACCCGGGTGGGCCTACCCGCTCACGTCCCCGCCAGCCGCGAGGGTGCACCACCGGGGCGCGCCCCCGGTCACCCCGCGACGCGTGGCGCGGGGACGGCGTACGCTGCGAAGCGTCGGTTGACCAGGTGGGCGGCCACGAGGGGAGACGTGGCCATGGAGCAAGAGCTGCCGCAGTTCGAGTTGACGGTCCATCACCACGACGAGGTCGCCACGCTGTCCTTGCGCGGCGAGCTCGACCTCCACGCGGCCGACCAGGTGCGCGCGGTGGCGGCCGGGCTGCTCAACGAGGGCGTGCGTCGCATCGAGATCGACGCCGGCGAGCTGACCTTCGTCGACTCGTCCGGAATCAAGGCCCTGCTCGATGTCCGCCACGACGCCGGCGAGCGCGACGTCGAGGTCGCGGTCGTCGCCGCCTCCGAACGCCTGCGGTGGGTCGCCCAGTTGACCGGCCTCGACGGTCTCCTGCCCACCTCGGGGTGACCGGCGTCCGACGTCCCCGACCTCGGGCGGAGCCCGCCTGAGCGTCCGCGGCCCGGGGGTCAGGCACCCGAGGCCACGGCGCTGTGGATGAGGCGGGTCGTCGACCGGCCGTCGACGAGCGGCACCAGCACGACCTGCCCGCCCCAGCGGGCCATCACCTGCCGCTCCTCGATGCCGGCGCCCTCGTAGCCGGCACCCTTCACGAACAGTTGGGGGCGCAGGGCGCGTAGCGCCGTCGAGGCGTGTCGTCGTCGAAGACGAGCACCTCGTCGACGCAGGCCAGGCTGCGCACGACGGCCACCCGGTCGGCGGCCGGGTGAGCGGCCGCCCCGGCCCCTTGAGCCGGCGGACCGACGCGTCGCGGTTCACCAGGACGACGAGGTGGTCGCCGAGGCGGCGGGCGTGCTCGAGCAGTTGGACGTGGCCGGCGTGCAGCACGTCGAAGCAGCCCCCCGGCGGCCACGACCACGCCCCCCGCCCGCCGCACCGCGCGGCCGGCGGCGCGTCGGTGGCGCCGGCGACGAGCGGCACGACGGTCCCGTGACCAGGGGGACTTGCGCCCTGGCGCGGGCCGCCAGCGTGGCGGCCAGGGCCGCTCCGCCCGCCCGCACGTGCTCGGAGGGCGAGTCGACCACGGGCGCGAGAGCGTCGCGGCACACCCGTCGCACGTCGCCCTCCCAGTCGACGTCGAGCAGGGCGTCGCCGATGAGGCGCAGGCGCGGTGGGGACCCCCGCGGTGCCTACCCCGGGGTCGGGGCCGCAGACGGCGGCCTTCACGGTTGCGACGGCCCGAGATCGGATCGACGCGGACCGTGCTCGCACCCGAGCACTACCCTCATCCGCTGCGAGGAACGCCCTCGCCGTCCACGGGAGGCCGGTCACGAAACACGAGCCGACCCCACGCCACACGATCGGGCGGTTCGGGCGCGGGCCGAGATCGCACGGGCCCGCACGCTCGTGGGGTCGTCGCTGCGCTCGTGGGGGCTCGAGGACGAGGCGTCCGCCCTCGAGCTGGCGGTCAGCGAGCTCGTGACGAACGCCTTCGTCCATGGGCACGGTGACATCCTGGTGCACCTGCGGGCCGACGGCGGCGTCGTGCGCCTCGACGTGTCCGACAAGGGTGGCGACGCCCCGGTCCCCGCCGTGCGCGAGGTGCGCTCGGGAGAGCGTGGCGGGTGGGGGCTCCTGCTGCTCGACGAGCTCTCCGATGCCTGGGGCGCGGTGACGGGCCCGTCGGAGACGCGGGTGTGGATGGTGAAGGCGGCGTCTCCAGGGGGCGCGACCGGCGACGGCGACGACCGGTGAGTCGCAGGACGTGACCGGTAGGGCACGGTTCCGGGCGGGGGACGGTCGGATCGCGGCGCGGGCGCGGCTCGCGGTCGCCGGCCCGGGCAGCCGTGCGACGGCGGGCCCGACGAGCACGGAGGCCCGCGAGGCCCGCACGAGACGAGCGGCCGAGCACGTTGCGCCGGTCACCAGGAAGGCCCAGGACACCTGGTCCGAGGCGCACGACAGCGCCGTCGAGACGTACGGCTAGGGCGAGCGGGCCCACCGCTCCGCCTTCGACGGCCCTCAAGCACAGCTTCGAGAAGGTCGGCAACCGCTGGGAGCCGAAGGACCGCAAGGGCCCGTCCAACCCCCAGGCAGCGAGGGGCGGGCGGTCCACCCGCCGCTCATGCGCACCCACCTACGGCGGCGTCGACGTCGCCGGGCGCACCAAGGACGAGCTGCTCGACCTCGCCCGTCGGCTCGACGTGCCCGGGCGGTCGTCGATGACCAAGGACGAGCTCGGCAAGGCGATCGCCCGGGCCATCGCCCGGGCCATCGACCGGGCCACCGCCAAGGCCCGCGACCAGGGATGATGTCGCGGACCGATCGCAGAAGCGCTCCTCCGGGCGCACGAGCCGGCCCTTCCCGGAGCGGTTCTGTGTAGGGCTGCCTCGGCCGGGTAGGCGCAGATGTCGCCCTGCCACGGATCCGGAGGAGGATGAGGTGACCCGGCCACCCCGAGCCCACGACGACGAGGTCGATCCCCGCTTCGAGCGCCTGCGCGCCACCGGTGAACTGCGTCTCAGGAACGCACTGGTCGAGAACCACACCTGGTTGGCGTCGTTCTGCGCCAGCCGCTTCGCCCGCCGCGGCGAGCCGCGGGACGACCTGGTGCAGGTCGCGCTGGTCGGCCTCGTGAACGCCGTCAACCGGTTCGACCCTTCCCGTGGCCTGCTGTTCAGCACCTTCGCGGTGCCCACCATCGAAGGAGAGCTGCGCCGCTACTTCCGCGACAAGACCTGGACGGTGCACGTCACCCGGCGCGTCAAGGACGCCAGCCGTGCCGTCGCCACCGCGGTCGACGACCTCACGGCCACCCTCGGGCGCACGCCGACGGCCGGCGAGGTCGCCGAGCGCACCGGGCTCCGCCAGGAGGACGTCCTCGAGGCGCTCGACGTGCTCAGCCTGCAGCGGGGCGTCCCGCTGGAGCAGGGCGACGGCGACGACGTCCACGACGCCGCGCCGCTCGGCGTCGAGGACGGGGGCTTCGCCTCGGCCGAGGCACGCACCGTGCTCGCCGGGCTGCTGCACGCCCTGCCGACCGAGCGGGACCGCCGCATCATCCAGCTGCGCTTCGTCGAGGGACTGACCCAGTCCGAGATCGCCCGTCACATCGGCGTGAGCCAGGTCCAGGTGTCGCGGCTGCTGCGCACCAACCTCGACCGGATGCGGGCGGCCGCCACGCGACAAGGGCGGCGGGCGTACGCCCCCGACACCGGTTGAGGAGCGTCCGGACGGCACGTGCGGGCGGCCCGCCCGCGCACCCCCGGGATGTCATGGGCGCTCGCGGCCACCCCGAGCACCCGCTCGGACCCCTCGGAGCTCCGTGTCCCGCAGGCCGCGGACCGCCTGCGCCTCAGAGCGCCGGCGACAGGTGGGGCCGTAGCCGCTGGACCGCCTGGGCGAGCAGGCGTGACACCTGCATCTGGCTCACGCCGAGGCGGCGGCCGATCTGCGTCTGGGTCTGCTCCTCGACGTAGTACCAGGTCAGCAGCCGGACGTCCTCGGGGTCGAGCCGCGCCAGCCCTCGTCGCAGGGCCATCTGGTTCTCGACCCCGGCCAGGCCGGCGTCGGTCGTGGCCAGGCACGGCGGCGCCTCCCCGGGCGCCGGACCGGGGGCGTCGATCGACGTCGTCGATCGGGCGTGGCGGGCGCGCTCGACGGCTTCCATCTGGGTGAGCGGCACGCCCAGGAAGTCCGCCACCTCGGCCAGCGTGGGTACCCGCCCCAGGTCCTGGCTGAGCAGGTCGACGGCGTCCTGCTGCGGCTTGGCCAGCTCGTGCACCGACCGGGGCACCCGCAGGGCCCACCCGGTGTCGCGGAAGTGCCGGCGCAGCGTGCCCACGATGGTGGGGGTGGCGTAGGCGAGGAAGGGGGTGCCCCGGGTCGGGTCGAACCGGCGGAGCGCCAGCATCAGCGCCTCGTGCGACACCTGCACCAGGTCGTCGACCGGTTCGCCTCCCCGGAAGTGCCGCTTGGCCGTGGCGGTGGCGAACCCGCTGTAGCGGTGCACGAGCCGTTCGAGGTGGCGGGGATCCCGGCGGTCGGCGTAGCCGACGTGGACGGCCCACAGCCCCGTGTCGACCAGCGGTCGTGCCGCCCGGGGCGTCACCCAGGCGCGGGGCAGCGGTGCCCGCGGCACCGTCAGGGCCGCCCGGGCCCGGTCGCGCGCGGGCGCGGAGGCGATCGAGGGAGTCTGCGGGGCCGTGGCGACGGCGGGGAGCACGCGCAGCGGCGGACGTCACCCGGCAGGTCTTCCCCCGTCAACGGGAGCCCACACACGCGATCCGCGTCTCCCCGGACTCCCTGCGGGGTACGGCGCGGGCGTCGGAGTGAGCCACGAGCAGGCGGCATGACCAGCACCGATCCGTCCACGACACCAGGAACCCCCACCCCCGATCCCCCGACAGGCGAACGCGGCACCGGCGCCGAGCTCGCACGCGCCGCCGCGGAGCTCGAGGCGCTGGCCGATGCTTACGACGACTGCACCCGGTCGCTCGAGACGATGGAGGCGACGGTCGACTCGCTGCTCGACGACCGGTCGACCCGCGTCCTGGTGCTCGACGCGGACCGCCGGGTCACCGCCGTCAGCCGGGGGATGGCGGCCCTCCTCGGCGGCGAGCCGGTGCTCGGCCGCCGTGCCACGGCGCTGGTTCCGCCGACGTGGACCGGCCTCGACGCCGCGCTCGACACGCTGACCGTCGAGGAGGGCTGGCGGGAGCTGCCCGTCGGTGACGCCGGGGAGCGACTGTGCGTGCGCCGGGCCACCGACGACGACCGCAATGCCATCTACGTGCTGCGCTACGAGGACGCCGACGCCTGACGGCGGGGCCGCGACCGCCCCGCGGCCGTCGGCCGCGGTTCGGGGATCACCGGCGGCGGGCCGGGTAGGCACCTCCCGTGCCGCTCCGAGCGATCGCCCTCAACTGCACCCTGAAGACGAGCCCCGCGACGTCGAGCACCGATGTGCTGCTCGGCGAGCTGTGCGACGCGCTCCGGAAGGAGGGGGTCGAGGTCGACGAGCCGGTGCGCGTGGTCGACCTCGACATCCGTCCCGGGGTGACGTCCGACGAGGGCGACGGCGACGCGTGGCCCGACGTGTGCCGGCGCATCCTCGACGCCGACATCCTGGTGCTGGGCACACCCGTGTGGATGGGGCAGCCGTCGTCGGTGGCCAAGCGGGTGCTCGAGCGCCTCGACGCCCTCCTGGACGAGACGGACGACGCCGGGCGGATCGTCAGCTACGACCGCGTGGCCGTGGTGGCCGTCGTCGGCAACGAGGACGGCGCCCACCACATCTCGGCCGAGCTGTTCCAGGCGCTGAACGACGTCGGCTTCACGATCCCGGCCGGCGGCGTGACCTACTGGGTCGGCGAGGCGATGGGCAGCACCGACTACAAGGACCTCGACCCCAAACCCGAGAAGGTGCTGTCGACGACGGCGACGGTGGCCCGCAACGCTGCCCACCTGGCCGGCCTGCTGGCCGACCGCGGCTACCCGCCGGGCTGAGCCCGCGCCCCGGTGGTCAAACCGCCTCGGCCACCTGAGGTGCTCTCGGCCGGCGCCGTTCCGCCACGGGGACCGGGCGGTTCGGTTTCGGCAGGCGGCGGCCGGCACCCGGCGGCACCTCGTCCAGGATCCGCACGCCGCTGGCGCCGCACGCGAGCCGCAGCAGGCGCCGGCCCGGCAGGCGGTCGCAGACCAGGGCGATCCGGTCGGTCCCCGCCTGCTGGCGCAGCGAGGCCACCAGGTCCTCGACCCCCTGGCGCGAGGCCAGCACCGCCTCGCGCAAGTCGACGACGACCGCACGGCAGCCCTCGCCGAGCTCCGCCAGCCCGGCGGCGAGGCCGGGAGTCGTGCGGTCGACGACACCGCGGACGGTCACGAGGGCCTCGTCCCCGGTGGCCTGCACCTCGATGCGAGCGGACACGCTCCCCCCTCCGGACGGCGTCGGGCCGGTGGCTCCTACCCACCGTTCGGAGCAACAAACGCGAAGGCCGGAGTCGCGCTGCGGACGGGGTTCAGGCCGTCGATCGGCCGATGGTGTCGGCGGCGTAGGCGCCCCGTTCGCCGAGCGGCCGGTCCGGCCCCTTCGTGGTGTCCACGACCGTCTGGCGCTCGAGCTCGCAGTTGAGCTCGGCGCCGAGGATCACGGCGTAGGCCGTGATGTACAGCCACAGCATCAGGACCACGATGGCGCCGAGGGCGCCGTAGGTCTCGTTGTAGCTGCCGAAATTGGCGGTGTAGATCGAGAAGCCGATCGAGGCGACCAGCCACACGGCCGTCACCAGCAGGGCGCCGGGCGACACCCAGCGCCACCGCGCCGCGTCGCGGTCGGGGGCCCAGCGGTACAGCACCGAGAGTGCGAGCACGACCACCACCGCCAGCACGGGCCAGCGGGCGAACTGCAGGACGGTGCGCAGCGTGCCGGTCGAGCCCGAGTCGTCGAGGCCGTCGGGCACCACCATCCCCGCGAGCCGCGAGCAGCGCCAGCACGATGGCGCCGACGGTCAGCAGCAGGGCGAGGCCGCGCAGCCGCAGGAACTTCCGGTCGTCCACCTCGTCGTAGGCGAGGGTGATCGCTCCCATCAGGTGCTTCATCCCGCTCGACGCCGACCACAGGGCCAGGGCGAGGCCGACGAACACGCCGATGCGCAGGCCCGACGGCGAGCTGTCGATGACGCTCTCGAGCTGCGACGAGACGAGGTCGCGCACCTCGGCGGGAGCCGCCTGCAGCGTGTCGTCGACCGTGCGCTGGACGTCCGAGGGGTCGGCCACGAGCCCGTAGAGCGACACCACCGCCACGAGCGTCGGGACGAGGGCGAGCAGGGCGAAGAACGCCACCCCGGCCGCCAGAAGGGGGACGTCGTCCTCCTTGAGCTGCGCCTTCAGGCGCACCACCACGTCCTTCCAGCCCCGGGCGGGGATCTCGCCGGGCCGGTCGGCCTCACGGCCCCGGTTCCCGGATTCGACACGGATGTCGGAGTACGCGGCGTCGTCGGTCACGACGTCCGGTTACCCATCAGCGCCCGGGCCATGCATGGGGGCACGCGGCGATCCCCCGCGTGCGGCAGGTTCGTCCGGGGGGACAGGGGGTAGCCACCGAGCGTGACGCCCTTGCCTCCGCTCCCCACGTCCCGTGGTCCGCTGAGCGACCGCCTGATCGATTCCCTCGCTCGCGAGCCCGGCCACGCCGGGGGCCTGTCCGACGGCACGGACGTGGCCGATCCGTGGGGCGACGACGTGCAGCTCACGCTGTACGTGGCGTTCGAGCTGCGCTACCGGGGGTTCGCCGGCGTCGACCCGGCCTGGGAGCTCGATCCCGACGTGCTCGCCCTCACCCGCGCCCTGGGCGACGCCTTCCTGTCAACCGTGGGGGACGAGGTCGGCCCGGTCGAGGTGTCGACCCCCGTCGAGGTGCGCGACGCCCTGGTCGCCCTCGCCTCGGGTGACGGGCCATCGCTGTCGCGGTGGATCGACGAGCAGGGCACCCTCGACCACCTGCGCGAGTTCGCCGTGCACCGCAGCGCCTACCAGCTCAAGGAGGCCGACCCGCACTCGTTCGCGCTGCCCCGCCTGCCCGCGGGCCGGGCCAAGGCGGCGTTCGTCGAGATCCAGGCCGACGAGTACGGCGGCGGCGTGCCTGGCGCATCGCACCAGGAGCTGTTCGCCGGCACCCTGCGGGCGCTGGGGCTCGACGACCAGTACGGCGCCCACGTCGACCTGGTGCCGGCCCCCACGCTGGCCACGGTCAACCTGGTCTCGGCGTTCGGCGAGCGCCGCGCCCTGCTCGGCGCGTGCGTCGGCCACCTGGCGCTGTTCGAGATGACGTCGGTCGGCCCGATGGACCGCTACGCCCGTGCGGTCCGCCGGCTGGCGGGCAGCGACGCCGGCGCCCGCTTCTACGACGTGCACGTGCTTGCCGACCAGCACCACCAGCGACTGGCGCTCGACCAGATGGTGGTGCCGTTCGTCGAGGACGACCCCGCGCACGCCCCGACCGTGGTGTTCGGCGCCCGGGCATTGGCCGTGGTCGAGGGCCGCTTCACCTCGCACCTGCTCGAGTGCTGGCGGCGCGGGGCGTCGTCGCTGCGCCGCCCGCTCGCCCCGGCCGGCGCCGACGTGGCCGCGTGATCGCAGGCCCCGTCGGGCGTCGGCGGGTCAGGGCGCCTCGAGGCCGAGGGTCAGCAGCGACGGCGGGTCGGCCTTGCGTTGCGGTGCGTGCCGACGGCGCGCTCCCAGCGCACCGTGCCGTCGTAGGAGTCGAGGCCGACGGCGAGGAGCTGGTGATCAGCCGCGTCCACCACGACACGCGCCACCTCACCTACGTCGACGACACCCGCCAGCTGGCTGCCCGGCCCGGTGCCCTGCAGATCGTGTTGCGACATCTCCACCCCCAAGGCCGACGACACATGAAAGGCTGCCCAATGACGGCCATATCGCCACGCAGCGTGCTTGCGGCGGCAGCCGAATCCCTCGTCCGAGCGCGTCACCCACCGGCACTTTGTGGGCGGTCGCCTATCGAGGAAACAAGCTCCGGAAGAGATCGTGAAAGGCGGCTCGCGCAGGAGCGAATGGCGCCGCAAACCGCCGATGTGTGAGTTCGCTCGCCATCATGAGAATTGCTGTTTGGACGCGTTGAAACCGGGAAGCTTCGTCGTGTAACAACCACTACAGAAGGAAACAACACTCAATGACGACTCAACACATGGACTTCGACACCGGCGTAGCCAGCCGACGAACCGATCGGCCCGCGGGGCGCACAACGTTCACGGAAACCAAGGCGGGTTTCAAGACAACCGAGTTCCTGCTGACGCTCGCCGCGATTGTCGCGATCCTGGTCGCCGTGTACGTCGGCGATGCAGATCTCGACGCGACCGATGGCTGGCGCTACGCCTCATGGGTTGCGGCTGCCTACATCGTGAGCCGTGGCTTGGCCAAGCTCGGCACCCGTGAGCCGTACACGGATGAGGACTGAGCTTCAAGTCACGAACCCAATGCGAGAGGAAGAATCCTCACGTCGCGGTTGCGGTCGGGGCCTGGCACCCAGGTCCTGGCCGGCCGGCGGCGTATAACGTCATAGCCGCACTCCCGATGGAACCGCCTATCGCCTCTCCGCGAGGACGCGAGCGAACGGGAGGACGGAGGCGAGATTGTCGTGGATGATCGTCTGGCCGATGTGCCGATCCCAGCAGTGGGGGCGCCCGTTCCGGTCGCGTTGCCCGAGTCACTTCCGCTTCCTGCGACCAGTGCGCAGGTCGCGCAGTTCGTCGCCTACCGTGCGGCTGCTTGCGTGGGGGCGGACTACGCGAACCTCGCGCTGCTGGACGGTGCCCGCACATCACTGCGGCTGTTCCACGACTCCTTCCTGGACCGGGACATCGCCGATCGCTACACCGATGTTGCGGTCGATGCCACCTACCCGATCGCGGCAGCGGTACGAGAGCAACGCGTCGTGCTGCTCTCCGACATCGAGTCGTATCGTCTGCAGTTCCCCAGCATCGTGGCGGACACGATCGCGGCCGGCGTCCGGGCCTCCGCGTCTCTGCCGCTCTACCGGTCGGACGGCACCGTGCTGGGTGCGCTCGCGTTCGCCTGGACCGACCCGACCGTGTTCAATCCCAAACTGGAGGCTGCGCTGCGAGCCGTGGGCGTCCTCTGCGTCGAGACCGTCGAGCGGGCGGAGCGCTACGACGCCGACCATGAGCTCGTCGTCGCCATGCAGCGTCGTCTCCTCGGTGACCTGCCTTCGCTGTCCGGGATCGAGACCGCTGCCCGCTACCTGCCCGCCACTGCGTCCCTCGCCGTAGGCGGAGACTGGTACGAAGGGCTGCTGCTCGGGAACACCCGGATGGCGCTCGCCGTCGGCGACGTCACCGGTCATGGGATCGCCGCCGCGGCCGACATGGCGTTGGTTCGCGGGATGGTCAGTGCGCTCCTCCACTCCGGGGTGGCAACGTCGGACGTGTTCTCCGAGCTGTCCGCTGTCCTCAGCCAACGCAGCGGTCTCCTCCTCGCCACCGCCGCCCTGGTCGTCGTCGACATCGAGCACGAAACGGTCACGTTCGCCACCGCCGGCCACCCCCCGCCGCTGCTGCGCCTCCCCGACGGCGAGGTCCGTCGCCTGGACTCGGCCAACTCACCGCTCATCGGCGGCCCACGCGCGCGCCGGGTTGCAGACATCGCGCCGTTCCCGAAGGGTTCGAAGCTCGTGATGTACACCGACGGCCTGGTGGAGCGACGGGATCGCCCAGTCGATGACGGCATCAATCTCGCCGTGTCACGACTCCACGCGATCGCAGACGACGCCACCGGCGTCGACATCATCGAGGCGCTCATCGACGAGCTCATCAACGACCACGTCGCCGAGGACGACATCGCACTGCTGGTGATGCACCACACGGGTCGGTTGCCCGGAGACGCCAGCACGTAACGCCGAGCCAATCGAGGCCATCGAGGTCCCGGCGAAACGGCCCAGATGCGGATCTCCCGTCCGGCGCTCGATGCGCCCGACGTTGCCGAGCTCACGCGCTTTCTACGACAAGCGGCTCGGGTGGGAAGTCGAGGAACTCGCTGGGCCTCGACCCGGACGTGGGTTCGTCAACGTCCGGATCGCTCGCCGGTGGCCTTCCGCTTGGCCGTGACCGCCGTCCGCTTGGCGGAGGTGCGGGCCGCGGTGGCGGTGCGCCGGCCGTTCGCCTTGGCGGCCCGGGCGGCGGTGCTCCGGCCGTTCGCCTTGGCGGCCCGGGCGGTGCTCCGGCCGTTCGCCTTGGCGGCCCGGGCGGTCTCTGGGCGTTCGCCTTGGCGGTCCGGGCGGTGCTCCGGGCGTTCGCCTTGGCAGTTCGGGCAGTGCCGGTGGCGCCCCGCTTGGCCGTCCGGGCAGTCCGCCGGGCACCGGCCGTGGCCGATTTCGTTGTCACCATGGCCGTGTCGCCCGCGCGATCCACGGCCTCCTTCGTCCTGCGGGTGGCCTCGATGGCGGCCTTGGTGGCATCACTCGCCGCGCCGCGCACGTCCCTGGCGGTCCTCCGGGCCGTGGACGAACCGCGCGGCGCCGTTCGGGGCTTCTTGCGCCGCAACACGGTGGCCACGAGGTCGCCAATGGCGGTCACGCTGCCCTGGGCCAGCCCGCTCACCGTGGCGCCGATGCGGTCGGCGACACCGGCCGCCGCCCCGACCACCACGTTGCCCGGGAGCGTGTCGGGGGAACGGGGGTGCGGACGGGTCGGTGCCGTCCTCCGGGCCTCTGCCATGGCGTCGCCGAGGTCGTTGAGGGCGTTCCGCCCCAGTTCGTCACGGACGCGTGGAAAGAAGTCGTCCTCTTCTTCCCGGACGTGGTGGCGGACATACTCGATCAGGACCGTCACCTTGGCGTCGAAGCGCTCGTCCTCGGGGGCCATGTGGTCCAGCTCGGACAGCAGCCACTTGACCATGTGGTGCTCCTCGAGGCTCTCGAGGGCCAAGTCCTCGGTGCCGGGGACGGTCGCCCGCACCACGGGATAGAAGAGCTGCTCTTCGATTGCGGCGTGGACTGACAGCACCTCGGTGAAGCGGTCGACGATGTCGCGCTTTTCGACGTATGCCCGGTCTCCGGCCTTCTCGAAGCGCTTGAACAGCTGCTCCACTGTCTTGTGATCGTCTTTGAGTACGGTGATCGCGTCCATCGCTCAGGCTTACCCCTGATCGTGGGGTCCCAACCGCGGTCAGCGGCATCCGATCGGCGACGACGCAGCCGCCCTACGACCACCGGACCGCCAGGAGGCTGAGATGCCCCCGGTTGCGCGTCGTGTGGCCGGCGACAGAATCGCGCGGTGCAGTTCAGTCCTGACCTTCGCGATCGGGTGGCGGACGGAACCATCACGGTGTCGTACCGCCTGTGGTCGAGGCCGAAGGTCAAGGTCGGCGGCGTCTACCGGAGCGGATCCGTAGCGATCGAGATCGACGACATCGAGCTGCTCCCGTTCTCGTCGATCACCGACGAGGACCTTGCTCGAACCGGAGAGAACGACGTCGAGGCCCTTCGTCGCCGCGCTGCACACGCGGGTCCGATCGGCCATGACACCTTGCTCTACCGCGTCGAGTTCCATGTCACGCGCCAGCCGGATGACGACGACAGGTGACCTCAATCGCCGGGTGAGCGCAGGGCCTGGGCTGGTTCTCCGATGACAAGGAGGACTGACCACGATCGATGTGAACGCAGCGACTGTTGAGCGACCCGGCGACAGGTTCGAACGCGACGAGGCAGAACTTGCCGCAGCGTCGTTTCTCGCTCGCTACAGCGGGCGCACGCTCGAGGCGTACCGCGCGGCTGCGGACGCACAGGCGGCCGCCACCCTCGCCGCCGCCCGCGAGACCGTCGAGGGGGACGACCGGTGATGCGGGTCACACAGATCCCCCGCCAGGCCGTCCAGTTCGGCCTCTGGGGAGCCCGCCTCCCGCTGACCCTGGCCGATCGGGTTCTCATCCGCGGCCAGGAGGACACCGCTACGTGGCTGCCGAACCTCGCGTTCGACAAGGTCGAAGCTGGCGTGAAGGACATCGTCGGACGGGCCACGCGTGACGACACGCTCGTGACCGCCGCCCGCCTCCAGCGCGCCGAGATCACTCGCCTGGAGAGCGCCCGGGCCGCGCGTGTGCACGCCACCAAGGTCGTCGACGATGCCGAGGCCGCCGCCCAGGCCCGGCGCGAAGAGCTCAACGGTCAGCGCGAGGCTGTCGACGCGGCGGCAGACGAGGGGGAGCGTCGCATCGACGACGCGGAGCGGGAGGCCGAGCAGCGTGCCGCCAAGGAGGCCGAGGCGAAGCGATCCGCCACGAGGACAACGGCCGCCAAGCGGAGACACGCGGTCGGCAAGCAGGCCGCCCGGACTGATGTGCAGCGTGCCCGTTCCCAAGGCGAGGCCCTGCGGACCCAGAAGGGCGCGGTCAGAGCACGTGGCAAGGCGCTGGAGCTGGACGGGGCCGTCCAGGCCAAGAAGTCATCCCGGCGATCGGGGTGATCGTCTTCGGAGGCGGCGAGGGACCGAGGATGGCCGGCGGCGGACGAGGCTGCCTAACGATGCTGCTGCTGTCTCTCGCCGTCTCCGTCGTGCTCACCGTCGTCGTCAACGTCCTGCTGCGGCTGGCGGCCTGACCGCGGCGTGGCCGTCGCCGGTCGAGCGTCCGGACAGCAAGTGCTACCCGGCCGGTCGGGAAGGTGCTCAAGGCGACCCCCCGCTCCGGGTCGAAGCGGTTGACCGGAGTTCACCACCCCGACCATGGCCACCTGACCAGATCGTCCTTTCGGCTCCCGCCGGGGATGCGGTTGGTGCAGTAGCCGGCCAGCCAGTTCCCCGGGGCAACCGGCACCGAGGTCCGCGGCGCGTGGGCGTCGACGTGTCCTTCACGGAGACGGGTGACGCTGCCGCGTCCTCACGACACGCCACGGAGGACTGAGACCGCTCGCCGACCGCGACGCCCTCAGCGGGGGCTGACGGTGGCGGCGAGCTCGTCGTGATGCATCGACGATCGCCCGGGGATCTTCTGCTCGGTCGCCATGTCGTGGAGCTGCTCGTTGGTGAGGCCCTGCTTGTCGGCGAGCACAGGGGCCCCCAACGTGGCCTTGCGTGCTTCGAGGTCGCGGCCGAGCTGCTCGCGGGCGTCGGCATCGGTCGCCCCGCGCACCTGCGGGAAGAGCTCGGTCTCCTCCTCCTCGGCGTGGTGCTCGACGTTCTCGATCACGACCGTGACCTTGGCGACCCACTGGGGATCGCCCGGCTCGAGGTCCCGGATCTCGTCGAGAAGCGTCTTGACGACGTGATGCTCCTCGATGCCTTCGTCGACCACCTCGGCGATGTCGTCGGACAGCCCCTGCGCCCAAGGGTAGAACACCGTCTCCTCGATCTCGGTGTGGACTGCGAGCTCCACGTCGATCGTGCGCGCCAGGTCGGCCATGTCTGTGACCTCACCAGACCTCTCGGCTTCCTGGAACCGGGCGAACACGCCGCGTACGCGGTTGTGATCGGCAATCAAGAGCGTCAATCCATCCATGGTTCTCTCCGTGTGATCTCGGCCGCCACGGGGAGTGCTACCCCAGGAGCGCGGAACGAACCCCTCGCATCCGGGGGCGAAAGGCGCGGCGCCGAAACGGGTACATCGCCAGGATGAGGCAGGACGAGCGAACGCCAGACGACAGTGAACGGGGACTAATACGCTCGCCGGACATGTCGGCGCTACCCGAGGGTCGGACCCGGGCGATCACCGAGCGTTTGCGGGACATCGAGGCGGTGACCGATGCCGGCCTCGCCCAGCTGACCTTGGAGGAACTCCTCGTCGAGCTGCTGGATCGCGTCCGCGAGATCCTGGCGGCGGACACCGCGGCCGTCCTCCTCCTCGACGACGCCAACGCGCAGCTCGTGGCCACCGCGGCCCGGGGGATCGAGGAGGAGGTGTACCAGGGTGTGCGCGTGCCCCTGGGCCGAGGCTTCGCCGGGCGCGTCGCCGCGACCCGGCAGGCACAGGCGATCGACGACATCGACGAAGCGGATGTGGTCAACCCGCTGCTGCGCGACAGGGGCATCCGATCGCTTCTCGGCGTGCCCCTGCTCGTCGGCGGCCAGCTGCTGGGGGTGCTGCATGTGGGCACCGTGACGCGACGCCACTTCGACGATGAGGATGCCGACCTGCTCCAGATGGTGGCCGATCGGGTCGCGCTCGCCACCCAGGCGTCGCTGTCCGAGTCCGACCGGAACGCGTCGCTGGTGATGCAGCGGAGCCTGCTGCCCGACCAGCTCCCCGACGTGGCCGGGTTCGAGACGGCCGTGCGCTACATCGCCGGTGCCGGGACCGTTGGGGGTGACTGGTACGACATGTTCGTCCTGCCGTCCGGGCGGGTGGTCGTCACCGTCGGTGACGTGGTCGGCAAGGGCCTGCGCGCCGCGGTCGTCATGGGTCGGCTGCGCAGCTCGCTGCGGGCCAACGGGTACGCCGACCAGCGCGACCCCGGTGCCGTGCTCGACCTGGTCGATAGCCAGCTGCAGCACTTCGAGCCGGGGCAGATGGCCACGGCCGTCGTCGCCTGCATCGACGCCGACTCCGACCGTATCCACGTCGCGCTGGCCGGGCACCCGGCCCCGGTCATGGCGAGCGGTGACGGACCGGGCCGCTACCTGGATCTGGCCATCGGGCCGCCGCTCGGCATCCCGTCCTCCCGGCCGCGTCCGACGACGACGGTGGAGCTGCCTCCGGGTGCGGTGATCTGCTTCTACACCGACGGGTTGATCGAGCGGCGTGACGTCCGGCTCGACGATCGCATCAGCCGCCTGTGCGATGTCGTCAGGGCCGAACCGGTCGAGCAGGTCTGCAGCCGGGTCATGGCCCGCTTGGTCGGCGTCGAACGCGCCCAGGACGACGTGGCGCTGCTCGCCCTCCGCCGGACCACGCCCTAGTCACGACGGCAGCTGTCGCTCCATCCACACGAGGGTGCGGCCTGGCACCCGATGCGCACCCCACGAGTTCGAGATCCCGTCGACCAGGCGGAGGCCCCACCCACCGCTACCCGTGCTGGTCGGCTCTCTGAACCGGATCGGCTCGGGCCCGAAGCCCTCGTCCTCGACCGCCAGCCGCACCCGGTCGCCGTGCAGCTCGACCGTCACGTCGATCTCCCCTTCGCCGTGCAGGAGGGCGTTGGTCACCAGCTCGCTGACGGCCAGCTCGAGGTGGGCGGCCTGGTCGGTCAGTCCCCATCCCCCCAGCGTGGCCCGCACGAACTGGCGGGCGGGGGAGAGTTCAGTCGTGTCCGGGACGAGGCGCAGGGTCCGCGACGCATCGACGGGATGCCTTCCCGGCTCGTCACGACCTCCGGTCAACGACACTCCGATCATGGCCGGCACCATCGAGGGCCAGCGGCTGGCGGAGATCCGTCAGGCGGTCTCCGGTACCTCGCGTCTACCTCGTGGGGACAGCCGCCATACTCGCTTCTGCCCCGCCGGACAACCACGTGTATCCGCGTTCAGCCCCGATGGGAAGGCCTGGTCGACGGCGAGCCTGTCATCTCCGCCGCGGTCAACTGGCTGATGGGCGAGGAGCACCTCGACCCACCGTGGGCCTTCGGGCCTGGCGGCGAGCGCTTCGAGGTCGAGGTCACCGGCGACCCCGGCACGCTCGTGACGTTCAAGAAGCTCCACCCCGAGTCGATCGCCGCCGGCCTCGAGCGGAACCCCGGCATCGTGGCCACCGCGCTGCACTGCGTCAACGCCGTCCCCTATGTGGTCGCCGCCCGGCCCGGGCTCCTCACCTACCTCGATCTGCCGCCGGTCGCGGGACGGGCTGCCGCCGACCTCCATCGCGACCGCCGTGACGACGCGGGCCCCGGCGACCGCCCGGGCCCGCGATCCAAACGGCTTGCGGCGCCTACTTCGCCACCTATGGCGCCCCCCCCCGACTCAACGCTCCCAAACGCCCTCACCGTGCTGGCGGGCGTGGCCGACCCCGATGCCGTCCGCCGAGACCGTGGTCTCGCGGAGTACAGGCGCTCCGCTTCTTCCGACATCGACTCCGACCATGTCTGCTGGGCTGCCGACGTCGCACAGTCAGTCATCAATGCGGTCGCCAACGACCTCGCCCACCGGGCAGACACGTAGCAACCAAGAAACCTCGACCATGAACCCACGAGAGATGAGGCTCGGGTGCTTACACAGGAGCCAATCTCCAGCGAACGAGACGATCTGGATGGCACCAGCTGGACGATCCCGCGGCAGAACCGCAGCTCACACAGCTCGAGACGACTCCTCGGACCGGCTGGGCCCGCCTCCTAAGCGGTAGGCCACAGGTTCGAGTCCTGTCGAGGGCACGCGAAAGCGCTGGTGAGGTCAGTTGCTGCGCTCACACGCTGCTGCTGTGCGACCTCACGCTGTGTGAACTCGACGCCTTCCTAGACCTGTCGGGGTCACGCGCCGCCGGCTGACGCAGCGTGTGGCGCGTCCCGCGTACCCGCACGTGCGTGAGATCGGTCGTTGCAGCAGCGGCGTCCACCAGCGGACGGAGGATCGGGCACTGGCTACGGACGCGGCCTGACTCGCGTGATCACCCACTCGTCGTCGCTGGTCGGCTCCATCGCAGCGAGGAGGTGCGACGCGAGGTCGCGCGCCTCGTTCTCGTCTAGTGCCCGACACGGCCCAGATGGCTGCACAACAACTGAGCGGGGCTCGCATGCTGCAGGTGATGGCGGAGAGCTGGTGCGGCTCCGGCTGGCCGACCCGACCGTCTACACGACCGACCGGATCCTGGCCCAGGTCGATGCGTTGGCGAAGGCGCTTCTCGCCCGCGATGCGTCACCTGACGTGCCGGGTGGCCGGCGCCCGTGGGGAGCCGGCCACCCGTTGCTCAGGCTGAGTGCGGGATCAGCGCGGCACCAGTACCCGCAGGGAGTATCCCGCCGAGCCCGCGCTGACGACGGCAAGCCGGCCGTCGGCCACGGACACGTGGAGCGGCTGACGGTCGCCGAAGTCGACTGCGCCGAGCCGGGCACAGGTGGCGGACCCGCAGCCCCGGGCGTCGAAGGCGACCAGCCGGCTGTTCGTCTGCCCGAACAGGCCGACGTACAGCACGTCGCCGCCGACCGTCAGCCCGGCGACCGGCGGGCCGTCGATCGAGGCGGACCACGCGGGGGCGCAGACCGGCTGCCCGCACCCCTCGGCCGCGAACACCTCGAGCGCGTTCCCCGGGCTCCCGTGGCGCTGGTCGGAGACGTAGAGCTGCCCGTGCGCTAGCGCCAGGTTCTGCCAGCCCGGCCCCGGGCCCGGGTGGACGTCGGTGCGCCAGAGGTGGGCACCCGTCTGGCCGTCGAGGGCGCGGACGAGGGTCTGCAGGCCCCCGGCCAGGGCGCCGACGTACACGGTGTCGTCGGGGCCGATGACGGGCCGGGAGCCGGCGGCATCGACGCGCCCGCCGTCCAGGTCCAGGGACGTGGTCCACACCGGCACGCAGGTGGCCGCCCCGCAGCCGGCCGCGTCGAACGCGTACACCTGGTTCCCCGAGGCCACGTAGATCTTCCCGTTCCCGATCGAGGGCGGGGTCGGGAAGTCACCGTCCGGGAAGGAGAACGTCCAGCTCCCCGTCGCGCCGCTGAGGTCCCGCACGGACAGCCGCGCCCGGTTGCCGGTCTGGCTGCAGCCGGGCTTCGTGACGAAGGCCGCCGTCGTGCCCGCGGCGACGACCGGGCCCGTGACGGCCGGCCCTGTGGTCTCGGAGGTGAGGACGTTCCCCGTGGCGGGGTCGAGCCGGTTGAGCAGCGAGGCGCAGGCGGACCCGCCGCCACCGGCCCGGCTCACCCACAGGGCGCCGCCCACCGACACGACCGGGCCCGACGACCCGGCCGTCGCGGGCGCCGGCACCGGCGCGTCCCACAGCACCGCGCCCGTGGCGGCGTCGTAGGACCGCACCCGGCCGCCACCGGCCCCGTCGACGGTCGTGTACAGCTTGCCGTCGGCCAGGATCGGCTCGGAGAAGCTGCCGGAGACCTGTGAGGACCATGCGTCATGCAGCGACGCGACCTTGTTGGGTGTGATCGCCGCCTCCTCGGGGTTGAAGCGGCTGGCGTTCGGCAGACGACCGACCTGTTCCCACACGTTGCACGCCGACAACAACGGCACCAACGCCACCACCAGTGTCAGCGCACGGCGCCAGCGCCTCCGCGCATCCGGGGGACGGGGCGGCGGCGTCCGGAACGAGTGCTCGATCATGGTTCCTCCTGATCGTTTCGACAGCGCCTGTTCCATGACCGAGCCGCCGACCCGGTTCCATCGATCGCGTCAAACCGCGTATCTGACCGCCGTCCTCGCGCCTTTCACGCGTGAGCCGCACCGAGGAGGCCAGGTCATGCCACCTGTGGGCAACGACACCCCGAACCAGCACCGCCCCCGAGCCGCCCGAGGCCGGGACGGCGATCTCACCGATGTCCGGTACGGCAACGGTGTCATCGTCGAGGAGAACGCCGAAGGCGATATACGCGTGGTCGAAGGCGGCGGGCTGGCGCGCAACGAGCCTCAGGTCGAGCCGCAGGTTGGCTGCGGGCTGCGTACGGGACCATATGCAGGACCCAAACAGCAGCGACCGACACGGACCCGAGCGCACGGAGCGGATCGACGAGCGGAATCGGTGCAGGTCAGCGGACCGCGGTGAACGTCATGGACCGGCGGGCCGAGTCTCCTAAGCGGTAGGCCACAGGTTCGAGTCCTGTCGAGGGCACGCGAATGCCCTGGTAGATGTAGGTATGAGTGGCCTGACGACGACCGGGCGCCGAGGCGATGTCGAACCGCTACGCCGGACGGAGGCGACGCGAGTCGCCGGCGAAGAGACCGCTGACCCCGCCAGCAGGGCCGGATGCCGTATCACCCAGCGCGGATGATGCGTACTGCCGCCGGGACTGCGAGAACTCGGCTATGACCAGCGCGCGTGAGGCCTCATCGGTCGACCGGACTGTGCTGCCGCCCTCGGACCCGGCGTTCCGGGGAAGGATCGAGGTGGCCTTCAAGGATTCGGAGGCGGACTATCCCGAGCCGTTGAGGGCGCCAGTCGGTGCGCCGAACGTGTTGCTGGTCATGGGCGACGACATCGGGTACGGCCACATGAGCGCGTTCGGCGGGCCGGCGAACACGCCGACCTTCGACCGCGTTGCGCAGCAGGGGCTGACCTTCACCAACTTCCACACCACCCCCGTGTGCGCCGCGTCGCGCGCCGCGCTACTCACCGGACGAAACGCCCACAACGTCGCCATGGGCAGCGTCCCCGAGGGCTCCTCCGGGTTCCCGGGATACAACGGCAACATCCCGCGCAGCGCCGCGACCGTGCTCGAGATCCTGCGGTTCAACGGGTACGGCACGGCCTGGATCGGCAAGACCCACCTGACCCCGATCCACGAGATCACCGTCGCCGGACCGTTCGACCGGTGGCCCCGGGGCATGGGCACCGACTACTTCTACGGCTTCTTCGGGCCCGGCGTGAGCCAGTGGCACCCGCCGCTGTGGGAGAACAGCACGCCCTTGCAGGCCCCGAAGACGCCCGAGGAGGGCTACCACTTGGAGGCCGACATGGCCGACAAGACCATCACGTGGATCCAGCGGCAGAAGTCGATCCATCCCGACAAGCCCTGGATCGCGTACTACGCCCCGAGCGCGCACAAGCCGCCGGTCGGGGTGCCCAGAGAGTTCATCGAGCGCTACCGGGGCCAGTTCGATGACGGCTACGACGTGCTCCGTGACCGCATCCTGGCCCGGCAGAAGGAGCTGGGGATCGTCCCGGCCGACACCCAGCTGGCGCCCCGGCCGGGGGCACTGCCGGCGTGGGACGACATCACCGACACCGACAAGAAGGTCGGTGCCCGTTGGATGGAGGTCTTCTGCGCGGCGGTCGAATACACCGACCACCAGATCGGCCGGATCGTCGACGTCATCGAGGAGACCGGCGAGCTCGACAACACGCTCATCGTCTACATCGCCGGGGACAACGGCCCGACGCCCGAGGGCGGCCTGCACGGCATCATGAACAAGCTGAGCTACTGGAACGGCGTGCCGGAGTCGCTCGAGGACCTGGCGGCGCAGATGGACGACTTCGGCTCCCCGGGGTCGCATGGCTGCTACCCGGCCGCGTGGGCCTACGCCACGTCCACGCCGTTCACCTACGGCAAGACGGTGACCTCGGGCGGGGGCTGCAGCACGGGCGCCGTCATGTCATGGCCGGCGCGCATCACGGACCACGGCGGCATCCGCGGGCAGTTCCACCATCTCATCGACGTGGCCCCGACCATCCTGGAGTGCGCCGGGGTACCGGAGCCGACGCGAGTCAACGGCATCGACCAGAAGCCGATGGACGGCGTGAGCATGCTCTACACCCTCGACGACGCCAAGGCGCAGGACGCGCACACCACGCAGTACTTCGAGCTGACCGGCAGTCGGGCCGTCTACCACGAAGGTTGGTGGGCCGGCACCCGCCACGGCCTCGACGGCGTGACCGTCGCCGCCCAGGCCCGTCCCTCCTTCGACGACGACGTCTGGGAGCTCTACGACATGAGAAACGACTTCGGCCACGCCAACGACCTGGCCGAGGAGCACCCGGACAAACTCGCCGAGCTACAGGCACTCTTCGACACCGAGGCCCGCAAGTACAACGTCTATCCGATGGCCAACGACTTCAACGAGATCGTGGTCGCCGAACGGCCAAGACTCGTGTCCGGCGACATGGCCAGCTACGGGCCCGGCACCATCCGCCTCCCCGAGGACGCCGCCATCAACATCAAGAACCGGTCGTTCTCCATCGTCGCCGAGGTCGAAAACCCCGATGGCGACGCCGAAGGCATGCTCGTCACCCTCGGAGGCGAGACCGGCGGCTACGCCCTATTCGTCCTCGAGGGCAAGCCGACCTTCCAGTACAACTGGCTCGGACGCGACCGCTACACGATCACCGCCACCGAACCACTTCCCGAGGGGAAGTGCACGATCCGCTTCGACTTCGCCTACGACGGCGGCGGCCCCGGCAAGGGCGGCACCGGCACCCTGTCGGTCAACGGCACCACCGTCGCAGACGGCCGGATCGACAACACCGTCCCCGTCTACTTCTCGACCGACGACACCTTCGACGTGGGCGAGGACTGGGGCACACCGATGTCACCCACCTACGAGCCCCCGTTCACCTTCACCGGCACACTGAAGAAGGTGACCGTGCACGCCAAGGCGCCCTGAACATGGCCCCACCGGCCACCCAGGCCGCCTGACGCAACCTCACCTCCACACGCGACAGTCCCGTCCGGCCTGGATCAGCTGTGCGAGTTGGCGAGCGAGAACGACAGCGGGTTCTCCACCTCGGTGCTCGTCGACATGCTCGGCCGCTCTCGTCGGTTCCCACCCGACGAGTTCGGCCTGGCCGCAGACGAGTACGAGAACCTCGCCCGATCCGTCGAACAGGGGCGACACGTACTGACTGCCGGTGCACCGCCGGTCGAACAGCCGGCCCCGGAAGTCGAGCGATCCGATCGCCTGAGAATCCCAGCCGCCCGAGCGCGCCCCGTGACGGTCGATCAGTGCGCCCACGCCGTATCGCCGGCCGACGACAGACGCGCCGATCGGTGCGCGGACATCAGGCTCGAGCCGACGTCGTTCTGGCGCAGTGTTCTGTGCCGGCACGGCTCGGACAGATCGCCGACTCGTACGCCCTCGATCGCGAGGGCCGAGCTGCCCGCGAGGGTTGGGTTCCCCACGACCGTGCCTTGGGGCTACTGCCGCGTCAGGCAACGTTTGCCCTTTCCTCCAACGAAGCAGTACCGGGACCCGCACGACGGCGGACGGCGTCGCCGCCCTCAACGAGTTCGCCGCCGACCGCCTCGGCGAGCGCCTGACGCTGCTCGTCCACGGGGAGGCGAAGAGCGCGCCGACCGTCGCTGAGCCCGAGTGCATCGCCGACGTTTCGGGCTGGCGCTGACCCCGGTGACCGAGGCGGAGGTCGAGGCGCTGGTCAGCGACTTCCAGGGCGAGGGCGAAGCCGCACGAGCGGGATCGTCCGCCCCGACTCGGCCGCCTGGCGCCGGTAGCGGGCGTACGGCGGGAAGACACGGTCGGCGGCGGCCCACAGGCGGTCGACGTCGTCTTCCACCACCGACGCCCGGAACGGTTCGCCGCCGAAGGTCACGTCGGGTGTCGCCATCAGGTTGTGGTACCAGCTCGGGTGGGTGGGCAGGCCGAGGTGCGCGGCCATCACGATCACGTCGTCGCCATCGTGGAAGTAGATGAGGGCGTTGCGGCGGACAGCACCGGTGCGGGCACCCCGGGTCTCCAGGACTGCGGTCCGCAGTAACAGCCCGGCGCCGAAGCGCCCGCCGGTCAGGCGCAGCAGCACCGGGTCGAGCTTCCACCCGATCCGCCGGGCCACCCAGGCGAAGGGTCGGGTCGCCGACAGCCAGGCGTAGCCCCGGTACAGCGGCCCCCGCCGCCGCGCGGGATCGACCCGACGCAGCCCGCTCATGCGTCGAAACCGTGCGGTCGCGACACCGCCTGCACGCTCAACTCGATGCGGGTCGACGGTGGGTGTCTGCTCGGACATGGATCTCCCCTTCCTTTGCGTGCCATCTCTTTTGGATGACACCAGCAGCGTCCTGCGACCACGGCCCCGGTCGAATCCGGAGGACTGCCTAGCCGTGGTCCCCAGCGCAAGGACTAGGGACTAGGTGGCTGCGCGACTGATGCGGTGAGACGTTGCAGGGAGGCGAGCGCTGGCGGACCCGAGCTTGGCTTCCCACCGGGGTGACCAGCCGCTGCGATGAGGAGGCTGCCGAGGGCCCGCCACACGGCCCAGCCACGGGCACGGCGCCAGGTCGCGTCGTCCATAGCCGGCGGGTAGGCCGACTGGAAGCGTTCGATCGCCTCGTGATCCGGGAGGAGTATCCAACAGGCGGCCAGGTCGAGGGCTGGATCGCCAGCGCACAGGTCGCCGAAGTCGACCACGCCACAGAAGTTGCCGTCCGCGGTGAGGACGTTGGCTGGGTGCAGGTCCCCGTGCAGCCACAGCGGCGGCCCTTCCCATCCGGGCGCGGCTACCGCGTCGTCCCAGATTGCTCGGACTGTGTCCGGATCGGGAGGCGGCTCCTGCTCAGTCTCGGCCACTGCGGTGTAGAGGTCCGTCATTGCGTCGAACTGCCGTGCGACGCCTCTCGCAACTTGCGTCAGTGCTCCTCCTCTCCCGCGTCCTTCCGGCGCCCCGACGGGGACGGGCCGGTGCAGGGCGGTCAGGAAGGCTGCCAGCGCATCGGCTGCCGGGCCGCTGCACGTGGCGGGAGCACGGTCGGCGGGCATACCTGGGACCCAAGTTGTGACGATCCAGGGATGGGGGTATCGCGCAGAGGGTTGACCGAGGCGCTGGGGAACGGGGACTGGAACGGGCAAGAGCGGGGCCAGGACGGGAAGCCAGGTGTTCTCCTTGAGCAGCAGCGAATCTGCTGTCTCGGTCTGCCAGGGGAGCCGGACGGCGAGATCGTCGCCGAGCCGCCACAACTGGTTGTCCCAACCGCGTGCGCGCCGAGCGTGAGAGGACGGTCAGCCAGGTCGGGCTGCTGGTCCCGCAGCAGCTCTCGCACGAGCTCGGCAGTCAGCTCTATCTCGGGCTTCTTGCGGAACCGATCGACGATGGCCACGACCGAGGAGGATACGGAGCGACGACGGCTGGCATGTTCGTCGTCCAGAACGACGGATGTGTGGTCAGTTCAACCGTCGCTCCGGCGCGCGAGAACGACGTCCCGAACCGCGGGAGTGCTCCGCGCTGAACGGCACTTGGCGGGCGTGGCGACTCTGCGCAAGGTCCACACGACGACCTACCCACCGCTCCATGGAAGGGTCGTCCCTCCGGCCCGTCACGGATCTCGTACCCATCGCGCCCCTGCGTCGGCCGGGGGCCCTCCGCCTCGGATCCGGGGAGTCAACCGGGCGGGCGCAATGACCGGACGAGGTGCTCCAGTCCGTAGTCGAACTGGTCCGACGAGGCGGTGGTCGCGAGTTCGTTGCGAAGCGCGAGGAGGTTCGGGTAGACGGCGGCGTCGACATGATCGAGGGCGTCGTTCCATGCCGCTGTATACGCGGCGGGGGGTTGCTGATGCACGCGTGGTAGCTCCCAGACGACGAATCCGAACACATAGGTGAGCAGCGAGTAGAAGGTTCGGACCGCTCCGAGTTCGGAAAACCCGGCGTTGCGGAGGATGGCGTGGACGGCTTCTAGTTGGTCGAAGACCGAGCGGACCGTGAGCCCTCGCTCGGCCAGGATTCGCGACAGCGCCGGGTGCTCGATGGCCGCCCGCCGAAGAGCCCCGACGTAGCCGACCACGCGGCCTTCCCAGTCGCCGGGCGCGCCATCGGGCACGGCCACTCCGCCGAGGACCCGTTCGGCTACCGCGTTGACGAGATCGTCCTTGTCGTTGACGTGTCGGTACAGCGACATGGTCCCCACTCCGAGGCGCTTCGCGAGGGCCGGCATCGTCATTGCCTCGAGCCCCTCGGCGTCGAGGAGGGCGAGCGCGGCGTCAATGATGCGATCGCGGGACAGCGTGTTGCGCGGCACTCGCCCCGCCCGGCCCCTGGCCGGGGTCCGGCGCTTGTCTGCCATACCTCCTCCGATCCGGGTGTTGGGTATCTCATACGCTACTGATAGCGTACTGCTTACGCTACCGGAAGGAAACGGTCATGGCACCCCAGGTCACACGCGTCGAGAGATTCAGCACCGGAACCGTCGACATCCACCCCCAGCACGCCTACCGCGGGCGCTCACCTATGTACTGGTGGATCCTCACGTCACGGCAGTGGCTGACCGGCCGCCCGATCAACGTCTACGTCATCGAACACACCGACGGCCTCGTCCTCTTCGACACGGGCCAGGATCGGGCATCGGTGACCGATCCCCACTACTTCCCCGATGGGCCGGTCGGCCTGATCTATCGGCGACTCGCCCGATTCGAGGTCAACGAGGACGAGACCGTGAGCGCCGGACTGGCGCGCCTCGGCTACCACCCTGCCGATGTCACAACGGCGGTGATCTCCCACCTCCATCAAGATCACATCGGCGGCGTCGCCGAGATCCCCAACGCCGAACTCCTTGTCTCGGCCGATGAATGGCGATCGCTCCACCGGCCGATGGCCGCAGCGCGGGGACTGCTTCGTGACCACATCGACCGTCCAGGCCTGCGGTGGTCACCCGTCGATCTCCCTCCGCTCACGGACCCGTCGCTGGCACCCTTCACCAGCGGACACGACGTCTTCGACGATGGCTCCCTGGTCCTGCTTCCCACCCCCGGGCACACCCACGGCTCGATGTCCATGCTGGTTCGACGTCGTGATGCACCCCCGCTCCTGCTCGCAGGCGACCTCACCTACGACATCCACGCGTTCGAGCGCGGTGGAACCGGAGGCGTCGGGAATCGGCGTCAGCTGCGAAAGACACGCGACGACGTCCTCACGCTGCGGTCGAACCAGCCAGGCATGCAGATCCTCGCTGCCCACGACCCCGCCGCCGCCGACCTCCTCGATGCAGCACGGCCCGTGGCCATCTGACCCACCGACCCGAATCGACTACGAGGCCACCATGGGACAGTTCCGGCTCACCATTGACATCGGTCGTCCGCCCACCGAGGTTTTCGCCCTCATCGCCGAACCCCGGAACATGCCGCGGTGGTATGACGCCGTCGACGACATCACCCAGACAACGGAGGGGCACGGCGGCATCGGCGCGCGCTATCGCGTCACTCGTTCGCTGCCTTCTGGCCAGACGACCAATGACGTCGAAGTCACCGAGCACGAAATCAACCGTCGCGTCACCCTCGAAAGCCGCGACGGCCCGACGCCATTCCGATATCGCTACGAGCTTCGACCGAGCCGGGTAGGAACCCTCGTCACGCTCGACGGGCGCATCAGTGGCACCGGACTGCCCGGCCCTCTCGCTCAACTCGACGGCGTCGCGACACACCTCTTCAAGCGGGGCATGAGACGGAACCTCATGACGCTCAAGAGGATCATCGAGGCCTCATGAGCCGCATGGTGCGCGGGTCGAGCCGCCCGACCCGCCCCCAATCACAGGGTCATCGGCGCGCCGTTGGGTGTCCAGCGCGGCCAACAACGTCGGCGAGACATACCCGGCTACGGCCGGACCAGCGATTCCATACTCCCTGGACCAGAGATGCGACCGGCTCTCCATCGGTCGTTCGGTGCGTTGCCGTTCGCTCGCCGGCCAGCGACAGATGCGCCGTTCGGTGCGCAGTCTCCATGGCGCAATGCTCGACGTTCTGGCGCGGGTGATCTGTGCTTGCGTTCTGGCGCGTTCCGCGGATCCGAAGCGTGCACGAGATCGGCAGCTCGGTGCGCACCGTGACGCCGGCCACGTGCACTCGAGAGCACACGCCGATCGCCGGATCTGATGCGATTCTCAGCCTTCGGCTGCGCGTTCTGGCGCGACACGCGCATCCCCTACAACGACGTCGGACTCTAGGCTCGACGGGCTCAGTACTCGCCCTTGATCACGAAGTACGAGCCGCGGATCGTCCCGGCCAGCTTCGACTTCTGTCTCGCGAACTTGAATGAGCCGAGCTCGGCGGGGACCTCCATCCCTTCGGAGAGCTTGAACCCGACGGCTCGCTTCTTCGGGTCGTCGAGCGGGTACAGCACGTTGATCGAGAGCCCGCTCTCGTAGAACACGTAGGTCCACCGGATGTTCTCGACCTGGAAGGTCGTCGCCTCGAGTGGGGGCGACGCGATGGCGATGTCGCGCTCCTCCTTGAGGACGCGGTGCACCCAATCGACGGCCTTCTTGGCCTTGGAGGCCGGTTCGACCGCGAAGACGTGGTCGTACTTGTTCTTGAAGTATCGAGCCTCGTTCGCCCGCAGGCCAGCCAATGCGGCTGCCACCGGCGACGACTCCAGGCCGACGGTGGAGACGTTGACGAAGTCCACTACGTAGCTCATACCGCGCTCCCGAGTACGTCGCCGGCGGCGCCCGTCGACGGGACCCCAAACTATCTCCGACCGCGCAGTGCATCTCTGCGGCAGGGAGGGCGCGGCGCGTCCCGTTTCGGGACATTGGACCTCACGAGTTGGGCGGATCGACGACGCCGAGGCGCCGCCTGATCCGCGAGCCATCGAGATGCGCGAAGCCGCTCAGAACGACGGCCGGTTGACTCGAGGCGGCCAGCGCTGAACGGCACCTCGGGCTCGGCTGCGAGTCGACCGCGAGCCTCACGTCACCGAGCGCGGATTGCCCGGTAGGCGCTCGCACCGCCACCGCCACCGCTGCCACACAACGTTGCGGGAAGTCCCGACCAGAGCGCCTCCCATCGCCGGCTCGTGGTCAGTCGGTCACCGATGAGCGGGTGGCGAGGTGGAGCTCTGCCGGTGTGGTCAGGAGCTGTCGAGCGGCGTTGGCGTAGCGGATGGCGTTCTTTCGTCGAGCCCGAACACGGCGGCCAGTTGGAGCGGGTCGGGGCCGTGGCTGAGGGCCTCGTCGAGTTGGCGGCCGACGCGGAGTCGTTCGAGCGTGGCGGTCAGGCAGCGCACGGCTTTGGTGGCCCAGAGCTTGCCGATGGCCCGAGATTCCATCGCTGTGTGCTGAGGACGGACCGCCCAGCGATGACGAGCCGGCGGTTGGCCAGCTCGACGTCATCGACAAGGAGGTGGCGGATCGCTTTGGGGCGTGCCGCGTGGATCCCGGCCAAGGCGAGGATGGGGCAGTCCGCCGCGGTCGTGGTGGTGGCCACCGCCACGCTGACGTCTTCGGCCTCCAAGGGGAGCAGCACGCCATCGGGCTTGCGGGCCACGTGCACACGGGTGGTGGGGTCGCGGACGACCCGACCGGTCTTCTTGCAGACCCGCAACAACGACCGCAGGGCAACGATCGTGGTCTCCCTGGAGCGCGTCACGTACTGCGACGATGTCGTCGCGGGTGACCTCATGCAGGTGCTGGCGGTCTGGAGCGCCTCACGCTCCTCCACGTTGGCGGGACGCATGGCGGAGGTCCGCACCGACGTCGAGACGCTCGACATGCCGGTCGGCCGCCGCGACCCGGACGTGGTGCTGCTCGGGACGGTGCCATCACCGCACGGCGTCAGCCGGCGTCGTCGAGGACCTCGCGCAGCCTGCGGGCGAAAGCCTCCGGTTGGCCGGCGTAGCCGAACTCGTCACTGAGGAAGCCGCCGTGGTGGCTCGGGAACGCGGTCGCATGCTGGCCGAGCAGCTCGGCGGTCGCCACCGAGGTGCGCCCCGTGAAGGTGTTCGCAGACTCCTCGCCGACTGCGATCACGATCCGGGTCGGCGCCGCGGCCAGCGCGTCGAGGTCGGGGCGGTAGCTGCTGACCGCCCATGACCGGTCCGAGAGCAGCGGGTCGTCACGGGAGCCGTCGTCGTCGGTCGGCATCCCGAACGCGGCCGGATCCGGGGCGGGTTGGGCGAAGTAGTCGTCGGTGAACTCGCCTTGCCACGACGTCATCGCGATGAAGGCCGCCATGCCGGCGCCCCAGCCCATGGCCTCGTACGCATCCCGGAAGCCGGCGCGGGCGCGCTCTGCCGCCTTGGCGTCAGGGAGCACCGGGATAAGCGGCGGTTCGTGCGCCACCAGGGTGGTCACGTCGTCGGGCGACGCCGCCACGAGGGCGAGCGCGGTCACCGCGCCGCCGCTGCTCGCGAACATCTCGACCGGGCCGCCCACGGTCTGGATGAGCGCGTGCACGTCGGCAGCCTGGACCTCGGGCACGTTGTCGACCCGGCCGTCCTTGCGCGTGCTGCGGCCGAGGCCGCGTGGGTCGTACGTGATCACGGTGCGGTCGGGGAAGTACGAGGCCAACGTGCTGAAGCCGCTGGCGTCCATGGGCTGGCCGATCATGACCAACGGTGGCCGTCGGTCCACCGTCGGCAGCGGGCCATAGACGTCGTAGGTCAGGTCGACGTCGGGGGTCTCGAGCGTGTGCGTCTCCATGGCCTTCTGACGTGTTCCGCGTCGAGAACTCATCGGCCGCGGAGCCGCCCGCCAAGGCCGAGCCACCGAGCAGACCGCCGGGGTGGAGTCGACGGGACAGCGTGTCCTGCTTCGAGCCGTCACAGAAGACGACGTGCCCGCACTGAGGCGCCCGGTATCCGCCGATGTCGAGCCGCCACCGTCACATCCCTGAGTCCGAAGCCCCCGATCAGCTAGCCGTGAGCGTGGGTGTCGCGAACGGCCGCATAGAGCGGCCGGGGACTCGGTGACGTTGGTCTGCACCACGGTCACGGTGTCGGTTCCTGGTCATGGAAGAGGTCGGCGTACGCGCCCGACGCGAGGCTGGGCTGGGCCGAGGCCCACATAGTCGTCACCGGGTAGCACTCGATGAGCACGCGCAGACACCGTCATCCGTGAGGGCGATGCCGATGGGTGCGGAACCGATTTCAGGAGCCGGCCCACCACGGGTCGGCGCGGACGGCAGGCTTGCGGGCGTGGACCTCCGCGCGCTTGTCCTGGCCTGTGCGAGCCCACGTGTCGACCATGCGGTTGAGCAGGGTGGTGAGGAGCTGGAGATCTTGCTCGCTCCAGTCCCCGACGACGGTGGCAAAGACCTCGAGGCCCTTGTCGTCGAATGAGCGCAGCTCGGCGCGGCCCTGGTCGGTGGCCTGCACCAGGTAGGCGCGCCCGTCGCTGGGGTCGCCGGCGACGGCGAGGTGGCCGAGGGCGTGGAGGGCCTTGACCTGGCGGGTGATGGACGACGGGTTGACGTCCAGTTCGGCGGCCACGTCGGTGGGCCGCATGGGCCCGTGTGCGGCGGCGAGGCGTAGCACGCCCACGCGGGTGGCGTCGTAGACCTGATCGCTGCCCCGGCGGTAGGCGTCCGCGAAGCGCGTGCAGGCCACGGAGGCGGCCCGGAGCACATTGTTATTTGCTTTCACCGTGCAACCATATAGCATCGCGGGCGATGGCGGCCGAAACTCGCAGGGCGTTGATCGTCGGTGCTGGCATCGCTGGACCCGTCCTGGGCATGTTCTTGCGGCGTGCGGGCATCGAGGCGACCGTGTTCGAGGGCCAACCCGCGCCTCAGGACGAAGTCGGTGCCTTCCTCAACCTCGCGCCGAACGGGCGGGCCGTGCTCGACGCGCTGGGTATCGGCGCCGAGGTCGACGCCGCCGGCACCCCGACGACCGGCATCGAGTTCGTGAACCACAAGGGCAAGCACCTCGGCCACAACCCCGAGGGGCTCCTGCTCATCAAGCGGGGAGCGCTCAACCGGGTCCTGCGCCACCAGGCCATCGAACACGGTGTGGCGGTCGAGTTCGCCAAACGCCTGGCCGATTTCAGCGACGACGGCAGCCGGGTGACGGCCCACTTCGCGGATGGCAGCGACGCCACCGGTGACGTCCTGGTGGGCTGCGATGGGATCCACTCGGCGGCCCGGCGGGCACTCCTGCCCGCCGGGCCCGTCCCCGCCTACACCGGTCTGGTCGGCACCGGTGGGTTCGCCCGCCTGCCCAATGGCCCCCCGCCCGGCGCGGTCATGGAAATGACCTTTGGCCTACGGGCCTTCTTCGGT
The DNA here is from genome assembly GCA_963796415.1 of uncultured Acidimicrobiales bacterium. Classification (GTDB taxonomy): domain Bacteria; phylum Actinomycetota; class Acidimicrobiia; order Acidimicrobiales; family VFJN01; genus ZC4RG19. The sequence continues at coordinate 457,917 of CAWCLR010000018.1, read as the reverse complement.
TACCAGGTGACGCCCTCGGGCGAGATCTTCTGGTTCCAGAACACACCCGAGGCAACCGAACCCAAGGCGGCCGACCGCGGCAACGACCAGCGCTGGAAGGCACGGCTCGTCGAGCTGCACCGCGACGACCACGAACCGATCCCCACGGTGCTGCAGGCCACCGAGAGCGGCATCGGCCGATTCCCCATCTACGACCTGGCGACGCTGCCCACCTGGCACGCTGGACGCGTCGCGCTCGCCGGCGACGCCGCCCACGTCATGGGTCCCCATACCGGCCAGGGATCGGCCATGGCCCTCGAGGACGCCATGGTGCTCGCCATGTGCCTGCGCGACATCGCGGACGTCGACACCGCGCTAGCAACCTACGAGCGCCGGCGTCGGCCCCGCGTCGAACGCGTCGTCAAGCTCACCCGGCGGGTGGGCAACACCAAGTCCCCCGGGCCGTTCGGGCGGGCCGTACGCGACCGGATCCTGCCGATCGTGCTGCCCATGGGCGTCAAGCAGACCGCCAAGATCTATGCCCACCGCATCGACTGGGACCAAACAATGACCGCCGTCAGGTGAGCCGACATGAACGACAATCGGGACTCCTTCCCCTGGCCTCACGCCAGAATCAGGTGTCCACGCAACCGGGTCAACTCCATGGTGGTGACCGGGCCGGCATCCCCGGGCTCGCCTACGACCGGGCGGCCGCCGATCGGGCCTGGCGGGCCATGCTCGACCTGTTCGAGGAGGTCCTCGGGCGGGAAGCCGCTCCATCTCATTCGTGAACAACGGGTCGAAGCGTCCGCGCCGAAGGCCGCCCGAAAACGTCGCGTCCGAGCAAGCTGCTGACGTGAACATGCCCGAACGCCGTCTGGCTGATCGAGCGGAACGTGGCCGGGGGGAGGCGACACCGGGAGCCCGCGATGGTCTGGTCGAGCTCAGCTTGAGGTTCTCCGCCGGTGGACGCGCTGACGTTCACGCCATCCGCAGGGGTCTTCGGCGTGCCATCTGCGGGTGCGGGATCGTGTGGTGTCGTAGAAGAGCAGGTCGCACTGGGGGCGGGCGCAACGGCGGAGCCGGTCGGGTTCGAGTGTGTTGAGCTCCTCGATGAGGCGTCGGGCCAGCGCCGCGGCCAGCGAGGTGTCGGTCCAGATCAGCTGTCGTCGCGGTACCCCGTCGGTCACGAGGAGCTGAATGCGGGCGTAGCTGCCGGCGGCGAGGGCGTTGAGCTCAGCAGAGTCCAGCGCCCCGCCGGCGAGGATGGCGTCGGCTGCGTGGACCGACGCCCGTTGAAGCCGGCGGAGGTCGGCGAGGTCCGCCGCGGCGACTGGCTGGTCGCTCACCTCCGCCAGCTGCGCGGAGGCAACGGTGGCGTCGGGCAGGATCGGTTCGGCGTCTGGGGCGGCTACCCCGGAGGGCCGCCGTGGCCGCCCCAGGTTGGCCAGGAGGACCAGCAGCTGTGGGTTGGCCGTCGGATCAGCCACCCGCAGCCGCGGCGAGGATGCGGCGTCGAGGCTCGGCGACCAGGTTGTTCACGGCGCGGGCGTGCGGGTGGTCGGCGTAGAGCCGCAGAGATTCGTCGGCGTGCTCCTGGCTCGCCCACTGGCTGACCACCACCAGGTGCCCCGGATCGTCGATGTCGACCAGCAGCTCGTGGTCCAGGTAGCCCTCGAAGCTCGTCATGTCTCGCCAGATCGCTTCGGTCACGGTGCGCCCGGTCGCGGCCGCGGGGCGGGGAACCGGGACTCCCAGATCGCGTAGATCGGCATGCCTTCTCCTCCTGTCACGGTCTAAGTGAATGATAGACTGTGAGCACGAGGATCGGGCTGGCCTATCGTCGGTCCGGTGAGAAGGGAGGCTCCGTGATCACACGCGTGTGGCGAGGCTGGGCGCCGGCTGATCGCGCCCCGGAGTACGAGCGGCACTACCGCTCCGCGGTCCTGCCCGTGCTTCAGGGTGTCGCCGGGTTCGAGGGCGCACGTCTGCTGCGGCGGACGACCGGCGACGAGACCGAGTTCGTGTCCCTGACGTTCTTCGACGACCTCGACGCCATCCGCGCCTTCGCAGGACCCGACTACGAGACCGCCGTCGTGGCCGACGAGGCCCGCGAGGTTCTCGCCCGATTCGACGACCACGTCGGCCACTACGAAACGGCCTTCGAGACCCCATGATCAGCCGCATCTGGCACGGGTACACCCCGCCGGGCAGCGCCGATACCTACGAGGCGCTGCTGCGCGACGAGATCATCACCAGCATCGAGGACCGTTCGATCGAGGGGTTTCGGGAGATCCAGGTATTCCGGCGCGACCTCGCCGACGAGGTGGAGTTCATCACGGTCATGTGGTTCGACTCGATGGACGCGGTCCGGGCCTTCGCCGGCGAGGACCACGACGCCTCGGTGGTGCCACCCGCGGCCCGCGAGCTGCTCGCACGTTTCGACGAGCGGTCCCAGCACTACGAGGTGCGCGAGCGGCGGATCTCGTAGAGCGGGCCCGATCACGACCGAACAGAGCGGTATCTCACCCCGCTGACGAGTCCGCGTCAGCGCCGGTAACGGCCGACTTCGGCACGGCGGGGCTGAGACTTTGGGTGCCTCCTCCCTGGGCAGCCCAACGGCGGGCGGTGGTCAGGAACGCCTGGGCCGCCGGCGGCTGCTCCCGGTGGGTGCGCCACGCCAGTGCACTGTGGCGCCGGGTGATCGGCGGGGCGATGTCGACGATGGCGAGCGACGTTCCGTGGCCGACGCCATGGTCGGCGATCGAGCGGGGCACGATCGTCACTCCGAGCCCGCGGCCGACGAGCTCGCAGAGGAGGCGCACGTCGGTGGTCTCGAGGGCGATGCGGGCGGCGAACCCGGCTGCCTCGCAGGCTTGCTCGACGTGGCGGCGCAGAGCGGAGCCTCTCGTCAGGGTGACGAACGTCTCGCGCCGAAGCTCGGTGAGCGACGCGCTCGGTCCAGCGGCCAAGGGATGATCCGGTGACGTGACGAGCACGAGCGGCTCGACGTCGATCACTTCGACGCTCAGCCCATCTGGAGGACGCGGTGAGGACAGGCCGACGATCACGGCGTCGTAGTCATCACGTCGCACCCCCTCGATCAGCGGCAAGGGCTGGCCCTCGTCCAAGGTGATCTCCACACGGGGATGTGCAGCGTGGAACGCTGCGAGCAGGCCGGGCTGGTCGATGCTGGGGATACCGGGGATGGTTCCGAGTCGCAGCCGCCCGGTGACGACTCCGTCGAGTGCGGCGAGTGCGGCTCGTCCTGCGTCACTGGCCGCCAGCGCGTCCCGGGCATGCGGCAGGAGCGCGCTGCCTGCCGTCGTGAGCCGCGGACGTCTCGCGGAGCGATCGAAGAGCTCGGTCCCGAGCTCGGCCTCCAGCCGCCGGATCTGCTGGCTGACTCCGGGCTGAGCCACGTGCAGGCGCGCTGCGGCGCGGGTGAAGCTCTCCTCGGCGGCAACGGTGACGAAGTAGGCGAGCTGGCGCAGCTCCATCAAGCCCCTATCAGAACGATTCCTTATAACGGACGATACCTAACATCTCGTTGACTTCTCGTTACGACGGCTCGACCATCCACGCATGACGGACACGGTGGCCGCCCCGCCCACCCCCCTCGCCGCCGCGTCCGACCGCGAGATGTCGGAGACGACCAACGGGCGCAAGGTTGCGGCGCTCGTCACCGTGTGCGCCAGCCTCATGGTGATCACCCTCGACGTGACCATCCTCAACGTCGCCCTACCGACGCTGGCCGACGAGCTGCAGGCCAGCAACAGCGCGCTGCAATGGTTCGTCAACGCCTACGAGCTGGTCTTCGCCGGTCTCCTGCTGACCGCCGGCGCGCTGGCCGACAGGTTCGGCCGCCGCCGCGTCCTCGCCATCGGCCTCATGGTGTTCGGGGCTGCCTCGGCCGCGTCTGCGGTGGCGACTTCGTCGGGCGAGCTGATCGCGGCGCGCGCCGTGATGGGCGTCGGCGGGGCCATGGTGGTGCCGGCGACGTTGTCGATCGTGACGCATGTGTTCACCAGCCGTACGGCGCGCGCCAAGGCGATCGCCGTGTGGGCGAGCGTGGCCGCGCTCGGACTCGGGCTCGGACCGCTGGTGGGCGGTGTCCTGCTCCGCCATTTCTACTGGGGCTCGGTGTTCGTCATGAGCCTCCCTCTCGTGCTCGGGGCGCTCGTCGCCGGCCGATTCACGATCCCCGAGTCGCGGGACCCCACCGCCGGTCGGCTCGACCCGGTCGGCGCTGGGCTGTCGGTCGTCAGTCTCGCCGCCCTTGTCTACGGGGTGACCGAGGGCCCGGAGCGGGGATGGACCGAGCCCGTCGTGGTCGCGTGCTTCGGGCTCGCCATCGTCGGGTTCGTGACGTTCGTGGGCTGGGAACGCCGAGCGGACACTCCGATGCTGGACCTTGGCTTCTTCCGAGACCCCCGTTTCAGCGCGGCAGTCGTCGCGGTCATGGCCCTGTTCTTCGCCATGTTCGGGCTCATGTTCGTGTCGACCCAGGTGCTGCAGTCGGTCCTCGACCACGACCCTCTTGCTGCCGGTGTGCGCCTGCTGCCGCTGCCCGCGATGGTCCTCGTGTTCTCGCAGATCTCCATCCGCGTGGCGGCGCGGGCAGGAACGAGGGCGGTCGTCACCGCAGGCCTCGTGATCACGGCGAGCGGCCTCGCAGCCGGTGCCACCATCGACGCCGACTCGGGCTACGGCGTGCTCGCCGTCGCTCTCACCCTCACCGGCATCGGGATGGGCTCGACGATGGCGCCCGCGGTCGAATCGCTCATGAGCACTGTCCCACCGGCCCGCGCCGGCGTCGCCTCGGCCGTCAACGACACCACGCGCCTGAGCGCCGCCGCCATCGGCGTCGCGGTCGTCGGGAGCCTCGTGTCGAGCAGCTATCGGACGTCGCTGACCGACGTCGCCGGCCTGCTCACCACCGAGCAGCTCGACCAGGCCCGGACCTCCCTTGCCGGCGCCGTGTCGGTCGCGGCCCAGCTCGACGCACCGGCAGCCAGCCAGCTCGTCGCAACCGCGCGCCAAGGCTTCGTCGAGGGTGCGTCCATCGGCTTGGCCATCGGGGCGACCGTTGCCGCTCTCGGGGCGTTCGTCGCATGGAGGTTCCTGCCCGCCAAAGCCCGCAGACCGTCCTTCGCCGAGGACGGCGGTGTCGTCGGCGCGACCCCCGGCGAGCTCCAGCTCCAGCCGATCGGCTGGGTCGAATCGCGCCTCGTCGACCCGGCGCGTGCACCCTGTCAAGGCGAGGAAGGCGCGCCGGCGGCATGGCTGCACATCAACGCCGATCTCGCATCTGCCCTTCGAGACCTGCGTCCCGGAGCCGAGTGCCTCATCCTCACCTGGCTTCACCGCGCTCGACGCGACGTCCTCGACGTGCACCCCCAGGGCAACCCGGCGAATCCCTTCCTCGGCGTTTTCAGCACTCGTTCCCCGCATCGGCCCAACCCCATCGGCGTGCACCCCGTCCGCATCCGCGCCATCGACGGAACTCGGATCGAAGTCGAACCACTCGAGGCCGTCGACGGCACTCCGGTCCTCGACATCAAACCGCTGCTCGAACGCGACAGAACGACAGTCCCACAGCCGACTGCACAGTCCGAGCGGACGTGATGGCGGGCGCGGGTCATGACGGTGGGTCGGCTGTCGCCAGACCAAGGATCCCGACGAAGGAGGCAGAGTGACGACCCAAGGCATTGGACTCGTGTACCTGGAGACGCACGACTGGGGACGCAGCGTGGCGTTCTGGCAAGAGCTCGGCTTCAAGCTCGAGTTCGAAACGGACCACCGCAGCGGCGTCCTCGTTGCTGCCAACGGCACGCGGATCTTTCTCGCCGAGCAGAGCCTTGACGACCCTCTTGGCGCCGACATCTATCTCGCCGTCGCGACCGCAGCAGAGTGTCGGCCCAAGGCTCCGGCAGATCGTGTTCGTGAATTCACCACCACGCATTGGGGGACTCAGGTCATGACGGTTCGCGACCCGGACGGCCGATTGGTCCGCCTGGAGGCACCGCTCGAGAGCGAGACCGAATGACCCGGGCGTCAAACATGGCTGAACTCGAGCGCATCGTGAGGAGTGCGAGACACGGCGGTGGGCGTGCAACACCGTGGACGAGGGTCTCGCCATGAGCACGGCCGAGCGCGTCATGCGCCGCTTCTACCGTTCGTCGAAGGGTGATCCGGCTGTCTCCACTCCCTGGTCGGCGGTCAGCCCTCGCACTACAAGGAGCAGCTTCTCCGCTGGATGGCACCCGAGGGCGTATTCGTCCTCGAGCACTGGGGCAAGCGACATCGCATCGACTGGCGGCCCATCGGCCCCCGCCGGCGATCGCCTTCACAACTCGCCTCTCTGTTCGGGCCCGAGCTCAAGCTCGATCGCGTAGACGAGAACGACTTCAGCGCGCCGCTTCCATTCGGTCCGACGGTGCGTGGTGCCGCCTACCGGTTCAGCAGAGCGTGCGCACCAGGTCCGCGACCAGAGCATGCAGCTTGGTGCGGCCGATGTTCAGCGGCCTGGCGGAGTTCCTCGCCTGGGCGCGGCGCCCACGTGCACGGGGGCCGCAGGTGGGGTGTGGGCCTCGGGGACCCCTGCGTCGAGCTGGGGCAGGTCGACCCCCGCGAGCTCATAGGCCTCGGGTTGGTCGAGCGTCTCGCGCTCCAGCAGGGCGTGTGCCAGTGCCTCGAGCCGCCCGCGCTCGCGTGTGAGGAGCTCGATCACCTCGTCCTCGGCGCTGTCGACGATGCGGCGGACCTCCTCGTCGACCAGCTGCTGGGTCGGGGCTGAGACTGGTGACGCGCCGGGCAGCAGCAGGCCGTCCTCGCGGCCGTCGGTGACCGCGATGGCGCCGATCACATCGCTCATCCCCCAGCGGCCAACCATGCTGCGGGCGATCTGCGTCAGGTTCTGGATGTCCGACTCCGCTCCGGTGGTCAGGTCACCGAACACCACGTTCTCGGCGGCACGTCCGCCCAGCGCCACCTTGATCTTGGCGAGCAGCTCGTCGCGGCGATAGCTGTAGCGGTCGCTCTCCGGAGTGGCCAGCGTGACGCCCAGAGCCCGGCCACGGGGGATGATCGACACCTTGCGCACCGGATCGGCTCCCGGGGTGAGCATGCCGACCAGCGCGTGACCGGACTCGTGGTAGGCGGTGCGCTCGCGATCCGCGTCGGTCATCACCACCCGGCGCTCCGCGCCGAGGACGATCTTCTCGATCGCGTCGGTGAAGTCGCGCTGCTCCACCGCCGTGTGCTCACGGCGGGCGGCGAACAACGCCGCCTCGTTGACGATCAGCGCGAGGTCGGCGCCGGTCGCGCCCGGCGTCGAGGCGGCGATGCGGTCGAGGTCGACATCGGCCGCGCACGGCACCGACCGGGCGTGGATCCTCAGGATGGCCACGCGGCCCGGGCGGTCGGGGGGCTGGACCGCGATGCGGCGGTCGAAGCGCCCAGGGCGGAGGAGGGCCGGGTCGAGGACCTCGGGGCGGTTCGTGGCGCCGAGCACGATCACGTTCGTGCCGGGCTCGAAGCCGTCCATCTCGGTGAGGATCTGGTTCAGCGTCTGCTCGCGCTCGTCGTGACCCCCACTGATCCCGCCCACGTTGCCCGACCGAGAGCGGCCGATCGCATCCAGCTCGTCGATGAAGACAATCGCCGGCGCCGCCTCCTTGGCCTGCTTGAACAGGTCGCGCACGCGCGATGCACCCACACCCACGATCGCCTCGACGAACTCGGAGGCAGAACTGGAGAAGAAGGCAGCGTGCGCCTCGCCGGCGACCGCGCGGGCGAGCAGCGTCTTGCCGGTCCCCGGCGGCCCGTACAGCATCACCCCCCGAGGGACCCGAGCGCCGAGCTTCGTGTAGCGCGCGGGGTTCTTGAGGAAGTCCACGACCTCGACGAGCTCGTTCTCGGCTTCGTCGATCCCGGCGACGTCGTCGAAGGTGACGCGCTCCTGCGCGCCGGGTGTGACCCGCCGCGCGGTGGAACGCCCGAAGCCTCCGAGGACCCCGCCCCCACCCGCTCTGGTCTGGCGTCGGAAGATCCAGATGAAGAACCCGATCAGCAGGATCGTCGGCAGGAAGCCGAGCACGAGCGAGCCCCACAGCGACCGGCCGTCGTCGGGTGGCTCGGCGTTGATGATCACGTTCTCACGGGCGAGGAGCCTGGTGAGCTCGGCCGGGTCGATGAACGCGGGGACCTCGGTTTTGAACCTGGTGACCCCGACCGGCTCGGCGTCGCCCGGCGGGTCGAACGTGGCCTCGCTCTCGAGCTCGCCCTCGATGGAGTCCGCCCGGGAGCTGATCTCCTCGACGTTCCCCGCCTCCACCTGGTCGACAAAGAACGGCTGGTACGGCACCCGCTTCCGCTCCTCCGGCCGCCCTGTCATGAACGAGATCGCGAGATTCAACGCCAGGAGCGCAAGCGCCAGCCAGATGAACAGCCTCCCGCGGGGGATCATGGGCGGCTTGGGCGGGGCCGGGCTCCCGCGACCGTCGGGCGCCGGGTCCACCCGCCAGCCAGATGGCGTCTGCCGGGGCGCGGGCGGTGGCGGCGGCGGGGGCGGGCTCTTCGGGGACGAGTCGGGGGCCAGACCGCTCACCGTAGCCCCCTGGGTTCTGAAGCGGCCTGGGGAGGTGAGCGGCTCTGATCCTTGGGAGGATGAGAACTCGATCACCCTGTCACCCTGGTCGATGATGCATCGGACGTGATCGTCGTCGTCGACCAGCGAGGCCGCGTGACGATGCGCATGGCCAGCAGGCGAGCCCTACCTCAGCGGCGAACGCCGTGATGTTCGGCGGGGCTGAGGCGCGCAGTGCGGCGCGGCGGTGGGCGCCTCTAATCTTCCGGGCGTCGCGGACCGCAGGTGACACATGAGCTATCGCGATCCAGGGCCGCTCCCGGTTCCGAGCCTCGAGCTGATCGACAAGACCGTCGCGTGCCTCGACCAATCGCTGATCGATGGCCGGGGAACGACGGGCCGATCGTTGACAGACGCGCCGATCGTCGTCGTCCACCGGGGGTCGCGCCAGAGGTACACGGATCCATGCGGTGTCTGGCTGATCGATCGCCGCCGCGTCGGGCGCGTCGAAGCGAACGAGCATGCTCGGGGGACGGCCGGCCTCCTGGCTGATGCCGATGGCAACGTTCTCGCTGAGATCGAGAAGCGTGGCCGTCTCGGCAGGGTCGTCGCCGTCGTCAAGAACGATCGCGAGCTCGCTCGCATCACCGGCACCTGGCGCTCCGAGACGATCGAGCTCGCCGCATCGACGCGGTCCTGGACAGTGCGGTGGCGGCGACGAACGCACGACCGCGCCATCTGCGAGGGCACCGTCCTCCTGGCCAGCGCCACGGGCCAGGCGTTGAGGATCACCTGGCGGGAGCGCCGCGAGCACACGACCGCGGTCTGGCTGCATCGAGACCTCCGCACCGATCAGCGTGCGGTCGTGTTGCTCGCTCTGCTCAGACGGCTCGGACCACCGACCCCACCACCCGCTGGGTGATGCCCCGGCCTCACCTCGCCCTGCCTGCCGTGGCCGCGCGACCGGGACCGGGCCGGGACGCGGCCACGCGACTTCGTCGACGTCGCGGCGCGGTCGAACGGGTTCGGCCTGGAGCGGTTGTGTGAGCTGGCAAGCGAGAAGGACGCTGGGTTCTCCCGCTCGGTGCTCGTCGAGATGCTGGGCAGCTTCGGCCGATTCAGGCCCGACGAGTTCGGGATGTCGCCGTCCGCCCACGACGAACTCGCTCGCGCCGCACTTCGGCGGTTGAGCACGCGACCGGCACCAACCCCCAGCCGCACAGCGTCCCGGGACGTCCGGCTCCACCCGCGGTGATGGCGCCGACCGCCCGGCACGAGAACGGCCCCGCCACGGCGACCCCGCCGTGAGGCTCTCACGGGTTGGCGCGGACCAGCGTCACGAGCGACGCGATGTCGTAGCGCTCGAACGCATCCAGGTAGCGAGCGAGCAGGGCTCGCTGTTCGGCGTCCACCGCCGCCGGGTCGGTGGTCTCGCGGCTGACGGTCTCGAGCGTGGCGCGGGCGCGCTTTAGGGCGCTGTTGACCGAGGCGACGCTTGTGCCGAGGAGCTCGGCCACCTCGCGGGCCTGCCAGCGCAGGACCTCCCGCAGGACAAGCACCGCCCGCTGCCGCGGGGGCAGGAGCTGCAGGGCGGCCACGAAGGCGAGACGGACCGCCTCACGTGAGATTGTCAGCTCAGCCGGCTCGCTGTGGTGCGGTCCGTTCCCACGAGGGTGGGGGGATGGAACCCACTTGGGTTCCGCCGGGGCGAGCTGCAGCACGACGCCTCCGCTGGACGGCTGCCCCGGGTCGATCGGTTGGGCCCTGCGTTCGGGCCGCCGCCGCATGTCGAGGCAGACATTGGTCGCGATGCGATACAGCCACGACCGGAGGCTCGAGCGACCCTCGAAGCCGTCGATGTGACACCAGGCCCGCACCATCGTCTCCTGCACCGCGTCCTCGGCCTCGAAGCCCGAGCCCAGGATCCGGCGGCAGTGGCTCCTCAACTCCTGGCGGTAAGCGTCGAAGGCCTCCTCGAGGGTGCCCGCCTCGCCCGGCCATCCTCGGGTGTCGGTGTCGGTCCCGGCGGGGTGGCCGCCGGTCACGCGTCCGCCCGGGCGCTGAGGGTGAGCCATCCGGCGGTGGCCAGCACGATCAGGCCGGCGAGGACGGCGAGGTGGCCGGTGGCGGTGCCCAGGTCGAGCCACGGTTCCTGGATGGAGCGCACCACGTGGGTGAGTGGCACGACGTTGGCGATCGTGCTCATGGGGTCGCCCATGGCGTCGGGGGGAGGGCCGGCGCCGCCGAGCAGGAAGAACGGGAAGAACAGCAGCATCCCCAGGCCCTGGGCGGAGCGGGCGCTGGGCATGGCCAGGCCGAGGGCGATCCCGATGCTGATGAAGGCGAGCGCGCCGAGCAGGGTGCCGACGACGACGCCTGCGAGGTCGTCGACCTCGGGCAGGCCGTACACCAGGTGGCCGGTGGCCAGCAGGACGGCGACGGCGACGGCGGTGATGGCCAGGGCCACGAGGATCCAGGCGGCGGGCAGGGCCCATCGGGGGTAGCGGCTGACCTCGAAGCGGCGCAGCACGCCCCGCTCGCGGTAGGACGCCAGGTGCACGGGCAGCATGACGAGCCCGATGGCGGCGATGACGACGCCGATGTAGGCGGCGATGTAGTAGTCGGAGGGGATGGTGCCCTCGAAGTTGGGATCGTCGTCGTCGAACACGCCGCCGAGGATCAGCACGGTGAGGACCGGGAAGGCGAACACGAACGTCAGCACCATCGGCTCTCGCACGAACAGCTTCAGCTCGGTGCCGGCGAGGCGGAGCAGCGATCGCATCACGACACTCCTTCGGGTGTGGGGTGGGCCGGGCTGGCCTGGCGGCCGGCATCGGGGTCGGTGATGAGGGCGACCAGCGCGTCCTCGAGGTCGGGGTGATGGACGTGCAGGTCGGGGGGCCCGACGTGGTCGTCTCCCAGGACGGCGGCGCACACCGGTGCGATCAGCTGGTTGGTGCCGGTGACGCGGATCCGCTCGCCGTCGCGTTCCACCCGGTCGACTCCCGCCAGCGTCGCCAGGGTGGCGGGGTCGAACGAGACCGGCGGCGTGAAGGTCACGGTGGTCAGCCGGGCGTGGCGGGCGATGAGGTCGGCGGGCGTGCCGCGGTCGACGATGCGGCCGGCGCGCATCACGGCCACCCGGTCGCACAGTGCTTCGGCCTCGTCCATGAAGTGGGTGACGAGCACGACCGTGGTGCCCCGGTCGCGGACCGCCCGGATGGCGTCCCACACCTCGACCCGGGCCAGCGGGTCCAGCCCCTGGGTGAGCTCGTCGAAGAACACCACCCGGGGCCGGTTGAGCAGCGCCAGCGCGATGAACAGGCGCTGGCGCTGCCCTCCCGACAGGGACGCGAAGCTCTTGCGCCGCAGCCCGGCGAGGTTCCACGTCTCGAGCAGCCCCTCAGCCGCGCGGCGATCCCCGTCACCGAAGAGCACGACCGCCTCGTCCACCCGCAGCCGGTCGGGCAGCGCCGACGCCTGGAGCTGGCTCCCCACCAGGGTGCGGAGCTGGGAGCGGGCGGTCCGGGGGTCCAGGCCCAGCACCCGCATGTCGCCACGGTCAGGCCGACGCAGCCCCTGGAGGCACTCGACGGTCGTCGTCTTGCCGGCGCCGTTCACCCCCAGGATCCCGAAGATCTCCCCCTCCGTCACCGTGAACCCGACGTCGTCGACGGCGACGTGCGTGCCGTAGCGCTTCGTGAGCTGCTCCACCTCGATGACCGTCGACATCGACGTCCTCCCGGTCGTGGGTCGTACGAGCAACGTACGGATCCCGGTCGCCGCGATCGCCCACCCACCGACGGTTTGTCGCTCTCCACCCCGGGACGGAGCCCGCTCCTCCCGTGGGGGGATCTCCCCTGATCGCAGCGTTTCAGTGGGGCAACGAAACCGGCGCCGACGAAGGCGTAGCCTCCGTCCGTGACCTGGTGGACGCGGTGGCGTGCCGATCTGGCTCGTCCCGACACGTCGGTCGACCGCCGGGAGCTGTCGTTCCTGGCGGTGTTGACGGCGGCGATCGTCGCGGCCGCCCAGGTGACCGATCCCGGCACCCTGGTCGAGCTGCTGCTGGTGATCGCCGCCGCGGCGACGCTCGTGGTGTCCGCCGCAATCGGCCGGCCCCCGTTGGGGGTGGCCGCCGTCGCGGTCACGGTGCTGCTGGCCGCGGCGATGTGGCGGGACGGGAGCCTCGAGGTCGCGCTCTTCGTCGGGGTCCTCGCGACGCTGTACGTCGCCTGGCATCTCGGTTCGCTGACCAAGGCGCTGCTGTGCATGGCGGTGGCCGCCATCGCCCCGTTGGTGGTGTCGAAGGCGATCCCCGAGGAGGAGATCGCCTGGACGCCGTGGGCGGCCGCCAACGTGCTGATGTTCGTGCTGGGCCGCATCCTGCGACGTCAGCGGGTGCTGATCGAGCAGCTCGAGGCGGCCCGGGAGGCCCTGGCCGACCAGGCCGTGGCCAAGGAGCGCCAACGCATCGCCCGCGAGCTGCACGACCTCGCCGGGCACACCCTGGCGGCGGTGCTCCTTCATGTCACCGGTGCCCGGCACGTGCTGCGCCGCGATCGTGACGAAGCCGAGCGGGCACTGCTCCAGGCCGAAGCGGTCGGGCGTGGGAGCCTCGACCAGATCCGGTCCACAGTGGCGTCGCTGCGAACGAGCGAGCGAGGGACGGACCCGCCGCTCGCCGGCTCGGCCGACCTGGTCGGGCTCGTCGAGGAGTACCGCCGCGCCGGGCTGGACGTGTCCACCGTGGTCTCGTCGCCGGCTGCGGGCATCGCGGGTCCGGTCGGCACCGCGCTGCACCGCATCAGCCGTGAGGCGCTGGCGAACGTGGCCCGCCACGCCCCCGGGAACCGGGTCGAGCTCGCCCTGGACCTCGATCCCGACACCGGCGAGGTCCGCCTCGTCGTGGCCGACCATGGTCGTGCCGCGGTGTCCCCGCGGCCCGACGACGGGCACTTCGGGTTGATGGGGATGCGCGAGCGGGCGCGGGCGCTCGGCGGCGAGCTGGACGCCGGTCCGACCGCCGACGGCTGGCGGGTCGAGGCGCGGCTGCCGCCGGTCGCGAGCGGCCGGGAGGGGCCGCGGCCGTGATCCGGTTGCTCCTCGTCGACGACCAACCGGTCGTGCGCGCCGGCGCCGCCCGCATCCTCGGGCCCGACGACGGCTTCGAGGTCGTGGCGGAGTGCGACGACGGGGACCAGGTCGTGTCGGCAGTGGCGGCACACCGTCCGGACCTGGTGCTGATGGACGTCCGCATGCACCGCACAGACGGCGTCACGGCCATGCGCCTGTTGCGCAGCGCCGGGGACGCGCCCCCCGTCCTCATGTTCACCACGTTCGACGACGACGACGTCCTGTGGGGCGCCCTCGACGCCGGCGCCGCCGGGTTCATCCTCAAGGACAGCCCCGCCGAGAGCCTCATCGCCGCGGCCCGCGCCGTGGCGGGCGGCGCCGCCTGGCTCGACCCCAAGGTGGCGCCGCGGGTCCTGCAGGCGTTCCGCACCAACGTGCGGCCCCACCTGGACGAGACCGCCCGGGTCGCCGAGCTGACCGATCGAGAGCACGACGTCCTGCGCCACATGGCCCGGGGGGCCACCAACGCGGAGATCGCCACCGCGCTGATCGTGAGCGAAGCCACGATCAAGACCCACGTCGGCGCCGTGTTCTCCAAGCTCGGCGTGCGCGACCGGGCGGCCGCCATCGTGTTCGCCTACGACCACGGGATCGTCGAGCCCCACCCGGGGACGGACCGCCCGTAGCCACCGGGGACCGATGCGCCACGGCCGAGCTCCGCGCATGATCGGGTCATGGCAGGAGCATCGGTCTCGAACGAGCGGACGGTCACGGCCGACGGCTCGTGGATGGCATGGAGCGCCGGCGGTCTCGTGGGGATCTGGATCGCGGTCGCGCTGATCAGCATCTTCGCCCCCGACCTGGTGTCGGGCAGCGAGCAGGAACACCTTCCCATCGCCGCGTTCACCACCTGGCTGTGGGGCATGGTCGCCACGGGCGGCTACCTGCTCGCGATGGGCCGGCTGCGGGGCCCCGCGTCGCACCAGCCCATCTGGATCGGGCTGACCGTGGCCACGCTCATGGTCTGGTTGCTCGCGACGATCCTCAGCATCGCGTTACCCGTCGTCGAGACCGGGACCGACCCCACGCGGCTGCCCGTCGCCGCCCTCGTCACGCCGATCGCCGCCGCGGTTCTCACCGGCCTGGCCGGCATCATCGCGGGGATGTTCGCCCGGCCGCCCCGGGCCGGCTGAGGACCAGGGTGCCCGCCACACGGCGCACGTGCTCTCGGCGCGCGACCGCGTCCGCGTCAGTCGAGCCGGGCGGGCAGGCCGAAGCGCCCGAAGACGTCGGTGGCGAAGCGCTCTCGGTCGGGGCCACGGGTGTGGGGAGTCGCGAACGACGTGACGTCCGTCGCGGTCGTGCCCCCGAGGGTGAGCACGTCGAGCGAGAGCGGGGTGTAGCACCCGTCCTCGGGGACCCAGGCGTAGGCGCCGAACGCGAGCTGGCCGTTCGCTCGCGTGGGGACGAGACGCCAGCGGTCGCGGAGCGCGAAGCGGGTCAGGAAGACGGCGATGACGTCCCGGCCGCGATACCAGGTCGGGAGCGGCGGCATCGCGAATGTTGCGTCCTCGGCCAGCAAGGCGAGGATGGCGTCGACGTCGGCTCGTTCCCACGCATCGACGTAGCGCTCGACGATCTGCCGGACCCCGTCGTCGCCGAGCAGGCGCAGGTTGGCCTGCTGGCTCTGGACGGGGAGCGCACCGGCGACCGCCTTGCGCGCCCGGCGGAGGGCGCCGTTGGCGGACGCGACCGTCGTCTCGAGCGCCTCGGCGGTCTCGCGCGCGGAGAAGCCCAGCACGTCGCGCAGGATCAACGCGGCGCGCTGCGTGGCCGGAAGCTTCTGCAAGGCCACGATGAACGCCAGCTCCACGCTCTCGCGCCGCTCGTATCGGGCTTCGGGACTTGCGTAGCCGTCCTGCACGTGGTGCCGCTCGTCGGGATACGGATCCACCCACGTCGACTCGACGAGCGGTTCGCCGGGGCCGTCGTGGGGATCGGCGGCCGGGCCGAAGTCGACCGGGAGCGCTCGCTTGCGGCGCTGCGCGATCCGGTCGAGGCAGGCGTTCGTCGCGATGCGGTACAGCCAGGAGCGCAGGGAGCTGCGACCCTCGAACCGGGGCAGCCCCCGCCACGCACGCAGAAGGGTGTCCTGGAGCGCGTCGTCGGCGTCGTGGACCGAGCCGAGCATCCGGTAGCAGTGGGCGTGCAGCTCCCCGCGGTGGGGCTCCACCAGCCGCCGGAAGGCGTCGTCGTCCCCGCGGCGCGCCGCCTCCAGCAGCTCGAGGTCGGGCGTCCCGCTGTCGGCTGTCATCCACGAAGGACGGTAGACAACCGCGGTCGGGCGAGCCCATCGGTTGCCGTCCCTCCCACTAGGCGTGCCGCGGTCAGTTTCGCCGGGACCGGGAGTCAGTACCGGCATGGCTTCAGACATGCTCGGAGACACCAAGGCGTACAGCGGCTTCGCCGTGGACGACCTGGAGCTGGCGCGGGAGTTCTACGCCGGAACGCTCGGGTTGAGGACATCCGTGGATCACGGCCTGATGTGGCTGCAACTCGCCGGTGGCCGGGACACGCTCGTCTACCCGCAGCCGGGTGCCACCCCGGCGAGCTACACGATCCTCAACTTCGAGGTCGACGACATCGACGAGGCCGTCGACGCGCTCGTGGCGCGAGGCGTGCAGTTCGAGCGCTACGAGGACGTCGAGCAGGACGAGAAGGGGATCGCGCGCGGGGACGGCCCCGACATCGCCTGGTTCAAAGACCCTGCCGGAAACGTCCTGTCCGTCCTGCGGGAGAGATAGTCAACACGTTGATCTCAAATCAGAACGTTGTTACGATCGCGAGGTGGCGCAGGCTCCTGCCGAGGGTCACTGATGGCCGCCAAGCCGGCCGACGGAACGCCCTATCGCCGGGCCTACGAGTCCGGGCGAGAGGCGCAACGCCAGCTG
The DNA here is from genome assembly GCA_963796415.1 of uncultured Acidimicrobiales bacterium. Classification (GTDB taxonomy): domain Bacteria; phylum Actinomycetota; class Acidimicrobiia; order Acidimicrobiales; family VFJN01; genus ZC4RG19. Next base: position 441,321 of record CAWCLR010000018.1, on the reverse strand, counting down.
TTGCTGGACGCGGCCAGCCGGATCTTGGAGAGCGAGGGGCCACAGGGGTTGACGATGCGGCGCGTCGCGGGCGACGTCGGCTGCTCGACGAGCGTCCTCTATTCGATGTTCGGCGGCAAGGCGGGGGTGGCCGAGGCCCTGTGGTGCGAGGGGTTCGAGCGGCTGCACGCGGCACTGCTCGCCGTCGACGGCGACGAGCCCTTGGCGCGGCTGGCGGGGCTGGGGCGGGCCTACCGGACGTGCGCCCTCGCCAACCGGTCGTACTACGCCGTCATGTTCGCCCGGCCGATCCCCGGGTTCGATCCCTCCCCCGAGGCCTACGCGGCGAGCCTGCGGCCGCTGCGCCTGCTCACCGACACGGTCGCCGAGTGCGTGGCGGCGGGGGTGTTCCGGCCGGTCGATCCCGCCCACGCGGCCCGGGTGCTGTGGGCCGCGTCGCATGGGGCCGTGAGCCTGGAGCTGGCCGGCTACGAGGGCGCCATCGATCCCGCCGCCTGTTACCAGGATCTGGTGGCCGCGGCGGCGGCGTCGTTCTTCCCTTCGAGGATGCCGTCGACGCAGCGAGGTGCCGCGAAGAAGACAAAGGAACAGAAGGAGGCCCGGGCACGAGCCTCGACCAGATCGAGCGCATCGAAGGCCGGGTGATGCCCGTCAACACGTTCTTGCTTCGCGGACCCGGCGGGCTGGTGGCCGTCGGCGCGGTCGATGCGATCATCCGCCGCGACGACCAGCTCAAGAACGATGTCGTCGGCCCCATGATGGGCGACGACGTGGCCGACCACGCGGGTGTTTCCCAACCGCACCGTCGAAGACGGCGACGAGGTGCGCCTCGGTGGCCTGACGCTGTCGGTGCGCGAGCTCGGACCCGGCGAGTCGCACGTGGACAGCCTGTGGCAGCTCGACGCGCGCAGGCAAGGACCTCCTGACCGCACAACGCCGCTACGTCGAGACGTTCGTGGCCGCGGTGGAGGCGCACGCCGACGCCATCGACGAGGGCGATCACCGCGGCGTCACCGAGGCCATGCGCCACGTGCTCCCGACCGACTCGCTGCTGTTCCTGATGGACCTCAGCATCGAGCCGACCCTCGCCGCACTCCGCCAGGACCGATGAGCGTGGTGAGGCCAGGTGCGACGCCGGACCCACGTGCCGACCGCAGGACGGGACCGGGTCGGTGACGGCAGACGTGGCGGTGGCGCCGCCCCGCGCCGCGCTCGAGCGGCGGTTGCGCCCGGTCTACGTGGCCGCGTTCCTGCAGAACGTCGCGCTGTGGGTGCCGATCGAGAAGCTGTTCATGACCGACATCGGCTTCGACAACGGCAGCGTCGCGGTGATGGCCGCCGCGTACGCAGCAGTGGTGCCGCTGCTGGAGGTCCCGTCGGGCATCCTGGCCGATCGGTGGAGCCGGCGGGGTGTCGTCCTGCTCGCCCAGGCCGCGCTGATCGTCAGCGTCGTGGTCGGTGGGCTCAGCCCGAACGTGGGCACGTACATCGTGGCCGCGCTGTTCCTCGGTGTGTTCTTCGCCATGCAGTCGGGAACGTTCGAATCGATCGCCTATGACACGGTCCTGGAGGAGACCGGCGACGAGCGCGACGTTCGAGCGCACCATCGGACGCATCCGCTTCGTGGAGAGCGTGGGTCTCGTCGTGAGCGCACTCGCCGGCGGGCTGCTGGCCGAGGTGGTGCCGCTGCGAGCCACGTACTTCATCACGGTGCCGTTCATCGTGGTCGCCGGTGTCGCCCTGCTGGGCTTTCGTGAACCACGGCTGCACCGGGACGAGGACGCCGAGCCGTTGCGCCAACAGGTGGCCGCCACCTACCGGGCCTTGCTGGACCGGGGCGCGGTACGCCCCATCGTCGCCCTGCTGGTGCTGACCGCCCTCTTGCTCCAGGCGATGTTGGAATTCGGCCCGCTGTGGTTGGTCGCGCTGGGGGTCTCGGCCGGGCTCTACGGCCCGCAATGGGCCGGGCTGATGGCCGCGCTCGGGGTGGGCGGGTTGCTCGGGGGTCGCCTGGCGCTCAACCGGCCGATCACGGCCGCGGCTCTGGCGGCCGTGATCGGGGCGTGCTGCATCGCGCTGTCGATGAGCCACGTGATCGGGATCGTGGTCGTCGCGCAGGTCGTGCTCGTGCTGGTGCTCGTGGCCGTGAGCATCCCCGTCACCGGGCGACTGCACGACGCCATCCCGTCGACGATCCGCGCCGGCGTCGCCTCGGGCGTCGGGACCCTGACCTGGCTGACATTCCTGCCGTTTGCGTTCGCGTTCGGGGCCGTGAGCGACCGATCCGGCGTCGACGACGCCGGTTGGCTGCTCGCGCTCGTTGCCGTGTTCGCGGTCATCCTTCTGGGCGCGACGGTCCGCGGTTTCGTGCGCGCCCCGGCGGGGGTACCCCTCGAGCCGGCGTTCGCGGCCGACCAGTTCAGGCCGGGCGACGATCCTCAGTGGCCGGGCCACTGGGTCGATCCGCCCGGGCCGTGGGAGCAGCTGCGGGGGCCGATCGACACGGCGGCGGTCGACGAGGTGCGGGAGACGATCACCGATCTGCCGTCTCCCCAGCACGATGTGATAGTGGCCCGCGACGTCCAGGGACGCGCCCCGGCCGACGTCCGCGACGAGCTCGATCTCAGCCCGTCCGAGGAGCGCGACCTGCTCAACCAGGCCCGGGGCCGCTTGCGTGCCGAGTTGGACACCCACCTGAAGGAGCGCGGGGCATGACCGCGCACCCGCCCCATCGACCGACCGGCGCCGACCCCGGCCGCGAGGACATCGCGTGTCAGGACTTCGTCGAGCTGGTCACCGACTACCTCGACGGCGCTCTGCCCGTCGACCTGCGCGCGCAGGTCGACGAGCACCTGGCGGGGTGTGACGGATGCCAGAACGTCCTCGTCCAGTGGCGCACGATCATCGCCCTCGCCGGCCGGCTCACCGAGGACGACGTCGACAACACCGACGAGATCACCCGCGACCGGCTGATCTCCACCATGCGGGGGCTCCGACGCCGCTGACTCGCACGGACGCGGGCACGCCCGTGCGCCTCCGAGGACAAGTCACCGATGACACGCAAGGAGGCTGAGTGACCCCGACGACGACAACCACGAGAGACACCCGGTGACGGAACCCACCGGACCGACCGAGGACGTGGTGTCGGCGTTGCGGCCGGGGCAGCACGCCGCGGCCGCAGCGGCGATCTCCGCCGGTCACGCCGACTACCCGACGTTCCGCCACGTGTTCCCCGACCCCCGCCGTCGGGCCCGGGCGCTCCGGGCCTTCTTCTCGGCAACGGTCCGTGATGCCATCCCGCTCGGCTCGGCCCTCGCCACGTGGCGTGGCCCGCAGGTGGCAGCCACCGCGGTGTGGCTGCCGCCCGGGGGATTCCCGTGGTCGACTCGGCGAAAGCTGGCCGCCACGCCCGCGCTGACCCGGGTGCTGCTTGCCGACCCGCGGGCGTTCCCGACCTTCGTGCGCTACGGCGCCAACGTCGAGCGAGCGCAGCCCAGCGAGCCCCACTGGTATCTCGAGGTGCTGTCCGTTCGCCCCGAGCACCAGCGGCAAGGGCTCGGCAGCCGGCTGGTGCGCCCGATCATCGAGCGCGCCGACCGCGACGGGATGCCATGCCACCTGGAGACCGCAGATCCCGCCAACGTGGCCTTCTACCGGCAGTTCGGGTTTGAGGTCGTCGACGCCGCCCTCGAGGTCATTTCCGGCGGCGGCCCCACCCTGACCACGATGCGCCGCCCACCCCGATAGCGCGCCCGCGGTCCCGCTACTCGGATCCGCGGTCTGCGGTCGACGGAGCGGCGACCACTCGAACAGGGTCGTGCCGAGTCCGTGCGAAGCGGCGACTGCGCCAGAAACGCTGGACGGGACCGAGGTCGCTTGGGGGAGGCGCAGCCGGTACCGAGACCTGGTTCGGGAGTCATGGGATCTCCAGTCCTTCGGCGCAGGCACTCCACCCTGCTGGCGGTGCACTCGGGGCGATCGCGGGTTCAAGCCCTGAAGAAGTCGGCCAGGGCGGGCGCGATAGCGGTCGGGTCGACGTTGTGCGGCTGTCCGGGGAGCGTCTGGCGCTGTGCGCCGGGCACGAGAGCGGCGACCGCGTCGGCGGTGCGACTCATCCAGGGAACGGTCCCACCGTCGACGACGAGCGCGGGGACCTCGACCTTGCCGAGCTGCTCAGGGCGCGGCCGAAAGTCGCCCATGACGGCGGCGTCGTAGGCCAGTGCTTGGGCAAGGCCTTCCATGGCCGGCCAGAACGGCAGGTCGCGCATGGCGGCGACCTGCTCGCTGGGCATCCCGACCGCGAGGGTGAAGAACAGCTCGACCGCGTCGCCGGGCCGGCCGGTGGCAACCGCTGACGCGATTTGTGCCTCGTAGTCGGCGGGGGGTCGGGTGGGCTCGTCGTCGAGGACGTACGGCGGCTCCCAGAGACCGAGCTTTGTGACACCGAACCCGCGTGCCGCGGCCTCGAGCGCGACCACGGCACCACCGGAAGTGCCATAGACGTGCGCAGATCCGCCGGCGGCATCGATCACGGCCGCGAGGTCCTCGTACTCGCGGTCGACGGCGTATGGCTTGGTGTCGCCGCTGCCGCCGCGGGCTCGGCGGTCGTAGTTGAACACCGTGAACTGGTCCGCCAGAAGTTCCGCGACCGGGGCGTTCGCGGTGCGGTCAGTGGGGCCGGCTCCGATGATGACGAGGGCCGGACCGTCGCCCTTGCGATCGAGCTCGATCTTGGTGCCGTCGGTCGACTTCACGGTGCTGGTTTCGCTGGTGGTGGTCATGGGTTGTCTCCTTGTCCGGTTGACGGTGCGGGGTTGATGCGTTTGGTGGGTCGGGTGGTGCACGCGGCGGCGACCTTCTCGACCGTGCGCACGAATCCGAGGAGGGGACCTTCGGGGTCGGTGGACTGCTGCCCGCGTTCAGACCTTGAGCGCGCCCTCGGGTGGGAACGGTGTCAGCCGAGCCGCTGAGCGAGTTCGTCCCAGTCCAAGGGGAGATCAGCGCCGCTGACGGACAGGGACTCGAATTTCGTGGGGCCCATGCGATCGGCGAGCCGCTGGGTGATCTGGCGGTGAGGATCGGACGTCGCGAACGTGTCGAGGCTGTCGCCGTCGTCCCAGGCGGAGAAGGTCCAGAACGTCTTGCGTGTGAGCTGAGCGTAGAGCGAGTAGCCAACGAGTCCGTTGGCCGCTGCGAGTTGCCGGCGAATCGCCAGCGTGTATCGGAGGAATCTGAGGGTTGATCGGTAGCGCTGGAGGGGCAAACGCGAGGCCATGGCGACGTAGGTTCTGTCCGGCTCGATGTCCCCTCGCGTGGTCCAGGGCAATGCGGGCATGGTGATTCCCTTCACCTTCGACGATCGACGCACCTGGTGACCGATGATCTCCTGTCGGAGCTGCCAGGCGGTATCCGTAGTTCCACGGATTGCGTTCGCAGGTCGGTGCAGTGTCGACGAGAACTGGCCCTGACCACCTGCCGGGCGGGTATGCCAGCAGCCGCCGGGGTGTAGGGACCGGGCCGAAGTGCTCGTTTGCGATTGGAGCAGTGTCATCCTGCGGCAGGGGTGCCCACGCCGTGGCGTTGGGCGATGTCGCGGATGGCTGCGGCGAGGAGGTCCGGGTGCTCGCTGGTGGTCAGGTGGCCGCCGGGAAATGCCAAGATCTCGGCCTGGGGCACGCGCTCGCGGGCGGCCTGGAACTGCCGGTGCTCGTAGGCGTCCTCGTCGCTGCCGCCGACGTAGAGGGCCACCGTGCCGTCCAGGTCGCGGGCGATCGCGGCGAGATCCCAGCGTTGCGCGAGGCGGCGGTGTTCGCTGACGAATCCCGCGGCGTTGTGGAGGAACGCCGCTCCGTCCCGGCGGGTGATCGCCGACCGCAGCTCGGCAAGCTCGGCCGGGGCGGGGCGGTAGCCGCGTGCGAACAGGCGCGCCCGCAGAAGCGTGGCGTCGAACACGCGCGGCGAGCGCTGCGCCGCCTGCATCCACGGTGCGCCCAGCGGTGTGCGCAGCAGCCGTGTGGTCCACCACGGGTGCGTGTGCGCGTCGGCGAACACGCCACCGTTCACCATGAGCGCGGCCGTGATCGTCGGCGTCGCATTGGTCCTGTCCAGCTGGCGGCGGAGCAGCTCGAGCAGCGCCATCGCCGTGTAGTCGAACGCGACAACGACGCTGCGGCGCACGCCGTGGTGCCGCCACAGCGCCTCGACCAGGTCCGCGCGCTCGACTGTCGAGTACCGGTAATCCCGGGGCTTATCGGAGTCACCCTGCCCGACCGGCTCGACGTACAGCCGCGGGCCCAGGCCGTCGCCGAGCATCCGGTCCACCCGCGCCCAGCCATAGGAGCCGTCCGGGAATCCGGGCAGCAGCGTGAGCCACACGGTGTCGTCATCCTTGTCCCGCTCCGCGGCGGCGACGCGCTCGAAGACCCGCAGGCAGCCCGGGGTCGCGGCGGCCTCCTCCTCGGTCACCACGCGCCCGGACTCCGGGTCGTACGGGATCCGCTGTCCGCCCGCGAACCACTCCGCCGCCGTCACCCGCGATGACCCTGCTGCCCTGTTCCCGCTCATCGGGAGCCTCCCTCGTGATAAGTGGACGCTCATGCCCGCCGCCAAGCATGTGTACGGACGGGTGGGGGACCTATGTCGCGAGAAACGTCGTGACCATCGACGCGATCCACCCGGCGCGCTCCAGCATCCCGACATGCGTCGTGCCGGGCAGGATCGCCAGCTGCGAGACCGGCAGCTCGGGGGCCACGTCACCGAAGACACCCCCGCCGAGCCGCCGGAACATGTCCACGGCGTGCTCCAGCTGGGTGCCATCGGAGTCGCCGACGAGAATCAGCGCTGGTGCGGTGAGCTCGTCGATGGGCCAGTCGAACGGAGTGATGTCGAGCTGCTTCAGCTTCTCGACCAGCGTCGGGAACCTGGACGGATCGGGCGCCGTCCGGTCATACGCCTCACGCCACGGCGTACCGTCGAACAGCTCGGGAGTGATGTTCTCGATGCCACTGATGACCTCGGGGTACCAACCATCACTGCTGTACGACGCCGAGGCGATCGCCAGCTTGCGCACGCGTCCGGGGTGCCGCAGGCCGAGCTGCAGCGCCACCCCTCCGCCGAGGCTGTACCCGTAGACGTCGGCCCGTGCGATCCCCACCTGCGCCAGCAGCGCGGCGGTGTCGTCGGCGAACTGTTCGTACGAGAACGGACGGTCGATGTCGGCGGTGTGCCCGTGGCCCTGGAACTCGACTGCGATGACCCGGTGGCTCTTGGCCAGCACCGGGACGAGATCGCCCATCAGCTCGACGGTCATGTACGCGCCCGGCAACACCACCAGCGGTTCCCCCGCCCCGTGGATCTCGTAGTACATGTCCAGCCCGTTGACCGGGGCAAAGCCGGCGTGGTTCGTCACCATGGTCCCTCCTCGATTCGTCGGTCCGACCTGAAGTGGCCGCTTGGCATCGGTCAGGTCCAGCGTCATGAGGTTGTCGTCCTCGCCAAAGAGGCGCTTCCCGCCACCGACCACACGCGGATGGACTGGAGTTCGTACTCGTCGACCGCGCCGCCGGAACACGACGGGTCGATTCGCTCAGGCGGCGGGCCAACACCTCGACAACCCTGAGCCAGCCGCCGGGCACCGTCATCAGTAGTTTTTCGGATTCGTCCACGGCACGCCGTTGTGACGGGCCCGGTCGAAGGCCCGTGGCGCCCGTGTCGGCGCCGGGCCACAAACGGACCACCAACGGGCCACACGCTCGTTCCCGCCGGGCGCTTCCATTGCAGCCAGATACTAGAGCGAATACTCTAGTATCTGAATCGTGCCTCGCCCACCGCTGTATCCGACCGGCGAAATCCTCGACGCAGCGCGTTCGCTCGCGCTCGACGCCGGTGCGAACGCGACAACGATCGAGGAGATCGCCCGCGCCAGCGGAGCTCCGGTGGGTTCGCTCTATCACCGCTTCGGGTCACGCGACGACCTGCTGGCCCGACTGTGGATCCGCGCCGTTCGCCGTTCGCAGGCGGACTTCCTCGCGGCCATCGACCGTCCCGATCCCATCGACGGCGCAGTGTCGGGTGCGATGGCCATCCTGGACTTCTGCGAAAGCCAGCGCGCTGATGCGCGGCTCCTCGTGTCCTTCCGCCGCAAGGACCTTCTCCATGCAAAACCGTCGCCCGAGCTCACTCGAGCGCTGGAGGAGTTGAATCGCCCGCTCGAACGGGGTCTGGCTGGACTCGCTCGCGCGCTCTACGGCAGGGCCGGACGGAGCGAGATCCAGCATGTGCTGCTCGCAGTATTCGACATCCCCTACGGGGCCGCCCGGCGCCACCTTGTCGCCGGCAAGTCCCTCCCCGCGAGCGTCCCCGGCGATGTCGAGAAGGCCGTGCGCGCCGTGCTGGCGCAATGAGCACCGAGGAGACACCGATGACAGCCGAGAACGTCGAGGTAGTCCGTCGCCTGTTTCGAGCCGTGGAAGCGCGCGACATCGAGCTGATGTACGAGATCTACGCGCGCGACGTCATCGTGCGAGAGGCACCGTCGCTGCCCTACGGCGGCGAGTATCGCGGCCACGCCGGGATCCTCGAGCACGGCCGAGGCTACGTCGAAACGTGGGATCACCTACAGACCGACGAAGATCGGCAGCTGGACGCCGAATTCATCGACGCCGGCGACCGCGTGGTCGTGTGCTGGCGCCAGCGGGCCCACGGCCTGGACGGCACGAGCCTGGACCTCCCCGCGATCAGCATCTACGAGCTTCGCGACCTACGCATCGTCGAGTCGGCCATGCACCACCTCGACACGGCTGCCCTCTTGACGTTCCTCGGTCGCCAGCCGTGAGCCTCCGCGCGAGGCAGGTTGCAGGTATACCTAGCGACCGACCCCAGTCATATCTCCCGCGTCATCAGGTCGGTCAGCTGGCTCGCGACAGATGCGCCATCGGGACGCGAGCACCACGCGTTCTGGCGCGGCGTTCTCTACCGCCACCGCCCGGCGAGCACCGGCTCCGAACGCCGAAGCGATCGCACACGTGCTCGGGGCGCGGCCGACCGCTCGCCAAGGGAGTGGCGTCCGAGCGTCAAGTGTCGGCGGGGGCGTAGCCGAGGTTGAGCACGCCGGTGCTGAAGGTCTCCTGCGACACCAGCTGAAGGCGGTGCGTGGGCGTGTCCTCGAACAGGCGCTGCCCTTTGCCGACGGCGATGGGATGGACCATCAGGTTCAGCCGGTCGAGGAGCCCGTTGGCCAGCAGCCAGCGGACCAGCGTGGCGCTGCCCGACATGGTGATGTCGCCCTCGGTGCTGTCCTTCAGGCCGCGGATCGCGCCTGCCACTTCGCCGCTGATGATCGTTGTGTTGTTCCAGGTCGCCTTGCGGAGGGTCCGGGAGACGACGTACTTCGGCATGTTGTTGAAGATCGAGGCGATGGGCTCGTCGTCGCTCGTGGGCCAGTAGCCGGCCCACTCCTCGTAAAGGACACGGCCCATCAGAAGGGCGTCGGTGGTCTCCATGCCGTTGCCGATGGCGTTGCCCATCTCGTCGTCGAAGTACGGGAAGTGCCACGTGTCGGGGGACTCGACCACCCCGTCGAGCGAGATGAAGAAGTTGGAAACGATCTTGCCCATGGGGCCTCCTGGTATGGGGTGCCACGACTTCCAGCTCCAGCCTTGGCACGCATCGCTGGTCCTTTCGTGGAGAGACGCGTGGACCCGGTCACGGGCTGCGCTCGCTGCTGACGGTCGCAGACGACGTCGGGTCGGACACCGCAGCAACCGTGACGCCAGCTCTGGGCGCCGTCATCAGTAGCTTTTCGGATTCGTCGACGCATTGGCGCGCCGTTGTCACTCGCCCGGTCGAGCCCCCAGGCGACAATCCGAGCCCGTCGACCGAATCCGAGCTTGACCGTGATGTGCCTGCCGGCGGGTCGTCACCGCACGAGTGAGACGAGCGACTCGAGGTCGCAGCGATCGAAGGCGTCGACGTAGCGGGCGAGCAGGTCGTCCGGGATCTCGTGATCTCCACCGGCGGGGACTTGGCCCGTCTCAGCCGTAGCCACCAGCGTTGCCCGCGCCCGCTGCAGGGCGCTGGTCACCGAGGCGACCGTGGTGTCCAGCAGCTCGGCCACCTCGTTCGCCCGCCAGCGCATCACCTCGCACAGAAACAGGACTGCGCGCTGGCGTGGCGGGAGCTGCAGGAGCATGACGAACGCCCGCCGGACCGCGTCGCTCGACGCGACGGCCTCGGCGGGATCGCCCGCGTTGCCAGAAGCAGGCGGTGGTGCGCCTGCGCCGAACGGGGCGACCCACGGAGCGGACGGCAGGGAGGAGCCGACGGCGGGGTCGGCCGCCCGAGCGGAGCCGAGGTCCAGCGGTAGAGCCCGTCGCTGAGGCGACCGGATCATGTCGATGCACACGTTGGCCGCAATGCAGTACAGCCAAGTGCGCAGTGACGACTGGCCCCGAAACTGGTCGTGGCCGCGCCACGCCCGGATCAACGTCTCCTGCACCGCATCCTCGGCCTCGGACCGGGAGGGCAGCCGAGAGACGCAGAAGGCCGTCAGCTCGGCACGGTGGTGCTCGAGCCGGCGTCCAAGGTCGCCCGCATCCCGCCCCGCGATGCCGAGCCGCGCACTCGGGGCGCGCTGGCCGTGTGCCGTCGCCATCGTGTCTGTGGTCGTCACGCCGGCCGCCCTCTGTCCACCCCGACGGCCCGGCGCAGTGCCGACGCCAGTCGAGGGGCGGTGCCCGCGGTGGGATCACGATCGGGCAGGTCGTCGACGTCCACCCCGGCGTGTCGGAGCCGGGAGACGTAACCGCGGATGTCGGCCCCGCGGCGGCCTTCGCCGATCGTGAGCACGGTCGCCGGGGCGACTCCGACCAGCGACGGCGCCCGGCGCGGTGAGACCAGACGAGCTGCGGCCGAGCCACCCTGGCTCCCCGGCGCCGCCGGGACCATCAGGACCTGGCGGGCCAGCGTCGGCCAGCCGTCGTCGCGGGCCTGCAGCGCCACCGCCGCGGCCAACCAGGCGCCCCGGGCCTCACCGCCGACGAGGACCCGCCGGGGGTCGGCATCCAGCTCGGCGGCGTGGTCAGCGGCCCACTGCGTGGCGGTCGTCGCCTCGAGCAGGGCTGCTGCGTCCGGCAACAGGGGCGGCCGCGTGTCGGTGACCTCCAGCACGACGATTCCGGCGAGCTCGGAGACGCTGGGCCCCAGGTCGTGGTTGCCATCCGCGGGCAGGAACACGAGCAGGGGCGGAGGGGTGGGACCTCCGGCCGACGGCGCCCACGCGACGCGCGTCCGCAGCGGCCCGGCGCTACCCCTCAACTGCAGGTTGGCGACCCGGGGACCGGTGGCGCCGTGCTGCGCGGCCGGCGGCAAAGAGGACATGGACGCACCATCCCCCCTGCCCTCCGGACGAGGGAAAGGCCGAGTGCACATGACCGCAGTGCGCAAGATGCATGACCGTCCGAGTCGCGAGCGGTCACAATGGCCCCCGTGGACGAGAGCCGACCGACCGCCAACGTGCTCCCGATGACGCCGGCTCCCGACGGAATGGAGCTGCGGCACCTGCGGGCGTTCGTCGCTGTCGCCGAGGAGCTCAACTTCAGTCGGGCGGCCACCCGCCTGTACCTCTCCCAGCCGGCGTTGAGCCGCCAGATCCGCGCCTTGGAACGGCTGATCGGCTGCGACCTCCTGCGGCGCTCGACCCACCGGGTCGAGCTCACGGTCGCCGGAGAAGCACTGCTCGAGCGCTCGCGCACGCTGCTCCACGACGTCGATGACGCCATCGCCGCGACGCGGTCGGTCGGCGGCGAGCTGGAAGGCCGCCTGGCGCGCATCTGGGAACCGATCGTCGACCTCACGACGGCCGGGCCGGACCTGCAGACCCTGCGGAACGCGTGCGAGGACCTGCACGCCCAATTCCCCGTGCCCGAGGTCGGGGTGCGCCACGTCAATGCCGGCGGGGTGCCCTCCCTGGTGGTCGCGCCACGCGAGGGCCAGGACGTCACCTTGCTGCTCCTGCACGGTGGCGGCTACGTGATGGGCTCCGCGTACGCGTACCGCCACCTGGCGGGTGCGCTCGCGCTCGCGGCCGACGCGACCGCCCTGGTCCCCGAGTACAGACTCGCCCCCGAGCACCCGTTCCCCGCCGCGCTCGAGGACGCCCTGCGCGCCTACCAGTGGGTGCTCGGCAGCGGCACCGAGCCCGCGCGGCTGACCCTCGCCGGCGACTCGGCGGGTGCGGGCTTGGTGTTGTCGCTGGTGCTCACGCTCAAACAGCAGGGTCTGCCGCTGCCCGGCGGCACCCTGATGCTCTGCCCCGGGTTTCGGCTCAGCTTCGAACACGACATGGAGATGCCGAACGGGCAGCCGGGCCTGAGCGTCGAGCAGCTCCGCGGCTTCGCCGAGTCGTACCTGGGCGGGCATCCGGCCGACGACCCCATCCTCGACCCTCTCGGCGCCGACCTCACCGGGCTGCCGCCGATGCTCATCCAAGGCGGTACGGGCGACGTCATCGTCGAGGATGCCCACCGCCTCGCCGAGCACGCCCGCCGCCACGGCGTCGACGTACGGCTCGAGCTGTACCCGGTCGACACGCACGACTTCCAGGTCTTCTGGTCGTTCCTGCCCGAGGCCGCGGAGGCCGTGCAGCAGGCCGGACACTTTGCCGGAGCGATACGCGAGGCTGCGGACGAGCCGCACACCGCCAGCTCGGCGCGCTGACCTCACCGGGGGTCCGGGCCGCCGTTGTTGCTCGCCCGGTCAAGGGCCCAGGCGACGATCCGAGCCCGTCGACCGAATCCGAGCTTGGTCTTGATGTGGTCGACGTGCGACTCGACGGTGCGGGTGGAGATGACCAGCTGCTCGGCGATCTCGCGGTTGGTCAGTCCCCTGGCGACCAGGTCGGCGACCTCGCGCTCCCGTGAGCTCAACGGACTGCAGCGGTCGTGGTCCGCCTCCCGGAGCGCCTCGTCCATCAGCTCGGCGAATGACAACCGCGCCCCGTCGACCCCGAGCCGGTGCGCCTCGGCGGATCCCACCTCCGCCCGCGACCGTTCCAGCCAGGGCTGAACCTGCCGGCGCAGCTGATCGTGGAGTTCGAGGCCGTCCCGCCGGGCGATGGCATCGGCTGCGCCGGCCAGCTTCAGCGCCGAGCGGTGGCGGCACTCGCCGCTGGCCAGCGCGACCCCCGTCCACCACAGCCAACCCGGTTCCTCGTGTTTGCCGCCCAGCTTTCGGAGCAGACCGAGGATCTCCACCATGTGGGCCCTCAGGCTTGCCATGTCGTCGGTGGCGATGGCGCCGAACGCCAGGCTGCCGAGGCTGTAGAGCGAGCCGGTGACGCTGCCGTTGCAGCGGTTCAGCTCCAGCGCCTCCCGCACGCACGGGGCGGCTCGGCCGCTGTCGCCGGCGAGCTGGTGCGTCATGCCCAAGAAGGCGAGGGCGAGGCCGAGGCCGTACCGGTCACCGTGACGACGAAACAGGGACACGCTCTCCTCGCCCAGCCGACCGGCCTCGTCGAGGTCCCCTTGAGCCACGGCCACCAGAGCCAGGCTCCGCAGGCGTCGGGCGACGCCCAGCGGATCGTCCAGCTTCCGGCCGATGGCAAGGCTCTCGTCGAGCAGCGCCCGGGTCGACAGGTAGTCGCGCTGTCGCCAGGCCAGGCGACTCGCCCGGGCCAGTCCGCTGGCCCGCAACCCGAGATCCCCGGTCCCCGCACGCCGCCGCAGCATCTCGTCGAGCCAGGCCCGCCCCTCGATGACGCGGCCGCGGATCGCCCACGACGGGGTCAAGGCCGTACACAGGCGAAGCCCGAGGTCGTCGGACCGGTCGCGAGCCCAGCCCAACGCCACTCGGAAGTTGTCCTCTTCCTCCTCCAACTGAGCGAGGACGGGACCAGCGTCACCGTTGCGCAGTTCGGCTTCCGAACGCCGCGCCAGTCGGAGGTAGTGCTCGGCGTGGCGGCGCTGGGTTGCATCTCGGAGGCCCCTGGCGACCCAGCCGGGCCTCGGCGTATTGCCGGACGGGCTCGAGTAAGCGGTACCGCATCCTCTGGGGGGCCGGGATGGCCAGCACCAGCGAGCTGTCGACCAGAGCCGCCAACCCGTCCAACACGTCCTCGCCGGGGACCAGGGCCTGAGCCGCCTCGAAGTCGAACCCTCCCGCGAACACCGACAGCTGCTCGAACAGCAGCTGCTCTCCGGGCTGGAGCAGCCGGTAGCTCCAATCGAGCGTGGCCTCCATCGTCCGCTGCCGCGGGCTGACGTCGCGGTCGTGGCTGCGCAGCAGGGACAGGGCGGACTCCAGCCGATCGACGATCTCCGCGGGTGTCAGCACCCGGCTCCAGGCGGCGGCCAGCTCGATGGCCAGGGGGAGGCCGTCCAGGCGTCGACAGATCCTCTCGATGACCGGCGCGCTCGATGCGTCGGCGCCGGTGCCGTCGGCGCTCAGACCGGCGCGATCGACGAACAGCTCGACCGCGGGGCCGAGATCGAGCGGCGGGACCGGCCAGATCTTCTCGCCGTTCAGGCCCAGCGCCGTTCGGCTGGTGGCGAGCACACGCAGCGACGGGCAACCATCCAGCAGCTTGGCGACCAGGGCCGCGACCGCATCAACCAGGTGTTCGCAGTTGTCGAGCACCAAGAGGATCCGCTTGGAGGACAACTCCTCGACGAGAGCGTCCTCCGCCGCTCGCAGGGGCTGGTCGTCGATCCCGAGACCGGCGGCGACCGCGGAGGCCACCAGGCGTCCGTCCCCCACGGGTGCGAGCTCGACGAAGCCCACACCCGCCGGATACCGATCGGCGAGCCGGGTGGCCAGTTCCATGCCGAGCCGGGTCTTCCCGCAGCCAGGCGCCCCCACGAGGGTCACCAGCCGGACGCGATCGAGCATCCGCACCAGTTCGCGGGCGTCCGCGTCACGGCCGATGAGCCGAGTGAGCAAGCGACAACCGCCCTGGACCACGGCATCCTCGTTTAGTCCATCTAATCGACTTCTACAAACAGATAACGAGCTTCTGAAATCGAAGACGGAGGTAGGTAGGTTCTCCGCATGGCTCGCCGCCGCTACCACCAGTACTGCCCCGTCGCCCGAGCCCTCGAGGTGGTCGGCGAGCGCTGGACACTGCTGATCGTTCGAGAGCTGCTGCTCGGCCCAAGGCGCTTCACGGACCTGGCCGATGGACTGCCCGGAATCGGATCCAGCGTGCTCGCCGCCCGGCTCGCGGACCTCGAGCACAGCGGGTTGGTGGCGAAACGGACCATGCCCCCTCCCGCCGCCTCGGTCGTCTACGAGCTCACGGACGAGGCCAGCGGTCTGAGACCGGTGCTGGCGGCCCTCGCCACTTGGGGGATGAACCTGCTCGGCCGGCCCCGGACGGACGACGATGTCCACGGCCGCTGGCTGGTGCTGGGTCTCGCCGTGACCGCCAGGCCGGCGCCGTCCATCCCCGACGCCACCTACGAGCTACGCGTCGACGACGAGGCCTTCCACGTCCGATCGCACGACGGTCACCTCCGGCCCGCCCAAGGACCGGCACCGGATGCCAGGGCCAGGATCACGCTCACCACCGACACTCTGGAGGCGATCGCCAGCGGCGAGCTCGAGGTCCCGAGCCCGCGTGCCGACCGGCTGGTGGCGATCGACGGGGACGCGGCTGCCGCCAACCGGCTGCTCGAGTCTTTCGCTCATGTCCGCGCCGGCACGGACACCCCCGAGCGGCGCTGACCAGCATCACGTGGCTCGCCGCGGATCGGTGGAGACGATCCGTGGTTTTACGGATATCCGCTCGGTCGCGTAGGCGTCATGGTTGTCTCATGCCGAGGACGGCGCAGGATCCGGTGAGGACGGCGCGAGGCCATCGGGGTCTGGCACTGGCCGTGTTGTGTCTGGCGGCGTTCACCATCAACGTGGACACGACGATCGTGAACATTGCGCTTCCGTCGTTGGTGCGTCAGCTGGACGCGTCGACCCGGGAGCTGCAGTGGGTGGTCGATGCCTACACGCTCACGTTTGCCGCGTTGGTGCTGGCGGCCGGGAGCCTGGGCGACCGCTACGGCCGCAAGGGTGCCCTGCTCACCGGGTTGGCGGTGTTCGGGTGCGCGACCGCGGTCGGCGGGTTGGTCGACACCGCGGGCGCGCTGATCGCGGTGCGGGCGGTGATGGGGGTCGGCGCCGCGCTGATCTTCCCGTCCACCCTGTCGATCATCTCCAACCTGTACACCGAGCGGGGCGAACGGGCCCGGGCCATCGGGGTGTGGGGGGCCATGACCGGCCTCGGGGTCGCCCTTGGGCCCGTCACCGGTGGCTGGCTGCTCGAGCATTTCTGGTGGGGCAGCGTCTTTGTCGCCATGGCACCGGTGGCCGCGGTGACCTTCGTCGGGGGCGTCTTGTTCGTGCCGACCTCCCGGGATCCGGCCACGCCGCCGGTCGACGTCGTCGGGCTCGTCCTGTCCACCCTGGCGATCGGCACCCTGGTGTTCACCATCATCGAGGCACCCGAGCAGGGCTGGACCTCCCCGGTCACCACCGGCGGCTTCGCCCTCGCCGCCGGCGCTGCCGCTGTCTTCGTGGCCTGGGAGCGGAGCCGCACGCATCCGATGCTCGACGTCTCACTGTTCCGCAACCTGCGGTTCTCGGCCGCCAGCGGCTCGATCATGGTCATCTTCTTCGCCCTCGCCGGGTTCGTGTTCCTCATCACCCAGTACTTCCAGTTCCTCAAGGGCTACGCCCCCTTCAGCACCGGCGTGCGGATCCTGCCCGTCGCCACCTGCATCGTCATCGGCTCGCTCGTTGGCGTGCGACTCGCCGTCACCCTCGGCAACAAGGCCGTCGTCGCCACCGGTCTCCTCCTCGTGGGCATCTCCTTCGCCTGGGTGTCCACGGCCAGCGTCGCCACGCCCTATGCCGAGATCGTGGGCCAGATGGTCCTGGCCGGCCTGGGGATGGGCCTCACCACCGCCCCCGCCACCGAGGCCATCATGGGCGTCGTGCCCAAGGAGAAGGCCGGCATCGGTTCCGCGGTCAACGACGCCACCCGCGAGCTCGGCGCCACCCTGGGCGTCGCCATCATCGGCAGCGTCTACGCCTCCCTCTACGCGTCGGGGCTCGAGGACGGCGCCGGCTCGCTGCCCGCACCCGCGGTCGACGCCGCCAGCGAATCCATCGGCGCCGCCCTCGCCGTCTCCCAGCAGCTGGGCCCGGCCGGCCAACCGCTGCTCGAGGCCGCCCAGGCGGCGTTCTTCGACGGGTTCCAGCTCGGCTGCCTCGTCGCCGCTGGCGTCCTCTTCGCCGGCGCCGCCTTCGCCGCCCGCTACCTGCCCTCCCGCCCCACCGCCCCCGACAAGGTCGAACCCGAACCCGAACCCCTACCCGCCCTCGAAACCGCCAGCACCGCGGTCGCCGCAGGTCTCCCCGGATGCTGCTGGGACCGGGAGCCCTCCTCCGCTCCGGCGACGGTGCCCTGAGCTCGGGTGAACGCCTGTTCGATGGCCTGGAAGACATGGGCGCGATGAGTGCTCGGAGCTGATCTCGACCGAGCGCGTGCCCCACGTCGTGTTCCTGCGGCGCTGACAGCCCGGCATCGCCCGCGGATCGGCGGTTGCTCGGAGGCGCGTCTTGCCGAGCGGCGTCCTACCGCTGCACGCGAAAATGCTCGGCACTGTGCCGGGTTCCCAGCCCCACCTGTGAACCGGGTCCAGCGCGCGCCACGACGTCGTCGTGGGTCATCGACTCGCCGCAGCGCGAGCACGTGACCTGCGGTTCAGTGTGGTTCGGTAGACGTCGGCGACTGGGTCCGACGCTGTCGGCCGAGGAACTCGGCGCCGACAAGCTCCTTGCGCTGTTCGACCGGGCCCAGGCACGCGACTTCGTCGATGTCGCAGCGCTGGTCGACCGGTTCGACTCGAGCGGCTCTGTGAACTGGCGAGCGAGACGGCAGCTCTGGCCGGTTCAGACCGGACGAATTCGGCATGTCGCTGTCCGCCTACGACGAACTCGCTCGCGCCGTCGAGCAGTGGCGCCAACGCCTCTCGGTCAGCCACCCACCGAGCCGCCGGGTCCACGCCTGGGCCTATAGCAACCCGTGGCTGGCACCGTCCCAGGTGCTTACCCGGGAGCCAACTCCGCCCTACAGGACGAACGGAATGTCACCAGCTGAACAGCCCCGGCGACGGAACCGCACGTCAGGGCGCCGGAGGCCACCGGGTGGACGCGCTGGTGCAGCCTCCTAAGCGGTAGGCCACAGGTTCGAGTCCTGTCGAGGGCACCGCTGACCTGGGTTTCGTAGCGCTGACGCGACCATGCGGTCACCTGAGCGGTTGACCGGAGAGGTTCACTCGACCCGTCCTAGACCACGGGAGGCTGCGCTCCCGGGAGATCACCGTGTGGGATCGCCCGCAGCGTCCGCCGACCCCGGCGAAGGTCGGCGCGATGCGCAATCCCAAAGCACTCCCCGAACGTCGCGCTCCCTACCTAAGGGGCGTGAGGGCGAGGAGCATTGGCCTGACCACCCGCCATCGAACGGCACTATGGCGATACCCCGACGGGTGTCCTACGCCGCGTCGCGACACGCGCTGTGAGCCGCTCGTTGTCAGCCACTCGATCCGATTGCCGGCAAGTCCCACCCGGCGACGTGGTCCCCTAGCGGTCGTTCGGTGCGCCCACGCCGTATCGCCGGCCGACGACAGAGGCGCCGTTCGGTGCGCAGTCTCCACGGCGCGACGCTCGACGTTCTGGCGCGCGGGTGATCTGTGCTCACGTTCTGGCGCGTTCCGCAGATGCGAAGAGTGCCCGAGATCGACGCTCCTATGTGTTGTCAAGGTGCTTCCGGCGGTGCTGGCAGACCAGTGATGGGCCACTCGTGAGGGCGGGCTCTTATTAGGCCAAGGCAGGCCGGATGGGTGTGCAGCGGCGGGTGGGCAGGTCGATCGAAGGACACACCGCTGGGGCGGGGTCAGGCAGTTATTGGGCCAGACCCGCCGCTGCAGATCCGTTAGCGCGGGAGGTGCCGGTAGGTCTCCCGGGCGACGTAACGCTTGAGGATGCGGATGATCTCGGGTCGCGACAGTCCTTCGTCGAGGCGGCGGGCGAGGTAGGTGCGGGTGCGGGCATCGGAGCCGAGACGGGTGAACACGATGCGCCACAGGGCATGGTTGGCTTGGCGGTTCCCGCCTCGGTTGAGCCGGTGCCGGCGGGTGACCTTTCCGGAGGTGGCCTCGAGCGGGGCGACACCGCACAGGTGCGCCCAGGCGGCTTCGCTGCGCACTCGCTGGGGATTGTCGCCGGCGGCGACACAGAGGATGGCGGCGGTGTCGACACCGACGCCGTAGAGGCCGACCAGACCGGGAGCCGTGGCGGTGACGAGCTCGCCGAGGACGACCTCGAGGCGGGCGATCTCCTCGTCGATGCCCAGCACCCGTCGCCCGAGGCTACGCATGGCCAGCTTCGTGGCGTAGATCACCGTGTCGCTGTCGGGTCGTGGTCGCAGCCCGGCGGCCTGGGCCGCGAGCATGCCCCGTGACACTCCCTGGAACCGTTCCCGCAGCTCGTCCGGTGCGGTGAAGCCCAGGTGGCGGATCTGGTTGAGGCACGTGATGCGGGCCTCGCGGCCCGAACGCTTGGCGATGAGCAGGGCCCGCATCGCCTCCACGTTGCCGTCCGCCGTCTTGGCCACGCCTGTTGCCCGGCCCGACAGGACCGCCCGGGCGGCTTCGATGGCGTCGATGGTGTCGGACTTGCCCTGGGCCCGGCGCAGCTGACGGTTCGGGCGGTCGACCTCGATCACCTCGACACCAAGGCTGCGCAGATGGCGAGCCAGCCCCGCGCCATAGGCGCCGGTGCCCTCGACACCGATCCGGCCGATCGTTCCGAACTCGCCCAGCCAGCTCGACAGCGAGCCATAGCCCGAGCGGGTCGCCGGGAACGCGGCGACACCGAGGACACCGCCGTTCGGGTCGAGCGCCGCCACCACATGGGTGTCCAGATGCGTGTCGACTCCGCCCGTGATCGAGCGCGTCGTCTCTACGATGGCCATGCCATCCCTTTCCTGTTCGAGGTTGTGGGGTGGCACGCACGTCCCGCGAAGGAGACCGTGTCGAGCAGGCTGTTCCCGCAGCCAGCCCGGTCACCCTCCGGAACGGGGCGTGCCACTTTCGACTCCCGCGGCCCGGCCGACAAGCACCTGACGAACCTCGGTGCAACAACCACAGTCAGACCAGACCGTGAGAGCCGCTGAACGTAGCCACCACGATCAACACCGCGGTGGACCCAACAGCCACAACCTCAGTCTCACTGGCAGTTCTGGCGGGTCTAAGCGTCGTGGCGCCCGTCGCGTTGCTCAGCATCGCGAGCGCCCTGGACCGGCACATTGAGGGCATGTCCCGTGTCGGCACGCCCGATCGCTTAGGGACACCGGGCACCTGCTCAAGCGCGGCCAGAGCTGTCGTTCCGTCGCGAGGCAACGGCCAACGTGCTCGGACAAGTTACGTCAAGCCGGAGCTCGCGTGGGGCGGTATCGCAGGGCGACCGCCCCCGATCGGAGCTCATGGCGATTCACGAGCTCGAGCTGGATGCGCTCGCGCAGACCGGCGAGCAACGTCGGCCCGTGTCCGGCAAGGACCGGCTGCACAAGGAACTCGTACTCGTCGATCAGTCCCAGATCTGCCAACGCCAGGGGGAGCGTCACGCCACCCACCCACAGGCCCTCGCCTGGCTCCTGCTTGAGCCGCTGAACCGCTTGCCCCAAGTCGCCTCGCACCAGCTCGGCGTTCCAATCGACCCCGCTCAGCTTGCTCGACACGACGTGCTTCTTCGCCCGGTCGATGGTCTCGGCGAACGGGATCTGCCACTCATCCATCCAGTCAGGCCACCTGCCCGTGGCCGGCCGCCGCCACGCCGACCCCATCATCTCGTAGGTCACCCGGCCGAAGAGCAGGGCATCGGCTCGTTCCATCTCCGCGGTCCAGTAGCGCATCGACTCCTCGTCCGGCGGGAGCCCTGCCTCGTGATGGCAGCAGCCATCGAGCGTGACGTTGATCGAGTATCGAAGTGGTCTCACCGAGATGTCCCCCTTGATGCGGCCGCCCAGAAGCCGGCGAACTCGGCGGTGAGGTCGGACTGGGCGGCGAGCTCGGGCGACGTCTCCCACGGGGCCATGGTCTCGTAGAGTCGCCGGCAGTAGAGTTGGGTCCCGAGCGGGCGGATGAGGTTCGTGGGGTGCACGAACAGCTCGTCGGACGGCGCCCCCCAGTCGAGGCTGCCGTGCTCGTCCTCGATCAAGACGTCGAGGGAGACGTTGGTGAGGTAGACGAGCTTGCCCATGCTCACGACACCGCCGTCGTCGCCAAGTGGGCGTCGAGCTCGGCGAAGCTCTGGCGCCAGCCCTCCTCGGTTGCTCCGGTCACGTGCGCCGGCAGCCACTGGCGCACCTCGAGGCGGGTGCGCCCGTCGGGCTCGTCGTGGAACTCGAACCGGAACCGTGTCTCGAACGGCTCGAAGCCCCCCGGCAGGCGGCCACGCACGCGCATCACGCCGTCGAGCACCCTGCCCTCGGCGACGTCGGCGAGGTCGATGTGCACATCCGCCCGGATGGACGGGTCGTCGGGGAACACCTCCACGAACCGCTGGAAGCCGCCGGGTCGGACATCGAACTCCATCTCGTCGAGCGGCCGCACACTGCCGGTCGGCCCCCACCAGGCCGCCAGCTGCTCCGGGTCGGTGAAGGCCCGGTAGACGAGGGCCCGGGGCGCGTCGAATACGCGCGAGATGGAGAGGTCGGGTGTTTCGGTGGTCATCGGTTCTCCTGCTCCTGTTGCAGCGTGGCGAGGTGGGCGTCGAGGCGGTCGAAGGACGAGTCCCAGAACCCCCGGAAACGCTCGATCCAGACGGCCGCCTCCCGGAGCGGCGCCGCCTCCAGGTGGCTCCGCTGCCACTTCCCCTCGCGCGAGCGGGAGATCAGGGCGGCGCCCTCGAGCACCTTCAGGTGCCGCGACACCGCCGGCATCGAGATCGGCAGCGGCGCCGTGAGCTGCGTCACGGTGGCGTCGCCGACGGTGAGCTCGGCGAGGATCGCTCGCCGGGTGGGGTCGGCCAGCGCCGCGAACACAAGGCTGAGCTGGTCGGTGGCGGTCACGCAGTTCACTTAACCAAGTCGTGAAGTGTTTCGTCAAGGCAATACCGGCGCAAGGTCCCGCCTCCGCTCGATCCTCACCGACGAACGTGCCGCCGAGGCCGACAACGTGTCCGAGAACGGGCGCCCAAGCGGCGTGGGTCACCGTCCACCGAGGTGCTGTCGGATGACCGGCAACTCTCTGGCGAGCGCGGGACGCCGGCGGCCAGCCTGGAGGCGGCACCGAATCGGTGATCTGTCCCATCGTTGGAGCCTCCGGCGGGTGTCACAGAACGCGCG
This sequence comes from uncultured Acidimicrobiales bacterium, assembly GCA_963796415.1. GTDB lineage: Bacteria > Actinomycetota > Acidimicrobiia > Acidimicrobiales > VFJN01 > ZC4RG19. The sequence continues at coordinate 418,925 of CAWCLR010000018.1, read as the reverse complement.
ACCAGCCGCTCGGAGATTGCGTCACCGAACGCCGGCTTGATGATCGACATCCAAGACGTTCGGCTGGACCGCTCGCGATCGCGAGCGCGACCGATTGCCCGAACCGCGTGCACCCCGCTCGGTCAGCGGGGAGCGCAGAACGCCGCGCACGCCGAGCGGCAGATCTGGGCGGTGTCGGCGTCCCTGACCGGCGCGTCGGGGCTTACGGTGGTGCGATGACCGACAGCGACTCCCCGTGGGAACCGCCCTTCGCCGGCACCGAGGCCGAGCACTTGGTGGGTGCGCTCGACCGCCTGCGCGCGACCTTCCGCTGGAAGGCCGACGACCTCGACGCAGCCGGGCTGCAGACCCGCATCGGGGCCTCCTCGCTGACCCTCGGCGGCCTCGTCAAGCATCTCGCTGCCCAGGAGGACTACGCGTTCACCACCAAGCTGACCGGGGAGCCGATGGGCGCGCCGTGGGACGTCACCGGCTGGGACGACGATGACGATTGGGAGTTCACCTCCGCCGCCAACGACACGCCCGAACAGCTCTACGCGCTCTGGGACGGCGCCGTCCAACGGTCCCGCGCCAGCCTCGACGCGGCTCTGGCCGATGGCGGAGTCGACCAGCTCGTCCACCTCACCGGGCCCGACGGTCGCCATGCCAGCCTGCGTCGGCTCCTCTGCGACCTGATCGAGGAGTATGGCCGGCACACCGGGCACGCCGACCTGCTCCGCGAGGCTGTGGACGGACTGGTCGGTGAGGACCCGCCGGTTGGATGGCACGCAAGAGCAGCCGATCACGCCTGAGCGACTGACCGGCGTGTCGGCGAACGAGGCCTCGTGGACGACCTCGACGAGCGGAAGCCTGCAGCCCAGTCGTCGCCGCAACGTACCGCCGACCTCGTACCGCGTGGTGCCCAACCGAGGGCACGCCGCCTGCCAGCGGGCAGCACGGAAGACCGCGCATGCCGAGCGGCAGTTCTGGCGGGTCTAAGCGTCGTGGCGCCCGTCGCGTTGCTCAGCATCGCGAGCGCCCTGGACCGGCACCTGGAGGGCACGTCTCTCTGCCCGCTCCAAGCGCGCTCGGCTTTCCCGCATCTCGGCAGTCTGTGCGCGTCGGGCAGGTGGGCAGCACCTTCGGTAGGTCGAACGGTCCATTCGGGCGTTTGCCCACCCAGGACGGGTGATGTCGAGCCGTCACGGGTCTTGGACCTTGTGTGGGGAACGCGGCCGACTAGAGGGGGCGCACATGGCTCAGGACAGGCCGAACATCCTCGTGATGTGGGGTGATGACATCGGGATCACGAACCTGAGTTGCTACAGCGACGGCCTGATGGGCTACCGGACCCCGAACATCGACCGCATCGCCGATGAGGGGATGCGCTTCACGGACTGGTACGGCGAGCAGAGCTGCACCGCGGGGCGGTCGGCGTTCATCACCGGCCAGAGTGTGTTTCGCACCGGTCTGTCGAAGGTCGGCATCCCCGGCTCGCCCGTGGGCATGCGCCGGGAGGATCCGACGATCGCCCGCCTCCTGAAGGCCAACGGCTACGCCACTGGTCAGTTCGGCAAGAACCACCTGGGGGACAAGGACGAGCACCTGCCCACGAACCACGGCTTCGACGAGTTCTTCGGCAACCTCTATCACCTGAACGCCGAGGAGGAACCGGAGCTGCCGGACTACCCACCGGCCGCGGATTTCCCGCAGTTCAAGGGGCGGTTCGGCCCGCGCGGCGTCCTTCGCTCTTGGGCGAACGAGGACGGGACGCAGCGGATCGAGGACACCGGGCCGTTGACCAAGAAGCGGATGGAGACCATCGACGACGAGGTCGCCGAGGCCACCATCGACTTCATCCGCCGCCAACAAGCGGACGGCACGCCGTTCTTCGTGTGGGTCAACACCACCCACATGCATTTCCGCACCCACGCGAAGCCGGAGAGCATCGGCCAAGCCGGGCGCTGGCAGTCGCCCTACCACGACACGATGATCGACCACGACAAGCTCGTCGGCTCGTTGCTCGGCCTGCTCGACGAGCTCGGCCTCGCCGACGACACGTTCGTCATGTACTCCACCGACAACGGCCCGCACATGAACAGCTGGCCGGATGGGGGCATGACGCCGTTCCGCAACGAGAAGAACTCGAACTGGGAGGGCGCCTTCCGGGTGCCGTGTGTGATGCGCTGGCCCGGCAAGATCCCGGCTGGTGTGGTGACGAACGACATCGGCAGCCATCTCGACATGCTGCCGACGCTGCTCGCAGTGGCCGGCGAGCCGGACATCAAGGAGAAGCTGCTCCAGGGCCACGAGGCCGACCGCAACACGTACAAGGTGCACCTCGACGGGCACAACCTGGTGCCATTCCTCACCGTCGAGGGTGAGCGCAGTCCACGGCCGGGCTTCTTCTACTTCTCCGACGATGGCGACCTGGTCGCCCTGCGCTTCGACCACTGGAAGGCCGTGTTCATGGAGCAGCGCGCCGCCGGAACGATGCAGATCTGGGCCGAGCCGTTCGTGCCGTTGCGGGTGCCGAAGCTGTACAACCTGCGCACGGACCCGTTCGAACGAGCGGACATCACCTCCAACACGTACTACGACTGGTTCCTCGACCGCGTCTACCTCGTGCTCGCGGCGACGGCGGTCGTGGGCGAGTTCCTGGCCACGTTCAAAGACTTCCCGCCGCGCCAGAAGGCGCCGTCGTTCACCGTCGACCAGGCCATGGAGAAACTGGAAGCCGGGATCACGAGCGCCTGAACCATTCGGGGCACGCACTTGTCACGGCGCGCCCTATCCCGATCCGGAATGACTCGGCCTGTGCCGAGGGCGCACAGATCGGCGGATGCCAACGTGCCCCCTACCGCCGGCTTGATGATCGACATCCAAGACGTTCGGCTGGACCGCTCGCGATCGCGAGCGCGACCGCTTGCCCGAACCGAGCGCCGGGTGCCTGCCGAGCGGCTGGTACAGAACGGCGGCCCACTCCGAGCGGCATTATGGCGCTCCTGTCTCGAGAGCGAAGGACAGGTTCGATGGATGGCAGCAGGCGCACTTGGCTCCGGACTGCCCCGAGGCACGTCGCCCTGACCGCCGCAGCTGCGGGCGAGTCGCGTCAGCCGGCGCGAAGCTCCGCCAGCGGGGCGAGCGTCAACCAATGCGTCGGGTGCGAGGTGCGCCAGTCGTAGAGGCTCCCGCCGATCGCTCCGCGAATCTGGATGGCGGCGACCATGGCCCGTAGCTCCGCGTTGGTGACGTCATCGGCGATGCCGCCGATGACGTGGATCGGGATGTCTGGGTCGCCGGTCGACGCGCGGATCCGGTCGATGTTCTCGGCGACGTAGCGCCCGCCGTCGCGCAGCTCACCCTGGCGGATCGACCAGTACGCCATGGGCATCATCACGTCGAAGGTCATCGCCAGCTCGGCCCACGGGTAGTCCGGCCAATAGGCGGGGTTCACCACCTCAACGTGCACCGCCGACAGCGTGATGGCTGCGATCGGCCGCCCTGCGGGAACCGCCTCCCGCAGCGAACGCGACAGCTCGACGAGCCTGCGGTTCCGCTCGATGACGTTCTCGACGGTGGTCGATTCGATGTCGACGCCTAACCCGTCCACCCGCAGTGCTGCCGCAGCCTCGAGGCGACGTAGGTCAGCGCCGAGGTCGGCGAGCGTGGGCAGGTACCACGCCACGACGTGCATCCCGTTGGCGTGGGCAGCGTCGATCAGCTCGTCCAGCCGCTCAGGCTCCATGACGTCCTGAGCAGACCGGCTGTGCGACGTCTGGAGATACACGGTCTGTACGCCCGAGTCGGCCATCGCCTCGATGTCCTCGACGTCGACCGTTGGCTCCTTCCCGCCCAGCTCGACCGTCCAGTCATACGCGTCGACCCAGGCCCCGAGCCCTTCATGCACCACCATCGTCCAGCTGCCGGGTGGCGAATCCGGAGGTCCCGAATCCCTTCGGTCGAAGACCGCGACCGCCCCCAGGACGATGCCAGCGACCACAGCCATGGCAACGAGGCGCCGCCGTGGGCTCCACCCTCTAGCAAACTCGGGCTCGGTGTCGACCACCGATTCTGCCTACCCGATGGACCGCCGCTGAAGTGCGCACCCCTGCCCCTCGCTGCGGGAGATCGCAAAGGCCGTACAGGATGCCCGCTCAGCGTCAGCGACGTCCGACCGCCGTTCGGCTGACGTCACTCGACCCTCCCAGATCGCCGGGAGCGTGACACCCTTCGGCACCTCGAGGACACGAGCGAGCGCGTGTGGCACGTTCGACGAGTGGCCGAACTGCCTGAAACTTCCGACCTCGCCTCCTCGAAGCGCCCAGGCGCTCGGAGCAGTAGTTGACCTCGGCCTCAACCACTTGGGTGGAATGCGTCGGCTGCGGCCCTGGACTCGGGCAAGGTAGTCGCGTCATTCGGGCTCGCTCACCTGGTCACGATCGGTCCCGGCCTTCCCCTCGATGAGCTCTCTGACGATGTCGGCATGACCCGCGTGCTGGGCGGTCTCGGCGACGGCCCGCCGATCTAGTGTCATGCCAGTCCAGCGGGCCTTGGTGCCTCGAACCGCGTGACCCGAGGAGTCGATGCTGGGATGACGGCAGGGCGACCGATGCCCACACAGGACGACGTGCTCGGGTACTTCAACACGCTGTCGAACTGGGGACGGTGGGGCGACGACGACGAGCTCGGCACTCTGAACCACATCACCGACGACGTCCGGCTGGCGGCGGCGCGGGCCGTGCACCACGGCAGGAGCGTGTCGTGCGCATGGGAGGTTGCCGTACCGCAAGACATGGAGCGGTCGACGACGACGTGCCCGTGCGCCGCCGACATGCCGGGTGCCGAGGACATGCCGGTGCCCGGATTCCGCACCGACCGGCGCTGGGGCTTTTCGTCCGAGCGGCTCGGCATCACGTTCCACGGCAACACCCTCACCCACGTCGACTCGCCGTGCCACATCTTCTGGGACGGCACGATGTACAACGGGCGGTCGCACTCGTTGGTCGACGCCACAACGGGATCGGCGTGGGCGGCCGTCACGGCGGCGGCGAACGGGATCATCACGCGTGGTGTCCTGCTGGACATTGCGAGGGTCCGCGATGTGCCGTGGTTGGAACCGGGGCAGGGCGTGTTTCCCGACGATCTCGAGGAGGCCGAGCGTCGCCAGGGTGTGCGGGTGCGATCCGGCGATGCGGTACTCCTGCGGACCGGCTATGGCCGCGTCCGGCACGAGGCCGGTGAGGCCAGCGGTTTCACGCAGGCCGGCTGGCACGCGTCCTGCCTGCCGTGGCTGCATGAACGGGAGGTCGCGCTGATCGGCGCTGACACCCCCCAGGACGTGCAGCCGTCGGGGTACGAAGACGTGTTGATGCCGGTTCACGCCGTGAGCCTCGTCGCGATGGGTCTGTGGCTGCTCGACAACTGCGACCTGGAGGTGTGCGCGACGACGGCTGCCGAGCTCGGCCAGTGGGACTTCCACCTCGCAGTCGCGCCGGTCCGCTTCGCCGGTACGTCCGGCAGCCCGGTCAACCCGATCGCCACATTCTGACCGCGGGACTCGCGCCCGACAGTGTCGGCACCCTTCACCGTCTGGGAGTCGATCAGCCCTGCGCTGGGCTGCGGGTTACGGCCTTCGGCGATCCGCAGCTGTTCACGCACCACCGGGACGATCTGCTCGGTGACCCTGTACTGTTCCCAGCGGTTGAAGTACCAGTAACCGGCCGCCCGGACGAGCCGCCCCACCTCCTCGACGGCCAGCCCGGATCGTTGCCCGACCTCCTCCACGGTGAGGAGTGGCCCACCGCGAATCGCGAGCCGCGCTGGCCAACCCGGGCAGCGTGTCGCGATACACGATGAGATCGTCGGCGGACGCACCCAGGTCGACGAGGTAACGCAGCAGCTCCAGCCGCAACGCAGCGTGCTCGTCAGTAGGGTCGTACAACCCGAGCGACTCGAACTCGCCAGCATCCACCGACAGCAAGTACAGACCACACGGCCGTCACCTGCCCACGATGATTCAGGGCAGCAACAACCGAGCGTCCCCTACTGCCGGGACCATGTCTCCGTAGGACTTCGGGCATGGCGGCGTAGCGCCTCTGATCGCGGGTCCGCGATCACAGCGGGCTGACCCCCGCACTGCCCCCCACGTACCGCGCCGACGTGACAGTCGGATGATGCTCCGACGGTGGGTCCGCGGGGGTGCCACCAATCGCTGGGCGCGCGAGATCGGTCCACCCGCCGGCTCTGCCATGCTCGCCTCGTGGAGATCGACCTGCTCTTCGACCCGTTCGGTGTCCGCGTCGACGACGCCCTGGCCGGCGCCACCGCGGCCGAGCGGGCCGGCTTCGGGGGCGTGTGGCTCTACGACCATCTGGCCGGCTCGGTGCATGGGCGGGACCGCGTCCTTGAGTGCTGGACGACGCTCACTGCCATCGCCGCCACTGTTCCCCGCATCATGGTGGGGCCGCTCGTGCTCAACGTGGCGAACCGGCCAGCAGGGACGCTCGCGGTCATGGCCGCCACTCTTCAGGAGCTGAGTGGCGGGCGACTGCTACTCGGCGTGGGCGCCGGCGGCGGACGTGACACCCCCTACGCCGCCGAGCAGGAGGCGCTGGGGCGTGTGGTCCTTGGCGATGCTCGCCGGCGGGCGGCGGTAGCCGACCAAGTGACCACATTGAGGGCGGTGTGGCGAGGGCACAGCGGGGGCGCCGACGGCTTCTTGCAGCCCGAGCCTCCGCCACCCATTGTCGTCGGCGGCTTCGGCCCCAAGATGGCCGCCCTGGCTGGCACGGTCGGCGACGGCGTCAACCTGCCCGGCGGGCCTGGCCTGCCGGCCCTCCTCGGCGTGGCCCGGTCTGCCCACGCCGATGCGGGCGGCGCCATGGCCAGCTTCCTCGTGACAGTCTCGGCGCCGCCCGACCGCGCCGAGTTGGAGCACCTTGAGGACCTCGGCGTCCACCGCGCCGTCGTCTTCGTCAGCCCGCCGTTCGAGCGGGCGGTCTCACGGGTGCACGACGTCCTTGCAGCGAGATGATCCATGGCCAGGTTGCCAGCTCTGGTAGTCGGGCGGCGCCGAGGCCAAGGGCAATTTTCGTTTCGCCGGAGCCGGTCGAATGTGCTTGCACTGCCCGCCCGCGACGCACTGGGCAGCGGAACCGACCCGCGACAGCGCGCCCCGTCGCCCCATTCGCTGGTTCTCAGTCGCCCAAGACACGCGCGAGCCGCTTAGGAGCCTGGATGATGTAGCTCTCCTGTACGAGCTCGGCAACCTCGTCCCAGTCCACTGGGCGTCCTGGCAGGTCGAGGTAGTACGTCACCCAGCCATGACGGGCGACGTACTTCGGCAGGCCGAACCGCTCGGGGTCAGTGGCGACGAGCTCCTCGTTTTCTCCAGGTGCCGCTCGGACGCCGAGGCCGACGCGCCCGTCGCCGTGCTCGTCGACGACGAACCACGCGAAGTTCTTCTTGCCGACGAGGAAGCCTCGGTGCGGCGGGTGCCGATCGTCCGCAGTTGTTTCTGGAAGGGCCAGGCAGATGTTCGTCGCGCGATCGAGCAACTCTGGTTCCACCGCCACATCATTGACGAAGCGGCGGCTCGCCGCGCGCCCCCTACCGCCGGGTCGGGGGTCCGATGATTTCCGGCCGGCAGCGGCGTCTGAGGTGGTGGCGACATCCCGGCGACATTTTGTGCACGTGTGGGACCGGGAGGTACCCGCAACGTCGCCTGTGCGAGAGGAGTCCAGACATGACCAGACCGTTCCGATTCGGGGTCCTTGCCCCGCTCAGGACGGACCTGCCGATCCGTCGTTCCGTCCCGCGCCGCCGTCCCGGCCGAGTGGACCGAGACGATCGCGAGCGATCGCTTCGATGACTTCCGAAGTTGAACGCTGGACGACGAGGTCGTGATCTGGGCGATCCTGGCCGTGCTCGGGGTCCCGCTGTGGCTGTGCGCCATCGGCATCCTGACGGTGGTGTTCCAGAACCGCAGGCTGCGCAAGCGGCCCGGCAACGTTCCCATCCGGGTCCTGCGGCCAGGGAAGAGCAGGTGGACGTTCGGCCATGGCGTCTGGGTGTCCGATGTCTTCGCCTGGCGGGGGAGCCCGGCGGTCTGGCGCGAGGATCTCGTCCAGGTCAGGGGCGCATCACCCCGTGCTGCCGACGTCGAGGAACAGAAGAAGCTTCACCGCATCGGTGACCAACCCGTCATTGCCACCTTCGAGCTCGCCGAAGGTGGGACGCTCGAGGTCGCCACCGGGGCTGAGCATCGCGCGGCCCTCCTGGGCCCTTACGCTGACGTTGCGGCTGGCGCCTGAGCCACCGACGTCCGTCACCACATACACGCCCGTGTAGGGATCATGTTGCTCCTCGCACGCGGCAGGAACTGATGGCAGCCTGCCCGATTCACGGGCATCGCTCCGTCAACGACGTGACCAGATGTCCGACGCCATCGCCCACTCGACGCTGACGTTCGCGCAGACCACTGCGGCCATCAACGGCACGGCACAGGGTGGCGGCAACGGCACCATCGACCTCGCGATGAAGGGCAACCGCGCCATCAAGTGATCGTCGGTCGGCGGCCGCCGACACTGCCGCGTCTCCCCGACATGGCCGGGCGGATCCCGGCGCGACAAGCGATTCGGCGCGGGCGGCGGGCACGGAGACGCCCGGCCTCAGAACAGCGGCGACCAGCTGCTCGTGCGCAGGAGCTTGCTCTCCCACTGGTCGCGGTAGCGCAGGCCGCCGTGCATGTACGACCCCGGCCACTCATCGGGGTCGTAGACCTCGGGCTCCGAGATCAGGCCCATGAGAAGTCCGTAGTTCAGGATCTTCTGCATCAGCACCGCCTCGGGACGGCGGTGGGTGCCGAAGGCCACTTGGAAGCAGCCTTCGATCTCGAGGATCTTCCGGTCGGCCGGGAGCTGCCGCATGATCTGGAAGTACTGGTCGTCCCAGAACTCGATGTAGTCGTCGAGCGGCGCGGTCGGCCACCCGGTGTCCTCCATGTACAGCGACAGCTCGTGCTCCGCACCGTCGGTGGGCACCGCGGCCAGGTCGACGTCCTGCAGTGGCGACCAGTCCACGGGCACCAGCATCTTGGCGTTCACCTCGTGGCGCATCTCGCCGGCAGCCCGGGACCAGTCGAGCAGGTCACCACTCCGCAGCCGGTTGGCCAGTCGCTCGTAGGCCTCACCATCCCGGATGGCGGTGACCGTGACCACGTTGTACGCCGGCCCACTGCCGTGGGCGTGGTTGAGGTACCAGAGCAGCCTGGCGTCGTCGTCGTCCGCCAGGAGCGCCATCCAGCCGTCGCGGTACGCGGTCTCGAACTCCCGCTCCTTCTCACCCAGGACGGAATGGACCTCATGCATGAAGAGCATCGTGGGCGTTCCCTTCCTGGCGGGCGTCGAGGATCACCGCGGCGAGCGCCGTGCGGTTGACCTTGCCGAGGTTGCTGTACGGCAGGTCGTCGGCGTAGACGATCCACTCGGGCAACTTGTAGCGAGCCAGGCGGGGCGCGCAGAACGCCCGCAGATCGCCGGCGTCGACCGCACGGTCGGTGACCACCACCGCGCCGACGCGCTGGCCCATCTCTGCGTCGGGCACGCCCGGCCACTGCGACGTCGCGGACCGCCGGGTGGAGGCGCAGCACCGCCTCCACCTCGCTCGGCCCGAACTTCTCGCCGCCCCGGTTGATCGTGTCGGTCAGGCGGCCGACGGGGTGGAGGTAGCCCTCGTCGTCGACGGAGGCCAGGTCGCCCGTGCGAAGCCAGTCGGGGCTGACGTTCTGCGCGGCGCGGACCCACACCTCGCCGACCTGACCGACGGCTCGGTCCTCGTCGCCCGCGGGGTCGACGATCCGCAGCTCGACGCCCGGCAGCGCCCTGCCCGCCGAGCCCAGCTTGTGGCGGGCGCGGTGGTCCTCGGCCGTGAGGGCGGCGTACGCCCCGAGGGTCTCTGTCTGTCCGAAGACGTTCACGAACCCGACGCGCGGCAGGGCGTCGAGGGCTCGTTCCACCAGGTCGACCGGCGCAGCCGCCGCGCCGTAGCTGAGCTGTCGCAGGGAGCTGAGGTCCCGCGACGGGAAGTCGGGATGGTCCAGGATGCGCTGGAGCATCGTGGGTACGACGAACGTCTGGGACACCTGGTGCTCCTCGACGGCGCGCAGCCACGACCCTGCATCGAAGCGGGGCAGGACCACCAGCTTGTGGCCTGCATGCAGGCTGATCAGCAGCCCCAGCGTGCCGCCGATGTGGAAGATCGGGGCCGACATCATGTCGGTCGCCTGCGGGGCGTCCGGGTCGACGTCCGAGGCGTAGTACCTCAGGCGCTGGGACACCACCCCGTGGCTGATGGAGATCGGCTTCGGCAGGCCCGTCGTGCCGCTGGTGAACAACACCAGCGCCTCGTCGTCGCCGTCCCCGAGGGCCTCGTCCGTAGATCGGGTGGCCTTCGGCCCGTCGAGCTCGGCGACGTCGTCGTCGCCGAGGACCACAGCCGCGCCGATGGCGTCGGCCAAGCCCGCACGGAAGGACGGGCCGGCCACCCCGACCCTCGCCCCCACTGCGTCGGTGAGCGCGCGCAGCTCCGGCGCGGTGAGCTGGACGTTCATCTGCGCGGACGCGGCGCCGACGCGGGCCGCGGCGAGGATCGTGGCGACCGACAGCACGCTGCCGTTGTCCAGCAGGGCCACGCGCTGGCCCCGGCCAACGCCACGAGCCGTCAGCGCGGCCGCCACCCGGCGCACCCACTGCTCCAGCTCCCGGTAGCTGATCTGCTGGTCACCGACGACGAGCGCGATGCGTTCGGGCACACGCGCCACCGCTGGGTCGATCGTCCGTCCGACGTTCATGGGCCGGCCGCCTCAGAACAGGGGCGACCACGACGCGGTACGGAGCAGCTTGCTGCGCCACCGGTCCCGGTACTGCAGGGCCTCGTGCATCCAGGCCCCCGGACGGGTGACCTCCTCTGGCAGGTCGTGCGTGAGGAGCTGGACGAGCTGCTGCATGTCGCACACCTTCTGCATGAGCGTCACCTCCGGGTAGACCCCTGCACCCGGCATGGTCTGACACGCAACCTCGATGCGGAGCAGCGCCTGCTCGCGCCTCGACTCGAGCATCGTCATGTAGAACGCGCCGGCGGCTGCGATGTACTCATCGACCTTCCCCCGCTTCGGCCACATCGTGTCCTCCATGTACAAGGTGGGCTCGTGCGTCCGGCCGTCGGACGGCACACCGGCCAGGTCGATCTCGAGCGGTGAGAAGGCCAATGGCATCAGCAGGCGGGCGTGGACGTCGTGCCGGTAGCCGTCCACTTCCCGGGCCCACGCCCGGAGGTCGCCGCCATGGACGCGCTGCGCCAGGCGCTCCCAGGCCGCACCGCCGGCAAGGCCGGTGATCGTGACGACCTGGTAGGACGGCCCACTGCCGTGCGCGTGGTGCAGGAACCACAGGAGGCGGGCACCGTCCTCGGCGGCCAACGCCTCCATCCAGTCGCGGTAGGCGGCCTCGAACTCCGTGGCCTTGCTGCCCACCATGCGATGGACCTCGTGGAGGAACAGCACCCGATGACCTCCCCCTCACTCGTCACCTGGCGCGTAGCCGATGCACGGAGAACATAGACCCGTCCCGACTGGCGACGCGGCGACCGCGGATCGACGCCGCGGCCATGTACGCGATGCCGTGGGGTGTCGACTGACGTTCAGGCTGTTGTGCGCCAGTGGTAGCGGTGTTCGGGGCGTCCAGCGGTGCCGTAGCGCATCGTGACGGCGGCGAGGCCGTCCTCGACGAGGTCGGCGAGGTATCGCTGTGCGGTTGGGCGGGAGAGCCCGAGCTGGGCGGCGACGTCGCTGGCCGTCAGCTCGTCGCGGGCGCTGCGCAGGAGGTCGATCACGAGCTTGGCGGTGTGCTCCGAGCGCCCTTTCCTGGTGGTTGTCTGCATCGTGTCGCCGGCGCGCAGCAGCGTGACCGCCTTGTCGATGTCGGCCTGGTCCAGCGGCGTGTTGGTGCGGAGGTGTTCGCGGTAGCGGGCGTAGGCGCGCAACCGTTGACCGAGCTCGTCCGGGGAGAACGGTTTCACCAGGTAGTTGAGGACGCCGCGGCCGAGGGCGGCGCGGACCGCGTCGGCGTCGGAGGCGGCGGTGAGCATGATGACGTCGCATCCGAGCTGTCCGACGATGTCGGTGCCCCGGCCGTCGGGGAGGTATTGGTCGAGGAGGACGAGGTCGGGGCGCAACTCTTGGGCCTGGTGGATGGCGGTGGCTGCGGTGTGGGCCATTCCGACGACCTCGAAGCCGGGGATCGAGCGGGTGCATTGGGCGTGCAGATCGGCGACGCGGTAGTCGTCGTCGACGACCAGGACGTGGAGGGGACTGCTCATACCGGTTCTGCCGACGCTGGTCGGGTGCGCGCCACGACGCCGGCCAGTCGGGCGCTGAAGACGGCGCCGTGGTCGTCGCCACGCCGGTGCAGCAGTTCGAGGTCGCCGGAATGGCTGCGGACGACCTGGCGGGCGAGTGCGAGTCCGATTCCGTGCCGGCCATGCTCGTCGGTTCGGGTGGTGACGCCCTCTTGGAACACCCGGTCGCCGATGTCCTCGGGGATTCCGTCGCCGCTGTCGATGACCGCGACGAGGAGGTCGTCGCCGTCAGCGACGAGTGACAGCTCGACCCAGGCCGGTCGGCGCACGCTGGCGCACGCGGCGGCGATGGCGTTGTCGAGCAGATTGCCGACGACGGTGACGACGTCGAGCGGGGAGGTGATCCTGGTTCGGAGCTCGCTGCCGGCGCTGAGCCGCAGGTGGACTCCTTGCTCGGAGGCCGACGCGCTCTTGGCGGCCATGAGGCCGCGCAGGTACGGGTCGGCGACCACCGCCGCCGGGACGTCGCCGGTCGCGGCCACGTCGGAGGCGAGTTGGCCGAGGTATTGCCGGGCGTCTTCGACGTGGTCGAGGTGCAGGAGGCCGGCGACGGTGTGCAGCCGGTTGGTGTATTCGTGGGCCTGGGCTCGCAACCCGTCGGAGAGCGCTCGCACCGAGTGGAGCTCCCGGACCATCTCGTCGTGTTGGGTGCGGTCCCGCAGGGTGAGTACGACGCCGAGATCACGCCCCCCGCGCTCGACGGGCTGGCTGGTGACGACGAGCGCTCTGTCACCGGCGACGGTGAGCATGCCCTGCACGTGCTGGCGGCTTTCGATGACGTCACGAAGCCGTGGAGAGAGGTTGGCGTCGGCGATCGGGGTGCCCGCGGTGAGGTGCTGTCCGAGCAGCACGTCGGCGGCGTCGTTGCACACGGTGATCCGCCCCGAGCGATCCACACCCAGCACGCCGTCCTGTACGCCGTGGACGACCGCTTCGCTCTCACGCAGCAGGTCGGCGAGCTCCCGTGGCTCGAGTCCGAAGGTCTGCTTCTTGAGGCGACGGGAGAGGGCGAACGCCCCGGCGCTGCCGACGAGCAAGGCGAGACCGAGGAACGAGGCCGTGCGGAGCCGCAGTGCTCCTTCCTGGTCGCGGATCGACTCGGCGTCGATGCCCGCGCTCACCTCGCCGACGACCCGACCGCTGGCGTTGCGGAGCGGGACCTTGCCGCGGGCTGACAGGCCGAGCGTCCCGCGCTCGAATGCCACGACTTCACCGCCTGCGAGGGCGACGGATGGATCGGTGCTGACCATCTCGCCGATGTTGTCGGGGTTGGGGTGCGAGTACCGGATCCCTTGGTCGTCGGTGACCACGACGAACAGCGCCCCGGTGCGGACCCGTACTGCCTCGGCGCGTTCCTGCACGATCCCGCTCTGGTCGCCGGCCTCCACACGATCGGCGTAGATCGGGTCGGCGGCGACGCTACGGGCGACGGCCAGAGCGCGCTGCTCGTACTGCGCCACGAGGTCGTCGTGGAGCGCCGAGGACATCAGCAGATAGCCGCCCGCCACGACGACGACGAGGACGGCGACCTGCATGAGCAGCATCTCGGTCGAGAACCGGATGCGTCGACGTCGACGGCCGTCATCAGGCCCCACGTGACAAAGGTTACGGCCGTGGGTGCGAGGGCGGGCGTGAGCAGAACGAGCAGTACGCGCAGTACGCGCAGTACGCGGACAACCCACGCAACGATTCCCGGTGACGGCGGTCACATTTACCGTCGCAGACATGCCAACCGACACAGCTCCCCCGGCCATCTCGTTGCGTCAGGCGATGAAGACCTTCCCGACTCGCGACGGTGGACGGCACACGGCATTGCGCGACGTCGACCTCGATGTCGCCGAAGGCGAGTTCGTGGCGGTGGTCGGACCGACGGGATGCGGCAAGTCGACCACGTTGTCGCTCGTCTCCGGCCTCCAACCGGCGTCGCAGGGCGAGGTGCTCGTCCAAGGCCAACCGGTCACCGGTATCCCGGCCGGGATCGGCTACATGTTCCAGCAGGACGCCATCCTCCCGTGGCGGACCGTGCTCGACAACGTCACCGCCGGGCCGCGGTGGCGCGGCCAGCAGAAGGACGCGGCCCGCGAGCTCGGGCGGGATTGGATCGAGCGCGTCGGGCTCGTCGGGTTCGAGCAGTACCACCCGCATCAGCTGTCGGGCGGCATGCGGAAGCGGGTCGCCCTGGCCCAGACGCTCATCAACGAGCCGTCGATCCTGCTGATGGACGAGCCGTTCGGGGCCCTCGACGTCCAGACCCGCGAGCTGATGCAGGACTCGCTGCTCGAGTTGTGGGGGGAGTCCGGGGCCGCGGTCATGTTCGTCACCCACGATCTGACCGAAGCGATCGCTCTGGCGGACACCGTCGTCGTCATGACCGCCGGCCCGGCCACGGTGAAGGAGGTCGTCGCGGTCGACCTGCCGCGGCCCCGGCGCGTGGAGGAGATCCGGTTGGAGCCGGCGTTCCTGGAGACCTACCGCCGGGTCTGGTCACTGCTGAAGGAAGAAGTCGAGATCACCCGAGCCCGAGGAGCCCGCAATGTCGCTTGACCTTCAACCCGCCCCCGGTGTCGAGATCTCCGCCGAGATCCCGACCCCGCCGTCCGCCGCCACCCCGGAAGCGGACAGCCACCGCGTCCGGCGTCGTCGGAGGAACCTGCGTGTCCAGATCGTCCGGGTCGGGCTCGTCGTGGCGTGGCTCGGCAGTTGGCAGCTGGCGGGGACGTACTGGATCGATCCGTTCTTCTTCTCCAAGCCGTCGGCCATCTGGGATCGTCTCGTGCAATGGTTCACCGAGGGCACCGCCTTCGGTTCGATCTGGTTGCAGATCGAGGCGACCCTGACGGCCGCCACGCTGGGCTTTCTGATCGGCTCCGGTGCCGGCATCGTGCTCGGAGTCTTGTTGGGGCGCAGCCGATTCCTGTCGGACGTGTGCGCGCCTTTCATCAAGGCCGCCAACGCCATTCCGCGCATCGTGCTCGCCTCGTTGTTCGTCATCTGGTTCGGGCTCGGCATCTCCTCCAAGGTCGCCACGGCGGTCGTGCTGGTGTTCTTCGCCGTGTTCTTCAACGCCTTCCAAGGAGCCCGGGAAGTCGACCGAACGGTGATCGACAACGCCCGCATCCTCGGCGCCCGGCGCCGCCAGGTGATGACCTCGATCGTGTTGCCCAGCGCGGCGTCGTGGATCATCGCCAGCTTGCACACCGCGTTCGGTTTCGCCCTCATCGGCGCGGTTGTCGGCGAATACACCGGCGCCGACAAAGGCCTGGGACTGCTCATCAACAACGCGCAAGGCACCTTCGACGCCGCTGGGATCTACGCCGGAATGATCATCATCACCGTCATCGCGCTGATCGCCGAATGGCTGATCAGCCGCCTCGAACGGCGACTCCTCTCCTGGCGACCGCAGTCCGTCACCGACTGACCATGACATCCCGAGCATCAGAGGGGACCACGATGAGACCACACCACGTCAAAGCAGCCGGCGCCTGCCTCGCAGCAGCCGCGCTCATCACCACGGCCTGCAGCGGGGCGTCCGGCGAGTCGGCGTCGGCAACCGAGCATGTCCGCATCATGGTCGGGGGGATCGAGAAGGTGATCTACCTGCCGGCCAAGCTCACCGAACAGCTCGGCTACTTCGCCGACGAGGGGCTCGACGTCGAGTTGCTCACCGAACCGTCCGGCGCGCAGGCCGAGAACGTCCTCATCTCCGGGGACGTCGACGGCGTCGTCGGCTTCTACGACCACACCATCGACCTGCAGGCCAAAGACAAGTGCATCCAGAGCGTTGTGCAGTTCGCCGACGTGCCGGGGGAGGCCGAGGTGGTGGCCACCGACCAGGCCGACTCGCTCGAGTCGCCGTCGGACTTCGCCGGCGCCAATCTCGGCGTCACCAGCCCAGGTTCGTCGACGGACTTCCTGACCCGCGCCCTCGCCGTGCGGGCGGGTGTCGACCCCGGCGAGTACACAACCGTCAAGGCGGGCGCTGGCCAGACGTTCATCGCCGCCATCGACAGTGGTGGCATCGACGCCGGCATGACGACCGACCCGACCATCGCCCAGCTGGTGACGACGGGTGAGGGCGAGGTCATCGTCGACATGCGCACCGCCGAAGGCACCACAGAGGCCCTTGGCGGGCTCTACCCGGGATCTTCGCTCTACATGGACTGCGAGTGGGTCGCCGAGAACAAGGAAACGGTGCAGAAGCTCGCCAACGCCATGGTGAGGACCCTGCAGTTCATCGACACCCACACCGCCGCGGAGATCGCCGCCGAGATGCCCACCGAGTTCAACGGCGGCGACCCACAGCTCTACGAGAAGGCGATCGCGGACAGCATGACGATGTTCACCGCCGACGGCGTCATGCCAGCCGACGGCCCCGCCAACGTGCTCGAAGTACTGGCCACGTTCTCCCCCAGCGTGCAGGCCAAGGAAGACAGCATCGACCTCTCCCAGACCTATACCACCGAGTTCGTGCAGAACGTCCCGCCGGCGTCGACCGCCCAGCCGGCGGCCGCAAGCGATGCGCAGCCACAGACACCGTGACGCCACACCCGAGCGGCCGGGCCGCGGCCAGCACCTCGAGAAGTCGACACCGGTTCGATCAGGTCGTGGTGCGACCGTCGAGCAGGGCGCGCACGCCACGTGCGGAGTGCTGGTCGAGGGCGAGGTCGGCCAGCGCCTCGGCATCGGAGGCGGACAGGGAGCGCACCGCGTCCTTGACCGCAGGGATGGCGGGCGGGCTCATGCTGAGCTCGCGCACGCCCAGCCCGACGAGCACGGCGGTGGCGGCGGCCTCGCCCGCCAGCTCGCCGCACACCGAGACGCGCGCCTGCGACCCGGCCGCCTCGACGACCCCGGCGATCAACCGGAGCACGGAAGGATCGAGCGGGTCGGCGAGGTGCGCCACCGCGGCGTTGCCGCGTTCGGCGGCCAGCGTGTACTGGGTCAGGTCGTTGCTGCCGATGCTGAAGAAGTCGACGTGCGGAGCGACGGCCTGAGCCTGGAGGGCGATGGCAGGCACCTCGACCATGACGCCCACCTCGAGACCGTGAGGCAGCTCGCCGAGCGGGCTGCCCACCTCCGCGGCGGCCTCCGCGAGCAGGCGCCGGGCGGCGAGGAGCTCATCGAGGGTGGAGACCATCGGGAACAGCACGCTCACCGGGTGCTCCCGGCCCGTGCGGACGAGCGCCCGCAGCTGTTGCTTGAACAGGGTCGGGTGCTGCAGGCTCAGCCGGATGCCGCGCCGCCCGAGGAACGGGTTGGCCTCGGGCGTCTGCGCCAGGAACGACACCGGCTTGTCGCCACCGGCGTCGAGGGTCCTCACGGTCAGGCGGCGACCTCCGAGCGCTCCGGCGACGGCCAGGTAGGCCGCCACCTGCGCGTCCTCGCCGGGCGCGTCCTGCTGGTCGAGGAACAGGAACTCGCTGCGGAGGAGGCCGACGCCGTCCGCGCCGTTCTGCACGGCCACCGCCGCCTCGTCGACGGACGAGACGTTGGCGGTGACCTCGACGGCCACCCCGTCGACGGTGACCGCCGGCCGGCCCGCCGCGGCGACCAGGGTCTCGACGTGACGGCGGTCGGCGGCGGCCCGGGCGCGGTAGTCGGCGAGGACGTCGGGGGCGGGATCGACGACCACCACGCCCTCTGAGCCGTCGACGACCAGCATCGTCCCCTCGGGGACCGCCAGGATCTCATCGCCTGCTGCGGCCACGGCAGGGATGCCCAGCGACCTCGCGAGGATGGCGCCGTGCGACAGCGGGCTGCCGAAGGCGGTCACGATCCCCTCGACGTGCCCAGGATCGAGGCGGCCTGCCTGCGCCGGCGTGAGGTCGGTGGACACGACCACGCCCCTGGCCGTGTCGCCCGCGTCGAGCTCGACGCCGAGAAGGTGGGCCAGCACCTGGTCGCCGACGCTGCGCACGTCGTCGGCCCGGGCCCTGAGGTAGGGATCGGCGAGGTCGCCGAACCGCCCCGCGAGCGCGTCGACCGCCTGGCGCCAGGCGCGATCGGCCGCGACGTCCCCCTCGTCGATCACGGTCAGCGCGGCGCCGACGAGGTCGTCGTCCTCGAGCAGCAGGAGGTGGGCGTCGAAGATGGCGGCGTCGTGCTCCCCGACCGCGCGGGCCACCTGCTCCCGGGTCGCACCGATCTCCTTGCGCGTGCGGGTGACCGCGGCGAGCAGCCGCTCCCGCTCGACGTCGGGCTCGCCGGCGCCGTGATCGGCGATCTCGAGGACCGCCGCCCCGAGCGAGACCTTCGGCCCGATGCCGATCCCGGGGGCGGCCGCGACCGGCCCGTGGAGGGGGACGGCCTCGGCGACGCGTTCGCTGCCCGGGCCCGCGGTGCGGACGCCCTCGTCGAAGTTGCGCCCCACGATGGCGGCCACGGCGGCGAGGACCTCGCGCGCGTGCCGGCCCGACGCCCGCACCTCGACGTGGTGCCCGGTGAGGGCCCCGAGGGTGGACAGCGCGCTCACGCTGTGCCCGCTCACCAGCGGACCATCGGTGGTGACGTTCCGCACGTTCACCTCGGCGTCGAACCGCCGGACGGTGTCGACGAGGCGGGCCGCAGGCCGGGCGTGCAGGCCGTGCTGGTTGTGCAGCACGAGCTCGATCGTGGCCGAGGGGCCGGCGCCGTCCGTGGTCGCTGACGCGTCTCCGGCGGCCGGCGGGGCCGGGCCGAGGAGCTTCGCCTTGATCTCGGCCGCCCCCCGGGCGTCGGCGGCCACGTCGTGCAGGTCGGCCCCCGCCGCCGCAAGGACGACGGCCGCGACCAGCCCCTCCACCAGCGGGCCCTCCGACAGGACGATCGACGTGTCGGACGCGCCGTCCCCGAGATCGAGCGCGAGCTCGGCGCTGAGGACAGCGCTGCCGAGGTCCATGAGCACGATCACACCGGCGGGCGAGGTCACCCGGTCGATGGCGTCACGCACGCTGACGGCGTCGGTGCCGAGCACGCCGTCGTCGAGCCCGGCGGCGATGGCGATCGGTGGTGGGGTGCCCCGGACCATCTGCATCGCCAGCTCCACCGCGGCCTCGGCCAGCGGGCGGCTGTGCGAGACGACGACGATGCCCACCATGTCGCCAGCGCCGCCCTGGTCGGGCATCGTTCCCGGCCTCACGACGCGGGGCCGAAGGCCGTCGCGGCGGCCGCGAGCAGCAGAGCGGCCGACGTCGCCCCGGGGTCCTGGTGGCCGGCGCTGCGCTCACCCAGGTAGCTCGCCCGCCCCTTGCGGGCGACCATGGGGATGGTGGCGTCGCGGCCCGCGGCTGCCGCCTCGGCGGCGGCGCGGAACGCACCGGCCCGGCTCTCACCGGCACCCAGCACCCGGTCGAGCGCTTCGAGCGCCGGGTGCAGGGCGTCGAACATCGTCTTGTCGCCCAGCTCGGGCTTGCCCCGGGCCACGAGCCCCTCGTTGCCGGCGCGCAACGCCTTGGCGAAGTCGTCGGAAGCGAGCTCGGTGACCGCACCGCACGCCGCGCCGAGGCGCAGGAAGAACGTCCCGTAGAGGGGACCGCTCGCCCCGCCGACGCTGCTCACCAGGGTCATGCCGACCAGCTTGAACAGCTCGTCGGCGGTCGCCGGCCGGGTGGCCTCCAGCTTTTCCACCACGGCGCGCATCCCTCGGTCCACATTGATGCCGTGGTCAGCGTCGCCGATCGCGGCGTCGAGGTCGGTCAGCTGCGCCTTGTGCTGCGCGACGAGCACGGCGAAGGCGTGGATCCACCCCTCCATCTCTGCGAGCGTCACGACGTCAGCGGTCATGCGGTCACCCTCCCCACCGCAGCGCAGGGGTCTTGACTGGCGCGTCCCACAGCCTGACCAGCTCGTCGTCGAGCTTCAAGAGCGTGATCGAGCACCCCGCCATCTCGAGCGACGTGATGTAGGGGCCCACGAGCGAGCGGGCGATCGTGATGCCCTGGCCGTCGAGGATGCGCCGCAGCTCGCCGAACATCACGTACAGCTCGATCAGCGGCGTGCCACCCATACCGTTGACGAACGCCAGCACGGCGTCGCCGGACCGGAACGGCAGGTCCCGCACGATCGGGTCGACCAGACGTTCGGCGATCTCGGCCGCCGAGCCCAACGGCTCGCGGTGGCGGCCGGGCTCGCCATGGATCCCGATGCCGATCTCCATCTCTGTGTCATCCAGGGAGAAGGTGGGTTTGCCGGCGGCCGGCACCGTGCACGACGTGAGCGCCATGCCCATGCTGCGCCCCCACCCGTTGACCTTCCGGCCGATGGCCGCGACGGCCGCCAGATCCTGGCCCGCCTCCGCCGCCGCGCCGCACAGCTTCTCGACGAGGACGGTCACGCCCACACCCCGGCGACCCGCCGTGAACAGGCTGTCCTCGACGGCGACGTCGTCGTTGGTCAAGACCGACTCCACCTTGAGGCCGGTGGCGTCGGCCGCCATCTCGGCCGCCATCTCGAAGTTCATCACGTCGCCCGTGTAGTTCTTGACGATGTGGACGACGCCGGCGCCGCCATCGACGGTGTTGGTCGCCTCGAGCATCTGGTCGGGGGTCGGCGAGGTGAACACCTCGCCGGGGCACGCCGCGTCGAGCATGCCGTAGCCCACGAAGCCGCCGTGCAGCGGCTCGTGGCCCGACCCGCCGCCGGAGATCAGCCCGACCTTCCCGCTGACGGGGGCGTCCGCCCGGTAGATGATCTTGTGGTCGTGATCGACCCGCAGCTCGGGGTGGGCCGCCTCGATGCCCACCAGGGCGTCGGCGACCACGGCGGCGGGATCGTTGATCAGCTTCTTCATCGTGGTGGTCCTCCGCTCGGGTGTCGCGGTGCTCATGTTTCCCGCTCCTGGCCTTCGGCCGGGCCGCTCGGGCTCCGACGTGCTGCTTCCCGCTCTCCGCCGCTCGGGCGGGGCTCGCTGCATTGCGGACGCTCGCTCATGCCACCCGCTCCGAGGTGCGCGGCGCCAGGACGCCGTCGTCGGCGGGAATATCGACCGATCGCGAGGGTCGGCTGCGGGAGACCAGCACGTAGCTGAGCCCGGCGGCCACCCCCGCCGCGACCTCGGCCAGGACATAGGTTGGCAGCTGGGACCACTGCACGTCGCCGCCGAACGCCTGGAGCACGACCATCGGCCCCACCACGCGCGCCGGGTTGATCGCCGCGGCGGTGGCCGGCGCCACGGGGATGATCGCCGCGAAGACCACCAGGCCGATGGCGACGCCCGCGAACCCCGGCGCCGCCTTGGTGTGGATCACGCCGAAGATCACGAACACCAGGATGAACGTCCCCACGAACTCGGCGAAGAAGCCCTGGACGTGGCCCACACCCAGCCCCTCGTTGAACGAGGCCACGCCGAGCCCGACCTCGTGGGCCCGGGGGCCGAGCACCCCGACGATGGCGAGGGCGCCGAGCGTGGCGCCCGTCACCTGGGCGGCGAGGTACCCCGGGACCCGTCTCCACGGGAACTTTCCTGTGACCGCCAGCGAGATGGTCACGGCCGGGTTGATGTGGTTGCCGGACACGTGCCCGAGCGCGTACACGGTCGCGACCACGATCGTCCCGAACGCGAACGAGATCATGCCCAGGTCCGCCATCGTGAACGGCGCATCACCGTTCACGATCAGCGTCGCCGGCACCGACCCGACTCCGATGAAGACGAGCAGCGCGGTCCCGATCACCTCGGCCGCAAGCCTTTGCGGCGTGGTGGTGTCGTCCATTGGTCCCCCCTTGGATCGACTCTCCGCCGGACTCGCCTCTCGCTCGGCCGGCGCACCCTGTTGTGTGTGTGTGTGCTCCCCCGACGATCGTGTTCTCGATCTCGGGACCTCGACGATCCTGAAATCTCGAAGATCATTCGGTATTGTCGAACACCCTTCGGACAGTAAGCCGCTGGTAACCTGCCGTCAAGAGATCTCTCGCGAAACCGGCGGCCTCGTCGGTTCGCCCCGACCCACGGGGACTCCTGTGATCCAATCCGTCGATCGTGCGATCCGCATCCTGTTGGCGCTCCAGGGCGCCCGCCGCCTGAGCCTGACCGACCTCGCCACGCAGCTCGGCCTGCCCAACTCGACGGTCCACGGCTTGCTGCAGACGCTCACCGCGCACGGCGTGGTCGAGCAGGAGGCGGGGTCACTCAGGTACATGCTCGGACCGGCCGTGCTGCGGCTGAGCAGCGTCTACCTCGACAGCCTCGAGTTCCGCAGTCGAACGCTGAAGTGGTCCGAGGAGCTGGCCCGACGCACCGGCCTCGCCGTCCGGGCCGGCGTGCTGCTCCTCGGGGACGTCATCGTCGTGCACCACGAGCCGCGCCCCGACGGCAGCCGGCAGATGCCCGAGGTGGGCTTCGTCATGCCCGCGCACGCGAGCGCGCTGGGCAAGGCCATCCTCGCCTTCCGCCCCGAGGAGACGACCCACCTGCTCTCCATGACCCGGCTGCGCAGCATGACGGGCGAGACCATCGTCGACCCCCAGACCCTCGTGGACGATCTGGCGAAGGTGTCACGCACCGGCGTGGCCGCGGAGCGGGACGAGGCCGTGCTCGGCGAGTCGAGCCTGGCCGCCCCGATCTTCGACGCCACGGGTCTCGCCGTCGGGGCGGTGGGCGTCGTGATCGCATCGTCGGACTGGCCGCCACCCGACGGGCTCCACGACGACCTCCGCGAAGCGGCCCGCAACATCTCCCGCGAGCTGGGCGCGCCCGGCTGGCCGGTCTACCCCGACGCCGAGGACCCGCCCTCAGCAGCTCGCGCCTGACGCGGACGACCTCATCCGGGATCAGGGCTCGAGGACGACCCAGCCGCGGCGTTGCAGCTCGGCTGCCAGCTGCTCGGCCGGCCCGGCCCCGCACTCCCGGGGATAGGCCCAGCCCTCAGCCGACACCCTCAGATCGGTGTCGCGTCACTCGCCCCACACGCCGAGCTCGTTGCCTGCGGGATCGCGAAAGTGGAACCGCCGGCCACCGGGGAACTCGAAGATCGGCGCGGTGATCTCGCCGCCTGCGGCTTCGACTCGCGCCAGTGCATCCTCGAGGACGTCCGCCTTCAGGAGCACGAGTGGAGCCGTCGTCGTGGAGGCGTCGCCAGCTGCGAGGCCGCCGTCCAGACCGGCGTTCTCGAACCCGGCGTACGTCGGCCCGTAGTCGGTGAAGCCCCACCCGAACGCCGAGGCGTAGAAGGACTTGGTCGCCGCCAGGTCGCCGCCGGGCAGCTCGACATAGTCGATGCGCTCACTCATGCGGCCGATGATGTCAGCCTCGACCTGGCCGACCAACCACCTCGGTGCCCGAGGATCGACGAAGCCGCCCAATTGTCTGGGCCGATCCGTTCGCCAGAGTGGGGCACCGGCGGGTACGGGCGGGAGATGAGCGTCGAGGGGCCGATCTCGCCTCCCGGGTTCATTGTCACGAGCTGAAGCAGCGACTCCCCTTCGTCAGGGGCGATGACGGGATACCCGTCTCGCTGTAGCTTGCTGACGACGGCGTTCCAGCCTGTCGAGTTGTCCCAGCCGCCGTGCACGAGCACGACGGTGGGTTTCGGTGCGCTGTTCGGACGGCCGGCGGCCGGCGACGCGACGGCCACCGTGCCGATGCCGAAGCGGCCCGCGACCCGACGGCCGACCGTTCCGGAGCCCCGGCAGCGAGGTGCTACGAAGGAGCCGCAGTGGGCGGTGGTTCTTCAGACCCGCTCATCGGGCGGGATCGAGATGTCGAACGCCTCGCCTCCTTCATCGACCACGCGTCCGGCCAAGGCGGGGCGATGCTGGTGTCCGGGGATCCGGGCGTCGGGAAGACAGCGCTGCTCGACGTCGCCGCCCGGTACGCGGAGAGCTCCGGCACGCGCCTGCTGCGGGCGACGGGTGCCGAGTTCGAGGCGAACGTCAGCTTCGCTGGGCTCAACCAGCTCCTGCACCCGCTGTTCGACGAGATCGATCAGCTGCGTCCGGCCCATGCCGAAGCGCTTCGGGTGTCGCTCGGCCTGCGCGACGGGCCCCGCTCGGACCAACTCGTGGCCTCGAACGCCGCGCTCGCGCTTCTCGTGCACGCCGCGTCCGACAGCCCCGTCCTGGCGTTGGTCGACGACCTGCCATGGGTCGACCGCGCCAGCTCGGCCGTTCTCGCCTTCATCGCCCGGCGCACCGCTGGCACCCGCGTCGGATTCCTGGCGGCGCTCCGAACCGGGAGCGAGACGGTCTTCGAGCGGGCAGGGCTGCTCGACCATCAACTGGAGCCGCTGGATGACACTGCTGCCGCAGCGCTCCTGGACGAGCGGTTCCCAGCGCTCGCCGGTCGCGTCCGCCAACGCCTGCTCGCGGAGGCGGGCGGGAACCCGCTCGCGTTGCTCGAGCTTCCGGCCACCCTCGCCCGCACGCAACACGGAACCGCTGGCCCGCCGCCCCCCGTGCTGCCACTGAGCCACCGGCTGCAGTCGGTGTTCGCGGCCCGGGTCACCAACCTTCCGCCAGCGACGAGACAGCTCCTTCTCCTGGCCGCCCTCGACGGGACCGGAGACCTCCTCGTCCTCGAGAACGTGACCGCGTCGGGGACGCAGTCGGCCCTGACCGACGTTGCGCCAGCCGAACGCGCGCAGCTCGCCTACGTGGACCGCACGACGGGCCGGTTCTCCTTCCGCCACCCGCTCATCCGGTCAGCCGTTGTGGAGCTCGCGACCTCTGAGGAACGGCGAGACGCGCATCAGCTTCTGGCGTCCTGCCGCGCTGACGATCCGGCTCGCCGCGCCTGGCATCTCGCCGAGGCCGCTACCGGGCCCGACGAAGACGTCGCCGCGCTCCTGCAGACCGTTGCGCATGCCAACCTTCGACGAGGCGACTCGGTGGGCGCGATCACCGAGCTGCTCCGGTCTGCAGACCTGAGCCCCGCGGGGTCCGACCGGAGCGAACGGCTGGCGGAGGCGGCGTACCTCGGCGCGAGCGTCACCGGCGACGTCCGCCGCGTCCCCGAGCTGCTCGACGCGGCACGACGAGCCGACCCAGACCGGGGCGGCGCACTGGCCGGCGCGGCCGCCGGCGCATACCAGCTGCTGAACGGCCATGGCGACGTCGACGCCGCCCACCGGCTCCTCTGCGGTGCAGTCGACGTCCTGCCCGACCGTGCGTTCGACGTGCACAACCAGCAGCTCATCGAGGCGCTCTACAGCCTGCTCCTCGTGTGCTTCTTCGGCGGCCGCGCCGAGCTCTGGGCGCCGTTCGAGTCGGCGCTCGGACGGTTGGAACCAAGACCACCAGAGCTGCTCGCGCTCCTCGGCGAGACGTTCTCAGATCCGGCCCGGACGCCACCCCCCGCCCTGGAGCGCCTCGACGCCGCGATCAGCCGTCTGCCCGAGGAGACCAGCCCCGCTCGGATCGTCCGCGTCGGCATCGCCGCCGCCTACCTGGACCGCCTGCCCCAATGCCGAGGGCCGCTGTGGCGTGCCGTGGAACACGGCCGAGAGGGCGGCGCGATCACCTCAGCGATCGAGTCGCTGTTCCTCCTCGGCAACGCGGCGTTCTGGACCGGCGAGTGGGACGAGCTCACGGCCGTCACCGACGAAGGCCTGTCGCTGGCCGACACCCACGGCTACCGGCTCTTGACGTGGCCAGGGCAATTCCTGCGAGCTCTGGCCGCCGCGGCCCGTGGCGACTACGAGACGACCAGGTCGGTGACCAACGAGATGACTGGGTGGGCGGCACCACGAGGTGTCCGGTCAGTGCTCATGTACTCCTGGCACGCAAGGGCGCTCGCCGCTCACGGACAAGCCGACTACGAGGAGGCGTATCGGCAGGCGACGAAGATCAGCCCGCCGGGAACGCTGGCTCCCCACGCGCCGCACGCCCTGTGGGTGATCCTGGACCTCGTCGAGGCGGCCGTCCGCACCGGCCGCAACGATGAAGCCGCCGCACACGTCATCGCAGCCCGCGCAGCGAACGTCGAAGGTCTGTCCTCCCGCCTCGAACTCGTCGTCCACGGTTCTGCGGCCATGGCCTCGACATCACCTGACCAGTCGGACCTCTTCGACCGGGCTCTCGCCGTCCCCGGCGCCGATCACTGGCCCTTCGACCTCGCACGGATCGAACTGGCCTACGGAGAGCGGTTGCGGCGACGGAAGGAGGCAGTCGTCGCGCGTACCCACCTCACCGCCGCGCACGACACGTTCCAGCGCATCGGCGCAACCCCGTGGGCGCAGCGTGCCGCCAGCGAGCTACGCGCCACCGGGATCACGATCCGGCGCAGCAATGTCCTCGGCCCAGGTGCCCTGTCGCCACAGCAGCTCGAGATCGCCCGCCTCGCCGCGGCCGGATTGACCAACAAGGAGATCGGCGAGCGGCTGTTCCTGTCGCACCGGACCGTCGGCACGCACCTGTACCAGGTCTTCCCCAAGCTCGGAATCACCTCTCGCGCCGCGCTCCGGGACGCGCTCGAGAGCCTCGACACCGAGACCTAGCCAACCGGCATCGGACGGCAGTCATGCACGGTCCCGCGGCGACTCAGTCAGATGACTGAAGCGACCGGCGGGCGCGCCGTCGTACACCGAGAGGACCGCCCCACACAGGAGATCAACATGTCCACAACTACGACCCCAGCCCACATCGTCCTCGTCCACGGCGGCTTCGTCGACGGCTCAGGTTGGCAGCAGGTGTACGAGTTGCTCACCAACGACGGCCACACGGTCACTGTCGTGCAGAACCCCACCATCAACCTGGAGGGCGACGTCGCAACCACCGAGCAGGCGCTCGGCGCCCAGGACGGGCCGGCGATCCTGGTCGGTCACTCCTACGGCGGCGCCGTCATCACCGAGGCCGGCAACCACCCTGCCGTCAGGGCGCTCGTCTACATCGCGGCCTTCGCCCCCGACAAGGGCGAGTCCGTCGGCACCCTCATCGCCGACCCGCCCCCGGGGGCGCCCGTGCCGCCGATCCTTCCACCCGACAACGGGTTCCTGTTCCTCGACCGCGACCAGTTCGCCAGCTCGTTCGCCGCGGACCTGCCCTCGGACGAAGCCGCGTTCATGGCCGACTCCCAGGTCCCCTGGGGCCTCGGCGCGCTCAACGGAGCCGTCGCCGAGCCCGCGTGGCGTGCCAAGCCGAGCTGGTACCTCGTCGCCACCGACGACCGGATGATCCCGCCGCCCGCGCAGCGAGCCATGTGCGAACGAATCGGCGCGACGACAGTGGAGGTCGCCGCGAGCCACGCCGTGTACGTGTCTCAGCCCGACGCCGTTGCCGCTCTCGTCGCCCAGGCTGCTCAGGCCGTCACGTCGCCGAGCCAGTAGCGGTGCTGGTCGTTCGGTTGCCGAGCGTGGCTGTCGTTGCGATTCCGAGTCGTCGGCGGACGACGTTCCTGGCCATGTCGAGCGCCGCGGGGTCTTCGTGGAGGACGAAGTTGGCGTTGGCGGCGAGGATGATGCCGTTCAGCTCGAAGGTGAGCGCGTCGGGGTCCTCGTCGGCGGGGAGTTCGTGTCGTTCGAGTCCTGTGACGACGAACTGGCGGATCTGCGCCGCGAACCCGCCTTGAAACGCGGCGACCCGTTCCTTGACCGGTCCCGGACGGGTGCCCATTTCCAGGACGGCCCCAGCGAAGAAGCAGCCGCCTGGGAACGTGCGCCGCATGAGGTAGTCGAAGAAGGCATCGCACACTGCGACGAGCTGAGCGAGTCCCGGCTCGGCGGCGAGTGCCGGTTCGATGACCTCGGCTTGGAAGATCCGTCCCGCTTCGTCCACGGTCGCGAGTTGGAGGTCCTGCTTCGAACCGAAGTGGGCGTAGACGCCGCTCTTGCTCATGTCGAGGGCGCCGGCCAGGTTGCCGATCGAGAGGCCTTCGAGCCCATCGACGGTCGCGAGCGACACGGCTTCGTGCACGATCGCTTCACGAGTGCGTTCTCCGTCAGCGCGCTGTTTCCGTTCGCCGGGATTCCGTTCACCGACCACGTTGACAAGATAGCACGATCGGTCGTACTATCGCCAAATTAGTACGAACGATCGTGCTATTTTCGCTCGATCGTCGCGGCGGCTTCGGGGCCGGGAAGGAACCAAGCCCTGGTCGCGATCGCGGATTTGCCGTGAGCGTCGAGCGACCACAGGAGGGCCGGTGACCGTGCTTCAGCAGAAGGTCGGAGTCGCAACGTCCGACGGACGGACCGAAATCGCTGTGCCGGCCGCCGCCGGCCCCCCACCCCGGGGCCTCCGCATCGATGTCGACGAGCTGTCCCGGAGGGTCCGGGGCCGCAACCGACGTGAGCTGACGCTCATCGACGCCGTGTCGTTCAGGCTGTCGCCTGGTGAGCTCGTCGCGATCGTCGGCCCGAGCGGCGCCGGCAAGACGACGCTGCTGGAGGCGATCGCCGGCATCGCCCCGGCAACCTCGGGGTCGGTGCGATTCGACGGCATCGACCTGTACGCCAACCTGGGGACATTCCGCAGCGTGCTGGGTTACGTGCCGCAGGACGACATCATCCATGCCGATCTGCCGCTCCAACGCACACTCCGCTACGCGGCGCGGCTGCGGCTCCCGTCCTCGGCAACCGCGGTGGAGGTCGACGACGCCGTCCGTGACGCGATCGAGGCCGTGGGCCTGACCGAGCAGACCGACGTCCGGGTCGGCTCGCTGAGCGGTGGGCAGCGCAAGCGCGCCAGCATCGCCGTCGAGCTGCTCACCGATCCGCACGTCTTCTTCCTCGACGAGCCGACGTCCGGCCTGGACCCGGTCACGAGCGCGGAGCTGATCGTCCGCCTGCGCCGGCTGGCCGACCGGTCGGCGACGGTCGTGTTCACCACGCACTCGGTCGAGGACCTCGCCGTGTGCGACCGCATCGTCTTCATGGCGCGCGGCGGGCGAGTGGGCTTCGTCGGAACGCTCGACGATGCGCTCGAACACTTCGGGGTCAGCTCGGTCCCCGAGCTCTACCGCCGCCTGGCGAGCTCGGACGACACCACCGACACCACCGACACCGCCGGCACGGCCACTCGCGTCCCCGGGCCCGGCGCCGCTACCCGAGATGTGATCAGGCGACCAGTGGCGAGCGGGCTCACACAGTGGCGTGTCCTGACCCGCCGCACGCTCGAGACATTCCTGCGCAACCGCTTGACGCTCGCGATCCTGGTCGGATCACCGGCGCTGGTCGTCGGCATGTTCGCCATCCTGTTCCGGCCCGGCGCGTTCGACATGCAGGACCCGAGCCCGAGCTCGATGGTCATGATCGGCTTCTGGATCGTCTTTGCCGCGTTCTTCTTCGGGCTCACCTACGGCTTGCTCCAGATCTGCACCGAGCGAACGATCGTGAACCGCGAGCGTCTCGTCGGGCTGCGGCTCGGCGCGTACGTGGCATCGAAGGTGACCGTTCTCGTGCCGTTCCTCCTCCTCGTGGTTGTGTCGATGCTCGGTGTGTTGCGCCTCTTGGACCGCCTCCCCAGCCGTCCACCGTCGACGTACGCCTCGATGAGCGTCAGCCTGCTGCTGTGCTCCGTCGCGGCCCTCGGCCTCGGCCTGCTCACCTCCGCGGCGGTCGGAAACGTGGCGCAGGCGACGCTCGCCCTTCCGATGTTGTGCTTTCCGGCCGTGCTGTTCTCCGGCGCCATCCTTCCCGTGCACCTCATGGCAGCGCCCGGCTCAGCCCTCAGCGTCGTGATCCCGTCGCGCTGGGCTTTCGAGGGCATCGGTCACGACCTCGGCGCGCGCCGGATCCTCGCCGAGGGCGGCTCGCCACTCGGACCGCCGCTGCTCGAGTCCTACGGCGACGCCGGCACACAATCCACCGGCACCTATTGGGTGATCCTCAGCGCATTCGCGATCGTGTTCCTGGTCGCCACTTGGGCTGTGATGGCGCGCAGCACACAGAGATCCATGCGCTGAACGCTGGCCTGGCAGGCTGACGGCTTGCTCGGCGAGGAAGATCAGTCGGTGGTGGGAGTGTCGGGTGCGCTGGCGGGCCCCTGACCCGTGGCGACGAGCGCGGCGCCGACGATGCCGGCGTCGTTGTGCAGCTCGGCCGGCACCAGCTCGGTGCGGATGTCGATGTGGGGCAGGAACTTGTGGGACTTCTTGCTCACGCCGCCACCGATGATGATCACCTGCGGCCACAGGACCCGCTCGACCACCTCGAGGTACTGCTCGAGCCGGTGCGCCCACTGCGCCCAGGAGAGATCCTCCTGCTCGCGGATCGAGTCGGCTGCCCAGTCCTCGGCGTCCCCGTGGTGCAGCGGGAGGTGGCCGAGCTCGGTGTTCGGGACGAGCGTGCCGTCGACGAAGACGGCACTGCCGATGCCAGTGCCGAGGGTGATGACCACCGCCACGCCCGAGCGGCCCCGCCCCGCTCCGAACCGGACCTCGGCCAGACCGGCGGCGTCGGCGTCGTTGATCACCGCGACGGGGCGGCCCGTGGCGCGCCCGAACAGCTCGAGGGCGTTGGTCCCGATCCAGGTCTCGTCGATGTTGGCCGCCGTCTCGACGATCCCGCCGCGCACGACAGCCGGCAGCGTCAGGCCGACCGGGCCCGGCGCGTCGAGCTGCGCGAGGAGCTCGACAACGACGTCGGCGACCCGGTCGGGTGTCGCCGGCGACGGCGTGGGCAGCCTCACGCGTGGCGCGGCGAACCGGCCGGCGGCGAGGTCGACCGGTGCCCCCTTCGTGCCGCTGCCGCCGATGTCGATGCCAACGACCGCGTCCACGTCCGCCTCCTCTCACTCGCTCAAGGGGGCCGCCGGGATGGAGGACCGAAGGACCGGATGCTCCGGTCCCCGCGGCGACGCCGGTTCGAGCATGCGTGGATCACGCACTTGCGGCCTCCCTGACCGCCGATGAGACAGAGTACGCGTGACGTTCGCGAAGACGAGGCGTTGCTACGAACGGCTCGCCACGGCGGTCAGGCGCGCTTCGACGCCAGCGCCGCGCCCTCGGCCAGCGAGCGGAGCTTGGCCCACGTGACGTCGGGGTCGATGGCCTGCGTGCCGACGTGCACGCTGAACCCGCAGTCGACGCCCGCCATGAGCCGGTCGCGGCCGACGAGCCTCGCGTAGCGCTCGATCCGCTGGGCCACGAGCTCGGGGTGCTCGACGTAGTTGGACTGCGGCTCGATCACCCCGGGACACAGGATCTTGTCGTCGGGGACCATGACGTCCTCGAACAGCCTCCACTCGTGCGCGTGGCGGGGGTTGGCGGCCTCGAACAGGACGGCGCGGGGCTTGGCCGTCCACACCAGGTCGATGATGTCGGCCAGGTCGATGTCGTGGTGGTGGGGGCCTGGGTAGTTGCCCCAGCACAGGTGCATGCGCAGCTGCTCGGCCGGGATGTTCCGCACGGCGTGGTTGAGCGCCTCGATGTTCAGGGCGGCGCGCCGGCGGAACTCGGCGAGGTCCATGCCGGCGTACGCGGTGTGCCGGCCCATGGCGAGATCGGGGCAGTCGAGCTGCACCGTGGCACCGGCCGCCGCGATCGCCTCGTACTCGAACCGCATCGCCTCGGCGATCGCGACGAGGTACTCCTCGTCGGTCGCGTAGAACTGGTTCTCGAAGAACAGTGAGACGACGCCAGGCGACGCCGCGCTCGTGAACGTGGCCCCCACACCGGCCCCGGCCGCGGCCTCGTTCAGCGTGGCCATGTCCACGACGATCGCCTCGCGGTCGCGCGACTGCGATCGCGGAGGTGCAGGCGGGCGCCGTGCGCTTGCGCCGGCCCGGGTTGGCGGCCACGAGCTCGGCGCTGCGCGGGTAGTCGGCCAGGTCGGCGAAGTAGTAGCTCTCGACCGCCTCGCCACCGAACCCGTCGAGCCGGTCCTTCACGTAGGTGGCGTAGCTCGGCTTGGACATCTCGCCGTCGTTCACGATGGCGACGCCGGCCTCGGCCTGCCGGTCGACTGCCTCGTGGACGGCGGCGGCGACCCGGTCCGCCAGGGCGCTCTCGTCGACGGGGATGCCGTCGCCCTTGGCCCACATGATCCGGATGAGGTCGTCGGGGCGCGGCAGGCTGCCCGTGTGCGTGGTGAGGATCCCTCGTCCGTCGTCGCTCATCGCGTCCCCCTGTGCGGCCGGACCGTCCGGATCGGCTGGTGCCCGGTGTACGGTAGTGTGTCCGTGTAGCGGACACACTCGCATGTGCCATCGAGGGTTTCCCGGAGGGAGAGGGCCATGACCGTGACGCAGAACCTGCCGAGCCGGCTGCACCACAACGCGTACGTCTCCAAGGACCTGGAGGCGACGCGGGCGTTCTACGAAGATCTGATCGGCCTGCCGCTGGTCGCCACGTGGTCCGAGGCCGACGAGCTGTTCGGGGCCAAGCGGGTGTACTGCCACACGTTCTTCGGCCTGGGCGACGGCAGCGCGCTCGCGTTCTTCCAGTTCGCCAGTGACGACGACCAGAGGCTGTTCGACCCCGACCTGACGCCCTCGCCGTTCCGGCACGTCGCGCTCAAGGTGACGTCCGAGCTGCAGCAGCAGATCCACGAGCGGCTTGCCGCGGCCGCCTGGAAGCCCGACGGCACGTACGTCCTCGAGCACGGGTACTGCCGGTCGCTCTACACCGAGGACCCGAACGGCCTGCTCCTCGAGTTCACCGTCGACGTCGACAACGCCGACGAGATCTCCGCCGACCGCCGCGCCGACAGCCATGAGACCCTGCAGCGGTGGTTGGGCGGCGACCACACGAGCAACAACGTCTACCGGTAGTGCCCCATCGCCGCGACTCGCTCGTGCTGTTCGTCCACGGCGCCCACCACGCGGGGTGGTGCTGGCTCCTCGCCATGGACCGGCTCGAGCAGCTCGGCATCGCCTCGCTGGCGATCGACCTGCCGTTCACCGGGTACGCGGACGACGTGGCGGCCGTGCGGCGCGCCGTCGCGGCCGCCCGCGGTCGGGCCGGTGACGTCGCGGTCCACGTGGTGGGCCACAGCTACGCGGGGCTGCCGGTGGCGGCGGGGGGTCACGCCGCGACACACCTGACGTTCGTCGCCGGGCGCCTGCCGCTGCCCGGCGAGTCGCCGTCCGACGCCACGTCCGCATGGGGGTTCCCGGGCTTCCAGGCCTGCATGCACCAGGGGCCCGACGGCCTCGTGCGCCTGGGGCCGGCCGCGGGCCGCTTCCTGTTCCACCGGACGAGCGCGCCACTGGCGCGGCTCGCCGAGGCGCGCCTCCGCCCGATGCGCAGCGTGGTGCCGGCCGAGCCCGTCGCCGACCCTGCGTGGACGACCGTGCCCAGTTCGTACGTCGTCTGCGCCGACGACCGGGCCGTCCGGCCGGAGGCCCAGCGGGAGCGGGCTGCGCTCGTCGGCGCGTCGGTGGAGCTCGACAGCGACCACTCGCCGTTCCTCAGTCGCCCGGCCGAGCTGGCCCGCGTGATCGCCGAGCAGCACCGCGACATGGTGGCCGCGGCATGACCGAGCGGCCGCGCTCCTACGTCGATGCGAGGGGGTCGGGCACCGGCAGCCGGGCGAGGTTGGCCCACTCGCGGGTGATGTCGCCGGCGGTGGCGAGCAGCAGCGGCAGGTGGCGGCGCTTCAGCTCGGCGACCGACGTCTCGGCAGCGTGGACGGTGACGTTGACCGCGGCCACGGTCGCGCCGGACGCGTCCCGCACCGGCGCCGCGATCGACCGGATGCCGAGCGACAGGCGCTCGTCGGACAGGGCCCAGCCCCGGTCGCGCACCTGCGCCAGCTCACGGTCGAGGTCGCGGCGCGACGGGGTGATGCGGGGGATGATGCCCGACTGCGACGGGGTCTTCAGCGCGGCCGACAGCTCGTGCCGGGGCAGGTCGGCCAGCAGCACGTGCCCCATCGACGTGGCCACCGCGGGGAACCGGGTCCCGATGTGGACCGACAGGGCGATGATCTTGGGGACCGGCACCCGAGCGACGTACACGATGTCGCTGCCGTCGAGCTGGGACATCGAGCTCGACTCGCCCGTGCGGGCCACGAGCGCCTCGAGGTGGGGGCGGGCCAGCTCCCAGATGCCGAGGGTGGCCACGTACGCCGTGCCCAGTTCCAGCACCTTGGTCGTGAGCGTGTACAGGCCGTTGCTCGACCGCACGTACCCGAGCCGCTCGAGCGTCATGAGCAGGCGGCGGGCCGTCGGCCGCGGCAGCGACGTGCGCGCCGCGGCGTCGCTGACCGACAGCGCGGTCGCCGTCGGGCTGAACGCCGTGATGATCGCGAGGCCCCGGGCGAGCGCCTCCACGAAGTCCGGGCTCGGGTCCTCGGCCATCGGCGCATCCTCCCACGCACCCCCGACCCCACCAAGCGACCGCAGGAAGGCGTGCCCCGCACGATGAACTCAGACGCACCGACCGAGCCCCGCCGCGCTCCCCTCGACGGACTCGTCGTGGCCGACCTGTCCCGGATCCTCGCCGGGCCCTACTGCTCGATGCTCCTCGGCGACATGGGCGCCACCGTCGTCAAGGTCGAGGGACCGGGCGGCGACGACACGCGCACGTGGATGCCGCCGGTCACGGACGAGGGCGACTCGACCTACTACCTGTCGATCGGCCGCAACAAGCGGTCGGTGGTCCTCGACTTCCGCGACCCCGACGACCGTGAGCTGGCGGCCGAGCTGCTGCGGCGGGCCGACGTGGCCATCGAGAACTTCCGCCCGGGCACGCTGGCGAAGTACGGCCTCGACTACGAGGCCGCGGCCGAGGCCAACCCCCGCCTGGTCTACCTGTCGATCACCGGGTTCGGCAGCGGCGAGGGGGCGTGGCTTCCGGGCTACGACCTGATCGTGCAGGCCGTGTCGGGGCTCATGAGCCTCACCGGCGACGCGGGGGGCCAAGCGTTCCGCGCGGGCATCTCGGTGTTCGACGTCATGGCCGGGCTGCACGGGCTGATCGGCGTGCTGGCGGCGCTGCACCAGCGGACCGAGACCGGGCGGGGCCAGCACGTGGAGGTGAACCTGCTGTCGTCGGCGATGTCGGGCCTCGTCAACCAGACCGCGGCCTACACCGCCGGCGGCGTGGTGCCGACCCGGATGGGCAACGCGCACCCCAGCCTGTTCCCCTACGAGGCGATGCCGACGGCCGACCGGGACATGATCATCACGGCCGGCAACGACCGGCAGTTCCGGGCCCTGTGCGAGGTGCTCGGCATCGCCGAGGTGGCCGACGACCCCCGGTTCGCCAGCAACGCCGATCGCACCGGCAACCGTGAGGAGCTGCGCCCGCTGCTGCTCGCCGCGCTGGCCCGGTGGAAGGCCGACGACCTGTTCGTTGCGCTCAACGAGGCCGGCGCGCCGTGCGGCCCGATCAACTCCATCGGCGAAGGGGTCGAGCTGGCCGAGTCGCTGGGGCTCGCGCCCCGGGTCGAGCTGGGAGCCGACGGCCGGCAGGTCACGCTCGTCCGCGATCCGATCACGTTCGGCGACGCCGACCTGCGCTACGAGCTGCCCCCGCCCGAGCTCGGCGAGCACAGCGACGAGATCAAGGCCTGGCTGCGCACCCACCTCGACTCGGGGACGGCCGGATGAGCGAGCGTCCGTCCGCAGCGAGGCCCCGCCGAGCGAGGCCCGGCCACCGGAGCGAGCGTGGCCCGAGCGGCCCGGTGCGGAGCACCAGGAGCGGGAAGCAATGAGCGAGCGGAGCGAGCAGCCCGGGTACCGAACCGGCATCGGCGCGTCCACGGCCGACACGATCACGCTGCTCGGCCACGACCTCCCCGGCGAGCTGCTCGGCCGGGTGAGCTTCGGCGAGCTGTCCTTCTGGCTGATCGCCAAGCGGCGCCCGACGCCGGGGCAGCTCGCGCTGTTCGAGGCGGTGCTCGTCGCCCTCGCCGACCACGGGTTCACGCCCACCGCCCTGGCAGCCCGGCTGACGTACGCCAGCGCCCCCGAGTCGCTGCAGGGCGCGGTCGCGGCCGGGCTGCTGGGTGGCGGGTCGCGGTTCCTGGGCGTCACGGAGGACGCGGCTCGGTTCCTCGCCGGGGGACTCGCCGAGTGCGGGGATCGTCCCGGGCCGACCGACGAGGCCGGTTGGGACGACATGGCCGCCGGGCTCGTAACCACAGCGCGGGACGACGGCCGCCTGGTGCCCGGGCTGGGGCACCCGGTCCACAAGATCGAGGACCCCCGGACGCCGGTCCTGTTCGACCTGGCCCGCCGCCACGGCACGTTCGGCGACCACCTCGCGCTGTTCGCCGCGATCGGCCGGGTGCATCCCGCGATCCTCGGGCGCACGCTGCCGATGAACGGCGCCGGCACCTGCGGGGCCGTGCTCGCCGACCTCGGTTTGCCCGTCCCGGTCATGCGCGGCGTGGCCCTGCTGGCCCGCTGCGCCGGCCTGCTCGGCCACCTGGCCGAGGAGCAGTCCGACCCGATCGGCATCGACATCTACCTCGCCGTCGACCGCAACACCGACTACCGCCCTCCCGTTCTGTGACGAGGCCGTGACGGGGCCGTGACGATCGGCCGGACGCTGTCCGCACAGTGGTAGCTTGCCCGCTAGTCGGACACGCGAGTGCCGACGGAAACCGGAGCAGAGGGGGAACTGATGGCAGCTCCGACAGTGGTCACATCGGCCGAGGACGGCCGTACACAGGGCGAGGCGTGTGGCCGTCGGCAGCGCCGCCACCTGGTGGTACGACTGGGTCGACCACCACCGGGTGGGGGCCAGCGCGTTGGTGGGGGTGATCGCCACCCAGCTCGGCACGTACTTCGGGTACGTGTTCCCGGCCTTCGGCTTGCCGACGCTGCCGTGGCCGCTCTACAACGGCCTGCTCGCCACGCCCGCCGAGGAGTTCGGCACGACCGGCTCGTTCTTCGCGGGGAACTCGCTGCACTTCGTGAACGGGATCGTGTTCGCGATCCTGTACGCGGTGCTCGCCCTGCCGATCATGCCGTTCCGGAACACCCACGCCGGCAACGTCGCCCGCGGCCTGCTGTACAGCGTCGTGCTGACCGTCATCAGCCTGGCGGTTCTGGTGCCCTACGCGTACGTGCCCAAGCAGGGCTACGGCCTGTTCGCTTTCTCCGGCCCGGACGGCTGGAAGCTCCCGGCCGCCGTGCTCCTTTGGCACCTCATCTACGGCTTCTTCCTGGGCACGCTCTTCCAGCTGCGCAAGGCGAACACGTCCTGACCTGAGCCAACCTGACCCGGAGGCCGCGGTGGCGTTCCACCGCGGCCTCCTCGGGCGGGAGTTCGAGGACGGCCCGTCACGTAGCCTCCTCGCGCTGTTCGAGCGGGCCCAGGCACGCGACTTGGTCGACGTCGCGGCGCTGGTGGACCGGTTCGGTCTCGAGCGGCGCTGTGAGCGAGAAGGACGCTGGGTTCTCCGACCGTCACGGGACGCTCGACCGACCGACCAGGTGTGATCGCCTGAGCACCCCGAATTGTCCAGCGGGCCCCCGATCGGTCGTTCGGTGCGGCCGGCTAGGTCGGCTGTGCGGCGACAAATGCGCCGTTCGGTGCGCAGTCTCCACGGCGCGACGCTCGATGTTCAGGCGCGGGTGATCTGTGCTCACCTTTTGGCGCGTTCGGCGGATCCGAAGAGTGCGCGAGATCAGCAGTTCGGTGCTCCCGCGTTCGCAGCGATCGTGCGGCCGTCAGGACGCCGAGCGGTCTTCCACAGCATTGCCGGTAGGTGGGAGCGGGAGCCCTCTATCCGGGTGCCTCCTCCGTGCGAGTGGGCCAACCGCGGTCACAAGGCAGGTGGCAGCGGCGGCAAGCAGTGAAGCCCCGGCGGCCGCGAGCCATGCCTGGCGAGCGCGATCGTGGTGTTGGGCGGTGCAACGGTCCTGCACTTCAGCCGATGGTTGGCCGTCGACGTCCCACTCGGCGCTGTGGCAGTAGATCGTCTCGCCGTAGACCGCTACCGCATCATCGGTGGTGCCCGACATCGCCAACGCGCCCAATCCGACGACGGCCGCGACCACAAGCACCGTCAGAACCTCGGTCAGCGACGCGGGTCGAGTGGCTCGCATGACGAGCAGACCGAGGCTGGTCAGTCCAAGGACACCTACTGCGAGGAACATCACGGCGACAGGTTGCCCGAACCGCGTGCACCCCGCTCGGTCAGCGCCAGCGCAGCCCGCGAAGCCTCTCGCGGGTCAGCAGCCCGGCGGCGTACTCCACGCTCGGATGTTGCCCTACATCGCTTCCGAGCGGCACCAACCGGAGCGAACCGAATGCCGTCGCGCAGAGCGGCAGTTCGGGGCGGGTCAAACCGTTAGGTTGCTGTTGTGGGTTCCCAGGGACGCAAACGCGGACCGACGGGTCCGACGACGCTCGCGATCGACATCGGCGGCACGGGCCTCAAGGCGTCGGTCCTCGACGCGGACGGCGGGAAGATCGTCAACCGGGTTCGTAACAAGACGCCATACCCGTGCCCGCCTCGAGTCCTCATCCGTGAGCTCGACAAGCTCTCCCACCAACTTCCGCGCTGGGACCGCGTCTCGGTTGGGTTTCCTGGGTTCGTCCGAGCCGGCCGGGTGCTCACTGCGCCCAACCTCTCGACCAAGGCCGGGCCCGGAACCGCGCTGTCACGCAAGTTGGTGGAGGCGTGGGCTGGCTTCCCGTTAGCGGCTGAACTGGAGGGCCGGCTCGGGAAGCCGACCCGCCTCTCGAACGACGCCGACATGCACGGGCTCGCCGTGATCCGTGGCGAAGGGCTTGAGCTGGTGATCACGCTCGGCACGGGCCTCGGGACCGCGGTCTTCCTCGACGGCTCGCCCACCCCGCACCTCGAACTGGCTCTCATGCCGTTCCAGGGACGCGGCACCTTCCAGGACCAGCTCGGGAACCGTACGCGCCGCCGCATCGGGAACCGTCGCTGGAGCAAGCGGGTCCTCGCCGCCGTCGAGATGTTCGACGCGCTCTTGCACATCGACCGGCTCTATGTCGGCGGCGGCAACGCGACGAAGCTCACGGTCGATCTCGGGCATCGCGTCGAACTTGTCGACAACGCCGCTGGCATCCTCGGCGGGATCAAGCTATGGGAGCTCGACGAACCTTCTTGACTGCCTGAACGTCGTCCGTCATCGCGGCCGATCTCCCTTCAGGTCGCGCACTCAACGCACCGACCGGAACGGCAACGCGCAGATTGCCCGAACCGCGCACCCCTCGCCTGTCGGATAGTCGGCACAGAACGACGGGGCGCGAAATCGGCAGATCTCGCCCGTCCGGCGTCGTGGCCCGACGTCGGGTTGCTCACCATCGCAAGCGACCTCGACCGGCATATCTGGGACACCCCGCCGCCATCCGTCGCGCCGGGCGGCCGTCGGTGGCGGTTCGCCGGCCGGCGACCCGGTAGGACAAGATGCCGCCATGGCCGACGAGGACGTCACGTGCCCTCATTGCGGCCAGCCGATCGAGCACGGACAGCTGACCGGCAACGCGGGGCGGTGGTGGGGAGGCGGCAAGCTGGGGTGGTTGTCGGGCCCTCGACAGGCCCGGGACCTCGTCCTGCAGGGGGAATCGCTGGTGGAGTCGCCGGTGGGCGGCGTTCGCGTGCCGGCCTCCCGGTGCGCGTCGTGCCGGTTGGTCTGGTTCCGGTACGCCGACAGCTGAGCGTCGCCGTCCAGCGGTCGAGCGCGACCGATTGCCCGAACCGCGTGCACCCCGCTCGGTCAGCGGGCAGCGCAGAACTCCGCCCACGCCGAGCGGCAGATCTGGCGCGTCAAGCGTGGTGGCCCGACGTGGCGTTGCTCACCATCGCGAGCGCCCTGGACCGGCACCTTGCGGTCGTGCGGACCATCGAATCGCCCGCGCGTGCTGGGACACCCGCGCCTCTGCCGTTGCGCGTCCAGAGCCGTCTTTCTGTGAACGCTGGCGGCGGCTCGGCCTAGACCCGACTGAGCTTGGTCAGGCGCTCGGCGATGGCGGGGTCGCCGAAGACCACCAGCCGGTCAAGCGGGACCCGGCCCCACAGCCACAGGTGGAGGTCCGCGGCCGTGCCCCGCACGGCGGCGTCACCCTTGGCGTGGGCGTGCTCGACCGCGACGGTGCTGCCGCCGAGGGTCACCAGCCACTCGCCCTCGACATCAGTGGCATGAAGGTCCTCCAGCGGCGGCGGTTCGGTGCGCCCCTCCCGCAGGATGAGCGCGACCCGGTGGTGAGCGATCCCGACGTGGCGGAGCAGCTCGTCGATGTTCCACCCCGGGCAGGACGGCACCTCCGCCCTCGAGTCGTGACGGGCGGTCAGGGAGAGCGCATGCCCCTCGCATTCCACAGCGCCGACCCAGTCCATCCCCTAGGCATAGCCCTGATGGCGCCGCGCGTGTCGAGAACGCGTGGGTGGCTCCGACTCAGGGGTGCAGAACCTGGGTCGGCGATGACCCGACTGCCTCAACCAACCCCCGTTGCCGCACCACCAACCAGAAATGACCCCCGAGTACCGAAGGAGCACCAGCCATGTCACTCGTCCGCGTCCAGCAGATCTCCGTCTCGCTCGACGGTTTCGCCACCGGCGAGGGTCAGAGCCACGACACACCGTTCGGTCACGCCGGCGAAAGGCTGCACGAATGGATGTTCGCCACCCGATTCTGGCACGAAAGGGACGGCCAGCCCGGCGGTAGCGGCGGCGTCGACGACGCCTTCTTGCGGCTCTTCGCTCCCGGGATCGGCGCCGAGATCATGGGTGCCGGGAAGTTCGGCCCGCCCGGATGGCACGAGGACCCGGAGTGGAAGGGCTGGTGGGGTCCCAACCCGCCGTTCCACACACCGACCTTCATCCTCACCCACCACCCGCGCCCGTCGATCGAGATGGAGGGCGGCACGACGTACCACTTCATCGACGCGTCCCCTGCCGAGGCCCTCGAGACGGCCCGCGAGGCTGCGGGCGTCCAGGACGTACGGATCGGCGGAGGTCCCACCATGATCCGCGACCTCCTTGCTGCCGGGCTCGTCGACCACATGCACACCGTGGTGGTCCCGATCCTGCTCGGCCGAGGCGTACGCCTCTGGGACGGACTGGAGGGCCTCGAGAAGGACTACCAGATCGAGGC
Source organism: uncultured Acidimicrobiales bacterium (assembly GCA_963796415.1). GTDB lineage: Bacteria > Actinomycetota > Acidimicrobiia > Acidimicrobiales > VFJN01 > ZC4RG19. The sequence continues at coordinate 377,660 of CAWCLR010000018.1, read as the reverse complement.
CACCTCCTCGCCCAGCGGAGTCACGCACATGACCTTCACCCGTGCGCGTGCCTGAACCCCCTCGGTCGAGCCTGCTCGGCGGACAGCGCAGAACGCCGTGCACGCCGAGCGACAGATAGGCCCAGTGCGGACTCGATGTCATTTCAAAGCGAGTACAGCCGCCAGGTCCCCGGCACGCCCTTGAGTGCGTGGTCACCTCGGTCCTCGAACGTGATGCCGGAGCCGGCCACGAGATCGACGACCGTTCTCGTGACAAGGACCTCGCTGGGTTTGGCGGATGAGCAGACGCGCTCCGCGAGGTGTACAGCGATCCCAGCGAGATCTTCTCCATGTAGCTCCACCTCGCCGGCATGGAGCCCGGCCCGAACCTCGAGGCCGAGGGCACGGACTCCGTCCCGAATGGCAACCGCGCAAGCAATGGCGCGTCGCGGGCCGTCGACTGTGGCGAGAGTTCCATCCCCAGTGCTCTTGACCCGCCTGCCACGGAATCGATCAAGCTGACGCAGGACAAAGCCGTCGTACGTCTGGAGCACCTCCTTCCACCGCCGGTCCCCTAGTTCCGCCGCCAGGGCGGTAGAGCCGACAATGTCGGTGAACATCACAGTGGTGAGAACGCGGTCGGGGGCTGTTATCGGCCAGTCACCGGTCAGGAAGGACTGCATCTGGGCGACGATGGCGTCGGCGTCACCGAGCTCTGGGGTGTGGTCCGCACCGGGCAGCTCCACGTACCGAGCCCCTGGAATGTGGTCCGCGAGGTAGCGGCCATGATCTGCGCGCACGTAGGCATCATCTGCTCTGTGGAGCACCAAGGTCGGCACCCGGATGGCGGGCAGCACCGCGCGCACGTCCGTGGCCAGCAGCATGCGCACCATCGGGCCGATCGTGCCTGGGCTGGCGGTCGCGCGCTGGTACCCGCTGACCCAGGCCAGGTAGCCCTCCTTGTCGGCGACGCTGGGGTCCATGATCGCCAAGGTCGGCGCTGCGGATCCCCATCCATCGTCATACGCCGCCACGAGCCACTCGGTCAGATGGTCGGGCAGGCCGATCGGATAGTCCGGAGCGCGCCTCACCCGAGCCGTCGCGTTCACAAGAACCAACGCCGTTGTCCTATCGGGGTGGGTCGCCGAAAACAGCAGGGCGATGAAGCCCGCCATGTCCGATGCGGCCACCGCAGCACGCTGTGACCCAACCGCGTCGAGCACGGCGGACAGGTCCTCGGTCCAAGACTCCACCGTGAGCGGAGCAGCCAGGGCTACTGGATCCGACAGGCCAACGCCCCGCTTGTCGAACAGGATCACCCGCGAGAACGAGGCCAGCCCTTGGAAGAAAGCCGCCGAGAGCGGGTCCTCCCACAGCATCTCGAGATGCGTCGCCCAGTGTGGCATCCAGACGAGAACGGTCTCGCCCTGCCCGAAAACCTGATATGCGATGTGGGCATCCCCGGCCATGGCGTACTTGGTTTCGGGTATCGCCGCCACGGCCGCATCTCATCACCCTGGGCAGTGGTGGACAACCGCTCGCCCGCCCGGGCCACGGCCCCTGCGTAGATGAGGTCGACGTCCCCCTCACCAAAGCCCTTCGGGCAGCACTGAACGCGGTGCACGCCGAGCGGCAGATCTGCCCTCCGTGTGTCAATCGAGGTGGTCGGGATCTCCATGCTCCCAATCCCGAACGAGCTTGCGCTTCAGCGTCTCGACCTGCACCGTCAACGCTCCGAGTAGCTCCTCCAGGTTGAACGGCTCGGACGTCCGGAACGCCCAGGCAACTTCGCCGTCCTCGTCGAGTGCCTTGACCAACACGAACGCCTGCCGCGGCGCCGCGTCGAGCTGCCCCAGGCCTCCGTGTAGGCGGCTATTCGGGTTCGGGTGGCGGGCATTCGACCCCGACCATGCGGACGAGTCCGCACCACGTGTCCCGGGCCACCTTCCAGCCGTCCCCCACCTGGACAGCATGACCGGAGCGGGGCATCCCGGATTGACCGAACCCCGTCAGCCACAGCGTGAACTGCACCTCGGCCTCGTCCTCGCTCAAGAACCGCACGGAGTCGACCGAGATGTCGAGGGTGCCTGCCCCGGGGTGGCGCTGCCGCGCCTGCGCGAACGTGTCGCCGAGGTTGTTGCCCTTCTCGATCGCGCGGCATCGCTCCTCGATAGGCGCCTGGGCGTTGAACGCGGTCTCGAAAGCCTCCTCGACCGCCGCCTCGGCCGCCTCGCGGTCCCCGATGCGAGCGGGTGCCGGCCGGATGCGCACCACCTTCTGACCTGGCGACGCATCGGCGAGCGCCTCGCTGGCCTGGGCCACGCAGCGGTCGCAGATGTGGACGCCGCGGGCCCGGACAAGATGCTCGACGGCCGTCTCTCGGCGACCGCAAACCGAGCAGCGCAACGGCCCGCCGGCCATGCCGCCGCCGAACGACGTGGAGCTGATGAGCGAGGCCATGATTCCCCCTGTCGACACCAGGTCGCCCCTTCCGGCGCCGACACCATACGCGCGTGTCAGCGTCGCAGCGCCGCGTCCAGCAGCGCCACCGCCCGCTGGTCAGCCTGGCTACCCGGGGGGCTGGTCGCCCGCCGCCGGGCAGCGGCTGCGCGCCTACTCGCGAGAGCGGCAGATATGGGCGACCGACTCCCGATGAGGATCGGTAGCGCTCCGCGACCGCACTCCGGCCTGACGCCTCGGTGTCCCGTCGGACTATGTTCCGAACGGGAAGCGAGGAGGAGGTGCATGGGCCCCACGCAGAGCTATCCGCCGGGCGCGCCGATGTGGGTCAACCTGCAGACAGCCGCCGGGCCTCCGGCGGCGAGCCAGTTCTACTGCGCCCTCTTCGGCTGGACGGTGCTGGCGCGGCATCGACCGATGGACGACGCGTCGGGCTGGTGGGTCTTCCGCCTGGGCGGCAAAGACGTCGGCGACATCGGTCCAGGTCCGAAACCGTCCTGGACCATGAACATCTCCGTGGACGATGCGGATGCCACGGCACGAGCGGTCGTCGATCGGGGCGGTGGGGTCTCCCAGTGGCCCACCAGCTATTTCGACGCCGGGCGCATGGCGATCTGTACGGACCCGCTGGGTGCACGGTTCGCAATCTGGGAGTCGGCGGGTCACGTCTCGCCCGACGTGATGCACGAGCCCGGTTCGTTTACCTGGTGCGAGCTGACGTGCCGGGATGTCGATGTGGCGAAGCAGTTCTACGCCGCAGTGTTCGGCTGGGAATTGAAGAGTCCTCCCTACGCAGAAGGATCGGGCTACACCGTCTTCTTCCTCCCTGGTGTCGAGCGGACTGTCGCCGGCATGGTGCAGATGGACGAGCTGTGGCCGGAGGACATCCCGCCGCATTGGATGGTCTATTTCGCGGTGGCGGATACGGACCTCACCGCCGCCCGGGCGGCCGAGTTGGGGGGCACGGTCTCCGTGGACCCATTCGACCTGTTCAACGTGGGACGTGTCGCTGTCCTCATCGACCCCGAAGGTGCCTCCTTCTCCATCCTCCAATGGAGCGAATGAATCCTCCGCGTCGCGTTGGAGGATCTACGCCAAACCGAGTGTGAATGAGCTTCTTGACGGGGCGCTTGAATGCAGCGAATCCGGCGACCGTCTTGCCCTGCACCTTGAACGCTGGCATGCCATAGGAGATGCACTGCTCCGCTCCCGGTACCACCTCCATGATCGATTTCCGCAGCGCCTCGAGCGTGCTTCGCTGTGGCTCGTCCAACCCCGCCAGGTACCGGTCGATCTCGATTGGCGCCATGAGCCGAGTCTCGCGCCGTGGGCCGCGCCGGCACGGCTCGTCTCTCGGGTCCACGCCGGCCGATCTTCCGACCCGCACGTCATGCCCGAACCGAGCCCACGCCGCCCATCCGATCGACGCTCAGCCAGGCGCGCCCATGACGTGCAGGACGCCGCCGTCGGCGTCGCGCACCGATGAGCCGGGGCAGCCCCGGTTGGCCCCCAGGTGATTGTGATGGTGCCGTGGTGCCACGCCACCGTCAGCCAACGGCGTGCCGAACCAGGCGACGGCATAACCCATGTCGGTGCACGTGCGCAGCGGGCGGCGTGTAGCGCTCAGTCCACATGATCGACGTCGACGCCAGGCCGTGCCATGCCGTGTCCACGCGGATGCGGCCGACCAGCCGGTCTTCGACCTCGGCGCGCCACCAGCCGTCACCCTCGGCTCGCAGGGCCAAGCTTTCGCTGCGACCCGGCACCCACCCGTAGCGGATCCTGACCGTCATCCCGGTGCCCTCCCCGCCGAAGGGCGCGGCGTAGTCGGGCCCCTCCGCGTCGGTCCCGCCCCAGACGGAGAAGATCGCGATCTTGCCGGCGGGCTCCGAGCCCACTGTCTGCAGTCCGACGTAGGCGGCCTCACCGCCGAGCAGCGCCACCTGGTGACTCCAGAAGTAGCCCACAGGCGTGGGATCCGTGCGCGGCTCGACCTTCCACCGCATCTCGGCGTACCCGGTCGTCGTCGGCGGCCACGACCATGTCGTGTAGGTGCCGACCGGCGCGGCGGGTGGGTGACGACGGAACATGGCCAGCAGGTCCTCGGCCCATAGTCTGCTCGCGCGATCGGCAGCCGTTGCGGCGTGATCGCTCAAGCACCGGTGCCCACCACAGCGACGGGCTCGCCGCGGGGTGTCCCCGACCGCCGGGGCGGTCCGCCGCGGCGTGCGTCTGTCGCGGGGTGGCGGGGCGGTAAGCATGGCAGCGTTCCGCCTTGCCGAGTGCGTCTCCCCCTTGAACACACTGCCGAAAGGATCTGTGTCATGGACTTCGGCGTTCACCTGCCGCTCATGGACTTCGGCGGGAACCCTTACACGCTGAGGAGTTTGATCGACTACACGGACCGTGCCGCGCAACTCGGGTTCAAGGCGCTTTCCGTCAACGATCACATGGTGTTCTCCGTCCCGTGGCTCGACGGGCCGAGCGCGCTCGCAGCGGTCCTGAGCCATTCGGACTCGATGACGCTCGCCACGACGGTCTCGCTTCCAGCGATACGGGGTCCAGTGCCGTTGGCCAAGACGCTCGCCGCGATCGACACCTTGAGCGAGGGGCGGCTAGTCGCTGCGGTAGGCCCGGGATCATCGCCAATGGACTACAAGGCCGTCGGGCTCGACTTTGGTGAGCGGTGGGCGCGTCTTGACGAATCGATCCAAGTCCTGCGCGCTCTCTGGCGCAGGGACGTTGAGCCTTTCGTCGGCCGCTTCTACTCGACGGTCGGGATCAGCCTCGACCCGCACCCACCACGCCAACAAGGGATCCCGATCTGGGTCGGAAGCTGGGGCTCGAACGCCGGCTTGCGCCGAGCCGCTCGCCTCGGCGACGGATGGCTCGCATCCGCGTACAACACAACTCCATCGTTGTTCGGCGAAGCGTGGCAACGACTGCGGGGACTGCTTGCCGAGCATGACAAGGATCCGGAGCACTTTCCGAACGCGCTCGCCACCATGTGGTTCTTCCTCACCGACGACCGCGACGAAGCCGATCGAGTGATGCGTGAACGCATCGTGCCGACGATCCATCGCCCCGAGGAAGTCCTGAGAGAGCGACTGCCCGTAGGCCCGGGTGAAGCGTTCGCAGAGAAGCTCTCGGGCTTCGCGGAAGCCGGCGTCCAGAGAGTCTTCATCTGGCCAGTAGCCAACGAGATCGACCAGCTCGAGCGGTTCTCGGAAGTTGTCCTCCCGTTGCTCTCCTCGTGAGCCGCCGTCCCGAACGTGTCCCGGAACGCCGGCTTGATGATCGACAGCCGCGGCCTTCGGCGGGACCTGCCCACGATCGCGAGCGCGAACGCCCCACGGCCGCACACTGCTCGTGACCACCCCGTGAACGCAGTCATCCCCGGCGCCGGGGGCGCAACCCGCGATGACCGCTACCTGGAGGTCTGACGGTCGCACGGATTTCAACTCGGCGCGACTGCACCAGCGTGCCGACCGCCCCTCCGGCTTCACGAACGAAATCGCCTCGACCCTGAAGGGAGAAGCCGCGTGAACGTGTCGCTGTGGATCGTTGCCGCACTGCTCGCCCTTCTCTTCCTGGTCGGTGCCGCCACCAAGCTGTTCGTGCCCAAGGAGAAGCTGGCCACCATCCGCGGCGGGGGATGGACCGGAGAGGTCAGCGTCGGCTTCGTCAAGGCCCTCGGGGCCCTCGAGGTCCTGGCTGCGGTAGGCCTGGTCCTGCCGGCCGCAGTCGACATCGCGCCGGTTCTGGTGCCAGTGGCGGCCGTCGGTGTGGTGTTGCTGATGATCGGCGCGATGATCACGCACCTCCGCCGCGATGAACGGAGGAACCTTCCGGCCGGTCAGGAAGGACGATGTCCAATGCGCTCCGCTCTCGTCGATCACCAGGCGACCAGTGTTGATGCCGAACGGCATTGCGGCGCTCCAGCGGACCGTACGCACCCCGGCAGCGAGCAGGACCGAACGACGGAGGGGGTGCACGCCGAGCGGCAGTTCGGTGCTACTCGGTCACGCTTGGACCGCTGTCTCGATGAGGTCTGCAGTTTCCTCGGGGTGGGAGACCATCACGACGTGGCTCGACGCGAACTCCATCACGGTCGCCCCCATCCGTTGTGCAAACAGACGCTCGGCGTCGGGCGGGATCACTTCATCGTGCTGTGCCACTGCGCACCACGTGGGGAGGTTCTTCCACGCGGGCGTCCCCATCACGTCGTCGAAGGCAGACATGGCCAAAGGTTGCTGGACGGCGTACATGATGTTGGCGTCTGCCGGGTCCACGTCGGGAGCGAAGTGGGCCAGGAAGTCATCCCGTGGCAACCAGGCGAAGCCCTGATCGTCGACGCGGATATGTGCCACCGCGGGCGTCGGCTCGCCTTGGCCCAGCAGTGCGCCGATGGACTCGCCCTCGTCGAGCCCGAAACCGGCCACGTACACAAGAGCGACAACGTTCGGAGCGTCCGCCCCTAGGGCGGTCATGATCTGGCCACCGTAGGAATGGCCGGCGAGGACCGTGGGCCCGTCCTGGACGGCGAGCACCTGACGCAGCCGCGCCACGTTGTCCGCCAAGGTCGTGAGGGGGAACTGCGGAGCCGTCACGTTGTGGCCGGCTTGTTGAAGGCGCCCAATGACGCCTCTCCAGCTGGAGCCGTCTGCCCACGCACCGTGGACCAGAACAATGTTCATCCGCATTTACCTCCGCGATCGGGGGCGCCGCTGGCGAAATCGGACTGGACTAGCTGTCCGCTGATGGGGGGACCACGGCCTGGATGATGGTCGTGAACTTCGTCTGGGTCCAGCCCGACCGGTCTCCTTTTCACAGCGCACCGATTGTCCGCTACGTGTCCTGGTCGCACCGAACACCGGTTCGCGGTGTTCGGGCACGCGGCGCGCTGACATCGATGGCTTCGCCCGCCACCTCGAGTCATTGGGCCGGGTCCGGGCCACGATCGCCCGCCGTCTGTGCACCGTCTCGTACTGCTACCGCTACGCCGAACAGGACGGTCTGATCGCGGTCCCGCCCCCGACCGGCCGGGATCGCCGAGCGACGTCGGGCCCCATACCCTGCGCCACCCGCGCGAGCGCTCCAGCGCGGGCATTCTGCGCTATCTCATGGCGGTACGGTGCGTTGGTGCCCGCGCGTCGGCGATGGCCACGTCAAGTTGAGCTCGATGCCCTCCGCGCGCTGGAGCAACGGGTCCGATCACCCGACCGGAGGGGAGTTCGTCATGGGGTCAATTTCCGAGCGGGAGAACCGGGAGATCGAGGCGGCCAACGCCTCTGGCGACACCCCGGTCGTCCTCGTCCATGGCCTCTGGGTGCTGCCGAGCAGCTGGGCCAACTGGGCGGACTTCTTCAAGCAGGCCGGCTACGCGCCGCTGACGCCGGACTGGCCCGACGATCCGGAGACGGTCGAAGCGGCCCGGGCGAACCCGGACGTTCTCGCCAACAAGACCTTGACCCAGATCGCCGATCACACCACCGAGATCATCAAAGCCCTGGACAACAAGCCAGTGGTGATGGGGCACTCGACCGGGGGCCTGCTGGCCCAGATGCTCGCGGGCCGGGGCCTCTCGGCGGCCACGGTGGCGATCGACCCCGGGGTCTTCCGCGGCGTTCTGCCTCTGCCGGTCTCCGTGCTCAGGGTCGCGGGCCCGTTCCTGGTCAACCCGTTCACGCGCGGCCGCGCCATCACCCTCACGTTCGACCAGTTCAACTACGGCTGGGCGAACGCGCTGGACCAGGACGAGGCGAGGGAGCTCTACGACACGTTCCACGTCGCCGGCTCCGGGATCGCTCTCGTGCAGATGGGCAACGCCAACCTCAACCCGTGGACGGAGGCGAAGGTGAACACCAAGAACCCCGACCGCGGTCCCCTGCTGATCATCGAGGGCGAGAAGGACCACACCGTGCCGTGGGCGATCGCGCACGCCGCCTACAAGCGGCAGAGGCGCAACCCCGCCGTGACCGAGATCGTGAAGATCCCGAACCGAGGCCACGCCCTCACGATCGACCACGGCTGGCGCGAGGTCGCCCAGACGGCGCTCGACTTCGTCAAGCGGTTCGCCTAAGCGGTCACTGCGCGGCGACGACGTCCTTATCGAAGGCGCGCAACGCCTCGGCGAACTCGGGGCACGGCGACGGGTGACCCCCGTGCTGCGAATTCGACCACGCCAGCCGGTACGCCAGTGCTGACCATCGCGCTGGAGCGCGACCTCCAGGTGATGCTGCTGCTCAACCCCGTTCCGGCGCCGTGTGCGGGACCTGGGCCAGCCGGACGCCGAGACCGAGCTCGAGGCGCTGGCAGACCCCGCGCCCGACCGCTACGCCCCGGTTGGCGACGAGCGTCCACGCGTCTGACCACGGCGTAGTCCCCCCGGAGAGGGGACGGGATCCCTCCGGGGGCGTACTCGGGTCACGTGGGGGTACCTCTGGGGGCGTACTCCGATTGCAGACCAGGGGGCGATGCGCCGAGGCGGTCGGATCCGGATGATCGAGGCATGACCACCACAGGCATCGAGGTCGAGGGGACCACAAAGGGCTCTGAGCGGCGGCCGGTGTCGCGGGCGCTGTCGTTGTCGGTGGCTTCGAGCGAGATCTTCGGGATCCTGGGCGTCGACCGTGCCGGAATGAGCGCGTCGGCGGAGAACGTCCCGGCGTCGCGGCACCACGATGGTGGCCAGATCCGGGTGCGTGGGTTCGATCCGGCCGAGCAGCGGACGCCGGTGCGCCACCTGGTGTTGTTTCCCGCTCGAGTTCTGTAGCCCACGCCTGTGTGGACCAGCACCGGGTGATAGTGGAGCTGATGGGATTCGATATCCGCCCTGATCATCTCATCAAGGGTCGGGGGGCTGATCCGACGATCCGTCCGGGTCGGTTCGACGCGCGGTGGTCACATCCGTAGATACGACGCACCGTTCAGGTCGAGCACCGTTCCGGTCGCAATCTCAGCCGCCGGACTGGCGAGGTACACGACCGCAGCGGCGATCTCTTCAACCCGCGCGATCCGACCGAGCGGACTTTCGGCCGATCGCCGCTCGGCTCCTTCGCCCGAGAGCTCCACAGCAGCCATGTCGGTGTCAGCGAACCCGGGCGCAACAGTTGTGACCGAAATGCCCCTCGGCCCGAGCGCACGAGCGAGCGATTGCCCGAGCGCCACGAGGCCGGCTTTGCTGGCTCCGTACGCGGGCTGAGAGGGTTCCCCGCGAAATGCACCGCGTGATGACACGTTGACGACGCGTCCCCCGCGACCCATGTGCCGCACCGAGCACCAGGTCACGTTGGCCGCTCCGATGAGGTTGACAGCAAGGATCTGTTCCCATGCTGCCTGCCAGGCTTCGTAGTCGGTGTCGTCGATCGGGTGCGGGATCAAGATGCCGGCGTTGTTGACGAGCACATCCAGGCTTCCGAGCTGCTTGGCAACGCTGTCCACCATCGATCTCACGTTCTCGGCGTTCGCCAGGTCAGCGCGCACGATGGCATGGCCCGAGCCAGGAAGCGCCGCGTGAACAGCAGCCGCGTCGGCGGCCGAGGATGAGTAGTGAATCGCGACGCGATCGCCGTTGGCCGCAAACGCTTGGGCGATGGCAGCACCGATACCTCGCGACGATCCCGTCACCAGCACCGCTCGGCGGCCGTCAGTCGTCACTGCACCAAAGTAGATCCGACACGACCTGCCCCGGTTGCCCGAGCCGAGTGCACACCGCTCGCTCTGTGGGCAGCGCAGAACGCCATGCTCGGCTAGGTCGAACTCGGAGCCGCTGGGGGTGCCGGCATCGGTCCACCCGGCTCCTCGGTGACGACGTCGCCGCGGCGGGCGCGGTTCCCTGCCATCACGATCGCGCCGAGGCCGACGACGACCGCGGCCAGTCCCACGAGCCCGCCCAGGAAGGGGATGAGGGCCAGAATCCGGAGGATGCCCCAACCTGCCAGGAACGCGAGGATCGGCGAGGCCCGACTGGCGACGCGGCGACCGAGGATCCACGCCCCAGCCGTGTACCCGATGCCGTAGATCAGCCCCAGGGCGAAGAGCAGGCCGACCCCGAGGGGCAGCCCGACAAGGGTGACCATGGCGAGGATGGCGACGATGGGCAGGCCGATCAACAGGACCAGCCCCCACAGGATCACCGGCCCGATGTCGCGGGCCGCGGCGTCGACCGCGGCGGCGGCGCGGGGTGCCAGCAGTCCGAGCACCAGACCCAGGATCAGGGTCGAGACCGTGAAGGCGAGCCACACGGCCAGCCAGCCGACGATGGACGCCGCGCGGCTCCACGCACGCGGGTTCCAGCGCTCCCACGACCCGTCGAGGCGACCGCCACTCTCCACGACGGGTCGGTGTCGCGACACGACGTCGCCCTCGATCAGGCCGCCATCGGCCACGACGACCCGGCCGTCGACGGCGACGACGTCCTCGCGGGCGGTGCCGCGGATGAGGACGTCCCCGTTGAGCGCGACGAGGGCATCGCGCACCGTGCCGTCGATGACCACGGGACCGTCGGCGATGAAGACGTTGTCGACCGTCTCACCTTCTCGGACCTCTGCCCGACCGGTCACCACGACGATGTTGTCTGGCTCGTCCTCGGCCTGTGCACCGGCGACGGGCGCGCCCGCCGTGATGGCGAACGCCGCGAGGAGCAGGGCCAGAGCCATGCGGGTGACGAACCTCACGGCGCCACCTCCTCTCCGTCATGATCTCCGACCGAGGTGGCCCGGGGGAAGGCCCGTCCCACGAACGACGGTTCGGTGCGCTGGCCAGCGGTGGCAGGGGGACGCGGGGCTACCGGCGTCGGCGGGCTTGCAGGTCGGCGGGGGTTGCACCGTCGGAGAGCTCCACGGTGTCGAACCAGCCGCAGCGGATCGCGGATGTCGGGCGGTCGAACCGCTCGACGTAGGGCTTGATGTCGAGCAGCGGGGTGCCATCGATCATGTCGACGCCCCGGAAGCGAATGGATGTCGGCTCGACGGACACGAGCTCGACGAGGCTCAGGCCGATCGGGTTGGGGCGCCGAGGTCCACGCGTCGCGAATATCCCAACCTCCGGTCCCTGCGGTCCGAGCAAGAACGGCACTTGGCGTGAGGAGACTGGCTCCCGCTTGCCGTCGTGGGCGTCGCCCAGCCAGGTGACCAGCCAGATGTGCGAGAAGTCCGCGAGGCCGTCGAGCGCGTCGGCGTAGCGGTCATCGAGGATGGCCCGTGCGATCTCTCGCGGGTTGAGCCCCGCCTGCACGGGTGTGTGGTCGAGGTCGACCCGATCGCTGCGCACGACGCCGATCGGCTCGATCGGCCAGGCCAAGCTGCTACTCCGCACCCAAGATCTGCATGGCTCGATCCTTGCACTTCGGACGTTCAGCGTTCGTAGGCGGCGAGGTCGACGGCCTTGACGGTGGCCCACACGGGGGTGCCGGGGGTGAGTTCGAGCTCGGCGACCGCAGCCGGGGTGACCTCGGCTGTGGTGGGCACTGGACCGGCGAGGGTGACGCGGACCCGGTCGCGGTCGGCTTCGAGGTCGGCGATGGTGGCGGACCAGGTGTTGCGTGCGCTGCCATCGGGTTCGTGGCGGTACAGGGCGATGGCCTGGGGACGGATGGCGATGGCGACGTCGGGCCCGGGGACGGGGTCGGCGAGGGTGAGCTCGGCGCCGGTGTCGAGACGGACCGTGTGCTCGCTGGTGGCGGTGGCATGCAGCAGGTTGATGCCGATGAGTTGGGCGACGTAGTGGGTGCCGGGGCGGGCGACGACGGCTGCTGGGGCGCCGGTTTGTGTGACGCGGCCGTTCTCGATGATGACGAGGCGGTCGGCCAGGACGACGGCGTCGACCGGGTCGTGGGTGATGAGGAGCCGGGCCCCGGCGAAGGTGGCGAGGTGGCGCCGCAATTCGGTGCGGACCTGGACGCGGGTGCTGGCGTCGAGGGCGGCCAGCGGTTCGTCCAGCAGCAAGAGGCGGGGATCGGTGGCGAGGGCGCGGGCGAGGGCGACGCGTTGTGCCTGGCCCCCGGAGAGCGTGCGTGGCTTGACGCTCGCGAAGTCGCCGAGCTTGAAGCGCTCGAGCCATGCGCGCGCCCGGGCACGAGCGCGGGCCTTGTCGAGGCCGCGGGAGCGGAGCCCGAACGCGACGTTGTCGAGGGCGGTGAGACGGGGGAACAGGAGGTAGTCCTGGAAGACCACCCCGATGGGTCGCTGCTCGGTCGGTACGAAGGTGTCGGTGGCCGGGTCGTCGAGGCTGGCGCCGTCGAGGCGGATCCGGCCGGCATCGAGGGGTTGGAGCCCGGCGATCGCGCGCAGGACGGTGGTCTTGCCGGCGCCGTTGGGGCCGAGCAGGGCCACGACCTCGCCGTCGTCGACCTGGAGGGCGATGTCGAGGTGGAAGTCGTCGAGGTGGACCTCGATCGCGGCGTCGAGCACGTCAGCCCGGGTCAGGCGGCCAGCCAGCGGTCGCGCAGGGGTAGGAGCACGGCGAGCGACACGGCGATGAGCACGAGCGAGAGGGCGATGGCGGCCTCTCGGTCGGATTCGAGGGCAAGGAACACGGCGAGGGGCATGGTCTGGGTTCGGCCCTGGAGGTTGCCGGCGAAGGTCACGGTAGCCCCGAACTCGCCGAGGGCTCGTGCCCAGCACAGCACCGCTCCGGCGATGATGGAGGGGGCAGCGTGGGGGACGGTGATGCGGCGGAAGACCGTCCAGCGGCTGGCCCCGAGCGTGGCGGCTGCGTCTTCGTAGCGCGTGTCGGCGGACCGGAGCCCGGCCTCGACGGTGAGGACGAGGAACGGCATGGCCACGAACGTGTTGGCGGCGATGACACCCCAGATGGAGAAGGGCAGCAGGAACCCGGTCGAGTCGTAGACCGGGCCGCCGAGAAGGCCACGGCGCCCGAAGGCGAACAGCAGCGCGGCACCGCCGACAACCGGTGGCAGCACCATCGGCAGGATGACGAGGGCCCGGGCCACGGAACGCCCGGGGAACCGGGTGCGGGCGAGGATCCACGCGAGCGGGATCCCGAGCACGAGCGCGATCCCCGTCGCAGCGAGTGCGGTGGTGACGCTCAGCCGGAGGGCGTCGGTGACCACCGGCCGGCCGACGAGCTCACCGAGGTCCGTCCACGGTGCCCGCTGCAGGAGTGCCAGAAAGGGGAGGGCGACGTAGGCGACGGCGATGGCCGCGAGGGGGACGATCAGCCACGGTGTGCGCTGCTGCCGTACCCGCCTCGCGGCCGGTCGCCGGCCGGTCACGGGCTGTCGAACCCGTAGGACTCGAGGATCTCCTGGCCGTCGTCGGAGAGCACGAACTCGACGAACGCGGCGGCGACCTCGGCGTTGCCGGCTTCGCTGAGCGCTGCGATCGGGTAGGTGGCGGTCACGTTCACGTCGGCGGGAATGTCGATGCCCTCGACGGCGTCACCGGCCGCCAGGACGTCGGTGACATACACGATCCCGGCGTCGAGTTCGCCCGCCTCGACCTTGGTGAGCAGCGCCCGGACATCGGGCTCGTTGGTGTCGACCGACGGGGTGACCTGGGCGTTGGCGAGCGCTTCGCGCCCGAACTCACCGCACGGCACTTCCTCGGCACACAGGCCGATGAGCAGGTCGGCGTTGGCGAAGTCATCGAGACCGGCGACTCCTCCAGGGTTTTCGGCCGGCACCACGATCTGGAGCTGGTTGGTCACGAAGTCCTCGGGATCGGCGGCGGCCCCCGTCTCGACGACCTGGTCCATGTTGGACGCGTTGGCCGATGCGAACACGTCGGCGGGTGCCCCGGCCAAGATCTGCTCGCGCAACGCCGACGATGCCCCGTAGTTGAACTCGATCGACACGTCGGGGTTTGCCTCCTCGAATGCCGCGCCGACCTCGTCGAACGCGTCCGTGAGCGACGCGGCCGCGAAGACCGTGAGGTCGCCCTCGAGCGTCGACTCCTCGGCCGGCGCCTCGGTGGTCGACGCACTGTCGTCGTCATCGTCGTCTCCGCAGGCGGCCAGCATCAGCGCGGGCACACAGGCGACGGCCAGGAGCCGCAGCGCACGGAGTTTCATTGGTTCCTCCAGGTGTCTCACATTGAGAAGCGCGGGGGTTCAGAGATGGATCGACCCCGATGTGTCTCGCAACGCCCGCGTCGAGCCAGGCTCCCACCGCTGCCGCGACACCATGCATGCTCCCGCTCCTTAGTCGCACTGACCCTAGCAGCGAGACGCTGAGTGGCGGGCCGTGGCAACCTTCAGGAGATGGAACGTCGCCCGACGCTCTCGCTCAACGAGTGGGCGGTCCTCGGGGTGCTCGTCGAGAAGGCCCGACACGGTTACGACATCGCCGCCGCGCTGCAGCCGGGCACGCCCCTCGGGGATGCCTGGCACCTCACCCGCCAGCTCGTCTACCGGGCGCTGGAACGGCTGGAGGCGCTCGGCCTCGCCGAGCCCCAGCGGACCGAGTCGAGCTCGGCCGGCCCGCGCCGCACCATTTTCGGACCGACCCCACGGGGCCAGATCACGCTCGGGACATGGCTTGCCACGCCTGTCGAGCACGTGCGCGACGTCCGCAACGCGTTCCTGCTGAAACTCCTCATCGCCGAACAGCTGGGGCTCGACACCCGCGGCCTCGTCAAAGCCCAGAGACGGGCCTTTGCCGACCTGTTCGACCGCGCGGAAGGCCCACCGCCCACGACCGACGTCGTCGCCACGTGGCGCCACTTCTCGATTGGTGCGGCTGCCGCCTTTCTCGAGGCGCTCGACGAACACCAGGAGTCACGGCATCGCTAGTGCGGACAGGCATGACGCACGCTAGTCCCACCGCCACTACGTGCCCTGGCCTCCGAGACCGACCTGCGCCGACGGACTCGCTGCCTGTCACTCCATCGCCGGTACACCCGCCTCGGCCTTGGACGGCATTCAGTCGCCAGGCCCGTCAGGGGTCGTTGGCGACGTCGGGCCACTCGACCTCGTCCGTCATCATCTGGAGAAGCCCGTCGATCTGCCGATCGTTGAAGCGTCGATACGCCTCCCGCAGGAAGGCGATCCGCTCACTCGTGCTCACCGCACCGAGGCTAGATGCGCCTTCGCGCGGCCGGGCTGCCGGGACCGCGAGGGTCCCGGCAGCCCGTGTGCCCGCCCGAAGGTCAGCTCTGGTCGTCTAGATCCGGGACCCTGACGACGATCAGTTCGGTGTCGTCGGCGATCGTCGGGTTGCGGCCCGTGTTCGGCAGGTTGTTGTCGCAGCCGATCAGCAGCTTCGTCTCGCTGATCGGGTGGATGGCCTCGACCGACTCGCACGTCACGCGGAACGGGTCGCCCAGCCCCACGTCGCCCGCGTGGATCTCGGGGAGCGACACGAGGTCCGGATCCGGGATGGCCGCCAGATCGACGGCGAGCGACTTCACGAGGGCCCCGCCCGTGTCGACCACCCTCCGGTCGACCACGTAGACGTTCCGGAACACCGCGTTCAGCCCGCGTCCGCCGTCCCGCTCGATGACGACGAGGTGGTTCCGATCGGTGGCCCACATGTCGGCCACCATGAAGCCCGGTTGCTCCGTCCGGTAGTCCCAGACCCGCCCGGTGAAGGCCTCGTTCCGCACGCTGAACTCGAAGACGGATCGGCGCGTGGAACCGGGCTCGGCGACGGTTGCGCCCTCGAGCGCCGCGTAGAGGTAGGCCCCGTTCGGGCTGATGGCCATGGCCTCGTACCCCCGGCTGTTCGGCTGGGACGGCGGACGCCCGGCCAGGAACGGGTTGCTGGGAGACAGCAGCGGACCCGGAGTCTCGAACGGTGGGTCGAGCAGCCTGCCGTCGGCGTCGAAGTGCAGGATCCACGGGCCGAACTCGTCGCCCACCCACAGGTCGCCGTCGCTCCCCCGTTGCAGGGATTCGGGGTCGATGTCGGCGCCGGTCAAGAGCCGGTCCTCGGTCATCTCGTTGACGATGGGGAACCCGATGAGGTGATCCGGATCGCTGAACTCGATGAACTCACCCTCGTCGGCGTCGACCTCGATCGCGCCGCTGCCGCGGCGGGCGGTCTTGAAGTCCGGTCGGACGTAGTAGGCGCGGATCAGGAAGTCCGCCGAGTTGGCCTTGCTGCCGAACCCGTTGTCGGGCATGGCCAGGTACTCCCCCCGCTCCCGGCCAGCAACGACGGCCGAGAACCCCGCGATGGGCTGCTGCGGGCGCGGGAACTCGATCCCGTTCAGCACCCCCGTCCCGAGTGCGGCCCCCGAGGGCGGCCCGAAGGCCAGCGCCTCGGCGGGGAGCACCGCCCGACCGACGAGCGTCGGTTGCTCGTCCTCGTCGTCGTGCGCGTGCGCTCCGACCGAGGGAAGGAACAATGTCGCCGCGACGGCGGCGACGATGACAGTGAACAGCCGCGTATGCATCTTCGGCTCCTCTCGACAGTGGAATGCCGGTGAGCGTCCACCACCCGTCGTCCCGGGCGCATGAGGCTGAGGTCACGACGCAGACCCAGGCGCCGCCCGGGACGGTCCCGGGCGGAGATCGGGACACGGGTACCATCCGTCCGGGACACCGGCCGCCCTACTGTTGGCGCAGGCCCGGAGGTGCGCGGATGGAGCAGCCTGACGAACGCTCGTCGACGCACGCGCCGTCCACGAGCCTCCGGCGTGCGCGGGTCACCGGTGCGGTGACCGCAGGCGTCGTCGGCGCCTGCTGCGCGGTGGCGGTCATCGGGCTGCGCGCCGCGAACGACCGCCGCGAGCCCGAGGGCCAGAACTGGTGGCTGGTCGCCTGGTTCGTGACGGGTCTGGCGTACTCGCTCGCCGGCGTGGTGCTGGTGACCAGGCCGGGGCGACGCCTCCTCGGCGGGTGGCTGCTCGTCGTGGGCGCGAGCTCGCTGACCGTCGCGGTGGCCGTCCAGTACCGCGGGTACGAGCAGTCGGTCGCCGGCCCGCCCCGCTGGCCGGCTCTGGCCGATGCCGACACGTGGGCGCGGCCCCTGGGTGCCGCCGTGCTCGTCGCGCTGATCCCGGCCGCGCTGGTTCCGGCGGCATGGCGATCGGATCGGCGCGGCGTCGCGATCTGGCTCGTGGCGGTCGCCGCCACGGCCGCGGTCGTGGCGGCGAACGCCGCGGGCTGGCGCCGGATCGATGTCGCCGCCTCGTGGATCGTGGGCTTGGTCGGCCTGGTGTGGATCGGCGCGCTCGGGAATCACTGGTGGCATCAACGCCGGGCCACGAGCGATCCCCTGGCCGGTTGGCTGTTCGCCGGTGCGGTCGTTGCGTGGCTGGCGGTCGTCCCCGACGGCCTCGGTGTGATCGACTGGTCGCTCGCCGGCCGTGACGTCGTGTGGGCCGTCATGCTGATCGCGACGGTGCCGCTGCTCGTGGTCGGAGCGCTCATCGACGAGCTCCGCCGCGCACCATCGGACGCGGAGCAGCTTTCCCACCGGAGCCTGGAGTGGGCTCTGCTCGCCGCCGGGATCGTCGCGATCTACACGGTCGTCGTCGCCGGGCTCGGCCGGCTGGTCGGCGGCAGCGGGCCGACGTGGCTGCTCGTGGCCGCGACGGGTGCCATCGCCCTGGCGATCGAGCCGGCGCGGCAACGGATCCGCCACCTCGTCGATCGCCTCGTGTTCGGCTCGCGGGACGATGCGTTGGCCGTCGTCCAGCGCATCGTCGATCACGTCGGGACCGATACCGGCGACGACCTGCTGCCCGCCCTGGCGCGCAGCCTCGAGCGGGGCCTCCGGTTCGACGCCATCGCCATCGACGTGGCGATGCCCGGTGGCGGGTGGGAGCGAGCCGCGTCGGTGGGGCGGGACACGGAGCACCGCCATGAGGTGGTCCTGCGCCACCGGGACGAGGTCGTCGGTCGCCTCGTCGTCGGCTGGGAGCACGCGCCGTCGATGCGGGCCCACGACGAGCAGCTGCTCGACCAGCTCGCCGGCCCCCTCGGCCTGGCGGTCAGCTGGGTCCGCCTGGCCGCCGACCTCCGCCGCTCGCGCCTGGCCACCGTGTCGGCACGCGAGGAGGAGCGCCGCCGGCTGCGACGCGACCTGCACGACGGGGTCGGCCCGACGCTCACCGGAGTGTCGCTCGGGCTTCGCACGGCCGTGCGCCAGCTCGACCGCGCCGCCGTCACCCGGTCGTCCCCCCCGTCGCCCGCCATGCTCACCCGCCTCGCCGAGGAGGTCGACGGCGTCGTGCAAGAGATCAAGCAGATCGTGCGCGACCTGCGCCCGACCGCGCTCGATCAGCTGGGCCTGATCGGTGCGGTGTCGGAGTTCACCCGCATGCTCGCGGACGACCTCGAGATCCACCTCTCGCTGCCGTCCGCCCCGCCGCAACTCCCGGCCGCGGTCGAGGTCGCGGTCTACCGGATCGTCACCGAGGCGCTCACCAACGTGGTGCGCCATGCCAACGCCGAACGCTGCTGGCTCCGCATCGTGGCCGACGACCTGGTCGAGATCGATGTCATCGACGACGGCATCGGCATCGACCAGCCGCGGTCCGACGGCGTGGGCGTGACCGCGATGCGGGAGCGGGCCGCCGAGCTCGGCGGCGCCGTGCGGTTCCTCCCCGGTCCCACGTGCGGCACGCACCTGCACGTCCAACTTCCCACTGCGCTGCCATGAGCAGTCCGGACGAAACGGGGCGACCGGACGAAAGCGACACCGAGGCGACGTTGCGCGTGGCGATCGTCGACGACCACCCGATGTTTCGCATGGGCCTCGCTGTCGCCATCGCCGAGATGGCTGGGATCGAGGTCGCCGGTGAGGCCCAGAGCGCCGATGAGGTCGCCAGCCTGGTGGCGTCGACCGCCCCGGACGTCCTCCTCCTCGATGTCCGGCTCGGCGACGGCTCCGGCCTCGAGGTCAACCGCTGGCTGGCGGCCCACCACCCCGGGATCAGGGTGATCATGCTGACGATGTCCGAGGATCACGACACCGCCCTGACCGCGCTGCGCGACGGAGCGTCGGGCTACCTCGTGAAGGGCGCCGGTCCCGAGCGCCTGGAGCACGCCCTGCGTGCCGCGGCCGCGGGCGACGTCGTGCTCGATCACGACATGGCCAAAGCCGTCACCGAGCTGGCGCTGACCCGCCGTCGCGGCGCGGCGGGCCGCCCGTTCGCCGAGCTCACGCAGCGGGAGTTCGACATCCTCGAGCTCGTGGCCGAGGGCCTCGACAACCAGGCGATCGCCCGGCGACTCGTCCTGAGTCCGAAGACGGTCCGGAACCACGTCTCCAATGTCCTGACCAAGCTCAACGTCGCCGACCGGTCGCACGCCATCGTGCTCAGCCGCCAGCGAGGCCTCGGGCAGGGAGCCGACTGAAGCTGCCTTCGACGCGCACTCCCGGATCACGGCGACGAGCAGAAGCGTCGACGTCCTCGACTGCTAGAACGTGTTTCAGGCAGAGGTCGTCGACGATCCTGGGAGGGGCGACGTGGCCGCGCTTCGGGTGATCCAGTGGGCTTCGGGCGGGGTGGGCAGGGCCGCCATCGAGGCGGTGCTCGACCACCCCGACCTCGAGTTGGTCGGGTGCTGGGTGCACTCGACGGACAAGGACGGCGTCGACCTCGGCACGCTGGTCGGCCGCGACCCGATCGGCGTCGCCGCCACCGCCGACGCCGAGGCGCTGCTCGCCACCGAGGCCGACTGCGTGGTCTACAGCCCTCTCTTCGCCGACCCGGCGGTGGTGAGCCGCCTGCTGGAGTCGGGCAAGAACGTCGTCACCCCGCTCGGCTGGTTCTACCCGCCCGACGATGAGCGGTCGCGCTTCGACGCGGTGTGCCGCGCCGCGGGCGTGACGCTGCACGGCACCGGCATACACCCCGGCGGCATCACCGAACGGTTCCCGTTGGTCATCTCGGCGCTGTCCGGCGCGGTGCGCCACGTCCGCGCCGAGGAGTTCTCGGACATCCGCACCTACGGCGCTCCCGACGTCATCCGCGACTGGATGCTGTTCGGCACCACGCCAGAGCAGGCCCGCACCAGCATCATGGCCGACGCCCTCGGCGCCGGGTTCCGGCAGTCGGTGTGGATGCTGGCCGCCGAGCTGGGCTTCGACCTCGATCCCCACCTGCGCACCACCCACGACGTCGCCGTCGCCACCGCGCCCGTCGACTCGCCCATCGGGCCCATCGCGCCCGGGCTGGTGGCCGCCCAGCGGTTCCGATGGGAAGGCCTGGTCGACGGCGAGCCCGTCATCTCCGCCGCGGTCAACTGGCTGATGGGCGAGGAGCACCTCGACCCACCGTGGGCCTTCGGGCCTGGCGGCGAGCGCTTCGAGGTCGAGGTCACCGGCGACCCCGGCACGCTCGTGACGTTCAAGAAGCTCCACCCCGAGTCGATCGCCGCCGGCCTCGAGCGGAACCCCGGCATCGTGGCCACCGCGCTGCACTGCGTCAACGCCGTCCCCTATGTGGTCGCCGCCCGGCCCGGGCTGCTCACCTACCTCGACCTGCCGCCGGTGGCGGGTCGGGCTGCCGCCGACCTCCATCGCGACCGCCGTGACGACGCTGGCCTCGGCGACGGCACGGGCCGATGATCCTCGAACGCTTCGGCCTGGCGGGCAAGGCTGCCATCGTCACCGGGGCCGGCCAGGGCATCGGCCGTGGCATCGCCATCGGCCTGGCCGAGGCCGGGGCCGACGTCGCCCTCGCAGCCCGCACCGAGTCCGACCTCGACGAGGTGGCCAGCGTCGTGGAGGCCACCGGTCGGCGGGCCCTGATCGTGCCCACCGACGTCACGGACAGCGAAGCGCTCGAGCGACTCGTCGAGCGCACAGTCGAGACGTTCGGACGACTCGACGTCGTCGTCAACAACGCTGGCGGCACGATGCCCCGCCCGGCCATGGCGACGAGCGAGCGCTTCCTCGAGCAGGCCTTCCGCTTCAACGTGACCTCGGCGTTCAACCTGACCAAGCTCGCCGCCCGGCGGATGGTCGACACCAGCGGCGCGGGCGCGGTGGTGAACATCTCCTCGCGGTCGGCGAGCATGACCCAGACCAGCTTCGTGGCCTACGGCGCGGCCAAAGCCGCGCTCGACCGGCTGACCCGCAACATCGCGCCCGAGCTGGCGCCGCGGGTGCGGGTCAACGCCATCGACGTGGGCGGCGTCGCCACCCGCTCGCTCGAGATCGTGCTCACCGACGACGCACTGCGCAGCCAGTTCCTCGCCGGCACGCCGATGGGCCGGCCCGGCGAGCCCGAGGACATCGCCTGCGCGGTGCTCTACCTGGTGAGCGATGCGTCGTCGTGGGTGACCGGCAAGGTCTTCGAGATCGACGGCGGGGCCGAGAGCCCCGCGATCATGGTGCCGGTCCCGCCCCTCGAACCTTCCTGAGCCGATCGTGCGCGCCCCGCCTATCCGGTGGCCGCCACCCGCGGGAACTCGGCCTCGATGCCGGCCCGGAGGTCCGCCAGCAGCGTGGCGCGGGCACGGCGCTTGCTGGAGGCGTGTGCCGACGAGTCGAGCGTCAGGAATGACGCCGCGGCGTCGCGGGCGGCGGGAACGACCGCGTCGGGGTCCGCGAGGCGCTCGAGCAGGCCGACCTCGACAGCCTCGGCTGGCGTGAACACCTCGGCCAGCCCCACCGCCCGGTCGAAGCTCGAAGGTGTGAGCCGGGAGCGCAGGATCGTGAGCGCCGGGGACGGCATTGTGAGGCCGATGGCCACCTCGTTCGCCTGGAGCTTGAAGTCGCCTGCGGCGCCGATCCGGTAGTCGCCCGAGCAGAGGAGGAACAGGCCCATGGCCAGCGCGTGGCCGGTGCAGGCCATCACGATCGGGCGGGGGAAGCTCAGGAGACGTTCGGCCAGCTCGAACCCGCCGCGCAGCATGCGCTCGGCCTCTGCCCCACCAGTGCCGAGCACGCCGAGATCGAAGCCGCCCGAGAACCGGCCCGGGCGTCCCGCCACGACGACTGCGCCCACCGGGTCGGACTCTGCTCGATCCAACGCCGCGCCGAGCTCGTCGAGCATCGCCGGCGACAGCGCGTTGGCCTTGCCGTCGTCCATCGTGATCGTGGCCACGGCGGCGTCGACGGTGTAGTTGAGCAGGGTCACGTTGTCTCTCCGGGATCGGGGACCGACAGGGCAGACGTGCGGGACACGACGAGCTTCACCGTGTCGTCGGTGTACCGGTCCGGTGCCTCCTCCCAGCCGATGACACTGGTGGTCACCTGCTCAGGGTGGAGGCGTCCGGCGGCCACCAGATCGATGACCTCGGGCAGGAGCGCGGCGGAATGGGCCCGGCCGATGCGAAATTCGATGCCGAGCGTGTAGAGCCGTCCCAGCGGCATCGGCACCAAAGGCTCGGCCGCGTAGTACGACACGCTGTGGAGGCTGCCCTCGGGCTCGGTGGCGCGGATGGCCCAATGGAGGCCCTCGACCCGCTGCCCGCAGTCGACCACGATCGGCCACTTCCCGGCACTGTCGCCGAACTCGGTGCGCAGGGGTGTCGCGCCGATCCGCTCGGCAAGGGCCAGGATCTCGTCGTCGGCGCCGGCCACGGTCACCGTGCCGGCCCCGAGCGCCAGCGCCGACTGCGCCGCGTACAGCCCGATGCTGGGTGTGCCGTGACAGACGACCAGCACGTCGGCTCCCGGGCGCTGGCGCAGGTGGGGAGCGACGGCCCGGTAGCCGTCGACCACGTTGTCGGGCACGCTCGCCACCGCGACCGGATCGAGCCCAGCGGGAAGCGGCGTGAGCATCGCATCGGCGTGCGGCACCCGGACGAGATCGGCGAGCATCCCGCCGTACTCGACGCCCGACAACGACTGCATGCCGTAGTCGGACAGCACCGGGTACCGCTCGCAGTTGGCGGTGTGGCCCCGCCGGCAGGTGGGGCACGCGCCACAGCTGACCTGGAACGACGGCAGGGCCAGCTCGCCGACTCCCAGACCCTCGACCTCGGAGCCGACAGCCGCCACCTCGACGACCGCCTCGTGCCCCAGTGCGAAGCCGTCCTCGCCGCGGGGACCGGCCAGGACGAGGAACGGGTCGATCTCGCAGCGGGCGACCGCCACTGGACGGACGAGCGCGTCGGTGGGGTCGACGATGCTCGGCTCCGGGACGTCGAGCCACTGCACAACACCCGGTGCCGTACAGGTGAGCTGTCGCATGCAGTGGAGTATGGTTCTAGAACGTTGTTCCAGTCAATCGTTCTAGTTTGGCGTGGCGCGACGTAGTATCGACATCGCCATGGCTGCATCCACCGAGACGACCGGATCCCTCGAGTCCGGCTCGCGCGCCCAGTCGACCCGGCGGCGGCGCCAGGCCATCCTCGACGCAGCCCTCGAGTGCTTCTCCACCATCGGCTACGACCAGACCACCCTGGCTGACATCCGCAGGAAGGCCGGCGCCAGCACCGGCAGCATCTACCACCACTTCGGCTCGAAGGAGAGAATCGCCGCCAGCCTCTACCTCGACGGCCTCCGCCAGACCCAGGAGGCCGGGCTCGCGGCCCTGCTGCACACCCGGACCGCACGGACCGGCATCGGCGCACAGGTCGGTGCCTACATCGACTGGGTGGTCGACCATCCGGCCCTGGCCACGTTCCTGTTCGCCATGCGCCGAGCACCCTTCCTCGACGACGACGAACCAGCGATCGCCGCGCTGAACACCGACACCCACGAGCGCGCCGCCCGGTGGATCGCCGACCGGGTCGCGGCCGGCGAGCTCCCCGACCTCGAACCGGCCATGCGCTGGGCCCTCGTCTTCGGACCATGCCGCCACTGGGCCGGATCGTGGCTGCGCGGCACCACCACGACGTCACCCGACGTCGCCAAACGTCAGATCTCCGCCGCCGCCTACGCCGCCCTCCAGGCCCTGATCTGACGGCCCGTACGCTTCGGATAACGAGGCTTGGAGGAGACGCCTGTGGATGCTGACGCGGACCCGAGGATTGCGCTGGCGCCGGATGCCCTCGACGCCATGGGCCCACCGATCAACCTGTTCAAGCTGTTCGCCCGGAACAGGCCGATGGCCGAGGCGATGATCGGGTGGGGCCGCTACGAGCTGGGCAAGGAGCTGTCGCTGCCGATGCGGGTGCGCGAGCTCGTGATCGATCGGGTCGCCGCCCGGTGCGGCGCCGAATACGAGTGGGGCGTCCACGTCGCCTACTTCGGCGAACGAGTCGGCCTGACCCACGACCAGATCCGCTCGCTCGCCCACGGCTCGCCGGACGACGCCTGCTGGGCCGAGGAGGACCGCGACGTCCTGCGGGCGGTCGACGAACTGCATGACACCAACGACCTCACCGACGCCACCTGGTCCGCGCTCGCCGCCCGACTGAGCGACACGCAAGTCCTCGACCTGTTGCTTCTCGCCGGCTGGTACCACGCCATCAGCTACGCGGCGCGGGCCGCGCGAGTCCCGCTGGAGGACGGCGCCCCACGCTTCGCGCACTACGCCTGAACAAAAGGGCCCTCCCGCAGCCCCGGTCACAACACCGACTTGTCGAAGGCAACCCAGATCCTTGCTTGCCCTGCCGGCCGAGCGGTCGCAAGATCGACAACCGCGAGCAGGTGGCAAGCATGTCCCCACTTGCCCCTGATCGCCCCGTCGCCGCGCACCGCAGAGCGGGCGACACCGCCGGCTTCGTCTGCGGAGCCGCCGACAAGCGACCTCGAGCGAAGGAGCTGACCCGTGGCCTACCGCATCGACCGCATCGCAGGCCGGGTGATGCCGGTCAACTCGTTCCTCATTCACGGCCCCGACGGCCTCGTCGTGGTCGACGGCATGCTCACAGTCTCCGACGCTGCGCTGGTCCGCCAAGCCATCGACGACGCCGACCGGCCACTCGCCGGGGTTGTGATCACCCATCCCCATCCCGACCACTACGCCGGCCTGTGGCACTTGATCGGCGATGACGAGGTCCCGATCGTGGCCACCCGAGCGGTGGATGAGGTGATCCGTCGAGACGACCCCATCAAGAACGACATCGTCGGCCCGATGATGGGCGCGGAGTGGCCTACGACCCGCCTGTTCCCCAACCAAGCCGTCGACAGCGGCGACCAGGTGCGCCTCGGCGGGCTGTCCCTGGAAGTCGAAGCACTTGGGCCCGGGGAGTCGCACTTCGACAGCTTCTGGTGGCTCGACCCCGGCACCGTGTTCGCCGGCGACATCGCGTACAACCGCATGCACGCCTACCTCGCCGACGGGCAGTGGGACCACTGGCTGCGGACCCTGTCCCGCCTCGACCGGGAGCTTCCCGCCGAGGTCACCCTGCACGTCGGCCACGGGCCAGCCGGCGGCAAGGAGTTGTTGGCTTCCCAGCGCCGCTACATCGAGGCGTTCGTCGCCGCCGTCGCCCAGCACGCAGACGCAATCGAAGCAGGAGACCACGCGCCAGTCGTCGACGCCATGAAGGAACTGCTGCCGAGCGACGACCTGCTGTTCCTGATGGACCTCAGCATCGAGCCGGTCCACGCGGTGATCGCCGCGAGCCGTCCTTGAGGAACGCCGACATCACAACGGAAGGAAGCCGATTCGAGGACCCCGCGAGTACGACGAGGTACGCAGTCATCGAGGCGCCCTCCGTTCTGGGTTTGTTCCCCAGCGGCGTCGAGCGTCTGCCCGGGGCATTGCTCGACGCGGGTCTCGCTGATCTACTCGACGCTCGACGAGCCGGACGGGTGGTGCCTCCGCCGTATCGCGCCGAGCGAGACCCTTCTACTGGCGTGCTGAATCCAGAGGGGCTGCGGGACTACGCCCATCAGCTCGCCGAGGTAACGGGTGCGGTACTCGACGGGAACGAGTTGCCGATCGTCCTTGGAGGCGACTGCTCGATCCTGCTCGGCAACCTCCTGGCCCTCCGCCGCCGTGGTCGCTTCGGACTGCTCTTCCTCGACGGCCACGCCGACTTCTACCAGCCCGAGGCCGAGCCCAATGGAGAGGCCGCGTCGATGGACCTGGCCTTGGCGACCGGACGCGGTCCCCGTGTCATCACGGAGCTCGGGGGTTTCGGACCCTTGGTCAGGGACGACGATGTGGTCGTGTTCGGTCGCCGAGATGCCGAGGAGGCCGACGCGGCCGGCAGCCAGCGGATCGAGGACACCTCGATCGACGTCATCGACCTGTCCGGGGTTCGCGGTCGAGGCGCTGAGCGATCCGCGCGTGACGCCCTGGCGCGACTCGGTCGATGGGACCTCGACGGGTTCTGGATCCACCTCGACTGCGACGTGCTCGATGACGCCGTCATGCCCGCAGTCGACTACCGCCTCCCCGACGGCCTGAGTTGGGACGAGCTCGGGACCGTGCTGCGACTCGCGATCGAATCCCGCCGAGCGGTCGGCATCGAGGTCACCATCTTCAATCCTGCGCTCGATGGCGACGGTGTCATCACGCGTTCCCTCGTCGACTGCCTCGTCGGCGCGCTTGGACGCGAGGCGGTCTCGCAGGAAGGGAACCAATGAACGGCCCCGCGACCTACAACGGGCGCGCCGGTGTCAGGCGGGGCGCCGCGCCGCGACCCAGGCGGCGATCTGCGCCCGAGACGTGAAGCCCAGCTTGGCGAGGATGTGGGTGACGTGGCTGGACACGGTGGCCCTGCTCACGAACAGGCGGGCGGCGATCGCCGAGTTGGTGAGCCCGTCGGCGACGAGCTCGGCGACCTCG
This sequence comes from uncultured Acidimicrobiales bacterium, assembly GCA_963796415.1. Taxonomy (GTDB): domain Bacteria; phylum Actinomycetota; class Acidimicrobiia; order Acidimicrobiales; family VFJN01; genus ZC4RG19. The sequence goes on along the minus strand of CAWCLR010000018.1, from coordinate 350,667 downwards.
AGCTCGCGGGGCGAGAGCTCTTGCGGTCCGGCCCGGGCTCGGGCCATTGCCCGCCTGCCCAGGCGGTGGAGCGCGGCGTCCGCTCGCTCGACCCCACGCAGCGCGTCGATGGCATCGAACCGGTTCCGCGCCGAGGCTGCCGCGTCGGCGTCACCGAGGAGCTCGCCGCGCCAACAGCCCAGCAGGGCGTGCAGCCAGGGCCACGGGGCGGCCGCCGCCGCGCGCTCGGCGGCGGCCGCCGTGTCCTCGGAGGGCGCAAGGCGGAACCGTGCGGCAGCGACGGCGGCGACGCTGAAGCGATCGGGTTCGGTCTCGGCCGCCACGCACCGGTCGATCGCCTGCTGCAGCTCGGCCGGGCGGTCGAGGCGCACGAGGGTGTCGGCCTGGATCGGCAGCATCAGCGGCCCAGTGTCCAGGATGTCGTATCCCCCGCCGTCCAGGCAGGTCGTCAGCGACTCGGCGAACGCCACGGCGGCGTCGCCGAGTCGGTGCTCCTCCCAGGCCAGCCACCCCCGGGCACCGGCGTGCCCGGACCGGAGCATGGGGATCTGTGCCGCCACGGTCCCAGCGGGCAAGTCGTCGAGAAACCCGCGGGCGTGGTCGAGCTCGCCGCGATGCAGGAACAGGTGGGCCTCGGCGACGTCGACCACGCACCCCAAGCTGGGGATGCCGTGACGCACCTCGCCCCCCGCCCGAGCCAGCAGCGCCTCGGCACGGTCGGGCCGCCCCTCGAGCACGTGGAGCAGGCCGTGGAGGACCTGAGCGAGCGGTGCGTACCACGTCCCGACGGCGGCGCCGACCGTCTCCGCGGCGGTGAAGTCTTCGTGCTGGAGGGTCATGTACGCGGTGACGAAATGCGCGTTGGCCTCCCGCACGCCGAGCCCGGCCGAGCGGGCGAAGGCCGCGTTGTCCCGGAGGTCCGCGACGGACCGCTCGCGCGAGCGGTCGAGGCGGCGCCGGGCCAGGATGTGCACGAGCTGCGCCCGGGCGCTGGCCTCGGCGTCGCCTGAGCTGCGGGCGATCGCCACCGCACGCTCCGAGCGGCGCCGGGCCACGGCGAAGTCACCGATGAAGTAGGCGAGAAAGGCGGCCTGGGCGAACAGCAGGCCCGTCGCGGAGGAGTCACCTGCCATCTCGATGTGCGCCACCTCCTCATCGGCTGTGGCCCGAGCTCGCACGACCTCCCCGACGAACAGCAGGTCCATCACCGCCACGTTGGCCAGCCAGGCGCGTGCCTCCGGTGGCATGGTGTGGCGCGCGGGCCACAGGTTGTTCACCAGCGGTTCCAGGTCAGTCCACCGGCCGGCGAGGAACAGGTCGTTGACCGCCAGCCGGGAGAGCTCGTCGATCCGCTCGTGCAGCGATGGATGCCGCCGCGCCAGGTCGAGCGCGGCGCCGGCGAGGGACGCCCCGCGGCCGACGTTGCCCCCGGCGGCCTTGCGCGCCACCAGGAGCGTGTCCAGCGCGGCGTCGGGGTCGTCCGCGAGCTCATGATGGCGGGCCACCGCCTCGGGCTGGAGGTCCTCGGCGTCCAGCGTGCCGGCGATCGTGGCGTGCAGCTGCCGGCGGCGGGGCAGCGGGATGTCGTTGTACACGGCCTCCCACACGAGGGGATGCCAGAACGCCAGCAGGTCGCCGCTGGCCCCCTCGGCCGCGACGAGCAGCCCGCCGCCCGTCATCTGCTCGCGGGCTCGGGCGGGATCGATCGCGGCGGTCTTCAGGAGCAGGTCCACGCCGAAGCGAGGTCCGAGCGCCGCCGCCGTCTCCAGCACGGCGAGATCGTCGGCGTCGAGGCGCGCCATTCGTTCCCGCGCCGCCGCGCTGACGATGTCGGGGACAGCACCCGCGTGGTCGCCGGGGAGGGCCAGGAGCTCCTCGACCAACAGGGGGATGCCGGCGCTCCGGCGGGCGACCCGTTCGACCGCCGAGACCGGCAGCGCCGGAACGATCGCCCGGACCATGGCGCGGATGTCCGCGTCGCCGAGCCGCCCGAGCGCCAAGGCGAGCACATCGGGATCACGCTCCAGTTCCGACAGCCGGGCGCGGGTGTCGACCGGGACATCCCCGTAGCGGACTGTCACCACGAGGACGAGAGATATGTCCCCCACTCGCCGTGCGGCGTACACGACGAAAGCCCAGGTGGCGGGATCAGCCCAGTGGAGATCCTCCAGGAACCACACGGTCGCCCGGTCGACCGCCGCCTCCTCTACGACGTCGAGCAGGGTCTCGTACACGACGGGTCGGTCCACCAGCGTGCTGGCGATCGACCCCTTGCGGGCCAGCTCGGGAACCACCGCGGCCAACGTCTCGGCCCGGCCTCCCGCCGCCGCCCAGAACGGGGTCTCCGACCGTCGCGCCGCGCGCAGGGAATCGGCCAGCGCGGAGTGGGACATGCCGGCGTCGCCCGGACCCGCCCGACCGGTGATGAGCTGGGTGGTGCGGCGGTCGATGCGTGAACGGAGCTCGTCGCACAGCCGGGTCTTGCCGATCCCGGCCTCGCCGTGTATCAGCAGGAGCCGGCCGCGCCCGTCGTGTGCCGCGGCGATCGCGTCGAGTGCCGCGTCGAGCTGGTGTGACCGCCCCACCAGCGGTACGAGCGGCTTGGGCTTCATGACGGTGCGCCGCTCTCTCGCCCGCGGCACGCGCGGCTCCTCGAGTGGCCGGTCGTCACCCTGCCGAGGCTACGGCCTGCCGCTGGGACGGGGTGTCCCGTCTTTCAGCCACCCGATCATCCATATGCACGATGCGCGTCTGCCGCAGTCGGGTGATTCTCACTGGCGTGCCGGTCCAAGACACCCAGGGCGTCCTTTTCGGACGCCCTGGGTGTCTCCGCAACCAGCAACCAGACCAGGGCGAATTCCCTGGGTATCGACAGGCGCGAGGAGTCCCCCATGAACACACCCCCGATCGTGTCGCCGCAGGAGTGGGAGGCGGCGCGCCTGCAGCTGCTGGTGAAGGAGAAGGAGGTGACCCGCGCCCGTGACGCGCTGGCCGCCGAGCGGCGGCGGATGCCGTGGCTGCCCGTGGACGAGGACTACGAGTTCGACGGGCCGAAGGGCACAGCGAGCCTGCTCGACCTGTTCGACGGCCGCCGTCAACTGATCGTCTATCGCGCCTTCTTCGAGCCCGGCGTCACCGGCTGGCCCGAACATGCCTGCGTCGGCTGCTCGTTGATGGCCGACCAGGTCGCGCATGTCGCCCATCTGAACGCCCGCAACACCACCCTCGCGTTCGCCTCCCGGGCCCCGCAGCCCGACATCGAGCGCGTGAAGGCACGGATGGGCTGGGAGATGCCCTGGTACACCCTGACCGACGGCTTCGACACCGACTTCGGCGTCGACGAGTGGCACGGCACCAACGCGTTCATCCGCGACGGCGACCGCGTGTTCCGCACCTACTTCATCAACAGCCGCGGCGACGAGGCCATGGGGAGCACCTGGAGCCACCTCGACATCACCGCGCTCGGCCGCCAAGAGGCCTGGGAGGACTCGCCGGAGGGCTACCCCCAAACCCCGCCGTACCAGTGGTGGAACTGGCACGACGAATACGGCGACACCCAGTCCCAGTGGTGGAGCGACCGCGGCGAGGACGACCTCGACCCCGGCGACCCCCGACCGCGGCCCACCCGCGCAAAGGGCGGCGACGCCACGTGATCGCTCACGTCGCAGGCGTACCGGTGGAGGAGAGCCTGCTGCCCGTGCTGAGCGGGGTGGGCGCCGGGTTGGTGCTGGCACGTGCCTGGGTTGTCTCGCGCGTGCGAGACGGACGACTGGAGAGAGATGACGGAGCAGACCGACCTCCCGCCGGGTGACCCTGGCGTGCGGGACACGGCTGTCTCAGACGATCGAGTTGCGTCGCGCTGGGTGGAGCGGGGCGACTTCCGCCTGCACGTGCGGGAGCAAGGCGGCGAGGGACCCACCATCGTGCTGATGCACGGCTTCCCCGACAACCATCACCTCTACGATCGCCTGGTTCCCCATCTCGTCGGGCGGCACGTCGTGGTGTTCGACTTCCTCGGATGGGGCGAGTCGGACAAGCCGGCCGACCACGACTACACCTTCGCCAACCAGGTCGTCGACCTCGACGCGGTCATCTCCGGTCTCGGGTTGAAGCGCGTGGTGCTGGTCCCTCACGACGCCTCGGGCCCTGCGGCCATCAACTGGGCCCTCGACCACCACGAACAGGTGGTGGCCATCGTCGCCCTCAACACCTTCTACAGCCTCGTTCCCGGATCTGCCCCGAGCCCGCCGGAGGCCATCCGGCTGTTCTCCGACCCGGCCTTCGAGCGGTTGACCCGGCACTTCGCGCAGTCCCCGTCGCAATTCCGCTGGCTCTACGACTTCCAGGTCGGGGGCTTCATCCAGAATCCCGAGATCCGAGCGGAGTTCGTCCCGTTGCTCTACCGCCAGTTCGACGACCGGCCGAGCACCCTGGCGCCATTCCTGGAGCTGAACGCCGACCTCAACGCGGCGGTGCTCGCCAACAGCGAACGGCACCCCGAGTTGCAGAGATTCCCCGTGCCGGTCCGGTTCGCGTTCGGCGAGCACGACCCCTACCTGTCCCCGGCCCACGGCCGGGCGCTGGCCGCCCTGTTTCCTCGAGGCGAGGCCACGACCATCACCGGGGCAGGCCACTTCCCCCAACTCGACGCACCCGCTGACGTCGCTGACCAGATCCTCACCGCCTCCACCACTCTGCGTTAGCCCACCCGGATCAGGGTTCGCCAAGCCGTGGACCCGAAGCTCAGGGACCGCGGAAGCATTGCCCGTCCTCGAGGCGTGGCACGCATCCGGACAGCCGGGGACGCTCGAGATCGCTCGTTCGGTGACGCGGCTGCCGGTCTACGGTCGACTTCAGCCAACTGGAGAAGCACGCGGATGTGGAAGGGGTGGGCTCGGACAGACATGGCCGATGCCTACGACCGTTCGCAATCTGACACCTGTAGCGGCAGCTATGGCACGGTCGCGATCAGCGCGAGATCGGCATTCTCACAGGAGAGCGAGGGATCGCCATGAAGCCCTACATGCTCGACAACGCCTCGGCATCCGAGTACGAGCGGCTCGACTTGATGTCCAGGATCTTGGACCCCTGGACGCGCGGCTATCTGACTGCGCTGGGCGTCGGTGAGGGTTGGCAGTGCCTGGAGCTGGGCGGCGGCAACGGCACCGTGGCGCAATGGCTGTGTGAAACGGTCGGCTCCTCCGGAGGGGTGACGGCCATCGACGCCAACCCCGTCCTCCTGGACTTGATCCCCACACAGAACCTGTCGGTACAGGAGATGGACGTGCGCACGGGTGAGTTGCGCCGGGAGTCGTACGACCTCGTGACGTGTCGCGCGATGCTGCACCAGATCGCCGACGATGCGCCCGCGGTGCTCGACAAGATGGCCGGCGCCGTCAGGCCGGGCGGATGGCTCCTGATCCAGGAACCGGACTTCCACCTTGCTCCGACGACGGAGCCGGAGGTGTGGTCAAGGACCTGGAACGGCCTCATCGAGTGGGGACACGGCAACGGGATCGACTGGCTCATCGGACGCAGGTTGCCGAGCATGGTCGCCGCTTTGGGTCTCGGACATCCAGAGGCCAAGACCGACGTCCAGAACATCCGTGGGCGCGATCGTGGGGCGTTGTACTTCCAGCTGTTCTTCGCCGAAGTGCGTGACCGCGTGGTTCAAGCCGGGCACCTCGACGCGACCACTCTCGATGCCGCCTCCGCCTTGCTCGATGACCCGACCTACTGGACCCAATGCTGGATGATGACGGCGGTATGGGTGCGCAAACGACGGGAGTGAGGTGGACACGCCTATCTACACCGACAGCTGATCACCCCGGTACGGGTCCGTGCGACGGAGCTCGAGGTACTCGGCACGGATCGCGAAGGTGTCGCGCATCTGGTCGGTCAGCTCGTCCACGAACTCGTCGCGGTAGGTGGCGTCGACGAGCATCGCCACCGTGTAGTACAGCCCGGCGAAGGCGGCGATCCCCAGCGACGCGCGCAGCAGCTCGGCGGTCACCACGACCCGGTCGCCCAGCACACCGAAGCGGAGCACGTCGTCGACCGGCCCGCCGGTCCACTCCTCGACGACGCTGACGTCGACCAGCAGCGCCCCGAACACCGTGAAGAACAGCCACACCAACACGGTCACCAGCAGGATCTGCAGTGACTGGCTGGTCAGGATCACCAGCGAGAGGTTGAGCCGCTGGGCCTTGCGCAGGGGCACCCCGGCCAGGTCGACGCTGTCCTCGATCGACCGCACGGCGTCGCGCAGCCGCACGGCCAGGAACGCCAGCCCGATGGCGAAGAACAGGATCACCGCGGCCACGTAGCGGCCGGTCGGCACGGTCGCGAACAGCTGCCACATCTCCGCGGTGAAGAACGAGATCAGCCCGAAGAACAGGATCAGCGGCAGCGCCCGCACCATCAGCGTGAGCGACGCTGCCAGCTGGGCGAACAGCCGAGCCCCGGCCCAGCGCACGATCGAGAACAGGCCGACGCCGACGACCAGCCACGCCAGGCCCACCAGCACCAGGTTCACGATCAGCGTGATCGCGGCGCTGACCAGCTGGGCCCCGAACACCAGCGGCAGCAGCGACGGCAACACCACGAAGGCGGTCAGCTCGGGCACGCCGACGCTGCGAGGCATGGCGGTGAACGGCCGGCCCCGCAACCGGTTGAACAGGCCGAACAGGGCCAGGAGCAGGGCGGCGCCTCCGACGATGGCGCCCAGGTTCTGCCACCAGGGCCAGTCGAAGTTGGCCGCGCCCGCCACCTCGAGCACGGCCACGAGCAGCAGGAAGGGCAGAGCCCGGGTGAAGATGTCCTCGCGGGCCGAGTAGTCCTCGATCAGCGTGGGCAGCCCCGCCCGGCGCAGCTGGCGCTCGCAGGCCAGCAACCGGGTCTGTGCGACACCGCGGTGGTCGCGCTGTCGAGCTCGTCGTGCTCGTCACGATCGTCCTGCGCTGCGATGCGGGCAGCCTAAGACCCGGCGGATTCCCGGACGTCAACCGTTCGCGGCTGAAGCCGCCTTGGCGAGCTCGTCGAGGTCATCGACGATCGCGTCGACGAGGTCCCCCAGGTCGGGCACCAGCTCGCGGCAGGCGACCAGACCGAAGTCGAGCGAGTCGAGATAGCTCTGCACGGTGATGTTGAGGCCCTGTCCGTCGAGGATCGTCGACACCGGGTAGTAGTGCAACATCCGGGCGCCGGCGGTGTAGAGCGGCTTCCGAGGCCCGGGCACGTTCGAGATCGTCACGTTGACGGGTGGCATGAAGCGGCTGGCGGTCAGCCGCACTGCCGTGCGCATGGCGCGGGCGAACACGGCGGGTGGGGGGAACTGGGCGAAGTCCGTGAGCGCCTCGGCCGGCACGGCGTCGAACAGGCCCTTGGCATCGACCATGGCCTCGTGCATCCGGGCGACGCGGAGCAACGGGTCGGGCTCGTCCGTCGGCAGCGTCGCGAAGATGGCCGAGACCCGGTTGGTCCACTTCTCGGTCTCCTCGCCGCTGCGGATCGAGACCGGGACCATCGCCACCAGCGGGAGCTCGGGCAGCTCGTCGTGGTCCTCGAGCCACCGTCGCAGGCCGCCGGCGCACATGGCCATGACGACGTCGTTGACGGTCGCGCCGAGGGCGTTCTTGACCTCCTTCACGGCGGCGAGCGAGGTCGAGCGGAAGGCGAACCGGCGGTGGGGAGTGATGGCGGCGTTGAACCGCAGCCGGGGAGCGTTCGTCGGCAGCGGCCCCTTGACCTCCCCCTCCGGCACACGCGTGCGGCCGAAGTTGAGCACGGCGCCGAGCGGCCCTCGGAGCCCGTCCCTGACCTGGTTGGCGGCCATGACCATCATCGGGTTGCGCGTCGCCTTGCCCAGCTCGCGCACGGTGCGGGCGCCGAGCAGCACGGCCCGGCCCGGTTTGTAGACGAGGTTCGTCGCCGCCCGGACGAGCATCTCGCCGTCGGTCGGGACCCGCTCGGTCGGGCGTTCCTCGTCGGGCGGGGGCGGCAGGGCGTCGCCCTCCGGGTCGCCATCGAGCATGAGCACCAGCAGCTCGGCGCCCGCGGCGCCGTCGATGGTGGCGTGGTGGACCTTCGTGAGGATGCCGAACCGGCCGTCGGGCAGGCCCTCGACGACGTAGGTCTCCCAGAGCGGCCGGCTCCGATCGAGGGGACGCCCGACGATCCGGGCGACGATCTCGGCGAGCTGGTCGTCACGCCCGGGCGGGGGCACGCCGGTGTGGCGGACGTGGAAGTCGAGGTCGAAGTCGGGATCCTCGATCCAGTAGGGGTGGTCGAGGCCGAGCGGCACCTCGCGGAGACGGCGCCGCAGCGGCTCGAGGAAATGGAGCCGGCGCTCGATCTGCGCCCGCCAGGCGGCGAACGGGTCGTAGTCGGGGTCGTCCTCGGGCTTGGCGTAGATCGAGAGGCTGGAGACGTGGCCGAATTGCGTGCCCGTTTCCACGTACAGGAACGAGGCGTCGAGGCCGGACAGCTGCTTCATGGTCCCCTCCCGCCGCTGCGCACCGCGGCCCCCGCACTCTGCCACCGCACCGGCGGCGCCGCTCGGCAAACGACCTCGGCCGCGCGGATCCGCCACGGGACCGAGGTCCCAGACGGCGCCGGCAGTACCTTTGACTCCGGTTCGACCAGGTCAACGAGGGAGTCCCCGCGATGAGCGCCGCAGGGTCACAGCGGTTGCGCCGCCCGAATCGGTTGCTGTTGGCGGCAGAGGGACCGCGCGCCCTCGGCGAGCTGGTGTGGTTGCAGGCGGCGCGACCGCTGCTGGCCAGCGCTCCTCGGGGGGACGGCCATCCCGTGCTGGTGTTGCCCGGGTTGGCGGCGGACGATCGGTCGACCGTGCCGCTGCGTCGGTTTCTGCGCGGTCTCGGTTACCGCGTCCATGGGTGGCGGTTGGGCGCGAACGTCCCGTCGCAGGAGACGTTGGGGCGGCTGCGTGATCGCCTGGCGAGTCTGCGCGCGCAGGATGCGCGGCCGATGAGCATCGTCGGTTGGAGCCTGGGCGGGATCTACGCACGCGAGATCGCCCGGACCTCCCCGGAAGCGGTACGCGCGGTCGTCACCCTGGGGAGCCCGTTCCGCCCCGTGCCGGGCCATGAGAGCCACGCGGCGCCGCTGGCGCGGGCGCTGGCGAATTCGTGGGGCCTGGACGTGCCCGGAACGGGGTCGCCCGGCGACGACCGGCCGTTGCCGGTGCCGTCGACATCGGTGGTCAGTCCCACCGATGGCATCGTCCCCTGGCAGGCATGTGTGAACACTGCCAGCGGCCCGCACGAGACGATCGAGGTGATGAGCAGCCACTGCGGCTTGGGCCACCATCCTGCGGTGCTGCTCGTGGTGGCCGATCGGCTGGCCCAATCGCCGGGCGAGTGGCAACCGATGCAGATCCCGGCGCTGTGGCGCCCGCTCCTCCGTCATCACACCGTGGACACTGCCGCCGCACCGGCCTGAGCCGCGGCGGGATGGCCGGGCCCCGCAGGGACCCGACCATCCGCGGTGGGGGACGTCGATCAGACTTCGCCCGAGCCGAGGTCGACGATCACGGCGATGAGATCGAGCGCCGCCTGGTCGACCTGGACATCGTCGTTGCCGCCGAGGGCGTTGACCTGGAGCAGATCGTCGGTCTCGCCGCCGACGACGCTGACCGCCGTCCGGAGCCCGGTCACGTCGACGACCTCGCCGTCGGCGCTGACGTCGATGCGGTCGGCGCGGTTCGTGCCGGTGACCGTCACCGTGTCCGAGGCCGCGTCCCCGCCGCCCGTGGGGGCCGACAGGTCGACATCCGCCTGACGGAAGTCGGTGCCCGTCATGTCGTCGACGGTCACCGTGTCGACTCCGCCGAGGGTGGTCAGGTCCAGCCGCTCCACGCCGTCCATGTCCATGCGGATGTTGCCCGCGTCGCGCAGGAACAGGGAGCGGTCGCCATTGGGCGACAGGCGCATGTTCTCGATGCCGGCGGCACCGTTGAAGTCGAGCGTGTCGGTGCCGCTGTCGCCCTCGACGACGTCGCTGCCGTCGCCCGGGTCCCAGCGGAAGCTGTCCTGGCCAGAGCCGAGGATGCCGGTGTCGTTGCCGCGGTTGCCGTCCACGGCATCCCGGCCGCTGCTGCCGATGAACACCTCGACACCGTCGCCACCGTCGAGCGTGTCGTCGCCGCTGCCGCCGTCCACGGTCAGGGCCTCGTCGGTGAAGGTGCCGTTGACCTGGTCGACCCGGAACTGGTCGCGCCCGCTGCGGAGGAAGACCTCGATCGAGCTGAACGTCGAGCGGTCGAAGCTGTGCTCGGCCGAGCCGTCGTCGCCGAAGTCGACCTCGAGGGTGTTGGCGTCACCGGCGGCCAGCCGCAAGGCGAGGGCCTCACTGGCGCTGCTGCCGTTCACGACGAGCGTGTCGCCGGACACCGAGGCCGATGTTCGAGGTGCCGCCCCCGCAGGGCCGGCGGCCACGAGGCCGACGGCAAGAGCGGCCGCCGCGCCCGCGGCCACGCCGAAGGGGCGCCATGTCTTGCGGTTGATGTCCATGATCTCCTCGTTCTCGCCAGAGCCGACAGGGGACGTCGGCCGTTCGGGGGACCACTACGGGACGGGCATCCGATTCGGTTCGCGCCGACGCGGCAAGATGGGTGCATATGCGCGGGCCCGACGACGCCGACCTTGCCGCTGGGTTCGCCGCCGGCGACGAGGCCGCGGTGCGTGCCGTCTACTCCCGCTACGCGGGACCCATCGTGACGGTGGCGATGGGCACGCTGGGCAAACGCGAGCTGGCCGACGAGGTGGTCCAGACGACGATGCTCAAGGCGTGGCGGGCGGCGGCATCATTCGACCCGTCACGAGACCTTGCACCGTGGCTCTATGCCATCGCCCGCCGTGTGGCGATCGACATCTACCGGCGCGAGGCGCGCGCCGGAACGCCCGAAGAGCTCACCGACGACCGAGCCGCGGTGGTCCCGCTGTCGTTCGAGCGCACGTGGGAGGCGTGGGAGGTGCGGTGCGCCCTCGAGCGGCTTCCCCCCGATGAGCGGGAGGTCGTTCGGCTCGCCCACTTCCTGGGCATGACCCATGCTGAGATCTCCGAGCATCTGAACGTGCCGCTCGGGACCGTGAAGTCGCGATCGAATCGCGCCTACAAGCGGCTGGCCGCATTGTTGGCCCACGTGGTCACGGCGACGGAATGACGGCCATCATGGGGTCGAGAACCGAATCGTGTTCGGTGCCGTACTGGGCATTGTCCATGAGCTTCGACCAACAGGTGCCATTGGTGTGAATGAGGACGAGTTCGCCGAGTTCCTCGACCGTGGTGGCCGTGCCGCGGATCGGGGTGGTGCGTCGAGGGGCGACCCCGCGGGTCGGCTCCGCGACCTGCTCGCCGATGAATCGGTGTGGGCCGAGCCCGCGTCGGATGGCGTCGAGAACCTGCTCGCAGCCATCCAGGCCGAGTCCGCCGGCCACCCGGCAGCCGGGGCCCGCCCAGCGCCCGTGCCAGCACGGCGAGGGGCGGTCCGACGTCGTGCCCTGATCGCGCTCTCCGCTGCGGCCGCGGTGGTGGTCGTGGTGGGCGCGATCGGCATCGTCGCCCGCCCCGGCGACGACGAAGGGCGAGAGTTCGACGTCGCCGGCACCGAGCTCGCGCCCGAGGCGTCTGCCGTGGCCACGGTCGAGGAGCTCGGGTCGGGCGTCGCCATCGAGCTCGACGTGAGCGGCCTGCCCCCGGCCGAGCCGGGCACCTACTACCAGGCCTGGGTCAAGGGAGCCGAGGGTCTCGTCACGGTGGGCACGTTCCACATGCGTGACGGTGACGACAGCGTCGAGCTGTGGTCGGGCGTCCCCGTGGACCGCTACCCGACGCTCACCGTCACCCTCCAGGACGAGGGGGGCGGGCAAGAGTCGTCGGGCCGCGTCGTGCTGTCGGGAGAGATCGGCGGGTAGGTCCTCACTGCTGGATCAGCGTGAGAACGTTTCCCGCCGGGTCGCGGACCTGGGCCTTGACGACCCACCCGTTGTCCGTCGGTGGCATGACGACGGCGCCGCCGAGGCGCTGTGCCTCGGCCACGGCCGTGTCCAGATCGGCGACGGCCACGCCGATGGTCAGCTGTGGGGTCTCGGTGTCGACGATCGATCCTCGCAGCCCCGACGGTGTCTCGACGAGGGCGTAGCCCGGTCCCTGGGGGTCGACCGTCCACCCCAACAGGTCCCGGTAGAAGGTGTGGACGGCGGCCTCGTGGGGCCCGCAGATGTCGAAGTGCACGATCGCGTTGTTGGTCATGGTCCCTCCATGGGGAACGTGGCCTCGAGCAGCTGGCGGAGTCGCATGACCGCCTGCGGCCGAGACCGGTAGATACGGAACGTGCCCTCGACGCGCTGCTCGACGAGCTCGTGCTTGCGCAGCACCTTCAGGTGCTCCGACGCGCTCGCCGGGGCGAGGTCGAGCAGCTCGGCGAGCTCACCGGCTGTGCGCTCGACCGACCAGCACGCCTGCAGGATCAGCCGGCGATGGGGGTTGGCGATGGCTCGCAGCAGCCCGTCGAGCTCCTCGGCTGTTTCGGGCACAGGCGAAACATATTTCGGAAATCACCGAAACACAAGAGACGGTGTCGCCGCCTCCCTGGCCCGCCTCCGTCAGCGCCGTACCCAGCCGCGCGGCAGCGGGAGCGGGAGGTCCGTGTAGGTGACGATCCCTGGCGGGGCCGCCACCACGAGCGGGATGGCGTTGATGGCCGGCAGCGCGGTCATGATCATCCCGAGGACCATGAAGTCGGCGAAGGTCGTGGCTTCGAAGTCCGGTGGCGGCAGGAACTGGAGGGTCGTCCGCACGGTGGGGCGGCCGGCGACCTCGATCACGTAGCCCTCGTCGATCTGCCAGTCGGGATCGAGCGTGGTGCCCTTCTTCCAGCGGACGGTCAGCTCGATGACGGTGCGGTCGCCGACCCGGCCCTGCCAACTGGCGGCGATGCCGGCAACGCAGCCGGCGGGGATGGTCCACGACTCGAGCACGAGCTCCTCGGTGGTCTGGGCGTACTCGGCGGAGCAGACGATCTCGTCGAGCTCGATCGCCGATGGCGTCGGCGACCATGGCCACGGCCTCACCGAAGACCGCGGTGCCCTTGGCGGTCATGGCCGGCAGCTCGGGGTCGTCGATGGGCGCGCGAAGCCGGCGGGCAGCTCGGTGGTCGGCGAGTCGTAGAGCGTGGTGTCGGCCGACTCGGCGATGGTGACCTTGTCGATCCGGTCGCAGATGTTCGCGGAGACGACGGCGAGCAGCTCGGCGAAGCCGGGGTTGATGCCGCTGCCGAACATCGACGAGCCGCCGCGCTCGCAGGCGTCGGCGATGCGGTCGCGATCGGCGCCCAGGCCGCTCCCGTTGATGAACGCCGCCGTGCTCACCACGTTGACCCCGGCCTCGAGGATGCGCACGAGCTCGTCGGTGTCGGACCACATCGGGTTGTAGACGACGCAGTCAGGGCGGAGGCCGAGCAGGGCGTCGACGTCGCCCGTGGCGGTGACGCCGACGGGTTCCATCCCGCACAGCTCGCCCACGTCGCGACCGGACTTGTCGCCGGACCAGGCGTAGCACCCGACCAGCTCGAGGTCGGGATGGGCGACGACCGAGCGGACCGACCGCTTGCCCACGTTCCCCGTCGTCCACTGCACCACTCGAACGGCCATCAGATGTACATCCCGCCGTTGACTCCGATGATCTGTCCGGTGATGTAGCTGCCGTCGTCGGAGCAGAGGAAGGCACAGGCGGCGGCGATGTCGTCGGGCGTGCCTGCCCGGCCGAGAGGCACCATCGGGCCGACCACGTCGACGCCCGGGAAGTCACCGGCGACCTCGGCCTGCCGGGCCATCGGCGTGTCGACCAGGCTCGGCGGGATGGTGTTCACGGTGATGCCGCTGCGGGCGAGTTCGACCGCCACGGCCTTGGTGAGCCCGATCACGCCGCCCTTCGAGGCGGCGTAGTGGGCCATGTTCGGCGCGCCGGACTGGGCGCTCGACGACGCGATGGTGACGATGCGGCCCCACCCGGCGGACAGCATGTCGGGCACGGCGGCCTGCACGCACGTGAACGTGCCGGTGAGGTTCACGGCGAGGATGCGGTCCCAGGTCTCGGCGTCGATCTCGAGCAGCGGATCGAAGGACTCGATCCCGGCGCTGGTGACGAGGATCGCGACGCGGCCGAGCTCGGCGCGGACCCGATCGAAGGCGCCATCGACCGAGGCCCGGTCGGCGACGTCGACCTCGACGGCGACGGCCGTCGCGCCCTCGGAGCGAAGCTCGTCGGCCGCGGTCTCGGCGGCGCTGGCGTTGCGGTCGAGGACGGCGACGGGGTGGCCGTCGGCGGCGAACCGGCGGGCGACGCCGAGACCGATCCCGGACGCCCCGCCGGTGACGACGGCGACGCGGTTCGTGGTTCGCTCGCTCACCGGCTGGCCTCGACCGGATCGAACTCGATGTGGAGCTCGCTCAGGCCGCGCAGGACCCAGGTCGGCTCGTAGCGGAAACGGCGGGCTCCGACCGGCCCGTGGGCCTCCTCGGACAGCCGGATGTTCCGCGTCCGGTCCAGGATCCGCTCCAGGCTGACCCGGCCCTCGGCCCGGGCCAGCGGCCCCCCCGGGCAGGAGTGCACGCCACGGCCGAAGGCGATGTGCGCCTGGGCGTTCGGGCGGTCGATCCGGAACTCGGCGGGGCACTCGAACCGGCGGGGATCGCGGTTCGCCGCGCCGTTCAGCAGCATGACCGGGGTGCCGGCGGGGATCTCGACGCCGCCGACGCTGGTGGCGCGCCGGGCGAGCCGGAAGTCCGCCTTCACCGGGCTCTCGACCCGCAGCGCTTCGTCGATGAAGTCCGGGATACGGTCGCCGTCCGCTCGCAGCTCGTCCTGCAGCTCGGGGTGGTCGGCGAGGTGCTTCAACGCCGCTGCGAGCAGCCGGGCGGTCGTCTCCTGGCCGGCGGCGAACAGGAAGGTGGCGGTCCGCACGACGTTGGTGACGTCCGGGACCGACCCGTCGGGGTAGGTCGCCAGCGCCAGGTCCGTCAACACGTCGGCGCGGGGCTCGCGGCGCCGGTCCTCGATGTAGGCGGCGAACCACTCGTCGAGCCAGGCCAGCGGGTTCTCGCCGGGGCTGCCCTCCTCGCCGGCGCCGACCTTGCCGACGCCGCGACTCAGTCCGAACCCGTCGCGGAACCGCTGGTGGTCGCCCTTCGGCACGCCGAGCAGGTCGGCCACCACGAGCATGGCGAAGGGCTGGGCGTAGGCGCCGATGAACTCACACCGACCCGCCGCGACGAACTCGTCGAGCTGCTGGTCGGCGAGGCGCCACATGAACGCCTCGTTGTCCTTCAGCCGCTTCGGCGTGATCAGCCGCATCAGCAGTGCCCGCTCCCGGGTGTGGTCGGGCGGGTCCATCGTGACCATGTGCTCGTGCATCGGGAGCTGGTCCCGGTGGCGGTCGATCAGCTCGGACACGTCGTCGCCCTCGAGCGGCACGGGGAACGAGGCGAACGGCCCGACCACCGAGTTGCACGACGAGAACGTCTCGGTGTCCCGGTACACCTCGTGCGCCTCGTCGTAGCCGGTCACCGCCACGACCCCCTGGTGGGGGAGCGGCAGCACCGGGCACTCCGCCCGCAGCGCCTCGAAGTACGGGTAGGGGTCCTCGACCAACGAGTCGTCGAAGAAGAAGTCGGTGGTCCTCCAGTCGCGCAACGACGTCCCCTCCCGATCCGGCTTCCGTGTTGTGCGACCGCACAGCACTGCTGAGCGAGTGCTTAGCAGTCCGGCGGTCGGTGTGGCAAGGTGTCGTCGTGCCCGCCGCTTCACCGTCTCGTCGCATCGGCGCCGCCGACTCGAAGACGCGTGCGCATCTGGTCGACGCCGCCGAGCGGCTGCTCCTCGAGGAGGGCTACGCCGCGGTCACCTCCCGACGAGTGGCGGCCGCGGCGGGCCTGAAGCCGCAGCTCGTCCACTACTACTTCCGCACGATGGACGACCTCTTCCTCGAGGTCTTCCGGCGCCGCGCCGAGGCGAACCTCGCCCGCGTCGCACGAGCCGTGGCCGAGGACGGCTCGCTCCGGGCACTCTGGGCGCTCAACGCCGACACCCGCGGTGCCGCCTTCACGACCGAGTTCGTCGCACTCGCCAACCACCGCAAGTCGATCCGCGCCGAGATCGCCCGCTACGCCGAGCGCTACCGCGCCGCCCAGCTGGAGGCGCTGACCGCCGCGCTCACCGCCGCCGGCCTCGACGCGGACGAGCTTCCGCCGATCGCTGCCTTGCTGCTGATGACCGGCCTGTCGCAGATCCTCGGCCTCGAGCAGGCCCTCGGGGTCACCGCAGGGCACGACGCCACCGTTGCCTTCATCGAGCGGTCGATCGCCGAGCTCGAGCAGCACGCGGCGGCGTCGGAGGCCTCCGGGGCGTCACGGGCCGGCGCTGACGAGCGGTAGAGTCACGCGGGGGATGCTGGGAGGTGACTCGTGGTGCGTCGTGAGCATGACGGACCGACTGACGACGATCTGGTCGCCGCGGTCAGCGGCAGGAACCATGAGGCGCTGGGCGCGATCTACCGCCGTCACGGGGGCGCGGTCTGGTCCGTTGCCAAACGGGTCTGTGGCGCGGAGCACGCCCAGGAGGTGTGCCAGTCGGTCTTCACCGAGCTGTGGTCACACCCCGAGCGCTTCGACCGCGGCGAGGGCAGCCTCCGATCGTGGCTGGTGGCCCGGGCGCACGCCCGCGCTGTCCACAGCGCGGCGTACGCACCGGGCTCAGCGCCATCTGGACCGTGCTGCCCCAACCGACCAGACGCCTCCCTCGGCCGAGGTCGAGGTCGCGGGTCACGCCCGAGCGCTGACCGATGAGGGCAGGCGAGCCATCGACCGGTTGCCGACGGCAGAGCGAGAGGTGATTCTCCTCGCCTACCTCGGCGGGCACTCGAGCTCTGAGATCGCCCGGCTACTGGGTACGCTCGAAGCCACGGTCAAGAGCCACATCCGCAGTGGGTTGCTGAACCTACGACGAGCGCTGGAGGTCGAAGGGGTGACGACGTGACCCATCCTGTTGGCCCGGTCAGCGATCACCCTCTGGACGACCTCGCCGCCTACGCCGTCGATGCGCTCGACCCCGCCAAGCAGCAGGCGGTCGACGACCACCTCGCTCGCTGCCCCGCGTGCCGCGCCGAGCTCGCCGGCCACCGCGAGACGCTCCCGACGCTCGCTCCCGACGAGGCCCCGCCGGCCGAGATCTGGCAGCGCATCAGCGCGGCGATCGGCTCTCCCGGCCTGCCCGACCCCAACACAGGGGCCGCCGCCAGGGCGATGCCCGACCAATCCGCCTCGGGCGGTCCTGTCGACGACGCCGGGCAGAACGGCGAGGCCACGGTCGCTCCGGTCTCGTCGCTGGCCGAGGCCGCACGTGCTCGTGCCGAGCGTCCGTCCCGGCTCCGCTGGGCGGCCGCCGTCGCCGGCCTCGTCGTCGCGGCCAGCGTTGGCGGGGCCGTCGGCTTCGCGCTCGCGGAGCGCAGCGACGACTCGGACATCGGGAGCCTGGCCCAGCAGGCGCTGGACGAGCCCGACGGCGTGCTGGCCACGCTCGCCGACAGCGACGGCCAACCGGTCGCCCGGGTCGTGGCCGACGAGGACGGCGCGTTCATGCTGCTCGAGGCCCTGCAGGACCTGCCCGAGGGGCGGGCGTACCAGCTGTGGTCCGTCGGCGGTTCAGAACCCGTGTCGCTCGGCATGCTGGGCCGCGACGGCACGAACACGGTGGCGTTCCGGCTGCCACCGACCATCACCGAGCTGGCGATCAGCGTCGCCCCGACGAGCGGCGACGCCACCCCCAGCGGGGGGTTCCAGGCCTCCGGCGGCGTCCTCCAGTAGGAACCCGTCGCCTCAGGTCTCACGTCCGAGCGCGACAGCGATGAACGACGTCGACGAGCGGGCGCTCGCGTTGCCGCGGTTCATCGGGGTGGGGAGGGGTCGGTGGACGTGATCTTGTCGAGCAGCCTCCCCATGGTCGACCGCTCGTCGGGGTCGAGCGAGGCGAAGAAGCCAGCGGCATTGGCGAGCCGCTCTCGACGTGCCGCGCCGAGCGCCTTCCGGCCCTGGTCGGTCACGGTGAGCACGGTCTTCCGCCGGTCGGTCGGGTGTCGGGATCGCTCGAGGTAGCCGTCGGCCTCGAGCCCGTCGACCAGGTCGGTGATCGTGCGCGGCGACACCTGGAGGCGCCCGGCGACCCGGCTCATCGACTGGGGGCCGTCGTGGTAGACGGCGTGCATCACCTCGTAGCGCGCGGCCGACAGCGGGCCCAGCTGCGATCGAGTCGAGCTCTTGCCCAGCATGCGGGCGAGACCGAAGACGCGCTCCGCGAGCTCGTCGGCACTCGGGGGCTCGTGTTGCGCTCGCTGCTCGCGGCTCGGCACGAGCCCCATCATGCCCACCGGGTGACCGTCGAGCGCGGAGGAAGACATATGATGAGGTTACCTCATAGACTGGTAACCTCATGATCACCTCATGATCTGACCGCCTCAGGTGACCCGCGGCAGCACCGCCCGGGCCACCCCCCGTACTCGGAGACAGAGACGATGCCCAGCAGCCCCCCGCCGCGACACCGGCCCCCTCCTCGCCCGGTCGAGGTCGTACGCACTCGACGCATCGGACCGCGCATGGTGCGGGTCACCCTCGGCGGCGCGGGCCTCGACGGGTTCGCCATCACCAGCCCGACCGGGCACATCAAGCTCTTCCTCCCCGGCGACGGCGACGCCGAGCCAGCACTGCCGACCTTCGGGGCCGACGGGATCGAGTGGCCCGCCGGCCGGCCCCGAGCCGTCATGCGGACCTACACCCCCAGGCGATTCGACCCGAGCCGACTCGAGCTCGACGTCGAGTTCTTCCTCCACGGCGTCGGCCCCGCTTCTCGCTGGGCGGCATCGGCAACCGTGGGCGACAGAGCCGCGATCGCCGGCCCAGGACGTGGCTACCACCCCGACCCCGCCGCCGACTGGTTCCTCATCGCCGGCGACGAATCGGCGATCCCTGCGATCGGGATGATCGTCGAGTCGCTGCCCGAGGGTGCCCCCGCCCGCGTCGTCGTCGAGGTCACGTCCACCGAGGACGAGCAGCCCCTCCCCCGCCGGCACGGGGTCACCACCGAATGGCTTCACCGCGACGGCCGCCAGCCGGGCGAGCTGCTCGAGGAGACCATGCGTGGGGTCAGGCTGCCGAGCAGCAACGGGCGCGCCTGGGTTGCCGCGGAAGCGTCTCGCATCCGCGCGATCCGCAGACACCTCGTCACCGACGGCCACCTCGCACCCGAGCATGTGGTCACTCGTGGGTACTGGCGGGCCGGCCACCCCGATCACCCCGACCACGACTACGGCGACACCGCAGCCTGAGGCAGCCGGATCGTTCCGCCGCCGTCAGCCGCGGGTCTGCGCGTACGCCGCCGCGATCGCGGCGCCGAACCGGGCGTTGGCGCGCACCAGGGCGATGTTCGCGGCCAGGCTCTCGCCGCCGGGTGAGCTCGACGATCCGGCCGAGGAGGTAGGGCGTCGTGTCCTTGCCGCGCACGCCGCGGGCGTCCATGTCCACCAGGGCCTGGTCGATGATGCCGGCGATCTGCTCGGCCGGGATCTCGTCGGGAACGGGGATGGGGTTGGCCACGACCAGCCCTCCGGACAGCCCGAGCGACCACTTCGCGGCCATCACCGCCGCCACCTCGGCCGCGGAGTCGACCCGCATCGGGGCGGGGTGTCCGCTACTGCGGGAGTAGAACGACGGGAACTCGTCGCTGCCGTGCACCACCACCGGCACCCCGAGGGTCTCGAGCGCCTCGAGGGTGAGCCCGATGTCGAGGATCGATTTCACGCCCGCGCTCGACGACCGCCACGTCGGTCCGGCCGAGCTCGGTGAGGTCGGCGGAGATGTCGAAGCTCCGTGCCGCGCCACGGTGGACCCCGCCGATGCCGCCGGTGACGAACACCGGGATGCCGGCCAGCGCGGCCAGCCGCATCGTGGCCGCCACCGTCGTGGCGCCGTGCGCGCGGCGGGCGACGACGTACGGCAGGTCCCGGACGCTGACCTTGGCCACCTCCTCGTCGCGGGCGAGCAGCTCCAGGTCGTCCGCGCCGAGCCCGACCCGGGGCCGTCCGTCGAGCACCGCGATCGTCGCGGGCACCACGCCACACGCGCGGATGATGTCCTCGACCTCCCGCGCCATGGCGACGTTGTCGGGGTACGGCATGCCGTGGCTGATGATCGTGCTCTCCAGTGCGACCACCGGGTCGCCGTCGCGCAGCGCACGCGCGACCTCGTCGGTGAGCGACAGCATCGGGTGTGGGGTCATGTCAGGAGGCTCTCGACGAGGCGATCGGTGAGGTCGGGCCGGACGGTGTGGTGGCTGGCGACGGTGAGCGCGGCGGCCGCGTGCCCGTACGCGGCCGCGTCGGCCGGTGGCGCACCGCCCAGCACCGCGTGGCAGAACGCCGCCAGCATCGCGTCGCCCGCCCCCGTCACGTCGAGCACCTCGGCGGCCGTCGCGGGGAACGTGTGGACGCCCTCGGGCCCGCTGAGCAGCGAGCCGCGCTCGCCGAGCCGGACCCACACCCGCTCGACCCCGGCGTCATGGAGGGCGCGCACGGCACCCCGCTGCCGGTCGTCGGTGTCGACGGCTCGGCCCGTCAACGCCGCCAGCTCGGCCCCGTTGGGCGTGACGAGGTACACCGGGCGCCCCGGCCGGAGCTGGTCGGCGAGCCGGCCGGCCTTGGGGACGCTCACGGGATCCAGCACCACCCGCACCCCGGCCGCGGCCGCCAGGTCGAGTGCGCAGGCGACCGTCGCCGGGGCGAGGTTGCCGTCGAGCACCAGGAGCGCGGCCGCCGAGATGAGATCCCGAGCCGCGGACACGTCGGCGGCCGAGAGGGCGTCGGTCGCGGCCATGTCGGCGACCGCCACGACGAGATCGCCGCCGGCGTCGAGGACCGCGGTGTAGGTGCCGGTGGGGTGGGCGCCGCGACGCACGCGATCCACCCCGACGCCCGCGGCCGCCGTCGCCGCCAGGAGCTGGTCGCCGAGGGCGTCGGCACCGACGGCCGCCAGGAGGTGCACCGGAGTCCCGAGCCGGGCCAGGTTCTCCGCGATGTTGCGGCCGACCCCGCCGGGCGCGATGACGGTGGCCCCAGGGTTGCTGGTGCCGGGCACGAGCGGACCGGTGCTGGCCGCCTTGACGTCGATGTTCGCCCCGCCGACGACCACCGCGACCAACCGATCGGCGGGGATGGCGCGGTCAGGTCGCGGGGGCGCCACGACGCGTCACTCTAGGAGGCGGGGGAGGTTGTTCTGATGGGCCGTGACCGGCGGCGCACTCATCCGTTGTCGCGCGTGGTCCGCCGCCGCCGGAAGGCGGCGGCCTTGACCCGGTTCTGGCACGAGAGCGAGCAGAACCGCCGACTGCCGTTCTTCGACTCGTCGAGGAAGACCCGGTCACAGTCGTCGCTCTCACACGTGCCGAGCCGGCCGGCGTCACCGGCACTGATCAACCGAGCAAGGCCCTCGGCGCAGATGGCGGTCGCCATCGGCTCGAGCGTGGCGTCGACCGGATGGTGGTGCAAGCGCCACTGGCCATCCTCCTTCGCCAGATGCGGCTGGGCCGAGTGCGCCGCCAGCAGGTCGTTGATCCCGCCGGCGGCGGCGTCGAGATCGCCGCGCTCCAACTGGCCGAACACGCGCTTGAGGCGACCCGCCAGCGCGACGAAGCCCGGGACGTCGCGGTCGCGGAGCTGCTCGGCCGAAGGTGGGTCGATCTCGAGGATCCGCCGGACGGCCGCGAACGGGTCGACCTCCCCCACGGGCCGACCAAAGGCGAACCGGACGGCGAGCTCGTTGACCAGCTCGACGGCCACGTGCACTCCTGACTCCTCATAACTGCCGAAACGGTCTTGACCAGTCACGCGAGCCATCCTAGAGTCGTCACCAGCAAACGAGCATACGGCAGTTACTGCCGGGAAGAGGAGCTGCCCCCGTGACGACGTCCACCGCTGCCGCGGTGCTCCGCTCCGCCACCCCCGCCGACGCCGGCGCGATCAGCGCCATCTGGCATGCGGGGTGGCGCGACGGACATCTCGGCCACGTACCAACGGCGCTGGTGCGCCACCGGAACCCCGCCGACTTCGCGGCGCTTGTCCCGCCTCGGGTCGATGCGACGACCGTGGCGATCACCGGATCCGGTGTGGTTGGGTTCGTCACCGTGCGCCATGACGAGATCGAGCAGCTCTACGTGGACGCCGTCGCCCGCGGGACCGGCGTCGCCGACCTCCTCCTGGCACACGGCGAAGACGCCGTTCGATCCTCGTTCGACCGGGCGTGGCTCGCCGTCGTCGCCGGCAACCGCCGCGCTCGCCGCTTCTACGAGCGCAACGGCTGGAGCAACGCCGGCGCGTTCGACAACCCCGCACCGACGCCCGCGGGCGACGCCATCCCCGTACCGGTGCTCCGCTACGAGAAGCAGCTGGCGGCGAGCGCGCACACTCATGACGACCACGACAATCGACGGGAAGGAGGCCGAGGCCCGCGCCGGTAGGCCCGCGCCTCGCACCGAACATGGAAGCCAAACCACTGGAGGGCAAGGTCGCCCTCGTCACGGGCGCCACCCGCGGATCCGGCCGAGGGATCGCCGTCGAGCTGGGCGCGGCGGGCGCCACCGTGTACTGCACCGGGCGCACCACGGGCTCGCAACCGTCGGAGATGAGCCGGCCCGAGACCATCGAGGAGACCGCCGCGCTGGTCGACGCCGCCGGCGGCCACGGGGTCGCCGTTCGGGTCGACCACCTCGTCCCCGGCGAGGTCGCGGCGCTGATCGACCGCATCCGGGACGAGCAGGGCGAGCTGCACGTGTTGGTCAACGACATCTGGGGCGCCACCAAGATGGAGTGGAACGCCACCGTGTGGGAGTCCGACCTCGAGTACGGCCTGCACCTGCTGCGCCTCGCGATCGACACCCACGCCATCACCAGCCACTTCGCTCTGCCCCTGCTCATCGAGCGGCCCGGCGGTCTGGTCGTCGAGGTGACCGACGGGACCACCGAGTACAACGCGACCAACTACCGGGTGTCGTTCTTCTACGACCTGTGCAAGGCCGCCAACCTGCGCATGGCCTTCGCCCTCGGCCATGAGCTCGCGTCCCACGGGGCGACGGCGGTCGCGCTCACCCCGGGGTGGTTGCGCTCCGAGGCCATGCTCGAGGCGTTCGGGGTCACCGAGGCCAACTGGCGCGACGCCACCGAACGCATCCCGCACTTCGCCATCGCCGAGAGCCCCGCGTTCGTCGGCCGGGCGGTCGCAGCCCTGGCCGCCGACCCCGACGCCGCCCGCTGGAACGGCCAGTCGCTCTCGAGCGGAGAGCTGGCGCGCATCTACGGCTTCACCGACACCGACGGCAGCCAACCGGATGCCTGGCGCTACCTCCCCGAGGTCCAGGACGCCGGCAAGCCGGCCGACACGACCGGCTACCGCTGAGCGGGGCGCGTCCCCCGGCCGAAGGTGGCGCGGGTGCGTCTGACGCACTCACCGTGGCGACAGCGCCGCAGCCAAGGGCGAACATGGTGCCGGATCGGATGCGACGGGAGCGAGGAGGCGGCCGATGAGCACCGAGACGCCGTCACGGCGGCGCGGGGTGGCGCTGCTGGAGGATCCGCTGCTCAACAAGGGAACGGCGTTCAGCGCCGCAGAGCGGGACGAGCTCGGCCTCCATGGCCTCGTCCCACCGGTCGTCGAGACGCTCGAGCAGCAGGCCGTCCGGGCCTACGAGACGCTCGGCCGCTACCACGACGACCTCACCAGGCACGTCTACCTGCGATCGCTGCAGGACGCGAACGAGGTGCTCTTCTACAAGCTGGTCGTCGACCACGTCGAGGAGCTGCTGCCGCTCGTCTACACG
The DNA here is from genome assembly GCA_963796415.1 of uncultured Acidimicrobiales bacterium. Taxonomy (GTDB): domain Bacteria; phylum Actinomycetota; class Acidimicrobiia; order Acidimicrobiales; family VFJN01; genus ZC4RG19. The sequence continues at coordinate 326,733 of CAWCLR010000018.1, read as the reverse complement.
CCGACGGTCGCCCTGGCCTGCGAGCAGTTCAGCCACATCTACCGGCGCAACCGCGGCCTGTTCCTCTCCTACCCGCAGCGCGACCGGCTGCCCGAGCTGCTGCGCAACCGGCCGCGTCCCGATGTCGATGCCATCGTCGTCACCGACGGCGAGCGCGTGCTCGGGATCGGCGACCAGGGCGCAGGCGGGCTGGGCATCCCCATCGGGAAGCTCTCCCTCTACACGGCGATCGGCGGCATCCATCCGGCGCGCACGCTGCCTGTCGTGCTCGACGTCGGCACGAACAACCGCGCGCTGCTCGACGATCCCGAGTACATCGGCTGGCGGCACGACCGCATCGACGGCGAGGCCTACGTCGACTTCGTCGATCGCTTCGTGGCGGCCGTCGAGCAGGAGCTGCCCGGGACGCTGCTGCAGTGGGAGGACTTCGCGACCGCCCACGCCCGCCCGATCCTCGATCGCTACCGGGAGGGGGTGCTCACGTTCAACGACGACATCCAGGGAACCGCCGCGGTCGTCGTGGGCGCACTCGCGGGCGCGGTGCACGCCAGCGGGTCGCGGCTACGCGACCAGCGGGTGGTCATGCTGGGCGCCGGATCCGCCGGGATCGGCGTCTCCGACATGCTGCGTGCCCAGATGGTGGCGGACGGCGTCCCGGATGACGAGGCTCGCGGCCGCTTCTTCGTCGTCGACAAGATCGGCCTGCTCACCGCGGATCGATCCGATCTGAGCGCCGAACAGCGCGCCTACGCCCATCCCGCCGACGCGCTCGCCGGCTGGACCCGGACGACCGACGGCCCGGCCGGCCTCGCGGACGTCGTTGCCAACGCCAGACCCACGATCCTGATCGGGCTCTCGACCGCCGCCGGTGCGTTCAGCGAGTCGATCGTGCGCCGGATGGCGGCGGACACCGAACGGCCGATCATCTTCCCGCTCTCGAACCCGACCTCACGCTCCGAGGCCGACCCCGCCGACCTCGCCCGCTGGACGGACGGCCGCGTGCTCGTCGCCACCGGCTCGCCGTACCCGCCGCTCCACATCGACGGGACGCAGGTGCCCGTCGCCCAGTGCAACAACGTCTTCATCTTCCCTGCGGTCGGGCTGGGCGTCGTGGCGTCGAGAGCCGGCCGCGTCACCGACGGCATGCTGCACGCCGCCGCACGGGCCCTCGGCGAGCTCTCCCCCGCCCGCGCCGACCCGCACGCGTCGCTGCTGCCGCCCGTCGATCGGCTCCGGGACACCGCGGCCGCGATCGCCACGGCGGTGGCGATCGCGGCCGTGACCGACGGCGTCGCGGCGCCCGCCAGCGACGACGAGCTGCGCACCCGGGTCGCCGCGTCGCAGTGGACGCCCGCCTACGCCTGACCAAGGCAAAAACAATCAGTCTTGACTGATTTGTTTGCCGATGTTACGAGTGGGCCATGACTGGTCGGGGGTCGCGGCAGCCGGTGCAGGCCCGGAGCGTCGCCACACGGGCGGCGTTGCTGGATGCGGCGGTGGAGTGCCTGTGCTCCGACGGGTACGCGGCGGTGACGACGCCCGAGATCGCACGCCGGGCCGGGGTGTCGCGCGGGGCGCAGCTCCACCACTTCCCGACGAAGGCCGAGCTGATGACGGCGGCCGTCGAGCATCTGCTCCAGCGCCGGCTGCGCGAGTTCCGCGAGGTGCTGGAGCAGGCCGGGTCGCTGGACCGCGTGGAGGCCGCGGTCGACGTCGGGTGGACGATGTTCCAGGGCCCGGCGTTCGTGGCCTGGGTCGAGCTGTGGGTCGCGGCGCGAACCGACGCCGAGCTGGCCGCGGCGATGACGGAGACGGACCGGCGGTTCACGGACGAGAGCCGGCTCATGTTCCTCGAGGTCGTCGCCGACCTCGGCTCGTTCGATCCGCAGGCGCTCGAGATGGGGCGGGACTTCGCGTTCGCGGTGATGACGGGGATCGCGCTGCAGCGCCTGGTCCCGCGCGGGCAGCGACCGGCCTCGGACTACCTCGACGTCCTCAAGGCGGTGCTGGGCTCGATGATGGACCAGTCCCGCGTGGACACCGAGGCGTGATCGTGCCGAGACCCCGGCTGGCGCTCGTGGCCGCGTCAGCCCTGGTCGTCGCCGCCTGCACCAACGACGACGGGAACGACCGCGCCGGCCCGGGCCCGCCCACGACGGCCGTCGTGCGGGAGGCGAGCCCGCTGCGTGATCTCCCGCTGCCGCCGCCCGCCCCGTTGCGGGACAGCGCCGAGGCGACCCTCGCCGACCCCGCGTTCGACCCCGTTCCGGGTGCGCGCGCCGACTACGGCACGCTCGGGGGCGCCGTCTACCAGATCGAGATCCCCGACGAGTGGAACGGCGGGCTCGTGATGTGGATGCACGGATACGAGGAGCTGGGCCCCCAGGCGAACGTCACGCCCCCCGACTTCCGTCGCTACCTGATCACCAACGGCTATGCGTGGGCCGCGTCGAGCTTCTCCAGCACGTCGTTCATCCCCGGCCGCGCCGCAGACGAGACCGCCGCCCTGTGGGACCACGTCGTGCGTGAACACGGGCGACCGGACTGGACGTATGCGGCCGGGCTGTCGATGGGCGGTTGGTCGGCGCAGATCGCCGCCGAGCGGTACGCCAACCGCTTCGATGGAGCCTTGGGGCTGTGCGGAGCGACCGGCACGAGTCCGGGGCTGAGCCTCAGCGTCGACATGTTCGTCGCCGGCGCCTATGTCGCCGGGGTCACCCAGGCCGAGTTCGACGCGGCGCCGAGCGTCCACGACCTCATCGCACAGCGGATCCGCCCGGCGCTCGACGATCCGACCAACCGGGCCCGGTTCGAGGCGCTGATGATCGATCTCACTGGCGGACCGCGGGCGTTCGATCGCGCCGGGTTCCGCGACGAGGAGGGCACCAACTGGGAGCGGGCGGAGCTGCTGGTGTCGGCCCAGCTCGCGGCGCCCCGCACGACGCCGTACGACCTCGGCCCGGGCAGCGGTGTGAGCAGCGCGGCGTTCAACCGCGCCGCCATACGTGTGCCGACCGACCGCGAGGCGTTCCGAGCGTTCACCGAGGGCATCGAGGTGACCGGCGACCTGGGGATGCCTCTCGTCACCATGCACACGACCGGTGACGGTCAGGTGCCGATCAACCAGCCACAGGCTCTGCGCCGGCGCGTCGACGAAGCGGGCCGGGGGAACCTGCTCGTGCAACGCGTGATCGAGGATCCCGGCCATTGCGGGTTCACGACCGGCGAGCAGGAGGCGGCCTTCCAGGCGCTCGTCGACTGGGTGGAAGGCGGCCGTGTCCCCGACGGCACGAACCTCGACGTCGACGACCTGACGTCGCTCGACCGGACGTTCGAGCTCGCGCCCCGGCCGGACCGCGCCGCTCCCGGCTCGTCGTCGGACCAGCATGCCGTGATCCGCGGTCGCGCCCGGTTGGACGGTGCCCCGCTCGACGCCCGCTGGATCGGGGCGGTGGTGCTGAACGACGGCCTGGTCACGGCGTGCAACACGACCCTCCCGGCCGTTGCCGGCGGAGAGTTCGAGGTCAGCGTCTACGCCAGCGCCGAGTCGGACGGGTGCGGACAACCCGGGGCAGAGGTCCTGCTGTGGACGTACGCCGGCGAGCAGAAGCTCTACGCCACGACCACCGTCGCCTGGCCCGACGACGGCACCGCTCGGGTGGACGTCGACTTCTCGACCCGACAGCCGCTGGGCGCCGCGCCGACCACCACCGAGCTCGGCGGCGAGGTGTACGACCAGGACGGTCAGCGTGTCCCGCCCGGCAGCCGCGTCGAGGCGTACGTCGGCGAGACGCTGTGCGGCGTCGCCTCGGTGCGCTGGTCGGACTTCTACATCCTGACCGTGGCCGGACCCGACTCCCTGCCCGGATGCGTCGCCGGCGGGACCATCACGTTCCGTGTCGACGGCGAGTCGACGAGCGAGACCGCCACGAACTCTCCCGAGCAGTCGACCCACCTCGATCTCACGCTCTGAGCGTGGGGCTAGGTGCCCGAGGTCTGAACGGCACGGATGCGCTCCAGGAGCGCGTTGCGCTCCTGGTTCGTCTGGACGCGGACTCGCTCGAACGTCTCGCCGAGCCTGACGTCGGCGTGCATCCCCGATGGATCCTCGTGGAAGTGGAGGAAGGCCTTCGACCGGCGGTAGAAGACGCCCCGCTTCCGCTCGACGAGCCCCGGGACGGATCGGACGCTCTGCAGGAAGGGCTCCAGCTCGTCCAGCGCAGCAGCCCTCGCGATGCGCATCGGCTCAGAATACGTCGTACCCCCTGTCGCCGTTCCCGCCGATCCCTTACCATGAGAGCGCTTCCACAGCTCGCATGGAGGAGGGGCCATGAAGAGCAGCAGGTCGGTCTCGTGGCGACGGATCGTCGCTCTGGCGGCGGTGGCGCTGATGGGGACGTTGGTCGCAGCGCCTGCGTCGGCGGTCCACCCCGGGGCGCGAGATGATCTCTACGTCCCACCGCCACAGCGCGGGGCACGGCAGCAGATCGCCGAGCTGACCGCACAGGGCGACAGAGATGCGGCCGCCCTGATCCGCGCGATCACGAAGACCCCACAGGCCGTCTGGTTCGAGGGCGGGACACCCAGATCGGTGAAGCGGGACGTTCGGTTGACCGTCACCCGGGCGGCGGCCAGGCGCACCGTCCCGGTACTGGTCACCTACAACATCCCGTTCCGTGACTGCGCCCAGTTCTCCGCCGGTGGGGCCACCACACAGGCAGAGTACGAGGCCTGGATCGACGGGTTTGTGGCGGGCATCGGCAACCGCGAGGCCATCGTGATCCTCGAGCCGGACGGACTGGGCATCATCCCGTGGTACGACCCCTACGGCAGCGCCGACGGGTCCGACGCCCTCGAGTGGTGCCAGCCGGCGGAGGCCGATCCGGCCGCGGCGGCGTCCGAGCGGTTCGCCATGCTCAACCACGCCGTCGACGCCCTCGCCGACCTGCCCAACGTGACGACCTACCTCGACGGCACCCACAGCGCCTGGCTGGGGTCGGGCGACATCGCGCACCGGCTGGTCCAGGCGGGCGTGGCCAACGCCGACGGCTTCTACCTCAACGTCTCCAACTACCAGCTCACCGCCAACAACGTGCAGTACGGCCGGTGGATCTCGCAGTGCGTCGCCTACGCCACCGAGGTGGTGGCCGGCGACTTCTTCAACTGCCCGAACCAGTACTGGAACGGGGGACCGCTCCCGGCCAAGATCGCCGAGCTCCTCGGCGAGTGGACCGGCGTGGCGCTCGATCGCTTCGGCGGGTGGAGCGACGACTCCGACGACCCGACCCTCAACACGTCGGGCATCAACCTCCGCTACAGCACCATGCTGGGCGACGTCGAGCCGACAGCCCGCTACGTCATCGACACCAGCCGCAACGGGCAGGGACCGTGGCAGCCACCCGCGTATCCCGACCCGCAGGACTGGTGCAACCCGCCCGCTCGCGGGCTCGGTCTGGCGCCGACCCTCGACACCGGCGAGCCCTTGCTCGACGCCTACCTGTGGGTCAAGACCCCTGGCGAGTCCGACGGCGAGTGCACGCGGGGCCTGGGCCCGGCGGGCGAGACGGTCGACCCGGAGTGGGGGATGATCGATCCCGGCGCCGGCGACTGGTTCCCGGAGATGGCTCTGGATTTGGCCGCCAACGCCGATCCCCCACTCGACCCGTGAGGCGCTGAAGGGCGCCCCGAAGCGTTCCTCGACCACGTCGAGGGCCGCGAGCCCCAGCCGTCGGTCGCTGGCTATCGTTCCCGGGCATCGAGGGGGATGACGCGTGTTCAGCCGGGGGCCGGTCGGTCGGCGTGCCCGAGGCGGGGTTTGCACCGCAGCTGCGCCTGGCGCTGTCGGTGATGTCGCTCGGCGCCGCCGCGATCCACTTCTCGGTGTTCGGAGAGCACTTCCGCGACTACGTGCCGTTCGGGCTGTTCTTCGCGGCCGTCGCGTGGTTCCAGGCGATGTGGGCCGTGGGCATCGTCGCCGTCCCGAGCCGCTGGGTCCTCAACGGGGGCCTGCAGGGAAGCCTGGTCGTCGTCGCCGTGTGGGTCGTGTCCCGCACGTGGGGTGTTCCCCTCGGGCCAGGGGCGGGTCGGCCCGAGCCCGCCTCTTCGCTCGACCTGGCGGCGACCGCGCTCGAAGCCCTGATCGTCGCCGGCTGCGCGATCCTCGTCCGGGCCCGCGCCCGGGGCACGCCCGGTCGGCTCATCGGGCCGGGCGCGGCCGGCGCGGCGGGTGTCGTGACGGTGCTCGCGGTGGTCGTGGTCACGGCGGTGCTCCCGGCACCCCACCATCACCAGAGCCCCAGCTCGCACGGCGGTTCCCACCACCACATGTCCGCTCAGGGCGAACCCGACCCCGCGCAGATCGAACTCGTCCGGACGGCCATGAACAGGTACCAGGACATCGACGTGGCCCGGGCCGAGGGATGGGACCAGGAGCACCCCGATACCCCCGAGATCGGCGCCCACTTCGCCCGCGCCGGCGACGGGGCCGAATCGTCCGACGTTCGCTCCGACATCGACCTCGCCGCCCCCGACTTCCTCATGTACTCGCAGCTCGGTCGCGATGCTTGGCAGCTGGTCGCAGTCGCCTACGTCGTCGACCAGGCAGGCTCTCCCGACCCGCCGACCGACATCCACGGCGCCGCGTTCCACGAGCATGCCTGGACCTGCGTCGTCGCCGGCGAGGAGCTGGACGAGGACGACGTCGGGGTCATCTCCCGGGACGAGTGCCGGGAGAGGCACGGCACGTGGTCACCCGGAGCGGTGTGGATGACCCACGTGTGGCTCATCGACAACCCTGCCGGCGTCTTCGCGGAGACCAATCCCGACCTGGTCTGACGCGGCACGGGGAGGCGACATAGCCGCCCCGCTAGCGCAGTGCGGCGTGCCAGCATGCCGTCGAGCATGCGCCGACTCGGCGTGCCTATTGCACGCCCGGTCGGATCAGTCTGCGAGCACGTCCGGGACGCCGAACGTGGCGACAAGCGCCGGATCGTGGAACTCGATCACGCGGGAGATGCCGGTGGCGGTTGGGGCCAGCACCACGATGCCGTGGGCCTGGAGCGTGTTGTCCGCGTCCCGGTGGTACACGGCGGCGGCGGGCTGGCCGTTGGCTGTGGTGGCGGTCATCTGCCAGTCGCCCGGCGCGCCCAGCACGTAGGTGTCGAGCATGTGGATGCACTTCACCCGGCCCGCCTGCCAGTCGCGGAATGGCGTCGCCTCCAGCGTGGCGTCCGTGCGCAGCACTTGTTCCAGCAGGTCAGCGTCGGAGCGCTCGAAGGCTGCGATGTAGCCGTCGAGCAGCGCACGTGCCCGCTGGTCGGTCGGTTCGAGCAATTCCTCGGGCTCTGGCTCCAGTTCGTCCAGCCGGGCGCGGGCGCGTTGCAGAGCGCTCTTCACCGCCGCCGTAGTGGTGCCGAGGATCTCCGCAGTTTCGACCGCAGAGAACGCCAGCACCTCGCGGAGGATGAGGATCGCGCGCTGGCGGGCGGGCAGGTGCTGCAGGCTCGCGATGAGCGCCAGCCGTAGCGACTCGCGCGCGATCACCGCCGCGGCCGGATCGTCGGCGGCCGGGGCGATCCATCGGTCCGGCAAGGGTTCCAGCCACGAGACCTCGCCCGGCGCGGCGTGACTCGGCGGGCGATCGGGTCCGTCGTAAGGACCCGTCAGGCCCGAGGGCAGCACCCGGATCCGGCGCGGCTCCAACGCTGTCAGGCAGACGTTGGTGGCGATCTTGTAGAGCCAGGTCCGAATCGACGCGCGGCCCTGGAAGCCAGCGTAGGAACGCCAGGCCCGAAAGTACGTTTCCTGCACCAGGTCCTCGGCGTCATGCGCCGAGCCGACCATGCGGTAACAGTGCGCCAACAGCTCCCGGCGGAACCGCTCGGTCTCGGCAGCGAACCGGTCCTGGTTCGCCGCCTCCCGCACGTGCGCCGTCATGCCGCGAGGTTAGGCAGCGGCCGGTCGGGACCGTCACCCACGACGACCAGGACGCCGTTGCGAAGGCATCGAAACCCAGGTCAGCGGGCATACGGGCGATGGCCGGATTGTCAGGGCCACAGGGCCAGCTTGCCGACGGTCGCCCTGGCCTCCAGCTCCGCGAGGACCTTTGGGCCGTCGGCCAAGTCGTAAGCGGTGGGGCGAGCGGGGCCGAGGACGCCGGCGGCGATGAGGGCGGACAGCTCACCCATGAGCTCGCCGAAGATCTGGGGTGCGGCCTGGATCAGCACGCCGATGTTGAGGCCGATGATGTGGACCTGGTGCTTGTACACCAACTCCCAGTTGGTGATCGCGACTTCGCCGCCTGCCACGCCGTAGACGATGACCCGGCCGGTGACCGGCTTGGCCGCGGCCAGGCTGGCATTGAAGGTGGCACCACCCGCCGACTCCAGCACCAAATCGGCACCGGCACCACCGGTCAGCCGCAGCACTTCGGCGGCCAGGTCGCCATCGTGGGAGTCCAGGACGTGGTCGGCGCCGAGTGCCAGCACTGTCTCGTGCTTGCTCGGCGAGGCGGTGGCGATGACCGTCGCGCCGTAGTGCTTTGCCATCGTCACCGCGGCCTGGCCGGTCGCGCCCGCCGCAGCGTGGACCAGCACCGTCTCCCCGGGGGCGATGTGGCCCAGGGGCTTGAGCGCGGCAAGTGCGGTGGGCCAGTTCACGACCAGGCCCAGCGCCTGCTCGCCTGTCCAGCCAGCCGGCACCGGCACCGCCGCGGCCGCGGGCAGGACCATGTACTCGGCGAAAGCCCCGTATCCGACGCCGACGACGCGAGTCCCCGATCGTGGACCGGTCACCGCCTCGCCCACCGCCACGACCTCGCCGGCGGCCTCGAAACCCGCCAGATACGGTGGCTGCGGGCCGCCCGAGAACGTGCCGTAGGCCCTCGAGATGTCGGCGAAGTTGACACCGGCGGCGGCGACCCGGATCAGGACCTCGCCCTGGCCAGGGCTCGGTACCGGCGCGTCGGTGATCAAACGCATGTCCTGCGGACCCGTCAGCGAGGTCTGCTGCAGGGCGCGCATGGTGGCGGGAATGCTCACGGCAATCAGCTTTCTTTCTCGGCTTGCCTCATCGCGGCCGGCCTCTTCGGCGGGCCGCACCATCGACCATGTAGACCTCGGCCACCGCAGCAAGGAATCGGCAGCCGCTGAAGCGTCCGAGCTACACCGGCGGCGTTGAGGGAGTTCAGTTGGGCGAGGTACGACAAGCTCGCCGTCCGCTACGAGGCCACGGTCCACATCGCTGTGATCAACGAGTGGCTACGACTTTGAGACACGGCCTAGGACCCGCCCGTCGTCACGGAACCGTGCAGGTCCGCGTCGGCGCCACCGACCTGGACCGCGCCCGTGTCGACGGCGCGGATGAGCTCGAGCCGCGACGCGCAGCCGGTCTTGGCGTAGACCCGGGACAGGTAGACCTCGATCGTCTTGCGGCTGTAGTTCATCGCGGCGGCGATCTGCCGGTTCGACAGGCCGTCGCGCACGAGCCGCACGAGCTGGACCTCGGTCTCGGTCAGCTCGGAGGCCGCCCGGGCCGCACGGCGCGGCACCGTGAGGCCGCGGGCGCGCAGCCCGGCGGCGGCCCGGCGGCGCCAGGGGGCGGCGCCGAAGGAGTCGAACGCCCGGTACGCCTCGGCGAGGTTGCGGACCGGCTCGTCGTCCAGCTCGCCGAGCACGAGCAGGGCATGCGCCCGCTCGACCTCCCACGACTCGGTCTCGGCCACGTCGCGGTAGGTGCGGGCCGCGTCGACGTCGCCGTCCACGAGGGCGCGGGCCCGCAGCGCCGGCACCTGGCACTCGAGCCAGCCGGTGCGCGTGGCCAGCGTCTCGAGCTCGGCCAATGCCGCGCGTGCCTCGTCGGCACGGTTGGCGGCGAGGTGGATCTCGAGGGCGAGCACGACGATCTCCGCCAGCTTCCACACGCTGCCGCGAGGTGCGGACGCGTCGGCGCGCTCGTCGTCGAGCAGCGCCAGGGCGGCGTCGGGCTCGCCGACCGCGTGGTGGATGCGGGCGCGAGCGAGGGCGGCGTTGCGGGCCAGCGCCAGGATCGGCGTCTCGAAGCGAGCTGCCGTCGCCGCGGCAGCGTCGAGATCGCCACGGTCCACGAAGATCTCGCAGGCCGTGCACGCCAGCAGCTGGGCGGTCGTCACGGTGCCGCGCTGGTCGAGGGCGAAGCCGGCACTGCCGATCAGGTCGAGGGCCTCGTCCCACCGGCCGCGCATCCACAGCACGCGCGCCGCGCGCGCTCTCGGAGCTCCCGCCGATCGACAGTGCCGCCCCCTCGGGCCGCAGGGCCGACGCCACCCGCAGGTGCTCCTCGATCCTGGCCACCAGGCCGGGGCGCCAGTCGGCGAACGCCACCAGCTCGTGGGCGGCGAGACCCACCGTGGACGACGCCCCCTCGGCCAGCGCCTCGACGCGCTGCATCAGCTCGGCGGCGAGGCGCACCTCGCCCACGTGATTCGCGTACTGCACGACGTGGGCGAGCGCCATCAACTCCGCCGCGGGGGTGACATCGGCCCCGTCGAGGGCGGCCACCGCGTCGCCGAACGTCTCGGCCGCCTCTGCGTAGCGACCGGACTGGAGCGCCAGGTTCGTGCGCATCGCCAGCAGCGGGCACGAGTCGCCGCCGAGCGCCAGCTCGGCATCGATCACCCCGAGGGCGTCGCCCGCCCGGCCGTCCAGGTAGAGGTCGTTGACCACCAGCGCGGCGATGGCGCCGCGCGCCGGCCCCGCGGGCAGGGAGGCCAGCGCCTCCAGGCCGACGGCGGCCGCCTCGCGGGGCGGGCGCCGAGGTGGAGCGCCCGGGCCCGGCCTGCCTGCGCCTCGGCGCGCCGGGGGGCGTCGACCGGCAGCAGCTCGAGGGCGCGGCGGTGGTAGTCGGCCGACACCAGCGGCGCCGACGCCCCGACCGTCCGCCCGGCCTCGAGCAGCACTTCGGCGGCCGCCGCATCGCCGGGCTCGGCCGAGGCCGCCACGTGCGTCGCCAGCTCGAGCACGTCGAGGACCCGACCGCCGCCACGCTCGACGGCCAGGTCCGCGGCGATGGCGGCGTGGATGCGCCGGCGCTCGGCTGGACCGATGTCGTCGTAGAGCCGGTCGCGCAGGATCGAGTGCGTGAACTCGTAGCCCCCACCGGCGGCGTGCGCCAGCAGGCCAGACGCGACCAGCCGGTCGAACGACTCGGCCACACCGTCGGCCGACAGCCCGGTGAGGCGCCCCGCCAGGCCGAGGTGGTGCAGCGAGAAGCGCCCGAACACGGCCATCACCTTGGCCAGCTCGAGATCGGCAGCGGTGCCGAGCACGAGCCGCCGAAGCAGCACGGTCGACCGCGGCAGCTGCGCCGCAGGAGCGCCGGGCACGAGCCGGGCCCGCCCGTCCGCGACCGCCACGGCGCCGCCGTCCACCAGCGCCTGCGCCACCTCGCCGGCGAAGAAGGGATTGCCCCGGCTGGCCGCGACCACCGCATCCGTCATCGCGTCGTCGAGCACGGCCCCGATCACCGCGGCGGCGAGCGCCCGGGTGTCGGCCCGGTCGAGGGGCTCGAGATCGACGACCGACCCCCGACCCTCGAACGCCATCCGCTCGCACAACTGCTCGAGCTCCGCGGCGCCCCCGCCGGGCCGCAGGGTCACCACGGTGAGGACGGGCAGGCCGGCGAGCCGGATCAGCAGCGCGGCCAGAGCCAGCGACTCGCCGTCGGCCACGTGGACGTCCTCGAGGACGAGGACCAACGGTCCCCCGTCCGCCAAGGCCCGGAGCAGCCGGGTGGCCGCCGCGAACACCTCGGTCAGGTACTCGGCGTCGACCTCGGCGCGGTGGCCCTCGATGGCGGCGCGCAGCCCGTCCGCCTCGTCGGCGCCGGGCCCTGTGGGTTCGAGTCGGGCGAGGAGGTCCCGGAACGCGGCGAACGGGATGCCGTGGTCGAGGTCGTCGGCGCGGCCGAGGACCACCGGGTGACCGAGCCCCCCGGCGGCATCCGCCAGCTCGGCGACCAGGCGCGACTTCCCCATGCCGGCCTCGCCGCGGACCAGCAGCGAGGCGGGGATCCCGCGTGCGCTGCGCGTCAGTTGCTCCCGGGCGACCGCCAGGTCGAGGTCGCGGCCGACCAGCGGCGGCGTGCTCACGATCGACACTGCCCCCCTTTCGCCGGGAGTGTAGGACGGCCCCACACCGCCGGCGCGGGCCCTGGCGAAGGGCTCAGGTCACCGATTCTGTGATTCTGCGGGGGTGGGTCTGTGGCCGGCGATGAGGAGCGGCTCGGCGAGGTGTCGTGGTCGCGAGCGCTCCTCGGTGAGGAGCGGCTCGGCGGTGTAGTGCGCGATGCGCTCCGAGTGGCAGAGGTATCGTCTGGCGATTCCAACAGTGACCCCGTTCTTGACACCCGTGACGTGTCGCTCGGCGCTCGACGGTCTCGAGCTCCTGGCAGTCGCGTCGGCGGACCCTCGGGTGTCGTGGTAGCCGGCGCCAGTGCAATGGGCCGTCAGGTCCGCGACCGGTCGCTGTCCGGCAGCGGTGTGAACAGCCCGCGGCGATGAGCCCCTGGCTGGCGTCTGTCGCCGCCGCAGCCTCCGTGGCGGCCGCGATCGCCGGGCTGCTCATCGTGCGCCGGCTGTCGCCGCCGGGTGGCTTCTTCGCCGACACAGCTCGAGCCGCGGGGGTGTTCACCGTGCTCGGCACGGTGGTGGCCGTGCTGCTCGCCTTCGTGATCTTCGTCGCGTTGGAGACATTCAGCACCGCCAAGGCGACCGCCGACCAGGAGGCCGTGGCCACGACACAGCTGTACCGCACGACTGCGCTACTGGCGGATCCTGGCGGCTCCGACCTGCGGGGTGAGCTGGTCTGCTACGCCAGAGCGGTCGTCGAGGACGAGTGGCGAACGATGAGTGCGGGGCGGGAGAGTGCGACGGTGCAGGCGTGGATCGACAGGATGGCCTCGACGATCGCGTCGATCACACCGGAGAACGAGCGGGAGGCGACGGCCTACGGTCAGTGGTTCGAGCAGGATGCACAACGCCGCGAGGGGCGTCGTGGCCGCCTGGCTCAGGCCGAGCCGTTCGTGCCGGGACTCCTGTGGGCCGTGCTGGTGATCGGCGCGCTGCTGGTGATCGCCCACATGCTGCTGTTCGCCGACCCCGACGAGCATGTACTGGTGCAGGCGCTCATGGTCGGAGGGATCACCGCCGTGCTCGCTTTGGGGCTCGTGGTGGTCGGCTTCCTCGACTCGCCCTACGGCGAGCGGGGTGGCGCGGTCCAGCCCACCGAGATGCGGCGCACACTCGACCTCATCGAGCAGACCCGCACGCCCTCCTTCGCGTCGCTGCGCATCCCGTGTGACGACCGCGGCATGCTCGACGGAGCCGAGGCGCTCGAGTCGGATTGACTCACGGGGCCCCAAGGGCGAGCTCGGGCGGTGCCGGCATCGAGCTGCCCGGCAGAGGACGGCGCCGCAGTGCCGCTCGGGGCAGTGGCGATCTCCGACGTGTAGGGAGCCCCCCACTACGCCCGGCCGTCCGGACGGCGCACACTGCCCGCAGAGGGGTCGACCAGGGGGTACGAGCGATGGACGTGCAGGGCCACTGCGACGAGCGGTTCGCCGGCGTCGCCGAGGAGTTCGAGCGCAACCTCGCCGAGCGGGGCGAGCTGGGGGCCTCGGTCGCCGTCACCGTGGACGGTGAGACGGTCGTCGACCTGTGGGGCGGCCACGCCGACCGCGAGCGCACCCGCGCATGGGAGAAGGACACCCTCTGCGTGGCCATGTCGTCGACCAAGGGGGCCACGGCGCTCGCGGCCCACCTGCTGGCCGCGGCCGGCGAGCTGGACGTCGACGCCCCCGTCGCCACCTACTGGCCCGAGTTCGCGGCGGCCGGCAAGGATCGTGTGCTCGTCCGGCACCTGCTGAACCACCAGGCCGGGCTGCCCGCGCTGCGCGACCCCGTCCCCGCCGGCGGCTTCTACGACTGGGACGACGTGGTCGGACGGCTGGCCGCCGAGACGCCGTTCTGGGAGCCGGGCACCCGGCACGGCTACCACGCCCTCACCTTCGGCTTCCTGGTCGGCGAGGTCGTCCGGCGGGTGTCCGGTCGCAGCCTCGGCCGCTTCGTCGCCGACGAGATCGCCTCGCCGCTGGGCCTCGACCTCTACGTCGGGCTGCCGGAGGGGCTCGCCGACCGGGTCGCCGGGCTGGTGCCCCCGCCCGATCCCCAGCCTGGCGACCCCCTCCCCCGCTTCCTGGTGCAGGCGCTGACCGAGCCCGACTCGATCCCCGGACTCGTCATGCTGAACAACGGCGGCTACCTCGTGCCGGGCGAGTGGGACTCGCCGGCGGCGCTGGCGGCCGAGCTGCCGGCGTCGGGCGGCGTGATGAACGCCCGGGCCCTCGCCGCGATGTACCGGGCGATCGTGCACGACCGCCGGGTCGGGCGCATCGCCCTCGGCGCGGAGGACATCGCCCGCATGGGAGCCGTCCAGTCGGCCGGCGGCGAGGACGCGGTGCTCGGCAGCCCCGGCCGCTGGACGCTGGGGTTCCTCAAGGGCGGGGCGACGCCGGCCGGGGTCGAGCCGCCGACCCTCGTCTCGCTGAGCGAGGAGGCGTTCGGCCACACCGGCAACGGCGGGTCGATCGGGTTCGCCGATCCCGGTTGCGCCATGTCGTTCGGCTACGTGATGAACCAGATGTCGGCGGCCATGGGGCTGGGACCGACCGGGCAGTCGCTGGTCGACGCCACGTACCGGGCCCTCGGCTACCGGCGGGCCAAGTACCACACCTGGGTCCGGTAGGCGGGGAGCCAAACCATGCCACGACTCGAGATCGACATCGCCGTCGAAGCTGGGCCGGCGACGGGCGGCCGGGCAAACGGCGTGAACGACGTGGCCGGCGACGGGCCCCACGTCAGCGGCACGCTCCTCGGCCCCGACGGGCGCGTCTCGGCCTTCGTCGGGTGGGTCGGCCTGCTGGCACTGCTGCAGCAGGCGGTCGCCGAGCATGTGGTCGCCGAGCCGGCCCCCGAGCCGTCGTCGACGCCGGGGACGAGCTGATGCGCCTGTCCGCACGATCGCTGACGGTCAGCTACGGCGGCGTGCGCGCCGTCGACGGCGTGTCGCTCGACGTCGAGGCAGGCACGCTGACCGGCCTCATCGGGCCCAACGGCGCCGGCAAGACCAGCCTGATCGACGCACTGTCGGGCTTCGTCGCCTACGAGGGCTCGGTCGAGCTCGGCGGTGCGGCGCTCGACGGGCTGCCCCCGCACCAGCGGGTGCGTCGCGGCCTGGTCCGCAGCTTCCAGTCGGTCGAGCTGTTCGACGATCTCGACGTCCGGGGCAACCTGCTCGTCGCCGCCGAGCGCCTCACCGTCTGGGGCGCGCTGCGCGACCTGGTCGTGCCTCGCCGCTCCCCCACCGCAGCCCGCCTCGACCGGGCCGTCGACGTCGCCGGGATCGGCCACCTGCTGGACCGCCGCACCAGCGAGCTGTCGGAGGGCGAGCGCAAGCTCGTCGGCCTGTGCCGGGCGCTCGTCACCGACCCCCGCGTGCTGCTGCTCGACGAGCCGGCTGCGGGCCTCGACACGGGCGAGAGCCGCCAGCTGGGCGAGCGGCTGCGAGCCGTCGTGGACGCGGGCACCGGTGTCCTGCTGATCGACCACGACATGGACCTCGTGCTCGACGTCTGCGACGTCGTGCACGTCGTCGACGGCGGCCGACACATCGCCAGCGGGACGCCGGCCGAGGTCCGCGGCGACGAGCGGGTCGTCGCCGCCTATCTGGGGGTCGACGCCCAGTGAGACCGCTTCTGGAGGTACAGGACCTGCACGCCGGCTACGGCCGCACGGTGGTGGTGCGCGACCTGTCGCTCACCGTCGAGCCGGGGGAGATCGTGGCGCTGCTCGGCCCGAACGGAGCCGGCAAGACGACGACGCTCATGACGGTGACCGGGCTGCTGCCGGCGCTCGCCGGGGAGGTCCGCCTCTTCGGCGGGCCGGTCGACACCGGATCACCGCACCGCAACGCACGGCGGGGCCTCGGATGCGTCACCGAGGACCGGGCGCTGTTCGGCGGGTTGAGCGTGCGGGACAACCTGTGGCTGGCCGCCAACGGCGAGGGGGGCGGCCAGCGCGCGGCTGTCTCGTGGCGGACGGAGGCGCGGCGGCCGGCTGGGCGCCGACGTCGCCGATGTGGCCGGCTACTTCCCGGCGCTGGGGCCACTGGCCGACCGACGCGCCGGGTTGCTCTCCGGCGGCGAGCAGCAGATGCTCGCCATCGCCCGTGCCCTGGTCGGACGGCCGCAGCTCCTGCTCGTCGACGAGATGAGCCTGGGCCTGGCGCCGAAGATCGTCGACCAGCTCGCCACCGTGCTCCGCCGGGCGGCGGACGACCTGGGGATCGGCGTGCTCCTGGTCGAGCAGCACCTCCCCGTGGCGCTGTCGATCGCCGACACCGCCGTCGTCCTCGTCCACGGCGAGGTGGTGGCCCGCGGCCCCGGGGCCGCCCTCGCCGAGCGCCCCGACCTGCTGCAGGTCAGCTACCTGGGAGCCTGAGTAGGTTCGAGGCGAGCGGGCAAGGAGGGACGCCGATGGCCGAAGACCAAGAAGTGGGGCCCGTCGCCGAGCTCGTGCCTGGAGAGGTGCGAGGGGTGGGCCGATATGCGGTCGGGAACGCAGACGGCGAGCTCTTCGCGGTGACCCGCAGGTGCCGGCACCTCGGCGCCGACCTCGCGGAGGGCTCGATCGACAGCGACGGCTGTCTCGTCTGCCCGTGGCACGGCGCCACCTACGACGTCCGCACCGGGCAGATGACGCGCGGACCGCAGGGTGTGTTCGCGAAGGTTCCCGGTCTCGACGCCGCCTACCGATGGCTGACGCGGGTCCTCCCGCTGGGAAGAGGCGAGCTCGCCGAACGCGACGGCACCCTCTTCGTTCGCTGAGCCCCGCCGTGCACGCGCGGTTGGAACGGGTCAGGTAGACCGTCCGGATGATCATCGTGACCGGTGGCGTGCGGGCGCGAGCCGAAACCGTCGACGAGGTCCTCGGGCTGTGCCTCGAGCACGTCGAGCGATCGCGACGAGAACCCGGGTGCCTGCACCACTCGGTCCACCGAGACGTCGAGGACCCACTCCGTGCCGTCTTTCTCGAGCACTGGGCCGACAGGGCGTCGCTGGCTGCTCACTTCTCGGTGCCGGCATCGCTCGAGTTCGTCACGGTCGTCAGCGCCCTTGCCGCGGAGCCGCCGGTGCTCGACGTGTACGAGGCAGAGCGGATCGACATCGCCGAGTTGCGGTAGCGGTCCAGGCGCCACTTCTCACGCCAGCGCCTGCAACACCTCGGCGAGGTCTTCGGTCACTGCGTGGAGATGCCGCGGGTCTTCGCTCGTCGGCTCCAGACGGCGGATCTCCTGCCCGAGGACCAGGATCAGCTCCCGATAGGTCGCCGCTCGATCGGGATCGGTCTCACGGAGGTCTCGGGCGGCGGGCACGGCCTCGCGCGTGAGCGTCGCCAGAACCGTGACTGCCTCACGGGCAGCGAGCCCGCCGTCGAGAACCTTCGTCGCCGTCTGGATGACCTGTTCGACCGCGACACGCACACGGCGACTCTAGGGGCGTCGAAATGTGGTCCTCGTGTCCACCGATCGGCACCGTCAGGCGTCTGTAGAGGTGGATGCACGGCGGCGGAAGGTGGCATTCATGCGCAGGTTCCTCATTGTCCTTCTGGCACCGGCGGTCTTGGTCGTCCTGGCTCTCGCTGCGGTGGCTGCTTGTGACGGCGACTCCGACAACGACACGTCGGCACCATCCAGTACAACCAGCACCACCGCAGCGAGCACCACGACACAGGCCGAGTCTGAGGCGGCAGACGACACGAGCCCGCCAGACGAGCCGGACTCCGACTGTGCCGAAGGCGGGACGGACGAAGCCATCGCGCTCCAGAGCGCTTTCGAGGAAGGGCACCAGCCCTGGCGGGGCTCCCCGGAGTCGGTCGCCGAGGCCGGCGCGGCCTGCGCCCTCGACACCCCGGGGACGATCGAGCCCGCCGGGGCCAACCTCTACCGGGCGACCGACAGCAGCACGGGCGAGAGCGTCATCGTCGAGGTGGCCCAACCGCTCGGGCCCGGGACGGTCTGGCTCGTCACGGCTGTCACGGAAGCGTGACCACCGGGACCCGCAGGGCCTGATCGCCCGTCAGACGGCCACGTCGAGGGCGCCGGCGGGCTCGCCCGACACGTCGTCGGCACGGCGCCAGCGGTCGGCGGCGCGGACCAGCCAGCGGTCGCGGCGGGCGCGGCGCGACGCGACCACGAGATCGACGGCGCGGCCGACCGCGGCGCCCAGCGCCTCGGGGTCGGTCACGCACACCGCGTGGCCGCCGTCGACCTCGACGACCGCGCCGTCGAGCGCCGCCGCGGTGGCCCGCTGCTTGTCGGGGCCGACGGCCCGGTCGCGGCGCGTGACCACCGACGCGGCGGGCACCCCCAGCTCGGCGAGCCACGGGCGAGCGTCGAACGCGGCGATGGCCCGCCCGGCACCCACGATGTCGGCGGGGTGCAGCCGCTTGGCCTCGCCGGCCATCCACGGCGCGAGCTCGGCCAGGTCGCCGAGGACCGCCGGTCGGTGGCGTACCACGTCTCGGAGCACGCGGTCGGGCAGCCCCGACCGCACGAGCGCCCCCAGCAGGTGCACCCCGACGGTGAGCCCCCGCCCGAGTCCGGTGCGGGCCAGCTCGGCGGCGGACGCCACCAGCACCAGGCCCCGCACGCTGCCGGGGTGGCGTCGAGCGAGGAGCAGCCCGATCGGGCCGCCCATCGAGTAGCCGACGACCACGGCGCCCTTCACCCCGAGCTCGCGCAGCAGGCCGGCTGCGTCGTCGGCGCAGTCCTCGAAGGTGAACGGCTCGGTGCTGCGGATGCCGCGGCCGTGGCCCCGCACGTCCATCGCCAGCACGTGGTAGCGCCCGGCCAGCGCCGCGAACGTGCCCGGCCAGTTGAGGTCGGCCGACGCCATCCACCCGTGCAGGAGCAGCACGGTCGGCGCGCCGGCCGGACCGGCCGAGTAGCGGACGAACACGTCGCCGCGGCCGGGGACCCGCACGACCGCGCCCAGGGGGAGCGCGGGGCCGACCGGCTGGATCGCCCGTCGCCCGTCCCGTCGGGCGCGCCGCCAGAACACGCTCGGTTCACGTCCTCGTACCACGTTCATCGCCACCGTCACCTCGCGCTCGGCTGTCCCCACTCCGACCAGCCATGCACGCTAGATGTTTCAAGCAACGGCACCGCTATGACACATGACACGCCGCGCCCACGTCGCGTCAGGTCACGTGCGCCGCTTCCACTCGTTCCAGTACGTCACGTTCTCGACCGGCTTGCGGTCCGCCGGGCGGAAGTCGCCGCGCACGTGGGCGACGGGCAGCAGCGCCACCATCGTCACGGTGTCGGGGACGCCGAGCAGCGCGGCCGCCTCCGTCTCGTGCTGTAGGTGCAGCGTCGTGTACGCCGAGCCGAGACCCCGGCTGCGGAGGGCGAGCATGAAGCTCCACACGGCCGGGAGGATCGACCCGTAGAACCCCGCGGTGTCGGCCGTTGTCGGCCGCTCGGGTAGGCGGCTCAGCAGGCACGGGATCACGTGGACCGGCACCTCGTGCAGGTGCTCGGCCAGGTAGTCGGAGCTGCGCAGGATGGCGCTGTCCTCATCGCCCCCGGCCGCCACGACGGCGGCTTTCTGCATCTCGATGTACGGCCCGTAGCCCTTGCGGTAGATGTCGGCCAGTCCGGCCGCGGATCTCGGGGTCGTCGACGACCAGCCAGCGCCACGGCTGGGTGTTGCCGCCCGACGGCGCCTGCGTGGCCACGCGCAGGCAGTCGAGCACGACCTCGCGCTCGACCGGCCGCTCGAGGTCGAGGCGCTTGCGCACGGCCCGTGTGGTGGTCAGCAACCGGTCGGTCTCGGTCAGGTCGAACCCGGCGGCCGAGGCGTGGCTGGTGGTGGGGGTCGTCATGATGGCGCTCCTGCGGTCACGGGCGGCGGCTCGGCGCCCGCCCGGCGGTCGGATCCAGTGGTCGCGGCGCTGCGGCCGCCCTCGGGCGGCGGCCGCCGGCGTCCGGTCACCCCGGACCGCACGCTGCCGGCGATGCCGCCCGGGTTGAGGACGGCGGTCGCCACCAGCAGGATGCCCGACACCAGCAGATAGTGCTCGCCGATGTCGGTGCTGCGGTCGAGGACGACGTAGCCGATGCCGAGGGGCGCCAGCGTGCCGGCGACCAGGGCACCGCCGACGCTGGTGATGCCCCCGAGGTAGGCGAACGCCAGGAGCGTGAGGCTGACCGACACGCCGAACGAGTCGGCGGAGAGCTGGCCGCGGCTGTAGCCGATCAGCGCACCGCCCAGCCCGGCGAGGAAGGCCGACACCCCGAACGCCAGGAGCTTGGCCGCGGCGACGTCGACGCCGATCGACGCCGCCGCCCGCTCGTTGGAGCGCACCGCGAGCAGGGCCCGGCCGGTGCCGCTGCGACCGAGGTTGGCCACCGCCAGCGCGGCCAGCGTGAGCACGACCAGCACGAGCGCTCCGAACTGCCACCGGGCCAGCTCGGCCCCCCGCCGCACCGCCAGGTCGACGCCGAAGATCCGGGCATCGGGGATGAGGTTGCCGCCGGCGGCGGTCAGCTTGGGGTTCTGGAACACGAGCTGCTCGATGGCGACGCCGGCGGCCAGCGTGACCACCGCGAGCTGGACGCCCCGCACCCGCAGGGCGGGCACCGCCACGAGCAGCCCCAGCGCCGTGGCGGCCAGCGCGGCGGCGAGCAGCGACAGCGGGAACGGCAGCCCCGTCCCGATCTTCGAGAGGACGAAGCCGGCCGAGCCGGCGAACGCCGCCTGCGCCAGCGAGATCTGGCCCACGAAGCCGGTGAGGACCACCAGCGACAGCGCCATGAGCGCCACGATCATCGACGTGATCACGCCGAACCGGTAGCTGCCGTCGGTGAGCAGCAGAGCGGCGAACCCCACGGCCACGAGAACGGCGACGAGCGGCGGCCGGACGCGGGGTGTCGGGACCGGCGGCAGCGGGTCGACGGCGGCCGATCCCCGTCCCGGAAGCCGCGGTCCGAGCACGAACAGGGCGACCACGATGACCAGCAGGGGCACCGTCTCGGCGACACCCACCGTCGCCCAACCGGGCCACCAGTCCTTGGACGACAGGAACGTGATCTCCGACTCGACCGCGCCGAGCGCCAGACCCGCCGCGCAGGCGACGCCGACCGACGTCAGCCGGCCCACGAGCGCGCAGGCCAGGCCCGGCACGACCATGAGGGTCCAGCTCACGGGGTCGAGCCCCACCGACGGCGCCACCAGCATGGCGACCGTGCCGCCGACCACGGCGGCCAGCACCCACGTGGCGGCCGCCAGCCGATCGGGCGACCAGCCGAGCAGGATCGCGCCGCGCTCGGACTCGGCCGCCGCCCGCGTGGCCAGGCCTGACCGGGTGTAGCGCCCGTAGGCCCACAGCAGCAGGGCGATGACGGCGACGACCCCGGCGAACCAGATGCGGTCCTCGGAGAAGCTGAGCGAGCCGAGGCGGACCGGGTCGTCGGGCAGCGCGGGCGGCACGGCCCGGCGGCCGGTGCCGAAGCGCAGCACGACCAGCGCCTGCAGCGTGATGGCCACGCCCACCGAGGCGACCACCTTGGCCAGAGGCGGCGCCGAGCGCAGCGGGCGGAACACCGCGACGTGGAGGATCAGACCCAGGGCCGCCGCCACCGCCACACCGGTGAGCAGCGCCGGCCACACCTGCAGCCCGCCGCCGAGGTCGAGCCGGCCGACGGGCAGGACCAGGTCACCCTGGCGGCGCAGCTCGTCGTAGACGAAAGCGGCCCACATCGCCATGGCCCCCTGGGCGATGTTGATGACGCCCGTGCCCCGGTAGGTGGTGACCAGGGCCATGGCCAGCGCCGCGTAGGCGGCGCCGGCCCCGAGCCCCACGATGAGGAACAGCAGGTGGTCGGTCATCACCGGGTTCCGACCCCGGTCACCCGAGCAGCCCGGTGACGTCGACGTAGTCGTCGGTGACCGCCGCGACCGAGCCGTCGTCCTGCACCTGGAAGAACAGCAGGTCGGTGCTGCACGCCGAGTTGCCGGGGAGCACCGTGCCGTCGCAGCTGATCGTGGGACCGGCGTAGCTGTCGAAGCCGGTGGTCGCCCCCAGGGCCCCGGCGACCGAGGCGCCGTCGACGGGCCCCTCGATCGTGGCCATGATCCTCGTCAGGTTGATGAGGTCGGCGAAGCTGATGATGGCGTTGCCCGGGATGAGGTCCTCGTGGCCGGCGTCGCGCATGACCGCGCCGTACTCCTCGAGCTCGGCCTGCTTGGCGGGGGGCGCCGAGTCGAGGTCGCCGGGGTTCCAGTGGTCGGCGTCCGTGTCGACCCCGACCGCGTCCGCGCCGAGGGCGTCGTACAGGCCCACGCACGACGCGGCCAGGATGCGGCCCTGGTAGCCGGCGTCGCGCAGCGCACCGATCATCTCGGCGCACTGGGCGTCGGTGGCCGCGATGCTGCCGCTGACGTCCGGGTTCTCCGAGACGGCCGTCGCCGCCAGCACCGCCCAGTTGGGCGAGGCTGCGTCGTAGTAGACCGTCGTGTAGTCGATGCCCAGCGCGTCGCTGGTCGGCTCGAGCGAGGCATCGGTGAAGGCGTGGCTCGAGGGTTCGTCGGGCAGGAACCAGGTGACCGACGTCGCGCCCTCGTCGGCGTAGAACTGCAGAGCGGCGGCCCCGTAGGCCAGGGCGGCCGCGCCGAAGTAGGTCGAGTTCTCGTCGAACATCCGGGCCGGGCCGAACTGCACGTGGCCCACCAGGGGGATGCCGGCGTCGGCCAGGATCGGCAGCATGGCGTCGCCGCCCAGGTCGGTGCCCTCGACCACGGCCACCACGCCCGCCTCGACGAACTGGTTGGCGCAGTCGATGGACGACTCGGGCGAGCCGTCGGTCGCGCACCGGGACACCTCCAGCGGGCGGCCCTCGACGCCGCCGAGGCGGGTGTTGATGTACTCCTCGGCGACCTCGTTGCCGACGCGCAGCTCGGGCACGGAGAACGCGCCGCCCTCGCTGTTCACGAACCCGACCGGGATCGGCTCGCCCGTCGCCTCGGTGCCGGCGCTGGTGGCGGTCGTGTCGCCGAGGTCAGACCCTGCACCCGAGGTCGTCGTGTCGTCGTCCGCGCAGGCGACGGCGGCGCCGAGCACGACCAGCAGAGCCAACGCGGGGATCCGCCGGTGCCTCCGAGCCTGAGAGAAGCGGTTCATCGCTCATGTCCCCCTCTTGTGTCGAGCCTGTCCCGGCCCGTGTGATCAGCGTCCGCTGCCGAGGTGGGTTGCGGTAGTAGGCGGCGCCCTACTTCGAGCCCTCAGCGCAGCTCGAAGACGTCGTAGACGAGGGTCGTGCCGTCGAAGCGGCCCTTGGCCACCGCCTGGATGCGGTTCAGCCAGCGGTAGCGGTCGTCGCCGGTGTCGAACCGGGGCGTGGCGTAAACCGGGGCGCCGGGCCCGGCGGAGACGTCGACCCGCCCCGTGTAGTGGACGAACACCGGCGCCCCGTCGTCGGTCTCCATGAGCACCCGCACGTCGAGGCTCCCGGTCCCGTCGGGCCCGACGACCATCCAGTCGGCGTTCGCCCGACCGACGGCGGTGCCACGCAGGCGGTCGCCGTCGAACGACCCGTCCGCGACCTCGAAGATCCAGCGGTCGCCCGCGGGCGTCCCGGCCATGACATGCGGGGCCCGGAGCACCGCCGACATCCGCCCGAGCGGCACCAGCTCGAGCGGCGAGGGCTCGCTCACCACAGCGACAGGCCGCCGCTCACGGCCAGCGTGTGACCGGTGACGAACGAGGCGTCGTCGGACGCCAGGTAGGCGACGGCCGCGGCCACCTCCTCGGGCCGCCCACACCGCCCCAGCAGCGTGGCGTCGATCATCCCCTGCCGGATGCGGGCGCCGAGCGGGTCGTGCGTGAGCCCCTCGAGCATGGGGGTGTCGATCGGTCCGGGGGCCACCGCGTTGCAGCGGACACCGTGGCGCGCCGTCTCGCGGGCGATCGCCTTCGTGAACCCGATCACCCCGGCCTTGGCCGCCGCGTAGATGGCGCCACCGACCATGCCGACCCGGCCCGCCTCGCTGGAGATGTTCACGATCACGCCCTGCCGGCGAGCGATCATCGCGGGCAACACGGCGTGCGTGCAGGCGATCGTCCCCGTGAGGTTCACGGCGAGGACGGGGCCCCAGGTCGACTCGTCGGTGTCGAGGAACAGCGCGGGCCGGTCACCGCCGGCGTTGTTCACGAGGACGTCGACGGGGCCGAACGCCTCGGCCACCTCGCCGATCGCCGCCCGCACCCCCGCCGGGTCGGTGACGTCCAGCGCCACCGCCTCGCCGCCGATGTCGGCGGCCAGCTTCTGCGCACCCTCGTCGTCGCGGTCCGCCACCACCACCCGGGCCCCCTCGGCCGCCAGCCGGCGGACCGTGGCGGCGCCGATGCCGGACGCTCCGCCGGTGACGAACGCGAGGGAGCCCTGCAGTCGGGCGGGTGCGGGTGTCTCCACACCGACGATGATCGGCGAGCCCGCCGCCGGGCGGCAGTAGGCACCGCCCTACACCCCCGTGATGCTGCTCCTCCTGCACCTCGCCGATCGGCTCGACCTGACGTCCCTCGAGCGTGCTGGGGTCCGGCGCGCCGGCGGACGACATGGCATAATCATCATGATGTTTTCGTGATACGGCTGGACGCTTCCGCAGCCAGCCTGGGGCGAGGGGGTACGTCATGGAAGCGGATTGGATCGTCGTCGGTGGGGGCTCGGCCGGCGCGGTGATGGCGGCACGGTTGAGCGAAGATCGCTCTGCGCAGGTGGTGCTTTTGGAGGCGGGGCCCGACTGGCGGTCGGCCGACGCGCCCGCCGGTCTGCGGAGCATGAACGGGTGGCGCGCGCTCGACCCGGGCACCTGTCTGCCGTTCCAGTGGGAGGGCATCGAGTCACGGCGCACGGCGGCGCAGGACCGTCGCCCGCACCTGCGCGGGCGAGGGCTCGGCGGCTCCTCCGCGGTCAACGGGATGATCGCCATCCGGGCGATGCCCGATGACTACGACACGTGGGCGGCGGCCGGGTGCCCGGGCTGGTCCTACGACGACATGCTGCCGTACCTGCGGCGCATGGAGGACGACGCCGACTTCGGCGACGCGCCCTACCACGGCCGGGGCGGCCCGATCCCGGTGACGCGACTGGCGCAGGACGAGTGGGGCCCGGTCGACCGGGCACTGCGAGACGGTGCCCGCGCGCTCGGCCATGCGTGGTGCGACGACCACAACGCCCCCGCAGGAACGGGCGTGTCGCCCTACGGCATCACCGCCCGGCACGGCGCGCGGGTCAGCACCAACGACGGCTATCTCGAGCCGGCTCGACCGCGGGAGAACCTGCGCATCGTCGGCTCGGCGACCGTCGATCGGGTCCTCATCGACGGCGGCCGCGTACGCGGTGTGCGGGCGCGGGTCGGCGGGGAGTGGACAGACGTGCACGCCGATCGCGTGGTGTTGTGCGCGGGGGCGATCCACTCTCCCGCGATCCTCCTGCGGTCCGGGGTCGGGCCGGACGGGACGGTGGCGCGCCTGCCGGTCGGACACGGGATGCAGGAGCACCCGCTCGCGCTGTTCTGGCTCCAGCTCCGGGAGGACGCATTGCCGGGCATCGACGACCGGCAGACCAACTGCTGCCTGCGCTACTCGTCCGGCCTGGAGGGCGCGGGCGAGAACGACATGATGGTCGTGGCCGTCAACCAGACGCTCGCCTCCGACGAGATCGACGCTGCGCTGGCCGGCGAGGGTGGGGGTACCTGGGGTGGTGTCAGCGGGGGCGAACGCGTCGGGCCGGGCCTGCTGTGCGTGTGGGTCAACCAGACCGAGTCGCGGGGCGTGTTGGCGCTGGCGTCGCCGGATCCGGACGTGCACCCGGTCATCGACCAGAACCAGCTGTCCGAACGGTCCGACCTCGTGCGCATGCGCGACGGCATCCGCCGCGCGTTCGAGCTGCTCGACACCCCGGCGTTCAAGGGGGTCGTCGACCGGGTCGGGATCGACGCGACGGGCAGAGGCGTCGACCAGCTCGCGAGCGACGACGACATCGACGCGTGGCTCCTCGCCACCGTCGGCGACACGGCCCACATCTGCGGCACCTGCCACATGGGAGACCCCGACGACCCGACCACCGTGGTCGATCCCCTTGGGCGCGTGCTCGGCCTCGAGGGCCTGTGGGTCGCCGATGCCTCGGTGTTCCCGACGGTCCCCCGGGCCAATACGAACCTGCCGACGATCGCCGCCGCCGAGCGGCTGTCCGATTTCGTGCGCGGTCGCCGCGCCCTGGGCTGACCGGGGATCAGCCCGGCACGTCCCAGGCGAGCGGAAGGCTCTGCAGCGCCAGCATGGAGCCGCCACCCCGCTCGCGCAGCGGCTCGTCGGCGGCGAGGTGGTAGTCGGGGATGACGCGGTGCCATTCCTCGAGCGCGACCTTCAGCTCTCTCCGGGCGAGGTGAGCGCCGAGGCAGCGGTGCGGCCCGCCGGCGAAGCCGAAGTGGTGGCTGCCCGTGCGGTCGATGACGAACTCGTCCGCCCGATCGAAGACCCGCGGGTCGCGGTTGGCGGCGGCGACCAGCCCGTAGACCATGTCGCCCTTCTTGAGCGGGCAGCCGTGGAACTCGGTGTCGGTCGTGACCTTGCGCCCGTCGCCGAACGTGATCGTGTGCACCCGCAGCGACTCCTCGACCGCGAGCGGCGCGAGCTCGGGCTCGGCCACGAGCCGCCGACGGTGGGTGTCGTTGGTGGCGAAGTGCCGGAACAGGTAGCCGAGCTGCCCGCGGGTGGTGTCGAGCCCGGCCAGCACCAGCACCGTCAGCATGTCCAGCATCTCGGTGTCGTTGAGCGGCCGGTCGTCGACCGTGGCGTGCAGCAGGTGCGAGGCGAGGTCGCCCTCGCGGGGCTCGGGCTCGCCGCGCCGCTCGTCGAGCGCATCGGCCCAGTACTGGCGGATCCCGGTGAGCGCCTCGACCATCCCCTGCTGGGCGGCGGGGTCGCCGCTGAGGCCGTCGAAGAAGTCCTCGACCCACTTCAGGAAGCGGTCGGCGTCCGAGGTGGGCATCGCCATCATGGCCAGGAACACCTCGGTCGGGTAGCGGAGCGCGAAGTCGCCGACGAAGTCGCAGGCACCCCGAGGGGCGAGGTCGGCCACCAGCCGCCGGCAGATCTCCCGGGCCTGCGGCTCGATCCGGCTGACGGCGCCGGGGGAGAACCACGGGTTGAGGATCTGCCGGTACTTGACGTGCTCGGGCGGGTTGATCTGGGTGGGGATGAACCTGTAGGCGGGCTCGGGGTCCCACGGCGTGAACGAGTCGCTCGAGAAGAGCGCGGGCTGCGCGTAGATCTCCCGGACCTGCTCGTGGCGGGTGAACACCCAGAACCCCTGGGCGACCGTGTCGAAGATGGCCGGGCTCTGCTCGCGCAGCTCGTCGGCCAGGGCCCAGTACGAGCCGACGTCCGCGGGCTCGGTGAAGTCGAGGTGCATGACCGGGCAGCCGCCCACCTCACGGTCGATCGTCATCGCTCAACCCACCTTCATCCAGACGCTCTTGGTCTGCGTCAGCTCGTCGATCGAGGCCTCGCCGAGCGTGCGCCCGTGGCCCGACTGCTTCACGCCGCCGTACGGCACCGTCGGGTACACCATCTGGTAGGTGTTCACCCAGACCGTGCCGGCCCGCAGCGCCCGGCTGGCGCGGTGCGCCCGCGACAGGTCGTTGGTCCACACGCCTGCGGCCAGCCCGTAGTCGATGTCGTTGGCGATGGCGTAGGCCTCGTCCTCGGAGTCGAAGGGGATGACCGACATCACGGGCCCGAAGATCTCCTCCTGGGCGATGCGCATGTCGTTGCGGACCGACGTGAACACGGTCGGCTCGTGGAAGTAGCCGGCGTCGCCCCATCGGGAACCACCCAGCGCCAGCTCCGCACCCTCGTCGCGCCCGATGGCCACGTAGCGCTCGACCCGGGCCAGCTGGTCGGCCGATACGAGCGGCCCCATCTGGGTCTCGGGGTCGAAGCCCGAGCCGAGCCGCATGCCCCGCGACGACTCGACGATCGTGTCGACGAGCTCGTCGTGGATGTCGCGCTGGACCAGGAGCCGCGTGCCGCACGTGCACACCTGCCCCGACGCTCCCCAGACCCCCATCATCGCCGCGGCGGTGGCGCCCTCGAGGTCGGCGTCGTCGAACACGATGAACGGGCTCTTGCCCCCGAGCTCGAGGCTGACCCGCTTCACCCGGGCGGCGGCATTGGCCTGGATGGCCCGACCGGTGTCCACCGAGCCGGTGAACGAGATGGCGTCGACGGCGGGGTGCGCCACGAGCGCGGCCCCCACCGTCTCGCCGACACCTTGCACCACGTTGAACACGCCGGACGGGATGCCCGCTTCCAGAGCCAGCTCGGCCATCCCCACCGCGGCCATCGGCGTCTGCTCGGCCGGCTTCAGGACCACGGAGTTTCCGCAACTGAGGGCGGCGACGACCATGGCGAACACCGCGGTCGGCCCGTTCCACGGGCTGATGAGGCCGACGACGCCGATCGGCTCGCGCACCTGATAGACCGCGAACTCGCTCGGCACCGGCGGGATGCTGCCGGTGAGCTTGGACGGCCAACCGGCGTAGTAGTCGATGCCGTCCACGGCGAACTGGACGATGAAGCCGGTGTACATGCGCAGCAGGCCGGCGTCGATCACGTCGATCTCGGCGAACTCGTCGCCCCGTTCGGCCAGCAGCGACGACAGGCGGCGGAGACGCCGCTCCTTCTCCAGCGGCGGCACGTCCCGCCACCGGCCGTCGTCGAAGGCGGCGCGCGCCGAGCGCACGGCCCGCTCGACGTCGGCCTCGGTGCCGGCGGCGGCGGTCGCGACCTGCTGGCCGGACGCCGGGTCGAGCACCGGCATCGTGGCACCGTCGAGTGAGGGAACGATCTCGCCGTCGATCACGTGCCCGAACAGCGGCCGCCGGAGGCTGGCCGCCGCGGCGTCCGAGATCGGGTAGGTCGTGAGGTCGGGCATGGTGCTGGTCATCGTGCGCTTCCCTTCTCCATGACGGGGCCGCGGCCGCCGACAGCCTCCAGGTAACCGGTGGCATCGGTCCTTTGCTCTCCCCAGCACAGCTCGAACACCAGCTCGGCGATGCGCCAGCCCTCGGGCGTGCGCACCAACTGGTCGTGGTAGCGGGCCACCAGCACGCCGACGGTGTCGGGATCCCCGCTGAAGACCTGGTGGGACGTGTGGTACACGAGCGCCGAGGCCCGGTCGCGGTCCCGCGGGTCGAGGTCGACGTGGTAGACGCTGAGCAGGTGGTGCTGCCACACCGTGTCGCGGGTCATCTCGTCGATCCACTTCACGAGCGCGTCGCCGCCCTCGATCCAGTCCGCGTTGCCGTAGCGGGCCCTGATGTCGTCGTGCAGCACCGCACGGAGGCCCTCGAGGTCGCGCCGGTCGATGCACGACGCGTACCGGTAGATCGTGTCGGTGATGTCCAGGCGGTCCTGCAACCGCTGGATCTGATCGTCAGTCATGTGTCCCCTTCCGTGGTCGTGACCGGAGCCGGTGTGGTGGCCGACGGCTCCTCCTCGGCCCGGGCCAGCCGGCGAGCCCGGAGAACCCCCTGCTGGCTGGCAAGCGCCACGGCCAGCACCAGGGCCGCACCCTCGAACACCGGGCCGATCCACACGGTGCCGGGGCCGGCCACGAGCTGGAGGCCCTTGATGCCGAACGCCAGGGAGAAGTAGGCGACGACCGTTCCCCAGACGTTGGGGCGCCCGGAGAACTGCGAGGCGCCGAAGAACACGGCCGCGACTGCCGGGAACAGGTATCCGGGGCCGATCGAGCTCGAGAACGTGCCGACCTTCATCGAGAACAGCACGCCGGCCAGCCCGGCCAGGAGCGCGGACGTGACCAACGAGCCCCACATGAGCCGGTCGGTGCGCACTCCGGCCAGGCGGGCGGCCTCGGCGTTCCCGCCCGTGGCGTAGAGCCGCCGCCCGAGCGGCGTCTGCTCGAGCACGAACCACACGACGGCCGCCAGCACCAGCAGGTAGACGACCAGGATCGGGATGCCGAGCACCTCGCCCCGGGCGAACTCCTTGTACGAATCGGAGAAGGCGCCGGTCATCTGGCGGTTGTCGGACACCAGGATGACGAGGCCGGTGATGAGCTGGCTCACCCCGAGGGTGGCCACGAACGAGTGGACCTTGAGCTTGACCACCACGAAACCGGACACGGCGCCCACCAGTCCGCAGGCCGCCAAGGCCGCGAGCGCGCCCACCCCGGCCGGAAGCGAGGTCTCGACGCCGATCCAGTTGGTGATCACGAGGGCAAGGCCCATCACCGCCCCGATGGACAGGTCGTAGGCCCCGGCGATCATCGGCACCAGGAAGGCCAGAGCGAGGATCGCGGTCACGACGCCCTCGTTGAACACGAGCCGGGTCGTCGTGGCGGTGAGGTACTGGTCGTTGGCGAACGAGAACACCACCATGAACCCCAGCCACAGGTAGAGCGCGCTGCACCGCGTCGGGTTGAGCAGCCGGAGCAGGCCAGGGCGCGGCGCCTCCGGCCGGGCGGCCGGCGCGGCCGCCACCGAGACCTCCGCCTCCGTCGTCGCGATCGTCACGGTCGGTCCCCTCCCGCGGTGCGCGCCAGCTGCGCGTGGTTGAGCTCGTCGATGGACAGGTCGTCGTCGCGGTGCAGCGTCCGCACGACCCGGCCCTGCTGCAGCACGAGCACGCGGTGCGCCAGGCGGACCAGCTCGTCGCTGTCGGTCGACGCCACGACGACCCCCGCCCCGCGGGCGGCGGCCTCGTCGATGATCCGGTGGACGTCCACGCGGGCGCCGACGTCGACGCCCTGGGTGGGTTCGTCGAGCACCAGCACCCGCGGATCGAGCCGGAGGCTCCGGCCGAGCAGGACCTTCTGCTGGTTGCCGCCCGACAGCGAGCCGATCACCGCCTCGGGCCCGGTCGTGACCACGCCGAGGCGCTCGATCCAGCCGGCGGTCTCGGCAGCCTCGGCCCGGCGACGGATCCGGCCGAACGACACGAAGCGGCGGAGCCCGGCGATCGTCAGGTTCTCCCGCACGTTCATGGCGGCGAAGACGCCGGCGGCCTGGCGCTCCCGGGGCACGAAGGCCATGCCGGCACGAAGCGCTCGGTCGGGCGCGCCCGACGGGACGCCCCGGTCGCCCACCCACACGGCACCCGCTCGGCGCGGCAGCTGGCCGGTGAGCAACGGCACGAACGACTCGCGGCCGGAGCCCTCGAGACCCGCCACGCCCACGATCTCGCCGCGGCCCACAGCGAAGCTGGCGGCGGCCAGCGCCCCACCGGCCAGACCGTCGGCCCGCAGGCAGGCTGTCCCGGTGCCGTTGCGCGCCGCGCGGGTGGCGGCGACGGCGGCCGCCCGGCCCACGATGAGCTCGACCAGCCGGTCGTGGTCGAGCCCCGAGCGGGGCACCGAGGCCACGAGGCGGCCGTCGCGCAGGACCGACACGTGGTCCGCCACGTCGAGTACCTCGTCGAGGTCGTGGGACACGAGCACCACCCCGACCCCTCTGTCCCGCAGGCGGCGGAGGATGCCGAACAGGCGATCGACCTCCGCCGCGGGGAGGGCGGCCGTGGGCTCGTCGAGCACCAGCACCTGCGTCGCGCGCTTTCCCGCTCTTGGCGCGACGCGCCGGGCCGCTCGGGCCACGGCCTCGCCGGTCGGCTCGGCCTCAGGTTCGTCGTCGTGGACGGCGCGGGCGATGGCGAGGCCGGTGCGCTCGGCCATCGAGAGCGTGGACACCGCCGCGTACACGTCGACGTGGACGTCCACGTCGGCGAGGGCGGCGCGGGCCTGTCGGGCCTCGGCCCGCCAACGGATCTGCCCGAGGCGGCCGGTGCCGTAGCCGCGGCCGAGCGCCAGGTTGTCGATGACGCTGAGGCCGGGGACCAGGCCGAGGTCCTGGTGGACGAACCGGAGACCGAGCTGGTGCCCGGCGCCGGGGACCCCGAGCCGGAGCGGCTCGCCGCCGACCGTGACCGCGGCGCCCGGGTCGGCGGCGTGCACGCCGGCCAGCACCTTGATGAGGGTCGACTTGCCCGACCCGTTCTGGCCGACGAGGGCGTGGATCTGGCCCGCCCGCACGTCGAGGTCGACGCCGGCCAGTGCCCGCTGGCCCGGGAAGGACTTGGACAGCCCCCGCACCTCGAGCACGATGCCCGGCCCGGCCGCCCGTGGTGCCCCCGGCGAACCGGGGGCACCGTGGGCGGCGGTGGGGGGCGCCGCGATGGGCTCCGACGTCACGAAAGGCCCCACAGCTCCCGGAAGTGGTCCTGGTAACCCTCGGGTCCAGGCCAGCCGCCCACTCCGGTGTCGAGGAGCTCCTGGGCGACGGACTGGTCCTCGACCACCCACGCCGGCAGCACCGCGGCCTCGTGTTCCAGCGCGGCATCCCAGACGCCGGTTGCATGCCGGGCCATCTGGTCGGCCATGACCCACATGGCGTACTCGTCGGCCGGGGCGGCCCAGGCGCGGTGGGTCCCGGCGGCGAGCTCCTCCAGCTGGGGTTCCTCGGGGCGCACGCCGACGAGGTTGTGGCCCTCCAGCACGCCGGCCCCGTCGAGCGCCTCGGAGACGCCGAGCGACAGGTCGGAGAACGTGAACCAGACATAGTCGACGTCGGGGTTGCTCTGGATGTAGGAGGCCACCTGCTGCGGCACCTCGCCGGCGCCGAGGTCCTCCACGGTCACCGGCACGGCGTCGAGGGAGCAGTCGGGGCACCGTTCGTCGAACGCCGCCGCCATGGCGTCCTCCTCCGCCACCAGGATCGGGAAGTCACGGATGGTCACCGCCACCACGTTGGCGTCCCCGCCCGAGTCCTCGATCACCCAGTCGGCGAGCCTGTCGGCCGACAAGGCGACGCTCTCGGCGCCGCCGCACTGGGAGTACAGGCCGTTGGCCTCTCCCTCGGCCACGTCGGTCGAGTAGCACTCGAACACCGCGATCCCCCGGTCCCGGGCCTCGGCCATCTGCTCCTCGAGCGCCGCGAGCGGTACGCCGGTCAGCGCGATGTAGTCGAAGCCGCCGTCGAGGGCCTGCTGGAACGCCACGCCCGGGTTGGCCAGGTCGAGCGAGATCGCCTCGATGTCCCAGCCGAGCACCTCGGCGGCGTTGGTGAGGTACGTGACGTTCTTCTCGCACGCGGGCACCGGGCAGACGAGGAACGCGACGGACCTCGCCTCCGGCGGCCCCGGCAGCGGGTCGTTGACGGTGAACTCCGTCGGCGGCTCGGTCACGATCTGGAGGTCCTCGACGGCTCCCCCGCCGGCCTCACCTGCGCTGGCCTCACCTGCGCCGGCCTCATCCGTGTCGTCGTCGCCGCAGCCCGCTGCGAGCAGCGCGCACACCGCCACGACGGCCCCGATCGCCCGTCCCCTTCTGGATCTCATCTCCGCTCCCCATCTGCCGTGGCCCCCGGGTCACCGGCGGCGCGGCGGACGCGACAGCGAGCGCGCGATGAACACCCCACGAACTGCCCCCTCCGCTGTCCGTCGGCCCTCGTGGGCCCTTCCCCCTGGCAGCGACCGGTCGATCGCTATCCAGACATCCTATTCCTCATGATGAACTTGTCAAGCAGAGACCCAGCATCCTCATGAGAAATCAGTCCTGAAGCCAGCGGCAACGGGCGGTGACGGATCACCGATGACCTTGGCGGCGGTCCGCGGTCAGAACTGCATGCGCACCCCGACGCTCGGCAGCATCTTGTTGGCCTCGACCGACCCCGACCGGCTGCGAGCCTGGTACGAGCGAGCGTTCGCCGCCCGGCCGAACCCCGACGGGTTCCTCGAGTTCGGCGGCGTCGCCGTGCTCATCGACCACCGGGACGACATCGCCGCGTCCTGTGTCGAGCCCGGCCGCGTCATCCTCAACCTCCACGTCGACGACGCCCGTGCCGCCGCCGCGCACCTCGCCACGCTCGGCGTCCGCTGGGTCGCGGAGCTCGAGCTCCGGGGTGACGCCTGGTTCGCGGCGCTGCTCGACCCCGACGGCAACTGCGTGCAGATCATCGAGCTGACCGACGCCTACTGGGCAGCCCGGGGCCGGTCGAGCGCGCTGTCCCGCGCCAAGGTCTCCGGTCGCCTGCCCGCCCAGGACCTGGAGCGGGCCCGGCGGTTCTATGCCGACGCGCTCGGGCTCGAACCGGTGGAGGAGCGGCCGGGCGGCCTGCGCTACGAGGGCGCAGCCGGCTCCTTCGCCCTGTTCGCATCGGCCGGCCGGCCCTCCGGCGAGCACACCCAGCTGGCGTTCGAGGTCGACGACATCGAGGCGACCGTGCGCGAGCTGCGCGAGCGGGGCGTCCGCTTCGAGGAGGTCGACGTTCCCGGCATGAGAACGGTCGACGGCATCGCAGAGGTCGACGGCAACTACCCGTCCTCGGGCGCCACCGGCGAGAGGGCGGCCTGGTTCCGCGACAGCGAGGGAAACCTGCTCGGCATCGGCCAGCCCGTCAGTGGTTGAGCGGACTCGTGGTCGGTTCGTCAGCCGATGACGATGGGCGCGCCGTCGGCGAGCGCGACGGCGACCCGGTGCGGCCCCGGGGGACCCTCGGCGTGGCGCAGGGGAAGGTCGTGTTCGCCCAGCCACGACGCGAGGCGATCCGGATCACCGCCCAGCTCCACCCAGGCGATGCCGACTGCGGCGCGGCGGTGCTCGGCGACCGCGTGGCCGGGGTGGTCGGCCTCGTCCACGTGCCACTGGATGAAGAACGGGAGGCCGTCGGTCAAGGCGGCGTCGAGGGCGACGAGGTCCCATGCGAGCTCGACGCCGTCGGGACGGGTGCGGCGCATCGGGAGCGGCTCGTGCCCGGTCCGCCGGCCGACGGCCTCGATGTCGTCGGTGCGCAGGCAGAGTGCCGCTGGGGCGTCGCCGACCTCGGAAAGCTGTCGTGCCACCCACGAGGCGAGCGGGCTGGAGGCGGCCTCGTCGCGGTCGACGACGGCCATGAGCTCGATGTAGCTGCCGCCCAGGGGCACGATGCGATTGCCCGTGCCGTGACCCACGTGGCGCCCGCCGGCCACGGATGCCAGCCCGTGCTGCTGATCGAGGCGGCGGGCGGCGGCGTCGAGGTCGTGGACCACGACGATCACGTGGTCGATGGCAAGCACGCTCCCAACGGTACGGGAGGGCGGCACGGCGCCCGCCCGGCTGGGGGTCGCGCGGGCGCGCCCATCTAGACTCGCTCGCCGTGGGGGCCCTACGAGACATGCCGAAGTACGTGCTCGCCTCGGCGTTCAGCTTCTGCTTCATCATCGGCACGACCGCCGCGCTCCACGAGGTGCTCGGGGTGTCCGAGACGCTCTCGCCGGCGATCGCCATGGCCGCCGCGCTCGTCGTCAACTTCACGCTCCTGCGCGTCTGGGTGTTCCCCGGCCAGAGCGTGCACTGGGGACGCCAGTTCGCCGAGACCGTGGTCACCTCCCTTGCGTTCCGCGCCGTCGAGTACGCGATCTTCCTCGCCCTCCACCTCGGGCTGAACACCAACTACCTGCTCGCCACCGGCGCGTCGGTCTGCGTCTCGGCGCTCGGCAAGTTCGGCGTCTACCGCGAGATCGTCTTCAAGCGCGAGCGCGCCGCGTCCGCCGACGCGGCGTCGACCTCGCACTGACGCAACAGGCGGCCGAGCGCGGGCCCGCGCGATCCGCTTCAGCTGGGCGCGGATCTGGCGCGCCCGGTGGACCGCTCCCACGCGGCTACACCCCGCTCACATCCGAAGCGCCGGTTTACCGAAGAGCTTTACCGGCGCGAGTGGTTGGGCGAGATCGGAACCCAGGAGCGGTTAGGGCGCACGACGCGTCCATCAGAGCGTGCCCCCGTGCGGCGGACACCTGTCGTGGTCGGCGAGGTCCGGAACGCTGAAGGACTCCCCGAACTTCGCGTCGACCCTGGCCTGACGATAGGCCCCCCAACCAGAACCCGACTCGCGCGCCACGGAGGGGTTCCGCCGTGCCCCTCCCGCTCTGCTCCTCTGTGCGGCAGCCCTCCTCAGGTGTCGATCGCGTGAGGTCTCGATGCCCGCTCAGCTCGCGCGATGGGCGACGACCTCGAGGTACTCGGACGGCACTGCGAGCGCTCCTGAGGTGTCGCGGTTGCACTCGTTGGCCAGCGCGACGAGTTGGTCCCGGAACGACGTGCGGCCCTCGTCATCGAGCGCACCCCAGGCCTTGAGGGTCGGCCCGTAGTACGTCTTGAACGTCTCGAAGAAGTGGTCGGCCGACTCGTAGCGGAACACGAAGTGACGCCGAACCACGTCGACCTTGGTGTCAGCGCCGAAGAGGTCAGCGAGTCGCTCTTCGGTGCCCCAGGCCAACGGGGACGGGACGCCGGCGGGGGGCGGCACGTGCGCGCCGACGATCTTGAACATTCGTCCGATGAAGCCGGTCGGCGTCCAGTTGGCAAGGCCGATCCGCCCGCCTGACCGGGTGACCCGGAGCATCTCCTCGGCGGCACGGTCGGGGTTGGGGACGAACATCACACCGAAGGTTGACAGGACCGTGTCGAAGGCGCCGTTGTCGAAGGGCAGGTTCTCGGCGTCGGCGACGCGAGTCGTGAGGGGCAGCCCCTCGGCCTCGGCCCGGCGCTGTGCACCCTCGAGGAGCGCCTCGACGTAGTCGGTGGCCGTCACGGCGCAACCGCGGCGGGCGGCGGCGAGCGAAGCGTTGCCGTTGCCGGCGGCCACGTCGAGCACCCGCGAACCCGCGGTCACGTCGACCGCCTCGCACAGTGACTCGCCGACGATCTGCAGCGTGGTGCCGATGACGGCGTAGTCGCCGCTGGACCACGTCGCCTGCTGGCGACCCTTGATCGTCTCGATGTCTTCGTGGGTGAGCGTCGTGCTCATTGCACTGTCTCCTGGTTGTTGTTGGCGGTGAGGATCTGGCGGCCGCTGAAGGCCACGAGCCGGTCGAGACGGCTGGCGTCCGGCGGGGCCTCGGTCTCGGCTGCGAACGTGTCGCCGTCGCGCATCGCCGGCTGCACGAACTGGCGAGCGAAGGCATCGACCTCGGCGACGAGGTCGTCGGGCGGCTCGTAGGGAAGACCGGTGGCCCGGGACAGATCCCAGCCGTGGACGAGACCGTCGAACGCGGTGTAGCGGGCGAACGCTGCGACCGGCACCTCGCCGAAGGGGGCGGTGACCGTCCGCTCCTGAGCGCCCGGCGAGTGCAGCGAGCTCAACAGCTCGGCCATGGCTCGGCTCCACCGATCGATGAGCTCCCCTTCAAGGGGCGCAGCGGACCCCGCTGCCTCGCCACGGAAGGCAGGCGAGAAGTGGGTGGCGCCACCGATCATGTGCTCCAGGACGCCCGTCACCGTGAACTTGGCGCACGCCGTCGGGTTGTCGAGCTGGTCGGGCCTGATCTGCTCGACCACCGCCTCGATCAGGGGGATGATCTCGTCGAGCTGTTGGACACCGTCCACAGGTCCTCCTTGGTTGCTGGTTCGCGTCGCCGCGGCGACCGCCTCGCGGTCTCGGCCGAGGACGATCAGGTCGGTGATCGACTCCGTGCGGGCGTCGTGCTGGTCGCCATCGGTCATGAGGGCATCCTGCGCTGCGTCACGGGACAAAGCATCGGTCAGATCGGCCATCATCCCGGTGAGGAGTGGCGTGATCTACCCACGCGTCGGGCGGTGGGCCGCGCCAGCTCTGGGCGGTCTGGCCGATGCGCCACTGCTCGCCCCGATCGCACGATGGGTGGCAGGGGCTCGGCACCAGTCGGGGCCACGAACGAGGAGCAACTGCTGTGCGCTACGGCTTCAAGGAGATCCCGTTGGAGATGGAACAAGACGGGATCGAGACCCGCGGGGTCGAGTGCGGCGATGTGTACAGCCGCTACATCGACCTGCCCGCCGGCGTCGATTTCACACCACTGCTCGTGGGGCTGCCGCACGATCAGTGCCAGTCCCCGCACTGGGGGTACGTGCTGGAAGGCTCGATCACCCTGCGCTTCGCCGACGGCCGTGAGGAGACGAACCGGGCCGGCGACGTCTACTACTGGCCGGCCGGGCACACCGGTTGGACCGACGAGGGCGTGACGTTCCTCGAGTTCAGCCCGACCGCGGAGATCCTTCCGGTGCTGGATCACCTCTCCAAGCAACTCACCGGCTGACCCCGACGCGCCGCACGGTGGACCAGACTGACGAGGTGACCGCGACCCCGGCTGACGCATTGGAGGCGGCCCGCAGCCTCCTGGCCTCTTGGGCTTGGACCGAGGCGCTCGACGCGGCCCGGTCGGCGGTCGTCCCGTCCGGCCGAGCCGAGGCTGATCGTCTCGACATCGTCGCGGAGGCGTCGTGGTGGCTCGGCCAGATGGATGAGTGCATCGACGCTCGCGAGCAGGCCTACGCCCTGTACGAGGCGCAGGGCGACGGCCTGTGCGCGGGCCGGTGCGCGGTGTGGCTCTGGGAGCACCACAAGCTCAAGGCCCGTCCGTCGATCGCCGGTGGTTGGTTGCGGCGGGCCCGCCGTGCTCTGGAGGCCGACACGGAGTCGGTCGCGTTCGGCGACCTCATGCTCCGAGAAGCCGAGGTCGCGCACGGATCCGGCGAGCTCGACCGGGCGACCGCGCTGGCCCGCGACGCCCTGGCCCTGGGACGACGGCTGTCGTCGATCGACCTCGAGGCGGCGGCGCTCCAGACCATCGGCCGGCTCCTCATCGACGCGGGCAACCCGACCGACGGGCTCGGCCACCTCGACGAGGCGATGCTGTCCGCCGTCGAGGGCAAGCTCAGCCCGTACACGACCGGCAAGGTGTACTGCAGCCTGATCAGCGCCTGCGAGCAGCTCGGCGACCACAGCCGCGCCGCGGAGTGGACCGATGCCACGCTCCGCTGGTCGGAGGACCACCCGATGGCCATGTGGCCCGGCATCTGCCGGGTCCACCACGCCGCGCTGCTCCAGCTCCGTGGCGACTGGGGCGCGGCCGAGCGAGAGGCGCGACAGGCGTGCACCGAGCTCGACGGGTTCCACGTGCCCAACGTCGCGGCCGGCTACATCGAGATCGGCGAGATCCGTCGCCGGCTCGGCGACCTGGATGGAGCCGAGGCGGCCTTCGCCACCGCCGAAGAGCTCTGCGGCCAGCAGAGCGCGGGGCTGGCCCTCGTCCGTCTCGCCCAGCGTCGAGTCGACGCGGCTACCGCCATCATCACGCAGATGCTCGACGACCACACCTGGAACCAGCTGGCCCGGGCCAAGCTCCTGCCAGCGCGTGTGCAGATCGCGGTGGCCGCGGAGGACCTCGACGCCGCGATTGCGGCCGCCGACGAGCTCGAACGCATCGCCACCGAGTACGACAGCCCAGCACTGTTGGCCGCGGCCCTGTCCTCCCGCGGCAGGCTCCAGCTGGCCCAGGGCGACGACGGCACCGCGTGCGCGACGCTGCGGGAGGCGCTCCGGCACTGGCAACAGCTCGAGGTCCCCTACGAGGTTGCCACCGTCCGCCTCCTGCTCGGCCAGGCATGCCGAAGCTGTGGTGACGAAGACGCAGCCTCCAGCTCGTTCTCCAGCGCGGCCGCCATCTTCGATCGGCTCGGGGCCGCCCTCGATTCCCGTCACATCCGGGATCTCACGTCGTCCTCGTCGCTACCGGCGGACCTCACGGCACGAGAGGCGGAGGTCCTCGGCCTCGTCGCCTCGGGAGTGACCAACAAGGACATCGCCGCCGCCCTCCACCTCAGCGAACGGACGGTCGCTCGCCATCTCTCCAACATCTTCACCAAGATCGGCGTCGCGTCGCGCACCGCTGCCGCCGCCTTCGCCTACGAGCACGACCTCGCCCAGCCCGCCCCCAGCAAGGGATGACCCGATGGCCCTTGGCGATCGTCGGCTCAACGCCGGCGTTGGCACCGGTGCCGGCGAGCGATGACTGCAACAGCGCGCCGGCCGACCAACGCATGGCGTCGGTTGCGTCCGCTCTGGACAGCCCGGCTACATCGGTCAACCTGCGAGCGCTTCGATCCCCGTCGCGGCGCCGAGGCACGTGGCGACC
Source organism: uncultured Acidimicrobiales bacterium (assembly GCA_963796415.1). Classification (GTDB taxonomy): domain Bacteria; phylum Actinomycetota; class Acidimicrobiia; order Acidimicrobiales; family VFJN01; genus ZC4RG19. Next base: position 286,628 of record CAWCLR010000018.1, on the reverse strand, counting down.
GTGGTCGACCTCGACGACCAGCCGACGCCCAGAACGTTCACGTCGGGCAAGCCGACGAGCAGCTCGCAGGCACGCGTAGGGTTGGACTCCACAGGGGCTCTCCAGGCTCGAATGGCGTAGGAACCACCGATTCTGTTGAGCCCCTGTGACGCGCCCGCGGACCCTCAGCCTCCTACCGCACCCCGCTCAGATCCGAAGAGCCGCAAAAGCCCGTTGCGCCGGCTTGACGCGCCGGCGCCCCGGATTGACGACTCCGTAACGGGCGGCCGACCCCGATGACCGCTCAGGTGACGGTCAGCGACACGTCGATGTTGCCCCTGGTGGCGTTCGAGTAGGGGCAGACCTCGTGCGCCTTGGCGACGAGGTCCTCGGCGACCGCACGCTCGACGCCCGGCAGCTCGGCCTCGAGGGCGACCTCCAGGCCGAACCCGCCCCGGCCGTCGGGCCCGATGCCGACCCTGGCCGTCACGGCCGACTCGTCGACGTCGACCTTGGCGCTGGCGGCCACGAGCTTGAGCGCGCTGTGGAAGCACGAGGCGTACCCGACCGCGAAGAGCTGCTCGGGGTTCGTGAACCGCCCGCCCGGGCCACCCAGCTCCTTCGGGATCCGCAGCTCGAGATCGAGAACGCCGTCGGACGAGGCGGAATGACCCTCACGGCCACCCCAAGCCGTCCCTTCTGCCGTGTACATCGCATCCATGGCTAGCCCAACGGGCGCGGGGCCGTCGTTGTTCCGCCGGGCTCGTCACCGCCGGCCGGCGCCCGGGCGAGGATGCGCAGGCGGGCGGCCCGCGCATCCCATGCGTAGACGACCGCCGTGTCCGCGATGAGGTCTTGGAGGGCACGGTGCTCGCGGTTCACGAGGATGAGCAGGAACCCGAGGCCGAAGAACAGGAAGCTGAGGGGGAAGACGAGCACACGGATGGCGGCGTGACCCGGGTCGAGCGCGCGGCCGTCGGACCGGACGACGCGCAGACCCAGGATCGCGCTCCCGAACGTGCGGCCACTGGCGGCGAGGGGAACGGCGAAGTACAGGAACGACCACACGGCCAGAGCGACCGTGGCCGCCACGGGGTGGTCGGCGACGTCGAAGTCGATCCCGAGCACGTCGGCGAGGACGAACTCGAAGACCGTGGCGCCGACCGCGAACAGGAAGCTCAGGGTGACGCTATCGATCAGGTAGGCGACCAGGCGGGTGACCGCCCCCGCGTAGTGGCCCTGGAGCTCGAGGTCGCGTCCGGGCGCCGCGAACTGGGTCACGGCGTCACCGCCTCCGACGCGGGCGCTTCGGGCGCTGTGGGCGCGACCAGCAGACGTGGTCCGCCCGGCGGCGCCGCGGGATCGCGCCGTAGCAGCCGGTTGACCCAGCGCTGGACGAACAGGTCGAGCCCCACCCCCACGCTCCGGAGGAGGTCGAGCGCGCCGCCGATCACGCCGGCGGTGGAGCGGGCGACGACGCTCCCCAGCTCGGTGCGGCCGATCAGCGCGTCCACGTCCACGCGCTGCAGGACCTGGTTGATGTCGACGCCCCGCAGCAGCTCGTCGAGGTCCACCCTCCTGACGACCGCGTTGATGTCGACCCGGCGGACCACGCCGTCGACATCGACGCGGGCGATGAGGGTGTCGACGTCGACCCGCTCGAGCACCCGGTTCAGATCGAGGCGGGCGATGAGGGCGTCGACGTCGACCCGCTCGAGCACCTGGTCGAGGTCGACCCGCGCGAGGACCTCGTCGAGATCGATCCTGTCGATCAGCGCCTGCACGTCGACGCGGCTCAGGACGTCGTCGAGGTCGATGCGATCGACGACCGACTCGATGTCGACGCGCCCGACTACCTCGTTGACATCGACGGCATCGACGACGCTCGGCGCCACGTCGCTCGCCACCGAGCGCACGATCCCGCCCGCGCCGTCGAGGACGCTCCCGATCAGGCCCCGCCGCGACCGACGGGACGGGCCGGCGTCGCCCGGTCCGTCATCCATGCCATCAGTGTCCTCGATCAGTCCAGCTCGGCAGGTGATCCTGCCCTCCCGCCGACGCCGGGCGCCGAGAATCGGTCGGCGACCGCCCCGACAAACGGTGGAAAATGCGCTCATGCCCAGGCCCGAAGGACCCCGCGCCGGATACCACGCCGTCACCCCGCGGATCGTCGTGAGCGACGTGGCCGCGCAGGTCGCGTTCCTCCGGGCCGTGTTCGACGCGCACGGCGTCGTCGACCCGGGGCGACCGGCCGAGGTCCGCATCGGTGACTCGCTGATCATGGTGTCGGCGGCCGGGGTGCGCGACCTGTTCCCGGCCTTCCTCTACGTGTACGTCGACGACGCCGACGCAACGTACGGCCGCGCCGTCGACGCCGGGGCGACCACGTTGGAGGCCCCCCTCGACACGCCCTACGGCGATCGACGGGCGATGGTGCGCGACCCGTTCGGCAACGTCTTCCAGATCGCCCATCCCGTCACAGACGGGCGATGAGGGGACCCGTTTGGCCGGCGACGGCGCCGAGCTCGGCGGCGGTGGGGCTGTCGGCACCACGGCGCCCACAGGTGATCGCCGCGACCTGGGCGGCGACGCGCAGCATCCGGCGCAGCGGGCCGATCTCGAGCCGCGCCAGCCGGTCTCGCTGCGGCGCACCCAGCAGGCCGGCGTGGTGGAGCCCCGCCAGCAGGCCGGCCATGAAGCTGTCGCCGGCGCCCACCGTGTCCACCACGTCCACAGGCTCGGCCGACACAGCGACGGAGTGACGACGCGTCAGGGCGGACGACCCTCGCCAGCCGTGGGTGACCACCACGAGCCTGGCCCCGAGGTCCAGCCACCGATGCATGACCGCCTCGGGCGGGCGGCCGCTGTACAGCCAGCGCACGTCGTCCTCGCTGGCCTTGACGACGTCGCTGACGGCGACCAGGTCCTCGGTACGGCGCCGAACCGTACGCGGGTCCCCCATCACCGACGGACGGCAGTTGGGGTCGAACGTGATCGTCGCCCGGCCGCGGGCCACGGCGACCGCACGGAGCACGCTGGCGGCTCCCCCATGGCTGAGCGGGGCCAACGCCGCGATCGAGCCCGTGTGCACGCAGTCCACGCGGTCGTCCAGGAGCGTGCGGAGGCCGCGGGACCCGACACCGTCCCATCCCACGCTGAACTGGTAGCTGGCCTGCCCGCCGGTGACCACCGTGCGGGCGACGCTCGTCGGCCGGCCGGCCCGCACCGAGCCGGTCGCGACGGCCACCCCGTTGTCGCAGAGGTGGCGCAGCACGGCGCGGCCGCGGGCGTCGTCGCCGAGCTGCGTGACGAGGCGGGTCGGCACGTCGAGGCGCGCCAGCGCCACCGCCACGTTGGCCGGGCTGCCGCCCGGCCGCTCGACCGGCGGGCCGTCTTCGTCCTCGAACCGGTCGACGAGCGCCTCGCCGAGCACCGCGATCACGGTGACGCCGTGCCCTGGGGCGGTGGCGCGGCGCCCGTCATGATCGCCACGACGTCGGTCATCGAGTGGCTCGCCGGCGTCACGACGCCGATCCGCCGGCCGAGCCGCTGGATGTGGATGCGGTCGGCGATCTCGAACACCTGGGGCATGTCGTGGCTCACCAGGATGAGCGACAGGCCGCGGGCGCGCACCTCGAGGATGAGGTCGAGCACGGCCCGCGTCTCGCGCACGCCGAGCGCGGCGGTCGGCTCGTCCATGATCACGACGCGGCTGCCGAACGCCGCGGCCCGCGCCACCGCCACCGCCTGGCGCTGGCCACCCGACAGGGTCTCGACGGCCTGCGTCGGGCTCTGGATGGTCATGATGCCGAGGTCGTCGAGGTGTCGGGCGGCCTCGTCCCGCATGGCGGTGTGGTCGAGCATCCGCAGCCACCGGCCCAGCACGCCGCGGCGGCGCGTCTCGCGGCCGAGGAAGAGGTTCGAGGCGATGTCGAGCGACGGCGCCACCGCCAGCGTCTGATACACGGTCTCGATGCCCGCGGCGCGCGCGTCCACCGGCGTCGTGAACCGCACCGTTCGGCCCCCGACCTCGATCTCGCCGTCGTCGGGGACGACCGCACCCGAGAGCATCTTGATCAGGCTGGACTTGCCCGCGCCGTTGTCGCCGATCACGGCCAGGATCTCGCCCGCCATCAGCTCGAAGTCCGTCCCGGCGAGCGCGGTCACGGGGCCATAGCGCTTGACCAGCCCGCGCGCCGCGATCACGGGCGTGCCCGAGGCCGGGCGCGCCGCCTCGGTCGTCGTCGCGTCGGCCGGCGTCACCGGAGCCTCCGGATCCACTGGTCGAGGGCGACGGCCACGATGACGAAGATCCCGACGGCGAAGTTCTGCCAGAGCACGTCCACGCCGGACAGGACCAGGCCGTTGCGCAGCACCCCGACGAACAGCGCGCCCAGCAGCGTGCCGAGGATCGCGCCGCGCCCGCCGAACAGGCTCGTCCCGCCCAGCACCACGGCCGTGATGGTGTCGAGGTTCTCGGACTGCCCCGCCTGGGGGCTGGCCGCGCCGATGCGGCCGATGAGGATCCACGCACCGAGCGCGTAGATCACGCCGGCCACGACGTACACGCTGAGCAGCACCCGCGACGTGCGGATGCCCGACAGCCGCGCGGCCTCGGCGTCGTCGCCGGTGGCGTAGACGTGCCGGCCCCAGGCCGTCATCCGCAGCGCGAAGCCCATGGCGGCGAACAGCACGAGCATGATGACCGAGCCGTACGTGACCCGCGTGTCGAACACGGTGAACGTCTCGCCGGTCCACAGCAGCAGCGACGACATGTCCGAGCCCCGCACGGTGGCCGACTCGGAGTACCAGAGGTTCAGCGCGAAGAACACGTTGAGCGTGCCGAGCGTGACGATGAACGGCGGGAGCTTGAGCCGCGTGACGAGGCCGCCGTTGATCAGGCCGCACGCGAGGCCCACGGCGAACCCGACGGCGATCGCCACCGGCCCCGGCAGCCCGGCCTCCGCGGACAGCTTGCCCATCACGATCGACGACAGGACCATGACCGCCCCGACCGACAGGTCGATGCCTGCGGTGAGGATGATGATCGTCTGGCCGACCGCCAGCGTGCCGACGACGGCGACCTGCTGGAGCACCAACGACACGTTGTCCGGCTGCAGGAACCGGTCGGACACGACGGCGAACACCGCGACCGCCAGGGCCAGCACGACGGCGGGCCCCAGCGTCGCCCGGGCGTGGAGCAGGCGCTGCAGCCGCGCGATCGGCGCGACCCCCGGGCCGTCGGGAGGGCGCTCCGGTCGCCGGTCCGCGGACGGCGCCGGCGAGTCGGCGCCTGGATCACCGGGGCCGGCGACCGGGATGGCGGGGATCTCTGTCATGCCCATCGAGCCTCTCCTCCCGGTGCCGGCCCACGTCCGTCGTCCACGGCGCCGTCAGCCCCAGCAGTTGTCCAGGCCCCAGGCGCTGTCCTGGGACTCGAGGCCCGCGACGGGGGCGTCGGTGACGAGCTCCACGCCGGTGTCGAAGAAGTCGAGACCCGCGGTGTTCTCGGGCCGCTCGCCGCTCGTGGCGAAGGCGTGGATCGCCTCGGTCCCCAGGGCCGCCATGTCGAGCGGGAACTGCATCGACGTCGCCCCGATGATCCCCGACTCCACGTTCTCGACACCGGGGCACCCACCGTCGACCGAGACGATCGTGACGTCGCTCTCGCGACCGGCTGCCTTCAGCGCCTCGTAGGCCCCCGCGGCCGCGGGCTCGTTGATCGTGTACACGAGGTTGATGTCGGGATCGAGCTGCAGCAGGTTCTCCATGGCGGTGCGTCCGCCTTCGGGGCTCCCCTCGGTCACGTCGTGGCCGACGATGCGCGGGTCGTCCTCGTCGCCGATCACGGACTCGTCGCCGACGTCGATGCCGAAGCCCTCGAGGAACCCCTGGTCGCGGGCGACGTCGACGGAGATCTGGTTCGGGTTGAGATCGAGCATGGCGATCCGCGCCTCGGTGCCCGTGGCCTCGAACGTCGCCTTCGCCCACTCGCCGATCAGCTGGCCGGCCCGGAAGTTGTCGGTCGCGAACGTGGCGTCGGCCGCGTCGGCCGGCTCGAGCGGGGTGTCGAGGGCGATCACGAACAGGCCCTCCTGGCGGGCCCGGTCGAGGGCGGGAACGATCGCCTCGGAGTCGTTCGGGGTGATGAGGATGCCGGCGGCCCCGGCGGCGATGAGGTTGTCGACCGCGTCGACCTGCGACTGGTTGTCGCCGTCCTCCTCGCCGGCGAAGGACTGGAGCTCGATGCCCAGCTCGTCGGCCTTGGCCTCGGCCCCCTCACGCATCTTGACGAAGAACGGGTTGGTGTCCGTCTTCGTGATGAGCCCGACGAGCACGTCATCGCCCGACCCGCCACCCGCCGCCGCCTCGTCGTCGTCCCCGCCGCAGGCCGCCAGGCCCAGCGCCATCGTCAGGCCGGCCCCGACGACCCGCACCCACGCCGGTCGCCCCCGCACCCCTCGCATCGTCAGCATCGCTTCACGTCCCCCTTCGCCGCCGCATCCCTGACACGGCTAGACAACGATGTCAGACGGACTGTGCCAGAGATCACACCGGCACGTCAACAGGTGAGTAACCTGCTGTTTCTCAGAGCGAGCATGGTGATCGGAGCATGACAAGGTTGTCAGCCACCGGCCAAGATCAGCGTCGGGGCAGGCGACGTACACTCCGGCCGCCGGGACACGGGGCCGAGCCGAGGGAGCGATGACAGCGATGGACGGACCGGCCGGCGGTGAGGCCGACACCGGGGTCGACGGCCCCGCCGACGCCGATGTGGTCGAGGGGGCGCGACGACCCCGGGCCACCATGCGCGACGTCGCCGCCCTGGCCGGGGTCAGCCTCAAGACCGTCTCGCGCGTGATCAACCGCGAACCGGGGGTGTCGAGCCCGCTCGTCGCGCAGGTCGAGCGGGCGGTGGCGCAGCTCGACTACCGACCCAACATGTCCGCCAGCAGCCTGCGCCGCGGCGACGGCAAGACCGCGGCCATCGCGGCCGTGCTCGAGGACCTCGCCAACCCGTTCTCGGCCTCGCTGCTGCGGGCGCTGGAGGACACCGCGCACGAGCGCGGTGTACTGATCTTCGCGGGCAGCGTCGACGAGGACCCGCGGCGCGAGCGCGACCTCGTCCGTGCCTTCACGATGCGGCGAGCCGACGGCCTCGTCATCGCGCCGACCGGCGACGACCAGAGCTACCTCGCCGCCGACATACGTGCCGGCACGCCCGTGGTCTTCGTGGACCGTCCCGCCCGCGGGCTGAGCGCCGACGCCGTGCTGGCGGACAACGTGTCGGGCGCCCAGCAGGCCGTGCGCCACCTGGCCGCCCACGGCCACCGCCGCATCGCCTACCTCGGCGACTGGCTCGCCATCCCCACGGCGCGGCAGCGACACCAGGGCTACCGCGAGGCCTGCCTCGACCTGGGCCTCCCCACCCGTCCCGACCACACGGTCCACGACCTCCGGTCCGTGGACGCGGCCGAAGCCGCGGTCACGGGCCTGCTGCGCGCCGACGAGCCGCCCACCGCCCTGTTCACCAGCCAGAACCTCGTGACCATCGGCGCTGTCCGCGCGCTGCAACACCTCCGCCTCCACGACCGGGTGGCGGTCGTGGGCTTCGACGACTTCCCCCTGGCCGACCTCCTCCAGCCGCGGGTCACGGTGGTGGCGCAGGATCCCGCGGCGATCGGGCGCACGGCGGCGTCACTGGTCTTCCGGCGGCTCGACGGCGAGCGCTGGGCGCCGGCCGAGCACATCGTCCCCGTGGTGCTGACCGTGCGCGGCTCCGGCGAGATCCCGCCACCGACTAATGGGGTCCATCACCAGGCCGATGGGTAGCGTCGCGGGGTGGCCCGGTCGACGACGCGCGACGCACTCCTCGAGCAGGGTGCGCTGCTGTTCGCCCGGCACGGCGTCGCCGGCGTGACCGCACGACAGCTGCACGAGGCGATCGGGGCCCGCAACGAGTCCGCGCTCCACTACCACTTCGGCGATCGCGAGGGGTTGGCCGTCGAGATCCTGCGGATCCACCTCGAGGCCGTGGAGTCACGGCGCGCCCCGCTGGTCGTGGAGATCGCCGCCGAGGACCTGACCCGGGACCTGCGGGCGCTCGTGCACGCGCTCGCCGCCCCGATGGCCGAGGACCTCGAAGCACCGCTCGGTCGCGCCCACCTCCGCCTGGTCGCCCAGCTGAGCCATCCGTCGCTGGCGTACGGGCCGCCGTTCGTCCTGATCCCGGCGGCGTCGGGCAAGGCGGTGGTGCGGTGGTTGTGGGCCGCGCTCGATTGGCTGCCCGCGCCCATCCGCGGCGAGCGGCTGGCGGCTCTGCGCTCCGAGCTGATCAGCCTGTTCGGCCTCCGGGCGCAGCTGCTCGACGAGAAGCCGGGTGACCGCGAGATCTCGCCGCCAGACCTGTTTTTCAGCAACCTGGTCGACCTGCTCGTCGCCGGCCTGAGCGCCGAGCCGTCGCCGGCCACGCTCGCCGCCGCCGAGTCGTGCGCAGACACGCCGGCGGCGAGCGGCCCGACTCCGACGCACTAGCCCGCAATGCCGTTCAGATAAATGGGCGGATGGCGGGTGCGGACGCTGGCCTGGGGACTCTCGGCAACTATCGACGGGGGCCGCGGCCGTGGACCTGTAGGTCGGGGCGCTTGTGGGGAACATGGCGGCAAATTGGCGTCGCTCAGTCGTCCGGCCATGCCGCTTCGACGGCGGCGAACTCCGAGGCGACGTCTGCTCCACGCGTGATGTTCACGGCAGCCTTCCAGAAGCTGTCCGCACCGACGGCGCCCGGCATGAGGTCCGAGCCGTCGAAGCGCACAGGCTCGGCGTTGGCCAGGATCGTGGCGAAGACCTGCTGACTGCCCCCGTACAAGCTCATGTCGACGTTCTGGTTGGGTGTCAGGAAGTCGCCCCCGGTGAGCGTGGCGCGGGTGTCGGCGAACTCCGCGCTCACCAGGTACGCCATGGTTGCCATGACAGCCGGACGGTCGTCGAACGCGGTGGCGTAGATGCCGCCGGTCAGGGTGATGTTCGGGTGATCCGTCGTGCCCGGCAGGTGGAACACGTCCACGTCGCCTCCGGGGCCGATGGAGGCACCTGCGGCCTCGAAGTTGGAGGCGTAGAAGTTGGACTGGCGATGCATCATGCAGTCGCCGGCCAGCAGCGGGAGGCCGGCGTCAGCGAACGGGACGTCCGCGACGCTCCCCATACCGCCCAGGACGAAACCGTCCCGAGACCACAGGTCGACCACGAACTTCGCGACCTCGACCACGTCGGGGTGGTCGAAAGGGATGTAGTGCGCGACCCAGAGGTCGTAGATCTCGTGGCCCTTGAGCCGGAGCAGGAAGTCTTCGATCCAGTCGGTCATCGGCCAGCCGGTCGCCGCGTCGCTGCCGAGCCCCACGCAGAAGGGAACCTGGCCGCGCGCCATCATCTCGTCGGTGAGCGCGAGGAAGTCCTCGAACGTCGACGGGACCTCGTAGCCGTTGGCGGCGAACCTCGTCGGGCTGTACCAGATGAGGCTCTTCACGTCGGCCTTGACCGGCACGGCCCTGACGGCGTCGTCGATGTTGACGAAGCTCGTCCAGCCGGGATCGATGTTGGCCTCGACCTGGGCCACCACGTCACCCGTGAGCGGCACGATGTCGTCCACGAACTCGGCGATCTTGCCCGGCTGCGGGAACATGAAGATGTCCGGCGGCGCGCCCTGGTCGACCAGGCCGCCGATGAGCCCCTCGGCACTCCGGTCGCCGCTCACTTCCACCCGCACCCCGGTCCGTTCCTCGAACGGCCGGAACGTGGCCTGAAAGGTCGCCAGCTCTTCGTCGACCTCCGGACCGAGGATCGTCACGACCTCACCCTGCAGGTCGACATCTCCGAGGGAGGTGGTCTCGTCGTCCCCCACGGCCGCGACTGCCGGAGCATCGGCCGTGCTGTCGCTGTCGCGGCGACCGGCGTCGTCGCCACCCGTGCAGCCGGACGTGAGCAGGGTCCACGCGCTGCCGACCGCGATCAGCCGACCCCACCACCCGGGACGCCCACCTCTCGTCATCGTCAGCGTGCCGCTCACGTCCCTCCCCGGTCTGATCGTCGTCGCTGATCGTCCTCGCCGTTCGACCGGGTGCGCGCCTCGTCGAGGCCGAGTTGCACCCCTCTCGTGAAGTTGGAGAGGAAGTCGTAGACATCTCGCGCCCGCTGAGAGGTCGCCGCGCCGGTTCGCGCCTGGTGTTCGCCGATGCCGGACGGCACCAACGGGACCGCGGGCGACCTGCCGCGCGAACCAGCAGGGTCGGGCGCGCCCGGGTCCGGAGCTCGGCGCACGCTCAACGGCTCGGTCCTCGGGATCTGGGCGCCGGAGACGCGGCGGGTCAGTCGTTCCGGCGGAGATTGCGAGCCTCCTCGCGGCTCGCTCGGCAGGGCGCGCGCGTGAGGAGCGTCGGCGAGCGCCTTGCTGCCTCCCATGATGCGAAGCTGCGATGCCGGACCGGGTGACGCGGCCGTGGCTTCGCCGCTCGGTGCTCGGAGAGGCGCGGCATGCCGCAGCTGGCGGCTGCGGGGCGGGAGGTGGGTGATGTCGTCTGCGTGGCCGTGCGTGTGGTCGGTGAGCAGCGACGGGGGCACGCCCACGGTGACCGTGGTGCCGAGGGCGGTGTCGTTGTGGCCGACGCGGCCGTGGAGCTGGATCTCGATGCCGTGGCGGGCGGCGAGGTTGCCGGCGACGTAGTGGCCGAGGTACTTGGAGGGGGCGATGGTGAACGATTCGGCACCGGCGAGGCGGCGGTTGGCGGCGGTGACCTCGGTGGGGGGCATTCCGAGGCCGGAGTCGACGATGGCCAGGGTGTAGCCGGTCAGGTCCCCCGCGTTCGCGGCCGCTCGGGCCGGGCGGTGGCGGCCGTGGATGTCGACGGTCTGGTCGGGGGGTGAGAACACGAGGGCGTTCTCGATGAGCTCGGCGAGGAGGTGGGCGAGGTCGGCGGCGGCGGTACCGACGATGGTGGCGGGTTCGACGCCGCGGACAGCGACGCGCTGGTAGTCCTCGACCTCGCCGAGGGCGGCGCGGATGACGTCGGCGAGGCGGACGGGGGCGGCCCACTGGCGGGGCGGTTCGATGCCGGCCAGCACGAGCAGGCTCTCGGCGTTGCGGCGCATGCGGGTGGCCAGGTGGTCGAGGCGGAACAGGTCGGCGAGGGTGTCGGGGTCGGTCGCGTTGCTCTCGAGCTCGGTGATGAAGTCGAGCTGGCGGCCGAGGAGGTTCTGGTTGCGGCGGCCGAGGTTGACGAAGCTGTCGGCGATGTTGCGGCGCAGGACCGCCTGCTCGACGGCCAGGTCGAGCGCAGAGTCCTGGACGGAGTTGAGGGCGCGGGCGACGTCGGAGACCTCATCGCGGGTCGTGACCGCAATGGGGTCCACGTAGGGGACGGCGACGTCCTTGCCCATCGGTGTTTCGAGGATGTTCTGGACGGCGTCGGGCAGGCGGTGTTCGGCCATGTGCTTGGCCTGGCGGGTCAACGACCGCAACGGCCGCGTGATCGAACGCGACACGACGAACGTGATCGACGCAGCCGTGAGCAGTCCCAACGACCCGAAGCCCAGGTAGGCGAGCTCGGTTCGCCGGGCGTCGTCGTTCAGGTGGTCCGCTCGACTCAGGAGCTTGCTTGCGGCTTCCTCCTGGAAGGAGATGTGCGTGTGACCGCCGTCGAGATCGTCGCCCTGCACATTGGCCTTGTCCAGGATCCCCTCGCCGCCCACAGGGTCGATGAGCACGGGGCTGCCCGTCGCGATGGCTTCGTCGACGAGCTCCGGGAACCTGACGATGTGGTCGGCCGTCAGGTACGCCTCGGCTGGCTCCGCGTAGTCGCCCCGGGCGCTGGCCCGCAGGCTCGCGTCGTTGGAACGCATACCGCCGAGCAGCGCGGAGACCGCGGCGATGTCGTCACGCTGTTCAAGTCCGCCGTGGCCGAACGTGGCGAAGATGACCTCCGCGACGATGCGAGCGACCAGGTCCTCCTGCCGGTTGGACAGATCGATCAGATCGGCCCCGTAGCGCAGCTCGTCGACCTCGAGCGAGAGCGCGAGGCGTGAGTTGGCCCCGACGATGCCTTCGACCACCGCCGTGTACCGGCCGAAGATCGCCTTGGCGAACTCCACGTTCGCGAAGCCGCGGGGACCCTCGAAACGCAGAGCTTCGGCGCGGATCTCGCCGAGGGTGTCCAATGCCGCCAGTGCCGGCGTATACACAGCCTCCACGTCCTCATCCCGGGAGCTGACCAGCTCCTCGAACTCGGTGAGGCGCTCGTCGGTGGCCTCTATCGCTCCATCCGGGTCCTGGCCGGTCGTGCCCACGATCGCGGCGTCCAGGCCGATCAGGTCGAACGCGACCACGTTGCGTTCGACCTGGAGCGCGGTGAGCAGCGTGCCGGGCCCGACGATCGACGTCGCCATGCTGGACTCGTCGGTGACCCGTTCGGCCGCGCTGCGTACCTCGGCCGCCTTGAGGACGGCCATGGCGAAGGCTGCGAGCAGGGGGGCCGTCAACGCGGCCGCCACCTTGGTCCGGATGTGGAGTCGTCGCGGCAGCACGGTGCTCACAAGCCGCGGAGATCGGCCTCGCACACGATCCAAAAGATCTGTCCGGAGAACTCCCGGTCCTTGAAGAGGTGATGGTTCTGGCTCAGGATCGCGGCGATCGCCGCCCGGGCATCGTCCCTCGTGTCGGGGTCGCTGTGACCGAGCAGCAATCGCAACTGCGTGACGGAGTCCCGGCGCACCGAGTAGGCGAGCAGCCCGCACGCGCGGTGCCGGACCGGCCCCGCCTGATCGGTGAGAGCCTCGAGGCCGAGCTGGAAGGCGAGCTCGCTGTCCCTGGCGAAGCGGGTCGCACGGGACACCGCCGCAGCTCGGCCCTGCCAACTCCGTGCCGCCCGGTAGCTTTTCACGAGGTCCGGCATGGCGAGCACGTCCCGTGGTCGCAGACGGTCCCACGCGTTGTCCAGCTCGACCCACCCCACCGCGTCGCAACCGCGCTGGGCGGCGTCGACGCGCATCACGTCATCGGTCGTCATCGCAGCCGAACCCCTCCACGGTGGAGCGCAAGCTGCTCGGATCGGTGAAACCGAGCAGCCGTCCGACCCGGGCCGGCCTCGTCACAGTGCGCATGGCGTCACGGTGCGGCTCGCGGGGTGTCCTGCCTAGTGAGAAGTGACCTCACACGAGGTGCACGATGCTTTCACCTGCTGGTCACCGTCGCGTCGTTCCCCTGGTGGCCGCATGACATCAGCGGATCGTCCCGGAGACCAGGCCGGCGACCACCTGGCGGCGGGCGATGACGACGAGAGCGAGGGGCACGAGCGCGGCCACCACACAGCCAGCGGCCAACGGGCCGCTGTTGGCCACGAACTGGCGGGATTGCCCGTACACCGTCAGGCCGAGCGGCTCGACCCCCGGGCCGCTGAACAGCAAGCCCACGGCGAAGTCGTTGTAGACCTGCACGAACTCGAGCACGAGCACGGCGACGATCGCGGGCACGGCTTCCGGCGCCAACGCCAGCTTGACCGGGGCCCACCAGCGGTCGTGACTGGTCAGCCTCCTGTGCCGCATCTGCTCGCGGGGCAGGTCGCCGAGCGCGTTGCGCAACAGCAGCACCGCGAACGGCAGTCCGAGCGCTATGTGCACCACCCCGAGCCCGACCAAGGTGCCGGCGACGCCGGCGCCTTCGAGCACATCGGTGACCGGGCCGGCGATGACCTGTATCGGAACGATGGCCGCGATGAGCAACGTCAGGCTCGCGACCTGCGCGGTCGTGCGTGACGACCAGGCCAGGGCGAACGCCGCGGGAAGCGCGAGCGCGACCACGACGCCGGACACGACGAGCGCAAGCATGGCGGTGACAGGGACCGAGCCGGCCAGGCCGGAGTCGGCGAACACCGCGCGGTACGAACCGATGCCGAGAGACGGTGCCCGCCACCCGCCGGTCGCGGCCTCGCGCGCGCCGTGCAGGGACGTGGCCAGCAGGATGAGCACAGGCACGAGCCAGACCATCGCGGCGGCGGCCGGAAGAAGAGCCCGGGCGCGGTGGGCGAGGTCGGCCGACCAGGCGCTCGGCAGCGGGGCCATGCTCGCGGTGGGCGCCACGACGCCGCTACGGGGCGTGCGTGACGACGGGCGGGGCGGCGGCCAGGCCTGGCGCGACCACAACGCGGCGGCAAAGGCCCCGAGCGCGACCGCGGCGAGCCAGAGCGTGCCGAGAGCGGCGCCCGGGCCCGTCGTCGTGCCTCCGGAGGTCTGCCACTGGCGCACGGCCAGGACCGATGCCTCGTCGACCACCGAGCCGGGCGCCATCACCAGGATCAGGTCGAACGTGCGGACCGTGGCCAGCGCCACCAGCGCGAAGACGATCGCAACGGTGCGGCGCAGGAGCGGGCGCCAGTACACGTCCCGACGGATGTCACGGTCCGTGCCACCGTGCGCTCGTACCGCGTCCGCCAGCTCGCGCGGTATCTGGTCCAAGGCGGTGCGGAAGACGATCATGCCGAGGCCGACCCATGCCCAGACGAACGCCGACATCAGGGAGAAGGTGATGAGCTCCGGGCCCAGCCACGCCGGCACCGTGTCGGGGTCGCGCCCGAGCCAACCGGCGACGGTGACGGCGATGCCCGTGGCGGGCCCGCGCCCCGGGTCGGGGTCGTACACGAACCGGAACGCGATACCCGTGACCACCAGCGGCAACGCGATCGGCGCCACGAGGACCCAGCCGAGCACGCGACCCAACGGGCTCGCCCGCGACAGGTAGGCGAGCCCGAAGCCCAGGGCGGTCACGACGGCCGGCACGACGAGTGCCCAGAGCAGGGTCCTGCCGAACACCGGCCACGCGCCCTCGGCCTGGAGCGTGGCGCGAAAGTGCCGCAGGCCGACGAAGCCGTCGTCCGGATCGGTGACGCTCGCGTGCACGATGCGCAGGACCGGCCAGAACACGACGCCCACGAGCACGGCCGCGCCCGGGAGCAGCAGCGCAGCGGAGAGCCACGCTCCCGAGTGGGCGCGGTCGCGCCGCGCCGGCCCCAGGTCGTCGAGGACGACGGGCTCGCTCAGCAGGTCGATCGAGCCGTCACCCGTCGGCATCGGCCACCTCAGCCCGGGCGCGCCGCGCCGCCTCGTTCAGCCGCCCGACGGCCCTGTCGATCGCGCCGGTGACGTCGGGGGACGAAACCGTCACATCGGCGAAGAAGTCCTGCAACACGAGCCAGCTGCCCACGCCGTCCCGCCCGCTGAACGCACCAGGGAGCCGGTCGGAAAGGTCGAAGCGCAGGGTCGGCGACTGTATCTCCGGCACCAGGCTCCGGGTGAACCCGGGCGGGTAGTCGTCGGCCGTCACCTGCCCGTTGGGGGAGAGGAAGCCGCCGTCCTGCAGCCAGGGGCGGAAGGACTCGGGCCGGGTCAGCCACTCGACCAGCTCGTGCCCAGCCGGCGAGTCGTGCAGCACCACGGCGGCGTCGCCTCCGACGACGACGGGCTGGCGGTCTCCGACCGCGGGGAAGCCGAAGGTGACGAGCCCCTCCGGGTCGCCTTCGGGCGGGAAACGCCCCGCCACGTCGGCGACGAAGTCGCCCTCGCACGTCATGACCGCCTCGCGATCGGTCACCTGGATCACCGACGCGTCGAACTGGGTGAGCAGGGCCCTGGGCCCCCCGCCCGGGAAGGCTCCCGGCACGCTCCACACGCGCGCCAGCTCGCCGAACGCCTCGCGCACGACCGCCGCGCCCCAGCGGGGCTGCCCCGCGGCCAGGTCCTCGTGAAGGTTCGATTCCGGGTCGTCGTCGAGAGCCGCCAGCAGGTTCTCCAGCCAGTCGGTGAGCACCCACCCGTCCGCGGCGCCGATGGCCAGCGGGGCCGGACCCTGACCGGCGGCCTGCCTCCGCACGAACCTGACGAGCTGCTCCCACGTGGGGTCCACCGTCTGCAGTTCGCCCTCGAGCGACGAGGGCAGGTACCAGAACAGCGACTTGTGGGCGGCTTTGACCCACGCACCGTAAACAGCGCTGTCGCCGAACTGCAGCAGGGCGTTCCACACCGCAGGCAACCTCGCGACCACCCGGGGCTCCATCGGCGCCAGCCAGCCCTCGGCGACGTAGCTCGCGATCAGGCCGGGCCGCGGCAGGATCGCGACATCGGGACTCGTGCCGGCCCGCTGTCGTGCTCGCAACAAGGCGTCGATGTCGTCACCCGCGCTGAGCACCAGCACCGACCGCCCGGACTCGCGCTCGTAGCCACTCAGCACCCGCCTGAACTTGTCGAGCTCGCTGCCACTCCACACGACGGCGACCTCGGTGGCGCCTACCGACCGACCACAGCCACCCACGGCGGCGGCCGCGAGGGCGCCGGCCGCGCCCCGCAGCACCTCGCGTCGCGTGAGCCCCCGGCTCATACGCCAGCTGGCGTCACGACGGGCGCGACCAGCGCGTCGGCCGCGTCGTGCACGACGGGGTTGGTCGAGAAGGCGAGCACGGCCATCGCGCGGGCCCGGGGCAGTGCTGCGCCGTGGAGCACCTCGCACAGGGCGGCAACGCGGTCGGCGTCGCCACCGGCATTGCGATCACCCATGTCGACGACCAGCGCAGCGGGATAGCCCACCGCGGCCCGGGCGATGGCAGCGCGCATCCGCTCGTCCTCGGTGGCATTGTGCGGCCGCGCGTGCAGAACGAGCGTCAGGTCGAAGTGCTCGGCGGCCGCCTTCACCCGTGTCTCGACCATGTCTGCCGTGGCGTCGGGCCGGCGCGTGAGCCCGTACTCGAGGTTCTCGCGCACCGTCAGGTGCGGCAGCAGGCCTCCGCCAGCGGGGACGTAGCCGATGCCGCGGTCGTTGGGCCGTCGATCGGTCACGTCGTGGCCCTGGACCCGCACCGATCCACCGACGCGCCGCTCGTCCAGGCCGGCGACCACCCGGGCGATCTCGGCGCCGTCGTCGGCGGGCACAGTGACGGCGACCACCTGCCCTGCCCACACCCTCTCGTCCAGCGTGAGACGCCGGCTGTCCAACGTCTCGAGGACCAGCCCGTCGAGATGCAGCGCCGCCGCATCGTCCCTCATCCCGGTCTCCATGGTGTGCCTGCTCTTACCGCAAGTTCCGCGGCCACGGGGGTAGTGGCCGCGGCGCGCAGGTCATTATCGTCGTCGTGGAGGGGAGGGTGTGCCGATGGCACAGAGGGACGGAGTGCACAACCGGGAATGCGCGGCCCGGATCCGTGTGCGTGCCCTCGTCCAGGCCGGTGAGCCCGCAGATCCGCCGGTCGCCCTCCTGCATCGGATCGCGCGCGAGATCGGCGATTGCTGCGGGCTCGGTCCCCTCAAGGCCCACCGCCTGGCCTGGGGCTGGACGGTCGAACGTGCCGTGGACGAGTTCCACCTCATGTGCGAACGGGCCGATCTCGGTTCCCACGGTCTGACCGCGCGGTCGTGGCTTGGCTGGGAGGCGGGCGGCCGGCCGAGCGACCGGTACCGGGATCTGCTGTGCCGGTTGTTCGAGACCAGCGGGGTGACGCTGGGCTTCGCGAGCGACTACACGCCCCACGCCACACCCATCACCAGCACCGACGTGCCCGCGGGCCCGGTCCGTGCGGCCGCCCCCGCCGGCGAGCCCGCGGCACCCGTCGAGGTACGCGACGGCGACGCCACGCGCGTCCCGACCGTCGCTCGCCAGCCGCTGCGGTCGGTGATCCCCGAAGCCGCCGGGGTGTCCACCGAGTTGCCCCGGACCTCGGGCTTCGTCGGACGCCGCCGCGAGCTGTCCGCGATCGGCGAGGCCATGCTGCGCTTCCCCGCGGTGGCGGTGGTCGGTCGGCGGGGAGTCGGCACGTCGACCTGCGCCGTGCAAGCGGCCAACCAGTCCACGGTCGACCTGTCCGGCGGTCGTTTCTACCTGGACCTGCGACCTGGTGGGAGGCCGCTCGCGGCGCGCCAGGTCCTCAGCGCGCTGACGACCTGGGCCGGCGTGGCGCCGCCGCCGCCGTCGGCGAGCCCAGGTGAGCTGACGGCCGCAGCCAACCGGTTGCGTGACCGTCTCACGAGCGCCCGCGGGGGAGGGGGGCCGCACGGGCAGCGGTTGCTCGTCCTCGACAACGTCGACGAGCCCTGGCAGATCGACGCCGTGCTGCCGCTGCCCGAGACGTGCCGGGTGCTGATCTCCGGGGGCCCAGGCCTCGAGGACCTGCCCAGCCTCACGGGCGTGACCGTCTGCCCCCTCGAGGAACCGGGTCCGGACGACGCGCTCGAGCTGTGCGTGTCGGCGGCGTCGACCGTCGCCAACCCCGCCGTGAGACCCCAGGAGCTGAGGGCCGCGCCGGCGATCCGTGAGCTGGTCGAGCTCTGCGGCCGCCAGCCGCTCCTGCTACGGGCACTCGGACGGGAGACCGCCCGGCTGGGTTGGGACCTCGACGAGGTTGCCGCCGAGTTCCGCCAGGCGGTGAGCACGCCGCCCCACGAGACGATGTCCCGCTCCGACGCGCTGGCGGTGCTCGCAGGCAAGGACGTGGTGTACGCGGCGCTCAGCGAGCCGGCACGGCGGCTGTTGCGGTTGCTCTCGCTGTCACCGGAGTGCTTCGGGCGGGGGGCCATCGCCGCGCTGCTCGGGCCGACCGTCCGCAGGCCGCTGCGGTCGGCCCCACGGTCGCCGCGCGAGGTTCGGCGCCGGGCCGCCGACGCCGTCTTCGGCCCGCCGACCGAGTGGATAGATCAGCTGCTCGGCGAGCTGTCGGGCGGCCGGTTCGTCGACGGGAGCGGCGGTCGCTATCAGGTCCGCGAGCTGCTGGCACCGCAGGTCCGCCTCCACCTGCTCAGCGACGAGCCCGTCCGCCGGCGCATCGGCGCCCAGGGTCGGGTGATGCGGCACCTCGCCCGGCAGGCGGCGCGCCACGCGGCTCGGCTCCACGCCCCGTCGACCGGGGGGTCGGGCGGCGACCCGATGGCGTGGTTCGCCCTCCAGCACGCCCTGCTCCACTCTCTGGTGGTCGGTGAGCCCGGAGGCCCCCGGGCCACGCGCGAGCCCCTCCCGCGACGGGTGCGCCGCTGGCGGTTCCACCTCGCCGAGGCCCTCTGCGCATGGTATGCGGCGGCGTGGCGGCTCGACGAGTGGGCGGACGTGTGCGAGGCCATCCTGACCACGCCTGGCAGCGCCGAGCACCCCCGATCGGCGAGCTGGGCGCACAACCAGCTCGGCGTCGTCCACCGCCGGCGGAGCGAGCTCAGCGACGCCAAGCGCGAGCTCGTGCTCGCCCGGTCGCTGCGGCGCGGGAGCAGGCGGGGCACCGCCCAGGTGCTGACCAACGAGGGCATGGTGCTCCTCGCCGACGACGAGGTCGAGCCGGCCCTCCAGCGCCTGCGGCTGGCCCGCGACCATCGCCCGGCGGCCAACCGTCCCGGCCGGGCGCTTACGGACATGGGCCTCGGCGTCGCCCAGCTCGCCGCGGGTGAGGTGGACGACGCCCGCCGCACGTTCGCGAGCGCCGCCAACATGTTCGGCGAGCTGGAGGACCCGCGCGGGCAGGGTGCCGCGCTGACCAACCTCGGGTTGGCTCAGTGGCGCCGGGGTGAGCGGTACGACGCCTACCAGACGTGGGAGCTGGCGCTCGAGGCGTACGCCGAGGTCGACGACACTGCGGGACGTGCCGCCGCTCTGCTCAACCTCGGGGCCTCCCATCTGCTGATCGAGCCTCACGACACGGACGCGGCGCTCGCCCGGCTCAGCGAGAGCGAGCGCCTCTGGGCCGGTCTAGGTGCGTCGACGACTGGCCTCGGTCGCACGCTTGTCTACAAGGGCGACGCCCTGGCGTTGCTGGGGTGCGAGGACGAGGCGCGCAATGCGTGGAAGCAAGCGCGGGAGATCTGCCAGGAGGTCGGTGACAAAGGCGGGCAAGACGTCGCCGGCGAACGGCTTCAGAGCCTCACGCCCGGGGCGTGACCCTGCCTCGCACGGCCACAGACGTGCGCGATGCGCCACCCCAGCGCGGGAAAGCTCACGGCCACGTCCACTCGATGGGCGGCAGGTCGACCCCTCGCGAGCGCAACTCGTCGCGCACGGCGGCGAAGCGGCCGAGCTCGGCGTGGGCGAGGCAGCGCATCCGGGCGACCTCGCGCACCCTGCGTTCCTGCCGGCGCAGCCGGACCGTCATCCGCCGACGTGCCCGCGGCCGTTCATCCCGGTACGCCTCGACGACCTCACACAGCATCGCGAGGTCCTTCCCTGGCCGGGACGTCGGCTGACATGGCGCCAGCGTGCCGAGCCGGGGCTGGCACTGCCTAGTGAGAAGAACTTTCACATGGGGCGAGATGCCCTCTCACCGGCCGGTCCTAGCGGCGCGGCACCGAGGGCGGCCGCGACGTTACGCGCTGCTTGACCCCCAGCGGACCCGGGCAGCCACCTCGCCGGCGAGCCGCTCGTCGTCCTGCTCGCGCCGGGACGGCACGCGGTTCTGGTGGCGCCGGTAGGTGGCAGGAGCGATCGGCAGCTGCGCGCAGATCGGCTCGACCCCGTACGCCTCCCGGTGTTCGTCGATGTTGGCGACCATCAGCGATGTGGGCGGTCGAGCTCGGCGATGCTCCTATGTCAAGCGGCCACGCGATCTCGGAGAACGTGGCCGTCGCGGCGGTCTCGTCGGCGAGGAGGCGGCGGAAGACTTCGTGGCCGGCGGTTACCAGCGTCGACGCACGGTAACCGGCGAGTCAGATTCGTCGCTGGCAAGGACGCAGGACGAAGGCGCAGCCGTAGTTGCGGTGAGGACGAGGACGCCGCCAGCGGCGAATCTGGCCGGCGGTTACCAGCGTTGTGCTGCGAGCCACCCCACTAGCCGGGGCAGGTGCCCCGGTACTCCTCGATGGTCGGCCCGGGGACGGGCGTCGGGCAGATGAACTGCTCGTAGCGGGTGTCGTTGTCCACGTAGCGCTTGAGCCAGACGATCATGAACTTGGCCTGGGTCGTGTCGCCGGCGGTGCCCACGCGGTGCTCGGCGTTGTTGAGCTCCAGGTAGGCCTTCTCAGCCGCGGCGGGGATGCTCACGTAGAACGGCTCGGCGTGCGACGCGACCGGCGCGGTCGTGTCGTTCTCCGCCCCGATGATCAGCGTCGGCACCTGGACGTTCGGCCAGCTCTTGACGGTGTGCCACGGCTGCAGCGGGATGGCGGCCTGCAGGCCGGGCCGATCGGTCGCGGCCTCGAGCGTGCCGCCGCCGCCCATCGAGTGCCCAGCCACCGCCAGGCGGCTGGCGTCGATGCGGGTGCGCACCGAGCTGCTGGTCACCAGGTAGTCCAGTGCGGCCAGCAGCTGATCACCGCGGCTGGGTGGCTGGTCGAGTCGTGAGTCGGTGTTGATGAGGAACACGACGAAGCCTTGCGACGCGAGGCGCGGCCCCATCCAGGCGTAGTTGGCGCTGCTGCCGAGGAAGCCGGGAGCGACGGCGACCGCGCCGAAGGTCCCCTGGCTGGTGTCGGTCGGATAGTGGATGACGCCCCCGCCGAAGCCGGCCACCGACGACGGCACCGAGACCGACGCGGTGGCGAACGGCCCGAGCGCGGCGGTCACCGTGGCCTCGGTGGGATCGGGTCCCTTGCGATACTCGGTCTCGGCGCCGGCCGGGGCCGCGACCCCCAGCAGGGTCACGGTGATCGCCAGCAGCGCGGCGGGCAGGGCGCGCAAGAGCGCGCCGCTCGGGCTCGATCGCATGATGCTTCCCCCCTCGGGTGGCGCTCGCGGCGAGCGGCCACACCGGTCCTGACTTAATCACAGTCATTAGTCCGACGGCAAGGGCGGGAACGTACGCGTAGATCTCGCCGTTGAAGGTGGGCACGTAGACGGTCGCGTCAGGACCGACCGTGATGCCCACGCTGAACAGCGTCGTCCCCGGGAGCGGCTCGCGGTCGAGCTCGACGCCCGTGGCGGTGTCGATCACGACGAGGTCGTTGCGTCCCGGTCCCGCGGCCACGGTGGCGTAGGCCTTGTCGCCCGCGGCCTGGGTGGCGATGCCCCGATTGGTCACGGCGTCGATCCGCCAGGCCAGACCGGCGGCGGCGCCCTCGTCGGTCAACCCGATCAGGGGGCTCGCCCCGAAGCCGCCCGCCGGGAGGATCAGCCCGTCCGGCGAGGTCGACGGGCTGCCTCCCGTCACGTAGCCGATCGGGAAGCTCCAGATGTCCTCCCCGGTCGCCGCGTCGAGGGCGTGGACGTTGCCGGAGTTGTCGTTGAGGTAGATGCGAGAGCCGTCGGGCGAGACGTCGGGGCTCGACGCGCTGCCGCCGGGCAGCGAGTCGTTGGCCCAGAGCGGCGTGATCGTGACGTCGCCGTCCTCGGAGATCTGCATCGCCCGGATGCCGGCCTGGGGCGCTCCGGGTTCCCAGAAGGTGAAGAAGATGCGCCCGGTCTCGAGATCGACCGCGGGCGTGTTGGCGCTCGGGCACTCCGCGGTTCCCAGTGGGCACCCGCGCATGTTGGTGGCGGGGTCGAAGGTGGCACCGGGGATCAGCTCGACCGGCGCGAGCACCGGCTCACCCGTCGCCCGGTCGAGCACGTAGATGCGCCCGATGTGGGTGACGAAGACCACCCGCCCCGCGGGGTGAACTGTGCCGACAGCGGGACCCCCACGGTCGGCGTCTCCCACAGGAGGTTCCCCTGGGTGTCGAACGCGTGCATCGCCTCGCTGTCGGCCAGGAAGGCACGGCCCTCGTGGTCGAGCAGCGCCGCCGACGCCACCGCGAACCGGTCGACCTCCTCGGAGCACCAGATCGTCTCGCCCGTCGCCGCCTCGAGCACGTACAGATGGCAGCCAGCGGCGGCGGTGGTGACGTACACGCGGCCCTCGGCGTCGATGGTCGGGCCGAGGTTGACGCTCCCGCCGAGGCTGCGGTGCCACGCCAGCGTGAGGTCGCCGGCCCCGTCGACCGGGGCGTAGTCGCTGTTGGCGCTGTCGGCGTGGACCGCCGTCCACCCCCGCCCGTACGGCGACGTGGTCGTCGTGGCGGCTCGACCGTCCCGGTGGGGCCCGGACGCATCGTCGCCGGACGACGAGCAGGCGAGCGCCACGAGGGACAACACAGCCGAGAGGACGACGTGCGCGGTCGCGCGACGAGACCGTTTCGAAGGACGCATGTGCGACAACGTAATGGCTTCCATTAAGGTGCGGAAGATGCGCAGGACGGAGACACGCCGGCGACTCTGGGGCCTCGCCGCGGTCGTGCTGACCGGTGCGGCGGTGGCGTGCTCGCCCGACGGGCAGAGCGGGGCCGGGCCTCGGTCCGTCGACTCGACCGCGGGGGCGACCGACGAGGACGACCTGACCTATCCCGGTGACAGTTGGGCGACCGTCGACCCGGCGACCGCGGGCTTCGACCCGGCCGCGCTGGGGCGCCTCGACGAGGCGGCCGCGGCCGCCGGGTCGACCTGCCTCGTCGTCACCCGCGACGGGGCCGTGGTCGACGAGCGGTACTGGCAGGGTGCGACCGCCGACTCCCCACGCGAGGCCTTCTCGGTGACGAAGTCGGTCACGAGCACGCTCGTCGGCATCGCGCAGGACGAGGGCCGGCTCGAGCTCGACGACCCGGCGGCCGACTACCTGCCCGAATGGCGCGGTACCGCTTCCGAGGCCGTGACCGTCGAGAACCTGGTCCGCAACGACTCGGGCCGCCACTGGGACCTCGCCACCGACTACCGCGACATGGCCATCGGAGCCAGCGACAAGACCGCCTTCGCCCTCGCCCTGGGCCAGGACGCCCCACCGGGCGACGTGTGGGCCTACAACAACTCGGCGATCCAGACCCTGTCTGCCGTGCTCGAGGCGGCCACCGGCGAGGACCCGGTCGGCTACGCCCGGACCCAGCTGTTCGAGCCGCTCGGGATGGCCGACTCGACGCTCACCACCGACGCGGCCGGCAACGCCCTCACCTTCATGGGGTTGCGGACGACATGCCTCGACCTCGCCCGATTCGGCTACCTGATGCTGCGGGACGGTGTGTGGGACGGTGAGCAGGTCGTGTCGTCCGACTACGTCGAGCAGGCGACCGGCCGGTCATCGACCGAGCTCAACGCCGCCTACGGCCTGCTGTGGTGGCTCAACCGTGAGGGCATCATCGCCACGCCGACCCTCGCCACGACAGGCATCGACGATGGGTCCGGTGCGAGGCGGGGCCAGCTCGTACCCGACGCGCCCGACGACGCCTTCTGGGCGCTCGGCTTCCGCAACCAGATCGTCGCCGTCATCCCGTCGGAGGGCATCGTTGCCGTGCGCATGGGCGCCGCCCCGCCGCCCGGGGCGCCGTTCACCCAGGCCGAGCTGACCATGGGCGTGCTCGACGCGGTGGTCGAGCCATGACCGAGCGGAGCGAGGTCGCCGCGGCCGCGGACGCGTACGTCTGGGGCTACCCGCTCGTCACGATGCACCGCACCTGTGCGGCGCACGGCGGGGTCGGGCGCGGGCTGGTCGCCATGGATCGCCTCTCGACCGCGGCCGACCGGACGGTGGTCGCCCCCAACAACGACACGCTCTACGCGTCGGGCTGGTACGACCTGCGCACCGGCGACCTGACGGTCGACGTCGGCGCGATGGACCCCGGCCGCTACTGGTCGGTGATGGTGCTCGACGCGTACACCCACGTGGCCTACGTCTGCCGGCGGCTGCACGGGTGCGACGGCGCGCACGTGCGGGTCACCCATGATCCCGCCACGCATCCCGTCGTCGACGTCGCGTCCGACGTGATCCCGGTGGGCACCTCCACGGTCTGGGTGCTCGCCCGTGTCGTGGTCGACGGCCCCGACGACCTGCCCGCGGCGCGCCGCGCCCTGTCCCGCATCCAGGTCCGTCAGCCACCGGCCCCCTCGCCGCCCCGCCGGGCCGGGCGGGCTGCGCCGCGTCGTGCGGGGGCCGCCGGCTTCTTCCGGTCGCTCGCGGCCGCGCTGGCGGTGGATCCGCCGGCGGCGTGGCATCCCCCGCCGCCACC
This sequence comes from uncultured Acidimicrobiales bacterium, assembly GCA_963796415.1. Taxonomy (GTDB): domain Bacteria; phylum Actinomycetota; class Acidimicrobiia; order Acidimicrobiales; family VFJN01; genus ZC4RG19. The sequence continues at coordinate 261,683 of CAWCLR010000018.1, read as the reverse complement.
GGGCGTCGCGGCGCTGCTGGCCGACCTCCCGGAGGCGGACGTGCTGACGGACGCGGCCGCGGAGGGCGAGGCCCGCATCGCCGCGGGGACCGGCGCCGACCGGCGGGGCAACGGCTGGGCCACCCGGGCGCGGGGCGCCGACTTCGGCGACGACGTCGACTACCGGGCGTCGTTCGCCAAGGTCAGCCTCGCCGGACACCTCCCGGCCGAGAACCGCTCGTACACGCGCGCCGCCGACGGGTCGACGACCACCACGCTGCGGTTCCCACCGGGAGTCGAGCCCCCGGTGGGGGGATTCTGGTCGCTCACCGTGTACGGCCGCGACCTGTTCCTCGTCGAGAACGAGCTCGGCCGCTACAGCATCGGCGATCGCACCGCCGGGTTGCGGCGGGACGCCGACGGCTCGCTGCCCATCACGATCGGCCACCAGCGTCCGGACGACACCAGCAACTGGCTGCCCGCACCGGCCGGCCCGTGCTACCTCGCCCTGCGGGCCTACGAAGGCCACGCCGCAGTGGTCGACGCCCGCTGGTTCCCGCCCGACCTGACGCCCGCCGCCACGGCCGACCCGGCCCCCTCAGCTCATGCCCGCTGACGGGGGATCCCGAGCACGTCGGGTCGCCGCCGCGCTGCTGGCCGGCGTGCTCACCGTCTCGGCGTGCTCGGCCGGCGGCGACGGGGCGGGCGACGGAGCCGCCGGCGGCGACGCACCCATCGACGGAGCGCCGAGCGAAGAGATGACCGACACCGAGCTGGCGACGCACACGTACGTGGCGGGCTACCCGCTCGTCGTGTCGGTGCGCACCCTGCAGCGCCTGGGCGGTCTGGTCGGCGTCAACCGCCTGTTCTGGCAGAACAGTCTGGCCGGACCGCAGAGCCGCACCATCGTGGCGCCCAACCGCGACACGCTGTACTCGATCGCCGTGCTCGACCTGCGGGCGGAGCCGATGGTGCTCACGCTGCCCGAGATCACCGATCGCTACTTCACGTACCAGTTCCTCGACGCCTGGACCGAGTCGTTCGCCTACGTCGGGACGCGTGCGACCGGCGGCCGCGCCGGCACCTGGGTGATCACCCCGCCGGGCTGGGACGGCGAGCTGCCGGCCGGCGCCGACCGGATCGAGGCGACCACACCGCAGGTCTTCCTGCTCGGGCGGTTCCTCGTCGAGGACGAGGCCGACATCGCCAACGTCACCGCCATCAGCGGCCAGACGAGCCTCCGACCGTTGAGCGCGCTCACCGGCGGCCCGGCAGCCCCACCGCCCCCGCCGCTCGGCGAGCCCCTCGGCACACCGCAGGACATCCCCGCCGACGCCGCCTTCTTCGACGAGCTGGGCGATGCCCTGGCGGTGAACCCGCCGACGACCGCCGCCCAGCGCGAGCTCTTCGCCCGGGCCGAGGACCTCGGCATCGGCCCCGGAGAGCACCCCGCCGGCGCGACCACCGACACGGACGCTGGGAGCGACTCTGGCCTCGTCGACGTGCTCGACGAGGGCGCCGCGGCCGGTCACGAGCGGATCGTCGAGGAGGCCGCCGCGCTGGGCCAGACCGCCAACGGCTGGTCGGCCAACCTGCACATCGGGCGGTACGGCGACGACACGCTGCTGCGGGCGGCCGTCGCCCGGGTCGGCTGGGGTGCGAACATCGCCGACGAGGCCGTGTACCCGGTCGCCCGGGTCGATGCCGAGGGCGACCCCCTCGACGGGAGCGCGACCTACCGCATCACCTTCCCCGAGGGCGAGCTGCCGCCGGTCGACGCGTTCTGGTCGTTGTCGGTCTACGGCGACGACATGTTCTTCGCCGAGCACCCGAGCGGCCGCTACACGATCGGCGACCGGACCCCGGGCCTCGCCTTCGGCGACGACGGTTCGCTCGAGATCGTCCTGTCCCACGACGAGCCCGTGGCGGTCGCCGAGGGGCGGGCCGTCAACTGGCTTCCGGTGCCCGAGGGTCCGTTCGTGCTGATGCTGCGGCTCTACCTTCCCGGCGACGCCGTCCTCGACGGCGACTACACCTACCCGCCGGTCCAACCGATCGACGCCGCCGAGTGAGGGCTGTCCGCTGGGTCACCTCCGCAGCGGGAGCGTGACCACGAGCCGGGCCCCGCCCGACGGCGCCTCCTCGGCGACGGCGTCGCCGCCCATGGCGCGGGCCAGCTCCCGGACGATGGCGAGGCCGAGCCCGGTCCCGGTCCCGGCGCGTGCCGCTGGCCGCGTGCCGCCGTGCAGGCGCTCGAAGACCAGCGGGCGCTCGGCGGCCGGGATGCCCGCGCCGTCGTCCTCGACCGCCAGCAGCGCCCGGTCGCCGTCCGGGTGCACCTCGACGTGCAGCCGGGTGTCGGCGTGGCGCCCGGCGTTGTCCACGAGGTTGGCGACGACCTGGGCCAGCCGGTCGGCGTCCCCCTCGACGAGGACCGGGACGGCGGGCACGTCGATCGCCACCGCGAGGCCCGAGTCCTCGAGCTCGGGACGGAACCCCTCGAGCGTCCCGGTCGCGACCTCGCGCAGGTCGATGGTGGTCAGGTCGAGGGTGAAGGCCCGGGCCCGCAGGCGGGCGAGGTCGAGCAGGTCCCGCACCAGGCGGTCGAGCCGGGCGGACGCCACGCGGATCGTCTCGCCCGCGGCGGCCGGGTCCGGCGCCGCACCGTCGGCCAGCGCCTCCGCCCAGCCGCCGATCGCCGTCAACGGGGTGCGCAGGTCGTGGGACACCGACAGGAGGAAGTCGCGCTCGGCGTGGCGTGCCTGCTGCAGCGACGCGGCCATGGCGTTGATCGACCGGGCCAGGCGGGCCAGCTCGTCGTCGGCAGAGCCCGTGCTCGGCTCGGGGACACGGGCGTCGAGGTCGCCCTCCGCGATCCGGTCCGCGGTGGCGGCGGTGGCGGCCACCGGCCGCGCCAGCGTGCGGGCCACTGCGAAGGCCGCCGCGACGCCGGCGAGGGCGGTGGCCGCTCCCGCGACGACGAACCAGCGGCCCGCGGGGCCGAAGTCGGCATCGACCGTGTCGGCGAGCAGCACGGCCTGGGGCGTCGGGTCGGCTGGCAGTCTGACGACCGGTGCCGCGGCGTACACGCGGTCCCGGCGCCGGAACGACACCGTCTCCCCGGCGCGGAGCCGCGCCACCTCCTCGGAGGTCAGCTCGGGCGCGGGCGAGTCGAGCAGGAACACCTCGACGTCGTCGACGCCGAGGGACCCCTCCAACCGGCCGGCGACCACCGGCGCCCGCGCCCGCCGGACGTCCCCCAGCACCTCGGCCAGGGCCCGCGCCTGGTCGGCCAGCCCGCCCTCGCTGCGCTGCCGCGCGTCGATCCGCGTGAGGGCGAGGGTGCCGGCCCCGACCACGACGACGGCCGCGGCGACAGCCCCCACGATCGCGACCACCAGGCGACGGCGCATGGCGTGACTTCGCTATCTACCCGAGGCGGTAGCCGGTGCGGCGGAGGGTGGCGAGCGGCAGGCCGTCGCCCAACTTGCGGCGGAGCTGGCGCACGTGGACGTCCACCGTCCGCTCGTCGCCGAAGAAGTCGTACCCCCAGGCCAGGTCGAGGAGCTGCCGCCGGGACAGCACGACGCCGCGGTGCTGCACGAGCGCCGCGAGGAGGGCGAACTCCCGGGGCGCCAGGGCGACCGCCTCTCCCCCGCGGCGGGCCTCGTGGCGGGCCAGGTCCACCTCGACGTCGCCGACGGTCACGGCGGTGGCGGGCGTTCCGGTGCCGGCGCGGCGCAGGATGGCCTGCACGCGGGCGACGAGCTCGCGCGGCGAGAACGGCTTGGTCACGTAGTCGTCGGCGCCCAGCTCGAATCCCCGCACCCTGTCGGCCTCGTCGCCCCGGGCGGTGAGGACGAGGATGGGCACCGGGCCGTCGGCCCGCAGCCGGCGGCACACCTCGAGCCCGTCGATCCCCCCGGGCAGGCCGATGTCGACGACGACCAGCGCGGGCCGGCACTCGGCGGCTGCGGCGACCCCGCCGTAGCCGTCCCGGGCCCGCACGACCGCCAGGCCCTCGCGCTCGAGGTACAGCGCGACCAGCTCGGCGATCTGGTCGTCGTCCTCGACCACGAGCACGACGGTCCGATCCTGCATCGGGCCGTATGGTCCCATCCCGCTCGTCACGACGTCGGGACGGCCGGACGGGGCGGACGCGAGCGGGCGCGCACCGCGCTCCCGCCCACGACCGCTCAGCCCGCCCGGGCGACCGACGCCCGGAACGGCGCGCCGAACGGGTCGACCACCTCGACCTCGACCGGCTGATCGCGCCCGCCGACGAGCTCGACCTGGTCGGCGGTCCACACGTGGAGCATGCGGCGGGCGTCGGTGCAGGGCTCGTCGGCGGTCGCGAAGAACCCTGGGCAGGACGGAGCGTGGCTGTGCCACACGACGAGATCGCCCGCCGGCGACGGCGCCGGGGTCGCGGGTGGCGCCACGAAGAACGCCCCCAGCAGTACCGGCTCGCCGGCGGGATCGGTGCCGTAGACGAGGCCGTTCGGCCGGCTGGGGTCGAGGACGCGCCCCTCCTGGGCGACCGACCTGTCGACGTAGTGCACCGTAGGGCCCCGCGGCCGGCGGGGCGGCTGGTAGCCGGCGGCGACGGCAGCGTCCACGTCCGCGTAGGGCGCGAGCGCCGACCGCACCGACGCCAGCAGCTCGTCGGCGGCCCGGCGCTCGTCCTCGGTGGCGTCGGCGTACCGCTGCTCGTACGGCTCGAGCGGGTCGTGCCGGTGGCGGGCACGCGTTCCGTGATCTGCCCCGGCTGGAGCGGCGGCATCGTCGCCCGGTGACGACCCCTCATGAGCCTGGCCTGCGCCGGTGCCGGGGGAGCCGGCACCAGCGACGTCGGCGGCATCGGCGGGCGCCTCCCCGCCCTGCGCCGCCGTGACGGCGCCGGCGGTGACCGCGGTGACGGCGGCGACCGCCGCCACGACGACCGCGCCGATCGCGGCCCGGCGCGGGACGCGGCGCCGACGGATCACGGGTCCGCCCGCGGGCCCGGTCGCAGGCTCGCCGGCGGGGGTGTCGTCGTCGGTCATGTGTGCTCCCGTCTCGCGCCTCTCGGGGCCGGCGCGCGCCGGCCCTGGTGCGGACGATGCCCGCGCCAGATGAGGGCCGCGTGAGGAGCGGTGATCAGCCCCGCGCCACCCGCCCGCGGAGGGCGGCGAAGCACAGTGTCATGCTCACGGCGCCGACGATGGCGATGGCGAGGAGCGCCGCGCCCAGATCGTCCCACTGCCAGCCCTCGGCCATCACCAGCGACCGCAGCCCCTCGAGGAGGTAGGTCACCGGGTTGAACGTGGCGACCGTGTCCAGCCACCCGGAGAGCTCGCTCCGCGGCACGTACGAGGACGTCAGGAACAGGAAGGGGAAGAACAGCAGGAAGCTCGAGTTCACCGCCGCCGGGTTCCCGGTCTTGAGGGCGATGGCGTAGGCGAACCCGGCGAAGGCCAGGCTCCACAGCGCGGCCAGCCCGACGAACACGACCATGCCGAGCGGGCCGCCCTCGAACCGCACCCCCAGGATGAGGCCGATGAGGATGATCGGCAGCGTCAGCGCCGCGGCCACGGTGACGTCGGCGGCCATGTGGCCGAGCAGGATCGCGGTGCGCTTGACGGGCGTGAGCAGCATCCGGTCGAGGTAGCCGTCCTGCACGTCGAGCACCAGTGCGGGTGCCCGCGAGACGCCGGTGACGCCCAGCAGGATGGCCGTCGCCATCTGGAACGCCTCGTAGTTGAGCCCGGGGATCTGCTCGGTCAGCTGCCCGAGCGTGGCGATGTTCACGAGGAAGAAGAAGACGGCGATGAACACGGGCGGGATGACCGCCTCGAGGTCGCGGGGCACCGCGCGAAGGGCGCGTCCGGCGATGGCGGACACGTCGTGGACGAGGCCGGCCGGGCGGGCCCGGAGCGCGTCGCCCGACGCCGGGTCGGCAGCGATGGTCGTCATGTCGGGACCCCTTCGTGGTCGTCGTGGCCGGCGTCGGAACTGTCGCCGCGGTCGTCGTCGTGCTCGATGCGCGTGCCGGTCAGGTCGAGGAACACGTCGTCGAGCGTGGGCGTGCGCAGGGTGAGCTCGCGCACCTCGACCTCGCAGCCCGCGAGCGCCACGGCCACGGGGCTGACGGTGGCCGGCCCGCTGTCGGTGGCGATGACCAGCTCGGGCCCGCGCACCTCGACGCTCTGCACCCCCGGCACCTTCTCGACGATCGGGCACACGCCGGCGGCATCGCCGGCGTCGATGCGCACGACGATCACGTCGGTGCCCACCGTGCGCTTGAGCTCGGCCGGCGTGCCCTCGGCCACGATGCGGCCCTTGTCGATGATGCCCACCCGGTCGGCCAGCTCGTCGGCCTCCTCGAGGTACTGGGTGGTCAGGAAGATCGTCATGCCCAGCTCGCGGTTGAGCCGGCGTACCTCGGCCCACACGCTTGCCCGGCTCACCGGGTCGAGCCCGGTGGTGGGCTCGTCGAGGAACAGGATGTCGGGGTTGTGCACGAGTGCGGCCGCCAGGTCGAGCCGGCGCCGCATGCCCCCGGAGTAGGTGGCGATGGGCCGGTCGAGGGCGTCGGTGAGGTCGATGAGCTCGCCCAGTTGGGCGACGCGGGCCGTCATCGCGCTCTTCGGCAGGCCGTAGAGCACGCCCTGGAGGCGGAGCAGCTCGGCACCCGTCTGCTTGGGGTCGAGCGCCACCTCCTGCAGGGCGGCGCCGATGCGCAGCCGGACAGCGCCGGGCTGGGTGGCGACGTCGTACCCCGCCACCGTTGCCCGGCCGCCCGACGGCGCCAGGAGCGTGCACAGCATGCGCACGGTCGTGGACTTGCCCGCCCCGTTCGGGCCGAGGAACCCGTAGATCTCGCCGCGCGGGATGTCGAGGTCGACACCGTCGACCGCGGTCAGCCCGCCGAACGTGCGCACGAGCCCCTCGGCCCGGACGGCCGAGGCGTCGGACGGGCCGTCTCCAGGGTCGGGATGAGGTTGGTCGTCACGTGGGTCATGACCTGGGTCGTCAGCTGGATCGTCAGGCGAACGCATGTTCGAAGAACGTAGCGGCCGGGCGGCCGCCGCGCCAGGGGTCGATGACGTCATGCAAAGAGGACGGTGGGCGCCGCCCGGACTCATCGGCCGGTCCGACGGCGACGGCGAGCCACCCCGCGTCCGGGTCAGGCAGCGGGCGCGCCGAGCCACCAGCGCACCGCCCCGTCGGACACGGGCGGCGGCACCGTGTGGCCGCCCTCGAACTCGTCGAAGCGGACGTCGTAACCGGCCTCCCGCAGGGCGGGGACGAACGATCGGCTGCAGGCGTCGATCGGGAGCACGGGGTCCGCGTTGCCGTGCGACACGAACACCCGCGGGCGGCCGATCGGGGCGGGCACGACGAGGAAGCCGGGCGAGAACGCCAGCACCGACCCGAACACGTCGCCGTTGCTCAGCCCGAGCGCCAGGGCGTACGACGCACCGTCGGACACGCCCCCGACCGCCAGCCGGTCGAGGTCGACGTCGAGGTCGAGGCCGTCGGCCACGGCATCGAGCACCCGGTCGAGGAACGCCACGTCGGGGCCGAACCGGCCCTCCGCGATGAGGTCCCACGTCGCGGGATGCCGCGAGTCGGGCGCCACCAGCACGACGCCGTACCGGTCGGCTGCGGCCAGCACGGCCCGCAGGTGGCGCCGCCCGCTGCCGGATGCGCCGTGGAGGAAGACCAGCACGGGCGCGCCGGGCTCGGCGGTGTCGGGGACGTACAGCAGTCCATCCCGGTCCTCGCCCAGCCCGAGCGGCTCGTCCCGCCCGCCGTCGAGCCCCCGAGGCGACGGGCGCGCCGGCCGGAGCCGGAAGCGGAGGCGGGCCGGGGGCGGGTCGTCGACCATGCCCGACGATGGCACGGCACCACCGGCGCGGCACATGACCCACACGGGGGACGCGACTCTCGTACGATCACCCGCCATGTCGATGCCACCTCCGCCCCCGCCCGCCACCGGACCGTCCTATGGGGGCGGCTATGCGCAGCCCCACCCACGCGGCACCATGGTTCTCGTGCTGGGGATCCTCAGCATCTCCTGCTTCGGCATCGTCCTCGGGCCGATCGCCGCCATCATGGGGAAGAACGCCCTCGACGAGATCGACGCCAACCCGCAGGCCTACACGAACCGCGGTCAGGTCCTCGCGGGGATGATCTGCGGGATCATCGGGTTCGCCCTGAGCGTCGGCTGGCTCATCATCGTCGCCGCAGGCTGACGGCGTCACCGTGTCGATGGGCTCTCCTCCGCCGCCACCCGGCCACGAGCCCCCGCCCCGGGACGCGCCGCCTCCTCGCGACGCACCGCCACCACCGGGCCAGGCGCCGCCGGCCGGGTACGGACCGCCTCCGGGCTATGGGCCCCCGCCGGGCTACGGGCCGCCGCCCTACGCCTACGGGCAGCCCTACGGCGGCTACGGCGCCCGCGAGCACCCGCAGGGGACGACGATCCTCGTGCTCGGCATCCTCGGCGTCGTGTTCTGCCCGCTCACCGGGCCGTTCGCCTGGGTGATGGGCAACAACGCCCTGGCCGAGATCGACGCCAACCCGATGGTCTACGCGAACCGGAGCACCGTCCAGGCCGGGCGCATCTGCGGGATCATCGCCACCTGCCTCCTCATGCTGTGGGTCGTGGCGATCGTCGCGCTCGTCGTCGCGGCCGCGGCGTAGTCCTCGACCTGATCGGGCGGGCGCGCCGCAGCCGTCGCCGGTAACCGGCGCGAAACACGCGGGGCCTACCGTCGGCCCCGTGTCCATCGCCGTCCCCGTCGTCGACATCCGCGGCCTCGCCGACCCCGACCCTGCCGTCCGCCGCACCACGGCCGGCGAGCTCGGCCGCGCCTGCGAGGACGTCGGGTTCCTGTCGGTCGTCGGCCACGGCGTCCCGCAGCCCGTGGTCGACGGCGCCTTCGCCACCGCACGCCGGTTCTTCGCCCAGCCGCTCGAGCGCAAGGCGGTGACGTCGCTGACCGACGGCGTGCTCAACCGGGGCTACGACGGGATCGCCAGCCAGCAGCTCGACCCCGACGCGGCCGGCGCCGACCTGAAGGAGGTGTGGGACGTCGGCCTCGACCTGCCGTGGGACCACCCGCTGGTCGTGGCCGGCACCCCGATGCACGGCCCCAATCCGTGGCCCGAGAACATGCCGTGGTTCCGGGCGCCGGTCGAGGCGTTCTACGACGCAGCCCGTGCCCTGACCGAGCGCCTCCTCGCCGGCATGGCGCTCGCCCTCGGGCTCGACGAGGGCGCCTTCGCCCCGTTCCACCAGGTGCCCATCGCCACGATGCGGCTGCTGCACTACCCGCCCCGGCCGGCCGAGCCGGTCGAGGGCGTGTTGGGCGCGGGCGCCCACACCGACTGGGGCGCCGTCACGGTGCTCGCGCAGGACGACGTGGGGGGCCTGCAGGTCCTCGACCGCGACGCCACGACGTGGGTCGACGTGCCGCCGGTGCCGGGCGCGTTCGTGGTCAACATCGGCGACCTCATGGCCCGCTGGACCAACGACCGCTACCGCTCGACCGTCCACCGGGTCGTCCCGCCCGACGGTCGCGACCGCTTCTCGGTCGTGTTCTTCATGGACCTCGACCACCACGCCACCATCGAGGTCCTGCCGACCTGCGTCCCGGCCGGCGAGCAGCCCCGCTACGGCCCGACGACCGCGGGCGAGCACCTGCTGGCGAAGTTCCGGGAATCGATGCCCGCCTTCGACGGCGCCTGACCCGCCCGCGTTCCTCACCCGCCGCGTTGGCAGGCCCACCTACGATGGCGGCCATGTCGACGGGGACGGCCGTGCCGGACATCCCGGCGGGGCACCTCTACCTCGGCGAGGCGATCGACCCGGGCTCCCGCGAGCGCACCGGCGAGCCCGTTCTGCTCGAGGCCGCCGACCTCACGACCCACGGCGTCATCGTCGGCATGACCGGATCGGGCAAGACCGGGCTCGGCGTCGTCCTGCTGGAGGAGGCGCTGCTGGCCGGCGTCCCGGTCATCGCCATCGACCCGAAGGGCGATCTCGGGAACCTGCTGCTCACCTTCCCCGACCTGGCGCCCGACGACTTCGCCCCGTGGGTCGAGGGCGGCGATCCGGCCGGGGTCGCCGCGCAGTGGCGGGACGGGCTCGCGGGCTGGGGCATCGGCGCCGAGCGCATCGCCGCGCTCCGGGCGGCCGCCGACTTCACGATCTACACGCCGGGCTCGACCTCGGGCGTGCCGCTCAACGTCGTGGGCAGCCTCCGCCGTCCCGCCGAGGGCAGCGACGCCGAGACGGTCGCCGACGAGGTCGAGGGGTTCACGTCGGGTCTCCTGGGCATGGTGGGCGTGACGTCGGACCCGCTGTCGGGGCGCGAGCACATCCTGCTCGCCAACCTCGTCCACGACGCCTGGGACGCAGGCACCGACCTCGACCTGGCCACGCTCGTCGCCCAGGTGCAGGATCCGCCGCTGCGCAAGCTGGGCGTGTACGACCTCGACGCCTTCTTCCCGCCGAAGGACCGCACGGCGCTGGCCATGAAGCTGAACGGCCTGCTCGCCTCCCGGGCGTTCGCCGCGTGGGCCGAGGGCCCCGACCTCGACCTCGACCGGCTGCTGCGGTCCGACGACGGCGCCCGCCCGGCGTGCGCCATCGTGAACCTCGCGCACCTCGCCGACGAGGAGCGCCAGTTCGTCGTCTCCCTGCTGCTCGGCAAGCTCGTCACCTGGATGCGCCGCCAGCCGGGGACCGACACGCTGCGGGTGCTCGTCTACTTCGACGAGGTGATGGGCTTCGTGCCGCCGACGGCGGCGCCGCCGGCCAAGGCGCCGATCCTCACGCTGTTCAAGCAGGCCCGGGCGTTCGGCGTCGGGATGGTGCTCGCCACGCAGAACCCGGTCGACGTCGACTACAAGGGCCTGTCCAACGCGGGCACCTGGATGATCGGCCGCCTGCAGACCGAGCAGGACAAGGCGCGGCTGCTCGACGGCCTGTCCTCCGCCGGCGGCGAGGTCGACGTGCGCGCCGCGGGCGACCTGATCGGCAGCCTCGACAAGCGCCAGTTCATGCTGCGCGCCGCGGGCGCGTCGGCGCCGTCGCTGTTCACGACCCGCTGGGCGATGTCGTACCTGCGGGGCCCGCTGACCCGCGAGCAGATCTCGACGCTGATGGCCGACCGGCGCGCCGCGCTCACGGCGGAGCCGGCCACATCACCCGCGGACGCGCCCGCAGCCGCGGGCGACGCCGGGCCCGTCGCCCCGCCGGTGGCCGAGGGCGTGCCCGTGCGCTGGCTCGACCCGGCCGCCCCGTGGGCGACACAGGCGGGGTTCGGGCCGGCGGGATCGCCGCTCGCCCCCGCGCTCGTCGCCCGGGTGTCGCTGCTGTTCGACGACGACGCGCTCGACCTGCGCGTGACAGAGGAGTACGAGGCGGTCGTCCACCCCCTCGGGGACGCCGTCGACCCGGCCGCGGCCATCGCCGTCGACCACGACGACCGCGACCTGCGCACCGAGGCGCCCGCCGGGGCGACCTACGTACCGACCGCGGCCCCGCTGGGCCGGAAGGCCTACTTCGCCGCGGCCGAGAAAGCGCTGGTCGACCACCTCTATCGCAACCGCACCACCCAGCTCCGGCGCAACAAGGCGCTGAAGCTGGCGTCCCGCCCTGGGGAGAGCGACGGCGACTTCGCGGCGCGCTGCCAGGCCGCGGCCGACGGTGAGGGCGACGCCGCCCAGGTGAAGCTGCAGCAGAAGTACGAGGCCCGCATCGCCAAGGCCCGGGTCGCCCTCGACACCGCGTCCGACCGGGTCGACCAGGCCCGGGCGGCGCAGGACACCCGGCGCAGCAGCGACCTCGCCGCCGGGGCCGGCGCCCTGCTCGGCGCCGTGCTCGGCGGGAAGCGCCGCGCCCGCTCGATGGCCCGCGACGTGGGGCGGGTCCTCACGGGCCGGAGCCGCAGCGGCGAGGCGGCGCAGCGGGTCGAGACCGCGCAGAACCGGGCGAGCGAGCGGCAGCAGGCGCTGGCCGACCTCGAGGCCGACCTCGCCGCAGAGCTGACGGCGATCGACGACGAGTGGAACGCCAAGGCCGCCGAGATCGAGACCGTGGAGGTCCCGCTCGAGAAGTCGGACGTCCGGGTGACGGCCCTGTCCCTCGTGTGGGTCCCCGCCGGCTGACCCCGAGGAATTCGAGAGGCACGGCGGGCCGCCCGCGGCACACTCGCGCCCGATGCAGGAATCCGGGGCGCGGGTCTCCACGCTCGAGCTGTTCTTCGACCTGGTCTTCGTGTTCGCCATCACGCAGATCACCGGGGCGATCAGCGACGACTCGACCGCCGTCGGCCTGGTCCGCGGGGTCCTGATGTTCGCCGTGCTGTGGTGGGCGTGGGGCGCCTACGCCTGGCTGACGAACACCGTCGACACCGCCGCGGTCGCACCTCGCGTCGTCCTGCTGGCGAGCATGGCCGCCACGCTGGTCACGGCCCTCGCGGTCCCCACGGCGTGGGGCGGCGGCGGCGTCGCCTTCGCCCTCGGCTACCTCGTCGTCATGGTGCTGCACGCCGCCCTGTTCGCGCTCGCGGGCGAGAGTCCCGAGGCCACGCGGCGGGCCATCCTGCGCCTCGCCCCGTCCAACCTCGGCGCCGCGGTGCTGCTCGTGGCGGCCGGGCTGAGCGATGGCACGGCCCAGACCGCGCTGTGGGTCGCCGCCATCGCCATCAGCTACATCGGGCCGTACATCAGCGGCGTGGCCGGCTTCACGGTGCATCCCGGCCACTTCGTCGAGCGCCACGGGTTGATCGTGATCATCGCCCTCGGCGAGTCGATCGTGGCCATCGGCGCGGGCACCGACGAGTTCACGGTCGACTGGGCGCTGGCCGGCACGAGCCTGGCGGTCATGGCCCTCCTGGCGGGCCTGTGGTGGGACTACTTCACGCACGACGCCGACGCCAGCGAACGGGCGCTCGTCGGCGCGGAGGGGCACGACCGGGCCCGCCTCGCACGCGACCTCTACAGCTACCTGCACGTCCCCCTCGTGCTGGGCATCGTCTTCGCCGCGGTGGGGATCCACGAGGTGCTGGCGCACCACGACGAGGCGCTCGACCCGGTGTTCGCCGGGGCCTACGCCGGTGGCGTGGCGCTGTTCTTCGCCGGGCTCGCCGGGATCCGGCTGCGCCGCGGCGACCCGCCGGGCGCCCTGTGCGTCGCCGCGGTGGCGACATCGCTGGCGCTCATCCCGGTCGGGGCCGAGGTCGACGCCCTGTTCACGACCATCGCTCTCGCAGTCGTGGCGCTGGCGGTCGCACTGTCCCGGACCGGCCGGACCGGGCGGGGCACCACCGCCACGGACGTGTCTGGCGCGCGCCCGTCTTGACAGGATCAGGGCGTCAGCCGACGACGCTGAGCTCGATCACGTCGATCTGCACGTGGTCGATCATGAAGTCTTCGACACAGCCGCGGAACTGGCGGCGGTTCGTCTCGTCCATCGCCGGGGTCAGCACGGCCCGGAAGCGGCCGTCGCCCAGCGACTCGATCGGGCCGTCCAGGTCGGAGGTCACCTCGAGGCGGCACGTCTGCAGCTGCGCCTCCACCATCTCGGGCAGGGTCTGGTCCCGCTCACCGCCCTCGGTCTTGGCGGACACGACCAACTCGATCCCGTCGCCGGCGACTGGCTCGTGGGTCGAGAGGGTGGCCTCCCGGAGAGCCAACACCGCCGCCACGCCCACCGCCAGGCCGATGGCCCCGAGGACCACCCGCCCCGGCGTCAGCTTGGTCACGGGCGGCCGCCGCGGCGCAACAGCTGGCGGATCTGATCGTCGTTGGCGCCCGGCACCTCTTGCGCCAGGACCGTGACGTCATCGAGGAGCAACCCGCCGGACGGGTAGCTGATCCGCTCGATCCGACGGCCGAGATTCTCCTCGCCGGCCGGTGACGTCGTGTTCGATGCGACTCGGTCGACGACCCAGGCGATGCCCGAGATGAGCACGCCCCCGCCCACCAGGAAGGTGATGAACACGTTCATCTGCTGGGACGACTCGCGCAGCCACGCGAAGCGGTCGCGCGAGGGCGGCCGCGTGTCGCGCAGGATGTCGCGCACCTCGGGGTCCTCGTCCCGTTCGAGGCGGTACTCGAGACGTGCCAGGCGGCGCAGCACCAGCCCGGTCGCGAGGCCGACCTCCGCGATGAGGACGATCAGGCCGAAGAACAGCGCCCGGTTCCACTCCCAGCGGTTGAGCGAGACGACCATGTAGAGGCCACCCGCGAGCAGGGTGCCGATCCCGGCCAACCAGCCGATGACCTTCATGACGGGGTGCTCCCGTTCTCGTTCTGGATGGTGACTCGTCCGGTATCGCCGTCGACGAGCACGACCGCACCTTCGGGAAGGTCCTCGGTCGCACCGGCGTAGCCGACGATCGTGGGCACCCTGGCCTCACGGGCGAGGATCGCGAGGTGGGACAGCACCGAGCCCGTCTCGGCCACGATGCCCTTGAGGCGCGGCAGCAGCGGTCCGAGCCCGGGTGACAACGTCGTGGTGACGAGCACCGAGCCGGTGGGCGGATCGGCAGCATCGAACGTGACCGGCCCACTGCCGGAACCGCCACCCGCTCCGGTGCCCCCGCCGACCTCCTTGGCACACTGCGCCCTGATCGGCTTGCCCAGGTCGGAGAGCTGGAACCAGGCGGGAAGCGGGGCACCGAAGTCGTGGGCGTGGCTCGACACCAGGGCCGGCACCACGACAGCTCGCTTGGTCGCGACCGCCTCGAGATGCTCGAGGGTCATGTGGCGGATGAGCTCGGGCTCGGTCAGGTCGCCGGTGAACGTGAGGCGCTCGCCCAGCTGCCAGGCGGCGCGGCCCGACACCTCTTGCACCCACCGCACCCGCAGTCGGAGGGCCTCGCGGAGGATGCCGTTGTCGCTGCAGCTCTGGCAGCCCGTCGCGGCGTAGACCCCCACCGCCTCCTCGGGCAGGACCGGCGCTCGGGCGACCTGGGGTGCGGTCAGGGCCAGCACGGCCGGGCTCCGGGCGATGATCTCCTCGTCGGTCAGGCCGTCCTGGCGAGCCTCGGCGAGAACCCGTAGCGCCACCGACGCGCCGGTCATGAGGTTGCCGCCGGTGTCGGTGAGCATGCCCATGAGGATCTCGTGGGCGTGCAGCGCACGCAGGATGAGCCGGCTGCGGTGGAGCATCCCGAGCAGCTGCCGGCTCGTCAGCTCGGTGAGCGGGGGTACGTCCGCGAGGTCCGCGTCGGTGCGGTCGAGGAGGTGCTCGGCGAGCCGAGGCAGCGCCGCGCGCAGGCGCCCGATCCGCCAGGCTCCACGCAGGTTGCGGGAGGCGGCGATCGGGTTCAGCTTGTTGAGCGTCGTGTGCTTGGGCTTGAGCTCGCCCGCGAGGCGCAGGTCGATGGCGACGCGCCCATCGACGGCAGACGACGACCTCGCTGGCGTCGACATCGGCCTGGGTGGCGGCCCCGGCGAGGAGCACGGCCTCGGCGACGGCCTCGCGGAGCGGGGGGACCCAGAGATCGCGTTCCAGCTCCGTGAGGGGCTCGGGGAAGGTCTCCGCGACCGGGCCAGGACCGTAGACGGGCCCCCGGGGTACGCCGCGGATCTCGGTCGTGACCGGGCGGGACTGCAGCAGCCACAGCTGCGTGTCGGCGGCGATGGCCCACTCCACGTCCTGCGGCCCGCCGAACACCGACGCGACCTGGTCGGAGAGGGCCACGAGCGGGCGGAGCTCGGCCCGCCCCAGCTCCGGTCCGTCGTTGGCTGCGAACTCGAGGACCTTGCCGGACGGCGCCTCGAGCACGTACCGCGAGCCGTCGACCTCGCCGCTGACCAGGGGTTCCGGCCCGCCCCGCACCGCGGTGACGGTCCGGCGGTCGGTGCGGCCCGACACCGGATCGATGCCGAACATCACCCCGCCGAATCGCGGGTCGATCAGAGGTTGGACCAGCACGGCGATCGGCTGGTCGGCGGCGCCGGCACGCTCGCGTGAATCCAGCACCGCCGCCACCGCCTTGGCGAACTCGTCGAAGCCGTCGATCCCGATGATCGATTCGAACTGACCGGCCATGGACGACTCGGCCGTGTCCTCGACCACCGAGGAGCTGCGGGCCACGAGGGGCGCTCGGTCGCCGTCGGCCCGCTCGTAGGCCTCCCGCAGCGCTGGGTGTCGAGCCACGTCTGCACCGCGATCGACGGCATCCGAGAAGGCCGTGGTCAGCACGACGCCGGGGAGGGTGGCGAGGCCGGCAGTCGCGGCCCGCGCCAGCGACGCGGCCTTACCCCCGGTGAGGGCTGGCTCCCGTGCGGCATCATCACGCAGGTCAACGACGAACGGTAGCTCGGTCCTCACGCTGGGGGTTGAGTCAGCGATAAGTTCCGAGTCGCTCATAACCATGAACTTTCACACCGTTCACCCTACGTTCGCCAGTGTGTATCCCACCGTGTATCTCACCGTGTATCCCGCCGTCATTCTTCGTATGCCGCCGCGACGTCCATGTTCGGGTCCGGCTCCTCGACGGGAAGGACCACCTGGAACCGGGTGTCGCCCGGCGCCGACTCCAGTCTGATGTCGCCCCGGTGGCGACCGACGACGATCCGCCAGGCGATGTCGAGGCCGAGACCCGTGCCCTTTCCCATCGGCTTGGTGGTGAAGAACGGCTCGAAGATCCGGTTGCGAACGTCGTCGGGAATTCCTGGTCCGGTGTCGCCGATCTCGACGACCAAGCGGTCGTCGAGACCCGGGCGCGTGCGCACCGTCAGCGTGCCGTGGCCATCCATGGCATCGACCGCGTTGTCGATCAGGTTCGTCCAGACCTGGTTGAGCTCCCCGGGGAAGGCGGCGATGTGCGGGAGGGAACGGTCGTAGTCGCGGACCACGCCGACGCCGTCGCCGAGCTTGTGGCCGAGCATCGTCAACGTGGCGTCGAGGCCCTCGTGCACGTCGAAGGTCTGCAGCGGCGCCCGGTCCATCTGCGTGTACTGCTTGACCGAGGCCAGCAGCTCGGAGATGCGGCCGGCGGCCTCGGTGATCTCGTCGAGCAGGGCGTCGGACTCCAGGGCGCGCACGGGGTAGGACAGGCCCGCCTCCAGGTTCGGCGGCGGCATCACCTCCGCGAAACGCTGGAGCCAACCGAGGTCCACGCCAGCGGCGACCAACGTGGGGGCCATGGCCGAAGCCGCCGTGACGCCGTGGTCCTCCAGCCAGTCGGCGAGCTCCTCCTCGCGATCGGACGTTTCCAGTGGCGACAGGATCGGGGCCTGCCTGCGGCGCTCGAGCGCTTGTCCAGCCAGGTCGGCGATCGCTTCGAGCTGGTTGGCGGGGAGCTGGCTGCGAACCATCACCCCGACCTTCTCCCGCATCTCGGCGAGCATCTCTCGCAGCGTCGCGCTGGCCCGCATCACCGCGGCCACCGGGTTGTTCAGCTCGTGGGTGAGGCCGGCGGTCACCGAGCCGAGCGCCACCAAGCGCTCGTGCCGCTCCACGATCTGACTGGCGTCCGCGCCCTGCGTCGCCGCGCCCTCCAGCAGGTGGGCCGCCATCGGGAACCACGTCCACACCGCGCTGCCGAAGTCGTCGGCGGGGATCTCGTAGAGGCGGCACTCGCTGACCGCACGGGCGGTGGTCCGGTACACCTTGGGCACGCCGCGGTCGGGCACGTACGCGTCGAAGGCCCCGGTGTAGGCGCCGTAGTAGTCGGTGCGGTTCAGCTCGAGCTCGCCGCCCTGCACGCGCTTGTACATCGCGAGCACCCCGGAGAGCAGCACCATGAAGCACGAGGCCGGCGCCCCCTCCGCGTGGATGGTGGCTCCGGCCGGGTACTCGACGACGCGACCACGTTCGGCCAGCCAGGCGAGCTGGTCGTCGTCGAGCTGCTCGAACAGGAACAGGGTGCGGAGGTCCGCGGGCTTCAACCGTTCGGGACCGCTCATCGCTGCACGCTCCTCCTGCTGCCTCGCGGACGCTCGCTCATTGCTCCCCGCTCTTGCTGCTACGCAGCGGGCCGCTCGGGCCACGCTCGCTCCGGTGGCCGGGCCTCGCTCGGCAGGGCCTCGCTGCGGACGGACGCTCGCTCATCTGCGCTCCACGTAGCCGTGAACGAGCTGGATCGCCATGGCGCCCTCACCGACGGCCGAGGCGACCCGCTTCACCGAGTTGGCCCGCACGTCGCCGGCGGCGAACACACCCGGGACGCTCGACTCGAGGTAGTACGGATCGCGGTCGAGCTCCCAGCCCCGCGGGCGGTTCCCCTCCACGAGCAGGTCCGGACCCGTGAGCACGAATCCCCGCCCGTCACGCTCGATCACATCGTCGAGCCAGTCCGTCCGGGGCTCGGCACCGATGAACACGAAGAGGTAGCCCGCCTGCGCTGTCTCCTGCGTTCCGGTCGTGCTGTTGCACAGGGTGATCGCCTCGAGGTGATCACCGCCGTGCACGGCCGTCACCTCGGTGGTCAGCCTCACGTCGACGTTGGGGATCTCGCGGATCTGGCGGATGAGGTAGTAGGACATCGACTTCTGGAGGTTGTCAGCCCGCACGACCAGGGTGACCTGCCGGGCGTGCCGCGCCAGGAACACCGCCGCCTGACCCGCGGAGTTGGCTCCTCCGACGATGAAGATGTCATCGCCCGCGCAGGCCGGTGCCTCGGTCACGGCCGAGCCGTAGAAGACGCCGCGGCCGGTCAGGGCATCGGCACCCGGCACGCCGAGCCGGCGGTAGGCGACCCCGGTGGACAGCAACACCGCGTGGGACACGACCTCGCCGCCGTCGGCGAACCGAACGCTCCGCGAGGACGCGGACACCCCGAGCCCGACCACGTCGCGTGTGGTGAGGATCTCGGCGCCGAACTTGTGCGCCTGCCGCCGGGCCCGGTCGGTGAGCTGACCGCCGGTCACCCCGTCGGGAAAGCCCAGGTAGTTCTCGATCCGGGAGCTCTCGCCGGCCTGTCCGCCGGTGGCCTTCCGCTCGACCAGGACGGTGCGGAGGCCCTCCGAGGCCGCGTAGACCGCCGCCGCCAGGCCGGCAGGGCCTCCGCCGACGATCACGACGTCGTAGAAGTCCGTGGCCGGCGTCGTCGACAGCCCCACCTTGGCGGCCAAGTCGCTGATGTCCGGGTCGACCATGTAGTTGCTGTCGGGGGTCACGACCAGCGGGATGTTGGCGGCGTCCACGTCCGCAGCGGCCAACAGGCGCCGGCCCTCGGGCTCCTCGATGGTCAGCCACCGGTAGGGCACGGAGTTGCGGGCGAGGAAGTCGCGCACCTCGAACGAGCGCGCCGACCAGCGATGGCCGACCACCTGGGTCTGGCTGGTCGGTTGCACGTCGGTATCACGCCAGAGGTCGATGAGGGCATCGACGACGGGGTAGAGCTTCTCCTCGGGCGGATCCCACGGCTTGAGCAGGTAGTGGTCGAGGTCGACGACGTTGATCGCCTCGATGGCGGCGTCGGTGTCGGCGTAGGCCGTGAGGAGCGCGCGGCGGGCACGGGGGAACAGGTCCATCGCCTCCTCGAGGAACTCGAGGCCACTCATCTCCGGCATGCGATGGTCGGCGAGCAGCACGGCCACCAGGTCGCCGCGCAGCTTCAGCTCACGCAGCGTCTCGAGGGCTTGCGGGCCCGACTCGGTCCGCACCACGCGGTAGTTGTCGCCATAGTTGCGCCTGAGGTCGCGGGCGACGGCGCGCGACACCCCGGGGTCGTCGTCGACGGTCAGCAGGATGGGCTTGCGATCGGTGTCCACGGCCATGCGGTGTCGACGCTAACCGTCGCCCAATCTGATCGCTCCCGGCCGGCGCAGATGACAGACGCACAAACACGAAGCGTCGGCCCGTCAGAACTGCGCCATCATGGACACCGACGGCGAGAGTGAAGGAGCGGTCCTCATGGCAGTCGTCGACCTGGAACCGGCCGCGGAGCGCATGGCTGTCCTGATCAGCAACGTTCCCGACGAGAGGCTCGGAGGTCCGACGCCCTGTCCCGAATACACCGTCGGCGACCTGCTCGACCACGTCGGCAGCCTGACGCTGGCCTTCACCGCGGCCGCGACGAAGTCCACCACGGGCGTCAGCTCACAGCCGGCGTCTGGCGACGCGTCACGCCTGGACGACGACTGGCGAACGCGCATCCCGCGGGACCTGGCGGCCCTGGCGCAGGCGTGGCGCAACCCCGCGGCGTGGAGCGGGATGACCCGGGCCGGGCCATTCGACCTCCCCGGTGAGGTTGCCGGGGTCGTGGCCCTGGACGAACTCGTGATCCACGGCTGGGACGTCGCCCGGGCGACCGGGCAGGTGTTCGACTGCGACCCGCGGTCGCTGGAGGCTGCGCACGGATTCGTCGCGCAGATGGCCGGCCCTGGGCAGGAGGCCACCCGCGAGGGGCGGTTCGGTCCCGCGATCGCGGTGCCCGACGACGCGCCGCTGTTGGATCGCGTGATCGGGCTCAGCGGCCGTCATCCCGACTGGTCACCCGGCTGAGGGAGACGCATTCGGTCCGTTGTTCGGGCCAAGCGGTCACCTGGTTGAATCGAGGGTGTGACCCTCGACGCCGCCGCCACCGCGCACACCGACCGCGCCTGGGACGAGGACATCGTCCCCGTGCTGCACGACTACATCCGCATCCCCAACGTCTCGGTGGCGTACGACGCGGGGTGGAACGAGGCGGGCCACATGGCGCGGGCCACCGACCTGCTGCGCGACTGGTGCCAGCGCCACGTCGACGAGAGGCTCGACGGCGCCAAGGTCGAGGTGCAGCACATCGAAGGACGCACTCCTCTCCTCATCGTCGACGTCCCGCCCACGGGAGAGGGCGCGGCCGACGACACCGTCCTGCTGTACGGGCACCTCGACAAGCAGCCGCCGTTCTCGGGCTGGCGCGCCGGGCTCGGCCCGTGGGAGCCGGTGCTCGAGGGCGACCGGCTCTACGGCCGGGGCGGCGCCGACGACGGGTACTCGACGTTCGCCGCCATCACCGCGCTCGAGGCCGTGCGAGCGGCGGGCGGCTCGCACGCCCGCTGCGTCGTCCTCATCGAGGCCAGCGAGGAGTCGGGCAGCCCCGACCTTCCCGCCCACCTGGACCTGCTCGGCGACCGCCTGGGCGAACCGTCGCTCGTCGTCGCCCTCGACTCGTGGTGCGGCGATTGGGACCGGCTGTGGGTGACCACGTCCCTGCGCGGCCTCCTCGACATGACCCTGCGCGTCGAGGTGTTGACCGAGGGGGTGCACTCGGGGTCGGCGGGCGGCGTGGTGCCGTCGAGCTTCCGCATCCTCCGCACGCTGCTGAGCCGGATCGAGGACGAGCACACCGGCGAGCTGCTGGTGCGCGAGCTCCACGCCGACATCCCCGACCAACGCCTGCGCCAGCTCACGGCCACCGCACCCGAGCTGGGCGACTTCGCCGCCCGCTTCCCGTTCGCCGGCGACACGCGACCCGAGCGGGCCAGCACCGAGCAGCAGCTCATCGCCCGGACGTGGCTGCCCTCGCTCGAGGTGGTCGGCATCGGGGGCGCCCCGCCCCCGTCCGAGGCGGGCAACGTGCTGCGGCCGTCGACGACGGTGAAGCTGTCGGTGCGCGTGCCGCCCACCGCCGACCCGGTTGCCGCGGCCGACGCGCTCGAGCGCCGGCTCACCACCGACCCGCCGTACGGCGCCCGGGTCACGGTCGAGCGGGGCTCGGCCGAGGCGGGCTGGCACGCGCCGCCCGAGACCTCCTGGCTGGCGCGGGCGCTCGACCGCGCTTCGCGGGCAGCGTTCGGCCAGCCGCCACGGTCGCTGGGCGAGGGCGGCACGATCCCGTTCATGGGCATGCTCGGCCGCCGGTTCCCGCAGGCGCAGTTCGTCATCACCGGAGTGCTCGGGCCCGAGTCGAACGCCCACGGGCCCAACGAGTTCCTCCACCTCCCGACGGCCCGCCGGGTCACGGCGGCCACGGCCCACATCCTCGACACCCACGCCCGCCGCGTGCGCTGACCCGCCTCCCGCGGGCCCCTGCTCATAGGCTCGCCGCGTGAACTGGGATGAGCAGTTCGCGTCGCGCTACGACGAGTGGTCAGCAGGGATGACGGAGGACGTGCCGTTCTACGTCAGCCTCGCGGCCGACATCGACGGGCCACTCGTCGAGCTCGCCATCGGCAATGGCCGCGTCGCGATCCCTGTGGCGCTCGCAACCGGTCGGACCGTGATCGGGATCGACTCCTCGCCGGCGATGCTGGCTCAGGCCCGCACGGCGGCCGCCGCGGCAGGGGTCACGCTCGACCTGCGCGAGGGCGACATGCGCGATCTCCAGCTCGACGACCCAGCGGGCCTCATCTACTGCCCCTTCCGGGCGCTCCTTCACCTCCGGACGTGGGCTGACCGACGTCGTGTGTTCGAGCGAGTCGCTGGTTCCCTTCGCCCCGGCGGCACGTTCGCCTGGAACGCGTTCGCGTTCGACCATCGCGTCGCCGTACGCCTGGACGGGCAGCACCAGGACGAGCCGGTTCCGCACTGGGTCCACTACGACATCGCCGACAACCGCATCGATCTCCGGCTCGATGACGGGAGCAGCAGCTCGTTGTGGTGGGCAACGAAGAACGAGTGGCTCGGGCTACTCGACGTCGCCGGCTTGAGCCTCGAGGCACTCTACGGCGACTTCGATCGCAGCCCGCTGAATGACGACAGCCGCGAGTACATCTTCGTCGCTGTCCGCCACTGACTCCCGCCAGCAACCACGACGTCGCACAGGTGCCGCGGGATCCGACCTTGGCGGGCGGGCGCGGAACGCTCGTGGCCCCCCAGCCAACCACGGGCGTTCCCCTGCGGAGCGCTCACGACGACCCGGTCGGACCGTGACCGTGTCTGGCGACCGGCGGACCCGGCGGGAGGGTCCGCCGATCGACGCTGCGCCGTCGATACGCTCGGCGCTGCACAAATTGGAAGGCCCCGAGCGTCAGACCGGAGTTAGCCGGTCCGCTGCTCGGGGCCAACCGTTGTTCGGCCGATCGCCCTGACTCTGTCACCGGCGGCGCCCGCCGGCTCTGGCGCCACACCGACCCTGGGACTTCCCCCCGGGCCGGGACAGGGCACTGTCAGCAGGTGGACCCCGCATCAGACACCCCATCGGCGATCTGCCTTCCCCCAGACTGCCGCCTCCTCAGACCTTCGCTACGGACCGGAAGGCCCTCGCTCGTGTCTTCGGCTCGTGCTGCCGTGGTGGATGTGGAGCATCTTGCGCGCCGCGAAACACCAGGTCAAGGGGTATTTCGCAATCCCCAGGCCTTTCCCCAGACTTTCCACAGTCATCCCCAGGTTCCCCGGAGTTCCACACAACGTCGCCACAGGTCACCCACAGGGCGACGCAGCGTCACCGGGGAACCCGGGCCCCTCACACCCGTCGCTCCCGGCCCTGCCAGTACCGGTCGCGCAGCAGGCGGGTGTACAGCTTCCCCGTGGGATGGCGCGGGAGCTCGTCCTCGACGTCGATCGAGCGGGGCACCTTGTAGCCCGCCAGCCGCTCGCGGGCGAAGGCCAGGATCTCGGCCTCCAGCCCGGCCGAGGCGTCGACGCCGCCCGCGAGCTCGACGGCCGCCTTGACCTGCTCGCCCCACTCGTCGTCGGGGATGCCGAACACGGCCACGTCGGCCACCGCCGGGTGCTCGGCCAGCACGTGCTCGATCTCGGCCGGGTAGATGTTCACGCCGCCGGAGATGATCACGTTGGCCGACCGGTCCGCGAGGTGGACGAAGCCGTCGGCGTCGACCCGGCCGATGTCGCCCATCGTGAACACGCCGGGCTCCAGGTGGGCGGCCGCGGTCTTGTCGGGCGCACCGTGGTACTCGAACACCTGCTGCTGCCGGCGATGCCGGCAGTACAGCGTCCCGACCTCACCCGGCGGCAGCACGGTCCCGTCGTCGCCGACCGCGAACACCTCGTAGTGGGGCACGGCCCGCCCGACGGTGCCGGGCCGGTCGAGCCAGTCCTGCGAGCCGACCAGTGTGAACACGCCCGCCTCGGACGTTCCCCAGTACTCCACGAGCACCGGTCCCCACCACTCGATCATCTGCGCCTTGACCCGAGGTGAGACGGGCGCGGCGCCGTGGAGCACCGTGTGCAGGGACGCCCCGTCGAACGACGCCCGCACCGCCTCGTCGAGGCGGAGCAGGCGCACGAACATGGTCGGCACCAGGTGGCTCGCCCGCACCGCGCGCTCGTCGATCAGGCGCAGGGTGGCGGCCGCGTCGAACCGGGGCATCAGCACGATCTCGGCGCCGGCGTGCAGGTCGCCGAGCGCGAACCCCAGCGGGGCGGCGTGGTACAGCGGCCCGGTGACGAGGTGGGGGCCGCCCCCGTCGAGCCCGACGCCGCGGCCGACGGCCGAGAGCGCCGCCAGCTGGTCGGCCACCGTGGCCGGGCCCGTGCGCACCACGCCCTTGGGCCGGCCGGTCGTCCCGGACGTGTAGAGCATCGACCGGCCAGCGGGTCCGTCGAGGGGGAAAGGCTCGTCGCTCGCATCAGCCAGCAGGCCGTCGAGCTGCGGGCCGGCCTCGACCACCTCGACACCGAGGCCCGCCACCGCCTCGGCGGCCACGGCGGCGTACGCCGGCTCGGTGACGAGCAACCGGGCCCCGGCGTCGCCGACGACGTAGCGGACCTCGTCGGCGGTCAGGTGCCAGTTCACGGCGGTGAACCGGGCGCCCGCCAGCACGGCCGCGGTGGCCATCTCGACCAGCTCGACCCGGTTGCCGAGCAGCAGGGCCACCGTGCCCCCGGGCGCGACGCCGGCGTCGCGGAGCAGGCGGCCGGCCCGGGTGGCCCGGTCGACCAGCTCGCCGCGGGTCCGCCGGCGCGTGAGGTCGTCGAGCGCGGCAGCGTCGGGGGCGGCGACCGCCAGGTCGAGCAGCGTCACGCCCGCATCATGGCCGCCGCGTCCCGCCGATCCGCAGCCGGCGCGGGCACGCGTCACGGAGCTCGGGGGTCGTTCGGGCGGCGAGCACGGGCGCACTACGTTGTCGCCATGGCCGGAGGAGGACACGGGACCAGGGCGGTCGTCGCCGCGCTGCTCGCCAACGCGGGCATCGCCGTCGCCAAGTTCGTCGGCTTCCTCATCACGGGCTCGGGCTCGATGCTGGCCGAGAGCGTCCACTCGGTGGCCGACTCGGGCAACCAGGCGCTGCTGCTGCTCGGCGGCCGCCGGGCGCAGAAGGCGCCGACGCCCGAGCACCCGTTCGGCTACGGGCGCGAGCGGTACTTCTGGGCCTTCGTCGTCGCCATCATCCTGTTCAGCCTGGGCGGCATGTTCGCCACGTACGAGGGCATCGAGAAGATCCGCCACCCGCACGAGCTCGAGTCGGTCACGGTGGCCATCGTCATCCTCGTCTTGGCGATCATCCTCGAGAGCTTCTCCTTCCGCACCGCGATCGTCGAGGGCAGGAAGGTGAAGGACCCCCAGCTCGGCTGGTGGACCTTCATCCGCCGGTCGAAGAACCCCGAGCTGCCGGTCGTCCTGCTCGAGGACCTCGGCGCCCTGGTCGGCCTCGTCCTCGCCCTCGGCGCCGTCAGCATCGCCCACGTCACCGACGAGCCCGTGTGGGACGGGGTGGGCACGCTGGCCATCGGCCTCCTGCTCATCGTCATCGCGGTGATCCTGGCGATCGAGATGAAGGGCCTCCTCATCGGCGAGTCGGCCTCCACCGCCGACCAGCAGAAGATCGTGGCGGCCATCGAGGTCGAGCCGAGCGTGAAGCGCCTCATCCACATGCGGACCGAGCACATCGGTCCCGAGGAGCTGCTGGTGGGGGCGAAGATCGAGCTGATCCCCGACCTGTCGGTCTCCGAGGCGGCCGAGGCGGTCGACCGCATCGAGGCCAGCGTGCGCCGGGCCGTGCCGATCGCCCGCGTGATGTACCTCGAGCCCGACATCTTCCGCACCAGCGTCCCCAGCCCGCAGGACGACCCGGCCCACTTCGAGGCCGCGGCGCCCGAGACGAGCTGATGTGATCGACGGACCGGGCCCGAGCGCCCGTGACGTCGGCATGGCCCAGTTCGAACGGCTCGGGCGCGTCATCCGCGAGCGGCGCAAGCAGGCCGAGATGTCGCTGCGCGACCTCGCGGCCCGCACCGACGTGTCGAACCCCTACCTGTCGCAGCTCGAGCGGGGCCTCCACCAGCCGTCGGTGCGGGTGCTCAAGGCCATCGCCGCCGCGCTGAACATGTCGGCCGAGGCGCTGATGGTGCAGGCGGGGCTGCTGGACGCGCCCGAGGACGCCGAGCCCGCGCCGTCGGTCACCGAGGCGGTGCACGCCGACCCGCACCTGACCGACGAGCAGAAGGCGGCGCTGCTGGCCGTCTACCGCAGCTACGTCGAGGCCAACCGGCCCACCTGACGGATTTCCACAGCCGGTTCGGGGGTCAGGACCACCGAAACAGCTGTGGAAAGCTGCGTGCGCTGAGGCCAGACGCGACGAACCGCCCGGCGGAGGGGGGAGCCGGGCGGTTCATCGACCGAGGGCGGCGCCGAGGCACCGCCCGTGACTCAGGCGGCCTTCTTGGTGGCCTTGGCGGTCGGCTTGCTGGCCTTGACCGGTGCGCCCACGAGGGGAGCGACGGTGGTGGCGACAGCCTTGACGAGGTCGTACTGCGCGGCGAACAGGGCCGTGACGAACTCGTACTGCGAGTCGAGGACCTCGCCCGGGGTGGGCAGGGACGACGGGTACGTGAACTTGGGGAGCCGCTCCTCGGCGAGGTCGACACCCTTCCGCACGTACTCCACGACGGGAGCCTGCAGGTCACGAACCGCGTCCACGACCTTGGATTCGGCGTCGGTGACGGTGGTGAGGATGGTCATGCGCTTACTATATCTAGCAGTTGCTTGATGCGCCACGTGACATCGTTCACCGAGGGGCGACGGCCTGCAGGGGGAATTCCGACCACAAAGGTCGCCTTTTGCGGCACGGCATGGCTAGGCTCGCCCACGGGCGCTCGACCTCTCCTTCAAGACCACACTCCGCGAGCGACCCGGGAGGAGCACGACATGGCGATCCGACTCGGCGACGACGCCCCGAACTTCACCGCCGACACCACCGAGGGGACGGTCGACTTCTACGACTGGAAGGGCGACAGCTGGGCGGTGCTGTTCTCCCATCCCAAGGACTTCACCCCCGTCTGCACCACCGAGCTCGGGCGCGTCGCACAGCTGAAGCCCGAGTTCGACAAGCGGAACGTCAAGGTGATCGGCCTGTCGGTCGACGGCGTGTCCGACCACGAGGGCTGGTCGCAGGACATCGAGGACGTCACGGGCGCGCAGCTCAACTTCCCCCTCATCGCCGATCCCGACCGGAAGGTCTCCGACCTCTACGACATGATCCACCCCGAGGCCAGCGACACGGTCACGGTGCGGTCGGTGTTCGTGATCGGCTCCGACAACAAGGTGAAGCTGACCCTCACGTACCCGCAGTCGACGGGCCGCAACTTCGACGAGGTGCTGCGCGTCATCGACTCGCTGCAGCTCACCGCCAAGCACAAGGTGTCGACGCCCGCCGACTGGAAGCAGGGCGAGGACGTCATCATCATCCCGGCCGTCTCCGACGACGAGGCGAAGGCGAAGTTCCCCGACGGGTGGGACGCCAAGAAGCCCTACCTCCGGGTCGTCAAGCAGCCGAGCTGATCGCACGCCGCCCACGGGCCGAGCGCCCGCCGTCCCGACCAGTGGTCAGGGCGGCGGGCGCCGTCGCGCCCCGGCCCGTTATCTTGCTGGCGTGCGCGGCGTATCGACCGATGGGTCAATAGGTCTCCCGCCCGTCGCCGCCGGAACCGTGCACGCCCGCAAGGTCTACGGCGAGGGCGACACGGCGGTCGTCGCGCTCGACGACGTGACCGTCGGGTTCCCCGCCGGCCGCTTCACCGCCATCATGGGCCCGTCGGGATCCGGCAAGTCGACGCTCATGCACTGCACCGCCGGCCTCGACTCGCTCACCGCCGGCAAGGTCTTCATCGAAGGTGTCGAGCTGGGCGCCCTCTCCGAGCGCCAGCTGACGCGCCTGCGCCGCGACCGCGTCGGCTTCGTCTTCCAGGCGTTCAACCTCGTCCCGACCCTGACCGCCCACGAGAACATCACGCTGCCGATGGCGCTCGCCGGGCGCCAGCCCGACCGCGCCTGGGTCGACCACGTCGTCGACACGGTGGACCTGCGCCGACGCCTCGACCACCGGCCCGCCGAGCTGTCGGGCGGCCAGCAGCAGCGCGTCGCGGTGGCCCGGGCGCTCGCCAGCCGGCCGGCGATCGTCTTCGCCGACGAGCCGACGGGCAACCTCGACAGCCGCAGCAGCGCCGACATCCTCACGTTCATGCGCCGCGCCGTCGACGAGCTCGGCCAGACGATCGTGGTGGTCACCCACGACCCGGGCGCGGCGTCCTTCGCCCACCACGTGCTGTTCCTCGCCGACGGGCGCATCGTCGGCGAGATGCCCAGCCCCGACGCCGATGCGGTCCACACTCGCGTCGAGGGGCTCGACCGCATCAAAGGGCTCGACCGTGACGACCGGCGGTAGCCGTCCGTGACGATGCTGAAGCTGTCGCTGCGGGACCTCCGGGCCCACGTGGGGCGCTACCTGCTGACGTTCCTGGCGGTCACGATCGGCGTGTGCTTCGTCGCCGGGGTCGTCACCCTCACCGACACGATCTCGCGCACCCTCGACGACCTGTATGCCGGGCTCAACCGCGGCACCGACGTGGCCGTGCGCGGGGCCGGCCAGTTCCAGCTCGGGCCCGAGTTCGGCGGCGCCGTGCAGCGGCCCCGCATCTCCGACTCCCTGGCCGCCGAGGTGGCCGAGGTCGACGGCGTGGCGGCGGCCGAGGGCTACCTGCAGGGGTTCGCCCGACCGATCGGGCCCGACGGCGTCCCGTACGGCAACCCGACGTTCGGCTTCCCGACCATCGGCACCAACTGGGGCGTGGTCGACGAGCTCAACCCGTTCGACATCGTCGAGGGGCGGCCGCCCGAGGGCCCCGACGAGATCGCCTTCGACAAGCGGACCATGGACGAGACCGGCTACCGGGTCGGCGACATCGCCAGCGTGCAGACCGCCAGCGGCGTCAGCTCGGCGCAGATCGTCGGCGTCGCCCGGTTCGGCAGCAGCGACAGCCCTGGCGGCGCCGCCATCACGCTGTTCGACAGCGACACGGCGCAGATGCTGCTGGCCGGCCCGGGCGAGGTCGACCAGGTCTCGATCGTGGCCGAGCCCGGCGTCTCGCCGGCCCGGGCCCGCGATGCGGTGGCCGAGGCGCTGTCGGGGCTGGACCTCGAGGTCGTCACGGGCGCCGACCTCATCGACGAGTCGCAGGACACCGCGCAGGCGTCGTTCGCCGGCGTGCGCACGTTCCTCCTGGTGTTCGCCCTCATCTCCGTGCTCGTCGGGACGTTCGTCATCTACACGAGCTTCTCGTTCATCGTCGCCCAGCGGCAGCGGCAGGTGGCCCTGCTGCGGGCCATCGGCGCCGGGCGGGCGCAGGTGCTGGCCTCGGTGGTGCTCGAGTCGCTGGTCGTCGGGGCGGTCGCGTCGCTGCTCGGCTACGCGCTGGGCGTGGCGCTGGCGCGCGCCCTCGCCCGGGCGTTCCTGCCGGGATCCGTCGCGGCCGTCCGGCCCGCCGCGTTCGTGGTCTCCGTCGCAGTCGGCACCGTCGTCACCCTCGTGTCGGCCTTCTTCCCCGCGGCGCGGGCGTCGCGGGTGCCCCCCGTGGCGGCCATGCGCGACGTGGCCATCGACACCAGCCACCGGTCGATCGGCCGGATGGCGCTCGGCCTGCTGCTCGGGGTGCCCGGGATGGCTGCGCTCGGCGCCGGCGTCACCGGCCGGTCCGTCGGCGGCCTGTCGCCGCTGCGGGTCGTGGGCGCCGGCATGCTGTGCCTGTTCCTCGCCCTCATCGTGGCCGGCCCGCTGGCCGCCCGGCCGGCATCGCTCGGGCTCGGCACCCCCCTCCCCCGCCTGCGGGGCGTCGTCGGCCGCCTCGCCCAGCAGAACGCGGCCCGCAACCCCAAGCGCACGGCGTCCACCGCGTCGGCGCTGATGATCGGCCTGGGGATCGTGTCGCTGTTCCTCGTGGTCAACGCCTCGCTCCGGGCCTCGCTGGACGCCACGATCGACAACCGCTTCCGGGGCGACCTGGTCGTCGACAGCGGCGCGGGCTTCGCGGGCGGGGGCCTGCCCGGGTTCGTCGCCGACGAGATCGCGGCCCTGCCCGAGGTGGCGGCGGCCAGCGGCGTGCGGTTCGGCTTCGCACAGATCGACGGCACGGCGGTGCCCGTCGGCGGCTTCGACCCCGACACCGCCTTCGACCTGTTCGACGTGCGGATCACCGACGGCGACGCGGCCGACCTCAGCCCGAACAGCATCGGGGTGTTCGCCGACACCGCCCGGGCCAAGGGATGGCAGGTCGGCGACGAGGTGCCGGTCGTGTTCGGGGAGACGGGGGAGCAGCCGTTCAGGGTGGCCGTGCTGTTCGACAGCAAGGACCTGACCGGCGCCTACGTCATGAGCACCACCGCGTTCGACCTCAACCAGCCGGGCGTGGGCGACATGCAGATCTGGATCCGCGCCGCCGACGGCGTCCCGGTCGACCGGGCCCGCGCGGCCGTCGACGCCGTGCTCGGGCCGTTCCCCTCGGCCGAGGTGCAGGACGTCGGCGAGTTCAAGGCCGGCATCAAGGCGCAGTACGACATCATCCTCGTGCTGGTCAACGCCCTGCTGGCCCTGACGATCCTCATCGCCATGATCGGGATCGTGAACACGCTGGTGCTGTCGGTCGTCGAGCGCACGCGCGAGATCGGGCTGACGCGGGCCGTCGGCGCCAGCCGGGGCCAGGTGCGGGCCACCATCCGCTGGGAGGCCCTGCTGATCTCGGGGTTCGGCCTGGCCGCGGCCCTGGCGGTGGGGGTGTTCTTCGGGTGGGTGCTGGTGCGGATGCTCCGCGACGAGGGGTTCGGTGTGTTCGCCCTGCCCACCGAGCAGCTGGTGCTGTTCACGCTCGTGACCGGGGTGCTGACGCTGGGAGCCGCGGTCCTCCCCGCGGTGTGGGCCGGCCGGCGTCCCGTCCTGTCGGCGATCGCCGACCTCTGACCGAGTCCCGAGCCGGCCGCGCCAGACTGGTCCGATGGCCTTCGACCTCGCCGCGCTGCCGCCCGACGTGGCGGCGTTCACGTCCGAGCGCCACCTCGCCACGCTGACGACCCTGCGCCCCGACGGCACTCCCCACGTGGCCCCCGTCGGCTTCAGCTGGGACGGCGACGCCGGCCTCGTGCGGGTGATCACCTTCGCCCCGGCGCGCAAGGTCCAGAACCTGCGGGCGGGCGCCGCCGCCGGCCCCGCCGGGCGGGCGGTGGTCTGCCAGGTGGAGGGCGGGCGCTGGCTGGCCTTCGAGGGGCCGGCGACCGTGACCGACGACCCCGACCGGGTGGCCGAGGCGGTTCGCCGGTACGCGGCGCGCTACCGCCCCCCGGGCGAGCGCCCCGATCGGGTCGCCATCGAGATCGCGGTCGACCGGATCACGGGCCGGGTCTGACCGCCGCGGCGGGCTGACGCGCTCCTATCCCTCCAGGGGCGCCATCGTGGACGGGTCGAAGAAGGCGCGCAGGGCGACGATCTTCCCCGTGTCGTCGAAGGTCATGTGGTCGACGATGTCGAGCGCGAACGTCTGGCCGCCGATGACCGGCCGGGCCTGCAGGGTCAGCACCGCCTCGTTCCCGGTCACGACCCGGAACCCCATCGGCACCAGATCGAGGGCGTCGGCCATGCTCCGCGTCTCGTCCCAGAAGCCGCCGATCGCCTCGGGGCCGACGCGCCGGGGCGAGCCGACGGGGTCCTCGAGCCACCCGTCCGGGGCGAAGGCCCCCACGTAGGCGGCGCGGTCGTTCGCCCCGAACGACGCCAGGTAGCCGTCGATCGTGGCGTCGATGGCGGCGCCGATCGCGAGGGTGATGCTGTCGTCAGCCATGGGGCCGGAACCTAGCTGGCCGCCCGACGTCGCTCTCGTGGCCGGGCCGAGCTCCCGTCCGGGCAGCCGTCGGGCAGCACCGCCGTGCGGGGGCGGCGGTCGCCGAAGATGATGCGGGGCCCCCGGTCCCATGTGAGGTACGCCCACGCCCAGTTGAGCATCACCGAGAGCCGGTTCCGCAGCCCGGCGAGGTACAGCAGGTGCAGGCCGAGCCAGGCGAACCAGGCCAGGGTGCCGCGCAGGCGGATGTGCCCGGGGAGCTCGGCGACGGCGGACCGGCGGCCGATGGTGGCCATGGTGCCCCTGTCCCGGAACCGGAACCGTTGGGTGGGCTTGCCCTCGAGGACGCGGCCGATCTGGCGGGCGACGTGGGCGCCCGACTGCATGGCCACAGGGGCCAACTGCGGCAGCGCCGCGTCGCCGCGGTGATCGGGCGCGGCGGCGACGTCGCCCACCGCCCAGACGTCGTCGTGCCCCTCGACCCGCAGATCGGGCCCGACCTCGACGCGCCCACCCCGCGTCGTCGGCAGCCCCAGCACGGCGGGGAGGGGGTTGGCGGTCACGCCCGCGGCCCAGATCACCGTGCGCGTGGGCAACACCTCGCCCGAGGCGAACCGCACGTGGTCGGCCGTGACCTCGGCCACGGTCTCGTCGAGGCGGACCTCGACCTGGCGGGCCCGCAGGGTGTCGAGCGCGGCCCGCCGCGACGAGTCGTGGAACGGGCCGAGCAGCGCGTCGCGGGTCTCGACCAGCACGACCCGGGCCCGTCCGACGCCGAGCGTCGGGTAGTCCCGCTTGAACACGACGCTGAACAGCTCGGCCAGCGCCCCGGCGGTCTCGACTCCGGTCGGCCCGCCGCCCACGATGACGAAGTTGAGCTCGCCGGCGTCGATGAGCTCGTGGTCGGCGTCGGCCGACTCGAAGCGTTCGAGCACGTGGTTCCGCACCCGAACGGCGTCCTCGAGCGTGTACAGCGGCGTGGCGTGCTGCTCGGCGCCGGGCACGCCGAACCAGGTCGCCACCGCACCGACGGCCACCACGAGGTGGTCGAACGGCAGGTCGCGCTCGTCGGCGAGATGGAGCACTCGGGCGTCCCAGTCGACGCCCACCACCTCGGCCCGTTCGACGTGCAGGTTGCGCTGGCGGTGGAACAGGCCGCGGATCGGGTGGGCGACGTCGGCGGCGTTCAGGCCCGCCGTGGCCACCTGGTAGAGCAGCGGCTGGAACGTGGTGAAGTTCTCACGGTCGACGAGCGTGACCTCGACCGGAAGCTTGTCGAGGCCGCGAGCGACGGCGAGGCCGCCGAACCCCGCCCCGACGATGACGACGTGTGGCCGGACTCCCATGGCTGGCACCTCCCGCAGTCAGCGGGCTCTCGGAACTTCGTGAACACCTTCACAAACATCGTAACGGCGGCCCGTGTTCCCGGAGACGGGGTTACCACGGTCGCGTCTGACGCGGTTGGTTGCGCGGCTGATCGAATCACGTACAGCAGCCAACTCCGCCGTTCAGACTCACGGAAGCTCCAAGCGGACACCGGTCCGTTCGGCGTCGGTGGAGTCGACGAGGGCGTTGGTGGCAACGAGGTAGCCGTCGACCGCGGCCCGGTCGTGCCACGGCATGGCGGCGGTCCAGCGCCAGGCGTGGGCGAGGGTCCGTACGTACAGATCGCATCGCCCTTCGCGGGAGAGATTTCGCAGCGCAGTCTGGTACTCGTTGCGGAACACGATCGGGATGACGATGCGCCCCTGCTCGAGATCCAGCAAGGTTCACCGCTGAGAGCGGTCTGACCGATTCGTTGGTGGCGGGGGCGGGATGTGAACCGCGACCTTCGGGCCCGAGGCCGAGCGTCAGCTGGCCACGTCGTCGCCGCGGGGGCGGGTGCGCGCCGGCGGGCGGCGGTCGGTGGCGTGCAGCGACACCACCTCGCCCTCGGGCCCGAACGCCCGGCGGTAGGCCGTCGGGGTGGTCCCGACGACGCGCCGGAAGTGGCCGCGCAGCGCGGTGGCCGTGCCGAACCCGCACTTCTCGGCGACCCGGTCGACCGACAGGTCGCTGGTCTCGAGCAGGCGCTGGGCGTGCAACACGCGCTGGCGCAGCAGCCACTGGACCGGCGTCGTGCCGGTGGCCGCCCGGAACCGGCGGGCGAAGCTGCGCGGGCTGAGCATCGCCCGGGCTGCCATGTCGTCCACGGTCATCTGCTCGTCGAGGTGGGCGATGACCCAGTCGAGCGTCCGCCCGATCGGGTCGTCGGCCGGCAGCGACGGCACCGGCGCGTCCACGAACTGGGCCTGGCCGCCGTCGCGCTGCGGCGGGACCACCATGCGCCGGGCGACCTTGTTCGCCACCTCGGCGCCGTGGTCGAGCCGCACGATGTGCAGGCACAGGTCGATGCCCGCAGCCGTGCCCGCGGACGTGTAGATGCCGTCGCCGGCGTCGACCCACAGCACGTCGCGGTCGACCTCGACCTCGGGGTAGCGGGCCGTGAAGTCGTCGGTGTACATCCAGTGCGTGGTGGCCCGCCGGCCGTCGAGCAGCCCGGCTTGCGCCAACAGGTAGGCGCCGGTGCACACGCTGACGAGGCGGCCACCGCGGGCGTGGACGGCGCGCAGGGAGTCGAGCAGGTCGGGCGGGGCCGGGTTCCCGCGCCCGGGCCACACCGGCAGGATCACGGTGTCGACGTCGTCGAGGTCGTCGAGGGTGTAGGGCGTCGAGACGAACCAGTCGCCGTCGGTCACGGGCACGGTGGTGTCGATGGCGCCGACGACCCGGAACCGGTACCACGGGTTGGCGTACTCGGACCGGTCGAGCCCGAAGACCTCGTGGGCGGTGCCGAGCTCGAAGGCCGCCGCGTGCGAGCCGAGGAT
The DNA here is from genome assembly GCA_963796415.1 of uncultured Acidimicrobiales bacterium. Taxonomy (GTDB): domain Bacteria; phylum Actinomycetota; class Acidimicrobiia; order Acidimicrobiales; family VFJN01; genus ZC4RG19. Next base: position 226,889 of record CAWCLR010000018.1, on the reverse strand, counting down.
GGCGGCGACGAGGTGTCCGTCGCGCCGCGGGGGCGGGAGGGTGAGGGTGGGGGATCTGGGGGATGTGCGTTCCGCCGGGGTCATGCCTCTAGTTTGGCAGGATTCTTGCGAACATGCGCACCACTGCCACTCGCCATACCGACCGACCGGGTCGACAATGAGTCCATGTTCAGCGTCCAATGCCCCCGACACGGCAGCGAAGTCCTGCTCAGCGAGCGTCACATCGTCGGCCTCGACCCCTCCACCGACGGCCGCATGACCGTGCGCTGGGTGTGCTGGTGCGGCTACCGCGGTTCCCACCGCACCGGCCGGTCGCACCGCCGTGTCGAGGTCGTCTGACTCCGACTAGGCGCTCCGGCCGCCGTCGATCGTGAGCGCGTGGCCCGTGATCGTACGGGCCGCGTCGCTCGCCAGGTAGGCAACGGCGTCGGCCACCTCGCCGGGTGTGATCAGACCCGGCATGAGCATCTGCAGGCGGTCGAACAGGCGGGGCTCGAGCCCGGGAGGGATGCGCTCGGCCACCTCGAGCATCAGCGGGGTGTCCACCCCCGCCGGGCACACGCAGTTGACCCGCACCCCGTCCAGCGCCAGCTCGACGGCGAGCGCCCGGGTGAGCATCACCAGCCCGCCCTTCGAGGCGCAGTAGGCGGCCGTGTAGGCCTGTCCCTCGAGCCCGGCGATCGACGCGATGTTGACGATGCAGCCCTTCGTCGCCCGCAGGTGGGGCAAGGCCGCCCGGCACACGAGGAACGGGCCGGTCAGGTTCACGTCGAGGACGCGGTGCCACTCGTCGTCGGTGATGTCCTCGACCCGCCCGATCTGTGGGACGCCGGCCACGTTGGCGAGGACGTCGAGGCGCCCGTGACGATCGACGACGTGGGCGACGGCCGCGTCGACCGCGGCGCGGTCGGTGACGTCGCCCTCGAGCACCTCGACCCCGTCGGGACCCTCGGGCCGGCGGTCGAAGCCGACCACGGTGGTGTCGTCGGCCCGCAGGCGCTCGGCGACCGCCCGGCCGATGCCCGACGCCGCCCCGGTGACGAACGCGACCCTGGTCACAACGCGTACCGCAGGTGGCGGGAGAGATCGCCGACGAGGTCGACGACGAACGCCCGCTCGACGAAGTGCCAGGCGCCGTCGGCGCTGCGGGCGAACCGGTCGACGTAGCGGCCCGTGATGATCGGCTGCAGCGGCACGCCCTCCACGCCCTGCAGCACCAGGTACGAGGAGCGGGCCTCGACCGTGCCGTCGGCCGCCGGCTCGCCGAGCACGGTGTTGACGACGAGGTGCTTGGTCCGGGGCGACCCGTCGTGGAGCTGCGTGCCCCGCGCGTAGAACTCGGCCACGGCCTCGGCGCCGGCGGCCAGCTCGGTCCCGTCGTCGGTCACGAGGCGCCCGCGGGCGAACAGCGCGCCGACGCCCGGCCAGTCGCCGGCGTCCATCAGGTCGCAGTACCGGCCGAGCAGGTTGCGGATGCGATCGCCGTCGGTCACGGGGCGGCAGTCTGCCACCCCGCGACCGGGCGCAGTCAGGCGATCGGCGACGAGCCGGTCGGCCCCGGGCTCCCGCCCACCGGTTCCTCTGCCGGCCCCGCGTTCCCGCCGAGGATCCGCTGCTTCATCGTCTCGAACTCGGCATCGCTGATGTGCCCGTTGCTGCGCAGGTCGGCCAGACGGGCGAGGTCGTCGACCTGCGTGTTGCCGGTCCCCGTCGCCGCCTGGCGGACGTAGCTGTCGAAATCTGCCTTTGCGGCCTGCTGCGCCTTGGCGGAGCGCTCGGCCATGCCCTGGCCGCGCACGATCACATAGATCAGCGAGCCGATCAGCGGGAACACGACGAGCAGGACGATCCACGCCGCCTTGGCCCACCCGGACAGCGAGTGATCGCGGAACAGGTCGCTGATCAGGGCGACGAACACCCAGATGAACATGAACAGGAAGAAGAGCCAGAGAACCGTCCAGAACAGCTCCGCAAAGCCCACGTCGGCCAGGATCATCGCCATCGTCTCCTTCTTGGCGCGGCGGGTACCGCGAGGTCACCGCGAGCACACCGCCGATGCCGGGTAGGCGCTTCACCCGTGACGGGTGAGACGCACGGGTGATGCCACCCGTACGGTCCGACGCGTGGCTGAGGCGTTCGCCTGGGGTGCATTCGCTGGCGCAGCGCTGATCGTGGGCGCGGTGGCCGGCCTGTGGCTGCCGTTCAGCCCCCGCCTCGTCGGCATCGTCATGGCGGTCGGGGCGGGCGTGCTCATCAGCGCGGTGGCGTTCGACCTCGTGGAAGAGGCGGTCGACACGGCCAACGGCGAGCGCGTGGTCGCGCTCGGGCTGGCCGCGGGAGCGCTGACCTTCTTCGCCGGCGACTGGTGGATCGACCGCATGGGCGGTGCCGACCGCAAGACCATGGAAGGCCCGCAGGAGGAGGGGTCGGGGCTCGCCATCGTCCTGGGCGCGGTGCTCGACGGCATCCCCGAGTCGATCGTGCTCGGGCTGACGCTGCTCGGTGGGGGCGGCGTGAGCATCGCGTTCGTCGCGGCCGTGTTCATCTCGAACCTCCCCGAGGGCCTGGCCGCCAGCACGGGGCTGAAGGCATCGGGGTGGTCCGCGGGGCGCATCGTGGCGCTGTGGACGGGCATCACGCTGGTGTCGGCGGTGGCGGCCCTCGCCGGCTACGGGCTCTTCGACACGGCGTCGTCAGGGACAGTGGCGTTCATGCTGGCCTTCGCGGGCGGGGCCGTGCTCACGATGCTCGCCGACACGATGATGCCCGAGGCGTTCGACAAGGCCGGCCCGCTCGTCGGGCTGTTCACGACGGCAGGTTTCGCGGTCGCCTTCGGCCTCCACCTCATCGAGTGACCGGGCGACCCGCCAGCGTCGACGGTCAGCCCGGCTCGGCGGGCGGTGCGCTCGTCGTGGTCGTGGTGGGCGGACTCGTCGTGGTGGTCGCCGGCGGGGCCGTCGTGGTGGTGGAGGTCGGGCTGCGCTCGGTGGTGGTCGTGGTGCCGGCCCCGCCCTCGGTCGTGGTGGTCGACCCGTCCGAGCGGGCCTCGGGGGTGGGCGACGGTGCCTCGGTGCTGCCGCCGGGCACCGTCGTCGACGTGGGGCCCTCCGTCGCGCCGCCGCTGTCGTCGCTGCCCCGGCCGAGCACGGCGCCGATGGAGGTGCGCCCGCCGCTCGAGCCGCCCGACAGCGGGCCGTCGGTGACGACCTCGATCAGGCTCACCGCACCGAGCGAGAGCGCGAGGACGAGCGCCACCCCGCCGGCCAGGCGGAACCGGTGCCGGGCGAACCGCTCCCACCAGCGGGTCGCGCCGGCCTCGGCCGCCGGGCTGGGCGCCGCACCGGTCGGTGTGGGAGGGTCCCCCGCGTCCACGGCCGGACCGCCCGACGGGCGAGTCGCGGCGCGGGACCCGGTGGTGGCGTCGGACCGGCCGAGGCGCACGGCCTGCAGCTGCTGGAGACGCGCCCTCGTGCGCCGGATGCCGAGTCCGTAGGCGGCCGTGCCGACCGTGGCCACGACGCTGACCACGGCTGCGCCGATGACCGTGCCGGCCACGCCGAAGACCGAGGCGACGACGGCGGCGGACGTCGATGCCAGCACGCTCGCGGCCACCTGGCTCCCGCTGACGCCGACGCGGTCGGGGCCGCTCCGGCGGGGCGCGTCGCCCTCGGGCGGCTCATCGGCTTGGTCGGGAGAACGGGTGCTGTGGGTCATGCGATACGGGGCCATCGATGCGGGGATGTCGTGGGGTGGGGCGCCGACCGCGCCCGCGACCCGACCGAGATCCACTCGCCTCCCCGGCTCGAGCCCCGCGCCACGGCTCCCTCCCATGACTAGTCCCCGGCGCGGCGATCCCCAACGCGCCGGGTCGTGGCATGGGTCACCGCCGCGAACGGCCGGCCCGTCGCATGGGCCCCGACGCGACGAACGGGACCCTCGAGAGGATCCCGTTCGGAGGACAGCCAGGGGGGCGGGGCGGGCGGGCGGACAGGCACCCCGCCCCCAGCTGGCCTGTGCCAGACAACTACCCCAGGCCCCCCGAGCACAAACCAACTCCAGGAAAAGTTTCCGGAATGCGTCCCCACCAGGACACGGGCGGCACGTGCCTCGCGCCGGAGCGCCGTCAACCGGCGACGATCTCTCCGGTCATGGCGGGATGGATGTCGCACACGAACTCGTACTCGCCGGCGGGGAGCGTCACTGTCAGCGCCTGCTGCGACTCGCCCTGCTCCAGCGGGGTGCGATTCGGCTCGGGCGCGCCCTCCAGGTGGACGTTGTGGTTCACGCCGTCGTCGCGGTTGTCGATCACGAGGGTCACCGGCTCGTCCGCCGGCACCTCGACCGCGTCGGGGTCGAACGCCATGGCCTCGGCGCGGATCACGACGTCGGGATCGGCGGGCACCGGTTCGCTCGCCAGCCCATCGTCATCGCCGCCGCCTCCGCAGGCGGCGCCCGCGGCGACCGCGGTGGCGAGGACGATCGCTGCTGCTCGCGCACGCATCCGGCGACCGTCCCACGTGCCGGCCGCGACAGGCCAATCGGCCGGCGAGGCGACCGGTCGGCAGTAGGCTGAGGGCGTGGCCGAGTACCAGACACCCGAGTTCCACCCGGCATTCGAGGAGTACTGCGAGGCGATCTGGGAGCTGAAGGAGGACGACGTCGACGTCATCCAGGCCCGCGTCGCCGAGCGGCTCCATGTGTCGCGCCCGGCCGTGTCCGAGATGATCAAGCGGATGCAGGCCGAGGGCTTCGTCGCCCTCGACGGCACCACCATCAACCTCACGCCCGACGGCATGCGGCTGGCCGAGCAGGTCGTCCGCCGGCACCGGCTGGCCGAGCGCCTGCTCACCGACATCCTCGGGCTGTCGTGGGCCGACGCGCACGTCGAGGCGGGCAAGTGGGAGCACGTCATCTCCGAGCCCGTCGAGCGGGCGATCAACCGGCTGCTCGACAACCCGACCACCTGCCCGCACGGCAACCCGATCCCGGGGTCGAGCTACGCCCCGCCCGACCTGGTGGCGCTGGCCGAGGTCGGCGTCGGCGACCCGTTCACGGTCACCCGCATCCCCGAGGAGCTCGAGTTCACGCCCGGCCTGCTCTCCTACCTGGAGGAGGCGGCGGTGCAGCCCGGCCACCACGGCGTGGTCACGGCCATCTCCCCCGACGGCACGATGACGGTGGAGATCGACGACCGCCACGTGGGCATCGGCACCTTCGCGGCCGAGCGGATCCTGGTCATGACCCGTCAGTCGGCTCCGGCGACGGCCGGCGCCTCGGGCTGACCCTGCGGGCCGCCAGCAGCGCGGCGATGGCCAGGGCTCCCAGCCATCCCACGAGCAGGACCCCATCGCGGAGGCTCGGCGAGCGCCCGTCGGGCAGCACGGTCCGCCACGCCCGGTAGAGCGGGTCTGCGGTCGCCTCGAAGTCGACGATCAGCGTGCGCCGGCGGCGCAGCACCTCGACGACCAGCCAGCCCCACTCGAGCGCGCCCACGACCCCCGCGGCGGCGATCCAGGGCCGCACGGCGGGGGCGCGACCCGCCCACCACGCCACCGCCAGCACGAGGCACGGTACGACGACGACGACCTGCCGGCCCGGCCACCACCAGCCGTGCATCGTGAGGGCGACCCAGGTGGCGGTGGCCCACCCCGCGGCCAGCGGGAGGACGAGGCTGAGCCAGCCGGGCGGCCGCCGCCGGGCGAGCGCGGCCAGCGCCGGCACGCCGAGCAGGAAGCCCGGCATCCAGGCGGCCAACCCGAACCCCCGGTCGAGGAGGAGGCCGGCGAGCCGCCGCGTCCGCCCCACCCGGTCGGGGTCGGTGCCCATCACCGTCGCCTCGCCCCCGGTGAAGTGGTCGCCCGCCGCGTACACCGTCCATCCGCCGTAGATGACCCGGTGCGCCGCGAGGTACACGGCGGCCATGACGGCGAGCCCACCGAGGAGAAAGGCCGCGGTCCGGAGCCGCCGCTCGCCGGCCAGGGCGACCACGGCGACCAGGACGAGCGCGACCGCGACCGGGGCGTACTTGGCGCCGAGCCACGGCAGTGCGGCGACGGCGGCGCCGAAGGCCGCGAGCTCGACCGGTCGCCGGCGCCCGGTCAGCGCGGCGATCGCCGCCGTGACGGCCAGCGCCGCGGGGAGCTCGGGGTACACCTGCGTGCCGTAGGCCGACAGCGGTGCGGCCACGCCGAACGCCAGGACCGTCAGCGCCGCCGTTCCGAGAGGGACGGAGAAGCGGCGGTGCGCCGTCCACACCAGGAGCGCGGCCAGCGCCCCCGCGAGCACGGCCAACGTCGCCTTGGCCGCCGCCCACCCGCCGAGCCCCATCGGGACGGCGAGGATCACGGGCAGCAGCGGATCGTGGGGACTGACCTGCGAGCCGTCGTCCCGCACGACGGTCTGGACCGGGAGGTCGACCTCGTGGAACGGCAGGTATGCACGCGCCGCGAGCTCGTCGTCGATCCGCAGGTCGCCGTCGCGCGCCAGGCTGAGGGCGCTCAGGAGGTACTGCGGTTCGTCGGCCGTCGTCCGGGCGCCGACGGTGGCTCGTGCCGGGATGGCGACCGCAGCCCAGGCCGCCACCACCAACCCGACCGCCACGGCGATCCCGACGGGCGTGCGCAGGCGACGGCGCACGGCGGCCGCGGGGCCGACGCGGTTCTGCGGCGGGTGCAGACGCTCGGGTGCGGCCGCAACGGTCACGCTCGCCCCCGCGCCCTTCCACCGGGTACCGGCCCGTGCGCCATTCCCGGGATGCTAGTGAGGTGCCGTCTGGCGAGGCGAAGCCAGGGCGTGAAGAATGCCTCACATGTTTCGCCCGATCGTGGTCGTCCTCCCGGCCCACAACGAGGAGCCCACGGTGGGCGCCGTCGTCCGGCGCACCCCCGCCGAGGTCGCCGGCCATCCCGTCCAGGTGGTGGTCGTCGACGACGGCTCGGTGGACGGCACGGCGGCCGCGGCCCGGGCGGCAGGGGCGACCGTCCACGCCCACGGCGCCAATCGGGGGCTCGGCGCCGCGGTGCGCACCGGCCTCGCCATCGGGGTCGACCGGGACGCGGCGGCGATCGCCTTCCTCGACGCCGACGGCGAGTACGCCCCCGAGGAGCTCGAGCACCTCGTCGCCCCGATCCTGGCCGGGCGAGCGGACTACGTGGCGGGCTCACGCTTCGCCGGCATGCCCCGCCGGATGCTCCCCCACCGCTGGTTCGGCAACCGCGTCCTCACGGTCGGCGTGCGAGCCGTCGTGCGCCGGTGGGGCGTACGCGACCTCACCGACGGCCAATCGGGCTACCGCGCCCTGTCGCCGGCCGCGGCCGCGGCGGCCGAGATCGTCCACGACTTCAACTACGCCCAGGTCCTGACGTTCGACCTGATCGCCAAGGGCTTCCGCTACGCCGAGGTGCCGATCAGCTACGGGTTCCGGCGGCACGGGCAGTCGTTCGTCCGCCTGGGCCCCTACCTCCGCCGGGTCCTGCCGGCGGTGTGGCGCGAGCTCCGGTCCCCCAGCCCGGCGTGGTCGGCCGGCGCCGTGTCAATCCTCGACGACGAAGCTCCTGAAGCCGTCGCGCCGGGCCCGCCAGCGCTCAGCGTCGAGACTGCCGTCGGGTCGTAGCGAATCGGCCGCGTCCCACCCCATGGCCAGGGCGTGGTGCGTGTTGTCGGGGGTGAACAGGCCCTGGCGCCCGAACGTGATCAGCCCGCCGAGGCCGCCCGCCCAGGCCTCGACGGCGGCCAGGTCGGCGTCGGCCCCCGGGCGGTAGACCGGGTACACGCGGGCCAACCGCCGGCTCTCGACCGCTACCGGCCGAGGCTCGGGCAGACCGGTGGCACCGAGCCCGGCCGCCAGGCGGTCGGCGAGCTCCTCGTCCGACGCCGCCCACACCTCGTCGCCCGCCCAGCACGCGATCTCGGCGCACAGCACGGTGCGATCGTCCGGCTGGCCGGGGTCGTCGCGGTAGTTGCGGGGCTCGGACACCCGCGCCGCCAGCACCTCGGGCCCGGGGAAGTAGTGAGCGTCGAACTCGGTCCACTGCGGGCGGTCGAGCACGAGGTAGAGCAGCACGAGGGCCCGATGGCGCAGCCCGGACGCGGCGGCCACGGCCTCGTCCGGCGCCGGCGGGTCGACCATGCCGACCAGCGCGGGCAGGGGCGCCGTCGACCACACCTGGTCGGCGTCCAGCGCCCTGTCCCCGTCGACGGCGACGGTCCACCCGCCCCCGTCGGCGTGGCGATGCAGGCCGGTGACGGCCCGGCGCAGGCGGACGTCGGCGCCCGCCGCCACCGCGGCATCGGCGAGCGCCTCGGCGATGGCGCCGAACCCGCGGCGCGGGTAGAGGAAGGTGCGGCCCTCGCCGCGTGCGCCGCGGGCGAGCCGGCGCACGATGTCGGCCGGAGACGCCGCGCTGACCCGCCGCCGGGCCAGCTCGCCGGCCAGATCGGCGGCGTCGGCGTCCCACAACTTGCGGGCGTACGGACCGTAGAACGCGTCGAGCACCGCCGGGCCGAGCCCGGCCCGGACCACCTCGGCGAACGTGTCGGCGCGGGGGCGGCGCAGCGGGCCCGTGGCCGCGTCGACCGCGGCGCGGGCCGCGAAGCGCCGCGGGGTGCGCCGCAGCAGGTCGCCGGTGCGCAGCGGGAAGGCCAGCCACCGATCGAGCAGGCGGATGCGCCCGTGGCGCGGCCGGGTCTGGAGGTCGGCGCCGAGCAGCTCCCGCAGCGCGCCGAGCACCTCGGGCGGCGTGGCCGGGTGGAGGCGGTGGCTGCCGTGGTCGACGCGCAGCCCCGCGACCTCGAACGACCCGGCCATGCCGCCGACGGCTGTCGCCCGCTCGAGGACGACCACCTCGTGGCCCGCCTCCGCCGCCCGCCACGCCGCGGCCAGGCCGGCCGGCCCGGCGCCGAGGACCGCGATCACGGGGCGGCGGGCAAACCCGGGGCACGCCGGTCGAGCTCCGCGGGTCTGTCCATGGGACGGGCACGGTAGCGCCGCTCGGTGCGGGCGATGGCACGGGCGGCGTCGCACCCGGCCAGGGGGCGGCGCACCGTGGGACGACCACCGCCGAGCGCAACGGGTAACGTTCTGCGACTCGGGTGACCTGCGGTGGCGCGAGCGACCGGGGGTCGCTGGGCGACGCGTGCGATGTCTGGGGACGGTGAGTGTGATGAGCGATCCGCACACCTCGACGGGGATCGCGACGCTCGACGACCCGACGACCGCCCCGGGAGAGGCCCCCGCGCCGGTCGCTGACTCCCGCAGCCGCCAGCGCAGACCGCTCACCACTGTCGAGCGCCGGTGGCTGGTGGCAATAATCGGGGCTGCGACGATCGTGCGGTCGGCGTGGCTCGCCTACGCGCACGTGGAGCCCCCGGAGTGGTTCATCCCCTCCGGCGATTCGTACTCCTACTGGTACTACGGCAACGAGATCGCGCACGGCCGCGGCTACATCAGCTACATCACGGGTGACGCGACCGCGTACTACCCGATCGGCTTCCCTGCGGTCCTCGCAGGCCTCTACTGGCTGGCGAACCGTGTGCCCCTCGTCGATCCCGACCTGATGCTCGTGACGGGTGGGTTCCAGGTGGTCATCTCGGTGGCCACCGTAGCCCTGACGTTCGTCATCGGACGGCGGTTGGCCGGCCCGCGGGCGGGGCTGGTGGCGGCCGCGGTGCTCGCGTTCTTCCCGAACGTCGTGTACCAGGTGACCACGATCCAGGTGGAGACCACGTTCATCTTCCTCACGATGGCGGCCCTGGCCGTGATCGTCGACCACGACTGGTCAACCGGGCCTCCCGGCTGCTCCCGGCTCGTCGCCTTCGGTGCGCTGCTGTCGGCCTCCGCCATGGTCCGGCCGTTCTCTGCGCCGCTGCTGCTCGGCCTGCTGCTCGCGGTGCTGGCGGTCGGCGCCGGGCGGCGGCGGGCCCTCATCGCGGTGGCGGTGCCGCTCGGCGTCGTTGCGATCACGTTCACGCCCTGGACGATCCGCAACGCGGTCCAGCTCGATGCGTTCGTGCCGTCCTCGACCAACATGGGCGACACGCTGTGCATCGACCACAGCCCGGGCGCCACCGGCGGGTTCCGGTGGACCCTCCATGAGGGATGCGCCGACCACGACCTGCCCGAGGCCGAGCGCAACCGGGCCAACACCCGCCTGGCCATCGAGCACGTCGTCGACGACCCGGTCCGTGAGCTGGTCCAGATCGGCCGGCGGGCAGGCCTCATGTTCGCCCACGATCACGACGGCATCCCGTCCACGGAGACCCTCGGCAGCGGGCCGATCCTGTCTGACGCGACGCGCGACCTCACCACGACGCTGGCCGACTGGTACTTCTACGCGGTCCTTGCGCTGTCGGCGCTCGGACTGCCGCTGCTCATCGTCCAAGCGCCGCGCCCCGAGCGCCGTCTGGTTCTCGTCACGCTCGTGGCGCTGCTCGCGATCCCGTTGCTCCTGTGGGGCAACCCCCGCTTCCACCAGCCTCTCGTGCCGTTCATGGCGATGTCGATGGCCGCGCTCGTCGTCGCAGCCGTCGACCGGTGGCACGGCGCGAGGGCGACCAGGCGTGGATGAGCGGTCGGCGGCTCGGCCCGAGGTCCCGACCCCCGGTCGTTAGCATCGCCGGATGGACCTCGCCGAGCGCACCGGGTCAGCCCAGCGCCACCCGTGGGAGACGACCCGGGCGGCGTTCGTGCGCGGGCTGGTGGACCGGTACCTCGGCGGGCGCACGCCGCGGCGGGTGCTCGACGTCGGCGCCGGCGACGGGTGGTTCGCCCACGAGCTGCAGCGCGAGCTCGATGCGGGCGCCGAGGTCGTCTGCTGGGACGTCAACTACTCCGGCGCCGACCTCGCGGCCGACCTCCCCGCCAGCGTCGTGCGCACCGTCGCCCCGCCCGCCGGGCCGTTCGACCTCGCGCTGCTGCTCGACGTGATCGAGCACGTCGACGACGACCGCGCCTTCCTCGACGAGGCGGTGCTGCCGCTGCTCGGGCCCGACGCCCTGCTCGTGGTGACCGTTCCCGCGTACCAGGGGCTGTTCACGTCGCACGACGACGCCCTCGGCCACCACCGCCGCTACTCGGCGACACGCCTGCGCACCCTGCTGGCACCGCGGGTGGAGATCGTGGCGCGGGGTGGGCTGTTCGCCTCGCTGCTGCCCGCCCGGGCCGCGGCGCTCGCACGGGAGCGGGTGGCCGGCCCCCCGCCCCGCCACGGCATCGGCGAGTGGTCGGCGGGGCCGGGCGTGACCCGGGCCGTCTCGGCCGTGCTGGCGGCGGACGCCCGGGTGGGCGGCTGGTTGTCCCGACGGGGCGTGCCCACGCCGGGGCTGTCGCTGTGGGCCGTGTGCCGGCCCCGGCCGCAACCCGGCGCCGCACCATGAGGCAGTCCTGCACGGTCGTGGTGCCCTGCCTCGACGAGGAGCACCGGCTCGCCCCCGGCGCGCTCGAGGCGCTCGCGTCCGCCGCCGACGCCACCGTGCTCGGGGTCGACGACGGCTCGACCGACGGCACCGCGGCCCTCCTCGAGAAGATCGCCGCCCAGCATCCAGAGCGGCACCGGGCGCTGGTGCTCGGCACCAACCGCGGCAAGGGCGAGGCCGTCCGCCTCGGGCTCCTCGACGCCATCGCGGCCGGGGCCGAGGTCGTGGCCTACTGCGACGCCGACTTCGCGACGCCTCCCGACGAGGTCGCCCGGCTCGTGGACCGGGTGCGGGACGACGACTCGGTCGACGCCGTGCTGGGTAGCCGGGTGGCGCTGCTCGGGGCCGACATCCGCCGCTCGATGGTGCGCCACTACACCGGCCGCGTGTTCGCCACGGCCGGCAGCCTCGTGCTGGGCGTGCCGGTCTACGACACCCAGTGCGGCGCCAAGGCGTTCCGCGTCACCGATCGGCTGCGCGCGGCCCTCGCCACACCGTTCGCAAGCCGGTGGCTCTTCGACGTCGAGCTGATCGGCCGGCTGCTGGGCCCGCCACCACACGGGGCCGAGCGCATCGTCGAGGTCCCGTTGCGCACCTGGCACGAGTCGGGCAGCTCGCGGGTCACCGCCGCCGCAGGGATGCGCTCGGCGTTCGACCTCGTGCGCATCCACCGCCGCCTGCGCCGGTCCCGCGGCTGACGGGCGGGTCGGCCTCGGGTCAGCCCGGGGCTGCGCTGTCCGCCCCGGGAGGAGCCACCTCGGCTCCGGGCGCGATGTACGGCAGCTCGATGTCGGCGTCGACCGGGGCGACGAACAGCGCGACCTGCTCCCACGGGCCGCCCTCGGCGTACGCCACCCGCTCGGCGCCCTCGATCTCGAGCGCGGCGGCGGGACCGGTGACCTCCCACATGCGCAGCCTGGCGTCGCCGTCGTCGCGGCGCCCCTCGCCGAACTGGCGGACGAACACGTCGTCGTCGAACACGAAGGGGATGCCCCGGTCCTGCATCTCCGCGAACACGAGGCCGCTGAACGGCTCGGCGAAGGCCAGGTCGCTGACGAACAGGATCGGGCCCCGGCCCTCGAGCGCCCCGAGCTGGGACACGAGGTCGACTGCGGCCTGCCGGGAACCGGCCTCGTCGACGGGCCCCGACGCGCGCGACCGGTGGGTCGGCAGGTTGACGGCCGCGACGACCAGCACCACGACCGCGCCGGCGACCAGCACCGCCGTGCGCGCCGGCGCCCAGGCCCTGAGGGCTGTGAACAGCGCGGTGAGCACGACCGCGGACACGAACGCCGCGACCGGCCAGAGCCAGCGCATCTGGTGGACCGCGATCTCGATGACGTTGACCGGGGCCGTCGCCAGCGCGACGTACGCCGTGGCCACGGACAGCCCCCCGATGGCGGCCATGGTCGCCAGGTCGCGACGGCCGCGGCGCGCCGCCACCACCCCGATGGCCACGAGCGCGGCCGCGACCGCGGCGACGGCGAGCAGCGCCGTCGCCGTCGTCACCACCGCGTACAGGTCCGCGTCCGGCGCGGTGGGCGGGACGGCCTCGTCGAAGCCGGCGCGGGTGAACCACGGCCCCCGCACCATGATCTCGATCATCAGCCGCACCCCGCGGCCCCACCCGATGGGGTCGGCGTCGCCGCCGCCGCTGGCGCCGACGATCCGGCCCAGGTTGCCCTCCCCCGTCCCCGTGAACTGCTCGATCAGGGGCTGGGTCCACAGGACCGCGGCGAGGCCGACCGCCCAGAGGACCGGCGTGCGCCAGCTCCCGTCCGCAGGCCGGCCGCGCTGGGCCCGGATCCCGAGGGCCAGCGCGGCGGCGCCGAGCACGGTGACGAGCACCGCGTAGCTGAGGTGCGTCTGCACCAGCAGCGAGCCGACCCCTACCGCCCACGGCAGCATCACACGGTCGCCACACGCCAGGGCCGCCGCGACGACCAGGAAGGCGAGGAACGGCAGCAGGAGGGCGTTCGGCTGCCAGACGTCGAACAGCAGCTCGCTGCCCATGGCGAACTGGAGGCCGACGACCACCACGCCGACGGCCAGCATCGACTCGACGCCCGCCACCCTGCGGGCGACCACCACGGCGAGCGTCGAGGACGCCACGTTGACGAGCATCACGCCCACGGCCAGCCCGACCCAGGGGCCCAGCAGCCGCACCCAGGGTGCGAGCAGGTCGGAGTACACGGGGCCGGGGTTGTTCACGTTCTCGCCCACCGACAGCGATGCCGACGTCCACGACCCCAGCAGCGGATGGTGCGACGTGCCCACGTCGCGGGCCCGGACCAGCAGGATCCCGTTGTCGCCGACGGGCTGCCAGCCATTGGCGAGGGCCCGCACCGTGGCCACCACGATCGGCACGTTCACCGCCACGAGGAGCACCGCCAGCAGGGCACGCCCGGCCCGCGTCGGCGCCGGGGCCTCGGCTGGCTCGGCGGCCTCGGGCTCGGCGCCCGTACTCGCCTCGCTCAGGTCGGTCGTCACGGTCGGGTCACGCTACTGCCTCGCCCGGCGGGGGGTCCCACCGGCCGAGCGCCCGCTCGGACCCCGCCTGTAAGCTCGCCGCGCGATGGCTGGGGGAGGCTTGTTCAGGCACGCCAGGGTGCGCGAGCACTGGGTCGACTTCCGGCTCGAGCTACCAGCCCGCGTTCGACGGCCTGCGCGGCATCGGCGTCACGACGTTCATCCTCTACCACGGCATCATCACCTACGAGAGCACGAACCGGTCGTGGTTCCTGCCCGGCGCCTACCTCTGGCTCGAGCTGTTCTTCGTGCAGAGCGGGTTCCTCATCACCTCGCTGCTGCTCGATGAGTGGTACCGCACGGGCGAGGTGCGGCTGCGGAACTTCTACGCCCGGCGGGCCCTTCGCCTGCTACCGGCCCTGTTCGCCGTCGTGCTGTTCGCCGTCGCCGCCATGCTGACGTTCGGGCAGTACGGCGACCTGCGGGAGGCCTGGCTCGAGGTATGGGGCGCGCTGTTCTACGTCCAGAACTGGCTCGGGGCGTTCGGTGTCACCAAGGTGCCCTTCTACCTCAGCCACGTGTGGTCCCTGTCGATCGAGGAGCAGTTCTACCTCGTCGCCCCGGTCGGCATCGTCGTGCTGCTGTTCTGGCAGCGCTCGCTGCGCCGGGCGATCCCGCTCATCCTCGTCGGCGTGGTCGCCTCGGCGGTGTGGATGGGCGTGATGGCCTCGCGCACGTTCCACCCCCTCCACCTCCAGCGCCTCTACTACGGCACCGACACGCGGGCCCAGGCCCTGCTCATCGGCGTGGCCCTCGCCTTCGCCGTGCACTCGGGCGTGTGGCTCCGCACGGTGCGCCACGACCGCATCGCCAAGGTCTGGGGACTCGTCGGCATGGCTGTGCTGGTGGTGCTCCTGTTCACCGCCGACATCCGCTCGAAGCCGATGTACTTCGGGTTCTTCCTGGTCTGCAGCGTGTCGGTGGCCGGCATCCTCAGCGAGCTGGTGCGCCACCCCGCAGGACCGTCTGGCCCGGGGCCTGTCGTGGAAGCCCTTCCAGGTCGCCGGCGAGATGACCTACGGCCTGTACCTGTGGCACTGGCCCCTGATGCTCCTGATCGACCAGCACACCGACTGGCCCGAGTTCCCCACCATCGCCGCTGCAGGTGGTGGCGGCGTTCGTCGTGGCGGCCGCCTCGTACCGCTACCTCGAACGACCGATCCTCGACCGGTGGGCGCCCCGCTTCCCTCGGGTCACGCCCGAGCGACTCGCGGCGCACAAGGCCACCCTGGCGGCCCTCGAGCCGGCCGGCCCCGGCGACGGCGCCGGGCGCGACGGGCCCACCCTCGACGGCGCCGCGACCGACGATCCCGCGCCCGGTGCCGGCGACGGCGAGCGCACTGCGCCCTCCCCCGCACCGGCCGTCTGACCCGGCGCCCGTTTCCCGAGCGCTGGGCGCGGGCGACCGTTAGCATCGCGACCGATGGCTGGGGGAGGCATCGCGGGTCGTGCGCCCGCTCTGGGAGGCTCGTCGCGGCACGCGACGGTCGGGCTCGTGCCGCCCACGTTCCCCCAAGCCGACCCGCTCGACCCCGGCCTCCTGCGCGCCACCGTCGCCCACGCCGAGGCCGCCGGGATCGACGCGCTATGGGCGTGCGACCACCTGTTCTGGCACGGCCCGGTGGTCGAGGCGTTCACCGCACTGGCGACCGCAGCGGCCACAACGACCAGGTGTGCGCTCGGCACCGCCGTCCTGCAGCTGGCCCTCCGGCGCCCGGCCGTGGTGGCCAAGACCGCGGCGTCGCTGCAGCTGCTGTCCGGCGGCCGCTTCGTCCTCGGCGTCGGCGCCGGCGTCCACGAGGGGGAGTTCGCGGCGGCCGGCGTCGACTTCGCCAGCCGCGGGCGGCAGGTCGATTCGGCCCTCGACGAGCTCGAGCGCCTGTGGGCTCCGGCCGACGACCGCTACCAGCAGCTGCCCGCGCCCTCCCCCGTCCCGGTGTGGATCGGCGGGTCGAGCGACCCGGCCCTCCGCCGAGCGGCGCGGCGAGGCGCCGGCTGGATCCCCATGTTCCTGTCGCCCCCGGCGCTGCGCGACCGCTACGCGCAGCTCGGCGCCGAGGCCGTCCTCGCCGGCCGCCGCCCTGCCGACGTGACCCGCGCGGTCCTGCTGTTCGTGCACGTCGACCGCCGGGCCGAGACCGCCCGCCGCCGCGGCCTGGCGTGGATGTCGTCGCTGTACGGCCTCCCCGCGGACCGCCTCGAGCGCCACCTCGTGGCGGGCACACCCGACGCGTGCGTCGACCGCATCGGCGCCTACGTGGAGGCCGGCGCGCAGCACCTGTGCCTGTTCGTGGCTGACGACGACCCGGTCCCCCACCTCGACGCCATCCTCGGCGGGCTGCGGTCCGCCGCCCCCGCCCCACCGCCCGGCAACGGGCACGCCACCGAACCGGTGCGAGCCGGCGACCCCCCGACAAGGACGGTGCACCCGTGACCGATGTCCGCATCGCCGGCGTGGGAATGACGCCCCATGGCCGGCTCACCCAGGGCCCCGCCGAGCTCGCCCGCGCCGCCGCCCACCAGGCCCTCGCCGACGCCGACGTCGACCCCGAGCGCCTGTCGCTGATCGTGGTGGCGAACGCCCTCGGGGGGCTGCTCTCCGACCAGGAGTGCGTGCGGGGTCAGTCGTGGCTGTTCGAGTCCGGGCTCGGGACGGCGCACGTGGTCAACGTCGACAACGGCTGTGCCGGCGGCGCCTCCGCCATCCACCTCGGCCAGCTCGCCGTCCGGGCCGGCGAGGGGCCCGTGCTCGTGGTCGGGGTCGAGAAGATGTGGACCGGCGACCGCCACGCCACGCTGGCGGGCATCGAGAACTGCCTCACGGCCGAACAGCGGCCGGTCCTGCGGCGGACCGTGGGCCAGCGCTCGGGCAGCGTGTTCATGGGCTTCAACAGCGAATGGGCCACCCACCAGCTCACCGACCGGGGCCACACGCTCGAGGAGCTGGCGGCCACCGCCGTCAAGGCGCGCACGCACGGGTCGCGCAACCCGCTGGCCCAGCACCGCACGCTCGTCAGCGCCGACGAGGTCCTGGCCTCCCCGCCCGTCGAGCCGCCACTCACCCGGTTGATGTGCTCGTCGTTCACCGACGGGGCGGGCGCTGTGGTGCTGGCGCCCGACGCCCGGCCCGGGTCACCCCGCGTGCGGGCCAGCGTCGTCCGCTCGGGCGACGCCAGCTCCGACTACCACGGCCGCCTCAGCGAGCTGGCCAAGGCCACGTGGGATGCCGCCGCCGTCGCACCCGACGACATCGACGTCCTCGAGCTGCACGATGCCACCAGCGCCGAGGAGCTCTACGCCCTCGAGAGCCTGGGGTTCTTCGACGAGGGCGAGGCCGGCAAGGCGACGCTGCGCGGGCTCACGACGTTCGGCACGTCGGGCACGGTCGTCAACCCCAGCGGCGGCCTCGTGGCCCGCGGCCACCCGATCGGCGCCACCGGCATCTGCCAGGTCGTCGAGGTGGCCGAGCAGCTCCGCGGGACCGCGGGCCAGCGGCAGGTCGAGGCGGCGCTGGGCATGACCGTCAACACCGGCGGCATCATCTCGGGTGACGTCGCCGCCATCGGCGTCCACGTCCTCGAGCGCGGCTGACAGGGTCAGCCGGCCGTCGCCGGCGGCGTGGCCGCGACCATCGGCTCAGCCCGTCGTCGCGGCCCCAGACGACCACGCGGTGCGGTGGCGGCGACGGCGGGGTGGCTAGCCTTTCCCGCCATGGCTGGGGGGAACGTCCATCGCAACGGGCGCGTGCGCGGCCCGTGGGTCGACTTCCGGCTCGGCTACCAGCCCGCCTTCGACGGCCTGCGGGGCATCGGGGTCACGATCATCGTCCTGTACCACGGGGCGATCCTCTACCAGGGCAGGACGCACCCCAGCTTCCTGCCGGGCGCGCAGATGTGGCTCGAGCTGTTCTTCGTGCAGAGTGGGTTCCTCATCACCTCGTTCGTGCTGGAGGAGTGGCACCGCACGGGCGAGGTCCGGCTGCGCCGCTTCTACCTCCGGCGTGCCGCGCGCCTGGCGCCGGCGCTGTTGGCGGTGGCCGCGTTCAGCGCGGTGGCGCTGCTCACGTTCTCGCCCTTCAAGGGGCTCGACCAGCCCTGGTGGGAGCTGGGCGCGGCCGTCGCCTACGTGGAGAACTGGGTCGCGGCGTTCGGCGTGACCGACTACCCGTTCTACATGGGCCACACGTGGTCGCTGGGGATCGAGCAGCAGTTCTACCTGGTGGCACCGCTACTGGTCCTGCTGTTGGTGGCCGGCAGCCGCTCGCTCCGGCGGCCTCTTCCGCTCCTCGTGGCGGGAGCCGTGGCGTCGGCCGTGTGGATGGCCGTCCTCGCCTCGCGCACCGTCGAGCCGGTCGAGCTGCAGCGGCCGTACTACGGCACCGACTCGCGGGCCCAGGGCCTGCTGATCGGGGTGGCGCTCGCCTTCGCCCTCCACTCGGGGGTGTGGCTGCGTGGCACCCGCACCCAGGGGGCGGTGGCCGCGGTCTGGGGCCATCTCGGGTTCGTCGTGATGGTGTGGGTGGCCTTCAGCGCCGACATCCGCGAGAAGGACCTGTTCTACGGCACGTTCCTGCTGTGCGCGGTGGCGGTCGCCGGGATCCTCAGCGAGGTGATCGCCCACCCGCGGGGGCCCATGGCCCGGAGCCTCTCGTTCCGGCCGTTCCGCTGGACGGGAGCACGCGCCTACGGGCTCTACCTGTGGCACTGGCCGATCGTGATGGTGGTCGGCCAGTACACCGACTGGGGCGAGTTCGAGACCATCGCCGCCGAGGTGGCGGTCAGCTTCGCCGTCGCCGCGCTCTCCTACCAGGTGCTCGAGCGCCCGATCATGCGCCGGGTCGCCGCCCGCCACCCCCGCGTCGCGGTGCCGCAACCGTCGTCTCCCCGATCTCTGTCGACCCTATCCGGGAGGGTGAGCTGCTGCTCCCCTACCCAGGCCTGGTTGCGACCCCGCGGCTGAAGCGAAGGAAGCCTCGCCACTCGGTTCCGTCTCGGTTGGCACAGCGGACGACCGAGATCAGTTGTCAGCCGTCACGCCGACAAGTAGGTCACATCGCCCTTGAGGATGTCCCCGGTCCCCCAAGCGAACGGCTCCTGTCGCCCGACGTAGGCCGAGCCTGTGCCGTTCGGCTCGTGACGATCGTGGCCGAGCAGCACGTAGCGCGGGGGAGTCGATTTCTCGAAGCCGGCAAGGAGCCGGGCGTGGCCACCACGGGTGTACCAGTCCAGCCAGTTCGTCCGGTGCGCGACCGCGTTTCCACCAAGGGCATTGACCGGATCAGGCTCGGTCTGCCCCGACAGCGTCGGACGGAAGATGTCGGGTGCCGGCGGATCCCCGACGCCACCGAGCCCGATCCGCATGTCGAGGGCCCACATCGGCTTGTGTCGACCGGTGGGTCAGGAAACCCCGTGATCACACGGAAGATGAACTGGACGTGGATCACCCCTCCTGTGTCGGCCCAGCGAGCAGCTCCTGTGAACTCCGCAACCGTGAGGAACGAGGGTCCTGCGTATTGGCACACCCTGTGTGGACGGGATGTCGGTCCACGATGTGGTCGCTCCCGCTGCCCTCGGCAACGCCAGCGTAGAGCCAGCCACGACACCGCCCGCGGCGACAGAGAGTGCGGCACGACGGTCGATTCGCCTGGCCATCATGGATCTCCTTGCTCGGACGATCGAACATCTCGGTCGATCGGCTCCACGAACAGGGCGACCGGGCCGCGGGGACTCGTCCGCGCCGCCGACGCGGCGAGCGCCCTCGGGCGTGACCAGCGCGGTGGCGCCCTCGACCTGCCACATGCGCAGAGTCGCATCGTCGATGCCATCGCGTCGGTCGCCGAACTGACGGACGAAGTCTCGTCATCGAATACGAACGGGATGCCCTCGTCCTGCAGCGCCGCGAACACCAGTCCGCTACCTCAAAACGAGGGTCGCACGTCGACGAGCCCGGCCTCGCCGCGGACGGCGTCGAGCCCGCCGACGAGCTCGCGGCCGGCGGCGAGGTCCTCGGACATGCCCATCGGGCCGGGGACGTCGGAGTCTCGACCGTGCAACCCTGCGAGCGCCGCCAACACGAGTACCGCAGCCGCCCCGACACCAGTCGAGGCAGGGCATGGATCTCCAGACCCGACCGTGGGGCGCACCGAGCCACGACGACCGCGTCACCGAGAACGTCGCCATCGCCGCGAGCACCAGACCCACCGCATCTGGTGCGCCGACATGCCGACCGGTTACGGCGAGGCGGCGAGGCCGAGCACTCCGACGATGATCGCGGCTGCGCCGAGCAGGACGAAGGTCGCGAGGTCGGAACGGCCCCACGTCCGCAGACAACGGCGAGTGCTGCCAGCCCGCCCACCACCGCCAGCAGCACGGTGCCCGCCGCAGCAGCGGCATGAGCCCGGGATCAGCTCGCCCATCGGGTGACCGGCACGGCACTCCCATACGAGACCGCAGAACCATGGTCCTGTGAGCACCTCGGCGACGATGCGCACCGCGGTGCCCAACCCCACTGCGGAGCTTCGTCGTCGACGATCCCCTGCCTGCGATCCCGCCGAGGTTCCCCCGGCCGGCCACCTGGTCGATCAGCGGCTGCGCCCAGGCGACCGCCACCACCGCACCGTTGACCAGCAGCGACCACGCGCCGGGGCGCGTCGCCGCCCACCGCCGGCGCGCCCACGCCGCCACGCCGACGAGGAGGTCAGCCCGCCCACGAGGGGCACGTAGCTCATGTGCGTTTGACGAGCAGACTGCCGACCGCCGCCCCCCAAGGGGCCGCGGACAGGTCGCCGTGCGCCACCGCCGTGGGCGAGGACGAGGAAGGCGAAGAAGGGCAGCACGAGCGCTGCTGGCGGCCAGACGTCGTACAGCAGCTCCCCTCGCATGGCCCACTGCAGCGCAGCGACGGCGCCGGCCGCCGCGACCAGCCCGGCCGTGCCCGCAACCCGCCGCGCGAAACACGAGCGCCAGCGTCGTCACCGCCACGTTCACGAGCGCTACACCGACGACGAGCCCGATCCACGGCCCGAACACCTTGACTGGCAGCGCCACCAGATCGAAGTACAGGGGCCCGGCGTTGTTGAGCCCGCGATCGAGGACCGTCGACGCCGACGTCGCGGATCCCAGCAGCGGCGTGTGCACGGAGCCCACGTCCCGCGCCCGCACGAGGAGGATCCCGTCGTCGCTGAGCGGGCGGTAGCCGCCGCCCACCCCGAGGACCGCGGCCATGACGATCGGCAGGTTGGCGGCGACAACCACGGTGACCCACGCGGGCACCGCGGCGACGGGTGCACCCCGCGTGCGATGTCTCGACCACTGCCGCCTCGGCCCCCATCGCCCCGAAACCTACTTCAGGTGGGGCCAGCCGTGACCGATCGGGCCTTCGAACCGCGCTTCGACGCGGCAGGCGCGCCGTCCGATCTGTCCGCCGACCGCTCGTGGTGCGTCGTCCGGACCCGCCGCAACCTGGTGCGGGACCGCGGCGACGGCGCTGGCCACCACAGCCACGAGCGCCAGCAGGGTGCCGAGGTGGAACTGCAGGGCCGGACGGTGAGGTGACGTGCCGTCTCGATGCCGTCGCTGTGCCACGCCACGACACCGTGCGGATTCGCGAAGTGCCGGCCATCGCGAGCCCCGCGACCAGCACCGGGCGCCGCCCACGCAGCACGCACGCCCACGCGGCGACCGCGGCGGCCACCGACTGCCACAGCTGGCGTCGGCAGGGCGAGCAGCCGATCGACGACCGGCACGCGGCGCAGGTCGTCGGGGGCGTAGGCCGAGCGGTCACCCTGCTCGAAGTTCAGGCCGCGGTCGGGGCGAACGCAGGGGCTCGGAAACGAGGTAGGCCGGGTGTGTCGCTACCCATGTGGCGAAGGTGGTGCGGCCGTCGGCCCGTAGCCAGTCGAACCAGACGCGCAGGGACGTCGGTCCTCGTCGATCCGCACAGCGGGCGGGAGACCGGGCGACTCGATCAAGGCGAGGGCATCGGAGCCGATGAGACCTGTCGGCCTGGGGCATGCCGCGTGCTGCTCGAACCACTCTCACCCGCTCGGGTACGGCAGCACGCGGACCTCGAACACGTGCTCGAGCGGGAGAACGCCCCGCGTCCCCCACGGACGATCCGCCGCTCGACAGGACACCCAGCGCCACCATCGTGGCCCCGAGCGCGAGGAGCGGGCGAATGTGGAAGCCCGCCGTTCCTGCCTCGCTGGCGCATGCCATACGCTCCGAGGGCGGCGAGTAGCCCGAACCCACCGATCAGCAGTACGACGGCGTGGCTGTCTCGGAGCCACACCCACGCGACGAGCGCCACCACCAACGCGCCGAGCACCGACGAGTGGTCGGAGCGACAGCCACGCGGACTAGCGCCGCGCCCACGAGCGCCAGCAGGGATATCGCCAGCGACTCAGACAGCACCGAGCGCTCCCACATGGTCACCGGGGTCGCCAACGAGAACGCCAGCACGACGCCGCCCGCCACGGCCGGCACGGCCCGGTCACCCGTGCGGCGCGGCGGCGGACGCCACGACGGCCGCCAGTGTTGCCCAGCAGACCACGGCCGCGAGGACAGCCACGGCGGCGAAGCTGCCGGGGTCCCCACCGATCACCTTGAACAGGGCGAACATCCCGGCGGGCGAGGCCCCATCCACAGCTCGGCGCTGAGCCACGGGGCCTGCGCGCCCTCGACGTAGTCGCTCGAGTCGACGTACAGGACCATTTCGCGACCGACCACTTGCCAGCAGCGCACGACGACGCCGGCCACGACCCCCGAAACGAACACAACGCCCGGCACCGAGGTCGCTCCGACCCGAACGGCGTGCACGAGGTTGCCGCTCCTGGCCACCCAGTCCACTCGAGGACCCTAGCCCCCGGCCCCGGCAGACCGACCCGGTGAGCCGGCACTCGGGGGTTCAGCGCAGCGGTTCGGGGAGCTCGCGGGCGTGGACCACGGCGAGGCGCTTGGTGGCCCGCGTCAGGGCGACGTAGAGCGCCCGCATCCCCTGGGCCTCCTCGTCGACGATCGCCGCGGGCTCGACCACCACCGCGGCGTCGAGCTCGAGGCCCTTGACCAGGCTGACCGGCACCAGCGTCACCCGCTGCTCGAGGCCGTTGCGTGCCGCCCGGCCGAACTCGATGCCCGCCGCGTCCAGCGCCGCCGCCACCTCGTCGACGAGCGTCGACGGTGCGATCACCGCCACGCTGCCCGGATCGACAACGTCGCGCTCCTCGCGGGACACCTCGGCCACCCGCGCCGCGAGGTCGGCCGCGTCGACCGCGATGAGCCGCGGCTCGTCGCCCGCCTGGCGGACAGAGTCGGGCGGCTCAAGGTCGGGGGCCGCCACGCGCAGCACCTTGGCGGCCAGGTCCATCGTCGGCCCGGGGATCCGGTAGCCGATCGTCAGCTCGGCCCGCTGGCCGGGTCGCTTGTGGGGCAGGTGCTCGAGGATCTCGTCCCAGTTCTTGTGGGCCCAGACCCCCGTGGCCTGGGCGATGTCGCCCACGACGGTCATCGACCCGTTGAGCGACCGGCGCTCGAGCATCCGGAGCTGCATCGGCGACAGGTCTTGGGCCTCGTCGACCACGATGTGGCCGTAGGTGCGGATCTCGTCGGGCTCGGCGCCGTTGCCGCGTCGCCGCCGGTGGCGCGGGCCGAGCAGCGCCCGGGCCTCGTCGAGCAGCGGGACGTCGTCGTGGGTCCACACGACCTTGTCGACATCGTCTGACCGGGGGCGGGCCAGCGCCGCCCGCTCGGCGTCGTCGAGGCGGCGCCCCGCCGCCAGGTCGATGAGCGCCTGCGACCCGAACAGGTCGTGCAGCAGCTGCGCCGGGGTCAGGACCGGCCACATGCGTTCCAGCGCTTCGCGCACCTGGGGCGTGAGCCGGGCCCGCTCGCGGACCTCCTCGGGGGTCGTGGGCACCCGGCTGACGTCCGCCAGCGCCGCGAACAGCTGCGCCTCGACGAAGCGCCGGCCGGCGTTGTGGAACCGGAACCGGCGGCGGGCGTCGGCGACGATGGCGGCGGTGCGCTTCGCCGGGAGGACGAGCGTCTGCACGCCGTAGGGCACGCGCAGCGGGGCGCGCAGGCCGCGCTCGCGGTCGCGCACGGCCTTGGCCAGCACCTTCGACATGCGGGCGTCGCCCTTGATCCGGGCCGTGGCGCCGGTGTCCCGCCCCCGGACCCGCACGTCCTCGATGAGATCGGCCAGCACCGCCAGCTCGACCCCCGCCTCACCCAGGCTGGGCAGCACCCGCTCGATGTAGCCGAGGAACAGCCGGTTGGGCCCCACCACCAGCACGCCCTGGCCCTCGAGGGGGAACCGGTACGTGTACAGCAGGTACGCGGCCCGGTGGAGGGCGACCACGGTCTTGCCGGTGCCGGGCCCGCCCTGGACGACGAGGACGCCGGGCAGCGGCGAACGGATGACCTCGTCCTGCTCGCCCTGGATGGTGGCGACGATGTCGCTCAGCCGACCGGTGCGCGACTCCTCGAGGGCGGCGATGAGCGAGCTCTGGCCCCGCACGCGGGTGCCGTCGTCGGTGACCGCCAGCTCGCCGCCGAGCAGGTCGGCGCCCTCGCCGAACAGCTCGTCCTCGATGCCGAGCAGCTTGCGGCCCCGGGTGGCGAAGTGCCGGCGGCGCACCAGGCCCATCGGCGCCCGCCCGGTCGCCCGGTAGAACGGCTCGGCCACGGGG
This sequence comes from uncultured Acidimicrobiales bacterium, assembly GCA_963796415.1. GTDB lineage: Bacteria > Actinomycetota > Acidimicrobiia > Acidimicrobiales > VFJN01 > ZC4RG19. Next base: position 202,261 of record CAWCLR010000018.1, on the reverse strand, counting down.
GCCCGCCAGTCGACGACGAGCGGCTCTTGCGTCTTGTCGGACACGGCGATGCGCCCGATGTAGTACGTCTCCCCGCCCTCGGACCGCGCCTGGTCGATGCGGCCGAACACCAGGCTGGCATCGCCGAGGTTCAGATAGTCGAGGCGCGCCGCGATGTTCTCCTCGATCATCTCGCGCTCCCAGCGCGCCTGCTCGGTGCCCCCCTTGCCGACCTCGACCATCGACCGCAGGCGGGTGGCCGTGCGGCGCGCCTCGTCGAGCGAGTCGTACGCGTGCTCGATGTACGCCTGCTCGGCGGCCAGGTCGGGGTGAGTGGCCAATCGCTCCTCCGCTGGTCGAGGAACGGACCATGCTACCTGCAACCTTGGGTTCAGGCCTCCATCACCCCGTCGTCATGGTGCCCGTGCCCGTGGGGCCCGCCGCTCACGTCGAAGTCGAGTGACGAGGCCGCCTCGTGGAGGTCGTCCCGATCGACCAGGCCATCTCCCGTGAGGTCGAGGTCGGTGTCGGTCCCGACGTCGCCGGGGTCGGTGTCGAACGGGCTGGCGGCTGCGGCGTCGTCCTCGCCGAACAGGGCCTCGCGCACCTCGTCGATCAGGAACCCGATGCCCTCGAGCGGCGAGTTGTCCTGGGCCAGGAGGTCGTCGCCGCCCAGCGTGCCGCCGTCGTCGGTGGTCGTCGCGTCGGTCTCGTCGACGACGTCGCCGGTCTCGCCGGCGTTGCCGGGCTCGTCGGCGGAGCCGTCGCCGTAGGTGCCGTCGGTGCCGTACGTGTCGTCCTCGGTGGTGCCGCCGAAGGGCTCGTCGCCGTCCGTGTCGTCGGTCCCGTCCGTGTCGTCGGTCTCATACGTGTCGTCGCCGTAGCTGTCCTCGCCGAAGTCGGTGTCGCCGTACGGGTCGCCGCTCGACTCGTACTCCCCGGGGTCGGCCGTCTCGCCGAGGCCGTCGGCCAGCGAGCCCTCGGGCCCGGGGGCCGGTGCGTCGTCGTCGTCGTTCTCCCGCATGCGCCCATCCTGTGGGGCCGGCGCGCCCCGTGTCGACGGGGATGATCCCCATCCGCACCCCGGGCGGGACGGGGACCAGGAGGAGATCGGGCCCCGCGACCCGCCCCGGATAGCGTGACGGCCGATGCCCCCCGACCACGAGCCGCCGTTCCTGCTGGCCTGCCGGAACGTCCCGGCGCCGCGGGTGCCGGTGTGGTTCATGCGCCAGGCGGGGCGGTCGCTGCCCGAGTACCGGGCGATCCGGGGCACGGGCAGCATCCTCGACGCAGTGCGCGATCCCGACCTCGCCACCGAGATCACCCTGCAGCCGGTGCGCCGCTACGGCGTCGACGCCGCCATCCTGTACAGCGACATCGTCGTGCCCGTGGCCGCCCTGGGCTTCGGGGTCGAGATCCACCACGGGGTCGGGCCCGTCGTGGCCGAGCCGTTCCGTGACGAGCACGACCTCGACCGCCTGCGCCCGCTCGACCCCGAGGCCGACTGCCCCTACGTGCAGCAGACCGTGCGCCAGCTGATCGGCGAGCTGGGCGACGTCCCCCTCATCGGGTTCGCGGGGGCGCCGTTCACCGTGGCCAGCTACCTCGTCGAAGGCGGTCCGTCGCGCACGCTCGGGCGCACCAAGGCCCTCATGCTCGGCCGTCCCGATCTGTGGGCCGCCCTGCTCGACCGGCTGGCGGGCATCGCCATCGCCTCGCTGCGGGCCCAGGTGCTGGCGGGCGCCCGGGCCATCCAGCTGTTCGACTCGTGGGCCGGCACCCTCAACCCCGCCATGTACGAGCGCCACGTCCTGCCCGCCAGCGCCCGCGTGTTCGCCGGCGTCGCCGACCTCGGCGTGCCCGGCATCCACTTCGGGGTCACCACCGGGGAGCTGCTGCCGCTGCTCGCCAAGGCGGGCGCCTCCGTGGTCGGCGTCGACTGGCGGGTGCCGCTCGACGAGGCCCGCGCCCGGCTGGGCCCCGACGTCGCGGTGCAGGGCAACCTCGACCCGGCGGTATGCCTGGCGCCGTGGCCTGCGGTCGAGGCCGCCGCCCTCGAGGTGCTGACCGCCAACGCCGGCCGGCCCGGGCACGTGTTCAACCTGGGCCACGGCGTGCTGCCCGACACCGACCCGGCGACGCTCGAACGCCTGGTCGAGCTCGTCCACGGCTGGGACGGAGCGCGCCGGGCATGACGACGGGGCTTCTGGTCATGGCGTACGGCACGCCAGCGTCCCCCGACGACGTCGAGGCCTACTACACGCACATCCGGCGCGGCCGCCCGCCCTCGGCCGAGCAGCTGGCGGAGCTGTCCGCCCGCTACCAGGCCATCGGGGGCGTGTCGCCGCTGGCGGAGCGCACCCGGGCCCAGGTCGACGCCGTCGCCGCCGCCCTCGAGGCCGACGAGCCCGGCCGGTGGCGCGTGGCGCTGGGCAACAAGCACGCGCCCCCGTTCCTCGAGGACGCGGTGGCCACGCTGGCCCGCGCCAGCGCCGCGGACGGACCGCCCGGGCGGATCGTCGGGCTGGTCTTGGCGCCGCACTACTCGCGGGGCTCGGTGGGCGAGTACCACGCCCGGGCCGGCGCCGCGGCCGCCGAGCGCGGCGTCTCCTACGCCCCGGTGGAGTCCTGGTGGGCGCTCCCGGCGTGGGTCGAGGCGCAGGCCGCCCGCGTGCGCGCCGCCCTCGCCGCGCTGCCGGCGCGCACCGAGGTGCTGTTCACCGCCCACTCGCTCCCCGAGCGAGTGCTGGCGGGCGACCCCTACGCCGACGAGCTGCGCGCCTCGGCCGAGGCCGTCGCCGCAGCCGCGGGCCTCGACGGCGGGCGCTGGTCGCTGGCCTGGCAGTCCGCCGGGCGCACGCCCGAGCCGTGGCGCGGCCCCGACGTGGCCGACGTGATCCGCACCCTGGGCGCCACCGGGGGGGTCGACGGGGTGCTCGTGTGCCCGCAGGGGTTCGTGTCCGACCACCTCGAGGTGCTCTACGACCTCGACGTCGACGCCCGCCGGGTGGCCGCCGAGGCGGGGCTCGCCTTCGCCCGCACCGCCTCGCTGAACGACGAGCCGGCCGTGATGGCCGCCCTGGCCGGCGTGGCCCGCGACACCGCGGCCCGGGTGTGAGCGAGCGTCCGTCCGCAGCGAGGCCCCGCCGAGCGAGGCCCGGCCACCGGAGCGAGCGTGGCCCGAGCGGCCCGGTGCGGAGCACCAGGAGCGGGAAGCCGTGAGCGAGCGCGCCGACCTCGCCGTCGTCGGCGCCGGGATCAGCGGCCTCGCCGCCGCCTGGGAGGGGCTGCGACGGGGCGCGCGGGTGATGGTGCTCGACGCCGCGCCGGAATCCGGGGGGAAGCTGCGGACCTCGCCGTTCGCCGGGGTCGCCCTCGACGAGGCCGCCGACGCCTTCCTCGCCCGCGTCCCCGGGGCGGTCGAGCTGTGCGCCGAGCTGGGCATCACCTCCGAGCTGGTGGCGCCCGCCACCGGTGCGGCGTTCGTGTTCCACGACGGGGCGCTGCGCCGGCTGCCCGCGGACCAGCTCCTCGGCGTGCCGACCGACCTCGACGCGGTGGCGGCGTCGGGGCTCCTGTCGCCCGATGGCGTGGCCCGCGCCCGGCGCGACCTCGACGCACCCGACGACCGGCCGCCGGGAGGCGTCGACGAGAGCGTCGGCGACCTCGTGCGCCGCCGGCTCGGCGACGAGGTGCTCGATCGCCTCGTCGGGCCGCTCGTCGGCAGCATCTACGCGGGCGACTGCGATCACCTGTCCCTCCAGGTCGCCGCCGCCCAGCTCGCCGCCGCCCGCGACCGTTCCCCGGGCGACCCCAGCCTCGTCCGGGCCGCGGCCGCGCTGCGGGCGCAGGCCGTCGAGACCGGCCGACCCGTGTTCCTGGCTCCCGAAGGGGGCATGGGCCGGCTCGTCGACGCCCTCGTCGACGGGATCGGCGACGACCTGCGCACGGGAGCGGCGGTTGCCGGCCTGGCCCGGGACGGCGACGCCTGGCGCCTCGAGCCGGCGGGCGTCACCGCCCGCGCCGTCGTGGTGGCCACGCCCGCCTTCGCCGCTGCCCCGCTGGTGACGCCCCACGCCCCCGCGGCCGCCGAGGTCCTGGCGGCGATCGAGCACGCCTCGGTCACGCTGGTGGCCCTGGCGGTGCCCCGCGCCGGCATCGACCGCGACCTCGACGGGTCGGGGTTCCTCGTCCCCCGCTCGGCCGGGCTGCGCCTGACCGCGTGCTCGTGGGTCTCGTCGAAGTGGCCGCACCTGGACGTCGACCCCGATGTCGCGCTCCTGCGGGCCTCGGTCGGGCGGGCGGGCGACGACAGGGCGATGGCGCTCGACGACGATGCCCTGGTCGCCGCGGTCCTCGCCGACCTGAAGACCACCATGGGCCTGCGGGCGGCGCCCACCGACGTGCGGGTGTCGCGCTGGCCCCGGTCGTTCCCCCAGCCCCGCCCCGGGCACCTGGCGCGGGTGGCGGCGGCCGAGGCGGCGGTGGCGGCGGTGCCCGGGCTCGCCCTGGCCGGAGCGTGGGCCGAGGGTGTCGGGGTGCCCGCCTGCATCCGCGGCGGCCGGGCGGCGGCCCTCAGCGCCCTCGGTGGAGGTGTTACAACCGACGCATGACGGATGCGTCTCCCGAGACGCCCCGGCGCCGTCGCTTCCCGCTCGCCGCCCTGGTCGCAGTGCTCGTGGCCGCCTCGTTCGGCCTGGTCGGCTGGTCGCTCGCCGCCGACGGCGGCGACCGTGCCGAGATCGGCGCCGCCGGGCCGCCGCCCACGACCGCGCCGGCCCCCACCACGGCCACCACGACCACCACGCTGGCGCCGGCGCCCTCGCCGGCGCCCGCCGACCTGCCGATCCCCGAGGGGGCGCCCGTCGACTCCCGGGCACCCACGCCCGAGATCGTGCACGGCACGCTGTCGCTGCCCACCATCGGCGTCGCCCAGCCGCTGGGCGAGGGGGTCACGCTGACGGCCATCGACCGGGGCCCGAGCCACTGGCCCGGCACCGCCATGCCCGGCCAGGGGGGAAACGTCGTGGTCGCCGGCCACCGCGTGACCCACACCCGGCCCTTCTACGACCTCGACCGGCTGGCCGTCGGCGACCCGCTGGTGTTCACGATGAGCGACGGGACGACGTGGACGTACGTGCTCGCCGCCATCGAGATCGTGGGGTCCGACGCCATGTACATCGTCGACCAGACCTCCGAACCGACGGCCACGCTGTTCGCGTGCCACCCCAAGGGCTCGGCCGCCCAGCGGATCGTCGCCCACTTCCGCCTGGCGTGACCACCCCGCGGCTGTGTCGTGACCCGGGGCACGCGCGATCATCGGCGCTGCCATGCGTGCGCATCGGGTCGTCACCCTCCTCTCCTGCCTCGGAACCGGCGTGCTCATGGCCGCGGCCCTGCCGCCCTGGGGCTGGTGGCCCCTGGCCTTCGCCGGGCTCGTCTGCCTCGACCGCCTGATCGCCGACCGCCCCCGGTGGGCCCGGTTCCGGCGCGGGGCCGCCGTCGGGCTGGGCCTGTACGTGCCGTCGCTGGCCTGGATGATCGACATGACGGCCCCGGGGTACGCCATCGCGGCCGTGGCCTACGCCGCCCTCTTCGGGCTGGCGATCACGATCGTGCCGGCCACCGCGCCCGGCCGCTGGGTCGCCCTTCCCGGCGCCATCGCGCTCACCGAGCTGCTGCGCTGGTCGTGGCCGTTCGGCGGCGTGCCGCTGTCGAGCCTGGCCGTGGGGCAGGTGGCGAGCCCGCTCGCGCCCGTGCTCCGGCTCGGCGGGGCGCTCCTGCTCGTCGAGGTCGTGGTCGTGGTCGGCGTCGGCCTCGCCGCGCTGATCTCCCGGCGCTGGCTGGCGGCGGGCGCCGCCGCCGCGGTCGTGGTCGTCGCCGTTGTCGTCGCCGTCGTCGGGCCGCGCGCCTCGGCCACCGGGGAGGAGCTGCAGGTGGCGCTCGTGCAGGGCGGCGGCCCCCAGGGGACGCGCGCGTGGGACACCGACGAGCGCGAGGTGTTCGAGCGCCACCTCGAGGCCAGCGAGCTCGTCGAGCCGCCCGTCGACCTGGTCGTCTGGCCCGAGGACGTCGTCGACGTGGAGGAGCTGGCGTCCTCCGAGGAGGACGCCGAGCTCGCCGACCTCGCCCGCGACCTCGACACGACGCTGATCGCCGGCATCGTCGAGGACGCCGGGGACGAGCACTTCACGAACTACGCCGCGGCCTACGACGCCGACGGCGAGATCGTCGACCGCTACGACAAGGTCCACCGCGTGCCGTTCGGCGAGTACGTCCCGCTGCGGTGGCTGCTCGAGCCCTTCGGCGGCGGGAACCTCACGTCCCGCGACGCGCGCATCGGCGAGCGACCGGCGCAGCTGTCGACCCCCGCGGGCGAGCTGAGCGTGGCGATCTCGTGGGAGATCTTCTTCGGCGACCGCGTCCGCGAGGGCGTCGAGGACGGCGCGGAGCTCGTGCTCAATCCGACGAACGGCTCGTCGTTCACCGGAACGCTGGTGCAGACCCAGCAGGTGGCGTCGTCGCGTATGCGGGCGATCGAGAACGACCGGGCGCTGCTGCAGGTGGCGCCCACCGGCTTCTCGGCGATCATCGGGCCCGACGGGACCGTCGAGCAGCGGACCGCGGTGTCCGAGCAGACGGTGCTCCACGGCACGGTCGAGCTGCGTTCGGGCACCACGCCGTACACCCGCCTCGGCTACGGGCCGGCAGTGGCGGTGGCGCTGGTCAGCCTGGCGGCCGGTTGGCTGATCGCCCGGCGCCGGCGCGGCCCGGACGCGGTCCCGGTGGCGGCCGATGGTGCAGGCGACGCGGATGCCGCGCGGGGCGCGAGCGCCGGTCCCGACGGGGCGAGCCGCGGGTCAGACGTCCAGGACGAGCGTGACGGGGCCGTCGTTCACGAGGGCGACCCGCATGTCGGCCCGGAACCGCCCGGTCGCCACCTGAGCCCCGAGCCCTCGTAGCTCACGCGCCACCGCGTCCACCAGCGGCTCGGCGTGCTCGGGCCGCGCCGCGGCCACCCAGCTCGGCCGCCGTCCGCGGCTCGTGTCGCCGTAGAGCGTGAACTGGCTGACGACGAGGGCTGCGCCCCCGGTGTCCGCGAGCGACCGGTTCATCACCCCGTCGGCGTCGTCGAACACCCGGAGGTGGAACAGCTTGGCCGCGAGCTTGGCGGCGTGGTCGGGAGTGTCCTCGTGGGTGACGCCGACGAGCGCGCACAGACCCGGGCCGATGGCGCCGACCACCTCGCCGTCGACGCGCACCTCCGCCTCGGTCACCCGCTGGACGACGGCTCGCACGGCCTCACCATCGCACGCCGCCGGGCCCGTCCGGAGACCCGTCCCCGAACGGCCAGCAGGTTCGGTGTTTCGCCGAGGGGTCCGGACTTGTTACGTTTCCGTGTCGAGAGCTGCTGGGTGGGAGTCGAACGATGGGGTACAGCCTGGGGATCGACCTCGGGGCCACGACGTGCGTGGTCGCGTTGCGGCGCGCCGCCGCGGTCGAGGTCTGCCGGATCGGCGAGGACGACTCCGGCATGCCGGCGGTCGCGCTGCCGCGGCCCGACGGATCGCTGCTCGTCGGCGAGGAGGCGGACGGGCGCAGCGAGTACGAGCCCGCGCTGGTCGCCCGCTACGTGGTGTCCCGGCTCGGCGACGGCCAGCCGCTCGACATCGACGGCCACCACATCGACCCGCTGACGCTGACCCGGGCGGTGCTCCGCGAGGCCATGGTGCGGGCGGCACCGCTGCCCGGCGTCGCCCCCGACCACGTCGTGGTCACGTACCCGCTGCTGCCCGGTGTCGGCCCCGAGGAGCTGATCGCCGACGCCGCCGCCGAGGAGTTCGGGCCCACCGCCACCCTCGTGCCCGCGCCCGTCGCCGCGGTGGCGCGCCTCGCCGCCGAGCACGGCCTCGGCGACGACGCGGTCGTGGCCGTGGTCGACGTCGGCGGATCGAGCGTCGACGTCACGCTCGTGCGGCGCACCCCGACCGCGTTCGACCTGGTCGGCGACCCGGCCACCCTGGCCGACCTCGGCGGCGTCGACCTCGACGGCGCCGTCCTGTCGCTGGTCGAGGGCGCCATCGGCGACGTGTCCTCGATGGTGGCGCCCGGCGACAGCGCCGGGATGCTCGCGCTCCGCCGGCTGCGGGCCTCCTGTCGAGCCGCCAAGGAGCGCCTGTCGGTCGACGACACCGCGGTGGTCGAGGTGGCGATGCCCACCGCCCGCGGCCGGGTCGAGATCACCCGCGACGCGTTCGAGCGCACGATCGAGCCCGCGCTCGTCGAGGCGGTCGACCTCGTGCTCGGCACGATCGACGAGGCCGGCCTGATCCCGGCCGACCTTCGGGCGGTCGTGGTCACCGGTGGCTCGGCCCGCATCCCCCGGGTCACCGAGCTGCTCGAACAGCACACCGGCCTGCCCGTGCTGGTCGAGGCGCGGCCCGAGGCGACCGTGGCGCTCGGCGCCGCCCTGTTCAGCGACGTCGCCGACGACCTCACCGGGCCCGCGGCGGGCGCCCCCGGCCCGGTGTCGGGCTCGCCGGCGGGCTCGACCGGCGGAGACCGGTCGACCGGTGGCTCGATCGCGGGCCCGGCGGCGCTGGGTCTCGGCGCTGCGGGCGCGCTCGGCGCCGGGCTGGCCGGCGCCGCGGCCGGAGCCGCCGAGGGCGGTGGCGCCGGCGCCGGCCTCCCGATCACGAGCATGGAGTCGATCCCACCGATCGGGCCGACCACCGGCGGTGGCCCGCTCCCGTGGGAGGAGGCGCACCCCGACCACGTGCCGGCCGGCGAGGCGGGGGCCGACGACCCCTGGGCCGAAGCCGAGCCCAGCACCGCACCCCCCGACCCGTGGCCCCCAGCCGACACCGCCGCACCGCACCCCCAGACCCCTGGGCCCCACCCCCCGACACCGGCACCGCACCCCCAGACCCCTGGGCCCCACCCCCCGACACCGGCACCGCACCCCCAGACCCCTGGGCCCCACCCCCCGACACCGGCACCGCACCCCCAGACCCCTGGGCCCCACCCCCCGACACCGGCACCGCACCCCCAGACCCCTGGGCCCCACCCCCCGACACCGGCACCGCACCCGCCAGACCCCTGGGCCGCACCCCCCGACACCGGCACCGCACCCGCCGACCCCTGGGGCAGCGCCCACGACCCGTGGCCCTCGGGGCCGACGCCCGCCGCGAGGGGGGACTGGGGTGGCCCCACCGATCCGTGGACGTCGGGGTCCGTGCCTGCGCTGCCTGCCGGTGACGTTCCCGCCACGGGGCCGACCGCCGATGACTGGACGACCGTGTCCGCGGCCGAGGACCCGTGGACGGACGCCCCGGCCGCCATCGGCCCGGGTCCCCAGGACGCCTGGCCCGCCCCCACCGCGGGCGACGACCCGTGGGCCGATCGCGGCCCCCGCACCCAGGACGCGGCGCGGGGCTGGGACGACTGGGGCCCCGACCGCACGACCGTGTTCGCGACCGCCGGCGGCGCAGGCGCGCCCGCCTCCGGCCGATCGCAGGAGACCGAGTGGGGGCAGACCAGCGACGACGAGGTCCGCCGCCTGACGACCAGCGACACCGACCCGTTCGGCCAGTCCGGCACGCTGACGTCGCGGCTGCGCAGCCGCAGCGAGCGCAGCGAGGCGGACGACGACGACGGCGGCGGGTTCGACCTTCGGATCCTGGTCGGGGGCCTCGTGGCGGCGGCCGGCGTCGTGATCGTCGGGGGGTACTTCGCCTTCGCGGCCGCGGGCGGCGGCGACGACCCCGCCATCGCCGTGGCCGACACCTCGCCGATCACGAGCCCGACGACCACGTCCACCACCACGACGACGGTCCCGCCCACGACCGTGGCGCCCACCACCGAGACGACCGAGCCGCCCACCACCACGACCCAGCCCCGCCCGCGGCCGACGACCACCACGGTGCCGCCGACCACCGCGCCGCCCACGACCGAGCCGCCGACCACCGCACCGCCCACGACCGAGCCGCCCACCACCACGACCACCACGGCCCCGACCACCACCACGACGACGAACACATCGTGAGCCAGGTCCGCGTCACCGCGACAGCACGCTCCGTGCGATCGCACCCGGGCCGCGTTGCGCACCGCTAGATTGTCCGCCCAACGCGGGCGCACCCCCTTTCGACCCCCAGCGAGTGCGGGGAGCGCGCGGCCGACGCGGAGTTGACCGCGCGGTCAGCTGAACGGAAAGGTTGCGGGAATGTACGCCGACGACGCGCCCCTGCGCATCGCGCTGCTCGCCTACCGGGGCAAGCCCCACGTCGGTGGCCAGGGCGTCTATGTGCGCCATCTGGCCAAGGCCCTGGCCGACCTCGGCCACCATGTCGAGGTGCTGGGCGGTCAGCCCTATCCCGAGCTCGATCCTCGGGTTCCGCTGGTCGAACTGCCCAGCCTCGACATCTACAACGACCATTTCCCCATGCGCATGCCGGGGCTGTGGGAGCTGAAGGACTGGACCGACTTCGCCGAGGTGACCTCGTTCTCGTTCGGCCAGTTCCCCGAGCCGCTGGCGTTCAGCCTCCGGGCGTGGCGGCACCTCCGAACCCGCACCGGCGAGTTCGATCTGGTCCACGACAACCAGAGCCTCGGCTACGGCCTGCTCGCCATCGAGCGCGACGGCCTGCCGGTGATCAGCACCATCCACCACCCCATCACCGTCGACCGCCGGCTCGAGATCGAGCACGCGGAGGGCTGGTACAAGCGGCTGACGCTGCGTCGCTGGTACTCGTTCACCAACATGCAGACGCGGGTGGCCAAGCGCCTGGCCCGCGTCGTCACGGTGTCCGAGAACTCGTTCCACGACATCGCCCGCGACCACCAGGTCGACCCCAACCGCATGGCGATCGTGCCGGTCGGCGTGGACGTCGACCTGTTCCGGCCCCTGCCGGGCGTCGCCCCGGTCCCCGGCCGCCTCATCACCACGGCCAGCGCCGACGTCACGATGAAGGGGCTCAGCTACCTGCTCGAGGCGCTGGCCAAGATCCGCACCGAGCGCGACGACGCCCACCTCGTGGTCATCGGCAAGCGCAAGCCCGGCGGCCGGTCCGACGAGACCATCCGCAGCCTGGGGCTCGAGGACCACGTCACGTTCGTCACCGGCGTCCCCGACGAGCGCATCATCGAGCTGTACGCCGAGGCCGAGCTGGCCGTCGTGCCGTCGCTCTACGAGGGCTTCTCGCTCCCCGCCATCGAGGCGATGGCCTGCGGGACGCCGCTCGTCGCCACCTCTGGCGGCGCCCTGCCCGAGGTCGTCGGGCTCGACGGCGAGACCGCCCTGGTGGTGCCGCCCGGCGACAGCGAGGCGCTGGCCGCCAAGCTGCGGTGGGCGCTCGGACGCGACGACCTGCGGGCCACCGTCGGTGCCGCCGGTCGCCAGCGGGTGGTCGACCAGTGGTCGTGGAAGCACACCGCCGCCAAGACCGCCGAGCAGTACCGCATCCGGCTCGCAGAGGCTGAGCGGGGCCCGAGCGCAGCTGCACAAGCGGGAAGCACGTTGCACACCCCCGCTCGCGGCGGCCAGGCCTGATGCTCACGGTCGACTACGGCGTCCTCGGCCTGCGGGCCGGCGACCGGCTGCTCGACCTCGGCTGCGGGGCCGGCCGGCACGCCTTCGAGGCGCTGCGCCGCGGCGCCCAGGTCACCGCGTTCGACTACGACGAGGCCGAGCTGAAGGACGTCGCCGCCATGGCCTCGGCGATGGCCAAAGCCGGCGACCTCCCCGCGGCCGCCCGCAGCGCCACCACACGGGGCGACGCCACGCGGCTGCCCTACCCCGACGGCACGTTCGACCGGATCATCGCCGCCGAGGTGCTCGAGCACGTCGACGACGACATGGGCGCCATCCGCGAGCTCGTCCGGGTGCTGCGCCCGGGCGGCACGATCGCGGCGACCGTCCCCGCGTTCCTGCCCGAGCGCATCTCGTGGGCCATCACCGACGAGTACCACGCGCCGTTCGTCCTCGGCGGTCACGTGCGCATCTACACCCAGGCCGAGCTGCGCAACAAGCTCGGCACCGCCGGCGCCGAGCCGTACGCCCGCCACAAGGAGCACGGCATCCACGCCCCCTACTGGTGGCTCAAGTGCGCGGTCGGCCCGACCAACGACGACCACCCGCTCGTGCGGGCCTACCACCAGGTCCTGTGCTGGGACATCGGGGGCGCCCGGCCGTGGTCGCGGTTCACCCGGGCGGCCGACCGGGCGCTGACGCCGCTCATCGGCAAGAGCGTCGTCGTGTACGCCCGCAAGCCCGAGGCGGGCGAGGCATGACGCTCGCCGACGTCCCGGGCATCGCCACCGGCGCCGACCTGCAGCAGACGGTCGACGCCATCGCCGACTGGCAGCTGCCCTCAGGCATGATCCCGTGGTTCCCCGGCGGGCACGCCGACCCGTGGAACCACGTCGAGGCCGCCATGGCCCTCACGCTCGGCGACCGCCACGCCGAGGCCGAGCGGGCCTTCCAGTGGCTGATCGACCTGCAGCGCCCCGACGGGTCGTGGCACCAGTACTACCTGGCCGACCGGGTCGAGCAGGACAAGCTCGACGCCAACGTCATCGCCTACGTGGCCGCCGGGGTGTGGCACCGGTGGCTGTGCACCCGCGACCGCGGCTTCGTCGAGACGCTGTGGCCGGTGGTCGAGCGGGCCATCGACTGGGTGCTCGACCTGCAGACGCCGCGCGGCGAGATCCTGTGGGCGCGCCACGCCGACGGCACGCCGTGGTCGTTCGCCCTGCTCACGGGGTCATCCTCGATCTGCCACAGCCTCCGCTGCGCCATCGCCCTGGCCGAGCTGCTGGGCCACGAGCGGCCCGACTGGGAGCTCTCGGCGGCCCGGCTCGCCCACGTCATCCGCCACGTGCCCGACGCCTTCTCGCCCAAGCACCGCTGGGCGATGGACTGGTACTACCCGGTGCTCGCCGGGGTCGTGCTGGGCGACGCCGGCTGCGAGCGGCTGGCCGAGCGCCACGACGCGTTCGTGATGGACGGGCGCGGCGTGCGCTGCGTCTCCGACCGTCCCTGGGTCACGGCCGCCGAGACGTGCGAGTACGCCATGGCCAACCTGGCCGTGGGCAACACCGACGTCGCCGTCGACCTGTTCCGCTGGACCCAGCAGTACCGCACCGACGACGGCCGCTACTGGACCGGGACGGTCTTCCCCGACGAGGGGCGGTTCCCCACCGGCGAGCGCTCGACCTACACGGCGTCGGCCGTGGTGCTCACCGCCGACGCCCTGGCCGGCGGCTCGCCGGCCAGCGGGCTGTTCACGCGGCACGACGAGCTGCTGCCCGAGGTCATCGAGACCGAGGACGCCGACTCGTCGGTCACCGATCGCGACTGACGGGCGGTGGCCCCGAGGTGACAGGTTCCCCCGGGCGGAGGATGAGGTCATCGGTTCCGTATGCGGAACCCTCGCCTCATCCTCGCTTCCGCGGAACCCATAGCCTCGGCGCTCGCGGTCCCGAGCCCGAAATCGACCACGATCGCGCAAGCTCAGGGATCTTCCTGCCCGGCCGTCATCCGTACACGTCGGCAGGGGAGATCGTCAGGACGTCGGGCTCGGCTGCGACCTTCCCGTCGGTGCCGTCCGCCGACGCGAGCACGAGGCGGGCTGACGGTGCACCCAGGAGGTCGCGCACCCGGCGCAACCGGTCGAGGTCGACGCGGCCCAGCCGGCGCAGCTTCGCCTCGCCCACGGCCACGACCTCGCTGCCGCGGCTGGCGACGAGGTCGACCTCGACGCTGGCCCGCTCGGCACGGTCGGCGACGACCGTCGCCCCGACCGTGTCGGCCCCACCGAACTCGGTCGCGGCGCGACGCGCCAGGTGTGCGCGAGCCACGGCCTCCCAGCGGGGGCCGAGCACCTGCGCCCGCCACGTGCTCTCGCGGATCTGCGCCCATACATCCGCACCATGACCGGCCTGCAACGCCGATCGGTTCGGACCGATGATCGCCAACCATGTGCGCAGGTGCGGATCGGCGAGGTCGTAGATGTCACGGCGTGAGCGGAGCGGATCGGGCACGCGCACGACCAACCCGGCGCGCTCCAGTCCGGCGAGGGGACGCGACAAGGCGCCTGTCGGCAGCCCGGCAACGCGGGCGATCGCGCTGAACGTGCGTGCGCCGGTGGCGATCGCCGACATGATCGTGTGGGGCACGCCACGTGTCGCCTGGGGCACGACGTCGACGAGCGCAGCCTCGGCAGCATCCAGCAGAGGCGATGCGGGTGCCAGCACCTCGTCGACCATCCATTCGTCGAGGCTGGCCCCAGGTGGGCCGAGGAGGGGACGGTAGCCCGGGAGGCCCCCAACGGCCGCGTCGATCCATAGGGCGACGGCGGGGTCGTCGGTCTCCCACAGCTCGGCGAGGTCGGCGCCGGCGAATGGGCCCGGCACGACGACGGCCGCCGCCCGCCCGTAGAGCGCGGCCCGGGGCGTGACCAAGGCGGCCATGGTCGACACTGAGCTCCCGGCCACGACCAGTGGCGGGCCCTCACCGCTGTCGATGTGCCGCTGCAGCAGGCTGGGGAGATCGGGGGACGTGTCGATCAGGTAGGGCAGCTCGTCGATGACGACCGCGGGTGCATCGAGGCGGCGCAGTCGATCGAGGGCATCGGCCCAGCTCGCGATCTGCAACGGGCCGGCACCGATCCAGTCGCCGAAGGACCGCCCGAAGTCGTCGAGCTGGGCCGTGAGGGTGCCGGTGATCGCCTGGTGACGTCGGCCTCCGGCAGCGGTACACAGGGCGTCGAGCAGGAACGACTTGCCGATTCGTCGAGGGCCGTAGACGACGGCAAGCCGCTGCCCGCGCTCGACGAATCGCGTCAGTGCGGCCCATTCCTGCGCACGGTCGAGCAGCGTCTGCGGCTTTGCAAGCACTCGTGCATCATACTGGAGTGCTTGCAAACGCGGTGACCACTCGCATGCGTTCGTCAGACCCGGGTCAGGACCCGGAGCGAGCCCACCGCCCGCACCTCGGTGAACCGTCCGCTCGCGAGGGCGGGCAGGTAGATCTGCTCGTAGGGCGGGCGGCCGCCGTCGGCCGGGTCGGGGAACACGTCGTGGATGACGAGCGTGCCGCCCGGCGCCACGTGGGGGGTCCACAGCTCGTAGTCGAGCCGGGCCGGCTCGACCCCGTGCCCGCCGTCGATGAACAGGAACGCGAGCGGGGTCGCCCATGCCCGTGCCACGGCCGGCGACTCGCCCACCACGGCCACGACCGCGCCCTCGAGCCCGGCGTCGTGGATGGTCCGGCGGAAGGTCGGCAGCGTGTCCATCTTCCCGACCGCCGGGTCGACGAGGTCGGGCTCGTGCCACTCCCAGCCGGCCTGGTTCTCCTCGGACCCGCGGTGGTGATCGACCGCGAACACGACCCTGCCCCGCTCGCGGGCCGCCGCGCCGAGGTAGACGGTGGACTTGCCGCAGTAGCTCCCGACCTCGAGCAGCGGACCGTCGACCGCCACCGACGCCGCCGCCTCGTACAGCGCCAACCCCTCGTCGGGGGGCATGAAGCCGCGCGCGGCCTCCGCGGCCTTGCGCAGCACCGGGTCGATGGTCACGGACGGCGACCGTACTGCTCAACCCAGCGGGGACACGAGGGCGTTGGCGCGGGCGACCGACGCCAGCCAGGCGGCGCTGGGCTTCGGCGTCCGCTCGAACGTGGTGCGGTCGACCGACACCAGCCCGAACCGCGGCCGGTACCCGTAGGCCCACTCGAAGTTGTCGAGCAGCGACCAGTAGGTGTAGCCGCGCACGTCGATGCCGTCGGCGATCGCCCGCAGGACGCCCTCGAGCGCGGCGTGCACGTAGGCGATCCGCTGGTCGTCGTCGGTCGTGCCGATGCCGTTCTCGGTCACGAGCAGCGGAACCCGGCCCCCGGTCCGGTCCCATGCGTAGCGCAGGCACGCCTCGAGGCTCTGCGGCCAGTACTCGTAGCCCATGTCCAGCACCGGCACACCCTCCTCGGGGCCGAGGATGCCGTGCGGGCCGATGCGCATGCGCGAGTAGGTCTGCACCCCCAGGAAGTCGTCGCCCTCGGTGGCGTCGAGGAAGACGTTCTCCATCTCGTCGTACATGCGGGCGGCGCGCTCCTCGCCGCCGTCCACGGCCACGTACTCGGTCATCGACAGCGTCAGCCCGACCGGGACGCCGGGCGCGCCGGCGCGGATGGCGTCCACGGCCTTGCGGTGAGCGTCGACGAAGACGTCGTTGACGCGCAGGCGCAGGTCGGCGTCGGTCTTGCCGGGCGGGAAGGACCCCAGCCGCCAGCCCATGGTGGCCACGATGTTGGGCTCGTTGATCGTGCAGGCGCGGGCGATCGCGTCGCCCAGCTCGCCGGAGACCCGCTCGCAGAACGCCGCGAAGCGGTCTGCAGTCGCAGGATCCTCCCAGCCGCCCCGCTCGGCCACCCAGCGCGGGGTGGTGAAGTGGTGGAACGTCACGGTCGGCTCGACGCCGTGGGCGCGCAGCGCCTCGCACTGCCGGCGGTAGTGGTCGACCGTGGCCCGCGACCACTCGCCCTCCTCGGGCTCCACGCGGCTCCACTCGAGCGAGAAGCGGTACGCGCCGAGCCCGAGGTCGGCCACCAGCGCCACGTCCTCGTCCCACCGGTGCCACGAGTCGCAGGCGTCGCCCGACGGCTCGGCGCACGGGCTGCCCTCGGCGTGCTCCCACGCCCACCAGTCGTTGTTCCAGTTCCCGCCCTCGATCTGGTGGGCGGCGGTGGCCGTGCCCCAGGTGAACCCCTCGGGGAAGCGGCGATCGGCGGTGGCGTCAGCGGTCACGGGCACGGAAGTTAGCTGTGGCAAGGCCCGCCGCTACGTTTCGGGCGTGCCCCAGGACGCCGTCGACGCCCTCGTCAAGCTGCTCGACCTCGAGCCGATCGAGGTGAACATCTTCCGGGGCGTGTCGCCCGACGAGGACCGCCAGCGCATCTTCGGCGGCCAGGTGGCGGGGCAGGCCCTCGTGGCCGCGGCCCGGACGGTCGACGACGGCCGCCACGTCCACTCGCTGCACGGCTACTTCCTCCGGGCGGGCGACCCCCGGGTCCCGGTGCTGTATGAGATCGAGCGCCTCCGCGACGGCGGCTCCTTCACCACGCGGCGGGTCGTCGCCATCCAGCACGGCAAGGTGATCTTCAGCATGGCGGCCAGCTTCCAGGAGCTTGAGGACGGCTTCGACCACGCGGCGCCGATGCCCGATGTGCCGGCCCCCGAGGACTTGCCGACCATGCGCGAGCGGTTCGAGCGGGCGGGCATCGCGGTGGCGCCGTGGAGCGACCGGCCCCGGCCCATCGACATCCGGCACGTCGAGTGGACGCCCCCCGGCGGCCCCCGCAGCGTCGAGCCCCGCCAGAACGTGTGGCTGCGGGCCGACGGCCAGCTGCCCGACGACCCGATCCTGCACACGATCGTGCTCACGTACGCGTCCGACATGACGCTGCTCGACACGTCGACCCGCCCGCACGGGGGCACGTGGTTCGACCCGACGATCTTCATGGCCAGCCTCGACCACGCGATGTGGTTCCACCGGCCCGTCCGCGCCGACGACTGGCTGCTCTACGCGCAGGACAGCCCGAGCGCCATGGGCGGCCGCGGCCTGTCCCGCGGCCTCGTGTTCACCCGCGACGGCACCCTCGTGGCGACCGTGATGCAGGAGGGCCTCATCCGCCGGGTGCGGTGAGGGCGGGGCCCGCGGCGGTGGGCCCCGCGCCAGGCGGTATCTTCCCGCCGATGCGACGCACGGCTGCGGTCCTCTGCCTCGTCGCCGTGGCGGCGGCGGGGTGCGGCGGGGACGACGATTCCGAGGGCCTCACCGCCACCACGACGACCCGCCCGACCACGACGACGTCGGGCGATGCTCCCGCGAGCACGGCGGCACCCGTGCCGCCCCTCGCCGACGTGAACGTCACGCTGACCGAGGTGACCGAGGCCGACGCCCCGATGGCCCTCGTCGCCCGCACCGGCACCGACACCCTGTACGTCGCCGAGCGGGAGGGGCGGGTGCGCCCGCTGACCGGCGGCTCGCTCGAGGAGCCGATCCTCGACATCTCCGACGAGGTCGTCACCTCGGTCGAGCAGGGCCTCCTCGACATCGAGTTCTCGGCCGACGGCGCCACGCTCTACCTCCACTACAGCGTGGCCCCCGACGGCGACACCCGCGTCATCTCGTACCCCGTGAGCGGCGACGCGGTCGACACGGACGGGCGGCGCGAGCTGCTGGCGGTCGAGCAGCCGTTCGACAACCACAACGGCGGCGACATCGAGATCGGCCCCGACGGGTACCTCTACGTCGCGCTGGGCGACGGCGGCGGCGGCGGCGACCCCGAGGGCAACGGACAGGACACGCAGGCACTGCTCGGCAAGATCCTGCGCATCGACCCGGCGGCGACGACCGGCGACGACTACGGCATCCCCGCCGACAACCCGTTCGCCGACGGGGCGGCCGGCGCCCCCGAGGTGTGGGTGTACGGCGCCCGCAACCCGTGGCGCATCGACTTCGACGACGCCACCGGCGACCTGTGGGTGGCCGACGTCGGGCAGAACGCGTTCGAGGAGATCGACCTGCTGCCGGCGGCCGACGGGGCGGGGCGGGGCGCCAACCTCGGCTGGAACGAGATGGAGGGCGCCCACCCGTTCGAGGGCGGGTCGAACCCCGACGGGGCGGTGCTGCCCGTGTTCGAGTACGACCGCAGCGAGGGCGGGTGCTCGGTCACCGGCGGCGTCGTGTACCGCGGGTCGGCCATCCCCGGCCTCGTCGGCGCGTACCTCTTCACCGACTACTGCGACGGGCGCCTGCGGGCGATCCGGGCCGCCGGCGGGCAGACCGTCGACGAGCGCACGTTCGACGACGTGTCCGGCAACAGCCTGGTCTCCTTCGGCACCGACGGCGCCGGCGAGGTCTACGTCCTGTCGCTGGACGGCGCCGTCTACCGGCTGGACCCGGCATGACGGACGAGCCCGCCGGCGAGATCCTCCACATCGCCACGCCATCCGAGTGGGCCGCGGCGATGCGGACCGGCCAGGTCGCCCCGCCCAGCCTCGCCACCGAGGGGTTCGTCCACTGCTCGACCCGCACCCAGCTGGCCGGCACGCTCGGCCGGCACTTCGCGGGCGCCGGTCCCCTCGTCCTGCTCGTCCTCGACGAGGCGGCCATCGCCCCCGATCTGCGCTGGGAGGAGGGCCTGCCCGGTGAGCGGTTCCCCCACGTCTACGCCCCCATCCCCGTCACGGCGGTGCTGGCGGTCGAAGAAATCCGTTCTGTCAGACCTGACGGGCAATATGGCGGCTGACGTCTGACAGAACGAGGGCCGTCCATCCCTCGTCGGTGCCCGGCTCGCCAACCGGTTCGAGACCCACCGCGCGGTAGGCGGCGAGGACACCGGCGCGCTGCTCCTCCAGCAGCCCGGCCAGCACTGCGACGCCGCCCGGTGCGAGCGCGGCAGCCACCGCAGGGGCCACGGCGCCCAGCTCGGACGCCAGCATGTTGGCCACCACGAGGTCGTAGGGGCCGGAGGACGCCGCGCCCGCCGCCGCGTCGCCCTCGACCACCGCCAGCCGGCGACCGACGCCGTTGCGGTCGGCGTTGGCCCGCGTGGCCGCCACCGCGGCCGGGTCGACGTCGATGCCGACCGCGGCGCCCGCCCCCAGCCGCACGGCCGCGATGGCCAGCACGCCGCTGCCGCATCCCAGGTCGAGCACCCGCTCCCCGCCACGGACGAGATCGACGAGGGCGGCGAGCGCCAGCCGCGTCGACACGTGGGCGCCGCTGCCGAACGCCCGGCCGGGATCGACGACGACCTCGACCGCCTCGGGATCGCCGGCCGGCTCGTCCACCCACGGCGGGCGGACGAGCAGGCGACCCACCCGCACCGCCCGGGCGTGCGCCCGCCAGGCGTCGAGCGCCGCGTCGAGATCGAGCGTGACCAGCTCCGCGGGCCACCGGCCGGCCACCGACGCCAGCAGCGGCGCGGCGTCGCCACCCGCCGCCGGGGCGGCGACGAGGACGATCTCGCCCCCGGCCGCCACGGGCGGCCGTTCCTCGATCGCGGCCGCGCCCGCGCACCACAGCGCGTCGGCGGCCAGGTCGGCCTCGCCGGCGGGCACGGTCACCTGCACGGCCCGGGCCCCCGGCTCGCCGCCCACGGTCACTCGAGCTGGGCGAGGGTGAGCAGGTAGTCGCCCGCCGGGTCGTGCCATGTGTCGGTCACGGCGAGCCCCGCCCGGGCCAGGTCCGCGGCCACGCCGTCGGCGGTGAACTTGGTGCTGATCTCGGTGCTCATCTGCTCCCCGGCGGCGAAGTCGACGACGAGATCGATCTCGGGCAGCTTGACCGTCATCGCCTCGGTGGCCAGCAGCCGCATCTCGATCCAGCTGTTCTCGGGGTCCCACACCGCGCGGTGGGTGAACCGCTCGACCTCGAAGTCCGCCCCGAGCTCTCGGTTGAGCACCGCCAGCAGGTTGCGGTTGAAGGCGGCGGTCACGCCGGCAGCGTCGTCGTAGGCCGCGATCAGCCGGTCGACCGGCTTCACGAGGTCGGTCGCCAGCAGGAAGCTGTCGTCGGGGCCCAGCAGATCGGCCACGTCGGCCAGGAACCGGGCGCGCTGCGGGATCGTCAGGTTGCCGATGGTGCTGCCGAGGAAGGCGACCAGGCGCGCCGCGCCGGGCGTGTCGGGGATGTCGTCGAGGTGCTCGTGGAAGTCGCCGACCACGGCGTGGACGCCGATGCCAAGGTCCGCGGCCACCGCCTCGGCCGCGGACCGCAGGGTCCCCTCGGCCACGTCGAACGGGATGTAGCCGGTCAGGCCCGCGGGTGCGGCCGCCATGGCGTCGAGCAGCAGGCGGGTCTTCTCGGACGTGCCCGACCCCAGCTCGACCAGCACCGACGCACCGGCGGCGCGGGCGATGGCGCCGGCGCCGGACCGGAGCAGCTCGCGCTCGGTGCGGAACGGGTAGTACTCGGGCGTGCGGGTGATCGCCTCGTACAGCTCGCAGCCCCGGTCGTCGTAGAACCACACGGGGGGCATCGCCTTGGGCGTGGCCGTCAGCCCCGCGCGGGCGTCGCGGCGCAACGCGATGTCGAGGTCGTCGGGGCGGAGGCGGACGTCGACGGTGACCGCGCCCGCGGAGAACATGCGGTTGCTCATGGTTCGCTCTCTCCGCTCGCTCAGGCGTCGACGGCCAGCCGGACGCCGCTGAACGCCCACCGGGACGCCGGGTAGAAGAAGTTCCGGTAGGTCGGGCGCGTGTGGCCGGGCGGGGTGATGCAGGCGCCGCCCCGCAGCACCTGCTGGTTCACCATGAACTTGCCGTTGTACTCGCCGACCGCGCCGGCCGCGGGCCGGAACCCCGGGTACGCCGTGTAGGGGCTGGCCGTCCACTGCCACACCTCGCCGCACCAGCCGCTGGACGCCTGTGGGTGCAGCGCCCAGGACGTGACCCCGAGCGCCTCGTCGTCGCGGCCGGCGGCCACGACCTCCCACTCGGCCTCGGTCGGCAGGCGACACCCGGCCCAGCGGGCGAAGGCGTCGGCCTCGTACCAGCTCACGTGGACCACCGGGACGTCGGACGTGACCGGTCGCGGGCCGCACAGCGTCTGGACCGACCACCCGTCGGCGTCGCGGGTCCAGTAGCCCGGCGCCTCCCACCGCTCGGCCTGCACGGTGGCCCAGCCGTCGGACATCCACAGAGCCGGCCGCCGGTAGCCGCCGTCGTCGATGAACTCGAGCCAATCGCCGGCCGTCACGAGCGAGGTGCGCAGGGCGAACGAGCCGACCAGCTCGTCGTGGCGGGGACCCTCGTTGTCGAAGTGGAACCCGTCGCCGCCGTGGCCGGTGCGCACGACCCCGCCGGGATGGGCGATCCACTCGCCCGACGGGACCGGCGGGCGCGGGGTCGCCTCGTCGTCGGGGGCGTAGGCCGGGCGCAACGGGTTGCTGGCCAGCACGTGCTTGATGTCCATCAGCAACAGCTCCTGATGCTGCTGCTCGTGGTTGATGCCCAGGTCGACCAGGGCCGCGACGTCGGGGGCGAGCTCGTCGGCCAGGAGGTCGTCCATGGCGGCGTCGACGGTCCGCCGGTAGTCGGCGATCTCGGCGATGCCCGGACGGGTGAGGAAGCCGCGCTGCGGGCGGGCGTGCCGCGGCCCGACGCCCTCGTAGTAGGAGTTGAACAGGTACCCGTAGGCGGGGTCGACGACCTCGTAGCCGGGGGCGTGCGGGCTCAGCAGGAAGGTCTCGAAGAACCAGGTGGTGTGCGCCCGGTGCCACTTGGTGGGGCTCACGTCGGGCATCGTCTGGACCGTTTGGTCCTCGGCGGAGAGCGGCCGTGCCAGCCGCTCGGTGACGGTGCGCACGTCGTGGAAACGGGCGCGCAGATCCGAAGGCGCCGCCACGGAGGTCGTGGTCGTCGTCATCGTGGCCATCCCCCTCTCCGGGCGCCCCGGGGGAGGGACGGAACCGGTTGGTGGTCGCGGGAGAACCTACCCGGCTCTCTCGTGATCCCATACGCAGCTGCTGTGACATCCGCCCCGCCGGCGCGCCAGCACGATCAGCGCTCCTCTTCGAGACCGTCGCCGGACCAGCGGGTGTGGAACGTGCCCTCGCGGTCGACCCGCCGGTACGTGTGCGCGCCGAACAGGTCGCGCAGGCCCTGCACCAGGGCGGCCGGCAGCCGCGGGCGGCGCAGGGCGTCGTAGTAGGCCAGCGCCGAGGCGAAGCCCGGCGTGGGCACGCCCGCCCCGGCCGCCGTCGCCACCACCCGGCGCCACGCGTCCTGTGCGTCGGCGAGGGCGTCGCCGAACGACGGGTCGGCGAGCAGGGTCGGGAGCTGGGGGTCTGCGTCGTAGGCCTGGCGCAGCCGGTCGAGGAACCGGGCCCGGATGATGCAGCCGCCCCGCCAGATGGTGGCCATGGCGCCGCGGTCGATGCCCCACCCGTACTCGTCGCTGCCCGCGGCGATCTGGTCGAAGCCCTGGGCGTAGGCGACGATCTTGGAGGCGTAGAGCGCCCGCTCCACGTCGTTCACCAGCCGCTCGCGGTCCGCGGCGGCAACGGCTGAGGCCGGCCCGCCGGCGCCCGGCCCCGGCAGCCCGGCAGCCGCGGCCCGCTGGTGAGGCCGGCCCGACAGCGACCGGGCGAACACCGCCTCGGCGATGCCGGTCACCGGCACCCCGAGGTCGAGCGCGGACTGCACGGTCCAGCGGCCGGTGCCCTTCTGCTCGGCCTCGTCGACCACGACGTCGACGAACGGCCGGCCGGTGGCGGGGTCGACGTGGTCGAGGACCTCGCGCGGTGATCTCGATGAGGTACGACTCGAGCTCGCCGCCGTTCCAGCCGCGGAACACCTGCGCCAGCTCGGCGGGCTCGAGGCCGGCGACGCTGCGCAGCACGTCGTAGCTCTCGGCGATGAGCTGCATGTCGGCGTACTCGATGCCGTTGTGGACCATCTTGACGAAGTGCCCGGCGCCGTCGGGGCCCACGTGGGTGCAGCACGGGGTGCCGTCGACCTGGGCCGCGATCGTCTCGAGCATCGGGCCGAGGGCGGCGTAGGACTCGTCGGACCCGCCGGGCATGATGCTCGGCCCTTCCAGGGCGCCGACCTCGCCACCGGAGATCCCGGTGCCCACGAAGTGGAGGCCCCGCTCGCGCAGGGCGGCCTCCCGCCGCCGCGTGTCCTGGTACGCGGCATTGCCGCCGTCGACGATCATGTCGCCGGGCTCGAGGGCCGCCGCCACCTCGTCGACGACCGCGTCGGTCGGCGCGCCCGCCTTGACCATCACCACCACGCGGCGGGGACGCTCGAGGGCGGCGACGAACGCCTCGGTCGAGCGCGCCGGCACGAACGTGCCCTCGTCGCCGTAGCGGTCGACGAGCGCGGTCGTGCGCGCCTCGGTGCGGTTGTGGACCGCGACGGCGAAGCCGTGGCGGGCGAGGTTCCGGGCGAGGTTGGCCCCCATCGTCGCCAGCCCCGTGACGCCGATCTCGGCCGTGCCGCCGGGGGTCGGGACGGTGCTCGTGGTTCGCTCGCTTCGCTCGCTCACGTCCGCCGCCTCACGCCGCGGCGGCGAGGGCCGCCACCTGGTCGTCGGTGAGCGCGAGGGCGGCGGCGGCGAGGTTCTCCTCCAGGTGGGCCACCGTCGACGTGCCGGGGATCGGCAGCATCACGGGAGATCGGGCGAGCAGCCAGGCGAGGGCGAGCTGGCCGGGCGCGGCCCCGGTCTGCTCGGCCAGCGAGGCCAGGACGCCACCGGGCTTGGCCAGCTCGCCCATCGCCAGCGGGAACCACGGGATGAACGCGATCTCGTTGGCCTCGCAGTGGTCGAGCAGCGGCTCCGCGGACCGGTCGGCGAGGTTGTACAGGTTCTGCACCGACACGATGGTGGCCGTCCTCTGGGCCTCGAGCAGCTCCGCCACGCTGACCTCGGACAGGCCGATGTGGCGGATCTTGCCCTCCTGCTGCAGCAGGGCGAGCTCGCCGACCTGGTCGGCCAGCGGCACCTGGGGGTCGATGCGGTGGAGCTGGTGCAGGTCGATCGTGTCGACGCCCAGGTGTCGCAGGCTCAGCTCGACCTGCTGGCGCAGGTACTCGGGGCGGCCGACCGGCCGCCAGTCGTACGGCCCGGCCCGGGTCAGCCCGGCCTTGGTCGCGATCACGAGGTCCTCGGGGTACGGGTGCAGCGCCCGGCGGATCAGCTGCTCGGAGACGAACGGCCCGTACGAGTCGGCCGTGTCGATGAACGTGACGCCCAGCTCGACGGCACGGCGCAGCACCCGGACGGCCTCGTCGGGATCCTCGGGATCGCCCCAGATGCCGGGGCCGGTGAGGCGCATGGCCCCGAACCCGAGGCGGTGGACAGGGGTCGTGCCCCCGATGGCGTAGGTGCCCGAGCGGGCGACGAGCGTGGCGGTATCCATGGGGGCGTCCTCCGACGGGCGGCACAGGCCTGGGCGTGTCCCGCCGGTCTACCGGGCCGCCGGCGATTCGCCACCGAGCCGTCGCGACCTGCGGTAGACCCGGGCGGGTGCGACTGCGGGTGGCCACCTTCAACATCCACCACGGCGTCGGCGCCGACGGCCGGCTCGACCTCGCCCGCACCGCCGACGTGATCGCCGCCACGGGCGCCACGCTGATCGGGCTCCAGGAGGTCGACCGCTCGCTGGCGCCCCGCAGCGACTGGGTCGACCAGGCGGCGTGGCTGGGCGAGCGGCTGGGGATGGACGTCGCGCACGGCGCCACGATCGACCGCGACCCTCCGGACCCGGCCGTGCCGGACGGGCCCCGCCGGCGCTATGGCAACGCCCTGCTGTCCGCCCACCCGGTGGGTGCGTGGCAGGCGCTGCGCCTCCCGGGGACGGCGCGGCGGGAGGCGCGGGGCCTCGTCGACGCCCGGGTCCACGTCGACGGCACGACCGTCCGCGTGGTCGTCACCCACCTGCAGAACCGGTCGGGCCGCGAGCGGCGGGAGCAGGCCGCCCACATCGTCGACCTGCTCGCCGGCGACGGCGACCGGCCCGCCTCGACGGTGCTGCTGGGCGACATGAACGCGGGCCCGGACACCCCCGAGCTGCGCACGTTGACCGCCGTGTTGGCGGACGCCTGGGCGGCCGTCGGCGACGGGCCCGGCCACACCTTTCCGGCCCGGCGCCCGTTCGTCCGCATCGACCACGTCCTCGTGTCGTCGGGCGTGACACCCGTGGCCGCCGAGGTGGTCGACACCCGGGCCTCCGACCACCTCCCCGTCGTCGCCGACCTGGACCTCTAGCCGGGGGCCGGATCGAAGAAGCGCAGCCCGTCGTTCACGAACTCCATGACGTAGCCGCAGCGCCCGCAGATCAGGCCCACCGACGAGGCGTTCATGAAGTCGAGGCCGATGAACGTCATGCCCGTCGTGTTCAGCTTGATCTCCCGGTCGTAGAACCGGTCGAAGGAGCAGAACCCGCAGTGGACGGGGTGGTCGCCGACGTGGACGAGGCGCGGGGACGGCTGCGACATGGAGGCATTGTGCTGGCTCGCGCCACCATCGGACGTCCGTTCGCCGCTCGGGCCGGCCGGTGGAATCGGTTCGCCCGCACCCCGGCCCGCCCGGCACGCTGGTGCGGTGGACCATCGCACGACAGAGGACCTGGAAGCCGCCCTCGACCACATCCGGGCCGCGCCCGCCGACGTGGGCCGCGTCGACCTCGTCGTCCGCCGCCCGGCCGAGGGTGAGCGCGACGTGCTCGCGGCCGGCGAGCTCGACCCGACCCACGGCCTGATGGGCGACAACTGGGCGCAGCGAGGCAGCAGCCGCACGGACGACGGCTCGGCCCACCCCGACATGCAGCTCAACGTGATCAACGCCCGCCTGGCGACGTACGTCGCCGTCGACCCCGAGCGGCGGGCCCTGGCCGGCGACCAGCTCCACCTCGACCTCGACCTCAGCGTCGCCAACCTGCCCCCGGGTACGCAGCTGGCGCTCGGCACCGCGGTCATCGAGGTGACCGAGATCCCCCACACCGGGTGCGCCAAGTTCGTCGAGCGCTTCGGCCGGGACGCCATGCGGTTCGTGAACTCCCCCCAGGGCCGCGAGCTCCGCCTGCGCGGCCTCAACGCCAAGGTGGTCGTGGCCGGCGTGGTGCGGCCCGGCGACGAGGTGCGGAAGGTGCCCACCAGGGCGGCAGCCCACCGATGAGTTGACATCGGATGCCGAGTCTGAGGGGGTGGAACCACAACACTCCTGAAGGAGCAGTCCCATGCCGAAGCGCGATGCCACCCCTGCCGGCGCCCCCTGCTGGATCGAGCTCATGACCTCCGACCCCGCCGCCAGCAAGGCGTTCTACGGCGGCCTGTTCGGCTGGACGTCCGACGAGGCCGGCCCCGAGTACGGGAACTACATCAGCTTCTACAAGGACGGCACCATGGTCGCCGGGGGCATGGCGAACGACCCGGCCCAGGGTGTTCCCGACGGCTGGTCGGTCTACCTCGCCACCGACGACGCCGCCGCCACCGCGGAGGCCGTGACGGCCGAGGGCGGCACCATCGTCGTGCCGACCATGGCCGTCGGCGAGATGGGCACCATGCTCGTGCTCACCGATCCGAGCGGCGCCGCCATCGGCGCCTGGCAGCCGGGCACGCACAAGGGGTTCGGCGTCGTCGACGAGCCCGGCGCCCCCGCGTGGTTCGAGCTGCACACCCGCGACCACGCCGCGGCCGTCGCCTTCTACGAGAAGGTCTTCGGGTGGGACACCCACCCCGTCAGCGACACCGACGACTTCCGGTACACGACCCTCGGCGAGGGCGACGACCAGGCCGCCGGCATCATGGACGCATCCGCGTTCCTGCCCGAGGGCGTGCCGTCCCTGTGGGCGGTCTACTTCCGCACCGCCGACGCCGACGCCGACATCGCCACGGCCGTCGAGCTCGGCGCCACGGTGGTCGAGCCGGCCGAGGACACGCCGTACGGCCGGCTCGCCGGCCTGAACGACCCGACCGGGGCGTACTTCAAGCTGGTGGGCGGATCCCCCTCCTGACCCGCCCTTTCCGGCCTGACGGCCCCCGCCCCGCGGCGGGGGCCGATCGGCGCCGGCGATCACCGCCCGGGGGCCCGGGTCTTGACCTCCTGCACCAGCCAACCGTTCCCGTCGGGGTCGCTGAAGGAGGCGTAGCTGCCGTAGTCGCGGCGCTCGGGGTCGAGCCCCGGCGTCTGGCCTTCGGCCCCGAAGTGGAACGGCTCGCTGACCTCGACGCCCCGCCCCGCCAGCTCGGCGAGCGCCGCCTCGATGTCGGCCACCACGAGGTGGAGGCCCTTGATGCTGCCGGGCTCGGCGTCGGTGACCCCGGTGCCGATGGTGATCGAGCACGCGGATCCCGGCGGCGTGAGCTGCACCACCCGGAACTGCTCACCGGCCCGGTGGTCGACGTCGAGACGGAAGCCCAGCTTCTCGTAGAACGCCTTGGCGCGGTCCACGTCCGAGACGGGCAGGACCACGAGTTCGAGCGCCATGTCCATGACGATGCTCCTCCTGTAGGGGTCGCCGTTGGCGGCGACCGTCGGTTCGTTCGTGTCGTGCGCCGTCGAGCGCACACCACGTGAAACGCCGTCGTACCCGGAACTCATCGGTGGCGCGATGAGTTTCTCCCGATGACTGTTCCCTCCGCGCTCCAGACTGACGCCGTGCGCACCTCGACCTCCGTCGCCGCCGCCGTCGCCGAACGCCTGGCCGTGGCGGGGTGCGTGGCGGCCGAGGAGGAGGCCGACGAGCTGGTGGCGGCCGCGCCCGACGAGGGCGTGCTCGACAGGTGGGTCCGCCGGCGCGAGCAGGGCGAGCCGCTCGCCTGGATCACCGGCACGATGCTGTTCTGCGGGCGGCCGCTGCGGGTCGACCCGGACGTCTACGTGCCGCGGTACGAGACCGAGGAGCTGGCCCGCCGAGCCGCGGCCCACCTGGTCGACGCCGCGGCGCGTGACCTGCCCCGAGTCCCCCGTGCCGCCGACCTGTGCACCGGCGCCGGTGCGGTGGCCGCCCATCTGGCGGCCGCGGTGCCGGGCGCGACGGTCGTCGGTGTCGACATCGACCCGCTCGCCGTGACGTGCGCCCGGCGCAACGGGGTCGCTGCAGTCCGCAGCGACCTCGACGCGCCCCTGCGGTCGGGCGCCTTCGACGTCGTCACCGCGGTGGCCCCCTACGTTCCGCGCCGGGACATCGCGTTCCTGCCCGCCGACGTGCAAAGGTACGAGCCGCGACAGGCGCTCGACGGGGGCGACGACGGGCTGGACGTCGTGCGCCGCGTGGTGGCCGGGGCCGCCCGGCTGCTCCGGCCCGGCGGGTGGCTGCTCGCGGAGGTGGGCGGCGACCAGGACGAGCTGGTGACGCCCGTCCCTGACCGCCGCCGGCTTCGCCGTCCCGGTGTCGTGGCGCGACGAGGACGGCGACCTCCGGGGGGTCGCCGCCCCAATGCCCACCCCCCGATGAATCTCTGGCCGTGGCCCCGTCTCCCCGATCGACGAACAAGGGGGCAGCGCCCATGACCAGCCACGTCACGTCGGCCGACGGCACCGAGATCGCCTACGACCAGATGGGCTCGGGCCCGCCCGTGGTGGTCGCCGGCGGCATCTTCTGCGACCGGCGGACCACGCAGGCCCTGGCCGAGCACCTGGCGGACGCCTGCACCGTGGTCAACTTCGACCGGCGCGGCCGGGGCGAGAGCGGCGACACCCCGCCCTACGCCGTCGAGCGCGAGGTCGAGGACATCGCCGCGCTGATCGCCGCGGTCGGGGGCTCCGCCGCCCTGTACGGCCACTCCTCCGGCGCCGGGCTGGCCTTCCACGCCGCGGCCCGCGGCCTGCCGATCACCCGCCTCGTGCTGCACGAACCGCCGTGGGGACCGGACGACGACGAGAGCACCGGTGCGGCCCGCCGGCTGGCCGCCGACGTCGGCGCCGCGTTGGCCGAGGGCCGCCCGGGCGACGCCATCGCGCTGTTCATGACCGACTCCGGCCTGCCGCCCGAGATGGTCGAGGAGATGAGCCGCGACCCGAGCATGCTGGCGGTGGCCCCGACCATGCCCTACGACCTGCAGGTCATGGGCGACGACGCGGGCGGCACCATCCCCGAGGACCTCGCCCGTACCGTCACCGTCCCCACGCTCGTGCTCGCCGGCGGCGCCAGCCCCGACTTCTTCCGGGACACCGCCGAGCGCCTGGCCGAGCTGCTGCCGGAATGCGGAGCTCGCCGTCCTGGAGGGCCAGGACCACGGCGCCGCGCCCGAGGTCGTCGCCCCGTTGGTGACCAAGTTCGTGGCGGGCTGATCCCCGGCCTGGCGACGCAGGTCGAGCATGGTCGCCCGCGGGGCGGCCGCCCGCGCGGTGTGCGAACCTCTCGGGAGCGAGAGGTGAGACGCATGATCACCGTGTTCACGAACGAGTCGCTCCAGTTCGAGCTCGAGATCACGTTGGGCACGACCTATCGCCGAGGGCGCCGACGTCGGGGAGGTGCCTTCGACTGGCTCGACGGCGTGTCGGGTACACCAAGCGCCTGAGTCGCGCGGCGGATGCGCAGCGGGGAGATCGCCATGCCGGACTACAGCACGAGGCCACTGGACGCCGGGACCTGGCCCGACTTCGCCCGGCTGGTCGAGGCGCACGACGGCGTGTGGGGCGGGTGCTGGTGCATGGGCTTCCACCCCAAGGGGGAGGGGTGGGGCAAGAGCGCGGAGCTGAACCGTGCCGAGAAGGAGGCGCGGGTCAGAGAGGGTCAGGCGCACGCCGCGCTTGTGTACGACGGCGAGCAGTGCGTCGGCTGGTGCCAGTTCGGCGTGCCCGACGAGCTGCCGCGGATCAAGAACCGGCGCGCCTATCTCGACGGGCTCGACGATCTGCCCGATTGGCGGATCACCTGCTTCTTCGTCGGCCGCGGCCAGCGTGGCCAGGGTGTCGCCTCCGCCGGGCTCGCCGGCGCGCTCGAGGAGATCGCTCGGCTCGGCGGCGGGACGGTCGAGAGCTATCCCGACGACGTCGATGCCCGGTCGATCTCGGCCTCCTTCCTGCACAACGGCACCGTCGCGATGTTCGAGCGACAGGGGTTCGAACGGACCCGCCAGATCGGTAAGACCCGCTGGGTCGTCCGCAGGTCCGTCGAGTGACCGCCTGATGACGGCCGCGCGTCGACAGTGGAAGGGCCGGGGGTGAGCGGGCGCGAGGCCCGCGCCCGCGACGCGGCCGTCCCCGGGGCCTGGCCCCTGGTGGGGCGCGCCGACGAGGTGGCGCTCGCGCTCGATGCGGTGCAGCGTCGCGGCGGGGTCGTGCTGGCCGGCGCGTCCGGGGTGGGCAAGACGCGCCTCGCCCGGGAGGTCGTCGCCGCGGCCGAGTCCGCCGGTGCACAGGCGCAGTGGGTGGCGGCCACGCGCTCGGCCGGGACCGTGTCGCTCGCGGCGTTCGCCCACCTCGTGCCCGCCGACGCGCTGCGGGCGGACGAGAGCCAGGACCGGCGCGCCCTCGCCCTCGACGCCATCCTGCGCGACCTCGAGCACCGCTCGGGGCGGGAGCGCGTGGTGGTCGGGGTCGACGACGCCCACCTGCTCGACGACGCCTCGGCGACGCTGGTGCACCTGCTCGCGACGTCGGGCGCGGCGCGTCTCGTCGTCACGGTCCGCAGTGGCGAGCCGACCCCCGACCCGGTGGTGGCGCTGTGGAAGGACGAGCTGGCGGTGCGGGTCGAGGTCCAGCCCCTGTCCCGCACCGAGGTCGCCGCGCTGCTCGGCGCCGCGTTGGGCGGCACGGTCGACGGCGTCACCGCCCGGCGATTGTTCGACGCGACGCGCGGCAACGCCTTGTTCCTCCGCGAGCTGGTGGCCGAGGGGCTGTCCGCGGGCGCGCTGGTCGACCACGTGGGGCTGTGGAGCTGGGACGGGCCGCTCCGTCCCGGGGTGCGGCTGCGTGACCTCGTCGCCGAGCGGCTGGGCGCACTCGACGACGACGAGCGCGACGCGCTCGAGCTGGTGGCGCTCGGCGAGCCCGTGACCGAGGCGGTGCTCAGCCGCCTCGTCCCGGCCGAGGTCGTGCACCGCCTCGAGCGCCGGCACCTCGTGGAGGCGCGGCACGCGCCGGACAGTGGTGATCGCCGCATCGAGGTCCGGCTCGCCCATCCCCTGTTCGGCGAGGTGCTGGTGAGCGACGCCTCGCCCCGCCGGCTCAACCAGTGCCGGCGCGAGCTCGTGGCGGCCTGGGAGAAGGAAGAGTCGCTCGGTCCCGACGAGATCCTGCGGGTGGCCACCTGGCGGGCGGCGGTCGGCGACCACGGCAATCCCGAGGTCCTGCTCGCCGGCGCCCGGCGGGCCGCGGTGCTGGGCGACAGCGTGACGGCGGAACGGCTGGCACGCGGCGCCCACGAGGCCGAGCCCACCGTGGCGACCGCGGTGCTGCTGGGCGACGAGCTCAGCAGCCTCGGACGGCACGACGAGGCGCTCGAGGTGTGGAACGAGGCGGCCGACCTGCCCGGCGAGCCGCTCGAGCACGCCGAGGTGGCGGCGGCCATCGCCGGCGTGCACGCGTGGCGCTCGGGACGGCCGGAAGACGCCCAGCGGGTCCTGCACGACACGGCGGAGCGGCTGACCGACCCGGATGCCCGCGACCTGCTCGCCAGCCACGAGGCGCTGCTGGCGTCGCTCGGCGCCCCGACGGCCACCGCCGCCGTCGCCATCGCCGAGGCGGAGATGGCGAGGCCGCCGCTGTCGACCACCTCCCGCTTGCGGGCCCAGTTGGCGGCGGCGTCCGGCTGGGTGGACGGCGGCCAGATCGACCGGGCGCTCGACGCCACCCAGGAGGCGCTCGGCGTGGCGCTGCGCGAGGAGATCGCCGGCCTCGCCATGTACCACGCGATGACGCTGACGCAGGCCCTGATCCTGGCGGGCCGGGTGTCCGACGCCGAGGCGCTGGTCGAGGGCGGCCACGAGGCCGCGCTCGCGGCCCACGCGGACGTGGGACGCGGGGCCTGGTGCTTCCTGCGCGGGGTCATCTCCGTGTTCCGGGGCCGGCCGCTCCGGGCCGTGGACAGCCTGCGGGAGTCGGACCTGTCGCTCGGCCGCTTCGACTACGGGCTGCGCCGGGGCGTGCTCATCTGGCTGGGGCTGGCCGAGTCGCTGCGCGGCGATGCCGCCACGGCCGAGCGGATGCTCGACGAGGCCCAACAGACCAACCGCAGCCGGGCGCGGCTGTACGACGCCGACTGGGCCCGCGCCCGGGCGTGGGCGCTCGTCGCCGGCGGGCACCTCACGGCGGGCGACCAGGCGGCGGCCGACGCGGCCCAGGTCGCGATCGACGCCGAGCGCTGGACGTACGAGGTGCTGGCCCTGCACGACCGGGCCCGGTTCGGCGATGCCGGTGTGGCCGCGGCCGTGGTGCCCCGCCTCGACGAGCTGGCCGACATCGTCGACGGCCGGTTGGCGCCGGCCTGCGCCGCGCACGCCCACGCGCTCGCGGCCGACGACGGTACCGGGCTCGACGCCGCCGCGGCCACGTTCACCGACCTCGGCTTCGACCTGTTCGCCGCCGAGGCCCAGGCCGCCGCGGCGTCAGCGCACGGCGCCGCGGGACACCGTGCCGCCGCCCACACCTCCGCCGAGCGGGCCCGCCGGCTCGCGACCGCCTGCGAGGGGGCCTCGACCCCGCTGCTCCGCCGCCTCGCCGCGCTGGACGGACCGGGTGACCTCACCCCCCGCGAGCGCGAGACGGCCGAGCTCGCCGCCCGGGGGCACACCGACCGCGAGATCGCCGAGGCGCTGTTCCTGTCGATCCGCACGGTCCACGCCCACCTGCGGTCTGCCTACGCCAAGCTCGGCGTCCCCGGCCGCACCGGGCTGGCCGAGGTCCTGGGCATCCGGCCGGACTCGCATCGCCGACCTCGGGAGCGCTGACGGGCTCCCTGCGCAGGGGGCGGCACACAAATAGGTAGTCGACTACCGATCCGCGCCGGGACCGTCGCCCTTAGGGTCGGGTACCACGGCGGATCCTGCCGGGGCCGGGGGGACGCCTCATGGGGCGCTCCCCGACCCCGTGAGACGACTCCGTTGAGGCTGAGCAAGCGGTGGGGCCGCGGCGGGCCGGTCCCACCGACAGCCCGGCGCCGGAGATCCCGGTGCTCGGGACAGATCGGCGGGGCCACCGCCCAGTTCCACGGACCGACGGAGACCGCCACATGACGGCACGACGAGATCTGGATGGCCTGCCCGAGACCTACGCCCTCGCGCTCCGCCTGCGGGACGAGGGCCTCGACGAGGCCGCGATCGGCCGCGTGCTCGACATCGAACCTGAGTCGGTGGCCCCCCTCCTCGTCCTCGCGCAGTCCAAGCTCGCCGCTCTGGCGGGCGACCCGACGGTGGTGTCGGAGCTGGACGGGGTCTGAGAGTGCGGCGTGGCGGCAGGCGTTGCCTCGCCACGGCTGCCACGGCCGCCATGGCCACCCACGGATCCGGCGGGCTACCTCAGCTCAGCCCTCGTCGCGGAGGTCGAGCCGGTAGACGTTGGTGTCTCGGGCCACGAAGCCGGCCCGCTGGTACATGCGGTTGGCGGACTCGCGCAACGGGCGCGAGGTGAGGTCGACGGTGCGGCAGCCCAGCTCTTG
Organism: uncultured Acidimicrobiales bacterium; assembly: GCA_963796415.1. Lineage (GTDB taxonomy): Bacteria > Actinomycetota > Acidimicrobiia > Acidimicrobiales > VFJN01 > ZC4RG19. The sequence goes on along the minus strand of CAWCLR010000018.1, from coordinate 168,171 downwards.
CGCCCGCTCGACCATCGCCTCGGTGAGCACCGTGCCCACGCCCTGCCCGCGGCCGGCCTCGTCGACGACGACGTCCTCGATCCAGGCGCGCATGCCGGTGGGGATGCGGAACGTCACCAGCGTGGCGGTCCCGATGATCGTGCCGCCGTCGTCGATGGCGATGAACAGGTCGGTGGCGGGCGACGACACGATGTCGCTCAGCTCGGCGGTCGTTGGCGGTGCCGCCGAGCGCGAGAGCTGGCCGACCAGCCGCTCGACGGCGTCGACGATGGCGGGCGTGAGCGTGGTGGCGATCTCGACCTTCACCCGGGCCACGCTAGGCGGTCGGGTCCCGAGGTCATGGGTTCCGTCTCGGCGAGCTCGAGGCACGGGTTCCGCATCCGGAACCCATTGCCTCAACCTGCCCGTGACGGAACCCATTGCCTCACCCGGCCCGCGACGGTTGCCCATGGATCGCTCACACGGGCCGAAGTCCTGACAGGGTCTGCCTTGCCCTGCCGGTCGGTCCTACGACGGCGGTGCCTCGGGGACGGGCTGCGGCGGGGGCGGGCCGACGTAGCGGGCCGACGGACGGATGATGCGGTTGTCGGCGGCCTGCTCGAGGATGTTGGCGCACCAGCCGATCACGCGGCTCGACGCGAAGGTGGGGCTGAACAGGTCGGGCGGTAGCCCCACGTCCTCCATCACCACGCCGGCGTAGAACTCGACGTTGGCGTAGAGGTTGCGCCCGGGCTTGAGCTCGGCCAGCACGTCGACCACCGTCCGCTCGACCTGCGTGGCGAACGCCGCCTTGTCGGCCTCGATGCGCTCGGCTACCCCGCGCAGGAACTCGGACCGGGGATCGGTCGTCTTGTAGACCCGGTGGCCGAACCCCATGATCTTGTCGCCGTGGGTCACGGCGTCGATCAGGTAGGGGCGGGCGTTCTCGGGAGTGCCGATGGCGTCGAGCAGGTCGAGGGCCCGCGACGGGGCCCCGCCGTGCAGCGGCCCCGACAGCGCGGCGATGCCGCCGGTGACCGCGCCCGCCAGGTCGGCGCCCGTGGACGTGATGACCCGGGCGGTGAACGTCGAGGCGTTGAACCCGTGGTCGATCGTGAGGATCTGGTACTGCTCGACCGCCCGGGCCTTGTCGGCGTGGGGACGCTCGCCGGTCAGCATCCACAGGTAGTTCTCGCCGTAGCCCAGCTCGGGGTCGGGGTCGATCGGCTGCTCCCCCCGGCCGAGCCGGTGCAGCGCCATGATGAGCGTCGGGACGGCCGCGCACACCTGCAGGGCGTTGGCGCGCAGCTCGTCGGGCTTGATGTCGAGCCACGGGCGGAACCCCTGGCTGTGCCCGATCAGCGACACCGCGCTGCGGAGCTGGTCCATGATCGGCCCGCCCGACGCCGCGATCGACGGCAGCAACCCCCGCACCGCATCGGGCACCGTCCGCAGCGCCCGGACCTCGCGGGCGAAGGCGTGGCTCTCGGCCGGCGAGGGCAGCTCGCCCTCGAACAGCAGGTACCAGATGTCCTCGAGCGAGCGCTTGTCGGCCAGCTCGACCGCCGAGTACTGGCGGTAGTGATAGAAGCCCTCGAGGCCGCGGACGTCGCCGACCTCGGTCTCGGCCACGATGACACCCTCGAGGCCGGGCGGCGCCTCGATCTGGCCGGGGTGGACGACCGGCTGGATCTGGGCGACCCGCATGAGGTCGCGCATCGACACGATGCCGACGAGGTCGTCGCCCTCGACGACCGGGATGTGGCGGTAGCCGTGGTCGGCGAGGGTGGCGAAGGCCTCCTGCACCGACAGCCCGGGCTCGACGCAGTCGGGGTTGGGCGTCATCAGCTCCGCCACCTTGAGGCCGGCCGACGACGGCCCGGCGGCGGCCATGCGCACGATGTCGCGCTCGGTGAGGATGCCGATGGGCCGGTCGCCGTCGACGACGACGACGGACCCGACCGAGCGGTCGTGCATGAAAGCGGCGGCAGCGGCGACGGTCTCGTCGGGGGGCGTGGTCACCACCGGCGAGCTCATGACGTCGGCCACCGTGCGGACGGTGGGTGAGGGGGTCACATCTGCAGCGTAGAGGCGGGCTTCGGCAAGGGTCATGGGGTGTCACGTGTGAACGACCGCACGTGGCTGCATGACCGAGCGCTAGCGAGGTCCAGACAGCACAGTCGCTCCGCCACGAAGTGGCGATGCGGTCACTGTGCGCCCGGAGGGTGCACAGTGACCGCTCTGCGTTGTTAGAAGGCGTTCATGCGCTCGTGACCCGACGCTCACGTCGGCGTCGAACGCGGGACACACGTCCCTCCTACTGTCCGTGCATGGACGTGCGCGATGCGATCACCCGGTGGGCGGGCGCAGGCGCGACCAGGAACGCCCGGGCTTCACTCGACGAGTGGAACCGGGCCCAGGACGAGGTGGCGGCGCTGCTCGTGCGCCTCGACCACCCCGACGGCGGGCAGTCCCCCGAACCCCGCCCCGGCACCGCGGCCTGACCAGCGGGGGCCTCCGGCCCCGCGCTGGTCGCGGGTGACGACCGTCCTTTTCGCTCGGCCTCGTAGCATGGACGCGGTGGATCAGGTCCGATGGCGCACCCGGCCGAGCCTCGACCGGCCCGTTCTGGTCGCAGCGTTCGAGGGATGGAACGACGCTGGCGATGCCGCCAGCGGGGCCGTCCGCTACCTGATCGACCGGTACGACGCCGAGCTCGTGGCCGAGATCGACGCCGAGGAGTTCTTCGACTTCACGTCGAGCCGGCCGCAGGCCGAGATCGACGACGACGGGATCCGCCGCATCGTGTGGCCGACCACCGAGGTCTACGCCGCGACCCTGCCCGGCGACGGCGGCGACGTGCTGCTGCTCATCGGCACCGAGCCGCAGCTCCGCTGGCGCACGTTCTGTACGCAGATCACGGGCCTGGCGCTCGAGATGGGCTGCCGCCTCGTCGTGACGCTCGGCGCCCTCGTGGCCGAGGTGCCGCACAGCCGTCCGGTGCCGGTGGTGGGAACGGTGACCGACCCCGACCTCCAGTCCGAGCTCGGGCTCCAGCCGTCGACTTACCAGGGCCCGACCGGCGTCGTCGGCGTCCTGTCGGCGGCCTGCCGCGAAGCGGGCCTCCCGTCGGCGTCCCTGTGGGCCGCGGTCCCCACCTACGTCCCCACGGCCCCGTCCCCCAAGGCGGTGCTGGCCCTGCTGGAGCACACCGCCGAGGTGCTGGGCGTGTGGGTGCCGACCACCGACCTCGAGATCGCCGCGGCCGCCTACGAGCGCCAGGTCACCGAGCTGGTCGAGGAGGACGACGAGACGTCCGACTACGTGACCCAGCTGGAGGAGCGCCACGACGCCGACGAGCACGACGGCACCGCCGGCCGCTCGCTGGTCGAGGAGGTCGAGCGCTTCCTCCGCGACCGCCCCGACCGGCCGTAGGGGCGGCCGGGCCGCCCCGCACCGACCGCCTCAGCCGGCCGCCGGGTCGGGGGCGTGGCGCGGCCAGGGTCGGGTCTGCTCCCAGATGGCGGCCAGGCGCAGGGGCAGCTCGTCGCGGTGGCGCGCCGCCATGACCTGCAGGCCGACCGGCAGCCCGTCGACGGTGGCCCCTGCGGGCACCGAGACCGCGGGGTTCCAGCAGAGGTTGGCCAGCATCGTGAACGGCGTGGCCGACGCGCCGAGCGGCCGGGCCTGCTCGCCGTCGATCACGTCGGGCGGCGGGCCGTCGGCGGCGAAGGCGGGCACCGCCGTCGTCGGCGTGATCAGCACGTCGACCTCGGAGAACAGCCGGGCCGCATCGAGCGAGAGCCGCTCGCGCCGGCGGATCGACTCGGCCACCTTCGGCGCCGGGTAGTGCTCGGTCTGCTCGAGCACCGAGCGGCTGTACCGGGTCAGCTCGGGGGCGACGTCGGGCCACATGCCGGGCTCGATCGACAGCCAGAGGTCGAGCGACCCGCTGCTCAACCACGTGCGCACCGGGTCGGTCAGCACCACGGGCTCGTCGTCGAGGACCAGGCCCGCGGCGTCGGCGAGCTCGCGGGCCGCCGCCTCGGTGATGGCCCGGACCTCGGGGTCGCAGCGGGCGAACCCCATGTCGACCGACCACCGGGCCCGCAGGCCCTCGACGGGGAGGGACGCTGCGGCCTGCTCGTAGCCGACGGTGCCCGCGGGCAGCGAGAACCGGTCGCGGTCGTCGGGCCCCGCCGCCACGTCGAGGTGGCGGGCGCTGTCGGCCACGGTGGTGGTGAGCAGCCCGTACACCGCGGTCTCGGAGCCGGTGGGCCCGGGGTGGGGAATGCGGCCGTGGCTGGGCTTGAACCCGACGAGGCCGCAGAAGCTGGCCGGGATGCGGGTCGAGCCCCCGCCGTCGCTGGCGGTCGACGCCGGGACCAGGCCGGCGGCCACCGCGGCGGCGCTGCCCCCGCTCGAACCGCCGGGGGTGCGCTCGGTGTCCCACGGGTTGCGGGCGGTGCCGAAGACCTTGGTGCGGGTGAAGTTGAGCGTGCCGAACTCGGGGGCGGCGGTCTTGCCGATCGGCACCGCGCCGGCGGCCCGCAGGCGCGCCACGTGGATCGAGTCGTCCGCCACGGGGCCGCGGCCGGCGAACGCCAGCGAGCCCTGGGACGTGGGCATCCCGGCGCAGTCCTCGAGGTCCTTCACGCCGATCGGCACGCCGGCCAGTGGCCCGGGATCCTGCCCGGCCGCCACCGCCGCGTCCACCGCCTCGGCCGCGGCGTGCGCCAGCCCCTCGTCGAGGTGGACGAACGCGCCGAGCCGGTCGTTGCCCGCCGCGACCGCGGCCAGCGTGTCGGCCAGGACGTCGACCGCCTTCCGCTCGCCGCGCCGCACCGACTCGGCGATCTCGATGACCGTCTCGCGCATTCGCTCCCCCTCGTCGTGGCGTCGGGAGCATAGAGGAGCGCCCGAATCCCGGCACCCGGCGCGGTCGAGCCGGTGACGACGCCACCCGGCGTAGCGGTGCCGGCACCGCCACTGATGACGTGCTGACGCCCGCGCCGTACCATGCGCAGCGGACGGCACGATCGTCCCCTCGGGCACAGGAGGCGGACATGTCCCGGGACCCCTGGATGCGGCGCTGGGCCACAGGCGCTCTGGTCGTCGCCCCCTCCTCGCCGCCCTCCTCGCCGCGGGCTGCGGCAGCGGCGCCGTCGAGGGCCCGGACGAGGACGCGGACGCGGCGCAGGACGGCGACGCGACGGACGAACCCGACGGCGGGGGCGGGAACGGCGAGGGTGATCGCTATTCCTGGAACCTGCCCATCGGCGACGTCACGCCCGACGACACGATCAACGTGTACCTCGCGTTGCGCAGCAGCTGCGACGAGGGCGAGGCCGAGGTGAACAGGGAGGCCGCGGAGGAAGGCACCTTCCTGCAGGGCGAGGTGCTGCAGCTCTACCGGGCCGCGATCGCCGTCTGCCGAGGCGACGTCGAGGAAGGCCGTGCGCTCTTCTCTGGGGCGGGAACCGGCGGGTACCGGAGCGCGTGCCTGGTCCGCGAGGCGGTCGTCAGCGTGTTGGAGCAACGCCCGCAGGACGTCGACGCGTGTCCCGAGCCCGACACGACGACGTCGACGGACGACACCACCGGCGTGTCGACGTCCACGACCACCACCACCGATGGTGAGACGACCACGACGACCGAGGGCATCTGAGGCGGCGATGGCCGAGCCCCACCGCGACCCCACCCCCGGCCCGGCGGGACCCCCCGGCCCGGCCTCGGTGGCGCAGATCGTGAGCCCGGACGCGGCGGGGCCCCCGCCCCCCGAGCCGGCGGCGCCACCTGCTCCGGCCCCCGCCGGCGATGTCCTCCGGGAGGCGCTCAAGCCGGTCGTCGCCCTCCTGGCCAACGTCACGGTGATCACCGCCCTGCTCGTGTACTTCGGCTGGCGGCGGGCGGAGACGCACGCCGAGCGCTTGGGGATCGACGAGAGCGTCCTCGGCATGACGACGCGCGAGTACGTGCTGCGCAGCGTCGGCCCGGTGCTGGTGCTGCTCGTGGGCGTGGCCGTGTGCGGGCTCGCTTGGATGGCCCTCGAGCGCCGGCTCACACCTCGCCTGCTCCCCCCGACCGACGCGACGCCCGACGCCGACGCGGGGACGCCGCCCGTGGCGGCCCGGCGCACGGTGCAGGGGCTCGGCCTCGCGTGGCTGATCCTGCCCGCGCTCGTCTACCTGCTCGGGTTCGTGGCGCCGGCGCTGGCCTTCGTCCTGTTCCCCGCCAGCATCGGCGCGGGCGCGCTGCTGTGGGTCTACGCCGGTCGGGTGCGGCGGGGCGACGACGGGCGGTCACGCTTCGCGCTCGCCCTCGTCGGGGTCCTGGTCCTCGTCTGCCTGTTCTGGACTGCGTCGAACTACGCCGAGGTGTTGGGGGATCGCCTGGCCGACGACTTCGTGGACGAGGTCGACCGCCTGCCCGGCGTCGTCGTGTCGAGCCAGGAGCGGCTGTACCTCGACGGCCCCGGTGTCGACGAGACCCAGCTGCCCGGGCCCGAGGAGGACGGCGGACTGCGCTACCGCTACGAGGGCCTGCGCCTGCTCGAGCACACGGGCGGCCGCTACTTCCTCGTGTCGGACGGCTGGACGCCGACCTACGGCGTGGTCTTCGTGCTCGAGGACGGCGACGACACGATGCGGCTCGACTTCGTGCGCGACCGGCGGTGAGCGCACCGCCCGGGCACGCTCTCAGGCGTCGGGCGCAGACGGTGGCGTGGCGCTCTCGGCGTTCTTCGTGTTCTCGGCGTTTTCGGCGTTCTCGCGGTCGTGCGCCCGCCACTCGGCCGCCACGTTGATCACCACCGCGGTCACCGGCACGGCCAGCACCGCGCCGAACGCCCCGAACAGGGTGGTGCCGGCGACGATGGCACCCAGCACGACCAGCGGGTGCAGCTCGAGGTTCCTGCCGAAGACGATGGGGGCCAGGAAGTCGTTGTCGAGCTGCTGCACGAGCACGGCCACGACGAGGACGATCACGGCAGGGGTGACCCCGGCGGACACCAGCGTGACCAGCACCGCCACCGCACCGGCCAGCACCGCCCCGGCGAAGGGCAGGAACGCGGCGAAGAAGGTGATGACCGCGACCGGGACCGCGAGCGCGCCGCCGACGATCCACACCGTGGTGCCGATGATGATGCCCTCGATCACCCCGAGCGTGGCCGAGCCGCGCAGGTAGCCGCCCAGCGTCTGCCACGACTTCGCGGCCAGGCGCCGGACCAGCGGCCGACGCTCGTCGGGCATGAACGTGAGCAGCCAGCGCCCGAAGCGGTCGCCGTCCTTCAGGACGAAGAACGTCGTGATCAGCGCCAACACGAGCCCGGTGATGACCTCGAACGCCACGACCGTGCCGCTGACCACCGTGCCGCCCTGCGACTCGAGGGCCTCCCGGGCGCGGTCGCCGGCGGTGTCGCGGAACTCGCGGATGTCCTGCCGCGAGATGTCGAACGGGCTGTCGTCGACCAGCCAGTCCTCGAGGTCGTCGATCGACTCCTCGAGCGTGGGCCCGAGGTCGGAGAACTCGTCGACGATGGCGGGCACCAGCAGCGCCGCGATGCCGGCCAGCACGAGCAGGAAGCCGACGAGTGTCGTGACCGCCACCAGCCCCGGGCGCAGCCCTCGGCGCCGCAGCACGTTCGCCACCGGGTCCAGCGCCCTCCCGAGCAGCAGCGCGACCGCCCCGGTCAACACCAGCACCCACAGCGCGGCCAGCAGCTGGAGCAGTGCCCAGCCGACGATCCCGATCCCGATCAGCCGCCACGCGTAGGCGCCGCCGCGCGCCACGACCGGGTGGACGAGCGGACGATCGTGGCGGTCGGTGGCGCGGGCGGGAAGGGTCGGTTCGGTCTCGGGCACGGGCACCTCAGGCGGTCGGGATGTAGCCCACGATCAGGTCGGCGTAGCGCTCGGCGCCGTCCGGCGTGACGTGGAAGCCGTCCTCGCGTAGCACGCCCGGCTCGGTGGTCGCGAGCGAACGCCAGTCGACGAGCACGGCGTTGGGGTGCCGGCCGGCGGCGGCGGCGAGCTGGTCGTTGACCTCGGCCTCCCACCGCCGGGGCACGACGACGTTGACCAGCAGAACACGGCGGTCAGGCCCGGCGGCGGCGAACAGCGCGTCGATCCGCTCGACGGAGGACGGCCCGTTGGTCCCCAGGTTGACCAGGACGACCCGCCCCAGCGAGCCGTCCGCCGCCATCGCCGCCACGAGGTCGGCGGCGTCGTCGAGCTGGCGCCCGACCTCCGCGTTGACCATGAGCGAGGGACCCAGGCGGTTGGCGAGCGCCTGCGCCGCCCCGACCATCACCGAGTCGCCGATGGCCGTGGTCGACGCGTAGGCGGGCGGCACCGCCGCTGGCGCGGGCGGAGCCGTGACAGTGGTGGTCGTCAGGGAGCCGGGCGCCGGGACCCCCGCCGCGGTCGTCGCGGTGGCGGCCGGGACGATGGTGGTCGTGGCCTCGCCGGGCCCGATCACGACGGACTCGGGGTCGGTTGCCACGGGCGCCGACGCCGTCACGACCTGGCGGGTGACGCCCAGCGTCACCACGAACACGAGCGACCCGACCACCAGGATGCCGAGCGCCACCGCGGGGCGACCCGCGGCCGTGTCGACCAGCCAGTGGCCCACGTCGCGGGCCGACCGCCGGATGCCGCGCACGCGGACCGGCTGCTCGACGTAGCGGTACGAGAGCGCCGCCAGCCCCAGCACGAGGGCGATCTCCACCGCCACCCCGATCGGGCTCTCGGGCTGTTCCCCGGGAGCGTCGGAGAGGAACACGATCACGGGCCAGTGGATGAGGTAGATCCCGTAGGACCGCTGCCCGACCCAGCGCAGTGGCTCGGTCGACAGCAGGCGCGCGGTCATCGTGGGCGCGGGGTACACCGCCACGGCCAGCACCGCGAGGGTGGCCAGCTGGACGGCGGTGAACCCGCCGCGGAACGCGGCGGTGCGGTGCTCGTCGAGCCCGAACGCGTACCAGGCCACGACGAGGGCGCCGGCCAGCGCCACCAGGTCCATCGTCAGGGTGAACCGCCGGCTGGCGTGGGGGCGCAGGCGGTTGGGGGTCCAGAACAGGCCGAGCGCGACACCGAGCAGCAGGCCCGACAGCCGGGTGTCGGTGCCGAAGTAGACGCGGGACGGGTCGGCGCCCGGCGTGTAGACCACCCAGCGCAGCACCGTCGAGACCAGGGCGAACAGCAGGACGAGCCGCACGGCGGACACCCGCGTCCGCCTGGCGAGAACGAACGTCGCCAGCAACGGGAAGAACAGGTAGAACTGCTCCTCGATCGACAGCGACCACAGGTGCTCGAGCGCCGACGGGCCCTCGGCCGCCTCGAAGTAGGACTGCTGGTCGACGATCAGCCGCCAGTTGAGGTGGTACGTGATCGCCCCGACCGCCTGCGTGCGCAGCTCGGCGAGCCCCCGGGGGTCGACCACGCTCGCCACGAGCACGGTGCCGGCGACCACGACGGCCATTCCCGGGAGCAGGCGACGCGCCCGGCGCACCCAGAAGCCGGCGAGGGCGATGCCCCCGGTGCGCTGCTGCTCGTTCATCAGCAGGGCGCACACCAGCCACCCCGACAGGACGAAGAACACCTCGACGCCGATGTAGCCGCCCGCCACGCCCGAGTAGCCGAGGTGGTACGCGATCACCAGGGCGACGGCGACGGCACGCATGCCGTCGAGCGCGGGGATGTAGCCGATCGGGCGGCTGTGCCACGACGGACGGCTGGGCTGCGTCCGGGTGCGGCGGGCCGAGGGCTGCGGGTCGTCGGATCCGGCGGGCAGGCGGTCGATCGTCGTGGCCATGGTTCAGCAGTCGAGGGTGGCCAGGTCGACGGTGGTCGTGGTCTGCGCGCTCGACGACGCCCCGGGCGCCGACGTCGTGGTCGTGCCCTCGGGCAGGGTCGTCTGCGTCGTGGTCGAGGTCGAGGGCGACGCCTCGGAGCGGACGCCCTGCCAGTCGGTGCCCGTGACGACCTCGATGCCCGACCCCGCCGCCACCTGCTCGAGGCGGGCGCCTCCGGCGAGCCACCGGGCCACGAGGTCGGCGGCGGCCTCCTGCCCGGCCGGGTAGCGCACCACCGTGCCGCCGGCTCCGGCGCCCAGCTCGTCGCCGGCCACCGTGGCGACGAAGCCGACGCCGGCCAGCGCCGCGGTGGCCTCGGCCCCCTGACGGGGGGCGCCCGTGCCGTTGCGCACGGTGACCTGCACGCTCTGCGGGGCCAGCTCGCCGGTCCCACCGCGGAACAGGGAGAGCACGGCGTCGTTCTCGGGCCCCTCGACCAGGCGGAGGATCGCCGCCTCACCCACGGTGTCGGGGGTGCCCTCCAGCGAGTAGGTCGTGAGGCCCTCGGGGTCGAACGAGCGGAAGCGGGTGCCCAGGTCGAACAGGTCGTCGGCGGTCAGCTCGCTGTCGACCGTGATGCCCGACAGGCCGACGTCGATGAGCTGGTCGAGCGTGCCCGGGTTCCGCGCCCCGCGGTCGATGGCCCGGCGGAGGGCCCGCCGGATGAAGTCCTGCTGGCGGGCGATGCGCCCGATGTCCGACCGCAGGTCCTCGACCCAGCGGCCGTCGATCTGCTCCTCGTAGTGCCGCGACCGCACATAGGCGAGCGCCTGCACGGGATCGAGGGTTTGGCAACCGGCCTCGGGGAGGTCGAGGCCCGTCTCGTCGTCACGGGCGGGGTACGGGATGGGCACCGGCACGCCGTCGATCGCCTCGACGAGGCCGCGGAACGACGCGAAGTCGACCTGCACGTAGTGGTTGATCTCGATGCCGAAGTTCTCGGCGATCGTGCGGATGAGCAGCGGCGCCCCGCCCCGCTGCATGGCGAGGTTGATGCGCCCCTGCCCCATGCCGTCGGCCAGCGTCACGTACAGGTCGCGCGGCAGCGAGAGCAGGGCCGCGCGACCGCTCGCCGGGTCGGTCCGCAGGATCATGATCGTGTCGGACCGCAGGTCGGACGGATCGCGACCGATGCGCACCGAGTCGTCGGCCGGCAGGTCGGACGCGTTGTCGATGCCGACGATCAGGTAGTTCTCGGGCTCGTCGGACGACGAGGTCTCCTCGAGCACGCCGCTCAGCTCGACGCGCGGCAGGCGCTCGTACTTGCGGAAGATGTACGTCAGCCCGCTGGCGCTCACGAGGAGGCCGATCGTCGACAGGCAGCCGCCCGCGATCGCGAGACGCTGACCCCAGGTACGACGATGTCGCCCCGTGCGGTGGCGCTCGCGCATCCCCGGCACGGAACGCGAGGTTACTCAGGGTGATGTGCTGGGCCGCGAAGCCCCGCCGCGGCCATCAGAGCGAGGCGGCGAGGGCGTCGGACGCGGCCTCGGGCGTGCCGAGGCCGACGTCGAGCACCAGGGCTCGCTTCAGGAACAGGTGGGCGTCGAGCTCCCAGGTGAAGCCGATGCCTCCGTGCACCTGGATGCACGCCCGGGTCGCGCGGTCGGCGGCCCGGGAGGCCACGATGCGGCCGACGTCGATGGCGCGGAACGCGCCGGCGAGGTCGCGGTCGCCCGCAAGGGCGTCGTCGATCTCGACGCCGGCAGCCTGGACCGCGGCGCGGGCCACCTCGACCTGCACCTGGGCGTCGGCGAGCAGGTGCTTCACGGCCTGGAAGCCGCCGATGACCTTGCCGAACTGGGTGCGTTCCTTGGCGTACGCGGTGCCGAGCGCGACCGCGGCCTCGGCCAGCCCCACCTGGAGCGCAGCCGACATCAGTGCGCACACGCGGCGCACCTGAGCGGCGAGCTCGGGGCCGCCCACCGGCCTGCCCCCCGGAAGTGAGTCGACCACGTGGACCGGCGTGAGCGGGTCGAGCGGCCGGTCCGCCGAGCGCGCCCCGGCGGGTGGGTTCACCAGGGTCACGCCGTCGTCGGCCACGACCAGCAGGGCGTCGAGCCCGTCGAGGTGCTCGACGAACGCCGGGTCGCCGACGGGCACGATCCCCACGACGGCCTCGCCAGCCGCAGCCCGGGCCGCGAGGTCGCCGACGAGCTCCGCGGGCAGGCCGGCGGCGAGGGACGTCCCGATGAGGGGACCCGGCACGCAGGCCCGGCCCAGCTCCTCGCACACGATCGTGGCATCGGCGAGCCCGAGCCCTACGCCGCCGTGGGCCTCGGGCAGCGTCAGGGCGAACACGCCCATGCCGCCGAGGGCGCGCCAGAGGTCCCGATCGACCGCGCCGGGCATGTCGATGACGGCCCGGCGCGCCTCGGAGGTCACCCGGTCGGCGAGGAACCGGCGCAGCTCGTCCCGCAGCGCGACCTGCTCGTCGGTCAGCTCGAAGTCCACCGCGTCACCTCTCCTTGGGCAGGCCGAGCAGCCGCTCGCCGACGATGTTCCGCTGGATCTGGGCCGTGCCGGCCGCGATCCCCAGGGAAAGCGCGTACAGCCGCTGGTGAACGTGGTCGAGGTGGCGGGCCGAGAGGCCGGTCGGGTCGTCGAGCGCCAGCCGGGCCCGGCCCAGGACCTGGTAGGCGACCTCGCCCATGCGCTCGCGGGTCTCGTGGTAGGCGAGCTTGAACACCGATCCGCCCACGCCGGGGCTGCCGTGGCGGGCGGCGCGGGCCACGTTCCGCTTGGTCAGCGCCCATTGGGCGTCGAGCTCGGCGGCCACCAGGGTCAGGTCGCGCCGGATGCCGGCGTCGTCCCACGCCGTGCCCGACCGCACGCGGCGTCTTCTTCGCGATCTCGACGAGGTCGGTGAGGAGCCGCATCGACCCCAGCAGCTCGCTCACGAACGCGGTGCCCCGCTCGAAGCTGAACGTGACCATGGCGACCCGCCAGCCGTCGTTCTCGGCGCCCACGACGTTCTCGACGGGGATGCGCACCTCGTCGAGGAACATCTCGCTGAACTCGCTCTCGCCGGTCAGCGTCCGCATCGGCCGCACGGTGATCCCGGGCGAGTCCATCGGCATGACCATCCAGGTGATGCCGCGGTGCTTCGGGGCGTCGGGGTCGGTGCGGGCCAGCAGCTCGCAGTAGTCGGCCACCTGGGCGTGCGACGTCCAGATCTTCTGGCCCGTGACGACGTAGTGGTCGCCGTCACGGACGGCCCGGGTGCGCAGCGACGCCAGGTCCGATCCGGCCTCGGGCTCGGAGAAGCCCTGGCACCACACGTTGTCGCCCCGCAGGATCGGGGGCAGGTACCGGGCCCGCTGCTCGGGCGTGCCCTCGGCCGCGATCGTCGGCCCGGCGTGCAGGGTCGACACGAAGTTGCAGCCCACGTACGGGGCGCCGGCCTTCTCGGTCTCCTCGAGGAAGATCAGCTCCTCGGACGGTGTCGCGCCCCGGCCGCCGTACTCCTTCGGCCACGAGATGCCGGCGTACCCGGCCTCGAACAGGCGGCGCTGCCAGCCCGTGTCGTAGGCCCGCTTCGCCGCCCAGTCCTCGAAGGGGGGCTCGGGAGGCAGCGTGGGCAGGGTGTCGTCCAGCCAGGCCCGCAGCTCCCGGCGGAACGCCTGCTCCTCGAGTGTCTCCTTCAGCCTCACGCGTGGCTCCCTCTGAGGACCGCCTTCAGCTCGGACTTCAGGACCTTCCCCACCTCGTTGCGGGGCAGGGCTCCGACCATCTCGAACCGCACCGGCACCTTGTACGGCGCCAGGTGGGCACGGCAGTAATCTGACAGACCGTCAGATGACGGGGCAACACCGGGCGCCGCCACGACGAACGCCACCGGGACCTCGCCCAGCCGGTCGTCGGGCTGGCCGACCACCGCGACGTCGGCCACCGCGGGCGAGGACAGCAGCACCTCCTCGACCTCGGCGGGGAAGACCTTGAAGCCGCCGCGGTTCACCATGTCCGACACCCGGCCCTCGATCCACACGAACCCGTCGGCGTCGATGCGGCCGATGTCGCCGGTCCGGAACCACCCGTCGGGCGTGAGCCGGTCGGCCAGGTCGGACCCGTCGGCGTAGCCCTTGCTCATGGCCGGGGTGCGGACCTGCAGCTCGCCCGACCCGTCCTCACCCGGGTCGTCGACGCGCAGCTCGACCCCCGCATGGGGCCGGCCGACCGACCCCAGCTTGTCGTCGCCGTGGGCTCGCGAGTCGGCCGCGCTCCACCCCACGATCTCGCCGCCGATCTCGGTCTGGCCGTAGCTGTTGAGCACCGAGATGCCGAACCGGTCGCGGAAGCGGCGGGCCTGGCGGGGTGACAGCGGCGCGGTGATGCTGCGGACGAAGCGCAGCGGGGCGAGGCCGGTGACCCGCTCGTCGTCGACGAGGGCCACCATCGCCGCGGGCGGCAACACCGTGGAGCGGATGCCGAACCGCTCGACCAGGGCGGCCAGCTCGGCCGGGTCGAAGCCGTCCATGACCACGACCGGCGCCCCGACCCGCAGCGCGAACAGCACGTTGTAGATGCCGGCCCACAGCGACAGGGACACCGGGATGAGGTTGGGCATCGGCGCCTTGGCCGGCGTCGCCCGGTCGGCGGCCTCGACCGTGGCGCGTCCGCCCCGGAGCTTGCCGATCACGCCGTCGAGCAGCGTGACCACGCCCGAGTGGGTGAGCAGAACGGGCTTGGGCCGGCCGGTCGTCCCCGACGTGAACTGGACCAGCGCCACGTCGGGGTCGAACGTCCGAGGCTCGGGCCGGGACTCGATCCCTTCCGTCGACACGAGCGCGGCCGGCGCCGTCGACCCCAGCACGTGGCCGACCTCGTCGCCCGTGTAGCGAGGGTTGATCGGCACGTACACCGCGCCCGCCCGCCACACGCCGAACAGCGTGGCGATCAGCTCGACGCCGTTGGGCAGCGCCACGCCGACCGCCTGCCCGGGCGCGACGCCGACAGCAGCCAGGTCCGCAGCGACCGCGTCGGCCCGTTCGCGCACCTCGGCCCACGAGTGCGCGGCATCGCCGACGTGGACCACGGGCGCAGCCGGGTCGACCGGGTCTTCGGGCGCGAACAGCAGGTCAGCGAGCGTCACGCCGTGCCCCCACCGGCCGGCGGCTGCCACACCGGCTCGCGCTTCTCCGCGAACGCCCGCGGGCCCTCGGTCTGGTCGGGGTGGCCCCACATCGACACCAGGTCCTTGGCCCCGGCCCGGCAGGCGTCGGTCAGGCCCGCCTCCAACGCGCCCCACAGCGCCCGCTTCGTGGCGGCCATCGCCGCCGGCGAGTTGCGGGCCACGGTCTCGGCCAGCTCCTGCGCGACCTCGCGCAGCCGCTCGGGCGGGTCCACCACCTCGCTGATCATGCCCAGCTCGTAGGCGCGGGCCGCCGGCATCCGCTCATAACGACCCACCAGCGCCATCCGCATCACCGCCTCGGCCGGCATCTTGCGGATCAGCCCGATGGCCTCCAGCGACACCACCTGGCCGACCGACACGTGAGGGTCGAAGAACTGGGCGTCGGACGCGGCGATACAGATGTCGGCGTCGGCCACCCAGTGGAAGGCACCGCCGGCGCACAGGCCATTCACCGCGGTGATCACCGGCTTGGTCACCCCCTGATGCCAAGCGGTGAAGTGCATGTCGAACTCCTCGACCGACCGGCGGTAACGCTCCATGCCGATGCCATCGCTGGCGATCTCGCCGACATCGACGCCGGTCTGGAACGCCCGCCCCTCGCCCGTGTGGACGATCACCCGCACGTCGGGATCGGCCTCGAGCTCGGTCCACGCCACCGCGAACTCGTCGCGCATCAGGTTGTTCATGGCGTTGAGCTGGCCGGGCCGGTTGTTGATCAACCACCCGACCGGCCCCCGGCGCCCGACGACCAGCGTCTCGTAGGACGAGTAGCCGGAACTGTCGATTTCGGTCGCGGTGCCAGTCATGCCCAGTTCGGCTCTCTCCGCTCGGTGAAGGCCAGCGGGCCCTCGGTCTGGTCGGGGTGGCCCCAGATGGCCACCATCTCGCGGGCCCCGGCCCGGCAGGCGTCGGTCAGCCCCGACTCGAGCGCCCCCCAGAGCGCCCGCTTGGTGGCGGCCATCGCCGCCGGCGAGTTGCGGGCCACGGTCTCGGCCAGCGCCTGGGCCGCCTCGCGCAGCCGCCCGGGCGGGTCGACGACCTCGCTGAGGATGCCGAGCTGGCGGGCCCGCTCCGCGGTGATGCGCTCGTGGCGGCCCGTCAGCGCCATGCGGACGATGGGCTCCATCGGCGACTTCCGCACGAGGGCGATCGCCTCGTACGCCGTGACCTGGCCCACCGACACGTGCGGGTCGAGGAACGTGGCGTCGCTGGCGGCGATCACGATGTCGGCATCGGCCACGAAGTGCAGCCCGCCGCCGGCGCACGTGCCGTTGACCGCGGCGATCACCGGCTTCCAGACCTGGTTGTGCCATGCGGTGAGCCGCAGCTCGGCCCGCTTGGTGCGGCGGGACTGCTCGCGCAGCGCCTCGGGGTCGCGGCTGAGCTGGGCCATGTCGAGCCCGGTCTGGAACGCGGCGCCGTTGCCGGTGGTGACGATCACCCGGACCGCGGGGTCGCCGTCGAGGTCGGCCCAGGCGCGCTCGAGCTCGGCGAGCATGGTGGCGTCCATGGCGTTGCCCCGGTCGGGGCGGTCGAACACCAGCCAGCCGACCGCCCCCCGCCGCTCCACCACCAGCGACTCGTACCCGGGAAAGGTCGCGTCGGCAGTCAACTGCGCGGCACCTCACGCCAGGCCGCGTCCCGCCAGGGATCGGGCTCGCGGGGCAGGCCCAGCACGCGCTCGCCCACGATGTTCTTGTTCACCTCGGTGGTGCCGCCCTCGATGGTGTTGGCCCGGCTGCGCAGCATCCCGGCCACCTCGTAGGGCAGCGACTCGCCGTACGCGGTCGCCGGCGACATCCAGGCCGTGGCGCCCGCGCCCAGCAGGTCGACGGCGATCTCCTGGATGCGCTGGTTGAGCTCGCCCTGGTGGACCTTGCCGACCGAGCTCTCGGGCCCCGGGGGGCGGCCGGCCTTCAGCCCGGCCCGCACCCGCTGGTTGGTCCAGGCCCGGATCCGTTCCTCGCCGTAGGCGGCGACGATCCGCTGGCGCATCGCGGGGTCGACCGGGTCGCCGTCGGCCCGGCGCTTGGCCGCCGTCTCCACCAGGCGCCGGGTGCCGCTGCCGCCGATGCGGTCGACGCCCCCCGACCCCGAGCCCGCCACCATCTGGCGCTCTCCCGACAGGGTGGCGTTGGCGACCCGCCAGCCGTCGCCGACCGCCCCGACCCGGTCGGCGTCGGGCACGCGGACGCCCTCGAGGAACACCTCGTTGAAGTCGACCTCGCCGCCGATGTGCCGCAGCGGCCGGACCTCGACGCCGGGCGCGTGCAGGTCGACGAGGAAGTACGTGATGCCGCGGCGCTTGGGCACGTCGGGGTCGGTCCGGGCGAGGCACACGCCGAAGTCGGCCAGGTGGGCCCACGTGGTCCACACCTTCTGCCCCGTGAGCACCCAGTCGTCGCCGTCGCGCTCGGCCCGGGTGGCCAGGGAGGCGAGGTCGGACCCGGCGCCCGGCTCGCTGAAGAGCTGGCACCAGACCTCCTCGTTGCGCACGATCGGCGGCAGGAAGCGCAGCCGCTGCTCCTCCGTCCCGTGGGCGAACAGCGCCGGCGCCGCCAGGTTCAGGCCCAGCGGGTTGAGCCGGCCGAGGTTGTAGGGCCGCAGCTCGGCCTCGATGGCCCGGGCGACGGCCGGCGACACGTCGAGCCCGCCGTAGGCGACGGGCCAGGTCGGCACGACGAGCCCCGACCGCCCGAAGGTGGGGTACCAGTCCTCGTACTCCCGCCGCGACCTGACCTCGCGTATCGCCGCGGCCCCACCGCGCTCCCCCGCCTCCCGCCACGCAGCCGGGACGTTGGCCCGCACCCAGTCGCGCACGCAACGCCACCACCGCGTTTTCTTCGCGATTCTCGCGCGCCAGCGTGCGCAATCTCGCGAAGGAAATCCTCGGCGGGCACGTCAGCGGCCTCGGAAGTCGGGGTCACGCTTGTCCTTGAATGCCGACAGGCCCTCGCGGAAGTCCTCGCTGCGCGAGGACAGCTCGAGGGCGAGGGCCTCGTCCTGCAGGTGGGCCTCGAGCGGGGTGGTCTGGCCGCTGCGCAGCAGCCACTTGGTGAGGCCCAACGCGACGGTCGGGCCGCTCGCCAGGCGGCCGACCAGCGCCCCGACCTCGGCATCGAGGCTGTCGGCCTGGACCGCGGCGTGGATCAGCCCCCAGTCGACCGCCTCGGCGGCGTGCAGCCGGCGTCCGAGCAGCAGCAGCTCGCGGGCCCGCACCATGCCCGCCAGCCGGGGCAGGAGCCAGGTGCCCGCGCTGTCGGGGGTGAAGCCCCGGTCGGCGAAGGGCTCCCAGAAACGGGCGTCGGACGCGGCCACGGTGAAGTCGCTGGCCAGCGCCAGGTGGAACCCGATGCCGGCCGCCCAGCCCTGCACCCGGCACACCACGGGCACCTGGACCGAGAGCACGAGCGGCACGAGGCGGTGGGCCATCGACGGCACCCGGCGCTGGATCGACCCCACCCGGGGCCGAGGTGCGTCGGGCCCGCCCGCGTTGCGGGCCACGATGTCAGCGCCTCCGCAGAAGTGGTCGCCCGCACCGGCCAGCACGATCGCCCGCACCCGCTCGTCCCGCCCGGCGGCGTCGATGGCGTCGATCAGCCCGGCCACCATCACGTCGTCGAGGGCGTTGCGCTTGTCGGGCCGGTCGAGCGTGAGCCACAGGACGGCCCCGTCGAGCGCGATCCGCAGGCCGGGGAGGGGGGCGTAGGGGTCGCCCGAGGTCCCGCCGGCCGCGGTCACCGGGCGCTCCAGGCGGTGCCGTCGGCGAACCGGGCGGCGATGGCGTCGAGGGCCGACTGCAGCGTCGGTCGCCCCGTCGGGCGGATCGGGCAGGCGCACCGGGCCGCGGTCGCGGCTCGGCAGCAGGATGGTGGCGTGGCCGGGCGTGGTGACCTCGCCCCGCTGGTTCTCGGCGACGAGCTCGACGTCGACCGCGGGCCGGCCGCCCTCGGCCTCGTACTTCCGGGTCACCGTGCCCCGCAGCCACTGCGTGTCGCCCACGTAGTTGAACCGGCGGAACTCGCAGTCGAGCCGCCACAGCCAGGCGTCGTCACCCATCCAGTCGGTGCACAGGTGGATCAGCCAGGTCTCCCGCATGCGGCCGTAGTCGAACGTCGTGGGGTTGCCGGACCGCCGAGCGAACTCGGGGTCCCAGTGCACCCGCTGCATCACGTCGGGCACGTTCTGCGGGTCGCGGTGGAAGAACCGGGGGATGCGGCGGCGGTTCGCCGCACCCAGCCGCAGGGGCGACACGCCGTACAGGCCCATGCCCATGCCGACATGCCAGCACACGATGTCGGTCACGGTGAGCGGGCCCTTGACCATCGGGCCGACGGTGTCGCCCTCGGCCACGTCCTCCCACCACCGGGGCTCGGCGCCCCGCGGCCGCTCGGACGCGTAGTGCGCCTCGATCTCGGCGATCTGCTCGTCCGTGTACGGCGCCAGCTCGACGTCGTCGTACTTCTTCCGCTCCCGCGCCTTGGTGCGCTCGGTGCGGATCATCAGCCGGTACTGGGCCGACACCAGCGGCCCGTCCTCGACCCGGAAGACCTGCCCGGTCCACTCGTGCACCGCCCGTTCCGCGAACTCGCTCGGCTTGTCGAGCACCCCGACCAGGGCGTTGCGGCGGCGGACCCGGTCGCCGGGGCGCAGCGGCGCCCACCACTCGCGGGCGCTGGCCGAGTAGAAGGCGTGGACGCCCCGCAGCGGGTCGCCCCTCATCAGCTCACGCTGCTCGGGCGCGACCTCGGTGACCTCGTCCTCGCCGACGAGGGTGTCGCCACCCACCAGGACCGCAGGGGCGATCGGCCCGCCCCAGCTCGTCTTGGCGCCGTACGCGGGGTCGCACCACAGCGGGTTGTCGTCGCCGTAGGCCTCGGCCACGTGGCGGAACACGTCGGTGGTCAGGACCGTGTAGTGCGGCGGCTGCGGGTGCGGCTCGGGCACGCCGATGCGGGCCCGCAGGCGCTCGACGGCCTCGTCGGTGATGCCCGCGGGCTTCGTCGCGGGCGTGCTGGCCACCGCGCCGGCCCCCCGTTCATCGGTCACGGAACCAGTATTCCATGAATTGAAGCACCGTTCAGAATTTGGACGGCGAACGGGCTCAGGGGCGGAAGGCGTCTTCGACGATGGCGTGGAGGGTCGCCACGGAGGCGTCGGGATCGGCCGAGCCGGAACCGCCGCGTGCGACGTCCATCGCCAGGAAGGCGGTGATCATGCCGCCGAGCAGCCGGGCGAGGACGTCGGGGTCGCCGGTGCAGAGGTCGCCAGACCGCTGGCCCCGCCGGAACACGTCGGCGTGCACGTGCATCGCGTCCTGGAAGCTCCGCTGCTGCGGGTCGTCGGGATCCTCCTCGCCCGGCCGGGGCAGCACGAGGGTCGACGACCGCAGGAACAGCCGGGCGAAGTGCGGGTGCTCCCGGAAGAACCCGACCTCGGCGTCGACGAGCCCGTGCAACTGCTCGACCGGCGTCCCGCCGTCCACGGCGGCCCGCATGGCATCGACGATCTCGGCGCCGCGGCGCAGGAACACCTGTGCGAACAGGTCGCCCTTGTTGTCGAAGAACGAGTACACCGACCCGACGGAGAACTCGGCGAGGTCGGCCACCTCCTTCAGCGTGGTGGCGTAGTAGCCCTTGGCCCCGAAGACCTCCTCGGCGGCGTCGAGGAGCTGGGCGCGGCTGAGGTCGAGGTGCTGCAGGCGGCGCTGGCTCCGGCGCGACGGCCGCTCGGGGGCGGAGGCCTCGGTCATCGCCTTACGCTACCGTGAACGGCGGTTCAATCGAGTGGAGGGGTCGTGTGTCCACGGCCGGACTGACCGGCCGCGGGCCTGAGATTGAACAGAACGCGCGGTCCACCGGCGCTGCCGCGTCCATTCTGTACGTGCATCCGTTGACACGCTGCGCGACGGCGAGCATCCTTCCGGCGGGACTTACCAAACAACCGGGGGTATGGGGGATGCGGCGCAGGATCTCGGCCATCGTGGCCGTCGGCGTGCTCGTCAGTGGGCTCGGAGCGACCACGGCGGGAGCCACTCCCGCCGCGCCGGCCGCGCCCGGGCAGGAGGAGGGCGAGGCCACCTACGACGTCTACACCGGCAGGCTCGACGCGCGCGACCTGGCCGCGGTGCGGGCGACGGGGCTCGACCCGCACGAGATGGACATCACCGCGACGCCCGACGGCCAGGCCGACGTCGAGGTCGTCCTGAGCGAGGACCAGGCGACGGAGCTCGCCGACCAGGGCGTCGACCTCGAGCTGAAGCAGGTCGACGGCCAGTCGGTGGCCGAGCTGGCCACGCAGCAGGCCGCCGCGGGCTACGAGGTCTTCCGACCGTACGCCGGCGCCGGCGGCCTCAAAGAGGAGTTCGAGCAGCTCGCCGCCGACAACCCCGACATCGTCAAGTTGGTCACGATCGGCCAGTCGGTGAACGGCCAGGACATCATCGCCATCAAGATCACGCGCCGGGCCAACCAGACCCGCGACGGCCGGCGGCCGGCCACCCTGTACTCCTCCACCCAGCACGCCCGCGAGTGGATCACCCCCGAGATGAACCGGCGGCTGGCCCACCACATCGTGGACAGCTACGGCAGCGACCCGACGATCACCGACCTGGTGGACCGCACCGAGCTCTGGTTCGTGCCCGTCGCCAACCCCGACGGCTACGACTTCACCTTCGAGCCCGGCAACCGGCTGTGGCGCAAGAACCTGCGCGACAACGACGCCAACGGCGTCGATCAATGCTGCGGACGGTGTCGACCCCAACCGCAACTTCGAGACGAAGTGGGGCTACGACAACGAGGGCTCGTCCGTCGACATCACCAGCGAGACGTACCGCGGCACGGCGCCCGGCGTCCGAGCCCGAGACGCAGGCGCTCGACGGGCTGCTCGCCCGCGTCGACTTCGAGTTCCACATCAACTACCACTCGGCCGCCGAGCTGCTGCTCTACGGCACCGGGTGGCAGGTCTCCACGCCGACGCCCGACGACGCCGTGTACGAGGCGATGGTCGGCGACGACGCCAACCCGGCGGTGCCCGGCTACGACCCCGACATCTCGGCCGAGCTGTACACCACCAACGGCGAGACCACCGAGCACGCCCACAGCGTCTACGGCACGCTGGCCTTCACGCCCGAGATGGCGACGTGCGAGACGGCCGCCGAGTCGGTGCCCGACGACGAGTGGGACCCGGCCGACTGCACCAGCGTCTTCATCTTCCCCGACGACGAGGATCTGGTGCAGGCCGAGTTCGAGAAGAACATCCCGTTCGCCATCGCCACCGCCCAGTCGGCGCTCGACCCCGACGACCCGGTGTCGGTCGTCGGGCGCACGGCGCCCGACTTCGTCGTCGACAGCTTCGACGTGTCGTACGGCGACCCGCAGACCGTGGCGGTGACCGCCCGCCGCTCGCAGGTCCTGCGGTGGATGACCTACCGCATCAACGGTGGCCGGCCCCAGTTCACGTTCGCCCCCGAGTCGCAGGGAGGCGAGCGCTACGGCGACGAGGGCGAGGTGTACTACGGCGAGTTCCGTGGCACCGTCCGCGGGGCGCGCCCCGGCGACACCGTCCAGGTGCAGTTCGCGGGCCTCGACCTCCGCCGCGGGCTCGTGCAGAGCGAGCCGTTCACCTACACGGTGGCCGGCGACAGCGGCGCCGACGTGCTGGTGATCGCCGACGAGGACGTCACCGGCGTCAATCCCACCTACCCGGCCGGCACGGCCGGCCCGAAGTACCTCGACGACTACGTGGCCGCGCTCGACGCCAACGGCATCAGCCACGACACGTGGGACGTCGACAGCCAGGGCGTGCCGCACCCGCTGGGCGTGCTCGCCCACTACGACGCGGTGATCTGGGAGTTCGGCGACAACCGCCTCACCCAGGATCCCGAGGACGAGCTCACCGACACGTTCCAGTTCGGACCGCTGCCCGACCTGGCGGTGGCCGAGAAGGAGCAGTTCCTGACGATGGCCGTCCGGGACTACCTCAACGAGGGCGGCAAGCTGCTGCAGACCGGCGAGACCACCGGCTACTTCGGCCTGCTCGGCGGGTCGATCGGCGGCATCTACTACGGCCTCGACGGCGCTCCCGAAGAGGACTGCGTCGTCACCGAGGACTTCTTCAGCGACTGCCTGCTGCTGGCCGACGACTTCCACCAGTACTGGTTGGGTGCCTTCGCCCGGACCACGTTCTCGGACCCGACCGGCATCACCGGCACCGGCACCCCGCTCGACGGAGCCGCGGCGAACTTCGGCGGCCAGGCCGTGGCCGACAACCCGCTGGACGAGGCCGGGGCCTTCGCGCTGACCAGCGACTTCCTCCCGCCCGACCAGTTCCCGCTGTTCGCGGGCGAGGGGTCGAGCACCTACCTGGCGGCGGGAGGCGTCAGCCCGTTCTCGCCGGTCGAGGGCACGCAGTACGCCGGCGCGGTCCACGTCGACTCGGCGTATCAGCGGATCGCCCGCACGATCGACCTGTCGGGGGTCTCGGCGACCGACGCCCCCCGGCTCGAGATGCAGCTCTCGTTCACCACCGAGCTGGGCTACGACCACGTCATCGTGGAGGCGGCGCCGGCGGGAACCGAGCAATGGACGACGCTGCCCGACCTGAACGGCGGGACCTCGAGCACGCCACCCAGCGACTGCAACCAGGCCTTCCTGCTCGAGATGCACCCGTTCCTCACGCACTACCTGACGCTCGGCAACCCGTGCCTCGCCACGGGCACGAGCGGGGCGTGGAACTCGTTCACGGGCAACTCGGGGGGCTGGACGCCCGTGGCGTTCGACCTGACGGACTACGTCGACGACGGCGCGGTCGACATCAAGATCAGCTACGTGACCGACCCTGCCGCGGCGGGCATCGGGGCGTTCGTCGACGACACCCGCGTCGTGACGAACGCCGGGGTCGTCGACACCGACGGCTTCGAGGAGGGCACGCCTCGCCTCTGGACGATCGAGGCCGAGCCCGAGGGCAGCCCGCCCAACGCGAGCAACTTCCAGTTCGCCGGCACGCTGGTCGAGGTGGCCGCGTCGGTCACGACCGAGCGCTCGGTCCTGCTCGGCTACGGCATCGAGCAGCTCGCCACGCCGGCCGAGCAGGCCGACGTCCTCGGCCGCATCATGCAGCACCTGCTGTCCTGAACGGCCCCTGGCCGCCGCCCCCTCAGATCTCGTCGAGGGGGCGGCGGTCGGACGCCGCGGGCTGACGCCCGAGGCGCAGCGGCGCCAGCGGGGCGTCGACGAGCAGGCTGCGCCGCCAGTCGGCGCCGAGGTCGAGCGTCGTCTTGCGCCACCCGGCCAGCAGGTCGGCGTCGTCGCCCTGGCCCAGCCAGGCCTGCTCGACCCGGGCCCACGTCGCCCAGTCGGGGACGGCCCAGATGACGATCGCCTCGGAGTCGTTGACCATCGCCACCCGGAACGCCCCCACGAGGTCGAGGTCGAACGCCTCGAGGGCGGGCACCGCCTGCTCGCGGAAGGCGGCCAGGAAGTCGGGCGCAGCGCCGGCGGGCAGCCGCACCAGCTCGTGGCTGTAGACGTCGCCCCGGACGCCGTCGGCGATCAGCGTCGCGATGGACCGGGTCCACGGCTCGGGCACCACGATGCGGTCGACGCCCCCGCGCCGCAGCGAGGCAGCGACCGCCCACCACTCGGCGAGCGAAGGATCCTGCGCGCCGGAGCCGACCAGCTCGTGGCTGAAGTTGCCGACGAGACCGTCCCACCCGTCGAGCTCCCACATGTTGACCACCTCGGGCCACCGCCCGGTCGACCCCACCGTCGCCCACACGCCGAAGCAGAGCTGATTGCGCTCCTCGATGGCGACCGGCACCCAGTTGGCGGTCATGTGGTGCATGTACCGGGCGCGGTTGTGCCCGATGATGTCGATGAGCTCGTGGATGTAGACCTTCTTGTTCATGGGTTCGACGGCCATTCGGGCCGGTGGTAGCCGTCGAAGCGCAGCTCGCCGCCCCGCAGCTCGCGGATGGTGAGGAAGTCGCCCTTGTAGCCCTTGCGGTCGTGGGGACCGAACTGGATGTAGGTGCCGGGGCCGCCGTTGGTGGCGGGCATCCAGCGGATGCGCTCCATCCCCTCCTTCACGTGCCTGGGGGTGGGGATGGCGGCGTTGCCGATGCCGTGGATGGCGACCCGGGCGGTGTCGTACGCGAGCGCGACCACCACGTTGCGGGTCGTCCGACCGAACCGCTTGGTGAACCGGTCGATCATCGCCTCGTAGTTGGGGTTGGCGCCGTCCTCGCCGAGCTGGTCGACGCCGTGCCAGCCCTCCAGGCCCTCGGCCCACCGGTTGGAGTTCGAATAGAACATGAAGGCGGTGCCCATGACGCGGGGCGGGTCCCAGTCGAGCGCCTTGAGCGCGTCGGCGAAGTGGAACGTGGCGTAGCCGTAGCCGCCGTAGTACAGGCCCTCGACGCCCAGGTCGCGCATCATGGCGAGGTCGTCCTGGAGGCCCTTGGGGTTGGGCTCGAGCTTCACCTCCCGCACCACGGTCAGCCCCAGGGCGCCGGCGGTGTCGCGGAAGTAGTCGGCGTAG
This sequence comes from uncultured Acidimicrobiales bacterium, assembly GCA_963796415.1. Lineage (GTDB taxonomy): Bacteria > Actinomycetota > Acidimicrobiia > Acidimicrobiales > VFJN01 > ZC4RG19. Next base: position 142,666 of record CAWCLR010000018.1, on the reverse strand, counting down.
TCGCGGCCCGACGACCCCTGCTCCCAGAACGAGCCGACCTTGGTGATGCCGCGGGCCGCCAGCCACTGAGCGCACATCACACCCTCGGTGGGGATGTCGCCGTTGGCCACCGTGAAGCAGTACTCGGAGGCGAACTTGTGAGCGCCGGTCCAGCCGATGCAGGCGACGCCGAGCTCGTTGGCGGTGTCCTGCAGCACCAGCGAGTTGTCGGAGATCATCGGCCCGAGCACGACCACGCACCCCTGGTCGACCAGCCACCGGTAGCCGTCGATGACCTTGCGGTAGTTCTCGCGGGGCAGGCCGCGGGCGTCGGCGATCACCAGCTGGATGGGCCCCCGCGAGTACACGCCCTCGTTGAGCGCGTCCTCGATGGCCAGGATCGTGGGATCGATCCAGTCCGCGAGGAGCTGGTTGAGGTCCATGTCGATGAGGATCCCGACCTTCACCGGCTCGAACGGGTCGCCCTGGGTCTGGACGCCACCGGTGGGCGGGTAGATCGTGATGCCCTGCACGGCGCGGTCGGAGGCCGACCCGCCGCCCTGGAACCACGCGACGCCCTCGCCGCCCCGCCCAGTGAGGTACGCCTCGGTGCCGTGGGTGACCGACGAGACCGCCCGGTCGGGCTGGGCGATGCCCAGGTCGATCGGGGCCGGGAACATCCGCTCGGCGTACTCGTGCTCGTCGCTCATGTGTCCCCCTCGTGAACCAGGCCCTTGAACTCGCTGTTCGACGTATTGAACTATAGTTCACAACCAAGCACGGCAGTTCGCCGCGAGCTCGGAGGGGCAGCGATGCACGCAGACGACATGATCATGATCAGCGTCGACGACCATCTCGTCGAGCCGCCCGACCTGTTCGAGAACCATCTGCCTCCCGCCTACGCCTCTCGGGACGAGGCGCCCCGCGTGCACCGCCGCCAGGACGGGTCCGACGTGTGGATGTTCAACGGCCAGAAGATCCCCAACATCGGCCTCAACGCCGTGGCCGGCCGGCCGAAGGAGGAGTACGGCATCGAGCCCACCGCCTTCGACGAGATGCGCCCCGGCTGCTGGAACGTCCACGACCGCATCAAGGACATGAACGCGGGCGGGGTGCTCGGCTCGATGTGCTTCCCGTCGTTCCCTGGGTTCTCGGGCCGGGTCTTCGCCGCCGCGGACGACAAGGACTTCGCCCTCGCGGTCCTGCAGGCCTACAACGACTGGCACGTCGACGAGTGGTGCGGGGCCCATCCCGGCCGGTTCATCCCCATGGGCCTCGTGCCGCTGTGGGACGCCAAGGTCGCCGGCGAGGAGGTGCGCCGCCTGGCCGCCAAGGGCGTGCACTCGGTCACGTTCACCGAGAACCCTGCCACCCTCGGCTACGACAGCTTCCACAACGCGTCGTGGGACCCGCTGTGGACGGCCTGCTCCGACGAGGGCGTCGTGGTGTCGATCCACCTCGGCTCGTCCGGCCAGCTGGCCATGACCGCCGCCGACGCCCCCGTCGACGTGATGATCACGCTGCAGCCGATGAACATCTGCCAGGCGGCGGCCGACCTGCTGTGGTCGCGCATCCCCAAGCACTTCCCCGACCTGCGCATCGCGCTGTCCGAGGGCGGCACCGGCTGGATCCCCTACTTCCTCGACCGGCTCGACCGCACCTACGACATGCACCACCTGTGGACGGGGCAGGACTTCGGCGACCGGCTGCCCAGCGACGTGTTCCGGCACCACTTCCTCACCTGCTTCATCTCCGACCCGGTAGGCGTGCGCCTGCGCGACATGATCGGGCTCGACAACATCGCCTGGGAGTGCGACTACCCCCACTCCGACTCGTCGTGGCCCGAGGCCCCCGAGGAGCTCGCGGCGGTGCTGGCCGCCGACGGCGTGCCCGACGACGAGGTGAACAAGATGACCCACGAGAACGCCATGCGGTGGTACTCGTTCGACCCCTTCTCCCACCGACCGAAGGAGCAGTGCACGGTCGGCGCCCTCCGCGCCGAGGCCGGCGACTGGGACGTGTCGACCCGCTCGTACGACAAGGGCCGCTTCGAGATCAGCCACACCGGCACCGACCTCGCCACGCTGGCGAAGCAGGCCACGGCCTGACCGCGGCGCCGCGGCGTGCCGCGGCGCCGCTGCGCCTCACGACAGGTTCAGGTCGCGGTTCGGGCGCACCACGATCTCGGCGACGTGCACGTGCGCGGGGCGCGTGACGGCGTAGAGCACGGCGTCGGCGATGTCCTCGGGCGTCACGAACTGCTCCTTGAGCGGCTCGCGACCCGCCTCCAGCACGTCGTCGGGCAGCCGCTCGCCGGGCGTGACCTGGACGTCGGCGCCGGCCAGGGCGACGAACCCACCGATCACCTCGGGCGGCAGGTGGCGCCCGAAGTTGGTCAGCGTCGCGCCGGGCATGACGGTCACCACCTGGATGGGGTCGTCGGCCAGCTCGGCCCGCAGGGACTCGGAGATCACGTTGACCGCATGCTTGGTCGCCCCGTAGACGCCGCTGTCGGCACGCAGCGCGGCGCTGGACGAGATGTTCACGACGTGGCCCACCGCGCCGCAGGCCCGCATGGCCTGGACGGCCGCGCTGGTACCGACGAGCAGCGCCAGCACGTTGGTCTCGAGCATGGCCCGCCATCCCTCGGGGTCGGCGCCGACGATGGCGCCGAGGTGTGCGACGCCCGCGTTGTTGACCATCACGTCGAGCCGGCCCGTGTCGGCGACGGCGGCGTCGACCATGGCGGTGATCGCGGCCGGGTCGCGCACGTCGGAGACCAGCACGCGGGCCGAGCCCCCGGCCTGCGCGATCCGGTCGGCCGACTCCTTCAGCGCCGACTCGGTGCGGCCCCCGATCACGACGTGGGCTCCGGCGGCGCCCAGGCTCTCGGCCACGGCGCGGCCGATGCCGCTCGATGCCCCGGTGACGACCGCCGTGCGGCCGGTGAGATCTGCGGTGACGGTCATGGTGGTGGGACTCCTGGCGTCGGTCCGGTGAATACGATCAAGTGCTCGCATTCCGTGTTTACAAGTCATCGCTCGCATTTGTCAACGGTATGACTGCCTCCACATCGCCCTCCTCCCGCCGCGTGCCGGCCGGCGTGCGCCGCCAGGCCCGCGGGCGTGCCCGCATCGAGTCGATCCTCGACGCCACCGAGCAACTCGTCGCCGAGGTCGGGTACGACGAGATGTCCACCAACGAGGTCGCCCGGCGCGCCGGCATCTCCCCGGGCTCGCTGTACCAGTACTTCGGGAACAAAGCCGACCTGCTGGCCGGGCTCCTCGACCGCTGCACCCAGCAGTTCGACGACCTGTGGGACGATCAGCTCACTCCCGCAGCGGCGACGCTGCCGCTCGAGGAGCTGGTCGACCAGGTGCTCGAGGCCGTCGTGGCGTTCAAGGCCGAGCGCCCGGCGTTCTGGGCTCTGTTCCACGGCTCGGCCACGTCCGCGCCGCTGGCCGACGCCGGCCGCCGACTCGAGGACCAGCTCACCGCCCGGCTCGACGACCTCTACGCCCTGCGGGCGCCCCACCTCGCGCCCGAGCGTCGGCGGTTGGTCGCGGAGGTCAGCGTGGCGACCGTGCGGGCCGTCATGCCGCTGGTCACGGACGGCCCCCACCGCCGCTCCAAGGGCGAGGTGCTGGCCGAGGTCAAGCAGGTGCTGATCGGGTACCTCGGCCCGGTGCTCGAGCCGCCGGTCGACGGCCGGCCCCCGCGAGGCGAGACTGGGCCACATGCCGATCGCTGATGCCCGCGTGCTCATCCTCGGCGCCGACGACGTCGAGGACATGGAGCTGCTGTACCCCCTCTATCGCCTGCGCGAGGAGAACGCCACCGTCACCCTCGCGACCCTCGGCGGCCGGCCGATCACCGGCAAGAAGGGCCACGGACCCGTCGCCCCGGACGCCGCCACCGACGACGTGCGGTCCGCCGACTTCGACGCGCTCGTGATCCCCGGCGGCTACGCCCCCGACAAGCTCCGGCGCGACGCGCACGTGCTCGACCTCGTGCGCGAGTTCGACCGTGACGCCAAGCCCATCGCCTTCATCTGCCACGCCGGGTGGGTGCCGATCTCGGCCGGCATCCTCAAGGGCCGGCGGGCCACGAGCGTCGGCGCGATCCGCGACGACATGGTGAACGCCGGGGTCGACTGGGTCGACGAGCCCACGGTCGTCGACGGCAACCTCATCAGCGCCCGCACGCCCGCCGACCTGGGCCCGTGGATGCGCGCGCTGCTCGCCGCGCTCGCCTGACGCCTCGGTGGACACCGTCGTCGCCCAACGCTGGTCGGTCTTCGCCGGGCACCCGCTCGACGCGCTCGTGACGGGCCGCCGCGGCGGGGTGTCGGCGGGCGTGTACGCGGAGCTGAACCTGAGCCTCGGCGTCGGCGACGACCCCGACCACGTGGTCGAGAACCGGCACCGCGCCGCCGCGGCCGCGGGCGCCGGGCTCGCGGACATGGTGTTCGCCCACCAGGTCCACGGCCGGGACGTGGCGGTCGTGACCGACGCCGACCGCGGTCGCGGGACGCTGACCGTCGACGACGCCCCCGCGGCCGACGCGCTCGTGACCGCCACGCCCGGGGTCGGGCTCGCCGTCATGGTCGGCGACTGCGTGCCGATCGTGCTGTACGACCCGGTGGCCCACGTCGTGGCCGCCGTCCACGCCGGCTGGCGGGGCACGGTCGCCCGCGTGAGCGACGCCGCGCTCGGCGCCATGGCGGAGCTGGGGGGCGACCGTGCCCGCGTGCTCGCCGGCCTCGGGCCCGCCATCACCGCCCACCGCTACCAGGTGGGCGACGACGTGGCGCACGCGGCCCGCGGCTGCTTCGGCGGCGACGCCGACGGCGTCGTCCGCCCCGACGGCACCGGCCGGTGGACGTTCGACCTGTGGGAGGCCAACCGCCGCCTGCTCGTCGAGGCGGGCGTCGACCCGGCCAACATCGAGATCAGCCCCGTCGGCACCGGACCGGGCACGCCGTACTTCAGCGACCGCGCCGCGCGCCCCTGCGGTCGGTTCGCCGCCATCGCCCGCCTGCACCCCCGGTAGCCTGGCCGGTCGCATGGTGTCCCCGACCTCCGATACCGGCGTGGCCCCGCCCCGTGGTGCGGTGTTCCGCTACGAGGGCTACGACGTCGACCCCGGCGCCCGGCGGCTGACCTGCCGGTACTCCCTCGACGGGCGCGCCTTCGCCGAGGTGGTGACCTTCCCGACGGGCGACCGCTGGGGCGACCCGGCGGTCGACGCCGCGGCTCGGTGGGTCTTCCTGCTGGCCGGCGTGTCGTACTACAAGACCGCCGCGCCCCCCGTCGTCGAGCTGCCCGTGACGCCGCTGCGGCCGGCCGAGCGCGCCTTCCTGCGCGACGTCTACCTCGACGGGCTCGGGGAGTTCGCGTACCGGAACGGGCTCGACCTGTCCGACCTGCGCATCGAGGCCGCCGACCTCCTTGACGAGGACCGGGACGCCGCCACCCGGGCTGCGGCGGCCGTGACCTCCGGCAAGCGGCCGCTCGTCCCCTTCGGCGGCGGCATCGACTCGATCGTGACCGTCGAGCTCGTCCGCCCCCTGGCCGACGCCGCGCTGTTCGTCGTGTCCCGGCCCGGCGACCGGTTCCCCGCCATCGAGCGGCCTGCGGCGGTCACCGGGCTGTCGGTGGTCCGAGCGGAGCGGGCGATCGACGACCAGGTGCTCCGGTCGGCCGAGCTCGGCTTCCTCAACGGCCACGTCCCCGTGACCGGCATCCTCTCCGCCATCGGCGTGATGGCCGCGGTGCTCGACGGTCGGGACGCGCTCGTGATGTCCAACGAGTGGTCGTCGTCGGTCGGCAACCTCGACGTCGGCGGCCGGGTCGTCAACCACCAGTGGTCCAAGAGCCTCGCCTTCGAGACCGGGTTCCGCGGCGTGCTCGGTCTGACCCTCGGCACGGCCGTCGACTACTTCTCCCGGCTGCGGCCGTACACCGAGCTGTTCATCGCCGAGCGGTTCGCGGGGCTCGGCGACTACCACCTCGCCTTCCAGAGCTGCAATCGGGGGTTCCACATCGACCCGGCCCGCCGCCTCGACCACTGGTGCGGGCGGTGCGACAAGTGCGCCTTCATCGACCTGATCCTGGCGCCGTTCCTGCCCGCCGCCCGGCTCGCCGACGTGTTCGGCGGGCACGAGCCGCTCGCCGACCTCGACCTGCTCCCCCGCTTCGAGGCGCTGGTCGACACGTCCGGCGCCCTCAAGCCGTGGGAGTGCGTCGGCGAGGTCAACGAGTGCCGGGCCGCGGTGGCCCTGGCCGCCGAGCGGCCCGACCGCCGCACCACGCCGGTCTTGCGGGCCCTCGTCGACCGGCTCGGTGACCGGCTGCCCACCCCCGACGCCGTCGAGGCCATGCGCCACGCCGTCGGCGAGCACCACATCCCCGATGCGTACGCGACCAGCGATCTCCTGGTCTGACCTCCCCGGCCGCACGGTCGGGGTCTGGGGGCTCGGGGTCGAGGGCCGGGCCACCGTCCGCAAGCTCGCCGCGCTCGGGGTCGAGCCCGTGCTCGTCGACGACCGGCCGCCCGACGGGGGCCTCGACGGCCGCCCGGTCATGGCCACGGGGGGCCTGGGTCTCGACGCCCTGTTGCGCTGCGACGTGGTGATCAAGACCCCCGGGATCAGCCGCTACCGCGCCGAGGTCGAGCACATCGAGTCCCGCGGGACGCCGGTGGTCGGCGCCCTGGGCCTGTGGCTGGAGGAGGCCGACCGGTCGCGGGTCCTGTGCGTGACCGGCACCAAGGGCAAGAGCACGACGACCTCGGTGGCCGGACACCTGCTGCGCGGTCTGGGACACACGGTCATGGTCGGCGGCAACCTCGGCACGCCGCCCTACGACCCCGACGCCCCGACCGACGTCGACTACTGGGTCATCGAGGTGTCGAGCTACCAGGCGGCCGACGCCAGCGCCGCCCCGCCCGTCGTGGCGGTGACGTCGCTCCACCCCGACCACCTCACCTGGCACGCCGGCGACACCGAGACGTACTACGCCGACAAGCTGTCGCTCTGTACGCTCCCCGGCGCCGACCTCACGGTCGCCAACGGCGACAGCCCGCTGCTACGCGACCGCCGAGCCTTGCTCGGGCCCCGCGTCGAGTGGGTCACCGTCGAGGGCGCCCGGTCCGACGACTGGACCGCCGGGCTCGGCCTGCTCGGCGCCCACAACCATCGCAACGCCCTCATCGCCCGGGCATGCCTCGTCGCCCTCGGCGCCGAGGGGGCGGCCGACGACCACGCCGTGGCCGGCGCCGCGGTCGGCTACGAGCACCTCGAGAGCCGCCTACGCCCGGTCGCCACGGTCGACGGCGTGCTGTTCGTCGACGACAGCCTGTCCACCAACGTGCTGCCCACCCTCGCTGCGGTCGACGCCTTCCCCGGCCGGCGCGTGGCGGTCGTGGTCGGCGGGCAGGACCGCGGCATCGAGTACGGGCCCCTCGTCAGCGGGTTGGCGGCGCGCACGGCGCCGACCCTCGTCGTGATCACCGAGTCAGAGGCCGCACCCCGCATCCGCGCCGCCTTCGACGCCTTCGCCGCCTTCTCCCCCGCCAAGGACGGCGAGGACCACCTCGACGTCGTCGAGCTGCCCGACCTCGACGCCGCCGCCCGGGTCGGCCGGGACTGGGCGAGCCCCGACGGGGTCGTGCTGCTGTCCCCCGCCGCCCCCAGCTTCGACCGGTTCCGCGACTACCGCCACCGGGCCGAGGCGTTCGCCGCCGCGGTGAGCCGGCTCGCACCCTCCGCCGACCGCTCCTCGTAGCCGTCAGCGCGCGACAGCGGCGGCCTGGACCAGGGCCGCCGCTGCCCGCGATCGTCAGGCGACCGGGGTCCTCGGGGCGTCCGGCACCGCCGGGCGACCCGGCACCGGCGGCGCCTCGGTGATGCCGATGCGGGCGTGCAGGCGGGCGAGCGGGGCCGGGGCCCACCAGTTCCAGTGGCCCATCAGCTTCATCGTCGCCGGCACCAGCAGGCAGCGGACGACCGTGGCGTCCACGATCACCGCGATGGCGAGGCCGAGGCCGAGCTGCTTCATGGCCACGATCTCGCCCGCCGCGAACCCGGCGAACACGATCACGATCAGCAGCGCCGCCGAGGTGATGATGCGGCCCGACCGCTGGAGGCCCTGGGCGACGGCCAGGTCGTTGTCGCCGGTCTCCTCCCACACCTCACGGATGCGGGACAGCAGGAACACCTCGTAGTCCATCGACAACCCGAAGGCGAACACGAACACGATCACCGGCATGACCAGGTCGAGCGAGCCGGGCGGGTCGAAGCCCAGCAGGCCCGACAGGTGGCCGTCCTGGAACACCAGAACCAGGGCGCCGAACGTGGCGCCGAGCGACAGCACGTTCATCACGATCGCCTTGACGGGCACGACGACCGAGCCGGTCATCAGGAACAGCAGCACGAACGTCGCCACGACCACGATGCCGACGGCCAGCGGCAGCCGGGAGGTGATCGAGTCGCGCAGGTCGACGATCTCGGCCGGGTCGCCGCCGACCTGCACCGGGAAGCCCGGGTCGAGGTCCCGCACGTCGTCGACGACGGCCTGGGCGGTGCGACCGTTGGTCTCGCCCTCGGCGTGGATCTCCACCAGGGTGACGCCGGCGCCGGAGACGTCCTCGTCGACGACGGCCTCGACCACGCCGGGCGTGGAGGCGATCTCGTCCAGCCACCCGGCGACCCGGGGATCGTCGGGCGCCACGTCCGCCAGCGCCTGGACCGGCTCGGCCGTCACGGCGGGGAAGCGGGCGTCGATCGCCTCGGCGACCTGGCGAGTCTCCGACGACTCCGGCAGCGCCTTGACCCCGGTGTCGTCGAACCGGGCGTGCAGGAACGGGGCGGCCAGCAGGACCAGGCCGACGCCGACGACCACGACCACCGGCACCGCCCGCCGCATGACCAGGTGGGCGAGGCGGGCGAACGGGCCGTGCGACGAGGCGGGCGCCCGGGGCGACAGCCGGTGCCCGCCCCACGCCAGCAGCGCCGGCAGCAGCGTCACGGCGGCCACCATCGTCGTCAGCACGACCCCGACGCCGCCGTAGGCCAGCGAGCGGATGGTGGGGTCGGGGAACACGGCCAGTCCCACCAGCGCCACCGCGACCGTGGCGGCCGAGAACACGACGGTGCGTCCTGCGGTCGCCATCGTGCGGTGCAGGGCGGCGGGCACGTCGCGACCGGCGCCGCGCTCCTCGCGGAACCGGCTGATGATCAGCAGCCCGTAGTCGATGCCGAGCCCGATGCCCAGCATGAGCGTGACGTTCACGGCGTAGAGCGAGACGTCGGTCAGGGTCGCGATCCCGCCGAGGGCGAGCAGGGTGGCGCCCGCCCCGCTCAGCGCCACCGCCAGTGGCAGGCCGGCGGCGAGCACGCCGCCGAAGACGAACGCCATCACGACGAGGGCGATCGGCAGGGAGATCATCTCGGCCCGCTGGGCGTCCTTCTCGGCCAGCTCGGCCACCTCGTCGTCGAGCAGCAGCTCACCGCCGACCAGCACGGACGGGGCGTCGATGGCCCGGAGCCGGCCGGCCACGTCGTCGACCAGGTCCTCGTGGGCGTCGTCGCCGAGCCCGGCGGCCAGGACGACCTGCACGGCCGTCGCCTCGCCGTCGGCCGACGGCAGGGTGTTCACCTCCTCGACCCCGTCGGTCGCCCCCAGGCCGGCGAGGACGTCCTCGCCGACGGGCGCGCCGTCGACGACCGCCACGACGTCGCCGCCGTCCCGGTGCGAGCCGGTCGAGCCGCTCGTTGACCTGTTCGGACTCGAACGACGTCGCCCCGTCGAGGTCGGCGTCGAGCGACGAGAACAGCGCCCCGGCGGCACCGACGCCGAGGATCAGGATGACGAGCCACCCGGCCGCCATGCGCCGGGGAGCCCGGAGGGCCAGGGATGTGAGTCGTGCCAACATGCCGCGAGCGTGCGCCCGGGCCCCCGGCGCGGTCGTCGGGCCGGGGTGGGATCGCGGTGTCAGCCCCCGGTCTGACCTGCCGCACGACGCACTAGCCCACGAGCCCCGCCTCGTAGGCGTAGATGACCGCCTGCACCCGGTCGCGCAGGTCGAGCTTCATGAGCACCCGCCCCACGTGGGTCTTCACCGTTGCCTCACCGACGTACAGCTCGGCGCCGATCTCGGCGTTGTTGCGGCCGCGCCCGATCAGCTCGAGCACCTCGCGCTCGCGTGGCGTCAGGCGGTCGAGCTCCGCACCGGCGGCGGGCCGGCCCGACGCGGTCGGCCGGCGGGCGAAGTCCTCGATCAGGCGGCGGGTCACGGCCGGGGCCAGCAGGGCCTCGCCCGCGGCCACGACACGCACCGCGTGCACGAGGTCCTCGCGGCGCACGTCCTTCAGCAGGAAGCCGCTGGCCCCGGCCCGCAGGGCCTCGAAGACGTACTCGTCGAGGTCGAACGTGGTGAGGATGACCACCTTGACGGGGTGGGCGACGTCGGCGCCCGCCAGCCGGCGGGTGGCCTCGATGCCGTCGACCCGGGGCATGCGGACGTCCATGAGCACGACGTCGGCGTGCTCCCGGCGCGCCAGGGTCACCGCCTCCTCGCCGTCGGCCGCCTCGCCGACCACCACCAGGTCGGGTTGGGCGTCCACGATCATGACGAACCCGCTGCGCACCAGCTCCTGGTCGTCGGCGACGACCACACGCACGGCCCGGGCGTCCGTCACGACGGCAGCGGGAGGCGCGCCTCGACGGCGAAGCCGCCGTCGGGTGCCGGGCCGGTCTCGAGGCGACCACCGAGGATGGACACCCGCTCCCGCATCCCCACGAGTCCCTGTCCCCCGCCGCCGTCGGTGGCACCGGAGCGCACCGCCCGCGGGCCCCGGCCGTCGTCGGCCACGCGTATGACGAGCGCGTCCGCCTCGAACGCCAGGTCGACGCAGGCGCGACGAGCGTCGGCGTGGCGCAGCACGTTGGTGAGGGCCTCCTGCACGATCCGGTAGGCGGTCACGCCCACGACGCCGTCGACCGGGCGGGCCGGTCCGGTGGTCCGGACCTCCACGGCGAGCCCGGCACTACGCACGGACGCCACCAGCTCGTCGACGGCGCCGAGGTCGGGCTGGGGCGCCCGCCCAGCATCGGAGCGCAGCAGCGCGAGCATCCGGCGCAGCTCGCCGAGCGCGGACCGGGCGGTGTCCGCCACCGTGGCCATGGCGCCCTCGGCGCGCTCGGGGTGGGCGGCCAGCACCTCTTGCGCCGCCTCGGCCTGGACGGCGATCACGCTGATGTGGTGGGCCACCACGTCGTGCAGGTCGCGGGCGATGCGGACCCGTTCCTCCGCCGCCGCCCGCCGGGCCTCGTCCTGCTGCCGCTGGGCCAGCCACGCGGTCCGCTCCCGCTGGCTGCGGGTGGAGTCCCCCACCACCCAGGCGCCGACGCCCACGAGGTAGGTCACCGCCACGTCGGCCAGGTCGGCCTGCTCGTCGAGCACGAAGGACAGCGCGCCAACCACCACGAACATCAAGACCACGGGCACGCTGATCGAACGGCACCGGTATGCCGCCACCGTGTAGAGCGCGAGGGCCAGCGTGAACTGGATGGCGGGGTCGGGCAGGTTGGCCCCGCCGAAGACGAGGGACCCCAGACCCGACACGAGCAGCACCGCCACCGGCGCCCGCCGGCGCCAGACGAGCGGGACGACCTGGACGGCGACCAGGGCCCATCCCCACCACGTCATGCGCTCGGTGGGGTCGTCGCCGTCGGCGACGGCGATCGAGACGACGGTCACGACGCCCACGGCGAGAGCCAGCAGCGCATCGACGGCGAGCGGCGGGAGATGCCGGAGCCGGTCGGCGACGCGGACGTCGGAGGGCATAGACCGCACGGTAGCGACGCCCCCACCGGCCGTCATCAGACCACGGTCTGACCCTCTCCGGCCGCGGCCTCGGGGGCCGGGAAGGCGGTGCGGAACGTGAACGCGGCCGGCGACGGGCCGACGCGGTCCAGCAGCGCCAGCCGGTCCTTGGCCTCGGCGACGGTGGGACGGTGCCCGGCCTCCACCCACCACAGGGCGACGATCGCCTCGTCCATGCGCTCGAACCACTGGCGCCGGCGGGCGAGGTAGGCCCGGTGCTCGGGGCCGTGCACGAACGCCTTCAACGCCTCGACCGACGTCCACACGCTCATGTTGACCATGATCCTGTCGTCGTCGTACGGGCGGATGGCGGTGGCGTCGCCCGCGTCGGTCTGGAGGCGCCACACGAACCCGGGGGCGGCGTCGGCCAGCGCGTTGATCGGCTCGAGGCCGGCGACGAAGTCGGCCAGCTGTGGGCTGTCGATGGGCGCCCGCACCCGGGCGATGTTGACCTGGGCGAGGTGGTGGCGGTCGATGGAGCGCAGGCTAAGCCACCGCGCGAGGCTCGCTCGATGGATTTCGCCGACGTGCCCGCCGACGTGCGACGCACGGTGGACCGCTACCTCGGGGTCGCCGACCGCCTGCTGCCGGACCGAATCACCGGGTTCTACCTGGTCGGGTCGGTCGCCCTCGGCGCCTACCGGCCTGGCCGCAGCGACATCGACTTCGTCGCGGTCCTGGACGGCGACGGCGACCTGTCCGCCCCCGACCTCCGCCGCGTGCGTCTGGTCCACGTCGCGTCGGGCCTGCGCACTGGTTCCGCCGCCCTGCGCCGGGGCCACCTCGGCCTGCCGGGCACCTGCAACGGGGTCTTCGTGCGGGCAGCCGACGTGCAGCGGCCGGTGACGACCATCGTCCCGCTGGCGTCGCACGTCGGCGCTCGGCTGCGCGCCGGCGGGGGCTTCGACGTGAACCCCGTGCAGTGGACGACGCTGGCCCGGCACGGCGTGGCGGTGCGCGGCCCCGAGCCCGGGGCGCTCGGCCTCGATCCCGAGCCCGGCCGCCTGCGGCAGTGGAACCTCGACAACCTCGCCGCCTACTGGGTGCCGTGGGCGCAGGCGACGCGGCGCCGGCCGGGGCTGCGCTGGCGGGCCTCGCCCGGCTGGTCGACCGCGTGGGGCGTTCTGGGCGCGCCCCGCCTGCACCACACCATCGCCACCGGCGACGTCATCTCCAAGGAGGCGGCCGGCGAGTGGGCGAAGGCGACGCTCGACCCGCGGCACCACGCGATCGTCGACGAGGGCCTCGCCTGGTGGCGCGGCCAGCCCGCGGATCCTGCGTTCGCCGACGTCGCCACCCGGGCGCGGGCGACCGCGGACCTCGTGCTGGCGACCGCCGACGAAGCGGCCCGCCTCTGATCCGTCAACTCAGGCGCTGCGGACCTCGCGCAGGCCGCCCTCGCCCTGCTCGTAGGCGTGGCCCGGCTGCCAGAAGTCCCAGTGGTAGCCCCAGGGGTCGGTCACGGTGAACGTCCGTGGCCCGTACGGCCTCTGCTCGGGCGGCGCTGCGTCGACGCCGGCCGCCACGACGCGGGCGTGCATGGCGTCCACGTCGTCGACGTGGACGATCAGCAGCAGCCCCGAGCCCTGGTCGGGGTCGGGCGCACGCCCGCAGAGCTGGATGGTGCTGGCGCCCACCCGCATCTCGCTCTCGTGGACGACGCCCTCGTCGTCGACGTAGCGGACGGTCTCCTCGAAGCCGAAGACGCGGGCCAGCCAGTCGAGGCCGGCGCCCGCATCGGCGTAGTACAGGTACGGGGTCACGCCCTGGACGGCGACGGGCGCGGCGCCGGTGGTCGAGGTGGTCGTGTCGGTCATGGGAGGTTCCTCTCGTCTCGGACGGGGTCGGCCGGTCACCGACTCGGCGAACCACCCCAGCAGCAGGCGCCACCCGAAGCGCCGCACGTGCTCGGCCTCATCCGGCGGAAGCCGGTCGAGCCCTCGCTGCTCGATGGCCACGAGCGTCCGGCCGTCATCGACCAGCGCGAACGACACCTCGGTCTCGGTCTGGCGGTCGTCGACGAAGGCAAAGACGCGTGGCGGGTCCCACAGGGTGACCCGGCCCATCTCGACGCCCGCGCCGGTGGCGGCGTCGTGGACGTCGAGGAAGCGGCCGCCGACGCGGGGCTCGATGCGGATGTCGACCGTGCGCCGGTGGTCGACCACCGTGTGGCGGTCGACGACGTACCACGACCCGATCTCGGCGGTGAACACGCGGAACGCCTCGGCGGCCGCGAGGGGTACCTCGACCGCGGCCCGCACGGCGCCCGCGACCGCATCGACGTCGGCATCGCTCACGTCTCGTCCGTCCCGTCGGCCCGCCGCCGTTCGACGTGGCGGGCGAAGGCCGCAAGCTGCTCCGCGTGCCCGGCCTGCACCTGGTCGAGCCAGGCCCCGAGAGCGGAGAGGCGCTCGGGCCGCAGCCGGTAGACGCGGCCGCGACCGTCGCCGTCGATGAGGTCGACCGCCACGATGCCCCGCTCGCGCAGGTGGTTGAGGTGGCGGCTGGTGGCCTGCCGGGACATGCCGACGGCGTCGGCGAGCTCGCTCGCCCGCCGCGGCCCGGCGCGGAGCAGGTCGACCACCGCCCGCCGGGTGGGATCGGCGAGGGCGAGGAGGGTGTCGTCGAGATGATTCACGTCGAGATGATTCACGATGACATTGATCATCAACGCAATCGTGCGCTCATGTCAAGCCATCGCAGATCCGCTCAGACGGTCCGGCCCAGCGTCGCAACCAGGCGCACGTCGGGAGGGGCGTCGGTCGGGCACTGCTGCTGCGATACGCCCTCGACGGCGGAGGCGTAGAGGTGGTTGTTGCCGAGCACGTGGTTCAGCAGCGCCCGGACGTCCCACTCGGCACACGGGGTGGGGCGGGTGAGGTCGTCGGACCCGACCGCCCCCACGTGGGCGCCGGTGGCGGCGAGCGCTCGCCGATCCAGGTCGAGCAGGTCCATCAGGGTCCCCTTCCGTCGGAGGTCAATCGAGCGCGGGATGCGGTGCGGTGGCGACGGCCCGCAAGCGGGCGAGCATGGCCGCCCGGGCGCGGTCGTAGGCCCCCGCGTCGTCGCGTAGCTGGTCGTCGAGCGTCGCGGCCATGCCGAGGGCGTCCAGCTCGAAGGTGAGCGCCTCTGGATCGCAGGCCGGGTCGAGCTCGCCCCGGTCCTGGGCGGCGGCGACCAGCCCCGCGCCGGCCTCCAGCCAGCGACGGCGGACGTCGGCGAGCGCATCGCGCACGCGCCCCGGCCGGGCGTGGTATTCGGCCGCGGTGCCGAAGAAGAAGCAGCCGCCCGGGAAGACGCGGCGCCGGCTGTAGTCGAGCCAGCAGTCGTACAGCGCGACGAGGCGCGCCAATCCTTCGGGTGCGGTGGAGGCCGGCACCCAGACCTCGTCGACGAAGCGCTCAGCCGCCGCCTGGATGGTGGCGATCTGCAGGTCCTCCTTGGACCCGAAGTGGGCGAAGACCCCGGCCTTGCTGACCGAGAGGTCGGCGGCGAGCCGCCCGATGGACACGCCGTCGAGCCCGTCGACCGAGGCGATGTCGGCGGCCCGGCGGAGGACCGCGGCCCGCGTCCGCGCGCCCCGGGCGACGCGACCGTCGACCGTGCTGGTCATCGGACGGCCGCCCCCCGCCGGGCCTGCAGCGGATCGCGCCAGCCGGCGGCCAGCGCCGGTGAGCGCAGTACCCGGCCGACCACGTCGGTCTCGGCGGCGCGGCCGTCGTCGAACATCGCCACGAAGACGTCGGTGACCGTCGGGGCGCCGGGGTCACGCCGCTCGAGCGTGAGCGCGCCGGCGGTGGGGACCCGGCCGGGCTCGAGCACCCGGAGGTACCAGCCGCACCGGCCGGTGGCGAGCATCCGCGGGCCGACGTCCTTGCGGCCGGTGTGGAGCGACAACTTGTAGCACGGCGCCCGCGGCTGGCTGACCTCGACCAGCGCCTCGCCCCACCGCCAGGCGTCGCCGAGCCGCACGTCGTCCTCCGCGACGCCCTCGAGCGCGAGGTTCTCGCCGAAGCCGCCGACGTCGACGGCGAACCCGTCGGCCCGCCAGGCGGCGTAGTGCGCCACGGGGTACACGTAGACGGCCTTGTCGGGACCGCCGTGGACCGACAGGTCGGCCTGCCGGTCGCCGGCCAGGTTGGTCGTGGACAGGTCGAGCCAGGCGGAGGTGACCGGCGCCTTGGCGATGGCGCTGACGACAGGCCGGCCCCGTATCTCCCCGATGGGCGCGGGCTGCCCGACGAACACACCGACGATCGCGGCCGTGGTTGCCATGGCGGAGAAAACTATACGAACGATCGGTCAATTACCACAAACGTGCGCCGCCTCCGGCGCGGCCACGGCCTACGGTCCCCCCGATGCAGCGCACCGACCCCGACCTCGTCGCCGACGAGCTGACACAGCTCACCCAGTTCCTCGACTACCACCGCGCCACGCTCGCCCAGAAGGCCAGCGGGCTCACCCGCGAGCAGCTCGGCACCCGGGTGGGCGCGTCCGACCTCACGCTGGCCGGCCTGGTCAACCACGCCGCCCTCAACGAGGACCACTGGTTCGGCGTCGTGTTGCTCGGGCGCCCACGCGCCGAGCCCTGGGCCGGTGCCCCGTGGGAGAAGGACCCCGACTGGGAGTTCCACACCGCGCTGGACCTCGAGCCCGGGGCGCTGCTCGACCGCTACGCCGAGACCTGTGAGCGCAGCCGCGCCAACATCGCGGAGGCCGCGGCCGCCGGCGGGCTCGACTACCTCTCGGCTCCCCACCCCCGGCGCCCGGACGAGCGGTACAACCTCCGCTGGATCCTCCTCCACATGCTCGAGGAGACCGCCCGCCACAACGGTCACGCCGACCTCCTGCGCGAGGCGACCGACGGCGAGACCGGCGAATGAGGCCCGCCCCGGACACTGGCTCGGGGCTTGACACGCGGGGAAGGCTGTCGACATGGCGTTCAAGGCATGGCACATCCCGGTCCGCGTGGCGACAGGTGCGATCATCCTCAATGCGGGGCTCCGCAAGCGTTCCGTCGACGAGGAGACGGCCAAAGGCCTCCACGGGTTCGCCACGACGGCCTATCCCGAGTTCGAGGACACGCCGCCCGAGAAGTTCGCGTCGATGCTCTCGACCGGCGAGATCGCGGTCGGCGCCCTGGTGCTGACGCCCGTCGTGCCGACGGCAGTGGCGGGCCTGGCGCTGACCACCTTCGCCGGCATGCTCACGCGGCTCTACCTCAAGGCCCCCGGGCTGCGCGAGGAGGGGAGCCTGCAGCCGACCGAGCAGGGCACCGCCATCTCTAAGGACCTGTGGATGCTGGCCATCGGCACCGCCCTCACCATCGACGGCCTCACCGACCGCAGGTCGAAGCGGCGGAAGGCCAAGGCCGCGACGAACGGCGGGTGACCGCGGGGCTCAGCGCTTCTCGTACGTGATGCCCGCCGCCTCGGCGTCCCACGTCGCCGCGTTCGGGCCCTCGTCGCGCAGCTCGCGCTTGAGCACCCGCCCGACCGGGCTGCGGGGCAGCTCGTCGCGGAACTCGATGTAGCGCGGCAGAGCGAAGTAGGGCAGCTGGTCGATGCACCAGCGGAAGAGGTCCTCCTCCGTCAGGGTGGCCCCCTCGACCAGCGTGGCCGTGATCTTCAGGTCGTCCTCGGTCACCTCGCTGGGCACGGCGTGCACCGCCACGTCGGCGAGCGACCCGTGGCCCATCAGCACGCGCTCGACCTCGAAGCTCGAGATGTTCTCGCCCCGGCGCCGCAGGTAGTCGGCCTTGCGGTCGACGAAGAAGAGGAAGCCCTCGTCGTCGACCCGCCCGATGTCGCCCGTGTGGTACCACCAGTTCCGGCTGGCCTCGACCGTCGCCTCGGGCCGTCCCCAGTAGCCCTCGAACATGGTGTGGGGGCGCTTGGGGCGCAGCACGATCTCGCCGTCGGTGCCGCGGGGCAGCTCGTTGTCGTCGTCGTCGAAGATGCGGACGTCGAAGAACTCGTCGTTGATGACGCCGGCGCCGTTGGGCTTGTTGCGCACCCCCGGCGGCTGCCACGACACCAGGCTGGCCTCGGTCGTGCCGTAGGCGCCGCTGAACGTCTCGATGCCGAACCGCTCGCGCAGGATCGAGTCGACCTCGACCGGCAGCGGCGCCGCCCCGATCAGCCGCAGGGACGTGTTGGCCTCGGGCGCGCCCGACTGCGGCATCTCGGGCCGGTCGATGTCGTGGGCCAGCAGGTAGGCCATCGTGCCGAGCGTGGAGGTGACGGTGGCGCCGGTGCGGTTCATCTCGGGCCAGAAGTTCGACACCGAGAACCGTCGGTAGATCGCAGCCCGCCCGCCGTAGACCAGCGGGCCCAGCACCGCGGTGACGATGGCGTTGAAGTGGAACATCGGCAGCGGCGTCCACACCACGTCGTCGGCCGTGCGTCGCCAGCAGATGCCGATCTGGCGGGTGAGGACCTCGTGGTAGTTGTGGCTGAGCATGCAGCCCTTCGACGGGCCCGTCGTGCCGCCGGTGTAGATGAACGTGGCGAGGTCGGCCGGGCGCACGGTCACCCCGGGTTCGGCGTCGTCGCTGCCCAGCGCGTCGTCCCACGTGTGGACCGTCACGCCGGGCGGCTCGGCGGCGCCGCCGATGACCACGACGTGCTCGAGCGCCGGCGTGTCCTGCGAGATGCGGGCCACGCGGTCGGCAAGCGAGGCCTCGACGATCAGCACCCGCGACCCCGAGTCGGTGAGCTGGTGGCGCAGGTACTCGCCCTTGTAGGCCGTGTTGATCGGCACGGCCACCGCGCCGCCCCGGACGATGCCCCACCAGGCGAGCATCGCCTCGGCCGAGTTCTCGACGAGCGTGGCCACCCGGTCGCCCGGACGGACGCCCATGGCGGCCAGGGTGTTGGCGAGGCGGTTGGCCGCGGAGGCGACCTCGGCGGCGGACAGCTTGGTGCCGCACACGTCGAGGTACTCGCCGTCCGGGTCGTCGGCCAGCCGCCGGTCGAGCAGGCCGTTGACGGTCTGCTGCTCGCCGCTGATCCACACCTCGGCGGTCACGCTCGCGGTCCCCTCTCGTACCCGGCCAACGGTCGTCTGAACCATAGCTCGTTCGATCGAACGGCGATTCGAGGATCGAGTTCCGTCACGCCCGGCAGCGCCGTCAGGTCCGGGTCATTCGCCGGACAAGCGCTCGTCGCGGCCGTGACACGCCGCCTTATTTCTATGGACATTCGATGGAAACGGCGCGGTGCCACGGTCGGGGTCCATGGCCGACACCCTCACCGCGGCGCCGCCCGAGACGCGGTACCTGCTGCCGCCAGAGGCCTACTTCAGCAGCGAGTGGTACGAGCGCGAGCAGCGCGAGCTGTTCGGGCGGACCTGGAACCTGGTCGCCTACGAGCACGACGTCCCCCGCCCCGGCGACCACCTGCCGGTGCAGGCGGGGCCGACCCCGGTGCTGCTCGTCCGTGGCCACGACGGCGAGCTGCGGGCCTTCGTCAACATGTGCCGGCACCGCGGCATGGCCCTCACGTGCGAGGCGGGGCACACCGACGGCAACGTCCGCTGCCCGTACCACGGGTGGGAGTTCACGACAGAGGGCACGCTCGTCCGCGTCCCGCAGCGGGCGGGCCAGTTCGGTGACCTCGACACCGCGCAGTGGGGGCTGGTCCCGGTGGGGCTCGGCACGTGGTCGGGCCTCGTGTTCGTCAACCCCGACCCGGCCGCGGTGGCGTTCGCCGAGTGGCTGGGCGACCTCCCGGCCCACATGGGGCCGTTCGACACCGACCGCCTGACCGAGGTCCGCCGCCTCCGGATCCCGGTCGCCAGCAACTGGAAGCTCTACATCGAGAACCACGTCGACGTGCTGCACCTCTGGTACCTGCACGACGAGACGCTGGGCATGTACGACCACACCGGCTTCCTCCACCGGCAGGTCGGCCCCCACTGGGTGAGCGAGGAGCGCCTGCGCCCGGGCACCGAGCGGCCCCGGGGCCTGCCGCCGATCGAGCACCTGCCCGAGGACGAGCGGGAGGTGCTGCGGGCCAACCTGATCTTCCCCAACGTGCCGACCTCGTCGTCCGAGACGCAGTGGATGACCTACCAGGTCCTCCCGACCGGGCCCGAGTCGTCGGTGCTCGACATCCGCGTCCTGGCCGAGCCGGGCGCGACCCTCGACGACGGCGGCGTCGACCTCCTGCTGCGGGTGCTGCGCGACGAGGACGGCGGCGCGGTCGAGCAGATCCAGCGGGTCCTGCGCTCGCCGCACTTCGCCGTCGGGCCGCTGGCGACGGCGCACGAGGCGCCGATCACCACGTTCCAGCGCCACATCTTGGAGTACCTGGCGTGACGGCCCGCCCCCGCCCCCCGGTGTTCCCCGACACCGAACCCGTTCCCGAGCGGTTCCGCGGCGCGTGGAAGCGCGTGTCGCTGGCCGTCGACGGCGACGCCCCCGGCGAGCACGCCGACGTCGTCTGGCTGCAGACCGAGCGCACCTACGCGGACCTGCGCATCCCGCGCTACGGCTACGGAGACATCGTCGCCCCGCTGTCGTTCGCCGGCACGACGACCTGGGCCGACCCGTTCCTCCGGTGGGGGCACGACCTGGACCTCGACGACGAGCGGCCGCCGGGCGCCAGCGACGTCGGCCGGGTCGCATGGGACGGCAACGACCTGGTCGAGACCGGGGAGTTCACCGACGGCGACCGCACCGTCCCGTACACCGAGGTGTGGCGGCGGGTGGCCGACAGCGACGCCGGCCTCGAGAGCCACTGGTCGCCCGACGGCACCTGCGTGGTGGTGCGCACCGGCGACCACGCGCTGACGATCGCCGACGACCGCGCCGCGGGCGGCGCGTACCGCGCCTGCTACCGGACCCGCCACGAGGGGCGGTGGGCGGTCGAGCTCGCGCTCGGCGCCGGCGCCACCGACCTGCCCGCTCCGCCACCGACCGAGGAGATGGACGCTGCCATGGGAGTACCGACACGATGAACGACCGGCATCTATCTCGCCGCGAGATCCTCCGCCGCCTGGGCATCGGGGGCGCCGCCCTCGCCCTGCCCACGTCCGTGCTGGCCGCGTGCGGCGGCGAGCAGGGCGGATCCGAGGCGTCGACCGCCACGACCGCGGGCGACGGCCCGTCCGACCTGTCGGGGTCGAAGATCAAGGTCGCCACGTTCGGCGGCTTCTTCGAGGAGAACTTCGCCTCGTTCTACCCCCGCTTCACCGAGGAGACCGGCATCGAGGTCGAGTCGATCTCGGAACCGGGGGGCGACGCCTGGATCGTGCAGCTCGAGCAGGCCGTGCGCACCGGCGGCGTGCCGGCCGACGTGTCGATGCTCAACAACATCAGCCTGCTGCGGGCCCTCAAGGGGGACGTGGTGCTGGGCTACAGCATCGACGACGTGCCCAACTCGCAGTATCTGGCCGAGGGGTTCGTCAAGACCAACGACGCCGGCGACACCGTCGGAGTCGGCGCAGCCTCGTGGTACATCACGATGGTCTCCAACACGAGCCGCGTGCCCGAGAGCCCCACCACGTGGAAGGCGCTGTGGGAGCCCGAGTGGGCGAACGAGCTGGCGCTCATCAACACGCCGAACACGTCGTTCCTGCTCGAGATCACCGCGGCCTGCTGGTTCCCCGACGACCCCGAGATCCTCGCCACCCAGGAAGGCGTCGAGGAGGTCATGGCCAAGCTCGCCGAGGTCAAGCCGAACGTGAAGCTGTGGTGGCGGGACGAGGCCACGGCGCAGCAGGACTACAACTCGGGCGAGGTCAGCCTCGGCGAGTTCTACCACGACATCACCACGTACGCGATCAGCCAGGGCGAGCCGCTGGCGACCGTGTTCCCCGAGGAGGGGGCGGTGCTCGACTCGGGCCTGTGGTCGATCACGGCCACCACGTCCGAGCCCGAGGCGTCGATCGCCTTCATCGACTGGATGTGCCAGCCCACCATCCAGGCCGAGCTCGCCCGGA
The DNA here is from genome assembly GCA_963796415.1 of uncultured Acidimicrobiales bacterium. Lineage (GTDB taxonomy): Bacteria > Actinomycetota > Acidimicrobiia > Acidimicrobiales > VFJN01 > ZC4RG19. The sequence continues at coordinate 120,853 of CAWCLR010000018.1, read as the reverse complement.
CCCTCGGCACGTCGCCGACCGTCGCCCAGGAGCACATGGACCTGACCGCGGCCGACTACGAGGCCGTGTCGGGCCCCGGCCCCGACGCCGCGTTGCGCCCCCGCTACGAGATCTACCAGGAGTGGGAGGACTGGGTGAACCAGAAGTGGGCCGAGCAGATCTACGCCGAGTGACCGGATGAGTGCCCGATGACTGACACCACCGAGACGGGCAAGGGCACCGAGGCCGACGCCCGGCCCGGGCCCACCGTGGACCGCGCCAAGGCGCCGCCCTCCGCCGGGCTGGTCCTCGACGGGCTCGTCAAGCGGTTCGGGTCGGTGGTGGCGGTCGACGGCGTGTCGCTCGAGATCCCGCCCGGCACGCTCGTGTCGTTCCTGGGCCCGTCCGGCTGCGGGAAGACCACCTTGCTGCGGATGCTGGCCGGGCTCGAGCGACCGACGGCCGGGTCCATCGTCCTCGCCGGCGTCGACGTCACCCGCCAACCGGCCCACGAGCGGGACATCGGCATGGTGTTCCAGTCGCTGGCCCTGTTCCCCCACCTCGACGTCCGCCGCAACATCGCCTACCCGTTGCGGATCAAGCGCACCGACCGGCGGACCATCGCGTCGCGGGTGGACGAGCTGCTGGGGCTCGTCCACCTCGACGGGCTCGGCGGGCGCCCCGTGCGCAAGCTCTCGGGAGGTCAGCGTCAGCGGGTGGCCATCGCCCGGGCCCTGGCCTGCGAGCCGTCGCTGTTCCTGCTGGACGAGCCGATGTCCGCCCTCGATGCCAACCTGCGCGAGGCGCTGCAGGTCGAGCTGCGCCTGCTGCAGCAGCGCCTCGACATCACCACGATCATGGTCACGCACGACCAGCGCGAGGCGATGACGATGTCGGACGTCGTCGTGGTCATGAACGACGGGCGCGTCGAGCAGGCCGGGCCGCCCCTCGACGTGTACCGCAAGCCGTCGACCGCGTTCGTGGCCCGGTTCATGGGGGCCACGAACCTGCTGCCCGCCAAGGTGCACGGCCCGGACGTGGTCAAGGTCGGCGGGCGGCACCCGGTGCGCCTCCCGTCGTCGGCGCACGGCAAGGTGGTCGGCGCCGACATCGTCCTGTCGCTGCGGCCCGGCGACGCGACGGTGCTGACCGTCGACGACACCGCGCCCGCCTCGCCCGACACCATCCCGGGCGAGGTGGTGTTCGTCCGCGACCTCGGCACGACGTTCGAGTGCTTCGTGGACTGCGGGCTCGACGAGCCGTTGGTGGCGTCGGGTGCGGGGCGCGACCACCCCGACGTGGCGCAGGGCGACACCGTCGCGGTCCACCTGCCGCCCGACCGCTGCGTGGTGGTGGCGGCGTGAGCTCCCCGCCGGTCGCCGCCGCGGCACCTGCCGGCCCCGACGAGCGGGAGCGCCTCGGCTGGGGGCAGCGCGCCGTCCTGTGGGTGCCCGTCGCCGTGCTGGCCGTGTTCTTCCTCGTGCCGTTCTGCCTGATGCTGGCGACGAGCTTCTACCGGCGCATCGAGGGTGGGTTCTACGAGCCGGGGTTCGTGTTCGACAGCTGGTCCCGGCTGTTCTCCGACGTCTACATCGGGCGCACGCTGTTCTCGCTGCGCCTGTGCCTGCTGGTGGCGCTGCTCACGACGGTGGTGGCGTTCCCGTTCACGTGGTTCCTCACCCGCATGCGGGCCCGGGCCCAGGTGCCGCTGCTGATCGTGGTGCTGGGCGCCCTGACCCTGTCGGAGGTGATCGTCGCCTTCAGCTGGGACCTGATCCTCGGCCGGGCCACCGGCATCACCAACGTCGCTGTGTGGGCGGGCCTCATGTCCGAGCCCAAGGCGTTCACGCCCGGGTTCTGGTCGGTCGTGGCCGGCCTGTCGTACACGGCGTTCCCGTACGCGGTGCTCACGCTGTTCCCGTCCCTGAGCCGCGTCGACCGCGAGCTCACCGAGGCGGCGGAGACGCTCGGCGCCACGCCGCGCCGGACGTTCACCACCGTCGTGGTGCCGCTGTGCCGCCAGGCGCTGCTGGCCGCGTTCCTGCTGGTGTTCGTGTTCACCCTGGGCAGCAACATCATCGCCCAGGTGTTGGGGCGGCCCCAGCACTGGACCCTGGCGGTGGTCATCTCCGACCAGGCGACGATGAGCGCCAACGTGCCCTTCGCGGCGGCCATCGCCATGTTCCTGACGCTCATCAGCCTGACGGTGGTGGGCATCGTGTCGTTCGCGGGGTCGCGGTCGTGGGTGGCCCGCGAGGCTGACGAGGGCGCGCAGGCCGAGCCCGACCCGGCGCTGATCGCCGCCGCCGGGGTGGCGTGATGCGGGCCGTCAAGGTCGCCGTGGTCACGTTCGTGGTGGTGTTCCTGACCGCGCCGCTGCTCGTGGTGCTGATGGCGTCGTTCAACCGCGAGCGCTACCTCGACTTCCCGGTCGAGGACTACTCGACGCAGTGGTACAGCGATCTCGTGACCGACAGCCAGTGGCGCAACGCGGTGGACAACTCGCTGCTCATCGGACTGGCGAGCGCCACACTCGCCGTCCTGATCGCCCTGCCCCTCGCGTACGCGGTGCACACCTATCGGCCGCGCCTCACGCCGGCGCTGTTCGCCTTGGGGGTGCTGCCGTTCATGCTGCCGCCGGTCATCTCCGCGGTCGGCATGCTCGTGTTCTGGAACCGCGTCGGGCACGTCGGGAAGGTGGAGAACGTGATCGTCGCCCACGGCGTGTTCTTCTCGACGATCCCGCTCATCACCATCACGCTCGGGCTGCAGTCGATCGACGTCGCGGTGGGCGAGGCGGCCACGACGCTGGGGGCCACGCCCCGGCAACGGTTCCGCACGGTGACGCTGCCGCTGCTGCTGCCGAGCATCGTCACGGGATTCGTGGCGGCGTTCGTGCTCAGCCTGAACGAGTACATCATCGCCTTCATGGTCGCCGGGTTCTCGGTCGAGACCCTGCCCATCAAGATCTTCAACTCGCTCCGCTACGGCTTCACACCCACGATCGCCGCGGTGTCGGTCGTGTTCACGCTGCTCAGCGTGGTGGCGCTCGGCGTCCTCGCCCGCCTCGGCGGGCTGGAGCGGCTCCTCGGCGCGGACCTGTCGGACCGCTGAGCTGGGTGCTCACGGCGTGGCCGGCGCGGCCCCGAGCCGGCGGTCGATCTCCGTGCCCATGATCCAGCAGTCGGTCGCCGGGTGGTCGAAGCGGCACAGCAGGGCACCCTCGAGGTACGTGCGGGCGAGCTGGAGGCGCTCGATCTCGGCGTCGAGGACCTCGAGCCGCCGCGCCGCGATCGCCTTCCACTCCGCCACGGTGGCCGCGCCCAGGACGCCGGCGATGTCGTCGAGGGACAGGCCGGCGTCCTGCAGCATGCCGATGAACACGAGGCGCCGCAGGGTCGCGTCGCGGTACCGGCGCTGCCCGGACCGGCGTTCGTCGGGCGGGAGCAGGCCGCGGCGCTCGTAGTACCGCACCGTCGAGGTCGGGACCCCGGCGCGCCGGGCCATCTCGCCGATGGTCAGAGGGGCGTCGTCCACCATGCGACCACTTGACTTGCACCCGGGTTCAACTGTCAACGTTCGGCACATGACGATGACGCCGAACCACCATGCCGACCAGGGCCACTTCTCGGGCGTCGGCGGCCTGCTCGCCGGGCTCAGCATGACCGTGGGCCGCGGCACCTCGTCCCGCCTGGCCGCGCGACTCTGCGCGGCCGGCCCCGACGACCACGTCGTCGACGTGGGCTGCGGCCCGGGATCCGCGGCCCGCCACGCCGCCCGGCTGGGCGCCCGGGTCACGGGCGTCGACCCGGCCGCGGTCATGCTGCGACTGGCGCGGCGCCTCACCCGGGGGAGCGAGCGCGTCACCTACGTCGAGGGCGCCGCCGAGGCGCTACCGCTGGCCGACGGCGCCGCGACGGTGCTGTGGTCGATCGCGTCGGTGCACCACTGGGCCGACATCGCCCGCAGCCTGCGCGAGGTCGGCCGCGTGCTCGGCCCGGGCGGCCGATTCGTGGCGATCGAGAAGGAGGCCCGCCCGGGCGCCACCGGTCACGCAAGCCATGGCTGGACCGACGAGCAGGCCGCGACCTTCGCCGACGCCTGCACGGCCGAGGGGTTCGCGGGCGTGCGGATCGAGCGAGGCCGCGGGCGACGCCGGGGCCTCGTGGCGGTGGTTGCGGCCGTCCCCGCCGGCGGCGTGTGAACGGCGACCTCCGCGGCGAGGCGCGCCTCAGGTACCGGACTGCATGCGCTCGAGGGCGGCGCGCATCTGCTCGTGCACCAGGTTCACGGCCTGCAGCGGGCGGATCATCACCCGGAACTCGACGATCCTGCCGTCCTCGTCGCAGCGGATGATGTCGACGCCGTTCACGTACTTGCCGCCGACCGTCGTCTCGAACTCGAGCACCGCGGTGTCGCCCGCCAGCACCTGCTTCGTGTAGCGGAAGCCCCCGGGCGACGCGTCGCCCCCGTCGCCGCTGTCCCCAGCCCCCTCGCCCGGCAGGGTCTGGCCGGCCGCGGAGAGGTACAGCTTCGTGATCTCGCGCCCCTCTTGCGGCGTGTAGACGATCGGCGAGTAGAAGACGACGTCCTCGTGCAGCAGCTCGTCGAGCCCACCGGGCAGGTCGCCCCGCAGGTGGCGGTGCCAGCGCTCGACCACGCCGTCGATCAGCTCCATGGGGCGACCCTACCGGCGCGGCCGACGGCGGGCCGCACGGACCTGACGCGCCGGTCAGCCCGCCGGGACCGAGGCGGCCGCCACGAACTCGGCAGCCGTGATGCGGGCGTCGCGCTGCAGGTACGCCATGGCCCGCAGGGCAGCGTGGTGGGCGTCCCAGTCCGACCCGTAGACCGCGTCCTCGACCACGTAGGCGTGGTAGTCGAGCTGGTGGGCGTCGACGAACGTGTAGTGGACGCACACGTTGGTCATGGCCCCGACGAGCACGACCGTGTCGACCTTCAGGCCCCGGAGGAGCAGGTCGAGGTCGGTGGCGACGAAGCACGAGTAGCGCCGCTTCTGCATCGGGTACTCGCCGTCGATGGGATAGGTGTCGGGGTGGTAGTCGGTGCCCGGCCAGGTCTCGAGGCAGTGCACCGGCTCCGCGCCGTCGAGCTCGCGGCCGAAGTCGACCAGCTCCTTCCGGTGCACCTCCTTGAAGTGGATCACCGGCAGGCCGAGCGCCCGGGCGGCGCGCAGCACCTCGACCGCCTTGGGCACCGCCTCGTGCTGCCCCACGTGGGCGAGCGCGCTCTCGCCGTTCGTGGCGCCGGCCTGGATGTCGACCACGATCAGGGCGACGCGGCCGGTGGTGAGGTCGAGGGCGGCCATGGGTCCTCCGGTCAGGGGCGGTCGAGGGCAGCCAGCACGTTGCGCTGGAAGGAGGTGATCGGGGCCTCGTGGTCGCGGGCGAGCGGGCCCACCGCGAACCAGGGCGACGCGAGGGCGGCCTGGATGCGCTCGCAGGCCGAGATGTCCTCGTCGATGAACGAGCGGGCCGCGGCCAGCAGGCCGTCGGCGTCGGCCCCCGGCTCGGCCCGGACCCGCAGCTCGATGCGGGTGCGGTCGGGCGCCACCGGCACCGCCGCGTAGGTGATGACGAACTCGGCGCTCACCGCGAACGTGATGTTGGGGAACAGCAGGTGGGCGCCGAGCCCGTTGCGGTCGCGGTCGTCGAGGTGGGCGATGGGCGGGTTGCCGGCGTCGAGCCCGGTCGGCCCGTCGTCCGCCCGGCGGGGCTCGTAGCTCACCCAGTGCGGGCCGACGGCGCGGTGCTCGAACAGCCGGTGCTCGAAGTCGGCCAGCGAGAGGGCATGCAGGTACCACAGGTGGTACACGTCGATGTGGTTCTCGACGAACAGCTTCCAGTTGCAGGCGGCGGGGATGTCCGCCGTGGCGACCTCGGGCAGCAGGCCCGGCCGGACGCTGCCGATCGCCACCGGGAACTCGCCCATCCAGGCGCCGAGCGGGGCGACCGCGGCGTCCGGGCAGGCGAAGAGGAGGCCCTCCCACTCGGCGACCGCGGCCGGCACGAGGCCCAGCCCGGCGGCGTCGAGGTCGGGGAACTGGTCGGCCCTCTGGGGCACCACCAGCAACGATCCGTCGAGCCCGTAGCGCCAGGCGTGGTACTCGCAGCGGATGGCGCGGCACGCGCCCTGCCCCTCGAGCATCACCATGCCCCGGTGCCGGCACATGTTGTGGAACGCCCGGCGCACGCCGTCCTCGCCGACGACGACGACGAGCGGCACCCCGCCAACGGTGGCGGTCAGGTAGTCACCGGGCCGGCGGACCGCGGCGGCGTCGCCCACCAGGGCCCACGTGCGGGCGAAGAGGTCGGACTGCTCGCGGCGGAACCAGTCGGGGTCGGCGTAGGCGGCGCGGTCCAGCAGGAAGGTGGGCGCGTCGGCGGTGGTCGCCACCGGGGTCACGCCGGCGCCCCGGCGGGATCGGCGGCCAGGAACCGCCCGGCGGAGGTCGGGCCGGCCACGCCCATCTCCGCCGTGAATGCCGGCCACACGTCGGGGTCGTGGCCGGGGATCACGCGGTAGCCCTTCTCGTCGGCGATGGCCTTGAGCCGGCGGATCGCCTCGATGGCCTGGTCGACGTCGCCGGTGGCCACCGAGCCCGGCGCCAACTCCTCGTCGAGGTTCCGCTGCAGGTCGGCGGCGTCGAAGGCGAACACGAACCCGCCACCGTCCGCCAGGTCGACGACGAAGCTCTGGTGCCCGACGGTGTGCCCGTACGTCGCGACGGCGGTGACGCCCGGGGCGATCTCGACGTCGCCGTCGGCCAGGCGCCAGTCGATGCGGTGATCGTCGAAGTCGATGCGGCACAGCGCCAGCGGCTCGGGCGCGGTCTGGGACAGCGCGAAGTCCAGCTCGCGCCGCTGGCAGTGGATCGGGGCGTGTTCGGCGAACCAGCGGATGCCGCCCGCGTGGTCGTAGTGCAGGTGGCTGACGGCCACGACCGCCACGTCGCGCGGGTCGACCCCGACGTGCTCGAAGGCCCGCTCGACGCTGTCACCGTGGTCGCCGACCAGCTCGTCCTCGATGCCCATGTGGACCATGCGCCGGCGCAGCTGCTCGTCGAGCAGGATCGGGGTGTTGAACCCCGTGTCGAGCAGCACCCACCCGCCGTCGACCTCCAGCAGGACGCCCGGCACGGGCTCGCGGAGGCGGACCGACGGGTCCGCGCCGTGGATCGAGATGCTCTGCGGGATGTGCTCCCACCCGAACGTGAGCGGGACCACGCGGCGAACCCCGGCAGTGCGGCGGACCCCTGCGGCGGTCATGTTCGGGAATCTACGAACCGTAGATTTCCTGCCTGCGACCCGCTCGTGACGAGCGGGTTTCGTGCCGCGGCGGCGACCTATCATCTGATGGAGCGTCAGATCACGCCCCGATCCGGGCGAGGGGGACCAGGCATGGCAGACGACACCGCAGAGCGCTTCGACCTCGACGCCCGGACGTTCCCGGCGATCGTCGAGCGGGCGGCCGCCGAGTTCGGGTCGCTCGAGGGGCTGGTCGACGGCGACCGCCGGCTCAGCTTCGCCCAGCTCGCCGAGGCGGTCGACGAGGCCGCCCGCGCCTTCATCGCCCGCGGGGTCGAGCGGGGCGACCGCGTCGCGGTCTGGGCCCCCAACTCTGGCGACTGGGTCATCGCCGCGCTCGGCGCCCTCCGGGCCGGGGCGGTGGTGACCACCGTGAACACCCGCTTCAAGGGCGGCGAGGCGGCGCACGTCATCTCCACGGCGGGGGCGCGGATGCTCCTGACCACGACCGACTTCCTCGACACCGACTACGTCGCGATGCTGAGCGAGGCCGGGACGCCCGAGTGCCTCGAGCAGATCCTGGTGCTCAGCGGGAAGGTGCCCGACGGCGCCGTCGCCTGGTCGGACTTCCTCGCCGGAGCCGCCGCGGTCGACTCGGCGACCTCGGCCGAGCGGGCCGCCGCCATCGAGCCGTCCGACGCCAGCACGATCATCTTCACCTCGGGCACCACGGGGAAGCCCAAGGGCGCCATGCTGCGCCACGAGGCCTCGGTGCGGGCGTTCCACGCCTGGACCCGGGTGGTCGGCCTCGCCGAGGGCGACCGCTACCTCATCATCAACCCGTTCTTCCACACGTTCGGGCTGAACGCCGGCATCCTCGCCTGCCTCATCACGGGCGCCACGATCGTGCCCCACCCCGTGTTCGACGTGCCCAGCGTGATGCGGCGGGTCGACGAGGAACGCATCTCGATGCTGCCGGGCGCACCGGCCATCTACCAGACGATCCTCGACCACCCCGACCTCGACCAGTTCGACCTGTCGACCCTGCGGCTGGCGGTCACCGGGGCCGCCACGGTGCCCGTCGAGATGGTGCGGCGCATGGCGTCCGAGCTCACGTTCAAGACCATCGTCACGGGTTACGGGCTGACCGAGTCGACCGGCATCGCCACGATGTGCCGCCACACCGACGACCCCGACACCATCGCCAACACGGCGGGGCGCCCGATCCCCGACGTCGAGGTGCTCGTGGTCGGCGACGACGGTGCGGCCCTCGGCCCCGGCGAGCCGGGCGAGGTGATCATCCGGGGCTACAACGTGATGGCCGGCTACTTCGGCGACGAGGCCGCGACGGCCGAGGCGATCGACGCCGACGGGTGGCTGCACACCGGCGACGTCGGCGTGTTCGACGAGGCCGGCAACCTGAAGATCACCGACCGCACCAAGGACATGTTCGTGGTCGGCGGGTTCAACGCCTATCCCGCCGAGATCGAGAACATGCTCATGGAGCACCCGTCGGTCGGCCAGGTCGCGGTCATCGGCGTGCCCGACCACCGCATGGGCGAGGTCGGCAAGGCCTACGTCGTGCCCCGGGCCGGTGCGACCGTCGACGAGGCCGAGCTCGTCGCCTGGGCGCGGGAGAGGATGGCCAACTACAAGGTCCCCCGCTCGGTCGAGGTCGTCGACGCCCTCCCGCTGAACGCCACGGGCAAGGTCCTCAAGTACGTCCTGCGCGAGCAGGCTGCGGCCGCCGGCGGCTGACGCCGGCGACCGCGCCCTCGGTCAGGTGCCCTTGTAGTTGAGGACCTGGCGCAGCGTGTGCTGCACCTCGACGAGGTCGTCCTGGTCGGCCATCACCCGGTCGATGTCCTTGTACGCCGCCGGGATCTCGTCGACGAGCGCCGAGGCGCGGCCCGACAGCCACACCTTGCCGGCCATCGCCTCGGCCAGGTCGTCGGACGTGTACAGCTTGCGGGCCTTCGTGCGGCTGAACCGGCGGCCGGCGCCGTGCGCGCACGACGTCCAGCTCTCGGGGCTGCCGCGGCCGGCCACGATGTAGCTGCGCGTGCCCATCGACCCGGGGATGACGCCCATGTCACCGACGTCGGCCTTGATGGCCCCCTTGCGGGTGATCCACAGCGACTCGCCGCCGTGGTCCTCGCGCTGGGTGAAGTTGTGGTGGCAGTTGATGCGCCGCGTCTCGCGTCCGATGCCCACGAAGGCCAGCACCTCGACCATGGCCGCGTCCATCATCCGGTCGCGGTTGGCGCGCGCGTACTCCTGCGCCCACAGCATGTCGGCGATGTAGGCCGAGAACTCGGGCGTGCCCTCGAGGAAGTAGGCGAGGTCGGGGTCCTCGAGCCGCTGGTCGAGCGCGGCGGCCAGGCCCCGGGCCGTCCGGATGTGCATCTGGGCGAGCTGGTTGCCGATCCCCCGGCTGCCCGAGTGCAGCACGACCCACACCCGGCCGCGCTCGTCCACGCACAGCTCGAAGAAGTGGTTGCCCGAGCCGAGCGTGCCGAACTGGCGTACCGCGCGGTCGGTCTGGGCGTCCGACAGCTCGGTCGCCGGCGTGTGCCCGGCCAGCCAGTCGGTGGCGGCGCGCGCCACCTCGCCGTGGCCCTGGCCGACGCCGGCCGGGATGACGCGGGCGATGCGATCGAGCAGCGGGTCGAGCGCGTCGGGCAGGCGGTCCTCGGTCAGGTCGAGCTCGGCCGCGATCATGCCGCAGCCGATGTCGACCCCGACGGCCGCGGGGATGACGGCACCCCGGGTGGGGATCACCGAGCCCACCGTGGCGCCCAGGCCGACGTGGGCGTCGGGCATCAGCGCGACGTGGCCGGCCACGATCGGCAGGCGCGCCGTCTTCTCGGCCTGCGCGATCGTGCCGGGCTCGACGTCCGAGCCCCAGGAGATCAGCTTGTCGTTGACGCGGGTGGGCATCGCCACCCCTCCTCTCCGGTGCTGGTGGTTGATGGTGTCGCACGAACGCGGGCACGGCCAGGCCGGGGCCGCCGTGCGGGACGGGCCGTGCGGGCCTGCGGCGATCGCCGGGCCGGGCTACGGCTTGGACGTCAGGGGCCCACCGGCAACGGTGGGCTCTGCGTCGCGCCGGGCCGGCCTCTCGGGCCGGCGCCATGCGTCCGGGCGCGCGCCGCCGCTCGGCGGGACGGAGCCCCGGAGCGTGCGTTCGGCGGTGCGGACGTGCGTCATGGCGGGGTCATTGTGCAACCTGCGTCGGGCCGACACGCCATGGATTTCACTGCGCCGGTGAGACAGGCAGCGCGAGAGCGCTGCGCCGACCGGCCCCGGCGGGTCAGCTTCTCGTACCGCGGACGACGGCTGTCGCTGTCGCGGTCGCGACGACTTCGCCGGAATCGTTCACCAACTCGCCAGCGAGGAAGCCGACACCCGACGCACGACGCACGATCCACCCGCGCCCGACCAGAGGACCCGGACGCGCCGGTCGGAGGAACTGCACCTGCAGGTTGGTCGTGGGCGCGAACTCGCCGGGGCCCAGCGTCGCCACCAACGCAGGGCCGAGGGTGTCGTCCAGCATCGCCGCGAGGAACCCGCCCTGGACGACACCAACCGGGTTCACGAACTGCTCCGTCGCCGTGAAGGCCACCTCGATCGTGCCTTCGTCGGGGTCGACGGACACCAGCTGCCAACCGAGCAGCACGGCAGCCGGCGGCGGCTCCGCTCGGCCCTCCATCACATCCCAGAACGGACCCTCTCGCGACATCCGCCAATTGGTAGCACCGCACTGCGCGCCAGCGAAGTACCGGTAGATGGCCACTCTCGCCTGGGGCGCTCGTCGTCGCGCTATTTCTCAGTGATGATCTGGATGAGGTTGCCGCAGGTGTCGTCGAACACGGCGACGGTTGCCGTTCCGAGGTCGGTTGGTGGTTGGGTGAACTCGACCCCGGCTGCGGAGAGCCGCTCGTACTCGCTCTGGACATCATCGACGGCGAACTGCGCGAGTGGGATGCCGTCAGAGACGAGCGCGTCGCGGTAGGGCTTCACCGCGGGGTGGCTGGCCGGTTCGAGAAGCAGCTCGGGGCCATCGGGCGCCGAGGGCGAGACCACCGTGAGCCAGGAGTCGTCTCCGAGTGGGATGTCGCGGTGCTTCTGGAAGCCGAGCACGTCGGTGTAGAAGGCAAGGGCCTTGGCTTGATCATCGACGAATACGCTCGTCAGCGAGATCCTCATGTCGCAGTCCTGTCTCGTGTTGGGGGCGGCCATCGTCTCTGGATCTCCTCCAAGGGAGTCGTGTCCAGGTGGTGGTGCTTGTGGCGCCCGCGTCGTTCGGTTGTGACAAGGCCGGCGTCCTCGAGAACCGAGAGGTGCTGGGAGATTGCTTGGCGGGTGGAGCTGACTCCGTGCTTCATGATCAGACGGGAGCAGATCTCGAACAGGGTCTGGCCGTTCCGATCGACGAGTTCGTCGAGGATGGCTCGGCGTGTCGCGTCGCTCAGCGCCTTGTACAGCTCTGTTGACACCGACCCCGAACATAGGCAAGTGTGCGCTTGCATGTCAACACCCGACGTTCTGGCGTGGCCCCGGACCGACCTCGCACGGCGCGTTGCCTAAGTGCCCGTCCAGGGCGCTTGCGAGGTAAGCAACGCGACGTCGGGCCACGACACCTGACGAGCCAGATCTGCGGTTCGGCGCGCACGGCGTTCTGCGCTGGCGGCTGGCCGAGCGGGGTGCACGCGGGTCGGCCATTATGCGTGTTTTGGGCTGGTTCGGATCTAGACGACGAGCTACCGCCCCGGATCCCATGGCTGCACACCGCGAGGTGATTGGTGGGGCGTGCCGGCGTCTCGGCATCCGCGGAGTGCGGCAGAGGTTGGTCGACCGTGAGCGAGGGCTCTACCGCACGACGTTGAGTGTCAGGAACCGCGATGTGGTTGTCGCGGACGGAGTCGGCGTGGAGGCCAGTCTCTGCCACGCACTGCTGCAACTGGAGAAGCATCGCTGACGGGTTGTCGGACAGGCGGACTGACGCAGATCTACCGATCCCGCGCCGCGTAGTTCTGTGCCACCAACCCGACAGGCGAGGGATGCCCACAACGAACCTGGATCGCCGCGCGTCATGGGACACAGGTCGGTGGTCGCCCGTTCCGAGCAGATCGCCGAATCGGACGCGGACCCGCGACCGGCACCTCGGTGATGCTCCGGTCCGCGGATTGGCTGGCCCGGTCCGCTCCCGGGTGGCCCCGCTCCGGCGAACCGAGGTTTATGAGTTGGGTCAGGTGGTGGTGACCTTGTCGGCGGTGATCCTCACGGTTACCCATTGCGGGTTCGGCCCGGCGAACCCGGGATACGGCCCGTCCGTGTACTTGTGCGACAGCTCGTCGATCAGCGTGCCGTTCGGGTCGTCCTCTAGGGACGCGGTGCCTTGCACCTGGGCGCTCTCGTAGGGGTTGGCAGCGTCGAAGATCACGACGGTCGCGCGGGGGTCCCGGTTGAGGTTGGCGGTCTTGCGGCGGCTCTTGGGCAGCGCGAACAAGATGTGATCTCCGTCGCGGTTCGCCCAGACCACCGTCGAGTGCGGTGTGCCGTCGGGTTCGAGCGTTGAGAGGACGGCGAAGTTCTTGCCGTCGAACAGCGTGCGGACCTTGTCGTTGAGCCTCACGGTCAGCTTCTCCTCTTCGTGGTTGTCAGAGCGGCCTCAGGCAACCGCGGTTGCCTCGAGCATGACGAGTAGCTCGGGTGTGAAGAGCCGCGTGACGCCGAGCAGGGAGGTCACGAAGCGATCGTCGGCGTTCCCGAAGCGGTCCGTCAGACCTGCCCAGTGCGTGACCAGCTCGTCGAAGTCGGTGGTGTACACGCTGAGCCGGACGATGTTGGCCAGGGTCATGTCGGCGGCGGCCAGGACGTCTTCCAGATTGTCGAGGGCGAGATCGAGTTGCGCGGCCATGTCGCTCGGGTGTTGGGCGTTGCCGTCGGCGTCGACCGCGTCTTGTCCGCTGCAGACGAGCAGCCGCTGGTGCCCCTCGACGAGTTGGGCCTGGTCGAAGCCCAGGTTGATGGACCACGACGTGGGGTTGATCGCAGTGCGGGTGGTCATTCTTCGCTCCTCGCTAGTTGTGAAGTAGGAATATAGAATCCTAAAAAACTACTAAATAGGACAGTAACAGGACCTTCCGGTATGATCAACCCCCTATGGCGACGACACGCACGTATGGCGACGGCTGCGCGATCGCCCGCGCCCTCGACCTCGTCGGAGAGCGCTGGGCCCTACTCGTGGTCCGCGAGCTGCTGCTCGGGCCGAAGCGCTACACGGACCTGCGCAGGGGCCTTCGCAACGCAAGCCCCAACGTGCTCTCCGAGCGCCTACGCGAACTCGAGCGTGCCGGCATCGTCCGGCGACGCACGCTCCCCCCACCGGCGGGCTCGCGCATCTATGAGCTGACCGAGTGGGGCCTCGAGCTCGAGGAGATCGTGCTGTCACTCGGCCGTTGGGCGGCGCGCTCGCCGACGCCGCCCAACGACGCTCCGATCGTGTCGGCGGATTCGATCATCCTGGCGCTTCGCGCGAGGTTCGAGTCGGGTGCGGCGCACGGGCTACGCGCCAGCTACGAGCTACGGCTCGGCGACGATCGCTTTCGGATCGAAGTGGCAGACAACGAGATCAGGGTCGCCCGGGGTGACGCTCATCAACCCGACGCGATCATCGAGACCGACCCGGACACGATCAACAGCGTGCTCTGGGGAGCCAGGTCGCTCGCCGACGCGCAACGCTCGCGCAGGATGACAATCGAGGGCGACAAGGCGCTGGTGAAGCGCTTCGTTCGGCTCTTTCCCATCCCAGGCCCGGCCGCCGCAGTCGGCCCGGCGTAGCGCAGGCGGGTTCCGCGCTCGGCGCGTGACCTATTCGTCGTAGGCCAGCGCGTCCGAGCTCGTGGCCCACGTGGTGCTCCAGCTCGACGGCCTCCGCCACATCGGCGCGTCGCCGACCAGGTCGACGACCACCGACGCGGAACGCCGGAGGCAAGAGCGCCCCAGAACGCGTGGGCGAGTCCTCGTCACGCGTTACCGATGTGCCGGTCCAGGGCGCTTGCGAGGCAAGCAACGCGATGTCGGCCACGACACCTGACGAGCCAGATCTGCTCGTACGGGCGCACGAGGATCGTCTGTGAGGACGGGGCATCATGGGTGACCGAACCGGAGGAATGCCATGGCCACGACGAGCATCACCGACGGCCCCGCTGCTCCGCCGCGCTGCGTCAACCCGAAGGTGCTAGCGCTCGCCGCCGTGCTCTCGCTCCTCACTTCGCCGGTCACCGCAATCTGGTTCTTGCTGATCGCGCCGCTCGTGTTGGCGCTGTCGGCGATCGTGGCGTTCTTGGCTCGAAGCTCGCTGGACCGGAGCGAACGAGCGCTTCGCCTCGGGCTCAGTGTCGGCGTCGGCCTTCTCGTAGGTCCAGCGGTGTACATCGGCTTGGCCCTCGTCTGACCGCGCCCATAGCTGCCGCTCGGCGTGCACGCCGGTGTGCGCTGCCACCCCGACAAGCACGGCGAGCCCCGTTGAGGGCAGTCTGGGCGGGTGTCCAAACAAGTTCCCGGCTTCGACTCGCCCGAAGCGGCGGCTCTTGCGACATGGCAGTCGGCGCCTTCTGCCCGCGCACGAGTTCTGTCTGTCGACGTCCGTTCTGACCGCGCGGAGGTCGTGATCGACACCGACCCGAGCTATCCGGACTGGGTCTACTGCGTCCGACGAGAAGGCCGATGGGGCGTGGTGGTCTCAGGGAACGGCCCCTCGATTGGCTGGGATGATCCTGACTCCGTCCCGTGGGACTGACCAGCCAGCGATCCAGCGGCGATGCCCAGATCTGCCAGTGAGACTGAGGTTGTGGCTGTTGGGTCCACCGCGGTGTTGATCGTGGTGGCTACGTTCAGCGGCTCTCACGGTCTGGTCTGACTGTGGTTGTTGCACCGAGGTTCGTCAGGTGCTTGTCGGCCGGGCCGCGGGAGTCGAAAGTGGCACGCCCCGTTCCGGAGGGTGACCGGGCTGGCTGCGGGAACAGCCTGCTCGACACGGTCTCCTTCGCGGGACGTGCGTGCCACCCCACAACCTCGAACAGGAAAGGGATGGCATGGCCATCGTAGAGACGACGCGCTCGATCACGGGCGGAGTCGACACGCATCTGGACACCCATGTGGTGGCGGCGCTCGACCCGAACGGCGGTGTCCTCGGTGTCGCCGCGTTCCCGGCGACCCGCTCGGGCTATGGCTCGCTGTCGAGCTGGCTGGGCGAGTTCGGAACGATCGGCCGGATCGGTGTCGAGGGCACCGGCGCCTATGGCGCCGGGCTGGCTCGCCATCTGCGCAGCCTCGGTGTCGAGGTGATCGAGGTCGACCGCCCGAACCGTCAGCTGCGCCGGGCACAGGGCAAGTCCGACACCATCGACGCCATCGAAGCCGCTCGGGCGGTCCTGTCGGGCCGGGCAACAGGCGTGGCCAAGACGGCGGACGGCAACGTGGAGGCGATGCGGGCCCTGCTCATCGCCAAGCGTTCGGGCCGCGAGGCCCGCATCACGTGCCTCAACCAGATCCGCCACCTGGGCTTCACCGCACCGGACGAGCTGCGGGAACGGTTCCAGGGAGTGTCACGGGGCATGCTCGCGGCCCAGGCCGCCGGGCTGCGACCACGACCCGACAGCGACGCGGTGATCTACGCCACGAAGCTGGCCATGCGTAGCCTCGGGCGACGGGTGCTGGGCATCGACGAGGAGATCGCCCGCCTCGAGGTCGTCCTCGGCGAGCTCGTCACCGCCACGGCTCCCGGTCTGGTCGGCCTCTACGGCGTCGGTGTCGACACCGCCGCCATCCTCTGTGTCGCCGCCGGCGACAACCCCGAGCGAGTGCGCAGCGAAGCCGCCTGGGCGCACCTGTGCGGTGTCGCCCCGCTCGAGGCCACCTCTGGAAAGGTCACCCGCCGGCACCGGCTCAACCGAGGCGGGAACCGCCAAGCCAACCATGCCCTGTGGCGCATCGTGTTCACCCGTCTCGGCTCCGATGCCCGCACCCGCACCTACGTCGCCCGTCGCCTCGACGAAGGACTGTCGCGACCCGAGATCATCCGCATCCTCAAGCGTTACGTCGCCCGGGAGACCTACCGGCACCTCCCGCGCTAACGGATCTGCAGCGGCGGGTCTGGCCCAAGAACTGCCTGACCCCGCCCCAGCGGTGTGTCCTTCGATCGACCTGCCCACCCGCCGCTGCACACCCATCCGGCCTGCCTTGGCCTCATAAGAGCCCGCCCTCACGAGTGGCCCATCACTGGTCTGCCAGCACCGCCGGAAGCACCTTGACAACACATAGGAGCGTCGATCGGCATGCAGGTCGTTCGGCGTTGCCAGCTGACCGAGCGGGGTGCGCTTGGTCCGGGCAATCTGGCGCGACGGCATGCGAGGGCTTTACCCCAGGGCCCAGATCACTCCGCCCCCATCCTGGAAGGCCACCACCCCCCATCGCTCCCCGCACACGTTGCAGGTGAGGACGCCACGTGTGCCAGGAGCAAACGGCACGTTGTCTTCTCGGCCACAGACGCAGTCGTGCGGGACGGTGGAGCCTTCGTCGTCGGACGCGCTGGAGAGGCGCCTGAACAGGTCGCGAGCCCAGGCCTGGAATTCCGCGCCCTCGGGTTGGTCCCAGCGTCGACGAGCGGCCTCGATCTCTCCGGCTGTTTCCGGGTGACGATCGGCGATCAACCGAAGAGCATCCCACCCCGCGGGCACCGAACTAGTCACGGACAAGTGACCTGTTCCCTCCGGTCTCGCCAAGAGGTCCGGCGGCACCGAACCTGGATCCGTCAGTGGGTCCCACATCTCCACGAGCCTGCCAGTCCGACGCCTCCGGCGGCGCCAGATCTGCCGAGATGGGCGATGGCTGGCAGCGCGAAGCTGCCCCGATCGCATGCACAGACCGTCGGTCCTGGAGCCGGCGTTTGGTGACACCTCCCAGCCGGGCGACCCGTGTGCCGTGGTCACGGGCAGAGCGAGCGTCGGACTGGGCATTCCGTCGTGTTCACGAGCCCGGAGCTGCTACTATCGAACATGTGTTCGGGGTAGTGGTGACTGGGGAAGTGCAACCCCTCGACGAGACCGTCGACGGACTCGCCGCGCTGGATGTCGAGGGCATGGACGGGTTCCGGGCGGCCGATGTGTTGGTCGAGTTGCGGCGGGTGCGGGCCAAGCTGGCCGCGGTCGAGGCCCGGCTGGTGGCGCGGGTGGACGGTGAGCGGCCGTGGGCCGAGGCCGGCTACCTGGGCACCGCGGCGTGGCTGGCCGCGTCCGACCACACGTCGCTGGACGACGCCCGGGCCGATGTGCGGCTGGCCCGCCGGCTGGGGTCCATGCCCGCGACGGCCCGGGCGTTGGCCGCGGGTGACATCACGTTGGGGCACGCCCGCCGGCTCGCCACGCTCAACGCCCCCGATACGGCGGCGGCGTTCGCCGAGGCCGAGGAGTTCCTGGTGGGTCAGGCCCGCTCCATGCGGTGGGCCGACTTCGCCAAGGCGTGCGGCTACTGGCTGCGCCAGGCCCGCCGGGACAAGGACCCCGACCCCGACAAGCCCGACCGCGACCACCGCCAGGTGTCACTCCACGACGGGCTGCGGGGTACCGGGCTGCTGTCCGGGGAGCTCACCCCCACCGCCAAGGCCGAGGTCCGCTGCCGAGCTCGACCGGCTCGAACGGCGGTTGTTCGAGGCCGACTGGGCTGCGGCCAAGGCCGTGCACGGTGAGGCGGTGACCGTCGCCCACCTGGCCCGCACCCCCGCCCAGCGCCGCCACGACGCCCTGGTCGAGATGGCCCGCCGCTCCGCCACCGCCCCCGCCGACGGCAAGCGGCCCAAGCCCTTGCTGACGGTGCTGGTGGGCGAGGACGCCTTCCGCAACGTGCTCGAGGTGGCCGACGGCACCCTGATCTCCCCGGCCACCGCGGCCGATCTGCTCGACGAGGCCGTCATCGAGACCATGCTGTTCGACAGCCCGTCCCGGGTCCTCGACCTCGGCCACCAACGCAGCTTCGTGGGCGCGGCCCGCCGGGCCGTCGAGGTCGTGCACCGCACCTGCACCGGCAAGGGCTGCCACACCCCCTCCGACCAGTGCGAGATCGACCACATCCTCCCCTCGGCCGCCGGCGGCCCCACCGTCCCCGACAACGGCCGCCCCCAATGCCGGCCCCACCATCGACAACACCACCGGGCCTCCACACCCCACCGCGACCACCACCCGAGACCCACGACGGCCACCGCCTCACCGGCGCCGCCTCCCTCGAACTCGCCCGGGCCCGCATCCGCGACCGCCTGCTCCACGACCCCGCCTGGGGCGCTCTCGCCGCCGACGGCGAGCCGTAGCCGCCGCGGCGCGAGACTGCCCGCCATGTCGAACGCGGTGACGGTCCACGCCGTGCTGCGGAACCGGGCGCGGATGCGGGGCGCCGAGCGGTGGATCGAGGAGCTGCCCGAGCGGATCGCCGCACTGGAGTCGGCGTGGTCGCTCCGCGCCGGGCCGCCGTACGAGTCGGCGACCGAGGCCTACGTCGCACCGGCCACGCTCGCCGACGGCACGGCCGCGGTGCTGAAGATCCTGCTCCCGTGGCCCGGAGGGCCCGTCAACCACGAGTCGACGGTGTTGCGCCTCGCCGGCGGGAACGGACTCGTGCGCCTCCTCCGCGACGACGACTCGCACGGGGCCTTGCTCCTCGAGGCGCTGGGCCCGCCGCTCGACCAGCTCGGGATGGCGACAACGCGCCGCCACGAGATCATGTGCGACACGCTCACGCAGTTCTGGCAGGAACCCGGGACGGCGCCCGGGCTGGCCACGCTCGGCCTTCCCAGCGGCGCCGACAAGGCCGCCTGGCTCGCCGACCACATCACC
Source organism: uncultured Acidimicrobiales bacterium (assembly GCA_963796415.1). GTDB lineage: Bacteria > Actinomycetota > Acidimicrobiia > Acidimicrobiales > VFJN01 > ZC4RG19. Next base: position 101,715 of record CAWCLR010000018.1, on the reverse strand, counting down.
GAGCTCGCAGCCAGCCTCGACGGCGCCTGCACCCCCGCGGCGATCGACCACGCCCTCGCGTGCGCCGACCGCCGGCGCCAGGCCCACGACCCCCGTCGGGCCACCCTGGTGCACGGCGACGTGCACCAGTGGAACACCCTGCGTCACCCCGATGGCGGCTTCCGCTTCGTCGACCCCGACGGGCTGTTCGCCGAGGCCGAGTACGACCTCGGCATCCTCATGCGCGAGGACCCCGACGAACACGACGACCCGGCCCGCGACGATCCTCGACGTCGGTCGCGCTGGCTGGCCGACCGCACGGGGCTGGACGAGGAGGCCATCTGGGAGTGGGGCGTCGTGGAGCGCGTCTCCACGGGGCTGTCGGCCACCGCGATCGGGCTGCAACCGGTCGGGGCCCAGATGCTGACGGTGGCCGACCGCGTCGCCGAGTGACCGCCACCCGGGGGCTCAGAGTGTCTCGGCCACCTCGGCCAGGCGCGGGAGGACATCGTCGCGCCAGCCGGGGCCCATCATCTCGAAGGCGTGACGGTGCTGGGGATCGTCGAGGTCGAAGCCCGCGTGCTCGAGCAGGACGCGGGTGCCGGCGCCCTCCGCGACGAGGGTCCATGTGAGCGTCCACCGCTCGGTGAACGAGTAGACGAACCGCTCGGGCTCGACGACCTCGAGCACCTCGCACGGCGCCGGGCCCCAGGGGCCCATGTCGAGCGTGAACCGGTGGCCGACGACGGCGGCGACGTCGCCGGCGGCCCACCAGCGGGCGAGGAGGTCGGGCTCGGTGAGCGCCCGCCAGACCGCGGCGTCGGCGAGCGAGCGCAGGCGGTCACGCCAGTAGCGCTCGAACGGGTGCAGCCACGCCTCGATGTCGGCGAGCGGGGCGGCGGTCAGGTGGTAGTGGCGTTCGCGGCCCGACGGACGCTCGCCACCAGATCGGCCTCGCGCAGCAGCCGCAGGTGCTCGGCGACCGCCGGCCGGCTGAGCTCGAACTGCCGGGCGAGGTCGCCGGCGGTCCGGGGCCCGTCGACCAGCAACTCGACATGTTGGGGCCGCGCGCGAGTCGTACCCTCGACAGCGCATGATCTCGGTCGAGGACTACCTGTGGTTCGTGGACGAGGCGCTGGACGGCATGGTCGCCATCGTCACCAAGCTGGGCGACGACAAGGCGAACCGGCGACCCGACATCCCCGGCGCCAACTCGCCCTACGTCATCCTCCACCACTGCCTCGGCGTGATGGACTACTGGGGCGGTCACGTCGTCGCCGGCCGGCCCACGCACCGCGACCGCGCCGCCGAGTTCCGGGTGAGCGGGCCGGTCGACGAGCTCGTGGCGCGGACGCGCGCCGCCCGCGAGCAGCTGGCCGCCGACCTGGCCACGCTCGACCCGTCGGCCCCGCCCCGCAACCCACCCGACGACGAGGAGGACGCCGCGCTGCCGCTCGGCCGCACCCAGGGCGGCGTGGTGATCCACATCTTCGAGGAGCTGGCGCAGCACCGGGGCCAGATGGAGGGGTCGCGCGACATCCTCCTCGCGCCGTGGCGCACCTGAGCCCAGCCGAACGCGCCGGTTGCATCGCAATGAACCACCGTTCAACATGACGCCATGACGCTGGCGCCGGACATCTACTGGGACCCGTTCGACACCGAGATCGACGCCGATCCGTACGACATCTGGCGGCGCCTGCGCGACGAGCACCCCGTCTACCGCAACGAACGCCACGGCTTCTACGCCCTCAGCCGCTACGCCGACGTCGAGGCCGCCCACCGCGACCCGGTGACATACAGCTCGGCGCACGGCACCGTGCTCGAGATCATGAACGACGAGCCGGTGCCGTCGGCGATGATGATCTTCCTCGACCCGCCCGACCACACGCGGCTGCGGTCGCTCGTGAACCGGGCGTTCACGCCCCGCCGCATCGCCCACCTCGAGCACCGCATCCGCGAGCTCTGCGCCGGCTTCCTGGCGGGGTGGCAGGACGGCGAGCCGTTCGACTTCGTGCAGGGCTTCGGCGCCCCGCTGCCGGCCATGGTCATCGCCACGCTGCTGGGCGTGCCCGAGCCCGACCAGCCGCGCGTGCGTGAGCTGATCGACACCACCTTCCACCACGATCCCGAGAAGGGGATGGTCAACGACGTGTCGCTCAGCGCCAGCATCGAGCTGCACGAGTACCTGGAGGACCTCGTCGGGAAGCGGCGCTCGGACCCGCACGACGACATGCTCAGCGACCTCATGGCGGCCGAGCTGACCGATCACGAGGGAAACGTCCGCTTCCTCACGACCTACGAGGCCGCTTCGTTCGCCGACCTGCTGGTCACCGCCGGCACCGAGACCGTGGCCCGGCTCCTGGGATGGGCGGCGGTCCTCCTCGCCGAGCATCCCGACCAGCGAGCCGACCTGGCCGCCCATCCCGAGGCCATCCCCAACGCCGTCGAGGAGCTGCTGCGCTACGAGGCGCCGTCGCCCGTCCAGGGGCGGTGGTTGACCCGCGACGTCGAGCTGCACGGCGAGATCATCCCGGCCGACTCGAAGGTGCTGCTGCTCACCGGCTCGGCCGGGCGGGACGAGCGCAAGTACCCCGACGCCGAGCGCTTCGACGTGCGCCGGTCGTTCGACCACCACGTCTCGTTCGGGTACGGCGTGCACTTCTGCCTCGGCGCGTCGCTGGCCCGGCTGGAGGGGCGGATCGCGCTCGAGGAGGTGCTGGCCCGCCGGCCCGAATGGACCGTCGACCGCGACGGCGCCGTCCGGCTGCACACGAGCACCGTGCGCGGCTGGGTCACCGTGCCGGTGGTGGCCCCGTGACGCTCGGGCCGGCCGACCGACTCGCCCTGCGCGCCCTCGTCGACGCCTACGCCGTCGCGGTCGACCGGCGGGACGTCGCCGGGTTCCTCGACCTGTTCACGCATGACGCCACGCTGGCCACGTTCGATCCCGACGGCAGCCGGCGCAGCGCCCACCAGGGACACGACGAGCTCGCCACCATCCCGCCGCTGCTCGACCGGTACGAGCGCACGCTCCACCTCATGTCGACCCACCACGTCGAGGACGCGACCGAGGGCGGTCCCGACAGCGAAGAGGCCACGGGCGTCGCCTACTGCGAGTCCCACCACCACCGCCCGCCCGACCCCCCGGGAGACAACGGCGCCACCGACCGCGTGCTGTTCATCCGCTACGTCGACCGCTACGCGCGCCGCGGGCCCGGATGGCTGATCCGGGCCCGCGAGGTGCACGTCATCTGGTCCGAGGAGCGCCCGTTGGCCTGACCTCCTCCCGTGAGCGTCAGGACCTGCGGTACCTCAGCACCGCCAGCGGGGCGAACACCGCGATCATCCCGGCCGACCACACCAGCGCCAGCGTCACGTAGTGGGCGGTGGTGCCGCCGAGCCCGGCCAGCGAGGGGTCGCCCAGGGCCAGCGAGCGGACGGCATTGGTCATGATCGTGATCGGCTGGTTCTCCGCCACCGGCTGCAGCCAGCCCGGCATCGAGTCGACCGGCACCATGGCGCTCGACACGAACGACAGCGGGAAGATCAGCAGCGCCATGCCCTGGGCGGCCTGCACGTTCCCGGCCACCAGGCCGAGCCAGACGAACACCCACATGAAGGCGAACCCGAACACGAGGGTCAGGCCGAACGCCGCCACCGCCTCGACTGTCGTGCCCTCGGGGCGGAAGCCGACGGCGACCCCGATGGCCGCGGTGGCCGCCAGGCCGAGGGCCAGCAAGCCGGTCTCGGCGACCACGCGGCCGGTGAGGACCGCGGTGCGGGACACCGGCAGCGACTTCAGCCGGTCGGTGAAGCCCTCCTCCATGTCCTGCGCCACGCTGGACGAGGCGTTGGACCCGGTGAACAGCACGCTCGTGACGATGTAGCCCGGCACCATGAAGGTCACGTAGGAGACGGGCCCGGCGTCGATCGCCCCGCCGAACACGTAGCGGAAGATCAGCAGGAACATCGCCCCCGTGACGGTGCTGATCACCAGCAGCTGGGGGGTGCGCACGAACTTGCGGACGGACCGGCCGGCGACAGCGGCGGCGGCGGTGAGGGCCCCGGCGGGGCGGGTGGCGGGCGTGATCCGCCCGGCGTCGAAGGTGACTGCGGTCATCGGAGAGCTCCTCACGCTGCCCGAGCGGCGAACCGCTCGTCGGTGGTCGGGTCGGTGGTGAAGTCGGTGTCGAGGGAGGTGGTATCGCCGGGCTCGTCGGCGTCGCCGTCGATGGGCGAGCCGGTCAGGGTGAGGAAGACCTCGTCGAGGGTCGGTCGCCGCAGGCCGATGTCGTCGACCTCGACGGCGAGGGCGTCGAGGGCCCGCACCGCCTCGGCGATCACGGCCCGGCCCCCGTCGACCGGGATCGTGACCCGGCCCGTGCCGGCATCGGTGCGGGGAGCCTCGCTGCCCAACCGACCGAGTGCTTCGGTCACGACCGCCAGGTCGCCGGCGTGCCGGACCCGCACCTCGACGACGTCGCGGCCGGCCCGGCTCTTCAGCTCGTCGGGGCTGCCGTCGGCGATGACGCGGCCCTTGTCGACGATGACGATGCGCTGGGCGAGCTGGTCGGCCTCGTCGAGGTACTGCGTGGTCAGCAGCACGTCGGTGCCGGCGGCGACCATGCCGCGGATCGCCTCCCACAGCTCGTTGCGGCTGCGGGGGTCGAGGCCGGTGGTCGGCTCGTCGAGCAGCAGCAGGCGGGGCGCGCCGACCAGGCTGGCGCCGAGGTCGAGCCGGCGCCGCATGCCCCCGGAGTAGGTGCTGACCGGGCGGTCGGCCGCATCGGTGAGGCCGAGCTGATCGAGGACCACGGCGGTGTTGGCCCGGGCCTGCCGGCGGGTCTGGCCGTAGAGCCGAGCGACCATCATCACGTTCTCCCGCCCGGTCATCGCGGGCTCGACCGCCGCGTACTGCCCGGCGAGGCCGATGACCCGGCGGACCTGCTCGGGCCGGGCGGCGGCGTCGATACCGGCCACCCGCAGCTCGCCGCCGTCGGGCCGGACCAGCGTGGCCACCGACCGGATGAACGTGGTCTTGCCGGCGCCGTTGGGCCCCAGCACGGCGACGACCTGGCCGCTCTCGGCCACGAGGTCGAGCCCGGCCAGCGCCTGGACCTTGCCGAAGCTCTTGGTGAGGCCTCGGGCCTCGACGATCGGTGTGCTCATCGGTTCCTCCTCCAAACGGAATGGATCGCTCTGTTCCAAGACCATAGCGGAACAGAGCATTCCGTTCAAGCGATTTCGGAGCGGAATGTTCCGTTCGAGAATTGGGTATGCTGATCGCATGCCAACGGAGACGCCGGTCCCGCTCAGCGGTCGGCGGGCCCAGGCGGCCCGCAACGACGAGGTGATCCTGGCCGCGGCCCGCAAGGTGTTCGTGGCCGACCCCGGGGCGCCCATCTCGGCCGTCGCCGAGGAAGCCGGCGTGGGGATGAGCGCGCTGTACCGCCGCTACCCCAGCAAGGAGGACCTGCTGCGCCGCCTCTGCCGCGACGGCCTCGAGACCTACATCGCCATCGCCGAGGACTGCGTGGCCGACGACGGCGACCCGTGGGAGGCCTTCGCCACGTTCATGCGCCGCCAGGTCGAAGCCGGGTCGAACGCCCTCACGCTGAAGCTGGCCGGCACGTTCACACCCGACCAGACGCTCTACGACATGGCCGAGCACGCCGGCGAGCTCAACGTGCGCCTGTTCGACCGCACCGCCGCCGCCCGAGTCATCCGGCCCGACGTGACCGTGTCGGACATCGGCCTGATCCTCGAGCAGATCGCCGCCATCGCCTTCGGGGCCACCCCCGAGCGCAACGTCGTCCTGCGCCTGCGCTGCGTCGAGCTGGTGCTCGACGGACTGCGGGCCACGCCGTCCCGCGAGCTTCCCGGACCGACGGTCACCGACGAGGAGTTCGCCGCCCGCTGGGTGCCGCGCACCTGAGCGGCGGGCGGGGCCCGACCGCGTCAGGCCGGCAGGAAGGCCTGCTTGAACTGTTCGAACGTCGGCTGCAGGGCGGTCCACTCGCTCTCGGGGGCCCGCAACATGAGTGCGTAGCCCCGCCCCGCGGCGATGAAGCCCAGGTTGCCGGTGTGCAGCGTCTCGCCGCTGCCGTGGCGGAACTCCCACATGGCCGCCGGATAGTCGCGGTACGGGACCTCGGCGATGCCCAGCGGCTCGTAGTTGGCGTTGCGGGACCGGAAGCCCGGCTCGGCCTCGCGCCAGGCGCCCGCGGCGTCGGGGCCCGGCGTGTCGGTCCACTCGACGCGGACGAACGTGCCCGTGGCGGGATCGCGGAAATCGGTGCGGTTGGCGGCGACGGGTTGCACCTCCCACCCGGGCGGGTGGCCGATCGTGTAGGCGCCGGACGGGTCCGCGTACGACGACCAGCCGGCCGGGAGGGTGCCCGCCGGCACGGTCGTGGACGGCGGCGCTGACGTGGTGGTCGTGGTCGGCGCGTCTTGGCTGGCGGAATCGCCATCGCCGCCGCCGCCGTCCCCACCCCGCAGCGCCAGCAGCGCCACGACCACCGCGAGCGCGGCGGCGACGGCCAGGGCACGCGCCGGGATCCGGGCCGCGGGTCCCGTGCGCCGGGGGGGCCGGTCGTCGGGGTGCACAGCCGTCGACTCGGGCGACGCGGTCGCGGCCGCCGGGGTCGGGGGCGCCGCCGCCACCGGGGCGGCCACCATCGGGGACACCGCCGTGGACGTGCCCGACGACGGCCGCGCCTGCCCGACCCGGGTGAGCGTCGCCCGCACCGCGCCCGCGCTCGGGCGGCCGGCCGGGTCCTTCGTGAACAGGCGGGCGATGATCGGCGCCAGCGGGCCCGAGCGCTCGTGGGCCCGCGGTGCGTCGTGGACCACGGCGGTGGCGGTCGCAAGGGCCGTGCCCTCCCGGAACGGCGGTTCGCCCTCGACCATGAAGTACAGCAGCGCGCCGAGCGCCCACAGGTCGGTGGCCGGGGTGATGTCGCCGCCCGTGGCCTGCTCGGGCGCCATGTACGACGGCGAGCCGACGATGAGGCCGGTCTTCGTCACCCGCGACTCGTCGCGGATGGTGGCGACGCCGAAGTCGGTGAGCTTGGCCTTGTCGTCGTGGAGCACGAGGACGTTGGCCGGCTTCACGTCCCGGTGGACCACCCCGGCCAGGTGCGCAGCCTCGAGCGCGGTGAGCACGTGCAGGCCGAGGCGGGCCGCACGGTCGTGGGGCAGCGGGCCCTCGTCGGCCACGAGCTGGGCCAGGCTCGGACCGTCCACCAGCTCCATGACCAGCCAGATGGCGCCCGACTCCTCGACCACGTCGTACACCGCCACCGTCGCGGGGTTGTTCAGCCGGGCCGAGGCCTGCGCCTCACGCAGCGCCCGGGCCCGCACGGCCTCGGCGTCCTCCTGCCCGGCGAGCAGCTCGACCCTCTTGATGGCGACGCGCCGACGCAGGCGGGAGTCGGTGGCCACGTACACCGTCGACCGGCCATGGCCGAGGGGGTCTCCCAGCTCGTAGCGATCCGCCAGCAACTCCATGCGTGACCGAGTATCGCGAACCCTCGGCGGAGGCCCGGACCACGCGTTGCGGGCGTCACACGGTGTCACACGGCAGCGAGGCCGCCCCAGGCCACGACCTCGCCTGCGGCGGCGACCATCCGGTCGAGCTGGGACGGGTCGGTGGCGAGCACGATCGGTTCAGGGGTCTCGGCCACCACGGCCACCTGCAACCGGGCGACGTGGTCGTCGGCCGACAGCCGCGGCCCATCGCCGTCCCACACCGCCAGCGGGACGGCGACGCCCAGCCGAGCCGCCGCCGCCAGCGCCGCCTCGGTCGGCCCGCCCGCCGCCCCGGGCAGCGGCCCGTCGACCACGGCGAGGACCGGGCGGTACGGCGAGCGCAGGCGGGCGACGACCGCGCAGGCCACGGCGAACCCCGAGGCCCCGACGGCGGCCGGCACCTGCACGCCGCCGAGGTCGGTGGTGGCGAACGTGCGGGCGACCCAGTACCCGGCCACGCCCGGGTCGGCCGCCACCAGACCCCCGGCGCCGAGCGCCTGGGCGTAGTGGCGGGTGACGAGCGACGGGGCGATCGGCGTCGACGCCGCGTTCCATCCCTCCTGCGTGACCCGGGCCAGCTCGGTCCGCAACGCGGGCATCGGGATCTCCGCCGGCAGGCGGCCCCACCGCTCCGCCAGCGGGTCGAGGGCGCCGGGCGCGACCTCGGCGACAGGCGCCAGGCCGGCCCACAGGGATAGGGGCGCCTCCTCGGTGTCGACACCCGTGGCGAGGATCAGGTCGGCGTCGCCGAAGCCGGCGAGCGCGAAGTCGTGCTCCTGCAGCCCGGCGGTGGCCAGGTGGTGGCGGCTGCGCCAGTCGAACACCCCCTTCGCACCCCACGTGTTGAGGACGCCGAGGCTGCCGGCGGCCGCCAGCGCGTGCAGGCCGGGCACGGCCCCGCCCGCCACCACGCCGGGGCCGGCCAACACCACGGGACGCTCGGCGCCGCGCACCGCGTCGAGCAGGTCCTCGCCGGGCTCCACCCACCGGTCGGGCGGCGCCGGGCGGGGCGGCGTGATGTCCGGGGCGGGGGCGTCGAGATCGAGCGCGAGCCGCAGCCACGCCGCGCCGGACGCGAGCGCCGGCACGGCGTCGAGCAGGTCGTCGACGGTGACGACCTCGGACGGGGCCGGGGAACGGGTCGACCCGACGACGAGGTCGCCGTGCGCGCGGTGCACCGCCGCGGTCCGCCGGTGGACCCGCAGGTGAGCGGCGGCCATCAGCGACGCCACCCGCTCGTCCGGGACGTCGACGACCTCGACGCCCGGGAGCGGCCAGCCGTACACCGCGTCGATCCCGGCCGCCCGCAGCACCCGCGCCACCAGCCGGCCCGTTGTGACCTCGGTCATGGCAGATGGTCTAGCATCAGCGCTCATCGAATCGAACCACCGTTCAGAGAACCACCGTTCGAAAGCGGCTCGGCTGCGCTGGACCGAGGGGGACGCGCTCGCTCCCGACACGTTCGCCGGGATCCTCGGCGCCGGCGGCTTCTTCGAGATGGTCGAGGACGACGTGCTCGGGGCGCGGTTGCCGGTGTTCGCCCGGCGGCCGCGGTCGATCGCCGCCACGGTGGACGCCGCCGCCGGGCACGGCGACCGGCCGTTCGCCGTCGAGGGCGAGCGCACGATCACGTTCGCCGAGCTTCCGGACCGGGTGCGCGACGTCGCCGCCCGCCTCGCCGCGGCCGGGGTCGGGCGGGGCGACCGGGTGGCGATGGCGGGGCGCCCCTCGCTCGACCACTTCCTGATCGCCCTCGGCACCATCGCCCGCGGGGCGATCGCCACGGTCCTCAACCCGGCATGGACCGACGACGAGGTGGCCCACGCCCTGGCGACGACCGCCCCCGCGCTGCACCTCGGCGAAGACGGCCCGCGGTCGTTCGCCGACCTGCTGGCGGGGCCGGCGCCCGCCCCCCTCGCTCCCGACGAGATCGCGGTCGCCGAGGACGACCCGGCGACGATCATCTTCACCAGCGGGACGACCGGTCGCCCGAAGGGCGCCGTGCTGTCGCACCGCAACGCCATCCACTTCTGCTGGTCGGCGGCCGCCACCAACCTCGTCCACCGCCTCGCCGTGCCGGGCGCGAGCACGCCCGGCAGCGGCAACCCCCCGGCCGTCGTGGCCTCGGCGCCGCTGTTCCACATGTCGGGGCTGCTCGGCCAGCTCGCCAACGCCGTGACCTGGGGCATCACCTTGGTCGTGCCGCCGCCGGGCCGGTGGGACGCCACCACCCACCTCGAGCTGACCGAGCGGCACCGGGTGACCACCTGGTCGCTCGTGCCCACCCAGCTGTGGCGGATCGTCGACCACCCCGACCTCGACCGCTTCGACCTGTCGTCGCTCGAGGCGGTCGGCGGCGGCGGGGCCACCTTCCCGCCCGAGCTGCTGCGCCGCGCCGCCGAGCGGCTGCCCGGCGCGGGCGCCGGCGTGCGGGTCGGCTACGGCATGACCGAGGCGTCGGGCACGCTCACGTTGGTGCTGCCGCCCGTCAGCGACGCCGACCTCGCCTCCGTCGGTGGTGCCACCGCCGGCAGCGAGGTCGAGGTGCGCGGCTCCGACGGTCGCCCGCTGCCCGAGGGCGAGGTCGGGCAGATCTGGGGGCGCAGCGCCGGCATCTTCCGCGGCTACTGGGGCAACGAGGCCGCCACCCGGGCCGTGTTCGACGAAGATCGGTGGTATGCGACCGGCGACTATGGGCGGATCGAGCTCGAAGGGATCGACGGCGGGCGCCTGTTCGTCGAGAGCCGGCTGCGGGACATGATCATCCGGGGCGGAGAGAACATCTACCCGATCGAGATCGAGAACCGCCTGGTCGAACACCCGGCGATCGTGGACGCCGCCGTCGTCGGCGTGCCCGACCGGGTGCTGGGCGAGCAGGTCAAGGCGTTCGTCGTCGTGGCGCCCGGGGCCGAGATCGACGACGACGAGGTGCGCGACTGGGTGGGCGCCACGCTGGCCCGGTACAAGGTGCCGGCCCTCGTCGAGCGCCGCGACGCGCTGCCCCGCAACGCCCTCGGCAAGCTCAACAAGGAGCAGCTGCGGGGCGGACGCCGATCAGCCGGCGACCGGCGCCGCGATCTCGGGGTAGAACTGCGCGGCCCAGCGGCGGAACTCGGTGACCGCCCGCTCGGTCGGGGCCAGCGCCGGCGAGGGCTGGTAGCGCTTGTTCTCCCAGATGGGGATGTCCTCGTGGAACTGGCGCGCCACCTCGGCGGCGAACCCGTCCCCGATCTTGGCCGCGATCTCGTCGCCCGAGTGGTACAGCGTGAACCGCACCTCGACCGCGTCCTCGTCGACCGGCGTGGTGGCCGAGACCATCGTCACCCGGCCCATCAGGTCGAAGTGGATGACGCCGACGCCCGGCCCGTAGCTGGTCGACTCGAGGGCGCCCTCGAACGTGCCCCGGGACGAGTTGAACAGCTGCGTGCTCTGCACCCGGCGGACCGGCCCGTCGAGGGTGATCTCGCCGATCTGGCCCACCCGCTCGAGCCCGTGCACCGAGCGGAAGTGGGCCATGTCGACGGAGTTCTCGGCGACCTCCTGCCACGCCGTGCGCACCGTCCACGTGTAGCGCCCGACCTCGACGAAATCGTCGGTGAGGGCCTGGGGCACGTCCCATCCGGGGGCGACGTCGGGGTCGGGGTGGTGCCAGAACAGCACCAGGCCGTTGCGGACGGCCGTCGGGTACGACCGCACCCGTGCCTTGCGGTTGGGCCGGTCGGCGTACGGGATGGCGGCGTTCGTGCCATCGGGATGGAACGACCACTCGTGGAACGGGCACACGAGGCACCCGTCGTCGACCCGCCCGCCGACGCCCAGGTGGGCGCCGAGGTGGGGGCAGTACGCGTCGAACACGCGCCAGCCGCGGTCCTCGCCGTCGCCATTGCCGGCCCCTGCGGCCGCGGGGTCGTGCCAGACCACGAGGTCCTTGCCCTGCAGGTGCACGGTGGACACCGCGTCGGTCGCCAGCTCGTCGGCCCGGCCGACGGCGAACCAGCCGAACGGGGGCGGGAAGGGGAACCTCGTCATGTGTGCCTCGGGTCCCGGGGCAGGCCGAGGGCCCGCTCGCCGATCAGGTTGCGTTGGATCTGCTCGGTGCCGCCGCCGATGCGGGACGACCACTGGCCGAGGAACATGTCCTGCAGCCGGCCGTAGGTGGCGTCGCCGGTCGACCCGGCGGCGCCGCCTTCGAGGAGGCCGTCGGCGTCGAGCACCCGGGTGGCGACGTCGCCGAGGCGCCCCATGAACCGCGACAGCCCGAGCTTGATCGTGCTGGCCTCGGGCCCGACCTGGCCGCCGGTGCGCACCGCCGTCAGCACGCGGTCGCCCAGATAGCGCAGCACGGTCCCCCGGATGTACACGTCGGCCAGGTCCTGCCGCAGCATCGGGTCGTCGCTGCGACCGGACGCCCGGGCGGCGTCGACGAGCGCGGCGATGTGGTCGCCGACGTTCATCGACCCGATCATCGCCCGCTCGGCCCCGAGCGTGACGCGGGCGACGGACCAGCCCTCGCCGACCTCGCCCACGACGCAGTCGACCGGGATGCGCACCTCGTCCAGGTGGACCTCGTTGAAGTGGGCGGCCCGGTTGATCTGCACGATCGGCCGCACTTCGACGCCCGGCGAGCGCATGTCGCACAGGAAGTAGGTGATGCCCTGGTGCCGCTTGGAGTCGGGCTCGGTGCGGGCGAGCAGGATGGCCCAGTCGGCTGTGGCCGCCCCGCTGGTCCACACCTTCTGCCCGGTCACGACCCACTCGTCGCCGTCGCGCACCGCCCGGGTGCGCAGGCTGGCGAGGTCGGACCCGGCGTCGGGCTCGGAGAACAGCTGGCACCACAGGTGGTCCCCCTGGCGGATGGCCGGGAGGAACCGGCGTTGCTGCTCGGGCGTCCCGAACGCCATCAGCGTGGGCCCGACCATCAGGGCCGCCACCTGGAACGGGCCGGCCGGGACGGCGAAGCGGGTCTCCTCCTCGCGGACGATGCGGGCCTCGTTGGACGACAGGCCGCGGCCGCCCAGCTCGGCCGGCCAGGTCGGCACGCTCCAGCCGCCCTCGGCCAGCGTGCGCTGCCAGGCGCGGGCGGTCGCCGCGAACTGGGGCGTGTCGACCAGCCGGAGGTGGCGGGTCGCCCGGCCGTATGGCGCGGCGTGCTCCTCCATGAAGGCGCGGACCTCGGCCCGCAGGGCGGCCTCGGCCGGGGTGTCGTCGGCGCCCTTCGGTCGCTCGTTGCGCTTGCTCACGGTTCGTCCTCGCTCGTGGTGGGTCAGGGGGTGAAGGCCCGCTCGACGAGGGCGTGGAGGTCGGCCAGCGGAAGGCGCTCGCCGGCCTCGTCGGCCACCACCGCGGGGTCGAGCGCCTGGTACGCCGAGATGATCCCCGAGAACAGGCGGGCCAGCACCTCGGGGTCGCCGGGCCGGAAGGCGCCGGCCGCCTGGCCGCGGGCGAACAGGTCGGCCTGCAGTCGCATCGACTCGACGTAGTTGGCGGCCATGGCGGCGTCGATCTCGCGGTCGGCGGACAGTGACGTGGCGCTCGAGTAGCGCAGGTACAGGCGGCCGAAGCGGGGGTGGCGGCGGAAGAACCCGACCTCGAAGTCGACGAGCCGGTGGAGCTGGGCGACCGGAGTGCCCTCGTCGCGCAGCGCCTCGCGGAGCCCGGGCATGAACTCGTCGCCCCGGCGGACGAAGATCTGGCGGAACAGGTCGTCCTTGTTGTCGAAGAACGAGTAGACCGAGCCGACCGAGAACTCGGCCATCTCGGCGACCTCCTTGAGGGTCGCCTCGTGGAACCCCTTGCGGCCGAACACCTCCTCGGCCGCGTCGAGCAGCTGGCCGCGGCTGAGGTCCTGGTGCTGCAGGCGCCGCTGCTCGCGCCGGCCGGAGGTGGTGGTCCCTGCCATCCGCACGATGATACGCGGCCTCGATCTCTTGAACCACCATTCAACGGGCTAGAGTCCGTCCACCATGCAGATCGCCGGCAACGTCGCACTGGTCACCGGCGCCGCCTCGGGGCTGGGCGAGGCCACCGCGCGCCACCTCCACGGGCTCGGAGCCACCGTGGTGCTGTTCGACCGCGACGGCGAGCGCACGCCCAAGATCGCCGCGGAACTCGGGGACGCGCCGCACGTCGTCGGCGACGCCACCCGCGAGGCCGACGTGCAGGCTGCCGTCGACGCCGCCGCGTCGGCGGGCCCGCTCCGCATCGTCGTCGCCTGCGCCGGGGGCGCCACGGCCAGCCAGCGCACGATCCGGCGCGACGGCACGCCGCACGACCTCGACCTGTTCGTGGCGACCATGAACCTGAACGTGGTGTCCACGTTCAACACCGTCCGCCTGGCCGCGGCGGCCATGGCTGAGCTCGACCCCGCCGACGGCGGACCCGACGGCGGGCCCGACAGCGTGCCCAACAACGACGGCGAGCGGGGCGTCATCGTCACCACATCATCCATCGCCGGGTACGAGGGCCAGGTCGGGCAGATCGCCTACGCCACGGCGAAGGCCGGGATCATCGGCATGACGCTCGTCGCCGCCCGCGACCTCGCCTCGGTGGGCGTGCGGGTCAACAGCATCGCCCCGGGCACCATCGGCACCCGGGCCTGGGAGCAGGCGCCCGCCGACATGCGCGCCGCCCTCGAGGCCAAGGTCCCGTTCCCGCGCCGCTTCGGCCGACCCAGCGAGTTCGCCGGCCTGGCCGAGCACCTGATCACCAACTGCTACATCAACGGTCACGTCGTCCGCCTCGACGGGGCCATCCGCTTCGACCCGAAATAGACCAGGACCTGCAGGGGGACATGCAATGACCGACGCCGTCATCGTCGCCGGGGCCCGCACGCCCATCGGGCGCTCGCACAAGGGCTCGCTGCTCGACGTCGACGCCTTCGAGCTCGGCAAGGTGGCGATCGGCGCCGCCATCGACCGGGCCGGCATCCCGGCCGAGGACATCGACGACATCGTCCTCGCCGAGTCGCTGCAGGGCGGCGGCGTGATCGCCCGCTACGTGGCCGTCGAGCTCGGCCTCGACTCGGTGCCCGGGCTCGCCGACAACCGCCACTGCGCGGCCGGCCTGTCGGCCGTGCAGATCGCGGCCGGGTCGATCCGCGCCGGCATGGACCGGGTCGTCGTCGCCGGGGGCACCGAGAGCCTCAGCTCGATGGTCATGGGACAGAAGTCCGTCCCCGCCTCGGCGAAGGACCCGCAGCTGTGGATGTCTCCCGCCAACCCGCCCACCCCCGAGGCCCCGCCGTTCGACATGGCGCTGAGCGTGGGCGAGAACACGGCGCGCATCGCCGGCGTCACGCGAGAGGAGGCCGACGAGTGGGCGTTTCACTCGCACCATCGGGCCGCCCACGCCCGCGACGAGGGCTGGTTCGACCAGGAGATCGTGCCGGTGCAGGTCCCCGACGGCGCCGGCGCGACGCGTGTTTTCGCCCGTGACGAGCACCCGCGGGCCGACACGACGCTCGAGAAGCTGGCGTCGCTGCCGGTGCTCCATCCCGAGCTGGAGAAGGCGGTCGTCACCGCCGGCAACGCGGCCGGGCTCAACGACGCAGCCGCCGCCGTCGTGGTCACCGCCGACGACTACGCCGCCGCGCACGGGCTGGTCCCGCTGGCGCGGATCGTGTCGTGGGCGTCGGTGGGCGTCGAGCCCGAGCGGACGGGGCTGGCGCCGACGTTGGCCATCCCGAAGGCGCTCGACCGCGCGGGGATGGCGCTCGGCGACATCGACCTGTTCGAGATCAACGAGGCGTTCTGCACGATGGCCGTGGCGTCGACCCGGGCGCTCGGCATCGACCACGACATCGTGAACGTGAACGGCAGCGGCTGCGGCCTGGGTCACCCCATCGCGGCGACGGGCGCCCGGATGGTGGTCAGCATGGTCCACGAGCTCCGCCGCCGCGACCAGACGATGGGCTGCGTCGCCATGTGCGCCGGCGGCGGCATGGGCTCGGCCCTGATCCTCGAGCTGCTCTAGCCCCTCCCACGCGTTTCTTCGCGAGATTGCGCACCTCCGTGCGCAATCTCGCGTCGAGAATCCACCGACATGTAACCGATGTGTTACGCTTTTGCTCGTGGACGCGGTGGTCGGGGCGATCTCGGACTCGGTGCGGCGCGAGATCCTCGTGCTCCTCCGGCGCGGGCCGATGACCGCCGGGGCGATCGCGGCCCGGTTCCCGATCAGCCGGCCCGCCGTGTCGCGGCACCTCCGCGTGCTGCGCGAGGCCGGTCTGGTGGTCGACGCCGCCGACGGGCGCGAGCGCGTCTACCGGCTCGACGTCGGGCCGCTGGCCGAGGTCGACGCCTGGTTGGCGCCGTTCCGCGACGGCTGGGGCGCCCGCCTCGACGCGCTCGCCACCGAGGTCCACCGCACCCGCCGCGACCGCCGCGCCGCCGGCGGGCAGGCCGATCCCGACGCCGAGGAGCGCACCGCATGACAACCACCCCGCCCACCCCGACCGGCCGCGTGCAGCCGACCGACGCCGGGCGCGACCTGGTCCTCATCCGCACGTTCCGGTCGCCGATCGAGGACGTGTGGGCCAGCATCACCGAGCCCGAGCGCACCGCCCGCTGGTTCGCCAGCTGGACCGGCGAACCCGGCGCCGGCAACACCATCCGCTACCGGATGACCCACGAGGAGGGCATGGACGAGGACGCCGACATGACCATCGACGCCTGCGAGCCGCCCCGCCACCTCGCCGTGTCGGCGGTCGACGACTACGGCACGTGGCGCCTCGAGGCGACGCTGGCCGAGGACGGCGACACCACCGTGCTCACCTTCGTCCAGCACCTCGACGAGGGCACCACGGTCGGCGACAGCGGCCCGGGCTGGGAGTACTACCTCGACATGCTCGTCGCCACCCACACGGGCAGCCCGACCCCCGACTTCGACGACTACTACCCCGCCCAGAAGGCGTACTACGAGGCCTTCGGCTGACACGATGTCGCCCGTGTGGACACCGGGCGATGTGATCGTGCACCAGGAGGTCTGGGGCGGCCGGGTGTGGGCCGCCCGGCCCCTCGTCGTCGTCGAGGACGCCGACGAGCGCCTGCTCCTGTGGATCCCGCAGGGCACCCGCCGCAAGGTGCCGGCCACGCCACCGGACCGCGTCGACCCGCCGACCCGCCGGGAGCGCGTGATCGAGAACCTGGCCCGCCGCGACTGGGTGCACGTCGACCACGAGTGGGACGTGGACAACCTGTGGCTGCTCCGGCCGGGCGACTGGCACGCCCTGTGGGTGTCGTGGCTCGACGGCCGCCACTACGGCTGGTACGTCAACCTGCAGCAGCCCCTGCGGCGCACCCCGCTCGGCTTCGAGGCGATGGACATGATGCTCGACGTCGTGGTGGAGCCCGACCTCACGTGGCGGTGGAAGGACGAGGACGAGTTCGCCGACCTGGTCGACCGGGGCCTCGTCGACGCGACCACGGGCGACCGGGTCCGGCGGGAGGGTGAGGCCGTGATCGGCCGGGTCGAACGCCGCACCGCGCCGTTCTCCGAGCCGTGGCCCGGGTGGCGCCCCGACCCGGCCTGGTCCCGCCCCGAGCTGCCGGCTGGTTGGGACGTCGTCCAGGCGTAGCGACCCGCCGCCGTGCCGTACGCTGGCGGTCTGGCGGGCGGCGGGCCTGTCCACTCAATGGTGAGTTCCATGCCGGACCTGGTGCTGCGCGACGTCGTCGTCGACGGGATGCTCGTCGACGTGCGGGCGAGCGGCGGGGTGATCGCCGAGATCGACCGCCGGCTGCCGGCGCGCCCGGGCGACGACGAGCTCGACGGCCGGCGGGGCGCGCTGATCCCCGGCCTGCACGACCACCACATCCACCTCATGGCGCTCGCCGCGGCCGAGCGCTCGCCGTTCGTGGGGCCGCCCTACGTCGCCGACACCGACCAGTTCGCCGCAGCCCTCTCGCGGGCCCACCGGACGCTGAGCCAGGGTGAGTGGCTGCGGGCGATCGGCTACCACGAGTCCGTCGCCGGCCCGCTCGACCGCTGGCGCCTCGACGCGTTCGTCGCCGAGCGACCGGTGCGCGTCCAGCACCGCTCGGGCGGCGCGTGGATCCTGAACTCGGCCGCGCTGGCGCTCACCGGCATCGACAGCGAGGTGGACCACCCGGGCATCGAGCGCGACGGCGAGGGTCGCCCCACGGGCCGGCTGCTCGGCCTCGACCGGTGGCTACGCGACCGGCTCCCGCAGCACGCGCCGCCCGACCTGGCGGTGGTCGGCCGCCGCCTGGCGTCGTACGGCGTCACCGGGGTGACCGACCTCACGCCGGTGGCCCTGCTGCACGACCTCGACCCGATCGCGGCCGCGGCCGCCGACGGCTCGCTCCCCCAGCACGTGATCGTGTCCGGGGGGCCGCGCCTGGCGGCGGTCGAGATGCCCGCCCCGCTCGCCACCGGTCCGGTGAAGGTGGTGGTGGCCGACTTCGCACTCCCCGCCCTCGAGGACCTGACCCGGTGGATGCGGGCCGCCCACGACGCGGGCCGGCCGGTCGCCGTCCACTGCGTGACGCGGGCCGGGCTCGCCCTGGCCCTCGCGGCCTGGGACGACGTCGGCAGCCGGCCCGGGGACCGCATCGAGCACGGGTCGGTCGTCCCGCCCGACCTCCGGTCGATCGTCGCTTCGCGGGGGCTCTGGGTGGTGACCAATCCCGGATTCGTCCACGAACGGGGCGACCGCTACCTGATCGAGGTCGACGCCGACGACCTGCCGCACCTGTACCCGTGCCGCAGCCTGATCGAGGCCGGCATCCCGGTCGGTGGCAGCACCGATGCACCGTTCGGCCACCCCGACCCGTGGCGCGACGTGGCCGCCGCCATCGAGCGCCGCACGGCCGGCGGCGAGCCCCTGGGCTTGCGCGAGGCCGTGTCACCCGAGCGGGCGCTGGCCCTGTTCCTCACCCCACCCGAGGCGCCCGGCGGCACCCCTCGGCGGGTAGCGGTGGGCGCGCCCGCCGACCTGGTGGTGCTCGACGGTCCGCTGTCTGTGGTCCTCGAGGACCCGTCGTCGGGCCACGTGGCGGCCACGATCATCGCCGGCACGGTCGTGTCGGCGAGGCGATAGAGGCTGCGCCGACAGGCGCAGCCGTGGCCCAGCGGCCCGGCGCCGCAGGCGCCAAGAGCGGAGACACCGCGTCAGTTGACCTGGCGGTCGGTGCCCGTCCAGTACCGCTGGCGCAGGGCCTTCTTGTCGGGCTTGCCGAGCGGGCTGAGCGGGATCTCGTCGGCGAAGTCGACCGACTTGGGCGCCTGGATCGAGCCCTTGGCCGACTTGACGAGGTCGACCAGCTCGTCGGCCATGGCGGACGTCTCGACCGACGCCTCGGGGCGCAGCACGACGACGGCCTTCACCGCCTCGCCCCAGCGGTCGTCGGGCACCCCGATGACCGCCACGTTGGCCACGGCCGGGTGCGACGAGATGACGTCCTCGACCTCGCGGGGGAACACGTTGAACCCGCCGGACACGATCATGTCCTTCTTGCGGTCGACGATCGTGTAGAAGCCGTGCTCGTCCTCGCGGGCGATGTCGCCGGTGTGCAGCCAGCCGCCGGCCAGCGCCTCGGCGGTCTGGGTGGGCTTGTTCCAGTAGCCCTGCATGACCAGCGGGCCGCGCACGCAGATCTCGCCCGGCTCGCCCCGCGGCACCTCGTTCAGGTCGTCGTCGAGCAGCTTGACGTGGACCCACGGCACGGGCCGCCCGCACGTGGCCAGGCGGGCCATGTCGTCGAGGTCGTGCTCGTCCTTGCGCAGCACGCAGATCGTCATCGGGCCCTCGGCCTGGCCGTAGTACTGGAAGAAGATGGGCCCGAGGCGCTCGATCGCCTCCTTCAGGCGGGTCGGCGACATGGCGGCCGCGCCGTAGTAGACGGTCTCGAGGCTCGACAGGTCCCGCGTGGCGAAGTCGGGGTGGTCCATCAGCATGTAGAGCATCGTCGGCACGAGCATCGTGGCCGTGATGCGCTCTTCCTCGATGGTCTTCAGCACCAGCCCGGGCTCGAAGTAGGGCACGACGACCAGCGACCCGCCGAGCAGCAGCACCGGCACGAAGAAGGCGGCGCCGGCGTGGCTGAGCGGGGTGCACATGAGGAAGCGCGGCTCGTGCGGCCACTCCCACTCGGTCATCTGGATGTTGGTCATCGTGGCGCCCGACCGGTAGCTGCCCATCACGCCCTTGGGCTTGCCCGTGGTGCCGCCGGTGTAGGCGAGGCCGGGGACGTCGTCGGGGCGCACGTCGGGCGCGGTGAGCGGGCGGGCCTCGAACGTGGCCGCCAGGGCCGGGTAGTCGACGCCGGCGTCGCTGGGCCCGAAGGCCAGCAGGTTCTTGAGGCCCGGCACCCGCTCGGCCAGCTGGGCGGCGCGCTCGCCGAAGAACTCGGGGTCGTAGACGAGGGTCTCGATGCCGGCGTCCTCGAGCACGTAGGCGTGGTCGTCGAGCGAGCCCATCGGGTGGAGCGGCGTGCTGCGGCAGCCGAGCAGCATGCCGGCGCCCATGTTGAACAGGACCTCGGGCCGGTTGAGCGCCAGGATCGCCACCGGGCTGCCCTTGCCCAGCCCCGTCGACTCGAGGGCCTGGATGTACCGGCTGATCTCGTCGCGCACCTGGCGGGCGGTGAGCACCGTGTCGCCCAGGTAGACCGCGGGCTTGTCGAGGTTGCGGTTCAGCGCCGCGATGAGCAGGTCGGGCATCAACGGCTGCTGGTGCAGCGCTTCGTGGCCCGGCGGATCGGCCTGTGCGGACTGGTCTGACGAACCGACGACGCTCACCCGGAGCCCCCCTCGACGAGAATCTGACGGACCGTCAGACTAGCTGGTCGGCGCCGCCGGCTCCCTGTCGGTGGGCGCCCGGCGCCCCGCCGTCGTGCTCGCCGAGGGCGGCCACGACCTGGTCGATGTGCGCCTGCCCCTCGTAGAGCTGGCGCAGCAGCCAGAACCGCAGGAACCGGGCGAGCGAGTAGCGGAGGAACACGGCTGCGCCGGCGACGGCGAGGGCCAGCATCGCCACCGCGAGGATCTGCAAGGAGTCGATGTCGCGCGGATCGTCCTTGCCCAGCGAGAGCTGGTAGGCCACGAAGGCGAGGGCGACGCCAGCGGCCATCGCCAGGGCCCCCACGGTCTGCCACAGCCCGTCGCGGGCCGCGCCCTTGGACACGTTCAGCTCGGCGGCGTCGCTCTTCAGGCGCTCGATCCGGTCGTTCATGGCGTGCTCCTTGCTCCACCCAGGTAGGCCTGCGAAAGCTCTGACTGCAACTCGGCGGGTGTGCCCACCCGCGTGATCTCCCCGTTGACCATGACCGCGGCGCGGTCGGCGATGCCGAGCACCGCCTGGGCGAACTGCTCGACCACGAGGATCGAGATCCCCTCGGACGCGACCTGCGCCACGATCTCGTACAGCTGCTGGACGACGATCGGCGCCAGGCCCATCGACAGCTCGTCGAGCAGCAGCACCGCCGGATCGGTGATCAGCGCCCGCGACATGGCCAGCATCTGCTGCTCGCCGCCCGACAGCGTGCCGGCGAGCTGCGTGCGCCGCTCGCCCAACCGGGGGAAGCGCTCGTAGGCGGCCGCCTCGAGTGCGTCGCGGTCGCCCGTGACCTGCGTGGCCATCCACAGGTTCTCGCGCACGGTCAGGTTCGCGAACACGCCCCGGCCCTCGGGGATGGTGCACACCCCGATGCGGGCCAGCTCGTGGCTGGCCACGCCCGTGACGTCGTGCCCCGCGACCCGGACCGCGCCGGCGGTGGGCCGCAGCAGGCCCGCCGCCACCTTCACGGTCGTCGACTTGCCGGCCCCGTTGGCGCCGAGCAACGCCACGACCTCGCCGCCGCGCACCACGAGGTCGATGCCGTGCAGCACCTCGATGCCACCGTAGGCGGCGCGCACCCCGACCAGCTCGAGCGGCGGCACCTCGGTCTCGATGTGGACGTCGAGGACGCCGTGGACGTCGTCGCCCACTGCGCCGGCGCCGTTCCCGGTGACCATCACCCCACCCCCTCGGGCGTTCCCAGGTACGCCTCGACCACCGCGGGGTCGGCGCGCACCGCGTCGGGCGGACCCACTGCGATCGTGCGACCGTAGTCGAGCACGTAGATCGTCTCGCACACGTCCATGACCAGCGTCATGTCGTGCTCGACCAGGCAGATGGCGAGGCCGTCACCCACCAGGTTCCGAAGCAGGCCGCCGAACGCCTCGGTCTCCTCGTCGCTCTGCCCGGCCGCCGGCTCGTCGAGCAGCAGCACCTTCGGCTCGGTCATCAGGGCCCGGGCCAGCTCGACCACCCGGGCCTGGCCGGTGGGGATCTCGGACACCTCGCGGTCGGCGATGGCGGCCAGCCCCGTGAGCTCGAGCACGCGGTCGGCCGCGCCGGCCGAGTCACCGCGGGTGCGGTTCCATCGGTTGTGGATGTCGCCGCCGACCCGCACGTTGTCGCGCACCGTCAGCGACGTGAACAGCTCGAGGCGCTGGAACGTGCGGGCCAGGCCGCGCCGGGCCCGCTTGTGGGGTGAAAGGCGGGTGACGTCGTGGCCGCCGAGCATCACCCGGCCCGAGTTCGGCCCCTGCAACCCGCACACCACGTTGAACAACGTGGTCTTCCCCGCTCCGTTCGGGCCGATGAGGCCGGTGATTCGGCCGGGCTCGACGCGCACGGTCGTGTCGCTCAGGGCGGTCTTGCCGCCGAACCGCACCGTGACACCGATGGCCTCGAGCAGCGCCTCAGCCATGCCGGCTCACCTCCTCTCCGCCGGGACGCCGAGGGCGGCGTCGAGCATCTCGCGGTCGGCCACCGTGAACGGCCGGGCCACGCCCACAAGCTCGAGCGGCAGGTCGGCCGAGGCCGAGTCGGGCAGCGCCGCGGCGGCGGCCTCGGCGCGCCGGCGGTCGGCGGCGGTCACCCGCTTCGTGACGACGTTGAGGGCCAGCAGCACGAGGCCGGTGACGACGATGAGCCACCAGTTGCTGATCGTGCCGTTGCGGGCCATGAGGTAGGCCACCGCGACCACGGCGATGGCGCCGATCACGGCGGACCGGGCCCGCTTCAGCGGCCCGAGGTCGGTGAGGATGCGCTCGACCGCGCCGGTGGGATCGCGGCCGATGCTCACGCCGAGCAGCGCAGGGAGCACGGTGGTGAGCTGGGCCAGGAACTCGAACGTGCCCTCGAAGTCGGGGTAGTCCGCGCCGAGCTTGTCGAACGTCGACTGGAGGGCCACGAAGAACACACCGAACAGCAAGCCACCCATCAGCGCGCCGCTGACGTAGCCGATGCCGGCGACCACCGTGAGCATGAGCAGCGACAGGCTGAGGAAGATGTCGAAGCGGTCGAGGTTCGCCGAACCGATCTGCGCGGTCATCAGGGCCCCGCCGACGCCGGCGATGGCGGCCGACAGCATGAACACCGAGAGCTTCAGGGTCACCATGCTCTGGCCGAGCGTGGCCGACGCCGCCGGGCTGTCCTTCATGGCCGTGAGCCGGCGGCCGTAGCCGCTGTGCCGCAGCGCCACCAGGCCCACGCCCAGCACCGCGAACAGCACGGTCACGAACATGAGGAACGAGGGCATGCTCTCCAGGTCGATCGGCCCGAACTTCGGCCGCGGCACCCCCAGGTTGCCGCTGGGGAAGATGCTGAACCGGGTGTGGATGAGCGGCAGCTTCCGCTCGACGATCTCGCGCAGGATCATGTTCGACACGAACACGCCGAACGCCAGCGTCGACAGCGCGAGGTACAGCCCGCGCAGGCGCAACGACGGCAGCGCCACGAGCGCCCCGACGACGGCGCACACCACGGCGGCCAGCGCGTACCCGAAGAGGGTCGAGTGCGCTCCTGGGCCGCTGCCGTCCACCCCGTAGTGGTGGACGATGATCGCCCCGATGGCACCGAACGACAGCACGGCCAGGTTGATCTCGCCCGCGTAGCCCGTGAGCAGCACCAGCGACAGGGCAATGACCGCGGCCGTCATCCCGAACGCCAGCGTGTTGACCGCGGTCGGGGCCAGCAGCTCGCGCACCAGGTACATGCCGGCGATGAGCGCCGCCGCCCCGATCAGCGCGTTGCGCATGCTCGGCATGCGGTAGCGCTCGCGGGTGCGGAGCACGGTCGCCCCCCGCAGGCGGTCTTGCGGCAGGAACAGCAGCACCACGAACAGGGTGATCATCGGCAGCGACACCCGGAGGTTGCCGGCCCAGGTCCACTCGCCCGGGAAGTAGCCGATCACGTAGCTGCCGGCGAGGCCGAGGACGAGCGCGCCGACGAACGTCCGCGGCACGCTGCGCAGCCGCCCGAACGCGGCCGCCGCGAAGGCGTCGATGACCAGCAGCGTCAGAGCCGTCGCGCTCATCGTCGACCCCTGGATCGGCGTGATGAGCACGCCGGCCAGGGCGGCCAGGAAGGCGCCGAGGGCCCACGACGCCATCGCCAGCCGCTCGGGCTTGCCGGCGTTGAGCTCGAGCAGGTCGGGGTCGTCGACGACGGCCCGCATGGCCACACCGGTGCGGGTGGCCACGAACAGGAACCGGAGGCCGAGGGCGACGAGCACGGCGATGACCATGGCGCCGATCTCGTGCCACGCCAGGTTCACCCCCGCCACCGTGACCGTCTTGTCGGCCCCGAAGAACAGCGGGAACAGGCGCGGCGAGCGGGGCGTCGGGTCCCAGATCCACGTGCTCAGGGCGAGGAACCCGAGCATGACGCTGACGGGCACGACGATGCGCGCCACGTCGGAGACGTTGCGCAGACCTCGCATGACGATGCCGTACAGCGCCGCCCCCAGCAGCGGCGCCAGCACCCCCAGCACCACCAGCAGCGCGATCGGGGCGGGCCAGCCCCACCCCCATCGCATCTGCCAGTAGGTGAACGCGGCCAGCATGGCCACGGCCCCGTGGGCGAAGTTGAAGATCCCCGACGTTGTGTAGGTGACGACCAGGCCTGAGGCCGCGATGCCGTACACGCCCCCCGTGACCAGGCCGATGATCGTGTACTGCAGGAACGTGTCCACGAGCTCGACCGTCCTCCTACTGCTGGTACTTGGTCGAGACCCGGTTCTCGTCGAGCTCGGCCTGGTCGACGACCCGCCCGGTCAGCTCGATGTTCCCCTCGGGGTTGCAGACCATCTCGCCCTCCTCCTCGGGGTAGGCCTGGACCCAGGAGGTCCCGTCGAGCTTGAGCAGCATGTTGCACTCGGGCGGCAGGTTCTCGCCCGGGTTCGTCTCGGTGTGCAGCCCGCCGGCCTCCCAGCTGGTGATGCCGTCGAGCTCGTCGAGCACGCACTGGCGGCTCAGCTCGGCGCCGCAGGCGTCGGCGGCGGTGGCCCACAGGAGGAAGGCCGAGGTCGACTGGACGCCGAGGAGGCTGGTGTCGCCGCCGTTGGCCTCGACGATGTCGATGTACTGCTGGAGGGCGGGCACGTCGTCGGCCTGCTCGAACGGGTAGAAGGCCGTGCGCAGGTAGACGTTGTCGCCGTTGCCGGTCGCGTTCCACTCGGCGAACGACCGCAGGTAGGCGTTGAGGTCGACGAGCCAGATGGGCGAGTAGCCGACCTGGGCTGCGTCGTCGAGCAGGTTCTGCATGTTCGGGTAGGGCTGGCCCGAGTAGTAGACGACCTGGGCGCCGCAGTCGCTGAGACGCTGGGCGAACGGCTTCCAGTCGGCCTCGCCGGCGATGTTGTACTCGATCGGGCAGTCGAGGAACTCGAAGCCGAAGTCGTCGAACGTCTGGACGACCTTGTCCTTCGTGTCGATGGTGGCGGCGAAGTTGCCGTACATCACCGAGGCGTTCTTGACCTCCTCGGGGAACAGCTCGGCGATCTGGCCGGCCCACCCGGCGGTGTAGATGTCGGCCGGGTTGGGCACGGGCTGGACCACCAGCGGGCCGTTGGCGAACTCGGGGCTGACCGAGTACGTGGGCACCGCGGGCAGACCGCAGCCGACTCGCGTCTCCTCCTGGGCCGAGTCGAGCGCCCAGGCCTCGCCCACGAGCATGAACACCTCGGCGCACGCCTGGGTCATGGCGTTCGTGACGTTGGTGATGGCGGCGTCGTAGTAGTTGCCGACGATCTCCCGGCCGTTGATGCCGCCCTGGTCGTTGCACCAGGCGATCATCGCCTCGATGGCGTCGCTGGTCTCGTGGCTGAGCCCGGGCGACGTCGGGAACCCGGCGTCGTCGCCGTAGCCGATGACGATCTGGTCCTCGGTGACGCCCTGGTCGCCGGCCGGACCGCCGTCGCCCTCGCCGCACGGCGTGTCGAGCGTGCCGAAGCTGTCGGTCGGGATGCCGTCGCCGCCCTCGTCGCTCGCCTCGGTCGTTTCGGTGTCGTCGGCCGTCGTCGCGGGCTCGTCCCGGTCGGAGCTGCAGGCGGCCACGACCACGACGAGAGCCGCGAGCACGGCGATGAGACGGATCCAGTACCTACGCACGTCCTGTCCCCCTGTCGACGGGCTCGTTGGGCCACCCTTGCCCGGATCTGACGAACCGTCACATCTGACCGTAGCGCGTCGTTCGCCCCGCGTTGGCAACACGTTCTAGTCCGCTCCTGGCGGCAGGCGGGCCGACCGCGAAGGGAGCGGTCAGCGCCGCGGTCCGTGCCCGTTACAGTTGTCCACGGCATGTACAAGGGCGACCACTCTCCGCGACCTATCCCTCTCCGCACCGTGACGGCCGTCATCCCGGCCTGGAACGAGGCCACGACGATCGGGGCGGTCGTGTTCGCCGCCCTCGACGCCCGCCTCGTTCATGAGGTCGTCGTGGTGGACAACGCCTCGACCGACGGGACGGCCACCGTCGCCGCCGCGCACGGCGCCCGCGTCGTGTACCAACCGGTGCCCGGAAAGGGCGAGGCCATGCGCGCCGGCGTCGCCGCAGCCGTGGGCGCCGACGTCATCGTGTTCCTCGACGCCGACCTCATCGGGCTGCAACCCGCCCACATCGACCGCCTGGTCGCCCCCGTCGTCGCCGGCGACGCGCAGATGGCCTGCGGGCTGTTCGACCGCGGTCCCCTCGCCAACCCACTGTTCCTCCGCCGCCTGCCGGTGCTCACCGGTCAGCGGGCGCTGCCCCGGTGGGTGTTCGACCTGCTCGACGACCACGACGTCCGGGGGTACCGCGTCGAGGCCGCCCTCAACAGCCTCGTGGCCCAGCGCGGGCTCGTCCGCCGCGACGAGGTCGTCCCCGGCCTGTGGCACCGCACCAAGCAGGAGAAGCTCGGCAGCCCTGTCGTGGGGCACGCCACCAAGCTCAAGATGCTGGGCAGCGCCTGCTGGAGCTACGTGCGCTTCGCGGTCGCCCGCCGCGTCCTGCAGCCCGCGGGCTGAACGCGCTGCCGCGCCGCACCGTCGTCACTCCGCCCACGGGCGCTCGCGGGGCTCGTCGTAGAGGACGCCGACCTCCTCGCCCTCGATCGCCCGGTTGGCGTGCGCCAGCCACTGGTCGGCGCCGGCGAGGGGCTGCGGCATGGCGTCGCGCGGGAACCACCCGACGTCGCGCGTCTCGAGCGGGTGCGCCGCCAGGTCGCCGCCCGTCGCCCGGCACAGGAACACGAGGCTGTACAGCGGCACACGGGTGAACCCGAGGCGGAGGCCGTCGAGCAAGGCGAGGAGGCGGACGGGGACGCAGTCGATGCCCGTCTCCTCCTTGACCTCCTTCACCGCGATCTCGCTGGCGGAGTAGCCCACGTCGGCCCAGCCGGTGGGGTACAGCCAGATGCCGCTGTCGGCCCGCTGCACGAGCAGGATCTCTCCGGCGTCGTTGGTGACCACCGCGCCGACCGCCACCTTCGGGGTGACGTAACCCGCGATGCCCTCGCCGACGCCCTTCATCCACTCGTCGACGTAGTGCTCGGCGTCGAACCCCTCGTCGGCCTGGGCTGCGGCGCGGATGTCGCCGGCCACCGCCAGCACCTCCTCGAAGCGCTCGCGCTCGTACAGGCTCTCGGTGAAGC
Source organism: uncultured Acidimicrobiales bacterium (assembly GCA_963796415.1). Lineage (GTDB taxonomy): Bacteria > Actinomycetota > Acidimicrobiia > Acidimicrobiales > VFJN01 > ZC4RG19. The sequence continues at coordinate 74,284 of CAWCLR010000018.1, read as the reverse complement.
CGAGCCCCGTGCGGGCGATGCCGGACAGGGTCTCGGACCACCGGATGAGGTCCTGACGGGTCGGCGGGAACGCCGGCTCACGGCGCCGACGTTATCCGGCGGCGACGGCCGTCGCCCGGCCCTCGTGCGGTCGCGTCCGTACGCGGGCGATCAGCCGACTCGAGGGCGTGGAGCAGCGCCCGCTCGATCTCGGCCAGCACGGCCGGGTCGGTGGGCTTGGCGCCGTCGCCCGTCGCGCACGTAGAACGAGTCGACGACCTCGGCGCCCGAGCGTCTGCACCTTGGCGCTGGCGATGTCGAGGTCGAGGTCGGCCAGGGCGCCGGTGATGCGGTAGAGCACGCCCAGGCGCGTCGGGGGCGTGCACCTCGACCACGGTCGCCTCGGGCGACGCCTCGAGGTCGAAGCGGACCTCGGGCTCGACCGCTCGTCGGCCACGCGGCGGGCCCCGCCGGACGCCGTACGTCCGGACCCGGTCGGCCAGCCGGGCCCGGATCGCCAGCCGCCCGGCGAGCGCCGCTCCAGGTCGGCCGACCACCTTGTCCCACGCGAACGTGGGCCCGAAGCTCGACTGCGACCCGGAACACCTCGAGCGCCCAGCCCTCGCTCGGTCGCCGCCGCGGCGTCGAGCACGTCCAGGCCGTGCAGCGACAGCACGCCGGCCACCCGGCGAACAGCCCGGGCCGGTCGGGGGCGACGACGGTGAGCCGGTCGCCGTCGGCCAGCGATCGCCTGCTCGCCGGCGCCGAGCAGCGCCCGCTGGTCGGCGGTGGGGAACTCGCCGGCGACGTCGGCCGCCCGCGCCGCCGCCGAGCACGTGGTCGACCCGGGCCACGAGCGCGCGCACCAGGCCGGCCTTCCAGTCGCTCCACGCCGCCGGACCGGTCGCCAGCGAGTCGGCCTCGGTGAGGGCGGCGAGCAGCTCGAGCACCTCGCGGCTGCGCCCAGCCGCGGCCGCCACCGCCTCGATCGTGGCCGGGTCGTCGAGGTCGCGGCGGGTGGCCACGTCGGGCAGCAGCAGATGGTGGCGGCACAGCGCGACCAGCACGGCGGCGTCGTCGTCGTCGAGACCCATGCGCGGCGCCGATCGTCGGCCAGCAGGTCGCACGCCGTTCTCGGTGTGGTCGCCGGGCTCGCCCTTGCCGATGTCGTGGAGCAGGCCGGCGAGCACGAGCAGGTCGGGCCGGTCGACGCGGCCGGCGAGCCCGGCGCCGCTGCACCGCCGCCTCCCACAGGTGCCGGTCGACCGTGAAGCGGTGGTAGGCGTTGCGCTGGGGCTTGCTCCGCACGGCCGGCCACTCGGGCACGTAGCGCTCCCAGACGCCCTGCTGGTCGAGCGCCTCGAGCAACAGCGATCGCGCGGCGGCCCGGCCAGGAGCAGGTCGACGAACACGGCGCGCGGGCTCGCGGGCCACGGCGTCGGCGGGTCGCGGGGCCTCGGCCGGCCAGCCGGGCGAGCGTGCTGCCGGTCGAGCTGGGTGCCGCGGCCGGGCGGCGGCCGCCGCGGCCCGCAGCGCCGAGCGCGGGGTCGCCGGCGACGTCGGCGTCGTCGGCGACGTGCACCTCGCCGTCGCGCAGCACGCAGGCCCGCCGCCAGCGCCGCGGTCGCGCGCGGGCGTCGGGCCAGCGGCCCGGCCAGCGAGCTGTCGATGCGGTCCCAGGCGTCGTCGCTCGTCCAGGCGATCGTGCGGGCGGCGCGCGGCGACGCGCGCGCATCAGCGCGTCGGCGTCGGCGTAGCCGAGGGCGTCGGCGACGGCGTCCTGCTCCTGCAGCAGCAGCCGGTCGCCGGGCCGGCCGGTGCGCCGGTGCAGCTCGACCCGCACCGCCAGCAGCGTGTCGTAGGCGGCGTCGAGGGTGGCGTGGTCGGTCGTCCCACAGGATCGGCCGGGCCGCCTGCGCCCAGCGCAGGGCGTGCACGTCGCGCAGCCCGCCCCGCCCCTCCTTGAGGTCGGGCTCGAGCAGGAAGGCGACCTCGCCCGGCCTGGGCGTGGCGCTCGCGCACGCGCTGGCGGACATCGCGGCCAGCCAGCGCTTGGCCCGCTTGCGCCACTGCAGCTCGGCCTTGTCGGCCAGCTCGTCGGTGAGGCGCCGGTCGCCGGCGAGGTGGCGGGCCTGCGAGCAGCGACGTGGCGGTGTCGAGGTCGTCGGCGGCGAGGGCCAGCGCCTCCTTGACCGTGCGCACGGCGTGCCCGAGCTTCAGGCCGGCGTCCCAGATCGGGTACCAGAGGCGCTCGGCGAGCTCGCCGATGTCGTCGCGGCCCCGTGCAGCAGGAGCACGTCGATGTCGGACTGCGGCGACAGCTCGCGCCGGCCGTAGCCGCCGACGGCGACGAGGGCCACGCCGCCGGGGTCGGTGCCCTCGACCGCCGCGGTGACGAGCTCGGCGAGCCAGCGGTCGACCTCGGCGGTCCAGACGTCGCACAGCGCCCGGCCGACGAGCGAGTCGTCGGCGGCGAGCTGCGCCCGGTCGGTGATGCTCATCGGGATGCTCGGTGGCGATCGTCGTCATCCCGATGCGAGGGTCACGAGCAGCCTGGGCCCGTCCCCGGAGGAAGCGGCCCAGGCCGCCACATGTCATCGACCGTTCACATCGAGCGGTCGCGGTCAGGACGGCTACAGGGCGTCGGGCCCAGCTCGCCGGTGCGGATGCGGATGACCCGCTCGACGTCGGTGACCCAGATCTTGCCGTCGCCGATCTTGCCGGTGCGGGCGGCGGCCGACGATGGCCTCGACGACCCGGTCGACGTCGCGTCGTCGTCGGCCACGACCTCGATGCGCACCTTGGGCACGAAGTCGATGGTGTACTCGGCGCCCCGGTAGACCTCGGTGTGGCCCGCCTGGCGGCCGAAGCCCTGCACCTCGGTGACCGTCATGCCGGTCACGCCGGCCTCCTTGAGGGCGTCCTTCACGTCGTCGAGCTTGAACGGCTTGACGACGGCGGTGATCAGCTTCATCGGTTCCTCCTCCGTGCTCAGTCGGCGTAGGCGACTTCGGCGTGCTGGTGACAGGTCGAGGCCCTCGTCCTCGGCGTCCTCGCTCGACCCGCAGGCCCATGGTGACATCGATGACCTTGGCCGATGACGAGGCTGACCACGAACGAGTAGGCCGATGCGTCACGACCGAGGCGACGATCTGGTCCATCAGCAGCGTCGGCCGCCGCCGCCGAGGAACACGCCCTCGTTGACGACCGCCGGGTTGATGGCCGCGTCGGCGAAGAAGCCCGAGCAGGAGCGAGCCGACGAGCCCGCCGACGAGGTGCACGCGCACCACGTCGAGGCTGTCGTCGAAGCCGAACGCCTTCTTGAGGCCGAGCGCCAGGTAGCACACCGCGCCGGCGATCAGGCCGATGTAGACGGGCGCCATGCCGCCGACGAAGCCGGCGCACGGCGTGATCGCCACCAGGCCGGCGACCGCGCCCGAGGCGGCGCCGAGGGTCGTGGCGTGGCCGTCCTTGAGGCGCTCGACGACGAGCCAGCCGAGCATGGCGGCCGAGGCGGCGAGGAAGGTGTTCATGATCGCCTGGGCGGCGATGCCGTCGGCGGCCAGCGCCGAGCCGGCGTTGAACCCGGCCCAGCCGAACCACAGGATGCCGGTGCCGAGCAGCGGTCAGCGGCAGGTTGTGCGGCGGCATCGGCGTCGTCGGGCCAGCCCTTGCGCTGGCCGAGCAGGAGCACGAGGGCCAGGGCGGCGGCGCCGGCGTTCATGTGGACGACGGCGCCGCCGGCGAAGTCGAGGGCGCCCATGTCGGCGAGCCAGCCGCCGCGCGAAGACCATGTGGGCGACCGGCGCGTACACCAGCACCAGCCACACGCCGATGAACACGGCGTAGGCGCCGAACTTGAGGCGGTCGGCCGTGGCCCCGGTGATCAGCGCCGGCGTGATGATGGCGAACGTCATCTGGTAGGCGCAGAACAGGACGAACGGGATGGTCAGGGCCAGCGAAGTCCGAACCGCCGGCCCAGTCGGCCGGAGGCGTCGGGCCGACGTCCTTGAGCCAGACGTAGTCGAAGTTGCCGATGAAGCCGCCGTTGCCGGCATCGCCGAACGCCAGGCTGAACGACGATCGCCACCCACAGCACCGCCAGCAGGCCCATGGCGAAGATGTTCTGCATCAGCATGCCCAGCACGTTCTTGCCGCGGACCATGCCGCCGTAGAACAGCGCCAGGCCCGGGGTCATGAACAGCACCAGCGCGGTCGCGACCAGCATCCAGGCGGTGTTGCCGGAATCGAGTTCCATACCTGCTGTCCCCTTTCAACGCTCCGACAGGTTGGCGACAGAGTGACGCGGGGATGTTTCTCGATCGGGTCCCGATTGTTTCGTGAGGGTGAAGTCGTGCGTTCAGATATCTGTCAGGTTCACGCGGCGGCAAGCGCAGTGAGAAGCCCGCGAGCGCCAAGGTGCACGGGGTCCCACACCGGGCCGAACGGCGGGGCGTAACCCAGGTCGAGCTCGACCACCTCCTCGGCCGTCATCCCGGCCTGGATCGCCGTCGCCAGCACGTCGATGCGCTTGGCGGTGCCCTCCTCCCCCACGATCTGCGCCCCCAGCATCCGCCCCGTCCCGACCTCGGCCAGCGCCTTCACCGTGATCCGCTTGCGCTCGGGCAGGTAGCCCGCCCGGGTCTCGCCCTCGACGCTGGCCTCGACCGCGGCGAAGCCGTAGCGCTCGCACTCGCCGAGCGGAGAGCCCGGTGCGCCCGATCTCGATGCTGCACACCTTCGTGACCGCGGTGCCCAGCGCCCCGGGAAACGCCGCGTAGCCGCCCGCGATGTTGATGCCCGCCACCCGCCCCTGCTTGTTCGCCACGGTGCCGAGCGCGATGTGCACCGGCACGCCCGCCACCAGGTGGTGCGACTCGCAGCAGTCGCCCACGGCCCAGACGCCGTCGGCCGACGTGCGCTGCCGGCGGTCGACCCGGATCGCGCCCTTCACCCCCACCGCCAGGCCGGCCTCGGCCGCCAGGTCGGCGTTCGGCACCACGCCCGAGGCCGAGCACGACCACGTCGGCCGGGATCGCTCGCCGCCGGCCACGACCGCCCCGTCCTCGACCGACTCGAGCGGCGTCTCGAGCCGCACGTCGATGCCGAGCCCCTCGAGCGCGCCGACCAGCGGGGCGGCCACATCGGCGTCGAGGGACGGCATCAGCTGCGCCGACGGCCTCGACCAGCGTGACGTCGAGGCCGCGCTGCACGAACGCCTCGGCCATCTCGAGCCCGATGTAGCCGCCGCCCACCACCACGACCGCGTGCCCGTCGCGGTCGCGGACCTCGGCCTCGAGGCGGGCCGCGTCGTCGAGCGTCTGGACGCCGTGGACCATCGGTCGTCGATCCCCGGGCAGGTCGGGCCGCACGGGCCGGGCGCCCGTGGCGACGTGCAGCGTGTCGAACCCGACGCGCACCGAGCGCTCGCCCGCGCGCGTCCCACGCCTCGACCTCGCGGGCGTCGAGGTCGATGGCCCGCGCCTCGTGGCCCAGGCGCACGTCGATGTCGTGCTGGTCGCGGAACGTCTCGGGGCTGCGGGCGACGAGGTCGTCGAGGTCGCCGACCGACCCGCCGACCAGGTACGGGATCCCGCAGGCCGAGTAGCTCGTCCACCGCCCCTTCTCGACCACGACGATCTCCCGGTCGGGCTGCCGGCGCCGCACCTGCATGGCGGCGCTCATGCCGGCGGCGTCCCCACCGATGACGACGAGTCGATCAGCTCATGGCCGCGGAGGGTACGGCTCGGGCCGACAGCTCACGTGCGCCGCGGGCCTCGATCAGCGCCGCCCCTCGCGCCGGCGGCGCGCCAGGTGGACGTGCGCCTTGGCCGCGCCCCACACGAGGCCCGGGCTCGTGCAGGCCGGGTCGACGTCGGCGAAGGTCGCCGGGCTGAGGTCGTAGGCGTCGTGGGGGAAGTTGCGCGCGGCGAACTCGTCACGGGCCACCGGCCGGGCCCCGGCGGCCCGCAGCACGGCCGTGGGGTAGGGAACCAGCGAGCGCAGCACGGCGAGCGGATTGCCCGCGCTGGGCGTCGACGTCGGTCTCGAGCAGCGCCCGGACCCGGGGCGCGCCGTCGGCGCGTGCCCGGGCCGCCGGCGTCGGCGATGCGCCGCCTCGACGTCGCCGGAGACCACGATGCTCTGCGCGGCGAGGACCGAGCGCACCGACCGCTCGACCCACCGCGGGATCGCCCGCTCGATGCCATCGCGCCAGTGCGGCCGCGTACGCCGCCAGCGCCGCGGCGTCGCCGGTGTCGTCGGGCGTGGCCGTGCGGGTCGTCGGCATCCACGCGCCCCATCGTGGCTGCTCGCCGAGCGGCGCGTAGACACGCCGTGTGCGCATCCGGGCGTTGTCGGTGTTCGAGGGCATCGTCTACCACTGCGTCTGCGTCGACCCGTCGTCGCCCTGCCGGCCCACGCTCGAGGTCGACGCCCTGCTGCGCCCGGGCGACGCCGACGCCGGGCCGCTCCTGCTCAGCGTCGCCGAGTACGCGGTGATGGTCGGCGACGTCGACCGGGCGCGCCGGTGCCTGGCCGAGCTGGCCGCCAAGGGGCGCCTGGTCGACCACCTCGGGCGTCGACCACATCGCCTTCCCCACGTGGACGCCGGTCGGTCCCGCCGGGGGTAGTGAGCGAGCTCAGCCCGCGGGGCGGCGAGGCCGAGCGCGGCGTTGAGGTTGCCCGAGCGCAGGCCCTCGAGGTCGAGGGTGACGTAGCGGTACCCGGCGGCACGCACCGCCGCCACGACGTCGTCGCGGCGGGCCACCGCCGTCGGCCAGGCGGTCGAGCGGCACCTCGATCCGCGCCGTGTCGCCGTAGTGGCGCACCCGCACGTCCGCGAACCCGAGGGCGTGCAGCCCGGCCTCGGCCCGCTCGACGCCGCGCAGCCGGCCGAGCGTCACCGGCGTGCCGTAGGGCAGGCGGGAGGCGAGGCAGGCCGCGGCCGGCTTGTCCCACGTCCGCAGGCCGAGGCGCTGCGACCACGCCCGCACGTCGGCCTTGGTGAACCCGGCGTCGACCAGCGGGAACGCCGCGCCCGCGCTCGGCCGCGGCCCGCTGGCCCGGCCGGTGGTCGCCCAGGTCGTCGACGTTGACCCCGAGGACCACCGTGGCGTCGTGCCCGTCCGCGCCTGCGGCGGCCGACACCGGGCCGAGGGCCCGCAGCAGCGCGTCCTTGCACCAGTAGCAGCGGTCGCCGTCGTTGCGGGCGTAGGCGGCCTGCACCAGCTCGTCGGTCTCGACCTCGGCCCAGCGGAGCCCCCACTCGGCGGCCAGCTCGGCGCAGTCGATGCGCTCGCTGCCCGCCAGCGACGGCGACACGGCGGTGACCGCCAGCGCCCGCTCGGGCCCGAGCGTGTCGTGGGCGACCCAGGCGAGGAACGCCGAGTCGGCGCCACCCGAGAACGCGACGACGACCCGGTCGAGCTCGCGCAGCCGGGCGCGGAGCCCGTCGAGCGTCGGGCCGGCCACCGTCGCCATCAGTCCATCACCTCGATGCGGACCCGCTTGTTGCCCTTGCCCTTCGACTCGGTCTTCACCACGCGGACGCCGCCGACCTCGCCGGTCGTGCGCACGTGGGTCCCGCCGTCGGCCTGCTTGTCGAGGCCGACGATGTCGACCACCCGGATCTCGCGCACCGACTCGGGCACCAGGCTGACCTTGGTGCGGATCAGCGCCTCGTCGAGCACCGCATCGGCGCGGGGGATGGACGACACCTCGATGGGGCGGTCGGCGGCGATCTCGGCCGCCACCAGCTCCTCGACCCGGGGCCCGAACCCCTCGGGCGTCGGGTCGAGCTCGAAGTCCATGCGGGCGGACAGCGGCTCCATGTTGCCGCCGGTCACGGGGACGCCCCACTCGTTCCAGATGACACCGCACAGCACGTGGAGGGCGGTGTGGGTGCGCATGAGGCGGTGGCGGCGGTCCCAGTCGATCGTGCCCTCGACCTCGGTTCCCACCGTGGGGACCGCGCCCTCGAGCGTGTGCCACACGTCGGCGCCCTGCTTGCGCACCTCGACCACCCGCGCCTCGCCGCCGTCCCACCGCAGCGTGCCGGTGTCGTGCGGCTGGCCGCCGCCCGTCGGGTAGAACACCGTGCGGTCGAGAACCACGCGCGCACCGTCCACTGCCGTGACCGCGCTACGTGCGGACCGGAGATACGCGTCGTCCAGATACAACAGATCGGTGGACATCGTGACCGTTCCTTAACCGAACTGGTCGCCATTACGCAACGTGACCACCCCGAGCAGTGGTAAACCTGTCCGCAGCGCGGAGGCCCGTACCTCCGCGTTCCATTGTTCTACGGACAGGGAGTGTGCGATGCGACAGCGACGCCGTTCAATGCGGCTCCTCGCCATCTTCCTCGGTCTGTCACTCGTGGCCGCCGCGTGCGGCGACGACGACGACTCCGAGGCAGCTGACGATACGACCGAAGACACAGCCGACGAGGGTGGCGGGGTCGAACCTCCGCCGGTCGGGGACGCCGCGCCATCGTGCACGGGCGACTCCGACGGGACGCTGACCATCGGCGGCCTCCTCCCCCAGACGGGCGACCTCTCGTTCCTCGGCCCACCCGAGGAGGCGGGTGCCGCTTTGGCGGTGACCGAGATCAACGCGGCCGGCGGCGTGCTGGGCCAGCCGGTGGGGTACCTGCCGGGTGACTCTGGCGACGCCGACCCCGACGTGGCCAACCCCACGGTCGACGCCCACCTCGCGGCCAACGCCGACGTCATCCTGGGTGCCGCGTCGTCGGGCATCTCGCTGAACGTCATCGACAAGATCACCGGCGCGTGCAAGATCCAGTTCTCGCCGGCGAACACGTCGCCGCAGTTCACCGACTATGACGACGACGACCTGTACTTCCGCACCGCACCCTCCGACATCCTGCAGGGCCAGGTGCTCGCCGACCTGATGGTCGCGGACGGCGTCGCCAACGCCGCACTCCTCGCCCGCCAGGATTCCTACGGCGAGGGCCTGCTCGAGTACACGATGGCGCCGTTCGAGGAGCAGGGCGGCGAGGTCGTGCTCGACCAGGTCTACGACCCCGAGGCCACGAGCTTCGAGGCCGAGGTCGACGCGGTCGTCTCGGCAGACCCCGACGCGCTGGTGCTGATCGGGTTCGACGAGTCGGGCCGCATCCTCAACTCGCTCTTCGAGCAGGGCTTCACCCCCGACCAGAAGCAGATCTACCTGGTCGACGGCAACGTCGGCAACGCCCTCGGCGAGGACTTCGCCGAGCCGGGCGTGCTGGCCGGCATCAAGGGCACGCTGCCCGCGGCCGAGCTGACCGACGACTTCCGTCAGCGGCTGCTCGGCGTCGACCCCGCGTTGGTCGACTTCAGCTACGGGCCCGAGACGTACGACGCGGTGATCATCACCGCGCTCGCCACCGTCGCGGCCGACACCGACGATCCCGCGGCCGTGGCCGCGCAGCTCAACGGCGTCACCCGTGACGGCACGGCGTGCGAGACGTACGCCGACTGCCTCGCGCTGCTCGAGTCGGGCGAGGACATCGACTACAACGGCCCATCGGGCCCGCAAGAGTTCAGCCAGCCGGGCGAGCCCACGGCGGCGAGCTTCGCCATCCTGAGCTACGCCTCGGACAGCAACACCATCGACGACGCCGCCACCGTCTACCAGCAGGCGTCGCTGTAATCCGAGCCTCCGGGCTGACGCGATGAGCAAGGGGCCGGCCCTTCGGGGGCCGGCCCCTCGTCGCGCCTCTGACGACGAGTCACGCGAAGCGCGAGGCACGGCGGGGGGCGTGGGGGGCAGAGGCTCCGCCGGAGCCCCCCCCGTCGCTCGATCCGGCTTGCCGGTCGAGCGACAGAAATTCGACTCGCCGCAGGCGAGGCCATCAATTCGTTGCCGAGGCTCCGCCTCGGCAACGACTACTCGACTTGCGCGAGCGTGCCGAGGTACAGCTCGATGACCTTGGGGTCGCGGAGCAGCTCGTCGCCGGTGTTGGTGTACGCGTTGCGGCCTTGGTCGAGCACGTACCCGCGGTGGCAGATCTGCAGGCAGCGGTTGGCGTTCTGCTCGACCATCACGATCGAGACACCGGCGTCGTTGATCCGCCGGCAGTTGATGAACACTTCGTCCTGCAGGGCCGGTGACAGGCCGGCCGACGGCTCGTCGAGCAGCAGGACCTGGGGGTCGGCCATGAGGGCGCGGCCCATCGACAGCATCTGCCGCTCGCCACCGGACAGCGAACCGGCCCGCTGCTTCCGGCGCTCGCCGAGGCGCGGGAACATCGACGCCACGACGTCGAAGCGCTCGGTGAACCGCTTGGGCGTCTGGTAGACGCCCATCTGCAGGTTCTCCTCGATGGTGAGGCGGGGGAAGACGTTCTCGTTCTGCGGCACGTAGCCGATGCCCCTGGCCACCAGCTCGTGCGCCTTGAGCCCCGTCACGTCGTCGCCGCGGAGCCGCACCGTGCCGGAGCGGACGGGGATGAGGCCGAACAGCGCCTTGACCAGCGTCGACTTGCCGGCGCCGTTGGGGCCGATGATGCCGACCAGCTCGCCGTCGTACAGCTGCAGGTTGGTGCCCGAGAGGATGTTGACCCCGGGGATGTAGCCGGCGACGACCTCGTCCGCCTCGAGGACGAGCTCGGCGCTGTCGGTCTCCGCGGTGGCGGCGTCGGCACTCATTGCGTCGCCTCCTCCTCCTCGGCCGGGACGTCGGTGGGCGGTCGACAGTTTCGGCCTCCAGCGCCATCTGCGCCTCGGCGAGCTGGCGCTCCTGCTCGTCGCGGTCGAGCGGCGTGGCGTGGTGGGCGCCGAGGTAGGCGTCGATGACCCGGGGGTTGGTGACGATCGAGCTGTGCTTGCCCTCGGCGATGACCTCGCCCTCGCTCATCACGACGACCCAGTCGCTGATGGTGCGGACGACGTCCATGTCGTGCTCGACGAACAGGACCGTCAGGCCGTCGTCGCGCAGGTCCTGCACGTGGCCGATGATGGTCTGGGCGAGGGCCGGGTTCACGCCGGCCATCGGCTCGTCGAGCATGAGGAGCTGCGGCCCCGACAGAGCGCCCGGGCCATCTCGAGCAGCTTGCGCTGGCCGCCCGACAGCTCGCCCGCGAACTCGTCGCGCATGTGCGCCAGGTTGAACCGGGCGAGCAGCGCCTCGGCGTGCTCGGTGACCTCGGCCTCCTGCTGTCGCCACCCCGCTCGCCACAGCGCCCGGAAGAAGTTCTCGCCCGCCTGGCCCGTGGCGCCGAGCTTCATGTTGTCGAGCACCGAGAGCCGGGCGAGGGCCTTGGTGAGCTGGAACGTTCGGACCATCCCGCGGCGGGCGATGCGGTACGACGTGAGCCCGTCGAGGGTCTCGCCCTCGAACGACCACGTGCCCGAGTTGGGCTTGTCGAAGCCCGTGAGCAGGTTGAAGAACGTGGTCTTGCCCGCGCCGTTGGGGCCGATGAGCGCGGTGATGGCACCCCGCTCGATCTCGCAGTGGTCGACGCTCACCGCGGTCAGGCCGCCGAAGCGCCGGGTGATGCTGTCGGCGACGAGGATCGGGTCGTGCTTCGAGACGCCCGGGCGCTCCTCGATCTCGCCGAAGCGGTCGAGCGCCAACTTCGTGAATGCAGGCTGTGCGGTCATGATGCCTCCGACAGCTATCTGTCCTGGAGGGCGATCTCGCGGCGGTCGCCGAAGATGCCCTGGGGACGGAAGATCAGCAGCAGCATGAGGCCGAGGCCGACGAGGACGAAGCGCACGTTCCCGGCCTGGTTGGCGTCGAGGATGCTGCGCGGGATGTATTCGTTGGCGACCAGCTCGTTGATCAGGCCCTGCGAGAACGACAGCAGGGCCCAGAAGATCATCGAACCGACGACCGGGCCCCAGATGCGGGCCACGCCGCCCAGGATGAGCGCGGCGTACGCGTAGAACGTCGGGATCGGGCTGAAGCTGCCGGGCACGATCGCGGCCTGGGCGATGACCCAGAACATGCCGCCCACCGCACCGATCACGCCACCGAGGATGAGGCTCTGCATCTTGTAGCTGTAGACGTTCTTGCCGAGGGCCCGCACGGCGTCCTCGTCCTCGCGGATGGCCTTGAGGACGCGGCCCCAAGGGCTGCGTATCAGCAGGTAGACGAGGAGGACGGCCAGCAACACGAGCGTCCACCCGACGAGCAGCACCCACAGCGTGCGCTCGCTGTAGCGCCACGGCCCGAAGCCGTAGGTGCCGTCGCCGAACGGGTTGAGGTCGTAGAAGCCAGAGCTGAACCCACTGAGGCCGTCGGACCCGCCGGTGAACGACCGCCAGCTCGGCGCGCTGACGATGAGGCGGAAGATCTCGCTGGCGGCGATGGTGACGATGGCCAGATAGTCGGCGCGCAGCCGCAGCGTCGGCAACCCGAGCAGAAGGGCGAGCGCGGTGGCCGCGCCCATGCCGACGAGGACCCCGACGCCGAGCGGCAGGTCCCACTCGAGGACGCTGATGGCGACGCCGTAGCCGCCGATGGCCATGAACCCGACCTGGCCGAAGTTGAGCAGGCCGGTGTACCCGAAGTGCACGTTGAGGCCGATGGCGGCGAGGGCGTAGATGATCGCCTCTCGACCGACCCCCGCACGCAGCGAGTCTTCGATGATGGTGGACCAGTCCACGGTGGCGACCCCTCTATCCGACCCGTTCGGCCTGTCCGAGGATGCCCTGCGGCCGGACGACCAGGATGACGATCAGGATGGCGAGGGCGGTGACGGTCTTGAACTCGGAGGGGATCCACAGCGTGGACACCTCCATCACCATCCCGACGACCATGCTGCCCACGAGGGCCCCGTACGCCGTGCCCAACCCACCGAGCGTGACGCCGGCGAACATCAGCAGCAGGAGCTGGAAGCCCATCTGCCAGCTCACCTGCTCGGACAGGCCCTGGAGGATGCCCCCGAGCGCGGCGAGGCCGGCGCCCGCCGCCCAGACGAAGGTGATCACCCGGGCGACGTTGATGCCCGACGACTCGGCCAGGTCACGGTTGTCGGCCACCGCCCGCGTCGCCTTGCCCATCTTGGTGCGCTGCAGGAACAGCGCGACCGCCACGAGCGCGATCACAGAGATGATCATGCCGATCAGGTCGTGGGGCACCAGGTTGACCGGGCCGATCTCGATGCCGTCACGCTGCAGCGAGAACTGCGCGTAGGTACGGGTGAAGCCGCCGAACTGGATGTTGAACAGGTAGCGGAGAAAGATGCCGAGCCCGATGCTGATCACCAGCATGGCGATCAGGCCCGTGCCCCGGTTGCGCAGCGGCCGCCAGAAGGCAACGTCGAGGCCCGCGCCGAACAGCACGGCCACCGCGATGGCGAGCGGGGCGGCGATGTACATGTGCCACCCGATGGTCACGTTGAACAGGTAGGCGATCAACGCACCGAACGTGACCAACTCGCCGTGGGAGAAGTTCGTCAGGCCGGTCGTGCCGAAGATCAGCGACAGGCCGATGGCGCACATCGCGATGATCAGGCCGAAGCGGATGCCCTGCACGGTGAGCCGCGCCGCCCGGTCGGCCGTCGACGAGACGTCTCGGGTCTGCGCCTCGCCGAAGTCGATTGGGAACAGGACGTTGCGGACCTGGCCGACCCGCAACGCCACGTCGAGCGTGGTGCGGTCGGCGTTGCGCAGCACGACATCGTCGGGCAGCGAGCTCTCGTCGATCGTCACCGAGTACGCACCCGGCCCCGGCACCGGGACCTCGAAGTGGCCCTCGGCATCGGTCTCGACCGTCTGGGTGAACGCGCCGTCGGCCGACTCGATGGTCAGCTCGACGCCCTCGGCGGGGACCTCGTCGCCGTCCTCGGCCTCGTACCGGAGGTCACCGGCGATGGCCTCGCCGGTGGGCGACAGGGGCGCCTGCACGGGCGGCGTGGTCGTCGTGGTCGTCGGTTCGGGTTGGGACGGGGTCTGCTGCTGCTGGCTCTCGGCACCCGCGGCGGGCGCCAGAGCGAGCAGGGCCGCGACGGCGACCACTGTCCCCACCAATCTCCTCATGCATGCTCCTATCCCGAGGACGGGGGGAGTGTAGGGGCGGATGCCCACGCCCGTCCTTTTCGTGCCGTCGGGTGCCGCACTCTTCACGGATCTGTCATCCACCCGCGCCGGTCGACGGACGATTCGCGCAATGCGGTGCCCGCCGCCGACGCAGTCTGCCGCGGACCGTCGCCTGAGTTCAATGCACGCCGACGGCGTCGAGGACCTCGCCGAGATCGCCGACGACCCCCGTGACGAACGGGCCGAACTCGGCGTAGTGCGCCGACGCCTCGTCGTAGCGCATGGCGTACACGCAGGCCTTGAGGTCGTCGGGATGGACGCCGAACAGCGTCACGCCCCACTCGAAGTCGTCGAGGCCGGTCGACCCGGTGACGAGCTGGAGCACGCGGCCGGCGAACGTGCGCCCGGTGGCGCCGTGGCCCAGCATGAGCTGCTCGCGGTCGTCGTAGGGCAGCGAGTACCAGTTGTGCACGTCGCCCCGCCGCTTGGACATCGGGTAGAAGCAGAACGCCGTCTTCCCCTCGGGCGGGAGCTGGGGGTACAGGCGGGCCTGCTTGCGCTCCTCGGGCATCCCCTCGGCGTACTCGGACACCTCGGTGAGCGACACGTAGCTGTCGACCACGCTCAGGCCCGCCGCCTCGACCTCGGTCTGGAACCGCCGGAGTCGCCACAGGTCGGGCCCGAGCGCGAGCAGGCACACGTCGCCCTTGTGGCCGACGACCGCCACGGGGACGACCTGGTGGTCGTCGGCCTCGAGCGCCTTGACCGCGGCGGTCACGGCCGCGGCGTCGGCCAGCGGCGTGACGGCGCAGAACAGGTGGACGACGTTCCACCCGATGGTCGGGGACAACGGATCGGGCATGTCGCGAGGGTAGCGGTGGACTCGTGGATCGGATCGAGAGCGGAAGCCGTGCCAGACTGCCGCTCCATGCCGTCGAGACGATGGGGAACGGCGCTGGGCGCCGTCCTGGCGTGTGGCGGGCTCGGGGCGTGCGGCGCATCGCTGCCCACGTCGGCCGAGGAGGCCGCGTCCGAGACCGCCGAGACCGTGTGCTCGCTGCTGCGGGACTGGAACAACGACCTCACCGAGGTCTTCAACGCCACGTCCGCGGCGATCACCGACGCCGACGACCCGGCCACGTCGGTCGACGTGCTCGTCGACGGGTTCGACGACATGATCGCCCTCGCCGAGGCCCACCGCGACGAGCTCGACGACCTCGACCTGCCCACGGTCGACGAGCGTGACGACCTGATCGCCGAGCTGGCGGCGGGCGCCGACGAGTCGATCGCCGTGCTCGAGGAGGAGCGCGCCGACGCCGCCGCCCTGCCGCCCATCGAGATCGACGACCAGGGCGGGGCGATCGGGGGCGCGTCGGTGGGCCTCGAACGGGCGACATCGGTGCTCGAGCCGTCGATCGGCGAGTACGACGACGAGACCTTGCGGGACGCGTTCGCCGCCGAGGACGGCTGCGCGCAGGTGATCCAGCCGTTCTGAACCTCACCCGAGGATGGAAGCCGAGGACGGGCCGGTCGACGAGGAGCTCGTCCAGAAGTACATGGACCTCCTGGCGTGACACCACGCCTCGTGCTGGATGCCGAGGCCGTGTCCAGACTGGCTCACCCAGGGCGACGCGCCGAGGTGAAGGCCGCCATGGCGGCGGCGCTGCGACTGCGCCGTGACGTCGTCGTTCCCGCCGTCGTGCTGGCCGAGCTCTACCGCGGACCGAAGCACGATGCAGTCGTCGACGCGCTGCTCGCGCGCGAGACCGCCATCGCGGTGCGCGACACCGATCGGGCGCTGGCTCGGCTCGTCGGTGGCGTGCTGTCGGCGGCTGGTGCGGGCAGCGAGGACATGGTCGATGCCCACGTCGTGGCCACGGCCGTCGAGGCGGGCGGAGGCACCCTGCTGACGGGTGACGCCGACGACCTCGAACGCCTGGCGGCAGCCTATCCGTACGTCCACGTCGTGCCCGTCTGACCGAGCGACGACGCCGACGCCGGCGCTCAGGCCCGCTCGACCGTGACCACCGCGTTGTAGTCGGGGACCTTCGACAGCGGCTCGCGACGGTCGGGGCCGCCGGCGATGAGCACGTTGCCCTCGGGCCAGTGGACCTGCAGCGTCCGGGCCGGCAGGCGCACCAGGGTGACGGTGCCCTCGTAGCTCCCGGTCGGCGAGCGCAGGACGACGCGGTCGCCCGCGCCCACGCCCATCGCCTCGGCGTCGACCGGGTCCATCATCACCGCGTCGCGGCCCGCGCCGGTGAGGGGGTCCACGGTGCCGTGGACCATCGAGTTGAACTGCTTGCCGCGCCGGGTCGACAGCACGAAGGCCCGTCGGGCACAGCGGCGGCCGGCGGGGTCAGGGCGCTGAACCGGCCGCGGCCCGAGGGCGTGGGGAACTCGCCGCCGGCGCAGAGATGGCGCCCGCCCCACTGGACCGCGTCGCCGGTGTCCGCCAGGTCCTCGATGCCGGCGTAGTAGGGCACGACCCGGGCGATCTCGGCCCGCAGGTCCCGGTTGGTCGGCCAGGAGAAGAACGGGCGCAGGTCGGGCCGCACCCGGCTGACCACGTCGGCGTAGAGGCGCCACTCGCTGCGGGCCTCCCCCACCCGGCGGGGGATCTCGGGGCTGAACACGATGCGCCGCTCGGTCGTCGTCTCGGTGCCGCCGCCCTCCTGCTCGTAGCGGGTGGCGACCGGGAGCAGCACGACGTCCTCACCGTCGACGAGCATCTGGCTGGTGAGCACGACGTCCTGGTGGACCCGCAGCGGCACCCGGGACAGCGCGGCCTCGACCGCGGGCGGGTCGGGCAGCACGTCGAGGAAGTTGCCGCCCGACATCCAGAGCACGTCGAGCTCGCCGCGCCCGGCGGCCTCGACCATCTCGGGCGCCGACAGCCCCGGGGCGTCGGGGACGGGGAAGCCCCACAGCTCCGCCGAGCGCGGCGGCGTGCTCGCCGTCGACCGGGGCCCCGCCGGGCAGCGACGTCGCGTAGGCGCCCATCTCGGCCCCGCCCTGGACGCCCGAATGCCCGCGGATCGGCATGAGCCCGACGCCGTCGCGCCCGACCGACCCCTGGGCGAGTGCCAGGTTGACGATGCCGCGGACGCTGTCGGCCGAGTCGCGGTGCTGGGTGATGCCCATGGACCAGACGTGGATCGCACCGCCCGCCCGCACCAGCTCGTCGACGAAGGCGTCGACCACCGCCCGCTCGACGCCCGCCCGCTGGAGGAGGTCGTCGAGGTCCTGGTCCGCCAGCGCAGCCACCACGCCGTCGAACCCCTCGGTGTGGTCGGCGACGAACGCGTCGTCGACGCCGCCCCGTTCGACCAGCAGCTTCAGCGCCGCGTTGGCCAGGGCGACGTCGCCCCCGGGCCGCACCGGCACGTGGAGGTCGCTCATCCTCGTGCCGAACAGCGCCGACTCGACGTTGGACGGCACCCAGTAGCGGTCGAGCCCCGGCTCGAGGTACGGGTTCACCACCACGACCCGGCAGCCGCGCCGGCGGGCCAGGTAGAGGTACTTCATGAACACCGGCTGGTTGTTGGCCGGGTTGGTGCCCCACAGCACGACGAGCGGGGCCTCGATCACGTCCTGGAACGAGCACGTCGTGGCGGCCACGCCCACGGTCTGGCGCAGGCCCACGGTCGACGGGGCGTGGCACACCCGGGCGGCCGAGTCGATGTTGGCCATGCCGAGCGCCCGGGCCGCCTTGGCCGCGGCGTAGTACACCTCGTTGGTGATGCCGCGGCTGGTGAGGTACAGCGCCACCCGGTCGGGCTCGGTGGCGCGCAACCCGGCTGCCAGCACCGACAGCGCCTCGTCCCACGACACGCGGCGGAAGCCGGCCTCCCCGCGCCGGCGGCGCATCGGGTGACCGAGACGACCGAGCGCCCGCAGCTGGGCGCCGGTACGGCCCCGCAGGGCGGCCACGTCGGACGCGATCAGCGGGTCGAACGCGTCGGCCGTGTTCACCTCGAGCAGGTTCAGCCGGGTGGTGCACAGGTGCACGCCGTCGATGGTCCAGTCGTGCAGCCCGGCCACCCCGAGCGCGCACCCGTCGCAGGCGCCCTTGGTCAGGATCCGCGTGGCGTACACGGGGTGGGCGCGGTTGGCCCAGGCCACCTTGGCCATGTCCTTGTAGTGGTTCGGCTTCTGCTCGCCGATGCCGTTGGGCCGCCACCCGGCCCACAGCCCGGGACGCCAGCCGGTGAGCTGCTCGCGCCAGCCCATCAGCCGGCGAGGCCCGCGTAGACGTTGAGCCGGCCACCGCGGGCGAACCCGCACAGCGTCATGCCGGCGAGCCGGGCGGCGTCGACGGCCAGCGACGACGGGGCGCTGACCGCGACGACGGTGCCGAACCCGGCCGCCCACGCCTTCTGCACGATCTCGAAGCTGGCCCGCCCGCTCACGTACAGGCCCTGGTCCTCGGCGGGCAGCGCGCCGTCGAGCAGCATGCGGCCGACCACCTTGTCGACGGCGTTGTGGCGACCGATGTCCTCCCGGGCGAGCACCGGCGCGCCGGTGCGGTCGAAGGACACCGCCGCGTGCACCGCGCCGGTCTCGTCGAACAGCGGCGCCTGCCCCGCGACGGTGTCGGGGACCGCGGCCAGGACGTCGAGCGGGATCGGCTGTCGGGGCGGCAGAGGATGCAGGCGCTCGCGCAGGTCGTCGAGCGCGGTCGTGCCGCACATGCCGCACGCCGACGTGGTCGGGGTCAGGCGGGGCGTGGGGACCGGCGCACGGCCGCCGGTGTCGACGGAGACGACGTTGAACTCGCTGTCGACCGCGGAGCCGGTGCCGCAGTACTTGCACTGGCGGACGGTGGCGCCCGCGAGCAGGCCCTCGGTCAAGCAGAACCCCGCGGCCAGCTCGAAGTCGTGCCCCGGCGTGCGCATCGTGGTGGCGACGAGCACCCCGTCCAGGTGGATCTCGAGCGGCTCCTCGACGATCAGGTGGTCGGGACGGCGGCGGAGGCCGTCGCCGTCGTAGCGGTGCGTCAGCACCTTGGCCGTGCGTCCGCGGGGCACGTGGCCGAGGGTACCGGGCGCCCGCCGCGACCGATCTGCTCGTGGATGATCTGTTGCGTCCGCGGCCACGTCGAGTCGCAGTGGCTCAGCGGCAGGTCAGCGGTGTTGAGGGAACCTCAGCGGTGCAAGAGCGACGGGTCGAGGACCGTCGGCCGGCCCCCGGAGATCGTCGCCGAGTACTGCTGTACGTGGCGCAGGTGGTCGGCGACGAGGACGCGAACCCCGGTTGAGTCGCCGGAGCGGATGGCCTCGATGATCTCGCCGTGCACGGCGAGCTCCTGCCGGCGGGCTCGCACGGGTACAGACGAGCGCTCGACCACCTCCGCCCATCGCTGCTCGTGTCTCGACCACAGCGATTCGAGCGCCCCGGCCACCAACGTCAGCGTGCGGTTGCTGCACAGCTCGACGATCGTCTCGTGGAACCGGCGCGACAGCGTCGTCGCCGCCACGAGGTCGTCGACCGCCGCCAGTGCATGCTCGTGCAGGTCGACCAGCGCGGGCACCACCACCCGCTTTCGATCGCGCCGCGCCGCGCACAGCGCCCGCGCACGCGGGCTCGATCTCCCGCAGCGCGGCCGCGAGGTCGGCGATCTCGGTGCCCTGGCCCGTCAGCACCAGACCGAGCATGTACCCGGCGTCGACCTGGGTCGGGCGGTGGACGAGCGCCCCGCCCTGGCTGCCCCGCATGACCGTGATGAGGCCCTCGGTCTCGAGGATGCGCAGCGCCTCGCGGAGGGACGGCTTGCTGACCGGAAACTCGGCCCGCAGGTCGTCCTCCTTGGGGAGCATCACGCCGTCGGCAGGTCGCCCCGGAGGATGCGTTCGCGCAGCCGCTGCGCCACCAGCTCGGCGACGCGTTGGGCCCGCACGGGGCCGGTGGGGGTGGGTCCGCTCACCGCGACCAGGATCGCACGATCAGCCCTGCCACCCGGCGATGTCCCGCCGGACGGTCGTCGCCTCCTCCGTCGTCACCTATCGCAGCATCGGCGGTCGGCCCCGGTTGGCCTCGGGGTCGTCGTCGAAGTACTGGACGAGCAGCGGCGAGTTCGTCCACCGCGTCGGCGTCGGGTACCAGCCCCCGGCGGCCAGCGTGCCGCCGTCGGCCGCGATCGTCTGGCCGACGATCCACTCGGCGGCGTCCGAAACCAGGAACGCGGCCACCGCGGCCACGTCGCCGGGCTCGCCGTACCGGCCCGCCGGCACCCACACCGGGACGTGGCGCTCCCACTCCTCGCCCATGCGGTAGAAGCCGACCTGGTGCGAGCGGGTCTTGTCGACGGCGATGGCGTTGACCCGGATGCCGGCGCGCGCCACCTCCACCGCCAGCGAGCGGGTGAAGCCGTCGATGGCGGCCTTGAACGCGGTGTACGGCGCCGCGTTCGGCATCGCCCGGATCCCCTCCACCGACGAGAAGTTGACGATCCGTCCCCACCTCCGGGCCTGCATGAGGGGAAGGACGGCGTGGCTGGCCCGCATCGTGGCGAGCAGGTTGACCCGGTACAGCGCGTCCCAGTCGGCGGGGGTCGAGCGCTCGAAGGGCTTGGCCAGCCAGAGGTGCTCGCCGAGCGCGTTGACGAGGATGTCGACCCCGCCCAGTTCGGACGCCGTCTCCACCGCCCGCTCGACGGCGCCGTCGTCGGTGAGCTCGGCGACGACGCCGACTCCGCGCCGGCCGCGCGCCTCGACGTCTGCCACCACCGCGTCGGTGCGCTCGGCGTCCCGGTCGGCCACGACGACGTCGGCGCCCTCCTCGGCGAGGCGGCGGCAGATGGCTCCGGCGATCGCCCCGGCGCCTCCGGTCACGAGGGCCACGCGCCCGGCGTGCGGGAGGTCGGCGCCGGTCATGACACAGCTCCGACGCGACCGGTGGCCGCCGCGAAGGCCGCCACCACCGTGGAGAGCTGCTCGCCCGCGGTGTCGTCGTCGGTGGAGAACGCGCCGAACAGGGCGAAGTCCGTCACGCCGGCCTCGACCATGGCCGGCACGGGCGCGACCGTCCGGTCGCCGTCGATCCGGCCAGTCCCGTCCGCCACCACCGGCAGCGTGCCCCGGACGCCGAACCCAGACGGGTCCCGACCCGCCGCGTCGAGGGCGGCACGGACGCGGGGGATGCCGGACACGACGTCGCGACGGAGGTCACCCCACGGGATCCAGCCGTCGCCGAAGCGGGCCATGCGGTCGAGGGTGCGGTCGTGCAGGCGCCCGCTGATCCACAGTGGCACGCCGCCGGGCTGCACCGGCCGGGGCTCGCACCACACCGCGGCGCCGGCCGTCTCGGTCGAGCCGTCGGCCGCGGTCGGCGGCAGCACGGCCTCCCCCCGCCAGAGCCGTCGTAGCTCGCCGAGCACGCGGTCGAGCTCGTCGCCCCGGCCGGCAAAGGGCACGCCCGAGGCGTCGTACTCCTCGCGCTGCCAGCCGACGCCGACGCCGAGGTCGACCCGGCCACCGGACACGACGTCGAGCGTCGCCACGGCCTTCGCCAGCGCCGGCGCCCGACGCAGCGGGGCGACGAGGATCGCCGTTGCGAGGCGCACACGACGGGTGGTCGCCGCGATGGCGGCCAGCAGCGTGAGGGGCTCGAGCCAGATGCCGTCGGGCCCGGTTGGGAAGCGGCCGCCGTCGTAGGCGTCGATGTGGTCGCCCATGACCACGTGGTCGACGACGGTGACCCGATCGACACCCACCCGATCGGCCAGGGCGGCGCGTCGCAGCACATCCGCGGCGAGGTCCGCGGGCTCGGCCGTGCCGGCCGGCGCGAAGTTGAGCAACGACAGGGTCAAGGTCGGCGCCGTGGTCGTTACCGGGGCCGACGATCCGCCGTCGTCCGTGATCCCGCTCGTCATGGTTCCCCTCACTTCCGCCGCGTCCATCGTTACATCTCAATCTTCTAGGAGATCAGAAGAAGATCGTGGCGCGGGGATGTCGTCTCGCACCGCGCCGCGTCCCGTTCCGCGGGAGGCGGTGCGGGTGGTCGCGGGTCCGGGGAGCCTGACGGGCGCAGCAACCGCAAGGTCTGGCCCGGTGCCGGCCCCCTCAGGCCCGCGCCAGCGGGCGGAACTTAGCCCGGCCCTCGTGGGCGGGGCATGCTCGTCGTGTGGCCGAACCGCCTCCCCTGACCGTGCCGCGGCTCCTGCTGCGAGGGCTCGCCCGCCGGTGCCCGCTGTGCGGGGGCGGGGGGCTGTTCCGCGGGTGGTTCACGATCGTCGACCGCTGCCCACGGTGCGGCTTCCGCTTCGAGCGGATCGAGGGCCACTGGATCGGGGCCCTCGGGATCAACACGATCGTCAGCTTCGTCGCGGTGATCGTGGCGGTCGTCGCCGCGTTCGTCGCCACCTACCAGGACGAGTCGGCGTGGGTGGCGGTCGGCGCCATCGTGGCGACCGCGGTGGTGGTGCCGCTGGCCTTCTACCCGGTCTCGAAGACGCTGTGGAGCGCCATCGACCTGGCCATGCGCCCGCTCGAGCCCGAGGACGACGTCGACCCGCACTGGATCCCGCCGGCCACCCACCACGAGCGCTGACCTGGCGTCACATCCCCGCCAGGTGGGCGTGGTCGTTGAAGCGGACCAGCTCCCACTCACCGGTCCGGTTGCCGTAGGGGTTCGGGCCGAAGCGCCACTCGGTGATGGACGAGTTCTCGGGGCTGAACCACGCCCGCTCGCCGGTGGCCATGGGGTCGATCAGCAGCCAGCGGATCATCGTCTGGACGATCACGCCGCCGTGGCACGCCACGACGACGGTCCGGCCGGGGTGGTCGTCGACGAGCCGGTCGAAGCCCGACTTCACCCGGGCCGCCATCTCGTTCCACGTCTCACCCCCGGGATCGCGGCGCACGTCGGGGGTCCAGCCCTCGGCCGGGTGGGGGTAGCGCTCGTCGAACTCGTTCCAGGGCAGGCCGTCACCCTCGCCCGGGTGGTGCTCGCAGAAAGCGCAGTCCTGGCTGATCTCGGGCAGGCCGAGCACCGGCGCCAGGATCTCGGCCGTCTCCACCGCCCGCGGCATCAGGCTGGCGTACAGCACGACGTCGCCGCCCAGCTCGTCGCTCGCCTTCCACCGGTCGCGCAGCGCCTCCACCTGTAGGCGTCCCCGCACGGACAGGCCCTCGCATCCCTTGTGGCCGCCGACGATGCGCCGCTCCTGCGCCAGCGACTCGCCGTGCCGGACCATGACGATGCGGGTCCCGTCCATCCAAAAGAAGCTACCGGCGCCTCCGGACGCCCACGCGGTGACTTGTGGGCACGCTGAGGAGTCGCAGCCGTGGTGGGTGCACTACGCTGCGAACCGGCCCACAGCGGGCGCACGTAGAACGTTTCTCCTGGGGGACGACGGTCCGGTGACGGCAACCGAGGTCCGCACGTCGTTGATGGCTGTCGGGGCGTTCGTCGCCGTCGTCGTGCTGCTCGACAGCACCGGGGTCCTGTCGCCCCACGCGGAGATCGTGGTCGACAACAGCGCCCAGCTGGTCGGCGGTGGCGCGGCCGCGGTGCTGTGCGCGGTCACGTCACGCCGCACCCGCGGCGTCGAACGCACCTGGCGACTGCTCATGGCGGCGGGCATGGCGGGCTGGACGGTCGGCCAGGCGTTCTGGTCCTGGTACCAGGTCTTCTCGGACACCCCGCTGCCCTCGCCGTCGATGGCGGACGTCGGCTACCTGACGATGCCGGTGTTCGCGCTGCCCGCCCTCCTCGCATTCGACGTCGCCCCGGCGCGGACGAGGCCGACGCCGATGCACGACCGGCTGATCTTCCTCCTCGACGGCGCCATCGTCGTCGGTTCGCTGTTCGCCCTCACGTGGGCGACCGCCCTGGGCGCGGTCGTGCATGCGGGATCACCCAACGGCCTGGCCTTCGGGGTGGCCATCGCCTACCCGCTGACCGACCTCGTCCTCGTGGCCATCGTCGTGCTCCTCGCCGTCACCCGCCGCGTGCCCCGGGCGTTGCGCCCCCAGCTGTGGCTGCTCGGATCGGGGCTGGTGGCCATCTCGGCGTCGGACAGCATCTTCGCCTACCTCGTCAGCAGCGGCGCCGACGACATGCCGCCGCTCACCAACGCCGGCTTCATCGCCGGGCCGCTGCTCATCGCCGTCGCCGCCCGCACCAGAGCGGCCGACCACCCGACGCCGCGGCACGCACGCCGGCTGACCACCATGGATCGCGCCCACCTGCTCCTGCCGTACGCACTGGTGGCCGTCACGGGTTCGGTCGTGGCCGTGCAGAGCGCCCTCGGCGACGGCATCGACGCCGTGGAGATCGTCCTCACCTGGGTCGTGCTCGTGCTGGTGCTCGCCCGCCAGGTGGTGACCCTCCTCGAGAACGCCGCCCTGCTGGACCGCCTGTCGGCATCGCAGGCCGAGCTGAGCCACCAGGCGCACCACGACCCCCTGACCGGCCTGGCCAACCGGGCACTGTTCAGCACGCGCCTCGAGGAGGCGATCGAGCGCCACCGCCGGCTCGGCGAGGGCTTCGCCGTCCTGGTCATCGACCTCGACGACTTCAAGGCCGTCAACGATGCGTTCGGCCACGCCGCCGGGGATCACCTGCTGTACGCGGTCGCGCAACGCCTGCGCGGTGCGGTCCGCAGCATCGACACCGTGGCGCGGTTGGGCGGGGACGAGTTCGCGATCGTCCTCGTCGAACCGGCCGAGGCCGCCGGCAGCGCCGCGCAGCGGATCCTCGCGGCCCTGAGCCCGCCGTTCAGCGTCGTCGGCCACACCATCCCGCTGGGCGCCAGCGTGGGCGTGGTCGAGCCCTGGCCCGAGGAGGCGGGCGTCACCCCCGACGTGCTGGTCCACCGCGCCGACCGCGCCATGTACGCGGGCAAGCGCGGGGGCAAGGGGATCGCCGTCCACTACCGGCCCGAGCTGGCGCGGACCCTCGAGACCGCAGAGTCGACGCTCGACACCGCAGAGTCGAGGCTCGAGCCCGCAGAGCTGCGGTGACGGCTCAGTCCGCGGGCAGCACCCCGTAGATCGTGGCGGTCGACCCCGAGCCCGCCTTGTTGCGCGGGCCGCCCACCAGCACCCAGGCACCCCTCGCGGGCAGCGACTCGAGGTTCGCGAGGTTCTCGAGGCTGATGCGATGCCGGTCGTAGAGCAGGACCGACACGGCGAAGGTCTCGTCGATCCCGCGGTCGGGGCCGAACGTGTCGGTGCCCAGCGCCCCCCGCTCGTCGAGCCGCCGCGTCTCGATGAGCCACTCGACCGTCTCGGGCAGGAAGCCCGGCTGGTGGATGACGCCGTCGGCGTCGAGGTTGGGGTAGGCGTCGGTGCCCCACTTGGCCTCCCACCCCGTCCACAGGATGACGGCCGCGCCACGCGGGATCCGCCCGTAGCGGCGCGTCCACTGCCGGACGTCGTCGATCGTCACCCCGTAGTCGGGGTCTTCGGCGGCCTGGGCCCGCACGTCGATCTTCACGGCCGGGAGGAACAGGTCGCCGGGGTCGAGCTGATCGGCGGTCAGCCCACCCTCCTGGAAGTGGGCGGGCGCGCCCCAGTGGGTGCCGGTGTGCTCGCCCTCACGCACGTACTGCATGTAGAAGCCGTCGACGGGGACGGTGGCCATCGTCTCGAGGGTGAACTCGGGGTCGCCCGGGAAGAGGCTGGTCGTGGCCGGATCGTTGACGTGCGACAGGAAGATCAGCTCGGGCGCGCCCGTGCCGTGCCGCCCGCCGTCGGCGGGACCCGCGCCCGCAGGGAGGCCGCGGGCGAGCGCTCCGCCGCCGAGCACCCCGGCCAGCCCGGCTGCGGTCGTGCGCATCAGATCTCGTCGGTCCACCAGCGGCACCCCCATCGTCGTGCTCCCACTTCGCAGGGTGACGCTATCGGTTCTCGAGACCGGGTGCGGACGCGCAACCGCCGCCCCGAAGGGCGGCGATTGCGCATTGCTGGACTCTGGACGACCGAGACGTTCCTCGGCCGCGGGTCGGACTAGAAGTCCTCCATCCCGCCACCCGGGACGCCCGCGGGGGCCTCCTCGGGCTTGTCGGCGATGACGGCCTCGGTGGTGAGGAAGAGCGCCGCGATCGACGCCGCGTTCTGCAGCGCCGAGCGGGTGACCTTGGCGGCGTCGATGATGCCGGCCTTGGTCAGGTCCTCGTAGTCGCCGGTCTCGGCGTTGAGGCCCTCGGGGCCGTCGAGGCTGCGCACCCGCTCGATCACCACGCCGCCCTCGAGGCCGGCGTTCACGGCGATCTGCTTCAGCGGGGCCTCGAGCGACCGGGCCACGATGCGGGCGCCGGTGGCCTCGTCGGCCTGCAGCGTCTCGGCCAGGGCGAGCACCTTGGCCTGCGCCCGGACGAGGGTGGTGCCGCCGCCGGCGACCACGCCCTCCTCGATGGCGGCCTTGGTGGTGGACACCGCGTCCTCGATGCGGTGCTTCTTCTCCTTGAGCTCGACCTCGGTGGCCGCGCCGACCTTGAGCACCGCCACGCCGCCCGACAGCTTGGCCAGCCGCTCCTGCAGCTTCTCGCGGTCGTAGTCGGAGTCGGTGTTCTCGATCTCGTTCTTGATCTGCTTGATGCGGCCCTGGATGTCGTCGGGCGACCCGGCGCCCTCGACGATCGTGGTCTCGTCCTTGGTGACGATGACCTTCTTGGCCTGGCCGAGCAGGTCGAGGGTGGTGTTCTCGAGCTTGAGCCCGACGTCCTCGCTGATGACCTGGCCGCCGGTGAGGACGGCGATGTCGGCCAGCATGGCCTTGCGGCGCTCGCCGAAGCCGGGGGCCTTGATGGCGACCGACTTGAAGGTGCCGCGGATCTTGTTGACCACGAGGGTCGACAGGGCCTCGCCCTCGACGTCCTCGGCGATGATCACGAGCGGCTTGCCCGACTGCATGATCTTCTCGAGCACGGGCAGCAGGTCGCGCACCGTCGAGATCTTGCCGCTGACCAGCAGGACGTAGGGGTCGTCGAAGACGGACTCCATGCGGTCGGGGTCGGTGACGAAGTAGGCCGAGATGAAGCCCTTGTCGAAGCGCATGCCCTCGACGAGGTCCATCTCCATGCCGAAGGTCTGCGACTCCTCGACCGTGATGACGCCGTCCTTGCCGACCTTGTCGATGGCCTCGGAGATCATCTCGCCGATCTCGGTGTCGGCTGCAGAGATGCCGGCGACCTGGGCGATCTGGTCCTTCGAGTCGATCTCGACGGCCTGGTCCTTGATGGCCTCGACGGCCGTGGCGACCGCGGCCTCGATGCCCCGCTTGAGCGACATGGGGTTGGCGCCGGCGGCCACGTTGCGAAGGCCCTCGCGCACCATCGACCAGGCGAGCACGGTGGCGGTGGTGGTGCCGTCACCTGCGACGTCGTCGGTCTTCTTGGCGACCTCCTTGACCAGCTCGGCCCCGATCCTCTCGTAGGGGTCCTCGAGCTCGATCTCCTTGGCGATCGACACGCCGTCGTTCGTGATCGTGGGCGCGCCCCACTTCTTGTCGAGCACGACGTTGCGGCCCTTGGGCCCGAGCGTGACGCGTACCGCGTCGGCCAGCTTGTTCATGCCGGCCTCGAGGCTGCGGCGCGCCTCAGTGTCGAAAGCGATGATCTTCGGCATTCCGTAGGTCCCTCCGTTGGGCACGGGTTTGGCACTCGTCGAACGTGAGTGCCAGCCAGTCAACCACGCACTTTCAGCACTCGCAACCGGAGAGTGCTAACGACCTGGCGGGGGTGGGCCAGGTCTCAGCCGCCCGCGACGGCGGGGATGATCGCCACCTCGGCGCCGTCGGGCACCGGCGTGTCGAGGCCGTCGAGGAAGCGGATGTCGTCGTCGGCCACGAACACGTTCACGAACCGGCGCAGGTTGCCCTCGTCGTCGAGCAGGCGGTCGGCGAAGCCGGGATGCGCACCGTCGAGGCTGGCGATGACCGACCGCACGTCGGACCCCTCGAGCGACACCTCGGACTGACCCCCGGTGAGGGGGCGCAGGGTGGTCGGGATGCGAACGGAGACGCTCATCGTTGCTGGTCCTTGGCTCGGGGACGCGGCCGGTCTGCGGCCGAATCGTAACCAACCCCCTGGCCACCGCCCCCATTCCCCCGGGGGCCGCGGCCCGGCCTCGCGACGGGTCTCAGAGGGCGGCGAGGACGTCGGCCACGGCCTCCTCGATGCAGCGCGCGGTGTCGGCGCGGGCCCGTTCGTCGCCCACCCGGGCGACGAGCGAGACGACCTCGAGGCCCGACCCCACCTCGGGCGCCAGGTCGGGCACGACCTCGCCCACGACGGCCACGCACGGCACGCGGGCGGCGCGGGCGAGGTCGGCGACACCGCCCACCACCTTGCCCTCGAACGACTGCTCGTCGAGGAACCCTTCGCCGGTGACGACCAGGTCGGCGCCCTCGATCAGGTCGGGCAGGTCGAGCTCGTCGGCGACGGCGTCGAAGCCGCCGACGAGACGGGCACCCGCCACGGCCAGCCCGCCGGCCAGCCCTCCTGCTGCGCCCGCCCCGTCGAGCGCGCGCACGTCCACGCCGTGGTCGGCCAGGTACACGTCGGCCAGCCGCTCGAGGCGGCGGCGCAGCAGCTCGACCTGGGCCGGCGACGCGCCCTTCTGCGGGGCGAACACCGCCGCCGCGTCCACGAACCGGGTCCGCACGTCGCACAGCACGGCGATGTCGACCCCGGCCAGCCGGTGCAACGGGTACAGCGAGCGCAGGGCGCCGAGCCCGCCGTCGGTCGTGGCCGAGCCGCCCACGCCCACCAGGAGGCGGGTGGCACCGGCGTCGACCGCGGCGGCCAACAGCTCGCCCGTGCCCACCGTCGAGGCGCCGATCGGGTCGTTGTCCTGGGGCCCGCCCACGAGCGCCAGCCCCGACGCCTGCGCCATCTCGATCACCGCCGTCCGCCCGGCCAGCCGCCACGCGGCCTCGACCGGCTCGCCCAGCGGCCCGGTCACCGTGGTCGTGCGGTTGGGGCCGCCGAGCACGTCGAGCGTGCCCTCGCCCCCGTCGGCCACCGGCACCTCGTCGGCCTTCCACCCCGCCGCCGCGGCGGCGCGCCCGGCGGCGGCCGCGACCGCTTGCGCGGTCACCGTGCCGCGCATCTTGTCGGGGGCGATCACCACACGCACGAGGGCAGATTGTGGCGCATCGCGGCCCCCGGCCTCGCGACCACCCCGGCGAGTGGCGGCGCACGGCGCCCCCGGGCGGGCGGATAGCCTCGCTCGGTCGTGGACCGCGCCGCCGTCATCGTGTCCAACCGTGGACCCCTGTCGTTCCGCCGCTCCGACGACGGCGCCCTGTCCGCCCGCCGGGGCGCCGGAGGGCTCGTGTCGGGCATCGGCCCGCTGGTCGCCGGCACCGACACGCTGTGGGTGGCGGCCGCCATGTCCGAGGGCGACCGGGCGGCGGCCGACGCCGGGGTCATCGACGCCGAGGACTTCCGGGTCCGCCTGCTGGCCATCGACAGCGAGACGTACCGGCTGGCCTACGACGTGATCAGCAACCAGGTGCTGTGGTTCCTTTACCACGGCCTCTACGACCTGCCGCGCGAGCCGGCGTTCGGGCCGGAGCTGGCCGACGCCTGGCAGGCGTACCGCGACGTGAACCGGGCGTTCGCCGACGCCGTGGCCGAAGCCGCCCCGGCCGACGCGGCCGTGCTGGTGCAGGACTACCACCTTTCGCTCATGGGGCTCACCCTGGCCGAGAGCCGCCCCGACCTGGTCGCCGTGCACTTCCACCACACGCCCTTCGCCACGCCCATGTGGCTGCGCGTGCTGCCGCGGCACGTGGCCGGCGAGCTGGTGTCGGGGCTGGCCGCCCACCGGGCCTGCGGGTTCCACACCGCCCGCTGGGCCGACGACTTCGTCTCCTCGTGCCGCGACGTGCAGGGCCTCACGCCCCGCACGTTCGTGTCGCCGCTGCCGACCGCGGCCGACGACGTCCGCGACGCGGCCGCCTCACCTGCCTGCGGGGCGGCCCTGGCCGAGATCGAGGCGGCCGTCGACGACCGGCTGGTGGTGGCCCGCGTCGACCGGATCGAGCTGTCCAAGAACCTCCTGCGGGGGTTCCAGGCCTTCGATCTCCTGCTCGAGCGCCGTCCCGAATGGCGCGAGCGGGTGGTGTTCCTGGCGTCGGTGTACCCGTCGCGCACGGGCGTCCCCGCCTACATCGAGTACCAGCAGGACGTCGAGGCGCTGGTCGAGGAGATCAACGAGCGCTGGGCGGCCCCCGGGTGGACGCCCATCGTCTACGACACCCGCGACGACTACCCCCGCTCCGTGGCGGTGCTGCGGCGGGCGGACGTGCTGCTGGTGAACCCCACCCGCGACGGGCTCAACCTCGTGGCGAAGGAGGGCGGCATCGTCAACGAGCGCGACGCCGTGCTGTGCCTGTCCCGTGAGGCGGGGGTGTGGGACGAGGTCGGCGAGGCGGCGCTCGACGTGCCGCCGTTCGACGTGGCGGGCACCGCTGATGCCCTCGATCGTGCCCTGCGGATGCCCGCGGACGAGCGGGCCGCCCGCGCCGCCCGCCTGCGCGAGCTGTCGACGGCCCGCGGCCCGGCCGACTGGCTCGCCGACCAGCTCGCCGCGGCGGATTGACCCGGCTCCGGCCCTGCCGCGACGGGTCAGCCCTCGTCCGGCGGTCCTGCCAGGCGGCGGAGAAGGGCGACGACCGCGAGCGGTCCGTCCAGCACCAGGTCGGCCCGGGCCAGCAGCTCGGCGGGCGCCTCGTCGCTGGCCACGGCCACCCGTAGCGCGTGGACGCCCCGGGCCGCCATCCGGTCCAGGGCGTCGTACGCGGGCAGGTCACCCCGGTCGTCGCCCACGAAGCACACCGCACCGAACCCACCCGCCAGCGCCTCGAGGGCCGTGCCCTTGTCGGCGGCGATCGGAGGGTGCAGCTCGACCGACATCTTGGCGGCCCGCACCTCGAGGCCCGAGCGCGCCGCCTCCTCGTCCGCCCACGCCGCCACGGCGTCGGCGGCCTCGGGATGCCGCCGGTAGTGGAGCGTGAGCGACAGGCCCTTGGGCTCGACGTCCATGCCCGCGGGCCCGCGCTCGGCGGAGCGGCGAGCGGCGTCGGCGACGACGGCCCGCCAGGTCCCCGCGTCCGGGTGGTCGGTGCGCACGCCGTCGCGCACGACCTCGAGGCCGTAGAGGCCCGACAGGGTGACGCCGGCCGGCACGACGGTCCGGAGGAAGTCGGTGGGCCGTCCCGACATCACCGCCACGAGTCCGAGCCGCCCCGCCAGCGCGACCAGCGCCTCGGCGGCGCCGTCTGCGGCCCGGGCCGCGGCCGGGTCGTCCACGATCGGCGACAGCGTGCCGTCGAAGTCGACGACGACGGCGGCGTCGGCCGGACGGGCGCGGAACGGCGCCAGAGCGGCGGAGGTACCCATGGCGCCCCGAATCTCGTCGGCGCTCGAGCCCTCAGCCGGCCAGGTCGGGGCCGAGCATCACCACGACGTGCGCGCCGGTCGGGTCGATCGGGGGCGGCTCGGGCATCGCCGCCACCGACTCGGGTGGCGCGCCGATGGCCGCGGCCAGCGCCGCGGCGTCGGCCTCGTACCCGGCCGTGGCCAGGACCTGCGTGGCCTCGACCTCGGCCGGCGCGTTGGCGGCGGGCAGGACCTGGTAACCCCCGCCGGCGATCGCGTCCGCCTGGTTCGCTGCCGCGCCCTGCACCCCCGACACGTTGGCCACCAGCACGACGACCTCGCCGGGCGGGCGGGCCGCGGGCGCCGCCGTCGTGTCGCTGGAGGCCGCGGCGTCCTCGCTCGACGCAGTGGTGTCGTTGGCCGCCTCGATCTCCTCGGGCGTGGGCCCCCCGCCGGTGTCCTCGATGGCCCGCAGGACGAAGAATCCCAGCACGACGGCGACGGCCACCAGGACGACCCCGCGCATGGGGCTGGACCCGCGCGTGGGGCCAGCGGGGGGACGTTCGGTGGTCTGCATGGATGGCCTCCTACTGGCCGCCGGCCGTGCGACGACCCTCGGCACGAGCCCGCCGGCGCTGGGCACGCGCCCGGCGCAGCCGGTGCACGACCAGCGGGTCGTAGGCGAGGGCGGCCGGGTCGTCGATCAGCCGGTTCAGCAACTGGTAGTAGCGGGTCGGGGAGAGGTCGAGGCGGTCGCGGACGGCGGCCCCCTTCGACGACGGGAGCAGCCACCAGCCCCGCTCGAGGTCGAGGATCGCTCGGTCACGAGAGGTGAGTGCCACTGGACAAAGGCTGGCCGGGCGGCATGCGCGATGCAAGCACCCCCCGGTAGTGTCGCGTGCCCGCCCGAGTAGCTCAGCTGGCCAGAGCAGGCGCCTTGTAAGCGTCAGGTCGCGGGTTCGAACCCCGCCTCGGGCTCTCCTTCGCGTCTCGCCCGTCTCACGTCGCACGTCACGCGTCGGTCAGGCCGGAGCGGCGCGCGACCTCCTCGTCGGTCGGGTCCTCGAAGGCGAACGAGCCGAGGGCGAGCTGGCCCGCCGCGCGGTAGGTCGCCATGACGACCCCGGTGGACGACGTGGCGCTGTCGACGAGCTGGAGGCCCGCCGGCACGGTCCCGTCGGCGAACAGCCGCTTGCCCGGGCCGACGAGCACGGGGAACGTCCACAGCCGGTACTCGTCCACCAGCCCGTGCTGCAGCAGGGTCTGGATCAGGTTCCAGCTGCCGTGCACCTGGATGTCGGGCCCGTCCTGCTGCTTGAGGGTGGCGACGGCGTCCGCCACGTCGCCCTCGAGCAGCACCGAGTTGGCCCACGTCACCTCGGTGAGCGTGGTCGACGCCACGTACTTCGTGGCGGCGTTCAGCGCGGCGGCGACCGGCTCGTCCCCCTCGGGGGCGGTGCCGCCCCGGGCCGCGCGCTCCTCCTCGCTGACGTGCGGCCAGTGGGCGGCGAAGATCTCGTAGGTCTTGCGGCCGAGCAGCAGGGCGAACGGCTCGCCGAGCCCCTTGCCCATGACCTCGGTCATCTGCTCATCCCAGTACGGCACCGACCAGCCCCCCTGCGTGAACCCGCCGGTGGGGTCCTCCTCGGGACCGCCCGGCGCCTGCATCACGCCGTCGAGGGTGAGGAACGTGTTCAGGACGAGTTCTCGCATGGCGGGCTCTCCTCGAGCTGCACGGGGTTCCTCCACCACGACGGGCAGGGAATGCCGGGATCATCGGTCGCCGCCGCGGTGCGACGCCCGTCGTCAGCGCCGGCGGGCGACCTCGAAGCAGGCGAGGGCCGCGGCGGCCGACACGTTGAGCGAGCCCAGGACGCCGGCCATGGGGATCGCCACCACCTCGTCGCAGCGCTCCCGCACCAGGCGGGACAGGCCGCGGCCCTCGGCCCCCAGCACGACGCAGACCGGCCCGTCGGCACCCGCCATGTCGTACAGGGACGTGCTGGCCGCACCGTCGAGGCCGACCACGTGCACGCCGGCCCGGCGCAGGTCGGCGATCGCCGAGGGCAGCCCGCCGACCACGGCCATCGGCACGTGCTCGACGGCCCCGGCGGCCGCCTTGGTGGCCGCCGGCGTGACGTGGACCGCGCGGTGTCGCGGCAGGATCGCCCCGGTCACCCCGGCGCACTCGGCCGACCGCAGGATGGCGCCGAGGTTGCCCGGGTCGGTGACCCCGTCCAGCGCCACGAGGAACGGCGGCGTGCGCCCGTGCGGGACGACGAGGGCGTCCAGGTCCGCCTCGGGCAGCGGGGCCGCCAGGGCCAGCACGCCCTGGGGCGCCTCGCACCGGGCCTGCGCCGCGAAGCGCCCGCGGCTGACGGTCGTGACGGTCACCCGAGCCCCGGCGGCCAGCTCGCGGATGTCGGCCAGGATCGGCGAGTCGTCGCGGTCGTCGACCATCCACACCTCGCGGACGGGCCGGCGCCCGGCGATGAGCAGCTCGCGCACGGCCTGGCGCCCTTCGACCTGGTCGCCGCCGAGGCCGCGTGCAGCCCCGGACGACACGCGCCCACGCCGGCCCGGCTTCAGCGTGCCCGCCCGATCGGCGACGCCCGGCGTGGTGATGCGGGTCGGCGGCGGGCGTCGCCCACCACGCGCCGGACCGGGCCCGCGGCCCCGGGGATCGCCGGGGCGACCCTGGCCGGCGCTCCCCCGGCCCCCGCCCCCGCCGGCGCCGCGTCCGGTGCCACCGCCGCCCCGCCCCGCGCCACTGCTGCCACCGCCGCGTCCCGAGCCGCCGCGGCCCGACCCGCCGCGGCCTGAGGCCCCCGAGCGACCCGAACCCCGGGGCGGCGTCACGACGCCCCCACGAGCAGGGCGACGGCGAAGCACGCCACGCCCTCGGACCGGCCGAGCGACCCCAGGCCCTCGGCCCGCTTGCCCTTGACCGTGACGGGGGCGCCCACCGTGGCGGACAGGCGCTCGCTGATGGCGGCTCGGCGTGGCGCCAGCTTCGGCGCCTCGAGCACGACCGTGCAGTCGACGTTCTGCGGCGCCCACCCCGCGGCCCGCACGTCGGCCACCGCCTGACCCAGCATGCCGATCGAGTCGGCGCCCGCCAGCGCGGGGTCGGTGTCGGGGAAGTGCTGGCCGATGTCGCCCAGTCCGGCGGCGCCCAGCAGCGCGTCGGTGACCGCGTGGGCGATGACGTCGGCGTCGCTGTGGCCCGCCAGGCCGCGCTCGCCGGGGAACTCGACGCCGCCCAGCACGAGGCGGCGTGCGGGGTCGTCGGAGAACGGGTGGAGGTCGAAGCCCTGCCCGATGCGCAGCGCGGGCAGGCCGGGCCGGGCCGGGCTCGTGGCGACCGCTGGGCCGGCGCCCGTCTCAGCGGGCACGGAGCAGCGCCTCGGCCACCACCAGGTCGGTGGGGCTGGTGATCTTCAGGTTGTCGGGCGAGCCGGGCACGACGACCACCTTGCCACCATCGGCCTCGACCAGCGACGCATCGTCGGTGGCCTCCGCACCGGGACGGTGCGCGGCCCGGAGGACGGCAGCCCCGAAAGCCTGCGGTGTTTGGACGGCCACGAGCCCGTCCCGGTCGACCAGCTCGCCGTCGTGGGCGCGGAGCGTGTCGTTCACGGGCGCACCCGGCAGGGCGGCGTCGGCCCCCGAGCGCACGGCCTCGACCACGGCCGCGAACAGGGCGGCGTCGGCGAGGGGGCGGGCGGCGTCGTGCACCACGATGACGTCGGCCGCCGCCGGCACGGCCGCCAGGCCGGCGCGCACCGAGCCGGAACGGGTGGCCGCGCCGGCCACGACCGCATCGGCGGCCGGCTCCACGTCGCCGGCGTGATCGTCGGCGACGACGAGGACGACCCCGTCGGCGACTGTTCGTGCCGCGTCCAGCGACCAGTCGACGACCCGCCGCCCGGCCAGCGCCTCGTACTGCTTCGCGCCCCCGAAGCGGCGCCCGGATCCGGCCGCGACGACGATCACCCACACGGCTGCCATGGTGCGGCGGAGGCTACCGCCGCCGGCGCCGTCCGCCGGGTTCGGACCATCTGTCGGGACGACAGGTCGGCGCATCGTTATCGTTCCCGTTTGATGAGCCCCACCGACCTGCTCGCCGACGTCGATCTTTTCGCCGATCTGACCCCGCAAGAGCTGCTGCACCTCGCCGACGCCAGCACCACAGAGGATCTCCGCCGCGGCGACGTGCTGTTCCACGAGGACGACGCCCCCGACACGCTGTACGTCGTCATCTCCGGGCGCATCGCCATCGCCAAGCGGTCGATCGACGGGCGCGAATCGGTCGTGGCGCTGATGGAGCCCGGCGACCTGTTCGGCGAGATGCAGCTCTTCGAGAAGCAGGGCCGCACCGCCGAGGCGCGGGCGCTCGAGCAGTCGCAGGTGCTGGCCATCGGCTACGGGCCCATCCGCGAGGTCTACGAGAACCGTCCCGAGCTGCTGTGGGGCGTGGTGGCCCTGCTCGCCGGACGCCTGCGGAACATGGACGTGGCGCTCGCCGACTCCGTGTTCCTCGACGTCACCGGGCGCACCGCCAAGCGCCTGGTGGAGATGGCCGCCGGCGCCGACGAGTTCACGCTGCCGGTGACGCAAGAGGAGCTGGCCGCCATGGTCGGCGCCTCCCGCGAGCGGGTGAACAAGGCGATCGCCAGCTTCGTCCGCCTCGGGTGGATCGAGCAGTCCGAGCGCCGCTACCGCATCACCGACCGCGAGCAGCTCGAACGCCGCGCCCGCTGACGCCCGGCGGCCTCGGGCAGCGGCCGGCGAGGTGGCGAGGTGGCGACGTGGCGAGGCAATCGGTTCCGACCTCGCGAGGATGAGGCACGGGTTCCGCATGTGGAACCCATTGCCTCGGGCTCCCGCCGATGGAACCCATTGCCTCGCCACCCGGCTGTCCCGCGGTGGCGGTCAGGCGGCGCCGATGTGGGCGATGGCGCGGCGCCAGGCGTCGGCGGCGTCGCCCGGGCGGTGCGCCGGGCGCGACGGGTCGTGGGCGAAGCCGTGATCGGCGCCCTCGTACCGCACGACCTCGACGCCTGCGGCCTCGAGGGCCGCAAGGTCGTCGGCCGGCAGCCACGGGTCGACGGTGCCGGCGATCTCGAGCGCGGGGCACGCGCCGGGGGCTTCGAGCGCGTCGAGCGGCTCGCCCTGCGTCGGGCCCTGCCACATCTCGGGCACCCGGCCCATGCCATAGAACGACACCGCCCGTGCGAACCGCCCGGTGCCGGCGGCCTTGAGGGCGTACATCCCGCCCATGCAGAACCCCACGACCGCCACCGGCTCGACGCCCGTGGCGTCGGCCGCGGCCACCGCATCGCCCAGCACCCGCTCGTCGTCGAGCGCGCCGCCGGCGGCCAGGCGGGCCTCGAGCGTCGACAGGTCGTCGCGCCCGCCCCACACGTCGAAGGCGCACACGACCCAGGCGTTCTCGGCGGCCAGCCGGGCGACGTGATCGTCGAACAGCGGCCGCAGGCTGCCGATGTCGGGGATGACGACCAGCCCACGGTCAGCGGACCCGTCGGGCCGGGCGATCTCGGCAGGCGTCCCGGACGGCAACGTGATGCGCATGCGGCAAGGTCTACCGCCCCGGGCTCGGCCCGAGCGCACCCGCGAGGTGAGGCGCCGGGCGGCGTGGGCTGCGCAGCTCGCCTTCGCCGCACGCGCCGGCGGGGGGTGTGGGGGGCGGAGGCTCCGCCGGAGCCCCCCGCCGTCGCTCGATCCGGCTTGCCGGTCGAGCGACAGGGAATCGCGTCGGCCGCAGGCCGACACCGATAACTCGTCGTCGAAGCTCCGCTTCGACGACGACTAGCTGTAGCGGTCGAGGATGCTCGACTCGGCCAGGCGCGAGAGGCCGTCCTTGATGGCCCGCGCCCGGGTGGCGCCCACGCCGGTCACGTCGTCGAGGTCGTCGATCGTGGCCCGCATGATCTTCTGGAGCGAGCCGAACCGGTCGACGATGCGCTCGACGACCGACTCGGGCAGGCGGGGGATGCGGGCCAGGAGGCGGTAGCCGCGGGGCTGCACGCCGGCGTCGAGGTCGGCCGACTCGCCCGGCAACTGCAGCGTGGCGGCCACCGCCGCCGCGTCCAGCAGCTCCTCGGTGCCCATGGCGGCCAGCGCGTCCATCGCCTGGTCGATCTTCCAGTCGCCCTCGGAGGAGAAGTAGTCGAGCATGACGAGGCGCCGGTCGTCCTCGACGCCGCCCATCAGCTCCTCGAGCTGGAGCTTGACCAGGCGGCCGTCGACGCCGAGCTGGACGATGTCGGCTGAGATCTCGTCCGCGATGCGGCGCACCATCTCGGTGCGCTGCAGCACGTTGACCACGTCGCGCACGGTCACGAGATCCTCGACCTCGAGGGCCGACAGCGAGGCGGTGACCCCGTCGAGCCGGTCGCGGTAGCGCTCGAGGGTCTGCAGCGCCTGATTGGCCCGCACCAGCAGGCGGGGGATGGCCTCGAGCGGGTGCTTCTCGTCGCCGACGTACACGGCGATGATCGCCATGTCCTCGGACACCGACACGACCGGCACGTCGATCGAGCGCGCCACCCGTTCGGCCGTGCGGTGCCGCGTGCCGGTCTCGGACGTGGGCACGTTGGGGTTGGGCACCAGGTGGACGTTGGCGCGGGCGATCCGGCTGGCGTCGCTGGCCAGGATGATGGCGCCGTCCATCTTGGCCAGCTCGGACAGGCGCTGCGGGCTGAAGGCGGCGTCGAGCAGGAAGCCACCCGAGCAGATGTTGAGCACCTCGGGGCCGTCGCCCACCACGATGAGCGCGCCCTTGCTGGCCTGGAGGATGCGGTCGATGCCCTCGCGCAGCGCCGTGCCGGGGGCCACGGAGGCGAGCGCGTCCATGAGCTCGGCGCTGGGACGAGTGACCACGGCGCAAGCGTACTGCGGTCGCCACACGTCGCCGCGTGGCGACCCGGTGCCGCGTCGCAAGGATCGCTAGACAGCGTGCAGGCGCAGCGCGTGGCCGTGCAGCGCCTCGCCGAGCGATGCCACCCGCGCCAGCCGCATGCCGTTCGGGGCGTCGGGCGCCGAGCGGGGCACGATCGCCCGCGAGAACCCGAGCCGGGCCGCCTCGGCGAGGCGGCGCTCGGTGCGGTGGACCTGCCGCAGCTCGCCGCCCAGCCCGATCTCGCCGCAGGTCACGAGGTCGGCGGGCAGCGGACGGCCCGTGGCCGACGAGGCGATGGCCAGCGCCATGGCCAGGTCGACGCCGGGCTCGACCACCCGGACGCCGCCGGCGACCGCCACGTGGACTTCGGCGGTGCCCAGGTCGAGCTCGGCCCGGCTCTGCAGCACGGCCAGCACCTGGGACAGGCGCCCCGAGTCGACCCCCTGGGTCGTGCGGCGCGGGTTGGGGGTGGTGCCCGGAACCACCAGCGCCTGGACCTCGACCAGCAGCGGCCGCTGACCGTCGAGCACCGGAGCGACGACCGAGCCCGGGACCCCGATCTGGCGGTCGGCCAGGAACAGGGCGCTGGGATCGGGCACGCCGACGAGGCCGGCGTCGCCCATCTCGAACAGGCCCAGCTCATGCGTGCTGCCGAACCGGTGCTTGACCGCCCGGAGCATGCGGAGGGCGTGGTGGCGCTCGCCCTCGAAGGCCAGCACGGTGTCGACCATGTGCTCGAGCACCCGGGGCCCGGCGAGGCCGCCCTCCTTGGTCACGTGGCCCACGAGCACGATGCTGACGTCGCGGCTCTTGGCCTCGGCCACCAGGCGGTGGGCGCACCCCCGGACCTGGCCCACCGAGCCCGGCGCCGACGCCAGCTCGGGGTCGTGGACGGCCTGGATGGAGTCGACGACCACCACGTCGGGCGCCAAGGCGTCGATGTGGGCGATGACGTGGGGCACGGCCGTCTCGGACACGAGCCACAGTGACGGCGACGTGACCCCCATCCGCTCGGCCCGCAGCGCCACCTGCCGTGCCGACTCCTCGGCCGTCACGTAGAGGCACGTGGCGCCGCCGGCGGCGATGGAGGCCAGCGCCTGCAGCAGCAGGGTGGACTTGCCCACGCCCGGCTCGCCCCCCAACACGGTGACGGACCCGGGCACCAGCCCGCCGCCGAGCACGCGGTCGAGCTCGACGTCGCCCGTGGGCACCGGCTCGGTGGCGTCGCCCACGGCCTCGGCGATGGGGATGGGCACCGACCGCGGCGCCAGCGCGGGCAGGCCGGCCCTCGAGCTGCCGGACGCCGGCGCCACCGGCTCTTCGGACAGCGTGCCCGACGACTCGCACGCCGGGCACCAGCCCGTCCACTTCGGCGCCTCGGCGCCGCACTCGGAACAGCGGTACACGGACCTCAGCCGGGGCATGGAGCGCACCCTAGGGACGGGGTGTGACACTTTCGGCGATCCCGGGACCCGAGCCGCCCCCTCACCCCCGGCGGCGCGAGCGGACCAGGCGGACCACCAGCACCACGACCAGGGCCAGCGCGGCGGCCACCGCCACCGCGGCCAGCACCAGGACCGGCAGGTCGTAGGCGGTCGTGTCGGCCGCCATGGTCACCGGCGCGTCTCCGAGCACCGGGGTCCAGCTCGTCGCCCGGCCGTCGAGGTCGGCCGTGATCTCGAACGTCACCGCCTCGGCCAGCGGCACGCCCGCCGCCGCCTCGATCGCAGCCGCGTCCTGGCCCAGGGGCTCGCCGTCGAGCGCGGCAGCCAGCCCCTCGTCGCCGAACGCCTCGAGCCCGCCGCTCAGGTCGGCGGTCCCGCTGAACCCCAGCTCTGTGCGCCCGAACGACGTCGAGCGGCTGACGTCGAGGTCGCGCAGCACCCCCGACGGGCCGGTCAGCTCGGCGAGGATCGTGTCCGCCTCGTCGGGCGTGCCGAACGGCCGCGTCACCCGCAGCGCCGCTCCGCCCTCCCCCGACTCGGCGGGCTCGCCGACCGTCCACCCCGCCGCCACCAGGTCCTCGGTGCGCACGAGCGCGGCCAGGTCGGCGAGCCCGGAGGTGCCGTCGCCGTCGACGTCGGGCACCCGGGCCAGCGCCTCGTCGTCGAGGCGGACCGTGACCGCGACCTCGCCGGATCCGTCCTCGGCCACGGCGACATCGACCGTCGTGCGCACCTCGCACGCCGAGGCAGCCAGGGCGAGGAGGATCGACAGGGGGAGGAGCAGGCGTCGGGGCATGGTCGGACCGGCAGGACTGAGGCACGGACTGTAACGGGCCGCCCCCGACGCCCGGCACGCGCCGAGGGCCGCCCGGAAGGGCGGCCCTCGATCGCTGTGCAGTGGACGTGCCGTGGTGGGCGGGGTCAGGCGTCTCCGGCCTCGGCGAGCTCCATCGGCGGCGGGCTGAACCCCTCGACCGAGCGGAACACGATGCGCTTGTCGCCCGGGGAGTCGGGGTCGTCTTCCACGTCGACCACGACGATCTCGCCGGCCCGCAGCTCCTTGAGGAGCAGCTTCTCGGACACCGGGTCTTCCACCATGCGCTGGATGGCCCGGCGCAGCGGGCGGGCGCCGAGCTGCGGGTCGTAGCCCCTGTCGGCCAGCAGGTACTTGGCCTCTTGGGTGAGCTCGAGGCCCAGGCCCTGCCCCTCGAGCTGGCGCTGCACCCGGGCGACCATCAGGTCGACGATCTGGGTGACCTCGTCCTTGGTGAGCTCGTGGAACACGATCGTGTCGTCGATGCGGTTCAGGAACTCGGGACGGAAGTGCAGCTTGAGGGCGTCGTTGACCTTCTCCTTCATCTTCTCGTAGGAGACGGCCTCGTCGGACCGGGCGAAACCGACGCTGGCCTTGCGCAGGTCGGCGGTGCCCAGGTTGGACGTCATGATCAGCACGGTGTTGCGGAAGTCGACCGAGCGGCCCTGGGCGTCGGTGAGGCGCCCCTCCTCCAGGATCTGGAGCAACGTGTTGAACACGTCGGGGTGGGCCTTTTCGATCTCGTCGAACAGCACGACCGAGAACGGCTTGCGCCGCACGGCCTCGGTGAGCTGGCCACCCTCCTCGTAGCCGACGTAGCCCGGAGGTGACCCGACCAGGCGGGAGACCGTGTGCTTCTCCATGTACTCGGACATGTCGAGCTGGATCAGCGCCGTCTCGTCGCCGAACAGGAACTCGGCGAGCGTCTTGGCCAGCTCGGTCTTGCCCACGCCGGACGGGCCCAGGTAGATGAACGAGCCGCTGGGACGCTTGGGGTCCTTGAGGCCGGCCCGCGTGCGCCGGATGGCCTGGCTGACCGCCCTGATGGCGTCTTCCTGGCCGACGACCCGCTTGTGCAGCTCGTCCTCCATGCGCA
Organism: uncultured Acidimicrobiales bacterium; assembly: GCA_963796415.1. Taxonomy (GTDB): domain Bacteria; phylum Actinomycetota; class Acidimicrobiia; order Acidimicrobiales; family VFJN01; genus ZC4RG19. The sequence goes on along the minus strand of CAWCLR010000018.1, from coordinate 32,699 downwards.
GCAGCTTCTGCGTCTCTTCCTCGGTGAGCTTGTAGACGGGGATGCCCGTCCACAGCGAGAGGACCTCGGCGATGGCCTCTTCGTCGACCTCGTCGAACAGGTCGACGCCCGAGTCCTTGATCTCGCGCTCCTTGGTCTCCTTGCGGGCCAGGAGCTCCTTCTCGGTGTCGCGGAGGCGGCCGGCCTCTTCGAAGTCTTGCGCCTCGACGGCCTTCTTCTTCGACTCGACGACCCCGGCGAGCTCGTTCTCGAGGTCCTTGTAGTCGCCCGGGGTCTGCATGCGGCGGATGCGCAGCCGGCTGCCGGCCTCGTCGATGAGGTCGATGGCCTTGTCGGGCAGGAACCGGTCGCTGATGTAGCGGTCGGCGAGGTTGGCCGAGGCGACCAGCGCCTGGTCGGTGATGGTGACCCGGTGGTGGGCCTCGTAGCGGTCGCGCAGGCCCTTCAGGATCTCGATCGTGTGGGCCACCGTGGGCTCGTCGACCGTGATCTTCTGGAAGCGGCGCTCGAGGGCGGCGTCCTTCTCGAAGTGCTTGCGGTACTCGTCGAGCGTCGAGGCGCCGATGGTCTGCAGCTCGCCCCGGGCCAGCATCGGCTTGAGGATCGAGGCGGCATCGATGGCGCCCTCGGCGGCCCCCGCCCCGACGAGCGTGTGGATCTCGTCGATGAACAGGATGATGTCGCCGCGGGTGCGGATCTCCTTGAGCACCTTCTTGAGGCGCTCCTCGAAGTCGCCCCGGTAGCGGCTGCCCGCCACCAGCGCACCCAGGTCGAGGGTGTAGAGCTGCTTGTTGTTCAGCGTCTCGGGGACGTCGTCGGCCACGATCGCCTGGGCCAGGCCCTCGACGATCGCCGTCTTGCCGACGCCGGGCTCGCCCACCAGCACCGGGTTGTTCTTGGTGCGGCGAGAGAGGACCTGCATGACCCGCTCCATCTCGCGGGTGCGGCCGATGACGGGGTCGAGCTTCTTCTCGCGAGCGAGCTGGGTGAGGTTGCGGCCGAACTGGTCGAGGACCAGCGAGCCGGTGGGCTGGTTCTCGGAGGAGCCGCCGCCCGGCGTGGCGCCCGCCTTCTCGGGCCCGGGACCGCCGGAGCCCTGGTAGCCCGACAGGAGCTGGATGACCTGCTGGCGGACCCGCGAGAGGTCGGCGCCCAGCTTGACCAGCACCTGGGCCGCGACGCCCTCGCCCTCGCGGATGAGGCCGAGGAGGATGTGCTCGGTGCCGATGTAGTTGTGGCCGAGCTGCAGCGCCTCGCGCAGCGACAGCTCGAGGACCTTCTTGGCGCGGGGCGTGAACGGGATGTGCCCAGAGGGCGACGAGCCGCCCTGGCCGATGATCTCCTCGACCTGCTGGCGTACGGCCTCGAGGCTGATGCCCAGCGACTCGAGCGCCTTGGCCGCGACACCCTCACCCTCGTGGATGAGGCCGAGCAGGATGTGCTCGGTGCCGATGTAGTTGTGGTTGAGGAGCCGGGCTTCCTCTTGGGCCAAGACCACGACCCGTCGCGCCCGGTCGGTGAACCGTTCGAACAAGAGACTTGCCTCCCGCCAGTCGGGGGATCCGTGGGGAAACTCTACAGCCCCGGTACGACGACGAGACCGCCGCCAGGATGAACGCCAGGAGTCGTAACCGGATCGCGCGTGGCCGAGCACGCACGGTGGTCGAGCGGGGAAGGGACGCCGGTCACGGCTCGCCCGCGGGGGATTCGGGGCCGGCGTCGGGATCGGACTCGGCCGCGGTGACGGTCTCCCGGACGGCCGACGCGGACGTGCCCAGCAACCCGAACGTGGCCTCCATCAGGCCCAGGCCGCGTTCGGCCTGCTGGACGAGTCCCAGCAGCAGCTCGCGGGTGTCGACGGTGTCCCGCCCGACCGTCAGCGACTCAGCCAGGGCGCGCTCGAGAGCGTCGAGTGCGAGGTCGGAGAACGTGGCCCGCGCGGGCCCGCCGAGCGGGCGGCGGCCGAGCGCGCGGTCGGCCTCGTCCCGCGCCGTCGCCAGGTCGATGCCCATGGCGCCCAGCGCGACGGCTGCCGCGCCCTCGCCCTCGGCCAGCAGGCCGAGGAGCAGGTGCTCGGGCCCGACGGTGGTCGTGCCGAGACGCAGCGCTTCGGACTCGGCCAGCAGCAGCACCCGACACGAGGACACGGTGAACCGGCGCAGCACCAGGCGGTCGAGTGCGGCCCGGAAGAGCTCGCCGCCGGGGGACGTGCTCGTCTGCCCGGGCTCGTACGGCACCGCGGTCGCGATCACGGCGGCTCTCGTCCCGGGATCGGCCAACAGCTCGGGCGGGACTCCCGAGCCCGGCCCCCCGGCAAGGAGCTGGACGACCTTCTGCCGCACGGACTCCAGGTCGGCGCCCAGCCCCACCAGCACCGTGGCGGCCACGCCCTCACCCTCGCGGATCAGGCCCAGCAGCAGGTGCTCGGTCCCGATGTAGTTGTGGCCGAACTGGAGCGCCTCGCGCAGCGACAGCTCGAGCACCTTCTTGGCCCGAGGCGTGAACGGGATGTGGCCCGAGGGCGTCGAATCGCCCCGGCCGACGATCTCCTCGACCCTGGCCCGCACGGCCTCGAGCCGGATGCCGAGCGCACCGAGCGCCTGGGCGGCGACGCCCTCGCGCTCCTGGATCAGCCCGAGCAGGATGTGCTCGGTGCCGATGAAGTTGTGGTCGAGGCGGCGCGACTCCTCCTGCGCCAGCACCACGACCCGCCGGGCCCGGTCGGTGAAGCGTTCGAACACCACCCCTCCCCTGGCCGGCTCGATCGACGACCCGACCGTACTTCGCTCGGGGCGCGTGCGGGCCAGCCAGGCGATTTCCCCCGCGAGATCGGTCGTCCGGGCGACCAGCTCCGCGGGGGAAATCGTATCGGGTGGGGCGGTCACCTGCGGGGCTCGATGGTGGTGCCGCCGAACATCAGGCCCCGGGGCATGTCCGATCGCAGCATGTCGTGGGGGAAGCCGAGCTCGACGGCGCTGGCCTCGTCGAGCCGGGCCCGCTGCTCGACCGTGAACGTCACGTCGAGCGCTCCGAGGTTGTCCTCGAGCTGGTCGAGCGTGCGGGCGCCCAGGATGGTCGAGGTCACGGCCGGGTCGAGCAGCGTCCACGCCAGCGCCACCTGGGCCCGCGAGTGCCCCGTCTCGGCGGCCACCTCGCCGACCACGTCGGCGATGGCCAGCGACCGCTCGGTCAGCGACCCCGCCGCGGCCGCGACGTTGCGCCGGGTGCCGACCGGGTTGGGGTCGCCGTCACCGCCCTCCAGGTCGGCGTGGGTGTACTTCCCGGTGAGGACGCCGCTGCCGAGCGGCGACCACGGCAGCACGCCGAGGCCCAGCTCGCGGGCCATCGGGACGAGCTCACGCTCGACCGTGCGCTCGATCAGGCTGTACTCGATCTGCAGCGCCACGAGCGGGGACCAGCCCCGCAGGTCAGCGATGGCCTGCATGCGGGCGACCTGCCAGGCCGGGGTGTCCGAGATGCCCGCGTAGAGCACCTTGCCGGACCGGACCAGGTCGTCGAGGCCGCGCAGGATCTCTTCCGCCGGCGTGAGCCCGTCCCAGACGTGCAGGTAGAGAAGGTCGATGTAGTCGGTCTGGAGCCGTTCGAGGCTCCGCTCGACCGAGCGCATCATGCTCTTGCGGTGGTTCCCGCCGGCGTTCGGGTCGCCGGGCTCGACGGACATCGTGTACTTCGTGGCGATCACGAGCCGGTCGCGCCGGCCCTTGGCGAAGTCGCCGACGAACCGCTCGGAGGTGCCCTGCGTGTACTGGTTGGCGGTGTCGACGAAGTTGCCGCCGCGGTCGACGTAGGCGTCGAACATGCGCCGGGCCTCGGTCTCGTCGGCGCCCCAGCCCCAGTCGGCGCCGAACGTCATGGTGCCGAGCGACAGCGGGGAGACGCGCAGCCCCGAGCGGCCGAGGAGGCGGTAGGTGTCGAGCGTGCGTGTGGGGAGGCGGTGGTGGGGAGATCGGTGGCTGGTGGTGGTCATGCGCGGACCGTACGAATTCGAGCGCGCTCGAAGTCAACGGGTGTGACCGATGTCGTCCGGTCCGGCCGCGGGATCGCCCGGCGGTTTCTCGCTCTGCATCCAGGTCACCTAGCGTCTGCCCGTGGCCGCGCCCAACCCCCTCCTCGACCTCCCCGGCATGCCGGGCCTCCGCGAGCGGGTCGAGAAGCGGCTGCTGGCCGCGGTCGAGACCGACGACGAGGCCATGACCGAGATGGCGTCGCACCTCGTGCGGGCGGGCGGCAAGCGCCTGCGGCCCCTGCTGGCGGCGCTGTCGTCCACCACCGGCGACGCCGAGGCGGTCGTGAGCGACGAGGCGATCACCGGCGGGGTGGCGTGCGAGCTGGTCCACGTCGGATCGCTGCACCACGACGACGTCATCGACGAGGCCGACACCCGGCACGGCGTCGACAGCGTCAACTCCCGCTGGGGCAACCTGCGGGCGATCCTCTCGGGCGACTTCCTGCTGGCCCGCGCCTCCGAGCTGGCCGCCTCGCTCGGGACCGAGGTGGCCGGGCTCCTGGCATCGACGATCGGGCGGCTGTGCACGGGCGAGGTCCGCGAGCTGCAGCGCGCGTACCAGGTCGACCGCACGGTCGCGGACTACGAGGCGGCCATCGAGGGGAAGACCGCGGCCCTGTACTCGACGGCCTGCCGCATCGGCGGCATCGTAGGCGACCTCCCCCGCATCCACGTCGACGCCCTCACCGACTACGGCCTGCACTACGGGATGGCGTTCCAGGTCGTCGACGACATCCTCGACGTCGTGGCCACCGACGACGAGCTGGGCAAGCCGGCGGGCCACGACATGGCCGAGGGCGTCTACAACCTCCCGGTGCTGCGCACGCTGGCGGGCCCGGGGGGCGACGAGCTGCGGCCGCTGTTGGGCGGCCCGCTCGACGGCGCGGCGCAGGCCCGAGCCCTCGCGCTCGTTCGGGCCGGCGACGGCGTGGCGCAGTCGATCGCCGAGGCGGGCGCCCACGTCGACCGCGCCCTCGCCGCGCTGTCGGCGCTCCCCGCCACGCCTGCGTCCGACGCCCTGGGTGCCGCCGCCCGCCACCTGCTGGTCGGCCTCGACCGCTGAGCCGCGGGCCGTCGGCCCGCCGGCGCTACGGCGTGACCAACTCCGCGCCGATCCGGGCGATGCGCTTCCGCCCCCAGTCCCCGAGCGGGCCCAGCGCCTCGTTGAGCGCCCGGCCGTCGTCGGTCAGCGAGTACTCGACCTTGGGCGGGACCTGCGGGTACACCTCGCGGTGGACCAGGCCGTCGGTCTCCATCTCCCGCAGGTGCTGGACGAGCATCTTCTCGCTCACGCCCGGTAGCCCGCGGCGCAACTCGCCGAACCGGCGAGTCCCGTGGGCAGCCAGCTCCCACAGGATCAGCGACTTCCACTTGCCGGTCACCACGTCCATGGCGGCGTCGATGCCGCAGATGTAGGGGCCGCAGCGCTCCGTCGAGGCCATCGGGACCGTCCTCCTGAGGGTGTCACTTACGTGCGGGTAAGTACCGAACAAAATAGTGGGTACTTGCCAGATCGAGCGTACGCCTCGCACGATTCCGTCACGAACCGACGACGGAAGGCGAGGGAGATGACCCACGACGAGACGACCCCGGTCACCGTGCTCGGACTGGGCGAGATGGGTCGCGCGCTGGCGGCCGCGGTGCTGGCCGCGGGCCACCCGACGACGGTGTGGAACCGGTCGCCAGGCCGGGCAAGGGCGCTGGTCGAGGCGGGCGCCACCGACGTCCGCGCGGTCGGCGAGGCCGTGACCGCCGGCCCGCTGGTGGTCGCCTGCCTGCTCGACCATGCCTCGGTGCACGAGGTGCTCGACCCCGTGGCGGCCGACCTCGCCGGCCGAGCCCTGGTGAACCTCACGACCACGACGCCGGCCCAGTCCCGCGAGCTTGGCGAGTGGGCTGCGGCCCACGGCATCGCCTACCTCGACGGCGGGATCATGGCCGTGCCCGAGATGATCGGGCGGCCCGGGGCCGCCATCTTCTTCAGCGGCAGCGAGGCGGTGTTCGAGGAGCACGAGACGGTGCTGGGCCGGTGGGGGGAGGCCACGTGGTTCGGCGCCGACGCCGGTCTGGCCGCGCTGTACGACCTGGCGATCCTGGCCGGCATGTACGCGATGTTCGCCGGCTTCATGCACGGCGCGGCCATGGTGGCCCCGGCCGGGGTGAGCGCCACCGCCTTCGCCGAGCTCGCCGCCCCGTTCCTGTCCGCCATGACCGGGGGCCTTTCCGGGCTGGCCGAGGTCGTCGACGGCGGGGACTACACGGTCGCCGGCCAGCAGAGCCTCGAGTTCTCCGACCTCGGCGACCTCGTGCAGGCCACCGTCGACCAAGGCGTGAGCACCGAGGTGATCGCGCCCGTCCAAGCCCTCATCCGGCGACAGATCGCAGCCGGCCACGGCAAGGAAGCGTTCGCCCGCATCTACGAGGAGATCAGGAGCACCGCAGCATGACGACCCACACCCGCCGCCCTCCCGTCACCGTGATCGGCCTCGGGCCGATGGGGCAGGCCATGGCCCGGGCGCTCATGGCCGGCGGCCACCCGGTCACGGTGTGGAACCGCACCCCGAGCCGCGCCGACGGCCTGGTCGCCGAGGGAGCCACCCGGGCCGACTCTCCCGCGGCCGCGGTCGCCGCCTCGGACCTCGCGATCCTCAGCCTGACCGACTACCAGGCCATGGACGACATCCTCGGACCGGTGGGGCCCGGGCTCGCCGGCCACACGATCGTCAACCTCAGCTCGGACACGCCCGAGCGGACCCGCAAGGGCCGCGGCCTGGGCCGCGGGCCTCGGCGCCCGCTTCCTGACCGGCGGCGTCATGGTGCCCGCGCCGATGATCGGCACCGAGGCGGCGTACGTCTACTACAGCGGCCCGCGATCCCTCGTGGACCAGCACGCCGCCACCCTGGGGCTGATCGGCGTCCCCCGCTACGTCGGCGAGGACCCAGGCCTGGCGCAGCTGTGGTACCAGGCCCAGCTCGACGTGTTCCTGACCGCCCTGTCGGGGTTGCTGCACGCCACCGCGCTCGCGGGCTCCGCGGGTGTCACGGCCGCCGAGTTCCTGCCCGAGGCGCTGCAGACACTGGCCGACATCCCGGCCATGTTGGCCGGCGAGGACACCGCCCGGAACCTCGACGCAGGCATCCACCCTGGCGACCTGAGCACCGCCACGATGATGGGGGCGACGGCCGACCACATCGTCGGCGCCAGCGAGGCGGCCGGCATCGACGTCGAGCTGCCTCGGGCGATCAGCTCGCACTACGGCCGGGCCATCGCTGCCGGGCACGGCCGCGACAGCTGGACCAGCCTGATCGAGGTGATCAAGGCGCCCGCAGTCCCGGTCGGGCGATGATGGCCGGGTGACGACCGACGACGAGGTCGACTGGGACGCCCAGGGCGACCGCTACGCCCGCACGCGCCACCACATCACGCACACGGCCGCCTACGAGACCATGGTGGCCGACGCCCTCGCCGAGGCGCCTCGAGGCCCCGTGGTCGACGTCGGGGCCGGCACGGGCATCTGGTCGCCGCTGCTCGCCCGCTGGACCGGGCGCGCCGTGGTGGCCATCGAGCCGGCGCCGGGCATGCGCCGGCACGCCACGGCCACGCACACCAGCGGTGTCCACCACATCGCCGCCCAGGTCCCCGACCTGCCGCTGCGCGCCGGCTCGGGTTCGGGCGCCTGGCTGTCGGCCGTGCTGCACCACGTGGGCGACCTGCGCGCCTGCGCCCGCGAGCTGCGCCGCGTGCTGGCGCCCGAGGCACCGATCCTGATCCGGGGAGCCTTCGCCGGACGGGCCGACAGCCTGCCCCAGGCGCACTACTTCCCCGAGGTGCGCCGCCGGTTCGATCGGTACCCCACCATCGACGCCACCGAGGCGGCGTTCGGCGAGGCCGGCTTCCGGCGCCAGCGGTTGGAAGCGGTGAACGAGCACACGATCGACCTGCGGGAGTGGCGCCGTCTCCTGCCCGAACAGCGGCGCTCCGACACGACCCTCGTCCAGCTCACGGACGACGAGTTCGCGGCCGGGCTGCGCCGGATCGACGCCGACATCGCCGCCGGCCGGACGCGTCCCCAGGCCGCGCTCGACCTGCTCGTCCTCCGCTGACGGCCCCGGCCCCGCTGCGCCGGGTGGGATGCTGTCGCCATGCGCGTGACCGCCCGGGTCGACTACGCCGTGCGAGCGGCGAGGGAGCTGGGCCTCGCGCACCCCGACACGCTCACCGCCGAGGCGATCGCCGAGCGCCAGGCCCTGCCGCTGGCGTTCACCAAGCAGATCCTGGCCCGCATGCGGCGGGCCGGGGTCGTGGCCGCGCAGCGCGGCGGCGAGGGCGGCTACCGGCTCGGGTCGCCGCCCGACCAGGTCAGCGTCGCCGACATCGTGCGGGCCGTCGAGGGGCCGCTGGCCGATGTGCGCGGCGAGCCGCCCGAGGATCTCGACTACCCCGGCGACGGCGAGGTGCTGCGCCGCCTGTGGATCGCGACGCGGGCCAGCCTGCGCTCGGTCCTCGAGCAGGTCACGGTGGCCGACCTGGCCGACGGTGAGCTCCCGGACCCGGTCGACGGCCTGACCACCCAGTCGGGCGCCTGGCACCGCCGCTGACCGCGCCGCTGCCGCTCTCTCACCGAACTGGGTGCGGGATGGGCTGCCCACCAACCAGATCGGCCCGCAGAGCCGGTCCGGAACTCGGGTGACCGGGTGGCGGGGGCGTCAGTACGGTCACCGCGATGCCGATCGTGCCCGACACCAAGGACTGGACCTGGGTGCTCGAGCGCCCGTGCCCCGAGTGCGGGTTCGACGCCTCGACCCTGCCGCCCGAGCGGGTGCCCGACCTCGTCCGCGCCAACGCCGCCGCGTGGCGGCAGGTCCTGTCCCGGCCACGGGCGGAGCTGACCGCCCGGCCGACCGACGACCGCTGGTCGGCCCTCGAGTACGCATGCCACGTGCGCGACACGCTCCGCCTGTACGACCAGCGGCTGGCGCTCATGCTCACCGAGGACGACCCCGACTTCGCCAACTGGGACCAGGACGAGGCCGCCGTGTCCGAGCGCTACAACGAGCAGGACCCCGCGCTCGTGGCGACGGCGATCGACGAGGCGGCCGGCCCGATCGCCGACCGGTTCGCCTCGGTCGAGGGCGCCGCCTGGCAGCGCACGGGCAACCGCAGCGACGGCGCCACCTTCACGGTCGACACCTTCGCCCGCTACTTCGTCCACGACCCCGTGCACCACCTCGACGACGTGGCCAAGGGGTTCGCCACGCTCGGCGTCGCCGCCGAGGCGCCGCCCGGCGATGGGTGACCTGGCCACCGACACGGCGATCGAGCCCGTGACCGCACCGGGCGGCGGGGCGGGCGACGAGGCCCCTGCCGCCGCGGGCGAGCGGCGCTGCTACACGGGCACCCTGTCGCCCGACTGGGCCATCTGGGGCCCGAACGGCGGCTACGTCGCGTCTCTGGCGCTCCGGGCCGCGGGCCTGGCGACGGGCCGGGCCCGGCCGGCGAGCATCGTGGCCCACATCCTCGGGGTGGCCGCCTTCGACCGCATCGACCTGGACGTCACCGTGCTGCGCACCTCGCGCTTCGCCTCGTCGGCCCGGGTCAGCCTGACGCAGGGCGACCGCCCGATCCTGGAGGCGCTCGTGTGGGGGTTGGACCCGGGTGGCGCCGCCCTCGATCACGACGTCGTCCCGGTGCCCCAGGTGCCGCGGCCCGACGAGCTCCCCTCCCGGGACGAGCGCATCGCCGACATCCCCGTGGACCAGCGTCCGGCCGACCTGCCCTTCTTCCACAATCTCGACATCCGTCAGCCGGGTTGGCGGGCCGACTGGCCGCCCTCGGGTCCACTCGACCCGACCATCCACTGGTGGAGTCGATTCGTTCCGACGGCGCGATTCGACGACGCCTGGGTGGACGCCTGCCGCCTGCTCATCCCGATCGACACGATGGGCTGGCCCGCCGCGTCGCTGGCGCACGCCTACCAGGAGCCGCTGGCCACGGTGGCCGTGACGGTCGACCTGTCCGTGGGGTTCCACCGGCCCGCGGACGACGAGTGGCTGCTGGCCGAGGCGACCGCGCCCCTGGCCACCGGCGGGCTGGTGGCGGCCAGCGGCCGGGTCTGGGACCGGGCGGGCGCCCTCGTCGCCTCGGGTGGCCAGACGATGATGTGCCGTCCCGCCCCGGCGCCCTGAGGCAGGCCCGGTCCGAGACGAGGCGCCATTACCCTGGTCGGCGTGCCGGCGCCGCTGACCACCCTCCAGCCCGACCTCGACGAGCGGGTCGACGAGCGCACCGACGAGGACGTGCGCACGGGCGAGCCCAAGGCCGCCCACATCGTCAAGACCAAGCCGGGCGAGTCGGCGGTGGCCAAGGTCACCGAGGCCCGCATCTACAGCTACCCGGTCGAGGCGCTGTGCGGCGAGCGCTTCGTCCCCCAGCGCGACCCCGGCAAGCTGCCCATGTGCCAGGCGTGCAAGGAGATCTACGACCTCTACCGCGGCATGAACGAGAACCTGAACGACACGCCCGGCACCTAGGAGGCGCCGGGCCGCGACGTCGGGCTCAGCCTGCGGGCTCGACGCCCGGCAGCCGGCGGGGCAGGTGCCCGGCCGCGACGACGCCGGCGACCGCGACCGCGAGCGTCATGGCGAAGGCGATGGTCAGCGATGACGAGGTCGCCCACCCCCGCCCGTCGCCCAGGGCGACGAACACGCCGGCCAACCCGGTGCCGAGCGACACGCCGAGCACGTCGGTGAGCTGCAGCGACGCACTCGCCCGGCCCTCCTGGCCCGGCTCGGCCGTGCCCAGCACGGTGACCGAGATGGGGGCGTACGACAGGCCCATGCCGAGGCCGGCGATCGTCCACGCCACCACCGTGGCGGCCACCGGCACGCCGGGCCGCAGCGCCAGCGTCAGGCCGGCGATGCCGACCGCGATCACCGCGAAGCCGCGCTGCACGAGCCACCGCGGCCCCCGCTGCAGCACGAGCCGCTGCTGGACCCACGCACCGGTCGTCCAGGCGAGCGTCGCCCCGGTGAGCGCCAGACCGGCGACCCAGGTCGCGGCGTCGTGGCCGTCGGTCACCGCCAGCGACACGTAGGCGTCGGCCCCGAAGAAGGCGAAGGTGAGGACGCCCCGCGTGGCCACCGCGGCCGGGAGCCCCGGGCGGAGGCGGACGGTGCCCCCGGGCACCAGGCGAATGAACGCCCACGCCGCCGGGATGACGCCGGCCACGACCAGCGCCACCGCCAGGGCGACCTGATGGGCGCCGAGCCCGCCGAGCACCAGCGCCACGCCGGCCACGAGGACGACGGCGTTGCGCCGCCTGTCGTCGGGATCGGAGTCGGCGTCGGCCGCGTCGCCGTCCCCCGCGCCGGCCGGGCGGTGGTCGGACAGGACCGGCAGCGCCAGCGCCGCGGCGATCGCCACCAGCGGCAACAGGGCGAGGAACACCACGCGCCACGACGACGCGTGCTCGATGCCGCTGGCCGCGGCCGGGCCGACGAGCCCGGGCACGACCCACGCGGTCGAGAACACCGCGAACACCCGCGGCCGCAGGTCGGACGGGTACGAGCGAGCGACGGTGGCGTACGCCACCGCGGGGATCACGCCGGCGCCCGCGCCCTGCAGCACCCGGCCGACGACGAGGACGGCCATCGACGGCGCGGTGCCGCCGACGACGAGCCCGACGGTGAACAGCGCCAGGCCGGCGGCGAACGGCAGACGGGTGCCCCGCCGGTCGGCAGCCCAGCCGGCGAGGACGATGCCGACCAGGCTGCCGAGGAAGAACCCGCTGAAGACCCAGCCGTACAGGCCGAGGCCGCCGAGGTCGTCGGACACCACCGGCATCACCGTGGCGATGGCGAGCGACTCGAACGCCACCAGGGTGATCGTCAGCACGAGGGCGGCGGTGAGCCGCCGACGACCGGGGGCCCAGACCCCGCCCGCGTCCGACCCGAGGAGGTCGGTCGGCACGGGAGGCGCGGGGCGCGTCGGGCGCGCCCAGGGGGCCGGCGGTCACGGACGACATCGTGGGCGTTCAACAAGTTGTTGATCCAGGCGATTCCCCCGGACCGGACAGACTGGGACCGTGAACGTCGCCTCCCGGATGTCGGCACTCGCGGTGCGCCACGACCGCGAGGACGCGCTGGTGCGCAGCCTGCTGACCGGCATCGCCGTGTTCCGCTGGCTGGCGTGGGCGTGGATGGCGGTGCTGCTCGTCGTCAACCGCTCCGAGCTGGGGCGGCCCGACGCCCGGCCGGCGCTCGCCCTCGCCCTCGTGGGGGCGGCGCTGCTGGTCACGGTGGTCGACACTGCACTGCTGGGGGCGGAGCCGGCGCGCCTGCTGTCCGCCCCGGTCGTGGTGGCCGAGGTGGTCGTGGCGTGTGCCCTCGAGGTGGGGGACGAGCTGGCGTACAACGGCGTGTCCCACCCGCAGAGCCTGGCGTCGGCGTGGCCCCTCGCCGGCGTGATGACGGCGGGCATCGCCTTCCGGGCCCGCGGCGGCGTGCTGGCCGGGGCGGCGATCGGCCTGGCCCGCGGCGCCGGCGAGCTGGCGGGCCCGACCGGGTGGGCCGACCGCGACACGGTCAGCGTCGTGTCGAGCGTGGTGCTCTACGCCCTCGCCGGGCTCGTGGCCGGCTTCGTGACCGCCCGCCTGCGCGAGGCCGAGCGGCGGACCTCGCTGGCGCAGGCCCGCGAGGAGGTGGCCCGCACGCTGCACGACGGTGTGCTGCAGACCCTGGCCATCGTCCAGCGCCGTACCGGCGATCCCGACATCGTGCGCCTGGCCCATGAACAGGAGCGCGAGCTGCGCGAGTTCCTGTACGGGACGCCGGGCGCGGTGGGCGGCGGCGGCGACCTCGGCACCCGCCTGCGGGCGGCGGCCGCCCGTTTCGAGGACCGCTATGGCGGCTCGGCCACCGTCGTGGTGGCCGAGGACATCCCGCCCGTCGATCCGGCCGTGGTGGACGCCCTCGCCGGCGCGGTCGGCGAGGCGCTCACCAACGCCGGGAAGCACGGCGGCGGGGGCGCGTGACCGTGTTCGCCGAGCCGGGCGACGGCGACCTGTTCTGCTCGGTGAAGGACGACGGCCCCGGCTTCGACAGCGACGCCACACCCGAGGGCGCGGGCCTGCGCCGCTCGGTGCGCGGACGCATCGCCGAGGTGGGCGGGCAGGTCGAGGTCGACGGCCGGCCGGGGCGGGGCACCGAGGTGCGGCTCTGGGTCCCGGTGCGCGGCCCGGACGCCCGCTGAACGCCCCGCCCTCACGGATTGTCGTCCACCGGCCACCCCGACGGCCTACGCTCCTGGCCCGTGACCTGCCCCGACCGAGGCCTCCGTCGCCAGCCGTGAACGAGCGGAGCGACCTCGCGGCAGTCCGCGTCGTGGTGGCCGACGACCACCCGATCTGGCGGTCGGGGTTGCGGGCCGACCTCGGCGCCAACTTCCACGTGGTCGGCGAGGCCGGCGACGCCGACGAGGCGATCGAGCTCGTGCGCTCGCTCGGGCCCGACCTCGTCGTGTGCGACCTGCACATGCCGAACGGCGGCGGCCTCAAGGTGGCCCGCGCCTGCGGCGAGGACACGCACATCGTCATGCTCACCGTCAGCGAGCAGGAGCGCGACCTGCTCGACGCCATCTCGGCCGGTGCCAACGGCTACCTCGTCAAGAGCACGCCGCCCGACGAGCTGCGCCGCGAGCTGTGGCGGGCCGCGAAGGGCGAGCCGGTGTTCTCGCCCGCCCTGGCCTCGCTGGTCCTCGGCGAGTTCCGCCGCATGGCGAAGGCCGCGGGGCCGACCCAGCCGCTGTCCGAGCGCGAGCGGGAGGTGCTGCAGTACGTCGCTCGGGGCCACACGTACCGCGAGATCGGCGAGCAGCTGTTCATCGCCGAGAAGACGGTCGAGAACCACGTCCGCAACATCCTCGGCAAGCTGCACCTCAACCGCCGCCAGGAGCTCGTCCGCTACGCCCTCGAGCACGGCATCGAGTGACGCCCGCCAGGGCGGCACGACCAGGGACGACGAGTGACGCCCGCCAGGGCGGCACGACCAGGGACGACGAGTGACGCCCGCCAGGGCGGCACGACCAGGGACGACGAGTGACGCCCGCCAGGGCGGCACGACCAGGGACGGCGAGTGACTCCTCGGGCGCCCAGCGACCCGGTACCGTCACCGGCCATGGCAGACGGCGGCACCCCCGGATGGCGTGACCTCCTCGCCGGCGCGCACGTGCTGGTCAGCGGGTTCGGCAAGTGGGGTGGCGGGCTCTACGACCTCAGCGCCGGCACGCCCGAGGCCCTCGACGACCTGCCGTCGTCGGGCCTGTGCGTCGGCGGGGGTCGGCTGTGGCGGGTGCTGCGTGCCCCCGGGGAACAGACCTCGACCTGCGAGCTGCTGTCGTACGACGCCCGGGGCGTGCGCTCCTATCAGCGGTACGACGCCATCCGCGACCCCCACGACGTGCGCTGGTTCGACGGCGCGCCCCACGTCAGCTCGAGCTGGGACGACGCCGTGTGGCGCATCGAGCCCGGCGCCGACGAGCCGACGCTCGTGTGGCAGGGCTCGACCGTCCCCGACGCGTGGCACGTGAACTCGCTGGTCGTGGTCGACGACGCGCTGCATGTGTGCGCCTTCGGCCACTTCGAGCGCCACAAGCGGTGGAAGGTGGATGGGCAGGACGGCGTCGGGTTCGTCCGCGACCTCCGCGCCGGCCGGGACGTGCTGACCGGCCTGTCGCACCCGCACACCCCGCGGTGGCGGGACGGGCGCTGGTACGTGTGCGAGTCGACGAAGGGCTCGCTCACCGAGCTCGATGCCGACGGCACGGTGCGGCGGCGGGCGGCCGTCCGGCGGTTCACCCGCGGGCTGACCTTCGTCGGCCCGTACGCCCTGGTGGGGGGCAACGCGCACCGCGAGCGCGACGAGGACCGGGGCGAGGTGGCGGTCGTCGACCTGCGCACGTTCGAGGTGGTCGAGCGGATCGCCATGCCCTGCCTCGAGGTGTACGAGATCGTCGTCGTCGGCCCCGGGGTGCGCCGCGGCGCGGCCGCGGGGTTCGGCGCCAACGCCGCCCGGGCCATGGAGCAGCACCGGGCGGGCGGCCGCCCGGCCGACCGGCAGCCGGCGCCGCCCGAGGCGGCGGTCCGGCTCGTGACGCCGCAGGCGGCCGAGCGGCTGGCGGCGATGGGGCAGGCGATCGACGCCGACGAGGCGCGGCGTTGCGGTCTCCGGGGCGCCCTGCCGGCCGCGGTCGTGGCCGGCGAGGTGACCAGCTGGCGCCTCGAGCTGGTCAACCGCACGAGCGCCCCGCTCGGGACGGTGCCGCCGCGGTCGCTGAAGGTCGGTGTCCGCTGGTTCCGGCTGCCCGACGGCGAGGACGAGCCGGCGGCCGACGACACCCCCGTCGCGGTCGGCCCGCAGACGCCCATCGCCCGGGTCGTCCCACCGGGCATGCGCACCGACGTGGACGTGATGGTCGAGGTGCCCGACGAGCCGGGGCGCTACCAGGTGCGGGTGGCGCTGCGGCAGCCGGGCGTCGGTTGGTTCGGCGTCCGGGTCCAGGGCGAGGTCACCGTCAAACCCGACGACTGACCACCACGTGGGTGGGGTCAGTCCGCGGCCTCGGGGCGGAGGGTGGGGAACAGGACGACGTCGCGGATCGACGGCGTGTCCGTCAGCAGCATGATCAGGCGGTCCATGCCGATGCCCAGACCGCCGTTGGGCGGCAGGCCGTACTCGAGCGCCCGCAGGTAGTCCTCGTCCACCGCCATCGCCTCGGCGTCACCCGCCGCCTTGGCCCGGGCCTGGTCCTCGAACCGGCGGCGCTGCTCGTCGGGGTCGACCAGCTCGGAGAACGCGTTGGCCAGCTCGCGCCCGGCCACGATCGCCTCGAACCGCTCGACCGTCTCGGGCACCTCCCGGTGGTCGCGCGCCAGCGGCGAGACCTCCTTCGGGTAGTCGAGCACGAACACCGGGCCCCACAGCTCGGCCTCGGTCGTCTTCTCGTAGATCTCGAGGACCAGCTTGCCGGGACCCCACGCCTCGTCGACCTCGACGCCGTGGTCGGCGGCGATGCGGCGCAGCTCGTCGAGCGGCATGCGCAGGTCGAGCCGCACCCCGGCGTGCTGCTCGACGAGGTCCACGAGCGTGGCCCGCGTCCAGGGCGGCGTGAGGTCGACCTCGCGGCCCTGGTACGTGACGACCGGCGAGCCCGTGACCTCGGTGGCGAGGAAGGCGATGAGCTGCTCGGTCAGCTCCATGATGTCGCCGTAGTCGGCGTACGCCTGGTACAGCTCGAGCATCGTGAACTCGGGGTTGTGCCGCGTCGACAGGCCCTCGTTGCGGAACACCCGCGCCAGCTCGAACACCCGCTCGAACCCGCCGACGACGAGCCGCTTCAGGTACAGCTCGGGGGCGATGCGCAGGTACAGGTCGAGGTCGAGGGCGTTGTGGTGGGTCGTGAACGGCCGGGCCAGCGCCCCACCGGGGATGGGGTGGAACACCGGCGTCTCGACCTCGACGAAGCCGCGCTCCTCGAGGAAGCGCCGGGTCAGCGACATGACGCGGCTGCGGGCCTGGAAGACCCGCATGCTGGCCTCGTTGGCCCACAGGTCGGCGTAGCGCTGGCGGTAGCGCATGTCGGTGTCGGTGATGCCGTGCCACTTGTCGCCGAAGCCCCGGCGGGCCTCGGCGAGCAGCTGCCACGACGCGACCCGCACCGACAGCTCGCCCTTGTTCGAGCGGATCACCTCGCCGCTGGCGACGACCCAGTCGCCGAGGTTGAGGCCGGTCAGGCCCTTGTGGTCCTCGGTGCCCTTGGCGGTCGCCATGAGCTGGATGGCGCCGCTCGAGTCGCGCAGCGTGGCGAACGCCAGGCGCCCCATGTCGCGCAGCAGCATGATGCGCCCGGCAACGGTGGCGGTGACACCGGTGCTGCCGCCGTCCTCGAGGTCGGCGTACGCCTGCTGGAGGTCGGCGGCCCGGTCGGTGACGTCGACGCGGTACGGCGGCCGCCAGTCGCGGTCGGGAGACGCGTCGGGCGAGGAATCGTCGCTCATGTTGTCCGCTCCTGGCCTTCGGCCGGGCCGCTCGGGCCACGCTCGCTGCATTGCGGACGCTCGCTCATTGGTTCTTCTCGTAGATGAGGCGCAGCCCGTGGAGGGTCAGCCACGGCTCGTGATGGAGGATCGTGGACGACAGGGGCGTGATCAAGCCTGACAGTCCGCCCGTCGACACCACGCCTGCTTTCTCGCCCAGCTCGGCCTCGATGCGGCCGACCATCCCGTCGACGAGCGCCGTGTAGCCGTAGATGACGCCCGACTGCATCGACTCGACCGTCGATCGCCCGATGACGTGGCGCGGCTCGACGAGCTCGACCCGGCGCAGGGCCGCGGCCCGGGCGAACAGGGCGTCGAGGCTGATGTCGATGCCCGGGAAGATGGCGCCCCCCAGGTACTCGCCCTTGGCCGAGATGGCCTCGAACGTGGTGGCCGTGCCGAAGTCGACGACCACGATCGGCCCGCCGTACAGGTCGAAGGCGGCGACGGCGTCGGCGATGCGGTCGGCCCCGACCTCCTTGGGGTTGTCGTAGAGGATCGGGATGCCCGTGCGGATGCCCGGCTCGATGACGATCGCGGGCTGCCCGAAGTAGCGCTCGCTCATCCGGCGCAGCGCCCCGGTGACCCGCGGGACCGACGAGCACAGCACGATGCCGGCGATGTCGTCGTCGAAGGAGAAGTCGTGGAAGCCGAGGAACTCCTGGATGACGAGGGCGTGCTCGTCGGCCGTGCGCTCGGCGTTGGTGGCGACCCGCCAGTGGTCGAGCAGGTGCGTGTCGGCCAGGCGGCGCCCCACGTTGTGCTCGTCGTCGGGCTCGAGGTCGTAGAGCCCGATGACGGTCTGGGTGTTGCCGACGTCGATGGCCAGGAGCATCACGGCGGGTGAGGCTACGCGGCGGCGCCGGGACCGGACGAACCGCGGTTTCGGCGGCAGACGTCAGTCCGGGACCACGTCGAGCCCGATGTCGAGCACGGGCGCGGAGTGGGTGAGGGCGCCGATCGACACGAGGTCGGCGCCCGTCGTGGCGTAGTCGGCGACCGTGGCGAGCGAGACCCGGCCCGAGATCTCGAGCAGCGGGCGCACGGGGTCGGCGGCGCGCACCTCGTCCACGACCGCCCGCACCTCGTCAGGCGTCATGTTGTCGAGGAGCAGGGCGTCCGCGCCGGCAGCCACGGCCTGGCGCACCTGGTCGACGTCGCCGCACTCGACGTGGACCGTGCGCCCCGGCCAGCGGGCCCGGGCCCGGGCCACGGCATCTGCGATGCCGAACAGGGCGAGGTGGTTGTCCTTCAGCAGCACCCAGTCGGACAGGTTGCCGCGGTGGTTGGCGCCGCCGCCCGCCCGCACCGCCGCCTTCTCGAGCGACCGCAGGCCGGGGGTCGTCTTGCGGGTGTCCCACACCCGCAACGAGCCGCCGGCATCGGCCACCGCGTCGACGAACGTGGCGGTGAGCGTGGCGACGCCCGAGAGGTGGCCGAGGAAGTTGAGCGCCGTGCGCTCGGCCGTGAGGATCGGCGCCAGCCGACCGGTCACCCGCCCGATCTCCACCCCGGCCGCCAGGCGGTCGCCGTCGTCCGCCGACCACGACACCGTCAGCGAGTCGTCCACCTGGCGGAACGCCTCGTCCGCGCACAGCCGGCCGGCGAGCACGCCGTCGAGCCGCGGGACGAACAGGGCCGTGGCCTCGAGATCGGGCGGGAGCAGGGCGGAGGTGAGGTCGCCGATGGGGATCAGGTCCTCGGCGAGCGCGCGTGCCACCGCATCCCGGACGGCGGTGATCGGCGGGTGGGCGTCGTGCACGGTCGTGCAGTCTCGCGGATGGCAGACTGCCGGGCCGTGGTCGACCTGTCCCGCGCCGTGCGGCGCGCCCTCGCCGGGGCGGCGTGTGCGCTGCTCGTCGCCGGCGGGTGCTCGTCCGACGACGACGCCCCCGACGCCGGCCAGGGCGGCGGCTCCGGAGAGGCCGCCGCGACCGATGCCGCCGACACCACGGCGCCGTTCGCCACCGGGCGCCGGACGCTCACCCTGGTCGACGCCGGCCGCCCCACCGACGAGGTGCCGGGGGTCTCCCCCGCGCGTCCCGATCGCACGATCGAGGTCGAGGTCGTCTACCCCGCCGAGGGCGAGCCCGGTCCCGAGCCCACCGCGCCCGGCGGGCTCGGCGGCGCGGCGGTCGAGGACGCGCCCCCGGCCGAGGGCGAGTTCCCCTTGGTGGTGTTCGCCCACGGGTTCAGCGGCGTCGGGCCCTTCTTCCTCGGGTACGCCGAGGGCTGGGCCCGCGCGGGCTACGTGGTCGCCCTGCCGACCTTCCCCCTCAGCCGCAACGGCGTGAACATCGCCGCCGACTACCGGAACCAGCCAGGCGACGTCAGCTTCGTGATCGACGAGCTCTCCGCCCTCGGCGACGACGATCCCCTGGCCGGTCACATCGACCTCGAGAACATCGCCGTCGGCGGGCACTCGCTCGGCGGCGTGACCGTGCTCGGCGCGGCGTACAACTCGTGCTGCCTCGACCCGCGCATCGACGCCACGATCCAGGTGTCGGGCGGCCCGCTGCCGTTCGAGGGCGGAACCTACGAGGGCGATCCTGAGAGGCCGATGCTGCTGGTGCACGGCACGGCCGACGAGACGGTCCCCATCAACGTGGGCGACGTGGTCTTCGACACGTTCGCCATCCCGATCTGGTACCTGCGCATCGAGGGCGCGACGCACTCGGGCGTGTTCGGCGGCGAGGCGGGCGAGCTGTTCGACGAGGCGTCGCTCGCCTTCCTCGCCGCCGAGCTGCGGGGCGACGACGACGCCCTGGGGGCCATGGGCGGTACGGCCGAGGCGAGCGGCATCGCCGACTGGCGGGTCCGGACCGCCGCCGGCTGACGACCGGCAAAAAAAAAACCGGAGAATCGTCATCCGCCCGGGCGACGGCTCCGAATACCTCCCAGCCGGATACCCGCCTGGGGGAGAACCACCGTGGAGACGCGGCCCATCGAAGCGTCGATACGACCGCCTGGTCGTGGCGACGCGCCGCGCCCCGGGACGCGGCTCCCGCCCGCGCCCCGACGTCCCGCATCGCATCGTGACCGCCTGCGCTCGCCGTACGAAGCCCTCCCGCTGCGCGTCCGGCTCCACGCCGCGGTCACGGAGCAGTGGGCGATTCGGGGACCCTCGGCCGCCGTCGTGGCGCTCGTCGCGGCGGCGGGTGCGCTGCTGGTGCGCGCGGGAGCAGCCGGCGCACCGGCCCGCGGGCGGGAGGAGGGCGCACTCGTCGCCGCCGCCTGGGCGCTCGGCCGATCGTTGCCCGAGGCCGCCCGCACCGTCGCCCCGGCACGCCCCTCGCTCGCGGTCTGGCAGCTGTCGGCCTGGGACCACGTCACCGGCGCCTTCGACCGCGCCCCCAGCGCCGTGGCGGGCGGCCGGGAGACGATGGCGGTCGCGCTGGCCGCGAGCGCCGTGCTCACGTGGGTGCTCGGCCGCCGGCTCGGCCTGCCGCGGTGGGCCGCCGCCCCGGGCCTGGCGGTCGTCGCCTTCTCCCCTCTCGCCACCGACCTGCACCGCACGGTCCAGCCGGGGGCCCTGGCCGCCCCGTGGCTGCTGGCCGCGCTGGCGCTGGCCCGGACCCGCCGACCCTCCATCGTGGCGTGGGCCACCGGCGGCGTGGCGCTCGCGATTGCCGTGCTCACGGCGCCGGTGGCGGCCGCGGCCGCCCCGGCCGTGGCGTGGCAGGTGTGGCGCACGCCCCGCCCGTCGGCCCGGCCCCGCGCGTTGCTGGCCTTCCTGGCCGGTCTCGCCGGCGCCGCGGCCCTTGGGTGGCTGGTGGTCCTCGGTCGGGGCTCGCCGTTTGCCGCCGACGCGGGGCTGGGCGGGCTGGGCGGCCGGCTGGCGCGCCCGCTCGGCGACGTGGTGGGGGTCGATGCGGTCACCGCCGCGGTGTTGGTGGTCGCGGCGGTACTGGCGCCGCTGGCGGTGCGGCGCTTCCGCCCGCTGGCCGCTGCGTTCTGGCCGCTGGTCGCGCTGGCCGTGGCGTCGAATGCCCCTCCGGCCGCGGCGCTGGCCGTCGCGCTCCCGCTGGGTGCGGTGCTGCTCGGCGGCGCCCTCGAGGCGCTCTGGGAGTGGACGCAGGACGTCCGCCGGGCGCGGCGCCGGACGTCGTACAACGCGTCACGGGGCGTGACGATCGTCGACGGCCTGGCCCCGGCGATGCTGATCGTGCTGGCCGTGGCCGCCGCCGTGTCGGTCCCGCGATGGGTGAATGCCCATGTCGAGGCGCTGGACGCCGACCGCGACGGCGGGGTGCAGGCGGCGGTGGCGTGGCTCGACGCCAACACCCCCGACACCACGCGCCTCGTGGTCGACGAGACGGCGTGGCTGGACGTCGTGCTGGACGGGACCGACCCCGTCGACGTCGCGGCGCCCGGGCGGCTGACCGGCCCGACGCTCGACTACGACTACGTCGTCGTCGGGGCGAGCCCACCCGGCGGCGAGGACGGCGCGGATCCCGGCACCCTGGCGAGGGCGTTCCCGGCGGTCGCCGTGTTCGGCGACGACGCCGATCGGGTCGAGGTCCGCCGGGTCACGGACGACGCCCCGGCGGCCGACCCGCTCGCCGTCGACCTCGTGGCAGCGGGCTCGGCCCTCGCCGACAACCCGCGGCTCGACCTGGCGCCCGGGGCCGACGCCGCGCTGCGCGGCGGATGGGTCGACGAGCGGGTGCTCACGCTGCTCGCCACGGTGGTCGTGGACCACCGCGTGGCGGTCGACGCCTTCCCGATCGCCGAGGCCGAGGCGCGGGCTGCCGCCCCGGCCCGGACCGTCGTGCTCGGCGCCGTCGACGACCGTCCGGTGCGCGGCGACGACCCGGCGGTGGCGGACGTCGTCTCGTTCCTCGAACGCCAGGTCGAGGCCTGGTACCAGCCCGCCCGCGTCGAGATCACCGCGGGCCCGGGAGGCCGGCCCGTCCTCCGGGTCACCTTCCCACCCATGTGAGACCGCAGACAGGAAGACCTCAGACAGGAGAAGTGCCATGACCGTTCGTCACTCCCGCCGCTCCCGCGTCGCCCTGGGCGCGTTGCTCGGCCTCGCCGGGTCCGCGTGCGGCGCCCTGGCGGTGCTGTCCGCCACCGCCGTGGCCCCCGTGGAGGCCGCACCCAGCCCCGAGCCCGCCGCGGCGGCCGGCAGCACCATCCGGGTGGCCCACTTCTCGCCCGACACCCCGCCGATGGACGTGTACGCCGCCGGGTTCGACGGCGCCGAGTCGCTCGTCCTGCCCAAGCTCGGGTTCGGCGAGGTATCGCAGTACATGAACCTGCCCGCCGGGACCTACGCCTTCTCCATGCGGCCCCAGGGGTCGCCCGCCACCAGCACCGCGGCGCTGCGGGTGTCGGCGTCGCTGGCCGAGGGCGGCATCTACACGTTCGCCGCCTTCGGGCGCAGCGACGAGCTGGAGACCGATCTCCTCACCGACGACATGACCGCCCCCGGCGCCGGCCAGGCCCGCGTGCGCATCATCCAGGGCGCAGGCGACTCGGACCCGGTGGACGTGACCACCAGCGCCAACCCCCTGTTCGCGGCGGGCGCCCGCCTCGGCTCGGTCGGGTCGTACGCCTCGGTGCCGGCGGGGGCGATCGACATCACGGCGTCGGCCGACGGCGTGGAGGACGTGGCGGCCCGCCTCGACGTGGCGGCGGGCACCGTGAGCTCGGTCGTCGTCCTGGACCAGCCGACCGGCGAGGGTCTGCAGGTCGTGCGGGTGACCGACGGGACCGGCACCCCGGGTGGGACCGCGACCCCGACCGGCATGCCGGCCGGCGGGGTCGACACTGGTGGCGGGAGCACGGCGTCCGTACGGACGGGCGCCGACGGCGTGCCGGTGGCCGTGGCGGCGGCCACCGGTGCGGCCGCGGTCGCCGCGGCCGTCGGCTTCGCCGCCGTGGTCACGAGCGGGCGGGTGCGCCGGCGATCTCTGACGTGATGCGCAATCGTCGAATCGCCCGGATCGCGGCCGCGGCCGCCGGCACGCTCGCCGTGCTGTCCGCGCCCGCGGTCCTGGCCGACGTCCTGGCCGACGACGGGAGCGAGCCCGTCTCGGCCGGCGTCCCGGCCGAGGGGGAACCGACACGGTCACCGGGTCCGGCTCCGGTGGGCGGTGCGGCGGTTCCCCCCGGCCGGACGGACGTTCCGGCGGTGCCGGCTGCTCCTCGGCCGACACCGCTGGGCGTCGTCGCCGGCGGCTTGCCGCCGTCGCCGCCGGTCCATGTGACGATCCCGGCCCTCGGGGTGTCGTCGGACCTCGAGCACCTGGGGGTGCGGCCCGACGGCACGCTCGCGCCTCCGACCGACTTCGCGCAGGCGGGCTGGTTCGCCGGCGGGGTCGAGCCGGGCCAGCCCGGGCCGGCGGTGATCGCGGGGCACGTGGACTCGCGCTCCGGACCGGCCGTGTTCCACGCGCTGGGCGACCTGGCTCCTGGCGACGGGATCGAGGTGACACGGGCCGACGGCTCGACGGTCTCGTTCCGGGTGACGGAGGTGGCCGAACACCCCAAGGCCGCGTTCCCCACCGAGGCGGTGTACGGCCCCGTCGCGGGCCCTGAGCTGCGCCTGATCACGTGCACGGGCCCGTTCGACGAGGGCACCGGGCACTACGTCGACAACCTGGTCGTCTTCGCCACCCTGGCCTGACCCGGGTCGGGCGGGAAACACCCCACAACCGTTGACAGCGCCGCGCGGCAGGTGTTAACCAAGTGACTAAGCCAGATAACTAAGTCATCTGGCCCATTCGGACACTGCGACGCGCAGGAGGCGGCCCGCGATGACCACGACCACAGACACCAACGCTCCGACCCGGGAACTCGAGACCACCGAGGAGGACCTCATGGCGTTCGTCCACCGGGCGGTGGGCGACGTCGGCGCCGTGCTCAACGGCGCCATGGTGGTGATCGGCGACCGGCTCGGCCTCTACCGGGCCATGGCCGGGCGAGGCCCGGTCACCCCGACCGAGTTGGCCGCGGCCACCGGCACCGACGAGCGCTACGTGCGCGAGTGGCTCTCGGCCCAGGCGGCGACCGGCTACGTGTGCCTCGAGGACGACGGCCGGTTCCGCCTGCCCGACGAGCCGGCGATCGCCCTCACCGACGAGACCAGCCCCGCCTCCGTCATCGGCGCCTTCGAGCTGGCGCTGGCCTCTGTCCAGGCCACCGACCGCATCACCGACGCCTTCCGCACGGGCGACGGCATGCCGTGGGGCGACCACCACCACGACGTGCACGAGGGCTGCGAGCGGTTCTTCCGCCCCGGGTACCTGAACAACCTCGTCGCCGAGTGGCTCCCCGCACTCGACGGCGTCGTGGACGCCCTCACGGCGGGCGCCAGCGTGGCCGACATCGGCTGCGGCCACGGGGCTTCGACCCTGGAGATGGCGGCGGCGTTCCCGCAGTCGACGTTCACCGGGTTCGACGGGCACCCGGCCTCGATCGAGGCGGCACGGCAGCGGGCGGCCGACGCCGGCCTGAGCGACCGCGTCTCCTTCGAGGTCGCACCGGCCAAGGAGGTGACCGGGCGCTTCGACCTGGTCTGCTTCTTCGACTGCCTGCACGACATGGGCGACCCGGTCGGCGCACTGCGCAACGTCCGCTCGATCCTGGCCGAGGGGGGCACGATCATGCTCGTCGAGCCCATGGCCGGCGACACGATCGACGACAACATCAACCCGGTCGGCGCCGCCTACTACGCCTTCTCGACGCTTCTGTGCACGCCCAGCTCGCGCAGCCAGGAGGTGGGGGCCGCCCTCGGTGCCCAGGCGGGCGAGCCACGTCTGCGCGATGTCGCCGCCGAGGCCGGGATCACCCAGGTGCGCCGCGTGGCCGAGACGCCGTTCAACATGGTCCTCGAACTGCGGCCGTGACGGCGGACCCCGGCCCGAACCACCGCCGCCCTACGATCAGCGCTGATGGCGACCGCCTCCCCCGCCCGCCGCGACGCGACCGAGGCCCTGCTCGATGCGGCCGAGTCGCTGCTCGTCGAGGTGGGGTACGCAGCGATCACGGTGCGGAAGCTGGCCGACCGGGCCGGGGTCAACCACGGCCTCGTCCACTACTACTTCGGGTCGATGGAGGAGGTCTTCCTCCAGACCCTCGAGCGGTTCACCGACCGGCTGATCGAGCGGCAGACGCGGCTGTACGCGGCCGAGATGCCGTTCGTGGAGAAGTGGCGCGCGGCCATGGGCTACCTCAGGGCCGACTTCGAGAGCGGCTACCAGAAGGTGTGGCTCGAGCTGTCGGCGATGGCCTGGAACCACGAGGAGATGCGGGACCGGGTGGCGGCGGTGCTCGGCCGGTGGCAGGGCGTGCTGCTGCCCGCCTTCGAGATCGGGCTCGACGAGCTGGCCATCGACAAGGAGCGCTTCCCGCCCGACGCGGTCGTGACCCTCGTGCGGACGTTCAACCAGGGCCTGATGCTCGAACACCTCTTGGGCGTGACCACCGGTCATGACGAGCTGCTGACGATGATCGACCGCTGGCTGACCGAACGGGAGAAGGCAGCCGGCACCTAGTCGGCCGAGCAGGTGGGGCGTCCGGCCAGCCCACGCGTGGGCATTTGATGCCGAGCCGGAGCTCCACAGCCGGCCGATCAGACAACACGAAGGAGGCGGGAACATGCGGGCACGAGAACCCGACAGCGACGGCTTCGCCGAGCGCGACGGGGTCAAGCTGGCGTACGAGGTCTTCGGCGACGACCCGGGGCGGCCGACCGTCGTGCTGTTGCCGACCTGGCAGATCGTCCACTCGCGCCACTGGAAGGCCCAGGTCCCCTACCTGGCGCGTCACTTCCGGGTGGTGACGTTCGACGGCCGCGGCAGCGGCCGGTCGTCCCGGCCCGCCGGCGCCGCCGCCTACACCAACCTCGAGTGCGCGGCCGACGTCGTGACGGTGCTCGACGCCACCGCCACCGATCGCGCCGTCCTCGTCGGCCTCTCGTGCGGTGCGACCTGGGCGGTGCACACCGCCGCCGACCACCCCGACCGGGTCGAGGGCCTGCTCGCGATCGCCCCCTCGTGCGGGCTCGACGTGGCCGTACCCGACCGCGAGGCCTACGCCTGGGACGGCGTGTACGAAACCACCGAGGGGTGGGCCAAGTACAACCGCCGCTACTGGCTCGAGGGCGACTACTCCGACTTCCTGCAGTTCTTCTTCGGCCAGATGTTCACCGAGCCGCACTCGACCAAGCAGATCGAGGACACGGTCGGGTGGGGACACGAGATCGAACCGCAGACGCTGGCCGACGCCACCGCCGGCCGGCTCGGCTGCGACGGCGCCGTCTGCGCCTCGATCGAGGAGGCGTGCTCGCGGGTCCGCTGCCCCGTGCTGGTCGCCCATGGCGACGACGACCACATCCGCCCCGACTCCGTCGGCAAGCGGCTGGCGGAGCTGACGGGCGGATCGTTCGTGTCGCTGGCCGGATGCGGCCACGGGCCCCACGCCCGGCACCCCGTCAAGATCAACGAGCTGATCCGGGGCTTCGTCGAACGGCTGCACCCCACGGCGGCCCCGGTCGCCCCGCCCACGTGGACCCGCGCCGCCTCCCGTCCCCGGCGCGCGCTGTACCTGTCGTCCCCGATCGGCCTGGGCCACGCCCGGCGCGACCTCGCCATCGCCCGGGCGCTGCGCACCCACCACCCCGACCTGCAGATCGACTGGCTGGCGCAGGAGCCGGTGACCCGGGTGCTCAGCGACGCGGGCGAGGCGGTGCACACGGCCTCGGCCTGGCTGTCCAGCGAGACCGCCCACATCGACGCCGAGGCGGGCGAGCACGACCTACACGCCTTCCAGGCGATCCGGCGCATGGACGAGATCCTGGTCAACAACTTCGGCGTGTTCCGCGACCTCGTCGACGAGACGCCCTACGACCTCGTCATCGGCGACGAGGCCTGGGACGTCGACTACTTCCTGCACGAGAACCCCGAGCTCAAGCGGTTCGCGTTCGCCTGGATGACCGACTTCGTCGGCTGGCTGCCGATGCCGGACGGCGGCGACCGGGAGGTGGCCCTGACCGCCGACTACAACGCCGAGATGATCGAGCAACGGGCCCGGTTCCAGCGGGTCCGCGACCGCTCGGTGTTCGTCGGCGACCCCGACGACATCGTGCCCGACGACCTCGGCCCCGGCCTGCCGCTGGTGCGGGACTGGACGGAGGACAACTTCGTCTTCGCCGGCTACGTCAACGGCGTCGACCCCGTCGACGACGACGAGCGCGCCGCGCTCCGGGCCGAGCTGCGCTACGGCGACGACGAGCGGGTGTGCGTGGTGACCGTCGGCGGCTCGGGGGTGGGCGAGGCGCTTGCTGCGGCGGGTCCTCGACGCAGTCCCGGCGGCGCGGCGGGCCGTCGCCGGGCTGCGGTTCGTGGTCGTCGCCGGCCCGCGCATCGACCCGCGGTCGCTGCCGCGGCCCGACGGCGCCGACGTCCGGGGGTACGTCCCCGACCTGTACCGGCACCTCGCCGCCTGCGACATGGCGGTGGTCCAGGGCGGGCTCACGACGTGCATGGAGCTGACGGCCAACCGGCGGCCGTTCGTGTACGTGCCGTTGCGGCATCACTTCGAGCAGAACACCCACGTCCGGCACCGCCTCGAGCGGTACGGGGCGGGGCGACGGCTCGACTACGACGTGGCGTGCGACCCCGACGCCCTGGCGGCGACCATCGCCGACGAGATCGACCGCCGGGTCGACTACCGCCCGGTCGCCACCGACGGCCCGGCCCGCGCCGCGGCCCTCATCGCCGACCTGGTCTGAGCGCGCGGCTCAGCCGAAGCCGCGTGCGTCCTGCTTGAGCGCGGTGTCGACGCCGAGGGCGGCGGAGACCACCAGCGACAGCAGCGGGTCCTGCAGCGGGCGGTGGATCTGCAGCACGTAGTTGTCGGCCGTGGTGAACATGTTCTTGGCCAGGCCCTCCCACGTCTTGGTGATGCGGGCGACCTCGGCCCCGGTGTGGTCCTGGATGTTGAAGTTCCAGGCCCGCCAGTTCTCGGCGTTGATCGAGCCGTAGCTGTGGCCGCCGGCCTCGAGCGAGAAGCGGATCTTGCCGATGGCGTTCTGCTGCACGATCTGGCCGATCTCGGCGCCCATGCCGTTCTGCACGATGACCCGCGACTTGAGCACCTTGGCCGGACGGGTGAGGGCGAGCAGCACGTTGCCGTAGGCGTCGACCACCTGCAGCTTGTGGGTCATGAACTGGTCGTAGGACGTGAGCACCCGCATGGCCTTCTTGGCCATGCTCTGGCCGACCTGGCGCACGGCGCCGAGCTGGCGGCCGTGCTGGTCGAAGATGGCGTACTCGTTGTTGACCTCGATGAGCTTGGCCTTCTGGTTCACGACCAGGATCGGCTCGGTGAAGATCGTGCCGCCGCCCTGCGCGACGCCGGACTGCACGCCGGCCCGCTGGACGTCGTTGACGACCTTCTCGGTGGGCCGGTTCACGGTCGGGACCGGCTGGGCGTTGGTGGGCGGGTCGACGGCCTGACGGCCGTGCGAGGCGACGTGCTCGGTCCACCGCTGCCCGTCCCAGTAGCGGGACTCGTGCCGGCCGAAGGGGTCGGGGTACCACCCCGCAGGATGCTGACCAGGCGCCCCAGCGCCGGCCTGGTAAGAGGTTTGTGACATGGGCGCCGATGCTAGTGGCGCGCTGTCAGCGGTCCGTACGCGCCCCCCGAAGATGTTTTCCACAGCCGTTTCGGGGGTCAGAACCCCCGGAACTGCTGGGGAAATCGCGCGTCCGCCGGGGTCAGCCCGCCGCAGGGCCGCCGTGGACGTAGCGGACGCGCTGCGCGGGGTCGGTGTCGGGGAAGTCGGTGCGGGCGTGGGCGCCGCGGCTCTCGGTACGGGCGGCCGCCGCCGCGGCCAGGGCGGCGCCGACCGTGGCCAGGTTGCGGAGCTCGTCGGCGGCGGCGAGGGTCGCCGGATCGGACGCCTCGTCGCTGGTGCGGTCGGACGGGAGCGCCACGGCTGCCGCCCGCGCCGCCGCCCGGGCCACGTCGGCCAGCGATCCGGCCGAGCGGAGGACACCGGCCTCAGAGGTCATCGTCCGCTGGAAGGCGTCCCGGGCCTCGGCGAGCGCGCCGGCCGCCGATCCCGCCCCGGCCGCGGTCGTGAGGCCGACCACCACGGGGGCCGCCGGCGGCAGGGCCCGGCCCGGGACGCCGGTGTCGAGCGAGTCGCCGGGCAGGGCGCAGCGCATGGCGCCCGTCGGGCGCGGGCCGTCGAGACCGGCGCCCACGGCCTCGACCACCCGGGGCCCGTAGACCATGCCGTCGAGCAGCGAGTTCGAGGCCAGGCGGTTGGCGCCGTGCACGCCGTTGCAGGCGGCCTCGCCCGCCACCCAGAGGCCGGGAAGCGAGGTGGCGCCGTCGAGGTCGGCCACGATGCCACCGCAGAGGTAGTGCGCGGCCGGGGCGACGGGCAGCCAGTCGCGGGCCGGGTCGAGCCCGGCGTCGTGGAGCACGGCGGCGATGGTCGGGAACCGGTGGGCGAACCCCTCCAGTCCGGTGACGTCGAGCCAGACGTGGTCGACGCCCTGGTCGGCCAGGACGGCCATGATCGCCCGGCTCACCTTGTCCCGCGGCAGCAGCTCGTCGACGAAGCGCTCGCCGCGGCTGTCGCGGAGGAGCGCGCCGTGCCCGCGCAGCGCCTCGGTCAGCAGCGGCCGGGGCATCGACGGGTGGTGCAGCGCCGTCGGGTGGAACTGCACGAACTCGAGGTCGGCCACCGCCGCCCCGGCCCGCAGCGCCATGGCGATGCCGTCGCCGGTCGACTCGGTGGGGTTGGTCGTGACGGCGAACAGCTGCCCGGCGCCGCCCGTGGCCACGAGGACGTGGCGGGCGCGCACGGCCTCGACGCCGCCGGACGGCGTGCGGGCGGTGACGCCGGCGCAGCGC
This sequence comes from uncultured Acidimicrobiales bacterium, assembly GCA_963796415.1. GTDB lineage: Bacteria > Actinomycetota > Acidimicrobiia > Acidimicrobiales > VFJN01 > ZC4RG19. The sequence goes on along the minus strand of CAWCLR010000018.1, from coordinate 2,702 downwards.
CCGCCCTCGACGATCAGGTCGAGTGCGAACCAGTGCTCGTAGAGCGCGGCTGCGGTCCGCCGCGCCGCCGCCACGAGGGCCCGCTCGACCTCGACGCCCGTGGCCGCGCCCCCGGCGTGCACCACCCGGGCGTGCGAGTGGCCGCCTTCGCGGGCGAGCAGCAGCTCGCCGGCGGCGTCCCGGTCGAAGATGGCGCCGAGGGCGATCAGCTCGTTGACCCGGGCAGGGCCTTCGTCCACGAGGACCCGCACCGCGTCCTCGTCGCACAGCCCGGCGCCCGCAGCCAGGGTGTCGGCGAGGTGCAGGTCGGTCGAGTCGGGATCGCCGCCCAGCACGGCGGCCACGCCGCCCTGGGCCCACCGCGTCGTGGCCTGGGCCAGCTCGCCCTTGGTCAGCACGCCGACCCGCAACCCGTGGACGTCGGCCGCCCGCACCGCGGCCGACAGGCCGGCGACGCCCGACCCGAGGACCAGCAGGTCGAGGACCGGGGCGACGCCCGACGAGGCGGTGGTCAGTTGGCCGGCACCTCGACGTAGCGATGCGGCGCCGAGCCCGCTGAACCCGCGGCCAGGAGCTCGGCGGTCACCGCGTCGATCTGGCGGTTGGCGGTGTCGACGTGGACCACCCGGGGCGCGTAGCGCTCCATCTCGGCGTCCTCGTAGTCGGCGTACGAGATCACGATGACGCGGTCGCCGGGCTGGACGAGGCGGGCGGCGGCGCCGTTGAGGCACAGGTCGCCCGAGCCGCGCCGGCCGGCGATGGCGTAGGTCTCGAGGCGGGCGCCGTTGTCGATGTCGACGACGGCCACCTGCTCGTGCTCGAGGATGTCGGCCGCGTCGAGCAGGTCGGGATCGACGGTGACCGAGCCCACGTAGTGCAGGTTGGCGTCGGTCACGACGGCCCGGTGGATCTTGGACTTGAGCATGCGGCGGCGCACGGCTAGTGGGTCCTCTCCTGCGGTGGGCGCCGTCACACGGTCACCCCCACGTTGTCGATGAGCCTCGCCCGCCCGAAACGCACGGCTGCCAGCAGCCGGAGGTTCCCGGCGAGCGGGTCGGGGACGGTGAACGAGTCTGCATCCACCACCTCGGCGTAGTCCAGTTCCGCCAGGGGCTCTGCGGTGATGATCTGGGCCATCAGGTCGCGCACGGCCGCGGGGTCGCGCTCCCCCGCCCCGATGGCGGCCGCGCCGCTGCGCAGGGCGGCGTACACCACCGGCGCCGCGGCCCGCTCGGCCGGGGTCAGATACACGTTGCGCGACGACATGGCGAGGCCGTCGGACTCGCGGAACGTCGGGCAGGCGACCACGTCGACCGGCAGCGACAGGTCGGCAGCCATGCGGCGGACGACCGCCACCTGCTGGAAGTCCTTGGCGCCGAAGTAGGCCCGGCACGGGCCCACGATCGAGAACAGCTTGGCGACGACCGTGGCCACGCCCGCGAAGTGGGTGGGTCGGGCCGCCCCCTCGAGCGGCGCGGAGACCTCGGCGACCGACACGGTCGTGAGCACCGGGCGGGGGTACATCTCGTCGGCCGAGGGAACGAACAGGAGGTCGACCCCGGCGGCGGAGGCCACGGCCGTGTCGCGGTCGAGGTCCCGCGGGTAGGCGTCGAGGTCCTCCCCCGCGCCGAACTGCAGCGGGTTCACGAACACCGAGGCGATCACGACGTCGGTCTCGGCGCGGGCCGCCCGCATCAGCGACGCGTGGCCGTCGTGCAGGTAGCCCATCGTCGGCACGAACCCGACGGTGCGCCCCGCGGCCCGCTCGGCGTCGAGGAGGGCCCGCAGCTCGGCGACGGTGGCGACGGTCTTCATCGGTCGGTGGTCATCGGTCTGTGGGTCACCGGCGGTCGGCCTCAGGGCGGCGGGGGGTGGCGGCACGCCGCTCGGCCGCCTCGGCGTCGGACGCGTCCCGGACCTCGGCCAGCCGCCGCGCCGCGTGGATCATGCCCCGGTACGCACGACGCTCGTCGGGGGGTAGCGCCCGCAGGTGGCGGCGGAGGGTGGCCTCGTCGCCCCGGGCGGCCGGACCGGTGATCGAGGCCACCGGTCCGAGCTCGGCCACGTTGGCCAGCGTGTCGGTGGCGAGGTCGAGGTAGGCGGCGAACGGCACGCCGACCGACTCGGCCAGCCGCTCGGCCTGGCCGAGCAGCGCCACCAGGTGGTTCGAGGCGATGACCGCGGCCGCGTGGTACGTGGCGCGGTCGGCGTCGTCGACGGTGAACGAGCGGCCGCGCAGCGCCTGCACCACCTCGTCGGCCATCGGGTCGCCGGCCACCGCGAACCATCCGCCGACCAGGCGGCGGGCGCCGAGCTCGGGCGTGGGCAGCGACACGAGGGGGTGGATCGCGGCCCGGCGCGGGTGCGGGGCCAGCACCTCGAGGCCCCGTGCGCCGGCGAGGTGGGCGATCACGGCGCCGTCGGCGGGGCCCACGGCCCGGGCGACGGCCCGGATCTCGTCGTCGGGCGTGGCCAGGACCAGCAGGTCGACGCCCTCGGCGGCACGGGACGGGTCGTCGGCGCGGCCGAGCATCGGGGCCACGTCCCACCCCGCGTTGGTGAGGGCCAGCGCGAGCGACGTGCCCGCCCGCCCGGGGCCGACGATGCGGACCCGGCGCGGCGGGGTCCGCCGGCGGCTGCGAGCCGGGGCGTCGGGACGGGCCGGGGTCACAGCTCGTCCAGAAGCCCGCGGCGCTGCACCA
>CAWCLR010000017.1:0-117021 GCA_963796415.1 uncultured Acidimicrobiales bacterium | reverse complement strand
GACCCTCCGCGGCCTCGAGCGCGTCGTCGCCGACGATGTCGGGCGCCAGGTCGTGCAGGGGGGCGACGACGAAGCGGCGCTCCCACAGACGCGGGTGGGGCACCACGAGGTCGGGCTCGTCGACGGTGACCCCGTCGATCCACAGCACGTCGACGTCGAGCGTGCGGGGGCCCCACCGCTCGTCGCGCACCCGCTCGGCCGCGGTCTCGAGCCGGTGGCAGACCCCGAGCAGCTCATGCGGCGACCGGTCGGTGCGCAGCTCGACGACCAGGTTGAGGAAGCTGTCCTGCCCCGGGGGCCCGCCGACCGGGTCGGTCTCGTACACGGGGGACACGGCGACGAGGCCGACGTCCTGGAGCGTGGCGACGGCGTCGCGGAGCTGGCGCAGCCGGTCGCCGAGGTTGGACCCGAGGCCGAGGAACGCCCGCACGGGCGGGGTCCGGCCGGGAGCGTCGGTGGCCGGCCGGGCCTCGGGGGTGTCGCCGGTGGGCACCGCCATGCGCGTCACGCTCGCGTCCGCACGATGTGGACCCCCGACGTGGCCAGGTCGAGCGGCACCGGGGGACGGAGCTTGCGGATGGTGAGGTCGACCGCGGCGATCCGGTCGTCGAGCCGGAGGACGGCGTCGGCGACGCGGGCGGCGAGGTGCTCGAGCAGTGCGACGTGGCCCTGGGCCACGGTGGCGGCCACCGCGGTGCAGACCGCCCCGTAGTCGACGGTGTCGGCGAGGTCGTCGCTGGCGCCGGCCGCGCCCAGGTCCACGTCGAGGTCGAGGTCGATCTCGAGCGGCTGGTCCTGCTCTCGCTCGTGGTCGAGCACGCCGATGCGGCCCACCACCCGCAGGCCGCGCAGCTCGATGCGGTCCTGGTCCGGCCTGCTCATCGTGGGCTCGCTGCTCCGTGCCGCCCGGCGCGCCGGCTCAGTCGCCGTCGTTCTCGGCTCGCAGCTCGTCGGCCGTGGCGACGAGGCCACGCCCGAGTGGGCCGAGCTGGCGCCCCGTGAGCCGCTCGGTGACCGAGATCGCCTGCGGCCCGAAGGGCACGAGACCGGCCCACAGCAGGTAACCGGCCACCAGCCCGCAGATGCGATCGCCCACCTCCTCCTGGTGCAGGAGCAGCTTCTCGCCGTTGGCGAGCAGGTGCTTGAGCTCGGTGTACAGGTTCTTCTGGAACAGCACCGGGTCGTCGGCGGGGCCCTGCGGGCGGTGCAGCCACGCCACGCCCAGCTCGTCGTAGTTGTGCAGGTTGTGGGCCGCGGCGATGAGCGAGATCACGTGGGTGAAGCCCTGCTCGCGGATCCAGATGATCTCCTCCTGGCGGCGGACGCGGCGGTGGTTCATGCCGTAGCCGCCGGGGCGCTCGCACACGGCCAGCCGGTCCTTGAGCACCCAGACGAAGTTGCGGGGCGTGATGCCCTGGGCCCACTTGCCCTTCATGGCTGCCACGTCTCAGGTCTCCTTGTCGTCTTCACGCCGCCGCAGCCGCGGTGGCCTCGATGGCGGCGCGCGCCCGCACGGTCGCCGCAACGTCGTGCACACGCACCATCGCCGCCCCGCTCCGCATCGCCCACACCGCGGTGGCGACCGAGCCCTCGAGCCGGTCGCCCGGCGGGAGGACGGGTGCCCCCGGCCCGTCGGCGCGGGCCGCGAGGGTGCCCAGCATCGTCTTGCGACTGGTGCCCACCAGCACCGGGTAGCCGGTGGCCACCAGCACGTCGAGGTTGGCCAACAGGTCGAGGTTGTGGGCCAGCGACTTGCCGAACCCGATGCCGGGGTCGAGCCACACGTCCGCGACGCCGGCGGCGCGGGCCGCGTCGGCCCGCTCGACCAGGAAGTCGCGCACGTCGACGACCACGTCGGAATAGGTGGGGTCGTCCTGCATGGTGCGGGGGTCCCCGAGCATGTGCATGGCCACGAAGGCGGCGCCGCCGGCCGCGGCGACGTCGGCCAGCGAGGCGGACACGTCGTTCACCATGTGCGCCCCGGCGTCGACCGCGGCCCGGGCCACGTCGGCCTTGCGGGTGTCGATCGACACCGCGACGCCGTCGGACGCCAGCGCCTCGATCACGGGGACGACCCGGCGCAGCTCCTCGTCGACGGGCACGGGCTCGGCCCGCGGCCGGGTGGACTCACCGCCCACGTCGACCCAGTCGGCGCCGTCGGCCGCCGCCGCCCGCCCGTGGGCGATCGCGGCGGCGTGGTCGAGGTAGCGCCCGCCGTCCGAGAACGAATCAGGGGTCACGTTCACGACACCCATGATCAGCGGGCGGACGACCTGCACGGACGGACATCCTAGGCCCCACGATCCGAGCACTCGTGGTGCTCTCTGAGGCCGTTTGCCCGCGCTCCGTGGTGGCGCGTAGACGGGCGCGACTCACCCCGACAGCGGCTGGAGCCGAAGCCCGGCGACCCGCTCGAAGTGCAGGGTGTTGCGGGTGGCGAACGGCAGGTCGAACCGTCGGACGATGCCGGCCTGCAGGGTGTCGGCGAGCCCGATGCTCACGCCCCGAGCCGCCAGCTCCTTCCAGATCGCGCCGGCGTGAAGGGCGCCCTCGATGTCGAAGGGCAGCGTGCGACCGGCCAGCAGCCGGGCGATCGACCGCTCCCGCCGCCCGAAGTCACCGCCGACCCGCAGCTCGAACGCCGTGATGGCCGTCAGGCGGAGGGTTCCCGAGGTGATCCAGCGGCGCACAGCGTCGGCGCCGTCGCCCTTGCCCTGGAGGAAGTCGATCAGGAGGTCCGTGTCCGCGATCACTGGGCCGGTCATGCCGGCGTGCGCCAGTCTGAGCTCCACAGGTCGGCGATGCGCTCGCGCATCTCCCCCGCCTCCTCGTCGCTGACCGAGCCCTCCAGCGCCAGCAGCGCCTCGAGCTGCTCGTCGGCGTGCGCCGACAAGTACGCGTCGACGGCCTCCTGGACGAGCGCGGAGAAACCGCGCAGGTTGCGACGCACCGCCAGGGCCGACAGCCCTTCGTGCTGTTCAGGAGTCAGCTCGATCGTCGTACGCATGCATGCATGCTAATGCAGCGCGGACCCACGACAGCCCCGCTCATGGCGGCGCGGGGACCGCGTCTTCCGGCGCCGCCATGTCGAAAGCGACGCCGAAGTCCCAGAACTCGGTGGTCGAGGGCACCAGTTGTATGCCCCCCACCGACATCACGGACACGAGACCGCCGGTCTCGTCCCGGGACACCACAGTCGTCGGAGGCGTCGTGGGCGGCGTCGTCCGGATCCGGACCGCCCGGCCCTCGGCGTCGACCCAGACCTCGACGGTCTCTGCGTCCTCGCCGGTGCCGGTTGTCGTGCGGTAGTGCGTCGCAGCCATCCCGCGCACCTCGTCGGCCCCGAGCACCTCGAGCGGACCGCCTTCGGCCAGGTCCGTGAGAGGGGCGAACGGGTCGATCTGCAGCAGCCCGGCCTCGCCGTCCCGGACGCTCAGCTCGGTGTAGTACCACGAACCGTCGTCGTGGCGGACGTAGGCGCGGGTGCGGTCGACGAACAGCTCCATCAGCTCGCCCTCGTCCATGCCTCCACCGGTCGACACGACGTGCCCGCGCTGCGCGCGCAGGTCGACGACGCCCTCGAACCCGAGGTCCGTAAACAAGGACCCCACGTCCACCTCGGCCTCGACCGGCATCTCCGCGAGCATCGACTCCCACTCGGCTCGAGCCGCCGACATGTCGTAGGAGATGCTGACCCGGGCGGTGCCCGCCACAGTGTTCTCCACTACGGCGGCGGGGTCGGTCGTCATCGCCGTCTGGTCGCCGCCCCCGGATCCGCACGCCAGGGCGGCGACCAGCAGACCAGCGATCGCGAACGGTCGCGCGCACGCACCTCGCCGCACGACCGGAGCATGACCCGCTCGCGTGGCCCCGCCAACAGCGCCGAAGTGTGGAGCCGGTGAACAGACGGTGACGCCGGCCAGCTGTCGGCACCAACCGCCCGCAAACGCGCCCGATCGCCGACAGCGACGACCGGCCGGGCCGTCAGCGCTGGCCGATGATGAACCGCATGGCCTCTTCCCGGGTGGCCACGCTGGTGCGGAACAGCCCCCGCACGGCCGAGGTCACGGTGGTCGAACCCGGCTTGCGGACCCCGCGCATCGTCATGCACAGGTGCTCGGCCTCGATCACCACCATGACGCCCCGCGGCGCCAGCGTCTTGTCGATCTCGTCAGCCACCTGAGCGGTCAGGCGCTCCTGCACCTGCGGACGCTTGGCGTAGGCGTCGACCAGCCGGGCCAGCTTGGACAGGCCGGTGATCCGCCCGTCGGGTCCCGGGATGTACGCAACGTGGGCCTTACCAATGAATGGGATCAGATGATGTTCACACAAACTTTGCACCGCGATGTCGCGCACCATGACCATCTCGTCGTGGCCGGCCTCGAACGTGACCGCCAGGTGCGTGTCGGCCTGTTCGTGCAGGCCGGCGCACACCTCGGCGTACATCCGGCCCACCCGGGTGGGCGTGTCGCGGAGGCCGTCGCGGTCGGGGTCCTCGCCGATCGCCTCGAGGATCTCGCGCACCGCCTTGGCGATGCGGTCGAGGTCCATCGGCGTGTCCATCGCCGGGAACTCGCGGGTGGGCCAGTCGTCGGCCATGCGGGCCTCCTCGGGGGGCGGTGAGGTCAGGTGCCCGACGGACGGGGCGCCCGCAGCTGCCGCCAGCGCTGGACCCGGCGCCACAACGACGTGGCCGGCGTGGAGGGCGCGGGGCGGGCCTCGGCGTCGCTCTGCGCGGCGGCCTCGGCCACCCGCACGTCGACGCGGGGCTCGCGGCGGGTGCGCAGCGGCGCCGAGCGCTCGAGCTCGTCCATGGGCACGTCGATCCCGGCGCCCTTGTCGATGTCCCCGAACACCTCGGCGAGCTCGGCGTCGTCGAGCGTCTCCTTCTCGATGAGCGCGGCGGCGAGCCGGTCGAGCGTGGCCCGGTGCGTGGTGAGGATGAACCGGGCCCGGTCGTGGGCGTGGTCGACGAGCTGGCGCACCTCGTCGTCGATGAGCCCCGCCACCTCGTCGGAGTACGCCGCCTCGTGGCCGTAGTCCTTGCCGAGGAAGACCTCGCCCGACTTGCTGCCGAGCTGCTGGGGGCCGAGGCGCTCGCTCATGCCGTAGATCGTGACCATGGCCCGGGCGATCTCGGTGCAACGCTCGATGTCGTCGCTGGCGCCGGTCGTCGGGTCGCCGAAGACCAGCTCCTCGGAGGTACGCCCGCCGAGCAGCATGGTCATGGTGTCGACCAGCTCGGCCCGCGTCTTCAGGTACTTGTCCTCGGTCGGCAGGGCCAGCGTCCAGCCGAGGGCCCGGCCCCGGGACACGATCGACACCTTGTGGATGGGGTCGGTGCCTTCGAGCACGTGGCCGACCAGCGTGTGGCCCCCCTCGTGGTAGGCGATGATCCGCTTCTCGTGGTCGGACATGACCCGGGTCTTGCGCTCGGGGCCCGCCAGCACCCGGTCGATGGCGCTCTCCATCGCGGCCATGGTGATGTCCTTGCCGCCGCGGCGGGCGGTGAGCAGGGCCGCCTCGTTCATGAGGTTGGCCAGGTCCGCGCCCGTGAACCCCGGCGTGCGGCGGGCCAGCACGTCCAGCCGGACGTCGTCGGACAACGGCTTGCCCTTGGCGTGCACGTCGAGGATCGCCTTGCGGCCCTCGAGGTCGGGCTGGTCGACCACGATCTGGCGGTCGAACCGACCGGGGCGGAGCAGCGCCGGGTCGAGGATGTCGGGGCGGTTGGTGGCGGCGATCAGGATGACGCCGGTGCGGGCGTCGAAGCCATCCATCTCGACGAGCAGCTGGTTGAGCGTCTGCTCCCGCTCGTCGTGGCCGCCGCCCATGCCGGCGCCGCGATGGCGGCCGACGGCGTCGATCTCGTCGACGAACACGATGGCCGGGGCCGCCTGCTTGGCCTTCTCGAACAGGTCTCGGACTCGGCTGGCGCCCACGCCGACGAACATCTCGACGAAGTCGGAGCCCGAGATCGGGAAGAACGGCACCCCGGCCTCGCCGGCGACCGCCCGGGCGAGGAGCGTCTTGCCGGTACCCGGCGGGCCGTAGAGCAGGACGCCCTTGGGGATGCGGGCGCCGATGGCCTGGAAGCGGGCGGGGTCCTGCAGGAACTCCTTGATCTCCTGCAGCTCCTCGACCGCCTCGTCGGCGCCGGCGACATCGGAGAACGTGACCGAGGGGTCGTCCTTCGACACCTGCTTGGCGCGTGACTTGCCGAACTGCATCACGCCCCGGCCGCCGCCCTGCATGACGTTCATGATCAGCAGGAAGGCGCCGACCAGCAGCACGATCGGCAGCACGCTGAACAGCAGGCCGGTCCACAGCGAGTCGGACTGCGGGTCGGTCGTGACCTCGACCGGCGGGTCGGCGTCGTGCAGCTCGTCGACCAGCTCGTCGGCGTACTCGGCAGGGTAGGAGACCCGGTACTCGGTGTCGTCGACGAGCTTGCCGGTGACCTCGTGGTCCTGGTCCTTGATCTCGGCGGTGGCGACCTCGCCGTCGTCGATGGCCTGGCGGAACTCGGAGAGGTCGATCTCCTCCCGCTCGGGCGACCGGCTCGAGAACCGGATGCCCACGAAGAGGACGGCGGCGCCGATCACGAGGTAGAGCAGGGCGGCTCTCGGGATGCGTTTCACGGTGCCGGCCAGGCTACCGTCGCATGGCCCGGACGACCGAGCCGTGGAGCCGCAGCCACGCTCCAAATTCCCACGCGTGGGCTTCGACCGAGCCCAACCTGCTCGGTCGGGCTCGTGACCGTCAGACCGCGTTCCCGTCGCCCGGTACCGTCTGGCGGGTGGCGAAGGCTCCGGCGACCGAGGTCCAGGTCGGCGACCGCACGGTGCGGATCTCGAACCCCGACCGCGTCTACTTCCCGGCGACGGGGGCGACGAAGCTCGACCTCGTCGAGTACTACCTGGCCGTCGGCCCGGGCATCGTCAACGCCCTGCGCGAGCGGCCCTGCATGTTGCACCGGTTCCCCACCGGCGTGAGCGGCGAGAAGGTGCACCAGAAGCGCGTGCCGGGCGGCGCGCCGCCCTGGCTCGAGACCGTGCGGGTCCACTTCCCCCGCTACGGCCAGCACGCCGACGAGCTGTGCGTGACCGAGCTCGCCCAGGTCATCTGGGCCGTGCAGATGTCGACGGTCGAGTTCCACCCGTGGAACTCGCGCCGGGCCGACGTCGAGCGGCCCGACGAGTGGCGGATCGACCTCGACCCGATGCCCGAGTGCCCGCCGAGCCGGGTGCGGACCGTCGCGGGCGTCGTCCACGAGGTGCTCGACGAGCTGGGGGCGGTGGGCTGGCCGAAGACGTCGGGCGGCCGGGGTCTCCACGTCTACGTGCGGATCGAGCCGGCGCACGGGTTCACCGACGTCCGTCGGGCCGCCCTCGCCTTCGCCCGCGAGGTCGAGCGGCGGGCGCCCCGCGACGTGACCACGACCTGGTGGCGCAAGGACCGTGACCCGACGGCCCTGTTCGTCGACTACAACCAGAACGCCCGGGACCACACGATGGCCGCCGCTGTACTCGCTGCGGGGGCGGCCCGAGGCCACGGTGTCGACGCCGATCACCTGGGACGAGGTCGACACCGTCGAGCCCGAGGACTGCACGATGGCCACGGTCCCCGCCCGCTTCGCGGAGCTCGGCGATCTCCACGCCGGCATCGACCGGGCGCCCTTCGCCATCGACCCCCTGCTCGAGTGGGCGGCGCGCGACGAGGCCGCGGGCGCGGTCGACGCCGGCCCGCCCGACGACGCCGAGGGCGCCGCCGAGGCGTAGTGGTCAGAGGCCCTCGCGGTATTCGCAGACGTAGGGGAGGTTGCGGTACCGCTCGGCCACGTCGAGCCCGTACCCGAGCACGAACGCCGGCGGGATCTCGAAGCCGACGTAGCGCAGCTCCTCCTCGGTCTTCTGGTTGCCCTGCCGCACGAACAGGGCGCACACGTCGAGCGAGGCCGGCTCGCGGGCGAGCAGGTTGCGCCGCAGGTAGGTGAGGGTGAGGCCCGAGTCGACGATGTCCTCGACCAGGATCACCCGGCGGCCGGCCAGGTCGATGTCCAGGTCTTTCACGATGCGGACGACGCCCGACGACCGCGTGGAGGCGCCGTACGACGACACGGCCATGAAGTCGATTTCGACCGGCAGCCGGATGGCCCGGGCCAGGTCGGCCATGAACACGAACGCGCCCTTGAGCACGCCCACGAGCAGGGGCGGGCTGTTGGCGTAGTCGGCCGTGATCTGCGCACCCAGCTCGACGATTCGAGCCGCGATCTGCTGCTCGCCGACCACGACGTCGCCGAGGGCGCCGTCGTCGATGTGGTGGGCGAACCCGTTGGAGGCCGGGACGGCGCCCGGGGACGTAGCGGTGCGGACGTCGCCGGGGGGATCGGTCGGCATGCGGAGCAGAACCTATCGGGCCGGGCGCTCGATGCGCAGGCGACCACCGGTGCGGGCCACCCGCCACCCTCCGGGGAGCTCGCACGCCACCGCCGTCCCGCGCGCCACCGCCAGCACGCGCTCGGTCGCCGCGGCGTCGGGCGGGTGGCACTCGGGCCCGCCCGGCCCGGACGACCGCAGCCAGGCCCGCACCGCCCGCCGCGCCAGCGCCTCGTCGGCGGCCGCCAGGGCGCGGGCGTCCGTGGGGTCGAGGGCGGCAGCCAGCTCGTCGAGCAGCGCGGCGTCGGCCCGGACGAGGTCCGCCTGGCGGGCGATCACCGGCACCACGTCGCGCTCGGCGATGGCGTCGAGCAGCGGCAGGAGCTCGTGGCGGATCCGGTTGCGGCGGAACGACGGATCGTCGTTGGTCGGATCGGCCACCGGCTCGAGCCCGACGGCCGAGCAGAGCTCCCGGGTCTCCCGCCGGCGCAGCCGGCGCAGCGGGCGGCGGCCGGGCGCCATGCCCGCGAGCCCGTCGAGGCCGGCGCCGCGGAGCAGGTTGAGCAGCACCGTCTCGGCCTGATCGTCGGCCGTGTGCCCGGTGAGCACGTCGGCCGGCAGGGCGCCGTAGCGCGCCGCCCGGGCCCGGGCCTCGACGTTGGGCCCGGGCGCCACCGTGACGCGCTGGGCCCGGAACGCGGCGCCGTGCTCGGCCGCGGCGCGCCGCACGACCTCGGCCTCGGCCGCGGACCCCGTCCGCAGCCCGTGGTCGACGTGGACCGCGGTGACCCGGCAGCCGGCCCGCACCGCCAGCACGAGCAACGCCAGCGAGTCGGCCCCGCCGGACACGGCGCAGGTCACCTCCGAGCCGGCCGAGGGGAAGTCGCAGCGGGCGAGCAGCTCGGTCACCAGGGAATCCACAGACCTGACTGTACGGATCAGGCGCGGTCTGAGCGCCGGCGCCATCGCGATGGGGGAGCTTCGAGGGGGGAGGGTCTCCCTTCCCCCTCGATCACCCGACGAGCTCCTCGGACAGGCGGACGCGGTCGAGCCATTCCTGCGGCGCCCGGATCTCGGCCAGCGTCGGCAACCACTCGGGGCCGCGCCAGGCGGCGTCGAGCGAATCGGGCCCTCCGTGGCGCTCGACGTAGGCGATGAACGACTCGCCCTGGGCGTACTGCTTCATCTTGGCGTCGATGCCCATCACCTTCTGCAGCACCTTGGCCGTGCTGCCGCCCTGGCGGCGCCGCTCGCGCAGCGCTCGGGAGAAGCGGGGCGCCGAGGGCACGTGGCCCTCGCCGGCGCGGTCCATGGTGACATCGCCGTGCCCCTCGAGCAGGCTCATCATCCCGCCGATGCGGCCGAAGAGCTGGCGCTGGTCGGGGCTGGCGAGCAGGGTGGCGAGCCCGCCCTCGTCGAGCGGGTTCTGGCCCGAGCGCAGGTCGTCGATCACCCGGGCGGCGGCGTCGAGGAACCGCTTGGGGTCGGGGTCGACGGCGTCGAGCGTCTGGTTCACGAGGGAGAGGAAGTGCCCGCGCAGCCACGGCACCCCGGTGAACTGCGCCCGGTGGGTGACCTCGTGCAGCGCCAGCCACAGACGGAACTCTCGGGGCGGGAAGCCGTACCGCTTCTCGAGCGCCAGCACGTTCGGGCCCACGTAGTAGACGATGTCCTGGTCCTCGGTGTCCTCGTCCTCGATGATCAACAGGTCGTACTGACCCAGCACGCGGGTGGCCATCCACCCGAGCAGGGCCCCGACCTCGACGCCCGCCGCGCGCCGCGAGAACCCGCCCAGGGCGGCGGTCGGCCCGCGGCGCTCGTCGAGGCGCTCGGCCATGCGCTCGGTGAGGGGCCGCAGCAGGCGGCCGAAGCTGGCGAGGTTGGCCCGCACCCAATCACTGCGATCGACGACGCGTGCCCGGGCCGGGCCGCTGGCCGACCGCAAGCCCGTGGCCCGTTCGACCAGGGCCTCGGCCTGGGCGGTGAGCTCGTCGAAGTCGGCGGTGAGGCGTTGGTAGTGGTACGAGTCCGCCAGCGGCTCGCGTCCGGCGACCCGGACCGCCACCTTCTCGGCGAGCCCCCAGTCGACCGGATCGGCCACCCCGAGCTACCGACCCTTCGGGTAGCGGGTCGACTCGACGTTCTTGAAGTAGAGGCCCGCCATGACCCCGAGCGTCAGGAGGACGGCGGGGACGAGAACTGCGGCGATCCAGAAGTGCCACACGACGGCGAGCATGGATTGCATCGTAGGCAGTCCCGCCCAGAAGTCGCGAACCTGCGCCCCAGGGCGCTGCACGCAGCACCGTTGGCACGCTGCGTGCCAGGCCGAGCAGGGCTTGGAAGGGGGCTGCTACGGTCCCTCCGCACAACGGTCGGCACGCTGGAAGCAGCTATCTGGGGGCGAGACACGTTGCGACAGCTGGGGGAGCGAGACATCGATACCGCCGCACCGGCGGAAGCTCGCGCGGTGCGCGCCGCGCCGCCGGTGCCCCCCGTCCCGGTGCCCTCGGCACCCGCGACGTCGCGCGGCAAGCGCGCCCTCGACCTGGTGCTCGTCCTCGGCACCGCTCCGCTCACGATGTCGCTCGGCCTGCTGACGGCCGTGCTCGTGAAGCTCACGTCCCGCGGCCCGGTGCTGTTCGGACAGGAGCGGGTCGGCCTCGGCGGCGAGCGCTTCACGATGTACAAGTTCCGCACGATGCACCGCGACGCCGAGCGCCTGCTGCAGCAGGACCCTGGGCTGTGGAGCGACTACGTCACGAACGGGTACAAGGTCCCGGCCGAACTCGACCGGCGCATCACCCCGCTGGGGCGCTTCCTCCGGCGGTCGAGCCTCGACGAGCTCCCCCAGATCATCAACGTTCTCACAGGCCAGATGAGCCTCGTCGGGCCGCGGCCGGTTGTCCCCGAAGAGGTCGAGAACTACGGGGACCAGCGCACGATCTACCTCTCGGTTCGGCCGGGCATCACCGGGGCCTGGCAGGTGAACGGTCGCTCGACGGTGGACTACCCCGACCGGGTACACATCGACGCGGACTACGTCAGCTCCTGGAGCGTCTGGCTCGACGTCAAGATCCTGGTCAGGACGCCGATCGCCGTGCTCAGCACCCGCGGCGCGTTCTGAGTTTCAGGTCGCGGAACCGGCGCCCGAGGCCTGTTCGTTGGCCAGTGCGGAGCGCACCTTGGCCATCAGGCTGTCGGGCACCTGCTCCTGGCACTTGCGACGCACGACCTCGCGTAGCTCGGCCTCGAAGTCGTACGGCTCGGCGCACGGCTGGCACTCGTCGAGGTGATGGTGGATGGCCACCCGCTTCGCCTCGGTGAGCTCGCCGTCGAGGTAGCCGTACAGCTCGTGGAGAGCGTCCTGGCACTGGGAGGTGGGATCAGACATGGTTTCAGTCGGTAACTCAGTCGTGGACAGCCGTGAACTCAGACGTGAGCGTCGTCGGGAACGCGCTCTGACAGGTTGCGAGCGACTGCGAACTCGTACAACTGCTTCTGCAGCGCCTTTCTTCCCCGGTGCAGCCGGCTCATCACCGTACCGATCGGGATGTCGAGGATGTCGGCGATCTCCTTGTAGGCGAAACCCTCGACGTCGGCGAGCAGAACGGCCATGCGGAAGTTCTCGGGCAGCGACTCGAGGGCCTCCTTCACCTCGGCGTCGGTGAAGCGGTCGAGCAGCTCGTCCTCGGCACTGCGCCCGGCCATGGCCGCCTCGAGGCCGCCGATGCGGCGGTACAGGTAGAGGTCCTCGACCTCGTCGAGGTCGGTCTCGTCGGGCCGGCGCTTCTTGGCCCGGTAGCTGTTGATGTACGTGTTCGTCAGGATGCGGTAGAGCCAGGCCTTCAGGTTGGTGCCCTCCTGGAACCCGCCGAAGCCGCGGTATGCCCGCAGGTAGGTCTCCTGCACGAGGTCCTCGGCGTCGGCCGGGTTGCGCGTCATGCGCAGGGCGGCGGCGTACAGCGACGGCATCAGGTCCATCGCCTGGTCCGCGAACGTCGCCTGGTCGGCCATGGCGGGACCCTATCGCCGCGACCCCGGCGAACGACAGCGTCGCGGGACAGGCGGCGTGGCCTGCGGTCAGCCCGCCGGGGGCGCGGCGTCGAGCAGGCCCGCGGAGTACTGCACGCGGGGGCTCCACAGGAGGAACCGGTCGACACCGACGCTCCGCGCCGCGTCGACCATGGCGCGCACGGTGACGTCGTCGTAGTCGACGCCCCGCAGCTCGAAGTCCTGCAGCCACGGGGCGAGCACCGCCCCGGTGCCGGCGATGGACTGCTGATAGCGGGTGAGCAGCGCGGCCGTGAACTCGGCGGGCTGCCGGGGCGGGTCGGGCACGCCGTGGCGGCCGGATCCCCAGTAGCCGGGGTACACCTCGGGCGCCACGTAGTCCGCATTGCGGGCGATGCGGGCCACGTCCTGCCCGAGGGGGTCGCCCTTGTCGGCCGCCTCTCCCACGGTCGTCACGCCCTGGTAGGCGCCGCGGCTGCGCAGCGCGGTGTGCGACTCGCCCAGGAACCCGGCCACCGCGTCGGAGGCGGACCCGGACAGGCCCGGCACGACGATCGTGTCGGGCTCGCCGGTGGGCAGGCGCGTCGCGTCCCACAGGATGTCGTCGACGCCCCGGTTCACCGCCTCGACGGCCAGGTCGAGGTTGTAGCGCCGCACCGCCGGATCGGCCGGGTTCGTGAACTCGCCACCCTCGAACGGCCCGCCGTCCACGTCCTGGATCACCTGGGAGGTCTGCCCGGCCGCCCACGCCGCCTGGGCGAGGACGGGGTCCTGGAAGGCGACGATGCGGCCGATCACGCGGGCGCCGCGGCTCTCGATGGCGGCCACCGCCGCCTCGAGGTCGAAGTGCCGCACCGCGGCACCCGTCTCGAGGGCCCGGGGCACCGCGGTGTCGTAGCCGACGATGCCGGCCTCGTCCTTGAGGTCGAGCGCGACCGTGTCGATGCGCCCCTGGTCGATGAGGGCGAGCACGCCGGCCCGCAGGAGCGGGTCGCTCCACGCCGCCGCGGTGACGTGGACGCCCCGCATGCCCGGGTAGGTGATCGGGACCACGACCGACGCGGTCGTGCGGTTGCCGGCCCGGTCGGCGGCCTCGAGCGTGACCGGTCCCGCGGGCGGCCGCTCGTAGCGCAGCGTGAAGCCGCCGTCGTCGTCGATCTCGACCGCCTCGCCATCGGCGGTCAGCTCGGCGCCCTCCTCGACGGTCCCGGTGATGCGGGCGCCGTCGCTGATGTCCACGGGGTCGACCGCCGGCGGCACGGTGAGGGCCGGGGCGGTGCCGTCGACGGTGAAGCGCCACGTGTGCACCGAGTCGCCGAACGCGGCCCGGGGCACCGCCACCTCGAGCGTGTGGTCGCCCTCGGCCAGGGGTGCGGGCGGGCGCCACACCATGACCGGGCCGAGCACGGCGGGCTCCTCGACCGGCTCGCCGTCGACGGTGAGTGCCGCCTCGGCCGCCTCGTCGTCGGAGGCGAACTCGAAGTGGACCTCGAGGGCGGCGGCGTCGAAGGTGGTGATCGCCGCCCCGTCGCTGATCCCGGAGACGTCGATGTGGACCCGCGTGGCCCGGTACACGAGGATCGCCACGAGGGCGATCGTCCCCAGCGCCACGAGGGCGGCGAACACGGTGCCGATCTCGATGTGGCGCTTCTTGGGCCGGAACATGACCGGCCCCTCGGGCCGGCTCTCGTGCATGGTCAGCGGCCCCGGCCCGAAGTCGAGCCGCCCGCCGGCGAACGGTCCGCTGCGCTCGCGGCGACGCCGGAAGCGACGGCGGTGTTCGGGCTCGGGGCCCGGTTCGGCGTCGCGCAGCGGGGAGGACGTCACCGCCGGAATTGTCCCTCAGCGAGGCGTGCGGCGCGCGGGATCACACGTACCCGCGCAGGCGGGAGGCGTGGGCCACCCGCCGGATGCCGATGGCGAACGCGGCCTGGCGGAGCGTGCACCCCAGCTCGGCCGCGGTGTCGGCCGTCGCCGCGTAGGCGAGCCGCATGCGGTCGCGCAGCTCGGCGTTGAAGCGCTCCTCCTTCCATGTGAACTGCTGGATGTTCTGGGTCCACTCGAAGTACGACCCGGTCACGCCGCCGGCGTTGGCGAGCACGTCGGGGACGACGGTGATGCCGCGGTCGCCGAGCACCTTGTCGCCGTCGGGGGTCACCGGGTAGTTGGCGGCCTCCAGCACGACCGAGGCCTGGACCTCGGCGGCGTTGTCGCCCCCGATGACCTGGCCCAGCGCCGCGGGGACGAGGACGTCGCACGGGCCCGTGAGCAGCTCGTCGTTCTCGATGCGGTCGACGCCGGGCTGGGGGATGTCGCTGACCCGGCCGCCGGCCGCGACCACCTCGACGAGCGCGGCGACGTCGAGACCCCCGTCGTGGCGCGCCCCGCCGTGGACGTCCGACACCGCCACCACCGTGCAGCCCCGGGCGGCCGCCTCCCGCGCCACCCACGAGCCCACGTTGCCGAAACCCTGGATGGCGAGGCGCAGGCCGGCGAAGACGAGGCCCCGGCGCTCGGCATGCGCCTCGAGCACGTCGACCACCCCGCGCCCGGTCGCCGCCTCGCGCCCCGGCGCGCCGCCGAGGTCGACCGGCTTCCCGGTGACGATGGCGGGGGTGTACCCGTGGTGCGCCGAGTAGGCGTCCATCATCCACGCCATCGTCTGGGCGTTCGTGTTCATGTCGGGAGCGGGGATGTCGCGGTACGGGCCGATGACGTGGTGGATGCCGTTGGCGAAGCGGCGGGTCATCCGCTGGAGCTCGGCCGGGCTCATCGGTGTCGGGTCGATCTCGATGCCGCCCTTGGCCCCGCCGAAGGGCACGCCGACGAGCGCCGTCTTCCACGTCATCAGCGACGCCAGCGCCCGCACCTCCTCGAGGTCGGTGGTCGGGTGGTAGCGGACGCCGCCCTTGTAGGGCCCGCGGGCGCCGTTGTGCTGGACGCGGTAGCCGCGGGCGACGATCACGTCCCCGCTGTCGAGCCGCACCGGGATCTGCACCGAGATCTCGCGATAGGTGGACGTGAGCACCGAGTACATCTCGTCGTCGAGGTCGACGAGGCGCGCGGCCTCGTCGACGTACCGGTTCACGGCCTCGAAGGCCGTCAGCCCCTCACGCGCCACGCCGCATGCCTACCCCGCCGCGCGGGGCTGCTCAACCACCTGCGTCACTCGAACGACACCGGTTCGCCCTCGTCGTCGAGGATCGTCCCGGTGATGACCGATCGGCCCATCGTCGGGGTACCGAGCGCGGCGTTGACCTGGGCGGTCCAGGCGCCGCAGTCGGGCACGGCCCCCACGGGGACGTCGTCGACCGACATCTCGAACGCCCCCGTGGCCGGGTCGTACGAGCCGTAGAAGGTGGCGTCGATGTGCGGGATGACGCATCCGGGCCCGTACGGGCTCGGGAAGCCCGAGACGGTCTCGAGCTCGATGGTGATCGGGATCGGGAGCAGGATCTCGTCCTCGTCGATGCCACCCCACCGGGCCGGGCCGTCGCCCCGCAGCCAGCGCCCGCCGCGCCCACGGCGTGCGCCAGCCCGTCGTGTCCCGTCGTGTCACCGTGCCCCCTCGTCCCCCAGCGTGGAGCGCCGTGTCTAGCCGACTGCCCGACCCGCGTGGCGCGATGTCACCACGCCGTCACCGCATCGTCACGGACCGACGATCGGGATCTCGCTGGTCGGCGGCTGGGCCAGCACCGTCCGCTCGTCCGCGACCGACGGCAGCACCTCGGCCAGGTAGTCGGCGATCGCGGCCTCCGTCCCGACGTCCTCGCCCTTCTGCTCGGACAGGAACCAGCGGTGCTCCAGGATCTGGTGGAAGATCTCGGCGTCCTCCAGCTTGCCGCGCAGCTCGGCGGGCACCGCGGCGAGCGTCGGCTCGAACACCTCGACCATCCAGCGCAGGGCGGCAACCTGCTCGTCCACCGGCACGCCGCTGCGCCGCTCGAGCCAGGCGCGGTAGGCCAGGATGTCGTTGAGCAGGCGCCGCGCCTGGTTCTCCTGCACGTCGAGGCCCGATGAGCTGCAGCAGGCGCCGGCGGTGGTGCCCGGGCTCGACGACGCGGGTCGTGAGGCGCAGCACGTGCCCGTCGGGGTGGTTCGGGTCGTCCACCAGCTCCATCTCGTCGACGTCGAACCCGAGGTCGTTGAGGCGGCGGACGCGCTCGTCGACGCGCCACTCCTCCCCCGCCCCGAACACCTCGACGGTGGTCAGCTCGTGCCACAGGGCGTCATAGCGGCGGCGCAGGTCCTCGGCCACCGCCGCCGCGTCGGTGCGGGGGTCGTCGGCGGGCAGGGTGGCGCCACCCGACTCCGCGACCGCGGCCATGATGTCGAGCAGCTCGCCGGCCACGTTCACCTCGGCGATGGTCAGGTCGTGGTCGCGCTGGCCGTCGGACAGGCGGTCGTGCAGCTCGCCGGTCTCCGCGTCGACCAGCCAGGCGGCCAGCGCCCCCGCGTCCCGGCGGAACAGCGTGTTCGACAGCGAGCAGTCCCCCCAGAAGAACCCGGCCAGGTGGGCCCGCACGATCAGCTGGGCGAGGGCGTCGAGCATCGGGTCCCACAGTGCGGCCAGCGACGCCTGGCCGAACAGGGCGCGGTAGGGCAGCGAGTACCGGAGGTGGCGCGTGATGAGCACGTCGTCGAGCGGCTCGCCCGCCGCCGTGCGCCCGGTGGCGACCCCGACCGCCTCCACCACCGGAACGAGCCGCTCGTCGAGCTCGCGCAGCAGCCGGTACTCCTTCTCCGCCAGCCGGTCGGGCAGCTCCTTCAGCGCGTAGAGGTCGGGGCCGTAGGCCACGAAGCGGACCACGTGGCGCGAGATGCCCCGGACCGGCGCCACCAGCCGGTCGGTGTCCCACTCGGCCAGCGGCTGCTCCCACGGGAGGTCCACGAATGTCGGATGCCCGGCCCGTGTCGTGAAGCGGAAGCCCACGCCGCGATCCTCACGCTCCGCCCGTCACGTGTCGAGTGGCTGACGCGCCGGTTCGGGCGCGTCGTCGAGCTCGCGCCCGATGCGGCGACCGCGGTGCGGCTCGAGCCACCAGAACACGAGCCGGGCGGTCACCTCCGCCAGCACGACCGCCACGAGGAGGAGGCCAGACCACAGCACCACGACCGGGTACCCACGGTTGGCCAGCGCCGCGTGCTCGTCGGGGAACGAGACCAGCCCGACCAGGACGAGGAGCGTGGTCGCCAGCGCCAACACCACCAGCGAGTCGAGGCTGGCGATCCACACGTCGGCCCGCCGCACGGCCGTGCGCTCCTCGTCGCGGAGCCGGCGGGCCGCCACGATCGCGTGCCCGGTGGCGATCACCGCGCTCGCGGTCATGAGGTCGAGGTCGGCGGTGGCGCCGATGCCGCCACGATCGCCCGCCAGCTCGATGGCGAAGGCGGGGGCCATGATCACGAGCCAGTCCACGGCCGCGAAGACGGCCACGCCGATCAGCTCGAGCCATCGGTGGCTCACCGGCCCTCCCGGGCCCGCAGCTCGAACGTGTCGACGACCTGGCCTCCCGGCTGGACGCACGTTGCGACCAGGCGGTCGCCATGGATGTCCACGTGGAGGAAATGAAGGGCGCGCCGGGCGACCGCAGTGAAGTGGCTGTGCCCCACCTTCGTCGTCTTGCATCCCCCGCCGCTCACGACGTACGTGATCCCGTCGAGCGGCACCGTCCGCTCGTAGTGGTGGTCGTGGCCGGCGAGCACCAGGTCGACGTGGTGCCGCTGGAGGATGGGCACGAGCAGCTCGTCCTCCCGCGGTGTCGACCCGTGCCTACCCGACGAATAGGGCGGGTGGTGCATCGTCACGATGCGCCACTGTCCGGGTGCCGACGCCAAGGTGTCGTCCAGCCACTCGAGCTGTTCCGACGACTCGACCCCGAACAGGCCCGGCACGCTCGAGTCGAGGAAGAAGACGTCGGCGGGCCCGTAGGTCTGGCTGTAGTAGCGCCCTGGGGTGCCGAGCAGGCGGATCTCGCCCTGGATCTCATCGAAGCCCTGCTCGCTGCGGCGCAATGCCGCGTCGTGGTTGCCGATCGCGAGGTCGAACTCGACGCCGGCGTCGAGCAGGGGCGTCATCGGCTTGACGAACACGTCCTCGTACCGGTCGGAGAACTTGCCGTAGTAGCTGATGTCGCCGAGCAGGAACACGTTCCCGAACGGCGCGCCGCGGTAGGTCTCGGCCATGCGGGACGCCACAGCCATCGCCTGGCGGCCGCCGCTCCCGTTGTCGCCGATGGCCGCGAACCTCAACCGGTCGGGCTCGGTCGGCCACGTCCGGGGGTCGAGGTGGATCTCGGGCGCCAGGCCAGGGATCAGGTCCTCGCGGGCCAGAAGCGGCCACACATGGCCGCCGAGGCCGGTGGCGGTGGCGGCCGCGCCGACCGCGCCGAGGCCGGCCGCGATGAACTGCCGACGGCTGAGGCCGCCGGGGCTCACATCGACGCCCTCGTCCGTGGGCGCGGGCCGGTCACGGCGTCACACGGTAGTGACCCTGTCCCGCCACCTCACCAGCGGGCGATGACCTCGTCGGCGAAGCGGCGGACGCCGTCGAGCTTCTCCTGGCGCGTGGCGTCGACGCCGGCGTAGAAGACCCACGGCCAGGTCATGAGGTGGGTCACGCCGGCGTCGGCCAGGCGCCGGTAGCCGTCGAGGTCGGCGGCGTCCTTGCTGGCGCCCACCATGGCGAAGGGCAGGTGGTCGCGGCCGTACTCGCGCCGGAACCCGTCGATGCGGGCGCGGATGGCGCGCAGCTCCTCGGTGGTGTGGAGGTCGCTGATCCACCCGTCGTTGCGGGCGGCCCGGCGCAGCGCGGCGTCGGAGGTGCCGCCGACCCACACGGGCACCGGCTCGCTCGGCACCGGCTGCACCTCGAGCGGCGGGAGGTCGTAGTGGGCGCCGTGGTGCTCGACGACCTCGCCGGTCCACAGCGTGCGGATCACGTCCAGCATCTCGTCCGCCCGCCTGCCCCGACCGGCGAAGGGCTGCTCCATCGCCTCGAACTCCTCCTCCATCCACCCCATCCCGATGCCGAGGGCCACCCGGTTGCGGCTCAGGACCGCGGCGGTGCCGACGAGCTTGGCCACCGCCACCGGCGGGCGGGCGGGGAGCACGTAGATGTTGGTGAAGAAGCGGAGGGTGGTGGTCTGTCCCGCGAGGAAGGCGATGGTCACCCACGGGTCGGGCCACGGGGTGCCCATCCCCCACCGGCGCGAGCCGTCGGCGGTGTACGGGTACGTCGAGCGGGTCGTGACCGGGTTGACGACGTGGTCGGAGACGGCGAGCGCGTCCCAGCCGTGGGCCTCGGCGGTGGTCGCCAGCGGGCCGAGCTCGGCGGGATCCGAGAACGTGGTGGCGAAGCAGAACTGCACGGTGGCGGGCGGCGCGGGCTCGGCGGTCAGGAGTGCGTGGCGCCGTCGATGCGCAGGTCGGCGCCGATGACGTGGGCGGCGTCGTCCGAGGCGAGGTAGGCGATGGCCGCCGCCACGGGCTCGGGGCCCGACGCGCCGACCGGCGCCATGATGCGCCGGACCAGGCTGGGGTCCGCGCCCTCGGGCACGCTGAACGCCCCGGTGATGGGCGTGTCGATCGAGCCGGGGCACACCGCGTTGACCCGCAGGCCCTGCTTGGCGTACTCGACCGCGAGCGTGCGGGTCAGGGCCAGCACGCCGCCCTTCGACGCCGCGTAGGCCGCAGCCCACGGGTGACCGAACTGGGCCGCGGTCGAGGCCACGTTGACGATGGCCCCTCGGCCGGCGGCCACCATGACCGGGATGGCGGCCTGGCAGAACTGGAACGTGCCGGTGAGGTTGATGCGCAGCATCAGGTCCCAGTCCTCGGCCGCCACCTCGTGACTGTGCTCGAAGCGCAGGATGCCGGCGTTGTTCACCAGGACGTCGAGCCGGCCGAGGTCACCCGTGGCGGTGGCCACGGCCTCGGCCGCGCTCGCCGGGTCGCAGACGTCGCCGACGAGGGTCACGACCGCCCCGGAATCGTCGGCGCCCTTGCCGATCGCCTCGGCGGCCGCGGCCAGCCCGTCGGCGTCGCGGTCGACGGCGACCACCGTCGCGCCCTCGTCGACCAGGCGTTGCGTCGTCGCCCGTCCGATGCCGGACGCGGCACCGGTGACGATGGCGACCCGTCCCTCGAAACGCTGCATCCCCGCACACTAGAACGTGTTCTCGTTTCGAGCGAACCCGTTGGGTGGTCGACGGCGCCGTCGCGCGCGCAAACCCACTGGCCGCGGCGATCCCACCGGGGTCACGATGTCCCGTGCCCCTCGCCTCCGTCGCCGTGATCGGCGATCTCCAGCCCGACAACCCCACCCACGACGCCATCGCCCCCGCCGTGGCCCACGCGGACGCCGCACGGGGCCGCGACGGCGGGACCGTCCTCGAGTGGATCGGCACCGAGGAGGCCCGCGACCTCCCGCTCGCCGCCCTCGACCGCCACGCCGGGTTCTGGATCGCGCCGGGCAGCCCGTACCGCAGCATGGACGGCGCGCTGCGGGTCATCCGCTACGCCCGCGAGTCCGACCGCCCGCTGCTCGGCACGTGCGCCGGCTTCCAGCACCTCGTCATCGAGCTGGCCCGCGACGTGCTCGGCATCGCGGACGCCGCCCACGCCGAGAACGACCCCGACGCCCCGAACCTGTTCGTCACGCTGCTGTCGTGCTCGCTCGTGGGCCAGTCCATGACCGTGTCGCTGCGGCCCGGGACGCGGGCGGCCGCCCTCTACCCCGCGGCCTCGGCGACCGAGCGGTACTACTGCCGGTTCGGCCTCCACCCCGACCGGGTCGCCGATCTGGAGGCGGCGGGCGTGGTCGTGTCGGGGGTCGACCAGGACGGCGAGCCGCGGATCATCGAGCTGCCCGGCCACCGCTTCGCGCTGGCCACGCTGTTCGTCCCGCAGACCTCGAGCGCCCCCGGCGACGCCCACCCGGTGGTCGCCGGCTTCGTCGAGGCGATCCACGCCGCGGCCGCCGCTGCGCCTGAAGCCGCACGCTCCGGTCACCGTGCAGCTGGCTCGCCGTCCTTGAGGAGCTGGGACACCCGCTGAGGCGACACGCCAAGCACGGTGGCAGCGTCCTTTCCGCTGAGCCCGATCTCGAACACGAGCCGAGCGGCCAGCGACCGGTTGTGCTCGGCGGCCGCGCGGCTCACGTCCGCAGCATGGGCCACCTCGTGGCGGACCTGTTCGACTTCGGCGAGCACCTGAGAACCGAGGTCGGGCACGACCGCCACGGTGACGTCTTCGACGGCGACGTCCTCGACGGCAGCGATCAGGTCACGGGCCTGGTCCTCTGCGTCAGCGAGGGTGCGGGTCTGGGTGGCTCCGATGCCGGGAACCTCGATCAGCCACCACCGGCCATCTCGCGTGGCGGTCGCGTCGTAGTGCTTCAGATCGCGGCTCACTGCAACCATTCCTCGGGCAAGCACGGCATCTGGCGTCGGATCGAACGCAACACCCCTGGAGCGATCGTCTGATGCGACGCTGGCAGCGGGGCGATGTGATCGCCGCACGGACAACCCCACACCTCGTGTCGCCCCTTCGAACGAAGCAGTGTGCAGCCATTGCTCTCTAGCGCCCTGCGCACGATGCGGGTGCTCGTCTCCTTGACCACACGCTAACTCTAGCCCCCCTTGACGACAAGGATAAAGGGGGGCTAGATTCCCAGCGGTGTTCGCTGGCGTTCCGCGAGCCCGAGACGGAGCAGCAGATGCTCGGGCACGCCCACCCCTGCGGCGGAGATGAGTTCCTACAATCGGCCGTGGCGGGACACACGAGAGGGGTCAGAGATGAGCGCTCGAGTTGTGCACTTCGAGGTCCCGTTCGACGACGCGGATCGCGCCCGAGGCTTCTATCGCGACGTGTTCGATTGGCAGATCCAACCGCTGCCCGAGATTGGATACAACATGGTGACCACCGGCCCGGTGAGCGACGAGGGCATGCCGACCGAGCCCGGCTTCATCGGCGGCGGCATGCTGGAGCGCCAGGTCCCGGTGACCACACCGGTCATCGTGATGGCGGTGGACGACATCGACGCCACGGTGGTCGACATCGAGAAGCACGGGGGCAGCGCTGTCGGTGAGAAGCTGCCCGTCGGCGACATGGGGTTCGCGGCGTACTTCACAGACAGCGAGGGCAACCTCATGGGCCTGTGGCAGACCGCCACCTAGCGACAGCCCATGGCCGCGTCCGTCGGCCCGGGTGATCTGCAGGAGAGCCCGAGAGGAGAATCGAACTCCTGACCTACGCATTACGAGTGCGTTGCTCTGCCGTCTGAGCTACTCGGGCGGGACGGGTCACGATAGCAGCGCGGCTCGGGGGCCCCGAAGCCTGAATCGGCGCCGACGGCGGGCGCGACGCCGGCTCGCATCGGGATCTGTGCATCCTTGTGGTTGCCCGCCAACCGTTTCGGTGCACAGAACCTGGCCAGGGCCGCCTTCCCGGCGGCTCAGGACGACGACGAGGGAACCGGCGGGAGGTGCGACACCAGCGCCAGCAGGAGCAGGGTCTCGTTGGGGTAGCGCTGGAGGGACACCGCGGCAGCGTCGATGCGGGTCGTGGCCTCGACGAAGTCGCGGCGGGGGCCCAGCGTCACGAGCGCGTCGCGGTACACGGCGGCCAGGGTGGCGAGGCCGAGGCGGAGCTCGGCGGTGCGGAACCGGCGGACCTCACGCTTGTGGCGGGTCTCGAGGTCCTTGCGGCCCGAGCCACGCAGGCCGTACTGCTCGATCTGCTCGTCGAGCGCGGCGACCTCGGCCGCCTGCCGCTCCTGCAGGGGGCCGAGCGCCTCGCCGATCATCGACTGCAGCTCGGCCACCAGCGTCGCCGCCCGGTGGCCCGTGCCGTCGAGCCGCCGGGGGACGTCGCGCCACGCCTGGTGCCGCAGCGCCAGCCGGTCGTCGGTGGCGAGGGTGCGGGCCCGGTCGAGGTCCCCGGCCGCGGCTGCTGCGGCCGCCACGGCACGGTCGCGGTCGACACCCTCGTCCACCAGCCGGTCGGCCACGACCTCGGCGGGCAGGGCGAACAGCTCGACCCGCACGCACCGGCTGGCGATGGTGACCAGCTCGGGAACGATCTCGGTCGTGAGCAGCACGAACACCGTCGAGGCGGGGGGCTCCTCGACGGTCTTGAGCAGGTAGCCGGCGGCCTCGTCCTCCATGTCCTCGCAGCCGTCGGCGATGATCACCTTCCGGGCGCCCTCGACCGGCGCCAGCGTGGCGCTCCGCACGACGCGCTCGGCGTCGCTCTTGCGGAACGTGTTCCCCTCGGGCTCGACCAGCCGCAGGTCGGGGTGCTGCCCGGCCAGCGCCAGGCGGACGTGGCGCTCGCGGGCGGCCTCGTCGGGGGCGCCGGCCGACAGCAGCGCGGCGGCGAAGGCGTGGGCCAGCGCCTGCTTGCCCGATCCCGGCGGCCCCACCAGCAGGTAGGCGTGGACCGGCTCGCCGACCGCGGCCGCCAGCCGGCGGACGGCACCCGGCTGGCCGACCACGTCCCGCCAGGGTTCCGCGGCGGCGCCGCCGGCGGCGGCCTCGGGTCGGGTCGTGGCGCTCACCGGCCCATCATCGCGGAGGGCACACCACCCGCGGAGCGTCCGCCTCGCCGAAAGGCGTCACCCCGCGGCCAGCTCGGGGAGGCGGGTCGTCACCGCGCCCCACACCGCGGCCTCGACGTCGTCGGCCGGCGCCGTGCCGTCGATGGTCACCCAGTGCAGCGGATCGGCGCTGGCGAGCGCCCGGTACCCCCGGGCCACGCGGTCGTGGAAATCGGCCCCTGCGGCTTCGAGGCGGTCGGGGGCACCCGAGGACCGCTCGACGGCCACCTCGGGCGGCACGTCGAGCAGGACGATGAGGTCGGGCCACAGGTCGTCGGTCGCCCAGGCGGAGATCCGCCGCAGGTCCACCACCGACAGGCCCCGCCCGTGCCCCTGGTACGCCAGCGTCGAACCGACGTAGCGGTCGGACACCACGTGGCGCCCGGCCGCCAGCGCCGGCCGCACGACCTCGGCGACGTGCTGGGCTCGGTCCGCGGCCATGAGCAGCGCCTCGGTCCGGTCGTCGAGGCCGGTGGTCCGGGCGTCGAGCACCAGCTCGCGCACCAGCCGGCCGATGGCGGTGCCGCCGGGTTCGCGGGTGTGGACCGCGCCCAGCCGCTCGGCCAGCCGCGACGACTGGGTCGACTTGCCGCTGGCCTCGCCGCCTTCGAACACGATGAACCGCGCCACGGCGCCCGAGCATGCCAGGTGCCGATCGGCACGGCGGCCATGGGATGTCGAGATGCGAGCATCGGCGACGACCACCGGATGGGGAGGCTCCCGGCACTCCCCGGCGCGCCCGCGACAGAGAGGACCCATCCATGACCCCGACCGCACCCACCACCGACCGCGACGGCGAGCGCCCCCGCGTCGGTGTCACCCTCCCGACGTTCGGCCCCCACGCCGGACCCGACGCCATCGTGACGATCGCCCGGGCCGCCGACCGCCTCGGGCTGCACAGCGTGGCGACGACCGAGCGCCTGCTTCTGCCCGCCGGCGACGACTGGGACAACGCCTTCGGACTGCCCGAGTCGTACGTCTGGGAGCCGATCGAGGTGCTCACGTGGGCCGCCGCCCACACCGAGCGGGTCCGCCTGGCGACCGGCATCGTCAACGCCCTGTTCCAGCCCCCGATCGTGCTGGCCCGGCGGCTGGCGACGCTCGACCGCCTGTCCGGCGGACGGTTGGACGTCGGGTTGGGCCAGGGTTGGCTCCCCGAGGAGTTCGTGGCCACCGGCACGTCGCCCGGCCGGCGGGGGCGCGGCTTCGAGGAGCACCTGGCTGTCATGCGCGCCTGCTGGGGGCCCGATCCGGTCGAGCACCACGGCGAGGACCACGTCATCCCCACCGCGACGGTCGGGCCCAAGCCGGTCCGGGGCGCCGACATGCCGGTCCTGATCGGCGCGGTGGCGCGGCCGGCCGTCGAGCGGGCGGCACGGCTCGGCGGGTTCGTCACCGGGGTGCGGGACTGGGACACGAGCGCCACCGAGATCGGGTGGTACCGGGACGCGGGGGGCGCCGGGCCGGTCGTCGTCCAGGTGATGTCGACCTGGGCGCGTCCTCCGATGAGCCGGTGGACGCGTTCGCCGCCTGGGCGGTGGCCGAGGTCGACCATGCCGCGACGGTGGGCGCCGACGAGATGCGCGTCGAGCTGAACCTCACCGGAGTGGCGATCGACCGGCAGGTCGCGGCGCTCGGGGCCCTGGCGGCCGCGCTGGACCTCCCGTCCACCGGGGACCCGAGGCGATAGCCGACGTCCGGCGGAGACCGGCCTCCCGGGCGTCAGGAGGTCTCGCCGGCGGCCTTCTTGCTCGCGGCCTTCTTGGCGGCGGGCTTCTTGGCCGCGCCGCTCGCCTTCTTCGCTGCACCGCCGGCCTTCTTGGCCGCCGCCTTCTTGGCGGGGGCCTTCTTCTTGGCCGCCGCCTTCTTGGCGCCCCGCTTCTTGGCCGGCCCCGCGTCGCGGCGGATCTGCAGCAGCTCGGCGGCCCGCTCGTCGGTCAGGCCCTCGACGGTGTCGCCCTCGCGTTCGCGCAGCGACGCGTTGGTCTCGCCGTCGGTGACGTACGGGCCGAAGCGCCCGCTCTTGATCACCATCGGCTTGCCGCTCACCGGGTCCTCGCCCAGCGTGCGCAGCGGGGGCGCCGCCGCCTGCCGGCCCCGGCGCTTCGGCTCGGCGAACGCCCGGAGGGCGTCGTCGACCGACACGGTGAACAGCTCGGGCTCGCTGGCGAGGCTGCGCGTGTCGGACCCCTTCTTCAGGTAGGGCCCGTACCGGCCGTTCAGCGCCAGGATCTCCTCGCCCGTCGCCGGGTCGGCGCCGACCGTGCGGGGCAGGCTCAGCAGCTTCAGCGCCTCGTCGAGCGTGAGCTCGGCGACGGACATGTCCTTGAACAGCGACTCCATCTTCGGCTTCTCGCCGGCCGGCAAGGTCTCGGCGTCTCCGAGCTGGACGTACGGCCCGAAGCGGCCCGACTTGGCGTAGACCGGCAGCCCGCTCGCCGGGTCGGTGCCGATGGGCACGTCGCCCTTGGGCGCCGCCAGCAGCTCGAGCGCCTTCTCGATGGTCAGCTCGTCGGGGGCCAGGCCCTCGGGCACCGACGCGGTCTCGTCCTCGCGCCTGACGTAGGGGCCGTACCGCCCGTTCCGGACGAAGATCTCGGTGCCGTCGGCGTCCTTGCCGAGCGGGATGGCGTTGACCACGGCAGGGTCGGCGTTGGCCATGGCCGCCTCGATGAGCGACGTGAGGCCCGTGATGGCGCCGTCGTCGCGGGAGGCGCCGTTGCCGTTCCCGTTGCCGGGCGCGGCACCGGCGCCCGCGCCGTCGACCCGCTCGGCCAGCCCGTTGCCGCTGCCGAACCAGAAGGCCTCGAGGAACGGCACCCGCGCCCGCGACCCGGTGGCGATCTCGTCGAGGTCGTTCTCCATGCGGGCCGTGAAGGAGTAGTCGACCTCGGCCGCGAAGTGGCTCTCGAGGAGCTGCACCACGGCGAACGCCGACCACGACGGGACGAGCGCCTGGCCCTTCTTCCACACGTAGCCGCGGGCCTGGATCGTCTGCATGATCGACGCGTACGTCGACGGCCGGCCGATGCCGAGCTCCTCCAGCCGCTTGACCAGCGAGGCCTCGGTGTACCGGGCCGGCGGCTGGGTGGTGTGGCCCACGGGGTCGATCGCCGGCTCGGGCAGCTGCTGGCCGACCGTCAGGTCGGGGAGCACGCGCTCGCGGTCGTCGAGGTCGGCGTCGGGGTCGTCGGAGCCCTCGACGTAGACCCGCAGGTAGCCGGGGAACGTGATCGTGCGGCCCGACGCCGCCCAGTGCGTGGTCGTCGTGCCGGCGACCGCCAGGTCGGCCGCCGGGGCGGAGGCGACGGGCGCCTCGATGCGCACCGACACGGTCTTGCCGACGGCGTCGTTCATCTGCGAGGCGAGCGTCCGCTTCCAGATGAGGTCGTAGAGGCGCAGGTCGGGCCCCCGCAGCTCGGTGGCGAGCTGGTCGGGGGTGCGCCACCGCTCGCCGGCCGGCCGGATGGCCTCGTGCGCCTCCTGGGCGTTCTTGACCTTGCCCCGGTAGGTGCGAGGGCCGTCGGGCAGGTAGCGGTCGCCGTAGAGCTCGCGCACCTGGGTGCGGGCCGCGGTCAGCGCCTCCTCGGACAGCGTCACCGAGTCGGTCCGCATGTAGGTGATGTAGCCCCGCTCGTAGAGGCTCTGGGCGCTGCGCATGACCTGCGCCGAGGACAGCCCGAGCTTGCGGCCCCCCTCCTGTTGGAGGGTCGACGTGATGAACGGCGGCTTCGGCGAGCTGCGGTACGGCTTCTCGTCGACCGTGGACACCGTGAACGTGGCGCCGTCGAGGGCCGTGACCAGCGCCCGGGCGCCGGGCTCGTCGACGACCACCACGCCGTCGCGCCGCACGCGACCCTGGCTGTCGAAGTCCTTGCCGGTGGCGACCCGGGCGTCGTCGAGGCCGACCAGCGTGGCCTGGAAGGCGGGGTCGGCGGGGAAGGCGGCCAGCAGGTCCCAGTAGCCCGCCGGCACGAACGCCATCCGCTCCCGCTCGCGCTCGACCACGAGCCGCACCGCGGGCGATTGCACGCGGCCCGCCGACAGGCCCGTGGAGATCTTGCGCCACAGGACCTCGGACACCGGGTAGCCGAAGAGCCGGTCGACGATGCGGCGGGCCTCCTGGGCGTCGACGAGCCCGCTGTCGATGTCACGAGACTCGTCGACCGCCTGCTCGATGGCGTGGCGGGTGATCTCGTGGAACACCATGCGGCGCGTCGGCACCCGGGGCTTGAGCACCTCGGCGAGGTGCCAGGCGATCGCCTCGCCTTCGCGGTCCTCATCGGTCGCGAGGTAGAGCTCGTCGGCGTCCTTCAGCGCGGCCTTGAGCCGGCGGACGACGTCCTTCGATTTGTCCGGCACCACGTAGGTGGGCCTGAAGTCGTCGTCGACGTCGACCGCGAGGCCCTTCGGCTCGAGGTCGCGGATCGACCCGATCGACGCCTCGACGATGTAGTCGTCGCCGAGGAACCGGCTGATGGTGCGCGCCTTGGCGGGCGACTCGACGATCACGAGCGAGGGCATCGGCGACAGTTGAAAGGCAACACGGCGCAACTGTCAAACACCTGGTGGCAGCGCGGACCACCGCGGCGTGGCGTTTTCCTTCCCGACACCGCGTGTGCGGGTCAGGGGTCCGCTAGGGGTCATCCCCGATGGCGGGCCGGCGGGCCACCCGTAGCCTGACCGTGTCCCCGACCGCCGCCGGGGGCGTTCGACCCAGGAGGACAGGATGGACGGCATGTCATTGCTCGACGTGCTGCGTGGCGTGATGCTCGACCCGGCTGAACAGGCCGTCTACGACGCCGACCCCGGCGCGTACCTCGAGCAGTACGGCTACCAGGACGTCGACCCTGCCGACCTGTCCGAAGCGTTCGGCCTCGTGGCAGACACGCTGCCGGTCGACCAGGCCCGGGCGGCCTGGACGGGCGAGTCGGGCCCCGAGGCGCCGGCACTCGGTGCCGACACGGCCGACTTCGACGACGGCGGTGCCGACGACGCACCGCCCGGGGGCTTCGGCGAGGACGCGGTGGACGGCTTCGACGAGGACGCCCCCGTCGCCGACAACGACACCGGCGACGGCGACGAGGGCGACGAGAGCGACACCGTCCTGTCCTTCGGCGAGGGCGAGGCGGGCGACGCGACCGACGCGGGCATGGACGACGGCCTCGGCGACGAGGGGCTGTTCGGCACCGCGGCGCCCGACGGTGCCCCCGACGCCCACGCGCTCGACGACCTCGACGCTGACGACGCCGCCTTCGGAGGGTTCACGACCGGCGCCGACGACGGGCTCGACGAGCTCGCGGGCGGGGTCGACCACGACGTCGACGACATCGACGACTCCGGCGACCTGGCCGAGATCGACGGCTTCGGCCCGGTCGACCACGGGCCCGACGACCTCGACATCGGCTCGTTCTGAACCCCCGCGCCACCGCTCTCCCCACGGTGCCCCGCCGCGGCGGCGGGGCACCGTCGCGTCCGGCTCCCGGCCCTTGACGGCGCGGGTAGCGTTGCGGCCGCACAGCCTCCGAAACGCCGCCGTCGAGGCGGACGGACGGTGGTGGTGCGGCGGGGGTGGCGCGACCCCCTAGGGGAGGTTCGAACGGGCACGGGGTGATCCCCGATCCCCGGCTGACGACCCCGCCGTACGTTGCTGACACACACGGTCGCTCGAGAGGCGGGTGGCCCGGGAACCAGGAGCGAACCATGTCCCTCTTCGACACTCTGCTCGGCATCTTCACCGACGACGACACGAACACCGAGTTCAACCAGAACCCCGAGGGCTTCCTCAACCAGAACGGGCTCGGCAATGTGACGAGCCAGGACATCGAGGCCGAGATGCCCCGGGTCCTCGAGGCGATCCAGGGCAACAGCGGCGGTGCGACCCAGGGTGGGGCCGCCAGCTTCGCCGGCAGCGGCAACGTCACGCTTCCCCCGCCCCCCGCCTCGAGCGGCGGAGAGGGTGGCGGCTACGAGGGTGGCCTGTCGGGCGCCATCGAGTCGATCAACCACTACACCAACGTCTACAACGAGACGAACCAGTCGTTCCAGGACAACGACGTCACGAACATCGACGACAGCGACACGACGGTCGACGCCTCGGTGAACCAGAACATCACCGCCTTCGGCGACGTGACCCAGGACTTCGACAACGACGTCGTGTCCGGCGACGGGGCCGTGGCGGCGGGCGACAACGCGCAGGTCAACACCGGCGACGGGGCCGTGCAGGCCGGCGACGACATCGAGGACTCCAACGTCGTCACCGGCACGGTCGAGGACTCGGTGCTCGCCGACGACATCGATGACTCGATCATCGGCGACGACAACCAGGCGATCATCGACTCCAACGTCGGGGCCGCGACCTTCGGCGAGGGCGACGCCACCAACGTGTCGGCCCAGAACGCCAACGTGGGCGACGGCGTCCAGGTCGTCGGCAGCGACGACACCAACGTCAACACCGGCGAGGGCGACCTCATCACCATCGACGACTCGACGGTCGAGGAGTCCCAGCTCGGCGGCGAGGGCAACACCCTCGTGTCGAACGACGTCGACATCGACGCCCAGGACGGCTCCGCGGTCGCGTTCGGCTCGGGCTCCGAGGCCGACGCCCAGCAGCAGAACGTCGCCATCGAGGACAACTACGGCCAGGTCCAGGTGGCCGGCGACGACGCCACGCAGACCGTCGACCAGTCGTACACCGAGACCATCACCGACAGCTACAACGACGAGTCGGTGAACGACAGCTACAACGTGGCCGACTCGGGCAACGTCGACGCCAGCGACGACGACGGGATCGACGTCGACAACAGCCTCAACCAGAACGACCTGAGCGACGACGACGTGATCGACGTCCTCTGATCCCCGCGGGCCACCGGCCCCATCGAGCAACCCCGCCAGGGCCCCGGCAGCGTCGCCGGGGCCCTGGCGCGTCCCGGCTCCGTTCCCGACCGCCTCCCCTAACCCGGCGGTCGCAGAGCGGGATGTCCCCGATCTCCCCAGGCCCGCGGCGGCGTACGTTGTGCCCAACGGCCTCCCGATGCGGGCGAGGCACGAGCACACAGGGAGTGCCAGACATGAGCGTCATCGACCTTCTCCTCGATCTGTTCCGCAGCGAAGAGTCCCAGCAGGAGCTCGCCGACGATCCGTCGGCGTTCCTCGCCGAGAACGTGCCCGAGGGCCTCACGGCCGAGCAGGTGCTGGAGGCGATGCCCGGCGTGTGCGCCGCGCTGCCGCCCGAGCAGGCCGAGTCCCTGCGCACCGCGTACGGGCTGTCGGCGGCCGGCGCCGCCGCGGGCGGCGGGAGCGGCCCGTCGTACGACATCGATCCCCAGAGCGGGCCGGCCGGCCCGCCGCCGGTCGACCCGGGTGGCGATCCGGTCGAGCAGGTTCTGCAGCAGCTCAACTACTACACGAACGTCGTGAACACCACGAACCAGACCTTCGAGGACAACGACGTCACGAACATCGACGACAGCGACACGACGGTCGACGCCTCGGTGAACCAGAACATCACCGCCTTCGGCGACGTGACCCAGGACTTCGACAACGACGTCGTGTCCGGCGACGGGGCCGTGGCGGCGGGCGACAACGCGCAGGTCAACACCGGCGACGGGGCCGTGCAGGCCGGCGACGACATCGAGGACTCCAACGTCGTCACCGGCACGGTCGAGGACTCGGTGCTCGCCGACGACATCGATGACTCGATCATCGGCGACGACAACCAGGCGATCATCGACTCCAACGTCGGGGCCGCGACCTTCGGCGAGGGCGACGCCACCAACGTGTCGGCCCAGAACGCCAACGTGGGCGACGGCGTCCAGGTCGTCGGCAGCGACGACACCAACGTCAACACCGGCGAGGGCGACCTCATCACCATCGACGACTCGACGGTCGAGGAGTCCCAGCTCGGCGGCGAGGGCAACACCCTCGTGTCGAACGACGTCGACATCGACGCCCAGGACGGCTCCGCGGTCGCGTTCGGCTCGGGCTCCGAGGCCGACGCCCAGCAGCAGAACGTCGCCATCGAGGACAACTACGGCCAGGTCCAGGTGGCCGGCGACGACGCCACGCAGACCGTCGACCAGTCGTACACCGAGACCATCACCGACAGCTACAACGACGAGTCGGTGAACGACAGCTACAACGTGGCCGACTCGGGCAACGTCGACGCCAGCGACGACGACGGGATCGACGTCGACAACAGCCTCAACCAGAACGACCTGAGCGACGACGACGGTCTGGACGTCGGGTGATCCGGCGGGCGCCCCGACGCCGGCTGCGCTGACGGCACGGTAACGGGGGTAACGGTCAATCGACCGGGACCCCCGTGCCCGCGGTACGAGGGCCCGTGCATTCCGCGTTAGCGTTGGCGGCCCACAAGGAGTTGCGACAATGGCGGGGAACCCCAACGCTGGCCAGCGGTCGGCGACCGTCCAACAGGCACTATCCATCGTCGACCTGGGGCGGCAGGCGGCCACGGCGTACGCGCGCACCGACCTCACGGCGCGCCTGGCCACCACGCGCAAGCGGCTCGCAGATCCGGCGTTCCACGTGTTCGTCATCGGCGAGTTCAAGCAGGGGAAGTCGTCGCTGGTCAACGCCCTGCTGAACGCGCCGGTCTGCCCCGTCGACGACGACATCGCCACCTCCGTCCCCACCGCCATCCGCTTCGGCGACCCGCCGTCGGCCGCCGTGCTGTTCGATCCGGGCGGCGACCTGTCCGACCCCGACCGCGAGCCGATCCGCGAGGACATCGCGGTCGACCGGGTGGCCAGCTACGTCACCGAGGCGGCCGATCCTGCCGGCGAGCGGCAGGTGAGCTCGGTCGAGGTGTCGCTGCCCCGCAAGCTGCTCAGCGACGGCCTCGTCATCGTCGACACCCCGGGGGTGGGTGGGCTGGGCTCGGCCCACAGCGCCGCCACGATCGGCGCCCTGCCGATGGCCGACGCCGTCGTGTTCGTCTCCGACGCCAGTCAAGAGTTCACGGGCCCCGAGCTCGAGTTCCTGCAGACCGCCCGGCGCATGTGTCCGAACGTCGTCTGCGTGCTGACCAAGATCGACTTCTACCCCGCGTGGCGCAAGATCCGCGACCTCAACGTCGGTCACCTCCAGCGCCACGGCGTGCCCGCCGAGATCCTGTGCGTGTCGTCGTCGCTGCGCATCCATGCACTGCGCGCCAACGACCGCGAGCTCAACCGCGAGTCCGGCTTCCCCCAGCTCGCCAACTACCTGCAGAACACGATCGCCGCCAACGCCGAGCGGCTCAGCGTGCGGGCCGCCGCCAACGACGTGGTGGCCGTGGCCGCGATGCTCGAGTCGCAGTTCCAGAGCGAGCGCCAGGCCCTCGACGACCCCGACCAGGCCCAGCAGGTGGTCGACAACCTCACCGAGGCCAAGGCCAAGGCCGAGCGGCTGAAGAGCGGCGTGTCGAAGTGGCAGCAGACGCTGAGCGACGGCGTGGTCGACCTGCAGGCCGACGTCGACCACGACCTGCGCGGCCGCCTCCGGCAGGTGACCCGCCAAGCGGACGAGGCGCTCGAGGCCAGCGATCCCGCAGAGACGTGGGACGAGTTCCAGGCGTGGCTCTACCGGCGGGTGGCCGAGGACGTCGTGCACAACTACACGTTCCTGCACGCCCGGGCGCAAGAGCTGACCGCCCGCGTGTCCGAGCACTTCGGCGAGGACGGCATCGGCATCATCGTCGACCTCGACGTCGCCAACCCGACCGAGGTGCTGACCACGGTCGACGCCAACACCGACGTCGACATGCGCAAGATCGGCGTCGGCACCCAGGGCCTGGCCGCCCTGCGCGGCAGCTACGGCGGCCTGCTCATGTTCGGCATGCTCGGCCGGATGGCCGGCCTGGCCATGGCGAACCCGGCGACGATCATCATCGGCCTGTTCATGGGCCGGTCGGCGCTGAAGGGCGAGAAGGAGCGGCAGCTCTCGATGCGCCGCGGCCAGGCCCGCCAGGCGCACCGCAAGTACACCGACGAGGTCAGCTTCGTGGTCGGGAAGGACTCCCGCGACACGCTGCGCCGCGTCCAACGCCGGATGCGCGACTTCTTCGCCGCCCGGGCCGAGGAGCTGCACCGCTCGACGACCGAGGCGTTGGCCGCCGCCCAGCAGGCGGTGAAGTCCGACGCCGCCACCCGGCAGAAGCGCCTGCGCGACGTCGACGCCGAGCTCAAGCGCATCGGGGTCCTCCGCGACAAGGCGTACGCCCTCGCCCCCGATCTCAGGCCCGAGACCAGCAAGGGAGCGGTGCCGTGACCTCGTCAACATCGACGACGCTGCTCAACAGCGTCCGCGGCCTGCTCGAGCACGCGACGCGGTCGTACGCGGCCACGCCCGACGCGGTCCACCGCCTGCAGGCCGTGCTCGACCGGCTCGACGAGCCGCTGCGGGTCGCCATCGCCGGCAAGGTCAAGGCCGGCAAGTCGACGCTGCTCAATGCCCTGGTGGGCGAGGAGCTGGCGCCCACCGATGCGGGCGAGTGCACCCGCATCGTCACCTGGTACCGCGACGGCATCACCTACCGGGCGACGCTCGAGCCCACGCAGGGCGAGTCCCGGCAGGTGCCGTTCACCCGCGACGGGGGCGCCATCGCCATCGATCTCGGCGGCACCGACCCCGGCGACATCACCCGCCTCGTCATCGAATGGCCGTCGTCGTCGCTGCGACAGATGACGCTCATCGACACGCCCGGCATCGCCTCGCTGTCCACCGACGTGTCGGCCCGCACGACGGCCTTCCTCACGCCCGGCGAGGACCAGGTCACCCCCGCCGACGCCGTCCTCTACCTGATGCGGCACCTCCACGCGTCCGACATCAACTTCCTCGAGGCGTTCCACGACGAGGAGTTCTCGCAGGCCACGCCGGTCAACGCGGTGGCCGTGCTGTCGCGCGCCGACGAGGTGGGGGTCGGCCGCATCGACTCGATGGCGTCCGCCCAGCGCATCGCCGGCCGCTACCGACACGACCCCAAGGTCCGCCGCCTGGCCCAGACCGTCGTACCGGTGGCGGGCCTGCTGGCCCAGTCGGGCGCCACGCTGCGCGAGGCCGAGTACAAGGCGCTCGACGCCATCGCCTCGGCCCCCCGCGAGGACGCCGAGGCGCTGTTCCTCTCCGCCGACCGGTTCGTGCAGGCCGAGACCTCGATCCCGCTCACGTCGATGGAGCGCGAGCACCTGCTCGACCGCTTCGGCCTGTTCGGGGTGCGGCTCGCGGTCGCCCTCATCCGGCAGGGCGCGGCCGCCACGGCCACCGCCCTGTCGGTCGAGCTGGTGCGGCGCAGCGGCCTCGTCGAGCTGCGCGAGGTGCTGCTCAGCCAGTTCGCCCAGCGCCGCGACGTGCTCAAGGCCCGCTCGGCGCTGCTGGCGCTCGAGTCGGTGCTGCACGAGCACCCCGTGCCCGACCGCGACGTCCTGGCCTCCGAGCTCGAGCGCATCACCGCTGCGGCCCACGAGTTCGCCGAGATCCGGCTGCTCAACGCGCTGCGGGCGGGCGGCGTCAAGGTCAAACCCGCCGAGGCCGGCGAGATGGAGCGTGTGCTGGGCGCCGAGGGCACTGCGCTGCACGTGCGGCTCGGGCTGAGCCCCGAGGCCGACACGTCAGAGGTGCGGCGGGCCCTCGGCAACGCCATCGGGCGGTGGCAACGCCGGGCCGAGAGCCCGATGTCGTCGCGTGACGTGGCCGACGCCGCGAGGGTCGTGATCCGCACGTGCGAGGGGCTGCTCGTCTCACTCGGGTGAGCGGCGGCGGGACGGTTCTGGGGAGGAGCGGGCAGGTGTCCAGGCAGCACGAGGACGACCGCGAGGTGCCCGCGCCCGACGAGCCCGAGGCGGCCGCCGTGTCGGACGACGATTGGCGGGACACCGAGCGCTGGCTCGACGAATGGACCCGCCGCGTCGCCGAGCCCGACGAGCCTGCGCCCGAGCCCGACCGATCCGGCGACACGTCCGGCTCCGTGCCCGCCGACGAGACGCCCGCGGGTGACGGGGGAGACCCCAGCCTGCAACAGGCGGCCGCCAACAACTGGCCGGCCGGGTACGTGCCCCCGCCCTCACCCGCCTACGCGGCGGACGGCGGGCCGCATCGTGCCCTTCGTCCGGTCCAGCCCTCCTCCCCGTCCGGCGGTGTCGCCGGTACCTCCGGCAGCGTCGCCGGCACCTCCGGCGGCGTCGCCGGCACCTCCGACAGTGTCTCCGGCACCGTCGTCACCGCCACCGCCACCGCCGCCACCGTCGCCCGACGCCGGGCTGCGGACCGCCCCCCGTTCGCGCGGACGGGAACGCGCCGGCCAACTGCTGTTCGCGGGCCTCGCGGTCGCCGTCGTGGCGCTGGCGTCGGGCGCACTGCTCGCCCTCGGCGACGACGGCGGCGGGCCGGCGACCGTCGAGCTCGGCCAGACGGCCAGGGTCGACGCCGGCACGACCGTACGCTCGGGGGCCCGCACCCGCCCGCTGGCGGCAGGAGATGCGGTCGTCGCCGGCGACGTCGTCCAGGCGCCGACCGACGGCTCGGTGACGATCGACCTCGAGGGCGGGGGCGTGGTCCGCTTCGACACCGGGGCGAGCGTGACGTTCATCGACGAGGCGATCGACCCCGAGAGCGGCGAGCTCGACGGCGACAGCGAGCCGGTCCTGCAGATCCTCGCCGGACGGGCCTGGGTCAACCCGGCGGACGACACCCCGGTCGAGGTGCGCCTCCCCGGCGGCCGAGCGACGACGACCGCCAACCCCCTGGCCATCGAGTGCCCCGGCGACTGCAGCCTCCAGGCCCCTGCGGCCGGGGTCGCGATCGACACCGACAGCGGCGGCGACGCCGCGCCGGCGCCCGACCGAGATCGTCACCCTGCGCGCCGACGGCAGCATGAGCCTCGCCACGGGCTCGCCCGACACCGCCTGGGCGCAGCAGAACCTCGACGCCGACCGGACCGCCGGGCTGCGCGAGCCCGAGCCGGGCGACGAGCCCGGCGTGGTGGCGTCCGCCGTGCTCGACGGTGTGTACCCCGTCCGCATCGAGGTCGTGGGGCCGCCCGAGGGCGACCCGCTTCCCGATGCCCTGCTCTACGGTGCGGGCGAGACCTACACCCTCGAGCTGCACGCCGATGGCAGCGCGTGCCCGCCGACCTCGTGCCAGGTGCCCGTGACGGCACCCGACGGCGCCTCGGGCACGGCCGACGTCCGCGGCGGTGCGCTCGCGGTGACGTTCTCCCAGCCGATCGACTGCTACGACGAGACGCGCAACAACGTGGTCGTCGCCGGCATCGGCACCACCACCGTGACGGGCACGCTGCAGGTGAGCGCCGTGACCCAGGACGGCACCCGCTGGCGCGTGACGGCCTCGGCGGGCACGGGCACGGTGTCGACGACGCTCACGACGCCGTGCAATCCCGGCGACGTGCTGGGGATGTCG
This sequence comes from uncultured Acidimicrobiales bacterium, assembly GCA_963796415.1. GTDB lineage: Bacteria > Actinomycetota > Acidimicrobiia > Acidimicrobiales > VFJN01 > ZC4RG19. Next base: position 79,617 of record CAWCLR010000017.1, on the reverse strand, counting down.
ACGTCGCCGACGTCGGTCACGGTCGGCTGACTGTGAGGCCCGGGCCGGCGGTCAGGCCGGTGCGTCGGCGGGAACGGGCGGCACGACCCGCCCGGTCACCGGCGGCTGCCTCGGGGGCGCCGCCGGGTTCGGCTCGGCGTCGATGGCATCGAGCACCGCCTGCCCCAGCCAGTCCGTCGACACCTCGTAGGCGGTCTGCAGGTCGAAGTGCACGCCGTCGGGCCGCAGGCCCTCGTCCATCTCGCCGCCGGGCTGACCGGACAGGTACCCCGGCAGGTCGACGGTCACGGCGCTCCCGCGCTCGTCCGCCACGCGCCGGATGATCTCGTTGAGCCGGTCCATGCGCTCGGGGTCGGACTCGGCGTAGGGGTTCTCGGGCGGCGGCTCCTCGTTGCGCCCGACGTCGATGTGGGGCGAGAGCACCCACACGACGACGAGCCCCTGCTCGATGAACAGGTCGGTCGCGGTGGCGAACTCGCGGTAGAGGAAGTCGTCGTACACGGGGTCGCCAGGCGCCCGCCACCGGTCGTCGCCCGGGATGCGCCGGTCGGTCACCTCCCACGGCCCGGTCTGGATCACGGCGAAGTCCAGGTGGCCGTACTGGGCGCGCAGGCGCTCCGCTTCGGACGGGACCGTGTCGGTCCAGCCGTCGCAGCCCACGGGCGACGCGACCACGACGTCACGCGACCGGCGCTCGCCGCCGCGGGACACCGAGCACCCGAGGGCGTTGGTGACCGCGGCGTAGGGCAGGACCAGCCGGCCGGTCTCGTTGCCCCACGCGGCGAGGCCGCGTCCGGTCTGGAGCATCGTCGAGTCGCCGAAGGCGATGCCGATGCGGGCGTCGGCAGGAACGAGGGCGGCGTCGTGGAACTTGTCGCTGTCCTCCCACAGCGCCTGGATCCGGGGATCGATCGCACTGCCGGGGGTCGCGGGCACCACCGCGCCCACGAGCACGGCCGCCACGACCGCCGCGCCGGCGGCAGCGGGCATCGGGACGCGGGGCAGCGACCAGCCGCGCCGGATCGGCTTCTCGATCACGACGTACGACGCGGTCGCCACGGCCAGGCTCACCGCGATGCGCAGGACCGTGAGCGGGAACCGGTCCAGGCCCGTGCGCTGCCCGTCGAGGACCAGGAAGATCGGCCAGTGAACGAGGTAGACGCCGTACGAGATGATGCCGAGCAGCCGCAGCGGCTCGACGGCGAGCGCCCGGCGCGCCGGGCCGGGCACGCACACGGCCAGGACGAGCGCGCCCGACAGGAGCGAGTACGCCAGCAACCCGCCCCGCGAGATGAACGGCGTCTCCTGCTCGAGGTTCCACCAGCACCATCCCATCGCCGCCAGCGCCACCACGCCCGCGAGCGCGGCGAGCCGAGGGACGAAGCGCAGGCGGGTCAGGCCGAACGACACGGCCACCGCCAGCAGCGACCCCACGAGGATCTCGCCCATGCGGGTGTAGGTGGCGTAGTAGACGGTGGTGCTCTCGCTGTAGCCGAGCATCGCCGTCGTCGCCGCGGACACCGCCAGCAGGGCGGCGAGCACCGCGGCGTAGATCTTCACCGAGCCCCGCCCGGCCGCGAACACGACCGCGGTCAGGAGGGGGAACAGCCAGTAGAACTGCTCCTCGATCGCCAGCGACCAGAAGTGCAGGACCGGCGAGGGCGTGGCGAACAGGTCGGCGTAGGACTGATCGTCGAAGAGGAACCGCCAGTTGGCCACCTGGAGCACCGAGGCCACGATGTCGCCCGGCAGGCCCTCGGTCTGCAGGTCGGTGAACACCCGCGAGCCGATGGCCACCGCCACGAGCGTGACCAGCGAGGCGGGCAGCAGCCGCCGCATCCGCCGCGCCCAGAACGCCCCGAGGGAGATGCCGCCGGTGGCGCTGCGCTCGCCGAGGAGCAGCGACGTGATGAGGAACCCCGACAGCGTGAAGAACGTGGAGACGCCGAGGTAGCCGCCGCGTGCCCAGGGGTAGCCGGCGTGGAACAGCAGCACGACGCCGACTGCGACGCCGCGGATGCCGTCGATGGCCGGGTTGTACTCGAGGCGCCACCCGCGCCTGGCCGGCCGCTGGGTCTGCCGTTCACCACCGGTCTCGTCGGCCTCGGGCGGCCGCTCGATCACGTTGGTCGCTTCGTCCATGCGCTATGGCCCCCCAGTGCCATGGCTTGCCGCGAGCAGGTCGCCCGGGCCGGGATGACAGACGGGGACGCGGCGAGGCGCCGCGTCCCCGGGTGGAGGGTAGTGCCGTGTCAGACCGAGAGCAGGATGGCGTCGCCCTGGCCGCCGCCGCCGCACAGGGCGGCCGCGCCGAGGCCCCCGCCGCGGCGCTGCAGCTCGTGCAGGAGCGTGAGCGCCACCCGGGTCCCGGACATGCCCACGGGGTGACCCAGGGCGATGGCGCCGCCGTTGACGTTGACCACGTCGTCGGTGATGCCGAGATCCTCCATCGACGCCAGGCCGACGGCCGCGAAGGCCTCGTTGAGCTCGAACAGGTCGATGTCGGCGACCGACTTCCCGGCGCCCTCGAGGGCGGCGAGGATGGCCCGCGACGGCTGGGTGAGCAGCGAGGCGTCGGGCCCGGCGACCTGGCCGTACCCGACGACCTCGCCGAGCGTGCCGAGGCCGAGCCGCTCGGCGGCCGCCTTCGAGACGACGATGACGGCGGCCGCGCCGTCGGAGATCTGCGAGGCGTTGCCCGCGGTGATGTTGCCGGCCTTGTCGAAGGCGGGCCGGAGGCTACCGAGCGACTCGACCGTGGTGCCCGGGCGCACGCCCTCGTCGGTGTCGACCACGAGCGGGTCGCCCTTCCGCTGCGGGACCTCGACCGGCACGATCTCGTCGGCGAAGCGGCCCTCCTTGATGGCGGCCGCGGCCCGCTCGTGCGACTTGGCCGCCAGGTCGTCCTGGGGGCCGCGCTCGAGGCCGGCGGACGCCGCGTACTTCTCGGTGCCCGCACCCATCGCGACCTGGTCGAAGGCGCAGAACAGGCCGTCGTACATCATCGAGTCGACGACGGAACGGTCGCCCAGCCGGTAGCCCTCCCGCGCCCCCGGCAGCAGGTAGGGGGCCTTGGTCATGGACTCCATGCCGCCGGCCACCACGATCTCGGCCGCCCCGGCCTGGATGAGCAGATCGGCGAGGAAGATGGAGTTGAGGCCCGAGAGGCACACCTTGTTGACGGTGGTGGCGGGCACGGTCATGGGGATGCCGGCGTTGGCCGCGGCCTGGCGGGCGGTGATCTGCCCGGTGCCGGCCTGCAGCACCTGACCCATGAACACGTAGTCGACCTGATCGGGGCTGACCCCGGCCCGCTCGAGGGCGGCCTTGATGGCGAAGCCCCCGAGGTCGGTGGCGGCGAAGCCGCCCAGGGCTCCGGAGAGCTTGCCGATCGGCGTGCGGGCACCCGCAACGATCACGGATCCAGCCATCGTGGGCATCCCCCATGGAAGTGGACGTCTCGAACGGCCCGAGCCTATCGACCCTCGGTCAGTCCATCGAAGTCCACGACCCGCTCCGTGACCGCGCCCAGCGTGCGCCCCGCCCGGTGGAGTACCTGGTTACCGACGAGTACGTTTCCCGGCCATGCAGGAGATCCTCGAGGCCATCCAGGGGGGCGCTTCGGGCGACGAGATCGCCGCGCTGCCCATCCCCGAGTGCTACCGGGCGGCCCACGTGCTGCGCGCCGAGCAGGACATGTGGGACGGCGTCCCGTCCGAGGACAAGGACCCGCGGAAGTCGCTGCACATCGGCGACGTGCCCACCCCCGAGCTGGCGCCCGACGAGGTCTACCTCGCGGTGATGGCCAGCTCGATCAACTTCAACACCGTCTGGACCTCGATCTTCGAGCCGATGCCCACGTTCGGCTTCCTCGACCGGCTGGGCCGCGAGTCGGTGTGGGGGGCCCGCCACGCCACCGACTTCCACGTCGTCGGGTCCGACGCCTCGGCCGTCGTGCTGCGGGTGGGGTCGGCCGTGCGCAACTGGAAGCCGGGCGACCGGGTGGTCGTGCACTGCAACTACGTCGACGACCAGGACCCGTCCGCCCACGACGACTCGATGCTCGCCGCCAACCAGCGCATCTGGGGCTTCGAGTCCAACTTCGGTGGCCTCGCCGACCTGTCGGTGGTCAAGGCCAACCAGCTCATGCCCAAGCCCACCCACCTCACGTGGGAGGAGTCGGCGGTCAACGGCCTGTGCGCCTCGACCAGCTACCGCATGCTGGTCGGCCGCCACGCGGCCCGCATGAAGCAGGGCGACAACGTGTTCATCTGGGGGGCCACGGGCGGCATCGGCGCCTACGCCACGCAGCTCGTGCTCAACGGCGGCGGCACGCCCGTCGGCGTGGTCTCGAGCGAGGACCGCGCCCGGCTGCTCAACGCCATGGGCTGCGAGAACGTCATCGACCGCAAGGCCGAGGGCTACCGGTTCTGGTCCGACGAGCACACACAGGACGAGGGCGAGTGGCGCCGCCTCGGCAAGAAGGTGCGCTCGCTCGTCGGCGAGGATCCCGACATCGTGTTCGAGCATCCCGGGCGCCAGACCATGGGCGCCTCGGTGTTCATCGCCAAGCGGGGCGGCACGATCGTGACGTGCGCCGCCACCAGCGGCTTCATGATCGAGTACGACAACCGCCACCTGTGGATGAAGCTGAAGAGCATCGTCTCCAGCCACTTCGCCAACTACCAGGAGGCGTGGGAGATGAACCGCCTCATCGACAAGGGCGCCATCCAGCCCGTCATGTCGGCCGTCTACCCGCTCGAGCAGGTCGGCGAGGCGGCGCGGACGGTCCACCGCAACGAGGCCGAGGGCAAGCTGGCCGTGCTGTGCCTGGCGCCCGAGGCCGGCCAGGGCGTCACCGACGCCGAGAAGCGGGCCCGCGTCGGCGAGGACCGCATCACGCTGTTCCAGCGCCACGCCGCCGGCGAGCTCTGACCGGCCCGGCTCGTCGGGCCGCTGGCCTCGGGTTCAGGCGCCCGCGAGGGCGGCGATCTCGGCCGCCACGGCGTCGGGCGCCTCGAGGGGCGGCCAGTGCCCGACGTCGTCGAGGGCGACGATGCGGCCCTGGGGCACGTGGTCGACCAGGCGGGGCACCACGTGGCCCCCGGACACCGGGTCGCGCAGCCCCCAGACGAACACCATCGGCAGGTCGGCGCCCTCGAGGGCGGATCGCCACCGGTCGGCGTGGGCCCGGCGGTCGGCCACGTAGTGCAGCAGGTCGTGCATCAGCGGCACGCCGCCGCCGTCGTCCATCGACCGGAAGATCTCGTGCACCACGGCCTCGTCGAACGGGCGGCGCTCGCCCCACGTGCCGCGCAGGCCGTTGGTGAACGCCGCCTCGTCGACCGCGGCCGCGATCTCGGCGCCGTGGTCGGGGTCGAGCAGCATCTGCTGGCCGGGCGTCGGGCGGTGCAGGTCGGGGTAGAGGCCCCCGTTCATCCAGACGACGCCGGTGAGGTCGGTGCCGGGGCCTCGGCCGAGCGTGCCGCCGGCCCGGCGGGCCAGCAGCTCCTGGGCCACCGACACGCTGTAGTCGTGCGCCACGAGCAGGGTGCGCGTCGTTCCCTTGGCCGCCCACAGGGCCTCGACGGCATCGGCCGCGGCGTGGATCGAGTAGGTGTGCCCGCCGCCGCCATGGTCGGCCGGCGGCTTGTCGGACGCCCCGAACCCCGGCATGTCGAGAGCGAGGAGCCGCAGCCCGTCGAGCTGCGCCGCCACCTCGGCGATGTCCAGCGAGGCGGACGGGTAGCCGTGGCAGAACGTGTACGTGGGCGCGTCCGCCGGCCCGAGGTCGTAGGTCGCGACGTCGAGCCCGCCGACCTCGATGTGCGTCGCCCCCGCCCGCCACTCGTCCCAGGTCACCATGCGGTCAGCTTGTCACCGTCTTGATCTCGGCTCCCTGTCGCGCCCTACGGTCAGATCCGCGAGGAACCCCGCTGCTGCACTTCCAGGAGGCCGACGCGCTCATGGACATGCCCGACGAGGCCCCACGCAAGGTGCACAACATCACGCAGCGGCCCGCGGTGACCCTTCACTTCAACTCCGACCCCGACGGCGGGGACGTCGTGGTCATCACTGGCCACGCTGCCCTCACGCACGGCCAGCGACCGAGCGCGCTCGGCGCCTACCTCGACAAGTACGAGGCGAGCATCACCGGGCCGTTGGGCACGACCGTCGACGAGATCGACCGCACCTACGACACCGAGGTCCGCATCAGGCCGACCCGCGTCCGGCTGACCGACACGAGCGCCTGACGCGACCGGGCCCGGGTCAGAGGGCGCGAGGGACGACAGCCACTCCCAGTACCTCGCCGCCCCGCACGAGCTGCGCCTCGATCGTGCGCCCGGCGCGGTCGCCCGTCAGCAGGCGTTGCATGTCGCTGACCTCCTCGACAGGTTGGCCGTCGAGGGCGACGACGATGTCCTCGGGGCGAAAGCCCGCCAGCGCCGCGGGTCCGCCGGCCACGACGCTCGTGACCTCGACACCGCGGCGGCGCCCCAACCGGTCGGCGACGCGCGGCGGAAGGGCGCGGCTGCCACCCGACAACCCCAGTTCCGCCCGGTCGACGCGCCCGTGGGTGATGAGCGCCCCGAGGATGGCCATGGTCGCGCTGTCGAGGGGCACGGCCAGGCCGAGGCCCTGCCCGACCCCGGGGCCGACGACCGCGGTGTTGATGCCCACCACCCGCGCGTCGCTGGTTGCGAGCGCACCCCCGCTGTTCCCGGGGTGGAGTGCGGCGTCGGTCTGGATGACGCCCTCGACCACCCGGACGCGGCGACCGTCCACCGTCGGCAGCGAGCGTCCCAGTGCCGACACCACGCCGGCCGACACCGAGCCGGCGAAGCCGAGGGGGCTGCCGACGGCGACGACGAGCTGACCGACGCGCAATGCCGCCGCGTCGCCCAGTTCGGCTGCGGGGAGGTTGCTCTCCGGCACGCGCACCACGGCGAGGTCGGACAGGCGATCGCGCCCCACGAGCTCGTAGGGCAGCTCGGCACCGTTGTCGAACACGGCAGTGCCGATCCGGCCCCGGCCGATCACGTGCGCGGACGTGACCAGCAACCCGTCGCCCGTCAACGCAACCGCCGACCCGCTCCCGGCGGCGTGGCGCAGGCTGGCCACCGAGGGCAGCACCCGCTCCGCCACGGCCACGACGGTCCGCGAGTAGGCATCGAGAGCATCGTCGTCGCTGGCCGCCGTTCGCGGCCCTGAATCACGCATCGCCGACATCTTGGGGACCCTCTGGGGTTGTCACTAGCAATCTGCAAGTAACTGTGAGGGAACCGTACCTTGACGCTCGGAGCCTCACACCGGCCATCTCGATGTCGGCAGGGGGCTCGGCCTCGGTCACCGCCCAGGCTCACAGCGCAGGCGACCAGCGCACGGTCACGTCCTCCATCAGGTACGCCGGCGCCGCGGCGGCCGGTGGCGAACCCCGCGAGGAAGGTCGAGTCCAGGTCGTCGATCTCCATGCGCCGGGCCGTGCGGCGATCTGGCTCCATCCGCACGGCTTCGAGCGCACCAGAGCGCCCCGGCGACAGGCCGACGACGGCTGTCAGGCACGTGCCACCGACAGGCTCGGAACACTCGACCCCGGTGGATCGGGGCGCCGCCCGCGCCGACGGTCGCGCACCGAGGACGGGTCGTCGGCAGACCGGGCGGCGACCGACCATGTCAGCGTTCCCTGCGACTCACGGACCGCCACGCGAGCGGCGTGGTGCACCCCCGGAAACAGCCGGCCGCCCGCCAGCACCGCGGCGCGGGCATCAGTCATCCGGGTCGGCACGTAGACGCCGACGACCGTCTGCCCGGAGTCGTCGTCCCACTCGGCCGAGATCCGGTGCGCCGCGGCCCGCATCCCGATGCCCGCCACGGCCGGCAGCCCCGCGGGCCGAAGCCGCACGACGTCGAGGAGGCAGCAGCCGACCACCGTTCCGACTTCCGTGACGTGCGGCCGCAGTCCGACCGGCAGGCGCGCCGCCGCCTCGTCGGGGTCGACCACTGCGTTGATCAGCAGGCGCCGTCGCAGTGTTCCCTCGACCTTCGGACGGCCACCGGGAGCAATGTGCGCATGGATGGTACGCTACCATTTACTCGCATGTAATCGCCGCGTCAACGTCCGGCAGACCAAACGATCTGGCCGAGGAGGCGCAGTTGGGCGACCGGTTCCGGCTCGACGAACTCGCGCGGCGGGCGAACGTCCCGACCACCACCGTCCGGCTCTACCGGACGCGAGGCCTGCTCCCACCGCCTGATCTCGACGGTCGCACGGGCTGGTACGACGAATCGCACCTCAGCAGGCTCCGCCTGATCGCACGGCTCCAGCAGCAAGGGCACTCGCTCGCGGGCATCGGCGACCTCATCGACCAGTGGGAGCACGGCCGCGACCTCGATGCCGTCATCGGGGTCGAGGCGGGGATCGATGCTCTGCTCGGTGACTCGCACGCCGTCACGCTCAGGGCCGAGGAGTTCGCCGAGCGTTTCCCGCCGGGGGCGCTGACGCCGGGCGTGATGCGGCGTGCCGTCGAGCTCGGCCTCGTCGAGGTCGCCGAGGACGGCACCCTGCACGTGCCCGACCGGCGGTTCGTCGACACCGGCTCCGCGTTGGCCCACCTCGGCGTGCCGATTGCCGCGGTGCTCGATGATTGGGAGGCGCTGGTCAGTCGGACCGACGAGATCGCGGCACTGTTCGTGCGCCGCTTCGACGAGCATCTCGCACCGGCCGACTGGTCGACCGGGCTCGACTCAGAAGGGGCCCGCGAGCTGGCGAGCGCCCTCGCCCGCCTGCGCCAGATCGCGCACCAGGTCGTCGCCGCCGCCCTCGACGCCAGCCTCGCCCGGGCCGGCCGCGCCCGACTCGGGCAGCTGCTCGAGGCGGCAGCGAAGCCCGAGGGCGACTGAGGTCCCGCGCATTTCGGAGCAGTGCAGGAACATCGTTCACTCGATGTTCGTCGGTATTTTCCGGTGGTTCTGCGTGTCCCAAGTAGGCGAACAGGTGTACGATGCGGAGGTGCTCCCGTCCGCCCTCGACGCGCTCGACGCCGCCGTCGGCCGGCTCGACCTAGCGGTCGACGACCGCGAGCTGGCCGCGGTGCTGGCCCTGCGCGACCGGCTCGATGCCCGCATCGCCGCCGCGGTGCAGGCCGTCGACGCCGCGTCGTTGTGGGACACGGTGGGGGCGACCTCGATGACCGCGTGGATGACCGCGACCGGGGCCGGATGGCCCGCCCCCGGGCCGCGGTCATGACCCGGGTCGCCCGGCTGGTCGCCCAGCCTGCCCGATCACCGCGGGGGCGTGGACCGACGGGCGCCTGTCCACCGGCCAGGTCGAGACCATCTGCTCGTTCCTCACCGACACGGTGGTCGAGGTGTTCGCCCGCCACGAGCCGCGATCGTCCCCGTGCTCGAACCCCTGTCGGTGGCCGAGGTGGCGGCGGCGATGCGGGCGTGGCGGGCCCACCTCGACGGCCCCGACCCCGCCCCCAGCGCCCCGTCCGTCGTTGCACGCGTCGCGGACCTTGGCCGGGCGGGCCCGGGTCGACGGGGATCTCGACGCCGCCACCGGCGAACTGTTCCTGACCGCGCTGCGGGTGGCCATCCAGGCCGCCCCCGACACCGACGGCGAACCCGTCCGGGTGCCGGCCCAGCGGCGGGCCGACGCCCTCGGCGACATCTGCCGGTTCTTCCTCGACCACCAGAACGCCGTCCCTCAAGGCCACCGGCACCGGCCCCATGTGAACCTGGTGTTCGACATGGTCCCCGCCCGCCGACGGCACCGGGTTCGACCATCGGCGACGCCCGCACCGCCGACGGCCACCCGATCGACGGGGTCACCGCCGGGCGGCTGTTGTGCGACAGCCTCCTCTACCGGGTCCTCGTCCGCGGCAAGTCCGCCATCTTCGACTACGGGCGGGCCACCCGGGCCGTCCCCCCACCGCTGTGGAACGTCCTGCTGCTGCGCGACCAGCACTGCCGCTGGAAAGGCTGCGACCGCCCCGGCGCCTGGTGCGAAGCCCACCACGTCATCTGGTGGGAGAAAGGCGGCACCACCGACCTCGCCAACCTGGTGCTGCTGTGCTCGAGGCACCACCACATCGCCCACCGGGCCGGCTGGGCCACCCAACTCGCCCCCGACGGCACATTCCACGTCACCGACCCCTGGGGCGTCACCCGCACCACCCGCCCCCCCGCCACCGGCCCACCCCTCCCCGCCGCCGCCTAACCCGCGGCAAACCACCCGCCGACACGCACCAGGCCGGCAGGTACCGTGACGCTCCCCCACCAGGCCGGCCCCGCCCGGCCTCGGAGCGCGCCATGGCAGCCGACGAGCACGACGACCAGCCGTTGACCGGCGGCATCGCCAACGCCGGTGCCGTCGTCCGTCGTGGCGATCTCGTGCTGCGCCCGACCGGGCCCCACACTGCGACGGTCCAGAGGTTCCTGGCCGAACTGCGGGCAGCCGGTTTCGACGGCGCGCCCGAGCCCCGCGGCGTGACCGACGACGGGCGGGAGCGGCTGGGCTTCATCCCGGGCGACGTGGCCGTGCCGCCGTACCCCGCCTGGGCGCAGACCGCCGAGGCGCTGGCCTCGATCGCCCGGCTCATGCGCCGGCTGCACGACGCCGCCGCCCGGGTCGGCGTGCCCGACGGACGGTGGAACCGCGAGCTGGCCGATCCCGCCGGCGGCCCGATCGTGTGCCACAACGACGTCTGCCTCGAGAACGTGGTGTTCCGAGACGGCGACGCCGCCTTCGTCGAGCGGCTCGACCGGCTGGGCGGGCCGCAACGCTTCGAGCGCCGACGCCGCTGGTGGCAGAGCCGGCACGAGGAGCTCGCCGCGCGCCCTCGGGTGAGGATCACCGGGCTACGCTCCCGCAGCTGCACGAGGAGGTGGCGGACATGAACCTCGGAGCACCAGAGCTTCTCATCCTGTCGCTCGGCGTCGTTCCGTTCGCGCTCCTGGTCTGGGGCATCGTCGACGCGGCGTCGCGCCCCGCGTGGGCGTGGCAGCAGTCCGGGCAGAACCAGACGCTGTGGATCGTGCTGATGGTCGTCGGGCTGTTCATGTGCGTGGTCGGCGCGGCCCTCGCGCTCGTCTACCTGCTCGCCATCCGACCGCAGGTGGCCAGCCAGCAGATCGGCGGACCGCACCCGGGCCCGCCGCCACCGCCGCCTTCCGTTCCCCTCGCTTGACCGGGCCGCTCGGCCCGCCGGGGCGCCGCTGACCAGCGCCTGCCTACGCGGCCGGCGGGTGGCTCGTGGGGACCGCGGCCAGGATCTCGGGGTCGGCGCAGGCCGCGGCGAAGGCGTCGAGGCGCCGCCGGATGTCACGGCCCAGCAGCCAGGCCCCGATGCGGTCGGCCATGGGGGCGAGCCAGGCGGGGCGGATCGTGAAGTTGTAGCGCCACGTCGCCTCGGTGCGGGGTCGCCCGCGCTCGTCGGGCTCGACGGGCGTGAAGTTCCACCCGCCCGAGAACGACTTGAAGAACCAGGGCCCGCGCACCATCTTCATCCCGACGTGCCCCGGCGGCCGGAACGTCACGTACTCGGACACCATCGTCAGCCGGTGGCGCGACCGGGTCCACGTGCGGACGCCCTTGGCGGCGGCGGTCGCCCCGTCGAGCAGGCGCTGCTCGCGCACGAACGGGTCCCACCGGTAGCGCAGCTCGCCGTAGGTCTGCGACAGAGCGAACGCCCGCCCCGGCTCGAGCGGCACGATCACGGTCGACGACACCCGGGGCATGCCGTCAGTGTCGCCCGCCGGGCCGTGGATCGGGCGTCGCCCGCACGGCTGGACCGCGTTCGGGGCGCGCCCGTAGGTTCTGAGCGTGCTGCTCACCGAGATCGACCACGTCGCCATCGCCGTCAACGACCTCGAGGCCGCCATCGCGTACTACCGCGACACGTTCGGCGCCGAGGTCGACCACCGCGAGGTGGTCGAGTCCGACGGCGTCGAGGAGGCGCTGCTGAAGGTGGCCGACAGCTACGTCCAGCTGCTGACGCCCATCCGCGACGACTCGCCCGTCGCCAAGTACCTCGAGCGCAAGGGCGAGGGGCTGCACCACATCGGCTACCGGGTCGACGACTGCGCCGCCGCGCTCGACGCGGTGAAGGCCCAGGGCGGCCGGGTCATCGACGAGGCGCCCCGCCCCGGCAGCCGCGGCACGACGGTGGCCTTCGTCCACCCGAAGACCGCGTTCGGGACGCTGATCGAGCTCGTCCAGGAGTGAGGCGCCGGCCGGCCGGTCACGCGACCGGCGCGCGGCTGCAACCCACTCGTAAGCGACACCCCGGGTAGCGTCTCCCGTGCGCAGCGCGCCCTCACGGCGGCGCTGCCGCCGAGGAGGCGCTCGTGGAACCCACCGCTGCCGGCTATCCGGCGACCTATCCAGCGACGTTCGAGGTCGACCATCCCGACAGGATCACCAACTGGAAGCCGTTGGTGCAGTGGATCCTGGCGATCCCGCATTGGCTCGTGCTCAACGCGCTCAGCAGCCTGTCCCAGATCGTCGCGATCATCTCCTGGTTCGCGATCCTGTTCACGGGCAGGTTGCCGGAGGGCCTGGCCTCGGCGCAGCACCTCTACATCCGCTACGCCAACCGCACCGTGGCGTACACGGCATTCCTGCGCGAGGAGTATCCGCCGTTCGTCTTCGGCACCACTGCCGAGGACCAGGGTGAGTACCCAGACGTCCGCACCTCGTTCACCCCCCAGTACGAGGACCGCAACCGGGTCACCGTCGGGTTCCGGCTGATCCTGGTGATCCCGCACCTGATCGTGCTGACGTTCCTTTGGCTGGCCGCCGTCATCGTGGTCATCGTGTGGGTCTTCGTCGTGCTGTTCACCGGCCGGTGGGCCCCCGGGTTGCGCGACTTCGTCGTGGGCGTGCTGCGGTGGAACACGCGGGTCAGCGCGTACTTCCTGCTGCTCACCGACGAGTACCCGCCGTTCAGCCTCGATTGACGGGGTCCGACCGCCGGACGCGCCGATGGCCGGGTCGCCGTTGACCCGACCACCGGACCTGCCTGCAGGAGGGGTCAGCCCACCGACGGCGGCACCATCACGCTGTCGATGAGGTGGACGGTGGCGTTGGCCGTCTGGATGTCGGGCACCACGACCTCGGCCTGATCGCCGACGGTCACGGTGTCGCCGCTGACGCTGATCGACAGCTCCTCACCGGTGAGCGTCGTCACCGAGGTCTCGCCGGCCAGGGCGGCGGCGTCGAGCTCCTCGCCCGGGACCACGTGGAAGCCGAGCACGGTGGTCAACAGGCCCGTGGGGTCGGCCAGCGCCGCCTCGATCGTGGCGGGGTCGGCGGCGGCGAAGGCGCAGTCGGTCGGAGCGAACACCGTGAGCGCCGGGGCTGCGTTGAGCGTGTCGACGAGGTTCGCCGCGGTCACGGCCTGGGTCAGCGTCGTGAGGACCGGGTTGTTCGAGGCCGCCGTGCCGACCGGGTCGTCGGTCATGCCCTCGAGCGTGCCCTGCTCGGCGCCGCTCTGGACCATGGCCGTGATCTGCGAGGCGTCGCAGGCCTCGGCCGAGCTCGCCGGCATGGCCGAGTCTCCGGCCATCGTCGTGTCGCTGCTGTCGTCGGACGGCTGCTCGGTCGTGCCGGCCGTCGCCTCGTCGTCGTCGTCGGAGCACGCGGCCCCGGCGATCAGCGCGCCGGCGAAGAAGAGAGCAGCGATGCTGCGCAGTCCCTTGTTGCCTCTCATGGATGAGCCCTTTCCTGGGGGGAGTTGCTGGGGGGTTGCAAGTGATTCGGTGCCGCTGTCGGAGGCGGACGCCGTCACGCGACGTTCACGACCAACGACATCCAGCCGCTGGCGCCGTCGGGCAGCGGTTCGGCGCGCTCCTCGATCTGGCGCTCCCCGGTGCCGTCGACGGCCCGCACGGTCAGGTCGTGGCGGCCGGGGGTGGCGTCCCACTCGTACCGCCACTGCCGCCAGGTCTCGCGGGAGACGTCGTCGGCCAGGACGGCCGGCTCGAAGTCCCCGTCGTCGATGCGGATCTCGACCGCGCTGATGCCGCGGGTCTGCGCCCACGCCACCCCGCCGACCATGACGCGACCCGCGGCCACCGACTCGAAGCTGCGGGGCGTGTCGATGCGGGCCATCGTCTTGATCGGCGCCTGCTCGGCGTAGCCGCGGGGCACCCAGTACTGGTCGAAGGCGTCGAACGTGGTGACCTCGAGCTCGGTCAGCCACTTGGTCGACCCGACGTAGCCGTAGATGCCGGGCGTCACCAGCCGGGCGGGAAAGCCGTGGCGCAGCGGCAGCGGCTCGCCGTTCATCCCGATGGCCACCAGGCACGGCCGGTCGTAGGCGGCCTCGATGGGGAAGCCGCAGGTGTAGCCGTCGGTCGAGCGGCCGACGAGCTGGTCGGCCCGCCGCTGCGGCCGGGCACGGTCGAGCAGGTCGCGGGTGAGCACGCCGAGCCACCGGGCGTTGCCGACGAGGTTGCCGCCCACCTGGTTCGAGATGCAGGTCATCGTGATGTCGGCCTCGACGATGTCGAGGTCGCCCAGCTCGGCGTAGGTGAGCTCGAACGGCTCGTCGACCATGCCGGTCACCGACAGGGTCCAGTCCTCGGCCCGGACCTGCGGGACGATCAGGGCCGTGTCGACGCGGTAGAAGTCGCGGTTGGGGGTGACGAACGGGGCGATGCCCTCGACCCCGGCCTCCGCGGTCGCCGGGATCGGGGGCAGCGGCGCGGCCGGCCGGGGCAGGGTGACCCCGGCGCGGGACTCGGCCGCGCTGAAGCGCCCGCGCAGCGCCCGGCCGCCGGCGGCCGCCACCGCGGCCGACGCGGTCACCGCTGCGGTCAGACCGAGGAAGGCCCGCCGCGAGCCGACGCCGCCGCGGGTCAGCGGGGCGGGCGGGCGGGCGCCGTCACCGGCGCCGTCAGCGAGGGGCGCCACCGCCGGGGTGGGAACCAGCAGCCGCAGGGCCAGCGCCCCGGCGACGGCAGCCGCCACGCTGGGGATCGCAGCGACGGCGGTGGCGTTCGGGGTCCCGAGCGAGGCGAGCACGCCCAGCAGGCCGAACGCGGCCATGCCGATCGGACCGGCGAGGGGCCGGCGCCGCGCCACGATCCCGAGGACGGCGCCGAACACCGCCGACAGCGCCAGGATGCCGATGACGAGCACCTGCTTGTCGTTGCTGCCGAACGTCTCGATGGCGAAGCGCTCGACGGGCCGCGGCGCCCGGTCGATGACCTCGGTCGCCACGGCCTCGATCGGCGACCGCAGCCGCGAGTCGAGCCCGGCGACCAGCTCGCCGGTGCCGAGCGCCAGGGCGGCGGCGGCCACGCCGGCCACCGCCGCGGCCAGCCGCCCGGGTCGGCGGTCGGTCCGATCCGCCGACCGGTCGCCCCGGGCCGGGGGGAGAGGGCCCGGGGCGGCGGTCGTCGGCGGGGCGGCGGCGGGGGGAGCGGACGAGGCCGGACGAGGATCGGAGGCGCGTGCCATCTCCCCGTCGATCCGTCACCGGGCCGCAACCCGGATGAGCGAGGCCCGCTCGGCCGGTCAGGCCCGGGCGAGCGTGCCGGTGCCCACGATGGCGCCGGTCGGCTGCGGCGAGCCGGTGGCCGGCTCCTCGCTGATCGCCACCATCGTCGTGGACGGTGGCAGTGCGACACGGACCTCGTCCTCGGTCCCGGTGCCGAGCACGCCCAGCGAGACGGGCTGGGGCCCGTCGAGCGACCACAGCTGGTAGGCCTGGTCGGGCGTCAGGGGCGTCGCCTGCTCGAACTCCACGAACGAGCCGTTGTCGTCGGCCTCGACCCGGGCGATCGGCGTGCCGTCCTCGGCCGCGATCGTGCCGACCGGCAGGTCCTCGGCCACCACCTCGCTGTCGTCGTCGCCGACGCGGTCGGCGATCGCGGGGGCGAGCAGCAGCGCCACGACGACGGCGGCGGCCGCGGCGAGGGCGGCGACGATGCGCCGCGGCCGGCGGGACTGGAAGTGCAGCGGCGGCTCGTAGCCGGCCGGCGGGACGCGGTCGCCGGACCCCGTGACGGGCACCGGGCCCGGGGGGACCGCCCGGGCGCCGGCCGCGATCTGGTCCCAGAGCCACGGGGGCGGCTGCTCGTCCTCGACCGTGAGCGCCAGGGTCGCTTGGTAGATCGCCAGCTCGGCCTGGCATGCGGCGCACGTGGAGACGTGGGCCTCGACGGCGGCGCGCTCGTCGCCCTCGAGCCCGTTGATGGCGTAGACGGCCAGGTCGTCGTGGGGATGTGCCTCGGGGAAGCCCGTGCGGTCGCTCACGACGTCAGCCCCTCGGACTCGAGGGCTTGCCGCAGGCCCGTCAGGCGCGCGGCGGATGCGCGACTTCACGGTCCCCTCGGGCTCGCCGAGCATCTCCGCCGTCTCGCGGTACGAGTGCCCACCGAAGTAGGCCAGGACGATCGCCTGTCGCTCGTCGTCGGCCAGCCGGGCCACCGCCCGGCGCACGCCCTCGGACAGCGCGGCCAGGTGCACCTCGGCCTCGACCTCGGGCGCGGGCGGCGGCGCGAGCCGGACCTCGCGCTCCTGGCGACGCTGACGGGCGGCCTCGGAGCGGACCGTGTCGACCGCCCGCGCATGCGCTTGCGCCACCAGCCAGGGCCGGAGCGCCCCGCGGCTGGGATCGAAGCGCTGCGGGCGCCGCCACAGGTCGACGAACACGGTCTGGGTCACGTCCTCGGCGAGCGTGCGATCACCGCACACACGCCGGGCGACCGCCCAGACCGCGCCGCCGTAGCGGCGGTACAGCTCGGCCAGCGCGTCGCCGTCCCCGGCGGCCATCGCTGCGACGATAGCGACGTCGTCGGCCGCCTGCCGGTCACGCACGTCCGCGCTCCCGCGCGACGGCCCGGTGGTGGCCGGGGCGGGACCGGAAGCGCGCAGCACGACCGGCTCGGTGGCCGTGGCGAGCGTCATCCCGGCCTCCGGGGAGCGAGGTCCGGACGGTAGGCGTGCATCTCACCCGTGATTCGGTGCCGCCGGCGCGTCGGATGCCGCCGATGTCGAGACAGCACGTGGCGCTGCTCAGCGGGCTCCTAGGCACCGGGGAACAGTGCCGCGCCGGTGCCCGCTGTTCAAGGCGGATGCGATCGTAAGGGTTTAAGAGTGTGGAACGCGGGAGCGCGGCTGCCACGATGGTCGGCCATGTTGTCGGTCCGCGGTCTCACGGTGGAGGTCGGCGGCACCCTCGTCGTCGAGGGCGCCGCCTTCACCCTGCGCGCCGGCGACCGGGTCGGGCTCGTGGGCCGCAACGGCGCCGGCAAGACCTCGCTCCTCAAGGTGGTGGGGGGCATGGCCGAGCCGAAGACCGGGGTGATCCAGCGCCCGGCGCAGTTCGGCTACCTGCCGCAGGACCCGCGGCTCGACCACATCCCGCCCACCCGGTCCGCCCTCGCCCACGTCCTCGGCGGCCGCGATCTCGACAGGCTGGCCGAGCGCCTCGAGGAGCTGCGCCTCAAGATGGAGGCGCAGCCCGGGGACGAGCGGCTGGTGGCCAAGTGGAGCCGGGCGCACGACGCCTTCGAGCACGCGGGCGGCTACGCGGCCGAGTCCGAGGCGCGGCGGCTGCTGGCCGGCCTGGGGCTGTGCGGCGACAGGCCCGAGCGGCCCATCACCGTGCTCTCGGGCGGCGAGCGCCGGCGGGCCGAGCTGGCCCGCATCCTGTTCGCCGGCAGCGACCTGCTGATGCTCGACGAGCCCACCAACCACCTCGACAACGACGCCCGCGACTGGCTGCTCGACTTCCTGCGGGCATACCGGGGCGCCCTGATCGTCATCAGCCACGACCTCGAGCTGCTCGACGAGTCGATCACCCGGGTGCTGCACCTCGACCGTCCCGGCGAGGCCGACATCGGCGAGCTGACCGACTACAAGGGCACGTACTCGCAGTACAAGGCCGCGCGCGAGCGCGACGAGGCCCGGCTGGCCAAGATCGCGGCCCGCCAGCAGACCGAGATCGCCCGCCTGCAGACCCTCGTCGACCGGTGGGGGGCCAAGGCCAGCAAGGCGGCGTTCGCCAGGTCGTTGGAGACCCGCATCGAGCGCATCCGGTCCGAGGGCGTCGAGGCGCCGAGCGCTCGCCGAGGCCTCCGGCTCCACCTGCCCGACCCGCCCCCGTCGGGCCGCACCGGGGTCACGGTCCACGGCCTGGCCAAGAGCTACGGCGACGGGCCCTCCGTCTTCCGCGACCTGTCCTTCGAGGTCGGCCGGGGCGAGCGCCTGCTCGTGCTGGGTCTCAACGGTGCGGGGAAGACGAGCCTGCTGCGCATCCTGGCGGGCACGTCCGAGGCCGACCGCGGCAGCGTCGTCTGGGGGCACCAGGTCGGCGTCGGCTACTACGCGCAGGAGCACGAGGGCATCCGCGCCGGCGCCTCGGTCCTCGACCACATGGACGAGGCCGCGCCCGGGCAACCCACCCAGGTCCGCCGGCGGCTGCTCGGCATGTTCGGCCTGAGCGGCGACAAGGTCCACCAGGACGCCTCGACGCTGTCGGGCGGCGAGAAGACCAAGCTCGCCCTGTCCCTGCTCGTCGCCGGCCGGCACAACCTGCTGTTGCTCGACGAGCCCACCAACAACCTCGACCCCCCGTCCCGCGAGGCCGTGGCGGCCGCGCTGGCGAGCTGGGGCGGCACGATGGTCATCGTCAGCCACGACGTCGGCTTCGTGCGCGACCTCGCCCCCGACCGGGCGCTGCTCATGCCCGACGGGGAGCTCGACTACTGGTCCGACGACCTGCTCGACCTCGTCGAGCTGGCCTGACGACGCTCGGGCCGCCCGGGCCGGGCTCGTCGGCGACCACGCGCAGGCGGGGCTCGCGGTGCACACCCGGCTGGTGGTCGAAGACGCGGCGATGGGCGTCGAGGCGCGAGATGTTCATGACGAGGGCGTCGCCGGTGCGGGCCACGAGGACATCGGGCGCGGCGCCGCTCTCGGCCGCGGCCACCTGGCGGAACAGGCGGCGCCGGCGGAACGCGTAGTACACGGTGCGGCCGATCTCGACCACGCCGACGGCGACGACCGCGGCCACGGCCACGACCGCCGCGGGGACACCGCCCACGAGGGAGGGTCCGCCCGGATCGGCGAGCGCTGCGGCGCCGGCGGCCGCCGTGAGCGCCGCGGTGGTGACCGTGCGGTCGATCCACAGCCGCGGCAGCCGGAACCCGTGGTGGCCGCTCGCCACCCGGAGCATGGACGCCACCAGCGAGAACAGTGCGGCGAACGCCGTGACGACCGCCCACCCCGGATGCCCGTCGAGCGCGAGGCCGAGGCCCAACCCGGCCACGATGGCGGCGTCGCCGAGGTGCGTGCACACCGACGCGGCCCACGCCGGGTCGTAGCCGAGGACCCGACCGGGCCGGCCCTCGGGCACCTCCGGGGCGAACAGCGCGACGGACAGGACCGACCGGACCGCCACGACGACGGCGGCCGCCACGGTCGCCTGCGCCCCGAGCAGCAGCGCGGCGCCGAGGGCGAGGCCCAGCCGGGTCCACCGGCCGTTGCGGGTCCACCAGGTCACGCTGCCCTGGGGGCGGCGCCCGCCGACGGCGGCCCGACCGAGCGCGCGGCCCAGCCACTCGTCGGCGCGACGGGCGGCCATCACCGGGCGGTGCGGCGGCTCGATCGCGACGTCGTAGCCGTCGACGATGCGGTGCAGCGCCTCGGCGAGGACCCGGGTCGCGGCTCGCCGCTCGCGCGGTGACGCCGACCGCAGCCGGCGCTCGTGCAGGGCGTCGATGTGCTCGAGCACGTCGACGTCGCCGTCCAGCATCCCGGTCAGGTCGCGCCACGCGTCCACGGTGTCGGGCACCTCGTCCCTCCCGCCCGGGGGCCGCGGTGTGCCGTCGTCGTCCAGGTGGCCGGCGGTGACGAGGCGGCGCTCGACCTGGGCGCGCGTGCGGCGCGACTCCTCCCGCAGGCGGGCGGCCAGGGCGCCGTCCAGGCGGGTGTCCGACGCCAGCATCGAGCGGGTGGCGTCCGGGTCGGGGTCGTCGGGGGGATCGCCCCGGACGGCGGCGGTGTGGTCGTGGGAGCTCATCGTTCCTCGTCCTCGTCGTTGTCGGTCGTGCGCTCGATGTCCCAGATGACCCGCATCTCCTCCCCCAGCCGGGCCCGGAAGCGCTTCAGGCTCTGGGCCAGCGTGTTGGGCTTCATGCCGAGGAAGGCGGCCATGTGCCGTTGCTCCAGCAGGCCGTGCTTGTGCCGCACCTCGGCCGTGCTCAGCTCGTCGAGCCGGCGCGGGTGGCGCTCGATGGCCCAGGCGGCGAGCAGGGCGGGTACGCACTCGGCGCCGGTCATCAGGGCGTCGATGCGCCGGTGGTGGCGTTCGACGGTCAGCCGGTCGGCCGACGGCGGCACCGAGTGCAGCGAGCGGTCCTGCACGTAGCGCCAGGCCGCCCGGGCTCTGCGGTCCTCGTCACAGATGTGATCCCAGAGGCGGGCGTGGAACTCGGCCCGCACGCACACGCCCGAGCGGATGGCGTCGTGGGCCGCGAGCCACGCGATGTCCTTCAGCGGCCGCACGTCCCCGTCGAAGAACGGCCCGGCCAGGCCGAGGTTCGGGTAGACGAAGTAGAGCCCGAAGAAGGCGCGGGCCACCTCGCCGGGTGCGCGCGGGTCGTGGGTGGCGCCATCGTTCAGGGCCGCGTCCGCAGCCGCGGCCGCCGCCCGGTGCTCGCCGGCGTGGCGCTGGCGGTCGAGCCCGTCGAGCCCGTCGTACAGCGCCACGAGGGCGATCTGACGCAGGTCGAGCCGGGCGATCGCCTGCTCGGGAGGGACCCGATCCGCCGGGGGTCGCTCGTGACGTCGGTCGGTCTGCACACCGCCTCCTCTCCACCGCATGAGGTGAGGATCGGACGGCGCTGTCCGTCGTGGGAGCGGCACAGTACCCAGCGCCCCCGGGGGAGATGACACGAGCGGGGCGATCGTCATGACATCGACCCGAACGTCACGAACGTCATCAACCCGTCACCCCCTCGTCAGCACAGCCCGAGGCGGTAGCGGGCCATGCGCAGCACGTGCGCGGTGAGGTGGCGGAACTCGTCGTTGAGCTCGGCGATGGCCGCCTCGGTGGCGTCGACGAACGGAGCGACGACGGCGGCCGCCTCGGAGGTGTCGAGCGGCGCCCCCATGACGAGGCGCTCGGCCTCGGCCCGCAGGCGGACGGCCGCGGCCGCGGCGTCGAGCCCGTGGTGCACCACGCGGTCGAGGGCCGCCCGCTGCAACGCGGTGTACTCGTCGACGGCTCCGACGCGGGCGCCGGGCCGCCGGTGTGCGAGGCGGGCACGGGTCTCGGTGGCCATGGCGCGACGATGCCAGCACCCGGCACCCCGGATGACAGGCCGTCGGTCATCGGGTGGCGGGTAGGGTCGACGGCCGCATGGACGTCCACCTCGTCGACGGCACCTACGAGCTGTTCCGCTACCACTTCGCCCCCAACAACCGCGACCTCGACCGGGGCGCCACCATCGGCGTGGTCGGCACGCTCCTCCAGCTCGTCGACGACGGGGCGACCCACGTCGGCGTGGCCACCGACCACGTGATCGAGTCGTTCCGCAACGACATGTGGGCCGGCTACAAGTCCTCGGCGGGCATGCCCCGCGAGCTGCTGGCCCAGTTCCCGCTGGTCGAGTCGGCGATGGAGATGGCCGGCTTCACCGTGTGGCCGGAGGTCGCCTTCGAGGCCGACGACGGCATGGCGGCCGCCGCGGTCATGGCCGCCGCCGACCCGAGGGTCGGGCAGGTGATCATCTGCACGCCCGACAAGGACCTGGGCCAGTGCGTCGGCGGCAAGGTCGTCCAGCTCGACCGGCGCAAGGGCGTCGTCTTCGACGCCGCCGGTGTCGAGGGGCGGCTGGGCGTGCCGCCCGCCTCGATCCCCGACCTGCTGGCCCTCGTCGGCGACTCGGCCGACGGGTTCCCGGGCCTTCCGGGCTGGGGGGCCAAGTCGGCGGCCGCGGTCCTGCGGCGGTGGGGCCACCTCGAGGACATCCCCGCCGACCCGACCACGTGGGACGCCGGCGTGCGCGGAGCGGCCAAGCTCAACGCCGTCCTGCGCGACCAGTTCGAGCTGGCCCTGCTCTTCCGGCGGATCGCCACGGTCGAGACCGACGCCCCGGTGAGCGAGACCGTCGACGAGCTGCGCTGGACCGGCCCGCCCGACCCCGCGGCCTTCGCCGAGCTGTGCGCGGTGCTCGATGCCCCGCGCCTGGCCGAGCGCGCGACCCGGCTGGCGGCGGCCCGGGGCTGACCGGCCGCCCTCGCCGGATCACTCGATGGGGTCGGTGAGTCCCAGAGAGGCCAGCTTGCTCGGGCTGAGGACAGAGTGGACCTGGGTGACGAGCCCGTCCTCGACCGTCACCGCCGTGACGAACGCGGTCACGTCGCCCCACAGCGCCACCGCGCCCTCCTGTCCGTTGTAGGTGCGCCGCTCGTACCGGACCCCGAGCTCGACGGTCCGCCGGGCCAGGTTCAGCAGCAGGCGACCGACCCGCTCGGGCCCCACGACCGGACGGCGGGCGGCACGGACCTCGGCGCCGCCGTCGCTCACGAGGACGACGTCCGGCGCGAGCAGCGACAGCACCCGATCGGCGTCACCCGCCATCAGCGCGACGACGAGGGCGTCGGCCACCGGCCCGGCGCCCTCGGTGGCGGCCCCGGTCCGGTGCTGGTCGCGCACGCGCCTCCGGGCGCGGCTGGCCACCTGCCGGCACGCGTCGGGGCTGCGGTCGACCGCGGCGGCGATCTCGCCGAACGGGACGCCGAACACGTCGGCCATCACGAACACCGCCCGCTCGATCGGCGTCAGCGACTCGAGGACCCGGAGGAACCCGAAGGTCAGGGACTCGGCCATCTCGACCAGGTGGGCGGGGTCGGCGCCCGGCCCCGTCGGCTCGTCCACCGCCACGACCGGCTCGGGCAGCCACGGCCCGACGTAGTTCTCGCGGCGGCGCTGCGCGGCCCGCAGACGGTCGAGCGCCAGCCGCGACACGACCGTGGTGAGCCAGGCCGACGGGCGGTCGACCTCGTCGACGCCGGCCCGGCGCGCCCGCTCCCACGCCTCCTGGACCACGTCCTCGGCGTCGATCCGCGAGCCGGTGATGCGGTAGGCGAGGCCGAGCAGCCGCGGCCGCTCGTCGACCAGCGCCCGCTCGACGCGGGTCGGAACGGGCTCGGCCGCGGCCTGGTCAGCCACCCGCCACCCCGGCGCCGGCCACTGCGGGGCGGTGCGCGCCCTCGGCCCGTTCGGCGGCGCGGCGCCCGGCCTCCTCGCCCGTGGCCAGGGCGGCGTCGGCCAGGTGCGCCCCGGGCCCGAGCCAGTCGCCGGCCACGAACACGCCGTCGAAGCCCGCGCTCGTGACGCCCGGCCGCCGGGCCAGGCCGCCGGTCTCGGGGATCGGAAGGGCGCCGGCGCTCACCATGCGGTGCCGGTAGCGGGCCTCCTCGGCGGCGTCGGGGTCGATGCCGGCCAGCCGGGCGTGGTCCTCCAGCTCGCGCCGGAGCTCGGCGGCCGGCAGGTCCTCGGCGGCGCCGAGGTAGCGCATGCCGTGGACGACCGCCCCGCCCGACGGGGCGAGGCGGGCCGGCGGCGCGTGGCAGATGAGGTAGATGGGCCGGTCGAGACCGAGCAGCACCCGGGTCGGCGGGGGCTCGGCGAGCCCGAGGTCGAGGCAGGCGACGTGGATCGGCCCGGCCAGCGCCGCCCACGCGACGGGCCGCTGGGGGAGCACGGACGCCATGGCGTCGGGGGTGCCGGCGGCCAGCACGACGGCCCCGGCGAGCAGCGTCGTGGCGGCCCCGCCGTCGGGCGCCCCACCCGTGCCGTCGCCGTCGCGGCCGGCCGCGACCTCGACCCGCACGAGCCGGCCCTCGGGCACGACCGCGCTGGCCGCGGCCGGGACCCGCTCCACCCCGGCCCGCTCGCACGCGGCGCCGAGGCCGTCCAGGAGCGTCTGCCAGCCCCCGTCGAGGTAGTCCACGTTGCCCTGCGCCGCCAGCCGCACCTGCAGGGCGACGAGGTCGGCCGACACCGTGTCGAGGTCGGCCACGTAGGTCGCGGTGCGCGCCAGCATCTCGACCAGTTGGCGCTCGTCGCCCTCGAGGCCGAGCTCGTCGAACCAGGCCGCCGCAGTGCGGTCCCCCAGCTCGGTGGGTCGCCACCGCGGCATCCCTGCCAGCACGCGGGCCAGCCGGGTGAGCCCGCGGCGCGAGACGAGCCGGCTGCGGGTCGCGGTGACCGGACCCAGCGGCAGCCGGTCGACGACGTCGCCCCGCCGGCCCATGCCCCCGCGGAGGGGCGGCCGGGAGCCCCTGACCTGCACGCCCAGCCGAGCCAGGACGGGCCGGCCCGCCCCCTTGCGGTAGAGGGCGTGCGCCCCCCGGTTGAACAGGAAGCGGCCCACCGTCTCGGTGGCGGCCCGGTTGCCTCCCGGGCGACCGTCGAGGAGCACGACCGATCGCCCGTCGCCGGCCGCGGTGGCCGCGGCGGTCAGCCCGGCGAGCCCGCCGCCGACGACCACGACGTCGACGGTGCGGCCACCGGCCGCCGTGCCCGTGCCGATCGTCGGATCGAGTCCTGCACCCATGGGGGACCTCCTCTGCGTCGTCACGGGTGATGACGCCGCGGGGGCCGGGGTTGTGACAGCCCGGCGGTCTGCCGGCCGGGCTGTTGATCAGCCGTTCTTGGGCAGGTCCTTGAACGGGGTGGCCTTGTCGAACCCGGGCTCCTTGGGCAGGCCCAGGACGCGCTCGCCGATGATGTTGCGCTGGACCTGATCGGTGCCGCCGTAGATCGGCGGGCCCTGGGCGAACAGCGCCATCTCGGTGATGCCGGACAGGTACGGCTGGCCTGTGGCCTCGTCGAGGGCGGCGCGTGCGTCGCCGTCGTAGGCGTGGAGCATGCCGTACCCGCCCGCGATCTCGAGGCCGACGTCGCGCGACAGGCGCACCGTGTTGCTCATCAGCAGCTTGGAGATGTTGGGGAGGCCGGGGATGTCCTTGCCCGCCGCCATCGCCGCCTTGAGGCGGAGGTTGTTGAACCGGGCCACCTCGCCGATGGTGTGGAGCTGCATGAGCTTCTGGCGGATCGAGGGGTCCTGCGCCCTGCCGTTGCCCTGGGCGAGCTTGACGAGCGCCTTCGAGGAGGCCCCGAACAGCGTGCCGCCGCCCCCGCCGCGCCGGCCGCCGGTGGAGAGGAAGTCGCCGGCGCGCCGGTTCAGGTCACCCGCCACCGTGCCCGGGCTGGCCAGGGAGGCCGCGGCCGAGCCGCCGCCGGCGCCGAGGCTGGAGCGCTCGAACATGAGGGTGGTGTTGGCCACCCGCCAGCCGTTGTTGAGGCCGCCGATCATCGTGTCGTCGCCCACGCGGGCGTCCTCGAGGAACACCTCGTTGAACAGGGCCCGGCCGGTCATCTCCCGGAGCGGGCGCACGTCGACGCCGGGCTGGTGCATGTCGATGACGAAGTAGGTGATGCCCGCGTGCTTGGGCTGGTCGGGGTCGCTGCGGGCGATGAGCATGCCGAGGTCGGCCACGTGCCCGCCCGAGGTCCACACCTTCTGGCCGTTCACGATCCACTCGTCGCCGTCCTTGACGGCGCGGGCGTTGAGGCCGGCGAGGTCGGACCCGGCGCCGGGCTCGCTGAAGAGCTGGCACCACGCCTTCTGGCCGGTGATGATGTCACGCAGGTAGCGCTGCTTCTGCTCGTCGTTGCCGTGCACGACGATCGTGGGCCCGGCCAGCATGAGGCCGAGGCCGCCGGGGGCGGGGAGGGCGCCGAAGTCGGCGATCGCCTGCTGGACGCGCACGCCCTCGGCCCGGCTGAGATCCTTGCCGAACCAGTCGCTCGGCCACGTGGGGACGCCCCAGCCCGACGTGCCGAGCCGCTCCCACCAGTCGGCGACCGTGAGGTCGGGGTCCCAGTTCTCGGCCAGCCAGTCCTTGACCTCGGCGACCGGGTCGGCGGTGGCGGTGCGATCGGCGGTGGCGGTCATCGGGTACCCCTCGGCATCGTGGTGATCGGCGACGGATCGGCCCGGGTCGGCACCCGGCCCCACCAGCGGATCACGAACTTGACCCTTGGGTCAAGTTGTCGATCGCACCGTCATCCACCCGAAACTCATCGTGAGGCCGCAGGGCCGAAGATCGCCGAGAGCTCGGCAGGGGCGACCGCCTCGAGCTGGTCGTAGGTGCACGACCCGGGCGTCCTGTCGTCGCGCCAGCGCACGAACCGGGCGGTGTGGCGGAAGCGGCCCGACAGCACGTGCTCGTAGCGCACCTCGACCACGCGCTCCACCCGCAGGGGCTCCCACGACAGGTCCTTGGTCGCGTTCCAGCGGCTGAGCCCGCCGGGCATCCGGGTCGTGCCGTCGTGGGCCATGGCGACGGCCCACTCGCGCCAGGGGTGGTCGTCGATCGCGTGATCGCGCAGCGGCTCGACGTCGGCGAGCAGGGTCCGCCGCAACGGTGCCGCGAACGAGGCCGCCACGCCCACGTGGTGCAGCGTGCCGGTGGCGTCGTACAGGCCGAGGAGCAGCGACCCGACGCCCTCACCGTCCTTGTGCATCCGGAAGCCGGCCACGGCACAGTCCGCCGTGCGCTGGTGCTTGACCTTGAGCATGTCGCGCTTGTCCTGGCGGTACGGGGCGTCGGCCGGCTTCGCCATCACCCCGTCGAACCCGGCGCCCTCGAAGCGCCGGAACCAGTCCTCGGCCACGTCGGCGTCGGCGGTCACCGGCGTGAGGCGCACGCGGTCGTGGTGGCCGGCCAGCGCCCCTTCGAGCAGCCGGCGGCGCTCGGTGAACGGCTCGCCCGTCAGATCACGGTCGTCGAGCGCCAGCAGGTCGAACGCCACGAACGACGCGGGGGTGGCGGCGGCCAGCATGTTGACCCGCGACTCGGCGGGGTGGAGCCGCAGCTGCAGGGTGTCGAAGTCGAGGCCGTCCCCGGTGACGACCACCAGCTCGCCGTCGACCACGCAGCGGTCGGGCAGCTCGGCCCGCAGCGCGTCCACCATCTCGGGGAAGTAGCGGTTCAGCGGCCGGTCGGTGCGGCTCCACAGCTCGACGTCGTCGCCGTCGCGGAACACGAGGCAGCGGAAGCCGTCCCACTTGGGCTCGTACAGCAGCCCGCCGGTCCGGGGCACCTCGTAGATCGCCTTCGCGAGCATGGGCTTGACCGGCGGCATGACGGGGAGGCGCACCGCCGTAGTGTGCCACCGCCCCACGACCGCATCGCGCTCCCCAGCGCACGGTCCGTGCGCCTCTGCGCACACGAGTGGCGGAGGACCTGGTCCGTCGATGTAGCGTGCCGCACCTTTCGGGGACGGGAGGCTGGGGAGACCGTATGCGGGCGCTCCACCGGTGACGCCACTGGCGGCACGGGGGGACAGCCGGCGCGTGCTCGACCGGCGCCCGCCCCCGGATCAGATCCCGCCCGTGGGCGGGCCGAGCACCTAGGAGAACCATGGACATCAGGCGGGCTGTGATCGCCGCCGCCGGAGGCGCCGCCGCCGCGGCGCTCACCTTCGGAGCGATCCCCGTTGGGGCGCAGGAACCCCTCCTGCCCATCAGCGTGACGCCGACCAGCGGCCCGGTCGGCACGGTCTTCACCGCGTCGGGTGCGGACTGCATCAGCGAGGCCGGTCCCGGCGAACTCGAGGCGTACCTGTGGTACGGCGAAGAGACCGAGCCGCGGCTCGTGTGGCTCGGCACCGTGGCGGGCGACGGCACCTGGACCGCCCCCGTGCAGTCCGAGGCCACCGACCCGCCGGGCACCTACACCGTGAGCGCCACCTGCTTCACGGGCCCCGGGAGCCCGGACATCGTGGTCGACTACGACTTCGTGAGCTTCGAGCTCACGGCTGCCCCGGCGCCCGAGGCACCGACCGAGCCCGCAGCGGCGGCACCCGTCGCCGCTCCGGCG
Organism: uncultured Acidimicrobiales bacterium; assembly: GCA_963796415.1. Lineage (GTDB taxonomy): Bacteria > Actinomycetota > Acidimicrobiia > Acidimicrobiales > VFJN01 > ZC4RG19. The sequence goes on along the minus strand of CAWCLR010000017.1, from coordinate 51,698 downwards.
GCCGCGGTGCCCGGCCGGCCCAGCTTCGTCGGCTGATCCGACCGAACGACAGCCGCCACGGCCCGCCCCTCGGGGCGGGCCGTGGCGCGTCCGGGGGCGGCCCGCGGCCGGCGGTCAGGCGCTGATGTGGACGGGCGTACCCAGCGGCAACATGCCCGCCATCTGGGTGATCGTGGCGTTGTCGACCCGGATGCAGCCGTGGCTCACGTCGGAGCCGATGGCCTCGGGCTCGTTGGTCCCGTGGATGCCGATCACGCCGTCGCCGCCGTTGAAGTCGTCGAGCACGTTCGAGTACCCCGACAGCCCGTAGGCGTAGGGCCCGTAGGCACCGCCGGGGTCGGGCGGCTGCAGCAGCTCCTTGATGTAGTACTTCCCGCCGGGCGTCGGCGTCGACGCGGTGCCCACGCCGATGGGGGTGTCGACCACGACGGCGTCGCCGTTCCGCACGACGAGCCGGTGGTCGGCCAGGGCGATGTCGATGGTGTACGGGTTGCTGGCCACCGTGACGTCCGCCGAGCGGATCCATCCGGTGGACCCGTTCGGCCGGATCGGCAACAGCACCTGCAACCACGCACCCTGGTCCTGCTCGACGAGGAAGACGAGGGGCGCCCCGTTCTCGTTGGGGTTGTCGAGCGTCGCCGTGGGCTCGCCCTCGACGGGCTCGGCGAAGACCTCGACCTGCGCGCCCCTGGCCGATGCGACCATCGAGCCCGCGGCGGCCGGCGCCGCCGCGCTGGTGGTCGTCGTCTCGGGGACGTCGCGATCGGGGCGGTCACGTCCGGCCGCCTCGCTGTCGTCGCCCGACCCGCCTCCTCCGCAACCGGCGAGCGCGAGCGCGCCCGCGACGACGAGTGTGGTCACCATCCTGCCCGCAGCCATCGGCGCAACCTAGCGGCGGGCGATCGCGCGGAGCCAAGCCGGCCGTTCCTCCACTATCGACGCATCCGTCGGTAAATGTGCGATAGTTGCGGCATGGTGTCAGTCCAGTCGCCGACCACCGTCCCGCCACGAGACCGCGACCGGCCCCGCCGACCCCCGGTCACGGTGCCGGCGCCCCCGCTCGAGGCGTGGCCCATCCCGGCAGCGGAGAATTTCGGAGGCCCAAAGAAGCGCAAGTACCGTGGCAGCATGGTGGACCACCCGATGAGCGACAGGCTCGCCGACCTGGCCAAGCGCAAGGAAGAGGCCGTCGCTCCCGGCACCGACAGGTCGCGGCAGCGCCAGCACGACCGGGGCAAGCTGCTCGCTCGCGAGCGCATCGACCTGCTGCTCGATCCGGGGTCGTTCCACGAGCTCGACCTGCTGGCCCGCCGCCCGGCCGAGTCGGGCTTCGACGACCGGCCCTACACCGACGGCGTCATCTGCGGTTGGGGCACCGTCGACGGCCGGAAGGTCTTCGTCTTCTCGCAGGACTTCACGGTGTTCGGCGGCGCGCTCGGCGAGGTGTTCGCCGACAAGATCCACAAGCTCATGGACCTGGCGCTCAAGGTGGGGGCCCCGGTCGTCGGCATCAACGACGGCGCCGGCGCCCGCATCCAGGAGGGCGTGGTCAGCCTCGACAGCTACGGCGGCATCTTCTACCGGAATGTGCAGTCGTCGGGCGTGGTCCCCCAGATCAGCGTGATCATGGGCCCCTGCGCCGGGGGCGCCGTCTACTCGCCCGCCATGACCGACTTCGTGTTCATGGTCGAGGACACCTCGTACATGTTCATCACCGGCCCCGACGTCGTGAAGACCGTGACCGGCGAGAACGTGACCCAGCAGGAGCTGGGCGGCGCCATCGCCCACGCCTCCAAGTCGGGCGTCTGCCACTTCACCTCCGCCGACGACGCCGCGTGCCTCGACGACGTGCGCTACCTCCTCGGCTACCTGCCGTCGAACAACCTCGAGGAGGCACCGGTCGTCGCCACCGACGACGACCGCGGGCGGCTGTGCCCCGAGCTGCGCGACATCATCCCCGCCTCGTCGAACCAGCCCTACGACATGACCAAGGTCATCGAGGCCGTCGTCGACGACGGCGAGTACTTCGAGTACGCCCGCCGCTGGGCCCCCAACATCGTGTGCGCCTACGCCCGGCTCGACGGCCACGTCGTGGGCCTCGTCGGCAACCAACCGATGCACCTGGCCGGGGTGCTCGACATCGAGTCGTCCGAGAAGGCGGCGCGGTTCGTCCGCACGTGCGACGCCTTCAACGTCCCGCTCATCAGCTTCGTCGACGTACCGGGCTTCCTGCCCGGCGTCGACCAGGAGCACAGCGGCATCATCCGCCACGGCGCCAAGCTCCTCTACGCCTTCTGCGAGTCGACGGTCCCCCGCATCCAGGTCGTCACCCGCAAGGCCTACGGCGGCGCCTACGTGGTGATGAACTCCAAGTCGATCGGCGCCGACCTCGCCTTCGCCTGGCCGTCGGGCGAGCTGGCCGTCATGGGCCCGCAGGGGGCGGTCGAGATCGCCTACCGCCGCGAGATCGAGGCCGCGGCCGACCCCGTCGCCCGCAAGGCCGAGCTGGTCGAGGAGTACACCGACCGGTTCGCCAACCCGTACCAGGCCGCCGAGCGCGGCTACGTCGACGACGTCATCGACCCCGCCGACACCCGGGTCAAGCTGATCGCCGGGCTCGACCTGCTGCGCTCGAAGCGCGAGGAACTGCCCAAGCGCAAGCACGGCAACGTGCCGCTGTAGGCGACGGACATGGACACGTCGGCACCCATCTCGATCGCGCGCGGCGGCGAGGCCACCGATGAGGAGGTGGCGGCGATCGCGGCGGCCATCGAGGTGACCTGGCCGCGCCCTGTCGCCGCGGGCTCGGCCGATCAGCCGCCCCGGTGGCGCTTCTCGGGCCGGTGGTGGACCAAGCCGGTCCCGCTCCGCCGCAACCGCCCCTGGTGACCTCCATAACGCTGCGGGCGCGGGGGCCCCGCAACCTCTGCGGTCGCGCCTAGCCTGCGGCCCCCATGGGCGGCTTCCCTCCTCCTCCGAGCACACCGAACCCTCCTCCCCCGCCGGGCGGCAGCTACCCGCCCCCCGGCGCGGGCGGGTGGCAGGCGACACCGAGCCCACCGGCGGCACCGCCGTTCGGGGCGCCGGGCACGTACGGCCCGCCCCCCGGGTACGGCTACGGCACGACCCGGTACGCGAAGGCCGGGTTCTGGACGCGGTTCGCGGCGTTCGTCATCGACGGGATCGTGACGGGCTTCTTCTTCCTGCCGGCGTACATCGCGCTCGTCACCGGCCCCACCGAGATCGAGTCCTGCAGCCTCGACTCGTCGGGCAACATCGACTTCGACGGCACTGTCCAGAACGGCCTGTGCGAGGTCCCCACGGGCGGGACCATCGCCGTCGCGGTCATTCTCGGCATCGTCGGCTTCGTCGGGGTGCTCTTCTACTGGGCCAAGCTCGAAGGGGGGTCCGGGCAGTCTGTCGGCAGCCGCGCCCTCAGCATCCGGGTCGTCGACACGGCGAGCGGCCAGCCGATCGGCGGCGGCCGGGCGATCGGGCGCTACTTCGCCCGCATCCTGTCGTCCCTTGTCTGCTACCTCGGCTACTTCTGGATGCTGTGGGACCCCGAGAAGCAGACCTGGCACGACAAGCTCGCCAACAGCGTCGTCGTCAAGGAGTGACGCGCCGCTAGAGGCTGCGCCGACAGGCGCAACCGTGGCCCAGCGGCCCGGCGCCGCCGAATTCGCAACGGTGCATCTGTCCGCGCACGGTTTAGCCTCGCGCCGTGGATCTCACCACGGTCGCCGACGACGAGGTGGTGCTGCACGACGGGGTCGTCGAGCACCGCCACACGGGCCTCGAGCCCGACCGCGCCTACCGCCTCGACGGGCACGACGTGCGCACGCTGGCACGGCCGCCCGGAGAGCGCCTCTCGACGGTGTGCACCGTCAACGACGTGCACTTCGGCGAGATCGAGTGCGGCATCCTCAACGGGGTCGACGACGACCCCATCTACACGACGGCGCCGGGCGACGAGCCGTACCCCGAGCTGATGAACCGGTGCGCCGTCGCCGACATCCGGGCGGTCGACCCCGACGCCGTCGTGGTCAAGGGCGACCTCACGTCGATGGGCACCCGGGCCGAGTACCAGGCGTTCCTCAATGCCTACGGCCCCGCGTTCGGCGACCGGCTCCTGCACGTGCGCGGCAACCACGACGCCTACCACGGCGAGGACTTCGCCTCGCGGGCGCCGCTCTCCACCACGCTGCCGGGGGTGATCCTGGCCGTCATCGACACCGCCATCCCCGGCCGGGCCGGCGGCGGGGTGGCGGCCGACACCCTCGCCTGGCTCGACCAGCTGGCGGCCGACGCCGACCGGCCCGTCCTGCTGTTCGGCCACCACCACGCCTGGGACCCCGGGTCGCGCGAGCGGCCCGAGGCGTACTTCGGCATCAACCCCGACGACTCCGAGCGGCTGGTCGAGGTGGTCGCCCGGCGGCCCCGCATCGTGGGGTACTTCGCCGGCCACACGCACCGCAACCGGGTCCGCCGCTTCGCGGCCACCGGCGACGTGCCCTGGGTCGAGGTGGCGTGCGTGAAGGACTTCCCCGGGGCGTGGGCCGAGTACCGGGTCCACGAGGGCGGCATCGTCCAGGTGTTCCGCCGCATCTCCGCCCCCGAGGCGCTGGCGTGGAGCGAGAAGACCCGTGACCTCTATGGCGGGCTCTACGGCGTCTACGCGTTCGGCGAGCTGGCCGACCGCTGCTTCGCCTTCGCGGGAGCCTGACGCCTACGGTCCTGGCGTGCCCGGACCCCTGGCCGACATCCGGGTGCTCGACCTGGCGACGGTCGTCGCGGGGCCGGGCGCCGCCCGCTACCTCGCCGACTTCGGCGCCGACGTCCTCAAGATCGAGCGGCCCGGGGTGGGCGACTCGACTCGCACCCTGGGGCTGCCCGACCCCCGGGACGGCACGTCGGCCTACTGGAAGGTCGTCGGGCGCAACAAGCGGTGCGCCACCCTCGACCTGAAGTCCGAGGCCGGCCGGGACGCGCTCCTCGACCTCGTGGCCGACGCCCACGTCGTGGTCGAGAACTTCCGCCCCGGCGTCATGGAGCGACTCGGGCTCGGCCCCGACGTGCTGCTCGGCCGGAACCCCCGGCTGGTCGTGTGCCGGGTCACCGCGTTCGGGCAGGACGGGCCGTACGCACAGCGTCCGGGGTTCGCCACGCTGGCCGAGGCCATGTCAGGGTTCGCCGCCATCAACGGGGAGGCCGACGGCGGGCCGCTGCTGCCGCCCATCGCCCTCACCGACGAGGTCACGGCGCTGGCGGCCGCCTTCGCGGTGATGGTCGCCCTGCACTCGGGCGTCGGCCAGGTCGTCGACGTGACGCTGCTCGAGTCGCTGCTCCAGTGCATGGGCCCGCTGCTCCCGGCCTACGGGCTGACCGGCTTCCTCCAGCAGCGGGCGGGCTCGAGCCTGCCCTACTCGGTGCCCCGCGGCACCTGGCGCTGCAAGGACGGCCGGTGGGTCGCCGTGTCGGCATCGGCCGAGACGGTCGGCCGACGGGTCATGGAGTTGATCGGGCTGGGCGAGCGGGAGGACCTGCAGTCGTTCGGTGGGCGCATCGCGGCGCGTGACGAGATCGACGCCCGCATGGCGGCCTTCTGTGGGGAGCGCTCGGTCGACGAGGTCGTCGCCGCGTTCGACGCCGCGCACGCAGCCGCCGCCCCGGTCTACGACATGGCCGACGTGTTCGCCGACCCGCAGCTCGCGGCGCGGGACGCCATCGTCGAAGCCGACGGGGTGCCGATGCAGGGCCTGGTCGCCCGCCTGTCCCGCACACCCGGCAAGGTGCGGTGGGCGGGCCGGCCCCTCGGCGCCGACGACCCGCCGCGCTGGGCCTCGACCGACGACGGCGAGGCGGAGGCGGAGGGGGCGGCGCTCAGCCCCGCCCGCTCGGCGCGTCCAGCGGACCCGAACGGTCGCGCCGCAGCGCGCTGAAGCGCAGGCGGGCGCCGACCTCGGACGCCACGAAGGCAGCCACGAGCAGCACCACGAACAGCACCTGATCGTGGCCGTTGGCCATCTCCCACACGAAGTGCGGCTCGGTGATGGCCCAGCCGAACATGAAGGTCCCGGCAGCAGCCGAGCCGATGCCCGCGTCGCGGCCGCCGAGCCGCCCGCAGGCGAAGGCCAGCGCCACGAGGACCGGGACGGCCACCGGAGACGGGGCCAGCACGAGGGCGAGGGCCACGGCGACGGTGACGACGATGCCGCTCATGAGGTGGTCGGCGTCGAAGCGATCGACGGGCATGGCGACCTCCTGACGTCGTGCCGCTGGCTCCGGTTCGCCCTCCAGGAAACCGCGTCGATCGGGCCGCCGCACGCGCCTTGACGCGTTCGATACGCCCCGGCGCCGATGTTGACTGCCCGATAACGGGCCCGCGGGTCAGCCGTCGCGGTGCGCGACCGCCAGGTCGACCAGCTCGCCCATGATGCGGACGAGCTCGAAGTCCTTGGGGGTGTAGACGGCGGCCACGCCCGCGTCGAGCAGGGGCTGGCGATCTTCCTCGGGGATGATGCCCCCGGCGATGACGGGCGCGTCGACGCCGCCGGCGCGCACGAGCCGCACCACCGCGGGGACGAGCTCGAGGTGCGAGCCCGACAGGATCGACAGGCCGATGACGTCGACGTCCTCCTCCACCGCCACGGCTGCGATCTGCTCGGGGGTGAGGCGGATGCCCTGGTAGATCACCTCGAGCCCGGCGTCGCGGGCGGCGACCGCGATCTGCTCGGCGCCGTTGGAGTGCCCGTCGAGGCCCGGCTTGGCCACGAGCAGGCGCGGCGGCCCGCCGGGCAGGACCCGGACCCGCTCGGCGATGGCGCGCAGCCCCTGCGACCCACCGCCGGCGCCGACCGCGGCGCCCACGCCGGTCGGCGCCCGGTACTCGCCGAACACGTCGCGCAGCGCGCCGGCCCACTCGCCGGTCGTGCCGCCCGCATGGGCCAGGTCGATGGTGGCGGCCATGATGTTCTCGTCGCCCTCGGCGGCCTGGCGCAGCTGCTCGAGCGACCGCTTCACCGCATCGTTGTCCCGCTCGGCCCGCCACGCCTGCACCTCGGCCACGGTCTGCGCCTCCAGCGCGGGGTCGACCTTGAGGATGTGCCCCTCGGCGTCGCCCCCGGCGAGCAGCGGGGACGGCGCGGTCTCGGTGAAGCGGTTGACGCCCACCACGGCCAGCTCGCCGTCCTCGATGTGGCGCATCCGCTCGGCGTGGCTGCGGACCAGCCGCCCCTTCAGCTCGTCGATCGCCTCGAACGCGCCGCCGAGGGCGAGCACGTCGTCGAGCTCGGCCGTCGCCGAGTCGACCAGCTCGGCCGTGCGGCCCTCGACGACGTGCGAGCCGGCGAACAGGTCGGGGTACTCGAGCAGGTCGCTCTCGAAGGCCAGCACCTGCTGCATGCGCAAGGCCCACTGCTGGTCCCAGGGGCGGGGCAGGCCGAGCGCCTCGTTCCACGCCGGGAGCTGCATCGACCGGGCGCGGGCGTCGCGGCTGAGCGTCACGCCCAGCATCTCGAGCACGATGCGCTGCACGTTGTTCTCGGGCTGCGCCTCGGTCAGCCCCAGGCTGTTGACCTGCACGCCGTAGCGGAAGCGCAGCGCCTTGTCGTCGGTGACGCCGTAGCGCTCGCGGCCGATGCGCTCCCACATCTGCCCGAACGCCCGCATCTTGCAGGTCTCCTCGACGAAGCGGATGCCCGAGTTGACGAAGAAGCTGATCGAGGCGAACACCTGCGGGAAGCGGTCCTCGGGCACCTGGCCCGAGTCGCGCACCGCGTCGAGCACGCCGACCGCGGTGGCCAGGCTGTAGGCGATCTCCTGCGTCGGCGTCGCCCCGGCCTCCTGCAGGTGGTACGAGCAGACGTTCATGGGGTTCCACTTCGGGATCCACTCGGTGCAGAACGCCACCATGTCGACGATCAGCCGGCGGGACGGCAGGGGCGGGAAGATGTAGGTGCCGCGGGACAGATACTCCTTGACGATGTCGTTCTGCGTCGTGCCCCGCAGCTGCTTCGACTGGACGCCGTGGCGCTCGGCGTTGGCGACGTACAGGCCGAGGAGCCAGGCCGCGGTGGCGTTGATCGTCATCGACGTGTTCATCTCGCCCTGCGGGATGCCGTCGAGCAGCTCGGCCATGTGGCCGATGTGGGCCACGGGCACGCCGACCTTGCCGACCTCACCCTTGGCCAGCGGGTCGTCGGGGTCGTAGCCGGTCTGGGTGGGCAGGTCGAAGGCGATCGACAGGCCGGTCTGGCCCTTGGCGAGGTTGGTGCGGTACAGCTCGTTGCTCGCCTTGGCGGTCGAGTGGCCCGAGTAGGTCCGCATCAGCCAGGGGCGGTCGGGCTCGGGCAACGTGACCTCGCTCATGTCCATATCGTCCCCCGACTTACCGGTCGGTCACAACCGGGGGCCGGGACGCGGGCTCACCCGGCGAACGCCGCGGGGAGCGGGAGCTCGACCGCGGCGGCCACCCGGGCGACGTAGTCCGCCCGCGCGACCTCGACCGCCCCGAGCGACGCGAGGTGGGGCGTCTGCCACTGCACGTCGAGCAGCCGGCCGGCGACGCCGTCGCCGCGGAGCAGCCCGACCAGGGTGACGAGGGCCGCCTTGGACGCATCGGTGCGGCGGTGGAACATCGACTCGCCGGCGAACAGCCCACCGATCGCCAGCCCGTACAGGCCACCCACCAGCTCGCCGTCGTCGCACGACCAGGCCTCCACCGAGTGCGCCCACCCGAGGTCGTGCAGCGTGCGGTAGGCACGGCGGATCTCGGGCGAGATCCAGCCGTGCGGCCGGACCGGATCGGCGCAGGCGTCGATCACGTCCGCGAACGCCGTGTCGACGCGCACCTCGTACCGCCGCAGGTTGCGCCGCAGCGAGCGGGTGACCCGCAGCCCGTCCAGCGGGATCACCGCCCGGGGGTCGGGCGACCACCAGCCGATCGGCCCGTGGGCCCCGAGCGGCATGGGGAACATGCCCCGGCGGTAGGCGGCCAGCACCGTGCCGGGCTCGAGGTCGGCCCCCACCCCCACGAGGCCGTCGGCGTCGGCGTCGGCGACGGGCGGGAACGCCCAGCGCAGCGGCGGCGGCTCGACGGGCATGCGCCGCGAGCGTATGCGTCGTGGCCGTCGAGGATTTCCGCCGCGAGATCCCGACCCGGGGGTCGGTCAGGGGTGCAGGCCGAGGTCGCGGGCGACCTGGGTGCCGATGGCGAGCGTGGCCTTGCGGTTGAGGTAGCCGGCGGCCACCGCGCCGGTGAGGAACGGGGCGAGGGCCGTGAGGTTGCGCGTGAACCGGGCCCGCAGGTGCTGCGCGAGCTGCTGGCGGCCGGCGCGGCCGAGCAGGTCGCCCCGCACCGTCGCCGACAGCTCGGTCGGGGGTGCGGCCCGGCCCGACATCCACGACACGATCGCCGCCTCGGTGCGCCGCCGGGGCCCGCCGGGCAGGGCGCGGCCGGCGACGTGGTGCAGCTCGGTCACGACCTTCACCTCGGTGACCACCACGAGGGCGGTGAGGGCGGCCAGCTCGAACGGCACCAGCAGCAACCCGGCGACGGAGACCTCCTGTGCGGTGATGATCCCGCCGGTGGCCGCGGCGATGCCGCCCGACACGCGCCCGCCGGCCCGCACGACCGAGCGCGCCAGCTCGTCGCCGGTCAGCCCGTCGTGATGAGCCGACAGCGTGGGCGCATCGCGCACGGGCAGGCGCGGTGCGACCTCGACGACGGTGTCGGCCAGCCAGCGCCCGGAGAGGACGGCCCGCCGCCCGGCCCGCCGTGCCGACGCGGCCAGCGCCGCCACCTGGGCGCGGACGTCGGCCGCCTCGACCTCGGCGAGCTCGTCGGTCCCCATCGACACGATTCTGCCTCGTCCACCTGTTTTCCCCTCAGGAACGGTCGCCGGAGCGACCAAATCTGACGGGGAAATCCTGTGGACGGGGGCTACTTGGCGTAGTCGTAGAAGCCGAGGCCCGACTTCCGGCCGAGCTGGCCGGCGGCGACCATGCGCCGCAGCAGCGGCACGGCCGCGTAGTTGGGGTCGCGGAACTCGACGTAGAGGGCGTCGAGGATGGCGACGGACGTGTCGAGGCCGACCAGGTCGAGCAGCGCCAGCGGCCCCATGGGGAACCCGCAGCCGCCCTTCATCGCCGCGTCGATGTCGTCACGGCTGGCCGTGCGGTTCTCGAGCATGCGCACGGCGTTGTTGAGGTAGGGGAAGAGCAGCGCGTTGACGATGAACCCGGCGCGGTCCTCGACCACCACCGGGCCCTTGCCGCACGCCTCGGCGAACGCCACGGCCTCGGCCACCGTCTCGTCGCTCGACAGCAGCGTGCGCACGATCTCGACCAGGCTCATGGCGGCGGCGGGGTTGAAGAAGTGGACGCCGACGACCCGCTCGGGGCGCGCCGTCTCGACCGCCATCTCGACGACCGGCAGAGTCGACGTGTTGGTGGCGAGGATCGCGCCGGGCTTGACGATGCGGTCGAGCTCGACGAAGAGCTGCTTCTTCACGTCGAGGTCCTCGACCACCGACTCGATCACCATGTCGCAGTCGGCCAGCGCCTCGAGGTCGGCGGTGGCGGACACGCGGCCGTTCACCGCCTCGGCCTCGGCCTCGTCGAGCTTCCCCCGGCTGAGCTGCTTGGCCAGCGAGGCGCCGAGCGCCGCCACCATGGCGTCGGCGGACTCCTGCTTGCGCGAGCGCAGCACGACGGTCGACCCGGCCTTGGCGGCCACCTCCGCGATGCCGGACCCCATGATCCCCGATCCGACGATGCCCAGTCGTTCGATAGCCATCGCAGGAGGCTACCGAACGGTAATCAACCGCGCCCAAGGCACGTGGCCGGACCCTGACGCGATCCCCACTAGCGTCGACGCCCATGTCAGGACCCGAGGGGACGACCGGGCCGCTGGCCCTGGTGGGAGGCGGTGAATGGCGTGAGGGATGCACCTTCGACGCCGACCTGTTGGCGGCCAGCGAGGGGACCGAGGTCGTCGTGCTGCCGACCGCGGCCGCCTACGAGCACCCCGACCACGCGGTGGAGCGGGCGACGCGCTGGTTCGCGGGCCTCGGCGCCACGGTGCGCGAGGTGCACGCCGTCGACCGCAGCGGGGCGCAGGACGACGCCAACGTCGCCGCCGTGCGCGACGCCCGCTTCCTCTACCTCTCCGACGGGTCGCCGATGCACCTGCGCTCGGTGCTCCTGCAGACGCCCCTGTGGGACGCGCTCGTCGCGGCCTGGGAGGGCGGCGCCGTCGTCGCCGGGTCGGGCGCCGGCGCCACCGTGCTCTGCGACCCGGCGGTCGACCCCCGGGGCGGCGCGTTCACGCTCGGCCTCGGGCTCGTCCGCCAGATGGCGGTCGTGGCGCGCGCCGACACGTGGTCCGAGGACAAGCTGCACCGCACCCTCCAGCTCACACCGGCCGGCGTCCCGCTGGTCGAGATCGACGAGCGCACCGCGCTCCTGCGCGACGCCGGCGGGACCTGGCGGTCCGCCGGCGCCGGCGAGGTGAGCGTCTGGGTGGGCGGCCACCAGGCCGACCTGCGCGCCCTCCCGGCGTAGGAGGCTGCGGGCGAGGAGCGCGCCGGGCGACTCAGCCCGCCGCCGGCTGGATGTCGATGACGTCGACGTCGAACGCCAGCGGCGCGTTGGGCGGGATCGAGCCACTCCCCGCAGCGCCGTAGGCGTTGTCGGCGCCGATCACGAGGTGGCGGCGCTCGCCGATCTTCACGCCGATGAGCCCCTGGTCCCAGCCGGGGATGACCTGGCCGGTCCCGATCGTGACGGGGAAGGGCTGCCCCGTCGACCACGACTCGTCGAACTCGGTGCCGTCGGACAGCACCCCGGCGTAGTGGACGGTGATCGTGTCGCCGGCGACGGCCCCCTCGCCCTCGCCCTCGATGAGGGTGGTCGACTCGAGCGCCGCGGCCGGCGTGTCGGCCGGCGGCGGCTGCGGCGCCGGCGGCTCGCGGGCGAGCACCTGCTCGGCGAGGTCGGGGTTCGTGTACTCGGGCGTGGTCGTGTCGGTCGGGCCCAGCGTCGTCGACGTCTCGTCGCCCGACGACGTCTCGGTGTCCGAGTCGTCGTCGCCCATGAGCTGGCTCACCCCGAACAGGACACCCAGCACGACCACCGCCGCGACCGCGATCCGTATCGCAGTTCCGCGTGTCCTGTCACGCTTCGCGGCCGTAGCCTGAGCGGAGATCTTGTCCAGCCTGGCCGCTTTCTGACGCTCTCGCTTCTCGGTTCCCACGAGGGGTGGAGGGTAGTCACCGCCGCCCCCGCGACGGCATTCGGGCAGGTCGCGACGGCCACGCGGGCGGCTTCCGACTGCACTCTTCGGGGTCGACCGTGCGACAATGCGTGCTGAGGCGGTTCCACGTGACTCCCATCACAAAGAGAACCAGATGAACAACAACCACCAAGATGAAGAAGAGACCACGCCCACGAGCGTGACACTCGAGGTCGGGCGCCGGCTGCGGTCGCTGCGCAAGGCCCGCCACATGTCCCTCGACGACGTCGAGCGGCAGTCGTCGGGGCGCTGGAGCGCATCGGCGATCGGCGCCTACGAACGCGGCTTCCGCACGCTCAGCCTTCCGCGGCTGCACGAGCTGGCCGAGTTCTACGACGTCAGCGTGTCGGTCCTGCTCGGCGAGCAGACACCCTCGGCGGAAGGGCCCCCGAAGCTCGTCCTCGACCTCGAAGCCCTCGGGAACGTTCCCGAGGCGGCGTCCGTCCAGCGATTCGTCCGGTCCATCATCGTGGAGCGCGGCGACTACAACGGCCGGGTGCTGACCATCCGTCGCGACGACCTGCGGGCGATCTGCGCACTTCTGCAGACGGACGTGGCCGACGCGATCAACAGGCTCCAGGCCTGGGGGGCTCTCGTCGAGAGCCCGTCGACCCTGTCCTGACGAGCCGACATCCGCGCCCGTCCCCGCGACGGGCGCTTCCGGCGGGCGCGCTGTGGCGGGCGACGAGGCTGGGCAAGCCGATCATCGATCCCCCGGCAAGGGGTTCGTCCGCCGCGGCCGCCCACCGGTAGCGTTGTCCGCCGTGCCGTCGAGTGCCCTGGTCATCCACAAGTACGGCGGGACGTCGGTGGCCGACCCCGACCGCATCCGCGAGGTCGCCGACCACGTGGCGCGCACCGTGCGCCACGGCAGCGACGTCGTGGTGGTCGTCAGCGCCATGGGCAAGGAGACCGACGAGCTGATCCGCCTCGCGGGCGATGTGTCCGACGTCCGGCCCGGGCGCGAGATGGACATGCTCATCACCGCCGGCGAGCGCAAGGCCATGGCGCTGCTGTGCATGGCCCTGCACTCGATCGGGGTGCCGGCCGACAGCTTCACCGGCAGCCAGGCCGGCTTCATCACCGACACCAACCACACGAACGCCAAGATCGTCGAGCTGCGGCCCGATCGGCTCCGCAAGGCGATCGAGGCGGGCCACGTCCCCGTGATCGGCGGCGCCCAAGGCGTGTCGACCGACCACGACGTGACCTTCCTCGGCCGCGGCGGCTCCGACACCACCGCGGTGGCGCTGTGCCACGCGCTCGAGGGCGACGCCTGCGAGCTGTACACCGACGTGCCCGGGGTGTTCACGGCCGACCCCCGCATCGTGCCGAGGGCCCGGCGCATAGGTCGGGTGTCGTTCGACGAGCTGCTCGAGATGACCGCCACCGGGTGCCCCAAGCCGGCGATGCGCTCGGTCGAGTACGCCCGCCGGTGGAACGTCAAGCTGCACGTCCGGTCGGCCTTCACGTGGGAGCCGGGCACCTGGGTACTCGAGGAGGACCAGTCCATGGAACAGGCCATCGTCTCGGCGGTCGTCGACGACACCAGCGAGGCCAAGGTCACGGTCACCGGCGTGCCCGACCACCCCGGCATCGCGGCCCGACTGTTCCGCGAGCTGGCCGACGTCGACGTGAACGTCGACATGATCGTGCAGAACGTGTCCGACCACGGCGTCACCGACATCTCGTTCACCGTGCCGAAGGACGACCTGGCCCGCGGCACCGAGATCTGCCAGCGGCTCGCCGACGACATCGGCGCCACCGGGGTCTCGTCCGATCGCGACATCGCCCGGGTCAGCATCGTGGGCGCCGGCATGAAGTCGAACCCCGGCGTGGCGGCCACGATGTTCGAGGTGCTCGCCGCGGAGGGCATCAACATCGAGATGATCTCGACCTCGGCCATCCGCACGTCCTGCGTGGTCCGCGAGGGCCAGATCGAGCGGGCGGTCCAGAGCCTGCACACGGCCTTCGGCCTCGACGCCGCCCCGGCCTGACCCGATCTTCCGCCGCCCGACCCGCAACCCGGTTGGGCCGCCAGCCATGGCACTCGTAGCCTTGGCGCCCATGGCATCAGTGCGTGTGGGCGTCGTGGGCGCCACGGGGCAGGTCGGCGGCGTCATGCGCGAGGTGCTCGCCGAGCGCGAGTTCCCGGTCGGCGACATCCGCTTCTTCGCGTCGGCCCGCTCGGCCGGGCGCACGCTGCCGTGGCACGGCGCCGACATCCCGGTCGAGGACGCCGCCACCGCCGACTGGTCCGGCATCGACATCGCCCTGTTCTCCGCCGGTGCGACCACGTCGCGGGCGATCGCCGAGAAGGTCGCCGCCGCCGGAGCCACGGTCATCGACAACTCGTCGGCTTGGCGCATGCACCCCGACGTGCCGCTCGTGGTGTCCGAGGTGAACCCCCACGACCTCGACGTCCTGCCCAAGGGCATCGTGGCCAACCCCAACTGCACGACGATGGCCGCCATGCCGGTGCTCGGGCCGCTGCACCGCGAGGCCGGGCTCGAGCGGCTGATCGTGAGCACCTACCAGGCCACGTCGGGGGCCGGCCTGTCGGGGTCGGCCGAGCTCGACGAGCAGGTGCGGAAGGTGGCCGACCGGGCCGCGGAGCTGACCTACGACGGGCAGGCCGTCGAGTTCCCCGCTCCCGACAACTTCGCCGCGCCCATCGCCTTCAACGTGCTGCCCCTGGCCGGCAGCCTCGTCGACGACGGCAGCGGCGAGACCAACGAGGAGCAGAAGCTCCGCGACGAGACCCGCAAGATCCTCGGCATCCCCGACCTGCGGGTGGCCGGGACGTGCGTGCGGGTGCCGGTGTTCACCGGGCACTCGCTGGCGATCACCGCCGAGTTCGCCCGCGACCTGCCGCCCGAGCGGGCGGTCGAGATCCTGTCGTCGGCGCCCGGCGTCGCCGTGGTCGACGTGCCGACCCCCCTCATGGCCGCGGGCACCGACCCGGCCTACGTCGGCCGCATCCGCCGCGATCCCACGGTCGACCACGGGCTCACGCTGTTCGTGTCGAACGACAACCTGCGCAAGGGCGCGGCGCTCAACGCCGTCCAGATCGCCGAGCTGCTGGTCGCCAGCTCGTCCTGACGGGGCTGGCGTCGCGGCCTGTCGTCACGGGCAGGTGCAGGGGCGCCGGCCGCAGCGGGGGCAGCCGCCGGCGTAGCGGGCCGCAGCCTCGTCGAGGCTGATGCCCAGCTGGCCGGCCAGCGACGCGACCCACGCCAGCACGTCGCCCACCTCGTGGACCTGCGCCGCCCGGTCACCCTTGCGGACCGCCTGGGCCAGCTCGCCCAGCTCCTCGGTCAGCCAGGCCACCGTGGCGGGGACGCCCCGCGCCCGGTCCCGCTCGCCATAGGTGTCGACCATGAGCTGCTGGAAGGCGGCGAGGTCCATGAGCCGGCAGCGTACGAGAGCCGTCACGTACCTCTGGCGTCCTGCGCTCGCTGCCAGTCGAGGGCGATCCACTGGTCGCCGCGGCGGGCGCTGTGCCAGCCGTGCGGGCGCACCGAGCCGTAGCGCACGGTGAGGCGGGCGTCGGCGACGGCCGGCCGCCCGGCCAGCTGCCACCGCTCGACCGCCGACAGCACGCCCCGCTCGGCGCGGTTGCCGCCGTACGCGTCGAGCCGCATCCGCCCGCTCGGCTCGGGCACCAGCACGGCGAGGCTGCCGTCGACCGCGTCGACGACGCCGAGCGCCTCGCGCACGCCCGGGCCGCCGCTGCGCTCGACCTCGACCAGCCGCTCCTCGGGCAGCGCCAGCGCCACGTAGGCCAGCAGGCCGAGGGCGCTGCCGCCGCCGAGCGGCACGGGCCGCCGGCGGGCGAACCCGAGCGCGGTCATGACCAGGCGCTGGCGGGCGGCGCGGTCGAGGCCCGCGAGCGCGGGCCCGGTCAGCTCGACGTGCGACCGCCCGGGACCGCCGTCGGCCACCTCGCCCACCGCCAGCCGGGCTGCTCGCCCGCGCCCCGTGTCGTCGGCGCGGCGCAGGGGCATGAACGCGCCGGGGGTGATGGCCACGGTGTCGAACCCCGTCCGCACCTTGCGGAGGGCCGCCACCGCCTGCACCCACGTCACGACGGGGCTGATGCGCAGGGGCGCCACCAGGCGCCCGCCGGGGCGAAGCTGGTCGAACCAGGTGCGGGGGATGCGGTCGACGCTCGCGGTGGCGACGACCGCGTCGACGGGGGCGGCCGGCGGCCACCCCGCGGCCCCGTCCCCCACCTCGACCCGGGCCGGCGCCTTGGCCGACAGCAGCGCCCGCCGCGCGTCGACCGCGACGTCGGCGTCCAGCTCGACCGACGTGACGGCCCCGCCGTCGCCGACGACGTGCGCGAGGAGGGCGGCGTTGTAGCCGGTGCCGGCCCCGATCTCGAGCACGCGGTCGCCGGGGGCGACGCCCAGCATCTCGAGCATCCGCGCCATGATCGCCGGCTGCGACGACGACGACGTCGGGCGGCCCGTCACCGAGTCCCGCCGGGTGACGATGGCGTCGTCGCGGTACACGTCGTCGAGGCCGTGACGCTCGGCGTGGGCCGCCAGGAACAGCTCGCGGGGCACCGCGGCGAACGCGGCGGCGACCCGGTCGTCGCGCAGGTGCCCGGCGTCGCGCAGGCGGCGGACGAGGTCGCGTCGCCGGGTGTCGCTGGTCGGATCGGGCACCGCGGCGATCGTATTCGGGCGCCGGCGGCACCCTCCCGCCCGGGCGCACCGACCCGGGGTACCGTCCGGCCGTGCCGACCACGCTCGTGACGTGGAACCTCAAGGGCAGCGACAACCCCGACACCCGCGCCATCGCCTCCTACCTGCGCAGCGAGGGCGCCGACGTGGTCGCGCTGCAGGAGGTGCAGTGGCACCAGGCCCGCCGCATCGCCCGTGCACTGGGCGCGCGCAACCTGCTCTGGGGCTTCAAGCACTGGCCCGTGCGCACGTGGCCCGAGGGCATGGCGATCATCGGCGTGACGGTGGCGGCGCGAGGCAGGACGCGGGCGCTGTCGCACCGCTGGCGGCTGTGGAGCTGGCGGCGCCGCATATTCCAGGTGGCGGAGGTGCAGGCCGAGCGGCCGTGGACCCTCGTGAACGTCCACCTCACGCCCCACGGCCAGATCGGGATGCGGGCGATCGAGACCGCGACGATCCTCGGGGTCGTCGCCGAGCGGTCCGGGCCCATCGTGGTGGCCGGCGACGTCAACGAGCGCCCCGACGGCGCCGTCCACCGCCAGTTCGCCGCAGCCGGCCTGCGCGACGGCTGGGCGGTGCGGCTGCCGCCCCCCGACGCCCCGTCCCCGCCCGGCGACCCCGAGCCGGGGCGGCCCCAGCGCCGTCCCGACCTCTGGCCGACGAACTGGCGGGGCTGGCGGCGGGGCACGACCGAGGCGCCCACCCGGCGGCTCGACTACGTGTACGGGACCGAGGACGTGCGGTTCATCGACGTCCACACGCCCCCGCCCACCGACTACGCCCGCTTCGCCGCCATCTCCGACCACCTGCCGGTCACGGCGGTGTTCGTGGCCGAGTGACGGTCAGCTGCCCCCGCCCCGCCAGTGCGACCCGGGCATCGGCGTGACGTTCTGCGGTGCGGTGTCGTCGTCGAGCGAGCCGAACACCTCGACGTAGCCGGGAGCGTGCCTGTCGAGCGGGATGGTCGGGTCCGTGCCCTCGGGCGGTCGGGTGGGGCCGCGGCGCAGCCACACGGACGCCTGATCGCTACTCGGCCGAGACTCGCGGGACGCGCTGCCCTCGGCCGGCTTGACCACGTCCTGCGGCGTCTGCACCCGGCGCTTGAGGTCGCGGTCCCGGAACCACGGGCGCAGGCGCAGGCGGGCCGGGCGGGCGCTGCCGTACAGCAGGGCTGCGTCCCACGCGCCCAGCTGGTCGGTGAGCTCGGTTGCCACGAGGTCGGCGGCGAACGGCCGGCCCGCGGGACGCCCGGCCAGCACGAGCTTGGCCCCGTGGTTCCGGATCACGTTGTCGGCATTCTCGCCGTAGCGGGTGATGATCTGGTCCGTGTCCTGGAAGACGCTGACGAGCTGCACCCCCCGCGCCGGCGCCGTCGAGGCCAGCGAGGCGAGGTCGTAGATCGGCGCGATGCCCAGGACGTCGTCGAGCACGACGAGCAGCGGCGAGCCGAGCGCCGCGCCCGAGTGCGCCGACTGCTGGTAGGCGGTGGCGATCAGGCGCCGCACGATCATCGAGCACAGCGGACGGAAGCGGGCCTGGTCGTGCTCGGGCGTGGTCAGGTACAGGGAGTTGGCCCCGCCGTCGAGCAGTTCCTCGGGCACGATCTCGTGCAGGTCCATCGACGAGGCCACCGCGGGGTCGTCGTAGACGCGCAGGACCTGGTGCATGGCGTGCAGGAAGGCGGAGCGGGAGGCGTCCTCGCGCATGAACGTCGACGCGTGCGTCCGGGCGGCCATGCGGTCGACGCCCTGCAGGATCGTGAGGACCTCGTCGCGCTCCTCGCGCTCGATCCATTCGGCGGCGACGCTGACGGTCTGCCCGCTCGACACGGCGGCGAGCAGGAAGGGGGCGAGCGCCATGGACATCGAGCTGCGCCACAGATCGCCCTGGCCATCGCCGATAGCGCGCTCGGGGCCGTCCGAGACGCCGGCGCCCCGAGCGGCGAGGGTGAGGTCTGCTGCGGTGCGGATGGCGCCCTGCCAAGTGGCGCACTCGGCCAGCAGCGACCATCCGGAGCGGTAGTAGGGCGTGATGGCCGCCGGGTCGTAGACGTGGACCTCGCCCTGGCGGCTGCGCCAGCCGATCGTCTCGTCGATGACGTGCCCCTTGGTCGAGGCCACGACCACCGGGCCCTTCCACTCCGCGATGGCCGGGATCGTGAGCCCGCAGGACTTGCCCGAGTGGGCCGGGCCGACGACGAGGAGGCTGTGGCGGTCGCGCAGGGCG
Source organism: uncultured Acidimicrobiales bacterium (assembly GCA_963796415.1). Classification (GTDB taxonomy): domain Bacteria; phylum Actinomycetota; class Acidimicrobiia; order Acidimicrobiales; family VFJN01; genus ZC4RG19. The sequence continues at coordinate 32,486 of CAWCLR010000017.1, read as the reverse complement.
AGCTTGTGGCCGCCGCTGGTCCCGACCACCAGGCGGTCGTCGCCCTTGCGGGCGACGCGCAGGTCGCGCAGTTCCTCGGGGCGCGCCCACCCGCTGCGGGCACCTCCGGCCGGCCGCGCCATCGACCAGACGAGGACGCCGACGAGGCCGGCGACGACCGCCACGAGCACGAACGTGCCCCACCAGGCCGCGGGCCCGGGCACTGGCGCGCCCGTGTTGACCGGCGCCCACGCTTCGGCGGGATCGCCGGGGTTCGTCGCGAACCGCCCGACGATGCCCGGTGCCTCGCTGATCGGGTAGCTGGGCCAGCCGCCCGAGACGAAGAGGGCGGCGAGGTGGCCGACCACGAGCGGGACCAGCGCCACCGCCGCGACCGGGAGCGCCCACACCATCAGCTGATCGTCGAGGCCTTGGGTGGCCGACGACCCGGTGCCGAACCCGAGGAACGACCCTCCGCCGCCCGCCGCCGTCCTCGCGTTGCGGGCCTGCTGGTCGATCTCGCGTCGGGCCGCCCGCTTGGCGTCGTCGATCGACCGCTTGGCGTCGGCGGTCTGGCGGTTCAGCTGGAACCTCGCCTCCCGGGTCCGCCGCTCGTTGGCGTGCCGGAGGTCGGTCTCGTCGGTACCCACGTCCCGGGGATGCGGCCCCGCGTCGCCACCAGCGCGGTGCGGCGGCCGGGTTCCTCACCAGTTGACGGTCACGTGGACGTGGTCGTAGTGGTTCTGCTGGAGGTTGCCGTACGGGTCGTAGCGCGTGTACGCCCCCCAGCCGATGCCCTGCTGCCAGATCTGCTTCTGCCAGATGACGTAACGGAGCTTGAGCTCGGGGGCGTGGGCGATGACGTAGTTGACGAACGCCCAGCCGTGCTCGAGGTACTGCTGGGTCGGCATGTGGTTGAGCGGCCGCTGCATGATGAAGTCGCACGCCCGGCCCTGCGGGTGCTCCCCGTCCTCCTGGTTGCGGAAGCAGCCGATGCCGTGGCCCTGCCCGAAGATGGGGACGACGACGTCGAGGAAGTGCTGCATCGTCGGCGTGATCCTCGACTCGGTGTACCGCGCGGTGCTGCCGAGCGGGCCGTAGGGGGCCTCGGTGCCGAGCGAGCCCGACGGGAACTCGGCCATGTAGGCGTTCCACTGGGTCACGACGTTCGGGACGAACCCGAGGGTCTCGGGAAACGGCGGGATGCCGCCGAATGTGGCCACCGCACTGGGCCCGGCGTGGTAGGCGGCCACCGCCAACTCCCAGGTGCCGAACGTCGTGTGCTGCGCCAGCAGGTACCGCGCCGCAGCGGGGATCACCTGCGCCGGATCGCAGGGATCGACCCCCAGCCCGGCCGCCACGTCGGGGAGGAGGTGCATGACGCCGACCCGGCCCGACGGCGACGAGCGGGCGCAGCTGATGACCGCGGTGTCGAAGCCGGATCCGGCGAAGGCGATCGCCGCCAGCAGCCGGGGATCGACGCCGAGGGTCACTGCGCCGTTGAAGAGCTCAGCGTAGGGGATGCCGTCGACGAAGCCGAGCGGCAGGCCCCCGGCGCCCTCGGGCTTCGACGAGCTCGCCGCCCCGAACATGCCCATGCTCGCGACGAACAGGGCCATGACCGCGACGAGCACGAGGAGCCGGCGGAGGCGACGCCAGCGGCGCCGCTTGCGGGCGTTGACGATCCGGTGGAGGCGCGACTTCTTCGGCTTCTGCTCGCCCTGCGCCCGCCCCCGGGACCGCAGGGGCAGCCGGAGGCGGCGCCGGCGGCCGCCCTCGTCGACGTCCTGCCGGCGCCGCCGCACGAGGGGACGGCGCGGGCGCGGGAGCGACGGGAGGTGCGGCCGGCGCCGGGCCGGCTCGAGGGTCGCGGGCCGGGGCGCCCGGCCGGGGCCAGGCGACCGGACCGCGCCCGACGCGGGGCCGCCCGCCGCCCCCTTCCGCGGTGCGACGGCACCGCGTCGCTTGCCGGGCAGGGCCCGCCGAAGCCCGCGGGCCCGGCCCGCCGGACCGCGGGCGGCCGGCCTCGTTCCGCCCCCCGGCGCCCCGCCCGGGGGACGACCGTCCCCGCCACCGGGCGAGCCGAAGCCGGCCCGGCCGGCCCGCCGAGCCGAGGCGGACCGCGCCGTGGCCGCGGCGGCCGCCGCCGATCGGTCAGCTCGCTCACCGCCGGAGTGAGAGCGGCGCCCACGGGCCATGATCTGCGCCCCCGCCCGGGCACTCTTGACGGCGCCGACCCTCACGGCTCGCCCGGTGGCCGCCTTCGCCTTCTTGACCCCGGGGTTGGCCTTGGTGACGGCCACGATCATGCGACCGGCCATCCGCCGTCACCTCACCGTGCGCACGGGGTTCGCGGCGGTCACAGGACGTCCCTCTTCCGGGCCCACCTCCGGCCCCGGGTGCGGACCCGCCAGTTCGAGAACTTGTCGGTGACGTTGCGGGTCGGGAAGCGCCACCCGCTGGCCTGCTGCTCCTGGACGATGACCTCGTTGATGAGCCGGCGGCTGCGCTCGGGCGTCGCCGGGATCGGCGCCTTCCGCTTGCGGGCGATCGGCCCGGTGCTGAGCTCGTCGGACGTGACCCGACCCGTCTCCGCCCACGGCTTGGAGTACCGCGCCGCGGGGGCACCGGTCTGCTTGCGATAGCGGCTCGCTGCCTTGTCGGCCAGGACGTCGTAGTGCTTCTGGCGCTCGGGGTCTTTGCTGTTCGCGTAGCCGCGACGGGCCCGATCGATCGCCCGCCAGTAGCGGGCCTCGGGGGCCCAGCCCAGCTCCTCCGCATGGTTCGCCCGGTGGATGGGGGCCGGCCCGTGCCTTGGCGTCCCCCCAATAGCCCATCCGCTCGGCGTGCGCGCTCTCGCCGAGCTCGCTCGGGTCGAAGCCACCGGGGCCGATCGGCGGGCCGCCGCCTGCGCCGGCCAACGTTCCGTAGCCGTAGCGTGGGCCAGGGCCGTTCGAACCCCCAGGCGCGTCGCTGTAGTAGGTCTTGTGCACGAGGGCGGCCATGCGGTCGCCGCGGCGCCGGGCCTTGATGATGTTGTGCCACGCTCGGGCCTCCCGTCGGCGCTGGGCAAAGGTGCGGCTGGCGCCCACCGCGGTGGCCTGGACGAGGTTGGAGTAGGCGTCGCCGGCCGCGGCGAGGTTGGGCCCCATCGACCCCATCGGGCCCTGCCACGCGGCGCCGCCGCCCCCCAGGCGCACGTTGGTGAGGTTGTCCGCGAACCGCCCGGCCGTCGATTGGGCGCCGGCCAGCAGCCGGGTGCGCGCCTGGGACATGAGCCCGATCAGCACGACCACGATGAAGAACCGCTCGATCAACCCCATGTCGCTTGTCGCACCGAGCGTCCGTTTCAGCGTGATCAGCAGGGTCGACAGGAGAAAGCTCATCCCCACGACGGCGACGACCGCCTGCACGAGCGTGGTGAGCCACAGCCAGCCCCACCGCCGGCCGCCGCCGGGGAAGACGGCGAAGAGGCCGACGAACGGGGCGACCGCGAACAACAGCAGCGCCACGAACTTGGTCGCCACCACCGTCAGGCCCATGCCGCTCAGGACCACCGAGACGAACGCGCTGGCGACCATCGAGAGGAAGGCGCCCCCCAGCCGCGACGTCGATGGCTCCTTGTTGAAGTCGGCCGCCTCGTCGCAGCCGGCGTCGCGCATGAGCTCGCGGGGCCGGTCGTCGTTGTCGTGCGGCCCTTCGGCGAGCGCCTGGTTGCGGGCCGCTTCGCACGAGCCCCCGTTCCGCAGGTCTCGGTTCCAGTTGATCTGGTCGTAGGGTTGCTGGACGAACACGGTGTGCAGCTCGGACTGCACATCGCGGACCGCCCGCTCGATGTCGGCCTTCGACGCTTTGGCCGGGTCCAGCCCGCTGCCGCTCCCCTGGCCCGCCACCAGCAGCGAGGCGGAGGCCCCGTCCATGAGCTTCCACGTTCCCTGCATGTATCCGTTGAGGTTGGCGAGCAGCCCCGCGCTGACGGCCACCAGCACGACCGAGGTCACCAGCTCGCCGAGCGCCATCGCCGCCTTCTGGCGCAGGATGTTGAACGCCACGTACGCGAGCAGGATGGCGTAGGCGAGAGCCAGCAGCTTGAACTTGTCCTCGGTGATGAACGCCCGCTCGTATCCCGCGCTCACCTCGGTGCCGACCGAGGTGTACTTGCCGATGTCGAACGTGAATGACCACCCGATCGACCACTGCGCCGTCCGGACGAACCAGGTGCCCACGTCGAACAGGATCTGGGTGAGCAGGCCGATGAAGTTGCTGCCCCAGCTCCCGGCATCCCAGATGCTGCCCGACTCGTAGTTGATGTCGTAGTTGTGCACCGGGTACGGCCCGTAGCAGCCGTCGGGCAGCAGGCCGTCTGTGGCCGTGGCCGGGTCGCACTCGGCCGGCGCCGCGGGGCCCGCCGGGTGCGAGGGGGTCGCACCGGCGGGCGCGGCGGGTGACGCGATCCACATCACGGTCACAACGACGGCGGCGGCCAGCGCCACCCCGAGCGCCGACCACCGTGCCGGCCGCACACTGGACATCTCCATCAGGGCTCCTCCGGCTGGAGCGCAGCGGCCAACGGGGAGCGCCGGCGACGTCGAGCCCTGGCGCGGGCAGCTGACAGGTCGTCGGGCGCCGCGCCGTTGTCGACCGGGAGCGCGGGTGCCTCGCCCGGATCGACTCGTCGGACGGGCACGTCGTCGAGCTCGTCGGGCAGGGCGAACCCGTCATCGTCGAGCTCGTCGGCCACGGCCAGCCCGTCGTCGTCGAGCTCGTCGGCCAGGGCCAACCCGTCGTCGTCGAGCTCGTCGGCCAGGGACAACCCGTCGTCGTCGAGCTCGTCGGGCAGGGCGAGCCCGCCGTCGTCGCTGGGCGCCGGCACCGCCAGCGCCCGGGGCGGCGCGACCAGGACGCCGCGGCGGCCGGCGAGGGCGGCGGGGGCCTCGACCACGTCGTCGGCCTCGATGTCGTCGCCCTCGTCGCTCGCCGTGCCACCCTCCTCCGCGGCGGCGGGAGCCGTCTCGAACGCCGCCACGACCTCGGGCAACGCCGGCGGCAGCACCTGGATGAGCCCGATCCGCTCGCGCACGTCGCGATACAGGCACTGCCCGTTGCCGAGCCCGTGCTCCAGGGTGGCGGCCGCATCGGCGCTGTCGGCGGCGCCGAGGAACCCGAGGGCGGCGGGGATCGCCTGCCGGGCCTGGCGGAACACGAAGCGCGACCCCAGGAGGTCCGCCAGCTCGCTGACCGCGAAGTCGTTGGGGTGCTGGCTCGCCAGCCAGATCGCCCCGTTGTGCTTGCGGCCGTCGCGCACGCCCTCGATCAGGAGGTTCTGCCCGTACGGCGAGGCGAGCAACGCCCAGGCCTCGTCATAGAGCGCGGCGGCGAACCGGCGGGGATCGTTGAAGACCACGCGCCGCCCGACCGCGGCGACGAGGTAGAGCAGGGCCTGGCCGAGCACCTGTTCCGGCAGCATCATGCGGCTGCGGTGCTCGCTGGCCAGCATCTCCCGGTCGGGGAGCGCCAGGTTCGGAGCCCAGAACACGATGAAGTCGGCGTCGAGCGACAGCGGGCTGCCCCGGCCGAAGGCGAGCTGCCCGGTCGCCGAGCGCCGGTAGTGCGCCAGGCGGCGCACGAGCGCTCGGGCCGCGGGGTCGGGCTGGGACGGGTTGTCGCCCATGCGCTCGAGCTCGTCCACGACGTCGCTCAGCGTCGCACCGGGCCGATCGACGATCGTGTCGACGGCCTCGGCGAGGGCGGCGCCCTCGTCGCTGTGGGGTGAGCAGCCGGCAAGGAGCGAGAGGAAGCCCAACGACACGGTCGAGCGGTCGGAGCCGGCGAAGCTCCGCATCGGATCGAGGCACACGTCCGCGCCCGCCTCCAGGCGCACGACCTGGACGCGGCCCGCCACCGTCGAGGCGAAGCGGACGTACTCACCGCTGCGGGTGCGGTCGATGGTCACCACCTGGCCGCCGCGGGCCACCGTGTCCCAGCACAGGCGCTTGAGGAAGAACGACTTCCCCGAGCCCAGCCGGCCGACGGCGGCGAGCGACGGGCTGGCGTTGGCTCGCGGGCCGAAGGCAGGGTCGAACAGCACCGGTGTGCCGGTGCCGCCGTCGAGCGAGAGACCGAGCAGCAGGCCGGTCGGATCCCCGACCTCGGGGCCGCAGAACGGGCTGCCGGCCGCCAGGTCGCGGGTCAGCATGAACTGCGTGTAGTCGTGACACGCCGGCGCCACCGCCGTGCCGGGCAGCATCGAGCGCAGCAGGGCCGCCTGCCCCCCGGTCGGGCGGGCCAGGCCGTACTCCTGGGGCTCGAACATCGACACGAGGCCGGCCGCCTTGTCCTCGAGCTCGGCGAGCGAGGGGGCGGCGATCGACATCAGGATCGTCACCTGCAGCTCGGGCTCCATCGGGTTCGCCCCGAGCTGCGCCCGCTCGTCGTCGATGGCCTGGATCGCGGCCGCCAGCTGCGGCGGCGCCCCGGTCACCTCGCCGTCGTACTCGTCGACCTGCCCGACGAGGTCGCGGTGCTTGCGCCGGACCTTGGCCTGGGCGTCGGCGTTGCCGACCGCCTTGACCCGGACGCACCAGTCGACCGGGAACCCGACGTGGTCGGCGTAGAACAGCCACTCTCCGCCGCCGTTGGGGTAGGCGAAGTAGTGGGGCATGTCCGCCATCGCCAGGACCGTCTGGTAGCTCGTCCCGCCGGGCCCGTCGATGCGTACGTAGCGCCGGTGGCGGGGGCGGTCGGGGTCTCCCTTGTAGCCGCCCTCCTTCACGATGGCGTCGGTGAGCTGGGCCAGCACCCCCCGGGGTCGCGACCCCGACCCTGTGCCCGCCGGCTCCCACACCTCGTCGAGCGCAGGCTCGCCGGCCTCGCGCCGCAGCGCGCGGGCGTAGAGCCAGCAGATCTCCCCCGCGCCTGCCGGGGTGACCGAGACGTTCGATGCGAGGCGCGTCTCGATCTCGCGAGCCTGGCGGCGGCGTGCCTCGAGCTCGTCGCCCTTGACGGGGCTGGGGCCGATGCCGAACGCGCCGTTGACCTCGCCCGCCGCGCCGCGGAGCAGCTCCAGCCAGGGACGGCGGGCGCTCGGCAGCTCGGCGGCCACGTAGTAGCGGCGCTTGTAGAGCGCCGCCTCCGACAGCCAGTCGCCCGTGGCGGCGCAGACGTCCACCCAGGTGTCCTGGGTCTCGATGTCCACCCCGGCGGCCATGTCGGTCACGACGCCGACCGGGTCGAGACGCTCGCAGACCGACAGCAGCATCGCCGCCGGGGGCAGGCTGATCAGCAGGCCGCGCAGGCGCGAGTGCACCGCCAGCTTGTCTGCGGGGGCGGTGTGGGCGTGGGGGAACGGGCTCACCTGCCACACGCCCCACACGCCGCCGTCGACCGACCAGACGAGGTTGCCGACGATCGCCCGGGCCGGCGGCTTCATCCGTCGTCCGCCATGACGAAGGTGCGGACGTGGCGGAGGTCGGCCCGCCGCGCCTCGCTGTACGGCCGCCCGCCGACTCGGCCCGACGGCGGTGACGAGACCAGCGTGAGATAGCCGGCCGCAGAACGCAGAAGCGTCCGCCCCTCGACTCGCGCCCGGCGGACCGCCCAGGCGAGGCCCCACGGCAGGCCGACGGCGATGACGAGGGCGAGGGACTGCGGCAGCAACGCCCCCCAGAACCGCCACGTCATCATCTCCACGATGAAGGTCACCACCACCATCCCGAGCTGGGGCAGCGAGATCTGGAACGGCGGGGTCCAGCCGGCGATGTGCCCCAGCACCAGCGGGTGGCGCCGAGCGTGGGTGTAGGTCGCACACATGACCTGGTGCTGGTCCTCGTCGGGCATCGATCCGCTCCTTCAGCTCGAGGCAGGGCGTGTGACGGGACGGTCCGACTCAGCCGCCGTTCTCCACGACGTCCTCGTTGATGTTGCGCTGCAGGACCGGCATGCTGTTGACCCCCCAGATGACGACAGCCCCGAGGATGAGCGCTCCGAGCGTGGGCGCCAGCGACTTGGTGCGGACCCACGTGGTAGCGACGAACACCAGTGCCAGCAGGCTGATCCCGATCTGCACCAGCCCGGTGAAGTCGGTCAGGAAGTTGTTGATGATCTCGACCATGGCCCTCTCCTCTCTTCGATCCACGGAACCGGCGAACGCTTCCCCGGGCGTGTGATGGAGTGATGCGTGGCCCGCTGCGGAATTCCGCACCCGGGCCGAAGAATTCAGGGCGTGGAGCTGGGCGTCGTCGGCGGCGACTCGCCATCCGGGTCGGCCCCGTCGATGTCGGCCGGCGCCTCGTCGCCCGCCGGCCCGTCGCCGTCGCCCGATTGCGCCGTTCCCCGGCTGCCGGCCTCCGTCGTGGTGCTCGACGGGTCTGGCTCCGCCGTCGTGTCGGGCGCCTGTTCGGCGCTCTCCCCCAGGACGCGGGTGGGCACGCCCGACACTGCCACGACCTCCCACCGGTCCTGGCGCTCGGCCATGTCGATCGCGTAGGCGACGAGGCGGCGCACGCCGCCTGGCGTCTCCACGTCCGCCTCCACCCAGATCTCGACCCGACCGTCCTCCGGGTTGCCGGCCATCGTCATCACCTGCACGTCGACGGCCACGAAGGGGGGCTGCGTCGCAGTGGCGATCGACCGCCCCGGCGCCATGTAGCGGGCGGGGTCACCCTCGCCCGTGAGCAGGGCGCGGAGGAATCCGTCGACGGTGGCCCACTGCTCGTCCTCCTGGGCGAGCGTCAGGCCGGCGTCCTCGCGCCGCCAGCCCTCCGGCGCCCGCGGCGCGGCGGGCAGGACGCCCGGCGTCGTGAGGGCCGCGAGGCCGGTCTCGACATCCCCGACGATTCCCACTTCGACGTACCAGGTCGTGACGCCGTCCGCGTCCTCGGTGGTCGGCGGCGAGCTGACCCCGCCGTCCGCGCCGTCCACCGCCGTCTCGTCCACAGGATCCGGTGTCTCCCGCACGTCGGCGGCGACGGTCACCGACCAGTAGCCGGCAGAGATCTCGCGCCCGGCGACCGTCGTGACACTCTCGACGATCAGGGGATCCAGGCCGCGGGGGGTCAGGTGGACGTCCCCTACGAACAGCGCGCCGATGTCGACCTGCTCCTCGTTGGTCGCCGACAGCCACGCGGACACGACCCGCTCGGCGGTCCCGGCCACCGGCGCCGGCACGTCGGCACTGATCGTCGCGGGGGCCGCCGCGGGGGCGGGGTCGGCGGACGGGCGCGCCAGCCCCACGCATCCGCCCACGCAGCCGAAGGCAACTGCGGCCCACAGGGCGACGCGGGCGATCAGCTGGGTGCCTGGCCGCGACGGCTGCGTGCGGTACGGGGCGGGCCGGTCGCGATCGACCTCGATGCCGGGGTCGTCATTGCCGTCGTCGGGGCCGCGGTGACCCTCCCACGCCCAGCTGACCGGGCTGACGACGGGCTCGGGCGTCGTGTTGACGATGCGCTCCACATGCCTGAGATGTGCCTGTCGGTCGGCGAGAGCGCTGCCACGCGGCAGGATTGTCGGTCAGGCCCCGAGGCGACCCTGGCGCGGCCGGGCCCCCGTCAGCTCCTCCAGCAGCTCGATGGTCTCGGGGTGCACGGTGTCCTCGGGCTCGACCCCGAACTCGGGGTCGGCCAGCACGTCGCACAGCTCCCGGAACACGCGTTGCACCCCCGGGACGTTGCCGGCCGCCCGTGCCGTCCGCATGAGCAGCCGGTACATGCGCTCGTCGCTGGGGAACGCCCGCAGCCCCTGCCGCGCCGCCCACTCGGCCGACCGCCAGTCCCCCGCGGCCAGCCGCACCTCGGCCAGCTCCTCGGCAGCGTCGACGACCTGGGCGACGATCATGCCGCGGTGGGGGCCGACCCACGAGTAGCTGCGGCCCACCCCCGTGAAGGGCTCGCCCCGCACGAGGGTGAGCGCCTGGTGCAGCAGGTCCGCGGCCTCGAGTGCGTCCTCGGTCTCGTCGGCCTCGGCCACGAGCTCGCTGAACACCCCGTAGTCGGTGACGACGGCGGCCGACAGCTCGTAGCGGCCGCCGTCGGGCGGCGGGAAGAGCTCGTCGCCCAGCAGGGCCCGGGCCGAGCTGACCGTGTTGTAGACGGTCTTGGCAGCGTTGGCCCCGTGGGGGAACAGGCTGATCTCGAGGTCCTCCCGATCGACCGCGGCCTCGCGCAGCGCCAGGTAGGCGACGGCCTCGAGGGCGCGCTGGCGGGTGGGGACCAGCGTGTCGCCCTGCCCGTCGGGGCCCGTGACCCGCACGGCGGTGACCTCGCCGAGCACGCGCACCAGGACCTCGACGTCGCCCAGCAGCTCGGCCAACCGGTCGCGGTCGGACCCGAGCCGGCGTGGGCTCCGACGGCGGGGGCGGCGGAGCGGGCCGCACGTCGCCGCCGTCCGTCACCTCGGCGGGTGCGGGTGGGGGCGGCGTCGGATCGGCCGGCTCGTCGTGCAGGACCGGCGGCTCGGGGGGCGGCGGTGGGGGCGGCGGCGGTCGCCGGGGCGACATCTCGACGACCGTCGGGTCGACCGCCACGTCCCGCCGGTCGTGGGCCGCCAGCAACAGCTCGACGAGCGCGCCGGCGTCCCGGGCCGCGAGATGCCGGGGCCGGACCGGCTCGTGCACGCCGTCGATGGCCAGCCAGCCGTGGTCGCCGATGGTGAAGCGGCGACCCGGCAGCCCGGTGTCGACCGACGGCACCACCACCGTGCCCACCGCGGCGTTGGGGCGGCGGGCCAGGTCCTCGAGCCGCCGCCGCTCCGACCGCTCGCCGGGCGGGACCGCAGACACGATCACCAGCGGATCCCACGCCTCGGGCGTCGCTCCCACCGCCCGCGCCTGCGCCACGCTCGGGCAGCGCAGCGACCGCAGCGCTGCCTCGGCCGCCTCGGCGTGCTGCTCGGCGAGCAGGAGGGCGTCGCCGAGCGTGGGCGCGGACCCGACGCCCGGCAGCCGGTCGAGCTCGGGCTCGAGGCCCACGGTCACGATGCGGGGCTGGTCGCTCCACGGGGCCGTGGACAGCGCCACGACGATGGCGCGCAGCAGGCCGGCGACGTCGCTCCGCGGCCCGTCGACCGTGACGACGCCGCCGGTCTCGAGCTCGACCAGCAGCTCGGTGCCCTGGTCGGTCGTCCCGACCGCGACGAGCGTGGGCGCGGGTGCCGCCGCGTGCGCGGCCGTGTGGGCCAGCTCGGCGATCGGCGCGCCCGTGACCCACCGCGAGCCGTCGAGGGCCACGAAACCGGGCGGGGCCGGCGACGGGTGCGCCAGCACCAGCAGCGCCGAGTCGGCCTGGGCCTCCGCCCAGGCCAGGCGCGGGAGCCCGGTGGCACCCGCGCTCGCGGCTGCTGCCCGCAGCGCCACGTCCAGGAGCTGGGCCCCGGCGAGGTCTGCGCCCCAGCGGAGCTGCTGCTCGGCCGTGCGCCCTGCGCGCTCCGGCAGCGGGATCGCCCGGCCGGGCCGCCGGTGACGCTGCTGGGCGCGGCGCCGCCGCTCGAGCAGCGCCAGCGCGCCCGCCAGGGCGACACCGCCGCCCACCAGACCGACCGGGACGAGGAGCCCGGCGTCGTCCGCGGCGCCGCTCTCCGTTTCGGTCCCGCCCGGCGCGCGCCCCGGGTCGTCGCCGCCAGCCCCGGGCGTCCCGTCGCCGGGCTCGGTCGCGTCGCCGGCCGGCGGGACGGCGCCGGCGTCGCGCTCGTCGTCGGCCGTGGTGGAGGTCGTCGGCGCGGGCTCGGTGGTCGACGTCGTGCTCGGCGCGGGCTCGGTGGTCGACGTCGTGCTCGTCGTGCTCGGCGCCGGGGGCGGCGGTACGGGGGTCGCGGGCTCCGTGGTCGCGGGCGGGTCGCAGTCGGGCGTCGCCTCGGGGGCGGCCTCGACCACCGGCTCTTCAAGGGCGACCCCGCTCACCAGGCCCTGGACCTGCTGGGGGTCGCTCGGCGGGGCGGGGACCGAAAACACCTCGCCGGGGTGGATCAGGTCCGGGTCGCCCGGCGGGGCGAGTGCGTCACGGTTCGTCTCGACCAGGGCCTGCCAGTGGCCGACCACCTCGGCGGCGTTGGGGTCCCGGCCCCAGGCCTCGGCGATCTGGCCCTCGGCCAGGTCCCAGAAGTTGTCGCCCGGCTGCACCGTCACCTCCGCGGCGGCCTCGGGCGCGCCCGCGAGGGTCTGCACAGCCGGGGTCCCGCCTGTCTGTGTGGATCCCGGGATGACGAGGGTCCACCCCGCCTGGATGGCCTCATCCTCGTCGACCCACTGAGCCCCGTCGGGCTGGAGCCGCGTGCGGTTGGCGTCCCAGATCTCGCGCCACCGGGCACCGTCGCCGAGGTGGTCGGCGGCCAGCGACCAGGCGGTGTCGCCCCGCCCGACCGTCACCGTCACCTCGGTGGGGAGGGCCGGCGCCGCGATCTCCCACGAGCGGTCCTCGACGTCGAGGAGGTGCCCGATCCCGGTCTCGGGCGCGCCCGGCGCCGACCAGAAGGCGTCGAAGTCGGCGTGCGCGGCCGGTGGGGCGGGATGGACGGCCGCACCGACGGGCAGCGCGCTGCCGACCCCGGTGATCGGCCCCACGCTCATCAGGATCGACCCGACCAGGTACCGCGCCGCGTCCTGCAGCGGCCCGCCGAGCGACCGCGCCGGCCGGGCCTCCCCGCGCCCCGTGCCCGGACCTGGGCGACCACCTCCACGAGGACGCTCGCCGCGAACAGCACCCACGCGACCCACAGCAGCACCGTCAACAGCGCGATGACGGCGTCGTCGGTGACCACGGTCGACGGCAGGTCTCGGATCTGCTCGCCCGTCGGCACCCCGGTGATCGGCCACGACCCGAACTGCAGCAGCACGAGGGGGATGCCGACGAGCAGGGCGGCGAGCGCCACGAAGGCGACGAGCGCGCTCGCGAGGCGTCGAAACCGACCGGCGGTCTGGCCCGGCGTGGGATCGAGGGCGCGACGTGGGCTCATATCGGGCCATCTCCCTGGACTGCCCGCGCCCTGGCGGTGACGGTGTACGACACCGACTGGGGGGCGGCGAGGATCGTCATGTCGGTCTGTCCCCGCACGGTGACGATCACGTCGAGCCCGTCGAAGGTCACCCTGCCGTCGAAGCCGCGGTCTTCGAGGTACTTGTCGGCGCTGTTCTCCGCCTCCTCCTCGTCGAGCTCGAGCGCGCCCAGCGCGGCGGCCCGCTCGTCGATCTCCTGGACGCCGGCGCGGGCGGCCGCCGCGGCCGCGCCGAACGCCGAGCTGCGCTCGCGCAGGGCGCGCCCGCCGTCCACGACCAGGCCGACCATGGCCCAGCACGCGACGGCGATGACCACCGTCCAGGCCGACACGAACCCGGCGTCGCCGCGGCCGCGCCCGCGGGCCTCACGAACCCTCCCGGTGGACGTCCAGCACTTCCTCCGCCGAGGCGTGGTACGTGTGGTTGCCCGGGACCTCGATGAGCGCCAGCTCCGAGAGGTCCGCGGTACACGTGATGTCCACGATCACGATGCCGGGCGTGTCGGTTCGGTCGATGGTGGGGTCGAACACCATCGAGGTGCAGAGGGCCGACCCTTCGGCCACCATGTCCGCTGCCTGCGCCGCCGCCTCGTCCCTGGCCGCCTCGGGGTCGCGGGCGATGCTGATCGTGCGCGCCGCCGATCGCGCGGCCGCCTCGACCCGGGCGCTGCCCGTCGTGAGCCGGCCCGCGAAGACCACCGCGAGGATGAAGCCGAAGAACACGACGATCAGGATCACCAGCTCGGAGATCGCCGAGCCGCGTGTCGTTCGCTTCGGATCGCGCCCTGCACCGGGTCACTCCACGATCCGTTCGACGGGGGCGTCGAGGGTGACGCTGACGGGGACCGAGAAAAACGGCACGAGGCTCTGCACCTCCCCGCGCACGGTGACCGATACCTCCTCGGCCGAGCGGTCGACCACGACGTCGTCGGTGAGGCCGAGGCCACCCACCTGGTCGACGAACTGCCGCACGGTCGCCTTGCCCGCCTCGGACGTTCCCGACGGCACGCGGGCCGCGTCGAGGCCGTGCTGCGCCGCGGCTGTCGCCACCGACTGGCCGTGGTACCAGATGGCGATCTGCAGGACCGTGAGCAGCACGGTCATGAGGATCGGCACGACCACGACGCTCGCCGCCACCGCGCCCCGGTCGCCCCGGTCGCGAGCGGCCGGGCCGCGCATGCCGCTCAGCCGCCGGTGCCGGGCACGCTGAAATCGAGGTCCTCGACTGCGCCCGTCAGCACCGCCAGCAGCGCGATGCCCACCGTGACGGCGACCGCCACGAGGATGGCCATCATGGCCACGTCGTCGGTGAGCCCGCCGTCCTCGGTCCGGCGCTGGCGCCACGCCGTGGCCGCCAGGATCGCCCAGAGCCTGATCATCTCGGTCATCGGTGCATGTCCTTTCGGAAGGGGTCGACATGGGTCATCCCGTGATCTGCAACATCGCGATCAGCGCGGGGTAGCACAGGAAGATCAGGAACCCGAGCACGAGCAGCACGCTCGGCAGGCTCATCCGCTCGGTGATGGAGGCCGCCGCCATCTCGCTCTCCGCGCTCATGCGCTCGCGGATGGTCCTCGCCTTGGCGGCCACCGTCGCGCGCACGGCCGCTCCCTCCTCGCCGGCCAGTGCCACGGTGCTCGCCAGCTCGGTGAGGTCGTTCACCCCGAGCTCACCGCCCAGACGCTCGAGCGCCACCCACGGCGGCTCGCCTCGGACGTATCCGCCTTGGAGCGCCCCGCGGAGCTCCGCGAAGGCCCATCCCCGACCGGCTCGGCTGGCGGTCTCCATGGCCTGCTCGACGCCCCGCCCCGAGGCGAGGGTCATGACGACGACGTCGCACCAGGAGGAGAGGGCGTGCGAGAACGCCGTGCGACGCTCGGCGGCGGCGGACCGCAGACTGGCGAACGGCAGGACCAGACCCCCCGCCGACGCCACGAGCGAGAGGCCGCCGAGCACGGCAGGCGGGACCCGGAACCCGAAGAACCAGCAGACGATGCCGACCCACGGGCCGAAGCAGGAGCGGCAGAAGCACGGATGCGCCGACGCGGATCGCCTGCTCCTCGGGCGTGCGCCCGACGATGCGCAGGTCGGCGTGCACCGACTCGAGCCGCCGGGCCAGCGCAGGCACGTTGTCGATGAGGAAGCCGCCCACCCGTGCGTCGCGGTCGTCGACGTCGTCCGCCACCGGGCGCGCCGCGACGGGCGGACGAGCCACGCGCTCGAGGGCGGCGCCGAGCGGCTCGGGCGCGGGCCGGAGGCCCGTCCACGCCAGCCAGACCCCCAGCCCCGCCAACAGACCGGCGACGAGCGCGACCGTCACGACTCGGGCCTCGCGAGGAAGCGCTCGACCTCGGTCGTCCTCCCGAGGCGGGCCATCGCCCAGATCGCCGCGGCCCACACGCAGATCACCACGGCGAGCACGAGCTGGCCGAGCGCGGTGCCGTAGGGCTCGAGGTAGGTGCGGGCGCCGATCGAGAACAGCAGGACGAAGCCGCCCATGATCGCCAGAACCGAGCGCATGTCGGCGCGTGGGCGGGCCCGCGCCACGTCGATTCGGCGGTGCATCCGGGCCTCCTCGCGCGCCATCGTGGCGAGGTCGTCGAGCACCGAGCGGATCTGGCGCCCGCCCGACCGCGCGGCCAGCCGCAGGGCGGTCACCACGAGGTCCCCGACGGGGTGGTCGAGGTCACCGGCCAGGTCGTCCAGCACCCGATCGAGCGGGTCGTAGGGAAGCCGCTGGGCGACCCGCGCCACGGCCGGCCGGATCAGGGCCGGGGCCCCGGCGGCCGTGGCGACCAGCACGCCCTCGATCCCTCGGGGGGTGCCGGTGGCGTCGCGCAGCATCTCGGCCCAGGCGGTGAGCGCCTCGGCCATGTCCGCCTCGGCCGTGTGCCGGCCGAGGGCCGACTTCGAGCCCGACAGCAGCGCCACCGCGAGGCCGGCGGCGATCGCCGCCACCGGCCAGCGGGTGAGGACGAGCGTCACGAATGCCGCCCCCCCGATCGTGGCCACGCGCGTGGGCGTGGGCACCTGCCTCGGGCGGCGGGCCGGCGGGCGCGGCCGCACCGGCACGCGCGCCAGGCCCGACGCCGCGAACAGTGCTCCGCCGACGACCAGCAGCCCGCACAGCAGGGCGAGCCCGGTCACCAGCCGCCTCCGTCGCGGTGCAGCGTCGGCTCGTAGCCGTGCTCGAGCAGCACGTCGAGGGCGTCCACGGGGATGGGTGCCCGCGGGTTGCGCACGGCGTCGCCGTACGGCCCCGGCACGAACCAGTCGTTGGTGATGATCTGCCGGTCGTGGGGCTCGTAGTCGAGCACCTGGGTGATCTCGGCGACGACGCGGCGCCCGTCGGGGGTCCGGTCGAGGTAGACGATCAGGTCCAGCGCGTAGGCCGCGGTCTGCAGTACATCGGCCCGGTCGTACGACGCACCGTCGCGCCGGGCGTAGTTCACCAGCTTCTCGAAGGTCTGATGCGACGATCGAGCGTGCAGCGTGCACAGCGTGCCGGCGATGCCGTCGCAGGCCGCCTCGAGCATGAACATGACCTCGGGCCCGCGGACCTCGCCGATCACGATGCGGTCGGGGGCGTGCCGCTTGACCGCCCACGTCAGGTCGGCGAGGGACACGGCGCCGCGGCCCTCCATGTTGGCGGGGCGCTCGACCAGCTCGAGCACGTGGTCGTGCCGGCGGGGGTCGGCGGCGAGCTGCAGCTCGCGCTCCTGCTCGAGCACGACGATGCGCTCGCTCGGGCGGGCACTCGTGCAGTAGGGCCCGCATGAGCGTGGTCTTGCCTCGCCCCATGCCGCCCGCCACGAGGATGTTCATCCGGCCCCGCATCGCGGCGCGCAGCAGGCTGGCGACGCCCTCGTCATACATCTTCCAGTCGCGCACCAGCGTGTCCTGGTCGGCATCCACGAGAGCGTGCCGCCGCACGGACACGTAGGGCCGAGCCGAAACCCAGGCGGCGGCGGCGAGGCGCGACCCGTCCGAGAGCTGGAGGTCGAGAAGGGGTCGGGCGGGCGAGAACTCCTTCTCGATCTCGGTCGCGGCGGCGTCGAGGCCCAGCCGGCCGCCCTTGCGGGCCAGCGCCTGGACCTGCTCGATCAGCTCCTCGTCGCTGCTCGCCACCGGGTCGACCCGGTGCTCCTGCCCGTCGATCGTGCGCAGACGGACGTTGTCGCAGCCGACGACGAAGATGTCGGTGACGTCGCGCCGCAGCAGGTAGGCCTCGAGTCCCGGCAGCTGCGAGAACAGCCCGGCCAGAACCGCCGCGACGATGCGGTCCTCCTCCTCGGGGGTGTACGTCATCTCGCCGCGCTGCTGCGCGGCCCGCCACTGACCGTCGAGCTCGCGGCGCAGGATCGAGCGGGCCATCTGCCGGCGGTCGACCGGATCGAGCGGTGCCAGGCCCTGCTGCTCGCGCCGCGCCGTGTCCTCGCCGACCTCGCCGACGACGATGCGGCGGAACTGGGCGATGTGGGCGTCGATCACGACCGCGCTCCGCTGGGCGACGGTCCGGTCACGCCGGCCCCGGGCGGCGGACCGGGGCGGCAGGTCGGCCGGCGGCCTGCGCGTGGGCACGATGGGCGAGGTCGGCCAGCCGCGCCCCGGTGACGCGAGCCGACTTCGCCAGCGCGGACCGACGCCAGCCCCCCGTCGCCCCGCCGACCCACAGCGCTCCCACCCCGCGCGGGTCCCAGGCGAGGGTGCCGCCGAGGGGCACGTCGAGGTGCCCGGCGATCTCCTCGGGCCGGTATGGCTTGCGCCCGACGACCACCACGACCACCGGCGCCCGGGCCGCGGCCCGCAGGCGCTCGAGCGCCAACCGGGCCGTCTCGATGCCCCCCACCGTCGGGCGGCACACGAGACCGACGAGGTCGGCGCCGGCGATGCGGTGGCTCGTGCGCTGGCCGGCCTCCCAGCGCCCGCCGTCGACCACCACGTCGGGCGCCGCAGCTCGCAGGGAGGCCAGCCACCGGTCGGTCGAGGCGATGACGGACTCGGCGCTGTGCCCCGCCGTGGGTGCCAGGAGGGCAGGGACGCCGGGGGGCAGCTCGGTCAGGTTGTCCCGCACGGGCTCGGCCCCCGCCTCCCGCCGCAGGCGCCCGGCCGCGTCGATCAGGCCCCACGCCGCGGGGCCCGACGCGAGGACCTGCACGGACCCGCCCGACGGGTCGAGCTCGGCCAGCAGGGCGCGCCCGGAGGCGGCGACCCCTGCCGCGGCCAGCGCGGCCGCGGCGGTGGTCACTCCGGGCGATCCCTTCGCGGACACGAGCACGATCGCCGGCACCGTCTCAGCCGCCCCGGGTCACCATCAGGGACACGCGACCGTCGGCGGCCGCCAGCCCGACGTCGAGCGCGGACGTGCGGGGGACGACGACGGACACGTCGAGGGCATCCCTGTCGTCGTCGCGATCGCCGATCTCGAGCAGCCAGCCCTCGACCACGCCGGCGGAACCGTCGGAGCCCGGTCCCGGCTCCACCCCGAGCAGGACCGAGTCGCCCGTCGCGAGCGTGGCCGGCGCCTCGGCCAGCGACACCTCCATGCCGACGACGACCTCGCCGGCGCCGACCAGCTCGCGCGCCCTCCTCGAAGACCTGGTCGGGAGCGAGGATCGCGCCCTCGGGGATCGCGGTGGCCGCGGCGCGTCCGACGAGGTCGTCGAGGTCGGCGCCGTCGACGGTCGCCACGTCGGGCTCGGCCGCCACCCGCTCGATGCGCAGGTCGTCGCGTTCGATCGTCTCGTACGCCCCGATGTCGTGCGCCGCCACCAGGACCTCGACGCGGGATCCCGCCGACAGGTACAACGCCGCGAAGAGCAGGCCGCCGATGAGCGCCAGGCACACGCCGGCGGCGAACCGGCCCCACCGACGCCGGGTGGGCACGTCGCCGGGCGAGCGCGGGCCGGCGAGCGCGGCGCGCCGGCTGTGGCTGGGCAGGGATGGCGCGGCTGCGGGCGCGGTCGCTGCGCCCGCGCCGGGCGGCGGCGGGGGCGGCAGGCTGCCGCTGCGTGCCCCGCCCGAACCATCTGCGACGACGCTCATCCCTCACCGTCTTCGGGTTCGACGACGATTCCCTGCACCTCGTCGACCTGGCGGGGCACCGGGACGCCCTGCGGGATGACGTCGATCACGCCGTCGTCGTCGGGGGTCTGCGACGTCCAGGTGACCTCCCAGTGGATGGCCACCGATCCCGGGAACGGCTCGCCGGTCGTGCGGCGGTCGTAGATGTGGGCGCAGGCGCCCTCGGCCTGCGCGGCCGGCTCGGGTGCCCCGAGGCGGGCGTCGAAGAGGGTGCCCCGGCCGGCGCAGGCGATGGGGTCGGACCCGTCGCCCGGCGTGAACACGAGCGTGGGCACGGCCGTGATCTCGACGCACACCGGGCCGTCACACGCGGGCAGGGGGCCGATGACGCCGGGCCAGTTGTCGACGGCCACGAACGTCGGCTGCTCGATGATGGCCGCGCCGCTCGGCGGCGGCGAGATCACCGGCACCGGCGGCGGGAGGTCGGCGATGACCTGGGCCAGGAGGTCCTCCGCGATCTCGGCCGGGGCCCGCCACGGATAGGCCCGCTCGATGTGGCCCAGGTTGAACGAGCCGTCCCCGAGGGTGCCGTTCGCGCCGACCCGCTCCCATGGGTCGTACTCCCCGTTTCCCTGCGGGCGACCGCAGTCGTAGAACACGATGGCGCCGCCGTCGTGGGCGAGGGTGTTCTCGGGCGGCGGGAACAGCGAGTGCCCGTACGCCTGGTCCGCGAAGCCGACCCAGGTGCAGGTCAGCGGGCCGCGGCTCGAGGCGCCGGTGCCGCCGGGGGTGGGCCTGTGGTTGGTGGCGACGCACTGTCCGCCGGCGTCCCTGACCTCGCAGTTGACGGGCGGATCGGCGGCCGCCGGTATCGCCGGCGCCAGCGACGTCGTGGCCACCGTCGGGCCGACGGCCGCAGCCGCCAGACCCGCTGCGATCAGGACGGTACGGATCGGTCTCATCTCAGCCTTCACCTCTGCAGCCTTCGGTGCCCGCGAACTGGTCGAGCCGGCGCAGTAGCCACCCGTCGCCGATCCGCACGGCCGTGCCCTCGCCGGGAACGGATGCCCCCGGTTCGACGTCGACCCGCTGTCCCTGCGCGTTGACCGTCTCGAAGGCGACCTCCACGCAGGTGGGGAACGTGACCTCGTCCTCGCTCACCGTCTCGACCGGGCCGTCGAGGCGGGTCACGAATGCCGGCCGGTCGGGGCTGTACGGACGCGTCGAGTCGCCGACCGCGGCCTGGTTCCGCCAGAAGGCGACCGCCTGAGCCGTAGCGGTGCTGTCGAGCTCGAAGATCCGGAGGTAGGCCTCGAGAGCCGGGGTGGCGGGGTCGGCCACGAGCGTGGGGTCGGCGGCGATCTCGTTGACCGACGAGTTGTACGACTCGAGCAGGTCGTCGAGATACAGCGCCACGGCCGCCGGGTCGGTGCCGAGGGGCACGTCGAGACGATCGGGCACCGTGGCGCCGCCGACCGCCGATTCGTCGTCGCCGGCACCTCCCGAGCCGCCGCAACCGGTGGCGACGACGGCCAGCGCCAGCGCGAGAGCGACGAACGCCGCGGGCCGGACCAGGCGGGCGGCCCGGCCCGCAGCGCGGCCGATTGGGGTCATGGCGATGACGACGTCCACATCTCCGGGATGCGCGCGCCCGGCGGCCGGAGCGCGAGCCGCCCCGGGGGCGCTCGCGACCGGCCCGCCCTCGCTGCGGTGTGCGCCCATACCCACGGTGATCCGTGCCTCCCAACTGCGATGTCCGTCAGCGAGCCGGGTCCTCCAGCCGGGCACTCCGGAGAGACGACGGTCGCCTGTCTCGGCACCCTACGGACCGCCCTGTGAGCGACGCGTTAACCGGTCGTCAACCGCGATCGCCACGTTCCGCAGTGACTCGGCCATCCCCTGCGAGAATCGGGCGACATCTCCGCAAGAATCGGGCGGAGTTGCGCTCTCCGGCCGACCGGCCGGGCCTACGTTGTGCCGGCATGCACCCCATCGACGGCGGCTTCCGCTTCGTGCCGCCGACGCCGCGCCGTACCCTCGTGGCGCGCGAACGCCTGGTGGCGCTGTTACGCGAACGGTTCTCGCGGCGGATCGTGACGGTCGTGGCTCCCGCCGGCTTCGGCAAGACGACCGTCCTCGCCCAGGCGATCGCCGACAACGCCGGGGCGACCGGCTCGGTCGACGTCTGGTTCGGCTGCACGTCCGACGACGATGCCGCGTCCACGCTCACCGACGGGCTCTGCCGGGCGATGGGCATCGAGCCACAGCCCTCGCCGGTGGCGGCCGTCGAGGCGCTGGCCGAGGCCATCTGGCACCAGGCGCCCGCCCAGGTGGCCGTCGTCGTGGACGACGTGCACCTGATCGCACCGGACTCGGCGGGAGCGGGCGTGATCGCGAGCTTGGTGGCGGCCCTTCCCCAGAACGGGCACCTCGTGCTCGCCGGGCGTAGCCCGCCGCCGGTCCCGCTTGCCCGACTCGAGGTCGCCGGTGACGTTGCCCGGTTGGGGGAGGCAGACCTGTCGTTCTCGTCCGCCGAGCTCGCCGAGTTCGCGTCCCGGCGGGGCGTCCCGTACGAACAGCTCGCGGGCTCCGGCGGCTGGCCTGCTCTGGCCGAGGTGTCAGCGATGGGTGCCCCGGGCACCGACGCTGCCTACCTCTGGGAGGAGGTGCTCGACCGCCTCCCCGCCGACCGGCGGCACGACCTCGCCCTGATCGCGCACGCTGAGATCACCACCGAGGCCGTGGCCGCGGCGGTGCTGGGCCGCGAGGTCGACCTCGCCGAGCTCACAGCCGGGCTGCCGCTCGCTACGGCTGGCAGCGACGGGTGGCTCCACGTCCACCCGTTGTGGCTCCCGCATCTGGCCCGCCTCGTCACGCCCGCCGAGATCGACGAGGCGCGGCGCCGGGCGGCATTGGCGATTGCCGAGCTCGGCGACCAGTGGACGGCCGTGAGCCTGCTCGCTCGGGCCGAGGCCTGGGACGACATGGCCCGGGTCGTGGTCGACGCGCTCGGCGTGTCGAATCCACCGGTGCCGGGGGACGTGGCGGCCACGTGGCTGGGTCGCCTCCCGCCCGGTTCCGCCGACGGACCGCTGGCTCAGCTGCTCGGCGCAGTCGCGATGGGCCCGCGCGACCCCGCCACCGCCACCGCCCGGCTCGACGAGGCGGCGCAGGCGTTCCGGGAGGCGGGAGACATGGCCGGCGAGCTCGCGGCCCTCGCGCAGCTCGGGCAGATGGCGTGGTGGCAGAGCGACGCCGAGCCGCTCGCGGCCCTGGCATTTCGATTCCTCGAGATGGAGGCCGCCGGCTCAAGTCAGGCGGTGCCTCTGGCCTGCCTCGCCCGGGCGCTGGTGGCCGACCTCGCCAATCAGCCGCGGGAAACCCTCGCCGAGCTCGACCGTATCCCTGACGGTTCGCTCAACCAGGCCTGGATGGGCCTCGTGGACGGGATCCGAGCGGCGACCCTGTGCCACCTCGGCCGGACGCGTGAGGGGATGCAGCGCGCCGAGTCGTCCCTCAAGGTCGCTGGGCCCCTCTACCAGCCACTGGTGGAGGCGACGTGGTACGTCGCGCGGTGGGCTGCAGGAGAGGTCGACGACGTCCTCGACGGCTTGGCGCGGCTGTTCGAGCGCTCGGCGGTGCGTGGGGTCTCCGAGTACGCGGCCCTGATCGCGGCCACGCACGCCATGCTCGCCGCCGTCGCCGGTCGCACCGACGACGCCGCCCGCTCGTTGCGCCGCGCCCGCACCCTGGCCGTCGTCCCGTGGTCGCCCCTTGCCGACGTCAACATCTCGCAGGCCGAGGCGACGCTGCATGTGGCCCGCGGCGATGAGGCGGCCGCCGCGCAGGTGCTGGCGGGCTACCAGGACCGCTTCGCGGTGGGCGCCGGGCTCGGTGCGTCGGCGCAGCAGCGGGCGCTCACCATCTGGTACGTGCTGGTCCCCAGCACGCGGCCCCACTGGGACGAGGCCGACCTCGGCCCCTACTTCGCCGAGGCGCGCGACCTCGCCCGCGCCATCGTGGCCCTGCGGGTGGGCGACGAGAGCCCGCTCCGGTCGGCGGCACGCGTCGAGCCAGAGGTGGTGCGCGCCTTCCTGCCGCTGCCCTGGGCAACTGAGCTGGGCCTCGCCCGGGTCCCGGCCGACGACCGGCGGGGCTGGGCGCTGCTCGAGTCTCTGTGGCCGCAGGGCCAGCCGCACGTGCGCCGGTGGGCCGACGAGCCCGGCAGCCGGTACGAGCGCCCGGCCCGCACCGCCCTCGCCCGACTGCCGGTTCCGCCCACCGGTCGGCTCGAGCTGCGGCTCCTCGGCTCGGTCGAACTGCAGCGAGACGGCCGACCCGTCGACGCGCCCGAGTGGCGCCGCCGCCGGGTCCGCGACCTGCTCTCTCACCTCGTCCTGCGGCGCCTCGACGGGCGCCAGCAAGTCGCGGCCGACCTGTGGCCCGAGCTCGACGCCGAGGGCCAGGCCCGCAACCTCCGGGTCACCCTCACGCACCTGCTCCGTGCGCTCGAGCCCGAGCGGCGCGGCCGTGACGCCTCGTTCCTCGTGCAGTCCCACGGCGACGCCCTCATCGTGCACCGGGGCGAGTGGTTCGACACCGACCTGTGGCGCTTCGACGAGCTCGCGCAGGCGGCCCTCGACGCCGACCGGCGGGGCGAGCCCTCGGCTGCCCTCGGGCCGATGGTCGAGGCGGTGGCGCTGTGGCGGGGCGAGCCGATCGACCTGGCGGCGGCGGACTGGGCGCTCCCCGACGTCGAGGCGCGGCGGGCGAAGGTGGCTGCGCTGGCCGCCCGGGCCGGTGAGCTGCTGCTGGCCCACGGCGACGCCGATCGGGCGCGCGAGATGGGCGAGGTCGCCCTCGACGTGGACGCCTGGTCGGACCGGGCCCACCACCTCGTCGTGCGGGCCCACGCCGCGGTCGGGCACCGGCGCGCAGCCCACGCCGCGGTCGCCGGGTACGGGGTCGCATTGCGCGAGGTCGGCCTCCGCGACGACGAGGTGCGCCGGCGCCTCGCCGACCTCGAAGCGGTCGTCGGCACCTTGACGCCCTAGCGGCGGTACGCCTCCGTCGAGCTGCGGTGCGTTTCATCCGAGGAACACGGTGCACGCCCAAGCGACCGCCATCGGTGGCGCGAGGGGCACGGTCGCACGCGGGTTGCCTACTGGGGTGGACGGCAACCTGAGCCGCTCGGCGACACGGCGTCGCAACGCTGCGCCTCCCACGGCCGCGACCGCGATCCACAGGAACACGAGCAGCGCCGGCAGACCACCGAACAGCGCGGTGGAGGTTCCGGTCGCCAAGCGCACGTCCCCGAACCCGGCCACTCCCGCCAGCCACAGCGCGAGGCACAGCCCGGCGAGCAGCGCCGTCGACCCGACCGCCGCGACCACCGAGCCCCAGTCGCCCGACGAGTGGCCGTGAACCACCAGCGCGCCGCAGGACGCCGCCGTGGTGGCGCGGGCCACGGATGTGGGGATCCGACCCTCGACCGCGTCGACGACCGACGCCGCAGCCAAACCAGCACCGACAAGCGCCGTCCCCACCGGCACAGGTCCCCCCGTGGCCGCGACACCCGCAGTCGAGCCGGCAGCCGCCAGCCCGGCGACCCACCACAGGCGGGACGCCCTCGCCGTCCGGGCGGTCGTGCGCACGCCGAGGGAGGCCACGGCCGCGGCTGTCGCCGCGAGGAGCGCCGTCACCACGTCGATGCCATCCGTCACCCATCCCGTCTCGGCTGCCCCGGTCGAGCCGCTCCCCACCCCGATCGTACGGACCGGGCGCCCACCCCGTGACCAGGGCGGGGGACATCCCGGGGGACCTCCGACCGCCATCGTCCGTCGCACCGAGAGAGCGGAGATGGGGAGGCACCCGATGAGAAGCGTGTTCGATCAGCTGGACGACGAGTGGCGGCGGCTGAGCGCCGACCGGGGCGCCCGGCGGCGGCTGCGGGACGTCTGCGACGCCGCCGGCGGGGCGGTGTCGCTCGCCGACGTCGAGCGCTTCGTGCGGGCCGCGCACCCGGCCGACGCCGACCGCGTGCTGCTGGCGCTGGTGCGTCGGGCGGTCTCGGGCGACGCGCTCGCCGCCCGGGTGCTCCTGCAGCTGCTGCTCCCGGGCACGCGGGCCCTGGCCCGGCGGTGGTGGGCCCTCGGTGACGCCGACGAGCGGGCGGCAGCCGCCGTCACCGCCGTGTACCACCGCATCCGCCGCTACCCCATCGAGCGCCGGCCGGGGCGCGTCGCCGCCAACATCCTGCTCGACGCCGCGCAGGAGCTGCGCCGGGGCGTGCCCAAGCTGCTGGCCACCCCGTCGGCCGACCCCGCGGCGCAGGCCGCGATCCTCGACCGCGGGTGGACCGTCCACCGTCCGGTCGAGCATCCCGCGGTCGAGCTCACCGAGGTGCTCGCCGACGCGGTGGCCGCGGGCATCGTCGAGCGGGACGACGCGGAGCTCATCGCCCGGTCGCGCATCGGCGGGCAGCGGGTCGCCGACATCGCCCAGCACCGCGGCCTCCGCCCCCGCACCCTGTGGGACCGCCGGCAGCGCGCGGAGGACGCGCTCGTCTCCGCCCGGCTGGCCGGCTGACGTGGACGACGTCGTCGTCCTGCCCGCGAGGCCGCGCCGGCCGGCCGGGCCGGTGGCCATCGTGCTGTCGAGCGGGGCCAACATGGGCGCCGTCCAGGTCGGGGTCCTGCGGGCGCTCGTCGAGCACGGGGTGCGCCCTGACCTGGTCGTGGGGTGCTCGATCGGCGCGCTCAACGGCGCCGCGCTCGCCCACGATCCGACCGTCGGGGGCGTCACCCGCCTCGAGGAGGCGTGGAGCACCGCCGATGCCCGTGGCGTGCTGCCCCGGCCCTGGCTGCCGCCGGCGGTCGCCCTGATTCGCCGGGGCGAGTCGGTCGCGAGCCGCGACGGGCTGCACCGCCTGATCGAGCGGTCGGTCGCCGCCACGTCCTTCGCCGACCTCGCCGTCCCCTTCCACTGCGTCGCCACCGACGTCGAGGCGTGCGCCGACGCCTGGTTCTCGGAGGGGCCGCTGGTCGAGGCCCTGCTCGCCTCGGCCGCCATGCCCGCCGTGTTCCCGCCGGTGACCATCGACGGCCGGCGCTACATCGACGGCGCCGTCGTGAACGACGTGCCCGTGCGGCGGGCCGTCGCCCTGGGCGCCCGCACCATCTACGTCGTCGAGGTGGGCCCGCTGTCCACCCGCGACTGGTCCGCCAGCCGCCGCCCGCTCGGGGCGGCCATCGAGGCGTACTGGGTGGCGCGCCGCCACCGGTTCCGACGCGAGCTCGAGGACGTGCCTCCCGAGGTCGAGGTGCACCTGATGCCCCACGGCGACCCGCCCCGCCTGCGCCTCGGCGACCTCACCCGCACTCCCGACCTGATCGCCGGCGCGCACGACGCATCGTCCGCATATCTCGACGCCCTGCGCCCCCTGGGCACCCCGGCGTGAGAGGCCCTCGAGATCAGAGGACGTCGGGCGCGGGCGCGGCGAGGACGGGCTCGTCCACTGCGTCGCGCCGCCGCGGCACCGATACCGCCACCGGCACGCCGTCGCCCTCGGGTTCGTCGGCGTCGCACAGGCCACAGCCGTGAGCCCGGTGCTGGTGGTCGTACACGGCCTGCACGCCCACCAGGAAGATGGCGCCGGCCAACAGGCCGCCGACCACGTCGGAGTACCAGTGCACCCCGAGGTAGACGCGGCTGGCGGCGATGCCCCCGATGATGGTGGCCGCCACGACCACGGAGCCCCACCACACGTCGCGCCGGCGCGTGTACAGCGACACGACCAGCGGGAGCATGCCCCACAGCGCCATGGCCGCCATGACGTGCCCGCTGGGGAACGACGGGCCATTGCCCTCGACGAGCCGCCCGAAGTTCGGCCGGTCACGGTCGACCACGGCCTTCAGCACCGTCTCGACCAGCGGCTTGCTGAACGTGGCCACGATCAGCGCCACGCCGACAGCCCGGCACCGTCGCCACGCGGCGATGCCGACCGCGGTCGCCACGACCAGCACCGGGATGGTCGAACCGAGGCGCGAGAACGTGCGGAACACGTCGTCGAGCAGAGCGGTGCGGTGGGCCTCGACCCAGCGGGCGATGGGCTCGTCCCAGGTGAGCAGCACCTGCGACCCCGCCATCGCAGCGGCGACGGCGAGCGCGAGGAACAAACCGAACACCATGACCAGCATCCGAGGGTGAGCACGGAGCGTCGACGACGGGGTCGCCGGCAGGTCGGCGTGGATGTAGGGCGCACGAACGCGCGTACCCATGTGAGCGGCGGTCGGTTCCATGTGCGGCGGCGTCACCACGACGAGTATCGCGCGGGTGAGCGCCACACGAGCCGTCGGTGGCTTCTCAGTGAACCGGAGGTGACGCGAGATGGCAACCTGATCAGCTCGCGGCGCGGCGGTCGCGCTCGGCCTGGGGCAGCGAGCAGGCGGGGGTTCCGCCGGGCATCCGGTGACGGTTGCGGGCCACCCATCGGTACACGGGCCACGCCAGCCACCGCACCGGTGCGGCGCCGAGGACCCAGCCGACGGGGCGCCAGAACGAGCCCGCAGCGACCAGCAGCCGGGCGATGGCCTCGGGCCCGGCCGCGGTCGAGCCGTCGGGCGCCACCCAGATCACGGCCTCCTCGGCGTCCGCCTGACGGACTCCGAGGGCGTCGAGGTCGGCGAACTGCCAGGGCGTGACCTCGGCGTCGGCCGGGATCCGGCGCTCGATGAAGTCGGCGCAGGTCGTGCAGAAGGCGCAGTCACCATCGAAGAGGAAGACGGGGCGGGCCGGCGCGCTGGCCGGTTCGGGCGGGGCGGCCGCGTCCGCGGGTCTGCCGGCGTTCGTCTCTGCCGCGTCGGTCGGGGCGTCGTTGGCCATGACCCCATTGTGGCGACACGTAGCCTCCACGCGGTGATCGAGCGCGAGCTGCTGGCCCAGGGGCGCGAGGCCGAGGTCTTCCTCCAGGCCGACGGCACCGTGCTCAAGCTGCTGCGCGACCCCGTCGCACGCCTGGCGGGTCGAGGCCGAGGCCACAGCGCTGCGCAGCCTCGGCGCCGACGGCTATCCCGTGCCGGCCTTCGTGGGCACGACGACGGTCGACGGCCGGCCCGGCCTCGTGACCGAGCGGGTGGACGGCCGCAACATGCTCGACGCCCTCGACCGGCGCCCGCTGTCGGTGTTCGCTGCCGGGCGGGTCATGGGGGACCTCCACGCGGCGATGCACGAGCGTGTCGCCCCGACCGATCTCCCGGCACTCCGCGAGGTCCTCGCCGAACGCATCGCGGTGGCCGACGCGCTGCCCGACGACCTGCGGTCACGGGTCCTGTCCCTGCTCGACGACCTGCCCACGGGCGACCGCCTGTGCCACGGCGACATGCACATCGGCAACATCCTCGGCACCGTCGACGCCCCCGCGGTCATCGACTGGGGCGACGCCACCCGCGGCGCGCCCACCGGCGACCTGGCCCGCACGTGGATCCTCGTGCGCTTCGGCACCCTTCCGCCGGGGGCGCCGCTGGTGGCGCGTGCGCTCGCCCCGGTCGGCCGGCGCATCATCCTCGCCCGGTACCTCCGCACCTACCGCGCCGCCCGCCCCGTCGACGACGCCCTGCTGGCCCGGTGGCAGGTCGTCTGCGCCGCGGCGCGGCTGTGGGACCCGGTGCCCGAGGACCACCCCGCCGTGCTCGCGTACCTCCGCGGTCACATCGACCGCGTCACCGCACCCTGACGCAACGGCCGCCGTGCCGCCGGCGACGGCTCGCGGCCGCGTCATGCTGGTCGAAAGATCGTGGCGGCGCGTGTCGATCGCACGGCGTGCCGTTCGACGTCCCTGGTGAACCACCCACCAACAGGAGGAAGCACGATGCGGTTCATGGTGATCAACTACTCGGACGAGGCCTACGAGGCCGACACCCCGCCCACCCCCGAAATGGTCGCCGCGCTGGGCGCCTACATGGAGGAGGCGGCGCGGTCGGGCGTGCTGCTGGCCGGCGAGGGCGTGCGCTCGAGCCGGCACGGTGCCCGGTTGACGATCACTGACGGCGAGGCGACGGTCACCGACGGCCCGTTTGCCGAGGCCAAGGAGCTGATCGCCGGCTTCGCCATCCTCGACGTCAAGTCGAAGGAAGAGGCCATCGAGCACGCCAAGCGGTTCGCGAAGATCTCCGGCGCCACGAAGATCGACATCCGCCGCGTCGCCGAGTTCTCGGACTTCGAGTGACCCACCCGCCCGCCACCGTGCCGCCCGACGCTGACCCCGCCGACGAGACGACCGACCGGATCCGCCGCACCGTCGACGGCATCTGGGCCATCGAGTCGGCCAAGGTCATCGCCCGGGTGGCACGGATGGTGGGCGACGTCGGCATCGCCGAGGACCTGGCGCAGGACGCCCTGGTGGCGGCGTTGGAGCGATGGCCGGTGTCGGGCGTGCCCGACAACCCCGGGGCCTGGCTGACGGCCACCGCCAAGAACAAGGCGGTCGACCTGCTGCGCCGCCGCGAGCGCCTCGATCGCAAGCAGCAGCAGGCGGGCCACGAGATGACGGCGACGACGCGTGCGGTGACCGTCGAGGACGAGGCGGCCCTCGACGACGACGTGGGCGACGACCTCCTCCGGCTCATGTTCATCGCCTGCCACCCGGTGTTGTCGCGCGACACCCGGGTGGCGCTGACCCTGCGGATGCTGGGCGGCCTGCGCACCGACGAGATCGCCCGGGCCTTCCTCGTGCCCGAGCCCACCGTCGCGCAGCGCATCGTCCGCGCCAAGCGGACGCTGCGCGCCGCCCGGGTCCCCTTCGAGCTGCCGGCCCGGTCCGAGCTGGGCGACCGCCTGGCCTCCGTCCTCGAGGTGATCTACCTCGTGTTCAACGAGGGCTACGCGGCCACGGCCGGCGACGACTGGCTCCGACCCGAGCTGTGCAACGAGGCGTTGCGGCTCGGCCGCGTGCTCGCCGGCTTGGCGCCCGAGGAGCCCGAGGTCCACGGCCTGGTGGCCCTCATGGAGGTCCAGGCCTCGCGGGCGGGCGCCCGCACCACGCCGGCCGGCGAGCCGGTTCTGCTGCTCGACCAGGACCGCCGGCTGTGGAACCAGGCCCAGATCACCCGGGGCCTCGCCGCCCTCGACCGGGCGTCTGCGCTGGGCGGGGCCCGGGGACCGTACGCCCTGCAGGCCGCCATCGCCGCCTGCCACGCCCGGGCCCGCACGGCCGACGCCACCGACTGGGGGCAGATCGCCGCGCTCTACGACGCCCTCGCCCAGCTCACGCCGACGCCGGTGATCGAGCTGAACCGGGCGGTGGCCCTGTCGATGGCGTTCGGGCCCGCGACGGGGCTCGAGGTCGTGGACACGCTGGTCGACGAGCCGACGATGCAGGGCTACCACCTGCTCCCCGCGGTGCGGGGCGACCTGCTCGAGAAGCTCGGCCGCCGCGCCGAGGCGCGCCGCGACTTCGAGCGGGCCGCCTCCCTCACCCGCAACGCGCGGGAGCGGGCGGTTCTCCTCGGTCGGGCAGCCCGCTGCGCCGGCGGGGACTGACGCCCCTCGACCCGTCCGGACGGGCGGCGCTCACCGCCCGATCATCCGTCGTCGTGCCGAGCGCGCTCCTCAGCGCCGCCGCGGGGTGAGGCTGTCACGGTGACCGGGACCACCGCCCGGCCGCGGAACGCGAGCCGGGGCCGCCACGCCGCCTCGCCCGCCAGGTGCAGGGTCGGGAAGCGGCGGGCCAGCTCGCGCAGCGTGACCGCCACCTCGAGGCGGGCGACCGGCGCGCCCAGGCACAGGTGGGCGCCGCCCCCGAACGCCAGGTGCCGCCGGTCGGCCCGGTCGACGACGAACGAATCGGGATCGTCGAAGACGTCCGGGTCACGGTTGGCCGCCCCGAGGCCGAGCAGCAGCGGGCGGCCGGCCGGAACGCTGGTACCGGCCACCTCCACCGGGTCGACGGTGCGGCGCATGGAGAACTGCACCGGGCTGTCGTAGCGGGCGACCTCCTCCCCCACGGCCGCAGCCCGACCCGCGGGGTCGGCGGCGAGATGCGCCCAGGCGCCCGGCGTCTCGAGCAGTCGCGCCACGGCGTTGGCCAGCAGGTCGCCCGAGGTGTCGAGGCCAGCGTTGAGGAACAGCACGGTGTTGTGCAGCTGCTCGTCGGGGGTCAGGTCGGGGGCGGTGGCGAGCACCGACATCAGGTCGTCCCGGGGATCGGCCCGGCGCGCCGCGACCTGCGGGGCCAGGAAGGCGACGACCTCGTCCAGCGCCGCGCCCGCCCGGTCGGCGGCGGCGCCGTCGGCCCACGGGTCGAGGCCGTCCACCAGGGCGGTGGTCCACCGGCGCAGGTCAGGGGCCGCCTCGGGCGGCAGTCCGAGCAGGCTGCACAGCGTGTCCATGGGGATCCGGCCGCACACGACCTCGACCAGGTCGGCCCGCCCGTCGTGGTCGAGCGCCGCAGCCAGGTCGTCGAGCCGGTGGGCGACGTGCGCCTCGACCACCGGCGCCAGCGCCTCGACCGGGTGCGAGGTGAACCGGTGCGCGACCGCCCGCGCCGCCGGGTGTGGACCGGCGGGTCGGACGCCAGGATCAGGTGCTTCCCGTTCTCGGCCAGGGTGGCGGCCGGCCCGCCGGGGTCGCCGCCGATCTGGGCCGAGCTGATGGCCCGGCTGCGCAGGAGGCGGGCGACGTCGGCGTGGCGGGTGACGATCCAGGTCCCGTCGGCCAGCTCGAGCGCCGGCGCCCGCTCGCGGAGGTACCGGTACAGCGGCGCCGGGTCACGGTGCAGCGCCGGGTCTGTGGGGTCGAAGGCCGGGACGTCGACCCCGGCGTCGCGGATCAGCGTGGGCACGCCCGCCAGCCTGCTGCCGTGGGGATGTCCGCGATGTGAACATCCCCTGACGTGGCGCCGTCAGCCGGTGATGGAGGCCGCGGCGCCTGGGCGAACACCCAGTGGCGGCCTTCGCAGTCCGCGGCGGTGTAGGAGCGGAAACCGTGGTGGACGATCGGCGACACGATCGTGGCGCCCGCCTTCTCGGCCTGCGCCAGGTGGGCGTCGAGGTCGTCGACGAACACCCAGGGCATGTGGTCGCCCGCGGACACCTCGCCTCCGGCCTCCAGGCCCCACAGGATGATCGCACCCGCCCCGTCACCGACCCGCAGCTCCACCCACGTGTGCTCGGGCTCGGGCTCCTGCTCGGGGATCTCGCCGGGCGCCTCGAAGCCGAACGCCTCGGCCAGCCAGCGGGCGGCCGCCGCCGGCTTCTCGTAGCGCAGCACGACGTGCAGGCGCCCGAGCGGGGGGCGGGTCCGGCCCGCGGCCCGCCGGTCGAGGTAGCGGGGCAGCCATTGGGGCGTCATCCGCACGAAGGAGAAGCCGTCCCCCGCCGTCGGTCCCGTGGCCGTGCCGTCGACCCGGACGCGGGTGCGCCTCGAGTCGAGCTGCTCGAACGTGACGTCGATGGTCACGTCGTCGACCGAGCTGGCCCACGCCAGACGAGCGCCCGGCTCCC
>CAWCLR010000016.1:0-40948 GCA_963796415.1 uncultured Acidimicrobiales bacterium | reverse complement strand
CGGCGACGACAAGCCCAAGCGCGCCCTCGCGCGCCACATCGCGGCCCTCGTCGCCGCCGCCCCCGCCGAGGCCCGCCCGTGAGCGAGCGCAGCGAGCGAACCATGAGCACAGTGCCCTACCCGGCCCGAAGGGCCGAAGGCACATCGCGCGGATCCCGAAGGGTGCGCCAATGAGCCCGGGCGCACTGGCGGCCGGGCGCCCACGCCCCCATCGTCGTCGAGGTCCGGTCGGGGGGGGCGCTACCCCGTCTCGTGGGCGCCGGCGGGGCGGAGCTGGCGGCGCGGCTGCCCCGTCCGTGCGGCGGGTGGCGGTGGTCACCCAGGCCGGCATCGACCTCGCGGTCGACCCGGGGCGCGAGCACGAGGCTTCATGATCGGCGACGGCGAGCCGGCCAAGTCGCTCGCCACCGTCGAGGAGCTGTGCCGGGCGTGGTCCCGCTGGGGCCTCACCCGCGCCGACCAGGTGGTGGCCGTCGGCGGGGGCTGGTCACCGATGTCGCCGGTTTCGCCGCCGCCGTCTACCACCGTGGGGTCGGCGTCGCCGTGCCGACCAGCTGCTCGGCATGGTCGACGCCGCCATCGGCGGGAAGACCGGCGTGAACCTGCCCGAGGGCAAGAACCTCGTCGGGGCCTTCTGGCAGCCGCGGGCGGTGGTGTGTGACACCGACGCGCTGACCACGCTGCCCGAGCGGGAGTGGCGGAGCGGGCTCGGCGAGATGGCCAAGTACCACTTCCTGACCGGCGACGACCTGCTCGCCCTGCCCCTCGCCGAGCGATCGCCGGTGCGTCCGCATCAAGGCGGCGGTGGTGGCGGCCGACGAGCGCGAGGACCTCGCCAACACGCGGGCGCGCGACCTCAACTACGGGCACACGCTTGCCCACGCCCTCGAGACGGGCGGCCGCTACGACCTGCGCCACGGCGAGGCGGTCGCGGTCGGCCTGGTGTACGCCGCCGAGCTGGCCCACCGCCTCGGCCGCATCGACCGGGCCGGGTCGACGAGCACCGCCGGGTGACCGCGGCCTACGGGCTGCGCACCGACCTGCCGGGCGGGCTCGACCGGGACGAGCTGCTGGTGCTCATGGCCCGGGACAAGAAGGCCGTCGACGGCCTGACGTTCGCCCTCGACGGCCCGGCGGGCGTCGAGGTCGTGACCGGTGTCGACCCTGCGGCGGCCGCCGCCACGCTGGACGCCATGGCGGGCGGGTCATGACCGAGCGGAGCGATCCGGGCGCTCATGCGAGGGTGCACCATGAGGAGCCCACGGGCGGGCGGGGCACGGTCCTGCTGCTCAACGGCCCGAACCTCAACCTGCTGGGCGAGCGCGAGCCCGAGGTCTACGGCACCGCCACGCTCGAGGACCACGTCGAGATGGTCCGTCACGCCGCGGCCGAGCTGGGCCTCGAGGTCGAGCACCTCCAGTCGAACCACGAGGGCGAGATCGTCGACGCCATCCAGCAGGCACGCGGGCGCGCCGGCGCCATCGTGATCAACCCCGGGGCGTTCACGCACTACGCGTGGGCGATCCACGACGCCCTGGCCGCCTTCCCCGGGCCGGTCGTCGAGGTGCACCTGTCGAACCCCCAGGCCCGCGAGGGCTGGCGCCACCTCTCGGTCGTGTCGCCGGTCGCCACCGGCACGATCGCCGGCCTGGGCGGGCTCGGCTACGTGCTCGCGGTCAAGGCCGTCGCCCGCCTCCTCGACTCCTGACCCGAGGGCTGGGCGAGGTCCGGCCTCTATCCTGCGCGGCGTGACCTTCGATCGCGCCTCCCTGCCCCCGATGGACGTCGCCGACCGGGCGACCCGGCTGCGGGAGGGCCTCGGCGCCGCCGGTTGCGACGCCCTGCTGATCACCAACCTCACCAACATCCGGTACCTCACCGGTTTCACGGGCTCCGCCGCGCTGCTGCTGGTCCGGCCCGACGACCTGGTGTTCGTGACCGACGGCCGGTACCGCGACCAGGCGGCGAGCCAGATCGCCGTGGCCGGGGCGCACGCCGAGGTGCTCATCGGGCGCACGGCCGACGAGCAGCGCGGGCACCTGGCGCCGCAGGTCCCGCCGGGGGCCCGGCTGGGCCTCGAGGCCGAGGCGGTCACGTGGGCGCAGCAGCGCCGCTACGGCGCCGACTGGTTCCCCGAGGCCGAGCTGGTGCCCACCGAGGGCCTGGTCGAGGATCTTCGGCGGGTCAAGGACGCCGGCGAGGTCGCCCGCATCGAGGCCGCCTGCGCCATGGCCGACGCCGCGCTCGCCGCCGTGCGCCACCGGCTGGGGGAGGAGGCCACCGAGGCCGAGGTCGCCCTCGAGCTCGAGTGGCAGATGCGGCGGCTGGGCGCCGACGGCCCGTCGTTCGACACGATCGTGGCCTCGGGGCCGAACGGCGCCATGCCCCACCACCGGGCGGGGGAGCGCCCCATCTCCGAGGGCGACCTGGTCGTGATCGACTTCGGCGCGCTGCTCGACGGGTACCACTCGGACATGACCCGCACGGTCATGGTCGGCGAGCCCAGTGCCACCCAGCGGCGGATGCTCGACGCCGTGCACGCGTCGCAGGCCGCCGGGGTGGCCGCCGTCCGGGCGGGCGTCGACGTCACCGCCGTGGACGAGGCCTGCCGGTCGGTGCTGCGCGACGTCGGCTGGGAGGACGCCTTCCTGCACGGCACCGGCCACGGGGTGGGCCTCGACATCCACGAGTCGCCTCGGGTGTCGGCGAGTGCGACTGGTAGTCTGGCCGACGGCCACGTCGTCACCGTCGAGCCCGGCGTCTACCTCGCCGAGCACGGCGGCGTCCGCATCGAGGACACCGTCGTGGTCACCGCCGAGGGCTGCCGCACCCTGACGCTGGCGCCCAAGGAGCCCTCCCTCTAGACCCCCGCGCCAGGAGCACAGATGGCCGCCACCACCACCAACGACCTGAAGAGGGGCATGACCCTCGACCTCCCCGAAGGGCTGTTCCAGGTCGTCGACTTCCAGCACGTCAAGCCGGGCAAGGGCCCGGCCTTCGTGCGCACGACGCTGCGCAACGCGTGGTCGGGTGGGGTGCTCGACAAGACCTTCCGGGCCGACGAGCGGGTCCAGCAGGCCGTGGTCGACAAGAAGGACATGCAGTTCCTGTACCGCGACGGCGGCGACTACGTGTTCATGGACAACGAGACCTACGAGCAGATCCACGTGGGCCCGTCCACCCTCGGCGACGCCACCAACTACATCGTCGACGGCTCGACGATGGTCCTCCAGTTCTACAAGGACGAGATCATCGGCACCGACCTGCCCGCCGCCGTCGAGCTGACCGTCGCCACCACCGAGCCCGGCATCCAGGGCGACCGCGTGTCGGGCGCCCGCAAGCCGGCCACGCTCGAGACCGGCCTCGTCGTGCAGGTGCCGCTGTTCGTCAACGAGGGCGAGCGCATCAAGGTCGACACCCGCAGCGCCGAGTACCTCACCCGGGCATGACCCCTCGGGCGCCGGGCGGCGACCGCGACCTGGGCGACCTCGAGCCCAGCGAGGCCGAGAGCCGGCGGTCGGCCCGCGAGCGGGCCCTCGAGCTGCTGTACGAGGCCGAGTCGAAGGGCGTGCCGGTGGCCGACGTGCTGGCCGGCCTGCCCGTCGCCCCCGACGCCCTCGCCGTCGAGCTGGCCACGGGCGTCGATGCACACGCCGAGCGCATCGACGCCGTGCTGGCGCGGCTGGTGGCGCCCCGCTGGTCGCTGGCGCGCCTGGCGGCCGTCGACCGGGCGGTGCTGCGCATGGCGGCCTACGAGCTGTACGAGGTGCCCGAGCGCAGCCAGGCGCTGGTCATCAACGAGGCGGTGGTGCTGGCCCGCCGGTTCGGCACCGACGACTCGCCGCGGTTCGTGAACGGCGTTCTCTCGGCCGTGGCCGCCGAGGCACGCCCACCGGATGACAGGGGCGCCGACTCGTCGTGACCGGCGCGGCCGGCTCGGGTCGTCCGGCGGGCGGCCGCCGGGGTGAGGGCGGAAGGGCGCGCCGACGGGCGGTTCCCGCCGACGCTTCTCCGCTGGGGCTGCCCGAGCCGCCGCTCGTCGACCGGGCCGCCGGCATCGTCCTCCGGCCGTGGGCGCCGACGCCCGGCGACATCGCCGCCCTGGTGGCGGCTTGGCGAGACCCCGTGCTGGCGTCGAGCGCGGGCGTGCCCGCGGAAGTGTCGACCCCGGCGGCCGAGCGCTGGATCCGTGGCGAGCCGGCCCGGCGGGCCGCAGGGCTGTGCCTCGACCTGGTGGTCGGCCCGCTCGGCGGCGGCGATGCGGTGCTCGGCGAGATCGGCCTGCGGAACGTCGACCGGGTCCGCCGACGCGGCGAGATGAGCTGGTGGACCGCGGCCGAGCACCGAGGCCGCGGCCTGGCGTCGGACGCCACCCGGCTGCTGGCGGAGTGGGCCCTCGCGCCCGGCGGCGGGGATCTCGTCCAGGTGTGGGCCCGCACCGACCCCGCCGACCGGGTGTCCGCCGCGGTCGCCGCCGCGGCCGGGTTCGTCGAGCTGGGCGAGGCCGACGGCACGACGGTGTGGGCCCGGGCGCGCCGACCCGCCGAGCCCTCGCGCTGACAGCCCCGGCGGGCAGAACGGATGCCCGGAACGTCGCGTCCCCGCTGCTACGCTGCCGTCCTGACCGTGAAGCGGGTCCCGCGAGTCCCGCACGGCCAGATCGATGACATATCGATGGGGAGGTCCCCGATTGGCAGAGCGCGAACGTAAGTCGACGCCCCCGTTCGGGGGCGTTTTCGTTGCCCGGACGCAGGTGCTCGAAGCCGACGACGTGCGCCGGGCCGTGTGGCGCATGGCGCACGAGGTCATCGAGCACAACCACGGCCTCGACGAGGTGGTGGTCGTCGGGCTCCAGACCGGCGGCGTCGCCTTCGCCGAGGCGCTGACCGAGGCGCTCGGCAAGATCGACGGCGAGGCCCCGCCGCAGGGCACGCTCGACGTCGCCTTCCACCGTGACGACATCGGGCTGCGCCCTGTCCTGCCGGCCGCGGTCACCGACATCCCGGTCGACCTCACGGGCCGGGTGGTGGTGCTGGTCGACGACGTGCTGTTCACGGGGCGCACGATCCGGGCCGCGCTCGACGCGGTGCACACCTACGGCCGGCCCCGGGCGGTGCAGCTGGCGGTGATGGTCGACCGCGGCCACCGCGAGCTGCCGATCCGCCCCGACTACGTGGGCAAGAACCTGCCCACCCGGCGCGACGAGGTGGTGAACGCCACCCTCGACGGTGTCGAGCTGGGCGAGGTGCTCAAGGACGGGTACCGGTGAGGGCCGTGGCCGCGACCGGTCGCCGCCACCTGTTGGGCGTGGCCGACCTCACCGCCGCCGAGATCGAGAACCTGCTGACGCTGACCGACAGCTTTGTCGAGGTCAGCCGCAGGCGGATGCCGAAGGTCCCCGCCCTGCAGGGGCGCACGGTGAGCTGGCTGTTCTACGAGGACTCGACCCGTACTCGCCTCAGCTTCGAGCAGGCGGCCAAGCGGCTGTCGGCCGACACGCTCAGCTTCTCGGTGTCGACGTCGTCGGTGAACAAGGGCGAGTCGCTGCGGGACACGGTCGAGACCATCGAGGCGATGGGGGTCGACTGCATCGTCGTGCGGCACCGCTCGGCGGGGGTGCCCCACCAGGTCGCGCAGTGGGTGTCGGGCAGCGTGGTCAACGCCGGCGACGGCTGGCACGAGCACCCGACCCAGGCCCTGCTCGACTGCTACACGATCCGCGAGCACCTGGGCGGCCTGGCGGGCCGCCACATCGCCATCGTCGGCGACGTCAACCACAGCCGGGTGGCCCGCAGCGACGTGTGGGCGTTCACCAAGCTCGGCGCCGAGGTGACGCTGGTGGCCCCGCCCACGCTGCTGCCGCCGAACACGGACGGCTGGCCGGTGCGGGTCAGCCACGACATCGACGCGGTGCTCCCCGACGTCGACGCGGTCTACCTCCTGCGGATGCAGCGCGAGCGGATGACCGAGGCGCTGCTGCCCTCGCTGCGCGAGTACACCGCCTGCTTCGGTCTCACCCGCCGGCGGGTCGAGCTGCTCGGCGAGAAGGCCATCGTCATGCACCCCGGCCCCATGAACCGAGGCGTCGAGATCGCGGCCGACGTGGCCGACCTGCCCCGGTCGGTGGTGATCGACCAGGTGCGCAACGGCGTGGCCGTGCGCATGGCGGTGCTGTTCGACCTGCTGGGCTCGGGCCGCGACCTCGGCCGCCAGCCCGACCCGGAAGGAATGAGATGAAGTCGATCGTCATCCGCGGCGGCGAGGTCGTCGACGCCACCGGCTCCCGGCGGGCCGACGTCCTGGTCGAGGACGGCCTGGTCCGCGCGGTGACCGCCGACGGCGACCTGCGCGCCGACGAGACGCTCGACGCGGGCGGGTGCGTGGTGGCGCCTGGCCTGGTCGACCTGCACACCCACCTCCGCCAGCCCGGCAAGGAGGAGGCCGAGACCGTCGAGACCGGCGCCCGTGCCGCGGCCCTGGGTGGCTTCACCTGCGTGCTGGCCATGCCCAACACGACCCCGGCGATCGACTCGGCCGGCGTCGCCCGCGAGGTGCTCGACCTGGGCCGGGGGGCGGCGTGCGAGGTGCGCACGTCGGCGGCGATCACGGTCGGCCGGGCGGGGGAGCGGCTGACCCCCATGGCCGAGCTGGCCGAGCTCGGCGTCCGCTTCTTCACCGACGACGGCAGCGGCGTGCAGGACGCCCGCCTGATGCGCCGGGCGCTCGAGTACGCCCGGGGCCTCGGCGTCACCCTGGCGCAGCACTGCGAGGACGACGTGCTCGCCGCCGGCGGTGCGATGCACGAGGGCGCCTGGTCGGCCCGGCTGGGCATCCCCGGGCAGCCGGCCGAGGCCGAGGAGGTCATGGTCATGCGGGACATCGCGCTCGCCCGCCTGACCGGGGGCGCGGTCCATTTCCAGCACCTGTCGACCCGGCGATCGATCGACCTGGTGGCGGCCGCCAAGGCCGAGGGCCTGGCGGTGACGTGCGAGGCCACGCCCCACCACTTCACGCTCACCGACGCGTCCTGCGCGGGCTTCGACCCGGTGTTCAAGGTCAACCCGCCGCTGCGCACCGACGACGACGTCGCCGCGGTGCGCGCCGGCCTGGCGGCGGGCACGGTCGACTGCATCGCCACCGACCACGCCCCCCACGCCCCCGAGACGAAGGAGCAGCCCTTCGACCAGGCGCCGCCGGGGATGCTGGGGCTGGAGACCGCCCTGGCCCTCGCGCTGACGCACCTGGACCTGCCGATCGCCGACGTGCTCGCCCTGCTGTCGTGGCGCCCGGCGGCGATCATCGGTGCCGGCGACACTCACGGCGGCCCGATCGCCGAGGGCCGCCCGGCGCACCTGTGCGTGATCGACCCCGCGGCGACGTGGACGGTCGACGCCGGTGCGCTGGCCAGCCGCAGCCGCAACACCCCGTTCGCCGGCATGGAGCTGACCGGCCGCGTCCGTCACACGATCCTGGCGGGCGAGCCGGTCGTGGTCGACGGCGAGGCGCAGCGATGAGGTCAGCGCGGCAATATTCACTATACTGCATGAACATGCAGCAGCCACGACGGAGCACACGACGAGGCCACCGGTGACCGTGCGCGAGGGACTGCTGGTGCTCGCCGACGGCACCACGTTCGAGGGCGAGCTGATCGGCGCCGAACCCGCCGGCGGGGTCGCCAGCGGCGAGGTGGTGTTCAACACCGTGCTGTCGGGCTACCAGGAGGTGCTGTCCGACCCCAGCTACGCGGGGCAGATCATCACCTTCACGTACCCGCACATCGGCAATTACGGGGTCAACGCCGACGACGACGAGAGCCGGCGCCCCTTCGCCCGCGGCGTCGTCGTGCGCGACCTGGCCCGCCGCCGGTCGAACTGGCGAGCGACCGACGGCCTCGACGACTACCTGCGCTGGCACGGCGTGCCGGGCATCGCCGGCGTCGACACGCGCCGCCTCACCCGCCACATCCGCGAGGCAGGGGCGATGCCGGGCGCATTCGGCGCCGGCGACGAGGTCGCCCTCAAGGCGGCGGCGGTCGCCGAGCCGGGCACCGACGGCGTGGACCTGGTCGCCACCGTCACCTGCGCCGAGCCGTACACGGTGGCGCCGCGCCCCGGCGGGGGAGACCGGCGCATCGTGGCGTACGACTTCGGGATCAAGCGCACGATCCTCCGCCACCTGTCCGGGCTCGGCGAGGTCATCGTGGTCCCGGCGGCCACGCCGGCGGACGAGGTGCTCGCCCGAGGCCCCGACGGCGTGTTCCTGTCGAACGGGCCTGGCGACCCCGCGGCGGTCGCGGGCGCCACCGAGGTCATCGCCGGCCTGGTCGACCGCGTGCCGGTGTTCGGCATCTGCCTCGGGCACCAGCTGCTGGCCACGGCGCTCGGCGCCACGACCCACAAGCTCCCGTTCGGCCACCACGGCGGCAACCACCCGGTGCGCCGCCTCCAGAGCGGGCGGGTCGAGATCACCAGCCAGAACCACAACTACGCCGTCGTTGAGGCCTCGCTGGGGCCCGACGTCACCGTCACCCACGTCAACCTGAACGACGGCGTGATCGAGGGCATCAGGGCCGAGGCCCTGCGGGCGTTCAGCGTGCAGTACCACCCCGAGGCGGGGCCGGGCCCCCACGACGCGGCCTACCTGTTCGACGAGTTCGCCGACCTCATCGACGCCTCCGGCCGGAGGGCGCGCTAGATGCCCCGCCGGACCGACATCGAGTCGATCCTCCTCATCGGCGCCGGACCCATCGTCATCGGCCAGGCCTGCGAGTTCGACTACTCGGGCACGCAGGCCTGCAAGGTGCTGCGGTCCGAGGGCTACCGCGTGATCCTCGCCAACTCGAACCCGGCGACGATCATGACCGACCCCGACTTCGCCGACGCCACCTACGTCGAGCCGCTCGACGCCGACCACCTGGCGAAGATCATCGAGCGCGAGCGCCCCGACGCCGTGCTGCCCACGCTCGGCGGGCAGACCGCGCTCAACCTGGCGATGGAGCTGGTCGACCGCAAGGCCGTGGGCGTGCCCGGCACCCCCGAGCTCATCGGCGCCAACGCCGAGGCCATCGCCACGGCCGAGGACCGCGAGCTCTTCAAGGTGGCGATGCAGGGCATCGGGCTGAACGTGCCGCCGTCCGCCACCGCCCACACGATGGACGACGCGCTGGCCGCGGTCGAGCGCATCGGGCTGCCCGTCGTGATCCGTCCGGCGTTCATCCTGGGCGGGAAGGGCACCGGCATCGCCACCACGGCGGCCGAGTTCGAGCGGGTGGCCGCCACCGGCCTGGCCGCCAGCCCCATCTCCGAGATCCTCATCGAGCGGTCGATCGCGGGGTGGAAGGAGTACGAGCTCGAGGTCATGCGCGACCGCGCCGACAACTGCGTGGTCATCTGCTCGATCGAGAACCTCGACCCCATGGGCGTCCACACGGGCGACTCGATCACGGTGGCGCCGGCGCAGACCCTGACCGACGTCGAGTACCAGGCCATGCGGGACGCGGCGTTCGCCTGCATCCGCCGCGTGGGCGTCGAGACGGGCGGGTCGAACGTCCAATTCGCCCTCGACCCGACGAACGGCGAGATGGTCATCATCGAGATGAACCCCCGGGTCAGTCGGTCGTCGGCCCTTGCGTCGAAGGCCACCGGGTTCCCGATCGCGAAGATCGCGGCCAAGCTCGCCGTCGGCTACACGCTCGACGAGATCCCCAACGACATCACCCGCAAGACACCGGCCAGCTTCGAGCCGACCATCGACTACGTGGTCACGAAGGTGCCGCGCTGGGCGTTCGAGAAGTTCCCCGGGAGCCCCGCCGTGCTCGGGACGTCGATGCAGTCGGTCGGCGAGGCGATGGCCATCGGCCGCACCTTCCCCGAGTCGCTGCAGAAGGCGCTGCGCAGCCTCGAGCACGGGCGCGCCGGGCTCAACTGCGACCCGGCCGAGGCCCAGCTCGACGGTCTCGACGACGACGAGCTGATGACGCGAGCCGCGGTCGGCACCCCCGACCGCCCCTTCCAGCTCGAGGCGGCTCTCCGCCGCGGGATCACGGTCGACGCCCTGGCCGAGCGGACCAGGGTCGACCCGTGGTTCCTCGACCAGATCCTGCGCATCGTCGAGGAGCGCGAGCACCTTGCGGCCACCGGGCTCGGCGGCATGGCCCGGCGCGGGTGGAAGCGGGCCAAGCAGCTCGGCTTCAGCGACGCCCAACTCGCCTGGCTGTGGGGCAGCGACCACGACACCGTGCGCGCCGCCCGCGTCGCCGCCGGCGTCAGGCCCACCTTCAAGACGGTCGACACCTGCGGCGCCGAGTTCGCGGCCGCCACGCCGTACCACTACTCGACCTACGAGGACGAGGACGAGGTCGTCGCCCAGCGGGCGGCGCAAGGTCCTGATCCTCGGGTCGGGCCCCAACCGCATCGGCCAGGGCATCGAGTTCGACTACTGCTGCGTGCACGCCAGCTTCGCCCTCGGCGACGCCGGCTTCGAGACGGTCATGCTCAACTGCAACCCCGAGACCGTGTCGACCGACTACGACACGTCCGACCGCCTCTACTTCGAGCCGCTGACGCTCGAGGACGCACTGAACGTCATCGAGGCCGAACAGGCGGCGGGCGAGCTCGTGGGCGTGGTCGTGGCCCTGGGCGGCCAGACCCCGCTGAAGCTGGCGGGGTCGCTGCCCGAGGGCCTGGTCCTCGGGACGTCCCCGGCGTCGATCGACGCCGCCGAGGACCGTGAGCTGTGGAACGCCCTGTGCGCCCGCCTCGAGATCCCGCAGCCCGCGGGCGGCACGGCCACCACGGTCGACGAGGCCCTGGGCATCGTCGGGCGCATCGGCTACCCGGCGCTGCTGCGGCCCAGCTACGTGCTCGGCGGCCGGGCCATGGAGATCGTCTACGACGAGGAGGGGCTGCGCCGGGCGATGGCCGAGCTGGCCAGCTTCGGCAGCCTCGGCATCGAGGGCGGGCTGTCGGCCTCGCGTCCCGTGCTCGTCGACCGGTTCCTCGAGGACGCCACCGAGGTCGACGTCGACGCCATCCGCGACCACACCGGCGAGGTCGTCATCGGCGGGGTCATGGAGCACGTCGAGGAGGCGGGCGTCCACTCGGGCGACTCGGCCTGCTCGATACCGCCGCACTCGCTCGGCGCCGACACCGTGGCGGTCATCGAGGACTACACCCGGCGCCTCGCCGACGCCCTCGACGTCCGCGGCCTGATCAACGTGCAGTACGCGGTCAAGCAGGGCCAGGTCTTCGTGATCGAGGCCAACCCCCGGGCCAGCCGCACCGTGCCGTTCGTGGCCAAGGCCACCGGGGTCCCGCTCGTGAAGGTGGCCGCCCGGGTGATGGTCGGCGTCACGCTGGCCGAGCTGCGGGCCGAGGGCCTGCTGCGACCGCCCGTCGAGAACGGCCACATCGCGGTGAAGGAGGCGGTGCTGCCGTTCAACCGCTTCCCCGACGCCGACACCGTGCTCGGCCCCGAGATGCGCTCGACGGGCGAGGTCATGGGCATCGACCGCACGTTCGGGCTGGCCTTCGGCAAGGCGCAGATCTCGGCGGGGGACCGGCTGCCCGACGGCGGCCTCGTGTTCCTGTCCCTGGCCGACCGCGACAAGGCCGCCGGCCTGCGGGC
Source organism: uncultured Acidimicrobiales bacterium (assembly GCA_963796415.1). Classification (GTDB taxonomy): domain Bacteria; phylum Actinomycetota; class Acidimicrobiia; order Acidimicrobiales; family VFJN01; genus ZC4RG19. Next base: position 29,323 of record CAWCLR010000016.1, on the reverse strand, counting down.
CGCCACGCAGTTCGTCGACCTCGGGTTCGCCATCGCCGCCACCCACGGCACCGCCGACCACCTCGAGCGCAACGGGGTGCCCGTCGCCCAGCGGGTGGCCAAGGTGACGGCCGCGGGGGAGGAGCCCGACCCCCACGAGCCCGCGCCGAACGGCCTGCCCACCGCGCTCGACCTCATCACCGCGGGGAAGGTGGCGCTGGTCGTCAACAGCCCCCGGGGCCGGGGCGCCCGGGCCGACGGCGCCTACATCCGCCGGGCGGCCAATGTCCACCGCATCCCGTGCCTCACGACCGCGGCCGCAGCCACCGCCGCCGCCGAGAGCACGGTGGACCGCACGCAGCACGACCTCCGCGTGCGGACGCTGCAGGAGTACCACCGGCCGCCGGGCGCGTACGGCGACGGCCCCACCGGGGGCGGCGGGTGACCCGCCGGTGAGGTTGCTCCCGGGCCACCGCCGCCCGCCGCCCGCGGGCGGGGCCGCCGATCGGGCAGTCGATACGCCCGTGGACATGGCGGTCACCGTCGGCTCGGTCAGGTTGCCCAACCCCGTGATGACGGCCTCGGGGACGGCGGGCCACGGCGCCGAGCTGGCGCCGTACCTCGACCTGGCGGCGCTGGGCGCCGTGGTCGTGAAGTCGCTGCACGCCGACCCCGTGGCCGGGAACCCGCCGCTGCGGGTGCACGAGACGACGGCCGGGATGATCAACTCGGTGGGCCTGCAAGGTCCCGGCGTCGCCGCCTGGCTGGCCGACGACCTGCCGGCGCTGCTCGCCACCGGCGCCCGCGTCGTGGCGTCGATCTGGGGGCGCACGGTCGACGAGTACCGGCGGGCGGCCGACCTGCTGGCCGCGGCGCCCGACGGCGTCGTCGCCGTCGAGGTGAACCTGTCGTGCCCCAACACCGAGGCGGGGCGCGACCTGTTCGCCCACTCGGCCGAGGCCACGACGGACGTGCTGCGGGCAACCGGCGGGTGCGGGCGGCCGCGATGGGCCAAGCTCAGTCCCAACGTGTCGCACCTCCCCGAGATCGCGAGCGCCGCCCACGCGGCCGGCGCCGAGGCCGTCACCCTCGTGAACACCGTGATGGGCATGGCCATCGACCCCGAGACCCGCGCCTTCCGGCTCGGATCGGGCCCGCGGGGCGGGGGACTGTCGGGGCCCGCCATCCACCCGGTGGCGGTGCGGGCTGTGTTCGACGTCCACGCGGCGGCGCCGGGGCTCCCGATCGTCGGCGTGGGGGGCGTGGCGAACGGCGGTGACGCGGCCGAGATGCTGCTGGCGGGGGCGACCGCGGTGCAGGTCGGCACCGCCACGTTCGCCGATCCGCGGGCGCCGGGCCGGGTGCGGGACGAGTTGGAGCGGTGGGCGGCGCGCCACGGCGTGCCGCGCATCCGGGATGTGATCGGAGAGGTCCATGGCTGACGAGGCGACCGCGAGCGGGACCGCGGAGGGGACGCGCACCGACGAGGCGCCGGCCGACCGGGCACCCGACGAGGTGCGCGCCCGGCTGGCGCTCGCCCTCGACGTCGACGACCTCATCCCCGCCCTGCGGCTGGCCCGCGAGCTGCGGCCCTGGTTCGGGACCATGAAGGTGGGCCTCGAGCTGTACAGCGCCGCCGGCCCCGAGGCCATCACGACGCTCGTCGACCTGGGGGTCGACGTGTTCTGCGACCTCAAGCTCCACGACATCCCCAACACGGTCCACCGGGCCGCCCGGGTCGTCGGCGCGCTCGGCGCCCGCTACCTCACTGTCCACACCGCCGGCGGGGTGCCCATGGTGCGCGCCGGCGTCGAGGGGTTCCGCGAGGGCGCGGCCGGCGCCGAGGGCGCCGAACCGACGACGCTCGGGGTGACCGTGCTGACGAGCGAGCCCGAGGTCACCGCGCACCTGCTGCACCAGCGAGTCGGCGTGGGGCTCGACGGCGGCTGCCAAGGCTTCGTGTGCTCGGCGCTCGACATCGCCGCCGTCCGCCAGCTCGCACCCAGCGCGCTGCTCGTCACCCCCGGCATCCGCCCCGAAGGAGCGCCCGCGGAGGACCAGGCGCGGGTCGCCACGCCCCGCCAGGCGCTCGACGCCGGCGCCGATCTGCTGGTGGTCGGGCGCCCCGTCACGCAGGCCGAGGACCCCGTCGCCGCGGCCCGCGCGCTCGCGGCTTCGATGGCCTGACCGGCCCCGATACACCCGAGTGTCACGAGTCGGGCGCGTCGTCGCGCTAGGTTCTTCCTCATGCCGCAGCCACCGCAATTGACTCCTGAGCAGCGCGAAGCAGCACTGGCCAAGGCCGCCGAGGCCCGTCGGGCTCGGGCTGAGCTCAAGGAGAAGCTGAAGATGGGGTCGCTGACCCTCGGCGATCTCCTTGACCAGGCCGACGGCAACGACACGGTCGGGAAGATGAAGGTGCTCGCCGTCCTCGAATCGCTCCCCGGCGTGGGCAAGGTCCGCGCTCGTCGGGCGATGGAAGAGATCGGCATCGCCGACACCCGCCGTGTCAAGGGGCTGGGCGACCAGCAGCGCAAGTCGCTGCTGGAAGCCTTCTCCGGCTGAGCCAACTGGGCGGGGTCCCACGGGGGCACCGCACGTGCCTCGCCGGCCAGATTCGCCGCTGGCGGCGTCCTCGTCCTCGACGTAGACAGCTACGCCGTCGTCCTGCGTCCTTGCCAGCGACGAATCTGACCCGACGATCCACGCACGCCACCCCCGTGGGACCCCGCATGCTCATCACGGTTTCCGGCCCTCCGGGGTCGGGCACCACGACCACTGCTGAACACGTCGCCGCCCGGCTCGAGGTCACCCTCGTCCCGGGCGGCGCTGTGTTCCGGGCGATGGCCCGCGAGCGGGGCATGAGCCTCGCCGAGTTCGGGCTGTACGCCACCGACCACCCCGACGTCGACGTCGAGCTCGACACCCGGCTGGCCGAGCGGGCCCGGGCGGGCGACGTCGTCATCGAGTCGCGGCTCGCGGGGTGGATCGCCCGCAACGAGGGCCTGGCCGCCGTCACCGTGTTCGTCGACTGCGAGCCGAGGGTGCGGGCCGAGCGGGTCGCCGCCCGCGAGGGCCTCACCGTCGAGCGGGCGCTGGCCGACAACCTCGAACGTGAGCGGGTCGAGCGCGCCCGCTACCTGGCCCTCTACGGCATCGACATCGAGGACACCTCGATCTACGACCTGGTGCTCGACTCGGCCGCCCTGTCGCCGTCCGAGCTCGCCGACCGTGTCGCCGAGGCGGTGCCGGCCCGTTTCCCCCGTCGTGCCGTCTGAGCCCTTGCGTCTCTCACCGCGCCATGGCGCGGTGAGGACGACAAGCAACACCAGCACCCGGACCGGGGGATTCACCACCTGACGCGCGCGCACGGTAGTCTTGTCGGTCGAATATCCCGACCGGCTGCGAGAGGTCCCGCGCCCCCATGGCTTCACGCCAAGACACGATGATGAACCCGTCGATCGAAGAGCTGTTCGACCGCGCCGGCTCCAAGTTCTCGCTGGTCACCCTCAGCGCGATGCGGGCCCGCCAGATCAACGCGTACTTCAACCAGCTCGGCGAGGGCCTCGGGGCCATCGTCCCCCCGCAGGTCACCTCGGTGGCCCGCAAGCCCCTCTCGATCGCCTTCGAGGAGATCGCCAGCGACAAGATCGTGATGGTGGATCGCCGCGAGGCCGCCGAGGCCGCCGAGGGCGAGAAAGCCGCGGCCGAAGCGCCGACGCCCGAGTAGGGCCGAGGACGCACGTGCTCGAGGGGCGCCGCATCGTCCTGGGGGTCTCGGGCGGGATCGCCGCCTACAAGGCGATCGAGGTCTGCCGGCGTCTCGTGGACGCCGGCGCCCACGTCGCGCCGGTCATGACCCGCGGGGCCACCCGCTTCGTGGGGGAGACCACGTTCTCCGCGCTGGCCTCCGAGCGCGCCCACACGTCCCTGTTCGACGACGCCGACCCGATCCCGCACACCCGGCTGGGCCAGTCGGCCGACCTCGTGGTCGTGGCGCCCGCCACCGCCCGGGTCATCGGGTCGTACGCGGCCGGCATCTCGAACGACCTGCTCACGGCCACCCTGCTGGCCACCGAGGCGCCCGTGGTGGTGGCGCCCGCGATGCACACCGAGATGTGGGACCACCCCGCCGTGCAGGAGAACATCGCCACGCTCGTGCGCCGGGGGGTGCACGTGGTGGCCCCCGAGGAGGGGCGCCTGGCGGGCGGCGACATCGGCCGCGGCCGGCTGGCCGCGCCCGAGGCGATCGTCGCCGCGGCCGAGGCCGCGCTCGGGGCCACCCGCGACCTCGAGGGCCTGCACGTCGTGGTCACCGCGGGCGGCACGCGCGAGCCGATCGACCCCGTGCGGTTCATCGGCAACCGCTCCTCGGGCAAGCAGGGCCACGCCCTCGCGGCCGAGGCGGCCGCCCGTGGTGCCAAGGTCACCCTGGTGACCACCGTCGACCTGCCGGCGCCGTCGACCGCCGACGTCGTGCGCGTCGACACGGCGGCCCAGATGGACGAGGCGGTGCGGGCGGTGGCGTCGGCCGCCGACGTGATCGTCATGGCCGCCGCGGTGGCGGACTTCCGCCCCGCGACGGTCGCCACGACGAAGCTCAAGAAGCGCGACGGGGCGCCCGAGATCGTCCTCGAGCCCACCGTCGACATCCTCGCTGGCCTGGGAGAACGCAAGCGTCCCGGCCAGACGGTGGTCGGATTTGCGGCAGAGACCGACCGCGTGAGGCAGAATGCAACGTCCAAGCTCGTGGCCAAGGGTGCCGACCTCATCGTCGCCAACGACGTCACGGCCGCGGGCGCTGGGTTCGAGCACGACACCAACAGTGTCGTGATCATGCAGGCCGACGGCACTGAGCGCGAGGTGCCATTGGCGGACAAGCGGGTGATCGCCCGCTCCGTGTTCGATGCCGTCATAAACAGGAGACAGCAACCGTGAGCCGTTGGACCTTCACGTCCGAGTCCGTGACCGAGGGCCATCCCGACAAGATGGCCGACCAGATCAGCGACTCGATCCTCGACGCCATCCTGGCGCAGGACCCTGCCGCGCGGGTCGCGTGCGAGACCATGGTGACCACCGGCCTGGCCATCGTCGCCGGCGAGATCACCACCAGCGCCTACGTCGAGATCCCGTCGATCGTGCGCGAGACGATCAAGGGCATCGGCTACGACCGCGAGTCGGTCGGCTTCGACGGCAACACCTGCGGCGTCATGACGTCGATCGATCCGCAGTCGCCCGACATCGCGCAGGGCGTCGACACCGCGTTCGAGAAGCGCACGGCGGGCGCCGAGGCGGACCTCGACAGCCAGGGCGCCGGCGACCAGGGCATGATGTTCGGCTACGCGGTCGACGAGACCGAAGACCTCATGCCCATGCCGATCTGGCTGGCGCACCGCCTCGCCCACCGGCTGGCCGAGGTCCGCAAGGCGGGCATCCTGCCGTACCTGCGCCCCGACGGGAAGACGCAGGTCACCTTCGACTACGAGGAAGGGGTCCCGGTCGAGCTGAAGACGGTGCTCATCTCGACCCAGCACCAGCCCGGCCTCGACGCCGAGACCCTCATCAAGCCCGACCTGGTCGAGCACGTGATCCGGCCCCTGATCCCGCCGCGGTTCCAGGACGACCCGTTCCGGGTGCTGGTCAACCCGACCGGCAGCTTCGAGCTGGGTGGTCCCCACGCCGACTGCGGCCTGACGGGGCGCAAGATCATCGTCGACACCTACGGCGGTGCCGCCCGTCACGGCGGCGGCGCCTTCTCGGGCAAGGACCCGTCCAAGGTCGACCGCTCGGCCGCCTACGCCGCCCGCTGGGTGGCGAAGAACCTGGTCGCCGCCGGTGCCGCGCAGCGGGCCGAGGTCCAGGTGGCGTACGCCATCGGCGTGGCCCGCCCGGTCTCGACGCTGGTCGAGACGTTCGGCACCGAGAACGTCGACCCGGCCAAGATCGCCTCGGTCGTCAACGAGGTGTTCGACCTGCGCCCGGCCGCCATCCTGCGGGACCTCGACCTGCGCCGCCCGATCTACAAGAAGACGGCGGCCTACGGTCACTTCGGCCGGAACGACAAGGAGCTGACCTGGGAGCAGACCACCCGGGTCGACGACATCAAGTCGGCGCTGGGTCTTTGAGCCTTCCGAGAGGGGAGGCGCAGCTTCCCCTCTCGACTTCCCCCCACGTGGGGGTTCGGGTCGTGCGGGTGCTCGTCGACGAGCCCGCCATCGACAAGACGTTCGACTACCTGGTCCCCGACACGTTCGGGGGCCAGGTGCGCGTCGGGGACCGGGTCCGCGTCGCCCTCGGGCCGCGCCGTGTCGGCGGGTGGATCGTCGAGCTCGGCGTCGAGCCGCCGGCCGGGGTCGACCTGCGGCCGCTGGCGCGGTGGTCCGGGCGCGGCCCCGGGCCCGACCTGATCGAGCTGGCCCACTGGGCGGCGTGGCGCTGGGCGGGCCGCCCGGCGTCGTTCCTGCGCACCGCATCGCCCGAGCGGAACGTGGCCGCCCTGCCCCCGGCCACGCCGGTCGGGGGCGGGCCGTCCGCCCGCACCGGCGAGGCCGTCGACCGCCTGGCCGAGGACGCCCTGGGCCGGGGCCGGGCGGTGCTGCGGCTGCCGCCGGCGACCGACCCTGCGGCGGTGGCGCTCGCCGCCGCCCGCCGAGGGCACGCGCTCGTCCTGTGCCCGACCGCACCCCTCGCGACCCGGGTCGCCCGGACCCTGCGGCAGGCCGGCGTGCGCATCGCGGGCCATCCCCGCGACTGGGCGCAGGGCGCGGCCGGGGCCACGGTGGTCGGCACCCGGGCGGCGGCCTGGGCGCCGGTCGGCGGCCTGGCCGCGATCGTCGTCGTCGACGAGCACGACGAGGCCCACCAGCAGGAGCAGGCCCCGACGTGGCACGCGCGCGACGTGGCGCTCGAGCGCGCCCGCCGGGCCGGCGTCCCGTGCGTGATGACCTCGCCGTGCCCGTCGCTCGAGGCCCTGGGCGCCGGCGCGCTGCTCACCACGTCGCGGGGGCACGAGCGGGCGGGCTGGCCGATCGTCGACGTGGTCGACATGCGGCGCGAGGACCCGCACACCGGCCTCCTGCCGCCGGCGCTCGTCCGCCTGCTGCGGAGCGACCGCCGGGTGCTGTGCGTCCTCAACCGCACCGGGCGGGCCCGCCTGCTCGCGTGCCGGGCGTGCGGCGAGCTGGCCCGCTGCGAGCGGTGCGACGCGGCGGTGGCCCAGCCGAACGACGCCGAGCTCGCCTGCGCCCGGTGCGGGGTGGTCCGCCCGGTCGTGTGCCGGGCGTGCGGCGCCACCCGCATGAAGGCGCTGCGCCAGGGCGTCACCCGGGTCCGCGACGAGATCGCGGCGCTCGTCGGCGAGCCGGTGGCCGAGGTCACCGGCGCCCGGCCTGCGGGCGATGCGCCCCCCGCGACGCGGGTCGTGGTCGGCACCGAGGCCACCCTGCACCAGGTCGACCGGGCCGACGTCGTCGCCTTCCTCGACCTCGACCAGGAGCTGCTGGCGCCCCGCTACCGGGCGGCGGAACAGGCGTTCGGCCTGGTGGCGCGGGCGGCGCGCCTGGTGGGCGGCAAGGAGGGCGGCGGCCGGCTGGTCCTCCAGACCTTCGTGCCCCGCCACGAGGTGGTGCAGGCCGCGCTGCACGCCGACCCCGTGCGTGTGGCGCGCGCCGAGCGCGAGCGGCGGGAGCTCCTGCGGTTCCCGCCGGCGACCGCGCTCGCCGAGGTGTCGGGCCCGGCGGCGCCGGCGTTCGTCGACGCCCTCGGTGTCCCCCCCGGCATCGAGGTCATCGGGCCGGCCGACGGCCGCTGGCTGGTGCGGGCCCCCGATCACATGACCTTGTGCGACGCGCTCGCCGCGGTGCCGCGCCCGCCCGGGCGGCTGCGGGTGGCGGTCGACCCGGCGAGGGTCTGACCCCGGCGATCGCACGCGGGCGCTCCCGCCGCGGCGGTCCGGGTACGGGCCATCTCGCTCCTAAAGTGGCAGCGTGCAGACGATCGAGTGGGTGCAGGGCCCCGACGGGGGAGCCGTCGTGATCGTCGACCAGACCGCCCTGCCCCACGAGGTCCGCCACCTGACCATCGCCGACGTGGACGAGCTGGTCGACGCCATCCGCCGCATGGCGGTCCGCGGGGCCCCGGCGCTGGGCGCGGCCGGGGCGCTCGGGGTCGTCGTCGCCCTCCAGCAGGGCCGCGCCAAGGGCTGGGACGACGACCAGCTCGCCGACGCCATCGCCCGGGTGCGGTCGGCGCGCCCCACTGCGGTCAACCTCGCGTGGGGTGTCGACCGCGTCGCCGCGGTGGCCGCAGCGACGTCGGGCGACCTGGCGGCGGTCGAGGCGGCGGCGCGCGCGGTGCTCGACGAGGACGTGGCCGCCAACACGGCGATCGGCGAGCGCGGGGCCGACCTCCTCGCCGACCTGTGTGTCCCATCGGACCACGGCCCGGGCGGGCTCCGCCTCCACACCCACTGCAACGCCGGGGCGCTGGCCTGCGTCGCCGTGGGCACCGCGCTGGGCGTGGTCCGGGCGGTGCATGCCCGCGGCGCCCTCGCCCGCGTCTACGCAGACGAGACCCGTCCGCTCCTCCAGGGGGCGCGCCTCACGGCGTGGGAGCTCGACCGCATGGGGGTCGACTACCGGGTGGTGGTCGACGGCGCCGGGCCGTCGCTCATCGCCCGGGGGCTGGTCGACGCGGTGGTCGTCGGGGCCGACCGGGTGGCCGCCAACGGCGACGTCGCCAACAAGATCGGCACGTACCCGCTGGCGCTGGCCGCGGCCCGGGCGGGCATCCCGTTCGTGGTGGCCGCCCCCGAGTCGACCGTCGACCCCGCCACGCCCGACGGTGGCGCCGTCACGATCGAGGACCGCGGCGACGACGAGGTGCTGACCTGGGGCGGAGTCGCCATCGCCCCGACCGGGGCGCGGGCGGTGAACCCGGCGTTCGACGTGACACCGGCCGACCTTGTCACCGCGGTCGTCACCGAACGGCGTATCGTCCGCCCTGCGGCAGGGGAGCGTCCCGCCTGACACGGCGCAGGCCGCCGGCGGGTCGGGACGAGACATGGACACGGCCGGCGCCAGGCGCGCCGGGGTGGAAGGAGAGCCCGTGAAGGGTCGCTGGGTTGACGAGGATGCGGCGGCGATCGCCGACGACGTCGGGCTCTGCGCCTACGCGTCGCGGCTGCTCGGGGCCGATCCGACGCTGGTGCTGGCCGGCGGCGGGAACAGCTCGGTGAAGACGACCGAGGCCGACGTCTTCGGCGACCCCGTCGAGGTGCTCCACGTCAAGGGCAGCGGTTGGGACATGGGCGGGCTGCAGCCCGGCGGGCTCGCCCCGCTGCGGCTCGCCACGGTGGCGCGCCTCGCCGAGCTGCCCGAGCTGTCCGACGCGCGCATGGCGGCCGAGCTGCGGGCCGCGTGCCTCGACCCCGCGGCGCCGGCGCCGTCGGTCGAGTCGATCCTGCACGCCATCCTCCCGTTCCGCTTCGTGCTCCACACCCACGCCGACGCCGTCCTCGCCCTCACGAACACGCCCGACGGCGAGGCCCAGGTCCGGGAGGCCTACGGCGAGGACGTGGTGGTCGTGCCGTACGTGATGCCCGGCTTCGTGCTGGCCCGCGCCTGCGCCGAGGCGTTCCCGGCGCAGCGCCACGCCGGGACGCTCGGCATGGTCCTCCTGAACCACGGCCTGTTCACCTTCGCCGACGACGCCCGCACGGCCTACGAGAACCACCTGGCGCTGGTCGACCGGGCACTGGCGCGCCTGGAGGCGGCGGAGCGCGGCGACACGACGACGGAGCCCGCCGAGAGCGCGTCCGACGACGACGCGCTCGACATCGGCGCCTTCGGCGCGGGCGACGCCAGCGTGTTCGGGTCGGGCTCGGGTGCTGCGATCGTCGGGGCCGACGAGCCCGCGGGCGGCACCGGCGACGACCCGGGCACGCTCGGTGCGATCGCCGGGTTGCGCTGCGACGTCTCGCGGGTGGCCGGGGCGCCGATGATCCTCCGCACCGTCGAGGGTGACGCCGCCCAGCGCCTCGTGCGGCGCAGCGACCTCGCCACCGTGACCCAGGTGGGTCCGGCCACGCCCGACCACGTGCTGCGGACCAAGCGCGTCCCGCTCGTGGGCCGCGACGTCGCCGGCTACGCCCGTGACTACCAGGCGTACGTCGCCCGCAACCGGGGCCGGCTCGGCGACCGGACCGTCCTGCCCATCGACCCCGCGCCACGGGTCGTCCTGGACCCCGACCTCGGCGCGCTCGTCGCCGGCCGCCGGGTGGCCGACGCGGTGGCCGCGGCCGAGATCGTCGACCACACCGCCTGGGTGATCGAGCGGGCTCAGCCGCTCGGCGGGTATGTCACCCCGTCCGAGGCCGACATCTTCGACGTCGAGTACTGGGAGCTCGAGCAGGCCAAGCTGGCCCGCCAGCCCGCGCCGTCCGCCCTGTCGGGCCGGGTCGCGCTGGTGACGGGGGCCGCGTCCGGCATCGGCCGGGCCACCGCCCAAGCTCTTCTGGCCGCGGGAGCCGCAGTCGTGGGCGTCGACCTCGACGACCCGGCCGGCGTGGCGGACGGCGCCGACTTCGTGGGGGTCCAGGGCGACGCCACCGACCCCGCGACGGTCGACCTGGCGCTCGGCCGGGCGGTCCGCGCCTTCGGGGGCCTCGACGCGCTGGTGGTCAACGCCGGCGTGTTCCCCCCGCCGCAGCCCCTCGCCGACCTGAGCGACGATGCCTGGGCCGACACGCTCGCGGTGAACGCGGGTGGTGCCCTCGCCGTCCTGCGGACCGCGCACCCGTTCCTGCGCCACTCCCCGGTGGGCGGCACCGTCGTGGTGGTGGCGTCGAAGAACGTCCCGGCCCCGGGCACGGGCGCGGGGGCCTACTCGGCCTCGAAGGCGGCGCTGACCCAGCTCGCCCGCGTCGCCGCGCTGGAGTGGGGGCGTGACGGCATCCGGGTCAACGTCCTCCATCCCGACGCGGTGTTCGACACGGCGCTGTGGACCGACGACCTGATCGCCGAGCGGGCCGCGGCGTACGGCCTGACGCCCGAGCAGTACCGGCGCCGCAACGTCCTGGGGGCCGAGGTGAAGTCCGCCCACGTCGCCTCGGCGGTCGTGGCCCTGTGCGGCCCCACCTTCGCCCGGACGACGGGGGCACAGATCCCCGTCGACGGCGGCAACGAGCGCGTGATCTGACCGTCGGCGGCGGCCAAGCCGACGTGACCTGTTCGCGTCACCTCATCGCGGTCAGAACGTCATCGCGCACCACGGGCGCGCGGCGACGTGAACAGCGCCGCGGCCCGCTCGACCGCCCCGGCGCGGTGCTCGTCGACCCACCCCGCGGCCGCCAGGCGGGCCCAGCCGGTGCCGCCCAGGTAGGCGGCGCCGAGGGCGCCGACGGGCACCGTGAGGTCGGCGTCGTCGGTCGTCGCCGCGCAGGAGGCGCCGTCGACGCCGGCCTCGAGCCGGAACCGGCCGGTGCCGTGGCCCTGCGGGTCCGCCACCTCCAGCACCAACGAGCCCTCGACCGCGTAGGTCCGCGCCGCCAGCGCGGCCGGCACGTCGACGACCCGCACCCACACATGGTCGGACCGGTCGGCCAGGTGCGCGGCCCGGCCGTCGACCAGCGCCAGCGGCGCCGGCTCGTCGATCGGCCGCAGCCACACCTCGACGCGGGTCGCCCAGTCGATCGAGGTCAGGTAGCGCAGCATCTCGATCTCGGCGCGGCCGTCGGCGGCGACGAGCCGCTCGGCCGTGAGCTTGCCGGCGGGCCGGTTCCGCTCCCACGTGCCGTCGACGTGGTACGACGTCGCAGCCCGGGCCTCGCCGCCGGCGTCGCGCCACACGACGCGCGTCGCCTTCTTGGCCTGCTCGTCGTGGCCCCACGGCGAGGGCTCCAGGCCGGCGTGGATGCGCCACATGACCGTCTCCCACGCGATGTGGCCCGGGATGGTCACCCGCACCCGGTCGTAGAGCTCCTCGACGATCTTGGCGAACGTCTCGGCATCGACGATCTCGACCGCGCCCACGGCGTCGTCGCGCCAGCTGGCCGCAGCGGTGTCGATGCGCAGCGACACCGCCTCAGTTGCCGGTCCGTAGCCGTAGCGGCCGTAGATCGGGTACTCGGCGGCGATCAGGGCGGCCACCGGCTCGCCGCGCTCGGCGACCTCGTCGAGCTGGGCGCTCATGAGCCGGGTGAGGTGGCCGCGGCGGGTGTGGGTGGGCAGCACGCCCACGCTGGTGACGGCCGCGCACGGCACGGTCGCCCCGCCGGGCACGGTGAGCTGCGTGCCGAAGGCCCGGGCCGCGCCGCACATGCGGCCCTCCTCGTCGTAGGCCCCGAGGCTGCGGGCGATGTCGGTCAGGGGGCGCCGCGCCTCGACCTCGTCCTCCGACGCCGAGCCCTCCACGAACGCGGTGCGAACGACGTCGATGTACGTCCCCAGCTCGTCGTCGGTGATCGTGCGGACGCTCGGCTCGGCCATGTCGGAGAAGGGTAGGCAAGGGCCTTCGCCTGGTCACCGGCGATTTCGGGACGGGTCAGCTCCCCGCGTGCTCGGTGGCGGCCCAGGCGCGCCGGCGCACCTCGTAGAGGGCGATGGCGGTGGCGGTGGCCACGTTGAGCGAGCCGATGCGACCGAGCTGGGGGATGAACGCCACCTCGTCGCACGCGGCCAGCGTGGCCGCGGGCACGCCGCGGTCCTCGTGGCCGATCACCAGGCAGACGTCGCCGTCGAGCCCGGCCTCGGGCAGCGGCGTGGCGTCGTCGGTGAGCTCGATCGCCACCAGGCGGTAGCCCTCGGCGCGGGCCGCGGCTGCGGCCGCCACGCCGGTGTCGTGCCACGACCACGCGAGGAAGCGTTGGGAGCCGAGCGCCGTCTTGCCCGTCTTCACGTCGGTGGGCGAGGCGGTGGCGCCCGCCAGCCACAGGTGATCGACCGTGAGGGCGGCGGCGGTGCGCAGGATCGCCCCGACGTTGAACGGGGACTGCACGTTGTCGAGCACCAGGGCCACCCGCCCGTCGGTGCGCCGCCGCCACGAGCGGTGCAGCCGCTTGAGCCCGGTCGAGTCGAGCTGGCGGCCGGTCACCGGCGCACCTCCAGAACCCGGTAGGCCATGCGGCTCGCCCGACGGGTGACCCGCCACCCCTGCTGTTCGAGCCAGCGGTGCAGCGAATCGGCGCCCAGGTGCTTCTGCACCACGAGGAGGGCGTGACCGTCGTCGGCCAGGCGCCCCAGCCAGCCGATCAGCAGGTCGTGCAGCGCCGCCTTGCCGATGCGGATCGGCGGGTTGGACCAGATCGCCGCGAACCGCACGTCCTCGGGCACCGCATCGGGGGCGACGGCGCGGACGTTGCCCAGCCCGGCCGCGGCGGCGTTGGCCTGCGTCAGGGCGAGCGCCCGCTCGTTCACGTCGACGGCCCACACGGTGGCGCCCGGGGCCCGAGACGCCAGCGTCAGGGCGATCGGCCCGTAGCCGCAGCCGAGGTCGAGGAGATCGCCGGCCGGTGGGGGAGGAGGGGCCTCGAGCAGGAGCACCTTCGTCCCGGGGTCGATCCGCTGGGCCGAGAACACCCCCCGGTCCGCGTCCAGCGAGAACGACACGTCGGGCAGGTCGAGGCGGAGTGCGGTGGGCTGGGACGGCGCCTGGGGCGAGGCCGAGAAGTAGTGCTGGGCGGGGCGCTCGCTCTTCCGCCCTTCGGGACGCTCGCTCATTTGCACGGACGGTAGCCTTGTCGCGCATGGCTCCCTACAGCATCCGTGTGGTCGGCGACCCGGTGCTCCGCCGAGCGCGCCGCCGAGGTCACCACCATCGACGGGCGCCTGGCCAAGCTGGCCGAAGACATGATCGCGACGATGTACGACGCCCCCGGTCTCGGGCTCGCCGCGCCCCAGGTCGGGGTCGAGAAGCGGCTGTTCGTCTACGACGTCGGCGACGGCCCTCGCACGCTCATCAACCCCGAGATCGTCGAGACCGACGGCGAGTGGGCCTACGAAGAGGGGTGCCTGTCGGTGCCCGGCCTGTCGTGGGAGATCGTGCGCCCCAAGCTGGTCCACCTGCGGGGCATCGACCTCGAGAGCAACGAGGTGTCCATCGAGGCCGACGAGATCCTCGCCCGGTGCTTCCAGCACGAGCTCGACCATCTCGACGGCGTGTTGCTGCTCGAGCGCCTCGACGCGGACACGCGCAAGGCGGCAATGAAGACCATCCGCGAGCTGGGCATCGGCCCGTCCGTGCTGGCCGACGCCGAGCCCAAGAGCAGCGGGCTGTCGTTCGGCCGCTGAGCCCCGCCCCTCGACTCGTGAGCTTGCCGCCGGCGCCGCGCCACCCGCAGCGCCTCGTGTTCCTCGGCACACCCGACACGTCGGTCCTGCCCCTCCGTGCCCTGGTCGAGGCCGGCCACGACGTGGCGCTCGTGGTGTCGCAGCCCGACCGCCGGCGCGGCCGCGGCGGGCGCACGTCGCCGTCGCCGGTCAAGCAGGCCGCGCTCGACCTCGGCCTGCCCGTCACCGATGCCGTGGACGACGCGCTCGGCGCGGGCGCGGACCTCGGGGTCGTCGTGGCGTTCGGTCGCCTGATCCGTCCTCACGTGCTCGCCGCCCTGCCGATGGTGAACCTCCACTTCTCGCTGCTGCCCCGCTGGCGGGGCGCGGCCCCGGTCGAGCGGGCGATCCTGGCCGGGGACGAGCGCACCGGCGTCGACCTCATGGTCGTCGAGGAGGGGCTGGACACCGGGGGCATCTACGACCGGGCCGAGGTCGCCATCGGGCCCGACGAGACGGCCGAGGAACTGCGGCAACGGCTCGCGGACCTCGGCGCCGGCATGCTCGTGGCCGACCTCCGCGAGGGTCTGGGCGAGCCGATGCCCCAGGTCGGCGAGCCGACGTACGCCCACAAGCTGACCGTCGACGAGATGGCGCTCGACTGGGCCGGCCCGGCCATCGACATCCACCGCCGGGTGCGGGTCGGCGGGGCGTGGACCACCTACGACGGCACCCGCCTGAAGGTGTGGCGGACGTCGCTCGACCCCGGTTCGCCGGACGGGGTGACGGTCCCGGCCGGCGACGGGTCGATCGAGCTGGTCGAGGTGCAGCCCGAGGGTCGGCGCCGGATGCCGGCCGCGGCCTGGGCGCGCGGCCTTGGCGGCGACCCGGCCGCCGGGCTGGGCAGGTGAGCGACCGAGGACGAGCCCCGGATCGCGCCGCGGCTCCGGACGGGCGGGCCGCGGCCGCGGGTCGGCCGCGACCGCACCGGCCCCGGCCCGCCGCGTGGCGCTCGACGTCCTCGAGCGCATCGACGCCGGCGGGGCCTACGCCAACCTCGTGCTGTCGGGCGCCCTCGACCGGTCGGGTCTCCGCGACGCCGACCGCCGCTTCGTCACCGACCTCGTCTACGGCACGACCCGCCGGCGCCGGTCGTGCGACTTCCTCGTCGACCGCTTCCTCGCCCGTCCCGTCGAGGGGCGGGTGCGCAACGCCCTGCGCCTCGGCGCCTACCAGCTCGCCTTCGCTGGGGTGGCCGCCCACGCGGCGGTGGGGGAGACCGTCGCCGTGGCGCCTCGCCCCGCCCGCGGCCTCGTGAACGCGGTGCTGCGCCGGGTGGCGGACACCCCGATCGTCTGGCCCGACGAGGCGACGCGGCTGAGCGTGCCCGACTGGATCCTCGGCGAGCTCACGGCGTCGCTCGGCCACGAACGGGCGGTGGCGGCCGTCGAGGCCATGAACCAGCCGGCGACCGTGACCGAGCGGGCGGACGGCTACGTGCAGGACCCGGCGTCACAGCAGGTCGCAGTCGCGGTCGGCGCACGGCCGGGCGAGCTGGTGCTCGACCTGTGCGCGGCCCCGGGCGGGAAGGCGACCGCGCTGGCGGCTGCCGGCGCCCACGTGGTGGCCGCCGACGTTCGGCCGAGCCGCGCCGCGCTGGTGGTGGGCAACGCCGCCCGCACGGGGACCACCGGCGTGGCCGTGGTGGTGGCCGACGGGACCCTGCCCCCCTGGCGACCAGGGTCGTTCGACCGCGTGCTGGTCGACGCCCCGTGCTCTGGGCTCGGCACCCTGCGGCGGCGGGCCGACCTGCGGTGGCGGGTGGATCCGTCCTCCGTCGAGCGGCTCGCCGACCTGCAGCGGCGGCTGCTGGGGGCGGCCGCCGACCTGCTGCGGCCGGGCGGGATGCTGGTCTACTCCGTGTGCACGCTGACCGCGGCCGAGTCGACCGGCGTCGACGGCGGGCTGGCGGTCGAGCGGCCCGATCTCGTTCCCGTCGACCCGCCCGGCGTTCCGTGGGAGCCGTGGGGGCGCGGTGGGATCCTGCTCCCGCAGGCGGCGGGCACCGACGGCATGTGCCTGTTCCGCTACCGCCGCGCCACTTGACCGGTCGAACGAACTGGGGAGGGTAGTCAGGTGATACGCCTGACAACCATCCCCGGTTCGACGAGGCTTCCAGAGTCGTCGGTGTGGCCGCCGTAGAGTGCCGGCATGAGCGGGGAACGATGAGCGAGCCGCAGCGCTTCCGGGCCGAGCTGCGCAGTTCGGGCGACAGCGGGGGCGCCGGTTTCGACGTGCCGCTCGAGGTCGCGGCCGCGCTCAGCGACGCCAAGCGCCCGCCCGTGACAGTGACCATCAACGGCCACGAGTTCCGCACCCGCCTCGCGGTCTACGGCGGCCAGCCGATGGTCGGGGTGACCAAGGCCGACCGGGCCGCCGCGGGCGTCGACGTCGGGGACGCCTTCGACGTCCTGCTCGCGCTCGACACCGCCCCGCGCGAGATCGCCGTGCCCCCCGACCTGGCCGAGGCGCTGGCGGGCGACGCAGCTGCGGCCGCGACGTTCGACCGCCTGTCGTTCTCCCACCGGCGCGAGTACGTGCAGTGGATCACCGAGGCCAAGCGTCCCGAGACCCGTGCCCGCCGGGTGACAGGCACGCTCGACCGCCTGCACGAAGGGAAGCCCCGGCGATGACCGAGCACGAGCGGCGGTGGCCCGCCAAGGTGCTGACCGTGTCGGACGGGGTCGTCGAGGGGACGCGCGAGGACCGCTCGGGCGCGGCGCTGGCCGAGCGGCTCGCGGCCGCCGGGTTCGAGGTGGTCGAGCGGCGGGTGACCGCCGACGGCGTCGAGCCGGTCGCGGCCGCCCTGCGCGACCTCGCGACCGGGTTCGCCGGGCTGGTGGTGTCGACCGGAGGCACCGGGTTCGGCCCGCGTGACCTGACGCCCGAGGGCACCCGCGCCGTGCTCGAGCGCGAGGCGCCCGGCCTGGCCGAGGCGATGCGCCTGGTCAGCCCGCTCGGGCGGCTGTCGCGGGCCATGGCCGGAACGGTGGGACAGGCGCTGGTCCTGAACACCCCCGGCTCGTCGAAGGGGGCGGTCGAGACGCTCGACGCGGTGATCGACGTCGTCCCCCACGCTCTCGACCTGCTGTCGGGCGGCCGGCCCCACTGACCGCCGAGCCCCGTGGCCGTCATCCTCAGTCCTCGAACGCCTCGGGCGGAGGGCAGGCGCACACGAGGTTGCGGTCGCCGTAGCCGCCGTCGATGCGGCTGACCGGGGGCCAGTACTTGCCCCGGCGCAGGCTGCGCACCGGGTAGGCGGCCTCCTCGCGGGTGTACGGCCGGTCCCAGTCGGCGACGAGCAGGTCCTCGGCCGTGTGGGGCGCGTGGGCCAGGGCGCTGTCGGCGTGGACCACCTCGCCCGACGCCACCCGGTCGATCTCGCCCTTGATGGCGATCATCGCGTCGCAGAAGCGGTCGATCTCGGCCAGCGGCTCGGACTCGGTCGGCTCGATCATCAGCGTGCCGGCCACCGGGAAGCTCATGGTCGGCGCATGGAAGCCGTAGTCGATGAGGCGCTTGGCCACGTCGTCGACGGTCACGCCGGTCGCCTTGGTGATCGGCCGGAGGTCGATGATGCACTCGTGGGCCACCCGGCCGTGCTCGCCGGTGTACAGCACCGGGTAGTGCTCGCCGAGCCGCCCGGCGATGTAGTTGGCGCTGAGGATGGCGACGGCAGTGGCCCGTCGCAGCCCCTCGGGGCCCATGAGCTTCGTGTACGTGTAGCTGATCGGGAGGATGCCGGCCGAGCCCCACGGGGCCGCCGAGACCGGGCCGGGGCCGGTGGCCGGGCCGGCCTCGGGCGCCGCCGGGTGGTTGGGCAGGAACGGCGCCAGGTGCGCCCGGGCCGCCACGGGACCGACGCCGGGCCCGCCGCCGCCATGGGGGATGCAGAACGTCTTGTGCAGGTTCAGGTGGCTGACGTCGCCGCCGAACCAGCCCGGTCGGGCGACGCCGACAAGAGCGTTGAGGTTGGCGCCGTCGATGTACACCTGGCCGCCGTGGGCGTGGACGATGTCGCAGATCTCGCCGATGCGCTCCTCGAACACGCCGTGGGTCGACGGGTAGGTGACCATGAGGGCGGCCAGCCGGTCGGCGTGCTCGTCGGCCTTGGCCCGGAAGTCGGCGACGTCGACGTTGCCCTGCTCGTCGCAGGCCACGACCACCACCCGCATGCCGGCCATCACCGCCGAGGCGGCGTTGGTCCCGTGGGCGGACGCGGGGATGAGGCACACGTCGCGCTGCGCGTCGCCGCGGCTCAGGTGGTAGCCGCGGATCGCCAGGAGCCCGGCGAGCTCGCCCTGCGACCCGGCGTTGGGCTGCAGCGACACGGCGTCGAAGCCCGTCAGCTGGGCCAGCGTGGCCTCGAGGTCGTGGATCAGCGTCAGGTAGCCCTCGGCCTGCTCGACCGGGGCGAAGGGGTGGATGTTCGCGAACTCGGGCCACGTCACCGGCTCCATCTCGGTGGTGGCGTTCAGCTTCATGGTGCAGGAGCCGAGCGGGATCATCGCCCGGTCGAGCGCCACGTCCATGTCGGCGAGGCGGCGCAGGTAGCGCAGCATCTCGGTCTCGGACCGGTGCTCGTGGAAGACGGGGTGGGTCAGGTACTCGCTGGTGCGGCGCTCGGCCTCGGGCAGGCCGTCGCCGCCACCGAACGCCACCCAGCCGCCGCTGAGGCCGAAGACCTCGATGACGTCGGTCAGCACGTCGTGCGTCGTGGTCTCGTCGAGCGACAGCGAGACGGTGTCGCCGTCGACGCGGCGCAGGTTGATGCGCCGCTGCCGGGCCCGCTCGCAGATCTCGGCGGCCTGGCCGGGGACGTGCACGGTGAGCGTGTCGAACCACGTGTCGTTCCGGAGGTCGAGCCCGGCCTCGCGGAGGCGGGCGGCCAGATCGGTGGTGAGGGTGCGCACCCGCGTGGCGATCGACCGCAGCCCGTCGGGCCCGTGGTACACGGCGTACATCGAGGCCATGACGGCCAGCAGCACCTGGGCGGTGCAGATGTTGGACGTGGCCTTCTCGCGGCGGATGTGCTGCTCTCGGGTCTGCAGTGCCAGCCGGTGGGCGGGGCGGCCGGCGGCGTCGACCGAGACCCCGACGAGTCGCCCGGGCAGGGCCCGGCGGAACTCGTTGCGGGTGGCGAGGAACCCGGCGTGCGGTCCGCCGAAGCCCATCGGCACGCCGAAGCGCTGGGACGACCCGACCGCGGCGTCGGCGCCCAGCTCGCCCGGCGGGACCAGCAGCGTGCAGGCCAGCAGGTCGGTGGCCACGACGGCCAGCCCGCCGGCCTCGTGCACCGCGTCGACGACCGGCCGGAGGTCGCGGACGACGCCCGAGGTCCCGGGGTGCTGCAGCAGCACCGCGTAGGCGTCGGCGGGGGACAGGTCGGTGGCCGGGTCGCCCACCACCACGTCGAGGCCCAGCGGCTCGGCCCGGGCTGCCACCACGGCGATGGTCTGTGGGTGGCACTCGGCGTCGACGAAGAAGACGTTGCCCGGGTGGCGGGTCGAGCGCCGGGCCAGAGTCATGGCCTCGGCGGCGGCGGTGCCCTCGTCGAGCATCGAGGCGTTCGTGATCTCCATCGCCGGTGAGATCGCACACCGTCGTCTGGAAGTTGAGCAGCGCCTCGAGCCGCCCCTGGCTGATCTCGGGCTGGTACGGCGTGTAGGCCGTGTACCAGGCCGGGTTCTCGAGGACGTTGCGGAGGATGACGCCCGGCGTGTGGGTGCCGTGGTAGCCCTGCCCGATCAGCGAGGTGAAGACCTGGTTGCGGTCAGCCAGCGCCCGCAGGCGGGCGATGGCCTCGGGCTCGGACAGGGCACCCTCGACCTCGAGCGGCTTGTCGACGCGGATGGAAGCCGGGACGGCCTGGTCGAGGAGGTCGTCGAGCGAGGCCACTTCGAGGGCGCTGAGCATGCGGTCGACGTCTTCGGGCGACGGACCGATGTGGCGGTCGGCGAACTGCTCGGCGCTGGTCCTCATTGGCGCACCCTTCGGGATGCGCGCAATGAGGACTCGGCCCTTCGGGCCGGGCACTCCACTGTGCCCATGGTTCGCTCGCTTCGCTCACTCACGTGCGTGCTCCGGGTGTTCGAGGGGCGTGGCGATGGCACGCCCGGCCGGTGGTGCCGCCCCCTCTGTCACCGTCACCGGCTCCAGAGCTGCCTCGCCCCTGTGGTCCTTTGTGCCTGAGAGGTTCCGGGGTGTTGCCCCTTCGGCGCCCGGGCCGGGGTGGTGCCCACCCCGCCACCGGGACTCTCCCACGGAGGTCGTCAGCCCGATCAGGCTAGCCCGCGACCCCACCACAGCCGAAGATGACGAAGGTCACGTGCGACCGGTTCCGGCGGGTGCGCGGGCGGCCCGCGCCAGGCGCTCGACCAGGGCGGCGAGGTGGGCACGCAGCTCGTCGGGCTCCTCGACGGTGAAGTCGAGTCCCATCTCCTGCAGGTAGTGGGCCAGGTCGGGCACCGACCGGGCGCCGGTGTGCAACACGCAGGTGTGCGCGTCGCGCGCCTCGAGCAGGCCGGCGTTGGGGGAGACGTGGGCTGCGGCCACGGCGAGCGGCGCGTGCACGACGACCCGGCCCTTGACCGGGTAGGCCTCGACCGCGGTGCCGCGCGAGACGAAGGCGGCGACGTCCTCGGTCGGCGGCGGACGCGGCGTGAAGGTGTCGACCGGGACGGGATGGCCGCCGATGCGGTCGACCCGGAAGGTGCGCCAGTCGCCGCGGTCGCGGTCCCACGCGACCAGGTACCACAGCCGCCCAGTGTGCACGAGGCGCAGCGGCTCGACCGTGCGGCGGCTGGCCGCCCCGTCCTTGGAGCGGTAGTCGAAGCGGAGGACCTCGTGGTCGCGGCAGGCGGCCGCGATGACGGCGAGGTCGTCGGCGTCGATGATCGGGCGCTGGCCGGTCATCGCCACCGTGGCCGCGGACAGGGCGCCGGCGCGCCCCCGGAGGCGCGTGGGCAGCAGCCGGTCGAGCTTGGTCAGCGCCCGCAGTGCCGCCTCCTCGATGCCCGCCACGGTCCCGCCGGCCGCGGTGCGGAGGCACACGGCGACGGCGACCGCCTCCTCGTCGTCGAGCAGCAGCGGAGGCAGGTCCGTTCCCGGCTCGAGCCGGTACCCGCCGGCGGCCCCCGAGGTCGAGCTCACCGGGTAGCCGAGCGCTCGCAGGCGGTCGATGTCGCGACGGACCGTGCGCACGTCGACCTCGAGCCGGGCGGCCAGCTCGGGGCCCGGCCAGTCGCGCCGGAGCTGGAGCAGGGAGAGGAGGCGCAGCAGCCGGCCCGGCGTGTCCCACATGCCACCAGCTTCGCGCCGAACGAGGGCAAGAGCTGTCCTCAATGGTCCGTACCGTCCTGGTCATGACTAACGACGACCGGGTCCACCCGTTCAAGATCGACGTGCCCCAAGCCGACCTCGACGACCTCACCGAACGCCTCGCCCGCACCCGCTGGGCCCCCGAGCTGCCCGGCGACGACCCGTGGGCTCGCGGCGTGCCCACGGCGTACCTGCGCGAGCTCGCAACGTACTGGCTCGACGAGTACGACTGGCGCACTCAGGAGGCCCGCCTCAACGAGCTGCCCGGCTTCCTCACCGAGATCGACGGCCAGTCGGTCCACTTCCTGCACGTGCGGTCGCCCGAAGCCGGCGCGGTGCCGCTGATGCTGGTGCACGGCTGGCCCGGGTCGATCGTCGAGTTCCTCGACGTGATCGGGCCGCTGACCGACCCCACGGCCCACGGCGGCGACCCCGCCGACGCCTTCCACGTGGTGGTGCCGTCGATCCCCGGGTTCGGGTGGTCGTCGCCGCTGTCCGGCCCGGGCTGGACCGCCGACCGGGTGGCGTCGGCGTTCGTCGACCTGATGGCCCGGCTCGGGTACGAGCGCTACGGCGTCCAGGGCGGCGACTACGGCGCCATCATCGCCCCCGCCATGGGCCGCCAGGCCCCCGACGCCGTCGCCGGCGTCCACGTGAACGCGGCCACCGGCGGGTTCATGTCGTTCGCACCACCGAGCGACGACGAGCTCGCCACGATGACCGACGCCGAGAAGGGCCGGCTGGCCCGCTTGGGCCACTACGCCCAGGAGCAGATGGGGTACGTGCAGCTGCAGTCGACCCGGCCCCAGACCCTGGCGCACGGGCTCACCGACTCGCCCGCCGGCCAGCTCGCCTGGATCGTCGAGAAGTTCAAGGAGTGGACCGGCGACCCCGCCGGGTTGCCCGAGGCGTCGGTCGGCCGTGACCAGATGCTCACCAACGTGATGATCTACTGGCTCACCGGCACCGCCGGCTCCTCGGCCGACTTCTACTACGAGGGCACCCACGACGCCGCGGGCGGCGGCTGGGGCGCCGAGATCGAGCGCAGCCCCGTCCCCACCGGGGTCGCCGTGTTCCCGCAGGACATCGCCATCCGCCGGTATGCCGAGGTGTCCAACACGATCACGCACTGGAGCGAGTTCGACCGCGGCGGCCACTTCGCGGCGATGGAGACGCCCGACCTGCTGGTCGACGACGTGCGAACGTTCTTCCGCACGGTCCGCTGACCGAATCGGAGGCGCGCGTTCCCATGGCGAGAGACACGACCACCGCACCGGTGCTGGGCCAAAGGGCCCTGAATCGGGCGCTGCTCGCCCGGCAGATGCTGCTCGAGCGGGCCGAGCGGTCGGTGCCCGACGCCGTGCGGGACCTGTACGGGCTCCAGGCGCAGGCCCCCTGGAGCCCGTACACCGCGCTGTGGACCCGCCTCGCCGGGTTCGACCCCCACGAGTTGGGGGCCATGCTCACCGACCGGCGGGCGGTCCGCATCGTGATCATGCGAGGGACGGTCCACCTGCTCACGGCCGACGACGCCCTCGCCCTGCGCCCGCTGCACGCCGAGTACCTCGCCCGGACGCTGGCCACCTCGAACTGGCAGGCGGGCCTGGTGGACCTCGACCTGCCCGCCGTCGCGGCCGCCGGGCGGGCCCTCGTCGAGGAGGTGCCGCGCCCATTCGGCGAACTGGGCAGGCTGCTGGCCGAGCGGTGGTCCGACCGCGACCCGGCGACGCTCGCCCAGGTGGTGCGCGGCCTGGCGCCGCTCGTCCAGGTGCCGCCGCGGGCCGTCTGGGGTCGGTCCGGCCAGGTCACGGTCACCACGCTCGAGCACTGGATCGGCCGGCCGCTCGCCACCGCCGCCACGCTCGACGCCATGGTGCTGCGCTACCTGGCGGTCTACGGGCCGGCGTCGGTCATGGACGTCCAGGCCTGGTCGGGGCTCACCCGGCTGCGGGAGGTGGCCGACCGCCTCGGCGACCGGGTGGTCCGGTTCCGCAACGAGGCCGGGCGCGAGCTGCTCGACCTGCCCGACGCGCCGCGCCCCGACCCCGACGTCCCGGCGCCCGTGCGGTTCCTGCCCGACTTCGACAACGTGTCGCTGTCGCACGCGGACCGCACGCGCCTGGTCGACGACCACGTCCGCAAGCGGCTGATGCGGGCCAACGGCCTGCTGCCGGGCACCGTCCTCGTCGACGGCCGGGTGGAGGCCCACTGGTCGATCGGCCGGGCCACGGGGACCGCCACGCTGACCGTCGTGCCGTTCCGTGCCCTGACGCCGCCCGAGGTGACCGCGGTCGAGGACGAGGGCCGCGCCCTGCTGGCCTTCGCAGCCGCCGAGGCGGACGCCCACGACGTGGTGGTGGCGCCGCCCGACCCGTGACTACTCGTCGCCACCCGTCGGGCGGAGGTGAGCCAGGCGCCACGAGGCCAGGGCCAGCGTGACGCCGAGGATGATCGCCAGCCGTACCACGGCGCCCCAGCCGTTGGGGGTGCCGTCCCGCAGCAGTCGCCAGCCGCCGGCGTCGTCGGCCAGGCCCGCGTACACCTGCTGCGTCTCCCACATCGGCGAGATCTGGGCGATGCCCGAGAGGACCCCGCCCAGCAGGCGCTCGCCGAGGAAGACGACCGCCAGCGCCCACACGGCCGAGCGGCGGGCCATGGCGCCCAGCATGACGAACAGGCCGAGATAGGCGGCCGAGCCGGTGGCGGCGGCGAGGGCCATCGGCCCCGCGCCGTCGGGCACGCCGGCCACCACGGTGGCGAGGACCAGGGCCGGAACCAGCGTGGCCAGGGCGACCAGCCAACCGCCGAGCCATCGGGCGATGGCGATCGTCGAGAACCGGACCGGCGACAGCCAGGTGAACGCGAACGTGCCGGCCCGCAGGTCGGCGCCCAGCACGGCGTCGCCGATCACGAGGCAGGTGAGCGGCACCACCAGCCCGAACAGGCCCTGCTCGGCCACGACCTCGAACGCCTCCTCGGCTGAGACGTCGGCCAGCGTGCCGAGCCAGGCGAACAGCAACGCGCCCAGGCAGGGCAGCACGACGCCCCACCAGCGGCGGGCGGGGAGGCAGGCGCGCAGCGTGTAGCCGAGCAGGGCGACGAACGGGCGGGGGAGGGGCCGCCGGTCGGCCACGGGGGCGGGGCTCGGCGAGGGCGATGCTGCGGCCGGCGCCGAGGCGGGGGCCGCCGGGGTCGGCGGTGGGGGAGTGGGCGGCGCCGGCGGGGCCGGGGGTGCCGCCCGCGCCGGCGGATCGGCCGCCCCGTGGGCCTCGAACGGTGGGGTCATCGCAGCAGCTCCCGGAACACGCTCTCCAGCGAGTCGTCGAGCGGACGCACCTCGAGCAGCCGGGCACCCACGTCCCGGGCTGCCACCGGGAGCGCCTCGGCCAGCTCGCCGGCGTGTTGCGACGACACCACGACCGTCGTGCCCTCCACCGTCACCCCGCGGACCGCGTCGAGCGTCATCAGGCGGGCCGCCAGCGCCCGGGCCTCGGGAGTGCGCACGCTGACGGCGCGGGGGCGGTCGGCCAGCGCGTCGCGGATGGCGTGGTGGTCGCCCGCGGCCGCGAGCCGCCCTCGGATGACGACGATCTGGCGTGAGGCCAGCCGCTCGACCTCGTTGAGCACGTGGGAGCTGACGATCACGGTGCGGCCCTGCGCGCCGAGGGCCTGGAACAGCCCGATCAGCGCCACACGCTGCACGGGGTCGGCGCCGTTCAGTGGCTCGTCGAGCACCAGGATCCTGGGCGCCGTGACGAGGGACGAGGCCACCTTGGCCCGTTGGCGCATGCCCTTGCTGAAGCTGCCCACCTTGCGGTCCGCCACGTCGAGCAACCCGACCGTGCCGAGGCAACGGTCGGGCATCTCGCGGTCCTGCACGCCATGGATCGCGGCCGTGTAGCGGACGAGCTGGCGGGCGGTCAGCGCCGGTGGCACGGCCTCGTCCTCGGGCACGAGCGAGATGACCCGCTGGACCTCGCGGTCGCGGTGCGGGTCGCCGCCCATCACCTCGACCCGCCCCTCGTTCAGCGGGAGCAGGCCGGTCAGCGCCCGCATCAACGTGGTCTTCCCGGCCCCGTTCGGCCCGAGCAGGCCGGTCACCCCCGGCCCGAACGAGCAGGACAGCTCGGTGAGCGCCACCTTGTGCCCGAACCACACCGACGCCTGGTCCACGGTCACGGTGGCGTCGGCCGCGAACGCCGGATCGAGCCGGGCCGGCGGCGCGGGCGGCGGGACCGGGACCGGCGCCGGCGGGGTCACAGCGCCACCTCGCGGTACCGCCTCTGCAGCACGGCGATGGACGACCCGAGAACCAGCAGGTAGGCGAGGACCGCGAGCACCCCACCCCCCGACACGCCCGACAGCCCCGAATCGTCGCTGAGGTGCCCCAGGAACACGAGGTCCCGCAGGTCGAGTGGCAGGGCCAGGACGTTCACGACGGCCAGGGGGGTGCCGCCGTCGCCGGCGGCCTCGATGATGATGGCGGCGACGGCCGACGTGATGAGGGCGACGCCGAGGATGGCGACGCCGCCGACGATCCGCCGGTCGGTGAGCGAGGCGAGGGCCACCCCGATCGCCGCGTAGTAGATGGCGAGGATGGCGACCGCCACCGGCACCTGCCACAGCACCTCGGCGTTGTCGGTGAAGTACTCGAGCGCGCCGTCGCTCACGAGCATCTGGCCGACGAACAGCACCACCTGAGGCAGGAAGCCGAAGCCGAACACGATGAAGGCGATGGCCCCGACCTTGGCCGCCACGTAGTCGGTCCCTGTCAACGGGCGCGAGAACAGCAGGGGCAGCACCCGCTGCTGCCGGTCGGGGCACACGACGTCGGGTGCGGTCAGCGCGACGAACAGCAGCAGGGCGGTGGAGACCCCGACGTACTCGCGGTAGGTGATGAACTCGAAGTCGGGGATCTCCAGCGGGTCGTTGCGGATGGCGTAGCCGATGCCCACGTTGATCATGGCCGGGATCGTGGTGATCGCCAGCAGCGTCCACGGGAACACCTTCTGGCGCCACGAGCGGCGCAGCCCGAGCGCTCGGCGCACCGACAGGCGCCAGAGCGCCCAGGTCGCCTCGCGCCGTCCGCCACGCGGGCCCGTGTAGGGCCGATAGCCCCGGTCGTAGACCGCGCCCGACAGCGGCGGGGCGCTCACTGCTCCCCGCTCCTGCTGCTTCGCAGCGGGCCGCTCGGGCCACGCTCGCTCATCGGCTGGCCTGCTGGAGGAACACGTCGTCGAGCGAGCGATGGCGGGTCGACAGGGCGTACAGGCGGAGGCCGAGGTCGGCGATCGCGTCGCGCACGGTGTCGGCGGCGGCGTCGCCCTGCTCGCGGGTGTCGACGTCGAGGCTGTGCTCGTCGAGCGCGAGGGCCGCCAGCCCGCGGGCGGCCAGCGCCTCTGCCAGGTAGCCCACGGCGTCGGAGCGGCCGCCGACCTCGACCCGCAGCTGGCCCGTGGTCTGCATGAGCTGGTCGATCGGCCCGGCGAGGACGAGGTGGCCCCGGTCGATCATCACGACGTGCTCGCACACCCGCTGCACGTCGTCGAGCAGGTGCGTGGCGAGGATCACCGAGATGCCGAACCCGGCCAGCCGCGCCACGAGGTCGAGCATCTCCTCGCGCCCGAGCGGGTCGAGGCCCGCGGTCGGCTCGTCGAGCAGCACGAGCTGGGGGTCGGCGACGAGGGCCTGCGCCAGCTTCGTGCGCTGGCGCATGCCGGTGGAGAACCCGCCGATCGGGCGGAACCGCGCCTCGTCGAGCCCGACGAGGTCGAGCATGTCGGACGCCCGCTGGCGGGCGGCCCGCACCGGTAACCCCGCCAGCTCGCCGAACGTCGCCACCACGTCGGATGCGGTCTGGTCGAGCGGGAGGCAGTCGTGCTCGGGCATGTACCCGAGGCGGCTGCGGATGCCGACCGGATCGGTGGCGACGTCCAGGCCGGCGACCTCGATCCGCCCCGACGTGGGTGCCATCAGCCCCAGCATCAGGCGGAAGAGGGTGGTCTTCCCCGCGCCGTTCGCCCCGACCAGACCGACCGACCCCGCCGGCACGGCGAGGGACAGCCCGGCGAGGGCCGGCGGGCCGCCCGCGTAAGCCTTGGTCAGCTGATCGGTGCGCAGCACCAGGGGAGCCGGGGCCTGCTGCATCTGCGGCAGTCTCGCGCGCCCGCGGCGCCGGGCTGCGTCGGGTCCGTCCGCCCAGGGCCGAGCGGCGGTACGTTCCGTCACCATGGCGCAAGCAGCGAGCGACGTGGGGCAGCGGGCCCCCGGGCCGGCGCCGTCGGTGCGTCGCTGCCGGTGGTGCGCCCGCCCGTTCTCGGTGGTAGCGGGCCCAGGCCGGCCGCGGCTGTACTGCCGGCGGAGCTGCCGGCAGCGGGACTACGAAGCGCGACGTCAGGCGGAGGACCTCGGGCTCGGCGACGCCCGCCTGGTCGTGGCTCGGGCCGAGCTGGACGCGTTGCACGACCGGCTCTACGAGCTCGAGGCGGCGATCGAGGACGTCGACCGCGACCTGGCGGCCACGACGCCCGGCGAGGACGACTATCGCGAGGCGCTGGACTGGGTCCTCCGGGCCGCCCGGCCGCTCACCGTGCTCCGATTCGGGGAGTCCCGTGCCTGAGCGGCCACACTGGCGGAGATGAGCGCCATGGCGCCCCACATCGCGGTGGTCCAGCACGAGGACGGCTGCCCCCTCGGCCTGTTCGACGCCTGGCTGCGGGCCGCGGGGGCCCGCGTGACGGTCTCCCGCCCGTACGCGGGGGAGCGGCTGCCCGACGTCACCGCTGCCGACGGGCTGATCGTCCTCGGAGGCTCGATGTCCGCCACCGACGACGCACGGTTCCCGTGGCTGGCTCCCGTCCGCGGCCTGCTGGCCGCGGCGGTCGACGCCGGCCTTCCGACACTCGGCATCTGCCTCGGGCACCAGCTGCTCGCCGTCGCCCGCGGGGGAGAGGTGGCCCGCAACCCGGCCGGCAAGCAGATGGGCGTGCTGCCCGTGCGCCTCGGGCCCGCGGCCACCACCGATCACCTGTTCGGGTCGCTCGCCGCCGGCTCGCCACCTCAGTCGGTGCAATGGAACGACGACATCGTCGTGCGGCTGCCACCCGACGCCACGCTGCTGGCGGCCACGCCAGACGGGATCCCGCAGGCGATGCGGGTCAGCCGGGCCGCCTGGGGCGTCCAGTTCCATCCCGAGGTCGACGCCGCCATCGTGACGGCCTGGGCCGAGGAGCACGGCCCGCCGACCCCGGCGCAGGCAGCCGCGCTCGAGGACATCGCCGCCCGATCGGCCGCGCCGTTCACGCCTCGGGACGGGCACTGGCCACCGGCTTCACCGCGATCGCCGCCGGACGACGGCCACCGGTGCCGCCGGTAATTACGTCACAGTGACGTAACTACCGTGGGACAGGGTACGGCCCCGCGGCGTTCGCTGGGTTCCAGGGCTCTCCGCAGCCAGGGCCGGGCGTGCCTCCGCGTGGGTTCGTGTCGGTGGCCGACGTGAATACGCGCCGAACGCGGGCGCCGGACGAGCAGGACCGAACCCGGCTCGAGCAGGATCCTCTCGCTTACTTGACAGAACGAGGATTCTGGGCGTTCCTTCCACTGGAAGCCTAGAATCTCGGAGCGTGGCTCGGGACGGCTGTGCAGCGACACGGATCTGTCAGTGAAAACGACAGGGTTCTGTCAGTGGAAAACGTCAT
>CAWCLR010000015.1:0-14858 GCA_963796415.1 uncultured Acidimicrobiales bacterium | reverse complement strand
CACTGTCGTACCACCGCCGCGCCGCCTCGATCGTCGTGGCACCCAAATCCTTGTTGCCGGAACCCTTGTTGCAACGACTATCGGTGCAACGTACAGTGCGAGGCATCCGATCGACCGTCCACCGATTGCGCGAGCCCCGGCAGGTGCAACGGGCGCGCGAGGCGCACGTCAACGTGCTCGTCGCCGCCAACCGCTTCTCCGACGAGATGGAGCGGCGGTGCCGGGTCGACGGCATCAGCCACGCCCAGTACGTCGCGCTGTGGGTGTTGTGCCTGTCCGACGAGGCCGACACCGGCCTGCCCATGCGGGCGCTGGCCGACGGCCTGCTGAACCGGGCCGCCGACACCACCCGCCTCGTCGATCGCCTGGTCGACGCCGGCCTCGCCGAGCGGTTTCCCAGCCCGGACGACCGCCGGCTCGTGCTCGTGCGGGCCACCGCCGCAGGTCGGGATGTGTTCGCCCGGGTCACCCGGCGGGTGCGCGAGTTCCACCGTGCGCAGTGGGCGGGCCTGAGCGAGGCCGAGCTAACCCAGCTCGGGGACCTGCTAGCCAAGGCGCTGTGGGGCGCAACCGACGTCGCCGAGGCCAGAGGCCAGCACGCGGCGGCCGGGGGAGGAGCACGCTCGTGAGGTTGGCCAACGTCAGCGGACGGGCGACCATCGTGACCGGGGCGGGCGGCATCGACGTGGCGTCGGCCTCGGGCGGGCGGGCCGGCCCCGAC
This sequence comes from uncultured Acidimicrobiales bacterium, assembly GCA_963796415.1. GTDB lineage: Bacteria > Actinomycetota > Acidimicrobiia > Acidimicrobiales > VFJN01 > ZC4RG19. Next base: position 14,137 of record CAWCLR010000015.1, on the reverse strand, counting down.
GTCCAGGCGCTGTACGAGGACTGGGACGCGTTCGAGGCCCTCGCCGCCGAGCTCGCCGACCGGCGACGGCCCGATCGACGCCGTCCCCGTCGACGAGGCCGACCTGCTGTCACCGGTCCCCGCGCCGCGGCAGGTGTTCGCCATCGGGCTCAACTACCGCTCCCACGTCGAGGAGACCGGCAGGGACATGCCGTCCGTGCCGGCCACGTTCACCAAGTTCCCGGCGAGCCTCGCCGGGCCCTACGACGAGGTGACGCTCTCGGGCGACACCGTCGACTGGGAGGTGGAGCTCGTGGTCGTGATCGGCCGCCGCGCCGACCGGGTCGCCGAGGCCGACGGGTGGCGCCACGTCGCCGGCCTCACGGTCGGGCAGGACCTCTCCGACCGCACGCTGCAGTTCGCGGCCGGCGGACAGTTCGCCCTGGGCAAGTCGCACCGCGGCTATGGCCCTCTCGGCCCGTGGCTGGTCACGCCCGACGAGCTGCCCGACCGCGACGACCTGGCCCTCGGCTGCCGGGTGAACGGCGAGACGGTGCAGGAGGCCCGCACCGGCGACATGGTCTTCAGCGTGCCCCGACTCGTCGCCGAGCTGTCGGCCGTCGTGTCCCTGCTGCCCGGCGACGTGATCTTCACCGGCACGCCGGCCGGCGTCGGCATCGCGCGCCAGCCCCCGCGCTTCCTCCGGCCCGGCGACGTGCTCGAGAGCTGGATCGAGGGCATCGGCACCATCCGCAACCGGCTCGTCGCCGCGAGCTGAGACGGCGCAGGAGCACATGTGCACCACTTGGAGCTCGGCTACATCGGCCTCGAGGTCGACGACCCCGAGGCACTCGGAGGCTTCCTCACCGACATCGTGGGCCTCGTGCCCGGCGCGCCGACGACCGAGGGCGACGCCACGTGGCGCAACGACGGCCGGGCGCATCGCATCCTGGCGCACCGCGGGCCCGCCAACGACGTCGTCGCCGTCGGGTTCGAGGCGCCGACCGCCGACGCCTTCGCGTCCGCGGTCGACCGCCTGAGCGCCGCCGGGTACGACGTGGTCGGGGGCACGCCGCCCGAGCTCGCCGCCCGGCGGGTCGCCGACCTCGCCCACACCGTCGCGCCCTGGGCGCGCGGCTCGAGCTGGTGCACGGCTTGGCCGGCGCGGACACGCCGTTCAGGTCGTCTCTGGTGCCGGGCGGTTTCCTCACCGACGGTGTCGGCTTCGGCCACGTCGTCGTCGCCACCACGGCGTTCGACGACGCACACCGGTTCGTCACCGAGGGGCTCGGGCTCGTGCAGACCGACTGGCTGGCGACCGAACTCGCTCCGGGCGTCGAGCTCGAGGTGCGCTTCTACCACTGCAACGCCCGCCACCACAGCCTGGCCGTGGCCCGGGCGCCGTTCGCGCTACCGCAGACGCTGCACCATGTCATGGTCGAGGCGCGCGACCGCGACGACGTCGGGCGCGCCTTCGACCGGGCGTGGAGCGCCGAGGTCGCAATCGCCAACGGCCTGGGCCGGCACGACAACGACGGGATGTTCAGCTTCTACGCGGTGAGCCCGGCCGGATTCCAGGTCGAGTTCGGCCACGGCGCCCGTGTGGTCGGCGACGACTGGGACGACGACCGCCGCTACGACCGCATCAGCCGCTGGGGCCACCAGCCGGTGACCCGCGGCTGACCGGCCGCAACGGACGCGAGGACCCTCCGAGATGCGCGGCGACGAGACCGCGGACGTGGCTGTCGTCGGGTACGGCCCGGTGGGCAACGTGCTCGCCATACTGCTGGCGCAGCGCGGCCACCGGGTGATGGTGCTCGAGCGGCAGCCCGAGCCCTACGCGCTGCCGCGCGCGGTGCACTTCGACGACGAGGCGGCCCGCATCCTCCAGGCGTGCGGGGTGGGTGGGGACCTGGCCGCCATCAGCGAGCCGGCCGACGTCTACGAGTGGCGCAACGCCGACGGCGCCACGCTCCTGCGCCTCGGCGGGGCCGGACGTGGCCCGTCGGGGTGGCCGCGGTCGTCGATGTTCTGCCAGCCCGACCTCGAGGCCCTGCTCGACCGGCGGGCCCGGGCGTTGCCCGGCGTCGAGGTCCGGCGGGGCGTCGGGGTGACGGGACTGACCGACGAAGGCGACGCCGTGGCGGTGCGCACCTCGGGCCACGGGGCCGACTCCGCCGGCACCGTGCGCGCCAGCTACGTCGTCGGCTGCGACGGGGCCAACAGCACCATCCGGGGCCTCGTCGGCGCCCCGGTGCGCGACCTCGGGTTCTTCCACGACTGGCTCATCGTCGACGTCCTGCTGCACGACGGGCGCGTGTTCGACCCGATCAACCTGCAGGTGTGCGATCCGGCCCGGCCGACGACGGCCGTGTCCGGCGGGCCCCGGAGGCGCCGCTGGGAGTTCATGCGCCTGCCCCACGAGCGCCGCGACACGCTCGACCGCGAGGAGGCGGCGTGGCGGCTGCTCGCCCCGTGGGACGTGTCTCCGGCCAACGCCACGCTCGAACGCCACGCCGTCTACACGTTCCAGGCGCGCTGGGTCGAGCGATGGCGCGCCGGGAGGGTGCTGCTCGCCGGCGACGCCGCCCACCAGATGCCGCCGTTCGCCGGGCAAGGCCTGTGCGCGGGCCTGCGCGACGCCGCCAACCTGGCGTGGAAGCTCGGCCACGTCCTCGATGGGCACGCAGGCGCTGCCCTACTCGACACGTACGGGGACGAGCGCGGTCCGCACGTCGCCGCGGTCATCGGCCTGTCGATGGACCTGGGCGAGATCATCTGCGTCCCCGACGCGGCACAGGCCGCCGCCCGCGACGCCACCATGCTCGCGGCGCGCCGGGACGACGAGATCACCGAGCCGCCGCCGCTCCCCGACCTCGACGGCGGGGTGTGCCACCCGGCCTCGCCGCACGCGGGCCGGCTGTTCGTCCAGGGCGACGTCACCGCCGGCGGGCGCCGCGTCCGGTTCGACGACCACGCGGGCGCCGGCTGGCGCCTCGTCGCCCATCCCGACATCCCCCGGTCGGACCCCCGGCTGTCGGCCTGGTTCGAGCGGATCGGCGGGCGGGTCGTGCGGATCGGCGACGGCGGAGACGTGGGCGACCCCGACGGCACCTACGACGCCTGGTTCGCCGGTCACCAGGCCGTGGCCGCCCTGCAGCGCCCCGACTTCCACCTCTACGGCACTGCCGCCGACGCGGCGGGCGTGGTCGACCTGCTCGACCACCTGCGCCGCACGCTCGACCCGGCCGCGGCCGAGGCTACGGCCGACGGGGCGCCGGCGGTCGTCCGGTCGTGACCACCACGGTGACGCTCACCGGCACCGGCGTGCCGATCCCGGCGGCCGGGCGGGCCGGGGCCGGCACGCTCGTGCGTTGCGGCGACGTCGCCCTGCAGTTCGACGCGGGTCGGGCCACCACGACCCGCCTCGCCGAGGCCGGCGTGCCGCCCCACGCCCTCGCTGCGCTGCTGCTCACCCACGTCCACAGCGACCACGTGGTCGACCTGGCCGACGTCGTCATCACCCGGTGGATCGAACAGCAGCTCCACCCCACCGGGCCGCTGACGATCGTCGCCCCCGAGGGTGCCACCGCCCGGTTCGCCCGCCGGGTCCTCGACGCCTACGCCGACGACATCGCCGTCCGCATGGCGCACGTGGGGGCGGCCCCACCCGCGATCGACCTGCGCACGTTCGCGACCGCAGACGGCCCGCAGACCGTGTGGACCAGCGCCGGCGGCGAGGTGATTGTCCGGGCCGTCGCGGTCCACCACGAACCCGTCGAGGACGCCGTCGGCTACCGGGTCGACACCCCCGACGGCGCGGTCGTGATCTCGGGCGACACCCGGGTGTGCGACGAGATCGAGGCGCTGTGTGCCGGCGCGGCCGTGCTGGTCCACGAGGCGTGCCGCACCACGCGGCTGCACGACGTGGTGGCGGGCACGGTGTTCGAGCGCATCTTCAGCTACCACGCCGACACGGTTGCGCTCGGCGCCATGGCGCAGCGGGCCGGCGTGCCCCACGTCGTGCTCACGCACCTGATCCCGCCGCCGGCCACGCCCGAGGACGAGGCGGCGTTCGCCGACGACCTGCGCGCCGGCGGCTACACCGGCCGCGTCACGGTCGGCGCCGACCTCTGCTCGGCCGACGTCGCGGCCGTCAGGGGCGGTCGGGCTCGTCTCGCTCAGCGGCGAGCTGGCGGGGGCCGGGGGGCGGGAGGAGGGGCGCTTCCCGGGTGAGCACGTCGGCGAACGCCGCCGCCAGCGGGTCGGGGCGGGTGCGGCTGTAGGCGCCCAGCAGCCGCCGGACGGGAGGATCGGTCCGCAGGACGTGCCCGGTGAACCCCTCGGGGATCACGTCGAGCGGCGTGAGGGTCGGACCGAGGCCGGAGGCCGCGAGCAGGGGACCGGCGGCGGTCTGCTCGGTCCGGACGGCGGCGAGGGGGTGGAACCCGGCGGCCGCGCAGGCCTCGTCGAGGATGTCGGCGATCCCGTGGTCGGGCACGTAGTGCACCCAGGCGCGGTCGGCGAGCTCGGGCAGCCGCACGACGCGCCGGCCCGAGGTGGCGAGCGGATCGTCGACGTCGACGACGACCACGAACTCCTCGACGCCCAGCTCATGCACCGGCCCCGGCCAGCCGGCCGGGGGCGGGCCGATGGCGAGGTCGGCCTGCCCCGCCCGGGCCGCGTCGGCCAGCGCGGTCGGGTGCCGGTGCTCGAACAGGCGGATGCGGACGCTCGGGCGCTCACGACGCCACGCCCGCAGCGCCGGCGGCAGCAGGCCCAGGGTGATCGAGTAGAGCGTGGCGATCTGGAGCTCGCCCTCCTCGATGCCGGCCACCTGCCGCGCCGCCGACGTGGCGCGGCCGGCCTCGGCGAGCGCCGTGCGGGCATGGGCGAGCATGGCCCGGCCCATGGGGGTCAGCCGCACGGATCGGGGGAGGCGCTCCAGCAGCGGGCCGCCGACGTCCCGTTCGAGGGCCTGCACCTGGTGCGAGAGGGCGGGCTGGGTGACGTGGAGTCGCGCGGCCGCCCGGGTGAACGATCCCTCGTCGACCACCGCGACCAGGTACTCGAGCTGGCGCAGCGTTGCCATGCAGAGAGCTTATGGCTGCTCTGACAAGGACCTGTTGGACGCATACAACCTGGCTGGTGACCATGTCTCCATGGCCACGACCAGCGTGTCGCTGACCTCGTCGACCGACGTGGTGGACCTCGTGCGGGCGAGGCCGCCGACCGCCGATCGCCCCACCGGACCGCCCGCCTCGCCGGCGGTGGCCGCATCGTGGGCGAGGTCGACCTACGCGGGGGTGCGCAAGGACCGCTTCGACGTCCCCTACCTTCCCGACCTCGAGCGCAACGGACGGCTGGCCCGCGCCGCGGGGCTCGTCCTCCAGCGGCTCGCCCGTGACATCGCCGGGGCCCCGGTCGCGGTGCTGTTCGCCGACCACGAGGGCCAGGTTCTCGACCGCTCGGCCGGCGACGCCGGCTCGTACGCCACGCTCGACGACCTGTGCCTGGCCCCGGGCTACCGCTGGGACGAGGCCAACGTGGGCACCAACGGCATCGGCACCGCGCTGGCGCAGGACGCACCGGTCGACGTGACCGGGCCCGAGCACTTCGCGGACGCGCTGGCCGGGATGGCCTGTGCCGCGGTGCCCGTCACCGATCCCCGCACCGGGCGCTCGGTCGGCGTCGTGTCCGTGGCCGGAAAGGTGGCCACGGTCAACGCGCTGATGGCGCCGCTCGCCCGGCGCACCGCCCGCGACGTCGAGGACGTCCTCGTCGACGGCGCATCGGTGGCGACCCGGGCGCTGATCGAGCGGTTCGTCCAGGCCCGCCGGCACGTGCGCGGCGCGCTGGTCGCGGTGAGCGAGCGCACGATGCTGACCAACGCAGCCGCCCACATGGTCGCCGACGCCGATCGGCCCCAGCTGTGGGCGTGGGCCGAGCGCGCGGTCGCCGGCCGGCGGGCCCGCACGTCGACAAAGCTGACGCTGGCGAGCGGAACGACCGTCTTCGTCCGGGCCGAGCCCGTGACCGAGGGTGGCCTGACGGTGGGTGCCCTGCTCCGGGTCGATCACGCGTCGTCGACGCCGTCGGACGATCCGATGGGGCCGTATCTCCACGGTGTCCGCCCGCGGTTCGGCTGGCCGAGCCTGACCGATTCCGAGCGCGGCGTGGCCGACCTGGTGGCGAGCGGGCTCAGCAACCGGGAGACGGCTCGCCGCCTGTTCTTGTCGCCCCACACCGTGGACTTCCACCTACGGCAGATCTACCGGAAGCTCGAGATCGGCTCACGGGTCGAGCTCGCCGCGCTCGTCGCGCAGCAGTGATCCGGCCGCGCCGGGCGCCGGCCCAGGCGGACCGGCGGGAGTCCCGCCTGCCGTGCCCGCCGGGCGGCAGCCTCATCGCGGCGGCTGGGGAACACCGCTTCCGGCGCGCCGTCCGCGGCGGACACAACAGGGGTTTCACGTCCGATCCGGAGAGGGGGGTACCCGGTCGACGTGGGGACCGTCCCCCACTCTGACGGACGGTGCCCGCCGCGTCACCACGCGGTCGCGTAGTCCGCCACGGGGGTCTCTGGCGTGTCTGCGTCACCACTTGGCGTCAAGAGCGACGTCCACTCGCATTTCCTCACTGTGTGCCACTCGACGTGGCCGGGCGGCGCGATGCTTGCGCCGTGGCCGAGTGGGCGTTCTCGGGGCGGACGGATGAGCTGCGGCGGCTGCGCGAGCTGGTGCGGCGGGCCGAGCGCGGCGGGGTGGTGCTGGCCGGGCCGTCGGGGGTGGGCAAGACCCGGCTCGGCGTCGAATGTCTCCGGCTGGCCGAACGTGCCGGGTTGGCGACGGTACGGGTGACGGCCACCCGCTCGGCGGCGGAGCTCCCGTTCGGCGCCCTGACGCCGCTCCTGCCCGGCGAGGATCCCCCGGCCGGAACGGTGGACGACCGGGCCGATCTGCTGCGCCGGTCCGCAGCGGCGTTGGTCGAGCGGGCCGGGGACCGCCGCCTCGTGGTGCTGGTCGACGACGCGCACCTCCTCGACGGCTCGTCGGCCACGCTCGTCCACCAGCTGGTGGCCGGCGGCTCGGCCGTGGTGGTGGCGACCGTGACGACGGGCGAGCCTGCCCCGGACCCCATCGCGGCCCTGTGGAAGGACGGGCTGGCGGAACGCATGGACATCGGTGGCCTCGGCAGCGACGCCATCGCCGAGCTGCTTCCGGTCGTGCTGGGCGGACCGGTGGACCCGGCCACGTCGGCCGCCCTGACCGACCACTGCCGGGGCAACGTCCTCTACCTGCGAGAGCTGGTGATCGGGGCGGTCGACGACGGCTCGCTGGTGGACGAGGGGGGCATCTGGCGGCTTCAGCGGGCGCTGTCACCGTCCCCCAGGCTGGTCGAGCTGGTCGAGGCCCGCCTCGGCGGTCTGGACGACGACGAACGTGCGTTGCTGGAGCTGGTCTCGTACGGCGAACCCGTGGGGCAGGCCGAGCTCAGCGCACTGGCCGACCCCGACGTCGCCGAGCGTCTCGAGCGGCGTGCGCTGCTCACGAGCCGCACGGACGGTCGCCGCCTCGAGGTGCGGTTGGCGCACCCGCTGTACGGCGACGTCGTGCGGGCACAGACGCCGACGCTGCGCCAGCGGCGGCTGGCGCAGTCGCTCGCCGAAGTGATCGAGACCGCGGGCGCGCGGCGGCGCGACGACGCGCTCCGGATCGCGACCTGGCGCCTCGCCGGCGGCGGCGGGCGGCCCGACCTGCTCTTGGCCGGGGCCAGCTCGGCGCGTTGGCGCTACGACTACCCGCTGGCCGAGCGACTGGCCCGGGCCGCGGCCGAGGCCGGGGCCGGGTTCGCGGCGGACTCGCTCGCCGCCCAGCTCGCCGGGATACAGGGGCGCACCGAGGACGCAGAGCGCGAGCTCGCGGCACTCGCGACGCGGGCTGGCGACGACCAGCAGCGGGCCCGCATCGCCATCGCTCGCTTCGACAACTCGGTCGTCTGGACGGGGCAGGATGCCCTCAGGATCCTCGACGAGGCCGAGCGCACGATCACCGCACCGGGGTGGCGCGACGAGCTCGCCGCCCGGCGACTTGCCGCGCTCAGCAACACCCGCGGTCCCCAGGCCGTGGTCGAGGCGGCCGAAGGGCTGCTCGACCGCGCAACCGGGAGCGCCCTGGCGTTCGCGTGCATGCCGGCGGCCCACAGCCTCGCGCGGTGCGGGCGGATCCACGCGGCACTCGATATAGCTGCCCGGGGACTCGCCGCGCAGCGCGCGACCTCGAGACCGGTGACCTGGTACCCGTGGTGGCACGCCGTCACCCGCTGCTCGGCTCTGCGGTGCGCGGGCCACTTCCACGAGGCCGAAGCCGCCGCCGAGGCGCACTACCGGGACGCCGTGGACGTCGGGTCGACCGAGGCCCAGGCCGTGTTCGCCACGGTGTTGGCGCAGGACGTCGGCGAGCGGGGCCGCGTCCAGACTGCCGCCCGCCGGGCGCAGGAGGCCGTCGTGCTGCACCGCCAGCTCGGCCGGCCGCTGCTCGCCCGCATCGACCATCACTGCCGCGCACTGGCGCTGGCGTTGGCCGGTGAGGCAGATGCCGCCGCCGCCGAGCTGGCGGCGCTCGACGCTCTGGGCATCCCACCACTGGCACAGGACGAGATCGACATCGTCCAGGCCCGGGGCTGGGCCGCCGTGGCGGCCGGCGACCTGCCCCGAGCGCGGGACCACTTCGAGCGCGCGATCGAGCGAGGCGAGTCGATCGGTGACCTGGTGGGTCAGGCCTCGGCGCTCCACGCGCTCGCCCGTGTGGGCCACGCGTCGCAGGCCAGCGAGCGCCTCGCCGCCGTCGCCGCCCAGATCGAGGGCGAGCTGGCGCTGGCCCGCGCCGCCCATGTCGAGGCCCTGGCGCACGGCGACGCCGCGGGGCTGGAGAAGGCGTCGCGCAGCTTCGAGGCCATGGGTGCGGACCTGCTCGCCGCCGAGGCCGCGGCCGACGGTGCCGTGGCCCGACGCCGCGCGGGGGAGATGCGGGCGGCGGCGGCCGCCGAGCGGCGGACCGCCAGCCTCGTCGAGCGGTGCGAGGGCCCCGTCACGCCCGCGCTCCAGGCCGTGGAGGTGCGGGCCCAGCTCACCCCCGCGGAGCGGGAGACCGCCGTCCTCGCCGCCGGCGGCCGCTCGAACACAGCGATCGCCGACCAGCTCTTCCTCTCACGACGCACCGTCGAGAACCGCCTCCACCGCGTCTACGAGAAGCTCGGGATATCGGGCCGCGACGAGCTGGCCGAGGCCCTGAGCCCCGACACCCAGCCCTGATCACCACTCATTGGAGCGGTGCGACCACAGTGTGCGCTCTCAAGGAGGTGGTGGTGGTGGGAGCGCTCTCGGAAGGGGTAGGGCTCGCTCCTGACCCGGACCCCCTCGCCGCGGTCTGCTGTCCCCAGACGCCACGGACGCAGGACGGGACCATGACACGGCACCGACAACACCGGATTCGCTCGTTCGAGGGGCAGACGGTCAGCCTGGCACTCATCGACGGCACGCGGCTCGACGACTGCCAGCTCGTCTCCGCCTGCCGGAGCGGCACCGAAACGCTCTGGATCTACGAGAACGGGACCGACCACTTCGTCCCCGTCGACAACGTCGTCGACCTCTGGGGGGCCTCCGGCCATGGCCTCGCGAGCTGACCCGCCATCCAGCCCGCCGCCGGCGCCGCGTGAGGCCGACGACCGGGCGGTCGTCGCGACCTACCGTGCGGCGCGCGACCACGCCCGCTGGCGACTGACCTGGCGGCTGCGCTGGCAGGTCACCCGTGCCCGGCGCCGCTCCGCCGCTCGCGCCCTCGACGTGGCCGAGTGGGCCGTGCTGGCCGCCGTCTCGCACGAGCTGAAGGACCGGGGCGTCGCCGTGCCCCGGATCCGGCCGGGTTGAGAGGGGGCGCCCGGGGGTTGTGACTGCTCTGGCTCCTGGCTGACCGGGTCGGGCGCCGGGGCGGCGCGCTGGGCGGACGCGGCGTCGTGGGCAACCGGTGTCGTGCCGGTCGAGCCTGCGGTGACCGTGCCGCGGAGCGTTGGTGGTTCACTCGGTCGGCGTCGGTGATGGTCGCGAGCTGGGCGTGGCGAATCGAGCGGTGCTGGGGCCTCTCGATCGCTGTGGCGATCCGGCACTACGTTGCCGCCGTGGGCGGGGACTTCGAGCACGCGACGCCAGTTCTCGTCGTCGTAGGACAGCTGCGCGCGTCCGACGATGGTGTTGCCGCCGTCCTCGAACGTCCCGACGAAGCGTCCGGAGAAACCAGGAGTCGAAACTCATCGTGAAGGGGAACGACGACGCGTTCTGATCCCGGTGACTGTCACACCCGGCGGGCGGCCGGTGTCTTCATGTCGATCACGTCGACAGGAGGAGCGAGCATGACCAGCACACCTCGGATTCCCAAGGCCGAGATCACCGGCTTCTATGGGTGGATGCTGAAGCGACTCAGCCGCAAGCATCTCGGTGAGGTCCCCGAGGCGGCCGGAGTGATGTGGCACAACCGAGCGGTGCTCTTCAGCTCCATGGGGTTCGGCCGCAAGGTCGAGAAGTGGGACCAGCTCGATCCCAACCTGAAGACCTTCGCCCACATGACGGTTGCCTCGGTGGTCGGTTGCTCCTGGTGCCTCGACTTCAACTACTTCAAGGCCCACAACGAGGGGCTCGACGAGGCGAAGGCCAGCGAGGTGCCCCGGTGGCGTGAGTCGACCGTGTTCTCGCCGCTCGAGCGTGACGTCATGGAGTACGCCGAGGCGATGAGCGAGACGCCCCCGCGGGTCACCGACGAGCTGTCCGCCCGGCTGCTCAAGAAGCTGGGAGCGCCGGCCCTGTTGGAGCTCACGGCTCTGGTCGGGTTCGCCAACTCGACGACGAGGGCCAACACGGCGTTGGGGATCGAGTCCCAAGGGTTCTCCAAGGCGTGCAGGCTGCCGCTGGCGCAACCCTCGGCCGGGTACGCGGCGTCGGCATGAGCGAGGAGGCGTTCGCGCACCACCGCCGCCTGCTGTTCACCGTCGCCTACGAGATGCTCGGCTCGGCCTCCGACGCCGAGGACGTCGTCCAGGAGACCTGGCTGCGGTGGGCCGGCGTCGACCACGCGGTGGTGCGCGACCCGCGGGCCTACCTGGTCCGCATCGTGACCCGTCAGGCGCTGAACCGGCTGCGGAGCCTGGCGCGACGGCGCGAGGAGTACGTCGGCGAGTGGCTGCCGGAGCCTTTGGCGACGAGCCCCGACGTCGCCGCCGACGTCGAGCTCGCCGAGAGCGTCTCGATCGCGATGCTCACCGTGCTCGAGACCCTGGGTCCGGCCGAGCGCGCCGTGTTCGTGCTGCGGGAGGTGTTCGACACCCCCTATGACGAGATCGCGGAAGCGGTCGGCAAGTCATCCGCCGCCGTCCGCCAGATCGCCCATCGGGCTCGCGACCACGTCGCGGCTCGCCGCCCGCGGGTGTCGGTCACCACGACCGAGCAGCAGGAGGCCGTGGACCGGTTCCTCGCCGCCGTCCGCGACGGCGACCTGCAAGGCCTCCTCGACGTCCTCGCCCCCGACGTCGTCGTCGTCGCCGACGGCGGCGGCGTGGTCACCGCTGCGCGGCGTCCGATCGAGGGCGCGGAGCGGGTGGCCGGCCTCCTGATCAGAGGTCTGCGCTCCGTGGACTTCGAGGCGGCGGCCGTCTGGCTCAACGGGTCACCCGCCTTGCGGGTCGACGCCGCCGGTGGGCTCAACGCGGCAGTGAGCGTTGCCGTCGAGGACGGTCGGATCACCCGCATCTACATCATCGCCAACCCGCACAAGTTGGCTGGGCTCGACGGGGTCGTCGCACTCACGCGGTCCTGACCCTCAGGTCGCCTCGTTGCCGATGGCGCTACCCGTTTGGTCGTGCCCCGGCGGCCTACGCTGCGGCGCACCGAATCTGACCCGGAGCATGATGGAACACGACGCTCGCGTCTGGATCGCCGCGCTGCGCGGCGCCCACGAGCGCCTCGCGACGTTCGTCGCCGGGGCGTCCGCTGATGACCTCGCACATCCGTCGATGTGCGCTGACTGGAACGTCGCCCAAGTCCTGTCGCACCTCGGCAGCGGGGCCGAGATCGGCCGGGCGACGGTCACGGGCACGCCGGTAGAAAACGCGGAGGTGTGGGAGCGCTGGAACGCCAAGGACCCGGCTGACATGGCGTCGTCGTTCGTCGCCGCTGATGAGCGGCTCGTCGGCTGGTACGAGGGTCTCTCGCACGACGAGTTGGCAACGCTCCAGGTCCAGTTCCCGTTTCTGCCGGCGCCGATCGACGCCGCCGGCGCCGCCGGCTTCCGGCTGTCGGAGGTCGCGCTCCACAGCTGGGACGTGTTCGGTGCGTTCGATCCGGCGGCCACGCTGGCGCCGGATGCGGCTGCGCTGCTCGTCGACCGGCTCCCGATGATGGTCAGCTTCCTCGGACGCTTCACGCCACGCGAGACACGCCCCGCCCAGGACACGACGATCAAAGTGACGACGTCCGACCCCGAGCGTCACTACGAACTCGAGGTCGGCGACAACGTCGACTTGCGCCCGGCGTCCGGCGGGGCGGCGGCGGGAGAGCTCACGCTCCCGGCCGAGGCGTTGCTCCGGCTCGCCGCCGGGCGGCTTGCACCCGGACGCGAGGCCGGCGCCGCGATCACCGGCGCCCTCACGCTTCACCAGCTGCGCACCGCGTTCCCCGGCTACTGACACCCCGGCGCACCGCTCGCGACCAGGGGTTCGACGTCGAGGTCGAGCTCCATGAAGATGGTGAAGGGGTCGAGCGCCGCGGTGGCGGCCTCGGACCCGTCGAACCTCGGAACCTCGACAAAGCCGAAGGCGCGGTACATCGCCTGGGCGGTGGTCATGAACCGAAGGGTCTCGAGCCTGACGGTCGCGTAGCGCTCTGCTCTGGCTTCCTGCACGAGGCGTAGGAGGATCGCACGGCCGACGCCGAGCCCCTGGGCTGCGGGACGGACGTACATCCGCTTGATCTCAGCGGTCGTGTCGTCAACGGGCTTGAGCGCGCCCACGCCGACCGGGTCGCCGTCGAGCCGGGCCACGAGCAGCCGCCCGCGAGCGCCGAGCAGCCGCGGGAGCTCGCCTTTGAACGCGTCGTGGTGGCGTGCGAGGTCCGCCTCGGTGAACGCGATGCCGACGTCCTGCTCGAGGCGCCTGGCGACCCATTCGCCGTATTCGTGGAACAGCGGGTCGACGACCGCCGACACGTCGCTGGCGGCGGTGGCGATGGGCAGCGGTCGACCGACCATATCGATTGCGATGCCCATCGATGAGCCTCCCAAGAATACTCCAGCCTTGAGTAAGCGAAGCTCAAGAGTGGAGTATTGTCAAGGGGCGTGCCCCCACGACCGACAACCAGCACGTACGCACTGCTCGGCCTCCTCGCCATGCGCCCGTGGAGCGCCTATGAGCTCGCCCAGCAGGCGACGCGCAGCTTGCGCTACGCCCACCCACGGACAGAGAGCCACCTCTACGAGGAGGCGAAACGGCTGCTCCGCCTGGGCTGGGCGACGAGCCACACCGAGCACCACGGGCGTCGACCGAGGACGATCTATGAGATCACCAGCGACGGGCGCAGTGCGCTGCAGGCCTGGTTCACGACGCCCCCACGGGACCCCGACCTCAACTTCGAAGCACTCCTGCGGGTGCTGTTCGCCGATCAAACGGACAAGGCCACCCTCGACCGCAGCCTCGAGGAGACGGCCGAGAGCGCGCGCCGGCTCTTCGACGATGCGGTCGAACGGTTACTCAGCCCATACCTGAGCGACGATGGTGGTCCGTTCCCTGAGCGTCGCCACATCGCCGCGCTCGTCGCCGCGTTCGTCGCCGACTACTTGCACCTCATCGAACGGTGGAGCGAGTTCGCTCGCGACGAGATCCGCAGTTGGCCTCGCACCGACGCACTCGGCATGACCGACCGCACCCGCCACATCCTCGACGCCGTGCTCCAAGGCAAGAGCGTCCTCGAGCCCGACCGCTGATCACTGCGAGGGGCGCCCCGCACCGGTGGCAGCCATCGCCGTCACGGCTGGCTCACCAGCTGGGGCGCGGGCTCCGGCTCCTCCGTCGGCTCCTCGGTCGGCCGAGGCTCGGCTGCGGCCGGTCCGCCTTCGACGTC
>CAWCLR010000014.1:0-691615 GCA_963796415.1 uncultured Acidimicrobiales bacterium | reverse complement strand
TTTCCCCCATCGGTCCCTGGGGGCCACGCAAACCGATCCGTTCTTCGGTGCCGACGGCGACGGCACACTGAGCCAGGACCTGTTCTTCAGCTTCATCACGCTCACCACGACCGGGTACGGCAACCTCGTATCTGCCGGCAACCCGGGCCAGAGTCTCGGCGTGCTCGAGGCGCTCGTTGGGTTGGCTGTTTCGTTGCCGCCGTCAGCAAGGTCGTGAGCGCCTGGCGGCCCAGAGGCTGGCAGTCCCCGCAGGACGGCGGGGTCAGCCCGCTGAGTAGCGGGCTCCCCGCCCCCCGATGGAAGCGTGATCACACTCCTCGGAAACGGCGCCGTCGTCAGGTCGTCCAGGTGCGGTTCACGACGATGATCCGGTGACGGGCCAGGCGTGCTGGAAGGCCAGGATGTGGTCCCCGAACGCCGAAGCCACGAATGGCGACTCGAGCGTGATCAACCCGATGTAGACCTTCTCGGCACTTGGGCTCGCTTTGCCGTACATCCGGTACAAGGGCGTCCCCGCGGGGATCTCGGCGAGGATCGATCGGAAGTCTGCGGTCGCCGCAGGGTCGTTGCGCACCTCATCAGTGCCGTACAGGTACACCAGCTCTGGCGCACAGGCTTGCTCGACCTCTGTTCCGTCGTTCGTGATCACCGCCAGGTGATCCAGCCGTTGCAGCTCGATGGGGCTCGAGATCCGGGAGAGCCAGAACCTCAGGAGCGGCAGCATGAGGGTGTTGGGGAAGGTGCCGGGTGCCAGGGTGTGATTGGTCGGCGCTCGTTCGAAGAAGTCCCGGCTTGCCTGCTTGTCGAGTGATTGGTGCACCAGCAGGTTCTGCGACGGATGCGGGCCATCGAGCAGGAACTTGAAAGCGGCCGCCGGGCTGTAGTTCGGCATGCCGACCGCCAGCGATGCCCGCACGAACCCCACGGCACCGGTCTCGAAGATGCCCGTGAACGGGTGCTCGCCGTCGGCCTCGAACCTCATCTTCCCGACCGTCCCGAAGGTGTGGAACGCCTTGGCACGCGGCGGGCGCACGTCAGCGTCCTGCTCGAATGCCTCGCGCAGGAAGGCACGCTTCGCGAGCCGGCGCATGGTCTGGGAGTTCGTGACGGCCGCCGAGGGAAGCGGCTCGTAGGGCGACGAAGAGATCAGCTCCCAGAGCGTGTCCTGCTTCTGTCTGGCTGAAGCACCTCTGAACTCGGGCGACGTCACTCGGGCCAGCGCTGCTTCGTACTGCTCCTGCGCGCTCGAGGCGTCGCTCGTCGACGAGGCCGATGTCCTCAACAGCTTCTCGTCGGGGGAGGCCGCCGCGATCCACCGCAATGCCGTCATGCTCGGAAGGAAGCAATACGCGGCTGCCTTGGTCGTGATGAACCGCGAGAACCCGGTCATCTTCAACGGCGGGCCGTCATCCTCGGGGGATCTCGAAGATGCTGTCGGCCGATTCATTGGCGCCGATCAGGACATCCTTCGATCCTGGATTCAGTCTGATCCGGCCCGCGAACGAGCCCGCGTCGACCCATTCCTTCAACACGAACTCGTACTGGTTCTCGATGTAGGAGTTGATGAAGTAGCCGAGGAGGCCGCGCTCCACACCGTCGTACGGGACGCTGGGGTCGTACGACCGGACCGTACGGCATGCCGCGGCGGATGAGCCGGTGCCCGTTGTTGCTTCCCCCGGGTGTTCCCTGGCCCTGGACTGGTTGGCCCCGGGGGTTGACGCGACGAATGTGCGCCCCGACGGGACAGCGCAGCCCCTGGGGGTCACCCGATCCGTCGCTGTTCACATACTCGAAGTCGTTCAACTGTTCCGCGGTCATGCCGCCGTCAGGCGAATCCGTGTCCGGGGACAGCGTCAGAGGAACGCCGTTGCGCCAGCGGCCGCAGATCTTGGCGGCCAGCAGCTCCGGATCGATCTGGTCCTTGTTCGCCTGCAGGAAGTTCTCGAAGCCGACGACGTCCTGTTCGATCATCTTGAACACACCGAAGCTTCCGTTGCGCCAGAGCCCGGCCGGGTCGGGAAGCTGGTAGCTGTCGGCGTCGTCGGAGAGGACGAAGAGCCACGGCTCGCAGGGCTCTTGATGATCAGGGGGCACAGGCTCCGGACCACCGCGGATCCGCGGCGTCACCGTGATGCCATCGGTGTACCCGAAGTGGGTCTTCGGGACGGGGACGGGCTCTCCGTCGACCGTCTTCCATCATCACGGCGCCGTCGAACTGCGACAGCAGCTCGAACGCGTCGCCGTCATGGAAGAGCGTTGTCAGTTGGCCGCTGTAGGTTTCCCGCGCCTCCGGGGTCGAGGCGTAGAGCGCCACCATGACATGGTCGTCGCCCGTTCCGAATCCGCCCACCCAGTGGTCCGGTCCGCTGTCTCCGTGGTCACCGACTCGTCCCGCCCGCTGTGCGGCTCCCTCGACGAAGGCGTCGAAGGACCCGGGCGGAATCGGCGGAAGACGATCCGTCACGCCCAGCGCCACCAGCCCGGGCCAGGTGATGCCGACGTTGAGGCAGTAGTCCGGCTTCCGCTTGGGAGAGACCGTTGGATCGTCGTTCGGGCCCGGGGTCGCCACATGCCAGTCCTCGGCAGTCGTGATCTGGGGCGCGTCGCTCTCGTCGCCGGACGTGAGACGTCCCAGCGCAGCTCGAGCCGCGGTCGGCGCCCCCACCTTCAGGAGGAAGTAGCGCACGGTCGGCATGCGATATCCGCGAACGATGATCCCTTGGATGTCAGGCAGCTCCAGCGTGTCCATCATTCACCTCAGGCTCTTGCCTGCTGCTGTTGGCGTGCTCCTCAGAGGCTCCGCGAGGAGAGCCTTGACCTCTTGGACCTGGAGGCTGGGGTAACCGGAGTAGAAGGCCAGTGGCGTCAGATCGTGGTCGCTCACCCACTCGGAGAAGGACGCTGCGTTCTTTGACGTCGGCACGGGGGGCGGATTCTTGGTGAACTTGAAGAGGAGATCGAACGCCGGTCCGAGCTGGTCGGCGAAATCCTGGGCGTACTTGTCGAAGGGTCCGTCATAGATGGTGAAGAAGCCGACCTGATTGTGCGGAAGCTTCACCAGAAACGCGAAGTGGACCGTTCCTACGGAGTCACCGCCCTTGTTGATGTAGCGAGGCAGCACCTGGAAGGCCGCTTGAACCGCGAGGACCGCGAGGCGGCCCTTCATCGGCATGATGACGAGGAGGGGAAGCTGCTGCGCGCTCGCAACGTCGAGTTCGACGCCGGCCCTGGCAGCCTCGGATCTGATCTCGCGTGCCGTGGCGCCCGGGTAGGCCGAGTAGGCGTAGCCAGCCAACGTACGGATGCAATGGGCTCTCGCCCACGCGACGAAGGCCCTCGCATTGCTCGCCACCGGCGTCGGCGGTGGATCGCTCACGTGCCCGAGTACGGGATCCAAGATGCGGCCGAGGTGGTTGGCAAGATCTTCGAGGACATCGTCAAGTCGCCCATCGAAGTCGGCGAGGAGGTAGACCGTTTCGTCGTCCACGGCAATGAACCGGCAGTAGTGCAACGTACCGATCGCATCAGCCGCGTCATAGAGCTCCGCCTGCAAGCCCGCCATCAATTCACGAACTGCTGAGCTGCCGGCGCGGGACTTCATGGGAAAGGCGAGGGTGAGATGTCCCTGGGCCCCAGGTTCCATCGCCGCCGCGGACCGCTTCGCCGACATCGACCCTGTGCTCCGCCGGGAGGAGGAGGTTCGCAAGATGCAGTCGAACCTCCCGAACCAGCCGGCCAACCTGATGGGTTCCAGTCGAGGTGGTGTTCGTCATCGTTGGATCCTCCTTCTCGTGGTCGAGGGCGTTCGGTCGCAGCCATCACGGCTTCCTCTCCAGGCATGCGAGCGCGCAAACGTTAGCTCATGAACGGCTACCTGTCCGTCGGTCGGTTAGCGCCGCCGAGGTTGATCCCCACCGCTCGGGACGCCGCCATACGGTTCCCAGGCCTGGACGAGGTGGACGCTTCTGCCTTGGTCCTGCTCCCCGGTTGAGTGGCGCATTCGTCTACCGCTGATCGTGATCGACACAGCGGTACTCGTCGTCATCCAGATCTGGTGAACAGTGGCCGCCGGCTCGGCGCCTGATCAGCGCCGCGTCGACCCCGAGTCGGGCTGCTCGGGCAGCCGTCAGGTGGTGCCGGTGACGAACTCGAGGTGGGGCAGGGCAGCAGGGAGTGTCACGGCCGCACGGCGTGGATGCAGGTGCCACGTCCGGGAGCGCTGTCGACTGTCGACGTGACCGTGGACGAACGGGGCGAGGGTCTGATGGTGGCGATGCCGGTGTCCGCCGGGGGCACCTCCGGGTCGAAGCCGGTGCCCGTCATCGGTGAGCTGCACAGTCAGGGCGTGATAGGGAGCGCCGATGTCGAGTTGGACGGAACGTGTCAAGCCCCGGCCACTGTGCCCCTCTCGACCACTAGATTGGCGGAAACGATTAGCAAGCGGATCGGTACGCGCGTCAGGGGCCTCCTTAGATGCCCCTGACCAGGTACTTCGTGGAGCGGACGACGGGATTTTCGAACCCGCGACCCTCACCTTGGCAAGGTGATGCTCTACCAACTGAGCCACGTCCGCGTGGGTTCAACACCATAGCAAGGCGGCCCGGGGGGCCCACCAACGGGCGGGCGGCTCACATGGTGGGTGCAGGCGGCGGCGGGGCCGGAGGGACGGGAGGGACCGGCGGCGCTCCGTCGGCGCCCTGGGCATGGCGGATGCGCTGGGCCATCTCGATGGCGAGACCCCGGTCTCCGATGCGTTCGATCACCTCGTGGCGGTCGCCGGCGGCGAAGGTGAGCGCCGCCGTGCGGTCATCCTGCCAGCCGTGCACGGCCAGGCCCGCGTCGACCGCCAGCGTGACGACGTCGGGCTTCCACTGCCGGTCGTTGACCACCACGACCTTGCCCTCGACGAGCGCGGCGACGGCCGCCTCGCCGCGGAAACGGCCCTGGACCACGACCGCGACCACGTCGCCGTCGCCGAGGCTGTTGGCCAGCACGGCGAGCGCCACCTTGCCGGCCCGGCGGGCGCCGCCGCTCAGGCGGGCGGCCGCCATCCCGAGCCCGTGGGGGTCGACGACGACGGGCCCGGGCCCGTAGGCGCCACCGAAGGGCACGACGCCGCCGGGCGGGGGCACCGCGGGACCCGGCGGCGGGCCGGGTGGCGCCGAGTAGCCGGGGGCGGCGACGGGCGGGAACCCAGGGACCGGAGGCAGCGGCCGGCGGGGCCGCGGCGCCGGCCGGCGGCGCGCCGTACGGCGGGATCGGGGCCGGGGGTGGGCCTGCGAACCCCGGAGGAGGACCGGGGGCCGCGGCCGCGTCCGCGGCGGCAGGGTCGGCGTGGGGCCAGGGCGGCGTGGGGGTCAGCTGCCACGGCGGCTCGGAGGGCTCGGCCGTCCCCGCCGCGGGCTCGACCGGGGGCGGGGGCGGATCCATCCCGGGTGCCGGTGCGGCGACGTCAGGCGCCGGGGGCTCGGGCGTGGGCGGCGGTGCCGCGGGCGGCTCGGCCGCCGGCGGCGGCGGACCCCGGGGGCCTCGGGCGCCGGCGGCGCCACAGACGGAGGCTCGGGCGCCGCATCGTCCACCTCGTCGAGGCCCGGATCCACGCCCGGCGGCGGGGGCATGTCGGTGGCCACCGCGCCGGGCGGAGGTGGGGGCATGTCGGCCGGCGGCGGGGGCGGCCCGGCCGGCCCGGAGGGCGGCGCCGGCACGTCGTGCCCTGCGCCCGGGGGCGGCGCGGGAGGGGGTGGGCTCATCGGGAGATCGCCCTCGCTGTGTCCCTCGTCGTTCACGTGTGATCGCCCTCCGGGGTCGTTCCGAACGCCGTCGCGGAACGGGTCACGTTAGTGGCGCGGCGACCCGCCGCGCGCACGGTCGAGGTGGTCAACCCGCGGCGTCCAGGGCGCGCGTCAGAAGCGCCGATCCGTCCGGCGACAACGTCAGCGTCCCGGCCGCCGCCAGCCCCTGGGGGCTCATCTTGGCGGCCGTCTTCTGCAGGATGTCGACCATCTTGTCCTCGTCGTGCAGCTGGGCGGTCAGGGCGTCGAACTGGGTCGCCAGGAAGACGAGGCACAGTGCGTCCTCGTGGACCTGGACGTCGGGATCGCGCCCCAGGCCCTTCTTCCCCACGATGGCCTGGACGCGGGCGATCTCCTCGTCTCCGTACCCGGCGTCCCGCATGATCCCGGCCACCTCCACGGCGTGCTGGCGCCGCAGCGCCGTGCGCCAGCGCAGGTAGCCCGCCCGGTCGCGCGGGTAGTCGTCGCGCGGGATCGACCAGCGCCGCAGGTGGTGCGCCCGCGCCGCGATCAGCTGCTCGTCGCTGGCGTCGGGAGCCAGCGTGCGCACCCAGTGCGTCATCAGCTCGGCGTGGGCCAGCTCCTTCGGGCGCTCGACCCCGTCGACCACGATCGTGTACGGGTCGTCGGCGTTGGCCGCGTCGATGGCGGCCAGAGCGGCGCTCAGGCGGTCGGCGGCCGGGGCGGGCGCATCCATGGCCGCCAGCCTCGCACAGCCCGGCGGGCCGCCGTGCCGGGTCAGTAGTCCTCGCGGAACATCACGCTGATGCGCGGGCCGGCGGTGGCGCACTTGGGCACCGAGTGCTCCCACGTGCGCTGGCACGTCCCGCCCAGCACCAGCAGGTCGCCGCTCGCCGGGGTCAGCCGGACGGATCGCCCGCCGCCCTTGGGCCGCAGCAGGAACCGGCGCGGCGCGCCGAGCGACACGATGGCGACCACGGCCTCGGAGCGGCGCCGGCCCACCCGGTCGCCGTGCCACGCCACGCTGTCGCGCCCGTCGCGGTACAGGTTCGCCGACACCGTCGTGAGATCGCATCGGTAGTGCCGCGACAGCGCGGCGGCCATGGCCGCCACCAATTCGGGCGGTTCGTCCCATGCCCGCGTCGTCAGGCGCGGCTCGACCACCATGCGGTCGTACATCGGGCGCTCGTGGGCGGCCCACGGGGCCGACCCGGCGAGCGTGGCGAACAGGGCGTCGCCGCCCCGCACCCAGCCCGACAGGGTGTCGCACCACGCGCCCGAGCCGAGATCGCGCCGCTCGATCCCGGTCAGATCGGGGTCGAAGGACGGGGGTTCCTCGGCGAGCAGCGACGGCTGCCACGACAGCGCCACAGCGGCAGCCTACCGCCCTCGGCAGGATCCGACGAACGTGCGTTCGCACCGATCAGTCGGGGTCAGCCGGGTGACGCGGCGCCTGCGTCGTCCTTCGGCCGAAGGTCGACCCGCATCACCAGGACGCCGTCCTCGATCGTGGCGTCGGCGTCGCCGATGATGGCGAAGTCCTGGAAGTCGACCTCGGCCTGGCGGACGAAGCGCATCCGCTCCTCGCCCGCCACCGGGGGCAGCGTGCGGTTGCGGACGGCGTGCGCCCGGTCGCGGAACCGCTGGATCATCGCGTCGACGTCGAGCGCATCGCCCATGACCCGCACCGTACCGGACGGCGCACGGCTCACCAGCGGGGCGGATCGCCCCACATGCCGGGGTCGGACTCGGTGCGCCGGCCGGCGCCAGGAGGACGCCCCCGGTCAGGGCCGGGCCCGCTGCGCGGCGGCGCGTCGCGGCGCGGCGGGCGGCTCCCGGCTTCGGGACGGGGACGACCGCCACGCGGCGGCTCGCCGGTCCGCGCGCGCCCAGGCGGATCGCCACCGGGAGCACCCGGCGGCGGGCCGCCGGCGGGAGGACGACCGCGCCCGGGCTGCTGGCGGCCGCGTCGATCGTCGCGTGGCCCGCCGCGCCCGCCCTCGGGCGGCGCCCCCCGGCGCGGGCGCGGCCCGCCCGGGTCGGCGGGTCGACGGCCCGGAGATCCGGGGCCGGGCGCACCAGGGGTGGCGTAGCCGGCGGGCGGCGGGCCGCCGGGACCGGGCGCGCCGGCCGGTTCGTCCCAGAACGGGTCCCCGGCGCCGCGCCGTGACCGACCGCGCCCGGCGCCGCGCCCTCCGGCAGGCGGACCGGCCCCCATGGCCGCCGACCTGTTCCGTGCAGAACGGCGACCTCGGCGGGGATCGTCGTCGGGCGCGAGCCGCGTCCTCCTCGTCGTCGAGGTCGAGGCCGGGGCGGGTGAGCAGCCAGTAGCGCCAGGTCAGCAGGGCGACGAGCAGCCCAACGCCGGCGAGGGCGGCGATGATCATCCAGATCATCCGGCTCTCGTCGTCGGCGCTGCTCCCGCCGCCCTGCGCGGCCGTGGTCGTGGTGGTCGCCTGGGCGCCCTCGAGGCCGTTCCCGGGCACGAGCAGGTTGGTCACCGTCGTGAACGTGAGGCGGGCGGGCACGGCGGCGACGGGCGCCGCCGCCTCCTCCTCCTCGACGGCCTCCTCGGTCGTGGTCGGAGCCCGGCGCTGCGTCGTCGTCGTCTCCTCCTCCGGCGGGGGCGGTGGCTCCTCCGTCGGCGGGGGCGGATCGGTCGGCTCTGGGGTGGTGTCGCTCGACGGCGGTGGCTCGGAGGTCGGCGGCCCGGGCTGCGCGCCGGCGACCGCGGGCAGCGTGACCGCCGCCACGAGGGCCGCACCCAGCGTGCAGGCGACGACGCCTCGGCGCCAGCGGGTCATGGGGGCGCCGCCCTGGCCCGCCTCTGTTCGTCTGCCGTCGAGCATGCACTCCAACCTTGTCGGCCCCCAGCCGGCAGAGATGCTACCCGCCGTGGGCTCGGCGACTGTAGGACGCCCCGCAGCGTGGCCGGTCTCGCCCCCTCAGGACCGCACGCATCCGATCGCGCCGCCCACGCTCAGAGCTGGTGGGCGGGGCAGCTCCACGTCGTGCGGCCACCGACCTGCCGGCGCTCCAAGGGAGCGCCGTCCCGGGGGCAGAGGCCGTCGAGCGCGGCCGCTTGGCGCAGGTCGCCGGTGTGGCTGCCGCCCCGGGCGCCGAGGTCGCGCAGGACCTCCCCCACCGCGTCGAGGAGGGCGCGGCGCTCGCCGGCGTCGAGGCCGCCGGCCGGGCGCGCCGGGTCGAGCCCGGCCCGCCACAGGATCTCGTCGGCCAGCAGGTTGCCGATGCCGGCCACCCGGGCCTGGTCGAGCAGGCGGGCCTTCAGCGGCGCGGTGCTGGCCCCCAGCGCGGCGTCGAGGTCGCCGGCAGTGAGCGACAGCGCGTCGACGCCGAGCCCGTCCTCGTCGGGGTCGAGGGCGACGCCACCGAGCCGTCGCGGGTCACGCAGCCGCAACTCGGTGCCGTCGGTGAACCGGAGGGCGAAGCGGTCCCAGCGCGGCTCGTCGCGCCCGCTGGAGTACTCGAGCCGACCGATCGCCGCGGCGCCGTCGACCAGCAGCCGCCCGGTCATGCCGAAGCGGAGACCCAGCCGCAGGCGGTCGCCGTTCTCGCCCGGGCCCGCCTCGGGGTCGTCGAGGTCGAGGACGAGCAGCTTGCCCCGCCGGCGCGCCCGCGGCCACGGTCCGGCCGGTGACCGCCGCCACGACCTCGGCCGGGACGGCACCCTTCACGAACCACGCATCGGGCGCCTCCGCGGCGGCGATCGTCCGCCCCACCACGGCCTCGGCCTGGCGCCGGTACGTCTCGACCTCCAGCAGCTCGGGCACCAGGCGAGCGTACGGACGGCGGCCGGAGCGCGGCCGGACGGTGTACCCCGGCCTGCACGGCGATTTCGCGGCGGATCAGCCTTCCGGGACACTGGAGCCATGAACCGCACCGACCGGCTCTACGCCGCGGCGAGGAGCTGCGGGCCGTGGCGCCGCGGCCGCGGACCGCCCGGCAGATCGCCGAGCGGTTCGAGGTGAGCGTCCGCACGATCGAGCGGGACCTGACGGCGCTCCTCGAGGCCGGCGTCCCGATCTACGCCACGCCCGGACCCGGCGGCGGGTACGCCCTCGACCCCGCCCATACGCTGCCCCCTGTCAACTTCACCGCCGACGAGGCGGCCGCGCTCGCCATGCGCTCGCCCGTCTCGGGCTCGACGCCGCTGGCCGACGGCGCGGTCGGCCCGCCAAGGTGGTGACTGGCCATGCCCGCCGCCGAGGCCGAGGCCGCCCGGCGCTTCGCCGGCCGGGTCCACCTCATGGCGCACGACAGTGACGTGCGCCCCTCCCCGCCCGGGCGATCGAGCGGGCGCTGGTGGATGGCCGGGTGGTGGCGATGGCCTACGAGGACCGGCACGGCAGGGCCACCCGGCGGACGGTGGAACCGATCGCGCTCGTGGGCTCGGGTGAGGCGTCGGTACCTGGTCCTCGCACTGCCGGCTCCGCGACGCCGCCCGGGTCTTCCGGCTCGACCGCATCCGGCCGCCGAGGTCACGACCGAACGGGCCCCCGGCGCGATACGAGCCGGGCCCGGACCTCCCGGCCGAGCTGCGCCGCCTGTCGCTTCTCGAGTGAACAGCCGGCCGGATGCGACCCGCAGATTACACGCGTGGAATTCCCGACAGGGGGTTGTCGCCGCCCGCGTGCACGGTGGGGGCATGACCGACACCACCAGCACCAACCCTGCCCACGGCGACCCCGTCACCGGTTCGAGATCGGCACGGACGATGCCACGGGGCCCGCGCCTTCTACGGCGAGCTGTTCGGCTGGTCGTTCGCCGAGGACGGCCCCTACACGATGATCACCACCACCTCCGACGCCCGGGACCAACGGGCGGGTTCCAGAACACGGCCCGTGCTGTTCCCGACGGGACGCCGCGGACGTACGCCGTGCCCTACGTCCAGGTGGCCGACGTCGCCGCCACGTGCGCCACGGTCGAGCGCCTCGGCGGCAAGCTGCTCGTCGGCGCCACCGACGTGCCCGGCGGGCCGACCTACGCCCACGTCGCCGACCCGGCCGGCAACCACATCGGCCTCTGGACGCCCGGGTCCTGACCCGCACCCCGCCCGAGTCGCCCCCGGGTCGCCCCGGCGTCGCGGCACGTCCCCGGCTCAGCCGCCGGTGGCGGCCGCCGCGGCGGCGAGGGCCCGATCGAGATCCGCCGTCAAGTCGCTTGCGTCCTCGAGCCCGACCGAGAGGCGCACGAGACCGTCGGTGATGCCCATCTCCGCGCGCTCGGCGGGGGTCAGGTGGCCGGCGATGGTCGCGGGGTGGGTGACCAGCGTCTCGGGGCCGCCGAGCGAGAGCGCGATGCGGGCGATCTCGGTCGACTCGCAGAACCGCCGGGCGGCATCGAGCCCGCCCGCCAGCTCGAACGTGACCAGCGTGCCCCCCGACGACATCTGGCGCTTGGCCAGGTCACGCTGGGGGTGCGAGTCGAGACCGGGGTAGCTGACCGCGGTCACCGCCGGGTGGGTTTCGAGGTGCTCGGCCAGCACCCGGGCCGTCGCGGACTGCTGGCGGACCCGTACGCCCAGCGTGCGGATGCCGCGCAGCCCGTTCCAGGCGTCGAACGGCGAGGCCTGGCCGCCCTGCACGACGTGCCACCCCCAGACGGCGTCGATCAGGTCGCGGCTGCCCGCCACGACGCCCAGCAGCGCGTCGTTGTGCCCGGCGATGCCCTTGGTGGCGGCGTGCAGCACCAGGTCCGCGCCCAGCGCGAGCGGCTGCTGCACCATCGGGGTGGCGAACGTCGAGTCGACCACGGTGAACGGGCCCGGGATGCCTGCGACCGCCTCGATGTCCGTGAGCGACAGGGCCGGGTTGGCCGGGGTCTCGACGAACACCAGCTGGGTGCGGCCGGGCCGCACCGCGTCGGCGAACTGCTGCGGGTCGGTGCCGTCGACGAACGTGACCCCGATGCCGAAGCGGGGCACGTGGGCGGTGAAGAGGCTGCTCGTGACCGAGAAGAGCTGGCGCTGCACGACGATGTGGTCGCCCGCCGAGCAGAGCCCGAACACCACGCCGGTGACCGCCGCCATGCCCGAGCTCGACGCCAACGCGGCCTCGGCTCCCTCGAGGTCGGCCACGGCCGCCTCGAACTCCTGCACCGAGGGGCTGCCGAAGCGGGAGTAGTAGTGGCTGGTCCGAGGCGTGCCCGCCATGCGCCGGTGGTCGTCGACCGAGCCCACCTCGTACGTGGTCGACGGGAACAGCACGGGCGCCAGCGAGTCGCGGCTGAACTGCCGCCCGGCGCGGATGGCGCGGGTGTCGGGGCGCCAGTCGTCGGCCGATCCCGGCGCGGTCGGCGTGTCGTCAGGCACCGGTCGCCTCCAGGCGGGCGATGAAGGGGCGGAGGAGCGTGGCGAGCTGGTCGCTGTCGATCAGGAACGAGTCGTGGCCGTGCGGGCTGTCCATCTCGGCGTAGACGGCGTCGACGCCCGCCCGGCGGGCCACGTCGACGATCTCGCGCGACTGGTGAGGCGGGTAGAGGATGTCGCTGTTGATCCCGATCGACAGGACGGGCGCTCGCATCCGGGCGAACGCCGCCTCGGGCCCGCCCCGGCCCCGGCCGAGGTCGTGCAGGTCCATCGCCTTGGTCAACAGCAGGTAGCTGTTGGCGTCGAACCGCCGCACGAGCTTGTCGCCCTGGTACTCGAGGTAGCGCTCGACCTGGAAGCGCTGCCACAGCGAGTAGCCCTCCACCGGCTCGACGACCTCGCGGCCGAAGCGGGCGCTGAAGACGTCGTCGCTGCGGAAGGTCATCATCGAGATCATGCGGGCGGTGGCCAGGCCGTCGTGGGGGCCGTCACCCGCCTCGGCGTCGTAGTACTCGCCGCCCCGCCAGCGCGGGTCCATCCGGATGCAGCGCCGCCCGCTGCTCCACCAGCCGATCTGTTGGGCGCTGGCCGCGGCGGCGGTGGCGATCGGCACCATGGCGCCGACCCGCTCGGGGTACATCACGCCCCACTCGAGCACCTGCATCCCGCCCATCGACCCGCCGACGACCAGCGCCCACCGCCCGATGCCGAGGTGGTCGGCGACGGCCGCCTGGGTGCGCACCATGTCGCGGATGGTCACCACCGGGAAGCGCGACCCCCACGGCTCCCCGTCGTCGGGGTGCGGGGAGGCGGGACCGAGGGTGCCCTGACAGCCTCCGAGCACGTTGGCGCACACCACGAACCAGCGGTCGGTGTCGATGGCGAGCCCGGGCCCGACCGTGCCCTCCCACCACCCGGGCGTCACGTGTCCGGGCACGAGGCCGCCGGCGGCGTGGCTGTCCCCCGTGAGGGCGTGGCACACGAGCACCGCGTTGTCGGCGGCGGGCGACAGGGTCCCCCACGTCTCGAAGGCCACCGTGACGCCGCGCAGCAGCCCACCCCCCTCGAGGGCGAAGGGGCGGTCGCCGGCGAGGGCCACGAAACGGCGGCGCCCCACCGGGTCCCCGGGCCGCCAGGCCCCGGTGACGGGCAGGGCGCTGGGGTGGACCCGACGGAAGCCCTCGTACGGCGCGGTCATCGGGCGCGGCGTGACGCCGAGCGGCCGGTGCCCGTCGAGGGGGCCCTGCCGGGCTCGGACTGCGGTGGACTGGTGTCGGGATCGGGCCATCTCGCCTCTGACTGCGTGGAGGTGTCGAGCCGGACAGCCATTCGATGCGCCCCCGGAGGGAGCACGGACACTTGGTTGCTCCTCGCGAGCCGCATCCCCGGCGGACCGGGATGGCACCTTGGCTGTCCGAGCCAGGTTGCCGGGCCGGCCCCGTCGCCGGGGCGGACCGCTCTTGATGTCGCCCGTCACGCTAGTGCCCCGGCTGCGCGTGACGCACAGCCGTTCCGGCCCGGGCCCGCCACCAGGCCGTCAGCTCGGGCGCGGTGCCGTAGGCGGCCTGGGCGGCCGCCAGGTAGCGGTCGAGGCGCCCCTCCCCCGGGTCGGACGCGTAGGCCCGCAGGGCGGTCGTCGCCGCGTCCCAGGCCGCCGCGTCCGCCGGGAGGGGCAGCGCGGCCAGGTCGGGCTTGGCCACCTTCAGGGCCGCACGGTCGAGCGCGGTCCCGACCGACCGGTGGGCCAGCCACGCCGTGGCCGCCGGCGCCAGGACCGCGGCGGCCAGCCGCCAGACGTCGTCCGGGTCGTGCGGCACCACCGCGAGGGCGGGCACCGAGGGGACCCAGGTCCCGCCGGCGTCGACCGCGGCCTCCACCACCCGGGTCTGGGTGCCGACGACCAGCTTGGGGGCGCGGCACCGGGCCACCCAGCGCCGCGCCACGGGCGGGGTGGCCATCAGGCGGTCGAGGTCGACGACCGGGGCGTGCCAGCGGCGGCGGGCGTAGCGCACGGGGCGCTCGCCCCACGAGGACGCGGCCCAGTCGAGGGCGCCGCTCGTCACCAGGGGCGCGACCGGCACGCCCTCGGCCAGCTCCTCGCGCTCGCACACCGCGCCGGCGAGCCCGTAGTACTGGTCGCGGAAGCCGGCGAGGACGGCGGCCCGTGCGCCGAGCGTGTCGGCGCCCGCGGTGGCTGTGACGAGGTCGATCGCCGGCAGCGCCGCCGCCTGCGCCCAGGCCCGCCCCCACTCCCCTGCCGGGGTCGGGCCCTCGGGCCGTCCGGGCGGCGGCGCCGCCCGCCGTTCGAGGACGGGCGCGCAGACCCGGACGGCGGCCGCGAAGACGCGCCCGCCGTCGAGCCATAGGTCCCGCAGGTCGGCGCGGTCCGCCACCGCGTCCCGCACCGCCGCCGCGTCGCGGGCGGCGACGACGGACTGCGGCTGGACGAGGACGACCCGGCCCCCGGGACGGACCAGATCGCACCCCAACAGCAGGAACAGCCACGCGGTGTCGGTGTAGGCCCGCACGGCGGCGCCGTAACGGGCCCGCAGCCCCCGGCGGTCGTCGTCGCTGCGGGCGGTGGCCCGCCCGAGCTGGTTCTGGAACGGCGGGTTGCCGACCACGGCGTCGAACCCGGCCGCCGGGGGCGCCGGCCAGGCCCCCGCGCCCCCGACCAGCGGATCGGCCGCCACCAGCCGCCCGGGCGGGGGCCCCTCTCCGGCCCACAGGGCGAGGACGGCCTCGGCCGCGGCCAGTCCGACCGGGTCGATGTCGGCGCCCCACAGCAGGTCGCGCACGATGCGGCGGCGGTCGAGGCCGAGGAGGTGCAGGCGGCGGGCGGCCGCCAGGAGGAAGGCACCGCCACCACAGGCCGGGTCGCACACGGTCGGACCGCCGGGGTGACCCGCTGATTCGCCGGGCCCGGGAAGGGCCCGGGCAACCAGGTCGTCGGCGAGCCAGCCCGGCGTGACGTGCAGGCCCTGGGCGCGCCGCCGGCCGTGGTCGGTCGCGGCCTCGAGCGCGGTGCCGACCACGGCCGCCGGGTCGACGCCGTCGTCGGGATGGTCCTCACGGGGAGCGTCGGCGCCGGCCGCGTCCCCGGGGCGCGCTGGTGGGAGGACGCATCCCGGCCAGGCGCCAGATCTGCAGGTCCGCGGCGAGCGTCATCCCCCGGCGGCCCGCCTCTCCCGCGACGGCGACGGCCACCACAGCAGCCCGCCGGCGGTCGCCGCCGTCCCGGTCGGGCGCAGTGGGCGGCCGCGCCGGCGGGAGGCTCGTCACGGCCCCGACGGTACCGTCGGGGCCGTGCCTCCCTCCGACCACGCGGTGCACGTCGTGCAGGTGCCGCCGGCGGTCACCCACGGGCTGCGCGGGCGGGTGCTCCGGCCCGGCGCCCCGCCCGACCGGGTGCGCTGGCGTGCGGACGACCTGCCCGGCACCGCCGCGTTCGCCGCCACCGACGGCGACGGCGCCGTCGTGGGCACCGCCATCGTCTACCCCGAGCCGTGCCCCTGGCTGCCCGACCGGGCCGGGGCGTGGCGGTTGCGAGGCATGGCCACCGACGAGGCGTGGCGGTCGACCGGTGTCGGATCGGCGGTCCTGGCCGCGTTGGTCGCCCACGTGAGCGATGCGGGCGGGTCGCTCGTGTGGTGCAACGCCCGCGTGCCGGCGCGCCGCTTCTACGAGCGGGCGGGCTTCGTGGCGCGCGGCGACGAGTGGGAGGATGCCGAGATCGGACCACACATCGCCATGTGGCGGCCGGTCGGGCCCGACCAGCCGGGCGACGCAGCTGCGGAGTGACCGGGCCCCGCCACTAACGTCGCACCGTGCGTTGGACGGTCCACGGCGAACGCGAGCTCTACGACTCCGAGTGGATGCGGCTCGTCGTCGTCGACGTCGAGATCCCTGGGGTCGGCCGCTTCGACCACCACGTCGTGCGGTACCCGCAGCCGGCGTCGGGCACGGTGGTGCACGACCCCGTCCGGGGCGTGCTGCTGCTGTGGCGCCACCGCTTCATCACCGACACGTGGGGGTGGGAGATCCCGGCCGGCCGCATCGAGCCCGGCGAGACGCCCGAGCAGGCCGCCCGGCGGGAGACGCTCGAGGAGACCGGCTGGCGGCCCGGCCCGCTGACGCGCCTGGGCTCGTACGCGCCGAGCAACGGTTCCTCCGACCAGATCTTCCACGTGTTCCTCGCCGACGGCGCCACCCACGAGGGCGACCCCAGCGACATCGGCGAGAGCGAGCGCATCGAGTGGGTGGCAGTCGACGACGTGCGCCGGTTCATCGCCGAGGCCGCCCTGACCGACGGCCTCTCGCTCACGTCCCTGCTTTGGGCCCTGGCGTTCGCCCGGATCTGACCGACCGGTCTGACCGGGCCGGTCGCCGCTGAGCTACGCCGCGCCCTCGGCTGCCGGGTTCCAGGAGGTGAGGTCGGTGAGGCGCTCGTCGTTCGAGAACATCTCGACGATCGGCTCGTCGAGGCCCAGGCGCCGCTTGACCCGGCGCACCTCGAGCTCCTCGTTCCAGAGCACCAGCGTGACCGCCAGGCCGGCCGCGCCCGCCCGGGCGGTGCGGCCCGCCCGGTGGAGGTAGGTCTTCGGGTCGGGCGGGGGGTCGGCCTGGATCACGATGTCGAGCTCGTCGATGTCGAGCCCCCGTGCCGCCACGTCGGTGGCCACCAGCACAGCCAGCTTCCCGTCGGAGAAGCGCTTGAGCGCCCGCTCGCGCACCTCTTGGCGCAGGTCGCCGTGGATGGCCTTGGCGTCGACGCCGTCGTCCTCGAGCTGACGGGCCAACCGGTCGGCGGCGCGCTTGGTGTTGGTGAACACCAGGCAGCGCGAGCCCGAGCGGCTGATGGCGGCGGCGACCCGGTGCTTGTCCATCTCGTGGACGAGCAGGAACCGGTGGGCCATCTTGTCGACCGTCTGCGTGGGCGAGCCGACCTCGTGGAACACGGGATCGTGCTGGTAGCGGTCGACCAGGCCCTGGATCGCGCCGTCGAGCGTGGCCGAGAACAGCAGGGTCTGGTGGCCGCCCTCGATGTGGCGGAGCACCCACTCGACCTGCGGCATGAAACCCATGTCGGCCATGCGGTCGGCCTCGTCGAGCACGACGAGGCCGACGTCGGCGAGGTCGGCGACCTTGCGGTCGATCAGGTCGATCAGCCGCCCGGGCGTCGCCACCACGATCTCGGCGCCCGCTTCGAGGGCGGCGATCTGCTTGGACATCTGCGCGCCGCCGTAGACGGCGACGAGCCGCAGGTCGCGGGCGGCGACCAGCGGCCGCAGCACGTCGGTCACCTGGACGGCGAGCTCACGGGTGGGGACCAGCACGAGGCCGGTCGGCCGCTTCGGGGCGGCGGGGGCGACGCGCTCGACCAGCGGGAGGCCGAACGCGAGCGTCTTGCCCGAGCCCGTCTTGGCCTTGCCGCAGACGTCGCGGCCGGCGAGGGCATCGGGGATGCAGAGGCGCTGGACGGGAAACGGGGTGGTGAGGCCGGCGTCGTCGAGCACGGCCACCAGATCGGGAGACACGCCCAGCGCAGAGAACGTCTCTTGTTCTTCGTTGCGCATGGTTCCTGGAAAGCCTACCGCCCCGTCAGGACAGGCCCCCAGTCCGGCGGGCGGCTCTCATCCCGCCTGCGCGACGGCCGAAGCCGCCAGCGCGCGGTCACCGCGTCGGTGCGTGGTCGCCGCCCTCGCTCATGTCGACCACCTCGACCGGCCGGCTGAAGCCGCGGATGGCGTGGGCGCCCAGCCGGCGGTGGGCCAGCCCCTCGCCGGAGGCGTCGAACAGCGACGCCGTCACCAGGAGCTGGTGAGGCTCGGCCTCGTCGCACAACCGGGCTGCGAGGTTGACCGGCCGCCCGATGTAGTCGTCGCCCTCGAACAGGATGACCCGGCCGGCTGCGATCCCGCCCCGCAGCGGCAGCGCACAGCCACGGGCGTCGAGGGCCTGCTCCATCCGCAGCACCGCGTCGAGCAGCGGCCGGGGCTCGGTGGCCACGAGCATCGCTCCGTCGCCCAACCACTTCGCCACGCGCACGCCGCGCCACCCCGCCCGCTCCCGGACGACCGCCCGGAACGTCGACAGCGCGGCGACGGCTTCGCCGACGCCGTACTCGTCGGTGAGGGACGTGAACCCGCACAGGTCGATGAACGCGAAGTTGCGGCGGACCAGCGCGTCCGCGTTCTCGTCGTCGGGGACCGTCTGCACGCTGGCCGATCGTAACGACTCCCCTCCTCCCGCCCACCGTCGACCCGGGCGCCGCGCGGGTCGCCGGTACCGTGCGGGCGTGCCGGAAGCACACGCCCTCGATGCCCTCGCCGCCTGGCCCGTCGGCACCGCCGCCGGCGCCGTCGTCGTCCCGACCGGCGTCGCCGAGGCGGTGGGCCCCACCGGCTGGCAGACCCGCATCGCCTCGGTCACGAAGCCCTTGGCGGCGATCGCCGTCCTCGTCGCCGTCGAGGAGGGGACGCTCGACCTCGAGGCCGCCGCTGGGCCGCCCGGGGCGACCGTGCGCCACCTGCTGGCCCACGCCTCGGGGCTGCCGTTCGAGGGCGCCACCCCGGTCGCCCCGCCGGGCCGCCGGCGGATCTACTCCAACACGGGGTTCGACCTGCTCGGCGACGAGTTGTCGGCCGCCGCCGGCATGCCCGCCGCCGACTACCTCGCCGAGTCGGTGTCGGCGCCGCTGGGCATGGGGAGCACCGAGCTGCGCGGGTCGGTCGCCAAGGACGCCTGGTCCACGGTCGAGGATCTCGCCCGCTTCGCGCGCGAGCTCCTCGCACCGACGCTCGTCGCACCCGAGACGCTGCTCGAGGCGGTCACCGAGCAGTTCCCGGGGCTGGCCGGCGTGGTGCCCGGCCTCGGCAGCTACGACCCCAACCCCTGGGGCCTCGGGTTCGAGCTCAAGGGCGCCAAGTCCCCGCACTGGACCGCACCGTCGGGGTCGCCCCGGACCTTCGGGCACTTCGGCGGGGCGGGCACGTTCCTCTGGGTCGACCCCGACGCCGCGGTGGCCTGTGTCGTCCTCACCGACCGCGAGTTCGGCGACTGGGCACCCCCTCTGTGGTCCGCCCTGTCGGCCGACGTGCTGGCCGCCTACGCGGGATCACAACGGGGCGAGAAGCCGGGCTGAGCAGGGACGATCTGGCACACTGAGGTCGTGCGGGCCGACACGTCGACCCCGGGCACCTTCCTCGACGGCCTGGCGCTCGCCGACCGGGCCGCGCTGGTCGACGCGGGCACGGCCAGGCACTACCGCAAGGGCGAGCCGCTGTTCGTCGCCGGAGACACCGGCGGCTTCGTCGTCCTGATCACCGGGGGTCGGGTCAAGGTCACGGCGCCCGCGCCCACCGGCGCCGAGGCCGTCCTCAGCCTGCGGGGACCCGGCGACCTCGTCGGCGAGCTCTCCGCGCTGGCCGACGCCCCCGACGAGCGTGTCGCCACCGTCGTGGCGCTCGAGCCGGTGACGTGCCGGGTCGTGCGGTCCGACGACTTCCGCGCCATCCTCGCCGAGCACCCCGCGATGGCGCTCGGGCTGCTGCGCATGGTGGCCGCCCGGCTCAACGCCGCCGATCGACGGATCGTCGAGTTCGGCGCCTACGACACCGTGCGCCGGCTCGCCCGCCTGCTGGCGGACATGGCCGACACGGCGGGGACGGGCAGGCCGCACGTCGGCCCCGGTGCCCAGGTGCACGTCCTGCGCACCGGCCTCACGCAGGACGACCTGGCCGGCATGGTCGGGGCGTCGCGCGAGTCGGTCGCCCGGGGCCTCGCCACCCTGCGGTCGCTCGGCCTCGTGTCGACCGGCCGCGGGCGGGTGGACGTGCGCGACCTCCCCGGTCTCCGCACCTTCGGCGCCTGAGAAGCCGTAGACCCCCGGAGCGGCCGCGGGCGACGTGACGCCCGTCGCTGACCGACGTCACCCCCGTTGTGTGTCGGACGGGGCGGTGCCGCGCCCGCTTACGGCGCATCGTCGACTCATCGGATCGGTGGGATCCGAATGAGGGAGGACAGGGAAATGGCACATCTCAGGAGCAACAGGGCAGTTCGATGGTTCGCCCCGGTGGCGTTGGTCGGCGCGGTCGGCCTCGTCGCCTGCGGCGGTGACTCGAGCGACTCTGACGTCTCGGCCCGCACGGCGGCGCCGGCCGCCGGTGTCGTCGGCAGCGACGTCCACCTGGAGAACCAGGCGGCCGAGCTCGCCTCACAGGCGCAGAGCGTCCTCGGCAGCGACGTCCACCTGGAGAACCAGGCGGCGGAGATCGCCTCGCAGGCGCAGAGCGCCAGCGGCAGCGACATCCACCTGGAGAACCAGGCGGCCGAGCTCGCCGAGCAGCAGGCCCACACGGACGGCAACGCCGACACGATGTCCGGCGCCACGCAGCCCGACGAAACGTCGAACGACGACTTCGTGCCCGGCACCCGGCGGATGCCGGTGCGCTAGGCGGGAGGCGGCGGAACCTCTGGGAATCGGTCGCCCCTGCGGCGGACGGTGACGACCTCCCCGCCGGAACGGTGGAGCCCAGGGCCTGGGTCGATGGTCCCCGGCCTGGGCTCCACCTCCGGTGCGCCTTTCCCACGGCCCGGCCAACGGCCGGGCCGTGGCGCGCGCGCGCCGACGCACCGCTAGAACGCGGCGGCCTGCAGGTCGGCGGGGCCGGCAGTGACGGCGGAGGCCAGGCCGGCGGCCTGCGGGAGGAGCTGCTCGGCGTAGAACTTCGCGGTCACCAGCTTCTGGGTCAGGAAGTCCGCGTCGCCTTCGCCGGCGTCGAGCAGGCGCTGCGCGGCCTGGGCCGAGCGGGCCAGCAGCCAGCCGCCGGTCACGATGCCGCACATGCGGAGGTAGGGCGTGGCCCCGGCGAGCGCGTTGTTCGGGTCGGCGAGGCCGTTGGCCAGCAGCCAGTCGGTGGTCGCCTTCAGCGCGGCGTGGGCGTCCGCCAGGTGCTTGCCGATCGAGGCGAGGGTGCCGTCGGCCCCCGACAGCTCGGCGGCGGTCGACTCGATGCCGGTCAGGAAGTCGGCCATCACGCCCCCGGCCCGCATCGGCAGCTTCCGGCCGACGAGGTCCATCGCCTGGATGCCGTTCGTGCCCTCGTAGATCGGGGCGATGCGGATGTCCCGGTAGTGCTGGGCGACCCCGGTCTCCTCGATGTAGCCCATGCCACCGTGGACCTGGACGCCGATCGAGGTCAGCTCGACGCCGACGTCGGTCCCCCAGCCCTTCGTCATCGGTGTCAACAGGTCGGCGAGCTCGTCGCGCCAGGTGCGCACGGCCTCGTCGGGGTGACGGGTGGCGAGGTCGATGCTCTCGGCGTTGAGATAGGCGAGGCAGCGCACCGCCTCGACCTGGGCCCGCATCGTCAGCAGCATGCGGCGCACGTCGGGGTGGTCGACGATCGGCGACGTTTCGCCCTTGGGCGCGCCCGGCGCCCGGCCCTGGCGCCGCTCGTGGGCGTAGGCGACCGCGTCCTGGTAGGCCCGCTCGCCGAGGGACAGGCCCGACACCCCCACCGACACGCGGGCGTTGTTCATCATCTTGAACATGTAGCGCATGCCCTCGTTGGCCTCGCCGATGAGGTAGCCGATCGCGCCGTCGTAGGCCATGACGCAGGTGGGGCTGGCGTTGATGCCCATCTTCTGCTCGATCGACACGCACTCGAGGCTGTTGCGCTCGCCGAGCGACCCGTCGTCGTTCACCAGGAACTTGGGCACGATGAAGCACGAGATGCCCTTGGTGCCCGGGGGCGCGTCGGGGACGCGGGCGAGCACGAGGTGGATGATGTTGTCCGCCATGTCGTGCTCGCCGTACGTGATGAAGATCTTCTGACCGGTGATGCGCCACGTGCCGTCGTCGGCGGGAACCGCCTTGGTGGTGAGGGCCCCGACCTCCGAGCCGGCCTGCGGCTCGGTGAGGTTCATCGTGCCGGTCCACTCGCCGGTCACCATCCTCGGCAGATAGACCTCGCGCTGCTCCTCTGAGCCGTAGTGCAGCAGCATGTCGATGGCGCCCTGCGTGAGCAGCGGGCACAGCGAGAAGCCCATGTTCGCCGCCGTGATCATCTCCTGCATGGCGATCGCCACGAGCCACGGGAACCCGCCCCCTCCGTACTCCGCGGGGAAGGGCACGCCGGCCCAGCCCGCTGCGACGTAGCGCTCGTAGGCGCGCCGGAAGCCGTCGGGCGTCCTGACGGTTCCGTCGTCGTTCCGGCGGCTGTGCTGGGTGTCGCCCACCCGGTTGAGCGGCCCGAACTCCTGTGCGAAGAAGCGGCCCGACTCCTCGAGCACGCCGTACACCATCTCGGGCTCGGCATGCTCGAAGCCGGCCAGTGACGCGAGGGCGGGCAGGTCGACGATGTTCTCGAGGACGAACCGCATGTCCGCGAGCGGAGCCGAGTAGTCGGTCATGCGAAAACGCTAGGCACGGCCGACCCCGGCCCGAAAGGTGATGCCGGCGTCACGTCGCGTGCCCGCGCCGGCGCCGGTCAGCGGCGGACTCCGCCGACCATCGTCGTCAGCTCTTCGGCGGCCGTCACGAGCGCCGTCGCCAGCTGGCGCACCCGGCCCGAGGGCACGCCCTCGTCGGTGAGCGTCGTCAGCGACAGCGCCAGTACGACCACACCCGCGCGCCCGAACACGGGCGCCGCGATCTCCGCCGGGTTCGTCGAGGCGCCGGCGAGGTCCGCGAGGAGGAGCGGCTGGTGGGCGGCGGCGGCCAGCAGGGCGCGCACCGGCGACGCGTCCTCGTCGACCACCGCCCGGAGCGGCCGGCGAGCCGAGCCGGTGAGCGCCCGCCATTCGGGGGTCGCCACGGTCACGACGAAACCATGGCGGCGGATCTCGGGCAGCGCGGCCGCGGCTGCGGCCGCGCCCTCGGCCGCGGGAGCACGGGCGAGCCACGCCTCGACGGTGGCCGCGTCGGCGTAGGCCATGGCGAGGGCGCCGAGCGGGGGCACGAGGGGCAGGCGGAAGGGGCCGCCGGCGGCCAGCCCGGGAGGCCGTCCGGCGTCCTCGACGACGCCGATGTGATCGCCGTCGACCGCCCACGCCCGCGCCCACAGCCCGGTGTCGCGAGCGAGGCGCCGCAGGGTCGGGCCCACGAAGTCGACGGCCGTGTAGCCCCGGAGCGCCGCCTCGCCGATGGTTACGAGCACGGGCCCGAGCGAGTATCGCTTCTCCTCGGGGTGGCGCAGCAGGACCCCCCGCTCGCTGAGCGCGCTGAGCAACGCGTGGGCGGTCGCCTTGTTCAGTCTGCAGCGGCGCGCCACTTCGGAGAGCGTGAACCGCTGGTCGGGGTGGGCGGCGAGGAGCTCGAGCACCTCCACCGACCGCTCGGCGCCGGGAGCAGGGCGGGCCATGGCCTCAGCCCGCTGCCGCCCGGCCGCCGCGTCGTGCGCGCCGGGGAGGCCCCGTCAGCGCGCGTGCCGCTGTGCCCGCGTTGATCCTCATCGTCCGCCTCGTGTCCGCCTACGCCGTCGGCTCACAGGGTCCGTCCGCGTGCCGCATTCCCTGTCCACTCGCCTGTCCCGCGCCAACCCTACTGTGCGCGGCAGCCCGGACACCGGGCCGTAGTGCGGATTCGCGGTCGGCGGGGCGCTCGCCCACCGCGGGACGTCCTACCCTGCGCGCGGTGGCCCTCGTTCCCCTCGCCCCCGGCGTCCTCGCCTGGCTGCACGACGCGCCGGGCCGCGGGCGGCCGAACGCCGGGGTGATCGTCGATCCCGACGGCGTGACCGTCGTCGACACGTTGATGACACCCGACCAGTACGAACCCTTCGCAGCCGAAGTCGAGGCGATCGGGCTGCCCGTGCGGCGCATCGTGCTGACCGGCAGCAGCGTCGAGCAGGCCGGCGGGACCGGGCGCCTGAAGCTGGCGGCGGTCTACGGCAGCCGGCAGGCGAGCGTCCACCTCGACCAGCCACCCAACGTCGACAGCTGGCGGGCGCTCTACCCCGCCGCGGCCGACCTCTTCGAGGACGTCGTCACCCGCCCGGTGAGCCACGTCGTGGCCGCCGACGTCCAGCTCACCCCGGCCGTGACGCTGGTGGCCACGGGCGGGCAGATGGCCGAGAACGTGGTGGCCGTCGTGCCCGGGGCGCAGATCCTCTTCGCGGGGGCCATGTGCAGCTTCGGCGCCGCGCCGTTGTGCTGGCAGGGCGACCCCGCCCGGTGGGCCGACGAGCTCGACCGCCTGATCGAGCTCGCGCCCATCGTGGTGCCGGGCCACGGCCCCATCGGCGGCGACGAGGAGGTGCGCGACCTCCAGGCCTACCTGCGGGCGTGTGTCGCCGCGGGCGGTGACCCCGCCCGACTCGGTCCGGGGCCGTGGGACACGTGGGCCGACCGCGAGCACGACGAGGTCAACGTCGAGCGTGCGGCCCTGCTGGCCGCGGGCGACGACGCGGTGCCGACGTCGATGCTGCGGCTCGCCGGCATCGCGTGACGGTCAGGTCCGGCTGCGGAAGTCGTAGAACCGCGTCGACTCGGGCCGATACAGCAGATAGAGGATGACGCCGGCCAACACCAGCGAGACGAGTCCCGAGACGACCGTCAACGGGGTGGCGGTGCCGCCGGCCAGGTTGATGAGGGTGAACACGATGTTCAGGCCACCGAGCACCGTGGCGACGACGCGGGCCCACGACCGTCCCTGGCCGTTCTTCACGGCCATCCACACCCACAGGCCGACGCCGATCAGGCCGGCGACGATGGCCGAGGCGACGGTGATGTTCACGAGGTCGTCGACCTCGCTGGCGGTCAGCGAGCTGTCGCTGTCCTCGACGGCGTCGCGGATGGCGTCGGTCTGCGTGAAGGTCAGCAGCACCCCGAGGAGGCTGAGGACGGCGCCGAGGTACATCAGCCGGACCGCGGTGAGGATGGTCGACGGCTGCTCGACGGGCGCGGGCTCGTAGCCCGACATCGGATGTGGCGGCAGGTTGTCGGAGGCCCACGGCCCCGAGGGCGGGGGCGGCGGGGTCTCGAAAGGGCCGGATGTGGGGTCGCTCACGGGTCCTCCAGCGGTGGTCTCGCCATATCCAACCATTCCCGGTGGTGCCGGGTGACACACCGCCCGCCCGGTCCCGTCCCGGCGTCGCCGGGACCGCTCGTAACGCCCTGGTCACCAGTACCCTCGCAGGCATGATCTTCGGCCGCGACAAGCAGCGCATGATCGATCCCGAGCGGGCCCTCCCGGGGCGCGACCACCGCACCTTCCCGGTGCCCGCGACCCACGAGGTGCTCGGCACCCCGCTCGAGCCGCCGTTCCCCGAGGGCATGGAGCGCCTCGTGGTGGGTCTCGGGTGCTTCTGGGGCGCGGAGCGGCTGTTCTGGCAGGTCGAGGGCGTCTTCACCACGGCCGCCGGCTACGCCGGCGGGTACACCCCCAACCCCACCTACGAGGAGGTCTGCTCGGGCCGCACCGGGCACGCCGAGGTGGTGCTCGTGGTGTTCGATCCCAACGTCGTGGGCCTGGCCGACCTGCTGCGGGTGTTCTGGGAGGGCCACGACCCCACCCAGGGCATGCGCCAGGGCAACGACAGGGGCACGCAATACCGCTCGTGCATCCAGGTGGCCGACGACCGCCAGCGCAAGATCGCCGAGGCCAGCCGCGACGCCTACCAGCAGGTGCTGACCGCGGCGGGGCACGGCGAGATCACCACCGAGATCGTCGACGCACCGACGTTCTGGTACGCCGAGGACTACCACCAGCAGTACCTGCACAAGAACCCGATGGGCTACTGCGGCCTCGGCGGCACGGGCGTCGCCTGCCCGGTCGGCCTCACGTAGTACCGCCTCGAGTTCCACCCCAGTTCAGCCAGCTATTCGCTCAGCGTATTCATCCGGTGTATAGTCCGCCGGCGTGAACATCCCCTGCACGTTGCTCGGGCTGCTGGAGCCCGAACCCAGCCACGGCTACGAGCTCAAACGGGCGTACGACCAACGCTTCGGGCAGGACAAGCCGCTCCCCTTCGGGCAGGTGTACGCCACGCTCGGCCGCCTCGAGCGCGACGGGCGCGTCGAGGTGCAGGGCACCGAGCACGGGTCCGGCCCCGAGCGCAAGCGCTACGCCATCACCCCCGACGGCGTCACCGCGCTCGAGCAATGGCTGGGCGAGCCCGAGGCCCCCGAGCCCCACCTCCAGTCGGTGCTGTTCGCCAAGGTCGTGCTCGCCCTGGTGTCCGGCCGTCCGGCCCACCAGTTCCTCGACGCCCAGCGGGCCGCCCACATGGCCCGCATGCGCGAGCTCACGGCCCAGCGCCGGGCGGGCGGCCTCGGGCGCGCCCTGCTCGCCGACTACGCCCTGTTCCACCTCGAGGCCGACCTCCGGTGGATCGACATGACCCAGTCCCGTCTCGACCAGCTGACCGTGGAGGTCACAGCATGAGCGACCGGTTCCTCGACGCCCGCGGGGTCACCCGCTCCTTCGGCACCACCGCGGCCCTGCGGGGGGCCGACATCGGCGTCGCCGCAGGCGAGATCCTGGCGCTGATGGGTCCCAGCGGCTCGGGCAAGTCGACGCTGCTGCACTGCCTGGCCGGCATCCTCACGCCCGACGACGGCGAGGTGTGGTTCGACGGCGCCCGCCTCGACCGGCTGGACGACCGCGCCCGCACCGAGCTGCGCCGCCAGCGGTTCGGGTTCGTGTTCCAGTTCGGCCAGCTCGTCCCCGAGCTGCCCGCGGTCGAGAACGTGGCGCTGCCCCTGCTGCTCGACGGCCGGCCCCGCGGCCGGGCCCTGTCCGCGGCCACGCCATGGTTCGAGCGGCTGGGCCTCGCCGGGCTGGAGCATCGGCGGCCCGGCGAGCTGTCCGGGGGCGAGACCCAACGGGTGGCACTCGCCCGGGCGCTCGTCACGCAGCCCGACGTGGTGTTCGCCGACGAGCCGACGGGCTCGCTCG
This sequence comes from uncultured Acidimicrobiales bacterium, assembly GCA_963796415.1. Classification (GTDB taxonomy): domain Bacteria; phylum Actinomycetota; class Acidimicrobiia; order Acidimicrobiales; family VFJN01; genus ZC4RG19. The sequence continues at coordinate 664,632 of CAWCLR010000014.1, read as the reverse complement.
ACTCGCTGGCCGGGGAGATGGTCATGGACCTGCTCGTCGACACGACACGCGCCCAGGGGACGACCGTCGTCCTCGTCACGCACGACGCCCGGGTCGCCGCCTACGCCGACCGCGAGGTCGTCCTGCGTGACGGCCGTATGCTCGCCCCGGTGCCGGCGTGATCGGCCTGGCGAGCCGCCTGACCGCCGGCGGCGGGCGCGAGGCCCTGGTCCGCCTCGTGCTCACCGCGGCGGGCATCGCCCTGGCGGTCACCATGCTGCTGGTGGCCGCGGTGGCGTTCCCCGCCCTCCACGCCCACGACGTCCGCCGCGCCTGGACCGAGACGTCCGAGCAGAACCAGCAGCCGGCGCAGGACGAGCACACCACCGACCCGCTGCTGTGGCGGCTGACCGAGGTCCGCTTCGACGGCCGCGACATCGTGCGGGTCGACCTGGCGCCCGAGGGGCCCGACGCCCCGGTGCCCCCGGGCCTCGAGCAAGTGCCCGGCCCGGGCGAGACCGCCGTGTCGCCGGCCCTCACCGAGCTGCTGGACGACACCGATCCGGCCGTGCTGGCCGACCGGTTAGGCGGCCGGGTCACGGCCACGGTCGGGCCCGACGCCCTGGCGTCACCCGACGACCTGGTGGTCTTCGTGGGCCATGCCGCCGACGAGCTCCGTGCCGAGGCGGACGTGGCGACCGTCCGCAGCATCGAGTCGGCGCCGATCAGCCGGAACCTGACCCGGGCGATGCGCGTGGTGTTCGTGGTCGGCGGGGTGGGACTGCTCGCCCCCGTCGTCGTGTTCGTGGCCACGGCCACCCGGCTGGCGGCGGCGCGCCGCGAGCAGCGCCTGGCCGCCCTCCGCCTGGCCGGGGCGACGACCGGCCAGGTGGGCGTGGTCGCCGGGGTCGAGGCGGCGATCGCCGCGGTCGCCGGCGTGGCGGCGGGCTTCGGGCTGTTCTTCGCGATCCGGCCGCGGCTGGCCCGCATCCCGTTCGACGGCGCCAGCTTCTACCCGTCCGACCTGGACCTGTCCGTCGGCAGGGCCGTCGCCGTCGCGCTGGCCGTCCCGGCGTTGGCGGTCGCAGCCGCGGTGATCTCGCTGCGGCGCATCCGGATCTCTCCCCTTGGAGTGGCGCGGCGCGCCGCTCAGGCCCAGCCGACGCCCCGGCCCCTGCTTCTGGTGGCGGCCGGCATGGCCTTCCTCGCCCTGGCCGTCGTGTGGGACCGCGCCACCACGTCCGGCGAGCTCGCGCTCGCCTACGCCATCGGCGCCGCCTTCCTGGTGATGATCGTCGGCATCGTGCTGTCCGGCCCGTGGCTGACCGCGCTGGTGGCGCGCGGGATCGCCCGCGTCGGGCGGCGGGCGCCGTCGTTGCTCGCCGCCCGCCGGCTGGAGGAGAACCCGGCGGCGGGGTTCCGGGCCATCAGCGGCATCATCGTGGCCGTCTTCGTCGGCACGGTCTTCAGCGGGATCGCCGCCAGCGTGATCGCCCACAACGACCCGCAGGATGCCGGCCTGGCGGCCGATGTCGTGGCCGCGCGGCCCCGCGAGGAGCCGCCGCCACCCATGCCGGTCGACGAGCCCGCACCGGCCGAAGACGCGCGCACGCGCCCGCCCACGGTCCTGGCGCCCGACGTCGCGGCGCGGCTCGCGGACGACCTCGCCGCCCTCCCCGGCGTGGACGAGGTCGTGACCGTGCACGCCCTGCCCGACGACCCTGCCCTGCGGGACGCACTGGCCCGCACGCCGGCGGGATTCGACCCGACCGCGATGCTGGTCTCGTGCGCGGACGCCGCGGCGCTGGGCTTCGACCGGTGTGAAGGGACGACGACTGTGCACGTCAGCCCCTACCGCGTCACCTCCGACGGCATCACGACGCCCCTCTCGGTCGCCGACCTCGCGGCGCTGCCCGTGACGGCCATGGCGGCGGCCACCGACGGCACCACCGACGCGGTCGAACGAGCCCGCACCGTGCTCGAGGGCAGCCTGCCCGGCGCCCGGGCCATCACCCGGGCCGACATGGACGCCGAGCTGCAGCAGGAGCTGCGCACGCAGGAACGGGTCAGCAACATCGCGCTGGCGGTGACCTTGGTCATCGCGGGGTGCAGCCTGGCCGTGGCGGTGGCCGGTGCCATCGTCGAGCGCCGACGGTCCTTCGCCCAGCTCCGCCTGGCGGGGACCCGCCTCTCCGACCTGCGCCGGGTGGTGATGGCCGAGGCCGCCGCGCCCCTGCTGATGGTGGCCGGGGCGAGCGTGGCGCTCGGCCTCGCGGTCGCCCGCCTCGTCCTCGCCGCATCGGGCGGGGCGCAGCCTTTCGTGGTGCCCGGGGCGGGCTACTGGCTGGCCCTCGTGGGCGGCCTCGCCCTGGCGCTGCTCGTGGTCCTCGCCACCCTGCCCTTGCTGACCCGCCTCACCGCCCTCGACTCGGCCCGCTTCGAGTGACGGGGGTCCAGGCGGGGACTCCCGTGTCCGTTCGAACCTACGTCGTGTTGTCCGCATCGGCGTCCAGACGCCGTGCCTCGACGATCGCTTCCTTCACCAGGACGTCGGGATCGAGCGATTCGCCGGCCGTCCACCCGGCAGCGAACGCGCCCGGGCCAAGGCCGGCCCGGAGGAGCGCGAGATGGTGGTCACGCCATCTGTTCCAGGCGGGCATGCTGCGGGCACCGCTGTCCGGCGCGGCCGCGTCGGCGCCGGCGAAGAGCGCGAGCCCCGTGGTGAGCCGGCCCGCACGGATCGCGACGATCGCGATGCCCTGGACGGCGAAGTCGATGCCGCGCCAGTCCCCGGTCTCGCTCCAGAGCTCGAGAGCAGCCCGGTACGAGCGGACAGCCTCCCGGTCCTGGCCGCCACGGTCCTCGATCCAGCCGATCCCCCAGAGTGCGGACGCCGTGCACCACGGGTCGCCGATGCGAACGACCTCGCGGAAGTTCGTGCGTGCCGACCGGGGATCGGGCTCGATCGAGTTGTAACCCCGCGCGCAGAGAGCGAGGCTCAACGTTCGGCTGTCATCCAACTGCCGGGCCAGGGTCACCGCCTCGTCCGCGACCGCAGACGACCGCCGATCGTCCTCGACGACCGCCAGGTATGCCCCGTACGACGCGAGATCATGGGCGTAGCGTCGCCGCTGATCTGTGCCGCGGAGCTGCGCGAGGCCGCGTTCGCACAGGGCTGTACCACCGGGGCCGTCCGCGTCGTCCAGCAGCCGCAGGAGCCCCCGTACGAAGTGCACCCGTGCGACGGGCGGGCCGCCAGCGGCGATCGAGCAGCGTTCGCTCTGGTCACACCACGCGCTCGCCTTGGCGTGTCGGCCTTGGGTGAAGGCACTCCACGCCGCGTTCGCGAGCGCCTCGGCCCGTTGTGTCGTGTCCTCGCCCGGGCCGGCCAGGACCGCCTCGAGCGCGGCCATGACCGTGCCACCCCACCCCCACAGGCACCAGAGGTCGACGAGCGCGGCCGTCATCCGGTAGGCGGACGACACGTCGTCGGCGTCGACGGCCCGGTCGAGGGCGAGGCGCATGTTGGCCGCCTCTGCCGCCAGCTGCCGGCTCCGCACGTCGACCTCGCGGTCGACCGCCGGGCCGGCGAGCTCCTCTGCGAGCTCCGTGTAGATCCTCACGTGTCGGGCCCTCGCCTCGTCTGCGACATCGGCCGCGCCGGCCTTGTCCAGCCCATAGGCGCGCACGGTCTCCAGCAGGCGCAATCGTGTCGTCCCGTCCGTGGCATCGGCGACGACCATCGACTTGTCGACCAACCCCGCCAGCACGTCGAGGACGTTCTGGCGGATCGGCATCCCCTCGGTGACGGCCTCGACTGCGGCGATCGAGAAGCCGGGGGCGAACATCGCCAGCTGCAGCAGCAGGAGCTGCTCGTCGGCGTCGAGGAGGTCGTAGCTCCAGTCGAGCGTGGCCCGCAGCGTCCGGTGATGATCGACGTGATCTGACCGGTGGCCGAGCACGTTGAACAGCTGGTCGAGCCGCGCGAGCATCTCGCCCGGCGTGAGCGTGCTGATGCGGGCGGCGGCGAGCTCGAGTGCGAGCGGGAGGCCGTCGAGCGAACGGCACAGCTCGGCGACCGCGGAGGAGTTCTCGCCGCTCAGGCAGAAGTCGGGGCAATAGCACTGGGCGCGATCGACGAACAGCCGGACCGCGTCGGCGCTCGCGATCGCATCCAGGCTGCGTCCCGATCGGGGTCGTGAGTGGCTGGACCGGCAGGAGGACTTCGCCGGGCACGCCGAGAGGCTCCCGGCTCGTCGCGAGGATGCGAACGCCGGACGCCACGTGCAGGAGCTCCTCGCAGATCGTGGCGACCGGTCCGCGCACGTGCTCGCAGTTGTCGATCACGAGGACGCCGTCCCTACCCGAGAGGCAGCGAACCAGCAGCTCGGACACGTCGACGTCCCCGCCCGCCTGCACACCCAGGGCGGCCAGGAGCACCTCGGGGACGTCAGCGCCGTGTTCGGTCGCGAGCTCGGCACACCACCAGGTGACGCCGTTGCGGGTCAGCACCGTGGAGGCGAAGTGGCTGGCGAGGCGCGTCTTGCCAGTTCCGCCCGCGCCGACCAGGGTCACCATCTTGTGCCGGCCCAGGAGACCCTCGAGGCGCGCCACGTCCGCCTCGCGGTCGACGATCGACGTCACCGGTGTCAGGAACCCCGGCCCGGGCGGTCGGTTCCAGGGCGCCCGATTCAGGCGCGTCCTCGTGGCGAGGTCGCGGTGCCGGCAGGCCCGGACCGGCGAGGGCGTAGGCGGGTTCCGGCCGGTCGACGTCGCGGAGCGCGAGCTCACCCAGCTCCACCAACCAGACGCCCGCGGGCAGCCGGTCGGCAGCCAGCCGGGCCGTCGACTCACTCACCAGCACTTCGCCACCGTCGACGACTGCTCGCAGGCGCGCTGGCCCGGTTCACCGTCTGCCCGACGTAGTCCCAGTCGCGTTCGACCGACTCGCCGGTGTGGACCGCGAACCGCACCGCGATGCGGGCACCAGCAGGCCACGGCTCGGCCTCGATGGCAACCTGCGCCGCGTAGGCGGCGGCGACCCCGTCACTTGCCCGGGCGAACACCGAGAACGTCGAGTCCCCCTCGCCGCGCCGCCGGAGCAGCAGACCGTGGTGATCCGCGACCGCCTCCGACACGATCTCCTCGTGGCGAGCCAGGGCGGCCTCCATGGCCGCCGGCGCCCGCTCCCACATGACCGTCGAGCCGACGATGTCGGTGAGGACGAACGTCACCACGCCTGTGGGCCGCTCAACCACGGAGAGGAGTATCCCACTCGATCCGTGGTGAGGAGTACGAGGTATCGGTCGGCCGACGCCTGATGGCCTCTGACCAGGGGGCGCGCCGATGAGTTCCGGCCTCCGGCGTCGTCCACCCACCATGAAGACCAAGAACCTCGCGGAGCTCTATGACCTTGCGCCCCTCGACTGGGACGCCGCCTCGGCATCTCTGCCCGAAGGGCAGGCCGAGGACGCTGACGGAGGCCCGGGCCGGTACACGGCCTGGCTCACCACGATCAACGCCGACGGCAGCCCGCACATCACCGGTGTCGGGGCGCGATGGGACGACGGCGCGTACTGGATCGTGTCCGGCCGTACCGCACGCAAGGGCCGAAACCTCGAGCGTGACCCGCGGTGTGCGGTCTCCCTCTCGACGAAGGCGTACGACGTCGTGGTGGAGGGCACGGCGGAGCTGGTCACCGATCCGGACGAGGTGTCCGCGGCGGCCGAGCGGTACGCCGCCGGGGGCTGGCCGTGCGAGGTCGACGAATCCGGTACGGCACTCACGGCCCCGTACAGCGCGCCGTCGGCGGGTCCGCCGCCGTGGCACCTGTACCGCGTGACCCCCACCAAGGCCACCGCATTGCAGGCCCAGGATCCGGGCGGCGCGACGTCCTGGTCGTTCGCCGAGTGAGGGGCGAGGACCTGGTGGGCGCGGGAGGGAGTCGAACCCCCGACATCTGCCTTGTAAGGGCAGCGCTCTGACCAACTGAGCTACGCGCCCGGAACGAGCGAGGCTACCGCCCGGAGGCCTTCTCGACGTCCTCCTCGGACCAGACCGGGACGCCGGCGGCACTCAGGGCGCGGGCGGTGACGCCCTCGCCGGGGACGCGGGTGCGGGAGAACGTGCCGTCGTAGACCTCGTGGCAGCCGCACGACGGCGACCGGGCCTTCAGCACCGCCCCGGCCGCGCCAGAGGCTGCGGCGACGCGTACCGCCTGTGCCGCGCCGCGCTCATAGGCGTCGGTCACGTCGTCGCCCGCCGCCGTGACCACCCGCCCGGATGGCTGGATCTCAGCCGCGGCGCGGGGCGTCGGGAGGCCGCCGGCGGTCTCGGGGCAGACCGGGATGAGACGCCGGTCACGCCCGAGCGCGATCACTTCGGGGCTGGGGCTGGCGCCGCCCCGGTGATTGCAGGCCACGCCGAGCAGGCAGGCGGACACGAGCAGCGGTCGCCGGTCGGTCGGCGACCATCCCTCCCTCGCCGCGGGGGGCCAACTACGTTCGCCCATGACACCACCGTATCGCCGAGTCCCTTTCGCCTCTTCCGCGCCCTCTCGACCTGTCACGTCACCTGCGATCGAGCCGCCGACACTCCGGAGGAAATCCATGGTCGGGCGCCCGCAGCCCACGAGCGACAACAGCGTCGACCTCACCCGTCGCTACCTCGCGGAGCTCGGCTCGTACCCGCTCCTCACCGCCGAGGACGAGGCCACCCTGGCCCAGGCCATCGCCGAAGGGCGCGTGGCCGAGACCAAGCTGGCCGACTCCGACGCCACCTGGTCGCGACGCGAGCGCACCAAGTTGCAGGCCGCCGTGCGCGGCGCGGCCGAGGCCCGCCGGCGTTTCATCCAGTCGAACCTGCGCCTGGTCGTCTCCATCGCCAAGCGCTACCAGACCCCCAGCATGTCGCTGCTCGACCTCATCCAAGAGGGCAACCTCGGGCTGATGCGGGCGGTCGAGAAGTTCGATCATCGCAAGGGGTTCAAGTTCTCGACCTACGCGACGTGGTGGATCCGCCAGGCCATCGGCCGTGGCATCGCCGACAAGGGCCGGACGATCCGCCTGCCGTCGCACTTGATGGACACGCTCGCCACCCTGTCGCGCAGCTCGTCGGCGCTGCTCAAGGCGCTGGGGCGCGAGCCCACGCCCGCCGAGCTCGCCGAGGACACGGGCATCGCGCTCGACAAGGTGCAGTCGGCGCTCCGAGCGGCGCCCGACCTCGTCTCGCTGTCGGCGGCGGTCGGCGACGACGGCGACCACGAGCTGGGCGACATGCTCGCCGACCCGACGAGCGAGGCGCCGTTCGACGCGGCCGCGGCGGCGATCGAGCGAGACGACCTGAAGTCGTTGCTCGGCCAGCTCGACGACCGAGAGCGCGAGATCCTGTCGCTGCGGTTCGGCCTGACGGACGACCGGCCGCTGACGCTCGACGAGGTGGGCCGGCGCTTCAACCTCACCCGCGAGCGCATCCGGCAGATCGAGGCCAAGGCCCTCACCAAGCTCCGCCACCCCTGCTCGGCGCAGCACCGGCGCCTGGTCGACGCCCTCACGCGCTGAGCTCGCGTCCGAGCGCGAGGCGAGCGGCGTCGCTCAGCTCGCCAGCGGGTCGTACTGGTCGGCGGCCCGGGCGGCGGCGAGCCGCAGCGCTGCCCCGTCGTCCCCGTCCCCGGCGGCGCGGGCCGCCCCCGGCCGACCGCTGCCGACCACCGACGGCTCCTCGCCGAAGGCGCTCGACGCCAACGCCACCAGCGCAGACACGGCCTCGTGCTGCAGCGCGGGCAGCTCGCCGGCGGCGAACCACCGCACCTCCCGGATCTCGGGCGACCGGGGCGCGGCCGCGTCCGGGGCGCTGCCCGCGGCTACCCGGGCACGGAACACCACGTCGATGCGTTGGGGGCGAGCGTCGACCACCACGGCCGGCGCCCCGAGCAGCTCGACGTCGAGGCCGACCTCCTCCCCGACCTCGCGGCGGGCGCAGTCGGCGACGTCCTCGCGCCGCTTTATCAGCCCGCCCGGCAGCCCCCAGCCGTCGCGGTAAGAGAGGCGCACGAGGAGGATGCGGCCGTCGTCGCGCTCGACGACGCACGCGCCCCCGACGGTGAACGACGGGGCCGCGAGCCGGACGATCCACCGGCGGACTCGGCGTGGCACGTAGCGCCACACACTGATGAGAGCGCGCTGCACGCCGTTCACCACGTATTCAGGCTATCGAGCGCCCGTGACGCGGCCGCGACGGATGGGTCACGGTCCGGCGACACGCTCGTCCTCGTGGAGGGGCCGGGCCGTCAGGAGCGCGTCGAGCAGGGCCGGGGTCGCGGCGCCCACGGGCGTGCGGCGGGCGCCGTGGTCGAGGACGACGAGGTCGCGGCCGAGGGCGTCCGCGACGGCCGCGCCGGCCTCGGCGCACACGAGCGCCCCGCCCAGGTAGTCCCACACCCCGTGGGCGGAGGGGCTGCAGTCCACGAAGCCGTCGAGGCTGCCCTCGGCCACCGCGCACAGGTCGAGGGCGGCGGCGCCCAGCGTCCGGAACTGCCGCCACCCCAGCGGGCGCGAGGGCAGTCCCGAGATCCCGACGACGGCCTCGGCGAGATCGGTGCACCCCGACGTCGCCAGCGGCAAGCCGTCCACGGACGCCCCCGCGCCCCGCACCGCCGTGAACGTGCGCCCGTGCGGCAAGTCCACCACCAGGGCGGCCCGCGGCCCGTCGGCGTCGACCGCGCACAGGCTGGTGGCGAACCACGGGATGCCGCGGGACGCGTTGGTGCTGCCGTCGAGTGGGTCGAGGACCACCACGAGATCCCGGTCGCCGCCCCGCAGGCCGGTCTCCTCGGAGAGCACCCCCACGCCCGCCTCGTCCAGCACCCGGACGCCGGCGGCGTCGGCGGCCAGGTCGCTCAGGTACTGGCCGGGGACGGTGCCCGCCGGGCCCCAGTCGTCGAGCCCGTCGAGCGCGCCCCGGATCTCCAGTGCCGTCTCGTGCAGAAGCTCGACGAGGGCATCGTCGCTCCAGGGCATCGCGTGGGTCTACCAGGTGAGAGTTGCACGGATGCTCACGTCGGCTCGTCCTCGGCGGCTCCGCCGCCGAGAGCGCAACGAGGTTGCTCCCCGCTCTTGGCGCCTGCGGCGCCGGGCCGCTCGGCCACGGCCTCGCCTGGCGGCTCGGCCTCTGGACCGTGGCAGGCTGGGGACGTGGCAGCCATCGACGTCGCCGGTTTCGTGTCCGAGTTCAAGGATCACGCGATCGACCACGGGTTCCATGTCCACGACGAGCGGCACTTCGTCGAGACGTACTCGCTGCGCCAGACGTGGGAGGTCGACCTGCACCCCGAGGAAGCGTGCGGCGGCCCGCTCGACCTGCACCTCGCGCTCGAGGTCGATCCCCGGGCCCTGCTGTCGTTCGAGGACGTGATCACGGGCCTGCCCGAGGACGAGGACCCGCCCGACACGTTCCACTTCCCGCTCGTGTTCAACTGGGCGCTGCCCCCGCTGGCCAACGGCCCCGACCTGCTGATCCTCGCCACCGAGCTGGCAGGCATCGGCGGCACCGACCTGCCGCTCGAGGTGTCCGCCATCGACTCGTTCCCCTCGGTCACCGACGCCCCCGAGCGCAGCCTGGCCATCGCCTCGCGCGTCGAGGTGTCGCTCGCCCGGGTGTTCCTGGGCCAGGAGCAGTTCTGCGACGTGCTCGACACGTGCCTGGCGGTCAGCCGCTACCTGCTCGAGAACGCGGAGGGGTGGCTGGGCGAGACCAGCATCTAGCGCGGGAGCGCGTGGTTTGATGGCGCCCATGGTCAGAAACGCGAAAGGGCGCGCGCTCGGCGCCGCACTGGTGCTGGCGGTGGTGGCCGCCGCCTGCAGCGGAGACGACGACGAGGCCGAGGGGGCCGGCACCGAACCGGCCGGCCAGGCCAGCCAGGCCAGCGATGGGGGCACGCCCGCCGACCCCGGGCCCTGGGTGGTCGAGGCGCCCGAGGAGCACGGCCTCGACCCGGCCACCCTCGAGCAGGCGCGCACGTACGCGTTCGCCGACGGCAAGAACACGCAGGGTGTCGTGGTCGTGCGTGACGGCGTGATCGTGGCCGAGTGGTACGCCGACGGCGCCGGCCCCGACTCGTGGGTGGCGAGCTGGTCCGTGGCCAAGAGCTTCACGAGCGCCACGGTCGGCATCGCCATCGAGGAGGGCCTGATCCCGGGGGTCGACGAGCCGATGACGACCTGGTACCCCGCCTTCGCCGGAACCGAGAGGGAGGACATGACGCTGCGCGACGTCCTCCAGATGGGCTCGGGCCTCGACTGGGTCGAGGACTACGACCCCGCGTCGGCGGCCGAGTCCGACATCATCCGCATGGTCACCGGCGAGCGCGACGAGCTCGCCTACGCCGCATCCCAGCCGCCGGAGGTGGCCCCGGGGTCACGCTTCAGCTACTCGAGCGGCGACACGATGCTGTTGTCGGGGGTGATCGAGCAGGCCACGGGCATGCCGGCCGATGCGTACGCCACCGACGTGCTGTTCGAGCCACTGGGGCTCGACCGGGCCGAGTGGTGGCGCGACGGCGCGGGCCACACCCTCACGTACTGCTGCTTCGACTCGACGAGCCGCGACTTCGCCCGCTTCGGGCAGCTCTACCTCCAGGGCGGCCGCTGGGGCGACCGGCAGGTGGTGCCCGAGCAATGGGTCGATGACTCGCTGGTCCCGTCCGACGCCTCCGAGGAGGCCGGCGACCCCTACGGCTACCAGTGGTGGCTCGGCGAGCCCGAGGGCATCGACGAGGACGTGTTCGCCGCGGTCGGTCACGACGGGCAGTGGATCTACGTCATCCCCGGGCTCGACATGGTCGTGGTCCGCAACGGGACGTACGTGAAGAACCCCGGCCCCCCGGTGGCGGACCCCAACCTGTTCCCGGTGTACCCGTCCGACGGCCTGGTCGCGGGCCAGGGGACCTCGCCCCCCGACGACTGGGACACGAGCGAGTTCCTGGGGCCGATCCTCGCCTCGGCGGAGGGCTGAGCCCCGGGTACGCGGCCCGACTCAACGCCGACCTCCTACAGCCGGCCGCGCCGCCAGGGCCCGGTGATGGCGAAGGTCACGCCCGGGGTCTGGATGTTGACGAACAGCTCGCCGCCCACGGGCGAGAACGTGGCGCCCGCGAACTCGGCGCCGCGGTAGTCGCCGGGCGCGATCAGCGGCCGTCCCTCGATGCCGGCGTCGAGGACCATGTTGTTCCGCCTGCGGGGCCAGCGTCCACCGGTCGACAGATCCACCGCTCCCCTCTCCACTCCGAACTCACGGAATACTGCCTCCGGCGAACGGCCCGAGGAGGTGCGCAGTGAGCGAGGGTGCGGCCGGAGGTGACCGGCACGGCGCGGCGTGGCGCCGTGTGTCCACCGGGCCACCGCTTCCCCCGGACCCGGCATGCGAGGCGGTGGCCGAGGCGGTCGCGGAGATCCTCCAGGGCGCCACGGTCGACCTCGTCTACTCACCCCGAGACGCGTCGCCACCGCCGGCCGAGGTCGCACCCGGCACGGCGACGGCGTCCGGACCCGGGCCGGTGGGCTGGCGGATCACCTGCACGATCCGGCTCGGGGCCCCGGGCGAGACCGTGATCACGCCCGAGAGCACCGGGCTGCTTGCCGTCCTCGACGCCTTGGCCCCGGCGGCGCTCGTGACGGCCGCGCGGTTCCGCACCGACGGCGACGCCGGGCCGCGCCCGCTCAACCCGGCCACGCGACGAGCCCTCCGCGACACCCTCGCCGTCGAGGTGCTGGCCGGCCATCCGGCGTTGCCGGACGGACGTCCCAACGCCGACCTCGTCGGCCAGACCCTCGAGTACCTGATCGAGCTCAGCGGCACCCGGGTGGAGTCCCACGAGCTCACGCACGGCGTCGTCATCGTCGACGTGTTCACCGACACGCCGCGGCTGCGCTTCGACTACCCCGCCGACCTGCAGGCCGCCAAGCGGGCGCCGCTGCTGTTCGACGGCCAGCGGTCGCTCCTCCTCGTCGACACCCAGGGCCATCCCCGGTTCGAGCTGCAACGCCATCGCCTCGACCAGTTACGGCCCAGCGACGCGCCCGGGACCCGGATCGACGAGTTCGTGGAGAGCGGATCGTTCGTCGCCGAGACCACCCGGCGCCTCGGTGGCCTCGGGTTCTTCCTCCGCGCCGACCGCAACATCTGGGTGTTCGTGGGCGGGCAACCCCTGCTGGTGCGCCGCCGCGAGCACTGGACGGCGTTCCCGCTCGAGCTCGCCGCCTTCGTCGCCGGCCTCATCGAGGGCGGCCGGGCCGCCGGCATCGTGGCCCAGGCCGCGTACATCCTCTCCGCGCAGGGACGCGGGGCGATCCTGGCCGTCGTCGGCGGCCGCGACCGCCTCGACGGCATCGTCTCGCCCAAGGACCGCTACGACCTGCGCAACGAGTTCGACCGGCTGGCGATGCGACCCGAGACCCGCCTGCACCACCTGATCGACGCCGAGGACCTCGACCAACAGACCCTCGCCCGACTCGCCGCCCTCGACGGCGCCACCATCGTCGACCGGGACGGCAACCTCCTCGCCTACGGCGCCATCGTCGCCAGCTCCGACAGCCAGCACGAGGGGGCGCGGACCGCGGCCGCGAAGACGCTCTCGCACACTGCGGACGTGGCGATCGTGGTGTCCCAGGACGGCGACATCACCGTGTTCCGCGCCGGCACCGCTGCCGTCACGCTGCTCGGCCGCCGGGACGAGGGCTGAGCGCCCGCCCGAGGCGGTTCGGGCGGGCGCTCGCCGTCCCCAGCGGCCGAGCGGTCAGCCGTCGCCGCCGCCGTCGTCGTCGTCGCCCCCACCCGCACCGTCGTCGCCCGCGCCGTCATCATCGGCTGGGGCGGGGGCCGGGGCCGGAGCAGGGAGCACGGCACCGCCACCGTCGTCGTCACTGGCCACCCCCGTACCCCCGTCGTCATCGCCGCCGACGCCGTCGTCGTCGCCAGGGCCGACGGACGGCGTCACCGGCTGGGGCAGGACCGCGGTGGTCGGCGGAGGCAGCACCGTGGTGCTGCCGTCGTCATCGCCCGTTCGGGTCTCGGCTACGGGCGACTGCAGCCGAATGCTGTCGCGGTCGTCGGGGTCGTCCCCGGCGCCGGCCACCACGAGCCCCACCACCACGAGCAGGGCGGCGGCGCCGGCGGCGGCCAGGGTCAGTGTCCGGGTAGGCAGTCTCGTCATCGGAACCTCCAGCAGTTGCGCTGGGCGGCACGATGCGCGGCGGGGATGAGAGGGCCGTGAGCCGATTCTGAGATGTCTCTCATCTCGCTCCCACGACGCAAAGATGGGAAAGTTCTCATCTGGCTCTCACGCGCCGTTCGCCGAGGGTGACGATGCTGTGATCGATGTCTCGGCGCGGGGACGAACGATGAGGGCGTCCCGGCAGATCCGCGCCTCCGCGCGCCTCCGGATCCTGGGCTGGATCATGGCCCTGACCGTCCTCGCGGTGGTCGGATCGCTCCTGCTGGCGCGGCGGCTGCTCCTGGAACGGCTCGACTCCGAGGTCAACGACGCGCTGGCTCAGGAGATCGAGGAGATGAGCCAGCTCGCGGCCGGCAACGACCCGGCGACCGGCCGCCCGTTCGGCAACGACGTCGCGGCCATCTTCGACACCTTCCTGCGTCGAAACGTCCCCGAGGAGGGCGACGCCTTCTTCACGTTCGTCGCCGGGAACTTCCACGCCCGCTCCCCCGCCCCCGTCGCGCTGGAGGACCTGCCAGAGGCCGGGGGCCGCTGGGCCGGCCTCACGCAACCCGGCCGGGGGGAGCTGGCGACCGAGGAGGGCCCCGTCCGGTGGGAGGCGATCCCGCTGCAGGACGACGCCGGCAACACGCTCGGGGTCTTCGCCGTGGCCAACTTCGTCGCGGCCGAACGGGAGGAGATCGCCGACGCCATCAACACCGCGCTGGCGGTGGCCGCCGCCATCGTGCTGCTGGCCGCCGTCGTCGGCTGGATCGCCGCCGCGCGGATCCTGCGCCCGATCCGCCACGTGACCGAGACCGCCCGGGCCATCGGCGAGACCGACCTGTCCCGCCGGATCGAGGTCGACGGCCGGGACGAGGTCGCCGACCTGGCCCGCACGTTCAACGCCATGCTCGACCGGCTCGAGACGGCGTTCGCGACCCAGCGCGCGTTCGTGGACGACGCCGGGCACGAGCTCCGCACGCCGATCACGATCGTCCGCGGTCACCTCGAGCTTCTCGACGACGACCCCGACGAGCGCCGGCGGACGATCGCCCTCGTCACCGACGAGCTCGACCGCATGAGCCGGATCGTGGACGACCTGTTGCTGCTGGCCAAGCTGGAGCGCCCCGACTTCCTGCGCACCGAGCCGCTCGACGTCGAGCCGTTCACCCATGAGCTGTTCGCCAAAGCCCAGGCGTTCGAGCGGCGCGACTGGCGGCTCGCCGCCAACGGCGACGGGCGCGTGGTGGCCGACGGCCAGCGGATCACGCAGGCGGTCATGAACCTGGCCCGGAACGCCGTCGAGCACGGCGGCCGCGACGCCACGATCACGATCGGCTCGCGCCGGCGCAACGGCGAGGTGAGCTTCTGGGTGAAGGACAGCGGACCCGGGATCGCGCTCGACGATCAGACCGCCATCTTCGATCGGTTCGCCCGGCGCGGCGACCGCCGGAGGTCGGACGGCGCCGGGCTGGGCCTGGCCATCGTCCAAGCGGTGGCCGAGGCGCACGGCGGCCGCGTCGAGCTCGACAGCCGCCCCGGCGCCGGGGCCTGCTTCACCCTGACCATCCCGGCGGGGACCCCCCTGCCCACCGACACGGGAGACCGACAGTGGCACGGATCCTGATCGCGGAGGACGAACCGCGCATCGCCAGCTTCCTCGAGAAGGGCCTGCGTGCCAACGGCTTCACCACCACCGTCGTCGACGACGGCGTCCTCGCCGAGGGCATGGCCCGTGACGACGATTTCGAGCTGCTGGTCCTGGACCTCGGCCTCCCCAACCGGCACGGGCTCGACGTGCTCCGGGCCATCCGGCGCCGCGGCGAGCGGCTACCGGTCGTCATCCTGACCGCCCGGGACGAGGTCGAGATCACGGTGGCCGGGTTCGACGGCGGCGCCGACGACTACGTGACCAAGCCGTTCCGCTTCGAGGAGCTGCTGGCCCGCATCCGGGTCCGGCTGCGGGCCGACAGCGCGGAGGAGACCACGCTGCTGCGGGCGGGCGACGTGACCCTCGACCTGCGCACCCGGCGGGCCACGGTGGCCGGCCGGTCGGTCGAGCTGACCGGGCGGGAGTTCGCTCTGGCCGAGACGTTCCTGCGCCACGCCGACCAAGTGCTGTCGCGCGAGCAGCTGCTGTCGCACGTGTGGGGCTACGACTTCGACCCCGAGTCCAACGTGGTCGACGTCTATGTCCGCTACCTGCGCCGCAAGCTGGGCGGGAACGTGATCGAGACGGTCCGAGGCATGGGCTACCGACTCACGGGGTGACCGGCGGTCGACGACGAGGCACACCTTGCCGACGTGATCGCCGTAGAAGAAGCACAGATGGGCGATGCATGCGGCCACGTAGAGGGCCCCGGCCGCGCACAGGACCAGGCCGTTGGCGGCGAACACCGCGGCCCACCCCAGCTGGTAGGCGACGAAGAACGCCTCGGTGAGCAGGTACGGCCAGTGGACCTTGACCGCGTCCGACCGCGTCGGGGCCACAGACGGCCGCCGTCCCGTGGTCCCCCTCGTGACCGACGCAGCCTTCGGCGTGCGCTCGAACTCGCTGTGCAGCGGGCCGAAGAGGCCCTCGGCGAAGGACGTGAGCTGGTGCGGGAGCATGCCGGTGTTGATGACGAGGTACGGGACGATGCGGGCTATGCGGGTGCGGAACGTCGCGCGGGTGAGCTGGTCGTCGTAGGTGTGCTTCGTCTCGAGCGACGCCAGGACCGTGGCGGTGACGGCCCACAGCACGGTCGGCAGGACGTAGAGGGCCAAGCCCACCCCGAGCCCGGAGGCGCCGAACCAGTGGCCGGTGTGGATCAGGAACGGCAGCGTGGTGATCCACAGCGCCCACACCGGCCACTGCCACGAGATGCACATGTGGTAGGCGAGGTGGAGCCGGCGGAGCCACGAGCACCGGAAGCGAAACAGCAGCGTGGCGAGGTGCATGCGCTGGAGCTGCACCCAGCCCTGCGTCCAGCGCCGCTGCTGGGCCTTGTACGCGGTGTAGGTCGCCGGGAGCTCGGCCGGGACCACGATCTCCTTCACGAACTTCGTCCGGTAGCCGGCGAACAGGTGGCGGAAGCTGAGCTCGCAGTCCTCGACGAGGCTGGCGGCCCGCCAGCCGCCGACGCTCTCGATGGCCGAGGCCCGCCACACGCCCGCGGTGCCGGTGAAGTTGACGAACCGCCACGCGGCGGAGCGCCAGGACATCTGCAGCGTGTGGTGGTCGTCGACCCAGAGCGACTGCGCCAGCGTCAGCGGCGACTCGTCGTGGTTGAGGTGGCCCCACTGCGCCTGCACGAGGGCGAGGCCGCGGTCGGGCGCGCCGCTCGGCAGGTAGAAGTGCGGGATCGTGCGGAGCAGGAAGTCCTCCGGCGGGAGGAAGTCCGCGTCGAAGATCACCAGGAACTCGGCGTCGGTGACCCGGCGGCCCTCCTCGAGGGCGCCCGCCTTGTAGCCCCGGCGATCGGCCCGGTGGCGCACCGAGCAGTCCACGCCGGTCGACGCCCGGACCCGGGCGCACACGGCCTCCACCAGCGCCCGCGTGCCCTCGTCGGTGGAGTCGTCGAGCACCTGCACGCTGAAGCGGTCGGCTGGCCAGGTCATCCGGCTCGCCGCCTCGATGAGGCGCTGCGCCACGGCGTGCTCGTTGAACATCGGGAGCTGCACGCACACGGTCGGATACTCCGCCGGCAGCCGCCCCGGCGGCTCGGGCGCACGCCCGCGCCAGAAGTAGCCGAAGCGCTCGACCAGGCCGCCGACGAGGAACAGCACGATCACGAGGAACGGCAGGTGCAGTGCGATCGTGACCGCCCACCATCCCGGGCTGCGCAGCGCGAACCAGCCGCCGACCTCGGACGTCGCGCCGTACACGAGCAGTCCTGCCGACACCGCGCCCAGGGCCAGGCTCGGCATCCACCAACGAAACCGCGCGAGGTGGCGGCGAGCGGCCGTCGTGCGGGCTGGGTCCATCTCGATCACGTCCTCGTGGGCGATGGGCGGACCACGCGCACGATGGGGATGGGGGATGAGGCTCTCGTGAGGTCGAGGTGAGAAGGCGCTCATGTGCCGGCGCGCCGGGCGACCATGAGACAGCTCTCACGACGGGCTCATGGCGGTTTCATCTCTCCACCCGACGGTGGCGTCCATGACAGACGACAACCCCGCCAAGCCCCGGAAGTGGAAGCCGTTTGCGGCCGGCCTCGGCGCGCTCGGGGTGGCCGCCACGATCGCGGTCAACCCGTTCGGGTCGGACGACGCTCCTCGCGAACGTCTCGTCGATCCCGCGTCCGCGGTCCAACCGGGCGATGCCCGGGACCCCGCGACGACGGTGGCGACGACGGTCCCCCCGTCAACGGTCCCCCCGTTCACCGTGCCTGCGCCGACTGTGACGGCTCCCCCGCCGCCACCGCCGCCGCCCGCGCCTTCGGTGAGCGACTCGAACTCGAACTCGTCGAGCAACTCGTCCAACAACTCCAGCACGAACTCGTCGAGCAACTCGTCGAGCAACTCGAGCTCGAACTCGTCGAGCAACTCGTCGAGCAACTCGAGCTCGAACTCGTCCAGCAACTCGTCCAGCAACTCGAGCACGTGAGGAGGTCGCGTCGCGGACCGACGATCGAGTTCCTCTGCCGGCCCGAGGACGAGGGCGTCATCGCCGAGCCGGTCTCGGCCGGCCGCGTCCTGCCCGACTGGTACCGCCGGCTGCCGGGCATCGATCGGGAGCACCTGACCGCCACCAACAACGGCATCACGGCGAAGCGCTGCATGCCCTTCCTCGACGCCTTGGCGGTCGGGTGGATCCTCCCGCTGGCGGCGACGGTGCGACTGGAGATCGCGGACGGCGGCGAGACGGTCACCGCCGGCTGGGACTTCGACCGCGAGATGGTCAGCAACCACGGTGCATTCCAGGTCGCCGGGAACCCGTTCGAGCCCCGGCCGCCCATGAAGTTCCACAACTACTGGACGATCCGCACCGCCGAGGGCTGGAGCTGCCTGTTCGTTCCTGCGCTCAACCGGCCGAACGACGTCGTCCAGCTGCTGAGCGGTGTGGTCGACACCGACACCTACACGGCACCCGTCAACCTCCCCTTCGTCGCCACTGCGCCGGAGGGCGTCTACACCCTGGCCAGGGGCACGCCGCTCGTCCAGGTGATCCCGTTCCGCCGCTCGGCGGCCGCGGTACGCGGCGCCGTCCGTGTCGAGACGACCCGGGAGCGAGAGACCCGCGAGCGGATCCACCGCAACACGACCGCCGGCGAGGGCTGGTATCGCGGGCACGCCGCGCGCGACCCGATGACCCGATCAGGCCGGGAGGGGACCATGGGCGCGGCGCCGCGCCGCCCGGTCACGAGGGTCGCTCGCGCACCACGTCGGCGGGGGCCTTGTCGCGCCGCAGCCCGAGGAACCGGGGATGACGGAGCTTGCCGTCCCCCGTCCACTCGGTGAACCCGATCTGGGACACCAACTCGGGCCGCACCCAGTGGGCACCCCGCTCGCGGACCGCATCGGCGAACGGAGAGGCCGACTGCTCGAGCTCGTCGAGCGTGCGCCGCAGCGAGACCAGCGTGTCGGTGTCGAAGCCGGTGCCGACCTTGCCGGCCGAGCGCAGCTGGCCGTCCTCGTAGTAGCCGACCAGCAGGGCCCCGAAGCCGACACGGCTGCCCTGCGGGTCCGTGAACCCCCCGACCACCAGCTCCTGCTCGGCCGCACACTTCAGCTTGAGCCAGTCACGGCTGCGACGGCCTACGTAGGCCGACGCGGCCCGCTTGGCGATCAGCCCCTCCCACCCGTGTTGGCAGGCGTAGGCGTAGTACGCCTCACCCCCGCCGTTCCGGTGGGCGCTGTAGCGCAGCGGGTCGCGGAACTCGACCGCCCGGCGCAGCACGGCCTTGCGCGTCCGCAGGTCGAGCGCCCGAACGTCGTAGCCGTCGCACCAGAGCACGTCGAACAGGTAGTAGCGGACGGCCACGCGGCGGGCTCGCTCGCGTGCTTCGGCGGCCGAGCGCACGCCCAGCCGCTGCTGGAGGCGGGCGAAGCTCGTGCGACCCCGTTCGTAGGCCACCACCTCGCCGTCGACCACCAGGTCGGCACCGGTCTGCCCGGCCAAGGCGTCGACCAGCTCGGGGTAGGTGTCGTCGAGGCGCAGGTCGTTGCGCGACCGGAGGCGCACCGCGCCGCCCTCGACCCACGCCAGGCACCGCTCGCCGTCGAACTTGCGCTCGAACATCCAGTCGGGATCGGAGAACCGGGCGTCGGTCAGTGTCGCCGCCATCGCCTCGGGCCCGGCGGGCGCCTGTGCGGCCACCAGCCGGGCCCGGGCATCCTCGGTCAGCCCGGCCAACGGCTCGGTCACGGGGTCGCCCTCGGCCATCACCGTGATCGTACGGTCATCGTGGTCGGCACGACTTGCCGGCGAGACGTCACTCGTAGGGGTCGTCGGGCTCGGGGATCTCGACGACGCTCGTCGCGGCCAGCTCGGGGACGTCGCCGTCTCGGGGGCGATGCGAGCCGGTGACGGTCACCCACGTATCGCGCGGCGGCGCGTCGCCCTCGATGCCCACGACCCGGACGACCACCGGCGCGGCATCGGCCGCGCAACAGGCGATCTGGTAGCGCGCCAGCCGGAAGCCCTCGCCGTCCGCACCCGCCACGAATCCGGTGAGCTGGACCGCCGCGCCGTTGAAGCTGGCCCCGTCGTGGTCGAAGGCGCGCTGGCCGAACTCGAGGAGGGTCATGGCGACCGGGCCGTCGCCCGCCGCCAGAGGGTCGAGGCCGTCGGCGCCGGCGCGGATGTCGACGGCCGCACCACGATCGACGCCGTAGCTGCCGAGCGTGGGCGGCGCCACCAGCAGGAGCGCGGCGATCGGCGCGAGAAGGAGCCATCCCACCGCCGGGCTCCCGTCGTGACCGTGCGCGTCGACCGAGCGGCCGTGGCGGAGGGCGCGCACCAACGTCGTCGCACCGAGGACCACCAGGAGGACGCCGGCGACGCCCAGCCACAGGCCCATCCCGGGCCGGACGTAGCGGGTGTAGGTCCCGGTCAGCGTCAGGCGGAGCAGCACCGTGCCCGCGAGCGCGGTGATCGTGCCGCCGGCCGCGCTCACAGCAACCACCATCCGACCAGCGCGCTCGTGCCCACCGCCACGATGAAGGTCAACGGCGCGAAGCGCAGCGCGAAGACGCGCCCGAACGTGCCCGCCTGGAGGGCGACGAGCTTCACGTCGACCATCGGGCCGACGACCATGAACGCCAGGCGGGCGGTCAGCGAGAACTGGGTGAAGCTGGCGGCGATGAACGCGTCGGCCTCGGAGCAGATGGCCATCGCCACCGCCAGAACGGCGAGGGCCAGCACCGACAGGAGGCCGGCGTCGGCCACCGCGTCGAGGGCCGTGCGGGGAACCACGGTCTGCAGCGTCGCGGCGGTCGCCGCCCCGATGATGAGGAACCCGCCGGCGTGGAGCAGGTCGTGCTGGGCGGTGGACGCCAGGACGGCGCGGCGCGGTCCGTCGTCGTGTTGACGGCGCTGGCGGGCGCGGTCGAGCAGGTCGTCCCGGCCGCGGCGCGCCCACAGCAGCCCGACGATGATGGCGGCCGCCAGGCTGGCGAGGAAGCGAGCGAGGACGACCTCGGGCCGGCCGGGGAAGGCCACCGCGGTCGCGACGAGCACCACGGGGTTGATGGCGGGTGCCGACAGCAGGAAGGCGAGGGCGGCCGGCGGCGGAGCACCCTGCGCGACCAGCCGCCCGGCGATCGGGACCGAGCCGCACTCGCATCCCGGCAGGGCGACCCCGGCCACCGCTGCCGTCGGCACGGCCAGCGCGGGCCGCCGGGGCAGGATCCGCGGGAGCATGCCGGCCGGCACGAAGGCGGCGACGAGGGCGCTCACGCCCACGCCGAGCACCAGGAACGGCATCGCCTGGACGGTGATGGCGACGAACACCGTCGCCCAGTTGGCCACGGCCGCTCGGTCGAGGAGATCCTCGAGGAGCGGGCGGCAGAGGGCCGCAGCCAGGACCACCGCGGCCACGACGGCGACACCGACCTCGTTCCGGTGGGGGCGTTCCTCGCCGTGGCCCTCGTCCGGTCGCGCCGCTGGCGCCGGGGTCTCGTCGGCGACCGCTCCCACCATCGCCGGCGAGCGTAGCGACCCGGCCCGATCCGAACGACGGCACCGGACGCGGGTGTTCGCTCCCCGACCGCGGGTTGTTCACCGTCAAGTCATGCATCGTTGCGCCCGATGAGGCACGCTGTGGACGGGCAGTCGAAAAGCGGAGGGACACCATGGGGCGAACCCGGCGCAGTTGGATCGCGCAGGCCGCAGTCGCGGCGCTCGCACTCGGCGTGGTGTTGACCGCGCCGCTGGCCAGCTCCGACCGGGCGCCGGCGGGCGCCGTCACCATCTCGGGCGCCCGCTCCCTCTCCGACCAGGTGGTCGTGAACTACGGCGGCGACGGCCACCGGACGCGCACGACCGATGTGCACCTCCTCGCGTTCAACGACCTGCACGGCAACCTCGAGGCGGCCGGGCTCAACATCTACGGGCAGTTCGCGGGCGGCGCCGCCTACCTCGCCGACGCCGTGAAGGACCGCCAGGCGATCTACGGCGACCACCAGGCGACGCTCCTGGCGGGCGACAACATCGGGGCCAGCCCTCTGGCCAACGGGCTGTTCTTCGAGGAGCCCATCACCGTCGCCAGCAACCTGATGAACGTCGACTTCGCCTCGGTCGGCAACCACGAGTTCGACAAGGGCAGCGCCGAGCTCCTGCGCATCCAGAACGGCGGGTGCCACGCCGACGGGTGCACCGCGGCCCCGTACGCGCTGCCTGACGGCGGGACGACCGACGTCTACCCGGGCGCCGACTTCCAGTACCTGTCGGCCAACGTGGTCGTCGACGCCACGGGCCGGACGCTGCTCCCCGCGTACGGCACCAAGCGGTTCAAGTCGGACAGCGGCAAGAAGTTCACGGTCGGGTTCATCGGCGAGGTCCTGGAGGCGACGCCCACGATCGTGACCCCCACCGGTGTCGCCGGCCTGACGTTCCAGGACGAGGCCGACGCCGCCAACCTCGCCGCCCGCCAGCTCCGAGCGCCGCGGCGTCGACACGTCCGTCCTCGTCATCCACGAGGGTGGGTTCCAGACGACCGCCGCCCTCAACGGGTGTGCGGGGAACCTCGCCGGCAGCGCCATCGCCGACATCGCCAGCCGGCTCGACCCGTCGATCAAGGTCATCATCTCGGCGCACACCCACGCCGAGTACCGGTGCACGATCACGGCCGGTGGCGTGACCAGGCTCATCACCAGCGCCTCGTCGTTCGGGCGCATCCTCACCGACGTCACCCTGACCATCAACGACAAGACCGGCGAGCTGGTGCAGGCGAGCGCCGAGAACGTGATCGTCGGCAATGCCCTCAACACGCCAGGCCCCGGCGTCACCCGGATCCCCGATCCGTCGCGGGAGGACCCGCAGGTCAGGGCGGTGGTCGACCAGTACGTCACCGCCGCCGCGCCCCTGGCGAACCGCGTCATCGGGAGCATCCAGGGCGACCTCACCCGCACCGGGTCACCGCTCGGCGAGTCGGCGCTCGGCGACGTGATCGCCGACGTCCAGCACGTCGCCACGCAGCCGGCCGACCTCGGCGGGGCTCAGCTCGCCTTCATGAACCCCGGAGGCATACGCGCCGACCTCAGGGTCGCGGACATCTCGTCGGGCGGCGAGGCCCCGGGCCAGGTCACCTACGGCGAGGCGTTCACGGTGCAGCCGTTCGGGAACAGCCTCGTGACGAAGACCATGACCGGCGACATGATCCGCCGCCTGCTGGAACAGCAGTTCCCCGGGTGCGGGGGGCAGACGACGCAGCGCATCCTCCAGGTCTCGGCGAGCTTCCGGTACGAGCAGTCGCCCGGCGCGGCGACCTGTGCGGACCGGATCGGCCGGATCTTGGTCGGCGGCGTCGAGATGACGCCCACCGACTCGTTCCGGGTCACGATGAACAGCTTCCTGGCGGCCGGGGGCGACGGCTTCACGGTGTTCAACGAGGGCACCGACGCGCTCGGCGGCGCCCAGGACATCGACGCCCTGGTCGCGGCGTTCGGCGCGGCCGAGCCGGCCGGCATCGCGGTCCCGGCGCTGGACCGGATCGTGGCGCCGACGCCGCCCTGACGCCGGCGGCGGCGGGTCAGGTGGCGCGCACCGAGCGTTGGACCCGACGCCAGACCTCGCGATAGGCGTCGAGGCCCGGGTCGGCCAACCAGCCGTCGGGCCCGGAGGCGATGGCGACCCGCTCGGGGATCGTGCCCCACACCGGGACGTCCTCGTCCTCCCAGCCGGCGATCGCCTCGTGGTAGTCGCGGGTGTACGTACGGGCCGAGCAGATCACGAGGCCCACGGGCACGCCGTCGGGCATCAGGTCGAGCATGGCGGTGGCCCGCGGGGTCTCGACGCCGCCGACGCGCGTAGGGATGACCACCACGCTGGCCCGCGCCACGGCCTTGGCCAGGAGCTGCTCGTGCGCCGGGGGCGTGTCGACGATGGCGATGTCGGCCGCGGTCATCCGGTCGAGCGCCTTGACGAGGAGGCGCTCGGTCGGCGCCTCGACCACGTCGACCTTCCGGAGCAGGTCGTCGGTGGCCTCCTCCACCCACTCGGCGGCGCTGGCCTGCGCATCGCAGTCGACCAGCGTCACCGACTGACGGTCGGCCTCGGCCGCCAGCGCGGCCAGGTAGACGGACGTCGTGGTCTTCCCCACGCCACCCTTCACTGCTGCGGAGACGACGATCACTGCGGTTCCCCCAGGTGATCGAGGTGATGCGACCGCACGGCCCGAGCGGTGCGCGCGCAGCCTACCTGCCGATCCGCCTCGGCTCTCGTCTCGGGCCTCGGGGCCCCGAGATTCGGGACGTTCGCCCCTGGCGGACGGCCGCCGCCCGACGCGCACCATGCAGGGAGAGCGCCGCCCCAGGAGGACCGACATGGCCGCGATCGACGGACGTACGTGGCTCGAGCACCTCACCCCCAACGAATGCTGGGAGCTGCTGGCCGCCGCGCCCGTCGGGCGCATCGGCGTGCTCAACGACAGCGCCCCGGAGATCTACCCCCTGAACCACGTGGTCGATCGCCAGACGATCGTGTTCCGCACCGATCCCGGCAGCAAGCTCCGGGGCCTGCTCCGCAGCCCCGCGGTCTGCTACCAGGTCGACGGCATCGACGCGAGAGACGCCACGGGGTGGAGCGTCCTCGTCAAGGGCCGGGCGATCGAGCTCCACGATCCCGACGAGATCCGGACGGCCGCCGCCCTCCCGCTGCCCTACTGGACTCTGGGTGACAAGGCCCACTGGGTCCGCATCGTCCCCGACCAGGTCACGGGCCGGCGCATCTGGAACAGACCTCGTTGACGTTCCTGTTAGAAAGGCACGGTCGTCCGCAACCAGGGGAGCCGAGTCGACGTGAGCGCGTCAGGTGCCGACGTCCCCCGGCCGGCGCACGTCGTCGTTGCGGGAGCCGGAATCGGGGGCTTGGGCGCGGCCCTGGGGCTCTCACGAATCGGTCATCGCGTCACCCTGATCGAGCGGGACGACACGCCACTCCCCGACTCGGTGGAGGCCGCCTTCGACTGGGACCGGCGCGGCGCCCCCCAGGTCCGGCACTCGCACGGATTCGCCGCTCGGCTGCACCGGGTGCTGCAGTCCCTGTTCCCCGACGTGCTCGAGGACCTGTGCGCCGCAGGAGCCGTCGAGTACGACCTCGGTGCCCTGCTTCCCCCCGATCTCGGTGACGAGACCGACGACATCAAGGTCATCGCGGCGCGCCGCACCACCTACGAATGGGTGCTCAGGAGGGCTGCGCTGCGCTCACCGCAGGTCGCCCTGCGGGTCGGTGTGGCCGTCCGAGCCGTGCGGGCCCAGCCCCAGGGCCCCGGATCACGGCCTCGGGTCACCGGTGTGCAGCTCGACGACGGGTCCGAGCTGACCGCCGATGCCGTCGTGGCGAGCACGGGACCACACAGCGACCTCGGGCGGTGGCTCGGCCCCCACGGCGTCGCCGTCCCCGAGATCGTGACGCCGACCGGCATCACCTATCTCACGCGCTTCTATCGCTTGTGCCCAGGTCAGGCCCTCCCGGGCGGCATCGTGCAAACAGCCCGACGGCGCGCCGGGGTGAGCTACTCGTGCGTCCCCGCCGACAACGACACCTTCTCGATCACCCTCGGCGTGGAGAGCGGCGATGCCGAGCTTCGGCGCCACCTCCTGAAGCCCGCCCGCTTCGAGGCCGTGTGCCGCCTCCTCCCGGGCATCGACCAGCTGACCGATCTCGGCTTCGCCACGCCCATGACCGAGGTGCAGGCCATGGGCGCCCTGATCAATCGGCTCCGCAGCTTCGTCGACGGTGACGGGCGCCCGCGCGTCACCGGCTTCCATGCCCTCGGTGACGCGCACACGACCACCAACCCCCTGTACGGCCGCGGCTGCTCGCTGGCGATGGTGCAAGCGGTCCTGCTGCGCGACGCGTTCCTCGCTCATCCGGCCGACGCCGTGGCCCGCACTCTGGCCTACGAGGACGCGTCGGCGCGCGAGATCGAGCCCTGGTACCACTTCTCGGTGGACGGCGATGCCATGCGTTCCGGCGGCGAGCCGGTGGAGCCTTACGACCCTCGATTCACGCTCCAGGACCTGCTGCGGGTCGGCACGGCCGAACCCAGGCTGCTTTCCAAGATCCTCCGCGCCGTGACCTTGCTCGACACGCCCGACGCGATCGCCCAGGATCCGCTGTTCGTCGACACGTTGGCCTCGGTGAGGGGCGAGCGCGCGGCCAAGCGAGCGACCCGGCGGGCCCAGGGTCACCGCCCGTCCGTGCAGCGCGCCGACCTCCTCCTCGCCGGAGTGGGCTGAGGGCCGCGGTGGATCCCGCCGCGCGCGCCGCGTTCGACCACGTGTTGCGGACCACCCGCGCCGTGCGCCGGCGGCTCGATCTCGACCGACCGGTGCCCCGGGAGGTGGTGGTGGAATGCCTGCGGTTGGCCGTCCAGGCGCCGACGGCGAGCAACGCCCAGGACTGGCGCTGGCTCGTGGTCACGGACCCCGACAAGCGCGCCGCGCTGGCCGACCTCTACGCCGCGAGCGGGGCCGACCACCTGGCCGCCCGGGCGGCGAGCGCCACCGACCCCCAGACCCGCAGGGTCTACGAGAGCGCGCTGGCCCTCACCAGGACGTTGGGCCGCGTACCCGTCCACGTCATCCCCTGCATCGAGCAACGCGTCGACGGCGCACCCACCATCGTGACGGCCTCGGCCTACGGATCCATCCTGCCGGCGACGTGGAGCTTCCTCCTCGCCCTCCGATCGCGGGGACTGGGCTCGGTCTGGACCACGCTGCACCTGGCGCGCGAGGCCGAGGCAGCCGAGCTGCTCGGCATCCCGAGCAACGTCACGCAGGTGGCGTTGCTCCCGGTGGCCTACACGATCGGGACGGACTTCAGACCGGCCACCCGCCCCCCGGTGGAGCAGGTCACCTACTGGGACACCTGGGGAGCAGGCTGATGCACGAACACGCCATGGAGCTGATCGTCGACGCCGAGGTGCCGGCCGTGTGGCGCACCCTCCATCCCCGCCGGCCGCCGGGGACGGAGCTGCCGTGGCGGATCGACTACCCGGGCGGGACCATCGAGGTCGTGGCCGACGGCGACGAGGCCGGCCAGGGGCTCGTGCGGCTGTGCACGTTCCGTGTGCCCCGATACCTGCTCTCGGGCGGGGTGGCCCGGTCGTTCGAGAGCATCGTCGAGGCCCGGCTGAACGAGCTGTCCCGGTACTCGGCGGTCGGCAAACCGCTGTGGTCCCAGGCCGAGGGGTGGCACCGGTTGGAGGAGGTGGGCGAGGGCCGCACCAAGCTCACCTTCTGGGAGAGCTACCACGCCTTCAACCCGGTCCTGCGCCGGCTGTTCGAGGGGCGGGTCCACCACTTCATCTCCGCCGCCAACACCGTCGCGTTCGACAAGGCCCTCCGCCGCCTCGGCCCGGTGAAACGCGTCGCCTGACTCGCCGCGATCACTCCGGCTGCGCGAGGCGCCGCCCTGTCACCCGGTCGGGGACGAGGCGCATCCAGTGCGCCTTGTCGCCCCCGGCCCACGGATCGACGTCGAGCCGCCGCACGCGCTCGAACGTGGCCGCGTCGAAGCGGGTGACCTCCTCCAGGCGCCCGGTCGCGACCACGCTCCAGCCGGTGCGCTCGTGGCGGTCGAAGCTGTCGACCTCGAAGCTCGCACGAGCGCGCGGACCCTTGTCGAACTTGGTGCCGGGGTCGGTCCGGAACACCACGGCCTCGCCGTCGACCGCGTAGTTGACCGGAACGACGAGGGGCGTGTTGGCGGCGACGACGGCCGATCATGGCCTCCGTCCCTGCAATTTGGGACGAAGGTCCCTGGGTTCCATCTCAACGTCCTCCGATGCTCGAGGCATGGGAGTCGACCTCCACCGCCATCGGCACGGCGACGTGAGGCCAGCGGAGCCCGACGGCACGCACGGCTTCGTCTGCTGGCTGGACGACATGTCAGGTTTCGTGGTGACGACCGCCGCCTACCTCCGCGCCCTCGATCAGTTCGGCGGGCGCGCCGCGCTGCGCGCCCGGATCGCCGACGTGGACCCCCACGACCCGCCGGCGCTGGGCCGGGCGGCGAAGACGTGTCAGGCGCTCGTACGGTCGGCCGACATGCCCGCCGCCGTCCAGCGCAGCGTGCTCGACGCGTACATGCACCTCGGGTGCGACGCCGGCCACGCGGTGCCGGTGGTGGTCCGGGTCTCCCCCACCCCCGACGATCCCGCGTCGACCTCGACCGCCGGCATGGACGTGACGTTCAGCGGCGTGTGCGGTGGCCTCGAGCTCGTCGATCGCATCATCGAATGCTGGGCCTCGCGGTGGAGCCCTCGGGTCGTGGCCGACCGGGCCGCCCGGGCGCTGAGGCGCGAGCCGGGGATGACCGTGGTCGTCCAGCGCATGACGAGACCTGCATGACCGATCTCGATGATGAACAGGACCTTCGGCCCTGTCCCCGACCGAGCGTCGGGCCGAAGCTGGTGGACTGTGGAAGTCGACCGCAACGGGCTGGAAGTGCTGTCCCGCGACGAGTGCCTCCGCCTGCTCGGGACCGCGGGGTTGGGACGCGTCGCGGTCACGACCGCGGCGCTCCCGACGATCCTCCCCGTGAACTTCCGCTTCGACGGGCGCCAGATCCTCATCCGGACCGGGCGGGGGACCAAGCTCGACGCCGCCACCCGCAACGCCGTGGTCGCCTTCGAGGTCGACGAGGTCGAGCCCGCCACCCGCGAGGGCTGGAGCGTGGTGGTGACGGGAGTGGCCCGCGAGCTGACAGAACCGGACGAGCTGGCCGAGGCGCAGACTCCACCGCTGGTCCGCTGGGCTGCGGGCGAAGAACACCGCGTGGTGGCGATCTCGACCGAGATGGTCTCGGGCCGTCGCCTCGTGCGAGACCCGAGTGGACGATGATGGTGTCGGCGGGTCCGACCCGGGAGCCTCACCGAAAGGAGGGAGCGGTGACGATCAGAGTGTTCCTGCTCGACGATCACGAGGTGGTCCGTCGGGGCGTCCGCGAGCTCCTGGAGGCCGACAGCCAGGGCGAGATCGAGGTCGTGGGCGAGGCGGGCACCGCCGACGAGGCCCTGCGGCGCCTGCCGGCCGTGCGCCCCGACGTGGCGGTGCTCGACGTGCGCCTGCCCGACGGCAACGGCGTCGAGGTGTGCCGCGAGATCCGCTCGATCCACCCCGAGGTCCGGTGCCTCATGCTGACCTCGTTCGCGGACGACGAGGCCCTGTTCGACGCGATCATGGCCGGGGCGGCGGGCTACGTGCTCAAGCAGGTGCGCGGCAGCGACCTGGTCGACAACGTGAAGCGGGTGGCTGCGGGGCAGTCCTTGCTCGACCCGAGCGTGACCGCCACGGTGCTCGAGCGGCTGCGGCGAGGCCCCGAGGAGGACCCTGGGGCCCCGCATCTCACCGACCAGGAGCGCCGGGTCCTCGACCTGCTCGCCGAGGGCCTGACCAACCGCCAGATCGGCGAGCGGCTCTACCTCGCCGAGAAGACCGTGAAGAACTACGTCTCCAACCTGCTCATGAAGCTGGGCATGCACCGGCGCACCGAGGCCGCCGTCTACGCCACCCGGCTGGCCGAGCGCCGCCGGCAGCAGCAGCGCTGACCTGGCCGAGCACCCGGGCGCGTGACCGGCGCGCCTACTCGAGCGCCACGCGCCACGCGATGGCCGTGCCCCGCGGGCTCGCAGGCGTGATCTCGAACGAGCCGCCGCGCCGGTCGGCGCGCGCTGCCATGTTCTCCAGCCCGTGGCCCGCGGGGCACACCGGGCGTCGGCGGCCCGACGCCGTCGTCGGTCACGCGCAGCACGAGGTGGCCGCCGTCGTCGGCGTCGACCGTGACCACCACGTCCACCCGGCTCGCCCGGGAGTGGCGGGCGACGTTGCTCAGCGCCTCGCGCAGGGTCGCGAGCAGGTCGGTCGCCACCGGCTCGGGGGTGACCGTGTCGACCGCACCTTCGAACAGCACGGTCGGCTCGAAGCCCAGCATGGCGCCGGCTTCCCCCACGAGGTCGAGCACGCGCCGGCGGACGCCGTCGAGGCTCGTCTCGGGGGTCGACGCCAGCCCGAAGATCGCCGAGCGAATGTGCTTCACGGTGAGATCGAGGTCGTCCACCGCGGTCTGCACGCGGTCGACGGCGGCGCCGGGGTCGGTGCGCATGAGGCCGATCGTGCCCTGCAACGACAGCCCGGTGGCGAAGAGCCGCTGGACGACCGTGTCGTGGAGGTCGCGCGCGATGCGCTCGCGGTCCTCGAGCAGGGTCAGCTCCTGCACGCGCGCGTGCAGCCGGGCGTTCTCGATGGCGACGCCGGCGGCCGCCGCCAGGCCGATCACGAGCTCCTCGTCGACGTCGGTGAACACCTCGGCCGAGGTCTTGTCGGTCAGGTAGAGGTTGCCGAACACCTCGTCGCGCACCCGGATCGGCACCCCGAGGAACGACCGCATCGGCGGGTGGTTCGGCGGGAATCCGTAGCTGTCGGGATGCTCTCGCAGGTCGGGGAGCCGCAACGGCTCGGCGTCGAGGATGAGCAGCCCGAGGATGCCGTGACCCTCGGGCAGGTGGCCGATCGCCCGGTGGGTCTCGTCGTCGACGCCGACGGTGATGAACTGCGCGAGGCGGGAGCGAGACTCGTCGAGGACGCCGAGCGCGCCGTAGCGGGCGTCCACCAGGTCGACCGCCGCCTGGACGATGCGCTGCAGCATCGCCGGGAGGTCGAGGTCGCTGCCGACCGTGAGCACGGCGTCGAGCAGTTGGCGGAGGCTGCGGGGGCCCGCGAATTCGCCCATACGGGAGGCATCGTATGCAGCCTCACCGCCTCGCCCTGTGGCCGGTCGACGGGAACAACGGCGTCCGTCCGGATCATGGGTCGAAGGTCCCGGCGCGACGGGCTGCGTGGCCCTGCCGATCGCCGGGCGCCGGGCGCACGCTGGAGCCATGACGAACATCAAGGAGGCCGCCGCGGAGTTCCTCGCGCACGAGCGGATCGCGGTGACCGGGGTGTCCCGCACCCCGGGCAACCACAGCAGCAACGTCGTGTACCAGCGACTCCGTGACCGCGGCTACCAGGTCTTCGCGGTCAACCCGAACGCCGACGACGTCGAGGGTGACCCGTGCTACCACGATCTGGCGTCGATCCCCGACGGCGTCGACGCGGTGGTGATCGGCACCCGCCCCGAGCCGCGGAGGCCACGATGCGCGAGTGCGCCGAGCTCGGCATCCGCAACGTGTGGATGCACCGCGCCTTCGGGGGCGGCAGCGTGTCGCCGGCGGCCACCACGTACGGTCGCGAGCACGGCATCACGGTGATCGACGGGGGTTGCCCGCTGATGTTCCCGCCCACCGCGGATGCCGGGCACCGGGCGATGCGGTTCATGTGCACGCTGACCGGCAACGTGCCGAAGCAGGTCTGACCGGGCCCCACACACGTCGTCGGCCGCGCGGCGGGTGCCTGGCGCCCTCCCCCGCCGCCGGCCGGCGACACGGCCGACGCTCCCCCGTACCCTCGGCGCATGGCCAAGTCGACGACGAGCACGGCGAAGACGGCTGGGGCACGCGACCGCTTGCCGAAGAAGCGGTACGAGCGCGAGCTGTTCCGGCTGCAGGGCCAGCTCGTCAAAGCGCAAGAGTGGGTGCGGGCCGAGGGTCAGCGCCTCGTCGTCGTGTTCGAGGGGCGCGACGCCGCGGGCAAGGGCAGCACGATCAAGCGGGTGACGCAGTACCTCAACCCGCGCGTCGCCCGCATCGCCGCGCTGCCGGCGCCGACCGAGCGCGAGCGCACGCAGTGGTACTTCCAGCGGTACGTCTCGCACCTCCCGGCGAAGGGCGAGATCGTGCTGTTCGACCGCTCCTGGTACAACCGGGCCGGCGTCGAGAAGGTGATGGGCTTCTGCACGGCAGACGAGTACCACCGCTTCCTGCACCAGTGCCCCATCTTCGAACGGATGCTCGTCGAGGACGGCATCCTGCTGCGGAAGTACTGGTTCTCGGTGAGCGACGCCGAGCAGGAGGCCCGCTTCCGGTCGCGTCTCGACGACCCGATGCGCCAGTGGAAGCTGTCGCCGATGGATCTCGAGTCGATCGGCAGGTGGGAGGACTACTCGCGGGCGAAGGACCAGATGATGGTGCACACCGACATCCCCGAGGCCCCCTGGTTCGTCGTCGAGAGCGACGACAAGCGGCGTGCCCGCATCAACATGATCGCCCACCTGCTGAGCACGATCGACTACCACGACGTGACCCGCGTCCCCCTGAAGCTGCCGAAGCGGCCCGCCTCCACGGGCTACGAGCGGCCGCCCCGCAGCTCACAGACCTACGTACCCGACCACGCTGCGTCCCTCGACGGGGACCGTCGTTAGGAAGCCGAGCCGGGGTCGTCCCGGAGGTAGAGGTACAGCATCGTGCAGGCGCTGTCGCCCACGGCCCGGATGCTGTGGTCGACGCCGGCGGGGATGTGCACGTAGGTGCCCGGGCCGATCTGCTCCTCGAGCACCTCGACGGTGCCGTCGGTGACCCACAGGTGATGGTGCGACCGCACGTGCGCGTGCGGCGTGACCAGCCCGCCGGGAGCGATGCGCATCAGCCCGGCCACCGACCCGCCCGACCGCCACAGCAGCTTGTAGTCGACGCCGTCGTACTCCTCGAGCGGGTGCCAGGCCAGCGCGTCGGCCGCCGCCCGGGTCACGAGCGTGGCCATGGGCCCTGCGCCGCCAGGGTAAGGCTCGGTCACGACTCCGCCCTCTGGGCGGCGACCTCGGGGCGGACGAGGATGTCTGTGAACGATGTCTGCACGGTCTCCACGATGGGCTCCTCCCGTCGTCCACAGAGGACGGTACGTCGGCTCGACGACCTCGACTCGACGACGGTCAGCTCACGACCGCCGCGGTGACCAGTACCTTTCCCTCCGGGAGGGGCAGGATGCCGTTCCAACGGATCGCCATCGTCAACCGGGGCGAGCCGGCCATGCGGTTCGTCAACGCGGTGGCCGAGCTCAACCGCGCGGGCGGTGACCGGCTGACGACCATCGCGCTCTACACCGAGCCAGACCGGCGCGCCTGGTTCGTCCGCGAGGCCGACGAGGCGGCGTGCATCGGCCCCGCCACCACCTTCGACGAGCGCGCCGGTCGGGAGACGCAGACCTACCTCGACCACGACCGGCTCGAGCGGGCCCTGGTCGCGACCGGGGCGGACGCCGCCTGGGCCGGTTGGGGGTTCGTCGCCGAGCAGGCCGAGTTCGTCGACCTCTGCGACAAGCTCGGCGTCGTCTTCATCGGTCCGTCCGGCGACGCCATGCGGCGGGTCGGCGACAAGATCCGGTCCAAGCGGCTGGCCGAGGCGGCCGGGATCCCCGTCATCCCGTGGAGCGGCGGCCCGGTCGCCGACCTCGACGAGGCCTCCGCCGCCGCCGAGCGCATCGGGTACCCGCTGTTCGTCAAGGCGACCGGCGGGGGCGGCGGCCGGGGCATCCGCCGGGTGGCGAACCCCGCCGAGCTGGCCGGCGCCTTCGAGGCGGCCCGGGCCGAGGCGCGCCACGCGTTCGGCGACCCGACCGTGTTCCTCGAACGCCAGATCGCAAACGCCCGCCACGTCGAGGTCCAGGTGATCGCCGACCACCACGGGGGCGTGTGGTCGGTCGGCCTCCGTGACTGCACGCTCCAGCGGCGCCACCAGAGGGTGATCGAGGAGTCCTCGTGCACCCTGCTCGCGTCCGGGCAGGAGGCCGAGATCCGGCGCGCCGCGGCCGAGCTGTGCCGGCGGGCGGGGTACACGAGCGCGGGCACGGTCGAGTTCCTGTACACCCCCGAGTCGGGGCGCTGGTACTTCATGGAGGTGAACGCCCGCCTCCCGGTCGAGCACCCCGTGACCGAGCTGACCACCGGGCTCGACCTGGTCAAGCTGCAGATCGAGGTGGCCCGGGGCGGCCGCCTCGACGGCGAGCCACCGGCCGCGTCGGGCCACGCCATCGAGGCACGCCTCAACGCCGAGGATCCCGACAACCAGTTCGCGGCGGCGCCGGGCCGGATCCGCTGGCTCCGCCTGCCCGCCGGTCCCGGCGTCCGGGTCGACACCGGGGTCGCCGAGGGCGACACGATCGCGGCCGAGTTCGACTCGACGATCGCCAAGGTGCTCGCCTGGGGGCGTGACCGCGAGGAGGCCCTCGCCCGGTTGGCCCGGGCGCTCGGCCAGACGCAGGTCATCCTGGACGGCGGCCGTACCAACAAGGCCTTCCTCCTCAGCCTGCTCCGACACCCGGACGTCGTCGCCGGTCGCTACGACACCGGCTGGCTCGACGCCCGCATGGGCACCGGCGAGCTGCTCGAGCACGGCCACGCCGACATCGCGCTCCTCAGCGCGGCCGTCGAGGCCTACGACGTGGAGCACGCGCTGGCCCGCTCGTCGTTCTACGCAGAGGCCGCGCGCGGGCGGCCCGGTCCCCCGGGCCAGATCGGCCGGCGCATCGAGTTCCGCTACCGAGGTCACCCCTACGACGTGCACGTGTACCAGCTCGGGCCGACGACCTACCGGGTGGCGACCGGGACGTCGCTCGTCGACGTCGACGTGGAGCGGCTCGGCGACGTGGAACGGCGGGTCACGCTGCCGGGCCGACGGCACCGCGTGCTGTCCGCCCTCGTCGGGCCCGTCCACACCGTCGAGGTCGAGGGCGTCACCCACACGATCGCCCGCGACGAGGGTGGCGTCGTCCGCTCGCCGGCCCCGGCCGTGATCGTGTCGGTGGCGGTGGCGCCCGGCGACCGGGTGGCGGTCGGCGATCCGCTCGTCGTGCTGGAGAGCATGAAGATGGAGACGGCGGTGACGGCCGCCTTCCCCGGGCGGGTCAGGTCGGTGCTGGTCGCCCCGAACGTGCAGGTCGACCGCGGCGACCCTCTGCTGCAGCTCGAACCCGTCATCAACGAGGAGGAGTCCGTAGCCGGTCGCCCCGTCGATCTCGCGGTCGGACCCGCCGCCACCCGGGGCGACGGCGTCGCGGCGATGCACGCCTACCTCCTCGGCTACGACCTCGACCCGACCGCGATGCGAAAGATCGAGCGCGGCGACGACCCCTGGTCCGGATCGGCGCCCGACGAACCCGACCGGCTGCGGGGCGAGGAGGAGATCCTCGGGCTGTTCGCGGACGTCTGCGCCATCTCGCGCCGCCAGCCCGGGCCGGCGGAGGAGGTGACCGGCGAGCGCGTGCGGGCGCCCGAGGAGCACCTCCTCACCTGCCTGCGCACCTACGAGACGGGGGGCGAGGGGCTGCCGCCGGCGTTCCTGGACCGGCTCCTGGGGGTACTGCGCCGCCACGGCATCGAGGGTCTGGTTCCGTCGACCGAGGTCGAGGACGCCCTGCTGCGCCTCTACCGCTCCCAGCAACGGCTCGACGAGCTCGTCCCCGCGATCGCCGCCATCCTCGACCGCCGGCTCGCCCACCGCGGGGAGCTGGCCGACCTCGCCACCGACGATCTGCGCGAGCTCCTCGACCACTTCATCGCCGCGACCGAGGGGCGCTACCCCGCCCTCATGGACCTCGCCCGCGACGTCCGGTTCCGGTTCTTCGACCAGCCCCTGCTGGCCCGGGCCCAGGCCGAGCGGGACGCGGACATGGATCGTCACATCGACGCCCTGGCCGCCGGTACCGAGCCGGGGCAACGCGCCCGGCACATGGACGCCCTGATCACGTGCCTGCAGCCCATCCGCCCCGTGTTGTTGCGCCGGTACCAGCACGGCGACCCGCGGGAACGTGACGTGGTGCTCGAGGCCGCCGCTCGCCGCTACCACCGGATCCGCGAGCTCGCCGACCTCGCCCTGATCGACGCCGACGGGGTGCGGCTGGCGGTCGCCGATCACCCGCACGCGGGGAACCGGTTCCACCTGATGGTCGCCTTCGGCGCCGCCGACACGCTCCCCACCATCGTCCGCGCCGTGGCCGGCCACCTGGCGCACGTGCCGGCGGAGGTGGGGGCCATCCTCGACGTGCACCTGTGGCAGGCGGGCGAGCCGGGCGACGTCGAGGAGGTCGCCGTGGAGTTGCGCCACGCCCTGGCGTCCCCCGGTTTCGGGCGGCCGATGCATCGGGTCGACGTCACGATCACGGCCCAGCCCCCGGGCCCCCAGCCGCCGGTCACCGACCACTACTGCTTCCGGTCGGGCCCCGACGGCCTGGTCGAGGACCCGCTGTACCGGAACATGCACCCGATGCTGGCCGAGCGGCTCAACCTGGACCGGCTGCGCAGGTTCGCCATCACCCGGCTGGATTCGGCGGAGGACGTGTACCTGTTCCTCGGGGTCGCCCACGACAACCCGAAGGACGAGCGGCTGTTCGCCCTCGCCGAGGTCCGTGACCTCACACCGGTCCGCGACGAGACGGGGCAGGCGGTCGGGTTCCCGCTGCTCGAACGGATCCTCATGGACGCCCTGTCCGGCATCCGGCGGTTCCAGTCCCACCGCCCGCCGGAGCGGCGGCTCCTCGAGAACGTGGTGTTGCTGCACGTCCGGCCGCCGTGGACGGTCCCGGTCGAGCAGTGGCGCGACCTCGCGCACAAGCTGGCGCCCGCCATCGAGGGGCTCGGCATCGAACGGGTCGTCGCCCGGGTGCGGGTGCCCGATGGCGAGGGGGCCGTTCGGGAGGCGGACCTGCACGTCACGAACCCGGGCGGTCGGGGGGTGGCCGTCCGCGAGGCCGAGCCCGACGACGAGCCGATCGAGCCGCTCGACGACTACCGCCTGCGGGTGCTCCAGACCCAGCGGCGCGGTGGTGTTTACCCCTTCGAGCTGATCCGGCTGCTCACGCGGCCCGAGGCCGCGGCGTCGGACTTCCCCTCCGGGGACTTCGAGGAGCACGACCTCGACGACGACGGACGCCTCGCACCGGTGGCCCGCGGCCCAGGGGGCAACACCGCCAACCTCGTCGTCGGCGTGATCCGGAACGCCGTGCCCACCATCCCGGAAGGGATGCGGCGGGTGCTGATCGCCGGCGACCCCAGCCGCAGCCTCGGCTCCCTGGCGGAGGCGGAGTGCCGGCGGATCATCGCCGCCATCGACCTGGCCGAGCGCCTCGGGGTGCCGGTCGAGTGGTTCGCCGTGTCGTCCGGCGCGCGCATCTCGATGACCAGCGGCACCGAGAACATGGACTGGATCGGCGCCGTGCTGCGTCGCATCGTGACGTTCACGCAGGCCGGCGGCGAGATCAACGTCGTGGTCACCGGCATCAACGTGGGCGCGCAGCCCTACTGGAACGCCGAGGCGACCATGCTCATGCACACCCGGGGGATCCTGGTGATGCTGCCCGAGAGCGCGATGGTGCTCACCGGCAAGCAGGCCCTCGACTTCTCGGGCGGCGTGTCGGCCGAGGACAACCTCGGCATCGGCGGGTACGAGCGGATCATGGGCCCGAACGGGCAGGCCCAGTACTGGGCCGCGGACCTCGCCTCGGCGTGCGAGGTGCTGTTGCGCCACTACGCCCACACCTATGTCGTCCCCGGAGAGCGGTTCCCCCGCCGCGCCACCACGACCGACCCGGTCGACCGGGACGTCTGCCGGTCGCCCCATGCTCCGGTCGACGGCAGCGACTTCGCGACGGTCGGCGACGTCTTCTCCGCCGACCGGAACGCCGAGCGCAAGAAGCCCTTCGACATCCGCTCGGTCATGCGGGCGGTCAGCGACGCGGACCACCGCCCGCTCGAGCGGTGGGACCGCTGGCAGCACGCCGACACGGCTGTCGTGTGGGACACCCACATCGGGGGGATCCCGGTGTGCCTGGTCGGCCTCGAGTCGAGCCCCGTGGCGCGGGAGGGGCTGGTGCCCGGGGACGGGCCGACCGTCTGGACCTCGGGCACCCTGTTCCCCCAGTCGTCGAAGAAGGTGGCGCGGGCCATCAACGCCGCCAGCGGCAACCGGCCCGTCGTCGTGCTCGCCAACCTCTCGGGCTTCGACGGCTCGCCCGAATCGATGCGGTCCCGGCAGCTCGAGTACGGCGCCGAGATCGGCCGGGCGGTGACCAACTTCGACGGCCCGATGGTGTTCGTGGTCATCTCCCGCTATCACGGCGGCGCCTTCGTCGTGTTCTCGAAGCAGCTCAACGACAACCTCGAGGTGGTCGCGGTGGAGGGCTCCTACGCGTCGGTGATCGGCGGGGCGCCCGCGGCTGCCGTGGTGTTCGCCCGGGAGGTCCGGGCGCGCACCGACGCCGACCCGCGGGTGGTCGACGCCACGCGGCGGGTCGAATCCTCGGCCGGCGACGACGAGCGCCAGGCGGCGCGGCGCGAGCTCCGCGCGGTCACCGAGTCGGTGCGGTCGGAGAAGCTCGGCGAGGTGGCGCGGGAGTTCGACGACGTCCACAGCATCAACCGCGCCCTCGACGTCGGCTCGGTCGACCGGATCATCCCCGCGTCCGCCCTGCGGCCCTACCTGGTGGGCGCCCTCGAGCGGGGCATGGCGCGCCTCCAGGGCTGACCTAGTGGGGTGGCTCGCAGCACAACGCTGGTAACCGCCGGTCGTCGCCCCCGGCCCCGACGGCCTACGGTCGTCGCCGGTGGCGGCGGCGAGACTGCTCGAGCGGGACGAGGCGTTGGCCGTCCTCGGGCGCGCCCTCGACGACGCCGCAGCGGGGTCGGGCGGGGTCGTGCTGGTGGCCGGCGAGGCCGGCGTGGGCAAGACGGCGCTGCTGACGCAGTTCGCCGAGCTGCACCCCGAGACGCACGTCGCGTGGGGGCGGTGCGACGCCCTCGCCACCCCGCGACCCCTCGGTCCGCTGGCGGACATCTCCGCCGCCATCGGGGGAACGGTCGCCCACCTCCTCGACGAGGACGCACCTCGCGGCGAGCTGTTCCAGGCCACGCTCGACGCGCTGTGCTCCTCCGCTCGCCCGATGATCGTCGTCCTCGAGGACGTCCACGGGGCCGACGAGGCGACGCTGGATCTCGTGCGGTTCCTGGCGCGGCGCATCGGCGATCACCCGATCGTGATCGTGCTCACCTACCGCGACGACGAGATCGGTCCCACCCACCCGCTGTGGACCGTGCTCGGCGATCTGGCCTCCCAGGGCACCGCCGGACGCGTGGTGCTGCACCCGCTGTCGATCGACGCGGTCGCCGAGCTGTCCCGGGGGCGGCATGTCGACGCGGCCGCGGTGCACCGAGTCACGGCGGGCAACCCCTTCTTCGTGACCGAGGTCCTCGCCACGTCCTCGCCGGCGGTCCCCGCCACCGTGCGCGACGCCGTCCTCGGGCGGGCGGCGCGCCTGGCCCCCGCGGCGCGGGCCACCCTCGATGCGGCGTCGGTCATCCCGTCGCGGGTCGAGGCGTCGCTGCTGCGCGTGCTGGCGGGCGCGGACACCCGGGCGGTCGACGACTGTGTCGCCCACGGGCTGCTCGTCGCCGGTCCCGACTGGTTCGGGTTTCGCCACGAGCTGGCCCGCCTCGTCGTCGAGGCCGCCCTCGGCCCGGCGACGCGGGCCGAGCTGCACCGCCGTGCGCTCGCCTTCCTGCAGGCCCGGGGCACGACCCCCGCGGACCTCGCCCGTCTCGTGCACCACGCGGTCGCGGCCGGCGACACCGCCGTGGTCGCCGACCTCGCTCCCCGAGCCGGGGAGTACGCCGCATCGGTCGGCGCCCACCGCGAGGCCGCGGCCCACCTCGAGACCGCGCTGGCCGCGGCCGGAGGCACGAGCCAGGGGGACGGCGACGCTGACCCGGAGAGGGCTCGACTGCTGGAACGCCTCGCCTACGAGCGCTACCTCACCGACCAGATCGAGGGTGCGATCGAGGCCCGCAGGCAGGCGCTGGGCTGCTGGCACGCCGGAGGCGATCGCCTCCGCGAGGGAGACACCCTCCGATGGCTCTCGCGCCTGTCGTGGTTCCTCGCGAGGCGCGCCGACGCTCTCCGCTATGCGGAGGAGGCCGTGCGGTTGCTCGCCGATCAACCCCCGGGTGTCGAGCTGGCCCGTGCCTACAGCAACCGGGCGCAGCTCGCCATGCTCAGCCACGAGCGGGACGGGGCGCTCCGCTGGGGAACCGAGGCGATCGCGCTCTCCGAGCAGCTCGGCGACGTGGAGACCCTCGCGCACGCCCTCAACAACCTGGGCACCGCCCGCCTCATCGACGGCGACGAGACGGGCCAGGCCGACCTGGAGCGCAGCCTCGAGATCGCGTCGCGCCACGGGATGGAGGAGCACGTGGCGCGGGCGTACACCAACCTGGCGTCGATCGCGGTGTCCCAACGCCGATACGAGCCGGCCGATGGCTGGCTGTCCGACGGGATTGCGTACGCGACCGACCACGACCTCGACTCGTGGCGCCTCTACATGCAGGGCTGGCGGGCTCGGTCGGCCCTCGAGCGGGGCCGGTGGTCGGACGCCACCCGCGACGCCGAGACCGTGCTGCACCACCCCCGCACAGCACCGGTCAGTCGCATCGGCGCGCTCGTCGTGCTGGGCACCGTGCGGGCGCGGCGCGGCGATCCCGACATCTGGGGACCGCTCGACGAGGCGCTCGACCTCGCCCGGTCGTCGGACGAGGTGCAGCGGCTCGCGCCGGTGGCGGCCGCCCGCATCGAGGCGGCCTGGCTGGCCGGCACGGTCGAGAAGGACGTGGGGTTGGCCGCCGACGTCCTCGACCGGGCGCGTCGCCTCGGCACCGAGCGTTGGTACACGGGCGAGCTCGCCGTGTGGGTGCGGCGGGCCGGCGCGTCACCGGGCGCGGTGGCCGACGGTCGGGTCGAGCGACCGTTCGCGCTCGAGCTCGACGGCGACGGGGGTGCGGCCGCCGTGCTGTGGGACGAGATCGGTTGTCCGTACGAGGCGGCGCTGGCCCTTGCCTTCACCGCCGACGAGCACGATCTCCGGACGGCGCACGACCGGTTCGTCGCCCTCGACGCCCGGCCCGCCGCCGCGATGGTCGCCCGCCGGATGCGGCAGCTCGGGGTTCGGCGAGTGCCCCGTGGTCCGCGCCCGCGCACGAGGACCAATCCGGGGCGACTCACCGCACGCGAGCTCGAGGTGCTCGGCCTCGTGGTCGACGGCCTGACGAACGCCGCCATCGCCGAGCAGATGTCCGTCTCGGTCAAGACCGTCGACCACCACGTGTCCAGCATCCTCGCCAAGCTCGGCGTGCGGTCCCGACGGGAGGTCGCCCAGGCCGCTCGCCGGCTCGGCTGGGAGGAAACTCAGACGTAGAAGTACGGGTCGAGGACCGAGACCTCGGTGATGTGGTCGACGGGCAGGCCGTTGCGCTGTGCCACCGAGCGGATGGCCTCGGGGCTCGGGCCGTCGTAGACGCAGAACGTCTGCTTCTTGTCGCCGCTCACGTAGGACTGGACCCAGGTCACCCCTTCCCCGGCGTTGGTGTCGACCACCTTGCGCACCGCCGTGGCGCCCTCGGGTGTCATGGGGATCACCAGGCCGTCAGGGAACGTGCGCTCGACCATGTACCTCGGCATGACGTGTCCTCCTGGACATCGCTTCGTGCGGTACCTCCGCCAGGTCGGACCGTACGGACATGCCCGATCACGCGCATCGGGAGACCCTCCCCATCTTGGGCGGCGGACCTGCCTACGTTCGCCGGCCCGATCAGCGCAGGTCGAAGACCAACCGGGCGGGCACCGCGCCCTTCTCCACCTCCGCGAAGGCCTCGTTGACCTCCTCCAGCCGCCGCGCCTCGCGGCTGACCCGGGTGCGCCCGGCTCGGTGCAGCTCGTAGACCTCGGCCAGGTCGAGGCGGGTCCCGACGATGGAACCCGCCACCGTGATCCCACCCAGCACGGTCTCGAAGATCGGCAGCGGCAGCACGTCGTCCTTGGGGAGCGCCACGAACACCAGCCGGCCACCACGGCGCAGGGACCGGAACGCCTGGGTGAACGGCTCGGGCTGGGCGGCCAGCGCGATGGCCGCATCGGCACCACCGAGCTCCTGGATGGCCTGCACCGGATCGACGGTCTGGGCGTTCACCGTGTGCGTCGCGCCGAGATCGCGGGCCAACGCCAGCTTCTCGTCGTGCAGGTCGACCGCCACGACGGTCCCACCGGCGATGGCGGCGTACTGCACTGCCAAGTGGCCGAGGCCGCCGACACCGAACACGACGACGAGGTCGGTCGGCCGCACCCCCGCCACCTTCACCGCCTTGTACGTGGTGACCCCGGCGCAGGCGAGCGGGGCGGCGTCCAACGGGTCGACACCCGCCGGCACCCGCCCCGCGAACGCTGCCGAGGCCACCGCGTAGTCGGCGTAGCAGCCGTCGATCGAGTAGCCGGTGTTGAGCTGGTTCGGACACAGCGTCTCCCACCCCGACAGGCAGTGCTCACAGGTGCCGCAGGCCCAGCCCAGCCAAGGGATCGCCACCCGGTCGCCCTCCGAGAGCACCGTGACATCGGGGCCCAGCCGCTCGACGATCCCCACGCCCTCGTGGCCAGGGACGAACGGCGGCGCCGGCTTCACCGGCCAGTCGCCGTGCGCCGCGTGGATGTCGGTGTGACAGAGCCCGGACGTCTCGAGACGCACCAGCACCTGACCTGGGCCCGGCACGGGCACGGGCCGCTCGTCCAGCGACAGCGGCTTGCCGAAATCGTGAACGACTGCAGCGCGCATGGGTGGATTCCTTTCCTCGACGTGCCACCCAGCGTGGACGGCAGGTGATGCGCGAACTAGGGACGAACGTCCCATCCGCGGCGGGGCGGTACCGTCCCGGTCGTGCCCGCCTCGGAGTCCGGCCTGGTCGTCGCCGTCACCGGTCCCACCGGCACGTTCGGCTTCGGCCTCGCGCCGCGGCTGGAGGCCGACCCGCGCATCGCGCGGGTCGTGGGGATCGCCCGCCGCCCGTTCGACCCCGCCGAGCACGGGTGGGCGAAGATGACGTACCGGCGCGGGCGATGTCCGCGATCCCGCCGGGCTCGAGCAGGCGTTCGCGGGTGCCGACGTCGTGGTCCACCTCGCGTTCCTGATCACCGGGACGGCGTCGCGGGCGACGATCCGGGCGGTCAACGTCGAGGGCACGCTGAACGCCGTCCGTGCCGCGGCCACGGCCGGCGCGCGGCGCTTCGTCTACGCCTCGTCGGTCGCGGCCTACGGGTTCCACGAGGACAACCCCGTCGGCATGACCGAGGACTGGCCGGTCAGGCCCGCCGCCCGCCTGTTCTACGCGCAGGAGAAGGCCGAGCTGGAACGCCTCCTCGGCGAGGAGGCGGACCGCCACCCGGGGCTGAGCCTGTACCTGCTCCGCCCGTCGATCGTGCTCGGCCCGCACACGGTCGGCGGCAAGGAGCTCCTGCCCGGACCGCTCGCGCCGCTCGTCGGCCGGCTCGCGGGTGGGGTGAACAGGTTGCCCGTCGCCCTGCCGGCGCTGGTTCCCCAGCTGCCGGTGCAGTTCGTCCACGAGGACGACGTCGGGCGGGCCCTGCTGCTGTGCATCGTCGGCGCGGGCCCGCCCGGCGCCTACAACATCGCCGGCGACGGCGTGCTGTCGGCCACCGATGTCGCGCGCGAGCTCGGGCTCCGGCCCGTCACGGTGCCGGGCCTGCTCGTACGCGGGCCGGCTCGAGCCGTGGCGGCGCTCGCGGACCTGCCCTTCATCCCGCCGGCGACGGCGTGGGCCGAGGTGCTCAGCCACCCCTCCGTCATGGACACGACGAAGGCCAAGCGCGAGCTGGGTTGGCGGCCCGAGTACACCGGGCTCGAGGCCCTACGTGACACCCTGCCCGGCCCCCGCGACCGCGCGGGCGAGGGGTGAGGCCGTTGACCGACGTCAGTCGTCGGGCAGCGCCAGCAGGCCGTCGACCACGTCTGCGAGGTCGACGCCACTGACGTCCGGCGGATCGAACGTCGGCGGATAGGTGCCCTCGTGGCGGGACGCCCAGCCGCCCACGAGGCCCGCACGCACCGCGCCGTGCACATCCCAGGCGTGGACGGCGACCATGGCCAGCTGGTGGGGCTCGACGCCGAGTGCTCCGGCCGCGTGCACGTAGGGCGTGGGTGCGGGCTTCCACACGCCGACCTCGTCGACGCTGATCACCCGGCCGACCAGACCCTCCAGCCCCGCGGCCCCAAGGAGCCGCCCCGTGGTCTCGGCCGACCCGTTGGTGAGGGTCGCCACCGGAACGGCCTCGGCCGCGAGCCGCTCCAGCGCCGGCCGGACGTCCCCGTGCGGGGTGAGCGACGAGAAGGCGGAGAGCACCCGGCGCCGAGCGAGCTCGTCGAGACCGGGGGCGGTCGCGGCGAGGGCCTCGCGGGCGACGTGGCCGAACGGCGCGTAGCCCCGGCTGGCCGCCAAGGCGAAGCCGTCGCGCAGGAGTCGACCGAAGAACACTTCGAGCGCCCGCGGTCCGGCCCCTTCGGCGTCCAACGCGCGGCCCACCGCCTCCAGTGAGAACAGCGTCTCGACCACATCGAAGGCCACGGCCCGTGGGCGCCGGGGCGCTCGCATATACCGGCGTTCTACCCCAGCCGTCACGGGACGGCGAGCACGCCATCGACAGCCGCGAGGGTGGCGGCGAGGAGCAGTGAGGCGCCGAGCGGCCTGCTGATCTGCTCGCCCCACAGGACGTTCTTCTCGATGACCATCATCGCCGGAACCCCCACCGTCAGGTCGTCGAGCGAGCCGTGGTGCAGGTAGCGGTCGTACGGCGAGAAGCTCCACGTGGCGATCGACAGCCACGCGAGCGCCACGAGGCCGCCGACGACGGC
Organism: uncultured Acidimicrobiales bacterium; assembly: GCA_963796415.1. Classification (GTDB taxonomy): domain Bacteria; phylum Actinomycetota; class Acidimicrobiia; order Acidimicrobiales; family VFJN01; genus ZC4RG19. The sequence goes on along the minus strand of CAWCLR010000014.1, from coordinate 620,186 downwards.
CGCGAGCGTGCGGTTGTCAGGTCGCGTCTGCGTCCAGAACATCGTGCGTCGTGACTCGGGCCGGGGGCACGCCCGCCGTCGTCAGGCGGCGTGCTCGAACAGGAAGTCGCCCTGGACGGCGTTGCGGTCCGAGATGTCGAGGCTGATGCCGAGCGCCGGCACGTCGGCCGTGTACGAGGTGGACCGCGCCACGTAGGCCGGCGAGCCGGGGATCGACGAGAACGCGGTGTCCGACAGCACCGTCCGCTGGCCGGTCGCACCCACGATCGCCTCGATCTCCGTGCGGACCGGCCCCGCCTCGAGCATCTTGCCTTGCAGTCGGTAACCCATGGCTTGCTCCTCTCCCTGTCGCCCGCCCGTTCAGGCGGGCTTGTGGCCGAGGAACGCGTGGGCCATGACCTCGAACGCCCGCGCGTTCCCCTCACCCCGCGCCCCACCAAAGGTGTCCACCGCGGGGCCGGCATCGACGTCGACGAACCCCGCGTGCTGCATGAGCCGCCGCCAGGCATCCAGCGATTGTCCGCCGGCGATGCAGTCGGTCCACAGGTCGATGTTGCACGCCACCTCGTCCGGCACGACCCGACCGACCGCGATGTCCGCGAAGGCGAGCGCACCGCCCGGCCGAAGCGCCCGGAAGATCTCGCGCATCGCACGCGGCTTGTCCGCGACGAGGTTGAGCACGCCGTTGGACATCACGACATCAGCCCAGCCGTCGTCGACGGGCACGTCCTCGATGAGCCCCTCGCGGAACTCGACGTTGCCCAGCCCGAGCTGCTGCGCAGTGGCGCGCGCCTTGTGGACCATCTCAGGCGTCATGTCGACGCCCACGACACGGCCGGCAGCGCCGACCCGCGCCGCCGCGACGAAGCAGTCGAAGCCGGCGCCGGAGCCCAGGTCGACGACATGCTCACCCGGCGCCAGGGGCCGCAGGGTGAGCGGGTCGGCGACGCCGGCGAACGACTCCACCGCCCGATCGGGCAGCCCGTCGACCAGCTCGGTGTCGTAGCCGAGCAGAGCGGCGAGCGGTCGTCCGGTGTGGAAGTGGAAATCGCCCGCCGGTCGTGCCGCCACCTCGCGGTACTTCTCCCGCACCGACGCGCGCAGCGCCTCGGGGTCGACGACGGGTCGATCGGCGGCAGCCATGTCGGCCTCGGTGTCGGTCACGCGGTCGTCCATCACGGCACCAGGCGGTAGAAGCGCCAGAACTCGTGGTCGATGGGCAGCACATCGACCCGCCCGAAACCGGCGTCGGTGGCGTAGGCGCGGACGGTCTCGGCGCGCAGCACGGTCCCCGTCCCGGCCGAGTCGTGGTCGAGCATGCCGACGGTGAGGCAGTGCAGGATGCTCCAGCCGTAGTTGAAGCGCTCGAGCTCGTCACCGGGCGCCGTGAAGCGGTCGGCCACCCGCTCGTCGCCGACCACGACGCTGCCGCCCTCGGCGAGGCTCGCCCGCACCGCTTGCAGCGCCTCGACGGGGTGGTTCATGTCGTGCAGCGCCTCGAAGATGGTGACCAGGTCGTAGGGGCCATCGAGATGCCCGTCGCCGGCGTCCTGGAGGCTCGCGTGCACGCGGTCGTCCAGCCCGGCCGTGGCGACGTTGCTGCGGGCCGTCTCGATCGACGCGGCGTCCACGTCGATGGCGTCGACCGTCACGGCCGGATAGGCGCGGGCGATGGCGATGCTCGACCACGCCGAGCCGCACGCAACGTCGGCCACCCGCGCCGGCGGCATCGCCCGCAGACGTGCGTCGACATCGGGGATCGCAGCCAACCACCCGGCGAGCTGGTTGGCGAACATGGGCCGGTTGAGGGCCGCGACCCCGTCGCGCACGTCGGCGCCGTAGGCCTCGTAAGGAACCGCGGCCCCTCGCCGGTAGGCGCCGAGCAACGCGTCCATGGGGCCGCACACGCCGATCACGAGGGACGAGATCGGGGCCAGGAAGTGCAGATCCTGCTCGTCGACGAGCACCGCCCGGTGGGCGGTGGGCAGACCGTAGCGGCGTTCTGCGGCGGCGGCGTCCGGGTCGTCGACGGTCAGGAACCCGGCCACCGCCTGCTGCTCGAGCCACTCGCGCACGTAGCGCTCGGCCGTGCCCGTCCGGGCGGCGAGCTCCGCAGGTGACGCGTTGCCGCCATCGGCCAGCGCCCGGTACAGGCCCAACTCGCGGCCGAGGTGGACGGACGCGATCTCCAAGCTCTCGATCGTGGCCGCGAACAGGCGCTCGACCAGGGCCTCGGTCTCGTCGGCGGTCGGCACGTCCGCCCCGGACAGTGATGCGACATCGGTCATCGCGAACCCCTCCGATCGCTCGCCTGGATCGTCTCCACCAAGAAGGACGGCACACCGGTCGACCCATTGCCCATGCCGGCCAGATGCAATGAGAAAGCCGCCGCGGCGTCCGCTCGCTCCGGCCCGCCGCCGCTCGTCAGCCCGGTTTGCTGGCGACGGCGCAGACGACCTCGCCCCACCAGACGAAGTCGTCCAGGTCGAGCGCATCCAGTCGGGCCCGCACCGTGGCGAGGAGCCGGGCCCGGGTGTCCGGGTCCGCGAGCTGGAGCCGGGCCCGGTTCACGCCGGTGCCCGTCACGAGCCGCCAGAAGGTGGACGGCTCCCATCGGTGCGTGAGCATCTCGAGCCAGATCCGCTGCGGCGCCAGACCACCGCCACGGAGCAGGGCGTCGATGGCGTCGGGGCTGTCCAGGCCCGTGTCCACGCGCCGCGGCGGCAACGGGCCGATCCCGGCGTCGGCGAACGCCTCCTCCCAGACCGCTGACGCCTTGGTCGCGCCCTCACGACCCCAGGTGACGGTGCCGAGCCGTCCGCCGGTCCGCAGGACCCGGGCCGCCTCGGCGATCGCCTGCGACGGGTCGCTCAGGTGGAACAGCACGAACGTGCAGAGGACGGCGTCGACGGTCGCCGCGCCGATGGGCAGGGCGAGCGCATCGCCGTTCACGCCCCGGGCAGCGGTGCGGTCCGCGGCGGCGCGCAGCATCTCGATCGACGCGTCCAGGGCGACCACCTGCGCCGTCGGCGCGACATCGAGGATCGATGAGACGAGCGACCCCGGCCCGGCCCCGATGTCGAGCACACGCGGTGTGCCCTCGAGCCCGAGCCCGGCCACGACCGCCTGCGCGGGCGGGAGGATGACCGGGCTCCACAGCGACACGTAGGCGTCGACCCCCAGGTCATAGGCCGCAGCCACGTCGACCCGGCGAGGACCGGCGGGCGCAGTCATCGCGACGCCGGCCGCCAGCGCCCGACCTCGGCGTCCCACCCGAAGCGTTCGGGGGGCGAACCGTTCCATCTCGGGATCGTCCCGTCCCACTCGTCGACCGGTGCGCAGTGCCACACCCAGTCCGACCCGGGCCGCGGGCGACCGCCCGCGAGGTCGACACGTCCGTTCGCCCACAGCAGCGCGGGCCAGGGAGCGACGCCGCGGGGCGCCCACGGGAACAGTCGCTCGAGCACGCGGCCGGCCAGGTCCGGCGGCGCCACCAGGCCCAACCCGAGGCCGCGGCAGGCGTCCCAGCCGTGGACGAGGACCTCGTCGCAGCCCATCGCCACGAAGCCGACCACATCGGCCATGCCGGCCGAGTGGTAGGCGCGGGCGTTCGGCGGCGCCGCCCGCGCCACCAGCGCCAGCGTGGCCGCGGTCGCCTCGAGGACGTCGAGCACCTCGGCATTCGTCGCGTCGTCGTGCACCCGCACGTCGACCCGGAGACGATGCCGGGCCTGCACCGCCAGGTGCGCGGCGTACCAGCCGACGGCGTCGCAGGCGTGGATCAGGGTGGCGCGCACGTCCCAGGCGAGATCCCCTGCGGGAACGGACCAGTCCCGGCCCATGACCGGCCCCAGCACTCGGCGACAGATCGCGGCGGCGTCGACGACATCGGAGGGCGTCACCGCGTGGGCCATGGGGCGCTCTCCGCTCAGCCCGCGGGCTTGGTCGCCCGGACGATGACGCCGACGCACACGGCGTCGTGCCGGTCGGCCGGGATCAGCTCGCGCATCCGCGCCAGCGTGTCGGCGGTGAACAGGGGGTAGAGCGCGATGTCGTCGATGCCGAACGACACGCGTTCGGTGAGCTCGACGTCCACGAGCCCGACGTTGCCCAGCTTCGTGGTGAACACGTCCTCGGACAGCGCCCCGGAGATGCACCCGGCCCACGCGCTCTCGCTGGTGAGGATCTCCGACGGCAGATCGTCCTCCACGGTCAGGTCGGAGACGCACAGGCGACCGCCGGGGCGGAGCACGCGGGCGATCTCGGCCAGGGCGCGACTCTTGCGCGGCGACAGGTTGATGACGCCGTTGGAGATCACCGCGTCGATGGAGGCGTCGTCGAGCGGGATCGCCTCCATCTGCCCGACCTTGAGCTCGCACCAGCCACCGACCCCGGCGGCGTCGGCTGCCGCCCGCGCCCGCCCGCACATCTCGGGCAGCATGTCCAGGCCCACCACGTGCCCGGTCGGGCCCACGGCGCGGGCCGCGAGCACGGTGTCGATCCCGCCACCGCAGCCCAGGTCCAGAACCTCGTCACCTGGCTGCAGCCCGGCGTGCCGCACGGGGTTGTGCACGCCCAGCGACCAGTCGACGGCCTCGCTCGGGAGGGCACCGAGCTCGTCGTCGGAGTAGAAGCGCTCGGCCATCGCCCGCCCGGCACCGGCCGGGATGGCGCTGTAGGCCCGGCGCACCGCGGCGAGGACCTCGTCCTGGAACATCAGATCCCTGCTCATGGGGTGGCCCCTTCCCCGTGGGTGTCGTCCAACTCGTCCATGAAGCGCTCGAGCCGGTCGCGCACCTCAGCCGGCAGGTCGGCGGTCCGCTGGGCGTCCAGGAGCCCGTGCAGCTCGCGGGCGAACTCGAGCTCGCCACAACAGGTGACGCAGCGGTCGAGATGGTCCTCGACGCTCTGCGCCTCGCCGGTGCCCAGCTCCCCGTCGAGGTAACGCCACAGCTGACGCACCGCCTCACGGCAGTCGATCACGCGGTTCATGCCGGATCCGTTCGCTGGCCGGGTCGGGGCGCCCTGACGACGCCGGTGTCGCGGGCGTAGTTCCACATCTCGTGCTCGAACAGCCTGCGCCCCCGGTGGAGCTGCGACAGCACGGTGCCGAGCGGCAGCTCGAGGGCGCGGGCGACCTGCTTGGTCGCGAGCCCCTCGACGTAACGCAACACCAGCGGCGCCCGGTAGAGGGGCGGCAGGCGATCGATGACGGCGTGCACGTCGTCATCGGTGAACGCCCCGAGGAAGTCGAGATGCAAGCTGTCGGAGTACGGGAACGGATCCTCGACGACCAGGGTGCGGTAGAGCGAGAACTCCTCGATGTCGTCGAACGGCACCTCCTGCGGCGACCGCGATTCCCTGCGCACCCGATCCCGCCAGACGTTGACGAGGATGACCCGGAGCCACCCACCCGCAGCCTCGCGGTCGCGGAGCGACCCGAAGGACCGGTAGGCGCGCAGCAGGCAGTCCTGGACCAGGTCCTCGGCGTCGGCGCGACACAGCCGACGAGCCAGCGCGTACAGACCGGGCAGCTCGGCACGCGCGACGCCCTGGAACGCACCGATGTCACGTGTTGCGACCTCCGCCATGGCTCCCACCCTGGAGCAGCCTCTGACCGGTAGGACGTCTGCCGGCGGGAATTATTGCGCCCCCGCCCGTGGGTTGCATCAGCCGGCGGGACGGTCTCCCACCAGACCCGCCGGCGCTCAGCGAGCGACGACCGGTTCCGCGCCGCGCCAGGTCAACGCAGCGAAGCGCAGGCTGCGAACGCCGCCGCTCTCCGTGTAGCCGACGGCACCGGCTGTCCAGGCGTGGTAGGCGAGCCACTGGTCCCCCGCCGGCCCTGTGACCACGCAGGCGCCGCCGGGGCCGGCTTCGTCGCCGCCGCTGGCGAGCAGCGGCCCAGCGACGCTCGCCTTGGTGCAGGGGCCGAGGGGTGTGTCGCATGTCGCGTAGCCGGTGGCGTACCCGTCCGATTCCCACCAACCGCCGGAGTACAGCAGCACGAACGACTGGTCGGCGACCACCATCGCCGGGTTCTCGATCAGCGGCTGCTCCCACGCGGCGCCGGACGTGATCAGGGCCGCGGGCTCGCCGACCAGGGCCAGGCCGTCGGCGGAGAGTCCCTGGGCGAAGAGCGTGCTGGATTGGCCGATGGCGTTGCCGTCGGCCTTCCAGAGCAGGAACGGGGTGCCATCGGGGTGGCGGAAGGGATAGGGATCGATGGACCCGCCGAGGTGGGTCTGGCAGACGAGCGGCTCGGCGGCGCTGGACGTGAAGGGGCCATCGGCCGTGGGGCTGACGGCCACGCCGATGCACTGGCGGCCCGAGCGCTGGTGATAGGAGGTGAAGTAGAGCACGTAGCCGTCGCCGAAGGGCATGGCTCCCGGGGCCCAGGTGCGTCCCCAGCCGGCCCAGGTCGGCAGAACAGGCAGGGCGTCGCCGGGCTCAGACCACTTGCGCAGATCCTGGCTCGCGGCCACGGGCACGTTGTTGAAGCCGACCTGGGTGCTGTAGAGCACGTACCGGTCGCCGTCGGCCAGGACGAACGGATCGGGGGCGTCGCGCTGATCGACGGGCGGAACGGGAGCGAGCGGCTCGCGTGCGGCGATCGGACGCGACGCCTGCCGACGGTTGCGGGCGTCGGCGGCGTCCGGCGAGACCACCGCGTCGCCGTCGCTGACCGGTCCCAGGTCCTGCTCCGCGTGGGCCGTTCGGCCGAACTCCGTGTGGACCGGCCAGGCGAGCCCGGCGACGAGCACGATCGCCGCCAGCCCGAGGTGGACGACGTGCCGACTCCTCGGCGAGGCATCCGCCCGGCCGGTAGGCACAGGGGCGCGCGCGACCAAGGACGTGGGCATCTGACGACCTCCGGGGAAGAGGGACCGGGCCGGTTTGCCCGGTGGTCGTCAGGGTCCGACGTGCGCGTCGACGGGGACGCGACAGCCGTTCAACGGACGTTCGATTCGCCCTCGACTACGGAGGGGGCCGCCGCCCGAAGGTCGGGAGAGGTGATCGCGCCTGCCCGGCGCGGGGGGTCATCCGCGCGCGTGCGGCCACCGGACACGCGTCGTGTGGGATGTCACCGCGTGGACGGGTCACCTTCCGCCCGCTGGAGACACTGTCGGCCGGCTCGCGTGCCGACCGGCGTTAGGCGGCGCTGCCGCCCCGAGCGCGCGTCGCGTGTGCCACCGCGTACGCTCCCGCCCGGTCCGAGAAGATGTCATCGCTTCCTGGTTCGATCCCCGGCGCGAGCAGCAAGGGGTTGAACCCCAGGTTCGGGCAGGGTCACACCGAACGGGGCACTATCCATCCGTGGTGCGCATTCTCGACTGGGTCTGGCGGTGGCTCGGGACGTCCTTTCGCCATCGCCTTTTTGGCGGCCATCGTGGAGGCCGCAGTCGACAGATGGCGGGTTGGAGCCGCCGCGGCGGCCACGATCGCGGCCCTGACGACCCTGACCCTCGGCGAGGTGGCGCGCCGCCGGCCCGATCAGCCGCAGGTAGCTGCTGCGCCCACACCGTCGGGCCATGTCACGCTGATGGAATGGAGGGCCCACCACCGGTGTGACGCGGGTCGACGTGGAGCTGGTTGATCCACCCCGGCTCGATTACCCGCCAGGCGTAGAGCGTCCGGCCCGCGGCCCAGAGATCGTCGAGGATCCCTTCGGTCGGCATCCGCCCGGCACAGGGCCGAGCGTCGAGCGATCGGAACTCGTCGTGGAAACCGTCGGGACGGGTGTGGATCGACGCCAGAACGAGCCGACGGACCCGTTCGGGGTCCCGGCGGACGAGCTGGTCATGAGGCGCTCGCGGGCGAGTGCCCGGCATAAGCAGGAGTGTCGTCGGTCGATGGTCGATGGCGAGCATCCCAGCTGTTCGGCGATGGCCGGGCGGACCAACGCGCCCGATACAACCCGATGGGGCCGTCGATGCCTGCCGCGGAAGGGATACCGGGTGGACGCCGGTCGAAACCAGCGACAGCTCAAAGCGCATCCGCCCGCAGGCGTACCTCCCCAGGCGTAGGGCACACGCGATCAGCGCCCGTTCTCGGTGGTGACTGAGTCCAGCCGATCGTCAGGCTGCGGTTGGCCACGATTGTCATCTCGGCCGTTGCGGGCCCGCAGCTCAACCGCCGCGTCGGCGGCGAGCGGCCGGTAGAAGGGCCGGATTGGAGACCCTGCGCCTTGATCGTGGCTACTCGGTGGCGATGGCGTCCAGGACGTCGAGGCGGCCGGCGCGCCACGCCGGATAGAGGGCGGCCAGCATCCCGAACAGAGCCGACACGACGACCACGGCTGCGACGCCGACGTAGGGCACCTGGTAGGTCGTGAAGCCGTCCTCCTCGAGCGCTTTCCCGATCGACCAGGCGAAGAACAGGCCCAGCCCGAGCCCGATCGTGCTACCGAGCACGGCGATGATGACCGACTCCCACCGGATCATCGTGCGCACCTGCCGGCGCGTGCCGCCGACGGCGCGCACGAGGCCGAGCTCGCGGGTGCGTTCGAGCACGGACAGGGCGAGCGTGTTCATGATCCCGAGGACCGCGATGATGATCGTGAGCAACATGAGCACGGTGACCAGGCCGAGGATCGGCGTGAACTGCTCGGCCGTCGCGTCCTTGTACTCCTCGATATCGAGCAGCTCACCGGTCGGGTAGTCGTCGGTGACCGCCTCGAGCGCCGGTCGGGCCTCGTCGGGGTCGACGCCGTCGGCCAGCCGCGCGAACACCACGAAGTCGGCAGGGTCGGGCACGTAGTTGTCGAGCGTCGGGAAGCCGATGGTGTAGTCGCCGGCGATCTCCTTGTTCGCATACAGCATGGCGACACGGAGCTGCACCGGACCGTCGTGCTGGGGAAAGACCACGTCGACCTCGTCGCCCACCGACCAGCCCTTGTCGTCGGCCCGGCCCTCGAAGACGGCGATGGTGTCGGGTTCGGCGAGGTCGGCCGCCGTTCCCTGGGTTGGTGCGAGGTCGAAGAGCTCGAAGGCGGGAACGGGGTCGACTCCCGTGGCGAACGTGTTGCTGCCCGCGATCCGCGTCTGCACGCCGCGAATCCCGGTGGCGATGTCGACCTCGGGAAGCTCGTTGAGCCGCTCGGACAGTTCCGGGGGCAGGCCGCCGAACCCGAAGGTGCCGGTATTGACGGCGAAGTCCCCGACGAACTGTTCGTCGACGATGTCGTCGATCGACGCCCGCAACGACGAGTTGAAGGCGAGGAAGAACGCGATGATGGCCACGCCGATCAACAGTGCCGAGGCTGTGGCGGCCGTGCGCTTGGGGTTGCGGGCGGCGTTCTCGCGGGCGAGCTGGCCGACCACCCCCTTCACAGCCGGCAGCGGAGCACCGATGAGCGTCACCGTCGGTCGCGCGAAGGCGGGTCCGAACAGCACCGCGGCGATGAAGACCAGGAGCACGCCCAGGCCCACCGCCAGGATGCCGCCCTCGCCCGTCACACCGTTGACGAGGGACAGCGCACCGAGAGCGGCGACCCCGGTGGCGAGCACGAGCCGGATCCGCAGCCGGGTCGTGCGCTCGACGGCGACATCCCGCATCGCCGCCAAGGGCGACACCCGCGACGCCCGCACCGCCGGCACCATCGCGGACAGGACCGTGACGAGGAAGCCGCTCAGGATCGCGGTCACCACCGCCGCCGGTCGCACGACGATGCCGCTGGCAGGCAGGTCGAAGCCGAACGCGTCCATCAACGCCCTCAGGCCACCGGTCACGGCCAACCCCAGGAGGAAGCCGGCGATCGACGCCAGCGCGCCGATGATCACGGCCTCGAGCAGCACACCGCGGAGCACCTGGCCCCGGCTGGCCCCGACCGCCCGCAGCAGCGCCATCTCGCGGTTCCGCTGCGCGACGAGGATGCTGAAGCTGTTGTAGATCACGAACGCGCCGACGACGAGTGCGATGACCGCGAACGCCGTGAGGAACCCGGTGAAGAACTGGAGCCCCTGCTCGATGTCGTCCTGGTTCTCCGCGGTGATCTCGGCCCCGGTGAGCACCTCGGCGCGGTCGCCGAGCTGGTCCTGCACCCGGTCGGCGAGCTGCCGCTGACCGACGCCCTGGTCGGCCACGATGCTGACCGAGTCGATCATCCCGGGCTCGGCCACACGCTCCTGCGCGGCCGGCAGGGTCATCAGGGCGAAGGTGGCGCCGCCCGGGCTGTCGGCCGTTCCGAAGCGGGCGATGCCCACGAGCTCGTACTCCTCCAGGCCCGTCTGCGTCTGCACGCCGATGGTGTCCCCCACCGCGAACCCGGCGTCGTCGGCGCTGCGCTTGTCGATGACGACCTCGTCGTCGGCTTCGGGAGCTCGGCCCCCCTCCTCCAGTGTGAACGGGTTGAGCTCGTCGACGGTGCCCCAGTTCCCGCCGAAGGTGGGGGGCCCGAACCCGGGATCACCGATGGGCTCGCCGTCCTTGTCGATGATCTGGGCGTAGCCCTGGACCGACGGCTCGGCGATGTCGACGCCGTCGACCCCGTCGATGTCCTCGACGACGCTCTCGTCGAGACGCGGACGCTGGGTGTCGCCGAAGCTCGACTCGAACTGCGTGACGCCGCGCACGTAGACGTCGGTGCCGCGGTTCACGTCCGCGAACAGGTCGTCGAACGTCTGGCGGATCGTGTCGGTCAACACGAGCGTGCCCGCCATCAGCGACACGCCGAGCATGACGACCACGAACGTGAGCGCCGTGCGCAGTTTGCGGCTCCACAGGCCGCGCAGCGTGAGCCTGAGCATCGCTCAGTCCCCGAAGCGCTTCATGCGATCGAGCACCCGGTCGGCGGTGGGCTCGGCCATCTCGTCGACGATTCGGCCGTCCGCGAGGAACAGGACCTTGTCGCTGTAGGACGCGGCAGTGGGATCGTGGCTGACCATCACGATCGTCTGGCTCAGCTCATCGACGGCGCGGCGCATGAACTCCAGGATCTCGGCGCCGGCGCGGGAGTCGAGGTTCCCGGTGGGTTCGTCGGCGAAGATGATGGCTGGCTGGCTGGCGAGCGCCCGCGCCACGGCGACGCGCTGCTGCTGCCCACCAGAGAGCTCGCTGGGTCGGTGACCGAGGCGATCACCCAACCCGACGGTCGCGATGACGTTGTCGAGCCAGCCCTCCTCGGGCTTGTCACCGGCCAGCCTCAGCGGCAGGGAGATGTTCTCCGCCGCCGTCAGCGTCGGGATCAGGTTGTAGGACTGGAACACGAAGCCGATCTGCTTGCGTCGCAGCAGGGTCCGCGCCTTGTCCGACAAGGAACCCACCTCGATGTCGCCGATCCACACCTCGCCGGACGTGAGATCGTCGAGCCCGGCGACACAATGCATCAGCGTCGATTTGCCCGAGCCCGACGGGCCCATGATTCCGGTGTACCGGCCCATCGGGAACTCCACCGTCACGCCGTCGAGGGCGCGCACGGCCGTGTCGCCCGATCCGTACACCTTCACGGCATCGACGGCGCGGGCGGCGGCGGTGGTCGGTGGCGCGGGAGGCGTCGCGGTGGCCATGAGCGACGACGCTATACGGGGTGCCACACGTGTCGTCGGGATCCCCGAGCTCTGGCACGAACCGCCAGCAGTCGCGGCGAGGCGAGTGCCGTGAGGCGCTCCTGTTGGTCGGCGGCGCATGCGCTGATGGGGCGGACGGCCGGGCGCTCGGGCGATCAGGCCCCTGGCCAGTTCGAGGCGACGACCGCGAAACGCGGCTCGAGGAGCGCTCGCTGGAGGACGTGCCGCTGAGCCGGGGAGCGCCGAGATGGTGGAAGCGTCGGCGGACGGGTGCCAGCTCCCCTTCTCGCTCGAAACGGCGGCACCGCAGTGTGGGATGCAGGCGAGGGCCACGATGCCTACAGCGACGAAGGCCTCACTGCCGTCTGCATCGAGGGAGAGTTCGACGTCTGGGCGGTGAGCGTCACGCACGACATCGTCGTCAGTGACTACGACCCCGCCTGACCGCGAGCCCGCGTTGTCGGGCGGTCGGTCGCGTACCCTCCGGGTGTGAGCGAGCGCGTCCAGGTGACCGTGACGTTTGACGCGGCCGATCGCCACGCTCTGGCTGACGTCCCTATGGGACGCGCCCGCTGATCCCCCTAACGTCAGCTCAGGAGACTCCATCGGCCGGTGGGGCTCCTGGGCAACGAAGAAGGATCAGCGGCACATGCCGCGGAACGAGACCGGAGGACGGCCGCTACAACGGGAGGATCAGATGACAACCCACGCCATTGATACGGGCGAGCACGGGTGGGGCGTCGCCAGCGCCGTTACTACCGTGTTCGACTTCGACTACGAGGCCGGACGAGACCAGCTCCTGCGTCTCTACGACAAGGGCACGCACAAGCAATGGATCGGCTCCGAGCGAATCGACTGGTCGACCGAGATCGACCCGGACAACCCCACGGGTATGCCCGACGAGCTCATCCCGATCTACGGCACGCCGTGGTGGGACAGGATGAGCGACGCCGAGAAGGGTGAGCTCCGGCGGCACCTCGAGGCCTGGCGGTTCAGCCAGTTCATGCACGGCGAGCAGGGCGCGCTGATGTGCGCAGCCAAGATCGTGCAGACGGTGCCGGACCTCGATTCCAAGTTCTACGCCGCTACCCAGACGATCGACGAGGCACGGCATGTCGAGGTCTACACCCGCTACCTGCACGACAAGATCGGGCTGGTCTACCCGCTCAACCAGAACCTGCGATCCCTTCTCGACGACGTCATCTCCGACAGCCGCTGGGACCTCACCTACCTCGGGATGCAGGTGCTGATCGAGGGCCTGGCACTGGCCGCCTTCGGGCTCATCCGCCAGCAGGCGACCGATCCTCTGGCCCGGGCGATCAACACCTACGTCATGCAGGACGAGGCCCGCCACGTGATGTTCGGCCGGCTGGCGCTGCGCGACTACTACCCGCAGCTCACCCAGCCCGAGCGCGACGAGCGCGAGGAGTTCTGCGTCGACGCCTGCTACCGGATGCGCGACCGCTTCCTCGGCGAGGAGGTCTGGTCGACCCTGGGCATGCCCCGGGAGGTCGCGGAGTATGTAGACAACAGCGAGGTGCTGCGCCAGTTCCGCGGCTTCCTGTTCCTGCGGATCGTGCCGATCCTGCGTGACATCGGCCTGTGGGGCGACAAGGTGCAGCAGGCGTTCGCCGACATGGGCGTACTGGCCTTCGCCGACGCCGACATCGACGCCGCTATGGCCGAGGACGAAGCGGCCGGCGACGAGCTCGACGTCCGCATGGCCCACGTCAAGTCGGTAGCCGCCGAGGCCGCCCCATAACCAGCAGGTCCCGCGGCTGACCACCACCGTCACGCCCGGTTACACACAGGATCGGACAGTCCCTCACCTGACCTGGAGATGCACCGTAGATCTGCTCGGGCGCGGCGACTTAGAAGCGACGGAGGAACGCATGGCAAACGAAGAGTTCAAGAAGGCTCTGGACGCCAGCCGAGAGATCGAGCTCACAGTCACCGGCCGAACGTCCGGCCGCGAGATCTCCAACCCCGTGTGGTTCGTGCGGGACGGCGAGACCCTGTATCTGGTACCGGTCAACGGATCGGACGCCGACTGGTACAAGAATGCGCTAAGGACGCCGACGATCCGCCTCGCCGCCGGGGAAACGCAGCTCACAGCAAGCGTGACCCCGATCTCGGATGCCGGCAAGGTCCATCAGATCCTCGACGAGTTCCGGGCCAAGTACAGCGCCCAGAGCGTGGAGGCGTACTACCCGAAGCAGGATGCCGCGGTGGAGGTTCCGATCGCCTGAACAGAGTTCGGTGTGAATGGGTTCCGCCGTTCCTCAGGCGGTCTCGACCGAGTCGGCGCCGCCGAGCCCGAGGCGCCTCGTCGAGATCTCCCGCATCTCGACCTTGCGGATCTTGCCGGTGACGGTCATCGGGAACTCGTCGACGATCTCGAGGTATCGCGGCACCTTGTAGTGCGCGATCTTGCCCTGGCAGAAGGCCTTGAGGTCGTCGAGTTCCAGCTCGTGACCTTCCCGCAGCCGGACCCAGGCGCAGATCTCCTCGCCGTACCTCGCGTCGGGGACGCCGATCACCTGGAGGTCGGCGATCGCGGGATGCGTGTAGAGGAACTCCTCGATCTCACGTGGGTAGATGTTCTCGCCACCCCTGATGATCATGTCCTTGATGCGCCCCGAGATGTTGAGGTAGCCCTCGTCGTCCATCACGCCGAGATCGCCGGTGTGCATCCATCCCGCGGTGTCGATCGCGGCGCGTGTCGCCTCGTCGTTGTCCCAGTAGCCGAGCATGACGAGATAGCCGCGGGTGCAGACCTCGCCCGGCGCTCCGGGAGGGACGGCCGCGTCGGTCGCCGGGTCGACGACCTTGCACTCGACGTGCGGGTGGACCCGGCCCACCGTCGACACGCGCCGCTCGATCGGATCGTCGGTGCGCGACTGGAACGAGACCGGTGACGTCTCCGTCATGCCGTAGCAGATCGTCACCTCGTCCATGTGCATGTCCGAGACACAACGCTTCATGACCTCGATCGGGCACGGGGAGCCGGCCATGACCCCGGTGCGCAGCGAGGTCAGGTCGTAGGACGCGAACTCGGGGTGGTCGAGCACGGCGATGAACATCGTCGGCACCCCGTACAGCGACACGCATCGCTCCTCGGCCACCGCCTCGAGCACCGCCGCCGGCTCGAACGCCTCGGCCGGGTAGACGATCGTCGCGCCCCGCGTCGTGCAGCCGAGGTTGCCCATCACCATGCCGAAGCAGTGATAGAGCGGCACGGGGACGCACAGCTTGTCGCCGACGCCGAGCCCCTGGATCGCGGTGACGTTGTGCCCGTTGTTCAGGATGTTGTGATGCGACAGCGTCGCGCCCTTCGGGAACCCGGTGGTGCCTGACGTGTACTGGATGTTGATCGGGTCGTCGAACTGGAGCGACGCCTGTCGCTCCTCCAGGAGGTCGGCCCTCGTCTCGCTCGCCCGCGCGAGGAACGCGTCCCACGTGAGGTCGCCCTGTCCGGTGCCTCTGTCGAGGAGGATCACGGTCTTGAGCGCCGGGAGGTTCGAGCGGACCTCGGCGATCATGGCGGCGTAGTCCGACGTCTTGAACGTCGACGCCGCGACGAGCACCGACGTCCCCGACTGCCGGAGCACGTACTCGACCTCCGACGTCCGGTACGCCGGGTTGATGTTGACGAGGATCGCGCCGACCTTGGCGGTGGCGTACTGGACGATCGCCCACTCGGCGCAGTTCGGCGACCAGACGCCGACCCGGTCGCCGCGCTCGACGCCGAGCGCGAGGAGGGCCCGGGCGCACTCGTCGACGGCGGTGACGAACTCGGCATACGTGTAGCGCAGCCCTTGGTGACGCGAGACGAGGCACTCGACGTCTGGGTGCGCGGCGGCGACCCGGTCGAGGTTGTCGCCGATCGTCTCGCCCAGCAGCGGCTCGCTGGACGGCCCCGAGGTGTAGCTCACGGCTCGCTGGGTCGACGTTCCTCGCATGGTTCGGCTCCTGTCATTCGTCACCAGCGTGCACCCTCGTCGCGCGTGGCACACCCCCGACCGGGTGCTCGGCGGTCAGGCCTCGGAGACGCCGGTGGCGGTGCCGCGCTCGAGGCGGGTGTAGTACTCGCTCGAGATGTTGGCGAGGGAGGCGACCTCCTCGCGGCGCAGGCCTGAGACCCGCCGGCGGGCACCGCCGTAGACGGGCAGGCCCGCCTGCTCGGGGCTGATCCTGGCCCGTCGCGTGGTCAGGAACTCCCGGATCTGGCCGCGGACGTCGCCACGGACGTCGTCGTGGTCGTCGCCGGTGCCGGCCATGGATCCACCCTACGGGCGCTTCAGCGTGGCTGGGGGTCCCTGTGAGTACCCCTCTCGCTGGGTCTCCCACGTCGGTCGGAACGCTGGTTGGGTGCTCGCATGACCGACAAGAACGTTTGGCTCATCACCGGCGCCGCCCGCGGCATGGGCGTCGACATCGCCAAGGCCGCGCTCGCCGCCGGCCACGCCGTGGTCGCCACCGCCCGCAACCCCGACGCCGTCACCGCCGCGTTGGGCCAGAACGAGGACCTGTTGGCCGTCGCGCTCGACGTCACCGACCCCGCCGCCGCCGAAGCCGCCGTCAAGGCGACCCTCGACCGGTTCGGCCGCATCGACGTG
The DNA here is from genome assembly GCA_963796415.1 of uncultured Acidimicrobiales bacterium. GTDB lineage: Bacteria > Actinomycetota > Acidimicrobiia > Acidimicrobiales > VFJN01 > ZC4RG19. The sequence goes on along the minus strand of CAWCLR010000014.1, from coordinate 604,060 downwards.
GTGGTCAACAACGCCGGCAACTTCTACGCCGGGTTCTTCGAGGAGCTCAGCCCCACAGACGTCCGGGCGCAGGTCGAGACCACCCTGTTCGGCCCGATGAACGTCACCCGCGCCGTGCTCCCCGCCATGCGCGCCCAGCGCGCCGGGCTCGTCGTCGCCATCTCCTCGACCGCCGGCATCGCGGGCCAGGCGTTCTGCACCGCCTACGCCGCCGCCAAGTTCGGGGTCGAGGGCTGGATCGAGTCGCTGACCCCCGAGGTCGCGCCGTTCGGCATCGACACGATGCTCGTCGAGCCCGGCTTCTTCCGCACCGAGCTGCTCACGCCCGGGTCCGCGACCTACGCCGAGCCCTCGATCGACGACTACGCCGAGCGCACCGCCCACACCGTCGCCGCCTGGAACGGCATGAACGGCCAGCAGGCCGGCGACCCCGCCAAGCTCGCCGCCGCCCTCGTGACGCTCGCCGTCGAGGAGAACCCGCCGCGGCGCTGGGTCGCAGGAGCCGACGCCGTCGCCACCGTCGAGCACAAGGCCCAGGACCCTCCTCGCCCAGGTCGACGCCCACCGCCAGCTGTCCAGCAACCTCGCCCACGACGACGCCTGAACCGCACGCCCTACCTCCTGATCACCCGCCCCCAGAAGAGTCCCGCCCCCCGATCGAAACCACTTCACAGGAGACCCCCGATGACCGCAGAAGAGAACACGCTCATCATGGAGCGCTTCACCAGCGAGTTCCTGACCACCGGCGACGCCGCGCTGGCGGAGGAATTCGTCAGCCCGGACATCGTCCTGCACTTCGCCGGGCAGCAGCAGCGAGGCCGCGACACGTATCTCGCCGTCGTCGCCGCGAACGCCGACACGTTCGAGGATCTCGTGTGGACAGTGGAGGAGATGGTGGCCGACGGCGACGCCGTGGCGGTGCGGTACACCATGACAGGGACCCACCGGGGCGAGTTCGCCGGGATCCCACCCACCGGCAAGGCCGTCGTCGCGCAGAGCATGGCGTTCTATCGCCTCGCCGACGGCCAGATCGTCGAGGAGCGCGCCCAGCTCGACATGCTCGGAATCCTCCAGCAGCTCGGCGCCGCACCGGCCGCGTAGCAGCGCGCTGCCCTCCCTTCCGCCTTATCAATGGCCGACGCCGCTCAGGGTGCACCGGCCGCGAACAGAAAGCATGAGGACGTCATGACCACAGCAACTTCCGAAGCGACGGCACCGACCACGACGCCGAGCGTCTCGACGGCGACCACCGATGACTTCATCAACGGTCTCGCCGACATGATGGCGCACTCGGCCCGCACGCCGATCCTGAGACGGCCGGACGAATACGGCCTCGCCTATGAGGACGTGTTCTTCCCGGCGCAGGACGGGGTCACGCTCGAGGGCTGGTTCATTCCCGCCGAGTCGGACCGGCTGCTCATCTGCAACCACCCGATGCCCTGCAACCGCTACGGGTATCCCGGACACCTGGAGCCGTGGACCGACTTCGGCGGATTCGAGGTCAACTTCCTCCCGGAGTACAAGATCCTGCACGATGCCGGCTACAACATCCTGACCTACGACCTGCGCAACCACGGCCGCAGCGGAATGGGCAGCGGCGGCGTCATCGGTCACGGTGTGCTCGAGTACCGAGACGTGATCGGCTCCTTGCACTACGCCAAGTCCCGCATCGATACCCGGGACATGAAGACGTCTCTGTACAGCCGCTGCATGGGCGCCAACGCAACGGTCGTGGCGATGAACAAGCACCCGGAGGAGTTCAGTCACATCCTGGCGATGATCTCACTGCAGCCCGCAGCGCCTCGGGGCTTCGTCGAAGCCGCCCTGGAAGGAGCCGGCATCGCCGATGGTCGGGAGCCGTTCGACCAGGCGCTGCACCGGCGAAGCGGGTATCGGCTCGATGACTTCAGGCCGATCGAGGACACGAAGGCGGTCACCGTCCCGACACTCGTCGCCCAGGTCCATGACGACTTCACCATGCCTCCGTCCTACGTGCAGGCGATCTACGACAACATCTCCGCCGACGACAAGAAGCTCTTCTGGATCGGGGGGACCGATCTTCGCTTCCAGGGCTACAACTACTTCGGCGAACACCCGGAGCTGGTCCTGGACTGGTTCGACACCCACATGTGATCGTCCCCTCCACTGGACCTCCGTGCCACCCGGGTTCCGGTCAGTCGCCGGAGCCGAGGACCGTGGTGTTCCGGGCGACCTCCCGGCCGTCCGCGTCGCGGGCCACGACGACCACCCCCTCACCGGAACCGGCGAAGTGGTCGTCGGGGAACGCGCCAGCGACGACCGGGTCGCTCCACCCCTCGACCTCGTGGATGTCGAGCGCGATCGGCTCCCCGCCCGGTCCCTCGACGGTCACCGAGGCGGCGTCCACCCAGAGCACACCCCAGATGACGATGGTCCCGTCCGATGTGTCGGCCCCCAGGTCCAGCGGCGGCTCGACGCGGTCGCCGGTGTTGCTGGCGGTGCTGGCGATCGCCCCCGCCATCCGCTCGACGGTGAGGGCCCCGATGTTGGCTCGGCGGCCGGCGTCGGCGACGAGCCGCCACTGCCCCGTCGGAGTCTCGCCAGAGGCCACGGCGACGTGCCCCTCCGGCACGTCGCCGAACTCGCGGGGCGCGGCGACCACCTGCTGGTCCCGCAGCTCGGCGACCTCGCCGGCGCTCGCGGGGCGCAGCCCCTCGGCGACCTGCAGCACGGCGTCCTCGGCCACGCCGAAGCCGACCACGGTGACGAGCTGTCCCTCGGGCTCGGCCCACTGGACGGCCACGATGCCGGTCTCGCCGGCGGAGCCGGGAGGCTCGCTGCCCCGGCCGATCACCGCGTGGCGGCCCCGGACGGTCGTCACGTCCCCGTCGTCGAACGACAGCCGCAGAAGGTCGACAGCCGATGCCGGGCCCGGGCGCTGGGCGACCACGACCGCCGGGCGCACCGACGCGCTGTCCGCCGGGTCCGCATAGGTCACGGCGAGCCCCGCGCCGTCGACGGAGCCGTCGAGGAACTCCTCGAACAGCGACGTGTACAGCAGCGACGGCTCCTCCATCGGTCCGCGGGCGAGCTCCGTGTAGCCGTCGGGGAGGCCCGCCGGGTCGATGGCCGGCTCGGTCGTGGCCGCCTCGGCCGCGGCGAGGACCTCGTCGCTGGGCAGCGCACCGACCACGATCATCCGGCCGTCGTCGACCTCCCACTCGACCTGCCACCCCGGGCCGGCCGGCCTGCGGCCCCCGAACCCCTCGGACTCGGCCTCGCGCAGCCTCGCGTCGTGACCGGCCACGGTGACCGCCTCGCCGTCGGACCGCGGGTCGCCCAACACGTCTTCGTCGGCGACGAGATGGATGACCGCGAGGCCTGCCGACCAGGGATCGTCGGAGTCCGGGTCGCCGTAGACCGCGATGTCGGCATCGAACCCCATCGCGGTCGTGTCGGGGACGCCGGCCGCCGACAGCGGTTCGAAGCCCCCGGGAAGCCAGCCGGGGAGGAGGTAGTCGGGCTCGCCACCGCTGGTCACGTCAGGGCCACCGTCGTCGGTCACGACCGCGACGGCGCCGCTCACCGCGGCGAGCACCGCCACGGCCGCGGCCGCGAGGAACTTGCGGCGCGCCGGCCGCCCGCCTCCGCGGCCCGTCGGCCGATCGGGAGGGACCGGCGGGTCGGACGGGGCGGGGCCTGTCTCGGCAGCCCCAACCGGTACCGCCGGGTCGGCGGCGCCGGCCGAGGCCGCGGGACCCGTGGCCGCCACCGTCGGTGCGTCCTCGCCGACGAGCGTGTGGGCTCCCCGCGCGGCAAGGTCGTCGAGCAGCGTGCGGGCGGCGGCCCGGCCGCGACGGTCGAGGGCATCGAGGGGTGCGTCGTCGGTGGTGCTCATCGTCGTCCCTCCTCTGTGGCGGGCGCGAGTGTGTCGGCCAGCGCCCGGCGGCCCCGGTGCAGGTGCACCTTCACGGTGGCGGGGGCGCACCCGAGGATCTCGGCGATCTCGGCGACGGGCCGGTCCTCGAGGTAGTGCAGGGCGATCGCCTGCGCCTGCCGCGCGGGCAGGGCACGGACCGCGTCCCAGAACTCGTGATCGGTGGAGGGCAGATCCACGGTCGGATCTGGCCGCGCGCTCGACGAGGCCGAGGGCTCGGCGTTCCCGTCCGGCGCGCCGCACCCGGTCGATGGCCCGGTTGGCGACGACCTGACGGGCCCACGCCTCGGGATGGCGGATGCCGCCGCCGCGGTCCCACGCCTGCCAGGTCGCATGCAGCGCGTCCTGCGCGACGTCCTCGGCCGCACCCACATCGCCGGTGAGCGTCCAGGCGAACGCCACCAGTGCCTGACGTTGCTCGCGGGCGAAGGCGTCGAACGCGGTGTCCGGTCCGGCGCCTGTGTCTGCCTCTCCGACCCCACGCTCGGGGATCGGTTCCGACACGGTCATGCAAGGTAGTCGTCAGGGGCGGCGCGGAGGTTTACCGCCGCAATCCAGCACCGTCCGGGATGTCCCGCGACAGCCGTCGGCATGTCTCGCGACATCACAGCCGTGGGCCCGGTGGGGATCGAACCCACGACCTAGCGATTATGAGTCGCCTGCTCTGACCACTGAGCTACAGGCCCAGGTCGTGATGGCTCCGGGGGTGGGGCTCGAACCCACGACCTACGGATTAACAATCCGCCGCTGCTGCCAACTGAGCTACCCCGGAAGGAACGTCCGAGGATAGCAAAGCTTCCACCAACCCCATGACCCCGCGGTGCGTCGTGGCGCACGAGTACGAAACCCGCGGGCAGCCCATCGGATGTGCTTCGTCCTCCGGATGCTCGGATCGGGGACCGCGCGGTACGGCTTGCCGAACTGCGATCGGGGAATGCCGGTGGTCGAGGACCAGAACGCACAGGCAGCGTCGAGATCGAGCCCCGCGTGGAGGTAGAGGTAGACCCGTAGGCGCGCCTCGTCGATCTCGAAGAATCTGCGCAGCCATCGACAGAACAGGATGACCATCCGGGGGTCGCTGTTGGCGAAGGCCAACGCACCATCGGTCTTCGACCCCTCGCCGGCGTACAGAGCAGTCCCGGCGACGAGCAGATCACGATCGGACAAGGCGCCGATCCGCTGGCGCCCCTCGTGGGCGAGACGCTCGATCTCGGCGATCCTGCGCTGCGCGAGCCTGTTCGGGCCCCGGGCCCGACCGCCCCGGTTGCGGTTGGCGCCGGCCCGGGCGGCACGCGCCGCCTCGTCGAACACGACCCCGCGCACCCACAGGCTGACCGAGCTCTTGGACACGCCCAGCTCGGCGGCGATCTCGTTCAGCGTCCACGCCTGGGCGCGCAGCACCCGCGCCCGTTCCTGCTCGGCCAGCTTGCCTCGATACCCCACCTCGCCATCATCCCCGTGGGGTGTGACAGCGAAGACGCCGACGGGCGTCAGGCGCCCTCGAGGTACTCGCGCAGCTTCTGCGAACGGTGGGGGTGGCGCAGCTTGGCGAGCGTCTTCGACTCGATCTGGCGGATGCGCTCGCGGGTGACCCCGAACTCCTTGCCCACCTCTTCGAGGGTGCGCGGCTGCTCGTCGTCGAGACCGAAGCGCATGATCACGACCTGCTGCTCGCGGTCGTTCAGCTCGCCGAGGACAGTGCGGACCTCGTTCTGCAGCATCTGGCGGGTGGCGGCGTCGTCGGGCTCTTCGGCGCCGTCGTCCTTGATGAAGTCGGCGAGGTACGAATCGTCCTCGTCGCCCACCGGGGAGTCGAGCGACAGCGGATCGAGCGAGATGCGCTGGATCTCGCGCACCCGCTCGGGCGTCATGTCCACCTCCTCGGCGACCTCCTCGACGGTGGGCTCGCGCTCGAGCTGCTGCACCATCTGCCGCTGCACCCGATGGACCCGGTTGATGGACTCGACCATGTGCACCGGGATGCGGATGGTGCGGGCCTGGTCGGCGATCGAGCGGGTGATGGCCTGGCGGATCCACCACGTGGCGTAGGTCGAGAACTTGAAGCCCTTGGTGTAGTCGAACTTCTCGACCGCACGCATGAGGCCCATGTTCCCCTCCTGGATCAGGTCCAGGAGCTGCATGCCCCGCCCCACGTAGCGCTTGGCGATCGACACGACGAGCCGCAGGTTGGCCTGGATGAGGCTGCTCTTGGCGTCGTCGCCGTCGTCGGCCAGGGCCTGGAGGCGGGCGGCCTCGTCGGGGTCGAGGGCGGCGAGGCGGCCCTCGGCGTCGAGCTCGGCGAGCTGTACCGAGGCGTCGACGCCGGCCTCGATGCGCTTGGCCAGGGCCACCTCTTCGGCGGCCACGAGCAGCGGCACGCGGCCGATCTCGCGCAGGTACATGCGGACGGGGTCGGACGTGCCCCCGCCGCCCCGCTCGGCCGCCTGGGTGGCGTTCATGCGGGTGCGGCGGCGCATGGTGGCGGAAAGCCGCCGCAGGTGGGCGCGGTCGGCGGTGAGCAGCACGACCGTGGCGTCTTCGTCCGTCTGGTGGACCACGTGGGTGCCTCCGGGGAGATCGCCGGTGCCCGCGCCGGGAACCGTGAGGTCGAGATCCTCGATCTCTTCCAGCACCACGCCGGCGGCTTGGCAGCGCCGGTAGATCTCGGCCAGGACCTCGGCCGTCATCTCGACCCGGGGCAGCGCCCGGACCAGGTCGTGCTGGCTGAGCCGGCCGGACTCACGTGCCCTCTCGATCACCTTGGCCAGCTCGGCCTCGGCCGAACTGTTCCATGTGTCGAGCGTCGATGGCACGTTGTTCAACCCCCGTCTCCGACCCGGTCTCCGAGCCAGGCTAGCAACCGGTCGGCCGAGTCGGCCGCCGTTTGGCCGCTGCGCAGGCCGTCCACGATGGCGGTCAGCGTGGTGAGATCCGCCAGAGCCTGGGTGGCGTCACCGCCCCGCGCGCCCTCGAGGCGCAAGGCGGCGATGTGCCGCCGTGCCGCTTCAGTGTGCAGTCGGCGGACCACGTCGAAGGGTTCGGAGTCGGGCTCGGCCACCAGCAGCCGGGCGAGGAGGTCGGCCACCTCGGGGGGCGACGAGGCGAGCGCGTCGGCGTGGGTGTCGGCGTCGAGCAGGGCCTGATAGGCCCCGCGGTGGACGTCGTCGTCGAACAGCTCGGGGTCCAGCCAGCGCCCGACGGCCCCGGGGTCGTGGACGGCGTGGCGCAGCACCTCCAGCGCCGGGCCGTCCCGGCGCGTCCGGGCCGCGGGCCGCCGCCCGGCCACGCCAGGGCCGGCACCGGGTGCTGCGCCCGATCCGTCGTCGCCGTGGTCGGGGCGGTTCTCGACCGTGCGGACGCCGCCGGTGCCGCCGGCCCAGGACCGCTCGTCACCGGGCGGGGGCGGCTCGTCGGCGCGCCGGCCGCGCTCGTTGCGGCCGCCGGCGCCGCGGCGCCGGGCGCCGTCCGCCGGGCTCGCCGGCCGAGGCGGGCGGGCCCGCACCTGCTCGAGCAGGGTGCGGAGCCGGTCGGGCTCGACCCGGCAGCGCGAGGCCACGTCCATCAGGTACTGGTCGCGCACGAGCTCGGTCGGGTGCTCGGCCACGATCTCGAGCGCCCGCTCGGCGGCCCGGGCGCGCCCCTCGTTGCTGCCGAGGTCCGCGGCTTCGAACACCCGGTCGAGCCGGAACCGCAGGAACGGCGTCGCCTTCTCGACCGCCGCCTCCAGCCGCGCCGGGTCGTCGCCGGCCACGTCCGCAGGGTCCAGCCCCGGGGGCAGGTCGGCGACGAACACCTCGAGGTCGTGCTCGCGCTCCCAGCGGTAGAACCGCTCGGCCGCGGCCTGGCCGGCGCTGTCGGCGTCGAAGGCCAGCACCAGCTTCCGGGCCGCGAAGCGCGTGAGCAGCGTGACGTGATCGTCGGTCAACGCGGTGCCGCACGTGGCCACGGCCAGCGGCACGCCGGCGCGGTGGAAGCCGATCACGTCGGTGTAGCCCTCGCAGATCACCGCCGTGCCGGCCGTGACGATGTGCGTCTTGGACCGGTCGAGCCCGTAGAGCACCTTCGACTTGTTGTAGAGCGGGGTTTCGGTCGTGTTCTTGTACTTGCCCTGGTTCCCCGGGCCCTCGCCGCCGGGCAGGATGCGGCCGCCGAAGCTGATGGGGTCGCCCCGGTCGTCGGCGATCGGGAACACGATGCGGGCCCGGAAGTGGTCGTTGAGGCGACCCCGGCTGTTGAGCCGGGCGAGTCCGGTGCCCTCGGCGAGCTCGCGGTCGAGGCGCAGCCCCCGCGTCAGCTCGTCCCAGGCGTCGGGCGCCCACCCGAGCCGGAACTCGCGCACCACGTCGCCGCCGAGCCCGCGTGCCCGCAGGTACGAGCGGGCGGCCCCGGCGTCGGGGCTCGACAGCAGGCGCTCGTGGTACCACTCGACGGCCCGGGCCATCGTCTCGACGTACCGGGCGCGCTTCTTGCGCCCCTCGCCCTCGATGCGGTCGGTGTAGCGCAGGCTGATGCCGGCCTTCGTGGCCAGCCGCTCGACCGCGCCGGGGAAGTCGAGCGCCTCCTTCTCCATGACGAAGGCGATGACGTCGCCCTTGGCCTGGCACCCGAAGCAGTAGAAGACGTTGTCGTTGGGGTTGACCGAGAACGACGGCGTCTTCTCGGAGTGGAACGGGCACAGCCCCGTCCACTGCCGTCCGACGCGCCGCAGCGGGGTGTACTCGGTGACGATCTGGACGATGTCGGACGCCGCCCGCACCGCGGCGACGTCGTCATCGTTGATGCCCACGAGGCGAGGTTACCGGGGGCGCCCGCCGCCCTTGAGCCTCTTGACGACGTGGTCGCGCTGTTGCTTGACCTGCGCCTTGGCGTCGGCCTTGGCCGCCTTGGCCTGGTCGACGGGACGGCGCCCCGGCGCCGACAGGTGAGGGGTGGCCTGCGACTCCGCGCTCGCAGGTCACCCCTCGTCGCGCGGGCGCCGGCCTGGCAGGCTGGTGCCGGCGGCGCGGAGGTGCGGAGATGGGCGGCACGGACGAGGCGGGCGGGCGCGGCGGGGTCGGTCCCGCTCCCGGAACCGACGGCGAGGGCGGTGACCGGCTGGTGCTGACGCCCCGCCCGGTGGCCGCTTCGATCGACGAGCTGGTGGGGGGCGCCGATGACCGGTGGGCCTTCCGCTCGGGCGACGCCAAGTCGGGCTCGTCGTTCGAGCGGGTCGTGATCGACGGCGCGCCGCACGTGCTGAAGGTGATGCACGTCGACGACGACTGGATCGCCCGCTCGGTGGGCGACCTCGGCTGCCTCCAGGTGACCATGTGGGCGTCGGGGCTCTACGACGCCTTCCCCGCCAGCATCGACCACGCGGTGGTGGGTGCGGCCCGCGGCTTCGGCCGGAACGGCTGGGGTGCGGCCCTGCTCATGCGTGACGTGGGCGCCCACCTCGTGCCCGAGGGCGACGACCCGGTCTCTCCCGGGCAGCACGCGGCGTTCGTCGACCACCTGGCCGAGCTGTCGGCGCACCTGTGGGGCTGGACCGACACGGTCGGGCTGCTCGCTCCCACGACCCGCTGGTCGTTCTTCGGCCCGGGGATGCTGGCGTGCGAGGCCGACCGGGGCTGGCCCCACGAGGTCCCCGCCATCGCCGACCGGGGCTGGCGCGCCTTCGCCGAACGCGCGCCCGCCGACGTCCGGGACGCGGTCGAGGCCGTGCGGGCCGAACCCGGGGTGCTCGTCGCGGCGCTGGCCGGCACGCCGTGGACGTTCCTGCACGGCGACTGGAAGATGGGCAACCTCGGCAGCCAGCCCGACGGGCGGACGATCCTGCTCGACTGCGCCTATCCCGGCGCGGGCCCGCCCTGCCACGACCTCGGCTGGTACCTGGCGGTCAACCGGGCCCGGCTGCCCGAGTCGAAGGAGGCCACGATCGAGCGGTTCCGCACTGCGCTGGGGACCTACGGCGTCGACACGGCGGGCTGGTGGGACCGCCAGCTCGACCTGTGCCTGCTCGGGACCGTCGTCGAGCTCGGGTGGGAGAAGGCGTTGGGCGACCAGGACGAGCTCGATTGGTGGCTCGCCCGCGCCCGGGAGGGCGCGGGCCGGCTGTGACCCCGCCCGACACCGAGGACCGGGGCCCGCCTCGCCCGCCGGGCGCCTCCGACGACTTCGATGCGGCCGTCGCCCGTGCCTACGAGGCCACCGGCGCCGCGTGGAGCCGCGGCCCGGCCCTCGTCTACGACCGGCTGGCCGTGGCCCTGGTCGACGCCAGCCCTGTCCCGCTCGCCGGCCGTACGGTGCTCGACGTCGGGGCGGGCACCGGGGCGGCGTCGCTGGCCGCGGCCGCCGTCGGGGCGCGCGTGGTGGCGATCGACGTGGCCCACGCCATGGTGCGGGCCAACCGGGCCGCGCCTCCCGCCCTGGTGGGTGGGGTGGTAGGCAACGCGCTGGCCCTGCCCGTGGCGTCGGGCGCGGCTGGCGGGCTCATCGCTGCGTTCACCTTCAACCACCTCAGCGAGCCGGCGCAGGGGTTCGCCGAGGCCGTCCGCGCCTGCCGGCCGGGGTCGCCCGTGCTGGCCGGCGCGTACGCGGCCGACGACGACCATCCGGCGAAACAGGCGGTCGACCGCGCCGCGACCGAGCAGGGCTGGGTCCCCGAGGACTGGTACATCGAGATGCGGGCCGACGTGTCGGCGCGCCTGGCCACGACCGAGGGGATGCGCGCCGCCGCCGCGGTCGACGGGCTCGACGGCGCGGTGTCGCTGCGCCGCGTCCCGCTGCCCGAGCTGTCGCCGGCCGCGCTCGTGGGATGGCGGATGGGCATGGCCCACCTCGCCCCGTTCCTGGCCGCCGCGGGCTTGGACGTGCGCCGCCGCGTGACCCGCCGGGCCCTCGAGCTACTCGGCCCCGCTCCCCCGCCCCTGGAGCGCTCGATCGTCGTGTTCGCCGGCGTCGTCACCGGGTAGCACGCCCGCCGCCTCGAGCTCGGCGGCCTCGCGGGCGTCCTTGCGGATCGACAGCCAGATCGAGACCCCGAGCACCATGGCGATGACGCCGAGGCTGGCCCAGGTCGGGATGTGGTACCACTCGGCGATCAGCATCTTGACGCCGACGAAGGCCAGGATGACCGCCAGGCCCTGCTGCAGCAGGCTGAACTTCTCCCGCAGGTCGGCCAGCAGGAAGTACAGCGCCCGCAGGCCGAGGATGGCGAAGGCGTTCGAGCTGAACACGATGAACTGCTCGCGGCTCACGGCCAGGATGGCCGGGATCGAGTCGACCGCGAACACCACGTCGCTGGTCTCGATGACGATGAGGACGGCCAGCAGCGGGGTGGCCAGACGCTTGGCGTTCTGCCTCGTGAACAGCTTCTGACCGTCGTATTCGGTGGTCGACGGGATCACTTTTCGGACGAGCCGCAACACCGGGTTGTGCTCGGGGTGGACCTCGTCGTCCTCGCTGTGCCGGATCATCCGGAACGCGGTGACCAGCAGGAACGCCCCGAACACGAACAGCATCCATTCGAACTGCTCCAGCAGCGCCACCCCGGCGAAGATGAAGATGAAGCGCAGCACGAGCGCCCCGAAGACGCCCCAGAACAGCACCCGGAACTGGTAGGCGCGGGGCACCGCGAAGTAGCTCATGATCAGCGCCCACACGAAGACGTTGTCGACGCTGAGGCTCTTCTCGATGAGGTAGCCCGAGATGTACTCGCCAGCGGCCTGGCCCCCGTGCCAGGCGAAGATCACGCCGGTGAAGGCGACGCCGATGCTGATCCACACCGCCGACTCGATGGCGGCCTCCTTGGTGGAGGGGGCGTGCGGCTTGCGGTGCACGAGCAGCAGGTCGACGACGAGCAGCAGCGAGACGAACGCCAGGAACGCCACCCAGATCCAGGGGGCCACCTCGAAGCTCGCGAAGTTGCCGCGCGAGCCCGACGACTCGGACGCGAGCACGGCGGACGACAGGGACACCGATTACCTCCGGCTGTGTCTCAACAGGACTTCCAGCCGAAGGTCTCGCCCGCCACCGGGGCCGGACCCACCGGGCCGACGGGAGGGATGGTCCGCCCGCTGGCCGTATTGACGATGGGTCACGTTGAGGGCTACTCCCCTTCGGTCCGGTGGAGTGTACCTGCCCGCCCAGGACCTCCCGAACCCGCGGATCGCAGCTCTCAGCCCGCGCCCACGATCGCCTGGGCCGCCGCCAGGCGCGCCACCGGCACACGGAACGGCGAACAGGACACGTAGTCGAGGCCGACTCGCTGGAAGAAGGCGATCGACGCCGGGTCGCCGCCGTGCTCGCCGCACACGCCGAGCTTGAGGTGGCTCTTGGTGCGCCGGCCCCGCTCGACCGCGGTGGCGACGAGGTCGCCGACCCCGTCGACGTCGATCGTGTCGAACGGGTTGCGCCGCAGCAGGCCGTGCTCGAGGTACACGGGCATGACCCGGGACTCGACGTCGTCGCGGCTGAACCCGAAGGCCATCTGCGTGAGGTCGTTGGTGCCGAAGCTGAAGAAGTCGGCCACCTCGGCGATCTCGTCGGCGCGGACCGCGGCCCGCGGCGTCTCGATCATCGTCCCGATCGTGATGTCGAGCTTGCGGCGCGACCCGTGCAGGGCCTGGGCGATGGCCTCGGTCACCCATCCCCGCGCCTCGGCCATCTCCTCGCGGGTGACGGTCAGCGGGATCATGATCTCGACCACCGGCTTGCCCCCGGCCTTGGCCCGGTCGAGCGCGGCCTCGACCAGGGCCCGCACCTGCATCCCGTAGAGGCCGGGCTTGACCACCCCGAGGCGCACGCCGCGGGTGCCGAGCATCGGGTTCTGCTCGTGCCACGACCGCGCCGCGGCCAGCAGGTCCTTGTCCTCGCTCGAGAGGCCCTCGGCCGCCTCGCGGATCGCCAGCTCCTCGATGCTGGGCAGGAACTCGTGGAGCGGCGGGTCGAGCAGGCGCACGGTGACCGGCAGGCCGTCCATCGCCTCGAGGATGGCCTCGAAGTCCTCGCGCTGGACCGACAGCAGCTTCGCCAGCGCCCGGGCCTCGCCCACCTCGTTGTCGGCCAGGATCATCTCGCGCACGACGGGGAGACGTTCCTCGCCGAGGAACATGTGCTCGGTGCGGCACAGGCCGATGCCCTCGGCGCCCAGCTCGCGGGCACGGGCGGCGTCGGCGCCGGTGTCGGCGTTGGCGCGCACGCCCAGGTGCTTGCGCCGCCGGTTCTTGCCGTGGCGGATGGCGTCGGCCCAGCCGAGGATCGTGTCGAGCTCGGGCGGTGCCTCGCTGGCGACCAGCTCGGCCTCGCCGAGCACCACGCGCCCCGTCGTGCCGTCGAGCGAGATCACATCGCCCTCGTTCACCGTGACGTCGCCGGCCGTGAAGGACTTCCCCGAGATGCGCACGCCGTCGGCCCCGACCACCGCGGGGATGCCCCAGCCACGGGCGACGACCGCGGCGTGGCTCACCAGCCCGCCCCGTGCCGTGAGGATGCCCTCGGAGGCCTGCATGCCGTGCACGTCCTCGGGCGAGGTCTCGCTGCGCACGAGGATGACCTTCTCGCCCGCAGCCGCGGCCGCGGCGGCGTCGTCGGCGGTGAAGTACGCCCGCCCGACCGCGGCGCCCGGCGACGCGGCAAGGCCGGTGGCGATGACCGTGAGGTCGTCGGAGGCGAACTGCGGGTGCAGCACCTGCTCGACGTGGTCCTCGGTGATCCGCTGCACCGCCTCGTCGCGGGTGATCTTCCACCCGCGCCGGCGCTGGTTGGTCATGTCGACGGCCATCCGCAGGGCGGCCCGCCCGGTGCGCTTGCCGACGCGGGTCTGCAGCATCCAGAGCTTGCCCTGGTCGATGGTGAACTCGGTGTCGCACATGTCGCGGTAGTGGGCCTCGAGCCGGGCGAAGATGCCGAGCAGCTCGTCCTTCACCCCCGGGAAGTGCTTGCCGAGGTCGTCGAGGTTCTCGGTGTTGCGGATGCCCGCCACGACGTCCTCGCCCTGGGCGTTGACCAGGAAGTCGCCGTACGGCTTGTCCTCGCCCGTGGCCGCGTTGCGGGTGAAGCCCACGCCGGTGCCCGACTCCTCGTCGCGGTTGCCGAACACCATGACCTGCACGTTCACCGCGGTGCCGAGGTCGTGCGGGATCTTCTCGCGCTCGCGGTAGGCCCGGGCCCGGGCGCCGTCCCACGACCGGAACACCGCCTCGATCGCCCCCCGGAGCTGGCGCTGGGGGTCTTGGGGGAAGGCCTTGCCCGTGCCCTCCTTGACCAGCTTCCTGTAGATCGTGCAGAGGTCCTTGAGCTCCTCGGCCGGCAGGGCCGCATCGCTCTTGACGCGCGCGTTCTTCTTGGCCCGCTCGAGCTCGTTGTCGAACCGCTCGCCGTCGAGGTCGAGCACGATGCGGGCGTACATGGCGATGAAGCGCCGGTACGAGTCGTAGGCGAAGCGCTCGTCGGCCGTCGCCCGGGCCAGGCCCTTCACGCTGCGGTCGTTGAGCCCGAGGTTGAGGACGGTGTCCATCATCCCCGGCATCGAGAACTTGGCCCCGGACCGCACGCTGACCAGCAGCGGGTCGGAGGGGTCGCCGAGCTTCCGCTTCATCGCCTTCTCGAGGCGGCCCGTGTGCCGGGCGACCTCGTCGGAGAGGCCTGCGGGCCACCCGCCACGCATGTAGTCGCGGCAGGCGTCGGTGCTGATCGTGAACCCGGGCGGGACGGGCAGCCCGAGCACGGACGTCATCTCCGCGAGGTTGGCGCCCTTGCCGCCGAGGAGGTCCTTCATCTCCATCGGCGGCTTCTTGTGGCGGTGGTCGAACGCGTACACGTAGGGCACGGGCGTCCCCGTTTCTCTCGGCTTCTCGGCGGCTCGATTCCGACTCTATGCCCGCATCACGCGGTTCTGGTGGCCCGGAGGCTGTACATCAGCGGGATCGACGGCATGCCCTCGGGCATGCGGTAGGCCTTGCCGTCCTGCACGAGGAACGGCCACCGCGGGAACAGCGTGTAGTCGAACTCGTGCAGCAGCTCGACGGTGAAGCCGGCGTCGATCACGGCGCTGACGACGGCGCCGAGCCCGTGGTGCCACTCGACCGTGCGGTTGTGCTCGGTGGCGGCCTCGAGGTCGGCGTAGGTGCCGGGCTCGTCCCAGGTCAGCGGCTCGTCCCGGTCGTGGAAGTACGGGTACGTGACCGTGAGGTCGTCGTCGCCGAGGATCGAGTGAACGGGGTGGAACTCGGCCAGGTAGAGCATCCCGCCCGGTGACGCCAGGGCGGCCATGACCTGGGCCCAGCGCTCGATGTCGGGCAGCCAGGTGATGGCGCCGAGCCCGGTGTAGACGACGTCGAACGTCCGCCCGCCGACCAGGTCCACCGCGTCGTACACGTTCCCGGCCACGAAGTCCGCCGCCAGACCGGCGGCGCGGGCGGCGTCGTTGGCCGCGGCCACCGCCGGGGCGGAGAAGTCGATGCCGGTCGCCGTGGCACCACGCCGGGCCCACGACAGGGTGTCCATGCCGAAGTGGCACTGCGGGTGGACGAGCGTGCGGCCGGCCACGTCGCCGACCTCGGCCACCTCGAACGGCCGGAGCGTGTCGGCCTCGGGGTCGGCGAGGAAGCCCTCGAGGTCGTAGAACTCGCTGGCCACGTGGATCGGGGCGCGCTCGTCCCACCACGTCCGGTTCAGCTCGACCCACTCGTCCCGCATGGGGCCAGCATCGCGTGCCGCCGTGCCCGGGCCCGGCGGCGCGGCCTGCTCACCCCCACCGCGGCATCTCGTCGGGGTCGACGCCGAGGGCGGCCTTGGCCACGGTCTCGTAGACCCCGAGCCGGTTGAGCGGGTGGATGCGGCCGAGGCGCACGTCGCGGAACAGCTGCTCGATGCGGCTGCGCTTGAAGACGCCCGACCCGCCGGTGAGGTCGAGTGCGGTGTCGACGACCTCGAACGCCCGGGTGACCGCGAAGTGCTTGGCCGCGACGATCTTGAGCGGCCAGTCGGTCCCGTGGTCGACGCCCGCCGACCACTCGTCGCACACCGCGCCGAGGTAGGCCTCGGTGGCCTCGAGCGCCATGCGCATCTCGGCGACGCCCCGCTGGACCTCGGGGTGGTGGGCCTGCGTGCGGGTCAGGCCGATCGACGTCCGGGTCTTGGCCGACGTGACCACGATGTCGTAGGCCCGGCGAGCCGCACCCGTGTACACGTTGCCGAACCCGAGCAGGCCCCATGCCATCAGTGCCAGGTGGAACAGGTCGGCACCGGCGGCGCCCATCGGGACCACGACAGGCACCAGTTCGTCGGGCACGAACGCGCCGTCGAGCACGGTGTCGTCGCTGGACGTGGCCCGCATGCCCAGGGCGTCCCAGGTGCGCTCGATGCGGTAGCCCGAGGCGTCCCGGGGGAGGAAGCCGTGGATCACCCTCGGCGCCGTGGGGTCGGACGTGTCCATGGCGTGAAAGCCCAGGTAGGTCCACACCGGAGACAGGCTGCCGAAGACCTTGCGACCCGTGATCGTCCAGCCGCCGTCGACGCGCTCGGCCTTGGTCGTCGACGCGAACAGGGCCAGGTCGTTGCCCGCCTCACCGTGGCCCGCGGCGAACACGTGCCCGTCGGCGGCCTCGCGAGGATGAAGGCGCACCGGTCGTCGCCGAAGCGGGCGAGATCGGCGGCCAGGCCGGTCCAGTAGAGGTGCATGTTGACGGCGATGGCGGTCGCGGGGGCGTGGTAGGCGAGCCGCCGCTGGAGGCGCATCACCTCGTTCAGACGCAGGCCCGACCCGCCGAGCTCGACAGGCACGGCCGCCAGCAGGTAGCCGGACGCCCGCAGGTCGTCCAGGTCCTCGGTGAAGAAGCGGTTCTCGCGGTCGTACACCGGGGCCCGCTCGTCGAATCGTGCGAGCATCTCGTCGTCGAGCAGCGCCCGCTCTCGGATGATGGTGGTCATGGCCCGTCCTTTCTCGGAGTGGTCCGCCTCGGTGCGGATGCGAAGATGGTCCGGGCACCCGCTTGCATGGGTGTTGCACGGCGGTGGCACTGCAGGGCCCCGCCCCACACGTGCGGCGGCGGCCGCACGCCGACACGACGGGTAGGACGGGCAGGTGGGCGAGCCGGAGCGTGACGTGCAGGTGCGGATCGACCTGCTGGGGCCGCTGCAGCTGACCGTCGCCGGCCGGCCCGTCGACGTCCCGGGGCCCCGGCGCCGGGCTGTGCTCGCCCTGCTGGCCGTGGCCGAGGGTCGCGTCGTGTCCACCGACGAGCTGCTCGACGCCGTCTGGCCCGACGAGGTGCCCGACTCGGGCCGCCGGACCCTGCACAGCCACGTGTCGCGCCTTGCGCGGGCACCTCGGGACCGCCGCCGAGCGGCTCTCCCGGGCCGGCACCGGGTACCGCCTGGCCCTCGAGCCCCACGAGCTCGACGCGGCCGAGGCCCGGCGTGCCGCCGAGCGGCGCCGCCCGGGGCGATCCCGCGGCGACTTGGCGCGGCCCTCGGCCCTGTGGCGCGGCGCCGCCTTGGCCGAGTTCGCC
Source organism: uncultured Acidimicrobiales bacterium (assembly GCA_963796415.1). GTDB lineage: Bacteria > Actinomycetota > Acidimicrobiia > Acidimicrobiales > VFJN01 > ZC4RG19. Next base: position 586,651 of record CAWCLR010000014.1, on the reverse strand, counting down.
GACGTCGCTCCGCTGGCGGCCGAGGCGACCGCCCTCGCCGAGCTGCGGCGGGACCTGACCGACGCAGTGGCTCGCGGCCCGCCTCGCCGCAGCCGCGGCCGGCGAACGGGACGCGCGCCTGGTCGCCGACGCCACCCGCGCCGCCGCCGACGATCCGCTGCGCGAGCGCACGCACGCCCTGCTCGTGCGCGTCCTGACGGTCGCCGGGCGGCAGGCCGACGCGCTGCGCGCCGCACACGACTTCCGCCGCCGGCTGGCCGACGAGACCGGCCTCGACCCCGGCCCCGAGCTCGCCGAGGCCGAGCACGCGGCCGCGCTCGGTCCGCTGGCCGCCAGCCCCGACCGCGTGCGAGCACCGGCAGGCGGCGCCGGTCCGGGCCGACGGCCGCGGCCCGCCTCCCCGCTCGTCGGGCGCGAGCACGAGCTCGCCGAGCTGCACCGGCGCATGGCGACCGAGCGGCTGATCACGCTGGTGGGCCCAGGAGGCGTCGGCAAGACCCGCCTGGTGCTCGAGGCCGCAGCCGACATCGCCGACGGGGGACGGCCCGTCACGCTGGTCGAGCTGGCCGCCGTCACTGACGACCGCCACGTCGTGCCGGCGGTGGCGACGGCGCTGGGGCTCCGACCCCGGGACGGCGACGAGGTGGTGGCCGCGGCGCGCGACGCCCTCGCGGGAGGGGCGCCGGTGGTGGTGCTCGACAACTGCGAGCACGTGCTGGCCCCGGTCCGCGACCTCGCCGGCGCGCTGGTCGACGCCTGCCCCGATCTGGCCCTGCTGGCGACCTCGCGCGAGCCGCTCGGCCTCGCCAGCGAGCACCTCGTGCGCCTCGGTCCGCTGCCGGTGCCCGAGGAGGGCACGGACGGTGCCGGCGGCGTGCCGGCCGTCGAGGCGTTCCTGGCCCACGCCCGCCGGCGCAGCCCGACCTGTCCCCCGCCGGCCGCGACGCCACGCTCGTCGCCGACATCGTCCGGCGTCTCGACGGCCTCCCGCTTGCCCTCGAGCTGGCGGCGGGCCGGGTCGGGTCGCTGTCGCTGGTCGACCTCCACGCCCGCCTCGACCGGGCGCTCGACCTGTTCGAAGCGGGGCGCCCGGCGGCCGACGCCCGCCACCGCACCCTGCGCGACACGATCGAGTGGTCCTACCGGGCGCTGCCCGACGACGAGGTGGCGCTGCTCGGCGCCATCGCCGCGTTCCCGGGCGGGGTCGACCTCGCCACCGCCGAGTGGCTCGGTCCCCGGGTCGGCATCACGGGCGACCCCGCCGCGGTCGTCGCCCACCTCGTCGACGCCTCGATGCTGGTGGCGCGCCGCGCGTCGACGCCGCTCGGCGACACGACGCGCTATCGCCCGCTCGAGACGGTGCGGGCCTTCGCCCTTGGCCGGCTCGAAGTCACTGGCGGCCGGACCGTGGCGGACGAGGCGCTGGTGGCGTGGGCGACGCAGCTGGTCGCCGACGTCGACCGCCTGGCCTCGGGCCCCGACGAGGCCCAGGCCGACGCCCGCCTCCGAAGCGAGCTGGCCAACCTCCGGGCCGCCTGGAACCTGGCCGGCGACCTCGACGACCTCGACGCCCGGGTGGCGCTGACGATCGGGCTCGACGACGTGACGACCTATCGCGACCTGCCCGACGTGGCGGGCTGGGCGATCGAGCTGGCCGGCGACCCGGCGCTCGCCGATCACCCGCGTCGGGCCGACGTACTCGGCGCCGCCGCCAGCTCGTCGTGGTTGCAGGGCCGCCTCGACGACTCCATGCGGCTGGCCGAGGCGGCGATCGCCGCGTCGCCGACGCCAGCCGGATCGGTACGGGCCCGAGGGGCGCTGCCGTCGGCGATCCTGTTCCGCGGCGACCCCGCGGACGCCGCCGACCAGTGGGAAGCGACGGCGGGGCTGGCTCCCGACGCCGGCGCCAAGTACCTCGGCCCGGCGGCCCTGGCGGCGTGGTACGGCGGCCAGGACGACCGGGCCCGAGACCTGCTCGGGCGTGCGATGACCGCCACCGATCGGCTCGGCTGTCCGTCCTACCGGGCGTTCGCCCTCTACACGGCGGCCGAGATGGCTGCGGGATCCGATCCCGAGGCCGCCGCCGACCTGTACGGCCAGGCGATCACGCTGGCCCGCTCGGTGGGGGCCGCCTTCGTCGAGGGCGTGGCCTCGGTGGGGCTCGTGCGCGTGTGGGGCGCGACGGGGCGACCGCGGCGGGCGCTCGAGGGCTACCGCACCCTGCTGCCGGCGTGGCGGAGGTCGGGGCACTGGACACAGGTGTGGACGACGCTCCGCAACCTCGCCACCCTGCTTGCCGACGCCGGGCAGCACCAGGCAGCGGTCACGCTCTTGGCGGCGGCCGATGCCGCCCCCGAGGCTCCCGATGTGCAGGTCGACGTCGTCGCAGCCGAGCTGGCCGCCGTCGAGGACGGGCTGGTCGAGGCCCTCGGGCCCGACCGGGTGGCATCCTTGCGCACGGCGGCCGGTGCCCTGCCCGCGCGGCGAGGTCGTCGACGTCGCCCTCGCCGCCATCGACGCCGCCCTCGCGTGACGGCGCCGCAGGGACGCCGTCACGCTCGGGCGAGCGGGGATCAGCCCAGCGGGCCGTCGCTCCAGGGGCCGGTGATGGCGAAGGTGACGCCCGGCGTCTGGATGTTGACGAACAGCCAGTCGCCGCTGAACGTCGCCCCGGCGAACTCGTCCCACGACTGGGGGGTCGACGAGCCGGGGATCGTCCCGGGCCGGACGTTGGCGGCGAAGTCGTACAGCTCGCCGTCCTCGGTCAGTCCCCGCAGGTAGGACTGGCGGGCCCGGTCGGGGTCCTCGCAGAGCAGCACGCCGCCCCGCGGGCTCACCGTGAGGTTGTCGGGCTTGAGCAGCACGTCGGTCGACGGCGACTCGTAGACGAGCTCGATCACCTCGCGCCGGCGCTCGCGCCGCCACGCCCACACCTGCCCGGCGCTGGCCGCACCGCCGTCGGTGGAGTTGAAGTAGATGGCCCGGTCGTCCCTCGAGTACCAGGCACCCTCGAGGCGGCGGAAGGCGGCCCCGCCGAGCGCCGCGCCCTGCTGGAACGGGGTGGCGCCGCCCGGCGCGGGGTCGGGCTGGGCGATGTCGACCCACTCGACGTCGAACGTCGTGCCGACGGGGAAGCTGGCGCCGAGGTTCACGTTGTCCTGCCCGACGACCTTGAGCATCTGCAGCTTGCCGCCCGCCAGGGGCCGCAGCCACGAGTGCGGCACGTGGCGGTAGAAGCCCGAGGCCCCGCCGGCATCCTCGGTCAGGTACGTGATGTTGGTCCATGGCTCGACGACGAGGGCCTCGTGGGCGAACCGCCCCATGCTGGGGATCGGCGTGGCCGGTCGGAAGCCGTGGGCCCAGGCCGGCGCCTCGAACACGTAGCCGTGGGGCTTCCCGAGCGTCTCGGTGGTCTCCTCGCAGGTGAGCCACGACAGCCACGGCGTCAGGCCGCCGGCGCAGTTGGTGCTGGTCCCGCTGAGGACGCCCCACGACCGCGGCGAACCCGGGTTCCGGGGGTCGAACTCGACGATCGTGTTCCCGCCGCCGGCGCCCGCGTCGTAGGCGAGGTCGGCCGGGCCGAACGCGGTGCCGGCGCCCCGGACCTCGTGGTTGCGGACCAGGCGGATCTTCCGGCCCCACGGGAACGCCGCCATGCCGTCGTGGGCCGCGGGGGTGGGCAGCCCGTCGGACATCGGGCTGCCGACGTCGCCGAACGACCAGTACTGGAAGCCGGCCGGCAGCGCCAGCAGCTCCTGGCCCGTGGTGTTGTCGGCCACCGGAGCGATCGGGCCGTAGCTGGGGTTGCCGCCACCATGCCGACCTCCGTCCTCGGGGGCGGCGCCCGCGGCACGGGCGGCGAAGGCCTGCAGCGGCCCGGCCAGGGCGAGCGCGCCCGAACCTGCGGCCGCGGACTTCAGGAACGAGCGTCGATCGACAGTGGACACCGGACCTCCCGGAAGGGTCGTTGTGTGCGCAACGGCACGTCGATGCGGAACGTAACGACGGCCCCCGACCGCCCGGTGAGGCGCAGGCGAACGGCGATTGAACGCAGCGGGGCGATTCGGGGAGGAACCGACCCTCACCAGGGGCGGGGCCGGGTCCGTCAGGCCGCGGGACGGCGGAAGCGACCCGGCGTCGTGCCCACGTGTCGGCGGAAGTGACGCGTGAGGTGCGGCTGGTCGTGGAACCCGACCGTGGCGGCCACCTCGGCGGGAGACCGGCCCGCGAGCAGCAGGCGGCGGGCGGCGTCCACCCGGCGGGCCACCACGTAGGCGTGCGGCGGGAGGCCGAACCGGCGCGTGAACGCCCGCACGACGTGGGTGGGCGAGGCGCCGACGGTGCGGGCCAGGTCGGCCAGCGTCGTCGCCGTCGCGGGGTCGGCGTCGAGGACGTCCCGGGCGGCCTCGGCCACGCTCGGGTCGGCCGGGTCGGCGCCCGGCGGGTCCGGCATCCCGCACAGGTGGGTCTCCAGGCGCTCGGCGACGAGGGCGAGCCGGGTGTCCGCCTCGAGGAGCGGGACCCCGCGCCGCAGGGCGTCGTGGAGGGCGCGGACGGCGGCGGCCAACGCGGGGTCGGCGATGGTGGGGCGGTCGACGGCCCGCCCGACGAGACGAGGATCGACCACGTCGGGCTCGAGGTACAGGACCCGCTTGGTGAACCCGGCCGCGGTGGCGGCCCGCCCGTCGTGGGCGACGTGCGGCGGCAGCAGCGAGACCAGGGCTCCGGCGATGCCGTGATCACGCCGGTCGAGGGCGTAGCGGACCGCGCCCTGGTCGACCGTCAGGACCGTCCAGGCGTCGTGGGTGTGGCGCGGGTAGGCGTAGTCGACGAAGCGGGCGTGGAACACCTCGCGCACCCCTGCGACGTGCGGGTCCCACGCCTCGACGTACTCGTGCGGGCCGGCTGCGACCACGCGAAGAACGTACAAGACGGTCACGCCCGCCCTGGGGTGAGATCACGCCATGGACGATTTCGACGGCGCTGACGCCCCGGTCCCGCCCCCGCCGAAGATCGCCGTGGTCGTGCGCGACGACCTGGTTGCGTGGCAGGCCCTCAACGTGACGGCCTTCCTGGTCAGCGGCATCGGCACCCGCCTCCCGGATCTCGTCGGCGAACCGTACGTCGACGGCTCGGGGGTGCGTTACCTGCCGATGTTCGGCCACCCGGTGCTGGTGTTCGCGGCGGACGCCGCCGCGCTCGCCCGCGCCGCCGGCCGCGCCCGGGCGCGAGGGCTGGCGACCGCCGTGTACACCGATGACCTGTTCGCCACCGACAACGACGTGGACAACCGGGCCGCGGTGGCGAAGGTGGCGACCGCGGACCTGGCGCTGGCGGGGATCGCCATGGCCGGGCCGCGCCGCGACGTCGACAAGGCGGTGGACAGGCTGCGCCTGCACTCCTGACGGCGGCGGGCGACCCCCGCGCCCGGCCGGCGAACTCGTACCGACGCTGTCACACCCCGCCGGTAGGTTCCGATGGTGATGTCCGCCCGTCCCGACGCGCCCGACGTCCCGGTCGAGCCCTCCCCCGCCGCTCCGGCGACCGCCGCGGCGATGGCGTCCGACGACGCCCGCCCGCTGGTCTCGGCGCGCGGTCTCACCAAGCGCTTCGGCGGGTACGTGGCGGTCGACGGGGTCGACGTCGACGTGCAGCGCGGCGAGGTGTTCGGGTTCCTCGGCCCCAACGGCGCCGGCAAGACCACGACGATGCGCATGATCGCCTGCGTCTCGCCGGTCACCGGCGGTGACCTGTCCGTGCTGGGCATGGACCCCCGCCACGACGGCCCCGCCATCCGGGCCCGCCTCGGCGTGGTCCCGCAGGAGGACAACCTCGACACCGAGCTGACGGTGTGGGACAACCTGCTGATCTACGGCCGCTACTTCGGCCTGCCCGTCTCCGTCATCCGCGAGCGGGCCGCAGAGCTGCTGCGCTTCGCCCGGCTCGACGACCGCCGCGACTCGCGGGTCGACCCCCTGTCCGGGGGCATGAAGCGCCGGCTCACCATCGCCCGGGCCCTGATCAACCGGCCCGACCTCCTCCTGCTCGACGAGCCGACCACCGGCCTCGACCCCCAGGCCCGCCACCTGCTGTGGGAGCGCCTCTACCGGCTCAAGCGCGACGGCGTCACGCTGGTGATCACCACGCACTACATGGACGAGGCCGAGCAGCTCTGCGACCGCCTCGTGATCATGGACGAGGGGCGCATCGTCGCCGAGGGGTCGCCCCGCCAGCTGATCGACCGCCACTCGCACGCGCGAGGTCGTCGAGCTGCGCTTCGCCGTACCCGAGCAGCAGGACGCGGCGGTGCCGCGACTCGACGGCCTGGGCGCGCGGATCGAACCCGTGGCCGACCGCGTGCTGATCTACACCGACAGCGGCGACGACACGGTCGCCGCGCTGTCCGAGCGCGGCCTGCACCCCGAGTCGGTGCTCGTGCGCCGCAGCTCGCTCGAAGACGTGTTCCTGCTGCTCACGGGCCGCTCGCTCGATGAGTGAGGCTGCGGTCGCCGTCACGCCCGAGGCCGTCGGCGCCGGCGCCCGGGCGCTGCCGTCCGGGCTCGTCCGCGCCGTGCCGATGCTCCTCGTGGCCGAACGCGAGGCCCGGGTGTGGGGCCACCTGTGGAAGACGTCGCTGCTCACCGGCGTGCTGATGCCGGTGCTGTTCCTGGGGGCGATGGGGGTCGGCCTCGGCGGGCTGGTCGACGAGAACCAGGGGACGGTCGCGGGCGTCGAGTACCTGGCGTTCGTGACCCCCGGCATCCTCGCCGCCACCGCCCTGCAGGCGGCCGCGGGCGAGTCGCTGTGGCCGGTGATGGCCGGCATCAAGTGGGTCAAGACCTTCCACGCCGCCGCGGCCACCTCCCTGTCACCCGGCCAGGTCTTCGGCGGCTACGCCACCTGGGTGACCGTCCGCATGCTCATCAACGCCGGGCTGTTCGTGGCGGTGGCCGCGCTGATCGGCGGCGTCATCTCGCCGTGGGGCGTCCTGGCCGTCCCCGCCGCGGCCCTCGGAGGCCTGGCGTTCGCCGCCCCGCTGACGGCGTACTCGGCGGGGCGCGACAGCGACCAGTCGTTCTCGATCATCATGCGCATCGCCGTCGTGCCCATGTTCCTGTTCTCGGGCACGTTCTTCCCCGTCGACCAGCTGCCCGACTGGCTCGAGCCGCTCGCCCGGGTCACCCCGCTGTGGCACGCCGTCGAGCTGTGCCGGGGCGCCACCACCGGGTCGCTCTCGCTCGCCGGGGCCGTCGGGCACGCCGCGTTCCTGCTGGCCGTCGTCGCCGCCGGCTGCTGGTGGGGCGTCGCCACCTTCCGGGCGAAGCTGGCCCCGTGAGCGATCCATGAGCACCGCCGTCGCCCTCGCCGGCAGCCGGCGCACGCTGCGGGTCGTCGAGCGGAACTCGCGCACCTACCTGCGGGCGTGGCCGGTGTTCCTCAGCGGGTTCGTCGAGCCGTTCTTCTACCTGTTCTCGATCGGGATCGGCGTGGGCGCCCTCGTCGGCCAGGTTCCCGGCCCCCACGGCCCGATCGAGTACGACCAGTTCGTGGCGCCGGGGATGATGGCGGTGGCCGCCATGAACGGCTGCGTGTTCGACACGACCTTCAACTTCTTCTTCAAGTACAAGTACGCCAAGACCTACGACGGCATGCTGGCCACGCCGCTCGGCGTCGACGACATCGTGCGGGGCGAGCTCACCTGGGCCCTGCTGCGGGGCGTGCTGCAGTCGGGGGTGTTCCTGGCGACGATGTGGGCGATGGGCCTGACGCCCTCGGGCTGGGGGGTCCTGGCCGTGCCGGGCGCCGCCCTCATCGGGTTCGGCTTCTCGGGCGCCGGCCTGGGGCTCACCACGTTCATGCGGTCGTGGTTCGACTTCGACTATGTCCAGCTCGCCATCCTGCCGATGTTCCTGTTCTCGGCCACGTTCTTCCCGCTCTCGCAGTACCCCGACGGCCTGGCCTGGGTCGTCCGGCTCACCCCGCTGTACCAGGGCGTGGCCATCGAACGGGCGCTGGTCCTCGGCGACCCGACACCAGTCCTGTTCCTCCACGCCGCCTACCTCGTGGCGATGGGGTGGCTCGGGCTCAGGGTGGCGAGCCGGCGGCTCGGACGGATGCTCCAGCCCTGACGCCCCGGCCGGCCCACCACCGCAGCGCGGCGGCCAGGGCCACGATCAGCACCGCGATGCCGATGCAGGACACGACGACGGCCCCCACGCCGTCCTCGTCGGGGTCGAGGAAGGGGTACGGGTACCAGTCGGTGACCGCCGCCCGGACGAACGTGTACGCCAGCCACACCACGGGAAACGCCAGCCACGACGCCGCGGTCCCGACGCTCACCCGCCGCGGCGGCGGCGCGATCAACCAGTCGACGACCACCACGATCGGACCGACCTGGTGGAGCACCGTGTTGACCCACGGCTCGGTCAGGCCGAGGTCGGACACCCGCGGCGCCAGGAGCACCGCGTAGACCAGACCCGTGACCGTCATGTACAGGGTCGCGGCCCCCCGCACAGCCTGGAAGCGGTCGTCGTCCAGCAGCGCGGGCCGGACGGCCGCCGCTCCCAGTACGGCGAGCGCCGAGACGTTGCTGAGGATCGTGAAGTAGCTGAAGAAGTTGACCGCGCTGAACGTCTCGCGGTCGGCGCTCTCGCCCAGCTGGACCACGATGGCGGCGAGGATCGCCACGGCCATCGCCCCCCGGGCGAGGCGCATCAGGCCGGCCATCTGGCCACTCCCCGTACCGGCACCATGGCGCAGAGTGTACGGAGGCAGTGCGACGGGGTGCGGATGCCGGGCTGGCGGCCACCGACCCGGCAGGCTGGTGGCCGTGACCCCCTCCGACGACGACCTCACGACCGCCCGCGGCCTGCGCCTGCCGGCCCGGGCGCTGGTCGAGACGTTCGCCCGGGGGTCCGGGCCGGGTGGGCAGCACCGCAACGTCACGGCCTCCGCGGTCGAGCTGGTGGCCGACCTCAACGCCCTCGACGGCCCGGGGGCGGCGCGGGCGCGGGCCGTCCTGGGCGAGGAGGTGCGCGTGCGGGCGGACGACTCGCGCTCGCAGTGGCGCAACCGCAGCATCGCCCGCGACCGGCTCGCTGCCCTGATCGACGAGGCCAGCGTCCCGATCACCCCGCGCCGCCCGACGCGCCCGTCGCGCGGCGCCAAGCAGCGCCGCCTCGACGCCAAGGGCAGGGCCTCGGCCCGCAAGCGCGACCGGGCCTGGCGCCCGGGGGACGACGGCTGACCACCTCCGCCGTTCCGGACCGAAACCCGGCCAGCAGAGCCGGGGGCCGCCGCTACCGTCCGCCCATGGAAGCCGACGGCTCGGATCCGGCGACCGCAACCGTTGTCGCGCGGCTCACCGAGATGGCCCGGTCGCTCGTCGCGGGGCGGCGGATCATCGTCGCCGGGTTCCCCGTGGCGGGCGCCACGCCGACCGTGGCCCAGCTCCAGGCCCTCGGGGCGGAGAGCTGCCTGCTCGTGGCCCCGTTCGTCGGGACGGGCGACCTCCCGGACCCGACGTTCGCCACGTGGGTGTCGCTCGACATCCGGACGCCCGGCACGATGGAGGTCTTCCGCATCGTCGAGCGGGCGATGGCCGACCCGCCCGAGGCCGTCCGCGATGCCGTCGAGACCTTCGATCCCGACGGCGAGGCGCTGGTGCTGGTGGCGCCGTACGACACGGTCAGGTCCGTCGCCGGCCGTCCCGCCTTCGGCGCCCGGCGGCCGGAGTGGGTCGCCCTCGAGGACAAGACCACCAACGACACGCTGTTCGAGCAGGCCGGCGTGGTGTGCGCGCCGTCGGAGGTCGTGGTGGCCGGCGACCGGAGCGCGCTCGACGCCGCCGCTGCCCGGCTCGACGCCGGCGCGGGCACCGTGTGGTCGGGCGACGCGCGGGCCGGCTTCAACGGGGGCGGAACGCTCGTGCGCTGGGTGACCAGCCCCGAGACCGCGGCCGACGCGCAGGCGCTCCTGGCGGCGCGGTGCGACCGCGTGCGCGTGGCGCCGCTGCTCGACGGCATCCCCTGCAGCATCCACGGCATCGTGACGACCGACGGCATCGCGGTCTTCCGCCCGATCGAGATGGTCACGCTGCGGACCGCCGACCCGCCGGGGTTCCGCTACGCCGGCGCCGCCTCGTTCTGGGACCCGCCCGCGGCCGACCGGGACGAGATGCGCGACGTCGCCCGCCGCGTCGGCGCGCTGCTCCGCGACGAGGTCGCGTTCGCCGGGTCCTACGGCGTCGACGGCGTGCTCACCGCCGACGGCTTCCGCCCCACCGAGCTCAACCCGCGCTTCGGCGCCGGGTTGAGCGTCATCGCCCGCGCGGTGCCCGACCTGACCCTCCTCCCGCTCCACTGGGTGAGCGCCGCGGGCCTGCCCGTCACCGTGACGGCCGCCGACCTCGAGGCCGCGCTCACCGCCGCCGCCGACGCGCACCGGGGCGGCGGCGGTTGGGTGTTCGTCCGACGCGAGCTGGCCGAGACGTCCACACGGTCGCTGGTCGTGCGGGACGGGACGTGCCGCGCGGCCGCGGACGACGTGCCCGACGTCGAGCTCGTCAGCGGCCCCGGCGCCGAGGGCGGCTTCGTGCGGTGCAGCCCCGATCCCGACCGCACGCCGATCGGCGAGTCGGTGGCGCCGCTCGTGTGCACGGTCCTGAGCTGGGCCGACCGCGAGCTCGACCTGGGCCTCGGCGCCCTGGCGCCGGCGCCCGACCTGTCGCGGGCCGCACGCTGACCGACGCCCGCGGACGGGCCTCGTCAGACCTCGAGGCGGGGGCGCAGGTGGTCGTGCAGGTCGGCGATCGGCACGCGGTCCTGAGCCATGGTGTCGCGGTCGCGCACCGTCACCGCGTGGTCGTTCAGCGTGTCGAAGTCGACGGTGACGCAGAACGGCGTGCCGAGCTCGTCCTGCCGGCGGTAGCGGCGGCCGATGGCCTGGGTCTCGTCGTAGTCGCACATCCAGTGCGGCTGGAGGGCGGCGAGCACCTCGTTGGCCGGGCCCTGCAGCTCGGGCTTCTTCGACAGCGGCAGCACCGCCACCTTGTAGGGGGCGACGCGCGGGTGGAAGCGCAGGACGGTGCGGACCTCGCCCTGGCCCTGGCCCTCGCGGGCCACCTCCTCCTCGTCGTAGGCCGCCATGAGGAACGCCATCGCCGTGCGCGTGGCGCCCGCGGCGGGCTCGATGACGTGCGGGACGTAGCGCTCGTTGGCCGCCTGGTCGAAGTACTCGAGCCTCTCGCCCGAGTGGGCCGCGTGCTGGCGCAGGTCGTAGTCGCCGCGGTTGGCGATGCCCTCGAGCTCGTCCCAGCCCCACGGGAACAGGAACTCGACGTCGCTCGTGCCCGACGAGTAGTGCGACAGCTCGTCGATGGTGTGCGCCCGCAGGCGCAGCATCTCGGCCGGGATGCCCAGCCCGAGGTACCAGTCCATCCGCTCCCGGCACCAGTACTCGTACCACTGCGCGCTCTCGTCGGGCGGGACGAAGTACTCCATCTCCATCTGCTCGAACTCGCGGGTGCGGAACACGAAGTTGCCGGGCGTGATCTCGTTGCGGAACGACTTGCCGATCTGCGCGATGCCGAACGGCGGGCGCTTGCGCGACGTCTCCAGCACGTTCTTGAAGTTGAGGAACATGCCCTGCGCGGTCTCGGGGCGCAGGTAGACCTCGGCCCCCGCCCCCTCGACCGGCCCGGCGTAGGTCTTGAACATGAGGTTGAACTGCCGGGCCTCGGTGAAGCTGTGCTTGGCGCCGCAGTTGGGGCAGACCTCGGGGTCGTCGAGCTTGTCGAGGCGGAACCGCTCGCGGCACACCCGGCAGTCGACGAGCGGGTCGGTGAAGTTCTTGAGGTGACCCGACGCCTCCCACACGGCCGGCGGCGACAGGATGGCGGCATCGAGGCCGACGATGTCGTGGCGCAGCTGCACCATCGCCCGCCACCACGCCTCCTTCACGTTGCGCAGCAGCAGGACGCCGACCGGCCCGTAGTCGTAGGTCGAGCGGAAGCCCCCGTAGATCTCGGCCGACGGGAACACGAAGCCGCGCCGCTTGCACAGGTTGACGACCTTGTCGAACAGGGCAGCGTCGGGGGCCGGGGCTTCGGGCATGGCCGACCAGTGTACGGAGCGCGCCCCGCCGTCCCGAACCGGTTCCGGCCTGCGCCGACGCCCCCGCTCCGGCTCGCCGCTGCGTCCGCGGGTGGGTGGTAGCGGTGGTAGAACGACGGCCGTGACCGCGTACCCCTTCCCGGCCGCGTCGCCCGCGCCCCCGACGGCGACGACCGCCGACCCGACGGCCGTGGTGGGACGACGCATCGGCGGCTTCGTGATCGACCTGCTGCTCTACGTCTTGGTCATGGCCTTCGTCGGGCCGACGCCGCTCAGCCCGCTCGCCGAGTACTACGAGGTGCCGGACGCGGTGTCCGACCCCTGCGACGCGGTGTACGACGACAACGACGTGGCGAGCTGCGTCGAGATCGGCGACCGCGTGTACTTCACCACGACGGGCGACGTGGCCGTGCAGATCGTCACCTGGGTGGCCTTCGTCGCCCTGTACGCCGCCCTGCAGGGCGCCACGGGCCGCACGCCGGGCAAGGCCGTGTTCGGGCTGAAGGTCGTGAACGAGCAGGGAGGCACCCCCGGGTTCGGCCGGGGCCTCGTGCGCACGCTCCTCTGGATCGTCGACGGCCAGCCGTGCGGCATCCCGCTGGTCGGGTTCATCACGGGCCTCACCACGAAGGGGCACCGGCGCGTCGGCGACATGGCGGCCAAGACGTTCGTGGTCGGCAAGGCCCACAGCGGGCCGGTCGTCGTGCCCGGGCTGACGACAGCTGCAATGTCCCCGTACGGCGCGCCCGGTGCGCCTGGCGCACCCGGCGCCCCGTGGGGTGCCCCGCCGGCCGGCGTCGGAACGCCCGCCTGGGGCGCTCCGCCCCAGCAGCAGGCGCCGTGGGGCGGCCCTGCGTCGGGCGGCTTCCCGCCTCCGGGGGCAAGCGGTCCGCCCGCCGGCGCCGCGGCGCCCTCCGGGGCGCCCGCCACTCCCCCGACCCGCGTCGTGCCGCGACCAGCGCCCCCGTCGTCCACGCCCGCGGGCGGCGGCGCGGCGCAAGGCCCGCCGGCCGGCGGCCTCGGCGCGGCGCCCTCCGGCGAGACCCCTGCCACCGCTCCCGCCGACAACGCGCCGTCGACGCCGTGGCCCGCGGGGGCCACGAGCGACCGGCCCGGGGCCGGCGGGGGCCCGGCGCCGGCGTCCGCCCCGACGGGTGCGGCCAGCCCGGCGACCCCCGCCCCCACGCCGGTGGCGCAACCGGCACCACAGCCGGCGGCGCAGCCGGCCCCTACGGGCTACAACCCGCAGTGGGACGCCGCCCGCGGCACCTACATCGTGTGGGAACCACAGCGGGGCCAGTGGCTGGGCTGGGACGACGCCACCAAGCAGTGGCGCCCCCTCTGACCGCCGCCCCGCGGGCGCCCGCGCCCGATCTCAGCCGCGGTCGAGCGTGCCGACCGAGCGCAGCCGGCGCTCGACGTGGTGCTCGAATGCCCGCACCACGAGGTGGTCCACCTCAGACACCACGGGCGGGCGCGTCTCCTCGAGCGCCGCGGACAGCCGCCCGCCCAGTATGTGCTGCAGCACGAGGACGGCGTCGGGGCTGATGGCCGGGCCCTGGCGGTGCGCGGCGCAGCGGAGGCCGCCCTCCTCCATCGCCCACGACACCAGCGGCCCGGCCTCGCCGCACGCCCCGCACGACTCGACCTGGGGGCGATAGCCCTCCAGCGCCAGCGCCTTGAGCAGGAAGCCGGGCACGACCAGCGGGGCATCTCGTGCCGCCAGGGTGCGCAGCGCGCCGACGAGCATCTCGTAGAGCGGGGCGTTCGCCTCGCGCTCGAGGGACAGTTGGTCGGCGGCCTCGAGCAGGGACGCCGCTCGGGCGAGGCGGTCGAGGTCGTCGCGCAGGGGGCGGAAGACGTCGACCGTCTCGGCCTGCGACACGATGTCGAGCTCGCCGCGCCCCTCGTACATGAGGAGGTCGACGTGGCTGGCGGGCTCCAGCCGCCCGCCGAAGCGGCTCTTCGTCTTGCGGACGCCCTTGGCGACGGACCGCACCTTGCCGTGGCCCCGGGTGAGGATCGAAACGATGCGGTCGGCCTCGCCCAGCTTGTAGGTGCGCAGCACCACGCCGCGGTCGTGGTACAGCGCCATGGCCCCGCTACGCGGTCCCGCCCGCCGCCTTGACGCCCCCGTACCGCCGGTCGCGGTGTTGGAAGTCGCGCACCGCGTCGAACAGGTCCTGGCGGCGGAAGTCGGGCCACAGCACGTCGGTGAACACCAGCTCGCTGTAGGCGAGCTCCCACAGCAGGAAGTTGGAGATGCGGTACTCGCCCGACGTGCGCACCACGAGGTCGGGATCGGGCATGTCGGGGGCGTACAGGTGCTGGCGGAGCCGCTTCTCGGTGACCTTGTCGGCCGGCGTGCCGGCCTCCACCATGGCCCGGACGGCGTCGATGATCTCGGCCCGCCCGCCGTAGTTGAACGCCAGCGTGAGGGTCAGGCGCCGGTTGCCGCGGGTCAGCTCGACCGCCTCGTCGATGCGGCGCAGCACCCGGCGCGGCACCCGCCAGTCGCGCCGGCCGATGAACCGCACCCGGACGCCCTTGGCGTGCAGTTCGTCGCGGCGGCGCAGCAGCAGCGATTCGTTGAACCCCATGAGGAACCGGACCTCGTCGGCCGGTCGCCGCCAGTTCTCGGTCGAGAAGGCGTAGACGGTCAGCCACTCCGTGCCCAGCTCGAGGGCCCCGTCCACCGCGTCGACGAGGGCCTCCTCGCCCGCCGCGTGCCCGTCCGTGCGGGGCAGCCCCCGTCGCTCGGCCCACCGCCCGTTGCCGTCCATCACGCACGCGATGTGGCGGGGGATGCGCCGGGGGTCGATGCCGTCAGGGATCACTCGGGCAAACTACCCGGTGAGTCGGGTAAGGGATGAGACGTGACGACGCGGCCACCCGGCCCCGCGGCACCGAGGTGACACCATGCTCGACCGGCTACGCGCCCGGTTCGGATGGCTGGACGAGGGCCTCACGGTGCACGAGCGCGTCAATGCGGTCGGGGGCGGTCCGCTGTCCTCGTCGATCGCCCTCGCCGGCTTCCTGTCCCTGTTCCCGCTCCTGCTCGTGGCGATCGCGGTGCTCGGGTTCGTCTCGGCCAACGACACCGACTTCCCGGCGGAGGTCGTCGACCAGCTCGGCCTGACCGGCTCGGCCGCTGACCAGGTGCTCGACGCCCTGGACCGCGCCGAGCACAGCCGGCGGGCAGCCTCGTTGGTCGGCTTCCTCGGGCTTCTCTGGGCCGGCCTGGGCGTGGTCGGCACCATCGGGCAGGCGCTCAACGCCACGTGGCAGGTCCGCGGCCGTCCGGGCTGGAAGGCGAAGCTGATCGACCTGGTCTGGCTGGCCGGCGCCGGCCTCGTCTTCTTCGGCTCGGTCGCGTTCGAGCGCGGCTGCCGGCGAGCTGCCCGGACCGGCGCTGATCCCGACCGTGGCGTTCGGCGTCGTGGTCGACGCCGTGCTGTTCCTGTGGATGTTCCGCGCCCTCACCAACGTGTCCGTCCCGTGGACCGACCACCTGCCGGGCGCGGTGCTGGGCGGGGTGGGCCTCGAGGTCCTCAAGCTCGTGGGAACGGTCTTCGTTCCGCGAGCGGTCAGCTCGGCGTCGGCGCTGTACGGCTCGCTGGGCGTCGTGTTCGCCATCCTCGCCTGGCTGGCGATCGCGGCGCGGCTGATCGTGTACACGTCGGCGTACAACGTGGTCCACCACGAGCAGGCCCACGGCACGGTGACCGTCGAGATCAAGGTGCCCCGCATCAAGGGCGAGGTCCCGCTCGCCGCCGACCGCGGCGGGGCGGTCACCGAGGCCACCACCGGTGAGGCGGCCGGATCCGCCGAGACTGTCACACCCCCTGCCTAGCCTGACCCCCGTGCCCATCGAGGTCGTGACCACCCCCTACGGCCGTCCCGCGCTCCGGGCGCTGCGCGACGCCGTCGCCGCCGCCAAGGCGGGCGACGCGCTGGCGCCGGTCACGGTCGTCGTCCCCTCCAACCACGTGGGCATCACCGCCCGCCGGCTGCTGGCCGGCGGCGCCCTCGGCGGGCTGGGCACCGGCGGCGAGGGCGTCGCCGCGGTCACGTTCGCCACCCCCTATCGGCTGGCCGAGCTGCTCGGCGCCACCGCGCTCGCCGCCGCGGGGCGCCGTCCGGTGTCGACCCCCGTCCTGGCCGCCGCCCTGCGGCACGCCCTGGCCGACGACCCCGGCATGTTCGCCCCCGTCGCCGCCCACCCCGCCACCGAGCAGGCGCTGGTGGCCACGTACGCCGAGCTCTCCGACCTCTCCCCCGACGCGCTGGCCGCGCTCGGGCGGGCCGGGCGCCGCGCCCACGACGTCGTCCGGCTGTGCGGCCGGGCCCGCGCCCTGCTGACCGACGGATGGTACGACGAGTCCGACCTCACCGACGCGGCGGTGGCCGCCGTCGAGGCGACCGACGACGCCCGGCTGGCCGCGGAGCTGGGGGCCCTCGTGGTCCACCTGCCGCAAGACCTGCTCCGCCGCCAGGCCGTGCTCCTCGCCGCACTCGTCGCCCGGCTGCCCGCCACGGTCGTCGTGGGCGTCACCGGGCGCCCCGACGCCGACCAGGGCGTGCGCCGGTCCGTGGCGCGCATCGGCGTGGCGCTGCCCGAGGGACCGGCGACGGCCGCGCCGCCGTTGCCGGTGTCCGCCGCCGCGACGCGGATCGTCACGACGTCCGACGCCGACGACGAAGTGCGCACCGCGGTGCGGCTGGTGCTCGAGGCCGTGCGCGGCGGCACGCCGCTCGACCGCATCGGCCTGCTGTTCGGCACCGCCCGCCCGTACGGCCGGCTCGTCCACGAGCACCTCGCCGCGGCCGGCATCCCGCGCAACGGGGTGGCCGTGCGGCCGCTGGCCGCCAGCGTCGTCGGGCGCACGCTGCTCGACCTGCTGGCGCTGCCCGACCACGACTTCCGTCGCGCCGACGTGCTGGGGCTGCTCTCGCGCGCCACCGACGGCTCTGCCGCCGCCCCCACTGCGGCCTGGGAACGTGCGTCACGCGCCGCGGGTGTCGTGGCCGGCCGCACCGACTGGGACACGCTGCTCGCCCGCGCCGCGGCCGAGCACGATCGCCTGGCCGACCGCACCGAGGCCGCGGGCGACGACCGCGACCAGGGGGCGGCCCGGTACGCGCGCCGCCAGGCCGAGCGGGTGCGCCGGCTGCGCGACCTCGTGCTTGCGCTGATCGACGGCACCGGCGACGCGCGGGCCCGGCCCGCGCCGTGGTCCGCCCGTGTGCCGTGGCTGCGCGGCCTGCTCGACCTGGTGACCGGCGGCGCCGGCCCGCGGGCGTCGTGGCCGCTCGACGAAGTGCGGGCCGCCGAGAAGATCGACGGTGCCCTCGACCGCCTGGCGACGCTCGACGGCATCGCCGGGCCCGCGACGCTCGACGTGTTCCGGCGCACGCTCGAGATCGAGCTCGACGCCGACCTCGGGCGGGTGGGGCGGTTCGGCGAGGGCGTGCTCGTCGCTCCCCTGTCGTTCGCCAGCGGCCTCGACCTCGACCTCGTCGTCGTGCTGGGCATGGCCGAGGGGTCGCTCCCGGCCCCGGTGCGCGACGACGCCCTGCTGCCCGACGGCGACCGGAGGCAGGCCCTCGGCGAGCTGGCCCTGCGCCGCGACCGCGTGGGGCGCGACCACCGCCAGGTGCTGGCGGCGCTCGCCTCGGCCGACCGCCACGTGCTGTGCCTGCCCCGGGGCGATCTGCGCGCCAGCAACCAGCGGGTGGCCTCCCGGTGGCTGGCCGACGTGGCCTCCGACCTGGCCGGGGCGCGGGTCACCACCGACGCACTCGACGACCCGGCGACGCGGGCGCCGTGGGTCCACCACGTTCCGTCGTTCGCCGCCGGGGTCAGCCGGTCCGCGTTTCCGGCCACCGAGCAGGAGTACCGCCTGCGCGCCGGCGCGGCGGCCGCCGACGACCCCCGCACGGGCGCAGGGGCGGCCGTCATCGCCGCCCGGCGCAGCGCGGCGTTCACCCGGTTCGACGGCAACCTGGCCGACGTGGGCGTGCCCACGCCGCTCGACGGGGTGGTGTCGTCCACCCGTCTCGAGGGGTGGGCGCGGTGCCCCTTCGCCTTCTTCGGCGAGCGGCTCCTCGGGGTCGTCCCCACCGAAGACCCCGAGCTGCAGCTCGAGATGTCGCCCCTGACCCGCGGCAGCCTCATCCACGAGGTGCTCGAGCGCTTCGTCACCGAGGTGCTGGCCCGGCCGCCCGACCGCCAGCCGTCGCCGTCCCGACCCTGGAGCGACGACGACCACGCCCGCATCCGCGCCATCGCCGCCGAGGTGTGCGGCGAGTACGAGGCGCAGGGCGTCACCGGCCGCCCCGTCTTCTGGCGGCGCGACCGGGCGCGCGTCATCGCGCTGGCCGATCGCTTCCTGTTCGCGGACGACGACGAGCGGCGCGAGGCCGGCACGCGGCCCGTGGCCGCCGAGTACCGGTTCGGCATCGCCGACGACGTCCCCCCGGTCGAGGTGCCGCTGCCCGACGGTCGGTCGTTGCGCTTCCGGGGGTCGGCCGACCGCATCGACGCCGGGCCCGACGGCTCGCTGCTCGTGCTCGACTACAAGACCGGCGGCGACCGCGACTACACGTCGCTCAGCGCCGAGAACCCCGACAGCCGGGGCACGAAGCTGCAGCTCGTGGTCTACGCCTTCGCGGCCCGGGCCCGGGCGGGGCGACCCGACGCCCCGGTGCGCTCCGAGTACTGGTTCGTGTCCGAGAAGGGGGGGTTCAGCCGCCGGGGCTACCCGGTCGACGACCGCGTGATCGCCCGGGTCACCGAGACCCTCGGCACGATCGTCACCGGCATCGAGCGCGGCACCTTCCCCGCCCACCCGGTCGAGACGTTCGGGCCGTGGGGCCGGTGCCCGTGGTGCGACCCCGACGGCCTCGGCGTGTCCGACCTGCGCCGCGCCTGGGAGCGCAAGCGCCACGACCCCGCTGTGCGACCCTACGCCGAGCTCGCCGAGCCCGAGGAGGCGGCCGCGCCATGACCCCCGCCACCACCGACCCGGCCGCGCCGACCCTCCCCCCGCCGGTCGACCCACCCGACCAGGCGGCTCGCGACCGCATCACCCAGGCCCTCGACGACACGCTGTTCGTGCAGGCGGCGGCCGGGTCGGGAAAGACGCGCGCCCTGGTCGACCGCATCGTCCAGCTGGTCGCCACGGGTCGGGCAGGGCTCGAGCACGTGGCCGCCATCACGTTCACCGAGAAGGCCGCGGCCGAGCTGCGCGACCGGGTCCGCCGCCGCCTCGACGACCTGCGGGCGCAGGCGACGACCGACGACGACGTGGCGGGGCGGGTGGCCGCGGCGCTCGACGAGCTCGACGGCGCCGCCATCGGGACGCTGCACAGCTTCGCCCAGCGGCTGCTGACCGAGCACCCCATCGAGGCCGGGCTGCCGCCCCGGGTCGACGTGCTCGACGAGGTCGCCTCGGCGGTCGCCTTCGACCACCGCTGGAGCCGTTTCGTCGACCGCCTGCTCGCCGATCCCGCCGTCGAGCACGCCCTGCTCCTGGCCACCGCCGGCGGCGTCAGCCTCGACCACCTGCGGCTCGTCGCCCTGGCCTTCGACCAGAACTGGGACCTCGCGATCGCACACGCCCCCGCGCGCGCCGACGAGGTCCCCCCGTGGGCGGCCGACCTCGCCACCCTGCTCGACGAGGCCGACGCCGTGGTGGCCGAGGGCGCCCACTGCTGCGAGGACGGCGACAAGCTCCTCGCCGATCTCGAGGCGCTCGCCCAATGGGCCGGGCGCGTGCGCGATGCCAGCGACGAGTACACCCAGCTCTCGCTCCTGGGGCCCTACAGCGGGCGCCCCAATGCCCGCAAGGTGGGCCAGAAGGGCAACTGGCCCTCGTACGACCTCGACGGCCTCCGGCAGCGGTGGACGCAGCTGGCCACCGGCCTCGACGACCTGCGGGGGCGCGTGCTCCTGCAGGCGGTGCAGCGCCTGGCGGTCGACCTCCGCCGCTTCACGCTCGAGTCGGCCGACGAGCGCCGTGTCGCCGGCGAGCTCGAGTTCCACGACCTGCTGGTTCTGTCACGGCAGATGCTGCGCGATCCCACCCACGGGCCGGGCGTGCGGGCCGCGCTGCACCACCGCTACCGCCACCTGCTCATCGACGAGTTCCAGGACACCGATCCCATCCAGATCGAGCTCGCGGTCCTCATCGCCGGCACGGGCGACGCCACCGGCCGAGCGTGGGACGCCATCGACACCCGCCCCGGCCACCTGTTCTTCGTCGGCGACCCGAAGCAGTCGATCTACCGGTTCCGCCGGGCCGACATCTCGCTGTTCCTCCGGGCGGCCGAGCGGTTCGGCGCGGGCGACCGGGGCGTGGCCCTCACCACCAACTTCCGCACCGGCGCCGGCGTCATCGACGTCGTCAACCACGTCTTCGGGGCGCTGATCGTCGAGAAGGTGCACGAGGGCCTCCCCTCGCAGCCGCCCTACGTCCCCTTCGTGCCGGTGCGCCCCACCGCACCGGCCGGCCCGCCGGTCGCGGTGCTGGGCGCCGGCGCCCACGACGACGCGCCCAACGCCGCGGAGGTCCGCCGGCGCGAGGCCGCCGACGTGGCCGAGGCCGTCCGCCGGGTCGTGTCCGAGGGGTGGCCGGTCGACCGGGCGCCGCACGCCGCCACGCCCGACTGGCAGCCGGCCCGCCTCGGCGACATCACCATCCTCGTGCCGACCCGCACCTCGCTGCCGGCGCTCGAGGACGCCCTCGTGTCGGCCGGCATCTCCTACCGGGCCGAGTCGGCGTCGCTCGTCTACGCCAGCCGCCTGGTGCGCGACCTGCTGCTCACGCTCCGGGCCATCGACGACCCCACCGACGAGCTGGCGGTCGTCGCCGCCCTGCGCTCGCCCCTGTTCGGCTGCGGCGACGACGACCTCTACCGCTTCCGGCGCGACCACCAGGGCCACTTCGACCACAGCCGGCCACTGCCCGACGCCGCCGACCAGGGCGATCCCGTCGTCGCCGGCCTGACCTACCTACGCGCCATGCACCACGAGCGACGCTGGCTGTCGCCCAGCGAGCTCACCGATCGTGTCGTGCGCGACCGCCGCGTGCTCGAGCTGGGCGAGGCCGACGGCCGGGCCCGCGACCTGTGGCGGCGCGTGCGCTTCGTCGTCGACCAGGCCCGAGCGTGGACCGACGCCACCGACGGCACGCTCCGGCAGTACCTCGCATGGATCCGCCAGCAGACCGCCGAGAGCAGCCGGGTGTCCGAGGCCGTGCTGCCCGAGACCGACGACGACGCGGTGCGCATCATGACCGTGCACGCGGCCAAGGGCCTCGAGTTCCCGGTGACGATCGTGTCGGGCATGTCGACTCGGCCCCAACGTCGCCCCGCCGGTGCCGAGGTCGTGTGGCCCCCGGGCCAGCCCTGCATCATCAAGGTCGGCTCGGCCGTCGTGAGCGACGCGTTCGAAGAGTGGAAGCCGATCGACGAGCAGATGTCGCACGACGAGCGCATCCGGCTCCTCTACGTCGCCTGCACCCGAGCGCAAGACCACCTGATCGTGTCGCTGCACCGCGCCACCCGGAAGAAGGAGGCCGACGGGCCCGACCGGCTCACCAGCGCCGAGCTGCTCACCCACGCCCTCGGCGACCGGTTGCCGGCGCTGCCCGCCATCGCCGCCCCGGCCGGCGACGACGCCTCGCCAGCAGCCGCCAACGGTGACGCCGGGGCCCCGGCACCGCCGCCGCGCCCGCCCGGGCAGCCCGAGGTCGGAGGCCCCGCCGCGGTGCCCGACCTACCGCCGTTCGACGTCTGGCGGCGGCAGCTCGCCGAGGCGCTCGACGCCAGCCGGCGGCCCCGCACCATCGCCGCGACCGCCCTCACCGACGACGGCCGGCCCGACGTCCTGGCCGACCCCGGCCTGCACAAGCGCCCCCGCGACCTCGACCTCCCCCCGTGGCAGAAGGGCCGGTACGGGTCGGCCGTGGGCCGAGCGGTCCACGGCGTCCTCCAGACCATCGACCTGGGGGGCGCAGACCCCGACGCCACTGTCGCCGCCGCGGTGGCGTCGCAGGCCGCGGCCGAGGGCATCCTCGGCCACGAGGCCCGGATCCAGGCCTTGGTGGACGCGGGGCTGGCGTCGCCGACGGTGCGCGAGGCCGCGGCGCACCGCCACTGGCGCGAGGTCTACGTCGGCGTGCCGCTCGGCGGCGAGCGCACGCTCGAGGGCTACGTCGACCTGCTGTACCGGCGAGCCGACGGCCTGGTCGTCGCCGACTACAAGACGGGGCCCGCAGGGCGCGACGCCGACCTCGATCCGCTGGTGGCCCGCTACCGCACGCAGGGCGCGTCGTACGCGCTCGCCGTCGCCGCCGCCACGGGCGAGCCCGTCGTGGCGGTGGTCTTCGTGTTCCTGACCCCCGAGGGGCCGGTCGACCGGCCCCTCGCCGACCTCGACGCCGCGGTCGCCGAGGTGCGGGCGCTGGCCGAGGCCGGCGACGACCGGCTGGTGACGACGTGACCCCGCCCCCCAAGCTCGCGGTGGTGCCTCCGCGGTCCGCCGCCGGCGACGGGCTACCGTCGCCCTCCGTGCCCGCCGCCGACGCGTCCGCCGCCCTGGCTCGGGTGGTGGCCGCGCTGCCCCACGGCGGCGAGGCCCGCACGGGGCAAGACGAGATGGCGCGGGCGGTCGCCGAGGCCATCGACAGCGGCCGGCACCTGGTGGTCCGGGCCGGCACCGGCACCGGCAAGACGCTCGGCTACCTCGTCCCCGCGGTGCTCAGCGGCAAGCCCACGGTCGTGGCCACGGCCACGCGTGCCCTCCAGGACCAGCTGGCCGCCAAGGACCTGCCCTTTCTCGAGGCCACCCTCGGCCACCCGTTCACCTGGGCGGTCCTGAAGGGCCGCTCGAACTACGTGTGCGTGCAGCGCCTGGCCGAGGTGGCACCGGCGCAGGCGGGCCACGGCGCGCCGGGCGACGGCACCGACCACGATGGCACGGACGGCGGCCGCCCGGCGCCCGGCCAGTTGGCGCTCGACGGCCTGGCCGAGCGCGCCGACCCCGACGAGCTCGCGGCCATCGCCGCGTGGGCCGCCACCACCGCCACCGGAGACCGCGCCGAGCTCGCCGTCGAGCCGAGCGAGGCCGCCTGGGCCGCGGTCAGCACGACGTCGCGCGACTGCCCCGGTGCGGCCCGGTGCCCCCGCGGCGACCGCTGTTTCACCGAGGCCGCCCGCGACCGCGCCGCCCAGGCCGACGTCGTCGTCGTCAACCTCCACCTCTACGGGCTCGACCTCGC
The DNA here is from genome assembly GCA_963796415.1 of uncultured Acidimicrobiales bacterium. Taxonomy (GTDB): domain Bacteria; phylum Actinomycetota; class Acidimicrobiia; order Acidimicrobiales; family VFJN01; genus ZC4RG19. The sequence continues at coordinate 563,253 of CAWCLR010000014.1, read as the reverse complement.
CAGCGACGGCGCCATCCTCCCCGAGCACGACCTCACGGTCATCGACGAGGCGCATGTGGTCGACGACGTGATCTCCGCCACCACCGGCGTCGAGATCGGCGCCGGCCGGTTCACCCATCTGGCCCGCCTTCTGCGGGGCATCCTCGCCGAGGCGGGCGACACCATCACCGGGGTGGCCGACTCGGGCCCGGTGCTGTCGTCGGCGCTCGTCCCCCACCGCGACCAACGGCTGACAGCCCCGTTGCCCGACGCCCTCGCCGGGGCGTTGGCCGCGGTCCGCCGCCGGGTCGAGGGGGCACAGGTGGCGCTGCGCGGCATCCCCGAGGGTGTGGGCGACGACGTCCAGGCGCGCGCCATCCGGGCCCGGCAGGCGGCCACCGCCCTGCTCGAGGAGATCGACGCGGTCAGCGCGCCCACCGACGCCCACGTCCTGTTCGTCACGGGGCCCGAGCACGCCCCGGCCCTCCGGCTGGCCCCGCTCGACGTGGCCGGGCTGCTGCGCGAGCGCCTGTGGTCGCGCCGCACGGCGGTGCTCACCAGCGCCACGCTGGCGCCGGGGTTCGGGCCCCACCTCGGCCTGCCGCAGCGCGCCGACGACCTGCTCGACGTCGGCAGCCCGTTCGACTACCCGGCCAACGGCCTCATCTACTGCGCGTCGCGGCTGCCCCGGCCCACCGACCCCCGCTGGGCCGACCTCGCCATCGAGGAGCTGGCCGCCCTCGTCGAGGCCGCCGGCGGGCGCACCCTCGCGCTGTTCACGAGCTACAAGGCCATGGATCGCGCCGTGGATGCCCTGCGCGAGCGGTTGCCGTTCCCCCTGCTCGCCCAGGGCGAGCAGCCGAAGCAGGCCCTGGTCGAGCGCTTCTCCCGCGACCCCGAGACCTGCCTGTTCGCCACGATGAGCTTCTGGCAGGGCATCGACGTGCCCGGCGCATCGCTGTCGCTGGTCACGATCGACCGGCTCCCGTTCCCGCGGCCCGACGACCCCCTGCTCCAGGCCCGGCGCGAGCACGTGGGCGACGGGGCGTTCCTCGCCATCGACGTGCCGCGGGCGTCCACGCTGCTGGCGCAGGGCGTCGGGCGGCTCATCCGCACGTCCACCGACCGGGGTGCGGTAGCGGTGCTCGATCCCCGGCTGGCCACGGCGCGCTACGGGCCGAAGATCGTCGCCACGCTCCCCCGCATGCGGCGCACGCGCGACCGGGCCGAGGTCGAGGCGTTCCTGCGCGAGCTGCGGGGGGCGGGCAGCGCCGCCGCCTGAGGGCGCGCTGCGCCCGGGCCCGGCGGTCAGAAACCGAGGCGGTCGAGCGCGCCGTCGCGGCGCTGCCAGTCCTTGTCGACCTTGACGTGCAGCTCGAGGAACGCCCCTTCGGGGAGCTGGCGGCGCACGGCGGTGCCCACCTCCTTGAGCACGGCCCCCTTGTGGCCGATGACGATGCCCTTCTGCGACTCGCGCTCGACGAGGATCTCGCACCGGATCACCGGCCACTCCCACTCGACGACCCGGGTGGTGATCGAGTGGGGCAGCTCGTCGCGGGTCACCGCCAGCAGCTGCTCGCGTACCAGCTCGGCGACCCAGAACGCCTCGGGGACGTCGGTCACCATGTCGTCGGGGTAGTAGCGAGGCCCCTCGGGCAGCCGCGAGACGAGGTGCTCCACCAGGGCGTCGACCCCCTCGCCGGTGCGGGCCGAGACCGGGAAGTACTCGGACAGGTCGAGCTCGGCGGCCGCCTGCAGCTGGTCGAGCACGGCCCGCGCCGGGGCGGCGTCGACCTTGTTGACCACGACCACCGCGTCGCGGGGGACCCGGGATGCCACCCACCGGTCGCCCCGACCGAGCGGCTGGGTGGCGTCGATCACGAACGCGACCACGTCGACGTCGGGGATCGCGCCCTCGGCGGTCGTGTTGAGGCGCTCCCCGAGAGCCGTACGGGGCTTGTGGATGCCGGGCGTGTCGACGAAGACCACCTGGGCATCAGGCCGGGTGAGCACCCCCTGGATGCGGTGGCGGGTCGTCTGCGGCTTGTCGGAGACGATCGTGACCTTCTGCCCGAGGATCTGGTTGAGCAGCGTCGACTTCCCCACGTTGGGCCGGCCGACGAGGGTCACGAAGCCCGAGCGGAACCCTTCAGGCGCGGCGCCGACGCCGGCCACGTCGCTGACGGTCGCTCCGCCCTCGGGCGCGTCGTCGTCAGAGGGCTGGTCCACCCTCCCGACGCTACCGCCGGCCCCGCCGGCGCCCGCCGTCCAGCTCGGCGCCGGGGGCTCAGGTCCCGTCGTTGGTGGCCAGGTTGATCGCCGGGTTCTCCCCGCTGAAGATGCCCCAGGCCGACTCCCACCCGGGGACCTGCCAGAGGTGGCCCATCCACATCGGGTGGTCGAAGCCCATGCCCTTGCGCCCGCCCACCGAGTCGCACAGCTCCTCGGGCGTGCTGTCGGGGCCGACCACCAGCGTGCCGACGATGCAGAGCTGCGGGTGGACGTGCCACTGGTCGTTCGGCCCGACGAAGCCGTCGGGCGGCTCGTCGCCGAGCCATCCGTAGCTGAGGCCGACGAGCGCGGACGACGGCGAGTTGCCGTTGTAGAGCAGCATCTCGGGTGCCGCTGGGTCGAACGTGCCGTCCTGCAGCAGGTCGAGGTTGAGGTAGTGGGCGCCGATCCCCGGCACGTACGGCGTGACCTGGATGTAGCCGGCGGCCAGGGCGTCGGCCGCCGTGCCGACGCGCGGGATCACGGTGCCGGCGGCCTGGAGCTGCTGCTGCAGCTCGGTGATCTCGGCGGGGTCGGTGAGCGGCTGCCACACGTCGACACCGTGCGAGTGCATCGTGGCCTGCCCCTCGGGGGCCTCCTCGGCCTCCAGGGCGTTGGCGACCGACCACTCGACGAACTCGGCGATGCGCGCCTCCCGCTCGGCCTCGGGCAGGTCACGCAGCCGGCGGGACCGGGTGCGGATCTGCTCGGCGAGGTAGTCCTCGTTGCGCTCGCGGGCCGCCTGGATCTCGGCCTCGGAGGCGTAGGCGGTGAGGGCGGCCATGCGCTGCTCCTCCCACGGCTGGGCGGACGCGTCGCCACCCGCGCCGTCGTGGGCGTGGCCGGCCGCGGCCTCGCCATCGTGGCCCGCCTCGCCGTGCCCGTCGTCACCGTGAGCATGTCCCCCGCCGAGCGACGGGACGACCGACGCGGTGACGACGGCGATCATGGCCACGGCGGTGAACCCCGTGACGGCCGGCGCCGGCAGGCGGACCGGGCGGTCGACCAGCCAACCGAGCGCGACCGCCAGTGCGCTCGCGGCCGCGATGACCTCGAGGCCCGAGGCCAACGCGTCCGGGAAGCCGACGGCCTCGGGCTCGTCGCCCGGCAGCCCGGCGGTCCGGGTGAGCAGCCACAGGGTGGCGACGCCCAGGTTCAGCGCCGCCGAGCCGAGGAGCCACGCCCGCGTGGGGCGCCACGCGAACGCCAGGGCGGCGGCGCCGACGAGCTGGGCCCAGCCGACGGCGAGGAAGAACACCCCGTGCGAGGCCTGCTCGCTCAGGTGGTCGGGCGCGAACGCGAAGTGGATGACCGACGCGCCCAGCATGGCGAGCGCCGCCGTCACGCGGGCCACCTCGGCGACCGACGCGCCGGCGGGCGGCGTCGCCTGCGCCGGGTCCTCCTCGACCCGCGGCTCGCTGGCGGACCCGGACTCGTCGGTCGACGTCATGGCCTCACTCCCCCTCACGCGCGTCGCCGTATGTTACGCGCGGTAACGCTTCGGCGTCATCAGCCGACCCCCGGGTCCGCAGGGACGCCGGTGGGGCCTGTCGGTCCAGGCACCGACTAGCGTGACGGAGGTCACGACGCGACCGGGCGCGACCGCTCGGCACGGCGATCGGAGGGGCGATCGGTGGTCGGCACGGGCGCGGGCCGCAGGGGTCATGACAGCATCGCACGGGCAGGCCGCCGTTGATCACCCGCCGCTCGTTCCTCGTCGGGGGCGCCGCCGCGGGCGTCGTCGGGCTCGGGACGGGCCTGACGACGGCGGCCGCCCGCGGCGACGCGAACGGCCCCGCGCTGCGACCGCGCCTCGTCGCCGCAGCCGATGGCCGCGGCTGGCGGGCGCGCCCGAGATGGGACTGGCGCAGCTTCCGGGAGATCCCGGTCTCGCAGATCGACAACAAGGTGCGGCTCTCCACGACGGGTGACATCGGCGTGGCCACCGGGATCGGCGGCGCCTCCGAGAACGACCGGCGGCTCTACGTGCTGCGCGACGTCGCCGCGGCCGACGCGGAGATCTCCGCCGAGTTCTCCTCCTCCGAGATGGCGCAATGCGGCTTCGCCCTGCGGGCGCAGCCCGACCGGGCGGTGGTGGTCTGGCACAACATCTTCATGGTGGCCAACGCCAACCTTCTCCAGGGCGTGTGGGAGTACGACGGCTCCTCGCTACACAGCACCAACCAGCAGGCGGGCGCCGTGCTCGGCTTCGTCCACCCGGTGCGTTACGCGGTCGGCGACGGCTCGTCGGTGACGGTCACGACCGTCCATGCCCACCGGCTCGCTCCCGGGAACGTCGTGCAGCACGAGGGCGCGGTGCACGAGCTCGGCCGCGTGATCGTGGGGGCCACGCCCAGCCCCTCCACGTACTCCTTCGCGTCCCCGCTCGCCGGGCGCTGGGAGTCGGGGACGTGGCGCCAGACCACGGTGCAGACCCGGCAGGCGGCCGTGCGACTCGTCGGCACGCAAGTGCTGTTCAAGCAGTGGCTACCTCACGAGCCCGAGCCGTCCTGGGACGATCCCGACCGCACCGTCGTCAACCTGTTGCCGGACACGCTGCCCAGCGGGGCGCCGACCCCGCTCGGGCCGGGCGGCGTCGGGCTGCTGATCGCCCACCTCGGGGATGGAGGGCAGGTCCAGGTCCGCGACCTCCGGGTGACCCCCCTGGCGTGAGCCGCGGCCGGGCGCCCGGCGACCGTGCTGCCTGTCAGCGCAGGCGTTCGATCCGCACGCGGGAGCCGGCCGTGATCTCCTCGAACCCGATCATCCCGCCGATCGACGGCGGCACGAACCGCGGCGGTACGGCCCGGGCGCGACCGACGACCACGTCGGCAGCGCCGTCGCCGTCCTCGTCGACGACCTCGAGCTCGATGACCGTCGACGGGCGCCGGCCCATCTCGCCGAGGGACGCCTCGGCCTCGTCGGCCAGGCGGGCCAGGTCGGGCGCGCTGGTGCCGCCGCCGGTGGCCGCCCGGGCGGTGGCGTCGTCGAGCGTGGCCCGCAGCGTCGAGGTCGCGTACAGCCCGAACATCACCTGCATGGCGAAGAACAGGAACATGAGGAACACCACGAACCCGATCGACGTGCCGAACACGCCGACGCCGAGATCGTGCTGCCACGAGGCCGGGCCGCGGCGCCGGTGGTCCACCGGGCCTGTCAGTTGCCGACCTCGCTGATGCGGTCGTTGGTGTCGGCCTCGATGTCGGTCCACATCGTGCGGAACCCCACCCACATGAGGGCGCCGAGCGCCGCCATGATCAGCACGACGATGGCGGCCGACACGACACCCTCGCCGCGGTCGTCGGCTCGGCGGGCGGTCCGGGGGGCCGGGACGGGGCGCTTGGACGGTACGGACATGGCAGGAACCTCTCTCGGAGGGGACTGTCAGGAGGTCGAGAACAGGCGCAGCGCCTCGACGAACGGCACCGCCAGGAAGATCACGCCGGGCACCAGAGCTGCGACGGTGACCGGCACCCAGACCTGCTGGCCGCGGCGCTCGATCGTCTCGATCAGCTCGCGGTGCACGTCCCGGCGGATCGCCCGCGCCTCGTCGCCGATCAGCCGCCCGAGGTCGCCCGCCTGCCGGTTCAGCGCGAGGACGCCGACGAGCCGCCGCAGCGCGTCGACATCGGCCACGGCGGCCCATTCGCGCAGCGCCTCGACCTCGGTCAGGCCCTGGCGCACCCGCCCGGTGACCCGCTCGAGGTCGCGCCCGCACGCCCCCGCGCCCCGCGCCGCCAGGCGCGACAGCGCCGCGCCGAGCGAGTAGCCCGCACCCAGCAGCATGCCGAGCTGCTCGGCCACCACGGGCAGCTCGAGGAAGATGCGCCGCTGCCAGCGGGCCGACTCGCCGGCCAGGCGCTGCTCGACCAGCAGGAACGCCAGCACCGCCCCGCCGAGCACGAACAGCAGGGCCAGCACGCTCGTCAAGCTGGCGGCCACCGCCAGCACCGCCCCGCCGACCAGCCCGGCGAGCGACCACGCCAGTTGCCGCACCCGGAAGCCGGTGACGTCCAGCGGCGAGTGCACCCGTTCGAGCCGGACCGCCAGGGCCTCGGTCACCCCGAAGGCGCGGGCGACCCGCTCGCCCACCGTCCGGGCCAGCGGCCCGATCACCTGCACGAACGACGCGGCCGACATCACGGCGCCTCGGCGCCGAACGTCGGCGCCGCCCACCACGTAGGGCGCCACCCGCTCGACGAGCGGCCGGCGCCGGAACCAGCGCAGCTCGCTGAGCAGCAGCGTCGAGCCCGCCCACAGGGCCAGCGCCACGAGGGCTGCCATCTGCGGGCTCATTCGTGGAACACCCGTTGCTCGGCCGGCAGCGCCAGCAGCCGTCCGGCCCAGAGCCAGCACCCGATGACCGCGGCGATGCCGACGACCACCATCACCTGGCCGAACGGCGTGGCGTACGCCTCCCGGCCGTTGCCGATGCTCATCCCGACCAGCGCCATGCCGAGGGGCACCAGCAACGTGAAACGCCTTGCGAAGCGGACCCCGGCCTGACGGCTGCGGGCGTCCTTGCGGCCCTGCACGTCGAGCACCCGGTCCTCGATCAGGGCCTCCAGACGCCGGTCGAGGTCGGCGCCCCCCACCTCGTGTGCCACGAGTAGCGTCTCGCAGGCGGCGTCGGCGGTCGGGTCGGCCAGCCCCGCCTTCAGCACGCGCACCGTGCGGGCGAAGTCGGTCGACAGCAGCCACTCGCGCCGGGCCGCCTCGAACGCCGGCCGCAGGCTCTCGGGCGCAGCCCGGCCGGCCTCGAACAGCGCCTGGGGCACCGACCGGCCGAGCGACGAGGTCAGGATCCGGATCTCCTCGATGATGCGCGGCCACGACTCCTGCGCCGCCGCCCGCCGCTGGACGCGCCGTACGCGGTACGACGCGGCCGGCACGGCCGCGAGGCACCCACCCAGCACGAGCGCCGGCAGCGGGCCCCCGAAGACCGCCACCCCCACCAGCGCCCCGCCGGCGGCCAGTGCGGTGGTGACGAGGGCGAACTGGCCGACGTCCACGCCTGCCAGACCCGCCTGCACGAGCCAGTCCTCGGCGCCCCGCCGGCGACGGCCCACGCGCGGCGCGGGTGCCGGGCCCGGCCGCAGGCCCCGCCAGCCGAACACCATCGCCGTGTACAGGTAGAAGACGCCCGCCGACGCGCCCGCGGCCAGCACCAGCCCGGTCACTGGTGCACCGTTCGGCCCTCGAGCAGGGCCCGCACTTCGAACCCGGCGTCGGCCAACACCCGCGCCGCCCGGGCGGGTACGTCCCCCGTCCACGCCAGCGCCTGGTCGGGGCCCGACCGGCGGAACACCTCGGTCACCGTGAAATGCGTGGCGTCCGCCCCGCCGGCCAGGTCCTCGACCATCACCACCTCGGTCACCCGCGGCCCGGCCGCCGTGCGCGGCGCATTGCACCACGACGTCCACGCTCTCGCTCACGAGCGAGTTCAACGCGGCCAGCGGGAGCCCGCCGGACGTGTCCGCCAGCTGGCAGATGAACCGCAGCCGCGTCAGCGCCTGCCGGGCCGACCCCGCGTGGATCGTCGTGTAGCCCGTCACGCCCGACGACAGCGTGAGCAGCAGGGGCAGTGCCTCGCGGTCGCGCACCTCGCCGACCACGGCCACGTCGGGGGCCATGCGCAGGAACCCGGCGACGAGGCGCCGGAGGTCGACGCCGGCCCGGTCCGCCCTGGCGGCGCGGGTCTGCATCTGGGCCACGTTGGGCACGGGGATGTCCGACTCGAACACCTCCTCGGCCACCACCACCCGCAGGGACGGGTCGAGCTCAGCCGTCGTGCACGACAGCAGCGTGGTCTTGCCCGACCCCGGCGGCCCGGCGAACACGATCGACAGCCGCGCCCGCACGCACGCAGCCAGCAGGTCGGCCACCTGGCGGGTCAGCATGTCCCGCTCGACCAGCTCGCCCAGCGAGCGGAACGGGATGCCGGTGAACTTGCGGATGTTGACCAGCACGTGCCCGCCGCGGGCGATGTCGCCGTGCACGATGTGGACGCGGGCGCCATCGTCGAGCTGGGCGTCCTGCAGACCCTCGGCGGGGTCGAGGCTGCGGTGGGCGCTGGAGGCGTCGTCGAGCAGCTTGGTGAGGACCCGCACCACGTGGTCGTCGTCGTGGAAGACCTCGTCGTGGTACCCCGACGGGCCCCGATGCCGGCGAACGAACACGGCGTCGGGGGCGTTCACCATCACCTCCCACACGTCGTCGTCGGCCAACAGCGGGGTCAGCGGGCCATAGCGGGCGAGGTTCCGGAACGCCCGCTCGACCACCAGCTCGGGGTCGGGCAGGGCGAACGCCCGGCGGCCGCGCCGGTGGTCGTCGTTCCAGCGGCCGACCTCGTCGGCGATCAGCGCCCGCAGCTTGACCTCGCCGCCGGGCGCGGACATCTCGAGCGAGATGTCCTTGGCCCGCTCCTGCACCGCCCGCTCGATCTCCGCCAACGGCGACGCCGCCGGACCACCCATCTCGTCCCTTCCCCAGTCCATGCCCCACGCCCAGCACGCAACGTATGTGGGGGCGCACACACCTTAGGTGGTGTAGGGGGGGCGCTGGGCGGATTCAGCTGGTCGTCGCAACACCTCGAGGTGGAGGTGGTGCGTGATGGGTGTTCGGGAGCGTCAGCGGGAGGTTCGTGCGTTCCGTGGCCAGATGTGGTCGCCGGGTCGGCCGTCGACCGCGCGGCGCGACGACCGGGTCCGGTTCTGGGAGGCGATCGCCCGGGGGTTGTCGAGCGAGGACGCCGCCGCGGAGGTCGGCGTGTCCCAAGCGGTCGGGTCACGTTGGTTCCGTCAGGCTGGCGGGATGCCGCCGCTCGCCTTGGCCCCGGTTTCGGGCCGCTATCTGTCGTTCGCCGAGCGGGAGGAGATCGCGATCCTGCACGCACAGCAAGTCGGGGTACGCGAGATCGCCCGCCGTATCGGCCGGTCGCCGTCGACGATCTCGCGGGAGCTGCGCCGCAACGCATCGACTCGCACGTATCGCCTGGACGTATCGGGCGTCGACCGCGCAGTGGCACGCGGAACGGCGTGCCAGCCGCCCGAAAGTCGCCAAGCTCGCTGCCAACGATCGGCTGCGCGAGTACGTGCAGGACCGCTTGGCCGGCACGATCGTCCGACCTGACGGCGAGCTGGTGCCGGGCCCCGAGGTGCGCTTCATCGGTCGACGTCACGGGCGTCGGGCGGATCGGCGGTGGGCGAGATCGTGGAGCCCGGAGCAGATCTCGAACCGACTCGGGGTCGAGTTCCCCGATGATGAGTCCATGCGGATCTCGCACGAGGCCATCTATCAGGCCCTGTACGTGCAAGGCCGCGGCGCGCTCCGCCGTGAGCTCGTCGCCTGCCTACGCACGGGCCGAGCGCTGCGTGTCCCGCGGGCACGCACGCGTGGACGGGGCAAGACGTTCGTGACCCCCGAGATTCTGATCAGCGAACGGCCGGCCGAGGCGGAGGACCGGGCCGTGCCCGGTCACTGGGAAGGCGACCTCATCGTCGGGCTCGACAGCTCCGCGATCGGCACGCTCGTCGAGCGAACCACCCGCTTCGCGCTGCTGTTGCATCTGCCCCGCATGGACGGCCATGGCAACGAACCGAGGACCAAGAACGGCCCCGCGCTGGCGGGGCACGGCGCCGAAGCCGTCCGAGACGCAATCGCCGAGGTGATCACGACTCTGCCCGCGCAGCTCCGCCGATCGTTGACCTGGGATCAGGGCGCCGAGATGGCCCAGCACGCCCAGCTCGGGCATCGACACTGGGCTCGACATCTTCTTCTGCGACCCGCACAGCCCATGGCAGCGGGGCACCAACGAGAACACCAACGGCCTGCTGCGCCAGTACTTCCCCAAGGGCACCGACCTCGCCCGCCACTCCCGTGACGACCTCGACGCCGTCGCGCTCGCGCTCAACACGCGACCACGCAAGACCCTCGGCTGGAAGACGCCCGCCGAGGCCCTCGATGAACTTCTACGCTCCGCCTGACAAGGCAACGTTGCGACGACCCGTTGAACCGAAGCTGGACACGCCGATCGAAGTGCACCACAAGCTCGCCCTCGGGGCCTACGAGGATGTCCGGGCGCGGTTCCACGCCGAGCACCGCTCCGCCGCACCCGTGGACGCAGTGGTCGCGTGACCTCAGGATGTCGCTGTCGAGTCGATGGTGGCTTTCGTGAGGCCGATGAGATGACCCTCGGGGTGGGTGAACTGGCCAAGCTCGACCTCGGTCCCGGGGACCCCAGCCGGACCCAAGACCCGTGTCCAGCCGAGACTCTCGGCCCTCGCCAGCCAAGCCTCGACATCCGGCACCTCGACATAGAACGTGACGATCGGACGGGGTAGACGCTCCTGGGGCGCCGCTGGACTTGGTCATGTCCGGTCCCCCGAGCGGTTCGCCGGCAGCGCCAGCCGGACGATGGTGGGCGCGCGCGGGGAGGCGATGCTGGCCGAGCCGCCGTGCGCTCGGGCGATGGCTTGAACGATGGCGAGACCGAGCCCGGCGCCCCCTTCGATGCGGGTGTCATTCCCTCCAGGGCGTTGCCGGTGGGTCGGTCCCTGCGCAGAGTGGCGCCATGGATGAGATCCGCATCGGTCTGCTGCTGCCGACCCGCGAAGCGCAGGTGCATGGTTGGGATGCCCGGCGCATCCTCGACGTTGCCCGTCGAGCGGAGGCCCTCGGTTTCGCGTCGCTGTGGGCCGGAGACTCGTTGCGACGGCCCCGTTACGAGCCGCTGTCCGTTCTGGCTGCGGTGGCAGGCGTCACCGAGCGGGCGATGCTCGGCACCGCCGCCCTCATGCCGGCATTCCGCCAGCCGCTCGGCGCTGCGGCCTCACTGGCGTCGATCGACGCCTTGTCGGGGGGCCGGCTCATCGTCGGGGTGGGCGCGGGCTTCCCCGGCCTGAGCGAAGACGAGTTGGCGCTCGTGGGTGTCCCGTACCGACGGCGATTCCGGTGGCTCGACGACGTCGTGGCTCTCTGGCGCACGGTCTGGTCGCCGGACCCGCCGTCGGCCTTCAGCGGAGACGTCCTGCAACTCGACTGGCTCCCCGATATCCCCCGGCCGTACCGGTCCGGCGGTCCCCCGGTGTGGCTGGCCGGCGCGACACCGGCCGCCCTCACTCGGACCGGGCGACGCTACGACGGGTGGATCCCGTACCCACCGCACCCGGCCGACTACGCGTCGGGGCTGGCCTCGCTGCGGTCGGCCGCCACAGATGCCGGGCGCGACGCCAATGACGTCACGCCGGCGCTGTATCTCACCGTGCTCGTCGACGACGACCCCGAGCGGGGGCGCAGGACGGCGGAGGCATGGTGCCTCCGCTGGTACGAGCTGCCCTTCGAAATGGTGTCAACCGTCCAGGCATTCGTCATTGGGTCTGCCGCTGACGTCGCCGCCGGGATCGCTCGCTACGTCGAGGCCGGCGCCCGCCACATCGTCGTCCGTGCGGCGTCAGTCGACCATGAGGGGGACCTGGCCCGGGTCGCCGACGCAGTGTTGCGTTCCCAACTTCAGCTGTGACCGGGCCCGGTGTCCGTCAACCTGCTGCGCCTGGCGCTACCCCTCCACGCCGTGGCCCTGTCGACGAACCCGGCATGGGACTGTCGGTCGTAGCTGGGCTGGCGGGTTCTAGGTGGTGGGGAAATGCGGCCTTCGGACCGCCCGGACAATCCGCGACGTGCGTTCGGGCACGGTGCTGGTGCGGTCGGCGTCGCGGGACATGGGGAGGGAGACGGCGAAGCGGGGTTGGGCGCCGGGCACCGGCCACCGCAGTGCTACATGCAGCGCCATCGTGATGCCTACCCCGGTCACGGCGCATCTCCTCCGAGTCAGGCGGCAGCGAGCGCCGCCAGCGCCGAGCCGCGGGCGCCCGCCATGTCTAGGTCCGGAACGAGCGCGAACTCGGCCATGCGGGCCTGCTCTTCCCTCAGGAGGGTGTGCTCGCGAACTCGCCCGAGGAACCACGCCCGGAACTCGGGCTTCGCCTCCACCACACCGCCGCCGAGGAAGTAGGCATCCGGGTCGGAGTAGTTGGCGGCAATCGTAAACAGCCGGCCCAGCGCCATCGCCTGCTGCTCGAAGATCTTGAGCGCCATCGCGTCGCGCCGCTCACCGAACGAGCGGACCATCTGTGCGGCCTTGGCTGCCGGCTCTGTCCGGGCCAGCTCGTGGTCCGGGAACTGGCTCAACCAGTAAGGGAGCAGGTTCGTCTCGATGCCAGTGAGCGAGGCCACGCTCTCCGCGTCGCCGACGAACCCGCAGTTGCACTCGGGCAGCGGCTGGCCCGCCTCGAGCAATCCCTGCAGCGGGATGTGGACGTGCCCCAGCTCGCCGGCCATCCCTGTTACTCCACGCACGATCCGACCCGACTCGATCACGCCGCCGCCGAGGCCGGTACCCACGATGGCGGCGATCGACGACCGGCCATCGGCATCCGCGCCGAAGTGGACCGAGTGTGCGTACAGCGCGGCCGCGTTGCCGTCGTTGTTGTAGACGACCGGCGCACCGAGGGCCGCCTCCAGCGCTCCGCGCACGTCGAACCCCGACCAGGCCGGATGCGAGAAGTTCGTCGAACCAACGGAGGAGATCACGCCGTCGGCGCTGGCAGGACCCGGTGTATCGAGGCCCACGACCCGCACGTCGGACCGGTCAATGCCGGTGACCTCGAGCGCGAGCTCGAACGCCCGCACGAGTGCGCCGACCGCCACGTCCGGGCCCTCGCGGACGCGACTCGGTGTCTCGAGGAGGCGATCGACGAGGAACCTTCCCGCCGCATCGACCACAGTGGCGTTGTTGGAGGTGCCGCCGTTGTCGAGACCGACGGCCACCCAAGGACTCGAGCTCAAGCGCCTGGACATTACCGATCCCGATGAGGCATCCGGCCGCGGCGGAAGTAGTCCACGAAGCGCTCTGTCCCGAGGCGCTCTGACGCCCAGCTGCGGGCTTGTTCGAGTCGCTGTGCCTCGGCCCGCACGTCGGGACCACGTCGTGCTGGACGACGACCAGGCGAAGAACAGACCCAACCCGAGCCCGATCGCGCTGCCGAGCACGGCGATCACGACCGACTCCCGCCGGCTCGTAGCGGAACGGCGTCACGCCAGCGCGTTTCCGGCCACGGCACCGGCGAAGCCGGCGACCACGGTGAGGAGCAGCGACCGGCGCCGAACGGTCACCAGCGCGGCGAGGGCACCGCCCAGCACCGCGGGGTCAACGCTGCGATCGCTGCCGAACACGGTGACTGCGGCGAGCACGGCGAACAGCGGCGCCGGCAGCCGATCGACCACGGTGGCGACGCGGCCGCGCGGCGGTGGCACGACGGCGATGGCGACGAGCCGGCTGCCGACGGTGACGGCGGCGACCACGCCGACGAGCACGGCGATGCTCATGAGCGTGGACCCATGGCGGCGACGGCCACGGCGACGGCGATGCCGCCCAGGATGCCGGCGCCCGGGACGACGAGCACCAGCACCACCGCGGCGCTGCCGGCGGCGACGGCGCGGGCGGCGTCGGCGCGAGCCCGCGCGGTGACGGCGGCGAGGCCGACGAACAGCACCGGGAACACGGCATCGGCCACCGGCGCCAGCTCGCCGGCCGACGCGCCGGCGACGCCGGCCACGGTGCCAAGCACCCAGGCGCCGTAGGCCAGCGCTCCTGTCACGGCCACCGTGCGGTCTGCCGGACCGGTGCGGCTGAGCGCGAGACCGGTCGTCTCGTCGGTGAGGAACCACGACAGCAACACCCGCCGGGTCCGGCCGGGTGCCAACCGGGGCTGCAGCACGGCGGCGAGCGGCACGTGGCGCAGGGCCAGCGGGACGACGCCGGCCACCACGGCCAGGTCCGTGGCGCCCGATGCCAGCAGGCCGACCATGGTGAACTGCGCGGCCCCCGAGAACGTGGCGACCGAGCTGGCCACGGTCAGCGCTGGGCCGAGTACGGGTTCCGCGACGGCGCCGTACACGACACCGAAGACGCCGATGGCGGCGGCGACAGAGAGGGCGGCAGCGGTCAGCGCGGCGTCGTCGGTGGCAGCTCGGGAAGTCACACCGGCGAACCTACGTCTAGATTGGTCCCGTGCCCAGGTCCACCAGTGGTGTCATTGACAGGACCACTTCGGGATTGCTGCTGGAGGTCGACCTCGCCGGCGTGGCGCGGGGGCGCCAGGCGGAGACGCTGGCCGGCCAGCTGCGCGTGGCCGTGCGCATCGGCACCCTCCCCGTCGGCACGCGGCTGCCGGCGTCCCGCACGCTGGCCGCGGACCTCGGCGTGTCGCGCGGCGTCGTCGTGCGCGCGTACGACCAGCTCGTGGCCGAGGGCTACCTCGCGGGCCGCCGGGGCAGCGGCACGATCGTGGCCGGTGGCTCCGACCCGGGCCCGCCGGCGCCCCTGCGGCCGATCACCCGCTCGTCGAACCCCGGGCTGCCGTCAGGCGGCACGTTCCCCCGGGCCGCGTGGGCCCGATGCGCGGCCCGGGCGCTGGCGGCGCTGACCGACGACGAGCTCGGCTACGGCGACCCGGCCGGGCTGCCCCGCCTGCGCGAGGAGCTCGCCCGCTACCTGGGCCGGGTGCGGGCTGTGCTGGCCCCACCCGAGCGCGTCATCGTCGTCAATGGCTTCGCCCAGGCCAGCCGCCTCGTGGCTGACGTCCTCTGCGGCGGCGGCACGACGTCCATCGCCCTGGAGGACCCCGGGTCGATCGGCCTGCGCGACCAGCTCACCGCCAGCGGGCTGACCTGCGTCCCGGTCCCCGTGGACGGTGAGGGCATCCGGGTCGACGCCCTCGCCGCCTCGGGAGTGCACGCCGTGGTGGTCACGCCGGCGCACCAGTTCCCGACCGGTGCGGTCACCTCGCCCGCCCGCCGCCACGCGCTGCTCGAGTGGGCGCGGTCGTGCGGCGGGCTCGTCCTCGAGGACGACTACGACGCGGAGTTCCGCTACGACCGCACCCCGATCGGCGCGCTGCAGGGCCTCGGACCCGACGTCGTCCTCTACGGGGGCAGCGTCTCCAAGACGCTCGCCCCGGGCGTGCGGCTCGGATGGCTCGTCGTCCCCGAACACCTGGTGGCGGCGTACCGGGACGCGAAGTACACCGCCGACCTCGCCCGTGGCGTGCTCGACCAGGCCACGTTCGCCGAGCTGCTGGCGTCCGGCGAGATGGACCGCCACATCCGCCGCATGGCCGTGGACTACCGGCACCGACGCGACCACCTCGTCGCGGCCGTCGCCTCCTCGCTCCCCGACTGGGACGTGACCGGCACGGCTGCGGGGCTGCACCTCGTCCTCCATGCGCCGGGGGGAGACGACGAGGCGCTGGCCCGGCAGGCCCAAGCGTGCGGGCTCGACGCCCGGGCGCTCAGCCGCTACTCGCTCGAGTCGCCACGCCGGCCCGGTCTGGTCATCGGCTACGGCCACCAGGCGCCGGCCAGGCTCACGGCCGCCGTCGAGGGCCTCGCCCGGGCGCTCGGCCGGCAGCGCTGAATCAGCGGCGCCACCCGGCTCGAGGGACTGCTCGGTTAAGCGGCTGCCACGAGCGCGGACAGGCGGTCGACTGCCTTGGAGATGTCGTCGCCGCCGGCGCCGAGGCCGACGCGGAAGTGGCTGCGCACGCCGAAGCAGTCGCCCGGTGCCAGCAGCACGCCGCGGGCCGCCGCCTCTTCGCAGAAGGGCCGGCTCGACTCGCCCGAGCGCAGCCACGGCCACGCCGTCAGCCCGCCACGGGGCGGGATCCACCCGATCCGCTCGGCGTGCTCGGCGAAGAACGGCTCCATGGCCCGGAGGTTGGCGCTGGCGACTCGGTGCGCCCGCTCGACGATCCGGTCGCGATTGTGCACGCCGATCACGCCGAGTGCCTCGCCGAGGGGTGACGAGCTGGACACCGTCAGGTAGCCGCGAACGTTCTCGTACCGCTCGCGACGGGCCGCGTCCCGCTCGACGATCCAACCCAGCCGTAGACCGCTGAGGCAGAGCGCCTTCGAGAAGTCCCCAAGTACGGTCACGCCCGGCAGCCGGCTGGCCGAGGGCGACGCAGGGCCGTGGTAGATCGGGTGATACACCTCGTCGACGACGAGCTGGACGCCTCTCTGACCGGTGAAGTCGTGCAGCTCGTCCAGGTCGGCGTCGCCGATCACCGCACCCGTCGGATTGTGCGGCGAGTTGACAAGGATCAGCTTCGTCCGCGTGTCTGTGTGCGATCGGATCTCGTCGAGATCGATCCGGAAGTCTGACTCGGCCCGGAGGTGGTACTGGCGGACCTCGAGGCCGAGCACCTGCGCCGCCTCCTCGAAGGTCGGAAACCCGGGGTGGGGCAATACCACGTTGGCTCCCGCCTCGGCCGCGTCGATGAACAGCATCCACAGCGCCTCCGCTGCGCCCGTCGTGATGCGAACGTCGTCGCCGGTGACCCCCGCCACGGCGGCGATGGCCTCACGGAGCTCGGCGCCACCCTCCGGTGGTGCGTAGTACAGCGGCCGGTCGAACAGACGCTCCCGCTCGTCGTCATCGACGAGCGCC
Source organism: uncultured Acidimicrobiales bacterium (assembly GCA_963796415.1). GTDB lineage: Bacteria > Actinomycetota > Acidimicrobiia > Acidimicrobiales > VFJN01 > ZC4RG19. Next base: position 546,497 of record CAWCLR010000014.1, on the reverse strand, counting down.
AAGAGCTCGCGGACCGTCCACCGCGGTCCCGTGCTCGAGGCAAGGTCGTACTCGATCGGAGGCGCGGCGAACTGATGCTTGCTGAGCCACTGGTCGAGGAGGAACGGCCTCATCTCCATGGGTCGCCACCGTATGGGGTTCGCGGGCGTTTGCCGAAGCAATAGGGATGTCTGGTGGCGTGTAGCTGCCGCCTATGCCGGGCGACGCGCCGACAGCCACGGGCAGACAGCCTCGGTGTCGCGGAGCCGGGCGCCGGTACCGGAGGTCGGGACATGGCTGGCGGCGAAGTCCTCGGGCCAGCCGCCGAGTCCCAGCCCCGCGGTCAACCGTCCGCCCGAGAGCAGGTCGACTGACGCCATCTGCTTGGCGAGGAGCACCGGATTGGCCCGCCAACTCACGTTCAGCGATCGTGGTCCCGTCGACGCCCGGCACCGCCGCCGGCAGACCGATACCGATCCTCATCTCACGCTCCTGCCCGCTGGGACCGATGGGTGCGTTCGTGACCATGGCCTCAGGATGAACGCCGGTCGGCCAGGGGTCTTGAACGTTTCGGCCATCGCGCTGGCGGTTGCTCAGGCGGCCGGTTTGGCGAGCCGCGCCTGGGCCCGACGGGCGCACTCGACATCGGCCGGTGCGAGGTGGTGCGGGCCCGGTTGAGCATCAGGAGGGCGCTGATCACGCCGGTGGTGCCGAGGATGATGAGTGGTTCGTCACGGTTCATCGCGCCGAACAGGGCCCAGCAGGAGAGCTCGGCGAGCATCAGGAGCCAGGTGCCTTGGGCGATACCCGTGGGGCGGCGGGTCCGATAGGCAGCGACGACGGCGGGAACGACCTGGACGAGGAAGGCTCCGGTCAGGGTCGCCCCGAGCAGGCGTCGATCGATGCTCGCCGCGATGGCGAGCACGAGGGTCCAGGCGCCGATGATCGCCCACACGCGGTCGGTCATCGTGCGGCGCCGGTTGAGCATGATCCCGAGCCACCCGCCGAGCAGCGCGACCGACGAGGACGGGATCAGCGCGAACCAGTAGCGCGAGGCGGCGAAGTAGCCGAACCAGGCCGCGTTGTTGATGCCGGTCAACAGCGCCCACGATGTCGACAGTCCCGCGGTGTCGTTGGTCCGGCCCAGCTTCCGGATCTGAGGGACGAACTGTGGGATGGCGAAGCCGGCGGCCAGGACGGGCAGCACCGCGATCGGTTCCATGAGGGCAGTCTGGGCAATTTGGGACCACATGTGTTGCCAAGCTCCGCAATCCGATGGCCGTTCGTTAGCATGTTTCACCATGGACAAGATCGATCGCGAGATCTTGCGCCATCTGCAGGAGGACGGGCGCATGTCCAACCTCGACCTGGCGCGAACGGTCGGGCTCAGCCCGACGCCGACCTTGCGGCGCGTCCGACAGCTCGAGCGCAGTGGTGCGATTCGCGGCTATCGAGCGATCATCGATCCCGAAGCGGTTCAGCGGGCGTTCCAGGTGCTGGTTTGGGTCGATCTCGTGCAAGGCACCCGGGAGATCATCGAAGCCTTCGAGAGCGCCCTTCTCGACATCCCCGATGTGATCGAAGCCCAGCGGCTGTTTGGCGAACCGGACTACCTCCTGCGGGTCGCCGTACGCGACAGCGCCGAGTACGAGCACCTCTACACCAATCGCCTCGCTGCCCTCCCTGGCGTCCGCAAGGCCCGGTCACAGATCGGCATGAAAACCATTCGGCAAGGCCCGACCCTCCCGATCGCCTGAGATCGGGAAGGGCCCAGGACAGCGTCCCAGGCAATGACGGACCCCGTGCCGTCGTGATTCGCTGCCTTCGCCAACGGCTGACCACCGTCGCTCTACACCCTGTCGGGTCTCGAGGGCTCGGGTCCGTTGGTGTCCAGGAGGTCGGCCAGTTCCTCGAGATCGGAGAGTCGGATGTCGCCGTCGAGGCGCTTGAGCGCCGCTGTCAGGGCCCCGGCGGCGCGGCCAGCACGCAGGCCGGGCTCTGCGTCTTCCACGACGAGGCACCGCGAGGCCAGGACGCCGAGTGTGCGCGCGGCAAGCAGGTAGGAGTCCGGTGCGGGCTTGCCTGCGGTGACGTCCTCCGAGGTGATCAGCACGGGGGCGGGGATGCCTGCGGCGTGGAGCCGGGCGCGTGCGAGTCGCCGGTCGGCGCTGGTCACGACCGCCCACGGCATCGTCCGGCGGGCAAGCACGCTGATGAGGCGCTCAGCGCCGTAGGTCGGCACGATGTCGGAGAGGTCGTCGTACTGCAACATGAGCTGGCGCGCTGCTGCCCGTGCGACCTCGTCAGGGGCCAGGTCGGGGAGCATCGCACCGACGGTTCGTTCGGCCGGCGTTCCGTGTGCGATCGCGAGCACCGCGGCTGGTTCGAGGTCGTATTCCGCCGCCCAGGCGGTCCAGGCTCGTTCGACTGCGGCGTCGGAATCGACCAGCGTGCCGTCCATGTCGAGCAGCACAGCGGACACAGCCTCAAGTCGTCCGTTGCGTTTCATGACGCGGACGACGCTAGTGGGGTGGCTCGCAGCACAACGCTGGTAACCGCCGGCCAGATTCGCCGCTGGCGGCGTCCTCGTCCTCACCGCAACTACGGCTGCGCCTTCGTCCTGCGTCCTTGCCAGCGACGAATCTGACTCGCCAGTTACCGGGCGAGCGCTACGAGCCACCCCACTAGCCACGACCGGCAGCGTTGAGGTCAGTCACTGCCGAGGGTTACGAGCACCTCGTGCGCCGTCGCGCCGAACCTGCAGCGGTCGATCATCGACGCACGCAGCTCCACCAGCAGCAGCCGGTGGTCGAGGTGCTTGCGAACAGAACCATCCACTCCGGCACCACGACCGCGACGTCCGCCGTCGCTCGATCGCTCGCGTCGCCGACGATCTCCATGTTCAGCATCGCGCTCGTCCTGTGTCGGGCTTGCCGGCTGGCCCTGTACCGTCCGACGTCATCGGGCTTCGCCGAGCCGCGCCGCCGTGCGGCGGCACGCCTCAAAGAGGGTTCGGGCCTCACGGCGATCCAGGCCGGCGCGAGCGAGCACCAACGCTCCCACGCACATCGACATGACGGTCTGGGCCGTCTCTTCCCGCCACTGCTCGGGACCGTCCAGGCGGGAAGCGAGCGCGTCTGCAAAGGAGGCCACGGCTGCTCCGTACGATGCGCGGGGGAGGTCCCCGCCCCGGGCGACCTCGCCCCCGAGCGCCGCGAGCGGGCACCCCCCCGCCCGGTCACCCCGGTGCTGCTCGTTCAGGTACAGGGAGACGAAGGCACCGAGCCACTCACGGCCGCGCTGCTCGCCGACGGGTGTCCGCGCGGTGAGCGCCTCGTCCGCGGCATGGGCGATCGCCTCGACAAGAAGCTCTTCCTTCGAGCCGAAGTGCGCGTAGAAGCCGCCATGCGTCAGCCCGGCGTCGCTCATGATGTCCGCGACCGACGCCGGCCCGTACCCCTCTTCTCTGAATCGGCGAGCCGCGCAAGCGATGATCCGACGGCGGGTCTCCTGCTTGTGATCAGGGGTGTAGCGCAAATCCGTCCTCCTACCCTTGCCATTATATGATGATCATCATACTATGGCTGCAAGCCAGCCTGCCGCAAGGGCAGCGCCGTTCCAGCCGCGCGCACAAAGGAGCCTGGAGTGAAGTACTTCATCGATACCCACGACCGAACGAAGAACAGCTACCCCGCTGAAGAGGTGTCACAAGAGCAGTTCGTCGCCATCTACAGCGACATGGATGAGGCTCTGCTGTCGGAAGGCGGCTTCGTCACCGGAGCACATGTCAACCTCGCCGAAGGCAGGGCTTTCTGCCAAACGGCAGCGGAGGACGAGGCGGCCGTCGCGGCAGCGCACGAGAAGATCGGGTTCCCGTACGACTCGATCACCCAGGTGCACCGCGTCAGCGGTGTGGATCTGCGCTAGCCGTACCGCGAGGCGCGCGTATCGGGTCACCCGACCCGGGAGGCCAGATGCTGCGTCGCCACCCAGCAGCCCGCCAAGGAGACAGGCCGTGAGACTCGATTGCCGAAGTTCGGCGGCGACGTCCGACTCCTGCGACGACTCCGACCGAACACGCCCGACGCGCCGCGCCCGATGAGGGGACGTGAACCATGACCGCCCTGACGCCCTTCGCCAACCTGGTGCCCCTCGACCACGGCCTCAGCGTCGTCGTCACGCGCCGAGCCGACCACGGCCCGCACACCACCGTCGTCAACGCCGGTGTGCTTCCCCACCCCCTCACTGGTTCCGATTCGGTGGCGTTCGTGGCCAGGGGCGGAGCCCGCAAGCTCGCCCACCTGCGCGCTGACCCCACCATCGCGGTCGTCGTCCGAGCCGGCTGGGAGTGGGCCGCCGTGGAAGGCACGGCCCAGCTGATCGGACCCGACGACCCCAACCCCAAATTCGACGCCGAACAGCTCCGACTTCTGCTCCGCGACATCTTCACCGCAGCGGGCGGCACCCACGACGACTGGGCTACCTACGACCAAGTGATGCGGGACGAACGCAGAACCGCCGTCCTCGTGGCGCCCACACGCGTGTACTCAGGGGCTCCCCGATGACCGACAAGGAGCACGCGGCAATGTTCGACCTTCCCGAGCTGCTCATTGAGTACGACCGCGCCCGCGCCTACACCGACGCCCTGTGGCGCGATCTCAGCTCCGAGGAGGTGAGTTGGCGACCAACTCCCAACTCAAGCGCGATCGGGTGGCATCTCGGCCACCAAGCCCACGTCGCTCACTTCATGCTCCGCAACCTCACCGCCGCCGAAGCCAGTCCGAACCCGGCTTTGGACTCACTGATGGACTCCGCCAACCCTGAACCCGGCCGCGGAAGCCTGCCAAGCCTGGATCAGCTTGCCGCCTTCAGGGCAGCGGTCGCAGCACGCATCCACGCCCAGATGACGGCCATCGACGCTCGCCACGTCGGCGCACCCGCGCAGCAGCGAGCCGTAGGCCGACACGTCCTGACCCTGTTGATCAACCACGAGTACCAGCACGACCGGTGGATCGGCGAGGTACGCGAGCACGACCTGGGCCACTCACTGCCTCCCGAACCCGCCTCCGCCTGCCTTACGCTCGTCGACAACTACCTGACGCTCGCCGACCGAGCCGACGAGCGTCGCGAGGAACGTCACGCCCGACCATGACGGGGTCACCGTGCGCAGCCGTCGGGCGACCTCGGGGTTATCGAGTCCCAGCCGCTCCGCACAGGTCTCTGTCGATCAGGACGATGTGATCGGGCCGGTCACGGCCGGGGGATGTCCGCGTGGATCTGCCCGCGGAGCCGGTCGATGTCGCCGAGGACCCACGCAGACGTGAGGCACCCGTCGGCGCAGCGAAAGAAGGCCGCCCCCTCATACTCGATCGCCGCCCCGCTGCCCTGTTCGCCCAACAGCACACCGTGGTGGTGCCCCGTGTACCTGAGCCTCGCGGCGGCTTGCCCGGGCGCCACGATGAGTTCGACGATCTCGTTGTGGAAGTCAGGTAGTGCGCTGCGGACCGCATCCCGGTACGCACGCCACCCGCTTCGCCCATGAACCTCGTCGCCCAGCGAACCCCGAAAGGCGAAGCCCTCGGCAAGCAGCTCATCAACGACCGTGTCGTCCCAGCGGTTCCAAGCCTCGCCGTAGAAGCGGCGCACGAGCTCGGCTTCCTGGGTGTGCCCCATGCGTCCGATGCTGGCATCAGGATGTCACGGACGCCAGACGTCCCGGCTACGGGCTCAGGGTGCTGACCGAACGTCACACGTGCTCTCGGCTTGCGGCGGGAAGAGCGAAACCTGGAGCTCCAGCCAACAGCGCCAAGGCTGAACCGCCGGTCACTGGGAGCCGAGCAGGTCGGCCACCTCGGCGTCCGGATCGATGAACGGCTCGCCGTCGACGTCGATCACGACTCTGTCGAGCCGGCCGGTGAAGCGGAACGGGCCTCGGTAGTCGCGGTCGGCGGGCGAGAAGTCCCGGGCCCAGCCGACGGTGAGCCCGGCGCCGGTGATCGAGAACCGGCTCCAGGTCACCCGCTCGATGTCACCGCCGGCGACCGGGTCGCCGTCGATCAGCAGCGCACCGCGGTGGGGTGCACCGTCACGCGCCGGCGTGAACTCGAACCTCAGCTTGTGATGCCCCCGCCCCAGCCGGTCGCCGACCGGGCCCTCGATGCGGAACTCGCGCCATCCCGCCAGGTTGTGCACGTAGCACAGCCGGCCGTCCCCGAGGAGGTGGAACGACCAGCCGCCCAGCACCGAGCCCTGGACGGCGAGCACGCCCTCGAGGGGTCCTGGCCCCTCGGCCTCGACGTACGCCGTGATGGCGTGCCGGCGGTTCTTCACGTTGACGGCCACGCTCTCGGGCACCGGCGCCCGGTCGGGCCGGTAGACGTAGCGCCGGCGACCCTCGACCGGCGACGGCCGGTCGAAGACGAGGTCGGAGAACGGCCGATTGTCGAGCGGCAGGACCTGGTAGCGGCCCGCCTCGGCCCACCAGCGCTCGACCAGCGCCCGCAGGCGGTCGGGTTGCGCGGCGGCCAAGTCGTGGCATTCCGAGGGATCGCTCGCCAGGTCGTACAGCTCCCACCCGGCGACATCCAGGCCCGGCTCGTCGGCCTGGATCGGGTGGTACACGACAGCCTTCCAGCCCTCGTGGTAGATGGCCCGGCAGCCGAACATCTCGTAGTACTGCGTCGTGTGACGCTCGGGGGCCTCCGGGTCGTCGAAGCTGTAGGCGAAGCTGACACCCTCCAGCGGCCGCTGCTCGATCCCGCCAAGGGTCGACGGCGGCTCGACACCCACCACCTCGAGGATGGTCGGCACCAGGTCGATGGCGTGCACGTACTGCCCGCGCACCTCGCCGTGCGCCCCGATGCCCCCGGGCCAGGAGACCACGAGCGGATCGGCGACGCCGCCCTCGTGCGTCTCGCGCTTCCAGCGCCGGAACGGGGTGTTGCCGGCGACGGTCCACCCCCAGGGGTAGTTGTTGTGGATGCGGGGACCGCCGATCTCGTCGAGGCGGGCGTCGGCCTCCTCGACCGTGGTCGACAGGACGTTCCAGGCCCGGACGTCGTTGAGCGATCCCTGCGGGCCGCCCTCCGACGACGCCCCGTTGTCGGACAGCACCAGCACCAGTGTCCGGTCGAGCTCGCCCCGCTCGTCGAGCCAGCGGATCAGCCGGCCGACCTGGGCGTCGGTGTGGGACAGGTAGCCGGCGAAGGCCTCCATGTAGCGGGCGTAGACCCGCCGGGCCGCCGCGGGCAGCGACGCCCAGGCGGGGACCCAGTCCGGTCGGGGCGACAGCTCGGTGTGCGCGGGCAGGAGGCCGCCGTCGATCTGGCGCCGGACGGTGTCGTCGCGCCAGCGGTCCCAACCGGCGTCGAAGTGGCCCCGGTAGCGGGCGATCCAGTCGGCCGGCGCCTGGTGCGGCGAGTGGCAGGCCCCCGGGGCGAAGTACAACAGCCACGGCTTGTCGACCTCGACGTGGCGCAGGTCCTCGAGGAACTCGATCGCCCGGGACACGAGGTCCTCCGTCAGGTGGTAGCCGTCCTCATACGCGCCCGGGGGCTCGACGACGTGGTTGTCGTGCACCAATGCGGGCACGAACTGGTGGGTCTCGCCGCCGAAGAAGCCGTAGAACCGCTCGAAGCCCCGCCCCAGCGGCCAACGGTCCCGGCGGGCGCCCAGGTGCTCCTCTTCGTCCGGGGTGAGGTGCCACTTCCCCACGGCGTAGGCCGCGTAGCCCAGCGGGGTCAGCATGGCCGGGAGCAGGCCGCACGCACGGGGAATCCGGGCGTCGTAGCCGGGGAACCCCGAGGCCAGCTCAACGATGCGGCCCATGCCGCAAGAGTGGTGGTTGCGGCCCGTCAGCACGCACGCCCGGGTCGGGCTGCACAGCCCGGTCGTGTGGAAGTTCGCGTAGCGCAACCCCGACGCGGCGAGGCCGTCGAAGGTGGGCGTGGCGATGTCGGAGCCGAAGCACCCCAGCTGCGCGAACCCGACGTCGTCGAGCAGCACGACCAACACGTTGGGTGCGCCCGCCGGCGCCGACGGCTCGGGCGGCCAGTACGCCTCCGACTCCCAGTGGTAGCGACCGATCCTGCCCCTGAACTCGCCACGTTCCACCGACTCGCTCCCTCCCCCTGCCTGCGCCGTTGTACCCCACCGGGGCGGGCGCCGGCGGAACGACTCGGGCGTCTCCGACGCAGCTGTTCGCTTGCCAGGGCACTCGCGGGTCGAGCTCCCGCGCGAAAACCTCGACGCCGCCAGCAGGTGACGTCCGAGCCCGGCGGCGGCGCCGCCGCCGGCATCACGGCGTGTAGGTCACCAGGATGATCCCGTTGCTCAGGACGCTCGAGTCCACGAGCTCGAACGTCGCGGTCATTCCGGGGCGGTACAGCAGGTCGCTGGTGTCGCTGGGGCCGACGAGTTGCGGATGGATCCACAGCTGGAGCTGGTCGAACAGGCCGTGCTCGAGCAACAGCCGGGAGACGTCGCCGAAGCCGTACTGGACGATGTGGCCGCCGTCCTGTTCCTTGAGGTCGCGGACGCGGGCGACGACGTCGCCGGCGACGACCTCGGTGTTCGCCCACTGCGGGTCGGTGAGCGTGGTCGACACGACCACCTTGCGCATCGTGTTGATGCGATCCGAGTACGGGTCGCCGCTGCGGCTCGACCAGGCGGGGGCGAAGACGTCGTAGGTGCGGCGGCCCATCAGGACGATGTCGCAGGTCTTCAGCAGGTCGGTCTGGATCCCGTCGCCTTCGACGGAGGACCCGCCCTTCAGTGAGGGCCACAGGTGGGGACTCTCGATGACGCCGTCGAGCGTGATGTACGTGGAGTTGATCAGCTGCCGCATGCGCTGCGGTCTAACCCGCGCGCGCCATGCCGTCTTGAACGCCAGCGACAACTAGCCACACTGCCCGGAGCCCACGATCTGAGCGGGCGTCTGCCCGACGAAGCGCCTGAGCGATCTGGTCAAGTGGGGCTGGTCGGCGTAGCCGGTCCGGCTGGCCACGTCGGCCGGCGGCACGCCCCGGGACAGCAGCTCGACCGCTCTCTCGGCCCGGCGGATCCGCTCGATGGCGCTTCGGTTCAAACCCGACGCGCGCGCCACCCTCCGTTCCACCGAGCGGGTCGACAAGCCTTGAACGTCGCCGCTCAAGGCCTCGGCCACGATCGGGTCGTGCACCAGCAGGCCCGCTTGCGCGAGCCGGTGGACGAAGACGTCTGCGGTGTCCGGGCCCGGAACCTCCCAGGCGGATCCGTCGAACCAGAACGACCTGCACGTCACCTGCGGCAACGTCGACGTCCGGTCCACCAGCCGGCCCGGCGGCAGGCCTGGCATGAAGGTACCGAGGCTGAACTGGATGCCGAAGAACTCGGCGTCCCGGGGGATCGCCACGGTGGTCGCTTTCGTCTCGGGTCCCCGCACGGTCAGCCGGGCCACGCCCCGCTGCCGCGTGACGACCATCTCCCAGTGGGTCGCCGCCACCGAGATGAAGGACTCCTCAGGTTCGCTTCGGGCCTGCCACGTCTCCTCGACCAGGGGCGAGCGCGACGAGCGAGCCTCCAACGCGAACAGCTCGACGGCGCGCTTCATGACCAACATGACGAACGCCAGCCGTCGAATTCATCGGCGTCCGCAGCTTCGGCGTGTGAATCCGAGGGCGTCGCCCGGTGGGGCGTGACAGCCTGACCCGATGTCGGATCTGACCGTTGAGACTGTCGGACACGTGAGGGTGGTGCGGCTCGATCGCCCGGAACGAAAGAACGCGCTCACCTCGCCACTGGGCTGGAGCATCGTGCGGGCGATCGGCGAGGCCGACACCGAGGACAACGTCCGGGTCGTGGCGCTGACCGGCAACGGCGACGCGTTCTGTTCTGGCCTGGACCTGGGTGGTGGCGATGACGCGCCGGTCGAGACCGGGCTCTCGGACCAACAGGGGATGCTCGACGAGAAGGGCTGGGTCGGACGGTTCCTTCTCGCGCTGCGGTTCGAGACCGACAAGCCGGTCGTTGCCGGGATCAACGGGGCGGCGGTGGGCGCGGGTCTCTCCCTGGCGATGGCCGCCGACATCCGGATCGCTGCCGACACGGCGCGCCTGCACCCGGGGTACCTGCGGGCAGGTACGTCGCCCGACGGCGGCCTCACCTGGTCCCTGCCAACCCTCGTCGGCCACGAGAACGCCCTGCGCTTCCTCCTCGAGTCCCGCTTCGTGGATGCCGACGAGGCGCTTCGCCGCGGCCTCGTGTCGGAGGTCGTCCCCGCCGATCAGCTCGATGAGCGGCTACTGGAGTTCTGCGAAGCCGTCGCGGCCCAAGCACCGCTCGCGGTGCGGCGCACGAAGCGCCTGGTCGCCAGAACCCCACTGATCACCGACATCGACGCGCGCATGACCGATGAGATCCGCAACGCGCTCGCAGGCCTCGGCAGCGAGGATGGACAGGAGGCGGTGCAGGCGATCATCGAGAAGCGCAGGCCACGGTTCCGCGGGCGTTGACGTGACGGATCGGGCCACTCAGCAGCAGGCTGCGATCGACGAGCTCCTCGATCTGCTGCGCCACGAACGGCGAGGAGACACGTGGGTGGGGCGGACCCCCGACTGGTATGGGCCCGTGGTCTTCGGAGGAGTCGGGCTGGCCCTCACGATCAGCGCCGCGTGCGGCGACGCCCCGGCGGGAAGCCGGCTCCACTCGCTGCACGCCCACTTCCTCCGACCGGTGCAAGGCGGACAAGAGATCGTCTTCCGCAGCGAGGTGGTGAAGGCGGGACGCGCGTTCAACCTGCACCGCGTCACGGCGTCACAGCGCGCCAAACCGGTCATCACGATGAGCTGTTCGTTCACCACCGACACCGACGGCTACGTGTACGACCTCTCCGGGATCCCCACGGACGTGCCCCTCCCCGGCGACCTCCCCGAACCCGATGACGCCCCGGATGAGGTCGGGCCGTGGGACGAGCGTTGGCTCGGTCCCAGTCGCCTGCGACCCGACGGCACCCGCGAGGCGACACACCGCCACTGGTTCCGCCTACCCCGAACGCTCGACGACGACCCGCATCTGCACACGGCGCTGCTCGGCTATGCAACCGACTGGACCGGCATCGGTGGGCGGCCCCTCCACCTCGAGGGCGACACCACGGGGATGATCAGTCTCGACCACGCCGCCTGGTTCCACCGGGCCGCCCGCGCCGACGACTGGCACCTCCAAGACGTGCAGAGCCTCGTCAACGCCGGAGGCCGCGGGACCCTGCGCGGCGTGATCCGGAACCCGCAGGGCCTGATCGTCGCGTCCATGGCCCAGGAGATGCTCCTCCGGCCGATCACGCCCTGACCATCACGACAAGGCCGCCGCCGGTCGGAACGATCGGGGGGATCGGCGTGTCCGGCAGGTGCCGGGCTCATCCGGGTCGGGGTCTGCCCCGAACGTCGCTTCGGGGCCGTGCTGGCGCGTCCTTGGAGGGATCCGGGGAATCCCGCCGGGCGGCCCGGCCAGTAGCCAACGAGTTGCAACCCGCTGGGAGGTTCGTGATGGCGTTGTCGAGCCCGGACCCCCGCCTCGGGTCGTACCTGGCGCCCGTCGTCGGCGCCCTGGTGGGCCACAGGTACGTGCACATCCAGGGCCACGGCGGCCTGATCGAGTCTCTCGCCAGCAAGGAGGACACGGCCAGCAACGATGCGGGTTACTTCCAGTGGATCTTCGAGGTGGAGGACCACCAGCGCATCCTCGAGCACATCGCCAACGTGCTCGCCGGCCCCGTCCTGCGGTGACGCGGCCGCAGAAACACCCGCTGCTCCTCGGACATCACCAGCAGCCGGTCCGCGCACACCCTGCAGGAGTGATGGCCATAGACTTCCTCGTAGAAGAGAGGCCCGATTGACCGTCGTGTGGATCGCCGTTGGCGTGGTGCTCATCGCCGTCGAGCTCCACCACATGGCGTTCTATGCCATGTTCGCGGCCCTGGGGTGCTTCGCCGCCGCCGCCGTGTCCTCGGTCGCGCCGGGGGCCGTCGCCGCGCAGGTCGCAACTGCCGTGGTCGTCGCCGCAGCCGGGATCGTGTTGGTCCGCGGCCGGGTGAGCGCCGCCGTCGCCCACCGCTACGAGGGCGAGCACGTCCCCGGCGTCCACGGTGGCCTGATCGGGCAGGAGGTGCTCACGCTCGACCTCGTCGGGGGCCCCGACCAGGTCGGCCACGTCCGGCTCGCCGGCGAGCGCTGGCGGGCCGTCAGCGGCAGCGATGCCCCGATCCCTCAGGGCACGACGGTTCTGGTCACCGCCGTGCGGGGCACGACTCTCACGGTCTGGCCCGTCGACGGGCACCTCCTGCCGACTGAGCCGGACAGGGAGATGGAGGCGGGCGACCGTCCCCGCTCGGACAACGGGGATGACAACGGAGAAGAGGAGGAGCCGTGATCGCAGTCATCAGTGCCGCGGAAGTCGTCGGCCTTGCCGTGGTCGCCCTCGTGGTGATCGTGTTGCTCGCGGCGCTGCGTCAGATGGTCAACATCGTCCAACAGGGCGAGGTCGGGGTCGTGAAGCACCTCGGCGAGTACCGCAAGACCCATGAGCCCGGTCTGGTCATCATCCAGCCGTTCATCGAATCGCTCCAGCGGGTCGACATGCGCGAGATCCCCCGGCCCGGAGATCGTCAGGACGTGATCACCAAGGACAACGTGGTCGTCACCGTCAACGCCACGATCTTCACCCAGGTGGTCGACGCCCAGCAGGCGCTGTTCAGCATCGCCAAGTTCGACGTGGCCATCGACGCGCTCGCACGCACCGCTCTGCGGTCGGTCATCGGCACGATGACCCTCGACCAGGCGCTGTCCGAGCGCGAGCGCATCAACACCGATGTCCAGGAGCAGATGGAGGTGGTCACCGACAAGTGGGGCATCCGGATCAGCCGCATCGAGATCATCGCGATCGCTCCGCCCCCCAAGATCCTCGAGGCGCTCGCCCTGGAGAAGCAGGCGGACCAGGAGAAGCGGGCCAAGATCCTGCAGTCCGAGGGTCAGCAGCGATCAGCGATCAACGTCGCCGAGGGGGATGCGCAGGCGGCGGTCCGCAAGGCCGAGGGGGCCCGGCAGGCGGCGATCCTGCGGGCCGAGGGGGCCCGGCAGGCCGCGATCCTCGAGGCCGAGGGGCGCTCGCAAGCCATCACCACCGTGTACTCGTCCATCAAGAAGGAGGAGCCCGACCCGACGCTGGTGGCGATCCTCCAACTCGACGCGCTGGCCAAGTTCGCCGACAGCGACAACGCCAAGATCGTCGTCCCGTTCGAGAGCGCCGGGCTGCTCGGCGCGGCCCAGACCCTGCGCAGCGTCCTCGCCGCCGCCCCCACTGACGGCAACCAGGCGTAGAGGGTCAGCGGGGCCACGCAGTCCCAGGTCCTCGTCACTCCTCCGGCAGGTCGGGCAGGCTCGAGCCGCGGTTGCGGCGTGCCAGCTCGATCCGCTGGGGCTGGGAGGCGAAGCACGATCCCGGCGGCACCGCCGACTGGCTGAGCCGGTCGAACTGGTCGAGGTCGATGCCGCGGCTCGCGCTCATCCACGTCGCGCGCCGGAGCAGCAGGGCCAGCTCCGCCTCGTCGTCGTCGAGGGCGTCGGTCGCCCACGCGGTGAAGCCGGACCCGAGGTGCCGACCGGCGTACGGCTCCGGGTCGCTGATCGTGCCGCCGCGCACCCTCCACCGGAGGGCCGGACCGTCGTCTCGGCGGGCGGACGCCGTCAGCTCGGGCTGGTCCCACCCGGTGATGTCGAGCGAGAACCGCCGGGTCGCCGGGCCGCCCGCAGCGAAGCGCAGGGCGACGACCGCCAGGTCGAGCAGGTGGGTGCAATGCGCCGTCGGGTCGACCCGCGGGGCGGGCGATCCCACCGGCGCGCCGACGAGCTCCGCCAACGGCGCGGTGGCGCCGGGGCACAACGACCACGGCGCCCGGACGGCGCGGCCCTCGATCTCGGTGACCCGTCCGTCGCGGTGCCCGAGGCGGACGGCGAAGTGGTGGATGTGGTCCTCGATCTCCCCGTCGACAAGGTCGTCCGCGGTGCGGCGGAGCACGACCCGCCGCCGGAAGGGCTTCTGGCTCATCCGACGTGCGCCGACACCGGCGGCAGGTCCGCGTAGGTGCGGATGCCGGGCGGAGCGGCGCACACCGCCGGGATGGCGTTGACGACGGGGAGGCCGGTGATGCGCATTCCGATGGCGTGCACGTCCTCGGGCGTGAGGGTGGCGAGTTCCTGATCGGGCCAGATCTCGAGGCGCAGGCGGACCTGCGGGTCGCCGTCGACCTCGACCAGGTAGGCGTGCTCGACCGTCCAGGCGGGCTCGATGGCGCGGCCCATGATCCACCGCTGGTGGAGCTCGATCACGGGACGGCCCGCGACAAGGCCCTCCCAGCGGACGTCGATGCCAGCGACGTGGCCCTTGGCGATGCGCCGACCCGGTATGTCGAGATCCTCGGTGGCGGAGGCGAACGCGACCGTGCACCGTGGCTCGACCTGTCCGTCGCCCACCCCGAGCAGGGCGGCGAGCACGTCGACGCCGTCGGCGAACACAGCGGTCGCCGCCTCGACCTCCGCCGCGTGGCCGGGATCGCCAGGCGGCCGGCCCCACCCGAGCGGCTCCATGTTGGCGTCGCCGGCGAACTGGCTGACGTCGACCGATTCGGTCATCGCCACGCGGCGGACGTCGCGGCTGATGCCGGCCGCCACGGCGGCGAGGAGCTGCGCGAAACCCGGGTTCATCCCACTGCCGAAGAGGGTCGCACCGCCGGTGGCGGCAGCCTGCGCCAGCGCCGAACGGTCGCCGGCGGCGAGCGAGCGCCCGGTGAGGAACTCGCAGGTCGTGACGACGTTGACCCCCGCCGCCAGCAGCCGGCACACGGTGGCGACGTCGAAGTGCAGCGGCGTGTAGACGACGCAGTCGGGACCGAGGCCGAGCAGCTCGTCGACGTCGTCGGTGGCCACAACGCCCGTGGGACGGTCGAGCCCGCACAGGTCGGCGAGGTCCTTCCCCACCTTGTCGCCGCTGAACGCATAGGCGCCGACCAGCTCGAGGTCGGGGCGGGCGAGCACGGCCCGCACGGTCTGGCGCGCCACGTTCCCCGTCGTCCACTGCACCACCCGGTGCGTCGCCGTCATCGCGTCACGTCCTCGGGTGTGAGGTGGGGGGCGGCCAGCCGCGCGCCGGCGGCGCCGTCGACGGAAATGGCGGTCCCCGACACGTACGCGGCGTCGTCGGAGGCGAGGAAGGCCGCGAGCGCGGCGACGTCGTCGGCGGTCCCGAGGCGCTTCATCGGGATCTGCGCCGCGTAGTAGTCGAGGTCGGGCGCGAAGCGCTCGAACGCCGGCGTGCGGATCGGCCCCGGGCAGATGGCGTTGGCGCGGACGCCGTGACGCCCGTGCTCCACCGCCGTGCTCCTCGTGAGCTGCACCACGCCGGCCTTCGCGGCGCCATAGGCCGCCCGGTCGGGCGCCGCCGCGAATGCGGCGGCCGATGCCGTGTTGATGATGGAGCCACCCCCCTGGTCGATCATGTGCGGCAGCGCGGCCCGCGTCCCGTGCAGCGCGCCGAACAGGTTCACCCGCAGCATCTCGTCCAGCAACTCGTCGGTCAGCTCCTCGACGTGATCGGGGAGCCCGTAGCCGGCGTTGTTGTGCATGACGTCGATGCGGCCGAAACGGTGGACCGCCGCGGCGACGAGGTCGACGACGTCGGACGCCACCGCGACGTCGCCTGGCACCGCGATCGCCTCGCCGCCCCCGGCGCAGACGAGCTGCGCCGTCTCCGCCGCGGTCGTGGCGTCGACGTCGTTCACCACGACACAGGCACCCTCGGCCGCGAAGCGCAACGCCGTCGCCCGGCCGATCCCGCGGCCGGCGCCGGTGACCACCGCCACCCGTCCGCTCAGCCGGCCGGTCACCGCACCTGGTGGGCGCCGCGGACGAACGGCAGGCCCATGTGGTTCACGATCCCCGGCGGGGCGGCGCACACCGCCGGGATGGCGTTGACGACCGGCATGGCGGTCGTGGTGGCCCCGGGGAAGTGGTCGCCCAGCGGTTCCAGCTTGCAGCGCACGCCGGGATCGCCCTCGATCTCGATCACGTACCCGTTGGTGACCGGCCAGTTCGGCGTCATGTCCTCGCCGAGCTTCCAGACGAAGCGGCACTCGATCACCGAGCGGCCGTCCCGCATCCCCGACACGGTCCCCCGGAACCCCGCGATCCGCCCCTTGCCGAGGGTCATGAACCCGAAGTCGGTGTCCTGGTTCGCGGTGGCGAACTCGGCCCGGAAGCCGACGCCGTCGATCGCGACGCCCAGCGCCCGTGCCAGCACGCGGATCTGCTCCTTGAACGAACCGCACGAGGCCTCGCAGCGCTGCGCCGCCTCGGGGTCGTCGGCCTCGAGGTCGAACCCCTGGGCGCGGAACATCTGCTCGTTGGCGTACTCCTGGATGTCGAGCGACTCCAGCACGGAGAGGCGCTCGATGCGCCGGCACATCGCGCTGGCGGCGAGGGCGACCATCGGGGCGTGGCCGGGATAGATGCCGCTGCAGTACAGCGACGATCCGCCGCGCAGCGCGGCGTCCCGCAGCGCGTGCGCCTGCTCGTCGCCGTAGCCGGAGCCGGCGAGCATGTACATCGTGGTGACGACGTTGGCGCCCGACTCGAGGATGCGCACGAGGTGGTCGAAGTTCGGGCGGTAGGCGGTGTAGACGACGCAGTCGGGCTCGAGCGCGAGCAGCGCCTTCACGTCGTCGGTCGCCGCCACGCCGATCGGGTCGATGCCGCACAGCTCGCCGACGTCCCGGCCGGCCTTCTCGGGTGCGTACGCGTAACAGCCGACGAGCTCGAGCACCGGGTGTCCGACCATGCCCCGCACCGCGGCAGTGCCGGTCTTGCCGGTCGTCCACTGCACGACCCGGAGGTGCCGGCTCATTGTTCCCCGCTCTTGCTGCTTCGCAGCGGGCCGCTCGGGCTCCGACGCCGTGCTTCCCGCTCATGCCGCCTCCGGCGGCGGGCCGCTCGGGCCCAGGGCTCGCTCTTCGCCGGGCCTCGCTCGGCAAGCCTCGCTGCGGACGGACGCTCGCTCATCTCGCCTGCTTCTCGGGGATGCGCAGCGATGTTTGCTGCAGGGCGGTCCAGACCCCCACCGCCTCGTCGCGGGGAAGAGTGAAGCAGCGCCGGGACACGAACTCGTCGTCGGGATCGGCGTAGCACACGGGTCCGGAGCCGAGCTGGTCGTAGAGCGCGGTGGCGACCTGCTCGGGCGGGTTCGGACGCATCAACCGGGCCCGCGCCCGGTCGAGCGGGTCGTCGGTGTCCGTCCGGTTGCAGAGCTCGGGATCGAGCGTGTCCTGGAACGCGTTGTAGTTCGGTGAGGACGTCGCACCGACGAAGATGTTGGTGACGTCGACGCCGGCGTCGCGCCACTCCGCCCACAGCGACTCGGCCAGGATCCACTCGTAGGCCTTGCCCGCGTTGTACGTCGAGAAGTTGATCGCCCCTTGCGTGGCGGCGTTGGAGCTGACCATGCCGATGCCGCCGCGGCCGCGGGCGAGCAAGCGGGGGCCGAACCAGTGGCACAGGATCGTCGGGGTCAGGCAGTTCACCTTCACGCTGAGCACCTGCAGGTCGACGTCGGCGTCGACGAAGGGGCCGGCCGGCGCCACCGCGGCGTTGTAGACGAACAGACCGATGTCGAGGTGGTCGACGGCGTCGGCGACGATCTTGCCGATGTCGGGGTCGGCCAGGTCGGCCGCCACGGTCAGCGTGTCGACGCCGTGGCGGGCCCGGACCTCCGCGGCCGTGCGGTCGAGGGCCTCGCGCCCGCGCGCCAGCAGCACGACGTTGCATCCCCGGGCGGCAGCCTCGTGCGACAGCGCGGCACCGATGCCCATGGAGGCACCGGCGACGAAGGCCCAGGGGCCGTAGCGCTCGGCGAAGGTGGTCACGTTGGTTCTCCTCGGATCGGGTCGGCCGGTCTGTCGAGCGGGCTGGCGGGGGGCGTGCCTGACCGCCCGCGCCTGGCGATCTCGGCGATCCAACTGGCCAGCCGGTCCCACAGGAGCTGGCGGGTCGTCGCCGCGTTGTGGCAGTGCGCGGACCCCTGCAGCACCACCAGGCGCACGTCGCCACTGGCGGAGTAGGCCGCCACCTCGGTGTGGGGAGACGGGGAGACGTCCACCTCCCCGAATGCGAGGAACACCGGCACCGTGATCTTGCCCGCAGCCTCGCGGTAGGCCCCGGGCTCGACCGCACCGATCGCCGCCCCCACCGGGACCCGTGTCGCCGGCCCGTCGTCGGCCGCCAGGACATCGGGAGGAACGTCCGCGAGGTGGAACAGCGCCCGCAGGTTCTCGCGGTCGGGTTGGAGGTAGCCGTCGTGCGCCGAGCCGACCATCTGGGCGACGAGCTCGCGGTGCTGATCGTCCGGCGGCGGGGCGCCGTCCTCTGTGCTGTACACCCCGGCCATGGGCTGGTTGGACGTCCCCAGGATCGCGACCGCGTCGTAGTTGCCGCCGACCGCCTGCTGGGCGATCAGGGCGTAGCCACCCATCGAGTGGCCGACACCCACCACGACGAGGTCGTCGCCCCAGTCGGGGCGCAGGCGGTCGCGGACCTGCCCGGCGACCTCGGCGGCGGCCCGGCCCCACATCTCGATGGTCACGTCCCCGCCGTCCGGCGGTCCGGAGCTCGCGCCGGTTCCCGGGTTGTCCAGCGCCACCACGACGTGGCCACGGGCCGCCATGTCCTCGGCGAAGCTGTAACCGGCGCGGCCGGGGACGGCGAGGTCCCAGTACGCCCGGGTGTAGGTCCCCCCCGGGAGGCACACGAGCACGGCGGTCGGCCCGGCCGAGCCGGGGCGGGGCGGCGGCAGGAACACCGAGCCGGCCACGTGCGCGCCGTCGGCCACGGCCGACACGTCGAAGTCGACGTCACTTGTGCGCACGGTCATCCCAGCGGATCGATGCGGATGCGGGACAGCTCCGACCGGCTGATCCGCCACTCACCGTCCTCGCGGACGTAGTCCTCGTGGTAGTGGCCGTAGCCCTTCAGCCCGGCGCGTGCGCCGCCATCCCCGGCCGGGAACTCGACGTAGTCGAACATCGCCCAAGTGCCCCGGGCGGTGCCGTCGCCGGTGATCTCGATCTCCGGCATGTGCCCGTGGTGGACGGTGGTGACGCCCTCCAGCACCGTGCTGATCGACGTGACGATGGCCTCCCGCCCATCCTCGGAGACCCCGCCCTCGGGCACCTCGAGGTGGGCGTCCCGCGCGAAGACCTGGGCGTACAGGTCCCAGTCCTTCTGGTCGACCGCCCGGAAGTAGCGGGCCTTCAGGCGCTTGATCTCCTCGATGTCGACCAGCCTTTGCAGCAGCTCTCGCTCGTCCATGTCCCCCTCGTCCCTTCGTCATGGTCCGCTCGCATCACCGCTCGCACTCATGGCGGACGAGCTGTGAGTCGCTGCTCCACCGATCGGCACGGCGCCGACACGGAGGTTTTCAGATAATATACAACCGACGACGGGAACCTGTCCGGTTTCTCAACTGGATGCCGGACGGCACCGGGTCGACGAGGGGGACGCCATGCTCGACATGATCATCCGGGGCGGCGACGTGGTCGACGGCAGCGGCGGTCCGCGCCGCCGGGCCGACGTGGGGGTGCGCGACGGCCGCATCGTGGAGATCGGCGAGATCGCGGGGGACGCGGCCCAGGTGATCGACGCGACCGGCCGGGTCGTGACCCCGGGCTTCGTGGATGTGCACACCCACATCGACGCGCAGGCGTTCTGGGACACGGCGCTGACGCCGTCCCCTCTGCACGGCGTGACGACCATGCTGGCCGGCAACTGCGGGTTCAGCATCGCCCCGTTGTCGAGCGACCCCGCCGACGGCGACTACCTCATGCGCATGCTGGCCCGGGTGGAGGGCATGCCCCTCGAGTCGCTCCGCGACGGCGTCCCGTGGTCGTGGACCGCGACGTCCGAGTACCTCGACGCCATCGACGGGACCCTCGGCGTGAACGCCGGGTTCATGGTCGGCCACTCCGCCGTCCGCCGCGTGGTGATGGGCCAGGACGCCACCCGCCGCGCCGCCACCCCCGACGAGGTGTCGGCGATGGGTCGTCTCCTGCACGAGGGCCTCGACGCCGGTGGCCTCGGCCTCTCGTCGTCGTGGGCCCGCACCCACAACGACGCGGACCGCCACATGGTCCCGTCGCGCTACGCCACCGCCGACGAGCTCGTCGAGCTGTGCCGCGTCGCGGGCGCGCACCCCGGCACGTCGTTGGAGTTCATCCCCATGGTCGACCCCACGTTCGAGCCGTGGGCCCTCGAGCTGATGGCTGACATGTCGGCGGCGGCCCAGCGCCCGCTCAACTGGAACGTCCTGTTCGTGAACGCCGCCAACGCCGACCAGGGTCGCGCCAAGCTCGCGGCGGGCGACCTGGCGCGAGCCCGCGGCGGCAAGGTCGTCGCCCTCACGATCCCCATGTCGTTCGGCGTGCGGCTGTCGCTGGCGTCCGGATTCCTGCTCGACGCCATCCCGGGGTGGGAGGAGCCCATGCTCCTCCCCCGCGCCGACAAGCTCGCGCTGTTCCAGGACAGGGCCGCCCGGGACGCGCTCAACGCCCGCGCCCAGGCGCCCGACAACCCGATGCGAGGGCTGGCGCGCTGGTCGACGATGGTCATCTTCGACGTGGTGGCGGACGAGAACCGGCCCTACATCGGCCGCACGGTCGGCGAGATCGCCGCCGACCAGGGCCGCGACCCGTGGGACGCGTTGTGTGACATCGCCCTGGCCGACGAGCTCCGCACCAGCTTCGGGACCGTCCCCGCCCCCGAGACCGACGACGACTGGGCGGCGCGACGTCGACCTGTGGCGCGACTCGCGGGCCGTGATCGGGGCGTCGGACGCCGGCGCCCACCTCGACCTGCTGGCGTCGTTCAACTACACGACCATCCTGCTCGGGGAGGCCGTCCGCCGGCGGGGCCTGCTGCCCCTGGAGGAGGCCGTGCATCTCCTCACCGACGTGCCCGCCCGGCTCTACGGCCTGGTCGACCGCGGCCGCATCGAGCGGGGCTGGCACGCCGACCTCGTGGTCCTCGACCCCGCGACCGTCGCGAGTGACGAGGTGGCGATGCGCTACGACCTGCCGGGCGGGGCCGGCCGGCTCTACGCCGAGGCCACGGGCATCGACCACGTGCTGGTCAACGGTCGTCCCATCGTGAGCGGCGGTGTGATCACCCGTGACCGCCCGGGCACCATCCTGCGCTCGGGCCGTGACACGACCACGCCGGATCTGGTCTGAGGCGAGCGCCCCGATCTCGCCCGCGACCTCGCGCTCGGCGACCCCACGCCCGGCTCGGCGAGATGGGTCGTGGCCAGGGCACTAGATGCCGGGGCGGAGGGGCTGTGCCGCCTGCTCGAACCGGTCGCCCAAACTGGGGTCGTCGAAGTCGAGGACGGCGGCCAGGGCCGCGGCCCAACCCTGGCAGAACAGCGACCAGCCATCGTGGACGACCACGTTCTGGGACCGGGCCCGGGCGAGCAGGGGCAGGTCACCGCGGTAGTTCAGCTCCCACACGACCGCGTCCCTGGGGAAGCGGGCCGACGGTGACAGCGGCGCGCCCGGCCGATCCTTGCCGAGGCCGGTGGCGTTGACCACCAGGGTGCCGGGGCGGGCGGCCGCGACCAGCTCGTCCCAGGGGCCGGGCCCGACGCGTGTCGAGACGCCGTCACCGAGCGTCTTCCGCAGGTGATCGACGGGCTCGAGCCGGCGGTCGGCGAACACCAGGCGCGGGCGCCGGGGACGGGCCAGCAGGTGGCGTCCCAGCGCCACGGCAGTTCCCCCGGCGCCGAGGCACACCACCTCGCCACCGGTGCCGGCCGGCCAGATGCGATCGACCACCCGCCCCACCGACACCGGATCGCGGGCGAACCCGAGGAGGCCGCCCGACGTGCGGCGCACGGCGTTGACCTCGCCGCAGGCCACGGCCAGGTCGTCGAAACCGACGAACAGGTCCCGGGCCGCCCGGTACAGAGCGAGCTTGTGGCTGGTCACGACGGCACCCACGGCCGTGTCGTCCCGACCCAGGTCGTGGAGCAGCGTGCGATAGGCGCCGGCCGGGGCGTCGAGGGGGATGTCCCGGCCCCGGATGACGACATCGCCCGCCAGCAGCGGACGCCAACGCGGCATCGCCCGGTGGACGAACGAGCCCGCGGTGGAGACCCCGACGAACCAGACGGTGCGCACGCCCGTCGGTTGTAGCGCCCACCGCGCGACCGATCCTCGACGACGACGGCGCGACCGGACGCCTGGGGCCCTAAGGCGGAGCGGCGTACCGCTCGCGGAACCAGTCGACGGTGCGGCGCACCGCCTCGGCGTGCGGGGTCGGGTCGAACGGCCCGAACGCGCCCTCGAACTTCGACGCATCGGAGACGAACGGTCGCTCGAACTGGTACAGCGTCTCGTTCAGCTCCCGCACGAGCGGGTTGAACACGCCGACGAGCCTGACCATCGGGCGAGCGGCGACCCCGGGCTTCGGGCGCTGCCCCGCCGCCTCGTACACGAGCGCCAGGAACTGCCGGCCCGTGAGCGGCTCCGCGGCCGGCAGGTGCCACACCTGGCCGTCGGCCTCGTCACGTTCGCCGAGCGCCACGAGGGCGCGCGCCATGTCGTCCAGGTAGTTCAGCGTGTGGGGCTGGTCGAGCGAGCCGAGCCACCGCGCCCTCCGACCCCGGAGCGCCGGCTTCATGATGTTGTCGCCCGCGGTCGTACCGGTGCCGCGGGGACCGTAGTAGTCGGAGGACCGGCCGATCGTGGACCGCAGCGTCCCGTCCGCGTGCGCGTCCAGGACGGCGGCCGCCATCTCGATGCGGACGCGGCCCTTCGGGCCCGTCGCCCGTTGGGGCGACTCCTCCGTCATCGGGCCGTCGGGCGGCCCGTACACGTAGAGGTTGTCGGCGAACACGAGCTTCGCGCCCGCCGCCGCCACACCGTCGAGGACGGATTTCGTCAACGACGGGAAGAGCTCGACCCACTTCGTGTAGTCGGGCTGGGCGCAGTGATAGACGACAGCCGCACCGGCACACGCCCGCCGGGCCTCGTCCGGCGTGGCGACGTCGGCCCCGACCTGCTCGACGCCTGCCGGCACGTCCGCAGCGCCCGACCGCGTCACGGCCCGCACCGGCAGCCCCCGGGCCACCAGCTCGCGGACGACGGCCGAGCCCGTCCCGCCCCGGGCGCCCAGGACCACATGCGGCGCAGCGGAAGGCACCTCCGGAGCCTATTCACCCGTGACGGAGCCGCGGTTCGACCTTCGGCGACGGCGATCGTGTCAGCGCGCCCGGGGGCGTCACGGGTCGCCCCCGTCGGCGGCCCAGCTGCCGAGCGAGCCCGGGGCGACGAGCACCGGCTCGGGCGCAGGCGGGCGGGGGGCGGCCGTGTGGCGGGCGCGGTCGAGCAGCCCGCGGACGGCCCCCACCAGAGGCCGCACGACGGGCGCCGGGAGCGGAGCGGCGTCGCGGGCGGCCTCGGCCAGCCGGCGCCGCTCGGGCACGAACACCGGCGTCGACGCCAGCACCGCGCCCGGCGCCGACGCGCCGAGCAGCTGCGCCAGCGCCGAGGAGAGCTCGGCCCGCTGGCGCGGCGAGCGCGGCGCCCGGTTGACCACGGGCACGATCCGCCCCGCGTCGACGCCGTAGCCGAGCAGGTCGCCGAGCACGCGGAGCTGCGAGTGGAGCCCGGCCACCCCGGGCACGCCGACCGCCAGCACGAGGTCCGCGTCGGCCAGCGCCTGCCGGGCGAGGACGTTGCGATCCTCGACGTCGGCCGACCCGCACTGCTGCTCGCCCTCCACGTCGGCGTCGACGTCGACCACGACCTGCCGGTAGGCGCGCCGCAGCCCGTCGAGCCCGGCGGCGACGGCCCGTGGGCGCAGCGCGGTCCAGTCGCGGTGACGGCGGAGCCCGAGCAGCAGGTCGTAGCCGTGCGCCGCCACCGTGAAGCACAGGCCCCGCACCTCGTGGGGCGGGAGGGCCGCGGCCCGGGACGCCTCCACGAGCTCGAGCACGCCGGGCACGACGTCGCCGGCGTCGTGGAGCAACGCCTGGTGGGCGTGCAGCGCCAGGTCGGCCAGCACCACGAGTCCGCGGTCGCGGGGATCGGCGGCGAGGCCACCCGCCAGCGCGGTCGCGAGCGTCGACCGCCCCACGCCGCCGGCCCCGGTCACCGCCACCAGCCGCCCGCGGTGCTGGCCCGGCGGCGGCTCGGGCGGCGGCAGCGTGGCCGCGGTCAGCTCGTCGCCGCGGCCGAGGGGACGCGCCACCGTGCGGAGCGCGTCGAGCAGGTCGTCGGGGCCGAATGCGACGGGCAGCACCGCGTGGACCCCGAGGTCGTGCCAAGGCCGGGTGCCGCGTCCGTCGTCGGCCGCCACGACCGCGCACCCCTGCCCCGTCGCCAAGTCGACCAGGTCGCGGTCGAGCGCCCCGAGGCCGGCATCGACCACGAGGGCCGAGAACGGCCGGCCCGAACCGAGCCGCGCCCTGGCCTCCTCGCGGGACACGACCTTCACGAAGTCGACCGGGATGGTGGCCGACGTGGCCCAGCGGGCCACCTCCGCGAACCAGGCGGCCCGGACCCCGGCCAGCCCGAGCACGACGTAGCGCTCGGTCACGCTCAGCCTCCCCCGGCGGGGTCGGTCGAGGCACCAGACGTCCGTCCGGCGCCGGTCCCGGGCGCCGGCTCGGGGCCGGCGCCGCGATCGGAGCTCGACGCCCGGGGCGGGGCGTGGGTCGTCCGGACGAGCGTGACCTGACCCTCGCGGGCGGCCTGGATGATCGGGGCGCCGTCGGCCTGAGCGGTCAGCGCCAGGGTGACGGTCAGCTCGCTGCCGTCGCCGAACGACCCGCCGGCCTCGGTGACGGCGACGACCCGCAGCCCGGTGGCGGCGACGCTGGTCTCGTCTTGGGTGGCGTACACGTCCACCGTGTCGCCCGGGCGCAGGCGGCCGTCGACGGCGAGGTCGCGGCCGAGCGTGATCGACACCTCGGACGAGGGCTCGCCGCCCACCTGGTCGCTCACCGCGCCGAGCTGGAGCAGCTGACCGTCGCCGACGGGCGCCACCAGCACGCGCCCCTCGAGGTCGGCCGGCGAGTCGAACGCGGCCGCGGCCACGCCGGCCGGCAGGTCGATCGGGACGAAGCGGACCGCGTCCGCGGTGACCGGGTCGCCGGGGGCCAGGTCCTCGCCGGCCACGGCGTAGGAATGGTCGGGCGTGCCGGACGCCTGCTGCCAGGACACGAAGGTCCCCAGCCCGGCCAGCGCCACCAGCACACCCCCGACCACGGCGCGGGCGCCGGGGATGCCGGGTGGGCGCGACACCACCCGCGCCGGAGACGGGCCCTGCAGGTCCGTGGGCGCGACGCCCTCGTCAGCTCGCGTCATCACCATCGCACGCCGTCACCCCGGCCTCCCCGGCCTCTCCCCAGCTCAATGCCGTCGCGGTTCCACCTCGCAGCGAATCGTCTCGACTTCGCAGCGAATGTGGTTGCCCACACACCATACGTGACGGCGAGTCCGCAGCCAGGAGTGGACCGAAAAGTGCCCAAACACCATGCGAGGAGGTAAGGTGCCGACGTGAGCAACGACGAGACCGACTGGCTCTCGACCCAAGAGGCCGCACGCCGGTTGGGCATCACCCCCCGCACCCTCTACCGGTTCATCGACCACGGAGAGTTGCCGGCGTACCGCTTCGGGCGGGTCATCCGCCTGCGCGGTCACGAGGTCGAGGCGTTCATCGCCCGATCACGCATCCAGCCGGGCGAGCTCGAGCACCTCTACCCCGAGCCGGCCGGCCGGTCCGACGACGACTCCTGAGCCGACGAGCCGACGGGCGCGAGCGTGCGGCGCGCCTGTGGAGAACTCGCGCAATTCACAGGGTTCCCCCTCTCGTTCCGCACAGCGTGGCCGCCGTACCGTCCGCGGCATGCCGACGTTCGAGGTGATCCTGCGTGACGGCGCCGTGCAGACCGTCGAGGGTGCGGACGCCTACCAGCAAGAGGGCCCCATGACCACGTTCTTCCGTCGCGGCGACGGACGCGACGTGATCGATTCGTGGAGCACGCGGATGGCGAGCTACCGCACCGCCGACCTCATGGTCGTGCGCCGGGTCGAGGGCGTCCCGGCGACCGTGCACGCCCTCGCGGGCTGACCGCTCCCCGCTCACCGGCCGTTGGCGCTGTGGTGCATGTAGTCGCGCGGGTTCTCCCACTCGCCGCCCCACCGCCACCCGATGGCGGCGAAGGCGGCCACGGGCCCCGTGCCCGGCTCGAGCATGCCCGGCCGCACGTTGGCGCGGTCGAGGTAGCTGCCGGCCAGGCCGGGGATGACGCCGCCGTCGCGCACGTACGGGTTCTGGAACGGGTTGACGTCGACGGCCAGCCCGTAGGCGTGCTCTGACCACCGGCTGCTCCCCCGCGTCGGCCGGCAGACGAAGGCGGCGGTCGTGTTGCCGTCACCGGTGTTGGGCGCGTCGAGGTCGGCCATCGACGACACGCGCATGTCCTCGATCGGGAAGCGCTCGGCGAACAGCTGCCCGAAGACCTGGACCATGGCGTCGGCGGCGTCGCGGTGCACGATCAGCTCGCCGGTGTGGGCCTTGTCGTCGAAGCCCCAGAACGACAGCGTGACGTAGCGCAGGTCGTCGAGGGTGACCGGGCAGGTCTCCTGCCAGGTCGAGCGGGCGACGACGTCGGCCGGCACGGGCTGGACGGCGGCGTGGAAGGCACCGTCCGCAGGGGGCGGCAGCACGTCGACGGTCGGAAGGATGCGCGGGTCGAGCTCGGGCGGGGTCGGCGGCGGCGGTTCGCCGGGCACGGGGTTCAGCACACGGGTGCCCAGCCAGTCGGGGCGGGTGAGGGGCGGGGTCGCCGGTGCGGTCGTGGCCGTGGTCGTGGGGGCGGCGTCCGCCGGGGCGGTCGTCGTCGTCTCGTCGCCGCCGGCCGGGCGCGCGGGCGTCGCGGTATCGCCCGCGCCTCCACAGGCCACCACGGTGACCGCCAGCGCAGCGACCACGCTCAGCAGTGGTCGGCCACTCACCGCCTCCACGTTAGCGAGCATCCGCCCGGCTGCGACGCCGCGGGGCGCGTCGAGCAGCCGGCCGTCAGGCGCCGACGACGACCGCGGCGACGGCCGCCAGCGGCACGTAGGCCGTCCCCGCCGCGCCCGGTCCGGTGCGCAACGTCACGACGTCCTGCCCCACCGACCGCGCCACGCCGACCACGGTCTCGCCGTCGGCGGTGACCACGCGCACCGGCTCGCGGTCGGCCGCCAGCCCCACGAGGACCTCCGCCAGCCGCAGCGAGGACGTCACGGTCCGGTCGCCGGTGACCGGGCGGGCCTCCGGCCCGGTGCGCACAGAGCAGACCGCAGCCAGGGCCACCACCGCCACGCTTCCGCGGGACCCGTCGGCGGCCACGGCCACGAAGTCGACGCCGACGGCCCGCACCGTCCCGGCGAACGGCCCGCCGGCACGGAGGTGCAGCCGCACGGGCACCCGCCCGTCGGCCAGGTCGGCCAGCACCCCGGCCAGCGCGCCCTCCTCCTCGGCCTGCCGGCGCAGCCAGTGCTCGCGGGCCCGGGCCTCGGCCGCGGCGTCGACCCGCGCCTCGGCCGCCCACCGTTCGAGGCGGGCCGCCCACCCCCCGTCCGCGGGACCGACGAGGCCGGGGGGATCGGGAGGCGCGGGCACCGGCGAGACGTTACCGACGGCGGACCTCGACCCAGCCGCGCCGAACCGCCCCGAGATGTGCCTAACCTGGTGCCCTCGTGGCGACCACCCAGGTCAAGATCTCCGTCCCCGGCAACCACCTCATGGCCGACCTCCTCGGCCACCGCGACGAGTTGCTGCGCGTGGTCGAGTCCGCGTTCAGCGGCGTCGAGATCCACGTGCGGGGCAACGAGATCGCCATCACCGGCGACGAGGCCGACAAGGTGGGGCACCTGTTCGAGGAGCTCGTGCTGCTGCTCGAGCGCGGCCAGCGCCTCGAGCCCGCCAGCGTCGTGCGCACCATCGACATGGTCCGCCACGACGAGCGCCCGTCCGAGGTCCTCACGGCCGAGGTGCTGCGGTCGGCGCGGGGCCGCACGATCCGCCCCAAGTCGGCTGGCCAGAAGCGCTACGTCGACGCCATCCGCGACAACGTGATCACCTTCGGCATCGGGCCCGCGGGCACGGGCAAGTCGTGGCTCGCCGTGGCGATGGCCGTCCAGGCACTCCAGGCGAAGGAGGTCGAGCGCATCATCCTCACCCGCCCCGCGGTCGAGGCGGGCGAGCGGCTGGGGTTCCTGCCCGGCGACCTGGCGGCGAAGATCGACCCCTACCTGCGCCCGCTGTACGACGCGCTGTACGACATGGTCGAGACCGAGGGCGCCCAGCGCCTGCTCGAGCGGGGCACGGTCGAGGTGGCGCCGCTGGCGTTCATGCGCGGCCGCACGCTCAACCAGAGCTTCATCATCCTCGACGAGGCCCAGAACGCCACGCCCGAGCAGATGAAGATGTTCCTCACCCGCATCGGCTTCGGCTCGCGGGTGGTGGTCACCGCCGACATGACCCAGGTCGACCTGCCGACGGGCCGCAGCGGCATGACCCACCTCGAGCGCACGCTGTCCGGCATCGACGGGCTCGCGTTCGTCCGCATGAGCTCCAAGGACGTCGTGCGCCACCGCATCGTGCAGGACATCGTCGACGCCTATGAGCGGTCGGAGACGACCGGCACCGGCGGCGACGGCCGGTCGGCGAGCGAGCATCCGTGAGCGAGAGTCCGTGAGTCCGCCGTCCGACGCCCCGCCACCGGGGGCGTCGCACCCCAGCGACGACGCCGACATCCGGCCCGAGCCGAAGCCGCTCCGGAAGGGGCCCGAGGGCGAGGTCCAGGTCTTCGGCGCCGACGAGCAGGACGCGGCGGCGGTCGACGTCGACCGCTGGGTCACGCTCGCCCGCGAGGTGCTGGTGGCCGAAGGGGTCAGCGGCGACGCCGAGCTGTCCCTCCTCTTCGTCGACGAGGAGTCCATCGCCGAGCTGAACGGCCGGTTCATGGACGTCGACGGCCCCACCGACGTGCTCGCCTTCCCCATCGACGACCCGGTGGTCGCCGGGCGCTGGCCCGACTCCGGGTCGGCCGGGCCCGACCGCGACGAGCCCGAGCCGGGCGACCTGCCCCTGCTGCTCGGCGACGTCGTTGTGTGCCCGGCGGTCGCGCAGCGCCAGGCGACGGCCCACGCGGGCAGCTACGACGACGAGTTGGCGTTGCTTGTGGTGCACGGGGTGCTGCACGTCCTCGGGCACGACCACGCCGAGCCCGAGGAGACCGCGGTCATGCAGGCCCGCGAGCGCGAGCTGCTCGACCGGTTCCACCATCGGCGGTGACGGTTGGCGCCCACCGCTCTGGCCCTCACGGGTGCCGCCCAGCTGTGGCTGGTCGTGGGCATTGTGGTGCTGCTGGGGCTCGCGGCGGTCCTCGCCGCCGCCGAGGCGGCGCTCGCCCGCGTCACCCGGCCGCGGGCTGAGGACCTGGCCGCGGAGGGGCGCCGCCACGGCGACGTGCTCGCCGAGCTGGTGCGCCGGCCCGAGCAGTCGGTCACGACCGTGGTGTTCCTGCGGGTCGCGTGCCAGCTCGTGCAGGCCACGCTGGTCGGCGTCCTCGCCAACGAGCTGCTCGGCCCGGTGGGCGTGGCGGTGGCGATCGCCGTCGACGTGGTGGTCGTGTTCGTCCTGGCCGAGTCCGCCCCGAAGACGTGGGCGGTCCTCGACCCCGAGCGGGTGGCCCTGACCATCGCCCGCCCCGTCCGGGCCCTCGCAGCCGTCGCCCCGCTGCGGTGGGCTGCCCGGGGGCTGATCGGCCTGACCAACGTGGTGATGCCCGGCAAGGGGCTCAAACAAGGCCCGTTCGTCTCGTCCGACGAGGAGCTGCTGGCCGTCGCCGAGATCGGCGTCGACGAGGGGGTCATCGAGGAGGAGGAGCGAGCGCTCATCGAGTCGATCATCACGTTCGGCGACACGATCGTGCGCGAGGTGATGGTCCCCCGACCCGACATGGTCACGGTCTCCGCCCACTTCCGGGTGGCCGACGTGATGGAGGTGTTCCTGCTCAACGGCTACAGCCGGCTGCCGGTGTGCGGCGACAGCCTCGACGACGTGGTCGGGCTGGCCTACGCCAAGGACCTGATGGGCGCCGAGCGCGACGGCAAGCAGGACGTGCCCGTGCGCGAGCTGGTGCGCTCCGCTCGGTTCGTCCCCGAGACCAAGCGGGTGCCCCACATGCTGCGGGAGATGCAGCGGGACAAGTTCCACATGGCGATCGTGGTGGACGAGTACGGCGGCACCGCCGGGCTGGTCACGCTCGAGGACCTGATCGAGGAGCTGGTGGGCGAGATCGCCGACGAGTTCGACATCGACGACCCCATTGTCGAGCCGGTTCCCGGCGGCGGGATACGCGTTCACGCCCGTACCCCCCTCGACGAGGTGAACGACCTGCTCGGCGCCCGCCTGCCCGAGGGCGACTGGGACACCGTGGGCGGCCTCGTCTACGACCGCATCGGCCACGTGCCGGTCGAGGGCGAGTCGGTGGACGTGCCGGGTTGGCGGCTCACCGCGCAGCGCATCCAGGGCCGGCGGATCGGCCGGGTGTCGATCGTCCCGCTCGACGGGCCGAAGAGGCCGCCCGCCACCCCCCGAGCCAGCGAGCCCGCGCCCGAGCGCCGTGGCGGCGACGCGGGCCAGGTCGGCGGCATCGAGGCGCTGCCGTTCGGCCTGCTGGTCTTCGTCGTCGGCGCCACGCTGGTGGCGAACGCGTGGGCGGTGTGCGCGTGACCAGCATCGATATGCGAGGCCGGTCGCGGGATGGTCAGACGAACGTCAACCTGAGCGGCTCGAGGTCGAGCGCGCCGTAGTCCGCACGCCACTGCTCCCCTGCGCGCACCGGGTGAGCGTCGGTCACGCTGCCGGTGGTGACAAGCTCGCCATCCCCGAGGGCAGGTGCACCGGGCTGCTCCGAGATCACGCGGGCGAGGTGGCCGAGCGCGAGAGCGGGGCTGTCCATCACGTTGGCGCCGGCGCCGCTGTCGACGAGATCACCGTCGCGCCAAAGAGTGGCCTCGAACCGCGCCAGCGTCGATGCGATGGAATCACGGTTCCCGTCATCGATCCGCACGGGTGTTCCGACGGCGAGTGCGCCGTGGAGTCCCACCGCGGCGATGCAGTCGGCGATGCCGAACCGCCAGCCCGGATACGGGCAGCGCACCACCTCGAAACCGGGCGCCATCCATGCGACGGCCGCCAGCACCGCGACCGGGTCGTCCGTCAGAGGCACGGGGCCGCGGAGCCCGAACACAACCTCGGGCTCGATGCGAGGTTGCGTGAACGACCCGAGCTCCACGGACGCGGCGCCGCCCGACACGGGCACGACGGTGCTGTCCCAGACGTCCGCCCAGAACGCACGATCAACGCCGTACGCCTCCCAGATCGTGCGATTCGTGAAGCCGATCTTCCGGCCCGTCCGCCGCCAGCCGTTGTTCTCGCGTCGCCGTCCGATCGCCGCGAGGACCGCGTAGGCATCCCCGACGGAGAAGCCTGGCGACTTATCGCTGATCGGCTCGCACACTGCGCCGGAATCGAGCGTGCACAAGAGGCGTTCAGCGATGGCATCGACCTCCACGGACGCGCACGGTAGTGCGACGGAACCGCCGTTCGGGAGTTCCGATGCGTGAACCGTAGTCACACCGGCAACGCGCGGTGCGTGCTGCTGCACTGACGTTCCGGAGTAGCGTGCGTCAGATGAGTCGCTGGGACCGCCTGCTGGCCGATGACCGTGGTCAGGTCGGCGGCGTCGAGGCGCTGCCGTTCGGCCTCCTGGTCTTCGTCGTCGGCGCCACGCTGGTCGCGAACGCCTGGGCGGTGGTCGATGCGAAGTTCGCGGTCGACGCCGCCGCCCGCCAGGCCACCCGCTCGTACGTCGAGGCCGAGATCGACGGGGTGGGCGGCGGCGGGTCGGACCGCACGCGCGCCGCCGAGGACGCCGCGGTCGAGGCCGGGCTGGCGGCGCTGACCGCCCACGGGCGCGACCCGGCGGCGGCGCAGGTGGCACTGACCGCGCTCGAACCGGTCGGTGGCCAGTCCGGCTTCACCCGCTGCGCCCGGGCCACGTTCACGGCGTCGTACGAGGTGCCCGCGCTGACCCTGCCGTGGATCGGCGGGTTCGGGCACGGCATCGACGTCACCAGCTCCCACAGCGAACTGGTCGATCCCTACCGCTCCGGGGTCCCGGGGTCGGCCGAGGCCTGCGACGGATGACCGCGGTCAGCAACCGGGGGGATCGGGCGAGCGTGTTGATGCTCGTGCCGGCGGCGGTGCTGATCGTGCTGGTGATGGCGTCGATCACCGTCGACATGGCCCTCGTGCAGCTGCGGCACCGGCAGGCCTACGACCTCGCCGCCGGCGCCGCCAACGACGCGGCGACGGCCGCGGCCGACCAGGGCGCGCTGCGGGCCGGCGGGTACCGGGTCGACGCCGAGGCGGCGCGCCGGGTCGTCGAGCGGGTCGTAGCGGCCAGCGATGTGGCGCCCGAGGTCGTGGGCGCGCCCGCGGTGCGGGTGACCCCCGACGGCGTCGAGGTCGAGGTGGCGTTGCGCGCCGACTACATCTTCGCGGGCGTCGTGCCCGGCGCGCCTGACGGTCGCACGGTGCGAGCAACCGCCACTGCGAGCGCCGGCTCCCCGTGAGGCGCCGGGTCGGGCAGCCCTCCGAATTTCTGATTGCCTCTTGACAACTTTCGGGTGTTGTCAGCATTGTTCGTTCCATGAACGCGCACGTCACGGTCGACCTCGACGGCGACACCCTGGTAGCGGTCAAGACCGCCGCCGGCGCCCAGGCCGTCGACCGGTTGCGCCACGAGGCCACCCGACTGGCCGACGCCTCGCACCCGGGGGTGGTGAGCCTCGTCGCCTGCCGCGACCTCGAGCCGGCCGTCCCGGCGGACGGCGGCGCCGGCGAGCCGTCGTGCGAGCTGCGCACGGCGTACGCCGGTGAGCCGCTGACCCGCTGGACCGGCTCGGTCGCCGATGTCGGCGGTGTCGCCGCCTCCGTGGCCTCCACGCTGGCCGACCTCCACGACGCCGGCATCGTGCACGGCCGCCTCGACGCCTCGCACGTGCTCCTCGGCGACGCCGGGCGCCCGCGGCTCTGCGGCTGGGCGAGCCCCGACGGCGCCGGACCGGTCGACGATGTCGCCGCCTGGGGGCGGCTCGTGGAGGACCTGCTCACCCGCGCCCCGTCGCCCCGCCGCGGCCTCCGAGCCGCGGCCCGCGGCGCCGGCCCGGGGGCCCGGCGGGCGTTGTTGGCGGTGGTCGACCGCGCCACCGATCCGGTCCCGACGCGGCGCCCCTCGGCGCGGGTGCTGGCCGACATGGTGATGACCGCGGTGCCGGGAGCCGCCCTCCCCGAGGGGGGCCCGGCGCCGGCGGCACGGCCGCGGGGCGACACGCTCGACCGCATCTGGTCGTACGCCGGCGAGCCCAGCGAGGACGAGCGGTGGGCCGCCGCCTTCGGCACCGCGCCCGACGACTTCGAGCCGGAGGCCACGCGGATTGGGCGTTCGTCGCAGCCCACGCGTGGGGATTTGGCGGTCGACCATCAGCTCGTCAGCCGGCCGACAGACAGCACGACGACCGGCCCGCCCGACCTGCCCCTCGCCCAGGTCGAGGCCCTCGACTGGGATGCGCCGGCGATCGACGACCGTCGCGACGGACGAGGCTTCGCAGATCCGGCGCTCCTCGACGAGTCGTTCGGGGACGCGGCGCCCGACGTGACCGAGGCCGACGACGACCGCACCCGCGACCACGTTCCGGTCGGCACCCGGCCCCGCTCCCTGCCGGCAGCCTCGGCGGCGGCGAGCGCGCCGCGTCGAGGCGGCCGCCTCACGGCGGTCGGCGCCGCGGTGGGCGTGGCCGCCCTCGTCACGGTCGGGCTGACCGGTGCGGCGATCGCTCGCGGGTCGGGGGGCGACGCCGACGCCACCCGGCCCGCGGCGGATCGTCCGGGCTGCGCGACGGCGATCCGCCCCGCGGCCGACGTGGACGGCGACGGTTGCCGCGAGACGCTCGTCGTGGACGGCTCCACGATCGACGCCGGCGTGGCGCGATGGACGCTGGGCGAGCCGGGTGACCTGGTCACGGTCGGCGACTGGGACTGCGACGGCGAGGCGTCGGCCGCGTTGCTGCGGCCCGCGTCCGGCGATGTCTTCGTGTTCGCGACGTGGGCCGAGCTCGACCGGCCGGTGACCGTGGCCGCCGTCGACCAGGTGGTGGGCGCCGCGGCGGTCCGGGCAGAGCCCGTCGGAGAGGGCGAGCCGCCGTGCGACCGTCTCCTCGTCGACCTGGCGGGCGGGGGCAGCACCGTCGTGGCGGTACCGGGGTGAGCGAGCGGAGTGGGCGGGCGGCGGCCACGGCGCGCCTGGCCGCCTGGAGCGCCGCGCTGGTGGGGGGCGCCCGCGTCCTGGTGGCCACCGGGCGGGGATCGCTGTCCGTCCCCCTCGGTTCGGCCGACGACCTCGCCGACTGGGTCGGCGCGGCGTCGCCCGCCGAGATGGCCATGGCCGTCCTCCGCCTCCTCGCCCTCGCGGCGTGCGGCTACCTGCTGGCGGTCACGGCGCTGGGCGTGGCCGCACGGGTCGTCCGGGCCCGGGGCCTCACCGCCGCGGTCGACCGCGTGACGCCCGCGGTGGTGCGGCGGATCGTGGCCGGAGGCACG
This sequence comes from uncultured Acidimicrobiales bacterium, assembly GCA_963796415.1. Classification (GTDB taxonomy): domain Bacteria; phylum Actinomycetota; class Acidimicrobiia; order Acidimicrobiales; family VFJN01; genus ZC4RG19. The sequence continues at coordinate 511,725 of CAWCLR010000014.1, read as the reverse complement.
GGCGCGGGTCTCGTCCTCGGCACGCTCGTGGCCTCGCTGCCGGCGCCCGACCTCAGGCGTCCGCCCGACGCCTCGACCGCCACGGCGTCGCCGGCCGCGACCGCCACCATGGCGCGTGTCCCAGCGGCGACCGCCACGATGACCCGCACGACGCCCGGCCCCGCGGGCGGCGAGGCGACCATGACCCGCCTGGAGGACCCGACCACCACGGCCGACCCGGCGACCCCGTCCGCCACGATGACCCGCGTCGGCCCTGAACGACCAGCCGAGCCCGTCGCCGCCACAGGGGTCACGCTCACCCCGGCCGCGGCCCCGGCGCTCCCGGCGGCGCCCGCGCTGCCGACCGTCGATGCCGCCACGTGGCTCGTCGCGGCGGGCGACTCGCTCTGGTCGATCGCCGAAGACGTCGTGCGCACCGCCCAGCCCGAGGCCGCCGACCGCACCGTGACCCGCTACTGGCGGGCACTGATCGACGCCAACAGGGCGAGCCTCGTCGACTCTGACAACCCCGACCTGCTCGTCCCCGGGCAGCAGCTCACCCTGCCGCCGTTCACGGGCTGATGCGCCGCCGGGCCGGCCGTCAGTCCCCGCCGGGATGGAGCCAGCGGGCGGTCATGCGGTCGAAGCGTGACTCGCGCTCGCCGACGACCGCCGTGCCGAGAGCTCGGGCCACCGAGCCGTCGAGGGCGTGCTGGCCCTCGGGCACCACCTCGTCGACCACGCCCAGCCGCAGCAGGTCCGCTGAGGTCAGCCCCAGCAGCCCCGCGACCCTCGGCGCGTGGGTGGCGTCGCGCTCGAGGATCGCCGCCGCCCCCTCGGGGCCGATGACCGAGAACACGGCGTGCTCGGTCATCAACAGGCGGTCGGCGTAGCTCAGGGCCAGCGCCCCGCCGCTGCCGCCCTCGCCGACGCACACCGACACCACCGGCGTGGGGCACTCGGCCAGGGCCTCGAGCGTGCGGGCGATCTCGCCGGCGACCCCGTCGGCCTCGGAAGCGGGCGAGGGGTCGGCGCCGGGCGTGTCGACGAGCGTCACGACCGGCAGGCCGAGGCGGCCCGCCAGCCGCACGGCCCGCTGCGCCAGGCGGAACCCGGCCGGCGTCAGTCGCCCGTCGCCGTGGTAGCGGTCGGTGGCGACGACAACGCAGCGCCCACCGGCGACGGTGGCCAGCCCGGCGCGCACCACCGGATCGGGGCCCCGCAGCTCGGACCACGACGAACACAGGCGGGCGGCGCGGTCGATGCCGGTCGGGCGGCCGACGGCCCGCGCCCGCAGGACCTCGCCCCAGGCGCCGTCCGCCCCGGGGTCCGACCACGCCGGGAGCGGCCGGGTCGGTAGCGGCTGGGCGGTCAGCCCGAGGGCGGCGTCGATCCACCCGGCGATCGCCGCCGCCGGCAGCAGGGCGTCGATCTGGCCCTCGGCGTACGCCGCCTCGGCGGTGTGCGAGCCCGGCGGCAGCGGCTCGCCCAGCGCACCCTCGGCCACCCGCGGTCCGGCGAAGCCGATCACGGCGTGCTCGACCGCGGCGCGCAGGTCGACGAGCGAGGCGTAGGAGGCGTAGACCCCGCCGGTCGTCGGAGAGCCGTAGACCGCGAGCGACAGCAGCCCCGCCCGGGCGTGGCGGCTGGCCGCCGACGCGGTACGGGCGAGCTGGGCCAGGGCGACCATGCCCTCCTGGAGCCGGGCGCCCCCCGACCGGGTGGCGACGACCACGGGCAGGCCCAGATCGCGCGCCCGGTCGTAGGCCCGGACCACCCGCTCGCCGACCGCGGCGCCCATGGTGCCCCCGAGGACGTCGAAGCACCCGTCGATGTACGCGTAGTGCTCGGTTCGACCGGTCGTCACCGCCTCGCCGGTCTTCGTGAGCGCGCGCAGGCGCTCGTCGTAGCCCGGGAAGCCGAGGGGGTCGCCGGCGAGGAGGTCGGCATCCCACTCCTGGACGGAGGGGTGGAACGTCATGGCGGGGGGAAGTTTCGCACCCGCTGTGCAATCGTCTCCAGAAGCCGACGCCCCCCGCCCGGCGTCATCCGAGACGGAGCGCCACCTCGTTGGCCAGCAGCCGGCCACGCACCGTGAGCACGGCGCGATCGCCCTCGACCGCCACCAGGTCGCCGACGTCCTCGAGGGGCAGGGCCGCGGCGGGCACGCCGCCGCGGGTCCGGATCGCGAGCTGGAGCGCCTCGAGCCGCCGCTCGTCCGACCCGAGCCGTTCGCCGGCGGCCTCGGGCGACCGACCGGCGTCGATCGCCGCGATGTAGCGCTCGGGGGTCCGCACGTTCCAGAACCGGCGCCCGCCCCGGTGTGAGTGCCCGGCGCACCCGAACGCCTGGTAGTCGCCCATCGACCAGTAGAGCCGGTTGTGGCGGCACTCGTGTCCCGGTCGGGCCCAGTTGGAGATCTCGTACCAGCGCAACCCCGCCGCCTCCAGGCGTTCGGCCGCCACCAGGTACTTCCCGGCCTGGTCGTCGTCGTCGGGATGCCGGCGGGGGTCGTCGGCCAGCGGCGTCCCGGGCTCGACGGTCAGGGCGTAGGCGCTGACGTGCGGCGGCTCGAGCTCGAGGGCGCGCTCGAGCGTGCGCGTCCAGTCCTCCAGCGTCTCCCCCGCCCCGCCGTAGATCAGGTCGAGGTTGAACGTGGAGATGCCCGCGGCGCGCACCAGCGTCACGGCCCGCCGCACGTTGGCCGGGTCGTGCGTGCGGCCGAGCGCATGCAGCACGTGGTCGACCATCGACTGCACCCCGAGGCTCACGCGGTTGACGCCCCCGGCCGCGTACGCCTCCGCCAGCTCGGCGGTGACCGTGTCGGGGTTGCACTCGACGGTCACCTCGCAGCCGGGCGCACGGGGCACGGCGTCGAGGACGGCCACGAGATCGGCGGGCGGTACGAGCGACGGCGTCCCCCCGCCGACGAAGATGCTGGTGGCGGGCGGCATGCCCGCCGCGACGGCGAGCTCGACGTCGCGGCGGCAGGCCTCGAGGTACGCACGCTGCAGGTGGTGCCGATCGGTCCACGTGGCGAACGCGCAGTAGTCGCAGCGTGCCGCGCAGAACGGCACGTGCAGGTAGACGCCGAAGGGCGACGCCGGGGCGGGCGCGCTCTCGGTCGTCGTGGGCGTCGGCCCCCCGCTCAGCGCACCAGGCAGAGGCCCAGGCTGTCGAGCCTGGCGGGCACCTGGTCGGGGTGGCAGTCGAGGATGCAGGCCACGGCTCGCAGGTCCTCGCGCCGGATGGTCAGCATGCGACCGTTGTAGTCGCCGCGCTGGACCTGGATCATGCGCAGGTAGCGGGCCAGCATCTCGCCCTCCTGCCCGCCGAGCTGTTCGACGGCGCCGAGGTCGATCGTGACGGGCCGGTCGTCGCGGCGCGGGCCGCGCATGCGCTCGGTGAGGTCGACCACCTGGTCGTCGGCCGTCGGGCCGCGGATTCCCAGCTCGTCGTCGCTGGGCAGCATCTGATCGACCGGCACCCGGTAGAACCGGGCCAGCCGCTGCAAGCGCGGCACGGAGATGGCGCGCTCGCCGCGCTCGTAGGCACCCAGGACCGACGCCTTGAACTCGTGTTCTGACGCGGCCTCCACGTCCTGCAGCGACAGGTGCTTCTGGCGCCGGATCGAACGAAGCCGGGCGCCGACCTTGGCGGCATACCCGCTGTCGCGCTCGACCTCGATATCGGTCTCCATCGTTCTGGTTCCTCCTCGGCCGGTCCCCAGACCACGGCCACACCCAGGCAGCTGGTCCCGGACGGATGCCGGGCCAACAAACCCCTACTCTACGCACTGACGCGAGCCACGGACAATCACTGCGCGTCAACCTTTGCGCAGGAGAAGAAAATGGCATGGAGCGCAAGGCGCGCACCGAGGTCACACGTGGTGGCCGGACGTGGCCGCTTCCTGCACGAGCTCAGCTCGTAAGGCACTCAACAGCGCACCGACGGTGATGGCGGCCGTCTCGGCGCGGAGGACGTTCGCTCCGATGCGTACCCGTGGCAGGCCGGCGGCCTGCTCGGACGGCGCCCACCCACCCTCAGGGCCCACGAGCACGGTCGGGTGGCGCAACGACGGCGCGTCACCCGCGAGGTCCGCCAGCGCGGCGCCCGGCAGGCCGGCCACCTCGGCGAACGTCCTGACCCGGTCGATCTCCGGCAACCACGTCCTGCGGCACTGCATGGCCGCGTGGCGGGCGATGTCGGCCAGCCGGCGGGCCTGACGGTCGGTCTTCGTCGCGTCCCACCGGACCACGCCGCGCTCGGCGACGAACGGGATCAGGCGGTCGATGCCGAGCTCGGTCAGCTTCTGGACGGTGAGCTCGGGCCGCTCGCCCTTGACCAGGGCGAACGCCACGGTGATCGGCGGCGCCGGCCGGGGGTCCGCCACGGCGTCGCCGGCCGCCTCGAGGTCGGGCCCGGCGCCCAGCCGCGCCGCCCGCCAGTGCCCCGCACCGTCACTGACCGTCACCGGGTCGCCAGGCCGCAGCCGGACGACCCTGGCCAGGTGATGGTGGTCCGCCGCTGACAGGTGCGGCCGTTCGAGGTCGTCGACGAACGCATGGGCGCGCGCGGTGAGTGGTGTGACCGTCGAGGACGACGGCGCGCCCAACCGCCCTACTTGAACGCGGAGCGGATCTTGGACATCAGGCCACTCGGAGGCGGCGACACCGGTTCGCCGCGCAGGTCGGCCAGCCTGCGGACGACCTCTTCTTCCTCCTCGGAGAGATCGGTCGGCACGTCGACGACGGCCTCGATGACCAGGTCGCCCCGGCTGCGCCGCTCGAGGTGCGGGACGCCACGGCCGCGGAGGCGGAAGGTGGTGCCCGACGCGGTGCCCCGCGGGATCTCGACCTCCTCCACGCCCTCGAGCGTCTCGAAGTCGAGCGTGGTGCCGAGCGTGGCCTGCGTGTAGGGCAGGTGGACGGTGGTGACCAGGTCGGCGCCGTCGCGCTCGAAGCGCGGGTGGGACGCGACCCGCAGGTGGACGTAGAGGTCGCCGGCCGTGCCACCCCGCGGCCCGACGGCCCCGCGGCCCGACAGGCGCAGGGTCGACCCGGTGTCGACGCCCGCCGGGATGTCGACGGTGTAGGTGCGCTCCTCGACCGTCCGGCCCTCGCCCCGGCACTCGGCGCACGGGCTGGCGATGATGTGGCCCGAGCCGCCGCAGCGGGCACACGGCGACGACGTCACCATCTGCCCGATCAGCGACTGACGCACCCGCTGGACCTGCCCCGTGCCCTGGCACTCGTAGCACGTGACCGGCTCGGTGCCGTCGGCCGCCCCGGTCGACCGGCACGCGGTGCAGGCCACCGCCGTGCGGACAGAGACGGCGTGCTCGCAGCCGAACACGGCCTCGGTGAACTCGAGGTCGGCCACGACCTCGAGGTCGGCCCCGCGCGGCGGCCCCGACGGTCCGCGGCGACCACCGCCACCGAACGGGCTGCCCCCGAAGAAGGCCTCGAACACGTCGCCGATGCCGCCGAACCCGCTGAACGGATCGGCCGAGCCGCCGTTCACGCCCTCGGGGCCGAACGTGTCGTAGCGACGGCGCTTCTCGGGGTCGGACAGCACCTCGTAGGCGTGGGCGACCGCCTTGAACCGGGCCTCGGCCTCGGGATCGCCGTGCCCGGTGTCGGGGTGGAGCTCGCGGGCCAGCCGCCGGAAGGCGCGCTTGATCTCGTCGGGCGTGGCCGTGCGGGAGACGCCGAGCAGCTCGTAGTAGTCGGTGACCGTTGCCATCGCTTCCGCTTCCTCAGCCCTCGGTGAGCCTGTCGGACAGGCGGCTGCTCACGACGGCCACGGCCGCCATCGCCTGCGGGTAGTTCATGCGGGTGGGGCCGAGCACCCCGATCGTGCCGGCGCGGACGCCCTCGATGTCGTAGGGGGCGACCACGAGGGCGCACTCGGCGAGCGGCGCCACCCCGGTCTCGCTGCCGATCGCCACCGCCAGGCCCCGGTCGATGACGTCGCGCAGGAGCGACACGACCACGAACTGCTGCTCGAGGATGCCGAGCACCTCTCGAACGGTCTCGATGGCGTCGAACGCCTGCGCCATCCGCGCGGTGCCGCCCAGGTAGACCTGCTCGGGATCGTCGGCCGGGCGTTCGGCCAGCGCGGCCACCGCCCGATCGGCCAGCGTGTCGGTGTCGCGGTCGCCGGTGGGCGGCACCACCAGCGGGTCGCCGCGGCGCACGCCCGACAGGCAGGCGGTCAGGTGCGCGGTCGCCGCCGCGACCCGCGTCTCGCCGATGCCCTCGGGCACCTCGATCGTGTGCTTCTCGACCGAGCCGTCGCCGAGCACGACGACCAGCAGCGCCGAGGAGGGGCCGAGCGTGACGAGCTGCGCCGAGCGCACACTCGCCTCCGCGGGTCCGGGGGCGACCACGACGCCGGTCAGGTTGGTGAGGTTCGACAGCAGGCGGCTGGTCTGGGCGAGCATCTGCTCGGCCTCGCCGTGGGCGCGGGCGAAGAAGTCGCGCACCTCCTCGGCCGACGGCCCCGGCAGCCGGGCCGGGCGGCGCAGGTGGTCGACGAAGAACCGGTAGCCCTTCTCGGTCGGCACCCGCCCGGCCGACGTGTGGGGCTGGCGCAGGTACCCGTCGGCTTCGAGGCCGGCCATCTCGTTCCGCACCGTGGCGGACGACACGTCGACCCCGGGCGCGGTCGCCACGTGGCTCGAGCCCACCGGCTGGGCGGTGTCGATGTACTCCTCCACGACAGCCCGGAGGATGGCCGATTTGCGTTCGTCGAGCATGCTCACCGTCGTCAAGACCAGGGGACCCGCAACCCCGACGCCGCGGTGGCCCCCCAGATAGCAGTCGAGTGTACCGAGTGCTAACGAGAGCCGAGCGGCGGGGGCACGCCGTTGCGCATTCGGCGGCTGCGCCGCCGAAGGTCAAACGACGCGGCACCTCCGCTCCTGGCGCCTTCGGCGCCGGGCCGCTGGGCCCAGCCGCAGCCGAGCGGCGGGGCACGCCAGTGCACCGGAGCGGCGCGGACGTCCCACGCCCAAGTCCGCCTCGGCCTCTCAGTCGTCGAGGCGGAGGGCGCTGATGAACGCCTCTTGCGGAACCTCGACGCGGCCGATGTTCTTCATGCGCTTCTTGCCCTCCTTCTGGCGCTCGAGCAGCTTGCGCTTGCGGGTGATGTCGCCGCCGTAGCACTTGGCCAGCACGTCCTTGCGCTTGGCCTTGACCGTCTCGCGGCTGATGATGCGGCTGCCGATGGCGGCCTGGATGGGCACGTCGAACATCTGCCGCGGGATCAGCTCGCGCAGCTTCTCGGCCATGCGCCGGCCGTAGTCGGACGCCCTGTCCTTGTGCACGATCGAGCTGAAGGCGTCGGCGGCCACGCCGTTGAGCAGCACGTCGACCTTGACCAGGTCGGCCGGGGCGTAGCCCGCGGGCTCGTAGTCGAGGCTGGCGTAGCCCTGGGTCCGCGACTTGAGCTGGTCGAAGAAGTCGCGCACCACCTCGGCCAGCGGCAGGCGGTAGACCAGCTCGAGGCGCTCGGGCGACAGGTACTCCATCCGGGTCATCTCGCCGCGGCGTGACTGGCACAGCTCCATCAGCGTGCCCGTGTACTCGGTGGGAGTGAGGATCGTGCAGATCAGCCACGGCTCCTCGATGCGCTCGATCGAGGCGGCCGGCGGCATGGCGGACGGGTTGTCGATCTCGACCACGTCACCCGTCACCGTGTGGACCTGGTAGGCGACGGACGGCGCGGTGGCGATCAGGCTGAGGTCGAACTCGCGCTCGAGCCGCTCGCGGATGATCTCCATGTGCAGCAGGCCGAGGAAGCCGCAGCGGAAGCCGAAGCCGAGCGCTCCCGACGTCTCGGGCTCGTAGGTGAAGCTGGCGTCGTTCAGGCGCAGCTTCTGCAGCGCCTCGCGCAGGTCGCTGAACTGGTCGCCGTCGATCGGGTACAGGCCGCAGAACACCATCGGCTTGGGGTCCAGGTAGCCCGACAGCGGCGCGGCCGCCGGCCGCGTCGCCTCGGTGACCGTCTCGCCCGAGCGGGCCTCGCCCACGTCCTTGATGCCGGCGATGAGGTAGCCCGTCTCCCCCGGCCCGAGGCAGGCCACCGGCACGTTGCCGGGGGTGCGCACGCCGACCTCGTCGGCGTCGTGGACGGCGCCGGCCTGCATGAACCGCAGGCGGCTGCCCGTCGTCAGCGAGCCGTTCACCACCCGCACCGACGACACGACGCCCCGGTAAGCGTCGTAGTGCGAGTCGAAGATGAGGGCCTGCAGCGGCTCCGTCGGGTCGCCCACGGGCGGCGGGACGCGCTCGATGACGGCGTCGAGCAGGTCGCCGACGCCGGCGCCGGTCTTGGCGCTGATGCGGAGGATCTGGTCGGCCGGGATGCCGAGCACCTTCTCGATCTCGGCCGCGTACCGGTCGGGGTCGGCGGCGGGCAGGTCGATCTTGTTGAGGGCCGCCACGATCTCGAGGTCGTGCTCGAGGGCCAGGTAGCAGTTGGCCAGGGTCTGGGCCTCGATGCCCTGCGCCGCGTCGACGAGGAGGATCACGCCCTCGCACGCCGCCAGGGAACGCGACACCTCGTAGCCGAAGTCGACGTGGCCGGGCGTGTCGATCAGGTCGATGATGTGGTCGCGGTAGCCGAGCCGCACCGACTGGAGCTTGATCGTGATGCCCCGCTCGCGCTCGAGGTCCATCGAGTCGAGGTACTGGTCGCGCATCTCGCGTGGGTCGACCGCGCCGGTGAGCTCGAGCAGGCGGTCGGCGAGGGTCGACTTGCCGTGGTCGATGTGGGCGATGATCGAGACGTTGCGGATGCGATCGAGGGCCATAGGGGGAGTCACGCGAGCGTAGCGGCGCGACCCTGCGGCCCCTTCTCCGGGCCCGAGGTGACATCTCGGCCGCTCCCCCGCTAGCCTGTCCCGGCTATTTCGATGTCAGTCCGCAGTCGAGCGAAACGCGAGAAGCCCCGGTGGCGAACATCCAGAGCCAGATCAAGCGCAACAAGCAGAACCTCGTGCGCCATGAGCGCAACAAGGCCGTGCGCTCCGAGCTCAAGTCCCGCTCCAAGGCTGCGGTCGCGGCCGCCGAGATGGGCGCCGACGACGCCGACGAGCGCCTGCGCCTCGCCATCAAGCGCATCGACATGGCCGCGGCCAAGGGCGTGATCCACAAGAACCAGGCCGCCCGCCGGAAGTCGCGGCTGGTCGCTCGGGTGCAGGCGGCGTCGACCGAGAGCTGAGGCCGCCGTCGCGCCGGGGCGCGACCGTCACCCCCATCCCGAAGCTCACCTCCGATGCCGGGCCCTCCGCCCGGCATCGTCGCGTCCGGCGGGGCACCGGTCGGGGTCAGCGCGCCAGGCGGGCGAGGCGGGCGACGAGGACCTCGAGCACCAGGTCGTCGGGCCACGCCTTGCCGCCGCGCAGGTCGATGTCTGCGCCCGCCAGCAGCTCGACGGCCCGCACCACCCCGTCGTGGCCCAGCTTGCGCGCCTGGGTGAGGGCCTTGCGGGCCGGGAATGTCGAGCCCTTGAGGCCGAGGACGCGCGCCGCGTCCTTCTCCCCCGCGACGTCGGCCCCGTCGAGCATCAACATGCGGCCGTAGTGGTTCTGCAGCGTCGCCATGATCTGCAGGGCGTGGCGGCCCCCGCCCTCGGTCATGCGGTGGAGCTTGTCGAGCGACGTCCGGATGTCGCCCTTGTCGAGGGCGTCGGTCAGCTCCCACGGGGGTACGCCGCCGCCCTCGCCGAGGAACGGTTCGACCTCGTCGACGCCGAGGCGGGCGCTCTCGCCGAACGCGCCGACCAACGTGGCCAGCACCCCGACGAGGCGCTGCGGGTCGTCCCCGAGCCAGTGCGCGACGCGCTCGGTGGCGGCGCGGTCGAGCCGCAGGCCCGAGGCCGCCACCTGCTCGTCGATCCACCCGGCGAGCTTGCGGCCGGGGCTCGTGTCGACGACGACGCCGCCGCTCGCGGCCACGGCGTCGGTGAGCGCCTTCGGGATGCGCCCGCCCGACCACACCAGCACCAGCGACGTGGTCGGCAGCGGGTCCGCGAGGTAGCCGACCAGGGGCGCCACCTGGGCGGCCTTCGTGAACATCTCGATGTCGCGGCCGACGACCACACGGCGGTCGGTCAGGAACGGTGGGGTCTGCGCCGCGTCGATCAGCGGCACGATCGTCGTGTCGGAGGCATCGGGCGGGGCGAAGCGGTCGCGGCCGACCTCCTCGATCGCCAACCCGGGGTCGAGGTCGCCCGCGAGCGTGTGGACGACCCGGTGGGCGGCGTCGCGCAGCAGCACCTCGTCGTCGCCCTTCACAAGGTGGACGGGCGCGGCGAGGCTGACGTCGGTCATGGTCGGTCACCTCTGGTGGTTCCGGTTCGGCGGGCGCCGAGCACGGCCCCGAGGACCTCGGCGACCCGGCGGGCCCGGCGAACGTCGGCCGTCCGGACGAGCCGGCAGCCGTCGGTCACCGCCAACGCCTCCGCGGCCAGGGCCTCGGCGGCGGGGAGCCGGGTGGAGTCGAACGCCACGGGGGCGCCGACCCGTGTGGCCAGGTCCACCGCCGCGGCCACTTCGGCGGGGTCGGCGACGACGACCGCGAGCGGAACCCCGACGGCCCGGAGGTCGTCACCGCCCACCGCGGCCACGATGTCGGGCGGGACGAGGGCCAGCGCGGCCCCGGCCCGGCCCGCGACCGCGGCTGCGTCGAGCGACGTCACGGTGGCCACCACCGGCACGGGGCTGGCCTGGCGGGCGGGGCCGACGAGGCGGGGCCCGAGCGACACGTCGACGAGATCGGCCCCCGAGGCGGCCACCGCCCGCGCCGTCGCCGCCACCTCGTTCTCGCGGCCGAACCGCGGGGCCGGCACGACCCCCACCACCAGCACGCGACTGCGCAGGTCGACCGGCGACCCCGCCAACGACAGGACGTCGTGGCCGAGCGGCGACGGCGTGCGGGACGGGACGACCACGAGCGCCGAGGATACGTCCCCCTCCTCGTGGTGCCCGGCGGCCCGCGGATCATCTCGATCTCGACGTCGAGGCGCTCGGCCACCGCGCCTGCCGTCAGGCGGAGCCCACCCACCTCGACGACGGTGCCCGCGGCCGGCGCCCGCGCGTTCCCCAGCACCGGCACGGCCGCGGCGAGGGCCGCGGCGGCGCGCGGCAGGAGCACCGCCGCCCCTGGCCAGCGGCGACGAAGGACCGCGGCCGCGTCCAGCGCGGCCCGCGCCGGCGTGCGCACGACAACGACGTCGACACGTGCCACGTCGGCGGCGCGCAGGCCTGCGAGCAGCGCCGAAGGTCGCGCCCGGCCGTCGACCACGACAGCGGTGGCACCCCCCGACCGCCACGCCGCGGCCCCGGTGCCGAGCGGCACGCCCGCGAGGTCGGGCCCGGCCCGCGAGACCGACGCCACCGTGACCGCCACCGTGGCCACCGCCACGGCCCCGGCCACGGCCACGCCCGGCCGGACGGGCCCGCGCCGCGAGCCGCCGCTCGGCCGGGCCGACATCAGGGCCGCCGCACCGGCCAGGGCGACGAGGTGCGGCATCCGCAGGTCGCCCAGGGGCCATCGCACCGCCGCCTCGGCGACCCCCTCGAGCCACGCCAGCAGCACCCGGCTGGGCAGGTGGAGCACCTGGGCCACGGGACCGCCGGCCACCCCGGCCACGAGCCCGCCGGTGAGGCCCCACACCATGACCGGCCCGGCCGCCGGCGCCGCCAGCAGGTTGGCCGGCAGGGACGCCAGCGGCACGCCGCCGAACGTGGCGACGAGCAACGGCGATACGGCCGCCTGGGCCGTCAGGGTGACGCCCAGCGGTGCGGCGAGCCACCGCGGGCCCGGCAGCCACCGCTCGACCCGCTCGGCGCCCGCCACGATCCCGCCGGCGCCCAGCACCGACAGCCGGAAGCCCAGCGACGTCACCAGCAGTGGATCGACCAGCACCATGGCCGCCACCCCGAGGGCCAGGGCCCGCAGGGTCGACGCGGGGCGGCCCAGAGCCACCCCAGCGGCTGCGACCGCGGCCATGCCCGAGGCCCGGAGCACGGACGGCTCGGCCCGGGTCACCAGCGCGAACCCGGCCAGCACGGCCAGCGTCGCCACGAGGCGGGGGCCGAACGTGAGCCGCGACAGCACCGGGCCCGCGATCACCATGACGAAGGCGATGTTCTGGCCGGACACCGCCAGGAGGTGTGTCAGGCCGGCTGCCCGGAACGCATCGGTCATGTCCGCCGGTTGCGCCCGGTCGTCGCCCAGCGTGAGCCCCGCCAGCAGGCTGCGCTGGCGCTCGGGCAACACCTCGGCGCCGGCGGCCAGGGTGCGGCGCAGGCCATTGGCCGCGCTGCTGGCGGGCCCGCCCGGGCGCCACGCGACGACGGTGTCGACCGCCAGGCGCCCGGCGATGTGCCGGTGGCGGAGGAACCGCTCGTACGGCCCGGGCCGCTGCACCGAGCCGATCACGGTCACGCGCTCCCCCGCCAGACGTTCGTCCAGCGCGGCGGCGGCCGACGCCCGCGCCACGGCTCGCAGCCGTCGGCCGTCGAGCCGCACGTCGACGGTGGCGCCGCCGCGCCCGTCGGGGACCGGGTCGCTCACCAGGGTGACCTCGCCCCGCACGGGCCCCGTGTCGAGGGGCCGTGCGAGCCCGGCCACGCTGCGCTGGCCGAGCGACGCGGCCAGGAGCGCGGCGCCGAGGCAGACCAGAGCCGGCCGGGCGGCCCCCCGGTCGTCGCCGACCGCCCACCCCGCAGCCACCGCCGCCGGGCCCGCGGCCAGCGCGACCCGCGGGAGATGGCCGTCGACCGCGCCCAGGGCCGCGGCGAACACGACGAGGGCGAGCACGACCGCCCAGCGGTCACTCACGACCGGTCACCCGCGGACTCGGGAGGCCGGTACATCTCACACCGTCGCCCGGTCGCGCAGCTGCTCGAGCTTCGCCTCGCCGATGCCCCGCACGTCCAGCAGGTCGTCCACCGATGCGAACGGCCCGTTCTGGTCGCGGTGGGCGATGATCGCCTCGGCCGTCGCCGGACCGACCCCCGGCAGCTCCTCCAGCTCGGCCGCCGAGGCGCGGTTGATGTCGACGAGGGCGCCGTCGCCCCCGCCACCCGCGCCGTCGGCCGCGCCCGGGCCCGAGGGACCGGCCCCGGCGGCGGCCGGTGGCGCCTCGCCAGGACGGAGGACGACCACCTGCTGCCCGTCGGCCAGGACCGCCGCCAGGTTCACCCGGGAGAGATCGGCGTCGGGTGCGGCACCGCCCGCGGCGTCGACCGCGTCGATGACCCGCGAGCCGGTCGGCAGCCGCTGCACCCCGGGGGCCGCCACCGCGCCGACGACGTGGACGACCACCTCGGTGGAGACGGCCGTCGAGCCCGGGCCGCCCTCGCTTCCTCCCCCACCCTGCGCCCCGGTTGCGCCCGGGACGGCAGTCGGCTGCCCTCGGGCGCCCACGGGCGCGTCAGCGGCGGCGACGCCCTGGGCGGCCGGCTCCGCAAGCGGCAGCTCCAGCTCGGGCGGCGCGGGCGGCGGCGCCAGCACGCGCCAGCCCACGAGGGCCACCACCGCCACCACCACCAGAGCGAGCGCCACGCGTCCCGGCGACGGCGGGTCAGCCGCCAGGTCGTCGAGACGATCGCGCCAGGTGCGCGGCGGGGGCGGGCGCAGGCGGGTGAGCAGGTCGTCGGGACCGTCGAGGTCGCCGACGTCGTCGTCGGGCAAGTGGTGGTCGGGCACGCCGTCCTCCGGCGGGACGACCGGCCGCGCGGGCCGGTCGGCGGATCACGGCCGCACGAACGGCGATCGACCCGTCGGCCCGGCCGACGGCTGACCCGGGAGGCCGAGGCGGTGGTCGCCGCCCCGGTGAGCCACCGAGTGGCGACGACGGTAGCGCGTGCCGCACGGCCCGCCGGACGCCGGTGCCCGCGACCGACGCGCCCCTGGCGCTGCTGGGCGCCGACCCGGCTCAGTCCCTCCGGAAGACGAACAGGTGGTTGAGCCCCAGCTGGAAGCGGGCGCGCTTCTCGAGTGCGAGGGGGCCCATGCCGAAGATGTCGGGCACGGTGCGGGGGTCGAAGCCGTAGTGCTCGTGAGCCTCCATGCCGTCGATCACGCGCAGCTTGATCAGCAGGTGGAGGATCTCGTCGACCTTGGGCGACGGTGTCGTGATGATCAGCCGGCCCCCCGACACGAGCAGGTCGGGGATGGCCTCGGCCCAGGCGTCGAGCCCCTCACGCGGCACGTGCTCGACCACGGCGAGCGCGACGATGGCGTCGAAGGTCAGGCCGGCGTCGAGCACCTCCGGGAACTCACCGACCCGCAGGTCGTACGGTCCCTCGACCCACGAGTCGGGCTCCTGCAGGTCGATGCCGACGCCCTTGACCACCCGGTCTCCGGCGGCGGCGAAGAAGGCCCCGTCGCTGCAGCCGATGTCGAGCACCGACGAACCGGGCGGGATGAACGGGAGCGCCTTCGCGATGCGCTGCCGCTGGAGTTCGCGGTCGAGGGCCTTCATGTGACTCCTTGTGAGGGCTCCGCCGGGGCGCCGCGCCCACTCGCGCTGGCGCTCCGAAGCCCGGCACGCTAGTCGGCCCGGTGTGACCCGGAGCAACGGTCCTGCTGACGTCCGTTCGTGCCCTTGCGACGTGCGATCACGGCGGCAGGAATTCCACTCTCAGCTGGCGCCCAGTAACTTCCCAGGACGATGCCGGGCGGGAGTACTGACGGGGGATACGTCTTGGTTGCCGAGGCGCGACATGTCATGAGCGACGGCGTACGAGCACAGCCCGGTCGCCGCCACGATGTCGTCTCCGGCGTCGTGCGAAGGGGCACGCCAGGAGCGCGCTCGGCGGGGACCCTCGGTGACCGCTGACCTCATCCGGTCCCGCCTCGCCGGGGGGTGGCGGCGGGTCGACGAGACGATGTCGCCCGGCCGTTGGCGCGCTGCCCTGCTGGTCACCATCGTCGCCACGACAGCCGTCAGCATGTGGCTGCGTGCCCGCGGCCACACCTGGTTGCTGGCCGACATGATCTACGACGACGAGCTCTTCACCCGCTCGGCCGGTCAGATCCTCGACGGCAACTGGCTCGGCCCCTACGACATGATGACCCTCAGCAAGGGGCCCGGCTACCCGTTCTTCATCGCTGCCGCCTACACGCTGAACATCCCCCTCAAGCTGGCCGAGCACGGGCTCCATCTCATCGCCGCGGCGATGCTGGCGTGGGCGGTCTGGCGGATCTTCCGGCTGCGGACCGCTGCCCTCGCCGCCTATGTGGCGGTCGCGTTGAACCCGGCCTACCTCGGGTCGGCGGCGTCACGGGTCACCCGTGAGGTGATGTACGGCTCGCTGAGCCTGATCCTGCTGTCCGGCGTGCTCGTCTTCCTCACCTACGTCCCCGCGCTCGTCCGCCGCGGACCGCTTCGGGCGGTGCCGGTCGGGCTCGCCGCCGGCCTGGCGATCGGCGGGGTGCTGGCCGCCTACTACCTGTGCCGGGAGGAACGATCGTGGCTCGCTCCGGCCCTCCTCGTCGCCGGGCTCGCGGGCGCCGCGACGTGGGGGAGGATCGGTCGCGGCTGGATCCCGAACTCCCTGCTCGCCGGGGGCGCCCTGGTGGTGGCGGGCCTCGTCCTGTTCGGGAGCGTGCAGTGGGTCCAGACCCGCAATCGCGAGGAGTACGGCGCGCCGATCGTGACCGACCTCGTCGAGGGCGAGATCGCCAACGCCTACGCGCAGTGGCAACGCGTCGACGTCGGCGAAGCGCGCCGCTTCGTCGTCGTGACCCAGGCCCAGCGCCGCGCCGTCTATGCCGTCAGCCCCGCCGCCGCCGAGCTCCGCCGGGCCCTCGAATGGGTGCCCGGACGGGGCCTGTGGGGCGCGGGATGCGTGCTGGCCGACGTGTGCGACGACTACACCGGCGCCCAGTTCATCTGGGCCCTGCGCCTCGCCGCCCAGACCACGGGGCACATGGTCTCGGCCGACGAGACCCACGAGTTCTTCGCGCGGATCGCGGCCGACATCGAGGACGCCTGTGGCGTCGAGTTCGAGTGCCTGCCTCCGGGCCTGGCCGCCATGCCCCCGCTCGACCGCGCCGCGGTCAGTGCCATCCCCGCGTCGCTGCGCGACACCGCGCTGGTACATGGCCACGTTCGATGTGGCCGATCCCCAGCGCGTGCTCACGGGTCTCGGCCCCCAAGAGCTCTCGCCGAGCGGCGGCCTCGACGAGCAGTGGGACGTGATGATCCGCCCGCTGCGCGGCATCGACGACGACCAGCGCGCCTACCGCGCGGCGGAGACGGAGGCGATGAAGAACCAGGAGCTCGTGCGGGCGCTGATGGTCCTCTACCGCTGGGGTGCCCTCCTCGCCGCGGGCCTGGCGATCGCCGGTCTCGTCGTCGGCGTCGCCACACGCGCCGGGCGCCGCCACGTCGCCGCGCTCCTCACCCTGGGCGCCTTCCTCACGGCGGTGCTCGGTCGGCTCGCGGTCGTCGCACTGGTCGACGCCACCGCGTACCCCGCCGCCGGTAACGGCACCTACGTGCTTCCCGGCGTCGACTTCTACGTCGCGTTCGGCGTGATCGGAACGGTGCTGCTGCTCACCGTCGCACGGGAGTTGCGCCCGCTCGCCCGGGCCGCCGAACACGACGTCGACGACGAGGTTGCGCCGGCCACAGAGGCGGCGCCCGACTCCCCCACCCAGCCACGTCCCGTCCTGGTGCCTTAGTGCCGTGTCAGGAACAAGGAGGATGAACACCACCATGATCGAGCTTTCGGTCGTCCTGCCCTGCCTCAACGAGGCCGAGACCCTCGCCACGTGCATCACGAAGGCCCGGGCCTCGATGGAGGCCCTGGGCGTCGACGGCGAGGTGGTCGTCGCCGACAACGGCAGCACCGACGGCTCGCAGGCGATCGCGGAATCGCTCGGGGCCCGTGTCGTCCCGGTGCCGGAACGGGGCTACGGCGCCGCGCTCCGCACGGGCATCGCCGCGGCCGAGGGGCGCTTCGTGATCATGGCCGATGCGGACGACAGCTACGCCCTCGACGACCTCGGCCCGTTCGTCGACGCGCTGCGTGGGGGCGCGGACCTCGTCATGGGCAACCGCTTCGCCGGCGGCATCGAGCCGGGCGCCATGCCCGCCCTCCACCGCTACCTCGGCAACCCCGTGCTGTCCTGGGTCGGACGGCTGTTCTTCCGCGTGCCGATCAACGACTTCCATTGCGGGATGCGCGGCTTCCGGCGGAATCGCGTCTTGGAGCTCGGGCTCACGACCGTGGGCATGGAGTTCGCCAGCGAGATGGTGGTGCGATCGGCGATCAACGGGCTGCACATCACCGAGGTGCCGACGACCCTCAAGCCCGACGGCCGCAGCCGCGCCCCCACCTGCGCACGTGGCGCGACGGCTGGCGGCACCTGCGCTTCCTCCTGGCGTTCAGCCCCCGCTGGCTGTTCCTCTACCCGGCGGTGTTCCTGGTGGTCGCCGGAGCGGCCGTCTTCACCCGGCTGGCCGTCGGGCCGGTCACCATCGGCTCGGTCACCTTCGACATCCAGACGATGATCGCGGCGGCGAGCGCGATCATCGTCGGCCTCCAGGCGGGCGTCCTCGCCATGGTGTCGCGTGCCTACGCGTCCGCGCTCGGCCTGCTGCCACGCAGCGACCGGGTCGAACGCATCCTCGATCGGTTCACGCTCGAGTGGGGCCTGATCGCCGGCTTCGCGATGACGGTGGCGGGCATCGGGAGCTTCGTGGTGGCGGTCCTCAACTGGCGCGAGACCGACTTCGGCGTGCTCACGACCGAGGACATGCGCCTGCCGCTGCTGGGCATGTTGCTGATCGTCGCCGGATCACAGGTCATCCTGGGGTCGTTCCTCCTCAGCCTGACGCGGATCGGTGAGGGCGAGGATGCCGTGGCGAAGCTGCCCACCACGCCGACGCTGACGGCAACCGCGAGCGTCCAGCACACCGCATCCTGACCGCGTGGTGCCCGGGCGCCACTGAGCATCCGGCATGATCGTCGGGTGCAGATCACGGCCGCCGTGGCCATCGCCAACGCCCACGATTGGTTCGAGCTCCACAGCGGCTGGGCCCCGCCCGACGAGGACACCCTCGCCGAGTGGATCGACGACGGCGTCTGCCGCTGCCCCGACGAGTGCCTGGTCGAGCCCGACGGTTGGTGCGACCACGGGCTGGCCTCGTGGTGGCTGATCCTGGGGGCGCTGGGCTGACGGGCGCGCTGCCGCCCGGCCTCTCAGCCGGCGGTGGTGACCTCGGCCCGCCGGGCGAGCCACTCGGCCTCGACCTCGTGCGGCACGCGCCGGTACGCCCCCCAGTGCGGGTAGCCCTCCATGCGCCACCGGAGGTAGGCCCCGAGGTACCGCCGGGAGAAGCCCACGACGCCCTGCTCGCGCCACTGGCGCACGTGCTCGAGCTCGTGGCGCAGCAGGCGCCGGTCCCCCACCCGGTGCTCGCGCATGAGGATCAGCGGGCCGAGCGTCGTCGCCCCCGCGCCGGGCGCGGCGATGCCGATCAGCAGCCAGTACCCGTCGTGCCGTTCGAGCCGCACCAGCCCTCCCCTTCGTGAGCGCCCGCCGCCGGTCGCTCGCTGCGCTCGCTCAGAAGAGCTGGCGGGTGAGCCGCTTGCGGTAGTCGGCCGTGCGGGGGTCGTCGGGGCCGAGCACCTCGAGCAGGTCGACGTAGGTCTGCCGGGCCTCGTCGTCGGCCCGCACCTGATCGAGCAGGGCCTCGAGCTTGGCGGTGATCTCGTCGCCGTTGCTGCTGGCGTCGGGGGCGGGGGCGCCGGTGCGGACGAGCGCGGCCACGCGGCGGGTCTCGGGGGTCTCGGGGATGCGCCCGAGCAGCGCCAGCGCCTCGTCCCCGGTTCCGTCCTCGGGCTTGTCGGCGAGCAGCTCGGCGAGGGCGACGATGGCGTCGTGGTGATCGGGCTGCTGGTCGAGGACCTGGCGCAGCGAGGCTTCGTCGCCCGCGGCGAGCAGGGCGGCGATCTTCTCGTCCTCCTCGCTGGGCAGCAGGCTGTCGACGAACTCGCGGACGGCGGCCTCGGGCTGGGCGCCGACGAAGCCGCTCACGACCTTGCCGTCGGCGACCGCGTACACGGCGGGGATGCCCTGGACGCGGAATGCCTGGGAGACCTGCGGGTTCTCGTCGACGTTCACCTTGGCCAGCACGATCTTGCCGTCGGTCTCGCCGACGACCTTCTCGAGGATCGGGCCCAGCGTGCGGCAGGGGCCGCACCAGGGTGCCCACAGGTCCACGACCACGGGGCTGGTGGCCGACCGGTCGAGGACGTCGGTCTGGAAGGAGGTGTCGGTGACGTCGATGCTCACCGGGTCAGGCTAGCGGCGGACCCCCGCTCGCCCCACGGGCCCGGCACCCCGGAACGGTGGCCCCGACGACCGCCCTGGACGCGGTGACCCGAGGCACACGACCCCCGCGCGGAGCCTCTACGGTGAACCGCCGATGACGACTGCCCCAACCCCCGCCACCGAGGCGCCGAAGGGCGTCGACGTCGCCCGGGTCACCGCCTGGTTCCAGGCCCACGTGCCCGAGGTGACGCCCCCGCTGTCCTTCGAGCTGATCGCGGGCGGGCGCTCCAACCTCACCTACCGCGTGCACCGACGCCGCCGGCCACGCGTGGGTGCTGCGCCGGCCACCGCTCGGGCAGGTGCTGGCCACCGCCCACGACATGGGCCGCGAGCACCGCATCATCTCTGCGCTGGCGGCGACCGACGTGCCCGTGGCGCCCGTCGTCGGCCTGTGCGAGGACGAGGCGGTCAACGGCGCCCCGTTCTACGTGATGGGGTTCGTCGACGGTCTGGTGGCCCGCGACGCGGCGGCCGCTCAGGCGCTCGACGTGGACGCCCGCGCCCGGGCGGGGGACCAGATCCCGGACGTGCTGGCCCGCATCCACGCGGTCGACCCCGACGCCGTCGGGCTGGGCGACCTCGGCCGGCGCGAGGGCTACGTGGAGCGGCAGCTCAAGCGGTGGTACGGCCAGTGGCAGAAGTCGAAGACCCGCGACCTCCCGGTGGTCGACGAGGTGCACGACGCCCTGGCCGCCCGCGTCCCCGAGCAGGGCCCGGCGGCCATCGTGCACGGCGACTACCGGCTCGACAACTGCCTCCTGGCGCCCGACGGCACGATCGCCGCGGTCCTCGACTGGGAGCTGTGCACCCTGGGCGACCCGCTGGCCGACGTGGGCCTGCTGCTCGTGTACTGGACCGAGCCGGGCGATCGCCATCCGGCGCTCCTCGATGCCTCCACCACGCTCGAGGGCTTCCCGACCCGGGCCGCTGTCATCGAGCGGTACGCGGCCGCGTCGGGCCGCGACGTGTCGGACGTCGACTACTACGTGGCGTTCGGCTACTGGAAGCTCGCCTGCATCCTCGAGGGCGTCTACGCCCGCTACCGGGGCGGGGTGATGGGCGAGTCGTCGGGGTTCGAGGGGTTCGCCCGCCAGGTCGAGATACTGGCGGACGCCGCCCGGTCGACGGTCGCCAGCCTCCCGCCCGCCTGAGACCGGCCACGTCCCTCCGCACCGTCCCGACGAGAGGCGCACATGGCGCTCTACGAACTGATCGAACAACCGGACCTCGACGAGCCGGTCCTCGTCCTCGCCCTCGAGGGCTGGATCGACGCCGGCCTGTCCGCGGCCGGGGCCGCCGCTGCCCTCGGCGACGCCCTCGACACGATCACGGTCGCCCGGTTCTCGACCGACGAGCTGCTCGACTATCGGGCCCGCCGCCCGATCGTGCACCTGACCGACGGGGTCCTCCGGGGCATGACCTGGCCCGAGATCGAGCTTCGGGCCGCCACCGACAGCGACGGCCGCGAGCTGCTCCTGCTGGTGGGCGACGAGCCCGACCGGCTGTGGCACCGCTTCACCGACGAGGTGGTGGCCCTGGCGCTCGACTTCGGGGTGCGGATGTGCGTCGGCCTCGGCGCCTACCCGTTCGCCGCGCCGCACACCCGGCCGCCCCGGGTGGCGTGCACCGCCTCGACCCCCCGGCTCGCCGAGGGCAGCTTCCTGCGGGCGTCGCTCGACTTCGCGGGCGGCATCCAGGCGGCGATCGAGCAGGCATGCCACGACCGGGGCATCCCGTCGCTCGGGGTGTGGGCGCAGATCCCTCACTACCTGCCGACCCGCATGCCGTTCCCGGCCGGCAGCCAGGCCCTGATCGAGAGTGTGAACCTGGTCGCCGACCTCAACTTGCCGTTCGGAGACCTGCCGGGCCGGGCGGAGGCGACCCGGAGCCGACTCGACGAGCTGATCGCACAGAACTCCGAGCACGGCGCCATGCTCCGCAGTCTCGAGGAGGCCTGGGACCAGGCCGAGCCGGCCGACGAACCGATGGCCATCGGCGACCTTCCCACGGGCGACGAGCTGGTGGCCGAGCTCGAGCAGTTCCTCCGGGACCAGCGCCCCGACTGAGCCCGATGGTTCCTCCCCGCGTCGCTTGACCACCCGGTCAAGTGACCGGTTAGGTTGCCGTCATGAAGATCGACGGTGGCATCGGTGGGCTCGACACGGCGGCGGCCTCGGCGGCGGCGCTCGAGGCGCGCGGCTACGACGGGGTGATGGCGGCCGAGACGAGCCACGACCCGTTCCTCCCGCTGCTGCTCGCGGCGCAGAGCACCGAACGCGTCGACCTCATGACCTCGATCGCGGTGGCGTTCGCCCGCAGCCCCATGACGCTGGCGCAGACCGCGTGGGACCTGCAGGCGGCGTCGGGCGGGCGTTTCGTCCTCGGCCTCGGCAGCCAGATCAAGCCGCACATCACGCGCCGGTTCTCGATGCCGTGGTCACACCCTGCGGCCCGCATGCGCGAGATGATCCAGGCCATCCGCGCCATCTGGGCGTGCTGGAACGACGGCACCAAGCTCGACTTCCACGGCGAGTTCTACACCCACACGCTGATGACGCCGTTCTTCAACCCGGGCCCCAACCCGCACGGCGACGCCCGCATCTTCCTCGCCGGCGTGGGCGAGCTGATGACAGAGGTGGCCGGCGAGGTGGCCGACGGGTTCATCTGCCACGGGTTCACGACCCGGCGCTACCTCGACGAGGTCACGCTGCCCCACCTCGAGAAGGGGCGCACCAAGGCGGGCAAGTCCATGGACGGCTTCGAGCTCATGGGCCCGATGTTCGTGGTGACCGGCCGCGACGAGACCGAGATGGCGAAGGCGGCCGTCGGCGTGCGCCAGCAGATCGCCTTCTACGGGTCGACGCCCGCCTATCGCAAGGTGCTCGAGCTGCACGGCTGGGGCGACCTGCAGGACGACCTCAACCGCATGTCGAAGGAGGGGCGCTGGAAGGAGATGGGCGACCTCGTCACCGACGAGATCCTCGAGGAGTTCGCCGTGGTCGCGCCCCGCGACGAGGTCGCCGCCGCGCTGAACGAGCGGTGGGGCGACGTCCTCGCGCGTCTCAGCTTCTACGCGCCGTACGAGGCCGATCCGACCCAGTGGGACCAGGTCATCGCCGACCTCAAGGCGGCCTGACCCGCACCTGGACCGCCTTCCCCGCTGGCCCGTCGTCAGAGCGCTCGGGTGGCGATGCCGGGATAGTCGAGCGCGAGTCCCGACGCGTCGTAGACGAGCACGCACGCGAACCCGAACGCCGGCGAGCGGTAGTCGTAGCGCTGGTGACCGCCGGCGTCGTCCATCCGTGCGTAGTCCTGCTCGAGCCGCTCGACCCGGAGATCGAACGAACGCACGTAGGCCGCGGGCGCGACGGCGGACTCACCCACGCGCAGCCGCAGCCGGCGCACCGGGAAGGAGTTCGTGCACGCCGACGGCTCGAGGTCGACGTCGAAGCAGCCGTCGAGCCCGGGCGCAGCCTCGCCGTCCACCCACCAGCGACCGTCCCCGTCGCCCTCCAGCCGGACGTCGTGCTCGCCCAGCGCCGAGGCGCCCGACACCTGCGCCGTGCGGGTGCGCCAGCCCTCATCGAGCTCGATGGCGTAGCGGACGGCCCATGCCTGCCCCTCCTCGACCCCTGCCGAGCCCCCGGCGACACGGTGACCGCCGGGCATCGTGGTGAAGAACACCGATTCGAACCCCTCGGTAGCGGTCACGTGCCGCCAGGCCGCACTCGCCGGCAGGCCCGTGAACCCCATGGCCCCTAGGCCTTGCCCCAGACCGAGACGTGCGACGTGCTCTCGCCCGTGAATGGCGCACGGTGCCAGTCGGCCCACCTCTCGCGGAGCGTCATGCCGGCGAGCCGGGCCATCAGATCGAGCTCGGAGGGCCAGACGTAGCGGTGCCGTGACGAGAACACCTCCCGCCCCCGATCCGTGATCCAGTGGTGGTGGGACACGAGCGTCTGGGTCGTCAGGTCGTACTCGTCGAACCCCAGCCGGGCCGGCGTCGACGTGAACACCCGCACCGTGTCGCCGGGGGGAAGTCGCCGCAGCTCGGGGACGCCGACCTCGACGACGAAGCACCCTCCCGGCTCGAGGTGCGCGGCGACGTTGCGGAAGCAGGCGACCTGTTCGTCCTGGGTGGTGAGGTTCGTGATCGTGTTGTAGACGACGTAGACGAGGGCGAACGGGCCGTCGACCGCGGTCGTGGCGAAGTCGCCGATCGTGACGTCGACGGCGGCGGCACCCGGCTTCTCCCGCAGCCGATCGACCATCGCCTGCGACACGTCGACGCCACGGACGCGGACGCCCCGCCTGCTGAGCGGCAGCGCGATCCGCCCGGTGCCGACACCCAGCTCGAGCGCGGCACCGTCGCCGGCCAGGCCGGCGAGGAAGTCGACCGCCGGATCGACGATCGCCGGGTCGTACATCGCGGCAGAGTCGGCGTCGTAGGACGCGGCGATCCGCTCGTCGAAGACGATCTCGGCCACCACCGCACTGTGGCAGGACCGGGACCCGGCACGCGAGCGAATTGACCGCCCCGGACAGTCGGGGCGGCAGGGCCGGCGTGGGTGCGGCTCAGGCGTCGACGAGGGCGAGCTGGCCGTCGTGGTAGCGGCTGCGGCAGAGGGAGCGCTGGAGCTTGCCCGAGCTCGTCTTCGGCAGGGTGCCCGGCGCCACCAGCACGATGTCCTTCGGCGGCACGCCGACGACCTCCTTGACCCGGTCGTGGATCTGCCGGCGCACCGCGTCGCGGTCGTCGGCCTTGGTCTCGGCCACGACGACCAGGGTCTCGCGGCCGCGGTCGCCGTCGACGCCGAAGGCGATGACGTTGCCGGCCCGCACGCCGTCGAGCGCGCCGACCGCCCGCTCGACGTCCTCGGGGAAGACGTTGCGCCCGCCGACGATGATCACGTCCTTGATGCGGCCGCACATCACCAGCTGGCCGTCGAGGGTGTAGGCGAGGTCGCCCGTGCAGAGCCAGCCGTCGTGGAACAGGTCGGCGTTGGCGTCGGGGCGCTTGTAGTAGCCGGTGGTCACCGACGTGCCGCGGATCTCGAGCTCGCCGACCTCGCGGTCGCGCAGGGGGACGCCGGTCTCGGGGTCGACGATGCGGATCTCGAGGCCGGGGACCGGGCCGCCCAGCAGGGCGAGGCGGCGGCTGCCGTCGGTGCCGGGCTCGACCGGGGCCGCGTAGCGCTCGGTCTCGAGGACCCGCCGGTCGACGCAATCGGTGGCCATGCCGCCCATCGGCTCGGGGAACGTGCCGGCGATGGCGACCTCGGCCATGCCGAACGCCGGAAACACCGCGCCGGGCCGCAGCCCGTGCCGGGCGCCGGCCTCGACGAACGCCTCGACCTGGTCGGGATCGATCGGCTCAGCCCCGTTGAGGGCGATGCGGAGGCGGGACAGGTCGAGCTGGTCGGCCCGGTTGAGGGCCCGGGTGGCGAGCACGTAGCTGAAGTTCGGGCCCGCGGTGGCCGTGCCGCCGTAAGTGGACAGCCACTCCATCCAGCGGGCCGGCCGGGCGGTGAAGTCCTGCGGGGCGCCGAGCACGAGCGCAGTGCCGGTGGACATCGGCAGCGTCAGCAGCCCGACCAGGCCCATGTCGTGGTACAGCGGCAGCCACGACACGAGGACGTCCTCGTCGGGGTCGAGCTGGGCCGCCTCGGCGATGGCGTCGAGGTTGGCCCGCAGGACGTGATCGGGGAGCATCACGCCCTTGGGATCGCTGGTCGACCCGCTGGTGAACTGGAGGATCACGAGGCGGTCGGGGTCCTCGTCGGGGCGCACCCAGGCCGCGGCGTCACCGCCGGCCAGCTCGGCGACCGGCACCATCGGCGGGTCGCCCGGCTCGGGCACCACGAAGGGGGCCAGCTCGGGATCGACGACGCACAGCCGGGCGTCGGCGTTGCGGATGCGCTGGCGGGTCTGGGCCACGAACTCCTCGATCGAGGACAGCCGCATCGGCAGCGGCAGCACCACGATCGTGGCGCCGGCCAGCCACGTCGCCTGGATGGCGGTCACCAGCTCGCGCGTCGTGGGCGACAGCAGCGCCACGTGGTCGCCCGGCCGCACGCCCCGGGCCTGCAACGCGGCCGCGTAGCTCTTGGCCTGCTCGTGGAGCACGCGCCAGGAGACGACGTCTTCGCCACCACCGACGACGAACGTGACGGTGGTGTCGCGCTGTGCGGCGCGCTCGAGGCGGCGGAGGAGTGACGGCATCGACCCTCCGACCTTCCTCCGGACGGCTCGGTTACACATCGCGTTCCGTGTGACTTTCGTCTCACTCCGCCCGCGGCGCCGTGACCCTCTTACCACTTCCAGGCAGGTCGTGGTGGGCCGGTACCCTTGCGCTTCATGGCCGAGCCGCAGCCCCGCCCGGAGGCAACGAGCACCGAGCTCTCCGGGGCCGACACGCCCCCGCACCGGTACACGGCCGCGCTCGCCGGGCAGATCGAGACCGCCTGGCAGGACCGCTGGGAGGGCGAGGGCACCTTCCTCAGCCCCAACCCCGTCGGCGATCTGAGCGCCGGGTTCGACAAGGTGGCCGACCAGCCCAAGCTGTACGTGCTCGACATGTTCCCGTACCCGAGTGGGGCCGGGCTGCACGTCGGCCACCCGCTGGGGTACATCGGGACCGACGTCTATGCCCGCTACCAGCGCATGACGGGCCACAACGTCGTGCACACCATGGGCTACGACGCCTTCGGCCTGCCGGCCGAGCAGTACGCGGTGCAGACCGGCCAGCACCCGCGCACCACCACCGAGGCCAACATCGCCACGATGCGCCGCCAGCTGCGGCGCCTGGGCCTGGCCCACGACCCCCGGCGGTCGATCTCGACGATCGACGAGGGCTACTACCGCTGGACCCAGTGGATCTTCCTGCAGATCTTCAACTCCTGGTACGACACCGACGCCGACCGGGCCCGGCCCATCGACGCCCTGGTGGCCGAGCTGGACGCCGGGGTGCGCCCGCCGGGCGAGGGCACCAACCCGTACGGCCGAGCCTGGGCCGACCTGTCGCCCACCGAGCGGCGCGTGGTCGTCGACAATCACCGCCTGGCCTACGTGCAGGAGGCGCCGGTGAACTGGTGCCCGGGCCTGGGCACGGTGCTGGCCAACGAGGAGGTCACGGCCGACGGCCGCAGCGAGCGCGGCAACTTCCCCGTGTTCAAGCGGCCGCTGAAGCAGTGGATGATGCGCATCACGGCCTACGCCGACCGGCTGATCCGCGACCTGGACGCGCTCGACTGGCCCGAAGCCATCAAGCTGCAGCAGCGCAACTGGATCGGGCGATCCGAGGGCGCCCTCGTGCGCTTCCCCACCACCGCTCCCGACGGCGCGGCCGGCCCGCCGATCGAGGTGTTCACCACCCGCCCCGACACGCTGTTCGGCGCCACCTACATGGTGCTGGCCCCCGAGCATCCCCTCGTCGAGCAGCTGACCACAGCCGACTGGCCCGACGACATCGCCGAGGCGGCCCGGGCCGCGTGGACCGGGGGGCACGCCAGCCCCGCCGACGCCGTCGCCGCCTATCGCCGCCAGGCCGGCGCTCGCACCGACGTCGAGCGGCAGGTCGAGGATCGCGAGAAGACCGGCGTCTTCGTCGGCTCGTACGCCACCAACCCCACCACCGGGGCGCGGATCCCCGTGTTCGTCGCCGACTACGTGCTGATGGGGTACGGCACCGGGGCGATCATGGCCGTGCCCGGCCAGGACGAGCGCGACTGGGCGTTCGCCGAGGTCTTCGACCTGCCGATCGTGCGCACGGTCCAGCCCCCCGAGGGCTGGGAGGGCAAGGCGTACGTCGGCGAGGGCCCGGCCGTCAACAGCGCCAACGCCGAGGTCGACCTGAACGGCCTGGGGGTGGCCGACGCCAAGCGCCGGATCATCGACTGGCTCGAGGCCACCGACGCCGGCGAGGGCACCGTCACCACCAAGCTGCGCGACTGGCTGTTCAGCCGCCAGCGGTTCTGGGGTGAGCCGTTCCCCATCGTCTACGACCCCGACGACGGCCTGCCGCGGGCGCTGCCCGAGTCGATGCTGCCGGTGGTGCTGCCGCACGTCGACGACTACTCCCCCGCCACCTTCGCCGACGACGACGAGACGTCCGAGCCGGTGCCGCCGCTGGCCCGCGCCACCGACTGGGTCGAGGTCGCGCTGGACCTGGGCGAGGGCGAGAAGACCTACCGCCGCGAGACGAACACGATGCCGCAGTGGGCGGGGTCGTGCTGGTACGAGCTGCGCTACCTGGATCCCACCAACGACAAGGCGTTCGTCGACCCCGAGAACGAGCGCTACTGGATGGGCCCGCAGTGGGAGGGCGACTGCGGCGGCGTCGACCTGTACGTCGGCGGGGCCGAGCACGCGGTGCTGCACCTGCTGTACGCCCGGTTCTGGCACAAGGTGCTGTACGACCTGGGCCACGTGTCGTCCTTCGAGCCGTACCGGCGGCTGTTCAACCAGGGCATGATCCAGGCCGCCGCCTACACCGACGCCCGCGGCCTGTACGTCGACGCCGCCGCGGTCGTCGAGCGCGACGGCGGGTTCTGGCACGGCGACCAGGAGGTGCGGCGCGAGTTCGGGAAGATGGGCAAGAGCCTGCGCAACTCGGTCACGCCCGACGAGATGTACGAGAGCTACGGCGCCGACACGCTGCGGCTGTACGAGATGTTCACCGGCCCGCTCGACCAGAGCCGGCCGTGGGACACCAAGGCCGTCGTCGGTGTGTTCCGGCTGCTGCAGCGCATCTGGCGCAACGTCGTCGACGAGGACACGGGCGACGTCACCGTGGCGCCCGCCGACGGCCCCGCCCCCGACGACGACACGCTGCGGGCGCTGCACCGCACGATCGACGCGGTGCGCGAGGGCATGGTGCAGATGCGCTTCAACGTGTCGATCGCCCGCATCACCGAGCTG
The DNA here is from genome assembly GCA_963796415.1 of uncultured Acidimicrobiales bacterium. GTDB lineage: Bacteria > Actinomycetota > Acidimicrobiia > Acidimicrobiales > VFJN01 > ZC4RG19. Next base: position 483,460 of record CAWCLR010000014.1, on the reverse strand, counting down.
AACAACCATCTGACCGCCCGCTACCCCGACGGGGGCGTGCCGCGGTCGGTGGCCGAGCCGCTGGTGCTGCTGCTGGCCCCGCTGGCCCCGCACGTCGCCGAGGAGCTGTGGTCGCGCCTCGGCCACCCCGACTCCCTGGCCTCCGAGCCGTTCCCCGTGGCCGACCCGGCGCTGCTGGTCGACGAGATGGTCGAGATCCCGGTCCAGCTCAACGGCAAGGTGCGCACCCGGGTGCACGTCCCGGCCGACGCCGACGCGACGGCGGTCGAGGCCGCGGCGCGGGCCGACGACCGGGTGGCGGCGCTGCTCGAGGGCGTCACGGTGCGCCGGGTCGTCGCCGTGCCGGGCCGCCTGGTCAACTTCGTGGTGGGCTGACGCGACGACGGGGGACCGGTTTGAGCAGCCGGTGCCCTCTGGTACTGTTTCCCTTCCCTTCGGGGCTATAGCTCAGTTGGTAGAGCACTTCCATGGCATGGAAGGGGTCAGGGGTTCGAATCCCCTTAGCTCCACTGCGACTCGAGGTAGGCGGCGAAACGGCGGGCCCGGTCGTCCTCCGGGCGCAGCGGGCACGACGTGCACGCGGCCGGGGCGATGAGGCGGGCCGCGGCGCCGCGGTCCCCGGGGGGCACGCTGGCCTTGTAGATCAGGCAGCACGTCCCCTTGGTGACGACCGTCTGCGGTCCGGTGGCGGTCGGCACCACCTGCCGCCGCGGTCGCGTCCACGGCAACGGGACGCGCGCGGCCAGCTCGTCCAGCAGCCCCTCCGACTCGGCCCACGCCGCCTCCACGTCCCGGCCCTGCTCGCGGGCTCGGCGCACGGCGATCTCGGCCACGTGATCGGCGAGGGTGCCCCACATCCCCCGCAGGCCGAACGGCGCCCGGGCCCGCACGGCGTCGGCGACGGGTCCGAATGTCGCGACCACGCCGTCAGCTGCGACGGCCCGCAGGGCGTCCACCGACGCCACCACCTCGGTGCCGGGGTCGCCGGCGACAGGGTCGTCGGGCAGCACCGCCACGGTGGGCGTGGACACGGCCATCTCGTCGAGCCGGGCGGCGTCGCCGAACCGCAGCGCCACCGCAGCCGGGGTCAGGGCGAGTGCCCGGCGCTGGTCGTCCAGGCAGCCGACCGTCAGCTCGGCGAGGTGGCCGGCCAGCCGGTAGACGATCAGCGCGCCGGCCAGGTCGCGGTGCCCGCCGGCCGTGGCGCGCAGCTCGGACTCGACCCACGCGTCCAGCGCCGCCCCGTCGGCCAGGCGCCGGTCGAGCGCGACCCAGGCGGGCCCGTCGGCCCGGACCGCGAACCGCCGCCAGCCGCTCGACCGGTCGAGCCGGGCCACCGTGATCGCCGCGACCGACGGCGGCGTGTCACCGGCCGTCACGGCCCCGGCGGGTGGGTCAGGAGCCCGTCGGCCGCGACACCGCCACCTCGGCCCAGTCGACCCGGGGCACGTCGCCCCACAGGCGTTCCAGCTCGTAGTACGTGCGGGTCTCGTCGAGGAAGACGTGGACGATGACGTCTCCGTAGTCCATGAGCACCCAGTGCCGGTCGTCGAGACCCTCGACACGGAGCGGCTTGCCGTGGCCACCTTCGGTGACCACCCGCTCGACGTCGTCGACGATCGCCTTGACCTGACGATCGTTGGACGCCGACACGATCACGAACTCGTCCGCCACCACCAGCACCTCACCCACCTCGAGCACGACGATGTCGCGCGCACCCTTGGCATCGGCGGCGCGGGCGGCGGTGATGGCGAGGTCGCGTGCCGATGCTCGGTCGTTCCGGTCAGTCAGAGGTCTGCTCCCTCCCGAGGGTGTCCCCTGCATCTTGGCCGAGGATCACGGTCACGTCGATGTCGTCGTCGATGTCGTCGTCCGCCGCCGCCCCAGGTTGCCCGGAGCCGACCGGTTCGAGGCGCCCCACCCCGAGTCTCGTCTGGAGCCAGAGGGCCAGCCCCTCCTGCGACCCCCGGACGTGGACGAAGCGCGTGTCGGGCTCGGTCAGCGTGCCGGCGTTGCCGACGACGGCGATCTCGGCGCCGCTGGCCACCAGGACGCGGGCCGCGCGCTCGGTGAGGCCCGGATCGCCGGTGCCGTTGAGCAGCCGGACGCGGATGCGGACGCCGGGCGCCGGTGAGGTCGGGTACGGGATCGTCACGGACACGAACTGGCCCAGCCTCCCGGAATCGGGCCGGTAGCGGACACCGTCGGCGGTGTCCTCGCGCCCGACCGGGATGGCCTCGGCCCCGCCCTCTCCGGCCGCGATGACCCGGACGAAGCGCCCGACACCCGTCTCGACCTCGCCAGGCAGCGCGCGTTCGCCCGCGTCGCGGACCAGTGGCAGCCACGCCGTCCAGAAGGCCCGCTGCCGCTCGACCCGGGCCAGGTCGGGCTCGTCGGCCGCGCGCGCGGCCAGGAAGCGGCCGACGTCCTCGGGCTGGAGCACGACGTCGCCGGCCGGCCACTCGCCGACCGGGTCGTCGATGTGCACGGTGACCGGTCCGACGGGCTCGACGAACCGGGTCCACGTCGCCTCGTCGACCTCGACGGTCTCGTTGACGGCGGCCGTCACGACCGTGCCGAGGGCCTGCGCTGCGGCCTCGGCGCCCTGGTCGGCGTAGACCGTGTCGAGGGTGTGCTCGGCCCCGGTCGAGTCGGTGACGATGGTGGCGGCCGGCACGAGCACCACCGAGCCGCCGGCGTCGCCCGGCTCGAGCGCCAGCACCGCGGCGCCGGCCAGACGGCCGTCGGCGGATCGCATCAGCACGCCCATCGTCGGGGTGGGCACCACGCTCGCCTGGTAGCCCGGCTCGGACGGGCCGAGCGCCTGCTGGTAGCGACCAACCGTGCTGTTGCGCACGGCGGAGAGCCCGCCGACGGCGAGCGCCACCCCGGCGATCGTGAGGGCCCCCATCCCGGCGAGCAGGACGGTGCGGCGACGGCGGATCCGTGGGCCCGTCGGCGCGCGGTGCCGGGGCCTGTCGCCCGGACCGCCCGGGGCGGCGCCGTCTCCCCCGGTACCCGCACTCCCGGACGGGTCCGCGCCCGCCGCCCGGCGCCGGGTCGCGGCGCGCGCCCGCCGGCTCGTCGGCCGGGGGCGCGCGGGACGGGACCGAGCTCGGTCGCCTCGTCGGACAGTCGGCTCGTCACGGGACCACCGGGGTCCGGTAGAGGCCGCGCTCGTGCACGACCGCGATCACGTCAGGGGTGAGCAGGTAGTCGAGCGGGCGCCCGTCGGCCACGCGGGCGCGCAGGTCGGTGCTCGAGACCTCGAGCCGGGGCACCTCGACCCGCCACCACGACCAGCCCGGCGGCGGGTCGGTCCCGCGGGCCCCCGGGCGGTCGACCACGACGATCGTGGCGAGCGCCCGCACCTCGTCGGCCCGCTCCCACGAGGGGAGCCCGCCGGCGGCGTCGGTGCCGAGCACGACGAACAGCTCGCGGTCGGGCGCCTCCGCGTGCAGGTCGTGGAGGGTGTCGGCCGTGAACGACAGGCCGCCCCGGTCGATCTCGATGCGGCTGGCCTCGATGCCCTCGACCGACCCGACGGCCGCCTCGACCATGGCGAAGCGGTCCTCCGCGGGGGTGATCTCCCGGGTCCCGAGCTTCTGCCAGGGCTGGTCGTTGACGACGAGCAGCACCCGGTGGAGCCCGAGCTCGTGGCGCACGTTGACGGCAGTGACCAGGTGGCCCACGTGCGGAGGGTCGAACGTGCCCCCGAACAGCCCGAGGCGCTCAGCCACCAGCGCGCTCCACGTCGAGGTCGGCGTGGACGCGGGCGGCGAGCGCGTCGAGGCCCGGCGACACCGCCACCGGCCACGGCGGCTCGGCCCCGGCGGGGTCGAGCGACCGGAGCGGCGCGGGCAGCCAGGCCAGCGACGCCGTGGCCCGGGCCCGCACGTCCGCCAGGTCCTCGGTGACCGTGCGCCGCCCGCCGGCCATGACCTGGGTGAGCAGCGGGCGTCCGCCCGCCACGTCCTCGTCGTGGAGCGACACCACGTCGTGGTCTGCGAGCCGCCACACCTGCTTGCGACCCGGCTGGGTGACCTTCCCCGAGGCGAGCTTCATCTTGGGGCCGTCGGCGTCCTCGACGAGCTTGTACACCGCCCCGAGGGCGGGGGCGTCGGCGCTGGTGCCGAGCTGGGTGCCCACGCCGAAGGCGTCGATCGGCGCCCCGGCCGCCAGCAGCGCGGCGATGCGGTGCTCGTCGAGATCGCCCGAGGCGATGACGGTGATGCCCGGCAGCCCGGCCTCGTCGAGCACGGCCCGGACCCGCACCGACAGGTCGGCCAGGTCACCCGAGTCGAGACGGACCCCCGCGATGGTGATGCCCTCGGCCGCCAGCTCGTGGGCGACCTCGGCGGCCCGCCGTGCCCCGTCGACGGTGTCGTAGGTGTCGATGAGCAGGATCACCGCGTTCGGGAAGGCGCGCGCGTAGGCGCGGAAGGCCGCGCGCTCGTCGTCGTGGGACATCACGAACGAGTGGGCCATGGTGCCGCTGAGCGGGATGCCGAAGCGGCGGCCCGCCGCCACCAGCGAAGTCCCGGCGGCGCCGCAGATCCACGCGGCCCGGGCCGCGGCCATCGCCGCGTCGACGCCGTGGACCCGGCGCGCCGAGAAGTCGACGAACGCCCGGTCCCGGCAGGCGAGCGCGACCCGTGCGGCCTTGGACGCCAGCATCGTCTGGCTGGCGACCCGGTTGAGCAGCCAGGTCTCGACGACCTGGGCCTCGACGAGCGGCGCGGTCACCCGCACGAGCGGCTCGCCCGCGAACACGACCTCGCCCTCGGGCACGGCCCACACGTCGCCCGTGAACCGCAGGTCGGCGAGGTGAGCGAGGAACGCCGGGGGGAAGGTGCCGAGGCCGGCGAGGTAGGTCACGTCACCCTGGTCGTAGCGCCAGCTCTCGAGCCCAGCGAGGGCGTCGTCGAGCCCTGCGGCGACGAGGAACCGGCGCTCGTCGGGGAGGTTGCGGACGAACAGCTCGAAGGTGGCCTCGTGGGTGACGCCGCCGGCCTGGTAGGCGGCGGCCATCGTGAGCTCGTAGAGGTCGGTGACGAGCGCCGACGGCACGGCGCGCCGGTCGAGCGCCGTGCCGGGCACCGGGGCGGTCGCATCGGGGCCCGGCGCCACGCCGGGAGCGCTCGTCACGCGAGGGCCGCGCCCGCGCCGGCCATCTCGTCGACGGCCTGCTGCCCGTCACCCGGCTCGAGCTCGACCGGGCGGATGCCGTCGAGCACGACGGTGGTGTCGTACCCCAGCCGCAGCGCGTCGAGCACCGTCTCCTTGATGCAGTAGTCGGTGGCCAGCCCGGCGACCACCACGCGCTCGATTCCGTCGGCGCGCAGGAGATCGTCGAGACCGGTCGGCGTGCGGTCGCCGGTGGTGGGGTGCACCATCGAGAACCCCGAGTACCCGTCCTCGCCGCCGACGCCCTTGAACACCGTGTGCCTGCCCGGTCGGAGGCGGTCGTGCAGGGCCGCGCCCCAGGTGTCACGCACGCAGTGGACGGGCCACGTGCCCCCGTCCTTGGCGAAGTGCGGCGTGACGGGGGGATGCCAGTCCTGTGTGGTGACGACCAGGGCACCGGCCGCCGCGGCGCTGGCCACCTCGCGGTTCACGACGTCGATCGCCTCGTCGGCCCCCTGCACGTAGAGGCTGCCGTCGGGGTGCGCGAAGTCGTTCTGCACGTCGATCACGAGCAGGGCCGTACGCTCGTCGTAGGGGACCGCCACGCAGCAGAAACTACTGGCAGTTACCGCCAGGGCGGGCACATCGCGGGAACACACATCTACGCAATCGCGTTGGGACAACCGTGCGCCGACGCCGTAGTGTGGCGCGCGTCCGCCGCCCGTGAGGGCTCCGGGCATCCCCCTCGTCAACGCCATCTGTCATCCGCCACAACCCAAGGTGCGGTTCTCCCCCATCCGCCTCCCCACCGCCATCAGCGTCACGCCGGCACCTCTCGCCGCCTTCCCGGGCCTCTCCATCCATGCGCCCGGCCGCGACGTGCCCGCCGCCGAGCCTGACGCATCCAGAACGGCCGTGGCGGCGAAGGACTGGGTGACGATCGACACCGGCTCGGCGACCTGAGATCGGGAACGAACGCCGCACGAACCCGGTTTTCTCCCCCTGAAGCCGGGAAAACCCCTACCCATGGGGAATCCCACCGCGCCAGCGGTGGTTGAGGAGTTTGTCATGAGTGATTCGGTTGGTCAGTACCTCAACGAAATCGGCCTCGTGCCCCTGCTCACCGCAGACGAAGAGCGCGAGCTGTCGCAGACGATCGAGCGCGGGCGCGACGCCCAAGAGCGCATCGACGCGGGCGAGCGCGGGCGTGACCTGCGCAAGGCCGTCGCGGCCGCAGCCGCGGCGAAGGATCGCTTCATCCGCGCCAACCTCCGCCTGGTGGTGAGCATCGCCCGCCGCTACCCCCTTCCCCCCTCGATGGAGCTGCTCGACCTGATCCAGGAGGGCAACCTGGGCCTCGAGCACGCGGTCGACAAGTTCGACTGGCGCAAGGGCTTCAAGTTCTCGACCTACGCCACGTTCTGGATCCGCCAGGCCATCGGTCGGGCGCTCGACCAGAAGGCGAGCCTGGTGCGCCTGCCCGGCGACCGCTCCGCCTCCCTGCGGGCGGCCCTCCGTCAGGCCTCGGGCGACGGCGAAGAGCTGGACGACGAGAACGCCCGCCTCTACCGCCTCACCACGCCCACCTCTCTCGACCGCCCCGTCGGCGACGACGACGGCAGCGAGCTGGTCGACCTGCTGGCGGCCGACGTCCCCACGCCCGAGATGGTGATGGTCGACCGCGAGGAGGAGCAGGGCCTCTACGACCTGCTGGGCGTCCTCGACACCCGGGCCCGCTACGCCGTCGAGCAGCGCTTCGGCCTGAGCGACGGCCGCAAGCGCAGCTACCGCGAGGTCGGCGAAGAGCTCGGCGTCACCGCCGAGGCCGCCCGCCGGCTCGTCAAGCGGGCCGTCGACGCGGTGCGCGAAGAGGCTGCGGCCCGCGCCAGCGCCGCCTGAACCTCAGCACAATCCGATGGACGACCGTTTCGCGCAGCCCCAAGGGGCTGCGCGAATCGCTTTGCCCCTGCCCGGCCCGGACAGCCACGATGGTGCAGCATGACCACTTCCTGGTCGCCCGACTCGTGGCGCCACAAGCCCGCCGCCCAGCAGCCACCATGGCCCGACAGCGGCGGCCTCGACCGTGCGCTCAAGCATCTCGGGTCGCTGCCCCCGCTGGTCTTCGCGGGCGAGGCCCGCAACCTGACGGCCCACCTCGCGGAGGTGGCCGAGGGCAAGGCGTTCCTGCTGCAGGCGGGTGACTGCGCCGAGTCGTTCGACGTCTTCTCGGCCGACGCCATCCGCGACAAGCTCAAGGTCATCCTGCAGATGGCGGTCGTGCTGACGTACTCGACCGGCGTCCCCGTGCTGAAGGTCGGGCGCATCGCCGGCCAGTTCGCCAAGCCCCGCTCGGCCGCCACCGAGACCGTCGACGGGGTCGAGCTGCCGTCGTTCCGGGGCCACATGGTCAACGACATCCTGCCCACCGCGGCGGCCCGGGTCCCCGACCCCGACCGGCTCGTGCAGGCCTACCACCAGTCGGCGGCCACCCTGAACCTGCTCCGGGCCTTCACCAAGGGCGGCTTCGCCGACCTGTCGCGGGTCCACCAGTGGAACCAGGAGTTCGTGTCGTCGAGCCCCGAGGGCCGGCGCTACGACCGCGTCGCCGACCACATCGACCGGGCGCTGCGGTTCATGGCCGCCTGCGGCATCGACACGTCCAGCCAGCCGAGCCTGCACGAGGTCGACTTCTACACCAGCCACGAGGCGCTGATCCTCGGCTACGAGGAGGCCCTCACCCGGCAGGACTCGCTGACCGGGCACTGGTACGACTGCTCGGCGCACATGCTGTGGATCGGCGAGCGGTGCCGCCAGCTCGACGGCGCCCACGTCGAGTTCCTGCGGGGCGTGGGCAACCCCCTCGGCTGCAAGATCGGGCCGACCGCGACGGCCGACGAGATCCTCGCGCTGTGCGAGGCGCTGAACCCGGATCGTGTCCCCGGCCGGCTGACGCTCATCTCCCGCATGGGCGCCGGCACCATCGCCTCGGCCTTGCCGCCGCTGCTGTCGGCGGTGCGCGACAGCGGCCACCCGGTGGTGTGGGCCTGCGACCCGATGCACGGCAACACGTTCACGTCCGACACGGGCCGCAAGACCCGCGACTTCGACGCCGTGCTGACCGAGATCGCCGGCTTCTTCTCCGCCCACTGGGACGCCGGCACGTGGCCCGGCGGCGTGCACATCGAGCTGACCGGCGAGGACGTGACCGAGTGCCTGGGCGGCGGCGACGCCCTCGGGCATGCCGACCTCGACGACCGCTACGAGACGATGTGCGACCCGCGGCTCAACGGCCGCCAGTCGATCGACCTGGCGTTCCAGGTCGCCGAGCTGCTCGACCGCCGCTGATCCCGAGTTCAGCGCAGGTCGAGTAGCTCGCTTCCCGCATCTGATCGGCCCCTCGGCGCGGGCCGGTGGGCCGCTGGGCCGCCGCCCCGGCAACTCGTGCACGCGCATCGCGCACGTCGGTGAATTCCGCCGCGGATGTCACATCCCGGCATCCCGGTTCGTCGTCATTACATGAGCACCGCGACCACCGGGCTCCTCGTGCCGCCCGGGTCCGCAGCTTGGCCGAATACCCCCGACCGGTCCGACACGGGTGGCCGGTACGCTCGGTCGTCCGTGACCGATGCCCCCCGTCGCACGTGGCGGTTCCGCCTCTTCGGCGGGCTCGCCGTCGAGGGCGAGGACGGCAGCGCCCCCGACCTCGGCGGGCGGAAGCAGCGGGCGGTCCTCGCCGCGCTGCTGCTCGACCTCGACCGGGCCGTGCCCGCCGAGCGGCTGATCGACCAGGTGTGGGGCGCGGGCGCGCCGCCACGGGCCGCCGCCTCCCTTCAGGCCTACGTGTCCAAGCTCCGGCGGCAGCTCGAGCCCGGACGGCCGGGTGGCGGCGGGCACGTCGTCCTCGTCACCGAGCCGAGCGGGTACCGGCTGGCGGTCGAGCGGGACGTCGTCGACCTCGCACGCTTCGACGACCTCCGGCTGGCGGCCGCCGCCGCGCTGGCGGCCGGCGACCATGCGACCGCGGCCGAGCGCTACGACGAGGCGCTCGCTCTCCACGGTCCGCTGCTGCCCGAGCTGGCGGGCGAGCCGTGGGTGGCCGACGCCGCAGCCAGGGTCGAGGCCGTCCACGCCGACGCCCTCGACGGCGCCTTCGAGGCAAAGCTGGCGCTCGGCCTCGCCCGCGAGCTCGTGGGGGCGCTCGAGGCGGCCGTCGCCGCCCACCCGTTCCACGAGCGGCTCCGCGGCCACCTGGCGCTCGCCCTCTACCGGGCCGGGCGCCAGACCGACGCGCTGCGGTCGCTCGCGGAGACCCGGGGCGTCCTCGCCGAGGAGATCGGCGTCGAGCCGGGACCCGAGCTGCGCCAGCTCGAGGCCGACATCCTGGCGCACGCCCCGCACCTGGAGGCGCCGGCCCCGCGCGCCGCCCCTCGCACCCCGGGCCCCACCCCCGTCGTCCCGGGCGGTGGGACGCGGGCCCCCGACGGCCCGTGGGGCCGGATGGCCATGGTCGGGCGGTCGGCCGAGCTCGCGTGGCTCGGCGAGGCGGCCCGCCAGGCCGCGACCGGCGCCGGGCGGGCGGTGGTCGTCAGCGGCGAGCCGGGCATCGGCAAGACCCGCCTGGCCGAGGAGCTGGTGGCCGAGGCCGCGGCGGAGGGGTTCGTGGTCGCCTGGGCACGGTGCCAGGAGAGCGCCTCGGCGGCCCCGTACTGGGGGTACACGCAGATCGCCGAGCAGCTCCTGGCTGCGGGGGTCATCAGCGACTCGGCCCGCGACGGCATCAGCGCCGCCGGGGGCGGCGTCCACTCGATCGACCCGGGGGCCGACCGGCCCACGCTGCACGCCACGATGGTCGCCGCGGTGCGGTCGGCCACCCGGCCCCTGCTCCTCGTGGTCGACGACCTCCAGTGGGCCGATGCCTCGTCGCTGCGGGCGCTCGAGTTCGTGTCCGGCGCCCTGGCCACGGTGCCGGTGCTGTTGCTGGCGACCGTCCGGCCCGTCGCGGCGGACGCGCCTCCGGCGCTGGTCGACTGCCTCGCCGAGCTGGCCCGCCAGCCCGGTTCCGAGCGCATCGACCTGCACGGCCTGACCCACGCCGACGTCGGCACGTGGCTCAGCCGGCGCGGCGACCGCCCGGTCGGCGCCGAGGTGGCCCACTACGTCCACGAGCGCACCGGAGGAAACCCGTTCTTCGTCGGGGAGGTGGTCGAGCTGCTGGCGCGCCAGGACCGCCTCACCGACGTGGACGCCGCCCGCGCCGCCCGGGTGCCGGGCGCGACCCTCGACGTCGTCCGCCGCCGCGTCGGCATGCTGCCGGCCGCCACCCAACCGCTGCTCGCCAGCGCGTCGGTGCTGGGCGTCACGATCGAGCTCGACGTGCTCGCGCACGTCGCGGGCTTGACGGCCGCGGACGCGCTCGACGCCCTCGACCCGGCGGTCGACGCCGGCCTGCTCGTCGAGGACCCCGCCGGTCCGGCGCGGCTGCGGTTCGCGCACGCCCTCGTCGCCGACGCGCTGGCCGCCGAGCTGAGCGCCGGCAGGCGGGCCCGCCTGCACGCCGCGGTCGTGGCCGCGATCGAGGACCTCCGCTCCGCGAATCTGGACGAGCACCTCGCCGCCCTCGTGCACCACGGCCGGGCGGGTGCGGTAGCCGGCGTGGCTCCGCAGACGTTCGACCACGCGACCCGGGCGGCGCGCGCGGGCCGGAGAGCGGGGTGCGTTCGAGGTGGCCGCCGGCTACTGGGACGACGCCCGCAGCCTGCTGGACCTTGCCCGGCCCGGAGACCGCCAGGCCCGCTACGACGTGCTCGTCGAGCTGGGTCAGGCCCGGCTGGACGCCGACGACGTCCTGGGCGCGCAGGCGGCCCTGCTCGATGCCATCGACATCGCCGAGGCCGAGGGCCACGACCTGGCGGTGCGGCGGGCTGCCGCCGCGCTCGCCACCACCACGCTGTGGCAGATCAGCCCGTACGGGGACGTCGACCTCCCCCTCGTCCGCGCGCTGGAACGGGCCCGGGCGGCCGCAGGCGACGCGCCGGCCGCGGAACGAGCGGTCCTGGCGGGGGCGCACGCCGACGCCCTCTACTACCACCCCGACCCTGCCGCGGCGCTGGCCCTGTCCTCCGAGGCCGTCGACCTGGCAAGGGCCGCGGGCGACCCCGACACGCTCGTCCTGGCGCTGAGCCAGCGCTTCCGAGCGCTGTGGCGGGACACGCTCGTTCCCGAGCAGGAGGAGGTGGCTGCCGAGATCGTCGCCGTGGCCGCGAGCCCCGGGGTCCACGCCGGCCTCGTCGCGGTGGCCCACCTCATCGGCGCGGTCGTCGCGTTCTCGCACGCGGACCGGGCGACGTACGAGCGACACATGGGCGAGGCGCGCACCCACGCCGACCGGTCGCAGATGCCCGGCCTGATCAGCCAGGTCGCCTGGGCCGAGGTGGCGTGGCTGACCGCCCTTGGCCTCTACGACGACGCCTGGGCGCTGGCCCGCGACACCGACCGGCTGTACCGGCGCACCCGTGGCTGGCAGGCCGACGACATCCTGGGCGCGTTCGAGGTGTCGATCGCCCACGACCGGGGCACGGTGGTGGATCCCGTCTCGAAGGCGTCGGCGCTCATCGAAGGCCGGTTCGGCACCGCCGCCCGCGAGCTGGTCGGGTGGATGCTCGTCGAGGACGGCCGGCCCGACCGCGCTCGTGCCCTCGTCGGGCCCGAGGGCACGGTCCCCGACCCGCGCGGCCGACTGGATGTGGTTCGAAACCACGACCGCGGCCGCGCACGTGCGGGCCGCGCTGGGTGATGTGGCGGCCTGCGCCGTGCTGCACGAGCGGCTGCGCCCGTTCGCGGGGCGCGCCGACGTCACCGCGGGCCCGTTCCTCGGCGGCATCGACCTCGCCCTCGCCCGCACGTCCGAGGTGCTGGGCGACGCTCCCGGAGCCCGCCGGCACGCGGCGGCCGCCGTGGCGCTGCTCGACGGCCTCGGCACGCCTCCGGCGCTGGCCCGCGCCCTGCTCGTCCAGGGCCGGCTGCTGGCCGGCTCCGACGACCCCGACGACCGGGACGCCGCGGACGGCGTGCTGCGCCGCGCCCGCACCGTCGCCGAGACCGTGGGACTCGTCCCGGTGCTGACCGCCCTGGACCGGATGCAAGCGACATCCAAGGCCGGCGGCGCCTGACCCCATCGGGATCCAAGGGGCCGGTGCGACCGTCGCCCCATGGCTACGACACATCCCCCCATCGAACGGGCGCCCACCCGGCCCCCCGACCTCACCACCTTCACCGTCGTCCACCGGGCCATGCGACGCGACGGCGCCCGCCTGGCGAGCGCACTCGGCGGCGTGGGCGTGGCTGACACCGCTCGCGCCCGGGCCGTCCGGCGCTGGTACGGCGGCTTCCACGGCGAGCTGGACGAGCACCACACGCTCGAGGACCACCTCTGGTTCCCGGTGCTCGCCGAGCGGGTGCCCACATTCGCCGAGCACACCGACCGCATCGAGCGCGAGCACCATCTCCTCGACGACGCCCTGCGGGGCGTGGCCGTGGCGCTCGACCGGCTGGTCGACACCGAGGCTGCCGCCAGCGCCCGGGCCGCCGCCCAGGACGCGGCGCTGCGAGCTCTCCAGCCTCCTCGACCTCCACCTCGGCTTCGAGGACGCGGACATCCTTCCGCTGTACGTCCGGCACTTCACCGAGGACGAGTACGCCGAGGTGGAGGCACGCGCCCGCAAGCTGCTGGAGCTGCGCCACCTCCCCTTCGCCGTGCCGTGGATCGTCGGTGCGGCGACCCCCGCCGAGCGCAGCCGCATCCTCGGCTCGGCCCCGCTGGCGCTGAAGCTGGTCTGGTACGCCAGCCGTCGGCGCCACGCCCGCCTGTCCGCCCGGGCCCTCGGCCCCGCGACGAAGGGGGTGGCGTGATGCTGCGCCGCATCGTGACCGCCAGCTACGACCGGCGCCGCCGGGTGTTGGTGCTGTGGATCGCCGCCCTCGTGGCGGCCGTCGTGCTCGCCGGCACCGCCGGCGGCGACAACGAGGTCGACTTCACCGTCCCCGGCAGCGACTCGGCCGAGGCGGTCGACCTGCTGCAGGAGCGGTTCCCCGAGTTCGCCGGGGGCACGGTCGACGTCGTCTACACGGCGGACGGCGGCGTCACCGACGCCGACGTGACCGGCCGCATCGACGCGCTGGCGACCGAGCTGGCCGACGTCGCCCAACGTGGTGGCCGCCGAGCCCGGGCCCGTCTCGCCCGACGGCTCCACCGGCATCCTGCAGGTGCGCTTCGACCTGCCCGGCGAGCAGCTGCCGACGACCTCGGTCGAACGGGTGATGGACCTGGCCGGCGAGGCCGAGGGCGACGGCCTGCGGGTCGAGCTCGGCGGCTACCCGATCGAGACGGTCGAGCAGCAGCGAGGCCGGGTCGGAGTCGGTCGGCCTGCTGGCCGCGCTCGTGATCCTGCTGGTGGCGTTCGGCTCGGCGCTGGCCGCCGGCCTGCCGCTGGTGATCGCCGGCTTCGGCCTCGGCGTCGCGCTCGGCGGCGTCTGGCTGATGGCGAACGTGCTCGACGTGCCCGACTTCGGCGTGCAGATCGCCACCATGATCGGCATCGGCGTCGGCATCGACTACGCCCTGTTCATCGTCACCCGCTACCGGTCGGCGCTGGCCGAGGGGCGCGAGCCCCGCGACGCCGTGGTGCTCGCCGGGGGCACCGCCGGCCGGGCGGTGGTCTTCGCCGGCTCGACGGTCGTGGTGTCGATCTTCGGCCTCGTGCTCATGGGCCGCGGCTACCTGTGGGGCGTCGCCCTGGCGACCTCGCTCGCGGTCACGGTGGTGGTGCTCGCCTCGGTCACCTTGCTGCCGGCCCTGCTCGGCTTCGCCGGCCGGACCATCGACCGGTTCCGGCTGCCGTGGTTCCGCCACGACGTCGACGGCCGTCGCACGCTGTCGTGGCGGTGGAGCCGGGTCATGCAGCGGCGACCGCTCGCTGGCCGGCCTCGCGGCCCTCGTCGTGCTGCTGGCGCTGGCGGCCCCGGCGATCGACATGCGCTTCGGCATGCCCGATGCCGGCAACGGCCCCGAGGAGCTGACCAGCCGCCAGGCCTACGACCTGATGAGCGAGGGCTTCGGGCCCGGCGCCAACGGCCCGTTCCTCGTGGCCGTCGACCTGGCCGGCGCGGCCGACGAGGGCGCCGCCACCGAGGCCGTCGACCGGCTCGCCGCCGACCTCGCGCGCCACCGACGGCGTGGCCACGGTCGCTGCCGCCGGTGGTCAACGAGGCTGGCGACGCCGCCGTGATCTCGGTCGTGCCCACGACCGGACCCCAGGACGAGGCCACCGAGGACCTCGTGCACACGCTGCGCGACGACGTCATCCCCGCCGCCGTGTCGGGGCACCGGCGTCGAGGCGTCGGTCGGCGGCACGACCGCAGCGTTCATCGACGACAGCGAGCAGACCGCCAGCCGGCTGCCCCTGTTCATCGGGGGCGTGGTCGTGCTGTCGTTCATCCTGCTGATGTCGGTGTTCCGGTCGCTGGCCGTGGCCCTCAAGGCGGCGATCATGAACATCCTGTCGATCGGGGCCGCCTACGGCGTCATGACCGCTGGCCGCCAACGGCGGCTGGTTCGGCGAGCTGGTCGGCATCGACGAACGCCGACGCCGGTCCCCGGCTGGCTGCCGATGACGATGTTCGCCGTGCTGTTCGGGCTGTCGATGGACTACGAGGTGTTCCTCCTGTCCCGGGTCCGCGAGGAGTACGTGCGCACCGGCGACAACCGCCGGGCCGTGGCCGACGGGCTGGCCAACACGGCCCGGGTCATCACGGCGGCCGCGGCGATCATGGTCACCGTGTTCGGCGCCTTCGTGATGGAGGACGCCGTGTTCCTCAAGCTGGCCGGCATCGGCCTGGCGACGGCGGTGTTCGTCGACGCCACCGTGGTCCGCATGGTCCTCGTGCCCGCCACGATGGAGCTGCTCGGCGACCGCAACTGGTGGCTGCCCCGCTGGCTCGACCGGCTGCTGCCCCGGCTCGACGTCGAGGGCGAGGCGATCGCCGCCGGGCTCACCCCGCCCGCCGGGGGACGCCGGACCCCGAGAATCGAGCACCGGGTTCCCGTGGGCTAGCCCCGGGCGGGGTCCCCCTCCCCCACCCCGCCCTCGGGCACCGACCGCCACGCCGGTCGGTGCCCGAGGCGCGCCTGGCTGCCCCTGGCGTGCGAGGGGTGACTGGCCGACGATCCGTTCCCCGTCGATCCCCCGGTGTGGAAACCTCTGCACATGTCGGAGGCGGACCGGGATCCGTGACGACGGCGCCCACCGACGCGGCCGAGTCGTCCGCCTCGTCCTCCGCGGAGCGAGGACAGCGGGCGATGCAGCGCATCTACGGCACCGTGATCCCTCGGTTCCGTCGGCAGCGGATGCGGCTCTTCTCGGGCCTCCTCCCGTCGACACCGAAGACGACAGTGCTCGACGTTGGCGGCGGCGCCCTGAACTGGCAATGGTGTGAGCCGCTGCCGAGTGTCATGACGCTGAACCTGAGGAGTGGCGACGTCGTGGCCGAAGGGCGCCGCCTGCCCTTCGGACGGCAGCTTCGACGTCGTCTTCTCGAACTCGGTGATCGAGCACGTCGGAAGCCCGCGTGGACCAGGAAGTGTTCGCCCGCGAGATCGGGAGGGTCGGTCGGCGCTACTTCGTCCAGACTCCGAACCGGAACTTTCCGATCGAACCGCACTTCATGACGCCACTCGTCCGGTTTCTCCCCGTGGGACTGCGAGCCCGGCTCGCTCGGAACTTCACACTGTGGGGTCTCGTCACACGCCCCGCGCCGGACACCGTGGCCTCCCGGGTCCGCAGCATCCGGTTGCTGACACCGGGCGACATGCGCCGCCTCTTCCCCGACGCGCGTTCTGCACCGGGAACGCCTGTTCGGACTCACGAAGTCTCTGGTTGCCGTCAAGGGAGACACGCACACGTGATCCGTGAGGTCGGCCATGATGCGGAGCGTGACCTCCCCGGCTGCCTCCCCCGCCGACCTCTACCTCGACCTGCTCGCCCGGTGCCTGACCCGCGAGCTCTTCCTCGACGAGGAGGTGCGCAACGTCGACCTGCGGGCCTGGCCGGGGGCGAGCCCGAGGGGCTGCGGGCGCTGCTGCGGGAGCAGCGGTGGCGCGTGGTGCGCCCGGGGGCCGACCGGGCGACCCGGGCCGTGGGCAACGACTGGCCGCCGCACGCCGAGACGATGGTCGGGCTGGCCCGCCTCGCCAACGTGCGCGCCTGCGTCACCGCCGCGCTGGCCGACGGCGTGCCCGGCGACCTGGTCGAGACCGGCGTGTGGCGGGGCGGGACGGCCATCTACATGCGGGCCATCCTCGCGGCCCTCGGCGACGCCGGCCGCACCGTGTGGGCGTGCGACTCGTTCGACGGCCTGCCCGAGGCCGACGCCGAGCGCTTCCCCGATCGACGTCCCCCTCCGCCTCCACGAGCACCGCGAGCTGGCCGTGGGCCTCGAGCAGGTCCAGGCCAACTTCGCCCGCTACGGCCTGCTCGACGACCGGGTCCGGTTCGTGCCGGGGTGGTTCCGCGACACGCTGCCCGAAGCTCGCCACCGAGGTCGGCCCCATCGCCGTGCTGCGCCTCGACGGCGACATGTACGAGTCGACGATCGACGCCCTCACCCACCTGGAGCCGCTGGTGGCGCCGGGCGGGTTCGTGATCGTCGACGACTACGGCGGCATCGAGGCCTGCCGCCAGGCGGTGGCCGACCACCGCGCCGCCCGCGGCATCACCGCCGAGATCCACGAGGTCGACTGGACCGCCGTGTGGTGGCGCGAAGCCGCCGGAACCCGACTGAGGCCCGCGCGATGGACCCCGACCCGACCCCGTACGACGAGGCGTTCTTCGCGGCGATCCACGCCGAGTCGCACGCCTCGGCCCGGGCGGTGATCCCCCGGGTGCTGGGGCTGACGGGCGCCCGGTCGGTGGTCGACGTCGGGTGCGGGACGGGCGCCTGGTCGCGGGCGTGCCGGGAGCTGGGGGTACCCGAGGTCGTCGGCGTGGACGGCGCCTACGTGCCCGCCGAGCACCGCGGCCACGTCACCGAGTTCGTCGAGCGCGACCTCGCCGAGCCGCTGGAGCTGGGGCGGTCGTTCGCCCTGGCCCTCTGCCTCGAGGTCGCCGAGCACCTGCCGCCCGAGCGCGCCCCCGGGCTCGTCGCCGACCTCACCGCGCTGGCCCCGGTGGTGCTCTTCTCCGCCGCGGTCCCGGGCCAGGGCGGGACCGGCCACGTCAACGAGCAGTGGTCCGAGTACTGGGTCGCGCTGTTCGACGCCGAGGGCTGGACCTGCCGCGACGCCATCCGGCCGTGGGTGCGCGCCAACGCCGACGTGGCGTGGTGGTACCGCCAGAACCTCTTCCTGGCGGTGGGCCCGTCGGTCGCGCCGGCGTACACGTCGTTCCCGCGGTTGGCCGCCGTCCGGCCCGAGCACCCCGTCGACTACCTCGTGCGGCCGATTGGCGACGTGATGGTCCCGCCCGCGCCGCCCGTCCCCGAACCAGACGTGGTTGCCGAGCCCGAGCCGGAGCCCGCGGCCGAGCCCGAGCCACAACCCGTGCCTGAACGCCCAGCCATGGCAGTCCCGGACACACCGGACGTCCGCGAGGCGCCGGCCGTGCCGGCGGCGACCAACGGCGAGGCCGGCGCAGGGGCGGAGGAGCACGGCCCGTCCGACGAGGACCTGTTGTTCCCCCAGCCCCCGGGCTGGGCGGCGCTCCGCCGGTTCGCCGAGCGGGCCCGTCGCCGATCGGGCAGGTGACAGGCCGGAGCAGCCCTCGCGGAGATCGCGCCGTCACCGCCCCGGGAATGTTGACAGCAGCACTCGGGTTTCGATCTACTGGACGACGGAACCCTGACGATTCAACTCAGATTCCTCATGATTCGTCCGGGGTTCCCGCCGCCGAGATCGGAGCAGCCATGGGTCAGCGCGAGATCGATGCCGCACAGCTCGCCGACGCCGAGAAGTTCGAGGAGATCCTCGCCCAGTACCTGGCCGGCGAGGTCGACGAGGACGCGTTCCGCATCTTCCGCCTGAACAACGGCATCTACGGCCAGCGCCAGGGTGGGCACAACCAGATGGTGCGGGTGAAGATCCCGTGGGGCGGCATGTTGCCCGACCAGCTCGAGATGATGGCCCACCTCGCCGACACCTACTCGCGGGGCTGGGGGCACATCACCACCCGGCAGAACGTGCAGTTCCACTTCGTGCAGCTCGAGAAGATCCCCGAGGTCATGCGCCAGCTCGGCACGCGCCGGCATGACCAGCCGCGAGGCCTGCGGCGACACGGTCCGCAACGTCATGGGCTGCCACTTCGCCGGCGCCTGCCCCCACGAGAAGCTCGACATCACCCCGTGGGCCGAGGCCACGTACCGCCACTTCGTGCGCAACCCGCTCGGCCAGCGCCTGCCCCGCAAGTTCAAGATCAACTTCTCGGGCTGCTCCACCGACTGCGGCCAGGCGATGTTCAACGACGTCGGCGTCGTGGCGGTCACCCGCACGCTCGACGACGGCACGGTCGAGGCCGGGTTCCGGGTGTTCGTGGCCGGCGGTCTCGGCGCCAACCCGCACCCGGCGCTGGCGCTCGAGGACTTCACCGCCAAGGAAGACCTCATGCCCACCATCGAGGCCGTGCTGCGGGTGTTCAACAACCACGGCAACCGCGACAACAAGCTGCGGGCCCGCATGAAGTGGCTGGTCGACACGCTCGGCTGGGAGGACGTGCAGGCGCGGGTCATCAAGGAGCGCCGCCTCCTGCTCGGGTCGTCCTCGTGGCCGGGCGGCATCCCCGCCGAGGTCGAGAAGGCCGGCGACGCGCCCGCGGGCGTGGCCGCCGGCGTCACGCCGACGGTCATCGGCCAGGGCGTCCCGGTGCAGATCACCCGCCGCAAGCCCTTCGAGCAGTGGGACGACACCAACGTCGTGCGCGGCGCGGCCAAGGGCACGGTCTCGGCCATCGCCTACGCCCGGCTCGGCGACGTCACCAGCGAGCAGTTCCGGGCGCTCGCCGCCATCCAGCGCGAGTTCGGCCTCGAGGTCCGCCTCACCAACCGCCAGAACGTGGCGTTCCGGGGCCTCACCGAGGAGCAGCTCCCCGTCCTCTACGAGCGCCTCGACGCCATCGGCATGGCCCAGCCGGGCGCCGAGCTCGTACGCGACGTCGTGACCTGCCCGGGCGCCGACACCTGCAACCTCGCCGTGACCCAGAGCCGCGGGCTCGGCGCCGCCATCGGCGACCAGCTCGAGGAGGAGGGGCTCGCCGAGGTCGGCGGCCTGCGCATCAACATCTCGGGCTGCACCAACAGCTGCGGCCAGCACCACGCCTCCGACATCGGGTTCTTCGGCGCCGAGCGCCGGGCCCACGGCCGCTCGGCCCCCGGCTACCAGATGCTGCTCGGCGGCTACGTCGGCCAGGAGCAGGTGCACTTCGGCGACAAGGCGCTGCGCCTGCCGGCGAAGAACGCGGCCGAGGCCACCGTGCGGGTCGTCCGCCGGTTCTCCGACGAGCGCCAGGCGGGCGAGACGTTCCGCGAGTGGATGGATCGGGCCGGCGGGGCCAAGGCCATCGCCGCCGAGCTCAAGGAGCTCGACCAGTTCCCCTCGCCCGACGAGGCGCCCGAGTACTACGTGGACTACGACGAGACCGGCCCGTACGAGGCCGAGGTCGGCGCCGGCGAGTGCGCCGGCGTCTGAGCTGACGTGAGCGAGCGGAGCGAGCGAACCTGCACTGAGTCTTCCTCTGAGTCGAGCCTGCCTCGCGCTGCTCCCGGTCCGGGCCTTCCACGACGAAGAGCTGGCCGAGCTGAACGCCGAGTTCGAGCACTGGTCGGCACCCAAGATCATCCAGTGGGCCGTCGACCACTTCGCCCCCCACCTGTGCCTGGCCGCGTCGATGCAGGACGCCGTGCTGATCGACCTCGCCACCAAGGTCGACCCCGGCATCGAGGTCGTGTTCATCGACACCGGGTACCACTTCCCCGAGACCCTCGAGACGGTCGAGGCCGTCCGCCGGCGCTACGGGCTCAACCTCCGCATGATGACCGTCGCCCACCACGACGAGGAGCTGTGGAAGGTCGACCCCGAGAACTGCTGCTCGGCCGTCAAGGTCGGCCAGCTCGACCGGGCCCTCGCGGGCAAGGCCGCGTGGATGAGCGGCCTGCGCCGCGACGAGGCGTCGACCCGGGCCGGCGCGCCGATCGTGACCCGCGACCTGCGGGGCCTGGTCAAGGTCAACCCCATCGCCACGTGGACCGACCTCGACGTGCAGGGCTACATCGCCGACCACGGTGTGCCGGTGAACCCTCTGCTCGACCAGGGCTACTCGTCCATCGGGTGCCAGCCCTGCACGTCGCTGCCCACCGACGGCGACGACCCCCGCTCGGGGCGCTGGGCCGGCCGCGGCAAGACCGAGTGCGGCATCCACAGCTGACCTTTCGCACCTGACTCTCGAACCGGGGATGGTTGTCAGGCATATGACGTGACGACCATCCCCGGTTCGCATGTCGTGTTCAGTCGGCGCTGCGGAGGAAGCCCATCAGGCGCGTGACGGCGTCGATCTGGTCGTCGGCGTCGTCTTCCGGCTCGTCGTCGGGCTCGGTCGCGGGAGCGGGACGGATGTCGGGGGGCGGGCCGGGCCGGGGGTTGCGGGGGGTCCGGCCCGCGAGCCGATGGTCGTCGGGAACGTCGCTTTCGGCCATGCAGTCCCTCCGCTCTCCGTCGTCTGCCGCTCCGCGGGCGCTCGGGCGCCGGGACAGTCTCGCCCGACCCTGCCCGGCCTTCCTCCGCGCCACGCATGCCGATCGCGTTGCGATCTTTGCGAAAGGCAACCACCGGTCGTGGAGCGTGGCCGCCTCACCGCTGTGAGTCGGCGGCGCCGCCCGGCCGTCCGGCCAGCACGGCCGACGAGCACGACCAGCAGCCCGCTCGACAGCAGCACGACCTGCGACGAGGCCAGGTGCCCGACGAGCGGCCACGTCACCTCGTCGAGGAGATCGTCGGCCACGCCGGCGCCGATGGCCGCCACCGCCAGCCCGCCCCGGATCACCATGTGGAACACGGCGAAGGCCAGCACGCGGTCGCGGTCGCCGACCTCGTCCTGCAGCAGCTGCATGGCCAGCGCCAGCACCACGGCCGTCAGCCCGCCGAACCCGACGGCGCCGAGCAGGGCGAACCCGATGGTCGGCGCCAGGCTCATCGTGGCGATCACCCCGCCCTGGAGGACGAGGGCGGTGGTCACCGTGCGGAGGTCGTGACCGGGCAGGCGCCGCAGCACCAACACCCCGACGCCCGCACCGACGCCGAAGCACGCCACGAGGAGCCCGAACTGCGTGTCGGAGGCGCCGAGCACCTCCCGGACCCACACGATGCCGAGCGAGAACAGGGCGCCGAGGCCGAAGGCCACGACCGCGGCGACCGGTGCCAGCCGGCGCACGATCGGCAGCCGCAGGGCGTCCACGAACCGTCCGCCCCCGCCACCGTCGCCCACCGGGCTGCTGATGCCGAGCTCTGGCAGGCGGGCGATGGCAACGAACGACACCGCGAACGTCAGTGCGTCGACGGCGAACACGAACCGAGCCACGTCGACGCCGCCGGCGCCACCGGCCAGGGCGGTCACCAGTGCGAAGAACCCCGCCCCGACCGGGATCATGCCGTACGAGGTGCCGAGGACCAGCCCGTTGGCCGTCGCCAGGTCGTCGTCGCCGTCGACCAGGTCGGGGATGGACGCATCCCGGGCCGGCAGGAACACCATGCCGGCCAGCTCGACGACGAACGCCCACAGGTAGATCCACCACAGGCTCGTCACCCACGGGAGGATCGCGACGGCGGGGATGCGGACCGCGTCCATGGCCAGCATGATCTTGCGCCGGTTCCAGCGGGTCACCAGCCGAGCCGCCACCGGCCCGGCCACGACCGTGGGCGCCAGGCGGAGCACGAGGACGCCGCCGACGGCGGTCGCCGAGTCGGTGAGCTGGAGCACCAGCGCCATGAGCGCGACCGTGCCCATCCAGTCGCCGAGCGACGACACCGCCTGGCCGATCAGCAGGTCGCGCAGCGGACCGCGTTCGGACGCACCCTGGCGCCCACGGTCCGGCACGGTCGGCCGCCCGGCACCCCACGCGGGCCCGAACGGGCCGACGGCGTCGTCGGGCGTCGTCACCCCGGGGCGCTCCCCTGGGCGTGGGGACGCGCCGTGGTCGCCTCCTCCATCACCCAGCCGACGGCGTCGTCGATCGGTTCGGCGGCTGCGGGGCAGAAGCCGTGGCCCATCCCGGGCACGAGGTCGAGCAGCCGCGGGGCGGTCAGCGCGTCGTAGAGGGAACGGGCGGCGCCGGGGCCCACGAAGCGGTCGGCCAGGCCGTGCAGCACCGCCACCGGGCGCGTGATCATCCCCACCCGCACGACGGGCTCGCGGCCCCGGCCGGGGCGGACCGCCACACGCGTGCCCATGCGGCGGGCCGTGACGGCCCGGCCGGCGCGCGGTCTGGGTCATGGCCACCGCCAGGATGCCCCGGGTCGAACGCGGCACCTTCCAGCGCGCCGGCGTGGCGACGATCACCGCCCCGTCGGCGCGCGCCGCGTCGAGCGGCCGCGCCGGCGACCCGACCGGCTGGGGCCCGTCGGGGCCGGCCAGGTGCTCGATCGTGGCGACCCCGCCCATGGACGACCCGACGACCACGACGCGGTCGCACTCGAGCCGGGCAGCCGCCACCGCGGCGTCCACGTCGAGGCCCTCGTGCCGCCCGAGCGTCGTCGCGCCCCCCGACTCGCCGTGGCCCCGCAGGTCGAAGGTCAGGACCCGGCGCCCGAGGGCCGACTGCCGCAGGGCGATCAGCTCGACCGCCGGCGCGTCCTTGCTGCTGCAGAACCCGTGGACGACCACCACCGCCTCGCCCCGATCGGGCGCGCCACGCGGGCGCCACCAGCGGGCGGCCAGCCGGACGCCGTCGCCGGCCACCAGCGCGGCCGGGCTCATGTCTCCCACCACCAGGCCAGGCCGGCCAGCCCTCGGCCCGTGTGGGCCACCATCACCGGGCTGAACGGCCCGACGAGGCACGAGGCCGGGCGACAACCGCTCGACCCGGGCCGTCAGGTCGGCCGCGGCCTCGGGGTCGAGCGCGTGCAGGACGATCACGTGGAGCCGGCCCGCCGTGGGCTCGCGCCCCGGCGCGTCGGCGACGCAGCGCGCCACGATGCGCTCGCGGGCCACCGCGGCGCTGAACGCGGGGCGCAGCGGCCGTGCCCGTCCGTCGCGGAACTCGAAGACGGGCCGGACGCCGAGCCGGTCGCCCAGCCACCGGGCGGCCTCGGGCACGCGCCCGGACCGGGCGAGCCGCTCGAGGTCGGCCACGCTGGCGGCCAGCCGGACGCGGGCGGCCACGCGCTCCGCCGCGGCCACGACCGCCGGCAGGTCGCCGCCCGCGGCGGCCGCGGTGGCGGCGGCCAGCACGACGAGGGCCTGGGCACCCGCGGCGGTGCCGGAGTCGAGCACCGTGACGCCGCGCTCCTCGTCGGGGGCCACGCGATCGCCGAGGTCGTCGCCCCCGGACGCCACGACCCGCCCGGGCGACGCCGTCGTCACCCCGGGGCCGCCCACCTCGGCCTCGTCGTCGGCGACCAGCTTGGCCGCGAGCACGGCGGCGTCGAACGACGACGACATGCGGGCCGACACCGTCAGCACGAGGACCGGGCCGTCGTGGCGGGCCTCGGCGATGACCGTGGCGTACTCGCCCGGGGACGGAGCGCTGGTCGCGATCGGCTCGGAGAACCGGCTCACCAGCTCGTCGAGGGCGATGTCGCCGTCGCGATGGCGCTCGTCGCCGATGACGAGCCACAGCGGGACCACCCGGATGCCGAGGCGGGCCACCAGGTCCGCGGGCAGCGCCGCCGCGCTGTCGGTCACCACGGTCACGCGCCCGGACTCGGTCATTGGCGCACCCTTCGCGATGCGCGCAACGACCGATCGGCCCGTCGGGCCGAGCGAGACGGCACTGTGCTCATGGTTCGCTCGCTGCGCTCGCTCACGGACCCCTCGCCCCCGCCCGGATCGTGATCGAACAGCAGCCGGTGCAGGTACACCGCCGCGGTGCGCCGCGCAGGGGGCCGGTTCCCGGCCATGCGCTTGGCCAGCAGCGCACCCACGATGCCGGCGCCGGCGACGGCCCCCGACCGCCCGTGCGTCCGGGCCACGACCGGGACGACCAGCGCGGCGCCCAGGAAGGTGCCGAGCCCCGACTGCCGGCGCAGGCGGCCGCCGGCGAGCCCGAGCGCCAGCACGACCGTCCCGGGCCACGCCAAAAGCAGGAAGGCGCCGAACGCCACCGACAGCCCCCGCCCACCTGCGCCGCGCAGCCACGGCGACCAGTTGTGGCCTGCCACCCCGGCGGTGGCGGCCACCGCCCCGAGGACCGGCCGGTCCCGCCCGGCGAGCAGCGGGCCCACGACACCTTTCGCGACGTCGCACGCCCCGGCCACGGCCAGCGGTCCGAACCCCGCGACGTCGTACAGCGCCGTGCCCGACACCGTCCCGGTGCCGACGTCGCGCAGGTCGACCTCGGCCCGGCGCCGCGCCGCGAGGTTCGAGAACGGCACGGAGCCCGCGAGCCAGGCCGCACCCACGACCACGGGCGCAGGGAGGCGCAGCGGCCGGCGCCGCGATGCGGTACGGGAACGTTCGTCGTGCACGTCGATCACATGCCGTGACCTTCCGTCATGCCTCGAACCCCAGGGGGGCGTGCGGTCGAACATACCGCCGTCCCGGCGGACCGCGGGCGATCGATTCCACCGAACCTGAACACGCATTGACACGAGGGAAAACGGTCGTCTTGACTGTCGGCCGTGGGAGGAACGACCGGGGGGAGCACGACCGCGTCGCGGTCGGTCGGGTCGCGGGCCGGGGCGCGCACCGTCGCCGCCGGCCTTCCGGCCGGCCGTCGTCAGCGTCGGCGACCTCCCCACCCGCATGCTCGTGTTCGGCGTGGCCCGCCACGACGGCACGATCGCCGCCGCCGACGCCTTCTCGGTCGCGGAGGCCTGCGAGCGGTCGGCCGAACAGGTGCGCTCGTGCCTGCGACGCCTGGTCAGCCGAGGGCCTCTTCGTGCGCGAGGGGAGCGGTCAAGGCGCCGTCTACCGGCCCACCGACGACGGTCTCCGGGCCCTGTCGACCATGAGCGACCGCGCCCTGCAGGCCCACGACCAGGACCTCGACCGGCACGACTGGGACGGTCGCTGGCACCTCGTCGCCTTCGCCGTCCCCGAGGCGCGGCGCTCGGCGAGGGACGCGCTGCGCGACCACCTCGGGGTCCTCGGCGGCGCCCCGGTCCACAACGGGCTCTACGTCAGCCCCCCTCGACTGGAGCAAGGACGTCGCCGCCGCGGCCGACGATCTCGGCGTGACCGAGCACGTCACCCAGGCCGCGACCGACCGCCTCGTCGTCGGCGGCGAGAGCGACCCGCGTGCGCTCGCCCGCCGCCTCTGGCGCCTCGACGACCTCGCCGGCAGCTACCGAGCCTTCGTCGACCGCTGGACGTGCGTCCTCGACAACCTCGGCGCCATGCAGCGCCACGACGAGCCCCTGCCCGACTCGGCGTTCATGCCCGGCGCCCTCGCCGTGGCCCTGGCCTACAAGGCGTGCTTCGACGCCGACCCGCTCCTGCCGGCCGAGCTGCTGCCCCGTCCATGGCCCGGGCGGGCGGCGCCGCGACCTGCTGGCCAGGAGCCGGCGGCCTCGCGCTGCAGATCCGCGCAGAACGCGGACGGCCGGCCCTGTTCGCCAGGTTCCACGCTCTCGTCGACGCCACCCCCGCCGGTGCAGCCGAGGAGGGCACCGCGTGAGGTTCGGCATCTTCTACGAGCACCAGCTCCCGCGGCCCTGGGGCCCCGACAGCGAGCACAAGCTGCTGAAGGACACCCTCGAGCAGGTCGAGCTCGCCGACCGGCTGGGCATCGACTACGTGTGGGAGGTCGAGCACCACTTCCTCGAGGAGTACTCGCACTCGTCGGCCCCCGAGGTGTTCCTGGCCGCGGCCAGCCAGCGGACGTCGCGCATCCGCCTCGGCCACGGCATCGTCCAGCTGCCGTTCAACTTCAACCACACCGCCCGCACGGCCGAGCGCATCGCCACGCTCGACCTCGTGTCCGACGGGCGGGTCGACTTCGGCACGGGCGAGGCGTCGTCCGAGGCCGAGCTCGGCGGCTTCCTCGTCGACCGCGCCACCAAGCGGGACCAGTGGGAAGAGGCGCTGGACGCCGTGACGCGCATGTTCGTCGAGTCGCCCTACGCCGGGCACGACGGCGAGCAGTTCCAGATGCCGGTGCGCGAGGTCGTGCCCAAGCCCCTGCAGAAGCCGCACCCGCCGCTCTGGGTCGCCTGCAGCCGGCGCGAGACCATCCACCTCGCCGCCACCAAGGGCGTCGGCGCCCTCAGCTTCAGCTTCGTCGAGGCCGAGGAGGCCCGGCACTGGGTGAACGACTACTACGACACGATCGCCAGCGAGGCGTGCGTCCCCGGCGGGTTCGCGGTGAACCCCAACCTGGCCGTGGTGTTGCCGATGATGTGCCACGCCGACGAGCAGACCGCCATCGACCGGGGCATCGACGGGGCGCACTTCTTCGGGTACAGCCTCGGCCACTACTACGCCTTCGGCGACCACCGGCCCGGCCGCACCAACGTGTGGGAGGAGTTCCTCCGCAACCGCGAGGCCTACGGCTTCGCCCGCCCGATCGCGGCCCAGACCGGGCAGGTCCTCGGCGCCCAGCTCTTCGAGCAGGGCATCGGGTCGCTGCGGGGTGCCATCGGCACGCCCGACCAGGTGCGCCACCTGCTGCGGGCGTACGCCGACGCGGGCGTCGACCAGGTCATCTTCGTGTCGCAGGCCGGCAACAACCGCCACGAGGACATCTGCGAATCGCTCGAGCTGTTCGCCACCGAGGTCATGCCCGAGTTCCACGACGGCGAGGAGGCGCGCGAGAAGGCCAAGCTCGAGCGACTGGGGCCCGCCATCGAGGCCGCCCTCGCCCGGCGCGCCCCCGCCCGAGAGGCGCCCGAGACGGTGCTGAAGCCCGTGCTCGCCTTCTGACGCAAGGTCCCGGCCTCCCCCCAGAGGTCGGCGCCGACGGTCCCCCGGGTCAGCCACCCTTCCCGGCGCCCGAGGGGACCGTCGGCAATCTCCACCGCCCGGCAGGGCACGGTCCGCCGGTCTCGCGCGAGGGCCCGCAACCGCACGTGCCAAGCGGTCTGACGGTCCGCGCTTGACGCGCCCGCCTCGGCTGGTGGTATGAGAGCGCTCTCATACGCCGGGCTCGGACTAGGGACCTCCCGCCGACCGGCGATGGGGTGTCGCTCTCCGCCACGGCACGGCGGCCGTGACGGGAACCGGGCGGGGTGAGGAAGGACGAGTCGTGACGAACCGCGGGACAGGTCTTCACCCCGCTCCGACGATCGGCGCGCCCGAGCCGCGTCGAGGCGGTGCGACGCCGGGCCGGCGACGATCTGCACCGCCGCTTCCCGGCCGGCTTCGTGTGGGGGGCCGGCACGTCCGCCTACCAGATCGAGGGCGGCGTCGACCTCGACGGCCGCGGGCCGTCGATCTGGGACACGTTCGCGGCCGCCGGCCCGCCCGGGCGACACCGGCGCCGTGGCCGCCGACCACCGCCGCCGCATGGCCGACGACGTGGCCCTCATGGCCGACCTCGGCCTCCCCGCCTACCGGTTCTCGGTCGCCTGGCCCCGCGTCCAGCCCGACGGGCGCGGGCGCCGTCAGCCAGCCGGGCTCGACTTCTACCGGGCCCTCGTCGACGAGCTGCTGGCCCACGGCATCGAGCCCGTCGCCACCCTCTACCACTGGGACCTCCCCCAGGCCCTCGAGGACGCCGGCGGCTGGCCGGCCCGCGCCACCGCCGAGCGGTTCGCCGACTACGCCGCCGTCGTGGCCGACGCCCTCGGCGACCGGGTGCGCCGCTGGACCACGATCAACGAGCCCTGGTGCGCGGCGATGCTCGGCTACGCCGGCCGGCATCCACGCCCCCGGCCGCACCGACCCCGGCGCCGCGGTCGCCGCCGCCCACCACCTGCTGCTCGGCCACGGCCTCGCCGTCGACGCCCTGCGGGCCGCGGCGGCGGCCCGGCGCGACCGCCGAGATCGGCATCACCCTCAACCCCTATCCGGTCGTCGCCGGCCGCCGACCGCCGACGCCGACCTCGACGCGGCCCGGCGCATCGACGGCATCGCCAACCGCCTCTGGTACGACCCGGTGCTGCGGGGCCGCTACCCCGACGACGTGCTCGACGACCTCGCCCCGGTCAGCGACCTGGCCCACATCCGCGACGGCGACCTGGCGCAGATCGCCCGGCCGATCGACGCCCTCGGCCTCAACTACTACCGCCGCTACCACGTGCGCCACGCGCCCGGCGCCTCGGCCGTCGCCGTCGCCGTGGCCGGGGTCGCCCGACGTCGCCTTCGCCGAGCCCGCGCGCACGCCCACCTCCAACGGCTGGGCGGTCGAGCCCGACGGCCTGTACGACGCGCTCGTGCGGCGTGCCGCCGACTACGACCCCCCGCCGCTGTACGTCCACGAGAACGGCGGCGCCTTCCCCGACGCGTCGGCGCCGACGGGCGGGTCCACGACGCCGACCGCCGTGCCTTCCTCGACGCCCACGTGCGGGCCGTGCCACGACGCCATCGCCGCCGGCGTCGACCTGCGCGGCTACTTCGTGTGGTCGCTGCTCGACAACTTCGAGTGGGCCGAGGGCTACCACCAGCGCTTCGGCATCGTGCACGTCGACTTCGCCACCCAGGCCGGACCCCCAAGGCCAGCGCCCTCTGGTACCGCGACGTGGTCGCCGCCAACCGGACTCGACCCGGCCGGCCCATCGACCGACGCCCGGCGCCGAGCCGGTCCCGAGAGACCAGCGACGACGGCCGATCACGCTGGAGGACGTCGCCGCCCGGGCCGGCGTGTCCGCGGGCCACGGTCTCGCGGGTGGTCAACGGCAGCCCCCAGGTGTCCGACGCCGCCCGCCGGGCGGTCGAGGCCGCCATCGAGGAGATGGGCTACGCCCCCAACCGGGCGGCCCGGTCGCTCGCCGGCAGCCGCAGCGAGACCGTCGCCCTCGTGGTGTCCGAGCCCAGCGTGCGCCTGTTCGCCGACCCCTTCTTCGCCGGGACGACGCTCGGCGTCACCGGCGGGCTGGCCGCCACCCGCTACCAGCTCGTGCTGCTGATGGTCCAGGCGAGGCCGACCGAGCCCGCGTCGAGCGCCACCTCCTGCGGGGCGGCGCCGACGGCGTGCTGCTGCTGTCGGCCCGCGCCGACGACCCGCTGCCCGGCCGGCTGGCCGCACGCGGGCATCCCGTGCGTGATGGCCGGCCGCCCGGCAGCCGCGCCGGCGCCGCCGGTCGGCTTCGTCGACGCCGACAACGAGGGCGGGGCCCGCGGCCGCCGTCGCCCACCTCATCGCCCGCGGCCGGCGGAGGTCGGCACGGTGGCCGGGCCCGCCGACATGGCGCCCGGCGCCGACCGGCGCACGGGGTGGCGAGCAGGCGCTGGGCGAGGCCGGGCCGCCCGGCCGGCGACGCCCTGGTGGCCGAGGCGGACTTCACCCGGGCGGGCGGCGCGGCGCGCCACCGGGCGCTGCTCGCCCGGCGGCCCGACCTCGACGGCCTGTTCGCGGCGTCCGACCTCATGGCCCTCGGCGCGCTCGACGCGCCTGCGGGCCGCCGGTCGCCGGGTGCCCGACGACGTGGCCGTCGTCGGGCTTCGACGACAGCGAGCTGGCCCGGACGGCCGACCCGCCGCTCACCACGGTCCGCCAGCCGATCGAGCAGCTGGGCGCCGAGATGGCCGCGGCTGCTGCTGGCCCAGCTCGACGGTGACGCCGCGGTGACCCCGAGAGCGTGGTGCTCCGGACCGAGCTGGTGGTCCGCGCCTCAGGCCGACGGCCTCCGAGCGCCCCGTCTGGCAGCCGTTCGCGACGGATCGCGTCGCCGCCGGACTCGTCCGTCGCAAGAACGGTCGCCGGATCCCGCCGGAGTTGCGCCGGACTCGCGCGGCTGCTCGTCAGCCGCCGTCGGAGGCCGCCGGCGCGGGCGCCGCCTCGGCTGTGGGCGCCGTCGCGGGTGCCGCCGCGGTGCCAGCTCCTCGGCCGCGATGCGCTTGCCCGTCTCGGGGTCGAAGAACTGCAGGCGCGTCGACGTCGACCGCCATCTCGACGGGGTCGCCGACCCGGGCGCGGCTGCGGGAGTCGAACCTGGCCACCACCATGGCGCCGCCGCCCGCGGCCTGGCGCTCCAGGACCTCGACCGCCGCCTCGTCGACGTCGCCCGCGACGCTGCGGACCTCGTCGGTGACCGCGGGCCGGCAGTCGGTGCGCACGTGCAGCAGCAGCTCGGACCCCAGCGCCTCGCGCAGCTCGACCTCGCCCCGCAGCCGCGCCCCGTGCGGTGGCCGCCGTCGCGCGGCCAGCGCGGCGTCGGTGAGGTGCTCGGGCCGGATGCCGACCACCACCGTCGCGGCCGTCGCCGCCGCGCAGCGCCGGGCTGCTCGGCCAGCACCGACGGCGGGACGTGCAGCGTCTGCTCGCCGAGCGACACCGTCACCCCGTCGCCGCTCGGCGCGTCGACGCGTGCCCTCGAGCAGGTTCATCGACGGCGACCCGATGAAGGCGGCGACGAACAGGTTGGCGGGCTCGGCGTAGAGCACCTCGGGCTGCGGCGACCTGCTGCAGGCGCCCGTCGCGCATGCACCGCCACCCGGTCGCCCATCGTCATGGCCTCGATCTGGTCGTGGGTGACGTAGATCGTGGTGGTCCTCAGCTCGCGCTGCAGCCGGGCGATCTCGGCCCGGATCTGCACCCGCAGCTTGGCGTCGAGGTTCGACAGCGGCTCGTCCATCAGGAACACCGACGGGCTCGCGCACGATGGCCCGGCCCATGGCCACCCGCTGGCGCTGGCCGCCGGAGAGCTGGCCGGGCTTGCGGTCGAGCCACTCCTCGAGCTGCGAGCGTCTGGGCCGCCTTGCGCACCCGCGCGTGCGATCTCGTCCTTGGGCAGCTTGGCCAGCTTCAGGGCGAAGCCGATGTTCTGCTCGACGGTCATGTGCGGGTAGAGCGCGTAGTTCTGGAACACCATGGCGATGTCGCGCTCCTTGGGCGGCAGGTCGTTGACGACCCGGTCGCCGATGCGGAGCTCGCCGCCGGTGATCGTCCTCCAGCCCGGCCACCATCCGCAGCGCGGTGGACTTGCCGCAGCCGGACGGGCCGACGAGCACGAGGAACTCGCCGTCGTCGATCGTCGAGGTCGAGGTCGACGACCGCCGTGACCCCGTTCGGGTACACCTTGGTCAGCTTGTCCATCGTCACCGACGGCCATCGGAAGCCGTCCGCTGGTCCCTTATCCCTTGACCGATCCGGCCAGCAGGCCCCGCACGAAGTAGCGCTGCAGCGCGAAGAACACGACGAGCGGCAGGGCCATCGACACGAACGCCGCCGCGGTGAGCAGGTGCCAGTCCTGGCCCCGGCCGCCCGACGAGCGTGGCCAGGCGCACGGTCATCGGCGCTTCGTCGGGCTGCCGTCGCCGAGGAACGTCGAGCGCCACCAGGTAGTCGTTCCACACCCAGAGGAACTGGAAGATGGCGAAGGCCGCGAGCGCCGGCACCGACAGCGGCAGCACCAGCCGCCAGAAGATCGTGCGGGTGGTCGGCGCCGTCGATGCGGGCCGCCTCGAACAGGTCGGCGGGCAGCGACGACGATGTAGTTGTGCAGCAGGAAGATGGCGAGCGGCAGGCCGAAGCCGATGTGGGTGAGCCACACGGCCGTCGTCGTGCCGGCCAGGTCGAGGTCGGGGAACAGCGTGAACGTCTCGCCGAACAGGGTCAGGTGGGCGCCGCCGGCGAACAGCTGCAGCAGCGGGACCAGCGACATCTGGATCGGCACCGCCAGCAGCGCCACGACCCCGATGAACAGCCAGTTGCGGCCCTGGAAGTCCATCCACGCGAAGGCGTAGGCCGCGAAGGCGGCGAAGGCGATCGGGATGAGCGTGGCCGGGATGCGCGATGGCGAGCGAGTTGAGGAAGTGCTGCCACATGTCCGGCGCGTCGCTGCCCGACGCTCGAGAACGCGGCCTCGTAGTTCTCCGAGCGTGAACTGCGGGTCGGTGACGCACCGTCCACCAGCCGGTCGTCTTGCACCTCGATCCTCGGGCCGGAACGACGACACGAGCATGCCGAGGGTGGGGATCGTCCACAGCAGCACCAGGACCCACAGCACGACGGTCGGGATGGCGCCGAGGACGCGGTGCATGCGCGACGCCGCACCGGCTCGCGGCCGCGGGCGCCGGCACCGGCGCCGAGGCCCGGTGCCGCGGCTCGGCGGCTCGTCGTGACGATCGCTGTCATGCCCTGCTCCCCCGGCGGTCGCGGCGGACGTTCACGACCATGAGCGGCAGCACGGCGATGAAGCAGCAGCACGGCGAGCGCCGAGCCCCGGCCGAAGTCGCGGTTGATGAACGCCTCGTCGAACATCTCGTTGGCGATGACGTTCGTGCCGAACTCGCCGTTCGTCATCACCTTGACGATGTCGTAGATCTTCAGGACGGTGATGATCAGGGTGGTGACCACGACGGCGATGGTCGTGCGGATCTGCGGCACGCGTGACCCGCCAGAACGATCTGCGCCTCGCTGGCCCCGTCGACCCGGGCCGCCTCGATGCAGCTCGGTCGGCACGCGCCTTGATGGCCGCGGACAGCACCACCATGGCGAAGCCGGTCTGGATCCAGATCATGATCACGATGAGGAACAGGGTGTTCCACGGCGGCTCCTGCAGCCACGTCTGCGGCTCGCCGCCGAGCCCGACCCAGGCCGCGTTGAGCACGCCGATCTGGTCGCTGCCGGCGGGCGTGAACGCGTAGACGAAGCGCCAGATCACGCTGGCGCCCACGAAGCTGATGGCCATCGGCATGAAGATCAGCGACTTGGCCACCGTCTCGCCCCGGGCCCGGTCGGCCAGCACGGCGATGGCGAGCCCGAGCGCCGTCGACAGCCCGGTGACGAAGACGACCCAGAAGACGTTGTTCCAGATCACGCCGCGCGAGCACGCCCATCGCGGCCAGCATGCACGAGGATGGCGGCTGCCGGTGAGCGACAGGACCGGGCGTCGGGCGCCGACAGGTCGACGCCCCGGCGCCGGTGCGACGCCGCGGCACGACCGCGAGCGCCAGCCCGACGACGACGATGATCACGCCGAGGACGAACAGGCGGCTGGTGAAGATGTCGCCGACGCCCGTCGACGTTGAAGATCGTCGTCGTCGCCGAAGATCGACCGGTAGTTGTCGAGGCCGACGGACTCCTCGCCCCGCCGGCCGCGGAAGCTCAGGTAGATCGTGCGGATCGTCGGGACGACCAGCGTGACGACAGGAAAGCAGCGCGGGAGCGAGGAAGATCGACCGGGCGGCAGCCGGTCGGGGATGCGCCAGCGGCGCTCGGCGCGGCGGCGGGTGCCGGGCCCACACGAGCGCCGCCGAGCGCGGCGCCGACGACCGCGCCGCCGAGCGGCCACAGCGGCCCGCCGAGGAACCAGCCGCCGCTGTTGACGACGGCGCCCGACGACGGCGCCGATGACCGCGCCGACCACGGTCGGCGAACATGCGCGAACCGCGTGGGCGCCTGGTCGACGACGCAGTTCAGCGCCGACGAACAGGCCGAGCGTCGACGCCGACGACGACGACGACGCTGACGAGGATGCCGATCAGTTGCCCCATCGGACGATCCTCCCGTCAGTCGTGGGTCACGCGCCGTGTCCGGAGCAGTGAGGTGCCGCCGGACGAGGCGCGCCCCGGCGCCTCCCGACCTACGCGTCCACCGGCGGCTCGGGCGATCACTGCGACGGTCAGCTCGGCCAGCTGTCCTCCACGCGTCGGCGAAGGCGTCCTCGACGTCCTTGGTCGCCGGTCGTGATGTCGACGGCCGCCTCCAGAACGTGCCGGCACCGACCGCGCCGGGCATCAGGTCGGAGGCGTCGAACCGCACCGGGTCGGCCGGCGGCGAGGATCTCGGCGAAGCTCTGCGTCGATCTCGTCGGGGTACTGGCTCGTGTCGATGTTCCTGTTCGGCGACAGGAAGCCGCCGACGCCGGTGCCCGGGCGTTGGCGTACTCGGCGCTGGCGAGGAACTCCATCACCTCGCTGCACCTCGGGCCGGTCGCTGAACGCGGCGGCGTAGATGCCGCCCGACAGCGTGATGTTCGGGTACTCCGTCGGAGCCCGGCAGGTAGAAGGCGTTGACCTCGCCGTCGGGGCCGAAGCTCGGTGCCCTCGGGCCAGTTGGCGGAGTAGAAGTTGCCCTGGCGGTGCATCATGCAGTTGCCCTCGAGCAGCGGCAGGCCGGCGTCGGCGAACGGCGTGGCGGCGATGCTCTGCGACCCCGCCGTAGACCGTCGCCGTCCTTCGACCACAGGTCGTAGACGGCCTGCGCCGACCTCGACGACGTCGGGGTCGTCGAACGGGATCTCGTGCGCTGACCCACTGGTCGTAGACCTCGGGGCCCTTCATGCGGCAGCATGAAGTCCTCGACCCAGTCGGTGAACGGCCAGCCGGTGGCCTCGTCGCTGCCGATGCCGATGCAGAACGGCGTCTTGCCGTCGGCGATCATCTTGTCGGCCAGCGCGAGGAAGTCCTCGAAGGTCGTCGGGACCTCGTAGCCGCTCTCCGCGAACGCGTCCGGGCTGTACCAGACGAGGCTCTTGAGGTCGGCCTTGGCCGGGATGCCCGTACAGCTCACCGTCGATCGTGACGCAGGTCGACGAAGCCGCGGGTCGAAGTTGTCCTCGACCTCGCTGGCCACGTCGTCGGGCAGCGGCGACATCGTCCTCGGGAAGTCGCTTGACCTTGCCCGGCTGCGGGAACAAGGCGATGTCCGGCGGGTCGCCGCCGTCGACCCGGATGCCGATCTGGGCCTCGAAGCTGCGGTCGCCCGAGTACTCGATCGTGATGCCGGTCTCCTCGGTGAACTGCGTCGAAGGCGTCCTGGAGGCCCTGGGCCTCGACTCTCGACCTCGGGGCCGAAGATGGTGACGGTCGTGCCCTCCAGGTCGCCGCTCGCCGCCGCCGCCGCTCGCCGGTGCGCTCGTCGCCGTCGTCGTCGTCGGCGCACGCGGCGGCGACCAGGCCTGAACGCCAGGCACAGCGGCGAGCGCCGGCGCGCCACCGCCTGTCGCTGTCGTTGCATGGTTGTTCCCCTCGGTGGTGGTGCTGTGGTTGGCAAGTATCATGGTCCGGTCTCCGTCACCCTCGGCCGCGGCGCGGTGGTGGACCGCTCGACGAGCTCGAGGCGGCAGCTCGTGCACTCGCCGAGCGGGCGTCCTTCGCCGCCGAGCGCCTCGAGCAGCAGGCGGGCGCCGAGCGCGCCGCTCTCGAACAGCGGCTGGCGGACGGTGGTCAGCCCGACGTAGCCCGACACCTCCACGTCGTCGAAGCCGACGACCGACACGTCGCCGGGCACGCGGAGGCCGGCGGTCCGCGCGGCCTCGAGCACGCCGAGCGCCTGCGTGTCGGACGACGCGAAGATCGCGGTCGGCGGGTCGCGGCGGCCGACGCAGCTCGCCCGGCGAGGTGCCGCGCCACCGTCGCGCACGTGGGGACCGTGGCGGACGTAGCCCGGTGGGATCTCCAGCCCGGCGTCGGCCATCGTCCGCCGGTAGCCCTCCTCCCGGCTGGTGCCGGCGACGAACCCGAGCGGGTTGGTCGGGATCGTCGCCGATGAAGGCGATGCGCTCGTGGCCGAGGTCGATGAGGTGCTGGGTCGCCAGGCGGCCGCCGGCGACGTCGTCGGTGACGACCGCCGGCATCCCCGGCGCCTCGCACATCGAGCAGCACGATCGGGACCCCGGACGTGGCCAGCCGGTCGAGGCTGGTGGGCGGCACCGGCAGCGACATGATGAGCAGGCCGTCGGCCCGGTCGCGCCGGGTGAGCGTGGCGAAGTGCTCGTCGCGGTGCATCGTCGACTCGACGTTGAACAGCACCAGGTCGTAGCGGCTGCCGTCGAGCGCGGCCGCCACTCCCCTGAGGCGCTCGACCGCCGACGCGTGGGTGAAGAACGGGACGACGACGCCGAGCGTCTGGCACCGCCCCCGGCTGAGCCCCCGGGCCAGGGGGTTGGGCCGGTAGTCGAGCACCTCGATGGCCGCCAGCACGCGTGCCCGGGTGGCCTCGCTCACCCGAGGGCTGTCGTTGAGGACCCGGGACACCGTGCCCGCCCCCACACCGGCGCGCGCCGCGACATCGGCGATCGTGACCACCGTCCTCCTCTCTCGCCCCTCGGAGGTCACGGTGGAACCGCTTCCACCGTGCCCACTGGCAACATATGTGTCGCCCGTCACCCTGTCAATGGAACCGCTTCCACTGACACGGAAAAGTCTTCGCCGGGGCCCCGGCGGGGCGGGTCAGATGAGGATGCGGTCCTCGGGGGCCGGCACGCCGACGACGGCCAGGGCCCGGCCGAGGCCCAGGAACATGCCGCAGCACATCGTCAGGTCCGCGATCTCGTCGTCGGCGTACGCCGCCCGCAGGCGGGCCCAGAACTCCTCGTCCATCGCCTGGTGGTCGAGGGCGAAGCGCTGGGCGAACTCGGCCGCCAGGCGCTCGCGCTCGGACAGCGCCTCGCTGGTCCGCCAGCCGGCCACCTCGCCGTAGAACCCCTCGTCGACGCCGACGTCCGCGCTGTCGCGGGGCCGGGTGTCCTGGCAGACGACGCAGTCGTTGATCAGGGCGATCGTCCAGCGGGCGGCCTCGCGCTCGCGCACGGCCAGGCGCGAGTGCGTGTACACCGCCTCGGACAGGGCGCCCATGCCCGCCGCCATCTTCGGCCGCATCAGCGACCAGTCGACGTGCTCGCCGAAACCGCGGTCAGGGAAGTCGATGCGTGCCACGGCCGGCAGCGTAGACGGACGTCACACGTCGCGACCCGACCGCGACCCACGCCGTCGGCGGTTTCCGCCCGTACGCGCGCCCCTGTGCCGACACCTCGCCGGAGGGGCGGAGCGGGTCGAACCGGCGCCGTCAGTTGAGCGTGACCGGGGAGCGGGCGGGGTCGGTGAGGTCGATGACGCGGTCGGCGGGCGGGACGACGGTCAGCCCGTCCGCGACCACCTGGCGCAGCCGCACCGGCTGCACGTGATCCCGGAGGGCGTGCCAGCCGGCGTCGGCGACCGGGTACTGCACCGCCGCCAGGCGAGGCGCGCCGCCGGCGCAGGGGGCGGCCGCGGTCATCGCCGCGCTCGACACGACGACCTGGCCCGGCTCGGCCGCGGCCATGATGCGGGCGCCCTGGTTGATCGTCAGGCCCACGGGCTCGCCGTCGACCTCGTAGATCTCGCCCGCGTGCACTCCCGTGCGCACCCGCAGGGCCAACCCGCCCGGCCACCGCTCGGCGGACAGGGCCCGCTGGGCTTCCACCGACGCGGCGATGGCGTCGTCGGCGCAGTCGAACACGGCGAGCGTGCCGTCGCCCGCGTGGGCGAGGAAGCGACCGCCGAGTCCACAGACGGCCTCACCGATGAGCGCGCGGTGCCGCATCAGCACCGCCGGGTACCGCTCGCCGGCAACCTCGAGCAGGCGGGTCGAGCCGACGATGTCGGTCTGCACCACCACCGCGTTCCGCGGCCGGCGGGGCCGGGCGTCCACCAGACCCCGAGGTGCCGGGCGCCGCGCCAGCCGCTGCGCCAGCCGAGTGCGGGCGTCGTCCATCAGCGACCGCACCCGCCTGCGGCAGCGATCGCCGGTCCGCACCTCGATGCCCGTCGCCATCCTCATGGACGCATAGTGCAGCGGCGCGCTCCACGACCGCTGACGATCCGCTTGACGCGGTCCGACCGTTGGCTCTCGACCCCTCACGCCCGGTCGAGGATGCCCTGCCAATCGGCAGTCGCATACTCGCCGTCGGTCATGCGCTCGACCTGGGCGACGAAGCGGTGCCGCACCCGGCCGACGGTCCGCAGTCACGCAGGCCCCGAACCGTCACGCCGTTCGGGGTTCCCGGCACCTCGCCTCCGCCCGCCACGGCCCCAGCGACCCGGTCAGACGAGGTGGTCGACGAAGCGCTCGAGCTGGCGCAGGTTGCGGCACTCGAACACGCCGTCCGTGTGGATGGCGTACTCGCCGATGATCGAGTCGCCCGTGTCCCAGTAGCTGCGCGGCTCGGGGTTGAGCCAGTAGACGTGGCGGGCCCGGTGCTGCATCTCCTTGACGACCCACGACTGCGTGGCGTGGTAGTTGTTCCGGGCGTCGCCCAGCAGCAGGACCGTCGTCTTCGGTCCCACGTCCTTGCCGTAGCGCTGCCAGAACACCTCGAAGGCGTGGCCGTAGTCGCTGTGGCCGTCGACCCAGATGACGTCGGCCTCGGTGTTCACCCGGTGGACGGCCTCGCCGATGTCCTCGGTGCCCTCGAACAGGCGGGTGACCTCGTCGATGCCGTCGATGAACACGAAGGCCCGCACCTTCGAGAACTGGTTCGAGATGGCGTAGACGAGGTGCAACGTGAAGCGGGCGAACGCCGCCACCGATCCCGAGATGTCGGCGACGACGAAGATCTCGGGCTTCGACGGGCGCGGGTAGCGGAACCGCGGCTCGATGGGCACGCCGCCG
The DNA here is from genome assembly GCA_963796415.1 of uncultured Acidimicrobiales bacterium. Classification (GTDB taxonomy): domain Bacteria; phylum Actinomycetota; class Acidimicrobiia; order Acidimicrobiales; family VFJN01; genus ZC4RG19. Next base: position 444,667 of record CAWCLR010000014.1, on the reverse strand, counting down.
GTCGACAGCGAATGGCGGACCGTCGAGCGGAAGTCGAGCGGGCCCTTGCGCCCGTGCCGCCGCTTGCGGGCCAGCCGGACGGCCAGCTTGCGGGTCAGCGGGTAGATGGCCTTGCGCAGCGCGGCCATCTCCTCGCGGCTGGCGTGCATGAAGTCGACGTCCTCGGGCAGCGGCTTGCGCAGCGTCCGGGCCATCGCCTCCACGCCCCGGTCGGCGACGAGCCGGCGGCGGATCTCGGCCTCGATCTCCTTGCGGAGCTGGTCGACCCGGGCCTCGTACTCGTCGCGCTCGAGCCGCTCCTCGAGGGGCGTCAGCGGCTCGGGCGCCTGCTCGCGGGCCTGCTGCATGAGCTTGTCGAGCACGCCGTCGAGGTCGAGGTTCCGCAGCGTGCGGTACAGGTAGTACGTGCCGCCGACCGGGCGGCCTGGCTCCATGCCCGCGTAGCGCCGAACCGCCTGGCGGGCCAGCGCCTTGAGCATGGCCTCGTTGCCCTGGGCGAGCGCCTTCATGAGCATCTCGGCCAGCTCTTCGGGGGTCATCGAGTCGCCGACGCCGCCGGCGCCCTGCTGCTCGCCCTGCTGGTCGGATTGCATCTCGCTGAGCATCTCGTCGAGCTCGGCCATGGCCTCGGCCTGCTCGTCGGTCAGCGCGTACTCGCGGCCCCGCAGCGAGAAGTAGACCTCGAACACGGTCTCGAACACCCGCCAGTGGGCCGCGTTCTTCACGAGCGTCGCCCCGAGCGCGTACTTGAACGCCGCCCGGTCGCCCAGCGGGATGTGCTGGATGGCCTGCATGGCGTCGAGGTTCTCGGTGAGGCTGACCGGCAGCCCGGCCGTGCGCAGCTCGGCGATGAAGCCCGACAGCAGCTCGGTCAGCGCCTGGCCGGCGCCCGCCTCGGTCAGCCGGTGCGTGGCCTCGTCGAGGCTGCGGCGGGCGACCGGGCGCTCGCCCCCCGCGCCCGCGCGGCGTCCCTCGGGGCCGGTGGCCGCACCGGCGCCCGCGTGCTCGCGGTGCCGGCCGGCGGTGATGCCGGCGTCGGCGGCGCCGTTGTGGCCGTTGCCCGACGAGCCCGGAGGCCCCGCGTCAGCCATTGCGCTGCCAGGGCTTGGCCCCTGCCCCGGCGGCCTCACCGCCGAGCGAGGTGTCCTGCTCGAGCTCCTTGGTCGCCTTGGTGATGTCGCTCTGGTACTTGAGGAGGATGTTGGCGGTGCCCACCGCCATGGCGGCGTCGACCTGCTCGACGCCGAGCAGCAGCAGTGTCCGGGCCCAGTCGAGGGTCTCGGACACCGAGGGCGCCTTCTTCAGCTCGAGCTGGCGGATCGACCGCACGATGCGCGACACCTGGTCGGCGAGGCTCTCGGTGATGCCGGGGACCTTGGCCATCACGATCTCGCGCTCGCGCTCGAGATCGGGGTAGTCGACGTGCAGGAAGAGGCACCGGCGCTTGAGCGCCTCGGACAGCTCGCGGGTGTTGTTGGAGGTGAGGAACACGAGCGGCACCTGGCGGGCCGTCACCGTGCCGAGCTCGGGGATCGACACCTGGTAGTCGGAGAGGATCTCGAGCAGCAGCGCCTCGGTCTCGACCTCGACCCGGTCGACCTCGTCGACGAGGAGCACCACCGGCTCCTCGGCGCGGATCGCCTCGAGCAGCGGGCGGGTGAGCAGGAACTCGTCGGAGAAGATGTCGTCCTCGACCTCGGCCCACGTGGCGCCGTCGTTGCGCTCGGCCTGGATGCGCAGGAGCTGCTTCTTGTAGTTCCACTCGTACAGGGCCTTGGACTCGTCGAGCCCCTCGTAGCACTGGAGGCGGATGAGCCGGGCGCCGGTGATCTCGGCGACCGACTTGGCCAGCTGCGTCTTGCCCGTGCCGGCGGGCCCCTCGACCAGGACGGGCTTGCCCAGCCGGTCGGCGAGGTAGACGATGCCGGCGATCCCTTCGTCGGCCAGGTAGTCGACCTTGGCGAGCGACTCGCGCACAGCCGGGACGGACTCGAAGCGATGGGTGTGCGTAGGCCCCGTGCCGCTGTGCGCCGTGTCGGTCATCGTCCCAGGCTACCGGCGTACTTGACCCAGGGGTCAACCCGGTTGCGCATCGCGGGCCTTCCGACGGCGGATCCGGCGCCGGCGGGGCCTGGCGGGGAGGAGCCGGCCCCACCGGCGTCCGGTCCCACGGCCGGAGCCGCCGGGGAGAAACCGCAGGGCCGGGAGCGGGAGGCGGGCGGGCGGACCGGCTCCCGACCCCGCAGTTCCGTGGGCTCCGGGGGGAGGGCGGAAGGCCGAGGCCCGCCGCCACCCCTGAATCTGACCCACGTGAGGTTGGACAAAGGTTGGTTGCGGGTGAACGGCAGGCAAACACGCGCGCTGTGTCGATCCTGCATACACTCAGCGTGACGCCTCGGCCGGGGGCGTGGAGGCGAAGATGGCGCTGGAGATCGATCTCCTCGAGCGGCGGCGAGCGATCGAGCGGGCGCGGTCGTCGGGTTCCGTCGACGAGGTCGGCGCTCCCATCGACCCCGTCGTGCGCGCCTCCTGGCAGCGGTGCGCGACCGTCGTCGAGACCGACAACGACACCGCGCCGGTCGAGGACAGCGACGTGACGGCCCGCAGGTGGGACGACTCGGTGCTGCGCCGCGCCGTCCCGGGTCTCGCCGACCAGCTCGACCAGACGGCGACGACGGGGGACGTCATCGCCCTCATCACCGACGCGGACGGACGCGTCCTGTGGCAGTCGACCCCGCTGTGGCTCCGGCGGGGGGCCGAGCGCATCGGGCTGGTCCCCGGCGGCCTGTGGCACGAGGCGTCGATGGGCACGAACGGCATCGGGCTGGCGCTGGCGGCCGACCGGCCCGCCAGCGTGTTCTCCACCGAGCACTGGGTCGACCCGGTCCGCGACTGGGTCTGCTATGCCGCCCCGATCCACGCGCCCGACGGAACGCAGGTCGGGGCGATCGACCTCTCCACCAAGTGGAAGCACGCCAACCCGCTGGCACTGTCGACCGTCGCGTCGATGGCCCGGCTGGTCGAACACGAGCTGCGCAACGGCCCCCACCTCTTCGGGCCGGCGGCGCCGGCGCTCGACGTGCGAGTGCTGGGCGAAGCGGCGGCCACACTCGGCGGGGTTCCCTTGCACCTGACGCTGCGCCAGTTCGAGATCCTCACGATCCTCGCTGTCAACGGCGGCGCCACGCTCGGCGAGCTGCACGCCCTCCTGTACGGCGACCGTCCCGTCGCGCCGACCACCCTCAAGGCCGAGATCTCCCACCTCCGCCGCGCCCTCGACGGGCGCCTCGCCTCGCGCCCCTACCGGCTCGACCTGCCCTTCCGCATCGACGCGAACGAGCTGCCCGAGCGCCTCGAGCGGGGCGACGTCGACGGCGCAGCCCGCCTGTACGCCGGCCAGCTCCTGCCGGCCAGCGAGGCGCCCTTCGTGGTCGAGCTGCGCCACGAGCTCGACGTGGCCCTGCGCACGGCGCTCCTGCGCGCGGGCACCACCGCCGCGGTGATGCGGTTCACGACCGTGCACCCCTACGACAGCGAGGTGCTCGAGCGGATCGGCACCCTCGTGCCCGTCGACGACCCGCTGTTCCCGGCGGTCACGGCCCGGCTGGCGGTGGCTCGCTCGTTCTGACCGGCCGGACGGACGCGCCGGCACCACTAGGCGGTCAGGAGGCGACGGCCACCGCATCGTCGGCGACGAGCGGCGCGCCCGCCGTGGTGGCCGGATCGGGGCCCCGGCGCAGCAGGTCCCCGAAGCGGCGAGGATCGTGGGTCGCCGGTGCGGTCGTGCCGACGAACTCGCGCAGCACGTCGACGAAGCGGTCGTGATCGGCGTGGTGCGGGAAGTGCCCGGCGCCCGGGAAGACCTCGAGCCGGCTGCCCGGCATCGCCTCGTGGGCACGGTGGGCGTGCGCCACGGGAATGACGCCGTCGCGGTCGCCCCAGACGATCAGCGTCGGCACGGCCTCGGTCAGGTAGCAGCGGTCGAGCAGGGTCACGACCTGGCCCCGCCAGTCGACGACCGACCGCAGGGTGCGCGTGAACGCGACCTGCGCCTCGCCGTCGGGGAGGCTGGCGAGCACGCGATCGACGTGGCGCCGGTCGTGCGCGAGATCGTTGTTCGCCAGCGCCAGGGCGCGCAGCGCGGCCCGGACGAGCGGCCGGGCCCCGGGCCACCGAGCGGGGGCGAGGAACACCTCGGCCAGCGGGGCGGCTGCCAGCCGCAGGATCGGGGTGACGTCCCGCCCCGCTCCCCCGCTGGCCACGAGCACGAGGCGCTCGCACCGCTCGGGGTACTGGTACGCGAGCTGGGCGGCCACGCCTCCGCCGAGCGAGTGGCCGACGACCGTGGCCGACTCGATGCCGAGCACGGTCAACAGGTCGCGCATGCCGTTGGCGTAGGCCGCCACCGAGTAGTCGGCGCGGGGCTTGTCCGACCCGCCGTGCCCCAGCAGGTCGGGGGCCACGACCGTGTGGTGGCGGGCCAGGTCGGCCATGACGGGGACCCAGCTCTCGGAGCTGTCGCCGATGCCGTGCAGCAGCAGGACCGCAGGGCCGGACCCCGCCATGCGGTAGGCACGGCGGTAGCCGTGGACGGTGCGGTGGCGCAGCGATGTGTCCATGGGCGATCCCTGGCCGCGTGCGGCCCGGCGTCACGGACCGTACGGTCCGACCCCGGTCCCCAGCGGCCCGAGGCGATGAACATAATGTCAACACACTCGAACGACGACCGTTCAATCGCGGTCCTCAATCGCGGTCCGCCCCTGTGCCGAGCCGCAAGTTGGCACACTGGAGCGCGTGCCGGCCGACGACACCGCCGTCTCGCACCACGCGGAGGACGAGTTCGCGTGGACGATGCGGTTCCGCGCCCCGCATCCGGCCCTGGCGGGGGTGGTCGGCGGCGCCTACTGCGGCTACGTCGAGGACGCCGTCGGGCCGTTCCGGCGGCGCGAGGCGGCCACCGGGCGCGTCACGCTGATCCTCAACCTCGCCGGGCCGCTCGACCTCGTCGAGATGTCCAACTCGTCCTCGGGCGGCAGCCGGCTCACCTCGTTCGTCGCCGGGCTGCACGAGGGCTACGCGGTCACCGAGCACCACGGCGACCAGTGCGGCATCGAGGTCGAGCTGACGCCCATCGGCGCGGGGCGGCTGCTCGGCGCCCCCGAGGACGTCGCCAACGAAGTCGTGGCGCTCGACGACCTGCTCGGGCCGGCGGCGCGCGAGCTCACCGAGCGGCTCGCCTCGACCGGCGACTGGGCCGAGCGGTTCTCGCTCGTCGACCGGGCGCTGCTCCAGCGGCTGGACGACGCCCCCGACCCCGATCCCGCCGTCGCCTGGGCGTGGGACCAGCTCGAGCGGTCGCACGGGCAGGTGCCCGTCAGCGTGCTCGCCGAGGAGATCGGCTGGAGCCGGCGCCACTTCGGCGTCCGGTTCCGCCGCCAGGTGGGCCTCGCCCCCAAGCCCACCGGCCGGGTCCTGCGGTTCCGCCGCGCCACCGACCTCCTGGCCAGCGGGCCGGTGCGCTCGATCGCCGACCTGGCGGCGGCCTGCGGCTACGCCGACCACAGCCACCTCGTGCGCGAGTTCCACGCACTGGCCGGGTGCACCCCGTCGCAGTTCGTGGCCGATCGCCTCCCCGACGGCGGCGGGGTGGCGGGCTGAACCAACGCGCTTCGGGCGGACGGTCGCATTCGTCCAAGCCGCCCCCAGCGTTCCAGCCATACCCTCGACCCATGACCATCGACACGAGCCGACCGACGGTGTACCCCGTCCTCACCTACGACGACGGCGAGGCGGCCATCACCTACCTGACCGACACGTTCGGATTCACCGCCGGCGAGATCACCCGCGACGAGGGCGGGCGCATCGTGCACGCCACCCTCGGCCGGGCGAACGGGGTGGTGATGCTCAGCGAGGCGCGGGGCGGTGACAATCCCTTCGACCTGCGACCGATCTGCCTCTACCTCGTGGTGGACGACCCCGACGCCCACTACGAACACGCCAAGGCCGCCGGGGCCGAGATGGTGATGGACATCACCGACCAGCCCTACGGCTCGCGCGAGTACGCCGCCCGGGATCCCGAGGGCAACGTCTGGTGCTTCGGGACCTACCAGCCCGCGGTGACGTGACTTGCTCGGCCGGCTGCGGAGCAGTGACCCGACCGCCAAATCCCCACGCGTAGGCTGTCACGAGCGCCCGACCCGCCGGCCTCGTGATGGTCGTTACGCCCGGTCGGCGCCCACAGCCTCCGCCGGCGTGACGCCACCGCGCTGGCTGCGGACGACGGCGAGGAAGCGCTCGACGGCCCGCACCGTGTGGTACGCCCGCACGGACGGCAGCGTGTCGAAGGCGTGCTGGGCACGGGGCAGCTCGGCGAAGGCCACGGGCTGCCGGGACGTCTCGCGCAGCATGCGGGCGAAGGCATGGCCCTGCTCGACGGGCACCAGCGTGTCGTTCGTCCCGTGCAGCAGGAAGAACGGCGGGGCGTCGGGGCGCACGTGGCTCATCGGCGAGGCGAGGTCCCAGGTGGCGCGGTCGTCGGCCAGCCGGGTCTTGATCACGCGCGTGGCCAGCAGCTGCTCGAGCCCGCGGTTGGCGTCGCCGTTGCGGTTGGTGAAGTCGTAGACACCGTAGAAGGGCACGGCGGCGACGACGCTCGTGTCCTCGTCCTCGAAGCCGGGCTGGAACGCCGGCAGGCCCGGGGTGAGCGCGGCCAGCGCCGTCAGGTGGCCCCCGGCCGACCCGCCGGTGATGGCGACGAACCCGGGGTCGCCGCCGTGGTCGGCGATGTGGGCGCGGGTCCAGGCGATGGCCCGCTTGACGTCGACGATGTGTTCGGGCCACGTGGCGCGGGGGCTGAGGCGGTAGTTGATGCTCACGCACACCCATCCCCGGTCGGCCAAGTGGGCCATGAGCGGATGGGCCTGCCCCTCCTTCTGGCCGATGACCCAGCCCCCGCCGTGGACCTGCAGGAGCACGGGCGCTCCGGCGTCGTCGGGCAGGTCGGCCCGCCGCCACACGTCCAGGTGGTTGCGCGGGCCGGCGTCGCCGTAGGACAGGTCGCGCCCGGTGGGCAGCGTGTAGCGCGAGCGGCGAGCGAACGCCGGCAGCAGCACGGACCGCCGCGTGACCGGCGCGTCCGGCGGCGGGGTGAACGGCTCGGCGATCTCGTCGCGGTACCCGGGTCCGAGGGCGGCCACGAGGGCGTCCTCGAGCACCCACTCCGACGCCTGGGCGTCGCGGTGCAGCCGCCAGAGCCCGGCGGCGGAGGCTGCGGTCAGCCCGAGCCCGGCCAGGCCCCGCCACCCGCGTGCCCCACCGCGCCGGGCCCCGAGCAGCGCGAGGCCGCCCTGCAGGGCGCCGACGTGCAGCGGCATCTCGGAGGTGGGGACACCGAGCACGAACTCGAGCGGGGCGGCCCGCCCGAAGCGGTCGGGGGGTCGCAGTGCCGAGGCGGTCAGGGCCGCCCCTGCGGCTCGGGCGATGAGGAACCGGGTGCGTCGATCCACGCAGGCGCTCCTGGGTCGGGGTTTCCGCTGAGCCTACGGAGTGGCGCCCGGTGCCCATCCAGTCGTGCACCATGCCCGGACGGGAGCCGAGCACGCCGCTCGCCAGATGGGAGGCCGAGCAGGACGGCAGGCCGAGCACGAGGTTCGCCACATGGGAGGCCGAGCAGGTGGAGCGCAAGCCAAAGCCCACGCGTGGGGATTTGGCGGCCGAGCACCGGCTCCCCCGCCGGCCGACCCGGACATCCCGCCCGCCGCACCGCCACGGATGGAACGGGCGGTGGGCGGGCGGGCCGGCCTCCGGTTGCCCTCCCTACCGGGCCGCCGGAGGAACGATGGCGAGGCCGCGCGTGAAGCTGAACGTCGAGTTGGCGGGCGCCTCGGTGCCCGCGGCGGCCTCGTCGACGCTGTCGGTGGCGGCCGGCTCGGAGGAGGCGTCACCCACAGCCACGGTCAGCTCGGCGAGGGCGTCCCACAGCCAGGTGGCATCGAGGTCGGTCGGCGCGGCGTCCGCCGCCTCGCCGGCCTCGGCCCCGGGCTCCGGGGCCGGCGCAGCCGGCGCCGGGAGCGGGCACCCGAGCTCGGGACGGTCGGCGTCGCACAGGTCGGACCCGGCGATCCACTCGAGGCCGGACCCGGGCTCGGCGTCCATGGGCCGGGCGTTGAGCCCGATCGGGCGACGAGCGGAGATGTTCGTGTCGTACCCGGTGTCGCTGGCGAGCCAGTGCCGCTCCTCGTAGCCGTTGCGCTTCACGACGTAGAACGGCGCGGTCAGCGGGGCTTCCCCGGCCGCGATCTGGCCACCGTCGATGTTGGCGTTCGCCCACCAGTTGGCACCCTGCGCGGCCGCCGGGTCGACGAAGTCGCACGGCGTCGGGACGCCGCCGAGCAGGCACGTGTGCGTCCGCATCCCGCCGGTGTTCTCGATCCCGTCCACGAGCCCGATCGTCGAGAACGGGACGCGGTCGAGCCCGACCATCTCCTGGAAGAGCGCCTCGCTCTTGGCGACACCGCCGAGGCCCGACCACGGCTGCCAGGCCGCAGCCCGGTTGGTGTACGAGTCTCCGCCCGCGGCGCAGTACCGGTTGGCCATCCCGGCCGCCACGTCGCCGGCGATGAACTGGACGTTCATCATCTCGGCCGCGGTGAACGGCTTGCCGACCCCGGCGACGTCGTACTGGAAGATGCCGATGCCCGGGGTCCAGTAGGCCCGCTTGTACGGCGTGTTCGGGTCACGGAAGGCGTACAGGCCGTAGTTGGCGTTGAGGTTGTTCGACCCCGACCACCGGCCGCTCCACTCGTCCCACCGGGACAGCGTCATCGGGGACGGCGCGGTCTCCGGCGTCTCGGCCATGGAGACCTCCTTGAAGATCGGCGCCATGACCAGGGCGGTCAGCTCGTCGTCCGACAGGGCGCACGAGCGTGGGGTGGCGGCGACGGCGGCACGGATGCCGTCGTAGGCGCCCCGGCCGAAGTAGCGGGTCACGCCGGGGGTACCCGCGGGGACCGGCTGGGCGCCGGCCTCGTCTCCGCCCGTGGGCGTGGGGATCAGACCGCTGAGGGTCGCGACGACGACCGCGACGGCCACCGCGAGGGCGCTCGTGATCCGGCGGAGCCGCCGCCGGGCGGGATGAGGGAGGTGCGACATGGAGTGGGTGGCGCCACCCACCGGCCCCCTGCGGCGGGCGCGAGCCCCACGGAGGTGGGCGGCTTCTCGCCGCGCCACGTCCCGGGTCGCACGCCCCGTGCCCCAGCAGGCGGGGAGGCGGCTTGGGTTGCGTGTAGGGACTCCCGGGGACCGCGGTCCGGGCACACCGGCCCCGCCGCACGGCGCTGTGGTCGTTTGGTGGGTGTGGGTGTCCGCATCGGTGGTCCTCGGGGGGGTGCCTGACGCGGCTGCGGGAGCGCGCCAGGGCGCGCCGACGACGCCCCGCGAGGGGGATGACGGCGGGCGCGCCCGGACAGGCCGTACGGCGGTGTCCCACGCAGCGGGCGGACCGCTGCGCTCAGGATGTGGAGACCCCCAGCTCGGGCCCCAGCTACCTAGACGACGTGCTCCTCAGCTTTGACAGGCTGCGGGCTCGGTGGCGCCAGGTGTTGCGTAGGGGATCGGCACCTTCTCGCCCGCAGACCCGACGCGCTCCGCCAGACTGGTCAGCTCCCAGCTACCCCAGTGACTCGGTCACCGATGGCGTCCATCGCTGTAACACAGCGAAACCATCCCAGCGGGTGACACATCAGGTCGGGACGAGACTAGACACCACTCTCCGTGATTCAACAATGACCGATGTCACACCGCTCTCCGTAATAACCCCAGGTGACAGGTAGCAGCCCATCCACGTTACGTGTTCGTCCCCAGGCCAGACGGCCAGATCAGCCACAGTCTGTGAGTGATCCTGGTGATCCGGAGCCAGAGCCAAAAGATGTCGAAAAAGTTGCAAACAGGCGACGCCACCGGACTGGGACCCCGCCCGGGACGTGCGCCGTAGCCTCGGCGTGTGGCCGACCACCTCCCGCTCGTCGACGTCGGGCCGCTGATGCTGCCGGCCGGCTCGCCGCTCGATGGCGCGGCCGGCACCGCGGTCGCCGACGTGGCGGACGCGATCGACGCCGCCTGCCGCCGTTACGGCTTCTTCCGGGTCACTGGGCACAGAGTGGACCCCGCGGCCCTGCTCCGCGTCGACCGCCTGGCCCGTGCCTTCTTCGCCCTGCCGCGTCAGGACAAGGAGCGCATCGCCATGCGGCACGCCGGCTCGGCGTGGCGCGGGTGGTTCCCCCTCGGCGGCGAGCTCACGTCGGGCCGGCCCGACCGGAAGGAGGGCCTCTACTTCGGCACCGAGCTCGCCGCCGACCACCCGGCAGTGCGCGCCGGTCGCCCGCTGCACGGGCCGAACCTGTTCCCCGACGCACCGGCGGGGCTGCAGGACGCCGTGCTCGGGTGGATGACCGCGATGACCGACCTCGGACAACGCCTGCTCCAGGCCATGGCGCTGGGCCTCGGGCTCGACGCACTGTGGTTCGAGCGGACGGTCACCGCCGATCCGACGGTGCTGTTCCGCATCTTCCGCTACCCCTCGACCGGCGACGACGGGTGGGGGGTGGCCGAGCACACCGACTACGGCCTGATCACGCTGCTGGCCCAGGACGGCCACGAGGGGCTCGAGGTGCGCGGGCCCCACGGCTGGATCGCCGTCCCGGCCGACCCCCAGGTCCTTGTCGTCAATCTCGGTGACATGCTCGAACGCATGACCGACGGCCGGTACGTCTCGACCCCCCACCGCGTCCGCAACGCCGGGTCGGCCGACCGCCTGTCGTTCCCGTGCTTCATCGACCCGTCGTGGGATGCGATCTGCCCGGTGATGCCCCTCGCGCCGGCATCCGTGGCCGACGCCGGCGCGCCCCGTTGGGACGACGCAGACCCGCGGGCCTGGGCCGGCACCTACGGCGACTACCTCACGGCGAAGGTCGCGAAGGTGTTCCCCGAGCTGCGCCGGAGCACGGCGCCGCCGGGGCCCGGCTGACCGACCGCCGTCGCGCCCGGAGCACGCCGTGAAACCCGTGCTCAGCGACTTATTCTCGAGGCGATAGCGGTCGCCCGGAGGTTCTCGAGGCAATGGCGGTCGCATGCGACCGTTCCTGCCTCGAGTCGTGTCCGACGACCGCTATCGCCTCGCCCCCCAGCCGCCACGGCCTCGTGTCATGCGCAGTGCCCGATGTCAGGCGCAATGCGCCTCGAGGACCTCGACGCCGCGCGGGATCGCGGCCACGCGGGTCGTGTGCACCCGCTGGCTGCACAGCGGGCACACCGCCATGCCGTCGCCGTCGCTGCACCCCGAGCTGAGGTGCCACCCCGAAGCCCCGCACCGGGCGCCCGTGCCCGCGTCCTCGTCGGGCTCGCGCCGGCGCACCGTGTTCCACGCCCGTGAGATCCGCTCACCCATGGCCGTCCGTCCCACGTGGATCAGCAGCGCTCGCCGCCGGGCCGGGATGGCCGCCCCAGCGGTCGCGGGCGACCTGTTCGGCCATGGCCTGGTAGTGGGCGACGGCCGACGCCTTGTCGGTCGTGCCCGGGCGCATCAGGGGTCGGACGGCGGATCGGGGGGCGGGCGGCGTCGGTCGGGCGGAGGGGGCGAGGTCTGCGTGGCGGGTACCCAGCATGGCTGTCGTTCCTTGGCCGCAGGCGAACGGATTCGTCGAGACTGATCAGCCGAACGTTCCGCCCGGACGCCCGTACTGTCCAGCTTGATGGTTCGTGCCCAGTATCCGCCAGTACGGCACGATACGCAAGGACGTCGAGACGGCGCGTGTGGAGGGTGGGAACGGTGGCGCCCCGCAGGCCTGACGCCACCGGCCGACCATGATGTCCCTGGTCAGAGCCTCAGGTCAGGTCGAATTCCCCAGCGCGAACGCCACCGATGAACGCATCCCACTCGCCCGGGTGGAACACGAGGATCGGGCCCTCGCCGTGCTGCTTGGTGTCGCGGACACCGATCGTGCCGTCGTCGCCCAAGCCGACTTCGACACAGTTGTCTCCCCCGCTTGAAAGGCTCGACTTGCGCCAGCCCGTGAACATTCGGTCTCGCATCGTGATGTCAATCCCTTCTGGATGTGCGGTGCACCTGATCAGCGCGTTCCGCTGAACAGCCCACCTATCGAGAACGTACCCCATCCGGAGCGGTCTTGACCACGGAACGCAAGGTAGTTTTCTCGCGGTTCACCGACGCGATGCCTGTGAACAGGCAGTTCATCCGCCGACCCGCATCTGCTCATCCGAGCGATCAGCACGGAGAGTGCTCGGCTTGGCGCTGAGCCGGGCCGCGCGCGGGGACGCGCGTTCCCAGACGCACCTGACGAGGCGCGACCCAGGGGCGCCCGGACGAGCCTCGGACGGCCGTACGGTCAGACCGCGACGGTCTTGGCGGTGTCCAGCAGGAGGTCGAGGCTCTCGGACTGCGAGAGGCAGGCGTCGCGCAGCCGGTCGTACAGCTCGTCGTACCGCTTCACGTCATCGTCGTCGGTGAGCAACAGGTCGTCGGTGACCGTGTCGACCGCAACGATCGTGGGATCGCCCGGGTCGCTGAACGTGTAGATCGAGAACGCCGAGCGGGGCACGCTGAACCCCTCGATCGCAGCGTCGACCGGGAGGACCCGGGAGGTGATCTTCGGGCTGCCGTTGACGGTCGCGGCGATGTGGTACAGCTGCGCCTTCAACACCTCGGGCGGCGCCGTCGCCCGGCGGACGGCGAGCTCGTCGATGATGACCTCGTAGGCCGGCCCGCCCGGTCGGCGCAGCATGCGCTGCCGCCCGACGCGGCCGTCGGCGGCCTTGTCGGCGTTGAACGTGACGCTGCCCGCCAGCCGGTCGGCCTCGTTGCGGGAGCGGGTGAACTCGGGGGTCTGCAGAAGGCCCGGGACGAACGTCATCTGGAATTCGCGGATGGTCTGGGCCCCGGCCTCGAGGTTCGCGTACAGGGCCTGTCGCTCACCCATGAACCGGTTCGATTCCCACCACCCGCGCTCGCCCGCCTCGCGTGCGATGGTCATGATCTCGGTCCACCGGTCGTCGTCGACCCCGAGGGCATCGAGGATCTTCATCACGTCGTCCTGGTCGACGACGTGACCGTTCTCGAGCCGCGAGATCTGGGCCCGGCTCTGCCCGATCTGCTTCGCCAGTTGGACGTGCGTGACACCCGCGTGCATCCGGAGCGCGCGCAACTCGGCGGCCAAACGCAGTCGACGGACGTACGGACTGATCATGGATCCTTGCCCTTCGGACGCCTCCCGGTCACGAACAGTAGACGATTGCGCGCATCGGGGTTGGTTGGACGCGCCGCGCAGAACGTGCACGCCACAACACCGCAGGTCAGGACGTTGACGCCGGTGCGTGCTCACGCTGGAACGCGCCGTCGCCATCGCGCCGGTGGCGGCGGCGCCACGACGGGGCGCGCCACAGCACCCGGTGGCTCAGGCGTCGCTGAGCGCGGCGGTGGCGCGGTCGGCGCGCATCTGCTCGAGCAGCTGGCGGCGCGTCGACTTCTTCACGAACCGGGCCCCGAGCGCCATCAGCGGCCACAGCAGCAACCCCGGCGGCCGGCGCACCTTGGTCGGTGCCATGGCGCCGCAGCCCACCGCGACGACCTGGTTGTCGTCGTCGAGCAGCGCCGGCATGTAGCGCCGGAACAGCCGCTCCCCGAGCAGGCCCGCGCCAGGGAACACGTAGCGGCCCGAGATGCTGTTGACGAGGATGCACGAGCCCCCGTCGATGGGCACCACGCGGAACGACTGCTGATGGGGGAACGGATCGCGACCGAGAACCTCGGGCGCCTTGTACTCGCCGAACGCCACGAAGTGGCGCTCCACCGCACGGATGCGGGCCTGGCGACGCTGCTGGTAGAAGCCGAAGAAGTCGTGGTCGATCGTGATGACCGCGCCCGGGCGCAGCTCGGTCTCGTCGGTCACGACCTCGGCGTGCAGCATGTTCACGCGGAACAGGTTGCGCGGGTCGGACATCCACTCCCACACGACGTCGGCAGGCGCCTCCACCCGCATCATGCGCTCACACGTCCCCACGGTCGGCTCCTCGGCTCGTGCGCTCGCACCCGTCGGTCGTCCATGATGGCGCACCCGGGGCGCACGTTCCGCACCGGGACCGTTACAAGCCGTTACTACGGCTGGTCGCGGTGCCCGACTGTTGGCCCGACGGCGACGCCACGGCGGGCGACCGCCCGACGCCGCTGCTCGCCGCGGTGGCCCGCAAGCCGTAGCCGACCGCGCCCCCTCGGGTCAGCCGCCCGTGAGCACGCGGGCCATCCAGCGGGCGATCGTGGCCTCGTCGGTGGGCTGCGCCAGGCCGGCCCGCGCCGCCGCCACCTCGTCGGCGCCGATGCGGGCCACGCGGTCGGCCAGCAGCGCATCGGTGTAGGCGGGGGTGAACTCGGGGTGGGCCTGCACGCCCATCGCCGCGGGCCCGACCGCCAGCAGCGCCACCGGGCAGTGGTCGGCGTGGCCCAGCACCTCGCCCCCGGGCGGCAGCTCGACGACCTGGTCCTGGTGCATGAAGTGCAACGCGAGCTTCTCGGCGGGTGGGTCCATCCACGGCGAGCCGGCGTCGACGGCGATCGTGCCGATGCCGGCGCCCCACCCCGTGGCGGCCCGCTCGACCCGCCCGCCGAGCGCGTGGGCGAGGAGCTGCTGGCCGAAGCACACGCCCACGAACGGGACGGCGGCGGCGTGGACCTCCCGGACGAAGGCCGCCAGGTCGGCGATCCACTCGTACGGGTCGAAGACCGAGTGGCGCGACCCGGGGCACAGCCAGGCGTCGAACCGGTCGGGGGCCCCGGGGCGCTCGCCCCCGACGACGTCGACGGGCACGAGGTCGAGCCCCGCGTCGGGGGCATGGGCGGCGAACAGCGTGCGCAGCATGTCGACGATGTCGCCGCCGATGCCGGCGAACCGCGGATCGACGTGGTCGCACTCGAGAACTCCAACCCGCGTCGTCGTCCTCATAGGGCCAACCTGAGGTGGAACGACTTGGGCCGTGTGACGGCCCGGAAGCCGAGGGCCGAGAGGGTCACGCCCCGGCCCGAGTCCTTGACCCCCGTCCACGCCAGGGCCGGGTCGAGGTAGTCGCACCGGTTCAGGTACCACGTGCCCGTCTCGACCCGGTCGCCGAGGGCCACGGCGGCCTCGGCGTCGGTGGTCCAGATCGAGGCCGTGAGGCCGTAGGCGCTGTCGTTCATCAGCTCGACCGCCGCGTCGTCGCCGTCCACCGGCATGATGCCCACGGCCGGGCCGAACGTCTCCTCGGTCATGATGCGCATCCCGTGGTCGACGCCGACCAGCACCTGGGGCGCCACGTACGGCGACCCCGGTGCGTCGGCCGGGAAGCGGGCCGGGTCGAGGAGCGCCCGGGCGCCGGCGGCCACCGCCTCGGCCACCTGCTCGCGGACGAACGTCGCCGCGCTCGACCGCACGAGCGGACCCAGCGTCGTGGCCGGGTCGAGCGGGTCGCCCAGGACGTAACCGGCTGCCGCCTCGGCGAACGCGGCGGCGAAGTCGCCGAACAGGGGCCGCTGGACGTAGATGCGCTCGACCGCGCAGCACGACTGGCCCGCGTTGAAATAGACGCCGTCGACCAGCTCGGCGACCGTCGCCTCGAGGGGGGCGTCGGCCCGGACGTAGGCCGGGTCCTTGCCGCCGAGCTCGAGCCCCGTGCCCACGAACCGGGCCGAGGCGGCCCGTTGGACGGCGTGGCCGCCGGCCACGGAGCCCGTGAAGGCGACGAAGCCGACCCGGTCGTCGGCCACCATGCCGGCCACGCCGTCGTGGTCGGTGTGGACGTACTGGAACACGCCCTCGGGCAGGCCGGCCGCCGCCAGGCCCTCCGCCCACCGTTCGGCCACGAGCGGGGTCTGCGACGCCGGCTTGAGCACGACCGCGTTGCCGGCCAGCAGCGCGGGGACCACGGCGTTCACCGAGCAGAGGTACGGGTAGTTCCAGGGCGCCACCACCAGCACGACGCCCACGGGGTCGTGGCGGATGAAGCGGCGGAACCCGTCGGCCGCACCCACGTCGGCGTCGGCCAGCGCCTCGGCCGCGGCCCCGGCCAGCCAGGTCGCCCGCTCCGCGAAGCCCCGGGTGATCTCGAACGGCGCGTGGGCCACGGGCCGGCCCATCTGCCGGCTCAGCTCGGCGCCGATGACGTCGGCCCGCTCGACCATCCACGGCACGAGCCGCTCGACCACGGCCACGCGCTCGGCGAGGGGCGTGGCCCGCCACGCCCGTTGCGCCGCGACCGCCCGGCCGAGGAGCTCGTCGATGGCGGCGGCACCGGCGATCTCGCGCTCGGCCACGACCGACCCGTCGATCGGGCTGACCGTGCGCTGCACCCGGGGAGACGTCATCTACTGAGGCGTGACGTAGGCGGCGGTGATGCCGCCGTCGACCACGAGCTCGGCGCCGGTCATGAACGAGGCGTCGTCGGACGCCAGGAACAGCGCGGCCTTGGCGATCTCGGCGGCCTCGCCGAAGCGGCCCATCGGGATGTGCACGAGGCGCCGGTTCCGCTTCTCGTCGGTGTCGAGGAACTTCATCAGCATCTCGGTGCGCAGCGGCCCCGGGCACAGCGCGTTGACCCGGATGCCGTCGCGGGCGTGGATGACCGCCAGCTCGCGGCTGAAGGCCAGCACCGCGCCCTTGCTGGCCGTGTACGCCACCTGGGAGGTGGCCGCCCCCATCTTGGCCACGAACGAGGCCGTGTTGACGATGGCGCCGCCGCCGGCCCGCTGCAGGGCGGGGATGCCGTACTTGCAGCCGAGGAACACGCCCTTGGCGTTGATGTCCATGGTCGTGTCCCACGTGCCCTCGTCGGTGGTGAGGGCGTCGTCGTCGCTGCTGAGCATCACCCCGGCGTTGTTGAACAGCACGTCGAGCCGGCCGTAGGCCTGCTCGGCCGCGGCCACCATGGCCTCGCAGTCGGTGGCGACCGCCACGTCGGCGGTCACCGCGATCGCCGGGTCCCGATCGCCGGCCCCGGCGCCGGACGCGCCCACCGCGTCGCGGACCAGCGCCACCGTCTCGTCGGCCCCCGCCTTGTCGCGGTCGACCGCCACGACGGCCGCGCCCTCCTGGGCGAACAGCAACGACGCCTGCCGCCCGATGCCGCTGCCCGCGCCGGTGATGAGCGCCACCTTGCCGTCGAGCCGTCCGGGTCGTTCGGGCATCAGATCCTCTCGAAGTAGCGGCGGCGCTCCCAGTCGGAGACGGCGGCCATGTACGCGTCCCACTCGGTGCGGAAGAAGTGGGCGTAGTGGTCGACCACCTGCTGGCCGAAGGCCTGCTTGGCGAACGGGCTGGCGACGAACAGGTCGGTGGCCTCGGCCAGCGTGCGCGGCACGTGGGGCAGGTCGCCGGCGGCGTAGACGTCGCCGTCGAAGCACGGCGGTGGCTCGGTCCCCTGGGCGACGCCGTCGAGGCCGGCCGCCAGCAGGCCGGCGAGCGTGAGGTACGGGTTGCAGTCGGCGCCCGGGATGCGGCATTCGATGCGCAGGCTCGGCCCGTCGCCCACGACCCGCACGCCGGCGGTGCGGTTGTCGTCGCTCCACGCGATGCGGGTCGGCGCCCACGAGCCGTCGACGTAGCGCTTGTACGCGTTGACCGTCGGGGCGAGGAAGACCATCACGTCGGGAACGTGGGCCAGCACGCCGCCCAGGAAAGTGCGGAACACGGGCGAGCTCCGCACCGGCCCGAGCTCGTCGTCGCCGGCGAAGGCGTTGGCGCCGTCGCGCCACAGGCTCATGTGGACGTGGCAGCTCGACCCGGCCTGGTCGGTCGCCACCTTGGCCATGAACGTGACGCTGGCGCCCAGACGGTCGGCCGTCTCCTTCAGGCACTGCTTGTACACGACGTGGCGGTCGGCCATGGTCAGCGCGTCGGCATAGCGCACGTTCAGCTCGTGCTGGCCGACGCCCCACTCGCCCTTCGAGCTCTCGACGGGCACGCCCGAGCGGCGCAGGTGGCGGCGGACGGCGGCGGTGACGTCCTCGGTGCGGGCGCCCTGGAGCAGGTGGTAGTCCTCGAGGTACCAGCCGGCGGCGTCGAGGTGCGTGAAGCCGCTGGCCGCCGCCTCGCGGTACGACGTGCGATACAGGTAGTACTCGAGCTCGGTGGCGGCCATGGCGGTCAGCCCCTGCCCGGCGGCGGCGTCGACCTGGCGGCGCAGCACCGACCGGGGCGCCACCTCGACGGGGGCGTGGTCGCGGATGCCGGCCACGTCGCACAGCACCAGCGCGGTGCGGTCGAGCCAGTCCGCCCGCCGCAGCGTGGTCAGGTCGGGCACGAGGTGGACGTCGCCGTAGCCCAGCTCCCAGTTGGCGAAGTCGTAGCCGGGGACCGGCTCCATCTCCATGTCGGTGGTGAGCAGGTAGTCGCAGCCGTGGGTGCCGTGGGCGGCCACCTCCTCCAGGAACATGCCGGCGTCGTAGCGCTTGCCGACCAGGCGGCCGTAGTGGTCGGTGAAGCCGACCACCACGGTGTCGACGTCGTCGCCGGCGACGGCGTCGCGCAGCGCGTCGAGCGTGAGCATGCCCTCGGACCCGCCCGGGTTGGGCGGGGGTGCAGCGGCCGTCACGACCACCTCCGGTTCAGCCGGCGGAACATCTTCTTCTGCGATGCGTACAGCTTGGGCAGCTCGGACGACAAGCGGTCGTAGACCTGCCGGTTGCCCGGGTCGGGCGTGAACGTGCGGGACACGCCGACGAGGTCGCGCACCTCGCCCTTGCCGACCAGGCCGAGCGCCATGCCGGCCAGCACGGCGGCCCCCCGCAGCTGGGCGTTCAGCGGGTCGTCGACCTGCTCGATCGTGCGGTCCATGACGTCGGCGTGGATCTGGCACCACAGCTCGGACACGGCGCCGCCGCCCACCATGCGGATGGGATCGAGCCGCTGCTTCACGAACTTCTCGACGTAGCCCAACAGCCATCCGTTGTTGTAGGCCACCCCCTCCATCACCGCCCGGACCAGGTCGGCCCGGGTGGTGGCGAGCGAGAGGTTGTGGAACCCACCCCGCACGTGGCTGTCGGCCACCGGGGTGCGCTCGCCCGCCAGCCACGGGGTGAAGATCGTGCGCCGGGCGCCGGGAGGCGAGCCGGCCGCCAGCGCGGTGAGGTCGTCGAACGAGCACGGGTCGGCGGCCGGGTGGGCCTCGCCGAACAGCCCGTCGGAGGGGGCCACGAGGTTGTCGCGCAGCCACTGGAGGCACAGGCCCGACGTGTCGTGGTTGTTGGCCAGCAGGTAGCCCCGGTCGAGCCCTGGGATGCTGGCCATGCCGTGCAGGATGTCGGTCTTCTTGCGCGGCACCGGCAGGCTGATCCACGACGTGGAGCTGAGCGCCATGTGCGCCTCGCCGGGGCCGAGCGCGCCGGAACCGATGGCGGCGGCGTGGAGGTCGGGCACGCCGGCCACCACCTGCACGCCGGGCGGCAGGCCGAGGTCGGCGGCCACGTCGTCGCGCACCGGCCCGATGACCGACCCCGTGGCGACGAGCGGTGGCAGCTTCGAGCCGTCGATGCCGGCCCGGCGCACGAGATCGTCGTCGTAGGCCAGCAGGTCGAGGCGGCGGTTGTCGGTCAGCCACGCCGCGGTCATCGATGCGTGGGTGGCCGCGGGGACGCCGGTGAACCGCATCGCCAGGTAGTCGACCGGCTCGAGGTACCAGCGGGCCTCGGCGGCCACGTCGGGGTAGTTCGTCGCCAGGTTCAGCATGTGCCCGACCGGATCGTTCCCGCCCGGGATCCCCGCGGTCTTGCGGACCCACGCGGCGAGCGCCCGGGGGTCGTAGCCGGCCACGGGCCCCCCGATGCGCTGGCGGGCGAGGCGGATGCCCCGGTGGTCCTGCCACATGATGCAGTCGCCGACCGGCAGCCCCTCGGCGTCGACCGGCACCGTGCTGGCCCACTGGCCGGTGATGCACACGGCCACGACCCGGTCGGCCGGCACGTCGTCGTTGGCCAGCACCTTGCGGACGGCGTCGGCGATGATCGTCCACCACTCCCCCGCGTCCTGCACCGCGCCGCCGCCGTCGAGCCAGCGCGTGCGGACCGGCACGTGGTCCTGCCAGGCGACCCTTCCCGTCACGGACACGAACCCGACCTTCGGACCCCCGGTCCCCAGGTCGACGGCGAGGACGAGATGGTCGCCGTCGGAAGGCCCGCCCGCCGCTCGGGTGCCGGCCCCGTCGCGGCCCGGACGTCCCCCAGCGTCGTCCGGGCTCACGACGGGATCCGGGCCTGCTTGTCGAGCAAGTCGGCCATGACGCTGCGGATGAGGTCGTCGGCCTCGTCGGTGAGGCCACCGGCCACGCCCCCGTAGATGGCGGCGGTGAACGGCGCCTCGTCCTTGCGCTCGGCCGCATGGGCGACCGCGCCGGCCAGGTCGGCAGCGAACGCCTCGGACACGCCCGCCTGCGTCTGCGGCCGGGTGACGGCCATGTGGATGGCGTTGGGGTACTGCTGGCCGTTGAACCGCCAGCCCCGCTCCCGCATGAAGTCGTTCACGTGGTAGATGTCGAAGTCGCCGCCGCCCGCCGGGTTCGACGTGAACGAGAAGCAGAACGTGGGGCTGCCCATGATCCGCAGCTCGGGGTGCGACCGCACGGCCGCCATCATCTCGGCGGCGGTGGCGAAGATCTGCTCGGCGTAGCGCCGGTAGCCGTCGCGCCCGAGCTGCACCATGGCGGCCCACGTGGCGGCGATCAGCCCTCCCGAGCGCGAGCCCTCGATGCCCGGTGACATGTACTTGCCGCCGGTCCAGCCCGACATGAAGAAGTACTGGCCGTTGCGCAGCGCCTTGTCGCGGAACAACAGGGTCGAGCTGCCCTTGAACGCATAGCCGTACTTGTGGGTGTCGGCCGAGATGCTGGTCACGCCCGGCACCCGGAAGTCGAACGTGGGGATCGGCTCGACACCCAGCTCCTCCCCGAACGGCAGGATGAACCCGCCGAGGCAGCCGTCGACGTGCAGGCCGACGCCGCGGCTCTGGGCCAGCTCGCCGAGCTCGGGGATGGGGTCGATGGTCCCGTAGGGGTAGTTGCCCGCCGAACCCAGGACGGCGATGGTCTGGTCGTCGATCAGGGCGGCCATGGCGGCCACGTCGGCCGTCGTGGTGTCGGGGTGGGTCGGCGCGGTGCGCAGCTCGACGCCGAACAGGTGGCAGGCCTTGTCGAAGGCGGGATGGCCGGTCTCGGGCTTGACGAAGTTGGGACGGGTGACGCCCCGCGTGGCCGCCGCCTGCTCCCGGTAGGCGAGCACGGCGTGGAGGATGCTGCCCGTGCCGCCCGTGGTGACGAGCCCGGCCGGCTCGCCGTCGGTGACCGCGCCGGCGTGGAACAGGTCGAGCGCCATCGACAGGATCTCGGCCTCGAACTTCGTCGCGCTGGGGCACATGTCCCGCTGCAGCACGTTGACGTGGGCGAAGAGGCCGAACGCCTCGTTCATGAAGTCGTAGTGCTCGTGGTCGCCGCAGTACATCGTGCCCGAGCACCGGCCGGTCTCCCAGAACGCGTCCTCCTCCTTGGCCATGGCCTGCAGCTCGGCCAGGACCTCGGCGCGCGGGCGGCCGGCCGCAGGGAGGGTGCGGTTGACCGGGAAGCGGTCCTCGTACGGAAACTTGCCCATCGGCGACCCCCATCGCTGCCCGGCACCCAGCGGTGGGGCCGGCGCGGCGACCGTACCATCACCCTGGAAGTTCTTCCAGGGAGTCGGTAGGTTGCCGAGTGTGTCCGAAGAGGCCCGACGCCACCGCCCGCGCGCCCAGGCCCGGCGCGCCGCTCTGCTGCGGGCCGCGGTCGAGGTGGCGGCCGAGCGGGGGGCGGCGGGGGTCACCCACCGGGCCGTGACCGAGCGGGTCGGCGTGCCCCTGGCGACGGCCTCCTACTTCTTCTCGTCGATCGACGACCTGGTGGCCGAGGCGCTGCGCACGTTCGTGGCCGACGAGGCGCAGCGGCTGTCCGACCTCGCGGCCGACCTCGGCGGCGACGAGCACACCCCTGACGAGATGGCGGCCGCGCTGGCCGAGGCCGCCATGCCGTCGGGTCCCCTGCCGTGGGCGCTGGCCCAGTTCGAGACCTACCTGCAGGCGGCCCGCGGGGACGCCCTCCGGGCACCGGTGGCGGACGCGCTCGCGGTCTACGAGCAGGTCGCCGAGGCCGCCCTGGAGGCCGCGGGCGCGCCCGACCCGCCGTCCGCGGCGCCGGCGTTCAACGCGCTGGCCGACGGCTTCGCCCTGCATCACCTCGCCCGGCCCCGGCCAGGCGACGTCGAGGCCCTGCGCCGGGCGCTGCGCCTGCTGTTCCTCGGCCTGCTGGTCGAGCACGGCGAGCTGGACCGGGCGGCGGCGCTGGCCCACGACGCTTCTGGCGTCACTCAGTCGCCGCCACGGCGCTGACCGCCGCAAGAACCTCGTCGGGCGCGACCATGACGGCGTGTGGGCGATCACGTGCGATCCGGGCATCGACGACGCGGTGGCGCTCGCGGTCGCGGCCGGCGAGCCCGAGTTCGCGGTGGCGGCGATCGTGGCGGCGTCCGGCAACGTGCCGGCGGGCACCGCCTGGCGCAACGCGGTCGGCCTGGCCGCGCTGCTCGGCCTCCGGGTGCCGGTCGGCATCGGCGCAGAGGCGTCGCTCGACGGCACACCGATCACGCGGGGGCCCACGTCCCATGGCGCCGACGGGCTCGGCGGGCTGGCCATGCGCCTGCCGGTGCACCAGGGCGCCCCGGCCGACGGGGCCCCGCTCGTCCGCGGCGACGTCGTCGCCACCGGGCCGCTGACCGAGGTCGCCCGGGCACTGCGGTCGGGGCAGGGGCTCACGCACGCGGTGTGGATGGGCGGGTCGGTGGCCTGCGCTCGCGGGGTCGACCCGATCGGCAGCGAGTTCAACGCGGCGGCCGACCGGCGGGCGGTCGACGAGGTGCTCGGCTCGGGTGTGCCGGTGCGCGTGATCCCGATCGAGGTGACCGTGCAGGTCCCGTTCGACGACGACGACATCGCCCCGTGGCGGACGGGGCCGCCGATCGCCCGCCTGTGCGCCGACCTGGTCGAGAGGCGCCGAGGCGGCAGCGCCGGCCGCGTGCTGCTGCACGACCCCGTCACCATCGTGGCCGCGGTGGCGCCCGACCTGTTCGCCTGGGAGGAGCACGCGCTCCGCTGCCTCCCCGACGGCTCGCTCGTGGCGGCTCCTCACGGAACCGCTCGGGTCTCGGTCGCCGTCGCCGTGGACCCCGCCAGGGTGCGAGACCGGATCGTGACCGCCGTGTCGCGCGCCGGTGGGTCCGGCTGACGGGCGCCGCACGGGCTGTACGGTCTCGGCCGAACCGCACCAGGCCGGCAAGTGGATCGAGTGCCACAGCCCACGCGTGGGAATTTGGCGACTGCATCCGGCCAGGGCGCCGGCCGACGAGACGACCCGAGGGGACGATGACCGAGAGCCAGGACGCCTTCGCGGGCCTGCTCGCCACGCTGCGCGAGGTGGGTGAGCGCTTCGCGGGCGAGGAGTGGGGGCTGGGCGACCCGACCGACGTGGCCGAGGGGCTGCGAGTGATCCTCCACCACCTGGGCACCGGCATCGAGACGCAGTTCGAGGACGACGCCGCCCACCCGGCGTTCCGGGCCATCGTGTCGCCGTGGCGCAAGGCGCTCGGCGACAACGCCGACGCCCGCTACCACGACGCCAGGGTCCACCCGGCCGGGACCTACCGGGTGCGCGGCAACACAGGCGGGGCCGTGTACGTGTCGTTCACGGTCGAGGCCGGCGCCGACGACGGCGCCTTCCCGTCCGGCACCGTGGGCGTGCTCAACGACACCGGGTTCGACGTCGCCGGCGACGGCAGCTTCGAGATCACGGTCGGCGGTCCGGAACAGGAGCGGGGCTGGCTGCCGCTGGCCCCCGACGCATCGCGGATGACCGTCCGCCACTACTGGGAGGGGCCGACGTCGCCGCAGGCGCCGCCGATGGCGGACCTCGGGCTCACGATCGACCTCGTCGACGGCGCCGACGCCGTGCCCGCGGCCCCGCCTGCGCCGACCGACGCCTCGGTGGCGGCCGCCATCCGCCGCATGGGCACCTACGTCCGCACCCGCACGCTCGAGGCGATGGCCAAGCCCGGCGAGGGCGACCCGCCGGCGTTCGTGTCCCGCGAGCCGCACGTGTTCCCGCCGCCGGTTCCCCCGGGCGCCCACGCCCTGGCCGCCGCCGACGCCGCGTACAGCATGGCCCCGTACCTCCTCGGGCCCGACGACGCCCTGGTCATGCGGGTTCGCTGGCCCGACTGCCGGTGCGCCAACGTGTCGTTGTGGAACCGCCAGCTGCAGTCGTTCGACTACCTGCGCGGGCCGGTGAGCCTCAACCGGGCCCAGGCCGTGGAAGGCGACGACGGCACGGTGACGATGGTGCTCGCCCACCGCGACCCCGGGGTGCCGAACTGGCTGTCGACCGAGGGGCGGCCGTTCGGCCTCGTGTTCTGGCGGTTCATGCTGCCCGAGGGGCCGATCGACACGCCCGAGGCCGACGTGGTCCCGCTGGCGTCGCTGGGCTGAGCTGCGCCACAGCGAGGCATCGCGGCCGGCGGTCGTTACATTCCCCGCGATGTCGCCTGATGCCGACGAGGTGCCGACGCTGTACGACTGGGCCGGTGGGGCCGCGGCGTTCCGGCGCCTGATCGACGCCTTCTACGACCGGGTCGAGCAGGACGAACTGCTGTCCCCGCTGTTCCCCGGCGGCGTCCACGAGGAGCACCGGGCGCACGTGACGGCGTGGTGGTGCGAGGTGTTCGGCGGACCGGCGACGTACACCGCCGAGCACGGCGGCTACGCGCAGATGCTGGCCCACCATCGCGACCTGGGCATCACCGCCGAGCAGCGATTCCGGTTCGCCTCGCTGATGAGCCTCGCCGCGGACGATGCCGGCCTGCCCGACGACCCCGAGTTCCGCGCCGCGTTCGTCGGGTACGTCGAGTGGGGCACGCGGCTGGCCCGGCACAACTCCCAGCCCGGCGCCGACACCGTCGCCGCGGCGCCCGTGCCGCGCTGGGGCTGGGGCGTCGCGCCGCCCTACCGGGGCTGAGAGAGTCCGGCCGGCTACTCGCCCTCGACGGCGACGCCGAAGCGTGACATGTAGGGCGCCAGGTCGGCCCGGAGGACGTCGGCGTCGAAGCCCCAGTCGGCCGCCGTGTAGCGATGGGTTCCGTGCTTTCCGCGGGGCTTCTCGTCCAGGTAGCGGCGGACCGCGGCCCGGTGCTCGTCGGTCATCTCCCGGCCGATCCCCTCGTAGGCGCCGGCGATGGCGGCCACCGCGTCGTCCATCAGCTCGTGGAACCGGACGTCGCCGTACACGCCGGGCAGCGAGCCGTCGTCGCGGCGGCGGGCGAGCGTGTTGAGCGCGTCGCCGAACATCGCCCCGATCAGCGCCGACAGCACGTCGAGGTCGATGGCGTCGGTGCGCAGCCACTGGACCATGGCCGTGGTGCTGACCGTCGACGGCATCGTGCGGGCGGGGTCGCGGTGGCTCACGATCACCGAGGCGTCGGGGTAGGCCGCCAGCAGGTCGTCGAGCAGGAACAGCCATCCGGGCGTCTTCAGCAGCCACCGGCGGGTCGGCCGCCCGTGCTGCGCCGACTGCAGCACCGCCCGGTGGAACGCCAGGTCGGCGGCGATGTCCGCCGCCCAGTCGCCGGCATCGGCCAGCACCATCGACCAGTGGCTCCCGGCGAAGGACGGGACGCAGATGGTGATGCACTCGACCGGCAGGTCGGACCGCAGCTCGTGGATGGCCGCGAACTCGGGCTGGACGTCGGCCCAGAACTCCTGCTCGGCCTCGGTCATGGCGAACCGCGCCGCGGCGTCGACCCCCGCCGGCGGGACCGGGTGCAGGACGTCGGTGGCCACAGGCGTCCGCAGCCCCGGGTCGAGCCCCAGCAACTCGAACAGGATCGTGGTGCCCGAGCGGGCCGGGCCCGTCACGACGATCGGCGCCTCGATCACCTCGTCGGCCACGGACGGGTCGCGCCGGCGCTGCTCGCCGAGGAGGAAGCGGGTGCGCAGCCCGCGCATCAGCTCCTCCCGGGTCATGAGGCGGCCGACCACGTGGAGGTCGCCGCCGTCGATGGCGGCCGTGAGGGCCCGCAGGCGCCCCTCCCAGTCGCCGTCGCCGAGATCGCCCGGGTCGGCGATGCCCGTCGACGCTCGAACGGCGTCGACCATGGCGCCGGCGTCGAGCGGCACCAGGTCGCGAGCGCCCCCCGCCGCCGCGCCCATGGCGTTCACGCGCCGCACCCAGTCCGGCCGCCGGTACCTGTCCCCCATCGGTGCCATGCCCATGCCGGGAGTCAACCACGGTGACGGCCGTCACGCCGAACGGAGCAGGACTCCGGGAAGGCGGGCGCCACGATCCGTTCCCTCGACCCGCGGGCGGTAGGAAGGGGGCGACCCGCCCTAGTGTCCCGGAAGGTTGATCCGGTGATGAAAGCGCCACGTCAGATTCGTCGCTGGCAAGGACGCAGGACGAAGGCCCAGCCCTAGCTGCGGTGAGGACGAGGACGCAGCCAGCGGCGAATCTGGCTGGCGATTTCGCGGCGGATCAGCCTTCCGGACCCGAGGTCCGAGGAGAAGCCATGCAGGCGCTGCAGCTCACCGAGTGGCAACACGAGCCCGAGCTCCGGGAGGTCGACCCACCCGAGCCAGGCCCCGGCGAGGTCGTCGTCAAGGTGGCGGCCGCGGGCGCCTGCCACTCGGACCTGCACCTGTTCCACGACTTCCCGCCCGGGCTGGTGCCCTACGACCTGCCGTTCACCCTCGGCCACGAGAACGCCGGCGTGGTCGAGGCGCTCGGCGACGGCGTGCGCGGGCTCGAGGTCGGCGAGCCCGTCGCCGTGTACGGCCCGTGGGGCTGCGGGCGGTGCCTGGCCTGCGTGCAGGGCGCGGAGAACTACTGCGAGCGCCAGGCCGAGATCGGCGCGTCCGGGGGCGGCCTGGGGCGCGACGGCGGCATGGCGCCGCGCATGGTCGTCCCGGCGGCCCGCTACCTGGTGCCGCTCGGCGACCTCGACCCGGTCGAGGCGGCGCCGCTCACCGACGCGGGCCTGACCCCGTACCACGCCATCCGCCGGGCCCTGCCCGTGCTGCCGGCCGGATCGTCGGCCGTGGTGATCGGCGCGGGCGGGGGCCTCGGCCACCTGGCGGTCCAGATCCTGCGGGCGGTGTCGCCGGCCCAGGTCATCGCCGTGGACGGACGGCCCGCGGGCCTCGAGCTGGCCGCCCGCCTCGGCGCCCACGCCACGGTCGCCGCCGGCGACGGCGCCGCGGACCAGATCCGGGACCTGACGGGCGGGCGCAACGCCGACGCCGTGTTCGACTTCGTGGGCGCCGACGCCACCATGGCGCTCGGCGCCGCCGTGGTCCGCCCCCGCGGCCACCTCACCGTCGTCGGCATCGGCGGCGGCTCGTTCAAGATGAGCTTCTTCGCGATCCCGTACGAGGTGACCCTGTCCACCACCTACTGGGGCACCCTCCCCGAGCTGCACGAGCTGATCGCCCTGGCGGCCCGGGGCGACATCGCCCCGGTCGTCCAGCGCTACACGCTCGGCAACGCACTCGACGCCTACCGGGCGATGCAGGACGGCAAGCTCGAGGGCCGGGCCGTGATCGTCCACGAGGCCTGACCGCCGGTGCCCGATCCCGCCGCGGGCCCCTCGCCCGCGCTCACCTACGGCACGTACCTCGCCCTCGACGAGGTCCTCGGGGCCCAGCGCCCGCGATCGGACGAGCACGACGAGCTGCTGTTCATCGTCATCCACCAGGTCTACGAGCTGTGGTTCAAGCAGCTGCTGCACGAGGCCGCCCACCTGCAGGGGCGGCTCGAGGACGGCGACACGTCCCACGCCTTGCACACGCTGCGGCGGATCCTCACCATCCTCAAGGTGGCCGTGGCCCAGATCGACGTGCTCGAGACGATGACGCCCCGCCAGTTCCTCGGCTTCCGCAACCGGCTCGACGCGGCCAGCGGCTTCCAGTCGGCCCAGTTCCGCGAGCTCGAGGCGGTGCTCGGGCGGCGCGACGCCGACGTGGTCCACCACTACCCCGACGGCGACGACCGGCGGCGGCTGGCCGCGGCGATGGCCCGGCCGTCGCTGTTCGACTCGTTCCTGCGGTACCTGGCGGGCGAGGGCTATGCCGTGCCGGCGGCCGTGCTCGGGCGGGACGTCCGCCAGCCCGCCGAGCCCGACGCCGGCGTGCGGCGGGCGCTCCTCGCGGTGTACCGCGACGACGGCTCCCCGGCGCAGGTGGCCGAGCGCCTCGTGGACGTGGACGAGGGCGTGCAGGAGTGGCGCTATCGCCACGTGAAGATGGTCGAGCGGACGATCGGCGCCCGGGAGGGCACCGGCGGGTCGCCGGGCACCGCCTACCTGCGGACGACGCTGGGGCGCCCCGCCTTCCCCGACCTCTGGGCCATCCGGAGCGAGTTGTGAGCCTCCTCGCCGAAGCGAGCTTCGACGAGGAATTGTCGGTGTCGGCCTGCGGCCGACTCGCTTCTCAGTGGGTCGACCGGCAAGCCGGATCGACCCACGTCGGGGGGCTCCGGCGGAGCCTCCGCCCCCCGAACCCCCCGCCATGCCTCGCGCTCCGCGGGTACGCGGCGCGGCGGCCACAGGCCACGGGGCACCTGTGACGGCCACCGACGCGGGCGCTGCGCCCGACCGGGCCCTGCTCGACGGGCTGGCGGCGTCGCCGAACGCGCTCGCTCCGCACTACGCCCGGTTCCGCGTGGCCGAGCGACTGCTGCTCACGGGCCACTCGCACCAGGCCTGGCCCGACGTAGCCCGGGACGGGCTGGTGGCGGCGTTCGACGACGCGGCCGCGGCGGTCGACGACAAGTGGGACCTCGCCTTCGCCCGGGCCGAGCAGGTCCGCCGGGCGCTACAGGGCTGGCTCCGCGACCCCGGCGCCGAGATCGCCCTGGCCGAGAGCACCCACGAGCTGCTGGTGCGGCTGCTGTCGGGGCTCGACCTGACGGGCGCGCGGCCCCGCCTCGTCGCCTCGGACGGCGAGTTCCACAGCCTCCGCCGCCAGCTGGACCGCCTCGACGAGGCGGGCGTCGAGGTGGTGCGTGTGCCCACCGACCCCGTCGACACGCTGGCCGAGCGCATGGCCGCCGCCGTCGACGACCGCACCGCCGCAGCCCTGCTGTCGACCGTCCTCTTCGGCAGCGCCCGCATCGTTCCCCACCTCGCCGCGCTGGCCGGCGCCTGCCGCCGCCACGGCGCCGAGGTCGTGCTCGACGCCTACCACGCGCTCGGGGTCATGGCGCTGCCGGTCCGCGAGCTCGACGTGGCCGACGCCTGGGTGGTGGGGGGCGGCTACAAGTACCTGCAGTTCGGCGAGGGCAACGCGTACATGCGGCTGCCCGCCCACGCCGACCGGATCCGCCCGGTGGTGACGGGGTGGTTCGCCGAGTTCGCCGAGCTGACCGAAGGCGGGCGACCCCACCGCGTCGGGTACGCGCCCGGCGGCCAGCGGTTCGCGGGCGCGACGTACGACCCGTCGAGCAACTACCGGGCGGCCCGCGTGGCGCAGTTCTTCGCCGACCAGCGGTTGACCCCTGCCGTCCTGCAGGCGTCCTACCGGCACCAGCGGGCCGTGCTCGCCGCCGCGTTCGACGCCCTCGACCTGCCGGACGAGGTGATCACCCGCGACAGGGACACGCCCCCCGAGGCGTTCGGGGGGTTCCTGGCGCTGCGGTCGCCGTGGGCCGGGCCCCTGCGGGAGAGGTTGCGGGCGCGCGGCGTCATGACCGACAGCCGGGGCGAGGTGCTCCGCCTCGGCCCGGCCCCCTACCTGTCCGACGCCCAGCTCGAGGCCGGGGTGGCGGCGCTCGGGGAGGCGGTGCGCGAGCTCACCCGGTGACGCCGGCGGCTCCCCGGCAGCGTGGCGGAGCCGCGGAGGCCGCGAACGAGCGTGGGATACTGCCGCGCATGGCGGACACGTCGCACGTCGCGGGTGCGGCGGGCGCTCGCGGCAGCCCTCTGGCCTCCGAGCCCGTCCTTCCCGGTCACGTCGACACGGCCGAGCCCGCCGCGCCGAGCGGTCCCGACGTGGCGGTCGACGAGTGGCCACGCCCGGTCCAGCGGTGGTCGGCGCTCGACCTGGCCCGCGGGGCGGTTGGACTCGCCATCGCGGCGCTCGGCATCCTGCTGGCCGTCACCGCCACCGACACGCTCGGCGGCATGCAGGCCGACCTCGCCCGCTCGGTCGGGCGCCTGCCCGCCCCGGCCCGCACCGCCACCATCGGGCTCGCGCAGGTGGGTGCGGTCGTCGCCCCGGTGGTGCTGGCCGTGGCCGCAATCGCCACCCGCCGCCTGCGGATGCTCGCGGGGATCGTCGCCGGGGCCCTCCTCGCCGCGGGCGTCACGTCGCTGCTCGGGCACGGCGTCGTCGACCAGGCCCAGCCGGCGTCGTGGCAGGCGCTGGTCGCGCGCGAGAGCTGGATCACCGGGCGGGCGTTCCCCACCTCCGCCTACCTGGCCGGGGCGGTGGCGGCCGTCGTCGTGGTCGTGCGCTGGCTCGGGCCCCGCTGGTCACGCACCCTGTGGGCGGCCGTGGCGGTGCTGGCCGTCGTCCGGGTGGTGTCGGGCACGAACCTGCCGCTCGATCTGGTGGTCGCGTTCGGGGTGGGTGTTGCCGGCGGGTCGGCGGCGCTGCTCGTCGTGGGATCTCCCGACCTGTCCCCCTCCGGCGCCGCGGTGGCGGCTGCACTGCGGCGGGTGGGGGTCGGCCTGACCACCCTGATCGAACACGAGGCGTCGCCGGGCGTCACCCACGCGTACCGGGCCGGCGGCGCCGACATCGACCTCGCCGTCGACATGCGCAGCGACGCCGACCGCGATCGCGACGCGGTCGCCCGGCTCTACGGACGCATCCGCACCCGCACGGCAGCGCGGGGCGAGCTGCTCGTGTCGGTAGAGGAGGCGACCGAGCGCGCCGCCTTCATGGGCCTGTGGCTCGACCGCCTCGGCCTGCGGGCCGCCCAACCCCACGCCGTGGCCCGGTTGGCCCCGGGCGCCGCGGTCCTGGCGCACGACCGGGTGCCGGGGACGCGCTTGTCCGAACGCGGCGCGGACCTCGACGTCGACGAGATGGCCGACGCCTGGCGCGCCATCGCCGCCCTCCACACCGGCCACGTGGCCCACGGCGCGCTCGACCTCGACGCGGTGGCCATCGACGGCGACGGACACGCCTGGTTGCAGCGACTGCAGTCCGCCTCCCTCGACGCGCCCGACGCCCTGCTGATGACCGACCGGGCGACGTTCCTGGTGGAGTGCACGCTGGCGGTCGGGGCCGAGCGGGCCGTCGCCGCCTGCCGGGCGGGCCTGGGCGACGACGGCCTCCGAGCGACGCTCCCCTACGTCCAGGTGCCGGCGCTCCCCCTCCGCACCCGGCTGCGGCTGCGGCGGAACGAGAAGCTCGTCAGCGCGCTGCGGGACGAGGCGGGCCAGGCCGTCGGCGCCGACGAGGTCGAGCTCGTCCGGCTGGCCCGCGTCAAGGCGTCGACGCTGCTGGCCCTCGCCGGTGGCCTGCTGGCACTGGTCGTCCTGCTGCCCCAGATGACCAACCTCAGCGCCGCGGCGAAGGCGATGGCCAACGCCGACTGGCCCTGGCTGCTG
Organism: uncultured Acidimicrobiales bacterium; assembly: GCA_963796415.1. GTDB lineage: Bacteria > Actinomycetota > Acidimicrobiia > Acidimicrobiales > VFJN01 > ZC4RG19. The sequence goes on along the minus strand of CAWCLR010000014.1, from coordinate 412,959 downwards.
CCGGTGGTGGTCTGCGTGGCGCTCGGCTACGTGGCCACGACGTCGACGTTCCGGGCCGCCACGCCGGTGCGGCCGCCGTTCGGGCTCAGCTACCTCACGCAGCTCGCGGCGGCGACGCTCAACCGGGTGACGCCGAACGGCATCGGCGGGCTGGGCACGAACATCCGCTTCCTGCAGCGCTCGGGCTACGACACCACGGGGGCGGCGACCGTCATGGCCCTCGTCTCGCTCAGCGGCGGGGTGGCGGGGGCGATCCTCATCGCGGTGTTCCTGGTGTGGGCAGGCCAGTCGGGCGCGGCGTTCCCGTGGCCCAGCGACTCGGTGCTGCTGGTGGCGGTGGGGGCGATCTTCGGCCTCGTCGGCCTGCTGCTGGCGATCCCCGCGCTGCGCCGGTTCCTGGGCGACAAGCTCGGACCGATCGTCCGGCAGGCGCGCGCCTCGGTGGCCGACCTGCTCACCGATCCCCGGCGGTGCGCGGTGATGCTGTCGGGGTCGATCGGCAACTCGCTCCTCCAGCTCGCCAGCCTCTGGTTCGTGCTGCACGCCTTCGGCGCCACCGTCGGCATCGCGGTGATGGGCGCCGTGCTGTTCGGCGGGAAGGCGCTGGCCGGGGCGGCGCCCACCCCCGGCGGTCTGGGGGCGGTCGAGGCCGCCCTGATCGGCGGACTCAGCGGGGCGGGTGTCGACCCGGCCGTGGCCACGCCGGCCGTGCTGGTCTTCCGCCTGCTCACCAACTGGGCGGTGGTGGTGCCGGGCTGGTTCGCCCTGCGCGAGCTGCGCTCCCGTCAGGCGCTGTAGCCAGCGGACCGGGCCGCAGGATCACGGCACGGTGATCGTGGCGTCGTCGGTGCCGCCCGGACCGGTGACCGTCAGCGTGTAGGTCTGCGCACCGGGACCCACGCAGACAGTCGTCGAGCCGGACGGCTGCAGGCCGGACCCGACCTGGGAGATGGCGGCGGAATCGGCGCCCGTGCTCTGCCACGCGAGGGCCACCTCGGTCGTGGTGCTCGCCGACCCGCACTGCGTTCCCGTGCGGGTCCCGCGGAACCCACCGATCACGGGGGGCGGCGGATCGGGCGTAGCCGGGGGCGGGACGACCGGGGGCGCGGTCGTCGTGGTCGTGGGCGTGGACGTGGTCGTTCGATCGGCGGGAGCCGTGGTCGTCGGCGACGTGTCGGACGGCGGCGGCACGACGGCCGCCGTCGTGGGCGCCGCCGTCGCGTCGGTCGTCGGTCGGCCGGTCGTCGTCGCCCGCGGTTCGGACGTGGCGACCTCGTCGGGATCACCGCCCGTGAACAGCGCCCCCAGCCCGGCGATCAGCACGGCGACGACCAGCCCGGCGAGCACCAGCGCCCGGCGCCGGGGCCGCGCGGCTGCTCTGGACCGTGGCGCGTCGATCGGGCCCGTGGGTGGCGCATCGGAGGCCCCGTCCCGCGACGCACCGTCGCTCGTCTCGGGTTCCCGTTGGACGCCAGCCTCAGCAGAACCGGCGTCGCCCGCGTCGCCGAGCCGCCCGTGTCGCCGGCGGCCTCCCCGGCGCTGCCGGCCGCCGCGGTCGAGCCGGCCATGGGCACCCCGACGTCGGCGAGCGCGGCCGCTGCCTCCGCCTTGACCAGCGGCGGGGCCACCGCGATCGGCACGGCCGCGAACAGGGCCTCGGGCGCGAGGCGCAGCTGGCGGCGCTCGTCGCACGTGGCGCAGCCTCGGGCATGACGGTCGACCACCCGCACGGCGTCGGCGCCGAACGTCGTGACCCCGGCGTCGGCCACGGCCCGGTCCAGGCCGGGGCACGCCTGGGCCGCACCCCGCCACAGCACCCAGGCCCGGATCGCGCTGCCCAGCTTGCCCTTGAGCCGGTGGAGCAGCTGGTGGGCGTTGTTGGCGGTGACCCCCAGCTCGGCGGCGATCTCGGGGGCGCCCATGCCGTGACGCAAGTGGAGGTCGAGCACGCTGGCGTCGCGCGTCGCCGAGGGCCGAGGCCGCCGCCCACACGAGCTCGTTCTGTTCGCGCTCCCCCAGCGCCGCAGTCATGTCCACGTCGGGCGCGGACCGGTCGAGCGCCGCGGCCGCCGCGTCGCTGTCGGGCCGCGACCGGCGCTCACGGTCGAGGCGGTTGAGCGCCCGGTTGCGGGCGATGCGTCGCACCCAGCCCCCGAACGAGCCGGGCTGCTCGAGGTCGCCGAGGCCCTGCCAGGCGACGAGGAACACGTCCTGGGCCACCTCGGCCGCCGTGTCGCGGTCGCGCACGATCCGCCAGGCGATGTCGTGGACGGGGTCGAACCACCGGTCGAACAGCCGGCCGAACGCCCGCTCGTCCCCGTCCCGGGCGGCGAGGACGAGGGCGGCGTCGGCCTCACGGACCCGCTCGCCGCCCCCGTCGGGCCGGATCGTCCTGTCCTCACCACCGGGATCCACCGAGCAGCATCTCAGCACGTGCCGCCCTTCCTCACGAGACCACGACCGGCGTGCCCAGGTTGATGGTGTCGGCGAGGCGCTGCGCCACGTCGGTGGGGACCCGGATGCAGCCATGGGACACCGCCTGCCCGATGCTGGTCGGGTCGTCCGTGCCGTGGATGCCGACCTGCCCGTCGCCGCCCGCGAACTCGGTCAGCGTGTCCGAGTGCGCCGACAGCCCGAAGGCGAAGCGGCCGTAAGGGCCAGAGGGGTCGCCCGTGTCGAGCTTGTCCACGACGAAGAAGGCGCCGGTCGGGGTGGGGTTGTCGGGGGTGCCGACCGCCACGGGGGTGGTCAGGACCGGCTCGCCGGCATCGAGCAGGGTGAGCGTGCGCGCCGCCGTGTCGATCACGATCGCCTCGTCGACCGTGCGGAGCTCGAGGCCGTCACGCCGGACCCATCCGGTGGTGCCGTTGGGGCGGACGGGGAGGGCGACCTGGAGCCAATCGCCGTGATCGGCGACGACGAGCAGCGCCCGGGGCGAGCCGAACTCGGTCGTCGGCGGCAGGACGGTCGCGGGCTCGGGCGCGCCGGGCTCGTCGTAGACCGCCACCTCGCCGGGGGCACGCGCCACCGTGTTGGCGTCGAGGGCCAGGTCGGGGGACGTGGCTGCGTCCGGCGCCGACGCCGGGGGCGCCGACACGGACGTCGTGGGGGCCGACGAGGCGTCGCCTCCGTCGGCGGCGCCGCCGCAGCCGACCGCGAGGGCCAGGGCTGCGGCGGCGAATGCTGCCGTGATCCGCCGCACCGTCATCACCCCGTGAAGTTCGGGGTGGCGACGACGGGGGCGTCGACCCCGCTCGGGCTGCCAGGGTCGGCCGGGTCGTCCGGGTCCTCCGGATCGCCCGGATCGGGCTCGCCGGCCGTGAGGTCGCACGTGGCGGCCGGCGGCGGGCAGTCCTCGGGATCGGGCTCGGGGACGGTGATGTCGCACGACGCGAGCAGGGGGTTGCACTCGTCGTCGGGGCCGGGCTCGCCGGTGGTCAGGTCGTCGGGCCCGATGGGCGCCGGCGGGGTCTCGTTCGGGGCGGCCCCGGCGACCGCGGGGGTCAGCAGGCCGAAGGCGGCGATCGCGGTGAGCGCCGCGGCCCGGCGCAGTGTGAGCACCGGCCGGGCCGTCTGGGCTTGGTGGGTCGTCGGGGTCATGTCGGTCTCCTGTCGGTCGACCCGGCGGCCTCTCCGCCGGTGTCGGCCGTCCTGACCGCCGACCCCGGGATCTCTTACGTGCTCCTGCGGAACTTCCGCGCGAGCCGCACCGAACGGCGGCGGCGCGTGCCGGCGGCGTCGGCCAGCAGGGCGGAACGGTGCTGTTCGGCGAGTGCGATGGTCTCGTGGTGGTTCATCGGTGTCTCCTCGATCGGTCTGTGACCCGATGATGCGCCTGACCAGGGGTTTCGCCATCCGTGACCACCACGGAACCACCACGGATGGACCACGGAACGACCACGGAGATGTCCGCTCAGCGGACGGAATTCACACCCGGTGCCGCCTCCGTACCGGCAGACTGGAGGGGTGGCGGAACGACATGCGCTGATCGACGCCGGTGTGTCCGAGCGCGAGGCCGAGGTGCTCGAGCTCGTCGCCGAGCGGGCGACGAACGCGGAGATCGCGGCGCGCCTGTTCGTTTCGGTGCGGACCGTCGAGAGCCACGTGTCGTCCCTGCTCCGCAAGCTCGACGTGCCCGACCGCCGGGCCCTCGCCCGCGTGGCGCACTCGTCCGGCTCCATCGCCGGCGTCGACGAGCGCCGCGACGAGCCCCTATCCGACGGCGGCGGCCGCCACGAGGTGGCGACGCCCGTCCCGGCGCCCCGCTCGGTGCCCGTCCCGCTGACGTCCTTCGTGGGCCGGTCGGCCGAGGTCGCCGGCCTCGTGGCCGCCGTCGAGGCGCATCGCCTGGTGACCGCGCTCGGGCCCGGGGGCGTGGGCAAGACCCGGCTGGCCACGGCGGTCGCCGGCGCGGTGGCCGACCGCTGGCGCGACGGCGTGTGGTTCGTCGACCTGGTGCCGGTCACCGACGAGGCGCTCGTTCCGGCGGCGGTGAGCCGGACGCTGGGGCTGGCCGACTCGCCGGGCCGGTCGAGCGAGGACCACGTCCTCGCCCACCTGTCCGACCGCGAGGCCCTGCTCGTGCTCGACAACTGCGAGCACCTCGTCGCCGGAGTCGGGGTGTTCGTCGAGCGGCTGCTCGGCAGGTGCCCGGGCGTCACCGTGCTCGCCACGTCCCAGGCCCGGCTGATGCTGCCGTTCGAGCGGGTGTTCACCGTGCCCGGCCTGTCGCTGCCGAGCGAGGGCGACCAGGGCGACGCGGTGTCGCTGTTCCTCGAGCGGGCGGGGCAGGCCGGCGCCCCCGCGCTCCCGTCGTCCGACCGGTCCCGCATCGGCGAGATCTGCCGGCGGCTCGACGGCAGCGCCCTCGCCATCGAGCTGGCCGCCGCCCGGCTGCCCTCGCTCGGCCTCGACGGCATCGAGCGGGGCCTCGGCGAGCGGTTCGACCTGCTGTCGGGCGGGTCGCGGGTCGACGAGCGCCACCAGTCGCTGCGCTCGACGATCGACTGGAGCTACGGCCTGCTCGACCCGGCCGACCAGGCGCTGCTGCGGCGGGTGTCGGTCTTCGCCGCCCCGTTCACGGCCGAGGCGGCGGCGACGGTGGCCGGCGACACGAACGGAACCGGCGAGCCCGGGTCCGACCGCCAGCCCGCGGTGGAGGCGGGCCTCGCCCGGCTCGCCGAGCACAGCCTGCTGCTCACCGCGCCCGGCGAGCGCACCCGCCACCGCGTGCTCGACTCGATCCGCCAGTACGGGCTCGCCCGCATGGCCGAAGAGCCGGCCCCCGACGGCGTCGACGGCGACGACGGCAAGCCCGACGAGCTGACCGTGGTGCGGCGGCGCCACCACGCCTGGGCGACGGCCGAGGTCGAGGCGCTCGACCGGCGCGCCGACATCCCCCTCGGCGAGGCGCTCACGCTGTCCGGCGAGTTCGCCGCCTGGCGAGACGACTTCGACCGTGTCGCCGACGACGCCCGCGCCGCGCTGGTGTGGGCCCACCACGCCGACCTGCGGGCCGAGACGTTCGCGCTGGCCGAGGTCCTGGCCTCCGCCTGCTTCACCCGCGGGCTCCTCGGCGAGTCGCAGCGCCGCTACGAGCAGGCCGCCGAGCACGCACCCTCGCCCGCGGTGGCGGCGAACGTGCTGATCGAGGCGGCGGGGGCGGCGTCGAGCCGCCACGTCGGCAACGACGCCCTGCGCCTGTGGCGGGCGGCGGCGGCCACGGCCCGCGAAGCCGGCGAGACCGGCATCGCGGCCTACGCCCTGGCCCGCGCCGCGGAGCTGCTCATCCGCGGCCCCGGGATCATCGCCGACAAGCCGCCCGAGGGCACCCACCGGGAGCTGATCGACGAGGCCCGCGGCCTCGGCTCCGACGACCCGCGCGCCCTGGCCGCCATCCGGGCCGCCGTGGCGTTCGACCTCGACGAGGTCGACCCCGCCGCCCTCGCCGCGGCCGAGGGGGCGGTGGCCGACGCCGAGGCGCTCGACGACGCCATCCTGAAGAGCGCGTCGCTCGACGCCCTGACGGCGGTGAACCTGGGCCTCGGCGACCTCGACGGCGCGATCGTGGCCTGCCGCCGGCGCATGGACGTCATCGCCGGCCTCAGGGCCTCGGCCACGTCGGCGTTCGAGGTGGGCGACGGCTACCACATGGCGTCCGAGGTGGCCCTCGCCGCCGGCGACTTCGCCCTGGCCCGCCGGTACGCCGAGATGTCCGACCACGTGTCGTTCCACAGCGAGGAGGGGCACCTCGCCACCAGCCGGCTGCTCAAGGTCGACGCCCTGGCGGGCGAGCTCGACCGGGTGCTCGAGAACGCCGAGCGGTTCCGGCAGGGATGGGAGGACGCCGGGCGCCCGGTCGCCTCGAACCTGGCGAGCGGGTCGTACGCGGTGGCGATGGCCCACGGCCTGCGGGGCGACGACGCGGCCCGCCAGGAGTGGGTGGACATCACCCGCAGCCTCGGCGTCGACTTCGACCGACTCGAGGGCTGCTCGACCGGTTTCACCCCGACGCTGGACGCCATCGTGGCCCTCCACCGGGGCGACGCCGACGCCGCGCTGGTGCGCCTGGAGGTCGACCCGGCCGAGTTCCAGACCTGGTACAACGGCGAGTGGCGCACGTGGTACGCCGCCTTCTACGTCGAGGCGGCCGCCCTGGCGGGCAGCCCCGACGCGCGCGACCGCATCGCCCGGACGCGACCGATCGCCCGCCCCAACCCCACCGTCGACGCCCTGCTCGACCGGGCCGAGGCCCTGCTCGACGGCGACGCCGAGCGGCTCGCGGCGCTCGCCACTGCGCTCGAGGGCTCGGGCTGTCGGTACCAGTGGGCGCGAACGCTCGTCCTGGCCGGCGGCGCCCTCGCCGAGCGCGGCCGCAGCGAGATGGCGGCGCTGGGTGCGGCCCCCATGGCCGAGCCCGGCCGGGGCTAAGAGGGTCCAAGGAACCGTCGGCCGCGCGTCGAGTAGTCCTGCACAGTGGCCTCGTAGTCGTCGGGCCAGCCGCCGCCCGATTCTGAGACGTTCGTCGGCCGCGGCCGCCCGCGCAGGCGATACGGTGCGGCCCACGGGTTGTCCGAAGGGCGGAGGAGGACCTGTGGGCGAGAAGCGGGCGCTACCGGTCGGTGTGGTCACGTTGCTCATGACCGACGTCGCGGGGTCGACGCGGCTGTGGGAGGAGCGGCCTGACGTTGGCGGAGCCGTTCTCGAACGCCACGAGACCCTGATCGAGACGAAGGTCCTCGAACATGGGGGCGTGATGGTCCGGAGCAAGGGCGAGGGTGACTCCACCTTCTCGGTCTTCGCCGATGCGAGAGATGCGGCGAGCGCGGCGGTGAACGTGCAGCGGGCCCTGCAACGCGAACCCTGGCCGGACGGCGCAGCCATCCGCGTGCGCGCCGCCCTGTACACCGGGGACGTCCAGATGCGGGAGGGCACATACTACGGAGCCACGCCCAACCGGTGCGCCCGGCTGCGTGCCGCCACCAATCCCGGCCAGGTCGTGTGCTCGCAGTCCACCGCTGATGCGCTGGACGGCCTGCAGGCTGAGATCGTCCGAACCGACCTTGGCCTGCATCGTCTGCGCGACGTCGCCCGCGCCGAACGTGTCGTCCAACTGGGCCACCCTGAGCTGTGCGCCGCCTTCCCTCCGCTTCGCACCCTCGCGGTACGGCACAACCTGCCACGGGAGCGGACGCGCTTCATCGGGCGGCACGCCGACGTCGCCGCGGCCCGTAAGCGACTCGAGACCGACCGCCTCGTCACCCTGACCGGGATCGGGGGGTGCGGCAAGACCCGGCTGGCGATCGCGGCAGCATCCGGCCTCCTCGAGCAGTACCCCGACGGGGTCTTCCTCGCGGAGCTCGCACCCGTGTCCGATCCCGAGGTCGTGGCGAGCGCGGTGGCGGCCGCGGTCGGGTTCGCGCGCATGTCCCTGGGAACAGGGTCAGGACAGCCCGCCCGCGAGCTCGTCGACTTCCTGTCGACGCGGCAGGTCCTGCTGATCCTCGACAACTGCGAGCACCTGATCGACGCATGCGCTGCCCTCGCCGACGAGATCCTCGAATGCTGCCCGGAGGTCACGGTGCTGGCCACGAGCCGCGAGGCGATGCGCCTTTCCGGCGAACAGGTCCATCCGGTCTCCCCGCTGCCGCTGCCCGGGGACGACGTTTCCGAGACGTCCGACGCGGTGCAGCTGTTCTGCGAGCGCGCCGCCGAAGCGCGACCCGACTTCGTGACATCCCCGGCCAGCCTGTCCGACATCTCCGACATCTGCCGGAGGCTGGATGGCATCCCCTTGGCCATCGAGCTTGCAGCCGCCCAGGTGGCGCACCTCACGCCGGGGCAGATCGTCCAGCGGCTCGGCGACCGACTGGCCCAGTGCACCGCGGGTCGCGGCCGACCGGCGCGCCACCGGTCCCTCCACGGGGCACTCGACTGGAGCCTCGCGCTGCTGGACGACGAGGAACGAGCCCTGTTCCGTCGACTCGCCGTCTTCCCGGGCAGCTTCAGCCCCGAGGCCGCGCTGGCCACGTGCGAGGATCCGACGGCGCTCGAGCCGCTCGAGCAGCTGCTGCGCAAGTCCTTGATCGTCGGCGACGACGACGGTGCGGAGATCCGCTATCGGATGCTGGAGACCGTGCGGGCGTACGCCATGGAGAGGCTGCTGGAGGCAGGCGAGGAGTCGATCGCGGGCGACCGCCACCGTGACTTCTTCCTCGCGTGGGCGGAGTCGATCCCGCCCGAGCTCACCTACCTCGATCCCAGGGGTGACATCCGGCGGGAGCAACACAACCTGCGGGCGGCGCTCCGATGGTCCGAGCAACAGGGACGGTGGGACCTGGTCGGCCGGCTGGCCAGCACGATGAACCGGGTTTGGGTGGGCAACGTCGCCGAGGGACGCCGTTGGCTGACCGCGGCCATGGATGGGGTCGACGACCTCGACCCCCAGCACAAGGTGCGGGTCCTGGCCGTCGCCGCCCACGTTGCGGTGCTCGCGATCGAGGCGGGTGACGGCGTGCTCGCACGCCAGGCTGTCGCGGCTGACGGACGACCGGGCTTCTGGTCGTCGCTCGCCCACGGCCTGCTGTGCCTCAACCATGGGCTCCGCGCCTTCATCGGCAAGGACGAACACGATGCCGCCGAGGCTGAACGGCTCGGACGCAAGGCGGTTGAGCTCGCACCCGAGCCGTTGAGCCGCGAGCTGGCCTGGTTCTGGCTCGGCCAGGCCCGGGTCCTGCTCGACGACCTCGACGGCGCGGACGAGGCGCTGGAGAAAGGATCGCTCGAAGCGTTGCCGGGCGGCGACATGGCGATGGTGTCGCTGGCGCTCCTCGCCGCACTTCGCCACCTCAGAGGCGAGCACGAGGCGGCGCTGGCCGCTGCGACCAAGGTCGTCGCCAGGACGCGGTCCCACCGATCGAGCGGCCTCTGGGCCTGGGAGCTGTACACGTCGCTCCCTTATGCCCTCGAACTGGGGCATCACGGACACCACGCCGAAGCCCTCGACTTCGTCCGCGACCTGGTCGAGGACAACGCCATGCCCGAGGCGCCCGGCGTCACGACATCGCTGGTGATGGTGCTGGCCGCGTTGGCGCTGCTGCGAGACGACCAGGACACCGCCGGCGTGCTGTTGGCCTACGCAGGGGGGGCGATCCTCACCACCGGCATCCGCACTCCGGTGGACGTCGCGCTGTACTCGCACTACCTGCGCCGTTACGGCAAGGTCGACGCCGAGACGGCCCGCCGCAACTGCGAGCTGGCTGAGGGGATGTCCGCATCCGAGGCCGTTGCCCGGGGGCTCGCCGGCGGGTGATCGCTGTGGGCTAGCCCTCGCGACCGTCATCGAACTGGGGAGGGTTGTCAGGCATATCGCCTGACGACCATCCCCGGTTCGGTTGTCCCGCCTCAGCGGGGCTCGTGCTCGGTGCCGCGGCCCGGGGTGATGAAGAGGGCCTCGCCCGGCTCGTGGACGTCGGCGGTGTGCCACACCCCTGGCGGGTTCACGACGGCCTGGCCCGGCCCGAGCGCCACCCGTCGCTCGCCGCCGTCGACCCGCTGGATCAGGTCGACACGCCCCGATAGGAGCAGCACGACCTCCTCACCGGCGGGGTGCCGCTCCCAGCTGTCCCACGAGGCGGTGACCGACCCCATGGTCACCAGGCGGCCCTCGTCGCCGTCGCTGGCGAAGCGCGCGTCGTAGGCGGCGAGGTACTCGGCCGACCACTCGAATCCGGGCAACGGCACGGCCGTCGCCCCGAGCCCCAGGTGGATGTGGGTGGTGGCCAGGTCGAACGCCCCGGTCGTGTCCTCGCTCATGGCGGCCTCCTGGCGGTGCGCCTCGTCTTGCGGTCGACCGTACGTCCGGTACCCCGTGCCCGGCTTGGACGAACGTGACCCGCCGTAGCCACGCACGCGACCCCGCCGGGCAGGATCGCCGGGCGTACGGTGCCGCCCATGCGCCAGGCCCGGAACCCCGACGGCATCCACGCCCCGCTCGGGGCCTACGTCCACCAGATCGAGCTCGCCGCCGACGAGCGCCTGCTCGTCCTGTCCGGCCAGGTCGGCATGACCCCCGACGGGCACGTGCCCGACGACCCCGTGACGCAGGTCGACGTGGCCCTGACCAACCTCGAGCTCAACCTGCGGGCCGCCGGCATGGACGTCGCCGACCTCGTCAAGGTGACCTTCTACCTGGTCGGCGAGGTGAACCTCGATGCGTGGCGGCAGGTCGTGGCGGCACACCTGGGCGACCACCGCCCAGCGATGACCCTGCTCTTCGTCGCCCGGCTCGCCACCCCCGCCCTGCGGGTGGAGGTCGACGCCTGGGCCAGCGCCCCGGGCGACTAAGACGTGGCCCGGGCGGCCGACACGGTCGGTACCCTCGGAGCCATGTGCCGCAACATCACCACGCTGCGCGGGCTCGAGCCTGCCGCGACGCCCGACGAGATCGAGGCCGCCGCCCGCCAGTACGTCCGCAAGGTCAGCGGCGTGCAGAAGACCTCGCCCGCCACCGAGGCCGCCTTCGAGCACGCCGTCCACCACATCGCCGAGATCACCACCGAGCTGCTGGCCGGGCTGCCCGAGCGGCGGCAGCCGCCGCCCACGCTCCCGCCGCTCCGCCGGATCGCGGCGCGCTCGGCCTGACCTAGCCGGCCCGCCGGCTCACGGGTCGCCGGCGATGGCACCGAGCAGGCGCGCCACGGTGACGACGCCGAGCGCCCGCCCCGCGTCGTCGGTGACGACGACGGGTGTGTGGGTGTCGGGCGGCACGCGGGTGCCGAGGCGGTGCGCCAGCTCGGCGGCCTCGGTGTGGACGTTGACCCGCAGCGGGCGGAGCATCCGGACGGGCTCCCCCGCGGCCACGGGTCGGTCGATCAGCCCGAGCGGCCCGCCGTGGGCGTCCACCAGGATCGCCACACCGGGGATGCCGACGAAGACGTCCGCGGGGATGCTGGCCTCGTCGCCGGCGCGCACGTGCCGGACCGTCTGGACGAGCGGGAGCAGCGCACCCGGGCTCGACGACCGGGCCGCGCGCAGTGCGGCGCACGCCTCGGGGCGGACCGGCTCCCACGGCGCGCCGGCGGGTCCGAGGTACCGGCCCTGCGCCAGCGGCACCCTCAGCGCGGACAGGCGCCGCGCATCGGCCAGGGTCTCGACGCCCTCGGCCAGCAGCCACGCGTCGATGCGGTCGGCGAACACGCCGATCATCTCCACCAGCGCCGCCTTCGCCTCGTCCCCCTCGATGCCCCGGACCAGCGACCCGTCGAGCTTCAGGAACTCGGGGCGCAGCGCCAGGATCTTCTGCAGGCCCGAGTGCCCCGCCCCGGCGTCGTCGACGGCCACCTTCGCGCCCCGTTCGCGCCACGTCTCCAGCGTGCGGGCGAAGGCCGCGGCGTCGTCCATGGCCCGTCGCTCGGTCACCTCGACGACGATGCCGCGCAGGTCCCCGGCATCCTCGAAGACCTCGGCCACCGGCCCGGTGCCGACCGACTGCGGCTCGACGTTGACGGCGAGGAAGCAGTTCGACGGCAGCTCGGCCCGCCGCGCCAGCGCCGAGCGCAGGCACCGGGCCTCGAGCTCGGGCAGGATCCCCAGGTCGGCGGCGGCGCCCAGCGCGGCCTCGGGACCCGGGGCCCCGGGAACATCGAAGCGCGAGAGCGCCTCGTAGCCCGTCACCGTCAGGCGTCGCAGGTCGACGACCGGCTGGAAGACGGTGCGCAGCCCCTCGCCGGTCGCGGCCCGCCTCACCACGTCGTCCACGGTCGGGGCCTCGGTCATGACACGGGACGGGGTCGGGAGGGCGGGGCGGCCAGGCTCAGGTGGACAGGATGCGCGAGCGCACTTCGTCGACCAGCTCGGGCGGGACGGCGTCGAGCCCGTGCGCCTCGCGGGCGTGGACGGCGACGTGCGCCAGGATCTCGTCTTCGGTGTCACACACCCAGCGGGCGTCGCATCCAGGCACGACGTCGCCGCACGCGAACTGCTTCATGATCGCCGCTCCGTTTCGCCAGCTCTCCGCCGCTGCGCAGAGTAGCGAACATCCAGGTTCATCGCGTGGACGGCGACGACACGGGCCCGGCCGGTCACGCACCGCGGTTGCGGGGCGCTCAGCCCGGCGGCGCCGTCCACGTGAGGACCTCGCCTCCGCCGCCCAGCATCGCGGTGCCGGGCATGAGCCGGACCCGCCACGGGGTGAGGCGCAGCCCGGCGAAGGCGTCGGAGACCGGACCGCCGGCCCACTGCGGGATGATGCGGGGGTCGTAGCCGACCGGTGCCGGCGCGTCGACGAACGCCTGCCACACCGCCTTACGGCCGGCGTCGTCGAGGATCCACTCGGCGCGGCACTCGGCCGTGCAGGTGTCGTGCTCGGGCGACCAGTAGCCCACCGAGACGTACGGGCTGTGGGCGAGGTGCGCCCGCTTGGTCGGCGTCGGCCCCGTCGCGATGATGCCGGTGAGCGCGTCGCCGTCCCAGGTCCACAGCGGGTGGAGGACGCGGCTGCGGGGGCGGCCCTGGGGGTCGACGGTGGCGACCGTGGCCCACACGATCCGATGGGCCATCTCGACGAACGCGGGGGCGACGGTGGCGAGGTCGGACATGCGGCGATGGTCCCACGTCAGGCTCGAGGCCGCCGCACGTGTCTCCGGCCGCGTGACGCTCGTCAGAGCGGGAGCGGGAGGGTGCCGCCGACGTCGTACACGAGGTGGTCGCCCTCGAGGCGGACCCCGTCGGTCAGCGGGTGGGGCACCGTGCGGCCGTCGTGCATCAGGTGCGTGACCGCGGCGCCGCCGACGAGCGTGGCCGCGTCGGACAGCAGCCGGCGGTGGCATCGCCACCACAGGCTCTCCGAGCACATCACGGCCGTGCGACGGCCGGCCGCGTCGGCCAGCACGTCGTCGAGCGCCCGGCGGAACTCGGGGGTGGTCATGTGGTCGGCGTAGCCGCGGAAGGCCGCGTTGCGCAGCGCGACGTTGAGGCTGTCCGCCCGCACGGACCGGCGGCCTCCGAGCCGGGGCTCCCAGCGGTAGGCGACGCCGGCCTCGGGCACCCACGCCGCCATCTCGGCCCGGCCGAAGTGCGGGTGCCGCCGGCTGCCCGGGTACGACCGGACGTCGACCAGGAGCGCCACGCCGTGGCCGGCCAGCAGCGCCGCCAGATCGTCGGCCGGCAGCGTGCCGTGCCCCACCGTGAGCAGCTCGACCTCCGGCATCGCTCCAGTCTGCCGCCGCCGATCGCCGCGGCCGCCGACGCGGCTGCTCGCGCCCGCGGCGGGCGGACGGCGGGGTCAGCCCCGGATCTGCCCGTCGCCGCGCACCACGTACTTCTCGGTGGTGAGCTCGCGCAGGCCCATCGGCCCCCGGGCGTGCAGCTTCTGGGTCGAGATGCCGATCTCGGCCCCGAACCCGAACTCCTCGCCGTCGACGAACCGGGTGGAGGCGTTGACGAGCACCGCGGCGGCGTCGACCTCGGCCGTGAACCGGTCGGCGGCCCGCAGGTCGCCCGTGACGATGGCCTCGCTGTGCCCCGAGCCGTAGCGGGCGATGTGGTCGATGGCGTCGTCGATGGCCGGCACGACCCGCACGGCCAGCTTCAGGTCGAGGAACTCGTCGGCCCAGTCGTCCTCGGTGGCCGCCGCCACCCGGTCCTCGCCCAGCAGCGCCCGGGTGCGGTCGTCGCCGACGAGCGCCACGCCGTCGAGCCGCCGGGCCACGGACGGGAGGAACGCCTCGGCCACGGCCTCGTGCACGAGCAGGGTCTCGGTGGCGTTGCACACCGACGGCCGCTGGGTCTTCCCGTTGACCACGATGTCGGCCGCCATGGCGAGGTCGGCCGCCGCGTCCACGTAGACGTGGCAGTTGCCGTCGCCGTCGATCACGTACGGCACCGTGGCGTTGTCGAGGATCGACCGGATGAGCGAGGGGCCGCCGCGCGGGATGAGGCAGTCGATGGCGTCGCGCTGGCGCATGAACTCCACCGCGGCGTCGCGCGACGTGTCCTCCACCAGCACCAGCCCGTCCTCGGGCAGCCCGACCTTGGCCAGCGCCTCGCGCAGCAGCCCGGCGATGGCGATGTTCGACTCGATGGCGCCCGAGGAGCCCCGGAGGAAGGCGGCGTTGCCCGCCTTGAGGCACAGCCCGAAGGCGTCGCTCGTCACGTTGGGCCGGTTCTCGTAGATGATGGCGACGACGCCCAGCGGGACCCGCACCTTGGCGATGCGCAGGCCGTTCGGGCGGGTCCACCCCTGCGACACCTCGCCGACGGGGTCGGCCAGGCCGGCCACCTGCCGCAGCCCGCCCGCCATGCCGGCGACCCGCGCCTCGGACAGGCGCAGCCGGTCGACGACGGTCGGCGACGCCCCGGCGGCGAGCTCGCGCTCGACGTCGCGGGCGTTGGCGGCGAGCAGGTCGTCGGCGCGCTGGACCAGCAGGTCGGCGCCGGCGGCGAGGGCGGCGTCCTTGGCCTCGGTCGAGGCGGTGGCCAGCACCCGGCTGGCCGCCTTGGCCCGGGCCCCCAGGTCGGCGATGGCAGACATGGCGACCATGGTAGAGGCACCCCTCGGCGTGCCCCGCCCTGCCCCCCGCTCAGCCGGGCACGCCGGTGACGGCGAACCGCTCGACGCCCTGGGCGTGACCGCCGGTCGACACCACGATCGTGAGCGCGGGGTCGGACGCCCCCGACCAGGACACGGTCGTCTGCCACGGGAAGCCCTCGCCCCCGGCGGGCACGCACGGCGCCTCGCCGATCGGCGCCCCCGACGACGGCTGGCGCACCTGCACGACCAGGCACTCGTCCACGCCGGTGACCGTGCCGCCGACCGTGGCCGGCGACGAGACCCGGGTCCCGTAGCGCGGCGTGTCCAGCGTGAGGTCGGTGTCGCGGGTGCCGACCACCTCCCACGGCGAGTCGGCATCGGGGCCGAACCGCACGAGGTGGACGACGGCGGAGGTGGACCGGGGACCGCCCGCCTGCTCCCTGTAGCCGACGCCGATCCAGGCCTCGTCGGCGCGCACGTCCGTCGACGTGATCTCGTCGATCTCGGTGAAGCCGAGGTAGCTCGTGGTGAAGAGCGCGGCGGTCTCGACCGCGTCGGCGTGCCAGGGCTGGTGGCCCTCGCCCGAGGTCGCCCGCCAGTCCTCGGCCTCGGCGTAGGTGCGGAACGGCCAGAGGGGCTGCGAACCGAGCTCGAAGCCGCCCGGGTCACCGGCGCTCGGTGAGGCGGCCTCGCCGCTGGTCGGCGGCGTCGACGCGGCGGGCGGTTCGGTCGCACCGGAGAGCCAGACGAGCTGGGCCGTGAGGTGCGGGACCGTGAGCTCCGCCCCCGACGAGTCGCGTGCGACGAGGATGGCCGCGGCCGCGCCGTCATCCGGATCGGGCAGCGTGAGATCGACCGAGAACGGGGCGAGGACGTCGCCGGCCCCGGCCGTGTCGAACCCGTCCGCCACCACGGGCGCACCGGCGGTGCGGCGCCGCACGTCCACCAGGATCGTCCCCTCGTACCCACGTCCTTCGCCGGTGACCGTCAACGCCGATGCCGCGGCGTCGCCCGGAGCGGGGCTGTCGATCACGACGTCCTCCGACCCCGCCCCCGTGACATACCAGTGCCCGCCGTCGAGGCGCGCCAGGGACAGCGTCGAAGCCACGCTGTCGAGCGTCGCTCCGCTCTCGGAGCGGTCGAAGACGTCGATCTCGGCCTCGCCGTCGGCCGTGGTGCGCACATCGGACAGCGGGGCGTCCTCGACCCCGAAGACGGCGGCCACGAACGAGCGGGCGGTCGCCGCCGGATCGTCGAACTGCTCGAGCCCGGCGGGATCCGGCCACAGGGCGCGCTCCGCGGCCTCGGACGGCGCGGGCGAGGGGGTCGGCGGCGCGGGGGTCGGCGAGGGATCGCGCTGGGTCGAGACGTTCGACCCCTCGTCGTCGCGGAAGGCGGGCACGGACACCACCAGGGCGGCCACGGCGACCGCCGCGGTCACGCCGGCCACCATCCGCCGGCGCCGCCGGACCGCCCGGGCCCGGCCGCGGATCGGCCCGAGGCTGTCAGAGCCGGGCGTGATGTCGTCGACTTCGGCGTGCAGCGCGGCGCTGAGCCGCCGCTCGAGGGTTCGGTTGGGGTCGTCGCTCATGGCCGGTCCTCCCCAAGGTCCTGTGCCAGCGCCGCGAGGCCGCGGTGCAGGTGCGTCTTCACCGACCCGCCCGACACGCCCATCGAGGCGGCGATCTCCGCCTCGGATAGGTCGAGGTAGTACTTGAGGGCCACCGCCTCCCGCTGGCGGCGCGGCAGGCGCCGCAGCGCGGCGACGACCCGCTCGTGCTCGGCGCGCCCGACGGTGGCCGACTCGGGCGTGACCGTGGCGGGGGCCACCGTGCGCCGGGCGTCGTGACGGACACCGACCCGGCGCCGCCGGAGCTGCGAGCGGGCCCCGTTCAACACCGCGCTGCGCAGGTACGCGGGTGCCTTGGCCGGGTCGCGCAGCCCGCCCCAGCGGAGCTGCAGCTTCACGAACGCGTCCTGCGTCAGCTGCTCGGCCGTACCGACGTCGCCCACCACCAGGGTGGCCAGTCGGACCAGTGACGTGTAGTGGGCGCGGTGCAGGGCGGCGAGCGGGTCGCCCGTCTCGACCTCGTGGTCCGCTCCCACCGCCGCCGCCCGCGCCCCCGGCACCGTGAACGGGGCACGGTGACGTCGCGATCCGCCTTGCGGGACGCTCATCACCGTCATCATCCCCTACAGACGTCCAAGTGTCGCCGTGGGTTGACATCCGGCACCGATCCGTGCCGCGTCGCCCGGGCGGCCGGCCGCGTGGCAGGCTCGGCGCCGATGACCGACGCGAGGGAGGCCGGGCCCGAAGAGATGACCCCGCTGGCCGGGGCCCTGGCGCGGGCGTTCCACGACGACCCCGTGATGGTGTGGCTCCTCGGCGAGCGGGACGAACCGCGCCTGCGGCGGTTGCGCCGCTTCATGGGGTCCGAGGCCCGCCGCCACAGCCGCCACGGCGGCACCGTGCTCACCGCCGACGGCCACCCGGGGGCCGCGCTGTGGGATCCGCCCGGCCGGTGGCGCATGTCGTGGGTCGACATCGTGCGGGCGGCGCCCGTGCTGATCTCGGGCATCGGCCCCCGCATCCCCCGCGCCCTCGGCGGCCTGAGCCAGATGGACAAGACGCACCCCCGCGAGCCGCACTGGTACCTGGCCGTCCTGGGCACCGACCCGCCGCACCAGGGCAAGGGCGTCGGCGCCGCCCTGATGGCGCCCGTCCTCGCCCGCTGCGACGCCGAGGGCACCGGCGCCTACCTCGAGTCGTCGAAGCCCGACAACGTGCCCTACTACGAGCGGTTCGGCTTCCGGGTCACGGGGCAGATCGACATGCCCAAGGGACCCACCATGTGGCCGATGTGGCGCGACCCGCAGTGACGAGCGCCCGCGGCAGCACCGACGGCGGCGGCCCCGCCACGCTCGACGACGCGGTGCGGGCGTTCGTCGACGACCTGGCCCCCGAGGTCGAGGCCCTCGGGTCGACCGTGGCCACGCTCGACCCCGCGCGGCTGCGGGCGGACGTCGAGGTCGAGGCGTACAACCTGACCTGCGCGTTCATCGACGCCGACGGCCTCCACACCGACGACGAGCTGTGGGCGCTCGTCGCCACCTTCGGGCCCCGCCTCCCGTCGGACATCGGCCGGGCCACGCCCGCCCACATCCGCGACGCCGGGCTGGTCGTGGGCCGGCGGGCGCTGCTGGGGCACGCGTCGGCGCTGCTCGAGGTGCTGGCGGCCGCCGATGCCCGCGACGGAGGCACCCGGGCGCAGCGGTTCGAGCGCGGCGGCGCGCACATCGGCCACACGGTCGCCGCGCTGGACCTCCTGCCGTCCCGCACCGAGCTGGCCGCCATCGAGACGTTCCGGGGGACCGTGCAGGCGGCCGTCGCCGCGGCGAGGGACGCGGCGGGCCGGGCCCGTCACGCCACCCCTGCGGGCGACGGCGCGGGCGCCGCGGCCGCGTCGCCGCCCGAGGCGGCGCCGCCCGCCCCCGAGGAGCTGCCACCCGCCCGCCCGCTCGACGATCTGCTGGCCGAGCTCGACGCGCTCGTCGGCCTCGAGGGCGTCAAGCACGAGGTCCACCTGGTGACGAACCTGCTGCGGGTGCAGCAGATCCGGCGCGAGCGCGACCTGCCCGTCCTCGATCAGAGCCGGCATCTGGTGTTCACCGGGAACCCCGGCACCGGCAAGACCACGGTCGCCCGGCTGCTGGCGCAGATCTACCGCACGCTGGGGGTGGTCGAGCGGGGGCACCTGGTGGAGACCGACCGCGCGGGGCTCGTCGCCGGGTTCGTGGGGCAGACGGCGGGCCGCGTCGTGGCCGCCTTCGACCGTGCCGACGGCGGGGTCCTGCTGATCGACGAGGCCTACAGCCTGGCCCGGGGCGGCGAGAACGACTTCGGGCGCGAGGCCATCGACACCGTCGTGAAGCTCGTGGAGGACCGCCGCGACAGCCTCGTGGTGATCCTCGCCGGCTACACCGACGAGATGGAGGCCCTGGTGGGGGCGAACCCGGGCATGCGGTCGCGGTTCCCGAAGACGATCCACTTCCCCGACTACAGCGACGACGAGCTGGTGCGGATCTTCGCCGCCATCGGTGCCGCGGGCCGCTACACGCTCGACGCCGGCGCCGAGTCGGCCCTGCGCCGCCACCTGGCCGCGCAGACCCGGGACCGCGGGTTCGGCAACGGGCGGCTGGCCCGCAACCTGTTCGAGGCGGCGGTCGCCAACCAGGCGTCCCGCCTCGTGAAGATCGACGAGCCGACCGATGAGCAGCTCACCACGCTCACGGCCGAGGACATCCCGGTCCCCGACGTCGACGTCGGCTAGCCGCGCGGGCGGTGTGGGTCAGGCGAGCTCGGGCGGGGGCGGGGTTGCCGGGGCGGCGCCGGGCGAGTCGAGCGACGAGTGGACGTCGTGCAGGGCCAGGCCGAACATGATCTCGGCGATGCCGAACAGCAGGATCCGCAGGCCGAGGAGGATCCCGAGCACGAGGATCGTCGCGTCCGGCCAGACGAGGGCGAGCACGCCGATGACCAGGCTGAGGATGCCGCCGAACAGCAGCCAGCCCCACCCCTCGACCCGCAGCTGGACCGCGCCCATGATGCGGGCCACGCCCGAAACGATGAGGTTGATGCCGACCACCACCGCGAGGGCCCACAACGTGATGTCGGGCCAGACGGCCGCCAGCACGCCGCCGACCACCAGCACCACCCCGGCGACGATGCCGAGCACGCTGCGGTAGCGCCCGGCCGTCATCAGCTCGCCGATCCCCGACACGACGAGGCCGACGGCCACGAGCAGGGCAAGCGTGGCCACCGCCGCGAACAGGTCCAGCACGAGCAGGAACCCGACGATCGCCGACACGACGCCGAGCGCCAGGAAGGCCCACCACTTCGACGACGCCCGCTCGAGCCCGACCCGCTCCTCCGGCCACATGAAATCGTCCATCGCGTGTGTCATCGCCCGCTCCTCGGTCGCTCCTCCCCCGGGAGTTGGGGACGACCGCCGTCTCGCCCGCGCCCTCGCGGACGACACGGTCGCAACCCGGCGCCGAGGCGGGGAGTGACCTCGCGCGTCGCGCTCAGCGTAGGCGCGTCGCCCGTTGGCGCGGCGCCCGCCCGCGCTGACGCCCTCCCGTCACACGTCGGCCATCTCTGGTACACCACGGGGTTAGCCTCACGACGCTGATGGTCCCTAGCGTCGGTCGCGCCGGCGACGGGGCCGGATGGTGGGAGGTCCTGTGTGGCGAGCGTGACGTTCGAGAGCGTGACCAAGAGGTTCGACGGCGACGTGGTCGCGGTCGACGGTCTCGACCTCGCCATCGACGACGGCGAGTTCATGGTGCTGCTCGGCCCGTCCGGCTGCGGAAAGACGACCGCGCTGCGCATGATCGCCGGGCTCGAGGACATCACCGAGGGCACGCTGTCGATCGGTGACCGCGTGGTGAACGACATCGACCCCGCCAAGCGTGACGTGTCGATGGTGTTCCAGAGCTACGCCCTCTATCCGCACATGTCCGTGCGCCGGAACATCGAGTCACCGCTCCTGGTGCGCCGGTACCCCGTCGACGGGCCCGACCAGCCGGCCCGCAAGCTCACGCGGGCCGAGCGCGACGAGCGGGTCGACGAGGCGGCCCGCGTCCTCGGGCTGGACGAGCTGCTGGGGCGCAAGCCCGCCGCCCTGTCGGGCGGGCAGCGCCAGCGGGTCGCCCTGGCCCGGGCGTTCGTCGGCCGCCCCCAGGCGTTCCTCATGGACGAGCCGCTGTCCAACCTCGACGCCAAGCTGCGGGCCGCCACCCGGCTGGAGCTGGTCGACCTGCACCGGCGGGTGCAGACCACCGTGATCTACGTGACGCACGACCAGGTCGAGGCCATGACGATGGCCGACCGCATCGCCATCATGTCGGCCGGGCGCCTCCAGCAGATCGGCACGCCGCAAGAGGTCTACGACGCGCCGGCCAACCTGTTCGTGGCGCAGTTCATCGGCACGCCGCCGATGAACACGATCCCCGGCACGGTCACGACGGCGGGCGGCACGCCGGCCGTCGACGTGGGCGGCGGCCACATGCCGGTGCCGCCGGGCCTCGCCACCTCGCTCGACGATGGCCGGCCGGTCGTGGTCGGCATCCGCCCCGAGCACCTGGTGCTGGCAGCCGACGGCCCGGTCGAGCAGAAGGTGCGCGCCGTCGAGTGGCTGGGCCACGAGTGCCTGGTGTTCGGCACGATCGGCGAGACGCCCGTGGTCGTGCGTCAGGCCGGCATGGCCCCCATCGACGCCGGCGGCTCGACCCGCCTCACGGTCGACCCCGCCCAGGTCCACCTGTTCGACCCCGACACCACGGACCGCTTGACGTGACCGACGCGGACGGCGACCCGGGGGCGGGCGCACTCGTCAGCTCGGTCGCCACGGGGGACAACGCCGGCGCGGCCGGCCTGCTGGTCGCCGAGCAGCAGCGCCGGCGGCGCAGCCGGGGCCGGGGCCGGGGCCCTCGGCGGCGCTACTCGGCCCGCGAGGTCGGGCTGGCGCTGCTGCTGCTGGCGCCGTCGATCGCCGTGTTCGTGGCGTTCTTCTACCGGCCGTTCCTCAACCTCCTGAACTGGGGCACGTTCGAGAGCCGGCGCAACGGCGCCTTCTTCGAGGACGTCGGCCTGCGCCAGTACCGCGAGCAGCTGACGAGCGACGACTTCCGCGAGGGCCTCTGGCACAGCGTCCAGTTCGTGCTCTACACGGTCCCGGCGGGCATGGTGCTGGGCGTCCTGCTGGCGGTGGCCGCCCACCGCCGGCTGAAGGGCATCAAGGCCTTCCAGGCCATCTTCAGCTCGACGCTGGCCAGCTCGGTCGCCGTGACCTCGGTGATCTTCTTCTACCTGTTCAACCCGGTCGTCGGCCTCGTGGCCACCGACTGGCTGAACGACACCGGCATGGCGATGTTCGCCGTGTCGCTCTCGTCGATCTGGCAGAACATGGGCCTGGCGTTCGTGATCGTGCTGGCCGGCCTGCAGGCCGTGCCCGACGAGGTGGTGGAGGCGGCGACGCTCGACGGCTACGGGCCGGTGCGCCGGCTCGTCCGCATCACGCTGCCGCTGATCTCGCCCGTCCTGCTGTTCCTGCTGGTGGTGCTCGTGATCTTCGGCCTGCAGGCGTTCGCCCAGATCGACATCATCACCAAGGGCGGCCCGGTCGCTCCACCGAGACGCTGGTGTTCAAGATCAACCGGCTCAACCGGCCCGACAACATCGGCATCGGCGCCGTGTACTCGGTCGGCCTGTTCTTCGTCACCCTGGTGGTGACCACGCTGCAGTTCGTCATCCTCGAGCGGAGGGTCCACTATGCCCGCTGACGCCGGCGTGGCGACGTTGCCCTCTGACGACGTGCTCGGCGCCCCCGAACACGAGTTGCGGGCCGCCACGATCGGGAAGTCGAGCTCGCGCCGCACGCTCGGGCTCGTCGGCCAGTACGGCCTGCTGGTCGTGCTGGCCGCCGTCGTGCTGGGGCCGATCGCCTTCGCCCTCCTGCAGGCGCTGTCGCCCCCGTTCGACTACATCAACGCGGGCAAGCCGCTGCACCCGGTCCACGTCGACTGGAAGGACCGCACGTGGCTCACGGGCGGCGCGTTCTCGGTCGTCGCCCGCACGGCGGTGGTCGCTCTGGCGCTGGCGTGGGTGCAGCTGCGGGCCGCCGGGGCCACCATGCGCCACCCTGCGCCGCTCGCTTCGCCGCGCCGGATCGCGGCCCTCGTGATCAGCGTGGCGGTCCTCGCCGTCCTGGTGAGCGGGATCTGGCGTTCGGCGTTCGAGCGCTCGGGCACCACCGCGTGGTGGTGGCTGGCCGCGTTCGCAGGCGTGGCCGCCGCCCAGCTCATCGGGTTCGGCGACCAGCGCCCGGCATGGAAGCCGCTCCTGCTCGCCACGCTGACCAGCGTCGGCATCGTCACGTTCGCCACGGTCGGCTTCGGGGCATCGGTGTGGAGCCGGGGATGGGACCAGGGCGAGCTCGCCTCAGCGATGGGGCGCAGCTTCTCGATCACCGTGCTCATCACGGTCGCACAGGTCGTCACCTCGATCCTGGCGGCGTACGCGTTCGCGTTCCTGCGGTTCCCGGGGAAGACCCTGATCTTCGCCCTGTTCATGGGCACGCTGCTGCTCCCGCTCGAGGTCACGCTGCTGGCCAACGTCCAGACGATCCGCGAGCTGGGGTGGATCAACTCCAACGCCGGGCTGTTGGGGCCGTTCGCGGCCACGGCGTTCGGCACGTTCCTCATCCGGCAGGGCTTCCGCGGCGTCCCGCCCGAGATCCAGGACGCCACGCGGCTCGACGGCTACGGCCACATGGCGTTCCTCTGGCGCTTCGCGGTCCCGCTGACCCGGCCCGTCATCGCCTCGTTCACCGTGATCTCGGCCCTCGGCGCCTGGAACCAGTACCTGTGGCCCCAGGCCGTGATCGACGACAGCCGCTACCAGACCGCGCAGATCAGGCTGAAGACCATCGTCGGCACCGAGGTGGCCAACGCCAACGTGGGCGTGGCCGCCGCCCTGCTGGTGGCGATCCCGGTCGTGATCCTGCTGATCGCATTCCAGCGCCAGATCATCCGGGGCCTGACCGCCGGCGCGGTCAAGGGATGACCCCGGTGCTCCTTCCCCCGTCCCCTGCTCTCCCGGAGGACACCCGATGATCCCCCGTCTCCGACCCCGAACCCGACCGCGGGGCCTGCGCCGACGTGGCGCCCTCGCCGTGCTCATCGCGGCGGCCCTGGTCGCCGCCGCCTGCAGCGACCCGCCGACCTCGGGCGGCGACGGCGCGGTGGTCGCCGGCGACGACGACGCGGCCCTGCCCGACTGCCCCCTCGATGCGCTCGAGGACGCCGACGGGCCCGTCGAGATCACGCTCTGGTACGGCGGCCTGGGCGGCTCGGCCAAGGCCGCCATGGAGGAGCAGGTGGCGTCGTTCAACGCCAGCCAGTCGGAGATGGTGCTGAACGCCAGCGACCAGGGCTCCTCCTACGAGGAGGTCTACCGCAAGTTCACGAGCGCAGCGTCGGCAGGCACGGACCAGCTGCCCGACCTCATCTACCTCGAGGACACCCAGCTGCAGGCCATCGCCGACAGCGACCTCATGCTGCCGGCCCAGGCCTGCATGGAGGCCGCGGACTACGACCTGACCCAGCTGGAGCCTGCGGCCCGGGCGAAGTACTCGGTCGGCGACGTGCTGTACCCGGGCTACATGAACGTCTCGACGCCGGTGCTGTACTTCAACAAGGCCCACTTCGCGCAGGCCGGCCTCGACCCCGAGAACCCGCCCGACACGCTCGAGGAGATGTACGAGGCGGCCAAGACGCTCAAGGAGACGGGCGTCAGCGACAAGCCGTTCTCCTTCCGCGCCAGCCGGTGGTACTTCGAGACGTGGCTCACCGGCATCGGCGGGGAGATCGTCAACAACGACGACGGGCGCTCGGGCCTCGCCACCGAGGCCACCTTCGCCACGCCCGAGGCCGATGACATGATGGCGTCCCTGCAGAGGATGAACGACGAGGGGCTGCTCAACGTGTTCGCGGCGACCGAGGGTGGCATCGACCAGTTCCTCGCCCTCGTCACCCAGGACTCGTCGATGCTCGTCGAGACCTCGACGGCGTCGACCACCATTAGGGACGCCTTGTCGGGCTCGGTCACCGCCGAGCAGGCGGGGGTCGACTTCGACGTGGCGAGCGTCGACCTCAGCGTCCTGGTGCCCGGCACCGGCGCCTTCCCGGGCATCGAGTCGGCGGGGCGGGTGTTCCCCAGCGGTGGCGCGTTCTACATCCTGAACACCTCCGAGCCCGAGCAGCAGGCGGCGTCCTGGCGGTTCCTGGAGTTCATGCTCGACCCCGCCAACGCCAAGACGTGGCTGTTCAGCGGCGGCTACCTGCCGGTGGTGAAGGCCGTCAACGACGACCCCGAGGTCCAGGCCTTCTGGACCGACGACCTGGCGGGCGTGCTGCTGTTCCCGGCGACCGAGCAGCTCGGCGACGCCGATCCCGACCAGCCAGGACCGCTCATCGGCCCGTACCCCGACGAGGGGGACGCACTCGAGGCGGCCATGGAGGCGATCCTCCTGGAGGGCGCCGACATCCCCTCCACGCTCTCCGACGCCCAGGACACGGTCACCGAGTCGCTCCAACGCTACGCGGGCTGATCCCGGGCGACCCGTATCGCCTGGTGAACCCGGGGCGCGATGCCCCGGGTTCCGTCCACGCACGCGTAACGTGATCGACACCTATGGCGCCCACGTTCCGCGACCGCCTCGCCCGCCGGAGCGCGGCGCGCGCCCTGCTGTCGCCGCTCGGCCTCCTCGGTGGCGCCGCGGTCGGCGTCCTGGTCGCGGTCGTCGGGGCACCCGTCTGGGCTGCGGCGCTGGCGGGCGCCGCCGTGTGGGCGCTGAACGCCGTCCGGATGCTGCCCCGGTCGCCCCGGCCCGAGCGCATCGACCCGTTCGCGGTCCAGGAACCGTGGCGGCGGTTCGTGCAGGAGGCCCTGCAGGCCCGCAACCGCATCGCCGCCGCCGTCGACCGGGCCCCGTCCGGCCCGCTGCACGACCGCCTGCACGAGATCGCGGCCCGCGTCGACACGGGCGTCGACGAGACCTGGCTGATCGCCAAGCGGGGCCAGACGCTCGTGCGGGCCCGCCGCCAGGTCGACCTCGCCCGCATCGAACGCCAGCTCGCCGAGCTGCGCCCCGGCGCCGCGGGCGCCGGTGAGGCCGATCGTCCCACCGAGCTCGACCCGGCCGTCGCCCCCGTCGTCGAGTCGCTGGAGGCCCAGCGAGCCGCCGCCACGCGCCTCGACGCGGTGATCGATCGGACCCAGTCCGAGTTGCGGGTGCTCGACGCCCGCCTCGACGAGACCGTCGCCCGCACCCTCGAGCTCAGCGCACGCGCCGGGACCGACGTGGCGGTGGCGGGCCTCCGATCGGACGTCGACGACCTCGTCACGGAGATGGAGGCCCTGCGGCTGGCCCTCGAGGAGACCGACGCCGCCGCCGGCAACGCGCCCCCACCGCCGCGCGACCTGCCCAGCGGCGGCACGGCATGACGGAACGGCCCCCGGGGCCAGGCGAGCCGGAACCGTCCGAGCCGGGCGAGGAGCGGCGCCGCCGGCGCCGGATGCAGCCGGAGGACTACGAGACCGAGCTGCACTACGGCGAGGCCAACCGCCGCCGGGCCCGGGAGTTCCTCGGGCTCAGCGAGAGCGCGGTGGCCGACCGCCCCGGGCGCCGCTGGGCCCGCGGGGACGAGGCGACGAGGACCGGCGCGTACCGTCCCGACGAGCTCACGGGCGAGATGCCGGTGCCGGCGGACATGCTCGGCCTGGCGGCCGAGTCCCCCGGGGTCGCCAGCCAGCCGCTGGCCCCGTGGATGACGGGCGAGCACCGGGCGATCAGCCTGGACGAGGCCGCGATGCCCGTCGACGGCATGGCGTCGCCGGTCCCCCCGGTCCTGCCCGAGCCGCCGATCGTCGACGACCGGGCGACCGCACCGCCACCCGCACCGCCGGTCGCACCGCCCCCGGCCCAGCCTCCCGCGGGCCCAGCGGGTTGGCCGCCGCCGGCCGCACCGCCGTCGCAGCCCGAGGCGTGGCCCCCGCCCGAGCCGGGCGTGGCCCCCGAGGGGGTGCCGCCCGGGCCACCCCCGGCCGGCCGCGCGGCCCCGCCGGCCGCCGAGCGGCCGCCGAGCTCCCGGGGGTCGATGCTCGTCGCCGCCGGCATCTTCCTGTCCGCGTTGCGCGGGGCTCATCCGCGAGATTGTCATCAGCGCCTTCCTCGGCACCAGCCCGGCGGCCGACGCCTTCAAGGCGGCCCTGCGCATCCCCAACCTGATGCAGAACCTGCTCGGCGAGGGCGTGCTGTCGGCCTCGTTCATCCCGGTGTACGCCCGCCTGCGGGCCGAGGGTCGCCACGACGAGGCCGGCCGCCTCGCCGGCGCCATCGCCGGGCTCCTCATCGCCCTCACCGCGGCCATCAGCCTCATCGGCGTCCTGTTCGCCGGGCCGCTCACCACCCTCCTGGCCCCGGGGTTCTCCGGCGACAAGCACGACCTCACCGTCGAGCTGACCCGCATCATGTTCCCGGGCATCGGCTTCCTCGTCCTCTCGGCCTGGTGCCTGGGCGTCCTCAACAGCCACCGGCGCTTCTTCCTGTCCTACGTGGCGCCGGTGGTGTGGAACGTCGCCCAGATCGCGGCGCTGTTCGTCGGGTTCCTGATCGTGGGGGGCCACGACACCGCCGCGGAGCAGCGCGACCTGGCCGTTTACCTCGCCTTCGGCGTGCTGATCGGCGGGATCCTGCAGTTCGGCGTCCAGATCCTGCCGGTGCGGCGGCTGCTGGGCGGCGTCCGGCTCAGCCTCGACACGGCGAGTGAATGGGTCCGCAGCGTCATCGGCCGGTTCGTGCCCGTGCTCCTGGGCCGCGGCGCCATCCAGATCATGGGCTGGATCGACCTGCTGCTGGCCAGCTACCTGGCCTCGGGCGCCATCGCCGCCCTCACGTACACGATGGTGCTGTACCTGCTGCCGGTCGGCCTGTTCGGGGTGAGCGTGGCCGCAGCCGAGCTGCCCGACATGTCCGAGGTGACGGTCCACGACCCCGACACGCGGCGGCGCTTCCGGCTGCGGCTCGAGGACAGCATGGCCCGCATCGCCTGGTACGTGGCCTTCACCGCCACGATCTTCATCGTGGTCGGCGACGTCGTGGTGGCGGCGATCTTCGAGCGGGGGTCGTTCGACCAGGGCGACACCGTGGTCGTCTGGATGGCGCTGGCCTTCCTGTCCATGGGCCTGTTGCCGGTGGCCGCCACCCGGCTGCTGCAGAACGGGCTGTACGCGCTCGACGACGCCCGCACCCCCGCCCGCCTGGGCGTCCTCGGCGTCGTGCTGTCCGCGGTCATCGGCGTGGTCATCATGTTCCCTCTGGACCGGCTCACCGTCGGGCCCGACGGCATCGAGGGATGGGGCGACATGCTCGCCTTCGGACCGTTGCCCGAGGCGGTCCGGGCCAACCCCGCGGGCATCCCCCACCTGGGCATCGTCGGCCTGGCCATCGGCGCCATGGTCTCCGACTGGATCGAGTACCGGCTGCTCAGCACCGCGCTGGCGTGGCGCATCGGCCGCACCAAGCTGGCCGGGCGGTGGCTGGCGCCGATCGCCGTCGGCTGCGCGGTGGCCGCCGGCGTGGCGTTCGGTGCGGAGCGGCTGTTCTCCCCGCTGCCCGACATCGTCGAGGCCGTGCTGGTGGTCGGCCCCGCCGGGTTGGCCTACCTCGCCGTGACCCGGCGGCTGGCGGTCCCCGAGGCGGTGGCCACCGTCGACCGGCTCCGGGGTGTCGCCCGCCGCGTGCGCCGCTGACCCGGCCTGCGTCGTCGGATCGCCGCCTGCGACCTAAGGTGCAGGGCATGTTCAAGGTCTTCCGACGGTGGTGGGCGTACATCACGGCCAAGCTCGGCATGAGCCTCGAGGAGCGGGCCGACCCCAAGGTCCAGCTCGAGCAGGCCATCGCCGAGGCGCAGGATCAGCAGCGCCGGCTCAAGGAGCAGGCCGCCAACGTCATCGCCCACCAGAAGCAGACCGAGCTGCGGCTCAACCGCTCCATGGGCGAGCTCGAGAAGGTCAACGGCAACGCCCGCCAGGCGCTGCTCATGGCCGACGAGGCGGTCA
Organism: uncultured Acidimicrobiales bacterium; assembly: GCA_963796415.1. Taxonomy (GTDB): domain Bacteria; phylum Actinomycetota; class Acidimicrobiia; order Acidimicrobiales; family VFJN01; genus ZC4RG19. The sequence goes on along the minus strand of CAWCLR010000014.1, from coordinate 384,244 downwards.
AGACCGGCGACCAGACCAAGGCCACGCAGTACACGGCCACGGCCGAGAGCTTCGCCAACCGGCTCATCGCCCTCGAGCGCGAGGTCGAGGACCTCAAGACCATGCACCTGCAGTCGACCGAGGCCGCCAACCAGGCCAAGGCCGCGGTGCAGCAGAACTCGTCCGCCCTGCAGCAGAAGCTCGCCGAGCGCCAGAAGCTCCTCAGCCAGCTCGACCAGGCGAAGATGCAGGAGCAGATGAACTCGGCGATGTCGTCGCTGTCCGAGGCCGTGGGGCAGGACGTGCCCACGCTCAACGAGGTGCGCGACAAGATCGAGGCCCGCTACGCCAAGGCCAAGGGCATGGCCGAGCTCACCGAGTCGTCGGTCGAGAGCCGCATGCTCGAGGTCGAGCAGGCGTCGATGAACAGCGAGGCCCAGGCCCGCCTGGCCCAGATCCGCTCGCAGCTCGGCCTGACCGCGGGCAGCACCGACACCGCCGACACCCCGGCCGACGCCCCCGCCGAGGGCACCCCGTCCCCCGGCACCCCGTCCCCGGGCACGAGCGGCTGACCCGGCCTCCACCGCGATTTCCACAGCTGTTTCGGGTGCCATGACCCCCGAACGGGCTGTGGAAAGCCCGGACGAGGGGGTGGGGGTGGGGGTGGGGCCGCACCCGCAGCCGTGGCCCGACGATCCCCGGTTCGACCGCGAGCTGCTCGAGCGGGGGGATCGGCGCAACGTCGTCGACCGGTACCGGTACTGGACGGTCGAGGCGATCGTCGCCGACCTCGACGCCCGGCGGCACCCGTTCCACGTCGCCATCGAGAACTGGCGCCACGACATGAACATCGGCACGGTCGTCCGCAACGCCAACGCGTTCGGCGCGGCCGCGGTCCACATCGTCGGGCGCCGCCGCTGGAACCGGCGCGGCGCCATGGTCACCGAGCGCTACCAGCACGTCGAGCACCACCCGACCATCGAGGACCTCGTCGCGTGGGCGGCGGGCGAGGGCCTGCCGCTGGTGGGCGTCGACAACCTGCCGGGATCGGTGCCGCTCGAGACGGTCGAGCTCCCCCGCCGGTGCGTGCTCGTGTTCGGCCAGGAGGGCCCGGGCCTGTCGGTGGCGGCCCGCGCCGCCTGCGCCCCGGTGTGCTCGATCGCCATGTTCGGGTCGACCCGCTCGATCAACGCCGGCGTGGCGTCGGGCATCGCCATGCACACCTGGGTCCGCCAGCACGCCCCCGGCTGACCCGGAGGACCGGGGCCGGGGCCGGTTGCGGCGCCGCGGGCGGCGTGGTCTCATGGTTACGGCGGGTGCGTGGGATGCGACGGAGGGGACCGCGTGACGACGACCCGAACGAACCGTTTGCGGTGGGGTGCCGTGCTGCTGGTGGCGGCACTGGTGGTGGGCACACCCGGGGTGGCAGCCGCGGACGGCGGCGGCCAACCCTGCACGCCCGGTGCCGCGGGCGCCGGCGACCCGTACTTCCCCACCTACGGCAACGGCGGCTACCAGGTCGGCAGCTACGACCTCGACATCACCTACGACCCGGCGACCGATCGGCTCGACGGTGAGGCGTCCATCAGGGCCGAGGCCACCCAGAGCCTGTGCTCGTTCCACCTCGACCTCGTGGGGCTCGAGGTCACGAGCGTGAAGGTCGACCGGCGGCACGCCAGCTGGACCCGCGACGGCCAGGAGCTGATCGTGACGCCGAGGCGCCCGCTGCGCGACGGGCACCGGTTCACCGTCGAGATCGCCTACGGCGGCGTGCCGGTGACGTTCGAGATCCCGGGGTTCGGCCTTCCCGCGGGCTTCATGACCACGCCGGACGGGGCCATCGTCGCCGGCCAGCCCGAGGCCGCGACCGCGTGGTTCCCCGTCAACGACCACCCGATCGACAAGGCGTCGTACAGCTTCGAGGTCACGGTCCCCGACGGATTCGAGGTCGTGGCCAACGGCGTGCCGCGCCGCGAGCGCAGCCGTCACGGGTGGACGACGTGGCGGTGGTCCGCCCGCGAGCCGATGGCCTCGTACCTGGCGACGATCGACATCGGGGCGTGGGACGTGACGACCTGGCGGACCGACGCCGGCCTGCCGGTCTACGACGCCGTCGACTCGGCCATCACGGGCGGACTGCGAGCCGAGATCGACTCGTCGCTCGCACGCCAGGACGAGGTGATCGCCGTGCTCAGCGCGGCGTTCGGGCCCTATCCCTTCCGCACCGCCGGGGGGATCGTCGACAACCACGACGACCTGTTCTTCGCGCTCGAGACCCAGACGCGCTCGGTGTACTCGAAGTACTTCTGGCTCGACCAGCAGGGCAACCCCACGAACGGCGACTTCGTCGTCGCCCACGAGATGGCCCACCAGTGGTTCGGCGACGACGTGGCGCTGGCCCGTTGGCAGGACATCTGGCTCAACGAGGGATTCGCCACCTACGCCGAGTGGCTGTGGGCCGAGTACGAGGGCCAGGCGACGCCCGACGAGTCCTTCCAGGCCACCTACGACGCCTTCCCGGCCGATGACCCGTTCTGGACCGTCACGATCGGCGACCCCGGCGTCACGGACCTGTTCTCGAACCCCGTGTACTTCCGTGGCGCCATGACCCTGCACGCCCTCCGAGAGGCCGTGGGCGACGACGCGTTCTGGGCGATCATCCGCGAGTGGGCGGCCGCGAACAGCGGCGGGAACGTCACCACCGAGCAGTTCATCGCCCTGGCCGAGGAGGTGTCCGGCCAGCAGCTCGACGACCTGTTCACGACGTGGCTGTTCACCCCGGCGCGGCCCGACCTCGCGGGGGCCGCCGCCGCTGCCGCCGGGGCGGCGACCACCGAGGCGCGCGTCGCGGCCGATTCGGCTGCGGGGTGGCTCGCGGCGGCCCAGGCGCGGCTCGATCGGGGCCGCTACTGATCCGGCGTGCCGGGCAGTCGGCCCAATCCGGAGTTGGTTGCCAAAGGCAAGCGTTGTCGCCGCACCGCTAGTGTGCGTCCGGTCCGGCCGAGGGGGCCGCACGAGCGAGCAAGGGGCGCACGATGATCCTCGACCGATTCCGGGTGACCGACCGGGTGGCCGTCGTCACGGGCGCGGGACGCGGCATCGGAGCCGCGTCGGCTGTCGCGCTGGCCGAGGCCGGCGCCGACGTGGTGATCTCGGCCCGGACCGAGTCGCAGCTGGTCGACGTGGCCAAGCAGATCGAGGCGGCGGGCCGGCGAGCGGCGGTGGTCCCGGCCGACCTCAGCGACCTCGACGCCGCCGCCGGCCTGGCCGAGGCCGCCCGCGCCGCCTTCGGCCGGCTCGACATCCTCGTCAACAACGTCGGTGGGTCGATGCCCCGCGAGTTCGTGCGGACCAAGGCCCGCCATCTCGAGGACGCGTTCCACTTCAACGTCTCGACGGCCCATGCCCTCACCCACGCCGCCGTGCCGCTGATGCTCGAGGGCCGCGAGCCCGGCGGGCCGACCGGGGCCGTCGTGAACATCTCGTCGGTCATGGGCCGGGTCAGCGGCCGGGGCTACCTCGCCTACGGGACGGCGAAGGGCGCGCTCTCGCACTACACCGAGCTGGCCGCCCGCGACCTCGCCCCCCGCATCCGGGTCAACGCCATCTCGGTCGGCTCGGTGGCCACCTCCGCGCTCGAGCTGGTGCTCGACGACGAGACGGCCCGCACGACGATGGAGCAGTCGACGCCCCTCCGGCGCATCGGCGATCCCGACGACATCGCCGCGACGGTCCTGTTCCTGGCGTCGGACGCGAGCGCCTACGTCACGGGCAAGGTGATCGGCGCCGACGGCGGCCTCGACCAGCCCAACCTCGAGCTGGGCTTCCCCGACCTGTAGCCGGCCGGCCTCGCACCGGGAGCGGGCCCGCCGGCGGGTCGGCCGAACGGGTCAGACCGACTCGGTGGCGCCGGTGGTGAGGTTGTCGGCGAACCAGTCGAGCGTGCGCATCCAGGCGTCGGCCGCGGCCTCGGGGACGTGGGAGTCGCTGCCGTCGCGGTTGAAGCCGTGACCCGCACCCGCGTAGCGCCGCACCTCGGTCCGCACCGGCGCGTCGGCGGCGGCCGTCGCCAGGCGCTCGACCTCGTCGACGGGGATGCCCTGGTCGTCGTCGCCGAACAGCCCCAGCCACGGCGCCCGCAGCAGCGGGGCGAGCTCGACCAGCGGCGGGAACCCGAAGCGCCCCTTCAGGATGCCGGACCCGTAGTAGGTCACCGCCGCCCCGACCTGGCGCTCGACCGCGGTGGCCAGGGCCAGCGTTCCGCCCATGCAGAACCCGACCACCCCCGCCGTGTCGGTCGGAAAGCCGGCGCCCTCGATGAAGGCGAGGGCCGCGTCCACGTCGGCCAGGATGCCATCGGGGTTCAGCTCGACCGCGTGCGGCGTGATCTGCGAGTAGTCGTCATAGGGCAGGATCGGGTCGCCCGTCCGGTGGTAGAGGTGCGGCGCCACGGCCAGCCAGCCGGCGTCGGCGAGGCGCTGGCACACGTCCTCGATGTGCTCGGTGACGCCGAACGCCTCCTGCATCACCACCACGCCGCCGACGGCGGGGATGTCGGGGTGGGCGATCGACAGCGGCGTCTCGTCAGCCATGCGCCGACGCTACCCCGTCCGCCGGGGGCCGCTCGGGGGTGGTGGTCGCCGCGGCGGGCAGCAGCCCGACGATCATGAGCAGCACCCCGAGGTGGAGCTGGATGGCGGGCACGACCAGGTGTCTCGCCGTCTCCATCCCGTCGCTGTGCCAGGCCACCGCCCCGTGCGGCAGCGCCAGGACGGCGGTCACCGCGCCCACCAGCAGGGCCGGGGTGGCGCGCCGCCGCCCGATCGCCCATCCCCCCACCAGCCCGGCGCCGAGCAGCACCGCGGGCGTCCGGTGGGCCAGCAGTGCGTCGACCAGCGGCACGTGCGGGTGGTCGACCGGCTCGTAGAAGCTCCGATCGCCCCTGGCGTTGTTGAAGCTGCGCTCGGGGACCCGCAGCGGCTCGCGGAGCAGGTAGGTCGGATGGGTCAGCGCGAAGCGGGCCAGGGCGGGGCGGCCGTCGCCCTCGACCCAGGCGAGCCACTCCCCCAGCTCGGGGTCGTCGTCGGGGACGTACACCACCGGCGGCAGCCCCGGCTCGCGGTACGGGCGGCGGGCGTCGGGCCCGAGGAACTCCTCGGCCTGCGGCATGCCGTGGTCGGCGAACCACCGCACCCGGTCGGGGTACGGCAGGATCCGCACCTCGTACACGTTGCGGGTCGGGAAGGCCTGCCGCTCCCCGTGCGCCGCCCCCACGAGCACGAGGAGCCCCAGCCCGACGGACAGCGCCCCCACCGCCGCCACCGGGAGGGACCGCCGTGCGGTCGACGGGGGCGTGTCCTCGGACCGGCGCCGGCGGTCGACGAGCGCCACCCCGACCGCGACGGCCAGGGCGGCGGCGCCGCCGACGAGGGCGACGACCGCGTGGGTGTCGCGCACGGCCAGCCAGGGCACGAGCGCCGCGGCGAGCAACGCCACGCGCCCCCAGGTCAGCCCCCGAGCGACCTGGAGGCCGGCCGCCACGACGAGGGCGAGGGCGGCGACGCCGGGAGACTCGGACAGGATCGACCGCTCCCACATGGTGACCGGCGTCGTGAGCGAGAAGGCCAGGATCGCGGCCACCGCCACGACCCGCGCCCAGCGCCCCGCCACGACGGTGGCCACCGACGCGCACAGCGCGGCCCAGCACACCACCGCACCGGCGGCCTGCAGGTCGACGTATCGCTCGCCGTCGCCGCCCACCAGCTTGAGCGCGACGGGGACCCCGGGCGCCCGGGCGCCGGCCCACAGCCCCACGCTGGCCCACCCCTCGCCCGAGATGGCGAGGAAGTCGGTCGTGTCGTTCCACGGCAGCGCGGCGCGGCCACCGACCTGCCACGCCCGTATCGCCGCGCCGACAGCGAGGGCGACGAGGAGCGCCGCCAGCGCCGGCAACCGGGCCCCGGCGGCGCGCACCGACCGGCGTGTCGGCGGCGGGCTCGCCGTCGCCGCCGGGGGCATCACCCGGCCCGTCGTCCGGGGCCGAGCCGGCGCGGGCCGGCGCACGGGACGGCCGGATCGGCGCTCCTCTCCCCCGGCCCGAGCCTCACCGCGATCGCTCCCGACCCACCGCGAGGACCGTACCGAAGCTCCCCCGACGGCTGCCGGTCAGGGCAGCACGACGAGGTCGTCGCGGTGCACGACCTCGTGGGTGATGCCCTCGGGCAGGTCGAAGGTCCGCAGGCCCGCCACCTCCCGCAGGCCGGCGGCGTCGAGACGGCACAGCCCCTTGGCGAACACGGCGCCGTCGGGCCCGGCGATCTCCACCGCCTCGTCGGCCTCGAAGCTGCCCTTCGACCCCGGTGACGCCGGCCGGCAGCAGGGACACGCCCCGATCGAGGAGCGCCCGCTTGGCGCCCTCGTCGACGAGCACGGTGCCCGACGAGCCCACGGCGAAGGCGATCCACAGCTTGCGGGCCGGCAGGCGGCGCCGGCGGGGCACGACCAGCGTCCCCACGCCCGCCTCGCCGGCCACGGCGTCGACCAGCACGTTCTCCCGGTCGGCGTGGGCGATGATCGCCCGAACGCCCGACCACGCCGCGATCTTGGCTGCCGCCAGCTTCGACGCCATGCCGCCGCTGCCCCGGTCGCTGCCGACCCCACCGGCCATCGCCTCCAGGGTGTGGTCGATCTCGACGATCTCCTCGATGAGCGACGCCTCGGCGTCGAAGCGCGGGTCGCCGGTGAGCAGGCCGGGCTGGTCGGTGAGCAGGACCAGCAGGTCTGCGCCGATCAGGTGCGCCACCAGGGCGGCCATGCGGTCGTTGTCGCCGAAGCGGATCTCGTCGTCGGCGATGGCGTCGTTCTCGTTCACGACCGGCACCACCCCCAGCTCGAGCAGTCGGGTGAGGGTCGACCGGGCGTGCAGGTACTGCTGGCGGACCATGAAGTCGAGCGGTGCGAGCAGCACCTGGCCGCCGACCAGCCCGCCCTCGGCCAGCGCCGCGTCGTAGACCCGCATGAGGCGGCTCTGCCCCACCGCCGACGCCGCCTGCAGCGTCACCGCGTCGCGCGGGCGGACCGCCGACATGCCGAGTGCGGGCAGCCCCGCGGCGATGGCGCCGCTCGTCACCATGACGACCCGGTGCCCGGCCAGCCGCAGGCGCACGACCTCGGCACAGAACTTCCCGATCGCGGCATCGTCGATCTCGCCGCTGTCGCTGGTGATCGACGTCGTGCCGACCTTGGCCACGACGATCATCCGACCGCGTCCTCGTCTTCGTAGTCGAACACCAGGCCGCCGATGCGCACCTGATCGCCCGGCTGCGCGCCCGCCCGCGCCAGGGCGCGGTCGATCCCCAGGCGCTTGAGCCGGCGGTGAGCCTCGTCGAGGGCGTCGTGACGGGTCAGGTCGGACAGGTTGACGGCGCGGACGGCGTCGCGTCCCTCGACCACCCACCCGCCGCCGTCGCGGACCACGCGGTAGCCCTCGGTGACCGGGCGGTGGACGACGAACTGGCTGGGCTCGGGCACCTCGGCCCGCGCTCGCCGTACCGCGTCGGCCAGGCGCCCGCGCAGCTGGGGGATGGCGGCGCCGGTGACCGCCGAGATGCGCAGGTCGAGGTCGATGCCGTCGGTTTCGGCACCCGCGCCGTCGTCGGGCCCGCCCTCGGCGGCCAGGTCGGCCCGGCTGCCGACGACGACGCGCTCGCGCTCCAGCAGGTCGCGCTGGTAGGCGCCGAGCTCGTCGAGCAGCACGGACAGCTGCTCGGCCGGGGGGCGCTCGGCCACCGGGGCGAGATCGAGGAGGATGCACAGCACCCGGGCCCGCTCGATGTGGCGCAGGAACTGGTGGCCGAGGCCCTTCCCGTCGGCGGCCCCCTCGATGAGCCCCGGGATGTCGGCCACCACGTACTCGGTGCCGTCGTCGAGGCGCACGACGCCGAGGTGCGGCTCGAGGGTGGTGAACGGGTAGTCGGCGATCTTGGGCTTGGCGGCCGACACCGCGCTGATGAGCGTCGACTTGCCGACGTTGGGAAACCCGACGAGCGCCACGTCGGCCATGAGCTTGAGCTCGAGGCGCAGCCAGCGCTCCTCGCCCACCTCGCCCTGCTCCGCGAACGCCGGCGCCCGTCGCCGGTTGGACAGGAACCGGGCGTTGCCCCGCCCACCCCGGCCGCCCTGGGCGGCCACGTAGCGGTCGCCGGCGTGGACGAGGTCGGCCAGCACCTCGCCGTCCTGGGAACGGACGACGGTCCCCGGGGGGACCGGGACCTCGACGTCCTCGCCGCGCCGTCCGTGGCGGCCCTTCCCGCTGCCGTGGGTGCCGTCGGTCGCACGCCGGAACGGGTGGTCGCGGAAGGCAAGAAGCGAGGCCACGTTGTGGTCGGCCACCAGCCAGACGTCGCCACCCGAACCCCCGTCGCCGCCGTCGGGGCCACCCCGGGCGACGTGGGCCTCCCGCCGGAAGGCAACCGCCCCGGCCCCTCCGTCACCCGCCTTGGCGTGCAGGTTTGTCTCGTCGACGAACTGGGCCACTACCCGGCGAGTATGACGGCCGTCGCCGGCGCGTGCGAACCGGTGGCGGGCCCCATCCGGGCGGCGGGATACGGTCGAGCGCACCGTGCCGAGCGGGCGAGCGAGGGGTGACGATGGACATCGACTGGGTGGACGACCACGGCGTCATCCGCATCGACCGGGGCGTGAACGCCTTCGACAACGTGTTCGTCGACGAGCTGCACGCGGCGTTCGACGTGGTGGCCGCCAACGACGACGCCCGCGGTCTGGTGACCGTCGGCGCCGAGAAGCACTACTCGAACGGATTCGACCTCGACTTCCTCGGCGCGCTGTCCGGCGACGACCTCAACGCGTTCATGGACCGGACGCTGCACCTGCTCAGCCGCCTGCTGACGTTCCCCGTGCCGACGGTGGCGGCGCTCAACGGCCACGCCTTCGGCATCGGGGCGATGCTCGCCCTGGCCCACGACCGCCGGGTGATGCGCCCCGACCGGGGCTGGTTCTGCCTTCCCGAGATCGACCTGGGCATGCAGTTCCACCCGCTGATGCTCGCCCTGGTCAGGCACCGGCTGGCCGGCCCGGTCGCCGAGGAGGCGATCCTCACCGGCCGTCGCTACGGCGGGCCCGCCGCGGTCGGGGCCGGGATCGCCCACGGGCTCGCCGAGGTCGACGACCTCGTGCCCGCGGCGGTCGAGCTGGCCGCCCCGCTCACCGGCAAGGCCCGCGCCATCGCCGTCGCCCTCAAGTCGCAGCTCCACGCCCCGGTCCTCGCCCACCTGCCCGCCGGCTGACCCGCCCCGCGGCGCCGCCCACCGGCGGGCACCGTGGGTGCGCCGGTCCACCGGAAGCCGTCCGGGCCGCCGACTACGCTCGCGTCCGTGCTGGGGGAGGAGGTCATGGCGGGCACCCTTGCCGACCCGCCGCGCCGTCGGTGGCGCGGCCGGTTCACCGTGTGGCACGCGTGGCTGCTCGCGATCGTCGCCGCCGCCCTCGCCATCCGGCTCGGCTACGTCATCGGGTGGAGCGACTCGTCGCTCGAGCGGGGCGACGCCGTCTACTACCACGTGGGCGCGAACCTGCTGGCCGACGGGCGCGGGTTCATCCACCCAGTGGCGGCCGCCTTCTCGTTCCGCGAGATCCAGGGGGCGGACCATCCGCCGGCGTTCATCGTCTACCTCGCCGCGGGGTCCCTGGTCGGGCTGCGCACCTTCTTCGAGCACCAGGTGTGGGCCTGCTTCCTCGGCGCCGCCACCGTGGGTGTCGTGGGCCTGACCGGTCGCCGCATCGGCGGGCCCAGGGCCGGCCTCGCCGGAGCCGGGCTGGCGGCGGTGTTCCCGACCATGTGGATGCCCGACGGCTGGGTGCTCTCCGAGACGATGGCCATGTTCGCCGTGGCCGTGGTGATCCTCGCCGCCTACCGGTGCTGGGACGACCCGCGCCGGGCGACGGCGATCTGGCTGGGTGTCGCCCTGGGCCTCGCCGCCCTGAGCCGGTCCGAGCTCGTGCTGCTCGGTCCCCTGATCGCGGTGCCGCTGTTCTGGTACAAGCGCCGCAGCGTCGGCCACGCCGTGGCGTCCGTGCTCGTCGTCGGCGTCACGACGCTGGTCGTCGTGGCGCCGTGGGTGGTCTACAACCTGTCGCGCTTCGACCACGTCGTGCTGCTCTCCGACCAGTCGGGCGACACGGTGGCGGCGAGCTGGTGCAACGACGGGTTCTACGGGAACGCGCTCGGCTACAAGTCCTACAAGTGCCTGGCCGCATCCCTCGACGAGGACGACCCGGCCGACTCGTGGACGACATACGGCATGGACCACCTCGAGCGGGTCCCGCTCGTCATGGCCGCGCGGGTGGCGCGGGTCTGGGGGCTGTTCCGTCCCCGCCAGCAGGTCGGCTTCGAGACGTTCTTCGGCACCGAGGTGCCGGCGACGTGGGCGGCGTTCGCGATGAGCTGGGTGATGCTCGTGCTGGCTCCGGTGGGCGCGCTGCGGCTGCGGCGCCGCGGCACGCCGCTCTCCCCGCTACTCGCCCCGATCATCGTCATGACGCTGGCGGTGGCGTTGACGTTCGGTCAGCTCCGGTACCGCGCTCCGGCCGAGCCGGCATTGGTCCTGCTGGTCGCGGGCGTGTGGGCCCGCCGGCCGTCACCCCCCGAGACGAGCGAGGCGACCGCCGACGACGAAGCCGCCGCCGGTGAGCCAGAACCGGTGCCCGCTCCGGTGGGGTGAGGCTCAGTCGGCAGGGAGGATGTCGACGAGCTTGCGACCCTTGCGCTCGCCGAACTTGACGTTGCCGTCGGCGAGGGCGAACAGGGTGTCGTCGTTGCCCCGGCCCACGTTCTCGCCCGGGTGGATGCGGGTGCCGCGCTGGCGCACGATGATCGACCCGGCGGTGACCGCGGTGCCGTCGAACGCCTTGACGCCGAGGCGCTTGGACTGGGAATCGCGGCCGTTCTTGGTGGAGCCGGCGCCCTTGGTCTTCGACATGTCGGCCTCCGTCAGCCCTTGGAGATCCCGGTGATCTCGATCGTCGAGTAGCGCTGGCGGTGGCCCCAGCGCTTCCGTTGGTTGGACTTGTTCTTGTAGGTGAAGCCCGTGATCTTGGGGCCCTTGGCCTCGCCCACGACCTTGGCGGTGACCTTGGCCTTGTTGAGGGCCTTGGGGCCGGCGAGCACGGTGTCGCCGTCGACCAGCAGGACGGGCGTGAGCTCGACCTTCTCGTCGTCGTCGGTGCCGACCAGCTCGACCTCGAGCTGCTGGCCCTTCTCGACCTTGTACTGCTTGCCGCCGCTCTTGATGACTGCGTACATGCGATCTGCCTCGTCAGGCGCGCCGCGGGGCACGCGTTACCTCGAAGGGGACGGGTCAGCCTACCCAGGCGCCCGCCGGGCCGCCACTCGCCACCCGTCGTCAGTCGGGCGGCGAGGGCGCGACCTACTCAGTCGGGCAGGAGCTCCTTGTCGACCAGGACGCCGCGGCCGTCGCACTCGGGGCAGCGAGCGGTGAACGACTCGAGCAGGCCTTCGCCGATGCGCTTGCGCGTCATCTCGCACAGGCCCAGCTCGGAGATCTCGAACACCTGGGTGCGGGTCTTGTCCCGCGACAGCGCGTCGCGGAACACCCGCACGACCTCGTCGCGGTTGCCGGCCTTCTCCATGTCGATGAAGTCGACGACGATGATGCCGCCGACGTCGCGCAGCCGGAGCTGGCGGGCGATCTCGACCGCGGCCTCGAGGTTGTTCTTGAACACCGTCTCCTCGAGGCTCGACCGACCCACGTTCTTCCCCGTGTTCACGTCGATGACGGTGAGCGCCTCGGTGTGCTCGATGATGAGCGAGCCGCCCGACGGCAGCCACACCTTGCGGTCGAGCGCCCGGTGGATCTGCTCGTGCACGTGGTGCCGCTCGTACAGCGGCAGGGCCTCGGCCTCGGGGTCGTAGTACTCGACCCGGTCCGCCAGCTCGGGGCTGATCGACGCCACGTAGTCGCGCACCGCCGTGTACAGCTCGCGGTCGTCGATGAGCACGCTGCGGTAGTCCTGGCTGAACTCCTCGCGGATGACACGCACCGCCATGTCGGGCTCGCGGTACAGCAGCGTGGGGGCCTTCGACCGCTTGGCGAGGGCGTCGATCTGGCGCCACTGGTCGAGCAGCCGCAGCACGTCGGCCTCGATCTCCTCGGTCGTGACGTTCTCGGCCGCGGTGCGGACGATGACGCCGTGCTCGGCCGGCTTCACCCGGTCGAGGATCTGCCGCAGCCGCTTGCGCTCGTCGTCGGGCAGGCGCTTCGAGATGCCGTAGGTCGACGAGTTCGGGATGAGGACCACGAACCGGCCGGGCAGCGACACCTCTTGCGTGAGGCGCGCGCCCTTGGCGCCGATCGGGTTCTTCGTGACCTGGCAGATGATGTTCTGCCCGGCCCTGAGCACGTCCTCGATCCGGGGGCGGCCGTTGCCCCGACCGCCCTTGGTCGACCGCTCGATGTCCTCGGGGTCGTAGTGGACGTCGCCCCGGTACAGCACCGCGTTCTTGGGGGTGCCGATGTCGACGAACGCCGCCTCCATGCCGGGCAGCACGTTCTGCACCCGGGCGAGGTAGACGTTGCCGTGGATCTGCGACACGTCGTCGGACGGGCGCGACACGTAGTGCTCGATGAGCGACCGGCCCTCGAGCACCGCGATCTGCGTGGCGGTCGGGCCGACGTGCACGCACATCGAATAGCGCCCGACGGCGCGCCCCTTGCGTTCGCGGCCGCGGCGGCGCTCGAGCGTCTCGTCGTCGAGCTCGGTCGGCTCGTGGGCGAGCAGAGCCTCGACCGGCTTGTCGGTGCCCTTGGCCCTGGCCCGACCCCCGGTCTGCTGGGGCGCCTTGCCGGCGGTCCGGCCCCGGCCGCCGCGCCGGCGTCGGCGCTTGCGGCCGTCGCCCTCGGCCTCGGCCTCGCCACCCTCGTCCCCCTCGTCGGCCTGCTTGGCCTCGATCTGGCGGAGGACCTCGGGCGGGATGCTGTCGCCGATGCGGGGCTTCGGCGGCGGCGCCTTGGGGACGAGCGACGCCTCCGCGGCCTCGACCGACGCCGGACGCCCCTCGCGGTGGCGGTCGGGCAGCTCGGGGTTCCGGTCGGCCGCCGCGCCACGCGTGCGACCGCGCCCGCGGCCCTGGTGCCGGCGGGCGTCGCCGGGGCGCGCCGTCCCGTCGCCGGTCGTGTGGGAGCCGGCGTCGTCGGTCAGGTCGGAGTCGGCGTCGGCGTCACCGTCGGAACGGCCCGCCGGGGTCGTCGGGGCTCGCCCCTTCCCGCCGCGGGCGGACCCACCGTCGTCGGATGCGTCGTCGGCGTCGCCCGGAGTTGGCGTGCCCTCACCCTCGGTGCGGGGCTTGCTGCGCTTGCGGCCGCCGCGCGAACCGCGCCGCCGCCGCTTGCGGGCCGGATCGCCGCCCGACGAACCGTCGGACGACGAACCGTCGCCGGGGTCGCCCGCGCTCGCGGATGCGTCGGTCGTCCCGCCTGGCGCGTCCGAAGCGCCGGCCGGCGCCGGGGAGGAGGTCGAACCGCCGGAGCCGGCGGTGCGTGCGGTCGGAGGGCCGTCGGCGTTGTCAGCCGACGAGGCCGTGGTCGCGGGAGTCGACGTGGCCTCGGACCGCGGGGCCCTGGATTCCTCAGGGCCCGGCTTCGGCGCCTCCGGGCCGGAAACGTCTGTCTCGGACATGGGTGGTGAGTTCCCTTCTCATGACGCACGCGCCTCGGCGTGCGGAGGCGGCGTCGCTGCCGGCCCGAGGTCGACGACCTCGTGCCGGGCGCCGCCGGCCTGCGTCCATTGGTGAATGCGCGTGACCCGCGCCACGACCCACGTCGGGTCGATGGCGGCGACGAGCTCGACCGGGCGCAGAGCGCGGGGCTGGGTGGCCAGCTCGGCCTCCAGCGCCGTGCCCAGGCCCGAACGCCGTGGAGCGAGCGGTGCGACGACCTCGGTGACGGGGCCGAGCACACGCAGGTCGCGGATGGCGGGGCGCACGTCGTCGGTGACGGTGTTGCCCTTGCGCTCGCGGGTCAACGCGAGCTCGGTGGCGGCCAGCGCCCGCGCCACGCCGGCAGCGGCGTCGGGCGGGGCGATGTCGGCCACCTCGATGTGCCAGGTGCAGCTGGTCACCGCCTGCTGGAGCGAGTCGGCTCCGGCGGGCAGCGCCACCGTGCGCTGCACCTCGATGCCCGCGGGGAGGACCGGGGCGAGCTGCGCGGGCAGCTGCTCGACCGTCGACGGGGAGGGCGCCTCGCGGAGCACGACGTCGAGGTACTCGGCCTCGGACTCGTGGCCGGTCGACAGCGCCAGCCCGAAGCTGAGCCGGGGCCGGGGCGAGAAGCCCTCGGTGTAGGCGACGCCGACGCCGGCGCGCCGCAGCGCCCGTTCCCAGATGCGGGCCAGGTCACGGTGGCTGGTGAAGCGCACCTTGCCGTGCTTGGAGAACCGGATGCGAACGCGTGGCAGCGGCCCGTGCGGGGTGGCGTTGACGCCCTCGGTCACTGGTGCACCCTTCGGGCGCACCATTGACCGAATCGCCACTTCGTGGCGCAGGGCCGACTGCACCTCTGGACCTCGCTCCGCTCGGTCATGAGCGGGACCCCGCCAGCGGGCGCGCCCGCAATGTGACCGGCACCGCACCGGGAAGGTGCCCGGTCGAGAGATCCTGGCCGGTGCCCTGACTCCCGCCGGCGGGCGGCGTCGCCGACGCCACCACGTGCTCGATGCCGTAGCCCGTGCAGGCGCCGCAGTCGTAACACGGCGTCCACCGGCAGTCGGGCAGGCCGACCTCGGCCAGCGCGTCCTGCCAGTCCTGCCACAGGAAGTCCTTGTGGAGGCCGGCCGAGATGTGGTCCCACGGCAGGACCTCGTCCTCGGTGCGGTGGCGGTAGACGTACCACTCGACGTCGAGCCCGTGGTCGGCCATGGCCTCGAGCCACAGGTCGAGGCGGAAGTGCTCGCTCCACTCCTGGAACGTGCCGCCGCGCCGCCACACCTGCTCGATCACCGGGCCGAGGCGGCGGTCGCCGCGCGACGCCAGCCCCTCGATGAGGGTGGCCTGGGGGTCGTGCCAGGTCAGCTGCACGCCCTTGGTCGAGCGGGCCCCGTCGCGCAGCAGCGTGATCTTGCGGCGCAGCTCTTCGGCCGTGTTCTGCCCGAACCACTGGAACGGGGTGAAGGGCTTGGGCACGAACCCGCCCACCGACGCCTTCACCGCCACGCCCTTGGTGTGGGCGCGCCCGATCTCGACGCAGTTGCGGGCCAGGTCGAGGATGCCGAGCGTGTCGGCGTCGGTCTCGGACGGCAGGCCCGTGAGGAAGTACAGCTTCACCCGACGCCACCCGCTGCTGAAGGCGCTCTCGACCGCGCCGTACAGGTCTTCCTCGCGGATGAGCTTGTTGATGATCTGGCGCATGCGCCAGGTCCCGGCCTCGGGGGCGAAGGTGAGGCCGGTGCGGCGGGCCTTCTGGATCTGCCCGGCGATGCCCACCGTGAACGCGTCGACCCGCAGGCTCGGAAGGCTGACCGACACCTGGCCGCAGTTGGTCGGGTCGTCGACGATTCCCTGCACCGTGCTCTCGATGCCCGAGAAGTCGGCGGTCGACAGGCTGGTGAGCGCCACCTCGTCGTACCCGGTGCGGCGCAGCCCGTCGGACACCATCGTGCGCACCTGGTCGGCGGGGCGCTCGCGCACCGGGCGGGTGATCATGCCGGCCTGGCAGAAGCGGCAGCCCCGCGTGCAGCCCCGGAACACCTCGACGTTCAGCCGATCGTGCACCACCTCGGTGAGCGGCACGAGCTGGTTCTTCGGGTAGGGCCAGGCGCCGAGGTCGGCGATCGTGCGCTTCTCGACCCGCTCGGGGACGTCGGCGTACCGCGGCGTGACCGCTCGGAGGTCGGCGCCGTCGTAGGCGACCTCGTACATCGACGGGACGTACACGCCCTCGACGTGGCTGAGCTCGCGCAGGACGGCGGCGCGGCTGCCCTCGGTGCGACCGGACGCGACCCACCCGCGCACGACCTCGGTGATCTCGGACACCACCTCTTCGCCGTCACCGAGCACCACGAAGTCGAGGAAGTCGGCGAGCGGCTCGGGGTTGTAGGTGCAGTGCCCACCCGCGGCCACGAGGGGGTGCCCGGGGCGGCGCTCGGCGGCGCGCACCGGCACGCCCGCGAGGTCGACGCAGTTGAGCAGGTTCGTGTAGGTCAGCTCGGCCGACAGGTTGAAGGCCAGGATGTCGAACTCGTGGCCCGGACGGTGGGTGTCGACCGAGAACAGCGGGATGCGCTCGGCCCGCATGACGGCCTCGAGGTCGCCCCACGGCGCGTACGCGCGCTCCGCGACGGCGTCGTCACGCTCGTTGAGGATCTCGTAGAGGATCTGCAGGCCCTGGTTGGGCAGCCCGATCTCGTAGGTGTCGGGGTACGTCAGCAGCCACGACACAGCGCCCTGACCAGGGAGGGGACGCTGCGCGCCGAGCTCGAGCCCGATGTAGCGGGCCGGCTTCTCCACGCCCGCGAGGTGCGGCTCGAGCTGCGTCCAGACGGATGACATGTCAGTCCAAGGGTAGCGGGGCGCCGGTCCGCGCCCCGAACCACGCGCGCCTCACGCAGCGCGGCCAGGGAATACGCGGGGTGCGGACGGTGACCCGAGGGCAGGCGGCGCCGGATCAGGCGCCGACGCGCGGGCCGCGTGCCTCGGCGATGATCCACGGGAAGGCACGCACGACCCGCACCTCGCGGAACGACGTCTCGAGCGTGCGGCGGAGGCGGGCGGGCGTGAACCACTGGACGTGCTCGGGGTCGTTCCCCAGCCGCGCCACGTTCTTGCCCCGGCCGAGGTTCCCGAGGCGGAACCACGGCTCCCAGGGAACGGACACGACGCACCGTTCGGTGGTCACCCTGGCCAGCTCGGCCACCGCCGGCGCGACCGCGGGCAGGTGCTCGAGGACCTCGATGCAGGTCACCAGGTCGGCGCACCGCGACGGCAGGGGCAGCATGCCGGCGTCGCCGACCACGGTGACCACCCCATCCAGCCGGCGGGCGATCGCCGCCTTGTCGTGGCGGTACTCGATGCCGACCACCCGGGCGTCGACCGCCGGTGAGGCCAGCACCCGCTCGAGGCACAGTCCCTCGCCGACGCCGACGTCGACGATGGTGCCGGACTGCGCGCCGACGACGCTCCGCAGCCGGCCGGACCAGCGGTCCAGCAGGCCGCGGACGACGGGGTTCGACGACCCGTACTTGGCGGCGTCCTGCCCGGCCGCCAGGAGCGGGGCACCCGGGGCGAGGCCGATCGGCCGCGGGCGCTCGGCGGCGGCGACGGGTCTCTCGCCGAGCCCGGGCCCGCGGGTGGTCACGTCCGTTCGGCCTCGGGTTGCTGGGCGTGGGTGCCGCGCCTGAGGTGCACGCTGAGCTCGGCGAGCAGACCGAGCAGGATCATCTGCAGCGAGACGACCACCAGCAGCACACCGGCCAGCAGCGCCGGCCGCGTGCCCACCTGGTTCCCGGCGATGCGCTCGACCAGCATCCACGCCAGCAGCCCCGACCCGGCGATCCCCATGATCACGCCGATGCCCCCGAACAGGTGGAATGGGCGGCCCGTGTAGGTGGTCAGGAACTTGACGGTGATGAGGTCGAGGAACCCCCGCCAGAAGCGGGCCCGGCCGAACTTCGACTCGCCGTGCCGGCGCTCCTGGTGCGCGACGTCGACCTCGCCCACCGTGAAGCCGCGCCACTGGGCGAGCACCGGGATGTACCGGTGCAGCTCCCCGTAGAGGCCCAGCGTGGTCGCGAGCTCGCGCCGCATCGCCTTGAAGCCGCTGTTGAAGTCGCGGCCCTTCACGCCGGTCACCAGCGCGGTCGAGCGGTTGTAGAGCCTCGAGGTGATGCGCTTGACGAACCGGTCGTGCCGCACGGCCCGGCGGCCCGTGACGAGGTCCAGGTCGTCGTCGGCGTCGAGGGCGGCGAGCAGCCGCGGGATCTGGCTCGGGTCGTCCTGGCCGTCGGCATCCATCAGCACCACGTACTCGCCCTGGACCCGGGCGAGCCCGGCGTCGAGGGCGGCCGACTTCCCGGCGTTGCGCCGCAGGCTGACCGTGACGACCTCGCGGTCCGCCAGCTCGCGCATGATGTCGGCCGTGCCGTCGGTGCTGCCGTCGTCCACCACCACGACCTCGAAGGTGAGGCCCGTGGCGCGCAGGACGGCGGTCGTCTCGGGGATGAGCTCGACCAGGTTCTCCGCCTCGTTGTAGGCGGGCAGCACCACCGAAACCTGGGTCCCCAAGCCGTCTCCCCCTACCCTCCCGCGGCCCCCGCCATGGTGCCACAGATCCCAGGGCCCGGCCGGGGGCCGTCGATTAGCGTGCGGCGGATGGGGAACGGGGTGCGCCGCACCGCGACCGTCGACGCGGTCGAGCCGGTCGAGGCGCGCTCCCCGGCGGTCCCGGGCGCCGCCGAGCAGCCCCCCGCCCGCCCCGGCCCGCCGCCCAGCCCTGATCCGCGGCCGATCCACCGCTGGCGTGACCTCGACCGCCGCCAGCGCCGGTGGGCCGTGGCGGTTGCCGCCGCCCTGGCCCTCGCTCCGGTGGTGGCGTTCGTGCACTTCCTGCCGGTGTGGTCGCCGCAGGCCGACCCCGCCCTGATGGCGCTGCGGGCGCTCGACACCGGCACGGCACGCACGCCCCTGCTGGGCCAGCCGTCCCAGTCGGGGCTGTACGCCGACAGCGTGGCGTCGGTCCACCACCCCGGGCCGCTGCACTTCTACCTGCTCGCGCTGCCCGTCCGGGTGCTCGGGGGCACCCTCGGCATGCTCCTCGTGTCGGTGTCCATCACCGGGGCCTGCCTGGTCACGTCGGCGTGGGCGGTGTTCCGGCAGCTGGGGCGCGCCGCAGGCGTCGTGGCCGCGCTGGCCCTGGCGGCCGTCGCCTTCACGACGGGTGCGTCGTCGCTGGTCCACCCCGTCAGCTCGAACATCGCCGGCTACCCGTTGCTGCTGTCGGCGGTGCTGTGCTGGTGCGTCGCCGCCGGCGACATCCGCCTGATGCCCCTCGCCACGGTGGCGGTGTCGTTCACCGCGCAACAGCACCTGTCGGTCGTGCCGGCCACGGCTGCGATCACCGCCGGCGCACTCGGCCTGCTCGCGCTCACGTGGCGCCGAGAGGGCCGGTGGCGCGACCCGGTGAGCCGGCGCAGCCTGCGCACCGCGGCGGGTCGGTCGGGTGTGCTCGCCCTCGTGCTGTGGTCGCCCGTGCTGCTGCAGCAGGCCTTCGGCGACACCGGCAACCTCGGCCAGATCGTGTGGTTCGCTCGCCACGACGCCCGCGAGAACCTGGGGCTGGTGCGGGCCCTGTGGCAGGCGGCCCACGCCCTCGGGCTCCCCCCGCTGCTCGGCCGCACGGGCGTCACCGGGACATGGCTCATCAGCCGGCCGACGGCGGCCACCTGGGTGTCGGCGGCCGCGGTGCTCGCGGTGGTGACGCTCGTGTGCCTGCGGTGGCGCACCGAGGATCCGCGCCGCGCCACGCTCGGGGCGATGACCGCCGTGGTGCTGGCCGCAGGCCTCTACAACGGCTCGTCGGTGCCGTCGGGCCTCGAGCAGGGTCGCCTGAGCTTCTACCACTGGACGTTCGTGCTGGCGTTCTTCGTGGCGCTGGTGATCGGCCTGGCGGTGGCAGAGCCGCTGGTCCGTGTGGCGCGGCCAGCCCTCGCCGGCCGCCGCCACCTGACCACGGCGGTCGCGTCGCTGGCGGTGCTGGCGGTGGCGGCGCCGAGCGTCGTGAACCCGCACCTCGACCGCGCCACGAACCAGCCACGGACGGCCGGTGCACCCCTCGACCCCGGAGTGGTGGACCAGCTCGTCGCCGCCGTGTCGGCGCACGGGGAGGCGATCGGGCCGCACCCGCTGGTCCTGACGCGCAACGAGCCGCAGTTCGTGATGTACGGCGCCACCCTGTCGTTCGCCCTCGTCGAGCACGGCGTCGACGTGCGCTTCCCGCTCACCGACCGGTTCTTCGTCCACGACAGCCGCCTCGTCGACCGCGACGACCTGGGCTCGGCGCTGCTCTTCGTCGTGGACGACGAGATGGCGTCGCCCACCCCGCCGGGCGAGCCGATCGCCGAGATCGGTCTCGACGCGGGGCTGGCGGTCGACGACTACCGGGCGCTCGTCGCCGCCGCCGAGGCCGCGGACGGCGAGGTCGTCCTCGGCGACGAGCTCGCGGCCGGGCTCACCGACGACGAGCGCGCGCTCACGACCTCGTACCTCGATCGCCTGCTCGACGACCCCGAGGCCGGGCTCCTCCACCCCGACCTCCTGGACTTCCTGGCGACCAGCCCACCGCTGGTCTCCCCCGCCCTCGATCCCGAGCGGGCCGCACGGGTGCTGGCCTCGATCGAGGCGCGGACGACGCCGTGGCGTCCGGGGACGCCGACGAGCATCCGCCTGTTCCTGCTCGACCGGGACGAGGCCCTCGCCACCGCCACGTCAGCCGAGATCGGTCGGCCGGGCCGCGGCTGACGCCGGCCGGGCCTCGGCGACGTGCTGCCTGTCGGTCGGCAGTGGAGCGGGGAGTCGACTGCCCAATTCCCACGCGTGGGCCGCGACGAACGCCCGATCCGCTCGGCCTCGCTCAGCCGAACCGACGCATGTGCACGTTCAGGACCAGGCCGATCGCCAGCCACGAGGCGATGACCGACGATCCCCCGTAGCTCATGAAGGGCAGCGTGATGCCGGTGATGGGCATGATCCCCATGGTCATGCCGATGTTCTGGAAGATCTGGAAGACCAGCATCGACAGCACCCCGACGCAGATGAGCATCCCCAGCCGGTCGCTGGCGATCTGCGCCGTTCGCCAGATGCGCACGCAGATGAGCGCGAGCAGGCCCAACACGGTGGCCGAGCCCACGAAGCCCAGCTCCTCGCCCACGGCGGTGAAGATGAAGTCGGTGTGCTGCTCGGGCACGAACCCCAGCCGGGTCTGCGTCCCCTCGAACAGGCCCTTGCCATTCACGCTGCCGGACGCGATCGCCGCCTTCGACTGGTCGGAGTTGTAGCCCCCGTCCTGGACGTCGACCTCCTCCGCCCCGAGGAAGTTGGTGAGCCGGTCGCGCTGGTAGTCCTCGAGGACGTCGGAGGTGAGGATGCCCACGACCCCGATCACCCCGACGGCGGTGAGCACGACGATGTGGCGCGCCCGCGCCCCCGCCACGAGGAGCATCCCCATGGTGATGGCGACGAACACCAACGCCGTGCCCAGGTCGGGCTGCAGCATGATGAGCGCGACCGGCAGCGCCAGCACGACGAGGGCCATGACCAGCCGCCGTGCCTTCAGCGGGGGTTCGCACGCCGCCAGCAGGGCGGCCACGGCCAGGATGGCCGACACCTTCGCCAGCTCGGCCGGCTGCAGCTGGAACGCCCCGATCTGGAACCACGCCTGGGTGCCCCGTCGCTCGCTGCCCAGCGGGGAGATGACGAGGGCCAGCAGCACGAGCGTGACCGCGTAGGGCAGCCAGGCGAAGTCCCGCAGGCGGCGGTAGTCGACGAGGGTCACGAGGACCATGCCGGCCACGCCGATGCCGATGAACAGCGCCTGGCGGCCGAGGAAGGACGTGTCGTACGAGTCGGGGTCGGTGCCGCGCGTCGACGACAGCACCATCAGCGCGCCGAGCACCGACACCGCGGCGACACACATCAGCAGCACCAGGTCGACGTGCTTCCAGGCCGCGGGCGCGCGCGTGTGGAAGAAGGGCTCGGCGCGCCGGCGGGCGCGCTCGGTCGGCGGCCCGATCAGCCGCTCGCGCCGCGGCATGCGACCGAGGCCCCACGAGTCGGCCATCAGGAGGGCGCCTCTGGTCGGCCGTCAGTCATACGCCCCGCCCGTGTCGGCCGTCAGGCCCTCGGCCGCACCCACCGGCAGCCCGTTGGGCCCGGCGGGTTGCAGCGGCCGCACGCCGGACAGGCCCTCGAACAGCGCCCGGGCCACCGGCGCGGCGGCCGTGCCGCCGAAGCCCGACTCCTCGAGGAACACCGAGATGGCGTACTGCGGCGCCCGGGAGGGACCGAACGCCGCGAACACCGCGGTGTCGGCCTTGTTGTCGACCTGGGCCGTGCCCGTCTTGCCCGCCACGGAGAAGACGTCGAGCGGGAAGCCGGCGAAGGCACGTGTGGCGGTGCCCGAGCGCGGCACCCCTTCCAGCCCTGCGAGCAGCGGCTCGCGGAACTCGGGCGGCAGCGGCACCTGCGCGGCCACCTCGGGGGCGAACTCTTGCGTGACCTGAGCGGTCTGGTAGGCCTGCGCCCGCAGGGCGATCTGCGGCACGTACCGGGTGCCGCCGTTGGCGAACGTGGCGTAGCCGTTGGCGAGCTGCAGTGGGGTCACCAGCACGTCGCCCTGGCCGATCGCCATGTTCACGTTGTCGCCGGTACGCCAGACGGGATCACCCCCGACCCGCTCGTTGTACTCGCGCTTCCACGTCGCGGTGGGCACCCTCCCGGGCCTCTCGCCGGTGAGGTGCACCCCTGTCTCGCCGCCGATCCCGAACGTGAGCAGGTGGTTCTGCATGCCGTCGTCGCCGCCGAAGCGGTCGCGCTGGAGCCAGAACTGCGCCCCGACGTTGTAGAAGTAGGCGTCGGACGAGACGGTGATGGCCCGTTGGATGGTCACCCGCCCGTAGGCCGCCCCGCCGGCGTTGGACCGGTAGCACTTGGCGCCCGAACACCCGGGGATCAGGTAGCCGCCCCCGTCGGAGAACACCGTGTCGGGTTCCATCACGCCCGCCATGAGCGCGGCGTAGCCCACGAACAGCTTGTATGTGGAGCCCGGCGCCCACTGGCCCTGGATCGCCCAGTTGTTGAGCGGGGTGCCGGTGGCCGGGTCGTTGAGGTACTCCCACTCGCCCCGGTCGAACCCGTCCACCGCCAGGTTCGGGTCGTAGGACGGGTACGACGCCATGGCGATGATCTGGCCGTTGTTGGGGTCGAGCACGACCGCCGAGCCGGTCGTGCCGTTGTTGCGGCTGCCGTCGCGGTTGGGCCGCGCCCGCGCGTCGGCGAGCCCCTGCTGGACCTTCTGCTCGGCGAGGGCCTGCACGTCGACGTCGATCGACAGCACGAGGTCGTCGCCCGCCCGCGGCGGGCGCTCGCTGATGACCCGCACGGGGTCGCCCTGGGCGTCGACCTCGATGCGCCGGATACCGGGCGTGCCCCGCAGGAAGTGCTCGTAGGTCTGCTCGACCCCGCTCTTGCCGATCTCGTCGTTGAGCGTGTACGGCTTGGCGGTCTCGCCCGTCACCAGGGCGAGCTCGGCGTCGTTGATCTTCCCGACGTAGCCGAGGATGTGCACCGCCAGCGGCCCGTACGGGTAGGCCCGCAGGGCCGTCCGCTCGACGACGACGCCCGGGTAGTCCTCCGCGTGCTCCTCGAAGTAGATCTTCAGGTCCTCGGGCACGTCGACGGCGACCGGCACGGGGGCGTAGCGGCTGAAGCGGTCGTCGGTCAGGCGCTCCCGGATGATGTCGGCATCGGTGGCATGCCCCGCGGCGGTGAGGTCGACGGACAGCCGCCACAGCACCTCGTCCTGGCGAGTCTGCGACAGCTCGCCCAGCGCGCTGCGGTCGACGGCGACGACGACCGCGACGCGGTTGTCGACGATGACCTTGCCGTTCCGGTCGAGGATGCGGCCCCGTGGCGCCGGCACCTGCACCGTGCGGACACGGTTGGCCTCGGCCTGGACCTGGTACTTGTCGGACCCGACGACCTGCAGGTCGTACAGGCGGGCGAAGAGCGATGCGAACAGCGCGACGGCGACGACCGCGACCAGCGACAGCCGCAGCCGCGGGACGTGGCCCCGACCCTCCCCCGCGGGCATGTTCATGGCTGCCCGCTCATCGCAGCACGACCTCGAGCCGGTCGGGCTCGGGGTGCCCGTGGACCCACCACAGCGCCCGCTCGGCGGGCAGCACGAGGACCGCGGCGACCAGCGCCAGGGCGAGTGCGATCGCCGGCACGTCGCCGAACGGGTAGTCGACCCCCACCAGGTTGCCGAGCGCGGTGAACAGGATGGCCTGCGCCGCGCCCGCCGCCGCCGCCATGCCCATCGCCCACCAGCCGCCCGTGCGCTGCAGCGTGGTGGCCACCACCCCCACGACGTAGCCGATCAGTGCGTAGGTGAGCGCGGTCAGGCCGAACGGGCTGTCGACGAGCAGGTCGTACAGCACGCCGGCGGCGAACCCGTAGGTGGCGCCCCTGTCGGCGCCGCCCGTGATGCCCGCGGCCACGACGACGACGAGCACGACGTCGCCCATGGCCCCCGAGATGCGCAGGTCGTTGACCAACGAGATCTGCAGCACGAGCGCGACCACGACCACGAGGACGGCCCGGGCCGGCACCCATCGGCGCTGGCTCATCGCTCCCCCCTCATCGCTTCACCCCGCCTGCCACAGCAGCACCGTCACGTACGAGAGCTGGTCGACGTCGACGAGCGGGTCGACGTCGAGCTCGAGCGACAGCCCCCCGGGGCCCTGCCGGGTGGCCGACACGGTGCCGACCGGGATGCCCGGAGGGAAGGCACTGCGGTCGACGCCGCTCGTGACGACCCCGGTCCCGGCGTCGACGGCGGTGGTGGGGCTGATCGACGAGTCGACCGTGAGCGCCTCGTCGCGACCCTGCCCGCGGGCGGTGCCGAGCGCGCCCGTGGTGGCGAGGCGCACGCCCACCCGGAACTCGGGGTCGGTCACGATCTGGACGCGGGCTGTGTTGGCGGTGACCTGGTCGATGCGCCCCACGAGGCCGCCGCCGGTGGCGACGGCCATCCCCACCACCAGCCCGTCGGACGTGCCCTTGTCGATCTCGATGGCGTGCGAGAAGTTCGAGCGGGGGCCGGCCACGACACGGGCCGTCACCTTCGGGACGTCGCCCGCGAACGGCAGGTTCAGCGAGGCCGACAGGTCGGCGAGCTGGCGCTCGGCGTCGGACTGCTCGATGGTCGTCGACTCGCCCTCCGCGAGCTGTGACTGGAGCCGCTCGTTCTCGCGCTGCAGGTCCTCGTAGTCGGTGACGCCGTGCCACGCGTTGCGCACGGGCGAGGTGACCGTCCCGATGGCGTCCTCGACGGGACTCACGACCGCCGAAGCACCCTCCCGCAGGTCGCGCACGATCGGCACGTCCCGCAGCCCGACCACGACGAGCGTGACCGAGGCGAGCACGAGGACGACCATCCGCGTCCGCGAGCCGGTGGGGGGCGAAAGGGCCATAGGGAACGGCTAGTAGCCGGTCGAGGCGTAGAGCACGCTCTTGAGGGCGTGGAAGTGCTCGAGCGACTGGCCCGACCCCACCGCCACCGCGTGCAGCGGGTTGGGGGCCACTGCGATCGGCATGCCGGTCTCGTGGTGCAGGCGGGCGTCGAGGCCGTTGAGCAGGGCACCTCCACCGGCCAGGCAGATGCCCTTGTCCATGACGTCGGCCGCCAGCTCGGGGGGTGTCTTGTCGAGCGTGACCTTCACCGCGTCGACGATCGCCGTCACGGGCTCCTCCATCGCCTCGCGCACCTCGTCGGTGGTGGTCACGATCGTCTTGGGCAGCCCGGTCATCAGGTCGCGGCCGCGGATCTCGGCCGTGAGCTCCTCGAGCAGCGGCCATGCCGAGCCGAGGGCGATCTTCACCTCCTCGGCGGTCCGCTGGCCGATGGCCAGCCCGTACTCCTTCTTCACGAAGTTGACGATCGACTCGTCGAGCTCGTCGCCGGCCACCCGCACCGACTGGCTGGTCACGATGCCCCCGAGCGAGATGACCGCCACCTCGGTCGTGCCGCCGCCGATGTCGACGATCATGTTGCCCGTCGGCTCCTGCACCGGCAGGCCGGCGCCGATGGCCGCGGCCATCGGCTCCTCGATGATGTAGGCGGGCTTGCGGGCGCCGGCGTACTCGGCGGCCTCCTGCACCGCCCGCTGCTCGACGCCCGTGATGCCCGAGGGCACGCAGATCACCATGCGGGGCTTGCCCCACCGGCGGTTGTGCGCCTTGCGGATGAAGTAGCTGAGCATCTTCTCGCAGATCTCGAAGTCCGCGATGACGCCATCCTTCAGCGGCCGGATGGCTTCGATGTGGCTGGGCGTGCGGCCGATCATGCGCTTGGCCTCGACGCCGACCGCGACGGGGCGACCGTCGCGCACGTTGAGGGCGATGACCGACGGCTCGTTCAGGACGATTCCCTTGCCGCGCACGTAGATCACCGTGTTCGCGGTACCGAGGTCGACGGCCATGTCCCGACCCGTCAGGGAGGAGAGGAAGTTGTCGGGCATGTGTGTTGGCGGCCTCCGCCTGTCGAGGGGCGGGTCTGCCGTAGGTTAACGAACGCCCGACCGTCGCCGCGCGACCCCTCCAGGACGTGCGCAGGCCCCCTGTCCGAGCGCGCGCGACGAGGTGGGCGTCGCTGGGGAGAACGGCGCCCACCTCGTGGTCGTGCGTATGCGTCCTGCGACACCGGGGCCCCGCGCCCACCGCCGGGCCCCGGCGTCGCGACCGAGGTCAGGCGACCTCGAACTCGGCGACCATGCCGTGCATGAAGTGGCCGTCCTCCTCGTTGAGTGTGGCCCCCGTCTGCAGGGCCTCGGGGGTGGCACCGACCGGCACGAAGCAGATCGCCACGTAGCGGCCGGGATCGAGGTCGGCGGTCACGAACGTTGCGGCGCCGGGCGGCGCGAAGGCGAACGCCTTGTCGGTGATCAGGGCGTCGACCTCCTCCTCGGGCAGGGCGAGCAGCTCCTCCAGCGGCCGTTCCTCGCCCTCGGCGAGCTTGACGAGCACGATCTCGTGGAACTCGGTGCCGTCGTTGGTGAGGTTGATCACCGTCGTGCCCGCCGGCGCGGTCTCACCGATGCCGCCGAACGCGTAGTTCGTGGCCGTCACGTCGAGCGTCTCGACGTCGCAGTTGTCGGTCAGGAAGCCGGAGACCTCGACCGACGCGGGGTAGAACGCCTCGCCCGGCATCGGGGGCGGCCCCTCCTCGGTCTCCGGGGCCGCCATCAGCGCCCGGGCCTCGGTCACCATCGTGCCGACCGCCTCGGCGACCTCGTCGGGGGCGCTGTCCTCCGCCGCCTGCAGCGCCGCCTCGAAGTCGTCGGGGGTCGACTCGCCGCTCTCGAGGCCGAGGCTGACCTCGTCGACCGCGATCGCCGCCTCACAGAACTCCGCCGTGTCCGAGCTCCCGTCGGCCGCCAGATCGCCGTCCGTGGTCTCCGCGCCCGTGTCGGCCTGGTCGTCGTCATCGTCACCGCACGCGCCGAGGCCGATGACCAACATGCCCGCCGCGAGCAGTGCGCTTCCGCCTCGCACCGTCCGTCTCATGACTCGCTCCCTTGTTCCTCGAGGACTATTCCGTCGGCGTGGTCCTCGAGGAGGTGGAGGAGCTCCAACCATCCGGAGAAGCGCTCAGGCGCACCTCCGGGGCCTGTGACCCGGCCGACAACGCGGCCGTCACCATCCCGCCTGATGTCCAGAAGGACCCGCACGACGCCACGATGCGACGCACGGCACGGCCGTCGCATCGGAGGTACCCCTGATGCGGGCACGATCAGGGGCGCTCGGGCTGTGACCTGCGTCTCATTCCTGGTGCCGTGTCAGGCACCGAAGGACTCCGGAGGGTGCTCGCCAGCTCACTGCGGGAGCGGACGCCCAGCTTGGCATAGGCGCGCGAGAGGTGGTGCTCCACGGTCTTGACGCTGAGGAACAGCTCGGCCGCGGCCTCCCGGTTGGTCGCTCCCCGGGCCACGACATGGGCGACGGCCTGCTCCTGGGGCGTGAGGTCGGCGCCGGTCGGTGCGCGTGCGACCTCGGAGTGGGCTCCGCCGGCCGCCAGCTCGCGCTCGGCCGCCGTGATCCACGGCCTCGCTCCCAGGCCGGTGAACCGGCGGCGGGCCGCGGCGAGCGATGCGACGGCCCGTTCGCGCTCGCCGGCGGCGAGCCAGGCCCGCCCGGCGACCAGCCCGAGCCGGCCCAGTGTGAACGGCCCGGCGTCCTCGTCGACGGGGTCGACCTCGCTCGCGCGGGTGGTCGCCGCGGCGACGTCCCCTGCGGCGAGCGCCACGGCGATGCCGGCCCGGGCGGCGTCCGCCACCACCAGCGGACCGGCCCTCGTCACCGCCTGGTCGTCGAGCCATGCCGTCACCAGGCGGGCGTCGTCCAGGCGTCCGACGGCGGCCAGCGCCTCGGCATAGCCGGCGCGCCACGGGGCGATCGCCTCGTCGAGACGACGGACACGCCGGGTGGCCCGGTCACCGGCGCCGTCGAGTCGGTCGCCGGTGGCCACGACCGCCGTGTGGTCGAAGCGCGACTCGGCCATCCGGACGGCCGCCACGGCCGCCCACAGCCGGGACGCACCGCCTCCGGCCGCCTCCCCCGCCGCCCGAGCCGCCGCGAGGTGCGCGGCCGCCCGCTCGACCTCGCCCCGAGCGGCGAGCACGTAGACGGCGACCGCGTGCGGGAACGCCGCCAGCCACACCTGGTCCGTCTCGTCGACGATCGCCGCCGCGGTCTCGGCCGTGACCACGGCATCGTCCCAGCGGCCGGCCCGCCAGTGCAGCTCGGCGAGGAAGTACCGGGCCGTCTCGCGCGCCACGAACGTCCCGCCGGCGCCCGACGACCCGAGGCAGGCCACGAGGTCGGCGGCGGCGCCCGGCAGGTCGTGCGCCCACATGCGCAACACGCCCCGCCCGAGGCGCAGATCGGCGACGGCGGCCGGGCCGGGTGGCGGCGGTTCGAGCGCCGCGGTCAGCTCGGCGATGCCCGCGGCGACGTGCCCCTCGAGGGCGCACGACATCGCCAGCATGTGGCCGTGGTGGCAGTCGGCCGCGGCGACGCGGGCCAGCGACAGCGCCCGGCGCGCCCACACGAGACCGGCGGCGCCGTCGCCCCGGTCGACCGCCGTCGTCGCCCGGAGCGCGGCGATGCGGCCGGCGAGCGCGCGGTCGCCGGCGACGTCGACCTGGTGCCAGGCACGGTCGAGGTGGCCCTCCGCCTCGCGGCGCGGACCGAGCACGTACGCGAGCCGGCCGAGCACGAACGACCGCAGGGGCCCGTCGGCCGCGTCGTCGACTAGCAGGCGAACGCGGGCGGCGGCGGCGAGATCGCCCGCCAACAGGTGGTGGTCGACGGCCTGCAGCCGCGCCTGGTCCCGCCCGCCCGGATCGGGGTCGACCCGCGCCACGTCGGCCCACAGGCGGGCCGCGGACGCGTACGCCCCGCGCCCCGCCTCGGCCTGCGCGCCGGCGCGGGCGTCTGCGGCCAGGCGTGCGTCGTGGCCCGCGCAGCCGTCGAGACGGTGGCGCATGCCGGCCACGCCGGGCACGACCGCGCCCGCGGCCCGGTGCAGCTCGGCCCGCCTCGACGGCGACATGTCGCCCGACACCGCCGCCGCGAGGAGCGGATGCGTGAACACGAGTGACCGTTCCCCGGGCCGCTCGACGAGTTCCACGAACCCGGTCTCCAGGGCATCGTCGAGAGCGGCGACGCCGTCGTCGCCTGCAGGGTCGAGCCCCGCGACCGCCATCGTCGTGGTGACCGCGGGACGGCGGTCGAGCACGGCGAGCGCCTCGACGAGCCGCTGCGCCGCCGGGCGACATGCGGCCAGCTGACCGAGCACGAGCGTGCTGTACGAACGGGGCGCCGGCAACCGTGCGCCGCCGACCAGCTCGCCCGGGCCGAGCTCGCGCAGCAGCGCGCCGATGTGCAGCGGGTTGCCGCCCGTGTGGTCCCGGAGGCGCTCGACGGCCGCCGCGGGCACCGGCTCGCCCGTCGATCGAGCCGCCAGCTCGGCGACCGCGGCCGTGTCCAGCGGCCCCAGGTCGATGCGGCGCTGCGCCGGCACGACCAGTCGCGCCAAACCGGCCGGCACGCGGTCGAGGCCCTCGGGCCGGCACGTCAGGCACAGAACCACCTGGTCGCCCTGCACGCGGCGGGCCGCGAAGGTGATCGCGTCGAGCGACGCCCGATCGGCCCAGTGCACGTCGTCGACCACGACGACGAGCGGCCGGTCGAGGGCGAGGCCGTCGACGATGCGCAGGAGCGCCGCCCCAGCGACCAGGGGATCCGTGCCCGGAAGGGGCACGACGTCGCCGGCCGCCGACCCGTCGAGCGGCGAGCGGCGGACGAGCTGTTCGAGAACTCCGTATTCGAGATCCGACTCGGCGGGATCGCCCTCGGCCACCACCCCCAGCGCGCCGGAGCACGCAAGGGCATGGCGCACGAGGGAGGTCTTCCCCATCCCGGGGTCGCCGACGACGAGCGCGACCGACAACGTCGCGGGGTCGACGTTCGTGAAGGTCGCCACCAGGCCCGCCACCTCGGCGTCCCGCCCGACCGGGCCGTCGGCCGGGCCGGGAGGCCGCGGCGTCCGATCGTCGCTTCCCGTCACCGGCGCCCCGCGGCCCGGCCCGACCGGGCGCCGGACGTTCCGTTGGTCCCCACGGCGAGACGGGCCGCCAGCTCGCTGCGCGACCGCAGGTCCAGCTTGGCGTAGATCCGCCCGAGGTGATGCTCGACCGTCTTGGTGGTGATGACCAGCTCGGCCGCGACCTCGCGGTTGGTGCGACCTCCCGCCACCAGGTGGGCCACGAGGCGCTCCTGGGCGGTGAGGGCCGCGTCACCGGCGAGCGGGGATCCCGGCGTGCGCCGACGGGGACGCAACCCGCAGGCGTCGAGCTCCCGCGCGCAGCGCGTCGCCCATGGCGCAGCCCCCATCGCGGCGAGGCGCCGAGCCGCCTCGGTCAGCACGGCGGCCGCCTCCCGCCGATGTCCCGTTCGGCGGAGGTGGGCGCCAGCGGCCAGCTCGAGCCGCGCCCGCTCGAACGGTCGGCTGGCCACCGGGTCCAGCTCCAGCCCCGCGGCGAACATGCGGGCCGCCTCCTCGGCGCGGCGGTCAGCGGCGGCGACGGCCCCCGCGGCCCGCGCCGCGTCCGCGGCCAGCGACACGTCCGTTCCCGAGTCGGCGAGCCGGCCCAGCTCGTCGGCGGTGCGCCGGGCATCGTCCAGCCGACCGAGCGCCACGAGCGCCTCGACGTATGTCGCCCGCCAGTGGTGGATGCCCTCCGGCAGCGTGGCCAGCCCCTCGGCGACCAGTGCGTCGCCCACGCCGGCGACGCGCACGTGGTCGGCCCTCGCCGCGGCCACGCGCAGCGTGGCGTGGGCGGCCCACAGGCGGGCGGGCATCAACCCGGTGGCCTCGGCCGACGCGACCGCCGCGTCGAGATGGGCCTGCGCGTCATCGACGCGCCCCATGCCGGCGAGCACGAAGGTCGCCTCGGCGTGCGGCAGGGCGACGACCATGGCGTCGCCGGCGTCGTCGACGACCGACGCGATCGCCTCGGCGAGGTCGAGGGCCTCGGGCCACCGCCCGGCCCGGTAGGCCACCTCGGCCTGGTACGACCCGACGTCCGCCCGCGCCAGCAGTGAGGCCGACCCCGGGTGGAGCCCTTCCGCGTCGCCCGGGGGGCGGTCGTGCTCGGCTGCGCTGCCGTCGGCCGCCGCGAGGTCGGCCACCGCGCCGTCGAGGTCGTTGCTCCACACCCGCACGATGCCGCGGCCGAGGTGGGCGTCGCGGGAAACGGCCGGAGGCGGACCGCCGGCCAGCAGGGTCGTCATCGCGTCGAAGGCCTCGCCGAGCCGGCCGTCGATGGCGAGGCCGTGGCACAGGAGCGTCGCCGAGACACCCGAGCGCGAACCGGCGGCCAGCGCGCGACGAGCCCAGGTCACGACCCCGTCGCCATCCCGATCATGCAATGCCAGGATGGCGAGCGTGTCGGCCACCGGGCCTGCCATCCGTTGGTGGACGGCGGCCAGCCCCACCTCGTCCTCCGGGCGTCCCGTGACGGTGACCCCGCCCGACCTCGGACCGGTGGAGGCTCCCGGGACGGCGCCCGTCGCCCGCTCCCACGCATCGACGAAGAGCGCTCCGGCCTGCGTGAGGTCGCCGTGGTTGAGGGCCTCGCGGCCGAGGACCTGGCTGCGGGGCGCGCTGGGGGCGAACTCGGCGATCTCGGCCGCCAGCGGGCCGACCGGCGCTCCCGCGAGGACGAGCTGAGTGGCGGCCACGGCCACCAGCAGCTCACGCTCGTCGGGCGACCCCGCCCGCGGGGCGGCGGCCAGGAGCTGACGGGCCGCCGCGGCCGGCGCACCGGCCCGGACATGCTGGCCGGCACGGGCGCGGGCGGAGGCCACGAGATCGGGATCGGGCCCGACGGCGGCGGCGAGGCGGTGGCCCAGCGCCTCGTCTCCGGCGGTGACGGCGACCGCGGCGGTGTGCAGGGCGGCGCGGCGCGAGGGCGAGAGATCCCCCAGGATCGCGGCGCGCACCAACCCGTGCGGGAACGTCACCACGGTCCCGGTCGCACCGGCGCCGAGCTCGACGAGGCCGCGGGCCGCCAGCTCGTCGAGCGCAGCCATCGGGTCCGGGCGTCCCGCGACGCGGGCCACGTCCGCCACGGGTGCCGCCGCCCCGAGCACCGCCAGGGCGGCGATGAGGTCACGCGCCGCGTCGTGGCAGCCGGCGACCTGTGCGATCACCAACGCAGCGTACGAGTGGGGCGCCGGCAGCGCGGCCGGCGACTCCGCGGCCTCGACGGGCAGCTCGTCGAGCAGCGCCCGGACGTGCAGTGGGCTGCCGCCGGTGTGGGCGTGGAGACGGGCCGCCACCCGCGCCGGGACGGGCCGTCCGTACCGGCGCTCGGCCAGCTCGGCCACCGCCGCGACCTCGAGCGGCCCGATGTCGATGCGTCCGTCGAGGGCGTCCACGAGGCGCACCAGTCCCGCGGGCAGGCGGTCGCGGCCCTCGGCCCGGCAGGCCAGGCAGAGCAGGACGCGGTCGTCGTGCAGCCGCCGGGCGGCGAACGTGAGTGCCCGCAGCGACGGCTCGTCGGCCCACTGCGCGTCGTCCACCACCACGGAGACCGGCGCCTCGAGGTCGAGCCCGTCGATCAGGCTCAGGAGGGCGGCGCCGACCGACACGGGGTCGGAGCCGGGGCGCGGCGCGAGCCGGGCGCGCGTGTCGGCGTCGACCGGCGCCCGGCGCAGGAGCTGGTCGATGACGCCGTACTCGAGCTCCGTCTCGGCCTCGTCGCCGGTCGCGACGATCACCGGCGCCCCGTCGGCCTCCCCCGCGGGTGTGAGCACGTGCCGCCAGAGGGCGGTCTTGCCGATGCCGGCCGGGCCGACGAGGAGCACGACGCCGGGGTGGCCGGCGCGCGCGCCGGCCAGCGCACGCTCGAAGTGCGCTATCTCGGAGTCCCGCCCGACGATCCTGGTGTCGCTTGCGCCCATCGTCCGCCCTTACCCGTGCAGTCTCGCACCGTGGCCGGGCGCCGTGCATCCCCACTATCCGTGGTTGTCAGGCGGCGGAAACCAGCCCACGCCGGGGTGCTGCGACGACCCGCTCGGATCGTGCCGAGGGGCGGCCCTGCACTACGGGGCGTCGCCCCCTGCAGCCTCCTCGATCAGGGAGGAGGCCTTCATCTCGGCCAGCGGGTTCAGGGTGATCCGCGAGCCCGAGGGCAGGTCGTCGCGGAAGTCCTCGAGGCTGTCGTGCAGCCGGTCGACCGCTTCGGGTCGGGTGGCGTACACGGTGAGGGACGGGCCGGGGGCGGTCGTCACGAACCGGTCGACGCCGATCGTGCCCACCGAGATCCAGCTGTCGGGGACGTTCCGGTACAGGGTCAGGGGATAGACGACCACGACGTCGGCGCCGCGCCGTTCGACCAGGGCCTCCCAGAAGTCTGGTCCCGGCCGGTCGTCGACTCGCTGCCACTCCTGGAGCACTTCGTGGTCGCCGAGGCCGAACACGTCGGTGATGGGGCCCTGGTGGAACAGCGAGATGTAGCCGAGCTCGCCCGTGGCCACCGGCTCCCCGTCGTAGTACCGCTGGAGGAACAGCGCCGCCTGGTAGCGCTGCTCGTACGTGTCGGTCATCGCGTCGCCGGCCCGCGCGACACCGGCAGGCTTGTTCCCCGCGAACAGCACCAGCAGGCACGCGAGCACGGGCGCGGCCCACCGGGGGACGGCTGCCGGCCCGGCCGCCGGGAGCTCGGCCAGCAGGCACAGCACGAGGTAGACGCCGAGAGCGACAAGGTAGGCCTGGTAGCGCTCGTACCAACCGACCTGAGCGAAGAGCATGTGTAGCGGCACGGCCACCGCGACCACGACGGCGGGGAAGGTCCAGGCCGGGTTCCGCCGGCCGAACGCCACGACGGTGACCACCGCCACCCCGGTCAGCACGGCGACCAACTGGTCGGTGCCGAACCGGTTGAACGCCGTCTCGAGCAGGGCGGGGCCCGCGGATGTCTTCGGTCCCTTGGCGAGGACCGAGTTGGGCAGCAGGCCCTGTCCCATCAGGCGGTTCGCGACCGCGAACCCGGCGAAGGCGACGGCGGGAACGGCCACCACCGCCAGTGGCCGGCGCCACCGGGCGAGGGTGGGCGGCCACAGGCGCGGGCCGGGCTCGGTGACGAGCATCGCCAGGGCGATGCCGGCCGCCACGAAGGCGGTCTCGAACCGGGTCAGGGTCGCCGCGGCCAGCAGCGCGTACGGCAGCCACCCGGGCCCGGGCGCCGGGCGCCCCGCCGCTCGGCGGTGGAACAGGGCGACCGTCGCGACCAGCAGCAGGATGTGCAGCGTGTGCTCCATCCCGGTGAACGTCAGGCCGGGAAGGAACAGCACGACCGTCACCAGCAGGACCGTGGCCACCACGTCGAGCGGACGGCGCAGCGCCGGCCGCAGGGCGTGTTGCGCCCAGCCGAACACGGCGATGACGCCGAGCGACGCCAGCACGTTCAGCGCGAGCGGCGCAGCCGAGTCGGGGCCGGGCACGAGGCGCAGCCAGCCCGCCAGCAGGACGGTCCAGAGGGGGCTCGACGACGCCGACTCGAAGTGGCCGGGCACGACCCCCCACGTGCCGTGCTCGGCCAGGTTCCGGGCCACGCTCAGATGGATCGCCGGGTCGTCGATGACGTAGACGAGCCGGCCCTCGGTGCGCCCCAGCGCCTGCAGCAGCACGCCGAAGGTGGCGACCAGGTACCCCGCTCCGCCCCACAGCAGGAAGGCGCGGGCGCCGGAGGCGGGCGGCGGCTCGGAGGGGGGCGCGGGTGCGGTCTCGGTCGACTCGCTCTCCGGCGACCTGCTCTCCGCCGACTCGCGCGGGGCGACCACCACCACGTCCCCAGCCATCGCGTTTCGACGCTATCAGGGGGCGAGGTTCCGGCGCGGCCCGCCGTTCACCGCGCGTGGAGGGTGCTCAGTCGAGCCCGGGGAACCAGAGTGCGATCTCGCGGGCGGCCGAATCGTGGCCGTCGCTCGCGTGGACCAGGTTCTCGGTGGTGATCGTGGCGAAGTCGCCCCGGATGCTGCCCGGCTCGGCCTCGGTGGCCTTGGTTGCGCCCACCAGCTTGCGGACCAGCAGCCACGTGTTCTCGTCGGGGCCCTCGACCACCATCGGGAACACGGGCGAGCGGGTCACGAAGTCGACCAGATCGCCGAAGAAGGGCTTGTCGCGGTGCTCGTCGTAGTGCTGCTCGGCCAGGGGGCGGTCGACCGTGCGCAGGTCGGCGGCGACGAGGGCGAGGCCCTTGCGCTCGAGGCGGGCGACGATCTCGCCCACGAGGCCGCGCTCGACGGCGTCGGGCTTGCACATGACGAAGGTGCGGTTCTTCACAGTGTCGTGAGGGTAGGGGCGCCCATCCGCCCCGACGAAATCCCCGCGGGGGCGCCGCTCAGGACAGCAGGCCCAGGCGGCGACAGGCCGTGCGGGCGGCGCCGGCGGTGTACAGCGACCCGGTCACCATCACGAGATCGGCCTCGCCGCCGGCCTCGGCGCGGCGCCAGGCCCGCTCGACGGC
Organism: uncultured Acidimicrobiales bacterium; assembly: GCA_963796415.1. Lineage (GTDB taxonomy): Bacteria > Actinomycetota > Acidimicrobiia > Acidimicrobiales > VFJN01 > ZC4RG19. The sequence goes on along the minus strand of CAWCLR010000014.1, from coordinate 348,367 downwards.
GCGGTCGACCGACGGCACCGCGTCCACGTCGATCTCCCGGTCCGCCACGAGCTTGGCCAGCTCGGGGGCGGGCACGCCGCGGGGCGACGGCGGCGTCGTGGTCACCACCCGGTCGCCGGGGTGGACGCCGAGCGCGTCGAGCATCTCGTCGAGGTCGCGCCCGGCCAGCATCCCCAGCACCCAGTGGCGGGTGCCGGTCACGTCGAACTCGTCGGCGAGCGTCGCCGCCACCGTGGCCGCCCCGTCGGCGTTGTGGGCGCCGTCCAGCACGAGAAGGGGCGCCCGGTGCAGCACCTCGAACCGCCCGGGCAGCCGCAGGCCGGCGAACGCCTCGGCCACGACCTCGGCGTGCAGGGCCCGGCCGAAGAACGCCTCGGCCGCGGCCAGCGCCACCGCGGCGTTGTCGGCCTGGTGGGCACCGTGGACCGGCAGGAACACCTCCTCGTGCCGGCCGAACGGCGTGCGCAGGTCGACGACGTGGCCGCCGAGCGCCAGCCGGTCGGTCTCGACGCCGAAGTCCTCGTCTCGCACCCAGGTCTCGACCGGGTCCTCGCCCACGAACAGCGGCCGCAGCTCGGGATCGGGCTCGCCCAGCACCAGGTGGCTGCCCGGCTTCACGATCCCCGCCTTCTCGGCGGCGATGCGAGCCCGCCAGTCCCCCACGCCGTCGGTGTGGTCGCGCCCGATGTTGGTGACGACCGCCACCTGCGCGTTGGCGACGTTGGTGGCGTCGTACCGGCCGAGGAGACCGACCTCGAGGACGGCGGCGTCGACCGCCTCCTCGCTGAACCAGGCGAAGGCGGTGGCGGTGAGCAGCTCGAAGTACGAGGGCCGCTCGCCGAGGAACTGCTGCTCCTCGAGAGCGGCGATCTCACTCACCACCCGGGCGAACTCGTCGAGGTCGATCGGCTCGGCGTTGCGCGAGATCCGCTCGGTCACGTGCTCGAGGTGCGGGCTGGTGTAGGTGCCCACCGACAGCTGGTGGGCGGCGACCAGAGCGGTGATCATCCGGGCCGTCGAGCCCTTGCCGTTGGTGCCCGTGACGTGGATGACCGGGTAGTCGAACTGCGGGTCGCCGAGCACCTCGGCGATCAGGCGCATGCGGTCGAGCGTCAACCCCGCCACGTGGCCGGCTGAGATGCCGGTGGTCTTCTCGAGATCGATGTGGGCGTCGAGGTACGCCCGGGCGTCGTCGAAGTCCAAAAAGGTCGTGCCGACCGCCGGTCAGGACGCGGCGCGGCGCGGGCGCTGCTGGCGCGTGGACTCGGTGCGGGGGATGAGGGTGGGGTTGACCCGCTCGAGCACCACGGCGCGGTCGACCAGGCACTTGCCCACGTCGTCGCGGCTCGGCAGCTCGTACATGAGGTTGAGCAGCACCTCTTCGAGGATGGCGCGCAGCCCGCGTGCCCCCGTGCCCCGCAGCAGCGCCTGGTCGGCGATGGCTTCGAGGGCGTCGTCGGCGAACTCGAGCTCGACGTCCTCGAACTCGAAGATCTTGCGGTACTGCTTGACCAGGGCGTTCTTCGGCTCGACCAGGATGCGGATCAGCGCCTCATGGTCCAGGCTCGACACCGCGCCGATGACCGGGAGGCGGCCGACGAACTCGGGGATGAGGCCGAACTTGAGCAGATCCTCGGGCTGCACCTGTTCGAGCAGCCTGCCGAGGTCCTTGTCCTCGTAGCGCTGGACGTCGGCGGTGAACCCGACCCCGCCGCTGCCGACCCGGCTCTCGATGAGCTTCTCGAGGCCGGCGAAGGCGCCGCCGCAGATGAACAGGATGTTGGTCGTGTCGATCTGGATGAACTCCTGGTGGGGGTGCTTGCGGCCCCCCTGTGGTGGCACCGAGGCGGTGGTGCCCTCCAGGATCTTGAGCAGGGCCTGCTGCACGCCCTCGCCCGACACGTCGCGGGTGATCGACGGGTTCTCGCTCTTGCGGGCGATCTTGTCGATCTCGTCGATGTAGATGATGCCCGTCTCGGCCTTCTTGACGTCGTAGTCGGCGGCCTGGATGAGCTTGAGCAGGATGTTCTCGACGTCCTCGCCGACGTAGCCCGCCTCGGTGAGGGCGGTGGCGTCGGCGATGGCGAACGGGACGTTGAGCATGCGGGCCAGCGTCTGGGCCAGAAGCGTCTTGCCGCAGCCGGTGGGCCCGATGAGCATGATGTTCGACTTGGTGAGCTCGACCTCGCCCGACGGCGTGCCGCCGTACTGCACCCGCTTGTAGTGGTTGTACACGGCGACCGAGAGGATCTTCTTGGCGTGGTCCTGGCCGATGATGTAGTCGTTCAGGAACTCGAAGATCTCGGCGGGCTTGGGCAGCTCGTCGAAGCGCAGCTCGCTGGGTTCAGCCAGCTCCTCCTCGATGATCTCGTTGCAGAGATCGATGCACTCGTCGCAGATGTAGACGCCGGGGCCGGCGATCAGCTTCTTGACCTGCTTCTGGGACTTGCCGCAGAACGAGCACTTGAGCAGCTCGCCGCCGTCTCCGAACTTGGCCACGTTTCGCTCCCCCGGTCGCCTCGTCAGCTCGCCCGCGTGATGGGGCCGGTCATGTCGGCAGCCTGACGCGATGAGATCACGTCGTCGATGATGCCGTACTCCTTGGCTTCCTCTGCGCTGAGCACGAAGTCGCGCTCGGTGTCCTTGTGGATGCGCTCGGCCGTCTGGCCCGTGTGGCTGGCCAGGATCTCGTCGAGGAGGTTCCGCATGCGCAGGATCTCCTTGGCCGCCAGCTCGACGTCGGTCGCCTGACCGCCGGCCTGGCCCCAGGGCTGGTGCAGCAGCACCCGGGTGTGCGGCAGGGCGAGCCGCTTGCCGGGGGCACCGGCGGCGAGCAGCACCGCGGCCGCCGAGGCCGCCTGCCCGAAGCAGATGGTGCTGATGTCGGGCTTGATGAAGGACATCGTGTCGTAGATCGCGAACAGCGCGGTGATGTCGCCACCGGGGCTGTTGATGTAGATGTTGATGTCCTTGTCCGGGTTGTCGGACTCGAGGTGGATGAGCTGGGCGCAGATCAGGTTGGCGATCGTGTCGTCGATCGGCGTGCCCAGGAAGATGATGTTCTCCTTGAGCAGCCGGCTGTACAGGTCGTAGGCCCGCTCACCCCGGTTGGTCTGCTCGACGACCGTCGGCACCAGGTAGTTGCGGATGACGTCGGTGTGGCGGCCGACGGCGCCCGAGGATGCCGCGCTCGCCGAGGTTGCAAGGGGGTGCTGCAACGTGGGGTCGATCACCTGGCGTCGCTCTCCGTCTCGTCGGTCTCGTCGGTCTCGTGTGTATCGGGGTCGCCCTCGCCGGCCTCGGATTGCGCCGGGGAGACGCTGTCGGGGCTGACCTCCAGGTCTGCCCTGTCGATGGCCTGACCGTCCTCGTCGACGATCTCGACCCGCTCGAGGAGCCAGTCGAGTGCCTTGCGCTTGCGCACATCGGAGCGTACAGCCGACAGGTTGCCGCCGCGTTCGAACTCTGCCCGCACCCGGGCGACCGGCTCGCCGACGCGCTCGGCCACCCCGGCGAGCTCGTCGTCGACGTCCTCGTCGGTGCACTCGAGGCTCTCGGCGTCGGCCACCGCCCGCAGGGCGAGGTCGACCTTGGCGGACGTCTCGGCCCCCTCGCGCAGCTCGGCCGTGAGGTCCTCGGACGACTTGCCGGTGATGGCCAGCCACTGCTCGGGGGTGAGGCCCTGGGCCTGGAGGCGCATGGCCAGGTCCTGCGCTCGGTGGTTCATCTCGTGGGTGACGAGCGCCTCGGGAACGTCGTCGGAGACCAGCTTGGCCAACGCCTGCCCGGTGCCCTCGCGCAGCGCGCTCTGCGCCTGGGCCTTGCGGACGAGGGCGCCCCGGTCGCGGATCGACCGCCGCAGCTCGTCGATCGTGTCGAACTCGCTGTTCTCGGACGCCCAGGCGTCGTCGGCCTCGGGCAGCACCCGCTCGCGCACCTGCTTGACCAGCACCTTGAACCGGAGCTGACGCTCCTCGTCGGGGTCGGGGTGGGTGGCGTCGAACTCGAGGATGTCGCCGGCCTTGGCACCGGTGAGCTGCTCGTCCACCTCGGGAGTGATGGCCTTGGAACCCACGGTGTAGCTGTAGTCGTCGGCCGTCAGCCCGTCCTGGGCCTCGCCGTCGAGCGTGCCGGTGATGTCGATGACCACGGCGTCTTCGGCCTGGGCGGCCCGATCGACGTCGGCGAAGGTGGCCTGCACCTGCTGCATCCGGTCGATCTGGGCGTCGACCTCTTCCTCGGGGATCTCGGGGCGGGCGATCTCGACCCGCAACCCGCCATAGCCCGCGACCTGGACCACCGGCCGCACCTCGACGACGGCGTCGAAGGCGACGGGGCCGTCGTCTTCGCCCGCGGTGATGTCGATCTCGGGGGCGTCGATGGCGTCGACGTCGTTGTCGGTGACGGCCTGCGCGTAGTACTCGGGCAGCGCGTCGTGGAGCGCCTGCTCGCGCCCGACCTGGGCGCCGAGCCGGCGCTCGAGCACCTTGCGGGGCGCCTTGCCCGGCCGGAAGCCCGGGATGCGGACCTCGCGCGCGATCTTGCGGAACGCGTCGGTGATTGCCTTGTCGAACTCGTCCTCGTCGACCTCGACGGAGAGCTTGACCTTGTTTCCCTCGAGGGGTGCGACGGTGGTCTTCACAGAGGCGTGAGTGTAACGGGGGCATGTCTCAGCCCCGACAATGGTCGGGCGACCAGGGTCGCCCGACCGGCGGGGCTCAGGCCACGGCCGCCAGGACGTCGGCCCAGCGTGTCAGGGCCACCAGGTGGCCGATGCCCGGCACGACCCGGAGCTCGGCGCCCGGCACCTGCCCCGCGTACCACCGGCCGTGGGCGGGCGGGACGCTCTCGTCGTCCGCGCCGTACAAGGCGGTCGTCGGCGCTCCGACCGCCGCCAGGTCGAACCCCCAGGGCGCCACGGTGTAGGAGACGATGTCGGCCGCCATGCCCACCGACCCCTGGGCCATCGCCCCGGCCAGCATGACCTCGAGCCGGGCGCGCCGGGCCGGATCGGCGGCCAGCGCGACCTCGTCGGCCCCTCCCCCACCCACCATGCTCACCGCCGCGGCCGGCGGCATGGCCGCCATCTCGGCGAAGACCCCGGCGAGCGCGGCGGTGGCACGCCCCGGATCGCCCCGGAGCTGGTCGATCATCGCCAGGTGCTCCTCGGGGATCCAGGGCACGGCCTCCTGTGGCGCCGGGGTGGCGACGATCGCCGCCGCCCGGACCAGGTCCGGGTGGCGCGCCGCCAGCGCGAGGGCCACGCGGCCGCCCGCGGACCAACCGACGGCCGCCACGTCCGAGACCCCGAGGGCGGCGAGGGCCGCGGCGATGTCGTCTGCGTGGCTGGGGATGGTGGGCGTGACGCCGTCGGCGAACGGGGTGGAGGCCCCGTAGCCGGGCCGGTCCACCGCGATCAGCCGGACGCCGGCCGCTCGGGTGGCGGCCGGGTCGGGGTCGAGCAGCCGCGACCCGGGCGCGGGATGGGCGAGGACGACCGCCGGCCCCCTGGGGTCGCCGGTCTCGGCGACGGCGACGGTGCGGCCGTCGGGCCGCTCGATGCGGTGCTCGGTGAAGGTGTCGGTCTGCGATGCCATGCCCCCACTCTCGACCGGGCCGAGTGACACCGTGCTGTCACCGTTTCTGAGATCTCTCCGTCCGGCGCCCACCCGCTCCGGACGCGGGCGCCCGGACCGCCCTCCGGTACGCTCGGCGGGCGATACCTCCGGGGAGTGGCGCAGTGGAAGCGCACCTGCTTTGGGTGCAGGAGGTCGGGGGTTCAAGTCCCCCCTCCCCGACCAGTCCGACCAGCGGGAAGGCTCCCGTTCGTGGGTCAGGGCGATGAAGGAGCCGCTTCTCGTGTCGGACCGCATGCCACCCGCACGGCTGGCAGAGCTGGTGAGCGCGGCGTGCTACGGCAGCGTGCTCGTGCTCGCCGCGCTCAGCGTGATCGGCGTCTCGGAGGTCGCTCTCGGCCACGGCGCCGAACTCGTCGCCGGAGTCGGGTTGGCGACCTGGTTGGCTCACCTCTTCGCCGAGCTCCTCGGAGGGCACGCTCGCCACCCCGAGCCGCTCCGGCGCAGCGAGGTCGTGCGGGCCGTGGTCGACGGCAGCCCGATCCTCGCGTCCACCGTGCTTCCTGCGACCGTGCTCCTGTTCGGACGGTTGGATCTGATCAGCGACACCGCCGCCCGGATCGGGGCGATCGTCGTCGCCATCCTCCAGCTGTTCGCGATCGGAGCGTTCGTGGCGGGAGCGGCCCCGGTGCCTCCGGCGGCGAGGTGGACCTTTGCCGCGGCCACGGCCGGCATCGGCGTCACCGTCGTGGCACTCACCGTTCTGTTGGGCCATTGACGGTGTCAGCCCAAGGCCATGCCTTCGACAGCGCTCGATGGTGCGGGGTCGGGGAGGCGCATCATGCGGAACGCGTTGAGCAACCCGGCGAGTGCGGCGAGGATCGGAACGAGGAGCGCCACCTGAAGGGCACGAGGTCGCGCGTCGGTGTTGATGCGCACGATCTCGTCCTGGACGTCCTCGGGCTGGCCCGACAGCAGCTCTTCGAGCTGGGTGTTGCTCAGCACCTCCGCGTCGTCCTCCAGTCCGTCCGCCACACGCTGCTGCTCGGTCGGTGAGAGGACGCTGCTCGCCTCGGCCATGTTGGTGAACGTGATGGAGAGCGTCGCCAGCATGATGGCGCCGGCGAAGGCCAGCCCGAACGACAGCCCGAACGACCCGCTCGCCGAGTTCACACCGGCCGCCTCGCTGACCCGCTCCTCCGAGATCGGGGACAGTGTGTAGTTGTTGAGCTGGGACACCAGCAGGCCCAACCCGCAGCCCGCGATCAGCAACGGGACGACGAGGTACCAGCCGGACTCGGCGCGGGGCACGATCGGGAGCAGGACCACCAGTCCCGTCGTGACGAGCGCGAACCCCAACCGGATGATGCTGCTCGGGCGCCGTTCTCCTGCCTTCTTCCCGGCGAGCAGCGCCGTGGCGAACATGCTCAGCGAGAGCGGGGCGAGCGACAGGCCGGCCTCCATCGCGTTGTACTCGAGCACCATCTGCAAGAAGATCGGCAGTGCGATCATCGTGCCGCCCAGGGCGATCTGCTGGAGCAGCTGCCCCGAGATCCCGTACCGGAAGATCCTGGATCGGAAGAGGTCGGGGTCGATCAGTGTCGGTTCGGCCCGACGCTTGCGCCGCACGAGCCAGGACATGAGTGCACCCAGCGCGATCGCACCGATCGCCAGGAGGGCCGCGACGGACTCGCCGCCTTCCTGCCACACGAGGATCCCCAGCACGATGCCCCCCATGCCCAGGACCGAGAGGAGCGCACCGACCGCGTCGACCTGCCGAGGTCCCGTGTACGGCACGTCGCGGACGAGGTGGATGCCGATCAGCACGATCGCGATGACGACATCCTCGAGCAGGAACGCGACGCGCCACGACAGATAGGTGGTGATGAAGCCCCCGAGCAGCGGACCGACCGCCGCGGCGATCGCGGCCGCGGCGCCCACGAGCGCGTACGCCTTCTTCTGCGCCGCTCCCGCAAAGTTGCCGTGGATGAGGGACTGCATGGCGGGCAGCAGGAGCGACGCGCCGAGCCCACCCACGATGGCCCAGAAGACGATGATCGCGGTCAGGCCCTGGGCGAGTGCCATCGACAGCGCGCCGATGGCGTAGGCGAGCAGACCCAACACGTAGGCCCGCTTGCGCCCGATGAGATCGCCGACCTTGCTGCCGATCAGGATGAACGCAGCCGAGACCAGGGCCTCGAGCGCGATCGCCGACTGGACGCCGCTGACGGTCGTGTCGATGTCCCGAACCACCGCGGAGATCGAGACGTTCATCAGCGACGTGTCGACCACGAGCACGAACATCGCCATCGCCAGCAGGATGGCGAGCCGCCTCGTACCAGTTGCCTCCTCGGGAACGCTCGTATCGGTTCCCTCGGTCATCCGGGTCGCCGGGCGGCGTTACCCGAGGGCCTTCGCCTTGGCCTGCTGGAACTCCTCCTCGCTGAGCACGCCTTGGTCACGAAGTTCCGCGAGCCGAGAGATCTCGTCGACCGTTCCACCGCCGCCCGAACCGGCGACGTTCTGGACGTACTGCCGCATGGCCGCGTCCTGCGCCTGCGCGTCCTGCACGCGGTGCTCCTGCATCTTGTGACCGCGGGCGATCAGGTACACGAAGACGCCGAGGTAGGGCAGGAAGATGACGAATATCGACCACAGGGCCTTGCCCCAGCCCGACAGATCGTCGCTGCGGAAGATGTCACTGAAGACGACGATGAGCAACCAGATCCAGATCACCCAGAGGAAGAACCACAGCATCGACCAGAACACCTGCCCGGTGCCGAACTCAGCAGCCAACATGAACTCATACCTCCATGTATTCGGTGGCACCGCGATGGTCCGCGGCGGTTGATTCACTCATCTGACTCGGCCTCCAGCATCGAACGAGCCTGCGCGTTCGCAGCGCGGTCCTCGTCCGAGACCGTCGGCCATCGCAGACCAAGGGACCCGATGGTGTCGACGACGATGGCGGCCGCCATCGCCTGCATCACGTGCTTGTGGTCGGCCGGGATCACGTACCACGGGGCCCAGTCGGTGGACGTGGCCGTGATGGCATCGTCGTAGGCCCGCATGTACTCGTCCCAGTGGGCCCGCTCGGCCACGTCGGCAGCGTTGAACTTCCACTGCTTGTCGGGGTGGTCGAGGCGGGCGATGAACCGCCGTTTCTGCTCGGCCTTGGACACGTGGAGGAAGAACTTCACGATCTTCGTGCCGTTCCGGTCGAGGTGGCGCTCGAGGTTGTTGATGTCGTCGTAGCGGCCTGCCCAGAAGGCGGGCCCGCGGTCGCCCCGGGGCAGCTTCTGGCGATCGAGCCACTCGGGGTGGACCCGCAACGCCACGACCTCCTCGTAGTGCGAGCGGTTGAAGATCCCGATCCGGCCCCGCTCGGGTGCCGCCTTCGAGATCCGCCAGAGGAACGCGTGGTCCAGCTCCTCACTCGACGGTTGCTTGAACGAGATGACCTGCACACCCTGCGGGTTGACGCCGGACATCACGTGCTCGATCGTCGAGTCCTTCCCGGCGGCGTCCATCGCCTGGAACACGATCAGCAAGGCGCGGGTGTCGCTCGCCCACAGCAGCTCCTGCGCGTCCCGGAGCTGCTCGACGCCGCGGGCCAGGATCGCCTTGGCGGTGGCGTCGAGCTCGGTGGCGGAGAGCTGCTCGAACTCGCTTCCGCCCGTCCAGCGCGTGTCGCGCCCGGCCAGGCTCGCGCTGGCACCGGGTTCGACTCGCAGCTCGCTGATGATCCGCTGTCGCCTCTCAGAGCTCGACGCCTGGGCTGGTGTGACCATCAGACGGCCTCGTGATCGAAGCGGCGCAGGATGAGCTTGGCCAGTTCCGACAACGCGAAGTAGCCGACCACGGCGACGAAGCATGCCCGCCATTGGTGACCGTCCAGGTCGACGGTGTCGAAGATGCGCTGGAGGCCGGGCAGCGTCGTGACCAGGAAGGTGAGCGCCAATGCCACCAGCATGAGGAGGTTGAAGCGGCCGTTGGCGATGGTGGCGCGGTTGAAGATGCTCCGTTCGGGATCGCGCCACTCCAGCGCGGTGACGATGTGGAGGAGCGACATCGTGGTCAGCCCCATGGTCGTTGCGACGGCGAGTCCGTACCGGTCTTCGCCCCACGACACGACCGCGAGCGTGCCGATGGCGATGAGGAGGCCCGCAGCTCCCAGCCGGACGCCGAGCGCCCGTGCGATCACGGGCTCGTCCGGTGACCGTGGGCGCCGCTGCATGAGGCCGGGCGTCGGCGCATCGAAGCCGAGCCCGATGGCGAGCAGCACATCGACGGCGAAGTTGATCCAGAGGATCTGCAGCGGCAGGAGCGGGGTGCCGTTGGCGATCGTGAAGATTCCTGCACCGACGAACGTGAGGATGAAGCCGGCCAGCATGATCATCTGGACCCGGATGTACTTCATCAGGTTGTCGTAGAGCCCCCGACCGCCCTCGACCGCGGTCACGATCGTGGCGAAGTTGTCGTCGGTCAGGATCATCTCGGCGGCGTCCTTGGTGACCTCCGTGCCGGTGATGCCCATGGCCACGCCGATGTCCGCGCGCGTGAGCGCCGGCGCGTCGTTCACGCCGTCGCCGGTCATGGCGACGATGTTGCCCTGCTCCTTGAGGATGCTGACCAACCGCACCTTGTCCTCGGGCGCGACGCGGGCGACGACGCCGATGTCGCCGACCTGCGCGTGGAGCTCGTCGTCGCGGAGCGCGGCGAACTCGGCGCCGGTGAGAGCACTCCCCTCGATGCCGAGCTGCCCCGCGATGGCCGCCGCGGTGGTGGCGTGGTCGCCGGTGATCATGCGGACGCGGATGCCCGCGTCCTTGCACAGCGCGATGGCGTCCTTGGCTTCCTTGCGGGGCGGGTCGACGATGCCGACGAGGGCGAGCAGCTCCAGGTCGCTGACCAGCGCCAACAGGTCTCCAGACCGATCGAACGAGTCGGGATCGAAGTCGCGCCGCGCCACCGCCAGCACCCGGAGGCCCTCGCCGGCCATCCGATCGTTCGCCGCCAAGACCCGATCGGTGGCTCCGCCGGCCAGCGGGTGCGACGATCCATCCTCGCCGAGGTAGTGCGAGGACCGCGCCAGCAGCACGTCGGGCGCGCCCTTCACGAAGCACCTCACGACCTGGCGGCCGCGGTCCTCCATCTCGTGGAAGGTCGCCATCAGCTTGTACTCCGTATCGAACGGCACCTCGGCGACCCGGGGATACGTTCGCCGGGTCTCCTCGACGTCGAGCCCGGCCTTCTCGGCCAGGACGACGAGGGCGCCTTCGGTGGGGTCGCCGATGCAGGCGCCGTCACGGATGACGGCGTCGTTCGCGAGCGCCATCGGGAGGACGAACGGTTCGAACGGGACGTCGCTGCTCCCCGCGACGCGCAGGATGCGACCCGTCGTCGAATACCCCTCGCCGTCGACGCTGAAGCGACGGCCGACCAGCACCAGCTCGCGGGCCGTCATCTGGTTCAGCGTGAGGGTCCCGGTCTTGTCGGAGCAGATGGCCGACGTGGAACCCAGCGTCTCCACCGACCGCAGTCGCTTGATGATCGCGCCCTTCTCGGCCAGCGCGCGCGTGCCGCCGGAGAGCAACATCGTCACCACGGCCGGCAGGCCGGTGGGGATGGCGGCGATGGCCAGGCTGATGCCGACGAGGAACAGCGTGTCGAAGTCCTCGCCGCGCGCCAGACCGAGGATGACGATCAGAACCAGGGCTGCCGCGGCCATGATCGTGATCAGCACCGTGATCTGGTCGAGCTGCTTGGTGAGCGGCGTCTTCTCCTGCTCGACGCCGCTCAGCATCCCCGAGATGTGGCCGACCTCGGTCGACATGCCGGTGGCCGTGACGACGATCTCGCCGCGGCCGCGGGTGACCTGCGAGTTCATGTAGGCCATGTCGACCCGGTCGCCGAGCGGCACGTCGGTGCCGGCGACCGGATCGATGCTCTTGGCCACCGGGGTGCTCTCGCCGGTCAGCCCGGCTTCCTCGATCTCCAGCGTCGCCGCCACCAGGGTGCGGCCATCGGCGGGGACCTTGTCGCCCGCCTCGAAGCTCACGATGTCTCCCGGCACGAGCTCCTCAGCCGGAACCTCGACGACCTCGCCGTCGCGCCGAACGCTGGCCGTCATGATCAGCATCTGTCGAAGGGCGGCGACGCTCTCCGCCGCCTTGCCCTCCTGATGCAGCCCCATCAGTGCGTTGAGCACCGTCAACCCGAGGACCACCACGCCCGTCGAGACGTCCTGGAGGGCGACGATGCTGACGACCGCCGCGCCGACCAGCACCAGCTGCATGAGGTCGCGGTACTGACGCACGAAGGCCTGCCAGGCGGGCTCCTTCGCCTCCTCGGCCAGCTTGTTCGACCCGTACTTCTGCCGGCGCTCGGCGACCTCTGCTGTGCTCAGGCCGACGGCAGGGTCGACGTCGAGTCGTCGGCACACTTCCTCGACCGACAGCCCGTACCAGTCCGTCGCGCGCTCGGCAGGCGCAGGAGCGGTCGCCGTTTCAACCATCAGCTACCTCCGCGGCGCTCGCTCGCGGGCTCGGCAGCGACCTCGAACGCGTCACGCACGCGCCGGGGTCTCCGGTATGCGCGGGCCGCCGTAGGTCGCGAGTGCGTAGACGACCAGGATCGGCCAACCCCACGCTGAGGATCGTCCACAGGGGCTGGTAGTAGATCCACGGCAGGAAGAGCATCGCCGCGACGCTGGCGGCCACGATCCCGACCCAACGTGCCCACTGCGCGCCGCTCACCACGGCGATGCCGGCAGCGATGAGGACGATGCCGGTTCCCAGCCAGACCCAGCCCCACGACGCGAGGTCGTTCTCGAACAGAACGGTCTGCACGTCCTCGGGCACCTCGTCGTCGTACTTGAACGCCCACAGCGCATCGAGGATCTTGAACACGCCGCTGACGACGAGCAAGGTTCCGGCGAACGCCAGCCACCCGACCGCGCGCTGTGTCGTGAGTCGTTCGCCACCGTCGAAGTCGCTCACTTGCCCTCCTCGGTCCGGCCTGATCGGTCTGCAAGCAGTGAAGGGCGCCAGAGGTCCATCTCGATTGGACGGTCGCGCCCTCACGGGTGGGTGAGCGCCACCCATGAGCGGGTGGCGCGTCGAGCCCCGGTGCCGCTGAGCAGGTCCGTGAGGCGCGCGGGCATGACCTCGACGTGGCGGGTCGGTGGGAATACCCACAGCGACAGGAAATGTGCCACAAGTGATGTACGTCCCTATTCCCAGCACGTCGGGAACAAATACACTCACGGAGAGCGGGAGGAGACGAGATGCCGGAGGATGCTGCCAGCGACAGCGCACCCCGGCTCGTCCGCCTGGCATCTCCGTTGTTCAGTGCGAAGCTCCGCCCGCCGGTGGTACCCGAGCACCACGTTCGTCGCCCCCGGCTACTACGGCTCCTGGACGAGGCGGTGAGCGCTCCTCTCACCCTGGTCATCGCGCCGGCAGGGGTCGGGAAGACCGTGCTGGTCTCGAGCTGGGTAGCCGAGTCGACCGTGCCCACGGCCTGGTTGTCCTTGGACGAGGCCGATCGGGACGGGCGCCGGCTCTGGTCCGGCGTGATCGCCGCGCTCGAGACGCTGCGACCGGGATGTGGAGAGGCGGCTCGCACCCTGCTCCGTCGTCCCGGCCCCCTTGCCGATGTCGTCCATCAGTTGTTGGACGACCTCGACACGGGAGCCGACTCGCGGGTCCTCGTCGTCGACGACCTGCACCTCGTCGACGACGACGACGTGGTCGCTTCGCTGGCGCTGTTCCTGCAGCACCTCCCGACCTGGCTCCACGTGGTCGTGCTGTCGCGCCGCGAACCGATCCTGCCGGTCGACCGCCTGCAGGCCCGTGGTCAGCTCGGCGAGGTGCACTTCGCCGAGCTGAGGTTCTCGCACTCCGAAGCGTGCGAGATGTTGACCCGGCTCGTCCCGGGGCTGTCGGAGGACCAGATCGACACCGCGGCGACACATGCCGCGGGGTGGGCAGCGGGCCTGCAACTGGCGGCGCTCGCGGCGCGTTCCAACCGAGCTCATCTGTCCGTCGAGCCTCCGGGCGCCGTCTCGGGCGATCTCCTCATCGACGACTACGTGTGGCGCGAGGTGCTCGCCGCGGAGGACGCGGAACTGATCGACGCGCTGCTGGATGTCTCCGTGGCTGACCTGATCGATCCGAGCCTGGCCCGAGCGCTCACGGGGCGGGAGGACGCTGACGGTTTGCTCGCCCGCGCCGAGGCGCGCGGCCTCTTCGTGGCTCGCCTCGGTACCGAAGGCTGGTTCGCGGTGCACGCCCTCGTCCGCTCGGCTCTGCTCGCCGAGCTCGGCCGACGGGCCCCGACGCGCCTCACCGAGCAGCACGCCCGAGCCGCGCGATGGTTCGAGGACGCCGGAGAGGTCCCCGCCGCGCTGGAGCACTGGCTCCTGGCCGGTCGACACCGGGAGGCATTGCGCCTGCTCGCGATCAAGCACGCTGAGCTCTACGACAGTGGCCGCTCGGCGACGATCCAACGCACGATCGCCGCCCTGCCACGCGAGCTCGCCACCGCCGATGGCGAGTCCATGCTCGAGTTCGCGTGGTGCCACATGCTCGTCGATCGCCGCCGCTTCCTCGAGCTCGTCGACCAGGCGACATGGTGGGCTGACCGATCGCCCCTGGACGGGACCTCTGGAGCACGCTTGACGATGCTCCGGTCGATCGCCGCAACGGCAGGTGGGGATTGGCTCGAGGGCCAAGCGCTGGCTGAGCGGGCGATGGGCGACCTGGGCGACAGGTGGTGGCGTGATCCCCTGGGCCGCTTCGGTTGGAACATGGTCGCCCGCGCCTGGGCGCTGTCAGAGTGCTGGAACGACACCGGTGACGATGTGCGCGAGGCCGATCTGGCGTTGAGTCGCGACCCCGAACGCCGCCTGGCGTTCGAGGGAACCCGGGCGCTGGGTGAAGCGCTCGCCGGCAGGCCAGCGGACGCCCTCCGGGTCGCCGCCGGCGTGCGGCGCGCCGCGGAAGTCACCAACATGACGATTCTCAGGACAGAGCTGGCTCTCGCCGAAGCCGTGGCGCACCGCGAGCTCGGCGACCGTGAACGTGCACTGCCCGCGCTGGCGGCGCTCGCCGATGCGCCGGCCGAGACGACGCTCTATTGCCGGATCCTGGCGACGTTGGAGCTGGCCCAGGCACGCCTCGACGAGGGCGACGTCCACGCGGCGCGACCGGTGTTCGGGCAGGCCGAGGCACTGATCGAGACCGAGTCCTTCGGACCCGGTGGTCGCAACTGGCTCGCCCGGGTCGGGACCCGACTGGCGCTGTCCGCCGGCGAGATCGACGACGCACGGCGCTGGTCCGACCAGGTCGACGATCCCTTCTGGAGCAGGGTCAGCACCGCTCGGGTCCACCTGGCCGCAGGGGACCGACTCGACGCCCTCGCGGCGTTGGACGGGGTCGTGCCCCGCTGCGTGCGTCACGGGGTCGTCGTCGCACTCCTCCGGGCGCGCGCCGTGGCCGACCCCGACGAGTCGGCGAAGTACACCATCGCCGCCGTCGACCTGGCGACGGTCAACGGTCTTCTGCAGACGGTGGCCTCCGAGGGCGCAGAGGCGGTCGAGCTCGTCGAGCGCTCAGCATGGCGGGTCCCGCCGCAGTGGTTGGACCGCCTGCGGCGTGCGGCGGCGGACGGCGTCAGCCACTCACGAGGGGGCCGGACCGAGCTCGTCGAACCTCTGACACAACGAGAACGCGAGGTCCTGCGCTTCCTCGCCACTCGGCTCACCGTCCGCGAGATCGCCGACGAGCTCTATCTGTCGGTCAACACGCTGAAGTTCCACCTCAAGGCGATCTACAGGAAGCTCGGCGTCAACTCGCGGGCCGAGGCTGCTGAGGCGGCGCGTCGCATGTCCGCCGCCCGCCCGGCCCACTAGTGTGCCCCGTAGCCGCGTACCAGACCCTGGTCTTCTGACGCTCGAACTCCTCGTTGGTCAGCAGTCCTCGACTGAGGAGGTCCGCCAGTTCCTCGAGCTGCTGGACCGGATCGACGATCAGCGCCGCCACGCCGCCCTCGAGCTCGCGGGCGCCGCAAGGCGGGCGGGCCAGCAGATCGCCCTGGGGGCGACGATTCCTCCGGCGGCGTCGCATCGTCATGCGCCTCCTTGCTCGTCCTCGGACCAGTCGGCGAGGGCCTGTTCCACTCGGGAGGGAGGGATGCGCTCGCCAGCGACGATCAGGCCTCCGGCGCGCCGTGCTGCCGCCGAGAGCGGCGCCGCCCACCGATCCTCTGTGACGAGGACGATACCCGCAGTCCCTGGCCGTAACGCATGGGAAGCCAGCGCGATGTCGTTGTCGCTGAGCATGCCTCCGAGCTCGCCCTCCACGTGCCGCAGTGCGGCCAGGCTCTCGACGGCTTCGAGCTCGAGCACGGTGACAGCACCCTCGCGGTCCCTGACCAGGACGACGAGGTCGAGGATGCGGATCTTGCCGGTCTGCACCAGCTCGGCCAACGCCGGCACGACCGCGGCGAGCGCGTCTTGATCCGGCGCGACGACCACCACGTACTGGACGAGGTCGGTCGCAACCTCATGGGTCCGATCGGGAGGCTCACGTGCGTTGGTCACCGGCTGGCCACGACTCCTCTCCGCGCGCGCAGTGTGGCGATCATGGCTCCACAACGGGTCGTCGAGGACCACCCCGCGGCGGGTGGTGCCGGATCACCCCATCGGGCACCACGATGCCGGGTACCGATCGAACGTTGGCGAAGGAGCTCATCGACATGGAGAACGTGGACGCTGGGCCCATCGACGTGGTCTTCCTCCGGTTCCCGGGCAACCAGTTCAATGGCGCTATCGGCCCTGCCTTGCGCGACCTCGTGGTGAGCGGCCTGGTACGGGTCGTCGATCTGCTGTTCGTGTACAAGGACGTCGACGGCACCGTCGGCTCGCTCGAGCTGGGGGGTCTCGGCTCCGATCTCGAGCCGTCGTTCGTCGACCTCGACGGGCAGCTCGGTGGCGGTCTCCTCGATGCCGAGGACGTCGGCGAGGTCGCCGCCGGGATCGAGCCCGGGAACTCGGTCGCGGTCATCGCCGTCGAGAACCTCTGGGCCGTGCCCTTCATCAACGCGGTCCGCAGTGCCGGCGGGGAGCTCGTCGACCAGGCGAGGGTTCCGTCAGACGTCGTGGACGCCGTCCGCCGGGTCGCCGACCAGGGCGGGTGAACGAGAGGAACGGCGATGGGACTTCTTCGAGGCATGGCCCGCACGGCAGTGGTGGCCGGCACGGCCACGGCGGTGTCGAACCGTGTGTCGCGGCGCCAGGGCGAGCGCTGGCAGCAACAGGAGTATGAACAGCAGGCCCAGTATGCGGCGCCGGCCCAGGCCCCGCCCGCCCGGCACCGGCACCGGCGCCCGCGGCGGGCGCCGCGGGGAGCGACGCGCTCACCGCCGAGATCGAGCGGCTCGCCGCACTGCGGAGCCAGGGCCTGCTCACCGACGAGGAGTTCGCGGCCGCAAAGGCCAAGCTGCTCGGCCTGTGAGCCAGGGTGAATCGGATACCGGCGTCGGCCGACTCGACCGGCCCCAACCGCAGCCTGGTCGCGGTCGACGGCGTACCTCGGCGATGTCAGATCCTGAGTCCGATGAGGCTGCCGACGAGCGTCGCCTCGACGCGCTGGTGGCCGGGGCGCGGGAGCGGGTGAGGGCGGAGCAGACCCGCTTCGCCGCCCTGCTGGACAAGCACGAGAACCGGCCGCTGATCGACATCGCCTTGCGGACGTACCGGCGCGACCGCGAGACCGCCGGCACCGTGGTCGGCAGCGCGCTCGCGTTCCGTCTGTTCCTGTTCTTCATCCCGCTGCTCGTGTTCGTCGTCGGCCTCGCCGGGTTCCTGGCGAGCTGGGTCGACAGCGAGGACGTCGCCGACAACGTCGGCGTCACCGGCGGCCTCTCGGAACAGATCCGCTCGGCGTTCGACCAACCCGGCAGCACGCGGTGGGCCGCCGTGCTGCTCGGGCTCGTCGGCATCGTGTCGACCGGCCGCACGCTGAGCAAGGTGATGGTCGCCGCCAGCACGCTGGCGTGGCGCCTGCCCACGACGACGAGGGCGTCGCTGAAGGTCGTCGGCGGGCTTGTCGGGCTCATCTCCGCCATCGGCCTGGTGGCCGCGCTGATGAGCCGCGTGCGCGCCGAGTTCGGGGTGGGCGTCACGAGCGTGTCGTTCCTCGGCGTGTTCGCCGCGTACGTGCTCGGCTGGCTGGCGATCTCGATGCTGCTCCCACGCGCCGCCTCCGACCCGGGTGTCCTGGTGCCCGGCGCGGCGCTGGTAGGCGCGACGTTGACGGGGATGCAGGTGCTGAGCCAGGTCTACCTCCCCAGCCGGATCGGACGTGCCAGCGACCTCTACGGGGCTGTCGGCGCGACGATCGTGACCCTCGGCTGGTTCTTCATCGCCGGGCGGGCGATGGTCGTCTCGATGTGCCTCGATGCGGTCGTCCACGAGCGCTTCGGCACGATCTCCCGGCTGATCTTCTCGCTGCCGGTCCTGCGCGTGCTGGCCCGCAGATCGGCCCGCGTCAGGCGTCTCTTCGGACTCGACGAGCCGTCGGCGCCGGACACCTGAACCCGAACCCGCGCCCGCCGGTTCGACTGCGGGCTCTCGACGCGGCACCGCTCGGCCGTCAACCTGAGCGCCATGGTCGACGACATCGACGAGCAGAGTGACGGCACAGCGACCCACGACGTCGACGTCGTCGTTGTCGGCGGCGGGCCCGTCGGCGAGAACGTGGCCGACCGCGTGGTGAAGGGCGGCCTGAGCGCGGCCCTCGTCGAGTCACGCCTGCTGGGCGGCGAGTGCTCGTACTACGCGTGCGTGCCGAGCAAGGCGCTGTTGCGCCCGGGCACGGTCCTCGAGGGGGCGCGCACGGTCGATGGGGCCCGCCAGGCCGTCACCGGTGCACTCGACGCCGAGTCGGCGCTCGCGCGCCGGACCCGGCTGACCGACGACTGGACCGATGACGGCCAGGTCGACTGGCTGGCCGACGCGAACATCGACCTCGCTCGGGGCCACGGACGGCTCGCGGGAGAGCGGACCGTCGTCGTCGATCTCGCCGACGGCGGCACCGTCACCATCCGGGCGGAGCACGCGGTCGTGGTCGCCACCGGCACGTCTCCCCTGCTGCCGCCGATCCCGGGCCTGGCCGAGGCGGCACCTTGGACCAACCGCGAGGCCACGAGCGCCGACGCCGCGCCCCGCCGCCTGGTCGTCCTGGGCGGCGGGCCGGTCGCCTGCGAGCTGGCCACGGCGTGGCGCTCGCTCGGCAGCGAGGAGGTCACCATCGTCGAGCGCGGCCCCCGGTTGCTCGGCCGGGTCGAGCGGTTCGCCGCCGAGGCCGTCGAGGCCGGGCTGGAGGCGCAAGGCATCGTCGTGTGGACCGGCGCGTCGGCCACCCGGGTCGAGCGGCCGACGCCCGGCGGGCCCGTGCGCGTCCACATCGACGGCGGCGAGCGCGAGCCCGTCGTCGAGGCCGACGAGCTGCTGGTGGCCACGGGCCGCACGCCGGCGTCGGCCGACATCGGCCTGGAGGCTGTGGGGTTGAAGCCAGGCTCCTGGCTCGAGGTCGACGACACCGGCCGCGTGACCGGCGCCGACGGCGGCTGGCTCTACGCCGCCGGCGACATCACCCGCCAGGTGCTGCTCACGCACGTCGGCAAGTACCAGGGCCGCGCCTGCGGCGACGCCATCGTCGCCCGCGCCCGCGGCGAGCTCGGCGAGGACGCCACCGACGCGGCGCCCTGGGGGCCGTACGCCGCCACCGCCCGGCACCGGGCCGTCCCGCAGGTCGTCTACACCCGGCCCGAGGTGACCGCGGTCGGGCTCACCGAGGCCGCGGCGCGAGACGCCGGCATCGACGTCCGAGTGGTGCGCCACGCCATCGACGTCGAGGGCGCCGTCCTCCACGCAGACGGCTACGAGGGCACCGCCCAGATCGTCGTCGACGAGGCCCGCGGCGTGATCGTGGGCGCCACCTTCGTCGGCCCCGACGTGGGCGAGCTGCTCCACGCCGCCACCATCGCGGTGGTCGGCGAGGTGCCGCTCGACCGCCTGTGGCACGCCGTCCCGGCGTTCCCGTCCATGAGCGAGATCTGGCTCCGCCTGCTGGAGGCCTACGGCTGTTAGCCGCTGGATCCGGATGGCGCCCGGTCGGGCGGTCCGGGCACACTGTCACTGCTTCGGCGGGCCAGTCCTGCCGTCGTGCGGGTGTAGCTCAATGGCAGAGTTCCAGCCTTCCAAGCTGGCTATGCGGGTTCGATCCCCGTCACCCGCTCCAAGCGCCCCGGCCCCAGGTCAGGGGCGCTTTCTCCGTCTCGGGGCCGGCTCCCGATCCGGGTCCGATCCGGCGGCCGTGTCTCTATCGTGTCTCTTCTCCTGCGCCCGGGCCGCCTCGATGCGGGCCGAGATGGCGGCGCCGATCGCGCGCTGTCGACTTCGGCGGACCCTCGACGAGTTGGCCGCCGACCTCGCCTACCGAGCCACGCACCTTCACGATCCCGTCGTCCAGATCGAGGTGGCGCCGGCGCAGGAACAACAGCTCGCCCCACAGGAGTCCGGTGAACGCCGCCAGGAGCACCAGCGCCCGGAACCACGGCCGCACCTCGTGGGCGATGGCGTAGACCTGCTCGATGGTGAGCCGACGAGAGCAGTTATTGGAATCTCACGGCGTTCGCTGTCGGCCAAGCTTTGCAGCATGTAGTCGTCGACGACGTTCAGATCTGTGTAGTCGCCAAAGACGATATAGGTTCCGACATAGTCGAGGTCGACGGACTCAGTAGTATCCAATCGAAGCGACGTCGAGCGATCCGGACCGAGCCGAGCCCCCAACAGCGGTAGTGTCGTCCCGTCTGCGTAAAGTCGGCCTTCCGTCGGCACGATAAGGAACGGCTTACCTCCAATCTGCGGCCGTCAGCGGCGACGATCCTTTTCAATCTCTCGACGTCGTCGTCGAAGAAGGCGACAACCCAAGGGACAGCGTTACGGATCCACGGGCGGAGCTACGGGCCGGCAGAGGCGTCTCGTCATCGACGTAGGCAGTCCCGTTCCGGTTCAGCGTCGAGGACCTCGTCCTCGCATCAGGTCACGCGGGGGCCGAGCAACGAGTCGCATCACGTCGACGCGAAGTCGCCTAGGACGGGCGCGGCACGCCGTGGCCGTCGCAGCCGTCGCGGTCGCCCTCGGCTGGATCACCTTCCGGCGCGCCAGGCGCCGCGCGAAGAGCGGGTCTGACCGGCGCCGATCGCCACAGTGGCTAGTCCGGCTCCTTCGGCAGCAACCCGTAGCTGTCGACCACCGCCGAGGCGACGTCGACGAGCTTCCGGTTCGTCGAGCGGGCGTGCCCGCGGAGCAGCTCGAACGCGGCCGGCTCGTCGATCGAGTGACGCTCCATGAGGATGCCCTTCGCCCGCTCGGTGACGGCGCGTCGGCCGAAGGCGCCTTCGAGGTCCTGGTACTCGGTGAAGCGGCGTAAGACGATGTCGATCGAGTTCTGCCAGTCCTGCACGTTCGCGTCCGTGATGTAGGCGAAGACGCCGCGCTTGGACGCCTCCATGACGAAGTTGGGATCGGGCCCGTGGATGAGGGCGATCACGGGACAGGTCGATTCGTGCACGATTTGCTCGACGAGTTGGAGCGCGTGCTCAGGGCTCTTGCCGAGGCCGACGAGGGCAACGTCCGGACGTTCCCGCGCCATCACCCCTCCCACGTCCTCGACCTGGATCTCGCGCGCGACCACCTCGTGCCCCAGGGCGGCGACAATCCGCGCGACGGGCGCCAGGCGATCCGTGCGCTCGTTTGCGATCAACACGCGTAGATGCTCGGTCCGACGATGACTCACGCTGCACCCTCGCCGTCGAGCCTAGACAACGCGGTCCGCCTTGCATGCGGTGTTACGGTGTCTTTAGTCCGACCCGCACCCCCGGCGGACAGTCCTCCCGGCTCCGACCCTTGGCTGGCCTGGCGCGTGACCCCGATGGCCGCGCGGAATACACAAGCCAAGGAGTCGGAAATGACCGAGACCATCACGCTTCCGGCGGAGCACGGCGCCGCCGACGGCCAGACGATCCGCGCGTGCACGATCGAGGTCCCCGAGGCGGATCTCGACGACCTGCGTGCGCGCATCGTGGCCACGCGCTGGCCCGAGAACGAGACCGTCGAGGATTTTTCGCAGGGCGTGCAACTCGCCTTCATTCAAGCGCTCGCGCGGTATTGGGCGACCGAGTACGACTGGCGCAAATGCGAGGCGCGGCTGAACGCCTTGCCGCAGTTCATCACCGAGATCGACGGGTTGGACATCCACTTCATTCACGTCCGCTCGAAACATGAAGATGCGATGCCGCTCATCGTCACCCACGGCTGGCCCGGCTCGCCCATCGAGCAGCTGAAGATCATCGATCCACTGACCAACCCCACGGCTCACGGCGCCAGCGCGTCGGACGCCTTCCACGTGGTGATCCCGTCGATGGCCGGCTACGGGTTTTCAGGCAAGCCCACGACGCCCGGTTGGGACCCCGCTCGCATGGCGCGGGCGTGGGTGGAGCTGATGAAGCGCCTCGGGTACAGCCGATTCGCGGCGCAAGGCGGTGATTGGGGTGGGTTCGTCACGAACGTGATGGCTGAACAGGCGCCTCCGGAGTTGATCGGCATCCATGTGAACTTCTCCGGTGCCGCGCCCCCTGACGTTGCCCGGGCGCTCCAGTTTGGCGAACCGCCGCCGGCCGGTCTCTCGGCTGAGGAGCAGCGGGCATACGACGAGATGGCGTTCCTTTACCAGCACGTCCCTACGCAACTGATGATGGCCGCACACCCGCAAACCCTGTACGGGTTGGCGGATTCACCCGTCGCCCTTGCCGCCTGGATGATCGACCACGACGTGGCCAGCTACGGGCACATAGCGAAACTCTTTGTTGACGGCAGTCCCTACGGCGACCTGACCCGGGACGACATTCTCGACAACATCACCCTCTCCTGGTTGACGAACACGGGGATTTCTTCGGCTCGGCTCTACGAGGAATACAAGGGCGCCTTCTTCAACGACTACAACATCTCCGTTCCGGCTGCCGTAAGCGTCTTCCCTGAAGAGGTCTACCAAGCTCCGCGGAGTTGGACCGAGCGCGCTTACCACAATCTCATCCATTTCAACGCCGTCGCCGAAGGCGGGCACTTTGCCGCCTGGGAGCAGCCGGAGCTCTTCGTGGAAGAGGTTCGCACTGGCTTGAGATCGCTTCGCTAGACCAACCGAGTTCACACGTGTGCACATGCCCTCGCTCGGCGGGGCGACCGAGTGGCTCGACTCCGGCGTCCCGACTACTCCCTCTCGGCAAGGGCCAGCGCCTGTTCTCGCGTCACGGTCAACGAGTGCTTGCTCTTCGCGTGATCCTGGGCATTCTCGACGACTTCGTCGTCGGTTCGGCCCCGGATCGCCGTCCCGCAGTCGCAGATGATGACCCATCCCATGACGCTGCCTCCCTGGCTCGGGTCGGTCACGCCGGGCTCCGACGCAACGCTGCCCACTTGCTCTGTGACTCGAGATAGTGGTTGATCTCCTTGATCGACCCCGATCCTTCACCGACCGATGACGCCACCCGCTTCATGGATCGTGACCGGACGTCCCCGACCGCGAACACGCCCGGAACGCTCGCCTCGAACGCGCGCGGCGAGCGCGGGAGGAGCCAGTCGTCGAGGAGACCGTCGTGAGCCAGCTCGGCGCCAGCGACCACGAAGTCGTGTGCATCGCGGGCCACCTGGGGTGGGAGCCATGCGGTGTGCGGCCTGGCCCCGATCAGCACGAAAAGCGCGTCGGCCGGCACGGCCGTGGTGCCGCCTGCCGTGTCGTCCGCGATCACCAGCGTCTCGAGGCGACCGTTGCCAGAGCCGTCGACCACCCGCGTCCGTAGCCGGACGTCGATGTTCGTCGCGGCCGAGATCTCGTCCACCAAGTATTTGGACATGCTCTTCCCGAGGTTGTCGCCCCGTACGATGAGCGTGACCTCGGCTGCCCACTTCGCCAGGTGAAGCGCGGCCTGTCCCGCCGAGTTCCCGGCGCCGACCAGGAAGGCACGCCCTCCCGCCAGGTTCCTGGCCTCGGCGGGCGAGGCGCCGTAGTAGACGCCACTCCCCACCAGTCGTTCGAGCGAGGGGATGTCCAACCGGTTGTAGCTGACCCCGCACGCCAGGATGACGGCGCGCGCACCGATCTCGGTCCCATCGGCCGTGACGAGGACGTGGAACTCGTCGTGGCAGCAGAGTCCTGTCACCTCCTGATCCAGGAAGCCCGCCCCGAAGACCCACGCCTGCTCGTACGCTTGCCTCGCGAGCTCCGCTCCCGTGACCCCCCGGGCGAAACCCAGGTAGTTGCGGATCATCGAGCTCGACCCGGCCTGGCCACCGATGGCACCACGCTCGATCACGATGGTCTCGAGACCCTCTGACGAGGCGTACACGGCGGCAGCCAGGCCGGCGGGGCCGGCCCCGACAATCGCCACGTCGAAGCGCGCTGCGCCATTCCGCGGCACGACCCTGCGGCCCGGTCGATGGTCGGCACGGACCGTGACCTCGTAAGCCGACGCCTCCTCCAGACAGGTCCACTCGTAGAGGAAGCCACTCACGGCCCGGTGGAAGGTCTCGTCGCCGCCCTTCACGGGCTTCAGGAGGTGGGTGTCGACACCACCGCTCGCGATGGCGGAGCGGATGGCGTCGGCGGTCCCGGCTTGCCCCCAGTCCCTCGGCGCGATGAGCAGCGCTCGCTTCGCGCGGGGGTGGAGCCCCCGACCGCCCGCCAGCAGGTGCGATCCTTCCATTTCGTCCATCCACTGGCTGGCGAGGACGGCAGCGACGCGCTGATCGGCGGCCCGTAGCCGCTCCAGGACGGTCACGGCCTCGACGGGAGAGGACCGGGCGACCACGACGTAGTCCCGGGCGTAGCGACTGCCGATCTCGTTCTCGAGGAGCGCGAGATCGTCCGGATCGTCGTCCACGACGACGATCCGAGGCCGACGGTCGTCCTCTCCAAGCTCCTCACCCACCGTGGGCATCTTCGCGCGACGGCCCACGTTTGGCAGGAATCGTTCGTTGCGTCACGCAACTGCCTCGCTTACCGTGCGTTTCGTGACGCAACTGACTCGGCCCACCGACGACGGAACGCCCGATCGCCCGTCCGGCCCGGCGGACGATCCCCGGCGGTGGTGGACGCTCGCCGTGCTGTGCACGTCGCTCGTGCTCATCACGATCGACACGACGATCCTCAACGTCGCCATCCCGACCCTCAGCCGGACGATCGCGGGGTCGACGGGCGAGCTGCAGTGGATCGTCGACGCCTACACGGTCGTGTTCGCCGGCCTGCTGCTGACCTGCGGGGGGCTGGGCGACCGGTTCGGGCGGCGGCGGGCGTTGGCCGCGGGCCTGGTCATCTTCGGCCTCGGCTGCCTGGCCTCCGCCCTCGTCGACACCGCCGGCGGGCTGATCGCCATGCGGGCGGTCACCGGCGTGGGCGCCGCCCTCATCTTCCCGGCGACCCTGTCGATCATCACCAACGCCTTCTCCGACCCCACCGAGCGGCAGAAGGCGATCGCGGTGTGGGCCGGCACGGCCGGCATCGGCATCGCCCTCGGCCCGCTGACCGGCGGGGTGCTGCTCGAGCACTTCTACTGGGGGTCGATCTTCCTGGTGAACCTGCCCATCGTGGCCATCGCCCTCGTCGGCCTCGCCTACGCGGTACCCGAGTCGCGGGACCCCGAGCAGCGACGGCTGGACCCGCTGGGCGCGGCGCTGTCGGTGGTCGGGCTCGGCACGCTCGTCTACGGCGTCATCCGCGGCGGGAGCGACGGCTGGCTGGACGGCGTCACGCTCGCCGCCCTCGCCGGCGGGATCGTCCTCGTCGGCCTGTTCGCCCTGCACGAGACCCGCACGCCGTCGCCGCTTCTCGACGTGCACGTGTTCCGCAATCCCCGCTTCACCGGGGCCAGCGTGGCGGTGGCCGCCACCTACTTCTGCCTGTTCGGCACGATCTTCCTCGTCACCCAGCACCTCCAGGTGTTGCTCGGCTACGGCACCCTCGCCGCCGGCATCCGCACCGTGCCGTTCGCGCTGACGCTCCTCGTCGTGGCGAACGCCACCCCGCGCATCGTCGCCCGCGTCGGACCGAGGGCCCCGATCGTGGCGGGTTGCCTGGTCGTCGCCGCCTCGCAGCTCCCCCGCATCGCCTCGACGCCGACCACCGGCTACGGGCTGATCCTCCTCAGCCAGGTGATGTTCGCCTTCGGCATGGGGCTGCTGATCGCCCCGGCGACGGCGTCGATCATGAGCGCGCTGCCACCCGGCCGAGCCGGCGTCGGCTCGGCCATGAACGACACGGCCCGCCAGGTCGGCGGCGCCCTCGGCGTCGCGGTCATGGGCAGCCTCGCCGCGGCCGGCTACCGCGACGCGTTCGACGAGCGGGTGACCGGGGCGGGCGTCCCCGCCCGGGCCCTGGCGTCGGCCCGCGACTCGCTCGGCGGCGCCCTCCAGGCGGGCGACGGCCCGGTCGCCGAGGCGGCGCGTGCGGCGTTCATCTCGGGCCTGCGGTGGGCGTCGGTCGTCGCCGTCGTGGTGGCCGCGGCCGGTGCCGCCGCAGCCTGGCGGCTCCTGCCCGCCGGGCGCCCCGCCCCGGCCCCCAGCCCGGCGGCCGAGCCGGCCCCGGGCTGACAGGCGCCACGCCGGAATCGCGGCGGGGGTCGCGGCGTTGGGACCGACATGGCGACCGAACAGCGTGGACGAGTCAAGATCGAGCCCAGCGCCAAGCGCCTGCGGGCCTTCCTCGGGGGCCAGGTGGTCCTCGACACCACCCGCCCGCTGCTCGTCTGGGAGATCCCCTACTACCCCGCGTACTACGTGCCGGCCGCCGACCTCGTCGCGGAGGTGGAGGCGACGGGCAAGACCGAGCACTCGCCGAGCCGCGGCGACGCCGAGGTCCTCACGCTGCGCACCGCGGACCACGAGGCCGTGGGCGCCGCCCTGCGCTACCCGGACAGCCCGATCGAGGCCCTGCGCGACCACGTCCGCGTCGAGTGGGACGCCATGGACGCCTGGTTCGAGGAGGACGAGGAGGTGTTCACCCACCCCCGCAGCCCCTACGCCCGCATCGACATCCTGCCGACGTCCCGCGAGGTCGTGGTCCGCGCCGGTGACGTCGAGCTGGCCCGCTCGACCCGGGCCCACGCCCTGTTCGAGACCGGGCTGCCGACCCGCTGGTACGTGCCGCGTGTCGACGTGCGCCTGGATCTCATGCCTCCCTCGGACACCGTGACCCACTGCCCGTACAAGGGTGCGGCCTCGCACCTCCACGCGGTGGTCGGCGACGAACGGATCGAGGACGCCGCCTGGTCGTACCCGACGCCGCTGCCCGAGAGCGAGCGCATCGCGGGCCTCGTCGCGTTCTACGACGACCGGGTCACCGTCGAGGTCGACGGCGAGGTCCAGGGCCGCCCGCCCGCCTGAGCCAACCGCCCGCCTGACGCGCCAGCCCACCACCGGGCGCGCCGCGGGGACCGGCCGCCCGCGGCGGCCGGTCCCTCCGCGGCATCCGGACCGTCAGGCCGCGGGCACCAGGTCGGCGAACAGGACGAAGCCCGAGCCGACCCGGCCGATCTCGACCAGCGACAGGTCGAGCCCGGCGAACTGCGGCAGCGGGAAGCTGGGCAACGTGTCCTGCACCGAGCCGAACACCTGCGGCGAGAGCTGCTCGAACACGTCGAGGATCAGCGGCTCGGGCAGGTTGAACGTGTTCCTGGTCACGAACGCCGACAGGTCGCCGGCGGCGGGCTGGGCGAACGTGAAGCCGAGCCCGGTGTCGGTGAGCTCGAGGCCCACCCCCGTGCGGAAGTCGAGCACCAGCTCGAGCAGCGTGGTGTTGGTCTCGTCCGTGGTCTTGATCGTCGCCCGGTAGCCGTGGAACCGCAGCTCGCCGGTGGCACCTCCGGGCCCCGGCGCCGTCGTGACGATCGGGGCGACCTCGGGCCGGAGGGTGATCGCCACCGGCCGGTCCTGGGTGATGAGGCCGCCGGCGCCGACGAGGTCGAACAGCGACCGGAGGGTGAGGGGCTGGCCGTTGAGCGACGTGATGTCGACGTTGAGCAGCCCGCGCTCGGTCTCGCCCGCCAGGAGCTGGTTGAACCCCGTTGCCGACGCGCCGACGGCCACGTCGTAGGCGAGCCCGCCCGGCGAGGACTGCGGGAGGGCGCCCAGCACCTCGCCCGGGAAGCCCACGCTGCCGGTCAGGTCGGGGGCCTCGGGGGCGACGCCGAGCGCCGAGAACGTGGCGGTGGCGTGCAGGTTGATGCCGTTCGGGTCCTCGTTGGCGGCCGTGATGTTCGAGTCGAGCCGCAGCCCGAGGGCGGAGCCGATGTCGCCGGCGATGTTGATCTGCGCCAGGGCCTGCTCGACGGCGTCGGCGACCGGCGAGTCGACCGGGCCCGCACCGTCGGCGTCGCCGAGCAGCCGGGTCAGGTTCTCCTGCATCAGCGTCCGCACATCGGGCAGGAACAGGCCGACGATCTGCTCGATCACGGGGATGGAGCAGATGCCGCCGACGAAGTCGTCGTTGACGTTGCCCAGCGTGACCACCGGCGAGGCACCCACGAGATTGACGTCGAGGAGGCTCGGGTCGGTCGGGCTGGGCTGGAGGGCGTAGTTCCCGTCGATCGTCACCGAGTCGGCGTCGATCACGAGGTCGCAGCTCGTCGGGATGCCGAGGACCCGGGCATCGACGTCGACCGGGACGTGGAGGTCGGTGAGCGTGACCACCGCGTTGACGTTGTCCTGGTTGCTGTCGAGCGCCACGCCGAAGTCGGCGATCGTCGGCGGGGCCGACGTCGAGGCCCGGGCGTGGAGGGTGCACACGATGATCTGCGTGATGCACTCGTCGAGGAACACCGTGCCTGCGGGGGCGATCGCCGCGGTGTCGATGGTCGTCAGCGTCTTGACCACCGGGCCGATCTTGTCGAAGGCCCGGTCGTTGATGCGCAGGCCGACGGCGTCGTCGAGCTCCGCGGCGGGCGGCAGGACCGCTGCGGTGGCGCCGTCGCCGTACACGACGGTGCGGCGCTCGCGGATCACGTCGCCGCGGGCGTAGCGCGCCTCGACGACGACCGACGTGAAGATGGCGGCCCCGTCCAGCGGCACCTCGGCCGACCACGTCTCGCCGTCGACGGTGGCCGCCGCGCCGTTGACGGTCAACGAGGTCAGGCTGTCGCCGTGCCCGACCTCGACGGTTCCCGTGATCGTCTGCGTCGGCGACGACGTGTACACCCCGCGCTGGTCGACCGTCATCCCGTTGCACGCAGCGACGACGGCCGCCACGAGCACGAGCGCGCCGAGGCGCAGCAGCTTCCTCTGTCCCACGATCCCCCCTTGTCGTGTGCTGCCCGCCGGGCCCAGACCGGCCGCCTGTCGCGACCACCACCCCGCCGGCGGGTGTACTGCCGACCCTACTGTCGGTGCGGCAGCCCGGCAACGGGTCGACGGTCAGGTGCGATGGCTCGCCGTCGGGTAGTCGTCAGCGCGCTCGGCCGCGCCCGGCACGTCGAAGTTCGTGCGCCAGCCGATGCGACCTCCGCCGGCAGCCTCGAGCGCGGCCCGCAGCACGCCCGACCACACGGACGCCCACTCGCCGTCGCTGGCCAGGGCCGCGGTGTCGAGCGGCGGCGGCGCGAGCCCCGCGGCCTCCCCGAGGCCCTGGTGGAGCAGGCCGATGCCCAGGTCGTCGTCGACCTCGTCGCACCAGTCGGCGAAGCGGTCCTCGTCGTCGTCGCTGGCCGACAGCCAGCCGACGCACCGCACCGGACCGGCGGCCTCGCCCGGATCGCGGCCGGCGTCGAACCCGGCGACGGCGACGTCGAGCGCACCGGCGGGGACGACCTCGAAGTCGCCGGTGCCCTCGATGGTGAAGAACTCGATGCGGACGGCCATCGGGCGTCCTCCTTCTCAGGACGGGTCGGGCGCCGCGGACGACGGCGGGGACGACGGGTCGGGGGCGGCCGCCGCCGGGCCGCCCTGCACGGTCAGGCTGGTCCAGGCGCCCATCAGGATGCGGTCGCCGGGCACGAGCGTGTGGGTTTCGCCCTCGTCCAGCGGTTCGTCGGCGTCGTTGATCCAGGTGCCGTTGGCGCTGTCGAGGTCGCGCACGGTCCAGGTGCTCCCGTTGCGGTCGAACGCGCACTGCCGGTGGCTCACGGCCGGGTCGGCCGCGCTGCCGGTGAGGGCGAGGTCGACGTCGACGGCCGCGCCGGCGCGGACGCGGCCGAGGACCAACTGGTCGCCCGACAGCTCGAACGACAGCGTCGGGACGGCGGCGGGGAAGGCGGGCTCGCCCTCGCCGACCATGCGCTCCCAGTGCGCACGGTCGGCGCCGAGGACGAGGCTGACCGGGGGCGGGGCCGCCGGCGCCCCCTTCTCGACGTCGTAGCCGCACGATTCGCAGAACCGGCCGACCACCGGCTCGCCACAGCCCGGGCAGGCCGGCACGGGCGGCACGGACTCGGCCGCCGCCGCACCGGCCTCGGCCTCGCCCGTCGCTTCGGCCTCGGCGGCCTCCTCGGCCGCCGCCGCGCCGATCGGCGCGCCGCACGTGTCGCAGTAGTCGTCGGTGGATGACTCGTGCCCGGCCGGGCACGTCGCGGTGGCCATCAGCCGGCCCCCTCCCCCTCGGGTTCCTTCTTGCCGAGCCGGACCGTCCGCGTCGATCGGGTGTCGAGCGTCATCTCGGCCTCCTTCTCGGCACCCTTCCGCAGCCGCACCGTGCCCTGCTCGGCGTTGTCGACGTCGACGACCTTCTGGAGCAGGCGCATGGTGTCCTCGTGGCCCGAGGCCGCCGCCAGCTGGACGGCCCGCCCCAGTTTCACCGTGGCCGTGCGCTCGTCGCCGGCCTTGGCGGCGTGCAGGCCCTCCTGGATGGCGTCGGCCAGCTCGACCTGCCCCGTGTAGTGGGCGACGTGGCGGTCGATGCGGGTCGACTTGACCATGTCGTCGGTCCACACCGCCCGGATCAGCGCCTGCGTGGCCACCGTGCCGTCGCCGAGCACCAGGCTCACGCGCCCGGCCAGCATCTCGTCGCCCACCCCGCCGGCCTTGACCGTGATCCGCAGGTGGTAGTCGCGCGACTCGCCGGGGGCCCACCCGCCCAGCAGGAAGTCGCGGGCCAGCGGGCCCGACGCCTCGCCCGCGGCCGTGAGGTCGAGCACCTCGGGAGCGACCTGGCGGACCGACTCGAGGACGGCCCCCTGCGGCGCCCACAGCCGCAGCTTGACGTCGGGCAGGCCTCGGGCCTGGCTCGAGCTGATCATGGCCCGGAAGTCGGCGGCCAGGTCCTCGGGGTCGGCCACGATGTCGACGGTGCCGAGCAGGGCGGTGGCGATGCCCCGCATCTCCTCGACCTCCCAGTCGACGCCGACGCCCCGGCAGTCGCACTGGAACAGGCCGCGGCTGGCGCCCACGGCGGCGGCCAGCTCGTGGGGCTGCTGGTGCTCGTTGCGGCCGTCGGTGAGGAGGATGGCGTGGCGGGCGGGCGCGGTGCTGGTGCTGAACAGCGCCCGGGCCATGTCGAGCCAGGTGCCGATGGCCGTGCCCCCCGCCGGCTCGGCCTGGGCGATCGCCGCCTTTGCGCCCGCCCTGTCGTCGGCGTCGGCCACGGCGAACGAGCGGCCGTCCTGCGGCCAGAGCAGCTTGGCCTCGTGGTCGCCGGCGATCACCGCGAACGTCACGCCGTCGTCGAGGCTGTCGACGGCGGCGGCCGCCGCCTCCTTCGCCGCGGCCATCTTGCGGCCCGAGCCCATCGACCCGCTGGTGTCGAAGATGATCACCTCGGCCCGGTCGCTCGGCGGGGTGGGGCCCGCGCCCGCCGCCGGGTCACCGGCGGCCTCCACGGTGACGACGGCGTCGACCGTATCGACGCCGGCCGCCAGGTACTCGTTCTGGAACGTCTCCGCCGTGAACGGGGCGGTCTCGGGACCGGTGGTCACACGTCCTCCTGCTGCTTCGTCTCGGACTCGTCGCTGGCGGGCCCGCCGCCGCTCGGCGCGGGGGCGAGGGCGACGCAGATGTTGTCGGCGCCACCCTGCTCGTTGGCCCAGTCGACCAGGTGCTCGCACATCGCCGCCAGGGGGATCTCGGCGGCCGGCGGCGGCAGCGTGGCGGTCACGAGCGCCCCGAGCGCCTCGTCGGTGGGCGCGTAGTTCCACAGCCCGTCGCTGCACACGAGCACCAGGTCGCTCGGCGTCGAGCGCGACCGCCGACACGTGGGCGGCGACGTCGTGGGCGTCGGCGCCCAGCCAGGCGGTGATGGCGTGGCCACCGGGCAGGTTGAGCGCCACGTCGGCGGCGATGCCCTGGGCCACGGCCCGGGCCGCGACGCTGTCGTCGACCGTGAGCTGCTCGACCGACCAGCCCTCCCCGTCGGGCCGGGCCAGGTAGCCCCGGGCGTCGCCCACGTTCGCCATGTGCAGCTCGGACGGGGTGGCCACGGCCACGCACGATCGTGCAGGCGGCGTGGCTGCCGTCGGGCGTCCAGTGCGGGTCGGTGTCGTTCGGCACCGCGCTGGCGGCCACGTGGGCGTCGGACACCGCCGCCACCAGGTCGTCGGCGCCCGCGAACGTGCGTCCGCCCAGGCGGCGCCACGGCGGCGTCGACCGCCGCCCGGGACGCCAGGTGGGGGTTGGGGCTGATCGAGACGCCGTCTGACACGGCGATGACCGGCCAGCCCTCGGCCGTGACGGCCAGGGCGGCGGAGTCCTCGTTGCGGTGGTGCCGCCGGCCCCGGTGGGTGGCGTAGGCCAGCGCGGTCCCGTCGACGACCGTCACCGGCTCGAGCGCCCGGTGCCCGCACGTCGTGCAGTACCCGTCGTCGCCGACCTCGCCGCCGCACTTGTCGCAGACCGCGGCCGCGGGCGCCGCGAACTCGAGGCTCGTGTCGAGCGTCGGGTCCTCCCCCGTCGTCCTCGGGCGGCGGGCCGCGCGGCCGTGCCGTCGGCGGCCGCCCCGCACGCCTCGCAGAATCGCGCCCCCTCGACCAGCGGTTCGCCGCACGACGGGCAGGCCCCGGGAACGGGCGCCGGGTCGGGGGTCATCGGTGCCTCACAGCAGGCTCCACGGGCGGATGCGGGCGGCGGCGTCGAGCAGCTCGTGGCGCCGGGCCACGTCGGGGGTGGCGTCGGCCAGCTCGAGCAGCGCACCCTCGGCGGCCGACCCCAGCGCGGACCGCGTCCCGGTGACCCCGCCGACCGACGGGCCGATGCTCTCGCCGCGGGCCAGCGCGGCCAGCGCCGCGGTGTACAGGGCGGCGGCCAGCTCGGCCTCGTCGGACGCCCGCGGCCCGGCGGCGGTGGTGCGCACCCGCTCCCCGGCGACCCGGGCGGTCTCGTCGTCGTACGGCCCGACCTCCAGCAGGCGGCAGGCGGCGGTGAGCGCCTCGGCCCGCAGCGGATGGGTGGCGGGAACCGCCGTGTAGACGCGGGCGGCGTCGACCGGCCGGTCGAGGCGGGCCAGCGCCCACGCCAGCCCTGCGATCGCGGCCACCCACGTGGGATCGGTGACCGCCACCTGCTCGAACAGGTCGGCGGCCTCCTCGAGGCGGGCGCGCTGCCCCTCCGCGGCCAGCGCGACCGCGAGCGCGTGGGCGCAGGCCGCCTCGCCGGGGGCGGCGGCGTAGGCGTCGGTGAAGAACCGCACCGCCCGGGCTGCGTCGCCGGCGGCCAGCGCCGACACGCCGAGCAGGTACGACCGGGCGTTGTCGATGACCGCGGCGAACTCGCCCGCCTCGGGCGACGTCGCGTCGAGCTGCCCGACGACCGAGTCGGCCTGGGCGAACTGGCCGAGCTCGCAGTGCGCCCGGGCGACGGCCGCGATGTCGGCCCAGCTGAGCTCCTCGTCGACCTGCACCATGCGGGCGACAGCCTCGGGGTCGCCCTCGGCGACGCCCGCCACCCGGTTGGCGATGCGGGGGTGGTTCGGCATCAGCGGGCTGGGCAGCGCCTGCCAGCCGAGCGGGTCGAGGCGGGGCCGTGGCGGGCTGTACCGGGAGCTGGTGCGGGGGCGTGGGTTGCCGTCGACTGCCGCCGCCACCTGGCACAGCACGCCGTGCAGGGCGTCGGCCATCTCGTCGGCGTCGCGGAACCGCTCCGCAGGGTCGGGCGCGCAGGCCCGCTCGAGGAACCGCCAGAGGCAGTCGTGCTCGACCAGCACGTCGTGGGCGGCGCGGTCGGGCAGCCGCTCGGCGTCGGTCGTCGTCCAGCCCGGCCAGTCGAGGATCAGCACCGCCAGGGCACGACCCACGGTGTAGAGGTCGCTGGCGACGGTCGGCCCCGTCTTCGGCACCTCGGGCGCCTGGTAGCCGACCGTGCCGAAGATGGCGGCGTCGGTGTCGTCCCACCGGCGCACGCCGCCGAGGTCGATCAGCTGCACCGCGTCGCCCTCGTGGATGACGTTGTCGGGCTTGAAGTCGCAGTAGATCAGCCCGTGGTCGTGCAGGTAGCCGATGGCCGGCAGCACCGCGAGGAGGTAGGCGGCCGCCTCGGTCACCGGCATGGGCCCCTCGCCCGCCTCGCGACGGCGCTTGGCGAGCTGCTTGAGGCTGGGCCCGCCCACGTACTCCATGACGATGTAGCCCTGGCCCTCGTGCTGCACGAAGTTGTGGATGCCCACGATGGCGGGGTGGCGCACCTCGGCCAGGAACCGCTGCTCGGCCACGGCCGCCTCGGCCGCGTCGGGGTCGGCGGTGTCCAGCAGGCCCTTCAGCACGCACCACCGGCCGGAGACGTTGCGGTCGCGGGCCAGGTAGATCCAGCCCATCCCGCCGTGTGCGAGGGCGCCGCCGACGTCGTACTGCCCGGCGACCAGGTCGCCGGCCTTGAGCTTGGCCGTGAAGTCGAAGCGGTCGCCGCAGTTGGGGCAGAAGCCCGCGGTGCGGCCCGGACGGCCGGCCTGGCCCCGCCCGACCGGGCTGTCGCACTTGGTGCAGTAGCGGCGGTTCTCGGGGACGCTGGGGTCGGCCATGACGACCGACGAGGGGTCGGCGCTCGCCATGGGCGGGATCTCGATGATGCCGGCGCCGACGCGGCTGCGGCGGGTGGTGCGGGTGCCCGTCTGGCCGCTGCGGGTGGTGAGCCGGGACACGTCGACCCGGCCGGACGTCCGCCCGGTCACCGGTCCGGCTGTGCCCGCGGCCACGGTGGCCGCGCCGTTGGCGTCGCCGCCGGCGGCGGGCGTGCGGCCCGACGTCCGGCTCGGGGCCATGCCGCACGTGTCGCAGTAGCCGTCGAGGATGTGCCCGGCGCAGCCAGGCCGGTCACAGGGGACCTCGGTCGTCGGTCATCGATCCTCCTTCGGCGGCGACGTGAGCACGGCCGACAGCCGGGCGAGGGCCGTCTCGGCGGCGTCGAGGTCGCACGGCGCGTTCCACAGCTCGTCCTGGGCGGCGGTCAACGCCTCGGCCACGGCCGGGTTCTCGTCGAGCTTGCGGGCGCCCGCCTTGGCCCGCAGCGCGGTCCACAGGCCCTGGCCCTCCTCGCGCCGGCGCATACCGGCGCGGGCGGGGCCGAGGGCGGCGTCGACCTCGGCGCGGCGGGCGTCGGCCGCGGCCCGCCAGGCAGCCAGGTCGGTGGCGACACGGGCCCTGTCGCCGTGCGGGAGGGCCGCGGCGTCCGCGATGCGCTCGAGCCATGCGCCGAGGGCGTCGAGGTCGGGCACCGGCACGCCCGTGCGGATGCCGGCGACCCGGGTGGCCGCGTGCGCCAGCTCGTCGGCGGCGCCGTCGACGTCCGCGGTGAGGGCGGCGAGGGTGTCGCGGGCGGCGGCGAGGTCGACGTCGAGGCGCGAGGTCGCCGCCTGCCGGGCGGCCTTGCGGTTCCCGCTGACGGCCGCGGCCTGCTCCACCCCCACGACGTCGGCCTCGGTGACCGCGAACGGGTCGGTGGCCACCAGCTCGGCGAGGGCGGCGGCCGCCCGCTCGGTGGGGCCGTCCCCCGCCCCGGCCGCGGCGGCCCGGGCCGCGCCCACGCGCGGGGCGAGCGAGGCCCACGCGGCGGCCAGGCGCTCGGCCACCTCCTGGGCGGCGTCGACCGCGGCGCTGGCCGCGGTGAGGGCGGCGGACGGATCGGCCGGCGCGCCGCCGGCCCCCGGCACCTTCGAGGTCGTGAGCAGGGCGGCGGCCCGCGCCGGATCGGCCTCGACGTCGTCGAGGACCTCGTCCAGCACCCGATAGGTCTCCCAGGCGTGGGCCAGGCCGGCGTCGGCGTCGGCCCAGGCGGCGGCCGTCGTCCCGGTGAGGACACCCGCGCGCGCCACGGCCACGTCGGCCTGCGACTCGAGGTCGACGAGCCGGCTGCCGAGCGTCGTGTGGGCGCTCCTCCAGGCCTGGACGTGGGGATCGGTCATCGGGGTCACGAACGTGGGCTCGCGCTAATCCTCGTAGGCGGCGGACGGGGGCTGGTTGGTACCGGGCAGGCCCGACAGCCATGCGTCGTACAGCTCAGTCCACCGCCCCGAGGATCGCACCTGCTCGAGCGCGGCGTTCACGAAGCGGACGTATTCGGGGTGGTTCGGCGGCAGGCCGATGCCGTACGGCTCGGCGCTGAAGGCGTCGCCCACGATCCGGACGTTCGGGTCTTGCGCCTGCATCCCCGCCAGGATGGTGTCGTCGGTGCTGATCCCCTCCACCTGACCCTGCTGGAGGAGCACGAGGCAGTCGGCCTGCTCGGTCACCTCGACCACCCGCGGCGCCGGCGCGGGCAGCGCCCGCAGGTTGTCGGCGCTGGTGGAGCCGGCGGCCGCGCACACCGGCCGGTCGCCGAAGTCCTCGATGCCGGTGGACAGGTCGTCGATGCGCACGAGCAGCTTCTGCGACGACGTGAAGTACTGGGTCGAGAAGTCGATGCGGTCGTCGCGCACGCAGTTGATCGTGAACGTGTCGACCACCATGTCGACCGTGCCCTCGGCGAGCACGTCGACCCGGGCGCTGTAGGGGATGGCGACGAGCTCGACGGCGTCGCGCGAGCCGAGCAGCGCGGCCGCCATCTCGCGTGCGATCTCGACGTCGAAGCCCTCGAACTGGCCGGTCTGGGGGTTGACGCTGGAGAAGAGGATCGTCGACGTGTCGACCCCGACGCGCAGGCGGCCCCGCTCGCGGATCTCGGCCATGTACGACCCGGACGGGAAGGCGCGGGTCGCCAGCGCCTCCTCGGCGGCGTCGTCGGGGCGCAGGCTCTGGGTGACGTTGCCGTCGTTGCACGCCGGGTCCTGGGGGACGGCCGCCGGCGGCGGGGGCTCGGTGGTCGTCGTCGTGGGCCCGGTCAGGGACGCGGGGACGTCGCTGCTCGCGCACGCGCCGGCGAGGAGGGCGAGCACGAGCGCGGCGACCCCAGCGACGACGGCGCGACCGGTGGGGTCGCTCGCCCGGCCCGTCCGCGAGGGCGCCCTCATCGATACCGCCGGCCCCGCGCCAGCGTGCCGGCGACGGCGAGGACCGCGGCGAGCACGCCGAGCGCCACGGGGAGCACCGGTTGGATGCCGGCGTCGGCCGCGGCGTCGAAGCGGTCCTCGAGGGCGGCGGTCTCGCGCTCGACCAGGCCGGCGGCCGATGCCGGGTCGGGCGGCGACGGCGGAACAAGGATCCCCTCGGAGCTCTCGACCTTCTGTCCCGTGGCGGCGAGGTCGTAGGCCTGAGCGGAGCCGCCGGGCTCGAGCGACAGCGCCAGATCAGCCGCACCCTGGTTGTCGCCGGCCTCGTCCATCTCCCGGACCTGGCCGACCGTGGTCACGTAGTCGTCGATCCGGTCGCGGAGCTCGGACACCTGCGCGGCGGCCGGGTCACCGCCGTCCGCCTCCAGCCCGGCGAGCAGCTCGGCGGACCGCTCGTCGAACGTGTCGTAGAGGGCGCCGCCGCTGCCGCGGGCCGCCACGGCCGAGATCTCGGTGACCCGGAGGTCGGACAGGCCGCTCGACGTGGCGTTGGCGGCGACGAAGGCATCGATGTCCTCGCCGGCCGCCCGTCGCAGCTCGGTCGCCTGGGACGTGATGCCGTACACCATGACCCCGAGCGCGGCGACGATCGCCACCATGGCCGCGACGAGGGCGGGGTGAGCGACGATGCGCCGACTCCGACCGGCCACGAGCGCGGCGCAGCCAGCGAGAACGACCACGGCCAGCACCAGCAGCACGATCGCCGAGCGCGCTGAACGTGACCGGGCCACCGACGGTGTTGGCGGCCTGGGCCACCCGGCGCTCGCCCTCGCGGCGCAGGCGCTCGGCCCGCGGCACGAGGTCGTCGTTGGCCAGGTCACGGGCCTGGTTGAGGTAGGCCGACCCGACCGGGTACCCGAGGCGGGAGTTGGCCCGGGACGTCTCGACCAGGCCGGCGTAGGTGACGAGCCCGTTGGCCATCGCCCGGATGTCGTCGCGGTCCTCGGCCCGGGCCACGAGCCCCGCGTCGGTGAGCGCGCGTGACGCCTGGAGCAGGTCGGTGTCGTACTGCGCCCGGCTGTCGGTGGACTCGAGGCCGCCGGCGATCAGCGTCGCCGCCGCGGTGGCGTCGGCCGCGGCCAGGTTGGTGCGGAACTCGGTGACGGCGGTGGCCAGCTCGAGGCCCTGCTCGCGGGCGTCGTCGATGGTGTTGGCGTTGCGGTTGGCCACCCACCCGGCGACCAGGCCGCTGAACGCGAGCGCGGCCGCGGCCACGAGGGCGAGGGTCACGTACAGCCGGCGGGTGGGCAGCGGCACCCGCCAGGCCGTCCGCTCGACCCTGTCGAGCAGGCTCCCCGCCGGTGACGCCGCAGGGTTGGCGGTCGACACGGCGGCCGACGGTAATCGGTCGGCGTGCCCACCCACGCGCGGAGTCGGCACCACGGCCTCGCGGGAGCGGGCGAGCGGCGCGCCGCCGCAGCGCGCCGCTCGCCCGGGGGAGATCAGCCGCCCTCGCCGGACAGCTCGATGGCGTCGGTCGGGGCCTCGATCGTCATCGGCTCGCCGACGTCGAAGAACCGGACCGAGATCGTGGCCGAGCTCACGTTGACGGTGTCGGGCGGGCGGGGCGGCTGGTCGTCCGCGAAGGCGATGTCGACGCGGCGCACCAGGCCGTCGTCGTCGACCCAGACCTCCAGGTCGGTGACCTCGCCCAGCTGTCCCCAGCTCTCGCGGAGGACATGTGCCGGGGTGTCGGCGGGCCGGGAGGCACGGAATCGCGTGGTCTCGGCACCGTCGACCAGCCCGGTTCCGACGGGCTCGAAGTCGCCCGCAGGTCGGAGCTGGTCGAGCAACGTCGCCGGGTTGGCCCGGAGCGCGTCGTCGTTCCCGCGGAGCCCGGGATCGTGGTACCAGTAGTACGCACCGTCCGGGGCAACGCAGTAGCAATAGAACTCGCCGTCGATGCGGCGGTTGATGGGGTCGACGTCACCGGGGATGGCGTCGATGCCGTTGATGCGGTACGTGGTGAGGGTGACCGACGAGTCGTCGCCCGAGTACTCCCAGATGTCGCCGGATTCCTGGACGAACGCCTGGTTGCCCTGCTCGTCCACGAACACCTCGTGCATCGTGACCTCGGCTCGTCCGGAGACGTCGAGCGATTCGAGGGACTGTGCGATGGCCGCGTCGACCGTGCTCGCCGCGGACGGGTCGGCCGGCCGGAGCACCACGCTCGCGGCGACCACGGCAGCCACGGCTGCGGCCGCAGCCCCGGCGACCGTGACGGCACGCCGGGACCGGCGGCGATGCCGGGCGTAGGGGACATCGGAGTCGTCGGGGACGGCGGCCGCCGTCTCCGCGGGATCGATGGTCTGCATGGACAGGATCTCCTCGAGCAGGGCCTCAGCGGCCGGTGCATGGGGCGAGACCACCTCGTCCGGCAGGTCCTCCGGCCGGTGGCGCCGGAGGGTGTCGATCACGTCATGCTCGGTCATCGGTCACCTCCCTCACGGGGTCGGTCTCGCCCCGGATCTGTCCAGAGCCGTTCGAACGTTTCGCCAGCTCGCCCGCCAGGCGCCGGCGGGCCCGGTGCAGCCGCACCCGGAACGCTCCCGGGCTGCAGCCGAGCACCGTGCTCGCCTGCTCGGGGGTGAGGTCGTCCCAGGCGATGAGCCGGAGGACCTCCTGCTCGGCCGGCCGGAGGGAGGCGAGGGCTTGGCGGATGGGCGCGAGCTCACCGGGCTCGCCCGGCGGTGGCACCGGCGCCGGTACGGGGAGCCGTCGCACCATCGCCAGGTGGCGCCGGTCGCCGCGCCGCTGGTTCAGCCAAAGGTTGCGGGCCACGACGAGGAGCCACGGCAACGGATCGTCGGCAGGGACGTCGTGCAGTCGGCGCCACGCCACGAGGTACGTCTCGGCCACGATGTCGTCGGCCCGCCCGCCTGTCACGCCGCAGTGGTGGACGTAGCGGCGGACGCGCGAAAACGTGGCTTCGAAGATCGCTCGGAAGCGGGCCGCATCGTCCATCCACCCACCCCTGTCCGCTCGTCCGGGCGCGTTACAGCCGGGCCGCGAGGCGCGCTGGGCTCACCTGGTGAAGCGTCGACTTGGCTGAAGACGGGCTCAAGACTGGCCCAAGGAAGGGTCGCCAGAGTTCGAGCGCGCCGCCGCGGGCCTCGTGACCCGCGTCGTCAAGGGGGCTCGACGGCACTTCGTGGCCCCGGCTCGCCTCGACCGGGTGTGGGCTCGGCGATGCGGGCCACGGCGAGCTCGTAGCCGCCGATGACGAGGGCGAGCAGCAGAAGACCGGGCCATGACAGGTCGACCAGGAGCAACACGATGATGGCGGCCACGATCCCGCCGATCTGGAGCACCTCGCGGTGCGCGGCAACCCACGCCACCGTGGCGTCGTCGTCTCGGCGCGCGATCACGGCGCTCACGCCCGCCGCCAACGCCCGGGCGGCGGACACCGTGCGACGCCGGAGCGCCACGGCCCACCGGTAGGGACCAGTGACCAAAGCCACCACGGCGACGAGGGCCGCAGCGGCGAGGATCCAGACGGTGGCGTCGAGCAGGCTGTCGACGAACGCGCCCACGACAACTGCGACCGCCTCCTGGTTCTCGGGCTGCGCGAGGTCGACCACCTCGTCCTCGGCCCTGAGGCCGATACGCCGGATGAGGACAACTCCGAGCGCGATGCCGACCGCGAGCTGGAGGAGCGTGCGCCGCCGGTGGGGCGACACCCACAGCGTGAGTGGGATCAGGACGACGACCAGCACCACCGAGACGACGACGAGGCGGTCGAACAACGCCACCGCATCCTGGACAGCGTCGAGCCGCTCGGCCTCGAACACGGTGAACTGCCCGAAGTCATCGGGCAGGTCCCGCCCCAACGCCGCTTCGACCTTTGCCACCGCGTCCTCGGGTATGTCGTCGACGGAGACGGTGGGCAGGTCGACCGTCCGCCCGAAGATCTCGGGTGACGCCTCGCCGATCTGCGCCAGTACCTCGTTCAACACGGGAACGAGGTTCAGCACGACGTTCCCGTCCTCGATCTGCAGGTTGCCGGTGTCGCCCTCGAGGACGTCGACGACACGCGCGTGGGCACGCCGATTGACCTCCACCCACAGCCGCTCGAACGTATCGGACGCGAGAAACACGTCGACCCTGTCGCCGACGAACCCCTCCACCGCGCCGCTCAGTGGCGCCGCGAGAGCCTGCCCCTGCTCGGGGAGCACGCGTTCGAAGAACGCCGTCGCGTCGATCGCGCCGGTGAGCTCAGTGGTCATCCAGCTCTGCGAGCGCCTGTTGGACGGCGGGGTCCTCGCCGATGGGGCCGACCGTGTCCACCCACTTGTCGGTGTTGAGCGCGTTGCGGCGTGCCCAGACGCCCGCGACCGCGACCGTGAACACGATCGACGTGACCACCACCAGCGCCACTGCCGCGATGCGTCTCGGCCGACCAGGTGCCCGCGGCGCGGCGGTCGGGCTCGGGGCGCGCCGTTCGCCCAACTCGGCCCGCAGCTGATCCCGCTCGGCGACCAGGCGGGCGATCTCGCGCTGGGTCGATTCAGGGGTTCCTGCCGCCGGATCCGGGCCCTCGCCCATGCCTCGAGGGTCACTCCCTCGACGCGCCGGCACATCATCCAGCCGGGATGAGTCAGCAACAATCTCGAGACTGGTGGCGGATTACGGGCCCTTTCCCAAGTTGGCGATGAAACTGATGGCCGTGATGCTCGGCAGAAACACGTACGCAGCGGCCCTGGTCGTCACGAAGCTCGAGAAGCCTGTCACCTCGATCGGCGGGCCCCCACCCGCCTGAGGTATGACGAAGACGCTCTCCGCTGGGTCCTGGGTGCCGACCAGCGGGTCCTTCGACCTCGGGTCAAGCCGGACGCCCCCGGCGAACTCGCTGTCGTTCGCCCAACGTCGCAGCACGAACTCGTACTGATTTTCGATGCTCGAGTTGATGAAATGAAAGAGCATCCCGCGCTCGATGCCATCGTACGGCTTGCCTGGATCATAGGTCGGCCCGTAGGGCATCCCGCGGCGAACCAGCCGGTGAGAATTGTTACTTCCGCCGGGTATACCCTGGCCCACGACCGGTTGACCTCGCGGATTGACGCGGCGTATGTGCGCGCCGACCGGACAGCGGAGCCCCTTCGGGTCACCGGAGCGATCAGAAAGGACGTACTCGAAATCGTTCAACTGTTCGGGTGAGATCCCTGCCGCAGGGCTATCCGTCTCGGGTGACAAGGCCAGGGGAACCCCATTGCGCCATCGCCCGCACATCTTTGCGGCCAGCAGTTCTGGATCGATCCTGTCTCGGTTCGACTGCAAGAAGTCTTCGAAGCCGACGACGTCAGCCTCGACCTTCTTGAAGACCGCGAAGCTGCCGTTCTCGACCCAGTGCTCGCGGCTCGGGTACCACGTAGTTCTCAGCGTCTTCGCGCAGGACGAAGAGCCATGGCTCGCAGGGCTGCTGGTGATCAGGGTGATAGCTTTCCGGGCCGCCGCGGATGGTGGGCGTGGTGAGGCCGTCGGTATAGCCGAAGTGCACTTTGGCGGTCGGCACCGGCTGGCCATTCTGCATCTCCGTCAACGCCATCCCGTCCTGGCGCCAGATCTCCCGAAAGCCATCTCCCTCGGAAAACCAGGCGCACAACCGGTCGCTGTACGTCGCCATCGCCTCGGGGCCGATGGCGTGCAGCGTCACCAGGACGTGATCGTCCCCCGTTCCGAAACCGCCGATCCAGTTCTCGGGCGAACTTGCACCGATATCTCCAACCAGCTCCGCTCGTTGGCGCAGCTCCTTCGATGAACGCACCAAATGACTTGAACGACAGCTTTGGGACGCGTTCTTGTACCTCCAGCGCCACCAGTCCGGGCCAGGTGATACCGATGTTGAGGCAATAGTCGGGCTTGCGACGTGGGGCATCGGCGGGATTGTCTCCCGGTCCGGGCGCGAACCCCACGTGCCAGTCCTCGGCAGTCGTGATTTGTGGCGTGTCGGATTCGTCGCCGCTGACGAGCCGTCCGAGCTGCCTGCGCGCTTGTGCCGGAACCCCGACCGCCAACAAGAAGTGCCGCACCATCGGCATTCTGTAACCGCGGAGAACAAATCCCTGAATGTCCGCGAGATCGAGCGTGGACTCCTTCAGGCCCCCCGAATCGCTATCGATCCCTCGGCGGTCATTCCGCCGTCGAGGAAGCAACCGGCGGAGAAGCCCCGAGGTCACCTGAGGCCAGACTTACTCAGCGGTCGCCGGTGGTGCGTCGCGATGATCGGCCAGCAGGGCTTTGATGTCTTGAACCCCGAGGCCGGGATAGGCGCTGTAGAACCCGATAGCCGGGTAGTTGTTTTCCAATGCCCACTCGTAGAACGCCTGGGCGTTCTTCGCTACCGGAGTTGGCGGACCCCCCTCGATGCGTGGAAAGAGAGCGTCGAAGAGGAACGACGTGTATTCTGCGAAGTCCTGGATGTACTTGTCGAACGGACCATCGTAGATGGTGAAGAACCCTAAGTGATTCTGCTCAAAGGAGACCCAATGAGAGAAGTGCAACGTCCCGATGGAATCTGACGCCTCATGCCCCTTCTCTCCCAGCAGGGCTCTCCCGACAAGCTTCATCGCGAAGGCTTGCCGGCGCGACTTGATGGCCATGAAGGTCAGCAAAGCACCCTGCTGGGCGTTGCCTGTAAAGCCGGCCGCATCCGCGCAGTCCTTGATCTCCTGTACCGAAGCGTCCTCGTAAGCGAAGTACGTGTCGAGAGGCTCGCGGGTATGGTGCCTCAGCCATTTTGTGGCCCGCTCCCGGTTGCTCGCCACGGGCGTGTCTGGAGCGTCGTCGACATGGCGGAAGATGGCGTCAAACACCGGACCGGCAGCGTCCACCAGCCGATCGGTGTGCTCTTCGACATCGCCGTCAATGTCCGAAAGGAAGAGCAGCTTCTCGTCTCCCTCGATCATGAAACGGGAGAAGTGCACGGTCCCGAGGTCATCCTGTGCCGTCGCGAGATCGGGCATCAACGGGGGCAGCTCGCCGCGCAGCGCCTCGGCATTGGCGGGCCCGTTGATCGGGAAGTCAATCAGGAGATGGCTTTGCATCGTCACGTCCTCCTCGATGTCAATTCTCCCGACCACTGCCGGATTCACATGGGATCGGTCGACCCGACCGTACGAAGGGTGCCCAGTCGCGTCGTCAGCCGGTCAGGATGAGATCGGGTCATTCGTCGACCAGAAGCTGTTCGATGAGCGCGAGGTCGTCGAAGTAGCTGCGGAACGCGCAGATGCGGTCGCCGTCGAACTCCGCAAACGTGGCCCCCGAGACGTGGAGCCGCCTGCCCGTCGGTTCGATCACCAGGTCGTCATCGACCGCCAGGGGACCGGTGTGGTCGACCGCCACGTGCCATTCGGCGACCGCCTTGTCGCCGACCTGGTCGAGCGCCTGGACACGAACCTCGATCCCGGAGAACGCCTCCTCTCGCTGCTCGAAAGCCGCCAGCAGCTGCTCGCGTGACGTCACGAACAGGTTCGGAGACCAC
Source organism: uncultured Acidimicrobiales bacterium (assembly GCA_963796415.1). GTDB lineage: Bacteria > Actinomycetota > Acidimicrobiia > Acidimicrobiales > VFJN01 > ZC4RG19. The sequence continues at coordinate 303,797 of CAWCLR010000014.1, read as the reverse complement.
CCTGTGACATCGGCGGTCACCAGGTCGGCCAGCGCGGCGCGGTCGCCGGTGACCGTGGCGTCGAGCAGGCGCCGCATGGCGCTCGCCTGGGCCGAGGCGGTCGAAACCATGCCAGTCTCCTTTCGCTGCACGGGTTCACGTGCCGAGCAGTTGGGCCTTGGCGGCGGCGAACTCCTCGTCGGTCAGCGCGCCCGAGTCGTGCATCTGCACGAGCCGGCTGAGCTCGTCGACCTCGCCGCCGGTCGATGCAGGAGGGGGAGCGACGTACTGGGGCGGCGGGGGCTGGTCCTGGCTGGCTGCGTACGTCCCGGCCGCCTCCTGGTCGTACTGGTCCTGCTCGGCCCGTCGCCTTCCCGCCCTGTAGGCGACACCGGCGGTTGCGGCGCCGACCGCGAGGCGAGCGACGGGTCGGCGACGACGGAACATCAATCCCATGACGCTCCCTCCAGGTTGCGTGTGCTCGGCGATCCCGCTGCACACACTCCGATCCGCGCAGCATCGCTGACGTCGCCGCCCGTGTCCTCATCCGAGAGGGATGATCCAGCGGCCTCTCGTTGTGATCGGGCGGGTAGCAGCCAGTTCCCGCTGCTGTCACAGGAGACCGAGGTGCCTCGCTCGCTCGACCGCCGCGGCTCGGGATTCGACGCCGAGCTTGCGGTAGGTGCTCCGCAAGTGGGTCTTGAGCGTGTTCATGGACACGTAGAGGTCCGTCGAGATCTCGCGATTGTTGAGGCGGGTCGGGAGGTAGCGGAGCACCGCCCTCTCGCGGTTGGTCAAGCCGACATCGTCGGCGGACGCAGCACGCTCGGCCGGCATGGGCCGGCCGCTCGCCTCGGCGACGGCGTGCTCCAGCGCCTCGAGGGGCGGCTCCGGCGCTCCGCGGCGTAGCCGGGCCTCGAGCGCCAGGGTGACATCCATGCCTGCGTCGGTGATGGAGCGGGCGAAGCCCTGCGATCGGGACAGCTCGATGATCCTGTCGAGCTGTCGGTCGACCTGGATCGCGTCGCCTTCGAGCAGTCCGACCTGCGCCTCGACGAGGCAGCGCTCGAGTTGTGGTCTCGGCTCGGTGCCCGGTTCGAGCGCCTCCAGGCACGCGGCCGCGGCCTTGGGGTCGCGCCTCCGGGCGTGGTACTCGGCCTCGGCGATCACGCGACGGCGACCCGACCCCAGCCGCGCCAGCTGGTCGGCGGTGACCGTGAAGCCCGCCGCCACCCGGATTCGTACCTCGAGCGCATCGCCGCGAACGAGAAGCGGGGACTCCACCTCTCGGGGGAGGAAGCCCCGTGCCCGGTCCAACCGGTGCAGTGCCTCGTCGAACTCCCTGCGCCGGAACGCGACCCGGGCGAGCTCCACCAGGCTCAACAGTGCGAACGGGGGCCGGCCGGGCGCCGCGATGTCGAGCGCGGCCTCGAGGTGCCGTTCCGCGGTGGTCAGGTCACCGGCCTCGGCCTCGAGAGCGCCGAGCGTCCGCATCACCTCCACGACCCCGTAGTGCCGCTCGGCCCCGAGTTGCCGCGCCGCCGCGGCCGCCTGCCCTGCGAGCTCGCCGGCGAGCCGCAGATTGCCGCACTCGAGCTCGACTGCGCTGATCGCGCCCGCGAGCACGACCTGCTGCATCACCGGGTTGGGTGCCCACCGGTCGATCGCGTCGCGATAGGCGGCCCGAGCTTCCGCCGGCCGATCCAGGTAGTCGTACCCCCGGATGAGGTGGCTCGGGGCCGAGTCCACGAAGGGATCCTCGCCGAAGGCCAACCGTTGTACGGCATCCTCGGCGAGCGAGACGGCGCCAACGATCTCCCCGCGGTTCCCGAGCCAATGGGACTTCGCCAAGGCGCGCCGCGCCACGAACCGGGAGCTGGGATCGGCGGGTGGAAGGGTGTCCAGGTAGGCGAGCCACCTTCCGGCCTCGTCGATCCAGCCGGCCAGGAGGAGCGCAATGATGTAGTCGAGCACCTGGTCGCTGCGCGCGGACAGCACCTCGCCGCCGAGCTCGGCGATCCACGAGCTGATCCCGGTGCCGCCACCGAGATACCCGCTGGCGAGATGGTCGCGAACAAGGGCGAAGGCACGATCGGCGTCGGCTCCGTCGATGGCGTGGCGTATCGCGCGAGCGATGTCGTCGTGCTGCTCGTACCAGCGCGACGCTGCCGCGTGCAGCGCTTTGACCCGGTCGGGATCTCGTGCCGACAGCCATCCTCGGAGGACGTCGCGGAACAGCTGGTGGAAGCGATAGATCCCCGCCTGCGTGCCGACACGGACCAGGAAGAGGTTGGCTGCTTCGAACGCCTGGAGCCTGTCTGCTGCGTCGTGTCGTCCGGTGAGGGCCCGGCACCGGTCGGCGTCGAACTCGTCGAGCGTGGCAAGGACGAGGAGGCAGTCGAGGCTCTCCGCATCGATCTGGGCGAGCACCTCGCTGGCGAGGTAGTCGGTGACGTTGTGATCGGATCCGGCGAAGGCCCGCACGAACGCGGCCGGGTCGGGGTGGTCGCGCAGCGCGAGCGCCGCCAGGTGCACCCCAGCGGCCCAACCTTCCGTGCGCGCCGTCAACGTGTCGGCATCGTCGGGCTCGAGCTCGACGCCGTTCGCGGCGACCACCTGCGCGGTCTCCCCGGCCGAGAACCGCAGCTCGTCGGTTCGCAGCTCGCCGAGGAGCCCGTTGACCCGCCACCGAGACAGAGGCAGAGGCGGGTCGGATCGGCTGCCCAGCACGAGCGCGACGGATGGTGGGAGGCGCTCGACCAGGAGGCCGAGCGGCGCGACGGCGTCGGCGGGGACCATGTGCAGATCGTCGATCACCAGGGCGGCACGCCCGTCGAGGCCGACGAGGTCGTTCACGAGCGACAGCACCACGTCATCGAGCGCGAGCGGATCCTCGGCGAGCAACACCCCGGCCTCGGTCCCGATCCCGTCGCCGAGGTGTCCGCAGGCGGCGATGACCGAGCGTCCAGAACCGGGCGCTGTTGGCGTCGGTGACGTCGCAGGTCAGCCAGGCCCACGATCCCTCCGACCGATGCTGGACCCACTCGGTCAACAGCAGCGTCTTGCCCGCCCCGGCCTGCGCGGCGACCAGAGTCACCGGGTGGTTGTCGACGAGCCGGTCGAGCCCCGTCGCAGGCTGGAGGCGCCGCACGGCCGTCGGCGGAGGCCTGGGCGGCTCGAACTTGGTGACCGCGAATCGTGGGGCCTTTACCGCCATCGCCTCGCCGCCTGGCCTGGGTTGCGGTGCTGTCAAATGAGCGACGGGAAATCACCCTGGGTAGGGCGACGATCCATCACCCCGTGAGTGAGCAATCTACTACCCAGAGCGGCGCAGCAACCGCGGTTTGTCTGCTCCGGGGGTGCATGTTACGTCGCGCGCGCCGGTTCGAACACCCAGCGAACCATCGCCACTCCACCGACACACGCGTGCACGATCGATGGCGCGCCCGGATGCGCTCGCGCGCCGATCGCCACCGCCCGTGCCGTCGTTCGCGATCCGTCGGATGCGCCTCGAGGAACGCCTCGACGAGCACCCCGACCGTCACGTGGTCCTCGTGCGCGGTCCGGCAGGCGCGGGCAAGACGGTCCTCGTCGCGCAATGGGCGGACGCACACACCGAGCCGTGCGCCTGGCTGTCGATCGACCCGACCCACGACAACGAGACCGTTCTCCTGCGTCAGTTGGTCGAGGCCGTGGAGCAGCTCTCCCCGGAAGGTCCCGTCGTCGGATCGACGGGCCGTCGCGACGGGCGCCGACCACAGCGTGGTGCAGGACGTCCTCTACTCGGTGACCCAGCACCTCGGTTCGCGCATCACCGTCGTGCTCGACGATGTTCATCGCATGCGCGATCGAACCGCGCGCCACGTTCTCGAGCTCCTCGTCGAGCATCCCCCTGACGACGTTCGGGTCGTGCTCATCTCCCGATCCAAACCACGGCTCTCGCTCGAACGCGCCCGGCTGCGCGGTGACCTGGTGGAGATCACTCCGGCCGAGCTGCGGTTCGAGCGCGACGAGATCGATCTGCTGGCCTCGACGTGGACCGGCCGGCACCTCGATGCGGCGGAGCTCGAACAGGCGACTCTGGGCTGGGCCGCAGGACTGCGGCTTGCGCACCTCGACGCCTCGACTCAGGACACACCGTCGCCAACCTGGCCTGATTCGGACGGCATCGCCAGCGAGTACATCCGCGAGGAGGTGATCGATCGGTGTTCTGCCAGCACGCGCTCGTTCCTCGAGGTGGGCTGCTGGCTGCCGGTGCTCACCGAGCCGCTGTGCGCTGCGGTCGCGGGTCACACGAGCGGCCCTGTCTCGTTGGCCCGGCCCGACACCGAGGTACTCCCGATCCTCCCGGTCACCGGCCGCCCGGGCGAGTTCCGTCATCCGCCCATCCTGGCTCGCGTCCTCCAGCAGGAGTTCTGCCGGCGTGACCCACGGGCCGCGTTGACCGCCCGCCGCCGAGCCGCGCACGCCTGTCGAGAGACGGGCGATCTCGTCACCGCCATCGAGCTGTTCCTGCAAGCCGCCTGCGCCGACGAGGCGGCCGACGCCTGCGCGGACCTCGCAGCCACGGATGAGTCGTCGCTACGTCGGGTCGATGAGCTTTTCCGGCGGGACCCCGGGATCACGCCCGCCACCTCGCGGTGGCTGGTCTGGCGGATCCGGGCCGCGGTCGCGGCAGGACGGGTCGACGAGGCGTGCCGCCTCCTGGACCAGGCACCCGTGGCCGAAACGTCGGCCGACGAGGGAGGCGCGGCAGACAGTCCGGATCTTGTGATGGCGCGGGCGGTGGTGGCGGAGCACGTCGGCGATGTCACCGGCCTGCTCGCCTGCGCCGATCGTCTGCGTTCGCTCGTCGAGCCAACCGGCACCAGCGAGTGCGCGGTCGCGCGCGCCCATGGCTGGCGCATGCGCGCCCTGGTGTGGGCCGGTGACGCGACGCGTGCGAGGGCGGCAGTGAGCGAGCTGCACGAGGTAGCCGTCGGATCTGCACCCGAGGCGGCGGCTGAGGTCGCCTTGGCGCAGGCCTGGGTCACCTGGTTGCACGGTGACATGTCGGGCACGACGGAGAACGTCGCAGCCGCCCAGCCCGCCGTCGGTGGCAACGGTTCGTCCTCCGCCGAGCTCGCGCTGTTGGCGGGGTCGGCTCACCGTGAGCGCAACCAGTTGGCCAAAGCAGTGTCGCTCCTCGACGACGCCCACACCCTCGCCTCCACGTCCTCTCACCACGTCGTCACCGCGCTCGCAGCCAGCGAACTCGCCCGCTGTCACCGAGTCACGGGCGCGCACATGAAGGCGCTGGAACTGGTGGTGTCAGCTCGCGCCGCCCACCCCGACATGCCGCCGACCGTCGACGCCCATCTTCGCAGCACGGAAGTGAAGGTGCGGCTCGACCAGGGAGACGTCGCCGGAGCGCAGGCCGCGCTCCGCGACGCACCACCGGGAGCCGACACGCAACTGCTCGCCGCGCGCGTGGCGCTGCAGCACGCCCCGGCCCAGGCCCGAAGGCTCTTGGAGGCCGTTGACGCGTGCGTACCCCGGCACGCAGTCGAGGAACTGCTGCTGCGCGCCCAGCTGCCCGACGCCAACCCCGAAGACGAGTCGGCCGCCATCATCGAGGCGATCTCGGTCGGCGGGCCGCTCGGCCTCGTGAGGACGTTCCTCGACGAAGGATCCACACTGAGCCGACGGCTCTCCCAGCTGGCGCTCGACCACACCGACCGGACCCTTGGCCGGCTGGCCGCCCTGGCCTGCCACGAGCTGACAGTGGCACCCAGGCGCCGACAGACCAGACCGGTCGAGCAGCTCACCGCCCGCGAGCTCGCAGTCCTGCGCATGCTGCCGTTGCGCATGTCCAACCGGGAGATGGCCGCCCAGCTCTACATCTCGGTCAACACCCTCAAGACGCACGTCCGGGCCATCTACCGCAAGCTCGACGTACCCCACCGGTCCGCAGCGGTCCATCGCGCCACGGCGTTGCAGCTCGTCTGACCCCAGTGCCGCAGGACCACCCCCGTTCGGACAACGCCTGCGGTTGATCGTCCCGATGGGATGAGGCAAGACGCGTCGCCACGGTCCACGATCAGCGGGAGAGCACGCGGCGTCGCAGTTCGCGCCGCCGCAGCACGCGTCGTCGCGTGCTTCCGGCCATGGACGTGCCGAGTCGGGCACACCCGGCCGTTGCGACACAAGGGAGACGGAGACGATGAGTGAACCCGATCGCAGCAGGCTCCCGATCCGGCGCGAGACGTTCGCAGGAACCGTCGACAGGACTCTCGCCGGCTCCCAGCCCGACTGGAACCTGATCGAGCACCCGAGGCCGCCGGACGGGGCCCCCAACGTGCTGCTGGTGCTCATCGACGACGCGGGGTTCGGCAACCCGAGCACCTTCGGCGGGCCGATCCAGACGCCCAACTACACGCGGATGGCCGAGGGCGGCCTGCGCTACAACCGGTTCCACGTCACCGCGCTGTGCTCTCCGACGCGGGCGGCATTGCTGACCGGGCGGAACAACCACGCGGTGGGGTTCGGCTCGATCGGCGAGTTCGCGGGTGGGTTCCCCGGCTACTGCGCCACCCTCCCACGGGACTGCGCGGCCGCTGCCCCGGATCCTCCGGGACAACGGCTACAGCACGGCGGCGTTCGGCAAGTGGCACCTGACACCCGACGGCGAGCAAGGTCCCGCGGGGCCGTTCGACCGCTGGCCGAACGGCTGGGGGTTCGACTACTTCTACGGGATCCTGGGCGGCGGGTCGAGCCAGTGGGACCCCTGTCTCGCGGAGAACCAGAAGATCATCGGCACTCCCGAGGAGTTCTACGACGAGGAGCATCCGTACTACTTCCCCGACGCGATGGCCGACCGGACGATCGAGTGGCTCCACGGGGTACGTGCGCAGGACGCCCGCAAGCCCTTCTTCGTGTACTACTCGACCGGCTGCAGCCATGCCCCGCACCATGTCGCCAAGGAGTGGGCGGACAGGTACAAGGGCCAGTTCGACCAGGGATGGGACCGGCTGCGCGAGCAGACCTTCGCCCGCCAGAAGGAGCTCGGGGTCATTCCCGCCGACGCGGAGCTGACCCCCCGCGACGAGGCGTTCCCGGCCTGGGACGACGTGCCCGACAACCTGAAGCCGTTCTACGCCCGCCAGATGGAGGTCTATGCGGGGTACTCCGAGAACGCGGACCACAACGTCGGGCGTGTGATCGATGCGATCGAGGACCTGGGCGAGCTCGACAACACGCTGATCATCTGGATCTGGGGCGACAACGGCGCCAGCATGGAGGGGACCATCACCGGCTCGTTCAACGAGCTGACGATGCAGAACGGCATCCCGCTCACCGACGAGATGCAGCTCCAGCTCACCGAGCTCTATGGCGGGCTCGACGCGTGGAGCTCCTCGCTCATGGCGCCGCACTACGGAGCAGCCTGGGCGTGGGCGGGGAACACGCCGTTCCAGTGGGGCAAGCAGGTGGGCTCACACCTCGGCGGCACGCGCGATCCCATGGTCGTGCACTGGCCCGCTCACGTCAGCGACGCCGGTGCCCTTCGCACGCCGTTCACCCATGTGATCGACGTGGCACCCACGATCCTCGAGGCCGCGGGCATCCCCGTGCCGGACACGGTCGACGGGATCGAGCAGGAGCCCATGCACGGAACCTCGTTCGTCGCTTCGCTCACCGATGGCGCGGCACCCGAACACCGCACGCAGCAGTACTTCGAGACGGTCGGCAACCGGGCCATGTACAAGGACGGCTGGTGGCTCGCGATGAAGACCGAGCGCATCCCGTGGCTGCTCACCCCCGAGGCGCTCGCGCCCTACGCCCCGGGCGTCTGGGATCCGGACTCGGGCCCCGCCGAGCTGTACTACCTGCCCGACGACTTCACCCAGGCGAACGATCTGGCGGCCGAGCACCCCGAAAAGGTCCAGGAGCTCAAGGACCTGTTCTGGCAGGAGGCCGAGCGCTACAAGGTGTTGCCGCTGCTTGCGACGCTGTCGACGTTCTTCGGCATCCTGCCGCCGCTCACGGAAGAGACGACGTTCGAGTTCCGGGGCGACGTCCAGAACGTGATGCCGGGCATGATCCCGAGGATCTACAACCGCTCGTACGCGATCACCGCCGATCTGGTCGTGCCCGACGGCGGCGCCGAGGGCGTGATCGTCGCGGAGGCCGACCACCTCGGGGGGTTCACCCTCTACGTCAAGGACGGAAAGCTCACGCACACCTACTCGATGATGGGCGTGCTCGTCTTCACGCAGGTCGCGGAGGAAGACCTCCCGACCGGCGACGTGACCGTCCGCATGGAGTTCGAGGCCGACGGGGCCACACCGGCGACCGGCGGAAACGTCACCCTGTTCGTCGATGGCCGTCCCGTCGGCAAGGGCCGCATGGACCACACGGTGCCCGTCCGATTCTCGGGCTATGCGGGGATGGACATCGGACGAGACAACGGTGGCGTGGTCGATCGAGAGCTACGAGCGCGACAAGCCCTTCCCGTTCACCGGCACGGTGAAGAAGGTGGTGTTCGACATCAAGCCGCACCTATCGGACCAGGACGAGCTCGAGCTCCATGCCGCCGAGCAACATGGGCACGCCGCGCACGGCCTGTCGGCATGATCCGCAGCGCGATCACCACGCTGGGCGTTGATCATCCGGAACGGATGACGACAGATGTCGCCGACCGCGAGATCGTGCGCCGGAGGCTCCCGCCGTCGTCCGGCGAACCCGCGAGGACACCAGTCCGGACGCGGGGAGGCCGAGACGGCCACGTGAGAGAGGAGCTCCCGATGAGTGCGACCGAGATCGACGAGCTGGGCCCGGTGGACTACCTCGTCGTCGAGTTTCCTCCAGGCAAGAGCAACTTCTCGGGCGAGATGGCGGCCGAGCTCGCCTCGCTGGTCGAGTCCGGGACCGTCCGTGTGCTCGACCTGCTGATGCTGCACAAGGCCAACGACGGCACCGTCGAGGCGTTCGAGATCGACGACCTCGACGAGGACGAGGCGGGCGAGCTGATCGGCCTGGAGACCGAGATCGCCGAGATTCTGGCCGCCGAGGACGTTGTGCACCTCGCCGAGGCGATGGAGAACGGCAGCGTGGCCGGCGTCGTCGTCTGGGAGAACTCCTGGGCCGCCCCGTTCGCGTCGGCGGCCCGCCGCGCCGGTGGCCAACTGATCGCCAGCGGCAGGATTCCCACCCAGGCGATCGCGGCGTCCATCGCGGCCGAGGACGCCGCGCCGAGTGAAGGAGACTGAGATGCCCCTTCGACCTGCTCGAGCCGCACGACGCGGTGTCATCGGCGCGCCGGTGGCCAGAACGGCCGCGGTGGTCGGCACCGCAGCCGTCGTTTCGCACGGCGTGGATCGACGCCAGGACCGTCGCGAGAATCGTCGCGACCGTCGCCAGGATCGCGGCTTCCGCCGCTGATCCACACCGGCTTTTGCCAGCCCGTCCGCGACGCGAGGAGGAGCGATGGCGACACTCCTGACGGGCCGAACCAAGGTCTGATGTCCGGCTCGGATCGGCCGACCCGAACCGCCGACCGCCCGAAGGCGGTGGTCCACCTCGACCCCGCGCAGCGGGCAGCGCTCGGGCGCGCGGCGCGTGCGGCGGTGCCGCGGTCCGCGCATGCCGAGTGGGCGGCCGGCACGGAGCGGGCCGATCCTGTCACCCTCTTGCGCGCCCAGGAAGCCACGCGCGTCCCCGAGCTCGTGCCCCTTCGTCACGAGCGGATGCTCGAGTCGCCGTTCACCTTCTACCGCGGGGCGGCGGTGATCATGGCTGCCGACCTGGCGACGGTGCCGAGCTCGGGGCTGCGGGTGCAGGCGTGTGGCGACGCCCACCTCGCCAACTTCGGAGGCTTCGCGGCACCGGATCGCACGTTGGTCTTCGACATGAACGACTTCGACGAGACCGTCCCCGGCCCGTTCGAATGGGACGTCAAGCGGCTGGCCGCGAGCTTCGAGATCGCGGCCCGGTCGCGGCGAGTTCTCGTCCAAGACGGCGCGCGCGGTCGTCCGACGGGTTGCGAGTTCGTACCGAGAGGCGATGGCCCAGTTCGCGACGATGACGAACCTCGACGTCTGGTACTCCCGGCTCGACGCGCAAGCCGTCCTCGACCGCTGGCGGAGCCATGTCAGCCCCGACGACGTCAAGCGCTTCGAACGCACCGCCGCCAAGGCCGAGCGCAAGGACAGCCTCAAGGCGCTGTCGCGGCTCACGCAGCGGGTCGGTGGCGCCTACCGGATCGTGAGCGACCCGCCGACGCTGGTGCCGGTGACCGATCTCGCCGGCGACCCTGAGCCGTTCCTGGCCTGGTTGCACAAGCGCTATCGGGTGTACCGCCGTAGCTTGCAACACGATCGCCGGCACCTCCTCGAGGGCTACCGGCTCGTCGACTTCGCCCGCAAGGTCGTGGGTGTCGGAAGCGTGGGGACGCGGTGCTGGATCGCGCTCTTGCTCGGGAAGGACGACGCCGATCCCGCTCTTCCTCCAGGTCAAGGAAGCCGAAGCCTCCGTGCTCGAGCCGTACGCCGGCAAGAGCAGCTTCTCCAACCATGGTCGACGGGTGGTGGAGGGGCAACGCCTGCTGCAGACGGCGGGGGACATCCTGCTCGGGTGGACGCGTGCGCAGGGGATCGACGGCGTCGAACGCGACTTCTACGTGCGTCAACTGTGGGACTGGAAGGTGTCGGCCACCGTGGAGACGATGACTCCCGACATCCTGAAGGTCTACGCGCAACTCTGTGGCTGGACGCTCGCGCGTGGGCACGCACGGTCCGGCGACCGGATCGCCATCGCGGGGTACCTCGGAACAGGTGTGGGCTTCGAGCGCGCGATCGCCGACTTCGCGGCGGCGTACGCCGACCAGAACGAGCGTGACTTCGAGGCCGTCAGCGCCGCGGAGCGAACCTGACGGTCACGCTCCCCCGGCGTGATCATGCCCACCGCCGCAGCGGGACCCTGCCGCTCTTGAGAGTTCCCGGGCCGGACTGAAGGCCGCTCGTACACTGGACTCCGGGGTGTTACCGGAAGGCGGCAATGGCATGGACGTCGGATGACGCAACCGCGGCTGGCAGCGATCCTCGCCCTGGTGCTCGCGGCGCTGACGCTGGCGGCGGTCATCTATTCGGTGATCGCCAGTTTTCCCCGGGGTCTGATCTTGGCTGCGCTCCTGATCGGCGCCGGGACCGCAGGGTGGTACGGGTTGATCCGCAGGGGCACGCCGCGGGTCTTCGGCCTCGGCGTGGCGGCGACGCTCGTTCTTACGGCGGTGCTGATCGTGATTCTCGACGGTGGGGTCGCCGAGTTCGTCGTGGTCGGAGCGACGGCCTTCGCAACCGTGGCCGCGACCAAGGCCGCCTTCGCGGTTCACGTGCCGCTCCCGGGCGCCGCGGACCCGGCCCGCCCGGTCCTCTTCTTCAACCCGAAGTCCGGCGGCGGCAAGGCGGAGCGGTTCAAGCTGGCCGACGAGGCACGGGCCCGCGGGATCAAGCCGATCGAGCTGATCCCGGGGAGCGACCTCGAGCGGCTCGTGCGCGACGCGGTCGCCGCGGGCGCCGACGCGTTGGCGATGGCCGGCGGCGACGGCTCGCAGGCGATCGTCGCGGCGATCGCCGCCGAGCGTGGCCTCCCCTACGCCTGCATCCCGTCCGGGACCCGAAACCACTTCGCGCTCGACCTCGGGGTCGACCGCGATGACGTCGTCGGGGCGCTCGACGCCTTCGTCGACGGCGGTGAGCGAACGGTTGACCTCGCCGAGGTAAACGGCCGCGTGTTCGTCAACAACGTCTCGCTCGGCCTGTACGCCGAGGCTGTCCAGGCCGAGGGCTACCGCGATGCGAAGCTTCGAACGATCCTCGACACGCTGCCCGATGTGCTGGGGCCGGAGGGCGAGGGACTCGACCTGCGCTGGACCGGACCCGGGGGCAGCGAGCACTCCTCCGGCGCGGGGATCCTCGTCTCCAACAATCGTTATCGGCTCGGCAGGGCGGTCGGCTCAGGCACCCGACCGAAGATCGACGACGGCCTGCTCGGGATCACGGTCGCCAGCGGGTCGATGCGCGGCGAGGGCGGCGGTATGCCGCAGCGCCCGTGGCGCGAGTGGTCGGCGCCCGAGTTCGAGGTCAGCGCCGAGGGCCCGATCGCCGCGGGCATCGACGGTGAGGCGCTCGTGCTCGAGTCCCCGCTTCGCTTTCGCATCCTGCCGGGGGTGCTGCGCGTGCGGATCGCGCGCAAGCATCCGGGTGCCTCACCCTCGATGGCGATGCCCGAGACCTTCCTCGACACCGCCGGCGCCCTGCTCGCGATCGCCGCCGGGCACCGCGGGCCGTCGTAGCTCGATGAGTGCTGTCGGCCCCGGCGCCCGCTAGTCGCGGCCGCACGAGGTCGTCAGGGCCTCGAGCTCCGTCGCCACGAGTCGAACGCCATCCGGTCCAGAAGCGCTGTTCAAGGACTCCTGTCCGCTAAGCCCCTAGTCGCGCCCCCGGTAGGACTCGAACCCACGACCCGCTGCTTAGAAGGCAGCCGCTCTATCCACCTGAGCTACGGAGGCCTGGCGCGTCCCCACGGTACCGGCCGGTGCCCGGCGACGACGGCGACCGGGGCCCGACGGCGTCCCTTTCGGGTTGGCGGCGCCCCAGGGCCGGTCGGGTACGCTGTCGTCTCCCGTGGTGGCCGTAGCTCAGGTGGTTAGAGCGTCAGGTTGTGGCCCTGAAGGTCGGGAGTTCGAGTCTCCTCGGTCACCCGAGGGTCGGTGATATCGTCGCCGGCCCCGTGCCCCTCTAGCTCAATTGGCAGAGCAACGGACTCTTAATCCGCAGGTTCTGGGTTCGAGTCCCAGGGGGGGTACAACCGCGAAGGCCCTGGTCAGCATGTCTGGCCAGGGCCTTCGTTGTTCCCGGGCGACGTGTAAGGAACAGCTGATCTCGACGACGGTCCCGAAGCCGGGATCGACGACGGCCAGGTCGGTGACATCGATGACGGTCCTTTGGGCAACGCCGACGACGGCCCCGAGGCCCACGTCGAGAACGGGCCCGTGGCCGACGTCCACGACGGCCCACAGGCCGACATCGACGACGGTCAGGTCGACAGGTAGCAGGACCGAGGCCGATCGGACCGCTCATCCTCGGTCTCACGCTCGAGTCGGATCGACGCCGCAGGCGGCCATTCTCCGCGACAATGTGCACAGCTGTCTGCGCCGTCGCACGACCAGGATCAGGAGGATCTGCGCCGGGGTCGCGTGATCTGGCCGAGGACGACGTGCTGCTGCGCGAGGGCGTGGCGAGCGTGCTCCGGCGGGCCGTTTCGACGCGCTTCGGCAGTCCACGGCCGCCGGCGGTGCTCGATCGAGCTCAACGCGAGCCGGGCGTCGGCATCGCTGATGTCGTGCATCATGACGGATCACGTGCCCGACCGCAGCGCCTCGACCGGCTCCATGACCGCGGCCCGCAGCGCCGGGTAGGCGCCGGACACCAGGCCGGTCACCCCGCCGATCAGCGGGGCGACCAGGGGGACCACGGGGTCCAGCACCGGCGTCCAGGTGTTGTGGGCCGACACCGCCACCACGACCAGCGTCCCCAGGCTGGCGCCGAGGATTCCGCCGACGAACCCCATGGCGCCGCTCTCGACCAGGAATTGCAGGGCGATGTGGCGCCGAGAGGCGCCCAGGGCGCGGCGCAGTCCGATCTCGCCGGTGCGCTCGATGACCGACACCAGCGTCACGTTGGCGATGCCGATCGCGCCGACGAGCAGCGACACGCCCCCGAGAAGGAGGAACAGCATCTCGAGGTCGCTCTGCACGCCCGGCGCGCACCCGCGCTGGCTCGGGCGGGAAGGCGACCTTCAGGGCGCGGGGATCGTCGGGGCGCAGGGCCGGGCGGGCCTGGCGGGCGATGAGGGATGTGGCGCCGATCCGGGTCTCGACGGCCACCAGCTCGGGGCTGGCCAGGTGGTTGTCGCGTCGGGCGGTGCCCTCGGGGATGATCACGGCCCCGAGCAGGTCGGCCTGGCGGTCGACGTCCGACAGCACGCCCACGACCGTGTAGATCCGGTCGCCGATGGCGAGGGCCGGCAGGTTGTCGACCCGGTCGATGCCCAGCTTGGCCGCGGCGTTGGGGCCGAGCACGGCGATCCGGTCGGCCCGTTGGGAGTGGCCCTCGTCGAAGAGCCCACCGGTTTGCACCCGGGCCCGCACCGCGTCGAACAGACCGGGCGACGCTGCCACCACGGTGAGCTTGAACGCGGTCTGCGCGCTGGGGTCCCGGATCGGCGAGGTGGTGACGAGGTCGGCGCCGACGTCGACGGTGCTCATGGTGCCCGCGGCGACGACGCCGTTCAGCCGGTCGAGCCGAGCCGGGGCGTCCCACGGCAGCGCGCCGGCAGGGACGGTATTGCCCGTCGGGGTCTTGGTCCGGATGACGACCTCGGTGGCGGCCAGCTCGTCGAACCGGCCCACGATCTGGTTGCCGGCGGTGCGTGACAGCCCCAGGGTGGCCACCAGGGCGGCCAGCCCCACGACGGTGCCGAGCACGGTGAGCACCATGCGCCCCGGGCGCGTGAACAGGCCGGCGATCGCCTCGTTGCCGAGGTCGCGGGCCGACATGCCCGACGGCGGCACCAGCGGGGTGCGCCGGCGACGCCGGCCGACGAAGGCACTCATCGCTGTACCACTTCGGTGAGCCTGCCGTCGACGATGTGGGCCTGCCGCCCCGCTCTGGCGGCCACGTCGGGCTCGTGGGTGATCATGACCATGGTCGTGCCCTGGTCGTTGAACTCCGCGACCAGGTCGAGGATGGTGGCGGTCGTCGCCGAGTCGAGGTTGCCGGTCGGTTCATCGCACAGCAGCAGCTCGGGTGCGCCCATCAGGGCCCGGGCGATGGCCACCCGCTGGCGCTCGCCGCCCGACAGCGTCGTGGGGCGGAACTCGGTCCGCGGCCCGAGCCCGACTCGATCGAGCATGGCGACGGCTCGGTCCCGGCGCCCTCGCGCCGGGGCCCGCCGGTAGACATCCGCAAGCATGACGTTCTCGATCACCGAGCGGTACTCGAGCAGGTTGAAGGACTGGAAGACGAAGCCGATGCTGCGGCACCGCAGCCCCCCGCGCTGGCGGTCGGAGAGCGCCGCGGTGTCGATGCCCCGCAACAGGTACGAGCCGGCGGTCTGCAGGTCGAGGCACCCCAGAATGTTCAGCAGCGTCGACTTCCCCGACCCCGAGGGCCCGACGATGGCGAGCCAGTCGCCGTCGTGGACCGCGAGGTCCACGTCGACGAGGGCGTCGACGGCCGGATCGGTCCCGTAGCGCCGGCTCACGCCGCGCAGCTCGACGACCGGGGGCCGGGTATCGCCGTCAGCCACTGGCCGTCGTCGCGGTCGCCGTCGCGGACGTGGTGGTCTCGCTGGGCCCACCGGTCGCTCCGGCCGGTTGGTCCGTTCCCACCACCACGAGGTCGCCGGGGTTGAGGGTGCCATGCGTGGGCGTGACCTCGACGAAGCCGTCGGCGGACAGGCCGGGCACGACCTGCACGGAGGTTGTCCCGCCGCGCCCGTCGTCGCGCTCGACGCGCGACGAGCCGTCAGCGGCCAGCGACACGGCGCCCGTGGGGACGGCGAGCACGTCACCGCTCGTGGAACGGACCGGCACCGTGAGTCGGAGCGACGCGCCCACCAGGTTGGCCGGCGCCCCGTCGACGATCGTCTCGAACCAGACGTGGAAGCCGTCGGCGCCGTTGGTGCCGGGCGTCGCCGCCACCTGGCTGACCGTCCCGGTGGCGGCGATGCCCAGGTCCGGCTCGTCGATCTGCACGAGCATGCCCGACGTGACCAGGGACGCGTCGGCGAGAGGCAGCGCACCGTCCACCGCCACGACCGCGTTGGTCACGGTCGCCAGCGGCCCGCCGATCTGATCGCCGGGGGCGGCCAGCAGCTCGCTGACCCGCACCGGCGTCGCTGGTGCGAAGACCACCTCGTCCGCGGGGACCTGCACGCCGGCTCTGCGTCTCTCGAGGTCGGTCTCCTGGGCAGCGAAATCGGCGACGGTGCCCTGACCCGCCGCCGTGGAGGCGGCGATAGCCAGCCGCTGGTCGGCCGCGCCCACGGCCGCCTGCGCCGACAGCACCGCGTTGTCCGCCGTGGCCGCGGCGGCCAGGGCGTCGGCCACCGCCCGCTCCCCGGCGCTGCGGGTCGAGGCCGCACCGGCCTGGGCGGCCGCCAGATCGGCCTGGGCGACCGCCACCGCGGTGGGCGCGGGTGCCTCGCCGGCCAGCAGGTCGGCCAGCGCCGCGTTCTTGGCGACCACGTCGGCTTGCGCGGCCGCGTTGTCGGCGTCGGCCTGGGCCTGCGCGGCGGTCACGCTCGCCGGGCTCGCCGCCTGGGCCACGACGGCGTCGGCGTAGGCGGCGCGGGCCGATGCCGCGTCCACCTCGACGGTGGCCACGCCGTCGAGGGCGGTCGACTGCTCGACTCGGGCCTTGGCGAGCTCGGACTCGCGCGCCCGGATCGAGGTCCGTTGGTCCTCGGTGGCCTCGAACGGCGCGTACCCCGCCGACCGATACCAGGCGGCGACGGCGGCCTCGGTTCCGGCGTCGTAGACCCGGTCGACAGGTCCGGGGGCGAACCCCAGCCGGGCGAGCGCCTCTTCGAGCTGGCGGACGTCCTCTCCCTCCAGCCCCGGGCCGAGGTCGCGCACCCCCAGGCGAGCGCCGGCCAGCAGGAACACCGGGCGGCCGGTCGCGGTGAGCAGGACGTCGCCCTCCCGCAGTTCGGTGCCCACGACGGGCACCTCGGTGACGATCCCCGGTGACGCCTTGAGCGCGCTCGGCACGGAGGTCAGCTTCTGGGGCGAGCCGAAGCGGGCCGTGCCCCGGGTGACGACATCCGACGAGATCGTGCGCATCTCCGCCGGGACCAGGACCGGCGACGCAACCGGCGGCGCTGTCCTGGCCGCGATCTCGGCCGGCGACCGCATCCGCGACGCGGCCGCCCAGCCACCCAGCGAGGACAGGACCACCGCCACGATCACGATCACTGCCACCTTGCGCCGGCTCATCCCCACCTACTCCTCAGCCGCGCGTCCCGGGCGGGTCGGCGGTCCAGGCGGCAGTGTGTCGGCGGCGACCTGACTGCCCGCTGACCGACCGCCGTCGATTCAGCCACCGGTCAGCATCGCTGCCTCACGATCCGGCGGCGTGGGGGCGAGCGCCCCAGCGTGCACGACGCACGGAGGACGCCATGCCGGGGTTGCAGGGAACGGATCGCAGGAACGGGCGAGGGTGGCCAGCTGTCCCGCTCGCCGCACTGGGGCTGGCCGTGGGATCGGTCGCCGTCGCGTGCGGCGACGGCGGATCAAGCTCCGCCGGCACGAACGGATCGGATGGCGGGTCGGGGTCCGCCCAGTTCGGCCCTGAGGAGTTCGGGCTGACGCTCGATGAGCTGGCCGCCCGCATCGAACAGGTCGAGGGCCTCATCGGCCAGTGCATGACCGGCGCCGGCTTCGAGTACGTGCCCGTCGACTTCGAGCGGGTCAAGGCGGGCATGGACGCCGACAAGACCGCCCCCGGCCTGAGCGACGAGGAGTTCGTCGCCCAGTACGGCTACGGCATCACGACCCAGTTCGACAAGCCCGGCCGCGAGATCGGGCTCGGGGAGCAGAACGTGGCCATCTACAACGCGATGTCCCCTGCCGAGCAAGCGGCCTACGACCACACCCTGTTCGGCGAGATCCGCGACGCCACCTTCGCCCTGTCGGTCGAGGCCGAGGACTTCTCGGGGACGGGCGGGTGCACGCGCCAGGCGGTCGAGCAGTCGTTCACCCCGGCCGAGCTCGACGCCAACTTCCTCAACCCCGGCGATGCCGTCCTCGAACAGGACCCGCGTGTGGTGGCGGCCATGGCGGACTGGTCCGACTGCGTGGCGGCGGACGGATTCACCTACGCCCATCCCGACGACGTCGAGACCGACCTCAAGCAGCGCCTCGACGCCCTCACCGCTGGCGCCGACCCCGCCACGCTGACCGGCCCTGCGGCAGACGCGCTGGCCGAGCTGCAGGGCGAGGAGCTCGCCATCGCTGCCGTCGCCACAGCCTGCGAGGAAGACGCGGTCGATTCTGTCGTCGAGGAGGTCGAGACCGAGCTGTACGGCGCCCCCCAGACCTGACTCCGCGCGGATCGCCGGCAGGGCGGGCCGGCAGCCGGATCACCCGGAGCTTGAAGCCCCGCGGTACCCCGGCTGTGTCAGGCCACGTTCAGGGCATCGCAGCTCTACTGACGGCCAGCCGAGGCAGACCAGGGGAGCCGGAATGTCGTTGAGGGTCTCAGCTCTCGTGGTGACCGGTTTCGTGATGGTGGCGGCCTGTGGTGGGTCGGGCTCGAAAGACACCGCTGCAGGCGGCAATGCCCCGCAGTTCGGTTCGGAGGAGTTCGGCCTGTCGGACGAGGACCTCAACGCCCGCATCGAGGCGGCCGAGGCCTCCATCGCCGACTGCATGACGAGTTTGGGCTTCGAATACATACCCGTCGACGCGGCCACCGTCAGGGACGCCATGAACGCTGACAAGAGCCTGCCCGGAGTCCGCGACGAAGACTTCGTCGCCCAGTACGGGTTCGGCATCACCACCGTCTTCGTAGACCCGGTCGCGCAGCTGGGCCGGGGCGAGAACGCCCGCATCTACGACGGCCTCTCCGAACCTGAACAGGTCGCCTACGACCATGCTCTGCTCGGCGACAGCGACATCAATGTGGCGCTGGCCCGGGCGCTCGAGGACGAGGACCTGAACAAGACCGGCGGCTGTACCCGTCAGGCCGTCGAACAACACTTTGCGGCGGTCGAGATGGGCGCCTCCTACGTCAACCCGGCTGACGTCCTCATCGAACAGGACCCGCGCATGGTCGAAGCGATCAGCGCGTGGTCGGCGTGCATGCACGACGCCGGGTTCGACTACGCGCACCCTGACGACGTCGAGCGCTACCTGCACGAACGGTTCACTGCCATCGTGGGCGACTCCGACCCCGCCTCGCTCACCGGGTCGGACCTCGAGGCCCTCACCGAGCTCCAGGGCGAGGAGCGCGCGGTGGCGGGCGTCACATTGCAGTGCGAGGAGACGCACATCCACCCGGTGGAGGATCAGGTCGAGGCCGACGTCTACGGCGCGTAGGTCTGGCCCCGCCGCGCCGACACGTGGCGGCAACACCTCTCCCACGACCGCGACGTGATGCTCGCCTCGTCATGATGGCCGCGGTCTCCGTCACCGGGCCTCGACGGTCGGTGCGATCTGGTCGCGCTTGGTGGCGGTGAGGTACACGACGAGGGCGAGGATCATCCCGAGGAACACCTCGTGATGGTCGTGCCGAGGCCGAGGCCCCCTTTGCTCGTCGGCTGGGAGAGGAAGCCGGCCTGATCCGTGTCAACGGCAAGTCGAGGGCGCAGATCAGCGAATCTGAGCGCGCGTTGTCATGTCGGTCAGGCCTGCGGGCACCGGTCCACGTGCAGGTACTGGCTGCACTCTTCGTCCGTCAGCGTGCGCGTCAGCTCGTCCTCCGCGATCTCGATGAGATCGTCGAGGTCGAGTGCCCAGACGCGCACGGTTCCTTCGCCGCTCACCGAGGCGAGTTTGGTGGCGTCCGGGCTGAACGCCACGGCACTGACCAGGCCCTTGTGTCCGCGTAGCACCAGGGTCTGAGATCCGGACTCGGCGTCCCACAGCCGCACCGTCCCGTCCAAGCCAGCGGTGGCGAGCCGGGAGCCGTCGGGGCTGAAGGCGACGTCGTAGATGAGCCCTGTATGTCCGGCGAACGTGACCAGCCTCTCGCCGGTCCGCGCGTCCCAGATGTCTGCGAGTCCGCCCACGCGGCCGGTGGTTGCGAGCCGGGTGCCCGTGGGATCGAACACTGCGCTGTCTGCGAGCGTCTCGATGGTCCTCACGACCTCGCGCTGTTCCCAGTCCCAGATCGCAACCTCGGGGAAGGTCGGATCGAATCGCCCCTGCGGCTCGCGTGCAGTCACGAGCAGCCGGCCGTCGGGACTGAACCCGACGTCTGTGACGTGGACGCCGGGTTCGTCGCGGACCACCCCCACCTCCGTGCCGGACCGGTCGACCATCGTCACGACACCCCGGTCGAGCTCGACGCCCGCGACGGCGAGCAGCCGGCCGTCAGGGCTCCACGCCACGTCGTAGAGCGGGCCGTCCGACTCGAGGGTGAACGCTTCCTCGCCCGTGGTCGCGTCCCAGACCGTCGCCGATCCGGCCGCGCTGGCGGTGGCGATCAGCTCGCCGTCGGGGCTCACGGCGATGGCGTGGACGTCGGCGCCCGAGGGTCTGTCGAGCAACTGGTCGATGGCGAAGATGTCAGCGTTCGACGGGCTCGCCTGCGGAATTTCGCGGACCGAACGTCAGGAGCGGCTTCCCTGTTTCGGGGTCCCAGACGGTCACCGAGCCGTCGGCGCTGCTCGCGACCAACCGCCGACCGTCGGGGGTGAACGCAGCGCTGCCCACGAAGGCCGGGACGGCCGGCAGGTGGGCCCATTCCCCATCTCCCGCGAGGCTCACGTCCCACACGTTTACCGCGCTGTTGGTCAGATTTCCTGCCATGACCCGGTCACCGCCAGGCGAGAACGCGACCCCCCAGACGCCGCTTCTCGTGTCGTGCGTGGAGAGGGAGACCACCTCGGTCGCGCCCTGGTCTGTGACGCGCCAGAGCCTCGCCGTCCCGTCGAAGCTCCCAGTGATCAGGCGGCTGGAATCGGAGCTCCAGTCGACACCGACCACATCGGCACCATGGCCGAGCAGTGTGAACCGGAGCTGTCCGGTGGTGGCCTCCCAGATGCGGGCGGTCGCGTCGGAGCTCGACGTGGCGATCCACCTTCCGTCCGGGCTCCATGCGACATCGCGGAGACCCAACCGGTGACCCTGGAGGGTGAAGACCTCGTCGCCGGTGGTGGCGTCCACGACCACAGCCGTCGGGTCGCCTTCTCCCACCAGCGCGAGCCGTTCGCCGTCCGGGCTGAACATCGCGAAGTGTGCACCTCCCGAGGGGATCTCGCGGACGGTTCGCCCGGTGGCCAGGTCCATCACCCTCACCAACTGATCGCCCAACCAGACCACGGCCAGCCGGGAGTCGTCCGGACTGAACGAGAGCCCCCACACGATCTGGTCGTCGGGCGTCTCGAAGCTCCACAGCTCCTCGCCGGTTTGGGGATCCCAGACCCGGGCCGCACCGTCGTCTCCCGCGGTGGCGAGCATGGAGCCGTCGTGGCTGAAGGCGACGTCGTTGATGTCCAGATCGTGCCCGTGGAATGAGCAGCACCGACTCGCCAGTCTCGGCGTCGCGGATGTCCACCAGTCCCTCATCCTCCGGACCCTCGGTCACGAAGGTCGTGCCGTCCGGGCTCCAATCCAGTACGCCGCCAACGCCGGGGACGCGCAGCACGATCCGCGACTCCGTCACGGCGCGGTGCAGGGCCTCTTCGGCTTCGGGCAGCACTGAGCCGTCGTCCGACCGGGTGTGGTCAACGGCTTCGAGGGCCAAGAGGATGCTCCGCTCGGGGTCCGCGTCGAGGTTCGCCATTGCCGCGGCCGCGAGCTCCCGAGCCTCGGCCACGATGGCCTCCTCGTTGGCCCGCTCCCTCTGATTCACGGCGACGACGCCCACCACGAGGGCCACGACGAGGGCGACGGCGATGGCCCCGAGCTGGATCCGGAGCCGCCGGTTGGCGCGGGCGCGATCGGTTGCCTGGCGGCGGGCATCTGCGAGCTCCTGTTCGCTCTGGGCCTGGCTGGACGCGAGAAAGGCTCCCTCGGCCTGGCTGAGCTCGTCGTCGTGGCTGGCGGCCCAGTCGCTCGCCGCGCCCAGGCGCGCGCCGCGATACAGCTCCGACGGATCGTGATCGGCTGCCTCCCACGAACGGACGGCGTCGTGCAACCGCCTGTGCGACCTGCCGGCCCTGGACATCCTCGTCGAGCCAGGTCCGCAGGCGCGGCCACTCCCGCAACAGCGCTTCGTGGGCGATCTCGACGGCGTCGCTGTCGATGGTGAGGAGCCGGCGGTTCGTGAGCGTCTCGAGAGCGGCACGGGCATCGGCGTCGTGCTCGTCTGCCGCCTCGGCGATCGCGAGACGGCGCCGGAGGCTCAGGTCACCCTCGTCGCCGGCATCGCACAACCGCAGCAACAGCCCGCGCGCCGCGGCCTGGGGGCCGGCCGGCAGCGCTGCGTAGGCGTCTTCCGCCATACGAGCCAGGGCGCCGTTGACGCCGCCCGCGGCCTGGTAGCCGGCGAGGGTGAGAGCCCGATCCTCTCGGCGCTCCCAGGTCTCGGCCAGCGCGGAGGACAGCAACGGCAGTGCACCGGCCCGACCGGCGACGTCGCCCACGATCACCTCGACCAGACCATGTTCGATCTCGAGCCCAGCGCGTTGGGCCGGGAGCTCGACCGTCCGCCGCAGCTCGCTGTCGCGCATGGGCCCGACCAGGACGTCCCTACCGGCCAGCCGGTCGGCGAGCTCGGGGAAGCTGGCACACCGACCGAGGTGATCGGCACGGATGGCGAGTACCACCGCCGTATCGGGACGATCGACGAGATCGAGCAGGCGTCCGATGAACCCCTCCTGCTCGCCACGCGCCGCACCGGCGGTGAACGTCTCCTCGAACTGGTCGACGAACACGATCCGCGGCTCGCCCGCGGGACAGTCCGCGTCGCGGAGGCCGCGGGCCAACTCCCTGGCGGGCTGTGGGCCCGGGCAGAGGACGGTGGCGCGCCATCGTTGGCCGCCGGGCAGCACCCCGGCGGCCAACGCAGGGAGCAGCCCGGCCCGTACAAGCGACGACTTGCCGCTGCCTGACGGGCCGACGACGGCGAGCAACGGTGACTCGGCCAGTTGGGCGACCAATTCGGCGACGAGCCGCTCTCGCCCGAAGAAGTTGGCGGCGTCGGCCGCCTCGAACCGGGCCAGGCCCTTGTAGGGACAACTTCCGAGGGCGGCGACTGCGCTCGCCTGGAGCTCGGCCTCCCGGCCGGCCAGCTGGGCGCGCCGCTGCTCGAGCAGCCGCTGGATGCCCTCGACGCCGTCCGCGATCTCGCTGCGGGAGGCGACCAGGCGGCGGCGGGAGACGGCCATGCGGTCGCCGGCTTCCGCCATGAGCCGGCTGGCCCGCTCCCGGGCCCACTCGCTGGCCTGTTCGTGGACCAACAGCGGAACACCACCGGTCAGCTCGTAGATGTGGCTGACGTCCTCGGCCGAGCAGGGTTCTGTGGCGTAGAGCTCGCAGATGCTCCCGACGGCACCGCCCGACAGCGGGCCGAGGGCGAGCTGCGACGCTGCCCACCCAGGTGGTTCCGCAGTGCCGTTCAGCGGGGCCGCGTCGCCGCGGAACGCGCCGACGACGAGCATCGGGGCGGCTCGGCACCAGCCGGCAAGATCAGCCACGACCTCGAGGGTCTCGGAGTCGGCCAGATGCAGGTCGTCGAGGACGACGAGCACCGGACGGCCCTGCGACCAGGCCGGCAGATGGCGTGCCACCGCCTCGGCGATGTCGCCGGCATCACCCGCGCCACCGTCGACGTGTCCGAGGGACGAGCCGGCGCTCTGCAGGGCCTGGCCGAGCAGCGCGCGGGCGCCGCGGTGGGCGTGGTCACAGCGTCCGTAGAGCACTGCCGCGCCATCGTCGTGGACCACCAGCGCCAGCTCGGCGACCAGTCGGGTCTTCCCGATCCCCTCGGGTCCCAGCACCGACACGAAGCCGCCGCGTCCGTCGACGGCGTCAGCCCACGCCTCTCGCAGCCACCCCAATTCCGTCTCGCGTCCCAAGAATGCCGGACCCATGGCGGCGAGCGCGGCGGGAAGCCCACTGGGTGTTGCGACCGGCACGGAGCGAAGCACGTCCAGCGAGGGGTCCTGCGCGAGCACGGCTGCCTCGAGGCGGCGCAGGTCGGGTCCTGGCTCGATGCCCAGCTCGTCGGCCAGCAGCCGCCGGGCCCGCTGGTAGGCCTCCAAGGCGTCGCGCTGACGCCCCGAGCGGTACAGGGCGAGTATGAGCTGACCCCATACACGCTCACGGAACGGCTCGTCGCGCAGGAGCGTCTCGATCTCCCCCACCAACTCGGTCGCCTGGCCAGTGGCGAGGTCCGCGTCCACCCGGTCCTCGAGGAGCGCCAGACGCAGCTCGTCCAAGCGGCGGGCCGCTGCAACGCACGCCTCGACATCGCTGAACCCCACGAACGCCTCTCCCCGCCACAAGCCCAACGCCTGGCGCAATGTCGATGACGCCGCGTCGTCGCCGCCCTTGAGCTGCTCAGATCCCCGCTTGGCCATCTCCTCGAACCGCGTGGCGTCGAGTTGGGCGGCATCGAGCCGCAGCTCGTAGCCACGGCCAACCGTCACCAGCATCGTGCTCGTCTCGCCACGAGGACGACGCGGCTCGAGCGTTCGACGCAACCGCGCCACGTAGGCGTGCACCGTCCGCTCCGCCGTGCGAGGTGGGCTGTCGCCCCACACCGCGTCGACGAGCGCGTCGACCGAGACCGCCGAGTTCACCCGAGCCAGCAGGACCGCGAGGAGGAGACGTTCCTTGGGCCCCCCGACCTCGACCGGCCTGTCCTGGTCGAGGACCTCGAGCGGGCCCAGCACCCGAAACGCCAGCCGGATCTCGCGCGGGTCGTCGGGAAGAGGTTCCCAGGACACCTCGTGCGCCTGGACCGGCCCCGGTAGGCCCTTCAGGTCCACCCCACGGGTCGAGCCGAACGTGCAGCCCGAGCGGTTGGCCGACACGACCCTGACCGCGTCCGAGCACAGGATCGTCCCGCCCGTCGCCACATCGCACAGCCGAGCCGCCTCGACGACCGCAGTCCCCTGCAGGTCACCGTTCTCCACGACGGCGTCGCCGACGCTGATCCCGATGCGCAGCGCCACTGCCTCCGGCGCGACGACGCCCTCGCCGGCGGTGCGGTTCCGCTCCTCGACCACCTGCTGGATCGCCACCGCACACCTGAGGCCGGCTGCCGTGCTCGTGAAACCAGCCATGACGCCGTCGCCGGTCGACTTGGTCACGACGACTCCGTGGGCCTCGAGCGCGGCCTCCACGCGGGAGTCGAGACCGGCCCTGATCTCGTCAAAGGCCGCTTCGCCCACCCGGACCCGCATCGCCGTCGAACCGACCTGATCGGTGAACAGAACGGTCCAGGTCTCGACCGGGGCGCCCGAGGCGCCGCCCGCCACCATCGCAAGGAGCCTACGCCCGCGTCCTCGATGCGTCCCCCTGTCGCCGGTCGCGCCTGCCATCCACCGAACCATCGCCCCTGCCTGTTGCAGGCCGGTTGCAGACCCGTGGATCCAGCGGCACCAGATGGACTGGTGGATCGACAGAACCGCAGGTCAGCGTACGTGCCAGCACGAGTTGAAACGAGCGGCAGGGGTCTCTTGATCCGCAGGTTCTGGGTTCGAGTCCCAGGGGGTACAGAGTGAAGGCCCTGGTCAGAGCGCTGACCAGGGCCTTTCCCGTTCCGGCCCAGGTGCTCCTGGGCCGGTCATCGGCCGGGCCCAGATCATAGGGATCGGACGCGGAGACTCGACCGGCCGTCAAAAGGTCCTCGGCACGGTCATCACAGTTCGGGCACGACCTCGGCGGCCAGCCGTTCCATCTGCTCGTATTCGTCGAAGAACGGCGTGAAGAGGATCAGGTCGGCGCCCGCCTTCGCCACCGCCTGCACGGCCAGGGCACAGGAGTCCGGCGAGCCTGTGATGGCCACCGGCTCGAGGGACCTTCCGAAGTCACCGTAGATGTCGACGAGCGACGCGGCGACGCGCCGCCGGGCACGCTCGGCATCGTCGTCGATCGCGATGTAGACGCGCTTGGCGATCCGGAAGCTCCTCGGGTCCCGTCCGGCTGCGTGGAGCGCCTCGCGCACGAACACGACCTGTTCGGCGAACCGGGCAGTGGTCGTCGAGCCGGCCCCGAAGAACCCGTCGCCATGCCTGACCGCCCGCGCCAGCGCGTCGGGGTGGTTGGCGCCGAACCAGATCGGCGGGTGCGGCTTCTGGAAGGGCTTGGGCTCCATGGTCGCGCCCTGCAGGTGCCAGAAGCGCCCGTCGGCGGTGACCTCGGGCTCTGTCCACAGGGCCTTCATCAGCCGCAGTCCCTCGTTGAACCGAGTCACGAGGCTGCTGGGGTCGACCGCGAAGGCGGAGAACATCCGGTTCCGTCCGCCTGTGCCGACACCGACCTCGATGCGGCCCCGGCTCAGCTGGTCGAGCGTGCTGAGGCTCTTGGCCAGATGCACCGGGCTGTGCAGCGGGGTGACGAACACCGCGCAGCCGAGACGGATCTGCTCGGTGCACGCGGCCGCGAAGCTCATCGCCTCGATCGGGCTCAGGAACGGGGTCGTGCCCAGGACCTGCTCCATGGCCCAGGCGCTGTCGAATCCCAGCACCTCGGCCCTGTTCAAGTAGGTGCGCAGACCGGCCGCGTCGAACGCGCCGTCGGCCACGAACTGGGGGATGGAGATACCGAACCGGGGCGTGTCGTTCATGGGTGCCTCCTGATGGTCGCTCCCGGGCGAGCGGCCCTTGGCCTTCGGGTTCTGGGGATGGGCCGGGGGCGTCCCTCGCTCGACCGCTGGCGGCCGTCGCGGCCACGGCGCTCTCGGGTTGCGAGGTGAAGAAGCAGTACGGGGCCGGTACATCCGGGCGAGACGTTCATCGTTCGGGTCGACGACATATCGGCTACCCCGGGCCGGAGCGGCAGGGATCGTTCCCGAACGGGGTCATCTCGGTGACCGGGCCAGTGACACCATCGGGGTCCTTCTCGGTCGGCCAGGGCATCTGGGGTGGTACGCCGGGCGTGCCCAAAGTCACCACGACGCAGCCGTGAATGTCGGAATCTTCCGCGGTCCCCCCGCCTTGACGCTTACAACGAACGTGATGCGGAGGGCAGTGACGTGAGTGACGGCAATCAGACCGTGAAGCATGGCGATGTCATCGAGTTCACGCTACGTGGCGAGCGCCGGACCGCTGAGGCGATGCTCGTGACCGACGACGGCGTCGTGTTGCTCGACCTCTTCGACGGCGACCGCCCGGGCTGGGGCCGTGTGTCGCAGCTGGAGGACGTGACCGTGTATCGGCCCGACGGAGACGAGGCCCTGGTCGCCGCCTGACGTCGGCGGCGTCGGCCAGCGCGGCCCGTCAGACGCTCCCGATGCGGAGGAGGGACTTGATGGCGCGGCGCTCGTCCATGGCCGCGTAGGCGTCGGCGACGCCGTCGAGGTCGGTCTCGAAGTCGAGCACCCGGCCAGGGTCGATGCGGCCGTCGAGCACGTCGCCCATGAGCTCGGGGATGTAGAGCCGGGACGGGGCGGGGCCGCCGCGCCAGCCGACGTTGCGGAAGAACGTCGGCTCGAACGGGAACTCGACGTGGTGGGGGACGCCGACGATGCCGACGGTGGAGCCGGGGCGGGCGATGGCGAAGGCGGTCGAGACGGATTGACCGGTGCCGACGCACTCGAGGGCGGCGTCGACGCCGATGCCGTCGGTCAACTCGAGGACGGCCTGGTCGGCTTCCTCGCCGCGGGCCTCGACGATGTCGGTGGCACCGAACTCCTTGGCCATCTGCTGGCGGTCGGCGTGGCGGCTGAGGGCGATGATCCGCTCGGCGCCGAGGCGCTTCGCCGCCAGCACGGCAGAGAGGCCGACGGCGCCGTCGCCGACGACGGCCACGGTGTCGCCCTCCCGCACACCCGCGCTGACCGCGGCGTGGTGGCCGGTGCTCATCACGTCGGAGAGGGTGAGGAGCGAACGGAGCACATCGTCGGAGTGCCCGGACCCGGGGACCGGGACGAGGGTGCTGGAGGCGAGCGGGACCCGCACCGCTTCGCCTTGGCCGCCGTCGATGGTCCCGTCGCCGAAGTTGCCTCCGGCAACGCAGCTGATGGTCGAGCCGGCCTGGCAGTGCGGGCAGGTCCCGTCGCTGATGATGAACGGGGCGACGACCAGGTCGCCCACGCGCACGCCGGAGACCTCGGACCCGGCGTCCTCCACCACGCCGATGAACTCGTGACCGATCGAGCCCACGGGGTGCTCGGATTCGCCCCGGTAGTACCAGAGGTCCGAGCCGCACACGCAGCCCATCACCACCCGGACCACGGCGTCGGTGGGTTGCTGGATCGTCGGGTCGGGGCGGTCCCCGACGGTGATGGAGCCGGGGCCCTGGAAGATCGCAGCACGCATGGTCGTCTCCTCGCGGTCGTTGCGTCGCTTTGCCCGAAGGGGACCACGTCACGGACGGGTTGAGGAGTCCCGGTCGTGAGGGGTACTGGCAGGGCCTCCCTCACGGGCTCGGCTCGCCCGTAGCGTGGAGGCC
The DNA here is from genome assembly GCA_963796415.1 of uncultured Acidimicrobiales bacterium. Lineage (GTDB taxonomy): Bacteria > Actinomycetota > Acidimicrobiia > Acidimicrobiales > VFJN01 > ZC4RG19. Next base: position 275,488 of record CAWCLR010000014.1, on the reverse strand, counting down.
ATGGGCACCAGGGACGAGATCAAGGCGTTCCTGACCACCCGGCGGGCTCGCATCACACCCGACCAGGCCGGCCTCCCCGCCTACGGCGGACGCCGGCGGGTGAAGGGCCTCCGGCGCGAGGAGGTGGCGATGCTGGCCGGGATCAGCGTCGAGTACTACACGCGGCTCGAGCGCGGCACCGCCCGGGGCGTGTCCGAGGAGGTCCTCGAGGGCCTCGCTCGCGCCCTGCAGCTCGACGAGGCCGAGCGCACCCACCTCTACGACCTGGTCCGCGCCACGCAGGCCAATGCCCCCGCCCGACGGCGGTCCGCCCAGGAGCGGGTGCGCCCGAGCGTCCAGCAGATCCTCGACGCCATGACCGACGTTCCCGCCTTCGTCCGCAATGACCGCCTCGACGTGCTCGCCGCCAACGGCCTCGGTCGGGCCTTCTACTCGGAGATCTACGCCGACCCGATCCAGCCGCCGAACACCGGCCGCTTCGTGTTCCTCAGCCCTCGTGCGCGCGAGTTCTTCCTCGACTGGGACCGCATCGCCGCCGACACCGTCGGCATCCTGCGCCAGTCCGCCGGCCGCGACCCCTACGACAAGCGCCTCTCGGACCTGATCGGCGAGCTGTCCACTCGCAGCGACGAGTTCCGGGTCCGCTGGGCCGCCCACGACGTCAACCTCCACCGCAGCGGAGTGAAGCGGTTCCACCACCCCGTCGTCGGCGACCTCACCCTCACGTTCGAGGCGCTCCACCTGCCTGGCGACCCAAGCCAGCAGATGCTCGTCTACACACCCGAGCCGGGCTCCCCGTCGCAGGAGGCCCTGGGCCTCCTCGCCAGCTGGGCAGCATCCGAGACGGCCGTCGTCACCACCCGCTGAGGGTCACTGACAGGGCCTCCCTCACCGAAGTCGCCGCCCGTACCGTCGTTGGCGCGGGCATGCGGTCAGCACGAGAGGAGGCCTCATGGAGGTCACCACCACGCAGACGTCGGTCAAGGGACCTGCCCAGATGTTCACGGGCGACGTCTGGTTCGACGTCATCGCCAAGGGCGACGACCCGTCCCGGCTGCGGGCCAACGCCGTCCGCTTCGCGCCCTGCGCCCGCACCGCCTGGCACAGCCACGCCCTCGGCCAGACCCTCTACGTCACCGAGGGCGTCGGCTACGTCCAGTCACGCGGCGGCGAGGTCATCGAGATCCACCCGGGCGACGTCATCGTCACCCCGCCCGGCGAAGAGCACTGGCACGGCGCCGCCCCCGGCCGATTCATGACCCACATCGCGCTCTGGGAGGGGGACGAGACCACCTGGGGTTCGCACGTCACCGATGACGAGTACCCCGGCGCAGTGCAAGGGGTCGGTCGATGAACGCCTGGACCGACCCCGACCTCCGAACGATCGGCGAGGCCGAGGAGCTCGAGCTCGCGTCGCTCCGCGCTGACGGATGAGGACCTCGCGGTGGCGAGACACACCCGTCCTCTGGCTTGCACATGGGCAGCGCTATGAGTCGCGGTGTGCCGTCGGCCCGTACGGCCGGGCGGCTCGAAGCGGTGGGAACTGGCGTTGCAGGTAATCGACGACGGTCGTGATCGTCGTCGAAGTGTGGCCGCGTTCCGCCAGGTACGCGGGCACGTCGAGCGGGGCGCGGCCCTCGTCGCTCGCCGCGAGGACGTCAGCAACGACGTCTGCCACGGTGACGCCGGCGAAGTCGGGGAGTTGTCTGTCGAGCAGTCGCGCTTCCCGTTTGCGCCGCTGCCGGGACAGGTCGTCGCCACCCATCGAGTGCTCGACAGAACCCGGCATGTCCGGCTCCTCGTTGCGGCTCAGAGCAGGATGACGTAGAACCCGAGACCACGGCCGTGCTGCAGATCGAGGGATCCGTAGGCGCATCGGCTCGGGGGGCGGGACCGGCTGGGGGGACGGGACGGGCTCGGGGGGCGGGACCGGTTCGGGAGGTGGGACCGGTTCGGGAGGTGGGACCGGCGGGGATGGCCGCGATCCGGCCGGGAGCGAATGCTGTCGTTCGCCCGGCGTACGCCGGTTCGTTCCGTCGCCGGCGGTTGTGCATTCCGTCATGGCCCGTCGCATCCGCTCGACTCGGGCCGAGTGTGGTGCTGGTCCTCGCGGACCAGTGACAGCGCGGTCCGCGCTCGCGGGCGCGTCGCTGGGCGTCGCCGGGGTCTGGAGATCTCGCCCTGCTCGGCCTTGACACCGAGGTAGGCGATGGCCTGCTCGAGCAGCGTGATGCCGCGGCGGGTGGCGTCGTCATTGGACGGGTGGCGCGCTCGCGAGCGTCCGAGACGCAGGGCGTGGGCCATGGTGTCGGCATCGTGGCGGGCGGCGCGGGCGAGCGTGAGCGCCTGGTCGGGCAGGCGGAGGTGGGGACCTGTGCTCGCCAGCTCGAGGCTGCGCTGCCACACGCGCTGCGCGAACTCCATCTCCCCTCCGCGGGGAGAGTGCGTGGATCTCGGTTCCGAACCGGCGCGGGATCCGCCGGTGACCGCCGTCGACGCGTCGGTCTCCCCGACGTGCTGCCGACGCGGCGTCGGAGTGGTCACTTGCTCGGGTCTGGGTGGCGGCCGAACAGGACGGCTCGACAAGGCGGGCAGACCCACCAGTCCGGCCTGGCCGGCGGGTAGAGGGCGGCATCGCCGTCGAACATCACGCGGCACCGTCCGCATCGCCGACGGGGTGGTTCAGCGTTGCCGGATGCCGGCGGAGGGTCGTGCTCGATGACAACCGTTCCCGCGTCGACCAGCGGGTGAAGTGCTCGATCCATCGCGTCTCCTCGGGTTGAACTCACAGGAGGCGTCGGGGCCTGGGCGGTGGGACGTCGGATCCGTCCACTCAAACGGGGCGACCCCACCAAGTCGGGGGCTGGAACGTTGGAGCCTCGCTGTCGACGACATCAGCTCCAGCGCGTGCGGGCACAGTATACGTGAACTCCAAAACATGCACTCCATTTCGGGAATCGTTAGGGTGTGCTGATGGGAAGTTGGAGTTTCCTCACGAACCATGCCAGGGCTCTGCTGTGCATCGCCGACGACCCGGGAGCGCGCCTCCGTGACATCGCCGCCGTTGCTGGGGTCACCGAGCGCAGGGCCCACGCCATCGTCACCGACCTCGTCGACGCCGGCTACGTGGTCAAGGAGAAGGCTGGTCGTCGCAACCGGTATCGGATCCAGAAAGACCTGCCGCTCCGGGACCCGATCAAACGTCAGCGGACCATCGGCGAAATGCTCGACCTGCTCGTCGGCCCCGACGACCACCGGGAGGGGATCAGCCCAGGCGACCGAGGACGGCTGGACAGGGTCGCCACCCGGCGGTGATCAACCGCGCAGCCGCGCGACGCACGCTGAGCGCCTCGGCGCCGAGGAGTCGACCGCTCTCCAAGCCGTCAACATGCGACTCACGTCCCCTGACGAGCAAGAGCGTCCACTCAGCCGCTCTGACTGTAGGAATCGAAGGTGTCCGGATCCGGTCCCACGAGCGTGCGCTCGCCCTTGCCGCCGACCGCGAGACCGATCACCTCGTCGCTGCCATCGTCGTTCTCGACAACCGCCCACACGACGACCGGGAAGGCACCGTGCGACGTCTGCATCTTGGCGCCGTGGAGCGCAGGTGCAATCTGCAGGATCTTCACGCACGGCACGGTAGACGTGGGCGACCGGGCAGGGCTACGGCGCTGGTCAGGGCGCGTCGAGGACCTGCTGCCCGAGATAGGAGTCGAGCACGGTGCGGCGGTCGGCGAGTTCGGCGGCGGTGCCGGTGAGGACCTTGCGGCCCTCCGCGAGGACGACGCCACGGTGGCAGACGTCGAGGACGGCGCCGGTGTTCTGTTCGACGATCAGCATCGGCGTGGTGGCGGCGACCTCCCGCAGTGCCTTGTAGACCGCCGCGACGACGATGGGGGCCAAGCCGAGCGACGGCTCGTCCAGCAGGAGCAGCCGCGGGGCGGCGACCAGCGCCCGGCCCACGGCCACCATCTGCTGCTCGCCGCCCGAGAGCGCCCAGCCTCCCCTCGATCGCAGCGGCACGAGCGCGGGGAACAGGTCGTACACGTCGTCGACGCTGTGGCCTGCGGTGCGGCCGGCCCGTGCGGGCATGCCCATGAGCAGGTTCTCGTGCACGGTGAGCGTGGGGAACACCCGGCGTCCCTCGGGTACGTGGATCAGGCCTCGCCGGGCGAGCGCTTCGACGCCGGTGGCGGCGACGTCGGCCCCGTCGAAGCGGATGGTCCCCGTGTACGGCACGAGACCGGTCGCCGCCCGCAAGGTCGTGGTCTTGCCGGCGCCGTTGGCGCCGAGCACCGCCACCACCTCGCCTGCCGCCACGTCGAGGTCGAGGTCGGACACGGCCTGCACCGCGCCGTGGCTCACCGAGACCTGCCGCATCTCCAGCATCATCCGGGACCTGCCTGCGCCCCGGCCCGCTCGGCCTTCTCGCTCTCGGCCGCCGGGGCATCGGCAGGCACGCCGAGGTAGACCTCGACGACGCGTTGGTCGTGCCAGATCTCGCGGGGATCGCCCTCGGCGACGACGCGACCCAGCTCGAGGACGACCACCCGGTCGCACAGCGCGGTGATGAAGTCGATCTTGTGGTCGACGACCAGCAGTGACATCCCACGGTCCCGGAGGTGCAGCAGCAGGTGGCGCAGCTCGTCGGTCTCGGTCGCGTTGAGACCCGCGGACGGTTCGTCCAGCATCAGCGCACGCGGTCGGCCGACCAGTGCCCTCGCCAGCTCCAGCAGTCGCTGGTCGCGATGGGACAGGCCGGCCGCCGGGCGCTCGGCGTGGGCCGCCAGCCCGACCTCGACCAGGGCCGCCTGGGCCGCAGCCCAGCGCGCCCGCTCGTCGGCCAGGACCAGGGGACGGACCAGGACGGTGGCCGCCGCTCCCGTGCGCCGTCGGTCGGGCGTGCCCAGAAGCACGTTCTCGAGGCAGGTCAGCTCCGTGAAGGTCTGCGGTGTCTGGTAGGTGCGGGCCAGACCGGCCCGCCGCGACCGCTGGGGCCGCCCCAGAGGCACCGACCGCCCGGCGACCTCCAGCGTCCCGTCGGCCGGGACGACACCGGTGATGGCGTTGAGAAGGGTCGACTTGCCGCTGCCGTTGGGCCCGATCAGGCCCAGGATCTCGCCGGCGCCGACCTCGATGTCGATCCCGTCGACCGCCCGGACCCCGCCGAACGAGACCCGAACGCCGGTCGCCCGGAGCACCGGCCCCGCCGCCACGCCAGCCGCCGCCAGAGGCGGTGCGATGGCCGGAGCGGCCGACGGGAGGGCGACGGCGAGCTCCGCTGGGGCCCGGGTGGGGCGCCAGCGCCTGGGCAGGCGGCCGCCGAGTCGACCCGAGAGGCGGGAGCCGATGCCGATCAGGCCGTCGGGTAGGGCCACCATCACGATCACCAGCAGGCTTCCGTAGACGATCGGCCAGTACTGGTCGAGCTTCTCGGAGAACGAGAACACCCCTTCCAACGGCCCGTCCCGGAGGAACTCCAGGCGCTCGTCGACGTCACGCAGCCCGTTCTCGACGTACACGTAGAACCAGGCGCCGAGCAGCGCCCCGTACTTCGACCGCATCCCGCCGAGGATCAGCATCAGGAAGATGGCCAGGCCGAGGTCGACCCCGAACTGCTCGCTCACCACCGACCCCCGCCAGTGGACGAGCACGGCGCCCGCGAGGCCCGCGATGGCGCTGCCCAGCACCAGTAGCGACGTGCGGATCCGCACGACCGGCAGCCCGGCTGACGCCGCCACCAGGGGACGGTCGCGCACCGCGGTGGCCTCGCGCACCACCGGCGACCGCTCGAGCAGGTTGCCGAGGACCAGCAGCAGGCCGAGCATTCCGAGTAGCAGCCAGAAGGCCCGCTGGTCGCGGTCGGGGCCTGAAACCTCCCAGCCGAGCAGCGACACGGGGGCGATGTTGGTGATCTCGCCGCCACCCGTGAACCCCGTCCAGCGGTGGAAGACCAGCAGCAGCACCTCGGCCAGGCCCAGCGTGGCGATGGCGAAGTAGAGGTGTTGCGCCCGCCGGACCAGCAGGCCGAACGCCAGCGCCACCACCGCGCACACCAGCACCGCGACGACGGCCGCGAGCTCGAAGGGATGGTCGTTGCCGGTGACCCAGACCGCCGTGTACGCCCCCAGCCCGGCGAACGCCGCCTGGGAGAAGGCGAAGAGCCCGGCCACACCGAACACCAGCCAGAACCCGATCACCAGGCACCCGAAGTACAGCCAGGTGTTGAACAGGTTCTCCTCCAGCAGGCCCTCGGTGCGCCAGGCGCGCACCAGCACCAGCGCCACCAGGACTCCCAGCGTGACCAGGTAGGGGTGCCCGCGGAACGCCGGCGGACGGGGCGGCCGCGGCGGCCGCTGCGGCGCGGACGAGGCCGCAGGATCAGAGGCGCTCATGGGCGGCCCGTCCCGGGAGCAGACCCTGCGGTCGCAGGGCGATGACGAGGATCATGAGCACGAACGGGAAGGCACCCCGGTAGTCCCGCAGCACGTAGCCGCCGACGAGCTGCTCGACCAGGCCGATGAGGAACCCGCCGAGCACCACCCCGACCAGGCTGCCGAACCCGCCGAGGATGGCTGCGGCGAACCCACCGAGCATCACCGAGAAGCCCAGCGTGAGGTCGAAGCTCGACGTGGCCGGCGCGATCAGCACGCCGGCCAGCCCGGCCAGCGCCGCCGACAACCCGAAGGCGACCATCGACAGCCGGGACGACCGGACCCCGTGCATGCGGGCCGCCTCGCGGTCACTGGCCAGCGCCCGGACCTGGCGGCCGAAGGCGGTCCGCCCGAACAGCCAGCCCAGCGCGGCGACCACCAGCAGCGTGACGACCACGATGGCGATCCGCTGGTAGGCGATGGCGGCGTCGCCGATGCGCCACACGCGGCCCCGCAGCGGCGTGTCGAGCGCCACCGGCGTTGCGCCCAACCACAGGCTGAGCACGGTCCGGATCACGATGGCCACGCCGAGCGTGGCGATGACGACGACATGGATGGACCGCCCGCGCAGGGGCGCGTACGCCACCCGCTCGAGCATCACCCCCACTGCGAACATCATCGCCAGCGCACCGGCGTAGGCCAGCAGGATCGGTGCGTCGACGTCTCGGCTGAGCCAGACGGCGAGGTAGGCACCCAGGGTGACCAGGTCACCCTGGGCGAAGTTCACCACCCCGGTCGCCTTGTACACGAGCAGGAAGCCGAGCGCGGCCAGCGCGACCACGGCCCCCTGCGACACGCCCGCCGCCGTGAGGGTCACGAACTTGTCGGACACGGCGAGGATCACGGCACCACCGCAGTGCTGTTCCGGTGCATCGACCCGCTCCCCCGCTACGCGTCGTGGTCGTCGAGCGCGTAGGTCTCCTCGACGGCGACCTCCTCGCCCGCGAACGACACGGCCACCAGCTTGTGGTGGAGCCCCTGCGAAGGCTCGCCGCGGTAGTCGTCGCACACCCCGTCGTGGCTGATCTCGGCGATGGCGTCACGCACGTCACCCGGGTCGGTCGACCCGGCGGCCTCGACCGCGGCCGCGATCAGGTTGACGCCGTCGTACGCCTCGGCGGCGAGGTAGTTGGCCGGGTAGCCGAACTCCTCCTCGAAGCCGGCCGCCCACTCGTTGGCCGCGGGGTCGTCCTCGGCCGCGGGTGCGCAGTCGTCGACTCCGTGGAGGTTGTCGAAGTTGCCGCTGGTGATGGCGCCGGTGAACGCGATGAGCGACGACGAGCCGGACACGTGCGGCACGTCGAGGTCGTTGTCGGCCAAGGCGTTGTGGAGCGCACCGACGGCGTTGGGGAACACGTAGCTCACCACCGCCTCGGCCCCGGCGCTCCGCAGCTCGACCACCGTGCCGGAGAAGTCGGTGGCGTCCTGCTCGACGGTCTCGGTGACCACGATCGTCGCCCCGATGTCCTCGGCGGTCTCCTCGGCCACGCCGCAACCGGCGTCGCCGAACGGGTTGTTCACGCAGACCAGCCCGATCTTCTCGACGCCGAGACCCTCGGCCGCGAACCGCACCAGCGCACCCGAGACCTCGTGCTGCGGCGGGCGCATCAGGAAGCCGTAGTCGTTGGCAACCGAGCCCTCGGCGCCGACCAGGGCTTGCGGCGCGGTGGCGCCGTACAGCATCGGGATCTGGGCGTCACCCACTCGCTGGGCGACCGCCAGCACCTGGCCGCTGGAGGGCAGGCCGAGCATCGCCGTCGGCTCCTCCTCGACCGCCTGGAGCAGCGCGGTCTCGGCCTGGGCGCCGTCGACGGGAGCGCTCACCCGCTCGTACTCGACCTCCTGGCCGCCGACGCCGCCGGCCTCGTTGAGCTCGTCGATCGCCATCTGCGCCCCGTCGGCGAGGAAGGGCACGGCCGCCTCGCTCTCACCGGTGGTCTCGGCGAGCAGGACGATCTTGACCGGATCGTCGAGCTGAAGGTCGCCGCCACTGGCGCTCTCGTTCCCTGATCCGCCGGCCTGGCTCGCGTCGTCGCTGTCGTCGTTCCCGCAGGCTGCAGCCAGCAGGGTCAACGCCACGAGCGCGGCTGCCATCTTCCGTCCCCGCGACATCCGGTCCCCCTCTTCCGTGGATCTGACGGTGTGCCAGACGACACACACGATAGTTGACGACCCGTCAGAAAAGCCATACTTTGTTTGAGATTTAGAACTTATGTTCGATATTTCAAACACCGATACCTCAAGCGTCTAGGACCGAGGGGGATCCCATGAAGCTCGACCTGCTCTATGAGGTCGATGTCCCGAAGCCGTGGCCCGGCGAGCACCCCTACGGGCAGCGAGCCGCCGAGCAGAGGGCCTACGCCGAGGCGATCGAGCAGATCCGCCTCGCCGACCAGCTGGGCTTCCACTGCTCGTGGCACGTCGAGCACCACTTCCGCGAGGGCCGGTCACACTCCCCCGCCCCCGAGGTCCTCATCGGCGCCCTCAGCCAGGCCACCGAGCAGATCCGCCTCGGCTTCGGGGTCACGCTCATGCCCCACGGCTTCACCGCGCCGGTGCGGGTGGCCGAGAAGGTCGCCACCGCCGACGTGCTCTCGGGCGGGCGCATCGAGTGGGGCACCGGGCGGTCGACGCCCATGGAGCAGACCGCCTTCGGCGTCGACCGCGACCTCAGCCGCGACCAGTGGCGCGAGGCCATCGAGGCCGTCGTCGAGGCGTGGGAGTCGGAGTACTTCGAGTTCCACGGCCGGCACTGGGACTTCCCTCGGCGCATGGTCACGCCCAAGCCCGTGCAGGATCCCCACCCGCCCTGCTGGATGGCCGCCACCAGCGACGGCAGCGCCGAGGTGGCCGGCAGCCTCGGGCTCGGGCTGCTGTCGTTCTCGATCCTGCAGCCGATCGAGCGGATGGCGCAACACATCGCCCAGTACCGTGCGGGCGCCGCCCGGGCCGAGCCGCTCACGCGGGTCAGCACCAACAAGGTGGCTGCCTACACGCTGGTGCACTGCGCCGACTCCATGGCGCAGGCCGAGGCCAACGGCATCTGGGACTCGGTGTGGTGGTGGTACAAGAACCTGGCCGAGTTCACCCGCGAGTGGGAGCTGCCCCACCTCTCCCAGGACGAGCAGGACGCAGTGTTCCCCCTGCTCAGGCGGCAGCTCGAAGGCGACTTCGACGCCCGCGAGTTCGACGAGGCGGACATGATCATCGTCGGCGATCCCGAACGCTGCCTCGAGAAGATGCTGCGCTACGAGGAGCTCGGCGTCGACCAGCTCATCTGCTACGTGCAGTTCGGCCAACTCGAGCACGAGGCCGTGCTGCGGACGATCGAGCTGCTCGGCACCAAGGTGATCCCCGAGCTGCAACGGCGGGAGGCCGCGTGACGCCGGCGGGCGCGCCGGACGCCGCGGTGGCGGTCGGTGGCCCGGCAGCTGACCCGGAGGCGGGCCCGCCCGATCCCGACGCCGTCCCCGACTACCCGGGTTGGCTGCGGCTGGATGGCCGCAAGTTCGTGTGCCTCGGGGCCGGACAGGGCACCGGGCGACAGGCCGCTCACGCCCTCGCCTCTGCCGGCGCCACCGTGTTCTGCGTCGACCTCGAAGCCGAACGGGCGAACCGGGTCGCCGACGAGGTCGGTGGCGTCGCCTGGAGCTGCGACATCACCGACCGCGCCGCCTCGGCCCGGTTGTTCCACGAGGCCGAGGCCACCATGGGCGCCGTCCACGGCGTGGTCGACATCGTGGGCATGGCCCAGTACGCCCCACTGCTCGACACCGACGATGCCGGCTGGGCGTGGCACCACGACATCGTGCTGCGCCACGCGTGGCTCGCCCTCCAGCACGCCACACCCGCGCTGCGCCGGACGGGCGGCGGCAGCTTCGCCTTCGTGGCTTCCGTCTCGGGGCTGACCGGGGCGCCGATGCACGCCGCCTACGGCGCGGCCAAGGCCGGGCTCATGGCGCTGGTCCGGTCGGCGGCGGTCGAGCTCGGGCCCTCGGGCATACGGGTCAACGCCGTGGCCCCCGGCGTGGTCTGGACGCCCCGAGTGTCCGCCTACCTGGGCGAGCCGGGCCGCCGGACCAACTCCGCCAACGCGCCCCTCGCACGGGTGGCTCTGCCCGCCGACGTCGCCGCGGCGCTCCTCTTCCTCAGCTCGGACCTGGCGTCGTACGTGAGCGGCCACGTGCTGGTGGTCGACGGCGGCGTCGGCGCCAAGTTCCCGTACCCGCTGCCCGACGAGGCGACCCGATGACGGCGGCCACGACCGCGGCCGCCTTCGCCGCCGGGCGGTTCGTCCGGGGGACGCCATGGCCGGCGGCACCGGGCGTGGCCTATCCCCGGGCCGACCCCACCGACGCGGCGCGCCTGCCGGCGGACACATGGGCGATGGCCTCGATCCCCGCCGGGGTGCGGCTCGAGCTGGTGGGCGACGCCAGCGGCGTGCGGCTCGACGTCGAGACCGCCACCGACGACCTCGGCTACCGCGGCGAGGCCGCGGGCACGACCTTTGCCGCGCTGGTGGGCGACGAGCTGCTCGACGAGGCGCCCGCCGTGCGGGGGCGGTCGACCGTCGAGCTGCGATTCAACGGCCGCTCGGAGCTGGACCCGGACGCACCGGTCGTCATCCACCTCCCCGAGGGGATGAAGCCGGTCGTCCACACGGTGACCCCCGTCGGCGGCACGATCGAGCCCGCCCCACCCGGCCCCCGCTGGCTGTGCTACGGCGACTCGATCGCCGAGGGCTGGGTGGCCTCCGGGCCGTCGTGGTCCTGGCCCGCGCGCGCGGCCCGGAGGCACCGGCTCGACCTCGTCAACCTCGGCTACGCCGGTGCGGCCCGAGGCGAGATCCCCTCGGCCGAGCAGATCGCGGGGCTGAACGCCGATGTCATCAGCCTGAGCCATGGCACCAACTGCTGGACCCGCACGCCCCACTCCGCCGCCATGGTGCGTGCCGGGCTCGACGCCTTTGTCGACATCGTCCGCCAGGGCCACCCGGAGACCCCGATCGTCGTGGTCAGCCCTGTCGTCCGCCCCGACGCCGAAGCCACCGCCAACCGGCTCGGCGCCACGCTGGCCGACCTCCGGTCCGCCATCGAGGACGTGGTCGCGACCCGCGCCGAGCGTGACGCGAGACTGTCGCTCGTGCCCGGCGCCACGCTGCTCAGCCCTGACCAGCTTCCCGACGGCATCCACCCCGGCGACGAGGGGCACGCCGCCCTGGCCGCCGCCATCGGCCCGCGGATCGCTTCGGTCGCGGCCGCGGTCGCTGGCCGGGAGGCCTGAGCCGATGCCCCGCTCGTCGCCCGGCGTGGCCCGCGTGGTCGGGGTGCTCGACTTCCTGGCCGAGCACCCCGACGAGGTGTTCAACCTGTCCGAGCTGTGCCGGCGGGTCGACCTCAACAAGGCCACGGCCCACTCGCTGCTGGGCGAGCTCACCGACGCCGGCTACCTGGTGCGCGACCCGGTCGACAAGACCTACGGCCTCGGCCCCCGCCTGCTGGCGGTCGGCCTCGCCGCGGGCCACAGCGAGCGCGTCGTGCTCAGCCGGGCCCGCCGGCATCTGCGCCGCCTGGCCAGCGACCTGGACGTGCGCTGCGTGGCCTCGACCCGGCGGGGCGACGACATCGTGATCCTCGAGGTCGCGGGGCGGGACCGTCCTTTCGGGATGAGCATCCAGCCCGGCCACCAGCTGCCCCTCGTTCCACCGGTCGGCACCGTGTTCATCGCCTGGAGCTCCGAGACCGAGATCGAGCGCTGGCTCGGCCGGGGCGGTGACGAGGTGGCGACGAATGAGACCACCTACCGAGCGGCGCTGGAGGCGGTCCGCCGGCGCGGCTGCTCGCTGTCGGTGGACGGCCCGGCGCGGGCCCGCCTGGAGGAGGCGCTGACCCTCGGCGAGCAGGGGCCGGTGGCGGAGGCCGTCCACGACCTGGTGCGCCAGAGGTACTTCCTGCTCGACGTCGAGGAGGGGGCCGAGTACGAGCTGAGTTTCGTGGCCGCCCCCATCTTCGGGCCCGATGGGCGGGTCGTGCTCGCGGTCACGGTGTACGACCTGCCGCCGACCAGCAGCGCGGCCGACGTCGAGGACCTGATCACGAAGGTGCTCAGCGTGACGGCGGCGATCACCGCCGCCATCGGCGGCGTCGTGCCCGAGCCCGCACCCGAGGTCCTGAAGTGACCGGATCCACCGGCGTCGCCGGCCTGATGGCGCGCGACCTGCACGGCCGGGTCGCACTGGTGACCGGCGCCGGCAGCGGCATCGGGCGTGCCACCGCCGAGCTGCTGGCGGAGGCCGGAGCCCACGTCGTCGCCACCGACATCGACGCGCCCGCCGCAGCCGCGACCGCGACGACCATCACCGGCGATGGACGCTCGGCCTCGGCGGTCACCCTCGACGTCCGCGACGCGGCCGCCGTCGACGCGGCGGTGGCCTCGATCGTCGGGGACCACGGGCACGTCGATGTGCTGGCCAACGTGGCCGGCGTCATGCGCACGGCACCGGTCGCCGAGCTGACCGACGACGACCTCGGCGCCGTGCTCACCACCAACCTGATGGGACCGTTCCACCTGGCCCGCGCGGTGGTACCGCACATGACCGCCCGAGGGTCCGGCAGCATCGTCAACGTGGCATCGACCGCCGTCGACGTGGCCCGGCCCGGGCTGTTCGCCTACGCGGCCTCGAAGGCCGCTCTCGTCCAGTTGACCCAGGTCCTGGCGGTGGAGGTCGGACCGTCGGGCGTGCGGGTCAACGCCGTGGCGCCGGGCTGGGTGCCCACCGGCATGACCGGCCGGCACTACACCTGCCCCGACGGCACCGTCGACGACGAGGCGTTCGAGCGGGTGGCGGCCCCGATGCGGCAGCTGTCGCCGCTGGGACGGATCGGGACACCCGACGACATCGCCCACGCCATCCTCTACCTGGCCAGCGACGCGGCCGGGTTCGTCACCGGGCAGGTGCTGCGGCCCAACGGCGGCGTATCGATGGCCTGACCTCTCCCTTCACCGTTGGCTAGGGGCGTTGTGGGCCCGTGCTGCGCAGTTCACCGAGTGACAAGGATTCAGCTCAGCCTCACTCACTGCGCACCACGACGAGCTTGTCGGCGGCGGACTCGGCGCCCCAGACCTCTCCCGGTCGTCCGTGGATCTGGCGCACTTCGCCCGGAGTGCTGGGCAGCGGATACGAGGTGAACGCCTCGCTCGCCGGGTCGAACGCCACCAGGGCGTTGGCGCCGAAGTCGCTCAGCCACACCCGGTCCCGGTCATCCACGTAGACCGCGTACGCCTGGGGGCTCTCACCCGGGAGGCGCCATTCCTGCCACTGCCCGGTAGCCGGGTCGTAGACCGCCACCTGGCCGGCGTTCCACTGGCTCGTCCACAGTCGGCCCTGCGAGTCGGCCCACACCCGGCGGGTGCCCTGACCCGCCGTCGGCGGCTCGATCACCGTCGCCTCGCCTGTCGCGGCATCGATCCCGGCCAGGTAGCTGCCAGCGAGCGAAGCGAAGTACACCGTCCCGTCGGGCGTCGCCGCGATGCCATAGGGACCCTGGCCACGGGGAGCGTCGAACACCTCCACCTCGCCGCGGTCGGTGTCCAGCCGCCCGTAGATCCCCGACTGCCCGGTGAACCAGAGGGTCCCGTCCCCGTCGAAGACAGCGGTGTTGAGGTTGGCGTCATCATCCGTGGGCAGCGGAAAGGCCTGCACCTCCGACGACGCGGGGTCGACGCGCACGATCGCGTTCAAGCCCCCATCGGTGATCCACGGCGCGCCGTCTGGCCCGAGGATCACCCCGTGCGGCCGCGAGCCCTCCCCCAACGCGATCTCATCGACCGCACCGGACCCGGGGGTCAGGCGGCCCAGCTCCCCCGATCCTTGCGCCGTGTACCAGACCGTCCCGTCCTCGGCGACCGCCACGTCGTGGGGATGCGAACCAGCCGGGACCTCGTACTCCTCCACCCGCGCCGGGCCCGACGTCCCCGAGGTCCCGGACTCCTCCGCGGCCGCCGTGCTCTCGGTCGATGTGCCGACGCCGTCATCAACGTCAGCGTCGTTCGCTCCCTCCGACGAACAGCCGACCGCCAGCACGACCGCCGCCACCACACATGCCACCACAGCATGGCGCCCACAAATCGGCATCAGGCGCTCAGGCGCTGCTGATCCGGATCGAGATCGATGCGGATGGTTGCGAGGTCGGTTCCTGCGATCCCGATGAAGAGGCTGTTGATCGGGTTCATGCTCATGAGGCGGTGGCGAGCGTTGTCGTGGACCAGCACATGAGCCGTCCCGGTGTGCCAACGTCCGTGAGCCCGGACTCGGACCGTCGGGTTCGCCTCGATGTTCTTGACGTACTGGGACCGCGATCGGTCTCCGACGACGAGCCAGAACGTATCCCCGCACAGGCGACCACCAACAGGCGTCTGGCGCGGCTGACCGGTCCGTCGCCCGTTCGTCTCGACGACCGCCCATCCCGGCACCAACCCGGCGAGCGGTCGGTACACGGCCATGAACGCGCGCTGATACGCAATCACCCAGGGCCGCGGCGCCAGCCGCTCGAACAACGCTGGCCCGACAACGAAGGTGAGGAGGCTGGTGATCGCCGCGATGATGACCTTGCGAGCCATCGACCCGCGATCGTAACGGCGACCGCTGAGCCCTCACCACAACGGACCTGGGTGCCCGCCAACACCGCCACGCCGCTCCCGTCGTCGTAGCGTGCGCGGCGTGGGTGCCCGGTGAACACTTTCCCGCCGGGCCACCGTCACAACACGGGTCGCAACCCCTGACCCGGAGGCACCATGGCCAAGCTCATCTACACCGCGATGACATCCCTCGACGGCTACATCGAGGACGACAAGGGCCGGTTCGACTGGGCGGAGCCCGACGCCGAGGTGCACGGGTTCGTCAACGACCTCGAGCGGCCCATCGGCACCCACCTCTACGGCCGGCGCATGTACGAGACGATGGCCGTCTGGCAGACGGTCGGCGACGAGCCCGGGGTGACGGCCGCCGAGGCGGACTACGCCGAGGTGTGGCGGGGCCTGGACAAGGTCGTGTACTCGCGCACGCTCGACGCCGTGTCGACGCCCCGCACCCGGCTCGAACGCGAGTTCGACCCCGAGGCCGTCCGCCGCATGAAGGAGGTCGCCGACCGCGACATCAACGTCAGCGGCCCTGGCCTGGCGCAGCACGCCTTCCGGGCCGGGCTGGTCGACGAGGTCCACCTGCTGGTGTTCCCGATCGTCGTGGGCGGCGGCAAGCCGGGGCTACCCCGAGACGTCCGGGTGGACCTCGAGCTACTCGACGAGCGGCGCTTCGGCAACGGCGTGGTCCACATGCACCACCGCACGCGGTGACCTCGGGGAGCGGCGACCCGACCAGCGCCTGATGCCGGTCAGCCCTCGTCCTCGGCCAGGAAGGCGTCGACCTCCTCGAGGAAGCGCCCCCACGCCGGCTCGTCTGGGCGCAACAGATGGTTCCGGCTGTCGAGCGGCACCAGGCGGCTGCCGGGGATGAGCGCGGCCAACTGCCGAGCCTGCTCGAACGGCGCCCGCAGCTCGTCGCGGGCGTGGAGGATCAGCGTCGGCACCTCGATCCGACGCGCGGCCTCGGTCACGTCGATCTCCGCCCACGTGGCCATGAGCTGGGCGGCGTTCTCGGCCGGCGTCGTGCGGCGCAGCAGCTCGGCGAAGGCGTCCCAGAGCTCGGGGGAGGCGTCGGGTATGAACGACGACGTGAAGAAGCGGCGGAACGTCGGGTCGTCGCGGCCCCAGCCGACGCGGGCGATCTCGACCTGGAGGTCGGCCTCGCGGCGCTCCTCTTCGGTGCGAGCACGCCGGCGCCGGCCCTGCGCGTAGGAGCCGATGAGCACGAGCCGGCTCACGCGCTCGGGGTGCCGGTCGGCGTAGGCGATGGCGACGGGCCCGCCCTGCGACACGCCGAGTAATGGGAACCGCCCGAGCCCGAGCTCGTCCACCACCGTCTCGAGGTCGTGGACGAAGGCGTCGATCGACCACTTCCCGATGTCGTGATCGGACAGCCCGCACCCCCGCTCGTCGTAGCGCACCAGCGTCCGGCCGTTGGCCAGCCCCTCGAGCCAGTGCCGCCACACCGGGCTGTGCCAGTCGTAGTCGAGGTGGGTGATCCAGTGGGCCGCGCGGACGAGCGGCGGGCCGTGGCCGACCGTGGCGTAGGCGAGCCGCACCCCGTCGGAGGTGGTGCAGAAGCGGATCACCTGCTCCAGCGGCGGCGCTCCGTATCCCGGACGCGACCTGGGCTCACCATCCGCCACGCGCACGTCGGCGACGAACCGGTAGCCACGGCCGTGGCGGGTGCGGATGACCTTCTGGGCTGAGCCGTCGTCGCCCACGGCCTGGCGCGCCGCCTTGATGCGACTGCTGAGGGCCGATTCGCCCACGAACCGGTCGCCCCAGACGGTGTCGAGCAACTCGGTCTTGGGGACGACCCGGTCGCGGTTGGCGAGCAGGTGCGCGAGCACGTCGAACACCTGGGGCTCGACGTGGACCGGCTCGCCGGCACGGCGCAGCTCGTAGCGGTCCGTGTCGAGTACGACGTCGCCGAACTGGTAGCGCACGGCAGCATGGTGCCACTGGCGGCGGTCGAGCACCCTCGGGGCCACGCCCTCCCGCTCGGCGAGCGGGAACGGCGCGGCGACCGTCATCCCGTGACCGCCGACAGCATCCACAGCGTTGGCATGCCAACGACCAGGGCGGCGTGCGTCGATCCGGTGCGCCGGACGGCGAGGACGGCCGCGGCCACGGCGCCGACCGGCGCCAGCGACGCGGCGTCCGCCGTGATCTGCCCGGCGAGCCCCGCCGCGGCCAGGGCGGCGAATGCAGCCGGCACGGCGAAGCGCGTCGCCCGCCCCAGCACGGGTGGAAGCGCGGTGCGGGCGGCCAGGGCGATCATGCTGATCCGGAGCAGGTAGGTGCCCACCCCCGCCGCCACGACCACGAGCCAGGTGTTCACCGGTCCCTCCCCTGGGTGTGCAGCCCGGCCGCGACGCCAGCGGCGATCGCCAGCATGACGCCCGCATGCATCGGAGCGGACACGGCACCGACGGCGACCATCACCGCGACCGCCACCGCCGCGCGCGTGGCGCGGTCGTCGAGCCGGGCGGCCACCTCCCCCGCCAGGAACAGGGGGATGACGAAGTCGAGCCGCAAGGCAGCGGGCAGGTGCGTACCCGCGGTCGCCCCGATCCCGATGGCGACGAGCCACACCACCCACAGGAGCGCGGCGCCGCCGATGTAGTGGAGGTGACCGCGGCGGCGGTCGGTGGCGTGGCGGTAGCCGTCGACCCCCACGGCCACCGACGGGTCGACCAGCAGGTAGGCGGCGAGCGCCCGCCACCAGCGCGGCGTGCCCTGCCAATGCTGGGCCATGGTCGCCGAGTAGAGGACGAGCCGGAGGTTGATGACGAGCGCCGTGACCACGACGACCAGCGGGGCGGCGCCGGCGTCGAGCAGCTCGATCGTCGCCACCTGTGCGCTCCCGGAGTAGACCAGCGGTGCGGTGAGCCAGCCGGCCGCCGTCGGGATGTCGGCACGCGCCGCGCTCACGCCGATGACGAGCCCATAGGGCACGATGCCCACGAGCCACGGCGCCATCGCCCGTGCGCCGGCGAGGAGGTCGCGCACCCGGGTTCCGGGCGTCGCACCGGCCGGCGGCGGGGGCACCGCCAGCGGCTCCAGGGCCACGGAACCGCCCGCCACGGCGGACGTCGACATGCTCATGCGCATCAGCGTGCGGGAAGAGGCGCCCGCAGGCTTGAAGACACCGTGGGGAGGCCGTGGAGATCCGTCCGGTCCCAGGGGTCGAGCCGAAGGCCCTGGTCAGGACGTCTGACCAGGGCCTTTCTCGCTCTCAGCCAGCTCGGCTACCACCCGACCCGAGGGCTGGGCACGCCGGCGCTCAGGTACCGGCAGGTTGGAACAGCTCGACGACATTGCCCGAGGGGTCTTCGAGCAGGATCTGGGAACCGCCGGGACCGGTCACGATGTCGTTGCGGAAGCTCAGCCCGGCCTGGCGGAGGCGGGCGACTTCGGCATCGATGTCGCCGACGTGGAGGTGGATGCGGTTCCAGCCGCCGGGGCCTGGCTTGGTGCCGTCGGGCATGGGTCGTCCGGCGGAGCTGGTCGGTCCACTGAGCAGCAGCCGCAGGTTGCCGCGGGTGATGTCCGCAAAGGCGGGGGCGGCGCTGGTCAGCGGCTCGAAGTCGAGGTACTTGGTGTAGAAGTCCACCGCCGTGTCCACGTCGTCGACCATGTAGCGGACGTTCACCATCTCATTCGGTTCCGTCATGGCTCCTCCTTGGGTGTCAGGGTGCGGTCGTTCGATCCGTGAGCGCGGCGAGCAGGAACCCGATGCGGGTCTCCAGCTCGGCGGCCGTCTGCTGGAATGCCGGGTAGCTGGCCTCGTCACCGGCATGGCCGGCCGCAGGGTCGGGGATGCTCCAGTGGATGGCCTCAGGCTGGCCGGGGAACTCGGGGCACACCTCGCGCACCCGGTCACACAGGCTGATCACCCAGTCGAAACGTTGGTCGGCGAACACGTCCAGATGCTTCGACGCCTGACCGGCCAGGTCGATGCCGTGCTCGTCTCGCATCACCCGGACCGCGTTGGGGTGCAGCGGCTTGGGATGGCTGCCGGCGCTGTACGCCTCGACGACCCCACCGGAACGAGCCCTCGCCAGCGCCTCGGCCATCTGGGAACGCGCGCTGTTGCCCGTGCACAGGAACAAGACCCTCACCGTGCCCGGCGCTGAGCGGCCAAGCGACGACGGCGGGTGGGTGAGACGAAGGCCAGGGTGCAGGGCCCCGCCCGTGGCGGACAGCAGGTCACCCACGCGGGTCAGATCGACCGTGTAGTAGGCGTCGCGGCGATCGGCCGAGCTGCGCCGAGCCGACACCAGGCGGGCATCTCGCAGCTTGCCGAGGTGATACGAAACCAGGTTCTGAGGCTGACCGACCCGGCCGGTCAGCTCATGCACCATGCGGTCGCTCTGGGCCAGCTCACCCAGCAGCCGCCAACGCAGCGGATGCCCCGTCAGCTGCAGAAACTCCGGCAGCGCCAGGCCCGAGTCGACCTCTTGCGTACCCACACAACAAGTTTACATCAACTCGGCTCGATACATCAAGCCAGATTGGTTGATATGCAGCCAATGAGCGTTTCGCCGGCACCAACTGCTGGGCCAGACTCGATCATCTCGCGTGGTCGAGCGAGGGGCTGTTCCGGGTGGAGACGCGACTGTTGGCAGGGTTGGCGGAGCCAGAACGGCGGGCCGTGCTGCACGCCGCCCGCCGGCGCCGGTTCCGCCGCGGCGAGGTGGTCTTCCACGAGGGAGACCGGGGAGATTCCCTCCACATGATCCTCCGCGGCCATGTCGCCATCCGTGTGTCGACCCCACTCGGCGACACGGCGACGTTGACCGTGCTCGGACCGCCGGAGAGCTTCGGGGAAGGAGCGCTCCTGTCCGACGACGCGCGCCGCACCGCGACCGTGGTGGCGCTCGACCAGCTGGAGACGCTGTCGCTCTTTCGCGACGACTTCGAGCGGCTGCGGGCCGAACGCCCGCCGGTCGAGCACGTGCTCGTCGCGGTGTTGGCGCTCCAGGTGCGGCGGCTGACGCAGCATCTGCTGGAGGCGCTGTTCGTGCCTGCGGACAAGCGGGTGCTGCGTCGGCTCCTCGAGATGGCCGATGCGTTCTGCGAGGAACCGGGCGAGGGTGGGTCCGGCCGGATGGTCCTTCCCGTGACCCAGGAGGATGTGGCCTCCGCCGCCGGCACGACCAGATCGACAGCGAACCGCGTGCTCCACGCCGTCGCCGCCGACGGCCTCGTGGGGCTGGCGCGGGGGCGAGTCGAGATCGTCGATCGAGACCGTCTGGCTCGTCGTGCCCGTTGAGCCCGCGTGACCGACCGTCCGGGTGTCGCGTGCGAATACCGCTGGGCGAACGGCCGGGCGACGGGCACCGTGGGGGCATGTTCGAGGACGAGGAGCGGTGCTACCGGGCGCTGCAGAGCAAGGACACCCGCTTCGACGGCTGGTTCTTCGTCGGCGTCACCAGCACCGGCATCTACTGCCGGCCGAGCTGCCCGGCCAAGCTGCCGAAGCGCGCCAACGTCCGCTTCTACGCCACCGCCGCGGCCGCCCAGCTCGCCGGGTTCCGGGCGTGCAAGCGGTGCCGGCCGGACGCCACGCCTGGCTCGCCGGCGTGGAACCAGCGCGCCGACGTGGTCGGCCGGGCCATGCGCCTCATCGCCGACGGGGTCGTCGACCGCGAGGGCGTGTGCGGGCTCGCCCGCCGGTTGAGCTACAGCGAGCGCCAGGTCCACCGGCAGCTGCTTGCCGAGGTCGGCGCCGGGCCGATCGCCCTCGCCCGGGCCCAGCGAGCCCAGACGGCGCGCATCCTGATCGAGACGACCGATCTGCCGATGTCGCAGGTCGCGTTCGCCAGCGGGTTCACGAGCATCCGCCAGTTCAACGACACGGTGCGAGCGGTGTTCGCCCTGACGCCGAGCCAGCTGCGGAAACGGGCCGCGATCCGGGCCCGCACCCCAGCCCCGATGGCTGACGAGCCCGACGGGGGCGCCAGGTCGTCAGGGGTCGCCGAGATCGAGTTGCGGTTGCCGTTTCGGGCGCCGTTCGACGGGGAGCCGCTGCTCGACTTCCTGCGGACGCGGCTGGTGGCCGGCCTCGAGTCGTGCGACGGGACGACGTATCGCCGGTCGCTGCGGCTGCCGTTCGGCCCGGCGACCGTGGCGCTCACGCCTCGGCCCGACCACGTGCGCTGCGCGCTCCGGCTCGCCGACGTTCGGGACCTCGCCGCCGCGGTCCAACGGTGCCGGCGCATCCTCGACCTCGACGCCGATCCGGTGGCGGTGTCCGCCCAGCTCGGGTGCGACCCGCTGCTCGAGCCGCACGTCCGCAAGCACCCCGGCATGCGGGTCCCCGGCCACGTCGACGGGTTCGAGGTGCTCGTCCGGGCGATCGTGGGCCAGCAGGTGTCGGTGGCCGGGGCTCGCACGGTGCTCGGGCGCATCGCCGCCGCCATCGGCGAGCCGCTCGCCGCACCCGATGGCGGTGTGACGACGTGCTTCCCGAGTGCCGAAGCCGTCGCCGAGGCGCCGCCGGACACGTTCCCGATGCCCCGGGCCCGGGCCGAGACGCTGCGGCGGGTGGCGACCGAGGTGGCAGAGGGCGGCCTGGTCATCGACCCGGGAACGGATCGCGACGAGATGCGGGCGCGCCTGCTGGCGATCCCCGGGGTCGGCCCCTGGACCGTCGCCTACGTGAGCCTGCGGGCCCTCGGCGACCCCGACGTGTTCCTGGCCACCGACCTCGGCGTCCGCCGGGCGCTCGAGCGCCGGGGCCTCGACGGCGACCCCCGGTCGGCCGCCGCCCTGGCCGAGTCGTGGCGACCGTGGCGTTCGTACGCCCTGCTCCACCTCTGGACCAGCCTCGCTGACTGACGGCCGGGTGACCGTGTCCGGAATCCGCCAGACGGGCGGAGCGACGGACGGCACGATCCAACACATGACCACCTCCACCGAGCCGTTCCTCGACGCCTTGGCTGCCGACGGCCCCGCCGCCGACCGGGGCGGGAAGATGGACCTGTACGGCTGGCTCGTCGGCTCCTGGGACCTCGACGTCCGCGAGCTCACCTCCGACGGCACGACCCGCCGCCGACCGGGCGAGTGGCACTTCGGGTGGGCGCTCGAGGGCCGGGCGATCCAGGACGTGTGGATCGTGCCGCCGCGATCCGCCGGCCGCGACGCACCCGACGCCTCCGACTACTACGGCACCACGCTGCGCGTCTACGACCCCCGCATCGACGCCTGGCGCATCCAGTGGACCGAGCCGGTGTCGCAGTCGTACCTGTCGATGGTCGGCAGCCGGCAGGGCGACGACATCGTCCAGGACGGCGAGGGCCCCGACGGCACCCGCATCCGGTGGAGCTTCACCGACATCACGCCCGACTCGTTCACGTGGCGGTTCGAGGCATCGACGGACGCCGGCGCGAACGTGGCACGAACGCATGCGGTTCGCCGCCACCCGCCGGGGCTGACGACACCGACGCCTCCGACTCCTCCCGTCGCCTTCGCAGGTCGGTCATGCTCTGGGTCTGACTTCGCGCGACAAGATCCACCGGGAGATCGACGTGCTCGGTCAACGTCGTGGTCTTCGGCTGGTGTCCGCCGTGCTGCTCGTCGGCGGTGTCGTCGTCGGGTGCTCCGACAACGATGGTGAGGGCGCCGCCGGCGAGGCGGCGCGCTCGACGACGTCGACGACCGGCGACGACACGACCACGACTGCCGGCGGCTCGCTCGGGGAGTTCCCCGGGCAGCCCGAGGGCGTGCCCTGGCCGACCGTCGAGTGGGCCGATGCGCCCTGGCCCGACGGCGTCGACAAGGCCGCGGTCGATGCCGCCACGGACGCGGCGTTCAACGGCGGTGCGACCGAGCGCGTGCGCGCCGTGGTCATCGTGCACGGCGGCGCCATCGTCTACGAGCGCTACAGCCCGAACCCCGACGACGGACCGAGCGAGGTCATGCCGAGCTACTCCATGGCCAAGTCCGTGACCTCGGCCATGATCGGCATCCTCGTACGCGACGGCCGCCTCGACATCGACGAGCCCGCCGCCGTCCCCGAGTGGCACGAGGATCCCGACGACCCGCGCGCCGCGATCACCGTGCGCCACATGCTGCACATGGCCACCGGCATCCCGTGGGACGACGGGTACCTGAACGAGGGCTCCGAGATGTACGAGATGGTGCGCAGCGACGACGCCGCCGGCTACGCGGCCGCGTTGCACCCCACCGCCGACCCCGGCGAGCGGTTCGACTACAGCAGCGGCACCACCACGCTGCTGGCCCGCATCATCGGTGAGGAGGTGGGCGGCGACCCCGACGACGTCCGCGCCTTCCTGCACGAGGAGCTGTTCGACAAGATCGGCATGACCCCCGTCGAGATCGCATTCGACAGGGCGGGCACGTGGCAGGGGTCCTACTCGGCCGACACCACTGCGCAGGACTACGCCCGGCTCGGGCTGCTGTACCTGCGGGGCGGCGAGTGGGACGGTGAGCAGATCGTCCCCGAGCAGTGGGTCGAGTACAGCCGAACACCGAGCCCGGCGGAACCGGAGTACGGCGCCCACTGGTGGCTCGACCCCCGTACGCCCGGGCGTCTCCTACGCCGTCGGGATCAGAGGGAACGTCATCACCGTCGACCCCGCCCACGACCTCGTCATCGTGCAGCTCAGCACGGTCGCCGGCTCGCTCCCCCTCGACCACACCGAGGCCATCCTCGACGCCTTCGCCGCCGAGCGAGCGTGAGTGCGGTGTCGTGCCCTGGCGAACGACCGGGGCAGGCGCTACAACGGGCATCTCGCCGACAGGCGGCATGGTGGAGCGGCGGGCGGACACCGGGCGACGGCTCCACGATCACTGACGGGGACCGATGGCGCACCACGATCGCTTCGACGGGGAGTTCGACACCGTGCTGGCCGCGGCCCGCGCTGGCTCCCCCCGTGCGTTCACGCGGATCTTCACCGCGCTGGCCCCGGTCGTCGACGCGTATCTGCGTGCGCAGGGCGCATCCGAGCCCGAGGACCTGACGAGCGAGGTCTTCCTGGCCGTCCTGCGCAACCTGGGATCGTTCGACGGTGACGAACCCGGGTTCCGCAGCTGGGTGTTCACGATCGCCCACCGCCGCCTGGTCGACGAGCGGCGGCGCGCCGGCCGGCGACCGGTGCCCGCCCCGCTCGCCGAGGCGCCCGACCGGCCCGCGCCCGACGACGTCGAGGCGACCGTGGTCGACAGCCTCGCGGCCGAGCGCGTCCGCGCCCTGTGCGAGCAGCTGTCGGTCGACCAGCGCGACGTCCTGCTCATGCGGCTGCTCGGCCCCCTCACGATCGACGAGATCGCCGCTCTCATGGGCAGGACGAGGGGCTCGGTCAAGGCGCTCCAGCGGCGCGGCCTCGTCGCGATGTCGCGCGTGATCGAGCGGGAGGGCGTACCGCTGTGAGCGATCCCAGCGATCACGTTCCTGAGATGCCAGCCGTCCCGCTCCTCGACGACGCCACGGTCGACGCCATCCTCGTCGGGGACCGCGGCCCACGCGGGGTGGACCACCTCGCGGCCTTCGCAGCCGACGTACGCGCCACGGCCGAACGCCCGCCGCCGCGTCCGTCACCCGCGCTGGCCGCGCTCCTCGCCGACGGGATTCCGGCCTCCTCGCCCGGCCGAGCGACTCGATCGCCCGCCGCGGGGCACCGCCGCCGGCCGGCCCTCGCCACGGCCTCGGGGCTCGGCCTCGCCGCCAAGGTCGGCGTCGCCACGGCGGCCGCGGTCGCCAGCCTCGCCGGCGCTGCCGCAGCCGGAGTCCTGCCAGGTGACACCGACGCTCCCGTGCGGAAGGTGATCGAGCTGTTCACCCCGGTCGAGTTCCCCGACGACGGGGATCCGCTCGACCAGGGCGGGAACGGCACCGGAGCGGACCCGAGCGGTGGCCCGAGCGACGCCCGCGAGCCCGGCGACGACGCCGACGTACCCGCCGACGCCGACCGGCGTGAGGAACGCGACGACGCCGACGAGCCCGAGGCGGACGGTGAGCGGGGGGACGACGGCCCCGAGGCCGCCGACGAGGTCCCCGAAACGGAACCGCAGGATCCGGCGGAGCCGGCGGACACGGACGCCGATGACGACGCGGGCCCGAACGACCAGCAGGACGGGTCCGGGGACGCGACCGACTCCGATCGCGTCGAGACCGGCGACGGGGGCGACTAGACCACCCATCGCCGCCGAACTCCCTTCCCGCCGGCGCGGCGCCGGGCGAGGATGGGGTGTGACCTCCCTGCGCGATCTCCTCGTCGACGCGGCGGTGCGGGCCGCCGACCACCGGGATCAGGTGGCCGAGCGGTCGGTGTTCCCCTCCGACGTCGACCTCGACGCCCTCCGCGAGCGGCTGGGGGCGCTGCCCGACGGGCCCACCCCGGCCGCGGCCGTGGTGGCCGAGCTGGCGGACGCGGTCGAGCCGGCGCTCGTCGCCACGACCGGTCCCCGGTACTTCGGCTTCGTCGTCGGGGGCGCTCTCGACGCGGCCACCGCCGCCGACGTGCTGGCCACCGGCTGGGACCAACCCGCCTTCAACCCGACGACATCGCCGGGAGCGGCCGTGGTGGAGGACATCGCCGGCGGCTGGCTGAAGGACCTGCTCGGCCTGCCGTCGACCGCCTCGTCGGGCTTCGTGACCGGCGGTCAGACCGCCAACACGGTCTCCCTCGCGGCCGCCCGCCATCACGTTCTCGCCCAGGCGGAATGGGACGTGGAACGGCGCGGGCTCGCCGGTTCGCCCGCCGTGCGGCTGGTGGCCGGCGCCGAACGCCACGTCACCATCGACCGGTCGCTCCGCCTGCTCGGGCTCGGGACCGACGTGGTCGAGCCCGTGGCCGCCGACGATCAGGGCGCGATCGACGTCGACGACCTCGCCCGCGTGCTCGCCGCCGGACCGACGGGGCCCGGTGCGCCGACGATCGTGTGCCTCCAGGCCGGGAACGTGAACAGCGGGGCGTTCGACGACCTCGCGTCGGCGACGGCCATCGCCCACGACCACCGCGCCTGGGTCCACGTCGACGGCGCCTTCGGGCTGTGGGCCGCCGCCAGTCCCGCCACCCGCCACCTCACCACGGGGCTCGAACACGCCGATTCGTGGGCCGTCGACGGGCACAAGTGGCTCAACGTCCCCTACGACAGCGGCTACGCGTTCTGCGCCCACCCCGAGACGCACGCGGCCGCCATGTCGTTCACCGCCGCCTACCTGACCGGGCACGGCGAAGCCGGGGCGCGGGCGCCGTCCGACTACGTCCCCGAGTCCTCGCGGCGGGCCCGGGGGTTCGCCACCTGGGCCGCGCTCCGGGAGCTGGGCCGAACGGGCGTCGCCGATCTCGTGGACCGGTGCTGCGCGCACGCCCGCCGCTTCGCCGATCGGCTGGGCGCGATCGACGGCGTCACCGTCGCCAACCAGGTGGTGCTCAACCAGGTCCTGGTCGGCTTCGGCGACGACGAGCGCACCGACCGCGTCGTCGACCGCGTGCAGCGGTCGGGAACGTGCTGGCTGGGCGCGACCACCTGGCACGGACGACGCCTGATGCGCATCTCGGTGTCGAACTGGAGCACCACCACCGACGACGTCGACCGGTCGGTCGACGCCATCGTCGCCGCCTTCCGCGCCTCGGCCTGACCACCCTTCCGGCCGCGGGCGCGAGCACGCCGGGTCAGCGGGTGACCAGCCCGCCGTCGGCGTGGACCACCGAGCCCGTGACGAAGCTCGAGGCGTCCGAGGCCAGGAACAGGGCGGGTCCCACCATCTCGTCGGGGGCGGCGGCGCGCTGCATCAGGGCCGACCGGGCCATCCACTCTGCTGCCTCGGGACCGTTGGCCCGCACCATGTCGGTGTCGACCGTGCCGGGCGCCAGGGCGTTGACCCGCACCCCGTGGGGCGCCAGGTCGGCGGCCATCGACTTCGTGTACGAGACCATCGCGGCCTTGGCCGCCGCGTACATCGCCACGGGCGCCGAGAACAGCCACGCCCCCGCCGAGACCACGTTGATCACCGAGGCGTGGGCGGACGCCTTGAGGTGCGGCAGCGCCTCCTGCACCAGGAACACGGGCCCGCGCACGTTCACGTCGACCGACTTGGCGAAGGCCGCCTCGGTGAAGGCGCCGACGGGCTCGGTCAGGGCGTTGGCCGCGTTGTTCACCACCACGTCGAGGCCGCCGAAGCGGTCCACCGCCGCGGCCACCAGCGAACGCACGTCGTCGAGCGAGCCCATGTGGCAGGGCACGCCGATGGCCTCGGCCCCCGCGGCGGTCAGCGTCGCCGCCGTCTCGGCGCAGGCCTCGGCCTTGCGGCTGGCCACGACCACCTTGGCGCCTGCGGCGGCGAACCCCTCGGCGACGGCCCGCCCGATGCCCCTCGTGCCGCCGGTGACGACCGCGACCCGGCCGTCGAGCCGGAACAAGCTGTCCACGTCCACGCTCATCGGCTCAGCCTGCCCGGATCCCGGCGGCCGCGACCAACCGGGCCCGTTGGCGGGCGCTCAGGCCGGGGACGCGGGCGGGGGCGGCTCGTCGCCGGTGGAGGGGCTGTCGCCAGACGCCCCGTCGGCCGGAGGGGCGTCCGCGGGGGCCGGGGCCGCCGCCACCGGCGCCGGCGGCTCGCCCAGCGCGGCGCGCATCCGATCGAGCCACAGCGGGTCGAGGTTGGCGTACACGAGCCGGGCGCCGGCGAAGCGCTCGAGCTCCGCCACCAGCGCCGCGGGGTCGAGTCCCTCGACCAGCAGCGCCAGGATGGTCGTGCCGGGCGCCACGGACTCGCGGAACCAGGCCACCCACTCGTCGGACACGCCGTGGTCGATGATCTTGGCGGCGACGGCGCCAGTGCCGGCTCCCACCGCCCCACCGACGACCCACCCGACCGGACCGCCGAGGATAAGCCCGAACAGGCTGGCCCACACGGCGCCGGACAGGGCGCTGCGGCCGGGCCCGGGGTCGGTGGTCTCGCGGACCATCGTGCGGCCGTTCTCGTCCTTGGTGACGAACACCGCGTCGACGAGCTTGAGCCGCTGCTGGGAGGCCAGGCGCCCCGTTGCCGTCAGGAACTCTTGCGCACGGAACGTGTCGCCGAAGGAGATGCCCACCAGCGTGCGCGGCGTGCCGCCGGGAGCGGACCCGGACGTCGTATCGGTCATGAGAGCAGCCTCGCACATCGCGAGCAGTTGTCTCTGACCAGGCCAGATGTTGCGCTTCCATGACAGCGCACGACGGCGTCGCCTACATTGCGGGCACCGGGCACAGAGGAGCTGGGGAGCGACGTGCGACGCAACCGTTGGGGACATGCCGTGCCGCGGGCCCTCGTGGCGGCCGCCGTCGGCGCCTCCCTGCTGGCCCCCGGGCCGACGGGCGCCCAGGAGCCGTCGGCCGAGGAGCAGCGCGAGGCGGTGCGCGAGCAAGGGGCCGCGGTGGCGGCCGAGATCGACGTCCTCACGGCCCAGGACGCGGAGATCCAGGCTGCGCTGACGGCGGTGCAGGCCGAGGTGGCGGGGCAGCAGGTCGTGGTCAACCAGGCCACCGACGCCCAGGCGGCGGCCGACGCCGCGGTCGCCGCGTCCGCCGAGCAGATCGCCGCGCTCGAGGCCGAGACGGCGGCGCTCAACGCAGCCATCGACCAGATGATCATCGACGCCTTCCTGCACCCGCCGCTCGACCACGCCCTCGACGCCTTCAAGGCCGACACCGTGGCCGACGCCACGGTGAAGAACGGGCTGGTGGACATCCAGGCCGACGAGGACGCCGCCACCCTCGAGCGCATGGCGGAGGCCGAGGAGGAGCTGACCGTACAGAAGGCGGACCAGGAGGTCCTGGCCGCCGAGGCCACCCAGGCGCGGTCCGACGCCGATGCCGCCCTGGCCGAGCTCGACGCCGCGCTCGCGGTCCAGACCCAGCTCGCCAACGAGGTCGAGGCCCGCCTGAACGCCAGGCTGGCCGAGGCCGACGCCCTGCGTGCGTCGGACGCCGCGCTGTCGGCGCAGATCGAGGCCGAGCAGGCCGCCCTGGCCGCTGCGCTCGCCGCCAGCCAGGCCCAGGCGTCGGGCTCGCCGTCGTCGATCCAGCCGGCGCCCGGCGGGCTGGCGACCGTGACGTGCCCGGCCGGGGGGTCGATCACCGTGGCGGGGGCCATCGCCGGGAACGTCCAGGCGCTGCTCGACGCGTCCTTCGCCGACGGGATCAACCTGTGCGGCGGGGGCTACCGCGATCCCGCCGAGCAGATCGCCCTGCGCCGCGCCCACTGCGGGACGTCCGACTACGCGATCTACGAGATGCCGGCCTCGCAGTGCAACCCGCCCACCGCGCGCCCCGGCACGTCGATGCACGAGCAGGGCCTGGCCATCGACTTCACCTGCAACGGCGGCGGGGCGCTGAGCAGGAGCTCGATCTGCTTCTCGTGGCTGTCGTCGCACGCCGCCACCTACGGGCTGTTCAACCTGCCGAGCGAGCCCTGGCACTGGAGCACGAACGGCAACTGAGCCTGCGGCGTCCGTCGCGGGAGCCCGACGCCGTCCATCCGCGTCACATCCCTCCGTCCAATCGTGTCAACACCTTGACCGCTCGGAACCGAGCGTCGTTCTGACGAGTGTCGGCTACGAGGCGCCTTCGGGCCCGGGGATGTCCGCGTTCGAGAAGTAGGGATTGCCGAAGGGGAACTCGGTCTCGACCCACCTGCCGAGCGCGTCGTAGAGCTTGGCGTAGTAGCCGAGCTCGTAGGCCTCGGTGGTGACCCACCAGCTCACGTCGACGTCGTGCCGCACGAGGTCGTCGGTCAGAGCGACCCGCCGGCCCATCGGGTACAGGTAGCAGCAGCCGAGATACCGGCCGTCGTTGCCGCGGACGACGTAGGCGAACGAGTAGCCCTCGCGGAACTCGAGCTCGTGCCACACCAGATCGACGTAGTTGTCCTCGGCGGTGACCGCCGCGGTCGGCCACCCGCCCCGGGTGCGTCGGATCAGATCGAGGCTCGCGTTGATGCCCCGCACGTCGTCGTCGAGGTCGTCCCGGGTGAGCGCCGAGGCGCGGATGTCCTCGAAGGTCAACTCCCGCGGCGCCGAGAACCCGGGCGGCAGGTCGAGGCTCTTGACCAATCCGGTGTAGTCCATGCGCCCTTTGCTAGCCGGAGCCGTCAGTTCGACCCGCACCTGAGCATGACCGCCGGCCAGGGAGCCCGGATCAGGCGGCTGAGACGTACGGGGTAGTCGCGCCAGCGGTCGGCCGTGCGCTCGGCGGATGCAGGGCGATCGTGCAGCGCTGGTCGCCGTCGCCGACGCGGATGTCGGGCCTGGGCGCGAGGGCGATGCGGAACATGAAGCGAGGCGTCGGGCGTGGCGTGGCCGGGTCGGCGGCGGGTGTGCGACGCGGTTGCTCGTCGTCGAGTTCGTCGTCGTCGAGGTCGACGTCGGGGTGGTCTGGTGGTGGGTGGGATTGGCCGGTGGTGTACCACCAGCGGTTGTGGGGGCCGCAGCCCAGCCGGCCGTTGTCCTGGGTGGTCAGCCCGCCTTCTGACCAGGCGAGGATGTGGTCGCCCTGGCACTGGTCGGCGGGCACGAAGCAGGTCTTGTGGTCGCAGCGCCGGTGCAGGACCTCGAGGACGCGGCGCAGGGTGCCCCGGAAGCTGCGGGCCGAGCTGATGTCCCGCACCCGGTTGGGGCCGTCGGCCACCACCCGTTGGATCAACGTCTCGTCGTGGCCCAACAGTCTCGGCCACCGCGCCGGGAGCGATCACGGTCCCGGCCGCCAGTTCGCAGACCCGGCCGGCGAAGGTGTCGAAGTCGACCATCACCGTGACCAGCGGCGCGGGCCGTTTGCCGTCGGCGGGCGCGGTCAGGGCCCGGGTGGCCATCTCGACCAGGGCGTCGTGGCGCCGCTGCGCAGCGGTGCGGGCCAGATGGGCCGCGGTGGTGGCGTCGCCGTGGATCTCCTTGGCCGCGGCCCAATCGGCCGCGAACAGCTCGCGTTCGATCCCCGCCAACGCCCCGTTGACCGCGGCGGTGGCCACCGGGGTGAGGTAGCCGTCGGCATGCCCCACGCCGTCGAGGCCGACACCGATGCGGAACCGGCGCAGGTCGCTGTCGCGGCCATGCCGTTGTTCGGGCCCGTCGGGATCGGCCGCGTCGCGCCAGTAGTCGCACAGACGCTGCCAATCGTCGAACCGCAACCGGCGCCCCTCGCCGACCAGGTGGGCCTCGCCGTCGGGGAAATGCCGCCCGGCCCGGGGATGCCCGGCCAGGCGGGCCAGCACCCGCACGTGCGCGGCGGACAGGTCCCCGGTCCGGAACGCGGCCCGGGTCTCGGGCATCGAGCGGAGCCGGCGGGCGTCACGCACCTCGCCCGCGACCGGGCCCCGCGGCAGCCGGGCGTGCACCGCGATCCAATCCGTCGCCGACCGCGACCCATCCTCCGCATACACCTGCCGGGCCTCGAACGCCGCGGTCTGCTCGGCCACCACCGCCGCCAACCGGGCCTGCTCCCGCCGCAACGACAGCATCGCCTCCGCCAACTCGGCGTCCGCCACCCCGTCGGGATCGACAGCGAGCAGCCCGTCGATCGCCCGCGCCAACGCCCCGGTCAGCGCGTCCAGCGACGTCGACGCGTCGCCGCTCGCCGCACCCCCGGATCCACCCGTATCGAACATCAGTTCGCATCATAGTCGCGGCGTAGGACAGTTTGGAGCGGGTGGCGCACGTCACCCGCACGCACCCTTGTGGCCGCGCCGAGATTGAGCATACGCTCAAAGCGTTTGCTCACGGCCGTCCCCCTGGGTCGTGGGCGACGAGGAGCGACCGATGGACCCCGCCCCGTCCGATCGAGTGACCACCCTCCCCCGCCCCGCCGGGGAGCCCCCGCCCGAGCTGTCGCCCGCACGGCTGGGGGAGGTGTTCGGCATCCCCGATCTCCCGCAGCGCCTCGGCGCCGTCGACGACCGCATCACCGACGCACTCGGCACCGGCGGCGCGCTGCTCGGGCCCGCGTCGGTGCGGGTGGCGTCGTCCGGCGGCAAGCGCCTCCGCCCGCTGTTCACGATCGTGTGCGCCGCCACCGGCGACACGTTCGACGACCGCGTGGTCGACGCGGCGGCCGCGGTCGAGCTCGTGCAGGTGGGCTCGCTCGTCCACGACGACATCCTCGACGACGCCGCCACCCGGCGCGGCCGGCCCACGATCAACGCCGTCGAGGGGGTCAACCACGCAGTGATGGCGGGCGACTACATACTCGCCCGGGCCGCCGAGCTGGCCGCCCGGGTCAGCCGCGAGGCCGCGGCGCTCATCGCCACCACCCTCGGCGACCTGTGCGAGGGCCAGGTCCTCGAGATGCGCGACGCCCACGACCCCGGCCGCACGGTCGACGCCCACCTGGAGTCCGTGCGGGGCAAGACGGCTGCGCTGTTCGAGTGCGCCTGCCGGCTCGGCGCCCACTGCGCCGGGCTCGCGCCCGAGAACGTCGAGGCGCTTGCCCGGTTCGGCCACGCGTTCGGCATGGGCTTCCAGGTGCTCGACGACGTCCTCGACCTGATCGGCGACGAGGAGCGCCTCGGGAAGCCGACGGGCAACGACATCGCCAGCGGCGTCTACACGCTGCCGGTGCTGGCCGCCCTCCAGGGCCCCGAGGGCGACCGGCTGCGCGGCACGCTCATGTCCGGCGGCCCCGACCGGCGGGCGGTGGACGTGGCCCTGGCGATCGAGCTGGTCCGCCGCTCGGGGGCGATCGCCGAGGCCCTCAGCGCGGCCGACCGCTACGCCGACGAGGCCCGCCGGGGCGTCGCCCACCTCAACCAGACGACGGTCGGCGAGGGGCTCGGCCGCTTCCCGCGGCTGTACACCACGTGGTCGCTCGAGACGCTGATGGACCGGCGGTACCACGAGATGCCGCTGACCGCGCTGGGCTGAGGGCCACGTGACCGACACGACCACCTCCGCCGTAACCCAGGCGACGCGGGCGCGCGCTGGCGCCACGCGGGCACGCATCGTCGAGGCTGCGCTGCAGGCCCTGCGCGACGAGGGGATCGCCGGCATCAGCGCCCGAGGCATCGCCCGCCACGGCGGCTTCAACCAGGCGCTGATCTTCTACCACTTCGGGTCCGTCGAGGGCCTGCTGGTGGCGGTGGCACAGCGCGAGAGCGAGCGCCGCTCGGCGCTGTACGCGCCGGCCCTCGCCGACGTGACCTCGCTCTCCGAGCTGGTGGGCGTGGCTCGCCGGCTGCACGACGAGGAGTTCCAGGAAGGCACCGTCGCCGCGCTCACCCAGATGCTGGCCGGCGCCGTCGGGTCCGAGGAGCTGTCCCGCGGCATCGCCGACGCCCTGCACCCGTGGACCGACCTCGTCGGCGAGACCATCGACCGGCTGCTGGCCGGCACCCCCTTCCGCGACGTGCTGCCCCGCGACGACCTGACCTCGGGCATCGCCGCGCTGTTCCTCGGCATCGAGCTGCTGACCGGCCTCGACCCGGCCATGGCCGACGGCTCGCTGTTCACCACGATGGAATCGGTGGCCGCCCTGATCGACGGCCTGCTGCGGGCGGCGACACCGGCGGCCGGGTCGGCGGCGAGCACGTCCTGATCGCGACACGTCCGGATCGCGGCTGCCGCGATCGGCGGCGCGTGCGCCAGACTGCGGGATGGCGAGATTCACCCGAGGGTTCTCCGGGCGGTCCCGGGCCGAGCGCGATCCCCGCCTGCCCCCCGGCCAGTACGACGCCCGCGACGACTGGCCCGTGCTCAACGCCGAGGTCACCCCCGACCTCGACACGGCCACGTGGACCTTCACCGTCCACGGCCTGGTCCGCAACCCGACGACGTGGTCGTGGGACGAGATCCACGCCCTGCCCGAGTCGTCCTACGAGGGCGACATCCACTGCGTGACCACGTGGTCGAAGCTCGGCATGTCCTTCACCGGCGTCTCGGTGGACACGCTGCTGGCCGCGGCCGAGCCGCTGCCCGAGGCCACCCACGTCATGGCCGAGTCCCACACCGGCTACACGACCAACCTGCCCCTCGCCGACGTGGTCGGCGGCCGGGCCTGGGTGGTGTGGGACGTCGACAGCGGCCCGCTCCCCCGCGACCACGGCGGCCCGGCCCGCATGATCGTGCCCCACCTCTACTTCTGGAAGAGCGCCAAGTGGGTGTCGGGCCTGCGGCTGATGGACCACGACGAGCGCGGGTTCTGGGAGCGCAACGGCTACCACGACCGCGGCGACCCGTGGCTCGAGCAGCGCTACCAGGGCGATTGACCGTGAGCACCGTCTGATGGGCGGGTGGCAGACGGCCACCGTGGTCGGGATGCACGACGAGACCCCGCGGGCGCGCACGTTCCGGCTGCGCCTGAGCCGGCCCGAGTCGCACCGCGCCGGCCAGCACTACGTGGTCCGGCTGACCGCCCCCGACGGATACACGGCCCAACGGTCGTACTCGGTGGCGTCGCCGCCCACTGATAGCGCCAGCGACGAGATCGACCTCACCGTCGAGCGGCTGGAGGGCGGCGAGGTGTCCGGGTTCCTGCACGACGCTGTGGAGCTCGGCGACGAGCTCGAGGTGCGCGGGCCGATCGGCGGGTGGTTCGTGTGGGAGGACGGCCCGGCCCTGCTGGTCGGGGGCGGCTCGGGCGTCGTGCCGATCATGGCGATGCTGCGCCACGCCCGCGCCACCGGGCGGTCCGACCTCATCCGCCTGGTGGTGTCGGTGCGGTCGCCCGACGACCTGTACTACCGCGACGAGATCACCGGGCCCGAGGTCACCGTGGTCTACACGAGGGCCGCCCCACCCGGCGTCGAGCGGCCCGTCGGGCGCCTGACGCTCGACGACGTCGGCGCCCCCGCCGAGGGGGCCACCGCCTACGTGTGCGGGTCGGCGGGGTTCGCGGACGCCGCCAGCCGCCTGGTGGTCGATGCGGGGGTCCCCGTCGAGCGGGTGCGGGTCGAGCGCTTCGGTCCCACGGGCTGAGGCCGGCAGAAGCGCGCTCGTCACAGCCCACGCGTGGGCATATGGCGCCCGACCACCGAGCCCGACAGCCGGCCGACCCGATGGACCGACGCTCCCCGTAGGCTGACGCTCCGCGCCGGACCGAGAAGGAGCACCGATGGCAGCACCGATGGCCCCCAGCACCGCCAGTGGGATCGCGACCGACGAGCTGTCCGACGAGGTCCGCCCGCAGGACGACCTGTTCCGCCACGTCAACAGCCGCTGGCTGGCCACCACCGAGATCCCGCCCGACCGGGCCGCCCACGGCGCGTTCCACATGCTCCACGACCAGTCCGAGCTCGACGTGCGGGCGCTGGCCGAGGAAGCGGCGGGCAGCGACGCCCCCGAGGGCAGCGACGAGCGCAAGGCCGGCGACCTGTGGGCCGCCTTCATGGACGTCGACGCCGTCGAGGCGCGCGACGCCGAGCCGCTGGCCGACGACCTCGCCGCCATCCGCGCCGTGTCCGATCCCCGCGAGCTGGTGGCCCTGCTCGGCCAGCTGCAACGGCACGGCACCTCGGGCCTGGTCGAGTGGTTCGTCGACAACGACGGCGAAGACGCCACCCGCTACATCGTGAACCTGGTGCAGTCGGGTCTCGGCCTGCCCGACGAGGCGTACTACCGCGAGGACGCCTACGCCGAGATCCGGGCCGCCTACGTCGAGCACGTCGCCACCATGCTGCGGCTGGTCGGCGAGGACGACGCCGACGGCGCCGCCGCCCGGGTCATGGCGCTCGAGACGGCCCTGGCCAAGGGCCACTGGACGACCGTCGACAGCCGCGACGCGCTGAAGACCTACAACAAGCACACCCTGGCCGCGCTCGAGGCGCTGGCCCCCGGCTTCGCCTGGGCCGGGTGGCTCGACGCCCTCGGCTCCCCCGACGGCGCCTTCGCGGAGGTGGTCGTCCGCCAGCCCTCCGCGGTCGAGACCGCGGCCCGCCTGCTGGCCGACGTCCCGCTCGACGACTGGAAGGCGTGGCTGACGTTCCACCACGTCCACTCCACCGCCCCGTTCCTTTCGAGCCGGTTCGTGGACGCCAACTTCGCCTTCTACGGCACCCTGCTGTCCGGCATCCCCGAGCTGCGAGAGCGGTGGAAGCGCGGCGTGGCGGTGCTGGAGGGCGCCCTCGGCGAGGCCGTCGGTCAGCTCTACGTGGCCCGCCACTTCCCGCCCGAGCACAAGGCCCACATGGACCGCCTCGTCGGCTGGCTGGTCGAGGCCTACCGCGAGGACATCAACAACCTCGAGTGGATGTCGCCCGAGACCCGCCAGCGGGCGCTCGAGAAGCTCGACAGGTTCACGCCCAAGGTCGGCTACCCCGACACGTGGCGCGACTACTCGTCCCTGGTCATCGAGCGCGACGACCTGCTGGGCAGCGTGCGGCGGGCTGCGGCGTTCGAGGTGGACCGCAACCTGAACAAGATCGGCGGCCCCATCGACCGCGACGAGTGGCACATGACCCCGCAGACGGTGAACGCCTACTACAACCCGGGCATGAACGAGATCGTCTTCCCCGCGGCGATCCTGCGCTGGCCGTTCTTCGACCCCGACGCCGACGACGCGGTGAACTTTGGCGGCATCGGCGCCGTGATCGGCCACGAGATCGGCCACGGGTTCGACGACCAGGGCAGCCGCTACGACGGCGATGGCAACCTCGTCGACTGGTGGACCGAGGACGACCGGGCCGGCTTCGACGTGCTGACCAAGGCGCTCATCTCCCAGTACGACGGGTTCACGCCCGAGGGGCTCGACGGGCACCACGTCAACGGCGCCCTGACCGTCGGCGAGAACATCGGCGACCTCGGCGGCATCACGATCGCCCACAAGGCGTACCTGCTCAGCCTCGAGGGGAACGAGGCGCCCGTGGTCGACGGGCTGACCGGCAGCCAGCGCGTGTTCCTCGGCTGGGGTCAGGTGTGGCGGATGGCCACGCGCGAGGCCGAGCAGATCCGCCGGCTCGCCATCGACCCACACTCGCCGCCCGAGTTCCGGGCCAACGTCGTGCGCAACCTCGACGAGTTCCACGAGGCGTTCGACGTGGCCGAGGGCGACGGCATGTGGCTCGACGAGGACGCCCGCGTCCGCATCTGGTAGCACACCCGCCCCCGAGGCAGCCGGCCGCCTCAGGTGTCGCGGCGGCGGTGGGGCTCGGAGTGGTCCCAGTCGGCGAGCAGGGTGCGCAGGGCCGTCAGCAGGATCAGCGGCTGGTCGAGCATGGCGTGGTGGCCGGCCTCGGGGATCTCGATGACCGGCGCCACCCGGCCCAGCGCCTCGTACATGGCCTCGCCGATGTCGGCGGTCACGAGGCCGTTCTCGGACCGCAACAGCGCCAGCCGGCAACGCACCTGCGGCAGGTAGGGCAGGGCGCTGGCCCGGATGCTGCCGGCGTCGGCGAACTGGGCGAAGACCCCGCGGTCGAACTTCCACTGCCAGCCGCCCTCGACCGGCCTGGCCGACCGCCGGGCGACATGGTCGATCACGTAGTCGAGGTAGTGCTCCTGCGGCGGCACGGTGCGGAACCGCTCGAGCGCCGCACCCAGCGTCGGGTAGGTGCGGGGCGCACCGAAGGCGCTGCCGACCTGGGCCGCGCTCACCTCGGCGTCGGGGGCCGACACCGGTGAGTCGCACACGATCGCGCCGGCCAGCCGGTCGGCGTGCCGGGCTGCGGTGGCGATGGTGACGAACCCGCCCATGCTGTGACCGACGACGACCGGCGGCCCGGCGATGCCGCCGGCCTCGGCCGCGGCCAGCACCTCCTCGGTCCACTGGTCGAGCGAGTAGCTGGCGCGGTGGTCACTGTCGCCATGGCCGGACAGGTCGAGCGCCACGACCCGGAAGTCGTCGGCGAACAGGGCGGCGACGTGGGTCCACCAGTGGGCGTGGGCGCCGCCGCCGTGGACGAACACGATGCCCCGCCGGCCGCGCTCGCCCCAGGCGAGGAGGTGGATCCGGGCGCCGTCGACCTCGGCCCACTCGTCGGCGAACGGCACGGCGAGGGCGCGTCGGAACCACCCGGGTGCGTCGGGGAGGACCTGCGGCGGGCGAGAGGGCGACGCGGTCAGAGCGGGATCGCCGGTCACGGGCCTCCACCGTACGAGACGCGCCCGTCCTCCTCGGCGGCCGACGGGGGCGTGCCCACGTCCGACGTGGCGCCGACGCCCGCCAGCGGGCGGGGCCCATCGCCGGTCAACACCATCCATGTGGCCAGGACCACCATCACGGCCGCGCTGCCCGCCACGGCCGCGGCCACGGGCGAGAGCGCGCCGATGACGAGCACGGCCGCCGCGCCGCCGAACTTGGGGTAGACGCGCTCGTCGTTCGGCGGCGTCCCGGTGACCATCATCACGAGCGCGAGGCCGAGCAGGTACCCGGCCACCGGTACGGCCACCGCCAGGGCCGCGATGCGGACGTCGCCGTGCCCGGTGACCGCCTCGGTGGCCACCTGCAGCCCCGCCCCCATCGCCGCCAGCGACGCGAAGATCACCACGTGTGCGTACCCCCAGCGGAACGACTGGTCGCGGCGGGGGCGCATATGGCCGGGATGGTCGAAGTAGAGCCACCAGCTGGTGAACGCCAGCACCAGGCCGCCAACTCCCACGGCGAAGAGGTCGGCCGTGAGCCCGCCCTCGTCCAGCGCGGCCTGGAACCCCACCGAAGCGGACAGGACCGACTCGCCCAGCACGATGATCGTGAACAGCCCGTAGCGCTCCTCGATGTGCCCGGCGTGGAACACGGGCGCCCCGGCCGCCCGCTCGGCCCACACGGGCACGGCCAGCTCGGCCACCACCAGGACGAGGAACCCGGCGAGCCGGGCGTCCTCGGTGGGCAGGGCCAGCCGGGCGAACCACAACAGCTGGAGCGCCGAGATGCCCGCGGCGTACCGCAGCGCTCGGGTCCGGCCCGTCACCTCGTCTCGCGCCACCCGGAGCCACGAGGCCGCCAGGCCGACCCGCATCACGCCGTAGCCGAGCGTCACCACGAGCCAGTCGCCGTCCTCGAGCGCCTCGGTCACGCCGATGGCCAGGACGAGCACGCCGGCCATCTGCAGCAACATGAGCAGGCGGTACGGGACGTCGTCGGCGTCGTGGGCCGAGGCGAACCACGTGGCGTTCATCCACGCCCACCACACGGCGAAGAACACGCCCACGAACCCCCACACGCCGTCGGCTACGTGCCCACCGGCGAGCTCGTGGTGCAGCGCCGCCGACGCCCGCGCCACCGCCACGACGAAGGTCAGGTCGAAGAACAGCTCCAGCGGCGTTGACGCCCGGTACGGCTCGTCGGGATCGCGGGTCACGGCGCGGCCACGCAGGCGACCGACATCGAGCGTGCGCAGCCCGGCCATCCCGCCACCGTACCGGCGGACGCCCCGGGCCGAGGGGCGAGACGCCGGTCGGTCCGCCGGCCCCCGGGGATACGGTGGCCCCATGACCACGACCGAGAGCTCGCAGGCCACCACCGGCGCTCCGGCCCTGCGTCCCGACCGGGCCGAGACCGACCGCCTGGCGGCCCGGGTCGCCGTGCCGGTCGAGGGCCGAGCCACCCTCCAGGTCACGTCGCCCCTGACGGGCGCCGTCGTCGGTGAGGTCCCGGTCGGCACCGAGGAGGACGTCGTCGCCGCGGTGGCGCGCGCCCGCGAGGTCCAACACGCCTGGGCCGCCGCCCCGGTGCGCGACCGCGCCGCCGTGCTGCTGCGCTACCACGACCTCGTGCTCGACCGGCAGGACGAGCTGCTCGACCTCATCCAGGCCGAGAACGGCAAGGCCCGGGTCTGGGCGTTCGAGGAGATCATGGACCAGGCGGTCACCGCCCGGTACTACGCCCGCCTCGCACCCCGGGCGCTCAAGCCCCAGCGTCGGCTGAGCGCCCTGCCCGGCCTCGTCTCCACCCGCGAGCACTACGTCCCGAAGGGCATCGTCGGCGTCATCTCGCCGTGGAACTACCCG
This sequence comes from uncultured Acidimicrobiales bacterium, assembly GCA_963796415.1. Taxonomy (GTDB): domain Bacteria; phylum Actinomycetota; class Acidimicrobiia; order Acidimicrobiales; family VFJN01; genus ZC4RG19. The sequence continues at coordinate 235,527 of CAWCLR010000014.1, read as the reverse complement.
CTCGTGCTGGCGGTGTCCGACGCCCTCGCCGCCCTGGTCGCGGGCAACGGCATCGTCATCAAGCCCGACTCGCAGACCCCGTTCACGGCGCTGCGCGCCTTCGAGCTGCTGGAGGAGGCCGGCCTGCCCGCGGGGCTCGTGCAGGTCGTCACCGGGCCGGGCCGCTCGGTCGGCACGGCGATCATCGACACCGCCGACTACGTGATGTTCACCGGGTCCACCGCCACCGGGCGGACGGTCGCTCGCCACGCCGGCGAGCGCCTGATCGGGATGTCGGCCGAGCTGGGCGGGAAGAACGCCATGGTCGTCACCGAGGACGTCGACCTCGACCGGGCGGTCGAGGGGGCGGTGGTCGGATCCTTCGCCAACACCGGCCAGCTCTGCATCTCGATCGAGCGCCTCTACGTCAACGAGAAGATCGCCGACGACTTCGTCGACGCCTTCGGCGCCCGGACCTCCGAGCTCACGCTCGGGGCCGAGCAGGCCTACGGCCCCGAGGTCGGCGCCCTCGCCTCGCAGGACCAGCTCGACAAGGTGCGCGCCCACGTCGACGACGCCGTGGCCAAGGGCGCTCGGGTCGTGGCCGGAGGCAGGCACCGGCCCGACATCGGCGAGCTGTTCTACGAGCCGACCGTGCTCGCCGGCGTCACGCCCGACATGGCGCTGTACCGCGAGGAGACCTTCGGGCCCGTTGTCGCCGTGTACCCGGTCGCGTCCGACGACGAGGCCGTGGCCCAGGTCAACGACACCGAGTACGGCCTCAACGCCAGCGTGTACTCCGGCGACACGGATCGCGGGAAGGCGATCGCCGAGCGGATCCGGGCCGGCACGGTCAACGTCAACGACGGCTACTCGTCGGCCTGGGCCAGCCTCGACGCGCCGATGGGCGGCATGAAGGCCTCGGGCCTCGGCCGCCGCCACGGGCGCGAAGGGCTGCTCAAGTACACCGAGCCCCAGACAGTCGCGGTGCGCTCGGCGCTCGCCGCCAAGCTGCAGGACCCCGGCCGCGACGGGGCCGGCTACGCCCGGCGGTTCACGGCCATCCTCCGCAAGGCCAAGTACCTCCCCCGCTAGGCGACCCGGCGCGGGCGGGCGCGCGTACACTGCGTGCGGGCGGAGGTGAGTGACCTGGGGGACTCACGGTGTCCGAACTCGAACGTGGCGACCAGCCCGGTCGGCGCCCACGGCGCGCGGGCCCCGATCATGAGCCCACCCAGCCGCGGCCGGGCGCCGTCGGCGGGGTGGTGCTGATCGACCCGGGGCCGGGCGACACGGGCGCGGCGCAACGGCCGAGCCGGCGCACCCTCCTCGCCGGTGTCGCCGGTCTCGGCGCCGCGGCCGCCGTCGCCGGCACCCGGCCGTCGGGGGGCGGCCTGGCCGACGCACTCGACCGGATCCGCGCCAGCCAGGCGGACCGCAGCGCCGACACCGCCGCGGGGTCGGGCGGCTACGCCAACCGTGACGAGAGCTACGCGCAGTCGATCGGTGGCCGCATCTCGGCCGAGCGGGAGCCCGGCCCCACCCTCGTGTTCGCCAGCGCGAGCGAGGCGGCCGCGGCCACCGCCGTCACGGTGCCGACCATCCTCGACGCGAGCGACCCGGCCCTGCACCTGCTGCGCCGCACCACGTTCGGCCTCACCCCCGAGCTCGTGGACGAGGTGCACACCAGCGGCATCGACGCCTGGATCGCCGCCCAGCTCGACCCGGGCGCCATCCCCGACCCCGACGGCGATCGGGCGTGGGGCGCGTACCCGCTCGCCGGCGCCGACCCCGCCACCGTCCGCGCCCAGGTCCGCCGCAGCGCGTGGGACGCGTCGAGCGAGGTCAGCGGGGCGACGTTCGCCCGCCAGATCTGGTCGCGGCGCCAGCTCTTCGAGGTCGTCGTCGACTTCTGGGCCAACCACCTGAACGTGCCGACGCCCGGCCCCGGGAGCTGGGACGTCGGGGGGTCGTACCAGCGGGACGTGATCCGCGCCCACGCCCTCGGCAGCTTCACCGACATGCTGCTGGCGGCCGGGCGCCACCCGGCCACCTTGCGCTACCTCACGGCCGACCAGTCCACCAAGGACTCGGTCAACGAGAACTACGGGCGCGAACTGCTCGAGCTGCACACCGTCGGCGTGGCGTCGGGCTACACCGAGGACGACGTGCGCAACAGCGCCTACGTGCTCACGGGGCGCACGGTCGTGGGGCAGCAGGGGCCGGGCGAGGAGGGCACGTTCCGGTACGACCCGGCCAAGCATTGGGTCGGCCCGGTCCGCGTGCTCGACTTCGCCCACGAGAACGCCACGGCCGACGGCGGGCTCGAGGTCGGCGACGCCTACCTGCGCCACCTCGCGGCCCACCCGGCTACCGCCCGGACCATCGCGCACAAGCTCGGCGTGCGGTTCGTGTCGGACACCCCGTCCCCGGCCCTGGTCGACCGCCTCGCCACCGCCTACCTCGATGCGGGGACCGCGATCGTGCCGGTGCTCGACGTGCTGTTCCGCTCGGCCGAGTTCTGGGGGTCGGTCGGGCAGAAGACGCGGCGTCCGGCCGAGAACATCGCGGCCAGCGCCCGCATCCTCGGCGCGGCCCCCGAAGGGGACTTCCGCCACAGCGCGACCGCCCTTTACAACACGCTCCGACGGGCGGGCCAGCAGGCGCTCGCCTGGCCGGCGCCGGACGGCTATCCCGACGTCCACGCCGCCTGGCGATCCGCCGCCGGGCTCGTGGGCTGCTGGAACGTCCACCGCATGCTGGTCTTCGACTGGCAGGACGGGCTATCCCGACCCGACCCGGTGGCGCTGGCCGGGGGCGCGACCACCGTCGGCGCCTTCGTCGACAACCTGTGCGCCCGGCTGTGCTTCCAGGCGTTCCAGCCGACGCACCGTGACGCGCTCGTGGCGTTCCTCGGCGGCGACCCCGCGGCCACGGTGCGGGACGACGTCGCCGGCCCGGCCGTCGTCCTCGTCCTCGACTCGCCCTACTTCGCCCTCCGCTAGGGATTCACGGACGTGACCGACATGACCGACGACATCATCGACGGCACCACGGGCGAACCGGTCGCCGCCGCCCGTCCGAGCGAGTGCGCCGACGTCGCCCGCCTGGGGCCGACACCGGCCGACGGCCTGCTGCGGGCCCGCGCCGCGCGGGTGGCCGAGGACGCCGCTGTCCACCGCGACACCTGGACCCACGGTCTGACCCGGCGAGGCTTCCTGGCCCGGGTCGGCATCGCGGGTGCGGCGACGTTCAGCGCCCCGCTGGTGACCGCCCGCGCCGCGTTCGGCCAGCCGGGGGCGACGGGAACCCTGGTCGTGGTCTTCCTGCGGGGCGGCCTCGACGGCCTGTCGGTCGTCGTCCCCGCGGCCGACCCGCACCTCGCTCAGGCCCGGCCCCGGATCGCCGTGCCGCCTGCGACACTGCTCCCCCTCGACCGGGGTTTCGGCCTGCACCCGGCGCTGGCGCCTCTGCACCCCCTGTGGGGGCGGGGCCAGCTCGCCGTCGTCCACGGGGTGTCGACTCCCGACGTGTCGCGCAGCCACTTCCAGGCCCAGGACTGCCTCGAGCGCGGTGGCTCGTCCACCGGCACGGCCGAGGGCTGGCTCGATCGGGTGCTCGACGCCATGGGCCCCGGCACGACGTTCCGCAGCCTCGCGGTCGGGACCAACGTCACCCGGTCACTCGCAGGCGACCAGCCGTCCCTGTCGCTGACCAGCCTCGAGTGGTTCAAGCTGGGCGGGCTCGAGGGCGCGATCGCGGCGCGCACAGTGGAGGCGCTGTCGGCCCTCTACACCGGTCTCGACCACCCACTGGCCGGCGAGGTGGCCGCCACCCTCGACGGGCTCGACACCGCCGCCCTGATCTCGGCCCAGGGCGAGCAGCCGGCGGCGACGTATCCCGAGGGCGATTTCCCCGAGCGCCTGGCCGAGCTCGCCCGCCTGATCAAGGCCGATGTGGGCCTCCGGGTGGCCTGCGTCGACGTCGGTGGGTGGGACATGCACACCAATCTCGGCACCGTCGACGGCGGCGCCATGAAGACCCAGCTGACCATGCTCGGGGGCTCGCTCGCGGCCTTCACGCAGGACCTGGGCGCCCGGCTCGACCAGGTGACGGTGGTGGTCGTCACCGAGTTCGGGCGCCGGGTCGAGCAGAACGCGAACGCGGGAACCGACCACGGCCACGGCGCCGCCGTGCTGTTGCTCGGCGGCGGCGTGGCCGGGGGGACCGTGCACGGGTCCTGGCAGGAGCTCCACCCCGACGTGCTCGACCGGGGCGACGTCCCCGGCTGGACCGACTACCGCGACGTTCTCGCCGAGGTCGCCACCGCCCGGCTCGGCATCGACGCGGGCGCCGTGGCCACCGTGTTCCCCGGCCACCGGCCACAGACCGCTCGGGGTCATGGCGTAGCCGTTCCGCCCGCCCCCGATGCGTGGCGAACGGTGCCGCGCTACGTACCATGGGGCAACTGACGAACAGCGAGGTCGAACCGCTTGGCGAAGACAAAAGACGACGCATTCATCCTCGAGGGGCGCACGGAAGAGGCGCTCAAGGGCGGCCACTTCCGCATCGCGCTCGACAACGGGCACACGGTGCTGGGCCACCTCAGCGGCAAGATGCGCAAGAACCGCATCCGCATCCTGCCCGGCGACCGAGTGCAGGTCGAGGTCTCGGCCTACGACCTGAGCCGCGGCCGCATCACCTACCGCTACAAGTAGAGCGCTCCGGCCGGGACGGTAGAGTGGCGTCGGGTCGGTCGCGCGGATCGGCCCGAGACCGAAGAGAGAGATCATTGGCTACTGGCACTGTGAAGTTCTTCAACGCTGAGAAGGGCTTCGGCTTCATCTCCCGTGAAGATGGCGACGACGTGTTCGTGCACTTTTCCAACATCCAGGCCGAGGGCTACAAGACCCTCAACGAGGGCCAGACCGTCGAGTTCGACATCGGCCCCGGTCGCAAGGGTGACGAGGCGCAGAACGTCCGCGTGATCTGACCGCACCGACGCGGATTTCCACGTCGTCGAACCGCCGGCTGGGCGCCGGCGGTTCGTTCGTTTTCCCGACCGATCTGCCCCCGCGAGGCGACAGGGACCACTGAGAGTGACTAGCGTGTCGCCGGGCAGATGATTCGCGACTCGGAACTTCCGGACGTCGTGGAAGCGGCGGGACGCGGTGAGCACTGGGCGCTCACCGAGCTTTTCCGCGCCTATCAGCCTCGCCTGCTGCGCTACCTGCGGGCCCAGGCCCCCGAGGCGGCCGAGGACATCGCCAGCGAGGTGTGGATCTGCGTCGCGCGCGGCGTGGATCACTTCGAGGGCGACGAGTCCGGGTTCCGCGGCTGGCTGTTCACGATCGCCCGGCGCCGCCTCATCGAACACCGCCGCCGCCTCGCCCGCCAGCGCACGCAGGCGCCGCTCCGAGACGACTACGACGCGCCCTCCGCCTCCCGCCATGCCGGTGATCCGGCCGGCGCGGTGCTCGACCGACTGGGCGCCCAGGGCGCGGTCGACGAGCTGGTGGCCGAGCTGAGTCCCGAGCAGGCCGAGGCCGTGCTCCTCCGGGTGGTCGGTGGCCTGCCGGTGGCCGAGGTCGCCCGCATCATGGACCGCCCCGCGGGCAGCGTGCGCGTCCTGTGCCACCGGGCCCTCCGCCGCCTGGCCGTCCGTTACGGCGACGAGGTGCGGGCCGGATGACCGAGCGGGACGTCCTCTGGGCGGACCTGGTGCAGTTCGACCCGCCGTCCGCCGACAAGGTGTGGGACGGCGACCTGCGCGATCCCGACGCCCCGGGGTGGTACACCCACCTGGGCTCGCTCATCCACCGGGCGCGGGGGCCCGCGGAGCTCGACGAGCTCGCCGACGAGCCCGACGTCGTGGCCACCATGCGCCGGGCCGGCCTCGGCGCGGCCATCGTCGCCCTGCCCCGCCACCGGGGGGTGCGCTCCGTCGGCCGGGTCGTGGCCGTGAAGGCGGCTGCGGCCGCGACGACGGTGAGCATGGTCGGGGTCGCCGCTGCAGCCACCACCGGGATCGTCGCCACGGTGGCCGCGACGGTTGTCGTGCCCGCCATCCAGGAGAGGGTGCGTCCGGTGATCGAGACGCACATCGTGCCCGTCGAGCCGACAAACACGCCGTCGTCGACGCCGACGTCGACGCCGTCTCCCGCCCGTCCCCCGGTCGGGGCGGAGTGCCAGCCCCTGGCGGACGTCTGCGCCGACCCGTCGGCGCCGGTCGTGGTGAACGTCCCGCCCGCGCCGCCCGCCGATCCGGTGCCGGTGTTGGCGGAGCCGGTCACGGAGCCGGAGGTCAGCACCACCGCTCCGGCATCGACGGAGCCGCCGACCACGGTCGCCGACACCCCCGTCGTCGAGGCGCCCGCCGAGCCCGCAACGGTGGAGCCTGCACCCGTCGAGCCGACCTCCGAGCCCACACCCGTGGAGCCCACCGCCGAGCACCCGTCGAGCCCACCGCCGAGCCCGCACCCGTCGAGCCCACCGCCAAGGGCCCACCCGCCGAGGCCGCACCGGTCGAGCCTGCGTCGGCCGGGACGCTGGACACGGCTGCCACGGCGATGTCCGACTGACGCGCCGCCGCCCTCGATTTCCGTCCACCCACAGTTCAGCGAGCGCACACCGCGAGTTTCGTGCATGATCTCAGCGCGGCGCGTGGGCCGCCGGCGGTGGCGGAGCCGGGGGGAGGGGTCGATGGGGCCTGGGGACCAGGTAGACGGGTGGGGGTCCGAGCGCGACCGGGCGCCCGGCCTGGTCGATGCCGACGACGTCGCGGCGCGGGCCGCGGCCGCGGCGCGCGCCTTCACCGCGCTGGGGGCGAGTCAACGCGCCACACCGGCGCCACCGGTGACACCTCGTGCTGTGCCCGAGCCCCTGCGCCCCGATGCCGTGCTCCGCGGCCGGAGGTTCACGCCGCCGGACGATGAACGCGACCACGACGCCCGGACCGAGCGGCGCCGCGCCTTCGACGACCGGCGCAGGGCGCACGCGCCCCCGCCCGAGGCCCCGGCGCCGGCCGCGCCCGACGAGCGGCCCGCATCCGAGCCTCCATCGCTCACGACCGACGACCCCGGCCCGCCGGTGCGCGGGACCGACCGCGCCCTGCTCCACCTGCTGGCACTGGCCGTCGCCAGCGGCGCGCTGGTGGCCCCGATCGCCTGGCCGGTCGCCGTCGCGCTGGCCGCGCTCGCCGGCGCCGCCGGCCGGTCGGCCGCCGACCACGGCCCGGCTCTGCGGCCGATGCTGCACCGCGCGGGACGCCGGGGCCTCTCGTGGCTGCGGCCGCGATCCGTGCTGTGGCTCCCTGTCCTGGCGGCACGCACGCTGCTGGTCGCCATTGCCGTGCCGGCGGTCCTGTGGGCCGCCCGGTGGCTCGTCACCGAAGGCACCGATGGGGTCGTCGCCGCGGCGCGGACCGGGGTCTGGGGCGACGGCTTCCGCGTCGCGTCCGGCGCCGTCTGCTTCATGCTGGTGACCGGGGTCGGCGACGCCCGGCATCGCCGGGCCGCCCAACTCGGGCAGGCCCTGGACCGCCGAGGCCCGAGCGCGGCCGTGGCGCTGGCGGGCGCGGCCCTGGCCGCCGCCGTGGTGGTCGTCGGTGTGGCCCCCCGGCTGCCGGCCGGCGCGATCACGGGCACCGACGGGTTGGCCTGGGTGCCGGGCCACCTGCACGGCACGGTCGACGGCTTCCGCGACGACATCGCCGTGGCCGAGGTCCAGTCGGCGTCCGAGTGCCTCTCCGGCCATCAGGGCCTGCAATGGCGCCCCGGCTACACCCGGGCCAACGGCTCGGGCGACGAGGACGTCGCCCGCCTCACCGCCGACGTGTCCGGCGGCGTTCCCACCGACGCCGACCTGGCCACTGCCGCCCTCGCCCTGCACGACCTGCTCGCGCCATGGGTCGATGTCATCGTCATCGAGTCGGGCGGGGCACCCGTGCTCGTCGTCGACCGGCACGACGTGGCCGCCGCCCGTCCCGTGACCGACGCGTCGGACCTGGTCGGCGCCGCAGCCACGGGCCGCGACGCGATCGCGCGCGGCGCCGCGGGCTCCGACAGCGGCGTCGCCCTCGACTGCGCCTCCCCGCCGCTGCCCTGAGAATGTCCGCTCACCCCTCGGGGGTGATCCCGGAGCGGGCATGGCAGCGCACGATCCGTCGCACATGGGTGCCGCACACGCGGCGGGTCAGGGAGGTCCGAGCCATGGCAACAACCACGACACCCCTACGAAGCGGGTGGGTGACGTTCACCGGCCTGCTCGCCGGGATCGTCGCCGTCTACAACATCCTGAGCGGCATCGCCGCCATCGCCGAGGACGACGTCACAGAGAGGGTCGGCGAAGTCCTGTACGGCGTCGACATCACCGCCTGGGGCTGGTTCTGGCTGATCCTGGGCATCGTCCAACTCATCACGGCCGGGCTGATCATCGCCCGCAACCCCATCGGGCAGATGCTGGGGTTGCTGTGGGCGTTCATCGGGGCGTCACTGTCGGTGTTCACGATCTTCGTGACGCCGTACTGGTCGCTGGTCGTGCTGGGCGTCAACATCCTCGTGATCTGGGCGCTGACCGCGCACACCGAGGACTTCGAAGAGTCGTACGAATAGAGGCCGGCGGCCCCGTCGCTCCTCCAGATCCTCGAGGAGGGCGCGGACCGCGGCGGCTGAGTGGTGCCGCCACAGGGCGACCGGGTCGTCCGGTGGCGGCACCGCGGCCGGTGAAGGCCGTCGACCTGACCGTCTACCAGGGCTGACGGCCACCTCACGCTGGCCTCGCAGGGCCGTGATGAGGACCGAGTGACCCCGGTCACCGCGCCTTCGTGCCACATGCGACAACCTGCAAGCGCGCCGCAACCGCGGTGCAAGCGCCGCCGGACACCCTGGCGTTCATGGAGACGTTCCCCCGTGTTCTCCGACGCTCCGACCTGGTCGACCTCTCCGATGACGGCGCTGTCGATGGGTCGCTCGTCGGCGCCAAGGCTGCCAACCTCGCCCGCGCCCGCCGTGCCGGCCTTCCGGTCCTGCCCGGGCTCGTGCTGACCACCGAGTGGGACCACCGCGGCTGGTCGCACCCGTCACGCTCGGAGCAGAGCCCCGCGCGCGCCGCGTGGGAGACGCTCGGTGCCTCGGGCGAGCGAACGCTCGTCGTCCGGTCGTCGTCCACGAACGAGGACGGCGGCTCGTCGTCGATGGCCGGCGTGTTCGAGTCGGTGCTCGACGTGCGCACCTGGCCGAGCTTCGTCGAGGCCGTCGACCGCGTCCTCGGGTCGCAGCGGCGGGCCGACGTGGTCGGCGCCCGCATGGCCGTGCTGGTCCAGCCGCAGCTCGCGCCGCGCTTCGGCGGCGTGCTCTTCGCCGCCGACCCGGTGACCGGCCGCACGGACCGGTTCCTCCTGGCCGCCGTCGAGGGCGGGCCGGATCGCCTGGTCAGCGGGCTCGACGACGGCTGGACCGCGGTCCTGTCGCCCCGCGGCCGGGTCCTCGAGCAGCGCGGCGGCGCGGCGCTGCCCCTCGGGCGCGCCACGCTGCGGGCGCTCGCCCGGCTGGCGGCCCGGGCCAGCGCGGCGTTCGGCGCCCCGCAGGACATCGAGTGGGCGGTCGACGACGACGGCACCGTGTGGCTGTTGCAGAGCCGCCCCATCACCACGCCGACCGGGCGACCCGGCGGCCCGGTCCTCGGCACCGGACCCCTGGCCGAGACGTTCCCCGAGCCGCTGAGCACCCTCGAGTCCGACCTGTGGCTCGCCCCGCTCAGCGAGGGCCTCGAGCAGGCGCTGCTGCTGACCGGCACCGCGTCCAGCCGGGCGCTCCGGCGCCGGCCCGTCGTGCGCGACATCGACGGCTGGGCCGTCGCCGACCTCGCCCACCTGGGCGTGGCACCCGTGCGCCACAAGCTCCTGCGCCGCCTCGACCCCCGGCCTCCGGCCCGGCGCCTGCGGGCCGCGTGGCGCACCGGCCGGCTGGCGCGGGCGCTTCCGGCGCTGGCCCGCGACGTGGTGGAGCAGATCGACCGCGACCTCGCCGACGTGCCCCCCATCGACCAGCTCGCCAACGGCGCGCTCGTCGCCGTGCTCGACAACGGGCGCACCGCCCTGCGGGCCCTGCACGGCTACGAGGCGCTGGCGGGCATGCTGGTGCCCGACACCGGCGAGGGCGTCACCGCCGCCGCACTGGCGCTCACGGCGCTGGCCGAGGCGCAGGCCGAGGGCGTGCCGCTCGACGACGTCGTCGAGACGCACCCGGTGGTGCTGGCACTGACGCCGCCGCGGATCGGTGGCGCACCGGCGGCCACGGTGGGCGTCCCCGCCACGATCGACCTGCGCGACGGGGCGCCGACCCCGGTCCCCGCGCCGGTCGCCTCCGGCGACGAGGCGGTCGTGCGCGAGGCGCTGCGGCTCCGGGCCCGCTGGGTCCAGGAGCTGACGGCCCGGGCAGCCGCCGAGATCGGCGAGCGCCTGGCCTCCGTCGGGGTCCTCCCCCACCCCGAGGCGGTGCGGGTGCTCGAGCTCGACGAGCTGCGAGCGGCGGCCCGCACCCGCGCCATCCCCGCAGACATCGCCGACCGGATCGATCCCGTCGCCGAGCCGCCGCGGCCGCTGCCGGCCCGGTTCCGGCTCACCCCCGAGGGCACCCCGGTGGCGCTGGCCGTCGAGGGCGATGCCAGCGGCGTCGGCGCCGGCGGGGGGACGGCCTCGGGGCCGGTCCACGTCGGCGACGACCCGCCGGCGGGCTCGGTGCTCGTCGTCACGCACCTCGACCCGCGGCTGGCGCCGATCGTGTCCCGCCTGGCGGGCCTGGTGGCCGAGACGGGCAGCCCCCTCAGCCACCTCGCCATCCTCGCCCGCGAGCACGGCGTCGCCACGGTCGTCGGCCACGCGGGCGCGGCCGAGCGCTACGTGCCCGGCACGGTCGTCGAGGTCGACGGCACGGCGGGCACGGTCCGGGTCCTCGACCCGGTCGCTGCGGAACGACCCGGGTCCCCGACCGAGGACGCCCCCGATGTGCCGCGGCCCGTCAGCGGGACCGTCGTGGCCCTGACCACCCGCACCAAGGCGGCCGACGACGACGCCGCCGCCGACACCTCCTCCTCCGCCGTGATCCAGATCGGAGCCCGACGATGACCCGGATCATCCGCACCCTGCTCGGCGGCATCACGCTCGCCGCCTCCGGTGCCTACACGTTCGTCTACCTCTACCGGTGGGAGTGGAACCGGGCGCTGATGTCGGCGGCCATCTTCATCGCCGCCGAGGTGGCCGTCATGGGCTCGCTGCTGGCGCAGCGGCTCAAGGTGGTCAGCGAGCGCCTCGACGCGGTCGAGACGCGTCCGGAGCCCCGGGTCGTGCGGCTCGAACGGATCAGGACCTCGGCCCCGCCCGCCCGCAAGACGTTCGCGTGGCTGGCCAAGCCCGAGCAGATGAACGTGTTCGTCCCCGTGCTGATGGGGGCGGGCGTGCTCCTTTCCGGCCTCGCCTGGCTGGTCGAGCGCATCGCCCGCGCCACTGTCACCCCCGTTGCCGAGCGGGGCCTGGCCGCCCAGCTCGACGGGCTGGCGCTGCCGGCCCACGGGTTCGCCACCGCCGAGCGCGAGCCGCTCGACCTGCTGCGGGGCCCGACGGGAGCGGTCCGGTGAGGACCGTCGGCCTCGCCGTGCTGGCCGTGCTCACGATCTTCGGCGTGATCGCGCTGGCCGACCTCACCCAGAACCGGCCGGACCCGGTCGTCGAGGGCAGCTCCACGACCGTCGACTTCGATGTCGCCACCCGCCGCTACTCGGGTTCCGAGCTCTTGGCGGCGCAGAGCCTGTGGGCCGTCTGCCAGTCGACGGTCGGCGGCGAGAAGACGGCGGTGACCGAGGTCGACGACCACTTCAGCGTGACCGTGAGCCCGGCGTTCGGCGAGAACGGCCGCAAGCGCCTCACCGGTTGCATCGAGGACGCCACCGTGGATCGCGTCATGGGCCACGTGGTGAGCCTCAGCAACGCCGTGGCCTGAGCCGCGGCGGGGCGGGGCGTGAGCCGTGGTGCGGCGAGCGGCACCGCACCACGGCTCGATGCCGCTCAGCCCTCGCTGTTGGCGCGGAGGCGGCGGGTCGTCATGACGACCCCGGCGCCGATGCAGAGCAGGCCGAGCGCCAGTGCCACCAGCCCGAGGCTGTTCGAACCGGTGATCGGAAGGCCGCCGCCGCTGGTCGGCGCGGTGTCCACGGGCTGGCCGGGCTGCGGGCCACCGCCACCTGGCGAGACGGTCGTCGTCGTCGTCTCGTGACGATCCACCGTGGTGGTCGTGGAACCGTCGGGCTTGGTCGTGGACGTCGTCGACGACGAGGTGGTCGACGACGTGGTGGACGTCGACGTCGAGGTGGTCGGCGGCACCTCGCACCCGGAGACCCAGAACACCTTGAACTTGGTGTCGGCGCCGATCGACCCGTCGGCGTGGACCGTCAGCTTGACGTGCCAGCCCTGCTGGGGGTGCGGCTCGATGCCCTGCAGCGCGTCGGTCAGGTCGTAGGTCTCGGAGGCGTCGAGGCCGTCCTCACTGCCGCCGCCCGAGTTGTCGTCCTCGCCGATGAACACCGTGTCGGTGAGAAGCGGCTCGACCTGGCCCGTCGGCGCGATGGCCTCGAAGGTCACGTCGGCGAACAGGTCCAGGCCTTCATCGAAGCCGTAGAAATCGACCTGGAACTCGCAGCCCACGTGCGGCTCGTTGTTCGGATGATCGTCGAAGTCCACCTCGTCGATCTTGACCGTGCCGTTGTCGCCGGGAGGGTCTGCCTGGGCCCCCGCTGGGCCGGCGGCGCCTATGACCGCGGCAAGAGCGACGCCGCCGATCACCGGCAGCGCCGCGCGAAACACGTTGGTTCGCATCGTTCGTTCCCTCAACTCCCTGAGCCCGCGCACAGCCCTCGCGCTGTCCGTCACGCCCGTCATCGCCGCGAATGCCCGCAGGGTGACACTCGAGAGGAAGATCTCTGAGGTTTTCGTGACCGATCGATCGCCGTCGTCGGTCGTTCAGCACTGATCGAAGCGGGACACCACCTCGACGTGCGGAGTGTGCGGGAAGGCGTCGACCACGGTCGAGGCCACCAGGCGGTAGCCGGCGCCGGCCAGAAGGCCCGCATCGCGCCCGAGCGCGCCGGCCTCGCAGCTCACGAGGACGAGGCGCGGCGCCCGGGCGGCCCGCACGGCCCGCACGCCGCCCCGGCCGAGGCCCGCCCGAGGCGGATCGGCCACCACGATGTCGACGGGGCGGGCCCGCCACCGGGCCACGTCGCTGCGGATGACACGGGCGTCGCGATCGCGCAGGTTCACCCGGGCGTCGGCCGCCGACGACGCCGACGCCTCCACCAGCTCGACGTGCGCCCCGCGGCCGACCGTGGCGGCGAACAGGCCGACGCCGCCGTACAGGTCGGCGAGACGGGCGCCCTCGGCCATCTCGCCGGCGGCCGTGGCCACGGTGGCCACCAGGGCCTCGGCCGCCTCGGGCCCCGCCTGGAAGAACGACCGGGCCGAGACCCGGAGGCGGACGCCCGCCACCTCCTCGTGCAGCCACGCCCGCTTGCCCGCCGCCAGCTCGGCTCCCGTGACCACGCGCACGCCGTCGGGCACGACGATGTCGTCGACACCCGGGCCCCCTCCGCCAGCCTCGTCGGGCAGCCCGTCGACCACCACCATCCTCTCGCCGGTGCGGGCTCCGACGCGCACCGTCACCTCGGCTCCCGGAGGGAAGCGGCCGGCGGACAGCACATCCGCCACCAGCGGATGCGCCACCAGGCACCCCGGCACCGCCACCAGGTCGTGGCTGTGGTGGCGGCGCAGCGCCAGACGGCCCTCGGCGTCGGCGACGGCCCGGATCGTCGTGCGGTAGCCGGCCCCGGCGAGCGGCGGACCGGCGGCGACTCGTGGCTCGGGGACCCCGCCGAGGCGGCCCAGGGCGTCGGCCACCATCGCCACCTTCAGCTCGCGCTGGGCCGGCGGGTCGACGTGCTGCCACCCGCATCCGCCGCAGCCGGCCGCGACGAACGGGCACGGCGGGGCCACCCGGTCGGGCGACGCCTCGAGCACCTCGACGGCCACCGCGCGGGCGTGGCGGGGATGCTCCTCCACCACGTCGGCCACCACCCGCTCGCCGGGCAACGCCCCGGCCACGAACACGACGCGGCCCGTCGCCTCGCGGGCCACCCCCTCCCCACCCACGGCGACGGCGGTCACCCGCAGGTCGTCGCGGCGGGTGTCGACGCGCTCGTCGTCATCCGTGTCCACGAGGTCACCCTAGGATGAGGTCGTGGATGTGCCTGCCTCCCCCGCCGGCCCGCGCCCCGTCGAGATCGCGCCCTCGGTGCTGCCCGCCGACTTCTCCCGCCTCGGCGACGAGGTCATCGCCCTGGAGAAGGCGGGGGTCGACCGCATCCAGTGGGACGTGATGGACGGACGCTTCGTGCCGAACCTCACGTTCGGCCCCGACGTCATCGCCGCCTGCCGCCCGCACGTCACGGTGCCGTTCGAGGCGCACCTCATGGTCGACGAGCCCGACGCCCTGATGCACCGCTACGTCGAGGCCGGATGTGAGCTGCTGATCGTCCACGCCGAGTCGACGCGACACCTGCACCGCTCGCTCGGCCGGGTCCGAGAGCTGGGCGCCCGCGCTGCGGTCGCCCTCAACCCGGCCACCCCCGCCGCCGCGGTCGAAGACGTGCTCGACCTGTGCGCGATGGTCCTGGTCATGACCGTGAACCCGGGGTTCGGCGGGCAGGACTACATCGCCACGATGGAGCCCAAGCTCCGCCGCATCCGTCGCATGATCGTCGACGGCGGGCACGACTGCGACCTCGAGGTCGACGGAGGCATCGCGCCCGCCACCGTCGGCGGCGCTGCCGCCGCCGGCGCCAACGTTCTCGTGGCCGGGTCCGCCCTCTACCGCGACCCGCTCGGCCTCGAGCACGCCGTGTCCGAGCTGCGGGAGCTCGCCACGGCCACCCGCACCCCCGACCCCCAGGAGCCGTGAACCACGATGTCCGACTACCTCGACAAGGCCAAGGATCTGGCCAAGGACCTGACCGGCAAGGCCCGCGACACGGTGACCGAGCACTCGGACACGATCGACGAGGGCATCGACAAGGCCGCCGAGTTCGTCGACGACAAGACCAAGCGCAAGTACTCCGACAAGATCGAGTCGGTGCAGGCCAAGGCCCACGACGTCGTCGAACGCATCACCACCGACAAGGACGATGGCGGCACGTCCCCGGCGGACGACACGCCCCCGTCGGACGCGGCCCCGCCCGACGACACGCCCCCGTCGGACACGCCTCCGTCGGACGCCTAGCGACCTCGCTGACGTCGTGGCTGCCCGGGCAACGACGACATCACGCGGTTGAGGACGAACCGTTGCCGACCTCGCCCCGGCGCACGATCACGTCGTCGATGATGCCGTAGTCCTTGGCCTGCTCGGCCGTGAACCAGCGGTCGCGCTCGGAGTCCTCGGAGATCTGCTCGACGGTCTGCCCCGTGTGGAAGGCGATGCGCTCGGCCATGAGCTGCTTGACGTACATCAGCTGCTCGGCCTGGATGGCGATGTCGGCCGCCTGGCCACGGAATCCGCCCGAGGGCTGGTGCATCATGATGCGGGCATGCGGCAGCGCGTAGCGCTTGCCCTTGGCGCCGGAGCACAGCAGGAACTGCCCCATCGAGGCGCCGAGGCCCATGCAGACCGTGGCCACGTCGGGCTCGATGAACTGCATCGTGTCGTAGATGGCCATGCCCGCGGTGACCGAGCCGCCGGGGCTGTTGATGTACAGCCACACGTCCCGGTCGGGATCGTCACCAGCCAGGTGCAGCAGCTGGGCGCAGACGACGTTGGCGATGTCGTCGTCGACCTCGGTGCCGAGGAAGATGATGCGCTCGCGCAGGAGGCGGTTGAAGATGTCGTGCGTGGGGCTGACGAGCGTGCCGTTCTGGGCGGTCGGGGTGATGAGGCTCACGGCCGCAGAGGGTAGCGGCGTTGCGTCGCCGTCCCGCACCCGCCCTTCTGCTGGCACAGAAGGGTACGTGTGTTCGGTATTCTCTCGAACGTGCGGAGCCGGTCCTGGAGCGACGACCAGTTGCGCGATGCGGTGGCGACGAGTCACAACCTGTTCCAGGTGTGCACCGCGCTCAGAATCTCACCGGGAGCCCGTACCTACGCACTCTTGCGGCGGCACATCGACCGTCTCGGGATCGACGCTGCACACCTGCCAACCGTCGAGCGACGCCGCACGATCCGCGCGTGGTCCGACGACGATCTGAAGCGGGCGGTCGCGGAGAACGTCTCGCTCGCCGGGGTTCTGCGCACCCTCGGTTACACGCCCAGTGGCGGCATGCACCGCTACATGCGTGCGTACATCGCCGACCTCGGACTCGACATCTCACACTTTCGAGGCCAGGGATGGAGCCGGGGTCTGACCCTCCCAAGGGGGAGGCCCCGGCTGAGTCTCGACGAGATCCTGGTGCGCAACTCCCCGTACCGATCGACGTCAAACCTTCGCCAGCGGCTCATCGCAGAGGGTCTGAAGGAGGCGCGGTGCGAGCATTGCGGGCTCTCCGAATGGATGGGCCGAGAACTGCCCCTGGCACTGGATCATGTCAACGGAGACCCGACTGACAACAGGCTCGAGAACCTTCGTATCTTGTGTCCCAACTGTCACGCGCTGACCGACACTTGGTGTGCGGGCAACAGAAAGCCGGCGTAGCCCAACGGCAGAGGCACGAGTCCTAGGAACTCGTCAGTGTGGGTTCGAATCCCACCGCCGGCACCGAGCCTCGGATCACCCGCCGGCCGCGGCGATCAGCGTCGTCGTGGACGTGCTGTCGGGGACGACAGCGGTCGTGGTCGTGGTGGTCGCCGTCGTGGTCGTGGCCTCGGTCGTCGTGGTGGGAGCCTCGGTCGACGGCGGGGCCGTGGTGTCGGGCGATGTCGGCGGGCTGGTGGTCGGCGTCGGGGCCTCGGTCGACGGCGACGATGTCGGCGGAGGCGTGGGGTTGGTCGAGGTGGG
The DNA here is from genome assembly GCA_963796415.1 of uncultured Acidimicrobiales bacterium. GTDB lineage: Bacteria > Actinomycetota > Acidimicrobiia > Acidimicrobiales > VFJN01 > ZC4RG19. The sequence goes on along the minus strand of CAWCLR010000014.1, from coordinate 218,520 downwards.
CGGCGGGCCGGAGGTGGGCGGGGCGGTCGTCGGCGGCGGGCCGGTCGTCGAGGTCGGTGGGGCGCTCGGAGCCGGGCCGGGGGCGCCGGTCGTCGGCGGCACCGTCGGGTCGACGGGGGCCATCGACGGCGGGGTGGTCGGCACCCAGTCCGCCGGGATCGACGCGGGCGGCAGCGCCACGGTGCCCGACGGCGTGGTGCGGCCCGGCGTGAAGACCCGCGGGAGGATCGACGAGAACGCCAGGATCCGCGACGCCGGCGTGCGCTCGCAGTTCACGCCGGGGGGCACCTGGCCGCCCGAGTAGTAGCGCAGGGCGGCCAGGAAGTCGCTGCAGCGCACCATGTCGCGCCGCAGGCTGGGAGCGAACCCGATGGCGATGTTGACCGCGGCCATGTCGAGGGCGTCGGCCGACACGTTGATGTTGCGGGCGACCGTCCAGTACCAGGCGGCGATGGCGGGGCTGGCCACGCCGTTGATGGCGAGGTCGGGGTTGCCGAGCAGATCGAGCCCGAGGAAGTCGCCGGCGGACCTGTAGTTCGCCTCGCCGGTGATCTGGATGAAGCCCCGCCCGCGGTAGCGGCTGGCGTTGCCGACCTCGACCGCGTCGTAGCGGAACCCGCTCTCGCTGCGCAGCGTCGCCAGGAACGCCGCCTTGCGAGCCGGCGTGCTGATCCCGGCCTGGAGCATGGCGGCGTTGAGGGCGGGCAGCCCTTCGACCACCTTGGGGTCGTCGGCCACCGCACCGAAGATGTGGCGCAGCTCGTCGAGGGTGACCAGGTCGCGGCCGTTCCAGTCGCCTGCGATCGGCAGGACGGCCGGGCCGCCCTCGATCGGCACGGACCGCATCGCGTTGGGGTCCAGCGGGTTGGGGACGGGCAGCTCGAAGGTGGCGGAGCCCCGGCGCAGGACGCCCAGCTCCTCGCGGCCGTCGCCGTCCCAGTCGCCCGCCACGGGGAACACCCCTGCGGCGGGGGCCGCCACCGTCGCCGCCGGCAGGGCGACGCCCTCGTCGTCGATGCGGGCCACGGCGCCGTCGGCCTGCTGGTAGACGCCGACGCTGTCGCGGCCGTCGCCGTCCCAGTCGCCCACGATCGGCAGGGCGTCGGGGCGGCCCGGCGTGCCCAGCGGGACCGGTGCCGATTCGACGCCCAGGTCCACGAGCACGACGAAGGCCGCCTCGGCCTGACGGTACAGGCCGACGGTGTCGCGGCCGTCGCCGTCGAAGTCGCCCGCGATCGGCCACACGTCGGGCCGGCCCGGCTGGCCGAACGGCAGCGGCGGCAGGGCGACGCCCTCGTCGTCGCGGAGCGCGAAGACGCCGTCGGTGCGCGAGTACAGGCCCACCGAGTCGCGGCCGTCGCCGTCCCAGTCGCCCGCCACCGGCACCTGGTCGGCCCCGGGCGTACCGAACGGGAACGCCGACAGGGGCGAGCCCGACTCGTTGCGCTGGCCGAACGCGCCGGTCGCCGGCTCGTACCAGCCGACGCCGTCGGCGCCCCCGCCCACCTGCGCCTGCGCCCAGGTCTGCAGGTAGGAGTAGGGGTCCACCGTGCAGGGCTCGGCGCTGGACGTCTCGCCGCACAGGTTGATCTGGAAGTGGACGTGGGGCGCCGTCGCCCGGGCGTTCCCCGTGCGCCCGACCCGGGCGATCATCTCGCCCCGCGCCACCCGCTGGCCCTCGGCGACGAGGTTCTGCACGTTGTGGGCGTAGTAGTACGCCACCCCCGAGTCGCCCTTCAGCCACAGCGTGATGCCGCCGAGGCCCTGGTCGGTGTGGTTGGCACGGATGATGACCCCCGACTCGACGGCGACGACGGGCGCGCCCTCGTCGGCCATCAGGTCGTTGCCCTTGTGCTGGCGGGAGCACCCGGCGCGGCAGGCGTGCCAGTCGTCGGTGTACGTCACCGCATAGGGCACGGGGATCGGGAAGACGTTGTCCGCCGGCGGCTGGGCCACGCCGGGGCGCGCCGCGGTGGTTGCGGTCGTGGCTCCGGCGCCGCCGGGCGCCTGGCCCGGGGCCTGCGCGCCCGCTCCGACGGCCAGGCCGGAGAGCACGAGGGCGGCCACGATCGTGGCCCCGACGACATGTCGTCCGTGCCGGGGGCGCAGCGCCCGCCTGGTCACCCGGTCCTCGCCCTCTGGCACTCGCGTGTCCCTCCCACGGCCGACCGGTTGTTCTGCGACCCCGCCAGGCCGCACCCCCCGGTTGTCGAACACCGGCGGCGTCCATCGCGCCGACCGACACCCCCTACCCCAGTCGACAGCGGCGCCGCGCGCAAGGCATACCGCGCAGATGTTCGGCTGCGCGTCACCCGCAGGCCGCGGGGAGGCCATCCGCCGTTCGTCCCCCCCGCCGGGCACATGTCGCGCGCGCACGGGCACGATCGGTGGGACAGGCCGGCGAGACAGGCAGGAAGGGCCAGGTAGCGTCCCCGGACGTGCGGCTCGCCGACCTGACCACCCCCGCCCTGGTCGTCGACCGGGCGGCGTTCGACCGGAACGTGGCCACGATGGCCGCCGTCCGCCCGGGGCCCGCACTCCGCCCCCACGTCAAGGCGTTCAAGTCGACCGCGCTGGCGGCCCGTCTCGCCGCGGCCGGCCACCGCACGTTCTGCTGCGCCACCGCCCGCGAGGTCGAGGGCATGGCCGCCGCCGGGCTCGGCGACGACCTCCTCCTCGCCAACGAGGTGCTCGACGCCAGCCGGCTCGGCCCCGTGGCCGAGGCCGGGGCGCGGATCACGGTCGCGGTCGACTCCGAGGCGACGGTGGTCGCCGCAGCCCGGGGCGGCGTGCAGGAGGTGCTCGTCGACGTCGACGTGGGGATGCCCCGCTGCGGCTGCGACCCTGCGGACGCCGGGCGCCTGGCCGACCTCGCCCGGGCGCACGGCCTCACGGTGCGCGGGGTGATGGGGTACGAGGGCCACCTGATGCGCGCCCCGGCGGAGGTGAAGGCGGCCCGTGTCGAGGAGGCGATGTCGGCGCTGCTCGCCGCCCGCGAGGCGACCGGCGGCGACGTCATGTCCGCCGGGGGCACGGGCACCTACGACATGAACCGGTGGGCGACCGAGATCCAGGCCGGGTCGTACTGCCTCATGGACACCGAGTACCTCCCGCACGCACCGGCGTTCGAGCACGCCCTCTACCTGTGGGGAACGGCCATCGCGGTGCGTGAGCGGTGGGCGGTGGCCGACGTGGGCCTCAAGGCCCACGCCATGGACCACGGCGACCCCACCGTCGTCGGCGGGACGAGCATCTTCGTGTCGGACGAGCACGTCACGTTCGCCCCGGCGGCCGAGCGGCCCGTGGCGATCGGGGCCGGCGTCACCCTGCTGCCGGCGCACGTCGACCCCACCGTGGCGCTGCACGAGCGGATGTGGGTGGTCGCGTCGGTCGACGCCGGCCCGGCGGCCGGCCTGGACGGCGACGCGGAGATCGTCGACGAGTGGCCCGTCGACCTGCGCGGCTGGTGAGCCGGCGGCCGGGAAGCCACCCCCAGGACCCGTCCCGCACGGGCTACCGTCCGCGTCGATGGCACGGTCGCAGGACGCGGAGGTGGTCGAGGCCGCCGGCCGCGAGGTGCGGGTCACCAGCCCCCACAAGGTGTTCTTCCCGAAGCTGGGCGCGACCAAGCTCGACCTCGTCCGCTACTACCTGGCGATCGAGGAGCCGATCATGCGGGCGATGGGCGACCGGCCCACGCTCATGCAGCGCTTCCCGCACGGCGCGGGCGGCCAGTCGTTCTTCCAGAAGCGGGTGCCCGACAACGCGCCCGACTGGCTCGAGACCACCATCGTCAGCACGGTCAACGGGACGACCTCACGAGCGCTGGTCGCCAAGGACGTCGCCCACCTGATCTGGGCGGTGAACCTCGCCTGCCTGGGGTTCCACGTCTGGCCGTACCGCTCTGACCCCGCCGACGACCTGGGGGTCGGCGAGGTCGACGAGTGGGGCTTCCGCCGCGACCCCACCGCGGAGATGCCGGCCGACCATCGGGTCGACGAGCTGCGCATCGACCTCGACCCGCAGCCGGGCACGGCCTTCGCCGACGCCGTGGTGGCCGCCGGCGAGCTGCGCACGCTGCTGGCCGAGCACGGCATCGCCGGGCACCCCAAGACCACCGCCAGCCGGGGTGTCCACGTGTACGTCCGCCTCGAGCCGAAGTGGACCTCCTACCAGGTGCGGGCCGCGGCCGTGGCCGTGGCCCGCGAGCTCGAACGCCGCCGGCCCGACATCCTCACGGCCGCCTGGTGGAAGGAGGAGCGGGGCCAGCGGATCTTCGTCGACTACAACCAGAACGCCCCACACAAGACGGTCTTCGGCGCCTGGTCGGCCCGCTCGCGGGTCGGCGGCCAGGTGTCGACGCCGCTGTCGTGGGACGAGCTGGCCGAGGTCCACCCCGACGACCTGACCATCGCCACCGTGCCCGCCCGCGTGGCGGCCGGCGGCGATCCGTGGGCCGGCATGGCCGACGATCCGCAGGCCCTCGAGCCGCTGCTCGCCATGCACGAGCGCGACATGGCCAACGGGCTGATGGACGCGCCCTGGCCGCCCGTATACCCGAAGATGCCGAACGAGCCGCCCCGGGTCGCCCCCAGCCGGGCCCGCGACCCCGAGGCCGGCTAGCCCCGTGTTCATCACCAACCACGCCCTCGCGGGCGCCGTGATCGGCCGCGTGGTGCGCCGGCCGGCGCTCGCCTTCGGTCTCGCCGTCGCCTCGCACATCGGCATGGACATGGTGCTGCACTACGGGCGTGAGGGCATCGAGCCCGGGGTCCACTTCGTCGGGCGTTCGCCCTTCCCGGCTGCGGTGGATCGGTTCCACGGGCGCATCCAGAACCAGCGCGAGATCGGGGGCCTGGCCGAGGCCGGCGTGGCCTTGGCGCTCGTCGCCGCGCTGTGGCCGGGCGCCCGCGGCCGCCGAGGCGTCTGACGCCCACCCGCGGCCCTCACGGGCCGCGCCGCGTGCCCGCCCGAGGTGGGTACGGTGCCTCCGTCCGCGCTCTCGGAGGTGCACCCCATGGCTGCGATCGACGTCCGCGACACGCTCGAGGCCGGCGGCGAACGGTACGAGATCCACCGCCTGCGGGCGCTCGGCGACGAGTTCGACGTCGAACGGCTGCCCTACTCGATGAAGGTGCTTCTCGAGAACCTCCTGCGCCACGTCGACGGCGTCCGGGTCACCGACGACGACGTGGCCGCGGTGGCGCGGTGGGACGGCCGCCCGGCCGCGGGCGGCGAGCGCGAGATCTCGTTCCTGCCCGCCCGGGTGCTGATGCAGGACTTCACCGGCGTCCCCGCGGTGGTCGACCTGGCCGCCATGCGCCACGCGGTGGCCGAGCGCGGCGCCGACCCCGCCGGGCTCGACCCGCTCATCCCCGCCGACCTCGTCATCGACCACTCCGTGCAGGTCGACGTGTTCGGCCGGCCCGAGGCGCTCGCCCGCAACGCCGAGCTCGAGTACGAGCGCAACCTCGAGCGCTACCAGTTCCTGCGCTGGGGCCAGCAGGCGTTCGGGCAGTTCTCGGTGGTGCCGCCGGCCACCGGCATCTGCCACCAGGTCAACCTCGAGTACCTGGCGACGGTGGTCGCCACCCGTGACGGCGTCGCCTTCCCCGACACCCTCGTCGGCACCGACTCGCACACGCCGATGGTCAACGGGCTCGGCGTGGTCGGCTGGGGCGTCGGCGGCATCGAGGCCGAGGCCGCGCTGCTCGGCCAACCGATCTCGATGCTGATCCCGCAGGTGGTGGGGTTCAAGCTGTCGGGCGAGCTGCCCGAGGGGACGACCGCCACCGATCTCGTCCTGACCGTGACCAACATGCTGCGAACCAAGGGCGTCGTGGGCCGGTTCGTCGAGTTCTACGGGCCCGGCGTGGCCAACGTCCCGCTCGAGAACCGGGCGACCATCGGCAACATGTCGCCCGAATACGGCTCGACGATCACGATCTTCCCGATCGACGACGAGACCCTGCGGTACCTGCGCTTCACCGGCCGGGACGAGGCCCGCGCCTCCCTCGTCGAGGCCTACGCCAAGGAGCAGGGGCTGTGGCACGACCCCGCCGCAGAGCCGACGTTCACCGAGACGCTCGAGCTCGACCTGGCGACGGTCGAGCCGTCGATCGCGGGCCCCGCCCGCCCGCAGGATCGCGTCCCGCTGCGCGAGGCCAAGCCCCGGTTCGCCATCTCGCTGCTCGACTCGCTGCCCGACGCGCCCGCGCCCGCCCGGGGCGCGCCGGTCAGCATCGGCACCCGGTACGACGACGCCGACGCCCAGTCCTTCCCCGCCAGCGACCCGCCGGCCGCCATCCTCGACGGGGCCCTCGCCGAGGAAGTTCCCGACGAGACCGCCCCCGACGTGGGCGCCGACGTGCTCGACCGTCCCCACGAGCAGGTGCCCGTCAGGCTCGACGCCACCGCGGGCCTCGACGAGGAGACCGAGGTCACCCTGGATCACGGCCACGTCGCCATCGCCGCCATCACGAGCTGCACCAACACGTCGAACCCGCAGGTCATGGTGGCGGCCGGCCTGGTGGCGCGGAAGGCGGCGGCCCGGGGCCTCACCCGCCGGCCGTGGGTCAAGACGTCCCTGGCCCCTGGTTCGAAGGTCGTCGTCGACTACCTCGACCGGGCCGGGCTGCTGCCCGACCTGGCCAAGCTGGGATTCGACGTCGTGGGCTTCGGGTGCACCACCTGCATCGGCAACTCGGGCCCGCTGCCGCCCCCGATCGCGGCGGCGGCCGAGGAGCACGGGCTGGCGCTCGTGTCGGTGCTCTCGGGCAACCGCAACTTCGAGGGCCGCATCAACCCCGACGTGCGGATGAACTACCTCGCCTCTCCCCCACTGGTCGTGGCCTACGCCCTGGCCGGCACGATGGACGTCGACCTCACCACCGAACCGCTGGCCACCGATCCCGAGGGCAACGACGTGTACCTGCGGGACCTGTGGCCCACGTCGGCCGAGGTCAACGAGATCGTCGAACGCGCCCTCGAGTCCTCGATGTTCCGGCGGGCCTATGGCCAGGTGTTCGACGGCGACGAGCTGTGGCGCAGCCTGCCCGTGGCCGGGGGCGAGTTCGCCTGGTCCGACACCTCCACGTATGTCCGCCGCCCGCCGTACTTCGACGGCATGCCCGACACCCCGGCCCCCCTGACCGACATCGAGGGGGCGCGTGCCCTCGCGCTGCTCGGCGACAGCGTCACGACCGATCACATCTCCCCCGCCGGCGCCATCCGTCCCGACGGGCCCGCTGGGCGCTGGCTCATCGAGCACGGCGTCCAGCCGCCCGACTTCAACTCGTACGGGTCACGGCGCGGCAACCACGAGGTGATGATCCGGGGCACGTTCGCCAACGTGCGCATCCGCAACCGGCTGGCGCCGGGGACCGAGGGCGGCGTCACGGTGCACCAGCCGTCGGGCGAGCAGATGTCGATCTTCGAGGCCGCCGAGCGCTACCGGGCCGAAGGCGTGCCGCTCGTCGTGCTGGCCGGCAAGGAGTACGGGTCGGGCTCGTCGCGGGACTGGGCGGCCAAGGGCACCGCCCTGCTCGGCGTGCGGGCGGTGGTGGCCGAGAGCTTCGAGCGCATCCACCGGTCGAACCTCATCGGCATGGGCGTGCTCCCGCTGCAGATCCGTGACGGCGCCACGTTGGAGGACCTGGGCATCGACGGCGAGCGGGCCGGGGCGTCGACCTTCACGATCCGGGGCATCGCCGGCGCCGACCCGGCGTCCCTGCTCGGGGCGTCGCTCGACGTCGAAGTGGCGCCGGCCGACGGGTCGGGGTCGCCGACCACGATCCCGGTCACCGTCCGCATCGACACGGCGACCGAGGCCGCGTACTACGAGCACGGCGGCATCCTCCCGTACGTCCTCCGCCAGCACCTGGCCGCGGCGGCCGGCTGAGCCGGGCTCCCGCCCAGGTCAGGCCAGGTGCGGGAGGAGGGCCCGGAAGGCGCGGCCGCGGTGGCTGAGGGCGTGCTTCTCGGCGTCGGTCATCTCGGCGAAGGTGCGGCCGTCGCCCTCGACCGGGACCATGACCGGGTCGTAGCCGAACCCGCCGTCGCCCCGCGGGACGTCGGGCACCGTGCCCTCGACCGTCCCCCGCACGACCACCTCGTCCCGGCCGGCCGGGCCCGAGCCCGGCGGCCACGCCGCGGCCGCGGCGCAGACGTAGCGGCACCCCCGACCCGACGCCGGCACGCCGTCGAGGTCGCGCAGCACACGGGGGATCCAGTCGCCCTCGTGCGTCCAGCGGGCCGAGCGCACGCCCGGCGCCCCGCCGAGGGCGTCGATCTCGATGCCCGAGTCGTCGGCGACGGCCACCTCGCCCGTGGCGGCGGCCAGGGCGCGGGCCTTGATCAGGGCGTTCTCCTCGAACGTGGCGCCGGTCTCCTCGACGCCGGGGTCCTGCGCCTCGACGTGCCAGGCGTCGCCCAGGATCTGCTGGATCTCGGCCACCTTGTGGGCGTTGCCCGTGGCCAGGAGCACCCGCGTCATTGGCGCACCCTTCGGGATGCGCGCAATGACACGTCGGCCCTTCGGGCCGGGGAGGGCGCTGTGCTCATGGTTCGCTCGCTGCGCTCGCTCACATGGGCGACGACGGGCGCGGCGGGGGCGGCTCGGCCACCGTGGCCCGCTGCAGCTCGATGAGCTCGGCGATGCCCTTCTCGGCCAGGCCCAGGAGGCTGTCGAGCTCGGCCCGGGTGAACGACGCCTGGCCCTCGGCCGTGCCTTGGACCTCGACGAACCGCCCCGCAGACGTCATCACGACGTTCATGTCGACGTCGGCCGTGCTGTCCTCGACGTACGGCAGGTCGAGGACGGGCACACCATCGACCACCCCGACCGAGACGGCGGCGCAGAAGGCGGTGAGCGGGTGGGTGGCGACAGCCGTCTGCTGCAGGAGGCGGGTCAGCGCGTCGTGCAGCGCCACGTAGCCGCCGCAGATCGAGGCGGTGCGGGTGCCGCCGTCGGCCTGGAGCACGTCGCAGTCGACGATGACCTGGCGCTCGCCCAGCGCCCGCATGTCGCACACCGACCGCAGCGCCCGCCCGATCAGCCGCTGGATCTCCTGGCTGCGCCCCGAGGGCCGGCCATCCTTGACCTCGCGCCGCACGCGCTCGGGCGACGAGCCCGGCAGCATCGAGTACTCGGCGGTCACCCAGCCGGTGCCGCGGCCCCGCATCCAGCGGGGCACCTCCTCGTCGATCGACGCCGTGCAGAGCACCCGGGTCCTCCCGAAGCTGACGAGGCACGAGCCCGCCGCCATCTCGGTGAAGTCGCGGGCGAACGAGATCGGTCGCAGCTCGTCGGGGGCACGTCCGTCGGCTCTCATCGCCCGCACGGTAACCGTCGCGGCCACGCGGACCGCATGCCCGGCGACGTCGGGCGCGGGCGCCGTCAGATCGGGAAGACGGCGCCGGGCGTCGCCCCCTCGATCGGGCCCCCGTACTCGCCGGCCGCCGCTCGCCGCTGGTCGTCGGGATCGACCCCCGGTGCGATGTGGGTGAGGACCAGCCGGCCGGCACCGAGCGCGGTCGCGTAGGCCCCGGCCTGGCGCCCCGACAGGTGCTCGAACCGGTCCTCCTCCCCCGCCGGCAGCGACGCCTCGCAGAGGAGGACGTCGACGCCGGTGCCGAGCGGCCGCGGATCCCAGGCCGAGCCCGTGTCGGCCGAGTACAGCAGCGACCGGCCGGCACCGTCGACGCGCACGGCCAGGGTGTCGACCGGGTGGTCGGTGCGACCGAACCGCACCGCCAGGTCGCCGACCGTCACCTCGGACGCGCCGTCGACCACCGTCCACCGTAGGGTCGGCGCCATCTCGCTGATGAGCTGGCCGGCGAGGCGGGCCGTGCCGGCCGTGCCGAACACGGGCAGGTCGGCGAGGTCGAGCACGTACCGCATGGCGTTGCGGAGCAGCGGGAGGTCGAGCCAGTGGTCGGGGTGCTCGTGGGAGAGCACGAGCGCGTCGAGGTCCGCGATCTCGACGTGGCGCTGCAGGTTCGCGAGCGTGCCCGAGCCGAGGTCGACGGCCAGCGTCGTCGACGCCGACCGCACCAGGTAGCCGCTGCAGGCCCCGTCGGGCGCGGCGTAGGTCCCCGAGCACCCGAGCACCGTGAGCGTGAGACCGCCGGCGGGGTCGTCCACGGGGCGCAGGTTATGCGAGCGCGCGTTCCGTGTGGCACGCGCCACACGGGCCCGAGCGGCGGATCAGGCCGCGGCGGGCGCCTCGACCCAGGAGCCGTCGTCCCGACGACGGACCGAGCCCAGCTCGTCGAACCGGGCCAGGAGGTCGGCCGCGCCGGGACGGTCGCCGACGGCGTGCCGCACCTCGCCCCACGTGGTCTCGAGGGTCGCCTGCCGGTTGGGGCCGATCGACAGGGCGAGGGCGCGGTCCCACGTGGCGCCGACCAGGTCGGCGCCGGCGTGCTTGCGCCCGCCTTCGCCCACGATCGTCCGGTCGCGGAGCTCGGACAACGCGGTGCGCAGGTAGTCGACGTGCGGCGTCTCGTCGGCCCGGATGTACGACACGAGCCGGGCGCCCTCGCCGTCGCCGGCCACCAGGTCGGGGTCGGCCAGCAGCTCCTCCGCCCAGGCGAACGTGTGGAACGCCGAGATCTCGATGAGGAGCAGGCGCACCATGCGGGCGATCAGCGACTCGAAGTCGAAGTCGACGTCGCTCGGCCACTTGCGGTTGGCGAGCGCGGTGGCCCGGAGGGCGGCGGCGTCGATCTTGCCGCCGCTTCCCGGGGGCGCGATCCCCAACCGCTCGAGCATGAGGGCCCGCTGGTCCTCGGTGACCGGGTTCTCGAACGCCACGTCGCGGGCGGCGTACCACATGTGCTCGTGGCCGCCCTCGCCGTCGAAGCCGGCCTCGTCGCGGGCGTGCGCCTCGAACAGCCCCGACCCGAGATGGGCCAGCGCGGTGCCGGACACGTCCTCGTCCACCACGCGCCGCATGTCGGGAATGGCCTCGTACCGGATCAGCGCCCCGAACCCCTCGACCGTGCCGACGCGGGTCAGCGTGGCGCTGATCGGGTCGGGGATGCCGTTCTCGATGAGGAACCGGGCCTGGGCGACGTTCGGGTAGTGCTCGGGCCAGGTGTCGAGCGGCAGGTCGAGCAGCTCGGTGCCGAAGTCCCGCCGGTGCTTGGCCTGCCATGCGGCGATGGCCGGCACGCGGTTGGCGGTGCGGGGCGAGACGTAGGTGCCGTCGTCGGCGAACCCGCCGTGGCAGCGGACGCCGCCCACGATCAGCGGCTCGGCGTAGTCGTGCGAGGCGAGCAGCTCGGCCTCGTCGTACTCGACCTGGTCGGTGTCAGGTGTCCGCACCGTGCTGTCAGTTCGCTCGCTGCGCTCGTTCACGTCGGCCCTCCGAAGTTCTTGCACACTCTATGCACAAACCAGGGGACGTGTCACCCGACACGTCGGGTTGGCGGGCGCCGTCCCTCCCCATAGCGTGAGCGGAGCTGAAGGGGAGTAGCCCCTCGACGGCCGTTCGACACGCTGGCAGATACCTGCCCGGACGGCCGGCCCGCACTCGTGCGGGCGGGCGAGACCTTCGACTTCTGGACGCATGCAGGCCGTCCGGGGTCGAGGTCGCGCGTGCCCCGGTCCCGGTCAGCCGGAACCGAGGAGAGCACATCGTGGAGTCACTGCTGGCGGCCCTGGGCCTCGTGTTCATCGCCGAGCTGGGCGACAAGACACAGCTGGTCGCCCTCGGCTTCGGCGCCCGCCACCGGCTCGCCCCCGTCATCACCGGGGTCGTGATCGCCTACATGGCGACCAACCTGCTGTCGGTCGTCGTCGGCGGCCTGCTCGGGGCCACGCTGCCGACCCGCGCCATCGGACTGGGCGGCGGCGTGCTGTTCCTCGGCTTCGCGGCGTGGACGCTGCTGGAACGACGACGACGAGGAGGACGAGGAGGGAGCGACGACGGGCCAACGCTCGATCGTGCTGTCGGTCGCCACCGCCATGTTCATCGCCGAGCTGGGCGACAAGACCATGCTCGCCACCGCCACGCTGGCGGCCCAGGGCAACCCGGTCCTCGTGTGGATCGGCGCCACCATCGGCATCGTCCTGGCGGGCACGCTCGGCGTCCTGCTCGGCCGGGTGTTCGGCGCCCGCCTGCCCGAGCGGGCGACCCGCATCGGCTCGGCCGTCCTGTTCGCCGTGTTCGGCGTGGCCCTGATCGTCACGAACCTCTGACGCCCACCGTTCGCAACTGGGGATGGCCGTCAGGCATATGACCTGACGACCATCCCCGGTTCGGGGTTCGTCAGGTCTCGAGCGGCAGGATCGTCCCGGCCAGCTCGGTCAGCTCGGCGTCCCAGTCGTCGGGGTCGGCCAGCGGCACCACCACGAACTTGGACGCCCCCACCGCGATGAACCGCTCGAGCTGGCGTCGCAGCCCGTCGATGCCCTGCGGCACCACGTCGCGCGGGTCGAGCTCGGGGCGGCGCGACGCCACCACCTGGGCGATGGCGTCGGGCAGCTCGCCCCGGGTGTAGATGACCAGCACGCCCAGGTGCTCGGCCTCGATCGCCCGGTCGTGCTGCGCCGCCACCTCGGTGATCGTCGCCCAGCCCGCCTCGACCTCGGCCGGCACCGTGAACGACGGCAGCCAGCCGTCGCCGAGCCGTCCGGTGCGGCGCAGCTCGGACGGCGCGGTGCCGCCCAGCCACACGTCGATCGGCTGCTGCACCGGGCGGGGCAGCAGCGTCACGCCCTCGACGTGGAAGTGCTCGCCGTCGTGGTGGACGTCGTCCTCGGTCCACAGGCGGCGCATCAGGGTCACGGCCTCGTCGAACAGGCCGGCCCGGGCCGTGCGCTCGACCCCGAACGCCCGGTGCTCGGCCGGCACCGGCGCACCGAGCCCGACGCCCGGCAGCAGCCGGCCGCCCGACAGACGGTCGAGGCTGGCCAGCTCCTTGGCCAGCACGACCGGGTTGCGCCCCGGAACGACGAGCACGCTCGTGCCGAGCTTGAGCCTTCGGGTGCGGCCCGCGGCGACCGCCAGCGCGACCAGCGGGTCGGGGGCCGGGCCGGTGAGCCGCTCGCTGAGCCACAGCGAGTCGAAGCCGCGCTGCTCCAGCGCGTCGACGAAGCCGGCGAAGCGCTCGGCGTCGGCCGCGAGCGTCTGCGTGCCGAGCCCCATCCCGATCCGTACCTTCACGTCACCACCCCTCCGGCGCCTCGGCGGCCGTGGTCAGAAGACGATGAGCTTCTCGGCGAGGGCCGCGACCTCGTCGATGTCGCCCGTCCAGGCGCCGGTCGAGAGGTACTTCCACCCGCCGTCGGCCAGGATGACCACGATCGTCCCGCGCGCGACCTCGCCCGCGACCTTCGCTGCGCCAGCCAGGGCGGCGCCGCCCGAGATGCCCGAGAAGATGCCCACGTCCGCCAGGCGCCGGGTCCACTCGATCGACTCGCGGGGCCGGACGATGCGCTTGCGGTCGAGCAGCTCGGGCCCGCCCCACTTCTCGTACACCGGCGGGATGTACCCCTCGTCGAGGTTGCGCAGCCCCTCGACCCGCTCGCCGAGCGGCGGCTCGATGGCCACGATCTTGACGTCGGGGTTCTGCTCCTTGAGGAACCGACCCACCCCCATGAGCGTGCCCGTCGTGCCGAGGCCGGCCACGAAATGCGTGATCTCGGGGCAGTCGCGCCAGATCTCGGGCCCGGTGGCCTCGTAGTGCGCCCGCGGGTTGGCCTCGTTGGCGTACTGGTACAGGAACGCCCACTCGGGGTGCTCGTCGGCCAGGGACCGGGCCCGGGCGACCGCGCCGTTCGACCCTTCCTCCCCCGGGGTCACGATGATCTCGGCGCCCCACACCTCGAGGGCTTGGCGCCGCTCGACCGACACGTTCTCGGGCATCACGATCTTGATCGGGTAGCCGCGCAGGCGGGCGATCATCGACAGCGCGATGCCGGTGTTGCCCGACGACGGCTCGATGATCGTGCGGCCGGGGGTGAGCACCCCATCGGCCTCGGCCTCACGGACCATGTTCCAGGCGATGCGGTCCTTGATCGATCCCGCCGGGTTCTGGCCCTCGAGCTTGGCGAGGATGCGCACGTCGGGGTTGGGGCTGAGGCTGGTCACGTCGACCATCGGCGTGTCGCCGATGAGGTCGAGGATGGAGGAGTAGACGGCCATGCGTGGTCGGATCCTGGATCGTCGCCGAAAGTCGAGTGTTCCGGTCGACAATCCTACCCACCGGCCAGCGTCACGCCCTCCTCGGTGATCCTGCCGTCCACGATCCGGTAGGACCGCAGCACCGCCTCCTCGCGCTTGAGCGAGACGATGACGTAGTGCCAGGCCGGGTCGGGCGCCTGGGCCACGTCGGTGGGCGACGGGTAGGCCTCGGTGTGGGTGTGGCTGTGCATCACGCCGATGATCTCGAGGCCGCGGCCCTCGGCGTCACGGTCGGCCCGCAGGTGGTCGCGGGGGTCGACCGTGTAGACGCGGCTGGACTCCGCCGCGTTGCGGCACGGGTAGAACACCGTGACCTCGCCGTTCTCCGGATCGCCGCCAAGCAGGCCACAGGCCTCGTCGGGCAGGCCGCCGTGGGCGTGCCCGACCATCTGGTGCCACACATCCTCGGTCAGCGACAACACGCCGACGGACGTTACTGCCGAGCGGGACGACGCCCTACCGTGCGGAAGCGGGGCGGCGCCCTAACGTGCGGAGGGTGGCGACGATCGAGACCGTGCGGGCCCTGGCCTCGACCCTGCCGCGCTCGTACGAGGCGCTGGTGCGGGACCGCGTGAAGTTCCGGGTCGGGCAAATCGTCTACCTGGCGTTCTCGCGCGACGAGGCCACGATGGGCTTCGCCTTCCCGAAGGAGGAGCGCGAGGCCCTCGTCGAGTCCGAGCCCGACAAGTTCCTCATGCCCGGCAAGGCCGACCTCCGGTACAACTGGGTCGTCGTCCGCCTCGACGCGGTCGACGACGACGAGGTCCGCGAGATCGTGCTCGACGCCTGGCGCATGGTCGTGCCGAAGCGCGTGGCCGCCGAGCACCTCGGCGACGACGGGGAATGACCGGGCACGGGCGGCCGCCCCCGGCGGTACCCTGATCCGTTCCCATGGCCCGCTCGACCCCCCGTACCGACCGCTCCTCCGGCACCACGCTGATCGCCGCCAACCGGCGCGCCCGGCGCAACTACGAGATCCTCGAGACGGTCGAGGCCGGGCTGGTGCTGCGGGGCAGTGAGGTGAAGTCGCTGCGCGACGGCCACGCCCAGATCGGCGACGCCTTCGCCCGCTTCGAGGGCGACGAGGCGTGGCTGATGTCCATGCACATCGGTGTCTACTCGCACGCCCAGGAGTACTCGGGGCACGAGCCCGAGCGCCGGCGCAAGCTGCTGCTGCACCGGTCCGAGCTCGACCGCCTGCGCCACATCGTCGACGAGCAGCACCTGTCGCTCGTCCCGCTGTCGCTGTACTTCAAGGACGGGCGGGCCAAGGTCGAGCTGGCGCTCGCCCGCGGCCGCAAGACCTACGACAAGCGCCAGGTGCTGGCCGAGCGAGACGCCGAGCGCGAGGCCCGCCGCGCCATCGCCCGCGCCGGCCGCCACGACTGACTGACCGAATACCCCCTGCCCCTATGCGGCGGGGACGTGGCAGCATCGGGGCATGCACGCGGACAGCGCCCCCAACGCAGACATGGCGAACAGCTGGAACGGTCCCGGCGGCGAGCACTGGGTCAGCCACGCCGCTCGCCACGATCGAGCGCTCGCCCCCTACGGCGAGGCCGTCCTCGCCAGCGCCGCCATCGTTCCGGGCGACCGCGTCCTCGACGTCGGCTGCGGGACGGGTGCGATGACCCGCGCCGCGGCCCGGCTCGCCAGCGAGGGGTCCGCGCTCGGCGTCGACATCGGCAAGCCCCTCGTCGAGGAGGCCCGCGCCGAGACCACGGCCGAGGGCGGGCCGGCGAACGTGACCTTCGAGCAGGCCGACGCCCAGGTCCATCCGTTTCCCCCCGGCGGGTTCGACGTGGTCCTCAGCCGGTTCGGGATCATGTTCTTCGACGACCCGGTGGCTGCGTTCGCCAACCTCCGGCGGGGCATGGCCGACGGTGGTCGCCTGGCCTTCGCCTGCTGGCAGCCGCTCCTCGTGAACGACTGGATGCGAGTGCCGATGAGCGCCATGGTCGAGCACCTCGGCATGCCCGACATCGTCGGCCCCGGCGCCTCCGGCCCGTTCTCGCTCGACGACCCCGACCGCGTCCGGTCGGTCCTGGCCGACGGCGGGTTCGCCGGCATCGAGCTCGCCGAGGAGGTGCACCCGATGTGGCTGGGCACCGACCTCGACGACGCGGTCGGCTACCTGGAGGGCCAGCCGATCGCCCGCATCATGTCCGAGGGCAAGTCGCCTGAGCTCGTCGCCAGGGCCCTGGCCTCGCTCCGCGCCGCCGTCGCCCCGCACGTCACCCCCGACGGCCTGGCCCTCCCGGGCAAGGCGTGGATCGTCACCGCCCGCGCCGCCTGACGCCCTGGCCGGCCTACGTGGGCCAGCCGACGATCGGGGACACCAGGTCCTCCGCGTCGGTGACGACCTCGTAGCCGTCGACCCCAGCCAGCCACTCGAGGTTGCGGACGTGCAGGTCGTCGGCCGGCTCGAACCGGTTGAGCACCACCGTGACCGGCCACGGCGCCAGCGCCGCCATCGACAGCCGCACGCCGTTGATCGTGCCGAGCCCGGCGTCGGCCACGAGGACCACCCGGTCGGGCCGCACCGCGGCGGCGAAGGCGACCGCGTCCCCGTCCGCGGCCAGAGGCGAGCGCACTCCTCCCGCGGCCTCCACCAGTCCGACGCCCACCACGGCCGGCCACGCCAGCTCGTCCACCAGGTCGGCGATCGCGAAGGGGCGCCGCCCCAGCGCCTCGGCCGCCATCGGGGGCGCCATCGCCACCGGGTACCAGCGGTGCTGCGGGCACACGGCCGCCGGGTGGTCGCCCGTGGCGTGGGCGAGCAGCGCGGCGTCGGTGTCGCTGAGGTCGTCGCCGGCGTCGTACGACTGGGCGGGCTTGCGGGCCACGACGATCAGCCCCCGCCGCCGCAGCGCCCGCGCCACCCTGCACGCCACCCAGGTCTTGCCGACCTCGGTGCCGGTGCCGACGACGAGGACGAGGCGCTCAGGCCGGGTCGCCTGCACCCGACCGCCCCAGCGTCCCCAGCGCGGCGACCAGCCGGTCGACCTGCTCGCCGGTGTGGGCCGCGGACAGGGCGACACGCAGGCGCGACGACCCGACCGGCACCGTGGGAGGGCGGATGGCCGGCACCAGCAGGCCCTGCGCCAGCAGGTCGTCGGCCGCGGCCAGCGCCGCCGCCTCCTCGCCCAGCACGACCGGCACGATCGGCGTCGGGTGCCCGGGCCGCAGCCGCTCGACGTGACTCCGCAGGCGCGCCACCAGCGCCTCCCCCTCGGCCGAGCGCACGACCCGCACCGCGGCCAGGGCGGCGGCCACGTCGGCCGGCGTCGGGGCGGTGGTGAAGATGAACGGGCGGGCCCGGTTGCGCAGCAGGTCGACGTAGCGCCGGGGCCCGGCCACGAACCCGCCGAGGGAGCCGAGCGCCTTCGACAGCGTGCCCACCCGCACCACCGTCACCCCCCGGGCCGCGGCGGCCGCGAGGTCGACCCGGGGCCCGAGCACGGCGTGGGCCTCGTCCAGCACGACGAGCGCGTCGTGGTCGGCGCACGTGTCCACCAGCGCTGCCACGTCGACCACGTCGCCGTCCATCGAGAACGCGCTGTCGGTCACGACGATCACCGGGCCCCGGCCGGCGGCGGCGACGTCGACCAGCAGCTTGGCCAGGTGGTCGAGGTCGCCGTGCCGGTAGACGCGCACGTCCGCGCGGGCCAGGCGGGCCCCGTCGACGATCGAGGCGTGGTTGAGCTCGTCGGACAGGATCGTCACGTCGGGCCCGCCGAGGGTGGCGAGCACCCCGAGGTTGGCCGCGAAGCCGGTCGAGAACAGCAGCGCCGCCTCGGTGCCCTTCCAGGCGGCCAGCTCCACCTCGAGCTCGGCGTGCACGGGACGCGAGCCGACGATCAGGCGCGAGGCCCCCGACCCGACGCCCCACCGATCGAGGGCGGCGTGGGCCGCGGCGATCACTCGGGGATGGTGGGTCAGCCCCAGGTA
The DNA here is from genome assembly GCA_963796415.1 of uncultured Acidimicrobiales bacterium. Taxonomy (GTDB): domain Bacteria; phylum Actinomycetota; class Acidimicrobiia; order Acidimicrobiales; family VFJN01; genus ZC4RG19. Next base: position 200,377 of record CAWCLR010000014.1, on the reverse strand, counting down.
GTCGTTGGAGGCGAACGTGACGACCGCACGCCCGTCCAGCTCGCCGGTGACGGGACCGGTCGTCACCAGGTCGCGCGTCACCCGCCAGCGGCCAGCGGCGCGGATGGCATCGAGCTCGCCGTCGACCCGTGCGTCCCAGTCGCCGGTCACCGCGCCACCCCGTCCTCGCCCGCCACCTCGCCGACGGCGGCCGCGAGCGTGTCGACGATGCGCTCGACCTCTGCGTCGGTGACCGTGAGCGGGGGCATGAGCACGACGACATCGCCGAGCGGGCGCAGCAGCACGCCGCGGCGCACGGCGGCGGCGCACACCCTCCGGCCCCATCGCAGCCCCTCGCCCGGCGGCGCCAGCTCGACGCCGCCCATCAGGCCGCACAGCCGGACGTCCGCGACCGCGTCCAGAGGCGCCAGCCGCTCCCCCGCCAGCCGGGCCAGCGTGGCGGCGCGGGCGCGCACACCCGCCAGCACGTCCCACTCCTCGTACAGCTCGAGGTGGCGCAGCGCCACGGCGGCGGCGAGGGCGTTCCCGCTGTAGGAGTGCCCGTGGTAGAAGGTCCGCTCCGACAGGTCGGGGCCGAGGAACGCCGCGTACACCCGATCGCTGGCCACCGTGGCGGACATGGCCAGGTACCCGCCCGTCAGGCCCTTGCCGATCGCCATGAGGTCTGGCCGCAGGCCGCACTGCTCGCTGGCGAACAGGGTGCCGGTCCGGCCGAACCCGGTGGCCACCTCGTCGCAGACGAGCAGCACGCCGTGGCGCCGGCAGGCGGCGACGAGCGGGCCGTAGGCGCCGGGGTCGGCCACGAGCATGCCGGCGGCGCCCTGGACCAGGGGCTCGAGCACGACCGCGGCCAGGGCGGGCCCGTGCTCGTCGACCAGGGCGGCGGCCGTGCTCAGGCCCGCAGGGTCGTCGTAGCCGGGAGCCCGGACCACCGGGCTGCCCCCGGCGGGCCCGAACGCGCCGAAGCGCAGCGGATCGAACAGGTCGGTGCCGAACCCGCCGGCGCCGAGAGACAGCGATCCGACCGTGTCGCCGTGGTAGGCGTGCCCGAGGGTCAGGTAGCCGGTCCGCCCGGAGACCCCGAGGTTGGCCCAGTACTGGAAGGCGATCTTGAGCGCCTGCTCGACCGCGGCGGCGCCGTCGGAGGCGAACAGGAAGTGCGGGTGGTCGACGGGCACGACGCGGGCCAGCGCCTCGGCCAGCTCGACCACGATGCGGTTGCCGTTGCCCAGGAGCGTCGAGTGCGCCACGCGGTCGATCTGGGCGCGCAGGGCGGCGTCGAGCTCGGGGACGCGGTGGCCGAGCGTCGTGACCCAGAGGGAGGAGATGGCATCGAGATAGCGCCGCCCCTCGACGTCGATCAGCTCACGTCCCTCGCCCGCCTCCACGATGACGGGCTCGTTGTCGAGGTAGCTCGCCATCTGGGTGAACCCGTGCCACACGACGGCGGCATCGCGCGCACCCCACGACCGGGCGTCGACCATGACCCGCCAGCGTGACAGCCGCCGGCGGGCGGCGGCGAATCAGCCGTCGGGGCTCGGCGTGCGCTCAGGCGGGTGACAGGCGGAACACCCGGAGGTCACGGCCGCTGCGCTCGACGTAGGTGTCGTAGACCGGCCAGGCGGCGACGAGGCGCGGCCAGGTCTCCGCCTTCTCCGCCGGCGTGAGCAGGTGGGCGTCGACGTCGTAGTCGCGGCCGTCGAACGACGCCCGGGCCCGCGGCGTCGCCATCAGGTTCGTGCTCCACGCCGGGTGCCGCTCGCGCCCGTAGTTGCTGCCCACCACGTAGAGGTCGTCGCCCTCGGGGATGCAGGCGAGCGGCACCGTGCGGGGCTCACCCGAGCGGGACCCGGTGGTCGTGAGCAGCACGGTCGGCACCATGCCGGCGCTCATCGTCGTGCGCCCGCCGGTCAGCCGGTGGACGAGGCGGTCGAGCCGGGGCACGACCGACGGGGCGACACGGGCGAACGCGGGGCTCGCCGCCATGCGGATCACGCTGCGTCCGACGACGCTGTCCTGGGACACCTTCACGGGCGGCGAGCGTACGGCGCGGCCGGTCGCTCCCGACAACCCGGGTCCGACGGTCGCGGGCGGCCGGTACACTTGTCCTGCTACTTGACAAGGGGCTGATCGGTTTCGACGTGGAGACCGGACGGCGCATCGTGCGACCGGAGTTGCTCAGACTCCTTAAACGGGGCAACCAACACAACTGCCGAAACCAACGAGCAGTACGCCCTCGCCGCCTGATCATCAGGTGATACGAGAGCGGTCGCGGCCTGCAATGGCACGCGGGGCCTGACCACCGCAGCCTGGCAACAGAAGCGATGGTTGACGGCGGGAAAGACCGCTGACCGCGTGAAAGAACGCTGGCCCCGGGGAAAGACCCGGCGGCGGCCTCCTCGTGAGGCCAACCGACCCGGCGGTACGGCAGCCGACACGCCGTAGTCCACGGGAATGGTCGTAGCGCGGTCGTCATCCACTCGACGGACGGGGGTTCGATTCCCCCCAGCTCCACGCAGGACATGCGGATGAAGCCCTGCTCCGGCAGGGTTTCGTCGCGTGCGGCCAGAGGCGTTTCCGAGGCGGTCCATCGGGTTCGAGTTCAGTCTCCGGACGCCAACGTGGTCGTGGGCGCGGACGGCGGGATGGTCTCGCCCGTCGGCTCGGGGCGCGGCCCCGTGCACGTGGTACTCCAGGCGACGAGGCCCACCACGACCAGGACGACGGCGACGATCCACACGAGGCGCACCAACGGACCGTACCGTCCGCGCGGTGACCTCCGAGTGACCGTCACTCGATCGGCGGGGAACCGGCGACCGCGGGCTCGGACGGGTTCGCTCGCACGACGAGGACGACACCCGCGGCGATGAGCAGCCCCGCCGGGACGGCGGACGCGGGCGGCACCTCGTCGAAGGCCAGCCAGGCCAGCAGCGCCGCCCCGACGATTTCGAACAGGATGGCCACCGACACGATCACCGGGCTGATCGTCGACAGGACCCGGTTCACCAGCGTGTGCCCGAGCAGCTGCGGGCCGAGCACCGTGGCGACCAGCAGGAGCCAGGTGTGGCCGTCGTAACCGGCGAGGGCCTGGCGGCCCACCACGCACACGACCAGGAGCGCCACCGCGGCCACGCCGTAGCAGGCGGTGGCGTAGACCGTGGTGGACACCGTGCGGCGGGCCTCGGCGCCGACGGTCACGTAGGCCGCGGCCAGGGCGCCGCCGAGAAGCGCGAGCAGGTCGCCGAACAGGGCGCGGGTCGAGATCGACAGGTCGACGCCCGTCAGCACGACGGTGCCCGCCATCGCCGCCCCGATCCCCCACCACGCGAGCCGCGGGACGTCGTCGCCCCGCCAGCGGGCGATGAGCGCGGCCCACACCGGCTGCGTCGCCACGAGCGCCACCGAGGAGGCCACCGAGGTGAACGACAGGCTCGGCACCCAAGTGGCGAAGTGGGCGGCGAGGAACAGCCCTGCGATCAGCGCCAGCCGGCGCTCGCGCCGGTCGAGCTCGCGGGCCTCGCGTCGCCGCTCGCGGCTGGCCAGCACGAGGGCGCCGAGCACGGGGAGCGCCAGCGCGTTGCGCCAGAAGGCGATCGCCAGGGACGGGGCGTCGGCCCCCCGGATGAGCGGCGCCGAGGTCGACACGGCCAGGACGGCCACACCGAGCAGCCCGAGGTCGAGGGGAGGCGGCCGCGACGGAGCGGACGTGAGCGAGCGGGCGTCGGGCATCGGCACGCGCAGCCTTGCACACCCCTTGCTTTTGCATGGCTCGTGCGAAAACCTGGGCGACGTGGACGCAGACGTGCAAGCAGACGTGCAAAACGATGCGCAGGCAGACGTGCGGGCGGGCACCGACGCCGTGATGTACAACCCCTTCGAGCCGGGCTTCGCCGAGGACCCGTACCCGCAGTACGCGGCCATCCGGGCCGACGGGCGAGTCCACCACAACCCGCTCGGGCTGCGCGTGCTGTCGCACTACGACGACTGCTTCGAGCTGCTGCGCCTCGGCGGGACCAGCGTCGACGAGCGCAACGCCACGAACATCGTGGTCCCGCCCCTGCCCGAGGACCTGGCCGAGCGCCAGGGCGAGCGCAGCCGCTCGATCCTGAGCCTCGACCCGCCCGACCACACCCGGCTGCGCCGTCTGGTGTCGAGCGCCTTCACGATCCGCCGGGTCGAGCGCCTGCGCGAGCGCGTGCGTGCCCTCGTGGCCGAGCTGCTCGACGAGATCGCCGCCGGCACCGGCCCCGGCGAGTCGGTCGACCTCATCGCCCGCTTCGCCTTCCCCCTGCCGTTCGTCGTGATCAGCGAGCTGCTGGGCATGCCCGACGGCGACCGCGACCAGCTCCGGGCCTGGTCACACGAGATGACGCGCTCGCTCGAGCCGTTCGCCGACGACGCCGAGCTGCGCCGCATCGTGGCCGCCGCCGACCAGATGTTCGCCCACATCGATGACGTCATCGAGTGGAAGCGGCGGAACCCGGCCGACGACCTGCTCAGCGGCATGATCGCCGCCGAGGAGGACGGCGACCGCCTCTCCCCCGTCGAGCTGCGCGACCAGGTCGCGCTGCTGTATCTGGCTGGCCACGAGACCACGGTGAACCTCATCGGTAACGGGACGTGCGCCCTGCTGCGCCACCGCGACCAGCTCGAGCGCCTCGTCGCCGACCCGGACCTCGACGCCAACGCCGTGGACGAGATGCTGCGCTACGACAGCCCCGTCCAGGTGTCGCGGCGCATCGCCACCACCGACATCGAGATCGCGGGCGAGCAGATCGGCGCCGGCGAGCTGGTCCTCACGCTGCTCGGGTCGTCCAACCGCGACGAGGGCAAGTGGGGCCCCACCGCCGCCGACCTCGACGTCGGCCGCGAGGGCGCGGGCGGCCACCTGTCGTTCGGCAGCGGCATCCACCACTGCCTCGGCTCTGCGCTGGCGCGACTCGAGGGCGCGGAGGCCGTGCCCGCGCTCGTGCGCCGGTTCCCGCGCCTGGAGCTGGCCGCGGACGCCCCGGCCTGGAACGGCCGGATCGTGCTGCGGGGCCTGGACAGCCTTCCGGTGACGCTGGGTTAGCCGCCCGGTTCAGACCCGCAGGAAGCGGCTGATCGCCCAGCCCGAGCCGGCGGCGCCGATCACGACGCCGAGCGTCAGCACCACGCCGGCGGTCGTCCACAGCTCGCTCGTCGTGGCGACGAAGCCCTCCATGATGGCCCGGTAGTCGTCGTTCTGGGACGCCGCCTCCATGAAGCGGTGCAGCCCGAACACGGCGCCGAGCGCGAGGGCCGAGCCGACCAGGCCCTGGATGATGCCCTCGAGCATGAACGGCACCCGGATGAACCAGTTCGTGGCGCCGACGAGCTTCATCACCTCGATCTCGCGCCGGCGGGCGAACATGGCCATGCGGATGGCGTTGAGGATCAGCAGCAGCGCGGCCACGAGCAGGCCGATGCCGACGACGAGCATCGCCCGCCGGGCGAAGTTCGACACCCCGGTCACGGTCTTCACGCTGTCGCTGACGTCGGTGACGCTGAGCACGCCGGGCTCGGACGCCAGCTGCTGGCCGATGACGGTCATCAGGTCGACGTCGCTGGTGCGCGGCTGCACTCGGTAGGAGTCGGGCACCCGGGTGCCGCCCGACTCGATCTTCTGGTACATCAGCTCGTTGCGCTCGAAGATGCGCAGCGCCTCCTCACGGCTCTCCTCGAGGTCGACGTAGTCGAAGTCGCGGACCTCGGGGCTCTCGTCGAGCAGCGCCTCGATCGCGTTGCGCTGCTCGTCGGTGATGTCGGACTTGAGGAAGGCGATCAGCTCGATGCCGTCGTGCCAGCGGGCCGAGACGTTGTCGACGCCCTGGCCGAGGAGGATCGTCGAGCCGAACAGCGACAGGGACACGGCCACCGTGACGATGGCGGCGATGGTGAGCGTGATGTTGCGGCGCAGGTTGGCGAACGTCTCGCGGGCGATGTAGTCGAACTTCACTGGTACACCCCCCGTACCTGGTCGCGGACGATCCCGCCGGTCTCGAGCTCGATCACCCGGCGCTGCATCGTGTCGACGATCGAGCGGTCGTGCGTGGCCATGACCACCGTCGTGCCCGTGCGGTTGATGCGGTCGAGCAGGCGCATGATGCCGACCGACGTGGCCGGGTCGAGGTTGCCCGTGGGCTCGTCGGCCAGCAGGATCAGCGGCCGGTTCACGAACGCCCGGGCGATCGACACGCGCTGCTGCTCGCCGCCCGACAGCTCCTCGGGCAGGTTGTCGGCCTTGGAGTCGAGGCCGACGAGCTCGAGGATGGCGGGCACCTGGGCCTTGACCACGTGGCGCGGCCGGCCGATGACCTCGAGGGCGAAGGCGACGTTCTCGTAGACCGTCTTCGTCGTCAGCAGCTTGTAGTCCTGGAAGATGCAGCCGATGTTGCGGCGCAGGTAGGGCACGCGCCACGAGCTCAGGCGGGCGATGTCCTTCCCGGCCACGAACAGCCGCCCCTTGTCGGCGGTCTCCTCGCGGTTGATCAGCCGCAGCATCGTCGACTTGCCGGACCCCGACGGCCCCACGAGGAAGACGAACTCGCCCTTCTCAATGGTGGCCGTGGCGCCGTGGAGCGCCTCGACCCCGCCCTTGTAGATCTTGCTCACCTGTTCGAACGTGATCATGTGCCTCGCCCGCGGTACGCGCGGATACGTGAAGTGCGTGAACTGCGCATGGTCCCAGCCATTGCGATGAGGTTACAGATGCCGCGCGGTCCTCGGAACATCGCGGAGAAACGCTACTGCCCGGCGGCGGGGGCGTCGGGGACCCTCACGCCTGATCAGGGCCCCGGCGCCGCCACTGGAGGTACGCCTCCATGAACGGATCGAGGTCGCCGTCGAGCACTCCGTCGACGTTGCCCGTCTCGTGCTCGGTCCGCAGGTCCTTCACCATCCGATACGGCTGCAGCACGTAGCTGCGGATCTGGCTGCCGAACCCGACCCGCTGCTGGTCGCCGCGGATCTCGTCGAGCTCTGCCTCCCTTTCGGCCCGCTCGCGGTCGGCCAGCTTGGCCTGGAGCATGGCCATCGCCCGGTCGCGGTTCTGGAACTGGCTGCGTTCGACCTGGCACGACACGACGATGCCGGTGGGGATGTGCGTGAGCCGCACCGCGGACGACGTCTTGTTGACGTGCTGGCCGCCCGCGCCCGACGCGCGGAAGACGTCCATCTTGATGTCCTTCTCGTCGACCTCGACCGCCCCGTCGCCGCCCTCGAGCATCGGCACCACCTGCACGGCGGCGAACGCCGTCTGGCGCTTGCCCTGGGCGTTGAACGGGCTCATGCGGACGAGCCGGTGCACGCCGCGCTCGGCCTGCAGGTACCCGTAGGCGTAGCGGCCCTTCACCACGAACTCGGCCGACGACAAGCCGGCCTCGGACCCCTCGGTGAACTCGTCCACCTCGACGTCGAAGCCCCGGCGCTCGGCCCAGCGGGTGTACATGCGCAGCAGCATCTCGGCCCAGTCCTGGGCGTCGACGCCGCCCTCGCCGGCCTGCACGGTGACGAGCGCGTCGTGCTGGTCGTGCTCGCCCGAGAACATCGAGCGCAGCTCGACGCGCCGGAGGTCGGCGTCGATGCCGGCCAACGCCTGCTCGACCTCGGCCAGCGACGCCTCGTCGCCCTCCTCGCGGCCCAGCTCGTGCAGGGTCTCGGCGTCGTCGACGCGGGCCTCGAGCTGCTCGAACTGCCCGAGGTCGTCGATCACCCCCGCCAGGTCGGCGGTGACCCCCTTGGCCCGGTCGGGGTCGTCCCACAGGTCGGGCCGCGACGCCTCGGCCTCGAGCTGGGGGCGCCGGGCGCGCAGCTCGTCGACCTTGAGGTACGCCTCGGCCTCGGCCACGCGGGCGCGCAGCGCCTTCAGGTCCTCGGTGAGATCACGCATGGGAGTCGACGCGCTGCCAGTCGGCCGGCAGTGGAGCTGGTGCTCTCACGCCAAATTCCCACGCGTGGGCTGTGTCGAACGCCCCATCCGCCCGGCCTCTCATGCCCGGCCGTGGCACATCTTGTACTTCTTGCCCGAGCCACACGGGCAGGGTGCGTTCCGCGGCGTCTTGTCCCACTCGGACTTGACGATCGGCGTGTTGGTGGCGGGCGCGGCGACCGCACCGTTGCCCCCGGCGGCCGGCTGGGCGGCGGTGGCGGCCGCCTCGGCCTGGGCCGCGGCCCGCAGGCTGGCCGAGCCGCTGCCGCCGTCGGGGTCGTCGGGTGCGGAGTAGCGGAGGTCGCTCAGCGCGCGGTCGCTGCCGTCGTCCTCGAGCCCGGTGGCGGCGTCCTGGGGCGCTGCGTCCTGGGGCGGGGACTCCTGCGGCGGCGCGTCCTGCGGCGCCGCGTCCTTCGGCGTGGCCTTGGCGTCGACGGGCACGGCGCTGGCGGCCGGCTGGTTCACCTTCACGTCGACGTGCATGACGTAGCGGATGAAGTCCTGCCAGATGCCGTGCATCATCTGGCCGAACATGTCGAAGCCTTCGCGCTGCCACTCGACCAGCGGGTCCTTCTGGCCCATCGCCCGCAGGTTGATGCCCTCGCGCAGGTAGTCCATCTCGTAGAGGTGGGCGCGCCAGCGCTGGTCGATCACGCGCAGCATGACCTGGCGCTCGACCTGGCGCATCACGTCGGGGGTGAGCGTCTCCTCGCGCTTCTCGTAGTAGCCGAGGGCCTCGTCCGTGAGCAGCTCGTACAGCTCGTTGGTGGAGGCCGCCTTGCCCAGCTGCTCGGCGCTCAGCTCGGACGGCCAGTACGTGCGGGCTTCGGTGGCGAGCGCCTCGACGTCCCACTCCTCGCTGTACTCGCTGACGCAGTGCGTCTCGACCAGCGTGCTGATGGTGTCGGGCAGGGCGTCCTCGACGATGCGCTCGCGCAGGTCGGCCCGGTCGAGTACCTGGTCGCGCAGGGCGTAGATCACCTTGCGCTGCTCGTTCATGACCTCGTCGTACTTGAGGACGTTCTTGCGGATCTCGCCGTTGCGCTGCTCGACCGTGGTCTGCGCCCGCTCGATGGCCTTGGACACCATCTTCGCCTCGAGCGGCACGTCGTCGGGCAGGGTCTTGGCCATCACCCAGTTGACGGCACCCGTGGCGAACAGGCGCATGAGGTCGTCGTCGAGGCTGAGGTAGAAGCGGCTCTCGCCAGGGTCGCCCTGGCGACCCGAGCGGCCCCGGAGCTGGTTGTCGATGCGCCGCGAGTCGTGGCGCTCGGTGCCGAGCACGTAGAGCCCGCCGAGGTCGCGCACCCTGTCGCCCTCTGCCTTGGTCTCGGCTTCGTGCTTGGCGGTCAGCTCCTCGACCCGGGCCCGGGACTCGTCGGCGTCGGGGTCGAGCCCCTCGGCCCGGGCGTCGCGCTTGGCCATGCCCTCGGGGTTGCCGCCGAGGATGATGTCGACGCCGCGGCCGGCCATGTTGGTGGCCACGGTGACCGCCTGCAGCCGGCCCGCCTGGGCGATGATCTCGGCCTCGCGGAAGTGCTGCCCGACCTTGGCGTTCAGCACCTCGTGGGCGATGCCCTGCTTGTCGAGCAGGCGCGACAGCTTCTCGGACTTCTCGACCGAGATGGTGCCGACCAGCACCGGCTGGCCCTGCTCGTACCGCTCGGCGAGGTCGTCGACCACCGCCCCGAACTTGGCGTCCTCGGTCTTGTAGATCAGGTCGGCCTCGTCGGCGCGGACCATCGGCTTGTTGGTGGGGATGGGCACGACCTGCAGGTCGTAGGTCCCGGCCAGCTCGGCGGCGTCGCTCTGCGCCGTGCCGGTCATCCCCGCGAGCTTCTCGTACATGCGGAAGTAGTTCTGCAGGGTGACCGTGGCCAGCGTCTGGTTCTCTTCCTTGATCTTGACGCCCTCTTTGGCCTCGACCGCCTGGTGCAGACCCTCGGACCAGCGCCGGCCCTCGAGGATGCGGCCGGTGAACTCGTCGACGATCTTCACCTCGCCCGACGCCACGACGTAGTCCTTGTCGCGCTTGAACAGCTCCTTGGCCTTGAGGGCCGCCTGGAGTTGGTGGACCAGGTTCTGCGCCACGCCGTCGTAGAGGTTCTCGATGTCGAGCTGGCGCTCGACCTTCTCGATGCCGTCCTCGGTCGGGGCGACGTTGCGCTTCTCCTCGTCGACCTCGTAGTCGTCGTCACGCTTCAGGCTGCGGACGATCGAGGCGAACTTGTAGTAGAGCTGCGCGGCGTCGGCGACCTTGCCGGAGATGATGAGCGGGGTGCGGGCCTCGTCGATGAGGATCGAGTCGACCTCGTCGACGATCGCGTAGGTGTGGCCTCGCTTCACCTGGCGGGCCCGGCTTGGCGCCATGTTGTCGCGCAGGTAGTCGAAGCCGAACTCGTTGTTGGTGCCGTACGTGATGTCGGCCGCGTACTGCTCCCGCTTGAACGCCGGATCGTGGTTGCCCGGAACGATGAGGCCCGTGGTGAGGCCCATCCAGGTGTGGAGGCGGCCCATCCACTCGCGGTCGCGGGTGGCCAGGTAGTCGTTGACGGTGACGAGGTGCATGCCCTTGCCGGACAGCCCGTTGAGGTAGGCCGGCAGGGTCGACACGAGGGTCTTGCCCTCGCCGGTCTTCATCTCGGCGACCCAGCCGAAGTGCAGCGCGGCGCCGCCCATGAGCTGCACGTCGTAGTGCCGCTGGCCGAGCACTCGGACGCCGGCCTCGCGCACGACGGCGAACGCCTCGATCAGCAGGTCGTCGAGCGACTCGCCGCTATCGAGCCGCTGGCGGAACTCGCCGGTCTTGGCCCGGAGGGCGTCGTCGGACAACGCCTGCATCTCGGGCTCGAGCTCGCCGATGTCGGGCACCAGGGACTGGAGCGCCCGCACCTTCTTGCCCTCGCCGGCGCGGAGGAAGCGGTCAAGGAGTGCCATGCGTCCGTCGAGTCTACCGGTGCCGGCCCTCCCCGATTCGGACGGGCCGCCGCAGGCAGCCGCGGGCGGCCTCTCCCGACGGATGTCACATAATGAAACGGTTGCGTTCTACTGCGCAACGGATACGTTTCGCAGAATGAGTGTCGACCACGCGATCCCCCAGCTGTTCGAAGACCCCGACGTCCACCGTCGCCGCTGGCTCCTCCTCGGGGTCATGTGCCTGTCCCTCGTCCTCGTCGTCATGTCGGTCTCGTCCCTCAACGTCGCGGCCCCCCGCCTGCAGCAGGACCTGGGCGCCACCGCCACCCAGCTCCACTGGATCATCGACTCGTACGCCCTCGTGTTCGCGGGGTTGCTCCTGTCCGCCGGTGCCCTCGGCGACCGGTTCGGGCGCAAGGGGGCGCTCCTCGGCGGGCTCGGCGTGTTCGGCGGGGGCCTCCTGATCGCCGGGCTGGCCACGTCGCCCGGGCAGGTCATCGTCGGCCGCGGGATCATGGGCATCGGCTCGGCGTTCGTCATGCCCGCCACGCTGTCGATCATCACGGCGGTGTTCCCGCCCGAGGAGCGGACCCGGGCCATCGCCATGTGGGCCGGCTTCGCCGGGGCCGGCGCCGCCCTCGGCCCGGTGGTCGCCGGCGCGCTGCTGGAGGAGTTCTGGTGGGGCGCCGCGATCCTCGTCAACCTGCCCCTCGTGGTCGTGGCGGCCGTGGCGGTCGCCCGGTTCTCCCCGAAGTCTCGCGACAGCCACGTGACCCCGCTCGACCCGGTCGGGTCCGTCCTCGCCCTCTTCGGCATGGTGGCGCTGCTCTACGGGATCATCGAGGGGGCCGAGCGCGGCTGGACCGACGGGCTGGTGCTGGGCGCCTTCGCCGCAGCCGTCGCCCTCGTGGGCGGCTTCCTCGCCTGGGAGTCCCGGACCGAGCACCCGATGCTGCCGCTGTGGCTGTTCCGCGACCGGCGCTTCAGCGTGGCCAGCGCGGCCATCACGCTCACGTTCTTCGCCCTGTTCGGCTTCTACTTCCTGACGACCCTGTACCTGCAGTACGTGCTCGGTTACTCGCCGCTCACCGCGGGACTGGCCGGCCTGCCCCTGGCCGGGGCGATGATCGTGGTCGCCCCCCGCAGCGCCTCGCTCGGCGAGCGCTTCGGCGCGGCCCGGGTCATCACCGGCGGGTTCGCCCTCATGGCCGTCGGCCTCGCCCTGTTCACCCGCATCGGCGTCGACACGCCGTACCCGATCGTCGCCCTCGGCTTCGTGCTGCTCGGCGCCGGGCTCGCGGCCACGGCCGCCCCGGCGACCGGCATGCTCATGTCGGCGGTCCCGCTCGACAAGGCGGGCGTCGGCTCGGCGGTCAACGACACCACCCGCGAGTTCGGCGGCGCCCTGGGCATCGCGGTGTTCGGCACGCTCGTCGGGTCCGCCTACCGCTCGAACATGGACCTGTCGGGCACCGACGTCCCCGCCGGCGCCGCCCAGGCCGCCGACGAGTCCATCGGGGCGGCGTGGGGCGTCGCGCAGGGCCTCCCCGGTGGCGAGGCGCTGCTGGCGCAGGCCCAGTCGGCATTCGTCGACGCCTTCCGCCTGACCAACGCGGTCTCCGTCGCCGTCGCCGTGCTCGCCGCGGCGTTCGTGTGGACCGCGCTGCGCCCGGGGCGGGGCGATCCCGCCGAGGCCGAGGCCGACGAGCCCGTCTTCGACGCCGAGGCAGGCGAGCCGGCCCTCGAGCCGGTGCCGTCGACGATGAGCGCGCGGCGTGAGGTGGAAGACGGGCAGAATGAGTGACGTGGCACCGCGTGACGAACCCGAATCCCAGGTCGTCGATCCCCGGCTCATCGACCCCCGGATCGAGCGTTCACGCATGTGCGTCCTCGAGGCCACCGCCGACCTGCTGCGGGAGGTCGGGTACGGCCAGCTGACCATCGAGGCCGTCGCCGCCCGGTCGGGCGTCGCCAAGAGCACGATCTACCGCCACTACACCAGCAAGGCCGAGCTCGTGACCGATGCGTTCACCGCGGTCCACGCCCGCGGGAGCGCCGACCTGCCGCCACCCGGCCCCGTGCGGGGCCGGGTGGTCGCCATCCTCAGCGACCTCGCGTCGCGCGGTCGACGAGCCCCAGCGGCTCGCGTGCCTGATGCCCGCCGTCATCGACGCCGCCGAGCGCAGCGACGAGATGGCCGGGCTGGCGCGACGCCTGGCCGACGAGAGCGCGGCGCCGCTGCGTGCCGTGCTCGCCGACGCGGTCGATGCCGGCGAGCTTCCCCCGCAGGCCGACCCGGCCGTGCTGGCCGACGCCCTGGTCGGGCCGATCGTGCTGCCGCGCCTGTTCCACCGGCCGCCCGTGACGACTGCCGACATCCCGGCGCTGGTCGACCAGATCCTCCCGGCCGCCGCTCCCGCCGCCGCAAGCTCCTGAGCGGCGTCAGGCCTCGGCGGGCGCCTGCGCCGCCTCGAGATGGGTGACCGGCAGGTCCTCGTACTCGTGCTGGAGCCGGCTCACCACGTCGAGGCCGAGCCAGCGGGACAACCCCCGCGGGAGCGTCGACACGATGATGCCGGCCCACTCCTGGTCGGGGTGGGCCCGCATGGCCGTTCCGACCGCGTAGACGGGGTTGGCGTCGCCCACCTCGCCGGTGACCTCGGCACCCACCTTCTCGAACGCGGCCAGCCCCTCGTCGAGCCGGCGGCGGGCGGCCGCGTCGACCTCGCCGTCCGTCCACGCGCCGCGGGGGTGCTGCACGGGCACCACCAGGTGGAACGTGCAGTCGCCGTCGGCGCACAGCGACCGGACGTGGTCGAGGAGGTGGTCCTCGACCAGGGTGCGATGGGCGACGACCAGGTAGGCGCGCATGGCGACCTCCCGTGACGGGCGATGGGGCTTACCTCGGGGGAAGGGTACGACGCGGCCGGCGCGAGCGGGAGGGGGCGCGAGCGGGCCCGCTCGACGGGCGGAGTCGAGCGGGCCCGCCGGGACGCAGAAAGGGCGTCAGCCGTGGTCGTCGCCGGGCGGATCGTCGGCGCCACCGCGGCCCGACCCGCCGCCACTCCCGGCCCCGTGGCCGCCACCGGCGGGGTCGTCGGTCTCGAACCGCACGATGGCGCCGTTCTCGAACCGCACGTCCGTGCCGCTGGCCTCATCACGGAACCGCACGCGGTCGCGGACGGCGCCGTCCTCGAGCTCGACGTTCACCTGCGCGCGCTGGGCGCCCATGCGGAAGTCGACCTCGATCTCGCGGCCGGCGGACTGCTCGACCTCGACGGACCACCCCTCGGCGGGTGTCGCGCTCACGAGGCTGAGCTGGCCTCCCGCCTCGGCGACGGTCACGGTCCCCGCGCCGGCGGCATCCACCACCCGTGTCCCGGACGCAACGGCAGGGCCCGCGGGGAGCGTTCCGACGGTCGTCGACGTCGTGGCGGTGGTGCTGGTGGTCGTGGGGCCGTCGTCCCCGCCTCCGGAGGACGGTGAAGACAGGGCGGGGACGGGCCCGAGGCCGGTGACGACCGCGAGGCCCAGGATGCCGCCGGCGAGGCCGGCGGCGAGACCGACGCGACGGGTCGAGGTGCGGGGGAGCTGCATGACGAAGTCCTCTCGGTGTGGGTGCTGTCGGGTCTCACCCTGGGGTCCCGCCACCTAACGGGGCGTCGCCGGACCTCTAAGCGTCGACAAAACGTCGTGCCTCAGCTGTCGTCGCCCGAGCCGCCACTCCCGTCGTCGTCGACGCGGTCCTGAGGACCGCCGTCCCACCAGCCCTCGACGCGGCTCCGGCCGTCGTCGCCGTCGAACTCGACGCGCCACCCACCCCCGTCGGTGGGCTCGGACCGGACCTGGTAACCCGGGTTCGGAGTGGCGAAGACCACCGTCACCCCGCTGGGCGCGAAGCGCAACGCGGCCGACCCGCCGGTGAGGGCGTACGAGCGCGTCTCCGGCGCCGGCTCCGAGGGCGCGGCCGGGGGCGCCGTCGACGTGGTCCCGGTGGAGTCCGACTGTGGCGTCGACCCGCTGGACCCCGTCGCCAGCGCCGCCTCGACCTCGGCCGCCGTCAGCGTGGCTGGGCGGTCGTCGGTGACCTGGTCGCCGACCAGGCCGACGCCTTGCCAGGCCACCGTCGTGGCGACGACCGCGGCGGAGACCCACGCTGCTCCGAGGGCGAGGAGTCGCCGCATGCCGCCATGTTCGCGTCGGCTCGCTGCGAGAGCACGAAGGCCGCCCTAAGCCTTTGATAAGTCGCCATCCGGGGCACGGCCAGCCGCCGGCCCGGACATACGGTGGTGCCATGGCCTCCGTCCTGGTGGTCGAGGACGACCTGCGCATCCGCGAGTCGGTCGCGGACGCGCTGGTGGGCGCCGGGCACGTGGTGCGGTCCGAGGCCACCGGCGCCGCGGCCCTCACCGCCGTCGTCGACTGGCGTCCCGACGTCGTGGTGCTCGATCTCGGCCTGCCGGACATCGACGGCGCCGACGTGCTGCGGATGCTCCGTGGCGTCTCCGCCGTGCCGGTGATCGTGGCCACCGCCCGCGACGACGAGGCCGAGATCGTGCGGCTCCTCGACGACGGCGCCGACGACTACGTCGTCAAGCCGTACGCCGCCGAGCAGATCGAGGCGCGCATCCGGGCCGTGCTCCGGCGGGCCGAACGCCGGGGCGAGGGAGAAGCCGCCGAGCTGGTCGTCGGCGGCCTCGTCGTGTCCCCCGGACGGCGGGAGGCGACCATCGACGGCCGCCCACTCGACCTCACCCGCCTCGAGTTCGATCTGCTCGCCCACCTCGCCCGTCGCAGCCCCGAGGTCGTGGGGCGACGCGAGCTGCTGGCCGAGGTCTGGCGTCAGCCGTACGGCGGCGCCGACAAGACCGTCGACGTCCACCTCTCATGGCTCCGCCGCAAGCTGGGCGAGACTGCGAGCGCACCCGCCTACCTCCATACAGTGCGGGGTGTCGGCGTGAAGCTCACCGCGCCCGACGGCGACGGCTGAGGCGCCGTGCGCCGCCGCATCGTGCTCGTGGTGCTGGCCACCACCAGCCTCGTCGTCGTCGCCTTCGCGCTGCCGCTCGGGGCGCTCGTGCGGTCGGTCGCCCGGGACCGCGCCATCGCCACGGCCGAGCGTGACGTGGCATCGCTGGCCCCGACCCTCGCCCTTCCCACGGTCACGCCGGAGCTGGTCACCACCGCCATCGACAGCACCGGCACCGGTGCCGACGGGCGCATCACCGTGTGGCTGGCCGATGGCTCTGTGGTTGGCGACGCCAGTGCCGCCGAGGACGCGGCGCTCGAGCTCGCCCGGGACCAGGGTCGGGCCTTCAGCCAGGAGGTCGACGGATCGCTCGCGCTCTACACCCCGGTCGTGACGGGTGACGGCAGTGTGTCGGTCGTCCGGGCCACGGTCCCCGACCGGCTGCTGGACGACGGGGTGCGCACGGCCTGGCTGGCGCTTGCGGGGGTCGCCGTCGTGCTGGTGGCCGCGGCGGTCGTCATTGCCGACCGCCTGGCCCGCTCGGTGACCCGCGACGCCACCGAGCTGGCGGGCACGGCCCGGGCGCTGGCCGCCGGCCAGGGAGACGCCCGGGCCGAGCCCGGCCCCACGCCCGAGCTGGCCGACGCCGCCCGGGCGCTGAACGTGCTGGCCGACCGCATCGACGAGCTGCGGGCGGCCGAGCGCGAGCGCGTCGCCGACCTGTCCCACCGCCTCCGCACCCCGCTCACCGCCGTCCGCCTCGATGCCGAGGCGGCTGGCGACCCCGGCCTCATGGCCGACGTCGCGCGGCTCGAGGCGGCCATCACCGAGCTGGTCCGGAGCGCGCGGCGCCCCCTCCACGACGGCGTCGTGACCGCGACCGCCGACCTCGCGGCGGTCGCGCGGGAGCGGGCCGACGTTCTGGAGCGCCCTGGCCGAGGACGACGGCCGGCCGTGGACGATCGACATCGCCGACCACGACGTGGGCGGACCGTGTGTCGTCCGGCTCGCGCCCGGCGAGGCCGCGGCGGCGATCGACGCGCTCATCGGCAACGTCTTCGCCCACACCCCCGAGGGCACCCCGTACGCGATGTCCGTCGATGCGGGTGGCGAGGGCACGGTGCGGCTCGTGATCGAGGACGCCGGCCCGGGCATCGACCACCCCGACGCCGCCCTCGGCCGCGGGACGACGCAGGCCGACTCGACGGGACTCGGGCTCGATATCGCCCGCCAGGCCGCCGAGGCCGCGGGCGGGCACCTCGGCGTCGGGCGCTCGCCGCTCGGTGGCGCCCGCGTGGAGCTCGTGATGCCTCGGTCAGGCGATCAGTAGTCAGCCGGACAGGTCGCAGGTCGCCCGACGGATCGCCATGTCGGCGATCGCCTCGGACGACGGCCGCTCGCCCGCGGCCAGGCGGGCCGAGGCGGCAGCAACGAGCTCGACGCGCACCGGCGGCAGGGCGTCGATGATGCGCAATGCCCGGTCGATCGTGCGCGGCGACGTGGCCATCAGGCTCGACGACGGGCGGACCGCGTGGAGCTGGCGCGCCCGCGTGCGCCCGTGCCGACGCCGGACGGCGTCGAGAGCCCGGGTGGCGTGCTTGCGGCTGGCGCGCATCACCGCCCTCATCGGCTCGCCGCGGCGGGAACTTGAGCGAATTCTTCGACCTTCTGTGGCGGCGGCAACACGCAGGGCGGTGCCGTACCACGCCGCGGGGTGCGGGCTGCAGTGAGGCCCGCGATCCACGCCACGTCGACGACCCGCAGCGCCCGCGCCGCAGCCGCCAACGTGGACCCGGTGGTGAGCACGTCGTCCACCACCACCACGGCGGCGCCGGCCGCGACTCGGGAGCCGGCGCGGGCGATGAGCAGGGGGCCGGCGCGCCGGTCGGCGAGCGACCGGCCCGTCTGCGGCGGCCCCGCCCGGCGCGACAGCAGCGGAAGGCACCGGACGCCCCAGAGGCGGGCGACGGCCCGCGCCAGCAGCTCGGCCTGGTCGAACCCGCGCTGGCGCCGCCGTGCCGCCGTGGTGGGCGCCCAGGTCACGATGGTGCTCGCCGGCGGATCGACCAGCGTGGCCATGCCCGCGGCCAGCCAGCCGAGCGCCGCCCGGTCGCGCCGGTACTTGAGGTGCGTCACGAGGGAGCGGCCGACCCCCTCGTAGGCCAACAGCGACCGGCACGCGTCGAGCCCCGCCGGGACCGGACCGGGCCCGGCAGGCTCGAGGTCGGCCACGCACGCCGGGCACGGCGCCGCGCCGGGCGCGCCGCAGCCGGGGCACCGTGCCGGCAGCAGCGTGCGCAACAACATGGCCCGACTGTACGGACGGGGTATGACGGTCACGGGACGTGGCCGTGTCGCCCGGGCCACCGACACGCCACATCTCGCGGAACGGCCGGCGGGAAGTGGACCCCGGAATGGACCGGGGAATGCGCCCGATCCGTCCTTAGCGTGTCCGCTGTGCAGCTCCTCCGCCCCGTCATCGAGCCCCGCCGGCGCATCCCCCGCCTCGTCGCCGGGCTCGTGCTGTGCGGGCTCGGGATCGCCTTCATGGTCGCCGCCGACCTCGGCCTCGCCCCGTGGTCCGTGCTCGATCAAGGCATCTCGCAGCGCACCGGCATCCCGATCGGCACCGTCAGCATCATCGTCGGGGCGCTGGTCCTCCTGGCGTGGCTGCCCCTCCGCGAGCGACCCGGCCTCGGCACGGTGCTGAACGTCGTGCTGATCGGCACGACGATCGACCTGGCCCTGCTGGTGCTCGACACGCCGGGGTCCGCGGTCGGCCGGCTCGCATACCTGGCGTTCGGCGTGTTCCTGTGGGGCCCGGGGACCGGGCTCTACATCGGCGCCGGCCTCGGGCCCGGCCCCCGGGACGGCCTCATGACGGGGCTGGCCGCCCGCGGCCTGGGGTCGATCCGCCTCGTGCGCACGGGCATCGAGCTCAGCGCCCTCGCCGTCGGCTGGCTGCTCGGCGGGTCCGTCGGCCTGGGCACGGTGGTCTTCGCGGTGACGATCGGCCCGCTCGTGCAGTTCTTCCTTCCCCGCCTGACCGTCGGCGCCCCACGATCCCCGGTCGACCGGACCGACCCGCTGGCTGAGCTCGACGTGGTCGTCGACCCGCTGTCAGGGGCCGCCGAGGTGCGGCCCGCCGTCGAGGGCTGACCGCCAGGTCGCCACCAGCGACGTCGTGCCCGACACCGCGGCGCGCGCCGCCGCCCGGGTCACGGCGTGGCCGGCCCAGATCACCAGGAAGGTGGCGACGACCGCCACCGGCGCCCACCGCCACGACAGCGTGAGCACGACGCGCTCGAGCGTGCCGACGGGCTCGGTGACCGGCTCCCAGCTGTTCAGCCGGGCGACGCGGCCGAGCACGACCCCGACGGCGCACACCGCGTGCACCGCCAGCTCGGCGAGCGGGCGCCACGCCGCCAGCCCCGCGTCCTCGAGGAAGCGGCGCCCCTCGCTGATCACGAGCGCGTAGCAGGCGAACCCGGCGGCGATGAACAGCGCGTAGGCCGGCAGCACCCCCGCCACGACGTCGAGGTCGCTGCCCGCCAGCACCACGTCGCCGCGCAGGTGCACGAGATCGGTGACGACGTACGGCGCGTTGGGCAGGAACAGCAGCACGACCGCCAGCGCGAGCCACCACGTCGCCGAGCGCGGCCCGCGATGGCGGAACACGAACGGGGCGAGCGCGGCCGGGACGGCGGCCAGCAGCAGGTTCCACGTCATCCAGAAGCGGTTGCGGACCACCACCTCCAGGAACCCGTCGAACGGCACGGTGAGCGAGCGCACGTCCACATCGTCGCGGACACCGGCCGGTCGCGGGTGGCGGGCCCGACGGCCCGCCACCCACGGAAGAGGCCGAGCCGATAGGCGAGGCCGTGGCCCGAGCGGCCCGGCGCCGTAGGCGCCAGGAGCGGGAAGCAACCTCGTTGCGCTCTCGGCGGCGCAGCCGCCGAGGACGAGGCGACGTGACCTATCCGCAGACCCTCACCGATCAGTACCGGTAGTGGTCGGCCTTGTAGGGGCCCTCGACCGGCACGCCGATGTAGGCGGCCTGATCGGACGTCAGCTTGGTCAGCTTCACCCCGAGGGCGTCGAGGTGCAGCCGGGCCACCTTCTCGTCGAGCTGCTTGGGCAGCACGTACACACCGAGCGGGTAGTTGTCGGTCTTCGTGAACAGCTCGATCTGGGCGAGCACCTGGTTGGTGAAGCTCATCGACATCACGAAGCTGGGGTGGCCGGTGGCGCAGCCCAGGTTCAGCAGCCGGCCCTCGGCCAGCATGATGATCGAGTGCCCGTCGGGGAACACGAACTCGTGGACCTGGGGCTTGATCTCGACCTTCTGGACGTCGCTGAGGCGCTCGAGCCCGGCGATGTCGATCTCGTTGTCGAAGTGCCCGATGTTGCCGACGATGGCGTTGTGCTTCATCCGGGCCATGTGCTCGGCCGAGATGATGTCCTTGTTGCCCGTCGTCGAGATGAAGATGTCGGCGGTGTCGATCACCGACTCGAGCGTCGTCACCTGGAAGCCCTCCATGGCGGCCTGCAGGGCGTTGATGGGGTCGATCTCGGTGATGACGACCCGGGCGCCCTGGCCCCGCAGCGACTGGGCGCAGCCCTTGCCGACGTCGCCGTAGCCGCACACGACCGCCACCTTGCCGCCGATCATGACGTCGGTGGCCCGGTTGAGGCCGTCGATCAGGCTGTGGCGGCAGCCGTAGAGGTTGTCGAACTTGGACTTGGTGACCGAGTCGTTGACGTTGATGGCCGGGAACTGCAGCGTCCCGTTCTCGAACATCTGGTACAGGCGGTGGACGCCCGTCGTCGTCTCCTCGGTGACGCCCTTGATGGCGGCGGCGGTCGCCGTCCACCGCCCGGGGTTCTCGGCGATCGTGGCCTTGAGCGTGTCGACGATGACGTGCCACTCGTGCGGGTCGTCGTCGGTCGCCTCGGGGATCGCGCCCGCCTTCTCGTACTCGGCGCCCTTGTGGACGAGCAGCGTGGCGTCGCCGCCGTCGTCGAGGATCATGTTGGGGCCGCCGCCGTCGGGCCAGCGCAGGGCCTGGTCGGTGCACCACCAGTACTCCTCGAGCGTCTCGCCCTTCCACGCGTAGACCGGGGTGCCCGACGGGGCGTCGACGGTTCCGTTCGGGCCGACGACGACCGCGGCGGCGGCCTGGTCCTGGGTGGAGAAGATGTTGCACGACACCCAGCGCACGTCGGCGCCGAGGACGGTCAGCGTCTCGATGAGCACGGCCGTCTGGATGGTCATGTGCAGCGAGCCCATGATCCGGGCGCCCGCGAGCGGCTGGGCGTCGGCGAACTCGGCCCGCAGGGCCATGAGGCCGGGCATCTCGACCTCGGCGAGGCGGATCTCCCTGCGGCCCCAGTCGGCCAGGGACAGGTCGGCGACCTTGAAGTCGCCCTCGTGCAGGATGGTCATGGGTTCTCCTGGATGACGTGGGGGGTCGGGCCGACCGGGCCGGTGGCCGGCGGCGTGTCCGTCATCAGGCTGGGCGCAGCAGCGCCACCCATGTCAGCCCGAGGCCCGTCCACCCTAACGCCGCGGTCCGTCAGACCTCACACGCGATGTGACCGGTGAGGTCTGACAGAACGGATGTTGGCCGCGGAAACTCGCTCCGGGGGGCGGGGTCACGGACCGTACAGTCGGACCTCCGTGTCGCGTCCACTCCCCCAGCCCGATGGGCGGGCGACGCGCTTGCTCGCCGCCACGCTCCGGCCCGAGGCCAGGTCCATGGCCGGCATCCTGGCCGTCCTCGGCGCGTCCATGGCCCTGCGCCTGGCGCTGCCGGTGCTGCTCGGCCGGTTCGCCGACGACGCGCTGGGCGGCGCCACCACGTCCGCCCTCACCGCCATCGCCGCCGTCTACGTCGCCGCCGCGCTCGGCAGCGCCGCGCTCGACCTCGTGGTCGTCTGGTGGTCGGCGCGGGTGTCGTGGCGAGCGGGCAACCGGCTGCGCGAGCGTCTGGCCGCCCACGCGCTGCGGCTCGAGCAGGCGTGGCACGGCCGCCACAGCCCCGGCCAGCTGATCGAGCGCATCGACGGCGACGTCGAGGCGATGGCCATCTTCTTCGCCGGGATGGCCGTGCAGATCGCCGGCAACGTGGCCCTGATCCTGGGCATGCTCGTCGTGGCCACGGTCATCGACGTCTGGACGGGCGTCGTGCTGACCGTCACCGCCTGCGCCGGCGCCGCGGTGATGGTGCGGCTGAGGATGGCCGCGGTCGAGGCCCGGGAGCGTGAGCGCGAGGTCAACGCCCAGCTCTACGGCGACCTGGAGGAGCGCCTCGGCGGCCTCGAGGACCTGCGGGCCAACGGGGCCGGGCGCTACGCCGTCCACCGCCTGCACGGCCACAGCGCGCGGTCGTGGCAGGCGGCCCGGCACGCCTCGCTGCGGGGCGACGGCAGCTACGCCGCCTCGGCCGTCGTGTTCGCCGTCGGCACTGCCGCCACGCTCGTCACCGGCATCGTCCTGCAGCAGCGGGGCGTCATCACGATCGGCGCCGTGCTCACGCTCTACCGCTACGCCGACATGCTGCGCCGGCCGCTCGAGCAGATCGCCGAGCAGCTCAAGGAGTTCCAGAAGGCGATGGCCGGCGCCCGCCGGGCCTCGACCCTGCTCGCGACCGAGCCCCGCGTCGCCGACGGCCCCGACGACGGGTCGTCCCTCCCCGCGAGCCCGCTCGCCGTGGACCTCGACGACGTCACCTTCTGCTACGACCCCGACGACGCCGAGGCCATCCCCGCGCTGCGGGGCGTCGACCTCCATGTGCCGGCCGGGGCCCACCTCGGGCTCGTCGGCCGCACGGGCAGCGGCAAGACCACGATCGGCCGGCTGCTGGCCCGCATCTGGGACGTGCCGCCCGGCAGCGGGACGGTGCGCGTCGGCGGCACGGACGTGCGCGCCCTCACCCTCGAAGCGCTCCGCGACCGGGTGGCGGTCGTGACCCAGGACGTCGAGCTGTTCCGGGCCTCGGTGCGCGACAACCTCACGCTGTTCGGGCGGCGCGCCGCCACCGACGACGAGCTGCGAGCGGTCCTCGGCGAGGTCGGGCTCGGCGCCTGGGTGGACGCCCTACCCGACGGCCTCGACACGCGCCTGTCGGGCAGCCACGGCCTGTCGGCGGGCGAGGGCCAGCTGCTCGCCTTCGCCCGGGCGTTCCTGGCCGAGCCGTCGGTGGTGGTCCTCGACGAGGCCTCGAGCCGGCTCGACCCGGTGACCGAGCGCCGCATCACGCGGGCCACCGAGCGGCTGCTGACCGGCCGCACCGCCGTCGTCATCGCTCACCGGCTCGACACGCTCGACCGGGTCGACCAGATCGCGGTCCTCGACCGCGGCCGAGTGGCCGAGCAGGGCCCGCGGGCCGCCCTGGCCGCCGACCCGACCAGCCGGTACGCCGGCCTTCGCCGCACCGCGCGGGTCGCCGACGCCGCCGTGCCCGTGGACGACGCCACGGGGCCCGATCTGTCCGAGGAGGTGGTCGCGTGACGCGCGCCGAGACCGCCCGCGCCCGCGCCACCTCCGCCCGAGGGGCACGGTCGATGACCCGCGTCGCCCTCCGGCTCGCCCGCAACGAGCCGGTCGCCTACGGGACGACCTGGTTCGGGTGGGTGGTGTTCTTCTCGCTGCCGCTGCTCACCGGCCTGCTCGTGAAGGTCGCCCTCGACCGGGTGGCCGACGGCAGCACGTCCGGCGTGTGGACCCTGATCGCCGCGGTGGTCGGCATCGAGGCGGTGCGGTGGACGTGGCTGATCGCCATCGCCGTCCAGTGGCACGGGTGCTGGGTCGGATGGCAGACGGTGCCCCGGGTCAACCTGCTGCGGTCGCTGGTCGACGACCCCGGCCCCGCCGCGGGCCGGCTGCCCGGCGCGCCCGGCGAGGCGGTCAGCCGCTTCCGCGACGACGTCCAGGACGTGGCCATGGTGCTCGACGTCTGGCTCGACCTGTCGGGCGCGGCGGTGTCCGCCACGGTCGCGCTCGCCGTGCTGGTCGCGATCGACCCGGCCGCCGCCCTCGCCGTGGCCGTGCCGGTGGTGATCGCCATCGCCGGGACCTCCTGGCTGGGCCCCCGCCTGCGGGTGTGGCGGCGCGAGGCGCGCGAGGCCACGGCCCGGGTGACGGGGTTCATCGGCGACACGTTCGGCGGCGTGCTGGCCGTCCAGTCCGGCGGGGCCGAGGTGGCGGTCCGCCGCCGCTTCGCCCAGCTCAACGCCCAGCGGGCCCGCGTCGGCCGGCGCGACCAGGTGGGATCCGAGCTGGTCCGCTCCCTCGGCTACGGCACCGGTGAGATCGCCGCGGGCGTCGCCCTGGTGGTGGTGGCATCCACGTTCCGCCGGGGCGACCTGTCGGTCGGCGACCTCGGCCTGTTCGTGACCTACGCGGCGATGATCGCCGAGCTGCCGAAGTGGATCGGCCGCTACCTGGTCGTACAGCGGCAGGCCGACGTGTCGGTCGACCGGCTGGCCGAGCTGCTGCCGATCCCCGACCGCCGCGGGGTCGTCGCCCCCACGACGACCTGGCTGCGCCACGGCCCGCCCCCGCTGGCCGCCTCGCGTGGGGCCCACGACGCCGGCGTGAGCCTCGAGGAGGTGCGGCTCGAGGGCGTCACCGTGCGCCACCCCGTGTCGGGGCGCGGCGTGACCGGCGTCGACCTGGCGATCCGCCGCGGCGAGCTGATCGTGGTCACGGGCCCGGTCGGGTCGGGCAAGACGACGCTGCTCCGGGCCCTGCTGGGCCTGGTCGGCACCGACGCGGGCACGATCCGGTGGAACGGCGCCGCGGTGGCCGACCCGTCCCGGGTGCTCGTGCCGCCCCGGGCCGCCTACCTCCCGCAGGTGCCGCGGCTGTTCAGCGAGCCGCTCGCCGACACGATCCTGCTCGGCGAGCCCGCCGACGACCTCGACCATGCCCTGTGGCTCACGTGCCTCGACGAGGACCTGGCGTCGATGCCCCACGGCACCGACACGGTCATCGGCCCGAAGGGGCTGCGCCTGTCGGGCGGCCAGATCCAGCGGGCCGGGGCGACGCGGGCACTCGTCCGCCGGCCCGAGCTCCTGGTGGTCGACGACCTGTCGAGCGCCCTCGACGTCGACACCGAGGCCCGGCTGTGGGACCGCGTCGCCGACGGCGGGTTCGCCACCGCGCTGCTGGTCAGCCACCGCCCGCACGTGCTCGAGCGGGCCGACCGGGTGGTCGTCCTCGACGAGGGCCGGGTGGTCGACGTCGCCTGAGCGTTCGGCGTTCCCGTTCCTGCGACGGAACTCGCGACATGAGGGGAGGTAGAGCCCGCGGATCTGTCGCAAGTTCGGTCAGGCCGGGGCGACCTCGACCGGGATGCCGTTGAGCACGGCGTTGCCCGACAGGGGGTCGATGAGCTCGTCGTCGGCGAGCAGGTTGCTGTTGACCCCGGCGTGGCGGCGGGCGACCCCGAGCTCCACCCCGTCGAGGTCGTGCCCCCAGCCGTGGGGGATGCTCACGACGCCGGGGCGGATGGCGTCGGTGACCTCGACCGGCACCTCCACCCGGCCGGTCCGCGACGACACGGCCGCGTCCGCCCCGTCGGCCAGCCCGAGGCGGGCGGCGTCGTCGGGGTGGACGTGCAGCGTGCACCGGGGCTTGCCCTTCACCAGGACCTCGACGTTGTGCATCCACGAGTTGTTGGAGCGCAGGTCGCGCCGGCCGATGAGGGTCATCCCGCCGGCCGGGTCATCGAGGGCGGCCGCCAGGCGGGCCACGTCGGCGACGATCGGCTCGGGCGCCAGCTCGACCATGCCCGACGGCGTGCGCAGCACGTCGGGCAACCGGGCCTCGAGCGCGCCGAGATCGACCCCGTGCGGGTTGGCCAGCAGCACGTCGAGGGTGAGGCCGTCGGGATCGGCGCCGAAGCCGTCGCCGTAGGGGCCGGTGCGCAGCATGAGGTCGACCAGCCGCTCGGGCCCGATGCGCTCGCCCAGCAGGGCGAGGATCTCGTCGGGGTCGCGCCCCGCGATCGGCCCGGTCTCGTCGCCGACCGCGGCGTCGATGAGGGTCCGGACGACCAGGTCGTCGACGACCGCGGGGTCGGCGTCGGCGCCCATCCCCTGTGCGACGAGCGCCAGCCGGGCCAGGATCTTCCACTCGTCGAGCTGGCCCTCGTCGAGGGGCAGCACCGCCGGGCTGTAGTTGGCCACGTTGTGCAGCGCGAGCTGCAGCAGCGCCAGGTCGTAGTGGCCCTTCTGCAGGGCGGTGGGGGGCGGCAGGATCACGTCCGCGTGGCGGGTCGTCTCGTTCACGTAGGGGTCGACCGCCACGTAGAAGTCGAGCGTCGCCAGCGCGGCGTCGAGCCGGCCCGCGTTGGGCGTCGACAGCACCGGGTTGCCGGCCACCGTGACCAGGGCCCGGATCTGACCGTCGCCGGGCGTGTCGATCTCCTCGGCCAGCACGGCCACCGGCAGCTCACCCAGCGTCTCGCCCACGCCCCGCACCCGGCTGCGTCGGCGGTGGAGCTTCAGCCCACGGCCGACCCGCGGAGTGCCGCGCGTGTTGGCGGCGCCGGCCGCGGCCTTGGGGAACATCGCCCCGCCGGGCCGGTCGAGGTTCCCGGTCAGCGTGTTGAGCACATCGACCAGCCACGACGTGAGCGTTCCGTAGAGCGCGGTCGTCGTGCCGATGCGCCCGTAGACGCACGCCGTCGGGGCCGCCGCCAGGTCGTGGGCCAGCTGCCGGATCACGTCCGCCTCGACCCCGGTCACGCCCGCCACGGCCTCGGGGGTGAACGGCCGGGCCGCGGCCAGCACCTCGTCGACGCCCGCGAGGTACTCCCCCGCAGCTCCGGTGTCGACCAGCCCGTCGGCGTCCAACACGTTGACGAGCGCCATCAGCAGGAAGGCGTCGGCGCCCGGCCGGATGGCCACGTGCTGGGTCGCCTCCTCGGCGGTGCGCGACCGCCGCGGGTCGACCACGACCAGAGTGCCGCCCCGGGCGATCAGCGCCTCGATGCGGCCGGGCCAGTCGGGGGCGGTGGCCAGGCTGCCGTTCGAGGCGTACGGGTTGGCGCCCAGCATCAGCAGGAAGTCGGTGCGGTCCACGTCGGGCACCGGCACGGTCAAGGCCCCGCCGAACATGAGGCCCGACGAGACCTCCTTCGGCCGCTGGTCGACCGTGCTGGCCGAGAACACGTTGGTCGTGCCGAGCGCCCGGACGAACGGCCGCAGGTACAGCAGGCCCGCGAGCGAGTGGGCGTTCGGGTTGCCGAGGTAGATGGCCGACGCGTCGCGGCCGTGCTCGTCCACGACTGCTCCGAGGCGCCGCTCGACCTCGGCGAACGCCTCGTCCCAGCTCACCTCGACGAAGGCGCCGTCGCGCTTCACGAGCGGCCGTCGCAGCCAGTCGGGGTCCTCGTGGAGCTGCTTGAGGGTCGAGCCCTTGGGGCAGATGAACCCGTGGCTGAACACGTCCTCGCGATCGCCGCGGATACGGGTGACCCGGGTGTCGCCGTTGGAGCCGGCCAGCCCGATCTCGAGCCCGCAGCCCGCCTCGCACAGCGGGCAGGTGCGGAAGGCCGTCGATGTGGTCGATGTGCCCGTCGCCGCCATGTCGCTCCCCTCGTCGGTTGGCAGCCATGCTGCCACGCTCACCCCCGCCATCCCCATGACGTTCCGTCGTTGGCCGGAATCGTCAGTCGCCGGCCGGGCGGCCTGCCGCGCCACTACGTTGTGCGCCGCAGGCCCGCGACAACGGAGGCGACATGACCGGGCGGAGCCCGCTCCAGCCGTCGACGATCGGCCGCCCGGCCCTCGAGCAGCGCCTCGACGACGCGCTCGGCGCGCGGCGCCTGACCTGCGTCGTCGCCGGCCCCGGGTTCGGCAAGACCACCCTGCTCAGCCACTGGGCCGAGACCACGCCCCACGCCATGTCGGCCTGGCACGGCATGACCGCGGGCGACCGCACGCTGTCCGCCCTGGTGCGCGCGGTGACCGACGCGCTCCGCCTCTGCGTCCCCGGGCTGCCCACCGACCTCGTCACCGCGGTCAGCGGGCCGCGGGGGCCCGACACGGGCACCGACGAAGCCGGCCGGGCCCAGGCCTACGCGGGGCGGATCTGCGCGGCCGTCGCCGAGGCGCGCCCGCGGCCGATCGTCCTCGTGCTCGACGACGTCGAGATGCTCGACAGTGCGCCCTCGGTGGCGTTCCTCGCCGCGCTCTGCCGCCAGGCATCGCCGCCGCTGCACATCGTCGTGGCGTCGCGGGGCGACACCCCGTTCGCCGTCGCCCGGCTGCGGGGTCAGGGCCTGCTCGCCGAGCTGTCGGCCGCCGACCTCGCCTTCACGGCCGGCGAGACGGCCGAGGTCCTCGAGGGCGCGCTGGCCGCGGCCCCGGGAGACGCCGACGCGGCCCGCCTCGCCGCCGAGCTGCATGCGGTGACCGCGGGATGGCCGGCCGCGGTGCGCCTCGCCAGCGAGGCGCTGGTGAGGGTCGAGCCCGCGGGTCGCGGCGCCGCGCTCGACCGCCTGCGCCGGCCCGGCGGCGTCGTGCACGACTACCTGGCCGACGAGGTGATCGCGGGCGAGCCCCCGCCCCGCCGCGACCTGCTGGTACGCCTCGCCGTCCTCGACCGCTTCACTCCCGAGCTGGCCGAGGCGCTCGCGCCGGGCGACCCGGCTGCGCTCGGCGGGCTGGTGCGCCGGGGCATGGTGGTGGACGCCCCCGGCCGCGGCCGGTCGTGGCTGCGGGTCAACGCCCTCCTCCGGGAGGTGATCGCCGCCTCCCCCGCCGCCCGCCACGTGCGGGCCGAGACGCTCGAAGCGGCCGCCCGCTGGTTCGGCGAGCACGACCAGCCCGCGGCCGCCGTGCGGTGCGCGCTCGCCGCCGGCACCAGCCCCGACTCCGTCGGGCTGGTCACCGGCTGGGGCCCCGCCCTGGTGCGGTCCGGAGAGGCCGATGTCGTCCTCGACGCGGTTGCCCGGGTGCCCGAGGCCGACCGGTCGCCCGAGGTGCACCGCCTGGAGGGCGACGCCCGCCAGCTCGTCGGCGAATGGGACGCCGCCGTGGCCTGCTACGAGCGCGCCGCCGCCGACACGCCCGGCCCGCTCGACGCGGGCCTGGCCTGGCGCTGGGGCCTCATCCACCACCTGCGCGGCGACCTCGACACCGCCCTCGCGGTCTACGGCCGCGGCGCGCTCGGACGAGGCGGACGACACCCCCGCCGACACCCTCACCGACCAGGCCCTGCTCGCGTGCTGGACCGCCACGGCCCACTGGCTGCGGGGCGACGCCGATCGCTGCCGCGACCTCGCGGCCGACGCCATGGCCCGGGCCCGGCGGAGCGGCGACGACCGGGCCCTGGCGGCCGCCCACACCGTGCTGGCACTGGTCGCCGCCCACGACGGCGACCGGCTGGCCAACGACACCCACTACCTCCGCGCCCTCGACCACGCCGAGCGGGCCGGCGACGTGCTGCAGATCATCCGCATCCGCCTCAACCGGGGCTCGCGCCTCAACGAGGAGGGCTTCCACGACGAGGCCATCGCCGAGCTCGACCTCGCCATCGGCCTGGCCGACCTCGGCGGCTACGGCTCGTTCAAGGCGATCGCGTTGTGCAACCGCGGCGAGGCCCGCGGCGCGCTCGGCCACATCGACGAGGCGCTCGACGACGTGCAGGGCTCGAAGGCCATCTTCCAGCGCATGGGATCGCTCCTCGTGTCCTATCCCCTCGGGCAGGCCGGCGACCTGCACGCCGCCCGAGGGCAGACCGCTCTCGCCTACGCCGCGTACACCGAAGCGGTCGACGTGGCGCGTCGGTCCGGCGACCTGCAGGGCCTCGTCCCCGCCCTCGGCGGACTGGCCCGGCTGGTGGCGGTCGACGACCCCGAGCGGGCGCGGGCGCTGGCCGACGAGGCCGTGGCCGCGTCCGGCGGCGGGCTCGGCGAGACCGGGGCGCTGCTGGCCCAGGCGTGGGTCGCCCACGCGGCCGGCGACGTGGCCGGGGCGCGGGAGGTCGCGGACCGCGCCGTCGCCATCGCCCGCGACCGCCGCGACCGCGCCGCCGTGGCCGAGGCGGTCGAGCTGCGGGCCGCCCTCGCCGGCGGCGCGACGACGACGCCCGTGCCGCGCTGGCCGAGGCGCTGGCCCTGTGGGAGGAGCTGGCGAGTCCGCTCGGCCAGGGCCGGGCCCTGCTCGCCCTCGCCCGGCTCGGCGGCCCCGGGTCCGCGGACCACGCCCGGCGGGCCGAACGCCTGCTCCGCCCGCTGGGCGCCCGCCGGTTGGCCACCGCCGCCGCCGCACTGGCGTCGGCCGCGCCCGCCACCCCGCCCCTGGCCGTCCAGTGCCTCGGCGGGTTCGCCGTGCTGCGGGACGGCGTGCCCGTCCCCGTCGGCGAGTGGAAGTCCCGCAAGGCCCGCGACCTGGTGAAGATCCTGATCGCCCGGGGCGGGCGGCCGGTCCACCGCGAGACGCTGCTCGAGCTGCTGTGGCCCGACGACCCGCCCGCCCAGACCGCCAGCCGCCTCTCGGTGGCGCTCAGCACGGCGCGGGCGGTCCTCGACCCCGGCAAGCGGCACCCCGGGGGGTGGTACCTCGGTGCCGACAACGACACCCTGTGGATCGACGGCACGCACGCCGACGTCGACGTCGACCGCTTCCACGAGCTGGCGTCTCGCGCCGTCACCGAACGCAAGCCGGGACCGTCGCCGGCCGCCATCGACACGCTGGCCGCCGCGGAGGCCGCCTACGTCGGCGACGCCTTCCCCGAGGACCCCTACGAGGACTGGACCGTGTCGCTGCGCGAGCGCACCCGCGCCGCCTACATCTGGGTGGCCCGCACCCTCGCCGACGACAGCGTGGCCGCCGGCGACCCGGCGACAGGCGTGCGCTGCTACCTGCGCGTCCTCGAGCACGATCCCTACGACGAGCACGCCCACCTCGGCCTCGTGCGCGCCCACCTCGGGGCCGGCCAGCAGGGCGAGGCCCGCCGCGCCTACCAGGGCTACGGCGCCCGGATGAGCGAGATCGGCGTCGAGGCCGCGCCCTTCCCCGCCGCCGGTGCGACGACGGCTCGAAGCTGAGCCGAAGGACGCCCGAAGGCCCGTCGGCACACTGCGGGGCGTGGAGACGTTCGTCGTGCGGGCCTGGCGGGAAGACCCGGACGCCGAGCCGACGACCGACGACAGCCTGCGGGGGGTCGTCGAGCACGTCGCCACAGGGGCATCGACGCCGTTCCACGACGCCGACCAGCTCCTCGAGTTCCTGCGCTCACGTCGGGACCCGGGCGGGGACCCCGACGGCTGAGCGAGGGGCGGAGTCGGCGCCTGGCGGGAGGCGCCGGCACTGCGGTGTGCAGGTGGTGGATGGCGAGCGGCGGGCTCGTCGCCACCACCTGCAGGCCAGTGGGGTCAGGGACCGGCCAGCGCCCGCTTGAGGTCGTCGAGGACCGGGATGGGACCCGGGTCGATGCCGGCCTGGACCGCCATGTGCAGAGAGACGTGGTCGCCCATCAGCGTCAGGTCGAACAGCTGGGCCAGCGGGCCCTCGCCTACGGCCCGCACCTCGACCACGTCGTGCACCACCTCGGCCATCAGGTCGCGCACGAGCTCGAAGCGGCGCAGCTCTTGCGGGTGCTCCTCGTCGTGGCGCAGCTCGACCAGGGTGAACACCTGGCGGGTCACGTCTCCGTGCTGGCCCCAGCCGACGATCTCGTTGTGGCACAGCTCGGGGTAGGTGCCGGTGAAGGCCGGGGCCTTGGCGTTCTCGTTGACCTGGGCCTTCCACCGCGCCGCCGCGACGCCTCCGAGCGGGCCGGCGCCGAAGATCAGCGGGATCGTGCCGTCGATCGTCCGGGCGATCTGCTGCGCGGCGTCGCCGGCCTCGAGTGCGGCCCGGCGGACGGTGAGCTGCTCGACCGCGGCGTCGACCCATCCGGACGCGCCCGGGAACAGGCCGACCTTCTCGAGCAGCAGGATGAGGGGCACCGACAACGCGCCCAGGGCGGCCCGCGGCTGCGGGATGTCGGTGGGCAGCGGCACGTGCGGGGCCTGCCAGGTCGGCGCCAGCGCCCCCAGCTCGCCGCCGGCGGTCACGACCACCATGCGGGCGCCGGCCGCGGCCGCGGCCTGGGCCGCCTCGAGCGTCTCCTCGGTGTTGCCCGAGAACGACACGGCGAAGCACAGCGTGCCCGGCCCGACGAACGACGGCGGCGCGTATCCCTTGGTCACCACGATGGGCACCGGGACGAACGGCCCGCCCACCGCGGCGAGGACGTCGCCGGCGATGCCGCTGCCGCCCATGCCCAGCACCAGCACGTTGTCGACCTCGTTGGCCGGCGGCAGTCCCTCGATGCCCTGCGCCACCTTGGCCGCCTCGGCCACCTGCTCGGGGAACCGGGCGGTCACCCCGAACATGTCCAGGCTGTCGAGCACCTCGCCCTGCACGCCCGCCACGTCAGGCCTCGAAGGTCGGGCTGATGCCCTCGGCCTCGGCCTTCGCCAGCAGGCGCTCGTGCTCGGCGTCGTCGACCGTCTCGGCCTCGTCGATGAGCATGATCGGGATGTCCTCGCGGATGGCGTAGCGCCGCTTCAGCCGCGGGTTGTAGAGCGAGTCCTCGTCCTCGAAGTAGAGGAGCGGGCCCTTGTCCTCGGGGCAGGCGAGGATCTCGAGGAGCTGGGTGTCGAGTGCCATGGTGGTCAACCCTCGTCGGTGATCAGGGCCCGCACCTCGGCGACGTGCGCGTCGCACGCCTCGCGGGTGGGGGCCTCGAGGTTCAGCCGCAGCAGCGGCTCGGTGTTGGACGGGCGCAGGTTGAACCACCAGTCGCCCAGGTCGACGGTCAGCCCGTCGACACGATCCTGCGTGGCGCCGGCGAACGCGGCCGACACCCGCTCGATGACCGCGTCGGCGTCGTCGACGGTCGTGTTGATCTCGCCCGACGCCGCGTAGCGGTCGAAGGGCTTGCGCAGCATCGACAGCGGCACGCCGGCCCGGCAGATCTGCTCGAGCACGACCAGGGCGGCGATGCTGCCCGAGTCGGCGCGGAAGTTGTCGCGGAAGTAGTAGTGAGCAGAGTGCTCGCCGCCGAACACGGCGCCGGTCTCGGCCATCACCGCCTTGATGAACGAGTGCCCGACACGGGTGCGCACCGGCGTGCCGCCGTTCTCGGCGATCACCTCGGGCACCGCCCTCGAGCAGATCAGGTTGTAGAGGATGGTCGCACCCGGGTGCTTCTCGAGGATGCCCTTGGCCACGATGGCGGTGGTGGTCGAGCCCGACAGCGGCTCGCCCTGGTCGTCGACCAGGAAGACACGGTCGGCGTCGCCGTCGAACGCCAGGCCGACGTCGGCGCCCGACTCGCGCACCCGGGCCTGCAGGTCGCGCAGGTTCTCGGGCTGGATCGGGTCGGCCGGGTGGTTGGGGAACGTGCCGTCGAGCTCGCCGTACATCATCTCGAGGTCGAACGGCAGCGAGGCGAACACCGGCGGCACGACGAGGCCACCCATGCCGTTCGCCGTGTCGGCCACCACCCGCAGCGGGGTGAGGGCGTCGACGTCGACGAAGCTGCGGACGTGGCGGGCGAAGTCGCCCAGCAGGCCGGCCTCCTCGAGACGGCCAGGGCTCTCGGGCGGCGCCGGCACCCCTTCGTAGGCGAGCGCCCGGATCTCGCCCAGCCCGGTGTCCTCCCCGATCGGGCGAGCGCCGGCCAGGCACATCTTGATCCCGTTGTACTGGGCGGGGTTGTGCGACGCGGTGAACATGGCGCCCGGCGCGTCGAGCGTGCCGGCCGCGAAGTACACCATGTCGGTGGACGCCAGCCCCAGGTCGACGACGTCGAGCCCCTGCCGCTGCACGCCCTCGGCGAAGGCGGCCGCCAGCTCGACCCCGCTGGGGCGCATGTCGCGGGCCACCAGCACCCGGTCGGCACCGTCGGTGTCGGCCACGAACCGGGCGAACGCCGCCCCGATGCGCTCGGCAAGACCGGCGTCGAGCTGGTCGGGGACCGTGCCGCGGACGTCGTACGCCTTGAAGATCGCGGCGAGGGAATCGAGGTCGGCCATGGGCGTCTCACGCTAGTCGCCCCGGACGACCTGGCTCTGAACGACCGATGACGGCCGGCCGACCGTCCGTGGCCCGCCGGGACACCTGCCGCGCCATGGCGGCGCGAGCTCAGTCCGGCCAGTCGATCTGGCCCTTGGGCACCCCGGACGCTCGGGCGAAGCGCTCGGCCTCCGCCCTGGCCGCGGCGTCGCCCCGGCGGTACCGGAACGCCCGTCCGGCGAACACGACGGCGGCCTCGTCCGCGGTCCGCACGTCGCAGTACCAGGGTCCCGGCCGGATCGCGTCGGTCAGCTCGGCCACCAGGTCGTCGAGGCGGTCGTCGGGGGCTTCGAACTCGATCATGGTCCAGATGAGAGGCTGGCCTGCGGTCGGATCGCCGGCCGCCACCCGTACGACGGCTTGCACCGTGAGCGGCACGCCCGCCACGACGGCGTCGTCCCGCAGGCTCTCGGCCACGAGCGTGCCGACGACGGTCACGCCTTCATCTTGGCCAACTGGCGTCCCTCAGCGTCAATGTGGCGGCGGAGAGACGCTGAACGGCCATCCGGGGGCGCCAACGGGTCAGCCCGGCGCCGGCTCGACATCGCCCAGGACCGGGGGGAGGTCGCCCTCGGCCTCGTAGGCGCCGGCGGCCGACCAGTGGCGGATGCGGACCAGGTCGGTGACCAGCCGGCCGGCGTCGCGGGCGGCGTCGACGGTCGAGCGGGACGAGTTGGCGACGTCGACCGGGACCTCGACGAGGGAGAGCTGGTGACGCTCGACGAGGTGGAGGACCTCGATGTCGAAGGCGAACCCGTCGACGCGGGTGCGCGAGAACACGAACCGGGCGACGTCCGACCGGAACGCCTTGAGCCCGCCCTGGGTGTCCCGGTAGCTGCCCAGCAGCACGGCGAAGCCCAGCCAGTTGATGGCGCGGCTGCCCCAGGCCCGCAACCGCGACGGCGGCACCAGCATGCGCGACCCGGGGTGCCCGCGGTCGGCGATGCCGACGTCCCAGCCGTCCTCGATGGCGGCGAGCACCCGCAGCACCTGGTCGGGGCCGTAGGCGAGGTCGGCGTCGGTGAAGGCGACCGTCCGGCCCCGGGCGGCCAGCATCCCGACTCGCACCGCCGCGCCCTTCCCGCGGTTGCGCGGCTGCACGACGACCTGGCCGGCGCCGGCGGCGAGGGCGGCGTCCGCCGTGGCGTCGTCGGACCCGTCGTCCACCACCACGATCTCCACACCGCCGTCCTCGTCCACCTCGGCCAGGCCCTCGCGGAGCCGGCGCACGGTGTCGCCGATGCGGTCGGCCTCGCGGAAGGCGGGCACCACCACGCTCAGGCGCAACATCCCCGGCGCCGGCGGGCGCGTCCACCGGACCATCCGGGCCTCGGTCAGCTCGCCGAGCAGCACCCACCGGTAGCCCACCAGCCGCACCGCCCCGGCCACGACCAGCGCCACGAGCTTCGCCTCGACCAGCGCCGTCGTCGACGAGAAGCCCGTGCCGGCGAAGAGCGCCCGCAGCACGATCACGTCCACTGCTGCGGCCACGAGCGCGACGCCGACGAACGCCGGTGGGACCTCGACCCAGCGCACGTACGGGTCGCTGCGGAACGTCACCATCCGGTGCAGTGCGTACGACAGCACGCTGGCGACGAGGATGGCCGCCAGGTCGGCGAGCACGAGGATCCAGCCGAAACGCTGGCGGAACAGGACCAGCAGGCCGATGTCGACGAGCGTCGGCACCAGGGCCAGGATCGCCAGGCGACGCAGCCGTCCGCTCAGCCCGGGGCCTCCTGTTCGGCGTCGCCCGGCGACGGCGGCGGGCCGGGAGCGTCCGCGCGGTCGGGACCTTCGGGGGAGAAGGGGCCGGGCGGGAGGTCGGGCCCCCTCGACGGGACACGCCGCCGCTCGGGCTCGGGCGTGAAGCGGAACGGCGGGCGCCGCCACAGGAGGACGACGCCCACGATGCCGAGCAGCGTCAGGAAGTACGACACGTACTCGACCCCCGTACGGCCGTACGTGAGCTCGACGTGCGTGTCCTCGGGCACCACGACCATGAAGTTGGGCGCCACCCGGTACGGCCCCGACGCCCCCGACGCCTCCCAGTTGGGGAAGTACGACATCTTCACGAGGACCGGCACGCCCACCTCGTCGACGTCGAACGAGATGGTGTCCTCGCCCACCTCCAGGTTCGACACCTCGACGTCGTCGAGCGGCACCTCCTCGGGCCGCTCACCCACCGCCACCCGCTGCCACTCGTCGGGACCGCTGCGGGCCAGCGGCACGTCCCACTGCGTCGGGTCGTTGAACCAGCTGACGGCCGGGCCCCCGAACCGGCCCGACTCGTCGAGCGGCTCCTCGACCCACTCGACGAGGCTGTCGTCGACCCCCTCGACCACCGCGGGTTCGTTGGCGAGCGCCTCCACGATCTCGCTGTCGGCCACCTCGAAGATGACCCACGGGCCGGACGCGGCGACCTCGGTGAGCTCGGGGTTGCCCCGGGCGGCGCCGATGGCGTTCGGCGAGGTGGCCATGTAGTACCGCACGCCCATCATCTGCAGGTGGTCGACGCCCTTGGTGATGTCGAAGGTCCCGTACGGCAGGTCGCGCTGGGCGGCGCTGGGCGCCGTCGACAGCTCCGTCTGGACCAGGAAATGGAACGGCGTGGTCGACGACGCCTCGAAGTAGAGGCCCTCCATCGACCCGATGCAGCCGTCGGTCCAGTGCGGCAACAGCATGAGCGCCATGGGCGTGCCGTAGCGGTCGAGCTCCTTCTCGTACTCCCAGAAGGCGCGCCCGCAGCCGCGCTGCTCGCCGACCTCCCCCATGCGCGTGACCACGTCGTAGTACTCGCGGTAGGCGTCCTTGCCCTCGTAGCCGCTGTAGTTCCACTTGGCCCACGACGGGATGAAGCTGGCGGGCTCGGCGTCGATCGACCACGGCGAGAAGCGCGGCCAGGAGACGCCGGTCTCGGTCTTCTCGGTGCCGGGGAGCTGGCCCAGCGGCACCCCCACGATCACCACCGTGGCGGCCAGCGTCGCCAGCGCCACGGGCACGCCGGCGCCCACCGGTGACCGGCGCCCGTTGCGGACGAGGTCGGTGATGGTGCGGACCACCTCGGACACCGCCAGTGCGGCCAGCAGCATCGTGGTCAGGTAGTAGAAGGGCAGGAGCCGCCCGTTCCACAGCCGCCCCTCGGGGACGACGACGAACGCGACGGCCACCGCGAGGGTGGTCAGCGTGAGGAAGATGCCGGCCCGCAGCCTCAGGGCGACGCTGAGCGCGGCGCCCACGAGGGCGAGGCCGAAGACCCACCGCAGGTCGACGTCAGGGGTGGCGTACGGCATCAGGTGCTGCCGCCACTCGTCGAACCGCGACATCTCGGGGTCGGCGTAGGGCAGCTTCTCCCACCCCATGTCGTTCAGGAAGTCCGAGCGCAGGTAGAAGGGGCCGACCCACCACATCGACAGCAGCCCGCCGACGACGAGGGTCGGGCTGAGCCAGCGCACGCTCTCGGACAGCAACCACAGGCCGGCGGCGGCCAGCGCGGCGCCGGGCAGCAGCACGGCGAGGCCCAGCAGCGACGACGGTGCACCGAACAGCAGCCCGGCTGCGCCCAGGAACGCACCCCCGCCCACGAGCGGGAGGCCCGGGATCAGCGACGCAGAGACCAGCCGGAACCGGACCGCCACGATGATGGCGGTGGCCCCGAGCGCCCAGAACGCCGGGATGATGTGGCACAACCCGGTGAGGGCCAGCAGCACCGCGGCCAGGGCGCGGTAGCGGCCGGTCTCCAGCCCCTTGAACACGACCCCGAGGTAGAGCAGGGCGAAGCTGAGCGAGATCGAGAAGGCGAACTCGCCCGCCAGCGTCGACGGGATGTTCCCGCCGTAGATCGTGAAGCCCCGGTAGAAGAGGAACGGCAGCGTCGCGACCGAGAACACCGCCGGCGTGGGGAACCGCGTGCCGGCCAGGCGCCCGAACACGTAGGCGCACACCGGGAGCGACGCGACGCCCAGCACGGTGACGAGCTTGAAGGCCACGCCGTAGGGCAGGCCGACGAGACCGAAGGCCACGACCGCAGCGGCCAGCGCCACGTTGCGGCGCCGGCGCTGGGACCAGAAGGTCGCCGCTGCGCCGAGGGCGAGGATGCCGGCGACCGCGGGGACGAACGCCGCCGTGCCGTGCAGGCCCGAGTTCAGCAGCACGATCAGCAGCGACGGCAGCACCATGTAGAACTGGTACGCGGGGAAGCCGGCGTACCAGTCCCCGGTCCAGCCGGCCACCTGCCCCTGCGGCAGCAGGTTGTCGCGCAGGTAGGCAGGGCCCCACACGTGGGCGCCCATGTCGCCGCCGGCGGGCGTCGTGTTGCGCAGCAGCAGGTCGGGCTGCAGGTGCCACAGGACGAACCCGACGCACACCGCCACGACCGCCACGTCGACGATGGCGTGGATGACGCTGCGCTGCTCCTCGACCCGGGTCGTGTCGAGGTACTCCTCGGTCAGCTCGGGGCGCGGCACGTACGCCGGGCGGCGCGGACACGTCGACCGGGCCCGTGGCGCCGTCCGCGCCGGTGTCGAGACCGGTGGTGGTGTCGTGCGCCACGGTCAGCTCGTGACCAGGAACGCGACTGTGACCAGGTTGAACGCCATGTGGGCCACGATGGCGGGGCCGAGGCGACCGGTGCGGTGGGTCACGTAGGCGAGCACGATGCCGAGCGCGGTCAACGCGGGGAACTGCAGGCCCTGGAAGTGGGATGCGCCGAAGATCACGCCTGAGCCGATGATCGCCGGCCAGACCCCGAAGCGGTTCTCGAGCGACCGGAGCACGAGCCCCCGGTAGAAGATCTCCTCGATCACCGGGGCCGCCAGGCCGACGATCAGGACCAGCAGGATGATGCCGACCGGGTCCGTCGCCCGGTCCGTCAGCCCGCGCGCCGGCTCCTCCAGCTCCTCGGAGGTCACGTCGAAGAGGGTGAAGATCGGCAGGTAGATGAGCGGGATGAGGACGAACTGCGTCGCGAGGCCCACGCCCGTGCCGACCAGCGTGTCCCGCCCCTGGATCCGGAGGCCGAAGTCGCGCACGAGCCCGTTGCCCTTGACGCGGGCCGCGAACCACGGCACGCCGAGCAGCCCCGCCCACAGGCCGATCTGCGCCACCGCGATCCACCCGAGCGACAGGTCGTCGGTGCTGTCGGCGTCGACGCCGGTCAGCGCGACGACGATGCCGAACGCGAAGATGCCACCGACCTGGGCGATGACCCAGCCGAGGAGGACGTCGCCGAGGCCCCAGCGCACCGGTCGCTCGCCCGCGGGTGCGTCGACCTCGCCCGCGCGGGCGGCGAGCGGCGGGGGCGGCAGCGGCACGATCGGGCTCGGCTCGACCGGTCGCGGCTCGAACTGGTCGGGCTCGGACACCGTGCCAGGGTACGCGGCGACACGGGCACGTCCGAAGGCGGGCACCCCGGGCCCCCGGCTACGACGCCAGCGTGCCCTCGAGCGGCGGGGCCGGGCGGCGGTCGACCAGCCGCCAGCCCAGCGGGACCGTCAGATGGTCCGCGTGGGTGCGGCAGAGGTCGTAGGCCATCGGGTGGCGCTCGCCGGCCAGGGGGTCGAGCCACGTCGTGCGCGCGCCGTAGTCGTAGACGAACGTCGCGGCGGCGACGTCGGCACAACTGGGCCGGGAGCAGCCTCGAATCATGGGCGCACAAGCTAGCGATGGCGCCACTACGGAGCGTGGAGGGTGGGCGATGACCGCAGCCCACGGTCTCGCCCGTATCCTGTTCCTCTATGAGTCAGCAGTCTCCCCCGCCGCCTCCGCCGCCCCCTCCCCCGGGGCGATCGTCGCGGGGCCAGGGTTCTGGCTCGGGCTCCGGCTCCGGCTCCGGCGGCCAGCAGATGCCCCGCTGGGCCATCTGGGTGCTCGGGGGCGCGCTCGTGGCGTTGCTGGCCCTGATGAGCGTGTCGTCGGGCGACAACCGGGAGAAGATCGCCTACTCCGACCTGCGGTCCAAGGTGGCCGCCGACCAGGTCGACGAGATCACCTGGTCCAACGACGGCGGTTCGATCACCGGCAAGCTCACCGACGGCACCGAGTTCTCGTCGAACGGCCCGACCGAGCCCCCCGAGGACGACCTGGCGCTGTTCCGCGAGCACGACGTCGAGGTGAAGTTCTCGAACCCGCAGCCCTCGATCTTCGAGGCGCTCCTTCCGCTGCTCATCCCCGTCGTGTTCATCGTCGGCATCTTCTGGTTCCTGCAACGCCGGGCCCAGAGCCAGATGGGCGGCATCATGTCCATCGGGCGCTCCAAGGCGAAGACCTATTCGACCGAGCGGCCGGGCACGACGTTCGCCGACGTCGCCGGCTACGAGGGCGTGAAGCAGGAGATCAAGGAGGTCGTCGACTTCCTCAAGCACCCCGAGCGGTTCGCCGAGATCGGCGCCCGCATCCCCAAGGGCGTGCTGCTGGTCGGCCCTCCCGGCACCGGCAAGACGCTCATCGCCCGCGCCGTGGCCGGCGAGGCCGGCGTGCCGTTCCTGTCGGTGACCGGGTCCGACTTCATGGAGATGTTCGTCGGCGTCGGCGCCAGCCGGGTGCGCGACCTGTTCCAGAACGCCCGCAAGCTGGGCCGGGCCATCATCTTCGTCGACGAGATCGACTCGATCGGCCGCAAGCGCGGCGCCGGCCTGGGCGGCGGGCACGACGAGCGCGAGCAGACGCTGAACCAGATGCTGTCCGAGATGGACGGCTTCGAGGCCACCGAGGGCATCGTGATGATGGCGGCCACCAACCGGCCCGACATCCTCGACCCCGCCCTGCTGCGCCCGGGCCGCTTCGACCGCCAGGTCGTGGTGCCGCTGCCCGAGCTCGACGAGCGTCGGGCCATCCTCGCCGTCCACAGCAAGAGCAAGCGCCTGGCCTCCGACGTCGACCTCGACGTGGTGGCCCGGGGCACCCCCGGCATGAGCGGCGCCGACCTGTCTAACCTCGTCAACGAGGCGGCCCTGTTCGCGGTGCGGGCCGGTCAGGACGAGATCCGGGCGCACCGACTTCGAACAGGCCCGTGACCGGGTGCTCATGGGCGCACGGCGCGAGTCGATGGCGCTGTCCGACCCCGAGAAGGAGGTCATCGCCTACCACGAGGCCGGCCACGCGGTGTGCGCCGCGGTGCTGCCCAACGCCGACCCCGTGCACAAGGTGACGATCCTCCCCATCGGCATGGCGCTCGGCGTCACCCAGCAGCTGCCGGTCGACGAGAAGCACATCTACCGGCAGGACTACATCGAGGACAGCCTGGTCGTCCGCATGGGCGGGCGCTGCGCCGAGGACCTGGTGTTCGGCGTCATCTCCACCGGCGCCAACAACGACCTCGTCGGCTCGACCGAGCTGGCCCGGAAGATGGTGTCCGAGTGGGGCATGTCGTCGCGGGTCGGCCCGATGGCGTGGGGCTCGAGCGGCGAGGTGTTCCTGGGCGAGGACCTGATCCACACCCGCAACTACTCCGACGAGACCGCCCGGGTCATCGACGAAGAGGTCGAGCGCATCCTCCGCGAGCAGGAGGACCGCTGCAAGCGGACCCTCCGCGAGCACCGGCACGGCCTCGACCTCGTGGCGCGGGCGCTGCTCGAGCACGAGACCATCGACGGGTCCGAGGTCACCCGCCTGATCACGCTGGCCGGCGGGTCGATCGAGCCGACCGACGGCGACGGCGACCGCTCGGGGGTCGACATCGGGCCCGGCCAGGGTCCCGACGCTCCTGTCACCACGCCGAGCGACGCCTACAGGCCGCCGCCGGCCCCGCCCAACTAGCGCCCGTCGGGCAACATCGGCCGCCCGGCGACCGCCGGTCACCGGGACTGCTGGCCGAGGCAATGGGTTCCGCTCTGGAGGGGACGAGGCAATGGGTTCCGCATACGGAACCCACGCCTCAAGCTCGCCGCCGCGGAACCCATCGCCTCGCCACGACCCCGCGGATCCAGCAGAAGAGCCGCGAACGGTGCCTGACGGGGCAACGAGCGCTTCAGCCCGCCCCGTGGTCGCAGCCGCCGGGGGGTAGCGAGCCCGGGTCCCGCAGTTCGGCCACGCTCGCCCACAGGTCGGTGGCCGTGACGGGGCCCACGAACGTGGCCCGCACGAGCCCGCCCGCGTCGGCGACCACGACGGACGGCACGGCGTTCACGCCGTAGCGCTGGTGCAGCGGGCGGGTGGCCGTGACCTCCAGCTGCTGCGTGGCCACGTCGTCGCTGGCCAGCAGGCGGGCCTTCTCCCACACCCCGGCGCAGCTCGAACACGTGGCGGACGTGAACACGGCCACGAGCCACGGGGCCTCCGGACGGTCGAAGTCGGCTCGATCGACGTGGGCGGGCAGCGTGTAGCCGACGTTGGTCGGGGCGGGCCGAGGCCGCCGGCGCTGGAGGACGAACGCCACGGCCACGGCGACGGCGACGAGGGCGACGACCAGCAGCAACCGTTCCACGGGGCCAGGTCAGGGGCGCCCCTACGGACTGCGTGTCGAGCGTGACCGCCCCTGACGCCAACGGGATCGCGGGCTGGGCGGACACCCGCCGGCCGTCGGCGGCCCGCACGACGCGCTCGACCACGACGGGACCGTCGGCGAGGACCACCGCGTCGCCCGCGGCCGCGGCCGTGGCGTCGTCGAGCGGGATGGCCACCCGCGTCCCCGGGGGGACGTCGACCGGGTCGGGCCGCGCCGGGAGGTCGGCGGCGGGATCGAGCGGGGCCAGCGTCACCTCCACGCTCCGGGCGGCGTCCGCGTCCGGGTTGAACACGACGATGTCGACCGTGCGCCCGCGGCCGCCGATGTCGCCGACGGAAGGCAGGCGCCAGGCGCGGGCGGCGAGCCGGGCGCCGGACGCCGCGGACAGCTCCCCGGGCCGCGGCGTGCCCGACGGCGAGCGGGCCGGGACCGGACCCTCGTCCAGCAGCACGCGCTCGACCACCACCGGCTGCCCGTTCGTCGAGCGGACGACGGTGGCGTGGGGCACGCCGGGCTCGATGCGCGCCTGCCCGCCGTAGTCGACGATCTCGAAGCGGCCGGGTCCGATGCTCAGGCCGAACGGCTGCGGTGCCGGACCGTCGCCGGTGGGCACGGGGCTCACGTCGACCTCGGCGCGCTCCTCGCCGGGGTTGTAGACCACGATGCGCTCGGTGGTGACCAGCGCGGCCCGGTCGTCGCGGGGATCGGGACGGTCCTCGGGCGCCGGGGTCGCGGGGCTGGTCGCGGACGCCTCCCCGTCGGGGAACACCCATGCGGTGCCGGCGGTCGGCGTTCCGAGCGTCAGCGCCAGGCCCTCGGGGCCCAGCGAACCGTCGTACTGCTCGAGCCTCTCGGCGACGACCCGGCCGCTGCGCACCCGGAAGGTGGCGGCCACCTGGTCGGCCCGGGTGACGTCGTCGCCGAGGTCGACACCCACGACCGAGCCGGGCGGAACGGGGAGGCCCTGGAAGCGCACCGGTTCCCGCCGCCCGTCCTCGGTGACGAACGAGGCGTCGACCGTGGCGGCGCTGGGGAACGGGTTGAACAGGACCACGACCTCCCGGGCGTCCCGGGCGGTGGATCCCCATGCGAAGTGCCAGGCCGGGGCGGCGAAGGTCGAGCAGGGGGCCGCGTCCTCGCCGTGGTCGCCGGCCACCCGGTGCTCGACGGCGACGTCCCCGCCGTCGACCTCCACGAGTGCGGCGGCCAGCGGCGCCTGCACCACATCAGCGAGCCGCACCACGACCCGTTCGCCGGCCGGGACGGCGACCCGCTCGACGTCGGGGGCGGAGGTTCCGGGCTCCTCGGACGTCTCCGCAGGCGGGGTGGCCGTGGCGAGCCCGCCCGCGTACACGGTCAGCGTGGCCTCGACGGCGCGGCGCGACGGGTTCTGGATCGCGACGGTGTGGTCGGCGAACCCGCCCTCCTCGGCGGTGCCCGCGGCGCAGTACCAGGTGGACGAGTCCGCCGAGGTGCCGGGCGTCGCCGGCATGACCGCGGTGTCGGCGCCGGCGGGCGGCCGCTCGCTCGCGGGGGCGCCGGACCCGCCGGCCCGGTCGTCGCGGGCGTCGAGGGCCGACCGCCCCGGCGATCACCGCCGCCAGCACCAGCACGACGGGCAGCCGGGTGGCGAGGCTGCGGGGATCGTGGCGGCCGCGCGCCGGCCGGCGCCGGTCGCGGCGACCGTGGGCGGGCGGCGCGTCCGCGTCCCGGTGGCCGTTGCTCCGCTCGGTCATGCGTCGCTCGCCTGACCGACCAGCACCCGCTCGGGCGGGGCCTGGTCGGCCGCGGGGTCGACCGCCGGCTCGTCCTCGGCGACGGCCGGGCCCTCAGGCGACGGCGCGTCCCCCGGGCCGAACCGCATCCGCAGGGCCACGCCCAGCACCAGCAGCCAGAGCGCCACCTGCCCGGCCACGAGCGCCCGCACGGCGAGAGGCGTCCGGTAGGCCAGGCGAGCAGCGCCGCCGTCATCGACCGTGAAGGAGTCGGCCCAGCCGTACGCCGACCCGTGCTCGACCTCGCCGGTGCCCTCCACCCGCAGGTGCCAGTGGTCCGAGGCCGTGGAGGCCTGCACGACCGTCGCGTCATCCGGGACCGACCCCCGGGCGGTGCGGGGGCCGACGTCGTCGCCGAGCACCGGACGGGCGTCGGCCGGGTCGTCGGTCACACCGCCGGGGTACGCCGAGCGCAGCGGCAGCGCCGC
Organism: uncultured Acidimicrobiales bacterium; assembly: GCA_963796415.1. Taxonomy (GTDB): domain Bacteria; phylum Actinomycetota; class Acidimicrobiia; order Acidimicrobiales; family VFJN01; genus ZC4RG19. The sequence goes on along the minus strand of CAWCLR010000014.1, from coordinate 155,817 downwards.
GGTGTTGCGGTACAGGACGAGCCCGGGGTCGAGCCGTACCTGCTGCAGGTCGAGCTGCTCCGCGAGGGCCCCGGCCAGCGCGTCGGCGGCGCGATCGGCATCCGCCTGCGCCGGCGTGGTGCGGGGCGTGTCGTCGGCGGGGGCCAGCCGCCGCGGGACGGCGATGTACCGCACTCCCATCGGGGCGAGGACCCGGCCGAGGCGGGTCGTGTCGTGGTCGAGGGCGAGCGTGAGGGCGTCGGCCATCCGCTCGGACGCCCCGTCGGCGGTGGCCGGCCACAGGTCGGCGACGCCCGGGACGGCCTGGACCGTCGACGCGGTGTACGCCAGGTCGTCGCCGAGCCGCCACCCGTCGCCGCCGGGGATCAGCTCGTCGTCGCCGACCCACAGCACCCGGGCCGGCGTGGCCCGGACGTCGTCGTCGGCGAAGCCGACGATCCCGGCGAAGTCGTCGCGCGGCATGTTCCACCAGCCGTCGGTCGAGGCGACGAGCGCCACCACCGTCGACCCCGCCAGCGCCAGCAGGCCGGCGCCGGCCACGAGCCGGCGAGCGCCGAAGCGCCACGACCGCCCGCGCACGTCGTGCTCGATCGCCGACAGCCCCAGCCCGACGGCGAGCGCCAGCCCGGCGGCCGCCGCAGCCAGCGGCACACCCGGGTCGGGGCGGCGCACGGTGAGCCAGCCCCGCTCCCCCGCCCACACGACGCCCCACCCCACCACCGCCACGGCCCAGCCGCGGGCCGCCCATCCGAGCCGCCAGCGGCGCCCGACGAGCAGCGGGACAGCCGCCGCACCCAGCAGGGCGACACCCGCCGCGGCCAGCTCCGCCGGGCCCGTGTGGAACGCGAGGATGTCGGCCGCCGACAGGCCGGCGGCGTCCCGGTCGGCGCCGAGCCAGGCGTCGACGCCCCCCGGCGTCGTCACGACGTCGAGCGTCGTCGGCAGGAGCAGGACGGCCGCCACCGCGGCCCCGCCGCCCGCCGCCACCAGCACCCGCAGCGTGCCCCGCACCTCGCCCGCCAGCAACGTGCCGAGCACGAGGGCGATGCCCAGCAGGACGAGGAGCAGCGGCGCCTGCGGCACGAGCAGCCCGGTCGCAGCCGTGACCGCCCCGGTGGCCACGACGTGCTTCCACAGGCGGTGGCGCACGACCAGCTCGTCGGCCACGCCCGCCGGCGCGATCGGCGCATCGAGCGGGTCGGTCGTCGGCGCGAACGGGGTCACCCCCGAGGCTCGGGCCAGGCGGCCGAGCATCCACGGCGCCCCGGCGTAGGCGGCGAGGGCCGACCACCGCCCCGTGGCCAGCGCGTCGTACGGCAGCGGCACGGCGGCGTAGGCGACCGCCGCGGCCACCTGTGCCCGCTTCGAGCCCGACGGGGCGAGGAGGCGGTGGGCACCGACGATGCCCACCGGCACGAGCCCGACGGTGAGCAGCGTGCGGGCGAGCCCGACCTGCCCGAAGAGGCCGGCGCCGAGCAGGCCGAGGGCGCCCGTGAGGCCCGGCGTCGCACCGTCGGCGCCGAGCCCGACGGGTCGCCAGCCGCCCGCCCAGGCGCCCAGGAGGTCACCCACGCCTCCCCCGGCCGGGACCAGCTCACCGACCACGGGCACGTACCGCGTGAGCAGGTGCCGGCTGCCGAGGGCCACCACGCCGGCGACGGTGAGCGCGGCGAGGGCGGTGCCAGGCGACCAGGCGGCGGGGTCGACGTCCATCTTCCCCCGCACCGGCACCGCGGCGACGCGACGCGACGACGTGCCGAACCGCGCCGAGCTCCCGCCCGCGCCCACGCGCCGGAGGGTGAGGCGGGGCCCGACGAGGCCGCGCACCTGGTGGCGGTGCACCTCGCGGTCCCCCACGATCCGGAACTGCCGCACCTCGCGCCGGGCGGCGACGAGCGAGCGGAGGTGCCACAGGTTCCACGGCCACGCCCCCAGCGCGGCCCGGGCCCGCGCCGGCTGCCCGGTGACCACTGCCCCGACCGCCTCGATCACCGAGAGGACGAGTGCCTGTGGGACGATCGCGACCAGCGACGACAGGCGGTACGAGCTGAGCAGCACCCGGATCCGGTGACGGGCGGCCAGGCGGGAGACCGCGGCGCCGCCGTCGGGGCGGCCCGCGAAGGCCTCGGCGTGACGGACCTGCGCCGCCGACGTCACGAGGACCTTGGCCCCCGCCAACCGGGCCCGCCACGCCAGGCTGAGGTCGTCGCCCAGGAAGGAGATCGCCTCGTCGAACCCGCCGATCTCCGCGAAGCGCGCCGCCCGTACGAGCGTGAACGCCCCCGGCACCGCGAACACGTCGCGCAGCCCGTCGTGCTGGCCCTGGTCGAGCTCGCCCCGCTCGACGAAGGGCAGGGCGACACCCACCTTGTCCACGGTCATGCCGAACTGGGTGAAGCGGCGGGGGGCGTCCCACTGCACGAGCTTGGGCCCGACGATGTCGGCGTCCCACTGGTCGGCGGCGGCGACGAGGGCGGTGACCGCGCCGGGGTCAGGGGCGGCGTCGTCGTGGGCGAAGACGTAGAACTCGGCCCCCGACACGAGGTCGAGGACGACGTTGGCCGCCTCGCCGTAACCGGGGTCGCCGTCGACGCGGTGGACCCGCGCCGCGGGGAGCACGGCGTGAACGCGCTCGGTGGGATCCTCGGCGCCGGTGTCGACGACGAGGACATCGAGGTTCGGGTAGTCCTGGGCGGCCAGGGCGCCGAGCACCTGGTCGAAGCGATCGTCGGGGGCGTCGTGGGTGACGAGGACCGCCACCACGGGCCGCGGCGAAGCGTGCGGCGCGTGCGGCTGCGGGGCGGAGTCCACGGCTCGATCCACGACGCGCGGACGGTACCCGAGCCCCGTTCCGCGACCGCGGACCCTCCAGCTGGCGTTGGTAACCTCCCCCCTGTCATGTCCGGCATCACAGAGATCTCGGTGGACGACGTCACCCAGGCGCTGGAGAACACCGTCTACACGGCCGTGGGGCTCGGCATCCTCGGCTTCCAGCACCTCCAGGTGCAGCGGCGCGCGCTGGCGAAGCAGGTGGCCGGCGCCATGCGCCAGGTCACCGATCAGGTCGAGCGCACGGTCGGCGGCGGCTGACCGGTCCACTGATGGTGGTTGCCCCGCGGGCGCGGCGCGTCGCGGTCGACCTGACGTCCCAGCTGTCCCCGCTCACCGGCGTCGGGGTGATGGCGCGCGAGCTGGTGGCGCGGCTGGCGCGCCGCGACGACGTGGCGCTCACCGCCTTCGCGGTGACGTGGCGCGGACGCGGCCGCCTGCGCGACGCGGTCCCGGCCGGCGTCGACGTCGTCGACCGGCCGATGGCGGCGCGCCCGCTCCACGAGGCGTGGCGTCGCACCGACCACCCGCTGATCGACCGCTGGATCGGTCGCCACGACGTCGTGTGGGGCCCGAACTTCGTCGTGCCGCCCACCCGTGCGGCCGAGGTGATGACCGTCCACGACCTGACGCCGGTGCGCTACCCCGAGCTCGCCAACGAGTTCACGCTGGCGTTCCCCGGGATGATCCGCCGCGCCCTCGGGCGCGGCGCGTGGGTGCACACCCCGTCCGAGTTCGTGCGGGCCGAGGTCGTCGACGTGTTCGGCGCCGACCCCGACCGGGTCGTCGCCATCCACCACGGTGTCGGCACCGACGGTGCGGGGCCCGGCGACCCCGGGCGGGGGCGGGCGCTGGCCGGCGGCGACCGGTTCGTGCTCGCCGTCGGGACGGTCGAGCCGCGGAAGGACCTGCCGACGCTCGTGCGGGCGTTCGACGCCCTGGCCGCCGACGATCCCGACGTGCGCCTCGTGATCGCCGGGGGCGACGGGTGGGGCGCCGACGCGCTCGACGGCCGCCGTCGCCGCGTCCCCGCACCGCGACCGGATCGTGCGGCTCGGGCGGGTCGACGACCGCACCCGGGTCGACCTCCTGGCGGCCGCATCCGTGTACGCGTTCCCCTCGGTGTACGAGGGGTTCGGGCTGCCCCCCGTCGAGGCCATGGGCGCGGGCGTCCCCGTGGTGGCCAGCCGGGCCGGGGCGCTGCCCGAGGTGTGCCGCGACGGCGCCGACCTGGTCGAACCCGGCGACCCGGACGGCCTCGCCGTCGCCCTGGCGCGGGTCCTCGGCGACGAGGCACACCGCGCCGCGCTCGTCGAACGGGGGCGGCGCGTCGCCGCCGGCTACGACTGGACCCGGTCGGCCGACCGGCTCGCCGACCTCTTCGAGGCGGCGGACACGACGCCCCGGTGACCGCACGGTAACCATTACGGACGCGGTTCACGGCAAGGCCGGTCGACCACCTACCATGACCGCCCGTGAGAGCGCTGGTCACCGGAGCTGGGGGGTTCGTCGGTGTTCACCTGGTCCGGCACCTCGAACAACAGGGTGACGACGTCGTCGAGCTCGAGCGCCGGGACGACGGCATCGACATCGCCGACGCCGACGCCCTGACCGAGGCCGTCGTCGCCGCCAAGCCCGAGGCCGTCTACCACCTGGCCGGCGCGGCCGACGTGGGTGGCAGCTGGGCCGAGCCCCGCGAGACCTTCCTCGCCAACGCCCTCGGCACGCTCAACGTGCTCGAGGCGTGCCGCCAGGCCGGCGCCGAGCGCGTGCTCGCCGTCACCAGCGCCGACGTCTACGGCCGGGTGACGAGCGACGAGCTCCCGCTCGGCGAGGACCGGCCGCTGCGCCCGGTGTCGCCCTACGCGGCGTCGAAGGTGGCCGCCGATGCGCTCGCCCAGCAGGCCTGGCTGGGCCATCGGCTGCCGGTCATCCGGGTCCGTGCCTTCAACCACCTCGGCCCGGGGCAGAGCGACCGGTTCGTCGCCCCCTCGCTGGCGGCGCGGATCGCCCGCAACGAGCGCGACGGCGGCGACGAGGTCCCGATCGGGAACATGACCCCGCGGCGCGACGTCACCGACGTGCGCGACGTCGTGCGCGCCTACCGCCTCCTCATGGAGGCGGGCGAGCCCGGTGCGGTCTACAACGTGTGCCGGGGCTCGGCCGTGTCGGTCCAGCAGATCGCCGAGGCGTTGCTGGCCATGGCCACGCGCCCCATGCGCCTGGTCTCCGATCCGGCGCTGCAGCGCCCGGTCGACATCCCGGTGCTGGTGGGCGACAACACGGCGCTGCGCGCCGCGACCGGGTGGGAGGCCACCATCCCGCTGGACCAGACCTTGTCCGACGTGCTGGCAGACTGGCGGGCCCGCCTTGGCTGCTGACAACCTGGCGGATCTTCCGGAGGAGACCTGATCGTGACCAAGAGAGCACTGGTGACCGGCATCACGGGTCAGGACGGCTCGCACCTCGCGGAGCTGCTGCTCGATCAGGGTTACGAGGTGCTGGGCATGGTCCGGCGTACCAGCACGGTCAACTGGGAGCGCATCGGCCACTTCCAGGACCGCATCCAGTTCGTGCACGGCGACCTGCTCGACCAGGTCTCGATCCTGACGATCCTGCAGGAGTACCAGCCGCAAGAGGTCTACAACCTGGCGGCCCAGTCGTTCGTGCCGACGTCGTGGCAGCAACCCGTGCTGACCGGCGAGTTCACCGCCATCGGCGTGACCCGCATGCTCGACGCCATCCGCATCACCAACCCCGAGATCCGCTTCTACCAGGCCTCGTCGAGCGAGATGTTCGGCAAGGTCGTCGAGGTGCCCCAACGGGAGACCACGCCGTTCTACCCGCGGTCGCCCTACGGCGTCGCCAAGGTCTACGGGCACTGGATCACGATCAACTACCGCGAGTCGTACGACCTGCACGCCACGAGCGGCATCCTCTTCAACCACGAGGGCCCGCGGCGGGGGCTCGAGTTCGTGACGCGCAAGATCTCCAACGCCGTGGCCAAGATCAAGCTCGGCCTCGCGACCGAGCTGCGTCTCGGCAACCTCGACGCCAAGCGGGACTGGGGCTACGCCGGCGACTACGTCGAGGCGATGTGGCTGATGCTCCAGCAGGACGAGCCCGACGACTACGTGGTCGCCACCGGCAAGACCCACTCGGTGCGCGAGTTCTGCGAGCTGGCCTTCGACCGCGTCGGGCTCGACTGGGAGAAGTACGTGGTCATCGACGAGAAGTTCTTCCGGCCGGCCGAGGTCGACCTCCTGGTCGGCGACTCGTCCAAGGCCCGCCGCGTCCTCGGGTGGGAGCCCAAGACGAGCTTCGAGGGCCTCGTCCACCTGATGGTCGACGCCGACGTCGCCCTGCTCGAGGGGAAGCTCAAGGGCATCGCGTGATCCACCCCCTGCCAGGATGAGCGTCACCGTCCTGTGCGGGGGCGTCGGGGCCGCCCGCCTGCTCGCCGGGCTGGTGCGGGTCGTTCCCCCGGCCGACGTGACCGCGGTGGTCAACGTGGCCGACGACATGGAGATGCACGGGCTGGCGATCAGCCCCGACCTCGACACGGTCGTGTACACGGTGGCCGGCGCCATCGACCCCGACCGCGGCTGGGGCCTGCGGGACGAGACCTGGCACGCCATGGCCACGCTGGAGCGCTACGGCGGCGACACGTGGTTCGGCCTCGGCGACCGCGACCTCGGGACCCACCTGTACCGCACCCGCCGCCGGGCGGACGGGGCGCCCCTGTCGACGGTGTCGGGCGAGATCGCACGGGGCTGGGGCCTCGAGATGACCGTCCTCCCGGCCACCGACGACCGGCTGCGCACGATGCTGACGCTGGCCGACAGCGGCGAGGAGGTCGCGTTCCAGGACTACTTCGTCCGGCGCCGCCACGACGTCGCCGTCTCGGCCGTGCGCTTCGCCGGGGCCGAGGGCGCCGAACCGGCCCCCGGGGTGCGCGAGGCCCTCGCCGCCGCCGAGACGATCGTGATCGCCCCGTCCAACCCGATCGTGTCGATCGGGCCGCTGCTGGCGATCGACGGGGTGCGCGCCGCCGTGCAGGCCCGGCGCGAGGACGTCGTCGCCGTGTCCCCGCTCGTCGGCGGCCGGGCGCTGAAGGGTCCTGCCGACCGCCTCATGCGCGAGCTCGGCCACGACGACTCGGTGGTCGGGGTCGCCCGGCTCTACGCGCCCTTCGCCGCCACGCTGGTCGTCGACCAGCAGGACGCGGCCCACGCGGATGCCGTCCGAGCAGCGGGTTTGCGCTGCGTCGTGACCGACACGATCATGCGTGATCCCGCCGCCGCAGCCGCGCTGTGCGCGGCGGCGCTCGCTCGGTGACGGAGAGAGGAAGCAACGTGGCACGCGGTCTCGAGATCCTGCCCGTCGAGGGCGTCCGCGAGGTGCGCCCGGGCGACGACCTCGCCACCCTGCTCGCCGACGCCGCCCCGTACCTGGCCGACGGCGACGTGCTCGTCGTCACCCAGAAGGTCGTGTCGAAGGCCGAGGCCCAGCTCGTCCCGATCGACCCGAACGACCCCGACAGCAAGGCCCGCATCGTCGACGCCGAGTCGGTGCGCGTCCTGCGACGGCGCGGCGACCTCGTCATCAGCGAGACCCGGCACGGCTTCGTGTGCGCCAACGCCGGCGTCGACCTGTCGAACGTCGAGGACGGGTGGGCGGCGCTGCTCCCCGAGGACCCCGACCGGTCCGCCCGCCGGCTGCGCGACGGGCTGCGCGCCCGCCTGGGCGTGCACGTCGCCGTCGTGATCAGCGACACCTTCGGGCGGGTGTGGCGGCGGGGCCTCGCCGACGTGGCCATCGGCTGCGCCGGGATCCGGGCCGTCGTCGACCTGCGGGGCACGGCCGACGGCCTGGGCCGCGAGCTGGCGGTCACCGAGGTGTGCGTGGTCGACGAGCTCGCCAGCGCCGCCGAGCTGGTCATGGGCAAGTCGGGCGGCATCTGCGCGGCCGTCGTCCGGGGCGTGGACCCGGCCTGGCTGGGCCGGGGCGAGGTGGGCCGCGAGGTCGTGCGCCCCGCTCACGAGGACCTGTTCCGCTAGCCCGCCGCCGGGTTCAGGCCTGCCCCGCGTGCCACTCGAGCGCCCGGGCGACGCCCTCCTCCACCGGCGTCCACGGCCGCCAACCGAGCTGGATGGCGGCCCGGCCGGCGTCGAGCGCCGAGCGCTGCACCTCGCCGGCATGCGCCGCGGCCTGGCGGGCCGGGCGATCGACCCCCGTGGCGCCCGCCATCGCCAGGTACAGGTCGTTCACCGACGTCTCGACACCGGTGCCGACGTTGATCACGAGCCCGTCGCCCCGCTCGGCGGCCCGGACGAAGGCGTCCACGCAGTCGTCGACGAACAGGAAGTCCCGGGTCTGCTCACCGTCGCCGAGGATCGTGCACTCCTCGCCGGCCAGCAGCCGTGCCGCGAACGTGGCGATCACGCCGCCGTCGTGGCCGTCGTGGTCGTCGGCGTCGGCCGGGCGCTGGCGCGGCCCGTACACGTTGGCGAGCGCGAGCGCGGTGTACTCGAGGTCGTGGAGCTGTCGGTAGAGCCGCAGGTACTCGAGGACGACGCGAGCCGAGACCCCGTGGGGTGACCGCGGCGCCAGCGCGTGCGACTCCTTCGCCGGCAGGTTGCGGGGCCGCACCTCCCCGTAGGCCGTGCCGCCGCTGACCGCGACGACCACCTTGCGGGCGCCGGCCCGGCGAGCACCCTCGAGCACGTTGAGCGTGCCCACCACGTTGACCGCGGCGTCGTCGAGGGGGTGGCGCACCGAACGGCGCACGCCGGCCCGCCCCGCGAGGTGGTACACGACCTCGGGCGCCCGGATGGCGAGCAGGTCCACCGCGCGCTCGTCGACGACGTCGATCTGGTGGAACGTCAGCCGGTGGGTTCGCTCGGCCCGGGCGTCCGCCAGGTTGGCCAGCGAGCCCGAGCTGAGGTCGTCGAGCACCTCGACCTCGTGCCCCTCGGCGAGGAGGCGGTCCACGAGCGTCGAGCCGATGAAGCCGGCCCCGCCCGTCACCAGGGTGCGCATGGGACCCCCCTCAGGGGCAGTCTGCCGGCTGCTTCACCCCGTCGAGGCGGGCGCCGGCGGCCACCACCTGGTGGTCACCGATGATGCTGCACGGGCCCACGTGGGCGCCGGCCGCCACCTCGGCACCGAAGCCGACGATCGAGCTCTCGACCACCGCGTCGGCGCGCACCGTGGCACCGGCCAGCACCACCGCACCCTCGACGCGGGCGCCGGCCTCGACCACGGCGTCGGGGCCGACGACCGAGCGGCGCACGGTGGCGCCGCCCGCGACGCGGGCCGACGCGGCGACCGCCGGCACCGGCTCGCCCCGGAGGCCCTCGGTGAGGTCGAGCTGGGCCCGGATGTAGGTCTCGGGCGTGCCGGCGTCGATCCAGTAGGTCTCGCCGTCGAGGGCGAACAGGCTGCGGTCGCGCACGAGCGCGGGGAAGACCTCGCGCTCGACCGAGACCCGCCGCCCGTCGTCGATGCGGGCGAGCACGGACGGTTCGAGGACGTAGGTGCCGGCGTTGATCAGGTCGGTCGGGGCCTCGCCGGGAGCCGGCTTCTCGACGAACTCGAGGACGCGGCCGTCGCCGTCGCACGGCACGACGCCGTAGCGGGACGGATCGTCGACCTTGTGGAGCGCGATGGTGGCCTCGGCCCCGCGGGAGTCGTGGAACTCGACGAAGCGGGTGATGTCGAGGTCGGTGAGGACGTCGCCGTTGAGCACCAGGAACCGCTCGCCGATGCCGGCGTGGGTGGCCGCGAAGCGGATGGCCCCGGCCGTGTCGAGCGGCTCGGGCTCGACTGCGTAGTGCACGCGGGCGCCGGCGCACGTGGAGTCGGGGTAGCCGGCCGCGAAGGTGTCCGCCCGGAACCCGAGCGAGAGCACGACGTCCTCGATGCCGTGGTCGACGAGGTGGCCGACGACGTGATCGAGCATCGGCCGGTGCACGATCGGCAGCATCTGCTTGGGACGGTGGCAGGTCAGCGGCCGCAGGCGCGTGCCGAACCCGCCGACGAGCACGACCGCCCGCATGTCACCCGGCCGGGACCGTCGTGGCCGGTGCGGTGGTCGGCACCGTCGTGGTGGCGCCGGGCGCCGTGGTGTCGGTGGCACCGGCGCTGGTGGACGTCGTGGCCGTGGGATCGTCGGCCGCGCCCAGCGTCTGGAGCTGGGCCGCCGACTCGGGCTTCGGGATGTCGGTGGTGCCCTCGGGGACGAAGGCGATGGTGTACCCCTCGCCGTCCTCGCGGAAGCGGATCGAGTCGAAGTCGCGGCGGATCAGCGCCGGCTCAGTGTCGGTGCTCTCGACGTCCTTCCACTGGGCGACCACCAGCTCGCCGTCCTCGTCGCCACACTTCTGGTCGCCCTCCTTCCAGGTCTGGTCGCCCATCGTCAGCTCGGTGTCGGTGAGCGTGACGCCCGCACCCTCGAGGAACGCGCCCAGGGTGGCGTTCTCGCCCGCGCCGTCGGCCGACGACGGGTGGATGTGGATGACGCCGTCGCCGTGGGTGTGGATGCCCACCCGGCTCTCGAACTCGGCGATGTCGGGCTCGAACTGGTCGCAGATGTAGAAGCCGACCGCGGCGTGCCAGTGGTCGCCGAGGACGGGCGCCACGTCGGTCTCGGACTTGCGGTCGTTGGCCGCGAAGGCGACGAGCGCGACGCCGAGCACCATGATCACGCCGATCACGCCAGGGAACAGGAGGTTGCGCTGCTTGTTGCCCGCCGTCCGCCCGCCAGCGCGTGCGGCGCGCGCAACCTTCTTGGAGGAGGAGGCCTTACCCATGAGGTTCCGAGGGTATCCGCGTGGTCACCGCGGACGCGAACGCAGCTCCTCGAACAGCTCCTCGTAGCGCTCGGCGACCGCGGCGGGCGACGCCCATGCCTCGACGAACGCCCGGCCGGCGCGCCCCATGGCCTGGGCCCCGGCAGGGTCGTCCAGCAGCGTGAGCAGGGCCTTCGTGAACGCCGCGGGATCGTCGGGCGGCACGGCCAACCCGGCGCCCGCCTCCTCGACCACGCGCGCCACCTCGGTCCCCTCGTCGACGCTGGCCACCACCGGCCGGCCCGCGGCCAGGATCGAGTACGTCTTCGACGGCACGCTCGACCGGGCCAGCCCCCGCCGCAGCGGCACGACATGGATGTCGGCCGCGGCGAGCACCTCGGGGAGCCGCTCCTTGGGCTGGAAGTCGACGAAGACCACGTTGCCGAGACCCGCGGCCTGCTCCTCGAGCTGGGGGCGCGCCGAGCCGCCGCCGTTGACGACGAACACCACGTCCGCCAGGTCGGGCCGGTCACCGCAGGCGCGCGCCGCCTCCAGCACCAGGTCGAGCGACTGCGAGAACCCCACGTTGCCCGCGTACATCACGACCCGCTTCCCGGTGAGCCCGTGCTCGGCGCGGTAGGTGCCGGCATCGGGGTCGCGGGGGGTGATGCGGGCGGTGTCCACGAAGTTGGGGATGACCCGGATGCGGTCGTGGGCGTCGGGCACGGTGCCCCGGATCTTGGCGACGAGGTTGTCGCGCAGGTCCTCGGACAGCACGGTCACGGCGTCCGACCGGCGGTAGCTCCACCGTTCGAGCCACGACGCCAGCTGGATGACCCGCGGATTGGTGATGGCGCCGAGCTCGACGGCCACGTCGGGGAAGACGTCCTGGATGTTGAACACGAACGGGACGCCCCACCGCCGCGCCGCCATCCACCCGGCGCCCCCCAACGTCAGCGGGGGCGACATCGCCAGCACCACGTCGGGGCGGGCGCCCCGGCGGCCGGCCAGCCCGAGGGCCGTCGACAGGACGGTGAAGCCGGCGAAGCCGGCGGCCCGGGCGGGGATGTTCCGCTTGTCGGTCGGGAACGGGTGGACGCGGGTGATGCGGCCCCAGTCGGTGTCCTCGTGGCGGACGACCTTTCCCGTCCACCCTGGCTCGACGCGGTGGTGCTGGTACCACGGCAGCGACGTGACCACGTGGAGCTCGTGGCCCCGTGCGATCAGCTCGGTGGCGATCCTGGTCATCACCTCCCCCGTGGGGGCGGTGTCGGGGGCGAAGTGCGGGCACAGGACCAGCAGCCTCACGGCACGGTCTCCTCGTCTGACGGCAGGTTCTTCGCGGCCCTCCGGTACGCGTCCAGGATGCAGTCCGCCGTGTGGCGCCACGTGAAGCCCGTGACGCGGGCGTGACCCGCCTCGATCATGCGCTGGCGCTCCTCCCCGTCCTCGAGCATCTGCCTCATGCCCTCGACCCAGGCGTCGGGGTCGTCGACCGGCAACAGGTGGGCCGCGCCGCCCGCCACCTCGGGCAGGGCACCGGCGTCGGAGGAGAGCACCGGCGTGTCCAGGCTCATCGCCTCGAGGATCGGCAGGCCGAACCCCTCGTAGCGCGACGGCCAGGTCATGGCGACCGCGCCCCGCACGATGGCCAGGACGTCCCGGCGCGGGATGAGCCCGGTGCGCCGGACGCGTCCGGACAGCCCCATCCCCGCGATCTGGTCGCGCACGTGCTGCTCGGCCGGCCCCTCGCCGCCGGTCAGCACCATCATGACGTCGTGCTCGCGGGCGGCGACCACCGCGAAGGCCCGCAGCAGCAGGGCGTGGTTCTTGTGGTTCCACGTGAACGACGGGAACACGAACCACCGGCGCGGCAGCCCGTAGCGGGCCTGGACCTGGGCGACGCTCACGTCGGTGCTCGGCGGCTCGACCCCCCAGGGCGCCAGGCTGACGCGATCGCGGGAGATGCCGAAGCGGTCGACGATGCCGGACCGCACGAACTCGCTCGGCGCCATGACGCCGACCGCTCGCCGCACGGACCGGGGGATCGACCGGTGCAGGTACGCGCGCTTGGTGGACGTGAAGTTCTCGGGCATGTCGAACGGCTGCAGGTCGTGGATCGTGACGAGTCCGGGCGCCCCCTGCACCGCCGGGAGCACGCCCCCCATGTGGTGGACCATGTCGACCTCGCCCTTCGCCTGCCGGGCCAACCACGAGTTCTCGGCCGCCACCCGCACGCCGCGCAGGCGCCCGGTCAGGCGCGCCAGGTGGGTCGGGAACGCCGCGACCACGTCGGGGTAGGTCTGGCCGAACGAATCGAGCGCGTAGAGGGTCAGCTCGACGTCGTCGGGCGGATCCGCCGCGATCTCGCGCAGGAGCGCCACGGTCGCCGTCTCGGTCCCGCCGACGTTCCCGGGAACCAGCCACAGGAGGTTGCACCCGACCTTCACGTCCCCAGCACCTCCTCGTACGCGGCGATCGTCGCCGCCGCGGTGCCCGCCCAGGTGGTGGCCCGGGCCCGCTCCCGCCCGGCCGCCCGCAAGCGGTCGGCGAGGTCGTCGTCGTCGAGCACGGACGCGAGCGCGCCGGCGATGGCGTCGACGTCGTAGGGGTCGACCGCCAGACCCGCCCCGCCCGCCACCAGCTCCTCGGTGGCGGTGCCCGCCGACGTGACGACCGGCGCGCCCGCGCCCATCGCCTCGGCCACGGGCAGGCCGTAGCCCTCCCACAGACTCGGATAGCAGACCACCGACGCTCCACCGTAGAGAGGTCCGAGCTGGTCGTTGGGGATGAAGCCCGTGAACCGCAGGCGCGTCCCCAGCCGCGTCACCTCGGTCGAGGGCGAATCGCCCCACCCCTCGGGGCCGACGACCACCAGCATCACGTCGCGGTGGGGCAGCCGGGCGAACGCCTCGACCAGGCGCGGGATGTTCTTGCGCGGCTCGAGGGTGCCGACCGCCAGCACGTACCGCCCGGTGATGCCGAACCGGCGGCGCACGGCCTCGACAGCGCCATCGGTCACGTCGACCATCGTCATGCCCCAGGGCACGTGACGCAGGCGGGACCGCGCGATGCCCGCGGCCACGCAGTCCTCGAGCGTCGCCCGCGACGGGGCCAGCACCAGGTCGGCGTCGTCGAGGACGCAGCGCAGGCCCGCCTCGAAGAACCGCACGCCGTTGCGGGTGAACATCGACGGCTCCCGGCGCCAGGCGAGGTCGTGCAGGGTGACCACGAGGGGCGCGCTGCGGGGCGGGATGGCGTAGCCGGTGGCGTGGACGACGTCGACCGGCCCGGTCGCCCGCTGGACCGGCGGGCGCCGCCAGCGGTGCCAGGTGCGGTACAGCGCCAGGCGCGGCAGCGGGAGGTGGCGCACCGGGATGGACGGTCGCCACGGCTCGGGGGGTGGATCGGGGTGGCGGGCGGCCACACCCACCTGGTCGACGCGGCCGGTGGCGGCGACGGCGGCGACCTGGGCGAGCGTGGCGGTGGCCGTGCCGCCGGGCACACGGTGCCAGCACTGCTCGATGACGACCGCGGCACGCATGGCCGGGCATCCTCGCACGCCACGAGCAGGCGGCGGTACCTGGCGCCGCATCAGGCACCCCAGGTGTCCCGGACCGCACGACCAGCGCGCGGTGAGCGGCCGGTACGCTTTGGGGCCATGCCCGACTCGTTCTCCGGCTCGCCGTCCGCCTGGTCCGACCGCTCCGTGGTGGTCACCGGGGGACGCGGCTTCCTCGGCCGGGCCGTCTGCGAACGGCTGCGGCAGCGCGGCGTCGGGCGGCTGGTGACGCCCGGCTCGGCCGACTACGACCTGCGCCGGCCCGACGACGTCGCCCGCCTCTTCGACGACGCCCGGCCCGACCTCGTGATCCACCTGGCGGCCCGGGTGGGCGGCATCGGCGCCAACATGGCGCACCCGGCGTCGCTGTACCTCGACAACCTGCTCATGGGCACCTACGTCATCGAGCAGGCCCGGTTGTCGGGCACCCCGAAGACCGTGGTCACCGGCACGATCTGCTCGTACCCGAAGCACACGCCGGTGCCCTTCAGCGAGGACTCGCTGTGGCAGGGCTACCCCGAGGAGACGAACGCGCCCTACGGCATCGCCAAGCTGGCCCAGCTCGTGCAGGCCCAGGCCAACCGGGCCGAGTACGGGCAGGACGTCATCTACCTCATGCCCACCAACCTGTACGGCCCGGGCGACAAGTTCCACCCTGCGGTCAGCCACGTCATCCCGGCGCTGATCAAGAAGTGCGTCGACGCGGTCGAGGCCGGGGACGACCACATCGAGGTCTGGGGCACGGGGTCCGCATCGCGCGAGTTCCTCTACGTCGACGACGCGGCCGAGGGCATCGTGCTCGCCGCCGAGCGCTACGACGGGGCCGACCCGGTCAACCTCGGCACCGACGAGGAGCGGCCCATCCGCGACCTCGTCCGCCTGATCGCCCAGGCAACCGGGTTCACCGGCGAGATCCGCTGGGACGCGTCCAAGCCCGACGGCCAGCCCCGCCGGCGCGTCGACCCCAGCCGGGCGGCCAGCAGCTTCGGCTTCAAGGCCGAGGTCCCCTTCGCCGAGGGCCTCCGCCGCACGGTCGCCTGGTACCTCGCGCATCGCGACGAGGCCCTGGCCCGCGACCACTGATAGGTCGCATCCGAACTGGGGATGGTTGTCAGGTCATACGCCTGACGATCATCCCCGGTTGCAGGTCAGGCGAGGGCCTCGCGGAACCAGGCGGCCGTGCGCTCGAGGCCCTCACGGAGGTCGATGCGCGGCTCCCACCCCAGCACGTCGCGGGCCAGGGTGATGTCGGGCTGACGCTGTGTCGGATCGTCGACCGGCAGGGGCTCGTACACGATCTCGGACGACGACCCGGTCACCTCGATCACCAGCTCAGCCAGCTCGCGCACCGTGAACTCGTTCGGATTGCCGATGTTCACCGGCCCGGTGACGTCGCCGTCGAGCAGGGCGAGGAAGCCGCGGACCTCGTCCTCGACGTAGCAGAAGCTGCGGGTCTGCGACCCGTCGCCGAACACCGTGATGGGCTTGCCGAGCAGCGCCTGGTGCAGGAAGTTGCTGACGGCCCGGCCGTCGTCGACCCGGAGCCGGGGCCCGTACGTGTTGAAGATCCGCACGATGCGCACGTCGAGGCCGTGCGAGCGGTGGTAGGCCATCGTCATCGCCTCGGCGAACCGCTTGGCCTCGTCGTACACGCCCCGGGGGCCGATGGGGTTCACATGGCCCCAGTACGACTCGGGCTGCGGGTGCACCTGCGGGTCGCCGTAGACCTCGCTGGTCGAGGCCAGGAAGAACCGCGCCGACTTGGCCTTGGCCAGACCCAGGCAGTTGTGCGTGCCCAGGCTGCCGACCTTGAGGATCTGGATCGGGATGCGCTCGAAGTCGGCGGGCGACGCCGGGCTCGCGAAGTGCAGCACCGCGTCGACCTCGCCGGGCACCCAGACGTACTGGCTGACGTTGTGCTCGACGAACGTGAACCCGGGCCGGCCGAACAGGTGCTCGATGTTGTCGACCGACCCGGTGAGCAGGTTGTCGATGGCGACGACCCGGTCGCCACGCGCCAGCAGGGCGTCGCAAAGGTGCGAACCGAGGAACCCGGCGCCCCCGGTGACCACCACCCGGGCCATCAGCGGCCGATGCCGACGTAGCCGAACCCGCGCCGCTGCAGCGCGGGCTTGTCCAGCAGGTTGCGGGCGTCCACGATGAGGGGCCGCCGCATCAGCCCGGCCACCTTGTCGAAGTCGAGCCACCGGAACTCGTCCCACTCGGTGAGCACGACGAGCACGTCGGCGTCCAGGCAGACCGAGTACGGGTCGGCCGCAGGATCGACGCCTCCGACCGGCGCGCTCACCGCGGGGTCGTAGGCCCGGACCTCGGCGCCGGCCTCGGCCAGCAGGCCGACGATGCGCAGCGCCGGCGAGTCTCGGGTGTCGTCGGTGCGGGCCTTGAACGTGAGCCCCCACACGCCGACCTTGACCCCGGCCAGGTCCTGGCCGACCAGGGTGCGGACCTTGTCGACCACCCGGTGGAACTGATCGTCGTTCACGGTGATGACGCCTTGGAGCAGGTCGAAGGAATAGCCGGCCGTCTCGGCGATGTGCACCAGGGCCCGGGAGTCCTTCGGGAAGCAGGAGCCGCCCCAGCCCGGCCCCGGCTTGAGGAACTCGTGACCGATGCGCTTGTCGTAGCCCATGCCGAGCACGACGTCCTTGACGTCGGCGCCGACCGCCTCGCAGACGGCGGCCATGGCGTTGACGAAGCTGATCTTGGTGGCGAGGAAGGCGTTGGACGCGTACTTGATCGTCTCGGCCGACGCGGGGTCGGTGACGATGAGCGGCGCCGTGACGCCGATGTAGAGCGAGGCCACCCGCACCGCGGCCGACTGGTCGTCGCTGCCGATGACGATGCGGTCGGGGTTCAGGAAGTCGTGGACCGCCGAGCCCTCGCGCAGGAACTCGGGGTTGGACACGACGAGGACGTCGTCGCGCCCCAGTACCCGCTCGACGGCTCGGGTCGAGCCCACGGGCACGGTGGACTTGTTGACCACCACCGCCTCGGCGGGCAGGACCGGGCCGATCTGGCGCGCGGCGGTCTCGATGTAGGACAGGTCGGCCGACCCGTCGTCGCCCTGGGGCGTGGGCACACACAGGTAGGCGAACTCCGCGCCCTGGGCCGCGTTCTCGGCCCCCACGACAAAGCGCAGGTGCCCGCTGTCGATGCCCTCGCGCACGAGCGCCTCGAGGCCCGCCTCGACGATGGGGATCTCGCCCTCGGAGAGCTGGGCCACCCGCGCCTCGTCGATGTCGGCGCACACGACGTCGTGGCCGAGGGACGAAAAGCACGCGGCCGTGGTGAGGCCCACGTAACCCGCCCCGATCACCGCGATCTCCGCCATCTACGACCTCCGAGTCGACCGCTGCGTAGCGACCGGACAACGGTAGTGGACGCGCCGGCGCGGCGAGCACTCGCGGGTGCGCGCGTCGTCCTGCCACCGCGGAACAGGTCGACTAGCCTCGACCGCGTCCCGCGCAGGCCACCCTGCCGGGGGTGTCAGGCGGGTGGGGCCGCCTCACCTGCTGGACGATCCACATGTCAGGAGCGCCTGTGCGCAACGCCCTCGGAGCCATCCAATCGCTCGTCGTGCTCGGAGGGTCGTCCGACATCGGCGCGGCGGTGGCCGAGCGGCTCGCAGGGACGGGGTGCCGCCGCATCGTGCTGGCGGGGCGACGGCCCGAAGCGATGGAGCCCGTCGCAGAGCGCCTGCGGGCGGCCGGTGCCGAGGTGGCGATCACGGCCTGGGACGCCACCGACGTGGCCGGTCATGCCGACGCCGTCAAGGCGGCGTGGGCCGCTCTGCCGGGCACCGGGGGCGCCGATGACGTCGACTGCGTCCTGCTGGCCGCCGGGGTGCTGGGCGACCAGGCGCACCTGGTCGACGATCCCACGGCGGCGGCCGAGCTGACCACGGCCAACTACACCGGCGCCGTCTCGACCCTGCTGCACGTCAGCCGCCGCCTGCAGGAGCAGGGGCACGGGACCATCGTCGTCCTCAGCTCGGTGGCCGGTGAGCGCATCCGCAGCTCGAACTTCGTGTACGGCGCCTCGAAGGGCGCCCTCGACGGCTTCGCCCAGGGGCTCGGCGACTCGCTCGCCGGCACGGGGGTCGACGTCGTCGTCGTGCGACCGGGCTTCGTCCACACCTCGATGACCGAGGGGCGCGAGGCCCCCCCGCTGTCGACCACGCCCGAGGCGGTCGCCGAGGCGGTGACGGCAGGCATGGCCGCCGGCAAGCACACGGTGTGGGTGCCGGGTACGTTCCGCTACGTGATGGCCGTCTTCCGGCACCTCCCGCGACCGCTCTGGCGCAAGCTCTCCGCCCGGATGTGAGGCTGCGGCTGCGATGAGCACCGTGTCCACCCCGCCCGCTCCGACGGGCCGGTCAGACGGCCCGTCAGCACCGTCGACATCGCTCCTCGTCGGCCTCGTCAAGCTGGCCCGACCCAAGCAGTGGGCCAAGAACGTGCTGGTGTTCGCGGCGCCGGCCGCCGCGGGCGTGCTGGACAACCGCGAGTGGGCCCTCGATGCCGCCGTCGCCTTCGTCGCCTTCTGCCTGGCCGCCTCGGGCACCTACTACATCAACGACGCCCGCGACGCCGAGGCCGACCGCCTGCACCCGAAGAAGGCGACGCGGCCCGTGGCCTCGGGCGTCGTGCCGGTGCCCCTCGCCTACGGCCTGGGGGTGGTGCTCCTGGCCGGGGCCGTGGCGGTGGCGTCGACGGTCAACGCCAACCTCGTGTACGCCACGCTCGGCTACATCGGGCTGACCACCCTCTACTCGTCGGTTCTCAAGCACGTGGCGGTGGTCGACCTGGTGGCCGTGGCTGCCGGCTTCGTCCTGCGCGCGGTGGCCGGCGCCGCCGCCACCGAGGTCCCGATCTCCGACTGGTTCTTCATCGTGACGAGCTTCGGGGCGCTGTTCATGATCTCGGGCAAGCGGGCGGCCGAGGCCCGCGAGATGGGCGACGGCGCCGGCGAGTTCCGCGCGGTGCTCGAGACGTACTCGGCCTCCTACACCGCCTACCTGCGGTCGGTGACGTCGGGTGCGGTGCTCGTGGCCTACTGCCTGTGGGCGTTCGAGAAGGCCGGGGCGGTGGCCGACCCGCCGTTCGTCCCGTGGTACCAGCTCTCGATCCTGCCGTTCGTGATGGCCGTGCTGCGCTATGCCCTGGTCCTCGATCAGGGGAAGGGGTCGGCGCCCGAGGAGATCGTGCTCTCCGACCGGCCGCTCCAGCTGATCGGCATCGCCTGGGCCATCGTGTTCGCACTGGGGGTGTACACCGCGTGACGAACGAAGCGGGGGGCGACCGGCGCGAGATCGTGACCGGGTGGGGCCGCAACCCCAGGTCGGCGGCACAGGTCGTGCGCGCGGCGAGCCCCGACGAGCTGGCGATGGCCGTCAAGGCCGCCGGGCCGCGGGGCGCGATCGCCCGGGGCCTCGGCGCCTCGTACGGCGACGCGGCGATGAACGCCGGGGGCACGGTGGTCTGCTCGACCGACGTCTCGGGCCTGCTCGAGCTCGACGGCGCGGCCGGCACGGCCCGCGTCCTGGCCGGCACGTCGATCGACGACCTGCTGCGGGCCATCGTGCCGCGGGGGTGGTTCGTCCCGGTCACCCCGGGCACGAAGTACGTGACCATCGGCGGGGCGATCGCGGCCGACGTCCACGGCAAGGACCACCACGCCACGGGCAGCCTGGGGGCGCACGTCCGCTCCATCGTGCTCGCCCTCCCCGACGGGACGCGCCGCACCCTCACGCCCGACGAGCACGCCGAGGAGTTCTGGGCCACGTGCGGCGGCATGGGCCTGACCGGCACGATCGTCGAGGCCACCATCGACCTGCACCCCATCGAGACGAGCCTGCTGCGGGTCGACAGCGACCGGGTGCCCGACCTCGACACGCTGCTGGCGCTGCTGTCCGAGGGTGGGCGGAAGCACCGCTACTCGGTCGCCTGGGTCGACCTGCTGGCCCGGGGGCGATCGCTCGGCCGCTCGGTGCTCAACCAGGGCGACTTCGCCACCCTGGCCGACCTCCCGAGCCGGCGCCGCGGCCCCGACTCCCGGACCTACTCCCCGCCGCCCACGGTGACGACGCCCCCGGTCGTGCCGAGCGGGGTGCTCGGCCGGCCGACCATCCGGGCGTTCAACGAGCTGTGGTTCCGCAAGGCGCCCCGCCAGCGCCGCGACGAGCTGCAGTCGATCGACAAGTTCTTCTACCCGCTCGACATGGTGCGCGAGTGGAACCGGCTCTACGGGCCCCGCGGCTTTTTGCAGTGGCAGTGCCTGGTGCCGTTCGGCGAGGAGGCGGTGCTGCGCGAGATCGTCGAGGCGCTGTCCGACCACCAGATCCCCAGCCCGGTGTCGGTGCTCAAGTACTTCGGCGAGGCCGACCCCGGGCCCCTGTCGTTCCCGGCCCCGGGGTGGACGCTGACCCTCGACGTCCCCACCGGCATCGGGGGCCTGATCCCCCTGCTCGACCGCCTCGACCGGCGGGTCGCCGACGTCGGCGGGCGGCTCTACCTGGCCAAGGAGAGCCGCATGCGCCCCGAGCTGTTGCCCGCCATGTACCCCCGCCTCGACGAGTGGCGGGCCGTGCGCGACCGCATGGACCCCGACCGGCGGATGGTCAGCGACCTCGCTCGCCGTCTCGACCTGCTGGGCTGACTCAGCCCGTCAGGTCAGCCGGGCGACGAGGCGGTCGAGGCTCTCGCGGTGGTGCGGGAGCAGCGGGAACCCGGCGAGCCGCAGGGCGGCGTTGTCGAGCACCGAGTTGGCCGGCCGGGGGGCGGGCCGGGGCGGGTCGAGGTCGGCGGTCTTGATCGGGCGGACCTTGGCCGGGTCGTGGCCGGCCGACTCGAGGATCTCGGCCACGAACTCGTACCAGCTCACCGCGCCCTGGTTGGTCATGTGGAACAGCCCGGGGACCCGGGTGGCGGCCAGGCGGCGGATACCGACCGCCAGGTCGGCGGTGAACGTCGGATGGCCCCGCTGGTCGTCGACGAACGCCAGCTCGGGCCGCTCGGCCAGCTTCAACACGGTCTTGACCATGTTGTTGCCGTGCTCGCCGCACACCCACGACGTGCGCACGATGGCCGAGCCCGGCGCGTGGTCCCACACCTCGGCCTCGCCGCCCCGCTTCGACCGGCCGTACACCGACTGCGGGTTGGGCACGTCCCACTCGACGTAGGGCTCGTCCTTCGTGCCGTCGAACACGTAGTCGGTCGACACGGCGACCAGGTGCGCCCCCACGCGGCGGCTGGCGTCCGCCACCCAGCGGGTGCCCAGGAAGTTGACCCGGAACGCGGTGTCGGGGTCGGACTCGCAGGCGTCGACCGCGGTGAAGGCGCCGGCGTGCAGCACGACGTCGGGCCGCGTCCCGCCGATCGCCTGGTAGACGGCGTCGCGGTCGCCGATGTCGAGGGTCGCGTGGGTGGCCGCGACCACCTCGTCCCCCTGCGCCTCGCAGTGGATCTGCAGGTCGCGCCCGAGCTGACCGCCGGCGCCGGTGATGAGGACCTTCATCTGCGCTCGCTCACGCCAGGCCCGCCCGCTCCTTCAGCGGGCGCCACCACCACTCGTTGGCCTTGTACCACGCCACCGTCTCCTCGAGGGCCTCGTCCAGCGTGCGCTGCTTGGCCCAGCCGAGGGCGGTGATCTTGTCGATGTCGACGGAATAGCGGCGGTCGTGGCCCAGGCGGTCGGTGACGTAGTCGCACGCGCTCCTCCCCCACGCCGAACATGGCGAGCAGCTTGTCGACGAGGACCCGGTTGGGGGTCTCGTTGCCGGCGCCGATGTTGTAGATCTCGCCGGGGGCGCCCTTGGCCAGGACCAGCCCGACGCCGGCGCAGTGGTCGTCGACGTAGAGCCAGTCACGCTCGTTCAGGCCGTCGCCGTACAGCGGGATGTTGCCGCCGTCGATGAGGTTGGTCGTGAACAGCGGGAGGGCCTTCTCGGGGAACTGGTAGGGACCGAAGTTGTTGGTGCACCGGGTGACGGTCACCGGCAGGCCGTAGGTCGAGCAGTACGACAGGGCGATGAGGTCGGACCCCGCCTTCGACGCCGAGTACGGCGACCGGGGCTCGAGCGGGTCGGTCTCCTGCGAGGAACCCTGCTCGACCGAGCCGTACACCTCGTCGGTGCCGATGTGGATGACGCGCGGGACCTCCAGCCGGCGGGCCGTGTCCATCACCACGTTGGTGCCGAAGCAGTTGGTGTTGACGAAGTCGTCGGGACCGGCGATCGACCGGTCGACGTGGCTCTCGGCCGCGAAGTGCACGACGGCGTCGTGGCCGGCCATGGCGTCCTCGAGCGTGCCGGGATCGCAGATGTTGCCCTTGACGAAGCTGAAGCGCGGGTCGTCGTCGACGTCCTTGAGCGTGGACAGGTTGCCCGCGTACGTGAGGGCGTCGTACACGGTGACCTCGTCGTCGGTGTTGGCGAGGACCCATCGGACGTAGTTCGAGCCGATGAACCCGGCGCCGCCGGTGACGAACTGCTTCATGTCTGGCACTCCTGGATTGCGGACGGGACAGTCTTACAGGCGCCGCGGCCCTCAGCCCACCGGGAGGCCGAGGTCGCGGGCGATGACCAGCCGCTGGATCTCGCTCGTGCCCTCGCCGATCTCGAGGATCTTGGCGTCGCGGTACTGGCGGGCGACGAGCGTCTCGTCCATGAACCCGTAGCCGCCGAACACCTGGGTGGCCATGCGCGTCGCCGTGACCGCGCCCTCGGTGGCGTAGAGCTTGGCCATGGCGGCCTCGCGCTTGTACGGGCGCCCCGTGTCCCGCAGCCACGCCGCCTGGTAGGTGAGCAGGCTCGCGGTCTCGGCCATCACGGCGAGGTCGGAGCAGGCGAACGCCACCGCCTGGTAGGCGCCGATCGGGCGCCCGAACGCCCGGCGCTCACCGGCGTAGGCGACCGACTGCTCGAGGCAGCAGCGGGTCACCCCGACGGCAAGGGCGGCGATGGCGATGCGGCCCTCGTCGAGGATCTGCAGGAACTGGGCGAAGCCCCGGCCCCGCTCGCCGAGCAGGTTCGCCGCCGGCACCCGGCACCCGGCGAGCGTCAGCCCGTGGGTGTCGGAGGCGTGCCACCCCATCTTCCGGTACGGCGGCTGGACGGTGAGGCCCGGCGTGCCCGCAGGGACGATGATCGTCGAGATCTCGGGCGTTCCGCCGCCCGCGCCCCCGGTGCGGGCCGTGACCGTGACCAGCGCGGTGATGTCGGTGCCCGAGTTGGTGATGAACGCCTTCTCGCCGTCGAGCACCCACTCCCCCGCCTGCTCGTCGAGGACGGCCGTGGTGCGGGTCCCGCCGGCGTCGCTGCCCGCATCGGGCTCGGTCAGCCCGAATCCGCCGAGGGCCCGGCCGGCGCACAGGTCGGGAAGCCAGGTCTGGCGCTGCTCCTCGGTGCCGAACCGGTAGATCGGGTTGGCGCCGAGGCCGACGCCGGCCTCCAGCGTGATGGCGAGGGACTGGTCGACCCGCCCGAGCTCCTCGATGGCGATGCAGAGGGTGGTGAGGTCGGCGCCGCCGCCCCCGTACTCCTCGGGGAACGGGATGCCGAACAGGCCGAGATCGCCCATCTTCCGCACCACCTCGGTGGGGAACGTGTGGTCGGCGTCCCAGCGCTCGGCGTGCGGCGCGATCTCGCCTTCGGCGAAGTCGCGCACCAGCTTGCGGAGGGCCTGCTGCTCGTCGGTGAACTCCACGTGCACGCCGGCGATGGTACGGCGGGGAACCGAAGCAGGCCGCGCCCCGGCGCGCCCGTATCCTCGCTGCGTGGCGTTCGACCCCCCTCCGCTCGCCGTCGTCGGCGGTCGGCTGCTGACCCGGCTCGTCGACGTCACGTCCGACCTGGCGGCCCTCGAGGGCCGGGGCCTGTGGGCCGTCGTGCTGCCGTTCGACGGCGAGCCCGTGCTGGCCCGCTTCGCGGAGTCGCGGCCGGCTCGCCCGTGGCCCGGGCCGCCGTGGCGCGGCCCCGATCCGTCCGAGTGGGTCAGCTCGCTCGATCGCCGTGCGTTCTGCTCGGGGGTCGACGCCATCCGGGACGCCATCGCCGCCGGCGACGTCTACCAGGTCAACCTGACGCGCCGGCTGTCCGCCCCGCTGCCGCCGGACGCCGACATCGCCGCCCTCGGCGCCGCCCTCGGCCAGGGCAACCCGGCGCCGTACGCCGCCGTCGTCCGGGTGCCGTCCGCCGGATGCCAGGTGGCGTCCGCCTCGCCCGAGCGCTTCCTCCGCCGCGACGGCGACCGCGTCGCCTCGTCTCCGATCAAGGGCACCGCCGCCGATCCCTCGGGCTTCCTCCCGAAGGACCGGGCCGAGAACGTGATGATCGTCGACCTCGTCCGCAACGACCTGGGCCGGGTGTGCGAGTGGGGCTCGGTCGAGGTGCCGGCGCTGTGCGCGGTCGAGCAGCACCCCGGTCTCGTCCACCTGGTGTCGACCGTGACCGGCCGGCTGCGGCCGGGGGTGACCTGGGGCGACATCGTCGCCGCCACGTTCCCGCCCGGATCGGTGACCGGGGCACCGAAGCTGGCCGCCCTCGCCCACATCGCCCGGCTCGAGACGGCGCCCCGCGGCGTCTACTGCGGCGCGGTCGGCTGGGTGGACGCCGATCGGCGCTGCGGCGAGCTGAACGTCGCCATCCGCACGTTCTGGGCCGAGCACGGCCGCCTCCACCTCGGCACCGGCGGCGGCATCACCTGGGACTCGACGCCCGACGGCGAGTGGGCCGAGACCGAGCTCAAGGCCCGCCGCCTGCTGGCCGTGGCGTCCGGCGCCGGCCTGGCGCTGCCCGGCCGGCGCTGAGCCCTCGGCAGCGGAGTCGACGCCCCCGTGACGGACGCGCTTCGATGCGGCCCATGACATCGACCGCCGTTTGGCTCAACGGCTCGCTCGTCGACCCCGATGCCGCGTCGGTCTCGGTCTTCGACCACGGGTTCACCGTCGGCGACGGGGTGTTCGAGACGCTCAAGACCATCGACGGCGTGCCGTTCGCGGTGCGCCGTCACCTCGAACGGCTGCGGCACGGGGCCGGACGGCTGGGCCTCGACGTCCCGCTCCCCGATCCGGCGCTGCGGGCCGTGATCGACGAGGTGGTGGCGGCGGCCGGCCTGGCGGCGGCGCGGCTGCGCATCACGGTGACCGGGGGTGTCGGAGCGGCTGGCACGGGTCGGAGCGGCAGCCGCCCGACGCTGGTGGTCGCCGCTGGGCCCCTCGCACCCTGGCCCGCCGAGACCACGGCCGTCACCGTGCCGTGGCCCCGCAACGAGATGGCCGCCCTGGCCGGCGTGAAGGTCACGTCGTTCGCCGAGAACGTCCACGCCCTGGCCGAGGCGCGCAAGGTCGACGCATCCGAGGCGATCCTGCCCAACACCCGCGGGAACCTGTGCGAGGGCACGGGGACCAACGTTTTCGCCGTCGTGGACGGCGTGCTGGTCACGCCCCCGCTGATGGCCGGCTGCCTCCCCGGCGTCACCCGGGCGCTGGTCCTCGAGGTGGTCCCCGAGGCCGACGAGGACGACGTGCCGATGCCGCGGCTGGCCGAGGCCGACGAGGTGCTGCTCACGTCGACCACGCGCGACGTCCAACCGCTGCGGATGCTCGACGGTCGCCCGCTCCCCGGGGTCGACGGGTCGTGGGCGCAGCGGGCCATGGCCGCGCTGGCCGACCTGCAGGCGCGCGACCTCGACCCCTGACGTCAGGCGGGACGCAGGTGCACGACGTCGCCCACCGCCAGCGTGCGACGGTCGCCCTCGGGCGTCTCGACGACGAGATGGCCGTCGCCGGTGACGTCGACCGCGGTGCCCTCGACCTCGTCGGCGCCGAGGTCGACACGCACGCGCCGGCCGAGCGTGGCCGACCGCTCGCGCCAGGCGGCCAGCAGGGCGTCGGGGCCGTCCGAGACGAGCCCCGCGTACCGGTCTTCCAGCCCGCGGAGGAACGCCACGAGCAGGTCGACCCTGTCGACCTCGGCCCCCAGCCAGTTGAGCGCCGTGGCCAGGCCGGCCACCTCGGCGAGGGCAGGTTCGATCGCCGCGTCGCCGTCGCCCGGGTCGTCGGCCATCACGGGCCACGACACGTTGAGCCCGACGCCGACCACCACGACCGCCCGGTCGTGCGCCGCGGGCGCCCGGTAGCCACCCGAGATCGTGCTGCCAGCGGGCCAGTCGGCCTCGGCCAGCAGGCCGGCCAGCTTCCGGTCGCCGTCGGCGGTCGCGATGACCAGGTCGTTCGGCCACTTGATGCCGGGGGTCACGCCGGCGATCCGCTCGACGGCATCGACCATCGCCACCGCCGCCGCCAACGACGCCGCACCTGCCACGCGGGCCGGCGGGCGCAGCAGGACCGACACGAGCAGCGAGCCGCGCGGCGGCGCCACCCACGTCCGGTCCCGGCGGCCGCGGCCCGCCGACTGGTGGTCGGACACCACCACGATGCCCTCGGGCGCGCCGTCGCGACCGAGCGCCAGCGCATCGGCGTTCGTGGACCCGGTGGCGGCCGACCAGCGCACGTCGGCGAACCTCGTGCCACCCAGCGCGGCGGCCGCCCGCTCGCCGCACGCGGCGGCCTCGTCGCGCCCACCACCACCCGCGTCGGGAATGGCACCACCCTCCGGCATCCCCGTAAACATATGTCGTGCTCTCGAAGATCCTGATCGCCAATCGGGGCGAGATCGCGGTGCGGGTCATTCGGGCCTGCCGCGAGCTCGGCATCGCCTCCGTCGCCGTGTACTCCGACCTCGACCGCGACAGCCTCCACGTCCGGCTGGCCGACGAGGCGTACGCGCTCGACGGTCAGACCGCGGCCGAGAGCTACCTCGACACCGAGAAGATCCTCGACATCATCGAACGCTCCGGCGCCGATGGCGTGCACCCCGGCTACGGGTTCTTCAGCGAGAACACCGACTTCGCCCGGGCCATCACCGCCCGCGGCGTGACGTTCATCGGCCCGCCGCCCGAGGCCATCGAGATCATGGGCGACAAGGTGTCGTCGCGCATCGCCGCGCAGGAGGCCGGCGTGGTTGGCGTGCCCGGCACCACCGAGTTCCTGACCTCGGCCGACGAGGTCGTCGCGTTCGGCGAGGAGCACGGGTGGCCCGTGGCGATCAAGGCCGCGTACGGCGGCGGCGGCCGGGGGATGCGGGTGGTGCCGTCGGCCGACCAGGCCGCCGAGGCGCTCGAGTCCGCCCAGTCCGAGGCGCTCAAGGGCTTCGGCCGCAGCGAGTGCTACGTCGAGCGCTACCTGACCTGGCCCCGCCACATCGAGATGCAGGTGTTCGCCGACGCCCACGGCAACGCCGTCTGGGTGGGCGAGCGCGACTGCTCGGCCCAGCGCCGCCACCAGAAGCTGATCGAGGAGAGCCCGGCGCCGCTGTTCCCCGACGAGGTGCGCCAGGCCATGGGCGAGGCCGCCGTCAAGGTCACCAAGGCCTGTGGCTACGTCAACGCCGGCACGGTCGAGTTCCTGTTTCAGGACGGCGAGTTCTACTTCCTCGAGATGAACACCCGCCTGCAGGTCGAGCACCCCGTCACCGAGCTGGTGACCGGCCTCGACCTGGTGGCCGAGCAGATCCGGGTGGCGTCGGGCGAGCCGCTGTCGTTCACGCAGGACGACATCGTGCGCCGCGGCCATGCCATCGAGGTCCGCATCAACGCCGAGGACCCGGCGGGCGGGAAGTTCCTCCCCTCCCCCGGCCCCATCGCCAAGCTGCGGGTGCCGCAGGGCTACGGCGTGCGGTGGGACGGCGGCTACGAGGCCGGCGACGAGGTGTCGCAGTACTACGACAACCTGGTCGGCAAGCTGATCTGCTGGGGCGCCGACCGCGAGGTCGCCATCGCCCGCACGATCCGGGCGCTCGACGAGTTCGAGATCGCCGGCATCGCAACCACCATTCCGGCCGACCTCGCGATCCTGCGCCACGACGACTTCGTCGCCGGGCAGCACTCGACCAAGTGGGTCGAGGACCGGCTCGACCTGTCGGCGGTCGGGGCCGTCGCGGTGGCGCCGGCGACCGACGCCGACGGCGAGCCGCCCGAGCCCAAGGTGCGGCGCGACGTGGACGTGGAGGTGAACGGCCGGCGCTTCGGCGTCACCGTCTGGGTGCCCGAGTCCCAGGTCGGCGCCGTGGTGGCCGCCGGCGGGGGCGCCGGCAAGGCCTCCCCCCGCCCCCGGCGCTCGGCCGGCGCCTCGGCCGCCGCGGCCGGGAGCGGGAACGTGGCGGTGCCGATGCAGGGCACGATCGTGAAGGTCCTCGTGTCGGCGGGCGACGCCGTCGAGGAGGGCCAGACCGTGTGCGTGCTCGAGGCGATGAAGATGGAGAACAACATCGCCGCCGACAAGACCGGCACGGTCAAAGAGGTCAAGGTCGAGGCCGGCCAGTCGGTCGGCTCGGGCGACGTCGTCGTCGTCATCGAGTAGTCGTTCTGTCAGACCTGAGCCGCCGGATTGCCGGTGAGGTCTGACGGAACCGAGGATCGGGCCGGTTCGGGGCCCCTGCGAGCACGTCATCCGCAAGGGGAAGCCCCATGTCCACGTCCTGGTCGCGCTTCGTCGACCACACGCGCGCCCACCACGCCGTCGCCACGTGGGACGAAGCACGGGGGCTCGGGGTCAGCCCCGACGACCTCCGCGCCTGGCATCGTGCCGGGCGCCTGCTGCACCCGGCCCCGAACGTCTACGTCGTGGCGGGAGCGCCGCCGACCTGGCGACAGCGGGTCCGCGTCGCCGCCGGGTCGTCGGCGGGCTGGGCGTCGCACCGCACCTCGGCTGCCGTGCGCGACCTCGACGGGTTCCCGCCCCGAACGATCGAGGTGCTGGTGCCCTACGGGTCCCGGCGCCGGCGCGGGGACTGGGTCGTCCACGAGACCCGGGCCCTGCGCGGCGTCGACCTCGACGAGGTCGACGGCATCCCGTGCACGTCGGTCGCACGGACGATCATCGACCTGGCGGCCGTGGCGCACCCGTTCCAGGTCGGCCTGGCCCTGGACGACGCGTCGCGGCGATGGCCGGGGACGCTCGACGCGGTGGAGCTGCGTTCGCGGGAGCTGGCGCGTCGCGGCCGGCGAGGCATCCCCACCATCCGGGCGCTCCTCGACGAGCGGGCCGGGCGGGGCCGCTACACCGACAGCGGGTTCGAGACCCGTGCGGTCCGGATGGTGCGGGCGGCCGGCCTGCCCGAGCCGGTGCTCCAGCACACCGTGCGGGACGGCCAGTTCGTCGCCCACCTCGACCTGGCCTGGCCGAAGATCATGTGGGCGGTCGAGTGCGACAGCCTGGCGCACCACTCGGGGAAGCGGGCGCACGAGTGGGACCGCCGGCGACGCCGGCGGCTCAAGGCCCTGGGCTGGGACGTCGTCGAGGTCACGTACGACGACGTGACCCTGCGGCGGGCCCAGACGGCCCGCGAGCTGGCCGACCTGTACCGGGCCCGGGAACGAGCCCGTTCTGTCAGACCTGAGCCGCCAGATCGCCGGTGAGGTCTGACAGAACAGATGTTACTCGGCTGCGTCGGCCAGGGCTTCGGCCAGGCTCGGGTGGACCAGGAGGCTCTCGACGATGTCGTTGACCTTGAGCCCGTTGGTGACGGCCAGGGCCAGCACCGAGATCAGCTCGGCGGCCGAGTGGCCGACGATCGACCCGCCCAGCACCACGCCGGTGGCGGGGTCGGACAGGATCTTCACGAACCCCTTCGTCTCGTTGTTGATCAGCGCCTTGGCCGACGCCGAGAACGGCACCTTGGTCACCCGCAGCTTGCGGCCCTCGGCGAAGGCGTCGGCCTCGGCCAGCCCGACGTCGGCGATCTCGGGCTCGGTGAAGATGGCCGAGGCGGCCTTGTCGTAGTCCAGGTGGCGGTGGACCCGGGTGTGCAGGCCCATGACGTGCTCGGCGATCTTCCGGCCCTGCATGGACGCCACCGACGACAGCGGCAGCTTCCCCGACAGGTCGCCGGCGGCGTAGATGTGCGGCACGTTGGTGACGCAGTGGTGGTTGATCGGCACGTAGCCGCCCTCGTCCACGTCGACCCCGCCGGCGTCGAGGCCCAGCCCGTCGCTGTTGGGGATCGACCCGATGGCCAGCAGGGCGTGGCTGCCCCGGGCCACCCGCCCGTCGGAGCAGCGCACCGCCACGCCGCCGTCGTCGGTGCGGTCGATGCCCTCGGCCCGGGCGCCCTTGAACAGCTGGACCCCGCGGCGCAGCAGCTCGGACTCGAGGGCGGCGGCGACCTCGGGGTCCTTCTGCGGCAGCACCTGCTGCCGGCTCACGATGAGCGTCACCTTGCTGCCGAGCGACGAGAACATGTGCACGAACTCGACGCCGGTGACGCCCGACCCGATGACGACGAGGTGCTCGGGCATCTCGCTCGGCGGGTAGGCGTCGCGCGTGGTGAGCACGCGCTCGCCGTCGACCTGCGCCCAGTCGGGGATGCGGGGCCGGCTGCCGGTCGACAGCAGGATGGCGTCGGCCTCGAGCTCGCGCACGCCCTCGGGCGTCTCGGCGACCACCTCGTGGGGGCCCTTGAGCCGGGCCGTGCCCTGGATCATCCGGACGCTCTGGCTGCGCAACAGGTCGACCACGTTGTGCTCGAGCCGCGCCTCGATCGACTTGATCCGGTGCCGCAGGCCCTCGAGGTCGAGCTGGGGATCGCCGACGGCCAGGCCCATGCCGGCGCTGGCCTCGACGGCGCCCATGGCGCCGGCCGTGGCGATCATCGCCTTGGACGGGATGCAGTCGAGCAGGTGGGCGGCGCCGCCGACGATGTCGCGCTCGATCATCGTGACCTCGGCGCCCAGGCGGGCGGCGGTGGTGGCGGCGGTGTTGCCCGCCGGGCCACCACCGATGATCACGAAGCGCAGCGGCATGTGCCCAGGTTACGGGCGCACGCCCCCGGCCTCACCCCTTCGCCACCGGCTGTGACGGTGAAGCCTCGGTGAACCGGGTCATCCGCTCGTCCGGGCCAGGCGGACCAGCCGGTGGTCGGGCGTGAACAGCTGGCGGGTGAGCCCCAACCCGATGATCACGACGTTGGTGGCGACGCAGCCCAGGATGAGGTACATGATCGCGGCCTGGACGAGCACCGCGTCGACCGGGTCGGCGCCGGCGAGGATGAGCCCGGTCATCGCTCCGGGCAGGAACACCAGGCCGACCGCCTTGGTGTTCTCGATCTGTGAGGTGAGCGCAGTGCGCAGCGCCGACCGCACGAACGGCTTGGACGCCTCCGGCCACGGCTGGCCGAGGGCGAGCCGGGCCTCGACCTCGGGGCGCCGGTCGGCGAGCTCGCCCAGGATGCGCCGGGATGCGACCACGATGCTGCCGATCGAGTTGCCGATCATCATCCCGGCGATCGGCACGATCGCCCGCCCCACCAACGGATAGACGCCCAGGCCGAACACCACGGACAGGCTCAGCAGCGCGGACCCCGACGTCGCCGCCAGCGTCAGCCAGGTGATGCCGGGCACCTCGGGGGCCCGCCGCCGGGCGGTGAGCGCCGACACCGCCAGCATCACGACGACCCACGCCCAGGCGAAGGCCACGGGCGTGTCGTCGTCGACGATGAACAGGAGGACGTACCCCACGGCCAGGAGCTGGACGAGCGCACGCGCTGACGCCCAGAGCATGTCGCGCTCGAGCCGCAGGCCCTGCCACATCGACAGCCCGACCGCCACGGCCACGAGGGTGAACGAGAGCGCCAGCCCGCCCCACCCGATCGCTACGTCATCCATCGTCGTCACCTCCGTCCCGGTCGCCGGCGTCCCACGGCACGTCGGCGGACAACTCGTCAGCGAGGAACCGCGCCCGGTCGGCCTCGCCCGCGATGCGCCCGCCGACCAGCACCACGATCTCGCCACCGAGCCGTTGGGCTTGGTCGAGGTCGTGGGTCACCCACACGAGCTCGCGGCCCTCGTCCGCGAGGCGGATCGCCGTGCGCTCGAGGCTCCGCCGGGCCTCGGGATCCAGCGCCGACGTCGGCTCGTCCATCAGCAGGACCTCGGGCTGGGTGACCAGCGTGCGCGCCAGGCACATGCGCTGGGCCTCGCCGCCCGACAGGTCGTCGGCCGGCCGGTCCAGGAACCCGGCGTCGAGCCGGGCGGCGTGCAGGGCCGCCACCAGCGCCTCCTCGTCCGCGTCCGGGTCCGCCACGTGCAGGTTGTCGCGCACCGTGCCGGGGAAGGGCGCCGGGCGCTGGAACACCATGCCCACGCGCCGCCGCAGCGCGAGGACGTCCAGGTCGGCCAGCGGCCGACCACGGAACCGCACCTCGCCCGAGGTGGGCACCTCGAGACGGTCGAGCAGGCGCAGGACCGTGGACTTCCCGGCCCCCGACGGCCCGACGAGCACGGTGATGCCCCCGTCGGCGATGGCCAGGTCGACGTGGTCGAGGATGGTCGCCCCGTCGATCTCGAGCGACACGTCCTGCAGCTCGAACAGGGGCGCGGCGGTCATCCGCGCACCGCGCTCAGCCGGCGTGCTGGCTGCCGGCGCGCGCACCGTTGGCGGTCGGCGCGGGCGCGCCCGCCGGCGGCCCCGGGGCGACGTCGGCCGCCGGGACCGGTGCCGCGCCCGCCAGCGCCCGCACGCGCTCGCCGGGACCCGAGTACTTGAGGATGCACCACACCGCCCGCACGCCGTCACGCCAGCCGATCTTCTTGCCCTCGGCGTAGGTGCGGCCGTTGTAACTGATGCCCAGCTCGTAGACCCGCCAGCCCGCCCGGGCCACCTTGGCCGTGACCTCGGGCTCGAACCCGAACCGGTCCTCCTCGAGGTGCAGCGACTGGATGACCTCGCGCCGGAAGACCTTGTAACAGGTCTCCATGTCGGTGAGGTTGAGGTTGGTCGCCATGTTGGACAGGGTGGTGAGCAGCCGGTTGCCGACAGAGTGCCAGTAGTAGAGGACCCGGTGAGGCGCGCTGGAGATGAAGCGTGACCCGAACACGACGTCGGCCAGCCCCTCCTCGAGGGGCTGGACCAGCGCACCGAACTCGCGGGGGTCGTACTCGAGGTCGGCGTCCTGCACCAGGACGTAGTCGCCGCCTGCCTCGGCGAACCCGCGCCGCAGGGCGGCACCCTTGCCCCGGTTCTCGGGTTGCAGCAGCACCCGCACACGCGGGTCGGAGGACCGGGCGAGGACCTCGCGGGTCCCGTCGGTCGATCCGTCGTCGACCAGGACCACCTCGGCCGTCCAGGGCGAGGCGAGGACCTCGCGCACGACGACCTCGACGGTCCCGACCTCGTTGAAGCACGGGATCACGACGGACAGGCAGGGTCTCGGTTCACTCACCCCAGCGCACCTCCGGCGACGGTTCGATCGGGCGACGTCACGATCGAGCGATGTTAGGCCGTGCGCCACCGAGCCGCGCGGGTCGCGGTCTCGGGAACGCCCCAGGTCCCAGGTCCCGTGGGACTTCGGGCCACCTCGGGACCTCCCCTAGGCTGCGGCACGTGGTTGAGCACAGCGAGCCGAGCGAGAAGCCCACCCTCGACGACTGGCGGGCGTCGGCGGCCGAGGACCTGAAGGGCGCCGATCCCGACTCCCTCGTGTGGCAGACCCCCGAGGGCATCGACGTCAAGCCGCTCTACACGGCCGCCGACCTCGCGGGGATCGAGGACCTCGACTCGCTCCCGGGCTTCGCCCCCTTCACCCGCGGCGTGCGGGCGACGATGTACGCCAACCGGCCCTGGACGATCCGCCAGTACGCGGGCTTCTCGACGGCCGAGGAGTCGAACGCCTTCTACCGGCGCAACCTGGCGGCCGGCCAGATGGGCCTGTCGGTGGCGTTCGACCTGGCCACCCACCGGGGCTACGACAGCGACCACCCGCGGGTCGTCGGCGACGTGGGCAAGGCGGGTGTGGCGATCGACTCGGTCGAGGACATGAAGATCCTGTTCGACCAGATCCCCCTCGAGAAGATGTCGGTCTCGATGACCATGAACGGGGCGGTGCTGCCGTGCCTGGCCGCCTTCGTGGTGGCGGGCCAGGAGCAGGGGGTCGACCAGGCCCAGCTCAGCGGCACCATCCAGAACGACATCCTCAAGGAGTTCATGGTCCGCAACACGTACATCTACCCGCCCGAGCCGAGCATGCGGATCGTGGCCGACATCATCGAGTACACCGCGCACAACATGCCCCGGTTCAACTCGATCTCGATCTCGGGCTACCACATGCAGGAGGCGGGGGCGACGGCCGTCCAGGAGCTGGCGTTCACGATCGCCGACGGCCTCGAGTACGTGCGCTACGCCCTCGACCGCGGGCTCGACATCGACAAGTTCGCGGGCCGGCTGTCCTTCTTCTTCGCCATCGGCATGAACTTCTTCATGGAGGTGGCCAAGCTGCGGGCGGCCCGCCTGCTCTGGCACCGGGTCATCTCGCAGTTCGACCCCGAGGACCCGCGCTCGGCGATGCTGCGCACGCACTGCCAGACGAGCGGCGTGTCGCTCACCGAGCAGGACCCGTACAACAACGTGGTGCGCACGGCGGTGGAGGCCATGGCCGCCGTGCTCGGCGGCACGCAGAGCCTGCACACGAACAGCTTCGACGAGGCGCTCGGCCTGCCCACCGACTTCTCGGCCCGCATCGCTCGCAACACCCAGCTCATCGTGGCCGAGGAGACCGGCATCCCCCACGTCGTCGACCCCCTGGCGGGGAGCTACTACGTCGAGGCCCTGACCGACCGGTTGGCCGCCGAGGCGTGGGCGCTCATCGAGGAGGTCGAGCAGCTCGGCGGCATGACCAAGGCGGTGGCCTCGGGCATGCCCAAGCTGCGCATCGAGGAGTCGGCGGCCCGCCGGCAGGCCCGCGTCGACCGGGGCGACGAGGTCATCGTGGGGGTGAACAAGTACCAGCCGACGAACCCCGAGCACGTGGACGTGCTGTCGATCGACAACACCGACGTGCGCCGCCAGCAGATCGCCCGCCTCGAACGGGTGCGCGCCACCCGCGACGAGCAGGCCTGCCAGGACGCCCTGCGCCGGCTCACCGAGGGGGCGGCCGGCAAGGAGAACCTGCTCGCCCTGTGCATCGAGGCGGCCCGGGCCCGAGCCACGGTCGGCGAGATGAGCGACGCCATGGAGCAGGTGTTCGACCGGCACAAGGCCGAGATCCGCTCGATCCACGGCGTGTACGGCGCGGCCTACGAGGGCGACGACGCCTTCGAGTCCGCGCAGGCCGACGTCGAGGCGTTCGCCGAGGCCGAGGGCCGCCGCCCCCGCATGCTGGTCGTGAAGATGGGCCAGGACGGGCACGACCGGGGCGCCAAGGTCATCGCCACCGCGTTCGCCGACCTGGGCTTCGACGTCGACGTCGGTCCCCTGTTCCAGACGCCTGCCGAGGCCGCCCGCGACGCGGTCGACAACGACGTCCACGTCGTCGGCGTGTCCAGCCAGGCCGCGGGACACCTCACGCTCGTACCGCAGCTGATCGACGAGCTGAAGGCCGCGGGTGCGGGGGACGTGGTCGTCGTGTGCGGCGGCGTGATCCCGCCGCAGGACTACGACGCCCTGCACCGCGCCGGCGTGGCCGCGGTGTTCGGACCGGGCACGAACATCCCGGCCGCGGCCCGCAAGGTGCTGGACCTGCTGCGCACCCGGGCGGCCGCCTGACCGTGAGCACACTCCTGGGGTGACGGGGAGGTTACCGCCAGGCGACATCTCGGCCTCGCCACAGCCGCCTGCGGTCGGGGCGCCCGCCACGTCTGTACCGTCGTGCCGTGGCGACGACGATCCACCGCTCCCCGGCCACCGGGCGGGACGCCGTGGGCGATGAGGCCGGCGGGCCGACGGACGCCCCACGGCCACGGCACCGCGCCGGGGCCTCGGGCCCGATCGGCACCGGTCGGCCCCCGCTCGCGGTGTGGCTGGCGGCGCTGCTGCTGGGGCTGGTCGGCGCGCTGTGGTCCGTCGCCCAGCCGCACTACCGGGCCCCCGACGAGGCGGCGCACGTCGACCTCGTGCTCCACCTGGCCGAGGGGAACCCGTACCCGTCGTTCGACGGGCGGCGGTTCGGCGAGGAGATCGGTCTCGACGACGACCGCTACCTGATCGACCTGGCCATTCCCTGGCCACGCTTCGACGAGGCCGACGCACCGCCCCGATCGGACCGCCCCGACGTCGACGACCTCGGCGGCACCACGCCCGACGACAACGCCCGCCGGCTCGGCCCCGACGGCAGCGCGCGAGCCGGCTACCCCTACGTCTACAACCAGATGCCGCAGCACCCGCCCCTCTACTACGAGGCGATGGCGACGGTGCTGCGCGTCGAGCGGTGCGCTTCTACCGGGCGACGGCCTGCCGTCGCTCGACCGCGAGATCGGGCTGCTGCGCCTGGCCAACGTGCTGCTCCTCGTGCCGCTGCCCCTGCTGGCGTGGGCCGTGGTGCGGCGGTTGGGCGGCGACGACCGCGCCGGCACGGTGGCGGCGGTGTTGCCGCTGTGCGTCCCGCAGCTGGCGCACGTCGGCGCGGCGGTGAACAACGACAACCTGTTCGCCCTGGTGGGCGCCGGCCTCGCCGTGCTGCTGGCCGGGGTGGCCCGCGGCCGCCGCACCCGGGCGACCGACGTGGGCGTGGGCGTCCTGCTCGGGCTGGCGCTGCTGACCAAGGCGTTCGCGGCGATGTTCGTGCCCTGGGTCGTGGTCGCCTACCTGGTCGGCTGGCGCACGACCCGCGGGCGCCGGCCGGTGGTGCCGATGGCGGTCGCCGGGGCGGTGGCGCTGGCCGTGGGCGGTTGGTGGTGGCTGGCCAACTGGGTGCGGGAGGGCGAGCCGGCGCCGACCACCGAGAGCCTGACCCGCACGACGGCCGACCGCCCCGACGGGTTCTCCCCCGACCAGCTGTCGTACGCCTGGACGTTCGCGGGCCGGATGGTGACCCGCACCTGGGCCTGGGTCGGCTTCGGCACGCCGAAGTTCGACCTGCCCGTGGCGCTGGTCGCGCTCGACGGCCGGGGCGATCCTCGTGGCCACGCTCGTGGCGCTGCGCCACGCCCGGCCCGGCCTGCGACCGGCCCCCGACGACGGTCTGCGACGCGTCGACGTCGTCCTGGCGTGGCTGCCCGTCATCCTGCTGGTGGCGTTCGTCTACCGCCGGGCGTGGGGCCTGTTCGAGACCACCGGCCGCTTCGCGTTCGTGCAGGGCCGTTACCTGTTCGGCGTGGGCGCGGCGCCGGCCGCGGTGGCGGCCATCGGGGCGGTGCGGCTGCACCGGCGGGCCGGGGTGGCCGTGGTGGGCCTCGCCGTCGTGCTGCAGGGCTGGATGCTGGCCGACGTCGTCCGCGGGTCGTGGTCGGGCGACGGCCGGCTGGGCGCCCTGGACGGCGTGCTGGCGTGGAGCCCGTGGCCCGCGGCGGCGGTGGTCGCGGTGGCGGCCGCGGCGACGGTCGCGACGGTCGTGCTGAGCGTGGCGGTGTGGCGGTCGGCGGCCGCTCAGCCGTCGCCGACGAAGCCCAGCGGCGGGCCCATCGGCGAGTCCGTGTCGGGGGCCGGCTCGACCGCGTAGATGCGGCTCGTGCGCCCCTCGACCCGCTCCTGCCACACGAGCCGCAGCCCTGGCACCACGAATGTGGGGTCCTTCAGCGGCTCGAGCTGCGGGCGCAGGCGCACGATCGTGTACCAGTCGACGACGATGTACTGGGCCCCGTAGTGGCGGGCGTAGGCGATGAGCTCGTCGATCTCCGCGTAGGGGATCGCCATCGCC
Source organism: uncultured Acidimicrobiales bacterium (assembly GCA_963796415.1). Classification (GTDB taxonomy): domain Bacteria; phylum Actinomycetota; class Acidimicrobiia; order Acidimicrobiales; family VFJN01; genus ZC4RG19. The sequence goes on along the minus strand of CAWCLR010000014.1, from coordinate 117,929 downwards.
GGCCGCTCGGCGTAGAACTCGACGACCATGCTGCGGGTGATGATGCGATCGTCGGGCCCGGCGTTGGCGGCGATCCACTCGCCGGCCTCACGCTGGTCGAGGCCCTCGGACGGGTGCCACCACCCGGCCGCCGGGCTGCGGAACCCCGCGACCGACGAGAGGACGAGCAGTGCGAGGCCACCGGCGACGACCGGCTTGACCCAGGCCCGCCCGAGCGTCGGCACCGCCACCCCGACGAAGACCGTGGCGAGCGCGGTCGTCACCACCAGGTAGCGGGGCTGCACGAAGAAGGCGAGCGCCGTGGCCACCGGTAGGGCGGCGCCGGCCAGCACGAAGCGGGCGGCCCACGAGCGGCGGGACCGCCAGGCCCCGATGCCGGCCAGCACCCACAGCGGGAACGGGAGCAGGACCCAGGTCAGGATCTGACCCTTCTCGGGGGCCGTGATCTCCTGGAACAGCTCGACCACGTTCGTGCCGACGATGGCGGCGTAGCCGCCGGGATCGCCGGCGGCCAGGCTCGGCAACGACGTGCGCTCGGTGTTGGCGAACTGCAGACCTGTCTCGTCGAGCGCCCACAGCACGCTGTCGCGCTCGGCGCGGTCGGCCTGGGCGACCGCGTGCCAGGCCTCGATCGAGGCGTCCTGCGTCTTGGCGCTGAGCTGGACCTTGCCGGTGTGGTCGTAGAGGTAGGCGGCGTACGGCGCGATGCACAGCAGGAGCGGGACGGCGAACCACACGGCCAGCGGTGCCGCGGCCCGCGCCCGGCGCACGAGGCTCTGGCCCCGCGCCGCCCGCGCCCCGAGGAACACGACGGCGAGCCCGATGGGCAGGGCGAAGAACAGGCCCTCGGGACGGGTGAGGTAGGCGAGGCCGACGAGCAGGCCGGCCCCGCCGATCCGCACCGAGCGCGCTCGTCCGGTGGCGTCGGCGGCCGACACCACGCACCAGACGGCCGTCGCCACGAGGAACAGGTACGTCGCCTCGGAGCCCGCGCCCCGGTTGACCAGGCTCGTCGACAGGCCGGGACCGATGGCGGCGACCCAGGCCGTGACCGCGCCTGCTGTCGAACCCCCGATCCGCCTGGCCAGCGCAGCCAGCGGGAGGACGAGTGCCGTGCTGGACACGAGCGTGAGCACGACCGCCCCGGTGTGGGGATCGGCGAACACCTCGCTCGCCAGGCCGAGCAGCACGGGCACGACCGGCGGGAAGTGCAGCTCGGGCTCGCCGCCCCGCTCGAAGCCGTCGCCCGCCACGAGCGACATGCCCGACCGGAGGTAGGCGGTCTCGTCGGTGGTCGGCGCCTCGTCGGTGAAGCTGACCGCGATGCGCAGCGCCAGCCCGGCCACGATGGCGGCCATGACCAGCAGCGAATAGTGGCGGGCGACCCACGTACCCGGGTCCGCGACGTGGGGAGGCTCGGCCGGCGGGGCCTCGACCGCGCCGGCGGGCGCGGTGGTGTCGACCTCGGTGCTGTCGACGACGGAGGTCATGGCCGGGGCGTGTCTGCCGGGGCGGCCGCGCGGGTGCGGGCGCCGACCATCGTCCAGGGGAACGGGCGGCGGACGGTGACGACGTCGAAGCGGCTGCCGATCAGGCCGGCGAAGCGCCGGGACGACCAGTGCTGGATGTGCCCGGGTGTGTTCCCGAGCGCCCCGAGGTACTTGCCGCGTGCCATGTTGGCCATCCGCCACACGGGCTCACGCGGCACCGAGACGACGAGCTCGCCCCGGCACAGCCGATCGAGCTCGGCGAGGGCCGCTGCAGGGTCGGGCACGTGCTCGAGGACCTCGATGCCGAGCACGAGGTCGAACTGCTTGCTCGGGAAGGGCAGGCGGGCGATGTCGGCGAACAGGCCGGTCAGGCCCCGAGCGCGCCACTCGGCGGCCAGGTCGAGGTCGGGAAGGTCGACGCCCACGACGCAGGCGTCGGGGTACCGCTCGCGGACCACGGTCGTGACCTCGCCCTCGCCCATGCCCACCTCGAGCACCGCCGCCGGCGGCCGCTCGGGGAGCGCGGCCTCGAGCGCGTCGAGGAATCCGCGCATCAGCCGGCGTTCGACCGGGTTGCTGGACGCGTACTTGTCGTACGTGTTGCCGGTGGGAACGGCGTTGCCCGTCGGGACCGTCGTCACAAAGACATTGGCTTAGCACCGCGCGGCCCCTCATCCCGCACCGGCGGCCGCGTCGCGCGCCGATCGCAGCCGAGAGTTCATGTGCCCGACACGAGCAGTTCCCCGGGGCACTCGGGTTGGACGCCGGCCCCCGAGGATCGACGAGGATGCACGAGTGAGCAACGCCGCGACCGACCGCCCGCGCCGGGGCTCACGGAGGGCGATGCTCCTGCCCGCACTGGTCGGTGGCGCGATCGGGCTCGTCTGCCTGGCGTTCGTGGTCGGCCGGATCGCCGCGCAGTGGGACGAGGTGGGCGACGACGTGGCCGGCGCCTCGGCCGGATGGCTGGTCCTGGCGCTGGTCCTGGCCGTGGCGGGCATGACCTGGGTCGCTGCGTGCTGGCGCCGGGCGCTCTCGCTGCTCGGCCACCCGACGCGGCGCCGTCCCACGGTCGCCTGGTACTTCGCCGGCGAGATCGGCAAGTACGTGCCCGGCACGGTGTGGCCGGTCCTCGGCCGGGGCGAGCTGGCGCGGCGCGGCGGGGTGCCGCGCCGCCGGGCATACCCGAGCGTCGGGCTCTCGCTCGTCGCCTGGTATCTCGCGGCCCTGGCGGTGGCCTCGGTGCTGGTGCCGCTCGACCTCGCCGAGCAGGCCGGGTCGCCGGCCGCCCTCGCCCTGCTGGCCCTCCTCCCGGTCGGCGTGGCCGCGCTCCACCCGGCCCTGCTCACGCGCCTGCGCGACCTCGTCGTGCGCCTGACCGGCCGCGGGGCCGACATCGCCATCCCGCCGTGGCGGAAGACCGTGACGCTCGTGGCGTGCTACGTCCCCGCCTGGCTGTTCATCTGGGCGGCGACGTGGTGCGTCGCCCGCGCCCTCCTGCCGGACCCCCCGGTGCTGCGCATCGGCATCGCCACGACCTTGTCGTGGACCGCGGGGTTCGTCGCCGTGCCGGTCCCGGCCGGCGCCGGCGTCCGCGAGGCGGTGTTCGTCGCCTCGGCCGGCCTGCCGACCGGCCTCGGCGCCACGATCGCGGTGGGCAGCCGGCTCGTGTTCGTGCTGGCCGACGTGCTGGGGCTGGTGCTGACCGCGCCGTGGCACCGGCGCGCACCGAACGCCGAGCCGGCCGCCTCCACGGGCGCCCGCGGGGATCAGTCGGGGTCGCCCGCCATCGACACGGTGGTGACCACGAGCTCTCGATCCTCGGCGTCGGGCTGAGGCTCGGCCGCCTCGCGCTCGGACGCCGGGGGCGGCGAGACGTAGTGCGACGGCGGGATGCCGAGCTCGAGCTCGATGCGGCGCACGCGCTCGAGGGTGCGCTGGCTGACGACGCGGTGCGAGGCCAGCAGGTCGGCCAGGACCCCCAGCGCCATGATCTGCACCGCCGCCATGAGCAGCACGCCACCGAGGATGATCGACTGGAGGTGGCCGCTGCGGTCGTCGTGCACGACCCAGTCCCACAGGAACGGCGCCCACGCCACCACCCCGCCCACCGCCAGCACCGCGGCCAGCAGGGCGAACACGCGCAGCGGCTCGTACCCGGTGTAGATGCGGAAGATCGCCAGCATGTTGCGGCGCACGTAGGAGGACATCGAGCCGAACAGGCGTGACTCGCGGGTCTTGGCGTTCGTGCCGACGGGGACGTGGTCGACCGCCACCAGGCTCTTCCCCGCCTGGATCAGCGACTCGAGCGTGTAGGTGAACGTCGACACCACCGTGAGGCCCAGCGCCGCCTCGCGGTTGTAGGCCCGGAAGCCCGACGTCGCGTCGGGGACGTCGGTGCCCGACGCCTGCCGGACCACCCAGCTGCCGATGCGCTGGAGCCGCTTCTTGGTCGGCGAGAAGTGCTCGATCGACGTGACGCCCCGGTCGCCGATCACCATGTCGGCCCGGCCGCTCACAATCGGCTCCACGAGCCGGGCGATGTCCGACGCCCGGTACTGGTTGTCGGCGTCGGTGTTGACCACGACGTCCGCACCGAGCTTGAGGGCGGCGTCGAGGCCGGCCTGGAACGCCGAGGCGAGGCCCCGGTTGTTGGTCAGCTTGACCACGTGGTCGACCCCGTGGGCCCAGGCGACGTCGACCGTGCCGTCGGTCGAGCCGTCGTCGATGACGAGCCACTCGACCACGTCGAAGCCGGGCACCTGGCGGGGCAGGTCGCCCAGGGTTCCGGGCAGCTGGTCCTCTTCGTTGAGGCAGGGAATCTGGATGATGAGCTTCATCGGTGGCGTCGCGCTGTCGTTGCGACGCGCCGGAGCATCGGCGCGTCCCCGACGCGGGTCAAGACTTGACACCTCGTGTTCACACAAGGTTACGAGGTTCGTCGTCCACGAGGATCCAACACGGGTTGCCCAGTCCGGCCGTGCGTCCGCGCGATCGTACACTCGCCCCGATGACCGCCGTCCCCGACGCACTCGCCGCGCAGATCCGCGCCGGTGACCGCCGGGCCCTGGCGCGGTCGATCACCCTCGTCGAATCGACCCGCGCCGACCGCCGCGCCCAGGCCGCCCGCCTCGTCGACGCGGTGCTGCCGGCCACCGGCGGCGCCGTGCGCGTCGGCGTCAGCGGGACGCCGGGGGCGGGCAAGTCGACGTTCATCGACGAGCTCGGGTCGCGCCTCACCGCGGGCGGGCACCGGGTGGCGGTGCTGGCCGTCGACCCGTCGAGCCGCCGCAGCGGCGGGTCGATCATGGGCGACAAGACGCGGATGGAGCGCCTGGCCCGCGACCCGCGGGCGTTCATCCGCCCGTCGCCGTCGGGGGGCACCCTCGGCGGGGTGGCGCGGCGCACCCGCGAGGCCGCTCTGCTGTGCGAGGCGGCGGGGTTCGACGTGGTGCTGGTCGAGACGGTCGGCGTCGGCCAGTCCGAGACGGTGGTGGCGGACATGGTCGACTGCTTCCTCCTCCTCGCCGCCCCGGGCGGCGGCGACGAGCTGCAGGGCATCAAGCGCGGGATCATGGAGCTGGCCGACGTCGTCGTCGTGAACAAGGCCGACGGCGACCTCGAGCCCGCGGCCCGCCGGGCGGTCGCCGACTACGGCTACGCGGTGCATCTCCTCCGGCCCAAGCACCCGGGCTGGACCGTACCGGTCGTGGCCGCGTCGGCCCTGACCGGGGTGGGCATCGACGAGGCATGGGCCGAGGTCGAGCGGTTCCACGCACACGTGCGGGCCGCCGGTGGGCTCGACCGCCTCCGGGCCGAGCAGGCCGTCGCCTGGATGTGGGCCGAGATGCGCGAGCGGCTCGTCGAGTCGCTGCGGCGCGACGAGCGGGTGGCCAAGCGGCTGGCCGAGGTCGAGGGCGACGTGCGGGCCGGGCGCGTCTCGCCCACGACGGCCGCCCACGAGCTGCTCGCGGCCCACGGTGTCGACGACGCCGACGAGGCCGACGAGGCCTGACCTGGTGTGTCCCCGGGCGGGCCGGGCGTCGGCCCGCGCGCCCGTGGGGAGTACTGTCTCCCGAATGGGTTCTGAGACGGCGCACAGCCTCTGAGGCCAGGTCCTGGACGCCCGAACGGCTGCAGGCCGAGGTCGACAGCCGCACGTGGTTCCACACCATCGACCTGGGCAACGGCGTGCGCACCCCGGGCCAGAAGGACACGCCGACCGAGGTCGGCATCATGCAGCTCCCCGACATGGGCGGGCGCACCGTGCTCGACATCGGCGCCTACGACGGCTTCTACTCGTTCGAGTCCGAGCGGCGCGGGGCCGCCCGGGTGGTGGCGGCCGACAGCTGGAGCTGGAACTGGCCGGGCAGCGACGCCCGCCGCAACTTCGACCTGGCGCACGAGGTGCTCGGCAGCGCGGTCGAGACGAGGACCGTCCTGGTCGAGGACGTGTCGCCCGAGACGGTCGGCGGCACGTTCGACGTCGTGCTGTTCCTCGGCGTGCTGTACCACGCCCCCGACCCGATCGGGTACCTGAAGGCGGTGCGCAGCGTCACCGGCGGGGTGGCCGTCGTCGAGACCGTCATCGACCTGCTCGACGTCGACGTGCCGGCCGCCGCGTACTACCCGTCCGACTCGCTGAACCACGACGGCAGCAACTTCTTCGGGCCCAACCCCGCCGCGGTCGAGGGCATGCTGCTCGACGCCGGGTTCGCCCGCGTGACCCGGTTCGCCCCGTGGACCACCAACAGCTGGTACTCGGTCGCGCCGCCCAGCGAGGCGCCGCAGGGCGTGGTGGACAAGGTGCGCCGCCGCATCGAGCAGCGCTTCGCGCGCCCGCGCAGCGGCCGCATGGTCTTCCACGCCCACGTCTGACGCCCGCGGCGTCGAGCCGCGCCTGCCCTCGCCCGTCAGGCGACCCGCTGGAGCCAGAGGTTGGCCCCGGGGTTCCGAGCCACCCAGGGAAGGCGGGCCAGGGCCTCGCGATGGCGCGCCCACAGCATGTCCTGGAACCAGCGGATGGCGAAGGCCTCGTTGCGGTACAGGAACGCCCGCAGCAGGTACGCCTCGTGCCACGCCCGCCCTTCCCGCACCCATGCCTCGGGGTACTCGAACGGGAAGAAGATGTCGTGCAGGTGCACCCAGACGCCGACGGCCAGCCGGGGCAGCACCTCGAAGAAGAGGTGGTTGACGTCGCTGCCCGCCTTCACGACGTGGGTCGAGTCGATGAACAGCAGGTCGCCGGGCTCCAACGCCGCGAACACCGCCGGGTCGACGTCCTGCACCGGCACGCGGTGGATCGTGACCCGCCGCTCGTCGTCGGCCCGCAACAGCCCCTCGACGAGGGCGGGGTACGGCTCGACGAACGTGACCGTGGTGGCGGGCAGGTGCTGCTCGACCGTGTCGAGGATCAGCGCCGACGAGTAGCCCGAGCCCACCTCGACGATCCGGCGGGGCCGCACGTGACGGAGCATGGCGTGGAGCACGGTGCCGTCGCCGTGGGCGTACGCCGGGTTGTCGAGCCAGTAGCGCCGGTCGCCGCGCCGGTCCTCGTGCTCGTGGAGGTCGCCGCCCCCGCCCCCCGACGCCGGGTCGAGGAGGGCGGCGAGGACCTCGAGCAGGGCCAGCTGCTCGTCCTCGTGCAGGTCGATGCCCGGGAGCTCGCGGTGCGGATCGCGCAGCCCCGCCACCCGGCGGCCGTAGTCGTCGAGGTCGGGGAACGGCGAGTAGAAGTGCCCGGTCGGCACCCATGCCTCGTAGAGCTCGCGCAGGTGCAGGTTCTCGTTGGCGAGCTCGCGCACCCGCCGCTCGGCGGAGGGCATGCGGGCCAGCCGCCCCGCGACCGTCCGGCCCGAGGCGGTGGGGCTGCGGAGGGCCCGCACCACCCGGCGGGCGGTGGTCGAGAGCGAGTGCGACGGGTCGGCGGCGGCAGCGGGCACGCCCCCGATCATGTCAGCCGATTCCACCGTTCCGTCAGACCTCACCGGCAATGCGGCGGCTCAGGTCTGACAGAACGGGTCGATCTCGGCCCGCACCGCGGCCGTGAACGCCTCCCACCCGAAGTCGTGGGCCCGCCGCTCGGCCGCGGCCGACAGGGCGGCCCGCCAGGCGGGGTCGGCGATCAGCCGCTCGGTGTGGCTCACCAGGTCGTCGAGGCCCGCGAAGCGATAGCCCGTCGCGCCGTGCTCGACGATCTCGACCTGCCCGGCGGCGTCGATCACGACGGGCACCGCGCCGGCCGACATGGCCTCGACGGTGGTGATGCCGAAGTGCTCGTAGCGGTCGGGGTGCCGCTCGGGGTCCTCGCCGAGGCCCGCCGCGTGCCAGAAGATCGAGGCGCGGGCGTAGAGGTCGCCCAGCTCGGCCCCCGAGGCGTCGGGGTGGAGGACCACGGGCAGGCCGGCGGCGACCGCCCGGATCTGGTCGAGGTAGGGCCGGTGCTCGGGCGCGCAGCCGCCGACGAGGTGGTACTCCCAGCCCTCGGCCCCGCCGCGGGCGACCAGATCCCGGAACGCCGTCACCATCTCGAGCTGCTTCTTGTTGTGCCCGGAGCCCGGCAGGAAGAAGCGGCCCACCGACAGGATCACCGGGGCCTTCTCGCCCCGTGTCATCATCCCGACCGGCGGGTACAGCAGGCCGCTCGGCCGGTGCCAGAGGCGCTCGATCCAGCCCTGCGTGTAACGCGAGTTGGCGACGAGGCGGTCGTAGGTGTCGAGGTGGGCGGGCACGCCGGTCTGGCCGGCGAGGGCGGGCACCGCCCGGGCCACGCCGCCCCGCCAGCCGCCGCCCGCGTGCGCGCCGATCACCGGCACGCCGAGGGGCCGCCGGTCGGCGCCGACGCCCACGTCGGCCGGCACCCACGACGGTGACCGCAGGTCCACGCGCACGGTCGAGCCGGCGGGCACGGGGACCGTGAAGCGCAGTGCCACGCTGCGCCGCCGGTCGAGCCGGGAGGCGGGTGTGTCGAGGATCGCCCGCCCGAGCACCTCGCCGTCGACCTCGGCGCGGACCTCCACGGGGCCCACGGATGGCGGCAGGTACCGACCGAGCAGCACGGTCACCGGCACCGGCCCACCGTGCTCGGACGACACCAGCAGCTCGGCGTCGCCCCCCGTCCAGCGGATCCCGTGCAGCCGGGTGGACTCGGGCGTGTAGAACCGCTCCCCGAGCTCGACCCGCGCCCCGCCGGCGGCCAGCACCCCGGCGGCGTGGCCGGCGACCCAGCGGCGCGCCCGCTCGGCCCCGCCCGGGCGCGGGCCTGGGAAGTGCACGACGAAGATCCCGTGCCGGGCCCGGTTGGCGTCCCAGCTCAGATAGGAGGCGTTGACCAGCAGGTCGTAGGCGGCGGAGGCGCGGGTCACGCCGAGGTCGTCGTCGAGCACGTCGACGCCCACCCCCGAGAGGTCGAGGTGCAGTCGCTCCCCGAGCCACCCGAGGTCGACGTCGCCGTGGGCGAGCAGGCGCACGTCGTGATCGCCGGCCAACGCGGCCGCGATGCCCGCCGCGAAGCGCTCGCCTCCCCCGCCGGTCGACCAGTAGCGGTCGTAGACCGCGACCTTCACTGTCGGCCTCTCACCGGCGAACCTGCCAGGCGGCCAGCTCGGCGTCACCGACCGTGGCCGCCCGGCGGATGCGGCGGCGCGCCACCAGTGCCCTCGGGCAGCAGCCGCAGGAAGCTGGCGAACGACTTCCCCCGCCGCCACACGATGGTGGGCCGGGGCCGGTGCCTGCCCACGACCGGAGCCACGATGTCCCGCCGGGTGTACGACAGGGTCGTCAGGAGATAGCGCCACACGGCGTTCGCCGCCAGGCGGGGCGGGGCGTTCTTGACCAGCATCAGGAGCCGGTTGCGCTCGACGTAGTGCTGGAAGACGGGCGACCCCTCGCCGGTCGACGCCGCGTGGACGTGGCGGGCCCGGGCGTCGGGCACGTAGCGGTAGCGCCAGCCCCGGCTGCGGCCGCGCCACGACAGGTCGGTGTCCTCGTAGTAGAGGAAGAAGTCGTCGTCGAACAGCCCGACGTCCGCCAGGTAGGCCGGGCGCAGCAGCACGCTGCCGCCGCACCAGGCGAACACCTCGGCCGGGGCGTCGTACTGGCCGGCGTCGGGCTCGAGGAAGCCCCGGTCGGCGCCGTAGCCCCCCTCGATGATCACCGAGCCCGCGTTCTGGACCACGTCGATGGACGGGCCGGCCGCGGGTACCGGGTGCCAGGCCCGCTCGGTGCCGACCACCACGGTCGCCGCCGCGTCGCCCGAGCGGACCGTCACGGACTTGCGCGCCTCGGCGGACAGCTCGACCTCGACCCGGTCGGGCAGGCGGGCCCCGTCGCCGACGGGGACCCGCACCGTGGCGTGGTCGCTCGTCCACTGGAAGGTGCTCCCGTCGGGGCGGTGCTCGATGCCCCAGGCACCCTCCGCCACCTGGGCGTTACGCCAGCGGTCCACGTGGTCGACCCGCACCCCGCTGACCATCACCCCGAGGTCGCGGGGGTCGGGGCCCGGCGGGCTGAAGGTGGGCGAGGCGATCTCGACCTCCACGAAGCGGTCGGCGAACACCATCCGAGCCGAGACCGCGCCCAGCCCATCGTCCGCCTCGATGCCGGCGACCAGGGCGGCGAGCCAGCCGGGCTCGACGAACGAGTCGGCGTTGACCAGCCCGACGAAGTCGACCCCGTCGAGGTCGCGCAGCGCCAGGTTGTTGGCGACGAACCCGCCGTTGTGGTCGTTGCGCACCAGGCGCACACGGGGATAGCCCTCGACCAGCCCGTCGCTGCCGTCGGTCGACGCGTTGTCGACCACGACGAGGTCGAGGCGGTCGGCCGGCCAGTCGAGCGCGCACAGGGCGTCGAGGCAGCGAGCCAGGTGGTCGCGGCCGTTCCAGTTCAGCACGACGAGGCGGACGAAGGGCACGGCCGCCGCCGGGGCGCGGCCGCGCGCCGGGGACGAGGAGGTCGAGACGGGCACCGGTCGGGGATGATCGTGCCCGACCCCGCGGCCGTCAAGGTCACGGCCGCGGTCGGCCGCGCCGGTAGACTCGCAGGCCGTGCCCGACGCCGAACTCCCGTCTCCCGCGCCCGCCGACGACGCCGAGCCCGCCCCGTCCGCCGCCGGGGCCGGCCAGCTCTACGGCCACTGGTACTACGGGTCCTACGCGATGCCGTACGAGGAGGAGAACTGGCGCCAGTTCTTCGGCGGGGTCGCCGACGCCATCGTGGCCCAGATCGCGCCGAAGACCGTGCTCGACGCCGGGTGCGCCAAGGGGTTCCTGGTGGCCGCGCTGCGCGAGCGCGGCGTCGACGCCAGCGGCTTCGACCTCTCCGAGGTGGCGGTGGCGGAGGCGCCCGAGGCCGTGCGCGACCACGTGCGGGTGGGATCGCTGACCGAGCCGATCGAGGGCCGCGTACGACCTGATCACCTGCATCGAGGTCATCGAGCACCTCGATCCCGCCGATGCCGCCGCCGCGGTCGCCAACCTGGCCGCCGCCACCGACCGGGTGCTGCTGTCGTCGACCCCGGGCGACCGCGACGAGCCGACCCACGTCAACATCCAGCCCCCCGAGCGCTGGTCGCAGCTCTTCGCCGCGCACGGCATGTTCCGCGACTTCCGTCACGACCCGGCCTACCTGTCCCCGTGGGCGACGCTGTACCGGCGGTCCGAGCCGTCCCTCGTCGAGGTGGTGCTCGAGTACGACCGGGCCTGGTACGCGCTGCGCGCCGAGACGCTCGATCAGCGGCGCGCCCTGCTCGACATGCAGGCCAAGCTCGAGCGCCTCACCGAAGCGGCCGAAGGCGTGGACGTCCGCAAGCTCACCGACGAGGTGGCCGACCTGCGCAAGGAGGTGTTGCGCCTGCGCGACGCCGCCATCGGGCACGACGCCGAGCTGGCCACGGCGCGGGGCCGCGCCGACCGAGCTCGAGGCCCAGGTCGAGCGCTACGGGGCGATGGAGGACCGCCTGAACGAGGTGCTCGGGTCGACGTCGTGGCGGCTCACACAGGCGGCCGCGACCCCGCTGCGCAAGCTGCGGGAACGGCGGGCTCCGGGGACATGACCCCGCGGTTCTCCATCGTCACGCCGGTCTACGACCCACCCGCCGACGTCCTGCGGGAGACGATCGCGTCGGTGACCGCCCAGACGTTCGACGACTGGGAGCTGTGCCTCGTCGACGACTGCTCGCCGTCGCCGCACGTGGCCGACGTGCTCGCCGAGGCGCCCGGGCCGACGCCCGGGTGCGCATCGCCCGCCGCGAGGCGAACGGCGGCATCGTGGCCGCGTCCAACGACGCCCTGGCCATGGCGCAGGGCGAGTTCGTGGTGCTGCTCGACCACGACGACACCCTGCACCCCGAGGCGCTGCGGCTCGTCGACGACGCGCTCACGGCCACACCCGAGGCCGACTACCTCTACAGCGACGAGGACAAGATCGACGGCCACGGCCGCCTGTCGGGCCCCTTCTACAAGCCCGACTGGTCGCCCGAGCGCTTCCGCACCCAGATGTACACGTGCCACGTGGCGGTGCTGCGCCGGTCGCTCGTCGAGGAGGTCGGAGGCTTCGATCCCGCGTTCGAGGGATCGCAGGACTGGGACCTCGCGCTGCGGGTGACCGAGCGGGCCCGGCGGGTCGTCCACGTGCCCCACGTGCTGTACCACTGGCGCCTGCTGGCGGGATCGACCGCCGCCGAGGGCGAGGCGGCCAAGCCCTACGCCTACGACGCCGGGACCCGCGCCCTGCAGGCCCACTGCGAGCGCATCGGCATGGAGGCCGTCGTCGAGCGCGACCTCGAGCACAGCGGCGTCTACCACCTGCGCCCGGCGCTGCGGCACCACCCGCGGGTCAGCATCGTGATCCCGACGCGGGGCGACGAGCGTGAGGTCCGGGCCGAGCTGATCACCCTCGTGACCCGGTGCGTGCGCAGCATCGTCGACCGGTCGACCTACCCCGACTACGAGATCGTGGTGGTCGCCGACACGTCGACCCCGGCGGCGGTGCTCGACGACCTACGGGCGGCCGGCGGCGAGCGGCTCTCGGTCGTCGACTACGACCTCCCGTTCAGCTTCTCCGACAAGATCAACACGGGCGTCCTCGCCAGCACCGGCGAGCACGCCCTCATGCTCAACGACGACATCGAGGTCGTCACGCCCGACTGGCTCGAGCGCCTGGTCATGTACTCGTCGCTGCCCGGCATCGGGGCGGTGGGGGCCAAGCTGCTGTTCGGCGACGGCCGCCTGCAGCACGTGGGGGTGACCGTGCAGGGCGCCTCGCCGGGGCACCTGTTCCGGGGGTACCCCGGCGATCACGCGGGCTACGCCAACGTGGTCCGCGTCGCCAACAACTACTCGGCGGTGACCGGCGCCTGCCTCATGACGCCGCGCGCCACCTTCGACGAGGTCGGAGGCCTGTCCGAGCAGTTCCCGCTCAACTTCAACGACGTCGACTACTGCCTCAAGGTGCAGGCCGTCGGTCAGCGCGTCGTGTACGACCCCGACACGGTGCTGTTCCACTTCGAGTCGTCGAGCCGGCCCGAGGGCTACTCGCCCTGGGAGCTGGAGCAGTTCCGGCAGCGGTGGCGGCACGCCACGATCGTGGACCCCTACGTCAGCGCCAACTTCCACCCCACCGCCGGGTCGATGGTCCCGCCGGTGTACCGGCCCGACGGGAGCGTCCTGGTCTGAGGCGCCGTCGGCGGCTGCGCCTCAGTCGATCCGGAACGTGCCGTCGAGCGAGAACGAACCCGCCGTAGGTCTCGTGCGGCACGCCGGGCACGACGTCGAACCGCATGACCTTGGCCCGCCGGTCGTAGCTGTGGGTCACGTCGCGGTTGGTGCAGTCGATGGTGACGTCGTAGGCGCCGTGCAGGAGCAACAGCCGCGGCACGTGGAGCTCGACGACGCCCCTCGCCCTCGACCTTGTCGACGCGGACGTGCGCCTCCTTGGTGTTGGGCCCGGTGACGAGCACGCCCTCGGGCGTCGTGAGGGCGAAGCTGAAGACCGGGTCGAGCACCGGCTCGTTGGCCTCGTACCGCATCCGGAACGTGACCTCGTCGCCCGTGGCGACGCGGGTGGTGGGCCGGCCCCGCACGTCGAGCATCTCGACGTCGCCGATGCGCAGGCGGCTCCACTTGGGCTCGTCCTGCGCGTCCTCCTCGGCCTGGATCTCGACCTGGACGGTCCCGAGGTACTCGTCGGCGACCTCGTCGCCGCGTGCCCGTGTACCGGACCTCGCCCTGCTCGAGCCAGATCGCCTGGTCGCACATGTTGCGCACGGTCGACAGGGCGTGCGTGACCACCACGATGGTCTTGCCCGCGGCGCGGAGGTCGGCCACCCGCTCGAGGCACTTGCGCTGGAACTCCTCGTCGCCGACCGCCAGCACCTCGTCGATGAGCAGGACGTCGGGATCGACGTTGATCGCCACCGAGAAGCCGAGGCGCACGTACATGCCCGACGAGTAGTTCTTCACCGGCGAGTCGATGAAGCGCTCGAGCCCGGCGAAGCCCACGATGTCGTCGAAGCGCTTGTCGAGCTCGCGCTTGGACAGCCCGAGGATGGCGCCGTTGAGGTAGACGTTCTCGCGGCCCGACAGCTCGGGGTGGAAGCCGGCGCCCAGCTCGAGCAGCGCGGACACCTTGCCCTTGACCTCGACGCTGCCCTGATCGGCCCGCAGGATGCGCGCCAGGGTCTTGAGCATCGTGCTCTTGCCCGACCCGTTGTGGCCCACCAGCGCGAACGTGGTGCCGGCGGGCACCTCGAACGAGACGTCCTTGAGGGCCCAGAAGTCCTCGTACGTGGCCCGGCCCCGGCGCATCACCATGGCCTTCAGGCTCTGGTTGCGCTCGTGATAGAGCCTGAACTTCTTCCAGACCTCGTCGGCCCGGACGACGATGTCGCCCATGCTCACAGCTCCTCGGCCAGCTTGCCCTCGAGCCGGCTGAACACGGCGAGGCCGGCGATCAGCGACAGCACCGACACCAGCAGCAGGTAGCCGAGCTCGTCGAGGGGCGGCATGCGCATGTCGTACATCACGTCACGGAACGCCTCGACGAAACGGGTGAGCGGGTTGAGGTTGTAAAGAGCCATCTGCCAGCTGGTGAGCTTCTCCTCGACCAGCGACAGCGGATAGACGATCGGCGCCGAGTAGAACCAGACCTGCAACACGATCGACAGCAGGTGCTGCAGGTCGCGGAAGTACACCGCCGAAGCCGCCAGCATCAGGGCGAGGCCCAGCACGAAGACGACCTCCAGCGCCACGAGCGCCAGCACCATCGGGATCCACAGGACGATGACGTTGCCGAAGAAGACGAGGGCGACGGCGAGCACGGCCAGCTCGATGAGGAACGACACCAGCCACGACGCGGTGGACGCGGCCACCAGGATCTCGCGCGGGAAGAAGACCTTCTTGACCAGGTTCCCGTTCCCGATGAGGGCGCCCATGCCGCCGTTCAGGCCGTTCGACAGGAAGTTGTACGGCAGCAGCCCGCACATGAGGAACATGGCGAAGTTGTCGAGTCCCGAGGGGTCGCCTGGCGGGGCCTCGACGCCGAAGATGACGGCGAAGACGAAGCCGTAGATGACCAGGCTGGTCAGCGGGTTCAGCAACGACCAGGTCCAGCCGAGGACCGACCGCTTGTACTTCGAGCGCAGCTCGCGCAGCGTCAGGTTGACGAAGAGCTCTTTGCTCGACGAGAGGTCGCTCAGCTTCTGCAGGGGCATGGTGGGGTCATCACCGGGTCACGGGAGGAAGGGACACGCTATCGAACTCCCGCGCGTGGTCCGGCCACGCTAGAGCCCCGCCACGTGCCGCAGCCAGGTCGCCCCTGCGCCACACGCTCAGCGGAACTGCACGTTCGACTGGCCCTGAGCACCGAAGATGTGGCCTCCTGAGTAGCGCCAGACCCAGTCGGTGCCGGGTGAGGCGTACCAGACCAGGTCCTCCCCGCCGTTGCCGTCGACGTCACCGGCGATGACGCTGGTGAAGTAGGCGTCCACCGCCGGGGCCGGGTACCCCGAGAAGTTGCCGCGCTGCGCCGTCCAGATCCAGTCGGACCCAGCCCCCGGCGCGTACCACATGATGTCGTCGTCGCCGTCGTTGTCGTAGTCGCCCGCGAGCGCCTGGTACGAGCCGATCGCAGGTGATGTCGCCCGGCCGTAGAACGTCATCCCGGCGCCGAAGGTCTCCCACAGCCACGACGGGTTCGACGACCAGAGGATCTCGTCCTTGCCATCGCCGGTGAAGTCGCCGGCCACCGGCGAGTGGACAGACGCAACCTGTGGCGCGCTGAGTCCATAGAACAGGCCACCCTGTGCCGCCCACAGGTAGTCCTCGGCTGGGCCGGGTGCGTACCAGTAGATGTCGTCGTCGCCGTCGCCGTCGTAGTCGCCGACGAGCGCGGCCTGCAACGCGCCGTTCCACGCGGTATCGCCGCCGTAGAAGTAGGTGCCGTCGGACACCCAGAGGTAGTCGGCGCCTGGTCCGGGGGCGTACCAGTAGATGTCGTCGTACCCGTTGCCGTCATAGTCACCGACGACGGGGAGGAAGCTCCCACCAGCGTCATAGGTCCGCGCCGTCTGGAAGCCGTTGGCAGTGCCAGCCAACAGCGTGTCGGGCAGCACGCCTGGTTGGCGCAGAAACACATCGGTCTCGGGGCCGCCCACGAAGTTCCCGCCCGCTGCGATACCAGGCGGGGACATCCACGGGGCGCGTTCGTTCACCGCGTTCCGGATGGCATCGAGCCAGTAGTACAGGTAGCCGCCGGGACAGGCGGTCTGACCCACGTCGCTGTGGGCGAAGATGCGCGGGACCGGGAGCCAGGTGCCGGGCGGGTAGACCGGGCTGCCCGCGCCGGCCTGGAACGACGTCCCGTAGCGAGGGTCGATGTCGTGCACGGCGAACTTCCACGACATGACCTGGACGACGGCCGACAGGGCGTCTCCGCTGACGTACGCCTGGGTGAAGTCGCCGAGCACCACCACGCCGAACGTTCCGGTGTTGAACCCTCGGGCGTGGGCGCCCACCACCGCGTTCTCGACCCCGCCGGCCCGGCCCTCCCAGATGCGGCCGAACTGGTCGACCGCGAAGTTGTAGGCGATGTCGTCCCAGCCGTTCGCGTCCATGTGGTACGCCTGGATGCCCCGTAGCAGGGCGGGCACGTCGCCGGGCCCGTAGTTGTTGGTGCCCGCCGAGTGGTGCAGCACCGAGGCCTTGAGCTCGGACGCGATGGTGGGGTTCGCCCGCGGGGCGCGAGCGCCCCAGTGCTCGCGGCCCCAGATCGGCGGGGCCCCAGGGTCCGCACCTGCGGGAGCGGTCTCGACCACGACGCGCCGGGTGGTCTCGTACACCAGGTGGACGTCCGCCACGTCGGCGTCGGCCGCCGTGAGGTCGAGCTCGTAGCGGGTGGCGTCGCCCACCCAGTACGGGGAGCTGTGCGCACCGGGCTTCCCCTCGTCGGCCTCGGGCGGGACCTCGACGCCGGGGACCGGCGCGGCGGCGGGCTCGCCCTCGAACTCGAGCTCGTGCCACTCGCCCCACACCCCGGCGTCGTCGGCGGTGCGGACGAGCACCGGGGTGCTCGGCTGGGTCGGCAGGGTGACGCCGATGAGGTCGAAGTCGCGAGTGTCCTCGGCCACCCGGACCCGGGCGTCGGGCGCGGGCGGGGCGGTGGTCGGGGAGGCCGTCGAGGGCGCGGTCGTCGTGGTGGAGGACGAGGTGGGCGCGAGCGGCCCCTCGTCGGTCACGGGCGGCTCGGGCGGGGCCGGCTGCACCGTGGCCCCCTCGGACAGCGGTCGGCGGGTCTCGGTGGCCATCGCCCGCTCGGTGGCGAAGCGCGGGAGCGGCAGCACCGTGCCGAGGGCCCCGATGAGCAGGGCCACCACGACCATGACGCCGCGCGACCGCCGTCGCGTCCGCCGTGCGCCGCCGTGATCGGGGCCGCCGAGGTTCGCACGAGCGCCTGATCGCACAAGCAACACCCTACGGGGTCGGACGACGTCGGGGGGTGACCTTCCGGGGCCCGGGGGTGGGGGTCCGACCGCATGTCGGCCTGGTAGTACCCTGGTCACCCGTGCCTTTCACCTCCCCGGCCCCCGGCGCGTCCGCATGATCATCACCCGCACGCCCCTGCGCATCTCGATCGGCGGGGGCGGCACCGACCTGCCGTCGTACTACGAGCGGCGCGGCGGCTTCTTCATATCCGCCGCCATCGACCGCTACGTGTACATCGCCATCAACGACACCTTCACCGACGGCTACGTGATCAAGTACTCGGCGCTCGAGCGGGCCGACGACGTCGACGGCATCGCCCACCCCCTCGTGCGCGAGGCCCTGCGCCTCCACCCGATCGGTGACGCCAAGGAGATCGTGAGCATCGCCGACATCCCGGCCGGCACCGGGCTCGGGTCCTCAGGGGCGTTCACGGTCGGCCTGCTGCGGGCCCTGCACGCCCACCGGCGCGAGCACGTGTCGGCCACCGAGCTGGCCGAGGAGGCGTGCCACATCGAGATCGACGTGCTCGGCGAGCCCGTCGGCAAGCAGGACCAGTACATCGCCGCCTTCGGTGGCCTGTCCCGCTTCGAGGTCGCCCCCGACGGCACGGTCGACGCCACGACCCTCGGCGTGACCACCGACACGCTCCGCGACCTCGAGGAGCACCTGCTCCTGTTCTTCACGGGCTACTCGCGCCGGGCCGGCGAGGTGCTCGCCGACCAGAAGCAGCGGTCGATCGAGGGCGACGATGCGATGCTCGGCCGGCTGGCCGAGACCGAGGCGATCGGACGGCGCATCGGCGAGGCGCTCGAGCAGGGCGAGACCGAGACCTACGGCGCGCTGATGCACGAGCACTGGCTGGCCAAGCGCGAGCGCTCCCCGCACATGTCCAACTCCGACATCGACTGCTGGTACCAGCTCGGCATGGACAACGGCGCCATCGGCGGCAAGCTCGTCGGCGCCGGAGCCGGGGGCTTCCTCCTCTTCTACGCCAAGGACGTGCGCCGGCTGCGGGAGGCGATGGGCGGGGCGGGCCTGACCGAGGTGCGCTTCGCCATCGACCACGACGGCAGCACGGTCACCACCAGGGGCTGAGACCTGTGGGGCACCACTAGTGCAGGTCCTCGTCCTCGCCGGAGGCCTCGGCACCCGCATGCTGCCGCACACGGCCGAGCGCCCGAAGGCCCTCCTCCCCGTCGCCGGTCGGCCGTTCGCCGAGCACCAGGTCGAGCTGCTGGCCGCCAACGGGGTCCACGACATCGTGTTCTCGATCGCCTACAGGGGCGAGATGATCCGCGACGCCCTGGGCGACGGCGCCCGGTGGGACGTGCGCATCCGCTACGTCGACGAGGGCGACGACCTGCGGGGCACGGGCGGCGCCGTGCGCCTCTTCGCCGGCTCGGGCCTGGCCGACGATGCGTTCGCCGTGCTCTACGGCGACTCGTACCTCCCAGTGCCCTACGCGCCGGTGTGGCGGGCGTACGCCGAGTCCGGCGCCCCCGCCCTGATGACCGTGCTCGAGAACGCCGACCGGTGGGATGCCAGCAACGCGCGGCTCGAGCCCGGCGGGCTGGTCCGCTACCGGAAGGGCGAGCACACCCTTGGGCGCATGACCCACATCGACTACGGTCTGTCCGTCCTCGCCACCCCCACCGTGCTCGACCGCATTCCCCCTGACACGGTGGTCGACCTGGCCGAGATGCTCGGCGCGTTGGGGGACGAGGACCTGCTGGCGGGCTACGAGGTGCACGAGCGCTTCTACGAGATCGGCTCGCCGAGCGGCATCGACGACCTCGAACACCTGCTGTCCACCGCCGACTCCATCCGCAGCGGAGCCCCCAGAACATGACGGACCTCGACGTCGTCCCGGCCACCGATCCCGACGTGCGCCTGCTCGTGCCGGCCGACGACGAGCCCGACCCCGAGCTGTCGATCGTCATCCCCGCCCTGAACGAGTCGCTCACGATCACCGACTTCGTCGACTGGTGCCGCCAGGGCCTGAAGGCGGCCGACATCCGCGGCGAGATCCTGATCGTCGACAGCTCCGACGACGACACCGCCGAGCTCGCCCTGGCCGGCGGCGCCCGGGTCCTCAAGACCCCGCGCCGGGGCCTCGGGCGGGCCTACATCGACGCCCTCCCCTTCATCCGCGGCCGGTACGTCCTGATGGGCGACGCCGACTGCACCTACGACTTCCGCGAGCTGGGCGAGTTCGTCGGGCCGTTCCGCGAGGGCTACGAGTTCGTGATGGGCTCGCGGTGGAAGGGCTCGATCGAGAAGGGCGCCATGCCGGGCCTGCACCAGTACTTCGGCACGCCCTTCACGACGTGGATCCTGAACCGGGTCTACGGCTCGAAGTTCTCCGACATCCACTGCGGGATGCGGGGGATCTCCCGCGACGCACTCGAGCGCATGGACATCAGCTCGCAGTCGTGGGAGTACGCCTCGGAGATGGTGCTCAAGTCGGTGCACATGGATCTGCGCACGATCGAGGCGCCGGTCACGTTCCTCAAGGACCGCGAGGGCCGCCTCAGCCACCACAAGCGCTCGGGCTGGTTCTCGCCCTTCTCGGCGGCGTGGATCAACCTCCGCGCGATGTTCGTCTACGGCGCGGACTTCTTCGCCCTCAAGCCCGGGCATGGTGCTGCTGGCGCTCGGCCTGCTGTTCACCGTCCCGCTGGCGTTCGGCCCGGTCGCCATCGGCAGCATCACGTTCTCGCTGTACTGGATGCTGCTCGGCTCGACCGTGACGATCCTCGGCCTCCAGAGCGTGTTCGTCGGCGCCATCGCCCAGGTGCTCTACGACTACTCCGGGGGCGCGGCGCAGACGCTGGGCCGACGTCTTCCGCTACACGCGGACGGTCGCCATCGCCGGCGGCGTGTTCGTCGCCGGGTTCGCCCTCACGCTGCCGCTGGTCGTCAGCTACGTGACGAACGACTGGCGCCTGCCCGGGCTCGACCCCGAGGGCTACCTCGCCGTGCTCGGCGTGACGGCGATGACCTGCGCCTTCATCGCGTTCACCAACACGCTCCTGCTGCACGCCGTGCTGCTCCCCCGTCCCCGAGGGATGGCCCGGCGATGAGCGCCGGCGAGCCCACCCGCGACGCCTCGTTCGGGCAGGACGGCGACCTCACGCTCGTCGACCGGTTCGGCGTGTGGCTGTCGGGCCGGCAGATCCGCCGGCACGTGCGCTCGTTCGACGGGCTGACCATCGCCGACGTGGGTTGCGGCTACGAGGCCACGTTCGCCCGCCGGGTGCTGCCCAGCGTCGACGCGCCGTGCTCCTCGACGTCTCGCTCGACCCCGAGCTGAAGGCCGCACCGAAGGTGGAGGCGATCGAGGGCGCGCTGCCCGGACACGCTCGCGGGCGTCGACGACGCCAGCGTGGACGTCGCCCTGTGCACGTCGGTGCTCGAGCACCTGTGGGAGCCGCAGCAGGCACTCGCCGAGATGCGCCGCATCCTGCGGCCGGGCGGTGTGTGCCTCGTCAACGTGCCCTCGTGGCGCGGCAAGTGGTTCCTCGAGCTCTCGGCGTTCCGGCTGGGCCTCAGTCCCGCCGACGAGATGAACGACCACAAGACCTACTACGACCCCCGCGACCTGTGGCCGATGCTCGTCCAGGCGGGGTTCCGCCCGCAGGACATCAAGGTGCACCGCCACAAGTTCGGCCTGAACACGTTCGCGGCCTGCCGCGTCCCCGGAGGTGACGCGATGACCACCACGTTCACCGAGACCTTCCTCGACGAGACGCGGGCGATCCTCGACGCGCTCGACGTCGCCAGCGTGGAGGCGGTCGCCACCGACCTCGCCGCCGTGCGCGCCCGGGGCGGGCGCCTGTTCATCCTGGGCGTGGGCGGCTCCGCCGGGCACGCCGGCCACGCGGTCAACGACTTCCGCAAGCTGTGCGGGTTCGAGGCCTACGCCCCCACCGACAACGTGTCCGAGCTCACCGCCCGGGCCAACGACGAGGGGTGGGACACGGTGTTCTCGGCCTGGCTCGAGGGCTCGCGCCTCGGGGCCGACGACGCCCTGCTGATCTTCTCGGTCGGCGGCGGCGACCTCGAGCGCAACGTCTCGCCGAACATCGTGCGGGCCGTCGAGCTGGCGCAGAAGGTCGGCGCCGGCGTGCACGGGATCGTCGGGCGCGATGGTGGCTACACGGCGGCGGCCGCCACCTCGTGCATCGTGATCCCGCCGCTGGCCGCCGACCGCATCACGCCCCACACCGAGGGCCTCGCCGCCGTGGTGTGGCACCTGCTGGTCAGCCACCCGGCCCTCCAGCGCATGTCCACCAAGTGGGAGGCCGTCGCGGACTCCCCCGGGGGCACATCGTGAGCGAGCGGTTCTTCATCGTCGGCGGCGCCGGGTTCATCGGCAGCCACTTCACCGACCGCCTGATCGCCGACCCCGACGTCGCCGCAGTCACCCTCTACGACAACTACTCGTCCGGACGGCGCTGGCACCACGCCGCGCACGACGACGATCCCCGCTTCGCCACGGTCGAGGGCGAGGTCGACGACGTCGAGGCGCTGCGGGCCGCGATGGACGGCCACGACACGGTCATCCACCTCGCCTCGAACCCCGACATCGCTGCCGCGGTCACCAACCCGGCCATCGACTTCGACCAGGGCACCGCCCTCACCAACAACGTCGTCGAGGCCATGCGCACCACGTCGGCCTCGCGCCTGCTCTACGCGTCGGGCAGCGGCGTCTACGGCGACCTCGGCACCGAGGAGGCCGAGGAGGACCGCGGGCCGCTGGTCCCGACCTCCACCTACGGCGCGTCGAAGCTGGCGGGCGAGGCGCTCATCGCGGCCTACGTGGCCATGTTCGACATCACTGCCTGCGTGTTCCGCTTCGGCAACGTGGTCGGTCCCCGCCAGACCCACGGCGTCGGCTTCGACTTCGTGCGCCGCCTGCTGAAGGACCCGACGGTGCTGACGATCCTGGGGGACGGCAGCCAGAGCAAGTCGTACATCGACGTCGGCGACGTCGTGTCGGCCGTGCTCACGGCCCACCGCCGCACCGAGGAGCCGTTCCGCGCCTACAACGTGGCGACGGGCGACTACATCACGGTCACCGAGATCGCCGGGCTCGCCCTCGAGGTGCTCGGGCTCGACCCCGCCGCCGTGCGGTTCGAGTACACCGGCGGCGACCGCGGGTGGAAGGGCGACGTGCCGATCGTGCGCCTGAACACCGACCGCATCCGGGCGCTGGGGTGGACGCCGACCGGCGGCTGCGCCTGGGCGCTGTCCGAGGCGATGCGGGCCCTGGCCCGCGACGAACGAGCCGGGCTGCTCTGACCATGGGGCGTCCGGCCGTCTTCCTCGACCGCGACGGCGTGCTCAACGAGGCCGTCCTGCGCGACGGACGCCCCCACCCGCCGGTCAGCGCCGACGAGGTCGTGCTGCGACCGGGCGCGGCCGCGGCCTGCGCCCGCCTGCGCGCGGCCGGGTTCCTGCTGGTGATGGTCACCAACCAGCCCGACATCGCCCGCGGCACCACGACGCGCGCGGCGGTCGACCGCATCAACGACCGCCTGGTCACCGAGCTCGGGCTCGACGCCGCCTGCGTCTGCCCCCACGACGACGCCGACGCCTGCGGGTGCCGCAAGCCCGCGCCCGGCCTGATCCTCGACGCCGCCGACCGGTTCGACGTCGACCTGGGCGCCAGCCTCATGGTGGGCGACCGCTGGCGCGACATCGCCGCGGGCGCCGCCGCCGGGGTGTCGACCGTGTGGGTGCGCAGCACCTACCGCGAGCAGGCGCCCCGCGACCCCGACCACGTCATCGACGGGCTCGACGAGCTCGTCCCGATCGCCTTGCACACCCTCTCGCCTACCGAGGAGACCGTCCCGATGACGGACGCCAGCACGCTCAGCATCAAGGTGTTCGCCGACGGCGCCGACATCGCCGGGATCCGCAAGCTGGCCGACGACCCGCTCATCGCCGGCATCACGACGAACCCGACGCTGATGCGGAAGGCGGGCATCGAGGACTACGAGGCGTTCGCCACCGAGCTGCTCGAGGTCGTGCCCGACCGCCCGATCTCGTTCGAGGTGTTCTCCGACGACTTCGCCGAGATGGAGCGCCAGGCGCTCAAGATCTCGGGCTGGGCCGAGCAACGTCTACGTGAAGGTGCCCATCACCAACACCGAGGGCGCCTCGAGCCTCGACCTGGTGCGCCGGCTGTCGCACGAGGGGGTCAAGCTCAACGTCACCGCCCTCATGACCGGCAAGCAGGTCGAGGCCAGCGCCGCCGCGCTCGAGGGCGGGGCGCCGGCCTACGTGTCGGTGTTCGCCGGCCGCATCGCCGACGCCGGTGTCGACCCCGAGCCGATCATGGTGGCCGCGCTCGACACCCTGCGCCCGCTGCCCGGCGTCGAGCTGATCTGGGCCAGCCCCCGCGAGGTGCTCAACATCGTGCAGGCCGACCGCATCGGCTGCCACATCATCACGGTCACCCACGACCTGCTGGCCAAGCTGCACCTGCTCGGCCGCGACCTCGACGAGTTCTCCCTCGACACCGTGCGCATGTTCCACCGCGACGCCAGCGCCGCCGGGTTCACGCTGTGACGGAGAGGGCCGCGCCTCGCCCTCTCCCGGGCGGCGGTGGCCGCCCTCGTCCTCGCGCCGGCGCTCGTGATCACCTGGGCGTTCCGCCCCGGCTACATGAACGCCGACTCGCTGATCGAGTACTCGGTGACCAAGCCATGGGGCGACTTCACCGACTGGCGTGCACCCCTCATCGAGAAGCTGTGGGACGTCTTCGAGACCGCGGGCGTGGGCAGCCCGACGATCGTGCTGTTCGCGCAGACGCTGACGATGGTCGCGGGCTTCTTCCTCGTGTTCCGTGCGGTCCTCGGGCGCGTGCCCGCGGCGCTCGTCGGCGCCCTCCTCGTGTTCACGCCACTGGTCCTCTCGCAGGTGATGCTGGTCGGTCGGGACACGTGGCTGACCTCGTTCGTCGTCTTCCAGGTCGGCTGCGTGATCAGCTGGTCCGGCTCGGCGGGGCGCGCCCGCCGGCTGTGGCTCGGTCTCGCCATCCTCAGCGGCCTGCTCGTGGTGGCCACGCGCCAGAACGCGGTCGTACTCGAGCTCTTCGTGCTCGTGGCCGCGACGTCCCGCGCCTACGCCGATCGAGCTCCCGACGCGGGCGCGTGCGGGCGGTGCTCGTCCCGCTGGCCCTCGGCGGCGCTGCGTCCGTCCTCGCCTTCGCGGTCGTGTCCACGCTCCCCCGCCTGATGGGCGCGCGTGACATGCAGCCCGAGGCCTGGTTGTACGCGTACGACCTCACCGGCATGTCGTTGGACGAGGGCGAGGTGGTGTTGGGCCCCGAGGCCTTCCCCGCACAGGACCTCGACGTGCTTCGCGAGCGGTGGAACCCGCAGCTCGTCGAATCGGTGCTGGTTCCGCTGGGAGAGGGACCGGTCCTGGTCGACGGGCGCTTCCCGGACGCGGTCGACGAGCTCGGCGCGGGCTGGCGCGAGCAGGTCCGCGAGCGGCCCGGAGCGTACCTGGCGGTGCGCTGGGAGCTGTTCCAGCGGATCCTCGGCATCTCGCACCGGCCGACCTATGTGCTCCACAGTGGCGTCGACGGACCGAACCCGTGGGGCCTCGCCATCGCCAACCCCGGCGCCAACGACGCCTTCCGCGACTACGTCGGGTGGTTCGCGGCCGACGACACCTTCGCCACCGGCTCCGACCTGTTCCGACCGTGGATCTGGCTCGGGCTGGGCCTCGTGGCGGCCGGCGTGCTCCTGGTCCCTCGCAGGGTCCGTGGCCGGCCGGGCGCGCTCGAGGTCGGGCTCCTCGCCGTCGGCGCCGTGGCCTACGAGGGCACCTTCGCCGTCGTCGCCATGGGCGAGAGCTTCCGCTACAGCTACCCGGCGATCGTCGTGAGCCTGGTGGCGATCGTGTTCGCCGTGGCGACGCTGGCGACCCACCGGCGCTCGGCGGAGCCGGACGCGGACGACCGCGCCGCCCGAGACGACGTCGCACCCGTCAACGAGACGGCAGTCGTCGGGGAGCTTGTCACCACTGAGGGCGAGAGCGCCTCGCTAGTGTGAGGACCGTGCGAGCCCGGGTCGTCCGAGCGTCGCGGCACCTCCGGCGGTCCCTCTTCCCTGTCGGCCTCGTGGTTGTGGTCAGCGCGGGCAGCGTCGCCCTCCGGCTCAACTCGCCACCCCTGATCGAGCCGCAGAGCGCGTTCGACGACTCGATGTACGCCTACCAGGGGTGGATGCTCGCCACCGACCGCTGGCTCGGCCCCTACAGCTTCGCGACTCTGACGAAAGGGCCGGGCTACCCCCTGTACATCGCGGCCGTGTATCGCCTCGATCTGCCGCTGAAGCTGTCCGAGCACGTGCTGCACCTCCTGGCCGTGGGAGTGCTCTCGCTGGCGGTCGCCCGCGTCACGAGAACGCCCGGCTGGGGGTCGTCGTCTACTGCGCCCTTGCGCTCGACCCCTCGTACCTCGGACGGGCGTCGTCCGTGTTCAGCCGCGACGGCTACTACGGCAGCCTCTCGCTGATGCTCGTGGGCGCCGTCGTGCTCGTCGTCGCCGAGGTGCCGGGGCTGGTGCGGCGCGGCGCCCTGGTGGCCCTGCCGGTGCTCACGATCGCCGGGATGGCGGTCGGTGCGCTGGCGAGTCTCTACTTCATCACCCGCGAGGAACGGATCTGGTTGGCGCCGACGGCCATGTTCGCGCTCGTCGTGGGCGTCGTGACCTGGCGACGACCGGATGTCCGCGTGGTGCCGCTGGCCCTGGCGACGATGCTGGTCATCTCGGTCGCGGGGGCCATGTCCTGGTGGACGGTCGACCGGGTGCGCGATCGCAACGAGGCGGAGTACGGCAGTCGGATCATCGGTGATCTCGTCGAGGGCGAGGGCGCCCGGGCTTACGCCGAGTGGCAGCGCATCGACCTCGGCCCGGTGCTGCACTGGGTCACGATCAACACCGAGCAGCGGCACGCGGCCTACCGGGTCAGTCCGGCGGCGGCCCAGCTGGCGCCCCACCTCGAGGGCTGGGGCACCCGGTGGATGGGCGACGGGTGCAGCCCGCCTCTCAGGGACAGGTGTGAGTACCCGGGCGGCTTCTTCGTGTGGGTCCTGCGGGAGGCCACCTGGCAGCTGGGACACGGCGACACCGCCGTGGAGGCGCAGGCGTTCCTCGGCCGGCTGGCGGACGAGATCCATGCCGCGTGCGATGACGGGCGGCTGCCGTGCACCCCACCCGGCATTGCCGCCATGCCCCCGTGGAGCAGGATCGACGAGGACCGCCTCTGGCCATCGGCCCACCGCCTCACGACGAACCTGTTCGCCTTCGAGGGGGCGGAGCCCGGCCCCGCTCGGACGAGTGGGAGCACGCCCGAGCGCTGGCGGGAGATGCTCCGCCCGCTGCGCGGCATCGACGCCACCCAGGCCGAGTACGACCGGATGGCGCGCGCCGCGGCCGGGCGCCAGTGGCCGGTGGCGTTCCTCACCGACGTCTACCGCTGGGGCGCCAGGTTGGGCCTCATCCCCGCCCTCCTCGGCGTCGGGATCGGGTTGAGCACCCGGCGCGGCCGCCGCACCCAGGGCCGGACGGCGCTCCTCGGCGCCCTGCTGTTCGTGGGTCTGGCCTCGCGGATCGCCACGCTGACCGTCGTCGATGCCACCGCGTTCGACTCGAACTTGCCGATCTACCTGCTGCCCGGCTGCTCGTTCCTCGTCGGCTTCCTCGTCCTCGGGTTGTGGGCCCTGGGCGGGATCATCACCCACCGGCGCCACGAGCGGCGTGGTTCAGTGCACGAGGCGGGCCGCGCAGAAGAGGTTGAGACCGAACGGGACGGGAACGATCGACTCGATGCGCCGGCCCCACGCGATGCCCGTCTTGTCCCAGAGTGACATGCTGCCGGCCGTGCTCTTCTCGACGTCGGAATGCGAGAACGCCCACCAGGCCGGCACCGACAGCGCGTTCATGTAGCCCAACTCGACCGGCGTCATACCGGCCTCGTCGAGCACGGCCCGCAGCCGCCACGGGGCGTACCGGCGGTAGTGGCCGACCTTCCGGTCCCACTTGCCGTAGAGACCGTTGAGGGCGGGCACGTACAGCACGGCGCGCGCGTCGGGCTCGAGCAACGAGCCGAGCATCCGGAGCACGGCGACGTCGTCCTGTATGTGCTCCAGCACGTTGAGCATCACCACCGAGTCGAAGCGCTGGCCCTCGTCGACGAGCTCGAGCAGATCGACCTTGCGCACCTCGACGTTGTCGACCGACGCGAACCGCTTCTCCATCTCGTCGACGCACCACGGCGACCGGTCGATGGCCAGGACGTCCCGGCCCGGCGCGTACAGCCCGGTGATCGAGCCGGTACCCGCGCCGACCTCGAGCACCCGCTTGCCGAGGTGAGGACGGCAGCGGTCAGCGATCCACCGCAGGTAGTTGGGCGAGCTCTCCTCGGCGACGTCGAGGTTGGCATCGTGGTCACCGTCTTCGTTGACGAGGCCTTCGGCCTTGGGATTCACGTATCGGGCGGCCGGGCCCGGGCGCAGGACCGACTTGACCTTGTGCCAGGGACCACGTGTTTCCGGACGGAGGTCGGTCGGCGTCGCGCTCACGGGCGCCCAGTATTGCAGTCGTACCGGAACCCCCAGGTCGACGGCGGCGTGGCGATCGGTGTCCTCAGGGAACGGTTCGAGCAGCGCGTGCACTCGGCACACAGGTGACACACGTGTACGGGGCCGGGTTGTAGCCCACCCAGCGGTCGGTGTACTGCCGGTAGGTCGTGGTGCCGCCGGCCGAGGCGTACACGATCACGCGCCCGCTGGTGGCGGCTGCGGCGAGACGCGCGCTCGCCGGCAGCGAGGCGTCGAGCTGGTACCAGCCGCTCCACGCACCACCCGAGAGGTCGCCCTGGTAGAGCCCTCCCAGGGACCCAGCCACGAACAGCTGGAGATGCCCCGGCGAGAAGCCCCACGCGACCGTCGGGCTCGAGAACGTCCGTCCCCCGAGGGGCGCCCAACCCGTCCACGCGCCCGTGTCTCCGTGCTGTACCCATATGCCGTCGTCGGTCCCGCGGACGACGACCGCGATGCCGCCTCCGGGGTCGACCGCCACCGCGGGCGTCCCGTTGATGACTCCGCCCAGGTTCTCCCAGGGCGACCAGGTCGTCCCGCGACGGGTCGCGTGGAATACGCCGCCGTTGGTGCCGCGCACGACCATGTGCACGACATCGCCCGATGTCACGACGGCGCTCGGGCCGTCGGTGGTCGCGCCGCCGATGGGCAGGGCCGCCCAGGCGCCCTGGCTGCCGCTGGTGAGGGTGCGCTGCCAGATGCTGTTGTCGCCTGCCGCGGACGAACAGTGCCGCGAACGACGAGCCGGCCGCCACCGCCGGGGCGTCGGTGGCGATGCCGCCGAGGCACTGCAGCGGGCCCATCGCGAGCGGATCACCCGTGATGTCGGTGGCGGCCACGTAGGTCGCCCTGTCGGACCCCAGGGTGCTGAACCCGATCCCCCCTCCGGGCAGCGGCGTCGCCGCGGGCGGCCCCGTCGGCGCCGGGATGGTGTAGTCGTGACTCGGGGTCGCAGGGCAGCCCACTTGAGAGGCCGCGAACGTCGCCGTGTACGTCCTGGGCGTGGCGGGCGCGACGATGTTGTGGGTCGCCGCCCCCCCGTCCGACCAGGCCACGAAGGCATAGGGCGTGCCGCCGACGTCCTGCGGGGGTGCGCTCACGCTGTTCGACGACCCGACGATGACCGTGCGCGTGACCGGTGCCGTGACCGCCGCGGCCCCGACGGTCAGCCCGAGGCCGGTGGGGTTGGTCGCGAAGGTCAGGTCCACCGTCCGCGGGTCGAGACGGAGGCTGGTGCTCGCGCTCGATGCCCGCCGAGTCGGTTGCGGTCAGGACCAACGTCAGCGACAAGGGGTACTCGTGGTCGGGCGCCGGCAACGACGCCGCTCGCCACGCCGGCGAAATCCTGCAGCGGGTGGGCATGGCAGTTGCTCGGGCAGTGGTTGAGCAACACAGACCACGTCAGCCTGCTCGGCGCCAGCGTGCCGTCCTGCGCGTCGCTGGCATGGCCGGAGAACGCGATGGCATCGCCCACCCTCCATCGCAGGGCGCTGGTCGGTGCGTCGATGACCGGCACAGGTGGACTGTTGGGTGGGCCGACGGTGATGGTGATCGACTCCGTGTCGGACGCACCGGCGGGATCGCGGACACGCAGCTGCGCCGTCACCGTGCCGTTCGACGTGTACGTGTGGGTGGGCGAGGCGGCGGTGGAGTCGTCGTACTGGCCGTCCCCGTCGAGGTCCCACGCGTAGGTGATCTGACCCGCGTCGAGGTCGTGCGAGCGGCTGCCGTCGAAGCGGACGGTCAACGGCGCAGTGCCTGACGTCGGGCTCGCCGAGACGACCGCGGTCGGGGGATGGTTGGCGCCGTTGTACACCACCCGGTGTATCTGGCCGGCCCACAGGTCGACGTAGAAGATGTCGCCGCCGGGGCCGGCGAGCACCTGCACGACCGAGCCGCCGCCGCCGACGAACTGCGAGATCTGGCCCGGGGCCGGGTCCGCGCCGCCCCCTCGCTTCATCACCCAGATGCAGCCACGCGCGGCGTCGGCGAAGAACAGGGCACTGTCGTAGTCGGCCGGGTAGTTCGATCCGTGCTCGAAGGCGATCCCGGTGATCGAGGAGGTGCCGATCGGGCACGCGTCGCCGGGCACGACCTGCGCGCCGTGGTTGTAGGTGTAGAACGGCCCGGTCTGGCCGGCTCCGGCATAGAGCGACTCGCAGCGGTTCAGGTTCGCCCCGTCGTAGCCGCCCTGCCGGCCGGCGCCCTCGTAGCAGGGCCAGCCGAAGTTCTCCGCCACGCCGTCGTCGACGTCCGCAACCCGGTTGATCTCCTCCCAGGTGTTCCAGCCGACGTCGCCGACCCAGAGCTGCTGCGTGCCGGGCCGCAGACCGAACCGGAACGGGTTGCGCAGGCCGTAGGCGATGATGCGGCGGGCGTTGTGGTCTGCGCTCGAGGCGAACGGGTTCCCGGGCAGCCCCACACCGGTGTCCGGGTCGACCCGGATGATCGTGCCGTCGAGCGACACGGGCTGACCGGCCGGCCGGCGCACCGACTGCGATCGCAGCGAACCCCCCTCGGCGGTGGGCGGCGTCAGGTTGGTGCCCGCTGGCGCCGGCGGATCACCGCAGGCGTTCTTGGTCTGGCCGTAGTCGACGTAGTTGTAGCTCGACCCGTCGCCGGCACCCGCGTACAGCGCCCCGTCCGGGCCGAACCTGACGGTGCCGATGGAGTGGCTGGGGAACTGCTGGCACCACCCCCCGACCAGCACCCGCTCGGCGCCGCTCATCTGATTGCCGCTGGCGGTGAGCCTGGACAGGCGCGCCTGCACGACGCAACCGTCGGTGGTCGCGCCGGGCGGGTCCGGGCAGCCGTCGCTGGTGCCCCCCGCCGTGCCCCACCGGGGCGCGGTGCCGCCGGGCTCCGCGTCGTGGGTGTAGAGCACGTACACGTACGGCCGGGTCGGGAACTTGGGGTCGAGCGTGAGGCCGAGGACGCCGCGATCCAGGAAGTTGTGCACCTGGGTGCGCAGGTCGGCGAAGACGGTCGGCGTGGTGTCCGACAGCGAGTCGAAGACCTTGATCAATCCGCTCTTCTCGCCCACGAACACGCGACCGTCGGGAGCGAACGCCACGTCGGTGGGCATGGTGAGCCCGGAGATGGCGACCGTGTCCGAGAAGCCGTTGGGGACGGTGGATGCGGCCCGAGCCGCCGACCCGTGCGCGTCCGCGCCGCGAGACGAGGTGCTCGCGGCCTCGGCGGCATCGATCGCGAGGCCACCGGCCAACATTGAGCCCACGGCCATGATCGCAAGGGCGAGGACCACACCCCGCCGCCTCCCGCGCGGGCCCGCCCCGCACGCCGTTCGGCGCCCTGTCACGCGGCCGACACTAATCGGCGCCTGCCGTTCACCACTCAGTCACCTCAGAGTGGCCATGGACGAGGCCCCACGGTCGCCGTGTCGGGACGATCGACCCTGGCCATCGAGTGCCGAAGGGTGGATGCTGAGCCGGCAGGTGCAGGAAGCGAGGTCCGCAATGTCGGTGCTCACACTGATCTGGGGCCGATCGTCACGTCGCGCGGTGGCGCTTCTCGCCAGTCTGAGCACCCTGCTCGCCCTCTCGGTGGCGTCGATCGGTTCGACAGGGCGCCGAGCCGTCGGCGGCGCAACCGGCGCCGGCCAACCAGGCCGCGACGTCGGCAGTGGCCCTGGCAGCCGACCCGAGCGGCCTCGACCACGCCTTCTACCGCGGCCAGGACGGTGCGGTATACGGGCGCACGTTCCGCGATGGCGCGTGGTCGGCCGAGTCGAGCATCGGCGGGCGGATCGTCGGCGCGCCCTCGGCGACGCTGGCTCAGACGACGCTGGTCGTCGGCGCCCGCGGCACCGACGGTGCCCTTTGGCTGAACATCAACAGCAACGGGACCTGGGGCGGTTGGCAGAGCGTCGGCGGCGTGCTGTCGGCTGCGCCGGCCGTCGTCGGTGGCGCCGACGGCCGGATCGACGTGTTCGTCCGCGGTACCGATGACACCCTCTGGACGCGGGCATTGCCCCCCGGAGGCAGCTGGTCGCCATGGACGAGCCTCGGTGGCTGGCTCACCACCGGGCCCGCAGGCGTGTATGTCGATGCGGTCCGGCTCGACGTGTACGCCATCGGCGGCGACCGCGCCGTGTGGCACAGGATGTGGACGGGCAGCACGTGGTCGGGCTGGCAGTCGATCGGAGGTCAAACCTACGTCGCACCGACCGTCGCGCCGAGCCCACAGGGTGACGGTGCCTGGGTCTTCGTGCGGGGCACGGGCAACGGGCTCTACCTCAACCCGAACGCGAGCAGCGGGTGGGACCGCCTGGCAGGGCCTGGGTGGCGTCCTCATCGACGCCCCGGCGGCGGCGGGCGCCGCTGGCAGAGTCGACGTCGTGGTGCGCGGAACGGACAATGCGCTGTGGTCGAGCCTGTTCCGCAACGGCGTGTGGTCGGGCTGGGCGCAGGCATGGGCACCCGCGGGTCCACCTGCACCGGCCTCGTCGTTGCTCGGGGTCGACTGGACGCGCGTCCCGACCGGCGCGCCCGTGGTGGCGCTGACATTCGACGCGGGCGCCAACGCCGACGCGGTGGCGTCGATCCGGAGCACGCTGCAGAGCAGGAACGTACCGGCCACCTTCTTCCTGACCGGGCAGTGGGTACGTGCCTTCCCCGCCCAGGCGAACGAGATCGCGGCAGCCGGCTTCCTCATCGGCAACCACTCCGACACACATCCCGACCTGAGGACGCTGACCGACGCACAGGTCCAGGCCGAGGTGCAGAACGCCGAACGATCGATCCTGCTGACCAACGGCGCCGAGGTGCGGCCGCTCTTCCGCTTCCCGTTCGGCGGTGTCGACGGCCGGGTGCTGGGCCTGGTCGGCAACCTCGGCTACGTGTCTGCCCGTTGGACGGTCGACACGTTGGGCTGGCAGGGAACGTCGGGGGGCATGACCGTGCAACGGGTCATCGATCGAGTGATGGCCGGGCTCCAACCGGGGGAGATCGTGCTGATGCACGTCGGATCCCACCCGACAGACCGCTCCATGCTCGACGCCGCGGCGCTCCCCCAGATCATCGACGCCATCCGGGCGCGCGGCTACGGGTTCGTCACGCTCAGCGCCTTGACGGGACAGGCGCAGAGCGGTCAGTGACGACGGCCTGGGCTACGCCCTCTCGGCTGGGCGGGGTGGCGCCACCGGGTGCGGCGTGCAGAGCTCGTCGTACTCGGCGATGACGATGTCGGCGGGGTCGATGGAGCACGCCGGGCACTGCGGGTCGCGCAGCATCCGGTAGGTGCGGAACGACTGCTCGAGCGAGTCGTACGCCAGCAGGCGGCCCGACAGCGTGTCGCCGATGCCGAGGATCAGCTTGATCACCTCGACGGCCTGGATCGAGCCCACGATCCCGGGCAGCACGCCGAGCACGCCGGCCTCGGCGCACGACGGGGCCAGCTCGGGCGGCGGCGGCTCGGGGAGGAAGCAGCGGTAGCAGGGGCCGTCGTGCGGCTTGAACACCGTGGCCTGGCCCTCGAACCGGAAGATCGAGCCGTGCACGACAGGGATGCCGACCTTGAGGGCGGCGTCGTTGAGCAGGTAGCGCACGGGGAAGTTGTCGGCGCCGTCGACCACCATGTCGTAGCCCGACAGGATGTCGACCACGTTGTCGGCGCCGAGGCGCACGTCGTGGGTCACCACGTTCACGTCGGGGTTGATGGCGGTCAGCGTCTTCTTGGCCGAGTCGACCTTGCGCTCGCCGATGCGGTCGACGTTGTGGAGGATCTGGCGCTGCAGGTTCGACTCGTCGACGACGTCCATGTCGACGATGCCGATCGTGCCGACGCCGGCCGCCGCCAGGTAGAGCGCGGCGGGCGAGCCGAGGCCGCCGGCGCCGAGCAGCAGCACCTTGGCGTCGAGCAGCTTCAACTGGCCCTCGACGTCGACCTCGGGCAGCAGCAGGTGGCGCTGGTAGCGGTTGCGCTGCTCGGGGGTCAGCTTGCGGGGGGCGGCCCAGTCGCGGCCCTCGTCCTTCCACTTGTTGAACCCGCCGACGACCGAGACCACGTCCTCGTAGCCCATGTCGGTGAGCGTCTTGGCCGCGAAGGCCGAGCGCACGCCGCTGGCGCAGTGGATGATGACCGGCGCGGACTTGTCGGCGATGCGGTTCTCGACCGAACCCTCGAGCGTGCCCCGCGGGATGTGCACCGCGCCCGGGATGGCGCCCTGCTCGTACTCGTCGGGCTCGCGCACGTCGAGCACCACGGCGCCGGGCTGCCGGCGCAGCTCGTCGGCCGTGGCGGTGTCGACCTCACGGATCTGGGACTTGGTGGCGGCGAGCAACTCACGGAAGCTCGGCATCGGGCGGACCCTCTCTGGCTGGTTCCTGGCGCAGCGCGCGGGCGAACTGGCGTGAAAAGCCTAGCGAGGTGATCAACAATCGGGCCAGGCCGGCTGTTCCCGCCGG
Organism: uncultured Acidimicrobiales bacterium; assembly: GCA_963796415.1. Lineage (GTDB taxonomy): Bacteria > Actinomycetota > Acidimicrobiia > Acidimicrobiales > VFJN01 > ZC4RG19. The sequence goes on along the minus strand of CAWCLR010000014.1, from coordinate 83,417 downwards.
CACGTGCTGCTCGTCGGCCGGCTGTGGAGCAGGCGCTCCACCGCCAAATCCCCACGCGTGGGCTGCGACGAACGCCCTGTCCGCCCGGCCTCAGCTCAGGGCTCGATCGGGACGTCGTGGATCGCCTCGATCAGGTCGCCCGAATCGACCGTCAGCGGACCGCTGACCGAAAGGCGCTTCACGAGCAGCCCGCCGATGACAACCAGCGCGACCGCGCTGCCGATGAGCAGCCCGAGCTCGACGCGGAGGAACAGGTCGAGGCTCGCGCCCGCGATCACGGTGACGAACAGGGCCCCGAGCCCCGACGCCCACCCGATCGCCTGGTCGCCGTGACCCCCGAGAGCGATCACCGCCTGGGCGCACGCCATCGCCAGCATGTAGAGCCCGGCGCCGGCCGCCAGCAGCCCCATCGTCCGCGACCCGAGGTCGGCGCTGGGGAACATCACCTCGACGATGAAGGGCCCCATCAAGGCGCCGACCAGCGTGCCGAGTGCGGCCAGGCCGGCCACGGCCACGAGCAGCCGTCGCAGGCCACTGCGGAAGTCGCCGAGGTGGCCGGAGTGGGCCAGCAACGACAGCTTCGGGAGCAGCGAGGCCTGCACCGCCTGGAAGAGGAACAGCGGAATGCGGGCGATCACGACGCCGTTCACGAACCGGCCGGCGGCCTCGGTCTGCGAGTCGGACGCCAGCAGCTGCACGATGACCGGGCCGATGTTCATCAGGGCGAACGCGCTCAGCGATGCCACCAGCAGCAGGCCGAGGGCACTTCCGACCTCGGAGAACGAGGCCTCGGGCCCCTCCTCGAGGTCGGGCTTCTGCACCAGCAGGGCGAGCGGCACGGCGAGCAGTCCTGCTGCGCCGACCACCACGCCGAAGGGCCCGGGCGTGTTCACGCCGATGACCAGCAGCAGCACGGCGCCCAGCACCCGCAGGAAGCCGTCGGTGCCGAGGTAGGCGCTGTACCCGTTGAACCGACCGGTTCCGGAGAGGCACCCGCGGGTGATGTGGCCCGCCATGGCACCGGCGAGGCCGAGCCCGAGGCCGACGAGCAGCAGGTACTGCTCGTCGAACAGGTGCTCGGTGATCCACGGAGCCGCAAAGATCAGCATGACGGTCACGCTGAGGAACAGCCCGGCGCCGATCGTGGCGGCGCGGCGGACGACCGGCAGGCCACCCTGGTGGCGGGCGCGGCGCTCGGCCAGCGCGCGGCTGATCTCCTGCTCGAGCGGCAGGAACAGCCCAGGGCCGATCAGGAAGACCATGCTCCACAGCACGCCGAGCGGCGAGTAGGCGGTCTTGCTCAACGCCTTGTCGGCGAAGAACAGGAAGCCATACGCCGACAACCCGGCGACGATCAACCCCACTCCGACCGCGGCAGTGCCGGTAGGAAGGGGATTGCGGCGCCTCGCAGCCTCCAGCAGCGCAGCCATCACGGGAGAGGGTACTCACATCGGGTGACCGCAGGCACAAGTAGTGGCCGCGACCAGGGAATTCGATGTGACCAGCCGGTAATGAGCAATGTGCTCATCGCGCGACCAGCTGCGGCAGCAGCTCGCTGATCGAACCGCGCAGCACCACGTCGGCGAGGTGGTCCATGGCCGTCTCGCTGGCGTTGACGATCACGATCCGGGCGCCGGACATGCGGGCGACCGGCACGACGTCGGCCACCGGGTAGACCGCCAGGGTCGACCCCACGGCGAGGAGCAGGTCGGCCCGGCGCGCCGCGGAGGCCGCCGCCTCGATGTCGGTGGGCACGAGGTTCTGACCGAAGCTGATCGTCGCCGACTTGAGGATGCCGCCGCAGGTGCGGCAGTGCGGGTCGGCCTCGCCGGCCCGCACCCGGTCGAGCGCCCGCTCCATGGGCGCGCGTTCGTCACAGGACATGCACACCACCTCGTGGACGGTGCCGTGCACCTCGATGACGCGCGCCGGATCGGTGCCGGCCGCCTGTTGGAGCCCATCGACGTTCTGGGTGATGACCCGGTCGAGCTTGCCCCTCCGCTCGAGGTCGGTGATGGCCCGGTGGCCGGCATTGGGCTCGGCCGTCCAGGCGGGGTGCTCGAGCCGGTCGCGCCAGGCCCGCCGCCGTACCTGCGGATCGGCCATGTAGTGCTGCAGCGTGGCCCGCTTCTCGGCCTCGGGGTCGCGGGTCCACACGCCGTTCGGGCCGCGGAAGTCGGGGATGCCGCTGTCGGTGCTGATGCCGGCGCCGGTCAGCACCACGACGTGGTCGCTCTCGTCGACCCAGGCGCGCACCCGCTCGATCTGGCGCTCGAGATGGTCGGGGTCGTCGGGATCGTCGGGTTCGTCGACCTCGTCGGGGTCGTCGACCTGATCGGGATCGTCGACCTGATCGTCGACCTGATCGGGATCGTCGACCTCGTCGTCGACCTGATCGTCGAGCTCGTCGGGGGGCTCGGGATCGTCGCTCACCCTTGACACACTACCGCGGCGTCGAGAGATACTGAAAGTGTACGAACGACTTCCCCGGACTGCTCGAGTCGTTCCCTGCTGGAGACCCCATGCAACCGCGAGACATCCCGTCCGACACCCCGTCGCTCTTCGTCGCCCCGTGGCCCGACCCGGTCATCGACCAGGTGGGACACGACCCCCGCTCGGTCTACGTCGAGCGCTTCTGGCTCGGCATCCTCGGGCCCAGCGCCACGTGGCTCGTGCGCCACCTCGTCGACCGCCTCGACCGCGCCCCTGACGGCTGCCAGCTCGACCTCGACGAGTGCGCCACCGCCCTCGGCCTCGGCCGCCGCCCGGGCGCCCAGGGCGTGTTCCCGCGCACGCTCGCCCGGTGCTGCCAGTTCGGGGCGACGCGCCTCGTCGACGCCGGCACCCTCCAGGTGCGCCGGCGCCTTCCGCCCCTCACCCGGCGCCAGATCGCCCGGCTGCCCGAGTCGCTGCGCGACGACCACGCCCGGTGGATGGACACGCCGCCGGCCGCCATCGCGGACGACATGCGCGACCGCGCCCGCCGGCTGGCGCTGTCGCTCGTCGAGCTGGGGGAAGACGGCCCCGGAACCGAGCGCCAGCTCCACCGCTGGCGCTTCCACCCGGCGCTGGCCAGCGAGGCCACGGCCTGGGCGCTCGACCGCCACGTCGCGGCGCCCGGCGACACCGCGGCCTGACGTCACCGTGCGCGCCCGGGTGGCGAGGTCATAGGTTCCACGGTCGAACGCCCGAGGTCATGGGTTCCGTATCCGGAAACCAGGACCTCGTCCGGCTGGTTCCGGAACCCATGACCTCGCCCGCCCGCGCCCCTCTCCCCCGCGCCGCTCTCGTCGTCGTGACCGCGCTCGGCCTCGTGTGGGCCGCGACGGCGTGCACCGGAGGCGGGGACGAGCCCGCACGCGACGACCCCGCGGAGACCACCGTGCCCGAGCCCGCCACCCCCGTCCTGACGCCCGACCGGGCCGATCCGCTGCCCGTCGTCACGCCCGCCCCGGCCGCCATGCGCTGGGTCGGCCCCGACATCGAGGTGCCGGCGTCGGTGACCGTCGACCACGCCGAGGATGCCGATCCCGCGGCCCTCGACGTCGTGGCCGAGATCCTGCGCGCGGCGGGGGCGACGGTCGAGGTCCGGGTCGTCGCCGGGGACGACGACGCCACGGCGGCGTCGGACGGTGACCTCGTCGTCCGCGTCGGCCCGCTCGGCGACCCGGGCGTGGCCGCGGAGATCGCGGCGGTCACGGCCGCCCCCGCCCCCGAGGCGACGCCCGAGGGCTACGCGCTGGCGGCGTACACCTTGTCGGACGGATCCGCCCGCGTCGTCCTGGCCGGCGCCGACCCGGCCGGCACGTTCTACGCCGCCCAGACCCTGCGCCAGCTCGCGGGCGCCGGCACGATCGCCGGCGTCGCCGTCGCAGATCGCCCGGCGATGGCCCACCGCGGGGCGATCGAGGGCTTCTACGGGAGCCCGTGGACGACCGAGGAGCGGCTCGACCTCCTGGCCTTCGCCGGCCGGTTCAAGCTGAACACCTACGTCTACGCGCCGAAGGACGACCCCTACCACCGCGACCGCTGGCGCGACCCGTACCCGCCCGACCGGGCCGAGCAGCTGCGGGCGCTGGTCGCAGCGGCGGCCGCCAACCACGTGCGCTTCACCTTCGCCGTGTCGCCCGGGGTGTCGATCTGCTACAGCGACCCCGCGGACGTGGCGGCGCTCACGGCCAAGTTCGCGGCGCTCTACGAGCTCGGCGTGCGGGCGTTCTCCGTCGCCCTCGACGACATCGACCACACCCGGTGGAACTGTCCGGCCGACGCCGACCGCTACGGGCCCCCGTCCACACAGGCGTCGGCGCGCGCTCAGGTCGACCTGCTCAACGCCGTGCAGTCCGGCTTCGTCGCCGGCCACCCCGACGTGCTGCCGCTGCAGACGGTCCCGACCGAGTACAGCGGCACCGGCGACAGCCCCTACCGCGCCGCCGTGCGTGCGGGCCTCGCCCCCGGCATCGAGGTGATGTGGACCGGACCCTATGTGGTGCCCGCCGAGATCACCGTGGCGCACGCCGGTGCCGCCGCCGAGACGTTCGGGCGGCCGCTCTACGTCTGGGACAACACGCCGGTCAACGACTTCCCCGCCACCGAGGGCCGTCTGATCCTGGCGCCGTACGCCCGCCGGGAGCCCGGCCTGTCGGGCCACGTGACGGGCATCGTGCTCAACCCGATGAACCAGGCGGCCGCCAGCAAGGTCCAGCTCGTCGGCGGAGCCGACTTCGCGTGGAACGACGCGGGCTACGACCCCGCCCGGGCCCACCGCGCCGCCGCGTCGTTCCTCGCGGCCGGCGACGCCGAGACCGTCGAGGCGCTGCTGGCGTTCTTCGACCTCGAGAACCTGGCCCCCACGTCCGCCCGCTCGGGCGTCGTGTCGCAGCCCCAGGCGCCCGCCCTCGCCGCCGCGCTCGACGCCTTCCGGGCCTCGTGGTCGTCGGGCGACCGGGCCGGAGCGCTCGCCGGGCTGCGCCCGGTGGCCGAGCGCATCGCCGCCGCCCCCGACCGGATCCGGGCGGGGGTCGCCGACGCCGCCTTCGTCGCCGACTGCGGGCCGTGGCTCGACGCCACCGCCCTGTGGGGCCAGGCCTTCGTGCGCACGCTCGACGGTCTGGCGGCCGGGGTGGCGGACGACGACGCCGCGGCGAGCGCCGCCTTCGCCGAGGCGGACGCGCTGGCCGGCCAGGCGGCGGCGATCCGGACCATCCCCGGTGAGACCCGGCCCGAGGGCCCGGTCCGGGTGGGCGACGGCGTCCTCGACGAGTTCCTCGCCGAAGCCCGCGCCCTGGTGTGACGTCAGCCGCCGGCCTGCTGCGCCCGCCAGCGCTCCAGCAGGCGGGGCAGCTCACCGCGGAGGAAGGCGAAGAAGGCCCGGCTCTCTTCGAGCCGGTGACCGGCGGCCGTGCTGGCGCCGACCACCTCCACGCCGGCCGCCAGGCCGTCCTCCCACCGCCGCAGCTCGGCGGTGCGATGCACGATCGACTCGTACCAGACGTTGTCGGCGAGCCGGTAGTGGTCGGTGCGGGCGCCGGGCTCGCGGGCGCGGGTCACCAGGCTGATCTGCTGCAGATAGCGGACGGCGCCGGATATCGCGGCGGGGCTGACCCTCAGCCGGGCGGCCAGCTCGCGGGCCGTGAGCTCGCCGCGCTCGTCGGCCAGGAGGCACGCGAACACCCGCGCCGGCATGCGGGGCCACCCGGCCTCGGTGAGCACCACCGCGAACCGCTCGACGAAACGGGCCAGGGCGTCGGCATCGACGGCGTGCGGCGCGTGGTCGTCGCCCGTGGGCGGGCGAGCGGTGCGCGAGGTCATCGGCAGAAAGTTAGCGACTTCATACTGTTCTGGCTATTCACAACTTTGTGAACCCTCGTTAGTGTCGCGCCCATGCCCCCCGCCCTCTCCTGCTCCGGCCTGGTGAAGACCTTCGGACACGTCCGCGCCCTCGACGAGCTCGAGCTCGAGGTCGCCACCGGCGAGGTCCACGGCTTCCTCGGCCCCAACGGCGCCGGCAAGTCGACCACCATCCGGGTGCTGCTGGGCCTGCTCCGCGCCGACTCCGGCGAGGCCACGCTGCTCGACGGCGACCCGTGGCGCGACGCCGTCCCCCTCCACCGCCGTCTCGCCTACGTGCCCGGCGACGTCAACCTCTGGCCGAACCTGACCGGCGGCGAGGTCATCGACCTGCTCGGGCACCTCCGGGGCGGGCTCGACCGGGCCCGGCGCGACATGCTGCTCCAGCGCTTCGAGCTCGACCCGACGAAGAAGGGCCGCACCTACTCGAAGGGCAACCGCCAGAAGGTCGCGCTCGTCGCCGCGCTCGCGTCGGACGCGGAGCTGCTCATCCTCGACGAGCCCACCTCGGGCCTCGACCCGTTGATGGAGACGATCTTCCAGGACACGATCCGCGAGATGACCGACGACGGGCGCACCGTCCTGCTGTCGAGCCACATCCTCGCCCAGGTCGAGGCGCTGTGCGACCGGGTGACGATCATCCGCGCTGGCCGCACCGTCGAGCGGGGCAGCCTGTCAGAGCTGCGGCACCTCACCCGCACGGCGATCTCGGTCGAGACCGAGCGACCCGTCACCGGGCTCGACGACCTTCCGGGGGTCCACAACGTCGTCGTCGATGGGGTCCGAGCGAAGTTCGACGTCGACACCGCCCAGCTCGACGGCGCGCTCAAGCACCTGAGCGGCTTCGGCATCCGGACGCTCACCAGCCAGCCGCCCACCCTCGAAGAGCTGTTCCTCCGTCATTATGGCGATGAGATCGCCCTGCTCGAAGGCACCGACCTTGAAGGCACCGACCTCGAGGGCAGCGCGGCCCGATGACCACCGCCGAGACCACGGGCGCGGCGGCCCCACCGTCCGCCGCCACCCACGCCGGGCGCCGGCACGAGGCCGAGCAGGGCGGCGGGCTCACGGGCACGTGGACGATGGTCCGCTTCATCCTGCGCCGCGACCGCGTGCGCCTGGCGGTATGGATCGTCGGCATCGTGCTCCTCGTCCTGTCGACGGCCGCCAGCATCGGGGACCTGTACCCCACGCAGGCCGACCTCGACACCGCGGCGGCGACCGCGTCCGACAACGCAGCGCTCCTCGCCCTCCAGGGCCCCGACTACGGCCTCGACACGTTGGGCGGTCAGGTCGTGTTCAACATGGGCGCCTTCGGCTACGTGGTCATGGCGCTCATGGGCATGTTCCTCGTCGGGCGGCACACCCGGGCCGACGAGGAAACGGGGCGCACCGAGCTGCTGCGGGCCACGGTGCTCGGGCGCAACGCGCCCGTCACCGCCGTGCTCCTGGTCGCCACCGCGGCGTTCGCCGTGCTCGGCGGGCTGATCGCGCTGTCGCTCATGAGCCAGGACCTCGCCACCGAGGGGTCCGTCGTGTACGGGGCGGCGATGGGTGGGTTCGGGTTGTTGTTCGCCGGCGTGACCGCGGTGACCGCGCAGATCACCGAGCACAACCGCACCGCGCTCGGCACGGCCGGAGCCGTGCTCGGCGCGTCGTACGTGATCCGGGCGATCGGCGACATCGGCGACGGCACGCTCTCGTGGTTCTCGCCCATGGGGTGGGCGATGGGGTCCCGGCCGTTCGCCGGCGAGCGCCCATGGACGCTGCTGCTGCTCGCCGGGGCGACGCTGGCGCTGGTCGGCGTCGCCTATGCGCTGCTGGGCATCCGTGACCTCGGCGGCGGCCTCGTTCCGCCTCGGCCCGGGCCCGCCCGCGCCTCGGAGGCGCTGACCCGGCCGCTGGGGCTCGCCGCGCGCCTGCAGCGGGGCGGCCTCCTCGGCTGGGCGGCGGCGCTGGCGCTGACGGGCGTCGCCTACGGCTCGGTGGGCAAGGACGTCGGGGACCTCATCGGCGACAACCAGGCGTTCGAGGACATCATCGCCCAGGCCGGCGGCAGCCTGACCGACTCGTTCTTCAACACGTCGCTGCTGATGATGGCGCTCATCACAGGCGGCTTCGCGGTGTCGTCGGTGCTGCGCCTGCGCAGCGAGGAGACGGGCGGCCGGGCCGAGGTGCTGCTCGCAACCGCCGTCTCCCGCGCCCGATGGGCGGCGTCGCACCTCACCGTCGCCCTCGCCGGCTCGGCGCTGATCATGCTCCTCGCCGGGCTGGGGATGGGGATCACGTACGGGGTGATCGCCAGCGACGCCGGGCAGATCGGACGGCTGACGGGGGCGGCGGCCGCCTTCGTCCCGCCCTTGTGGGTCGTCATCGGGCTCACGTTCGCGGTGTTCGGGCTCTTCCCGCGGGCCGTCGCCGCCGCGTGGGGAGCGCTCGGACTGTTCGTCGTGATCGGCTTGTTCGGCCAGCTGTTCGAGCTGCCCGACTGGCTGATCGACGTGTCGCCGTTCCAGCACGTGCCGCGGGTGCCGATCGAGGGCTTCTCGCTCGGGTCGACGGCCGCGCTGCTGGCGGTCGCCGCCGCCCTCCTCGCCGTGGGGTTCGCCGGCTTCCGCCACCGCGACGCCGGCTACTGAGCCCGGTCGGGGTCAGCGTCATCTCGGCGTGACCGGCGCTGTCGTTGCCGCGAGGCAATAGAGGCCCTTCTACTGGATCCGTGGGTCGGTTCGTGAGGCTCGGCGAGGCAATGGGTTCCATCTGTCCGAGGATGAGGCAATGGGTTCCGCAGGTGGAACCCACGCCTCATCCTCCCGTGGTCGGAACCCATCGCCTCGGGCCCCGCGCGGGGATGCCACGAGGCGGCGACTTCGGGCTCCGCGGCGACCTCGTCGCCCACCTGCAGTTCTCGCCGGCTACGCCGACGCCTTCGCCGGCTTGCGGAACGACGACAGGAAGTGGAGCAGGGTGCGGACGCCGAAGCCGGTGCCGCCCTTGCGGGTGAGGGCGTCGTCCTCGGCCGAGTCGGCCGGGCCCGCGATGTCGATGTGGGCCCAGGGGATGCCGTCGCCGACGAAGTCCTGCAGGAACACGCCGGCGACCGACGCCCCGCCCCAGCGCTTGCCCGAGATGTTCTTGACGTCGGCCACCTCGGAGTCGAGCTCGGCCCGCATCTCCACCGGCAGCGGCAGCGGCCAGACCGGCTCGCCCTCGGCGTCAGCGGCGGCCTGCACCTGGTCGAGGAAGCCCTCGTGGTTGCCCATCAACCCGGCGATCTTCGTGCCGAGCGCCACCATGCACGCACCGGTCAGGGTGGCCAGATCGACGATGGCGTCGGGCTCGTCCTCGGTGGCCAGCGCCAGTGCGTCGGCGAGCACGAGCCGGCCCTCGGCGTCGGTGTTCAGCACCTCGACCGTCGTGCCGTTGCGGATGCGCAGCACGTCGCCGACCCGGGTGGCATCGCCCCCGGGCATGTTGTCGGTGAGGGGCAGGTAGCCCCGGACCCGCACCGGGGGCTGCACGGCGTCGAGTGCAGTGAACGTGGCGAGCACCGCGGCGGCGCCGGCCATGTCGCCCTTCATCCCGATCATCGAGTCGGTGGGCTTGAGCGACAGCCCGCCCGAGTCGAACGTGATGCCCTTGCCGACGAGCGCCACCGTGCCACGCACCTTGCCGGGCGGGTCCCACGTGAGCTTCACGAAGCGGGGCTCCTCGGTCGAGCCGCGGTTCACGCCCAGCAGGCCGCCGAGCTTCTCGTCCTCGATGGCGGCGCGGTCGAGCACCTCGACATCGAAGCCCTTGAGGTCGGCCAGCTCCTCGGCCCGCGTGGCGAAGGCCGACGCCGTGAGCGTCCCCCCGGGCTGGTTGACGAGGTCGCGGGCCAGCCGCACGGCCTCGCCGACGGCCCGGCCCCGGCTGAGCGCGGCCTGCACCCGGTTCCCACCCTTGCCGACCACCCGCAGCGACTCGATGTGGCTGGGCTCGGGATCGGATTTGAGCGCGGTGTAGCGGTAGGCGCCGAGCAGGGTGCCCTCGGCGACCGCCTGGGCCACGGCCGGGCGGTCGATGCCCTCGGGCACGCCGTCGAGGACGTCGATGGCCAGGTGCGTCTGGCGCCGGGCCGCCCGGGCCAGGGCGGCGGCCGCCCGCCGGTAGGTCGGGACGCTCGCCTCGCTCGACGGCCCCAGCCCCAGGGCGACCAGGATCCGCCCGTCGGGCCCGGGCACCACGCACGTCGAGCCGGGCTTGGCCGTGAACCCCTGGGCCTCGAGGAAGCCACGGTCGAGCCCCTCGGGCAGGTCGCCTCCGTCCAGCGCGTCGGCGAACACCCCCACGCCGACCGCGTCGACTGCGAGGTGGCCCTCGTCGTCCTCGGCGGCGGTCGGGAGGGCGCGCGTGAGCTCGATGGCGATGGACATGACGTGAACTCTACGGACAGTGGCCGGGCGCCGTGAGTTCCGCCGTGTGGGTTCCCGCGCCGGCGAGCCGATCAGCCCGGCAGGTCGAACTGCACGGACGCCCGCTGCGCGGTGATCGGCTCGACCAGCTCGCGGATCAGCGACCGGTGCGCCGGGTGGTCGCGGTACGCCTCGTAGGCGTTGGCATCGGTGAACTCGGCGACCACCGCGTAGTCCCACGATCCGGGGTTGAGTCCCAGCGCACGCCCGTGCTGGTAGCGGTCGCCGTCGACCGCGCCGGTCTCCTCGGGCATCGTGCTCAGCCCGGCGGCCAGGGCCGCGATCTCTGCCTCGGTCGCGTCGTCGGTGAAGCGGAACAGGACGGCGTGGCGGATCGGCATGCCGCCGACTATTGCAGGCCCCGGTAGGCGCCGCCGTCGATCGGCACCGCCGCCCCGACCACGAAGCGCGCGTGCTCGGAGCACAGGAACGCCACCACCGAGCCGAAGTCCGCGGGGTCGCCGAGCGCCGCCGCGGGGATGCCAGCCGCGGCCCCCGCCTCGTCGTCGCCGTAGAGCCGCCGCGCCCGGTCGGTGGCGTGGAGCCCGGGCTGCACCGAGTTCACGGTCACCCCCTTGCCCGCCACCTCGAGGGCCAGCGTCTTCAGGAAGGCGGTGACGCCCGAACGGGCGGTGTTCGACAGGATGAGGTTCGGGATCGGCTGGCGGACCGACACCGACGTGATCGCCACCACCCGACCCCAGCCGCGCTCGCACATGGCCGGAACTGCGGCCTCGCACATGGCGACCGTCGAGAGCAGGTTCAGCTCGAGCGCCGGGAGGTACGCCTCGAGCGGGGTCGAGGCGAACGTGCCGGGCGGCGGCCCGCCGGCGTTGGGCACGAGGATGTCGACGTGGCCCAGTGCCTCGGTCGCCGCCTCCACGAACCCGGTGGCGCCGGCGATCGTCGACACGTCGGCCACGAGCGGGACGGCGCCGTCGATGCCGGCGGCCGCGGCCTCGACGCGCGCCCGGTCGCGCCCGCAGATCGCCACGCGCACCCCCTCCGCCGCCAGCGCCCGCGCCGAGGCGAGGCCGAGGCCCGACGACGCGCCGGCCACCGCCGCCGTGCGCCCTGCGAGACCGAGATCCATGGCGGGGAAACCTACCGATCGTCGGTCGTGTGTCGGCCGGGACGTCGCGGCTGAGCAGGTGCTCGCCCTCGACCCAGCGGGCCTGGACCCACAGCAGTGACGACAGGCGGTTCAGGTAGGCGAGCACGTGGGACCCGTCGACCGTGGCCGCGACGGCCTCGCGCTCGGCCCGGCGGACGACCGTGCGGGCCACGTCGAGCTGGGCGGCGAGCGGCGTCTGGCCGGGGACGACGAAGTTGGCCGGCGCCTCGAACCGGGCGCCCAGGTCGTCGACCATGGCGGCGACGGCGTCGACCATGGCGGCCGAGACCCGGGTCTGGCCCTCGGTCAGCTTGTGGTGGTTCTCGGGCAGCGTGGCGAGCTCACCCATGAGCACCCACAGGTCGCGGCACGCCTGGGTGAGCTGGCGGTCGAGCTCGCCGCCGGGCTCGCAGAGCGAGCGGGCGACCCCGATGACCGCCTGGGCCTCGTCGACGGCGCCGACCGCCCGAGGATGGACCGAGTCCTTGGGCACGCGGCCGCCGAACAGCAGCCCGGTCGTGCCGTCGTCGCCCTTGCCGGTGTACAGCCGCGTCACGCTGGGGGACCCTACCGCTCGCACTCCGTGCTCGCTCACCCCGTTCCGGGCGCGGAACCCCTGGTCAGCGGCAACCCTCAACCTCGACCTCCACCTGAGAGCGAGGGTCGCTCAGGCCGGGCCGTCGCGGTCGAGCAGCGCCGCCACCCGGGCGAGCGTGATCCGCAGGTTGTCGGGGCCGACCAGGGCGCCCGCCTCGGCCAGATCGACCCAGCGAAGGGGCGCCGACGGGCGCTCGGGGACGGCCGCGTCCGGACGCGCGGTGGCGAGGACGTAGCGCACGTCGGCGTGGTGGTGCGCGGGCTCGCCCTTGGCGGCGGGCACGGGCACGACGGCGACGTGGACGATCGCCGGCGCCTCCGGGTCGGGCCACGGGACCAGGTCGGTCAGCCCGGTCTCCTCGCCAGCCTCACGCCAGGCCGCGGCCCGGGGGCTGGTCTCGCCCGGATCGACGTGGCCGCCGACGTGCAGCCAGCTGCCCATCCGCTCGTGCCAGCGCAGCAGCACGCGGCGGCTCGGCGGGTGCAGGACCACCGCCGAGCCGGTGACGTGCACGGGCGCGGACCGGGACCACGGGTCCCCGCCCACCACGAGCCCTCGGACGACGGCGACGTCCTCCGCCTCGCCTGCGGCGGCGAGGCCGTCGCCGCTCGGCGGGGCGTAGGCGTCGAGCTCGGCCACGAACTCCATCGCCCCACCCTTCCCCGCCGGCGCCCCGGGCGGCACGGGATTTCCCGTCAGTACCCGGCGGCCGGGTCGACGAGGCCGATCAGCGGCTCGCCCGCCGCCCAGCGGCGCACGTTCTCGGTGACCCGCGCCGAGAGCAACGGCTCGGCCATCTCCTCGGTGTTGGCGGTGTGGGGCGTGACGATGGCGTTGGGCAGATCCCACAGCGGGTGCCCGGCCGGCAGCGGCTCGGGGTCGGTGACGTCGAGCCCCGCGCTGCCGAGCGTCCCGTCCCGCAGCGCGGCCACCAGGTCGTCGGTCACGACGTGGCGGCCCCGGGCCACGTTGACGAGGCAGGCGCCCTCGGCGAGCAGGTCGAGGCGGCGGCGGTCGACGAGGCGGTCGGTCCCGGGGGTCAGCGGCAGGGCCAGGACCACGAGCAGCGCGCCGGTGAACGCCTCGTCGAGTTCCTCAGGAGGCAGGACCCGGGCGGCCCCGGCCAGGGGCGCGGCCGAGCGGCGCACGACCGTGACCTCGCAGCCGAACGGCCCGAGCAGCCGGAGCAGCGACTCGGCGATGCCACCGCCGCCCACGATCGTGACGCGGGCGCCGAGCAGGTTCCTGCCGCGTGGCGCCGTCCACCGGCCCGCGCGGGCGTAGCGGTCGAGGCCCCGGAGGCCGGCGAGCCCCAGCGCGAGGGCGTGCTCGGCGACCGGCTCGGCGTACACGCCCTTGCCGCACGTCCACGTTCGCTCGGCGTGGGCCCGCACGACCTCGAGGTGCGGCTCGATCCCGGCCCACGGCAGCTGGACCCAGCGCAGGTGCGGGTGCTCGTCGAGCACCGCGGCCAGCCCAGCGTCGTCGGCCGGATCGGTCCAGACGAGGACCGCGGCGTCCGCGGGGTCGACGACGCGGCCGCCGCCGGCCGTCACCGCGTCGGCGAGGTACCCCGCGCGGGGCAGGACGGCGACGGCGGGCGCCTCGGCGGTGGTCACGGCGCGACCCTACGCGCCGGGCCGGATCACGCTGCCGGGGCGAGCGCGGGCTCGGTCTCGGGCGAGGTGACGCCGGCCAGCAGCCAGCCCGCCAGGCCGGCGATCACGAACCCGATGCCGTTGACGACGCCGTGGGTGTTCGCCATGTCGCGCACGCCGAGCGCGGGCACGTCGACGTGCTGGGCGAGCGCCCATTGCACGGCCAGCAGCATCGGGATGATCGGCGACAGCGACGACACCACCAGCAGCATGCGGCCGCTCCACTGCGCCAGCCCCCGTTCCCACGACGGCGCGACCCGGGCCGGCGAGCTGGAGGTGGCGAGCAGGAACGTGCCGAACGCAACCGCCCACGCCGCCACGGTCACCGCCACCGCACCCCCGACCTGGGCGAGCGCCGAGTCGGTGACGAACCCGACGGCCACGAGCGGGGGGCCGACGATGGCGGCGACGCTGCCGATCGACAGCGACACCCGGCTGGCCATCCAATCCGCCGAGGCCAGACCGGTGGCAGCCAGCAGCGCCATGCCGAACCCGGCGTAGTGGAAGTGGACGGCCGTGAGCCGCACGATGTCGGTCGACAGGTCGAACGGGTGCAGCCCGAGCCGGCTGATGACCAGCCAGGCGCCGCCCACGGTCAGGTACCCGAGAGCCACCGCGAGGGTCACGAGGGCCAGCGGCCACCGCACCAGCTCGACGGCGAGCGCCTCGCCCGACGCCACCCGGCCGACGAGGACGACGCCGCCGGCGGTGGCGCACACGCACACGGCGAACCAGAGGGTGGCGAGCGCCCCGGCACCCGGCCCCTCGGGCATGGTGAGCGACACCACCGCGGCGAGTGCACCGATCGGCTGCACACGCCGTGCCAGCAGCACCGGCGCCGGGGTGCTGTCGCCGAGGACCCGCTGGGTCACCGTCAGCCCGAGCCCCGTGACCACGACGGGCCCGGCCGCCAGCAGCACATCGATGAGGTCGATGAGCGGAACCGTACCCACGGTTCCCCGAAGATTCCGCGCGGGGGACGTTCGTGGATATAGCGTTCCGGCCCGCTGGGACAAGGACCTGGAGGTCTGAGATGGGGCGGTGGGGGGTCGGGCGCCTTGCGCTCGCGGCGTCGATCTGTGCGGGCGCGATTCGCCACGGGCTGCAAGCCGCCGGCCACCGAAGGCTGGCGCTCGGAGCTGGTGAGCACGGGGCTCACGGGAGCGCCTGCCTCCTCGCCGGCAGCACCCCTCGACATCAGTGCGGACGGCACGAGAGTGCTCATCACCGCGAGCAGCGTGGCTCTGGGCTTCCCGGTAGTCGGCCCGCCCACGCCCGCCGACCTGTTCATGCGCGATCTGCGTACCGGCGATCTGACCCGGATCACCTCGACCCCGGACGGAACCAGCGGTGGCAACGGAACGTTCAACTCAGCGAGCTTCAGCCGCGACGGCGAGTCGGTGGTCTTCGTCAGCGGTGCGTCGAACCTGGGTCCGACCGACACCAACCTTCTGCTCGACGTCTACACCTACGACATCGCATCCGGAGACATCACGCTCGTGAGCGCGAACTCCACGGGCACCAACAGCGGGAACGGCCAGTCGCACACCGCGTCGTTCAGTCCCGACGGCAGCCAGATCGTGTTCACCAGCCAGGCCACCGATCTCGGCCCGACCGATACGAACAACACCTGGGACGTGTACCTCAGGGACCTGACGTCGGAACAGACGCGGCTCGTCTCGGCCAACTCGCTCGGCGACGGCCCCGGAGACCTGGACTCGTTGACGCAACCCGCCTCGGCAGGATCGCCCTTCAGCGCCGACGGTCGGTTCGTGCTCTTCATGAGCAACTCCGGCAACCTCACCACCGACCCGCCCAATGGGACGCGCAACATGTTCGTCCGGGATCTCGTCGAGGGGACGACCGAACGCGCATCCCTGACCGATGCGGGCCAGAGCCTCCCCGGTGGCGCTGCGGCGTTTGCCGGCGCCATCAGCCCATCCGGCTCGTTGGTGGCGTTCACCGCGCTCGTCGCCGACAGCACGGTCCCGCCCCCGTCTCCTCCCTTCCGCCTGGACCTCTACGTGCGGGATCTCGCGGCCGACACGCTGACGCAGCTGCCCGCCACCGGGGCCGGCGATGTCGTGTTCTCCGCCGACGGTCGGACGTTCGCGTTCACAACCACGAGCCCGGTCGACACGGGGCTGCCGGACACCAACGGTCAGTTCGACGTCTACCTGTACGACGTCGCCGCTCGCCGGCTCGTTCTGGCATCAGTTGATGCGACAGGCACGCGCGCCGCCGCTGGAGGCTCCCAGTCCCCGGCGTTCAGCGGTGATGGTCGTTCGCTCACGTTCGTCAGCAGCGCGACCGACATCGTGCCGGACACATCCGGGCCGTCGACCGACCTGTACCTGCGCAGCCTCGACGACGAGGCCACGAACCTGGTCTCGGTCGACAGGGCCGGGACCGGGCCGGCCGGATCCGTCACCGGTCGTGCTCGCGTCAGCGCCGATGGACGGGTCATCGCCTACGCCAGCTCCTCGCAGGCGCTCGCTGGCGTCCCGGTTCCGCAGCGGATCCCCCAGACCTACGTCGCCCGGGTGACCCCGTTCCCGGAGGCTGATCTGGCGATGGTCATCGCACAGTCGCCAACGCACGTCGCGCCGGGCGAGCCCTGGAGCGTCACGGCCTCAGCCGAGAACCGTGGGCCGGACGCCGTCGACCGCGCCTCCGTCGCAGTGATCGTGCCCGCCGGCATCGCCCCCGTCGCGGTGGACGGCGGCCCCGGGGCGACCTGCACGATCAGTCCCGGTGGCGCGGGCGGGCAGCAGCAGATCGTTGCGTGCGTGGTCGAGTCGTTCTCGGTCGGTCAGACGGTCGACGTGGTCGTCTCGGGTACGACGAGCCTCGTCGCTGCCGGTACCGAGCTGGCCACGGTCGTGATCGTCGGTGCGACCCGCGTCCTCGATCCGGTCGGGAGCAACGACACCCTCGTCACTACGTCGACGGTCGTCGAGGACGCTCCACCGACGACCCAGCTTCCGATCCCTTGAGTCGGCCCATCGTGAACCCCCGCCGCTCCGCCATCCGCCGCAGTGTGCGGGCGTTGCGGACCGCGGCCGCGCCGCGGTCGTTGTTGAAGTAGACGTACACGTCGGCCCGGCGGGCGCCGGGCCAGGCGTCGTCGATGCGGTCCAGCCAGCTCCCCAGCGCCGAGCGCCCGTAGGACGGGCGCGGCGAGGCCGTGCCCTCGTGGAGGCGCACGTAGCCCCACCCGGCGGTCCGCCACAGCGGGGTGAGCGGGCGGCCGCCCCGATCGGCCCAGCACAGGGCGGCCCGATGGCGCTCGATCACCGCCCGCACCTCGTCGGTCCACCAGGAGTCGTGGCGCGGCTCGACGGCCACCCGGGAGCCGCGTGGAAAGGCGGCCAGGCAGGCGTCGAGCCGCGCCGGCTCTGCTCGCAGGTTGGGCGGGAGCTGGAGGAGGTAGGGACCCAGCCGGTCGCCGAGGCCCGCCGCCCTGTCGACGAGGCGGTCCACCGGCTCCTGCGGGTCGCGGAGCCGCCGGACGTGGGTGAGGTAGCGGCTCACCTTCACCGAGACGACGAATCCGTCGGGCGTCTGGTCGCGCCAGCGGGCGAAGACCGAGCGCTCGGGCAGGCGGTAGAAGGCGTTGTTCACCTCGACCGTGGCGAACTGGCGGGCGTAGTGCTCGAGCCAGGCCCGCTGGGGCACACCCTCGGGGTAGACGGCGCCGCGCCAGTCGGCGTACTGCCAACCCGAGGTCCCGACGACCAGCGCCACGGTTGCCCCCTACCCGGTTCGGCCCCGAACCAACGTTGCAGGCTGCACTGGCATAGCCTCTGAGACGGCTGGCCGGGTCGTGCAAGCAGTCGTCTCACGGATCGTGCCACCGCGGCGGACGCGAACGGGGGAGGTCGACGGGACATGGCCATGAGCGCCCATGGCGCCACGCGCCAGGCGATCATCTCCGCGGCCGAGCGGCTCTTCGCCGCCCACGGCATCGACGGTGTGTCGCTGCGCGAGATCAACCGGTCGGCGGGACAGAGCAACACCGGCGCGGTCCAGTACCACTTCGGCGACCGCCATGGGCTGGTGCTCGCCCTCATCGCCAAGCACCGGCGCACCACCGAGCCGCGGCGGCACGCGCTGCTCGACCACTACGAGGACGCCGGCGTCGACGACGTGCGGATGCTGGCCACCGCGCTCGTCGCGCCCGCGGCCGCAAAGCTGAACGACTCCGACGGCGGCCGCGAGTACCTCCAGATCTCGGCCGAGTTCTACACGCGGGCCAACCACACCACCCCGCTGCCCGAGCTGGGGCCGACCGACAGCATCGCCCGCTGGCACAAGCTGCTCGACCCGCTGGTGCCCGACGAGGAACGCGTGATGCTGCACACCCGCTTCCCGGCGATCCGGTTCGCCTTCGTCGAGCTGGCCCGCCGGGCCGGCGGCGAGCCCCGCGAGGACGACCGGCTGTTCGTCAGCCACCTCACCGACCTGGTGGCCGCGCTGCTGTCGTCGACGCCGTCACGGTCGACGCGGCGCCTGCTCGATCAGCGCGTCGACACCGCCGGGGCGTGACCACCTGCGGCTACGCTCGCCGCAGGACGGACCAGGGCGGCTTCCATGGCGGCACGTACGGCCACGGCAGACGGGCCGGTCGCGGGCGAGCGGCTGACGCGTGAGACGGCGAGGGACGGCCTGACCCGACTGGCCGTCGGTTCGGGTGTCGGGTTCCTGGCGGGCGCCCTGATCGGCGGCGTCGGCGGGCGGCTGGCGATGCTGCTGCTGCGAGTGACCTCCGACTCGTCCCTCATCGGCATGACGACCGACGACGGGTTCCGCACCGGGTCGTTCACGACCGACACGTTCTTCCTCGTCGCGGTCACGGCGATCGGCGGCGCCGGGCTCGGCGCGGCCTACGTCGCGGTCCGACGCTGGCTGCCGCGGGGCTACCGCCCGGCCGTGGCCGCCGTCGTGCTCGGCGCGATCGGCGGGGCGGCCATCATCGACCCCGAGAGCATCGACTTCACGGTCCTCGACCCCCTGTGGCTGGCGGTGGCCATGTTCATCGCGCTGCCGGTTGCGTTCGGCGCGGCGCTGGCAAGGGGTGTCGAGCGGCTGATCCCGTGGGCGTCGGACCGCGGACCATCCACGTTCGGTCTGCTCGTCCCGCTGCTGCCGATCGTCCTGTTCCCCGTGATGGCCGTCCTCGTGGGGTTGGTAGCGCTCGCGTGGGCTGCGCTGCGCCGGTGGCCCGCCGCGGGTCGCCTCTGGTGGTCGGCACCGGTCACGGTGGGCGGCCGCGCCGTCGGGATCGGCGCCACCGTCCTCGCCGCCATCGTGCTCGCCCAGGACGTGGCCGAGATCCTCTGACGCGGGCGTCACGCCTCGTCGGGTGCGTCGGCGAGGGCGCCCCAGGCGGGGTCGTGGAGGAGGCGGTCGCGGATGCGGGCCCGGGCGAGTTCGAGGGAGGCGGCGCCGGTGAGGCGGTGGCCGTCGTGGGTCTCGGGTGGTGGTCGCGGTGGGGTGGTGGAGGCCCGGTGGTGTTGTCGATGGTGGGGCCGGCATTGGGGCCGGCCGTTGTCGGGGACGGTGGGGCCGCCCGCGGCCGAGGGGAGGATGTGGTCGATCTCGCACTGGTCGGAGCGGGTGTGGCAGCCCTCGCCGGTGCAGGTGCGGTGCACGACCTCGACGGCCCGGCGGGCCGCGCCCACGAAGCTGCGTTGGTGGCCGAGGTCGAGGACCCGGGAGGGGCTGTCGAACAGCATGGTCTCGATGACGGCCTCGTCGAGCAGATCGGCCGCGGTCGCGGGGAGATCAGGGTGCCGTCGGCCACCTCGAGCACGTTGCGGAAGGCGTCCTCGCCCACCAGCACCGTCAGCAGGGGCTTGGGCCGCTTGCCGGCGGCGGGGGCGGTGGCGGAGCGGCGGGCCATCTCGACCAGGGCGTCGTGGCGGCGCTGGGCCGGGGTGCGGGCCAGGTGGGCGACGGTCACCGCCTCACCGTGCACGGCCTTGGCCGCAGCCCAGTCGGCCTCGAACAGCCGCCGTTCGAGCCGGTCGAGCTCGGAGCGGACCTCGGCCTTGGCGGTGGGGGTGAGCTCCCCGGACAGCAGCCCGGTACCCCGCAGCCCGTCGTGGAGTGACACCTGGCGGTGGTCGCGGTCGGGCTTGTCGGGGTCGGGGTCCTTGTCCCGGCGGGCCTGGCGCAGCCAGTAGCCGCACGCCTTGGCGAAGTCGGCCCACCGCATCGAGCGGGCCTGACCCACCAGGAACTCCTCGGCCTCGGCGAACGCCGCCGCGGTATCGGGGGCGTTGAGCGTGGCGAGCCGGCGGGCATGCGCGACCGTGATGTCACCGGCGGCCAACGCCGCAGCCGTGGCGGGCATCGACCCCAGCCGGCGGGCCAGCCGCACGTCGCCCCGGGCCTCGTCCAACGACGTGTGGTCGGACGCCGCCAGCCACGCCGCGGTGCCCAGATAGCCGGCCTCCGCCCACGGCCGGGCCGTGTCCACCCGCGCCACCAGCCGGGCCTCGACCGCGGCCAGCTTCGCCCGCACCCGCCGCAGCTCGACCAACACATCGGCCGCCCGCAACCCATCGAGCCCCTCGATGTCGCACGCCGCGAGCACGTCGACCACCCCGTCGAGGGGTTGCACTTCCCCAGTCACCACTACCCCGAACACATGTTCGATCGTAGCAGACCTGCCGAGGTCCCACGCGTGCGGCGGCGGGCACCACCGCGGGCCGACGGGAGCCATCACGGCTGCACGCTCCCTGACGCGCGCGCCCGCGGCCAGCCTTTCCACTCGGTCCCGGTTGCCGGGGGTCGGTAGATTGGCGATTCAACTATGAGTCGCTTCCTCGACCTCGTGAACGAACGTGTCGTCGTGTACGACGGGGCCACCGGCACCAACCTGCAGGAGCTGGGCCTCACAGCCGACGACTACGGCGGGCCCGAGCTCGAGGGCTGCACCGACATCCTGTCGGTGACCCGGCCCGACGTCATCGCCGAACTGCACGATTCGTTCTTCCGGGTCGGGTCCGACGTGGTCGAGACGAACACGTTCGGCGCGTTCGCCGTGCCGCTCGGCGAGTACGCGATCCCCGACCGGGCGCACGAGATCTGCCTGGCCTCGGCCCGCATCGCCCGCGAGGTGGCCGACGGGTACGACGGGTTCGTGGCGGGGTCCATGGGCCCGGGCACCAAGTCGCCCTCGCTGGGCCAGATCACCTTCGTCGAGCTGCGCGACGCCTACGAGGTGATGGCCCGGGGCCTCATCGAGGGCGGCGTCGACCTGCTCATCACCGAGACCCACTTCGACCTGCTGGCCGCCAAGGCCGCGGTCATCGGCGCCCGGCGGGCCATGGCCGCCGTCGGGCGGCAGGTGCCGATCCAGCTCCAGGTCACGATGGAGCAGACGGGCACGATGCTGCTCGGCTCCGAGATCGGCGCCGCCCTCCAGGCGCTCGGCGCGCTGAAGCCCGACATCTTCGGGCTCAACTGCGCCACCGGCCCGTCCGAGATGCACGAACACCTGCGGCACCTGTCGGCCAACGCCACGATGCCGATCTCGTGCCTCCCCAACATGGGCCTGCCGTCGGTCGTCGACGGGAAGATGCACTACGACCTCGCCCCCGAGGAGTTCGTCGAGTACCAGACCCGGTTCATCACCGAGCTCGGCGTGCAGGTCGTCGGCGGCTGCTGCGGGTCGACCCCCGAACACCTGCGCCAGCTCGCCGCCGTGGCCAAGGACCTCGCGCCGGCGCGCCGCGAGCCGCGGCCCGAGCCGGGCGCGGCGTCGATGTTCAACGCCGTCCCGTTCCACCAGGACGCCAGCTTCCTCATCATCGGCGAGCGCACCAACGCCAACGGCTCCAAGAAGTTCCGCGAGCTGATGCTGGCGGGCGACTGGGACGCCTGCGTGAAGATGGCCCGCGACCAGGAGCGCGAGGGCGCCCACGTGCTCGACGTGTGCGTCGACTACGTCGGCCGCGACGGCACCGTCGACATGGACGAGATCGTCAGCCGGTTCGCCACCCAGGTGACCGTGCCGCTCGTGCTCGACTCGACCGAGCCCCCGGTCGTCGAGGCCGGCCTGCAGCGCCTCGGCGGCAAGGCCATCCTCAACTCGGCCAACCTCGAAGACGGCGAGGCCCCCGGCAGCCGTTTCGACCGCGTGTGCTCCCTCGCCAAGGAGTACGGCGCCGCGGTCATCGTCCTGCTCATCGACGAGGAGGGCCAGGCCCGCGACGTCGAGTGGAAGATGCGGGTCGCCCACCGCATCCATGACCTCGCCACCCAGCGCTACGGGATCCCGGCCAGCGACCTCATCTTCGACGCCCTCACGTTCCCGTTGTCGACCGGCGACGAGGACCTGCGCCGCGACGGCATGAACACGATCGAGGCGATCCGCCGCATCAAGGCCGAGCTGCCCGGGGTGCAGACGGTGCTGGGCCTGTCGAACGTGAGCTTCGGCCTCTCCCCCGCCGCCCGCCACGTCCTCAACTCTGTCTTCCTCCACGAGTGCGTCGAGGCTGGCCTCGACTCGGCGATCGTGCACGCGGCGCGCATCATGCCGCTCAACAAGATCCCCGAGGACCAGGCGAAGGTCTGCCTCGACCTCATCTACGACCGCCGCGACGCGGCCGCTGGCTATGACCCGCTGGCCGCCCTGCTCGACGTGTTCGCCGACGTGACGGTGGCCAAGCAGGAGAAGGAGGACCGCAGCGGCTGGCCGGTCGAGGAGCGCCTCAAGGCGCGGATCATCGACGGCGACCGCGAGGGCCTCACCGCCGACCTCGACGAGGCCATGGGTGGGGGCCTGCCCGCGCTCGACATCATCAACGACGTGCTGCTGGCCGGCATGAAGGTCGTCGGCGAGCTGTTCGGGTCGGGCCAGATGCAGCTGCCGTTCGTGCTGCAGTCGGCCGAGACGATGAAGGCGTCGGTCGCCCACCTCGAGCCGCACATGGAGAAGGTCGAGGGCGACTCGGGCAAGGGCCGCATCGTGCTGGCCACGGTCAAGGGCGACGTCCACGACATCGGCAAGAACCTGGTCGACATCATCCTCACCAACAACGGCTACGAGGTGCACAACCTCGGCATCAAGATCGGCATCGCCGAGATGATCGAGAAGGCGCAGGAGGTGCGGGCCGATGCCATCGGCATGTCGGGCCTGCTCGTGAAGTCGACCCTCATCATGCGGGACAACCTCGAGGAGCTGAACGCCCGCGAGCTGTCGACCATGCCGGTGCTGCTGGGCGGCGCCGCGCTGACCCGCAGCTATGTCGAGCGCGACCTGCGCGACATCTACGGCGGCCGCCTGTTCTACGGCAAGGACGCGTTCGAGGGCCTGCACGTCATGGACCGCCTCGGCGCCATCAAGCGCGGCGCCGAGGACGACGACCCCGAGTGGGGCCGGGTGCCGTCCGAGTCGCGGGTGCCGTCCCGGGCCTCGCTCGGGCTGGCCGAGAAGGGCGACGAGCCGCCGGCCGATCTGCCGGCCCGGTCTCCCGACGTCGTCACCGACAACGAGGTCTTCGTGCCGCCGTTCCTCGGCTCGCGGGTGGTCAAGGGCCTGCCCATCGACGAGATCGCCGGCTACCTCAACGAGACCGCGCTGTTCCGCAACCAGTGGGGGTTCCGGCCCGAGGGGGGCGAGAACGACAACGAGTTCAAGGCCCGCATCCGACCGACCCTGCGCGACGAGCTGGCCACGGCCAAGGCCGACGGGCTGCTCGTGCCGCAGCTGGTGTACGGCTACTTCCCGGCCAACGGCGACGGCAACGACCTCGTGGTCTGGACCGACGAGACGCGCTCCGCCGAGCGGGCCCGGTTCGGGTTCCCCCGGCAGTCCAAGGCGCCGTACTACTGCATCGCCGACTTCTACCGTCCCGCCGACGGACCCGAGGTCGACTACGCCGGCTTCTCGATCGTCACCATGGGCCCGGCGGTGTCCGAGCGCACGGCCAAGCTGTTCGCCGACGACCGCTACCAGGAGTACCTGCTGCTCCACGGGCTCGGGGTCGAGATGGCCGAGGCGCTCGCCGAGTACTGGCACCGCCGCATGCGCGAGGAGTGGGGCTTCGCCCACGAGGACGGCCCGTCGCTGGCGGGCCTGTTCCGCCAGCAGTACCGGGGCGGCCGCTACTCGTGGGGCTACCCGGCGTGCCCCGACCTCGAGGACAACGTGACCGTGCTCGGGCTGCTCGAGGGCGAGCGCATCGGGCTCGACTGCAGCGAGGAGACGGGCTACCAGTACCAGCCCGAGCAGACCACCTCCGCGCTCGTCTGCCACCACCCGCAGGCCAAGTACTTCGTGGCCCGCTGAGCAGACGGGGCTGGGCGGGTGGACGAGCTGGGAGCGGCCGACGCGCTGGCGGCCGAGGCGATCCGGGTCCTGCGGACCAACGACCGGGGCACGTGGACGCGGCCGTCGCCGC
This sequence comes from uncultured Acidimicrobiales bacterium, assembly GCA_963796415.1. GTDB lineage: Bacteria > Actinomycetota > Acidimicrobiia > Acidimicrobiales > VFJN01 > ZC4RG19. The sequence continues at coordinate 59,325 of CAWCLR010000014.1, read as the reverse complement.
GCCTGTACCCCCACCAGTGGAGCTGGGACGCGGCGTTCGTCGCCATCGGGTGGGCCCACTTCGCCCCGCTGCGGGCGGTGACCGAGCTGCGCTCGCTGTTCCGGGGGCAGTGGTCCAACGGCATGGTGCCGCAGATCGTGTTCGACAACGGTGTCGCCCTCGGCGCCTACGAGCCGCGGCACACGACGTGGGGCACGGCGGGGCTGTGCCCGCCCAGCGTGCCGACGAGCGGCATCTGCCAGCCGCCGGTGCACGCGATCGCCCTCGCCCGGGTCCGCGCGATCGCGGCGCGATGCGACGGCGAGACGCGGGCCGAGGTCGACCGCGCCGTCGTCGACCTGTACCCGCGCCTCGCCGCCTGGCACCGCTGGCTGCACTCGGCGCGCGACCCCGACGGCACGGGGCTCGTCACCGTGTTCCACCCCTGGGAGAGCGGACTCGACAACTCCCCCCGGTGGGACGAGGCGCTGGCCAACGTGCCGGTGCGGGTCGACTCGCCGGGCAGCCGGCCCGATCTCGCCCATGTCGCCGACGCCGCCGAGCGTCCCACCGACGAGGAGTACCGCCGCTACTTCACGCTGGTCCACGAGCTGGTCGAGGTCGATTACGACCCGGCCCGCTCGCACCGCACGCACCCGTTCCGCATGGCCGACGTGCTGTTCACCGCCATCCTCGCCGCCGCCGACGACGAGCTGGCCGAGCTGGCCGTCATCGCCGGCCAGCCGGCGGCGGCCGAGCGCCACCGGGCCGACGCCGAGCTCAGCCGGCGGGGGCTCGACGCCTGCTGGGATCCCCGACGCTGCGCCTGCCTCGACCGCGACCTGGTCGCGGACCGGTGGGTGGCCGCCGACACGATCGCCGGGTTCGCCCCGCTGGTGGCGGGGTGCGACGGCGACCGCGCCGAGGCGCTGGCCCTCCGGCTGCTCGGCCCGAGCTACGCCGGCGCCGCCGCGCTGCGCTGGGCCGTGCCGCCCACCACCGCGGTGACCGACCCGGCGTTCGACCACCGGTCGTACTGGCGGGGGCCGACCTGGCCCGTCATCACCTGGTTGCTGTGGTGGGCCCTCGATCGCGACGGCCATCGCACCGCGGCCGACAGGCTCCGCACGGCCGCGCTGGCGCAGCTGCGCACCAGCGGGTGCAGCGAGTACGCCGACCCCGTGTCGGGCGATCCGCTGGGCTCCACCGCGCAGTCGTGGACCGCGGCCGTCGCCCTCGACTGGCTGGCCCACGACCCGGTGGCCGCCCCCGACCTGGTCTCCTAGGGCCTCGGCGTGGACGTCGCCGCCGGCGCCGGCTTCGGCCTGTTCTTCATCCTGATCATGGCCGTGAGCGTCGGCGGGCTGGCCTTCTGGGTCGTCGCCCTCGTCGACTGCATCCGCAGGCCCGAGATCGTCTACCGGGTGGCGGGCACCGAGAAGGTCACCTGGGTGCTGATCGTCGCCCTCGCCGGCTGGATCGGCGGGCTCATCTACTGGTTCAGCCAGCGGGCGCGCCTGCAGGAGATCGAACGCACGGGGGTCGCCGCCTTCGCGCCCACCTACGTCGCGCCGTACCCGGGCTACGCGAGCGGCCCGCCCGTGACGCCGCCGGGCTGGTATCCCGACCCGCAGGGCCCTGGCCTCCGCTGGTGGGACGGCCAGCGGTGGACCGAGCACGTCGCCGACCGTCGCGGACCGTGACGGCCGCGACGCCCCGTGGTTGTCGATCGGGCGGCGGTCTCGACCCCTCCGGCGACGGGCCATAATGCCCGCATGGGGAAGCTGGGGCCTCGCGCGATCGGTCGTGCCGCGATCGTGCTGCTGCCATTGGTGTTCGGCGCGACATCGTGCTCCGAGGGCAACGCAGCCTCGACCTTCGACACGAGCGTGCAGACGACGCTGGCGCTGTGCCGTGACGAACGGCATGTCGTGGTGTTCGACTACTTCGGCACGCTCACGCCGAGCGACGAGGACCTCGCCCACTGGCTCGGGGAAGAACGCGTGATTCCACCGGCCCGACCGGGGGCGGCAGAGGTGGCCAGCGCCTACCGGGCCCTGGGCTACGAGGTGCTGTACCTGACCACCGCTCCATCCGAGATCCTTCTCGACGACGGTCGGCCGCTGCGCGACCACATCGGCGACTGGCTGGCGCAGAACGGCTACCCGGTGGGCGACGGGGCCACCGTGACGTCGTGGGACGGCAACCACACGCCGATGGACTGGATCTCGACCGTTCTCGGCCAGGTCGTCGACGGGGGAGCGTCGGTCGACGCGGCCTACACCGACAACGAGGACAAGGCCTTTGCCTTCAAGACGGCGGCACCCGACCAGGTCTTCACGCTCGGGGCGGGCGCGACCACCAGCGGTTCGACGCCGATCCCCGGCGACGACATGGTCGCCCACGCCGCCGAGGTGACCGGTCTCGAGCCGGTCTGCCGGGCCGGCTAGTGGGGTGTCTCGTAACGCTCGTCGAGTAATCGGCGAGTCAGATTCGTCGCTGGCAAGGACGCAGGACGAAGGCATAGCCGTAGCTACGTCGAGGACGAGGACGCAGCCAGCGGCGAATCTGGCCGGCGATTACCGGCGTTGTGTTGCGAGACACCCCACTAGACGCGCTCCCGGGTCAAAGCCGTTTGCGGGGAGCGTTACGCTAAACGAAGGCCTCCGATCGATGGGGCCACCGGCTGGGGCCGGTATTGCTGGGTAAACGATCGGGGTGGGTATGTCCGCGCGGTGGACGAGACGAGGCTTCCTTGCGCTGTCGGGCGCGGGGGCGGTGGCTATCGGGGTCGGCGCCTGCTCGTCGGATGACGACGGCGCCGGCAGCGGCGAGGACGACGACTCGACATCAGGGTCCGGTGTCGCCGGCCCCGCATCGGGTGAAGCGGTCGCCGACGGCGACGTCCCCACGCGGGAGGCGATCTTCGGGTGGATCAGCGAGGTCTTCGCCCAGGGCGTCCGCCGCCCCGGCTACCCCGCCGACGTGTGGGCAGAGGAGTGGGTTGCCGACCGGTTCCGCGAGATCGGGCTCGACGACGTGCGCCTCGAGCCGGTCGACGTCACCCGGTGGGAGCCGCTGGACTGGTCGCTCGAGGTCGTGGCGGGCGGCGAGACACGCACCCTCGACTGCTTTCCCGTGCCGTACGCGGCGCCGGTCGACGGCCTCGCCGTCGAGCTCGCGGCCTACGACCCGGGCCAGCCCGACCTGGTCGCCGGCAAGGCCTCGCTCTACGACGTCCCGCTGATCCGGATCCCGGCCGACCTCCTGGCGTCCTCGGGCAGCGCCCCCGAGGACCTGTCGGACCGCATCATCGACCCCGACGGCACGCTGGCGGGTGCCGAGCACATCGTGCCGTTCAGCGCGGACTTCCAGGACGTGCTCGAGCCGTCGATCGAGGCGGGCGCCTCCCTCTTCATCGGGGCGCTCACCGACTACCCCGGCAACTCCTACAAGTACTTCGTGCCCTACGACGGCATCAGCCGGCCGATCCCCGGTGTGTGGATCAGCGGCACCGACGGGGCGTGGCTCCGTGAGCGCCTGGCTGCGGGACCCGTACAGGTCACGCTCACGGTGGAGGCAACGACCAGCGAGCACGAGTCGTACAACGTGGTGGGCGAGCTGCCGGGGGCCGACGACGAGATGGTCATCGTCGGCTCCCACCACGATGGGCCGTGGGCGTCGGCCGTCGAGGACAGCAGCGGCATCGCCCTGGTGCTGGCGCAGGCGACGTACTGGGCGGCGCAACCGGTCGAGCGGCGGCCGCACCGCCTCGTCTTCCTGCTCCAGGCGGGACACATGTCCGGTGGGGCGGGGTTGCACGCCTACATCGACGCCCACCGCGACGAGCTCGACAGCGTGGTGCTGGAGGTCCACCTCGAGCACGCCGCCCGCGAGTTCGCCGAGGCCGACGGCGAGCTGGCGCCCACCGGGTTGCCCGTGCCCCGCTGGTTCTTCACCAGCCGCCTCCCCCACCTCGAGGCGGCCGTCGCCGATGCGCTCCGCACCGAGGAGCTGGGGCGCTCGATGATCCTGGCCCCCGACGCCTTCGGGACGCAGCCGCCCGACCGACGGCGCGTTTTACCACACCGAAGGGGTGCCGGTGATGAACTTCCTGAGCGCACCGTTCTACCTGTTCGACGAGATGGACACGCTGGACAAGATCGACGAGGAGAACCTCGTGCCGCTCACCCGGGCGACGATCCGGATCATCGACTCGACGAGCGGAACGTCCGCTGCCGAGTTCCGTGCCAGCTGACCTCCACGGCCGGCCGAGGCCCGCGCGTACGACGGACGGGACGTGCGCCGAGTACCGATCCGCCTGAAGCTGGCCGGCGCCCTCGCCGTGCCGTTGCCCGCCCTGGTCGCGGTCGCGCTCTTCGAGGTCGCGGACACGGCGGCCGACCGGTCCGGCGTGCGCCAGCAGACCGAGCTGGCCATCGCGACGACCGGTCCGACCGGGGTCGTCACCGCCCTGCAGAACGAGCGCGCCTGGCTCGCCGTCGAGCTCGTGGGATTCGACGACATCATGACCGTGCCGGTCGAGGGCTACGACGAGACCCGTTCCGCCACCGACGCCGCCATCGACAACTTCCGGGCCGACCTCGAAGGACGCTCGCCGGTCATCGCCGACGCCTACGACGAGGCGCTGGCCGGCTTGGCCGAGCTCGACGAGGTGCGCGCGGACGTCGACGCCAACACGGCGCCGCGCGACATCGAGAACCTGGTGTTCAGCGACCTGATCTTCACGCGCTACACGGGGCTCGTCGAACCGTTCCTCGACGCCACCGCCCGGATCAGCCTCGGTGTCGACGACCAGGAGCTGCGCCACGGCACACGCCTGGCCCACACGACGGCCGAGCAGATCGAGGTCATGAACCAGCTGCTCAACATGCTCATCAGAGACGGGGGCTACAACGACGGCATCTCCACCCCGCCCGAGATCGTGGCCGTGACACGGCTGCGGGCCAGGTTCGAGGACAACGCCGCCCGGCTGATGACGGCTGTCGGACCGTACGGGCCGATCATCGCCGAGCACTTCCCCGCTGACGTGACCGAGCGTGTGGTGAACGAGATCCACCGGGTCGTCGCCGTCGAGCTGATCGAGGACGTCAGCGTCGTGGTCGAGGCGTTCGACGCCCCGGCCGATGCCGGCTACCCCGCGCTGCAGGAAGCGCTGAGCGCCGAGATCGACCGGCGAGCCGGGCAGTTGAACCGTTCGGCCGCGGCCCGGCAGCGCTGGTTCGTGGGGCTGGCCGCCCTCGCGCTGGGGGGAACCTGGGTCCTCGCCTGGGCCGTCGCCCGGTCGATCACCGGCCCGCTGCGGTCCCTGACGCGCCAGGCCGTCGCCATGGCCCAGGACCACCTGCCTCGGGCCGTGCGCGGCATCCTCGACACCCCGCTCGGCAGCGACGTCGCCGTGCCCGAGGTCGAGCCGGTGCGGGTGTCGACCCGCGACGAGGTCGCCGACGTGGCCGATGCCCTCAACACGGTGCAGAACACGGCGTTGCAGCTCGCATCGGAGCAGGCGGTGCTGCGCCGCAACCTGGCCGACAGCTTCGTCAACCTGGGCCGCCGCAACCAGAACCTGCTCGACCGGCAGATCGACTTCATCACCCAGCTGGAGGCCAGCGAGACCGAGTTCGAGACCGACGGGGACACGCTCGGCAACCTGTTCAAGCTCGACCACCTCGCCACGCGCATGCGCCGCAACGCCGAGTCGTTGCTCGTGCTGGCCGGCATCGCCCCGCCGCGCCAGTGGGCGGCGCCCGTGCAGCTCACCGACGTCATCCGCGCCGCCGTGGGCGAGGTGGAGGACTACGAGCGGGTGGCGGTGCGTGACGTCGAGCCGGCGACCGTCCTCGGCACCGCGGCCTCCGATGTCGCCCACCTTCTCGCCGAGCTCATCGAGAACGCCCTCGTCTTCTCCGGCCCCGGTCAGGCCGTGACCGTGCGCGGCCGCCACCGCCCCGACGGCGGGTACACGCTGGCGGTCATCGATCTCGGCCCCGGCATGCCCGCGCCCGATCTCGACGCGGCCAACCGCCGCCTCGCCGGCCACGAGAGCTTCACCGTGGCACCGTCGAAATATCTCGGGCACTACGTGGCCGGCAACCTTGCCGCCCGCCACCGCATCCACGTCGGGCTCCAGAGCGAGGGCCGGGGCGTCACCGCGGCGGTCATCTTCCCGCCCCACCTGCTCGGGCATTCCACCGTCCCGGGCCCCCCGGTCGCGGGGCGCCCCGGCGGAGAGGCCGGTCCCGCCCGTCCACCGGCACTCGCCGCGACGCCGCCGTCCCCGGCTCGATTGCGTCGACGCACGAGCTGAGCGGGCGCACGACCCGTCGTCGAGCGGAACGACCGGTCGGGCGGCTGATCGCGCGCTGGGCGTCCGGGAACCGGCGGGTGACCGCCGAAAGTGGCGCTCGCGCTGCGTGATGCGTGGCTCCCGAGCGTGTGATGGGGTATAGAGACGGGGCATGTCCCTGCGCTCGGCTCTGGCGGGAGCGGCGACCACGGCGATCGTCGCGGCTGCGCTCGGCAACCCCGCCGCGGTCGACGCAGCGAGGGATGCCGACCAGCAGCAGCTCGCCGCGACGGTCGTGGGGTTCGCCAACTGGGACGTGGCCGACGCGCCCGGCGAGGTCGTCGGCCTGGTGGCGCTCCGCCTCGGCGTCCTGATCGTGCTGGCGGGCCTGCTGTGCGCACTGGTGGGCCGGTCCCGCTCGCGCGCCGCGGCGTTGCTGGGCGCCTGGGGCGCAGTGGGGGTGGCGGCGGCCGTCGCCGGCGCGGCGTCGTACGTGTACGAGGTGTCGGTGGTCCTCGACGGGAACGCCCCCGCCCCGACCTACGGCGACGGCCTGGTACAGGCCGTGAACGCCGGTGCCGCCTTCGGGCTGTGGACGGGCTGGTTTGTGGGCCTGGTCGTCGCCCTGGTCACCCGGCCCGCGTCCGCGGTGATCCGAGCCCCCGAGGGCCCGTACGCCGCGACCGTCGCGCCCGTGCCACCGGGTCAGCCGGCCGCGCCCCACATCGCCGAGCCGCCCCCACCCTGGTGGGCGCCGACCCACGCCGCCGACGCCGGAGTGCGGCCCGGGCCCACCGCCTTCCCGCCCGGCGGCCTGGGGGCGCCGGTGGTCGCCGGTGCGGGCGAGCCGATCGCCCCCGTCCCGGCGCCGCCGGTTCCTCCCGCCGCCTCGCACGAGATGAGGACGGTCTCCGGCGACCCGCACCCGTCCGATCCCGACGCCACCCGGCCGGTCGGCCTGCCGCCCGATGCGTCGGCCGACGACGCTCCGGAGCCGGCCGCTCCGGCCGCCGACCCCGACGCCACCACCACGATGGAGCCCGACCCCGGGGCCTCCGACCACACGGCCGAGATGCCCCGGCGGCCCGAGCCGTAGCCGGTCGCAACGACGGCGTCAGCCGACGGCGACGGGCTCTCGGTCGTCGGCCCGCCCCGCCGGGTCGGCGGCCACGGGCAGCGGGCGCAGGTCGGGCGCCGGCAGGCTGCCTGTCCCCTCGATGTCGAGGCGGGGCAGCACGCGGTCGAGCCAGCGCGGCATCCACCAGTTGGCGTCGCCGAGCAGGCGCATCGTGGCGGGCACGAGGATCACGCGCACGATCGTGGCGTCCACCAGCACCGCGGTGGCCAACCCGACGCCGAACATCTTCACGATCGGCTGGGGCCCGAGCACGAAGCCTGCGAACACGCAGATCATGATGAGCGCCGCCGACGTGATGACCCGGGCGGTCGACGCTATGCCGTTGATGACCGACGTCCGGTTGTCGCGGCCGTCGAGGTGCTCCTCGCGGATGCGGGACAGCAGGAAGACCTCGTAGTCCATCGACAACCCGAACAGCACGGCGAACATGAACATCGGCACGAACGACACGATCGGCACCGTCTCGTCCAGCCCGATCAGGCTCTTGCCCCAGCCCCACTGGAACACCGCGACCACCACGCCGTAGGCGGCGCCGATCGACAGCAGGTTCATGAGCGCGGCCTTCAGCGGCACCAGCACCGACCGGAACACGACCATGAGCAGCAGGAAGCTGAGCCCCACGACGGCGCCCACGAACAGCGGCAGGCGGCTGGCGACCTTGTCGGACAGGTCGATGAACACCGCGGTCAGCCCGCCCACGTAGGCCGTCGTCCCCGTGCCCTCGAGGGCCTGCGGGACCACGTCGTCGCGCAGGCGGTGGACGAGCTCGGTCGTCGCCTCGTCCTGGGGCGCGTCCGTGGGGATGACCGTGACGATGGCCGCGTCCCCGGCGTCGTTGATCTCGGCCGGGGCGGCGACCGCCACGGCGGGGTCGGCGGCGAGACCCGAGGCGAGCGCGTCGAGGGCAGCGGTGTCGGCGGCGGCGTCGCCGGTCAGCTCGATCGACAGCAGCAGCGGGCCGTTGAACCCGGGGCCGAAGGCGTCGGCCGTGAGGTCGTAGGCCTTGCGGGTCGTGGTCGACGGGGGGTTCGTGCCCGCGTCGGTCTGCCCGAGGCGCATGGACAGCAGAGGCACCGCCGCCAGCAGCAGCACCGCGGTGGCGCCGATCATCCAGCGCCACGGCCGGGCCGTGACGTGGTCGCCCCAGCGCTGCCACCGGCTCGGCCGCAGGTCGGGGGAGGCGCCGAGGCGGGTGAGCCGCTCGTGCCACTCGTCGTCGACCGCCTCGCGCCGGCGGGTCCACGGCAGGCTGGCGCGCAGGAGGCGCAGGCCGGCGAAGCCCAGCAGCGCGGGCAGCAGGGTGATCGAGGCCAGGACCATCACGGCGACGACCACCGCTGACGACAGGCCCATGGCGGTGACGGCCGGGATGCCGGCCAGGGCCAGGCCGCTGATGGCGATGACGACCGTGCCGCCGGCGAACACCACCGCCTGGCCCGCGGTGGCGATCGCCCGCCCGGAGGCGTCGGCCACGGTCAGGCCCGCCCGCAGCTCGCTGCGGTAGCGGGTGACGATGAACAGGGCATAGTCGATGCCGACGCCCATGCCGATCATCGCCGCCAGGGTGCCCGACTCGGGCGGGATGTCGAGCACGAGGCCGGCGATGAGGATCAGGGCGGTGCTCGTGCCGAGGCCGACCGCTGCGATGGCTAGGGGCAGGCCCATGGCGATGACCGAGCCGAAGGCGATCAGCAGGATGACCACGGCGCCGAGCACGCCCAGCATCTCGGCCGTGCCGGTCTCGGGCTGCTCGGCGTACTGCGGCAGGTCGCCGCCGAGCTCGACCTGGAGGCCGGCGGCCCGGGTGGCGGCCACCGCCTCCTCGAGCTGGTCGTAGGCCTCGGCGCCCAGCTCCTGCGTGTCGCCCGAGTACTGCACCCGCGCCAGCGCAGTGCGCCCGTCGGCCGACACCAGCCCGACCTCCTGGGGGTCGACGACGGTCGAGACCCGCGGCAGCTCGCCGAGGCGGTCGACCAGGTCGGCGACCGCCCGCTCGGCAGCGCCGGTGCGGAGGTCGCCGTCCTCGGTGTGGACCACGACCTGGGCGCTGCCGCCCGCGGCCTCGGGGAAGCGCTCGGTGAGCACGTCGAGCGCCTGCTGCGACTCGACGTTCGGGATGCGGAAGTCGGAGGAGTAGCCACCGCCGGACGCGCCCGCCGTGCCCCAGAGGACGGCGGCGGCCGCCAGCCAGGCGACGAGGACCAGCCGGCGGCGCTCGACGGCGAACCGTCCGAGGCGATGTAGGGCGCGAGACATATGATCAGAGGCTACGGAGAAAGTGTCAGCATCTGCCATAAGGCAGGGAGTGTCGTATGTCACTGGACGTCAGCTCAGCGACGGCCGCGGGGGCCGAGACCGCGGGCCTGCGCGCGCGCAAGAAGGAGCGCACCCGGCGCCTCCTGGCCGAGGTGGCCCTCGACCTGTTCGAGGCCCGCGGCTTCGATCGCACCACGGTGGACGACATCGCGGCCGCCGCCGAGGTCTCGCCCCGGACCTTCTTCCGCTACTTCGCGGCCAAGGACGAGGCGCTGTTCGACCGCGCCGCCGACGTGCAGGAGCAGTTCCGGGCGCTGCTCGCGTCGCGCCCGGCCGACGAGCCCCTGCTCGTGGCCCTGCGGGAGATCGGCGCCGCGTTGATCGCCGGCGAGCTGGTGGACGAGGACCGCGTCCGCCGCGTCGTGGCGCTCGTCCACACCGAGCCCGCCCTGCGCAGCCGGTACGAGGCGCTGATGGGCATGATCGAGGCCGACCTCACCGACTGGGCGGCCGACCGCCTCGGCGTGCCGCCGTCGGACATGCGCCCGCGCCTGCTCGCCGCCGCCGTGCTGGCCGCCCGCCGGGTGGCCATGGACGTGTGGCTCGAGTCCCCCGGCGTGGACCTGTCGGGCCAGGTCTCCCGGGCCATCGACCTCCTCGCCTCGGGCCTCACCGACGGGACGTGACCCGAACCCGGCGACCGAACTTGCGACACCTGCGTAGGTCCTGCCCGCGGCGCTGTCGCACGTTCCGCGGGGGCAGGGACACGCTGGACGCCGCGTCGCGCCCTCTGACGCGCCGTCAATCCCAGACGATCGTCGCCCGCTCGGCCGCGGCGCGGATCTCGGCGCCGTCGATGACGACCTTCGACTCGGAGGGGTCGGCGGACGGGAGGGAGACGTGCAGCTCGACGGGACCGGCGGGCGGGAGCGGGAACACCCAGACCCTGTACTGGTACCCGCCCGATCCCCCGCCGCCGCCGACCATCCGCAGCACCGGTACCGTCGGGATGCCCTGCTCGTCCTTGGGGACGTCGAACCTGCCGGGAAACCCCGCCTCGCGCCCCGCCGTGCGACCGTCCGCGAAACGCACGCCGATGCGAGGGAAGCGGTGCTCCGGAGGCGGCCCCACATCGCCGCGCAGGATGCGCCCGGCGGTCGACGGGTCGAGGTGCGGGTTCATCAGGATCACCACGTTGATCGTGAACCCGTTCGGATAGACGCGGAGGTGGTCGATCTCGACGACGACGATGTCGCCGCGGTGGACGATCTGGCCGACCGGGACGATCGCGGGGAGCGTGCCCTCGGACGGTCGATCCCAGACGGGCGGAGCCCAGCGGTGCTCACCCGGCGGCGGCGGAGGCGGCAACGGTTCGAAGAACGACATGCTCGGACGGTAATGGGGCATCGGCCGACGCGGCCCCGACACCCCCCGAGCCAGCACGTTGCGCCAGCGAGCGCCCCCGGCGGGCCCTAGCCCGGCGGGTCGGGGAGCGGCTGCTCGAGCGTGAGCGTCTCTGCGAAGAGGTCACCCATGTCGGCGACACGGTCGAGCACGTCGGCGGTCTCGAAGGCGAGGGGCTCGCCGCCGGCCGCGGCCTCCACCTCGTCCCACGTGACCGGCGTCGACACGGTGGGCCGGGGCCGAGCGCGGAGCGAGTAGACGGCGATGGTGGTCTTGTGCCGGCTGTTCTGGCTCCAGTCCACCAGCACCTTGCCCTTGCGCAGGCTCTTCTTCATGTTCGACACCACGCCGTCGGGGTGCGCCCGCTCGAGCAGCTGGGCGACCCACAGGGCGAAGGCCGACGCCTCGTGGTGGGTGTGCGGGGTGTTCAGCGGGACGTAGACCTGCATGCCCTTCGACCCCGACGTCTTGGCGAAGCCGGTGAGCCCCAGGCCGTCGAGCACGTGGCGGATGTCGAGGCCCACGTCGGCGCACTCGACGATCGACGTCCCCGGCCCGGGGTCGAGGTCGAACACGCACAGCGTCGGGGTCTCGATGTCGCGCCGCGCCATCGGCGCATGGATCTCGAGCGCGGCCATGTTCGCCGCCCACACCAGCGCGGGGGCCGAGTCGAGGCAGCAGTAGCCGATGTCGCCGTTGCGGTCCCCCGGGCCCAGCACGGTGTCGATCCACTCGGGGCGGTGGCCGGGGCACCGCTTCTCGAAGAACGAGCTCTCCCTCGACCCCGTCGGGGAACCGCCGCAACGTCACGCCCCTGTCGACGAGATGGGGCACCATCACGGGGGCGATCCGGGCGTAGTAGTCGATGACCTCGGCCTTGGTGGTGCCGGTCTCGGGGTACAGCACCTTGTCGAGGTTCGACAGGGTGAGCCGCCGGCCCTCGACCTCGACCGTCGTGCCGGGCACGGGCGGGCCCCGACCTAGGGGTGCCCGGTCATGCCGACTTGCGCCGCGGCGCGGCCTTGGACGACTTGGTCGCCTTCGAGGCCTTCGACGCCTTGGTCGCCTTCGTGGCCTTGGAGGACTTCGTGGCGCGGCGCGCCCGGGTCCCCGACCCGCCGCCTGCGTCCTCGTCCTCGTCGACCTCGGTGTCGTCGCCGACGGCCTTGGCGGTGGGGTGCCGGCCGCGCGCGGCCTTGGCGTCGCGCACGCTGGCCTCGAGGGCGGCCATGAGGTCGACCACCTTGTCCTCGGCGACCGGGGTGGGCGCGGCGACGATCTCCTCGCCGGCGGCCTTGCGGTCGATGAGGTCGAGCACCTGGTTGCGGTGCATGTCCTCGAACTTCTCGGGCTCGAACGGCTCGGTGAGCGACTCGATCAGCTGGGTGGCCATCTTGATCTCGCGCTCGCTGACCTCCTCCTCGACCACGTCCTCACCCACCAGCTCGGCGGGGTCGTTGACCTCGTCGGCATAGACCATCGTCGACATGACCAGTACGCCGTCCTGGGGGCGGAGGGCGGCCAGATACTGCTTCGACCGCATCACGAAGCGGGCGATGGCGACCTTGTTCTGCTCCTCCATGGCGCGGGTGAGCAGCGCGTAGGGCTTCTTGGCCGCCTTGTCGGGGGCCACGTAGTAGGCCGAGTCGTAGTAGATCGGGTCGATCTCGTCGAGGTCGACGAACTGCTCGATGTCGATGCTGCGGCTGGCCTCGGGGTCGAGCGCGCTCAGCTCGTCGTCGCCCACCAGCACGTACTCGCCCGACGAGAGCTGGTAGCCCTTGGCGATCTGCTCGCTCGGCACCTCCTCGCCGTCGGCCGCCGACACCTTGCGGTACTGGATCCGGGCACCGGTGCGGGTGTCGATCTGGTTGAAGTGGACGCTCTTGCGGGACACGGCGTTGTGCAGCCGGATCGGGATGTTGACCAGCCCGAAGCTGATGGCACCGCTCCACATGGCACGAGGCATGAAAGGAGTATTCCCCGTAGGAAGCGAGGTTGAAAGCAGGGAATCGTCGCGGCGAGGCGTCAGGACGCCGCGGGACGGGGCAGGTAACCCACGCCGCGCCACAGGGCGCGGCTCAGAAGGCGCGCCGCGTCGTCGATGCTGCACGCGCGGTGCTCCAGCCACTCGGAGGCCGCCGCCTCGAGCATGCCGACGATGCCGCGGGCGAGCAGGCGCTCGGCCGGACCGCCGCCCCACGTGTCGGCGATGCGCTGGCAGCGCGCCCGGCGGGCCTCCTGCACCGCGGGGTGGTCCACCCCGCCGGACGCCGCGAACAGCGGCCAGGTGTCGGCGTTGCGCTCGACGATCCCGAAGAACGTGCGCACCACCCGCAGCAGGCGGCTCTCGTCCACCGGGACGTCCGCCAGCAGGGCCGACAGCTCCTCGTCGAGGCCTCGCAGGGTGTGGAGGTGGACGGCGGCGATCAGCTCACCCCGGTCGCCGAAGTAGGCGTACACGAGCGAGCGCGACACCCCGGCCGCCTGGGCGATCTCGTCGAAGCGCACCGTTCCCGGGTCGCGCTGCCGGAAGACCTCGGCGGCCGCCTCCACGATCTGCGCCCGGCGGGCCGCCGGATCGAGGCGGGCGCGCCGCACGTACGTCGCCGGGGCGGTCGCGGGCTCCATGGCGGCTACGAGGCGGAGGCCTCGACCCTCACCTCGGTGGCCAGCGGCGCCGTCTCGCCCACCAGCGGGAAGTGGCAGGCGACGAACTGCCCGTCCGCGACCTGGCGGATCTGGGGCTCCTCCGCGGCGCAGCGGTCCTCGGCACGGGGACAGCGGGTGCGGAAGCGGCAGCCACTCGGGGGCGCCACCGGGGAGGGCAGCTCGCCGGGGATCAGCGCGCCGGCCACGACTGGCACCGTGGGATCGGGCACCGGGATGGCCGACAGCAGCGCGGCGCTGTACGGGTGGGCCGGAGCGGTGTAGAGCCGCTCGGGCGGGGCCAGCTCGCACAGCTTGCCCAGGTACATGACCGCCACCCGGTCGCTGACGTTCTTCACCACCGCCAGGTCGTGGGTGATGAACACCAGCGTGAGGCCGTAGCGGGCTTTGAGGTCCTCGAGCAGGTTCAGGATCTGCGCCTGCACGGACACGTCGAGCGCCGACACCGGCTCGTCGCAGATCAGCACCTTGGGGTCGAGCACCAGTGCCCGGGCGATGCAGATGCGCTGGCACTGCCCGCCCGAGAACTCGTGCGGGCGCCGGTCCCGGGCCACCTCGGGATCGAGCCCCACGGTCTCGAGGGCGGCGTCGACCTTGGCCCGCCGCTCGGCCTCGGTGCCGATCTTCCAGATCTTGAGCGGGGCGCCCACGATGTCGCCCACGCGACGGCGGGGGTTGAGCGAGCTGATCGGGTCCTGGAAGACGATCTGGAGCTGGGGACGGAGGGCCCGGAGCCTCTCGCCCTTCTCGGCCGTCAGGTCGTGCCCCGCGAACCGCACCGACCCGCTGGTCGGCGCCGGGAGCTGCAGCAGGGCCCGCGCTGCGGTCGACTTGCCGCACCCGCTCTCGCCCACCACGCCCAGCGTCTCGCCCTCGGCCACGTCGAAGCTCACGTCCGCGACAGCGGACACGGTCTTGCCCCCGGCGGCCGGGAAGTTCACCACCAGGTGCTCGGCCTGCAGCAGCACCTCGTCCACGGGGCGCAGGTGCGCAGTACCTGTCCCGGCCATCAGCCGACCCCCTCGCCGTTGCCGTCGACCGTGGCCCCCTGCCCGTTGCCGTCTGCGGGGGCAGCGTCGGCGACGACCACGTCCGCGGGCACGAGGTCGGTCTCGAGATCGGGGGTCAGCTCGCCCGTCACCGCCGCCTCTGCCTGCGGGACGTGGTCGGCCAGGTTGCGCTCGAGCGCCTCGCGCCCGGCGTCGGTCCCCACCGGGTACCAGCACCGGTAGAAGTGGCCCGGCGTGTCGGCCTCGATCAGCGGCGGCTGCTCGACGTGGCAGCGGGCCTGGGCGTAGGGGCACCGGGGGGCGAACCGGCAACCCGGCGGCGGGGCGATCAGGTCGGGTGGCCGCCCCCCGATCACCGCGAGCCGGGTGTGGCTGGCGTTCTCCAGCCGGGGCACCGACTTGAGCAGCGCCTCGGTGTACGGCATCCGCACCTCGGAGAACAGCGTGGCCGTCGGTGCCTGCTCGACGATCTGCCCCGCGTACATCACCGCGATGTCGTGCGTTCGGCCCGCGACCACGCCGAGGTCGTGGCTGACCAGAACCATCGCCATGTCCCGCTCGCGCTGCTGCTCGTCGAGCAGGTCGAGGATCTGGGCCTGCACGGTCACGTCGAGCGCGGTGGTCGGCTCGTCGGCGAACAGCAGCTCGGGGCCGCACGCGAGGGCGATGGCGATGACCACCCGCTGGCGCATGCCGCCCGACAGCTCGTGCGGGTACTGCTTGAGGCGGCGCTCGGCCTCGGGGATGTGGACCGACCGCAGCAGCTGGATGGCCGTGTCGCGGGCCGTGGCCCGATCGAGGTCGGTGTGGACCTCGAGCGACTCGGTGATCTGCTTGCCGATCCGCATGACGGGGTTGAGCGACGTCATGGGGTCCTGGAAGACCATCGACATCTGCGTGCCCCAGTACGACCGCAACGCCGCGTCGTTCAGTCCGTCGATGCGCTCGCCGTGGAGGGACACCTCGCCCGATCGCTCGGCGGTCGGGGGGAGCAGGCCCATGATCGAGCGCGACAGCACCGACTTCCCGCACCCCGACTCGCCCACGAGGCCGAGCGTGCGCCCGCGCTCGAGCGTGAACGACACCCCGTCGACCGCGGTGACCACGCCCCGCGGCGTGCGGAACTGGGTGCGGAGGTCGGCGACCTCGAGCAGGCCGCGGCCGCCGAGGTGGAACCCCTCGGCCGTGGTGTGGACGTGGCGCCGATGATCTCGTGTCACAGGGCGCTCTCCCGCACGTCGAAGCGGGCCCGCACCACGTCGCCCAGGAAGTTGAGCGACAGCACCGTCAGGAAGATCACGATCGTCGGGATCAGGACGATGTGCGGCGCGTCACGCAGGTCCGACCGGCCCTCGGACAGGATGTTGCCCCACGACGGCGTCGGCAGCTGCACGCCCACCCCCAGCAGGCTCAGGCCGCCCTCGGCCACGATCACGACCGCCACGCCCAGCAGGGCGATCGAGAACATCGCGGGCAGCACGTTGGGCAGCACCTCTCCGAACATGATCTGACGGTTGCGCGCCCCGAGCGCCCGCGCCGCCTGCACGAACTCGCGCTGCGACCACGCCAGCGTGTTGGCGCGCGTGATGCGGGCGAGCACCGGGACCGACACGACCCCCAGGGCGAGGATGAGCACCACCATCCGACGCGTCGAGCTGACCCCCTCCTGGCTGGCGAACACGGTCACGAGCGTCAGCGCCAGGATGATCTGCGGGAACGACAGCAGCACGTCGAACCCCCCGGTGAGGACCGTGTCGGTGCGGCCACGGAAGTAGCCGGCCATCAAGCCGAGCAGCCCGCCGAGCACGAGACCGAGCAGCACCGACGCCACGCCGAGCAGCAAGGACGCGCGGGCGCCCCACACCATGCGGCTCAGCATGTCGCGCCCCAGCCCGTCGCCGCCCAGGATGTGCCCGTCGGTTCCCGGCGGCTGCCCGACGATCGACGCCACGTTTTCGTTGGGGTCGTCGAGCGGCAGGACCGGCGCCAGGAGTGCGGCCAGCGTCACGAACACCAGCCAGCCGATGGCGAGCCAGCCGAACACGCCCAGCCGGCCCCGGCGGGCCCGGCCGACGACGGGGCCGCCACCGCGGACCGCCTGGGCCACGTCGGTCGGCTCCATCGTCGAGACGGGGTTGATCGCGTCCGCCGCTGGGTCGAGCGCGCTGCCCAGGCGGGCGTCGTGGACGATGTCGGTCTCGGGATCAGGCCCGGGCATGGCGGATCCTCGGGTCGAGGACGGCGTAGAGCACGTCCACCAGGAAGTTCACGAGCACGTAGCCCACCGCGATGAGCGCCACCAGGCTCTGCAGGGCGATGTACTGACGAGCCTGGATGGCCTCGAAGAGCAGGGTGCCGACGCCGGGCATCGAGAAGATGACCTCGACGATGATCGCACCGCCGATCAGGGTCCCGACGTTGAGCCCGGCCACGGTGAGGAGCGTGAGGCTGGACGGCCGGAGGGCGTGGCGCCACAGCACCCGGCGCGGCGACACACCCTTGGACTTCGCCATGGTGATGAAGTCCTCTTGGAGCGTGGCGATCATGTCGCTGCGCAGCAGGCGCATGTACACCGCGACCTGCCCGACGGCCAGCGCCACCGTCGGCAGGATCATGCGCCTGATGTGCTCGACCAGGTCTTCGCTCGGTTTCACGTAACCGCTGACCGGTAGCCATCCGAACTCGACGCCGACGTAGTACGCCAGCACGAGAGCCAGCGCGAAGTTCGGGATCGCCAGCATGCCGAACGCGGTGGCGTTGGCCGCCTTGTCGGCGCGTGTCCCGGCCTTGTAGGCGGTGATCACGCCGGCCGGGATGGCGATGACCAGCGCCAGCACCTGGGCGTACACCATGAGCTGCAGCGAGACGGGGAGCGAGTCGCGCACCCGGTCCATGACCGGTCGCTCGCCCGTGATGCTGTAGTAGCCCCCGAGGTCGCCGGTGACGAAGTCGCCGATCCAGCGGCCGTACTGCTGCCAGACGGGGTCGTCGAGGCCGAGGTTCTCGCGCAGCGCGTCCTTCTGCTCGGGGCTGCCGAACCCGGCGATGGCGTCGACCGGGTCGCCCGGCAGCATGGCGGTGAGCAGCGCCACGAACAGCGTGACGAAGAACAGCACCACCACCAGGTGGGCGAGCCGGCGCAGGATCAGCGGCAACCCGACTCCTCCCCGCTACTGCTCGACCCACATGTACGTCACCGGGTGCCCTGCGGCCAGGCCGGGGAAGCCCTCGGCCGACGTCGGGCCCTCGCCCGGGACGCCGTGCACGTCGGGCGCCATCGCGATGGTCCACGGCGTGTACCAGCAGCCAGATGTTGTGGACCTCCTCGGCGAAGCGCGTGTTGAGGTCCTCGTAGACCTGCTCGCGGCCCTCGAGGCTGGTGCGGCCCTCGTCGAGCAGCCGGTCGATCTCGGGGTCGACGAACTTGCCGAAGTTCACCGGCGAGCCCGACTTCCACCAGTTGTACTGCTGGTCGGGGTCGCCGCCCGGATGGTTGCGCCAGCCGATCGCCTCGAAGTCGCCCGAGATGGCCGAGTCGATCTGGGTCGACTGGTCGACCGTGATGATCTCGACGCTCATGCCGACGGCCTCGGCCTGCTCCTTGAGGAGCTGGGCCTGGTCGATGGTCACCTGGGCGTTGGTCGTGGTGTACGTGAACGACAGGTCCTGGCCGGTCTCGGCCTCGTACTCCCCGACCAGGCGCTCGGCCTCGGCCGCGTCGTAGGTGGGGAAGCCCGTGTCCTCGAGGTTGCCGATGTTGCCCGGCGCGAACGGACCCGTGGCCTGCGTGGTGATGCCGTCGTTGAGGATGGCGTTGACCTCGTCGAAGTCGGCCGCGTAGGCCAGCGCCTGGCGGGCCTTGATGTTGTCGAACGGCGGCTTGCGACTCGTTCAGCATGATGTAGCTGACCTCGCCGAACTCCTCGGACTCGTAGGCGTTGATCTCGCCCGACTCGCTCAGGTCCCGCAGGTCGGACGACCGTCGGGGCGTCGCTCGTGTGCATGGCGTTGATCTCGCCCGACTGGAGGGCGTTCAGCCGCTGGTCGACCTCGACGATCGGGCGGAACTCGATGCCGTCGAGGTACGGGAGCTGGTTGCCCGCCGCGTCGGTGGCCCAGTAGTCCTCGTTCTTCTCGGCCTCGAACTTCTGGTTCGGCACCCAGTCGACGAGCTTGAACGGGCCGGTGCCGATGAGGTTCTCGGCGCACGACGACGTGTCGTCGAGCTGGGCCTGGGCCATCATGCCGATACGCGGCCGCTGCCGTAGAGCTGTGGCGTCGAACGACACCCACGGCTGCTTCAGAGTGACCTGCACGGTCAGCGGATCGATGACGTCGACGCTCTGGATCGGCTCGAGCACGAAGACGAACAGCAGCGGCGACCGCGCCGGGTACTGGCCGCGGTAGGCGTCGAGGTTGTTCTTCACCACCTCGGCGGTGAGCGTCGCTGCCGTCGTGGAACGTCACGCCCTCGCGGATCTTGATGGTCCACACGGTCGAGTCCTCGTTGGGCTCGACCGACTCGGCCAGCCATGGCTCGATCTCGCCCTGCGCGTTCGGGCGGGTCAGCGTGTCGTAGATCGACTGGGCGACCATGATGCCGCCGATGGCGAGCTGAGCCTCGGGCAGGCACCAGCCGTCGGTGCGTCTCGGCCTCGAGGCCGTACACCACCGTCCCGCCGGGCGTGGGGGTGCCGGCGTCCTCGCCGGTGGCGCCACCGCCACCGCCGCCGCCATCGTCGTCGTCGCCTCCGCCGCAGGCCGCGGCCATGAGGCCGAGCGCCAGAATGGCTGCGGCGCGCTTGAACCATCGTCCCCGTGTCGCTGTCGTACGCACGGTGCCCCCTGTTGGTGCGATCAGCCTCGGCCCAGCGGCATTGACCGCTGAGTCAGTTCGTGACTCTCGTCACAGTGCGACGGCAAACTATGGCCTCCGCTGGAATCGTGTCAACAGCAGACGTGACACGCGAATCATCTACGGGCCGGGTGGCCGCCTGGCATGCTTCGTCCCGATGATGAACGTTCGGCGACGCGCCGGTTACGCCTTCCTGGTCGTGGTTCTCTTCGCCGCCGTCGCCGGGTGCCGCACGCCCGGTTCCGGCGGACCGGGCGGTGGGCACGGCCCGTCCGTCCGGCTCAACGAGATCCAGGTCCTGGCGTCGCACAACAGCTACCACCTCGAGCCCGAGCCCACGCTGTTCGCCGCCCTGCGCGCCTTCCTCGGCCCCGGCGCCGACGGCCTCCAGTACACCCACCGCCCGCTCGCCGAGCAGTTCGACGCCGGCGTGCGTGCGCTCGAGCTCGACGTCTTCGCCGACGATCCCACCGGGGGCCGCTACGCCGCCCCCGCCCTCGTGCCGCTGCTCGGCCTCGCCCCGGTCGACCCCGCGTTCGCCGAGCCCGGCCTCAAGGTGTTCCACATCCAGGAGGTGGACTTCCGCTCGACCTGCACGCAGTTCACGGACTGCCTCGGACAGATCCGCGCCTGGTCGGACGCCCATCCGGGCCATCTGCCCATCACCGTCCAGATCGAGGCCAAGGACGGCACGATCTCCGACCCCGGCCTGGGGTTCGTCACGCCGCTGCCGTGGTCCCAGGCCACGTTCGCCGAGCTCGAGGCCGAGATCGGCGCCGTGTTCCCCGAGGACCGGATCCTCGCACCCGCCGACGTGCGAGGCCGCTCGGCGACGCTGCGCGACGCGGTGCTGGCCGGGCGGTGGCCCCGCCTCGACGCCGCCCGCGGCCAGGTGCTGTTCGTGCTCGACGACAAGGGCGCCAAGCGGGACGCGTACCGGGCCGAGGTGCCCGACCTGGCCGACCGCTCGATCTTCGTGGACGTCCCCGAGGACGACCCCGACGCCGGCATCACCGTCGTGAACGACCCGATCGGCGACGCCGAGCGCATCCGCGCGCTCGTGGACGCGGGGTTCATCGTCCGCACCCGGGCCGACGCCGACACGGTGCAGGCCCGCACGGGCGACACGACCCAGCGCGACGCCGCGCTGGCCAGCGGCGCCCACTACGTGTCGACCGACTACGTCTGGCCCGACGACCGTTTCGGCACCGGGTACGCGGTCGACCTGCCCGGCGACACCGCGGCCCGCTGCAACCCGGTCAGCGCCCCCCGCCGGTGCGAGCGGGCCAACCTCGGCGGCTGACCCCACGGATTTCTTCGCGGTTCTGCGCACCGGAGTGCGCAGAATCGCGAGGAAAACGCGTGATCAGGGTCGGATCTCGTAGAAGGCGTTGACCGGGCTGTCGAGCTCGACCTGCCGGAAGCGGGTGAAGCCGGCGGACTCGGCCATCTCCGTCGCCCGGCGCTCGGACATGCCGAGGGTCCCCAGGCCTGCGCCGCCCGCCTCGGACAGCGCCGAGGACATGCAGCTCAGCACGCTGGTGCCGTACATCAGCGCCGCCATCGGGTTGCGCTCGACGTTCTCCGCGAACGTGTCGTAGGCCTTGATGTCGGCCACCAGCCAGGTGCCGTCGTCGGCCAGCGCGGCGCGGATCGCCCGCGCCGCGCCGTCCGGATCCGTCATGTCGTGCAGGCAGTCGAACGTCGTGACGAAGGCCAGGGTCCCGTCCGCCGGAAGCGGCCGGTCCCGCGGGTCGTGGAACTCGGCGTTGGTCAGGCCTGACACCGCCAAGCTCTGCGCCGCCCGCTCGAGAGCGTGGCGCGAGATGTCGTAGCCGGCGAAGCGGCTGGCCGGGAACGCCCGGGCCAGGCGCAACACGCCGGCGCCGGCCCCGCACCCCACGTCGGCGGCGGCGGCGCCCGCGGTGAGCCGCGCGACCACGCCGTCCAGCCGGGGCAGCAGGTCGTCGACGAGGTGGTTGCGCATCCACGGCTCGAAGCCGCGCTCCACCCCGATCGCGGCCTCGGGCCCCAGCGTGTCGTAGTCGTGCCCGATGCCGGTGCGGAAGCTCTCGGGCAGGGCGGACTCGAGCAGGCCCATGCTCTGTGGCAGCTGGTGGAACATGCCGAGCAGGTTCATCTCGTGCGTCTCGTCGGCCAGCACGGGCACCGCGGCGGGAGGCAGCGAGAACCGCTCGGCGTCACCGCTGGTGTCCGCGTCGACCAGCCCGGCGGCCGCCTGGTTGTACGCCCATTCACGGACCCACCGCTCGGCCAGCCCCGTGCGCTCGGCCAGCTCGGCGCTGGTCAGCGGGTCCCCCGCGTCGGCGAGGGCGCGGAACAGGCCCAGCCGGTCGCCGAGGTGGATCATGGCCGACGTCACCGCCCCCGACATCTGGTTCGCCACCGAGAGGGCGAACAGCCCGACCTCCATGGGGTCGGGTGCGGCAGGGGGGTGCATGTCGGGCGTCGCGGTCACCATCGGGACGGTACGGCCGTCCGCCGGTGCGACACCTCGTCAATTCCACCCCTGACTGCGCCCCACCCGGACTTCGTTACAGTTTTGTAACGTTCCGACGCAGAGCGTGAAGGCCGCACTACGTTTCTCGCATCCGGATGCACCACCCGGAGTCCGGGCGCCGGACCGGCGGGCGAGCCGCCTCCCCCAGTCTCGCCCCGGTCCGGCCGCCCACTCGTGGGGCGGGCACCGAGCGGGCCGTCAGCTGGCGAGCACGGCGCGCGCCACCAGGTCGGTGCCGAACGCCGTGAGGATGGCGAGGTACAGCAGACCCGTCGCCGCCATCACCGCCGAGTAGTACCGCTCGCGCAGGGCCGCCCGGGTCACGACCACGAGGCCGATCGTCGTCACCGCGCACGCCACCCAGAACCAGCCGAGCATGCCGTTGTAGCCGTCGTCGATCGTGCCGTTGAGCACCGACACCATGCCGACCGGCCACAGCAGGACCAGGATCTCGAACGGCCAGATCAGCCCGGTCCACCGCACCATCTCGAGCAGCGGCTTGCGGGCGAGGCCCGGCTGGACGAGGTACCAGTGGCCGAGCAGCATCCCGTCGGAGATCGAACCCAGGAACGCCGCGCCCACCAGCACGCGGGCCACCGACAGCAGCGCCGGGTCGCCGGCGGCGACGCCGGCGGCGATCAGTCCGGGCACCCCGACGATGGGCGCCACCAGGTCCAACACGGGCGGGAACTCGGGCACGTCCGGGTCCGGCCCGTCGGCGCGCCGCTCGATGCCCGTCATGGCCGCCACCCGCGCCGAGCGGCGCTCGACGCGCGCCCGCTCCCCCGCCACGCCCGCCTTGCGCCGCACGACCGACACGGCGAGCGCCGCGCTGCCGGCCACCACGACGGCGAGCGCCGACGCCTCCCGCACCGGCACCGGATCGATCCACACGCCGACCGCGAACGCACCGGCCGCCATCAGGACATAGGTGCCCCGCACCAGCCAGCCGTAGCCGATGCCGACCTCGCGGCCCCGCGTGGTGACCCACAGGAACAGCAGCCCGCCGACCGCCCACTGCAACAGCACGGTGGCGGCGTCGAGGCGGATCACGGCGTGCGAGGGTAGGGCCGGGCGGCCGGCGCACGGGAATCCTGCCGGCCGACCGCCCCGGCCTGGTCAGGCCCGCCGAGGGGGGCCTCGGAGGCCGAGAGTTCAGACGTCGACGACCGCCAGGGCGTGGTCGGCCCGGTTCAGCTCGTCGGGACCCGCGCCAGCGGCGACGACGATGTCCTCGAGGCGCAGGCCGAACCGTCCGGGCACGTAGATGCCCGGCTCGATCGAGAACGCATGGCCGGGCGCCAGGCGGGTGCCGTTGCCCGACACGATGTACGGGTCCTCGTGCTCCTCCACCCCGATGCCGTGGCCCGTGCGGTGGATGAACCGGTCGCCGTACCCGGCCGCGGCGATGACGTCGCGGGCGGCGGCGTCGACGACCTCGCACGGCGTACCGACGGTGGCGGCGGCCGTCGCCGCCCGCTGCCCCTCGTGCAGCACCGCGTAGGCCTCGGCGACCTCGGCCGACGGCTCGCCCAGGTGGACGCAGCGGGTGATGTCGCTGCACCAGCCGACGCCCTCGTCGTCGAGCATGGTGCCGCCGAAGTCGCAGAGAACGACCTCGCCGGGCCTGATCACGCGGGCGCCCGCCTCGTGGTGGGGGCTGGCCGCGTTCTCGCCGGCGGCGACGATGGCGAAGTTCACGTGCTGGTGGCCCTCGTCGACGATGCGCCGACCGAGGTCGGCCGACACGTCGGCCTCGGTCCGGCCCACCAGCGGGATCTTCCCCGCCTGCAGGTCGGCGGCGATCCGGTCGACGGCGGCCGCGGCCCGGCGCAGGGCCTCGACCTCGGCGGGCTCCTTCACCGCCCGCAGCGGGCCGGTGACGGCGCTCGCCTTCGAGAACCGGGCCGCGGGCAGCGCGGCCTGGAGGTCGAGCACGAACCGGGCCCACGTGTGGTCGCCGACCGCCACCGCGCCGGCCGTCCCCACCAGGTCGGCCACGATGGCGACGGGGTCGGCCGTCTCGCCCCAGGGCCGGATCGTGAACACGTCGGGCCGCTCGACCACCCGCGGGGCCTCCAGCGCCGGTACGACGAGGGTGGCCTCGCCGTCGCGCGGCAGCACCAGCATGGTGAGGCGCTCGAGCGGCATCGCCGTGTACCCCGTGAGGTAGGGCAGGTCGGGACCGACCGACAGGCAGAGGACGTCGATCCCCACCTCGGCCATGCGGGCGCGGACCCGGTCAGCGTGTGCGGCGAGCATCCGCCGAGTGTACGGACGTTCCCGGCGGGTCAGGCCGGGGTGGCGGCCGCCCTCGCGGCCGGCGCGGTCGAGCCGGCCGCCTGGCGGGCGTGGTAGCTCGACCGGGTGAGCGGGCTCGACTCGACGTGCGGGATGCCCATCGCCTCGCCCTCCTGCTTGAAGCGCTCGAATGCGGCGGGCTCGACCCAGCGGGCCACCGGCAGATGATGGGTGGTCGGGCGCAGGTACTGGCCGATGGTGACGATGTCGATGCCCACGGCCCGCAGGTCGGCCAAGGTGGAGAGCACCTCGTCGTCGCTCTCGCCCATGCCGACGATGAGGCCCGACTTGGTCGTCAGGCCCGCCTCCTTGGCGCGGGCCAGCACGGCCAGGCTCCGGGCGTAGCCCGCCGACGGGCGCACGGCCCGCTGGAGCCGGGGCACGGTCTCGACGTTGTGGTTCAGCACATCGGGGCGGGCGTCGAAGATGGTCGCCAGGGCCGCCTCGTCGCCCTTGCAGTCGGGGATGAGGACCTCGATCTGGACGGCCGGGGTGCGGTGGCGGATCGCCGCGATCGTCCCGGCGAACCCCGAGGCGCCCCCGTCGGCCAGGTCGTCGCGGGCCACGGCCGTGATCACCGCGAAGCCCAGGCCCATGCGCTCGACGGCCTCGGCCACCCGCTCGGGCTCGCTGGGGTCGAGGGCCTCGGGGTGCCGCGTGTCGACCAGGCAGAACCCGCAGGCGCGCGTGCAGCGCTCGCCGTTGATCATGAACGTGGCCGTGCCGTCCTGGCCCCAGCACTCATAGATGTTCGGGCACCCGGCCTCCTCGCACACGGTGACGAGGCCGAGGTCGCGCATCGTGTGCTTGAGCCGCAGGTACGACGGGTCGGTGCGGAAGGTCGAGCGCAGCCAGTCGGGCTTCCGCTCGGCGATCTGCAGCCCCTCGGTCACGCCGGCTTGCGCCAGGCGGCCCTTCAGCCGGACCGGAACGCCGTCGTCCACGGGTCGGGGCTCCCCCACCGTGCGACCGGTCGCCGAGATGACCTGGCCGGGGCCCTCGCCGCGGCTGAACGCCGACAGGTCGTCGGGTCGGTGCCGCCACACGACGTCGCGCCGGTCGACCTCGGGGTCGCCGACCTGCAGGCCGCCCCAGAGGGCGGCGGCCCGGGCGGCCACCGCGTCGGTGACCTCGCGGACGCTGACGTCGACGCCCTCGTCGGCCAGCGAGGTCACCCGCTTGTCGGGGATGCCGCACGGCACGATGTAGCCCCAGTACCGCATGTCGGGCGCCACGTTGAGGGCGAAGCCGTGCATCGACCGCCCGCGGGTGAGGCGCACGCCGATCGCCGCGATCTTGCGAGGGTCGTCACCCTCGGGGTCGACCCACACCCCGGGGTACTCCCGCAGGCGCCCCGCTCCGGGCAGGCCGACGTCGGCGAGCGCGTCGATCAGCAGCTGCTCGACCGACCGCACGTAGGCCACGGTGTCGGCGAGCCCGTACTTCCCGCTGCCCCGCTTCGCCGGGAGCGAGACGATCGGGTAGCCGACGAGCTGGCCGGGCCCGTGATAGGTGACGTCACCGCCCCGGTCGGTGCGGACGAGATCGGCCCCCACGTCGGCCGGCGGCACGAGGACGTGGCCCATGTCGGCCCGAACGCCCAGCGTGTAGACGTGCGGGTGCTCGAGCAGCAGCAGGTGGTCGTCGGACGACTGGGCGTGCAGCGCCCGCTGCAGCGCCCAGGCCTCGCGGTACGGCACCTGGCCCAGCCACCTCGTGCGCAGCGTCATGGGGGCGAGCCTACGGCCCGGCGGATCGGCGGCCACCCGGCCGGCCACTGTTGACTCGGGACCCCTTTTCGACACTCTGTACTGACCATGTGTCAGTATGGCCACAGCCACAGACCACGCCGGAGCCCCAAGGGCTCGGCGTCACCAGAGGGGGTTCCGCCATGTCCTCGATCCGTCGCGCGCCCGCGCGCCGAGCCGTCGCCGCACTGGCGGCGCTGGCGTTGGCGGTCGTGCTCGCCGCCTGCGACCTGCGCGGCCCGGCCCCGACCGAGCAGATCCTCGAGGCCTCGTCGGGCCCGTTCGCTGTGGGCAGCATCGCCGTACCCGCGTCGGCGGGCTTCGGTGGCGGCACGATCTACTACCCGAGCGAGGAGGACGGGCCCTTCGGGGTCATCGCCGTCAGCCCGGGATTCCTCGGCAACCAGACGTCCATCGGCACCTGGGGGCCGCGCCTGGCGTCACACGGCTTCGTCACGATCACGATCAACACCACCAATGGATTCATCCTCCCCGACCAGCGGTCCACCGAGCAGCGCCAGGCCCTCACGTACGTCGTGACCCAGGGCAACACTGCGTCGAGCCCGATATTCGGCAAGGTCGACGGCAACCGTCGGGGCGTCGCCGGCCACTCGATGGGGGGCGGCGGCACCCTCATCTCGGCCCAGGAGGACCCGACCATCCGTGCCGCGGTGCCGTTCGCGCCGTGGAACTCGTCGACGAACTTCTCGGGCGTCACCGTGCCGACGCTCATCGTGGCCTGCCAGTCCGACGCCATCGCGCCGGTCGGCAGCCACGCCTCGCCCTTCTACGACAGCATCCCCGCCTCCGCCGACAAGTCGTACGTCTCGGTCGCCGGCGCCGACCACTTCTGCGCCAATGCCCCCACGGGTGCGTCCAACGACGTGGGCAAGTACGTCGTGGCGTTCTTCAAACGCTTCATCGACGGCGACACGCGCTACGACCCGTGGGTGTGCGGTGCGTCGAGGCCCGCCACGGGACCGGTGCTGAACGAGGTGCGCAGCACCTGCCCGTTCTGAGTCGTCCGGCCTTGAGCGCCGGGTGCCGTCCGTGCTCGCGGACGGCACCGGCGGCGCCGCAGCTTCACGCCAGCTCGGCCGCCCAGTCGCGGGTCTCGAGGATCTGCTTGATCTCCCGCAGGAAGGAGGCGGCGTAGGCGCCGTCGAAGGCGCGGTGATCCCAGGTGAGGGTGATGTTCCCCACCGAGTGGATGGCGATGCCCTCGCTGCCGTCGGGCAGGTCGACCACCACCGGCCGGCGCTTCACGCCGTCGGTCGACACGATGGCGACCTGGGGCTGGTTGATGATCGGCAGGGTCAGCGTGGTGCCGAACGGGCCGGGGTTGGTGATGGTGAACGTGCCGCCGGCGATGTCGTCGGGGCCGAGCTGCTTGGACCGCGCCCGGCGGGCCAGGTCGCTGATCTCGCGCGCGATCGCCCGCAGCCGCTTGCCGTCGGCGTCGTGGACGACGGGGACCATCAGGCCCTTGAAATCGAGGTCGACGGCGATGCCGAGGTTCACGTAGTTGTGCACCACCAGCTCGTTCTCGCCGAAGCTGGCGTTGACCTCGGGGTAGGTGCGGATGGCGTCGACGACCGCCCGGCTGATGAACGGCAGGTAGGTGAGGCTGAAGCCCTCGGCCGCCTTGAAGGCGTCCTTCTGGGCCGACCGTGCCCGCTCGACGCCCTCGAAGTCGACCTCGATCGACGCGTAGACGTGGGCGGAGGTGGCCTTCGACCGGGTCATGTGCTCGGCCGTGCGGCGGCGGATGTTGGTGTGCGGGACCGCGGTGTCGCGCTCGCCCGCCCGCGCCACCGGCTGCGCAGCGGGGGCCGGGGCGGGCGCCGCGGCCTGCGCCGGGGCGGCCGGAGCCGCGGGCTGGGCGGCCGGGGCGGCGGGCTGGGCCGCCGGCTGGGTCGGGGCGGCCGGCGGCCTGCGCTCCGCCCTTGTCGAGCACGGTCAGCACGTCGTTGCGCGTGATGCGGCCGCCGGGGCCCGTCCCGGGGATGGCCGCAGGGTCGAGGTTGTTCTCGTTGATGAGCCGCCGGACCACCGGCGACAGCAGGCGGCCGCCGTTCGAGGCGGGAGCACCCGGCGCCGGGGCGGGCGCGGGCGCGGCGGCGACCGGTACCGGTTCGGGGGCCGGCGCCTGCTCGGGCGCCGGGGCCGGCTGCGCGGCCGCGGGGGCCGGGGCCACGGGCTCGGCCGGTGCGGCGGGTGCTTCGGCGGCCGGTGCCTCCTCGGCGGGCGGGGCCTCGGGCGCGGGCGCCTGCTCGGCCGTGCCGGCGTCGCCGCCGCCTGCCGGGGCGTCGCCCACCCGGGCGAGCACCGCGCCGACGTCGACCGTGTCGCCCTCCGGGACCAGGATCTCGGTCAGCGTGCCGCTGACGGGCGACGGGACCTCGGAGTCGACCTTGTCGGTCGAGACCTCGAACAGGGGCTCGTCCTCGGCGACCGTGTCGCCGACGGCCTTGAACCACTTGGTGATCGTTCCCTCGGTGACCGTCTCACCGAGCTGGGGCATCTGGATGTCGGCCATCAGGCCTGGGCCTCCGTGTCGTGAGGGGCGCGACGCTGCGCCCCGGCGGGGATGGGAGCGATCATCAGTGCAGGCGCCGACCCGTCAGATCCTGCACGGTGTCGCCGAACAGCTCGGACAGCGTCGGGTGCGGCTGGATGAACGCGGCGACCTCGTCGACCGTGGCCTCCCAGTTGACCGCCAGATAGCCCTGGCCCAGCTGCTCGGTGACCCAGGGGCCGACCATGTGGACGCCGACGATGGTGCCCGCGGTGCCGTCGGGGTTCTTCTCCGCGATCACCTTCACCAGGCCCTCCTGGTCGCCGATGATCTTGGCCCGGCTGTTGGCGCTGTAGCGGTGCTTCGAGGCCACGACGTCGAGCCCGGCCTCCTTGGCCGACTCCTCGCTGTGGCCGGCGAACGCCACCTCGGGCCGGCAGTAGATGCCCCACGGCACCTTGCCGTAGTCGATGGCGACGGGCTCCTCGCCGAGGATGCCCTTGATGGAGACCATGGCCTCGGCGAAGCCGACGTGGGCGAGCTGGGGCGTGTTGACGCAGTCGCCGACGGCCCACACGCCGTCCTCGCCCGTGCGGCAGAGCTCGTCGACCACGACGAAGCCCCGCTCGTCGATCTCGACCTTCGTGCCGTCGAGGCCGAGGTCAGCGGTGGCCGGCTTGCGGCCGACCGACACGACGACGACGTCGGTCTTGATGGGGTCGCTGCCCTCGACGTTGACGACGGTGCCGCCGTCGCCCGGCTCGTGGCCGGTGACGTTGACGCCCGTGCGCACCTCGATGCCCCGCTTCTTGAACGAGCGCTCGACGACCGAGGTCACGTCCTTGTCGCAGCCCGGCAGGATCTTGGGCAGCACCTCGAGCAGGGTGACCTGGCTGCCGAGGTCGGACATCATCGAGGCGAACTCGCAGCCGATGGCGCCCCCGCCGATGACCACTGCGGTGCCGGGCACTTGGGGCATCGACAGCACCTCGTCGGACGTCATGACGATCGTGCCGTCGACGTCGAACCCGGGGATCGTGCGCGTCTCGGACCCGGCGGCGATGATCACCGCGTCGGCCGTGACCTGCACCTGCTCGGACCCGTCGGACGGGTCGATGGTGACCGTGCGCCCGGCGTGCAGGCGGCCGTAGCCGTCGTACACCGTGACCTTGCGGCCCTTCAGCAGCTGGCCGATGCCGCCGACCAGCTCGTCGACGACGGCCTGCTTGCGCTGCTGGGTCACCGACCAGTCGAGGGCGGGCTCGCCGGCGTTGATGCCGAACGCCGATGCCTCGCTGATGGTGCGGTAGACGTGGGCGGTCTCGAGCAGCTCCTTCGCCGGGATGCACCCGACGTTCAGGCACGTGCCGCCCAGCCAGCGCTTCTCGACCAGCGCGATGTTGAGCCCGGCGCTGGCGCCGTAGAGCGCCGCGGCGTAGCCGCCGGGGCCGCCGCCGATGACGACGACGTCGAAGTGATCGGCCGTGGGGACCACCTCCAGGGAGTCTCGTGGGGGCCGTTTTCCTGGACTCTACCGGCCGGCTCGGCGCCCCCGATCGGGCCTGCCGCCTGCCCTGCTAGGCGAGGGTGATCTGGATCGTGAACGCCACGAGGATGGCCAGGCCGCACAGCAGGGCGGCGACGATGAGGCGGCGCGTGCTCATAGGCCTGTCAAGGGTAACGGGCGAACACCGGAAGGCGAACCTGCGGCTACGGTGCGCGGCGCATGGCCGCCCTCGACAGCTACCGGTCCCGGCTCGACGGGCTCGTCGCCGAGCTGGCCGGGGGCCTCGGCGTGCCCGGGATGGTCTGCGGCGTTCGCCTCGGCGACGACGTCCACATCGTGCCGTGGGGCGTCGTCAACGTCGCGACGGGGGCACCCGTCGTCCCCTCGACGCTGTTCCAGCTCGGGTCGATCACCAAGGTGTACACGGCCACGCTCGTCATGCAGGCGGTCCAGGCCGGGCTCGTGGGGCTGGACGAGCCGGTGCGCTCGCAGCTCCAGGAGTTCTCGGTCGCCGACCCCGGGGCGACCATCGAGATCACCCCGCGCCACCTGCTCACCCACACCAGCGGCATCGAGGGCGACCACCTCATCGACACCGGGTGGAACCCCGACGCCCTCGCCCGCTACGTCGCCACCCTGGCGGGCCTCGGGCAGCTCCACCCGACCGACGAGGCCTACAGCTTCTGCAACACCGGCTACGGGGTGCTCGGCCGCCTGCTCGAGGTGGCCACCGGCGACGACTTCGACAAGGTCCTGCGCCGCCGGCTCACCCGCCCGCTCGGGTGCCGGGCGACCGTCACGCTCCCCCATCACGCGCTGCTCCACAGCGTGGCGGTCGGGCATGCGCAGACCCTGACCGATCCCCCGGCCCGGCAGGCCCGCTGGGCGCTGACCCGCGCCAACGGGCCGATGGGGGGCGTCATGGCGCCCGCCGACGAGCTGCTCGCCTTCGCCGGGCTCCACATGGACGAGGGCCGCACGGCCGCGGGCCTCGATCTCCTCGCCCCGGCGGCCGCGGCCGACATGCAGCGCCTGCACGCCGACACGCCGCTGCCGGGCGAGGCCCAGGCGCTCGGGTGGACGGTGCGCCCGTGGGGCGACCACACCAGCCTGGGGCTCGACGCCGACACCTTCGGTCAGCGGGCCGTGCTCAGGGTCGTCCCGGCACGGCGGTTCGCGGCGTGTGTCATGGTCAACAGCCCCCTCGGCGGGTCGTTGGCCCAGACCCTGCTCGGTCATCTGGCCGCCGACCTGCTCGACGTGACCGCGCCCGACCCGGGCGACCCCCGCGGCACGGGGGCGGCGGCGGTGACCTCCGCCGACCTGGCCGACGTGACCGGGAGCTACGACCGGCTCCACCAGCGGGTCACGGTGGCGGTCGACGGCCCGCGGCTGCTGGTGGGGACCGAGCCGTCGGGAGTGCTGCAGGCGCTCGGCGTCAAGGGCTCCGTGCTCGACGCCACGCCGACCGGCCTGGCGGCCGATGGCGCGCTGACCGCACTCGCCACCGACCCCACCACGGGCCAACGCGAGGTCGTCGTGATCACCCCGGCCACGCCATCCCAGCCACGCGGCCTCTACCTGAGCGGGCGCCTCCACCGGCAGGTCGCCTGACCCACGCCGCGTGACCCGCGTACCGACCCGGCTCAGGTGCCGGTGAGGATGCGCCGGACGTCGTCGATGCTCTCGGTGGTCACGAGCACGAGCACCTCGTCGCCGGCCTGCAGGCGCGTGTCGCCCCGCGGGACGATCACCCGGTCGTTGCGGAGCACCGCCACGACGGTCGAATCGCGGGGGAAGTCGAGGCCCACGACGTCGGAGTCGACCGCGGGGCTCTCGCCGGCGAGCGTGACCTCGATCAGCGTCGCCCGCCCGCCCTCGAACGACAGCAGACGCACCAGGGTGCCCACGCTGACGGCCTCCTCCACGAGGGCGGTCAGCAGGTGCGGGGTCGACACGGCCACGTCGACGCCCCAGCTCTCGTTGAACATCCACTCGTTCTTGGGGTTGTTCACCCGGGCGACGACGCGCGGCACGGCGAACTCCTGCTTGGCCAGCAGGCTGGTCACGAGGTTGTCCTCGTCGTCTCCGGTGACGGCGGCCACGACGTCGGCGTCGCCCAGCCCGATGGTGCGCAGGCTGCTGACCTCACACGCGTCGGCCAGGTGCCAGGTGGCGCCCGCGGGCTCGCCGACCGCCTGCATCCGAATGACGCGGTCCTCGTCCTGCTCGATGATGTGGACCTCGTGGCCGGCCTCTTGGAGCTCGCCGGCGATGAACGCACCGACGGCCCCGCCGCCGGCGATCACGACCTTCACTGGTGCACCTCCGCCCCCGTGCCGAGGTGGCGGTCGATCTCCTCGGTGTGGCCGACGGCCACCGCGAGGTAGACGACGTCGCCGTCCTGCGTGACGAGGTCGGGCGTGGCGATCTGGGCGATGCCCATGCGGCTGACGGCCACCGTGCGGGCGACGCCGGGGATGTCGATGTCGCTGAGCGGACGGCCGGCCCAGCTCGGCGCGACCGGGCGCTCGATCATCGCCACCCGGGCGCTGGGGTCGACCCAGTCGTCGGCCTCGGAGGCGTGAGGGACGAGCTTGCGCAGCACCCGGTCGATCGTCCACTGGACGGTGGCGATCGTCGTGATGCCGAGGCGCTCGTAGATGACCGCCCGGCGGGGGTCGTAGATGCGGGCCACGACCCGCTCGACGCCGAAGGTCTCGCGCGCCACCCGGGCGGTGAGGATGTTGGAGTTGTCGCCGTTGGTGACGGCGGCGATGGCGGCGGCCTCGCGGATGCCGGCCTGCTCGAGCCGGTCGCGGTCGAACCCGACCCCGACCACCTGCCGGCCGCCGAACCCCTGGTGGAGCCGGCGGAAGGCGAGTGGGTCCTTGTCGACGACGGCGACGGAGTGGCCCTCGTCCTCGATGATGCGGGCCAGCCCCGAACCGACGCGACCGCAGCCCACGATGACCACGTGCATGAGGGGCGACGCTAGTGCACCCTGCGGGAGCGCCCGGAACCTCGGTACCGCTTGACAGACCCCCGGAGACGTAAGGCATGCTTATCGCCCCATGAGGGGATTCGTTGTCGGCATCGCGCAGGGCGTCACAGCACCTCAGAGCAGGGCGGGCTGCCGCGCGGCGCGCGGGGGCGCTACATGATCGTCTGCCACTGCGAGGTCGTGTCCGACCGCCACATTCGCGACGCGGTGGCCTGCGGGGCCTCGACCGTCGACGAGATCGGCGACCGGTGCGGCGCTGGCACACGGTGTGGTTCCTGCCGACCTACGATCGGCACGCTGCTCGTCGCCGTGGCGGCGCGCGAGCCGGTAGAGCCCGCAGCCTGATCGCCTCTCCCCGGGGCCCGGGCGGCCGGCGTCGACGCGAGCCGGAGGTCCCCAACCGTGCAAGGCAGACCCGAGATCATCGACCTCCTCAACGAGGTCCTGACCGCCGAGCTCACTGCCGTCAACCAGTACTTCGGCCACGCCAAGATGCAGAAGAACTGGGGCTTCGAACGGTTGGCCGATCGCTCGTACCACGAGTCGATCGACGAGATGAAGCACGCCGATTCGCTCATCGAACGCATCCTCTACCTCGAGGGCATGCCCAACCTGCAGCGTCTCGGGTCGGTGCGGCTCGGCGAGGACCCGATCGAGCAGCTCCGCCTCGACCTCGAGACCGAGCGCGAGGCCGTCGAGCGGTTCAACCGGGGCATCGCGCTGTCGGTCGAGCTGAGCGACAACGGCACCCGCGAGCTGCTGGCCGACATGCTCACGTCCGAGGAAGACCACGTCGACTGGTTGGAGACCCAGCTCGACGCCGTCGCACGGCTGGGCGAGCAGCTCTACCTCAGCGAGCAGCTGAAGGACTGAGGCCGGCTCGGGCGCACCGCCCGCGCATCACCACCCCGTCGAGGACGGGGGGTCGTCCGACGGCCCGCGGACCGGCGGGGACGCCGGGCGCGCGGTCGAGCCGGCACCGGCCGACTGGGCTCGCAGCAGATCGCGGATCTCGGAGAGCAGCGCGGCCTCGTCGGACAGCTCCTCGGGCGGCGGCTCCTGGCCCCGGCGACGGCGCTCCTGCAGCACGTTCAAGGGCTTGACGACGAGGAAGAACACGACGGCCGAGACGGACACGAAGTAGATGACCGCGTTGATGACGATGCCGTAGCTGAAGACGCTGTTGTTCACGGTGAACGTCATCTGGCGGAAGTCCTTGCCGCCGATCATCCCGATCAACGGCGTGATCAAGCCCTCGACGACCGAGGTGACGATGGCGGTGAACGCGGCCCCGATGACCACGGCCACCGCGAGATCGACGACGTTGCCTCGGGAGATGAACTCCTTGAACTCCTTGAACACATCGGCCACGGGCCAGTCCTCCGGTTCGCGTGCAGCGTCGTCGTCCCCTCGCGCGCGTACCGTACCGAAGAGCGAGTGCGGGTCGATACGCCGCTGCGGATTCGGCGGCTCCCCCTGTCGGCGCAGCCTCATCAACCGTCGGGAGGAGCAACGGCCATGGACGTCGCCATCACGGGGGCCAGCGGCCTCATCGGCACGGCGCTCGCCGCCAGCCTGCGAGGCACGGGCGACCGGGTCCGGCCGCTCGTCCGGGGCCCGAGCGACGATCCCGACGCCGTCCGGTGGGATCCCGGCGCCGGCACCATCGACGCCGAGGGCCTGACCGGGGTCGACGTGGTGGTGCACCTGGCGGGCGCCGGGATCGGCGACCGGCGCCTGACGCCGGCGCGGCGGCAGGTCGTCCTCGAGAGCCGGACGGACGGGACGGCGCTGATCGCCCGCACGCTCGCCGCCATGGACGCCCCGCCCCGGGTGCTCGTCTCGGGGTCGGCCGTCGGGTTCTACGGCAGCCGGGGCGACGAGGTGCTCACCGAGCGGAGCCCGGCGGGGGACGACTTCGTCGCCGACCTCGTCGAGGCGTGGGAGGCGGCGGCGCGGCCCGCGCTCGACGCCGGCATCCGCACCGTGTTCCTGCGCACGGCGCCCGTGCTGTCGGGACACGGCGGGATCCTGCCGCGGATGGCCCTCCCGGTCCGCCTCTACGTCGGCGGCCGCATCGGGTCGGGCCGGCAGTGGATGAGCTGGGTCTCGCTCGAGGACGTGGTCGGCATCGTGCGGTTCGTCATCGGCCGCGACGACATCCGCGGCCCGGTCAACGCCGTCGCCCCCGAGCCCGTGACCAATGCCGACATGACCGCGGCGCTCGGGCGTGCGCTCCACCGCCCGACGCTCCTCCCCGTTCCTCCGGTGGCCCTGCGGCTGGCGCTCGGGAGCGGTCGCACCGACTCGCTCCTGCTCGCCAGCCAGCGGGTGACGCCGGCGGTCCTGACCGACGCCGGCTACGCCTTCGTCCACCCGAACGTCGACGACGCCCTCGCCGCGGCGTTCGGCGGGGAGACATGACGGGCGAGCCCGGCCGACCCGCCGCGCCCGGGGCCGCCGCGGGCCACCCCGGCATCGCGGCGTTCGACTTCGACGGCACCCTCGCCCGGCGCGACACGCTCGTGCCCTTCCTGCGGCACGCCTGCGGGACCGCCCGGGTGATGGCCGCCACCGCCCGCGCCGCGCTGCGGGCCCGCGACCGCGACACCCTCAAGGTCGGGGCGATCGGGCACCTGTTCCGGGGGCGGACCGCGGCCGAGGTCGACACCCTCGGCCGCGCGTACGTGCCGATGCTCGTCGAGCTCCTCCGCCCCGAGATGGTCGAGCGCGTCCGCTGGCACCGCGCCGAGGGCCACGCGGTCGTGATCGTGTCCGCGTCGCTCGGCGTGTACCTCCGCCCGCTCGCCGACCGGCTCGGGCTCGACGCCGCGCTGGCCGTCGAGCTGGTGACGGGCGCCGACGGCGTGCTGACCGGGGCGGTCGTCGGCGACCTGAACACCCGCGGCCCCGAGAAGGTGGCGCGGCTGCGGGCCTGGGCGGCCCAGCGGTTCGGGGTGGACGTCCCGTTCGAGCTGTGGGCCTACGGTGACTCGGCGGGTGACGAGGAGCTGCTCGCGCTCGCCGACCACCCGACGTGGGTCGGCCGGCGAGCGGGCCGTCAGGGGTAGCTGGTGTCCTGGAAGGCTGGCCGGCGATGTCGCGCCATGATCAGCCTTCCACGACACGAGCCCGGGCGAACCCGCTGCGGATCTCGGCGGAGGGCCGGCGGCTGATCGCCAGCGCCACGGGCACGCCCCCGATGGCGAGGAGGCCGAGCATCACCCGGGCGATCGCTCCCAGCGTGCCGGGCCCCGCGTCGGCGGCGGTCGAGGCGTCGCGGCCCGCCGGCCCCGTGCCCGTGGCCCCCGCTTCGCCGCTCCCGCTGTCGGTGATCCCGTTGGTCAGCGCGGTGGTCTGGTAGATCAGCGCCGCGTCGGGCGGCACGGCCGGCCCGGCGAGCGCCCCGAGCGACGGTTGGCCGGCGCCGCCACCGCCCGTCCCGGCCTGCGCTCCCCCGCCACCGCCCGCCGCGCCGCCGCGGTCAGGGACCGTGATGCGCGTCGTGAGGAACATCGGCCGCCCGGAAGGGGTGATGCACACGCCCGACACGATGTGGCGCCCGGGCCGGATGGAGGTCGGCACGGTGACCTGGGCGCGCGCCACCCCGTCGGCGCCCACGACGGGGGCGCCGAGCAGCCAGAGGTCGATGCCGAGGAGGGCAATCGTCCCGGGCCGGCACGTCGCGAGCGTGACGGTCACCACCTGCCCCGGATCGGGCGTGGGATCGTCGACGGTGATGGTGTTGGGTGCGGGCGGGTAGGTCTGCGCGCCCGCGCCGCCGGCGCAGACGAGCAGCACGGCGACACCGGCCCCCAGCGCCGCGACGACACGCTTGGTCATTCCATTCCCCTCTCACGCCGCCCCAGCTCGGCGTCCCCCAGTACCCCACGCGGGGGCAACGCTTGGGGGTCTACCACACGTCGAGCTGTTGACGCCGCGTCAACGAAGCACGCCCCGTGCGGATGGGGCGCCGACGAGTGCGCGTCGAAGGGTGGGGGCAGTCAGTCCCGGGGCGCCGAGACGGCCACGTGTCGGTCGCGGTCGAGGGTGCCGCTCCATGTGGCCACGTTGCCGTCGACGTCGGCCTCGCGGCTGGCGGCGGTGCCGCCGACGACCTCGACCGTGACGGTGGCCTCGTCGGGCTTGGCGAAGGGCTGGACCGGGATGTCGAGGACGTACCGGCGGCCCTCGATGGTCCCGGAGAGGTCGACCTCGATGTCGACGGCGGCGCCCGCGGGGATGTCCACGAACGTCGAATACACGTTGCGGCCCAGCTCGACCTCGGCCTGGAAGGCTGCCGGCTGGCCCCCGATGCGCGCGGCCTCGAGCGCGAACGGGCTGTAGATCGACACGAACGAGCGGTTGGTGCCGCGCGGCAGGTCGACCGCGTTGCCCAGCACGTAGTCGGGGTAGCCCTCGGCCGGTGCCTGGTTCTCGAGCGTGAGCCGCAGCGTGCTCTGGAGCTGCCCGGTCTCGGGATCCCACCGCACCGAGTACTGCTCGCGGCGCTGGAGGAACAGGTCGGCCTTGTTCCCCGCGGCGTTGGTCGTCGTGACCAGCAGCGAGTCCTCGCCCGCGTCCGGCGCCGGCAGGTACCCCGTGACCCCGAAGGTGGAGAGGACGGCGAAGGCCCCGGGGTCGAGCGGGGCGAACATGACGTGGCCGCCGTCGGCGATCGGGTCGA
The DNA here is from genome assembly GCA_963796415.1 of uncultured Acidimicrobiales bacterium. Lineage (GTDB taxonomy): Bacteria > Actinomycetota > Acidimicrobiia > Acidimicrobiales > VFJN01 > ZC4RG19. The sequence goes on along the minus strand of CAWCLR010000014.1, from coordinate 21,420 downwards.
GCGCTCGGCTGAGGCTGCGGGGGCCCGGCAGATCGGAGGCGGTGAGGCGCCGGAACGTCGTGCGCGCCACCTCGTCGAGCACCTCGAGTCGCTGCTCGTTGTCGTCCTCGTACTCGGAGTACTGCCCGCTGAGGAGGAACTCCTCGGCGTTGTCCGCGGTGAGCGGCTCGTCCCGGCCGGGCACCTGGACGGGCTCGTCGACCAGGCGCATGACAGCAGCCAACCCGGCGGGGTCGACGCTGATGACCCCGTTGACGGGCTGACCTCCGGACTGCTGGTAGAGCTCGTTGGCGGCGACGGCGAACGACGGGAAGTCGGGGGTCATGGTGAGGTTGCGCCACGTGTTGGCGATGTCGAAGCGGGCGTAGCGGCTGACCATGTCGGCGGGCCCGCTCAACGTGCGGCCCGAGCCCGCGTCCTCGAGCTCGGAGACGCGACCGAATACGGGCATCGAGAGCTGCCCGTTGTCGACGACCAGCTCGGCGTAGTTGCCGGGGAACCCGATGCGGCCCCGCGCCTCGACGGGGGTCGTGAAGAACACGAGGTAGCGCTGAGGGCCGTCGGCCCCCAGGAGCCTCGGCGCGATGGACACGACGCCCTGGGCGATCTCGGCGTCGGGGAGGGCGCCGTCGACCTGCTCCTCGAGGCGATCGATGCGCGACGTCACCAGCGAGAGGAGCCAGGGCGACCGCACGCCGTCGACCTCGGCCTGCATCGACTGCAACGCGTGGAGGACCCGGGCCAGCGGGCCCTCCATGTCGGCGACCACCTGGGGGTCGAGGCGTCCGTCGGTGAAGTGGAGCGCGTCGACGTCGGCGGACGACGCCGCCAGCGACGACACCTCGGCCACGTCGCCGGCCTGCGCCGCCAGGGTGCCGACGGCGTCGAGGTTGGGCCCGATGATGGGCAGCGACCGCGCCGGCGAGACGAACCAGCCCGTCAGCGTGGTCTCGGCGGAGGTGAGCGACCGGGCGGCGGCGTCGAGCTGCTCGGCCGCCAGCTCGTCGTCCACGTCGCGGGCGGCGGCGATGCCGTCGTCGATGCCCCGGACCCCGGCGGCCAGGTCCTTCTGCACCGACAGCAGGCCGAGGGCCGCGCCGACGAGCATCAGCCCGATCACGCTGCCGCCGATCGCGGCGATGCGCCGGGCCCGGTGCCGCACGCGGCGGCTGGCGTGCTGGTAGCCCGAGACCATGGCGGGGACGATGGCGACGAACGTGATGACGGCGGTCAGGCCGTGGAAGCCGAGCGGCCCGGCCCGCAGCAGGGCGATGCCGCCGAGGCCCGACACGAGGGCGCCGCGGGCGCGGCTGCGCGTGTTGCGGAGCACCGACACGAAGGCGATGACGATGGCCACGCCGGCGCAGGCCATGGCCACCCCGTCGCCCGCCAGCAGGGCGCCCGCACCCGCCGGCAGGAACCACGTCCACCGCCGGGCCGTCGCCCCGAGCGACGCGAGCGCCGCCACGAGCGCCGCGCTCCAGAACATGTCGGTCGTGTCGAGCCCGGTGGGCCGGGCGTTGGTCAGGACCGCGGCCGCGACCGCCGTGCCGGCGATGGTGACCCCGTAGGCCACCGTGCGCGACTGGCGCGTCGCGAAGATCTCGGGCCGGCGCAGGGCGATCGACATGGAACCCGGGAATCTAGGCGACGGCCTCACTGCGTGAGCCATCCGCGCCGTGCGCGAACGGCGACGGCGCGGGGTCAATACGCCCCGGCGGCGCGCACCACCGCCGAGAAGGTCTTGGCCATGATCGTGAGGTCCATCGTGGGCGACCAGTGGTGGACGTAGTAGAGGTCGAGGCGCACCGCCTCGTCCCAGGGCAGGTCCGACCGGCCGCTCACCTGCCAGAGGCCCGTGATGCCGGGCTTGACCAGCAACCGGCGCGTGACGTGGTGCTCGTAGCGCTCGACCTCGGCCGGCAGCGGCGGCCGCGGCCCGACCATCGACATCTCACCCCGGACGACGTTGATGATCTGGGGCAGCTCGTCGAGCGAGTAGCGGCGCAGCACCCGGCCGGTGCGGGTGACCCGCGGGTCGGCCCGCATCTTGAACAGGAGCCCGTCGGCCTCGTTGCGGTCCTCGAGGTCGGCCAGCAGGCGGTCGGCGTCGACCACCATGGTGCGGAACTTGACCATGCTGAACCGACGGCCGTCGCGGCCGACCCGGGTCTGCCTGAAGAACACCGGGCCCGGGCTGTCGATGCGGACGGCCGCCGCGATGACGACGAACACCGGGGCGAGCACCAGCAGTGCCAGCGCGGCTCCGACGCGGTCGAACAGCTCCTTGGCCGCCCGCTGCGGGCCGGTCAGGGTCGGCTCGGCCACATGGAGGAGGGGCAGGCCGGCGACGTCGCGCACGACCGTCCGGGGACCCGCCACGTCGGCGATCGCGGGGGCGACGAGCACGGTGACGTCGGTGCCGGCCAGCTCGCCGAGGAGGGCGGGCAGCTCGCCCGGCTGCGACTCGGTCGTGACGGCGACCGCGTCCGCGTGGCAGACGGCGACCGCCCCCGCCACGTCGGAGGGCGCCCCCACGATCGGCACGGACGCCGACCCGATGAGCAGCTCGGGCCGTTCGGTGGCGACGCACACCCCGACCACGAGGAAGCCCGACCACTCCGACCGGACGAGGTGCTGGCCGACCTCGACCACCGACCGCGCGGTACCGACCAGCAGCAGGCGCTGGACGTAGCGTCCCCGCCTCCGCTGCCGGTGCAGCCACACGCGCAGCACGAACCGGGTGAGCAGCGTGAGGACCAGCGCCACCGGGATCAGCACGCCGACGTAGCCGCGGGCGATCACCAGCCGGCCGAGGAAGTGGGCGAGCGCGACCACGGCGAGGAAGTGCACGCCCCCGTTGAGGACCCGCCGGTACTCGTCGGAGCCGACGCCGAGGATCAGCCGGTCGTAGCAGCCGGCCAGCGCCAGGACAGCCAGCCACACGGGCACGGCGAACACCGCCACGAGCACGTACGGCACGTTGGGGCCCGGGAGGAGCGCGGCCGACACGCCGAACCGCAGCAGGTGGGCGATGACGAGCGACACGGTGATGGCCGCGGCGTCGGCCGCCACGTAGGTGGCGCGCGGCGGGACGTTGGCCTGCTCGCCGCCAGGCCCGCGGCGCCAGGGTGCGGGACGCGCCGCCATGGCGACATCCGCCGGACCGGACGCCGCCTGCGTCCGCCGGGTCTCGGCTACCCCCATCCCAGACACGCGTGTTCGAGCATAGACCCGCGCCGATGACCCCGGCCGGGGCGCGCGGGCTGCGCCCGTCACGCCCGGTCGGGCCCGACCTCACTTGGGCTGCATGCGGACCCCACCGTCCACGCGGATGACCTCGGCGTTCATGTAGCTGTTGGCGAGCAGCTCGACCGCCATGCCCGCGAACTCGTCGGCCGTGCCCAGGCGCTTGGGGAACAGCACGTCACGCTTGAGCTTCTCCTTGAACTGCTCGCTGGCCTCGCCCGTGCCGTAGATCGGGGTGTCGATGAGCCCGGGGGCGATGCAGTTGACGCGGACGCCGACCGCGGACAGGTCGCGGGCGACGGGGAGCGTGATGCCGACCACGCCGCCCTTGGAGGCCGAGTAGCTCGCCTGCCCGATCTGCCCGTCGAAGGCGGCCACCGAGGCGACGGTGACGATGGCGCCCCGCTCGCCGTCGGCCAGCGGCTCGGTCTGCGACATGGCCGTGGCGGCCAGCCGGATGCAGTTGAACGTGCCGACGAGGTTGACCTCGATGACCTTCTGGAACATGCCGAGGTCGTGGGCCGACGCGTACTGGCCGTCCTTGCCGATCGTGCGGGTGGCCCAGCCGAAGCCCGCCGCCGTCACGAGGCCGCGGAGCGGGCCCATCTCCTTGGCCGCCTCGACGGCGGCGATCACCTGGTCCGTGTCGGTGACGTCGGTCGGGGCGAAGACGCCACCGATCTCCTTGGCGAGCGCCTCGCCCTTGTCCGCCTGGCGGTCGAGGTCCGCGATGACGACCTTGGCGCCGCGGCCCGCGAGCGCCTGGACGGTGGCGGCGCCGAGGCCCGAGGCGCCGCCGGTGACGATGGCTGAGATCCCGTTGAGGTCCATGCCCCGGACTGTATTGACTCGCCGGTCAAGCAGGGAAACCACCTTGACCGCGTCACGCTGCGGGCCGGCGGAACTGCCAGGACGCCCACGCCGCGGCGGGCGCCAGCAGGGCCAGACACCAGCCGACGGCCCACCACGCCGAGGTGCCGATCGGCGTGCCGACGAGCAGGCCCCGCAGGGTGTCGACGAGCGGCGTGACGGGCTGGTGGTCGGCCAGCCACCGCACGCCGTCCGGCAGGTTCGCGGTGGGGACGAAGGCACTGCTGACGTACGGGAGGAACAACGCCACGAAGCCGAACGCAGCCGCGCCCTCGACGCTGCCGGCGGCCAGGCCGAGCCCGACCGCGATCCACGTGAACGCCAAGACGAACAACCCCACGAGGCCGGCCGCCGCCAGCCACTCGACCGGCGTGGCGTCGGGGCGGAACCCGACCGCCAGCCCCACGGCGACGACGAGCACGGTCGACAACAGGTTGCGCACGACGCTGGCGACGACGTGGCCCGTGAGCACCGCCGAGGCCCGGACGGGCAGCGTGCGCACGCGGTCGAGCACGCCGCCCACCTTGTCCTGCGCCACCCCGACCGCGGTGCCCGCCGCCCCGTGGCCGGCGCACAGCAGCACGACGCTGGGGAGCACGAAGTCGACGTAGGCGAGCCCCGGGTCGCCCAGATCGATGGCCCTGCCGAACACGTAGACGAACATCAGGAGGATGGCGACGGGCAGCACGAGGGCGGTGACCAGGGCGTCGGGGTTGCGCACCGAGTGGCGCAGGCCCCGCCCCGCGAAGGCGAGGGTGACGGTCATGTGGTGAGGGCCTCCGGTGTCGAGGAGCGGTCGGATGCGGACGCGGCGCCGGTGAGGGTCAGGAAGGCCTCGTCGAGGCTCGGCCGCCGGACGCCCACCCGGGCCTCGCCGGCGCCGGCCGCGGCCAGGTCGGCGAGCAGGCCGCGCAGGTGCGCGGCGGTGCCGTCGGTCGGCACGAGCAGCTGGCGCGCAGCCGCGTGGGCCTCGGCGGCAGGCAGCCGCGAGCGGGCCGCCGCGAACGACGCGGCGGCGTCGAAGGTGAGCTCGACGACCTCGACGCCGACGGCGGCCTTCAGCTCGTCGGCCGTCCCCTCGGCCACCAGGCGCCCGCCCGCGATGACCCCGACGCGGTCGGCCAGGGCGTCGGCCTCCTCCAGGTACTGCGTGGTCAGCAGGACGGTCGTGCCGCCGTCGCGCAGGTCCTCGACGATCCGCCAGAGCGCCTGGCGGCTGCGGGGGTCGAGTCCCGTGGTGGGTTCGTCGAGGAACAGGACCTCGGGACGCACGACGAGGCTGAGGGCCAGGTCGAGCCGGCGCCGCATGCCGCCCGAGTAGGCGGCGACGCGGCGGCCGGCGGCGTCGGCGAGGTCGAAGCCGGCGAGCAGCTCGTCGGCCCGTGCCCGCGCGGCGCGGGCGCCCAGGCCGTGCAGGCGGCCGAGCATCTGCAGGTTCTCGGCGCCCGTGAGCAGGTCGTCGACGGCCGTGAACTGGCCCGTGAGGGCGATGGCGCGCCGCACCGCCACCGGGTCGGCGACGACGTCGTGCCCGGCGACGCGCACCTCACCGGCGTCGGGAGGCGACAGCGTGGCCAGGACGCGGACGAGCGTGGTCTTCCCGGCGCCGTTCGGGCCGAGCAGCGCGTAGACCCGCCCCGGGGGCACGGCAAGGTCGACGCCGTCGAGAACCACGTGGTCGCCGAAGGACTTCGCCAGCCCACGGACGGAAACTGTGTATGACGTAGACATCAAGGTCTATGTTATAAACAGTTACCGAGAGCGACGCAACCCCACCCCGGATCCGCCGTGACCGATCCCATCGACATCCCGCCCGTGCTCGCCATCGCCTGGGGGCGCGTCCCCGCGGCCACGCGGGGCCCGCGCGCCGGGCTCGACGCCGCCGCCATCGTCGACGCCGCCATCGCGGTCGGCGACGCCGAGGGGCTGGCGGCCATCTCGATGGGCAGGATCGCCGACCGCCTCGGCTACACCCCGATGTCGTTGTACCGCCACGTGCCGTCGAAGGAGGCGCTCCTCGCCCTGGTCCAGGACGCCACGTTCGGCGACCCGCCCGCGGCACCGCCCCCCGACGGTTGGCGGCCCGGCCTGGCCGAGTGGGCCACCGCCGTGCTGGCCCGCTACCGCGAGCACGTCTGGGCTCTCGACATCCCGATCTCGGGGCCGCCCGCGATGCCGCACCAGATCGCGTGGTTCGAGCGCGCCCTCGCGATCCTCGCCCCCACGCCGCTCCGGCTCGAGGAGCAGCTGTCGATCGTCCTGCTGGTCAGCGGCTACACCCGGCAGTGGGCGATGCTGACGCGCGACCTCGGCCGGGGCTACGTCGGCGCCGCCGCCGGCGGGTCGCCCGACCCGGCCCGCGACTACCAGCGCACGCTCGAGGCCGTCGTCGACCCCGACCGCTTTCCCGCCGTCCGCGCCGCCATCGCCGGCGGAATGCTCACCGACGACGTCGAGGCCGGTTGGTCCAACGGGGCCACCGGGGCGGACGAAATGGACGACCTCGAGGGCGAGTTCGCCTTCGGCCTCGACCGCATCCTCGACGGCGTGGCCGTGTACGTCGACCGCCAAGCCGGCTGAGCCGGAGGCGCGACCGCACCCGCGTCAGGTGACGATGGCGTCGCGGTCGCGCACGTCGTGGTACACGGCCCGCAGTGCGGTCCGGTCGAGATGGGTGTCGGGCTCCACCAGCTCGTCGGGGCGTGGTCGCCAGGCCGCGGCGACCTCCGACGGCTGGGCGCCGGCGAGGGTGGCGGCCGCCTGCACGGCCGCACCTCGCGCCACCATCTCGGCGTCGGTGTGCACCTCGACGGGGCGGCCGCTGAGATCGGCCAGGACCCGCCGGACCGCGCGCGACCGGGCACCGCCGCCGGTCAGGACGAGCCGGCGATCGGGCACGACGCCCTGGACCTCGAGCGCCTCGAGCCCGTCGAGGAGCCCGTGGACGATGCCTTCGACCGCAGCCCGGGCCAGGTCGGCCCGGTCGTGGAGCGTGCGCAGGCCGGTGAGGGTGCCCGTCGCATCCGGGCGGTTGGGCGTGCGCTCGCCATCGAGGTACGGAAGCAGGGTCAGTCCGCGCGCCCCCGCCGGCGCGCCGAGGGCCAGCTCGTCGAGCCCATCGTGATCGGTCCCGAGGAGCATCGCGACCGTGTCGAGCACCTTGGCCGCGTTCAGTGTGCACACGAGCGGGAGGAACCGACCGGTCGCATCCGCGAACCCGGCGACCGCGCCCGTCGGGTCGGCGACCGCGGTTTCGCTGACGGCGTACACCGTGCCTGACGTACCCACCGAGATGGCCACGTCGCCGGGCGCGAGGCCGAGCCCGAGGGCCGCCGCCATGTTGTCGCCGGTGCCCGGGCCGACGAGCGCAGGTCCGAGCAGGTCGCGCGCCTCGCCCACCAGCCGGCCGACGGGCTCGGCGGGAGCCCTGATCTCGGGCAGGCAGCGCGCCCAGTCGCGATCGTCGTCGATCAGGGCGAGCAGGTCGGGCCGCCAAACGCCTGTGGCCGGCGACCAGTAGCCGGTTCCTGACGCGTCGCCCCGGTCGGTCGCCGCCACCCCGGTACAAATGAGGTTGAGCCAGTCGTGGGGAAGCAGCACCCGAGCCAGGCGGGCCCACGCCTCGGGCTCACAGCGCCGCAGCCACGCCAGCTTCGTGACGGTGTACGACGCGACCGGCACCGACCCCACCGCTCGGCTCCAGAACTCCGCGCCGAGCCGCTCGACCAGGTCTGCCGCGTCGGGCGCCGACTCGGTGTCGTTCCAGAGCTTCGCCGGCCGCACCACCGACCCTCGGGCGTCGAGCACGACCATCCCGTGCTGCTGACCGCCGATGGCGAGGGCGTCGACCGGTTGGCGGCCGAGATCGCCGGCCGCTCGCCCGAACGCGTCCCACCACGCCGCCGGGTCCTGCTCGCTGCGCGGCGGGAAGACCGGCGGGTGCGCTGCCCGCGCGGACCCCTGGAGCCGCCCGGTCGTGGCGTCTCTCAGCTCGAGCTTCGTCGACTGCGTGGAGCTGTCGACCCCGACGACGACCGCCACCTGGACCGACCCTCGTGTCCCGACGCTTGACGGCGGCGGCGCTAGCGGACGCCGAGCAGCAGTTCGGTGACGAGCTGGTCGAGCCGCTCGTGCCCGTAGCCCTGGCGACCGAGCGCCTGTTCGTCGTAGCCCGCCACCTCGGCTCGCAACCCCGCGATGCCCTCGGGCACGGAGCCGCCGGGCAACGAGCGCTCCGCCAACCGGTCGGCCTGGGCGACGCGGAGCGCCTCTTGGATCTCGGCGTCGGCGGCGAAGCGGGCCGCCTTGTCACGCAGGATGAGATAGGTGCGCATGCAGCCCCGGGCGAAGTCCCACACGCCGTCGGCGTCCTCGGTGCGGTAGGCGTGGGCATCGAAGTGGCGCATCCCGTCCCACCCCGACTCTTCCAGCAGCTTCACCAGGTAGAAGGCATCGCGGATCCCCTCGCTGCCGAACCGGAAGTCCTGGTCGAACTTGCCGATGCGTTGCCCGTTGAGGTCGATGTGGAAGAGCTTCCGCTGCCAGAGGCACTGGGCGACGGCATGGTGGAACGAGAGGCCCGACATCGTCTCGTGCGCGAACTCGGGATTGACCCCCACCATGTCGGGCCACTCGAGCTCGCCGATGAACGCCAGCGCGTGCCCGACCGTGGGCAGGAACAGGTCGCCCCGCGGCTCGTTGGGCTTGGGCTCGAGCGCGAAGCGCATCTCGTAGCCGCGGTCGAGGACGTGCGCGCAACAGATGTTCACGGCCTCGGCGTAGCGGTCGAGCGCGGCGCGCGCGTCCTTGGCCGCGTCGGCCTCGACGCCCTCGCGCCCGCCCCACATCACATAGGTGGTCGCCCCCAGCTCGGCGCCGAGCTCGATGGCGTCGAGCGTCTTGGCGATGGCGAACCGGCGGACGGCGGGGTCGTTGGCCGTGAACGCGCCCTCCTTGAACACCGGGCGCGAGAACAGGTTGGTGGTGGCCATGGGCACGCGCATGCCGGTCTCGTCGAGGGCGCGGCGGAAGCGCTTGAGGATGGCCTCACGCTCGGGGGGCGACGAACCCGGCGGCACGAGGTCGTCGTCGTGGAAGTTGACGCCGTACGCGCCGAGCTCGGCGAGGTGGTGGACGGTGTCGACGGGATCGAGCGGCGGCCGAACCTCGTGGCCGAAGGGATCGCGTCCAGGATTGCCGACGGTCCACAGCCCGAAGGTGAAGTGGTCGTCGGGGCTGGGCGTGTAACCGTCTGGCATGGCCGGACCTCCTCCGCACCGCGTCGCGGGGCCAAACTACCGGTGCGGCTCGATCGCCGTCGATGGAGGGTGCACGTGACCGAGGCCAGTGCTGGGCAGCGACGATCGCCCATCGGCAACGGCGTGCCGCGCCTCGACGCCTACGGGATCACCAAGCGCTTCGGCCGCCTCACCGTTCTGCGCGACGTGAGCCTGCGGATCGGTGCGGGCGAAGTGGTCGCCCTGGTCGGCGAGAACGGCGCGGGCAAGTCGTCGCTCGTGGCCTGCATCGCCCGCATCCTCGAGCCCGAGGAGGGCGAGGTCCGGCTCGACGGCGCGCCGCTCCCCTCGACGCCCGATCAGGTGCGCCAGGCCGGGGTCGAGGTGTTGTGGCAGGACCACGGGCTGTGCGACGACCTCGACGTCGTCGCCAACGTCTTCCTGGGCCGCGAGCGGGGACGGTGGCTGATCGCCGAGAGCCAGATGCGCCAGAACGCCGCGTCGGTGCTGCGGCGGGTGGGGGCCGAGACGCTGCCGCTGGACCGGCCCGTGCGCGGGCTGTCGCGCGGTCAGCGTCAGCTCGTGGCCCTCGGTCGCGTGCTCATGAGCGCCCCGCGGGTGGTGCTGCTCGACGAGCCCACGGCGGCGCTCGGCGTCGCCGAGACGTTGCGGGTGCAGGACGTGATCCGCCGGTGCCGCGACGCCGGGGCGGGCATCCTGTTGGTGACCCACGACCTCGATCAGGTCTTCGCGCTCGCGGACCGGGTGGTCGTGCTCCGCGACGGTCGCGTCGTGGCCGACGTCTCGCCGCTCGAGGTGCACCGCGACGACATCGTGGCGCTCATGTCGGGCATCGAGATGGACTCGATGGCCCGACGCCAGCTGCAGCGGCTGCGGAGCCTGGTCGACCAGCTGTCCGACGTCGAGCCCGCGGCCTCGTTGCCCCTGATCGTCTCCGCGATGGCCGCGGCGCTCGATCAGGAGATGCTCTGCGTGCACCTGCTCGACGCGCCCGATGGCGGCCCCGCGGCGCTGCACCGCCGCGCGGCCGTCGGTCTGCCCGCGCCGCTGCTCGAGGTGAACGATCGGCTCGAGCTCGGCGTCGCCGGCGGCTGCGCGGGGCTGGCCGGTGCGGCGGCCGAGGCAGTCGTCGTCGAGGACCTGTCCACGCACCCGGCGCCCGAGCGCTACCGCCGAGCCGCAGCCGCGTCGGGCATCCGCAGCGAATGGGCCGCGCCGATCGTCGGAACCCACGGCGTGCTGGGGACGGTGTCGGGCTTCGCTACCGCGGTCGGCCGGCCCGAGCCCGCACAGCTCGAGCTGGCGCGCGTCTACCTGGGCTACGTGGCGGCGGCCATCGAACAGGAGCGGCTGTTGTCCGAGGTCTCCCGGCGCAACCGCATCCTCGAGTCGTTGCGCGGGATGCTCGAGACGCTGGCCGGGCCCGACCGGGTGGAAGGCGGCCTGGGCGTGTCGCTGCTGGAGTTGAGCCGAGCGCTCGGCGCGGCCGCGGTCGGGGTGCTGATCGAGCAGGACGATGGGCTGGAAGCCCGGCTGATGCACGACGGCGACACCGGCGACCCCGCCGCCCTGCGGCTCCGGTTCCTGTCGGCGGCCGAGCGCACCCTCGCCGACGACGTGGATGCCGGCGCCCGGTTCGTCGAGCCCGATCTCGCCGCGGTCGCCCTCCGGCACCCCGACGGCCGAGCGGTGCTCGTGGCCCACCTGCCGTCAGGCGACACACCGACCGGCGACGCCCTGGAGCTGCTCGACGACGCCACGCGCTCGCTCGCGCTGGCCATGGAGGGCGAGGCCCTCGAGCACGCTCGCCGCGAGGCCGCCGCCCTAAGGCGCTCGCACGCCATCCAACGCGAGCTCCTGTCGTCGCTCAGCCACGAGCTCCGCACGCCGCTCACCGCCATCCAGGGCTTCGCGTCGACGCTGCTCCAGCCGGATCTCACCTGGGACGCCGCCTCGACAGAGCGGTTCCTCCGGTCGATCGCCAGCGAGGGCGCGCGGCTGGAGCGGCTCGTGAGCGACCTGCTCGACTCGAGCGCGATCGAGTCGGGGATCTTGCGACTGCAGCGCCACTGGTGCGACCTCGCGCTGGTGGTCGAGGCGGCCGTGCGCGTCGTGGAGGAGGGGTCGACGATCCACGTCCACACCGACGCCGATCTCGACACCGTGTGGGCCGACCACGATCGCCTGGAGCAGGTGTTCGTCAACCTGATCGAGAACGCCGCCCAGCACGGGTCGTCCGACGACGCCATCGACGTGAGCCTGCGTCGCGGAACTGCGCCCGGCACCGTCGAGGTGGAGGTCAGCGATCGCGGCCCCGGCATCCCGCCCTCGCTCGCCGGCCAGATCTTCCAACCGCGGGTGCGAGGCACGACCGACGGGGGCGGCGCCGGCCTGGGCTTGTCGATCGCCCGGGGGATCGTCGAGGCGCACGGGGGCACCCTGGCGTGCGCACCGACTGCACACGGCGCCTCGTTCGTCGTCACGCTCCGGTGTGATCCGCCCTCGGAGGCTTCGGAAGGGCACCAGGACGCGTCGTGGAACCTGGTGGACGCCACGGGAGAGCCCGATCTCGTCGCGGACGCACCGAAGGACCTCCGCGGAGAGATCACGTCGACGTAGGTTGCGGTCGCGGCGTTGCCGGTCGGCCGGCTGTGGAGCTGGTCGTCCAGCGCCAAATCCCCACGCGTGGGCTGCGGCGAGCGCCCGATCCGCTCGGCCTCCAAGGAGCCCGATGTCATCTGACCGGACCACCGTCCTGCTGGTCGAGGACGACCAGAACATCGTCGACCTCGTCCGTTCGAACCTGATCGCTCGGGCCCACGACGTGGTGGTCTCGAAGGACGGCAGCGACGCGGTCGCGATGCTCGAGGCCAGCGAGCCCGACGCCATCCTGCTCGACCTGATGCTCCCGGGAATCGACGGCTTCGAGCTGTGCCGCGAGCTGCGTGAACGGTCATCGGTCGGGATCATCGTGCTGTCGGCCCGGCGGGCCGAGACCGACAAGGTGCGAGCCCTCAACCTGGGGGCCGACGACTACATGACCAAGCCGTTCGGCATCGAGGAGCTGCTGGCCCGCATCAACGCCACGCTGCGGCGGAGCCGACCGGCCCCGCTGGAGCTGCCCACTCCGGCCGTGATGACGGCCGGCGACGTCGAGATCGACCTCGGTGCCCGGAAGGTCACCAAGGGCGGAGACCTCGTCCACCTCACCCCCACCGAGTTCGCCCTGCTGCGCGAGTTCGTCTCGAACCCCGGCGTCCTCCTGACCCACGCCACCCTGCTGCGCCGGGTCTGGGGGCGCGGCTACGAGACGCAGACGGAGTACACCCGGGTCTACATGGCGCGGCTGCGCGCCAAGCTCGAGGATCCTGAGGGTCCCTCGCTGTTCATCACCGAGCCGCGGTCCGGTTATCGGTTCACGCCACCTTGATTCCACCGATATCCGGTCCTTCGCGTTTCTTTCACGCTAGGGGCAGAACGTTCGCGTTCTGTTCGCGGTCGCCGTCGTAGCGTGCGCGGCGCGACAGCCAGAGGGGGAAGAAGCATGTCCAGTTCCAAGCGCGTGTGGCGGGTGCTCGCCGCAATGGTCGTGTTCAGCCTGATCGCAGCAGGCTGCGGCGACGATGACGACGATGACGGGGGCGCGGCAACCGGCGAGGACGGCGGGGACGGCGAGGGCAGCATCTGGGTGCTCCTGCCCGACACCGCCTCGTCCGACCGGTGGGAGCAGGACGACCGCCGGTTCTTCACCGAGGCGTTCGAGGAGGCCGGCCTGTCGGAAGGCGAGGACTTCAACATCGTCAACGCCGAGGGCGACGCCTCGACGCAGCAGTCGCAGGCCGAGCAGGCCATCGCGGACGGCGCCAGCGTGATCGTCCTCACCAGCCTCGACACCGGCTCCGGCGCCACGATCATCGACCAGGCCAGGGAATCCGACGTGCAGGTGGTGGAGTACGACCGGTTCAACACCGGGGGCTCGGGCGGCGACGCCTACGTGAGCTTCGACAACGTCCAGGTCGGCGCGGCGATGGCCGAGGCGATGGAGCCCGCCATCGACGCGCTCGGCCTCGCCCCGGCGCGCGTCGTGATGCTCAACGGCGGCGAGGAGGACAACAACTCGTTCCTGTTCAAGTCGGGCTACGAGGAGACGGTCAGTGCGCGGGTGGACGCCGGCGACTGGGAGCTGGTCGCCGACCAGTTCGTCCCCGAGTGGGACAACGCCGAGGCCCAGACGCTGATGGAGCAGATCCTGGTCGACGCCGGCAACGACGTCGATGCCGTGTTCGCGGCCAACGACGGCCTGGCCAACTCGACGATCAATGCGCTCGAGGCCGCAGGCGTGGGGCCGGTGCCGGTGAGCGGCCAGGACGCCACCACGGCGGGCATCCAGAACGTGCTCCTCGGCAAGCAGACCGTGAGCGTCTACAAGCCGATCCAGGACGAGGCCGGTGTGGCGGCCGCGATCGCGCTGGCCCTGCGGTCCGGCGACGACATCGAAGAGGCCGCGACCTCGTACGAGTCGCCGCTGGCCTCTGGCGGCTCGTCGGTGGAGATCATCGGCATCGACGCCGAGACCGGCGAGCCCACCGACTCGGCCGAGGGCGCCGTGATGTACGTCGCCTTGCAGCCGATCGGCGTCACGGTCGACAACGTGGCCGACACGGTGATCGCCGACGAGTTCCGGACCGTGGACGAGCTCTGCACCGGCGACGTGGCGGCCACCGCGTTCTGCCAGCAGAACTCGTGACAGAACCGCTCCTCGACTGCAAGGGGGTCTCGAAGGCATTCGGCGCGGTACAGGCCCTGTACCGCGTCGACTTCGAGGTCCGCCGCGGCGAGGTGATGGCGCTGGTGGGGGACAACGGTGCGGGGAAGTCGACGCTCGTCAAGTGCATGGTGGGGATCTACCCCTTCGACCACGGGCAGGTGCACTTCGAAGGCGAGCCCGTCGACATCCACGGGCCGAGGGACGCCGCCCGGCTGGGCATCGAGGTCGTCTACCAGGACCTGGCTCTGGCCGACAACCTCGACGTCACTGCCAACATGTTCCTGGGGCGTGAGCGGACGCATCGGGGGCTGGTGCTCGACGAGTCGAGCATGGAGCACGCTGCGCAGGAGACGCTCGAGAGCCTGTCGGTGACCACGCTCGGATCGGTGCGCCAGACGGTGGCGGGCCTGTCCGGGGGGCAGCGGCAGGCCGTCGCCGTCGCCAAGTCGGTGATGTGGAACTCCAAGCTGCTCGTCCTCGACGAGCCGACGGCGGCGCTCGGCGTGGCTCAGACACGCCAGGTGCTCGACCTCGTGCGGCGCCTGGCCGACCGCGACCTGGGGGTGGTCATCGTCTCGCACAACCTCCACGACGTCTTCGAGGTCGCCGACCGGATCACCGTCCTCCGCCTGGGCCAGGGCGTGGCGGTGCTCAACCGGTCGGAGACGTCGCAGCAGGAGGTCGTGCAGGCCATCACGGCCGGCAGGATCGGCCACGTGCCGGGGATGGCCGACGCCGGAGTGGCAGAGACATGACGACCGACCCCAACACCCAGTCGCACGTGGACACCGAACCGGTGGTGACCCCCGAGGAGCCGCTGCCGCCCGCCACGCCCGCTGAGCTCGAGGCCGTCCCCGAGACGCTGGGCGGCTACGTGCGCCGCTGGTGGCAGAACGTCCGCGCCGGCGAACTCGGCTCGCTGCCGATCGTGGTGGGGCTGTTCATCATCGCCATCGTCTTCGGCACCCTCGACGACACGTTCTTCACCGAGCGCAACTTCACCAACCTGCTGCTGCAGATGGCACCGTTGGCCACGATCGCCATCGGGGTGGTGTTCGTGCTGCTGATCGGCGAGATCGACCTGTCGGTGGCCTATGTGAGCGCAGTTGGGGGTGTCACGATGACGCTCCTGCTGCGGCCCGACGCCTCCGACTGGCCCTGGTGGGCGGCCATCGCCGTCGGGCTGACGGTGACCACCGCCATCGGCCTGCTCCAGGCGCTGGTGATCACCAAGGCGGGCGTGCCATCGTTCGTGGTCACGCTGGCCGGGCTGCTCATCTGGTCGGGCGTGGTGCTGGTGCTCACGACGGATTACTCGACGTCGGGCACCATTCGCATCCAGGACGACACCGTCATCGGCATCGCCAACAACTTCCTCAGCGACGCCGGGGGCTGGGCGGTCGGGGTGGCCGTGGTGGGCGGGTACGCGCTGTCTCAGCTGCTGACGGCGCGTTCGCGCCGGGCCCGCGGCCTCGACGCCAAGCCCAGTGTGGTCATCGGTCTGCAGGTCGCCGGTCTCGCGCTCGTCACGTTTGCCGCCGTCTGGTACGCCAACCGCGACCGCGGCGTCCCGCAGGTGATCCTGCTCGTGCTGGTGCTGTTCGTGTTCTGGTCGTTCATCGCGTCGCGCACCCGGTTCGGCCGGCATGTCTACGCGGTCGGCGGCAACGCCGAGGCCGCCCGCCGAGCCGGCATCAACGTCGACCGGGTGCGCATCGCGGTGTTCATGATCGCCGGCTTCATGGCGGGTCTGGGCGGCGTCATCTTCGCCTCCCGCCTGCGGTCGGTGGCCACCAACACCGGCGGGGGCACGCTGCTGCTGAACGTCATCGCGGCCGCGGTCATCGGCGGTACCAGCCTGTTCGGAGGGCGGGGCCGCGTCGTGTCGGCGCTGCTGGGCGCGTTGGTGATCATCGCCATCGACAACGGGATGGGCCTGCTCAACCTGGCCACCGGAACCAAGTCCGTGATCACCGGCATGGTCCTCCTCGCCGCGGTCCTCGTCGACTCGCTGTCGAAGCGCCGCCGGGCAGCTCGCGGAGTGGTGTGAGTGCGATCCGGCACCGCAGGTGTGGTGCTCGCCGTCGTCGGTCTGATCGTCACTGCGTGCACGTCTGATCCCGTCGACCGGGCGAGTGACGGAGCGGCGGACGTCGCCAGCCGGCCCACGACCCGCACGCCGCGTAACGGGCCCTCGCGGATCGAGTTCGCCGACGTCGCCGACGAGGTCGGGATCGACTTCCGGCAGGGCGCGTTTCGGTGGGAGGTCACGTCCGACCCGGCGGCGATGACGGGGACGGGGGTCTGCTGGCTCGACTACGACGGCGACGGCTGGCTCGACCTCTTTGCCGTCAACTCGCACGCCGAAGAGGAGATCGACCGGTGGGAGCAGGCGGGCGGGCCGCCGACGAAGCGCCCTGTTCCACAACGTCGAGGGCACCTTCGTCGACGTCAGCGCCGGCTCCGGCGCCGATCTCGACGTCCGGGGCAACGGCTGCGTGGCGGCGGACTTCGACCTCGACGGTCACACGGATCTGTACGTGACTGGCGCCGAACGCGGCGCGCTCCTGTGGAACGAGGGCGACGGGACGTTCACCGAAGGAGCCGACGCCGCCGGCACCCCGGCCTTCGGCTGGTACGCGGGGGCCGCCGTCGGTGACGTCGACGGCGACGGCTGGCCCGACCTGTTCGTCGCCGGGTACGCCAACGTGAACAGCCCCATCTCCGGGGCCACGCAGGGGTTCCCCAACACCTACACGGGGGTCCGCGACCTGCTGTACCTGAACGAGGGGCGCGCCGACGGCGGGCGCGTGACGTTCCGCGAGGTCGGCATGGAGGCGGGACTCGAGGTCGCCAACTTCGCGTACGGCCTCGGTGCCCTGTTCTCCGATCTCGAGGGCGACGGCGACCTCGACCTCTACGTCGCCAACGACACCAACCCCGACCGCCTGTACGACAACGTGCCCTGGCCGGGCGGCCCCGAGGCCGACCCCGCCGGACTCGGGTTCCGCTTCGAGGAGCTGGCCGCCCGGGCCGGTGTCGCCGACCCGGGCGCGGGTATGGGCGTGGGCGTGGGCGACTACGACGGCGACGGCCGCGAGGACCTGTTCGTCACCAACGCCCGCGGCCAGGTCCACGGCGTGTTCCACGGCGCGGAGTCCGACCTGGTGGACCCCTCCTTCGAGGACGTGCGGCGCGATCTGGGACCCGACTTCGGTGCTGCGACGGGGTGGGGGGTGTCGTGGGGCGACCTCGATCTCGACGGTGACCTCGACCTGGTGCTCGCCAACGGCGGGATCCCCGTGACCGATCTCGCCGGCGACGCCGAGCCGGTCCAGGCGTTCGCCAACCTTGCCGCCCCCGGCTCGGCGACGCGGTTCGAGGACGTCGGGGCTGCGGCTGGGCTCACCGAGGTCGGTCCCCTGCTCGCTCGCGGCAGCGCCGCGGCTGACTTCGACAACGACGGCGATCTCGACATCGCCGTGGCCACCGTCGGCGGCTCGCTCTGCCTCCTGGAGAACCGGGCGGCCACGGGCAACTGGCTCGAGGTCGAGCTCGACGGCTTCCACCCCGGCGCCGTGATCACCGCGTCGCTGCCCGACGGCCGGGAGGTCACCCGCCAGCTGCAGGCGGGGAGCAGCTACCTCTCGTCGGAGGATCCCCGCGCGCACTTCGGGCTGGGCGAGACGACCGAGGTGGGCGAGCTCGTCGTCACCTGGCCCGACGGCGAGGTCACGACCATGGACGACGTCGCCGCAAACCAGATCCTGGTCGTGGAGCCACCGGCATGACCGCAGCTGGCACCACCGCGGGTCGCCGATGGGCGTGCAGGCTGCTCGCGCTCGCGGTCCTGGCGCTCCCGGCGTGCACGTCGGACTCCTCCTCCGCCGACGCCTACATGATCGACGGCTGTGAGCGGGCCGAGCTCGGCGGGCGGTCCGTGGCCCGCGTGTGGGACGAGGCGCTGCTCGGCGGCATCCGCCGCGACGTCCCGGCCCCCACCGTGCATGCCCGGAACCTGTTCCACACCTCCGCGGCGATGTGGGACGCCTGGGCGGCCTACGACCCCGACGCCGAGGGCTACTTCGTCGACGAGAAGCACGAGGCCGACGACGTCCGGGCGGCGCGCGAGGCGGCGATCAGCTACGCCGCCTACCGCGTCCTCCTCCACCGCTACTCGTTCGCCGCCGGGCTCCAGGCAACGTTCGACGAGCTGGTCGCGACCATGGAGTCCCTCTGTTACCGGATCGACTTCACCAGCACCGAGGGCGACTCGCCCGCGGCGCTGGGCAACCGCATCGCCGGGGCCGTGATCGACGCGCGGGCGCGACGACGGCTCGCAGGAGCCGCGCCGCTACATCGACACCAACTACCGGCCGGTGAACCAGCCGCTGGTGGTGGCCGAGCCGGGCGCCCGGATGGTCGACCCGAACCGGTGGCAGCCCCTCGCCCTGGCGCAGAACGTGGCGCAGAACGGGCTGCCGATACCGGGGAACGTCCAGCGCTTCGTCGGGCCGCACTGGGGGAACGTCGCGGCGTTCGCCCTCCCGGCTTCGGCCGAGGGACTGCCCGTCGACCCCGGCCCGCCCCCACGGCTGGGCGACGACCCGGCGAGCGCCGCAGGCGTTCAAGCAGGCCGCGGTCGACGTGATCCTCGACAGCAGCTACCTCGACCCGGGCGACGGTGCGACGATCGACGTCGGCCCGGGCTCGTTCGGCGACAACCCGCTCGGCACCAACGACGGCGACGGGTACGACGTCAACCCGTCGACGGGGGACCCCTACGCGCCCAACGTCGTGGCGCGGGGCGACTTCGCCCGCGCGCTGGCCGAGTTCTGGGCCGACGGGCCCGGAGTCGGAGACACCCCCCGGCCACTGGAACACCATCGCCAACGACGTGTCCGACAGCCGTGACCTCGAGCTGCGCATCGGCGGAGAGGGTGCCGAGGTCGACCGGCTGGAGTGGGACGTCAAGCTGTACTTCACCCTCAACGGGGCGGTGCACGACGCCGCCGTGGCGGCCTGGGGGGCGAAGGGGTACTACGACTCGGCCCGCCCGATCTCGATGATCCGCTACATGGGCGGGTACGGGCAGTCGAGCGATCCGGCCGGGCCCGCCTATCACCCCGACGGGCTCCCGCTCGTCCCTGGGCTGGTCGAGGTGATCACCGCGGCCTCGAGCGCGCCCGGGCAGCCGCACGAGCACCTGGCCGATCACGTGGGCGAGGTCGCCGTCAAGGCGTGGCAGGGCAACCCCGAGGATCCCTCTCAGGCCAGCGGCGTGGGGTGGATCCGCGCGGTCGACTGGGTGCCCTACCAGCGCGCCACGTTCGTGACCCCGGCGTTCGCCGGCTATGTGTCGGGGCACAGCACGTTCAGCCGAGCCGCGGCAGAGGTCATGGCGGCGTTCACCGGCGACCCCTACTTCCCCGGCGGCATCGCGGAATGGACGGTCGCGACCGGCGACCTCGTCACCGAAGCCGGCCCGAGCGGCGACGTCACGCTCCAGTCGGCCACGTACTTCGACGCCGCCGATCAGGCGGGGATCTCGCGGATCTTCGGTGGCATCCACATCCGGGCCGACGACTTCGCCGGCCGGCGCATCGGCTCGTCGTGCGGCCAGGACGCCTGGACCCTGGCGCAGCGCTACTTCGAGGGCACCGCCTAGGGCGTCGTCGGCTACGCCGTTGCCGGATCCGCGGCCTCGGCGCGCCACTCGTCGAGGTCCGCGTCGGGCTGCAGCACCACCATCACCAGCTCGACCGGTGCGGCGCCGTCGTTGCGGTAGGCGTGGTCGTGGTCGGCGAGGAACAGGGCGGCGCCGCCCGCCCGCACCACGTGGTCGGCGCCGTCGACGGTCAGGATCATCTCGCCCGTCAACACGTGCAGCATCTCGCGGGTGCCCCGGGCGTGGGCGTCGGAGTCGTGCCGATCGCCGGGCGCCAGGGTCCAGTGCCACAGCTCGAGGTGGTCGCGCTCGTCGGACCCGACGAGCAGGTCGCCGACGCTGCCCCCGTCGCTCTTCCACAGGCGCACGACCTCGGTCGGTTCCACCACGCGGACGCTGGCCGCCACGGGCGGCTCGACCAGGCCCGCCAGCGAGATGCCGAGCGTCTCGGCCACCTTGCACAGCGTGCCGAGGCTGGGGTTGGTGCGGGCGGCCTCGAGGTGGACGAGCATGCCCTTGCTCACGCCGCTGCGCGCCGCGAGCTGGTCGAGGCTCCAGCCCCGCAGCGTGCGCAGCCGCCGGGTGTTGTGGGCGACGGCAGCGGCCACCTCGTCGGGCGTGGGCATGTGGTGCAGCCTACAAAACCGGGTGGATCAACAGACCGACCGGTGCACTAGGGTGTTCCAGCCCGGTCACTGTGCTGCACCGCCCGCACCGCACAGTCGTCCGGCCGCAATCGTCGTCGTCCGTCCCCACCTGCCCCCGGAGGTCCACCATGGCCGCACTGCTCGCCCTCAGCGCCGCCGTCGCCTACGGCGTCGGCGACTTCCTGGGCGGCGTGGCGGCGCGCCGGGTCCCGCCGACCGCGGTCGTGCTGTGGTCGCACCTCGTCGGGCTGGTCATGCTCGTGGCGCTGGCGCCCGTGGTGGGCGGCGACATCAGCCCTCGGGCGCTGGCCGTCGGGGCGACCGCCGGCGTGCTGGGCGGCGGGGGCGTCGCCCTCTTCTACCGGGGACTGGCCGTCGGGGCGATGAGCGTGGTGGCGCCGGTGGCCGCGCTGCTGTCGGCCGCGGTCCCCGTGGTGGCCGGGCTCGCCTCGGGCGAACGCCCCACCACCGCGGCGCTCGCGGGCATCGCCCTCGCCCTCGGCGCGGTGGTCCTGATCTCCCGCGAGCCGTCGTCGGCAGGCGCGCCGGCCCTCCGCTGGCAGGCCCTGGCGCTCGCCGTCGCCGCCGGCCTGGCGTTCGGCCTGTTCTTCGTGGCGATCGACTCGGCCGGCGACGGGGTCGGCATCTGGCCGCTGGTGGCCGCCCGCACGGCGTCGGTGTCCCTGTTCGCCGGCCTCGGCGCGGCCCGGGTCACGGCCTCGGGCCTGCCCCGGGGCGCCGCCGGCGCCGCGGTCGGGCTGCGGCGTCCTCGACGCCTCGGCCAACGTCTTCTACGTCCTCGCCCTCGACCACGGCCTGCTGTCGGTCGTGTCCGTCCTCACCGCCCTCTACCCGGCCGGCACGGTCCTCCTGGCCCGCTACGTGCTGGGCGAGCGACTGTCCGACGGTGCAGCGGGCGGGCCTGGGCGTGGCGGCGGTCGCCGCGGTGCTGATCGCGGC
>CAWCLR010000013.1:0-312109 GCA_963796415.1 uncultured Acidimicrobiales bacterium | reverse complement strand
GATCGACACCGGGCGACGTCCCGAGGACCAGGCCTCGGGCAGCGACGCCCGCCAGCTTCAACGGGGTCGGCCGCCGAGGGCCACGACGACACCGACGAGGTCGCCCGGCGCCTGTTCGGCCTCGATGACGTTCAGGGCGTCCTCGAGCGTGAGCGCTCGAAGTAGAGGCGGTCGGACGTGTCGTAGTCGGTCGACACGGTCCGGGGTTGCAGTTGAGCATCACCGTCTCGAAGCCGGCGTCGCGCGAGGGCGAAGCTGGCGTGCACGCAGCAGTAGTCGAACTCGATGCCCTGCCCGATGCGGTTGGGGCCCGACCCGAGGATCAGGACCTTGCGGCGGCCGCTGGGCACGACCTCGTCCTCGTCCTCGAGGTCGAGTAGCGGTACGGCGTGGCGGCGGCGAACTCGGCGCCGCAGGTGTCGACGGTCTTGAAGGTGGGCCGTCACGCCGGCGGCGACGTGGGCGGCGCGCATGGCTGCCGTGGTCGCCGCCCCACAGCCAGGCGAGCTGGGCGTCGCTGAAGCCGAGCTGCTGGCCCGCTTCCAGCCGTGCCGGGTCATGCCGGCGAGTCCGCTGGCCGCCAGGGCGCGCGCTCCTCGACCATGCGCAGGATCTGGTCGAGGAACCACGGGTCGACCTTGGTCCGCTCGGCCAGGGCGTCGACGGTGATGCCGCGGTGCAGCGCCGCCTTGAGCTGGAACGGGCGGTCGGGGGTGCCGATCGCGGCCCGCGATCAGCTCGTCGTCGTCGAGCCGTCCAGCTGGGCCTCGGCCGGGTCGCAGTTCAGTCCGGCGCGCCCGTGCTCGAGGCTGTGCAGCGCCTTCTGCAGCGACTCGGGGAAGGTGCGCCCGATGGCCATGGCCTCGCCGATCGACTGCATCGACGTGCCGAGCACCGCGGGGCTCGCCGGGGAACTTCTCGACGCCCAGCGAGGGACCTTGGTCACCACGTAGTCGATGGTCGGCTCGAAGCTGGCCGGCGTCTTGCGGGCGATGTCGTTGGGGATCTCGTCGAGCGTGTAGCCGACGGCGAGCTTGGCCGCGATCTTGGCGATCGGGAACCCGGTGGCCTTCGACGCCAGCGCCGAGGACCGGCTGACCCGGGGGTTCATCTCGATGATGACCATCTCGCCGTTGGTCGGGTCGAGGGCGAACTGCACGTTCGACCCGCCCGTCTCGACGCCGACCCGCCGGATGCAGGCGAACGCGGCGTCCCGCATCGCCTGGTACTCGACGTCGGTCAGGGTCTGCGCCGGCGCCACCGTGATCGAGTCGCCGGTGTGGACGCCCATGGGGTCGAGGTTCTCGATCGAGCAGATGACCACGCAGTTGTCGGCGCGGTCGCGCATGACCTCCAGCTCGTACTCCTTCCACCCGGCGATCGACCGCTCGATGAGGATCTCGGAGATGGGGCTGGCGGCCAGGCCGGTGGCGGCCACCGCTCGAACTCGGCCGGCGTGGTGGCGATGCCGGTCCCCTTGCCGCCGAGGATGAACGCCGGGCGGATCACGACGGGCAGGCCGATGCGCTCGACCGCGGCCATCGCCTCGTCCATCGTGTGGGCGGTGGCCGACGGCGGCACGTTCAGCCCGATGCTCCTGCATCGCCACCTTGAACGCTCGCGGTCCTCGGCCGTCGCGATGGCCTCGGCGTTGGCGCCGATCAGCTCGGGGGTGCCGGGCACGCCCACCGCCTTGCGGTCGACCAGCTCCATCGCCAGGTTGAGCGCGGTCTGCCCGCCGAGCGTGGGCAGCACGGCGTCGGGGCGCTCGCGCTCGATGATCTTCGCCAGGTGGTCGGCGTCGAGCGGCTCGACGTAGGTGGCGTCGGCGAAGTCGGGGTCGGTCATGATCGTCGCCGGGTTCGAGTTGGCGAGGATCACGCGGTAGCCCTCGGCCCGCAGCACCTTGCAGGCCTGCGTGCCCGAGTAGTCGAACTCGCAGGCCTGACCGATGACGATGGGTCCGGCGCCGATGAGCAGGATCGACTCGATGTCGGTCCGGCGGGGCATCTAGCGCGCCCTCGCCGGTGGCGTCGATGAGGTCGGCGAACTCGTCGAACAGGTAGGCGGCGTCGTGGGGGCCGGGCCCCGCCTCGGGGTGGTACTGCACGCTGAACGCCCGCAGGGCGTCGGCCCGGATGCCCTCGATCACGCCGTCGTTCAGGTTGACGTGGGTGACGGTCGACGCCGGGCCCCAGCGAGCCCTCGGCGACGGCGTAGTTGTGGTTCTGGCTGGTGATCTCGACCCGCCCGCTCGGCAGGCGGCGCACCGGGTGGTTGCCGCCGTGGTGGCCGAACGGGAGCTTGCGGGTCGTGGCGCCGAGCGCCGTGGCCAGCAGCTGGTGGCCGAGGCAGATGCCGAACACCGGCACGCTTGCCGACCAGGCCGGCGATGGCCTCGGTGGCGTACGGCGACGGCCGCGGGGTCGCCGGGCCCGTTCGACAGGAACACACCGTCGGGCCCGGGCGAGCACCTCGGCCGCCGGCGTGGCCGCCGGGACCACGCTGACCTCGCCCAGCCCGGACAGGTGGCGCAGGATCGTGCGCTTGATGCCGAAGTCGTAGGCCACGATGCGCCGGTCGCCGCCGCCGGGGCGCGGCGCCACCGTGTACGGCTCGGCGCAGGTGACGGTGGCGACGAGGTCCACCCCGTCGGTGCCCGGCTCGGCGACCGCCGCCGCCTTGAGGGCGACCTCGTCGCCGGCGCCGAACGCGCCCGGCATCGCCCCGGCCTCGCGGATGTGGCGGGTGAGGCGGCGGGTGTCGACCCCGGCGATGCCCGGCACGCCGTGGCGCCGCAGGTATCCGTCGAGGTCGCCGGTCGACCGCCAGTTCGACCGGCGGCGGGCCAGGTCGCGCACGACGACGCCGCGGGCGAACGGCCGCCGGCTCTCGTCGTCGTCGGCGTTGACCCCGTAGTTGCCGATGTGCGGGTACGTGAAGGTGATGATCTGCCCGGCGTAGCTGGGGTCGGACAGCACCTCCTGGTAGCCCGACATCACGGTGTTGAACACCACCTCGCCGCTGGCGACCCCGCCGGCGGGCTCGGCGCCGATCAGTTCGCCCTCGAACGTGGTGCCGTCGGCGAGCACCAGCAGCCCCTCGCGGACGGTCACCGGTGGCCCCGCGTGCTCCGACGTGGCTGCTGCATGCTCATGCAGTGTAGTGAATAGGCCGCCCTGACCTCATCGCTGCGCCTCGCCGTCGACCACGACGGGCTCGCCCGCCATCACCGTGTGCCGGACGCGGCCGGTCAGCTCCATGCCCGCGTACGGGGTGTTGCGGCTGCGGCTGGCCAGCGCGCCGGGGTCGACGGTCCACGTCGCCGCGGGGTCGATCACGCACAGGTGCGCCGGGCGTCCCTCGGCGATCGGCCCGCCGTGGGCGTCGCCGGCGCCGATGATCGCCGCCGGGCGCCATGACAGCAGGGCGAGCACCTCGGCGATCGGCAGGTCGAGGTGCGGTCAGCGCCAGGGCCAGGGCGGTCTCCAGCCCGAGCATCCCCGGCGGCGCCTGGTCGAAGGGCTGCTCCTTCGCCTCTGGGGCGTGGGGGGCGTGGTCGGTGGCGATGCAGTCGGCCGTGCCCGCCGCCAGGCCGGCCCGCACCGCGGCGACGTCGTCGTCGGTGCGCAACGGCGGGTTCACCTTGAACACCGGGTCGAAGCCCGCGCAGGACGCGTCGGTCAGCGTGAAGTGGTGGGGCGTGGCCTCGCACGTCACGGCCAGGCCCTCGGCCTTGGCCGCCGCCACCAGGTCGATCGACCGCCGGGTCGACAGGTGCTGGAAGTGGACCGCGGCCCCGGTCAGGCGGGCGAGCGCGATGTCCCGCATGACCATGACCTCCTCGGCCTCGGCCGGCTGTCCCGGGATGCCCAACCGGGCCGACCAGGCACCCTCGTGCATGGCGCCGCCCGCGGCGAGCACGTCGTCCTCGCAGTGCTGGGCCAGCGTGACGCCGAGGCCCCGGGCGTACTCGAGCGCCCGGCGCATCAGGCGGGCGTCCTGCACGCCGCTGCCGTCGTCGGTGAAGAACCGCACGCCGAGCTCGGCCAGCTCGGCCATCGGGGTCAGTCGCTCCCCCGCCCGGCCGACCGTGATCGCCGCCGACGTGCGCACGTCGCACGCCGCCCCCCGGCCCAGGTCGAGCACCTCGCGGGCGACGCCCGCCGAGTCGATCGCCGGGGTCGTGTTGGGCATGGCCAGCACGCAGGTGAAGCCGCCCAGGGCCGCGGCACGGGCGCCGGTCTCGACGGTCTCGGCCTCCTCCTTGCCGGGCTGGCGGAGGTGGGTGTGCAGGTCGACCAGGCCCGGCGCCACCACGCACCCGCCCGCGTCGAGCGTCAGGTCGGCCGCGCAGGTCGCCGTCGGCGGTCACGGCGCGGACCACGCCGTCCTCGACCAGGACGTCGGCCCGCCGGGAGCCGGTGGCGTCGACGACCTCGCCGCCGCGGATGACGATCGACTTCATTCTCATTCCTTCCGGGTCGGGCTGGCGGCCGAGGTCGCGGCCCGAGCCCAGCAGGTCGAACAGCACCGCCATGCGCACGGCCACGCCGTTGCGCACCTGGTCGATCACCACCGACCGGGGCAGGTCGGCCACGTCGGCCGCGATCTCGACGCCCCGGTTCATGGGGCCGGGGTGCATGACGATGGCCTTCTCGCCGAGCAGCTCGACCCGCCGGCGGGTGAGGCCGAAGCAGGCGGTGTACTCCCGCAGCGAGGGCAGCAGCGCCTCGGTCATCCGCTCCCGCTGCATCCGCAGCAGGTAGACCGCGTCGACGTCGGGGAGCACCGCGTCGATGTCGTGGCTGACCCGCACCGGCCAGCCGTCCGTGTTCGGCGGCAGCAGCGTGGGCGGGGCCACCAGCGTCACCTCGGCGCCGAGCTTGGTGAAGGCCCACACGTCGCTGCGGGCCACCCGGCTGTGGTTGACGTCGCCGACGATGGCGATGTGGCGGCCGGCCAGGCCGCCCAGGTGCTCGCGGATCGTGTAGCAGTCGAGCAGGGCCTGGGTCGGGTGCTCGTGCCAGCCGTCGCCGGCGTTGACCACGCTGCCCGACACCCACTGCGCGACCTGGTGCGGCACCCCCGCCGAGCGGTGGCGCACGACGATGCAGTCGACCCCCATCGCCTCGATGGTCTCGACCGTGTCCCGCAGCGACTCGCCCTTGTTCACCGACGACGTCGACACCGAGAAGCTGAGCGTGTCGGCCGACAGCCGCTTGGCCGCCTGCTCGAAGCTGAGGCGGGTACGGGTCGAGTCCTCGTAGAACAGCCAGCTCACCGTGCGCCCCTGCAGCGCGGGGACCTTCGGCATCCGCCTGCCGGCTGACCTCGACGAAGCTGTCGGTCAGCGTCAGCAGGTTCTCGATCTCGTCGGCGGTGAGGTCGGCCACGCCCAGCAGGTGGCGGCGACCGGTCGCGGCCACGGCCCTCACCGGTACCCGTCCTTGAGCACCTCGCCCAGCTCGACACCGTCGAGGGTGGCGTTCACCACCTCGTCGCGCCGGGTGGGCAGGTTCTTGCCCACGTAGTCGGGGCGGATCGGCAGCTCGCGGTGGCCCCGGTCGACCATCACCGCCAGCTGCACCGCCCGGGGCCGGCCGTAGGTGTGCACCGCGTCGAGCGCGGCCCGGATCGTGCGCCCCGTGAACAGCACGTCGTCGACCAGCACCACCACCCGGCCCGTGAGGTCGACCGGGATGTCGGTGACCGCGGCCGGCAGGACCGGGCGCAGCCCGATGTCGTCACGGTGGAAGGCGACGTCGAGCGTGCCCTGCGGCGGGGCCTCGCCGTCGATCTTGCCGAGCGCCTCGGTCAGCGCCTCGGCGAAGGCGACGCCGCCGGTCTGGAGCCCGACGACCACCACCTCGTCGAGGCCGTGGTTGTGCTCGATGACCTCGTGCGCCATGCGCCACACGGCCCGGCGCACGTCGTCGGCTTCGAGCACCTGCGTCCGGGCAACGAAAACGCCCCCGAACGGGGGCGTCGACTTACGTTCGCGCTCTGCCAATCGGGGACCTCCCCATCGATATGTCATCGATCTGGCCGTGCGGGACTCGCGGGACCCGCTTCACGGTCAGGACGGCAGCGTAGCAGCGGGGACGCGACGTTCCGGGCATCCGTTCTGCCCGCCGGGGCTGTCAGCGCGAGGGCTCGGCGGGTCGGCGCGCCCGGGCCCACACCGTCGTGCCGTCGGCCTCGCCCAGCTCGACGAACCCGGCCGCGGCGGCGACCGCGGCGGACACCCGGTCGGCGGGGTCGGTGCGGGCCCACACCTGGACGAGATCCCCGCCGCCGGGCGCCAGGGCCCACTCCGCCAGCAGCCGGGTGGCGTCCGACGCCAGGCCGCGGCCTCGGTGCTCGGCCGCGGTCCACCAGCTCATCTCGCCGCGTCGGCGGACCCGGTCGACGTTCCGCAGGCCGATCTCGCCGAGCACCGCATCGCCGCCGCCGAGCGGGCCGACCACCAGGTCGAGGCACAGCCCTGCGGCCCGCCGGGCCGGCTCGCCACGGATCCAGCGCTCGGCCGCCGGGGTCGACACTTCCGCGGGCACGCCCGCGCTCGACGCCAGCACGGGGTCTCGCCAAGCCGCCACCAGGGCGGCGATGTCGCCGGGCGTCGGCGCCCACGGCCGGAGGACGATGCCGGCGGCCCGGTCGACGAGCGGCGGCTCGGGCAGCCCCAGCGGAGAAGCGTCGGCGGGAACCGCCCGTCGGCGCGCCCTTCCGCCCTCACCCCGGCGGCCGCCCGCCGGACGACCCGAGCCGGCCGCGCCGGTCACGACGAGTCGGCGCCCCTGTCATCCGGTGGGCGTGCCTCGGCGGCCACGGCCGAGAGAACGCCGTTCACGAACCGCGGCGAGTCGTCGGTGCCGAACCGGCGGGCCAGCACCACCGCCTCGTTGATGACCAGCGCCTGGCTGCGCTCGGGCACCTCGTACAGCTCGTAGGCCGCCATGCGCAGCACCGCCCGGTCGACGGCCGCCAGGCGCGCCAGCGACCAGCGGGGCGCCACCAGCCGCGCCAGCACGGCGTCGATGCGCTCGGCGTGTGCATCGGCGCCCGTGGCCAGCTCGACGGCGAGGGCGTCGGGGGCGACGGGCAGGCCGGCCAGCACGTCGGCCACCGGCACGCCCTTCGACTCGGCCTCGTACAGCAGCTCGAGGGCCCGCTCGCGGGCCGACCGCCGGCTCTCGGCCTCGCTGGGCTCGAGGTCGCCCAGGTCGCGGTCGCCGCCCGGCGCCCGAGGGGTCATGCCCGGGTGAGGTACTCGGCGCTGCGGGTGTCGACCTTGATGCGCTCGCCCTCGTTGACGAACAGCGGCACCTGCACGACGAGACCGGTCTCGAGCGTGGCCGGCTTGCGGGCGCCCGACACGCGGTCGCCCTGGATGCCGGGCTCGGTGGTGGCGACGGTCAGCTCGACGGCGGCGGGCAGGTCGGTGCCGATGATCTCGTCCTTGTAGAACTGGAGGACCATCGTCGAGCCGTCGACGATGTAGTTGGTGGCGTCGCCGAGGGTGGACGGGCCCACATGGATCTGTTCGTAGGTCTCGTTGTCCATGAACACGTAGTCGCCGCCGTCGCGGTACAGGAACTGCATGTCCTTCTTGTCGACCACGGCCTGCTGGACCCGCTCGTCGGCCCGGAAGGTCTTGTCGAGCACCCCACCCGACCGCGCGTTGCGCAGCGTCGTGCGCACGAAGGCCGGGCCCTTGCCCGGCTTGACGTGCTGGAAGTCGACGACCTGGAACAGCCCTTCGGGGAGGTCGAGGGTCATGCCCCTCTTCAGGTCGTTGGTGGTGGTGGCGGCCATCTGTGCTCCTGGCGCGGGGGTCTAGAGGGAGGGCTCCTTGGGCGCCAGCGTCAGGGTGCGGCAGCCCTCGGCGGTGACCACGACGGTGTCCTCGATGCGGACGCCGCCGTGCTCGGCGAGGTAGACGCCGGGCTCGACGGTGACGACGTGGCCGTCGGCCAGACTACCAGTCGCACTCGCCGACACCCGAGGCGACTCGTGGATGTCGAGGCCCACCCCGTGGCCGGTGCCGTGCAGGAAGGCGTCCTCCCAGCCGACGTCGCGCAGCACCGACCGGCAGGCCTCGTCCACGGCGGTGACGTCGACGCCCGCCCGGACGGCGGCCACCCCGGCGGCCTGCGACGCGTGCACGGCGTCCAGCATCCGCCGCTGGGTGGCACTGGGCTCGCCGACCATGACCGTGCGGGTCATGTCCGAGTGGTACCCGTCGAGCAGCGCGCCGAAGTCGATCACGACCAGGTCGCCCTCGGAGATGGGGCGCTCCCCCGCCCGGTGGTGGGGCATGGCGCCGTTCGGCCCCGAGGCCACGATCGTGTCGAACGACGGGCCGTCGGCGCCCAGCCGCCGCATCTGCCACTCGAGCTCGAGGGCGACCTCGGCCTCGGTGGCCTCCTCCCCCAGCCGGTGGCGCACGGCGGCGAGCGCGGCGTCGGCCATGGCGCAGGCGGCCTCGATGCGGGCGACCTCGCCGGCGTCCTTGACCCGCCGCAGATCCTCGACCAGGCCCTCGGTGGGCACGAGCTCGGCCTCGGGGAACCAGTCGGCGCCGTAGCGGCGCTGCTGCGCCCACGTGACCGCCTCGGCCTCGAGGCCCAGCCGGACCCCGGGCGGGACCTGCGGCGCCAGGTGCCCGCGCTGCTCGTCGGCCGTGCGCCCGATGAGCACCTCGGCGTGCGCCCCGGCTGCGACGATCTGGCTCGCCGCCTGGTCGCGGTACCGGCCGTCGGTCACGAACACCAGGTCGTCGGGCCGGACCAGCAGCAGCGCGGCCGATCCCGTGAAACCGGTGAGGTACCGGATGTTGGTGAGGTTGGTGATCAGCAGGGCGTCGCAACCGGCGGCGCCGAGGCCCTCCCGCAGCCGGGTCGCCCGGTCGGCGACGTCCATCGGGGGCAGGGAGGCGCGATCGAAGGTCACCGCGCGCAGGATAGAGGCCGGACCTCGAGCAGCCCTCGGGTCAGGAGTCGAGGAGGCGGGCGACGGCCTTGACCGCGAGCACGTAGCCGAGCCCGCCCAGGCCGGCGATCGTGCCGGTGGCCACCGGCGACACGACCGAGAGGTGGCGCCAGCCCTCGCGGGCCTGGGGGTTCGACAGGTGCACCTCGACGACCGGCCCGGGGAAGGCGGCCAGGGCGTCGTGGATCGCCCACGCGTAGTGCGTGAACGCCCCGGGGTTGATCACGATGGCGCCGGCGCGCCCGCGTGCCTGCTGGATGGCGTCGACGATCTCGCCCTCGTGGTTCGACTGGAGGTGCTCGACCTCGAGGCCCAGCTCGGCCGCGGCGTGACGGACCATCTCGACGTGGTCCTCGAGCGTGGCGGTGCCGTAGACCTCGGGCTCGCGCTCGCCCAGCAGGTTGAGGTTCGGGCCGTTGAGCAGCAGGACCGTGCCCCGCCCGCCCGTGGGCTCGCTCACTGGTGCACCCTTCGGGCGCACCAGTGAGCGAATCGCCACTTCGTGGCGCAGGGCCGACTGTGCTTCCGGACCTCGCTCCGCTCGGTCATGACCCGCCCGCCATGGCGTCCAGCGTGGCGGCGGCCGCCGCAGGGTCGACACCGGTCACGACCTCGACGCCCGCCGGGCCGTCGAGTGCGAACGTCAGGCCGTCGACGGCCTTCTTGTCCCGGGCCATGAGCACCAGCAGCCCGTCCCGGTCGAGCCCGCCCGGCAGGTCGGTGCGCAGCCCGTAGGCCGCGGTCACCCGGCGGTGCTCGTCGACCCGGGCCCGGTCGATGCGGCCGAGGCGGTGCGCCAGCTCGGCGGCGTACACCAGCCCCACCGCGACCGCCTCGCCGTGGCGCAGGTCGTAGCGGCCGCCCGTCTCGAGGGCATGGGCCAGCGTGTGCCCGTAGTTGAGGGTCGCGCGCCCCGCGTGTTGGCGAGGTCCTCGCGCTCGTCGGCCGCCACCACCGCCGCCTTGATGCGGACGCACGCGGCGATGCGCTCGGCGAGGGGCAGGGCCAGCAGGTCGTCGCCGGTCAGGAAGTGGTACTTGGCCATCTCGCCGAGCCCGCTCCGCCGCTCCCGCTCGGGCAGCGTGGCCAGCGAATCGGTGTCGCACAGCACCGCCCGCGGCTGCCAGAAGGCCCCGACGAGGTTCTTGCCCTCGGGCAGGTTCACGCCGGTCTTCCCGCCGATGGCGGCGTCGACCATGCCGAGCAGCGTGGTGGGCACATGCGTGACGCCGACCCCGCGGTGGTACACGGCGGCGGCGAAACCGGCGACATCGGTGACCAGACCACCGCCGACGGCCACCACCTGGTCGGCGCGGGTGAGGCCCCAACGGGACCAGGCCCGGCACAGCTGCTCGACGGTGGCGAGCGACTTGGCCGGCTCGCCGTCGCCGATCGTGAAGACCTCGTGCTCGCGCCCGGGGTCGACCGCGAGATCGATGCCCGCCTGGGTGACCACCGCCACCCGCCGCACGGACGGGGCCAGGCGCGCCGCCAGCTCGGCGCGGACGCCGGCGCCGACGACGACGGGGTACACGCTCCCGCCCGCCCGGACCTCGACGACGATCGAAACCGCGCCACCGGCGGCCGGCCCCGTGTCCGGGCTCATTGGCGCACCCTTCGGGATGCGCGCGAGCCCTCGGCCCTTCGGGCCGGGTAGGGCACTGTGCTCATGGTTCGCTCGCTGCGCTCGCTCACGGGCGGGCCTCGGCGGGGGCGGCGGCGACGAGGGCGGCGATGTGGCGCGAGGGCGCGCTTGGGCTTGTCGTCGCCGGTGTGGAACGGCTCGACGTCGACTGCGACGTCGGCCACCTGCTCGTACAGGGGCGCCCGGTCGGCCAGAAGCCGGGTCAGCGTGCCGGTGGCGTTCCCGGCGAGCAGGGGGCGGTGGGTCGGATCGGTGCGGGCCGCGAGGAAGCCGGCGGAGGCCCGCAGCCACACGACGTAGGCGTCCGCGGCGGCCAGCGCGGCCCGGTTGCCCGCCGAGGTCACGACGCCGCCCCCGGCCGCGAGCACGAGGGGCGCCGGGTGCGCCAGCAGGTCGGCGAGGACCGTTCCTTCGAGCTGGCGGAAGGCGGGCTCGCCTTGCCCGCTGAAGAGGTTGGGGATGGTGACGCCCGCCCGCAGCTCGATCTGCTCGTCGACGTCGGCGAACGGGCGCTGCAGCTCCTTGGCGAGGCGGCGCCCGACCGTGCTCTTGCCCACCCCCATCAGGCCCACGAGCACGATGTGACGGCGCGGATCACCCACCGGGTCGCCCCGCCGCGCCGGCCGGGCTGCGCTCGTCGCCTGGCGGCGTGGGCTTCCGGGTCACGTCACGACGATACCGGTGCCGGCCCCGGCGGCCGGCACGGGTCCCCCGGTCACAGCGGCGCGCCGGCCGTCGCCAGCGTGACGACGAGCCCCCCGAACGCGAGGGCGGGGCCGAACGGGAACGGGCGGTCGCGCCGGCGCACGACGAGCAGGGTCAGCCCGACCACCGACCCGACGAGCCCGGCGAGGAGCCCGGCGTTCAGCACGCCCTGGACCGGCATGAGCACAGGATGGTCGGGCCGCCAGGCGCTCCACCCGGCGGCGGCACCGACCAGGATCCCGAGCCGCACGTCGCCGAAGCCGAGCGCACGCGGCGACACCAGGTGGAGCACCAGCAGGAATCCACCCAGCGCCAGCGCGCCGACCCCCGCGCCCGCCAGCCGGCGGGCCGGTCCGTCGAGCACCGCCACCAGCGCGGCACCCGCCAGCACGGCCGCCGCGGTGACGTACACGAAGCGCGTGGGGATGCGCATGACGGCGAGGTCGACCGCACACATGGCGATCAGGCCCGTCACCAGGGCGAGCACCGGCACGAGCACGGCCGACCACCCCACGGCGGCGGTGGCGGCCGCCCATCCGAGAGCGCAGGCCGCCTCCATCGCGAGGTACCCGCGCGCCAGCGGTTCCCCGCAGCGCCGGCACCGCCCGCCCGCGGCCAGGCCGACGATCGCCGGCAGGTCGCCGGGGGCCAGAGCCGCACCGCAGCGCCGGCACCGCGCCGGGGGGTTCCCGATCTCGTTCGCCGCGGGCACGCGCCCGAGCACCAGCGGGACGGCCACGCGCCACCCCGTCCACCGCACGACCGCGTGGACCACGAAGGGACCGACGACGAGCCCGCCCACCAGGGCGCTGAGCGCGACCAGCACCGCGTGGGTCATCGGGGCCCCCGCCGGCCACGCGCCCCACCGGGCGGGAGCGCGGTGCCGCGCGCCGCCGCGGAGGAGCGTTGGTCGGGGTCAGCGGACGGTGGAGAGGAAGCTGATCAGCCGCCCGCGCTGGGCGATGTCCTCGCCCTGGCTGCCGCCCCGGGCGCCGGCCGAGCCGCCGGCGTTGCCGACGGTGGCCTGGACCGCGGAGCGGGCCTCGGGGCTCATGGCCGCCACGTGCGGTGCCACCTCGCCGTCGGTCGGGCCGGGACGGCGGGGCCGGGACGGCTGGGGCCGAGGCTGCTCAGCCCGCTGAACGGCGACGCGGGGCCGCCGTTGACCGGGCCGCCGCCCGTGTCATCGGCCGCCCAGTGGAGGTCGGGAGGAAGGGCGGAGGGCGAGACGGGCGGGATCTGGCCCGTGTCCCTCCCGCGCGGCGCCGGCCCGAGGCGGCCGTCGGCGAACGGCGACTCGGGCGCCGCCGGGGCCGGTGGCACGGGCGGCGTGCTCCGCGGGCCGGGCCGGGCCGCGCCCGGGGGCGTCGCCGGGCGGGCGACGTCGGGACGCCGCGCCACCGGGGTGTCGGCTCGGGTGGGCCGCTCGGCGACGCCCGGACGGTCGGCCGGCGGGCCGGCATCGTTCGTGCGCGCCGTCGGGGCCACGGGAGGGCGCCCCGAGACCCGGCTGCCGTTGGCGACGCTCGGCGAACCGGCGGGCGGCGTGGCGTCGGCGCCTCGGGCACCGTTCCGGCCGCGACCGAGGCGCGACGCGAGGCCGCCCTTCTGGGGCGCCGGCTCGGGAGCCGCGGGAGGGGCGGCGGCCGTCGCGGGCTCGTCGGCCATGCGGCTGTCGCCCTTGCGGGTGGGCAGGGGGCCGGGGTCGGGCACGGGTGTGGGCATCTCACCCGTGCGGTCCCCGGCCAGCCAGCCGGCTCGCTGCGATTGACCCAGCGCGGGCGCCGGGAGGTCGGGCATCGCCGGCGCGTCGGTGTCGGGCCGGACCGAGCGGCGCGGCGAGGTCGTCGCGCGGGGCCGCCGGGACCGGCGCGGGCCGCGTGCCGGTCGGACAGCGTCACGTCGACCACGCCCAGCTCGACCAGGTCGCGCACGGCGCGCGACACGCCCAGCTCGGTGAGCCCGAGTGCGGTAGCCAGCTCGCCCACGGTGCGCCCCGAGGACACGGCGACGAGCGACTGCCAGCTGTCGGCGCTGATCGTCACCTCGTCGGCCGACAGGTCGCCGGCGAGCGTGACCTCGTGCTCCAGCGACGGAACGACGGCCTCGAGCTCGTTCCACTCGCCGAGCAGGGCGTTCGCCCGGCGCAGGAGCGCCTCGACGTCCTCGGGCTTGCCGCTGGCGGCGGCGGTGTCGTCGCCGTCGAAGGCGAAGTTGCCCGACTCGAACCGCAGCAGCTCGAACACGACCTCGTCGACGGGCGTGCCGTCGAGCGTGCGGTCCGCGTCGGCGTCGACCACGCCACCGTCGGACAGCCACACGTTGCCCCGCCCACGATCACCGTCGATCCGGAGCCGGCCGGTCTTCGACGTCGTCGCCAGCAGGCGCAGGACATCGGGGAGAGAGAATGTGTCGAGAGTCCCTTGCAACGCCAACGCTGTACCTCCGGAGTGGATCGGTCCGCCAAAGTTCCCCAGCGTTCGTTCGCATCAGCCTAGGCCGCCAGTCACCCGCGCGCCCAGCGTTGGGCCGACCACCACCTGCAGAGGCGGAGGTGACACGCAACGTTGCAACGTTGTCAGCCGTGTGACGAACTGCCGTCGGACGGCGCGCGGCGGCCCAGCTCGTGGCGGATCGCGGTGGCCATCTCTCGGAGCGGAGGGGCCTCGCCGGTCCAACGGGCGAAGGCGTGGGCGGCCTGGTGCACCAGCATCCCGACGCCGTTCACCGCCACCGCACCCCGGGCCCGTGCCGCCGCGAGCAGCGGTGTCTCGACGGGGTGGTAGATCAGGTCGACGACGACCTGGTCGGCATGCAGCAGGTCGGGGTCGAGGGGCAGCGCGCCCTCCCCAGGGCCTCCGGCCATCCCCAGAGACGTGGCGTTGACGACGAGCTCCGCCGTGGCCACATCGCCGTGATCCCCGACCCGGCCCACGGCACCTGCGAGCTCGGCCGCTCGCCGCGCCGGGTCGGGCGACCGGTTGACGACGACCACCTCGGCCGCGCCTCCGGTGCCGAGCGCCCGCGCCACCGCCCGTCCCGCCCCGCCCGCACCCACCAGCACGCAGCGACGTCCGTCCGGCTCGAATCCCTCGTCGATGGCCAGGGCGTCGAGGAAGCCGGGGCCGTCGGTGTTGTCGCCCACCAGCCGGCCGTCTCGGTGGAACACGCAGTTCACGGCGCCCAGGTCGTCGGCGACCGGCGTGCGCTCGTCGACGGCCTCGTACGCCGCCGCCTTGTGCGGCATCGTGACCGACAGCCCGCCCAGGCCGAGCGTGCGCATGGCCGCCACCGCAGCCCCGCCGGCCCCCTCGGGGACGTCGAACGCGGCGAACACCCAGTCGAGGCCCGCGGCCTGGAACGCCGCGTTCAGCAGGACGGGCGACAGCGAGTGGCGGACGGGCGATCCGATGACGGCGGCCACCTGCGTGGCGCCGGTGACCGGCCGCCCCGCGCGGTCAGCCACACTGCCCGGCCTCGACGCACCGATCCTTGGCGGCCAGGAACTCGTCGTAGTCGTTCGTGAACAGGCTCGACCCGTCGCCCGCCTCGACGTCGAGCACGTACCAGAGCCAGTCACCCTCGGCGGGGTTCAGCGCCGCGTTCAGGCTCTCGCGGCCGGGCGAGGCGATCGGGGTGGGCGGCAGACCGGGCTGGGCGCGCGTGTCGTAGGGCGTGTTGTCCTCGAGCTCGGCCGTCGTGAGCTCGCACGGGATCTCGTTCTTCTCGTAGCAGCTGGTGGCGTCGATGCCGAGCGGCTGTCCGGCCGCCCACCGGTTGTAGATGACACGCGGCGACGCGGGGGCCGTCGGCCGTGGTCCCGGCCTCGCGCTCGACCATCGATGCCACGATCAGTGCCTGGTAGGGCGTGACGCCGAGCGCGGCCGCCCGCCCGTTCAGGTCGAGCTCGGTGGCCACCTGGTCGAACTGCTGCACCATGCGCTGCACGAACGCCGTGGGGGTGTCCCCCTCCTCGAAGGCGTAGGTCTCGGGGTACAGCGTGCCCTCGAGCGACGCCTGGTCGGCGGGCAGGTAGATCGACCGCGACACCGGGTCGGCCAGCGCGGCCTGGACCGCCTCGACCGTGAACCCGGGTGCGCCGTCCTCGGGGTCGGCGAGGCGTGTGGCGATCTGCGCCTGGGTCAGACCCGGGGGCACCGTGACCAGGCGCTCGACCTCGGGCGGCAGCGGCTCTTCCTTCAGCGCGTCGATGGCCTCGTCGAACGACGAGTCGAGCTGCATCTCGTAGCGCCCGGCCTTGATGGTGCCGACGTCGCGCAGCTTCGTGTACCAGTCCCACACGGTGGCGTCGCTGATCACACCGGCTTCCGCGAGGACGTCGCCGATGCCGGCGGTGCTGGTGCCCTCGGGGATCTCGACGAGCACCGTCTCGCCCGGCGGACCCTCGGGATCGATCTTCCCCTGGACCCACGACCACCCGAACCAACCGGCCACGATGGCCAGCACCACGAGCACCGCCAGCACGCTCAGCGCCCGCCGGCAGCCCCTTCGCTTGGGCAGCTCGTCGAGTTCGGCGTCGTCGTAGTCGTCGTAGTCGTCGTCGCCGTACGTGTCGTCACTGTAGGAGTCGCCCCCGTAGTGGTCGTTGGTGTAGCGGTCGCCCCCCGGCCACCGACGCGAGCTCGGAGCGGGGCTACCTCGGCGCACCGGTTCCACGGGGTCGGGCTCGCGGGTCGAGGCGTAGCCGGCCGGCGGGAGCGCCGGACCGGGGACCGCACCCTGCTCGAGGGCGCGGCGGCGCTCGAGGGCGGCCTGCGCACCGACCGGGTAACGGGACGGAGGGGTGTTCGCGTGCCCGCCGCCCGGCGTGGGCGTGGACCGCGCGCGCGTGGTGCGCGGCGGCGGACCGAGCGTGCCCGCGCCCCGGTCGGGACCGGGGACCGGGGAGGCGGCGGGGCCGGAGGGTGCGGGGTCGGGGACGCGGCCGCCGCGGCGGGGACGGGCGCCCCGAGGAGGACGGGCGGGCGGCGCCGGCGGCGGGCCGGCCGTCGTCTCGCCGGTGAGGTCCCCGACGTCGCCGGGGCTGGTCAGCGCGTCGTCGGAGGAACGCCGCCGGCGCGTCCTCCCGGGCGGGCCGATGCTCTCGCGGCCCCAGAAGTCGTCGAACCCGGCATCGTCCTGTGACCGCCCCCGCCCGCGCCGACGGCGTGAGCGACCGGGCTCGTCTTGATCGGAGAACGGCATTGGCGTTGCGGGTGTCCCTGCGGTGTGCGGCTAGGCGAGGCCCGGCCGACGGCGACGGAGGGTGCTCCCCAGCATGACCGACGTCGACGTGGCCTCGCTGATCACGAGGATCCCCGTGGCTCTCCAGCATCCAGCCACGACTGGAGGATCACCGTAGCAGCGAGCTGGTCCACGATCCGACGTCGGGCGCCCTTGCGTACGCCCATCGCCTGCATGCTGCGCTCGGCCTGGACGGTCGACAGGCGCTCGTCCCACGTCACGACCTCGGCGCCGACCGTCGCGCCGATCTCGTCCACCTCGTCGAGGATCGCACGCGCTGCAGGCCCCACCGAGCCGTCGAGCGACAGCGGCAGACCCACGACGACGACCTCGGCGCCGGCTTCGTCCACGAGCTGTGCGATGCGTCGATGGTCGCGCTCCCGGTCGCCCGATCGGTGGACCGTCTCGTACGGGGTGGCCACGCTGCCGCCGCTGTCGGACAGCGCAACGCCGATGCGGCGTGTCCCGAGGTCGAGGGCGACGGCCCTGGTCACCCTCGACCGGCCGCGGCCCGGACCTGGTCGAGCGCCTCGTCGAGCCGCGACGCGTCCTTGCCGCCGGCCTGGGCCAGCTCGGGGCCCTTGCCGCCGCCGCCCTTGACGGTCCTCGCCGCCTCGCCGATCAGCTCGCCGGCATGGAGGCCGCCGTCCTTGGTCGCCGCCGCCACCAGCGTCACCCCGCCGTCGGGCTTCTCGCCGCCGATCACGGCAGCCCGGATGCCGGGCTGCTGGCGCACGGCGACTGCGAGGTCGCGCACCTCGTCGGGGGCCAGGCCGTCGACCCGGGCGACGACCACACCGTCGTCCGCGGCGGCCGCCAGCTCGGTGGCCCGGCTACCCGCGGCCTGGCGCCGCAGCGTCTTGATCTCGTTCTGCGCCGCCTTGAGCTCGCTCCGCAGCTTCTCGGCCGCCAACGGCAGGTCGTCGCCACTGGTGCCCAGCGCATCGGCCGCCCGGGCGATCAGGTCCTCCTCCTGGCGGAGCCGCTCGATCGGCCCGAGGCCGGTGACCGCCTCGAGGCGCCGGAGGTTCGACCCGATCGACCCCTCGGACACGATCTTCACGGGCCCGATGTCGCCGAGCCGGCGGACATGGGTGCCGCCGCACAGCTCGACCGAGTGGCGCCCCGCCTCCAACACCCGCACGATGTCGCCGTACTTGTCGCCGAAGAAGGCGATGGCGCCCAGGTCCCGGGCCTCGTTCATCGTCGTCTCGAAGTGGCGGACCGAGGCGTTGTCGAGGATCTCGCGGTTGGCCAGGTCCTCGATGGCCCGGGTCTGCTCGGGCGTGACCGGCTCGAAGTGACTGAAGTCGAACCGCAGCCGGTCGGGCGCCACCAGGGAGCCCTGCTGCTTCACGTGGGTGCCGAGCACCTCACGCAGGGCCCAGTGCAGGATGTGCGTGCCGGTGTGGTTGCGGCGGATGGCGTCGCGGCGCTCGGCGTCGATGCGGGCGTCGGCCGTCTGGCCCACCTCGATGGTGCCCTCGCGGACGACGAACGTGTGCCGGTGCAGGCCGGGCAGCCCGTAGGTGGTGTCGACCACGTCCACGATGCCGGTGGGGGTGACGACGTGGCCGGTGTCGCCCACCTGGCCGCCCGCCTCGGCGTAGAACGGCGTGCGGTCGAGGTAGAGGCCGTCGCCCACGATGCCGACGATCGTCGCCTGCGTCTCGTACTCGTCGCGCCCCGTGAACACGGTGGGGCCGTGCTCGGCCAGGATCCGCTGCTGCTCGGTGACCTCGTCGCCGGTGGCGACGCTCCCCGCCTTGCTGGCCGCACGGGCCCGCCGGCGCTGCTCCTCCATGGCCGAGTCGAAGCCGGCCACGTCGACGGCGAAGCCCCGCAGGTCCGCGGTCTCTTGCGTCACCTCGAACGGGAAGCCGTAGGTGTCGTGGAGCTGGAACGCCACCGAACCCGGCAGGGTGCCCCCCGGCTCGAGCCTGTCCAGCTGGGTGTCGAGGATCTGCGAGCCGGTGGCCAGCGTGCGCCGGAACGACTCCTCCTCGCGGGTGATGATCGGCAGGACCAGCTCGCGGCCCTCGACCACCTCGGGGTAGGCGTCGCCCATCACGTCGATCGTGCGCTCGACCATGGCCGGCAGCACGGGGCGCTCGACGCCGAGCAGGTAGGCGAAGCGGATGGCACGGCGGATGATGCGGCGCAGCACGTAGCCGCGGTCCTCGTTCGACGGGATGACCCCGTCGGCGACGAGGAACGTCATGGTGCGGGCGTGGTCGGCCATCAGGCGCAGGGCGATGTCGCCGAGCTCGGATTCGCCGAGCCGGTGGCCGGTGACCGACTGCGCCTCGTCGACCAGTGTCGCCAGCGTGTCGGCCGCGTAGAGGCTGGGGCTGCCGGCCAGCACCGCCAGGATGCGCTCGAGCCCGGCGCCCGTGTCGATGTTCTTGCTGGGCAGGTCGCTGAGCTGACCGTCGGCGCCGCGCAGGTACTGCGGGAAGACCAGGTTCCAGATCTCGACGTAGCGGTCCTCGGAGGCCGGGTTGGCCGGGCCGCCCTCGGGGCCGAGGTCGGGCCCGTTGTCCCAGAAGATCTCGGACGACGGGCCGCACGGGCCGGTGTCGCCCATCTCCCAGAAGTTCTCCTTGCCCATCCGCTGGATGCGATCGCGGGGGAAACCGACCTCGTCGGCCCACAGGTCCTCGGCCTCGTCGTCGCTCTCGTGGACGGTCACCCACAGGCGGCCGCCGTCGAGCTCGAGCACCTCGGTGACGAACTCCCACGCCCAGGCGATGGCGTCGGGCTTGAAGTAGTCGCCGAAGCTGAAGTTGCCCAGCATCTCGAAGAAGCTGAGGTGGCGCATCGACCGGCCGATGGCATCGAGGTCGTTGTGCTTGCCGCCGGCCCGCACGCACCGCTGCACCGACGCCGCCCGGGGCGGCCTGTAGGGCACGGCCTCCTCGCCCAGGAAGTACGGGACGAACGGCATCATCCCCGAGTTGGTGAACATGGGCGCGCTGGGGTGCGTCGGGATGAGGCTGCCCGACGGCACGATCGTGTGCTGCCTGGCCGCGAAGAAGTCGGTCCAGGCGCGTCGCAGCTCGGAGGCGGTACGCGGTGCCATAACTGCGGCTCAGCCTAGTGGTGCACGTCGCATCCGCTGGCCACCACTAGTGACGCTGCGTGCGTTCGCCTGTGGTCGGATTCCCGTCGCCCCGCGCCCTCGGGCCCGTGGCGCGGCCGGGGTCGGTCGCCCGGGCCACGGGGACGAGCGCCGGCCCCGCCCCGGGGCGCAGCTCTGACCGCAGCTCGGACTCGCGCTCGGCCATCGCCGCCCGGCCGGTCGTGACCGCCGCGCGCAGGTCGCTGCCGAGCCGGCGGACCGACGAGGTGACGTCGGCCTGGACCCGCTCGGGCGTGTAGCGATGCACCGCCTGCAGCACCTGGCGCCGCACCCACATCGCCCCGCCGAACCCGGCGGTGGCGCCGGTCGTGAACCAGAACGCCCGCTTCAGCATCGGTCCGCTCCCCTCGACCGCTCGCTCAGCCCGTGTCCTTGCGGCCCCGCAGGCGGCGGGCCGCCTTGGCCGTGCCGCTGGCGAAGGCCACGCCCTTGATGACGGGGTTCGCCATGGCTATGTAGGCGAGGCGAGAGGCCGAGTCGACGGTTCCCGAGACGGACTCCGCGGTCGACACGAGTCCGTCGAGGCGGACGATCTCGTAGTTGGCGGCCTCGATGGTGTCGCGCAGGTCGTCGATCACCGGCGCCGTCTCGGTGCGCAGCAGCTCGGTGACCTGGCGCAGGGCCCGCAGCGTGCGGACGAGCGCCACCAGCCCGACGGCCAGCAGCACCACGGCCACGACGCTGCACGCGGCGACGATGACCGCTGCGAGGTCGGATGCGCTCATGGTTTCTCCCCGTCGTCCTCGGCGCCCGGATCGGTGCCGTCGGCGAGTCGGTCCATGCGGTCGGCGATCTCCTGCTCGTAGCCGTGACGTGAGGGCCGGTAGTAGACGGCGTCGCGCACGTCGTCGGGGAGGTACTGCTGGCGCACCCACCCCGCGGGTCGTCGTGAGGATACTCGTAGCCCACCCCGTGCCCGAGCGACGCGGCCGAGCGGTAGTGGGCGTCCCGCAGGTGGACCGGGACCTCGCCGCCGACGCCCTTGGCGACGTCCTCGCGCGCCCGCCAGATCCCCATCGCCGACCGGTTCGACTTGGGTGCCGTCGCCAGGTGGACCGCGGCCTGGGCCAGGTTGAGCTGCGCCTCGGGCAGGCCGACGTACTCGACGGCGTGGGCCGCGGCCGTGGCCACGACCAGGCCCAACGGGTCGGCCTCGCCCACGTCCTCGCTGGCGAGGATCACGAGCCGGCGGGCCACGAAGCGGGCGTCCTCCCCCGCCTCGAGCATCCGGGCCAGGTAGTGCAACGCCGCCTGGGGGTCGGAGCCCCGGATGCTCTTGATGAACGCCGAGATGACGTCGTAGTGGTCGTCGCGCCCGTAGCGGTGCAGCTTGGTGCCGAGGGCGGCCTCGGCGTCCTCGGCGGTGACCCGCGGCGTCGCGGCGTCGGGCCGCCGGGCCCGGGCGAGGGCCACCGCCACCTCGAGGCTCGTCAGGGCGTGACGGCCGTCGCCCCCGGCCCGCTCGGCCAGGTGGGCGAGGGCCTCGGGGTCGGCGTCGGCGCCCTCGGCGTCGAGGCCCTTCCGCAGCAGGGCGGCGACGGCGTCCTCGTCGAGGGGCTGCAGGCGGAACAGCGTGGACCGCGACATCAGCGGGGCGTTGACCTCGAAGTACGGGTTCTCGGTCGTGGCGCCCACCAGCACGAGCAGCCCGCTCTCCACCGACGGGAGGAGGGCGTCCTGCTGCGCCTTGTTGAACCGGTGGACCTCGTCGAGGAACAGGATCGTCCCCTGCCCCCGCTCCCCCAGCCGCTGCTCGGCCCGGGCCACGATCTCGCGGACGTCCTTGACGCTGGCGGACACTGCGGAGAGCTGCTCGTAGGCCTTGGCCGTGTGGCGGGCGATGACCTGCGCGAGCGTGGTCTTCCCCGTGCCCGGCGGCCCCCAGAAGATCGCCGACGACAGCCGGTCGGACTCGACCAGCACCCGCAGCGGCCGGCCCGG
The DNA here is from genome assembly GCA_963796415.1 of uncultured Acidimicrobiales bacterium. Taxonomy (GTDB): domain Bacteria; phylum Actinomycetota; class Acidimicrobiia; order Acidimicrobiales; family VFJN01; genus ZC4RG19. The sequence continues at coordinate 290,438 of CAWCLR010000013.1, read as the reverse complement.
GCCCACGAGCTCGTCCTGGCCGACGATGTCGTCGAGGCGCATCGGCCGGAGCCGCGCCGCCAGCGGCGCCTGCTGGGCCAGCTGCTCCTCGGCCGCCGCCGCGAACAGGTCGTCCCTCCCGCCCGCGGACCGTCGTGCCATCCCGGCCGAGGCTACAGACTCCCGCCCGGGGCCTCGCCGGACCTCGTCCCGCAGGCCGTTCGTGCCGGCAGGCCGTTCTGCGCTGCGGTCCTGAGCAGCCCGGGAACGGCTGCGCCTCGCGGGCAACCACAACCCTGCCCGGAACGCGTCGGCATCGCGGGTTCCAGGGGAACGAGGTGGCGAAACGGCGGCGGTGAGGGACAATGGCGGCGTGACCGAGACCGGACGCCAGGTGCGGTTGACCAGCGACGAGGTCGCGCTGGTCCTGCGGCGGGCGGCTGAGATCGAGGCGGCCGAGGACGCGACCACTCCGGCACTGGCCTACGACCCGGTCGCCGTGGAGGAGGCCGCCCGCGAGGTGGGCCTCTCCCCCGCCGCCGTCCGCCAAGCGGTCGCCGAGCTCCGAGTCGGCGTCCTGCCCGCCGCCCCCGCCGACGAGGGGCGGCACCGCAGCCGGGGCCGGGCGCTGGCGTCCCGGCGGGTCAGCGACCAGCGGCTGGTCGACCGGCCGCCCGGCGTCGCCCTCGCCACGATCGACCGGTTCATGCGCACCCAGATGTTCGAGCTGCGGCGCCGGGCCGGCGACCGGTCGCTGTACCGGCACCGGGCCGATCTCATCGCGGGCCTGCGGCGCCGGCTCGACTTCGCCGGCGTCATCAAGCTCGAGGGCCTCACGATGGTCGACGTCGTCGTGACCCCGACCGACGAGCGCACGCTCGTGCGGGTCGAGGCCGAGCTCGCCACCAGCCACGCCAACGCCATCGCCGGCGGCGCCGCCGCCGGAACGGCCGTGACCGTCCTCACCGGGCTGACCGGCGCGATCGCGGGCGAGGCCGGGCTCGTCATCGCGGCGCTGCCCGCGGGCGCGCTGGTGGGCGCCAGCAGCATGCGGTTCGCCGGGGCCCGCTGGCAGCGCCGGCACGATGATGTGGCCGAGGTCATCGGCCACCTGCTCGACCGCCTCTGACGGACGGCAGGCCCGCGGGACGGACGGCGCCGGCTCAGCCCGGGAGGTCCGTGTCCGCCTCGTCGTCGATCACGATGCCATAGGTGCCGAACACGGCGACGGCCACCTCGATCACCTGGTCGCTGCCGATCACCACGTCCCGCAGGGCCGCGCCCCGCACGCCGGACAGGGACGAGCCGTGCAGCGCCACGTCGGCGAACACCGCGGTCGACAGCTCGCTCTCGTCGAGCCGCGTCCGCACGATCCGTGACCGGCGCACCTCTGCGCCGTACCAGTCGCTGCCGGTCATCTCGGAATCGGCGATGTCGCAGTGCTCGAGCCGGGCGGCCCGCAGCCAGGCCCCGTCCGCTCGGCAGTCGCGGACGCTCACGCTCCGTCGCCGACAGGTCGTTGGCCACGAGGCCCGACAGGCGGCACCGCTCGAACGTCACCCGCCGCAGCACGGCCCCCGCCAGGTTGGCCCCCGAGAGGTCGCAGTCGCGGACGACGACGTCGAGCATGTCGAGGCCGGACAGCGTTGCCCCGGTGAGGCGGCAACCGACCAGGACCGCGGCCCGGAGGGTCAGGCTGTCGACGCAGCGGCCGGCCGCCTCCCCGCCGTCGCAGCGCACGCCCTCGAGCGTGTCGTCGTCCCCGGCGAGGTCGAGGGCCGCCGCGTCGAGGACGTCGGGCAGGCGTGGCGGATCGTGCGCGCCGCGTGGCCGCGCGGGCCCGGGGCGGCGGCGGGGAGGCACCGGCCCGGTCTCAGGCCTTGCGGGGCAGCAGCCGCAGGCCGAGCTCGTCGAGGTAGCGGGGCTCGATCTCGGTGGGCGCGTTCGTCAGCGGGTCGGCGCCCGACTGGGTCTTGGGGAAGGCGATGACCTCCCGGATGTTCTCCTCGCCGACCAGCAGCGCCACCAGGCGGTCGATGCCGAAGGCGAAGCCGGCGTGCGGGGCGCGCCGTAGCGGAAGGCGTCGAGCAGGAACCCGAACTTGGCCTGCGCCTCCTCGTCGCCGATGCCGAGGAGGCGGAAGATCGTCTGCTGCACGTCGGAGCGGTGGATCCGGACCGAGCCCGAGCCCAGCTCCCACCCGTTGAGCACCAGGTCGTAGGCCTGCGACCGCACCCGCAGCAGGTCTGCCGGGTCGTCGGAGGACAGCAGGCCGACGTCCTCGGGGTGCGGCATCGTGAACGGGTGGTGGGCGGGCACGGGGCTGCCGTCGTCGCCCAGCCCCTCGAACAGGGGGAACTCGACCACCCACAGGAAGGTCAGGCCGCCCTCGGTCACCGGCGGGCGGCCGAGCTCGAGCCGCAGCAGGCCGAGCACGTGGCGGACGACGGACCGCTCGTCGGCCACGAGCAGCACGAGGTCGCCCGCCTCGGCCTCGAGCCGCGACCGGATCTCGGCCGGTTCGTCGCCGGTCAGGAACTTGGCGACGGGCCCGTCGAGCCCGTCGTCGGTGACCCGCAGCCACACGAGGCCCTTGGCGCCCCAGCTCTTGGCCTTGTCGGTGAGGTCGTCGAGCCGCTTGCGCGACAGCTCGGCGCCGCCGGGCACGCGGATGCCCTTGACCGTCTGGTCCATGAACGCCTTGAACTCGGTCGCGGCGAACACCTCGGTCAGCTCGACCAGCTCCATGCCGAAGCGCACGTCGGGCTTGTCGGACCCGTAGCGCTCCATGGCGTCGTGCCAGGTCATCCGCGGGATGTCGCCGACCTCGCCGCCGGCCACCGCCGCCGTGCAGGCCCGGATGGCCTCGGACACGAAGGCCAGCACCTCGTCCTGGCCGACGAAGCTGGCCTCGACGTCGAGCTGCATGAACTCGAACTGGCGGTCGGCCCGCAGGTCCTCGTCGCGCAGGCAGCGGGCGATCTGGAAGTAGCGGTCGAGGCCGCCGACCATCGTGAGCTGCTTGAACAGCTGCGGGCTCTGCGGCAGCGCGTAGAAGCGGCCGGGATGGAGGCGCGACGGCACCACGAAGTCCCGGGCGCCCTCGGGCGTCGAGGCGATGAGCATCGGCGTCTCGATCTCGACGAAGCCCTGGGCCTCCATCGAGCGGCGGATGGCGCTGTTGGCCGTCGCCCGAGCCCGCAGGTTGCGCTGCATGCGGTCGCGGCGCAGGTCGACGTAGCGGTGGCGGAGGCGCACCGTCTCGTCGGTGTCGACCCGCTCGGCCACGGGGAACGGCGGCGGCTCCGCCGTGTTGAGGACCTCGACCTCGCACTCGCCGAGCTCGACCTCACCGGTGGCGAGCTCGGGGTTCGCCGTGCCCTCGGGGCGGGCCCGCACCACGCCGGTGACCCGGACCACCCACTCGGAGCGCACGTCCACCGACCCGTCGATGACGCACTGGACGACGCCCTCGCGGTCACGCACGTCCATGAAGGCCAGGTGCTCGCCGTGTTCGCGCCGGCGCGCCACCCACCCGCAGACCGACACGGTCTGCCCGACGTGCGCGGGCCGCAGCTCGCCGCACCAGTGTGTGCGCAGGCCCCACGCGGGGGCGTAGTCGCTGGTCAACGTTCCTCCAACACTCGGCGGATCCGCTCGACGACCTTGTCGCGCGGCACGACTTCCTGCTCGCCGGCGGCCAGGTCGCGCACGGTGGCCGTGCCGTCGGTCGCCTCCTGCTCACCCACGATCACGGCCACCCGGGCGCCCGAGCGCCCGGCGGACTTCATCTGCGACTTCATCGACCGGCCGTCGAACGCCCGGTCGGTGCGCAGTCCCGCGACGCGCAGCTCGTGCGTCAGGTCGCGGGCGACGGTGCCGTCGGTGGCGTCGACCACGAACACGTCGAGCGTCGAGTCGGGCGCGGCGAAGACGCCCTCGGCGTCGCACGCCAGGAGCATGCGCTCGATCCCCGAGCCGAACCCGATGCCGGGGGTGGGCGGCCCGCCGAGCTGCTCGACGAGGCCGTCGTAGCGGCCGCCGCCGATGATCGTGGACTGGGCGGTGTCGAGCGCCTCGCTCTGGAACTCGAAGAGCGTGTGCGTGTAGTAGTCGAGGCCCCGGACCAGGCCCGGATCGACCTCGAACGGGATGCCGAGCGCGGTGAGGCCTGCCTGGACCCGCTCGAAGTGGGCCCGCGACCCGTCGTCGAGCACGTCGGCGATGCGGGGCGCCCCGGCCACGACCGCCTGGGTCTCGGGCCGCTTCGAGTCGAGCACCCGCAGCGGGTGCTTCTCGACCTTCTCGCGGTCGTCGGCGGCCAGGTCGCCGCCGCGCTCACGCAGCCAGGCCGTGAGCGTCTCGGCGTAGGCGGCCCGGTCCGCGGGCGTCCCCATGGTGTTGACCACCAGGCGCCACCGCCGCAGCCCGAGGGCCGCCAGGTACTCGGCGCCGAGCGAGACGATCTCGACGTCCACGTCGGGGTCGGCGGCGCCGATCACCTCGACGTCGACCTGGTGGTGCTGGCGCAGCCGTCCGGCCTGGGGCCGCTCGTACCGGAACGCCGGCGTGACGCACCACACCTTCCACGGCGTGGGCGGGCGGTGCTGGACGAAGGCCCGGGCCACGGAGGCGGTGGCCTCGGGCCGCAGCGCCATGTGCCGGTCGCCCTTGTCGCGGAAGTCGTACATCTCCTTGCGGACGACGTCGGTGCCGACACCCAGGCGCTGAAAGACGCCGAGGTCCTCGAACAGCGGGCCGTGGACCAACCCGTACCCGAACCGCTCGGCCACCCCCGCGAACGCGGCGATCAGCGCCTGCCACCGCGCGGACTGCGGCGGCAGCACGTCTTGCGTTCCGATGGGGGCGCGAAAGCTCTCGGACATGTCCCGGCGAGGCTACTGCCGCCCACGGAACGGGCCGAACCGGGTTGACCGGCTCAGGAGGGGCGTCGTCTCGAACGACCCGTGGATCAGCCGCCCTTGCCGGGACGATGCGATATGCGTCGTAGACGGAGTCGATGCCGCGGATGGTGGACAGCAGCGAGTCGAGGTGCGAGGGGTCGCCCAGCTCCATGTCGAAGCGCATCTTCGACACCCGGTCGGAGCCCGTCTGGGTGGTGCAGGTCATGATGTTCACGTGGTGGTCGGCGAAGGCCGCCGTCACGTCCCGCAGCAGGCGGGCCCGGTCGAGCGCCTTGACCTCGATCGAGGCGATGAACACGCCGCCCGGCTCGAGGTCCCACTCGACGTCGATGAGCCGGTCCCCCTGGCCCTCGACCAGCGACACGGCGTTGGCGCAGTCGGACCGGTGGACCGACACGCCCCGGCCGCGGGTCACGAACCCGATGATCTCGTCGCCCGGCACGGGCGTGCAGCACCGCGACAGGCGGACGAACACGTCGTCGAGGCCCTCGACGTGGACGCCGGCGGGGCCGCGGTTGGGGCGCGACCGGCGGGGCTCGCGGATGGTGGTGGGCAGGGTCTCTTCCTGCTGGGGCCCGCCGTCGCGCAGCGTCTTCGCCACCCGGGCTGCGGCCGCCTGCGCCGACACGTGGTTCTCGCCGATGGCGGCGTACAGGGCCTCGAGGTCGGCGTAGTTCATCGCCTTGGCCGTCTCGGGCAGCACGGTGCCCGACTGCAGCTTCTGGACCGGCAGGCCCTCGCGCCGCAGGGCCTTGACCAGGTCCTCGCGGCCCGACTCGATGGCGTCCTCGCGCCGCTCTCGTGAGAACCACTGGCGGATCTTGGACGACGCCCGGGGCGTGGCCACGATCTGCAGCCAGTCGCGCGACGGCCCGGCGCCCTCGACCTTGGAGGTGAAGATCTCGACGGTGTCGCCGGACGACAGCCGCGAGTCGAGCGGGACGAGGCGCCCGTTGACCCGGGCGCCGATGCAGGCGTGGCCGACCTCGGTGTGGATGGCGTAGGCGAAGTCGATCGGGGTGGCGTCGACCGGCAGCGTCACGACCTTGCCCTTGGGCGTGAAGACGAAGACCTCGTCCTGCTCGAGGTCGACCTTGAGCCGCTGCATGAACTCGTCGGGGTCGCTGGTCTCGGACTGCCAGTCGACGATGCGGTTGAGCCACGGCATGTCGACCGAGTTGGTGTCTCGGTCCTTGTAGGCCCAGTGGGCGGCCACGCCCTGCTCGGCCCGGCCGTGCATCTCCCAGGTGCGGATCTGCACCTCGACCGCCTTGCCCTGCGGCCCGATGACCGTCGTGTGCAACGACTGGTAGAGGTTGAACTTGGGCATGGCCACGTAGTCCTTGAACCGGCCCTGCACCGGCTTCCACGTGGCGTGGATCGACCCCAGCGCCGCGTAGCAGTCCTTCACCGACTCGACCACGACCCGCATGCCCACCAGGTCGAAGATGTCGTCGAACTCGCGGCCCTTCACGACCATCTTCTCGTAGATCGAGTAGAGGTGCTTCGGACGACCGGTGACCTCGGCGGTGATGCGCAGCTCGGCCAGGCGCTGGCGCACCTCCTCCAGCACCTGCGTGAGGTAGAGGTCGCGCTCGGGCGTGCGCACGGACGTCATGTGGTCGATCTCGGCGTACCGCTTGGGGTGGAGGGCGGCAAAGGCCAGGTCCTCGAGCTGGGTCTTCACGTCCTGCATGCCGAGCCGGTGGGCCAGCGGGGCGTAGATGTCGAGGGTCTCGCGGGCGATGCGGTCCTGCTTCCAGGCCGGCATCGCCGCGATCGTGCGCATGTTGTGGAGGCGGTCGGCGAGCTTGATGATCAGCACCCGCAGGTCGCGGGCCATGGCCACCAGCATCTTGCGCATGGTGGCGGCCTGCTGGGCCTCCCGGGAGTCGAACTGGACGCGCTCGAGCTTGGTGACCCCGTCGACGATGGCGGCGACGTCGACCCCGAACGACCGCTCGATCTCGTCGAGGGTGGTGCCGGTGTCCTCGACGGTGTCGTGGAGCAGCGCCGCCGCGACCGTCACGTCGTCGAGGCCCAGGTCGGCGATGATCCGCGCGACGGCGAGGGGATGCTGGACGTACGGCTCGCCCGAGTTGCGCGACTGGCCGCGGTGGGAGTCGGCCGACTGGAGGTAGGCACGCGTGATGAGGGCCGTCGGCGCCTTCGGGTGGCGCTTGCGGAACGCCGACAGGAGGGGCGCGACCTCGTCGGCCGGCGGCGGGTCGTTGCGCCGCCAGGGAAGGACCCGGTCGACGGTGGGCATATGAACCTCCTCTCACACAGTTGAACGATGCCCGGGGGCGCCGTGTTCCCGCGTGCTGCCGCGGCCTGACACGATCTACACCGTGATCAGGCTGAGTATGTCGTGATCCGTCAGTTTCGCCCGGCCCCCGAGGAAACCCAACTCGACCACGAAGGCCAGGCCCGCGATGCGGCCCCCGACCCGTTCGACCAGCGTGCAGGTGGCGGCGGCCGTGCCGCCGGTGGCCAGCACGTCGTCGACGATGTACACCGTGTCGCCCGCCGCCATCGCGTCCTCGTGGATGTCGAGCGAGTCGGTGCCGTACTCGAGCGCGTAGGTCTCGGTCACCGTCTTCCAGGGCAGTTTGCCGGCCTTGCGCACCGGCACGAACCCCGCCCCGAGCCGGTAGGCGACGGCGGCGGCGAAGATGAAGCCCCGGGCCTCGATCCCCACCACCTTGTCGACGGTCAGGCCGGCGGCGTGGTCGGCGATCGCGTCGACCGTGTACCGGAACGCGTCGACGTCGCCGAGCAGGGGCGTCAGGTCCTTGAACACGATGCCGGGCGACGGGAAGTCGGGGACGTCCCGCAGGTGGCCGGCCAGCCACGATGGATCGCGCGTCATGGTCGGACGATAGTTGGCGACCGGGCGGCGCCCCGGGTGCGACTGCCTGTCAGCGGCGGTTGCCGCGGGTCTTCTTGCGCGGCCGGGGAGGGATGACCCGGCCCGACGGCGCGACGGTCTTCGTCGCCTCGCCGTCGCTCGTCGTCTTGCCGGGTGCGCCCGTGCGGCCGGCGCCCGCCGAGGAGGTCGCCCCGGCGGCAGCGGCGCGGGACGCCGGCGGCCGGCCCGTGGCCACCGTGGCGGCCACCACCGCGGCGTCGCCGCCCCGCTGATCGATGCGGCGCTTGATGTCGCGGTAGCGGGGCTCGCGCTCCTTCAGCAGCGCGAGCAGCGGCGAGGCCAGGAAGATCGACGAGTACGCCCCCGAGAAGAGGCCGATCAGCAGGGCGACCGCGAACTCCTCGAGCACGCTGGCGCCGAGGATCCAGGACCCGACGACGAGCAGCGACCCCACCGGCAGCAGGGCCGTGATCGTGGTGTTCAACGACCGCATGAGGGCCTGGTTCAGCGACACGTTGATCATGCCGCCGTACGACAGGCCGCCCGTGGACGACACGAGGCGCGTGTTCTCGTCGACCTTGTCGAACACGACGATGCCGTCGTAGATCGAGTAGCCGAGGATGGTGAGCACCGCGATGACGGTGGCCGGCGTGACCTCGAGCTGGGTCAGCGAGTACACGCCCACGGTGATGATGACGTCGTGGACCAGGGCGGCCAGCGTGGCGATCGCCATCTTCAGCTCGAACCGGATCGAGATGTAGATCGTGACGAGCACCATGAACACGATCAGCGCCCGGATCGCCTTCTCGCTGATCTCCTCGCCCCACGTGGGGCCGACCTCGTTCAGGTTGACGTCGTCGACGCTGGATCCGGTCAGCTCGGCGAGGGTCGCCGACACCTCGTCGGACTCCTCCGCGCTGAGCGGTTCGGCCTCGACCCGCAGCTCGCGACCGTCGTCGCTCTCGAGGTCCTGGATCGTGGCGTCGGACAGCCCGATCCCCTCGAGGGCGTCGCGGGTGTCGGCCACCGAGACGTCGCCGGCGGGCACCTCCCACACGACGCCGCCGTCGAAGTCGATGCCGAGGTTCAGTCCCCGGGTGGCGAACGAGACGAGGCTGATCAGGACGGCCACGAGCGAGAGCGTGAACCACAGCCTCCGCCGGCCGACGAAGTCGATGTTGGTCTCGCCGTGGTACAGCCGGCTCCACACCGACCGGTTCACGGATTGCAGCTGCGGGGCCCCACGCCCCGTCCTGCTCCGCCGGGCGCGGATCCGCCGGGTCCGCGCATCGGCGGCGTCGGCGTCGACGGTCTCGTCGACGGTCTCGTCGACGGTCTCGGCGATGTCCTCGTCGGCAACCTCGTCGGCGCCCTCGACGGGAGCGTCCTGGGGCTCGCCGTTGCGCTTGCTCATCGTCCTGCTCCAGACACGGCCACCGGGCGGTCGGCCTCGGCGGGTGCGGGCGTCTTCGGGGCGGCCAGGCCCCGGGCCACCCCGAGGAACGGCATCTCGGTGAAGACGCGGTTCCGGGACAGCAGCACGACCACCGGGTGGGTGAACGCCCAGGCCACGACGACGTCGAGCAGCGTCGACAACCCGAGGAAGAAGGCGAAGCCCCGCACCGACCCGACAGTCAGCCACCACAGGACGAGCGCCCCCAGGAAGGCGGTGAAGTTGGCGGCCAGCACCGTGCGGAACGCCCGCTTGAACGCCCTGTCGGTCGAGGAGCGCAGCGTGCGCCCGGCCTTCACCTCGTCCTTGAGCCGCTCGAAGTAGACGACGTACGAGTCGACGGTCACGCCGATCGACACGATGATGCCGGTCACGCCCGCCAAGGTGAGCGCCAGGCCCCGGGTCTCGCCGAGGTAGCTGATGATCGTGTAGAGCAGCGCGCCCCACACGGTGAGGCCCACGATCACCACCAGCCCGAGCGCCCGGTAGTAGAGCAGCATGTACCCGGCGACGATGGAGAGGCCGACGATGCCGGCGATGATGCCGGCCCGCAGCGAGTCGTCGCCCAGCGAGGCCGACACGGTCTGGACGCTCTGCCGCTCGAGCTCGACCGGGAGGGAGCCGTAGCGGAGCACCAGGGCCAGGTCCTTGGCCTCGGACTCGGAGAAGCTGCCGGAGATCTGGATCTGGTCGGCCTCGTAGCTCGGCTGCTGGATCGTCGGTGCCGACTGCACCACCGAGTCGAGGACGATGGCGAGCTGGCCCGACGGGCAGATCTGGGGGTCGGGCGCCTGGGCGTAGCAGGTGGCGGCGATCTCGTTGAACTGGTCGATGCCGTCCTCGCCGCCGCGCATCTCGAGCCGGACGAGCCACTGGCCGTTCTGGATGTCGGCCGACGCCGTCTTCACGATGCGGCCCGTCGACAGCGCGGGACCGAGCTGATACACGGTGGTGCCGTCGGCGCCGGCCACGATGATCGGCTGGTCGGCCACATCCTGGTCGCGGGGCGTGAGGGGCGGGACCTGCTCCTCAGCGGGGGTCTCGGTCGGCACCGTCGTCGCGGTGGGGTCGGTGGGTGCCGTCGTCGTCGTGGTCGGCGGCGCCGTGGTCGTGGTCGCCGGTGGATCCTGGACCGGGCCAGCGGCGCTCTCGCCCTCGACCAGCGCGGTTGCGTCGGGCGCCGGGCCCCACGCCCCCTCGGACGCGGCCGGGTCGGCCGCGGTGGTCGTGGTCGTGTCGGCCGTCGCCCCCGGCGCGGTGGTCGAGGTCGTGCCGTCCGGGACGGTGGTCGAGGTGGTCGCGCCGACCGCGGCGTCGGCCGCCTGCTGCGCGTCCGCGACCGCGCCCTCGGAGAACTGTGCCTGCGCCAGCACGGGCCGGAACCGCAGCTCGGCGGTCTGCCCGACCAGCGCCAGCGCCCGGTCCCGGTTCTTGACGCCCGGCAGCTGGACCACGATGGCGTCGCCCTGGCGGGTGATGTCGGGCTCGGCCACGCCGAGGGCGTCGACCCGGTCGCGGATGATCTCCAGCGCCTGGTCGAGTTGGTCACCGCTGGCGTCGCCGGTGGGGGCGAGGGCGACCGACACCCCGCCCTGCAGGTCGAGGCCCAGCTCGGGGCTGTTGCCCGACAGGAGCGTGGCGAGGAGGCCCCCGTAGGCGGCCACGAGGATCAGGATCAGGGGAAGGAAGGTCTTGCGTCGCATCAGCTCGCTGCGGGCGACCCGGGGGCCGCGGGCCCCCGGTCGTCGGGCTCGGGCGCCGCGGGCTCGCGGGCGGTCTCGGTGTCGGTGTCGGTCTCCGCGCCGGTCCCGCCGGCGTCGGGCGAGCCGGGTCGGAGTCGTCCGGCGTGATCTCGTCGAGGTCGCCGGTGACGTCGTCGGTCCGGTCCTCGACCCGTCGCAGCACGGCCTGGCGCGCCACGCGTAGCTCGACGCCCGGCGCCACCTCGACCGTCATGTCCTCGGGGCCGAGGTCGACGATGCGCCCGTAGATGCCGGCCGTGAGCACGACCGTGTCGCCCGGCTCGAGCGTTGCCACCAGCGCCTGGTGCCCCCGGACCCGGCGCTGCTGCGGGCGGATGAACAGCACCCAGAGCAGGGCGAAGGTGAGGGCGAGGACGATCAGCGGCTCCATAGGCGGCCGGTAGAACCTAGTGCACTCACTCGTTCACGCTGTCATCGGGGGCCGGCGCGTCCGCCCACACGGCGGCCACCTCCGCCCGCAGCGCGTCGAGCGTCCCCCCGACGATCGCGGCGCGGATGCGGTCGACGAACGCGAACGTCCACGCCACGTTGTGCAGGGTCAGCAGCCGGGGCGCCGTGGGTTCGGACACCGACAGCAGGTGGCGGAGGTAGCCCCGCGACCAGCGGGCGCACACGCCGCAGCCGCACGCCGGGTCGATCGGGTCGGGATCGTCGGCGAACCGGCGGTTGCGGAGGTTGATCCGACCTGCGGTCGTGAGGAGGTTCCCGTGGCGGGCGAGCCGGGTGGGCAGCACGCAGTCGAACATGTCGACGCCCCGGGCCACGGCCTCGACGATGCCGACCGGGTCGCCGATCCCCATGAAGTAGCGGGGGCGGTCGGCCGGCAGCCCCGCCACGGCGACCTCCAGCGCCGGCAGCATCTCCGAGCGGTCCTCGCCGACCGAGAGGCCTCCGACGGCGTAGCCGTCGAACCCCGCCGCCACGGTCCGCTCGGCGCTCTCGGCCCGCATGGCCAGGTCGGCCCCGCCCTGGACGATGCCGAACTGGCTGAGGTCGGGGCGCTCGTGGGCCAGGAACGCCTTGCGGGCCCGGCCGGCCCACAGCGCGGTGCGGTCGACCGCGGCGCGGATCACCGGGTCGAGCGACGGCAGTGGCGGGCACACGTCCAGCACCATCTGGATGTCGCTGCCCAGCGCCACCTGCACGTCCACCGCCCCCTCGGGGCTGAGGTGGTGGCTGCTGCCGTCATAGGTGGACGTGAACGTGGCGCCCTCGTCGTCGACCTTCGGCTTGAGCGAGAACACCTGGTAGCCGCCCGAGTCGGTGAGGACGTGGCCGCCCCAGGCGCTGAACCCGTGGAGGCCGCCGAGGCGGGCCACCACGTCCGCGCCGGGCCGCAGCATCAGGTGGTAGGTGTTGCCGAGCACGATCTCGGCGCCCAGGTCCTCGAGGTCGTCGGCGGCGAGCGTGCGCACCGCGCCCCGGGTGCCGACCGGCATGAAGCACGGTGTGGTGAAGCTCCCCCGGGCCGTAGTCACCGTCCCGGTGCGGGCGGACCCGCAGGTCGCCCCGACCGCGAACGACAGCGTCACCGTGCCTCCTCCCTCGCCGCTCGGCGGGCGAGCCACATGGCGTCGCCGAACGACAGGAACCCGTAGCCGGCGGCCATCGCCTCGGCGTACAGCGAGCGCCAGCGCTCCCCCACGAACGCGTCGACGAGGACGAGCAGCGACGACCGGGGCAGGTGGAAGTTGGTCATGAGCACGTCGACCAGGCGCCAGTTCCACGGTCGGTGGATGAACAGTTCGGTGCGCCCCTCGAGGTCGCCGGACAGGGCGGCCGACTCGAGCGCCCGGACCGACGTCGTGCCCACGGCCACCACCCGGCCGCCGCCGGCCCGGGCCGCGCGACAGGCGTCCAGCGTGGACCGGGGCACGCGGTAGCGCTCGGCGTGCATGTGGTGGTCCTCGACCTTCGCCGCCGTCATCGGCCGGAACGTGCCCATGCCCACAACCAGCTCGACCGCCTCGACCCGGGCGCCGGCCGACCGGCAGGCGTCGAGCACCGCCGGCGTGAGGTGCAGCCCCGCGGTGGGGGCGGCCACCGAGCCCGGACGGTCGGCGAACACCGTCTGGTAGCGCTCGGGATCGTCGAGCGGGACGGTGATGTAGGGCGGCAGGGGGACGACGCCGTGGCGGTCGAGCGCGGCCAGCACGTCGGCGCCCTCGGGGACCACCAGGTCGACGAGGCGGGTGCCGTCGCCGGGCCCGTCGCCGTCGACGACGACCGTGAGGTCGGGCCCGGCCACGAGCTCGGTGCCCGGGCGGACGCGGCGCCCGGGACGGACGAGGGCTTCCCACGCACCTGTCGCCGTCTCCTCGAGCAGCAGGACCTCGACCTCTCCGCCGGTGGCCTTGCGCAGCCGCAGTCGCGCCGGCAGCACCCGCGTCGTGTTCACGACCAGGACGTCGCCGGGGCGCACGAGGCCGGGCACGCCGGCCACGGTGCGATGCGCGGTCTGGCCCGAGCCGTCGTCGACGAGCAGCCGCGCCGAGTCACGCGGTGACGCCGGCCGTTGCGCGATGGCGTCCGCGGGCAGGTCGTAGTCGAAGTCGGCGAGCTCCATGGGGCCGGTTGAACCTACCGGCCGGTCGCACGCGGGAGCGCCGTCATGCACCGACGATGGTCACGGCGTCTCCGAGGCCGGCGAAGTCGTCGATGTTGCGGGTGTAGAGCGGCAGATCGTTCACAGCGGCGGTCGCGGCGATCATGAGGTCGAGTCGCCGCGGCCGAGGATGACGGCCCACCGCGAGCACCATCGAGACGAGGGCACCAAAGCGACGCGCCGCCCGCTCGTCGAACGGGAGGGGCGCCCGGTACTCACGCTCGATCACCTGCAACCGCTCGACGCGTGCGGCACGAACCGCCTCGTCCGACGCCAGGTGGGGACCCTGCGACAGCTCCGCCAGCGTGATGGCGGTGATCGTCGCCGCCTCTGGCAGGCGCTCGTCCGGGATCTCGGCGAGATCGATCACGACCGAGGTGTCGAGAACCCCACGCCGGTGCCGCTCAGCCATCGATCCGATCGTCCCCGAACACGGCGTCGGCCTCGGCCCGCAGCGTCTCGTAGTCGTCGGCCGGCAACCCGGCGAGGGCCTGTTTGAGCGCGGCCACGGGTGTGAAGCCGTCCTTCGGAAGCGGCCGAAGCTCCGCGACCGCGACGCCGTGTCGAGTGATCCGGAAGGTCTCGCCCCGTTCGACAGCGTCCATGACCGCCGCGCTTCCGTTCCGGAGCTCGCGTTGGGTGATCGTCTGCACGTGGCACAGTGTAGCCCCTTGCGCTACATCCAGGGGCTCTCAGGCGCCGAACAGCGACGGGGTCGTGCCGTCGGGGCCCGCCGCGGGTGGCGGGGCCAGGCCGACGTGGTGCCAGGCGGCCGGCAGGGCCACCCGGCCGCGGGGGGTCCGCATCAGCAGGCCCTGCTGGATGAGGAAGGGCTCGTACACGTCCTCGACCGTCTCGGTCTGCTCGCCGACGCTGATGGCCAGCGTCGACAGCCCGACCGGGCCGCCGCCGAACCGTTCGCACAGCGCGGAGAGGATGGCGCGGTCGACCTTGTCGAGCCCGCGCTCGTCGACGCCGAACACCGCCAGGCCCCGCGACGCAGTCGCCTCGTCGACGCGGCCGTCGCCGGTGACCTCGGCATAGTCACGCACCCGCCGCAGCAGGCGGTTGGCGATGCGCGGCGTGCCCCGGGCGCGGCGCGCCACCTCGGCGCACCCGGCCCCGTCGATGGCCACGCCGAGGATGCCCGCCGCCCGCACGACGATGGCCTCGAGGTCGGTGGCCGTGTAGTAGTCGAGGCGGGCGGTGAGCCCGAAGCGGTCGCGCAGCGGGCCGGTGATCGACCCCGTGCGGGTGGTAGCGCCCACCAGGGTGAACCGCGGCAGGTCGAGCCGGATCGACCGGGCGGCGGGGCCCTTCCCGAGCACGATGTCGAGCTGGAAGTCCTCCATCGCCGGGTACAGCACCTCTTCCACCGCCCGGGGCAGGCGGTGGATCTCGTCGATGAACAGCACGTCGCCGTCCTCGAGCTGGGTGAGGATGGCCGCCAGGTCGCCGGCCCGCTCGACCGCGGGCCCCGACGTGGTCTGCAGGTGGGCGCCGAGCTCGGTGGCGATGATGCCGGCCAGGGTCGTCTTGCCCAGCCCCGGGGGGCCGGAGAACAGCAGGTGGTCGGGGGCCTGGCCGCGCCGCCTCGCCGCCTCGAGCACGATCCCGAGGTGGGCCTTCAGCTCGGACTGGCCCACGAACTCGGCCAGGCGGCGGGGCCGGAGCGTGGCCTCGGCCGTCACGTCGTCGTCGGGGCCGGGCCCGGGATCGAGCAGCTCCTCACGCACGGGGCACCCCTCCCCCGCGCCGGCCCGCGTTCTGGCGGCCCGTCATCGCGGCGACGCCAGTTGTCGCAAAGCCTGGCGCAGTAGGGCGGCCACGTCGCCGTCGTCGGCCAGGTCGGCGGTGGCGGCGCGGATCTCGTCGGGCGAGTAGCCCAGCCCCACCAGCGCGTCGCGCACGTCGGTGACCGCGGTGGCGGGCCCGGCGGACGCCAGCCCACTCCCGGCGACGGCCGGCACGACGCCCGTCTCGGGAACGTCCAGGCGGGACTTCAGCTCGACCAGCAGCCGCGCCGCGGTCTTCTTCCCGACCCCCGGGACCAGGCACAGCGCCGCCACGTCGTCGTGGGCCAGGATGCGCACCAGCGCGGCCGGTGCGTGGACGGAGAGGATGGCGAGCGCCATGGACGGGCCCACGCCATGGGCGCCGAGCAGGGCCTCGAACGTGACCTTCTCGTCGCGGGTCGAGAACCCGTAGAGCGTCTCGGCGTCCTCGCGGATGTGGTGGTGCACCCACACGAACGCCTCGTCGCCCACCTCGCCGAGGGCCACGACCGTCGTGGGCGACACGACCACGACGTAGCCGATGCCCCCGACCTCGAGGACGACCTCGCCCGCCCCGCGGTGCAGCAGCCGCCCGCGCAGCGACCCGATCATCGCCCGGTCCGGGCGGAGACCCGGCTGCGCAGGGGCGCGTGGGCCAGGTGGCACAGGGCCAGGGCGACGGCGTCGGCCGCGTCGACCGGGCGGAGGGGTCGGTCGATGCCGAGGAGGGTCTGCACCATGCGCTCCATCTGCTGCTTGTCGGCGCCGCCGTCGCCGGCGATCGCCTGCTTGACCTGGTTGGGCGAGTACTCGACCACCTCGGCCCCGGCGGCGACACCCTCGACCATGGCGAGGCCTGCGGCCTGCGCCACCGGAATGGCCGTGCGGGCGTTGACCTGGAACAGCACGCGCTCGACCGCCACCACCGCCGGCCGGTGCTCCGCGATGAGCTGGCGCAGGTCGTCGCGCAGGGTCGCCAGCCGCTGCGGCACGGGCTGGTCGGGTTCGGTGCGCAGGACCCCGGCGGCGAGGGCCCGCGGCCGCCGGCCCTGCTGCTCGACCACGCCGTAGCCGCAGCGCGACAACCCGGGGTCGATGCCGAGCACGAACATGGGTTCGGACCCTAGCCCGCGCTGGCACTCCCCGGGTGGACCCGCCCGAAGGGGCGGTTCAGCGGGCGGCGGCGACGGCGGCGACCAGCTCGTCGGTCGGCCGGAACCACAGGCCCGCCACCGCCCGGTGGGCGTGCCGGACGACCCCGCCGGCGTCGATCACGAAGATCGAGCGGCGGTAGAACCCCACGGGCCCGAGGATGCCGTAGGCCCGTCCGACCTCCTTGTCGGTGTCGGACAGCAGGGGGAACGCGAAGCCGCCCTGATCGGCGCTGAACTGGTCGTGGCTCTCGACCGACTGCGGGCTGATGGCCAGCACGGTGGCGTCGACCTCGCGGAAGGCGTCGATGTCGGCCGTGTAGCTGTTGAGCTGGCGAGTGCAGACCGGCGTGTTGTCGCCCGGGTAGAACACCAGCACGACGGGCTGCCCGAGGTACTCGGCCAGCGTGTGGTCGCGGTGCCCCTCGGGCGTGCCGTCGGTGCCCGGGAGGGTGAACCCGGGCGCGACGTCCCCCACCCGAACGCTCACGACTCCACCGTCTCGAGGATGGCGTCGGGGATGTCGAAGTTGGCGTGGACGCCCTGGACGTCGTCGTGCTCGTCGAGGGCGTCGATCAGCCGCAACACCTTCTTGGCCGACTCGGCTGTGTCGAGCGGCACGGTTGCCTGCGGCACCATCGTGAGGTCGCTCGAGTCGACCGGGATGCCGCCCTCGTCGAGCGCGGTACGCACCGCGTGCAGCTCCGTCGGCGGCGTGGTGACCCGCCAGGAGTCGCCGTCGTCGACGATGTCCTCCGCGCCCGCGTCGAGCGCGGTCAGCATGAGCTCCTCCTCGTCGACGGCGCGGGGCACGATGATCTGGCCCTTGCGGTCGAACTGCCAGGCCACGGCGCCCGGCTCGGCCATCGAGCCGCCGTTCTTCGAGAAGACGTTGCGGATCTCGGCGCCCGTCCGGTTGCGGTTGTCGGTGAGCACCTCGACCATCACGGCCACGCCGCCCGGTGCGTAGCCCTCGTAGGTGATCTGCTCGTACGTGACGCCGTCGAGCTCACCCGTGCCCCGCTTGACCGCCCGCTCGATGGTGTCGATGGGGATGGAGGCATCGCGGGCCTTGTGGAACATCGTGCGCAGCGTCGGGTTCATGTCGGGGTCGCCCCCGCCCTCGCGTGCCGCCACCTCGACCTGGCGCAGCACCTTGGCGAACAGCTTGCCGCGCGCCTTGTCGTTGGCAGCCTTCTTGTGCTTGATCGTCGCCCACTTGGAATGCCCAGACATCGTCAGACCACCTCGTCGAGGAAGAGCTCGTGGAGCCTGGCGTCGGCCCCGAGCTCGGGATGGAACGCCGCCACCAGCACGGGGCCGCGGCGGCACAGCACCGGTCGCCCGTCGACGGTCGCCAGGACGTCGACGTCGTCGCCGACCGTCTCGACCACGGGCGCCCGGATGAACACTGCGTGCAGCGGCGCGTCGCCGAGGCCGTCGACGGCGAGGTCGGCCTCGAACGAGTCGACCTGGCGGCCGAAGGCGTTGCGGCGCACGCCGATGTCGATGGCACCGAAGCACCGCTGGTCGGGCCGGCCGTCGAGGATCTCGCCACCGAGCAGGATCATGCCCGCGCAGGTGCCGAACGCCGGCATGCCGCCGGCCAGCCGGTCGGCCACGGCCGGGAACAGGCCCGACGACTCGAGCAGCATCGACATGGTGGTCGATTCGCCGCCCGGCAGGACCAGGGCGTCGACGGCGTCGAGGTCAGCCGGCGACCGGACTGCCACCGGCCGGGCGTCGAGCCGTGCCAGCATGGACACATGCCGTGCGGACGCGCCCTGCAGCGCGAGCACACCGACCTTCACCTGGGGGCCTCGATCCTGCCGACATGACGCCTCGATTGTACGGGTCGCCCCGCGAACGGCGAGAATCGACGACCGACTGGGACATCGGTAGGGGGCAGACCACCGACCGGAGGATCTCCGTGCACGCCAACTCCACCGGCCGGCGCTCGCGCGCCGGCACCACCGGCCAGGCGCATACCGCCCGCTCGGCCGGCCCGCAGCCGCGGCGCCCCCGCCGGTGGGCGGGCGTCGCCGCCGTCGGCCTGACCGTCGCCGGCGTGGCGGCCTGCGGCACGGCACCGCCGGGCGACGGCGAGGCCGCCTCGCCCACCTTCTCCCGGGCCCCCAGCGCCGCCCTCGCCTTCGAGGGCCCGGTGGCCAACGTGTCCGACCTGGTCGCTCCCGCCCCCGACGGCGGCACCTGGACGATCGTCGGGTCGGTGTTCGACCCCGACGAGGGCCGGTCGGTCGCCACCGTCTGGACCTCCGAGGACGGCGCCGCGTGGGAGAGCGACGAGGCGGGCGCGGGCTCGGCCGACGAGACCATGACGGCCGCCACCCGCAGCGAGGACGGCATCGTCGCCGTCGGCCGGGTCGGCGGCGGCGAGCAGGCCGACGCGGCGCTGTGGACGCGCGCCGACGGCGAATGGGTCGCATCCAGCCCTGCGCCGCTCGGCGGCGAGCACGAGCAGTGGGCGTTCGACGTGGCCGCCGGGCCCGGCGGGACGATCGTCGCGGGCGGCGAGAACGTGTGGGGCGAGATCCGGCCCCGCCTCTGGTTCAGTGCGGACGGCACCGAGTGGACCAGCGTCGACGGCGGCCCCGGGGGCCCGCTCGACACCACCGGTGAGGAGACGGTGCGGGCCGTGGCGCCGGCCGGCGACGGGTTCGTGGCCGTCGGGTCCCGGCTCGTCGACAACGAGCAGGACGGCATGGCGTGGTACTCGGCCGACGGTGAGACCTGGGAGCAGCTCGACACGCCCATGCTGTCCGGCCCGGGCCGCCAGGAGGTCGTCTCGGTCACCGCCTTCGACGGCGGGCTCATGGCGGGCGGGATGTCCGACCTCAACGGCGACGGTCGGGGCGAGCCGGTCGTCTGGCGATCGGCCGACGGTCGCACCTGGGAAGGTCCCAACGCCTCGCTGCCGATGAGCGAGGGCAAGTGGGACGCCGCCCGGGACCTCGAGGTGGCGTCGATCTCGTTCGGCCCGACCGGAGGGCTGATCGCCGCCGGGGGGAACGAGTGGCAGCCGGTCATCTGGCAGTCGACCGACGGGGGCGCCACCTGGGTCGAGCTCCCGAACCCGGTGCACGGCGACCTGTTCCAGGACGGGGTGGCGCTGCGTGCCGCGGCGTCGCTCGACGGGGTCACCCTGGCCATCGGTGCCGAGCCCAGCGTGCTGCGCCTCGACTGGCCCCGATGGGAGGACGTCTCGGGGGACGCGTTCCCCAAGAGCGAGGCGCAGCCGTTCGCCACGTCGGTCGCCACCGACGGCGAGGGCACCACGGTCGCGGCGGGCGGCCTGTTCACCGCCTCGGTCGGCGAGCAGCGCGAGGTCTTCGCCGGTCAGCTCTGGCGCCGCTCCGGCGACGGGTGGGAGGCGCTCGACAGCGCCAACCTGGCGGCCGGCCACGTGCTGGACGTGACGTCGTTCGCCGGGGGGTTCGTGGCCGTGGGACTCGAGGACTTCGGGCTCGCCAGCAAGCGCGTGACGACGGACGACACGAACCCCGACGGGCTTCTGTGGCTGTCGCGGGACGGCGCCGACTGGGCGCGCTTCGGCGTGGCCGACGCACGCATCAACGAGGAGATGCTCGGCTTCATCGACGACCCGTCACAGGCGGGGCTGCCGGCCGCCATCGAGCAGCTCGAGCGCGAGGACCCGCCCGTCTCGGTCGCGCCCGCAGGCGGCGACGGCACCCGGTCATTGGCCGCCGTGTCCGCCTACGGCGACGGGTTCATCGCCGTGGGCTCCGCCTACTACGGGGGCGACGCCGAGCCGATCATCCTCATGTCCCCCGACGGCGTCAACGTCGCTGCGGAGTTCCCGCCCCACGTGGGGGCCGGCATCCAGCAGTACGACGACGTGTGCGTCGACGACGAGGGCAACGCCGTGGTCGTCGGCGCCGGTGGCACCAACGGTGCCTACGACGTGTTCGCCGCGGTCCGCAAGCCCGAGGCGTGGACCGCCGCCAACGGGCCGTTCACCGGCAGTGGGGACCAGCGCGCCTACGCCTGCGCCGCGAGTGACGACGGCTTCATCATGGTGGGCTCCGACGACCGCACCGGCAACCGCGACGCGCGGGTGTGGACGTCGACCGATGGTCTCGAGTGGACCGAGGTCGAGTCGAGCATCCTCGGCGGGACCGGCGACCAGTGGGCCAGCGCGGTCGCACCGGTTCCGGGCGGCGGCTGGCTGGTCGCCGGCACCGACCGTGCCACGGGCGACGGCGACATCGCCCTGTGGCGCATCGACTCGTCGGGCGACGTCACCCGCCGCGACCGCGGTGAGCGGGCCCTCCGGGGTCCGGGCGAGCAGACCGTGTCGTCGATCGACGTCACCGAGGACGGCCACGTGACCCTGGCCGGCAACGACTACGGCCGGGTCGGGACTGTGGGAGTCGTCGACGGTCGACCGCTGACCGGCGCCGCCCCGGTGGGCGGGCCGCGGCCGGTTACCAGCCGCGCTCTGCGAGCTTGACCTCGAGGCGGTCGATCTCCTCGCCCCGCATGGCCTCGCCCAGGCCCCGGCTCACCTTGGCGAGGATGTCGGGATCCTCGTAGTGGGCCGTGGCCTCGACGATCGCCTTCGCCCGCCGGGCCGGGTCGTCGCTCTTGAAGATGCCCGAGCCGACGAAGGTGGCCTGGGCGCCGAGCTGCATCACCAGGGCGGCGTCGGCCGGCGTGGCGATGCCGCCCGCGCAGAACAGCGGCACGGGCAGCTTGCCGGTCTCCGCGATCTCCTGCACGAGCCCCACCGGCGCCCGCAGCTGCTTGGCCCAGTCGTAGATCTCGGCCGAGTCGGCCTGGGTGATCTTCCGGATGTCCCCCAGGATCGAGCGCAGGTGGCGCACCGCCTCGACGATGTTGCCGGTGCCCGCCTCGCCCTTGGAGCGGATCATGGCCGCGCCCTCGCTGATGCGGCGCAGCGCCTCGCCGAGGTTGGTGGCGCCGCACACGAAGGGGACCGTGAACGCCCACTTGTCGATGTGGTGCGCCTCGTCGGCCGGGGTGAGCACCTCGGACTCGTCGATGTAGTCGACGCCGAGGGCCTGCAGGATCTGCGCCTCGACGAAGTGGCCGATGCGGGCCTTGGCCATCACCGGGATCGTCACCGCGGCGACGATGCCCTCGACCAGCTCGGGGTCGCTCATACGGGCCACGCCGCCGTCGCGGCGGATGTCGGAGGGCACCCGCTCGAGCGCCATCACGGCCACGGCGCCGGCGTCCTCGGCGATCTTGGCCTGGCTGGCGTCGACCACGTCCATGATGACCCCGCCCTCGAGCATCTCGGCCAGCCCGCGCTTGACGAGCTGGGTTCCGGTGTCGTGAGCAGGGACGGAGGGGCGCTCGGTCATGCCCGCATTCTACGGGAACGAGTGTCCGTGGCCCCCAGCCACTTCCCGGCCATTGGACCGGTCCGGGCGCCGCCGACGGGACGTGAGCTACAGCTCGCGCAGCAGCGCGATGCGCTCCTCGATGGGCGGGTGGGTGTCGAATATGCGGTTGAGGCGGCTCATGCGGCCCTCGGGCTCGGTCTGCGCCGCGGGCTGCTCGATCCACAGGTGGGCGGTCGCGTGGCTCGTGGCGTGGACGACCGTCGAGTCGTCCCGCAGCTTCTCGAGCGCGGAGATCAGCCCCGGCGGGTAGCGGGTCATCTCGACGCCCGACACGTCGGCCAGGATCTCGCGGCGCCGGCTGACGGTCCGCTGGAGCACGGTGGCGATGACGGGCGACAGCACGAGCAGGGCGAAGCCCACGATCGACAGCAGCGCCAGCGGGCCGCTGTTGCCGCCGTGCTCGTCGTCGAAGTCGCTGTGGCTCGACCGCCCCATGCCCCACCACTGCAGCCGGATGCCGAGGTCGGCGAGCAGGGCCACCACGCCGACCATCGTGACGGCCAGGGTGGACACGAGGATGTCGTAGTTCTTGACGTGCGACAGCTCGTGGGCGAGCACGCCCTCGAGCTCGATGCGGTTCATCTTCTCGAGCAGGCCGGTGGTGACCGCCACCGCGGCGTTGCGAGGGTTGCGGCCGGTGGCGAAGGCGTTGGGCGCCGGATCGTCGACGATGTACAGCCGCGGCTTCGGGAGGCCCGAGGCGATGCACAGGCCCTCGACGATGTTGTGGTAGCGGGCGTACTCCTCGACCGGCGCCGGCCGGGCCCGGCTCATGCGCAGCGCGACGGCGTCGGACTTCCAGTACGAGGCGAACGCGGCGCCGCCGGCCACGACGAGCGCGACCACGATGCCGATCGGCCCGCCGCCCACGAGGTAGGCGAACCCGGCCGCCACCAGGGCCACGAACAGGACGAACCCGGCGATGAGCAACCAGCTGCGCCGCTTGTTTGCCGTGACCTGGTCGAACATCGACCCTGCGGAGGTGAGCCCGGCGAGCGCCACGGTCAGAAGGACACCTGCGTGGGTCCGCGCGACTCGTCGTCGGCCTGGAAGTACTCGCGCTCGGAGAAGCGGAACATGCCGGCGAGGAGGTTGGCCGGGAAGCTCTGCACCTTCGTGTTGTAGCGGTACACAGTGTCGTTGTAGAACTGCCGCGCGTAGGCAATCCGGCCCTCGGTGCCGGTCAGCTCCTCCTGGAGCTGGGCGAAGTTCTGGTTGGCCTTCAGGTCGGGGTAGGCCTCGGACAGGGCGAACAGCGACTTCAGCGCCCCGGTGATCTGGTTCTCGGCCGCCGCCTGGTCGTGCGGGCCCTGGGCGCTCATGCCGGCGTTGCGGGCCTCGATGACCGCGTCGAGCGTCTCGCGCTCGTGGGCCGCGTAGCCCTTCACGGTCTCGACCAGGTTGGGTATGAGGTCGTAGCGGCGCTTGAGCTGGACGTCGATCTGGGCCCACGCGTTCTCGATGCGGTTCCGCAACGAGACGAGGCCGTTGTAGCTGACGATCACGTACAGCGCGAGCAGCACCAGCACGACGACGATGATGATGGCGACGATCACGGCCGCTCATCCTAGGTGGGTGGAGCCTGGGTCCCTCGTCGGGACCGCGTGTCAGGCGGTCGGGGCGAGGCGCTCGTAGCGCTCGACGTACGCCTCGGCCAGGCGCACCATCGAGAACTCCTGCGCCCGCGCCTCGGCTGCGGCGACGAGGCGCCGGCGCAGCCCGCCGTCGCCCAACGCGGCCCAGCAGGGCGGTGGCGAGGGCCTCGCTGTCGCCCGGCGGCGGCATGAGGGCGTCGACGTCGTGGGTCGCCACGTTGGCGTACCCGTCGAGCGCGGAGGCCACGACGACGGCCCCGGCGGCCATGGCCTCGAGGAGGACGACGCCGAACGACTCGCCGTGCAGCGACGGCGCGCAGAACACGTCGGCGCCCCGCATGCGGGCCGCCACGTCGTCGTCGCTGAGCCGGCCGAGCCACTCGATGCGGGGGTCCCCGCCGTGCCGGGCGCGCAGCGCCTCGGTCTGCGGGCCGGTGCCCCCGACCCACACCACGACGTCGGGCGGGAGGTGGCGCAGCGCGTCGAGCAGCACGGCCAGGCCCTTGCGCTCCTCGTGGCGGCCCACGAACAGGATCGTGGGCCCGCTCGACGGGGCCGGGGTGGCCTTGGCGAACCGCTCGACCTCGATGCCGTTGAACAGCAGCTCGTAGCGTCCGCCGAGGGCCCGCTCGGCCGTGACCCTGGCGTCCTTCGACACCGCGCAGCGGATGTCGAGCCGCTTGGCCAGCCACCGGACGCCCGGCTTCAGCATGGCGTAGGCCGCGCTGTCGCCCGCCCGGTGGAACGTGCCCACCAACGGCGCGTTGCGGAACAGCAGGGATGTCATGGTCGGCCCCGGCGCCAGCGGCTCGTGCACGTGGAGGACGTCGAACGCCTCGTCGCGCAGGGCCCGGATCGTGCGGAGCTGGGCCGCGGGATCGGGGGCCAGCGGGGCGAACGACCCGTTCGACGCGGTGGGCACGCTCTCGCCGAGCGGCGTCACGCAGGCGTCGGGCGGCGGGCCGTCGCACGGGGCGAGCACCCGGGCGTCGACACCCAGCACGCGCAGCGTGCGGGCGAGGCCCAGCACCTGCGCCTGGACACCGCCCGGGACCGTGAGGCTGTAGGGGCAGACGAGCCCGATGCGCACGGCGTCAGGGTACTGCCTGGACGAGAGCCACCCCGGAGCCGGCGACGCACCCCTACAAGCGGACCGCGCCCGAGCCGGCCCGATCGCTCGGCCAGTTCGGCTGCATCAGGTGCCACTGCTCGGGCGCCCGCCGGATCAGGATCTCGAGCTCGGCGGCCAGCGCCTGGGTGATGCGGGCGACGTCCTCGCGGAACGTGCCCTGCCGGTCGGCGGGCACGGGCGGCCGGATCACGCCGTGGTGGTCGCGGCCCTCGTCGTACGTCGCGGTCGGGAGCAGCGGCGCCCCCGTCCGCAGGGCGAGGACGGCCGGGCCCGAGGGCAGCGTCGTCCGCTCGCCGAAGAACGTGACCTCCACGCCGCCCCGCCCGATGTCGCGATCGCACAGCAGGGCGACGACGTGGCCCGCCTTGACCGCGGCCACGGTCGCCCGGCCGGCCTCGGGGCCGAGCGGCACGATGTGCATGCCGATGCGCTCGCGGAACCCGACGAACCAGTCGAACAGCGCCGGGGGCTCGATGCGCTCGACGACGGCCGTGACCGGGAGCTTCCGCACCCGGGTGAGCCAGTAGGCGCTCCACTCCCAACTCCCGAGGTGCGGCAGGCACAGCAGGGGGCCGATGCCCTTGTCGACCGCCCGGTCGACGTGCTCGAACCCCTCGTAGCTCATGCGGGCGTCCAGCTCGCGGGGGCTGATGGACGGCAACCGGAACGATTCGCCGTAGTAGCGGCCGTACGAGGCGTAGACCTGCTGCACCCGCCGGCGCAGGGCCGCGCCCTCGAGGCGAGGGTCCACCCGGCGCTGGTGGCGCTCGACCATCGTGCGCCGGTCGCCCCCGCCGGCCGCCAGCAGGCCGGCCAGCCGTGGGGCGGCCGCGTCGATGACGCCGCCGGGCAGGCTCTGCGCCACGAGCGAGGCGGCGCGGTACGCAGGGGTCACCAGGTCCACGGGCACGATCGTCATGGGGCCCGGCGTCACCGCCGGCGGGCGACGGTCACCGCCGGCGGCGGTGTGCCATCGACTGGCGACGCCAGGTCCGCTGCGTGGAGCGGGCGACCCGGCGGGAGCGCCAGCGGGCGGCGAGGGGCTGGACCTGGGGGGCCGACGCCTGGCGCCACACCTTCACGAACCGCTGGCCGGCCGTGAAGACGGTGAGCACGAGCATCACCCACAGCACGGGCACGAGCAGCGACTCGAACAGCAGCCCGAGCGCCAGGAAGCCGAGGCGCTCGGCCCGCTCCATGAGCCCACCCCGGGCGTCGAAGCCCAGCGACTCGGCCTTGGCCCGCTCGTAGGACACCAGCATCGACGCGCCGAGGACCGCCAGCGGGAGCACCGCCACGCGCCCCGGCTGGGTCGACGCCAGGTACCAGGCCACGCCTCCGAGCAGCAGCGCATCGCTGACCCGGTCGATGACCGAGTCGAAGAACGCGCCGCGCGGCGAGGCGGTGCCGGACGCCTTGGCCACCGCGCCGTCGAGGACGTCGGGGACCGCGGTGAGCACCAGCAGCAGCAGGCCGGCCCGCAGCCAGCCGTTGGCGATGGCCACCGCGGCGGCCGCGCCCATGACCAGGCCGGTCGTGGTGAGGTGGTTGGCCGTGATGCCGGTGCGCCGGATCTGGGCCCCGATCGGATGCAGGCCCTTTTCGAAGGTGGAGCGCCACCGTCCGTCGAACATCGTGTCTCCGTGGGTCGCTCGGCGGCGCCGTGGCCGGCTCGTCCGGCCCCTTCCTGCAGCGTGCGCCGCCGTGAGCGCACCCAGCGTAACAACGCGCGCCACCGCTCCCCAGCACCGCGCGAGTTCGCGGCGCACGCCGCCGCAGCGCGGCTGTAGCCTCGCCCACATCGCCGACCTACTCCGAGGGGGAGCCTGGTGAAGCGGTACGCGACGGGCCAGATCCGCAACGTCGCCCTCGTGGGCCACAGCGGTGCGGGCAAGACGAGCCTCGCCGAGGCGCTGCTGCACCGCGCCGGGGCCATCCCGCGCATGGGCCGGGTCGAGGACGGCACGACGTCGTGCGACTTCGACCCCGAGGAGCACAAACGCGGCATCTCGTTGTCGCTCGCCGTCGCCCCGCTCGAGTGGCGGGACCACAAGATCAACCTCATCGACACGCCCGGCTACGCCGACTTCATGGGCGAGGTGGCCGCGGCCCTGCGCATCGCGGACCTGGCCGTGTTCGTGGTCAGCGCGCTCGACGGCGTGGAGGTGCAGACCGAGGAGGCCTGGGAGATGGCCCGGGCTCTCGGCGTTCCCCGCATGGTGTTCGTCAACAAGCTGGACCGCGAGCGAGCCAGCTACGACGCCACGCTCGCCCAGCTGCGCGACCGGCTGGGCGCGGGCATCGCCCCCCTGGAGCTGCCGATCGGGTCGGAGGCCGGCTTCCGGGGCATCGCCGACCTCCTCACCGACACCGCGCACATCTACACCGACGGGGTGCCGCACACCGAGGAGATCCCCGACGAGATGGAGGACCTGGAGCACCAGGTGCACGACAACCTGGTCGAGGGCATCGTCGTCGCCGACGACGCCATGCTCGAGCGCTACCTCGACGGCGACGTCCCCGGCGTCGACGAGCTCGAGCGCACGCTGCACGACGGCATCGCCGCCGCCTCGGTGTTCCCGGTCGTCATCGGGTCGGCCACCCGCGAGATCGGCGTCGACCGTCTCGCGGACCTCCTCGTCGAGATCGGCCCCTCGCCCCTCGACCGCCCGGTGCCGATCGTGGCCGGCAACGGCGACGAGCCCATGCGCACCGACGTGACGGCCGACGCCTCGGGTGACCCGCTCGCGTTCGTGTTCAAGACGATCGCCGACCCCTACGTCGGGCAGGTGAGCCTGTTCCGGGTCGTGTCGGGCACCGTGCGGCCCGACGACCACCTGGTCAACAGCCGCACCGGCGGCGACGAGCGGCTCCACGGCCTGCTCACGATGCGGGGCAAGGAGCAGGAGCCCGCCTCCGAGCTGGTGGCCGGCGACATCGGCGCGGTGTCCAAGCTGGCGGGCACCATCACGGGCGACACGCTGGCCCCGCGGGGCAAGCCCGTCCGCATGGAGCCGATCGAGCAGCCCGAGCCCACGCTGGCCCTCGCGGTCATCCCGCACACCCAGGCCGACGAGGACAAGCTCGCCACCGCGCTGCACCGGCTGGCCGACGAGGACCCCGCCCTGCGCATCGAGCGCAACGACGAGACGCACCAGACGCTGCTGCAGGGCACGGGTGAGACCCACCTCCAGATCACGCTCGAGAAGCTCACGCGCAAGTTCGGGGCCAACGTCGACACCGAGCCGATCCGGGTCCCCTACCGTGAGACGATCACGAAGCCGGTGAGCGGCGTCGAGGGGCGGCACAAGAAGCAGACCGGCGGGCACGGCCAGTTCGGCGTGTGCGTGATCGACGTCGAGCCCCTCGGCCGCGGCGACGGCTTCTCCTTCGCGAGCCGCGTCGTCGGCGGCGCCATCGGTCGCAGCTACATCGGCGCCGTGCAGAAGGGCATCGAGGAGACCATGGGCGATGGCGGTGTGTACGGCTACCCCGTGGTCGACGTCGGGGTCACGGTCACTGACGGCAAGGAGCACTCGGTCGACAGCTCGGAGATGGCGTTCAAGGTGGCCGGACGGCTCGCGTTCCGCGCGGCCCTGGCGCAGGCCGGGCCGGTCATCCTCGAGCCGGTCAGCCGCCTCGTGGTCGTCGTCCCGCTGGAGGTGCAGGGCGACGTCATGGGCGACCTCAACTCCCGCCGGGGTCGGGTGCAGGGCACCGACACGACCGCGGACGGGCGCCAGGTGGTGACGGCCCTGGTGCCCACGTCCGAGATCCAGCGCTACGCCATCGAGCTGCGGTCTCTGACCGGCGGCCGAGGTCGGTTCCACGCCCAGCACAACCACTACGACATCCTCCCGTCGCACCTCGTCGACGCGGTGCGGCGCGAGGTGGCCGACGAGAGCTGAGGGCCGGATGGAGCGCTGCGCCGAGTGCGGCTTCGATCCGGCCGACGTGCGGCCCGGCGACCTGCCGATGGCGGTGCGCAGCTTCGCCCGCCGCTACCAGGCGCCCCTGTCGCGTGGCCTTCCCGGCGAGGACCTCGACGAGATCGCGCGCCGCTCCCCCGGTCCCGGCGTGTGGTCGGCGCTCGAGTACGGGCGGCACGTGACCGACATCTTCGAGGTCTTCGACGACCGGGTGCGGTGCGCGCTCGAGGGCCGCGAGCCCGACGAGGCCGAGATCGACTGGGAGGGCCGCGTGGCGTCGGCGTCGCCGACGCTCGACCGCGCCGAGGTGGCCGAGCAGCTCGCCGACGCGGCGGACACGCTCGCCACCACGCTCGACGAGGTGAACGGCGACGAGTGGCAGCTCGAAGGCCTGACCGGCCGCGGCCGGTCGGTCACGTTGGCCGACCTCGGCACGATCGTCGTGCACGAGGGCAGCCACCACCTCCTCGACATGGGGCGCGTGCTGCGCGCCGCGCGCGGGCGCTGAGGCGCCCCAGCCCCGTCAGGCCGGCAGCAGCTTCTCGACCGCGGCGACGACCTCGTCGGCGGTCGGCTCGGTCATCGGGTTGAAGCGGGCGACGACCTCGCCGCCCGGGGCGACGAGGAACTTCTCGAAGTTCCACCGGATGTCGCCGGTGTGGCCCTCGGCGTCGGGAACGTCGACGAGCTGCTGGTAGAGGTCGTGGCGACCGTCGCCGTTGACCTCGACCTTCTCGGTCATGGGGAACGTGACGCCGTAGTTGGTCGAACAGAAGGTCGCGATCTCCTGGGCCGACCCGGGCTCCTGGGCGCCGAACTGGTTGCACGGCACGCCGAGAACGCTGAAGCCTCGCGCCGCGTACTGCTCCTGGAGCTGCTCGAGGCCCGTGTACTGCGGCGTGAGGCCGCACTGCGAGGCGACGTTCACCAGCAGGACGGCCTTGTCCTCGTAGTCGTGGAGGTCGGCGGGCGACCCGTCGAGACGGTTGATCGCAACGTCGTAGATGGACATGGGGGGCACGCTATCCGTGCGGTCCCGCGACCGGGACGGCGTCCTCGACCGGGTTGCGGGCCGCCTGCGCCAGCGCGACGCCGGCGAGCACGATCAGGCCGCCCGCGACCTGCGTGGTGGTCAGCGCCTGCTCCAGCCACAGCCACGCCACGCCCGCAGCCACCACGGGCTCGAGCATCCCCACCGCGCCCACGGTGGTGGCCGGGAGGTGGCGCAGCGCGGCGAGGTCGAGGGCGTACGGGGCGAGCGTCCCGAGGGCGATGACCCACCCGACCGCCAGCCACACGGGCACCTCGACGCTCTCGAGCGCGCCGAGCAGGGACGTCGAACCCCGTAGCGGCGCCCTGTCGATGCCCCACGGCGGCTCGACGACCAGCCAGAACGCGCTGGCCCACGCGAACATCCAGAAGTTGACGGCCACCGGGTCGTGGACGCTCCCGCTGTGCCGGCCCAGCAGGAGGAACGTGGCCAGGCAGGCGGCGCCGCCGAGCCCGGCCGCCACCCCGAGAGCGTCGAGGCGGGCGTCCTGCCACACCTGGGCGACGAGCCCCAGCCCGGCCAGCGACAGCACGAGGGCGAGCCACACCACCGGCCGCACGTCCTCGCGCAGCACCAGCCGGGCGAACACGGCCACCAGGACCGGGGCGGTGAACTCGAGTAGCAGCGCGATCCCGACCGGCAGGCGATCGATGGCGACGAAGTAGAACCACTGGATCAGCGCCGCGCCCACCACCCCCAGCACGGCCAGCTGACGCAGCCCGCGCCACGACACCCGCAGCCGGGCCGGCGACGTGAGCCCGACGACGACCAGGAGGCCGAGCGCCACGCCCGTGCACCGCAGCGCCGCCAGTTGGCGCGGGACGACGCCGGCCTCCAGCACGACCTTGGACACGCTGGCGTTGAGTCCGAACAGCACCGCCGCCGCCGTGACCTGGGCCAGCCCCCGCCGTCGGTGCGCCGCCGGAACGACAGTCGGGGCGGCGGCCTCGGCCGACGTGCTGGTGGTCACGCCCCCACGTTGGCCGACACCGGCCCGCCGGCACGAACCGGTTCCGTGGCAGCGAGTCCCGCCGTCTCGCCCCGACGGGGTGCACTAGAACGTCGGGGATGGACCTCTCGTCGTTGGCCCCGTCCGACATCGTCGTCGCGCTGCGGGGGCTGGAACGGCGCTTCCGGGGCCTGTTCGCCGGGCTCGGCGAGGACGAGACGCCCGACGACGTGGCGCACCGGGTGGTCGGCGGGTGGTCGCCGATCGAGCACATCGTGGCGGCCGCGTGGGCGATCGCCGCCGCCGACCGGGCGCTCGCGGCCGTGCTCACGAACGACACGCCCACGCTGCCCGCCGCCGACGTCGATCCCGCGGCGCGGCCGAAGCCGGGCGGTGTCACCGGCACCGTCCACGAACGCCTGTCCGAGCTGGGGCTCGAGGCCAACGCGGCGGCGGACCGGGTCGAGCACGCCCCTGCCAGCGACTGGGCGCGGACCGGCATCGTCGAGGGCACCGGCCGGGAGATCACCGCCCTCGACATCGCCCGCGTGGCCGTCGAGGCGGGCGTGACCCACCTGCGGGCGGCGGAGGAGACGCTCGCCAAGGTGCGTCGCTCTCCCCCACCCGACCCGTACTGAGCCCCGGAGTCCGGCCGCGCCGAGCCTTGTCAGAGGGCGAAGACCGCGCCGGCCCCGTTGTCGACGACGAGCGTCGCCCCCGCCCGCTCGCGGAGGCACTGGACGTCGCGTACGGCAGCCTGCCCGTCGGTGTAGGTCGACTGCTGGACGACGACCGCGGCGTAGTCCTCGGCGGCGAGCACCTCGTCGAGCTCGGCGCAGTCAGTCGGCGGGTCCGTCACCCCCCGCCCCCGTGGCACGCCCACGTAGTCGACCTCGGTCCCCAGCTCGGCCCCCATGTGGGGGTACTGCAGCCAGCCGCCCAGCAGGGCCACCCGCTCGCCGTCGAACTCGTCGGTCGCGCGCCACAGGGCCACGAGCTCGGACGGCATGGCGCGGTAGCTGTGCAAGCGGTCGTCCTCCCCGGCGGCGGGCAACGAGAGCGCCACCGCGGTGACGGCGCCGACGACGGCGACGCCTCCGGTCGCCCACCGGCGCGACGTCGCGCCGCGGCGGGCCGGTGCCCGCAGCCCGGCGACGACGGCCGCGGCCAGGAGGACGACGACGGTCCCGAGGACGGCGTCGTCGGTCGTC
This sequence comes from uncultured Acidimicrobiales bacterium, assembly GCA_963796415.1. Classification (GTDB taxonomy): domain Bacteria; phylum Actinomycetota; class Acidimicrobiia; order Acidimicrobiales; family VFJN01; genus ZC4RG19. The sequence continues at coordinate 258,637 of CAWCLR010000013.1, read as the reverse complement.
GTCGGCCACTCCGCGTCGAACGACAGGCTGCGCCGCCACAGCTGGGCCGTCGTCGCCGTCGCGACCACGACGGCCACGTCGCCGATCCGGCGAGACAAGCCCGCCAGCCCGACCGGCACGAGGCACAGGAGCACGATCAGCGGGGGCAGCAGGTAGCGGACGTTGAGGGCCACGATCAGCACGACGATCGGGTTGGTCGTGGGATGGCCGACGATGGGGGCGCTGTAGGGCGCGAACGGATAGGCGATGCACCCGACGACGGCGGCCGCGGCCACCGCGTGGCGCACCCCGAGGGGACGCTGCCGGGCCACCAGCACGACGGCGGCGACGGCGACGACGCCCAGCCCGATCGCCACCAGTGGGGTCCCCGTGAACTGCTCGGCGGCCGGCCGGGCGATGTTGCCCCAGAAGCCGGGCCGGTCGACGTGGTCGACGATCGAGGTGCCCTCGAGCAGCGCCAGGCGGTCGTCGGGCAGCGGAGCGAAGCCCACCGGGCCGAGCCGCAGGTCGATGGCCGGGACCGGGCTGCCGGTCACCCACCAGTTCCGCACGTACCAGTAGCCCGCGGTGAGCGCGGCCCCGGCGGTCCAGGCCGCCGCGGGCGGCCACGAACGCCGGCGCCACAGCACCGCCGCCACCGCCACCAACATGACCCCGGCGAGGGGCAGCAGCGCGAACTTCGCCCCGATGGTGAGCCCGAGGGCCAGCCCGGCCACGGCCGCCGACCCCGTCGTGAGGGGTCGAGCGAGCAGGACCGCCACCGTCGACAGCACGAGGGCGATGGTGGCCACGTCGACGCGGGCGGTGCCCCCCTGGGTCGCCGCCAACAGGGGCAGCGCCAGGACCACGCCCGCCAGCGCGGTGCCCACTGAGGCCCGCCCCGTGGTCGCCCCGATCGCCCACGCCGCGCCCAGGGCGAGGGCGAGCCACGCGAGGTTCATGAGCGGGACGGCGGCGTCGCTGCCGAACGGCAGCATCAGCCACGCCTCCACGAGCTCGACGTTCGCCGGGTAGAAGGCGACCCAGGCGTCTGGCCCGATCGCCTCGGTGCCGGTCGTCCAGCCCGTCTGGACGAACCGGGCCGCGAAGGGCAGGTGGTACGTCAGGCTGTCCCCATCGGTGGTCCCGCGGCGGTAGACCGCGACGACCCGTTCCACCCACGAGGCCGCGACCATCACCACCGCCGCCCAGGCCACCCACCGGGTGAACCACCCCTCGGAGGCGTAGGGGTCGCCGCGGCCGTCGTCCTCGCCGCCATCCCCGTCGCCGTCCGCGCCGTCGTCGGGTGCGGCCGCCGCCGTCGACACCGCTGCCCGCCACGGCCGGCGCCCGGGGTCCAGCACGACGGCCAGCACGACGAGGACCGGAGGCACCGCCCAGGCCCGGAACAGCCCCGCCGACCCGAGCACCAGCGACGTCACGACGACCACCGACACCCCGCAGATGGCGGTGGCCACGGCTGCCACCGGCGTGCCGCTCGTCTGCGGGGCGAGCCGGCGCCGCAGCCCGTTCCCGGCCACCGCGGCCGCCCCCACCTGCACGGCCAGCACGAGCCAACCGACGATCCAGTCCCCCCAGCTCATGTCGTGGTCACGTTCCGTTCGGATGGGCGGCGACGTACTGGTCGACCGGCACCCGCTCGGCCGACTCCCACCCGACCGGCAGGTAGATGTCGCCGGCGGTGGTCCAGTACCAGATGCCCCAGGCGTGGAACCCGGCGTAGGCCCCCGGGTGCTCGGCGATGAGCTCGGCGTAGCTCGACACGGCGCGCACGTACCGGTTGTCGTGGTTGTAGCTGAACAACGCGGCCTCCATGTCGCCCGGCGCCCCGTTGGCGGCCAGGAGCCGGCCGGCGCCGAGGATGGCCGCGTGGGGGTCCTCGATGTCGCCCTCGCCGTAGATCTCCCAGGTCGACGGCAGGAACTGCATCGGCCCCTGGGCGCCGGCGGTCGACAGGCCGTGGATGCGCCCGATCCCGGTCTCGACCAGGTTGATGGCGGCCAGGTACTGCCACGGCACCCCCGACGCGGCCTCGGCCTCGTGGTACCAGGCCACGAGGTCGGCGGCCGGCGCGGGCGCCTGGATGCGCCAGGCCGGCATCTCGGTCGACGGGGAGCCGGTCAGCGCCCGCAGGTCGCGCCGGGCGGCCGCATGGGTGGCGGCGATGGGCTGCAGCTCGGGCGGCAGCCCGGCGAGGACCGCGGCGTCCCACTCGGGGTGGTCGCCGAGCTGGCGATAGGCCACCTGCTGGGCCAGGCCGGCGCTGGCGAGGTCGGGCGCCGCCACCCCCGGCTGGCGGATCGTGGCCTCGGCCGCCGCGATCTGCTCCGACAGCGCGACCGGATCGCTCGCCGGGGCCGGCGGGCGCAGCGTGGCCGGGTCGAACGGCACGGTGGTGGTCGTGGTCGGCGCCGTCGTGGTTGTCGTCTCGGGCGGCGCCGTCGTGGTCGTCGTGGGGCGCGCCGTGTCGTCGTCCGACCCGCCACCCCCGCAGGCCGCGGTCGCAGCCACGGCGACGGCGACCACCGCACGGGCGAGACGACGACAGGGCACGGCGTCTGAACCTACTGCGACGGGGACGCCGCCCCGGGCGCCGTCGTGCCCGTCGGCCCCCTCCGTAAAGTGTCATGCCCCTTCTTTATGGTTGGGCGCATGTCCGTGGTCGAGCTTCCCGCGCCGCCGCCGTCGGGGCCGTCGCCGCAGGAGGCGGCGTGGCCGTTCGCTGGAGGGCGAAGCGATCGCGGTGATGGGCACCGTGAAGTCGCAGTGGCCCGGCTGGTGGCTGCGGTGCCGCCCTCGCCCCGTCCCTGTTGATCGCCCAGCTCGACCGGCTGCTGCGCTCGCTGCCCGAACAACCCGACGGCACCACCGCCGACACCTTCAGCTGGAACTGATCAGCGGCGCGCCCGCGACGCCGCGTGCCATGATCCTCCGGTCTCGGCGGACCAGACAGGAGACGACAGCGTGAGTGACCAGTACCCCGGGCCGCCCCCACCACCGCCGGCGGCCCCCGGCCCCTGGCAGCCCTCCCCACCCGGCTACGGCCAACAGCCCGGCTACGGCTACCCACCCGGGTACGGCCAGCCGGGCTACCCACCCGCACCCGGGCCGCCCGGGCGGTCGCGCCACACGTGGGTCTTCGCGGTGCTGGGCGGCGGGCTCGTGGTCCTGGTGCTCGGCGTGGCGGCCGCCATCGCGGCCGGCGACGACGACGACCGCGACACTTCGACGGCCACGACGACGACCACCGTCGCCACCGCGCCGCCGACGACGCCCGCGCCCGAGGCGGTGGCCCCGCCGGGGCCCGCGACGAACTCGGCGAACACCGAGAACCCGCCCGAGGCCGACGTCACCGTCGGCGGGTGCGGGCCCGACGAGTTCGGCGTCGGGTGGGTGGCCGACCTCGTCATCGTCAACAACTCGAGCGAGCCGTCGAGCTACTTCGTCACCGTGTCGGCCCTCGACGCGGCGGGGGTGGTGGTCGGTCAGGGCTTCGGGAGCGCGTCCGGGATCCAGCCGGGTCAGACTGCGCAGGTTCAGGCGCTCGGCCTGGGGGACGGCGTCACCAACTGCACGCTGGCGACGGTCGACCGGTACGCGACCTGACCGGCGCGCGGGCCGGCCGTCAGGACGGCTCTGCGGAGTCGCCCTTCTCGAGCTCGGACCAGTCCTCGGGGTTCTCCTCGACGAAGTGCTGGACGATCTCGCCGTCGACGCCGTCGACCAGGACGAGACCGCGCTTCGCCGGAGGCGTGTCGGCCGAGTAGAGCAGGATCCGCCAGGTCGGGCGGCTGAGCAGGCCCCGCCAGCCCATCTGCGCCGAGGCGTGACCGACCGGGAACCCCACCGCCCGGGTGGCGGCGACGAGGGCGTCCTGCTCGTCGACGTCGAGGTTCCAGCCCGACACGAGCGAGTACACGCCGACGACGGTCAGCAGCCCCGCCGCCAGCAGGAACCCGCCGTTGACATAGGGCGAGTCGTCCACCAGGGCCCACACGGCCACGCAGGCCGCGGCGGTGACGAGGTAGAGGTAGCCGGGAATGCGGCGGCGATTGTTGTTGGGGAACAGGTACGGGCCGACGAAGCCGGCGGCGTCGAGGTCCTCGGGCAGCTCGTCGACGTGGTCGGCGTCGCTCGGCGCCTCGACGGCGCGGTCGTCCTCCTCGGAGCTGGCGTTGTCGGCCATGGCGTCTGCGACGGTAGCGACCGCCGGCGGATGCGGAGAAACCGTCACCGGGGCCAGGCGTCGTGGAGCTTGGCCCAGGTCTCGTCGAGCGGCTCGGGCAGCACCCGCGTCTCGGCGATCGAGGTCATGAAGTTCGAGTCGGCGCTCCACCGGGGCAGGACGTGCACGTGGAGGTGGGCGGGGATGCCGGCGCCCGCGGCCTCGCCCAGGTTGAGCCCGACGTTGACCCCCTGGGGCCGGTAGGCGGCCTTGACCGCCACCACTGCAGACCGGACCGCGGCCCACAGCTCGGCGCTCTCGGCGTCGTCGAGGTGCTCGAGGTCGGGCACCTCGCGGTACGGCATCAGCAGCAGGTGACCGCTCGTGTACGGGAAGGCGTTGAGGATGGCGAAGGTGGTCTCTCCCCGCCACACGATGCGGGTCTCCTCGTCGGGCAGGCCCGACTCGAGGATGCGGCGAAACAGCGACCCCTCCCCCGCCAACGCCCCGTTGCCGGCGGCGGCGACATAGGTCGACCGCCAGCCCGCCCACATGCGGTCCATGGCCCGGCGCGGCGCGGCCGTATCCTCGTCGCCCCCCGCCGGGGGACTCGCCTCGTCCATCAGGCGTGGGCGGCGATCTCGGTGCGCAGCCGCTCGAGGAAGTCGGCCACGGGCAGGTCGCGCTCGACCTTTCCGCCCCGCGGGTTGTCGCCCACCGTGTCGTTGGCCACGTCGTCGTCGCCCACCACGACCACGTGGGGCACCTTCTCGAGCTTGGCCTTGCGGATGCGGGCGCCCAGGGGCTCGTCGGCGTCGGTCACCTCGACGCGCAGGCCCTCGGCCCGCAGACGGTCGCCGAGCCCGCGGGCGTGGTCCTCGTGGTCGGAGCGCACCGGCAGGACCTGGACCTGCACCGGCGCCAGCCACGTGGGCAGCGCACCCGCGGTGTGCTCGAGCAGCACCCCGAAGAACCGGTCGAACGAGCCGAAGAGGGCGCGGTGGATCATCTTCGGCTGGTGGCGCTGGTTGTCGGCGCCCACGTACTCGATGCCGAAGCGCCCCGGCTCCTGGAAGTCGACCTGCAGCGTCGAGAGCTGCCAGCGCCGGCCGATGGCGTCGCGCACGTGCACGTCGATCTTCGGGGCGTAGAACGCGCCCTCGCCCTCGGCGACGACGTAGGGGATGCCGGCGGCCTCGACGGCCACCCGCAGCGCCTCCTCGGCCTCGTCCCAGTCGGCGGGCTCGCCCACGAACTTGTCGGGCCGGGTGGACAGCTCGGCCTCGAACTCGTCGAACCCGAAGTCGCGCAGCAGCTTCAGCACGAACGCGAGCAGGCTGGTCAGTTCGCCGGGCAGCTGCTCGGGAGTGCAGAAGATGTGCGAGTCGTCCTGCGTGAACCCGCGGGCCCGCAGCAGGCCGTGGACCACGCCCGACTTCTCGTAGCGGTACACCGTGCCGAACTCGAACAACCGCAGCGGCAGCTCGCGGTACGACCGCTGCCGCGATCCGTAGATCAGCACGTGCATCGGGCAGTTCATGGGCTTCGGGTAGTACTTGTGCCCCTCGTCGAGCTCCATCGGGGGGTACATGCTCTCGGCGTACCACCCGAGGTGCCCGCTCTTCTCGAACAGCTCGCCCTTGGCGATGTGGGGCGTGTACACGAACTCGTAGCCGGCCTTCTCGTGCTCGGCCCGGCTGTAGTCCTCCATCAGCTTGCGCACCATGCCGCCCTTGGGGTGGTACAGCGGCAGGCCGCTGCCCACCTCGGGCGGGAAGTGGAACAGGTCGAGCTCGGCGCCGAGCTTGCGATGGTCGCGCCGGGCGGCCTCTTCGAGGTGGTGGAGGTGGGCCTCGAGGGCCTTCTTCGAGTCCCACGCGGTGCCGTAGATGCGCTGGAGCTGCGGGTTGGCCTCGTCGCCCCGCCAGTAGGCGCCCGCCACGCGGAGCAGCTTGAAGTGGCCGAGGTGGCGGCTCGTGTCCTCGACGTGGGGCCCGCGGCACAGGTCGATGAACCCCGGGCGCCCGTGGAACGGGGGGTGGTCCTTGGGTTTGGCCGGCGGGTTCTCGTAGGTGCGGACCTCGCCCCGCTCCCCCGTGCCCGACATCGGGTCGGTCGAGGCGTTGTCGATGATCTCGAGCTTGAACCGGTGCCGGTCGAAGATCTCGCGGGCCTGGTCGGCCGGGATCTCGTCGCGCACGAAGGGCTGGTGCTCGTCGATGATCTCGCGCATGCGGGCGTCGATGCGGTCGAGGTCGTCGGGCGAGAACGTGGCGCCGCCCGGCAGCTCGAAGTCGTAGTAGAAGCCGTCCTCGACCGGCGGCCCGATGCCGAAGGTGGCCTCGGGGAACAGGTCGAGCACCGCCTGCGCCAGCACGTGGGCCGTCGAGTGGCGGATCGTGTACAGGCCCCGCTCGCTGTCGGCCGTGACGATGGCGACGCGGTCGCCCTCGGCCAGCTCGGTGCCGAGGTCGCGCTCCTCACCGTTGATCTCGGCGACGACCGCCGCCTTGGCCAGCCGCGACCCGATGCCCTCGGCCAGGCCGAGCGCGGTCGTGCCCGGCGCCACGGACCTCGTGGAACCGTCGGGCAGGGTGATCGCGATGTCGGCCATGGACGCCGAGGTTACCGAGGTCTGCTGACCCCTCCCGAACCGGTTCGGCGACGTGTCACCCGGATGCGGACGCGTGCGACAGGCGCTCGTCGGCGGCCCGGCTGCCGTTCCCGTCGGTCCCGAGCACGATGGTCGTGGGCTGGGCCGGAATGGCGTCGTGCTTGCGCGTCGCGTACTCGTCGACGTACTCCTGCCGCGACAGGGCGCGGATCTCGTACATCAGCTCGTCGGTGAGCTCGCGGAGCACGAGGCGGTCGCCGTCCCGGTCGGCGTAGTGGCCGACCTCGATCGGCCGGCCGATCCGGATCTCGCACGGCCGGAACGGGCGGGGCGCGCTGGCGCCCGGCGGCTGGATGTCGCGGGTCCCGATGATGCCGACCGGCACGAGCGGCGCGCCCGTGCGCAGCGCCAGTCGGGCCGGGCCGGTGTGCCCCTTGCGCAGCTTGCCGTCGCGGCTGCGGGTGCCCTCGGGGTAGATCCCGAACAGCTCGCCCCGCTCGAGCACCCCGGCGGCCGCGTCGAGCGCCCGCGTGCTGGAGTCGCCGCCCGACCGGTCGATCGGGATCATGCCGAGCGCAGGGAACAGGTGCCGGGTCTTCCAGTCGTCGAGGTATTCGGCCTTGCCGACGAACGTGATGCGACGGGGCAGGACCGACGGCAGGAGAAACGAGTCGATCACCGACGTGTGGTTGGGGCACACGATGGCCGGGCCGGAGGCCGGCAGGTTCTCGGCGCCGCGGAGGTACGTGCGCCACCCGCTGCGAAAGATCGGCGACAGGATGGCGCGGGCGACGGGATAGAGCTTGCCGTACTCCCGGCCGGCGTCGTCCCCCATGGGCATGGGCGGGATGCTACGCCCGCGGACGGCGCCGTGACGGCACGCGCGATCTCAGCACCCTGGGCGACGGCACGGATGAGCGTGCGGGCCCTGGTGGCCGGCCTCGCGTCAGGCGAACGTGCGGACGAGGGCCAGCACCTCGGCCCCGTCGGGGCCCTCGGCCACGAGGCCCGTCTCTGCCGCGTCCGACCGCTGGCCCGCGACCAGGCACAACTCGACGGCGTCGCCCCGCACCGTGGTGACCGCCCCCTCGGCACCCGCCTCACCGGTGTCGGGGGCGAAGCGCCAGGTGTCGCCGCCCGGGCCGGCGAGGTCGAACACGACCGGCCCCGGGGCCGGCCGGCCGGCGCGGGCGAACGCGTACGGGACCGTGCGCCAGGCGAGCCGGGCGATGTGCCACAGACGGTCGGTCGGGGTGGGCAGCGGGCCGGAGGCCACCGCGACGTCGCCACCGTGGATCCAGGTCTCGGCCAGCCGGGTGGTCGCCAACGTCCTGACCGACAGCTCGCCGGCGACCCAAGTCACACGCCCGTCCAGGTCCGCAGCGCCGAACCCGTCGTGCAACGCAGCGACGCTGGCGTCCCAGCGCGCCCGCACGTCGGCAGGCGGCGCGCCCCGCTCCCGCTCGACCATGGCGGCCGCGCCGGCGTCGACGTCGGCGGCGGGCGGTAGGCCCTCGGCCATGCGCTCGAGGAACTGCGGCATCGTGCCCTCGAGGCTGGCGACGGCCATCTCGTTGGTCTGGGCCAGGTGGAGCACCACGTCGGACACGCTCCACCCCGCGCAGCGCGACGCCGCCGCCCAGCCGCGGTCGTCCAGCCCGTCGAGGTGGTCGTCGAGGGCCTGCTGCTCGTCGAAGAGCGCCGAGACGGCCGGATCGATGGCGGGGGTCATCGCAGGGACTGTAGGCCTGCGCCTCACGGGTCGGCCCACGTACCGCCGCGCATCAGGTCCCGCCCCTCGAGCTCGTCCGCCTCGCGCCACGCCTGCACGCGCTCGGGCCGGATGCGGAAGTAGAGGTACGGCGTCGTCAGCCCCCGGGGATCGAAGCCGGTGGCGGCGGCGAACGCATCGCCGACGTCCGCCGGCAGCTCCGCGGGCCCCACCGCCTCCGCCGACCCCTCGACCAGGACGACGTCGCGGGTCGGTCCGATGCCCACACGCGCCCGCCCCGAGGCCGACAGGTTGCGGCCGGTCGGGCTCGACGCCGGCGTGGCGAAGAGCAGAGTGGCGCCGTCCCACAGGAACGACAGCGGCACGAGGTACGGGACGCCACTCTCGGGATCGGCCGAGGCCACCCAGGCGTCGACGTCGTTCTCGAGGCGGTGGCGCGCATCGGCGATGCGCTGCGCGCGGCGGCGCGGGGGTGGCGGGGTCATGGGACCGGAACGTATCCGCCCGCGCCGCGCCGCCTCAGCCGGCCGGTGAGAGGTCGACGCCGAGCAGCGCAGCTGCGGCGGTGATGTCCTCCCCGGCGCTCGCCGCCTCGTCGATCACGCGCACCGCGGTGGGTGTGTCGAGGTCGTCGTCCAGCGCGACGCGCACCGCGGTGAGGACCGCCTCGCCCCCGCGGGCGGCTCGGGCCGCGGCGTCGTCCCACCGCGCCAGCGTCGCGGCCGCATGCTCCATGACCTCGTCGGTCCAGTCCCAGGATTGGCGGTAGTGGTGGGCTAACACCGCGAGGCGGATCGCACGCGTGTCCCACACCTTGCGCAGGTCGGACACGAACACCAGGTTGCCGAGCGACTTCGACATCTTCTCGCCGTCCATCCGCACCATCGCCTGGTGCATCCAGTGGCGGACGAAGCGCTCGCCGGTGGCGGCCTCGGACTGCGCCGCCTCGCTCTCGTGGTGCGGGAAGATCAGGTCGGCGCCGCCCCCGTGCAGGTCGATCGTCGTGCCGAGCTCGCGCATGGCGAGGGCCGAGCACTCGATGTGCCAGCCCGGACGCCCTGGGCCCCACAGGGACTCCCACGCGGGCTCGTCGTCGGCCGACGGCTGCCACAGCACGAAGTCGAGCGGGTCGCGCTTGTGCGGGTCGTCGACGTTGCCGCCGCGCTCGGCCGCGAGGACCAGCATCTCGTCGCGGGAGAGGTGGCTGATCTGCCCGAAGCGCTCGAAACGCGACACGTCGAAGTAGACCCCGCCGCCGGCCTGGTAGGCGTAGCCCCGGTCGAGCACCATGCCGATGAAGCCCCGGATGTCGGCGATGGCCGAGGTGGCCCGGGGCTCGCTCCAGGCCGGGACCACGTCGAGCGCTCGCATGTCGTCGTCGAAGCGGGCGGTCTCGGCCGCCGCGAGGTCGAGGTAGTGCACCCCGAGCTCGCGGGCCTTGCGCAGGATGTCGTCGTCGACGTCGGTGACGTTGCGGACGCAGCGGGTCTCGTGACCGCGGTCGCGGAGGCGCCGCTGCAGCACGTCGTAGGTCAGGTAGACGGCGGCGTGGCCGATGTGGGTGGAGTCGTACGGCGTGATGCCGCACGTGTACATCGTCACGATCGGGCCGGGGGTGAACGGGACGACCTCGCCGCGCGCGGTGTCGAAGAGCCGCATCGGCTCCTCTGCGGAGGGGTCGTCCTCGGTCACGCCGACGGCTCTGCCATGGGCTCGCCGTCTCGGGCGGCCTTCCCGTTCCCCTTGCTGCCCGCCTCCCGCGGGGCCGCGGCGGTGGTGTCGGCCGGCGCCTCGGGGATGCCGGCGAGCTTCAACGCCACACGGGTCTTGTAGTGCATGTTGAGCTGCAGCAGGACGGCGGTGAACGACTCGATCGGCGTGGCCATGGCGAGCTCGCCCGCGTTCAGCGGCCGCATGTTCGGGATCTTGGCCACGATCTCGCTCGTGGTCTCGACCGCGGACACGTGGTCGGAGCAGATGAGCACGTCGCTCTCGATCGGCTCGCTGAGGTCGCCGAGCTCCTTCGCCGGCACGTGGTGGAAGGCGGCCGCGACCAGGCACTGGGGCACCGCGGCCTGGACGCTGGCGGCCACCGAGCCACGCGGCGGGACCAGCGGCTGGAACTCCTTGCCCAGCTTGGTCAGGGCGTTGGCCATCGAGATCACGATCTTGCCCCGCAGGCGGTCCTCGACCGACACCGCCGTCTGCGTGGCGCCGTCCCAGGGGGTGGCGATGACGACCACGTCGGTATCGGCCGCCCCCGTGTTGTCGCCGGCGCCGATCGTGAGCCTGCGGTCGGGCCACTGCTCGAGGAGGTTGTCGACGACCTCCATGGCCCGGTACTTCGAGCGGGAGCCGACGACGACGTCGAACCCGACCGACGCGAGGCGGGCGGCGAGTGCCTTGCCGGCTGGCCCTGTTCCCCCGAGGATCCCGATGCGCACAGCGACACCGTAGTGGGGGGCGGCCTGCGGCAGTCCAACCGCCGCGGCCGCCCCCCGACCACCGGTTGACCCGTCGTCCGGGTCGGGGCCGGCATGCAGTGTTCCCCAGGGATCTGGTGGGCGCTCGGCCCGCCGGCGTCAGCAGGCGGCGGCGACGAGCGGGTACGAGTTGGCCGGGCTGCCCCCGCCCGGGTGGTACTCGAAGTGGAGGTGCGGCGTGCCTGCGGCGTTGCCCGAGTCGCCGACGTAGCCGATGACCGTGCCGGCCTCGACCCGGCCGGCGCCCTCGTTCTCGTAGCCCGACAGGTGGGTGCCGTAGTACATGTCGCCGTCGTCGCCGTAGAGGTACCAGGACAGGCCGCCCAGGCTGCTGCCGCGGTGCTCGACCGTCCCGCTCACGGGGGCGACGGTCGGGGTGCCGTAGTCGGCCATCATGTCGGTGCCCTGGTGGCCGCGGCCGCCCGAGCGGGCGTCGCCCCACGAGTCGACGAAGTGGACCGAGCCGGCGACCGGGCAGACGATCCCGCCGCCGGCGCTCAGCTCGACCTCGGGCGCCGGCTCCGGCTCGGGCTCTGGGGGTGGCGGGGGTGCGGTCGTCGTGGTCGTCGGCGGGGGCGGCGGTGCTGTGGTGGTCGTTGTCGGCGGGACCGTCGTCGTGGTGGTCGGCTCGGGCGGGCGGATGGCCCGCTGGACCGCGATCGGGGCCATCGCCGGGGTGTCCGAGGACGGTTCGGGCTCGCCGCCGTGGGTCAGTCCGGTGGTCGCCGAAACGACCACGAGGCCGCCGGCGAGCAGTGACGGAAGCAGCAGTGGCTTGCGCATGGGTCGGACACCATACGAAATCGTTGCGAAGATTGCGATTCCATGACGCGCCGACCTACGACGTAAAGCTACCGATCGGTAGTCACGCGGGAGCGTGGGCAGCGCCTACGGTCCCCGACCGTGACCCGCTCCCCCGGCCCGCCCGCACTGCGGCTGACCAGCGTCGACGTGGTCCGCCCGCCGGTCACGATCCTGGCGGGCGTCGACTGGACCGTCGCCCCCGGCGAGCGGTGGGTCGTCCTCGGCCCCAACGGATCGGGCAAGACCACGTTGCTGCGCCTGGCGTCGCTCTACCTCCACCCCACGCGCGGGACGGTGGAGGTGCTCGGCGAGCGCCTCGGTCGGGTCGACGTCCGCCGCCACCGCACGCGCATCGGCCTCGTCAGCCCCGCGTTCGCCGACCTCCTGCGGCCCGAGGTCACCGCGCTCGATGCGGTGATGTCCGCCCGAGAGGCGGCGCTCGAGACCTGGTGGCACGCCTACGGCGACGACGACCGCGCCCACGCCCGAGACCTCCTCGCCCGCATGGGCGCCGGGGCCCTCGCCGACCGGTCGTTCGGCACGCTCTCGTCGGGTGAGCGCCAGCGCGTGCTGCTCGCCCGGTCGCTGTGGGGCGACCCCGGGCTCGTGCTCCTCGACGAGCCGACCGCCGGCCTGGACCTCGGCGCCCGCGAGGACCTCGTGGCGCGGCTCACCGCCCTCGCCGACGACCCGAGCACCCCACCGACCGTCCTCGTGACCCACCACGTCGAGGAGATCCCGCGCGGCTTCACCCACGCCCTGCTGCTGCGGGCCGGTCGGATCGTCGGCGCCGGCCCGATCGACGCGATCCTCACCGCCCCGGCGCTGTCCGAGGCGTTCGGGCTCGCCCTCGAGCTCGACCGCCGCGCCGGACGGTACGCGGCGCGCGCCGCCGAGGGCGCCCCGGTGGCCCGCTGACGCCCCGTCCGGGCCGTCGGGGTCAGCCGCCCTCGACCAGCGCGAGCAGGCGAGGCCGCGAACGGGAGATCTCGTCGGACAGGAGGCGCTCGACGAGCGGCCCGACGAGCGAGCCCCCGTAGTGCAGGTGCACCCGGAGGCGGCTGCCGCCACCGGCCTCGTCGACCGTCGCCTCGAGGACCCAGGGCGAGTGGCGCCGGCCGTCGTGCTCGACCCGCTCGAAGCGCACCCGCCGAGCCTCGAGGGACGTGCGGACCATGCGCAGGCGCTTCGACCTGGCCAGCGGGCCGAGCCGCCCCCGAAGGTCGACCGACCACGCCGGGCCGGCATCGTCGGGGTGGGGGTCGACCGGCGTCGCCCGGGGCACGATGTCGAGCCACCGCGGATAGCGGCCCAGGTCGTCCACCCATGCGAACAGCTCGTCGGGGGTGCAGGGGGCCTCGAGGTCCGCGGTGACGTCCACGCCCGGGATCGTGGCACCCGCTCGGCGCCGGCGCCCAACGGCGTCCTGGGGCCACCGGTCCTCCGATCGCCCGATCCCCGGGTCGGCGCCGCCCGGCGGGGCCGGATCGTCAGGCCGCGGGGCCCGGCAACCCGGGCGCCACTGCGACCAGCGTGCCCGCCCGCAGCCGCACCGTGGCGGCGTCGACCACCCACTGGTTGCTCACGCCCCGCGACGAGCCCGCGGCCAGGTCCTCTCCGGCGAGCGGGTACCGCAGCCCGTGCGTCGTGACGCCCCGAGCCGGGCCGTGCAGCGGCAGGAGGCTCACGAGGTCGCCGGGACGGCCGGGCAACCGGACCTCGGCGCCCTCCCGCGCGACCCAGAGGTGGGCGGGGCCGATCCACGCCTCGGTAGGGATGGGCGGGCGACCCGGCGCCGACACCGACAGCGCCACCCCGAGCGCGTGGTCCACGCGGTCGCCGGTGCCGGTCACGACGACGAGCCGGGACGGCGCGGCGGCCAGCGCCAGGTCGAGGGCGAGCTCGAGGTCGGTCTCGTCCTTCGCCGCCGGGTGCCGGGCGATCGGCGTGCCCGCCGCCTCGGCCGCGGCCAGGGCCGCCGGGTCGACCGAGTCCATGTCGCCGACGACGGCGCCGACCGGCAGCCCCAGGGCGATCGCGTGGACCAGGCCCTCGTCGGCGGCCACCACGAACGGGTCGTCGCCCAGGTCGCCGAGGTCGCGCCGCGTCGCGTCCGGCGGGCCCCCGCCGCCGACCACCACGGCGACCGGCCCGCCGTCGGTCACGCAGGCTCGCCGGCGTCGGGAGCGTCCGACGGGTCGGCGGCGTCGCCGGTGGCGGCTCGCGTCGCCGGGGTCGTCGGCGTCGGTCCGCCGGCCGGCGGCGATCAGCACGTCCTGGCCGTGCTCCCACAGCTGGTTGATGCCACCCAGCGTGAACTCGGTGAGCAGGTCGATGAACGCCTCGCGGTCCCACCCCGGATCGGAGGTCTGACGGATCGCCAGCGCCTCGGCCATCCGGAAGAAGATCAGCGCCATGATCTCGGCGGACGCCCCCAAGTCGAGGCCCAGGAGGCCCCAACGAGAGCGGGTGAACTCGGCCACCTCCTGCAGCACCTGCGTGCGCATCTCGGCCGGAGCCGACGTCGGCCGGTCGACGACACCCTGTTCGGCGTTCAACAACACCATGACCGCGTCGCGATCCTGCTCGAACAGGTCGAACACTGCGGCGAAGTTGTGGCGCACGAACGCCTTGAGCGAGAACTCTTCGGATTCGCGAAAGCTGGCCGACAGCCGGGACACCACCCGTCGGGCGGCGTCGTCGACCACCACCACGAACAGGTCGTCCTTCGTGCCGAACAGCTCGTAGACGGTGGGGCGCGGCGTGCCGGACAGACGCGCCACGGCCTCGATGGTGGCGCCGTGGAACCCGTGCTGGGCGAAGACGGCCCGTGCCGCCTCGAGCACCTGCCGCCGCTGCTCCTCCAGCGGCAGGGCGCGCGGCCGGCCCGGGCCTCGCTTCGCCGGCCGCGGCGTCGGGTCGGGTCGAGCCGTCGTCTCACTCATTCGTCACTCATTCGTCACTCATTCGTCGCTCACTCGCCGCTCATGCGCCGCTCATTCGGACGGCCCCAATTTCCGTCAGTGACGTCGGCAACCCTACTTCCTGGTCCACACGGTGGCGGGGCACGACGAACGCAGGCCTTCCCCGGACGGACGTCTACGGTCGGTCGCCATGCGCCGCACCCTGTTCGACGACGAGCACGATCTGTTCCGCGACAGCGTGCGACGGTTCATCGCCTCCGAAGCGGCGCCGCAGAACGAGCGGTGGGAGGAGGCCGGGATCGTGGACCGGGCGCTGTTCACCGCGGCCGGCACCCACGGCTTCCTCGGCATGGCCGCGCCCGAGCGCTACGGGGGCGGCGGCGTCGACGACTTCCGCTACAACCTCGTCATCGCCGAGGAGGTCCAGCGCGGCGGGATCAACGCCGCCGGCCTGGGCTGGACGCTGCACAACGACATCTGCCTGCCGTACTTCCTGTCTCTCTGCTCCGACGAACAGAAGGAGCGCTGGCTGCCCGGCATCTGCTCGGGCGACCTGATCACCGCCATCGCCATGACCGAGCCGGGCATCGGGTCCGACCTCGCCTCGATGGCGACGACGGCCCGGCGCGACGGCGACGACTACGTCGTCAACGGCTCGAAGACGTTCATCACCAACGGCATCAACGCCGACCTCGTCATCACCGCGGTCAAGACCGACCCGACCCAGCGGCATCGGGGCATGTCGCTGGTCGTGGTCGAGCGGGGCATGGAGGGGTTCGAGCGAGGGCCGCAACCTCGACAAGATCGGCATGCACGCCCAAGACACGGCCGAGCTGTTCTTGACCGACGTGCGCGTCCCGGTGGCGAACCGGCTCGGCGACGAGGGCGAGGGGTTCCGCTACCTCGTGACCAATCTGCCCCAGGAGCGCCTGTCGATCGGGGCCACGGGCGTCGCCGCGGCCCGAGCGGTGTTCGACGACACGCTGGGGTACGTCAAGGAGCGCCAGGCGTTCGGGCAGCCGATCGGGTCGTTCCAGCACAGCCGCTTCCGGATGGCCGAGATGGCGACCGAGATCGAGATCGCCCAGAGCTTCGTCGACCGCTGTGTGCTGGCCCTCAACGCGGGCGAGCTGACGGCCGAGGAGGCCTCGATGGCCAAGTGGTGGTGCACCGAGCTGCAGGGCCGGGTGGCCGACGCATGTGTGCAGCTGCATGGGGGCTACGGCTACATGACCGAGTACCCCGTCGCCCGTGCCTACGCCGACGCCCGGATCACCCGCATCTACGGCGGGACGACCGAGATCATGAAGGAGATCATCGGCCGCTCCCTGGGCCTCTAGCCCGTCTCGTTCCTGGCGGGGGCGCCACTCCGACAGGCGAGGCAATGGGTTCCACCACCGGAAGGACGAGGCAATGGGTTCCACAGGTGGAACCCACGCCTCATCCTCGGCCCTGCGGAACCCATCGCCTCACGCTGCGGACGCGAACAGCGGCAGGCGGACGCGCCGAGCGGCGGCGATGTCGGCGCACACGCCCGCGGGGTCACCGACAACCTGGTCGTACATGAACCGCAGCGTGACCCAACCGGCCGCGACCGCCTGTGCGTCGCGCTCTCGATCACGGCGCATGTCCCGCAGGCGCATGTGGTAGGTGCGCCCGTCGGTCTCGAGGAGGATGCGAGCGTCGAGGTAGGCGGCGTCGACGAGACCTCGCACGCCCCCGCGGCCGGGCAGCGGCATCTGCCGCACCGGAGCTGGCAGCCCGGCGGCGGCCAGGGCGGTGAACAGCGCTCGCTCAAGGGCGGACGCCGCCGGGACACCGGTACCGCACCGGTCGTCGAGCAGGGACGCAACCGTCGGCATGCCCGGCTTGCCGGGCCGAGCCACGTCGCGGAACACCGCGCCGATGGCTCGCCACGTCGTGGCCCGGGCCTGGACCAGGTCGTCGGCCACGTCGCCGAGCCGGTCGAGCGACAGGCGTGAGCCGAGCTCGACCACAGCACGCGCCGCGGTGACGACGGGCAATCCGTCGATCGTCGTGCGATGCCGCGGGGCGACGTCATCGATCTGGTGGACCGTCACGCCCGGCAGCCGGTGGTGCGCACCGTGGGGCGCCGTGAGCGTCAGCGGTTCGAGCGCCAACCCGCGTGCGCCGTGGACGAGCGCGCCGGACTCGTGCGACACCACTGCTCCTCCCCCGGCGGCCAACACCGCGGCCCAGAGCGCTTGCGGGCGAGTGGGCGGCGCCCCACCCAGCACGTACACGCCCGGGTACGGACGGTTCCACACGCCGGTGCTGACTCGTCGGCCGATGGTGGCCTTGCCCATTCCGCACTCGCGGGCCTGGGCCCAGGTGAAGGCGCCGCCCTGGCGGCAGGCGATGAGGTTGATCCGGGCGTCGAGTGCTCTGGTCTGCATCGCCACAGCATGGCGATCGCCTGTGACAACGAAGCCGTGATCCCGCCGGATGTCACACCAGGCCCGAGGCAATGGGTTCCGACGTCGAGAGGATGAGGCATGGGTTCCGCATGTGGAACCGATTGCCTCGGGCTCCCGCCGATGGAACCCATTGCCTCGCCGAGCCGGTTACGAGCGGAGGAGGTCCTTGGCGATGTGGGTGATCTGGATCTCGTCGGTGCCGGCGTAGATCTGCAGGACCTTGGCGTCGCGGGCGAGCTGCTCGACCTGGAACTCGCTCATGTAGCCGTTCCCGCCGAAGAGCTGCACCGCCTCGAGCGCCACCTCGGTGGCGGCGCGGGCCGAGTACAGCTTCATCGCCGACGCCTCGGCCAGGGTGAAGCCCCGGCCGGTGGCCGACGCCTCGATCACCCGGAACACCAGGTTCTGGACGTTGAGGCGGGCCACCTCCATGCGGGCGAGCTTGTCCTGGATCAGCTGGAACTCGCCGATGGGCTGGCCGAACTGCACCCGGTTCTTCGCGTAGTCGACCGACAGGTCCAGGCACTGCGAGATGATGCCGAGCGCCATGGCGGCCACGCCCGCGCGCTCCTGCAGGAACGTGGCCTTGGCGCCGGCGCGGCCGCCGCCCTCGGGGTCCTCGGTCTCGCCGATCAGCCGGTCGCGCCCGACACGCACGTCGGTGAGGAACAGCTCCCCGGTGGGCGAGCTGTGCATGCCCATCTTCTTGAGCGGCTTCGACTGCTCGAGCCCCGGCATGCCCGAGTCGAGGACGAAGCTCAGCACCTTGCGCTCGGCGGGCGGGTTGCCCTCGTCCAGCTTGCAGATGAACACGATCGTGTCGGCGTAGGGCCCGTTGGTGATGAACGTCTTCGACCCGTTGAGCACGTACTCGTCCCCGTCGCGCCGGGCGGTCGACTTCATCGACCCGAACGCGTCGGACCCCGACCCGGGCTCGGTGATCGCCCAGGCGCCGATCTTGTCCATCGTGAGCAGGTCGAGCGCCCACCGCTCCTTCTGGGCGATCGTGCCCTTGGCGAGGATCGCGGCCGACGTCAGGCCCATCGACACGCCCATGGCGGTGACCATGCCGGGGCTCCACCGGCACAGCTCGATGATCGGGATCATCTGGAACGCGGTGGCGTTGGCGGCCTCGACCGGATCCCGGGGCGGTGCCTCCTCGGCGCCGGCCGCGTCGTCGACCTCGCCCGCCTCGGCCGCCTTGTCGCGGGCGATCTGGCGCTCGAACCGGTCACGCGCCATGGCGTCCATGCCGAAGCTCCGGAACAGCTTCCGGATGATGTCGTACGGCGGCAGGTCGCCGTGCTCGAGCTCGCGGTGGTTGGGCACGACCTCCTTCTCGATGAAGTCGCGCACCGCGGTCCGCACCATCTGCTGCTCTTCTGACCACTCGATCACGGCGACCTCCCCGAGGTTCTCGCACCAGGCGTGCAAGCAACTGTACGGGGGTCGGGCTGTGGAACGCACGCCCTGAAGTGGCATCCTGTACGAACCCCCAAGGGACGTTCGAGGAGCAGCGCGTGTCATTTCGCGTCAAGGACCGGGTGGTCTACCCCCACCACGGGGCGGCCGTCATCGAGGCCACCGAGACCAGGCCGACGCCACCCGATGGCGAGGACAAGGAGTTCTTCGTCCTGCGCATGACGCACGGCGACCTCGTGCTCAAGGTCCCGGTCGACAAGGCCGAGGAGATCGGGATGCGCTACCCGATCAGCGTCGAGGACGTCGAGGACGTGTTCGAGGTGCTGGCCAAGAAGGACGTGCGCGAGCCCACCAACTGGTCCCGGCGGTTCAAGAACCACCAGGAGAAGCTCAAGTCCGGCGACGTCTACCAGGTCGCCGAGGTCGTGCGGAACCTCGCCCTCCGGGACAACGACAAGGGCCTGTCGGCCGGCGAGAAGTCGATGTTCGTCAAGGCCCGCCAGGTGCTCGTGTCCGAGCTGGCCTTCGCCCTCGACATCAGCGAGGACGACGCCATGGAGCGCCTCTCCAAGACCATCGCCTGACCTCGCCCGCCGGCCCGACGGCCGCGCGTGGGGCTGCCGCGCCCGATCACCTAGAGTTGCGGCCCGGTCGGCAGGACGACTCGTTCGCCGGACCGCAGCTGGGACATATCGGCGGCTAGCGACGAGGAACGAACACGCGATGAGTGACACCCCGCAGGGGCCTGACTGGTGGCAGGCCTCCGACGACAAGTGGTACCCCCCGCCCCGCCCCGAGATGCCGGGCGATCCCGCCACGATCGGGGCGCCCGCGGGCGGCATGGCTGCGCCGACCGGCCCGCCCACGGGGCCGCCGATGGCGCCTCCGGGCGGGTTCCCTCCCGGCCCGGGTGGTGGGTACGCCGGCGGGCCGAGCGGCGGGTTCCCCCCTGCCGGCCCGCAGGGGCCGTACGGCATGCCGTCGGGCCCGCAGGCGCCGGGGTCGGGGCAGAACAAGACGCCGCTGTACATCGCCATCGGCGCCGTCGCGGTCGCGCTGATCGTGATCATCGCCGTCGTACTCAGCGGCGGTGACGACAACGACGACCCCACCACGTCGCCGACGACCGACCCGCCCGTCACCGAGGCCGACCCCGGTACCACCGCCGCGACGACCGATCCCGGCTCCGGCTCGGGCAGCGGCAGCAGCAGCTCCGCGATCGACGGCCTCGAGGTGACCGACAGCGGTTTCTCCAACACGAGCTACGGCTTCGTGGTCACGAACTCGGCCGGCGAGGCCCGGGTCAACTTCACCGTCGACGTCGCCATCTACGACACCAACGACACGGTCATCAGCAACGACACCCACTCGGTCGGGCGCATCAACGCCGGCGAGTCACTGGGCATCGGCTACGACATCACCGACGAGGTGCCGGGCGGCGTCGGCCGCCTCGAGTTCTCCTTCGAGGAGGGCTTCGAGGACTCGGCCCCCGAGGGCAGCTTCGCCGTGTCCGAGGTCTCGACGCAGACCGACGAGTACAGCACCGAGACCACCTTCACGGTGTCGTCGACCTACCAGATCGACCTCGAGACGACCTACGCCTACGCCCTCTACCGGAACAGCGCCGGCCAGATCATCGGCGGGACCTACGGCTTCGTCGACCTCGTGCCCGCCGGCGGCCAGGCCCGCGGCACCATCACGTCGTTCGAGCCCGTCGAGGGCGTCGCCACCACCGACGTGTACGTCGACCAGGGCTACTTCTGACGCCCACTGACCCCGGGTCGCCGCACGGCTGACCAGCGAAGTTCGAGGGGCCGCCGCACGGCGGCCCCTCGGCGCGTGGTGGGCGTAACAGGGCTCGAACCTGTGACCTCACGCGTGTGAAGCGTGCGCTCTAGCCATCTGAGCTATACGCCCTGGGGAGGAAGCACTGTAGCAAAGGTGGGTCAGCTCGCTCCGAACGGGGCGATCGGGTCGAGGGCGAGCAGGTCCTCGAGCAGGGCGAGGGTGCGCAGCACCGCCACGTCGGCGTGCTGGGGGCCGATCACCTGGAGCCCCACCGGCATCCCGTCGGCGGTGAACCCGGCGCACACCGTGCCCGCCGGCGACCGGGTCATGTTGAACGGGTAGGTGTAGCGCACCCAGTTGTCGTCGGGCTCGCCGTCGATCGTGCCCCGGCCGTCGACCGGCGGGAGCTGCCCGGCCACGGTGGGCGTGAGCAGCAGGTGGACGCCGTGGAACAGGTCGACCAGCCGGACGTTCATCCGGTGGCAGCCGTCGAGGGCGCGGGCGAACTGCGCGGCCGACACGCCCGCCTCGGCGTAGGCGACGAGCCCGGCCAGCCCCGGGTCGATCCGCTGCCACACCGCGGGGTCGTCGCGGAACGGCTCGAGCGAGCGCAGGCAGTAGACCCCCATCAGGGTCAGCCACTCGTCGATGGGGTCGGTGGAGAACACGTCGTCCAGCACGACCACCTCGGTGCCCGCCGCCTCGAGCCGGCCCATCGCGGCCTCGCACACGGCCAGCACCTCGGCGTCGGGCTTGGCGTAACCGAGGGTGGGCGACCAGCCGACGCGCCGGGGCGGGTGCAGGTCGACCAGCGAGCGCGACCAGGACGACTCGGGCAGCGGCAGCGACACGAGGTCGGTCGGCTCGGGCCCCACCACTGCGTCGAGCACCAGCGCCAGGTCGCGGGCGCCGCGGGTGATCGGCCCACGGGTGGACAGGCCGGGCCAGTCGGGCGGCGCCGCACCACCGCTCGGCACGCGGCCGAGCGACGGCTTGAGCCCGGTGAGCCCCGTCGCCGAGCACGGGATGCGGATCGAGCCACCGCCGTCAGAGCCGGTGGCGAGCGGCACGAGGCCCGCCGCCACCGCGGCGGCCGACCCGCCGGAGGAACCGCCGGCCGACCGGTCGAGCGCCCACGGGTTACGGGTGGCCCCGAACGTCACGTTCACCGTGTCGGGCTTCCAGCCGAGCTCGGGCGTGTTGGTCTTCCCGACGACAACGCAGCCGGCCGCCCGGAGGCGCTCGACCAGCGGCGAGTCGGCGGCCGCGGGCGGACCGCCGGCGAAGGCGGCCGAGCCCCGCGAGGTGACGTAGCCGGCGGCGTCCTCGAGGTCCTTGACCGCCAGGGGGACGCCGGCCAGCGGCCCGACGTCCTCGCCGGCGGCGATGCGGTCGTCGACCGCGCGGGCCTCGGCCAGCGCGGCCTCGCCGTCGACGGCGACGAACGCCCCGAGCTCGCCGTCGAGGCGCTCGATGTTGTCGAGCGCCGCGGCGACCGCCTCGCGTGCCGACAGCGTGCGGTCGGTGACCTCGCTGGCGAGGTCCGCGACCGTGGTGCGCCGGAAGTCCATGGGCGCACCGTACAGAAGCCACCGCAGGTCCGTGACGACGGCGGGAATGCCATGACCCGCGGTCGTGTTGAGCGCCTGAGATCCACCTGGACGCCACCCGATTCGCCAACGCCGGCCCGGCGGCGCTCAGGTCAGGGCCGCGGCGACCCGTTCGAGACCGGCCACCCGGCTGCCCTTGAGCAGCACGGCGTCGTCGGGTCCGAGCGAGCGGAGCGCGGCGACCGCGCCGGCGACGTCGGCGACGAGCATGCCGCCGTAGGCGGGGACGCCGACGGCCACGACCTCGATCCCGAGCTCGCGGGCCAGGTCGCCGACCGCCCGGTGGGCGGTCTCGCTGGTCGGCCCCAGCTCGGCCATCACGCCCAGCACGGCCACCCGGCGCCCCGCGTCGAGGGCGGCGAGCGCCCGCAGCGCGGCAGCCATCGACGTCGGGTTGGCGTTGTAGGCGTCGTTGAGGATCCGGGCCCCCGAGCCGAGCGTCGTCAGCTCCATCCGCCAGTGCGAGACCGTGCCCGTCGCCAGCGCGTCCGCGACGCCGTCGAGCGGCACCGCGCACGCCAGCGCAGCCGCCGCAGCGGCGAGCGCGTTCTCGACCATGTGGCGTCCCCGCGCCGCCAGCCGCACGTCGGCCGCGCCCCACGGCGTGGCGAGGCGGAACGCCGGGCGCAGCTCGGCGTCGAGGCGGACCTCCTCGGCGCGCACCGCGCCGCCCTCGCCGAAGGACAGCACCTCGGCCTCGGTCTGCGCCGCCATCGCCGCCACGCGCGGGTCGCCCGCGTTGAGCACCGCGGTGCCGCCGGCCGGCAGCGCGGCCACCAGCTCGCCCTTGGCCGCGGCGACGGCGTCGATCGAGCCGAAGGTCTCGGTGTGGACCGCGGCCACCCGCGTGACGACCCCCACCGACGGCCGGGCCATGGCGCACAGGGCGGCGACGTGCCCCGGACCCCGAGCTCCCATCTCGACGACCGCGGCCTCGGTGCCGTCGTCCGCGCCGAGCAGCGTGAGGGGCACACCGAGCTCGTTGTTGAAGGACCCGGCGCTGGCCACGGTGCGCCACCGGCTGGCGAGCGCGCCGCCGAGGAGGTCCTTGACGCTGGTCTTGCCCACCGACCCGGTGACGCCGACGACGCGTGAGCCGGCGCCGGCGTCGAGTCGGTCGCGGGCATGGGCGCCGAGGGCGGCGAGGGCGGTCATCGTGTCCGCGACCTCCACCGCGGTCGCGCCCGGGCCGGGGACCACCTCGGACGCGGGGCGCGACGTCAGCACCGCCCCCGCCCCGGCGGCCAGCGCGGCGCCGGCGAAATCGTGCCCGTCGCGCTCGGCCACCACGGCCACGAACAGCTCGCCGCCCCGCACGAGGCGCGAGTCGATCGCCGCTCCCGCCACGGTGACGTCGGGGCCGACGAGCCGTCCGCCGGTGGCGGCGGCCACCTCGCTGGTGCGCATCTCCACGGCGGTCGATCATTCCACCTACCGGCCGCCGTCCCGGCACGCCGCACCCGACCGCGGGCGCCAGGACGGGCATCGGCCGGCCGGCGGGTGCCGCCCCGGTACGCTCGCACGCCATGGCCAGCTCCGATCGCGTCCGGCTCGTGGTCCTGTTCGGCGGGCAGTCGGCCGAGCACGAGGTGTCGTGCATCAGCGCCGCCCACGTGCTGGCGGCCAGCGACCCCGACCGGTACGAGGTCGTGCCGGTCGGCATCACGCGCGAGGGCTTGTGGGTCCGAGCCGACGAGGCCCGGGCGGCCCTGGCGCAAGGGCGCGCCGCCCTGCCCGACCGCCTGGCGGCGACCGGCGCCACCCTCGAGCCGCTGCCGACCGTCACCCCCGCGGTCGACGGGCTGCCGGTCGTGGTCCTGCCCCTCCTCCACGGCCCTCACGGCGAGGACGGCACCGTGCAGGGCATGCTCGAGCTCGCGGGCGTGCCGTACGTCGGATCCGGCGTGCTGGCGTCCGCCCTGGCGATGGACAAGGCCAAGGCGAAGGAGATCCTCGCCGCCCACGGCCTGCCGCAGGTCCGTCACGTGGTGCTGCGCGACACCGAGGCCGCGGACGCGCGCGCAGCCGTCGACGAGGCCGGCCTGCGCTACCCGGTCTTCGTGAAGCCGGCCAACCTGGGGTCCTCGGTGGGCGTGACCAAGGTCCGCGACGAGGCGGCGCTCGACGCGGCCGTGGCGAGCGCCGCCGACTACGACGAGTGGATCGTGATCGAGCAGGGCGTCGACGGCCGCGAGATCGAGGTGGCGGTGCTCGGCAACCGCGAGCCCCGGGCGTCGGTCCCCGGTGAGATCGTGTCGAGCCACGAGTTCTACGACTACGAGGACAAGTACGTCGACGGGACGTGCGAGCTCCTCGTGCCGGCGCCGATCGACGAGGCCGCCACCGCCGAGGTCCAGGACCTCGCGCGGCGGGCGTTCCGCGCCCTGCGGTGCGACGGCATGGCCCGCGTCGACTTCTTCTACGACGAGGGCGGCCGGGGCTTCCTCGTCAACGAGGTGAACACCATCCCGGGGTTCACGCCCGTGTCGATGTACCCGCGGCTGTGGGAGGCCTCGGGCCTCGCCTACCCCGACCTCATCGACGAGCTCGTGCGCCTCGCGGTCGAGCGCCACGAGCGACGCAGCCGCTTCTCGACCAAGCGCTGAAATTGGCGGCGCAGAACACGTCGTCGTCGGACTGATCCCGGCGGCGAGGTCGGTGCCGGGCTCGAGCCGGCGTCACGGATCTCGTTGACGTGCTTCAGCTCTCGGGAAATCGGCGCAGGTCGGCGACGCACCAGGGTTGTTGGGAAGGTACTCGCGCACCTCTGCATCCGTGAGGCTGCGGCCGGCGATCTCGCACGCCCGCTCACGCCAGATCACCGGGTCGAGGCTCCACAACAATGTGTTCCTCGACGACGACGTCGCCATCGTCGTGCCGTCGGGGCTGAACGACGGCGGAGTAGGCAGACCGACCAGGGGCTCGCCCACGGTCTGGCGCGTCGCCACGTCGACGAGCCGGGTCGTCGAGGCGGTGAGCGACTGGTTGAGGTCACTGGCCGCGAGCAGGCTGCCATCGGGACTGAAGGCAAGAGAGCTCACGAACCCTTCGGCCACGGTCACCGGGGCGCCGAGTGGAGCGAACGTTCGGGGGTCGCGGAACTGCACCGTCCCGTTCGGGCTTCCGGTCGCTGCCAGGCTGCCATCGGGGCTGAAGGCGGCCACGGCGACGTCGTCCACCGTGTCCGGGAGCAGCTCCGGTGTCGGGTCCTCCTTGGTGAGGTCGAAGACCCAGGCGCCGCCGCCGAAGCTCGTGGCGACCAGTCGCAGTCCGTCGGGGCTGAAGGTCACGTCCGTGAACGAGCTGCTCCCCAGCCGGTGCGGTGGACTCTGCGTTCCCTGCTGGGTGTCGACAAGCGTGATCCTGTCGAGGGCCGAGCCGACGGCCAGGACGTCGCCGTCCGGACTGAAGGCCAGGCTGCTCGGCGAGGCGTCCACCTGTATCGGGTCGCCGACGGGATCGAGGGTGGCGACCTTGTAGCGCTGGATCGTCGGGGCCCCTCCGCCCACGGCGAGGACGCGGCTGTCGGGGCTGAAGGCGACAATTCCAACGGGCGGGAAGCCGTGCACCGGCGGGCCGGCCGGGACTGGCAGAGGGGGACCGACGGGGGCGAGTGTCGCCGCGCTGTAGAGCGTCACGCGGCCGACGTCGCGGACAGCGATGAGCTTGCCGTCCGGGCTGAACACCCCGCCGAGGGGCGACGAGCCGGGGATCGGCTTGGCGATGCGGGGTTGGCCGTCGGGATCCCACAGGCCGACGAAGCCCGCAAACCCAGTGATCGCGAGCGTCCGGCTGTCGGGACTGAAGGCGCCGTTCGAGTACCCGCCGTGTGTATCCATCGGTGAGCCGATGGGCTCGAACGTGGCCCCGTCGAACACCTGGGCATCGTCGATGAACGTGGCGATCCTGTGGCCGTCGGGGCTGAAGGCCACCTTGGAGACGATGCCCTCGCCCGGCAGGGCTGCCAGCTGCGCACCGGTCGCGACGTCGAAGATGAGGCTCTCGCCCTCCTGGGTCCCCACGCCGAGGCGCGTGCCGTCGGGGCCGAACGAGAGGCTGATGACGTAGCTGCCGGCGGGAAGAGGTGGCCCGAGGGTGACGCCCGTGGCGGCGTCGTGCAGGACGACCCTGCCGTCGTTGCCACCGGTGGCCAGGATCCGCCCGTCGGGGCTGAACGCGGCCGTGGTGACCGAGGCCGTGTGCCCGTCCAGCGGAAGGTCGACGGGCTCGCGGGTGGCGACGTCCCAGACGTGCACGGAAGCAACCGTGGCCATCGGGCTCGTGTCGGCGTACTCCCCCTCCAGAGTGACGAGCCGCTCGCCGTCGGGACTGAAGGCGAGGCCCAGTGAGTCGTGTTCGAGCGTCAGCGCTGGACCGCTGCGCTCGCGTGTCTTCACATCCCACAGCGTCACCGTTCCGTCACGGCTGCCGGTGGCCACGACGTTGCCGTCGGGGCTCACCGCGAACGCGCGACCGCCACCCGCCTCGAGGTCGATCGACGCGCCCGAGGGGCGGCCGGTCCGGGTGTCGAAGAAGTCGAGCATGTCGGCACTCCGCGCTGCGACCAGCCGGCCGGGCGGGACATAGGACACCGCGACGTAGCCGGCGTGTCCGGCCGACATCGTGGTTTGCAGCCGGGGCTCGGCGAGCACGGCGTTCAGCACCGCGCTGCGGGTGGCAGCAGTGTCGGCGACGCGGTGCGCTTCCAGCGCCAGGAGAGCCGCCAGGTAGCGGTCTCGATCTGACAAGTTGTCGGACTCAGCGACGAGTCGGCCCACGTCGGCTCGCAGCGTCGCGTCCCGCGCCGCGTCGGCGTGGTCGTCGGCCCGGCGCTGCTCGACGAGGGCGAGCGTGCCGGCGACGAGGGCGGCGACCAGCGCGATCCCCACGCCGGCGAGCAGGCGCCGGAGCCGGCGCACCTGGGCCGCCTGCTCGCGCATCTCCTGCTGCTGACGTGCACGACCGGCGGCGAGGAACTCGCCTTCCAGGGGATTGAGCTCCCCGTCGCCAGTGCGGTCGGCCCATTCGACAGCGGCGGCCAGCCGGGGTCCGCGGTACAGCTCGGCGGGGTCACGGCCCAGCACCTCCCAGTCCTCGGCTGCGTGGGTGATGTGGCGGTGGATGCGTAGGCCCTCACGGTCGTCGTCGAGCCAGCCGCGCAGGCGGGGCCACTCCCCGATGAGCGCCTCGTGGGCTAGCTCGACATCCGCCTCCCCCAGCGTCACCAGGCGGGCCTCCGCGAGGGTGTGAAGCACCGACGCCAGGCGCTCGGACTCGCCCGGCCCCGCCGAGAGCTCGGCGAAGGCGACGCGTCGCCGCGTGTCGGCAGTTCCCTCGCCGAGGTCGGTCAGGCGCACGAAGAGGTTGCGGGCCAGTGACTGCTGTGCGGGGTCGAGCTGCCCGTAGACGGACTCTGCAGTGCGCGCGATGGCGCTCCGCACGCCCCCGGCGTCGTCGTACCCGCGGTGGGTGAGCATCCGGCCTCGCCGCCGCTTCCATGTCTCGAGGAGCGCATGCGACAGCAGTGGCAGCGCCCCCGGCTCATCGGCCACGTCATGGAGGATGACCTCGGTGAGGCCGGGCTCGAGGCGGAAGCCCGAAACCCGGGCGGGACCATCGATGGCCGCGGCCATCTCCGCGCCTGACATCGAGCCCAGCAAAGCATTGCCGGTCTCGAGCAGGCGGGCGAGCTCGGCGTGGGCGGCGCAGTGGCCGTAGAAGTCGGCCCGGATGGCGAGCACGACAGTCGTGATCCCACCGGCCACCGTCACCGCGTGGACGAGCGCGTCGATGAACTGCCCGCGCTCGCACTCGTCCCGGCACAGCGTGAAGAGCTCCTCGAACTGGTCGATGACGACCACCACCCGCGCCCCCGCCGGCAGCGATGCGGCCGCTTGGCGGGCGGCCAGATCGAGCGCCCGGGGCCCGCCAGCCAGGTCGTCGAGCATCGAGCCCACCGGAACACCCGCGCGCAGCGACAGGTGCGCAGCGAGCTCCGCCAGCGGGTGCGCCCCCGGACTCATCAGCAACGTGGGCCACATCGAGCTGCTAGGCAGCGCGTCCGTGCGCAGAGCGGACACAACGCCGGCCCGAACCAGCGACGACTTCCCGGTACCGGACGCACCGACTATGGCCAGCAGTCGCGCCGTCGCCAGGCGATCCATGAGCATCGCCACCGTCGCCTCCCGGCCGAAGAACAGCCCGCTGTCCTCTGGCTCGAACGCGACGAGGCCCTTGTAGGGCGGCTCGGCCGGGGTGCGCGGTTCCACCTCGACCTCGGTCGACTCACCCAGGATCTCGACCGCGGGGACCGGCTCCGCCAGTCCCTTCAGCGCGGTCGATCCGGCATCGGCGAACGTGAACCGGCGGCGGGGCTCGACGAGCTCGCGCACGAGGTCGGAGGCGACGATCTGGCCGGGTGCCGCGCCATCACAGAGGCGTCGAGCGATGACGACCGACGTCCCGAAGTAGTCGTCCTCGTCACGCATGGGCTCCCCGACGTGCAGTCCGATCCGGATGTTCATGGCGTCGGGCGAAGCTCGGATGCTCTCCTCGACAGCGCGCTGCATCTCCAACGCGCACGCGACGGCGTCGGCGCCTGACGCGAACGCCACCATGAGCCCGTCACCGAGATTCTTCACCTCCCGACCACCGTGGGTGGCCACCGCGTCTCGAAGCAGCCGGACATGTGCTCGTCGTCGGTCCTCGGCAGCCTCGTCACCCAGGCGGTCCAGCACCTCGGTCGAAGCGACCACGTCGCTGAAGAGGATGAACACGACCCTCGCCTCACCAACGGGTGGCGCCCCGATCGTGCTGGACTCGGGGGGCGGCGGCCCCGCCAGGTCCAGCGACCCGTCCTGGGCGACGACCGCACGCTCGAGCGCCCGCAGCTCGGACCCGGGCTCGAGGCCCAGGTCGGTCGCCAGCACGGTACGCGCCCGCTGGTAGGTGCGCAGGGCGTCCGCCTGCCGGCCAGAGCGGTACAGCGCGAGCATCAACATGGCCCAGCGTCGCTCCCGGAACGGCTCCTCCGCGGCCATCCGCTCCAGCCCAGCGACGCACGCGTCGTGGTGCCCGCAAGCGAGCTCGGCGTCCATGAGCTCCTCGGCGGCGGCGCGCCGAAGCTCCGCCAGACGGGCAGCCTCGACGTCTGCTGGATCCCAGCCCCGCAGCTCGTCGAACGGCGGACCCCGCCAGAGCGCGAGGGCCTCACCGAACATGCCCGTGGCACGATCAGGGGTCCCGTTCACCCGCGCCGCCCGACCCAGCGTCACCAGGTCCTCGAACCTGCGGACATCGATCGCGTCGACCGGAACGGCAAGCCGGTACCCCGGTGCCCGGGTCTCGATCACCTCGGGACCCAGCGCCTTGCGCAGCCGCAGCACACAATTCTGGACATTCTTGGAGGCCGACCTGGGCGGGCGCTCACCCCACAGCGCATCGATCAACCGATCGGTGCCCACCACCTCTCCCGCGGCGAGCACGAGCGCAGCAAGAACCGCCCGCTCTCTCCGCCCTCCGAGCTGGCTCGACGTTGTGGCGCCCGCCACCTCGAGGGGCCCGAGGACCCTGAACTCCACCAGCTCGCACGGTACGCGAGCAGACGTGGGACCACAACGAGACCGCTGCGAGACCGTCGTGCGACCGGCAGGCCCGACGCTCCGTCGTGTCAACCCCTCCAACGACCCAGGAGGTACGTCGGATGCGAGTCACCCTCGGTCCCCGGAACCACGTCGTCACGATCGTCGTCTCCGTTGCGATCGCCCTCAGCGTGCTGCTGCTCGTCCTGGCGACGCTCGGAGCCAGCACAACGTCTGGAGGCGACCGAACGGCGATCAACCCCGCGCCCGACGCGCCGACCCAGGACACCGGAGTCGTGAACCCATGGGCCGCGGGCGACGCCGCCGCCCTCCGGGAGCTCGCCGACTTGGGCCGCGCCCACCGCAACGGCTGCCCCTGACGACCCATCGCATCGGGCGCCCTGCCAGGTCGCAGCGCTCGACCCGAACACGTCCGTGTCGCTCCCCCGGCAGCCAGTCCTCGACCAAGCGCTGAGCGCGTTCACGCGCCCGCGGGCACGAGGGCGTCGCGCAGCAGCGAGATCAGCTCGTCGCGCCGGCGCACCAGCGAGGCCAGCGTGGGCTCCTCGCCGAAGGTCCGCAGGACCTCGACCTCGGTCGCCAGGCCCGTGACCATCGAGTAGGCCGCCAGCAGGATGAGCCGGGGGTCGTGGCGGCGGATGCGCCCCGCGTCCATCTCGCTCGCGAGGTGGGCGGCGGCGCGATCGACGAGGGGTGTGAGCGAGCCCAGCAGGCGGGTCGACGCCGGCGGGCCCAGCCGGGTGACCTCGCGCAGGAACCCGAGCATGGACGGGTGGCGCGCCGCCAACCGGAACATCGCCCGCACGATCGCATCGACGCGGTCGAACCCCTCGCCCGCCCGGCTGACAGCGCGCTCGAGGCGGACCGAGACCTCGGTGGCCGTACGGTCGACCGCGGCGTCGAGCAACGCCTCCTTCGCCGGGTACCAGTAGAGGATCGTCTGCTTGCGGATGCCGAGCTCGCGGGCGAGGTCGTCGAGCGAGGTGGCGCCGTAGCCCCGGGTGCCGAACGCGTCGATGGCCGCCATGAGGATGCGGTCGGCCGTCTTGTTCTGCCGCCGCTCGGAGGGGAGCAGTCCGGGGCCGTCCTTCGCGATCGCCATCTACCAAATGGTAGACAAGACCCGATGATCCCCGAGGCTCTCGACGGCAAGCGCATCGCCATCACCGGTGGCACCGGCTTCCTGGGCACCGCGCTCATCGAGCGGCTGATGCGCTCGGTGCCCGGCTGCGAGGTCGTCCTGCTCATCCGCCCCGGCAAGCGGTCGACCGTCGCGCAGCGGGCCAAGCGCGAGATCTTCCGCAACGACGCCTTCGACCGTCTGCGGTCCGAGCTGGGCAAGGAGGAGTTCGACGCGGCCGTCGACCGCCGGGTCCAGGTCATCGCCGGCGACGTCGGCACCGACGGCCTCGGTCTGGACGAGGACGGCCGGGCCGTGCTCGCCTCGTGCGACATCGTCGTCCACTCGGCGGCGACGGTGGCGTTCGACTCGCCGCTGGACGGCGCGGTCGAGGTGAACCTCCTCGGGCCCAGCCGGATCGCCCTCACGCTGCAGGACCTGGGCGTCACCCCCCACCTCGTGGCCGTGTCCACGTGCTACGTGGCCGGCAACCGCCGGGGCGCGGCGTCCGAGGAGCCGGTGCACGAGAGCCCGTTCTTCGTCGACGCCGACTGGCGGGCCGAGGTCGAGGGCGCCCGACGAGCCCGCCGGGACGCCGAGGCCCAGAGCCGCACCCCCGAGGCCCTGGTGGGGTTCCGCGCCGAGGCCGTCCGCGAGCTGGGCGCCGCCGGCACGCCCGCGCTGTCGGCCAAGACCGAGCAGCGCCGCCAGGCCTGGGTCAAGGACCGCATGGTCGAGGCCGGGCGGGCGCGGGCGGTGTCGCTGGGCTGGCCCGACGCCTACGCCTACACCAAGGCGTTCGGCGAGCGGGCCCTGCTCCAGCAGCGCGGCGACATCCCCGTGTCGATCGTCCGGCCCTCGATCATCGAGTCGGCGTGGGCCGAGCCCCGCCCCGGCTGGATCCGCGGCTTCCGCATGGCCGAGCCGATCATCATCAGCTACGCACGGGGGCTGCTGAAGGAGTTCCCGGGCGTCCCCGAGGGCACGGTCGACGTCATCCCCGTCGACATGGTCGTCGCGGCCGTCATCGACGCCGCCGCCGGCGGGCCGCCCGACGAGCCCGAGATCACCCAGGTGGCGTCGGGCTCGGTCAACCCTCTGCGCTACCGCCAGCTCGTCGACCTGGTGCGCGAGTGGTTCACCGCGCGACCCCTCTACGACAGCGAGGGCCAGCCCATCGTCGTGCCGGACTGGTCGTTCCCCGGGCGGGGCCGGGTCCAGCGCCAGCTCGAGCGGGCGAAGACGACGATGGACCGGGCCGAGGCCGTGCTCCAGTCCCTGCCGCTGCGGGGCAAGCAGGCGACGTGGGCGGCCAAGCTCGAGGAGCGGCGGGACGAGGCCGAGCGGGCCCTGGGCTACGTCGAGCTGTACGGCGCCTACGCCGAGTGCGAGGCGATCTACGGCGTCGACCGTCTCCTCGCCCGCTTCGAGCGCCTCGACGAGGCGGACCAGGAGGCGTTCTGCTTCGATCCCCGGGTCATCGACTGGCCCACCTACGTGCACGACGTGCACCTGCCGTCGGTCATCCATCACGCCCGGGTGCGCACCAGCTCGGGGGGCCGTACCGTCGAGAACCGGTCGGACCGCCTGCGCCGCCAGGTGCTCGCCCCCGAGCGCCAGTTCGCGGCGTTCGACCTCGAGAACACGCTGATCGCGTCCAACGTCGTGGCCTCGTACTCGTGGCTGGCCACCCGACGCCTGCCCCGCGAGGACCGGCTGCGCTACATCGCCAAGACGCTGGCCGAAGCACCGTCGCTGCTGGCGCTCGACCGCCGCGACCGCAGCGACTTCCTCCGCCACTTCTACCGGCGCTACGACCGGGCGCCGATCGATCAGCTCGACGCCGACGCCACCGAGATGTTCAGCCACCTGCTGCTGGCCAAGTCGTTCCCGGCCGGCATCCGCCGCGTGCGCGAGCACCGGCGCCTCGGGCACCGCACGCTGCTGATCACCGGGGCCCTCGACTTCGCCATCGGGCCGCTGCGACCCCTGTTCGACGACGTCGTCTGCGCCCGCCTCGACACCCGGCCCGACGGCACCTACCGCGGCGAGCTGACCGACGTGCCGCCGACCGGCGAGGCGCGGGCGTCCGTGCTGGCCGAGTACGCGGCGGCCAACGGCTTCGACCTGGCCGAGGGCGTCGCCTACGCCGACTCGACCTCCGACCTGCCGATGCTCGAGGCCGTCGGCTTCCCCGTGGCGGTCAACCCCGAGACGCGCCTGGCGGCCCTCGCCCGCAAGCGGGGGTGGCTCGTCGAGCACTTCGACAAGGCCGACGGCGCCCCCGAGCCCCCGCTGCCGATCGGGCCGGCCTGGAAGGGGCGGGGCGGGGACGGGCTCCTGACCCGCATCCTCTCGGCCGACGTCTGGTCCTCGGGCAACGGCCGCAACGGGCGCCGCGACCGCCGGGAGGCGACGACCGGGGGCCGGCGATGAAGGCTCTCGTGTTCTCGCGGAAGCCGGCCCGCTACGCGGCCGCCATGGTCGCGGGGTCGCTGCGGCCCGGGCGGGGCGCCCGGTACGGTCCGCTGTCGCTGCGCGACGTCGACCCGCCCGAGCTGCCCGGCTCCGGCTGGCTACGGTTCCGCCCCCGGCTGTCGGGCATCTGCGGCAGCGACCTGGCCACGATCGACGGGCAGTCGTCCCGGTACTTCGAGCCCATCGTCTCGTTCCCGTTCACGCCCGGCCACGAGGTCGTCGGCGACCTCGAGGACGGCCGCCGGGCCGTCGTCGTGCCCGTGCTGACCTGCGTCACGCGGGGCGTGGCCCCGCCGTGCGACCAGTGCGCCGCCGGGCGCATCAACCTGTGCGAGCGCATCGCTTTCGGCCACCTCGAGCCCGGCCTGCAGTGCGGGTTCTGCGAGTCGACCGGCGGCGGGTGGTCGCAGGAGATGGTCGTCCACCCCAGCCAGCTCGTCGACGTGCCCGAGGTGCTGACCGACGAACAGGCCGTCATCGTCGAGCCGCTGGCCTGCGCGGTGCACGCCGCCCGGCAGGTCGTCGCGGGCCGCGTGGCCGTGATCGGGTCGGGGACGCTCGGGCTGCTCACGATCGCGGCCCTGCGGCGCCTCTCCCCCGCCACCGAGATCCTCGCCACCGCCAAGCACCCCGACCAACGCCGCTGGGCCAAGGAGCTCGGCGCCGACGCCACCTGCGCACCGGGCGAGCTGGCCCGCACCGTCCGCTCCGCCACCGGCTCGCTCGTGATCGGCGCCC
Source organism: uncultured Acidimicrobiales bacterium (assembly GCA_963796415.1). Lineage (GTDB taxonomy): Bacteria > Actinomycetota > Acidimicrobiia > Acidimicrobiales > VFJN01 > ZC4RG19. The sequence goes on along the minus strand of CAWCLR010000013.1, from coordinate 224,720 downwards.
AGCTGACCGGGGGCGCCCCCGCGGTCGTCGACTGCGTCGGCAGCGAGGCCACGCTGACCCAGGCGCTGCAGGTCGTGGCTCCGGGCGGCACGGTCTACGCGGTCGGCATGCCCGGCCGCACCACCCTCGACCTCACGGCCTTGTGGCACCGCGAGACCAGCCTGCGCGGCTGCTACGCCTACGAGCGGGCCGACTTCGACACGGCCCTGGAGCTCGTGGCGGACCTCGACCTGGGGCGGCTCGTCACGGCCACCTACCCCCTGTCCCGCTACGAGGACGCCGTCGACCACGCCGCCCACGCCGGCGCCCGCGGCGCGGTCAAGATCGCCTTCGACCTGCGGGCCGACACCCGGGGGCCGCGACGGTGAGCCCGGCCCCCACCCCGGCCGACGTGGTGCGTGGCCTGTGGGAGCGCATGGAGGCCCGCGACTGGGACGGCGCCCGCGCCACGCTCGCCGACGGCTACACCTGCGACTACCCGGCGTCGCACGAGCGGTTCGGCTCGGCCGACGCCTTCATCGCCATGAACCGCGCCTACCCCGAGGGCTGGGCCATCACCGTCGACGAGGCCGTCGCCGACGGGTCCCGGGTCGTCGCCCGCGTCCGGGTGGCGCACGGCGATGTCCTGTTCCACTGCCTCTCGTTCGCAGACGTCGACGGCGACCGCATCGCCCGCAGCACCGACTTCTGGCTCGACGACGGCGGCGATCCCGCGCCGGATTGGCGAGCCCCCTTCCGCACCCCTGTCCCGTCCCCCGAGGTCCACTGATGCCCCGCCCCGGATTCGTGCTCGACGTCGACCGGTCGACGCCCCCGATCCTGTTCCACCACGGCGAGAGCCTGCGGCTCGAGAAGCTGCCGGCCGGCCGCAGCCGCGTGCTCTACCCGGGCGAGCCGCTCGAGGCCCTCGACGACCCCGAGGGCGCCATCCGCCACGCCCTCGACCACCCGCTGGGCGACAGCCCGCCGCTGCGCAGCCTGCTGCGGCGGGGCATGAAGCTGACCATCGCCTTCGACGACATCTCGCTGCCGCTGCCCCCCATGCGCCGCCCCGACGTACGCCAGCGCGTCATCGAGGCGGTGCTCGACCTGGCGGCCGAGGCCGGCGTCGACGACGTCCACATCATCGCCGCGCTCGCCCTGCACCGCCGCATGACCGAGGCCGAGCTGCGCCACGCCGTCGGTGACCGGGTCTACGACGCCTTCGCCCCCCACGGCCTGCTCTACAACCACGACGCCGAGGACCCCGACAACCTCGCCTTCCTCGGCACCACGCCCCAGGGCGAGGAGGTCGAGATCAACAAGCGGGCCGCCGAGAGCGACCTGCTCGTCTACGTGAACATCAACCTGGTGTCGATGGACGGCGGCCACAAGTCCACCGCCACCGGCCTGGCCAGCTACCGGAGCCTGCGCCATCACCACAACGTGCAGACGATGCAGCACAGCCGCAGCTTCATGGACCGCCACAGCTCCGAGCTGCACAGCAGCAACTGGCGCATGGGCAAGGTCCTGCGCGACGCCGGCGTGAAGGTGTTCCAGATCGAGACCACGCTGAACAACGACACGTTCGGCGCCTCGGGCCCGATGTCGGTGCTGCAGAAGCGCGAGTGGGAGTGGTCCGCGAGGGACCGGGCCACCTTCGTCGGCATGAAGGCCGGGCTCGACCGGCTGCCGCTCAAGGCCCGCCGGAAGATCTTCCACTCGTGGCAGGCGCCCTACGGGCTCACCTCCGTGCAGGCGGGCGAGATCGAGGCGGTCCACGAGGCCACCACCGAGAACGTCTTCCGCCAGCAGCTCGTGCCCGTCGAGGGCCAGACCGACATCCTCACCATGGGGCTGCCCTACATCTGCCCCTACAACGTCAACTCGGTGATGAACCCGATCCTCGTCATGTGCCTGGGGCTCGGCTACTTCTTCAACATGTACCGCGGGGTGCCGCCGGTGCGCGAGGGGGGCGTGGTCATCATGAGCCATCCCACCCCGTGGGAGTTCCACCCGGTCCACCACCCCAGCTACATCGACTTCTTCGAGCAGGTCCTGGCCGACACGACCGACCCGGTCGAGATCGAGGCCCGCTACGAGAAGCAGTTCGCCGAGGACGAGTGGTACCGCCACCTGTACCGGACGAGCTACGCCTACCACGGCGTGCACCCGTTCTACATGTGGTACTGGGGCTGCCACGGCATGGCGCACGCCGGCAAGGTCATCGTCGTGGGCGGCGAGCCCCGGTCGGTGCGCCGCCTCGGCTTCAGCGTGGCGTCCACGCTGCAGGACGCGCTCGAGATGGCCGAGGACGTGGTCGGCCGCCAGGCCACGATCACCCACCTCCACAACCCGCCGCTCGTCATGGCCGACGTGACCGCCTGATGGCCGGCGTCCCCGGCCCGCTGGCCCGCAGGCTGCCCCGCCTGCCGTTCCCGTTCTCGGCGCCGACGGTGCCCGAGGGCGTCGAGACGCTTCCCACGAAGCCCCGGTCCGGCGCCGACTACGACACGGCCTGGGCCCGGCGCTACCCGGCCCGCCTGGCCCGGGTGGCGCTGGTCGAGGCGATCGCCCGCCCTGCGGTCGCCGCCCTGGCCCGGCCCGAGCGCCACGGGCTCGACCGCCTGGCGCAGCTGGCCGAGGACGGCGGGCCCGTGATCTTCGCCGGCAACCACCACAGCCACGTCGACACGCCGCTGCTCGTCACCTCGATCCCCGAGCCGTGGCGGCACAAGCTGTTCGTCGGGGCGGCCGCCGACTACTTCTTCCGGACCCCCGCCACCAGCGCCCTGTCCGCCCTCGCCCTCGGCGCCATCCCGATCGAGCGCACCAAGGTCGGCCGCCGTTCGGCCGATCGGGCCGCCGCCCTCCTCGCCGCCGGCTGGTCGATGCTGATCTTCCCCGAGGGCGGGCGCAGCCCCGACGGCTGGGGCCAACCGTTCCGGGGCGGGGCCGCCTACCTCGCCCTGCGGTGCGACGTGCCCGTCGTGCCGGTCCACATCGAGGGCACCGGCCGCATCCTGCGCAAGGGCCGGAAGCTGCCGTCCCCGGCGAGCACCCGGGTCACCTTCGGCTCCCCGCTCGTGCCGGCCGAGGGCGACGACAGCCGGCGCTTCGGTGCCACCGTCGAGCGGGCGGTGGCGGCGCTGGCCGACGAGGCCACCACCGACTGGTGGTCGGCCCGCCGCCGGGCCCACGCCGGCGAGACCCCCGCGCTGGTCGGTCCCGACGCCCCCGCGTGGCGGCGGGCGTGGGCGCTGGGCGACCCCGACCGGGCGCGCACGCGGCGTCGCCGGCGCTGGCCCGAGCTCTAGACGGACCTGCTCAGGTCGAGGCGAACCAGCCGGTGCACCACACCCGGCCGTCGCTGTCGACCATGGACACCGTGGCGATGTCGTCGACCGGGGCGTCGACCCGCATCGACCAGTCCTCCACGTCAGTGGCGAGGGCCCGCATGGTGCGGGTCCCGTCCTCCTGCTCGGCCACGAGCCAGTAGTCGCCGGCCGGGGCGTCGCCCCAGCGCTCGAGAACCTCGTCCCAACCGGGGACGTCGAGCGTGACGACCGTGGGATCGCTGCCCGCCGCGGTGACCTCGCCGACGAGATGCCCGCCCCCGGTGCGCATCACCGCGACGGCCACGTCGTCGCCAGCACCGCCTCGGTCGCGCCCGACCGCCACGAGCCCCGCGACGACGACCAGGACGGCCGCCGCTGCTGCCAGGGCGACGACCCGCAGCCTCCGGCGGGGCCGCGTCGCTCGGCGGCCGTACGGGCCCCGCGCCCGCTGCCAGGGGCGCGCCGGAGACGTCAGGGAGCACGTCTCCGGCGGCCCGCTCGGAAGCCAGCCGGGCGAGGACCCGATCGGCGAACCCGGGCGGCGGATCCGCCTCGGGCGACGCCAGCAGCACCTCGTCCGCCGTCACCGCCAGGGACGCGACCTCGGCGCGGCAGGCCTCGCACCCCTCGAGGTGGTCGAGCGCCTCGGCCCGCTCCTCGCCTGTGAGCAGGCCGAGGGCGACATCAGGCGCCACCTCGCGCACGTGCTCGCACGACGTCCGCTCGGTCACTGGCGGACCCCCATGTCGTCGCGCAGCTTGCGCAGGGCGAGCCGGACACGCGTCTTGACCGTGCCGTGCGGGATCGCGTCCCGCTCGCTCACCTCACGGGTGCTGAGCCCGAGCAGGGTCACCGACACGAGGGCGTCGCGTTGCGCCGGCGGGAGGTCGCGCACGAGGTCGATGACCCGCGCCGCGTCGTCGCGGCGGTCGACGACGTCGCCGAGGTCGGTGGTGTCGACGGACCAGGCGGCCGGCACGTCGGCGACCGTCGCCGGCCGCCGCCCCCGGCCCCGCACGCTGTCGAGGGCCACGTTGCGGGTGATGCCGAGCAGCCAGGCCATCACCGACCCCCGGCGCGGATCGAAGCTCGCCGCGAAGCGCCAGGCGCGCAGCAGCGCCTCTTGGGCGACGTCCTGCGCCTCGGCCGGGTCGTGGACGATGGCGAGCGCGAGCCCGTAGACGTTGCGCTCGACCCGGCGCACGAAGGCCGCGGCCGCCTCGGGGTCGCCCGAGGCATAGCCGGCGAAGAGGGCTTCGTAGGACACCTCCCACACGCCCTCCCTACCGCTCGGAGCGGCGAACGGATCTCCGTCCACGCGGTCAAGCACACCCCGGGGTCGGCCGCCGCGCAACTCGTGCCGCCGGCCCGCGAGATCCGCGCCGGGCCGCGGACGGTATGACGGGCATGGACACGACGAGAACCGACAGCAGCGGCCCGCGGACCCGGCCGCGGCGCATCCTGCGTACCGGCCTGGCCGTCGCCGCGGCCGCGATCCTGCTCGCCGCCGGGTGCGGCGACGATGACGACGACACCACCGCCGCCGGCAGCGGGAGCGGCGGCGAGGGCGGGGGCGGCGACATGACCGTGGACATCGTGGAGCCGGGAGACGGGTCCGAGGTGGGCGCCGAGTTCGACCTCGAGGTGGACACGAGCGTGGACATCGGCGAGCCGGACACCGGGCTGCACCACGTGCACCTCTACTACGACGGCAACACGGCCGAGGGCGAGTACGACCTCGTCTACGAGCCTCGTTTCACGGTCGACCGCCTCGACCCGGGAGAGCACACGATCGAGGCCGTCATCGCCAACGCGGACCACAGCCTCACCGACGCCCGCACCGAGATCTCGGTGATGGTCGGGGACGCCGCCGGCGGTGGGCCGGCCACCACCTCCGATGCGACCACCGACACGACGGCCGCCGGCGGCTACGGCTACTGAACGGCCAGCGGTCCCGGGGAACCCCCCTCCGGGACCGCTCGTCCGCAACAACCTGGCGACACGCGCCTTCCACGCCGCCACGTTCGTGGTCACGAGCGTGCTGCTGGCCACGGGGTGGTGGCTGCGGGCCGGGAACGAGGGCCGGCCCAGCGCGCTGGCCGACGTCCTCGGGACCCCCGACACCGAGGTCCACCGCTGGGCCGGATGGGTGCTCGTCGCCCTCGCCGCCCTCGGCGTCACGCTGGGCGTGCGGGCCGCATGGACGTTCGTGCGGGAGACCGCCCGCGTGCACCGTGGCGACGGCCGCTGGTTCCTCCGGTGGCCGGTCGGGGCGCTCACGGGGCGGTTCCGCCCGCATCGCGGGCACTTCGACCCCGGCCAGCGCCTCGCCAACGTGGCGTTCGTCGTGACCCTCGCCACGCTCGGCGTAACCGGGGTCGCGATGACCACGCTCACCGGCGGTCCGACGTTCGCCACGATGGTGCGCGTCCACCGCGCCGCGACCTACGTCCTCACCGCCCTGGTCGTCGGCCATCTGCTCCTCGTGTCCGGCATTCTGCCCGGGTACCGCGGGGCGTGGCGGGCGATGGTCAGCGGCCGGGTCACCGGCGCGACGGCGCGACGCCTCTGGCCAGGCGAGTCGAGCCCGGGTTCCCCGCCCGACCGCGGCCGCGGCCCCGCCGCTCCGGGGACGGCGCGCAATCGCGACCGGTTGGAGGCGCCTGACTAGGCTGCGACGTCATGCTCTGGTTCGAGCGCGAGGTCGTGGGGACCCTCATCGCCGGTAGCGATCCCGAGGCGCGCTCGGCGATCGAGGCGTTCGTCGACGGCTCGCTGCGCGACATGCCCGAGCACCTGCGACTCGGTGTCGTGGGCGAATCGGTCCTGCTCGGGACGTATGCCGGCGTGTTGCGCGCCACCGGCCGACTCCCGGCCGGCGATGCCGAGGCACTGGCCGAACTGCTCGACGGGTGGGAGACGAGCCGCATCGGCGTCCTGCGCCAATACGTCCGCATGATGAAGTCCCTGGTCGCGTTCGCCGAGAACGAGTTGACCCCCGAGGCCGCGGCCTGATGGCGGCGCTGTCCACCGAGGTCCTGATCATCGGCTCGGGCGCGGGCGGGGCCGTGACGGCCGCCGCACTCGCCGCCGCCGGCAGATCGGTCACCGTGGTGGAAGAGGGTCCCTGGGTCGACGCCGACAGCGTCGAGCCCTTCTCGCTCGACGAGATGGTGGCGAAGTACCGGCACCACGGGCTGGCGGCCGCGCTCGGCAACCCCGCGGTCGCCTACGCCGAGGGCCGCTGCGTCGGCGGCAGCACCGAGATCAACAGCGGCCTGTACCACCGACTGCCCGACGACCTCGCCGACGAGTGGCGCCGCCGGTACTCGATCGACGAGTTCACCCCCGCCGGCCTCGCCGGCTACGCCGACCGCGTCGAGAGCCAGCTCAGCGTCACGACGGTGCCGGGGGCGCCTCCCGCCTCGTCGGCCGTGCTCGAACGCGGGGCCACCAAGCTCGGCTGGCGCAACGTCGAGTTCTCCCGCGTGTTCAGCTACGACCGCGCCGGTCGCGGCACCAAGCAGACGATGTCGCGCACCCTGCTGCCCCGGGCGGTGGCGCACGGTGCGAAGATCCTCCCCGACACCCGGGTCGTGAAGCTGGCCCGGCGGGGCGACACGATCGTCGGTGCCCAGTGCCGGCGGACCCACCCCGACGGCGGCGTCGAGCACCTGATCGTGAAGGCCGACCAGGTCTTCGTGTGCGGCGGCGCGGTGCACACGCCCGCCCTGCTACAGCGCAGCGGCATCCGCCACAACGTGGGCAACGGGCTGAAGATGCACCCCACGGTCAAGATCGCGGCCCTGTTCCCCTACCCGCTCGACCACGGCGAGGTGCCCATGCACCGGGTCACCGAGTTCTCGCCGTTCGTCGCCATCGGCGGCTCGGCGAGCCGCCGCGGGCACATCGCCATGGCGCTCGCCGAGCCGGGCGCGCCCTACGACGAGGCGCTGGCGGCGTGGGAGAACGTGTCGACCTACTACGCCGCCATCCGCAGCGAGGGCAGCGGCCGGGTCGTCGCCCTCCCCGGCCTGCGGTCGCCGCTCGTCACCTACTCGCTCACCGAGGCCGATCTCAGCCGCCTGGCGCGCGGCCTCGTCCACCTCGGCGAGATGCTGCTGGCGGCCGGGGCCACCGAGCTGTACCCGTCGGTGGTCGGGGGCTCGATCGTCCGCCGCGTCGACGAGCTGGGCGCCTGGTGGGACCAGACCACGCGGGCCCGTACGAACCTCATGACGGTGCACCTCACCTCGACGGTGCGCATGGGCGAGGACCGCGGCCGCACCGGTGCCGACAGCTTCGGCCGGGTCTGGGGCCAGCGCAACCTGCGGGTCAACGACGGGTCGCTGATCCCCGACGCCCCTGGCGTCAACCCCCAGGCGGCGATCATGGCCATCGCCACCCGCAACTGCGACCAGTTCCTGGCCGAGACATGATCCGCCGCCCGCCCGGGGCGCCGGTCCGGGCCGCGGCCCGCCACCGTCCCCGACCCTCCACACCCGACAGGTGCCCGTGACCGACACAGACCCCTCCGACGTCCCCACGTCAGACCCCGCGTCGACCGCGGTGGTCACCGGCGCCTCGGGCTGGCTGGGCCAGAACCTGGTCCGGGCCCTCGTCGGGCACCGCGAGCGGGTGCGGTGCCTCGTGCCGGTCGACGACCACGCCGCCCCCCTCGCGCTGCTGTCTCCCACCGTCGAGGTCGTCGTCGGCGACGTGCGCGACCCCGCCACCGCCGACCGGCTCTTCGACGGTGTCGGACCGGGCGCCGCGGTGTTCCACGCCGCCGCGGTCATCCACCCCACCAGGTCGACCCGTGAGTTCTTCGACGTCAACGTCGGCGGCACCCAGAACGTCGTCGACCGGGCCCGGCGATCCGGCGCGGCGCGGTTCGTGCACGTGTCGTCGAACTCGCCGTTCGGCGTCAACGCCACCCCCGCCGACGTGTTCACCGAGGACTCGCCGTATGACCCGTACCTCGGCTACGGGCAGTCGAAGTACGAGGCCGAACAGATCGTGCAGAAGGCCCACGAGCGCGGGGACCTGCCGGCGGTGACGATCCGCGCCCCGTGGTTCTACGGGCCGAACCAGCCGGCGCGGCAGAGCCAGTTCTTCCGCACGATCCGCCGCGGGCGCTTCCCGCTCGTCGGCGACGGCACCCAGCGCCGCTCGATGGCCTACACCGACAATCTCGTGCAGGGGCTCCTCCGGGCCGAGGTGGCCGACAAGGCCCCGGGCAACGCGTACTGGATCGCCGACGCCGAGCCGTACGAGCTCCGCGAGATCCTCGCCACGGTGCGCCGGGCCCTGGTCGCCGAGGGCTTGCCGACCTCGGGACCCGACACGATCCGCATGCCCCGGGCGGCCGCCCGGCTCGCCGAGCGGGTCGACGTCCTGCTGCAGGGTCGGGGCCGGTACCTGCAGGCGGTCCACGTGCTGGGCGAGCTCAACCACACCATCGCCTGCGACATCTCGCGAGCCCGCGACGAGCTCGGCTACCGGCCGACCGTCGCGCTGGAGGAGGGCATGCGCGCCAGCATCCGTTGGTGCCTCGACCACGGGGAGCAGCTGTAGCCGTGCCGCGCACCGTGTTCGTCACCGGAGGCAGCGGCTACTTCGGTTCGATCCTCGCCGACCGCGCGCTGGCCCGCGGCGACCAGGTCCGCGTGTTCGACCTGAACCCGCCGGCCGACGACCGGGTGACCTACGTCGCCGGCGACGTGCGCGACCTGCCCGCCCTGCACGAGGCCTGCGACGGCGTGGACGTGGTGCTCAACAACGTGGCCCAGGTCCCGCTGGCCAAGGACCGTGAGCTGTTCTGGTCGGTCAACGTCACCGGCACCGCCAACGTGCTGCTGGCCGCCCGCGACCGCGGCGTCGCCAAGGTCGTCCACACGTCGTCGAGCGCCATCTTCGGCATCCCCGAGGCCAACCCCGTCACCGAGGACACCCCGGGCCGACCGCTCGAGGCCTACGGGCGGGCCAAGCTCGAGGCCGAGCACCTCTGCCGCGACGCGGCCGCCGCCGGCCTGGACGTCACGGTGGTGCGGCCCCGCACGATCCTGGGTCACGGGCGCCTCGGCATCATCGCCGTACTGTTCGAGTTCGTGGCCGAAGGTGCCCCCGTCTACGTCCTCGGGTCGGGCGACAACCGCTATCAGTTCGTCCACGCCAACGACCTGGCCGACGCCGTGCTGCGCGCCGCCGACCGCGAGAAGCCGACGACCTACAACATCGGCGCCACCGAGTTCGGGACGATGCGCGAGACGCTCCAGGCGGTCGTCGACCACGCCGGCACCGGGTCGCGCGTGCGCTCGTTGCCGGCCGCCCCGGCCCGCCTGGGCATGCAGGCGCTCGCCACGATGGGGCTGGCCCCGTTCGCCCCCTACCACTGGCTGCTGTACGCCGAGTCGCTGTGGTTCGACACCACGCGGGCCCGCACCGAGCTCGGGTGGGAGCCCCGGCACTCCAACGCCTCGGCCCTCGTCGAGTCGTACGACTGGTTCCTCGCGCACCGCGGGTCGCTCGACGGCGAGCACCGCTCGCACCACCAGTCCCCCGTCAGGCTGGGCCTGCTCAAGGTGTTGAAGCGCCTGCCGTGACACGATCTCGCCGCGCAGAGGGGGCGCTGGTCGGCGACCGGGACGGCGACGAGGGCGACGCTGCGCCTTCGGGCGCGGTCGCCACGTTGGGGGACCGCCACGAGGTCGAGCGCGCTCCCGACCGGCCGTCCGGTCGGCGCGAGCGTCTGGTCGCGGTGGCCGTCGCCGTCGCCCTCGCACTCCCGATCGTGATCGCCGCGATCGCCGTCCGGACGCCGAGGTGGTACCCGCAGGTCGACCTCGCGCAGATCGAGATGCGCGTGCGCGACGTGTTCACGACCCACCCGCCGACGATCGGGCTCGGCGGGCGCATCTACGGGATCAACAACACCCAGGGGGCGCACCCCGGGCCGCTCAGCTTCTACCTGCTGGCACCGGTGTACCGGCTGTTCGGCGCGACGCCCTGGGCGATGCAGGTGTCGGACGCGGTGTTGAACGTCCTCGCGCTGGTCGGGACCCTGTGGGCGACGAGCCGGCGGTGGGGCCTGCGGGGCGTCCTGCTGATCGCCGCCGCCCTGGCCGTCCTGGTCCACCTCTATGGCACGCAGCTCCTCGTGTACCCGTGGAACCCGTTCATGCCCGTGCTGTTCTGGATCCTGTTCCTCGTGTGCGTGTGGGGCGTCCTGTGCGGTGACCTCCCCCTGCTGCCGGTCGCGGTCGTGACCGGAACGCTCTGCGCCCAGACGCACATCCCCTACGTCGGCCTCGTCGGCGGGCTCGTGCTCGTGCTCGTGGTGTCCCTCGTCCGGCGGTACCGGCGCTCCAAGGACGACGATGCTGCCCGGCGGCGCCTGCGTCGCTGGGCGGGCGGCAGCGCGCTCCTCGGCGCCGTCCTGTGGAGTCCCGTCCTGATCCAGCAGCTCGGGGGCAATCCCGGCAACCTCTCGATCATCTGGGACGGCGTCATCCACAAGCACGATCCGGCCATCGGGTACGGCGAGGGCTGGGGGCTGCTGCTGCGCCGGCTCGACATCACCCAGCTGGTCGGATCCGGCGGCGCCGGGTCGCCCTGGGTCGGCGCTGGCCTGCTCGCCGTGTGGGCGGTCGCCGCGGTCGTGGCGGCCCGGCGCCGCGAGCGCGACCTCACGGCGCTCCACCTCGTGATCGGCGTGGCCATCGCCCTCGGCGTCGTGAACGCCGCCAACATCATGGGGATCCCCTGGTACTACCTGAGCCTCTGGGGCTACGGCACGGCCGCCCTCGCGGTGGTGGCGGCGATCGCGACCGCGGCGCGGATCGTCGGCGCCAACCTCGCGGCCCGCGACGACGCCGACCGCTGGCGCCGCCTCTCGTGGGTCCCCACGGCGGCTCTGGTCGCCGCCATCGCCGTGCCGCTGCTCCCCGTCCTCCGGGACGCCCCGTCGACCGAGATCCACGACCAGGAGGCGTTCTCGGCCGAGTTCGCCGAGGTCGTCCACCCGACCGTGGACGCCATCGAGGACGGCACGGTTCCCGGCGGGCCCGACGGCACGTTCCTCGTCTCGTGGTCGGACCCCGTCTCGCTCGGCGGACCCGGCTTCTCCCTGGTGCTGGAGCTGGAGCGACGCGGCTACGACGTCGGGGCCTCCGAGGACTACCGCCTGAGCGTGCGCGACCACCGCGTCATCGCGGCCGACGAGGCCGACGCCGAGATCCACGTGGCGTTCGGCGTCGGGGCCGTCGACGTGGCCCGCACCCACCCGGGCGCCCGCGAGCTCGCCTTCGTCGACCCGCGCAGCGACGCCGAGCGGGAGGAGTACATGGAGCTGCGCGCCCAGGTCATCGCCGATCTCGAGGCCGCGGGGCTCGACGAGGCGGTCCCCGACGTCGACCTGAACATGATCGCCCTCGCCTCCCGGTCCGACCTGCCGAGCAGCGTCGCCGCTCCCCTGTACACCATGGGGCGCATGCCGCAGCCGATGGCGGTGCTGACCTGGGCACCCGGCTCGTGACGCGCGTGGACGACGCGGCCGGCACCGCGACCGCCGACGGCGGGGCGACGCCGACCGAGGTGTCGGGCACCACGATCGGTGGCCCGGACGCCGCCGCTCCCAGCCGGGGGCGCCGCGCCCTGCTCGTGGCCGGCCTCACCGTCGTCGTGACGCTTCCGCTCCTCGTCGCCCTCGTCGCCCTGCGGACCCCGCGCTGGTACCCCCTGCTCGACCTCGCGATGACCGAGCTGCGGGTCCGCGACGTCGGCACCGGCCACACGCCGCTCGTCGGGCTCGTCGGCCGGCTGTCGTCGAACGGCAACCAGGGCAGCCACCTGGGCCCCCTCAGCTTCTGGTCGCTGGCACCCACCTACCGGGCGCTCGGCGGCTCGGCATGGAGCCTGCTGGTCGGCGTGGTCGTCCTCAACACGACCGCCGTCGCCCTGACCCTGTGGATCGCGTTACGGCGCGGCGGCACGGCGCTGGCGGTCGGCTTCGCCGCCGGCCTGGCCGTCCTCGTCCACCTCTACGGCACCATGGTGCTCACCGAGCCCTGGAACCCGTACCTGCCGGTGATGTGGTGGATGCTCACCCTCGTCGCGCTGTGGGCGGTTCTCTGCGACGACCTCCCCATGCTGCCGGTGGCGGTGTTCGCAGCGTCGTTCTGCCTCCAGACCCACATCTCGTACGGGATCCTGATCGCGGGCTTCGGTGCCGCAGCGCTGGCGGCGTTCGCGGTGCGGGCCGTGCGCCTGCGTGGCGACCGCCCGGCCCTCCGCCGCCTGCTCGGCTGGTCGGGGCTCTCGCTGGCCGTGGCCGTCGTGCTGTGGTTGCCGCCGCTCATCGACCAGGCGACCGGCGACCCCGGCAACATGTCGATCGTCGCCGGCCACTTCATGGAGCCCGACGACGAGCCCATCGGGGTCGAGCGAGGGGCCGAGCTGTTCGCCGTGCACCTCAACCCCTGGCGGCTCCTCGCCGGGCAGCCGGGGATCGACGGGTCGGTGGTGCCCGCCGCGCTGTACGGGCTGATCTGGGCGGGCGCGGCGCTCGCGACCTGGCGGCTCGTGCCGCGGGGCGCGGCCCACCGGTCCACCCTGCTGCGCCTGCACGCGGTGATCGCCCTCGCCCTCGCCTTCGGCCTGGTCTCGTCGACGCGGATCCTCGGGTTCGTGTGGTTCTACCTGACGCTCTGGGCGTGGAGCATCACGACGCTCATGGCCATCGCCATCGTGTGGACGGTGGTGACGGCCGTGCGGGCGAGGGGCGAGGTACCCGCGCCCGCGGCGCGCGTCGGCCTGGCCGCGACCGCCGCGGTCCTGCTGGGGTGGACGGCCTGGTTCGCGGTCGACGCCCGCGACGCCGAGCCGACCCAGGCGATCTACTCGTCGATCCTCGCGGACTTCACCGAGGTCACCACCGCGGCCATCGACGCGGGCGACGCCCCCGGCGGAGGGCCCGGCGGGCGGTACCTCGTGACGTGGACCGACGGCATCAACCTCGGGTCGACCGGCTACGGGCTCGTCGACGAGCTCGAGCGCCGCGGCTACGACGCCGGGGCGACCGCCCCGTACGGCCCGGGTGTCGTCGAGCACCGGGTGCTCGATCCCGACGACGCGACCGCCGAGATCCACATCTCGTTCGGGCCCGACATCGAGCGCTGGGACGAGATGCCCGACTTCGAGCGGCTCCTGTGGGTCGACCCGCGGACCGACGAGCAGCTCGCGGAGTACGACGCGGCGCGCGCCACGACGATCGACGGCCTCCGCGCCGCCGGCCTCGACCAGCTCGTGCCCCTGGTCGACAGGGCGCCGTTCCAGCTCTACTTCAACGACGCGCTGCCCGAGGACCTGATCCGCGTCGTGCAGGTCCTCAACGACACCGGGCAGCCGGCGGCCATCTACCTGGGCCCGCCGACCAGCGGCGTCACCCCGCCGAGCAGCTGACGCCCGACCACGAGCTTCGCGGCCGGCCGACCCCGGTTACCCCGTCGTAGGTTCCCGACCACATCGGCTAGCCTGTCGGGACCCTCTTCGGGGGTCGGGCAACGGCGCCCTCTTCGCCTCAGCGACGACGCGGATCCACCCCCCTCGTTCCATCTGCCCGTCCTGGGGTCAGGCACGGCAGGTCACCCCGACGGCGGTGACGTGCTCTGATCCCCCGTGCCGGCCCACGCCGGCTCGTCATCTCGTAGGAGGCATGCGCCGTGCTCCCCCCCACGACCCGCGAGCTCGACGCCTGCGGCATCGGCTTCGTCGCCGATGCCCACGGCCGTCCGTCCCGCGCCATCGTGGCCGCCGCCCTGCGTGGCCTGGCGTGCGTCAAGCACCGCGGGGCGGTCGCCGCCGACGCCCGCACCGCCGACGGGTCGGGCCTGCTCGTGCCGATCCCCCCCGCCCTGTTCGGCGAGGGGGCCGGGGTGGCGGTGCTGTTCGTGCGGGGCGACGACCCCCGCCCCGCGGTCGAGGCCGCCGCCGCGGCCGAGGGCGTCGCGCTGGTCGACTGGCGCGAGCCCCCGCTCGACCCCTCGGCCCTCGGCGACCTCGCCCGGGCCACGGCCCCGCGCATCGTCCACGCGGTGTTCTCGTCGAGCGCGCCGGCGGCGTCCGGCACCGAGGCCGAGCGGCGGGCCCTGCGCCTGCGCCGGCGCATCGACGGCACCACCGACGGCACGTACGTGGCGTCGTGCTCGTTCCGCACCATGGTCTACAAGGGCCTCGCCCCGGCCGACGCCCTGGCCGACTTCTACCTCGACCTCCACGACGAGGAGTTCGCCGCACCGTTCGCCGTGTTCCACCAGCGCTTCTCCACCAACACGCTGTCGACGTGGGAGCGCGCCCAGCCGTTCCGCACGCTGTGCCACAACGGCGAGATCAACGCCCTGTGGGGCAACGAGCGGCGCATGCGGGGCCGGGCCGAGCTGGGCACCGAGGCGGTGGGCCTCGGTCCCGAGGATCTGTTCCGCCCGGTGCTCGACGAGCACGACTCCGACTCGGGCATGCTCGACGCCGCGGCCGAACTGCTCATGCGGGCGGGCCGCGACCCCCGCCACGTGATGGCGATGCTGGTGCCCGAGGCGTGGGAGAACGTGCGCGACCTCGACCCCGAGGTCCGCGGCTTCTACCGCTACCACTCGGCGCTGATGGAGCCGTGGGACGGCCCCGCCGGCATCGTGTTCACCGACGGCATCGGCGTGGGCGCCCGCCTCGACCGCAACGGGTTGCGGCCCCTCCGCTACCAGGTCTGTGAGGACGGCTTCGTCGCCGTCTGCTCCGAGGTCGGCGCCATCGACGTCCGCGGTCACGGCAAGGTGCAGCGCGGGCGGCTCGGCCCGGGGCAGATGCTGTTCGTCGACCCGACCCGTGGCTTCCTCGACGACACCGCGTGCAAGCAACGCATCGCGGCCGGTGCGCCGTACGCCCGGTGGGCCGCCGACGGGTTCTACAAGCTGGGCGCCGGCGAGGCCGCGCTCCGCGTGCCCGACGATCTCGTCGCCCGCCAGGCCATGCACGGGCTCACGCGCGAGGAGCTGGCCATGGTGCTCAAGCCCATGGCCAACGACGCCCACGAGCCCACGTTCTCGATGGGCGACGACTCGCCCCTCCCCAACCTGGCGCCGCGCGCCCGGCCGGTCAGCCACTACCTGCGCCAGCGCTTCGCCCAGGTCACCAACCCGCCGATCGACCCGCTCCGCGAGCGACTGGTCGATGAGCCTGCGCACGGTGCTCGGCCCGCGCCAGCCGCTGCTCACCGAGTCGGCCGAGGCTGCCGAGCTCCTCACGCTCGACTCGTTCTTCCTCTACCCCTCGGGGGTCGACGCCCTCGAGCTGACCGACAAGGCCCCGTGGCCGGTCATCCCGCTCGACACCACCTTCCCCGCGGCCGACGGCTCGGGCGGGCTGCGCGCCGCGGTCGACCGCCTGGTCGCCGAGGCGATCGCCGCGGTCGAGGGCGGAGCCGGCATCCTCATCCTCGAGGGGTCCGCGGCCGGGTCCCGACCGGGTCCCCGTGCCCTCGCTGCTGGCGACGGGAGCGGTCCACCAGGCCCTCGCCGAGCGCCGGCTGCGGTCGCACACGGCCCTCGTGGTCGTGGCCGACGACGTGTTCGACGTCCACGCCTTCGCCACGCTGCTCGGCTACGGCGCGGACGCCATCTGCCCGGCCCTGGCACTGGCCACCGTGGCGGGCGAGGCCGACACCGCCGACGACGGCGACCTCACGAGCCCCGAGGCGCAGGGCCGCTACCAGGCCGCGGTCGAGGCCGGCGTGCTGAAGATCCTGTCCAAGATGGGCATCTGCACGGTCGACTCCTACCGGGGCGCGCAGATCTTCGAGATCGTCGGGCTCGGTCCCGAGGTCGTCGACGTGTGCTTCACCGGGTCGCCCAACGTCGTGGGCGGGATCGGGTGGGAGGCGCTCGGCCAGGACGTGCTCGGCCGCCACGCGGCGGCCTGGGGCGAGCCGGTCAACCTCGAGTCACCCGGCTTCTACCGGGTCCGCAAGGGGGGCGAGCCGCACAGCAAGGACAAGGACACCACGCAGGCGCTCAACGACCTGGCGCTCGTGCAGGAGACCGTCGACAACGGACAGGACCGCGACATGCTCGTGGCCCACCTGCTCCAGTCGGCCATCCGGTCCGAGTCGTCCGAGCGCTACGACGCGTTCGCCAAGCTGGCCAACGACCGGCCGCTCATCGAGCTGCACGACCTGCTCGAGCTGGCCCTCGGGGGCGACCCCGCGCCGATCGACGAGGTCGAGCCGGCGGCCGACATCGCCCGGCGGTTCTCGACCGGGGCCATGTCGCACGGCGCCCTGTCGAAGGAGGCGCACGAGACGCTGGCGCAGGCGATGAACCTGCTCGGCGCCATGTCCAACTGCGGCGAGGGCGGTGAGGACCCCGTGCGCTACCGCACGAGGGGCCAGGGCCGCGACGACAAGAACTCGAAGATCAAGCAGATCGCCTCGGGGCGCTTCGGGGTCACCCCCGAGTACCTGGCGCACGCCGACGAGCTCCAGATCAAGATGGCTCAGGGGTCCAAGCCCGGCGAGGGCGGCCAGCTCCCCGGCCACAAGGTCTCGGCCGAGATCGCCCGCCTGCGCCACACCCAGCCCGGGGTCGGCCTCATCTCGCCGCCGCCCCACCACGACATCTACTCCATCGAGGACCTGGCCCAGCTCATCTACGACCTCAAGCAGGTCAACGCGGCCCAGGTGTCGGTCAAGCTGGTGGCCGAGGACGGGGTCGGGACCATCGCCGCCGGCTGCGTCAAGGCGCTGGCCGACGTCGTGCACATCAGCGGCCAGAACGGCGGCACCGGGGCCAGCCCGCTGTCGTCGATCAAGCACGCCGGCATGCCGTGGGAGCTCGGCCTCGCCGACGCGCAGCGGGCGCTCGTCGACAACGGCCTGCGCAGCCGGGTGCGGCTCCGCGTCGACGGCGGGTTCCTGACCGGCCGCCAGGTCATCGTGGCGGCCCTGCTCGGCGCCGACGAGTTCAGCTTCGGCACCGCGGCGATGATCGCCGAGGGCTGCATCATGCTGCGGGCCTGCCACCGCGACACCTGCAAGCCGGGCGTGGCCACCCAGAGGCCGCACCTGCGGGCCAACTTCACGGGCACGCCCGAGGGCGTGGCCGCGTACTTCCTGTTCATCGCCGAGGAGGTGCGGGGGTACCTGGCCGAGCTGGGCCTGCGGTCGATCGACGAGGCCGTGGGCCGGGTCGACCTCCTGCGCCAGCGGGCTACCGGCAACCCCCGGGCCGACGCCATGGACCTGGTGCCCCTCCTGGCCCCGCCGCGGGCCGACGGCCCGCGCCACTTCGTCGAGCGGGTCGAGCTGCAGGACCCCCGGGCCGACCTCGGCGACCGGCTGCTGGCCGACGCCTTCCGGGCCGTGTGGGACGGCGACGACGTCAACCTCGCCTACGAGATCCACAACGCCGACCGCGCCATCGGCGCCTCGCTGTCGGGCGCCATCGCCCTCGAGTACGGCGAGCTGCCGCCGCGCGGCACCGCCCGGGTCAAGCTGACGGGCACCGCGGGGCAGAGCTTCGCCGCCTTCCTGGCCCACGGGGTCGAGCTCGAGCTCACGGGCGACGCCAACGACTATGTGGGCAAGGGCATGGGGGGCGGCGTCGTGGTGATCCGCCGCCCGGCCGACGACGCGTCCGAGCTGCCCGTCCTCGCCGGCAACACGTGCCTCTACGGCGCCACGGGCGGCGAGCTGTTCGTCGCCGGCGGCGTGGGCGAGCGGTTCGGCGTGCGCAACTCGGGCGCCACCGCGGTCGTCGAGAGCGCGGGCGACCACTGCTGCGAGTACATGACCGGTGGCACGATCGTGGTCCTCGGCGCGGTGGGCTGGAACCTGGGCGCCGGCATGACGGGTGGCCAGGCCTACGTGTTCGACCGCGACCACGAGCGGCTGATCTCGCGGCTCAACCCCGACCTCGTCGACGCGGTCCGGCCCGACACGGTCAGCCTCGAGGAGGTGCGCTGGCTCGTCGAGCGGCACGCCGAGCTGACCGGGTCGCCGCGCTCGGCGCTGCTGCTCGAGCATTGGGCCAAGGCGACCACCCATCTCTGGCACGTCCTGCCGAAGGACCAGGTCCGCCGGTACGAGGAAGGGCAGGCCGGGCGGGTCGCCACGGTCTGAACCGTGCCCCGTCCCGTGCGTCGTGTGAACGGCCCTGCGCTGACGCGGTAGATTCGGGGGTCGTCATGGCTGGGAGCGCACCGCACATACCGGGATGCCGCGACCTCTCGCTGATCGGCGAGCGGGTGGCCCGCAGCCTTTTCTCCGCCTACAGCGATCGGGTGGGCCGTCCGGTGACGGTCACGGTCTTCCCGCCGCTGTCGGAGGGGCGCACGCGCGAGGGCTTCGACGCGGCCGCGGCGACGGCCCAGCGGCTGGGCGCCCATCCCAGCGTGCTCACCATCCACGAGTGGGGCCACGCCCCCGACGGCCGCCCGTGGATCGTGACCGACCCCCAGCCCGCCGAGTCGGTCGACACCCTCCTCACCATGGACGGCCCGCTCGACGTCGAGCGCGCGCTCCAGGTCGGCGTCCTGCTCGCCGGGGCGCTCGAGACCGCGCACCGGGCCGGCATCGTGCACGGCGACCTGCAGCCCGCCCGGCTGGTGTTCGGCGTCCAGGGCGAGCCCCTGCTGGTCGAGACCGGGCTGGCCGGCTTCGCCGTGTTCCCCGGGCTGGGCGCCCTCAACAACCCGGTGCGCTACCACGCGCCGCCCGAGGTGCTCGAGCGCACCGAGGTGAGCCCGGCCACCGACGTCTACTCGCTGGCCACGACCGTCTACGCGCTGATCGCGGCGCGCGCCCCGCAGCAGAAGCCGGCCGAGGTGACCGACAGCAACGCGTCGCTGCTCCTGCGCATCCTGCAGATGCCGGTGCCGGCGATCGAGCGGCCCGACCTGCCCGTGGGCCTCGAGGACGCGTTGCTGGGGCCGCTGTCGGCCAGCCCGGGCAAGCGGCCCCAGCAGGCGATCGAGGTGGCGTGGCTGCTGCAGGACGTGCAGCGTCGCAACGGCATGGCCGTGACCGAGCCCGTGGTGCTCGACCTCGACGACCTCGCGTCCGGCGGCTCCGGGGCGCCCGCCCGCGCCGCGGTGGCCCCGCCCCCGCCCCTCGCGCCCGCGCCTCCGCCGGCCTGGCCCGCGGTCCCGTCTGCCGGTGCGACCGGCGTGCCAGCGGCACCCGAGGTCGGCGTCCCGCCCCTCCCCGAGCCCGACCTCCCGCCGCCCACGATCTTCCCGTTCGACGAGGGGCGTCCCGATGCGCCGGCGGGTGCCAGCCCGTTCGCCGCCAGCGAGCCGCCGGCCGTGCCCGAGGACGTGCACGGCGTGTGGGGCCCGCCGCCCGCCACCGACAACCCGCTCGACGGCCCCGTGCTGTGGGGCGAGACCGCCGCCCCCGTGACCGGGGACGCCCTGTGGCCGCCCGCCTGGCCCGCCGACCAGCCGGCGTCAGACGGCGCGCGGCGCGCTGTGGCCGTCCACCTGGCCCGCCAGCGAGCCCGCGAGCGAGACGCCGACCTGGGCGACGACGCCGGTCACCGACGACGAGATCGGCGTGGGGGCAGAACCTGCGGGCGACCGGGCCGGTCCCGACGCGGCCCGCGCCGAGGGCGGCGACGGGGGATCCATCGGCGACCTCCCCGGCTTCGCGGCCGGCAACGGCGATCACGGCCCGACCCCCGCTGACGCGTTCGAGGCGATCCAGCGCCCACCCGAGCTCGACGAGCTCCCGGCCTGGTACACCGACCCGCTCCCGAACAGCCCGGGCGCCGACATGACGAACGGGTCGGCGCCGCCGGTCGGCGGCCCGGCCGCGCCGTGGTCCGATGCGGGCGCGTCCAACGGGGGTGCGGGCCGGGTCGCCGACCGCGGCGCCCACCTACCGGCGAACGGCTCGCCGCAGGGAGACGCCACCGACGGTGCTCCGTCGCCGCCGTGGGACCCGCCGAGCGGCGGGCTTCCCGCCCGTGGGGCCTACCGGCTGCCCGGCGCGGGCGACGAGCTGCGTTCGTTGTTCGGGGAGGTCGTCGGCGGCGAGGGCGATCCGGGCACCGATGGCGGCAGTGGGGCACTCGGCCACGCCGCGTTCCCGCCGCCCCCGGCCCGCGACGGCACGCCCGATCACGACCCGCTGGGCCCGCCCCAGGCGCGGCCGCCCATCGACCTCAGCCAGCTCGACCGCCCGCTCGGGCCCGCCCCGTACCTGCCACCGGGCTCGGCTGCGCCCGGACCGCCGGCCTCCGCCCGGGCCCGCTCCGACGAGGGCCCCCCGACCCGGCTGCCGCGCCGCGGCGAGCCGCACACCTGGACGTCCCCGACCGCCCGGTCTGCCCCCGGCACGCAGGTGCGCCTGCCGCGCGCGGGCGACGGCGAGGCCGAGGCGACCGGCGCCCGCGCCGCCCGGCCCGGCCCGCGGCAGGTGGCACCGGCGGGCGGCCCTGCGCCGACCGGTGCGTCACGGGCCGCGTCCACTGGGCCGCCGGCCCTGCCGGTCATCATCCTCATCGGCGTCGTTCTGGTGCTGGCGCTCGGGGTGGCGTGGCTGGTCCTCACCGGCGACGACAGCGGCCCTCCGGCGTCCGAGCGCCCGCGCCCGTCGGCTGACGGCGCCACCGCCCCCACCGACGTCCGGGTCGACGAGGTGCCCGAGGGCGTCCAGGTGACGTGGGAGGGCAGCGACGACGCCAGCTACGTCGTGACCGTGCTGACGGCCAACGCCCCGCCCGAGCCGCTGCCCGCCACCATCGGCACGTCCGCCCTCGTGCCCAACGTCGCCGGAGCGGCGACCGGGCCTCGCTGCTTCACCGTCGCGCTCGCCGACGACGGCGGCGCTGCGTCGTCCGGCGCGTCATCCGAGCCCGCCTGCACCGGTGGCGCAACCCCGGGCCAGATGCAGCAGGGCTGACGCCTCCCCCGAGGGTTCACTCGACGAGGCGCAGGCCCGACGGGCTGATAGACGGCTCGACTTGGGGCAGGTCGACCACGAACTCGGTGCGGTGCCCCGGGAACACGTGCTCGGACACCAGCAGCGCCTGGCCGTCGACGCCGCGGGTCACCCGCTCGCACCGCAGGACGGGCGACCCCACCGGCACGGCCAGCAGATCGGCGTCCTCGCGGCCTGCGGCGGCGGCGCCGATCGTCTGCACGGCCCCGCCGATGGGGACGTCGACCAGCTCATAGAAGGGCGAATTCTCGACGTCCGCCCGCGACAGCCGGGCGCCGACGTCCTCGCGGCACCACACCGTGACCCGGGCGAAGGGCTGCCCGTCCGCGTGGTTCACCCGCCGCACCTCGAGCACGGTGTCGACGCCGAGCACCTGGCGGACCCGCGGCGGCGCCGCCGTGAATCGGAAGCCGACGACCCGCCGCTCCGAGCCCACGCCCAGCTCGGCGAGCTGCTCCTCGATGGTGCCGAGACGGCCGAGCGACTGGCGCACGGGGTCGGTGGCGACGAACCAGCCGAAGCCCTGGCGGGAGTCGACGAGGCCCTCGTCGCGCAGGATGTCGAGGGCCTTGCGGACCGTGACGCGGCTCACGTCGTATGCTCCCGACAGCTCGCTCTCGCTGGGCAGGAGGGCGCCGGCGGCCAGCTCGCCGCTCTCGACGCGTTGCCGTAGTTCATCGGCGATGGCTCGGTAGCGGACCTCGCGCACTTGTCATATACTTGTCTACATCCCGTCGCCGACGCAAGGGCAGCGCTGCACATGGCCGTCTCCGCCACCACCCCGATCGAGCTCGTCGACCAGGTCTACGCCCGGCTCCCCCAGCGGGTCGCTCTCGGGCGCGAGCGCCTCGGGCGCCCGCTCACGCTGGCCGAGAAGGTGCTCGTCAACCACCTGCGCGACCCCCACGGGCAGGAGCTCGAGCGGGGCCGCAGCTACGCGGACTTCGACCCCGACCGGGTGGCGATGCAGGACGCGACCGCCCAGATGGCGCTGCTCCAGTTCATGACCGCCGGCCTGACCGAGGCGGCCGTGCCGTCGACGGTGCACTGCGACCACCTCATCCAGGCCAAGGCCGGAGCCGACATCGACCTGAACCTCGCGGTCGACGTCAACCGAGAGGTCTACGACTTCCTGCGGTCGGTCTCGGCCCGCTATGGCATCGGCTTCTGGAAGCCGGGTTCGGGCATCATCCACCAGGTCGTGCTCGAGAACTACGCCTTCCCCGGCGGCATGATGATCGGCACCGACAGCCACACCCCCAATGCCGGCGGCATCGGCATGGTCGCCATCGGAGTCGGCGGTGCGGACGCCGTCGATGTGATGACCGGGTTCCCGTTCAACGTGCGGTGGCCCCAGCTCATCGGCGTGCACCTCACGGGCGAGCTGTCGGGGTGGACAGCGCCGAAGGACGTGATCCTCCGGGTCGCGGAGCTGCTCACCGTCAAGGGCGGCACCGGGGCCATCGTCGAGTACTTCGGGCCCGGCGCCGACGCACTGTCGACGACCGGCAAGGCCACGATCTGCAACATGGGCGCCGAGATCGGCGCCACCACCTCGCTGTTCAGCTTCGACGAGCGCGGGCTCGCCTACCTGAAGGCCACCGGCCGAGAGGCGCTGGCCGACGCAGCCGCAGCGGTCATGGCCGACCTGCGGCCCGACCCCGAGGTCGCCGCCGACCCCGGCCGCTACTTCGACCGGGTTCTCGAGATCGACCTGTCGACCCTCGAGCCCATGATCAACGGTCCCCACTCCCCCGACCGGGCGCACAAGGTCAGCGAGGTCGGCGAGCACGCCCGCGCCGAGGGCTGGCCCACCGACATCTCGTCCGCGCTGATCGGGTCGTGCACCAACTCGTCGTACGAGGACATCACCCGCGCCGCCTCCATCGCCCGGGTGGCCGCCCGCCACGGCATCCGGGCCAAGACCGAGCTGCTCATCACCCCGGGCTCCGAGCAGGTGCGGGCCACGATCGAGCGCGACGGACTGCTGGCCGACCTCGAGGCCATCGGCGGCACCGTGCTGGCCAACGCCTGCGGGCCCTGCATCGGGCAGTGGAGCCGGCCCGCAGCCGCCAACGGCCAGCCCAACACGATCGTCAACAGCTACAACCGCAACTTCCCCAAGCGCAACGACGGCAGCGCCAACACGCTGTCGTTCGTGACCAGCCCCGACGTCGTGGTCGCGCTGGCGCTGGCGGGCACGCTCGAGTTCGACCCCCGCAGCGACACCCTCACGACCACCGACGGCGAGCAGGTCCGCCTCGAGCCGCCCCAGGGCGAGCAGCTCCCTGACCGGGGCTTCGACCCCGGCGAGTCGGGCTTCGTGGCCCCGCCCACCGAGGACCGCGCCGTGGACGTCGAGGTGTCCCCCGACAGCGAGCGGCTGCAGCTCCTCGCACCCTTCGAACCGTGGGACGGCAACGACCTCGTGCGGCTGCCGGTGCTCATGAAGGCGGCGGGCAAGTGCACCACCGACCACATCTCGGCCGCCGGCCCGTGGCTGAAGTTCCGCGGCCACCTCGAGAACATCTCGGGCAACCTCTTCCTCGGCGCGGTCAACGCCTTCTCGGCCGCCGACGCGAGCGCCCACGAGGCCGGCCACGGCAAGGACCCGCACGACGGCGAGACCCGGTCGTACCCCGACATCGCCCGCCACCTGCACGCCGAGGGCGTCGCCTGGTGCGCCATCGGCGACGAGAACTACGGCGAGGGCAGCTCGCGCGAGCACGCCGCCATGGAGCCCCGGTTCCGGGGCGGCCGGGTGATCTTCGCCCGCAGCTTCGCCCGCATCCACGAGACGAACCTCAAGAAGCAGGGCATGCTGGCGCTCACGTTCGCCGACCCCAGCACCTACGACGCCATCGGCGAGGACGACACCATCAGCGTGCTCGGCCTGGCCGAGCTCACGCCCGACGTGCCGGTGCGGTGCGTGATCCACAAGCCCGACGGCACCACGACCGAGTTCGCGGCGACCCACACACTGAACGACGAGCAGATCGAGTGGTTCAAGGCGGGCAGCGCCCTGAACATCATCCGGGGCAAGCACACGACCTGACCCCGCCCGGCGCGCCGCCGACCCCTCGCCTCCTCGGCCTCGACCACGTCCAGCTGGCGATGCCCGGAGGCGAGGAGGCCGAACGCGCCGCCGAACGCTTCTACGTCGGCGTGCTGGGCCTCGAGCGCGTTCCCAAGCCCCCGGCCCTGGCCGTGCGGGGCGGATGCTGGTTCGAGGGCCCGTCGGTCCGCCTCCACCTCGGCGTCGACGCCGAGTTCCGGCCGGCCACCAAGGCCCACCCCGCGATCACCGTCGACGATCTCGACGTGGCATGCCAGCGCATCGTGGCCGCCGGCGGCGAGGTCCGCTCGGCCGACGGCCTGCCGGGGGTGGCGCGGATCCACACCGACGACCCCTTCGGCAACCGCGTCGAGCTGATCCAGGCGGTCGGCCCGACGCTCGAGGCGTTCGCCACGATGGCCGAGCACTCGATCTTCCCGATCTCGCTCGTGGACAACTCGGGCACGCTGATCTGGGTCGGCACCTCGATCGAGCGCTTCTTCGGATGGCGCCCCGACGAGCTCATCGGCGAGAACTTCGCCAAGGTCGTCGCGCCCGCGTCGCTGCCCGCGGTCATCGACGCCTTCACCGCGATCGACGACGCGTTCGAGATCACCCCGTGGGGCGGGGTGGGCTTCCCGGCCGACCTGCTGCGGGCGGACGGCACGGTGGTGGCCTGCGAGCTGTCGGTGCTGACCACGCAGCGCAGCGGGCTGCCGTGGTACGTGGTGACCACCCGCCGGGTCGGCTACGAGCGGGCGCTCGACCTGGCCGTGGCGGCCATGGCCGAGGGCGTGTCGCTCGCCGACATCCTCGACCGCATCGTCGGCGCCCTCGAGGAGATGGCCCCCGACTCGCACGTGGCCATCGGCGACGGGTGGACCGGCGACGCCTTCGGCGTGGTGGCGGGCGCGGCCGGCTCCCTGCTGGCCGCGGAGGGGCCCACCCCTTGGGGTCGGGCCCTGGCCACCGGCGAGGACGTGTGGGTGGCCGATCTCGACGGGCTGCCCGCCCCCCTGGCCGCGCTGGCGGCCGCCGAGGGCTACCACGGCTGCTGGGTCCACCCGGTCGTCGCCCCGGGTGACGCCGGGCCGCGGGCGGCGATCGTCCTGTGGCGGCTGCGCCCCGGCCAGCCGACGCGCTTCACGTGGACCACGATCAGCCGGGTGGGGCAGCTCCTCCAGCTCACCCTGCAATGGCACCGCAGCCACCGCACGCTGCAGCACGCCGCGACCCACGACCAGCTCACCGGCCTCGCGAACCGCCACGCGTTCCTCGAGCGGCTGACCACCGTGGCGCGGGCCGCAGAGGGGTGTCGGCGGTGCTGTTCCTCGACCTCGATCACTTCAAGCCGATCAACGAGACGCTCGGCCACCCGGTCGGCGACCGCGTGCTCGCCCTGGTGGCCGAGCGGTTGGTGGGGGTGCTGCGCCCCGGCGACCTGGTGGCCCGCATCGGGGGCGACGAGTTCGCGGTGCTGTGTGAGCGCCTGTCCGGCCCCGACGACGTCGAGGCCGTGGCCAAGCGTCTCCTGGCCGCGGTGCGGGAGCCCGTGCGGCCCCACGCCGACGCCGCCACCGAGGTCCGGGTCGACGCCAGCATCGGCATCACCGAGCTCGATCCGTCCGAGGGCGTCGAGGCCACGCTGGCCCGCGTCGACCTGGCGATGCGCGAGGCCAAGGTCACCGGCCGGGGCCGCTGGGTCCGCCACCGCCTCGGCTGACGGGTGCCGCCTGGGCGTCGTGAGCGGCTGGTTCCGGTCAGTCCCTACCGGTCGACATCTGCCCTCAGGTTGCCTCGTCCGGGGACGTGTCGATCTGCACAGAGTCCTCGCCGGGGCGGCGCTCGGTCTCGCCCGCCGTCGACGCCGTCGTGGCCGGGCGGGAAGGTCAGCGCCAGCTCCTCGGGCGTCGGGTCGTGGGGCTGCCGGGCCTCGGGGGGCAACAGCTCGCTGATCGCCGCCATGATGCGCCGCGTGTCGGCCGCGGGCGACCGCAGCTTGAGGTCGATCGGATCGCCGATGCGGACGCGGACCGTCGGCGGATGGGTCACGTTCCAGAGGCGGGGGGCGCGCTCGGACCGGGGCCAGACCTTCTCGGTGCCCCACAACCCGAGCGGGATGACGGGCACCTGTGCCAGGGCGGCCAGACGCGCCGCGCCCCACCGCCCGGTCAGCACGGGGTCGAAGAACGCCCGCCCCCGCGGGATCGTGCCCTGCGGGAGGATCACCACGAGCTCCCCGCTGGCCAGCGCCGACGCCGCCGCCATCAGCGGCTCGTCGGACCCCGTGGCGCGGTCGACCCGGATGCCGCCGAGCGCCCGGGCCACCTGCCCCACGATCGGGGCGTCGAACACCTCACGCTTGCCGAGGAACCGCACCGCCCGCCCGCAGCGGGCGAACGTGGCCCCGATGGTCAGCGGGTCGAAGTAGCTGCGGTGGTTGGCGACGACGATGGCCGGCCCGGCCTCGGGGATGCGCTCGACGCCGTCGATGTCGAAGCGCACCCAGGGCAGCATCTGGGGCCGCACGACGGCCTGGACCAGGCGCTGCGGCTCGATGTTGAGCAGCGGCACCTTCGGCACGCCCTCGGGCACGTCGAGGTGCAGCACGGGCCAGCGGCGCATGGTGGCGAGCGCCAGCAGCCGCGGATCGGGGTTGACCGCGGTGGGGTGACCGACCGCCCGGAGCAGCGGGTGGTCGTAGAACGAGTCGCTGTAAGCCCAGCTGTCGTCGAGCGCCACCTCGTGGTCGGCGGCCCACCGGCGCACCGCAGCGAGCTTCCCCTTCCCCCACACGAACTCGCCCGCGATGGTGCCGTCGTAGCGGCCCTCGTGGTCGAGGCCGTACCGCGTGGCGACGACGTCGTCGAAGCCCAGCCGGGCCGCGAGCGGGCGGATCATGTCCTCGGGGGTGGTGGTGGCGAGGACCAGCGCCCGGCCGTTGTCCCGGTGCTCGTCGATGAGCGGGCGGGCGAAGGGCTGCACCGCGGCGGCCAGGTCGTCGGCCGCCTTCTCCCCTGCCGCCTGCACCCGAGCGCGGTCCCAGCCCTTGGCGAAGCGCGCGGCCTGCCGCGTGAGGATCATCGACGGGCGCGTCTCGCCGACCAGGTCGAACAGCCGGTACACGAGCCCCTCGCCGGGGATCGACCGACCGGAGATGACCCCGGCGTCCCGCAACGCCGCGCTCAGCACAGGCCCGCTGGCCCCGCTCAGCAACGTCCGATCCAGGTCGAAGAAGGCGGCGCCACTCACGGCAGCACGGTAACCCGTGGGCTCCCCGCTTGGGCCAAACCGGGGCAACGAGGCAGACGCACCCGCCCCGCAGCCTGCCGGGCGCCAACCCAAAGCCGCCGCGCCAGGTGCCGCGCACCAGGGAGGCGTTGAAAGTCCCGGCGACGCACCGCCGAAGGCGGTGCTTGGAGCCGGGAAAGCAAGGAGCCGACCGCGGGTGGCTCGGTCGGCTCCTACACAGGTGCTGCACAGCGTCGGAGGGGGATCCTGCTGCGGCACTCTGTTTGGCGGAGCGACGTCGGAGGGGGGATCCGGTGCGCCGCTCGCTGTTGTTGAGTGCAGTTTGCCCCCCCGCTAGCAATTCGTCAAACAGTTCTTGGCGATAGGTGCCATCATTGCGAGCGATGGACCTCCGCCAGCTCGCCGCCCTGACCGCCGTCGCCGAGGCCGGATCGTTCTCGGCCGCCGCCCGCCGGCTGCACACCGTGCAGTCGAACGTGTCCACCCACGTCGCCCGGCTCGAGGCGGAGCTGGGAGCCACGCTGGTGGACCGCTCGACCGGCACGCTGACCGACGAGGGCGACGTCGTGGTGTCCCGCGCCCGTCGCATCCAGCACGAGCTCGAGTCGCTGCGGGCGGACGTCGACTCGATGCTCCACGAGGTGTCCGGCGCCGTCCGGCTCGGGTGCATCGGCACGGTCGGGCGCTGGCTCGTCCCCCGCCTGCTCCAGGGCATGGAGGCGCGCCACCCCCGCGTCCACGTCGTCGTCGTCGACGCCACCACGACGTCACTGGTCCCCCAGCTCGTCGCCGAGAGCCTCGACCTCGCCGTGATCAACCTGCCCCTCGGCGGCGGCGAGCTGGCCACCGAGCCCCTGTTCGACGAGGACCGCATCATCCTCGCCCCGCTCGACCACCCCCTCGCGGCCGAAGCGACGGTCGAGCTGGCCCAGCTCGCCGATCATGCCCTGCTGCTGGAACCGCAGGGCACGGCCTTCCGCGACGAGCTGGACGACGCCGTGCGCCCCATCGGCGTCACCCTCGACGTCCAGGCCGAGATCGACGGCATCCGCCTCCTCACATCGCTGGCCTTCGACGGGTTCGGTGCGGCCATGGTGCCGGCCACCGCCGCGCCCGCGTGGATGGGCGCCGCCTGCCGCCGCGTCACGGTGAACGGCCTCACGCCCCGCTCGGTCGGCCTGGCCTCCCCGCGCCGAGCGCGGCTGTCGGCCCCGGCGCGGCGCGGTACGCGAGGTGGTGCGCGACCTCGTCGCGGCGACCGAACAGCCCGGCGTCCACCCGACGCTGGCGGCCTGAAGGTCGGCCCGCGGAGCGGACGGCACTAGCTTGACCGGTGACCCGCCCGAGGAAAAGGAGCACCGCCCCCGTGCCCGAGAGCATCACCATCACCGACAACCGCAGCGGTGAATCGGTAGAGATCCCGATCGCCGACGGGGGTGTCGACGCGGGCGAGTGGCGCAAGCTGCTGCCCAACATCTGGTTCTACGACGAGGCGTTCATGACGACGGCGGCGACCAAGAGCGCCATCACCGAGATCGACGGCGACGCCGGCATCCTCCGCTACCGCGGCTACCCCATCGAGCAGCTGGCCGAGCGGTCGACCTACCTCGAGGTCGCCTACCTGCTCATCCACGGCGAGCTGCCCACGCCCGAGCAGTACGAGCCGTGGGTGCGCGACATCACGTACCACACGTTCATCCACGAGAACGTCCGCAAGCGGTTCCTCGAGGGCTTCCACTACGACGCCCACCCCATGGGCATGCTCGTCTCCGCGGTGGCCGCCCTGTCGACCTTCTACCTCGACGCCAAGGAGATCGGCGACCCCGCCAACCGCTACAAGCAGATCGTCCGGCTCATCGCCAAGATGCCGACGCTCGCCGCCGCCTGCCACCGCTTCAGCGTGGGCATGCCGTTCGTGTACCCCGACAACTCGCTCAGCTTCAGCGCCAACTTCCTGTCGATGCTGTGGAAGGTGGCCGAGCCGCGCTACGACGCCAACCCGGCGCTGGCCAAGGCCCTCGACGTGCTGTTCATCCTGCACGCCGACCACGAGCAGAACTGCGGCACCACCGCCATGCGCACCGTGGCGTCCGCCCACGCCGACCCCTACAGCTGCGTCGCGGCCTCGACGGCCGCCCTGTACGGCCCCCGCCACGGCGGCGCCAACGAGGCCGTGATCAAGATGCTCACCGAGATCGGCTCGGTCGACGCGGTCGGCGACTACGTCAAGCGGGTCAAGACCGGCGAGGTCAAGCTCCAGGGCTTCGGCCACCGGGTCTACAAGAACTACGACCCCCGGGCGAAGATCATCAAGGAGACCGCCGACGAGGTCTTCGCCATCACCGGGCGCAACCCGCTGCTCGACATCGCCCTGGCGCTCGAGGAGGTGGCGCTCAGCGACGACTACTTCATCTCCCGCCAGCTCTACCCGAACGTCGACTTCTACTCGGGCCTCATCTACCAGGCGATGGGCTTCCCGACCGAGATGTTCACCGTGCTGTTCGCCATCCCGCGGGTGTCGGGCTGGCTCTCCCACTGGGTCGAGCTGCTCGAGCAGGACCAGAAGATCGCTCGGCCTCGCCAGCTCTACGTGGGCGCCGGCGCGCGCGACTACGTGCCGATGGATCAGCGCGGCTGACGCCGCCCCGGCCAGCACCGAGAGGACGACGCGTGCACGCGGTGACGATCGTGGACGGCCGGGTGGTCTGGCGCGAGCAGCCAGACCCCGAGCCCGGCACCGGCGAGCTGCTCGTGCGGGTGCGGGCCGCCGGCGTGTGCCGTGGCGACCTGATGCAGGCCGAGGGGCTGTACCCGCCGCCGCCCGGCACGACGCCGCCCGACCTGCCCGGCCTCGAGCTGGCCGGCGAGGTGGTCGCCGTCGGGCCCGGCTGCCGGCGCTTCGGCCCGGGCGACCGGGTGATGGCGGTCGTCACCGGCGCCGGCCAGGCCGAGCTGGCCGTCGTGCCCGAGATCGTCGCCCTCCCGGTGCCCGAGGGCGTCGGCTGGGCCCAGGCGGGCGGCTTCCCCGAGAACTACACCACCGCCCACGACGCCCTGTTCTCGCAGTGCGAGCTCGGCGTGGGCGAGCGGGTCTGCGTCCACGGCGCCGCCGGTGGGGTCGGCACCGCCGCGGTCGAGCTGGCCGTGGCCGCGGGCTGCGACGTCGTCGCGACGGTCCGCTCCGAGGCGTCCCGGGCCGGGGTCACCGCCCTCGGCGCCACCGTGGTGGCTCCCGAGGCCTTCGTCGACCACGGTCCGTACGACGTCGTGCTCGAGCTGGTGGGCGCCCCGAACATCGAGCACGACCTGCGGGCGCTGGCGACCGGCGGTCGCATCGCGGTCATCGGCGTCGGCGGGGGCTTCACGGCCGACCTCAACCTGCTGGCCCTCATGGCCACGCGGGGGCGCATCCACGGGTCGACGCTCCGCGCCCGCCCGTTGGAGGAGAAGGCGGCCGCCGCCCGGCGCGTCGAGCGCCACGTGCTGCCCCTGATGGCCCGGGGCGCCGTCACCGTGCCGATCGCGGCCGAGGTCCCACTCGCCGAGCCTGCCCGCGCCTACGAGCGGTTCGCGGCGGGCGGCAAGCTCGGCAAGATCGTGCTCGTCGCCGAGTAGACGAGGTCGAGCGGAACCACCCCGGGAGGGTGAGGGGTGTGTCGGGGCTGGAACGTACGCTGCCGCGGTTCCCACCCGGGCGGAGGTCGACATGCGCACCCTCGGCAACATCCTGTGGCTCGTCCTCGCGGGCTTCTGGCTCGCCATCGGCTACGTGCTCGCCGGCATCGTGATGTGCCTGCTCATCATCACGATCCCGCTCGGGCTGCAGGCCTTCAAGCTGGCGAACTTCGCCCTCTGGCCGTTCGGGCGGACGGTCGTCGAGCAACCCGACGCGAACCTCGCGCTCGGGTGCCTGGGCAACGTCGTGTGGCTCGTCCTCGTGGGCTGGGAGCTGGCGATCCTCCACGTGGTGGCGGGCGTCGCCCTGTGCCTCACGATCGTGGGCATCCCGCTGGGCATCGCCTCCTTCAAGATGGTCCCGCTCGCGCTGCTGCCGTTCGGCAAGGAGATCGTGTCGATCGACAGCCTGCCCCCAGGGGCGCCCATGTCCTACGCACCGCCGCCGACCCTCGGCGATCCGCGCCCGATGTGACCACCCGCTCGGGCGGGTCGGCTACCTGCCGCCGACGTGGTCGAGGGGCATGACCCGCGCCGCGGCCTGCACATCGCCGGCGACGGTGAACCACAGCGCCAGGTGGTCGTCGGACTCGTCGACCAGCAGCTCGACCTCGTCGCCGTCGGCGATCCCCGGCCCGTACTCCATGACCGCCCGGTGTGGGCGGCCGAGCAGGGCGTGAGCGAAGGCGGTGCCGGGCTCGATCTGCTGCTCGACCGCGGCCCAGTAGGCGGCGTTGTTGACGTGGCCGACGACGTCGAGGTCGACGGCCCGCAGCGGCCACGGCGCCGCTGCCGCCCCCACCGGCGGGTCGCCGAGCCACAGGCGGCTCGACACCTTCCTCCCCTGCGCCGCCTCGGCGTAGGCGGCGAGGAATGCCTCGCTGAGCCGGGTCGGCGCCATCGTGGCCGTGTCCACCTGGACCCACAGCGTGGCGGCCTCGACCCGGCCGCCGCCGTCGCCGACGAACGAGAGCCGGCGCTCGGCCCAGCGACCACCGACGCCGCCGCACCAGGTGGCGAGGTCGACCCACTCCTGCCACCGGAGCGGCGTGTGCACGTCGATCACCGCCCGCCGGGCGACCCACGTGACCGCGGGGTCGTCGATGCCGCTGTCGGCCGTGTCGTCCGACCCGTTGTCCTGCAGGTAGCGGGCGCAGGCGTCGAACCGCAGGCGCCCCGACGGGTCGACGTCCCCCAACCGCACCCGGCGCCCAGAGCGGAAGACACGACCCTTGTCCGGCAGCGGCACCAACGGTTCGTCGATCACCCCTACGGTTCTAGTGCAGCCCCGCAGAAGTCCCGCACATGTCTCGCCGGCCAGATTCGCCGCTGGCTGCGTCCTCGTCCTCGACGTAGCTACGGCTATGCCTTCGTCCTGCGTCCTTGCCAACGACGAATCTGACACGACGATCCACGTACGTCACTTCTGCGGGGCTCCACTAGTGCCTCGCCAGGTGACGTTCGGCGGGTCACGGCGACCGGCGGGGACGGGGGTCGGCCTGCTGGATCCCCGTGATCACGTCGTCGCCCACCGGGAGCGGCGCACAGCCGTGGTCGTCCTCGCACACGAAGTCGAACTGCGGCTCCGCCGCGCTGTGGCACCCCGCGCAGCTCGTGCCGCTGAAGCGGTTGATCACCTCACTGCCGCCTCGCGACACGATCGTCGTGCCGGCCGGCGTGACCTCGAGCGTGAAGAACTCCCAGTCGTTCGAGTCGGGGTCGAAGCCCGGCGCCCGCTTGACCATGGCCTCTTGGGGGATGAGCTGGATCACCGTCCCCACGGGGTAGGTGCCACCCTCGGGATCGTTGGCGACGGCCAACGTGGCGTCGAGGTCGCCCGCCACGTTGTCGACGAAGAAGCCGCGCACCGCCGTCATGTCGGCCAGCGGCTTGAAGTCGTCGGCATCGACCACCACGTCCTCGACAACTGTCGTCTCCGTGGCGCTCTCGCCGCCGTCGCTGGCCGACGAGCACCCGACCGCGGCGGCCACGATGATCGGGATCGCCACCAGTGCGACGTGCGTGAGCACCCCGACCCCCGGCTTGGTGGTGCGCATGCCCGCACTCTACGCACGGGGCAGACTCGCGTCCCGTGCCCCGCAGCCTCGACTGGATCCCCGCCCTCGACCGCCCCGACCTCCTGGCCGAGCCGGTGGCCGCGGCGCTCCGCTCCTTCGGTGAAGGAGCCGGCACCGCCCGGGTGGCGGCGATCGACCCGGACGTGGCCGACACCGCCGCCTTCTGCGCGGCGTACGGGCGCTCGCTCGACGAGTCGGCCAACTGCGTGGTCCTGGCGGCCAAGCGGTCGGGCGAGTCGGTGCTGGCCGCGTGCGTGGTACTGGCCACGATGCGGGCCGACGTCAACGGGCTCGCCCGCCGCACGCTGGGCGCCCGCAAGGCGTCGTTCGCCGCCATGGACGTGGCCGTCGCGGCGTCGGGCATGGAGCACGGCGGCATCACGCCCGTCGGCCTGCCCGCCGGCTGGCCCCTGCTCGTGGACGCGGCGGTGGTCGCCGCCGGCGACGTCGTGGTGGGCAGCGGCGTGCGGCGGTCGAAGCTCCTCCTGCCTGGCGGCCTGCTCGCGGCCCTGCCGGGTGCGACCGTGCTCGACGGGCTCGGCATGCCGGCCGCCTGAGCGACCGAGGGCCGCGGTCAGCCCGTGGCGGGCGCGTCGTCGAGCGCGGAGGCGGAACCCCCGCAGCCACAGCCCCGGCTCGCCCTCCCAGTCGATCGAGGGGTCGCGCTCGAAGCCCAGCCGCAGGTAGAGGCGGTGGGCCGCGGTCATCCGGTCGGTCGAGTGGAGGAGGATCTGGCGGCGGCCCGTGGCGCGGGCCCGCTCGACGCACGCCATCGTCAGCGCCTCGCCCACCCCGCGCCGCCGGGCGTCCATGGCCACCGCCAGCATCCTGATGCCCGCCGCGTCGGCGTCGGCGAACTCGGCGCCCGGCGAGTCGGGGCCGGGGACATAGGTGACCGCCCCGAGGATGCGCTCACCGGGCCCGTCCCCGTCGCCATCCACCGCCACCAGGATCTCGACCCCGTCCGAGCGGGCGGCCACATCGCGCAGCTCCTGGTCGTAGCCGGTCTCGACGGTGGCGGGATCGACGCGCGCGTACGCCTCGACCGTCAGCTCGCCCACGGCGTCGTGGTCCTCGGGGCGCAGGGGTCGGATCCGCATGACGCGGCGACGCTACCGGCCCGCGGTGGCACGTCGGTCACCGAAATCGCGCCCTCCCCCACCCGTTGGCTACCGTCGCCGCCCATGGAGTTCGCCCTCTCGCCGGATCTGCTGGCCCTGCGCGACGAGGCGCTGAAGGTGGGCCTGGCGGCAGCCGAGCGGGCCGAGGTCCCCGAGGACACGTGGATCACCGGCCACGACCGCGCCTTCGCCGAGGAGCTGGGGGCCCGGGGGTGGCTGGGCATGACCTGGCCCGTCGAACACGGCGGCGGGGGCCGGCCGGTGCTCGAGCGGTTCGTCGTGTTCGAGGCGCTCATCAGCGTGGGCGCCCCCATCGCCGCCGCCTGGTTCGCCGACCGCCAGATGGGCCCGACCCTGCTCCAGTTCGGCACCGACGAGCAGCGCGCGCGCTGGCTGCCGGGGATCATCGAGGGCACGTCGATGTGGTGCATCGGCATGAGCGAGCCCGACGCGGGGTCGAACGTCGCCGGCATCCGGACCCGGGCCGAGCGCGACGGTGACGCGTGGGTGGTCAACGGGCAGAAGATCTGGACGTCGGGCGCAGTGGACGCCGACTGGTGCTACCTCATCGCCCGCACCGATCCCGACGCCAGGCCGCACGAGGGCCTGTCCGAGTTCGTGGTCGACATGCGCTCACCCGGCGTGAGCGTGAAGCCCATCCTGGACATGACCGGCAGCCGCCACTTCTGCGAGGTGTTCTTCGAGGACGTCCGGGTGCCGGCCGGCAGCATGGTGGGCGAGCTCAACGGGTCGTTCCGCCAGGTCATGCGCCAGATGGAGCACGAGCGCGGCGGCATCGACCGGCTGATGTCCAACCGCCGCCTCTACGACGACGTGCGCCCGCTGGCCGACACCACCGACCCCCTCGTCCGCCAGGAGATCGCCGCCATCGAGAGCGGCTACCGGATCGGCCGCCTGCTCGTGCTGCGCGAGACGCTCGGCCAGGGCCGGCCCGGCTTCTCGGCCGCCACGAAGACCTTCTGCACCGAGCTCGAGCAGCGCATCGCCAACTTCTGCGGCCGCGTGCTCGGCGCCCGCGCCACGCTCGACGAGCCGGGCCTCGAGCACCGGGTGAGCCGGAACATCTGCTACGCGCCCGGCTACACGATCATGGGCGGCACCACCCAGATCCTGCGCAACATCCTGGGCGAGCGCACGCTCGGCCTCCCCCGCGAACCCCGGCCGACGTAGCCCGAGGTGGGTGTCAGAGGAGAGCGGTGAGGCAATAGCTCGCACCCCTCTTCTCTCGAGGTATCCGCGTGCGGCCCCCGAACGTCATTGCCTCGAGAGTCTGCGAGCGCGAGTCATTGCCTCGCCGACGTGCGGGCCCGAGGAGCCGGCTGGCGTCATGCGCACAGCCCGGACGTCAGCGACGACGGCACACACTCCATCAGGGTCACGGGTGATCTGCTCGTAGAGGAACCGCAGGGTCTGCCAGCCCGCCCGGGCCGCCTCGGCGTCGCGCTCGTGATCGCGCCGCAGGTCTGCGACTCGGGTGTGCCACCGGCGCCCGTCGCCCTCGAGGATCAGCTTGCAGTCGGGGTAGGCGGCATCAACGAGCCCGGGGATGGCGCCGACCCCAGGCAGCGCACGCTGTCGCTGCGGATCGGGAAGCCCTCCGCCCGCCAGGGCGGCGAACAGCGCACACTCGAGCTCGCTCTGCGCGGGCACCGCCGCCTCGGACCGATCCTCCAACACCCGGGCGAGTGCGACGACCCCGGGCTTGCCAGGCCGGGCGACCTCAGCCAGCGCGACCCCGACGTCGTCGTAGGTGGTGCGCCGGTCGAAGACCAGGTCATCGAGCACGCGGCCCAGGCGCCGTCGGCCGAGCGTCGCGGCCACCTCGACCACCGCGCGTGCAGGGCGGCTGACCGGTAGGCCGTCGACGGTCGTCACATGCGAGACGCGTAGGTCGTCGATCTGGTGAACCGTCGCGCCGGCGACGCGCGGGTGCATCCCGTGGGGGACGGTCAGCGTGACGGGCCGGGGAGCGACGTGGGGGCTGCCATGCAGCCGTACCGAGGACTCGTGGGTGATCGTCGCCATCGGCCCGGCCGCCAGGAGCGCGGCCCAGATCTCGGTGTGCCACGTGGGTGGTAGGCCGGCCAGGAGGTAGACGCCGGGGTACAGCACCAGCCAGCGGCCGGAATGCACGCGGCGGTGGATCGACGAGTCGGTCATGCCGACGGCGAGCGCCTGCGCCCGGCAGACGGTTCCGGCCTGCGGGTTGGCGAGGCGAGCGATGCGGGAGTCGACAGTCGAAGCGGTCATGCCCCATCTCATCGGTGGGGTGTGACACTTTGCCTCGACAGCCGGTCTCCGAACGGACGGGACGCGAGGCAATGACTCGCGCATCGATGCTCTCGACGCATCCGCGTGCGGCCCCCGCACGTCATTGCCTCGAGAGTTCTCAGACGCAAGGCATTGCCTCGCGTCCCCCGTCGACGGGTCAGAGGCGGCGGACCGGGGGCAGGGGGTCGCGGTCGACCGGGGCCGCCTTGACGACCGCGTCGACGATCGCCGCCGTGCCCGGTGACACGAGCACGGGGTTGAGCTCGAGGCCCACGATCTCGGGGACCTCGTCGACCAGGGTGCCGACCCGCAGCAGCAGGTCTTCGAGCGCGGCCACGCAGGCCGGGTCGAGCAGGGCGGCGAACGGGGACGCGGCCACGAACCGGCGGGCGTCGAGATCGGTGAGGGGCAGCACGTGCGCCTGCCGCGTGGCCACGGCGGTGGCCACCCCGCCGGGCCCGAGCGACAGCACGGGGCCGACGAGCGAGTTGTCGGTGACGCCGACGGCGACGTCCACACCGGGGGTCGCCATCGGTTGGACCACGACGGGCCAGGCGGCCGGGCCGAGCGCGCTCCGCCATGTGGGCGAGCGTGGTGCGGAGATCGTCCTCGTCGTGGACGTCGAGGGCCAGGCCCCCGGCCTCGGTCTTGGCCAGGCGGGTGCGCGCCGCCGCCTTCACCGCCACGGGATAGCCGATCTCGGACGCGGCGCGCGCCGCGGCGTCGGCGTCGGCCGCGACCGCGGATGCCACCATCGGCAGGCCGGCCGCCCGCAGCACGTCGGCCCCCACGCCGGTCGGGAGCGTGCGCGGCGCGCCGTTCCCGCCGTCGCCGGCACCGGCCGCGCCCAGGGCCTCGAGCACCCGGGTGCGGGCGGCTTCGGGATCGGTGCCGTGGGGCGAGGTCAGCTCGCCCTCGGGTGCGGCCCGCCATTGCGCATAGCGCGTGACGCGCCCGAGCGCGTAGGCCGCGTCGTCGGGGAAGTCGAAGACGGGCACCTCGCCGCCCCCGTCGACCGCGATGGTGACGGGGTGCGGTCCGAAGACGCAGGCCAGCACCGTCTTGTCGGGCGCCGCGGCCCGGGCGGTGGCGATGGCGTCGATCAGGTCGGCGGTCGACTGGCGCGGCGCCGGCGCGCAGACCGCGAGCACGCTGTCGACCCCGTCGTCGTCCAGCAACGCGGACAGCGTGCGGGCGAGGTCGTCGCCCACTGCCTCGAACCCGAGGTCGATCGTGCTGGCCCGCACCCGGGCCGCCCGCGCGTCCCCGCGTCGTCGACGGCGGCCCGCACGCCCTCGCCCAGCTCGGCCAGCGTCAGCCCGGCGTCGACGCAGGCGTCCGCGGCCAGCGCCAGGGAGCCGCCCCCGTTGCCCACCAGCGCCACGCGGGGGCCGGCCGGCAGCGGCTGGCAGGCGAGCACCCGGGCGACGTCGAGCTGCTGCGAGAGCGTGTCGACCCGGATCACCCCGGTCTGCTCGAGCAGGGCGTGCAGGGTGTCTTGCGGTAGCTCTCCGTCGCTCGGATAGGCCCGGGCGGCACCGCCGCTGTGCACGGCGACGATGGGCTTGGCGCGCGAGATCTCCCGGGCGATGCGGCTGAACTTGCGGGCGTTGCCGAACGACTCGAGGTACAGCAGCACCAGGCCGGTGCGGTCGTCGTCGGCCCAGTACTGCAGCAGGTCGTTGGCCGACACGTCGGCGCGGTTGCCGATGGCCGCGAACGACGACGCCCCCAGCCCCGCCTCGCCGATGCGGTCGAGCAGGGCCCCGCCGATCGTCCCCGACTCGGACAGCAGCGCCACCGGGCCGCGCCGCGGGTTGGGCGTGGCGAACGTGGCGTGCAGGCGGACCTCGGGGTCGGTGTTGATGACGCCCAGGCAGTTGGGCCCCAGGAGGCGGATCCCGAACCGGCGCGCCGCCCGCAGCGCGGCCGCCGACAGCGCCGCGCCCTCGGGGCCCGACTCGGCGAACCCGGCCGAGATGACGATGACGGCGTTGACCCCCTTGGCGCCGCAGTCCTCGATCACGCCGGGGACCTGGGCCGCCGGCACCACGACGATCGCCAGGTCGACGGGCCCCTCGATGTCGCCGATGGCGGCGTAGGACCGCACGCCGCCCACATGGTCGGTGCGCGGGTTGACCGGGTACACGGGCCCGTTGAAGTCGTGGGCCAGCAGGTTGCGCAGCACCGCATGGCCGACACCCGTGCGCTCGCGGCCGGCGCCCACCACCGCCACCGAGCGGGGCGCCAGCAGCAGGCGCACCGCCTCCGCCTCGGCCTGCTGGGCCCGGGCCTCGATGGCGGCCTCGGCCGCGGGCGTGGGTTGCAGGTCGAGGTGGACCTCGATGACGCCGTCGTCGAACGTGCTGCGGGTCTCGAACCCGGCTCGCCGGAACACCGCCACCATGCGGGTGTTGGTGGGCAGGACGGTGGCGGTGAAGGCGCTGATCCCCGCCCGCCGGGCCGCCTCGGCCAGGTACTCGAGCAGCACCGTGGCGATGCCCCGCCCGCGGTGCTCGTCGTCGACGAAGAACGCCACCTCGGCCTCGGACCGCAGCGGCCAGCGGTCGTAGCGGGCCACCCCGACCATCACGTCGTCGCGTAGGGCGATGAACGCCATGCGGTCGACGTAGTCCACGTTGACGAGGTGGCCGACCTCGTCCTCGCTGAGGCGCGGGTGCGGGGTGAAGTAGCGGAAGTAGATGCTCTCGGGCGACTGGCGGCCGTGGAAGTCGAGGATGCGGGGGCCGTCATCGGGGCGGATCGGGCGCACCCGGGCGGTGCCGCCGTCGGACAGCACGACGTCGGCGTCCCACTCGGCCGGGTAGCCGGGCGGGATCGGCACCTCGCTCGTGGTCGTCAGCGGGGAGGCGTCGTCCACCCGGCCGAGCGTAACGGCGCGCCGGGGCGTCGGGGATCACCCCGTTCCGACCCCCGGCGCGACAGCGCCGTCCGACCCGCGCGCTACCGTCGGCCCCTGCGTCGCCCGGAGCAACGCGGCGGAACCTTGCGGAGAGGAGTCCTGGTGAAGCGCACGTCCACGTCCCTGATCGCGCTCGGCCTCGTGTCGATGCTGGCGGTCGCGTGCGCCCAGGAGGCCACGGGCGGCCTCACCCTCACCGGGGGTGACGGCCCCTCGGCCCCGCAGGTGTCCGACGACCCGTCGGCCGTGGCCCAGCGCGCCGTCGAGGACGTCACCGAGTTCTGGCGCGGGACCTACCCCGCGGTCTACGGCGAGGAGTTCCAGGAGCTCGCCGGCTTCTACCCGTACGGGCCCGACACCGAGACGCCGCCGTGCGGACCGATCGAGCTGGCGTACGAGGAGATCGCCAACAACGCCTTCTACTGCCCCGACGACGACATCATCGCCTGGGACGAGGGCCAGCTCATGCCCCAGCTCAACGAGGAGTTCGGCGCGTTCACCGTCGCCATCGTCATCGCTCACGAGTACGGCCACGCCGCCCAGGCCCGCTTCGGCACCGCCGACCGGACGATCGACCTCGAGCTGCAGGCCGACTGCTTCGCCGGTGCGTGGACACAACGCGTCGCCGACAGCGAGGCCGCGGGCTTCGAGCCGAGCGATGTCGACCTCGACAAGACGGTGGCCGGCCTGATCTCGATCCGCGACGCGCCCGGCATCGATCCGAACGACCCGATGGCGCACGGCAGCGGGTTCGACCGCGTGGCGGCCTTCCAGGACGGGTTCGAGAACGGCGCCCAGAAGTGCGCGGAGTACGCGAACGAGTCCGAGGACCGGCGCACGGCCGAGATCGAGGACATCAACTTCGGGGAGACCGGGGGCAACCTGCCCCTCGAGGACGATTGGGACGGTGCGGGCTCCCTCGGCCTGTACTCCCTCGTCGAGCAGGACCTCAACGAGTTCTTCGGCTGGTACCTCGACCAGCTCGGCGAGTCGTGGACCCCGGTCAGCGACCTCGTGGTCGTCGACTCGGCCACCGACGAGGTCACCTGCGGGGGCGACGAGCTGTCCGGCGCCGAGCTCGAGTACGCCGCGGTCTACTGCCAGGACGAGAACATCGTCGTGATCGACGGCGAGGGGCTCGCCGCGGACCTGAACAGCATCGGCGACTTCGCCGTGGCCAGCGAGCTCGGACAGCTGTGGGCGACCGCGGCCCAGGCCCAGCTGGGCGTCGCCGACAACGACGAGGCCACCCTCCAGGCCGACTGCATGACCGGCTTCTGGGCGGCCTCGACCTTCCCCGGCATCGAGGACGTCACCCCCAGCACCGACCTGGTCATCTCGTCCGGTGACCTGGACGAGGGGATCATTGGCTTCCTCGCCTACGGCACGTCCGGCGAGGGCAGCCCCACCGTGTTCGAACGCAGTGACGCCTTCCGGACCGGGGTGTTCGGCGCCCCCACGGCCTGCGAGGAGTACGGCCCGCTCGGCTGACGCGGCCTGGCCGGCGCGCTACGGCGCCGGCTCGGCGGGCTCGGCCCCGCGGGTGCGGGTCCGGCTGCGCCGCACGTCCCGGGTCGCCAGCAGGGCGATCGTCCCCAGGCCGGCGACGACCGCCACGAACACGAGGATCTGCAGCGCGCCGCCGCGGTCCCCCGCCTCGGTGGGCTCCTCGCCGGAGTTCGGCCTCGGGATGATGTCCTGCTCGACCGCGCCCGGCGGCGGGTTCTCGTCCGGCTCCTCGTCGGCGCTGCCGCCGGTCCCGTCGTCCGCGGGTGCATCGGGCTCCTGGGCGCCCGCGACAGCGTGAAGGGGAGCCCCCAGCACGGCGAGCGCGGCGCACAGGAGGGCCGCGAGCAGGACGGCGAGGGGTCGGCGCACCCCGACATCGTCCGACCACAGCCGCGGACGGGTCAAACCCGCCGACCGACGCTTCTGGCGTCTCTCACCGCGCGATCGCGCGGTGAGAGACGCCAGATCGGCTCCCGTCAGGCCGGGGGCGTGTAGTCGCCCGGCAGGACGATCGTCTTGGTCTCCAGGTAGGCCGACAGGCCTTCGGGGCCCAGCTCGCGGCCCACGCCCGACGCCTTGAACCCGCCGAACGGGTTCCGCATGTCGAGTGTGCCGAACTGGTTGATGCCGTAGGTGCCGGTGCGCACCCGGCGGGCCACGTCGATGCCGGCCTCGACGTCCTGGGTCCACACCGAGCCCGACAGCCCGTAGTCGCTGTCGTTGGCGATGGCCACGGCCTGTTCGGGATCGTCGTAGCTCAGCACCGAGACGACCGGCCCGAAGATCTCCTCCTGGGCGATGGTCATCTTGTTGTCGACGTCGACGAACAGGGTCGGCTCGACGAACCAGCCCTTCTCCTGATCGGCCGGTCGGCCGCCGCCGACGACGAGCTTGGCGCCCTCGGCCCTGCCCTTGTCGATGTAGCCCAGCACGCGATCGCGCTGGCGCTCGGCCACGAGCGGGCCGATGGCGACCGACGGGTCGGCCGGGTCGCCGACCGTCTGGGCCTTCACGGCCTCGGCGAGGGCCTCGACCACCTCGTCGTAGCGCGCCCGCGGCGCCAGGATGCGCGTCTGGGCGACGCAGGCCTGACCGTTGTTCATGAACGAGTTGGGCATGAGCATCGGGATCGCGGCGCCCAGGTCGGCGTCGTCGAGGATGATGGCCGCCGACTTGCCGCCCAGCTCGAGGGTGCAGCGCTTCAGGAGCTCGCCGCAGATGGCGCCGACCTTGCGGCCGGCCGCGGTGGACCCGGTGAACCCGACCTTGTCGACCCCGGGGTGGCGCACCAGGTACTCGCCGACCTCGCGGCCGGCCGGCAGGATCGACACCATGCCCTTGGGCAGCTCGATCTCGTCGAGGATCTCGCCGAGGATGTAGCTGTCGAGCGGCGTCTCGGGCGACGGCTTCAGGATCATGGGCGACCCGGCGGCCAGGGCGGCACCGAGCTTGAGCGCCACGATGAACAGCGGCACGTTCCACGGGATGATGCCGGCGGACACGCCCACCGGCTCCTTGCGGACGAGCACGGGCCCGAGGGCGCCGGGCCGGATCTCCTCGAACGGGAAGGTGCGGGCCAGGTCGGCCCACCCGTCGAACACCATCGACGGGGCGAGCACCTGGCCCATGATCGCCCAGCTCGAGGGCGAGCCCATCTCGGCGGTGATGGTCTCGGCCAGTTCGCCGGACCGGGCCTGGATGGCCTGCGAGAGCTTGACGATGTACTCGGCCCGCTCGTCGGGCGACAGCTGCGGGTAGGGCCCGGCGAGC
Source organism: uncultured Acidimicrobiales bacterium (assembly GCA_963796415.1). Classification (GTDB taxonomy): domain Bacteria; phylum Actinomycetota; class Acidimicrobiia; order Acidimicrobiales; family VFJN01; genus ZC4RG19. The sequence goes on along the minus strand of CAWCLR010000013.1, from coordinate 181,739 downwards.
GCGGCCTTGGCGGCCTCGACCGCCCTGTCGACGTCGGCCTCGGCGGCCTCGGGCACGCGGGCGATGACCGCTTCGGTGGTCGGGCTGATCACCTCGATCGTGTTGCCCGTCGACGGCGCCACCCACTCGCCGCCGATGTAGAGCGTGTCCTTGGTCTCCATGAGCCCCTCCGAACGAGGACCGACGAGCCGCCCCGGGGCCGGGGCGGCCAAACCTGAAACTCCGTCAGATATCGTGCCACGGGTCACGGACTCAGACCTAGGCCGTGTGACGAGATTGTCAGCGAACGTCGACGAGGGGGCACGAATGGGGAACGACGTCACGACCGCGACGCCGGACGACCTGGTCTCCCGCGTCCTGGACGAGGGCTTCCTCGCCGGCGACCCGTTCCCCGACCTCGCCCGCCTGCGGGCCGAGGCCCCCGTCGCCCACCACGCCGAGACGGGCGCCTGGGTGTTCACCCGGCACGCCGACGTCGTCGCCGCGTCCCGCGACCCGGGCACCTACTGCTCGGGCAAGGGGATCCTGCTGATGGAGATCGGCGCCGACTACGACTCGCCGCCGACGATGATGCACACCGACCCGCCCGACCACACCCGTTACCGCAAGCTGGTGCAGCCCGCGTTCTCGCCGTCGGTGATGCGCCGGCTCGACGAGGTGATCCGCGAGCGGGCTCGCCGGGCGGTGGCGGGGCTCCCCGCCGGCGAGCCGGTCGACGTCGTCGGCGAGCTGGCGGTCCCGTTCCCGCTGCGGGTGATCAGCGACCTGCTCGGCATCCCCGAGGACGACTGGCCGAGGTTCTTCGAATGGTCCGAAGCTGCGATCCCGGGCGCCACCGACTGGCCCGAGGAGCGCATCGCCGAGCTCATGGGCGAGATGGTCACCTACCTGCTGTCCACGGCGGCGGCTCGCCGGACCGACCCGCACGACGACGTGATCTCCCTGCTCGCCAACGTCGAGGTGGACGGCGACACCCTCGACGACACCGAGCTGGCGATGTTCCTCGTTCAGTTGCTGGTGGCCGGCAACGAGACCACCCGCAACGCCCTGTCGGGCGGGCTGGTGGCCTTCTCCGAGCGCCCCGACCAGTGGGCGCGGCTGCGGGCCGAGCCGGCGCTCGTCGGCACCGCCGTCGACGAGGTGCTGCGGTGGACGACGCCGGTCGTCTACTTCATGCGGACCACGACCCGCGAGGTGACGGTGGGCGACGTGACGCTGGCGCCCGGCACGCCGGTGGTCCTGCACTACCTGGCCGCCAACCGCGACGAGGCCGAGTTCGGCCCGACCGCCAGCGAGTTCGACATCGCCCGCGATCCCAACCACCACGTCGCCTTCGGGTCGGGCCCGCACTTCTGCCTCGGGGCGGCGCTGGCCCGCATCGAGCTGCGGGCCATGCTCGACGCCCTCGCCGCCCGGTTCGCCACCGTCGAGCCGGCAGGGGCGGTCGAGCGCTCGATGTCGCTCGTCATCGCCGGGGTCCGCTCGGCGCCGCTGGTGCTGTCCGACGGCTGAGGCGGCGGCGCGGCCGGGGCGCGCGACGCCCTGTTCGACGTCAGGCCAGCGCCCGGTGGCGGCCCGTTCACGCGCCCGCCAACCGCGCTCGCTACAACCCGGGCATGCGCAGACGAAAGCTGTCCCTCGCCCTCGGCGGGCTGGCGGTGGCCATGGCCGCCGCCGTCCTCGCGACGTCGGCCCCGGCCGTCGCCGATCGCCGACCCGACCGTCCGATCGTCGACGAACCCCTGGTCATCGGCCACCGGGGCGCGAGCGGCTACCGGCCCGAGCACACCCTGGCCGCCTACGAGCTGGCGATCGCGCAGGGCGCCGACTTCGTCGAGCCCGATCTCGTGAGCACCAGCGATGGCGTGCTGGTCGCTCGCCACGAGAACGAGATCAGCGGCACGACCGACGTCGCCGCCCATCCCGAGTTCGCCGACCGGCGGACCACGAAGGTCGTCGACGGCACCGCGCTGACCGGGTGGTTCACCGAGGACTTCACCCTGGCCGAGCTGAAGACCCTCCGCGCCGTCGAGCGCATCCCCGCCCTCCGCCCGGCCAACACGACGTTCGACGGGCAGTTCGAGGTGCCCACGCTGCAGGAGGTCCTCGACCTCGTGGCCTCCGCGAACGCCGGGCGGCGCCGGAGCGACCAGGTCGGCGTGTACCCCGAGACCAAGCACCCGACGTACTTCGACTCCATCGGCCTGTCGCTGGAGGAGCCGCTCGTCGCCGCCCTCGAGGCCAACGGCTACGACCGGCCGAACGACGCCGTGTTCGTCCAGTCGTTCGAGACGGCCAACCTGCGCGAGCTCGACGGGATGACCCGCGTCCGCCTCGTGCAGCTCTACAGCGGGTCGGGTCAGCCGTACGACTTCACGGCGGCCGGCGACCCGCGGACCTACGCCGACCTGGCCACCCCCGCCGGCCTCGCCGAGGTGGCGACGTACGCCGACGGCATCGGCCCGCCGAAGGGGATGGTCGTGCCCGTCGCCGCCGACGGCACGCTCGGCGCCCCCACGTCGCTGGTGGCCGACGCCCATCGCCAGGGCCTGACCGTGCACATCTACACGATGCGCAACGAGAACAGCTTCGTGCCGCCGGCCCTGCGGACCTCGGCCGACCCGGCGCAGCGCGGCCAGGTCGAGGCCGAGTACGCCGCCATGTGGGCGGCGGGTATCGACGGCCTGTTCTCCGACAACCCGGACACGGCGGTGGCCACCCGGGCCGCCCACCTGGCGCGCCGCTGACCCCTACGCCGGGCCGGGCCCGTGCCCGGCCCGGCGACCCGGGCCGAGGGACCTACGCCGAGCCGGTCAGGCCCGTGTAGGCGTCGAGGACCTCGGGGTTGGCGAGGCTGCCCCTGCTCGCGGCCGAGTCCGGGGCGTCGCCGGCGAGGATGCGCTTGACCGGCACCTCCAGCTTCTTGCCCGACAGGGTGCGCGGCACCCCCGGGACCTCGTGGATCTCGTCGGGCACGTGGCGCGGCGACAGCTCGGTGCGCAGCGCCCGCGCGATGCGGGCCTTGAGATCGTCGTCGAGCACGGCACCCTCGGCGGGCGCCACGAACAGCACCAGGCGCCCCGGGCCACCGTCGGCGTCCTCGAGGTGGACGACCAGGCTGTCGGCCACCTCGGGCAGCGCCTCGACCACCGCGTACAGCTCGGCGGTCCCCATGCGGACTCCGCCGCGGTTGAGCGTGGCGTCGGAGCGGCCGGAGATGACGCTGGCCCCGTCGGGGTACAGGGTGATCCAGTCGCCGTGGGTCCACACCCCGGGGTGACGCTCGTAGTACGCGGCCCGGAGGCGCGCCCCGTCCTCGTCGCCCCAGAACTCGACCGGCATCGACGGCATCGGGGCGGTGATCACCAGCTCGCCCTGCTCCCCCACCACGGACCGGCCCGCCTCGTCGTAGGCCTCGACCCGGGCGCCCAGGTAGCGGCACGAGATCTCGCCCGCCCGCACCGGCACGAGGGGGCAGCCGCCGACGAACGCCGTGCACACGTCGGAGCCGCCGCTGATCGATGACAGCAGCACGTCGCCCTTGACCGCCTCGTACACCCACTCGAAGCCCTCGGCGGGCAGCGGCGCCCCGGTCGAGCCCACGGCCCGCAGCGCCGAGAGGTCGGCGACCGCTCCCGGCTCGACCCCCGCCTTGCGGCAGGCCAGGAGGAACGGGGCGGAGGTGCCGAAGAACGTCACGCCCTCGGCGGCCGCCATCCGCCACAGCGCGTCGAGGCCCGGATGGCCGGGATCACCGTCGAACAGCACCGGCGTCGCCCCGACGAGCAGGCCCGACACCAGGTAGTTCCACATCATCCAGCCCGTGGTCGAGAACCAGAAGAAGCGGTCGCCGGGCCCGAGGTCGCTGTGCAGGGCGAGCACCTTGTGGTGCTCGACGAGGATGCCCCCGTGTCCGTGGACGATCGCCTTGGGCAGGCCGGTCGTGCCCGACGAGTAGAGGACGTAGAGCGGGTGGTCGAACGGCACGGGCTCGAGCTCGGGCGCGGCGCCGCCGCTCGGTCCGGCGCCGGACGGCCCGAGCAGGTCGTCCCACAGCACGGAACCGTCGTGGCGGGCGGCCTGGGGTTCCGCCTCGAGGTACGGCACCGTCACCGTCGCCCGCAGCGACGGCAGGGCGGCGCGGACCGCGGCCACCTCGTCCTTGCGGTCGATCGCCTTGGCGCCGTAGCGGTAGCCGTCGACCGCCAGCAGCACCACCGGCTCGATCTGGCGCCACCGGTCGACGACGCTGCGCGTGCCGAACTCGGGGGCGCACGACGACCAGATCGCCCCCAGGCTGGCGGCGGCGAGGAAGGCGACGACCGTCTCGGGGATGTTCGGGAGATAGGCCGCCACCCGATCGCCGCGGCCGACCCCGAGCGCGGCCAGCCCGGCCCGGCACCGCGCCACCTGGTCGCGCAGCTCGTCCATGGACAGCTCGACCCGCTCGCGGCTCTGCGACAGCCCGACCAGGGCTGGACCGAGCGGCTCCGACCGCAGGGCGTGCGCCGCGTAGTTCACCTCCGCGCCGGGGAACCAGCGGGCGCCCGGCATGACCGGGTCGGCGAGCGCGGCGGTGACCGGCGTGCGGGACTCGAGTGAGAAGTGGTCCCAGATCGACCGCCAGAAGCCGTCGAGGTCGGCGACGGACCACTGCCACAGCTCGTCGTAGCCGGCGAACGAGCGCCCCCGTTCGGCCGCCAGCCACGCCGTGAAGCGGCCGATGCGGCTGCGCTCGCCGACGTCGGCGGGCGGCTGCCACAGCACCCGCCCGCGTCCGGCACCGGCCGGCGTCCCCTCGGAAGTCATGACCGCTCACGGTAGGCCCGCCACCCGCGGCCCGCCGACGCGACCTCCCCAGGCGCACCTCAGGCGGGGACCACCTCGACCTCGCCGTGCATGCCGTACTCGTAGTGGCCGGGCAGGTGGCAGGCGAACTCGAACGTGCCGGGCTCGTCGAAGGTGAACGTCGTGACCGCGGTGAGCCGGGCGCCGACCGACACCTCGCCGGGGATCGACGGGTGTTCGGCCTCGGTCCCCGCCGCGTGGCGGGCGTGGACGTCGGGCGGGCCCACGATCAGCTCGTGGGCGATGGGGTCGCCGTTGACCACCACGAACCGCACTCGGGTGCCCTCGACGACCCGGAGCTCGGTGATGGCGTACAGGCTGTGCTCGACGTCGATCTCCACCGTCACGTCGCCGGGCCCCATCGCCGGCGGCGGGGGATCGCCGCCGGCGAGCCGGGCCACTCCGAGCCCGGCCGCCCCCACCGCCACCGCCACGGCCAGCGCCGTCGCCGGCCACCGCCAGCCGGGACGCCGGCGACGGCGGGTCGACCCCTCGCCGCCGGCGCCGGCGCCGCTGTCCGGCGCGGTTACCCGCGGACCCGTGTCGAGCGCGGTCACGACGACCACGGGCCGCCGCCCGCCGGTCCGCGGCCCGCCCCACCGAACGCCGCGCCGTCGGCGACCACGCTGCGGCGCGACCAGCCGACGACCAGGACCCCGACCCCGGCCACCGCCGCCACCGCGAACGGCCACGCCGGCAACCCCTCGGCCGGCGGCAGGACGGGGACCGCGTCCGCCTCGGGCACCCCGGCGTCCACCAGCGCCGGCGTCACGCCCGGCTCGGTCGCCACCGCCAGGTCGTAGTCCAGCTCGGCGGCGGGCGCGTCGAGGGACAGGTACGAGAACCACATGCGTTGGGGCACCCAGTCCATGTTCACGTCGGACCGGAGGTCGTCGAGCAGCAGGTCGTCGGCCTCCTCGCTGCGCTCGAGCGTGAGGCCCGTCCCGCCCGCCAGCAGGGTCGGCTCGTCGTCGGTGAGCAGGAACACGTCCGCCTCGACCGGTCGGGCCCCGTCGAGGCCCAGGCTCAGGATGCGCACCGGCACCCACGGGTCGTCGGTGGGGATGGTCGCCATGATCGGCGTGCTGTCGCCCGCACCCTGCCCCAGCTCGTCGGCCCGCGAGGCGTCGAACTTGGCGGCCATGAACACCGGGCTGCGGTCGGCGTAGTAGTCGAGGACCTCGGGAGCGTCGGGCGTCAGCAGGAACCCGTTGTCGATCGCCCACTGGCCCACGGCGTCGCCGCCGCCGCTGATGACCGTGATGTCGAGCGCGTCGACCTGCGTCTCGAGGATGACGTCCACGTCCGCCGTCGCGCTCTCGGCGGTGGCCGCGTCCTCGTCGCCCCCGCTCTCGGCGGGCGGCGCCACCTCCTGCGCCAGGCGCTGGAGGGTCCAGTCCCCCGCCCTGGTCACCTCGGTCGGCACGTCGGGCAGGGGCACGATCGACCCCACCTCCTCGCCCTCGCCGGAGAACTCGAAGGCGGTCACGTACCGCTCGACGCCACCGCTGTAGGCGGCGAGCGTGCTGGTGCGGGTGAGCTGGATCGTCCCGTTCTCGCCCACCAGCCCGCCGCACGCCCCGGCCGGGGCCGCTCCGGTCAGAATCGCCACCGCCGGCACGGCCACCGCGACCGCCGCTGCCATCACCCGTCGCATGTCGTCCCTCCTCCACACCGGCCCCCTCGTGGGGTCGTTGCGAGGTGAGACGACGCGGCGGGCCGATCGGGTTCCCGCCGTCGTGCGCGGGTCAGGCGCCGGGCGGTTCTGGCCCGGCGTCCGCCGGGACCTCGCCGCCGGGCGCGGGCGCTTCGTCGACACGCCCCCCACGGTCGCCGCCCGCCGCCCAACGCCCGTGGCGACCCCGGACGGCGAGACCGACGGCGGCGGCGAGCACGGTCACGACCACGACGTGCACGATCACCCACACCAGGAACGTCGCCTGCGAGACGTCCGCACCGCCGACGCGGACCGCCTCGACGGCACCGCCGAGCGGACCGAAGACCCCGCGAGCGCCGGCGTCCTCGGGACGGACCGCGGTCCAGCGCACGAGCTGGCCCGACACCATGCCGGCGACCGCGACCGCCAGCCCGGCCAGCGTGAGGGGCCAGCCGAGCCAGTTGCGCGCCCGCCTCAGCGCCGCCCCCGCCGCGCACGCCACGCCGCCGGCGGCGCAGCCGAGGAGCAGAGCCGACGCCAGCGAGTGCAGGCCCGACAGCCACCCGGCCCCGTCGGGGTCGTAGAGGAACAGCAGCGGCACCCCGGTGACGACCAGCACCGCGCCGGCCACCGCCGCCAGCCGCGCCAGCATGGCGACGACGCGGTTCAGCTCATCGGGATCGAACAGGGCCACGCCGCCGCACCGTACCGCCGCCGGGGCGGGCTGGCGGCCGACACCTGCCACCCCGGCTGACCGCGAGCGGCACGGGCATCATGGCGGCATGGTCACCGAGGACGACGTGCGCCGGATCGCCCTGTCGCTGCCGGCCACGACCGAGAAGCCGTCGTACGGCACCCCGGGCTTCCGGGTGAAGGACAAGCTGTTCGCCCGCATCCGCGAGGAGGGCGACGTGCTCGTGGTCTGGGTGGACGGCGTCGAGGAGAAGGAGGCGCTCATCGCCGCCCAGCCCGAGACATTCTTCACCACGCCGCACTACGACGGCTACAGCCATGGTGCTGGTGCGGTTCGACGCCGTCGACGTCGACGAGCTCACCGAGCTGCTGACCGACGCGTGGTACCTCCGGGCGCCCAAGCGCCTGCGCGCGGAGTTCGATTCAACCCACGGCTGACCGGACCTACGCCTTGCCCCCGTCGTGCGGCAACCGCAGCTCGTAGACGGGGTTGAGCAGCGCCAGCCGTTGCCGGTGCAGGCCGATCGTGCCCTCCACCACGAGCTTGGAGCCGACCTCGACTCCGGCCAGCGTGCGGCGGCCCAGGAAGACCGCCGAGATGGCGGCGGTGCCGTCGTCGATCTCGAGCTCGAGCGTCGGCGCCTCGTTCAGGGGCGCGACGCGGATCGACCGCACGCGGCCCGCCACCCGGACGTGGTCGCGGTAGCGCACGTTGGCGATGGCCTCGCAGCCGGGGACCGGCGCGACGGCGTGGCCGTCGGAATGGCCGGCCGGGGTGGCGGCGAACACGGCCTCGCCCCCACCGGGAGACCGGGGACCCGGGACCTCGTGCGGGCCAGCCGGCCCACCGACGATCGCCGACAGCGGCACGCGGGCGTCGTCGATGGCGTCGAAGTGGAACGGCACCGACGTCACGTTGGCGTGCGGCAGCCGGGACACCTGCTCCTGGATCTCCTCGGCGGTGCGGTCGTGGAGGATGCGGTGCCACAGCGCCCCGGAACTTGCGGTCGGGCAGCAGCACGCTGACCTCGGTCCGGCCGTCGCTCAGCTCGCGCGCGACCGTCTCGACCGCGGTGCGGGTGAGACGCCGGTCGGGGCACTCGACCAGCTCGAGCGACACGCGGTGCAGGCCGAGGCGGCCCCATTCCTCGGCCAGGTGACGGGCGGCCTCGTCGTCGATGACGAAGTGCACCGCCCGCAGCTCGTCGGGTGTCAGCGTGCGGGCGTACTGGATCGCCCGGGCGGAGGCGAGGTCGAGCCGGTCGACGAGGACCAGCACGACGTGCCGGTGCAGGATCGGGGCGGTGACGGCGGCCGGCACGTCGACCTCGAGGTGCGTCGCCTCGCTCACGTACTGCCGGTTGAGCCGCAGCAGGATCACGACCATCACCGGCAGGATGATGAGGATCGCCCAGGCGCCGTCGGCGAACTTGGTCACGGCGATGATCACCGCGACCACGCCCGACAGCACCGCGCCGAACCCCTGGATGGCCAGGCTCTTGCGCCACCCCGGCTCGCGCTTGCGCCAGTGGTGCTTGGTCATGCCCGCCTGCGACAGCGTGAACCCGGTGAACACGCCGATGGCGTAGAGCGGGATGAGCCGCGTCACCTCGGCACCGGTGATCACGACGAGCACCATCGCCGCCGCCGCGAGGGCGAGGATGCCGTTGGAGTAGACGAGCCGGTGGCCGCGCTTGGTCAGCTGCCTGGGCAGGAAGCTGTCGCCGGCCTGGAAGCTGGCCAGGCGGGGAAAGTCGGCGAACCCGGTGTTGGCCGCCAGGATCAGAATGAGCACGGTGCCGGCCTGCAGGGCGTAGTAGAGGAGGTCACCGACGGCCCCGCCGCCGAACACGGCCTTGCCGATCTGGGAGATCACGGTCGGCGTGCCGCTCTCGAACGGGCGCACGTGGATCTCGGCCGCCAGGGCAGACAGGCCGAGGAACATGACGCCGAGCCCTGTCCCCATGATCACCAGCGTCTGCCGGGCGTTGCGCCACTCGGGCTTGCGGAACGCAGGTACGCCGTTCGAGATCGCCTCGACGCCGGTGACGGCCGCACCGCCCGAGGCGAAGGCGTGGAGCACGTCGTAGAGCTTCACGCCCAGCAGCAGGCCCACGCCGCTCGGCGCGACGCCGTCGAGGGTGAGCTGACCCTCCTCCACCACGCCCGAGAAGTCGGGCAGGTCGCCCGCCAGGTACTTCCAGGCGCCGATGCCGAGGAGCAGCCCCATCGCGACCATGAAGAAGTAGGTGGGGGCGGCGAAGATCCGCCCCGACTCCTTGACGCCCCGCAGGTTGCCGAAGGCGACGAGCGCGATGAAGAACAGCGCGATCGGCACGCGGTAGGGCTCGAGCGCGTCGAACGCCGAGGTCAGCGCGGCTGTACCGGCGGCGGACGACACCGCGACCGTGAGGATGTAGTCGATCAGCAGCGACGCGCCGGCGACCTGGGCGGTCGTCGGGCCGAAGTTGTCCTTCGTGACCAGGTAGGCGCCCCCGGCCGACGGGTACTCCTTGATCGTCTCGCGGTACGAGAGGATCAAGAACCCCAACACGACGCACATGGCGATCGTGATGGGCATCACCAGGGAGAACGCGATGACGCCGGCGACCGGCAGCAGCACGTGGAGGATCTCCTCGGTGGCGTACGCCGACGACGACAGGTTGTCGGAGGCGAACACCGCCAACGCGGTGGGCTTGCCCAGGCGCTGGTGCTCGAGCTCCTCGCTGTGCAGCGGCGCGCCGAGGAGCCGGCGCTTGAGGCGGTAGGAGATCGAGTCCGGCGGCAGAGGGATGCCGGGTTCCGACGGGATCGGTTCGGGCACCGGCCCGGGCCGCTCCGTCGGAGCTGTGGTCGTGGCCACGGGTCACGCTCCCGGGGCTAGGGGACTGCCGCGGGAACGGTATACGACGGTGGACGGCGTCCCCGACCTGCGCCCGTCAGGTTCGCGCGCCTCGTCGGGACGGTCGCACGGCGTCGGGGAACGACATGCGCACGATGCGCCACAGGACCGAGCCGAACTGCCGGCTGAACCGCTTCGAGTTGTACGGCAGGCCGTAGCGGGCGCACACGGCGGCCACCTCGGGGGCGATGTGGCGGTACCGGCGCGCGGGCAGGTCGGGGTACAGGTGGTGCTCGATCTGGTGGCTGAGGTTGCCCGTCAGCACGTGGAACGCGAACGAGCCGCGGATGTTCGCCGCCCCGCGGACCTGGCGGACGTACCAGCGGCCGCGCGTCTCGTCCTCGAGGTCTTCGGGCTGGAAGATCACCGTGTCGGACGGGAAGTGGCCGCAGAAGATGATGGCGAAGCCCCACACGTTGCCGAGGACCTGCGCCACCACGCTGCCCGCCAGGGCCCGGGGCGCAGCCCGGCCGGCCAGCAGCGGTACGAGCACGAAGTCGCGCCGCGCCTGGCGCTTCAGCTTGGCCAGGCTGGCCTCGAACTTGGCCCGGGCCTCCGCCGGGTCGACGAGCCCGAGGGCCTGCCGTTCGGCCTCGAGGTCGTAGAACCCGATGGCCTGGTCGAAGAGCAGGGCGAGGAACATTGCCGCGATCGGGTTGCCGAGGTGCGCCGGCGTCCACGGCTGGTCGTCGGTGATCCGCACGACGCCGTAGCCGAGGTCGCGGTCGATGCCCGCCACGTTGGCGTTCACATGGTGGACGACGTTGTGGGCGTGGCGCCACTGGTCCGCCGGCGCGGTCATGTTCCACTCGTAGGTGGACGAGTCGAAGCGGGGGTCGCGCATCCAGTCGTACTGCCCGTGGAGGACGTTGTGGCCGATCTCCATGGCCTCGATGACCCGACCGGCGGCCACGCCGAGCACGCCCGCCCACCACACCGGCCGGCGCCGGCCGAGGGCGATGGCGATGCGGCCGCCGACCTGGAGCGCGGTCGCCACCGCGGCCACTCGCCGGACGTAGGCGGCGTCGGCCTCGCCCCGGTCGGCCATCTCGCGCCGACGGATGACGTCGAAGTCGGCCGCCAGGGCTTCGAGCCGGGCCTCGTCGAGGTGCGGGGCGCCGCGGCTCGGCGGTCGCGGCGCCGGGGCCTCGATGCGGTCTGCGGTGCTGGTCATGACGTCCCTCCCCGGGAGATCTCGACGATCTAGAGGTCGATCTCGACGTTGCCCTCGGGCACCGACACGCACAGCTGCACCAGGACGTCGGGCTCGTCGTGCACGTCGCCGGAGCGGACGTCGCGCACGGCGCCGGTGGGCTTGCGCCGGATGCAGGTGTGGCACTGGCCGGCGCGGCAGCCGTACGCGGGGGTGAGCCCGCACGCCTCGGCCTGGACGAGCAACGGGCGGCCGTCGTCGGCCACCTCGACGCCGCTGGCGGTGAAGCGGACGCGTGTCCCGGTCGCCCCGACCGGCGCGATGACGCCGAGCTGGTAGCGCTCGACGCGGACCGGGGCGGCCGACCCCGCGGCCCGCCACGCCGCCTCGACGGCCTCGGCCAGGCCGGCCGGGCCGCACACCCACGCCGGCGCCTCGGTGGGGCCGGGCAGCAGGGCGTCGAGGTGCCTGGGGTGGAACCGCCCGGAGGGCGCGCCCTGGCCGCCGGTGTGGGCGACGACGACCCGCCAGTCGGGCCGGCGGCACGCGATGGCGGTGAGCTCGCCGCCCGCGATCACGTCGGCCGGCGTGCGGGCGTAGTGCAGGAACGAGACCGCCTGCGGCGCGCCCTCGTCGGCCAGGGTCCGCAGCATCGACAGCACGGGCGTGATGCCGCTGCCCCCGCTGACGAGCACGATGTGCGGCGGACGGTCGGCAGGCAGGACGAAGTCGCCGGCCGCCGCGGACAGCTCGACGGTGTCGCCGGGCTGCGCGCGCCGGACGAGGTGGTCGGACACGCCGCCGGTGCCGTTGGCCTTGACGGTCAGCTCGACGAGCCCATCGGTGCGGTGCGGGGACGACGAGATCGAGAAGCAGCGGGTGCGCCGGGCACCGCCGAGCGGCACCGTGACCGCCACGTGCTGGCCCGGTGCGTGGCCCGGCCAACCGGGCCGGGGGCGCAGCGCCAGCGTGACCGTGCCCGGCGTGGTGTGGGCGACCGCCACGATGCATGCCGGCGGGCGGGCCGTGGCCCACGTCGCCCCGGCGGTCACCAGGTAGTGGTCGATGCCGTGCGGGCTGGCGAGCGCGCCGACGACGCGGCTCTCGAGCACGCGGCGCAGCCCCCGGTGCACCCGGTCCCGCGACGTGCGGGGGACGACGGACACGTCTCCACCCTATACCGACCCGTGGGTCAATACACCCGATCGTCGCCGCACGACCGTCAACAGGACGAGGCGGGTCCGCCCGCACGAGCGACCGTCCCCCGGCATCATGGGCGCATGGCCACCGCCCAAGCCCTCGACCACCTCGTCCTCGTCGTGACCGACGTGGAGGCCACCCTCGACTGGTACGGGCGCATCGCCGGCCTCGCCGGCGTCCGCGTCGACGAGTGGCGCCGCGGGGAGGCCCCGTTCCCCTCGGTCCGCGTCGACCCGGGCACGATCATCGACCTGATCCCCGGCCTCGACGATCCGGCGGTGCGGGGCCACCTCGACCACATCTGCCTGGTCGTCAGCCGCGCCGACCTCGAGGCCCTGGCCGCCCACCCCGACCTCGAGGTGGTCGACTCCGGCCCGCGGTACGGCGCCCGGGGCGACGCCGAGTCGATCTACGTCCGCGACCCCGACGGCCTGCTCGTGGAGTTCCGCACCTACGAGGACTGACGCGCGCGGCCGGACGGTCCTGCTTTGTTTCTCAAGCACCGCCCGGGCAGGATGGCGGGGTGCGTGTCGGACTCGTGCTGGGAGGCGGCGGGGTCACCGGCCTCGCCTACCACGTGGCCGCGCTGGCCGCGATCGACCACGACCTGGGTTGGGACCCCCGAACGGCCGATGTCGTGGTCGGGACGTCGGCCGGCTCGATCGTGGCGGCCATGCTGCGGCGCGGCATCCCCGCCGCCGACCTGTCGACCATCGCGGTCGGCGGCGATCCGAGCTCCACGCCGCCCGGCATCGTCCGGGCGCTGCGCGACCGGCCCGCGCTCCCGCCCGTGCGCCTGGCGTCGCTCTTCGGCCGCCCGCCGCGGCTGCCGACCCTCGGACTGCTCGGCGCCTGGGTGCGCCGGCCGTGGCGCGTCGACCCGATCACGGCCGTCGCCAGCATCATCCCCGACGGCACGCTCGACCTCGTCGAGCACGCCAGCGCCATCGACGAGGTCCTCGGATCCCGCTGGCCGGACGACCCCACGTGGATCTGCGCGGTCCGCCAACGCGACCTGCGCCGCGTCGTGCTCGGCCGCGATGTGTCGGCACCGCTGGCGCCGGCGGTGGCCGCGTCGTGCGCCATCCCCGGCTACTTCCGGCCCGTGTCCATCGGCGAGGACACCTACGTCGACGGCGGTGTCCGCTCCCCCACCAACGCCGACGTCCTCCGGCGCGCCCGCGGGCTCGACCTCGCCATCGTGGTGTCGCCTCTGTCGGGCCGCGAGCTCGGCCGGCTCGGGCCCCGCACCCTCGTCCGCCGCCACGCCCGCGCCAAGCTCAACGGCGAGCGCAAGCGCCTGGCGGCCGCCGGGATCCCGACCGTCGTCATCGAGCCCGGGCCCGAGGTCATCGAGGCGATCGGCCACGACTTCATGAGCGACGCCACCACCCGTGACATCGTGGCGGCGGCGTTCCTCGACACCGGCGAACAGCTCCGGCAACCCGCGACTCGGGCCCTCGTCGCCGACCTGGTGGACCGCTCGCGCCGCGAGGCCGAGGCGCCGGGCCGCCGGCGGCGGGCGCGCCGTCCCGATCGCCGCCCGCGCCGTCGGCCGGCCGTCTGATGGAACCCGCACGCGTGCGCCGCCCGCACAGGGCAATGGGCGGGTGACCGTCGCCGTCGAACAGCTCGGGGTGCCCATCGACGCCCGGCCGCTGATGCACGCCGTGCGGGCCCGGCTCGACGCCCTGGTCGCCGACCTCGACGACGCCGACTGGCGGCGGGCCACCGTGTGCCCCGGATGGGACGTCGCCGACCTGGTCGCCCACGTCGTGGGCGACGACCTCGGCCGGCTGAGCCGCACGCACGACGGCGCCGCCGGCCCGCCGCGGCGGCCCCGTGAGGACCTGCCCGCCTACCTCGACCGGATCAACGAGGAGTGGGTCGTCGCGTTCCGTCGTCTGAGCCCCGCCGTACTCGTGTCGCTGCTGGGCGCGGGCGGCGGCGAGGTCCTGGCCATGTGGGACGACGCCATCGACCGCGACGACCCCGCCGGAGCGGTGAGCTGGGCCGGGCTGGAGGACGGCGCCGGGTGGATGGACCACGCGCGCGACACGACCGAGTACTGGATCCACGAGCAGCACCTCCGGGAGGCAGTGGGCCGGCCCCTCCTGGAGGCCGACGAGGTGGCCGCCGTGGTCGACATCCTGGGCCGCGGCCTGCCGCACGCGCTGGAGGCCGTGGCCGCGCCCGAGGCCGCCCACGTCGACGTCCGGGCCGACGACCTCGGGCTCGTCTGGCGGGTCGACCGCCGGGACGGCCGCTGGTGGTTCTCCGGCCACCGGCCCGCGGCCTCCGACGCCGGCGACGCCCCCGACGCAGCGTTCGCCGCGGTCTCCGGCACCGGCGACGCCTACTGGCGCCGGTGGAGCCGTCACCCGGTCGGGGGCCGGGGCGCCTTCACCACGACCGGCGACGCCGGCGCCGCGGCCGCGGTGGTCGACCACGTCGCCATCATCCGCGCCCCCGACTGACGGTCAGTCCCGGACGCCGACCTCGTCGAGGTGGCGGAGGAGGTCGGCCGGGTCCTCGTAGACGCGGAACGCACCCGCCCGCTCGAGCTCCTCCTTGCCGTAGCCGCCGCTGAGCAGGCCGACGCCGAGCGCCCGGGCCCGCCGGGCCGCCAGCAGGTCCCACACGCTGTCGCCGACGACGACGCAGTCTTCGATCGGCAGGTCCAGGGCCTGCGCCGCGGCCAGGAACAGGTCGGGGTCGGGCTTCGCCCGCTCGACCATGTCCCGCGTGATGACCGGCACACCGTCGGGCACCTCCAGCGCGACCAGGGTCGGGCCGGCCGTCTCGCGCCGGCCGCTCGTGGCGATCGCCCACGGGACGCCCGCCTCGGTCAGGTGGCGCAGCAGGGCGACCGCCCCGGGCAGCGGGCGCACCCCGGGTGCGTAGCGGACGAACGCGTCGCGGTGGCCCTTCTGCAGGCGGTCGGCGGCCGCCGGGTGCCAGCTGGGTGCCCGTCTCCCGCAGCAGGGCCCGCGTGAACAGGCCGCCGCTCATGCCGATCTTCCGGTGGATGCTCCACACGGGAATGTCGATGCCCTCGGCCTCGAGCGCCTCGCGCCAGGCGATGACGTGCTGGTACACGCTGTCGATGAGCGTGCCGTCGAGGTCGAACAGCATGCCGGTGCGCCGGACCGGGCTGGGGCTGGTCATGGCGCCAGCTTGCCCGCGATCCACCAGGTCCAGCGGAATGCCCCTTGCCAAATACTCGGTTCCGAATATATGGTGCAGAGCATGCCCGCACGATCACGATCCAACCCGCTGGCGCTGGCGGTGCTGACGTGCCTGTTCGAGAAGCCCATGCACCCGTACGAGATGGCGCAGACCATGCGCAGCCGGGCCAAGCACGAGAGCGTCAAGCTCAACTACGGCTCGCTCTACGGCGTGGTCGAGGGCCTCGAGAAGCGCGGGCTCATCCGCGCGCGAGACGACCCGCGAGGGCCGGCGCCCGCAGCGCACGGTCTACGAGATCACGAACGACGGCGAGGTCGAGCTGAACGAGTGGATGGCCGAGATGGTGTCGGTGCCGGTGAAGGAGTACCTGCGCTTCGAGGCCGCCCTGTCCTTCCTTCCCGCCCTCCCGCCCGACGAGGTGCCCGAGCTCCTGCGGCAGAGATGCGCGGCGCTGGAGGTCCTGATCGACCAGATGGAGGCCGCCATCGACGGCTCGCTGAAGCGCGGGCTGCCCCGCCTGTTCTTCATCGAGGACGACTACAAGGTCGCGCTCATGCGGCGCGAGCTCGAGTTCGCCCGTGACCTGGCCGACGAGATCGACGACGGGACGATCTCCGGCCTCGACATGTGGCGCAGCTGGTACCTGGACGCCGCCGCGCCCGCCACCGGCGATGCGCCAGACCCGCCCACCGACAACGACGACGGAGACACCGCACGATGACCACCCCCATCATCGAGGCCCAGGGCCTCACCAAGAGCTACGGCGAGGTGCAGGCCCTGGCCGGCCTCGACCTCACCGCCCAGCCCGGCCAGGTCGTGGCCGTGCTCGGCCCCAACGGCGCCGGCAAGACCACCTTCGTCAGCACCGTGGCCACGCTGCTGCGTCCCGACAGCGGGTCGCTGCACGTCGGCGGGGTCGACGTGCTGCGCGATCCCCGCCAGGTGCGCCGCATCATCGGGCTCGCCGGCCAGTACGCCGCGGTGGAGGAGGCGATGACCGGACGCGAGAACCTCGTCATGGTCGCTCGGCTGTTCGGGCACGACCGCCACACCGCCGCCGCCAACGCCACGGCGGTGCTCGACCAGCTCGGGCTGACCGACGCCGGCGACCGCCTCGTGCGCACCTACTCGGGCGGCATGCGTCGCCGTCTCGACCTCGGGGCCAGCCTCGTCGGACGGCCCCGCCTGCTGCTGCTCGACGAGCCCACCACGGGCCTCGATCCCCGCAGCCGCGCCGAGCTGTGGGAGGCGATCCGCAGCCTCGTGGCCCACGGGACCGACGTCCTGCTCACGACCCAGTACCTCGAGGAGGCCGACCAGCTCGCCCACAAGGTCGTCATCATCGACCACGGTCGGGTCATCGCCGACGGCACGCCCGACGAGCTGAAGGCCCTCGGCGGCAGCGACGTCGTCGAGGTCCACGCCCGCCGGGTCGAGGACCTGCCCGCCCTGGTCTCCGCGCTGGCCCCGCTCGGCCAGGACGTGCCCCGGGTCGACGAGGCGGCCCGGCGCGTCACGCTGCCGGTCGAGGGCGGCCGGGCCGCCATCTCGGCCGCGGTCCGAGCCGTCGACGACACCGGCGCCGAGGTCGACGACATCGGCCTCCGGCGCCCCACCCTCGACGAGGTCTTCCTCACGATCACCGGTCAGCCCATGGACAGCGGCGACCCCGAACCCGACACCTCGGCCGACGCGGCCTGACCTTCTCGACACACCCCACCCGGAGACCCATCCCATGACCGCGATCACCCCCACCGTCACCGTCCCCGCCGCCCACCCCGGCCGGCTGTCGGACGTCGTCGCCGCCGAGCGCACCGCCGGCCGGCTCACCACCGCCGGTCAGGTCGCCCTGCGCACCGTGCGGCAGTTCGCCCGCACGCCCCAGCTCCTGGTCGTGAACACGATCCAGGGCGCCATGTTCCTGCTCATCTTCCGCTACGTGTTCGGCGGCGCCATCGACTCGGGCCCGGTGCCCTACGTCGACTTCCTGGTCCCCGGCTTCGTGGTCACGAGCGTCCTGTTCTCGGGCATGGGCGCCTCGGCCGGCGTGGCCGAGGACGTGGACAAGGGGTTCTTCGACCGCCTCCGGTCGCTCCCCGTGTCGCGGCCGGCGCTGCTGGGCGGCCGGGCGCTGGCCGACACCGCCCTGCTCACGTGGGGCCTGCTCGTCACGACGGCCGTCGGGTTCCTCATCGGGTTCCGCATCCACGGCAGCGTCGGCCAGGCGCTGGCCGCGTTCGGCCTGTGCGTCGTCTACGGCTTCGCCTTCACGTGGCTGTTCGTGTTCATCGGCCTCGTCGCCGGCAACGCCCAGGCCGCGCAGGGCATGTCGCTGCTGGTCTTCCCGCTGACCTTCGTGTCGAGCGCCTACGTCCCGGTCGACTCGATGCCCGGCTGGCTCCAGCCGGTGGCCGAGCACCAGCCGCTCACGATCATGACCAACGCGGTGCGGTCGCTGGCCCTCGGTGACCCCGCCCTCGCCGGGCTCGACCATTCGATCGGGCACTGGGTCGTGCTCTCGCTCGTGTGGTCGGCGGGCCTCGTGGCTGTGTTCGCCCCGCTGGCGGTGGCCCGCTACCGGCGGACCTGATCACCTCGACTGCAGGATGGGCGGTCCCTGGTTCACGTGAACCGGGGATCGCCCATTCGCACCTCCTGCCCCGCGAACGCGGGGTCCTGCCGCCGTGCGGGCCCCAGGTAGCGTGGCCCGATGACCGAGGTCCGCGAGTACCGCCAGCACCGTTTCCGGCGGCCGGCCGGGGCGTGCGAGCTGCTGATCGTGCGCCACGGCGAGTCGGCCCCCGAGCGCGCAGACCGGCCGTTCCCGCAGGTCGACGGCCAGGGCGACCCCGAGCTGTCACCCGCCGGCCGCGAGCAGGCCATCCGCGTCGCGGAGCGACTCGAGCACGAGGACATCAGCGCCATCTACGTGACCACGCTGCAGCGCACGGCGCAGACCGCGGCGCCGCTGGCCGCCCGGCTGGGGCTCGAACCGCGGGTCGAGCGGGACCTCCGTGAGGTGTTCCTGGGCGAGTGGGAGGGCAGCTTCCGGCGCAACATCGCCGAGGGCCACCCCACCGCGGCGCGGGTGATGGCCGAGGGACGCTGGGACGTGATCCCCGGGGCCGAGCCCGACGACGAGTTCCGGGGCCGCGTGCATGCCGGCATCGCCCGCGTCGCCGCCGCCCACCCCGACGAGTGCGTCGTGATCGTGGCCCATGGTGGCGTGATCGGCTCGATCCTGACGCAGGCGGCGGGGTCCTCGAACACCTTCGCCTTCGTCGGTGCGGACAACGGGTCGATCTCCCACGTGGTGGTCACGCCCGACCGCTGGATCATCCGCTGCTACAACGACACGTCCCACCTCGGCCTGGCGTTCAGCACCGCCCCCGAACCGCTGACCTGAGGCGGTTCCGGCGGCCTCAACCGGGCCCGGCGACTCGCTGGGCCGTCTCGTCGGGCGTGATCCGTCGCACCCGAAGGCAATGCTCGACACGGAAGAGGCTGTGGGCGCGCTGGTCCGCGGGCGAGAAGGTGAGCGCTTCCACCTCGAGGGGGAGGACCTCCGGCTGGTCCACCTCGTACGTGCTCCCCTCGTCGACGATGGCGGCCGACCCATTGGCGAGCACGTTCTTGAGCCAGTCGGTTCTCGCCCCGTACGGCAAGGCGATCACGAACCCGTCCTCGGTCGCGACGGCACCGACCGGGGTTTCGTAGGGCCGACCGGTCGCCCGGCCGACGTGCCGGATCACCGACGCGGAGGCGCCCGGCCTGCCCGCCGACTTCATGGCGAGCGGCTTCATGGCGCGGCTCGTCCGCCGGACCGCGTCGAGTACGGCCGGCGACTTCGCCCGCATCCCGACGACGAAGGTGATCATGACGCCGACGAGCGCGAGCAGCACGACGGCCAGGGATCCGATGATCGGCTTGCGCATGACGGCCTCCTCGCAGGCGGAACTCCCACAGGGTCACCCATGCACCGGCCGTCGTCCAGTGGCCGCTCCCCCGCCGGCGATCCGCGACCATGGCACCGTGACGATCGAGGACATCCACCACTTCGGACTCACGGTGCGGGACGCGGAGGCGAGCGCGACCTGGTACGTCGAGGTGCTGGGCTTCGCACGCGTCGGCGGGTACGAGGATCCCTCCGGGGACCGGCGCAAGGTCTTCCTGCGGCATCCGGGGCTCCGGGCCCGGCTCGGACTCGTGCAACACCGCACGACACCGCCGCGGCCGTTCGACGAGACCCTGATCGGGCTCGATCACCTGGCCTTCCGGGTCGCCAGCCGCGCCGACCTCGACACGTGGGCCGAACGTCTCGCCGCCGCCGGCGTCCCGGCCTCGCCGATCGCGGACTCGCTGTCGATCGACGGCGCAGCCGTCCTCGTGTTCCGCGACCCCGACAACATCCAGCTCGAGCTCTTCGCGGACCCGAAGCCTTCGGATCGCTAGCCCGACAGACCCTCTTCTTCGCCGGTTGGCTCGAGGCCAGTCATGAGACCAGCGTTCTCGGTGCCGAACTCGTAGAGATACACCGGCTCTTCCTCGCGTAGTACGTCCAGCACCGCCGGCATCTGCGACAGGTTGTAGTGGAGGGCGATGAGCGAGTTCGTCGAGTCGATCACGGCCGGGGCCAAGGGCGTGCCGTCCGGATAGAAGTAGGCGTAGCCACGGTAGTCGGGCCCCTGATACAGGAATATCCCGGCCACGGCGATGCCGGGATTGAGGTTGGTCGTTGGTCTCGAGGACCAGAACCGCACTGCGTACTCATCGATCTCGTAGATCGCGACCATCGCGGACCCCCCTTGTCGGTCATCATCATGAACCGGACCGGGCCTACCCGCGGGCCAGCACCTCGCCGTGGAGGACGGCGAACCAGCCGTCCGGGTGCGCAGCCCACGTCGTGAACGCCTCGGCCATGGCGTCGAGATCAGCGCGGGTGCAGTGACCGCCGCGGACCGCCTGGTCGGCGACCGACGAGTCGCGCAAGCGGTCGGCCCAGGTCCCGCCCCACCACGCACGTTCGTCCGACGTCGAGAAGCACCACACCGAGGCAGAGGCGTCCACGCTCCGGAACCCGGCGGCGCGGGCCCACGCCAGCAGGTGGCGCCCGGCGTCCGGCTCTCCGCGGTTCGCCCGCGCCACCGCCCTGTAGGTCGACAGCCACTGGTCGAGACGGACGTCGAGCGGCGCCCACGCGAACGCGGCGTAGTCGGCGTCCCGGGCGGCGACGACACCACCTGGCCGGCACACCCGCCGCATCTCCCGGAGCGCGGCGACGGGGTCGGAGAGGTGCTGGAGCACCTGGTGGGCGTGCACCACGTCGAAGCTGTCGTCCGGATAGGCGAGCGCGTACACGTCGCCCGCCTCGAAGCGCACGCCGTCGACACCGTCCGCCTCTCGGCGCGCCACGTCGACCACGTCGTCGCTCCGGTCGATCCCGACGACGGTGCCCGGTGCCACCCGCCGGGCCAGATCGACCGTGATCGTGCCCGGACCGCATCCGACGTCGAGCACGTCGAGCCCCGCCGAGAGGTGCGGCAGGACGTACGCGGCCGAGTTCTCGATCGTGCGCCACGTGTGCGACCGCAGGACGGATGCGTGATGACCGTGCGTGTACGTGTCGTCGGGAGCCACTCCCCCAGTCTGGACCCGGCTCGACCCGGGGGGATCGGGTGCCGTGATCACCACCGAGCTGGGCCCGCTCGACGAGCCGTCGAGGGTGTCGGCGCGACTGACATCGAGGGCCTCGATGGGTTGCGGCCGCGCGCCTAGAGCCCGTACGCCGTCTGGTGCCTCGGCTGGTAGAGCTGGATCGGATCAGCGCCCGGGACGTCCATCGTCGTCACGAGGCCGTAGCCCTCGTCGGTCACCGGCGCGCTGAACGTCGCCCCCTTCGCCTCGAGGTCGGCGCGGGTCGTCTCGATGTCGTCGCACATCAGGGAGATCGCGTGGTGGCGCGGGTAGTCGTACGTCTCGCCCTCCCAGACGGAGTGCGTGGGGTGCACCCCCATCTCGCTCGGCCCGGTGCCGAAGATCAGCCAGCCCGGCTCGGCACCGGCGTCCTCGACGAACGGCCAGCCGATCACGTCACGCAGGAAGGCGCGCGTGGCCGGCGGATCGTCCGAGTACATCAAGGTGTGGATCGACGTGATCATGCGACGACCGTAAGCCGCGCCGCGGCGGCGTGCTCGTGCCGTCACACAGCGTCCGGTATTCCCGCCCGCTCCCGGGTGCCGGGGGCGTCCTCGGCCACCTGCCACAGGGACAGGGTCCCGGCCGCCACCTCGGCCAACCAGATCACGGTGAGCCTGCTCTCCTCCTCGTCGGAAAGGCCCAGGTGCGATCCGGTGGTGGTGCCGAGCACCGCCACCCGAGCCCCGTCTTCAGCGATGTGACGCGGATGGATCACGTAAGACGGAAAGGACGAGAGGTACCCGTGCCAGGCCCGGATGTTGGCGGCGCGACCGACGACCGGCTCCTCGTCCAGGACCACGAGCCGGTGGTCCACATGCATCAGCGCTGCGAGACGGTCCAGGTCCGCCCGGTTGACCGCATCGATGAAGCTGACGACCGCCGCCACCGGCGGCAACGGCTCGACAGGCACGAGACCGATCATGCCATGACCGCCGCTCCGTGCATCGCTCCGGGGTGGCGTGCCTGCCTCAGCGGGCCTCGAAGGCGAACTCGTCCTCCTCGTCGGTGGCGACGGTGCCGGACTCGTCCAGGACGGTCGCCCCCTGCACGTTCGCCGTGAGCGAGTAGTCGCCGCTGCCGCAACCGTCGACCTCGTAGCCGGTGACCACCACCCGGTAGCCGCCGAGCGGCATCTCGCCGTCGGGCCAGAAGACGTTCTCGACCGACGCCTCCTGCTCGCAGCCGACGTTCGAGTCGACATCCAGCCGGCCGCCGCTGGCCGTGGGACCGGGATCGGAGAACCAGATCTCGGTGCCGTCGGGCTCGAAGACGTGGAGGTCGATGTCGGCCGACGACGACCACCGGAGGGTGACCTGCACGTCGCCGGTGCCCAGCTCGGGCTCGGGCGTCGGTCCGGGCGACGGCGTCGGCTCGCACGGGTCGCCGCCGGGACCGCCGGGTTCGTCTTCAGGGGCCTGGGCCGTGGTCACGGTGAACGCCCACACGGGCGGTTCCTCGCAGTCGCCGCCGGGTCCGGGGGGAGAACCGGGCCCGTCGGGGTCGGGGTCGCCGGGCTCGGTGGTCGAGGTGGTCGGGCGCGGGCGCGTCGTGGTAGTCGTGGGGTCGCCCCCCGGTCCCCCACCGATCTCGACATCACCCACGATGCCGCAGGCGCCGAGCACCGTCGTCAGGGCCAGCACGGCGAGGGGTGCGGATGACCTGCGCACGGGGTCCTCCCGGGATCGAACGGACCGGCGCCGCCGGGCGGCCGGCGCCTGGCCCCACGATCGGGGACACCAGCGGGCCCGGCATCGGGGTCATCCCCCGGTTCGCCGGGCGGGCCCGGGGATGCGGCGCCGCGTCGCGCCCCCGGTCAGGACCAGACCGAGCGCAGGAAGGCCAGGCCGTCGGCGGCGATGGCGTCCTGCGAGCGGGCCAGCGGGCGCCAGATCGAGGCCGCGGTGGCAATCGACGCGTTCTCGGCCGTGAACGACTCGATGCACAGCGGGCCGGCGTAGCCCGCGGCCGCCAGCGCGTCCCGCAGCGCCGGCCAGTCCATGTGATCGGCGCCGGGGGCACCGCGGTCGTTCGCGCACACCTGGACGTGCGCCAGCCGGCCGGCCGCCCCGGCCCGGCGCACGGCGGCCGCCGGGTCCTGCTCCTCGATGTTGAGGTGGTAGGTGTCGAGCGCCAGCCCGACCGCGTCGGCGGGCAGGTCGTCGAGCATGGCGAGGCCCTGGTCGACCGTGTTGACCACGCTGGTCTCGTAGCGGTTGAGCGGTTCGACCGCGAGCCGCACCCCGCAGGCGGCCGCGTGGGTGGCCACGGGGGCGAGCGCGGTCACGAGCTCGTCGGCCAGCCGGTCGCGCTCGCCCGGCGCCGGTCGCCAGGTCCGTCCCACCGACGCGTACATCGGCCCGGCCACGACGGCCGAGCCGACGGCGGCGGCGGCGTCGACGCAGCGCCGCAGGTAGTCCTGGGTGGCGGCCACCACGTCAGGCGGGGCGGCCACGAGCTCGCGGCCGGGCGGCATCACGGCGCACACCGTGGCGCCGAGGCCGTGATCAGCGAGCAGGCGGCCGGTGCGGGCGGGGTCCCAGTCGCCCGGGTCCTCGACCGGCAGCTCGATGACGTCGAAGCCCCACGCCGCCAGGCGCGGGGCGATCACGACGACGTCGGCGTCGGTCAGCGGCGAGACCCAGATCCAGGTGTTGGCCCCGAAGGGCGGTCGTGCGGTCATGGGCAGCGTGGATTGCCGGGGAGCGGGAGCAAGGACACCCCCGCCCCCCGGCAGGTCGTGGCAGCGGCGGGTGCTACTGCCAGTTCTCCGGGAACCCCGGCATGTCCTGGCACCCGCACAGGGCGTAGAACAGCGGGCCCATCTCGGGGTTCAGGTACTCGTCCAGGTTGTCCTCGGTGATCTTCGGCTGCGGCAGGTTCCACTCCTCGGGCACCTGCTCGCCGTTGAGGATCTTCACTGCGGCGATCACCGGGGTGCGCCACTGGTAGGTGGGGTAGGTGGGGGCGACGGCGGTGAGGTCGTCGTCGCTCCACTTCTGCAGGAAGTCCTGCTGGTCCTCGCCCGTGATCGGTGGCACGTCGAGGCCCTCGTCCTCGAAGGCCTCGATGGCGGCCACGGCCGTGGCCCCGGCGTCCATCCAGATGCCGTCGAGCCCGCCCTCGCGGGCGATGTAGTCCGCCACGATCGACTTGGTGTTGGCCGCGTCGCCCTCGGTGAACTCGGCGCCCACCAGTTCGATGCCGTTCTCCTCGAAGATCTGCTGCGCACCGGCGAAGCGGGTCTCGAGCACGTCGACGCCGGGCAGGATGCGCAGCGCGAGCACCTTGCCACCCTCGCCGACCTCGTCGACCAGGAACTCGGCGGCGTCGGCCCCGAAGGCGTAGCCCCCGATCGGCTTGATGAACGTGACCGGGCAGTCGGTGTTCACGCCGCGGTCGAACACGATCACGGGGATGCCCGTCGCGCACGCCTCCTCGACCGCCGGCGTCAGCGTGGCCGTCGTGTTCGGCGACACGATCAGGGCGTCGCAGCCCTGGCCGGCGAGCGACTCGATGTCCGAGATCTGCTTGTCGTCCGACGCCTCGGCGTCGAGCACCGTGAACTCGGCGATCTCGGGGTGCAGGCCCACCTCGGCCTGCATGGTCGTCCAGCCGACCTGCCGCCACGGGTTGTCGGTGGCCGCGTTCGAGAAGCACACGTTCCACCCGCCGCCCGGCTTGGCGTACTGCGCCGTGTCGACCCAGGTGGGCTGGATGGCCTGCTCCCACGGTGCGTCGGCCGGGCCCTCGGGCTCCATGTCGCGCATGGCGAGCTGGGCGTCCATCTCCTCCTGGGAGAAGAACTCGGAGTCGAGGCCGCCCTCGATGTCGGCGGGCTCCTCCGCGCCGGTGTCGCCCGACGCCTCCGTGTCGTCCGAATCGTTGCTGCACGCCCCGGCCAGCAACGCGGCCGCGGCGATCGCGGCGATCCACCGTCGCTTCCTCATGTCATGTCCCCCTCTGTGTGGGTCTTGCTGTCGTCGTTGTCGTCGGGCGGTCATCTGTCCGACCGCAGGCGGAACGCCGCGAACGCCACCGCGGCGATGATGATCAGGCCCTCGACCGTGTCCTCCAGGGCGCCCGAGACGCCGAGCAGGTTGAGCAGGGTGAAGAGCGCTTCGAGCGTGAGGGCGCCGGCGATGGCGGCCACCACCGAGCCGCGGCCGCCGCCGAGCACCACGCCGCCGAGCACGACCGCGGTGATCGCCTGGAACTCGAGCCCGTCGCCCACCTGGGCCGACACGCCGGCGAAGCCGCCGAGGAGGATGCCCGCGAGCGCGGCCAGGAGGCCGGAGAGGACGAACGCGACGGTGCGGACGCGCGCCACCGGGACGCCGGACAGCCCCGCCGCCCGGTCGTTGTCGCCGACGGCCATGAACTGCTTGCCGAGATCGGCCCGCATCAGCAGCACCGCGCCGATGCCGACCGCCAGGAACACGACCACCGACCACGGCAGCTGTTCGAGTCCGGGCACGTCGTCGACGCCACCGCGCCCGAGCGTGCGGAACCCCTCGGTGAGGCTGCCCTTGGGGGCGCCGTCGGTCCAGTAGAAGACGGCCCCGTCGAGGATCAGCAGCATCCCGAGTGTCGTGATGAACGACGGCACCCGCAGGCGGGTGGTGATCAGCCCGTTGGCCACACCGACCGCCGCGCCGATGAGCAGCACGAGCGCGATCACCAGGAGGGTGCTGTCGGGGTTGTCGGCCAGCACCTGGGCGGCGACGACCACGGTCACCGTGACGAGCGAACCGACCGACAGGTCGTACTCGCCGGTCACGATCACGAAGTACTGCCCCGCGGCGAGCACGGCCAGCGGCGCCGCTCGCCTCAGGAACGCGAGGAACCCCGGCGGCTCGGTGAAGTTCGGGTTCTCGATGGCGATCCACACGAGCAGCACCGCCAGGACGCCGAAGATCGGGGCGCTGCGGGCCACCGAGCGCCAGGCCCGCTCGACGAGCGACGGCCGCGGCGGCGCGGCCGCGGTGTCTTCGGCGGCCTCGGCGGCGGGCGCGAACGTCGCGTCGCTCATGCCGCCGCCGTCCCGGTCGCCACCTGCTGCCGGTCCCGGCGGCGCAGGGCGTACACCGCCACCGCGGCGATGATGACCACGCCCCGCACGGCCTGCTTGAGGAACGGGTCCAGCTCGAGCTGGTTGAAGATGTTGTCGAGCACGGCCAGCACGAGCACCGCCCCGACGGTGCCCGCCACGCGGCCGCGCCCGCCGGTCAGGGCCGTGCCGCCGAGCACCACGGCGGCGATCGACTCGAGGTCGTAGCCGCCGTCGGTGCCGACACGGGGGGTGCCCGACCCCAACCGGCTGGCGAGGAAGAGCCCGGTGAGCGCCGCGCACACCGAGCAGATGACATGGGCGCCGATGACCACCCGGTGGGTGCGCAGGCCCGACAGCACCGACACCTGCTCGTCGCCGCCGACGGCGTACACGTGGTAGCCGAAGCGAGTGCGGCGTAGCGCCAGGCCGACGACCAGCGCCACGCCGGCGAACAGGAAGATCGACACCGGGATCGGGCCCATGCGGGTGTAGCCGAACGACTCCCACGACTCGGGCACGGCGCCCGTGGGGCGGTCGTAGTTGTTCTCGATGTAGCCGCGCAGCACGAGCGCCATGCCCAGCGTGGCGATGAACGGGTTGACCCGCAGCTTGGTGATGATCAGCCCGTTGACGAGGCCGACGCCGGCTCCGAGCGCCAGCGTCAGCGCGATGGCGGGGACGAGCATCGACTCGCGCCCGTCCATCGTCTCGGCACCGACCAGTGACGCCAGGCTGATCAGGTACGACACGGACAGGTCGAGCGAGCCGGCGAGGATCGCCACCGTCTGGCCGACGGCCACGATGCCGAGGGCCACGCTGCGTTGGAGGATGTTGGTGAGGTTGCCGCTGGCGAAGAACGTCCCGCCGTCGAGGGTGACCACCAGCCACCCGACCGCGACGATGGCGACGAGCGCACCCCAGATGGGCGTGCCGGCGATCGCCTCGCGCACCTTCGTCATGCCGACACCGCCTCGTCGGCGTCGTGGCCCGCGGCCAGCGCGATGACCTGCTGCTCGGTGGCGCCGGCCGGCAGCTCGCCGGCGATGCGGCCCTCGTGGAGCACCACGATGCGGTCGCTCAGGCCGATGAGCTCGGGCAGCTCGGACGAGATCATCAGGACGGCGCGACCCTGGCGGGCCAGGTCGCGCATGAGGTCGTGGATGGCGGCCTTGGCGCCGACGTCGATGCCGCGGGTCGGCTCGTCGAACAGCAGCACCCGGGGCTCGAGCGCCAGCCACTTGGCCAGCACGACCTTCTGCTGGTTGCCGCCCGAGAGGAACCGCACCTCCTGCTCGAGGCTGGCGGCCCGCAGCTCGGTCGCCGCCGCCAGGCCCTCGACGTCGGTCGTGCCCGTGTACCGTCGCCCGCGGGCCGCGCCGGAACGGCGGGCCAGCAGCGTGTTGTCGCGCACCGACTGGCCGAGCACGAGGCCCTCGGCCTTGCGGTCCTCGGTGAGGAACCCGAGGCCGGCGCCGATGCCCGCCCGCGGCGAGCGCAGGCGGCGCGGACGGCCGTCGATCTCGACGGTCCCCTCGGTGAACGGGTCGGCGCCGAACAGGGCGCGCACCAGCTCGGTCCGGCCCGCGCCCTGCAGCCCGCCGATGCCCACGATCTCTCCGGCCCGCACCTCGAGGTCGATGCCGGCCAGCACGGTGTTGCCCCCACCCCGCACCGCGAGCCGCACGTCGCCGATGTCGTCGGGGCCGGCGCGCTCGGGGAAGTAGGCGTCGAGCTCGCGCCCGACCATCATCGTCACGAGGCGACCGGGGGTCGTGTCGGCGGGGGCCACCGTGTCGACGCGGCGCCCGTCCTTGAGGACGGTGATGCGGTCGGCGACGGCGAACACCTCCCGCAGCCGGTGGGAGATGTAGAGGACGGCGATCCCCTGCTCGCGCAGCCGGCGCACCAGCGCCAGCAGCGCCTCGGCCTCGTCGTCGGCCAGCGCCGCGGTGGGCTCGTCCATCACGACGATGCGGGCGTCGAGCGAGCGGGCCTTGACCACCTCGACCACCTGCTGCTGCGCCACCGAGAGCGTGCGCACCAGCGTGCGGGGACCGAACGACCGCTCCCCCAGCTCGTCGAGCAGGCGCTGCGTGTCGGCGTGCATGCGGCCGCGGTCGACGACGCCGAACCGGCCGGGCTCGCGGCCGACCCACACGTTCTCGGCCACCGTCCGCTCGGGCAGGAGGTTGAACTCCTGGTAGATGATCGCCACCCCGGCGTCCTGGGCCTGGACCGGGTGGTGGAACGTGCGGGGCTCGCCGTCGATGACGATCTCGCCGGCGTCTGGGGCGTGCACGCCCGCCAGCACCTTCATGAGCGTCGACTTGCCCGCCCCGTTCTCGCCCACCACCGCGTGGACCTCGCCGGCCGCGCACGTGAGGTCGACCCCCTCGAGCACGACCGTGCCGAGGAACGACTTGCCGATGCCCCGCATCTCGAGCCGCGGCGCGGCGCCGTCCCCCGCCATCACGCCACCAGCAGCGGCCGCAGCGTCCGGTGGGCGATCTGCAGCCCGATCTCGACCTTGTCCTCCGTACCGCCCCACACCGGATCCTCGTGCTCGACCGACAGCACGCCGTCGAACCCGCCCTCGTAGAGGGCGTCGACCACGCGCACCCAGTCGACCTGGCCCAGGCCGGGCACGCGATAGCGCCACCAGCCCACGTCCCAAGGGTCGTCGCGGGACACCGCCCGCCCGGGCCAGCCGTAGCGGTTGCGGGCCGCGGGGTCGACCTGGATGTCCTTGGCCTGGGCGTGCGGGATGCGGTCGACGTACGGGCGCAGGGCCTCGACGGGGTCGATGCCCATCCACACGAGGTGCGACGGGTCGTAGTTGAGGTACAGCCCGAGGCCGAACATCCACTCCCACAGCTCGGGCGAGTAGGCGAGGTTCCCCGGGTACCCGTCGGGATGCCAGCCCTCCATGACGCAGTTCTCGATGATGATCTGCACGCCCAACTCGCCCGCCCGGTCGACCAGCGGGCGGAAGAGGGCCTCGGCGTCGCGCAGGTTCTCGGCGACCGACCGGCCCGGGTGGCGGCCGACGAAGGTCCCGACCGTGGGGCACCCCACCAGGGCCGCGGCCTCGATGCACCGGGCCAGGTGGGCGTTGATGGCCTCGCGCTCGGCGGGATCGGGGTGGAGGTTGTTGTCGTAGAACGCCAGCGACGACAGCTCGAGCCCGTGCTTGGCGAACAGGGCGCGGGTGGCGTCGGCCTCGGCGGCCCCGAAGCTCTCGACCGCCAGGTGGGTGGCGGTGAAGGGCCGGTCGCCGAGGTCGGGCCAGGCGGCCACCTCGAGCGCCTCGTAGCCCTCGGCCGCGGCCCACTCGCACAGCTGCGGCAGGGTGCGGCCGGGCAGGCAGGCGGTGATGAACCCGAGCTTCATGACGACGGGACCTCCTCCCACGTGCGGCTCCCGGCGGACCGCAGTACGGCGTCGGTGATGTCGGCCGCCCGGGCGCCGTCGGCGAAGGTCGGAAGGCCGTCGACCGCGCCGGGGTCGCCGGCGCGGATCGCCCGGTAGGTGTCGGCCACGAAGGCGTCGAAGCAGTCCTGGTAGCCCTGCGGGTGCCCAGGCGGCAGCACCGCGTAGGGCGCGGCCGCGGGGGCGAGGTGGGCGGGGTCGCGCACCACGATCTCGGAGGACGCCCGCCGGCCGACCCACAGCGACTCGGGCTGCTCCTGCTCGAAGCTCAGCGTCGCCTCGGCGCCGGCCACCTCGAACTGCAGGCGGTTCTTGCGGCCGGGCGAGACCTGGCTGATCACGACCGACCCGGCGACGCCGCCCCGGGTCCGGAACAACACGACCGTGATGTCCTCGGTGGTGACAGGACGGCGGCTCGCCCCGGCGGGGACGGCGGTCGCGAAGGCGTGGGGCTCGGTCCCGACGGCGTGCACGCGCTCGGGCACGGCGGTCACCGCCTCGGCGCACACTGCGGCCAGGCGGTCGCCGGAGACGAACTCGACGAGGTCGCACCAGTGCGAGCCGATGTCGGCGAACGCACGGGAGGCGCCCGCGAGCTCGGCGTCGACCCGCCAGTTGTCGTCCTCCTCGGTGGCGAGCCAGTCCTGCAGGTAGCACCCGTGGATGAGGCGCAACGGACCGATGGATCCCGCCGCCACCCGGGCCCTCGCCTCGCGCACCAGCGGGTAGAAGCGGTAGACGAACGGCACGGTGGCCACCCGCCCCGACCCGGCAGCCGCCGCGGCGAGGCGGCGGGCGGCCGAGGCATCGGTCGCCAGCGGCTTCTCGCAGACGACGTGCTTGCCGGCGGCAAGGGCCGCCTCGGCGAGGCCGGCGTGCAGGTGGTTGGGCGTGCAGATGTGGACGACGTCGACGTCGGGGCTGGTCGCCATGGCCTCGGCGTGGGCGAATGCGTCCTCGGCGTCCAGGAGGCGGGCGGCAGTCCGCCCCCGCTCGGGTGTCGACGCGGCGACGCCGACGAGGCGGGCGCCGGCCCGGCGCACGGCCCGGGCATGGACCTCGCCGATGAACCCGGTTCCCGCGATGGCGACACGCAGGGGCCGTTCGGCCTCGTCGGGCTGGTGCCGGCCGTCCGGCAGCGTTCCTGTCGTCTCCCCCACGGCTGTGATCTTGGGCACACACTTATGCCGATTGTCAATCAAAAGCTCGCCGTCATACGAACGCAACGTGCGCAGCTTCGGTCTTTGACAGGTGGAAGTGGCGCTGGTTCACTTCCAGCCGTGAGCACCGCTCCCCCGCGCCCCACCCAGGCCAGCGGCGGGGGCGCGGGCGCGATCCTCCAGCTCGTGCGCAGCGGGCAGGCCGCCACCCGGGCCGACCTCGCCGCCATGACCGGCCTGGCACGGTCCACGGTCGCCCAACGGGTCGACGCCCTCCTCGCCCGCGGCCTGCTCGTGTCGCGTGGCGACAGCCCGTCCACCGGCGGCCGGCCCGCCACCCTGCTCGCGTTCAACGACGGCGCCGGCGTGGTGCTCTGCGGGGACCTCGGCGCCACCCACTCGCGGGTGGCGGTCACCGACCTGGGCGGCACCGTCCTGGCCCAGACCCGCCACGAGATCGCCATCGCCGAGGGCCCCGAGGTCGTGCTCGGCTGGCTGGAGGCGACGTTCGACGGCCTGCTCGACGAGGTCGGCCGCGGCCATGACGCGGTGCGGGGCGTGGGCGTGGGCCTCCCCGGTCCGGTCGAGTTCGCCACCGGCCGGCCCGTCAGCCCCCCGATCATGCCCGGGTGGGACCGGTACCCGGTCGGCGACCGGCTGGCCACCCGCTACGGCGTGCCCGCGCTCGTCGACAACGACGTGAACATCATGGCCGTCGGCGAGCACTGGTCGACCTGGAGACACGAGGCGTTCCTGCTGTTCGTCAAGATGGGCACCGGCATCGGGTCGGGCATCGTCGCGGGCGGCCACGTCCACCGCGGCGCCGACGGCGCCGCCGGCGACATCGGCCACATCCACGTGCCGGACCACGACGACATCGTCTGCCGCTGCGGCAACCGCGGCTGCCTCGAGGCCTTCGCGGGCGGTGGTGCCATGGCCGCCCGCCTGCGCGAGGCGGGCCTCGACACCCACACCAGCCTCGACGTGGTCGACCGCGTCCGCGCCGGTCACCCGGTGGCGACCCAGCTCATCCGCGAGGCAGGCCGTGCGGTCGGCGGCGTGCTGGCGACCTGCGTCAACATGCTGAACCCCGCGGTCATCGTGATCGGCGGCGACCTGGCCCGGACCGACGAGCCGCTGCTGGCCGGCGTGCGCGAGGTGGTGTACCGGCGGTCGCTCCCCCTGGCCACCGGTCGCCTCCGCATCGTCCCCAGCCGCCTCGACGACGAGGCGGGCGTCGTCGGCGCCGCCGTCATGGTGATCGAGAGCGTGCTCGCCCCCGACGCCGTCGACGCCGCACTGACGGCGGGCTGAACGCGGCGACGGCTACGCCGGCGGGTCGCCGCCGAGCACCGGCGCCGCCCAGAGCGGCGGCGCCGACCCCGCCGTACGGCTCGGCTGACCCAGCGGATCGTACGGGCCGAGCGTGGCGACGAGGGCTCGACCAGCTCCTCGACGGCCAAGCGCCTCGGCAGTAGCGTAGACGTAGGTCGTTCCGTTCGTGGCCTCCACCCGCGACCCGGTCGGCCCGTCCCTCAGGTCGCCGTCGCCGCACCAGCCTGCGCCGAGCGGCTGCGGCTCGAGGACCAGCGGCCCGTAGTGCACACGGCAGTGCCTCGTTCTCGACGTCGATGCGCCAGGCTCGCTCGACGCATCGGTGACGGCGTGGTAGTAGAGCTGCAGGCAGACGTCGTCGGGCACCCAGGGATCCCGAGTCATGTGCCTCAGGCGCACGTTCGCGAGCACCACGCCCTCGGGGCAGCTCGCGTGAACTGGACCGCGCTCGGCGACGCCCGGCCGCCGAGACTCGTCTGCCGCCGAGACGGCGGTGTGACGCCCGAGCTCACGCCCTCCGGGCGGGCCGATCTCGACCGTGCAGGCCGAGGTCGCGGATCGTCGACGTCGATCTCCAACGCCGGGGCGGCCGACCGCGCCACGTACGGGCGCCCGGGTGCGGTGACGACCAGGCGCCGTCGGACGCCCTCCATCGATCCGACCCCCGACGAGCGAGACGTGCGGCACCGGCTCGCTCGGGCCGCCCACTCGGTCTCACCGTCCCCGGTCACGGTGAGCCCGCCGGCCTCGGTCCGTCCCCGGAGACCCGGTCGACGGTGCTGTCCAGCAGCTGCGGCAACCCGCGTCAGGCCGACTCGGCCAGTCGCCCTCGGCGGCCAGCGCCCACGGCACGGCCGCCGACGTCGGCCGCCGTCGGCCGCCGACCGCTGCCAGACGCCGCGCCCCGAGACGATCGTCTCGGCAGACGAGACCGGCCGTCGTTGACGACCGCTCGATCGACCCGGCTCTGGAAGCGCGACGCCTCCCGTCGACCTCGACTCTCGCCGCCGGCGGCCCCTCGGCCAGGTCAGCGGACGCGCCCGCGCGCCACACGGTCCCGTCGTACGCGAACGTCCCCGCGTCACGAGCGCCCGCGCCGCCTCGTCGAACAGGTGCCCCGGCGCCGGCGACCTCCGCCTAGGTCCCGCCTCGGCCTGTCGTGACTTCCTCGTCGGCCTGCACCGTTCGCCGCCAGCGCCCTCGACATCCGGGGCCATCGACCCGGCGCGCGGGACGCCGATCGTCGACGTGGCCGCGAGCCGCAACACCAGCGCTGACCCAGCGGCGGCGACTGCGGCAGCCATCCCACCGACGCCCGCGAACACGCCTCCCCCGCTCTTGCCGGCCCCGCCCACGGGCAGGCGACTTAATCGCGACCCGGACGCGGGAGAGGGGCGCACCGATCGGTGCGCCCCTCTCGGCTCGTCCACCGGCAGGGAGTGGGGGGTGCGGTGGACGAGGGCCTCGGCCCGGCGGCTACTGCGGGAGCTCGCCGAGCGTCACGTCGACCGTCTGCTCGTTGCCGTCGCGGGTGAAGGTGACCTGGACGGTGTCGCCGGGCGACTGGCTGCGGACGGCGGCGGTCAGGCTGGCCGCGTCGGTGACCTCGGTGTCGCCCACCCGCGTGATGACGTCGCCCTCTTGGAGGCCGGCCGCCGCGGCGGGCTGGCCGTCCTCGACGGCCTGGACCAGCGCGCCCGATCCGTCCTCGCCGTCGGCGATGCTGACGCCGAGGAAGGCGTGGCTGACCGAACCGTCGTCGATGAGCTGCTCGG
This sequence comes from uncultured Acidimicrobiales bacterium, assembly GCA_963796415.1. Taxonomy (GTDB): domain Bacteria; phylum Actinomycetota; class Acidimicrobiia; order Acidimicrobiales; family VFJN01; genus ZC4RG19. The sequence goes on along the minus strand of CAWCLR010000013.1, from coordinate 147,651 downwards.
CGATGTCGCGAGCAGTGTCGATGGGGATGGCGAAGCCGACGCCGATGTTGCCGCCCTCGGACGTGGTGCCCTGGGCCAGCGAGGCGATGGCGGTGTTGATGCCGACGACCTCGCCCTCGGCGTTGATCAGGGCGCCGCCCGAGTTGCCCGGGTTGATGGCCGCATCGGTCTGGATGGCGGAGATCACCGCGGTGTCGGACGGGCCGGCGCTCTCGCCGTTGTCGAACGGCGATTGCGGCGTGCTCTCGCCCTGCAGGGTGATCGAGCGGTTGAGGGCGCTCACGATGCCGGCGCTGACCGACCCGTCGAGCCCGAGCGGGCTGCCGATGGCGAGCACGGTGTCGCCGACGTGGAGGTCGGCGCTGCTGCCGAACGTCGCCGGCGTGAGGTCGCTGACGCCCTCGGCCTGGATGACGGCGAGGTCGGTGGCCGGGTCGCGGCCGACGATCTCGGCGTCGGCGGTCGAGCCGTCGGAGAAGGTCACGGTCAGCGAGCCGCCGTCGGCGGCCTGGGCCACGACGTGGTTGTTGGTGAGGATCTGCCCGTCGGAGCTGATGACGATCCCAGAGCCGCTGCCGGAGACCTGGCCGGCCTCGAAGCTGATCGACACCACACTGGGCAGTACCGCGGCGGCCGCCTGCGACAGCGGCTCGCTGGCGGTGTCGCTGTCGCCCGCCACCGTGCTCGACAGGCTGGTGGCGACCGGCGAGCTGTCGTCGCCGTCGAGCGCGAGCGCCACGAGGGCGCCGCCGGTCGCCGATACCAGCATGAGGCCCGCAGCGGTGAGCACCGCCACGGCTCGCCGGCCCCGCCCAGGGGGAGGAGGCGGGGCCGGCGAGCCGGCAGGGGGCCCGTCAGGAGGGGCGGGCGCCCCGGGGTGCGGGGAGAGCGTGGGGGGAACGGGCGGCACCGGTGGCGCGGGCGGGGCCGGGGGCGCCGACGTGGTCGGCGCCTCGGCGGTGCGCACGGCGGCGGGAGGCGAATCCGGCGACACGGGCTCGGAAGGATCGGGCTCGGACGGCGTGGGCGCGGCCGGAGTGGGCTCGTCGGTCGCCTCGTGGCTGGGGGCGGTCACCGGGACGGCCGTCGCAGCGCGGGGAGCACCAGGCGAGATCTGCGTGGTCTCGTTGCTCATGCCAGGGACGATGCCCCCGGACCCTGCGGATCGGCTGGACGGCAGCTGTGAGTTCCCTGGACGTCCCGACCAGGGCTTTCGGCGCCCGCCCTGCCCAGGCCGCGTTCAGGAGTCGTCCAGCCCGTTCTCAGGTTCGAGGCCCACCCTGGCCATGTGACCAGCGCTCTCGGCGGTACCGTCGCGACCGGACAGACGATGACAGACCTCCTCCCTCCGACCAACGGGCGCACGCCCGAGGCGCGGCTGCTGGTCGTCGACGACGAGCCCAACATCGTGGAGCTGCTGTCGACGAGCCTGCGGTTCGCCGGCTTCGAGGTGGCGACGGCGATGAACGGCGCCGACGCCGTGCGCGCCGTCGAGCGCCACCGCCCCGACCTGGTGCTGCTGGACGTCATGCTCCCCGACGTCGACGGATTCGTCGTGCTGCGGCGCCTGCGCGACGGCCGCGACCACCTGCCGGTGCTCTTCCTCACCGCCCGCGACGGCAACGACGACAAGGTCACCGGGCTCACGCTCGGCGGCGACGACTACGTGACGAAGCCGTTCAGCCTCGAGGAGGTCGTGGCCCGCATCCGCGCCGTGCTGCGGCGCACGCAGGCCCAGGCGTCCGATCGGGCGCCCCGACTCGTCGTCTCCGACCTGGAGCTCGACGAGGAGAGCCACGAGGTGTGGCGGGCCGGGCACGAGGTTTCCCTGTCGCCCACCGAGTTCAACCTGCTCCGGTACCTCATGGTCAACGCCGGCCGGGTGCTGTCGAAGGCCCAGATCCTCGACCACGTGTGGAGCTACGACTTCGACGGCGACGCCAACATCGTCGAGTCGTACATCTCGTACCTGCGGCGCAAGCTGGACGAGGGCGAGCCGCTCATCCACACCGTGCGGGGCGTCGGCTACGTGCTGCGGCCGCCCCGTGACCGGGCCTGAGGACGGCCGCATGGGCCCCGTCCGCGCCTGGCGGCGAACGCCCCTCTGGCTCCGCCTGATCTCGGCGATGCTGTGCCTCGTCGCCCTGGGCCTCACCCTCACGGGGGCGTTCGGCGTGCGGCTGCTGCGCAACTACCTCGTGGACCGGGTGGACGAGCAGCTCGCCGAGGGCGTGCGCCAGATCGAGAACCAGAACACGGTGCCGCAGCCCGGCGGGCCCTACGTGCCGAGCCAGTTCGACCTGACCATCCTCGACGCCGGCGGCACCGAGCAAGAGAGCTGGAACTCGGCGCTGACCAGCTCGCGCCCCGACATTCCCGAGCTGACCGTGCAGGAGGCGACGGAACGGGCCAACGAACCGTTCACCGTCGACGCCGCCGACGGGGACGGGCGGTGGCGCGTGCTGGCGCTGCCCCTGGACGGGGGCGCCGGCTCGGCGGTGATCGCCACCAGCCTCGACGAGGTCGACGCCACGGTGAAGCGCCTCGTCCAGATCGACGTGCTCGTGGGCCTCACCGTGCTCGCCGGGCTGGCCCTCGTCGGCGTGTCGGTGGTGCGCACCGCGCTGCGGCCGCTGGGCGAGATCGAGGTGACCGCGGCCGCCATCGGGCGCGGCGACCTGGGCCGCCGCGTGCCCGACCACCACCCCGGCACCGAGATGGGCCGGCTCAGCCGCGCCCTCAACGCCATGCTCGAGCAGGTCGAGCGGGCGTTCCGGGCCCAGGCCCGGTCGGAGGCCCGGTCCCGCAGCTCCGAGCAGCGCATGCGGCGGTTCGTCGCCGATGCAAGCCACGAGCTGCGCACGCCGCTGACGTCGATCCGGGGGTTCGCCGAGCTGCACCGGCAGGGGGCCGTCACCGATCCCGACGACGTGTCCGACTTGCTGCGGCGGATCGAGGGGGAGGCCGAGCGCATGGGCCTGCTCGTCGACGACCTGCTGCTGCTGGCCCGGCTCGACCAGCAGCGCCCGGTGGAGAAGGCGCCGGTCGACGTGGGCAAGGTGGCGCGCCAGGCGGTCGAGGCGGCCCGCGCCGCCGACCCGGAACGCCGGGTCACCCTCGACGCCCCCGCGTCCGCCCTCATGGTCGACGGGGACGCCGCCCGCCTGCACCAGGTGCTGGCCAACCTGCTCGACAACGCTCGGGCCTACTCCCCCGCCGGCTCACCCGTGTCAGTGCGCGTGGCCGGCGTGGAGCAGGACGGGCAGCCGTTCGTGGCGGTGGAGGTGACCGACCGCGGCCAGGGCCTGACCCCCGATCAGGCGACCCGGGTGTTCGAGCGCTTCTACCGCACCGACGCGGCCCGCAGCCGGGCCCAGGGCGGCACGGGCCTCGGCCTGTCGATCGTCGCCGCCATCGCCGAGGCCCACGGCGGCACCGTCGAGGTCGACTCGACGCCAGGTGAGGGCTCGACCTTCCGGATGCTGCTCCCCGGCGCCGCCCTGGTTGACTCTCCGGCGTGAAGAAATCCATCGACTTCGCCTTCGACGACCACCCCGACGACGACGAGGAGAAGGCCCGCGTGGCCTGGGCGGTCGCCGCGGTCGACGACTGCGACGGCTGCGCCGACCTCCGGGTGGAGGTCACGCTCGAGGACGAGGGGGCCAACGGCACGGGCGTGACCGCCCACCTGGCGCCCGACACGGCCCGCCGGGTGCGGGCCGCCCTCGCCGCCGCCCTCCGCGAGATCGGGGAGGACCCGGGTACCTGACAGCTTCCGGTGGGAATACGTGCACACATCGCAAAGTTGCACTGTACGCAAATTGCTGCCACAGTGACGACTGCTTCCGCCCCCTCGGGAGCCCCAGGAAGGTGTGTACGTGGAGACGACCGCTCCGCCCGCTCCCCTGCCGCGCCGGCAGGTGTTCATCGTGTTCTCCGGGCTCATGCTCGGCCTGTTGCTGGCCGCCATCGACCAGACCATCGTGGCGACCGCCCTGCCGACGATCGTCGGCGACCTCGGCGGCCTCGACCACATCGCCTGGGTCGTCACCGCCTACCTGCTGGCCGAGACCGTGGCCACGCCGCTGTTCGGCAAGCTCGGCGACCTCTACGGCCGCAAGCGCCTGTTCCAGGCGGCCATCATCATCTTCCTCGCCGGAAGCGTGCTCTCCGGCATCGCCACCTCGATGGGCACGCTCATCGCCTACCGGGCGATCCAGGGCGTCGGCGCCGGGGGGCTCATCGTGCTGGCCATGGCGATCATCGCCGACGTCGTCAGCCCCCGGGAGCGCGGCCGCTACCAGGGCTTCATCGGCGCCACCTTCGGCACAGCCAGCGTGGCCGGGCCCCTGCTGGGCGGCTTCTTCACCGACCACCTCTCCTGGCGCTGGGTCTTCTACATCAACGTGCCGCTCGGCATCCTCGCCCTCTTCGTGACCAGTGCCGTCCTTCCGCCGTCGGTGCGGCGCAAGCTCGTGCGCATCGACTGGCTCGGCACCGGCCTGCTGAGCGCAGCCATCATCTGCCTCGTCCTGTTCACGACCTGGGGCGGCACCGAGTACGCCTGGGGCTCGCCCACCATCATCGCCCTCATCCTGGCGACCCTGTTGTTCGGGGCGGCCTTCGTCGTGGTCGAGCGGAGCGCATCGGAACCGGCGATCCCCCTGCGCCTGTTCCGCATGCGCACGTTCGCCATCGCCGCGGCGGTCAGCCTGCTCGTCGGCATGGCGATGTTCGGCGCCATCACGTACCTGCCGACCTTCCTCCAGGTGGCCAACGGCGCCTCGGCCAGCAACTCGGGCCTGCTGCTCGTGCCGCTGATGGGCGGGTTGCTGGTCGCGTCGATCGTCTCCGGCCAGATCATCAGCCGCACCGGCCGTTACCGGGTCTTCCCGATCCTCGGGATGGCGCTGACCACCGTCGGCATGTACCTGCTGTCGACGCTCGGCGCCGGGTCGAGCCGGGTGGAGTCGAGCGTCTACATGGTCCTCCTCGGCGCAGGCATGGGCATGGTCATCCAGGTCCTCGTCCTGGCCGTCCAGAACGAGGCACCCGCCGAGGACCTCGGCGTGGCCACGTCCACGGTCACGTTCTTCCGGACCGTGGGCGGCTCGGTCGGCGTCGCCCTGTTCGGGGCGCTGTTCAGCAGCCGGCTCGGGCACCTGCTCGGCGGCGCCGCCCCCGAGGGCCTCACCCCCGAGACGATCGGGCAGCTGCCCGAGGCCCAGCGAGCGCAGATGGCCGGCGCGTTCGCCGACTCGATCACGATGGTGTTCCGCTACGCGGTGCCGCTGCTGCTCGTCGGGTTCGCCCTCACCTGGCTGCTCAAGAACATGCCCCTGCGGGGCACGTCGGCCTCGGCCGAGCGCGACGCCACGGCTGCGCCTTCGCCCGCCGGCGCGGGCGATGCGGTGCCCGCCGGCGTGGCGCCCGCCGACGCGGCGCGCGCCGACTCCGGGCGCGACGATGCGCTGATGCCTGTGCGGGACCGTGTGGTCGTGATGGACTGATGTCCGTGACCGACGGGCTGCGCGAGCGCAAGAAGGCCGAGACCCGGCGCGCCCTGTCGTCGGCTGCGCTGCGCCTGGCCCGCGAGCACGGCCCCGACGGGGTGACGATCGAGGCGATCGCCGAGGCGGCGGGGGTGTCGCCGCGCACGTTCTTCAACTACTTCGCCTCGAAGGACGACGCCATCGTCGGCGTCGCCCCCGCCGAGGCCTCCGAGCTCGTGCGCGACCTCGCCGACCAGCCCGCCGACGCCGCCCCGCTCGACGCGCTGCGCGGCATGTGCATGGCCGCCGTCCCGCGGCTCGAGGAGAGCGCCGACGAGCTGTGGGCCCGCCACCAGCTCACGCAGGAACATCCGTACCTGGCGGCCCGCCGCACCGCGGCCTTCGCCGAGGTCGAGCGCCGGCTGGCGGCCGAGATCGCCCGGCGCACCGGGCGCGACCTCGACCGCGACCCCTACCCCATGCTCGTGGTCACCGCCGCCAGCGGCGCGCTCAAGGCGGCCGTCGCGGTGTGGCAGGAGCGCGGCCGGAGCGAGCCGCTGGCGGACGTGCTCGACGAGGCGTTCCGGCACGTCGAGGCGGGCTTCGTCGTGCCCGTCGCCCTCGTCACCGGCGCGGGCTGAGCACTTCGGTCACCGGTCACCGGGGACCCCTGGCCAGCAGCCGGTAGGCGTTCGACGCCCGCAGCGCGGGCACGAACGGTGCCATCACGTGGTCGACCACCAGCCCGGCGCCGATGACCGGCATGCCGAGGCCGAAGCCGATGCTGCGCCGGGCCCGCGACCACCGGGTGGGCGCCGGGCGCCAGGGCACGTCGTCCGGCGGCCCGAGGCGGTTGGCGACCATGAAGGCGGCGAAGCCGAAATCGCACGCCTGGTGCGCCTCGGCGCGGTGGCGGTCGATCACCGTGAAGCCCCGCTCGCCGAGCATCGCCTCGAGGTTGCGCATCGGCACCATGTTGAGGTGCTGCGGCTGCAGGTACGGCCCCCACCACCGGCCCATGACCCGGGCCAGGGACGAGTCCGGGTCGGGCATCTCGATCGACAGCAGGCCCGCCGGCGCGAGCGCCACCGCGGCCGCGTCAAGCTCGGCGCCCGGATCCCGCGTGTGCTCGAGGTAGTGGTGCATGCTGACGACGTCGTACTCGCCCGCCATCCGCGGCGCGAGCTCGGGGAACTGGCCCCGGTGGGCCTGGTCGATCCAGCCGCGCCGGGCCGCCAGGTCGATGCTCTCGGCCAGGTCGACCGCGTCGAAGCGAGCCTTCGGCCACACGCCCCGGGCGACCAGGCTGAAGTGCCCGTGCCCGCCACCCACGTCGAGCCATCGGCGCGGCGCCGCGTGGCCGGCCACGAAGGCCGCCCGCGCCGTGTACTGGGACGAGCCGGTGGCTCCGAGCAGCTCCATCTCCTCCTCGCCGACCCCGTCGTAGAAGTCGCCGTAGTAGAAGTCGAGCCCCTCCACGGTCAGGCGCGGGTTCTGGAACACGTGCCGGCACCCCCCGCACGCCTCGAGCGTGAACAGCCCGGGCTTGTTCTGCAGCATGTCGCCGGTGCGGACCCGCACCGACAGGTCGGCCCCGCCGCACGCCGGGCAGGCGGCCCGTCGGGGCTCGAACAGGCCGTCGATCCCCACCGCCAGGCGCTCGTGGTAGCGGGCCCGCCGCTCGGCGACCGCCGCGGAACCCACGTCCTCCCCGGGCGCGGAGCGCAGGCCGGCCACGCACTCGGCGGCGGCCGTGACGAGCCGCATCCCGGGGCGGGTGGCGAGGTCGCGCGGGTGGAACGGCGTGCCGAGGGTGGCGAGCAGCGGCTGGGCCGAGAAGGCGACCGCGCCGGCCAGCCCCCATGGCCGGCGGCGTGCGGCGCGCCACGCCAGCCCGGCGACCGAGGCGGCCCGCAGCGCGAGGATGAACGGCGAGCCCATGGCGTAGGCCGACTCGACCCACACCCTCCGCCGGGAGGCGTCGTCGTGCGGGCGGGCCGCCAGCCCCGGCGCGACGGCGTGGGCCATCGCCCTCGGGGCGAACCGCTTGAGCGCCTTCGACAGGCGGTGCATCTCGTGCGGCGCCAGGGCGGTGGTCCGTGTCGTCCGAGACCGGGCCAGGACGTCCTCGGTCACGAGCAGGGCGTGGTCGGCCGTGTAGCCCGTGGCCAGCGGGTCGTCGCGGAAGGCGGCGGGCACGACCCGCCAGGCGAGCGCCAGCAGCGGCTCGACCGGCAGGTCCGCGGGCACGAGGTCCAGCACGTCGAGCCCGTGCCGCCGGGCGTGCCGGCTGGCGGCGCGGAGTGTGGCGTCGTCGACCGTCACCCCCGCCGCGGTGACGAGCCGGTGCTCGACCGCGGCCGGCTCGTCGGTGGGCTGGAGCACGGGCAGCGCGGCGAGCCGCCGCCGCAGCACCAGCGCATAGCCGGTCACCGCCGCTGCGGCGGCCGGCCCCGCCGCCGACCTCGTCCACCGCCCCGCGCGACCCGCCACGTCCTAGTGCCCCCTTCGGGTGAGGCGGGCGAAGCGGCGGCCGAGGTCCTTGCGGTACGAGGCCCCGTGCCGGACCAGCCCCACCGGGTCCCACGGGTCGGCCGGCGCACCGCGCCGGTCGGCCACCGCCAGCGCCACCGACCAGCGCAGGGCGTGGAAGGCGCCCCAGTACCGCAGGCGTTCCTCGTCCAACGGGCCCGACCCGGCGGCACCCTCGTAGGCGGCGCGGTAGCCGTCGGTGATCATGTCGCGCACCGTCTTCAGCATCTTGCGCTGGCCCAGGCCCTCGGCGAGGTAGGGCGCCGACCAGAACATTCCCAGCGTGAGGGCGACGTCGTACTCGGCGTCGGCCACCAGCGCCGCCGACCAGTTGACGAGCATGGTCGTCGTCGTGTCGTCGCCGTCGAGCCGCATCGCCGCGGGCTGCAGGTCGCCGTGGCACACGGCGGGCGAACCGGCCGGTGGGGCGTGGCCGTCCAACCAGGCGCGCTCGGGCGCGAAGTCGTCGGCGAGGCCCGTGGCGTCGAGGTCGCGGTCGAGGGCGGCGAGCGGCTCCTCCCCCGCCGCGGCCGCCGGGGCGCCGTCGACCGGGACCTGGTGGAGGCGGGCGTGCGCCTCGGCCATCGCCCGCAGCAGCTGCGGGATGGCGATCGGGTTGAGGCCGAGGCTCTCCATCAGCGACAGCTCGGGTCCCTGGCCCAGCACGATCGCCGCTCCGCCACCGCTCGCACCGCCGGTTCCGGTTGCGTCCGCCAGGTCGACGACCCCGAGCACCGGCGGCACCGGGTAGCCCCGGCCGGTGAGGAACGCGTGCCACGCCGCCTCGCGCGCCGCGGCCGTAGGGGACGTGACCCGCACGACCACCCCGCGGTCCCACGGCGGCGGCGCGCCGGGCTCGAGGCGGCAGCCGTAGGCGCCGCGGCCGAACGAGCCGGGGATCACCTCGGGTGGGCCGCCGACGGCGAGAGCGCGGCCGAGGGCCTCGGACGCGACCTGCCGCAGGGCGCGGGCGGCCGCCTCGCCGCCCACGTCGGTGATCACGTCCATCCGGCCTCCTCGGCCGTGGCGGCGGTGTCGCGCGGCGCTCGGGCGGCCGCCCCCGCCGCCAGCTGCTCCAGATGGACGGCGGCGGCCGGAGCACCGCCGGCCGCGGCGAACGACGCCTGCAGGCGCGCCGCCTCGGCGCGGAGGTCGGGGTCGGACAGGACCCGGTCGATGGCGGCCCGCAGACCGGCTGCCGTCACCCGTCCGAATCGCACGCGCACCCCGGCGCCGGCCGCCTCCACCTGCCCCGCGATGATCGGCTGGTCGTCGCGGATGGGCGCCACGACCAGCGGCAGCCCGTGGGCGAGCGCCTCGCACACCGTGTTGTGGCCGGCGTGGCTGACCACGGCCGCGGTGCGGGCCAGCAGCGCCAGCTGCGGGACCCGGGGGCGCACCACCACGTTGGTGGGGAGGGTGCCCACCATGTCGGGCGGGGCCACCACCACGCCCTGCACGTCCAGCGAGCCGAGCGCCTCGACGGCCCGGGCGAAGAACCGCTCGCCGTCCTGCCAGTTGAGCGTGCCGAGCGACACGAGCACGAGCGGCCGCCGGTCGTCGAGCCACTCCCATGGGAACGGCGTGGTGTCGGGCCGGGCGCCGATCGACGGCCCGACGAAGGCCGTCTGCGGCGGGACCGGGATGTCGCCCACGAGAGCGGCCGTCGTGAAGGCCAGCAGCAGGTGGGGCGAGACCCGGGGGTCGATGCGGGCCGCGTGGGCGCGGGCGAGCCCGGCGGCGAGGAGGAACCCCTGGATCTGCTCCTGGACCCAGTCGCCGACCCGGCCCATGGTGGCCAGCGGGTCGGTCAGCTCGGCGGACGTGGTGGCCGACGTGGCCCACGGCAGCCCTCGCACCTCGGCCGCCGCCGCCCCGGCCAGGGCCTGCTGATCGACGACCAGGACATCGGGCGCGCAGGCATCGACCGCGGCGTGGACACCCGGCAGCATCGTGTGGGCCAGCGGCACGAGCACGTCGCGCCACAGGAAGCGCAGCGCCGCCGGGCCGCGCAGGCCGGCCGACCGCTCGACCACGGCCTCGAGCACCTCGGGTGGCACCGCGTCGGCGACCGGCAGGAACGCCGCGTCGGCCCCGATGAGCTCGGGCACCACCTCGGGGTGGCCGGTCCACGCCACGGCGTGCCCGCGGGCCTCGAGCTCGCGGCCGACCGCCACCGTCGGGTTGACGTGCCCGGCCAGCGGCGGGACCACGAACAGGAAGCGAGCCACCGCCGCCTCAGCCCCGCTCGCCGCCGGCGGCGCCAGGGCGCAGCCGGGGCGCGATGCGCAGCGCCGTGCCCGCCGCCGCCGAGCCCATCCGCCGCTCGAGCTCGGCCTTGTAGAAGTCGACGTGGGACTGGTGCTCCTCCCCCTCGCCCTCCTGCTCCCCCACCGCCACCTTGGTGGACCGCGCCACGATGTCCTCGCCCGCCCGCAGCCGGGCGAACCAGTCGCCGACCACCGCGCGCACCGTCCGGGTGGCCTCGAACAGCACCGAGTGGGCGCAGTCGACGAACAGGTTCATCTCCAGCCGCGGCAGCAGCGCCTCCAGCTCGTGGGCCCGGTCGATGGCGTCGGAGTGCTCGCCGTAGATCGCCATGGCCGGCAGGTCGAGCGAGCGCAGGGCGTCGGGTGGCAGGGGGCGGGCGTCCCGGAGGTCCCCGATGATCGTCGTCTCGTAGATCAGCGCCTCGACCTTGCGGGCCAGCCGGTTGAGCTTGCGCCCGCCGAACTCGTCGAGCCACTGCTGCACGTCGTCCTCGCCGAGGCCGAACCCGGCCAGCTCGAGGTCGTGGGCGACGTGGTCGCCCCAGCCCTCGACCGCGAAGTGGGCCTCGACCAGCACCAGGCCCCGCACCCGCTCGGGGTGGGCGAGCGCCGTCTCGAGGGCGATCAGTGCCCCGTAGCTGTTGCCGAACAGGTGCACCGGCTCGTCCACGCCGAGCGTGTCGAGCAGCCCGACGAGGTCCGCGACCGCCCCGGCGATCGTGTAGCCGTCGGCGGGGCGCTGCGTCCGTCCGTGGCCCCGCTGGTCGTACAGCAGGACGTCCATGCCGGCGCTGACGAGCACGGGGGCGAGCGTGAGGTACAGGCTCGACAGGTTGTCGACGAGCATGCCGTGCAGCATCACCACCGTCTCGCCCTCGCGGGAGCCGAGGCGCTGGTAGTGGACCCGGAGGTCGCCGACCTCGATCTCAGGCACTGCGCTCCCCCACCGTGGTCGGCGCCCCGCCCCCCGGCCCGTCGTCGGCCAGGCAGGCGGCGATGAAGTCGGCGAGCTCGCCGACCGTCAGGTCGATGATCTCGTCGAGGTCGAGCTCGCCGAACCAGCCGACGAGGTCGATCCTCTCGCCGTAGGTGAGCTGCAGCTGCTCGCCGAGAGCCACGAACTCGATGCTCTCGAGCTCGATGTCCTCGCTGAACGAGCTGTCGGCGGTGATGTCGAGATCGACGTCGACGTCCTCACCGATGACCTGGTGGACGAGCCGGGCGATCGTCCGGACGATCGCCTCGGTGTCGAGGCCGGTCGCGGGAGACGTGCTCGCGCTGTCTGACGGTGCTGACAATGAGATCACCTTCCTGTGTCGTGTGGACCCAGCGGTCGTTCACCCGCGTCCAGTCGCCGTCGACCTCGCGGACGACGAAGTCCTTCGGCCTCCCCTGCAGTCCGGTGCCGTCGGCCTTGGCCGCCGCCTCCTTGGCGGTCCAGGCCCGCGCCACCCAGGCGTCGTGGCTGAACCCGAAGCCGAGCGCTCGCTCGTCGTCGGCCAGGCACATCGCCGCGAACGTCTCGGTGCGGGGCTCGACCACCTCGACGTCGATGCCCGCGTCGCCCGTCTCGGCGACGGTCGCCACCGCCACCCCCGCACGGTGGGCGAGCGACACCTCCACGGTGCCGCCGTCGGGCAGCGTGACGACCGGCCGGCCGGCGTCGTCGTTCGCCACGCGCACCTCGAGCGGGAAGATCGGGCCGGCGCCGCGCTGCCACAGGTGGTCGCGTACGGCGTCCTTCACGGCCATGCGGCCGAGGATCCAGTCGCGCTGCGCCTTGGGCGTGAGCGAGAAGTACTCCTCGCGCTCCTGCTCGCCCAAGTAGCGCCGGGCCACCAGGTCGCGGCTGGCGCTCGACCGCCACGGTTCGTGGAGGATCCAGTAGCCGTCGCGCCGCTCGGCCAGCAGGTTCTCCTCGGGGAAGGTCATCACGTCGAACACCGCGTTGGTGCTCTCGAACCGGCGGTCGATGAACTGGGTGAGTCGGGCCCACAGCACGCCGTCGCGGACGAGGTCGACGTTGCCTCGGGCGTCCGTCTCGTTGACCTCGGTGAACCGCACCAGGCAGCTGAGCTGCGCCTCCGGTTCGGGATGCGGCCCGTGGAGGTCGATGCGGTCGATCCGCATCGGCAGGGCGATGCGGTCCTCGGTCGAGTTGGCCTCGATCCAGTACCCGAGCAACTGGCCCGCGGCGTCGAGCAGCGCGCCGGGTGCGGGCCGGCACGTGACGGTGGCCCGCAGCCCGTCGGCGCCCATGGCATGCATGGCGGTCACGCCCTGGTACCCGGGGCCGTGGAACATCCACCGCTGCTCGTAGAGCTCACGCGCCGTGTGCGGCGGCGGGCGCTCGTCGGTCAGCGGGGCGGTGTCGGGCGCCGGCGGCTCGGGGTACGCGTTCGCCAGCACGACGGTGGCCCGGGCGTAGCCCTCGATGGCGACCTTGACCCGGTCGGGCGCCTCCCACCCCGCGGTGATGTCGACGTCCACCGGAGGCTCGACCGCCAGCCAGCGCAGGGCGCGCACGTTCTGCAGCCCGACCACGACCCGCCCGCCGCCGAGGCTCGTCGCGGTGTCGACGAACATCTGGATCATCATCGTCATGGGCACGACCGGGAAGCGGTCGTTGACCGTGCCCGTGCCCTCTCGCTGGTTGAAGAACGCGTGGTCGATGAGCTCGGGGACCTCGGCCAGGGACAGCCGCCGCCGCTCGTGGTGGCGGGCGGGGCTGGTGGGCGTGGCGGCGCCGGTCCGCGGCGCGGCGGCGGGCGGCGGGGTCGCGGGCGGCGGGGCGGCGACGGGAGGGCGCCCCGCAGGAGCGACCGGGCCGGCGGCCAACGCCGTCATGACCTCGCGCCCGGCCTCGGTGACCGCCGCCAGCGTGGCCCGGAACTCGTCGGCCAGCGGGCCGCCGACGGCCGCAGGCCAGGCGGCTTCGGGGAACGCCGGCCCGGACGACGGGGCCCGCCGCTCCAGCGGCCGGAGCCCGCCCCGCACCAGCGACGAGTCGAACCGCAGCACGGGCGGGCGCGGCGCCGGCGCGGCGCCCATCGGCGCCGCTGCGGGCGGGTGCGCGGTGCGGGCAGGCGCCAGCGCGGCCAGGGGCACGTCCGCCCCCTCGACGAACAGGGCCGCGGCCACCCGGGTGAGCTGGGCCATGCCCGATCGCTTCGCGGCGGCGCCGGCCACCGCCAGGTGCTCGCGGTCGTGCAGCGTGTCGCCGACGAAGCCCACCACGCTGCCCACGCCCGGCTGGACGAAGACCCGCACCCCGTCGGCGTAGAGGTTCTCCACGAGCTCGCGGAACCGCACCCGCTCGATGTAGAGGCGGCGCCCGAGGTCGCGCATCCCATCCTCGTCATCGGGGAAGCGTTGTGCGCTGACCGACGAGTAGATCGGGATGGCGGCCGGGTGGAGGGGCAGCGTGCCGAGGGCGTCCTCGAAGGGCTGCAGGTACTCGGCGAACATCGGCGTGTGGAAGCCGGTGCGGAACGGCAGCACCTGCCCCAGCACCCGCTGGGCCTTCAGCCGCTCCTGGGCGATCGCCACTGACGCCTCGGACCCGCACACGATGACCTGGTGCGGGCAGTTGTCGTGCGACACGGCGATGTCGGGCAGGCCGGCGATCGCCGCCTCGGCGACGTCGACGCCGCACCCGAGCGCCAGGAACACCAGGTCGGGCAGCACCAGGTCGCCGTCCGCGATGCCTCGGACGAAGCGGTCGATGGCCTCGCGGGTGACGGCTCCGGCCACGAGCATCGCCGTCCACTCGCCGAGGCTGTGGCCGACGACGACGTCGGGGCGCACGTGCAGCTCGGCCAGCGCCTCGGTGAGCAGCCGACCGACGTACATGATGCCGGCGCCCTGCCGCTCGAGGTCCGACGACCGCGGCACCAGCTCGGCCTCGACCCCGAAGTGCGCGGCGACGTCGTCGACGCGGGCCTCGAACGCCGGCTCGACGCCGGGGAAGGCGAACGCCACCCGCCCGCCGCCCGCGATCAGGCCCTCGGGGGCGAACCACACGTCGTTGCGCCCCCGCCAGGGCTGGCCGCGGTGGACCACCTTGCGGGCCAGCTCGACCCGCTTCGGCGTGGGGTCGGCGATGGCGAGCCGCAGCCGGCCGGGCGCCCCCAGCGACGCCAGGTCGGTGCCGGCGAGCACCGCGTCGGCGTCGGCCAGCTGCGCCGCCACGGCCGCGAGGTCGTCGCCGGTGGCCACGAACAGCCGGGTGGCGTCGCCGGCCTCGGCGCGCTCCCGCGGCGGCCCGCCGGCGGCGCGGGCGGCCCCAGCGCAGCGCGGGAGCGTCCTCGGCCGCGCCCCCGTCGCCGGCGTGCCCGTCCTGGCGGGCGGCGAACGGCAGCGCGCCCGACGACCCCGGCGCGACGCCCTCGAGGATGACGTGGGCGTTGATGCCGCCGAACCCGAAGGCGTTGATGCCCACCCGGCGCGGGGCGCCCTCGTCCTCCCAGGGGCGGGCGGCCCGGACGATCTCGAAGCGGCTGGGTTCGAGGTCGGGGTGCGGCTCGACGCAGTGCAGCGTCGGCGGCACGACCCGGTGGTGCAGGGCCAGGGCCGACTTGATGAGGCCCGCGATCCCGCTGGCGGGCATGGCGTGGCCGATGTTCGACTTCACCGAGCCGAGCCCGACGGGCGGCTGCGCGCTCGCGTCGTCGCGCTCGAAGACGTGGCGCAGGGTGGCGATCTCGACGCTGTCGCCGGCGCGGGTGGCCGACCCGTGGGCCTCGATCAGGCCCACGCTGGCCGGGTCGAGCTCGGCGGCCTGCCAGGCCCGCTCGATGGCCAGCACCTGCCCCTTGCTGGCGGGGCTCATCAGCGTGGCGGCCCGGCCGTCGCTCGACACCCCCGTGCCGCGGATCGTGGCGTAGACCCGGTCGTCGTCGCGGCGGGCGTCGGTCAGGCGCTTGAGCACCACGATCCCGGTGCCCTCGCCGATGAGGATGCCGTCGGCGGCCTTGTCGAACGGGCGGATCAGGCCCGTGGGGCTGAGCGCCTTGAGCTGCGAGAACACGCTCCACAGGGTCACGTCGTGGCAGTGGTGCACCCCGCCGGCCAGCATCAGGTCCGATCGGCCCGACTGCAGCTCGGTGACCGCCTGCGCCACCGCCAGGAGGGAGGACGCGCAGGCGGCGTCGAGCGTGTAGGCGGGGCCCTGGAGGTCCAGGCGATTGGCCACGAGCGAGGCCACCAGGTTCGGCACCAGGCCGATCGACGCCTCGGGGTGCGACGGGCCGAGGGCCTGCTGGAACTGGTCGCGGATGGCGTCGAGCTGGTCGTCGCCCAGGTCGGGCACCAGCTCGCGCAGGCAGGCGACGAGCTGATGGGCGGTGCGCACCCGCTGCTCGAGCCGCGCCGTGGCCGGCGTGAGGTAGCCGCCCCGCCCGATGACGACGCCGACGCGCTGCGGGTCGGGCACGCCCTCGACGTAGCCGGCGTCCGCCAGCGCCCGGGCCGCGGTCGCCAGTGCCAGGAGCTGGTCGGGCTCGGTACCGGCGGCGGCGACCGGCATGATGCCGAAGTCGGAGGGGTCGAAGGGCACGGCCGCGTCGATGAACCCGCCCCGCCGGCAGTAGAAGCGGTCGGGTCCCGTCGGCCGGGGCTCGAAGAAGACCGGGTCGACCCGATCGGGAGGCACGTCGGTGACGGCGTCGACCCCGTGGACGAGGTTGTCCCAGAAGGCGGCGAGGTCGGAGGCGCCGGGGAAGATCCCGGCCATCCCGACGACGGCGATCGGCTCGGTGGCCACGGTCAGCCGCCGAGGGCTTCCGGCGCGGCGCACATCACGACCACCTGCGGCTCGGGTGCGCCCGCCCGCAGCTCGGCCAGTGCGGCCGCCACCCCCGCGTCGGGGTCGATGAGGCCGATGCCGCGGCGCTGGTACTCGCGGGCCAGCTCGGGTGACACCATGCCGGTCCCGGCCCACGGCCCCCAGTCGATCGCCACGACGCGGCAGCCCGGCGCGGTCACCCGGGCCCGCCGGGCGATGGCGTCGAGGGCGCTGTTGGCCGCCGCGTAGTCGACCTGCCCGGCGTTGCCGAACCACCCCGACACGCTGGCGAAGAACAGGGCGAACCCCCGCTCGCCCACGGCCTCGGCGATGACGCCGGCCGGGCCGACCTTCGTGTCGACGACGCGGGCGAAGGATGCGGGCGTCTTGTCGCGGATCAGCTTGTCCTCGCGGACGCCCGCGGCGTGGACCACCCCGTCGAGACGCCCGCGCTCCTGGCGGATCTCGGCGAGAGTGGCGGCCAGCGCGTCCTTGTCCCGCACGTCGAGCGACCGGTAGCCGACGAAGGCGGCGTGCGCCGCCAGCGCGGCCAGCGTGGCCCGGATCTCGCGGTCGGCCAGCGCCCGGGACGTGGCGGCCTCGATGTCGGCGGGACGCGTGTGCTCGCCCCGGCGGATGATCGCCTGGCGCACGGCCACCTCGTCGGCCGCGCCGGCCAGGTCGGCCGGCTCGGGGCCGGGCAGCGGCGACCGGCCGATCAGCTCGACGCCGCAGCCGGTCGTCCGCGCCATCTCGACGGCGAGCCGGCCGCCGATCCCGCGGGCGCCGCCGGTGACGACCACGACCGAGCCGGCACCGAGGTCGCGGTCCTCGCTGATCCCCGCCTCGATGCCGACGTCGGCGTCCAACGGCCGGGCGACGGTCGCCAGCGTCCGGCGCCCGGCGGCCGTCCGTCCCACCTCGGTGGGGGCGCCGGGCGCACGCAGCTCGGCCAGCACGTGGGCGGCCACGTCGTCGGCGCCGGCCGCCGGGTCGACGTCGACCAGCCGAGACTCGACGCCCGCCAGCTCGCGGGCGAACGTGCGGACCATGCCCTGCGCCGCCCCGGCCACCGCGGTGGCGTCGGGGTCGCCCGCCGGCCCGCCGTGACCGAGCAGGCCGCCCTGCCCGGTGACCACGACGACGCGGGCCGCGCCGGCCTGGGTCGCGGCCCGCAGGCGCTCGAACTGGGCGACGACGGCCGCGGTCACGTCGGCGGGCGGAGACAGCGCGACGAGGTCCACGAGGGTGTGGACGCCCTTCACCACCGCATCCGCCGCCTCTTCGGGCGCGACCACGGTCGGCGCTGCTCCCGCGGTCGCCAGGAGGTCGCGCAGCCGCTCCGCCGCCGGCGTGCCCGTGTCGACGACCACGACACGGACCCCGGCGAGGTCGATCTCGCCGTCGGGTGCGGGCAGATCGACGAGGGCCGGGACATAGCGGAGCGGCGGGGTCGCCGGCACCGCCCCGGTAGGGGCCACCGGCACCGCGCGCTCCCCCACGCGTGCGCCGGTGACCCCGGCATCCCCCACCGATCCGTTCCCGCCGGGCGCGCCGCCCGGGGCGAGGTCCCGGTGGTCGTCGACCCAGTCGACGATGCCCCGGAGCGTCTTGATGAGCGCCAGCTCCTCGACGACGCTCTCGTCGACGCCCGTCTCGTCCATCCCCGGCAGGCCCACCCGCTCGGCCAGCTCGCCCAGGATCTCGATCCGCTTGATCGAGTCGATGCTCAGCTCGGCCTCGAGGTCGAGATCCGGGTCCAACATCTCCACCGGGTAACCCGTCCGCTCGCTCACGATCGCCACGATCGTCTCGAGCAGCGCCTCGGCGCCGAGCACCGGCGACGCCGCGGCGGCGACGGCGGGCCCGGCCGCGAACGCCTCGTCGTCGCGGTGGTCGTCGACCCAGTCGACGATGCCCCGGAGCGTCTTGATGAGCGCCAGCTCCTCGACGACGCTCTCGTCGACGCCCGTCTCGTCCATCCCCGGCAGGCCCACCCGCTCGGCCAGCTCGCCCAGGATCTCGATCCGCTTGATCGAGTCGATGCTCAGCTCGGCCTCGAGGTCGAGATCCGGGTCCAACATCTCCACCGGGTAACCCGTCCGCTCGCTCACGATCGCCACGACGGTGTCGAGCAGCGCCTCGGCGCCGAGCAGCGGCGCAGCCGCGGCGGAGGCGGAGACCGCAGCCGCGTGCCCCTCACCGTGTGCGCCGTTGCCGTTCCCGTTGCCGCCGACCCCGATCGCCGGCCCCGGCGCCGACGGGGCGTCGATGACCGGCGCCTGCACGACGAGGGTCGACGAGGACGGCGGCGCCCCGAGCGCGGCCAGGACGACGTCGCGCTCGGCCGCCACGATCTGCTGCATGCCCCGCAGGTACTCGGCCACGAGCACCTGCGGGTCGCCGCCGGCCGGGGCGGGCGCCGGCTGGGCGGCGAGCGTGATGGGCGGGAACTCGTGGGCGGGCGGCAGCGAGCCCGGCACCCGCTCGCCGTCGGCCGTGCGGACCCGGCTGCCGTCGAGCAGGTACGGCGCCCGGGCGGGCACGGCCGTGGCGTCGACCGCCTCGGCGTCGCGGCCGTCGAACAGCATCCCGGCGTCGACCGGCACCCCGGCCGTGGCCAGCTCCGCCAGCGCCAGCAGGAATCGGCGGATCCCGTTGTCGCCGGCGGCATCGCAGGCCACCGCGGTGTGCGGGCGGTCGCCGAGGATCTTGCCGACGAGCTGGGTCAACACCCGTCCCGGCCCGGACTCGACGAACACCCGAGCGCCGGCCGCGTACATCGCCTCGACCTGCTGGCGGAACGCCACCGGCGCCGCCACCTGGCCGGCGAGGCGCTCGCGCACGGCAGCGGCATCGCCGTCGTAGGGCGCGGCCGTGGTGTTCGACCACACGGGGAAGCGGGGCACCTTCACCTCGACGTCGCCCAGGTGGGCGGCGAGGGCGTCGGTGGCCGCCCGCAGCCGCGGCGTGTGGAAGGCGCAGGAGACGGGCAGCCGGCGGGTGCCATACCCGCGCTCGGCCAGCCCCGCCACGGCCTCGGTCACCTGGTCGGTCGGCCCCGAGATGACGCTCTGGTCGGGCGCGTTGTCGTTGGCCACGATCACGTCGGGCCAGGCGGCGAGCGCGCTCCGGACCTCGTCGACCGGGCCTCGCACCGCGGCCATGGCCCCGGGGTCGTCGTCGGGCGAGGCGTCGAGGATGGCCTCGCCCCGGGCCCGGCTGAGGGCGACGAGGTCGCGGGCGTCGAGGGCGCCCGCGGCCACCAGCGCCGGCAGCTCGCCATAGCTGTGCCCGCCGGCGGCGGCGGGCACCACCCCGCAGTCGGCCAGGAGCGCGGTCATGGCCAGACCGGCGATCCCGAGGGCCGGCTGGGCCACCCGCGTGTCGGTGAGCGCGGCCGCGGGCTCGCCGGCGTCCTCGCCGAAGGCGGCGGGCGGGAACATGCGCTCGACCAGCTCGTCGCCGCCGAGGGTCAGCCACCGGCGGAGGGCCGGGAAGGCGACGAACAGGTCGCCCAGCATGTGCGGGCGCTGGCTGCCCTGGCCCGGGTACAGGAACGCGACCTCGGGCACGTGGCCGTCGCCGAGGGTGGCGGCCCCGCCGGCCAGGAACACGCCGCGGCCGGCCTCGCCCGCCTTCGCTCGCTCGACCTTGGCGGCCAGGTCGTCGAGGTCGTCGGCGACGATGGCCACCTGCACCGGCGCCGTGCGCCGGCGCTCGTGGACGGTGCGGGCCAGGTCGCGGAGGCGCCACGGCCGCCCGCCGCCGTCGTTGGCGCCCATCAGCCCGGCGAGGCGGTCGAGCTCGGCGCCGGCGTCGGCGGGTGACGCGCCCCGCACGAGGAACAGCTCGGCGGGCCACCGGTCGAGGGCGTGGGCCGGCTCGTCGCCACCGCGGTAGGCGGACAGCACCGCGTGGAAGTTCGAGCCGCCGAAGCCGAAGGCGCTGACCGCGGCCCGCCGGTCGTCGCCGACCCACGGCCGGGCCGCGTCGCCGAACACGAACGGGCTCGTCTTGGCGTCGTGGGCCTCGTTCGGCTCGGCGATGTTGAGCGTCGGCGGCAACACGCCCCGGTGGAGGGCGTGGACCGCCTTGATCACGCCGGCGATGCCCGCCGCGCACTTGGTGTGCCCGATCTGCGACTTGACCGACCCGAGCGTCGTCGAGCCGGGCACGGCGCCCCGCTCGGCGTACACGTCGGTGAGCGTCGCCAGCTCGGTGCGGTCGCCGACCACCGTGCCCGTGCCGTGCGCCTCGACCAGGCCGATGGACGCAGGCGACACCCCCGAGCGGTCGTAGGCGCGCTCGAGCGCCCGCCGCTGGCCCTCCCGGCGCGGGGCGGTGAGCCCGAGGCTGCGCCCGTCGCTCGACGCCGCCACCGCGTCGATCACGGCCAGGATCCGGTCGCCGTCGCGCTCCGCGTCGGCGACCCGCTTGAGCACGATGCAGCCGACGCCCTCGCCGAGGGCGATGCCGTCGGCCGCGGCGTCGAACGTGCGGCACCGGCCGGTGGGCGACAGCGCGTGGGTGGCCGCGAACAGCAGGTAGTCGTAGATCCCGTTGTGCAGGTCGGTCCCGCCGCACAGCACCATGTCGCTGGCGCCCGAGGTCAGCTCGCCGCAGGCGGCCGACAGTGCGGCCATCGACGCGCCGCAGGCGGCGTCCACCGTGTAGTTGGCGCCGCCGAGGTCGAGGCGGTTGGCGATGCGCCCGGCGATGACGTTGGCCAGCACGCCGGGAAACGAGTCCTCGGTGAGCTTCGGGATGCCGGCGAGGGCGTCGGGCACGTCGCCGACGAAGTGCGGCAGGGCGGCGCGGAACCCGTAGGCCTGGGCCAGGTCGGTGCCGGTCTCCGCGCCGAACACGACCGAGGTCCGCTCGCGGTCGAACGGGCGGTCGGCGTAGCCGGCGTCGGCCAGGGCGGCCGCGGCCACCTCGAGGCTCAGCAGCTGGTCGTTGCCGATGGACGTGATCGACCGCGGCGGGATGCCGTAGCGCATGGGGTCGAAGGGCACGTCCGGCAGGAAGCCACCCCACTTCGACGGCGTCTTCGCCCCCGCGTCCCGGACCACCGCCTCGGGGTCGTAGTAGCGGTCGGCGCTCCAGCGGTGGGCGGGCACCTCGGTGATCCCGTCGACCCCGCTGACGACGTTGGCCCAGAACTCGTCGACACCGACCGCGCCCGGGAACAGCGCCGCGGTGCCGATCACCGCGATGCCCATCGAGCCGACGGGGTCGCGCCGCTCCGCGGTCGGGACGGCGACCGCGTCGAGCAGCGCGGTGGCGCCCTCGCTCACGTCGCGGTGCAGCGCCGCGATCGTCGTCGGGGCGTCGCGCAGCGCCGCCACCTGCCCGATCATGAACATGCCCTCGCGGCGGCGGGCCTCGTCGCCGACCTCGCTCAGCGCGTCGCCTTCGCGCACGATCCCCTTGGCGGCGATGCGCAGCCGCCCGAGGTTCAGCCCCTCGAGCTCGGTCCACATGTCCCGCACGTCGGCGCCCGCCGCCACCAGCTCGGCCTTGCGCCGCTCGAAGGCGGCGACGTACTCGCTGGCCACGCAGCGGGTGGCGTGGCCCGGCGACGTCTCGAGCAGCACCGTGTCGGCGCAGGCGACGGCCTCGTCGAGGAACGTCTGGGTGATGGCGCCCGTCTCGACCGCCTCGGCCGTCATCGCGTAGGCGGTGCCCATCAGCACGCCCACGGCCGCGCCCCGGTCCGCCAGGGGTGCAGCCATGGCGGCCACCATGGCGGCCGACCGGCCGTCGTGGATGCCCCCGGCGAAGAACACCTCGACGCCGGACAGGTCGCCCTCCTGGCGCAGCCGGTCGATCTGGCGCTGCCACAGGGCGAAGCTCGACCGCGGGCCGACGTGGCCCCCGCACTCGCGACCCTCGAACACGAAGCGGCGGGCGCCGTCCTTCCAGAACCGGTCGAGCAGGCCGGGCGAGGGGACGTGGAGGAACGTGGTGATGCCCTCGGCCTCGAGCGGCGCCGCCTGCGAGGGGCGGCCGCCGGCGATGAGCGCCACCGGCGGGCGCATCTCCCGGACCACCGCCAGCTGCTCGTCGCGGAGCTCGGGCGGGACGAAGCCGAGGATGCCGACGCCCCACGGCCGGTCGCCCACCGCGGCGGCGGTCTCGGCGAGGAGGCCCCGGATCTCGTCGCCCCGCATGAGCGACAGCGCCAGGAACGGCAGGGCCCCGCCCTCGGCGACCGCGGCGGCGAACCCGCTGCGGTCGCTGACGCGGGTCATCGGGCCCTGCGCGATCGGGTGGGCCGTGCCGCGGCTGGCGGCGGTGCCGGCGCCGGGTGCGAGCGGCCGCAGCTCGCGGGCGACGGCGACATGGTCGGCGATCGACGCCCGCACGGCCTGGACGATGCCGCCGGCCGTCTTGTACCGGTCCGCGAGGGGGCGGGCGAACGAGCCGTCCTGGCCGACGGGCAGCAGCTGGGCGCGCAGGTCGTCGGCCCCGAGGCGCGCGGCCACCTGGGCGGGCGCGGTGTCGGGGGCGGGAAGGTCCAGATCGGGTCGGGCGAACAGCCGGTGCCCGCCGACCACGACGGTCTCGCTGCCGTCCATGCCCGCGATGGCCGCCCGGACGTCGGGCGGCAGCGACGCGTCGCGGGCGAGCGCCAGCTGGGCGTCGAGGACCACGCCGCGCGGCGCCGCCGACGATGGCCGCGGCCGCCGTGTCGAGGCCGATGCCCCCGAGCAGCCAGATCGGGCCGTCGACCGCGGCGACGAGGCGCTGGAGCAGAACGAAGGCCGTCTCCTCACCGACCCTCCCCCCGGCCTCGGCGCCCTTGGCCACCAGCCCGTGGGCGCCCGGCCGCCAGGGCGGACCGGGCCTCGGCCAGGGTCGTGACCTCGGCGAGCACCCGGCGGCCCGCGAGGCGGTGCGGTCCGACGAGGCTGACCTCGGCGTCGGCGACGATGACCGTGTCCACCGCGCGGGGGAGGTCGTCGGGGCCGAGCCCGGCGCGGGCGCCGAGCCGGACGCCGAACGACCCGCCGTGACGGTCCGAGACCAGCGCCATCTCGGCACGGGCCCGGCTCGGGTCGCGGCCGGCGTCGAGCACGCCGAGCGCGCCGGCCCGGCACAGCGCGACGACGAGGCGCCCGTCGGGCCGGGCGCCGGGGGTCACCCCGATGATCAGTTCGCGGTCTGGGTGGAGCGGACCCGAGTTCACGATTCCCCCTCATGGGTCGGGCTGGCGGTCCGATGTGGCGGCGACCCCCTCGTCGCCGTGACGCCGGTCGAGCGGCCCCTAGCTGCCCGACCGCCGACGCCGGGCGGTGCGGTCCCACCGTTGCTCCCGGCGAAGGAGGTGGCGATCGGGCAGCCGAGGGGGCTCAGGACGTGTGGCCGGGGTGGGCGGCGCCTGGAGCCACCCACCCCGACCGCACGCGGCCTCTCACGCGTTGCAGGTGGGCTGGAAGGGCACCCCCGTGAACCGGTCGTTCAGGAAGTTGATCGTGTCGGTCTGCCCCTGGAAGATGCCGAGGGCGTGCTCGCCGAGGAACAGGTCGAACCAGCGGACCTCCGCCCCCCTGGCGCACCAGGCGTCCCGCAGGGTGGTGCCCTGCGTGTAGGGGATGATCTCGTCGATGATCGAGTGGTACTGCAGCACCGGGACCTGGGGCTTCACCGACCCCAGCCGGTTCTGGTCGAGCCGGGCCTGCCAGGCGGGGGTGTTCAGCGGGTTGCTGGTCGTCAGGTTCTCGATGCTCTGGAACCCGAGCGCCAGCAGCCCGTCGGCCAGGCAGGCGTTCTGGTTGGCCTCGAGCAGCTGCTGGCCGGTCTCGTTGAGGTACGACTCGAGGTCCAGCTCGGGGTAGGCGGCATCGAGGCCCACGGCGGCGAGCGCCAGGAAGGCGAAGAACGGTCCGCCGTTCAGCGTCGTGCCGAGCTGCTCGGGGTCGGACGGCACGCCGCCGGCGGCCACGCCGACCACGTTGAGCTCGGGGGCGTAGGTCGACTCGATCTCGGCCGTCCGGGCGGCCGCCTGGCCACCCTGCGAGTAGCCGGTGAACGCCACCGGCGCGTTGGCGTCGAGGCCCAGCGCGCTGACCTTGGTGGCGGCCCGCACGATGTCGATCTGCGCGTGCGCCTCGGCGTCGGCCGCGATGTAGGTGTGGGTGCCCGGCATGCCGAGGCCCTCGTAGTCGGTCACCGCCACGGCCCAGCCCCTGGCCAGCAGCGCCTGGACGTAGGGCAGCTCGTAGTTGAGCCCGGTCACGAGCGACTTCGACGGTGCGCAGCTGTCACCGAGGCCCTGGGTGCCCTGGGCGACGCTGACGATCGGGCGGGCGCCGGAGCCGGTCCACGGCGCGTTCGGGACGTAGACCGAGCCGGTCACGGCGATCGGCTGGTTCGTCGCCGACCGCGACCGGTACTGGATGGCGACCGCCTTGATGTCGCCGACACCCGACAAGCTCGTGTTGGCCGTCTTGAGCACGGTGCCGGGCGTGCCGGCGACCCCCGGAGCCGGCGTGTAGAAGTCCGCAGGCGGCGACGTGCATGCCGAGGCGGCGGCGAGCCCGAACACCACCAGCAGCGCCGGCACGGCGCGGGCGAGTCTGGATCGGATCATGTCTTGAGGTCCCCTCCCCCCTGGCAAGCCACCGGCGGGTCGACACGAGGCCGGATCCGGGGGGCTCCGTCAGAACGCTCGACCGACCGTGACGTTCCCGGCGGTCGACGGTCAGTATCTCGTCGTCGCACCGCCCGGTCAACGAATTTATTGACCTCTCCGTCGATAAATCCCCCAGTTACCTTCAGGTAAGTTGTTACACCGGCCGTGCAGGAATATGGTTCCCCCCGTGACGGCAGCTCCAGCACAGTCGGCGACGGGAAGCGACCGGCCTACCCCCAAGCGGGTCCGCAAGAATCCCAACCTGCGCCGGGCCGAGATCGTGGCCACCGCCCGCGAGGTGTTCGCGGCCACCGGGTACGCCGAGTCGGGGCTGGCCGAGATCGCCAACGCCGCCAGCGTGTCGAAGGGGCTGCTCTACCACTACTTCCCCGAAGGGCGTCCCCAGCTGTTCGTCAGCGTGATGCAGGGGCTGCTCGCGGAGTTTCAGCAGCGCTTGCGGCAGGCGTCGAAGATGCCGTTCTCGCCCCGCACCCGCATGGAGCACCTGCTGGCGGCCCTGTTCGGGTTCTTCGACGAGAACCCGTCCGCCTACCGCCTCCTGTTCCGCGACCCGTGGGTCACCCACGACGACGCGGTCGAGGCCTCGGCCATCGCCACCCGGGTGCAGATCGCCTCCGAGCTCGCCACCCTGATGGCCGGCTCGGGCCTGCCCGCCGACGACCTCGTGTCGGCCAGCTCGGGCATGCTCGGCTTCGCCCTCGCCAACGTCGAGCTGTGCATCACCGGCCAGGTCGACGCCGAGACGGCGTGGCGGGTCACCTGCGAGTACGCGACCTCACGCTTCACCGATTGACGGGCGGGAGTGCACGAGCCGCAGGCCGCGCGGGCCAGGCGCCGGCTCGCTGACCACCGGCACCGGCTCGACCGTGGGCCCGGGATCACGCGGCGCCGGGGCGTCACCGAGGCGGGCGACGACCCGCGTGCCCCCGCCGGGACGGCTCTCGACGCGTAGCGACCCCTGGCCGAGGGCGGCGAAGCTGCGCATGGCGGCGATGCCCGACTCGAACAACACGGCGTCCGGATCGAAGCCGACCCCGTCGTCGGCGACGCACACCTCCACGACGGGGCCCTCCCCGCGCACGGTCACGTCGACGCGGCCGGCCCGGCTGTGCCGCCACACGTTGCGCACCGCCTCCTGCACGATGCGCAGGACCAGCGTTTCCGTCGTCCAGTCCAGCACCACGTCGTCGGCCACCGTCACCCGCTGCGCCGGCGGGCGCCCGTCGCGGTAGAGCCCGTCGACGTAGGCGCGGATGGGCGTGGCGAGGCTCGTCGACCGGGGACGGTCGACCTCGAGCGGGCGGACGGCGAGCATGAGCTGGCGCAACGACTCGGCCTGGTCGCGCAGGTCGTCCCGCACCAACGCGGACGCCCCGCTGAGGTGGCGGGCGCCGACGGCGTGCGCCTGCACGAACGATACGAAGGAGGCGTAGGCCGACACCGCCTGCTCGTGGAGCTGGGCGGCCACGCGGTGGCGGTCCTCGTCGGTGCGCTGCATGAGCTGGGCGAGCAGCTCGCGGCGGGTCTCCGCCGCCCGCTCGACCTCGCCGTAGAGGCGCCGCGTCTCCCGGGCGGCCACGAGCTGGCGCAGCGCCGCGAGCACGAGGACGACGGACACCGCCACGAGGGCGTAGACCGGGGCGCTCGGCTCGTGGTCCCGCTCGAGGACCCCCACGATCACGACGTTCGGCAACCCGGCGAGGATCAGGGCGGCGGGGAGCCAGGCGCCGCGCACCTGATCCTGCGGTGGCAGGCGATCGAGGCCGGGACCGACCGTGTCGGGGATGTAGAGGGGCATCAGCATGAGCAGGCTCATGCACAACCCGTGGAGCGCGAGGAGCGGCGCGCTCGGGAGCTGGAATCCCGTGATCCCCTGTGCGGTCTGCGCCACGGCGTTCACCAGCCCCACGCCCGCCAGCAGGACCGCGACGACCCCGTTCGCCACCCCGCCGCCATGGCCAGCCTGATCCCCGCGCAGTCGGAGGAACAGCAGCACCGCCCAGTACACGCCGAACACCATGGCGAGGGCCGCCAGCGCGGCCGGCACGGCGTACCAGTCGGCGTCGGCCCGGAGCACCTCGTCGCCCCAGATGAGGCCCGTGGGCGCGGCCACCATGATGACCGACATGACGCTCTCGAGCAGGTCGACGGTGACGGCCCGCGAGCCCGACCGCGTGCGGACCACCCACACGACGACGGTCATGACCAGCAGGCCGGTGATGGCGACGGCGACGGCGCTGACGTACGCCGGCACCGCGACGCCGGTGGCGACGCCGTAGAGCATGGCGCAGCCGATGCCGTACATGAGCACCACGGCCACCAGCCACAGCCACCAGCACAGGTTGTCCGGTCGCGGGGCCCGTCGAGCCGCGAGGTACGTGTAGAAGAGCGCCGGCGTGGTGTACGCACCGCTGGCCGCGACGGCGAAGACGACCAGGTAGCGCTCTGGGGTGGTGGCCGCGACCGCGGCGATGGCCGTGACGACCGGCAGGCTGACGAAGATCCACACGATGGCGGCCCGGCGCAGGCGCGGGTCGAACAGCCCGGCAGGCTGACCATCGGCGTCGGGGGTCGGCTGCCGCACCGCGCTCGCCACCTCGGCGCGGACCCGCGTGGCCGCGGCCAGCACGATCGACATGGGTCCCCCTCTCCCCCTTCGCACCCGAACCGAGGCGCTTCGGGCACTGCCAGCCCCCGAATACTGACGGCCGCGTCGGAAATGTGTCAACAACAAAATGTGACGCTCACCACACGTGTTGACCGGGGCGGCGATCCGCCGCAGACCGGCGCCGTCCGTGCGCGCCGCGTGGTGACATGCGGGCGGAACGCGCGCTCATTGCGTAATGTTCTGGGTGCCAGTCCCCTCCGTGGCGCCGACGTTCCCAGCTGGGACGCCCTGTGCGAAAGGCACAGCATGTTCCTCGAGTTCAACGACGAGCAGCTCGAGCTGCGCGAGAGCGCGCGCGCCACCCTCTCCCGGCAGTGCCCGCCCTCGCTCGTCCGCGCCGTCGCCGACGGCACGGGTGACGCTGCCGAGCTGGAGACCGAGATCGGCTGGCTCGGGTGGCCGGCACTGACCATCGACGTCGACGTGGGCGGCCTCGGCCGCGGCTTCGCCGAGCTCGCCGTGGTCCTCGAGGAGCTCGGCCGAGCCGCGGCGCCCGGATCGTTCCTGCCCACCACCACCCAGTTCGTCCCCGTGGTCCGGGAGGCCGGCACCGCCGCGCAGGCGCACCGGTTCCTCGCCGGCGTGGCCTCCGGTGCGCTCACCGGAACCGTCGCCCTCCACGAGAGCGGCCGGTACGAGCCCGAAGCGGTCACCTCGACGGCCGAGCGCGACGGCGACGGCTGGCTGCTCCGCGGCCACAAGCAGCACGTCCTCGGCGCGCCCACCGTCGACGAGGTGGTGGTGGCGGCCCGCCGCGACGCCGGCACGCTCGGCCTGTTCGTCGTGCCCGCGGCCGAGCTCACGTTCAAGCGCACCGACAGCATCGACGCCACCCGGTCGCTCGCCAACGTCGAGCTCAACGGGGTGTGGGTGCCCGACGCCCGCATGCTCGGCGAGCCCGACGAGGACGCCGGACGGGTGCTGACCCGCGCGCTCGCCGAGGCCACGGTCGGCCTCGCCCTCGACGCGCTCGGCGCGTGCTCGGCCCTGCTGGACATCTCGCTCGCCGTCGCCGTCGAGGGCCGAGCCGCCGGCCAGGCCGTCGAGCATGCGCTCGCCGACATGCTCGTCGCCATCGAGCTGGCCCGGGCCGCGACCTACCGCGCGGTCGCGGCGCTGGCCGACGGCGACGAACGCGCCGGGGCGGCGGCCTCGGTGGCCAAGGCGGCGGTCGGCCGGTGCCAGCGACTCGTGACCCGGCGCAGCCTCGAGCTGTCGGGCGGGCCCGGCGCCGCCGGCGACACCGACGTGCACCTGTGGGTCGGTCGGGCCAAGGCCGACGACCTGCTCTTCGGCGGGGCGATGGACCACCGGCGGATCGTCGCCGACCGCCTGCTCAGCGCCCGGCGGGCGCGCAGCTCGCAGCTCGTCAGCGCCCTGCTCGGCTAGCGGACGCTGGCGCCCGTCACCGCAGGCGCAGGCCGAGCACGCGGCCGGCCACCCGGTCG
The DNA here is from genome assembly GCA_963796415.1 of uncultured Acidimicrobiales bacterium. Classification (GTDB taxonomy): domain Bacteria; phylum Actinomycetota; class Acidimicrobiia; order Acidimicrobiales; family VFJN01; genus ZC4RG19. The sequence goes on along the minus strand of CAWCLR010000013.1, from coordinate 118,794 downwards.
CGCTCGCCCCCGAGCCCGCCGGAGGCGGTGCGCTCGGCCATCGCCTCCGCCCACTCCTCGGCCCACGATCCGCTGGGCCAGCCGGCCGGCCCGTCGATGCCCCGATCGAGGCCGTCGGCGCCGAGCGCCTCGACGCCGGCCAGGTACACCCGCTCCTCCACCTCGGCCGTGACCAGTGGGAGCATCGCCAGCTCGGGGTTCGGACCGCCGGATGCCTGCTTCGCCAGGGCCCGATAGGCCAGGGCCCGGACCGACTCGGCCTCGACGTGCAGGCCGGCCAGCGTGTCGCGGAACACGCCGTCGTCGGCCAGCCCGCGTGAGCGGCCGGCCTCGGCGAGCGACTCGAGGGCGCGGCGGGTGGCGAGGAGGCTCGTGATCCACCGCATCGACCGCACCCGGGCCCGCACCGACTGGAGCACCGGCCAGCCCTCGTCGCGCGCCCCGACGAGATCGTCCTCGGACACCATGACGTCGGTGAACGAAAGGGTGCCGCCCGCCTCGACGGTGCGCCCCGGCTGGTCCACGGGCTCGGGGCGCGCGACCCCGGCCGCCGTCAGGTCCACGGCGACCACCGCCACGCCGTCGAGCCGCGCCCCCGTGGCGGCCACCCTCACCCCGCACAGGCACCGGTCCGCGTCGGCGGCGCCGGGGGGCGCCGGCACCGAGCCGTGCAGCCTGAGGGCGCCCTCGACCTCGGCGATCGTGATGCCCCGCCCGGGGTCGTCGCCGGTGACGCCGTCCGCACCCGCCACCACGTCGGCGGTGTCGACCTCACCCACGGCCACGCACCAGCTCATCTCGCCTCGGAGGGTGGCGGGCACCCAGACCTCCTGCTGCGGGCCCACGCCGTGGTCGGCAAGGGTCGGCGCGCAGACGTCCAGCCCCTGGGGGTTCGTGGAGCGCGGCAAGCGGCGCTGCGACATCTCCTCCAGGTAGATCATCTGCTCGATGGCGGTGGCCTCGCGACCGCCCAGCTCGGGCGGCCACCGCGGCATCAGCCACCCGGCCTCGAACAGCGACCGCTGCCACTCGGCCGCCCACTCGGGGATGTGACCCGACGACCGGGGCGGATCCGACGCCCGCTCGCCCGCCGGCTGGTGCTCGTCGAGCCAGGCAGCCAGGTCGGCGCGGAACCGGGCCTCAGCCCGGCTGTCGGACAGGCGCACGGGAGCGAGGCTACCGGTCGCGCCGGTGCGGTGGCCGGACCGGTTGCGCGCGCTCAGCGCGCGGGGGTCTCGGCGTCGTCGGGGAGGGGATGGCCCGACCCGTTGGCGGGCGCCGGCGGGAGCCGGTCGGCCCGGCCCTCCCGCACCGCGAGGGCGCGAGCGATCTCCTCGGCGACCAGCGGCAGCAGGGACGGGCCGACCGCCCGGACCAGCCTGTCGACGATCGCAGCGGCCACCGCCCGGGCGATGTCGTGGTCGATGTCGTCGAGGGCGGCGACGGCCGCGTCGACCGCGTCGACAGCCGATGCGGGGGTCGACACCACCACCCGGTCGGCAAGGGCGGAGCCCGGCGCGACCTCATCGGCGTGGTCGTCAGGGAACGGGACCGGCATCGCCACCGTGGCCTCGCCCGCGTCGTCGGCGGCCTCGTCGCGGTCGGGATCGGGCACGGGTGCCTCCTCCTCGGCCCGCGCTGCAGCCTCGCCGTCGGCGCCCAGACCGAGGACGGCGGGCAGCGGCCGGGCGTGCACGAGCGTCAGGCGGTTGGTGCAGCGGGTGAGGGCCACGAACAGCGACCGGAGGCCGTGGTCGGTCTCGCTCACGATCGCCGCCGGCTCGGCGACGACCACCGAGTCGAACTCGAGGCCCTTGGTCTCGTCGGGGCCGAGCACGACGACGGGCGCGGCCGAGGGCCGGAGCTCGGACGACCAGGCGACGCCGGCGGCGTCGAGCGCGGCCACCACCGCGGGGCGGGCGGAGGCCGCCGTGATCACGCCCACGATCCCGTCGGCAGCCAGGTCGTGCACGGCGTCCACCACGGCGCCGGCGAGATCGGCGGGCGCCGCCGGCACGGCGGCGATCTCGTGACCCGAGCTGCGCAGCGCCTGCGGGCAGCTCATGCCCGGGGCCGCCTCGGGGAGGAGGCGCATCGCCACCTCGTGCACCTCGGCCGGCAGCCGGTAGCCGTAGTCGAGCTCGACGGTCTCGGCCGTGACCCGCTCGTGGCGGAGCGCCTGCACGATCGGGTCCCACGACGAGTGGGCCCACGGTGCGGTGCCCTGGGCGAGGTCGCCGAGCACGGTGATCGAGCCGGCGCGCGACCGCCGCCGGATCGACTCGAGCTGCAGGGGCGACAGGTCCTGCGCCTCGTCGACGACGATGTGCTCGTAGGTGGCGGCCACGCCGTTCAGCAGGGCGTCGGCCGCGTCGAGGAGCGGAACGTCGTCGACCGACCACGACCACGACGTGACCTGCGTGCCGGTGGGCAGGGCGAGCATGTCGAGCTCGGCTTCGGACAGCGTGCCGGCGCCGGCCGCCAGGAGCTGGCGGCGCGACGAGCACAGCTCGACCAGGAAGGTCTGGGGCGTGAGGCTCGGCCACACCCGGTCGAGGTAGTTGTCGATGTCGCGGACCGCCTCGCCGCGCAGCGTGGGCACCGCCGGCAGCGGCCCCCGCGTCAGGGCCGCGGTCGCCTCGGCCACCAGGAACGCCCGCAGCATCCGGTAGCCCTCGTTGTGCGGGCGACCGGCCAGCTGACGGGCCCGCGTGGCGATGCGACGGCCGTCGAGCTCGACGGCCTGCCCGTCGACGGTGAGAGGCACCGGGACGGCCTCGACCCGCTGGCGGTTCCGCAGCCCGCGCAGGATCAGGCGCAGCACGCGGCGGTCGCCCTTGAGCCGACGGAGCTCGGGCGGATCGACCCGACCGATGCGCACCCGAGGGCCGAGTGCCTGCATCGGCAACTGCACGACGGCCTCGTCGCCCAGCGATGGCAGCACCGACGAGATGTACCCGACGAAGGCCGGGTTCGGCCCGACCACCAGCACGTCGCGGGCGTCGAGCCGGGAGCGCCGGTTGAACAGCAGCCACGACACCCGGTGGAGCCCGACCACGGTCTTGCCGGTACCCGGACCGCCCTGCACCACGAGAAGCTCGTCGAGCGGGCGGCTGATGACCTCGTACTGCGCCGCCTGGATGGTGGCGACGATGTCGCCGAGCTCGCCGGCCCGCGCCGCGCCGAGCGACTCGAGCAGCGCGTCGGACAGCACGGGGCCCGGCGGGCGGCCCGACGCGATGGCGTCGGACACCTCGCGGAACATCAGATCCTCGATCTCGCGGATCTGGTTGCCCGAGCAGCGGTACAGCCGGCGGGCGTCGAGGCCCTCGGGGTCCTCGGGCGTCGCCGTGTAGAAGGGGGCGGCGATCGGGGCCTGCCAGTTGACGACGACGAGGTCGTTGTCGTCGTCCCAGATGGCGCCCTTGCCGATGTACCAGCGGTCGTCGTGGGCCTCGATGCGCCCGAAGGCGATGGCCTCGTCAGGATCGACCAGCCCGAGGCGGCTGACGCGCTTGCGCAGCTCGACGGCGGCACGAGGGTTGGCCGCCATGCTGGGGGCCCGGGCGAGATCGGCCTGCTGGCGGTCGCGCAACGCCAGGGCCCGGTCGAAGTAGGCCTGCTCGTACGGCAGGTCCGGATGCATGTGCCTCGTCGCCTCTCCCCACGGACCGATGGGCCGGTCGCCCGGCGCATGCCCCCGGCATCGCCGACGCCCGCGCGCTGAGCGAGATGCTACCGCGCTGGGCGGGCCGCCCTCTCACGTTCCGGATCGGCGGCGACCCGCTCCGTTGCTCTGCGTGGTCGCCCGTGCCGCGCTCGCTGCGTTCGCTCACGCGGCGTCGCCCCCGGCATGCTGGTGCCGTGACCGACCTGCTGGGGGACGCGACCCTGCTCCGCTGCGCCGACTTCGCCCGGGCCGAGAGCCTCGCCCCCGCGGGCTCGCGCGGGCACGTGCAGGGGCATCGTCGCCCTCGAGCTGCCCCTGCCGTGGCCGAGGGAGATCGTCGACCACCCCGACGTCGGGCCCGCCGCGGGTGACCTCGCCGCCGCCGGTCTCCGGTTGCAGGCGCTGGTCCCCGACCCCGCCCGGTCACCCGAGGTCCGCCGGTTGTTCACGTTTGTCCGACCTGCGGGTCCGTTCCGCGCCTACGACGCGACCGAGTGGGTGATCCCCGCCACGGACGGGGCGGGCGCCCTCGCCGCGCTGGCCGCTGCGGTCTCCGGTGAGGCAGGCGCCCTCGACGGTGTGCCGGCCCGGCGCGTTGCCGACGGCAACGGAGCCGGGCGCCAGGTGCTGGTCTGCACCCATGGCGTCCGCGACACGTGCTGCGGGGCGCAGGGCACCCGCCTCGCCGCCGCCCTGCCGGGTCTCGGCGCCGGCGTGCGCTCGTGGCGGACGAGCCACACGGGCGGCCACCGCTTCGCGCCGACGGCGCTCGTCCTGCCCGAGGGGACCGCGTGGGCCTACCTCGACATCGACACGCTCGTCGGCGTCGTCGACCGCACGCTCGACCCCCGGGTCGCGCACCGCCACTACCGGGGCTGCACGGGGCTCGACGGGCCGGAGGTGCAGGCCGCCGACGGCGCCGCGCTGGGCGCCGCCGGCTGGGCCTGGCTCGACCACACGCGCGGGGACGGTGGTCGAACGTGACGGGGCGACCGCCCGGGTCCGGCTCGAGGGCACCGCGCCCGACGGCACCCGCACCGTCTTCGACGCCGAGGTCGAGACCGTGCGCACGATGCCGGTCCCCGACTGCGGGCGGCCGGTGGCCGAGGCGAAGAAGTCGGCTCCCGAGCTCGCCGTGTCGCGCCTCGACGCGGTGTGACGCCGTGACGCGGGGGACGCGCCGCCCGGCGGTCAGGCCCCCGGTCCGAAGTCCCCCGCGGTGTACGGCTTCTCCTCGACCATGACCAGGAAGTTGCCCGAGTTGTCACGGAACATGGCCTCGACGCCGTAGGGCCGGTCGCTCGGCTCCTGCAGGAACTCGACCCCCCGGGCCGACAGCTCCTCGAACGCCTTGCGGCAGTCGTCGGTGGCGAGACCGACGGCGTGCAGCGCGCCCTTGTCCATCATCTTGCGGACGGCGGCGGCCGACTCGTCGTCGAGGGGCGGGCCGGGCAGCGCCAGCGTGAGCTGCAGCTCGGGGTGGTCGGGATGGACGACCGAGCACCAGCGGTAGCCGTCGCCCATCGTGATGTCGGCGCGCTCCTGGAAGCCGAGCTTGTCGATGTAGAAGGCCTTGGCCGCGTCCTGGTCTGCGACCCAGACGGTGACGAGGGAGACGTTCGTGATCATGCCGCTCACGGTACGGACCGGGTCGGGTCCCCGCTTCTCCGACGTTGCTCATCCCGCTGGGGCGTGGCGTCGGGGGCCGCAGCCGGCCAGGCGTCGACGCCCCGCATGAACAGGAAGCACCCGGGGATGTGCGGGCCGCCCGTGGCCGCCCAGCGGTCGCGGTACCGCGTCGGGGTCTCGCCGACCAGCGCGCGGAAGCGCGACGAGAACGACCCGAGGCTCGAGAACCCGACCATCATGCAGACCTCGGTGACGGTCAGGTTGGCGGTCCGCAGCAGGTCCTGCGCCCGCTCGATGCGCCGCCGGGTGAGGTAGCGCATCGGCGTGTCCCCGTAGGTGTCGGCGAACGAGCGGGCGAAGTGGTACTTCGACACGTTGGCGGCCGCCGCGAGGACGTCGAGGTCGAGCGGCTCGGCGTAGCGCGTGTCGGCCAGGTCACGCGCCCGCCGGAGGTGCGGGACGAGGGCCGGGCGGGTCACACCGCCGAGTGTCGCATCCCCTCTGGCGGGTTGTCAGCGCGATCCGACGGCGGCCGTGGCCGGGCTCATCTGCCCGGCGGCGCGGCGTCGAACAACCCGCGATGGCCCTCATCCCGCGCACCCGCCGGCGGCGCCGTGCGACCGTGGTACTCGTCGCCCTGATCGTGGGCACCATCAGCGCCCAGGCACCCGCGGCCGCCCTGTCGGACAGGCGGTGCCCGGACAGGACCAGGTCGGTCTTCGACGGCCCTCCGCCCTCGGACCACGGCGCCTACATCCTCGACAGGGACTTTCGCACGTTCACGTTGGCCGCGCGCCGTGAGCGGCGGGCCGTCCGACATCAACGACCGCGGCGACGTGGTCGGCCCGTACACCGACGCCGCCGGCGTCCAGCACGGCTTCCGGGTCGATCGGCGCGGCTGTCTCGCCCTGGTCGACTACCCGGGTGGGCCCCGCTCGAAGAACGAGGCGCTCGGCATCAATGATCGGGGCCAGATCGTCGGCGTCTACGGCAACTACGGCGACGAGACCACGGGTGAGTCGCACGCGTTCTCGCGGGGCCGCCGCGGGTTCGCGAGCTATGACGTCCCCGGCGCGCTCGCCACGGGTGCGGTCAAGAACAACGACCGGGGCCAGATCGTGGGCGTGTACAGCAACGAGAGCCGGGACCGGGTCGGGACCGCCGACGCCCACGGCTTCCTGTTCGACCACGGTGAGCTCACCCGCATCGATGCCCCCGGCGCCGCCCTGACGTTCCTGTTCGACATCAACGACCGCGGGCAGATCCTCGGCGTCGGGACGAACGCCGACAACACCACCGGCTTCGGCTTCGTCCGCGACAGCCGGGGCAACTACACCCGGCTGCCCGACGTCCCCGGCGCCCGCACGACGATCCCGTTGGGCTTCAACAACCGCGGCCAGATCGTCGGCCTCTCCGTCGACGGCGACGGGACCCAACACGGCTACCTGCTGGAACAGGGCCGGTTCACCACCATCGATGTCCCCGGTGCGGTCGCCACCGACGCCTTCGGCATCAACGACCGCGGCCAGATCGTCGGCGCCTTCAGCAACGTCCCGGTGCCGCCGGCGACGAGCGCGATGGTCCCGAATCCGGCACCCATCCCCTGAGGCGCCTCCTCCGAGCCACTACATGCCTTGCCTGGCATATTCCAGGCATGGCATGCTGTAGCCGTGCTCACGACATTCGACGTTCTGGCGCAGCCGATCCGGCGTTCGATCCTGGATCGCCTCCGCGACGGCGAGCACCTCGTCGGCGACCTCGCCGACGCGCTGGGGCTCGCGCAGCCGGCGACGTCCAAGCACCTCCGCGTGCTGCGTGACGCGGGGTTGGTGACCGTGCGGGTCGACGGGCCCCGCCGCTGGTACCGGCTGTGCGTGGAGCCGCTGGCCGAGATCGACGACTGGCTGGCGCCGTACCGCTGGATGTGGGAGGCGCGCCTCGACCGCCTCGGCGCCCACCTCGACAAGATGAGTGACGACGAAGGAGACATCGATGTCCGGTGACCGGTTCTTCCTGCACGACGGGCGACCGACGGTCCGCGTCGAGCGTGCCTACCCGCACCCGATCGAGACCGTGTGGCGCGCGGTCACGACGCCCGAGCACCTCGGGGCGTGGTTCCCGAGCCCGGTGGAGCTCGACCTGCGGCCCGGCGGCGAGATGCGCTTCGCGGCGTTCGAGGGAGCCGCGGGCGCCGCCGGCACGGTCGAGGCCGTCGACGCCCCGCGGCTGCTCGCGTTCACGTGGGGCGCTGATCGCCTGACCTTCGAGCTCGCGCCCGACGGCGGCGGCACGACGCTCGCCCTGACCCACTCCTTCGACGACCGCTACGGCGCAGCGAGCTTCGCCACCGGCTGGGAGCTCTGCCTGGCCGGGCTCCGGAGCGTCCTCGCCGGTGACCCGGTCCCACCGCCGGACCGTGGCATCGCCCGTCACGAGCAGCTCGTCCATGAGTTCGGCCTCGACCGGCCCGAGGTGACCGAGTCGGCCGGCCGCTGGTCGGTGCGCGTCGAACGCCAGCTGACGTGCCCGGCCGAGGTGGCGTGGAACCTGTGGTTCGGCAAGGACCGGGACACCGGCGAGCAGCGCACCGCGCCCGCCGTCGGCGAGGCGCTCACGCCCTACATGGCGCCGGACGTCGTGATCGGCACGATGACCGACGTCCAGCTCCACCGCGCGATGGCGTTCGACGTGACGCCGGCCGGCGGGCCCGGCGAGCACGTCCGCGTCGAGCTCGCCGATGGCACCGGCCACGGCGTGCGGGTCACCCTCACGGTCACCGGTTCCGACCCCGGTGAGCGCGACGCGGCCGCCGAGATGTGGGGCACCGCTGCGATCGGGCACCTCGCCGCCTCGGCCGCCGAATGGGCGCTGGCGCAACCGGTGGACGCCTGATCGTCGCCGCGCCGTCGGCCGCACTCGCCGAGAAAGGACACCGACCAGGGCGGATGCCCTGGTCAGGTGGGGGGTGGGCCGTAAGGGACTCGAACCCCTGACCCCCTGCGCGTCATGCAGGTGCTCTAGCCAACTGAGCTAACGGCCCGATGTGGAGAGCCGACGCTACCACACGCCTCCTGAGGTCCCGCCAGCGAGTGCGAAGGTGTCACAAGGCGCCGGTAGCCTGTGCCGATGGTCGATGACGGAGGCTCCTCCCTGGGAGACGCCACCCTGCGAGACACCGCCCTGCCCGACGCCGCCCCCGATCCGCTCACGCCCGAGCTCGCCCCGTTCGTGGCGCAGGCCCGGGCCCGGCTCGAGGCGGCCACCGACGGGCTCGACCACGAGGCCGCCGTGCAGCACCTCGAGGCCATGGTGGCGAGCGCCACGGTGCAGGCCTCGCGCCTCGGCTTCGCCTTCCCCGTGCCCGAGCCGGCCGACACGCTGGCGCTCGGCGACGGCTCGGTGGTCGTCGTGCAGCGCCTCGGCGAGCCCGGCTGACGCCCCCTCAGAGGTTGCCGCGGGCGGCCTGGGCCCGTTCGATCGCCTCGAACAGCGCCTTGAAGTTCCCGGCGCCGAAGCCCTTGGCGCCGGCTCGCTGGATGATCTCGAAGAACACGGTCGGCCGATCGCACAGCGTCTCGGTGAAGATCTGCAGCAGGTGCCCGTCCTGGTCGCGGTCGACCATGATGCCCAGCTCGGCCAGCGCCGCCCACGGCAGGTCGATGTCGGCCAGTCGCTCACGGGCCTCGTCGTAGTACTCGGGGGGCACGGTCAGGAACCGCACGCCTCGCTGGCGCATGGCCCGCACGGCGCTCACGATGTCGGGGGTGTGCAGGGCCATGTGCTGCACGCCGGGCGCCCCGTAGTAGTCGAGGTACTCCTCGATCTGGCTCTTGCGGCGCCCGTCGGCGGGCTCGTTGATGGGCAGCACGACCTTGTCGTGGTTCCACACGACCGTCGACATCAGCGCCGAGTACTCGGTGGAGATCTGGTCGTCGTCGAAGTGGACGAGGAGGTCGAAGCCGAGCACCTCGTGGTAGTAGTCCACCCACTCGTCGAGGTGGCCCTTCTCGACGTTGCCCACGATGTGGTCGAAGCGGGTGAGGCCGACCTCGGGACCCGCCGCGGGAGGGAGCTGCGGCGGCCCGAACCCGGGGGCGAACTCGCCGGCATAGCCGCTGCGGTCGAGGAACGTGTGCACCGTCTCGCCGTAGGTGCGGATCGCCGCATGGTGGATGGCGCCGAGCTCGTCGGTATCGATCGCGGGCGGGCGCTCGGGCCGCGCGCCGCGGTCGAGCGCGGCGGCGTAGGCGGCCTCGGCGTCGTCGACGAGGAAGCAGATGTCGCGCACCCCGTCCCCGTGGGCCCGCACGTGCTCGGCGATCGGCGAGTCGGGCGTCAGCGCGCCGGTGACCATGAAGCGGATGCGCCCCTGCTGCAGCACGTGCGACACGCGGTCACGCCGGCCGGTCTCGGGCCCCGCGTAGGCCACGACCTCGAACCCGAACGCCGCCACCAGGAACCCGCTGAAGGCCCGGGCGTTGCCGACCCACCATTCGACGTGGTCGATCCCCCCGAGCGCGGGCGGTGCGGCCCGGTTCGAACCCCGCTGGTGCCCGGTCGTCATCGTGTCGCCCATGCTCCCCCTCGCTCGTGGCTGTGTTCGAAAATGACAGCACCAGCAAAGGCTCGGGCGCGATCAGCGTCAACACAAGCGTCACAGACTGGGCAGTTTGGCCACTGTCGGCGCACATGTGGTAGACACATTGCTCATGTTGCCCACCGGTATCGATGCGCTCGACGCCCGGCTGATCAGGGCGATGTGTGAGACCCCCCGCGCAGGGGTCATGGAGCTGGCGCGCCAGCTCGGGGTGGCGAGGGGGACGGTACAGGCCCGCCTCGACAAGCTCCAACAGCGCGGCGTCATCTGCGGCTTCGACCCCGACCTCGACCTGCGCGCCATGGGCTACGAGGTGCTGGCGTTCGTCAGCCTCGAGATCGCCCAGGGGCGGCTCGAGGACGTCTGCTCGCACCTGCGCGAGATCCCCGAGGTGCTGGAGATCTACTCGGTCACCGGCCCCGGCGACCTGAACTGTCGGGTCGTGGCCCACACCAACGAGCACCTGCAGGACGTCATCGGGCGGGTGCTCGAGGTGCAGGGAATCAGCCGCACCACCACGCAGATCGCGCTCACCGAGCAGCTGCGGCACCGCGTCCTGCCCCTCGTCGAGCTGGCGATCGACGCCGACGAGGCCGGGGCCCCCAAGGCCAACGCCGCCGCCGGCTGACCCCGGGGACGCCACGCCTTCTAGGGCGGAGCCGCGGACGGCGCCTCCCCGGTGGGGTCACCCGACCGGTACACCGGCAGGATCCGCGTCAGCCCGACGAGCTCGAACAGCTCGCACAGCTCGGCGCTCGGGTCACGCACCCACAGGCGCACCCCGCGCCGGCGGGCCATCAGGGCCAGCCGGGCCAGCGCGTCGACGGCATCGGCGTCGGCGGGGGTCACCCCGGCCACGTCGCACACCACGCGCGTCGGCCCGCCGCCGTCGAGCAGCCCGCGCACCCAGCCGACGAGCGTGCGCGCCCGCGCCGCGTCGATGCGGCCGTCGACGACGACGACGAGCGTGCCCGGCTGCCCGGGCGCGGGCGAGCCGCCCGTGTCCACGGGCGACTCGTGCGGTTCTGCCAACCCACGACCTCCTGCGGCGGCTCTTCGCCACTACGACCGTGGGCGCGGCCGGAACTCATCGCGGGGCGGCGGCTGCGCCCGCGGCCGGACGCCGTCTTCGCTCACAGGTCGGGCGCGAAGCCCTGCCGGAGGGTGTTCTCGGTGACGACCCGGGGATCGAGGAACTGCAGCAGGTAGTCGGGCCCGCCCGCCTTCGACCCGACGCCCGACAGGCCGTAGCCCCCGAACGGCTGGCGGCCGACCACGGCGCCCGTGATCGGGCGGTTCACGTAGACGTTGCCGGCCCGCAGCCGCTGCGCTGCGGCGGCGATGGCGGCGGGCGAACGCGAGTACACACCGGCGGTGAGCGCATAGTCGGAGCGGTTGGCGAGGGCGATCGCCCCATCCATGTCGGGGGCCCGCAGCACCGTGAGCACCGGCCCGAACACCTCGTCACGGGCCAGCGGCGCGTCGGGATCGTCGACGGCGACGACCGTGGGCGGCACGAAGTACCCCTTGTCGGGGACGTCGGGATGCTGCACGAGCACGGTCCCCTGGCGGTGCGCGTCCTCGAGCGTGCGGAGGATCCGCTTGTGGGCGTCCTCGTCGATGACCGGGCCCACCTGGGTCTCGGGACGCCGGGCCGGTCCGACGACCAGCTCGCGGGTGGCGGCGACGAGCCGATCGACGACCTGGTCGTAGACGTCGCCGACCACGATCAACCGGCCGGCGGCCGAGCACTTCTGCCCCGCGTACCCGAACGCAGAGATGACCGCGCCCGGCACGGCCTGGTCGGGGTCGGCGTCGGCGTCGATGACGAGGGCGTTCTTGCCACCCATCTCGGCGATGACCCGCTTGACGTGGCGCTGCCCCGGCGCCGGTACGGCGGCCTGCCGGTTGATGGCGAGCCCCACGGCCTTCGACCCGGTGAACGCGATCACCGCCACGTCGGGGTGCTCGACCAGACGGGCACCCACGACCTCGCCGTCGCCGGGCAGGAACTGAATCACCCCGGGCGGAGCACCGGCCTCGACCAGGGCGTCCACCAGGCGTGACGCGACGAGCGGGGCCTGCTCGGCGGGCTTGAGGATCACCGGGTTGCCGGCCGCGAGGGCGGCCACCGTCATGCCGGTGGGGATGGCGAGGGGGAAGTTCCACGGCGCGATCACCGCGGTGACGCCCTTGCCCTGGTAGCTCATCCGGTTCGCCTCGCCGGGGGGCGACTGCACCAGGTCGGCCGTCGCGCGGTCGAGGCGCAGCATCTCTCGGCCGTAGTACTCGCAGAAGTCGATCGCCTCGCACACGTCGGCGTCGGACTGGTCCCATGGCTTTCCCGCCTCGACGCACTCGAGCGCGGCGATGGCGTGGCGGTGCGCCCGCAGGTGGTCGGCCGCGCGGAACAGCACGGCGGCCCGCTCGACCGCGGGCGTGTGGCGCCACGCCTCGGCCGCCTCGACGGCCGCGCCCACCGCGGCGTCGGCCTCGGCGACCCCGCAGGCGGCGGCGCGGGCGACGACCACGCCGGGATCGGACGGGTCGACGGAGGCGATGGTGGCCGCGGTCCGGACCCGCTCGCCGGCGATCAGCGCGGGGACCGTTCCGCCCAGGTCGCCGTCGACCGCGGCCACGGCGGCGGCCATGGCGGCGCGGGCGGAGGGCCGGCGCCACTCGGACACGGGCTCGGGCCGGTAGGGCGACGGGTCCACGGGATCGGTGGGAGCGCGGACCTCGGGCCGGGTGGCGGCCGGCAGCTCGTCGACGTCGGGCGGGGCGAGCAGCTCGTCGAGGGCCCGGCCCTCGGCGAAGCGGTGGCGCACGAACGACTCGTTCGACGTGTTCTCGAGTAACCGCCGCACCAGGTACGCCATCCCGGGGACGAGCTCGCCCACGGGGGCGTAGACCCGCAGCCGGAGCCCGAGGCGACGCATCGCCGCGTGCATGGGCTCGGCCATGCCGTGGAGCATCTGGATCTCGTAGCCGGTGTCGGGGATGCCCTGGTGACGGGCGTAGGTGATCGCGTAGGCGAGGGATCGCAGGTTGTGGCTGCCGAAGGCGGCGCGCACCGAGCCGTGGTGGTCGTGCAGCAAGCGGACGCAGCGCTCGTAGTTGGCGTCGGTCTCGGCCTTGTGCTCGAAGACCGGGACCGGCCAGCCCTCGGCCCGGGCGTGCACGGTCTCGGCGTCCCAGTAGGCCCCCTTCACCAGCCGCACGGTGATCGGCTCGGGCCGGCGCGCCGACCAGGCGATCAGGTCGGCGAGGTCGTCGCGGCTGTCGCGCAGGTACGCCTGCACCACGATGCCCGCGGGCATGTCGGCGAACTCGTCCTCGGACAGCAGCTCGCGGAACAGTCCGAGCGTGAGGTCCTTGGCGTCGGCGTGCTCCATGTCGACGTTCACGAACGCGCCCCGCTCGCGGGCCAGCCGCAGGACGGGCCGCAGCCGCTCCTTCGCGCCGGCCAGCCCCACCTCGCCCGTCAGCGGCTCGTAGTGCGTGGCCAGGGCCGTCGGCTTGACGCTGACGTTCACCCGGGGCAGCGGCCCGAGGTCGTCCCGCTCGAGGTGGTCGTCGGGCGCCCACCCGGCGCTGGCGGCGGTGAGCGCCGTCACCAGCTCGGAGACCCGGGCGGCGTAGCGGTCGGCCTCGGCGCCCACGACCGTCTTCTCGCCGAGGACGTCGACGGTGAACGCGCTGCCCTCACGCCACAGCCGGTGGAGGCCGGCCACGGCGTCCTCGGGTGTGGCGCCGACGATGAACTGCTGCGCCATGCGCATGATGTTCCGGCGCGCCACCCGGGCCTCGACGCGGCGGCCGAACGGCACGCGGTCGGCCACGCCGATGCCGAGATCGAGGGCCCGCGGCACGTCCACCCCGTCGAAGTACTCGCCGACGTGCCGGGCGACTTCGGCGTCGCTGCGTAGTGCGGGGAACACGTCGACGAACCGGAAGAGCTGGGTCTTGAACGCGGGGCGCGCCATCGCCCAGTCCATGACGCGGTCGCTCCACCACGACATGGCGAACACGCGCGAGCGCTCGTTCTCGCCGAGCTCCGCGATGACCCGAGCGAGGGTGGCCGTGTCGCGGTCGATCTCGGAAGCCATCGCGGATCAACCTACAAAACGCGCGCTTCGCGCCGCGACGGCGTAGCCTCGTGGTGCTCGGTCGCGCCCGATGTGGCGCGGCCGGCTCCCCAGAACGGAATACAGATAGGCAGCAACACATGGCAGTCGGCACGGTCAAGTTCTTCAACGCCGAGAAGGGCTACGGCTTCATCTCGCGTGACGGAGCAGACGACGTCTTCGTCCACTACTCCAACATCCAGGGCTCCGGCTACCGGTCCCTCGAGGCCGGCCAGCAGGTCGAGTTCGAGGTCGGCCCCGGCCGCAAGGGCGACGAAGCGCAGAACGTCAGAGTGGTCTGAGAAGGCGTGTCACGCCGGCGTACGACCTTCGGCAAGCTGCAGCGAGACCGCGACAAGCAGGCCAAGCAGCGAGCGAAGCAGGAGAAGCGGGCAGAGCGCTCCGAGCAGAGCGACGAGCCTGACGACCTCGAGGCACCCGCACCTGCGGTCGACCAGTCCTCCGTCCTGGAGAAGCTGGCCGCCCTGCACGCCGCGTTCGACGACGGGAAGATCGGCTTCGACGACTTCGAGGCCCAGCGTGACGAGCTGACCAGCCAGCTGCGCATCGACTGAACCACGGCTCAGGAGATTTTCGGTGTAGTGGGCGCAGGAACGGGAAGCCCGGTGGTGCTGACGTACCGCCGAGCGCTTCCACGGAGGCTCCTGTGCCCACCATCACCCGCACCTCGACCAGGCGCGACCGCAAAGCGGCGCGTCCTGACGTCGACCGCGACGACTCGCTGTTCCGCGAGTACCGCGCGTCGGGCGACCGCGGGGTGCGCAACCAGCTCATCGACCAGCACCGCTGGCTGGCGATCCACTGCGCCAAGCGGTTCGCCGACAAGGGCGAGCCGCTCGACGACCTCGTCCAGGTGGCGATGCTCGGGGTCCTGAAGTCCGTCGAGCGCTTCGATCCGGACTACGGCGCCGCCTTCGCCACCTTCGCCGTGCCCACGATCGTGGGCGAGCTGCGCCGTCACTTCCGGGACACGACCTGGGCCGTGCACGTCCCGCGCCGGGCCAGGGACCTGCAGCACACCGTCAAGGTGGCGGTCGACGAGCTCGGGCAGCTCCTCGGCCGGTCGCCGACGGTCGCCGAGATCGCCGGCCAGGCCGGCGTGACCGAGGAGGACGTGCTCGACGCGCTCGAGGCCGCCCGTTGCTACCGGAACGCACGGCTCGAGTCGGGCGCCGACGACGCCAACGGCGAGATCGTCGACATCGCCGCGCTCGGCCAGGACGAGCGCGGGCTCGACGCCGTGGAGGCCACCGCCACCGTCGAGCAGCTCCTCACCGTCCTTCCCCCTCGGGAGCGACGCATCGTCGAGCTGCGCTACGTGCAGGGATACACGCAGTCGCGCATCGCCGACCTCGTCGGCGTCAGCCAGGTGCAGGTGTCCCGCCTCCTGCGCCGGAGCCTGGCGGTCATGCGCGACTCGCTGGCGGACGTCGACGGCACGTGTGCCGTCTGAGGGCGACGTCGTGGCCACCTGCCAGCTCATCGCCTTCGCCGACTGCGGCGACCGGGTCGTGCTCGACATCGTGCCGCTCGAGCCGCTCGACATCGACGACATCTGCCTGCCGCGTGGGATGCCGTTCTCGCTCGGGTTCTCGCCCAGCGACGACCCGGGCGAGCACGTCGAGATGGTGACCCTGTTCGACCACTGGGCCGACGAGGACGGCATCCTCGAGCTCGACGTGGCCGTGGCCCGCGAGATCGGCGGGTTCCGCTACGTGTTCACGCAGGACGACGAGCAGCTCGTCCTCGACGTGCGGACATGAGCAGCCGCATGCCACGACCCCGGGCGCGGCACCCTCACGCCTGAGGAGGGCCCGGATCGGGTAAGACTGCCGCCATGCCAGCGCCGGCGCTGTTGGGCGCCGCATCCGACACGGTCTACGGGTTGGACGCCGACGTGGTCGTCCGCCTTCTGGTGGCGACGCTGCTCGGCGGCATCATCGGCCTCGAGCGGGAGGCGAGCGACCAGGCGGCCGGCCTGCGCACCCACATCGCGGTCGCCCTGGGCGCCGCGCTGTTCGGGGTGGTGTCGACGCTGGGGTTCGTCGAGTTCGATCGCCCACGGTCCGAGACCGTCCTGCAGGCCGACGTCACCCGGGTGGCGTCGAACGTGGTCGTGGGCATCGGGTTCCTGGGTGCCGGCGTCATCTTCCGCCAGCGCGGCAGCATCAAGAACCTGACCACGGCGGCCAGCCTCTGGGCGGTGGCCGCCATCGGGCTGGCGAGCGGCGTGGGCGACCCGACCACCGCCGCGGTGGCCACCGCCATCCTGCTGATGAGCCTGGTGGTGCTGCGCCCCGTGCGCACCGTCGTGCGGCATCGCTGGGCGAAGCGCTCGGTGACCGTGACCGTGCACCTCGCCGAGGGCGCGGACCCAGCCCCGGTGCTCGCCGCGTTCGAGCGAGGCGAGGTCGACTCCAGACCCGTGGAGCTGCGCAAGTCGGAAGGCCGGCTCGCCCTCTCGGCCGACGTCACGGCCCCACCGGACGCACTGCTGGACTGGATGACGCAGCTGTCCGTCGTCCCGGGCGTCGACGCGATCGACGAGGACTGACCGACCGGGTGGCAGAGCCGACCCGCATGGGCAACGCTGGAAGCGAGATGACCGACAACCAGGAACCGATGACCGTCACGACGAGCCGTACCGACGACACCGTCGTCGTCGCGCTGGCGGGCGAGCTCGACCTGCACTCGTCCGAGCTGCTCGTCTCGATCGTCGACGACGCGCTCAGCGAGGCCCCCCGGGTCGTCGAGATCGACGCCGGCGACCTCAGCTTCGCCGATTCCGCCGGGCTCCGGGCCCTGCTCAGCGCCCGCGAGACCGCAGAGCAGCAGGGCGTCGTGCTGCGCCTCGGCCCCATCTCGCCGGCGCTCGGTCGCCTCCTCGACATGACCGGGCTCCGCGAGGTCTTCGAGATCCCCACGGCCTGATCCCGCGATGGCCGCGGGCACGGCCGATCCGCGGCGTCAGCCGGTCCCGCTGCCCCGCACCCGCTTGCGGGCCGAGAACTCGACGTGCCCGTCGAGGTGCGAGAGCTCGTGCCCGTCGGCGACGACGTCGAGGATCTGGCTGCTGAGCGCGAAGCGCTCGTCGTCGGGGGCGGGGGCGCGACCCGCCAGCGTGCGGCCCTCGACGACGAGGACGTCGGCCCGGATCTCGAACGCCAGCCGGATCGGCTGGCCGTCGCCCATCTCGATGAGGGTCGAGCACAGCTCGTCCACCGCGATCCGGAAGTCCTCGACCTCCTCCAGCGGCAGCCCACACGTGCTGGCCACACCGCTCGCCATCAGCCGAGCCAGCCGCGTGTACCGACTGTCCGGGGGGAGCGAGAGTTCGACGCGGCCGACGAGCGGATCCATGGCCCTACCTTCTCGTGTCGTTCGCGGTGCTACCCGACGCTGCAGGGACGTACACACGACCCGCGCGGTCGGCGAGCGGCGACGGGCTCATGGCTGCTCCAGCACCACGACGGCGTGACCCGTCGGCAGGACCCAGACCCGGGCGCCGTCCCCGGCACCTGGCAGGTCGTCCGCGGCCGGCTCCCCGCCGTCGATCAGCTCGCCGATGCGGCGGGCGGCATGGTCGGGCACGACTCCGGCCAGGGGCGACCCCACCGCCCCGCCGCTGCGGGCCGCCGCCGCCCTGCTGAGGGCGGTCACCCGTCGGCCGGGGTCGACGACCACGATCGGGGTGGCGCTCGTGGCGAGGATCACGTCGAGCACCGACTCGAGGTGGTCGACCGCGGCCTGCCGCTCGGCGAGGCGGCTGGTGAGCTCGTCGAGCTGCCCGGACGCGTCCTCCACTGCCTGCCGGGCGGCGCGCAGCGCCTCTTCGGTGGGGTCGGTGTCCTCGTCGGGAAGTGCGGTCATGGTGACGGGCGGCTCGCGGCCACGGTGAGTCCTACCCGCCCCGACGACGGTAGATGCGCAGCGCGCCACGGTCGACTCCGGTGAGCACGCATACGCAGGCCCGGCGCAGGGAAGGGGTGAACACGTGGCCGCCGCGTCCCGCACCGAGGTCCGCCGGACTCGTCGAGCCGTCCGCAGGATGTACGCGGCCGCCGATCGGGCCCGCGCCTGCCTGACCATCCCCACCGACCAGGTGAGCCGCACCTGGCTGGCGGGCTCGGCGACGCGGCCGGCGGTCGAGCCCGACCTGTGGGAGCACCACGTGCGCTACGCCCGGGACGCGGATCCCGAGATCCTGGCCACCCTGGTCGAGCACTATCGACCCCACGCGGAGGCCCACGCCCGCCGGCACTTCCGCCACGGCGAGCCGATCGACGACCTCACGCAGGTTGCGTACGAGGCGCTGGTCCAGGCGCTGCAGCGGTTCGACCCCGCCCGTGGCATCCCCTTCCTCGCCTTCGCCAACCCGACGGTCGTCGGGTCGCTGCGCCGTCACGTGCGCGACGCGGGGTGGGCGATCCGGGTGCCGCGCCGGGTGCACGAGCTGGCGGCG
Organism: uncultured Acidimicrobiales bacterium; assembly: GCA_963796415.1. GTDB lineage: Bacteria > Actinomycetota > Acidimicrobiia > Acidimicrobiales > VFJN01 > ZC4RG19. The sequence goes on along the minus strand of CAWCLR010000013.1, from coordinate 100,288 downwards.
CCGATCCGGGACGCCACCGAGCTGCTCACCCACGACCTCGGCCGCCGCCCGAGCGTCGGCGAGATCGCCGACTTCATCGGGGTCGACGAGCGGGAGGTGCTCGATGCGATGGCCGCCGACGACGCTCGCACGACCCGCTCGCTCGACGCACCCGATGCCGCGAGCGGCCTGCAGGCCGAGCAGGTGATCGGCCGCCCCGACCGGGCCTTCGTGGGCATCGAGAACCGCACGGGGCTGCTGCAGAGCCTCGAGCGCCTGTCCGAGGACGACCGCAGGCTGCTCCGGATGTACTTCGGCGACGAGATGGCGCAGGCCCAGATCGCCGGGGTGTTGGGGTGCAGCCAGATGCAGGTGTCTCGCCTGCTGCGCAAGGCGATCCACCGGCTGCGCCACCAGATGGTCGAGTCGTGAGCACCCGGTCCCCGGTTTGACGACGCGACGCGCGGGAAGCGGAGGGGCGTCCACCACGCACCACCACTGGGGAGCTGGAGACATGGCCTGGATCACCACATCCGAGCGGACCAGGTACGACTGGCACGAGGTCCCGTCCGACGAGGTGCCGTCCGACCGTGAGATGAAGGCGCTGCTCGTCAGCCGCCTCAACGAGAACCTGTACACGCAGGACTGCGACATCCGTGTCGAGGTGTCCGAGCGCGTCGTGCTGCTCGACGGGGACGTCGACTCGCCGGTCGTCCGCCGGGTTGCCGCCGACGACGCCTGGGACGTGCCCGGCGTGGTCGAAGTGGACAACCGGCTGTCGGTCGCCTCCTGACCCCGCGCCGGCGGCCGCCGTCTACGGCGTCGGCCGGGCGTACAGCCGGACGACGGCACCCGCGCCCGACGAACGCACCTGGACCAGGTCGCACAGCTGGTTGGCGATCCACAGCCCGCGGCCCCCGATCCGGTCGGACGAGGGTCGGCGGCGCCCGACGAGCGGGTCGGAGAACCGTCCGCCGTCCCGCACCTCGCACACCAGGCCACCGCCCGACGCCCACGTGCGCAGCGTGCCGCCCCCTCCGCCGTAGCGGTAGCTGTTGGTCGCCACCTCGTCGACGGCGAGCACGACGTCGCCCGTCCGGTCGAGCCCGAAGCCCAGCGCAGCGGCCGCGGCGGCGACGAGTGTCCGGAGGGCCCGCAGGTTGCGCTCCGTGAAGCGGAACACCGCGGCGTCGCGGGGCGCGGCGGGAAGGGGATCCGACAGCAGCGCGAGGGGGTCGACCCCGGAATACGCGGCATTGACCCTTGCGGCGCCGCCCGTGCGGACGTCGGGGTGGCAGCGGACGGTGGCGGAGACGGTGGCGGGCGCCAGGACCCCCACGTCGACGGGGCACGCGAGGGTCAGCGTCGCCGCGTCCGCCAGCGCCAGGTTCAGGAGGGCCTCGTGCTGGTGGCACTCGGCGATCTCGGCAGTCGACCGCTCGGGCCACAACGGCTCGCCGATGCCCCACAGCGCCCCGTGGCCCGCGTGGTCGTCGACGAAGCTGCGCCAGACCGGGATGATGTGCGCCGGGTTGCGCCCGACGACCCGCACGTCGCGGTACGTCACCGAGGCGCCGGCGGGCCCGAGCGCGTCACGGAGCTGCGCCTGCTTGGGCTCGTCGACCAGCACGAGCGCCGGCTGCCGTTCCTGCACGGCCCGCTCGAGGAACGACGCGGCGAGCCCGACGAACTGCTCGGCGCCGCAGTACGGCATCGCCTCGTGACGGAAAGCGCCCGGCGGCATACGGGTGATCTCTACCCCGGGCGGGGCCCCATACACGTCCGATCGCAGACCGGCGCGCCGCTCACCGCATCGGCTGCGCGAGCCCTCTGGCCTGGGCGGCGACCATCTGGAGGAGCATCAACCACGTCACCCCCAGCAGGGCAGCGGCGAGAAGCGCCGAGCCGACGGCCCGGGCGACCCGCCGGTGGCGCGGCAGGCGCAGCGGAGCGACGATCGCCTCGAAGGCGGCGTCCCAGTCGAACGCGCCGCTGCCGGACGCAGCGAACTCCTCACGGTCCATCGTCACCCCCACTCCTGCGGCTCGCCGGCACGGCCCACTGATACCAGTGTCACCATGTGGCGTCCGTCACAGTAGCCGAGCGAACGCTGGCAGGGGCGCCCATTGGCGGCAGGCCCCGGGCCGTGCCACAGTGCCCCTCCGGAAGTCCTTGCCAAACGCAAGGTTCGGGACGCTCCGCCGGGCGACCGCATGCCCGGCCACCACGGGGCGCAGCACCGAGGGGGTCACATGGGGGACGAGGCAGGCACCGAGCTGCACGAGGTCACCGAGCTCCAGCGTTCGAGCCGTGACCGGGACGAGCTGGCCGCCCGCCTGGGCGCCTGGCTGGCGGCCACCCTCCCCGAAGGTGCCGCGCCCCGCATCCACGGCCTCGAGGGCACGTCGGCCAACGGCATGTCGAGCGAGACCCTGCTCTTCGACGCCTCCTGGACGGAGGACGGGGCGCCGTGCCACCACCGGCTGGTGGCCCGGGTCGCCCCCGGAGCCGAGGACGTGCCCGTGTTCCCCCGCTACGACCTGCCCTCGCAGTTCGCCGCCATCCGCCTGGTCGGCGAGCTCACGGACGTGCCGGTGCCGTCGGTGTGGTGGTGTGAGCCCGACCCCGCCGCGCTCGGGGCGCCGTTCTTCGTGATGAGCCGGGTCGACGGCCGCGTGCCGCCGGACATCATGCCGTACAACTTCGGCGACAGCTGGCTCTACGACGCCGACCCCGCCGACCAGCGCCACCTGCAGGACGCCACGGTCGACGTCCTCGCCCGCCTCCACGCCGTCGACCGACCGGCCGAGCGGTTCTCCTTCCTCGTCCCCCAGACCACCGGCGCCACCCCCCTGCGCCGCCGCGTGGGGCTCACCCGGGACTGGTACGAGTTCGCGGCCGCCGACGGGTTCCCCTCGCCGCTCGTCGAGCGCGGGTTCGCCTGGCTGGACGAGCACTGGCCCGACGACGAGGGCGAGGCGGTGCTGAGCTGGGGGGACTCGCGGATCGGCAACATGATGTTCGACGGCTTCGACCCGGTCGCCGTCCTCGACTGGGAGATGGCCGGCATCGGCCCCCGCGAGCTCGACGTGGCCTGGCTCGTCTACGGGCACCGGATCTTCGAAGACCTGGCGGGCCAGATGGGGCTCGGCGGGATGCCCGACTTCCTCCGCCTCGACGACGTCGCCGCCGCCTACGAGCGGCTCACCGGGCACACCCTGCGCGACCTCACCTGGTACGGCACCTACGCCGCCCTGCAGTACGCCATCGTCTTCCTCCGCACCGGGGCCCGCTCGGTGCACTTCGGCGAGGTGGAACGCCCCGCATCCGCCGACGACCTGATCATGAACCGCGACCCCCTCGAGCGCATGCTCGCCGGCACGTACTGGAGCTGACCGTGCACCCCGTCCCCCTCGACGAGTTCCCGATCCACCAGACGCCCCTGTCGCTGCGCTACGTCGGCACCAGCGACCGCAACTTCTACGACCGCGCCTACTTCAACGCCCACGACCGGACGGGCGACGTGTTCTTCGTCGCGGGCCTCGGCGTGTACCCCAACCTGGGCGTCACCGACGCCTACGGCACCGTGCGCCGCGGCGACCGGCAGTGGACGACCCGCTGCTCCGACGCCCTCGGGCACGACCGCCTCTCCCCCGGCGTCGGACCGTTCCGGGTCGAGGTGGTCGAGCCCCTGCAGCGCATCCGCATGGTGTGCGACACCGCCGACCGCGGCCTCGGCTTCGACCTCACGTGGGAGGGCTCGTTCCCCGCGGTGATGGAGCAGCACCACGTCATGCGGGCCGGGGGCGGCGGCGCCCGGGCGATCCTCGACGCCTCGCGCTTCGCCCAGGTCGGGACGTGGTCGGGCACGCTCAGCGTCGACGGCGACGACATCGCCGTCGACCCCACGACGTGGGTCGGGACCCGCGACCGGTCCTGGGGGATCCGGCCCGTGGGCGAGGGCGAGCCCGCCGGCCGCCCGGCGGACGACCCCACCGCCGGCCTGTGGTGGCTCTACGTCCCGCTGCGGTTCGACGACTTCGCGGTCATCGTCATCGTGCAGGAGCAGCCCGACGGCTACCGCACGCTGAACGACGCCACCCGCGTGTGGCCCGACGGGCGCGTCGAGCAGCTCGGGTGGCCCGAGGTCGAGATCTCCTACCGGTCGGGCACCCGCATACCCGAAGGGGCGACGATCCACCTGACCGAGCGCGGCGGCAAGCCCCTCACCCTCGAGGTGGATTCGCTCGGCTACGTGGCGCTGCACGTCGGCGCCGGCTACGGCGGCGACCCCGACTGGGGCCACGGCCAGTGGCGCGGTCCCGGGTGGGTCGACAGCGCCGTGTACGACCTGAACGACCCCGACGTGGTCGCCCGCATGCCGTTCGGCGTCATCGACCACGTCGGGCGGGGCACGCTCGACGGCGCCGAGGGCTGGGGCCTGTTCGAGCACGGCACGATGGGCCGCCACGACCCGTCAGGCTTCAGCGGTTGGGAGTCGGTCGCTCCCTGAGGGTCGGCCGTCCGGGCCCGATGGCGCACCTCGTCGTGATCACGGGGCCGATCGCGTCCGGCAAGAGCACCGTCGCCGACCGGCTGGCCGAGCACGTCCGCGCCACCGGGGGCAGCGCGGTCGCGGTCGACCTCGACGACGTCGTCGCCACGCTGCGGGCGCCGGCGAGCGACTTCGAGCAGTCCTGGCGCCGGGCCCGCGCGGTCCACGGCGCGCTCGTGGCCGCGTGGCTCCACGCCGGGGTCGACGTCGTGATCGCCCACGGCCCGTTCGCCGCCCCCGAGGAGGTCGCGGCACTCGTCGACCGCGTGCCACCGACCGTCATCCCGCGCTGGGCGCTGCTCACGGCGCCCTACCCGGTGGCGCTGGAGCGGGTGACGGGCGATCCTCGGCGGGTCCTGTCGCGGGACCCGGACTTCCTGCGCTACACGCACGAACGTTTCCGCTCCCTCCTGCCCGACCTGCCGGCATGCGAGTGGACCTTCGACACGACGGCGATGTCGGCCGACGACATCGTGCAGGTCCTCGCCCACCTGTGAGCCGGAGTGTGCTGGTTGGGGCATTGTGCGAGGTGTGGATGCTGACTGGGTGGACAGCGGATGTCGCGCGATGCGCCCGCCATCAGCGCGCGGGCTCGCCTGGGATCGTCGCCGTGGGCGCCCACTCGCTCACGCGTCGTCGGTCGTACTTGTCCTGATGCGGCACCTGTCCCCACGCCACGAGGGCGTCGTACTGCGCCGTCGCAATGTCGGTCACCGGCTTGACCCATACACCCGTGCCGTAGGCACAGATCTCGCTCCACTCGGGACGCCATCTCGGTCTCGACCGCCGCAGCGCAAACTGTCGCACCCCGCGAGTAGGATGCGAACTGATGTTCGATACGGGTGGATCCGGGGGTGCGACGGCGACGGTGGTCGCTGGACGCGCTGACCGGGGCGCTGGCGCGGGCGATCGACGGGCTGCTCGATGTCGATCCCGACGGCGTGGCGGACGGCGAGTTGGCGGAGGCGATGCTGGGCCTGCGGCGGGAGCAGGCCCGGTTGGCGGCGGTGGTGGCCGAGCAGACCGCGGCGTTCGAGGCCCGGCAGGTGTATGCGGAGGACGGGTCGCGGTCGGCGACGGATTGGATCGCGGTCCACGCCCGGCTGCCGCGGGGCCCGGTCGCGGGCGAGGTGCGTGACGCCCGCCGGCTCCGCTCGATGCCCGAGACCCGGGCCGCGTTCCGGACCGGGGACCTGTCCGCCGCGCACGTGCGGGTCCTGTGCCCGCCTGGCGGGGCATCCCCGGGCCGGGCGGCATTTCCCCGACGGCGAGGCCCACCTGGTCGGCGAGGGGCGCCGGTTGCGGTTCGACGACTGGCAGCGGCTGTGCGACTACTGGCGCGACGCCGCCGATCCCGACGGGCCCGAACAGCGGCATGGCCGCGACAGCGACCTGCGCCGGTTCCGCATCGGTGTCGGCCTCGACGGGGTCGGGCATGCCGACGGCTACCTCACCCCGGTGGCCACCGCGGCGGTGAACGGGGCGTTGGCGCGGATCGAACGCGAGCTGTTCGCCGCCGATTGGGCCGCGGCCAAGGAGATCCACGGCGACGACACCACGGCGGCGCATCTGGCCCGCACGAGCTGCGCAGCGGCGCCACGACGCCCTGGTGGAGATGGCCACCCGGGCCCTGACCGCCCCCGCCGACGGCAAACGGCCGGCGCCGCTGGTCACGGTGATGGTCGACTTCGACACCTTCGCCGGCCGGGTCTGCGAACTGGCGGCCGGGACCGTGATCGCTCCCGGCGCGGTCGCGGAACTGCTGGGCCACGACGAGACGTTGATCCAACGGGTGGTGGCCGACGGCCCCAACCGGGTGCGGGACATCAGCTCGGCCCGCAGCTTCCGGGGCACCCTGCGCCGCGTGCTCGAGGTCCTGCACCGGCGCTGCGACCACAAGACCTGCTTCGTGCCCGCCGACCAATGCCAAGGCGACCACATCCTCGCCTGGTCAGCAACGGCGGGCTGACCACCCAGGACAACGGCCGGCTCGGCTGCGGCCCCCACAACCGCTGGTGGTACGCCACCGGCCAATCCCACCCACCACCACACGACCCCGACGATCCCGACGCCCTGCTCGACGACGACGAACTCGACGACGAGCCCGACGACCACGTCGGGCCACGCCCAAGACCCCGCTTCATGCTCCGCATCGCCCTCGCCTCAGCACCCGATCTCCAGGTCGGCGACGGCGACGAACGCTGCACCATCGACCTGCACCCGCTCGGGCGCACCACCGACCGCTGGCGCGACTACCCCATCCACACCGCCGCCTGACGCGGTTGATCACGGCCGAGGGCCGAGCAGGTCCCACCGGTTGCCGGCGACGTCGAGGAACACGGCGACGCGCCCGTAGGGCTCGTCCCGCGGCTCGCCGAGGAACCGCACGCCCGCGGCGGCCAGGCGGCGGTGGGTCGCCTCGAAGTCGTCGACCCGCAGGAAGAACCCCACGCGCCCGGCGGCCTGACCGCCGACGATCGCCCGCTGATCGACGCCGTCGGCCCGGGCCAGCAGGACGCCGGTGCCGCCGCCGGGCGGGCGCACGACGACCCACCGCTTGGGGCGGCCGTCGTTCGTCGTCGCCGGCGAATCCTCGACCAGGTCGAAGCCGAGCGTGCCCACGAAGAACGCGATGGCCGGGTCGTACTCGTCGACCACGATCGTGACGAGGTCGAGGCGCACGACCGGCACCGTAGGTCCCCGCACGGGAGCTCACGGGAGAGGCTCACGGAGAGAGGATCGCGAGGCCCCCGGGCAACAGCCCGTCGAGGTGGGCGCGGGCCGCGAGGGCGACCAGGTCACGGCTCGCGGCCTCCGCCCCGCCCACGTCGCCGACCGCAGCCCGCAGCTCGGCCTCGGTCAGGAGGATCGCCCCGAGCAGGCCCGCCCAGATGTCGGGCTTCCGGATGCAGCGCGTCCGGGCCTCCGCGATCCAGCGCAGCGCCGGCTCGTCGTCCCCCCGCCGGGCGTGGTGGAGCGCCAGCACACGGCCGCTCCCGCCCTCCCAGCACGGGTCGTCGAGCTGGCAGCTCAGCGCGAAGCACCGCTCGAGATCGGCTGGCGACGCCGTCCCGGCGCCGCCGTCCGCGAGGGCCGCCTCCGCCAGCACGCTGGCGGGCCAGGGCTCGAACGACACCCATCGCAGGTCCTGCACGATCGTGAGGGAGTCGGTCACCCAGCGCACCGCCTCGGGCACCCGACCGGCGGCCAGCAGCGCCCACGCGCCGATCCCGAGCGCCCAGGCCTCCCGCCGGCGATCGCCGGCCTGGCGAGCGCAGTCGATGGCGAGTTGGTAGCGGGCCAGGCCCTCGTCGAGGCGTCCCCAGTCGGCCAGGTTGAACCCGGCGATCGCGTGCACGCCGGCACGCAGCCCCGCATCCTCGCCCGCCAGGTCGCCCGCGAGGTCGAGGTGGCGCTGCGCCTCGGGCCGGCGCCCGGCCAGGGCGTCCGCGTAGCCGCGCTCCCGCAGCGCCGACACCGCCGTCGGCACGTCGCCCGCAGTGCGGGCGAGCTGCACCGCCTGGCCCAGCAAGAGCGTGCCCTCGTCGTCGAACCCCCGGACGGCGTGGACGAGGGCGCTGCCCAGCTCGTACAGGCACCGCGCCAGCAGGGCGTCGTCGCCGGCACTCTCGGCCTGGGCGCCGGCCCGCCGGAGGCAGTCGAGCCCGGCGTCGCACGCGCCCGCGGACAGGGCGGCGCGCCCCGACTCCAGCAGCGTCGTCGCGACCGCCGCCGGGGACACGCCAGGTGGCGGATCGGCGAGGTGGGCACGCGCCGCGCTGCGCAGCGCGGGGGACGGTTCCTCGCCGAGCTCGGCCCGGAACGACCGCTCGACCTCGGTCACGTGGGTCAGCGCGGCCCGATCGTGGCCGGCCAGCGCGAGGCTCTTCACGAGCAGGACGTGGGCGCCCTCGTCGAACGGGGTCCGCCGCGCCGCCAGCTCGGCCAGCCCGATCGCCCGGTCGTACTCCTTCCGGGCGAGCGCCGTGATGGTCTCCTCACGCAGGAGCGCGCCGATCCGTGACGCCACCTGCTGCCGGGCGACCAGCAGCCAGGTCGAGAACTCGGGACCGCACCGTGGCTCGACCCCCTCCAGGAGCTCGCCGACCGCCTCGGCGTCGAACACGCCGTCCCACAACGCGTGCACGTCCACCGTGATCGACGGCGGCAGGTCCCGCCCGATCGGATCACCGGTGAGGACGTCGGCGGCGCCGAGCGCCTTCCGGAGCCCGGCGAGGCACCACCGCAGCGACCCGAGCGGATCGGCCGCCTCGGGGAACAGCTCGGCGCTCAGCTCACGTCGCGTGAGCGGGCGGTCCGCCAGCACAACGCGAGCGAGCACAGCCCACGGCTTCTGACCGCGGACCTCCCGCAGATCGCCGGTCGAGGTCTCGATCCTCGGCCGACCGATCAACCGCACGTGCAGCATCTCGGTCACAGCGTCGCACAGCCCCGACCGCCGAGACGCCTCGATCGCCGAGCCGTCACCCAGCCACCAGGCCACCAGCCCGTGTGCGAAACCGTGTGCGAGCGGCCCGGAGGGCAACCCGGTGGGCCACACGGCGCCGCACCCGCCACGGACGGAGGCTGCGTCCCGACGACGGTCCGCCCAGGAGGAGCACGACCATGCCGCAGTTCATCATCGAACGGAACATCGACGGAGCGAGCACCCTCAGCGCCGACGAGCTGGCCGACATCGCGACCAAGTCGAACGACGTCGTGGCCGCTCTGGGCGTGCCGTACCGCTGGATCACCAGCTACGTGGCGGGCGACAAGTTCTACTGCGTGCACGAGACCGACGATGCCGAGACGGTCCGCGAGCACGCACGCCGCGGCGGCTTCCCCGCCGACTCGGTGGTGGAGATCGCGGCGATCATCTCCCCCGCGACGGCACGACCGCCGCGTTGATCGCCGGCATGCGCGTCACAGGTGCGGCGGCGGCGACGCACCCACGGCGCGCATGTCGGCCACCAGGCGGGGCAACAGCTCCGCCAGGCGCTGACGCTCGGGCTCGGGCCAGGCGGCCAGCACGGTCGCCAGCTCGTCATGCATCGCGGCCTGGATGCGGGCCCGGGCCCGGGCGCCGGCGCGGGTGGCCACGAAGCGGGCGGCCCGGCCGTCGTCGGGGTCGGGGCGGCGGGCCACGAGGCCGTCGTCCTCGAGGCGCTGCAGGGCGCGGCTGGTCACCGGCAGGCTGAGGTCCATCAGCTCGGCCAGCCCGGACACGCGGATCGGGCCGAGGTCCTCGACGCGCCGGAGCAGCTCCCACCCGGTCCGGGACAGGCGGACGCCGCTGCGCTCCTGGCGGGCCTGGTGCAGCCGGCGGCTGGACGCCAGGCGAAACAGGTCGGTGATGGCCGCCTCCACCGCCCCAACCTGGGGCCCGAGGCCGGCGACCTCGTCGGGTCTGGAACTTGCGCGGGCCACGACGCCGGGATCGTAGTGTCCATCCTCTCGCCCGAGACGAGGGGGACCGATGCCCGACGGGACCAGCAGCCGCGTGGCCGACCTGGTGGCCGCGCTCACGCTCGACGAGAAGGCGGCCCTCACGGCCGGCGTCGACATGTGGACGACCGCCGAGGTGCCCCGCCTCGGCATTCCCGGCCGTACGGCTGACCGACGGCCCGAACGGCGCCCGCGGCACCCAGATGGGGCCCACCGGCCCCACCGCCGCCTGCCTGCCGTGCGGCGCCGCCCTCGGCGCCACCTGGAACCCGGCGCTCGTGGCCGAGGTGGGCGCGGTGCTGGGCGCCGAGGCCCGCACGAAGGGCGCCCGCATCCTGCTGGCGCCGACCGTGAACATGCACCGCTCGCCGCTCGCGGGCCGCAACTTCGAGTGCTACTCCGAGGATCCGCTGCTGTCGGGCCGCCTGGCCGCCGCCTTCGTGCGGGGCGCGCAGGGCGCGGGGGTCGCCACCACCGTGAAGCACCTGGTCGGGAACGACGCCGAGCACCAGCGCTACACGATCAGCTCCGACATCGACGAGCGGGCGCTGCGCGAGATCTACCTGCGGCCGTTCGAGATGGCGGTCCGAGAGGGCGGGTCGCTCGGCGTCATGACCAGCTACAACCGGCTCAACGGCCGCTGGTGCACCGAGCGGCCCGACCTGTTGCAGGACATCCTCCGCGACGAGTGGGGCTTCGACGGCTTCGTCGTCACCGACTGGTTCGGCGTCGCCGGCACCGTGGCGTCGGCCCAGGCCGGCGTCGACCTCGAGATGCCCGGTCCCGGCCGGGCGTTCGGCCCGGCCTTGGCGGCCGCGGTGCGGGCCGGCGAGGTGGACGAGAAGCTGGTCGACGCCCAGGTCACCCGCCTGCTGTCGGTGTTCGAACGGGTGGGCGCCCTCGACGACGGCGGGCCGGGCGACGAGACCGCGGTCGACGACCCGGCCCACCGCGCCGTGGCCCGGCGGGCCGCCACCGAGGCCATGGTCCTGCTGACCAACGACGGGCTGCTCCCGCTCGACCGCGACGCGCTGCGCACCGTGGCGGTCATCGGGCCCAACGCCGACCGCACCGAGATCATGGGCGGCGGATCGGCCTCGCTGCGGGCGCACTACCGCGTCAGCCCGCTGGCGGCGCTCACCGAGGCGCTGGGCGACGGGGTGACCGTCGTCCACGAGCGCGGCTGCGACAACCGCCGCAGCACCCCGCTGCTCGGGGAGACGGGGACGACCGCCCCCGGCGGCGAGGCGGGCCTGGCCGTCGACTGGTTCGCGGGCCCCGACCTGGCCGGCGAGCCCGTGCAGCACCGCCACTCCCCCACCGCGGACCTCTTCGGGCTCGAGCCGCCGGTGCCCGGCCTCGGCGACGCCGGCTGGTCGTTCCGGGCCCACACGACCTTCACGCCCGAGGAGACGGGCACCCACGTGTTCACGCTCGTCCAGGCGGGAAAGGGCCGGGTCGTCGTCGACGGCACCGCGGTCATCGACGGGTTCGCCGAGCGCATCCCCCGGGGCACCGCCTACTTCGGCCTGGGGAGCGTCGAGGTCGAGGCGCCCGTCGAGATGCAGGCCGGCGTCCCGGTCGAGGTGGTGCTCGAGTTCTCGACCGCCCGGACTTCGGGGGCGCTGCGAGTCGGCCTGCGCCCGCCCGAGCCGGACGGGCTGATCCGGCGGGCCGAGGACGCGGCCGCGGCGGCCGACGCCGTCGTGCTGGTGGTCGGCACCACGGGCGAGTGGGAGTCCGAGGGCGACGATCGCCCGTCGATGGCCCTGCCGGGCCGCCAGGACGAGCTGATCCGGCGCGTGCTGGCCGCCAACCCCGCCACCGTGGTGGTCCTCAACGCGGCATCGCCCGTGACGATGGACTGGGCGGCCGGCGCCCGCGCCATCCTGCACACCTCGTTCGGCGGCCAGGAGATGGCGACCGGGCTGGCGGAGGTCCTGCTGGGCGACGCCGAGCCGGCCGGGCGGCTGCCCACCACGATCCCGCTCCTGCTCGAGCACAACCCGTCGTTCGGCAACTTCCCCGGCGAGAACGGGCACGTCCGCTACGGCGAGGGCGTGCTCGTCGGGTACCGCTGGTACGAGGCCCGCCACCTGCCGGTCCGCTTCCCGTTCGGGCACGGCGGCTCGTACACGACGTTCCGGCTCGACGCGCCCGAGCTGTCGGCGACGACGTTCACCCCGGGCGAGCGCCTCGCCGTCCGGGTGTCGGTCACGAACACCGGCGACCGCCGAGGCGCCGAGGTCGTGCAGTGCTACGTCGCCACGCCCGCGCCCCGACTCGTCCGCCCGCCCAAGGAGCTGGCCGGGTTCGGGAAGGCGTGGCTGGACCCCGGCGAGACGGCCACGGTCACGATCGAGCTCGACGAGCGGGCGTTCGCCTACTGGGACCCCGGACTGCCCGAGCGGGCCGAGCTGGCGGCCCGGGCCAGCGCGGTCCCGATGGCGGGTGGCCGCGGCGACGGGCGCCCGCCGGGCTGGCGGGTGGACCCGGGGCGCTACGAGCTGCACATCGGGACCAGCTCGGGGGCCATCGCCCACATCGCCGCCATCGAAGTGACCGCACCCGCCGGCGCGTAACCCCGCGGGTCCGGGATGCAGGGCGGCGTTACCGTGCGCACATGTCCGACGCGCCCGCCCCCGGTCCCGGCGGCCCGCCGTTCGCCGCCGGCCAGCTCGTCACCGTGTTCCGCTCCCGCCGGCGGTCCGACTCCGTCGACGAGTACGCCGCCACCGCCGCGGAGATGTTCCGGCTCGTCCACACGATGCCGGGCCTCGTCGACGTGAAGAGCTTCACCGCCGACGACGGCGAGCACGTCACGATCGCCACGTTCGCCGACGAGGAGAGCCAGCGGGCCTGGCGCGAGCACGCCGAGCACCGGGCCGCGCAGCGAGCGGGGCGCGACCGCTTCTACGCCGAGTTCTCGCTCCAGGTGTGCGAGACGGTGCGGGTCCGGACGTTCTCTGCCGGCGAACGGGTACAACGGTGACATGTCCGAGGTCCCCACGATCACGCTGAACAACGGGGTCGAGATCCCGCAGCTCGGGTTTCGGCGTGTACCAGGTGCCACCGGCCGACACGGTCGCGACCACGCGGTCGGCGCTCGAGGTCGGCTACCGCCACATCGACACGGCCGAGATGTACGCAAACGAGAAGCAGGTCGGTGAGGCGATCCGCGCCTCGGGCATCGACCGGGAAGACATCTTCGTCACCTCGAAGCTCAACAACGGCTTCCACGCCTACGACGACGCCCTGCGGGCCTTCGACGGCAGCCTCCGGGCGCTGGGCGACGACTACGTGGACCTGTTCCTCATCCACTGGCCGATGCCCGACGTCGGCGACTACGTCGAGACGTGGCGAGCCATGGAGCGGATCCTGGCGTCCGGCGGCGCCCGCGCCATCGGCGTGTCGAACTTCCAGCCGCACCACCTGCAGCGGGTTCTCGACGAGACCGACGTCGTGCCCGCCGTCAACCAGATCGAGGCGCACCCCTACCTCACGCAGGACGACGCCCGCGGGTTCGGCGCGGCCTACGGCATCGTGACCGAGGCGTGGGCGCCCATCGCCCAGGGCAAGGTCCTCGGCGACCCGGTGATCGTGGAGGTGGCCGAGCGGTTGGGCCGCACACCGGCCCAGGTCACGCTGCGGTGGCACATCCAGAGGGGCGACGTTGTCTTCCCGAAGTCGGTGACGCGCCGCCGGGTCGAGGAGAACTTCGCACTGTTCGACTTCGAGCTCGGCTCCGAGGACATGGACGCCCTCACCGGCCTCAACCGCGACGAGCGCATCGGGCCCGACCCCGACCAGTTCAACTGGGTCCCGAAGAGCTGACGCGGGACCCCGGCGAGGTCAGGCCCACACCGCCTGGACCCGCACCGGGCCGCCGCCGAGGGTGACCGGCGGGTCGGGGAAGCTCCGCGCCGTGCCCTCGGCGACGCGGCGCGCGGTCCAGGCCACCGCGGCGGCGTCGAGGACGTCGTCGGCTCCGACGAGGCGGCCGCCCGGCCGTCGGTCGTCCGGGACGACGATGCCCTGGTCGGCGAGCGCGGCACGCCGGGCGGCGCGGCCCTCCGCGGTCCGCTTCGACGCCGCGATCGGCGCGCCGACCATCAGCGAGAACGAGGTCTCGGGGTGGACCTCGCGCACGTCGACGGCGCCCGCGATCGCCACCCACCACGCTTCCAGCTCACGGATCTTCGGGCGCAGCATCCACAACTGCTTGCTGAACGCCTTGCCCGTCAGCGCGCGGCACGTGTCACAGGCCGCGGCGTAGTCGTCGAGCGCGAGGACGGGCGCGGGCGGCACCGGGAACACCGACGAGCGCTTGGCACCGAGGTGGGTGCGCACGGCCTGGTCGCAGGGCCGCCAGCCCGCGGCCGACAGGTGGAGCGGCATGTCGACGCCGACGACGGCCAGGGGTCCGGCGGCGTCGGCCGCCGCCGTCACCACCGCAGCGATGTCGGCGCCGAACACACAGTGGATCGCGTCGTCGGCCGTGACGACGACGCCGACCCAGCCACCCCGGCACCCGTCCACGCCCAGCACCGGCCCGATCGCCACCCGGCGGACGGTAGCGCTGCAGCCCCGCCGGGCCGGAACACATGCCCGCCGCCCGGTGTTCGCTCCGTTGTGACCGCCAGGAGCCTCGACGTCCCGCTGTCCGTCCTCGACCTCGCCCCCGTCGGCGACGGGTCGACTCCCACGCAGGCGTTGCGCAGCTCGCTCGTGCTGGCGGCCGAGGCCGAGCGCCACGGGTACCGCCGGTACTGGGTGGCCGAGCACCACAACATGCCGGGCATCGCCAGCTCGTCGCCGCCGGTGCTGCTGGCCCACGCGGCGGGCGTGACCGAGACGATCCGCCTCGGGTCGGGCGGCGTGATGCTGCCCAACCACGCCTCGCTCGTCGTAGCCGAGCAGTTCGGCATGCTCGAGGCGCTGCACCCCGGCCGCATCGACCTCGGCATCGGGCGGGCGCCCGGCACCGACCAGCTCACGGCCCGCGCCCTGCGCCGGTCCCCCGGCGCGCTCGCGGTCGACGACTTCCCCGAGCAGCTCGTCGAGCTCATGGGCTACTTCAGCGGCGAGTTCCCCGAGGGCCACCCCTACGCCCGCATCACCGCCGTGCCCGGCCTCGGCCACCGGCCCGAGCTGTGGCTGCTCGGGTCGAGCGACTACAGCGCGCAGGCGGCGGGGGTGCTCGGCCTGCCGTTCTCGTTCGCCCACCACTTCGCCGCCGCCAACACCGAGCCGGCCGTGCGGGCGTACCGGGCGGCCTTCCGCCCCTCCGCCGACCTCGACGCCCCGTACGTCATGCTCGGCGTCTCCGTCGTCTGCGCCGAGACCGTCGACGAGGCTCGGTGGCTGGCCGGGTCCGGCGCGCTGGCGTTCCTGCGCCTGCGGTCCGGGCGGCCCGGCCGCTACCCGACCCCCGAGGAAGCAGCCGGCTACCGCTACACGCCGCACGAGCGCGAGGTGGTCAAGGCGTGGACCTCCTCGCACATCGTGGGCGACCCGCCCGCCGTGCGCGCCGCTCTCGCCGAGCTGGCCGAGCGGACCGGCGCCGACGAGCTGATGGTCACGACCCTGACCCACAGCCCCGACGCCCGCCTGGCGTCGTACCGGCTGGTGGCGGACGCGGCCGGGCTGGCCGGCGACGCCGGCGGTACGTCCGCGACCACGCCGGCGGAATCCGCAGCGTGACCCCTGTTTGAGCGCGGCGACACGGGTTAGGTTCCTCCTCGCAGTCCCCGACTCCCAAGGAGCTGACATGGCTGACGTGATCACCGGGCTGGCCGACGCCGACATCGACACCGAGTGGCGTCACGAGAAGGCCAGCGTCGCCGACGACGACGCCACCGATCCGCCGGATCACGCCGACGGCGCCGACGACGCCGACGGGGTCGACCCCGACGAGGGCCCCGCGGACAGCAGCGACGCCGACCAGACCGACTCCTGAGCACGCCCCCGGCCGACGACGCCTGGCCGCGCTGCGTCGGGGACGTCCGGGCCTTCCGTGAACACAGCTTCGGCGTGGCGCCCCACCGGTGGCGCCACGTCGGCGCGTTCGACGACGTGCTGTCCCTGGCCGACGTCGACCGCGCCCTCACCGGGTCGGGGCTGCGCCGACCCGCGGTCCGCCTGGTGCGCGACGGCGAGATCCTGCCCCCGGGCGACTACACGAAGACGGCCCGCACCGGGGCCTCGCGCATCGACGATCTGATCGACCCCGGCCGGGCGCTCGACCTGTTCGGGGCCGGCGCCACGATCGTCCTGCAGGGCCTCCAGCGCTGGTGGCCGCCCGCGACGCGGTTCTGCCGCCAGCTCGAGCTGGGGCTCGGCCACCCGATGCAGGCCAACGCCTACCTGACCCCGGCCGGGGCCGCCGGCCTGGCGCCGCACCACGACACCCACGACGTGTTCGTGCTGCAGGTGGCCGGCGCCAAGCACTGGACGGTCCGCGCAGCCGGTCGTCGACACGCCGCTGCCCCGCCACGTGTCCGACCACGACGCCGCCGCCGGTCAGCCCGTGCTGTTCGAGGCGGACATGCACCCCGGCGACGTCCTCTACCTGCCGCGGGGGTTCGTGCACTCGGCCGCCGCCCAGCAGGGGGTGTCGCTGCACCTGACGATCGGCGTCCTGGCCACGACCGTTCACGACGTGGTGCGCCTGCTCGTCGACCGGGCGGGCGACGAGGTGGCCTTCCGCCGCAGCCTGACGCCGGGCTGGCCTGACGACCCGGACGCGGCCACGGCGGCCGTGAAGTCGGCGGTGGCCGATCTGGTCGACTGGCTGGGAACGGTCGACGCCGGCGAAGTGGCCGAGGCGCTGGCCGACCGGTTCGTGTCCAACCGCACGCCGCTGCTCGACGGCCAGCTGCTCGAGGTCGCGGCCCTCGACGCCATCGACGACGGCACGGTGGTCGAGCGGCGGGCGGGAATCGTGGCCGCGCTGCGGCCCGGCGACCTCGACCGCCTGCGGCTCGTGCTCGGCGACCGTGTCGTCGTGCTGCCGGCCGCGGTCGAGCCCGCGGTCCGGCGCATGCTCGACGGGGCGGCCCACCGGGTCGGCGATCTCGCCGACATGCTCGACCCGCCCAGCCGGCTCGTGCTCGTCCGCCGGCTCGTGCGCGAGGGCGCCCTGCGCACGCGTCCCTCGCCAGATGGGTGAGAAGCTCGAGATCCGGTGCGCCACCGAGTCCCTCGCCCGCGACGAGCCGCTGATCGGCACGGCGTCGCGGGTGCAGCGGTGGCTGGTGGTCGAGCAGCCGGGCGCCTGGGGGCGCGAAGCCCTGACCGACAGCCACCTCCCCGCCGAGGTGGCCGCACCCCTCGTCGCCCACGCCCGCAGCCACCGGGTCCGGGTCATCCTGGCCCGCCGGCCCGGTGACATGCGGCGCGACGGCGACCGGCGCGTGTTCCTCGCCCACACCGGGGCCGAGCGGCGCTGGATCGAGCAGCTCGTCGTCCCCGCCGCGCACCCCGAGCGCCTGCTCGACATCGAGCTCGGCCCGCTCGCCTTCCCCGACCCCCCGGGCCTCGGCGAGCCTGGTCCCGCCGGGCTGGCGCTCGTGTGCACCAACGGCCGGCACGACCCCTGCTGCGCCGACAAGGGGCGCCCGGTCATCCGGGTCCTGGCCGCCGCGGGCGTGCCCGACGTGTGGGAGTCGTCCCACGTCGGCGGCGACCGCTTCGCGGCCAACGTCGTGAGCCTGCCCGACGGCGTGTACTACGGCCGCGTCGAGCCCGACGAGGCGCCGGCGCTGCTGGCCGCGCACCGGGCCGGGACGATCGACCTGCGGCGCTACCGGGGCCGCAGCCACCTGCCCCCGCTCGTGCAGGCAGCCGACCTGTACGCGCGCCAGCACCTGGGCGAGGTGCGGATCGACGGGCTCACCGTCCTGTCGACCGAGCCCGGCCCCGACGGGACCACCGTGGTCGTGCTGCAGCCGCGGGGCGGCGAGGCGGTCGCGGTGGTCGTCGAGCGGGTGCGAGTCGACGAGGCCGTGCAGCTCACGTGCCGTGTGCCCGAGCTGAGCCGACCGTGGAGCTACCGGCTGGTCGAGGTGCGGGCCGCGTGATCGCCGTTGGTCGACACCTCGGCCAGGCGCTGGTGCAGCCGGGCGCGCAGCTCGTCGGGCGTGTAGTCCCGCGCCGTGCGGCGCCGCCGGGCGACGACGACGCCCGTGGCCGCCACCCCTGCGAGGCCGGCCAGCCCGACGATCTTCCAGGGGATGCGCATCGGTTCCGTACGCTAGTGCTGCCTCATGGGAGTGACGTGCATGGATCGTCGAGTCAGATTCGTCGCTGGCAAGGACGCAGGACGAAGGCATAGCCGTAGCTACGTCGAGGACGAGGACGCAGCCAGCGGCGAATCTGGCCGAGGAGACACGTGCGGCACTCCCATGAGGTAGCACTGGTGCTGTGACGACTGCCACCGGGCGCACGCTGACCCTGGCCGAGGCCGTGACGACCGCGTCGACGGGCGACGTGTGGCTGTTCCGCGGCCGGAACATGGCCGACCGGG
Organism: uncultured Acidimicrobiales bacterium; assembly: GCA_963796415.1. Taxonomy (GTDB): domain Bacteria; phylum Actinomycetota; class Acidimicrobiia; order Acidimicrobiales; family VFJN01; genus ZC4RG19. The sequence goes on along the minus strand of CAWCLR010000013.1, from coordinate 81,782 downwards.
CCATCCGTGCCGTGACCAACAGCCCGGTCAACCACGTGGGCATGGTCGTCGCCCTCGACGACCTGCCGCCGCTGCTGTGGCACGCCGAGCTGGGCCGGTCGCTGCCCGACGTCTGGACGGGCGAACACCAGCGGGGTGTGCAGCTGCACCTGCTGGTCGACGCGGTGACCACGTGGCACGACCGGTACGGCCAGGATGCGTGGGTCCGCCTGCTCGACGGCCCGATCGAGCGCCACCAGGAGGACCGGCTGATGGAGATCATCGACCGGTACGACGGCCGGCCGTTCCCGTCCTGGTTGAGCGTGGGCCGCCGGTGGGTCGCCGGGCGGGTCCGCCGCGGGCAGGCCTCGTCACTCGAGGCCGTGTACTGCGCCGAGCTGGTGGCGACGACCTACCAGGCGATGGGCATCCTGCCCGACACGCGCCCCGCGAGCTTCTACGACCCGGGCGCGTTCTGGAGCGGAGACCAGATCGAGCTGGTCGAGCCGTACGCCCTCGGCGGCGAGATCCCCGTCACGACCTGACCGGGGCGGGGTCGCGCCACATCGCCCACAGCGGGGGGCAGTCGCCGCAGCGCAGCTCGCGGGTCACCTCGAAGCCGTGGCGCTCGTACAGCGCACGGTTCCGGGACGACGTGGCCTCGAGGTAGGCGGGCTCGCCGGCGGCGTCGGCGATGTCGAGCACCGCCCGCAACAGCGCCGAGCCGATACCCGTCCCCTGCTGATCGGGCACGACCCCGAGCAGCATCAGGTAGTGGTGCGGGTCGGTCGGGTGGGCCGACTCCATGACCGCGATGAGCTCGTTGGCCCGCTCGATGTCATCGCCCGCGGCGGCGACCAGCGCGGTCTCGAACCGGGCGTCGTCCTCGGGGGTGAACGTCGCCTCGGGCGGCAGCCACACCGCCGCGCCGGTGCCGGTCTCGTTCAGGCAGTTCTCGCCGTGGGGCTGAAAGCGGGCCGCGAACACGCGCATCATCGCCGGGAGGTCGGCGCGCCGGTGGCTCTCGTCGGGCATGAGCCAGGACACGACGGGGTCGTCGTGGAAGGCCGCGGCCAGCACGTCGGCTGTCAGGGTCAGGTCGGTGTAGGTGGTCCGCCGCACCAGGTGGTGCAGCGAGACGACGGGGGCGAGGGTGTTCCGGGTCACGTCCAGGTCCTTGGCTGGGGGGCTGACCTGGTGATCTTCACCGGCGCGGGGCCGTAGGCCATCGGGCGATGTACCTACGCACCTTCTTAAATCCGCCGGGAGGGGATCAGCGTCGGGCCTTGAGCTGGGCGGTGAGCTCGGCGTCGACCAGGTCGGCGTCCTCGCCGTGGCGCCCGAGGTAGGCGGCGATGAACGGGCACAGCGCCACGAGGCGCCGGCCACCGGCTCGGACGTCGTCGAGCGCGCCCCTCGCCAGGGCGCTGCCCACGCCCTTGCCCTCGTAGGCGTCGAACACCTCGGTGTGGGTGAACACGCGGGCGCCCTCGACCTGGCGATACTCGGAGAACCCGGCGAGCTCGCCGTCGACCGTGACCTCGTAGCGGGAGCGGGCGGGAACGTCGAGCACCTCGATGGTCATACCCGTGGACGCTATCTGGGACACGATGGAGTCCATCGCCCGCCGCCCGTTCCGCCTCCTCGTCCTCGCCGACACGCACCTGCGCGCCGACCTGTCGGACCTGCCGACCGACGTGTGGGACGAGGTCGAGGCGTGCGACGCCGTGCTGCACGCCGGCGACGTGGTGACCGGCGACCTGCTGGACGCGCTCCGGGCCAGGCGCCCCGTCCACGCCGTTCTGGGCAACAACGACCACGCCCTGGTGGGCGAGCTTCCCGACCGGCTCGAGCTGGAGCTGGGGGGAGTGCGGGTGGCGATGGTCCACGACTCGGGGGCGCGCACCGGGAGAGCGCGCCGTCTGCGGCGCTGGTTCCCTGCCGCCCGGGTCGTCGTGTTCGGCCACAGCCACGAGCCGGTCGACGAGCCGGGCGAGGACGGCCAGTGGCTGTTCAACCCCGGGTCGGCCGTCCAGCGCCGCCGTCAGCCCCGGCGGACGGTCGGCGTGCTCGAGCTGGCGAACGGCGCCGTCGTCGCCCACCGCATCGTCCCGGTGAGCTGACGCCCCGGCGGCGGCCCGGGGCGCGGAGTCCTCAGGCCGCGGCCGCCGCCCTGTAGGTGATCGGCAGGTACTGGAGGCCGCGGATGACCATGCGCTCGCTCCACTGCGGCTCACCGGCCAGGGCCATGTCGTCGAGGCGGGACAGCAGGGCGCCGAGCGCGACCTCGGCCTGGAGCCGGGCGAGGTGGGCCCCCAGGCAGTGGTGGATGCCCGACCCGAACTGCACGTGGTGGGCGGCGTCGGGCCGGTCGACGTGCACGGCGTCGGGGTCGTCCCACCGGGCGGGGTCACGGTTGGCGGCCCCGACGGCGGCGTAGATCACGTCACCGGGCGCGATCGTCGTGTCGTCGATCGTGTAGGGCTGCACGGCGATGCGCCGCACGAACTGGTTCGGCCCGTCGTAGCGCAGCAGCTCGTTCACCGCGTTGGGCAGCAGGTCGGGGCGCGACCGCACCAGCGCGAGCTGGGTGGGGTGGCGGAGCAGTGCCAGCAGCCCGTTGCCGATCAGCGACATCGTGGGCTCGTGGCCCGCCACGTACAGCGTGACGACCTGGCCCACGAGCTCGTCGCGGGTCAGCCGGTCGCCGTCCTCCTCGGCCTGCACGAGGGCGGTGAGCACGTCGTCGGCCGGGGCCCGCCGCTTGGCCTCGATCTGCGTGTCGAGGTAGTCGTACATCTCGTTCATGAGCACGTTGCAGCGGGCGTGCTCCTCGTCGTCGATGACGGGGTCGAGCATCCGCGCCACCGCCGCGATCCACGTGCGGACCTGGGGGGCGTCCTCGTCGGGCATGCCCAGCATCTGGTTGAACACCGCCACCGGAAGCGGGTACGCGAAGTCACCGATCACGTCCATGCCGTCGCGCCCCGCCAGCTCGGCCATGGAGCCGTCGACCCGCTCGGCGACCATTGCCCGCAGCGCCTCGACGGGACGGGGGCCGAAAGGGCGCTGCAGGAGCTTGCGCAGGCGGTTGTGGTCGGGGTCGTCGCGCAGCACGAGCGTGTCGGAGTTGCGCCCGGTCCGGGCCTGGCGTTCGCGCTGCTGGTCGACGACGGCGCTCGGCCGTGCGTTGTCCAGCTCCACGCTGATGTCGAGGTCGCGCAGCAGGGCGACGACGTCGTCGTGGCGGGTCAGCACCCAGCCCTGCAGGAGGTCGGACCAGTGCACCGGGTCCTGCGCCCGCAGGCGTGCGTACTGGCCGTACGGCGACTCGACGAACCCCGGCTCGAACGGATCGAACGCGACCACACCCACTCCCCCACTCACCTGACGGTGCGTCAGACCCTACTCGGCAGGCCGCAGGACACCGACGACTGCCTCACAGCTCCCCATGCTCTGCTGCCGCCTCAACCGATGGACGCCGTGAGCGCGGGCGGGGGGTGTGGGGGGCGGAGGCTCCGCCGGAGCCCCCCGCCGTGGGTCGATCCAGCTTGCTGGTCGACCCACTGAGAGACGAGTCGGCCGCAGGCCGACACCGACAATTCCGAGCCGAAGCTTGCTTCGGCGAGGACCCTCACAGCTCCTCGCGGCGCTGCATCTGCTGGAACATGAACCACCCCGGGAGCATCGGCAGCCAGTAGGTCACGAGGCGGAACGTGAGCGCGGCCGACACCGCCGGCCCGCTCGGCATGCCGTAGCCGGTGAGCGCCGCGACCAGGGCGGCCTCGACCGCCCCCAGGCCCCCGGGAGTCGGGGCGGCCGAGCCCAACGCGGCCGCCACCAGGTACGCGGCGCCGATCTCGGGGAAGCTCACGCCGCCACCGAAGGCGGCGACGGCCGCGGTCAGCGTGAGGATGAACGAACCCGTGACGCCGGTCGCCCCACCGATCAGGCCGATGACCCGCACCGGGTCGGTGAGCACGTCGGCCAGGGACGACGCCGCGTTGCGCGCCTGCGCGACGAGCGGGGGCAGCACCCGACGCCGCACCGCGGGGACGAGCACGATGGCCAGGCCGGTGGCCGACAGCACCACCGCGACGATGAGGAGGATCACGTCGGCATCGGGGAGCGAGAACCCCACGTCGCTCGACCCCACCCACAGCAGGAAGCCGCCCATGAGCGCCAAGTGGACCGCGAAGCCGGACAGCGCGGTCAGCCCGACTGCGGCCGCCGCAGCACCGGGGTCGAGACCCGAGCGCTGCAGGAACCGCACGCCGACCGCCAGCGTGCCGGTGTTGGCCGGTGCGATGCGGCTGACGAACGACGACGCGAGCTGCATGCGCAGCGCGGGCAGGAACGAGATCGGCTCGGGCACCGACGCCACGAACTGCAGGGCGGCGAACACGATGGTGGCGGCGGCGCCGAGCACCATCGGGGCGAGCCACCACCAGTTGGCCTCGCTGGCGGCGTCGACCGTGTCGCCGAAGTCGCCCAGCTGCGGGAGCAGCACGTAGAAGGCGACCACGAAGGCCACGAGCGACATCGCCGTGCGGGGCCGGATGCGGTCGAGGCGAGCGAGCGGCGCCGCCGCGACCCCGGTGGCGTGGGCGATGGCGGTCCGCAGGGCGTCGAGCACCTCCTTGTTGCTGCGCCATGCCCGCCGGGTGTGGGCCGGCAGGGCGAGCGGCTGCAGGTACGGCACCGCGGTCATGACCACGGCCGGCCCGAGCGCCTCCACCGCCACGTCGACCGCGGTCGGCGCGCCCAGCACGAGGGCGGTGGACACCAGGAGCTGCGCCCGGTCGAGGGCGAGGTCGCGGTCGGTGGCGGCGATGGCCGCGCCGTCGAAGCCGCGCAGCACCGCGCGCCCCTCGGGGGTCACCCACACCTCGTTGAGGTCGAGGTTGCGGTGGGCGAGGCGGTCGCGGTGCAGCGCCGCGACCTGCCGCCACACGTCGAGCACGAGGTCCCGGTCGAGCGGCTGGGTCGCGTCGGCGACCGCGACCACCGGGTTCGAGGTGAACGTCGTCGGACGCGAGACCGGGTGCCGGGCAACCACCGCGACGGGGCCGCCCTCGACGCGATCCTCGAGCACGCCGACCGAGCCCTGCGGCGAGGCGACGATGCGCCGAACGGTCGCGACGCGCGCCCCGGCGTCGGCCGCAGTGCGCTGGGCCAGCGCCTCGTGCTCGATGCGCCGCTGGACCGTGTCGTAGGGACGGTCGTTCACCCACGTCCGCAGCCGCAACGACCGCCAGAGCTGCTCGAGCATGTTCTCGGAGCGGTCGTGCACCGTGCGCACCCGCATCTCCAGGGGCGGGGCGTCCGCCATCTCCACCGCGTAGACGAGCGGCGCGCTCCCGGGAAGCTGCTCGATGCGCCGTGGTCGCCCGGCCGTGCGCAGCATCGCCACCAGCTCGGGGGCCTCGGGGTCGGAGCTCTCGGTGCCGAACACGAGGAGCGCCAGCGAGCCCATGGCCATCCCGACGGCGATCGCGATCACGACGTCGAGCGGCGGCTCGTTCGACGAGACCACCCGGAACAGCACGAGCAGCCCCACACACGGCCACAGGACGCGGCGCCACTGTTGCGACAGCCAGGGCGTGGCTGCGATCACCAGCGCCACCGTCGAGGCGATCAGCGGCGACGTGGGGAAAGAGGTCGACGTCAGCTCGACGATGCGATCGGTGTCGGGGTCGATGCCCGCGACGATCCCCTGGTCCGCCAGGAACTCGGTGAGGAGCTGCATCGCCAGCGACGCACCCACCCCCGCGAACAGCAGCGTGAGCACCGTCCGGAACTGTCGCCGGACGACGAGCACGACCAGGGCGACGACCGGCACCACCCCGGCGCCGAGCACCGCCAGACCCGTGAGCACGTCGGCGAACCGGTCGGGCACCAGCTCGTAGACCTCGACGAGGTCCTCCTCGGCCCCGCCGATGGTGTTGCGCAGCCAGGTGGCGACGAGGACGCCGACGCCGACCAGCGCGAGCGCCACGATGAGGCGCACGACGTCGGCCTGCGAGCGGACGCGCCGGCGCGGCGTCACGGACACGATGACGCCCGCCAGGACGCCGATCTCCTCGCTGGGCGCGCCGTCGGGGGCGATGGCACCTGTGCTCTGCACCGGTGTCATCCTCGCACGGCACGCCCCGCGACCCGGTGACCGGGTCGATCTTGACCCACCGACAGTTGTTCAGTCACCCTAACACCTGTGATCTGGCCGGCTTTCTCATCGCTGACGCCGTCGCTCCCCGGGCGGCAGCGGACCCGAGGTGTCCGATGGCCGCCGTGATCGACGCCCCCCGGGACGCGGGAGCGATCGCCGCCGATCGGCCGGTTCGGCGTCGGACGGGGACGCCGCTCCTCGCCGGCGGTTGGGGTCGGGCGGGCGGCCTGGCCGTAGCCCTCGTGGTCCTGGCCGTCGTCACCGCGTGCTCCGTCGCCTTCGGCGCCAAGGCGATCCCGTTCGGCACGGTGTGGCAGGCGCTCGTGGACGCCAACGGCTCGACCGACCACCAGATCGTGCGCGAGCTGCGCATCCCCCGCACGTTGCTCGGGCTCGGGGTGGGCGGAGCGCTCGGTGTGGCAGGGGCGCTGATGCAGGGGGTCACCCGCAACCCGCTGGCCGACCCCGGCCTGTTGGGGGTGGACGCGGGAGCCGCGCTGGCGGTCGTCGTGGCGATCCACACGTTCGGCGTGACGTCGCTGACGGGCTACGTGTGGTTCGCGTTCGTGGGGGCCGGGCTGGCCAGCGTGCTCGTCTACCTGCTCGGGTCGGCGGGCCGGGGCGGGGCCACGCCCGTCAAGCTGGCCCTGGCCGGGGCGGCCCTCACCGCCCTGCTCACCTCGCTCACGTCGTCGATCCTGCTGCTCGACGTGCAGACCCTCGACGTGTTCCGGTTCTGGGCGGCGGGCTCGCTGGCCGGCCGCGACGCCGAGGTCGTGGCCCAGGTGGCGCCGTTCCTGATCGCCGGCGCCGTGCTCGCGCTGGCGTCGTCCCGCGCCCTCAACACCCTCTCGCTCGGCGACGACGTCGCCCGGTCGCTCGGCCAGCGGGTGCACCTCACCCGGGGGCTGTCGGCGCTGGCGATCGTGCTGCTGTGCGGCGCGGCCACGGCCGCTGCGGGGCCGATCGGCTTCGTCGGGCTCACGGTGCCCCACGTGGCCCGGGCGATCTGCGGGCCCGACTACCGCTGGATCCTGCCCTGGTCGCTGGTGCTGGCGCCGACCCTGCTTCTGGCGGCCGACGTCATCGGGCGACTGATCGCCCGGCCCGGGGAGGTGCAGGTCGGCATCGTCACCGCCTTCGTCGGCGCCCCGTTCTTCATCGCCCTCGTGCGCCGCCGGAAGCTGGCCGACCTGTGATTGCCGTGACGCGGCGCGCTCCCGACGGCGCCCTCGTGCTGCGCTCGGCCCGCCTCGGCCTGTCGGCCCGCGTCGCGGTCCGGCCGCTGGTCGTCACGTCCGTGCTCGTCAGCCTTGCCCTCGTGGTGTTCGCCTGGTCGCTGGCCGTGGGCGAGTTCCCGATCCCCCTCGGGGACGTGGTGGCCGCCCTGGTGGGGCAGGGCCGGCCCGACACCGACTTCGTGGTCCGCACGCTCCGGCTGCCGCGGGGGTTGGCCGCGGTCCTGGTGGGCGCAGCGTTCGGCCTGTCGGGTGCGATCTTCCAGCGCATCGCCCGCAACCCGCTGGCCAGCCCCGACATCATCGGCATCACGGCGGGGGCCGCCGCCTGCGCCGTGCTGACGATCGTCGTCCTCGACGGCACGGCCAACCAGGTCACGATCGGCGCGCTGGGCGGCGGGACCGTCGCCGCCATCGCCATCTACCTGCTGTCCTACCGACGCGGGGTCACCGGGTACCGCCTCGTGCTGGTCGGCATCGGGGTCACGGCGATGCTCACATCGGCCACCTCGTACCTCATGACCCGGGCCGAGATCTACGACGCGCAGCGGGCGATGGTGTGGCTGACCGGCAGCCTCAACGGGCGGGGCTGGGACCAGGTCCGCCCGCTCGGCTGGGCGCTGGCGCTGCTGACGCCGGTCGCCCTCGCTCTCGGGCGGCACCTGCGCATGCTCGACCTCGGCGACGACGCCGCCGCCGGGCTGGGCACCCGCGTCGAGGGCGTGCGCTCGGGCCTGCTACTCGTCGGCGTCGCGCTGTCGGCCATCGCCGTGTCCTGCGCGGGGCCCATCGGCTTTGTCGCCCTCGTGTCGCCCCAGATCGCCCGGCGCCTGGTGCGGGGCAGCGGCGCCGCCCTTCTGCCCAGCGCGGCGGTCGGCGCCGCCCTGCTGGCCGCCTCGGACCTCGTCGCCCGCCGCGTGTTCGCCCCCACCGAGCTGCCGGTGGGCATCGTCACCGCCGTCCTCGGCGCGCCGTACCTGCTCTGGCTGCTGGCCCGGGCCAACCGCATCGGGAGTGCCGGATGACCCCCCGCCCCGCCACGATCGCCCCGCCCGCCGACGCCACCGGGCCGGGCGACGCGCCACCGGCCGGCACGGGCCCTCCCCCGGCGCCGGACGGGCCCGTCGCGCTGGCGGCCCGGTCGTTGTCGCTCGCCTACGACCAGCGGGTCGTCGTCCACGACCTGTCCCTGTCGATCCCACCCGAGGCGGTGACCGTCATCGTGGGCGCCAACGCCTGCGGCAAGTCCACGCTGCTGCGCGGCCTGGCCCGCCTGCTCGCCCCGCGCACCGGCAGCGTGCTGCTCGAGGGGCAGGACATCCACCGGCTGCCCACCCGGGAGGTCGCCACGCGGCTCGGCATCCTGCCCCAGCAGCCGATCTCGCCCGAGGGAATCAGCGTCGCCGACCTGGTGGCCCGCGGCCGGCACCCGCACCAGCGCTGGTTCCGGCAGTGGTCGACCACCGACGAGCAGGCGGTGGCCGCCGCGCTGGCGGCCACCCGGCTCGCCGACCTCGCCGACCGTCCCGTGGACGAGCTGTCGGGCGGCCAGCGCCAGCGGGTGTGGATCGCGCTCGCGCTCGCCCAGGGCACCGACCTGATGCTGCTCGACGAGCCGACGACGTTCCTCGACCTGGCCCACCAGGTGGAGGTGCTCGACCTGCTGGCCGAGCTGAACGTCACCGAGCGCCGCACGATCGTGGCCGTGCTGCACGACCTCAACCTCGCCTGCCGCTACGCGCACCACCTGGTGGCGATGAAGGACGGGGCCATCGTGTGCGAGGGCCCGCCCGCCGAGGTGATCACCCCGGCGACGGTGGAGGACGTGTTCGGGCTGGCGTGCGACGTGATCGCCGACCCGCTGACCGGCACGCCGCTGGTGCTCCCGGTCCCCGCCCACCGCCGCACCTGATGGGCGCCGCTCGGGTCAGAGCTTGTCGAGCACCGCGTCGGCCGAGCTGGCCTCGAGGCCCGGGCCGGGTTCGACCATCAGCTCGATGACCACGCCGTCGTCGATGACGGCGGCGTAGCGCTGCGACCGGGTGCCGAGGCCGAACCCGCTGCCGTCGAACTCGAGCCCCATCGCCGCCGCGAACTCGCCGTTGCCGTCGGACAGCATGAGCACCTTGCCGTCGGTGCCCTGAGCCTGGCCCCAGGCGCCCATGACGAACGGGTCGTTGACCGCCACGCACGCGATCGTGTCCACACCCTTGGCCGCCAGATCGTCGGCCCGCAGCACGAAGCCGGGCAGGTGGTGGTCGGAGCAGGTGGGCGTGAACGCCCCGGGCACCGCGAACAGCACCACCTTGCCCGAGCCGAGCACATCGGTGCTCTGCACCGCCGCCGGACCCTCGGCGGACATCGTCCGCAGCGTCACGTCCGGGACGCGGTCCCCAACCGAGATCGCCATGTCTTCCTCCTCGAAGATCGTGGTCCCCGCATCATGCCGCATGTGCCGCGGTGGCCCGTCCCGACCTGTCCCCGGACGCGCCCACGGCCCGGTGGCAGAGACGCCACCGGGCCGCGGGGATCGTGTGCGGGTGCGGGTCAGATGCGGCGGCCGATGCCGCGGTGGCTGGCCGCGTTGTAGACCAGCAGCGCGAGGACCGCACCGATGATCGAGCCGAGGATGCCCGACGGCTGGATGCCGCCCTCGGCGACGTCCTTGTCGAAGAGCACATAGCCCAGGAACCCGCCGACGAACGAGCCCACGACGCCGAGCACGACGGTCTGGACGAAGCCCATCGGGTCGCGCCCCGGCACGAGCAGGCGGGCCAGGTACCCGGCGATGATGCCGATGACGAGCATGGTGATGAGGAAACCGATCACTGGGTCACTCCCCCGTCCGGCAGCGGCTGGGTGCCGCTGCGACGTGTGGTCGGGGGAAGCCTTCCCATGCAGCACCGCCGTCAGACATCCCGGGAACGACGCCCGTCCCGGCAGACTCACGGGCGATGACCGACGCCCCTCCCCTCCCCACGCGTGACGAGATCGCCGCGGCCGCCCGCACCCTGGCGCCGTACCTGCGCCGAACCCCGGTCGTGACCGTCGAGCGGGCGGACCTCGGCCTCCCGCCCGGCCGCCCGGTGGTGCTCAAGCTCGAGCTGGTGCAGCACGCGGGGTCGTTCAAGGCGCGGGGCGCCCACCTCCACCTGCTCACCGGCGACGTGCCGGCGACGGGCGTCGTGGCCGCGTCGGGCGGGAACTTCGGGGTCGCCGCCGCCTACGCGGCGCGGCGCCTCGGGGTGCACGCCGCGGTGTTCGTCCCCGACACCTCGGCCCCCGCCAAGCTCGACACGTTGCGGGGCCTCGGCGCCGAGGTCGTGGTGGTGCCCGGGGTTCTACGACGATGCGCTGGCCGAGAGCCGGGCGCGGGCCGCCGCCACCGGGGCGCGGTTCCTCCACGCCTACGACCAGCCCGAGATGATCCTCGGCGCCGGCACGCTGGCCCGCGAGCTGGGCGAGCAGGAGAGGGTCGACCGGGTCGTCGTCGCCGTGGGCGGCGGCGGGCTCATCGGCGGCGTGGCCTCGTGGTGCCGCGGCGAGGTGGACGTGACCGGCGTCGAGACCGCCGGCTGCCGCACGATGGCGGCCGCCCGGGAGGCGGGGCGTCCGGTCGAGGTGGACGTGTCGGGCCTGGCCGCCGATGCCCTCGGCGCCCGGCGCGCCGGGGACCTCGCCTTCGCGGCCCAGCGGTGGGTCGACGACGTGGTCGTCGTGGCCGACGAGGTCGTCGCCGACGCCCAGCGGCGCCTGTGGGCGGCCCTTCGGCTCGCCACCGAGCCAGCGGGGGCCGCCGCCCTCGCCGCCCTCACCGTCGGGGCGCTTCCGGACCCGGACGAGCGCGTCGCGGTCGTCTTGTGCGGCGCCAACGTCGACCCGGGCACGGTCGCCTGAGCCCAGTCCTCGACGCGCGACCGCCGGTCGGGGGACACTCTCGCCGTGGAGCGCATCAGGAACGGGTGGCGGCTGGCGAAGGCGTCGTGGCATGTGCTGTCCCAGGACCGCGAGCTCGTGGCCATCCCGATCATCGCCGGGCTGATCTCGCTGCTCGTGTTCGCGGTCGTGGCCGGCCCCGGCATCCTGCTGCTCGACGGCGACGACGACGCGGTGAGCTGGGCCGTGTGGGTCGTGCTCGCCGTCGCCGGCCTGCTGGCGACCTGGGTGTCGGTCATCGGTCAGGCTGCGGTGGTGTCGGGCGCCGGTCAGCGGATGGACGGCGCCGATCCCTCGCTGGGCACCGCCTTCGCCGGCGCCAGGTCGCGCACAGGCCGCCTGTTCGAGTGGGCGGTGCTGGCCACGGTCGTGGCGATCGTGCTGGACGTGATCCGGGACCGGCTCGGGATCTTCGGCAACATCCTGGCGTCGCTCGGCAACATGGCCTTCAGCGTGCTCTCGTTCCTCGCCCTGCCGGTGATCGTGTTCGAGGACGTCGGGGCGATCGACGGGTTCAAGCGGTCGTCGCAGCTGCTCCGCGGCACCTGGGGCGAGCAGCTCACCTTCACCTTCGGCCTCGGCCTCATCGGCTTCGTCGCCGCCCTGCCGGGCATCGCCCTGGCCGTCGGCCTCGGCGCCACCGGCGTCGTCGCCCTGCAGGCGGTCGGCATCACGCTCGGGGCCCTCTGGGTGATCGCGGTGGTGGCCGTGACGTCCGCCCTGTCGGCCGTGTTCAAGACGGCGCTGTACCGCTATGCCAACCAGCAGCCGGTCGACGTCGCCTTCGACACCGCCGACCTCTCAGGCGCCTTCCGCCGCAAGAACGCCCGCTGACCGGGCGCCAGTCAGGCGGACGACGGGTCGACGCCCAGCACCACCAGGCCCAGCGTGGCGTCGCCGGCGGCCGACGCGGTGACGAGGTTCCCGGCCGACGCGGGATCGCCGGCGATCCCGTCGTCCTCGTTGCGGGTGTCGCGGGTGCCGCGGTCGGCGTACGGGCCCTCGGCGTGGACCTCGTCGGTGAGGTCCTCGGGGAAGTAGAGCTGGGAGGTCAGCACGGTCGCCCCGTCGAGGTGCGCCTTGACGTGGACGTGGACCGCCCGCCCGGGGTACCAGCCCGGGTACACCGTGGCGAACTCGACGATGCCCTCGTCGTTCGCCACCTGCGAGCCCCGCAGGAACGTGGTGCCCTCGCCCGCCTCGTCGGCATACGAGCCGTCGACGAAGGCCGAGTAGTCGCCCACGGCGTCGGCGTGCCACACGTCGACCACGGCGCCGGAGACGGGGACGCACTCGGCGTCGACCACTTGGAGTCCGAGCCGCAGCGCGTGGCCCGGCCGGCCCTCGGTGAGGTCGCGGCGCTCGAGGTCGGCCGAGAGGTAGAAGGGCCCCTCGGTCTGCTCGGGCGTGAGCAGGCACGGCGCGAGGGCGGCGAAGTCGGCCGCGGTGAGCGTCGTGGGGCCGTCGGCAGCCGCTGCACCCGCCGTCGTGGTCGTCGCGTCGCTGCCGCCATCGCCCGCGTCGCCGGAGCCGGCGTCGCCGTCCGCGGCATCGTCGTCGTCGTCGGAGCACCCCAGCGCCGTGAGCCCCAGCACCGCGGCGCCGGCCAGGGCCGCACCGCCGGCGAGGAGCCGCCGCCTGCCGCCGTCGGTCCCGTCACGTGCCGGAGTCATCACCCGATGGTCGCACGCCGGGGGCCGGCGTTCGCGCGCGAGGCGCCCGGTCGTCCTCGGGCCCCGGCTCGACCTCCTCGAGCGCGTGGTATTCGGCCAGCTCGTCGATGTTGTCCACGCGGACCGCGATGCCCCGGGCCATGTAGGTCGACCGGCTCATCAGGTTGGTCGCCACCGGAAGGGTGAGGACCTGCAGCGCGGCGGCCAGCAGCAGCGTGGTCACGTCGTTGGCGTTGTCGAGCGTGACGGCGCCGCCGAGCAGGGCCAGCACGACGCCGACCGTCGACGCCTTGGTCAGGGCGTGCATCCGGGCCAGGACATCGGGGAAGCGCACGACCCCGATGGCGGCCACCAGCGTCAGCGCCGTGCCGAACAGGGCGAGGACCTGGCCCGTCACCGGCCCCGCCCCTCGATGAAGCGGGCCACCACCGCGGTGCCGATGAAGCTCACGAGCGTGACGACCAGCGCCACCGGCAAGAACGCTCCCTCGCCCGTCTGCATCGCCCGCAGCACGATGGCCGTGACGCCGACGATCAGCAGGCCGTCGACCCCGATGACCCGGTCGGTCAGGGACGGACCGGCCACCAGCCGGTAGCCGAAGCCGACGGCAGCCAGGGCCGCGAGCACGTAGCTGGCGGTGATCATGGGCTCCCCTCCCCCGCCACGCGGAACCCGGCGGCCTGCTCCTCGGCGCGGGCGGCGGCGATGGCCTCGTCCGTCCCGAACGCCGCCAGCACCTGGTCGCGCAGCGCCCAGATGGCGCGGCGCTCCTCGTCGGCGGTGGTGAACTGCAGCACGTGGACGTACATCACCGGCGGGTCGGCCTCGACCTCGATGGGCGTGTCTCCCGGCGTCATGGCCACGAGGTTGGCGATGAGGGTCAGTGCCTCGGGCGTGCAGCCGGCCAGCGGCACCCGCACGATGGCGGTCGACAGGCGGGGACGCGGCCGCAGCGCCTCGCGGGTGATCTGCGCGTTCGCCACGACGACGTCGCGCAGGTAGCGCACGACCAGGCGGACGAGAGGCACCGGCCGGACCACGAGCCGCCGCCCCGGGCGGCGGGCGTCGGGCACCACGATCAGCAGGCCCACGACCACCACGACGCCGCTGGCCACGTTGGCCCACGAGGCCGAGCCCCAGGCCAGCACCCAGATGGCCAGCATCATCACCGCGATGGCGACCGAGGACCTCACGGCGCCGCCGCCGCCAGGTAGGCGCTCGGGTCGAGCAGGTCGGCCGCGGCCCGCACGCTGAGGTCGTAGAGCGGCCCGGCGGCGAGGCCGATGGCGACCGTGAGGGCGGCCAGCACCGCAGTGGGCACCACCATCAGCAGCGGCCCACCCAGCGGCTCGCCGTGCTCGGGCTGGTCGGGTGGCGTCGCCAGCGGCTCGGTGGCCGGGCTCCAGAACACCGAGATCCAGATCTTCATCAGGGAGTACAGCGTCAGCAGGCTGACGACGAGCGCCACCCCCATCACCGCGTAGGCCTCGCTCTGCGAGGCGGCGTCCACCAGGGCGAACTTGGCGATGAAGCCCGACATCGGCGGGATGCCGACCAGGCTGAGGGCGAGCACGAGGAAGAGCACCGCGAGGGCGGGTGCGGTCCGCACCATGCCGCCGAGGCGGGTGAGGCGGCTCGAGCCGCCGGCGTGCTCGATGAGGCCGCCGGTGAGGAACAGCCCGGTCTTCGCCACGATGTGGTGGATCGTGTAGAGGACCGCGGCGGCCAGCCCGCCGAGGGTGAACAGCCCGAGGCCCATGATCATGTACCCGATGTGGCTGACGATCTGGAACGACAGGATGCGCTTGACGTCGCCCTGGGCGATGGCGCCGAGCACGCCCACCAGCATGGTGGCGCCCGCGAGCACGAGCAGCAGCGTCGTCGGCCGGGTGGACTCGGGGAACAGCAGGGTCTGGGTGCGGATGATGGCGTACACGCCGACCTTGGTGAGCAGCCCGGCGAAGATCGCCGTCACCGGCGACGGTGCGGTCGGATAGCTGTCCGGCAGCCAGAAGAACAGCGGGAAGATGGCCGCCTTGATGCCGAACACCACGAGCATCAGCACCGCCAGCGCGCTGCGCAGCCCGTCGGGCAGATCGGCGATCTTCGCCGCCAGGTCGGCCATGTTCATCGTGCCGGTCGAGGCGTAGACGAAGGCCAGCAGGGCCACGAACAGCACCGACGCCATCAGGCTGATCACCACGTAGGTCATGCCCGAGCGCACCTGGTCGAGGCGTCCGCCCAAGGTGATGAGCACGTAGCTCGCGGTCAGCATCATCTCGATGGCGACGAACAGGTTGAACAGGTCGCCGGTCAGGAAGGCGGCCGACACGCCCGCGGCCAGCACCAGGTAGACCGACTGGAAGCCGACGTGGTTGCGCTCGGCGCCCGGCTGGCCGATGGCGTACACGAGCACGGCGAGCAGCATCAGTGCCGCGACGACCAGCATGATCGCGGAGAGCCGGTCGGCGATGAACGTGATGCCCATCGGCGCCGGCCACCCGCCCGCCTGCACCGCCACCGGGCCGTCCCGATCGACCTCGACCAGCAGCGCGATCGCCAGGCCGGCGTTGGCGGTGAGCACGGTGAGGGAGATCGCTCGCTGCAGCCGGCGCGACCGGCCGAGCAGGATCGTCAGGGCGGCACCGACGATCGGCAGCACGACCGGCAGCACGACGAGCGCGGTCACGGCGCCACGCCCTCCGCGTCCTCGTCGGGTTCCGACGGGTCGCCGGCGTCGGCCAGGTCGTCGTCGGGCGCCCCGCGGCGGGCGATCAGGTTGTCCTCGACGTCGTCCTGCACCTCGTCGTCGGCGGTGAGCAGCCAGCTCCGGTAGGCCAGCGCCAGGAGGAGGGCCGTGGTGCCGAAGCTGATGACGATGGCGGTGAGCGCCAGGGCCTGCGGCAACGGATCGGCGAGGCCGGCGTCCGGTCCGTTGCCGATGATCGGGGCTCGTCCGGCCCGGCCCGAGCTCACCAGCAGCACGTTGGCGCCGTGGCCGAGCAGGGCGACGCCGATGATGATGCGGCTGAGCTTGCGCTGCAGCACCAGGTACGTGCCGGTGGCGAACAGCACCGCCGCGGTGAACGCCAGGAGCACCGTCACGTCACCGGCACCTGCTCGGCCTCGGGCAGCGGCGCGGGCGGCGCGCCCGTCGAGTCGTGCACCTCGCGGTCGGCGTCGGCGTCGGCCGGCCGGCCCGGGTCGTCGCCGAACGCCTCGAACACCATCAGCACGAGCCCGACCACCAGCAGGTACACGCCGATGTCGAACACCAGCGCAGTCGAGACCTTCAGGTGCCCGAGGAGGGGCAGGTCCGCCTCCCAGGTGGCGTGCTCGAGCGGCGCCGACCCGAGGGCCACGGGCACCACGACGGTGGCGGCGGAGATCAGCAGGCCGGCGCCGAGCAGGGTCCACGGGTGGGCGCGCGACAGGGCGCGTACGTCGTCGATGCCCCCGGCCACGTAGCGCAGCGCCACCGCGGCCCCGGCCACGATGCCGCCCACGAACCCGCCGCCGGGCTGGTTGTGGCCGGCGAACAGCAGGTAGATCGAGCCGACCATGACCGCGATGAAGACGAGCCGCACGGCCACGTCGACCACGACGATCCGGCGTACGCCGCCGGTGCCGGACCGCTCGCCGGGTTTCGGGGCGCGAGCACCCGCCGCCGCCGCAGCCGGACCGGTCCCCGCCGCCGGCCCGGCCGCGCGCGGCCGCCGCCCGGCCCGGGCCAGGGCCACCGAACCGATGGCGGCGGCGGCCAGCACCGTGACCTCGCCCATGGTGTCGATGCCCCGGATGTCGACGAGGATCACGTTCACGACGTTGCGGCCGCCGCCGTCGGGCACCGACCGCTCGACCATCTCGCCGGACACCGGCTCGGCGGTGCGGTTCCCCGCGGCGGTCAGCGCCAGCAGGAACACGGTGACGCCGACGGCGGCGGCCACCGCCAGCCGCACCGCCCTGCCGGGCGCGGTGGACCGGCTCTCGAAGCGGTCGGGCAGGCGGCGCAGGACGAGCACGAACAGCACGGTGGTCAGCGTCTCGATCGCCACCTGCGTCAGCGCCAGGTCCGCCCCGCCCTGCACGACGAACAGGCCGGCCATCGCGTACCCGGTGGCCCCGAGCAGCAGTGCGGCCGAGAACCTGCGGTGGACGGCCCCGGCCGCGAGCGCCGTCACCAGCAGGGCGGTGCACACCGCCACGTGGCCCGCCGAGCCCAGGATCGCCGGCCACCCCGGCCAGCCGTCGCCCAGGACCAGCGCGCCCGTCGTGAGGAGCGCCGCCGTCGTGAGGATCACCCCCGCGTACACGGGCAGCGAGCCGCTCTGCACGACGGCGGTCACCCGGTCGGACAGCGTGTTCACGCCCCGGAGCACGCCGAGGTACGCCTCGCCGCCGCTCGGCACGCGCTGGCCCAGCGCCAGCACCCGGGCGACGGGTCGGCGGGCCAGGAACAGCCCGAGGCCGCCCGCCAGGACGACCAGCGACAACGTGAGCGGGAGGCCCAGGCCGTGCCAGACCGCCAGGTGCACCGGCTCGACCGCCGTCGACAGCGATTCGGCCGCGCCGCCGATCAGCTCGTCGGCCGCGGCGGGCACGAGCCCGAACAGCACGGTGAGCGCGGCGAGCACTGCCGCGGGAGCGACGAACCACCCCGACGGGGCCGCGGCCCGGGCCACGGCGTCCCCGGTCCCGGCGAAGCCGAGCGCCCCCCACGCGAACCGCAGGCTGTAGGCCACGGTGAGCACCGACGCCAGGACGACCGGGGTCAGCACCAGCCCCGCGTAGGCGAACGACCCGGGCTCGAGCGCCGCGAAGGCGTCCTCCTTGGCGACGAAGCCGAACATGAGCGGGAAGCCGGCCATCGAGGCCGCCGACACCAGCGTCACGACCGCGGTCGGCCGCCAACCGGGGCCGGGCCGCGGGATCCGCCGGATGTCGCGGGTCCCCGCCTGGTGCTCGACGATGCCCGCCACGAGGAACAGCGCCGCCTTGAACAGGGCGTGTGCCAGCACGAGCTCGCAGGCGTCCACCACGGTGGCGGCCGTCCCGAGCCCGAACATGACGACCATGAACCCGAGCTGGCTGATCGTGCCGTAGGCCAGGATCAGCTTGAGGTCGTGCTGGCGCAGCGCCCGCAGGCCGCCCGCGACCATCGTGACCAGGCCCACGGTCACCACGAGGGGCCGCCAGATCCACACGAGGGTGAACGCAGGGCCGAACCGGCCGACCAGGTACACGCCCGCCTTCACCATCGTGGCCGAGTGCAGGTAGGCGCTGATCGGCGTGGGCGCCACCATGGCGCCGGGCAGCCACGAGTGGAACGGGTACTGGGCCGACTTGGTGAACGCCCCCACGAGCACCAGCACGAGGCCGGCGGTCACCGGGGTCCCGGCCGGTGGGTCGGCCAGGACCCGGCTGAGCTGGTACGACCCGCCGCCCTCCACCGCCTGCCCGATCAGCACGAACCCCGCCAGCATGGCCAGACCGCCCGCCCCGGTGATCAGCAGCGCCTGCAGGGCGGCGGCCCGCGCCTTGACCGAGTCGTGGTCGTTGCCGATGAGCAGGAACGACGTGATCGAGGTCAGCTCCCAGAAGCCGAACAGCACGATCAGGTTGTCGGCCAGGACCAGGCCCAGCATCGAGCCGGCGAACAGCACCAGCAGGCCGAGCAGCCGCCCCTGACCCGCCCCGCCGTGCGCCAGGTACGGCCGGCAGTACGCCACGATCAACACGCCGATGCCCGACACGAGGGCCGCGAACAGCACCGCGAACCCGTCGAGCCGCAGGTCGAGGTCGACGCCGAGCGCCGGCACCCACGTCACCGACTCGGTCACCGGCCGGCCGTCGAGGGGCCCGCCACCCCGGGCCACCAGCCAGGCCGCCGTCGCCGCCAGGGGGACCGCGGCCACCGGCACGGCCAGCCGCGTCGCGTGTCGGCCCCAGCAGATCAGGCCGAGCCCGACGACGAGGTGCGCCAGGAGCAGGACGATCACGCGGCCGCCCCCGACACGAGGTGCGCCCGGGCGCGCCGCGCCCGCCGCCGTCCGTCACGGTGCGCGGCGATGGGTGGGGTGGGGCGGCGGCGCTCGTCGTCGGCACGACGGCGCGGCCGTTGGCTGGGCGGGCGCTCAGGCGATGGCTCCTCGGTTCCGACCGCCGGGGCGGACGGGTGGATGGTGACCGGTCCCGCGCACGGCGCCGGACGCTTAGGTCAGCTCACACCGCGGAGGGTGGGCCCCGCCGGCGCACGTGCGCTGTGGTGCGGGACGGTACCGCGAGCGCGTTCGGGCGCGACGGCGCCCACGACCAGCGCGGCGGCCGCGGACGCGGCGGCCGCCGCGAGCCAGGCCTGGGGCGGTCCGGCCGGGTTGGCCTGGGACCGGAGGAGGTCCGCGCTCGACCGCAGCAGGGCGGCGGCGTCGTCGGCGACGGGGACCGAGGCCTGCTCGACCTGCCCGGGGACGCGGTCGTCCGCTCCCGCGGCCACGTGCCGGCCCGCGGCGACGACCCCGGTCACGGCGACCAGGGCGACCAGCAGGCCCAGCAGCGGGGCGACGAGGCGCAGGCGACGGGTGGGCATGTCCGCCCGAGGGTAGGCGGTTCGGGCCGCCGTCACGGGCCGTGGACCGTACGAACCGTGTCGGCGAGCACGTCGGGGGCCAGCGCCCGGACCTGGTCCGCCACCCCGGCCAGCACCTCGGCCACGATCGGTACCTGCTCCTCGGGAAGGCGCAGACGCGGCCGGCGCGCCAGCATCCCGAACAGCCGGTCCGCCACCCATCGGGGATCCCCGAAGCCGAGCGCCGGCGCAGTGCGGCCACGGTCCACGAACGCGACCCAGAGGCTGGCGTCGGCGGCGGTCATCCCCGCGGTGGCGTCCCCGCCCGCCGCCATGGCCCGCAGGAATGCCCCCTCGGTCGCCGTGCCCACGAGCGAGCCGTCCAGCAGCAGCTCCCATCCGGCATGCCCCACCGCCCGCGCCGGGCCCGACGCCACGCCCCGGGCGTCGAGCTCCTCCCGGATCGCCCGCGAGCCGGCGACGAAGGCGGGGTGGGCGTGGAACGCCTCGTCGGTACGGACGTGGCAGCTCACGCCGTCGGCCACCGCAACCGGAAGCGCGGACCGCACCACCTTCACCCCGGCCATGGGCGCCAGGTCGGGCAGCACCGCACCGAGCAGGTAGCCGCTGTCGGCGCGCCCACCCGCCAGGGCCACGTGCGTGTGCCCGAGGATGTTCACGCCGGCGGCCTCACGTCGGCTCGGCCACCGGGACGGGCTCGACGCGCCGGCGCTCGCCCAGCGCGTCGGCGGCCAGCACCGCCAGCGCCACCCAGACGAGCACGAAGCCGGCCAGGCGGGCCGGGGGCAGCGGCTCGTGGAAGACCGCCACCCCGCAGATCAGCTGCAGCGTCGGGGTGAGGTACTGGAGCAGGCCGAGGAGGGTCAGTGGGATGCGACGGGCCGCGGTTCCGAACAGCAGCAGCGGCACCGCCGTGACGACGCCGAGGCTGACCAGGAGTACGTCGCGCCCCACGCTGCCGTGCAGGAACGCGGCCTCCCCCGCCACCGCGAACGCCACCAGCCCGATGGCGGCCGCGGGCAGCAGCACCAGCGTCTCGACCGCCAGCGACGTCACCGCGCCGACGGGCACCGACTTCTTCAGGAACGAGTAGCCGCCGAAGCTGCACGCCAGCACCAGGGCGATCCAGGGCACGCGGCCGTAGGCGACAGTCAGGACGCACGACCGCAACGGCGCCGAAGCCGAGCGCGACAACCTGCATCCGCCGCAGGCGCTCGCCCAGCAGCCCCACGCCCAACGCCACCGTGACCAGCGGGTTGATGTAGTAGCCGAGCGCCGCCTCGATCACGTGGTCGGTGTTCACGGCCCAGATGTAGACCAGCCAGTTGGTGGCGATCAGCGCGGCCGCCAGGGTGAGGCGGGGCAGCGCCCCGGGGAGGGACCGCACCGACCGGAACCAACCCCGGTCGCGGCGCAGCACCAGCAGGCCGAGCACGACGGCGAACGACCAGATGATGCGGTGCATCAGGATCTCGACCGGCGCCACCGCCTCAAGCAGGTGGAAGACCAGCGGGAACACGCCCCACAACGAGTAGGCCGCCACCCCCGCCAGGACGCCGACGCGGTGGTCGGCGTCGGCGTGCCGGAGCGCGGCTGCTGGGGCGGGCGGGTCGAGGGTCGGGGACGCTGTCACGTCCGATCGACGCTACCTGTGGCCCCGCCGTCCCCCACGAGCGGTTTCAGGCGCCCGGCGTCGGGGCCACCATCCTGTACGGCAGCTCGAGGCGGTGGGCGGCCAGCAGCGACGGGTTGGCGAACAGGGCCGGCGTCGGGCCGTCGGCGGCCACCCGCCCGTGGGCCACCACCACCGAGCGGGGGCACAGCTCGAGGGCGAGCGGCAGGTCGTGGGTGATGACGAGCGTGGTCAGCTCGAGGCCGCGGATCACCTCGATCAGGTCCCGCCGGGCCGCCGGGTCGAGGTTGGCCGTCGGCTCGTCGAGCACCAGGATCTCGGGGTGGGCGGCGAGCACGCCCGCCAGGGCCACGCGGCGACGCTCCCCCAGGCTCAGGTGCTCGGGCGCCCGCTCGGCGGTGTCGGTGAGGCCCACGACGTCGAGGGCGGCGGCCACCCGGGCCTCGACCTCCGCGGCCGGGAGGCCCTGGTTGCCGGGCGCGAGGGCCACGTCGGCGGCGACGGTCGGCAGCAGCAGCTGGTCGTCGGGGTCCTGGAACACCAGGCCCACCCGTCGGCGCACCTCGGCCAGGTGCTCCCGCACGACCGGCCGCCCGGCCACCGCGACCGAGCCCGCGTCGCGCTCGAGCGCCCCGACCAGGTGCAGCGCCAGCGTCGTCTTGCCCGAGCCGTTGGCCCCGAGCAACGCCACCCGCTCGCCCCGCTCGACGGTGAGGTCGACACCCGGCCAGCCCGTCGGTGCCGTCGGGCCAGCGGTGCGCGAGGCCGCGCACCTCGATCGCCGGCCCGGCGTGGTCGTCCCGCGCCGGCGTCGGGAGCCCGCGGCGGCGCCCGAGGCCGCGCCGCGGCCGCTCGCGCCGTTCCGCCGCGTCCGCGGCGGCCTGGTTGGCCGCCCGCCGGGCCCGCCAGCCGCCGGTGCGGCGTTCGGGCTCGGGCGGCGCCAGGGACAGGGGCGTGCCGACCCGCTCCTCGAAGCCGGGCAGGCGCACCCGGTAGCTGCACACGTCGCAGTTCATGCGCACATCGCCGGTCTGCGGTTCGCCGAACCGCTCGACCACGAGGTCGGCCAGGCGGGGGTGGGGCCCGAGCGGGTCGCCCACGGCGACCGTCAGGTCGCGGTGCTCGGCGGCGAAGGCGGCCGCCTGCTCGCCGATGCGGTCGACCAGCACGCCGGGGAACAGGAACAGCGGCACGACCGCCACGCGGCGGGCGCCCAACCGCCGGCAGCGGTCCAGCGCCTCCGACACCGTCGGGCGGGTCATGCCGACGAAGGCGGCCTCGACGAGGCCGAGCCCGCGCCCGTCCCCGAGCAACCGGGCGAACTTCACCATCTCGGCGCAGGCGTCGGGATCCGTCGATCCCCGCCCCACCAGCACCACGGCGGTGGTGGCTTCGTCCCCGTCCGGCAGACGCGCCAAGGCGGCGCGGGCCCGTTCCTCGGCGACGTCGAGGACGGCGGGGTGGGTGCCGAGGTCGCGGGCCAGGCGGAAGCGGACGTCGGGGTGGCGGCGGCGGGCGCGGGCCAGGACGGCGGGGCCGTCGTCCTTGAGGTGGCCGGCCCCGAACAGCACGTACGGCACGGCCACGACGTCGTCGGCCCCGGCCGCCACCAGGCCGTCGACCGCCGCGTCGATCGGCGGGTCGGACAGCTCGAGGAACCCGCCGGCGACCCGCCGGCCGTCGAGGCGGGCCTCGACCAGCTCGACCACCGCGCCGAACTCCTTGGCCGCCGCTGGGTCGCGGCTGCCGTGCCCGATGAGCAGGAGGTCGGTCATCGCAGCGCCACCGAGGTCACCGCCGCTCCCGCGGCCACCAGCGCGGGCGCGAGCCCCGCCAGCCAGGCGGACGGCCCGGGCCGGGCGGGCGGCTCGGCGGGCGCGGCCGGCCGCCGTCCGTTGGCATCGCCGTCGCCACCCCGCAGGTCGGCGGCCAGGCGCAGCGTGTCGGCCCGCTCGGTCGACCGCACGAACAGCACCCCGAGCGAGCGCGCCCCGGCGGCGAGCGCCACGCTCCGGCGCGTCGCCGCGGTCCGCACCTCCACCGCCCGCCGGATGCGGGCCAGGTCGGCCCGCAGCACCTGGAGCTGGCGCACCGACAGCGCCAGCAGGTGGCGGAACCAGGCGGGCACGCCGAGCCGGGCCAGCCCGGCGATCGTCGCCGGCACCGACGTGGACGCGGCGAGGGCGCTGACGGCCACGATGCCGATCGTGGCCTTGGCCAGGATGGCCAGCCCGACCCGCAGGCCCGGCTGCGACAGGCTCAGTCCCAGCACCTCGACGTGCGGCCCCTTGCCGGCCAGGGCGTACACGACCGCCAGGACGGCCAGGGGCAGGTCGAGCGCCAACCGGCCGGCCACGGCCCGGGGGTCGACGAGGGCCAGCCCGGCCACGGCGACCGCCACCGCGCCCTGGGCGGCCAGCGCCCACGGCGCGGACGGCGGGGTCACGGCCACCGCCAGCAGGAAGGCCACGAGGCCCACGACCTTGACCTCGGGCGCCAGCCCGGACAGCGGGCCGCGCAGCCGATCGGGCGCGGGACCGGCCGGCGTGCGACGCGCTCATCGCGCCAGCTCCTTCGCGCCCGCGACCGCGTCCGTGGCCTCGGGCACGACCGGCAGTGCCGTTGGCGCGGGGCGGCGCCGCCGGACGGCGCGGACCAGATCGGGGCGCAGGCGCAGGATCGTGCCGAGGGCGAGGGCCGTGAGGACCGACTCGAGGGCGGCCACCAGCAGGTGCGCCCCGCCGATGCTGGCGGCCACGGTCGCCGGCGACACGGCGTCGGTGCCGCCCGCCACGAACTCGAGCGTCGCCGCCCCCGCGGCGGCCAGCGACGCCAGCCCCGCGGCGACCCCGCCCCCGACGGCGAGGGCGCGCCGCGACGTCAGGACCGGCCGCAGCAGCGCGAACGCGCCCCAGGCCACCAGCGCCGGCACGATCCCGTCGTTGACGAGGTTGAGCCCGAGGGCGGTGACGCCGCCGTCGGCCAGCACCAGCGCCTGCACCACGACGACCACCGCGACGCACAGGATGGTGATCGACGGCCCCACCAGCAGCGCGGCCAGGCCCGTGCCGACGAGGTGGGCGCTCGTGCCGAGCCCGACCGGCACCACGAGGAGCTGGGCGACGAGCAGGTAGGCGGCGATCACGGCCGGCAGGCTGGTGACCCGGTCCCGCAGCGCGGCCCCGGCGCGGCGGGCCGAGACGGCCACGCCGCCTGCGGCCACGACCCCGGCGGCCGCTGACGTGGGCAGGTCGACCCAGCCGTCAGGGATGTGCACGGGTGCCCCCGATGATCGGGCCGATGACCATCGCCGCGGGCGGCGGCAACCGGGTGCCGCCGACGCCGGCGAGGTCGGTCGCCGCCACCTCGGTGCCCGGCCGCCCGGCGGCGTGGACCACGCTGGCCGGGGTGGTGGCCGCGGCTCCCGCCTCCATCAGGCGGCGGGCGATCGTCCGCTGGTGGGCGCGCCCGGTCAGCACCACCAGCGTCGAGCCGGGATCGGCCAGCGCCTCCCACGCCACCGGCACCGCCGCGGGGTCGTCGTCGCCGGACGCGATCGTGACGGGGGTCCCGGGCGGGGGGACGACCCCGGCGGCCAGCGGGGCGGCCGTCGCCGACGACACCCCGGGCGTGGTCGTCACCCGCACCCCGCGGGCGACCAGCGCCGCGGCCTCCTCGCCGGCCCGCGAGCACACGAACACGTCGCCGCTCTTCAGCCGCACCACCCGCCGCCCGGCGCGGGCGTGGGCCTCGAGCATGTCGACGACCCTGCGGAGCGGCCAGGCGTCGCCGTCGGGCGTGCGGCCGACGTAGCACCGCTCGGCACGGGGGGCGCGAGGGCCGCGACGGCGTCGGTCGCGTGGCGGTCGACGACGACGACGTCCGCCTCGCCCAGCAGCCGTGCCGCCCGGCGGGTGAGCAGCAGGGGGTCGCCGGGCCCGGCGCCGACGAGGTGCACCACCCCGGACGTCATGCCCCGGCCTCCTGGGCGAGTCGCCAGAGGGCGTTGAGCGCGGCGGCCGCCACCGCGCTGCCGCCCCGCTCCCCCACGTTCGAGATGGCGGGCAGGCCGCTGGCCCGCAGCGTCGCCTTGGCCTCGGCGGCCCCGACGAAGCCGACCGGCAGGCCGATGACCAGCGCCGGAGCGAACCGTCCCGCGGCCGCGAGGGCGACCACCTCTTCCAGCGCGGTCGGGGCGTTGCCCACGGCCACCACGGCGCCCTGGGGCCAGCGTTCGGCCGCCACCCGCATGGCCGCGGCCGACACCGTGAGGTCGGGATCCGTCGCCCGCTCGCGCTCAGCCCGGACCCGGCCCTCCGCCAGGAGAGACACGGTGCCGGCCCGCTTGGTGGCGACGGCCACCATCTCGACGTCCGACACGACGGGCGCGCCGGCCCTCAGGGCGGCGACGCCGGCCGCGCACGCCGCCTCGTCCACGACCAGGGTGTCGGCGTAGCCCACGTCGGCCGCGGCGTGGATCACGCGCGCCACGACGGCCCGGCTGCACGGCGGCCAGCGGTCGAGGTCGACCCGCTCGCCGAGGATGCGGTAGCTCTCGGCCTCGATGGGGTGGACCGGCGGGATCACGCGGTCACCTCCTGGCGCGGGTGGTGCCGGCGCGTCACCAGCCGGTCCCCGGCGGCCACCGTGTCGGCCGTGCCCACGAGCACGATCGAGCGCATGCCTGCCACCGTCGGGTCGAGGCCGGCAAGCGTCGTCCGCACGACGTCCTGTCCCGGCCCGGTGGCGTCGGTGACCACGGCGACCGGCGTGGCCGGGTCGAGCACGTCGGTCAGCACGTCCCGCGCCCGGGCCAGGTGGTCCGGCCGCCCGGCCGAGCGGGGGTTGAACAACGCCAGCGCCATCCCCGCGCCCGCCGCCGCCCGGAGCTGGGCCTCGATCGTCGCCCACGGGATCAGCAGGTCGGACAGGGTCAGCGCCGCGTACGGCCCCGCCAGCGGTGCGCCCACGGCCGCCGCCCCGGCCGACGCGGCGGTGACGCCCGGGACGACCTCGACGTCGACGCCGGCCTCGGCCGCCACCTCGAGGGTGACCGAGGCCATGGCGAAGGTCCCGGGGTCGCCCGACGACACGAGCGCGACCGTCCACCCGGCGGCGGCGAGCGCACAGGCCTGCCCCGCCCGCTCGGCCTCGGCGCCCATCGACGACCGCAGCACGAGCTGCTCGGGGCGCAGCAGCGGGGCCACCGCGTCGACGTACGGCCCGTAGCCGACGACCGCGTCGGCCGCCCGCACGGCCCGCACGGCCGCCGGGGTCCGATGCTCGGCTGCGCCCGGGCCCAGGCCCACGACCCGGACCCGCCCGCGGCCGGTGCGGGCCGGGCCCGCGGCGACGGCGGCGGTGGCCGTCGCGGCGCGGCGCTTCTCGACGACCAGGCGGGCGCCGGGGCCCGCGGCCAGCAGCGCCGCGGCCTCGGCGACGCTCGGCGTGCCCACGGCCTCGACCACCGCGTCGCTGGGATTGGGGACGTCGACCGCGGCGAGCAGCGAGGCGGGGAACGCCACGACGGGAAGACCGCCGGCCGCACCGGCCACGGCGGGGTGGTGGGCCCGGCGGTCGATGGTGGCGACGAGGACCGCTCGGTCGGCCGGCGTTCCGGCCTCGGCCACGGCGTCGGCCACCGCGTCCGCCACGACGGCTCGGACATCGTCGGCCCGGGCCTCCTGCGAGCAGCCGACGCCGACGACGAGGCGGTCGCCGGCCGCCGCACCCGGCGCGGCGCCGGCATCCGTAGCCACGTCGCCCCACGCGACGAACACCGGGTTGTCGGCCACGAAGCGCACGCCGCCGTCGGGCAGGTCGGCGGCGACGTCGACCGACACCTGGGCCAGCGACCCGAGCCGGGCCCGCGCCGCCAAGGCCCGGTCGGCGGCGGCGAACGTGGCGACCACCCGCGCTCCCGGGCGGGCGGCGCCCAGGCAGGCGTCCAGCACGTCGAGGCCGCCGCCGCCGACGAACACCCGGTCGGGTGCCGGCAGGTCGGCGAGCGCCTCGGGCGCGGCGCCGGTGACGACCTCGACCAGCGCGCCGAGGGCGGCGGCGTTGGCCACGACGGTGGCCGCCGCCGCGGGATCCCGCTCGACGGCCACGACGCGCAGGCCGGGCGCGGCGAGGGCAGCCTCGATGCCGACGCTGCCGCTGCCCGCGCCCACGTCCCACAGCACGCCCCGCCGGGGTAGGTCGAGGCGGCCGAGCACGACGGAGCGCACCTCGGGCTTCGTGATCATCCCTCGGCGGTGCGCGAAGTCCGCGACCGGCCGCCCCCCGGTGCGGGCCGTCGGCGCGACCTCGGCCGTCGCGCTGCCCGCGCCGTGGGCCAGCACCACCACCGACCGGTGGTCGAACTCTCCCGCCGCCAGGGCCGCGGCGTCGTCGAGCCGCGCCACGGCCTCGCCCGGTTCGCCCAGCCGGGTCGCCACCGCCACCACGTCGGGGTGGGCCCCCAGGGCGACCAACGCCGCCCCGACGGCCTGCGGCGGCGCCGCCGGGCCGCACAGCACCGCGGCCACCGAGGCGCCGACGACCTCCGCCGCGGCCCGGGCGGCGCCGCCGGCGTGGCACGACGCCACGACGGCGCCGTCCCAGGGCAGGCCCAGGCGGGCGAACGCGAGGGCGACCGACGACGGCGCGGGGTGCACGACGAGGCGCTCGCGCCCGAAGCGGGCCGCCAGCGCACGGGTGATGCCGTGGAAGCCGGGGTCGCCCGACGCCAGCACGCAGGCCGGGCCGGCGTGGGCCGCCAGCGCGTCCAGGGCACCCAGGCCCGCGCCGACGGTCTCGGTCCGGGCGCCGGCGGCGAGGAGGTCGGCCACGGCGGCGAGCTGGTCGCGGCCGCCGGCCACCAGCGTGGCCGCGGCCAGCGCGGCGCGGGCGTCGTCGCCGACCGGGCGTCCGCCCAGCAGGCCGACGACGTGCATCGGCGCCTCGGAGCGGGCCTCAGTCACGAGCGCCCTCCCGCTCGCCGGGGCCCTCGGTCACCGCGCCGACGACCACGACCCCCGGCCCGATCGACGGCGAGGCGGCGAGCGCACCGGGCGCTCCCCGCTGCACGGTGGTCGTCGGACCGTGCGTCGAGATCACGGCCATGGCCGCCCGCCCGCCCTCGCGGCTCAGCCGGGCGGCCAGCCCGGCGGCGTCGTCGGTCACCGACACCAGCGTGCGCCCGGGGTCGGTCGCGGGCGGCAGCGCGTGCGGGGCGGCGATCGTCACCGTCACGGCCTGGGGTCGGTGGTGGACGGGGATGCCCGCCACGGTCGGCACCGCCAGCTCGACGGCGAGCCCCGGCACGGTGACGGTCTCGACCCCCGAGCTGGCGAGGATGGCGGACTCGACGGCGTGGGCCGGGTGCAGCCAGGGGTCGCCGCGGTACAGGCGCACGACGCGCTCGCGCCAGCGGACGGCCCCGGTCAGCACCGCCAGCGTGTCGCCGTCGACGGTGGCGTCGCGGTCGACCGTGGCCCGGTCGGCGCCGCCGGCCGCGGTCACCGTCACCCGGGCCTTGGGGGCGAACGCCCGCGCCAGGTGGACCACGGCGCGGTCGGTCACCACCACGGTGGCCGCCGCCAGCAGCGCCTCGGCCCGCAGCGTGAGCAGGTCGGGGTCGCCCGGTCCGGCGCCCACCAGGGCGACCACCCCGGGGGCCAGACCAGTGGCGGCGTCGGCGCCCGCGCTGGCTGCGGGCGACGTCACCGTGGCCGCCCCACCGTGGTGCCCGGCGCCGAGCGCCGCCGGTGGCCGTGGGCGTAGGCCGGGTCGTAGAGCAGGCAGCGAGGCGCAGCGCCCGCCAACGCGGGTCCGACCAGCACGAGCACGGTGATGCGTGAGCCCGTGGACCGCACCGCCGCGGGCAGGTCGCCGACAGTCGTGAGCACCACCTGCTCGTCGGGCCACGTGGCCCGCACGACCACGGCGGCGGGCGTGTCGTCGGCGTAGCCCTCGCCGCCCGCCCGCAGCTCGTCGCGGAGCTGCTCGGGGCGGGCCCCCGACAGGTAGACGGCCATCGTGGCGCCGTGACGAGCGAAGCCGGCGACGGTCTCGCGGTCGGGCATCGAGGCCGCGGTCCGGCCCGGCAGGCGGGTGGCGACGACCGACTGGGCCACCCCGGGCACGGTCAGCTCGCGGGCCAGCGCCGCGCTGGCCGCCGCCAGCGATCCGACGCCGGGCACGATCTCGAAGGCGCGGTCGTGCGCCAGGCACCAGTCGATCTGCTCCTGCAGCGCGGAGTAGATCGACAGGTCGCCCGAGTGGAGCCGCACGATGGCGGCGTCGAGGTGACGCTCGTAGACGGCGGTGACGTCCTCGAAGGTCATCCCGGCCGAGTCGTGGACGCGGACGTCGTCGCGGCAGTGGCCGAGGACCTCCTCGGGCACGAGCGACGAGGCCCACACGACGACGTCGGCCCCCCGTAGCCGGTCGACCGCCCGCACCGTCAACAGGTCGGCCGCGCCGGGCCCCGCCCCGACGAAGCTGATCACCGGGCGTCACCCTCGCGCA
Organism: uncultured Acidimicrobiales bacterium; assembly: GCA_963796415.1. Classification (GTDB taxonomy): domain Bacteria; phylum Actinomycetota; class Acidimicrobiia; order Acidimicrobiales; family VFJN01; genus ZC4RG19. The sequence continues at coordinate 52,054 of CAWCLR010000013.1, read as the reverse complement.
CGGGCGGCGCGATGAGCGTCGCCAGGTACGACGCCGGCCGGTCTGCGACCTCGGCGACCGGCGCCACCCGGCCCCCGGGCAGCCCCAGCAGCTCGCCGAGCACGGCGCCGTCGAGCCGGTGGTGCTCGGCCAGCGTGGCCGCCACCTTCCCGATCTGGGCCCCGCCCTTGTAGACGACGAGGGCGGCGTGCGGGTCGGCCGCGGCCAGCGCGAGGGCGTCCGCGCCCGCGGACGCGTGGGCCGGGACGAGCACGAGGTGCTCGGTCCCGTCGACGAGGACGGTGGCGGTCCGGGCGGCCAGGTCCTGGAAGGCCATGATCCCGGGCACGACCTCGATCGGGACGTCGGGCCGGCGGGCCCGCACCGCGTCGGCCAGCGACCCGAACGTGCTGTAGATGCTGGGGTCGCCGAGCGTCACGAACGCCACCCGCTCGCCCGCGTCGAGGTGGCCGACGATGCGGTCGGCGGCGGCGTCGAGCGCGGCCGCCCGGGCGTCGGTGCCGACCTCCATGACGAAGCTGACCCGCTCGACGGCGACGCCGGGGGTGGCGTCGCGCACGACGGCCTCGGCGCGGCCGACCGCCATGGCGGACGTGGTGGGGGCCACGACCCGATCGGCCTGGCGCAGCACCTCCACCGCCCGGCGGGTCACGAGCCCGGGGTCGCCGGGGCCGACGCCGACCCCGACGAGGGCCGGCCCGGCCGGCGGGGTCGGGACGACCGGCTCGGCCTGCGCCACCGGCTGGCGACCCGACGGCTCGTCGGCCACCAGGCGCTCGACCGCCGTCCGCAGCAGCTGGGCCTCGGACCGCCCGGTGCGGCGGGCCAGGAGCGCCAGCCGGTCCTTGAGCTCCTCGGGCAGGTAGACGCTGGTCTTCTTCATCGTCGGGGGCGCCCGTCGCCGGCTCGTGCCATGACGATCGGCGAGTGTAGGGCAACGTAGGGCACGGGCTGGACGAGTCGATGCGGCCGGGCGCCGTCTGCGTGGAGAGGCGCCTATGCGGATCAGCGCTCCATCTGACGTGCCACCCACTCGACGAAGTCGGATTCGATGAGATGTCCTGCGGCCACGGCGAGCATCGTCTCGACCACATCGTCCTCGTCGAGCGGCCGCCAGGTCAGTCCGTTGCGCTCGGCGAACTCGACCATGGCCAGGAACGCCGTGCGCTTGTTGCCGTCAGGCAACGGGTGGTTACGCGCCAGCCGGTAGCCGAGAACCGCGACCTTGGTCTCGATCTCGGGATAGAACTCGACGCCGCCGAACTCCGCGGCTGGCGCGTGGAGCGCAGAGTCCCCCATGACCAGGTTGGCGGCCTTGGCCAGCACGGTTGGCTCGATGCCGAGGACCTCGGACGCGATCACGAGGAGGTCGCCGAGCCCCAGGTAGCGCACCTCCATGGTGCGCTCAGGTCTTGGCGAGGCGGTCGAGGATGCGCCGGTTGCGCTCGATCGACGCGGCCAGCCGGGCACGGAACTCCTCGTCGGCGGCGCGGGCCGCGATGTGTTCATCGATCGCCTGGCGCACGGCGTCGGTGACCGACACGCCGTCGGCCTCGGCCACGGCCTTCAGATCCTCGGCCTGCTCAGCAGACAGACGCAGGGTCATCGCCTTGCTCTCCATGTCGGGCCTCTTCTCGTCGGATCCGCCGCACGCGAGGGGCGTGCGCTCGTGCGGCCGATGATACCAAGACACCACGGTGTCTGCGTCGAGAGGGCATCTATTGAGGCGGCGACGGGAATCGAACCCGTGTACGCGGCTTTGCAGGCCGCTACCTAAGCCACTCGGTCACGCCGCCGAGGGTGGTTCACCATACCCGCCGTCGGTGGGCCGCCCCGAACCCCTTCCGAGCCACGGAGGCCTTGCCCATCAAACGTTCGTTTGACACACTCGGCCCATGACGCTCGCTGAGGGAACGCCCACGGCGGCGCCGGCCGGTCAGGCCACGCCGCCGTTCGACATCGACATCCTCGACCCGCGGTTCTACGACGACCCGTGGGAGGCGTACCGGTGGTTGCGGGCGAACGCCCCGCTGTGGTGGGACGCCCGCAACGAGATGTGGGTCGTGTCCCGCCACGAGGACGTCAGCCACATCAGCCGCCACCAGGAGCTGTACTCCGCGGCCCAGGGCGTGCGCCCCAAGGTCGCCTCGCCGATGTCGATCATCTCGATGGACGACCCCGAGCACACCCGCCAGCGCCGGCTGGTCAACAAGGGCTTCACGCCGCGGATGGTCCGCCAGCTGGCCGACCACATCCGCGAGCTGTCCCACGAGATCATCGACGAGATCGCCGAGCGCGGCGAGTGCGACTTCGTCGAGGACTTCGCCATCCACGTCCCGCTGATCGTCATCGCGGAGCTGATGGGCCTCGACCCCGGCCAGCGCCAGAAGCTCTACCGGTGGAGCGATGCCATGATGGCGGGCGACGGGCACCTCGACCCCGAGGACCCGGTGCTGGTGGCCGCGGCCGAGGCGGGGGGCGAGTTCGCGATGACGTGCGTCGAGCTGATCGAGCAGCGGCGCGCCGACGGCACGACCGACGACATCATCGGCATCCTCACCCAGGCCTTCGACGAGGGCGCACTGTCGCAGGGGGGCGGCCGGACTGAGGACGAGCTCAGCCACGACGAGCTGATCATGTTCCTGATCCTGCTCGTGGTGGCCGGCAACGAGACCACCCGCAACGCGCTCAGCGGCGGCCTCGTCGCCTTCACCCGCTTCCCCGCCGAGCACCGCAAGCTGCTCGACGACCCCGGCCTGATCGACCTCGCCGTCGACGAGATCGTGCGCTACGTGTCGCCGGTGATGTCGTTCATGCGGACCGTGACCGAGGACCACACGTACAACGGCGTCGACCTGCAGGCCGGTGACCGCGTGTTCATGCTGTACCAGTCGGCCAACCGGGACGAGGCGGTGTTCGACGACCCCGACGCGTTCCGCATCGACCGCGACCCCAACCCGCACCTCGGGTTCGGCATCGGCACGCACTACTGCCTCGGCGCCAACCTCGCCCGGGCCGAGATCGGGGTGGTGTTCACCGAGCTGTTCGCCCGGCTGCGCGACATCCGGGCCGTCGACCCCGACACGATCGCGCGCGGCGACTCGAGCCTCGTCCTCGCCCTCAACCGCCTGCCGGCGGTGTTCACGCCCGAGAGCCGCGCGTGAACGACCCGGGGGAACCGTGACCGTCGGCGGCCCGCCCGCGGTCGCCAGCGCCTCGGCGCAGCGCACCCGCATCCTCGCCGCGGCCCTGACCCTCGTCAGCGAGCTGGGAGCGGCCGGCACGTCGATGCGCCGGCTGGCGAGCGCGTGCGGGCTCAACGTCGCCACGATCTACCACTACTTCCCGTCGAAGGCCGACCTGCTGCGCGCCCTCGTCGAGGAGCAGCGCTACGGCGAGCGCATGGCGACCGACGACCCACCGCTCGCATCCGACCTCGGCCCCCACGAGCGGTTCACCGCCTTCTTCGCATGGGTCGTGACGCAGACGCTGGAGGAGGAGACCGTGCTGCGCCTCCTGGTCGCCGAGGGCATGCACGGGAACGAGGTCGCCCGCCACGCCGCCCGCGACCTGCTGGGCGCGCTCGATGTCACGCTGGCCGGCTGGTTCGCGGCGGGGTTCCCCGAGCTGTCGCCGGCGACTCCCCCGCCGGTGGCGGCTCGTCTGGTGCGGCGGACGTTGCTCGCCGTCGTCACCGAGCACCTCGCCACCGGCCAGGACGACCGGGCTTCGACCGCAGACGACCTGGCGACGGTCCTCTTCGGGCCGGCGGCCTGAAGCGCCCGCGCTCGCCGGCACCCGGGGTTGCTATCGCGCCCCGCCGTGCTTCCACGCCGCAGGGACCTGCACTGCGTCGACCCTGGCCCGCGCCCGCTCCTTGCCCTCGGCCTCGAGCACGCAGTCGACGGACATCCGCCGCTCGTCCCGCTCGACGACGCTCGACCGGAGGACCAGCGGCGCGCCCAACGGCGTCGGGCGCAGGTACTCGACCGATATGGATGCCGTGGCGAACCAGATCTCGGGATCGGTGCCGATCTCTCGGCCCTCCCGCCCGTAGGCGTCGGCGATCGCGGTGCAGACCCCGTGGCAGTCGAGGACAGTTGCGATGATGCCGCCGTTCACGAGGTGCCGCGGGCCGGCGGCGTGGACCGGGTCCGGCGTCCAGGTCGCCGTGGCGCCCTCGCCGTCCCACTCGCTCTTCAGCTGCAACCCGTCGGGGTTGTCGGCCCCGCAGCCCCAGCAGTAGTTGTCCTTGATCTGGTCCTGGATCGCCGCCACCTGGGCGATCGTAACGAGGAACTGGGGACGGTCGTCAGGCATATCACCCGACGACCATCCCCGGTTCCACCCCTCGGGCGCGGAAGCGTTCCGGAAGCGCGACGCCGCGAGCGTGCGAGGTGCGCATCCAGCGCATCACCCACGAGACAGGAGCACGAACATGGCAAACGTGACAGTGACCTTCGATCGCATCGACGTCGGCAGCGACGGTGATCCCGGCATCACCGACGGCGGTGGCGACTTCTTCTGGAAGCTCTCGGTCAACGGCTCGGCCGTCTCCCAGCGCACCGAGTCGAACCCGCTCGTCGTCCGCAATGGCGGCGTGATCGACCTCAACCGCTCGCGGTCGATCGAGCTCCGGCCCCAGGAAGTGCTGACGGTCAGCGGCTACCTGAACGACCGGGACCAGGGAACGTCCGGAGCGGACGAGACCGACAGCTTCGAGCACGAGTACGACCAGTCCCAGAACTGGGGCGACGGCACGCACCAGGTCCCGCTCAACGACAGGGACATGGCCTGCACGCTGCACTACTCGGTCACCGCGGACTGACCCACCCGCGGGGCGGCCGGCGGTTGCGGACGTGTGGAGCCACACGGACCGCGGGGCCCGCTGACGCCCGGCTGACCGGTCGTGTGCACGGTGGCAGCGTGGCCACCGACGCACGACCGGTCCGGCCGCGGCGGTCGCCGGCGCCGCCAGCCTCCCTGCGCGACGAGCTGGTGCGCGCCCCGCTGCTGGCCGTCCTCGCCCACCGCTTCGAGGTAGCAGTGACCGTGGTGCACGCGGGCGCCGGGTTCGGGAAGACCACGCTGCTCGCGCAGGCCGTGCGGGCGAGCATGGCGGCGCCCACCGGCGTCGACGCCTGGGTCTCATGCCAGCCGGGCGACGAGGACCCGGCCGAGCTCGCCGGCGCCATCGCCGGCGCACTCGGCGCCTCGCCCGCGGGGCGGGCGGGTCCCAGCGAGGTGGTCCTCCGGGCCCTCGTCGACCGCGGCCCGGTCGACGTCTGCCTGATCCTCGACGACGTCCACGAGGTTCCCGACGGCTCGGGGGCGGCGCGCCTGCTCGCCGACCTCGTGCGGCGCCGGCCGCCCCACGTGCACCTGGTGCTGGCCGGTCGGCGCGCACCGCCGGTACCCCTGGCGCGGTTGCGAGCGGCGGGCGAGGTGATCGAGCTCGGGGAACAGGATCTGGCCTTCGACCCCGACGAGGCCAGCGCGCTGGCAACGGCCGCGGGCCGCCCCGTCGACTGCGTCGACGGGTTGGCCGGCTGGCCGTCGCTGGTGCGCCTCGCCGTCTCCGCGCCGGGCAGTGCTACCGGGGCGTTCCTGTGGGAGGAGGTGCTCGACGGTCTGGCCGCCGACGAGCGCCGGGCCCTGCTGGCGCTCGCCGTCCTCGGCGACGGGGACGGCCAGGGCGTGGCGGAGGTCGCCGGCGGTCCTGTCGACCTCGACGCCGTGGCGGCTGGCGTCCCCCTCGTCACGGCCGAGGGCGCGGGACGCTGGCGGGCACACCAGCTCTGGGAGCGGGCCGCGGCCCGGTCGCTGCCCCGGGACCAGCTGCAGCGCCTGCGGGGACGCGCCGTCGACGTGCTCGTCGGGCGGGGGGATGTGGTCGCCGCGGGCTGGCGGGCCCGCGGCTGGGGTGAGGTCGGGATGCTCGCCCGTGCCGCGCGGGAGCTTGTGCGAGGCACGCTCGGCGCGCTGCCGGTCGAGACGGCCCGGCGCTGGCTGGCGGACCTGGACGCCGTCACCGCGGGCCACCCGGACCTGCGACTGCTCGGGGTCGCGGTCCGCCACGCTCAGCGGGGTGGGGGCGAGGCCCTCGACTGCGAGATCGACTCGGTCGCGGCCGCTCACGCCGCGGCGGGCGACAGCGACGGTGAGGCCGTGGCGCTCGCGCTGGGCGTCGTCGTGGCCCACTTCCGCGGGGACCTCGCCCGCGTGGTCGCGCTGGCCTGCCGGCTCCGCAACCTGCCGCAGGTGGACGACGACCCGGTCCTCCGCTTCCTGATGGGGGCGATCGAGGCCGGGGCCGCCGCGCTGACGGGCGACCCCGAGGGCGCGCTGTCGGCGATCGACGCGTTGCCGAGCCGGGGGGTCGACGCGCGCACTGCCGAGCTGGTCGACCGCCTCGAGGTCGCGATGCTGCTGCTCCTCGGCCGTGCCGACGACGCGGTCACCGTGGCCGAGACGACCCTGACCCGGGCGCCGAGCGCCTACGTGCGGTCGATCCCACCGGTCGTGCGGTGGGTGGCCGGCGACCCGTCCGCCTTCCTGAGCTGCGACCTGTCGGACGAGCCCCCCGCCGACACGAACGCCCGTGACCGCCTCTACCACGCCGCCTACGGCACGTCGGTCTTCGCGTCGCTGGGCGACCGGGACGCCGTCGAACGCGCCTGGCCGGCGATCGCGGCGCGTGCCACAGCGGACCTCGACGCCCGCGATGGCGCCATCGTCGCCGGCGCGGTCGCGACCCGGCACGTGCTCGAGCACGACGACGCCGGCGCGGCCGTTGCCCTCCGCGCCCACCTCGCCCGGCATCCGCTGGCGACCCCCGGCAGCGACCTCCACCTGCGGCGGGTCCTCGCGGTGGCCCACGTGCTCGATGCCGACGCGCGGGCGCACTGGGACGCCCGACAGCTCGGGCCGACCCACGACCGGGCCCGGCGCATCGCTCGGGCGTTGCTCGCGGCGCGCGCGGGCGGTCTTCCACCCGACCCGCCGGCGCCGCCCGCGGCGGTGTTGACCACGCTGCCCCTTCCCTGGACCGTCGAGCTCGCGGCGCGGGCGACGGGTGCGGGACGGCGGTGGGGGGCCGAGCTGGCCGCCGAGGTGGCGGACCGGGTGGGCGACGGCGTCCGCCGTGAGCTGGCGCGGCTGCTCGACGACGCGGCAGGCGACGCGCGCGAGGCTGACGCCCTGAGGAGGGGCGCGCGGTCGCTTCTGGCGGACCTGCCGGACGGCGACGCACCCACCGTGCGCATCGAGGTGCTCGGGCCGGCGCGGGTCCTGGTGGGCGGGAAGCCGGTCGATGCGCCCAACCTGCGGCGGGGCCGCGTCCGCACCCTCCTCGCCCTGCTCACGGTCGCGGGTCCGGTGCGGCGCGACTGGGCGATCGAGCTGTTGTGGCCCGACCACGACCCGGCCGACGGCGCCCGCAACCTGCGCGTGCTGCTCGCCCGCCTGCGCACCGTGCTAGAGCCGGCGGATCCGACGCGTCGAGGGCCGCGGGCCGGCGCCGCTCTGCGCACCGACGGCGAGATGATCCGGCTGGCCGGCCCGCCGCGCGTCGACGCGGACGTGTGGGAGCTGGCCCGCGTGACCGACCAGGCCAGGCGGGCGCACGAGGCCGGTGACGCGTCCGAGCAGGCTCGGCACCTGGCTCGGGCGGCGGAGCTGTGGCGCGGCGAGCCGCTCACCGATCTCGACGTCGTCGCCCACCTCGCGCCCGACGTCGAGCACGTCCGCATGTCGCTCGTCGACGCCGTCCTGAAGCTGGGCGAACTGCGCCTCGCCTCCGGCCGGGCCGCCGACGCCGTGCGCTGCGGGGAGCACGCAAGGGCGGCCGCGCCCTATGACGAGCGTGCGCACCGGCTGCTGCTCGCGGCGGCGCTCCAGCGGCGCGATCCGGCGGCGGTCAGCGCGGTCGTGGACGTGGTGGAGGCGGCGCTGTCCGAGGTCGGGGCCGACCCGGAGCCGCCGACGGCGATGCTGTTGCGCCAGGCCCGCCAGCTCGCCAGCTGCCGGCCCGTGGCGCGGGCGGCGGTGCCTACGCGCCGATGACGTCGGGGCGGGGCAGGCCCATCTTCTCGCACATGGCGAAGTAGAAGTCCCGGATGCCGCCGGCGTCGACGACGCTGGTGACGTTGCCCTCGTCGTCCAGGTTGAGGTTCGCCCCGCGGATGGCGAACCACACGTCGGTCAGGCCCTCGTTCGTCTCGGGCACGGTCAGCGTGTGGATCGAGCCGGCGGGCTCGAACAGGTAGGAACCGGCCGTGTTCACCTCGGGGTACTCGACGTACTTCCACGAGCCCGAGATGGTGAAGGCGAACACCTCACCCGTGTGCTTGTGGGTGGGCACCAGGTAGCCGGGCTGGAACCGCGTGCGGATCACCCACAGGCCGGCCTCGACGTCGACCTGCAACAGCTGCAGGTCGGAGCCGTCGCCGAGGTCGACCCAGGGGAGATCGTTCTCGCCGCGGTGGAGCGCCAGGGGGACGTCGATCGCAGTCATGCCCTCATCCTCTCGCGTGTCGGGGGTCACGCGCCTGCCCGAGGGACCCGCGCCGATCAGGTGAACGACAGGTCGATCTCGTCGCGGCCCCGGAACGGCGCGATCAGCGAGGCCGCGTGCTCGATGGCGGTGCGCTGCTTGTCCCCCAGCGACCCGAAGGGATCGACCGTGACGCGGAGCCGCCCGCCCGCCACCTGGGCGCGCCAGGTCGCCACCGGGTGGCCGGTCATCAGCACCACCCCGGGGCTGCCGACCGGGCGCCACACCGCGCGCTGGCGTGCCTTGTCGGGCAGCAGCGTGGCTCGGTCCCGCTGGGCCAGGAACGGGTCGCCGGCTGGCAGCAATCGGGCGCCCCCGGCGAGCGGCGGATCGTCGAGCATGTCGATGTCCTCCGCGAGCACGACGGTGGGCGCCCCGTCGAGCCGGACGTCCATCAGCTCGTCGCCCAGCGAGGCGAAGCGATCGCGGGCGTCGGTCGCGCTCATCCCCGTCCAGGCGGCGAGGTGCCGGGGCGACACGGGGCCGTAGGCGTGGACGAAGCGGCGAGCCAGCTCGAGTCGCGCCTCGGGCACGTCCCCGCCCAGCGGCCCATTGAGCCAGATGTTGGAGGCCATGAGCGTCTGGCGGCTGCCGTGCGGCCAGCCGTAGACGTACACGCCGGCGGTGCCGGCCAGCCGCAGCAGCTGGTCGGGCACGTGGTGGACGTCGCACACGTCGCACCACGGCTCGAGCTCGGTGGGCAGCCGGTCGTGCAGCGCCTCGCTGAGCTGGCCCTTGGTGCGCGGCTCGGCGTCGGCCAGCACCGCCGTGAGCACGCCGATGACCGAGCCCAGCGCCTCGCGGGCCGACCAGCCCGCCGCCTCGATCGCCGGCCACGATCCCCCGAGCTGCTCGCGCAGCGACTCCTCCTCCCCCGCCAGGGCGCCCGGGCCGAACACCGTGACGTCGCGCCGGGGCACCAGGTGGGCCGCCCCGCGCATCGAGAGGATGCGCACGAGGGTCCGATCGTCGTGGAGCGCGCCCTCGAGGTCGTCGGGCGTGAGCTTGGCCACCCGGTTGGCGAGCGCCACGCCGGCGTTCCCGGGCGGCGTGTCCTGGACCCCGACCACTCGGGCGGCGTCGAGCAGGCCGTCGGCGGGCAGCATCTGGTGGAGGTTGTGGGCCGCGACCCGGTACGCGACCGCTTGCTCGGCCGACACCCCCCGTTCACGCACGCCCATGGCGGCAGGCTAGGACCCCGGATGACCGCTCGCCCGGGGGCCGCACCCGGTGCCGGCACGACCGCTCCGGGTACCGCAGCGCTCGGGATCCGCTTCCTCACCGGAAGTGCGGGATCACCTCGCGGCCCATCAGCTCGATCGTCTGCATGACGGTCTCGTGCGGGACCTTCAAGGGGTTGACCAGGCACAACAGCGTGTCGACGCCGGCCTCCTCGTAGCGCCGGCACGCCTCGAGGCAGTCGTCGGGCGTGCCCACGACGCAGGCGCCCGACTCGACGAGGTACTCGAGCGACAGCAGGTCGAGGCTCCCGCTCTCGTCGATGGCCTTGAGGTCCTCGGCGTAGGAGTATGTGCCCAGCTCGCCGCCGGTCTCCTTCATCCACTGGGCCACGCTGCCGATGAGCCGGGCGCCGGCCTTGGGGTACCACTCGAACGACTCGCGGGCGGCGGCCAGCGCCTCGTCCCGGTCGGCGGCGCACAGGGTCATCGTGAACGTGGCCGCGTCCGAGTTCAGGAAGGCGCCGATCGGCTCGGTGCACCCGGCCAGCGCCTCGCGGTAGATGTCGATCTTCGCCTTCACCTCCTCGGGCGGGACGCCGACCGCGAACGAGCACAGGCCGAGGCCAAGCGAGCCGACCTGGCGGTGGCCGTCCTCGCTGGAGGTGGCGCCCCACAGCGGCGGGTGCGGCGCCTGGCGGGGCCGGGGCAGGACCCGGCGGGGCGGCATCTGCCAGAAGCGGCCGTCGAAGCTGTGCTCGTCGTCGACCCAGCACCCCACCATGTGCTCGATGGCCTCCTGCCACATGGCGCGGGTGTGCGCGGGGTCGATGCCGAAGCCCTCGAGCTCGGCGCGGGTCGCCGACCGACCGGTGCCGACCTCGACCCGCCCGCCCGAGATGAGGTCGAGGACCGCGATCGACTCGGCGCTGCGCACGGGGTGGTTGTACGGCTGGGGCATGAGCCGGACGCCGTAGCCCAGGCGGATGCGCTCGGTGCGGGCGGCGATGGCGCCGTAGAGGACCTCGGGGTTCGAGCAGTGCGAGTACTCCTCGAGGAAGTGGTGCTCGACGGTCCAGAACGCGTCCCACCCCCACCGGTCGCCGGCGATCGCCTGCTCGAGCGTGTTCCGGTAGGCGTCGTACTCACTGTCGGGCCCCCACGGGCGGGGCACGGGGATCTCGTAGAACAGGGCGAAGCGCACGGGTGCCTCCTCGTCGGTGGGTGGTCAGGCGAAGCCGCGGACCGCGTGGTCGCGGACGAAGGTGCGCACGTCGGCGGGGTCGTCGAGGTCGACCACGGCCGACGGCAGCAGCGCGAACGAGAGCATCAGCCGCACGATCCAGTCGGCGGCGCGCGGGTGGTCCAGGTCGGGCCGCACCTCGCCCCGTGCCGCGGCGGCGGCCAGGCGGGGCAGCCAGAACTCGCCCCAGCGCTCGACCAGGCGGCCGCTGCCGGCGGTCATCATGGCGGCGAGCAGCGACTCGCGCTCGCCGGGCAGGCGCAGCGTCAGCCCCTCGTCGCCGAGGTGCGACCGGATGAACACGGCCGCCGCGGCCACCTGGTCGGCGAGGGCGACCTGGGTGTCGACGACCTCGGCGGCGGCGCCCACGAACCGGTCGGCCGTGCGCTCGAGCACCGCGGCCACGAGCGCGTCGCGGTCGGCGTAGTAGCGGTACACCGAGCCGCGGGACAGGCCCGCCTCGGCGGCGACGTCGCGCATCGACACCCGCAGCCCGTACCGCGCCATGCACCGCTCGGCCGCGTCGAGGATGCGGTCGGGCGCACTCACCATCGCGGTCGTCACCTGGCCCCTCCCCCGTCGGTTCGTGTCTCCTGCACGACTGAACAACTTCTATCATGTTGTTCAGTCGAGCGCCGGCCGGTCGGGGCTCACCACCAGAGGGGGAACGCGTGACGCGCTTCGAGGGGAGGACCGCGCTCGTGACGGGCGCGGCGTCCGGCATCGGCCGGGCCACGGTCGAGCGGCTGCTCGCCGAGGGGGCGACCGTCGTGGGCACCGACGTGCAGGCCGCGCCCGATGGCGGGCCGACAGACGGGGCCGACCGCTACCTGTTCCTGACCGCGGACGTGCGCGACGAGGCCGGCATGGCCGCAGCGGTGGCGCAGGCCGTCGACGCGGGCGGGCGCCTGGACGGCGTCGTCAACGCGGCCGGCGTGGCGGGAGCCGGCCCGGTCCACCTGCTCGACCTCGCAGAGTGGGACCGGGTGATCTCGATCAACCTGACCGGCACGTTCGTCGTGGCCAAGGCCGCCCTCGCCCAGATGCTGACGCAGGCCCCGCGCCCGAACGGCGAGCGCGGCGCCCTCGTCACGCTCGCCAGCATCGAGGGCCTCGAGGGCACCGCGGGCGGCAGCTGCTACAACGCGTCCAAGGGCGGCGTCGTCCTGCTCACTCGCAACATGGCGATCGACTACGGGCCGTCGGGCATCCGGGTGAACGCGGTGTGCCCGGGGTTCGTCGACACGCCGATGACCGGGTTCATCTTCGGCATGGACGGCATGGAGGCGGTGGCCGACGGCTACCGCGAAGAGCACGCGCTCCGCCGCATCGGGCAGGCCGACGAGATCGCGGCCGCGGCCACGTACCTGCTGTCCGACGACGCCTCGTTCGTGTCGGGCGCCGCCATCCCCGTCGACGGCGGGTACACCGCCGGGCGCGACCACGGGATCACGCGGCTGATGGGGCTCAGCTGACGGCGGCGTCGTCGACGTGGCGCTGCAGGGCGTCGAGGTAGCCCTCGGTGGCGACGCCCTGCTGCCACCGGGCCACCGGCCCGCCCAGGCGCATCAGCAGGCCGTTGCCGCGCGAGAACGCGGTGACGGTGAGGCGCACGACGTCGTCGGCGGTGCGCTCGACCACGAACGCCTCCTCCCCCTGCTCGGGGTGGATGGCCAGCGTGCCGTAGGCGAAGCCGAACCGCTCGGGCTCGTCGACGACCTCGACGACGCGGCACGCGGCGAGAACGTGGAGGGGCCCGGCCAGCGCCACGTCGGTCACGACCTCGGTGCCCACCGCGATGGGAGGATCGGCGGGCGCGACCCGCAGGCCCGAGCCGCGGTGCAGCCGCCAGCCGCGGATGCCGTCGCAGGCGGCCTGCCACGCGGTGTCACCCGTGCCGACGTCGCGGGCGGCGCGCACGTGGTGGTAGCCGGCGGGCAGCTCGCCGCGGCGCGCCAGGGTCCGGCCGTGCTCGGGGTACGTGAGCGGGGTGGCCCGGAGCCGGTCGAGGACGCGGGCGAGCTTCTCGTCGGAGGGCCGGCCGAGCGTCACGAACACGTGGTCACCCTGCCACAGCCGAGGTGGCCGGCTGCCGCGTCGGCACGCGCCGAGGGCGGCGATATGGTCCGGGGGATGAAATGCCCGGTGTGCGACGTCCCCCTCTCGATCTCGTCCCGCGAGGGCGTGGAGATCGACTTCTGCCCGCAATGCCGCGGGGTCTGGCTCGACCGCGGCGAGCTCGACAAGGTCATCGAGCGCGCGGCCGCCTCGCTGGCCCCCAGCGCGGCACCGGTCGGGGGCGATCGCGCCCGCGGCGATCGTTACGACGATCGTCCCCGCGACGACGACCGTCGCTACGACGACCGGCGGTACGAGGACGACCGCCGCGATGACCGCCGCTACGACGACCGCGATCAGTACACGAAGAAGAAGAAGAAGAAGCGGTCGTTCCTCGACGACCTGTTCGAGTTCGACTGATCACACGGCCTGTCCGAGGCCGTTCAGGGGAGGGATGCACGTGCCTGGAGGGATCACGGCTCAGGGGCTGGTCAAGCGGTACGGGGAGGTGACCGCACTCGACGGGCTCGACCTGATCGTCCCCGAGGGCACCGTCCTCGGGCTGCTCGGGCCCAACGGGGCCGGCAAGACCACGGCGGTCCGCATCTTCACCACGCTGCTCGAGCCCGACGAGGGCATCGCCACGGTCGACGGCCTCGACGTTCTGACCGACCCGCAGGGGGTCCGCGAGCACATCGGCCTCTCGGGGCAGAACGCGGCAGTCGACGAGTACCTCACCGGCTTCGAGAACCTCGACATGGTCGGGCGGCTCTACCACCTGGGCCGGGCCCGGTCCCGGGAACGGGCCCGCGAGCTGCTGGAGGCGTTCCGCCTGTCCGACGCCGCCGACCGCCCGGTGCGGACGTACTCGGGCGGCATGCGCCGCCGGCTCGACCTGGCGGCCGCGCTCGTGGCCGAGCCGCCGGTCCTCTTCCTCGACGAGCCGACGACGGGCCTCGATCCGCGGAGCCGCATCGACATGTGGGAGGTCATCCGCGACCTGGTGGCCGGAGGCACCACGCTGCTGCTCACCACCCAGTACCTCGAGGAGGCCGACCGGCTCGCCGACGACATCGTGGTGATCGACCACGGTCAGGCGATCGCGCAAGGAACGGCCGACGACCTCAAGAGCCAGGTCGGGGGCGAGCGCATCGAGCTCGTCGTGGCGCGCAGCGAGGACCTGCCCCTCGCCCGGCAGGTGCTCTTCGAGAACGGCTGCGGCGATGTCGAGGTGGACGAGCGCACCCGGACCCTGGTCGCACCGATCGCCGGCGGTGCCGTGACCCTCCGCTCGCTGCTCGACGACGTCACCCGCGCCGGGCTCAGGATCCTCGACGTCGGCCTGCGACGACCCACGCTGGACGACGTCTTCCTGACCCTGACGGGACACACCGCCGAGGAGAGCGCCGAAGAGTCCGACGAGGCCGAGCCCGAGCGGGAGGTGGCGTGATGTCCGTTCGCTATGCCCTGTCCGACGGTGCGGTGGTCGCCAAGCGCAACCTGATCAAGATCAAGCGGGTGCCAGACATCCTCGTGTTCACGATCATCTCGCCGATCATGTTCGTGCTGCTGTTCGCGTACGTGTTCGGCAACTCGATCGAGGTGCCCGGGGTGAACTACCGCGAGTTCCTGATCGTGGGCATCTTCGCCCAGACGGTGGTGTTCGGCTCGACGTTCACCGGCGCCGGCCTGGCCGAGGACATCCAGAAGGGGGTCATCGACCGCTTCCGGTCGTTGCCCATGGCCCGCTCGGCGGTGCTGGTCGGCCGGACGACGAGCGACGTCCTCTACAACGTGATCTCCCTCGCCATCATGGCGATCACCGGCCTGATCGTCGGCTGGCGGATCCACGGGACGTTCCTCGAGGCGGTCGCCGCCTTCGCCCTGCTGCTGCTGTTCGCCTACGCGTTCTCGTGGATCATGGCGTGGGTGGGCCTGCTCGTGCCGACGCCCGAGGTCGTCAACAACGCCTCATTCATCGTGATCTTCCCGCTCACGTTCATCGCCAACACGTTCGTGCCCGTCGAGAACCTGCCGGGCGTCCTGCGCACGTTCGCCGAGTGGAACCCGGTCTCTGCGGTGACCCAGGCGACCCGCGACCTGTTCGGCAACACCAACCCCGCGGACCCACCGCCAGACGTGTGGCCGCTCCGGAACCCCGAGCTCTACACGCTCATCTGGGTGGCCATCATCCTCATCGTGTTCATCCCGCTGTCCAACCGGCAGTACCGCAAGGCCACCAGCCGGTAGCCGCGTCCCGGTGCGTCACCCGAGCTCGTCGAGGGCGCTGCGCAGCGCGCCCAGGTCGGTGACGACGGCGTCGAGCTCGGCGCCCAGGCGGTCGGCCCCGCCGGCGCCCGACGCGCCGAGGGCGACCTCGGCCGCGCCGGCAACCGCGGCGCCCAGGCGGGCGTCGAGCAGGCGCAGGCGCTCGTCGGTGTCGTCGAGGGTGTTGAGCAGGCGCTGGACCGACCCGAACCGCTGCGCCAGCGCGGCCTCCAGCTCGGGGTCGGCGCCACCGCGCTTGGCCCGCTTGTACTCGTCGGTCACCCGGTCGGGGTCGAGGGCGGCAAGCGTGCGTTCGACCTGGGTGGCGCGCTGGGCGATGTCCCACACGGCGGCCACGCCGGCGTCGAGCCGGCCACCGCCCTCGGCCAGCCGGTCGCGCACCGGCCCGTCGCGTACGCCGGTCAGGACGTCCGCATAGCGGCGCCGGGCGTCGAGGGCCTCCGCCACCGAGCGCGAGAACCGCGGAGACACGGCCGCGGGGTCGACGTGGCCCAGCGGGTCCTCGGGGGCTCGGCGGCGACGCAGCATGGCCGCCGACGGTACCGCCTCCCCGTTGTCACCGGTTGGGCGCGACGCAATGCGCGTGGTCTAGCGTCTAATGCGCGTGCATGACCTCACCGAGACCGCCGACACGGGTGAAGCAACCGGCGACACGGCCGCCGGCGGCGGCACTCCCGATCGCCTGATCAGCGCAGCAGAGCACCTCTTCGCCGTCCACGGCATCGATGGCGTGAGCCTGCGCGAGATCACCCGGGCGGCCGGCGCCCGCAACGCCTCCGCCCTGCAGTACCACTTCCGCGACCGCGACGGCCTGCTCAAGGCGCTGATCGTCAAGCACGGGCGCGAGGTCGAGGCCCGACGCCACGCCATGCTCGACGCCTATGAGGCCGACGGAGCCACCGACGTGCGCGCCCTCGCCGGGGCCCTCGTCCGCCCGATGGCCGCCAAGCTGACCGACGCCGACGGCGGACCGCAGTACCTGCAGATCATGGCCGACCTCATCAACCGGCCCCGGCCGCCGTTCACCCCCGGCGAGCCCGACGACCCGGCCTCCAGCATCGGCCGGTGGCGGCAACACGTCGGCGCCGTGCTCGACGACGACGCCACCCGCCTGCACCGGCGGTTCGCCGCCATCCGCTTGGCCGTGGTCGAGCTGGGCCGGCGGGCGCGCTCGGGCCCCCGGCCCGACGAGCGCCTGTTCACCAGCGACCTCGTCGATCTGGTGGCCGGCGTGCTGTCGGCCCCCGTCGCCGACGAGACCCGGCGCCTGTCCGCCGCCCGGCCGCGGGGGCGGTCGCGCGGGGGCCGGCGGTGACCCCCGACGAGGAGGTCGGGACCGACCTCGTCGACCCCGACGCCCTGGCGGCCTGGATGGACGCGCAGGGCCTGCCCGGTGGGCCGATCACCGGGGCCCGCGCGCTGACCGGCGGAACGCAGAACCTGCTCATGCGGTTCACGCGGGGCGACCGCGACTACGTCCTGCGGCGTGGCCCGCGGCACCTCCGCCGGGCCAGCAACGACGTGATGCGACGCGAGGCGCGGGTGCTCCAGGCGCTGGCCGGCGAGGACGTCCCCCACCCCGCCTTCGTCGCCGGCCCCGGCGAGCCCGACGCCGGCGTGGCGGGCGACGCGGTCTTCTACCTCATGGCGCCCGTCGAGGGCTTCAACCCGGCCGGTGAGCTGGCCCGGGTGCACACCGGCGACGCCGCGGTCCGCCACGAGATGGGCCTGAACGTGGCCGCGGCCGCAGCCCGCCTCGGCGCCGTCGACCACGAGGCGGTCGGCCTGGCCGACCTCGGCAAGCCCGACGGGTTCCTCGAGCGGCAGGTGCCCCGGTGGATGCACGAGCTCGAGACGTACGGCGAGCTCGACGGCTACCCCGGCCCCGAGATCCCGGGCCTCGACCGGGTGGCGTCCTGGCTCGACGACAACCGGCCCCGCGCCTGGCGGCCCGGGATCATGCACGGCGACTACCACATGTCGAACGTGATGATCGCCCCCGACGGGCCCGAGGTGGTCGCCATCGTCGACTGGGAGATGTGCACGATCGGCGACCCCCTGCTCGACCTGGGGAACCTGCTCGGCACCTGGCCGATCGGGCCCGACCCGGCCGACACGTCGCCCGAGACGGCCGCCCCGTTCGGCGGCATCGGCGGCGGCATCGCCGACCTCCCCTCCCCCGCCGAGCTGGTCGCCCGCTACGCCGCGCACAGCGACCGCGACACGTCCGCCGCCCCCTGGTACACGGCGATGGCCTGCTTCAAGCTCGGCATCGTCCTCGAGGGGACGCATGCCAGAGCGTGCGCCGGCAAGGCCCCCAAGCTCACCGGCGACCTGCTCCACGCCACGACCCTCGGGCTGTTCGCCCGGGCCAGCACCGTCATCGCGAAAGGTTGATCCCATGGCCATCGACTTCACCCTCACGCCCGAGCTCGAGGACATCCGCGTGCGGGTCCGCACGTTCATCGACACGGTCGTGCGGCCCGGCGAGGAGCAGATGGGCAACCGCGAGGAGCTGGACCGCGCCGACTACATCAAGCTCATCCTCGACATGCGGGCCAAGGCCCGCGAGGAGGGCCTGTGGCTCCCCCACATGCCCGAGGACTGGGGCGGCATGGGGCTCGGCCACGTCGAGCTGGCCATGGTCCAGGCCGAGGGGGCCAAGACCCGCCTCGGGCCATGGGTCATGAACTGCCAGGCCCCCGACGAGGGCAACATGCACACCCTGCTGCACTGGGGCACCGACGCGCAGAAGGAGAAGTACCTGCGGCCCCTCTGCGAGGGCAGGGCGATGAGCTGCTTCGCCATGACCGAGCCCGAGGTGGCGGGGTCCGACCCGACGCTGATCAAGACCCACGCCTACCAGGACGGCGACGAGTGGGTCATCAACGGCCACAAGTGGTTCATCTCGAACGCCCACCGCTCGCAGTTCGCCATCCTCATCGCCCGCACCGAGGACGACCCCGACCTGCCCCAAGCCGCCAACACGGCCTTCCTCGTCGACATCCCCTCCGAGGGGTGGACCGAGGTGCGCGAGGTCGAGACCATGCACGGCTCGACGGGCCACTCCGAGATCCGCATCGAGGACCTGCGGGTGCCGGCCGACGCCATGCTCGGCGGCCGTGGGCAGGGCCACATGCTCGGCCAGTACCGCCTCGGCCCGGCCCGGCTGGCGCACTGCATGCGCTGGATCGCCCAGGCCGAGACCGCGCTCGACATGATGGTCGACCGGTCGCTGAACCGGTTCAGCCATGGCTCGCTGCTGGCCGAGAAGCAGGGCGTGCAGTGGATGATCGCCGACTCCACGATGGAGCTGTACCAGGCCAAGCTCATGGTGCTGCACGCCGCCTACCGCATCGACAACAAGCTCGACTTCAAGTCCGAGGTGTCGATGGCCAAGCACTTCGTGGCCAACGCGCTGAACCGCATCATCGACCGGTCGATCCAGGTGCACGGCGCGCTCGGCTACTCGACCGACACGCCGCTGGCGAGCATGTACCAGCACGCCCGCTGGGCTCGGTTCGCCGACGGCGCCGACGAGATCCACCAGATGCGCATCGCCCAGCGCACGATCGCCGCCTACAAGGACCACGGCAGCACGCGCACCGCCACGGGCGACCTGCCCGTCTGAGGCGCCGGTCAGCCGTCGGGCGCCGCGGTCGGCGGGTCCCGGTCGACGGTGCGCCGGCGCCCCGGCAGCCGGCGAACGATCCCGGACACCCGCTTCTGCACGCGTTGCGACTCGCGCTCGGGCATCTCGCCCCGGCGGTCGAGGTAGATGGCCTTGACCGCCCCGAGGAGCGGGGTGGCCACCAGCGCGCCGGGCACCCCGGCCGCGGCGGCACCCACGAGGGCCGCCAGCATGGTCGTCGGCGGCGACAGGTTCACGGCCGTGCCGACGATCGCCGGGCTGATCACGTTGTTCTCGAGGTTCTGGTAACCGAGGAACACGGCGAGGGCGATGACGCCCTCCACCGGTCCCTGGGTCAGGGCGAGCAGAACGAAGAAGCCCCCGCCGAGGAACCCGCCGATCTGGGGGATGAGGTTGGTGAGCGTCGCCCACAGGCCCGCGACGGGAGCCAGCGGCACGCCGAGCAGCAGGCCGGCGCAGAGGATCACGAGCCCGTTGAGGACGGCGACGAACAGCGAGCCGGCGAAGTAGCTGCCGAAGGTGGCGTACACGATGCGCCCGAGCCGGTCGGCTCCCGGCCGCCGGTCGAGCGGGACCAGGGCGCGAAACCGTCGCACGATCACGCCGCCGTCGATCATCACGCCGAGGGCCGTCACCAGCACCACAACGGCACTGAACACTCCGCCGATCAACCGCTCGCCCACGTCGGCCAGCGTGGCGTCGTCGATGTCGGCCGGCGCGTCCTCGATCCACTTCTCGACGCGGCCGGCCGCGTCGGCGGCCTCGAGGCGGGGCCCGACGATCGGCCAGCTGTAGAAGTCGCGCACCGTCGACGGCAGCTCGTCGCTGAAGTCCTGGAGCTGGTTGACGGCTGCGGGCGCAACGACGGTGACAATGGCGGCGAACGCGACCGACAGGCCGGCGCCCACCAGCGTCACCGCCATGCCCCGCGAGGTGGACCACCGGCGCTGGACCGCGCCCACGACCGGCGAGAGCGCCACCCCCACCAGCACGCCCACGCCGATGCCGGTGAGGACGTTGCCGGCGGTGCTGCCGATCGTGAACAGGGCGACGGCGATGGTCGCCGCCGCCGCGAAGGCGAAGTACGACCACGGGTCGATGTCGACGACGTCCGGCGCCCGCGACGCCGGCGGCGCCACGGCCGAACCGGCCGCGCCGGGCTCGGGGCCGTCTCGGGGTGGCTCGTTGGCGTCGTCGGCCATCGGGCGTACGGTACGTCACGCCGCAGCCCGCGAGACCCGGCTGCCGGTACGGTACGGCCGTGGCCACGACCCCACCCGAGCCGCCCCGCCGGGTGATCCGCATCTCCGGGAAGTCGGCGGTGCTGGCCGTGGTGGCGGTGGTGCTGGCGATCCTGGCGCAGCGCCTGTTCGTGGCCGCCCACCAGCCGCTCTCGTGGGCGGTGGCGGCCGGCGTGGTGGCGGTCCTGATCGATCCCGTGGTCGACGTGCTCGACCGCCGGCTCCCGCGGATCCTGTCGGTCATCATCGCCCTGCTCGTGGCGGCCGCGGCCACGTGGGGCGTCATCTACGTGGCGTTCGACGACCTGTCCTCGGGCGTCGACCGGCTGAGCGAGTCGGCGCGCGACGCAGCCGCCGAGCTCGAGGCGCGCGACGACTCGATCGGCGAGGCGGCACGCGACGTCGACGCCTCTCGGCGCGTCGACCTGTTCGTCGACGCGCTCGACGAACGGGTCACCGGCACCGACGATGTGCTGGCCTCGACCGCAGGCACCGCCCCCACCTACTTCATCGGCGGCATCCTGACGCTGTTCCTCATGTCGTACGGCCCCCGCCTGGCCCAGTCGGCGGTTGACCAGCTGCCCGACCCCCGCATGCGGGAGAGCGTCGAGTCGGTCGTGCCCCCGGCGCTGCGCCGCTCGCGCCGCGCGATCCTGCTGACCGTGGCCGAGGGGGTGGTGGCCGGGCTCGCCGTGGCCGGCGCGGCGGCGCTGCTCGACGTGCCCTCGCCCGCAGCCCTGGGGTTGGCAGCCGGCGTGATGGCGATGCTGCCCCACGTGGGGCTGGTCCTCGGCACCTTGCCGCTGATCCTGCTGGAGCTGGCGCTCAAGTCAGAGGTGGTCACCGTGGTGACCGTGGTGGTGGTGCTCGCGTGCCAGTTCGGCGACTCGTTCTGGCTGCGACGGCGCATCTCCCTCCGCAGCGTGCACATCGGGCTGCTCGCCCCTTGGGTCGTTGCCCTCGTCGGCTACGAGATGTACGGCGTCGGGGGCGTCGCCTACGGCCTGGCGCTCGCGGTGTTCTTCCTTGCCATCCTCGACGAGCTCGGCCGGCGGTCGGCTGCTGTCGAGGCCGCGGAGGCTGCCGAGCCCGCCGAGCCGGCCGAGCCGGCCGAGGGCGCTGACAGCGCCCGCGTGGACGAGACGGGGACCGAGCCCGAGCGTCCCACGCCCGAACGGGCGGGGGTGCCAGGCTACGTCCGTGCCGACTGAGCCCGAGGACGGCGGTGGCGTCGAGCCCGACTACCGCTTCAGCCTCGCGAACGAGCGCACGTTCCTCGCCTGGGTGCGCACGTCCCTGGCGCTGCTCGCCGGCGGGATCGCCCTCGAGGAGGTGGGCCCCGAGTCCCTCGGCGACGCGACCCGCCGCACGCTGGCGGTGGTGGCCGTGGCGCTGAGCCTCATGCTCGCCGGATCGAGCTACGTCCGCTGGCACCAGGTGCAGCAGGCCATGCGCCACGGCCGCCCGCTCCCCCGGCCGTGGGCCATCCCCGTCCTCAGCACGGCCATGGTGGCGGTCGCGGGTGCCGTGGCGATCGTGCTGGCGCTCCGGTGAGTGCGCGCGGCGACGACGAGGATGACCCCTTCGCAGGCGAGGCGGCCGAGCGCACCGAGTTCGCCTGGGTGCGCACGGTGCTCTCGTGCGGTGCGCTGGCTGCGCTGTCGACGCGGCTGATCGACCGGCGGGCCGACGTCGTCCTCGTGCTGGTGATCGCGGCCGTCGTGGTCGTGCCCGGCCTCCTCGCGTGCCTCTGGCGCCTGCGCGAGCTGCAGCGACGACCGGTCCCGCCGCCGCGCCCGGCCGGCGCCGCCTTCGTCGCCGGGTCGGTCGCGCTCGTCAGCGCCGCCGTGCTCGTCCGTGTGGTGACGGCCTGACCTCCCCGCGCGCCCTGCGACCCGGCGCCTTCGCCGCGGCGCCGGACGGCCACTATCGTCCGCATACTGACCGCCGGTCAGCGCGCGGCTGCGCGGCCGGGATCGGAGACCCGCTGGAGGAACCGGATCGATGTCGTTGAGCTACGCCGACGCGGTGGCGGCGGTCACCGCCCCGGGGGAACGGTTCGAGACCGGCACGATCGACATTGCGGGCGTCCCCACCACGGTGTTCGTGAACGGCCCGAACAGCCTCCGCGACGTGTTCGCCACGGCCCGGCCGCGTGGTGACGCCACGTTCCTCGTGTACGAGGACGAGCGTTGGGGCTTCGCCGACGTCATGGCCCGGGTCGACGCCCTCGGGGCGCTGCTCGTCGACACGTACGGCGTGGGCGTGGGCGACCGTGTCGCCATCGGGATGCGCAACTACCCCGAATGGGTCGTGGCCTTCGCCGCCATCACGTCGGTGGGAGCGGTCTCTGTGTCGCTCAACGCCTGGTGGACGGAGGAGGAGCTGGGCTGGGCGCTCGAGGACTGTGGTGCGTCCGTGCTCGTCGCGGACCGCGAGCGCGTCGAGCGCACCCGTGACTCGACGCGGCGGCTCGGCGTGCGGGTGCTCGGCGTCCGCCTCGGCGACGACCCCGACGGTGCTCTGGCAGACGTCGACCGTTGGGAGGATGCGCTGCCGCTCGGGAAGCCGCTTCCCGAGGTGGCCATCTCGCCCGACGACGACGCCACGATCCTGTACACGTCGGGCACGACGGGCCGGCCGAAGGGCGCGGTGTCCACCCACCGAGCCGTGACCCAGGCGCTGATGGGCTACAGCTGCCGTGCCGCCGTCGACCGGCTCCGCCGGGGCACCCCGGCGACGCCGACGACCCCGCCGTCGTTCATCCTGATCGTGCCGCTGTTCCACGTCACCGGCTCGATCCCCGTGATGCTCGGCTGCTTCGCCAGCGGCCTCAAGCTGGTGATCATGTACAAGTGGGACCCCGAACGGGCGCTGGAGCTGATCGAGCGCGAGCGGGTCACGAACTTCGTGGGGGTGCCGACCCAGAGCTGGGACATGCTGCAGTCGCCCCGGTTCGCCGAGTTCGACACGTCCAGCCTGATCGCCGTGGGCGGCGGCGGCGCGCCCGCGCCGCCCGAGCTGGTGCGCCGGGTGGCGACCAGCTTCGCCAAGGCCAGCCCGAACATCGGCTACGGCATGACCGAGACCAACGCCTACGGCCCCCAGAACGGCGGCGAGGACTACCTGACGCACCCGACCAGCACCGGGCGGGCCACCCCGATCCTGCAGGTCGAGGTGCGCGACGAGGCGGGCGTGCCCGTGCCAGACGGCGAGCGTGGCGAGATCTGGTTCAAGGGCCCCAACCTCATCCGCGGCTACTGGAACCGTCCCGACGCCACTGCCGAGACGATCGTCGACGGGTGGCTGCGCACGGGCGACATCGGGCGCGTCGACGACGAGGGCTTCGTGTACGTCGAGGACCGCGCCAAGGACATGGTCCTGCGCGGCGGCGAGAACGTCTACAGCGCCGAGGTCGAGGCCGCCATCTACGAGCACCCCGCGGTGCACGAGGCCGCCGTGTTCGGCGTCCCCCACGAGCGCCTCGGCGAGGAGGTGGCCGCCGTCGTCGTCCCGCGGGCGGGCGCGACCGTCACCGCCGAGGAGCTGCGGGCCCACGTCGGCGAGCGCCTGGCCCCGTTCAAGGTGCCGAGCCGCGTGGCCGTGTGGTCCGAGCCGCTGCCCCGCAACCCCGCGGGCAAGGTCCTCAAGCGCGACCTGCGCGACACCTTCGCGGCCGACGCCTGACCGGCGCGAGCGCGTCGGCCGGTCAGCCGATGCCGGACGTCGGCGCCGGGATGCGGGCCAGCTCCGACGCCACGGTGCCGAACCGGGGGTCGCCCGCGTTCCACTCGGCGGCGGCGCGGTCGACCTCGCCGCGCTGGCGGGCCACGAAGTTCCACGACATGAGGATCGGCTCGGGGAACGGCTCGCCCCCGAGGAGCACCACCCGTGCGGGGGCCTCGGCGGCGAGTACGACGGCGTCACGGCCCTCGCCCAGGTAGGCCAGCACGCCGGGGCCCACCACCTCGTCGCCCACCGCGACGCCGCCGTCGAGGACCACGAGCGCGTGCTCGAACCCTGGATCGAGCGGCACCGTCGCCGGCCCACCGGCGAGGGCGAGCTCGGCGCCGACGAGCGGCGTGTCGGCGCGGGCGGGCGAGCGCGCCCCCGCCACCTCGCCGACGAGCACCGTCGCCACCGTGTCGCCCAGCGGGACCTGCGGCAGCTCCGCGTGGTGCTCGAACGCCGCCGGCCCGTGGCGGGTGGCCTCGGGCTGCGCCACCCACAGCTGGATGCCGTGCATGCGGGCCCCACCCGGGGCGCCGGACGGCTGTTCCTCGGCGTGCGCCACGCCGTGCCCCGCGGACATCAGGTTGAGCTGGCCTGGGCGGATCAGCTGCTCGCTGCCGATGCTGTCGCGGTGCAGGAGCTCGCCCTCCACCAACCACGTCACGGTGTGCAGACCCATGTGGGGGTGCGGGCCGATCAGCATCGACGCGGGGGACGGTGCGGGACCGAAGTGGTCGGCGAAGCACCACGCGCCCACCGTGCGGCGCGCCCGGCGGGGCAGGGCCCGGCGCACCGCGAGGCCGCCGACCTCGGCCTCGCGGGCCGGAAGCAGCTCGACCTCGGGCGGCTCGGGCTGACCGCACTCGGCGTCGAGGGCGGCGTCCTGCTCGGTGACGGGCCCGAGGCGCCCTCGGAATGAGCGCTCGGCCCTTCGGGCCGGGTAACACACTGTGCTCATGGTTCGCTCGCTGCGCTCACTACGATGCCGCCTCCGCCGGCGGGGAACCCGCGCTCTGGGCCTTCGCTCCGAGCACGGTGGCCCGCTGGTACAGCCCGGCGGGAAGGCGGGCCACGACGTCGATCAGCTTGGCGTCGGGTCCGACGAGCACCCGCCGCCGGTTGCGCTCGACCGCCCGCAGGATCTGCGCAGCCGCATCGGCCGGCGTCGTGCGCGCCAGCTTGCGAACTCGTCGCCCGCGTCCGCCCCGCTGTCGCCGGTCAGGTCGGCGACGCTGGGGTCGATGCGGGCGTTGCGGGCGATGTTCGTCTTGACCCCGCCCGGGTGCACGGTCGTGCACGAGACGGGGCTACCGGCGATCTCGAGCTCCATGCGCAGGGCGTCGGTGAAGCCCCGCACCGCGAACTTCGCCGCGTTGTAGGCGGACTGCGAAGGCACGCTGATCAGCCCGAACACGCTCGACAGGTTGACGATGTGGCCCTCGCCCGCGGCGGCGAGGTGCGGCAGGAACGCCTTGGTGCCGTGGACGACGCCCCAGAAGTTGATGCCCATCAACCACTCGAAGTCCTCGTAGGACATCGCCTCGACCGTGGCCCCCAGGCCGACGCCGGCGTTGTTGACGACGAGGTGCACGGCGCCGTGCTCGGCCACGACCCGGTCGGCCCACGCGAACACGGCGGCGCGGTCGGCGACGTCGACCGGCGCCACGGTGACCTTCACGCCCCGTCCCTCGCAGCGGGCGGCCGTCTCGGCCAGGCCCGCCTCGTCGATGTCGGACAGCGCGAGGTGGGCGCGCCGCCCGGCGAGGTCCTCGGCCAAGGCCCGGCCGATGCCCGACCCGGCGCCGGTGATGGCGGCCACGCGCCCGGCGAAGTCCTTCATCGGGGCGTCACGAGGCGGTGGCCGTCAGCGCCGGCTCGGGCGTGGCCGCTGGCCGGGGGTTGGAGAACACCATCGCCTCGTCCTCGAGGCCCCGCAGCCGCAGCGCCCGGAAGTCCTTGAGGTAGCTCTGGTGCACCTGCCACGGGAACGCGGTGCCCTGCTTGGGGAAGCGGTCGACCGCCCGTTGCACGTACCCCGACGACAACCCGAGCAGCGCCTGGCCGCTCACCCCGGCTTCGGTGCTCACGGGCGTGGCCTGGCGCAGCCCGGTGCGCCGCATGTGGATGAGCATGCGGCACACGTAGTCGCACGTCAGGTCGCACTTCAGCGTCCACGAGGCATTGGTGTAGCCGATGGCGAGGGCCAGGTTGGGCACGCCCTCGACCATCATCCCCTTGTAGGTGAGCCGGTCGGTGATCCCGGGATCCTCGCCGTCGACGGTCAGCGTGACGCCGCCGAGGAACAGCAGGTCGAGGCCGGTGGCCGTCACGATGATGTCGGCCTCGAGCTCGCCGCCCGACGTCAGCCGGATGCCCGTCTCGGTGAAGGTGTCGATGGTGTCGGTGACCACCGACGCCCGGCCCTCCCGGATCGCCCGGAACAGGTCGCCGTCGGGGGCCACGCACAGCCGCTGATCCCACGGGTCGTAGCGGGGGGTGAAGTGGGTGTCGACGTCGTACCCCGCAGGCAGCTGGCGCTCGACGCCCCGACGCAGCAGCTTCTTCACCAGGGCGGGCCGGCGCTGGCTGAGCTGGAAGAACGCCTGGGTGCCGAGGGCGTTGACCCACCGGGCCGCGGTGTCGGCCCACCGCTTGGGCAGCGCCTTGTGCAGCACGCCGGTGAACGGGTTGGTGCCGGGCAGCGAAGCGACGTAGCTGGGCGACCGCTGCAGCATCGTGACATGGCCGGCCGTCTCGGCCAGGGCGGGGACGAGGGTGACGGCGGTGGCGCCGCTGCCGATCACGACGACGCGCTTGCCGGCGTAGTCGAGGTCGTCGGGCCAGGCCTGGGGGTGCACGATCGTGCCCCGGAAGTCGTCGCGGCCGGGGAACTCGGGCGTGTAGCCCTGGTCGTAGCGGTAGTAGCCCGAGCACGAGAAGACGAACCCCGCGGTGACCTGCACGGTTTCGCCGGTGTCGGTCCGTTCGGCGGTCACGCGACCAGCGCGCCTCGGCGGTCGACCAGTCGGCGCGCACGATGCGGTGGTGGAACCGGATGTGCTCGCCCACCCCGGTCTCGCGGGCGGTGTCGCGGATGTACTGCAGGATCGACGGCCCGTCGGCGATCGACTCGCGCCGGCCCCACGGGCGCAGCGAGTAGCCGAGGGTGAACATGTCCGAGTCCGAGCGGATGCCCGGGTAGCGGAACAGGTCCCAGGTGCCGCCGATGGCGTCGCGTGCCTCGAAGATGGCGTAGCGGGCCCACGGGCACTTCGTCTGCAGGTGGTGGCCGGCGCCGATGCCCGACAGGCCGGCGCCGACGATCAGCACGTCGAGGTGTTCGACGGCGCCGTCGCCGTCGCCAACAGGGGAGGTCACGAGTTGTCGGGCTCCTTCACGCGGCGCTGGTGGCCAGCTTGTCGTTGAGCGTGCCGTCGGCGCCGAACAGCTCGGCCCCCCAGCGCTCGACCAGGTCGGTCGTGTCGTGGTCGTCGGGGTGGAAGTCGGGGCGGTCGTAGTCGCACAGCTGCCGCCAGAGGTGTTGCTGCATGATCGGCGAGCGCCGGAAGCGGCGCCAGCTGGCCCGCAGGGCGCCGGGCCGGTACGCCGAGGCGTCCCGGGCCAGCGAGACGGCGACCTGGAACGCGGTGCCGGCGATGAAGGCGACCCTCAGGAGCTTCATGGTCCACACCCGCAGGCGCTCCCCGCCGCCCATCGCCTTGTAGACGTCGAAGGCGACGGCCTTGTGCTCGGCCTCCTCGAGCGCGTGCCACAGGAACAGGTTGCGGATCTCGTCGTGCCCGAACAGCGCCCGGGCGTCGCCGCTCGACAGGAGCAGCTGGGCGAACGTCGCGGTGAAGTGCTCGAGTGCCGCGGTGGCGGCCAGGTTCGACATCGGGGGCGCCACGCGCTCGCGCAGGGCCAGGCCCCGCCGGGTGAGGCGCTCGAACGTCTTCGTGGGGTAGCCGAGCTGGGCGAGCCGGTCGTTGAGCGCCCGGTGCTCACGCCCGTGCGTCGCCTCCTGGCCGATGAACCCGGCCACCTGGCGCTTGAGGTCGGGATCGGTGATGCGGTCGCGGTAGTGGCGCACCGAGCGGACGAAGAAGTCCTCGCCGTCGGGGAACACCGACGAGAGGGCCGCGGCGAGGTGGCTCTGGATCAGGTCGCCACCGGCGGCGAAGTGCCGGGGAAGGTCGTGCAGCGACTCGTCGAACGAGATGCGGCGGGTGGGGACCTTGCGGTCGGGGGCACTGGTCTGCGGCATCGGCGGGCTCCGAGGTAGGGCCAGTGGGCGGTGAGCTCACCGTAGACGATCTGAGAGATTCACTCAATCCCTCAATATTGCTATCCTGCGACCGATGTCGACGACGAGGGCCAGCAGTCCGTCCAAGGGCGAGCTCACCCGGCGCGCCATCCTCGACGCGGCCATCGCCCGCTTCGGGCGAGACGGCTACCGGGCGACCTCGGTCGCCGACATCGCCCGCGACGCCTCGGTCGGGGGCACGGTCGCCTACGCGTACTTCCCCAACAAGGAAGCCCTGTTCCTGGCGGCGGTCGACCACGACGCCGCCGCGGTCATCGTCGAGGGCGTCTCGCACATCCTCGAGGACCTCGAGAACGACGACTGGCGGCGCACCCTCGTGTTCACGCTGATCGACGCCGTCGACCGCCATCCGCTCGCCCGCCGGCTGCTCGCCGGGCTCGAGCCCGAGGTCACCGCCCGCGTCATGGACATCCCGGCGCTCCACGAGCTGCGCAAGGCGTGCGCGGAGCGGCTCCGCACAGAGCAGGCCACCGGCCGCGTCCGCCCCGACATCGACGCGGTGGCCGTCGCCAACGGCATCGTGACGATCTGCCTCTCGCTGCTCCGGGCGGTCGTGCAGATCGGCAGCGACGTCACGGTCACCTACGCCGCGGACGTCGCCGCGGTCTTCGCCGCCGCCCTCGACCCGGTGCCCCCCTCGAGTGTCCGCGGCGACCGCTGAACCGCCTCTGAAGGTCACACGGTCCCGACGTCACCAACCCGTCACGACGCTCGGCACGCCCAGAACTCTCTGTCGCCGGCTGGGCCGCCGGGACACAATCGCAGCGTGACACCAGGGGCCTTTCTCGAAGCACACGTCAGCGACGCCGAGACGAGCGAGGTCGGCAACGGGATCGTGGTGCACCGCCTCTACCGCTCCGGACCGGAGCCGAACGCCCGACGCGCCCTGCTCGTGAGCTTCCCGGCCTTCTCGCAGTGGCCGGGAATCGACGTCCACGAGCCGGGGCCCGAGGACGTCTACGTCGTCCGAGGCACATTCCGCGGGCTCACCGGCGAAGGGTCGGTGCACGGTCCGGGCACGTTCCTGCACTTCGCCGCCGGGACGAGTCACTCGCCGTCGACCGACACGGGCGGCGAGCTGTTCGTGTACTACCCCGAGGGCTGACCACCTCACGCGAGCGGCGCGGCGCCGCCATCGCTGACCGTGAGGGCGGCCGGATCGTCTCAGCTGAGCGCGGCTCGCAGCTGGTCGAGCGTGGGTGATCCGGCGGGCCCGTCTGGCGTTGTGTAGATGCGGCAGGCCAGCCCGGCGGGCTCGTTCCCGGTGGCGAAGGGGTCGCGGCGGTCGATGAGGATGGTGGGCGATCCGTGGAAGCCGACGGCCACGGCCTGCGCGTCAGTGGTGACCTCGCGATGCTCGACGGTGAGGCCGAGCTCGGCGGCGATCGTCGCGAGCCGTTCGGCCGCCAGGCGCCAGTGCGGACAGGAGTCGAAGTAGAGGAGCTCGAGCGTCGGTTGGGTCGAGCCGTTCACGGACCTACCGTAGACATTCCAGTCGACGGGAAGGTCAAGGGGAGGTCCGATGAGGATCGGTGCGGTCGCCCAGGAGGCCGGGGTGCCGGCCAAGACGATCCGGTTCTGGGAGCAGGAGGGCCTGCTGGCATCCCCCGAGCGGACAACCGCCGGCTACCGCGACTATCGACCCGAGGTCGTCGATCGGTTGACGTTCATCCGTCACGCCCAGGCGGGCGGGTTGACCTTGCGTCAGATCCGCCAGGTCCTCGAGATCGGGGACAGTGGCGACCCGCCGTGTCAGCACGTCGGGCGCGTCGTCGAGGAGCGGCTCGCAGAGGTCGACGCCCGGATCGCGGAGCTCGCTGCCACGCGTGCCCACCTGCAGATGTTGGTTCGCAGGGCGGCGGCCCAGGACCCGGCGGACTGCCGCGGCTACTGCTCGATCATCGCCGGTTGACGGTGGCACCTGTTCGCGGCGCCGCGGCCTTGACCTTCCGGTCAGCGGGAAGGTGCATGATCGGGGGCATGCATGCGACGACGACCACAACCACCGCCACGCCCCGGCCGCAACCGCGCGGCGTCGGCCCGGTCGGGACCGCCGCCCGCATCGCGGTCGGGATCGGGTTCGTCTTGCTCGCCTTGGTGTGGCGCGATCCGAACTGGGCCGATGTCGCAGTCGGCTTGCTCGTGCTCCCCGCCGTGGCAGTCGGATTGCTGGGATGGCGGGCGCGCCGGAACCCGGGTCGTCTCGACGCCACCGGGCCGGTCGCGACCTGTGTGAACGCGGCGGTGTTCACGCCGCTGTTTCTCATCCCGGCGACGGCCGGTGGCGCGCTCCTGTTCTACGGCTCGTCGATGCTGGTGGCCGCAGCGCGGCGATCGGGAGGCTGCGAGGTGACCGCGATCGCCAACGTCGCGCTCGGTCGCGACGACCAAGTGGGCTGTGTGCTGTTCGGGCCGATCGACGCGGTCGAGGCCGGTCGGAGGTGAGCGGGTCGACTGGCAGGGGTGGAGACGGAGTGACCTGGCTCGAGGAGGACGCAGCCGCCCGTCGAGTGGCCGTCGACGGGTTCGTCGCGCTGTGGCGCGGCGAACGGCGGTTCATCGCCGACCTGACCGATGAGCCGCGCCTCGTCGATGATCTGGTCGCCGCCGGACGTCTCGAGGTCGACGAACACGGGGTAGTGATCGGTGTCCATGGGCTTGTCACCCGTCCGACCCGGCATCGCGTCGCCCACGCACAGGGCACGGTCAACACCTGGTGCGCCCTCGACGCCATCGGCATCCCCGCGGCGCTGGGCATCGACGCCGACGCGATCACGTCCTGCCCCGCGTGCGAGACAGAACTGCGCGTGACCCTCCATCGCGGAGTTCCCGTCAACGGTGGAGCGATGCGGCTCTGGTTGCCGACCAGTCGATGCGCACATCTCGTCGAGGACTTCTGCTATCACGCCAACCTGTACTGCGACCACGATCATCTCTCGGGCGCGGTTGCGGGCCAGTCCGCAGGCCGGGTGATCGGTGTGGCTGAGGTCGCCGCCATCGGTCGTCAGACGTGGAGCGACGTGGCCGACGCGATCAAACGTTCCGGACCGGTGTCATGACGTCCGATCCGGCGCCAGCCGCATCGACCGACTGCTGGTGCTGTGGCACGACGAAGCCGGCCGAGGAGCTGGTGCGGCTCGGCTGTCACGACGAGGTGGGCCTGTGCGAGGACTGCATCGGCTGGCTCGCCGACGAACGCGCCGGTCGACCGCTGCGCCGTGCCGTGCCCGTCCTCGCCACGCGCGACGTCACCCGTGCCCTGGCGCACTACGCGGCGCTCGGGTTCGAGACCGAGGAGTGGAGCGGCGGCGGCTACGGATTCGCCACGCGCGATGGCGTCGAGCTGCACATCGGCGAGCCCGACGGCTTCGACCCCAACGCGAACACTGCCACCTGTTACCTCCACGTCCGGGACGCCGACGCCCTCTACACCGAGTGGGTCGCCGCCGGCGTCGCCGGCGTGCTGCACGCGCCGATCGACACCGACTACGGCATGCGGGAAGGCAGCCACATCGACCCCGACGGCAACACGGTGCGCTTCGGGTCGCCCCTCATCGGGTCCCAAAGCACCGCCGATGGCGACGTGCTGCTCGCGACCGACGACCCAATCGCGGGTGCTGTCACCACCGCCATCCACCAAGGCGACCTCGACACGCTCCATCGGCTGCTCCGCGAGCGCCCCGACCTCGCGACGGCGCGTCTCGGCGATCTCGATCAGTCACGCACGCTGCTGCACATCGCGACCGACTGGCCCGGTCACTTCCCCAACGTCGCCGCGACCATCACGTCCCTCGCCGCGGCCGGCGCCGACCCCGACGCCCGCTTCGTCGGATCGCACCGCGAGACACCTCTGCACTGGGCGGCGAGCAGCGACGACGTCGCCGCCATCGACGCCCTGCTCGACGCCGGCGCCGACGTCGAGGCGCCCGGCGCCGTGCTCGGTGGGGGCCCGCCGCTCGCCGACGCCGTCGGGTTCGGCCAGTGGGCGGCGGCGCGACGCCTGGTCGCCCGCGGGGCGACCACCCGGCTCAAGGATGCCGCCGCCCTGGGCCTTCAAGATCGAGTCGAGGTCCACTTCACCGGCGAGGAGCACCCACCGACCGCGGACATCGTCACCGATGCCTTCTGGTCGGCCTGCCACGGCAACCAGCAATCGATCGCCGAGTACCTCCTCGCCCACGGCGCCGACCTCGACTGGGTCGGCTGGGGCGACCTCACCCCGCTCGACGTCGCCCTCCAGGAGGGCCACGACCAGCTCGCCGCCTGGCTTCGAACCAAGGGCGCCAAACGGATGGCCGATCGCGCCTGATACGCGGCCAGTAGCGCTGACCTCGACGCCGGGTGACCGACACGGCGCGCGGGCGGTAATCAGCGGCACGAGCGCGTGGTGGCCGCCTCGACCAGGGGTGCCAGTTCGTCAACGGCCACTCCGTACGACGTGTTCGGGCGCTCGCGGGAGACGGCGAACACCATCCCGACGAGTCGCGCGTGGGCGTCCAGCACGGGCACCCCCGAGTCGCCTGCCGCCACCTGCGTCTCGAGCTCGAGGGCGGCTCGCACGTAGGTCGCCGCGTCGACAGGATCGTGTACCCGAGCGACGATGCGGCGCCGGATGCCGGCAGCCGACACCTCCGCTGGCGGCGCTGGCTCGGATCCGGAACCGTGGCTCGGACGGGCAAGCCAGGCACCGCCGGGGGCCGCGCTCTCCGCCAGCCCGACCGGGGGCGTTCGGAGCCCCGTGACTGCGACGATCGCGGCATCGCGCTCCCGGTCGACGACGATCGCGCAGGCCGGTCGTGAGTCGACCTGGATCTCCGTGGCGTCGCCCAGCACATGGGCCACGGTGAGCACCAACCCGTCACCCACCACCACACCCGTGGCGAGCTGCGCCCGGTGCGGCCCGACGGCGCGCACGTCGACCACCCCAACGGTGCCCGGTAGGGCGCCTGGGTGGGCGAGAGACGCCTCGGGGCGCGCGGCGGCACCGGGGAGCAGCGCAAGCACTGCGACCGCGCCGGTGAGCAAGAGGCCCGGCCGGCTCACGAAGCAACCGGCCCGGTGGTCCGCCGGGCCACGAGCGTCGGGGTCGTGAGGTGCACCACGCGCTCGCTGCGCTCGTGCTCGATCCGCTCGTGCAGCATCGTGAGCGCGATCCGGCCCATCTCCTCCCGAGGCTGGTCGATGGTCGAGAGCGACACGTGATGGAGCCGGGCGAGCGACGTGTTGTCATAGCCGATGATCGAGACGTCGTCGGGGATGCGCAGGCCGGCGTCTTCGAGCGCGTCCATCGCGCCGGCGGCGACCAGGTCGTTGGCGGCGAAGATGGCGGTGGGAAGACGTCCGTCGTCGAGCAGTGCCTCGGCGGCGTGCACCCCGGCGACCTCGGTGAACTCCCCGGGAAGGACCGTGGTGTGCTCCGCCAGGCCCGTCCGTTGCATCGCCTTGACGTAGCCCGAGCGTCGGGGGTTGGCCCCGGCGCCCGCGCCGCCGTCGATGTGGACGATCCGGCGATGGCCGAGACCGGCCAGATGCTCCACCGCGAGCGTGGCCCCGTGAGCCTCGTCGGTCAGCACGCAGTCGAGCGAGGCGGCCCGCACCACGCGACCGATCACCACCACCGGGACCGCGTCCGCCAGCTCGACGATCGACGACGACGTCAGCCTGGGGCTCACGAGGATGAACCCGTCGGGCCGGTACTCGAGGATGGCCTCGACAGCAGCCCGCTCACCGGGTGACCGCCGTCCCCCGGTGGCGAGCAGCAGTCGGTAGCCGAGCGGCTCGGCGGCGGCGCTGATGCCGTCGAAGATCTCGGCGAAGAAGGGGTTGTGGAGGTCGTTCAGCAGGACACCGAGCGTCGCGGTTCGGCGGCTGGCCAGGCTGCGAGCCATCGCGTTCGGCCGGTAGCCGAGGCGGGCCGCAGCGTCGATGACGCGTGCCCGTCGCTCGTCGCTGACCCTGGAGCTCCCCCGCATCACCAGCGATACCAGTGCGCGGGAGACCCGGGCCTCCCGCGCGACGTCGTCCATCGTCGGATTTCGCACTCAGACCCCTTGACAGATCGTGCTGCGCTTCACAGTATCTGACCCAAGGCGTTAGAGCGCTCTAACACCACTGCTCAGAGGGGTTGGAGCGCTCTACGACGTCAACAACGACAGCGAGCCGCTCGGGGGGTGAGACGTGGGGCTCTTGGATCGCCTTGCAGGTGCCCCGATCTCGTGGGGTGTCTGCGAGGTGCCGGGATGGGGGCGGATGCTGCCCGTCGACCGCGTCCTTGCCGAGATGGCGTCGGTGGGCTTCACGGCCACCGAGTTGGGGGCGCCCGGGTTCCTTCCGGACGAGCCCGCCG
This sequence comes from uncultured Acidimicrobiales bacterium, assembly GCA_963796415.1. GTDB lineage: Bacteria > Actinomycetota > Acidimicrobiia > Acidimicrobiales > VFJN01 > ZC4RG19. The sequence goes on along the minus strand of CAWCLR010000013.1, from coordinate 17,437 downwards.
ACCTGCGGGCGAAGCTCGACGAGTTCGGGCTGCGCCTCGTCGGCGGCTTCGTCGGGCTGGTCCTCCATGATCCGGCGCGTGCCGAGGTCACCCTCGACCAAGCGCGCGCCACGGCCACGTTGTTCGAGGAATCCGGCGGTGGCGTCTTCGTGACCGCGGCCGTCGTCGACCAGGCGTGGGCGCCACGAGTCGCGCTCGACGGCGCGCAGTGGCGCCACATGGGCCGCATGCTGGCGCGCCTCGACGAGATCGTCGGCGACCGGGGTCTCCTCCACGTCCTCCACCCCCATGTCGGCACGCTGGTCGAGACGGCGGAGGACATCGATCGCGTCAGGGAGCAGCACGAGGTTCGCTGGTGCCTGGACACGGGGCACCTCGCGATCGGCGGGGTCGATCCCCTCGCCTTCGCCCACGATGCCGGCGAACAGGTCGCCCACGTCCACCTCAAGGACGTGGATCTCTCGCTCGCCGAGCGCGTCGCGGTTGGCGAGCTCTCGCTGCTGGACGGCGTGCAGCGCGGGCTGTTCCGCCCACTCGGCCAGGGCGACCTGGCGATCGCCGACGTCGTCGCGTCGGTCGAGGGCCTCGGCTACGAGGGCTGGTACGTCCTCGAACAGGACACCGCCATCGCCGGTGACGAGCCCCCCGACGGCACCGGTCCGATCGACGACGTTCGACAGAGCGTCGACCACCTGCGCGCCGCCGTCGCCTCGCGCCTCGGCGGCACCACCACTCCGACATACGGAAAGGGGAGAACACAATGAGGGGACTTCGACTACCTGCGCTGATGGCCGTCGCCGCGCTGCTGATGGGCGCGTGTGGCGACGACGACGACGGGGGCGCCGAGGGCGATACCGAGGGCACCGAGGACGAGGTCGAACTGACCCAGGAGTCCGACATCACGATCGCGATGGTGACCCATGGCGACGGGGGGTCGTTCTGGTCGGTCGCGCAACAGGGTGCGGAGGACGCAGCCAGCGATCTCGGGATCCAGGTCGAGTACACGGAATCGAACAACGACCCGGAGGAGCAGGCCCAGCTGATCGAGGCGGCCGTCACGGCCGGTGTCGACGGGCTGGCCGTCTCGGCACCCAACCCCGAGGCGATCGCCGACGCCGTGCAGCAGGCCGTCGACGCCGGCATCCCGGTGATCACGCTGAACTCCGGCGCCGACCAGTTCGCCGAGCTTGGGCGCGTACACCCACGTCGGCCAGACCGAGTTCGTGGCCGGCCAGGGCGCGGGCGAGCAGCTCGCAGAGGCCGGGGGCACGAAGCTGCTGTGCATCGTCCACGAGCAGGGCAACATCGGCCTCGAGCAGCGGTGCGAGGGGGCGGCCGACACCTTCGGGGGCACGGTCGAGAACTTCCAGGTGACCGGCACCGGCGACATCCAGACGTCGCTCAACGAGATCCAGTCGAAGCTCCAGGGCGATCCGTCGATCGACGCGGTGCTGTCGCTCAACCCGGACATCGCGATCGCGACGCGCGACGCGGTGGCAGGCGCCGGCTCGTCCGCCCAGGTCGCGACGTTCGACCTGTCCGGCGACGTCGTGACGGCGATCGAGGACGGGGAGATCCTGTTCGCGGTCGACCAGCAGCAGTACCTCCAGGGGTACCTCCCGGTGGTGTTCCTCTACCTCAACAGCACGAACGCCAACACGGTGGGCGGCGGCCTGCCGGTCCTCACCGGACCGGGGTTCGTGACGGCCGACAACGCCGCCGAGGTCGCGGAGTTGGCCGAGGCGGGCACCCGGTGAACATCCGGCGTACCACCGAGGTGAGGGGACCGATTCATGGGTGACTCCCTGACCGAGGCGCGGGCGGAACCGGCGGCGCCGGTTCCGCCCGGCGGGGCCGACGAGCGGATGGGGCGGGTCGGCGTCATCACCCGCCTGCTTCGGCGCCCGGAGCTGGGTGCCCTGCTCGGGGCGGTGGCGATCTTCATCATCTTCGCGATCGCCGACCAGTCCGGTCAGTTCGCCGACGTCTCGGGCGCCGCTCGCTGGCTCGACGTCGCGTCGACCATCGGGATCCCGTCCGTGGCCGTGGCGCTCCTGATGATCGGCGGTGAGTTCGACCTGTCGGCCGGTGTCATGACGGCGTCGGCGGGCATCCTGCTCGGGCTGCTCACCGTGGAGTGGGGCTGGAACATGTGGCCGGCGCTGGCCGTGGTCTTCCTGTTCGCGGCCGCGATCGGGTTCATGAACGGCTACCTGGTGGTGCGGACGAAGCTGCCGAGCTTCATCGTCACGCTGGCCACGTTCTTCGTCCTTCGCGGCATCAATGTGGGCTACACCAAGCAGGTCACGGGGCAGGTGCGGGTGGCCGGCATCGACGACGCCGCGGGCTACGAGTCCGTCCGCAAGGTCCTGGGGTCAGAGCTCGGGACCGCCCCGGAGGACTTCAACGTGCGGATCTTCTGGTGGATCGGGCTGACGATCCTGGCCACCTGGGTGCTGACCCGCACGCGCGTCGGCAACTGGATCTTCGGCGTCGGCGGCGACCAGAACGCCGCCCGCAACGTCGGCGTCCCCGTCGTCCGCACGAAGATCGGCCTCTTCATGGCCACATCCCTCGCGTGCGCACTGGCCGGAGTCATGACGGCGGTCCAGCTCACGTCGGTGCAGGCCGACCAGGGCGTCGGCGAGGAGTTCAACTTCATCGTCGCGGCCGTCGTCGGTGGCTGCCTGCTCACCGGCGGCTTCGGCTCGGCCGTCGGCGCCGCCCTCGGTGCGCTGATCATCGGCATGGCCTTCATCGGCATCGCCTTCGCCGGCTGGAACACCGACTGGCGCTACCTCTTCCTCGGCGTGATCTTGTTCCTGGCCGTGCTCGTCAACACGTTCGTCCGTCGTCGAGCCGAAGGGGCCCGCAGATGACCGCGTCCACGACCGCCCCCGCCGCGGCGGCGCCCCTGCTCGAGGTGCGGCACGTCTCGAAGTACTTCGGCAGCGTCATCGCGCTCAAGGACGTGTCCGCCGTCGTGAACCGTCACCAGGTGACCTGCGTGCTCGGCGACAACGGCGCAGGAAAGTCGACCTTCATCAAGATCCTCTCCGGGGTGCACCACCACGACGAGGGGGAGTTCCTGATCGAGGACTCGCCGGTGCGGTTCGGCTCGCCGCGCGAGGCGAGATCCAACGGCATCGCCACCGTCTTCCAGGACCTCGCGACCGTGCCGCTCATGTCGATCTGGCGCAACTTCTTCATGGGCTCCGAGCCCACGAAGGGGTGGGGCCCGTTCCGGCGCTTCGACGTCGAGTTCGCCAAGCAGACCGTGCGCGACGAGATGGCGAAGATGGGCATCGACATCCGCGACCCCGATCAGCCGGTCGGCACGCTGTCGGGGGGCGAGCGCCAGTCGCTGGCCATCGCCCGGGCCGTCTATTTCGGGGCCAAGGTGCTGATCCTCGACGAGCCGACGTCGTCGCTGGGGGTCAAGCAGTCGGGCGTGGTCCTCAAGTACATCGTCCAGGCCCGCGAGCGGGGTGTCGGCGTGATCTTCATCACCCACAACCCGCACCACGCGTTCCCGGTCGGGGATCGCTTCGTCCTGCTCAACCGCGGCCGCATGTTCGGCAGCTACGACAAGGGCGAGATCGGCCGTGACGAGCTCATCCAGGCCATGGCCGGGGGCGCCGAGCTCACGCAGCTCACGCATGAGCTCGAGCGCGCCATCGCCGCGACCGAGCGCGCGTCCGGCGGTTGAGCGCGGTGGCCGCCGACCTCGAGCTGTTGACCGTCGGACGGATCAGCGTCGACCTGTACGCCCGGGAGACCGGTGTGGGCTTCGACGGCCCGCAGACGTTCGTGAAGTCGTTGGGCGGCAGCCCCACCAACGTCGCCGTCGCAGCCGCTCGGCTCGGTCACCGGGCGGCGGTGCTGACCGGCGTGGGAGCCGACCCGTTCGGGCAGTACCTGCGGCGCAAGCTCGACGGCTTCGGGGTCGACACGCGCTTCGTTGCCGTGCACCCGAGCCTGCCCACTCCGCTCGCGTTCGCCGCGATGGACCCCCCGGACGACCCGCATCTGATCTTCTACCGCGAGCCCGCGGCGCCCGACCTGATGATCGAGTCCGATGACGCGGTGCGGGCGGCGGCCGGCGAGGTCGCGGTCCTGTGGGTGACCGGCTCGGCTCTGTCCTACCCGGTGTCGGCCGACACGGTGGGCGACCTGCTCGCGGCGCGGCGGCGCCGGCGCCACACCGTGGTCGATCTCGACTACCGCCCGACCTTCTGGGCCTCGGTCGACGACGCCCGCCGCGCCATCGGCGGTGCCGTGGCATCGGCGACGGTCGCGGTCGGCAATCGTGCCGAGTGCGAAGTGGCGGTCGGCACCTCGGACCCCCGCGAGGCGGCTCGTCGGCTGCTGGCCCGGGGGGTCGAGCTGGCGATCGTCAAGCTCGGGGGCGACGGGGTGCTGGTGGCGACGGCCGACGAGGCGGTCACGATCCCGGCGCGGCCGGTGGACGTGGTGTGCGGGCTCGGTGCCGGCGACGCCTTCGGGGGCGCGCTCGTCCACGGCCTGCTCGCCGGGTGGTCCCCGAGCGAGACGGTCGAGTTCGCCAACGCGGCCGGTGCCATCGTGGCCTCGCGCCTGCTGTGCTCCGACGCCATGCCCACCGCCGACGAGGTGCGCGCGCTGCTGGAGGAGTCCCGTGCGACTCGATGACAAGGCCTACGCCGAGCTCCTCGACGTGCGCGTGCGCGAGCCCAGCCGCATTGCCGAGGCCCTCGGCGAGCGGCGGCGCCGGGCCGCGCTCGCCCCGGACGGCGTGCTGTTCATCGTCGCTGCCGACCACACCGCGCGCGGCATGCTCGGCGCCGGCGGCGACGCGATGGCGATGGTCGACCGGCGCCGCATGCTGGAGCGTCTCGCCCTCGCCCTCGGGCACCCCCGGGTCGATGGCGTGCTCGCCAGCGCCGACATCCTCGAGGACCTGATCCTGCTCGGGCTGCTCGACGACAAGGTGGCCGTCGGCACGATGAACCGCGGCGGCCTGGCCGGTGCCCGTTGGGAGCTGGACGACCGCATGACGGCCTACGACGCGCGGCACCTGGCCGCGGCCGGCCTCGACGGCGGCAAGATGCTCGTCCGCCTCGACGACGACGATCCCGCCTCCGCCATCACTCTCGAGGCCTGCGCCCGGGCCGTCACCGAGCTCGCCGACGCCGGTCTCATGGCGATGGTCGAGCCGCTGCCGTACACGCGTGACGCCAGCGGGCGGGCGGTGTGGGACCACGACCCGGTCGCGCTCCTGCGGGCGGTGGCCGTGTCGTCGGGCCTCGGCGGCACGTCGGCGTACACCTGGCTCAAGGTCCCCGCCTCGGCCGACATCGCCCGGGTGGCGAGCGCGACCACGCTCCCGCTGTTGCTGCTCGGTGGTCCGATCGGCCCCGATCCGGCGGCGACCTTCGCCGCCTGGGAGCAGGGGCTCGCAGAGCCGTCCGTGCGCGGCCTGGTCGCGGGGCGGGCGCTGCTGTACCCGCCCGACGGCGACGTCGCCGGCGCGATCGACGCCGCCGGCGCCCTGGTCCAACGAGCCGCGGAGGCAAGGCGATGACGAGGACCGAGACCCCCACGGCGCTCGACTGGCACAGGCCGGCGGGATCGGCCGGCCGGGAGCGCGACCCGGTCGTGATCACCCCCGAGGACGCCGGCTGGGCGTACTGCGGGCTCCGCGTCGTCGAGCTCGCGCCCGGGCAGGCCCGCGAGATCGCGACCGGGCCCGACGAGATGGCGGTGCTGCCCCTGGCCGGGGGTGGGCTGCGGGTGGAGGTCGAGGGCCGGTCGTTCCGCCTCGCCGGCCGCGACTCGGTGTTCGCCAGGGTGACCGACTGGGCCTACGTGCCGATCGACGCGGAGATGCGCCTGTCCAGCGACACGGGGGCCGCGGTCGCCCTGGCCTCGGCGCGGGCGTCACGTCGCTTCGACCCGGTCCGCGTCGACGCCCGGGCCGTTCCCGTCGAGGTGCGCGGATCCGGGCCTGCCACCCGGCAGGTCACCAACTTCATGGCGCCCGATGCCTTCGACGGCGCGGACAGGCTCATGTGCGTCGAGCTGCTCACGCCCGACGGGAACTGGTCGAGCTACCCGCCGCACAAGCACGACGGCACCGACGGCTGCCCGGTCGCCAACGAGGAGATCTACTACTTCCGCATCGGTCGGGCCGGGCACAGCGGCTTCGACGCCGAGGGCTTCGCGCTGCATCGCACCTATACGGACGACGGCGCCGTCGACGTCAACGTCACGGTGAGGGACGGCGACGTCTTCCTGATCCCGCGGGGGTACCACGGGCCGTGCATCGCCGCCCCGGGCTACCCGCTCTACTACCTCAACGTCCTCGCCGGGCCCGGGTCCGAGCGGACGATGGCCTTCTGCGACGACCCGACGCACCACTGGGTCCGGGCGAGCTGGGAGGGCATGGCCCCCGACCCTCGTTGCCCCATGACGTCCCCCGAAGGAGTCGTCGGACCGTGAGCACCGCCAGCGACCGCCGGCGCCTCGGCATCGGTGTCATCGGCCTCGGCTGGATGGGTCAGGCCCACAGCCGGTCGATGCGCCGCATCCCGACCCACTTCCCCGACCGCTCGTTCGACCCCGAGCTCGTCGTGTGCTGCGACCCGGTGACCGCCCGGGTCGACGACGGCGTGGCCAGCTTCGGCTTCCACGAGGGCACCGGCGATTGGCGCCAGGTCACCGAGCACCCGGACGTCGACATCGTCGTCGTGACCGCGCCCAACATGGTCCACCTCGAGATCATCGAGGCCGCGGCCGCGGCTCGGAAGCACGTGCTGTGCGAGAAGCCGGTGGGTGGCACCCCCGACCAGACCGTGCGCGCCGAGCTGGCCGCCCGCAAGGCGGGCGTGATCACGGCCGTCGGTTACAACTACCGCTGGGTGCCGCTCGTGCTCGAGGCCAAGCGGCTCATCGACGACGGGGTGCTCGGCACGATCACCAACTACCGGGGCCGGTTCTTCTCCGTGTACGGCGCCGACCCGCTGGGCCTGCTCACCTGGCGCTACCTCGTCGACCAGGGGGGTTACGGCGCCTCCACCGACATCCTCTCGCATGCGGTCGATCTCGCCACGTTCCTCCTTGGCCCGATCACCACCCTGGTCGGCACCACCGAGACGTTCATCCGGGAGCGGCCGATCCCCGTGTCCGGCCGCGGCGGCCACTACGAGCGCGGCGATCCCGGTGACCCGAAGGGCACCGTGACCAACGAGGACTACGCGGGGATGCTCGCCCGCTTCGCCGGCGGCGCGCTCGGGACGTTCGAAGTGAGCCGCTCACTCGTCGGGCCCGAGAGCCAGATGGCCTTCGACGTCTACGGCACCGAGGGGGCCCTGTCCTGGAACCTGGAGCGCATGAACGAGCTGCAGCTCTATGTGCGGGGCGACGGCCGGCACGCCGGGTACCGCACCGTGTTCGCTGGCGACCGCTTCCCCTACCACGGGCGCTTCGTCCCCGGTCAGGCCAACGGCATCGGCTTCGAGGACCTGGTCGTCATCGAGGACTACGAGTTCTGCCGCTCGGTCACCCACGGGCGACCGCACCATCCGTCCTTCGACGACGCCGTCGAGTACGTGAGCGTGCAGGCGGCGCTGCTGCGGTCGCGGGAGTCGGGGCGTTGGGAACCCGTCCAGTCGCTGAGGGCGGCCTGATGCGCACGATCCGGCTCACGACCGCCCACGCCCTGGTGCGGTGGTTGACCGCCCAGCGCACCCTGGTCGACGGCGCCGAGGTACCGCTGTTCCCCGGCGTGTTCGCCATCTTCGGCCACGGCAACGTGACCAGCCTCGGTCAGGCCCTCGAGGAGGCCCGGGACGAGCTGCCCACGTGGCGGGGCCAGAACGAGCAGGGGATGGCGCTGGCCGCGGTGGCCTACGCCAAGGCGATGCGGCGACGCCAGATCATGGTCGCCACCTCGTCGATCGGCCCGGGCGCCACCAACATGGTGACCGCGGCCGGCGTCGCCCTGGCCAACCGGCTGCCGGTGCTGCTCCTGTCGGGCGACACGTTCGCCAGCCGCGTCCCCGACCCGGTGCTGCAGCAGGTCGAGCACTTCGGGTCACCCTCGACGACGGTCAACGACGCGTTCCGCGCCGTGGTGCGCTACTGGGACCGCGTCACGCGGCCCGAGCAGCTGGTGCAGACGCTGCCGCAGGCGCTGGCGACCATGCTCGACCCGGCCGAGTGCGGGCCGGCGTTCCTCGGGCTGCCCCAGGACGTCCAGGCCGAGGCCTACGACTACCCGGAGCGGTTCTTCGAGCCGGTCGTGCACGAGATCCCCCGGCCTCGCCCAGACCGCCCCCAGCTCGAGACCGCGGCGTCGGCGATCCGCGCCGCGCGGGCGCCGCTCGTGGTGGCGGGCGGCGGGGTGCGCTACTCGCTCGCCGAGGCCGAGCTCGCCCGGTTCGTCGAGGCGCACGCCCTCCCGGTGGTGGAGACCGTGGCCGGCAAGTCGAGCCTCCCGGCGGCGCATCCCTGCTACGTGGGCCCCATCGGGGTCACGGGATCCGATGCCGCCAACCGGCTGGCTGCCGAGTCCGACCTGGTGCTCGCCGTCGGGACGCGCCTCCAGGACTTCACGACCGGCTCATGGACCGTGTTCCGCAACGAGGACCTGCGGATCATCGCGGTCAACGCGGCCCGCTTCGACGCCGTCAAGCATCGGGCCCTCGCGGTCGTGGGTGACGCCCGCGAGGCGCTGGCCGAGCTGGACCGGCTGGTCGAGGGGTGGGAGGCGCCGGCGTCGTGGGTCGCACGGGCGAGCGCCGAGGCGGCCGACCACCGCGAGCTGGTCGAGAAGGCGACCGCCGCCGGCGACGCTGCCGGTCTGCCAACCTACGCTCAGGTGGTCGGCGCGGTGAACCGCCTCGCCACCGAGGACGACTACGTCGTCGCGGCCGCCGGCGGTCTCCCCGGCGAGCTGAACGTCAACTGGATGGCCAGGGGCGCCGGCACGTTCGACTGCGAGTACGGCTTCTCGTGCATGGGGTACGAGATCGCCGGCGGCTGGGGCGCACGCATGGCGCGCCCCCAGGGCGACGTCGTCGTCTTCGCCGGCGACGGCTCGTACCTCATGATGAACAGCGATCTCTACAGCTCGGTCCTCTCCGGCCACCGGCTGATCGTGGTCGTGTGCGACAACGGCGGCTACGCGGTGATCGATCGCCTGCAGGTCGACCAGGGCGGTGCGTCCTTCGCCAACCTGCTTGCGGACAGCCGCATCGAACGGCTCGTCGGGGTCGACTTCGCCGCCCACGCGGCGTCGATGGGGTGCATCGCCGAGGACGTGGCGTCGACCGGCGAGCTGGCGGCGGCGTTCGAGCGAGCCCGCCGGGCCGATCGGACCACCGTGATCGTGATCCGCACCGATCCCCGGGCCTGGACGCCGGGCGGGGCGTTCTGGGAGGTCGGCGTGCCGGCGGTGAGCGATCGGCCGGGGGTGCGGGAGGCGCGGTCCCGCATCGACGAGGGCAAGAGCGCGCAGCGGGTGGGCTGGTGAGCGAGACGGACGCGCTGCGGGTCGCCGTGCTCGGCGTCGGCCGCATCGGGAGCATGCACGCCGACGTGGTCGCCCACGACGTGCCCGGCGCCACCCTGGTCGGCGTGGCCGACGCGGTGCCGGAGGTGGCCGAGGCCGTGGCCGCCAAGCTGGGGGTGTCCGCGGTCGACATCGACAAGGTGCTCGAGCGCGACGACGTCGACGCCGTCGCCATCTGCTCGTCCACCGACACCCACGTCGACCTCGTGCTCAGCGCGGCGCAGGCCGGCAAGGCCATCCTGTGCGAGAAGCCGATCTCCCTCAACCTCCCCGAGGTCGATCACGTGCTGGCCGCAGTCGAGGCGGCCGGCGTCCCGCTGATGATCGGCTTCAACCGCCGGTTCGATCCCGCCCACCTGTCGGTGCGCGAGGCCGTCTCGTCGGGCTCGGTCGGTGAGCCCCATCTCGTCCGCATCTCCAGCCGCGATCCGGCTCCACCGCCGCTCGACTATGTCCGGGTCTCGGGCGGGATGTTCCTCGACATGACCATCCACGACTTCGACATGGCACGCTTCGTGACCGGGAGCGACGTGGCCGAGGTCTACGCCGACGGGGGCGTGCGCATCGAGCCCGGCTTCGCCGACGTCGGCGACGTCGACACGGCCATCGTGACGCTTCGGCACGAGAACGGGTGCCTGACGAGCATCGACAACAGCCGCCAGGCCGTGTACGGGTTCGACCAGCGGGTCGAGGTCTTCGGCGCGAAGGGGATGGCCGCCTCGGCGAACCCGGCGGCGCACACGGGCATCCTGCACACCGCGGACGGCACGCGCGCAAGCCCGCTCCCCCACTTCTTCCTCGAGCGCTACTCGCTGTCCTACCAGCGCGAGTGGGCCGCCTTCGTCGACGCCGTGCGGCGGGGGACCACCCCGCCCGTGACCGGGGCCGACGGGCGCGCCCCGCTCGTCATCGGCCTGGCGGCCAGGCGCTCGCTGCGCGAGCACCGCCCCGTGCGAGTGGCCGAGATCGAGGCGGCGTGATGCGCGCCTTCGTCACCGGCGGCTCGGGCTTCGTGGGGAGCAACGTCGTCAAGGTGTTCACCGAGCGCCACGGGGTCGACGTCGTCGCACCGTCGCACGCGGCGGTCGACCTGACCGACCGCGCCCGCGTGCACGAGAGCGTCGCCGAGGCCCACCCGGACGCGATCGTGCACTGCGCCATCCTCAACGACCTCGGCCGCCTGTATTCCGACCGCCGAGCCGGGTGGGACGCCTACGTGGGCGCGACCCGCAACCTGGTCGATGCGGCCAACGCCGTGCGGGCCAAGCTGGTGCTGGTGTCGACCGACTGGGTCTTCGACGGGACGCAGTCCGCCGCCGACGAGCGGACGCCGCCCAACCCGATCAACCTGTACGGCGTGCTCAAGCTCGCCAGCGAGCTCGTGGTCGCGGAACGGGCCCGAGACGGCGCGGTGGCCCGGATCTCGGGCGTCAACGGGGTGCACTGGGCCCGCCCCACCGGGCCCCGGACGCAAGACGCGGGGTTCGGCTACTTCGTGGCCTCGATGGTCGAGGCGCTCTCGGCCGGCCGACCCTTCCCGGTGTGGGTGAGCGAGGACATCAACATGATCGCGACGCCGAGCCTCGCCAGCGCCAGCGCGGACCTCATGTGGCGGATCATCGACCGCGACCGGCGTGGGATCTTCCACTGCTGCGGCGGCGAGCCCATCGGCCGGTGGCGTCTCGCCGAGCAGGCGGCCGACGCCTTCGGGCTCGACCGGTCGCTCCTGCGCGAGGGTCGGCCCGATCCGGTCGCCCGGCTCGCCCCGGTGCCCTACGACACGAGCATCGCCGCCACGTCAACGGCCGCGGCGCTCGACGCGGCGCTGCCCTCGGTGCGGGAGCTGCTCGTCGAGCTGCGCCACGAGGTCGAGACCGGCTCGCTCGCCGCGGCGGCGGCCTGACGAGGCCGTGTGATGGCTCACGAGCTAGAGGAGGTGGCGATGAAGCGGATCGGTCATTGGATCGACGGCCGAGTGGTGCCGGGGTCGTCGGGACGCGAAGGCCCGGTCTTCAACCCCGCGCTCGGCGAGCAGACGGCGGTCGTGGACCTCGCGTCCGCGGCGGAGGTCGACGCCGCGGTCGCCAGCGCCACGGCCGCCTTCCCCGCCTGGCGCGCCACGTCGCTGGCCAAGCGGGCCGAGGTGCTGTTCAACCTGTGCGAGCTGATCGACGGCAACCGCAAGGAGATCGCGGCGCTCATCACGGCCGAGCACGGCAAGGTGCTCTCCGACGCCGCCGGAGAGGTGGCCCGCGGCCTCGAGAACGTCGAGTTCGCCTGTGGCGCCCCCCACCTGTTGAAGGGCGGCTACTCCGAGCTGGCGACGACGGGTGTCGACGTCTACTCGATCCTGCAGCCGCTGGGCGTGGTGGCCGGAATCACCCCGTTCAACTTCCCGGCCATGGTGCCCATGTGGATGTTCGCCAGCGCCATCGCGTGCGGGAACACCTTCGTGCTCAAGCCGTCGGAGAAGGACCCCTCGCCGTCGCTCTTCGTCGCCGATCTCTGGAAGCAGGCCGGACTGCCGGACGGCGTGTTCTCGGTCGTGCAGGGCGACAAGGAGGCGGTCGACCGGATCCTCGTCCACCCCGATATCGCCGCCGTGTCGTTCGTGGGCTCGACGCCGATCGCCCGCTACGTCTACGAGACCGGCACGCGGCACGGCAAGCGGGTGCAGGCGCTCGGCGGCGCCAAGAACCACATGGTCGTGCTGCCCGACGCCGACATCGACATGGCGGCCGACGCCGCGGTGTCGGCGGGCTACGGGTCGGCGGGCGAGCGCTGCATGGCGATCTCGGTGGTGGTGGCCGTCGGTGACGCCGGCGACCGGCTCGTCGACGCCATCACCGAGCGCATCCCCCGCGTCAGGGTGGGCCCCGGCGACGACCCCGGCTCCGAGATGGGGCCGCTGGTCACCGCCGCGCACCGCGACAAGGTGGCGGCCTACCTCGACGACGACGCGCTGGGCGGCGCCCGGATCGTGATCGACGGACGGGAGACCGCGCCCGAAGGCGATGGCTTCTTCCTCGGCGCCACGCTCGTCGACGACGTACGGCCCGGGACCAGGGTGTACGACGAGGAGATCTTCGGGCCCGTGCTCTCGGTGGTCCGCGCCGACAGCTACGACGACGCCGTCCGGCTCGTCAACGACAACCCCTACGGCAATGGTGTCGCGCTCTTCACCCGGGACGGCGGCGCCGCCCGCCGGTTCCAGTACGAGGCCGAGGTCGGCATGGTCGGCGTCAACGTGCCCATCCCCGTGCCGGTGGCGTACTACAGCTTCGGCGGGTGGAAGGGTTCCCTGTTCGGCGACACCCACATGTACGGCCCCGAGGGCATCCACTTCTACACGCGGACGAAGGTCGTGACGTCCCGCTGGCCCGACCCCAGCACGAGCGAGGTCGACCTCGGGTTCCCCCAGAACCGCTAGCGGCCTGCGGCGCGAGGACGCCGTGGATCCGGGCCCTCAGACCGAGACGTTCACCGGGAACGTCGCGTCACTCCTGAAGCGAGGCGAGGTGGTCCTCGAAGCGAGCCATCGCGTCGCTGTGCAGGAGGGTTGCCCAGCTCACCCGGGCCACGCCGAACGCGGCCAGCTCGGAGAGCGACGGCGTCTGCGGCAGGCGTATGACGTTCACTGGGCCGCGGACCTCGGAGGTGAAGCGGCGCAGCGCGTCCGACTCCCACATGGCGATCGGGTACACGCAGTCGACGCCGGCCTCGAAGTAGGCATCGCGCGCCGCAGCGCTTCGGGAACGAGCTCCTCCTGGGTCCCTGGGCCGGCGCCGGCGAAGAAGGGACCGAGGAAGACGTCGACCCGAGCGTTGATCACGAGCCGGTAGCCGTCCTCCGCCGCGGCCTGACGAACCGCCCTGAGCCACTCCGCGTGCCGATCTGGATCGCGGAGGCTGCCGGCGGCGTGGTCGGTGTCCTCGAGGTTGCAGCCGGCGGCCCCGGCGCTCCGCAGCGCCGCCACCAGCTCGGCCGGGTCCATCCCGTAGCCGGCCTCAGCGTCGACCGTCACGGGCACCTCGACGCCCCTCGTGATCCGCGCGGCCGCGGCGAGCATCTCGTCGGCCGGCGCCCCCTCGTGGTCCTCATAGCCGAGCGTGGCGGCCACGCCGCCGCTGGTGGTCGCGACCACGGGAAACCCAGCCGCGACCACGGCTCTCGCCGTGGCCACATCCCAGGCGTTGGGAAGCAGGAGGGGCGCGCCAGGCGTGTGCAGCGACCGCAGCAGGTCGCACCGGCTCTGCAGATCGGCTGTTCGTGAGGCACCCATGTGACGAGCCTAGAGAGCCGCCACTGACGCGCCCCGGGTTCGGTGGAGGGTCAGGGCCACCACGCAGCAGTCACCTGCGAAGTTGACGCCGTCGATCATCAGTACCGCTGGGCCCAGGCCCAACAGGTCCCGGCCCAGCAGCTCATCGAGCGCCCGGGCCGCCGAGCGGGCTTTGGCACCGATCGGGTCGCCGGCTCGTTCGAAGCCCCGGGTGGCGACCTCGGCCAGCATGCGCTCGACGGCCACCCGGCTGATCATGTCGCCCTGGGCGACGACCCCGTAGGTCGCCAACGGGACCTCACCGGCCCGTCGGCCGTTGTCGCCGACAGCGTGCACCCGGGGCCGGCGGATCGGGAGCCGCTGGCCGCCCATCACCACCGACGTCGGCGTCGTCCCGCCCCGCTCATGGGCGCGCCCGGGGTCCCGGGCGTTCCACGCCCCGCAGAGCCCAGAGGACACCGGGTTGGCGTGAGGCAGCAGCAGGACGATGATTGTCACGGCGGCGGCCGCCAGGAGTTCGGCGAGGTGATCGGGGGTGCGGGATGTCGGTCGTGGAGGTCGGCGGTAAGGGCTCTGAGGTCGAGGTCTCCGTGGGGGACGAGGTGGTCGTGCGTCTCGTCGAGAACGCGACGACCGGGTACCAGTGGTCGGTTGGGGAGGCGACCCCGTTGCTCACCGTTGAGTCCAGTGAGCTCGCGGTGATGCCTGGCGGGGCGCCGGGTACCGCCGGCGAGCGGGTGGTCAGGTTCCGCGCCGTGCAGCCGGGTGCGGCGAGAGTGAGCCTGGTCCTCGCGCGGCCCTGGGAAGACGCGGGGCCCGCGCAGGATGCGTTCGACTTCGTGGTGTACGTGCGGTAAGGCGAGCGGGTCAGATCGTCAACAGATCAGGCCCGCCCTTGCATCTCCTACCAGAGGTAGATCTCGTACACCATGCCGTCCGGCTCCTGCCGGAAGCTGACCGGACGGCCGGTTTGCCGTGCCTGGGACGCGAGCGTGGTGAGCGCGACGAAGGCTCCGTCGCGGCCGTTGTAGAGCTTTCGCCAGCCGAGGCCGTCGACGTGCATCCATGCGTTGCGCGTTTCGTTGATGGACCAGAGCGCGGTGACGGTCTTGTTGGTTTCCCAGGTCGCGGTTACCGCCTCGACGGCTACGCCCCCGGCCTCGACGGCAGGTGGGACGAGGGTCGGCCCCATCGCTTTGATCGTCTCTTGCACAAGGGCGTGGAGTTGTTCGTCGGTGATCGGCCGGGGCGAAGTGGCGCCGGCTGGCGGTACGGCCGCCGCGCCCGGCGGTTCCGCGGTCGGGGTCGAGCCCGGCGGTTGCGCGGTCGGCGTCGGACTTGTTTGTTCGGTCATGGCTTCTCCCCTCACCAGGCGTAGATCTGCTGCACTGAACCGTTGTCCTCGAACAGGCCGACCGGACGGTTGCCCGCTTTGGCCGCGGCGAGCTCGGCGAGCATCGCGTGGTTGGTCGGCGTCGTGGCGCCGTCGAGCTTGAGCCAGCCGCGCGCTGAGCCGTACGCCCACGCGTTGGCGTCGTACTCGTTGGACCACAGGCCGAGGATCTGCTGGTTGGGCAGCCAGGCGCGCATGCTCACGCCCTTGACGCCCAGACTCTGGTACGACTCGATCCGGCATTGGCCGTAGGCGATCCTGAAGTACCCGGCGTCGCCCCACCCGGCGCCCCAGCTGTTCTTGGCGATCCAGCAGGCTTGGGCGTCGTCGTACCCGACCAGCACCACGCAATGCCCGCCGGCCAGGCTGCCGGCCAGGTGCCGGTACACCCCGCTGCGGTAGCTGAAGAAGTCCTGGTACACCTCGAAGCAGGCGGGAGCGCTGCCGTACGTGGCGATGTACTCCTTCATCGCGGCAGAGTTGCCGGTGATGTTCTGGAACTCGGTGACCTTGGCGACCCGGTTTGGCCAGTCCGCGTTGAGGCCGGTGCAGTCTTGGTCGCCTGCGGTGTACGGGTAGTAGTCCTCGAAGGTGACCCCCGTGTCCCGCGCGGCGGTGAGCGCCTGGTCGGGCCACCAGCCTGTGGTGCACCGGGCCCCGGCTGCGCGGCCATGACAGTAGAACAGGTGCGCCTCGGACAGGTCGATCGGGAGCCCGGAGGTGCGCCGTGTGTACCGCGCGACGTGTTCCATCGTGGCCACGCACCCGAACGCGACGCAGGAACCGCAGGCGTCTTGGTCCGTGACCGGCGTGGTGTAGTTCGCGCCCCCCACGTTGCGTAGGTCGAAGGACGCCGGGGCGCCGACCGCCTCTGCAGGTGCCGCCGCGTGGGCGGCCAAGGCCGCTTCCTGGTCGGCCTCGCGACGAGCGTCATCGATACCCGGCTCGAGCGGGACCCCGAGTCGGATCACCCTTGCCTGCTCGGAGAGGGCGGTCATCGTCGTGTACGACATCTCCCACGGCTCCTCCGCGCTCTCGAGCGCGGAGCGAAGTTCGCCGAGGTCGAGCGGGGCGTTGTCAGCCATACCGTGTCCTCCTTATGTGATCGGCGCGGCGTTTCGCGCGCAGGCGCGCCAAGCCGGCCTGCTGCCGGCAAGGATGGCCGGACACGACGACCCGCTCCTTTGGAGTGACGCCTGGAGGTACATCACCCGTGCGGAGAGCTGTGGCGTCCGCCGTGCGACGAGCAACTCGCTTCGCCGTGCGTTTGCTGGGTTCGCCATGGCTCCGCCTCCTCGGCCGAACCCCCAGGCAAGGATCACCGTACAACACTCTGCGTGATACATCACCACGCATCTTGGCGGTGTTCTGACGATCCCCGTCCGGAGCTCGAAGGGACGTCCCACGGCCCGGGCGACTGGGCCCGAGCGTCTGCGGTGGACAAGGCCGAGCACCTGCAGCCCGTCCCGGGTCCGCGGCACACCTACCCGTCCCGAAGCAAGCGGCCGGTCTCCCGACGCGCCAGGTCGCGCCAATCGCGGCGGTGGGCCGAAGGTCGCTCGAACGCGCTAGGGCGATCGTCGGCCCCTACCGGCGTGGGCGGACGGCGCCGTGCGGTCACTGGGGCACCTCGAGCCGCCACGCCGGCCGGCAGACCTGGCAGAACGGCTTGGTCACCATCATCGTCGCGCTCGTCGCGGCCCTCGCCTCCTGCGGCCACAGGTACGACGTGGCGTTGACCGCGGGAACCCGTGTGGATCGCCCGAGCGTTCCCGCTCACCGTCGACGGCCTCGCCCACGCCGCGCTCATGCGCTGCGACGACGGATCCACTGCCCGGTTCGCTGGTTCTGGCGCGGTCGGTTCGCGCTCTGCCAACGGGCAGCGAGTTCGCGCAGCGTCAGCACGTCCGCTTTCGGCGACGGACGAGCCGCGGGCGCGCGTCCGTCCTCGACTGCCGCGATGAGCTGGGCGAGGCGGGCGTCGGCGGCCTTCGCACCCATCCGGATGTTCGGCGAGCGCACGGTCTCGAAGAGATACCGCTTTCGGCCGGTGTCTGGGTCGACACCGGCGAACACGGCCAGCCGCCACGCCCCGGATCGGATCGGAACCGCTTGTGCCCCTTCGTCGACCACTAGATTGGCGGAAACGATTAGCAAGCGGATCGGTACGCGCGTCAGGGGCCTCCTTAGATGCCCCTGACCAGGTACT
>CAWCLR010000012.1:0-447286 GCA_963796415.1 uncultured Acidimicrobiales bacterium | reverse complement strand
GCTCGTCCACCTGACGGTCGGATGACCGTCAGGCGATGGCGCGTGCGTTGAGGGCGTTGAGGCGCTCGCAGGCGTCGAGGTACTCGGTGACGAGGCGCTGGACCACGTCGGCCGTGCGCTCGACGCGGTTCATCTGACCGACCACCTGGCCGACCGGGTTGAAGTTCACGTCCTTGGCGGCCTCGGGGTACCGGTGGCCGCGCTGCACGGCGTCGAGCGCCACCATCATCTGCAGCGGCATCGGCAGAGTGCCGGGCGACTCCGCGCCCTCCCAGGCGTCGGTCCAGTCGTTGCGCAGCATCCGGCACGGTTTGCCGGTGAACGACCGCGACCGCACGGTGTCGTGGCTCGTCGCGTCGACGTAGGTCTGCATCTGGGCGGGCGGCACGTCGGCCTCCTCGACGGTCAGCCACAGCGATCCGGTCCACGCCCCCTGGGCGCCCATGGCGAGGGCCGACGCCACCTGGCGGCCGTTCCCGATCCCGCCGGCCGCCAGCACCGGCAAGGGCGAGATGGCGTCGATGACCTGCGGCCAGAGCACCATCGAGGCGATCTCGCCGCAGTGGCCGCCGCCCTCTGTGCCCTGGCACACCACGAAATCGAGCCCGGCGTCCTTGTGCCGCAGCGCGTGCTTGACCGACCCGCACAGCGCCCCGACGAGGCGGCCCGACGACTGGATCTGCTCGACCACGTCGGCGGGCGGGGTGCCGAGGGCGTTGGCGACGAGGCGGGCCTTGTCGTGGCGCAGGATGGCCTCGACCTGCGGCGCGGCCGTCACCGCGGTCCAGCCGAGCAGCTCGTGGTGCTTCTCCCCCTCGGGCAGCTCGGGGACCCCGTGGTCGGCCAGGACCTTCTTGCCGAAGTCGCGGTGGCCCTCCGGGATGTGCTTGGCCATCTCGGCCTCGAGCTCGTCGGGCGACATGTCCTCGATGCCCATGCCCTCGTACTTCGACGGGATGACGATGTCGACGCCGTAGGGGGCGTCGCCGACGTTCTCGTCGAGCCACTTCAGCTCGATCTCGAGGTCCTCGGGGCTGAACCCGACGGCGCCGAGGACGCCCAGCCCGCCGGCCTTGGACACGGCCGCGACGACGTCGCGGCAGTGGCTGAAGGCGAAGATGGGGAACTCGATGCCGAGCTTGTCGCAGAACTCGGTGCGCATGGCGGGCCTCCTCGGGCCGGATGGCGATGGGTCGTGGACGAGGGAACGGTCAGGTCGAGTGGGAGGAACCGGGGAACACGACGGCGGCGGTGGCGTCGGCCCGCCGCCCGATGCGGCCGCCGCGGTCGTCGTCTCCGAGCATCATCTCCTCGAGGAAAACGGCGAGCAGCTGCCCCGTGACCACGGTGGTGGTGGCCTCCAGGTCGGGGGCGGCGGGGCCGGCGCCCAGCTCGGGGAACAGCTCGCCCAGCCAGCGTTCGACGGCCTGCTCGAGCGCCTCCGACAGGCGGCGGGCCTCGGCGAGGGCGACCGCGTCGTCGCGCAGGCTCTCGCCGATGAGCAGGCGCCAGAGGCGCAGCTCACCCAGCGACTCGGTGGCGAGCGTGGAGAAGAATGACGCCAGTCGCGGTCGAGGTGCGAGCGTCGCGTCGACGGGGAGGGCGAGGTGGCGCAGGCCGGCGTCGTAGTGGCGGTCGTCGACGATGGCGCCGAGCAGGTCGGACTTCGAGCCGAAGTAGTGGTACAGCGTGGCGATGTGCAGGTCACAGGCCGCGGCGAGCTGCCGCATGGTCATGCCGTCGACGCCGTGGGCGGCGATGAGGTCGGTGGCCGCGGCGAGGATGCGGGCCCGCTGCGCGCGGCCGGTCGGCACGCGGCGCGCCCCGTCCTCGGTGCCCACCACGCTCGCTGCTCCCACCCCACTCGCTCCCCTCGGCATCGACGCCACCATACTCGATCAATCGTTTGATTGGGAACGGGGCGGAGCCGGCTCGGTAGCTTGCGGGCGTGCAGATCCCGCAGCGGTTCCACGCCGGGTTGGCCGACGGCTCGATCACGCTCGCCTTCCGGCGGTGGCGCAAGCCGGCGGCCAGGGCCGGGGGGCGCCAGCGCACGCCGGTCGGCGAGCTCGCCATCGACGCCGTCGACCCGGTGAAGATCGAGGACGTGACCGAGGCGGACGCCTGGGCGGCCGGCTACCGGGACCGCGCCGAGCTGCTCGGCGAGCTGGCCCGGTACGGCCCCCAGGACGGCACCACCTACCGCATCGCCCTGCACCTGGCGGGCCCCGACCCGCGGGTCGCCCTGCGAGAGCGGGCCGAGATCACCGATGACGAATGGGAGGCCATCGGCACCAGGCTGGCCCGGCTCGACCGAGCCAGCCGTCACGGGCCGTGGACCACGACCATGCTGCGCCTGATCTCCGAGCGCCCCGCCGTCCGGGCCCCTGATCTGGCCGCGTCGCTGGGTCGGGAGACGCAGCCCTTCAAGACCGACGTCCGCAAGCTGAAGGAGATGGGGCTCACCGAGAGCCTCGAGGTGGGCTACCGGCTCTCGCCCCGCGGCCGCACTGTCCTCGCCCGCCTCACGGACGCGGGATGAAAATCGGGCGTCAGCGGCCGAACATGGCGAGCCACTCGCGCTCGGACTTCGGGGCGAACACGAAGTTCCACTTGCGGGTGTCGCCCATGCTGGCCGAGGGCTCGGCCGAGTAGAGGTGGCCGGGGAACAGCACGGCGTCGTCGGGCACCCTCGCCAGCTTCTGCGTCAGGCTCTCGTACAGCAGCGCGGGGTCGCCGCCCGGCAGGTCGGTGCGGCCGCACCCCTCGAGGAACAGCGTGTCGCCCGACACGAGGTACTTCCCGTCGACGAAGAAGCACTGGCTACCGGGGGTATGGCCCGGCGTGTGGATCAGCTCGATGCGCACGTCGCCCACCTGCACGACGTCGCCGCTGTCGTGCAGCACGAGGTCGGA
The DNA here is from genome assembly GCA_963796415.1 of uncultured Acidimicrobiales bacterium. GTDB lineage: Bacteria > Actinomycetota > Acidimicrobiia > Acidimicrobiales > VFJN01 > ZC4RG19. Next base: position 444,371 of record CAWCLR010000012.1, on the reverse strand, counting down.
GTCGCCGGCCCCGGTCACCCGCTGCACCCACGGCGCCTCGTCGCGTTGCACGTGGACCGGCACCGGGTTCAGCATCAGCAGCTCGCGCACGCCGCTGATCTGGTGCCCCATCATGTCGCCGCCCACGTGATCGGGGTGGTAGTGGGTGGCGAGGGCACCGGTCACGCGCATGTCGTCGGCCGCGGCCACGTCGAGGACGCCGCGCACGTCGTAGGCGGCGTCGACCACCACCGCCTCCCCGGTGGCCCGGTCGCCGACCAGGTAGACGAAGTTGACCATCTGGCGCGCCAGCGGGTCGGTGGTGGCGATGTCGCGCCCCGCCAGCAGCTGGCGGAAGTAGAGGCGGTCGGGGCGGTCGGCGGCGTCGACGCTGCTCATCGGCGCCGAGGCTACCGGGATGCGTCCGGCGCCCCGGCGGCCCGCTGCCCTCGGCGCCCCCGGCGGTTGGACGCGGGCGCCGCTCGCCGGTGACGCTGGCGGGGATGACCGCCGGGAGCGTCGCTTCCGTTCGACCGCGCCGACGTCGACGCCGTCAGCCTCGACGTCGGCGGCGTGATGCTCGTGCCCGACCACGGGATGCTCGGCCATGCGCTCACGGTGGCGGGCGTCCCGCACGACCGCGTCCGCTTCGACGAGGGGCACTACGTGGCGATGGCCGAGGTCGATCGGGCCCGGTCGGAGCCCGAGGTCGTGACCGACTATGTGGTGGCCTTCCTCCGGGCCGTCGGCGTGCCCGAGGCCGACGTTCCGGCCGCTGCACGCGCCCTCGAGCCGGTGCTCGTCGCGCCCGTCTGGCACCAGCCCCTACCCGGCGCCCGGGCGGCCGCGGCCCGGCTCGCCGACGCCGGCCTGTGCCTGGCGGTCACCAGCAACTCCGACGGGACGGTGGCCGACATGCTGCGCCGCCACGAGATCCTGCAGGTCGGCCCGGGGCCCGGCATCGAGGTCGCCCACATCTCCGACTCGGGCGTCGTGGGTGTCCACAAGCCCGACGCCGCCATGTTCGAGGCCACGGCCGCCGGCCTCGGGCTGCCCCTCGGGCGCATCTGCCACATCGGCGACGCCGGCGGCTACGACGCCGACGGCGCCGCGGCCGCGGGCATGCTCGCGGTCCACGTCGATCCGCTGGGCCTGTGCCCCGCCGACCACGTCCACGTGACGTCGCTGGCCGACTTCGCCGACACTCTTGTCGGGGTCAGTTGACCGGTCGGTCAAGTCGCCCCTACGGTCCGATCCGTGACGAGGGGCACCGTGGGGGAGGGCGTCGACATGGGGACAGTCGACGGCATCGACGCGGTCGAAGTGCACACCGACCTCATGTGTCCCTGGGCCTACCAGGCCTCGCTGTGGCTGCGGTCGGTGCGCGCCCAGACCGGCCTGCGGGTGCGGTGGCGCTGGTTCAGCCTCGAGGAGGTCAACCACGTCGCCGGGAAGAAGCACCCGTGGGAGCGCGACTGGGCGTGGGGCTGGTCGCTCCTCCGCGTCGGCGCCTGGTTGCGCAGCGACGCGGGCGGTGAGCGGGCAGGCGACGGCGACGCCGGCGATGCAGGGGAGGACGCCGTCGACCGATGGTGCGCCGCCGCAGGCCGGGCGTTGCACGTCGACGGGCGCAAGGTCCACACGCCCGAGGTGGCGCGCGAGGTGCTGGCCGAGGCCGGCCTCGACCCCGCCGCGGTCGACGCCGCCGTCGCCGACCCCACCACCCACGACCTGGTCCTCGCCGATCACCGCCGCGTGGCCGACCTGGGTGGGTTCGGCGTGCCGACGCTCGTGTTCGCGGGCGACCGGGCGCTGTTCGGCCCGGTCGTGCGTGAGGCGCCCGAGGGCGCCTCCGCCCTGCGACTGTGGGACCTCGTGACGGGCTGGCTCGAGTTCCCCGCCCTCTACGAAGTGCGCCGGCCCAAGACCTCGGCCGACTGGGCGAGGATCGGCGACCGCTTCGCCCCGTACCTGTCCGCCCGAGACTGGCCGACCATCCAGAACGAGGTGCTCTGAGACGTGATCACCGTCGACCGCGACCACGCCGTCGCCGTCCTCGACGAGCAGTTCGACGCCGTCGTCGCCCTCGCCGAGGGCTTGGCGCCCGGCGACTGGGACCTGCCGACCGCCTGCCCGGGGTGGTCCGTGAAGGACAACGTCGTGCACGTCGTCAGCGTCGAGGCGATGCTGCTGGGACGCCCCACCCCCGAGGTGGCGCTGCCCGACGATCTCCCGCACGTCCGCAACGACTTCGGCCGCGTCAACGAGCAGTGGATCGAGTCGTACCGCGGGCGCTCGACCACCGAGGTCCTGGCCGACCTGCGGGGGGTGATCGCCGAGCGCCGTGCGGCCCTCGCCGGCATGGACCAGGCGGACTTCGACGCCGAGTCGTTCACGCCCGCCGGACCCGACAGCTACGGGCGGTTCATGCGCGTCCGGGTCATGGACATGTGGATGCACGAGCAGGACATCCGCGAAGCCGTCGGGCGGCCCGGCCACGAGGACGGGCAGGCCCCCCAGGCGACCCTCGACGAGATGACCGCCGCGCTGGGCTACGTCGTCGGCAAGCGGGCAGGGGCGCCGCCGGGCAGCCGCGTGCGCTTCGAGCTGACCGGGTCCATGGCCCGCCGGGTCGACGTCGAGGTCGGCGACCGGGCCCGGGTGGTCGAGGCGCTCGCCGGCGACCCGACGGTCACCCTCACGCTGCCCGGATACCTGTTCACCCGGCTCTGCGGGGGCCGCGGGGCAGATGCCGCCGCGGTGGAGGTGGACGGCGACTCCGGCCTGGGTGAGGCCATCGTCACCCACATGGGGTTCATGATCTGACAGGGCCCTGACCAGCGCCGGGGTGACATGGGCGTCAGTCCCTTTACGTCGTAGGCTGCGCTCGCGTGGGCTTCACCGACCGCTTCAAGGAGGCCGCCGAGGCCGCCCGGGCCCGCCTCACCGAGCGCGGGGTCATCGACGACGCCGGCGCCATCCACGGCATCCACGCGGTCGAACCCCACCCGCACGATCTCGACGTGGCCAAGCGGGCCATGGCCCTCGGCGCCCCCGACCCGTACTCCCTGATCACCCACGACGAGGTGGTCGCCCTGACCGGCATCCCGGTCGGCGGGCCCTCGCTGACCTACGCCGACGACGACCTCGGCGTGCGCTTCGATGCTCAGGACGGCAATCGCCGCGTGTGGTCGTTCGGCATCCACGCGGGGCACGCCGTGTCCGAGGGGACCCAGTTCGACCCCGCCAGTTGGTTCGAGTGGATGGTCGAGCTCATCGACGACCCCGAGCCGGTCCCGGGGCTCGGCGACGCCGCGGTCTACGGCCGGGGCCTGCTCTACGTGCGGGGCGAGGGCCGCGCCTTCTACGTGCTGATCGACGCTCCGGACGACTCGCCGGCGAAGCTGTGGGCGACCGCCATCGCCCACCGCGTGCTGGAGCGGCTGGCCTCGGGCGAGGCGGGGTAGCGCCGGTCCGGAGGCCGGGGCGCACGAGCATGTCCACGCCGACCGCGGCCCCCGGCGAGGCGGGCCTGGCCTTCTCGTCGGCACGCGGTCGGTGGGTGCTGGCCGCGACCGTCCTCGGCTCGGGCATCGCCTTCCTCGACTCGACCGTCGTCAACGTCGCGCTGCCCCACATCGGCGAGGACCTCGACACCGGCGTCGGCGGCCTGCAGTGGGTCCTCAACGGCTACCTGCTGGCGGTCTCGGCGCTCATCCTGTTGGGTGGGTCGCTGGGCGACCGCTTCGGCCGCAAACGCATCTTCCAGCTGGGCATCGTGGTGTTCGCCATCGGCTCGCTGCTGTGTACGGTGGCGCCCACCGCGGTGTTCCTGGTGCTGGCCCGGGTGGTGCAGGGGGTGGGTGGCGCGCTGCTCACGCCCGGGAGCCTGGCCATCCTCGAGGCCAGCTTCCGCCCCGAAGATCGTTCGCGCGCCATCGGGGCGTGGTCGGGGCTCAGCGGCACGGCGTCGGCGATCGGCCCGTTCCTCGGCGGCTGGCTGGTCGACGCCGCCTCGTGGCGGTGGATCTTCCTCATCAACCTGCCGCTGGCCGCCTTCGTCCTGGTGGTGGCGGCGCGGCACGTGCCGGAATCGCTCGACCCCGAGGCCGACCAGCACATCGACGGCGTCGGCGCCGCGCTGATCGCCCTCGCGCTCGGGGGCGTGAGCTGGGGGCTGATCGCGGCCGGGGACGACGGCTGGGGGGCGGTGAGCGTGTGGGGGTCGCTGCTCGTGGGAGCGCTCAGCTTCGTCGCCTTCGTGGTGGCGGAGCGGCGCAGCCGGCACCCGATGTTGCCGCCGACGATCTTCGCCTCGTCGCAGTTCCGGGCGGCCAACCTGGTCACCGCCACCGTGTACGCCGCCCTCGGCGGGGTGTTCTTCCTGCTGGTGGTGCAGCTGCAGAACGTGCTCGGCTACTCGGCGGTGGAGGCGGGCGCCGCGACCTTCCCCATCACGATCCTGATGCTGGCGCTGTCGGCCCGGTCGGGGGCGCTGGCCGCACGCATCGGCCCGCGGTTGCAGATGACCGTCGGCCCGCTCCTGGTGGCGGCCGGCACGCTGCTGATGACCCGGATCGAGGCGGGGGCGACCTACGTGGGTGCCGTCCTGCCCGCCGTCGTGGTGACTGGCCTCGGGCTGGCCACCACGGTGGCGCCGCTGACGTCGACGGCGCTGTCGGCGGTCGAGGACCGCTACGCGGGCGTGGCGTCGGGTGTGAACACCACGGTCGCCCGGGCCGCCCAGCTGGCGGCCGTGGCCGCCCTGCCCCTGGCCGCCGGCATCACCGGCGAGACCTACCTCGTCCCGGCCGAGCTGTCCGACGGCTTCCGCACGGCGATGCTGATCACCGCGGTGCTGGCCGCGCTCGGGGGACTGATCGCGTTCCTCGGCATCCGCAACCCCGAGCGCGTCCCCGACGTCGAGCCGGTGCCCGAGGCCGCCACCCGGTATTTCTGCGGCGCCGAGGGAACGCCCCTCGACACCTGCCCCCGCACCGCCGCGGCGGAAGGCGACGCCGACCGCGCCGCGTAGCCCCGCAATCCTGCGGGCCGCGCTCAGGCCGGCGTGGCGCCGCCGCCCGGCGGGAGGTCGCCGGGAGAGGACCCCCGGCGGCGGGCCTCGGCCTCGGCGAGGGACAGGACCTCGCGCAGGGGGAGCCCCCGCAGGCGGGCGACGCGGGCCGCGTCGTCGTGCTCGACCTTGGCCCGGCCCGGGCTGACCTTCACCCGTACCGGCAGGCCGGCGACGTCGACGGTCTCGATCCCGCGGGAGCGCGGCCAGCGCTCGAGCGCCGTGCCGCGGACACCCAGCGAGCCGGTCTCGGCCGCCAGCGTCGCGGTCACCTGCTCGGCCAGCGCGGGGTCGGCCAGGGCGCTGACGACGTGCGCCGGCCGGCCCTTCTTCATCACGATCGGCGTCACCCAGGCGTCGTGGGCGCCCGCGGCCAGCAGTGCCGCCACCGCGTGGGCGAGGATCTCGCCGGTGGCGTCGTCGACGTTGGCCTCGAGGAGCACGACCGGCTGCCCGCCCGCCACGCCGAGCTGCGCCCCCGGCCCGGTGCCGCTGACGATCGCCCGGCCGACCACCACCTGGACGGCGTTGGGGCGGCCGTCGATCTCGCGGCTGCCGGCGCCGAACCCGGTGGCATCGATGCGCATGGCGGGGAGCGGGCCCCACGTCGACACGGTGGCCGCCAGCAGGGCGGCGCCCGTGGGCGTGGTCAACTCGAGCGCCACGTCGACCCCGTGGGTGGGCGCACCCTCGAGCAGGCCGACGACCGCGGGGGCGGGGTTGGGCAGCAGCCCGTGGGCGGCCCGCACCATGCCCGTGCCGTTGGCGACCGAGCTCGACCGGACGTCGTCGATGCCCAAGACCTCGAGCGCCGCGGCAGTGCCGACCACGTCGACGATGGCGTCGAGGCCGCCCACCTCGTGGAAGTGCACCTGCTCGGGCGCCCGCCGGTGGAGGCGGCCCTCGACCTCGGCCAGCGCCCGGAACGTCGCCAGCGCCCGCCGGGTCACCCGCTCGGGCAGGCGGGCCTCCTCGACGAGGCCGGCGATGTGCCCGGCCGTGCGCACCACGCCCGTCTCGGAGGCGTGGACGACGGCCTGGGTGGCGGCGATCCCGCAGCGGAGAACGGGCTCGAAGTGCAGGTCCCAGCCCGCCACCGGCAGGCGGTCGAGGAGGGCGCGCACCTCGTCGGGATCGGCCCCCGCGTCGACCAACGATCCGAGCGCCATGTCGCCGGCGATCCCCGAGAAGCAGTGGAACCAGGCGACGGTGCTCCCGTGCTCTTCTTGCGACCGTTCTTGCGACGATTCGCGGTGCTCCACGAGCAGATCTGTCACATGCTCTGTCGCCGGAACCGAATGCTCGTGGTCGTGGGGGTCGTCGCCGGTCACAGCAGGATCCGCAGCACGGCGGAGGCGGCGCCGAAGCCGTTGTCGATGCCGACCACGGTCACGCCGGCGGCGCACGAGGCGAGCATCCCCAGCAGGGCGGTGACGCCGCCGAGGCTGGACCCGTACCCGGCGCTCGTGGGCACGGCGACGACGGGAGCAGGAGTGATGCCGCCGACCAGGCTGGCCAGCGCGCCCTCCATGCCGGCGATGACGACGACCGCGTCGGCCTCGGCGAGCACGTCGGCCGAGGCGAGCAGCCGGTGGACGCCGGCCACGCCGACGTCGGTCAGCCGGATCGGGTCGAGGCCGTGGGCGGCGAGCGTGGAGGCGCACTCCTCGGCCACGGGCAGGTCGGCGGTGCCGGCGGTGGCGACCACCACCCGCTCGGGCCGGGGCTCGGCGATGCGCCAGGTGACCGTCGACCGGACGGTGCCGGTCCGGTGGCCGTCGGGGTTGCGCTGGAGCGCCGCGGCGACCTGGGCGTCGTCGGCCCGGGTCAGCAGCACCGGGCCGGAGCCGGGGGCGCTGAGCAGCTCGGCCACGATGTCGGCCACCTGCTCGGGCGTCTTGCCGGGACCGTAGACCGCCTCGGCCATCCCCTGGCGGAGGGCCCGGTGGTGGTCGACACGGGCGAACCCGAGGTCGGCGAAGGGCAGGTGCCGGAGCCGGTCCACGGCGTCGTCCGTCGTGACCGCGCCGACCTGGACCGCGTCCAGCAGCCGGCGGAGAGCGACCTCGTCCACGGCGACAGCATGCTCCCCCGACCTCCCTCCCGCCGAATGCTGGTCTGTTTCGGGCGCGTGACGTTCGTGCGTGACGGTTGACACCTCATTGGTTTGTAACCTAGACAAACAAATCGTGACGAACGGGCCCGACACCACGACCGACGCCGGCGGCACCGGCGGGCCGTTCGTGCGCCGCGGCCAGCCCCGGCGCAAGGCGGTCCCGGGCGACGCCCGCCGCCACAACCGGGCGCTCGTCCTGCGGACGATGTTCCGCGAGGGCCCCGTCAGTCGGGCCGACCTGGCCCGCGCCACCAACCTGACCCGGGTGACCACCAGCGACCTGGCCACCGAGCTGCTCGCCGAGGGTCTCATCGAAGAGCTGGGCCAGCGCGAGGGGACGGGCCGGGTCGGCAAGCCCGCCACGATGCTCGGCGTCGTCCCCGACGCCCGCTTGACCATCGCGGTCGACCTGAGCGACGACGAGCGGTTCCACGCCGCGCTGGTCGACCTGTCCGGCAAGGTCCTCGACCGCCGGGTCGCCGAACGCGACGGCCGCACCGGCGACGCGGCGGTCGAGATGGTCCGCATCCTCTGCGCCGACCTGGCGGACGCGGCCGACCGGCCGCTGCTCGGCGTCGGCGTCGGCAGCCCGGGCGTCGTCGACCCCCGCGGTGTCGTGGTCGAGGCCCCCAACCTCGGCTGGTTCGAGCTGGGCCTGGCCTCCGCGCTGAACGAGCACCTCGCCGTCCCGGTGCACGTCGCCAACGACGCCAACGCCGCGGTGCTCGGCGAGCTGGGCCTCGGCGGCGCCGCCGACCGCAGCCTCCTCGTCCTCAAGGTCGGGCAGGGTGTCGGCGCCGGGCTGGTGCTCGACGGCCATCTGGTCGTGGGCGACCGCTTCGCGGCCGGCGAGATCGGCCACGTCGTCGTCGACCCCGACGGCGAGGCCTGCGCGTGCGGGCGCACCGGCTGCCTCGAGACCGTGCTCGCCGCCCCCCGCCTGCGGCGCCGCTCGCGCGCTGGCGATCCCGCGGCCGAGCGCACCGCCGCCGGCAGCCGGCTGGGCGAGGCGCTGGCCCCGGTGATCAGCACGCTCAACCTGCGCGAGGTCGTGCTGTCGGGGCCCGTCGACGTCCTCGACGAGACGTTCCGGGCCGCGGCGCTCGCCGCCATCCGCGCCCGCACGATGCCCGCGGTCGGCGACAACGTCGACCTGCGGTTCAGCTCGCTCGGGGAGGACGACGTCCTCCTCGGCGCCGCGATGCTCGTTCTCGACCGGGAACTGGGCGTCGCATGACAAGCGCGACGAGTCGAGGTGGCGGCGCCAGCCACCTAGCTCGCCGCCCGACGTCTGGGAGGACGACGTGAAGACCAAGAAGCTTGCGGCCATCGGGCTCGCAGGCGTGCTCGCACTGGCCGCTTGTGGCTCCGACGACGACGACGCCGAGAGCTCAGGCGGCTCGTCGCTCGAGGCGCCCGCGGACGACACGGAGGCCACGCTGCGCGTGTGGCTCAACGGTCCGGACACGCCCGACGAGATGATCGAGCTGGCGAAGGATGAGTTCGCCGAGCAGTACCCGAACGTCACGGTCGAGGTCGAGCGGCAGGAGTGGGACGGGCTGGTCAACCGGCTCGACACGGTGCTGCCGACCGAGGACAGCCCCGACATCTTCGAGGTCGGCAACACGCAGGCCCAGTCCTACGAGGCGGCCGGGGCCATGGTGGACCTGACCGAGTTCAAGGAGGATCTCGGCGGCGACGACCTGGTCGACAGCCTGGTCGAGGCCGGCACCTACGAGGACCGCTTCTACGGCGTGCCCTACTACGGCGGCGCCCGCATCGTGGTCTACCGCAAGGACCTCCTCGAGGCGTCGGGCCTGCAGGTTCCGACGACGCTGCAGGAGTTCGTCGACGCCGGCAAGAAGCTCAAGGCCGACAACGCGGCCACGCCCAACTTCTCGGGCATCTACTTCCCCGGGCGCAACTGGCAGGCGATGCTCTCGTTCATCTGGGACGCCGGTGGCGACATCGCCGTCGACGAGAACGGCGAATGGGTCGGCGAGCTGGCCGACGACGGATCGGTCGCCGGCCTGACCACCGTGCAGGACATCATGCAGAACGCCAACGCGGCGCCGGCCGACACCGACGACGCCGAGGACTACCTCGACTTCTGCAACGGCGAGGTCGGCATGCTGATGGGCCCCGGTTGGAAGATGGGCCAGATCACCGGCGAGGACGGCTGCCCCGGCAAGTACGACGCCGTGCTGGGCGCGTTCGCCCTGCCCGGCAGCGACGGCGGGGTGGCCCCGTCGTTCCTCGGCGGCTCGAACCTCGGCATCTCCTCGCAGAGCGAGAACCAGGGCCTGGCGCTCGAGTTCCTCGAGGTGCTGACCAGCGAGACGTACCAGACCGAGTTCGCCGAGATCGGGCTGATCCCGGTCCGCAAGTCGCTGCTGGGCCAGGTCCAGGGCGACGAGGCGGCCCAGGCGCAGGCCCAGGCGGCCGAGGTCACCCGGTTCGTGCCGTCCAGCGAGTACTGGGCGGACGTCGAGGGCGGCAACATCCTCCAGGACATGGGCACCGCCATCTCGGGCGGCGCCGCGGTCCAGGACGAGGCCAGCCGGGCGAACGACGCGATCGTCGACATCCTGAACGGGAACTGACGGGCTGACGGGTCGGCCGGCTCGGCCGGCCGACCCGCCCCGGAGTCCCTCCGTAGGCTGCACCACCGATCGAGGAGCGTTCGATGACCGTCACGATGTCCGAGGAGGGCACAGCACCGCTGCCGGCCCTCCCGGGCGGGGGACGGGCGTGGCGCTTCCGGCGGCGCGGACCCGCCGCGGGGCGAGCGGGGCCCAGGGGCGCAGGCGCGGCGGCCTGCTGCCCTTCGTCCTGCTCGTCCCCACGCTGGTCGCCATCGGCGCCGGGCTCGGCTACCCGCTGGTGCGCCTGGTGGTGCTGTCGACCCAGGAGTACGGCCGGCGCCAGCAGTTCGGCGCTCCCGCCGAGTACATCGGGGGCGGCAACTTCGCCGAGATCTTCGGCAGCCCGTACTTCTGGGACGTGCTGTGGCGGTCGCTGATCTTCTGCGCCGTCAACGTCGTGCTCACGCTGGTGCTGGGCACGTTGCTGGCCCTGCTGCTCGAGCGCCTCGGGTCGGCGATGCGGACGGCGCTCAGCGTGGCGCTGCTGCTCGCGTGGGCGACGCCGGCGCTCACCGCCACGATCGTGTGGCAGTGGATCTTCGACGCCCGCTACGGCGTCGTGAACTGGCTGCTCACCCAGTTCGGTGCCGACTACGAGGGCCACTCGTGGCTGTCGAGCCAGCTGTCGTTCTTCTTCGTGGCCACGCTGGTCGTGGTGTGGATGGGGGTCCCGTTCGTGGCCTTCACCGTCTACGCCGGCATGACCCAGATCTCGCAGGAGGTCGTCGAGGCCGCCGCCATCGACGGCGCCTCCGCTTGGGACCGGTTCCGGGACGTGACCTGGCCGGCCCTCAAGCCGATCTTCGTCGTGCTCGCCGCCCTCAGCACGCTGTGGGACCTGCGGGTGTTCACCCAGGTCTTCGTCCTGCAGCAGGCGGGGGGCATCGTGCGCGACACGAACACGCTCGGCGTGTACGCCTTCCGCCAGGGCGGCAGCGGCGACTACGGCCTGGGCGCCGCCGTCGCCGTGGTGATGGTCGGCATCACCCTCCTGCTCACCCTCATGTACCTGCGCACGATGTTCCGCCAGGAGGAGCTGTGATCCGGCGCAATCGCTGGCTGTGGAACGGCGTGGCCCTGGCGGTGATCGTGGTCGTCGCCTTCCCGGTGTACTGGATGGTCGTCACCTCGTTCCGGGACAACAGCGACATCCGCTCGGCCCCCCGCTTCCTGCCGATCGGCACGCTCGAGAACTACCGGGCCGTGTTCGAGCGCGAGAACTTCTGGTCGTCGTTCGGCAACAGCCTGCAGGTGACGCTGCTCACCGTGGGGTTCGCGCTGGTGACGGCGTTCCTGGCTGCGGTGGCCGTCGCCCGGTTCCGGTTCCGGGGGCGCGTGGCGTTCCTGGTGACGATCCTGCTCGTGCAGATGGTGCCGGCCGAGGCCCTGATGATCTCGGTGGTCAAGACGCTCGACGGCTGGAACCTGCGCAACTCGATCATCGGCCTCACCATCACCTACGTGGCGTTCGTGCTGCCGTTCACCGTGTGGACGCTGCGCGGCTTCGTGTCGGGCGTGCCCCGCGAGCTCGAGGAGGCGGCCATGGTCGACGGGTCGAGCCGGCTGCGGGCGTTCTTCACCGTCACGCTGCCGCTCGTGGCCCCCGGCCTGGTGGCGACCGGCATCTTCGCCTTCATCCAGGCGTGGAACGAGTTCACCTTCGCCCTCGTGATCATGGACCGCCCCGAGAAGGAGACCCTGCCCGTGTGGCTGCAGGCGTTCAACTTCGGCGCCCGCGGCACCGACTGGGGCGGCGTCATGGCCGGCTCGACGCTCATCACGGTGCCGGTGATCATCTTCTTCCTGTTCGTCCACCGCCGCGTGGCATCGGGGCTGACCGCCGGGGCGGTGAAGGGATGAGCGAGGACACGGACCTGCGCCGGCTCGCCCTCGGGACGCTGCTGGCGTCGTTTCCCGGCGCCGAGGTGCCCTCGTGGCTGTGGCGGTGGGCCGACGCGGGCCTGGGCGGCGTGTGCCTGTACGGCTCGAACCGCGACGCCGACGTCGCCGCGGTCGCGGCCGGGCTGCACGCCGTGCGGGCCGACGTGGTGGTGGCCCTCGACGAGGAGGGCGGCGATGTGACGCGCCTCGAGGCGACCACGGGATCGTCGGTCCCCGGCAACGCCGCCCTCGGTGCGATCGACGACGAGGACCTGACCCGCGGAGTCGGCCGGGCGCTCGGAACCGTGCTGCTGGCCTCGGGAATCGACCTCGACCTGGCGCCGTGCGCCGACGTCAACAGCGACCCCGACAACCCCGTCATCGGCGTGCGGTCGTTCGGCGCCGACCCCGCGCTCGTCGCCCGGCACGTGGCCGCGTTCACGTCGGGGCTGCAGGAGGCGGGCGTGGCGGCGTGCGCCAAGCACTTCCCCGGGCACGGCGCGACGGCCGTCGACTCGCACGCTGGCGGTGCCGACGGTCGCCGTCGCCGACGGCCGTGCTGCGCGACCGCGAGCTGGTGCCGTTCCGTGCCGCGATCGCCGCGGGAGTCCGGGCGGTGATGCCGGGCCACCTGCTCGTGCCCGCGCTCGACCCCGACCGTCCCGCCACGGCGAGCCCGCGGATCGTGACCGACCTGCTGCGCGGCGAGCTGGGTTTCGCCGGGCTCGTGGTGACGGACGCGCTCGACATGGGCGGCGCCGGCGGACCGGACGCCATCCCCACCTCCGTGGTCGCCGCGCTCGTGGCAGGCGCCGACCTGTGCTGCCTGGGGCCCGACAACGACGAGGACGCTGGTCGAGGCGTGCGTGGCCGCCGTGCTCGCGGCCGTGGATGCGGGCGAGCTGCCCGTGGCGCGGCTCGCCGATGCCGCCGCCCGCGTGGCCGCCCTGCGCGACGGGTCGGCGCCCTCGGTTCCTGCGACCGAACTTGCGACAGATCCGAGCCCAGGACCGGCGATGGCGTCGCAAGAACGGTCGCACGATCGGTCGCCGGAACATGCGCCGGAACGGGGCGGCGCCGACGCCGCGCGGTTAGCCCTCGTCGCGGTCGGGGCGGAGGCAGCGCGGCGGGCGCTGCGCGTCGACGGAGCCGTGCCGGGCCCGCTCGCCGGTGCCCACGTGGTCGAGCTCGACCGCCCCGCCAACATCGCCGCCGGGGCGGTCCCGTGGGGCGTGGCCCGCCCGCTGGCCGCGCTCGACCCGACCGTGACCGCCACGCGGGTCGCCGAGGGCGACGACCACGCCATCGCGTCCGCGCTGGTGGCCGCGGCCGGCCGGCCGCTCGTGGTCGTCGTGCGCGACGCCCACCGCCGCCCGGCGCAGGTCGCCGCATTGGCCACGCTGACTGCCGCCCGGCCTGACTCGGTCGTCGTCGACATGGGCTGGCCCGCCGATCCCGCCGCACGACCCGACGTAGCCGCGTGGGTCACGACCCACGGCGCATCTCGCGCCAGCGGTGAGGTCGCGGCCGCCGTGCTCGCCCGCCCGCTCGCCACCGCCTCCACCGCCGCCTCAGGAAGGACCTCCCGTGGCTGACATCGCCATCCGCGGCGTCACGAAGTCGTACGACGGCCGCACCCGCGCCGTCGACGCTGTCGACCTCGAGATCGCCGACGGCGAGCTGCTCGTGCTCGTCGGGCCGTCGGGCTGCGGCAAGTCGACGCTGCTCCGCATGCTCGCCGGGCTGGAGGAGGTGACCGAGGGGACGATCAGCATCGGCGACCGCGACGTCACCACCGCCCAGCCCAAGGACCGCGACATCGCCATGGTGTTCCAGAGCTACGCGCTCTACCCGCACATGAGCGTGGCCAAGAACATCGGCTACCCGCTGAAGCTGGCCAAGGCGCCCAAGGACGAGATCGCCCGCCGGGTGGCCGAGGTGGCCGAGGTCCTGCAGCTCACCCAGGTGCTCGACCGGCGACCATCGCAGCTCTCGGGAGGCCAGCGCCAGCGGGTGGCCATGGGCCGGGCCATCATCCGCCACCCGCAGGCGTTCCTGATGGACGAGCCGCTGTCGAACCTCGACGCCAAGCTGCGGGTCGAGATGCGGGCCGAGATCGCCCGGCTCCAGCGTGAGCTGGCGGTGACCACGGTCTACGTCACGCACGACCAGACCGAGGCCATGACGATGGGCACCCGGGTGGCGGTGCTGCGCGACGGCCACCTGCTGCAGGTCGACACGCCCCAGCGCCTGTACGACGAGCCGGTGGACCTGTTCGTGGCCACGTTCATCGGCTCGCCCGCCATGAACCTGTTCGCGGGCACGGTCGAGCGGGCGGGCGACGGCGACGCCGCCCCCCTCGCGGTGCGCCTGGGGAACCAGCGGCTGACGCTCGACCCCGCCGTGGTGACGGCGCACCCCGACGTCGCCGGTCGGGTCGGCGAGGACGTCGTCGTCGGCATCCGGCCCGAGGCCTTCGCCGACGTGGCCGTCGAGCCGGGGGCGCCGGCCGACCGGGTCCTCGAGGTCACGGTCGACCTCGTCGAGTCGCTCGGCGCGGAACTTGTCGTGCACGCGGCCGTGACCGGCCCGCCCGCCGTCGCCGACGACGCCTCCGCCGCCTGGGCGCAGGTGGCCGCCCGGAAGGGCCGGGGCGTCGCCCGCCTCGGCACCCGCAGCCGGCCGGTGGCCGGCGAAGTACTGAAGCTGGCGGTCGACACGGCGAGCCTGCACCTGTTCGATCCCGCCACGGGCACGTCACTCCGGACCAGCGCCGATGCCTGAAGCCCGTCAGCTCGTCGCCGGCCTCGACGTCGGCGGCACCAAGACGCTGGCGGTGGCGGTGGACATCGCCGCGCTGGACGCAGCCGGCGACGATCGCTGGCCGCCCGTGGTGCCCGCCGAGGCCGACGTGGCGGGCGACGGCGGCCTTCCGGGCATCGTCGCCACCGTCCGCCGGGCCACGCGCGTCGGTGGGCGCGAGCCGCTGCTGGCCTCCACGGCCGAGGTGCTGTCCGCCCTCGCCGAGGCCGCGGGGGTGGGCGCCAACGGGTTCGCCGCCGTCGGGCTCGGGGTCCCCGGACTGGTCGACCGGGGCACCGGCACCGTCCGCCATGCGGTGAACCTGGGGCTCGACGACAACCCCGTGCCGCTCGCCGCGCACCTGGGTGCCCTGGCCGGCGCACCGGTCGTGGTGGACAACGACGTGAACCTGGCCGCGGTCGGCGCCGCGGTGGCGCTGGGCTGCCGTGGCGACCTGGCCTACCTCAGCGTCGGCACGGGCCTGGCCGCCGGCCTCCTGCTCGACGGGCACATCCGGCGCGGGGCCCACGGCGCCGCCGGCGAGATCGGTCATCTGCCCATCGATCCCCACGGCCCGCTGTGCGAGTGCGGCCAGCGTGGCTGCCTCGAGGCCGTCGCCTCGGGAACGGCCATCGCCGCCCGGTGGCCTGCGCCCGACGGCGCGGTCACTGCCGCCTCCGCGTTGCTGACGGCGGCACGGCAGGGCGACGCCGAGGCCGCCGCCGTCCTCGACGAGGTGGCGGGGCATCTGGCCGGCGCGGTGGCGCTGCTGGCCCAGACCGTCGATCCCGAGGTGGTGGTGCTCGGCGGCGGCGTCGCCGACGCCGGGCCCGGTCTGCTGGTGGCCGTGCAGGACGCGCTGCGGCGGCGGGCGTCCCGCTCGCCGGTCCTGGCGGCGCTCCACCTGGCCGACCGCGTGGCGCTCGTTCCCGAAGGGGTGCCGGCGGGGGCGTTGGGCGCGGCCGTCGTCGCGCGCCGACACCTCGAGCGATCCGACGCCCAATTGCCGCACTCAGAGCCTGCAGAACCACACACAGTGGTGGGCGGTGTGGTATCGGACACGTCGTGAGCGAGCTCGCCGTCACAGGCGGTACGGTCCTCGCACCGGGCGGGCCCGTACCGTCCGCCGTGTTCGTCGCCCAAGGCCGCATCGTCAGCGTCCGTGCTGTCGTTGGCACTACGGGGCAGGAGCACGACGGGCCCGACGGTCGCATCGAAAACGGCACGGTCGGTGCCGGGGCCGAGCGTTCTGTGGTCGATGCGCCCGTCCAGGACGACGCCGACCCGGCCGCCGGGGAACGATCTCCGGCGGCCGGCGGCGTCCCTGGGCCATCGCTCCGCACCGTCGGCGCCGCACCTGGACGCCACCGGCCTCCTGGTCGCGCCCGGTTTCATCGACCTGCAGTGCAACGGCGCGGTCGGCGTCGACCTGACGTCCGAGCCCGAGCGGCTGGGCGAGGTGGCGGCCGCGCTGCCGCGATGGGGGGTCACGTCCTGGCTCCCGACGGTGGTCACCGCCCCGCCCTCCGTGCGAGCGCGCGCCATGACGGCGCTGGCCGCCTTCGACGACCCGGCGGCGGCGGCGCCGCTCGGCCTCCACCTCGAGGGGCCATTCCTCGCCCCCGAGCGCCGCGGCGCCCACGATCCCTCCCACCTGGCGCCGCCGTCGGTCGACGTCGTCGCGGCCGAGGGGTGGGCGGCCGCGGCCGGGGTGGTGCTCGTGACGCTGGCCCCCGAGCTGCCGGGCGCGCTCGACGTGGTGCGGACGCTCGTGGCCCGGGGCGTGACCGTGGCCGCGGGCCACTCGTCCGCCACCGCGGCGCAGGCCTCCGCCGCTCTCGACGCCGGCGTGACCTACGTGACGCACCTGTTCAACGCCATGGCGCCCCTGCACCACCGCGAGCCGGGCCTGGCCGGCGTGGCGCTCACCGACGAGCGGGTCCGGGTCGGGCTGATCGCCGACGGGATCCACGTCGACCCGGTCGTCGCCCGGCTGGCGGCCCGCGCCCTCGGCGACCGGTTGTCCCTCGTGACCGACGCGGTGGCGGCGCTCGGAGCCGGCCCCGGCGCCGGGACCCTGGGGTCGCTCGGGGTCGAGGTGGCGGCCGCCGACCTGTCGGTCCGCCTGCCCGACGGCACGCTGGCGGGCAGCACGCTGGCGCTCGACCGTGCCGTGCGCAACGCCGTGGCGTTCGCCGGGCTCGACCTCGCGGCCGCGGTCCGGGCCGTGACCGCCACGCCTGCGGCCGTCCTCGGCCTGGCCGACCGCGGCGTCGTGGCGCCGGGCGCCGTCGCCGACCTCGTGCTGCTGACCCCCGAGGGCGAGGTCGTGGCCACGGTGGTCGGCGGACGGGTCGTGCACGACACCCGGCGGGCCTCGTGATCGGCCCGGCGATGGAGGCAGCGACGTGGAGGTCGTGATCGTCGCGGGCGCCGACGCCGCCGGGCGGCTGGTCGGCGGGGCGATCGCCGACCTGGTGGGGCGCTGCCCGGGCGCCGTCCTCGGCCTGGCCACGGGTTCGTCGCCGCTCCCCGTGTACGCCGACCTGGCCCGGCGGCACGCCGCGGGCGAGCTGTCGCTGGCCTCCGCCCGGGCGTTCCTGCTCGACGAGTACGTGGGCCTGCCCCCCGACCACCCGCAGCGGTACCGGGCGTTCATCGCCCGCGAGCTCGAGCGCCACGTCGACTTCGCACCGGGTGCGGTGCAGGGACCCGACGTGCGCGCCGACGGACCCGCCCTGCTCGACGCCTGCGCCGCCTACGAGGCGGCCATCGCCGCCGCCGGGGGCATCGACCTGCAGCTCCTCGGCGTGGGCAGCGACGGCCACATCGGCTTCAACGAGCCGGGTTCGTCGCTGGCGTCGCGCACCCGCCCGAAGACGCTGACGGACCGCACGCGCGCCGACAACGCCCGCTTCTTCGCCTCGGTGGACCAGGTGCCCCGCCACGTCCTGACCCAGGGGGTCGGCACGATCCTCGAGGCTCGCCACCTGGTGCTGCTGGCGTTCGGGGCCGCCAAGGCCGCGGCGGTGGCGCAGGCGGTCGAGGGTCCCGTGACGGCGATGGTGCCGGCGTCCGCGCTGCAGCTCCACCCGCACGCCACGGTCGTCGTCGACGAGGCGGCCGCCGCGGGGCTCGCGCTTGCCGAGTACTACCGGGAGACGTGGGCGCACAAGCCCGAGTGGCAGGGCCTGTGACCGTCCCGCCGCCCACCGCCGCCCGCCATCCCGACCAGGGGTCGCCACCGGGTCGGCGGTAGCATCGGCGCCGCATGGCACTCGTCGACCCGACCAGCGGGCGGGCCACCATCGGCTTCCTGGGCCCCGAGGGCACGTTCACCGAGCAGGCCCTCCTCTCCCAGGCCGACCTGGCCTCCCACGACCTCGTCGCCCTCCCGTCCATCCCCGAGGTGCTGGCCGCCGTCGAGGACGAGCGGGTCGACCTCGGCTTCGTCGCCGTCGAGAACTCCATCGAGGGCGCGGTCACGGTGACCGTCGACAACCTCGCCTTCGAGACCGACCTCCTCATCCAGCGCGAGGTCGTGATGGGGGTGCAGATGAACCTGCTCGCCCCCAGCGGGGTGGGGCTGGGCGACGTGCGGCGCGTCCTGTCCATCCCGGTGGCGACCGCCCAGTGCCGGTCGTTCCTGCGGCGCGAGCTCCCCCAGGCCGTGGCGGTGGCGACCTCGTCCACCGCCGAGGCGGCGCAGCTGATCGCCGGCGCCGAGCAGGACGGGCACACCGCGGCCATCGCCCCCTCGGTGGCGGCCAAGGTCTACGGCCTCGAGGTGCTGGCCACCGACATCGAGGACCATCCCGACAACGCCACCCGCTTCGTCGTCGTGGCCCGCCACGGCATCCAGCCGCCGACCGGCCACGACAAGACCTCGGTGGTCATCTTCCAGCGCACCGACCGACCCGGCTCGTTGCTCACGATCCTCCAAGAGTTCGCGGCCCGCTCGATCAACCTGACCAAGCTCGAGTCGCGGCCCACCAAGAAGGGCCTCGGGCACTACTGCTTCCTCGTCGACCTCGAGGGGCACATCGGCGACGAGCTGGTGGCCGACTGCCTGCGCGACCTGCGGTCCAAGGTCGAGGACGTCAAGTTCCTCGGGTCGTACCCGGCCGCCGGCGAGCACGGCCCGGCCCGGCGCCGCGACGCCGAGGCGGCCTGGCGGGCGGCCAGCGAGTGGGTCGACCGCCTGCGCTCCGAGATCCTCTGACGGCACGGCCACCAGCCGGGGGTACCCTCGGGCCGCCGGGAGCGGTGGCCGAGTGGACGAAGGCAACGGTCTTGAAAACCGTCGACCCGCAAGGGTCCGTGGGTTCGAATCCCACCCGCTCCGCACAGGGGTTCCGCAGAGTCCGTGACCGTCCCCGAACATGCAGGTGGAGATCCAAGACGCTGCGTGGCAGCCCGTCCGACAACGTCCGCATTGGCCGGCCGATCGGATGACCGACGTCGCCGTCTGCCAAGGTCAGGCCGCGAGTGCCTGTGCCGCGGCGGCGATCTTGCCTTCGCCGGCGGTCGTGAGCTGCCCGACGATGCGCCTGAAGTTGGGGTGTTGGAGCCCGGAGACGAGGAAGGTCCACCGGTAGGCGCGCCGCTGGTGGGCGCGGATCTCGTCTCGCTCGTCGTCGGTGAACGTCCGACCGCTGGCTTGCTCCAGGGCATCGATGTCCAGCTCGACCTGCTGGCCGAGGAGCCCGTCGACGGCCCCGCCCAGCTCGAGAAGCTGGTCGATCGCCTGCTCTCGCTGGTCGGCGGTCAGCTCCCCGGCGACCTCGTCGATCAGCAGGCTGTCCATCCGGGCGTGGCGGGACTCGTCGATCCAGTGGAAGCGCAGGATGTCCCGGAACAGCTCGTCGAGCGCGGCCCGGTCACGGACGTGTTCGACGTAGTGGAGCTGGGTGAACCACTCGATCATGCTGGTCAGCAGCAGCGCGGTGAGCGGTGAGGTGTCGAGAACCGCCTCGGCGACGGCCTCTCTACCCGGCACCAGGCCGCAGGACACGCCGAAACCGGCCTCGAACTGCTCGCACGCCCGGCGCAGCATCTGCTGGTGCTTGGCTTCTTCCTCGGCGAAGCGCAGCAGCGACCACAGCCGGGTCTCGTCGCCATAGACGTCGGCGCGGGCGCGGTCCATGACCAAGGGGACGATGTACTCCTCGACGAAGGCGAAGATGTGGCAGTAGCTGTTGCCGCGGATCTGGTTGAGCATCCGCTTCTCGTCGTCGTTGAGGCAGGCGATGCCGCCCACCCCGGCGATGCGTTCGGGCAGGAAGGGCTTGGCGAAGTCGAAGTCGCGGCCCTGGAAGCAGTCGTCCACGGTCCAGGCGTTGTTGATCGATCCTTCGAGACAGGTGTCGTAGCGATAGTCGTGGGTCAACACGGTGTGCTCCTTGCTGGGTGTTGGTTGCACTCACAAGGACGAGAGGGGCCGCAGCGGCATTGCCTTCTGGCGCCGATGCAATAAATCTCCGGCCCGCCGTCGGTGTGATCAGTCGACGAAGCAGTCCAGGCACACCAACCGCAGCGGAGCGGGGCCTTCGCTGCCGATGGCGTGGGGCTCGTTGGGGGCGATCGAGAACACGTCGCCTGGTGTGAGCGGTATCCGTTGCCGGGCCAGTTGCAGGACGCCGGTGCCCGCAACGATGAGGCCTTGGTGGGCGTGCGGGTGGGTGTGCAGGGGTGTGGCGTGACCCGGCTCGACGTCCTTGACGGTGAGCTCGACGTCCTCCACCCGCTTCAGCAGCCGGACCGTGACGCCATCGACGTCCGCCGACGCGCTGAGGTCGTCCAGCTTCCGCACGACGGTCGACGCCACGGCCCCCGCCGCGGGAGATCCCCGGGTGTGTGACGCGGGCTTGCGGGCGCGGGCGATCAGGCTGGTCGCGATGTGCTGCTGAGCGTCATCGGAGACGAGGCGCCGCATCAGCGACAGCACGTCCGGCGTGAACAGTGGGTACAGAGCCACGTCGTCGAGCGTGAGCGATGCTCTCTCGCCCATGTCGATGTCGACGAGCCCGGCACGTTCGAGCTTGCGGACGAACACCCGCTCGGACAGAGCACCCGCGATGCAGCCGGCCCACGCGGCCCCCGACGACAGGACCTCGGGCGGCAGGTCGTCATCCACGACGAGATCGGCGACGCAAACGCGGCCGCCCGGCCGCAGCACCCGGGCGATCTCGGCCAGCGCGCGGCTCTTGCGGGCCGACAGGTTGATGACACCGTTCGAGATCACCACGTCGACCGTGGCGTCGGGCAACGGCACGGCTTCCATGTCGCCCTGACGGAGGTCGCACCACGCCGCCACGCCCGCTTCGTGCACCACCGCATTCGCCCGCTCGACCATCTCGGCGAGCATGTCGAGACCGATGACCCGGCCAGTGGGCCCGACCTGGCGGGCAGCCAGCACGGTGTCGATCCCGCCCCCCGACCCGATGTCGAGCACCACCTCGCCGGCGGCCAGGCTGGGCCTGGCGCACCGGATTGCCGACGCCCAACGCCCACTCCACCGCCGCCACCGGCACCGAGGCCAGCTCCTCCTCGGAGTAGAACCGCTGGGCCATGGCCCGCCCGGCCCCCGTCGTGATGGCGCCGTAGGCGCTGCGCACCATCTCCCGGATCTCGCCCTGGAACATCAAGTCGTCGCTCATTGGCGCACCCTTCGGGTTCGCGCGATGAGCGATCGGCCCTTCGGGCCGAGTAGCGCACTGTGTTCATGGTTCGCTCGCTGCGCTCGCTCACGCCGAGCCACCTCCGCCGGCCGGGCCGGCGAGCTCCTCGATGAACCGGCCGAGCCGAGCCCGAGCGCCGGCAGGAAGATCGCCGCCGCCCGTCGTCATCAGGAGGCGGCGGAGATGCTTGGCGAACTCCAGCTCGCCGCAGCAGCGGCGACAGAACGCCAGGTGCGCCTCGATGGCCCGGTGGTTGTCATCGTCCAGCTCGTGGTCGAGGAAGTCCCACAGGCGCTCGACGGCAGCGCCGCAGCTGATCACCTGTTCCACGGCACATCCCCCTGTCCGGCGACCGTTGTGCTGAGCGCACCTGACTCCGTCGCGTTGTCCCACAGGGCCCGCTCGAAGAGCTTGCGACCCCTGTGGAGCTGGGAGAGCACCGTGCCCAGCGGCAGCTCGAGCACACCGGCGATCTGCTTGGTCGAGAACCCCTCCATGTAGCGCAGCACCAGCGGGGCGCGGTAGCGGGCAGGTAGCCGCTGCAGCACGGTGTGGACGTCGTCCTCGCAGAAGCTGTCCAGGAAGTCCAGGTGCAGCGTGTCCGAGTAGGGGAACGGGTCTTCCTCCACCAGGGTGCGGTACAACGAGAAGCCCTCGGCGTCGTCCAGCGAGACCTCGATGGGCCCTCGGCTTTCCTTGCGAAGCCGGTCCCGCCACACGTTGGTGAGGATCACCCGCAGCCATCCGCCCCCCGCCTCGCGGTCGCGGAGCGACGCGAACGACCGGCACGCCCGGAGCAGCGCCTCTTGCACGAGATCCTCGGCATCCCGACCGCCCAGCCGGCGCGCCAGCGAGTACAGCCCGGCCAGCTCGTCGCGGGCGAGCTGCTGGAATGCTGCTCTGTCGCCTGTCTCGAGCACCGCGCTCATCCGCCAGTCGTCGCAGTTCGTGGTTGCCCACCGGTAAGGACGAATCCGGCCGCACGAGTATTGCATCGACTCGCGCAATGGTGCTCATACGACCATCGTCCTCACTGATGTAGGCGCCGATCCGAAGCGGAGCAGCGATGCCCGACGCCATGACGATGTGCCCAGGATGTCGGCCGGCCGCGCCGAGGGCCACACGTGACGACGGCGTCGAGCGTGCTCGGCGGACGTACGCCGTCGGCGAGCACCCCGTCGCTCGTGAGGTCGAACTGCGCACGCTCGGGAGTGACTTCGGTGCGAACGGATACGCGACGCTGGCCGAGGTCGACGAGCTCGTTGGGATCCTCGAGCTCGGCCCTGGTCGGCGGCTGTTGGACGTGGGTGCCGGGCAGGGCTGGCCGGGCCTCTATCTGGCACGCCAGACCGGCTGCACGGTCGTGCTCGCCGACGTCCCCATCGAGGGACTCGTCACCGCGACCCGCCGCGCCACCAGGGAAGGCCTGACATCCCGGGCGTGGGCTCTGGCTGCCACAGGCCAGATGCTCCCCATGCGACCAGAGGCCTTCGATGCCGTCGTGCACACCGACGTCCTGTGCTGCCTGGGCCCCAAGCTCGCCACTCTCCGGGCGACGTTCCGGGCCCTTCGTCCCGGGGCGCGCACCGGCTTCAGTGTCATCTTCCCGACCGCGGGCCTACCTGCTGCCGAGGCCCGGCGAGCGATCGACGCTGGTCCACCCCACTGCCGGCTGCGCACCAGCTATCCGAGCATGCTGCATTCGGCCGGGTTCGTCGACATCGAGGAGCACGACCTCACGACCGACTACCACGCGACCGCCACGCGAAAGCTCGACCTGGCGGAGCAGTTCGCAGACGCCATGATCGACATGCTCGGCCGCCAGGACTTCGACGACATGCAGGCAGACAGGCGTCACGCCGTCGCCGCCATCGCCGACGGGCTGCTGCGACGATCCCTGTTCGTCGCGCGGCGACCCGGTACCGCCGGAGAAGCCCGGGCGCGAGTCAGTCGCCGCAGGTGGTGAAGGGTGAGGTGGCGGAGGAGGGGCAGGAGCTCAGGACACCCGACGTCCCCAGCGTCGCCAAATGCTCGAACGGTCGACTCGGAAGCCTTTGAGGCCGACATGTGCGATCTGGGGCTCGGCACCGAGCGGGTCAGCGACGAGTTCCTTCGCGCTGGTCAGCGCCGCACCGATGTCAGGCGCCTCCACCTCGAGAGATACCTGCAGGTCAGTGCTTCCCCACGGTTGGACGCGAGCGTTCATTGACCCGAGGAACGCTTGCTCGTCACGCGTGGGGCGCTGGTCGAATCCGAGGAGGAGCAAGACGACGAAGGTGGGCATGCGATGCGAGACGATAATCGTGCCGCGGTCGACGCCTGGTCGTCCCGAGCGCGTCGCGGGCATCGGCGACGGTGACGCAGTAGGCCGCTCGCGCACGGACAGCGCTCGCCTCCCTCGGTGTCCAGCGGGCGCGGCCAACGGCCACCACTTACGGTTCTCGGCATGGCGCAACTCGGCGCGGCAGAGCGAGCGCGGCTTCCCGACAGCGCCTTCGCCTACGTCGATTCCCATGGTCGCCGGCGGCTACCGATCCACGACGCTGGCCATGTCCGCAACGCGCTCGCTCGGTTCAACCAGGTCGCGTTCGAGGACGACGCCGCCCGCGACCGTGCGCGCAAGCGGCTCCTCAACGCGGCCAGGAAGTTCAAGATCGTGCCCGTCGGGTTCATCACCAACCAGCTGCGGTCCGAGCGCGACCGCGGGCGCTCGGCGGACGAACCGATCCGTCTGCCGTCGGGTTTCGTCACGATGCTGCTCACCGACATCGAGGGATCGACGGCGCTGGTCCACCGCCTCGGCGACCACTACGGCGAGCTGCTCGAGCGGGTCCGGTCCCTGTTGCGCGACACCGCGCTCGAGCACGACGGCTACGTCGTCGAGACGCGCGCCGACGAGTTCTTCGCCGTGTTCGAGCAACCCGCGGCCGCGCTGACCACGGCCGTGACCGTGCAGCGCCAGCTCCGTACAAGGGCGTCGGCCGGTGACGAGGATGTACGCGTCCGGGTCGGGATCCACAGCGGCTACCCGACGCTGGCCAAGGCGAACTACATCGGCATGGCCGTGCACACGGCGGCACGGATCTGCGGCGCGGCGCACGGAGGGCAGATCGT
Source organism: uncultured Acidimicrobiales bacterium (assembly GCA_963796415.1). Taxonomy (GTDB): domain Bacteria; phylum Actinomycetota; class Acidimicrobiia; order Acidimicrobiales; family VFJN01; genus ZC4RG19. The sequence goes on along the minus strand of CAWCLR010000012.1, from coordinate 420,080 downwards.
CGTGTCCGGCGACTTTCGTACCGCGCTCGGCGTACCCCCGCCGAACGGGGTGCGGTTCCGGAGGCTGGGCGCGTACGCGCTACGCGGCCTGCCCGACAAGGTCGAGCTCCACCAGGTGGCGGCGAAAGACCTCCTCACCCGCTTCCCGCCGCTCAGGATCTCACGGTGAGACCGAGTGCGGCGGGAACGTGGAAGTGGTCGCGCTCGCCGGGGGGCGCCTCAGCCGGGTGACCCCCGGACCCCTGACCCCGACAGGAGCGACGAGATGACCGACGTGACCGTCACCAACCGCCGGGCCGACAGCTCGGCCAACGAGGACCTGGCCAAGCTCGCCCGCCACGGCGCCGACGCCTTCGGCTACAAGGCCAACCTGCGCATCGACCGCAAGCTCGCCCAACTCCTGCGCCTGCGGGTGTCTCAGATCAACAACTGCACCTACTGCCTCAACCTCCACTACGAGGCCGCACGCGACGCCGGCGTCCCCCGACCCGTGATCGACACCCTCACCGCGTGGTGGGAGACCGACTTCCACGATGACGCCGCCCGCGCCGCCCTCGCCTACACCGAGGCGATCACTCGCGTCGCCGACGCGACCGTCGCCGACGATTTCGGAGTACGTCACGACGCGCTCGCCGAGCACTTCTCGCAGGAGGAGATCCTCGAGATCATCGGGATCGGCATCAACATGAACGTCTGGACCCGACTCAAGCTGGCCGAGGGCGCCACCCCCGGGCTCGCCGAGCAGGCGATGTCGTGAACCCGCTCACCTGCCGAGCCGCGGTGCACGCCGCGAGCGACCAGCTCGCCGGGCTGCTGTCCGACGCGCCTCGGCGCCGTGGCAAACGCTGACGATCAATCCCGGTAGCGACCGTCGAACGAGGAGCCTCGGCCGAGCTCGGTGAAACGGAGCCCGACGATGGCGCCGTCCTCGACCATCCAGCGGAGGTCGTAGCTGGCGCGGTAGCTGGGCGGCCAGAACGAACCGAAGTGACCGTCGTCGTCGACGTACCACTCGCCCCGGGTCGGACGACCGTTCTCGACGTACGTGGTCCTGCCGTCGGCCTCGAACGCCTGGGTCGCACCGTCGGAGAACACCAGCTCTCCCGCCGTCACCGCTCGCGGGATGAGCGCCGGTGCGACCACATCGCCGTCGGACACGTCGACATCATCGAACCCGTGCACGACCCGACCGTAGCCATGCTCGGCGCTGTCGACACCTGGGGCCTACGCCCCGAGCGCGAGGCGTACCGGATCGCCGACGGCGATGCTCCCTGAGGAGAGTGCCCGGCAGACGGAGCCGGCCCGCCTGCGGAGCGCGGTGCGGGCGCCGCTGCCGATGACGTCGTCGAGCAGCTTGCACGGCGCGGCGACGCGGACGACCTCGAGGTCGACATCACCGATGCGGAGTCGTGCGCCGGGGGTCGTGGGCACCTCGCCATCGGAGATGGTGATGTTGCGTCGGGTTCCGGCCGGCTCGACGGGGCTGCCGAGATCCTCGGTGGCGGCGTCGAGCGCGGTCTGGGACTGGACGGTGACGTGCCGGTGCTTGGTGCCGTGATAGCGGTCACCGACGATGCCAAGGCCGGCGTCGACATGCACGGACTCGACGGCGCGCATGGGGAGCCGGCTGGCCGGGGCGATGTGGATGGCCGTGACCACCGGCGACTGCTCGCCGCCGGCGGTCTCGTGGCTGGTCACGACTCGGCGCGGTCCAGGCAGAGCGATGCCGAGTTCATGCAGTACCGCTCACCGGTGGCGGTCGGCCCGTCGGGGAACACGTGGCCGAGGTGGGCGTCGCAGGCGGCGCAGCGGGCCTCGGTGCGCACCATGCCGAAGCTGCGCTCCTCGATGCGGGTGACGCGACCGTCGGTGATCTCGCGGTCGAAGCTCGGCCAGCCGGTGCCCGAGTCGAACTTGGCGTCGCTGTCGAACAGCTCGGTGTCGCACACCACACAGCGGTAGACGCCGGCGTCCTTGGTGTCCCAGTACTCGCCTGTGAAGGCCCGCTCCGTGCCCGCCTTCTGGGTGACGTGGTACTGCAGCCGCGTCAGGCGGTTGCGGATCTCGTCGTCGGACGGGCGGCGGTCGGTTGGGTTCGTCATGCGTGTGTCTCCTTTGGGGGACGAGAGGTCTATTCGGGTCGGGTCACGCGTAGGCGACCTGGCAGAAGCCGTGGTTGCAGTAGCCACGGGGGTTCGCGGCCAGGTACTGCTGGTGGTAGTCCTCGGCGTAGAAGAACTCGCCCGCCGGGGCGACCTCGGTTGTGATCGTCCCGTAGCCGGCCTGGTCCAGCTTTGCCTGGTACCGGTCGCGGCTGGCCTCGGCTGAGGCGAGCTGCTCGTCGGAGTTGGTGTAGATGGCCGACCGGTACTGACTGCCGATGTCGTTGCCCTGTCCCATGTACTGCGTCGGGTCGTGGTTCTCCCAGAACACGGCCAGGAGATCGTCCAGGCTCACCTGCTCGGGATCGAACACGACCAGCACGGCCTCGGTGTGGCCGGTCATCGACGTGCACGTCTCTTCGTACGTGGGATTCGGGGTGTGCCCGCCCGAGTAGCCCACGGCGGTGGTGTAGACGCCCGGCAGCTGCCAGAACAGGCGCTCCGCGCCCCAGAAGCAGCCCATCCCCACGATCAGGGTGTCCATACCCTCGGGCCAGGGGGCGCGCAGGGGCGTCCCCAGCACTGCATGCGTGTCACGGACCGGCATGGTCGTGTCCCGACCGGGCAGGCACTGCTCGGGCGCTGGCGGCGGCGCAGGGAGTCGGTACGACATCAGGAGTCTCCTCGATCAGGCCATCCCTGGTGGGCGGCGGTGGTGAGCGCTTTTCTTGCTCACCAACTAGACAATCAACCGAGGTGGTTGTTACAGACCCCGCGCCGCTCCCCCCGGGTCATCCCGACACCGAGATGGTCGCCGCGCTCCGCGGCGGCGATGCCGACCGCTTCGACGACCTGGTTCGAGCGCTGACCCCCGGGTTGACCCGCATGGCCCGCATGTACGTGACCGGCGCCCTCGCCGGCGACGTGGTGCAGGACACGTGGCTGGCGGTCATCGACGCCATCGACACCTTCGAGGGTCGCTCGTCGCTCAAGACCTGGATCTACCGGATCCTGCTCAACAAGGTCCGCACGCTCGCCACCCGCGAGGCCCGCGCCGTCCCCGTGGCGAGCCTTGGACCTGACCACGATCCCGCGGGGCCTCGCCTCGAGCTCGTCCACGACGAGCTCGGGCCTGGCTACTGGCCGGCGCCACCGGAGCCGTGGGAGACACTCGGCCCCGAGCGACTGGAACGCAACGAGACCCTCGACCGAATCGCCGAGGCGATCGAGGCACTGCCGACCGCGCAGCGAGAGGTCGTCGAGCTGCGCGACGTCCAGGGCTGGTCGGCGGCTGATACCGCGGACGCGCTCGGCATCACCCACGTCAACCAGCGGGTGCTGCTGCACCGCGGCCGCAAAGCGATCCGCAAAGCCCTCGAGGAGTACCTCCGTGCGGCCTGACCAACCAGTTCACACCGGCGGCGGCATCCGCTGCGCCGAGGCCATCGAGTTGGTGACGTTGCATCTCGACGACGCGCTCGACGATCGGGACCGCCGCCTCTTCGAACAGCACGTCGACGGATGCACCGGGTGCACCCGATACGTCGCCCAGATCCGCCAGACGATCTACCTCACCCGGCGGGTGCTCGAGCACACGAGCGTCGCAGGTCAGCCTCAGGACGACGAGCTTCGGGCCGCCTTCGTCGCTCGGAGACCCCGATCCGTCTGACGCCGTGCCGACTCTCGTGCCAGGGCCTACTCGGCGGTGGTGGCGCCGTGGATCTCGAGGACCTGGATGCCTCGCAGGTCCAGCCAGCCACGGTCACCTGACCGCACGAGGCGGAGCTGCGCGGCACCACATGATGCGCAGCGCAACACCATCCCGGGGGCGTCCATGTAGGCGTGCAGCTCGGCGACGGGGCGGGTGTCGCCACAGATGGCGCACGTCGACACGGCCATCGTGACGTCGAAAGCGAACAGATCGCCGAGCACGCCCGCGGCCGCGTTGCCGTCCAGAGATGTGTCCACGTCAACCTCCCGTCGGTCCGAACCGCTCCGTCCTGATTCGCCCCGGTTCATGGCCCAATGCCACCAGGGCGTCGGCGACCGCCTCGACGAACGCGGTGGGCCCGCACACATAGCAGTGCGGCTGCACCGACGGCGGCCAGCCCACCTCGGCGAGCAAGCCGGCATCGACGCGGCCCCGGTGCCCGGCCCAGTCCGGCGCCGACTCCCGCGTGAGGGTCAGGGTCACCGCCCGCCGGGGGCCCGCCAGCGCCTCGAGCTCCTGGCGGTAGATGACATCGCCGAGTGTGCGCGCCGAACACACCAGGTGCACCGCCGCCGTGCTGCCGGACTCGACATGGTGGCGCAGGATCGCCCGCAGCGGTACGACCCCGGATCCGCCGCCCACCAGCAGCACCGGGGCGGTGTCGGTGCCATCCCAGACGAACCAGCCGCCGATCGGCCCGCGCAACTCGAACTGGTCGCCCAGGTCGGCCACGGTGGTCAGGTACGGCGACACCTCGCCGTCGTCGATCCGCTCGACCGTGAGCTCCAGCCGCTCAGATCCCGGAGGGGACGCGATCGAGTAGCTCCGCTGCGTCGAGTAACCGTCCTCGGCGGTCAGCCGCACGTCGACGTGCTGACCCGCCCGGTGATGCGGCCAGTCCGGGACGTCGAGCCGCAGGGTCACCGCCCGAGCGGTCTCGGGGACCGTCTCGGCGACGGTGGCCACCAGCCAGCGCACCGCAGTCAGTCACCCCAGTAGCGCTGCTCACGCCACGGATCGCCGTAGTTGTGGTAGCCGACGCTCTCCCAGAAGCCCGGCTCATCCTCGTCGCTGAGCCGCAGACCCCGCACCCACTTGGCGCTCTTCCAGAAGTACAGGTGCGGGACCAGCAATCGGGCCGGGCCGCCGTGCTCGGGCTCGAGGTCCTCGTCCTCGAAGCGGTGGGCCACCCACGCCTGCCCGTCCAGCACATCCGCCAGCGGCAGGTTCGTCGTGTACCCACCGTCGCTGAAGGCGACAACGAACTCCGCGGCCGTGTCGATCTCGCCCAGGATCGTGTCCAGCGAGACGCCCTGCCAGCGGGTGCCGAGCTTGGACCACTTGGTGACGCAATGGATGTCGACCGTGATCTCCTCGGCCGGCAGCTCACGGAACTCCTCCCATCCCCACCGGGCGACGACGGCCCCGGACTGGTCGACGACCGTGAGATCCCAGCCTTCCAACGCGACGTCAGGCGTCGGCCCAGCGCTCAGCACCGGGAAGTCATCCACGAGGTACTGACCCGGAGGCACGAGCCCGGCCCCTGGCTGACGCCGACGGCCCTGGAACCCGCGACTGACGACCGCCACGCGCGGCTCCTCTCGCAGAGCGGCACGCCACAACCTAGGGCCAGCCCTCGACCACAGCAATGGACGAACCCCGCCGCCGTGCCGCCTTGACGGGTGTGGTCGGCTCGAAGTGCTCGAGGCTCTCCGAGGAGGTCCGAGCCGCATTCAGGTCGCTTCCCTGGCCCCGTACCGCGACGGAGGGTGAATCCACAGGAGAGCACCATGACCCAAACAGAGACCTCCATGCCCCGTCCCGAAGTCCGGCCCTTCCGGATCGCCGTTCCGGAACAGGAGCTCGTCGACCTCCGCCAACGGATTCTCGCGACGCGCTGGCCGGAAAGGGAGACCGTCGCAGATGAGTCGCAGGGCGTGCCGCTCACGACGCTTCAGGAGCTCGCGGGCTATTGGGCGACGGATCACGATTGGCGCAAGTGCGAGGCGAAACTGAACGCCCTGCCGCAGTTCATGACCGAGATCGATGGGCTAGATATTCATTTCATTCACGTTCGTTCGCAGCATGAGAATGCGTTGCCGCTCATCGTCAATCACGGATGGCCCGGCTCGATCATCGAGCAGCTGAAGATCATCGATCCACTGATCGATCCCACGGCACACGGCGCGAGCGCAGCGGACGCCTTCCATGTGGTGATTCCGTCGATGCCGGGCTACGGGTTCTCCGGCAAGCCGACGAGCACCGGCTGGGGCCCCGAGCGCATGGGCCGAGCCTGGGCAGAACTGATGACGCGCCTCGGCTACACCCGCTACGTCGCCCAAGGCGGCGACTGGGGTGCGTTCGTCGTCGACCAGATGGGCTTGCAGGCACCCGCGGGATTGCTCGCCATCCACACCAACATGCCTGCCACCGTTCCCGCTGACGCCGACAAGGCTTCCCTGGCCGGCGACCCGCCGCCATCCGGTCTCTCAGCCGAGGAACGACGCGCCTACGAGCAGCTGATCAGAACGTTCAAACAAGTCGACTACGCCAGATTCATGGCCTCGCGCCCGCAAACCTTGTACGGCATCGCGGATTCACCCGTCGGCCTGGCCGCCTGGCTTCTCGACCACAACGATGCGGACGGCCAGCCGGCCGCGGCGGTCGTTGCGGCTCTGAACCGGACGTCGAGCCCCAGCCGGCGAACTGACGCGTGACGAGATCCTCGACAACATCACGCTGTATTGGCTGACGAACACAGGGGTCTCTGCGTCTCGTCTCTACTGGGAATACAAAGGTGGCTTCTTCAACGCCAAGGGCGTCGAGATTCCGGTCGCTGTGAGCGTCTTTCCCGGCGAGCAATATCAGGCGCCGCGGAGTTGGGCAGAGCGGGCGTATCCCAACCTCATCTACTACAACGAGGTCGACAAGGGCGGCCACTTCGCCGCCTGGGAGCAGCCGGGGCTCTTCACCGAGGAGCTGCGAGCCGCGTTCCGGTCGCTTCGCTAGTGGCGACGCACAACTAGGTCACCGTGTTCGGGCGGCTGCGCATGCCCTCGCGTGTCCAGGCGATCGGACGGCCCTCACGAGGACCGGGCCGCCGTGCCGGCCGGCACCAGCGACACGTCGAGCTCGAGATCGACCTCCTCGGCCAAGGCGACGCCGCCGCCCGGGACCGGCGCGTTCCACGTCATGTCCCACACGGCGCGTTGCACCTTGGCCGTCGCTTTCAAGCCGAGCCGGGGATTGCCCAGCACGTCTGGCGCACGGCCGAACACATCGACGTCGAGCCGAACCGGTTGGGTGATGCCACGGATCGTCAAGTCGCCGCTCACCGTGTAGCGACCCGCGGCCAGCACCGTTGCACCCCGGGAGCGAAAGGAGATCTTCGGATGGCGTTCGACGTCGAAGAACTCCTCGCTCCGCAGGTGGGCGTCGCGCACCGCCATCGCTGTGTCGACTGACGAGGCGTCGATGTCGACGTCGATCTGCGTCGCATCAGAATGGGGCGGATCGATCGCGACGGTGCCGGAGAACGACGTGAAGCGGCCGCGCACGAGCGTGAACACCGCATAGCGGGCGACAAACTCGAGTGCCGAATGAGTCGGATCGACCTCCCACGATCCGGCGAGCGGAGTCAGGTCGTCGCCGGCGTGGGCGTTGATGATCGCATGGTCGTCGGACATGCCCGTCCTCCGCTTCGTGCGTACGGGCTCAGCCATCCTCTCATACGGTGCCGGGCACACTCCGGTGTCCTCGCCGTCGGGGCCATCGATGGTGGCCGCCCACCGGGCCCGATGATCAACCCCGTTAGCCTCCGGGGGGATGGTCGTGTTCCGGACGTGCTCGTGACCGCGGTCCGTACCCGCCGGGAGCCGCCCACGTTCCGGACGGTCGCCGTCCGGCGCACCCGGGCGCTGACGCCCCGCCTCCTCCGTGTCACGGTCGGGGGCGACGAGCTGGCGGGGCTGACGCTGGACCTGCCGGCGGCCAGCGTCCGCCTGCTGCTGCCCCCAGCCGGTCTGGCCGACCTGGTGATGCCCGCGTGGAACGGCAACGAGTTCCTGCTGCCGGACGGCTCACGGCCGATCATCCGCACGCTCACGCCGCGGCACGTCGACACGGCGGCCCGCACGCTTGACGTCGACGTCGTCGTCCACGACGGCGGCGCACTGTCGGCCTGGGCGCAGGCGGTGCGCCCCGGCGACCCCGTGGCGGTGTCGGGTCCCGGCCGCGGCTACGCGGTCGACCGCGCCGCCGGCCGCTACCTCCTGGCCGGCGACGAGACAGCCATCCCCGCGATCAGCCAGCTGCTGGAGCAGCTGCCGGACGCCCTGCCGGTGCAGGTCGTGGTCGAGGTCGCCGACCCCGCAGCACGGCTGCCGCTCACGTCGCCGGCGTCGGGGCGCGACGGCGTGAAGGTCACCTGGTGCGACCTGCCGCCCGGCGCCCCTCCCGGCGAGGCCCTCGTCGCCGCCGTGCGGTCCGCGACCGAGGCCGTCGACCCGGCGACCAGGATCTGGGCGGCCGGCGAGGCCGCGGCCGTCCAGCGCATCCGCCGGCTGCTGTTCCAGGAGCGAGGCGTCCCGCGCACACAGGCCGCCGTGCGCGGCTACTGGCGGCACGGCCGTGCCGGCGACGGCGACGACTGAGGGCGCCACCGACCTCTGGAGCCGTACCCCACACGCTCCGCCCTGTCGCCGCACCCAGCGCGCGCGTGTACGCGTTTCGTCCGGCTCGTGTCCCCGTTCGGGCGACCCTGCCAGATATCTCCCGGTCTCCCTGGGCAGTTCGCACAGACATCGAGCCCATCTGCGAACGACCTGGTACCGTCCGGCCACGCGCAACGGGGTGGACCGACCGCTAAACGGCACGAAAACGGGGGTACGTGATGTCGAAGTTCGTCCGATGGGGCGTCGCCCTGCTCATGATGGCCTGTGTGGTGCCCTTGCACGCGGGGGTGGCCGAGGCCGGTGGTCGCGGCGGCTCGGCCTGCGAGCACCGCAACAACAACACGCCTCACAAGCTGCTCGAATGCGTGACGCTCCGGGGTGTCCGCGAGCACCAGGCTGCCTTCCAGGAGATTGCCGACGACAACGGCGGCAACCGCTTCTCGGGTCTGCCCGGCCATGACGCCTCGGTCGAGTATGTGGTCGATCAGCTCGACAACGCGGGCTACGACCCCGTGGTCCAGCCCTTCGACTATCTCGCGTTCACCGAGCTCGGCGCGTCCGCCCTCGAGCAGACGGCGCCAGGGCAGGTCACCTACGTCCAGGGCGTCGACTTCGGGGTGATCGACCAGTCGGACGAGGGTGACGTGACCGCCGCGGTCACCGCCGTCGACCTCCAGCTCGGCCTGGGCAACACCACGACGAGCGGGTGTGAGGCCGGGGACTTCGCCGGCTTCCCCGTCGGGAACATCGCGCTGCTCCAGCGGGGCGCCTGCACGTTCGAGCTGAAGGCCGAGAACGCCGCGGCGGCCGGTGCCGTCGGCATCGTGATCTTCAACCAGGGCGAGACGGCCGATCCCGGCCGGCAGGGCATCCCGGCGGTGACGCTTTCGGCCAACAACACCAGCGGCATCCCGGTGCTCGGCACCACCTACGCGCTGGGCGAGCAGCTGGCGGGCACAGCGGGCCTGCAGATGCGGGTGTTCGCCAACACGCTGCGCGAGATCAAGACCACGTTCAACGTGCTGGCCGAGACCAGGCGCGGTGACGACAGCAACGTCGTGATGGTCGGCGCCCACCTCGACTCGGTCGGCGCCGGTCCGGGCATCAACGACAACGGCTCGGGCAGCGCCGCCATCCTCGAGGTGGCCGAGCAGATGCGCAAGGTCCGGCCCACCAACACCGTCCGCTTCGCCTGGTGGGGCGCGGAGGAATCGGGGCTGATCGGTTCCGACTTCTACGTCGCCAACCTGACGGAGGAGGAGCGGGCGAACATCGCCCTCTACCTGAACTTCGACATGGTCGGCTCGCCGAACTACGTGCGGTTCGTCTACGACGGCGACGGCTCGGCGTTCGGGCTGGCGGGCCCGCCAGGTTCCGATGCCATCGAGGCGCTGTTCGAGGACTTCTACGCCGATCGTGGGCTGGCCTTCGAGCCGACCGAGATCGACTTCCGGTCCGACTACGCCGCCTTCTTCGACAACGGCATCCCGTTCGGTGGCCTGTTCACCGGCGCCGAGGGCATCAAGACAGCTGAGGAGGTGGCCGTCTACGGCGGCACCGCGGACCAGCAGTACGACCCGTGCTACCACATGGCCTGCGACACCTTCGCCAACAACAGCAACGCGGTGCTCGACCTCAACAGCGACGCCATCGCACTGTCGACGCTGACCTACGCCATGAGCACGGACACGGTGACCAGCGCCCCGGCCGCGAGCGCTCTCTCGTCGGCCACGGCCACGGCCGCCACGAGGTTCGGCCAGCTTCCCGCCGAGTAGCCGGCGACTCCTGGGCCTCCGGGCGGCGGGTCACCGACTCGCCGCCCGGCGGCCAGGCCGTCGTCTCGGCGACGGCTCCACCAGGGGGGTCACGTCGCGGCGTGTTGCGTGGTGGCCGCGCCGAGGACACGGCTAGTCTCGTCCTCTCACACCTGGAGAGGTGACGGAGTCAGGTCGATCGTGCCTCCCTGCTAAGGAGGTGAGGGTGCAAGCCCTCCGTGGGTTCAAATCCCACCCTCTCCGCCCCGCCGCCCGGCCTCGTGCCGGGCGGTCCCGCGTCCGGGCGACTCCAGGTCGCGGCAGCTGATCTCGGCCCTTCGCCGGTAGGCGATCACCGCCGCCGATGGGAAGGCGGCCCCCGGGCGTTCGCTACCCTCCCCGGGGTGACATCGCCTGCTGGAGCATCCCGGGCCGCCCGCCGCCAGGTGGGGCGCGCGGCCCGCAAGGTACGGCGCGAGCTGCGGCTGAAGCTGGCCGCCCGCCGTGCCGGCACGTACGCGCCCGGGTCGTCGTGGGCGCGCCTCGTCGACAGCGGCCTCTTCGACGCGGCCTGGTACGCGCAGGCGTACCCCGACGTGGCGGCGTCCGGCCTCGAGCCGCTCGCCCACTTCGCCCTCCTCGGCGCCGGGCAGGGCCGCAACCCCAACGCCCTGTTCGACACCGCGTGGTACCGCACCACCTACGGCGGCGTCATGGCCGACGTGGCCCACCCGGTGTTCGACTACCTCGACCGCGGCGCCGTGGCCGGGCGCGACCCGGGCCCGGGCTTCCACACGCCGTGGTACCTCAAGGCGTACCCCGACATCGCGGCTGCGGGCGTGAACCCGCTGAGCCACTACCTCGTGTGCGGCCAGGACGAGGGCCGCCGCCCGCGCCCGTCGCTCACCGTCGGGGCAGTCGGGGCCCGCGTGATCCTCGTGTCCGGCGAGCCCGAGACACCCGGGCACCAATACCGCGTCGTGCGTCTCGCCGACGCCATCGATCGGCTCGGCGGCCGCGCCACCGTCCTCGACGTCGCCCAGGCCGCCGGAGCGCGCATCGGCGACCTCGTCGACGCCGACGTCGTGATCTTGTGGCGCGCGATGTGGAGCGCCGACGTCAAGCAGGTGGTCCGGCGAGCCTGGCAGGCCGGCGCCCGCGTGGTGTTCGACGTCGACGACCTCATGGTCGATCCCGACATGGCGACGCTCGACACGATCGACGGCATCCGCACGCAGGGCCTGACCGAAGAGGCGGTGCGGGACATGTATGCGCTGGTCCGGCGCACCGCCGAGGCCGCCGACGCCTGCATCTGCACCACGACCGAGCTGGCCGCCCCGCTGCGGCGCATCGGCAAGGTCACCCATGTCGTGGCGAACGGCTTCGACGACGACACGTTCGTCCGGTCCCGCCTCGCCGTCCGCGTCCGGGCCGCCGGCGTCGACGACGCGTTGTGTCGCATCGGGTACGCCGCGGGCTCGCGCACGCACCAGCGCGACTTCGCGGTCCTGGCCGAGCCGCTGGCCGAGGTGATGGGCGCCCATCCGCACACCCGCCTCGTGTTGTTCCGGGGGGCGTTCGACCTCGACGAGTTCCCGATGTTCGACGACCTGCGCGACCAGGTGGAGTGGCGCGACATCGTGCCACTCGCCGAGCTCCCCACCGAGCTGGCGCGCCTCGACGTCAACCTCGCCCCGCTCGAGGTCGGGAACCCGTTCTGCGAGGCGAAGAGCGACCTCAAGTTCTTCGAGGCCGCGCTGGTCGACGTGCCCACGGTTGCGTCCCCGACCGGGCCCTTCCGGCGGTCCATCGTCGACGGCGTCACGGGCTTCCTCGCCGACGGTCCCGAGGAGTGGCGCAGCGCGCTCGACAAGCTGGTGGTCGACCCCGACCTCCGGCGGTCGGTGGGGCGGGCGGCGCGCGACGCCGTCGTGTTCACCCACGGGCCCGAGCGTCGGGCGCAGCGCATCAAGGCGGTCCTCGACCAGGTGCTCGACAACGGTGCGGTGGCGGCCGACGCCTTCGCGGCCGAGGTGGGGCGCACCGGCCGTCCCGCGGTCGGCACGCCCGCCCTGGCACCCGTGCGGAGGGTCTTCGAGCGCGACCGGCTCCGCCCCTCGCGGGTCACCGTCGTCGTGCCGGTCTACAACTACGCCGGCACCGTGGTCGAGGCGCTCGACTCGGTGAAGGCCCAGACCCTCGAGGATCTCGACCTCATCGTGGTCGAGGACGACTCGCCCGACGACTCGCTGGAGGTGGTGACGGCCTGGGCCGAGAAGAACGCGGACCGGTTCAACCGCCTGCTCGTGCTGTCGCACGTCGACAACGCGGGCCTGGCGTGCACGCGCAACCGCGGCTTCGAGGAGGCCGACACGCCCTACGTGCTCCCGCTCGACGCCGACAACGTGCTGCTGCCCGAGTGCGCCTCCCACCTGCTCGACGAGCTCCACGCCTCGGGCGCGGCCTTCGCCTATCCGCAGATCCGCCAGTTCGGGCCCGACGTCGACCCCGAGCAGGAACTGGTCATGGGCCACACCGACTTCACGCCCGGGCGCCTGCTGGCGATGAACTACATCGACGCGATGGCGCTCGTGCGCAAGTCAGCCTGGCAGGCCGCCGGCGGGTACCGCCTCGGTCTCCTCGGGTGGGAGGACTACGAGATCTGGTGCTCGCTGGCCGAGCTCGGCCTGTACGGCCTGCGGGTCACGCGCACCCTCGCGCTGTACCGGGTCCACGGCGAGTCGATGCTGAGCACCGTCACCCACACCGGGGACAAGCTCGACCGTGCCCGCGAGGCCATCACCGACCTGCACGCGTGGCTCGAGGTGGACACGTCCGAGGCCGGCGATCGCCGCATGGGCGGCGCCGCCGACGCGCCGGCCGATCCCCTCGACGTCAGGGAGCCGGTGGCCCGCACCGAGTCGCTGCTGCCCGAGGTCCCGCCGTCGGCGCTCACCGCGCCGGCCATCGGCGGCGCGGCGCTTCCCGACCCCGCCCCCGAGCGCAGCTCGCCGGCGCACGTGCGGGCGCCAGGGTGGCAGTCGGACAGGTCCGACGCCATGACGCCCGCACCGCTGGCGTCATCCGACGAGCTGGCGGCGGCCGGCGGCGACGGCCGGCTGTCCGAGCGGGCCCGCTCGCTGCTGCCCCTGCTCCGCTGCCCCGAGACCGGGGAGGAGCTGGAGGAGCTGCCCGAGGGAGGCCTGCGCTCGGTGACGTCGGGTCGGCGGTGGCCGGTGGTGGCCGGCCGGCCCGTGCTGTTCCCGGGCATGGACTCGCCCGAGGTCATCACCGCGGGCCACGAGGGCAACGCGCTGTCCGGGCGGGCCCGGCAGCTCATCGCCGACGCCACCGGCCGGGTCCTGCACCTCAGCGGCGGCGGCACCGTGGTCGGCGGCGACAACGTGATCGACGTCGACGCCGCGGTGTTCGGCCCGACCGACGTGGTCGGCGACGCCCACCACCTGCCGTTCGCCGACGAGACGTTCGACCTCGTGGTGGCGATGAACGCCTTCGAGCACTACGCCGACCCGCCAGCGGTCGTCGCCCGGCTGCACCGGATGCTCAAGCCGGGCGGCCTGGTCTTCCTCCACACGGCGTTCCTCCAGCCCCTGCACGAGGCGCCGCACCACTACTACAACACCACCCGGTTCGGGCTCGAGCGGTGGTTCGCGGCGTTCGAGACGCTCGACCTCACCGTCTCCGACAACTTCTCGCCCGCCTTCACGCTGTCGTGGCTGGCCTCCGAGGCCGAGGCGATCCTCGCCGAGGACGTGTCGGTGGCGGCGGCGCACGAGTTCCGGGCCACGCCGATGGGCCGGTTCTCCGACTACTGGCGCGATCCGACGCAGCGCGCAGCCGACGACGGTTGGGACGTGTTCGCGAAGGTGACGCCGGCCAGCCGCGAGCGCATGGCTGCGGGCTTCGAGTATCTCGGCCGGCGTCCGACTCGCTGAGCACGCCAGTAGCGTTCTCGTCGATGGACGGGGGTGCGGACGAGGACCGACGCCGAGCTGCACGACTGGCTGCTCGCGCACGGGGCCGACGCGGATGCATCGGTCATGGACGAACCGCGCGCCGCAGGCCTGGCGAGCGACCTCGTCCTGCGTCGCGATGCGGTGCTGACCGCCCGTCAGGTCGCTGAACGCTCGGACGCGGACCTCGCCAAGGTCACCGCCATCTTCCACGGCCTCGGCGTCGTGGTGCCCGACATCGACGCACCGCAGTTCACCGAGGCCGACGTCGATCTCGTCAGGGGCATGCTCAAGGCAGCCGAGCTCGGGCTCACCCAGGGCGACGCCCTCCTGCGTGTCGTCGCCGGGTCGATCGAGCGCGTCGCCGAAGCGGCGGTGGCGGTGTACGTGCAGGGTCCGGAGGAGGCATTGCGCCGCCGCGCGGCCACGGTGCTCGAGTGCGCGCGCGCCAACGTCGAGGCCACCGAACTGGGGCTCGACCTCGGTTCGGGCCTCGGTGCCGTGTTCCGCCATCACATGCGCCAGGCCGTGGCCCGCCGAGCGCGTGACCCAACAGGGGGTGACCCGGCGCGAGCTGGCGCGGTTGGCGATCGGGTTCGTCGACCTCGTGGGCTCGACCGCGCTGCAGGCCGCGCTCGACCCTGCGGACCTGGGTGCCCAGGTCAGTCGGTTCGAGGCGCGCGCCTTCGACGTGATCGCGGCGGGCGGGGGCCGCCTCGTGAAGTTCATCGGGGACGAGATCATGGTGGCCGCGGTGGACCCGGCCGCCGGCGCGCGCATCCTGGGCGACCTGGTCGAGGCGTTCACCGACGACGGCACGCAGCCGCGCGGTGGCCTGGTGTTCGGCGAGGTGCTGTTCCGTCACGGCGACTACTACGGCCCGGTCGTGAACCTGGCGGCCCGCCTCGTGGACGCGGCGATCCCGGGTGAGGCGCTGGTCGATCGGTCGGTGGTCGAGGCGCTCAAGGACGACGACCTGGGCTTCGAGGCGGCCGGCCGCCGGATGCTCAAGGGCTTCGACGAGCCGGTCGCCGTGTGGAGCCTGACGCCGCGCGACTGACGGCGACCGTCTCACCACGACGTGCCCACCGGCCGCTTCGCCCCCAGCCCGACGGGGCCGCTCCACGTGGGCAACCTCCGCACCGCCGTGCTCGCCTGGTTGGCCGCCAAGGCCGACGGGTCGCCCTTCCTCCTCCGCATCGACGACCTGGACCGCGTGGCGTCGCGTGAGGAGCACGTCCGATCCCACCTCGCCGACCTCGCCGCGCTGGGCATCACCGGCGACGGCGAGATCGTGCGGCAGTCCGACCGGTTCGACCGCTACGAGGACGCGCTGGTCCGCCTCGACGCGGCTGGCGTGCTCTACCCGTGCTACTGCTCGCGGCGCGAGGTGCGGGAGGCGGTGGCCGCACCCCACGGTCCGCTGCCCGAGGGCGCGTACCCCGGCACGTGTCGCGACCTGACGCCGGGCGAACGGGCCGCGAGCGAGGCCGCCGGGCGGCGTCCGGCGTGGCGGGTGCAGGCAGGCGGGGCGCGCATCGCCGTCGACGACCGGCGCCACGGACGGATCGAGGGGGTCGTGGACGACTTCGTGGTGCGCCGGGCCGACGGGGCGCCCGCCTACCAGGTGGCGGTGGTGGTCGACGATCACGACCAGGGCGTCGGCGAGGTCGTGCGGGGCGACGACCTGCTCGACACCACGCCCCGCCAGGTGTGGCTGGCCCGCACGCTCGGGCTGCGCGTGCCGGCCTATGCGCACGTGCCGCTGGTGCTCGGGCCCGACGGGGAGCGGCTGGCCAAGCGCCACGGCGCGGTCACGCGTGACCAGCTGGCGGCGGTGGGGATCGACGCTCCGCACCTGCTCGGGCTGATGGCGGCGTCGCTCGGCCTCCGCGAGCCCGGCGAGCCGGTGGCAGCGGTGGCCGACCTCCTGGAGGGGTTCTCCCTCGATCGGGTGCCGCACCACCCCTGGGTCTTCTCACTCCGCCACCGAGCGTGAACTGTCGATGCGCAGACTGTGAACTGCACGCGAACGACGGCCGATTTGACCGGAACTCGCTTCTGATCGCGGCCCGAAGCGTGAATGCTGGTCGTCATGGACCAGCACCTCTTGGAACTGGCCATCCGAGCCCGTGGCGGAGAGCTCGAGCTTGCGGCGGCCTTGCATCACGACATCCCGGCCATCGACTGGTGGCGGCGCAACGGCGTTCCCGACGAGATGCGCACCCTCGTCGGCGCGCTCGCGGGCGAACACGAGCACGCCGCCTGACCGCTCGGCCGGGCCGGCGAGCGAGCTCGTGGGTCAGGCGGCGACGGCGCCCAGCCCGGCGCCCATGAGGTCGACGAAGTTGTCGGCGTAGAAGCGCTGCCGCGCGTACGGATCGATGCCGCCGTCGGCGAGCGACGCCTCGAACCGCTCGATCGGCCGGCGCCCGCCCTCGACGTGCGGGTAGTCGGACGAGAACAGGCACACCTCGGGCCCCGACTGGGCGATGATCCAGCCGACGTCCTCGGTCGGGTACGGGGTGAACCGGACCTGGCGGCGCACGTACTCGCTCGGGCGCAGCGACAGCCCCTGCAGCCGCTCCTCGTGGCGGGCGAAGGCGTCGAAGGCCGACTCCATCTGCCGCGTCCACGACGGCACCCAGATGGCACCCTGCTCGATCACGCCGATCCGCAGGTCGGGGAAGCGCTCGAGCACCCCGTCGAAGATGAGCGTCGCCAGGGTCTGGGCCGGCGGCCCGGGGATGCCCATGTAGTCGACCGAGCGGAAGTTCTCCTCGCCACCGTGGAAGTCGGGCGGGACGGGCCGCCCGTTGTTGAAGTAGCCGGGTTCGATCAGGTCGCCGGTGCCCCCGACGTGGAACACGACGGGGATGCGGGCCTCCTCGGCCCGCGCCCACACGCCGTCGAGCGCGACGTGGCTGGGCGAGTGCGTCGGCGGGCAACCGGACGCGACGAGCAGCGCCGCGGCGCCGGCGGCGATGGCCTCGTCCGCCAGGGCGGGGGCCCGTGCGATGTCGACGAGGGGCACGTAGCAGCTGGGCAGGAGGCGGGGGTCCACGTCACAGAACTCGACCATCCCTCGGTTGTGGGCCCGGGCCGTGCCGATCGCCAGCTCGAGGTCGCCGCCGTGCTCCCAGTCGCGCAGGCGCCGGTTGTGGAACGTGTTGAACACGAGCTGGCTGGAGAAGCCGAGCAGGTCGAGGGCCCGGGGCCGGTCCTCGGGGAGGAAGCTGCCGGTGGCGGCGAAGTTCTTGCGGGCCATGATCTCGGCCGCCTCGACCTCGCGGTACTCGTCCGACCGGTGCTTGGCCGCGAGCCGGTCGAACGCCACGACGAGGTCGCGTTGCTGCTCCTCCACGTCGCCGGTCTGGCGCAGCTCGTTGCCGCCCGGGTAGCGCAGCGGGGCGATGCGGTCGCGGATGGCGGGGTCGGCGTGGTCGCGCAGCCACGTCGGCGTCTCCATGATGTGGGCGTCGGCGTCGTGCACGACGAGCCCCGTCTGGTTGTACGGCACCGATCTCCCCCTCGAGCCCGGGCACCCCTGGTGGCACAGATCGTAGCGGCGCCCCTGGTTCGCCCGCCCGTCCGCTCGGTACCGGTTGGGTGCCCTTCTGGCAGCGCGGTAGGCTCGTCTCTCCGCAACCGGCGCTCGTAGCTCAATTGGATAGAGCATCTGACTACGGATCAGAAGGTTGGGGGTTCGAGTCCCTCCGAGCGCGCGGCTCCGGTCCAGGTCAGCACCGGTCCTCAAGGCCGGCGCTCTGGCATCGGTGGAGGCGTGACAGCAACCGATGTCGACCGAGCGGGCAGGTCGACCACGTTCTGGCCATTGCCTGGAAGCTCGCCGTGGTTCCGGAGAGCTTCGATCGGGCGACCGGTGAGGCGGAGACCGCTGACGCGCTTTCAGCGATGGATTGATGCGGTGCGAGTTTGCCCTGGCGGAACACGGCGGCCGAATAGCTGGGCGACTCGGCTGCTCGCCACCTGAGGTCACCTCCGGGAGGCCCCGCAGCCTCGATGACCGCGGTGCCGATGTTGCCGGCAGCTCCCGTGATGGCGCGGATGCCCCGCGGCTACCCGACGGCCTCCGGGGCGAACCTCCGGTCATGGGGCGGGTGCGGGCCGCCGAGGGGAGCCGGCGGCCCGCACCGGGGAGAGCCCGGTCAGCCCGCGGAGGGCAGCAGGACGTGATCGATCACGTGGACGACGCCGTTGCCTGCCTCGACGTCGGCCTGGACGACGGAGGCCGTGTTGCCCGAGGCGTCGGTCAGCGTGACTGCGTCGCCCTGGACGCCGACCGTGAGGGACTGACCCTGGACGGTCGTGACGGCCATGCCGTCGCTGAGGTCGCTCGACAGCACCTTGGACGGCACCACGTGGTAGGTGAGGACCGACGTCAGCTGCGCCTGGTTCTCGGGCGCCAGCAGCGTGTCCACCGTGGCGGCGGGCAGCGCGGCGAAGGCGTCGTTCACCGGCGCGAAGACCGTGAACGGTCCGTCACCGCTTAGCGTGCCGGCCAACCCAGCCGCGTCGACCGCCGTCACCAGCGTCGAGAAGCTCTCGTCGCTGGCCGCCACGTCGACCACGGTGTCGGGCTGCTCGGAAGCGGACGCCTCGCCCTCGCCGGCATCGCTCATCCCGGAGGTCGTGTCCTCTCCGGCGCCGGCCTCCGTCGTGGCCGCGGCCTCGTCCGCCGAGTCGTCGTCATCGCCACAGGCGGCGCCGACGAGGGCGAGCGTTCCCGCCAGCGCGATCCCGGCCATCCATCGGGAAATCTTCATCTCTGTCTCCTTCGGTCGTGGGGTGCGGCCATGGGGTAGTCCGCCCGAAGAAGATGATAACACTAAGTTTGACTAAAAGTCACGCGCCGCCGCGACAAGTTCGTCCAGCCGCCGGCCCGGCACGCCGATCAGCACGGGAATGGCCAGTTCATCGGCGGCGCCGTGCGCCGTCGCGGTCGCGTCCGGGTTCGGCATGGTCGTCGACAGCACGAGCAGCTCCGGCCGCTCGCGCTGGAGGAAGGCGGCCAAATCGCTGCTGGGGACGTCGGTCGACAGGTCGTGCACGCGCCACCCGTCGTACCGGAGCGCGATGGCCGCCATGTGGGCGGGCAACGCGTGGTGCTCACCGGCCGGTGCGGCCACGACGACGGTGCCCCGGACCCTGGTCCGTCGGGCCGGCAGGCGGGCGAGGAGACGCTCGCAGATGGCGGTCGCCCGGTGCTCGTCGGCGACCGTGTTGTCGCCGGAGGCCCATTCCTCGCCGATCCGGTGCAGCGCCGGAGCGAGCAGCTCGTCGCACAGCTCGACCGGGGACACGCCGCTGCCCGCGAGCCGGTCCACCAGCTCGTTCGCCGCGCGTTCGTCGCCGCTGCGCAATGCCGCGTACAGCCGCTCGACCTGGTGGTCCCAGTCTCGAACTTGGATGGGCCGGGGCGGGGTACCGCGCTCGCGGCGCTGTGCGAACCGGTCGAGGTCCCGGCGCTCCACTCGGTAGCTCTTGCCGACCTTCACGGCGCGCAGCGCACCCTCGCGCACCCAGCGGTACGCGGTCTGGTAGTGCACCCCCAGCTCGCGGGCGGCCTCCGCCAGGTCCAGGGCAACCTCATCCTTACGCTCGTGCATATTCAGCAGAGTTTAGTCTAACCACCTCCAGGTACGCTCGTAACGGCGCAGCGGTCAGGCCGTTCGAGGGCGTGAAGCGGTACAGGCCCGAAGGCCACGATGACGACGATGGCGAGGACCAGGAGTTCCATGGTCGTCTCGCGCCCGAAGACTTAGAGGCCGAGCCGATAGGCGAGGCCGTGGCCCGAGCGGCCCGGCGCCGAAGGCGCCAGGAGCGGGAAGCAACCTCGTTGCGCTCTCGGCGGCGAAGCCGCCGAGGACAAGTCGACGTGACCTATCCGCTGAGCCCCGAAGGCGATGAGTCCGGGCTGGTGCGGAGCCCCAGCGCGATCCACCTGAACGACGGGCGCCTCCGGCCGTGGTACGCCACCGTTACGGCCGGTGACCCAGCGGATGGCTACCACCTGTGGTCAGCCGAGTCGGACGCGGCCGACGCATAGCTACCCGCCGGACCGCGCGAGATCATGCACCTGGCGAGAAACCGAACTCATCTTCGCCCGACCTGCCCCCAACGCCGAAGTCGATCGGGGTCCTCCGCGGCGCACGGCAACCAAGACAGCAACCGGAGCGGTGACGCCCGCACGTCCGCAGTCCTGAACGGGACCCCGTCGCCCGCTCCAGACGATGGTGGACTCACAGCGACGGACCGCGCCCCGCTACGGATCAGAAGGTTGGGGGTTCGAGTCCCTCCGAGCGCGCATCGCTCTGACGTCCAGTCCGAGCAGGTCAAAGGCCTCGCACCGGCAACGGTCGGGGCCTTCGTCGTTCCCGGGACCGGGCGATGAGGTACCCAACGGGTACCGACGGACCCAGTCAGCCGTAACGGGCGGCGGCGTAGGGCTCGAACGCGACAGGGTCGACGGGGCCGACGACATGGGGGGCGGTGCTGGCCCGTCGGGTCGTCCATGTGACCGAGACCAGCTCCTCGACGGGCAGGTCGGCCAGCGGTGCCGAGGCGAGGTCGCGCAGCACGACCTTGGCGTCGACGGCCTCGACGGTGACCGGGGTGCGGACCTGGTCGACTCGGACGAGCAGGACGTCGCCGTCGAAGCCCTGGCCCGACACCGCGGGCATGAACTTGAACCAGAACTGGCGGGTCTCGTACGGGTCGGGCACCGGCAACGCGCCGGTGACGGTGCCGGCGACCTCGGCGAAGGTGATGCCCTCGCGGGTCATCGACGCGCGGACCTGCTCGACGTCGCGCTCGATGGCGATCTCGGCGAGCTTCTTGGGCTCGCCGTGGCGTTCGCGGGAGATGGCGATCGCGCTCTCGAGGTCGATGGGGATGAGGAGCGGGTACTCGCCCCGCACTCCATCGTGGGTGACGTCGACGCCGAACCAGCCGACGTGCTCCTTCCACTTCACGGCCCCGAAATCGAGGTCGATGTCGGTGAAGCGCAGGTGGACCGCGGCGTCGTCGGCCAGCGTGAGCGGGGGCGGCACGACCGCCCGCATCAGGTCGGGGTCGCTCTTGTAGACGACCTCGAGCGACGAGATGGGGGGCAGCTCGTGCCCACCACCACCGGCGGGTGCGTCGGCGGACTGCGTGACCCAACGGTTCTGCGCTTGCGTCATGTCGATCAGACCTCTGCTGGGTCGCTGTAGAACTGCTTGGACCAGTTGCGGTGGGCGATGATCCCGGACTCGCGCTTCGTGA
Organism: uncultured Acidimicrobiales bacterium; assembly: GCA_963796415.1. GTDB lineage: Bacteria > Actinomycetota > Acidimicrobiia > Acidimicrobiales > VFJN01 > ZC4RG19. The sequence continues at coordinate 398,579 of CAWCLR010000012.1, read as the reverse complement.
GCACCGGGAGCGGCCGGTACACCTTGTTCTCCCAGATGGGGATGTCCTGGGTGACCCCTGCGGTGAACTGGTCGGCGAAGATCGTGGCGCTCTCCCCGCCGGCCGACGTGGGCACGGTGAAGAACCACCGCACGTGCACGTTGTCCTCGTCGACGGGCGTCACCGACGACACGAAGGTCAGCGCCCCGGGCACCCGCACGACGCCGAGGCCGAGGCCGAAGGTCTCCCGCTCGAGTCCGGGGCTCTTCACCGACTTGTAGGTGCCGTCGATGACCTCTTCGCCCTCGGGGATGGTCTCGGCGCCGTGGACGTACTGGAAGTGGGCGAAGTCGTGGTTGTTCTCCGCCATCTCCTGACACGACGTCGCGATGCGGAACTCGCGCAGCAGGGGCGCGGACCACTCGGGGTCGTCGAGCTCGGGGACCACGGGTAGCGCGAAGAACGGCTCGCTCGTCGCGGAGGTGGTGCCACGCCCAGATGGCTCTGCCCCGCTCGATCGTCGGGTACGACCGCACGCGGGCCTTGGCCGGGATCCGCTCGCCGCCACCGTACGGGATCTCCACGCACTGGCCGCTCTCGCCGTCGAACAGCCACCCGTGGAACGGGCAGCGCAGGCACTCGCCCTCCACCCTGCCACCGACCGCGAGGTGGGCCCCGAGGTGCGGGCAGTACGCATCGGTCAGTCGGGCGGCGCCGCCCTCGGTGCGGTGGAGCACGAGGTCGCGCCCGAAGTAGTGCAGCGCCCGCGTCTCGCCGGGCAACACGTCGGAGGACTCGGCGACGACGAACCACCCGTTGGGGATGGGGAACGGAAAGCGGTCGGTGACGGTGCGCACCCGTACCCGCGGCGTCACGTCCGACAGCAGCGCGGGGTTGCGCGGCATCGGCAACCCGACCATGTCCCACTCACCGTCGACGACGCCGGCGGCCGCGCCGAACGCGTCCGGCGCCGGCTCGTTCACCGCCATCAGCCGTGCACCTCCTCGCGCGTGGGCCCGATGCGCGCGACCGTGCCCGCCAGCTTGTCCAGGTCGAAGCGGTAGACCTCCGCCGCCGTGAGCCCGAGCATCTGCGCGGTCTCCTCGGACGGGACGTCGTGGAACATGTCGCGGATCGACTGCCGCGTGTGGGGCCACGTGCCCTCGGGATGAGGGAAGTCGTTGCCCCACAGCAGCGTGCGCACCCCGACCCGTGAGCGGGTCGAGATCTCGTGGCGGGTCGGCGTCGACGCACCGAGGAAGACGTTGGTGCCGAGGTACTCGCTCGGCTTGCGCTGGATGGCCGTCGCGGAACAGGTTCCCGAACTTCCGCGTGTTGTGGCCGCCGACCCACTTCTCGTCCATGCGCTCGACGATGTCGGGCAGCCACCACGCCCCGTCCTCGGTGACCACGACCTTCAGGCCCGGGTGGTGGTCGAAGACGCCGCTCCACAGCAGCACCCACAGTGGACGGGCCGCCCACCACCACGCCTCGGTCGCGTAGATCGGCACCATGCCCGGGCCGGGAAGGATGTCCTTCGACGCCCCGCCGGAGTGGATGGCGACGGTGAGGCCGAGGTCCTCGGCCGCGGCCCACACCGGCTCGTACACCGGGTCGTGGTACGCCGGCTTGGCGCCCCACAGCGTCGGGATGAGCATGGCCCGCAGGCCCGCGTCGGCCACGCGCCGCATCTCGGCGACGGCGGAGTCGACGTCGTGGAGGATCGGGATGGTCGCCACGCCGCAGCGGCGCTCGGGGCTGTCGGAGCACAGCTCGGCGAGCCACCGGTTGTGCGCCCGTGCGCCGACCATCACGAGATCGCCGTCGAGCTCGCCCGATGACTGGAGCCCGGCGCTGAACGGCGCGGAGGCGCCCCCGCCGAGCACGTCGGCGTCGGGGAAGATCACCTCGCCGGCGATGCCCTCCTTGTCGAGCTCGGCGTTGCGGGTCGCCGCGTCGTGCGACGCACGCGCGCCGCCGTCGCCGGTCTCCGCCTCCCACTCCTCGCGGAACTTGGCCTGCTCCTCGGACGCCGACTCGAGGATGAGCGAGCGCAAGGCGAGGGCGGACTCGAGGTCGCGGTCGAACGCCTCGCGGTACGCCGGGTCGATGTAGTCGCGGTAGGCCTCGCTCGGCGGGCCGGCGTGGGTGTCGGACGAGATGACGACGTAGCGGTCCATCGGCGCCTTCCTCAGACGTTGGCCTGGTGCAGGTAGGGCTCCTTGCGGGCGATGATCGCCTCGGCGCGCGCTCGCACCTCGTCGTCCATCAGCCCGTCCGGCAGAAGCCAGAAGCGATCGGCGAGCACGCCGTCGACCACCCACGACGCCACCTGGTCGAGGGGCATCACGGGGATCTCGTGGCCTTGCTTCGCCATCATGTCCATGAAGTCCTCCGCGGTCATGCCCGGTCGCGACCGGGGCCGCTCGCGGGCGAGCCCGTCGGGCCGGTTGCGGTCCGCAGTCCACAGCCCGGTGAGCAGCAGCCCGCCCGCGGGCAGCAGCACCGATGCGCTGATGCGCGATCCGAGGGCGCGCAGCTGGTGGTGCAGGCACTCGGTCAGGGTGACGACGGCCGCCTTCGACGACGCGTACACCCCGGCGTTGGGCATGGCGACGATGCCGCCGTCGGGCGACGAGGTGTTGACGACGTGGCCGTCCTCGCCGTGCTCGACCATGTGGGGCAGGAACGCGTGCACGCCGTTGGCGACGCCGAACACGTTCACCCCGAACGTCCACAGCCAGTCGTTCGGCGTGTTCAGCCACAGCTGCGGCTCCGCGGGCGGACCGACGCCGGCGTTGTTGCACAGCAGGTGGACGTTGCCGAACGCCGCCGTCGCCGCGTCGCGGAGCGCCTCCACCGAGCGGGTGTCGGTGACATCGGTGGGCACGCCGATCGCCTCGGCGCCACCATCGACGAGCGCCTGCGTCGTCGCCGCGAGCGCACCGGGTTCGATGTCGGCGAGGACGACGCGCATCCCCTCGGCCGCCAGTCGCTCGACGATGGCCCGCCCGATGCCGCTGGCCGCGCCGGTGACCACGGCCGTGCGCCGCTGCAGTGCCTCCACGAGCATCCCCTCTCCGCAAGGCATTTTCATACTACTGTATGAGAATGTCCGCTGCCACGGCGTCTCTCCCCAAGCGCTTGGGCAGGCCCCCGCGGATCACCACCGCCCAGATCGCGGAGGCTGCGCTCGAGATCGGCCTCGAACGCGCCACGGTGCGCAACGTCGCCAGCCGGCTCGGCATGAGCGTCCCCGGCCTGTACCACCACGTGCGCACCCGCGAGGAGCTGCTCGCCATCGCCGCCGCCCACGGCCTCAGCGAGCTGCCGCTCCCCGAGGACCACGGGCAGCCGTGGACGACGTGGCTCGCCGAGTACGCCCGCTTCGTCTACGACGCTCTCGTCACCCAGCCCGAGATCATCGGCCAGATCGTCGCCGGCACGATCGACACGATCCGGATGGCGCAGCACATCGAACGCTTCTTCACCGTCCTCGCCAAGCATGGCTTCACCGTCGAGGAGGCCGACGCGGCCTACCTCCAGCTGACGAGCGCGATCATCGGCGCCGCTGTGTCCGAGGTCGGCCGTCGGGCGATGGAGGCGGAGGGCCACGCGCGACTCGACGACCTCCGCCGCGCCACGGTCGCGCTCGGCCCCGAGACCGTTCCCCGCGTCATCGAGCTGGTGAATGCGACGCCACGCCCCGAGCCCGACCACTTCGACGCGATCCAAGCGGCGATCACCGCCATCCAGCACGCCCACTGACCGTGCACGGGTCGAGCGCGCACCACGCAGGCGCCCTCTGAGCAGCGGAGACGCAGGCGGAGGGCATCGCCGGTGAAGGATGATGTCCTCGTGACGTCGGCTCCCGACTGGAAGGCGCGGCCCGAGAGGGTCGAGTACTCGGCCATGCGCCGCCGCCTCGTCGACGCCGCCGAGAACATCGTGCGCACGCAGGGCGCGGCGGCGCTGCGGCTCGATTCCGTCGGTGAGGCGGTGGGCCTGCATCGCTCGTCGGTGTACCGGTACTTCGACTCCAAGGAGGAGCTGCTCACCGCGGTCGCGGTGCAGGCGACCTTCCGGGTGGGGCGGGAGGTGATCGACGCCCTGGGCGTGTCGGCGGGGCCCGAGCAGCTGCTGGTGGAGGGCTTGGCGATGGCGATGGCCAAGATCGCCGTCGACCCGGTGCATCGCTCGCTGATGGCGCCGTCGGCGAGCGAGGCGATGACCCGGGTCGGAAGTCGCGCGCTGACCGAGGGGATCCGGCCGCTCGTCGAGCCGATGTTCGTCGCCGCCGCCGACCAGGGCCTGCTCCGGCCCGGCGTGACGATCGAAGACGCGTCGCGGTGGCTGCTGATCGTGGCGACGGGCCTGTTCCGCGTCCCCGACGTCGTGGCCGACGTCGACGAGCTGACCGGCCTGTTGGAGCTGATGCTCGTCCCTGCGCTGCTCGACACGTCCCGGGCGCGGCCGCGTGGGCGGGTGCGTTGAGCGTCAGCCCCGGTTGAGGCCCGTCACGGCCGGACAGAGCACCGCACGGGCAGGGCGTGGAGGCCGCGGATGAACATCCGGGTGCTCCACACGGGCTCGCCGGCGAGCTCGAGGCCGTCGAGCCGCCGCAGGAAGGCGGCGAGGATCCGCTCGGCCTGCAGCCGGGCGAGGTGCGAGCCGAGGCAGGCGTGGGCGCCGCCTCCGAACTGCACGTGCTGGCCGGCGTCGTGGCGGTCGACCACGACCGCGTCGGCGTCGGGTCCCCAGCGCCGCGGATCTCGGTTGGCGGAGGCGAGCCCGACGTAGAGCACGGCGCCGGCGGGCACCTCGACGCCGCCGAGCCGGGTCGGCTGCGTGGTGATCCGCCGGACGAACTGGTTGGGACCGTCGTAGCGCAGCACCTCGGACACCGCGTTGCGGAGCAGGTCGGGGTCGGCTCGGAGACGGTCGAGCTGCGCCGGGTGCCGGAGCAGGGCGAGGATGCCGGTGGCGACGAGGCTGGCCGTGGGCTCGTGGCCGGCCATGTAGAGGGTGATGAGCTGTGCCATCAGCTCGTCGTGGGACAGCTCATCGCCGTCGTCCTCGGTGTGCACGAGGTAGGACAGGAGGTCGCCGGTCGGCGCGCGCCTCCTCGTCTCGGCTTGGGCGGCGAGATAGTCGTGCATGCTGTCGAGGGCCGCGTAGAACTCGGCGCGCTCGTCGGGCGGCATGGGGTCGCGGCTGCGAGCCACCCAGCTTGTCCAGTGCCGGAACTGCGGGGTGGACTCCTCGGGCATGCCGAGCCACGCGGAGAAGATCTCGACGGGCAGCGGGTAGGCCAGGTCGCCGACCAGGTCGAGGGTCACGGTCTGGTCGCCGAGCCGGGCGCGGACGCCGTCGAGGGCGGCCGCCACCTTGTCGTCGACCAGCCGGCCGAGCCGGTTGATCTCCCGGACCCGGAACGGCTCGGCCATGAGCTTGCGGACCCGGGCGTGGTCGGGATCGTCGAGGTGCACGATCGTGCGGCTCGCCCGCCCGTGCTCGGCGAGGCCCTCCAGCTCGAGCTCGACGATCGGCGTCGGCGTGGCGTTGCGGATGTCGCTGGACATCGACGGGTCGCGCAAGACGGCGGCGACGTCGTCGAATCGGGTGATGACCCAGCCCCACAGCAGGTCGGACCAGTGGACCGGGTCCTCGTCGCGTAGGACCTCGTACTGCTCGTAGGGGCACGCGACGAAGGCCGGATCGAGGGGATCGAACCGGACCGGGCCGGTCGCGGTGGTCACGTCAGGCCGGGCGCAGTGGCGGTCGGCCACGTCTCGACGCCTGTGAGCCACGGGCGGCCCGCCCGCTTGGCGTCGGCCCACTTGGCCGTCGGGTCCTCGTCCTGGCCGAGCTCGTCGGGCGTCGGGCCGATCCGGTCGACGAGCGGGCGGAGCGCACCGACGTCGAACCCGTACACCTCGGCCGCGTTGGTCCCGAGCATGGCCGCGGTCTCGTCGCGGGGGATGTCACAGAACACCGCGGCGAGGAACTCGCGGGTGTGGGGCCAGGTGCCCTCGGGATGGGGGAAGTCGTTGCCCCAGCACAGGTTCTGCACGCCGATCTCGTAGCGGCGGGCCATCTCGACCCGGACGATGTTCGAGGCGCCGATGAAGCAGTTCCGGTCGAAGTACTCGCTCGGCCGCATGGTCATGTTGGCGGTGAGCTGCGACCCGAGCTTGCGCGAGCCGTGGTCGCGCTCGTACACGAGGTCCATCCGCCACAGCAGGTCGTTGGCCCAGAACGCGCCGCACTCGGTGACGCCGAAGCGCAGCCCCGGGAACCGCTCGAAGACGCCCGACCAGATGAGGAACCACAGGGGCCGCGACGACCAGAAGCGGGTCTCGGTCGTGAAGATCCCGACGTGGGGGCCGTAGGCGGCGCGGTCGGCGACGCCCGAGTGCACGTGGACCGGCAGGGCCAGCTCCTCGCACACGGCCCACACCGGGTCGTACCGGAAGTCGTGGTACGGCTCGTGGGGCTGCCACATCGGGGGGATGAGGATGCCGCCGCGCAACCCCGAGGCATGGGCGCGGCGGATCTCGGCCACGGCCGCGTCGGCGTCGACGATGATCGGCACGACCGCGACCCCGGCCCGCCGCTCGGGGCTGTCGTTGCACAGCTCGGCGAGCCACCGGTTGTGGGCCCGGGCTCCGGCGAGGAGCAGCTCGCCGGGCGTGTCGCCGGTGGCGCCCAGCCCGGCGCCGAACGGTGCGGAGGCGCCGCCGGTGACCGAGTCGGCGTCGGGGAAGATCACCTCGCCGGCCACGCCGTCGGCGTCGAGCTCCTTGTCGCGCCGGGCGGCGTCCCACCCGCCCCGCAGACCCTCCTCGTTCTCCTCCTGCCACTCCTTGGCGAACTCCTCGTTGAGGAACCCCGCCTTCGCCAGCTCCGCCGCCCGCGCCCGCTCGACGAGGAAGTCGTCGAAGCGCTCCCGGTACTCGGGGTCGAGCCAGTCCCGATACTCGGGACCGGGCAGGCCGGCGTGGGTGTCGGCCGAGATGACGAGGTACCGCTCGGCGAGCGCCTCCGTGTCGTTCATCGCAGGTCCTCCAGGTAGGTGGGCGTCGAGCGGTGCAGCATCGACTCGGCCCGGGCGCGGATGGTGGCGTCGGTCCGGTCGCTGGCCGGGAGGATCCAGAACCGCCCGTCGCGGATCCCGGCGACGGTCTCCTCGGCGACGGCTTCGACCGGCGTGTAGTCGGGCTCGATGCCGGCGGCCCGCAGGCGGGCCTCGAACGACTCGATGGTCGTGTACGGCGTCGCCCGGGGCGTGGCGTTGGCCCAGCGGTCGGGCCGCTTGCTCGACGACTCGAGCAGCCCCGTGCGCAGCACCTTCGGGCCCGGGAACAGCACGGACGCGCCGATCGGGCTCCCGGCGGCGCGCAGCTGCCCGTACAGCACCTCGGTCACGGTGGTGACCGCGGCCTTCGTGGTGGCGTAGATCGCCGTCGAGGTGAGCGGTGCGATGCCGCCGTTCCCCGACGAGGTGTTGACGACGTGGCCCTCCTCGCCGGCCTCGAGCATCCGGGGCACGAAGGCCTTGATGCCGTGGATGACACCCCACAGGTTGACGGCCAGGCCCCACCCCCAGTCGTTCAGGGTGTGGTCCCAGATCCGGCCCTCGGCCCCGGCGCCGACGCCGGCGTTGTTGCAGAGCACGTGCACGGCGCCGTACGCGGCATAGGCCGCGTCGGCGAGGCGGGCGACCGACGCGTACTCGGTGACGTCGGTGACGACGCCCGTGACGTCGTGGCCGGCGGCCCGCAGCGACTCGACCGCCTCGTCGAGGGGATCGGGGAAGACGTCGGCGAGCACGACCCGCATGCCCTCGGCGGCGAAGCGCTCCCCGAGCGCCCGGCCGACGCCGCCGGCCCCGCCGGTCACGACGGCCACCCGGCCGGCGAGGTCCCGCATCAGCCGACGCCGAACCGGGCGGCGGCGAAGGCCGGGCAGCGCAGGGCGTCGTCGGGGATGTCCTCTGGGTCGAGCGGCTCGGCGATCTCGGCCGGAGTCGGGCCGAACTCGGCGGCGAGCGGCGCCAGGAGGTCGAGGTCGAACCCGTAGACCTGGGCGGCGTTGACGCCGACCATGGCCCGGACCTCGTCCTCGGGAACGCCGGCGAACGCGAGGCGCAGGTGCTGGCGCGACCAGGGCCAGCACCCCTCCAGGTGGGGGAAGTCGCTGCCCCACATGATCCGGTCGACGCCCACGTCGTGGCGGAGCTCGACCTCGGGGCGGCGGATGAAGCTCGAGCCGACATGGCACTGGCGGGCCCAGTACTCCGACGGCTTCAGGGACAGCTCGGGGGCGGCCTCGCCGAACTTCGCCTCCTGCGACTCCGCGGCGCCGCCGGCCCCGCTCAGGCGCCCGTGGTAGTAGTCGAGGCGCCGCAGCTCGTCGGGCAACCAGGCCGTGCCCTGCTCGGTGAACACGAACTGCAGGTCGGGGTGCCGTTCCATGACCCCGCTGAACAGCAGGTGCCAGAGCGTGCGGTGCGCCCACCAGGTCACCTCGAGGAGGAACATGGACGCGGCGACCGGGTAGTCGCCGAAGTCCGGTGCGGCGCTGCCGCTGTGGTGGTTGACCGGCAGGCCCAGCTCCGCGCAGACCGACCAGATCGGCTCGTAGTCCGGCGCGTACAGCGGCGGGACCCCCGACCCGGGCGGCGCGCCGGGCAGCAGGACGCCGCCCGTGAGCCCGTGCTCCGCGGCCCAGCGGATCTCGGCCACCGAGCCCTCGACGTCGTGCAGCATGATCTGGCAGATCCCCGCCCGGCGGCCGCGGGCGTCGGCGCAGAAGTCGGCCAGCCACCGGTTGTGGGCCCGCAGGCCGGCCCAACGCCGCTCGAGGTCGCCCGCCCCGGCACCGGGCGGCTGGTGCACGAGGGACACCTTCGGGAAGAACGGCGGCACGGTGTTGGGGAACAGCACCTCGGCGACGATCCCGTCGGCCTCCAGCTCCCGCAGCCGTCGAGCCGAGTCCCAGTTGCGGCCGCCCTCATCGCCGTCGAGATCGTCGAAGGGGTTCTCGAAGGTCTCGGCCCAGGCGTCGAAGTCGTCGTGGTACCGGGACTCGAGGTAGGGCCGGTAGTCGCCGATGTTGCCGCCGCCGTGGCAGTCGGCGGAGATCACCACGTAGTTGTCCCCTCCCACCTACCACGGTCTAGCAAGCCCCGACGGCCAGGGACAAGACGGATCTGGAATTTGTCGAGGTCGGCGCGTAAGGTCGCCGCGTGGCGACGACCGTGGGCCAGTACTGCATCTACGTCAGTGACATCGAGCGCTCGATCCGCTTCTACACCGAGGTCATCGGCCTCAAGCTGCAGGGACGCACCGAGATCGACGACGTGCACGAGGCGCACCTGGCCGCCGACGTGGGCGGCGGACGCCTGCAGCTCGCCGAGCGCTACCAGGGCGGCCGTCCGATCGACCACGGGTTCGCGCTCTGGAAGATCTACATGAACGTCGAGGACTGCGCCGCGACCCACGCGCGGGCCGTGGAGGCGGGCTACGAGTCGACGATGACGCCGACGCGGCTGGACCGCTGGCCGGTGACGGTCGCGTTCGTCAACGATCCCGACGGCTACAGCGTCGAGCTCGTCGAGCGCCACGATCGCTGAGCGGCACCACCGCGCCGCCTCAGCTGTCGTCTCGAGGCACGAGGCGGACGGTGACGGCCTCGGCGTCCGGGCCGACGACGGTGGCGACGATCGTCGGGCCGTAGCGGTCGTACTTGGCGTGGTAGGCGGCGTCGATGGCGGCGTGCGCGTCCGGGGCGGCGTCGGCGAAGGTCACCTCCCGTTCGACACCGCCGGCGCGAATGCGACCCCGGCCGCTGGCCATCGCTCGGCGGTACCACGGGTTCTCGGGCCCGTAGGCGGAGCGGACGTACAGCTCGTCGGCGGCCCGGACGACCCACATCGTCACGGGCGGGCGGAGGGTTCCGTCCGCGCGGGCGGACGCGAGTTCGAGCTCCGTGGCGCCGCCGACCCGGCGCAGCTCGTCGTCGGTCCAGTTCGCCATCACCGCGACCCCACGCGCAACACAATGGCGTGATCGCCCGCCGCTCGTCCATGGCGGCGCACGGGCGGCGTACGCATCGCCGCAGCGCTCAGGCGGGCGGCGTGGGGGCGCCGAGCGCGTCCACGAGCTCGGGGAGCAGGGCGGCGCTGGCGATGACGTGGGTGGCGGGGCCGGCCTCGAGCGTGGCCCGGTCCTGGGCCCCGGTCAGCACCCCGACCACGGCGCCCGCCCCGGCGTTGGCGCCGGCCTGCAGGTCGAGCAGGGTGTCACCGGCGGCGAGCACCTGGCGGGCGTCGGCGACGTCGGTCAGCGCCATGGCCCGCTCGATCATCCTCGGCGACGGCCGGCCCGCGCCGACCTGCTCGGCGGTGACGAGGCCGTCGATCGTCGCCCCGACGCGCCAGCCGAGGCCGTCGACGAGGGCCGTGGCCACACGCGTCGAGAAGCCGGTGGTCAGCACGATCCGGACGTTCCGGGCGCGGAGCCCGGCGAAGGCCTCTTCGATCCCGTCGATCGGGCGTGGGGGCACGCTGAGGTACGCGTCGTCCAGGCGGAGCGAGAACTCGGCGAAGGCGGCCTCGACCTCGGCCGCGCCGTGCGGCGCGCCGAGGGCGGCCAGCAGCCCGGCGACGGCCTCGCGCTTGTCGGCGCCCATCCACCGGGCGAGGTCGGCCTCGGGCACCGCACGGCCGGTCACGGTGGCGACGGCCGCGTCGAGGGCGCGGTAGACCGCACCGCCCTCGTCGACGGTGGTGCCGGCCATGTCGAGGACCGCGAGCCGGATCATGGGGTGACATCCTGCCGCCTCGGGTTGACGGAGGCCGACCCGCCCCCCATCTTCGGCGTCGTGTCCCCCGCATCCCCCGCATCCCCCCGATCCCCCGCATCCCCCGCCGTCCCCAGCTTCCCGCCCGCGACGTCGTCGTGGTCGGCGGCGGCGTGGTGGGGCTCGCGCACGCCATCGCCGCGCTCGATCGCGGCTGCACGGTGGCGGTGGTCGAGCGCGACGAGCGGGCGGTGGGCGCGTCGGTGCGCAACTTCGGGCACGTCTGCACGACGGCGCAGGACGGCGATGTGCTCGCCGTGGCCCGGACGAGCCGCGAGCGGTGGCTGGCGCTGGCGCCCGAGGCAGGGTTCTGGCTCGCCGAGTCGGGCACGGTCGTCGTCGCCCGCGCCACCGACGAGATGGCGGTCCTCGAGGAGTTCGCGTCGGCCCGCGACGGCGACGTCGTCCTCCTCGACCGCGCCGGCGTGGCCGACCGGGCCAACGTGCACGGCGACGACGTCGTCGGCGGCGCGCTGCTGCCCCTGGACCTGCGGGTCGACGCCCGCGCGGCCCTCCCGGCGCTCGCCCGGTGGCTGGCGGCGGCCGGCCCCGTCGACATCCACTGGGGGACGAACGTCGTCGGCGTGGAGCCCGGGCTGGTGCGCACCACCCGGGGCGACATCCCGGCGGGCCACGTCGTCGTCGCGGTCGGCCACGACCTCGACCGGCTGATGCCCGATGTCACGGCCCGGGCCGGCGTCGAGCGCTGCCTGCTGCAGATGCTGGCGGTCGGTCCGCCGGCCGAGCGGGTGTTCCCCGCCGCCGTGCTGACCGGGACGTCCCTCCTCCGGTACGAGGGGTTGGCCTCGTGCCCGTCCGCCGCCGACGTGCGGGCACGCCTCGCCGCCGACCAGCCCGAGCTGCTCGAGCACGCCGTGAACCTGATGGTGACCCAGCGCCCGAACGGCGACGTCATCGTCGGCGACACGCATGCCTACGCCACGACGCACGCGCCGTTCCGGGACGAGCCGATCGCCGACCTGTTGCTCGACGAGGCGCGGCGCCTCCTCGGCGCCGGCGCCCTCACGGTGCGCCAGCGCTGGACCGGGGTCTATGCGTCGGCCGCGCAGCCGTTCCTCGTCGACAGCCCCGAGCCGGGGGTGACCGCCGTGGCGGTGACCTCGGGCATCGGGATGACCACCGCCTTCGGCCTCGCGCAACGGGTCGTCGACGGCCTCGATGGCACCCCGCGTCCGCGCTCGGCTCGCTGAGCTCGGCGGCGCGACGGAGGCGGGGCCTCGCCGCTCAGGCGAGGCCGGTCTCGCGCAGGGTCAGGCTGAGGCGGCCCGGCGGGAGGCCCAGGCCGTCGGGGGCCGTGCCCGGGCGGACCTTCGGGACCCCGTGGAAGATGCGCCGGTTGGGGCCGCCGAACACCAACAGGTCGCCGCTGCGCAGCTCGACGTCGACGAACGGGCCGGTGCGGCGGTCGATGCCCGCGAGGCGGAAGGTGCAGGTGTCCCCGATGCTGATCGTCACGACCGGGGCCGCAGCGGGCTCCTCGCCATCCTGATGCAGGCCCAGCTTGGCGCCGGGCGGGTACAGGTTCACGATGGCGGCGTCGGGCCGGTAGGTGGCGCCTGCGCCCGGGCCGTAGGCGGCGGCGACCGCGTCGCTGCCCATGCGCACGACGTGGTCGGGCAGCGGCTTCACCGGGGCGCCGTCGGTGTCGTCGGCGGTGCGGCTGTAGGCGTACGGCGACCAGTGCCAGCCGAGGCACACCGACTGCACGGACATGAGGTGCCCGGTCGGGACGCGGGGGTGGCGCAGCCCGGCCGGCGGCTGGGCCCACGCCCGGAAGTCGGCGACCAGCGCGGCCTGCGCGGTGTCGTCGAGCCACCGCAGGATGTGGATCACGCCGGGCAGCACCTCGCGCCGCGTGCCGTTCCGCTCGTCGGGCAGCGGCAGCGGGCGCACGTCGGGGGCAGGGGTGGGCGGGGGCAGCGTGACCTGCCGGCCGCCCCGCCGGCTGGTGGCGCCGTTGCGTCGGGTCGTGGGGGCGCGGGTGTCCATGCCCACTCAACGCCCGTCGGGGCGGGTCTGTGAGGTGCGGCGGCGCGGCGGACCGACACCCCCGGGCGCGGGTTGTTGCCTCCGACGCACCGGCGCATACTCGACGAGGAGTTCGTGAAGTCGTTCACGAGGAGTGTGTCGTGACCGAGCGCAAGCCCCCGGGTATCACGTGGGAGACGTGGATCGACCGGCAGATCCGCGTCGGCATGGAGAACGGGGCCTTCGACGGCCTGCCCGGCCGCGGCAAGCCGATGCGGGACCTCGACCGCCCCCGCGACGAGATGTGGTGGGTGCGCGACAAGGTGCGGCGCGAGAACCTGACGCACGTGCCCCCGACGGTGCAGGTGCGCCGCGAGCTCGACGCCGCGCTGGCCGCCATCGCCGCCGCGCCGTCCGAGGCCGTGGTGCGTGACACCGTCGCTCGCATCAACGAGCGGGTGCGGTGGGTCAACTCGCGCCCGACCGAGGGCCCGCCGTCGACCGTGGCTCCCCTGGACGCCGACGCGGAGGTCGCCGCGTGGCGGGCGGCGCGGGCCGGCCGGGTCACAGAGGCGCACGCGCCTGCGCCCGTCGCCGGGCCGGAGGACGCAGACGCGGGACCCGCGGACGACCAGCCGACCGCCCGGGCCGGGCGTCGCCGACGCTGGCGGCGGCGGAGCGGGCCGCGGCCGCCCCACCCCGCGGCCGGCTGACCGCGGGGATCAGTCGTTGACGGCGAGCGAGCGGTACACCTGATCCATGCCGTCGTTGAGGTCGACACGGTTGTTGGGGATCGACGCCCAGAACACCGAGGGCCGGCTCGCCCCGGTGTCGACCAGCACGACCACGACCTTCTCGTTGGTCGTGTTGAGGCCGGCCTGTTCGAACGACAGCTCGGTGTGGATGAAGTGCGCGGGGTGGCCGTCGACTTCCACAGGAGTGGTCAGGATCGTCGTGGCCTGGGCCCCCTCGACGTAGTAGCTGGCGACGAGCTCGTTCGTCAGGAGCTGGGCGGCATTGGGCAGGTCGGCGGTCCCCGAGTACGTGATCGACGGCCCGAGGTCGCCGACGAGCAGGTTGCCGATCCACTGCCCGCCCGACGGTGCGTTCTCCTGGACGACCACGAACTGGCCCGCGGTGTTCGTGAGCTCGTAGATCTCGTTCTGCCCGGCCGACACCCAGTCCCCCCACGGCGACGGGAGGCGGGTGAAGCTGACCGCGCCGCTCGTGACCAGCTCGGACGTCCCGGCGGGCGCCGTCGTCGTGGTGTCGTCGCTCTCGGTCGTGGTGGTGGCGTCCTCGGTGGTGGACGTCGTGGTGGTGGTCGCGGTGCTGGTGTCGTCGTCGTCCCCACCCGAGAACAACACGACACCGCCGATCACCAGGAGGAGCGCGACGCCGATGCCGAGCACGACGAGGAGCGTGCGGTTCGAGCCGCCGCCGGCCTGCTGGGGCGGCGGGAAGCCCCCGCCCGAACCGAAGCCGCCGGGGCCGGGGCCGCCCGGCGGGCCGGCGGGCGGGGCCTGCGTCACCGGGGCGCCCCACTGCTGCGGCGCAGCGGCGGGCGCGGCCCACTGGTCGCCGCCCGGCCCGCTCGCCGGGGCGCCGACGGGCGCGGCCCACGGGTCCGCGGCGGGCGCCGCGGCACCGGCCGGCGCCGGCGTCGTGTCGGAGGGGGCGGCGCCGACCGGCGGGCTGGTGTGCTCGGTCCAGCTCGAACCATCCCACCAGCGCAGATCGGGACCGCCGTGAGGATCGGCGTACCATCCCGGGTTCACGGGCGAGGAACCTAGTCAACCGCCGTCGTGCCGGGGCATCGCTGCCTGCGGATGTCACGCGACTGAGATGGTGTGCGGGCGAACCGCGGTCACAGCACCCGGGTCACGCGGTCCGACAGCCGGCGCAGCACGTCGAGCACCTCGGGCGGGGCGTCGACCTCGATCTCGTGGTCGAGCGCCAGCTCGGCCACCACGAACGCCAGCCACTCGGCCGAGTCGGCGCCCATCTCGACCCGGCACCGCCCGTCAGCGAGCGCCTCGACCCGGCCCCTGACGGCGGACGTGGCTCGGGCCACGACCTCCTCGGGCGCGTCGACCACGAGCTCGACGCGGTGCTGGGTCGGCATGGCGCCGATCGACCGTGACACGAAGGCGGCGGCGTCGCCGCCGGGGATCGGGCGGCGGGGGAACCGGCGGCCCGCCAGCCGGGCGTCGGTCAACCGGTCGACGCGAAACGTGCGCCAGTCGCCGCGGCGGACGTCCCACGCCACCAGGTACCAGCGGCGCCCGGCGGACACGAGCCGATGCGGCTCGACCAGGCGCCGGCTCGTCTCGCCGTCGCGGCGCTGGTAGTCGAAGCGGGCCTCCTCGCCGTCGAGGCAGGCCTGCGACAGCACGGCGAGCGCCGTGGGGTCGACGGTCGGCCCGCCTGCGGCCAGGTACAACGGGACCACCGTGGCATGCACCGCGCCGACGCGGCGCCGCAGGCGGTCGGGCAGCACGTGGTCGAGCTTGGCCAACGCCCGGACCGAGGTCTCCTCGATGCCCTCGACGGCGGCACCGGCGGCGGCGCGCAGGCCCACGGCGATCGCCACCGCCTCGTCGTCGTCCAGCAGCAGCGGCGGCATGTGGGCGCCGGCCGCGAGCCGGTAGCCCCCGGCCGCCCCCGGTGTGGCGTCCACCGGGTAGCCCAGCGTCCGCAGGCGGTCGATGTCGCGCCGCAGGGTGCGCTCGCTGACGGCGAGGCGCCCGGCCAGCTCGGGCCCCGGCCAGAACCGGTGGGTCTGGAGCAGGCCCAGCAGCTCGAGGACGCGGGTCGTGGGGTCGGTCACGGCCCCAGTTTGTTCCTCTTTGCGGTCAGGATGTGGCCGCAATGGTCGCCAGGGTGGTCCGGTCACCGAAGTCGAGTCGTGACCAAGAGGAGCAGACATGATCGAAGCACGAGGCCTGACCCGCACGTTCCGGGTCGGCAACGAGACCGTCGAGGCCGTGCGCGCCCTCGACCTCGACGTGGGGAAGGGGGAGATGGTGGCGGTCCTCGGGCCCAACGGCGCCGGCAAGTCGACCACTCTCCGCATGCTCACGACGCTGCTGCAGCCGACCGCGGGCACCGCCCGGGTCGTCGGCCGCGACGTGACCGAGGACCCCGCGGGCGTGCGGCGCCACATCGGCTACATCGGCCAGGGCAACAGCGCCGGCCACAGCCAGAAGGTCCGTGACGAGCTGGTGGCCCAGGGTCGGTGCTACGGCCTCGGCCGCCGCGAGGCCGCTGCCCGGGGCGAGGCCCTGCTCGTCGCGCTCGACCTGCGCGGCCTGGCCGACCGCACCGTCAGCACGCTGTCCGGCGGGCAGCGGCGGCGTCTCGACGTGGCCCTCGGCATGGTCCACCGCCCACCGCTGCTGTTCCTCGACGAGCCCTCCACAGGGCTCGACCCCCAGAACCGGGCCAACCTGCAGGAGCAGATCGAGCGCCTGCGGGCCGACCACGGGACGACGATCGTGCTGACGACGCACTACCTCGACGAGGCCGACGCCCTGGCGGACCGGGTGGTGGTCGTCGACCACGGCACCGTGATCGCCGACGACACGCCCGAGCGGCTCAAGGCGGACCTGGCCGGCGATCACATCGTGATCACCGCGGCGCAGGTCGGGGACGCGCCCGCGGTGGCGTCCGCCATCGAACGGACCGGGGCGGCGTCGCACTGCCATGCCGCCGGCGCCGTCGTCACGGCCCGGGTCCAGCGCGGGTCGGCGCTCGTCCCCGGGGTGCTCCGCACCCTCGACCACGCCGGGGTCGTCGTGGCGGCTGCCGAGGTCAGCCGGCCCACGCTCGACGACGTGTTCCTGGCCCTGACCGGGCGCAGCCTCCGGGAGGGCGGCGACGCCGTGCCCGCCGAGACCGCGGCCGACGGCGACGTCCGGTCCCTCACCACCGACCTGTCCGACCCGGTCGTCCTGGAGAAGGCGTCGTGAGCATGAACTCCGTCGTCACCGACACGTCCATCGTCCTCGAGCGCGAGCTGCGCCCGATGGTGTCCAACCCGATGTCGCTCACGTTCACGCTCGTCCAGCCGCTCGTGTTCCTGGGGCTGTTCGGGCCGCTGCTCCCGCAGGTCAGCGGGTTCGACACGGCCACGTCGCTGCAGTGGTTCGTGCCCGGCATCGTGGTGATGTCGGCGCTCGTGGCCACGTCGATGACGGGGTCCAACCTCCAGATCGAGATGCAGACCGGGGCCCACGAGCGCCTGCTCGTGGCGCCGGTGCGCCGGTCGTCGCTGCTGGTCGGCCGGGCGCTGAAGGAGATCGTCCCGGTCGTCGTCCAGGCGCTGATCATCGTGGCCGTCGTGGTGCCGTTCGGGTTCGACCTCCATCCGGCCGGCATCGCGGTCGGCCTCGTGATCGTGAGTGCCTTCGGCGTCGGCCTGGGCGCCCTGTCCTACGCCCTGGCCGTGGCGTCCAAGGGGGAGGAGTGGGTGTTCTGGACCGTGCAGCAGACGCTGATGTTCCCCCTGCTCCTGCTGGCCGGCATCCTGCTGCCGATCGACGGCGGGCCCGGGTGGATCCGGTTCCTGTCCGACCTCAACCCGCTGACCTACGTGGTCGAGGCCGAGCGGGTGCTGTTCGCCGGCGACGTGCTCGACGCCGCCGTGCTGCAGGGGACCCTGGCCGCGGCCGCCACCTGTGCGCTCGGGCTCGTCGTCGGGATCCGGGTCATGCGCAGCGGAACTGCCGGCTGACCCTCGAACCGGGGATGGTCGTCGGGCACATGACCCGACGACCATCCCCGGTTCGCATGTCGCGTTTACCGGTCGCGCGAGGCGGCCGGTACCCTCCGCAGCCGTGCAGACGATCGACCGGCGCGCATGCTGCGGTACCTGACCGCCGGCGAGTCGCACGGCCGCGCCCTGGGTGTGATCGTCGAGGGCCTGCCGGCCGGGCTGGAGGTCACGGTCGAGGACGTGTCCGCCGAGCTGGCGCGCCGCCGCCTGGGCTTCGGCCGCGGCCCGCGGCAGCGGTTCGAGCGCGACGAGCTCAGCCTGGTCGGCGGCGTCCGCCACGGTCGCACGCTGGGCGGCCCGGTGCTGATCGAGGTCCCCAACCCCGAGTGGCCCAAGTGGGCCCAGGAGATGTCGCCGGCGCCGGGCGAGCCCAGCAAGCGGCTCACCGCGCCCCGGCCCGGGCACGCCGACCTGGCCGCCATGCAGAAGTACGGCTACGACGACGCCCGGGACGCGCTCGAGCGCGCCTCGGCCCGCGAGACCGCGGCCCGGGTGGCGGCCGGGGCGCTGGCCAAGCTGCTGCTGCGGCGCATCGGCGTCGAGATCGTGTCCCACGTCGTGGCGATGGGCGGGGTCAGCGCCCCAGCCGGCGTCCGGCCCACACCCGCCGACCTCGAGGCGGTGGATGCCTCGCCCGTGCGCTGCTTCGACCCCGCGGCGAGCGAGGCCATGGTGGCGGCCATCAAGGCGGCGGCCAAGCAGGGCGACAGCGTCGGCGGCATCGTCGAGGTGGTCGCGTACGGGGTGCCCGTCGGCCTCGGCAGCCACGTCCACTGGGACCGCAAGCTCGACGCCCTCCTCGCCTTCGCCCTCATGAGCATCCAGGCGGTGAAGGCGGTCGAGATCGGCGACGGGTGGGACGTCGCCGGGCGGCTCGGGTCCGAGGCCCACGACCCGATCTCGTGGGATGCCGAGGCCGGCGCCTACCGCCGCGCGTCGTCGCTGGCCGGCGGGATCGAGGGCGGGATCTCCACCGGGGAGCCGGTCATCGTCCGTGCCGCCATGAAGCCCCTGTCGACCCTCAACCGCCCGGTGCTCAAGACCGTCGACGTCGTCACGAAGGAAGAGACGGTCAGCTTCAAGGAGCGCACCGACGTCACGGCCGTGCCCGCCATGGGCGTGGTGGCCGAGACGATGACGGCCATCGTGCTGGCCGGCGAGGCGCTGCGGAAGTTCGGGGGCGATTCGGTGCCCGAGCTCGAGCGCAACGTCGCGGCCTACATCGCCACGCTCTGACCGCCGTCCCCCGGGTCGCCGGCGGCGCCGCCCTCGCCTGCGAGGTCGGGACGGCGGTTGTCCCACAGCAGCTTGGCGGCCACCGCCAGCAGCAGGCCGGCGAACAGGCGATTCGACAGGCGGTCGTCGAGGCCGACGGACAGCTGCGAGGCGAGGAAGGCGGCACCCGTCCCGGTCAGCCCCACGACCGCGGCGACGTGGAGGTCGGCGTTGCGGCGGATGTGGTTGCGCCGGGTCCCGACGATCGCCGTGGGGAGGATCACGGCGAGCGACGAGCCCTTGGCCATGGCGGCGGGCACGCCGAGCAGCAACACCAGGGCGGGGATCATGACCACCCCGCCGCCGACGCCGAGCAGCCCGGACAGCGTGCCGGCGAGGACCCCCACGGCCACGAGGCCGAGGGCGGCGGCGATCGTCAGGTCGCCCCGGCCGGCCGCGTCGCCCTCGCCGGCCAGCAGGCGGGCGGCGGTCGCCACCAGCAGGATCGCGAACGCCACCGCGAGCACCCGGCTCGGCAGCACGTGCAGCAGGTGGGTGCCGATGGGGGCGCCCACCCCGGCGGCACCGACGGCGAGGAACAGGGCGGCCAGCCAGTCGACCTCGCCCGCCAGCGCGTACCCCGCGAGGCCCGCCGCGGCGATGGGGACGATGGCGGCCAACGACGTCCCGTGGGCGAGCCGCTGGCCCATGCCGAGCACCAGCACCAGGCCGGGCACCATCAGCACGCCGCCGCCCACCCCGAACAGCCCGGAGAGGAAGCCGGCCGCCACGCCGACGGCGACGAGCCGACCCGCCGCTCGGCGTCGCCCGTTCACGCGACGAGGCCGGCGACGATGTTCACCACGGACGCCACGATGACGACGCCGAACAGGTACGACAGGAAGGCGTGGAACAGCACCGACCGCCGGATGCGGCGGTTGCGCAGGTTCGTGTCCGACACCTGGTAGGTCATGCCGACCGTGAAGGCCACGTAGGCGAAGTCGCGGAAATCGGGTCGGTCGCTCGGCGGCGCGCCGCCGAAGTCGATGCCGGTCGGCGGGCCGCGGTAGAAGTCCTCGGCGTAGCGCAGCGCGAACACGGTGTTGAGCACGGTCCACGACACCGTGATCGTGACCGCCGCCAGCGCGATGAGCGCGGCCCGCGCACCCCCTTCCTCGAGCCCGGCGAGGTGCAAGGCGAAGATCACCGACCCGAGGCTGGCCGTCGCCGCGGAGAGCAGCAGGAGCCGGGCGGTGTCGCGGGAGATGTCCTCGCGGGTGACGAAGTGCTCGGTGCGGTCTGCGTCCGCCCGTCCGAGTGCCATCCACACGGTGACCAGGAAAGTCAGCGCCGCGCCGTCCCAGCCGACCAGCGCCGCCACCTGCCACCGCACGAAGGGCGCCGACAGGCCGTACGCGGCGATGCCGACCCCGCCCGCGATCGAGAGCCGTCGCAGCGAGGGGGCGTGGTACCCGACCCAGCGGCGCAGCACGGTCGGGGCCGGCCCGTCCATCTCCTGAGGTCTACCCGCTGGCCGGAGCCCGGGCACGGATGGCACGGGTCAGACGGGGGCGTCGAGCGGGAGGCGGGGAGAGCGCGGCCGGGGCAGGGCGGACCGGAGGTCGTCGACCAGGTCGTCGCGCACGCCGGCCAGCGCCGGGTCGTCCCAGCGGTTGACCCGCTGGAGCGGGTCGTCGTCGAGGTCGTACAGCTCGCCCTCGGTCCCGTCGTGCACCGTTCCCGGCGCGTAGGTGGTGCACACCCACCCGTCTCGCGTGATCGTGCGCAGGTGGACGTCGACGCCCAGCAGCTCGCTGTCCCACTCGGTGACGACCCGGCCCGACCGGCGGGCGCCGGCGTCGGTGTCGTCGACGGGCAGGGCGTCGCCCTCCATCCACGGCTCGGCGGGCAGCCCGGCGGCGGCGCAGAACGTGGGCGCCAGGTCGACCAGGCCGACCGGCTGGGTGACGACCGCCGGGGCCACGGCGGCCGACGGCGCCGGCCGCCACACCAGCGGCAGCCGCATCAGCCCGTCGACGTGGTACGGCCCCTTGAAGAGCAGCCCGAAGTCGCCCTGCAGCTCGCCGTGGTCGGTCGTGAACACCACGTCGAGGTCGTCGGCCCAGCCCCGGGCGGCGACGGCGTCGAGCACTCGGCCGAGCGCCTCGTCGATCAGCTCGACCTCGACCGCGTTGCGGGCGTTGACCTCGCGCACCTGGTCCGCGGTGAGCGTGGCGGGGACCCAGCGGGTCGGCGCCTCGTAGTTCGACACGAGCGCGCCGTCGTACCAGAGGCGCCAGTGCCGCGGCTTGCCGTCGAGGATGCGCTCGCGCTCGGCGGGATCCTCGACGTAGCCCGGGGGCAGCGGGACCTCGCGCCAGTCGACGCGGCCCATCTCGGACGCCGGGGGGTCCCACGGGTGGTGGGGGTCGGGGAAGCTCATCCAGCAGAACCAGTCGTCGGCGGCGTCGAGGCCGTCGAGCCAGGCGATCGTTCGGTCGGCCACCCAGTCGGTGTGGTACCAGTCACGGGGGATCGGGTTGTCCTTGACCTGCGGTGCGCCGGTCGCCCCGCCGCCGGCGGCGTTGACCTCCAGCTCGCCGTCGAGCACCGGGTAGAAGTGGCCGACCGCCTCGGGGTGGGTGGCGGCGAGCCAGCGGGCGTAGTGCAGCGGGCCCACGGCGCCGTGGGTGGCGAGCTCG
Organism: uncultured Acidimicrobiales bacterium; assembly: GCA_963796415.1. Classification (GTDB taxonomy): domain Bacteria; phylum Actinomycetota; class Acidimicrobiia; order Acidimicrobiales; family VFJN01; genus ZC4RG19. Next base: position 377,051 of record CAWCLR010000012.1, on the reverse strand, counting down.
AGGTGGTCGAAGCCGCGGTGCGGCCCGACCGTGCCGTCGGCCCACGGCGAATCGACCGTCGGCACGCCCGCGAGCGCGAGGCCGTTCTCGGCGAAGCGGCCGAACGGGTCGATGAAAGGCTCGAAGTGCGGCTTGCCGACGAGCGCCGTGCGGTACCCGGCCCGGTGCAGCACGGCGGCGACGGACGGGGCGTCGACGGGCAGGGCCACCCCGTTCATCCACACGCCGTGGGTGCTCGGGTGCTGGCCCGTGAGCACGGTCGAGCGCGAGGGCATGCACACGACCGACTGGGGGACGGCCCGGTCGTAGCGCACGCCCTCCGCGGCCAGGCGGTCGACGACCGGCGTGCGGGCGAGCGTGCCGCCGTTGCACCCGAGCGTGTCGTAGCGCTGCTGGTCGGTCGTGACCAGGAGGATCTTGCGGCCGGTGCGGCCGGTGCGGGGCGTCGTCATCGGGTCTCTCCGATCGTCGTGCCGCCCTCGAGCAGGCGCCGCAGCTCGGCGAGCGCCTCGCCGCTGGCCCCGCCGAGCACGATGGCCATGGTCGCCGGGTCGGCGTCGCTGGCGTAGGTGACGAGGCACGACGTCTCGTCGAGGGCGATGACGTCGAGGGACGCCAGGTGCTCGGTGAAGAGCCCGCCCGAGATGCGGTACTGGAACCTGCGGAGCAGCGGGTCGCACGTGAGGATCGTCTCCTCGAGCGTGAGGCCGGTCGCGAGCGTGACCGTCCGGACGTCGCCGGCCACCTGGCAGGCCACCACCCCCGGGTACCAGTGGTGCAGCAGGTCCGGCCGCCCCGCCACCCGCCACGCCGTGTCGGCGTCGACGCCGACGACGACCTCGCGCCGGACCGACCCGCGCATCAGCGCCCGCGCCCGTCGCCGAGGAGCCGGATGAGGGCGCCGCGCATGGCCGTCTCGACGTCGTCGACCGGGAGGCCCTGGTCGTTGTGCATGAGGTCGAACGACTCCCACGACACCACCACGTCGCCTGCGGCGAGCACGTTGCGCCGCTCGCCTGCGGGGAGGGCGTCGAGCTCGGGAGCGAACAGCTCGGCGAGCTGAGCTCGCAGTGTGTGCCGGATGCGGGCCAGCTCGGCGAGGATCAGCGGCTGGCGCGCCGCCAGGGTGCGGGCGACGCGGCCCACCTCGCCCATGCCGCGCAGCAGCCGGACCCGGGCCGCGACGAAGCGCTCGACCCGCTCGGCGAACGGGCGGTCGGGGCCGGTGTCGAGCGCCCAGAGGGGCGCCAGGTGCGCCTGCTGGCGAGCGATGGCGGCGCGCACGAGCGCGTCGACATCTTCGAAGTAGCGGAACAGCGAGCGCACCGAGATGCCGGCGCGGGCCGCGATCTCCTCGGCGCTCGGCCCGAGCCGGCCCTCGCGGTACAGCTCGAGCAGCGCGGTCACGACCGCGTCACGGTTGCGGTCGCGCCGCTGGTTCCGGCCGTCGGTCAGGGGGGTCGCCGTGGTCACGGGTCCGACCTTAACTATTGACATGCATCATGACAATACTTACGTTGCTCGCATGACGGTGACCACCTCTGGCGAGACCTCCGTGCCGGACACGACGCTCCTCCTCGACTCGCTGCGCCGCCGCATGCGGGCCATGCACTCGCTGTACGCCGACGCGCTGGCCACGATGACGCTCGACCACGTCAACCACTTCGAGCGGGAAGGCGTGCTCCCCATCGCCTTCTCGCTCTTCCACTACACGAACATGCAGGACGTCTCGTTCGCGGTGATCAGCGGCGAGCCGGTCCTGTGGGACGCCTCCTGGCAGGCCCGGGTGCGGATGGCCATCGACGACCACGGCAAGGAGCGCCCGGTGGCGGACATGATCCACCAGCGGATCGGCGACTACGCCGCCTTCGGCGAGTACCAGCGCGCCGTCTTCGGGCGGACCGAGGCGTGGCTCGACCGCCTCGACGGCGCCGAGCTGACCCAGGTCATCGTGGCCCGGCCGTTGCCGCCGGTCGTCGCCGACACCTACAGCGCCCGCGTCGCCGGACCCGAGGGCATCACGGTGCTCGACGCGCTCGAGTGCTGGATCTATCAGCACGGCCTCCGCCACATGGGCGAGATCGAGCTGGCGCGCGGCCTCGTCGGCCTCGGCGGCATGACGAGCTAGTGGGGTGGGGGCGACCCCGGCGCTCCCGCCGGTATCGGGTCCGTCAGCCGTCCACGACGGCGAACGCCCGCACCGTGAACGTCCCGAGCCCGGCCACCTTCGGCGGCGGCGCCGAGAACCGGAAGCCCGTCGGCGGCAGGAGATCGAGCCCGGTGAGGTGCTCGACGACGGGGATCCCCGCGCCCAGCAGCCGCGTGTGCACCGGGCGCTCGCCGGTGTGCGTGCCGTCGATGTTGAGGCTGTCGATGCCCACCAGGGCGGCGCCGTTGTCCACCAGCCAGTCGGCGGCGGCCGCGGTCAGGTACGGGTGCCCCTCGGCGTAGGCGTCGGTGCCCCAGTGGCGGGCGTGGCCGGTCTCGACCAGCACGGCCCGCCCGCGCACGTCGTACGGCGCGAGGGCGAGCACGTCGACCTCGGGGCGGTCGGCGCCGGCCAGCCCGTCGGCCACCCGCACGACCAGGCCGTCGAGGTCGACCAGGCGCTCGATCGGGACCGCCGCCAGGTCGTCCGCGCCGCGGTAGCGGTGCGCCGGCGTGTCGAGGTAGGTCCCGGTGTTGGACGACATCGTGATCATGCCGATCGTGAACTCGGTGCCGGGGGCGTAGACCCGCGCCGCGTCGTCGAAGCTCAGGTGGGTCCCGAGGGTGGGCGCCGGGATGCCCGGGTACGTGACCATGCCCTCGGTGACGGGGTGGGCCAGGTCGACGACCCGGCGACTGCGGGGCCGGTCGTCGCTGCCGGTGGCGCGTCCCCCCTTGTGCGGCTCGGCGACGACCTCGAGCCGATCGACCTCGACGCTCCCCACCATCAGCAGGCCCAGGTGGGCCACGAGCAGGGCGCCGACCTCGTCGGCGGTCACGTCGGGCCCCGGCACGTCGAGCCGGAACCCGCGGACGGACAGGTCACCGCCGTTGCTGAAGGTGACGACGGCGTCGAACTCGGCCCGGTGCTCCATCGGCTCGCTCATGACCGCCATGGTGCCGCCCGCTCCCGGCGCGGGCGGGTGAATATGGCCGCGGCCGCCGGTGGTCTCCGCCCGCGACCGGCGCGGGCAGGCACACTTGGGCGATGCCGAGGGTCGGCTGCTACCCGGGGTCGTTCGACCCACCGACGATCGCCCACCTGGCGGTGGCCGAGGCCGCGGTGCGCCAGGCGGGGCTCGACCGCGTGGACCTCGTGCTGGCCCGCCGCACCCTCGGCAAGGACCACCTCGACCCGGCCTCGGTCGAGCGGCGCCGCGCCCTGCTCCTGGCGGTGGCGGCGGACCGGCCGTGGCTGGGCGTGGCGGTCACCGACGACCGCCTGATCGTCGACCAGGCCGAGGGCTACGACGCGGTGATCATGGGTGCCGACAAGTGGGCGCAGGTGGTCGACCCCGCCTGGTACGGCGGGTCGAGGGCCGCGCGAGACGCGGCGGTGGCCCGCCTGCCCCGCGTGCTGGTGGCCCCGCGAGCGGGCGACCGGCCCGCGGGCGTCGAGCTGCTCGATCTGCCCGCCCACGTGGCCGATGTGAGCGCCACGGCGGTGCGAGACGGCGCACCCCACGCAGCCGGCTGGGCGCTCCGGCCGGCCCCGCCCACCAACTGAGAGGCCGAGCGGACGGGGCGTTCGTCACAGCCCACGCGTGGGGATTTGGTGGTCGACCACCAGCGCTCACAGCCGGCCGACGAGCAGCGCGTCCGTCAGAGCCCGGCCGCCAGCTCGCGCTCGATGGCCGTGGCCAGGCCCTCGATGTCGTGGGCGCCCTCGTGGCGCCGGCCGTTGACGAACATGGTCGGCGTGCCCGCCGCCCCGCTGGCGTCGGCACTGTCGACGTCGCGGTGGATGCGGACCGCGTAGCGCCGGCTGCGGAGGTCCTCGCCGAACCGGTCGACGTCGAGGCCCAGGTCCCCGGCGTAGCGGATGAGGTCGGGGTAGATGAGCGAGGCCTGGTTGTCCATGAGGCGGTCGTGCATCTCCCAGAACCGGCCCTGCGCGGCCGCGGCCTCGGCCGCCTCGGCCGCCAGCTCCGCGTGCTCGTGCACGTCGACCAGCGGCAGGTGGCGGAACACGAAGCGCAGGTCGTTGCCGAACGTCCGCACCAGCTCGCGGACGACGGGCTCGGCCTGGCCGCAGTAGGGGCACTCGAAGTCGCCGTACTCCACCAGCGTGACCGGGGCGTTCAGCGGGCCACGCACGTGGTCGACCTCGGGGTCGACGGGGTCGGAGAGGTCGAGGATGGGCGGGGCCAGGCCTGCGGCGCCCTTGTTGGCCTTGGCAGGGGGCAGGCGGTGGATGACCGTGAACGCCAGCCACCCCAGGAGCGAGGCCAGGATCGAGGCGGCGAGGATGCCCAGCTTGGCCTCCTCCAGCTCGACGCCCTCGAACGAGATGTCGGCGATCAGCAGTGACACCGTGAACCCGATGCCGGCCACCGTGGCCGCGCCCACGAGCGGCGGCCACGGCACCGTGCGCGGGAACCCTCCGAAGCGGGGCCGCGTCACCAGCCAGGTCATGCCGACGATGCCGAGCGGCTTGCCCACCACCAGGCCGACGACGATGCCGAGGAAGATCGGCTCGTTCAGCACGTTGCGGACGACGTCGGCCTCGAGCGTCACCCCCGCGTTGGCGAGGGCGAACAGCGGCACCACGACGTAGCTGGTCCACGGGTGGAACATGAGCTGGAGGCGCTCGTTGGGCGACACCGAGAGGGCCAGCGAACGGCTGGCCGTGCGGGCGTACTGCGGGGTCGGCTCCTCGCGGAACAGGCGCCACTGGTCGCCGGCACGCATGAGCGTGTCGCGCGACGGCGGGTAGGCGGTGGCGAGCAGGCCGACCGCCACCCCTGCGATGGTGGCGTGCACGCCCGAGGCCAGCGTGGCGATCCACATGGCGATGCCGACCAGGAAGTAGGGCACGCCATTGCGGACGCCGAGGGCCCGCAGGGCGAGGATGACGCCGTACAGCGCGACCGCGACAGCCAGCGCGCCCCACGACAGGTCAGACGTATAGGCGAGGGCGATGACCAGCAGCGCCACGATGTCGTCGACGATCACGAGCGTGAGCAGGAACGTGCGCACCCGGGGCGTGGCGCCGCCCACCAGCGTGAGGATGCCGAGCGCGAAGGCCGTGTCGGTGCCCATGGCGATGCCCCAACCCCGGGCGGTCGGCTCGCCGGCGTTGATCGCCAGGTAGATCAGTGCCGGGGCGACCATCCCGCCGACGGCGGCGAGAACCGGCGTGGCCACGCGGCGCCGCTCGCGCAGCTCGCCCATGTCGAACTCGCGGCGGATCTCCAGGCCCACGACGAAGAAGAAGAACGCCATCAGCCCGTCGTTGATCCAGTGCCGCAGGTCGAGCGCCAGGTCGGCGTTGCCGAACCGCAGCGAAACTTCGGTGTGCCAGAACGACTCGTAGCTGGCCGACCACGGCGAGTTCGCCCAGACCAGGGCGGCAAGCGTCGCCAGCAGCAGGACGAGGGCGCTGGCGTTCTCGGTGGCGACGAACTCGCGGACGGGGGTGAAGCGGCGCGTCCACGGGGTCACTCGGGGGCCGTCATCCGCCCCGCCGCCCTCGATGTCGACACGCTCGCCGTCGACGACCATCCTGCTCCCGTGCTCCTCGCTGGGTGCCGGAGCGTACAAGCGAAGGGCGGAACTGCCGATCGGCTACGTTCTACGAACGCACATGTTCGTCTTGTTGGGAGGAGCTCGGTGATGAGCTCGGTCATGACGCACGCCGGCACGAGCCGCCGCCGTCCGATCCGTCGGCGCCGTGGGGCGGCCGCCGTGGTCGCCTGCGCCCTCGGGCTGGCCGCGGCCTGCGGTGGCGGTGGTGGGGGCTCGCCGGCGCCCACTGCTGCCGATCCCGACGCCCCGGTGGCGGCGGCCCGGCCCGCCGAGTTCACCGGCACGGTCGACGAGTTCTACGAGGTCCCCGACCCGCTCACCGAAGGCGCGCCCGGCGAGCTGATACGCGTGATGCCGGTGAGCGACGACGCCACCACCGCGACGGTGCGGGTCATGTACCACTCGCGCGACGCCCGCGACCGCGACCGGGCCGTCACGGGCATCGTCACCTACCCCATGGCGGCGCCGCCGGCCGGCGGGTGGCCGGTCGTCGCGTGGGCCCACGGCACGACCGGACTGGCCGCGCCCTGCGCCCCGAGCCGCGGTGGCGGGCCGGCGCCCGCCTTCGGCGTCGACGGCGTCCGCGTCGCCACCGACTACATCGGGCTCGGCCCGGTGGGCGAGCGCCACCCGTACCTGTCGGGGCCGAGCGAGGCCCACAGCGTGATCGACGCCGTGCGCGCCGCCCGCCTCCTGCCCGAGGCCGGCGCCGGCACCCGCTGGGTCGCCGTGGGGCACTCGCAGGGCGGGCACGCCGCGCTGTTCGCTCACGAGCTGGGCCAGGCCTACGCCCCCGAGCTCGAGCTGCTCGGCACCGCGGCGCTGGCCCCGGCCGCGGTGTTCGAGCGGCGGTTCGGGCCGGCCGACCAGGTCGTCCCCCACATGGTCGGGGCCATGGGCCTGTACGGGCTGGCCGCCGAGAACCCCGACATCGACGTCGAGGACTACGTCAGCGACGAGGTGGCGGCGGTGGACGATGTCGTCGACGAGGGGTGCCTCGGCGAGATCGTCGGCGCCTTCGTCGGCATCCCCATCGAGGACTTCTACGACCGGAACCCGTTCGAGACCGAACCGGCGCTCTCGGTCCTGCGGGCCAACGACCCCGGCCACGTGGCCGTCGACGCCCCGCTCCTGCTGGCGTCGGGTACGGCCGACACCTGGGTCGTGCCCGCGCGGGTGCTGGCGCTGTTCGACCAGCTCTGTGCGGCCGGACAGGCCACCGAGCTGGCCGAGATCGCCGGGGCCGACCACGACGTCACCCCCGCCATGAGCGACCGGGTCGGCGCCTGGTTCGCCGACCGCCTCGCCGGGGTGGACCCCGCCGACTCGTGCGCGAGCGGGGGCTGAGGGACCGGGTCAGGTAGGCGGCGCAGCCGGAGGCGTGATCGTGACCGGCTCGCCCACGCCGGTCAGGTCGAGGACCAGGTGCAGGCGGTCGCTCGTCGCGGACGTCAGCTCGACCCGCACCGGGTTGCCGTCGTCGTCGAGCACCACGACGGCCAGGAGGTCCTCGGCCTCGATGCCCCGCTCGACCTCGCCGACCACGTCGGCCGGCACCGTCGCCTGGTACTGCGGCAGCCCGTCGGCCGACGGCTCGAGCTCGACGGGTGCGGTGGCCGCGGCCAGCCACGTGGGCAGCATCACGAGGCCTCGCCCGGCGAGGAGCTCGCTGTCGGAGAGCTCGGGCACCAGGGCGAAGGGCACGTCGCCCAGAGCCGCGGCCTGATCGGCGCGGCGGCCCCACACCGTCGTGCCCTCGGCGATGGTCTCGGATGCCCGGCCGCCGGCGGCCACGGCGACCTCGTGGAGGCGGCCGGTCGCCAGCTCGACCTCCCCCGTGACCGACGATTGGACGGCCAGCCACATCATGGGCCGCACGAAGCTGACGTCGGTGGCCCGCGCCGAGCCCTCGTACCGGAAGGTGCCCCCTGTCGAGAGCCGTTCGGCGGCAGCGGCGAAGGCCTCGTCCGCCCCGAGCGCGGGGCGGGTGGTGGTGGTCGTGGCGGGCGGCGGCTCGGTGGGCTCGGGGGAGGTGGTGGCAGGAGCACTCGCGGGCTCGTCGCCACCGACGCCGGCCAGCGCCGCGCTGGCCCCGATCCCCAGCCCGACGACGATCAGCCCGGCGAGGAGGCGGACCCGGTGCCGGCGCAGGCCGGAGAAGTGCCGGGGGACCCCACCCCGCCGGACGCGGCGCACGTCGGGCGCCGCCGCGGCGGGCGCAGGCGCGGGCGGCGCGGCTGCGGGCTCGGGCACCGGCGGGGACGGAGCGCGGGCGGCCGCGGCAGGCGCAGCTGTGGCGGGCGGGGGACCGACCGCGGGCGGGCCGGCGTCGGCCGGGCCCTCGCTCGGGTGGGGCGGCGGTGGGGCCGGCTCGAACCGTCGTTCGACCCGCCACGGCGGCTGGTCGGCGGGCGGGGGAGCGGCCGCGGGCGGGGCGGCGTCGGCCGGGCCCTCGCTCGGGTGGGGCGGCGGTGGGGCCGGCTCGAACCGTCGTTCGACCCGCCACGGCGCCGGGCCGGCGGGCGGGGGATCCGGTGACTCCCTTGTCGGGCCGGGAACGGGCGGGCCGGGAACGGGCCCGGGCGGGCGGGGTGCGGCACCGTGGTCGGGCGCCCCGGCGCCGTTGCCCGAGGCCGCACCCTCGGGGACGACCGCCGCGACCGCCGGCGGGTCGATCGGGCGGGTGATCGCCTCGCCGGTACGGTCGGCCTCGGCCTCGGCCTCGGCGTCGACCGCGACCGCGACCGCCGTGCCGTCGGCGCCCCGGCGTACCAGCGGGGGCCGACCCGCGGTGGGCTCGGGCGGGGCGGCAGGCGCCGGCTCGGCGTCAGCCGATGGCTCGAGGGCCGGGGCCAGCGCCGCCACCAGGGCGGCGACCGGCGCTCCCGGTCCGTCGGCGACCTCGCGGCGATCCGTCGCGACCGACGCTGGTGCCCGCGGGGGACCGGCGAGCGAGGCCTCGGGGTCGACGGGCGCAGGGCGACGCCGCTGCCGCCATGCGGCGGCCGCTCCAGCCGCCGCCGCGCCCGCGAGCGCGGCCAGCGGCGCGAGCTGCCGCGCGCGTCGAGCCAGGCCGCCGCCGTCCTGATACCCCATCGGGGCCCACGTTAGCCATCGGCGCGCCGGGGCGCCCCCGCGACCGCCGGCCGTGCCTATCGGGCTCGTCGGGGGCCGTCAGACGGAGTCGGCCGCCTCGACCGGAAGGCAGGTCGGGCCCTCGCCATCCGCGCCCGCGACGCGGTGGAGCACACCCGCGGCGGGCCGCAGCGCGCACGGGCCCGCCACGACCGGCGCGGTGGCCGTCACGTCGACCAGCAGGCTGTAGGCGCCGTCCGCCGGCGGGGGCCACAGGAGCGTGGCCGCGGCCCGGTCGCTGAGGTTGGCGGCCGTCCGTTTCCCGACCCGGACGGCGAGGTGGGCCCCGTCGACGGTGGCCTCGACCGACACCACGTGGGGTGCACCATCGTCGCCGACGGTCACCAGGTAGGCGCGCTCGCCGAATTCGGCGATGCGCTCGTGCAGGGCGGCGATGTCCACGGCAGCGCTCATGAAGCCAGCGTACGACCGCCGCCCGCAGCGGGTGGCGGCGGGGGTCGCGTCGACCGGTTCGCCGCCGCGGAACCGGTCCATCAGAGGATCGGTCCGCCAGCGGATCGTCTGTCGGACGAACCATCTCGCTAGCATGCGGACATGGCTGCCCCGTCCGCCGTCCCGCCGGCACCGGCCACCGCGCCCGTCGACCTGATGATGCTGCTCAACGAGGCCAGCCACGCCCTCACCACCGAGCTGGCCGCGGGCCTGGCGGGCATCGGGATCACGCCCCGCGAGCACTGTGTCCTGTCCAAGGCCGCGCGCGGTGACATGACCCAGCGCGAGATCGCGGCGCAGGCCGGCATCGACAAGACGACCATGGTCGTCACCGTCGACCAGCTCGAACGGGCCGGCCTGGCCGAGCGGCGCCCGGCGCCGACCGACCGGCGGGCCCGCATCGTCGCCATCACCTCCGACGGACGCGAGGTGCTGGCCCGGGCGGACGCGGCCGTGGCCGGCATCTACGACGACGTCCTCGGAGCGCTCCCGTCGCGCGAGCGGGCCGGCCTGGTCGCCGCGTTGCAGCGCCTGGTCGAGGGCGACGGTCGCCTGTCCTCGCCCGTCGAGGGGCAGGGGATCCGCCGGCCCCGGCGCGAAGAATCTCCCGACATAGATCGTCTATTACAAAACCATCCGCTAGCGTCGCTCCTGTTCGTCCACGAGCAGGAGCGACGCCCCGTGTCCACGCCCCCCGCCACCGCCACCGCGCGTCCCGTCCTGCCCTCCGACGATCGGACCCGCTGGCGAGCGCTCGCCGTGCTGTGCGCCGGGATGCTGATGACGATCCTCGACCAGACGATCGTGAACGTGGCGCTGCCCTCGATCCAGGACGACCTGGGCTTCAGCCGATCGGGGCTCGCGTGGGTCGTGAACGCCTACATGGTCGCCTTCGGCGGGCTGCTGCTGCTCGCCGGCCGCCTCGGCGACCTCGCCGGGCGGCGGAACGTGCTCGTGGCCGGGCTGGTCGTGTTCACGGCGGCGTCGCTGATGTGCGGCCTCGCCACCGGCCCGGGCGTCCTCGTGGCGGCCCGCTTCGTGCAGGGCGCCGGCGGCGCCATGGCCTCGGCGGTCATCCTCGGCATGATCGTCACGCTGTTCCCCGATCCCCGCGAGCGGGCCCGGGCCATCGGTGCGTTCAGCTTCTCGGCGGCGGCGGGCGGCTCGATCGGCAACATCGCCGGCGGTCTCATCACCGACGCCCTCACGTGGAACTGGGTGTTCCTCGTCAACGTGCCGATCGGGGTGGCGGTCGTGCTGCTCACCCTGCGCACGATCGACGCCGATCGGGGCGTGGGCCTGCGGGCGGGGTCGGACCTGGGCGGCGCCGTCCTCGTCACCGCCGGCCTGATGGTGGGTGTGTACGCCATCGTCGGCGCCGCCGACCACGGCTGGGCCAGCGCGCAGACCCTGGGCCTCGGCGCCCTGTCGGTCGCGCTGGTCGCGGGGTTCGTGGCGCGGCAGGCGACGGCCCGCACGCCGCTGCTGCCGCTGCGGCTGCTCCGCTCGCGCAACCTCACCGGCGCCAACGCCGTGCAGGCGCTCATGGTGGCCGGGGCCTTCACGTTCCTGTTCCTGAGCGCCCTGTACACGCAGCGGGTGCTGGGCTACGGCGCCTCGCAGGTCGGGCTGGCCATCCTGCCGACGGCACTCGTCATCGGCGCCGTCTCCCTGGGCCTGTCCGCGCCCCTCTCGGCCCGCATCGGCCCGCGGGCGATGGTGCTGGGCGGGCTGGCGCTGATGGCCGTCGGGCTGGGCCTGCTCGGGCGCCTGCCGGTCGACGGCGGGTACGTGACCGACCTGCTGCCCGCGGTCGTCGTGCTGGGCGCGGGGTTCGGGCTCGCCATGCCGGCGCTGACCGGCCTCGGCATGTCGGGTGCCACCGCGGCCGACTCGGGGGTGGCGTCGGGCCTGTTCTCGACCACGCAGCAGATCGGGGGCGCGCTCGGGCTGGCGGTGATGGCCACGCTGGCCGCCTCCCGCACCGACGCACGGCTGGCGGCAGGTGCCACCGAGGCGGCGGCGCTCACCGCCGGCTACCGGTTGGCGTTCTCCGTGGCGGCGGGCGTCGTGCTGGCGGCGTTGGCCCTGGCGGCCGCCGTCTTGCGCCGCGCCGACGAGCCCGCCGACGATCAGCCGAAGCAGGCCTCGGCGGTGGCCGGGTAGGGGTTGACCGCCGCCCCGCCGCCGGGATGGATCTCGAAGTGCAGGTGGGGCCCGCTCGCCGACGCGTTGCCCGACGAGCCGACGTAGCCGATCACCGTGCCCGCTTCGACCCAGCCGGCGCCCTGGTTCTCGTACCCCTGCAGGTGCGTGCCGTAGTACATGTTCCCGTTGTCGCCGTAGAGGTACCAGGACAGGCCGCCGAGGCTCGAGCCCCGGTGCTGCACCTCGCCGCTCACGGGCGCAACGGTGGGAGTGCCGTGCGCGGACATCATGTCGACGCCCTTGTGGGAGCGACCGCCCGACCGGGCGGCCCCCCACGAATTGGTGAACTCGACCGGCCCGTCGACGGGGCAGAACATGATGCCGGCCTCGATCTGCTGTTGGCGCTGGATCTCCGCCTGCCGGGCGGACTCCGCGGCCTGGCGGTTCGCCACGGCCGTGTTCAGCACGGCGAGGATCTCGGCCTCCCGGGTCGCCTTGGCGGCCGCCTCGGCGGGATCGGTGGGGGGCGCCTGGGCCGCCTGGTTCGCCAGCGCGTTCTGCACCTCGGTCACGAACTGCGCCTGGGCGCTCAGGGTGGACTCGAGGTCGGCGAACGCGGCCTCAGCATCGGCGCGGGCCTCGTCGGCGGCCTCGAGGGCGTCCTCTTGGGCGGCGCGCTGCTCCTCGTACTGGGCGAGCGCCTCCTGCAGGCTGGTGAGGGCCGCCGCCGACTCGTCTGCGTCCATGTCGAGCAGGCTCTGCTCGATCGTCGCCTCGGTGAGGCTCTCGGCCGACAGCACCTCGAGGGCGTTGTCGCCCGGGGGCGTGATGAACGCGTCGATGACCACCTCGTCGCTGGCCGCCGTCGTCTCCTCGATGAGGAACTGCGTCTCGGTGAGCGCGGCGTCCGCGTCGGCCAGGGCCTGGTTGGCGACGGCCACGGCGTCCTGGGCGGCGGTGTAGGCCGCGAGCTGGTTGGAGACATCCACGCTGAGGTCGCCGAGGGTCGTGGCGATGGCCGGCGCGTTGGTCGCCACCAGCACGTCGACGTTGACGAGCCGCTGCTCGCGGGCGGTCCGCTCGTCGGTGTCGGGCTCGGCCTGCGCCGGCGCGCCCGGATGCGCCCCGGCGGCAGCGGGGGACATGGCGATGGTGAGTACGGCGACGGCAGCGACCCAGCGACCGGCGACCTTGCGGCGGACGTCCAACATCCCTCCCTCAGCGGCGGGTGACGTCGGCGAGGACGGTAACAAAACCGCAGTGCGTTCGTCACGATGGTGCGTTGGTCCCGGTCGATCTCGCGCCACCTCGACGAGCGGCAGCACTAGCGTCTGTGCCGTGGCCACCCAGGTCGAACCCGGGCCGACCCCGGCCCCCGCCGAGCTGCGAGCCGGCCAGGCGGCTGGTGGCCGGCTGCTGACCGCGCGCGGCCGGCGCACCCGAGCCACCCTCGTCGACGCGGCCAAGCGCGTGTTCGCGGAGACACCGTTCGCCGAGACCCGCATCGCCGACATCGCGGCGCGTGCCGGCGTCGCCAACGGCACCTTCTACACGTACTTCGACTCGAAGGAAGAGATCTTCCGGGAGGTCGCCGCCGACGTGCTGGCCGTGATGCTGTCCGCCCCTCGCCGCGACCCCGACAACGCGGAGGGCGACCCCATCCGCGACGTCGAGTACGCCAGCCGCGCCGTACTTCCAGGTCGTCGTCGACAACGCCGTGGTGGCGCGGTCGATCGAGCAGCTCGGGCCCGCCGATCCCGAGGTGGGCGCGGCCCGCCACGCCACGGTGGTCGGGGCGGTGAAGCGGGCCGAGCGGTGGATCCGCCGGCTGCAGCGCCAGGGCGTATGTGACGACATCGACCCGTGGACCACGGCGGTGGCGCTGCAGACCATGACGATCCGGGTGGCCTACGATCACCTCCTGCCGCAGGCGGGCGCGGGGGATCGCAGAGAGGATGTCGACGTCGACGCGATGGCGCGGGCGGTCAGCCGCATCTGGGCCCGTACGGTGGGCCTCGAATCCGTCGGCCACCGCGGCGACGACGGCAGAGGATGACGAGGAGGGGCGAGCGATGGCCGGACCGTTCGAGTTCGACGGCATCAACCACCTGGCGCTCGTGTGCCGTGACATGGAGCGCACGGTGGCGTTCTACTCGGGGGTCCTCGGGATGCCCCTCGTCAAGACCATCGAGCTGCCGGCCGGCATGGGCCAGCACTTCTTCTTCGACTGCGGTGGCGGCGACTGCCTGGCGTTCTTCTGGTTCCCCGACGCCCCCGAGCCGGCCCCCGGCATCTCGGCCCCGAAAGCACGGCCCGACCAGGGCGAGCTGACCAGCGCCATCGGTTCGATGAACCACGTGGCGTTCGACGTGCCGGCCGACAAGATCGACGAATACCGCGCCCGGTTGCTCGCCGCCGGCGTGCCGTGCACCGAGGTCGCCAACCACGACGACAGCGAGTTCGGCCTCGCCGAGCAGATGCACCCCGGCGTGTTCGTCAGATCCATCTACTTCCAGGACCCCGACGGCATCCTGCTCGAGTTCGCGGCGTGGACTCGACCGTTCACGCCCGAGGACGTGTCGGTGGCGCCCGCGCGCGGCGTCACCGCCACCCCGTAGCGGAGTCGCCAGGTCACGCTGCGCCCTCGGATGTGCTACCACTCCTCGTGAGACCTGTGACGTATGCCACAGGACTGACCGGAGGGGAACATCATGAGGGGACGACGAGGACGCGCGGCCGTGGCCGCGCTCACCGCCGCGCTGGTCCTGATCACCGGGGTGGGCGCCGCCGACGCGGCACCGACCGCGCCGGGGACGCCCGCAGCGGCGCTGGCGACGGATCCGGTGATCGTGGTCAACGGCCTGTTCGGCGTCGGCTTCGCCTACGAGCCGCTGGTGGCTCGGCTGCGAGCCGACGGCTACCAGGTGTGGGACTTCGAGCTGCCGACGCTCGGCACGCAGGACATCCGGGTCACGGCCCGGGCGCTCAACGCGTTCGCCGACAGCGTGCGCGGCGCAGACCGGCGCCGCCAAGGTCGACATCGTCAGCCACTCGGAGGGCGGCCTCGTCTCGCGCGCCTACGTCAAGTACGAGGGCGGCGCCGCCGAGGTCGACAGCCTGATCACGCTCGGCACACCCAACTACGGCACCGCCGCCGCCAACCTCATCCGGTTCTTCACGCTCGGCACGTGCGTCGGCATCACGGCCTGCGAGCAGATGACCATCGGATCGAGCTTCCTCGCCGGTCTCAACGCCGGCGACGACAGCATCGGCAGCGTGCAGTACACCAACATCGCCACGGTCGTCGACGAGCTGGTCCAGCCCTACACCACCAGCTTCCTGGCCGCGGGGGACGGCAACATCACCAACCGCACCCTGCAGTCGGAGTGCTGGGCCCGGTTCCCGGGCCACCTGGGGCTCATCGTCGACGGCGCGGTCTACAGCGGGGTGCAGGACGCCCTGGCCAAGCGGCCCATCGACTTCAACTGCTTCGCGCTCTGAGCGATTAGGTGGTGCGCCTGCCCGGCTCAGGACGCGGGCAGGCGCACCACCGAGATGAAGAACTCGTCGATCTGGCGGATGACCTCGACGAAGCGCTCGAAGTCGACGGGCTTCGTCACGTAGGCGTTGGCGTGGAGGTCGTAGCTCCGCAGCACGTCCTCCTCGGCCTCGGACGTCGAGAGCACCACGATGGGGATGCGGCGCAGGTCGGGGTCGGACTTGATCTCCTCGAGCACCTGGCGCCCGTCGCGCTTGGGCAGGTTGAGGTCGAGCAGCACGAGATCAGGCCGTACGGCGTCGGCGTACTTGCCGCGACGGCGCAGGTACGACACCGCCTCGACACCGTCGCCGACCACGTTGAGGCGGGTGAACACCTTCCCCTCGTGGAGCGCCTCGCGGGTCATCAACACGTCGCCCTCGTCGTCTTCGACGAGCAGGACCTCGATCGGGCGAACGGCCTCAGCCAGCATCGGCGGTGCTTCTCTCGTGAGTTCTCAGAGCGGGGAGGGCCAACCGGAACGTGGATCCGGGCCCCGGGGTGTCGGCGAGCCAGATGCGGCCCCCGTGGAACTCGACGATCTTCTTCGCCAGGGCGAGACCGATGCCGGTGCCGGCGTACTCGGTCTTGCTGTGCAGGCGCTTGAAGATGACGAATATCTGGTCGGCGTAGTCGGGCTCGATGCCGATGCCGTTGTCGGACACCGAGATCACCCACTCGTCCCCAGCGGGCGCGGCGGCGAGGCTAGCCGTGATCTCGATGCACGGCGGCGCCTCCCCGCGGAACTTGAGGGCGTTGGAGATGAGGTTCTGCAGCGTGGCGCCCAGCAGGCGGCGGTCCCCGGGCACGGTCGGCAGGTCGCCGATCTCGATCGTGGCCCGCGCGTCCTCGATGGACGGCGCCAGCACCTCGACGACGGCGCTCACCAGCTCGTTCAGGTCGAGGGCCTCGAACGTGTCGCTCGTGCGGCCGACCCGCGAGAACGACAGCAGGTCGTTGATCAGGTCCTGCATCCGCCTGGCGCCGTCGACCGCGTAGTGGATGTACTCCGTCGCCCGCGCGTCGAGCTGGTCGGCATAGCGCTTCTGCAGGAGCTGGCAGAAGCTCGAGACCTTCCGCAGCGGCTCCTGCAGGTCGTGCGAGGCGACATAGGCGAACTGCTCGAGGTCGGCGTTCGACCGCGCCAGGTCGTCGGCCTGGCGAGCGAGGTCGGCCGACGCCGCGTTGAGCTGGTCGACCTCGTCGAGGATGCGCCGGCGCATGGCGTCGACGTCTTCGCCCAGCGCCACCAGGTCGGGCGACCTCTCGCCGCGCACGGGGTGGTCGAGTTCGCCCCCGGCCACGCGCCGGGCATCGCGACCGAGGCGCCGGATGGGCCCGATGACGACCCGGTTGAGCGCCACGACGATGAGCGCGCCCGACAGGACGAGGCCGAGCACCTGCAGGGCCATGGCGACCGTGGCGCGGCTGGCCGCCGTGTCGAGGTCGTCGACCTGCTCGGCCCGCTCGGCCGACAGGGCGTCGTCGACATCGTCGATGGCGGCCCGGATGGCCTCGAAACGTTGCCGGCCCGCGAGCTGGAACTCGTCGGTCGCGGCGATGCCGGTCCCCTGCTGGGTCGCGGCGATCGAGGGCTCGGCGATCTCGACTCGCCACGACTCGGTCAGCTCCTCGACGGTGCGGACCTCGTCGGCCAGCGAGCTGTCGTCGAGCAGCTCCGCCAGCCGCGAGGTGGCATCGGCCGCCGCACCCTGGCCCCGCTCGTAGGGTTCGAGGAACCGCGGGTCACCGGCCAGTGCGTAGCCGCGGACGCCCGTCTCCTGGTCGACGAGGCCCGCCCGCAGGTCGCCGAGGGCGACGAGGGCCGGGTCGACGCGCTCCAGGAGCTCGTTGCGGATGTCGCGCTGGCGGCTCTGCAGCACGAGCTGGGCGCCGAGCGTGCCGACGAGCAGCAGGGCGACCAGGCCGAGGATGGCCGTGAGCCGGATGCGCAGCGTCAGCCGGGAGGCGCGAGGGGCACGGGGGTCACCCGCCACGCGGCGGGCTCCCGGCGATCTCGGGGATCGACACGAGGCACAGGGCGACGTCGTCGGTCATCGGGCCACCGTTGCAGCGCTGGACCTGGGCCAGCAGCGCGTCGAGCAGATCGGTGCCCGCGAGGCCCGCGCTGGCCAGCTCGGCGATCAGCACGGTCAGCCGCTCGAGGCCGAACCGGTCGGCGTCGTCGGGCCCGGCCCACCCCTCGATCAGCCCGTCGGTGTACAGCAGGAGCTGCGCGCCCGGCCCCAGGGCCACGTCGACGGGGGTCCACTCGGGGGACTCCATCACCCCGAGCAGGTGCCCGTAGGATCCCTCGCCCACGACGACCGCGGGAGACCCGACCGCAACCGGGGGCGGGTGCCCGGCCAGCACGAGCCGGCCTGTCGCGCGGTGGGCGGGAACCTCGAGCACGGCGACCGTGGCGAACGTGAGCGCCTCGACCTCGGTGCGCAGGAACTCGTCGAGGTGCGTCAGCACCTGGTCCTGGGGCAGGCCGGCGAGGCTGAGAGCCCGCCAGGCGCTGCGCAGGCGGGCGCCGAGCGCGGCGGCGTCGGGCCCGTGGCCGGCGACGTCGCCGATGAGCACCGTGAGGGTGCCGTCGGCCGACTCGACGGTGTCGTAGAAGTCGCCGCCCAGCTCGGCTCCCTCGCGCCCGGCCCGGTAGCGGACGGCGACGGACACGTCGGCCGACCGCACCAGCGGCGTCGGGATGAGCGCCCGCTCCATGCGCGTGTTGTCGGCCCGCCGCCGCTCGGCGGCGAAGAGATCGCGCGTCAGCCGGGCGGCGCGCTGGCGCTCGATGGCGTAGCGGATCGATCGGGCCAGCAGCTGGTCGTCGACGCGCCCCTTCACGAGGTAGTCCTGGGCGCCGGCCGCCACCGCCCGCACGCCCTGGCGTTCGCTCGCCGCCCCGGTGAGCACCACCACGGCGGCGTCCCGGGCCTCGGCCACCAGCCCCGCCACGCCCGTGATGCCCTCGCCGTCGGGGAGGCCCATGTCGAGCAGCACGCAGTCGGCGTCGCGCACCACCTTGCGAGCGTCGGCCAGGTTCGTCACCCGCTCGACGCGGGCGCCCGGCAACCCGTCGGCCAGCATCTCGCGCACGAGCAGGGCGTCCGCGTCGTCGTCCTCGACGAGGAGGATCCGCCACCCGACGGCCGGATCGACCTCGGACACGAGGCGGCCGAGGGGGGCGGCCGCGGGGACCTCGGTGCTCATCGGGCGCGCCGGGGTGCGGCCGCGGGGTGGCAGGCCACCCTGGGTGCAGCGCGCGGTCGGATGCGGGGACGGGTGGGCGTGTCCGCCCGACCCGGGTAGGCGAGATCCAGCTTCCTGCCTCCTGTACAGGGGCACTATCGCAGGCCGGCATCTTGGCACGGTGCTGGCCAGATGCGAATCCCCCGAAACGGTGACGCGTGCCTACCCCTTGGCGGGTGGTTCACCGGCCGCCGCGACGGGTACCGATGGGGTCGTGGTCGACCGCGACGTGGAGGAGCCCATGACGACCCGTCCCTCGCGCCTCGTGCTCGCCAACGACGACCACATCGTCATCGAGGGGCTGCGGGCGATGCTCCTGCCCTACGACGACCAGGTCGTGGTGGTGGGCACGGCGCTGGGCGACCCCGAGATCAGCTTCGCCGCCGACAGCCGCGACGACGCCGACGTCATGTTGATCGACGCCTTCTCGCGCACCGCCGGAGGGATCGACGCCGCGGCCAAGGTCATGGCGCAGGACCCGCCGTTCGCCGTCGCGGTGTTCACCGACGCCGACGACCTGCGCCTCATGCTGCAGGCCCTGCGCATCGGCGTGCAGGGATACCTGCTCAAGTCGGCCACGCCCGCCGACCTCGTGGACATGGTCGTGCGCCTGCACGCGGGCGAGACGGTGATCGATCCGCGCCTCGCCACCGAGGCCGCCATCCTGGCCGCCCGAGCGATCGACCTCGGCGAGTGGCCGGGCGCCCACCTGGGCCTGACCCGCCGAGAGGCCGAGCTGCTGGCCCTGCTCGGGCAGGGCATAAGCCCCGGCGAGGCGGCGCAGCAGCTGGGCGTGACCTCCGAGACCGTCCGCACCCACACGCGCAACATCTACCGGAAGCTCGGCGTGGGCGACCGGGCGGCGGCCGTGGCCGTCGCGTGGCGCGAGGGCCTGGTGACCTGACCCACCGGGTGGTCAGCGTGGGGTGGGCAGGCGGATCGTCTCGATCAGGTGCGGTGCCGGGCCCGGCCGGGTCGGCTCGATCCACGATGCGGAGTCGTCGCCCTCGTCGGGGGCGACGTCCCAGCGGCGGCGACGCTTCACCGACCGGCGGATGCCGATGGCGTGGATCGTCAGCGCGTCCTCGTCCACGTGCAGCCGGAGGAAGTTCTTGTGGCAGGTGAGGCGGGCCGCGGCGAAGGCCTCGTTGGCGTGGGCGTGGATGCCGGGGATCGCGATGGCCGCGGCCAGGTAGGCGCCGACGACGAGCGACCCGGCCACCGCGCCGAGCACGGCGGCGGCGCCCCCGGCGATCACCGCGAAGGGCCACCCGCCGTCGGACCACGCATCGGCGATGGCGACGGCGGCCACGCCCACCGCCGCGATCACGGCCAGCTGCGCCGCGAGGTGGACGGCCGCGAACAGCGCCTTGACCACGTACCTGGTGAGGGGTCGGCGCACCCGTGGTGGCGTGCGGGCGAACGCGAACAGGCCGCCGGCCAGCACGAGCACCATGAGCAGCGAGAGCGAGTTGCGGAACACGCCGCCCAGCGCGTCGGTCCACCCCCAGCCGACGGCGGCGTCGGCGAAGCTGACCCCCGGCCGTTCGAGGCTCCGCAGGCCGAACTGCACGGTCCACAGCAGCGTGAGCGACGCCAGGGCGGGCACCACCATGAAGCTCGGGTTGCGGACCGGGAGGGACAGCGCGAAGAGCGACAGCAACCGTGACCGCCGGGATTTCGGGTAGCGCGCCTCGAGCCGGTACGTCGACTGGCGCCGGGGGTCGTCGGGATCCACCGCGACCGTCGCCTCCTTCGGCAGGTCGTGGGTGGGGTGGAGGAAGGCGCCGCCCCCGCCGGCGGTGATCTTCTGGGCGGCGCCGACCTCGCTCGGGTCGACCTGCTGGTAGCGGGCGTAGTGGTGGAGGTCCCCGGCGAGGGTCACGCGGAGGTCGAGCTCGCGGGGGGCCAGGATCGCCTTCTCGAAGTAGGCCAGGTTGCGGAACGCCTCGGGCTCGCGCTTCAGCTGGGTCCACGTCGGCACGGGCGTGGCCAGGATGAGGTGGTCGCCGGGCCGGCAGTGCTTGTCGGCGACCCACTCGAAGTAGTCCAGCTGGGGCTCGTCGATGAGGGCGTCCGACTGGATGTCGATGCCCCAGAGCCACCACCGGTGCGGCAACTGCACCGCGAAGTAGCTCCGCGTCTGCGCGGTGCGCCACCCGCCGATCCACCGGCCCTGCCCGAACATGCGCAGGAACCCGGTCAGCCCGTCGTACCAGTCGTGGTTGCCCGGCACCGCGTAGAGGCGCGGGTGGGCGGGGTCGTCGGGATCGAGCGGCGGGGTCCAGGGCAGTGCGGCCCGCCACGGCCCCTCGAGGCGGTTCTCGTAGCCCTCGGTGCTGGCCGCGGGGTAGACCTCGTCGCCGCCGAACACCAGGAGCTGGCCGCGGGGCACCGGGTCGTCGAGCCCCTCCACCGCGAGCAACGGCTGCGCCACGTGGTGGGCCACGGTGGCGGTGGCCTCGAACCCGTCGCCGGTGTCGGCCACGTAGTCGAACCACAGCTCGTCCGCGTCGCGGTAGAGGTCGCCGACCGTCCGGGGTCGCGACGACTGCAGCTCGCGCTTGTCGAGGAACGAGCCGAAGACCGATGTCACCCCGACCTTGAGGCCCGACTGGGTCAGCACCCCCGGGCTGAACCACCGGGTGGCCCGCTCGGGGATGAACCGCAGCTCGTCGGGCGTGAACGACTCGGGCCGATCGGGCGGGCCGTCGCCCGCACTGGCCCGCCTGCGAGGGGGTTGGGGTGTCGTCGTCTCGCCCGGTTCTGTGACTGCCATCTCGCCGCCTCCGCGGCACCTTTTGGGGGCGGCCCGCCGCCGCACGGTGCCGCACGCATCTTGGCAGCGTCACGACAGCAGGGCGCGCACTCCCCGGGCGATCTCGAGGTCCTCGCGGGCGGCGACCACCAGGACGCGGGCGGCGGCGCCCGGGGCGCCGATGTCGCACACGCCGGGTGGATCGCCCGCGCCGAGGTCCACCGCGGCGTTGGCGGCGGCGTCGATGGCGAGGCCGAGGAACGGGAGCGCCCCGGCCGCCGAGGCCCGCACGGCGGGGGCGTTCTCGCCCACGCCGCCCGTGTACACCAGCACGTCGAGCCCGCCGAGGCTGGCGGCCATCGCACAGATCCCCGCCCGCAGCCGGTGGAGGTACTGGGCGAACGCCAGCCCGGCCACCTCGTCGCCGCCGTCGGCGCGCCGCACGACCTCGGCCATGTCGGCCGTGCCGGCCAGGCCGAGCAGGCCGGACCGGTGCTCGAGCGCCTCGGCCACTTCGGTGGGGTCGAGCCCGTGCCGGGTGACGAGCCACAACACCGCGCCCGGGTCGACCGTCCCCGACCGGGTCGCCATGGTCAGCCCCTCGAGCGGCGTGAAGCCCATGGTCGTGTCGACCGACAGCCCCTCGTGGACCGCGGCCAGCGAGGCCCCCGCGCCGAGGTGGCACGTGACGATGCGCCGCGTGGGTCCGCCCCCGGCCCCCACCACCTCGGCGGCGCGCCGCGGCCGCGTAGGCGTGGGACAGGCCGTGGAAGCCGTAGCGCCGCACGCCGTACCGCTCGCGCCACTCGGCGGGCACCGCGTACGTCGCCGCCTCGGGGCGCAGGGTGGCGTGGAAGGCGGTGTCGAAGCACGCCACCGAGGGCACGTCCGGGGCGGCGGCCGTCACCGCGTCGAGGGCGGCGAGCGACTTCGGTTGGTGCAGCGGCGCCAGCACGGTCAGCTCGTCGAGCGCCCGCCGCACGGCCGCGTCCACCACCACGGGCTCGCGGAACCGCTCGCCCCCGTGGACGACGCGGTGGCCCACCGCGTCGCACGGGCCCAGGTCGGCGAGCGCGGCCGCGATGTCGTCGGGGGACGCCCGGCCGACGGCGGGCAGGTCGGCGCGCCCGGCGACGCGGTCGTCGGCGTCGACCAGCCGCAGCTTGAGGCTGGACGACCCCGCGTTGACGACGAGCACCCGCACGGATCAGGGAGTGGGCATCAGTACGGCCAGGACCAGTCGCGCACCGACGGGATGTCGTCGCCGACCGCCCGGGTGTGGGCCCGGGCCTCGTCGCGGCGGGCCACCATCTCGGCCCGTACGTCGGCGGCCGACGCGCCCAGCGACGGCACCCGGTCGATCACGTCCATCACCAGGTGGAACCGGTCGAGGTCGTTGAGCATCACCATGTCGAACGGCGTGGTGGTCGTGCCCTCCTCCTTGTAACCCCGTACGTGGATGTTGTGGTGGTTGGTGCGCCGGTAGGTCAGCCGGTGGATCAGCGTCGGGTAGCCGTGCCAGGCGAACACGACCGGCTTGTCGATGGTGAACAGGGCGTCGAAGTCGGCGTCGGACAGGCCGTGGGGGTGCTCGGTCTCGGGCTCCAGGCGCATGAGGTCGACCACGTTGACGACGCGCACGGCCAGGTCGGGCAGGTGCTGGCGCAGCATGTCGGTCGCCGCCAGCGTCTCGAGCGTGGGCACGTCGCCGCAGCAGGCCAGCACCACGTCGGGCTCGCCGCCGGCCGTCACTGACGGGGACGAGGCCCAGTCCCACGTGCCGGCGCCTGCCCGGCAGTGGTCGATCGCCGCGTTCATGCCGAGCCAGTTCGGCATCTCGTTCTTGCCGGCCACGACCACGTTCACGTAGTCGACGCTGCGCAGGCAGTGGTCCATGGTCGACAGCAGGGTGTTGGCGTCGGGCGGGAGGTAGACGCGCACCACCTCGGCCTTCTTGTTCACGACGTGGTCGATGAACCCGGGGTCCTGGTGGGAGAAGCCGTTGTGGTCCTGCCGCCAGACGTGGCTCGACAGGAGGTACGTGAACGACGAGATCGGCGCCCGCCAGGCGAGGTCACGGGTGACCTTCAGCCACTTGGCGTGCTGGTTGACCATCGAGTCGACGATGTGGGTGAACGCCTCGTAGCAGTTGAACAGCCCGTGGCGGCCGGTCAGCACGTAGCCCTCGAGCCAGCCCTGGCACATGTGCTCGGACAGCACCTCCATCACCCGGCCCTGCGGGGCGAGGTGCTCGTCGCCGGGCTCGATGTCGGCCATCCACACCCGGTCGGTCGCCTCGAACACGGCGGACAGGCGGTTCGACGCCGTCTCGTCGGGCCCCATGATGCGGAACGTCTCGGGGTTGCGTTCGACGACGTCGCGCAGCCAGTGGCCCAGCTCGCGGGTGGGCTCGCACGACGTGCGGCCCGGCGCGGGCACGTCCACCGCCATCTCGCGGAAGTCGCGGAGGTCGAGGTCGCGGCGCAGGCGCCCGCCGTTGGCGTAGGGGGTGGCGCCCATGCGCTTGTCGCCCTCGGGCGCCAGAGCGGCGATCTCGGGCTTGAGCCGCCCGCCCGCGAACAGCTCGTCGGGCTGGTAGCTGCGCATCCACTCCTCGAGCAGGCGCAGGTGCTCGGGGTTGCCGGCCAGCCCGGCCAGGGGCACCTGGTGGGACCGGAAGGTGCCCTCGACCTGCACGCCGTCGACGACCCCCGGCCCCGTCCAGCCCTTCGGGGTGCGCAGCACGATCATCGGCCACCGGGGACGCCGGGTCTCGGGCTTGTCGCCCGCCCGCCAGGCCGCCTGGATCTCGGCGATCTCGTCGAAGCAGGTGTCCAGCGTGTCGGCCAGCAGGCGGTGGACGGCGGCCGGCTCGTCGCCGGCGACGACGTGGACGCGGTGGCCGTAGCCCTCGAACAGCTTGACCAGCTCGTCGTCGGGGATGCGGGCCAGCACGGTCGGGTTGGCGATCTTGTACCCGTTGAGGTGCAGGATCGGCAGCACGGCGCCGTCGACGACCGGGTTGAGGAACTTGTTCGAGTGCCAGGCGGCCGCGAGCGTGCCGGTCTCGGCCTCGCCGTCGCCGACCACGCACGCCGCCACCAGGCCGGGGTTGTCGAAGGCGGCGCCGTAGGCGTGGACGAGGGCATAGCCCAGCTCGCCGCCCTCGTTGATCGACCCGGGCGTCTCGGGGGCGGCGTGGCTGGGGATGCCGCCGGGGAACGAGAACTGGCGGAACAGGCGGCGGATGCCCTCCTCGTCCTGCCCGACCTCGGGGTAGATCTCGCTGTAGGTGCCCTCGAGCCAGGTGTTCGCCACCATGCCGGGGCCGCCGTGGCCGGGGCCGCAGATGTAGAGGACGTCGGCGTCGCGGGTGCGGATGACGCGGTTGAGGTGGGCGTAGATCAGGTTCAGCCCGGGGGTGGTACCCCAGTGGCCGAGCAGTCGGGGCTTCACGTGTTCGAGCGCGAGGGGCTCGTGGAGCAACGGGTTGTCGAGCAGGTAGATCTGCCCGACCGAGAGGTAGTTGGCGGCGCGCCACCAGGCGTCGACGAGCTCGAGGTCGGCATCGGTCGCCGACCGGGGAGGGGACACGGTCGTCGTCATGGGGGTGATGGTTCCACGGTCGGGCCGCGGCGAACAGGGCCGGACCGTGAACACCTGGCAGGCTCCGGGGATGAAGATCGACGGCTACTTCGTGGACGATCTCGCCGGCGCGGGCGCGCAGGCCCGCGCCGCCGAGGCCGACGGCTACGCCGGGCTGTTCACGTTCGAGGCACGCCACGACGGGTTCCTGCCGCTGGCGGTGGCCGCCGAGCACACCGAGCGCATCGAGCTGGGGACCTCGATCGCCATCGCCTTCTCCCGCACGCCGATGACGCTGGCGCACCTCGGCCACGACATGCAGGTGCTCTCGGGCGGGCGGTTCGTGTTGGGGCTCGGCAGCCAGATCCGGCCGCACATCGAGCGCCGCTACTCGATGCCCTGGTCCCGGCCGGCGGCGCGGATGCGCGAGCTGGTCGAGGCCATGCGGGCGATCTGGCGGTGCTGGAACGAGGGGGAGCCGCTCGACTTCCGCGGCGACTTCTACACCCACACGCTGATGACCCCGATGTTCGCCCCGCCGCCGAGCCCCCATGGCCCACCGCGGGTCTGGGTCGCGGGTGTCGGGCCCCGCATGGTCGAGGTCGCAGGGGCGGTGGGCGACGGGCTGATCTGCCACCCTCTGGTCTCGGGCCGCTACCTGCGGGAGGCGCTGATCCCGCACCTGCACGCCGGTGCGCGGGCCGCAGGGCGCGACCCCGTGGAGCTGGAGGTGGCCGCCATGGCCATGATCGCCACCGGGAGGACCGAGGAGGAGATGGCCGAGGCGGTGGCGGGGACCCGAGCGCAGATCGGCTTCTACGCCTCGACGCCCGCCTACCGTCCGGTCCTCGAGATGCACGGCTGGGGCGACCTCCAGCCCGAGCTGCGGCGCCTCTCGAAGGCGGGCGAGTGGGGGGCGATGGGAGATGCCGTGGACGACGAGGTGCTGCGCACGTTCGCGGTGGTCGCCGAGCCAGACGGCGTCGTCGCGGCGCTGGTCGAACGGTTCGGCGAGGTGGCCGACCGGGTGGGGGTCTCGCCCCTGTCCCGAGGGGTACGCGCGGTGATGCCATCGATTGTCCGCGCCGCATCGCGTGCCTGACGTGGGAGAATGATCATTACGCGACTCGGCGGGCAGCCGGAGGGAGACACCGCGTTGGAGTTCAGGTTGCTGGGCAACCTCGAGGTGGTGATCGACGGCGCGCCCGCCGACGTCGGTGGCGCCCAGCCACGCACGGTGCTCGCCATGCTGCTGGTGGCGGACGGACGGGTCGTTCCCGCCGAGTCGATCATCTCGGCCCTGTGGGGCGACAGCCCGCCCGACTCGGCGGCCGGCACGCTGCAGAGCTACGTCTCGCGCCTGCGGCGCGCCCTGGTGCCGGGCGGGGCGCGGGGCGAGGCGGCGAAGGTGCTGGCGTGGGACCCGCCGGGATACAAGCTCCGGATCGCGGCGGACGCCCTCGACACGCGGCGATTCGAGTCCCTGGCCGAGCAGGGCCGCGCCGCGCTGCTGGCGGGCGACGCCGCGGGCGCCCGCGAGCTTCTCGAGGAGGCGTTGGGCCTGTGGCGGGGGGCGGCGCTGCTCGAGTTCTCGCACCTCGACTTCGCCTGGGGGTACGCGGCCCGCCTCGAGGAGCGGCGCCTCGTCGCCACCGAGGACCGCATCGACGCGGATCTGCGCCTGGGCCGCCACGCCGCCGTCGTCGGCGAGCTGGGTGAGCTGGTGGCTGCCAACCCGCTGCGCGAGCAGCTCCGGCACCACATGGCCCTCGCCCTCTACCGGTCCGGCCGCCAGGCCGAAGCGCTGCGCATCCTCGACGACGCCCGCCGCACGCTGCGCAACCAGCTCGGCATCGACCCCGGGCGCCCGCTGGTCGAGCTCGAGTCCGCCATCCTGGCGCAGGACCCGGCGCTCACGCTCGACCCGGCGGCGGCGACCCCGAGCCCGGCGCGGCCGACGCCAGCTCGCCGCGCGGCCGCGACACCCCCCGCGGACGACGTCGAGGTCGCGGCGGGCGCCGTCCTCGTCGGGCGCGAGTTCGAGCTGCGGCAGGCCGTCGCCGCCCTGGACGAGGCGCGCACCGTGGCGCGGGTCGTGCTGGTCGAGGGCGAGCCGGGCATCGGCAAGACCCGCCTGCTGGAGGAGCTGACCGCCGAGGCCCGTCGCCGCGGGGCCGTCGTCCACTGGGGATACGCGTTCGAGGGCGGCGCCACCCCCGCGTTCTGGCCGTGGCTGCCCGTCGTGCGCGCCCTCGTCGCCCGGGGCGGGTCGGCGAGCGCCGCCCCCGAGCTGACGACGCTGCTCGAGCGCGACGACAGCGGCGACGCCGGGCCGGCCGACCGCACCCGGTTCCGGGTGCTCGAGGCGGTGAACGCACTGCTGTCCGACGCCGCGGCCGAGACGCCCCTCGTCGTCGTCCTCGACGACCTCCAGTGGGCCGACCTGCCGTCGCTCGAGCTGCTCATGTACGCCGCCCGCGAGCTGGGCGACCGGCCCGTGCTGCTGGCCGGCACCGTGCGCGAGCTCGAGGTGGGCCGCAACGACGCCGTCGTCGAGGCCCTCGCCACGCTGTCGCGGGTCCCGTCGACCCGCCGGGTGACGCTGCGGGGCCTGTCCCACCTGCAGACCGCGGAGCTCGTCCGGGCCGCGGCGGGCCGCGACCTCGAGCCCGACGTCGTCGCCGCCATCCAGGACCGGGCCGAGGGCAACCCGTTCTTCGCCACCGAGCTGGCGCACCTGGTCGAGGCCGAGCGCGAACCCGACCTGTCGCTCGGCGCCGTGTCTGCCGGCGGCGACGTGCCGTCGAGCGTGCGCGACGTCGTGCGCCGCCGCACGGCTCTGCTGCCCGAGCCCACCGTCCGGCTGCTGCAGGTAGCGGCCGTCGTCGGGCGCGAGGTCGAGCTGGACCTGCTCGTGCGCGCCGCCGACCGGGACGTCGAGGCGGTGCTCGACGACCTCGACCCGGCGATCGTCCACCGCCTCCTCGCGCCCCTGGCCGACCGCCCCGGCACGTTCCGGTTCTCCCACGCGCTCGTCCGCGAGGTCGTCGCCGACGACGTGTCGTCGTTGCGTCGGGCCCGCATCCACGTGCGGGTCGCCGACGCCCTCGAGGCCACCGCCGGCGACCGCGACGACGCCGCGGAGATCCTGGCCGAGCACCTGTGGGCGGCCGCGCCCGTCGGCGTGGGGCGGCGGGCCGCCGCTGCGCTCGAGCGGGCGGCCGAGGTGGCGGTGCGCCGCTACGCGTTCGAGTCGGCCGAGGGCATGCTCGACCGGGCCGTGCGCCTGCGCCGGTCGATGGGCGGCGCCGACGACGTCGAGGCCGAGCTGCTGGCGGTCAGCCGCCTGCTGTCCATCCAGCGGTCCCGTCGCGGCTACGCCAGCGTCGCCGACTCGCCGCACCTGCGGCGGGCGCAGGAGCTGGCCCAACGCACGGGGCGACCCGACATCCTCGCCCGCCTGCTGTGGACCGAGTGGGCGGCCCACGACTCACTGTGCGACTACGCCCGCTCCGAGCCCATCGCCCTGCGCCTGCACGCCCTGGCCGAAGAGACCGACGACCCACTGGTGCGCGTGACCGGGCTGGCCTCGCTCGGCATCGCCCGCTGGCACCAGGGCCGGCTGACCGAGGCCTCCGCCCTCCTGGACGAGGCCGTGCAGGTCGGCGCCACGGTCACCGCACCGGTGATGACCGTCGGCCTCGACCTCGAGGTCCTGCTGCTGCCGCACCCGTTCAGCCGCTACCTCCACGTCCTCGTCGGCGACGCCGGGACCGACGCCGAGGCGGAGGCGGGGTTCGAGGCGCTGGTCGACGCGTCCCCCGATCGCTACGGGGTCGCGCTGGTCGAGATGCTGGCCGCGGCGGCCGCCACCAGCGTCGGACAGCCGGCCTGGGCGGCGCGGGCGGCGCGCCGCGGCATCGACGCCGACCCCGAGCTGAGCTTCGCCTTCTGGGGCTGGGGGCTGCAGGGCTACCGGGCGGCGGTGCTGATCGACGGCGGCCAGCTCGACGAGGGGCTGGCGCTGCTCGACGAGGCGATGGCGGGGTACATCGCCGCGGGGGGACGCACGGGGATGGCCATCTACCGGGCCACCCGGGTCGTGGGCCTGGTGGAGGCGGGCCGGCTCGACGAGGCGGCCAAGGCGCTGGCGGAGGCCGAGGCCGAGATCGAGGCGTACGGCGAGCGCTTCGCCGAGCCGCTGGTCATCGAGGCGGACGCTCGCCTGCGCCAGGCCCGCGGCGAGGATCCCGACACCGTGGCCGCGCTCTTCGGTCGGGCCGTGGCGCTCGCCACCGAGCAGGGTGGGCACGCGGTGGCGTCCCGCGTGGCCGCCACCGCCGCCCGCCTGGGCGTCACCCCGACGTCCGGGTAGCACCTGCCGTCGCGACGGAAGGAGGGTGGCCCTCCCCCCGGGAGGGGAGGGCCACCTGCCCGCCGGGCGCCGCCGTGCGATGCCGCCGCGACACCGCACGCCCGGCGGGTGGGGAGTCCCGCCGGACAGTGCGCCCGGGATGACGGGTCGACCGGCCTCGTGCTGTCCGTCGGCCGGCTGTGGAGCTGGTGGTCGCCCGATCCGCTCGGCCTCGTGCTGTCCGTCGGCCGGCTGTGGAGCTGGTGGTCGACCGCCAAATCCCCACGCGTGGGCTGCAACGAACGCCCGATCCGCTCGGCCTCTACGCCGCGGTCGTGACGTCGCACGCCTCGGCGACGCGGGCGTAGAGGTCCAGGGCCTCGTCGAGGCAGTTGTCGCACTCCACGCCGAGGATCACCTCGTGCGCCCCCGCCCGGCGCGTGTCGGCCAGGTCGGCGGCGACCTGCTCGACGGTGCCGCAGTACGGGGCGCGGTCGCCGTCGACCGGCCGGTTCCGCACGTCCAGCGTCGCCCGCACGACGAGCTGCAGCGCGTCCGGGTCGCGCCCGTGGCCGGCCGCCAGGTCGCGGACGGTGGCCCACATCGGGGCGAGCATGTCGCTCGGCAGGCCCGAGGGGTTCCAGCCATCGGCGCGGCGGGCGACGCGGTCGAGCCCCTCGCGCGTCGAGGCGGCGAGCAGGATCGGGGGCCGCCGGGGGGCCAGCGCGGTGACGGTGGGGTCGCCGGCCGGCTCGAGGGTCGGTGCGATGCCACCGGCGCGGGCCGCACCCCACGTGGCCTCGAGCACGTCGAGGGCGTCGTCCAGGCGACGCCCCAGCTCGCGCTGGGGGACGCCCACGGCCGCGAACTCGTCGAGGGTGGCGCCGAGGCCGAGGCCGACCGTGAGCCGGCCGTCGCTCAGCACGTCGAGCGACGTCAGCGAGCGGGCCAGGAGGGCCGGTCGGTACCAGGGCGCCACGAGCACGCTGGTGCCGAGGCGCACGCGGGTCGTGCACGCGGCGGCGTAGGTCAGCACGGTGAGCGGGTCGAGCATGGTGGACAGGTCGGGCCGAGCCCCGCCGAGGCGGTCGACGACCCAGACGGACGAGTAGCCCACCTGCTCCGCGCCCGTGGCGGCGGAGCGGATGGCAGCGGGATCGGCAAGTCGTCCGGATTGCGCGATCGAGACACCGAGTCTCATGTGATGGTCCTCCAGCGGCGGCGGCGGGGTGCCCCCAGGTGGGGCACGCATCCGTTATCCCTCACGCCGCTCAGTAGGCGCTTGACGCGCGCTTGCACCCGTGACGGGGCGTCGCACCGGTCGTCACCAAGGTGTCATCAAGCGGCGGGTGAAGGCCGAGATCGGCTGATGGCCCGCTCGGGGGGACCGGTTGGCGCGAGCGGCGGTGGCGTACCGCCGCCACCAGGGCCGCAGCCGCGGCCGCCGTCGCCGCGGCCGCCAGCACGCGGCGCCGCCGGCGGCGGTGGGGCACGACGCCGTCCAGCACAGGCTCGGGCCGAGCCGGCACCACGACCTGCGGGCCCGTCGATGCCGCCCCGGTGCGCGCCCGCAGCGGCGCCTCGGGGTCGGCGCCGAGGTCGAGCGGCTCGAGGCGCCCCGGGTCGCCCCACCGGTGGGACCACGAGGCGCAGTGGCGCACGCGGGCCGCGGGGTCCTCGGCGTCGACCGCGTACCAGTGGTTGCGCACCTGCGCCGCGTCGACCTCGAGCACCGTGAACCCGTGGTGCTCGAGGTCGAACCAGCGGGCCTCGGGCAGCCGCTCGGCGAGCTCGCCCAGCAACCTGCGCCACCCGGGCGGCAGCTGGCGGGCCATGGGCGTGGCCGTAACGCACGGCGTCACGAACTCCACCGCCGCGGGCAGTCCCCCGTCGCCGTCGCGCTCCGGGCACGGACCCTCGAACGCCCAGGCCGAGTGCACGTCACCCGACAGCGCCACCAACCCCGGGCCGCGCTCGTGGATCACTTCGACGAGCCGCTCGCGCTCGGCGGGGTAGCCGTCCCACTCGTCGGTGCACATGGCCTTCCCGCCGATCACCGCGTAGCCCGACGGCGCCAGCTCGCCCAGCGTGGCGCCGTGCTCCACCGGCAGCTCCATGTGGTTGAGCACCACGGCGGTGACCAGCAGGCACCAGGGACGTGTCGTGTCGCGGATCCGCTCGTGTGCCCAGGCCCGCTGCTCGTCCCCCAGCATCGAGCGCCGCGGATCGTCGAACGGCAGCGTGCCGTCGTCGTCTGGCTGGACGTCGCGCCCGATGATGCGGGTGTCGAGCACCACGATCTCGCCCAGCTCGCCCAGGGCGAACGACCGGTACAGGGTGAGCGGGTCGGCGGGATCGCGCAGGCGGGCGGGCAGCCACTCCTGCCGGGCCATGGCCGCGGCCCGGAGGCGGTCGGGCCAGGGGCCGTGCTCGTTGGGGTCGTGGTGCTTGGCGCCGTCCCGGTAGGCGTTGTCGGCCACGTCGTGGTCGTCCCAGATGGGGATCATCGGGTGGCGCTGGTGCAGCGCCACGAGGTCGGCGTCGCTGCGGCACTGGCGGTAGCGCGCCCGGTAGTCCTCGAGGGAGACGACCTCGCGGTCGGGCTCGGGGTCGCGGACGTTGCCCTTGCCCTGCGTCTCGTAGATGTAGTCGCCGACGTGCAGCACGAGGTCGACGTCCGCGTCGGCCAGCGCCCGGTAGGCGGTGAAGTGGCCGAGCGACCAGTCGGCGCAGCAGGCGACGCCGATGCGCACGGGGGCGGTGCCGGTCGCGGGCAGCGTGCGGGTCCGGCCCACCGGCGAGCGCGCCCGGCCGGCGTCGAACCAGTAGCGGTAGCTCGTGGCCGGGTCCAGGCCCCCGACCGCGATGGCGACGCAGTGGTCACCCTCGGCGGGGACCTCGGCCACGCCGCCGGCCACCGGCTCGCCGCCCTCGGCCGGCGCCACGCACCAGCGCACCCGGGCCACACCGGGCGCCCGGGTCCACAGGACCACCGAGTCGGAGGTCGGGTCGAAGCTGGCGACGCCGTGGTCGAACGGGGGCTCGATGGCCGTGTCGGTCATTCGTGCTCCTGGGTCGCCGGGGCCAAGCCGTCTGGGTACCCGCTGGCCGCCCCGTCCATGCCGAGCGGGCGCTCGGGCCGGTTCGCACACCCGCCGAGTGCACCGGCAGGATGACCGCCATGCCGAGCGCCACCATGCCCGCCTACCGCATCGTCGAGTGGGAGCGACCGCCGCGGCTGGTCGAGGCGCCCGTCCCCGAGCCGGGCCCCGGGGAGGTGCTGGTGGCCGTGGCCGCCAACGGGCTGTGCCACTCCGATGTCGACATGGCCCGGATCCCCGCCGAGATCGGCGACATGCTCGGTTGGCGGGTGCCGTTCACGCTCGGGCACGAGATCGCCGGGCACGTCGCCGCCCTGGGTGCGGGCGTCACCGGGCTCACCGAGGGCGACGCGGTGGCGCTCGTGTCGCCGGCCTCGTGCGGCGAGTGCCCCGCCTGCCGCCGCGGCCACGACAGCGTGTGCCCGCATGGGCTGGCCGGCCGGGGCTACGGCCGCGATGGCGGCCTCGCCCCGTACGTCGTGGCCCCCGCTCCCCGGGCGATCGTGCCGCTGGGCGGGCTGGACCCCGTCGTCGCCGGGCCGCTCACCGACGCCGGCGCCACCAGCCACCACGCCGTGGCCCGCGTGGTGCCGCGGCTGGGCGACGGCGCCACCGCCGTCGTGATCGGGGTCGGCGGCCTCGGGGCGTTCGCCGTCCAGCTGCTGCGGGCGCTCACGCCCGCCCGCGTGGTCGGCGTCGACACCAACCCCGCCCGCCGGGCGCTGGCGCTCGGGCTCGGGGCCCACGAGGCGGTCGAGGACGTGGCCGCGGCCACCGCGCTGATCGGCGGCCCCGCCGAGGCCGTGCTCGACATCGTCGGTACCGACGCCACCATCGCCGCCGGCCTGGCGGCGGTCGCGCCCTACGGCGCGTTCGGCCTCGTCGGCGCGGGCGGCGGGTCGTTCGGCGGGCCGTGGTTCGGCGGGCTGCCGCGGGACGCGGAGGTGTTCACGTTCCAGGGCTCGTCGATCGCCGACGTGCACGCGGTGGTCGAGCTGGCCGAGTCGGGCCGCATCACGAGCGCGGTCGACCGCTACCCGCTGGCGCGGGTGGCCGACGCCTACGCGGCGATGGAGGCGGGCACGCTCACGGGCCGGGCGGTCGTCCTGCCGGGGGAGGGCGCGTGATGACGCTCGACGCGCTCGACGCCATCGCCACGACGCGGGCCGTCCGCCGCTACCGGCCCGACCCGATCCCCGAAGACGACCTGGCGACGATCCTGTGGCACGCCACCCGGGCGCCCTCGGGCTCGAACCGCCAACCTGCCCGGTTCCTGGTGCTGCGCGACGGCCCCGCCGCCACCGCGGCCAAGGCGCTGCTGGGCGCGGCGTTCCGTTCCGGGTGGGGCGCCAAGCGGGGCGCCCACGGCTTCGATCGCGGCTCCGGCGCCGACGCCGGCTCGCCGAAGGCCCGGGCGGCGCGGGCCATGCAGGCCTACGTCGACAACTTCGAGAGGACGCCCGTGGTCGTGCTGGCGTGCTTCGTCCGTTGGCGCGAGGCGCACGTGTCCGAGGGCGCGTCCGTCTACCCGGCCTGCCAGAACCTGCTGCTGGCGGCCCGGGCGCTCGGCTACGGGGGCGTGCTGTCGATGTGGCACGCGCTCGTCGAGGACGATCTGCGGCGCGTGCTACAGATCCCCGACGACGTGGTGATCGCAGGCACGATCACCCTCGGCGTGCCCGAGGGTCGTCACGGCCCGGTGCGGCGCCTCCCGTTGTGCGACGTGGTGTTCGACGACACGTGGGGCACCGAGGCCGCGTGGGCGGTCGACCCGCCGGACACGCGCTTCACGGGCGCGGGCCCGTCCCGCGAGGCCTGAGCCGTCGGCCTCTCACGCGTCGGCGGCGGCCTCGTCCGTCGCCGGGCGGTCGACGATGAGCTCGCGCAGGAACGCCACCAGCTCGGGGTCGGCCTTGGCCACCGAGCCCGAGTCGAACGGCGGCTGGGGGTCGTACTCGATCCCGAGCTGGATGGCCTTGGCGACGTCGTCGCCCGCGATCTGGGCCGCCAGCCACAGGGCCATGTCGATGCCCGACGACACGCCGGCCGCAGTCACCACCTTGCCCTGCACCACCACGCGGCGGTCGTCGACCGGGGACACGCCGACGGAGGCCAGCTCGTCCATGGCGTTCCAGTGCGTGGTGGCCTCGAGCCCGTCGAGCACCCCCGCGGCCCCGAGGATCAGCGACCCGGTGCAGACCGAGGTGGTCCACTGGGTCGTGGCGTGGGCGGCGCGCACCCAGGCGTGCAGGGCGCCCGGCTCGAGCATGGCCCGCGTGCCGGGGCCGCCGGGGACGACGACCACGTCGGGGTCGGGCAGGTCGGTGAGCGCGGTGTCGACCGCGACGGCGAGCGCCCGGGTGTCGGTGCGGACGGTCCCGGGCCGCTCGGCGACGAACGTGACGGTGGCGTCCGGGAGCCGGGACAGCACCTCGTACGGCCCGACGGCGTCGAGGGCGGTGAACCGGTCGAACAGCGGGATGGCGATGCGCATGACGGTCTCCTGGTGGTGCCCGTTGGGATGGCGGGTGGTTGGGGAATCAGGCCGACAGCTCGGTCGGCGAGAAGTGGCGCCGGTAGGCGCCCGGCGTGGTGTTGACCGTGCGGCGAAAGGCCCGGTGCATCGTCTCGACCGTGCCGAACCCACACCGGCGGGCGACGTCGGCCATGCCGGCGTCGCTGCCCTCGAGCAGGCGGCGCGCCGCCTCGACCCGGCTGGCCCGTACGAACGCGGCCGGCGTGGTCCCGACCTCGGCGCGGAAGGCACGGGCGAAGGTGCGGGGGCTCATCGTGGCCCGCCGGGCCAGGGCGGGCACGGAGAGGTCGCCGTCGAGGTGGTCGGCGATGTGGGCCAGGACCTCCCGTAGCGGCTCGCGCTCGGCCCGCCGCACCGTGAGCTGCGTGCTGAACTGGGACTGGCCGCCCGCACGCTGCGTGAACAGGACGAGCTGACGGGCGACGTCGAGGGCGAGGGCGCTGCCGTGGTCGTCCTCGACCAGGGCGAGCGCCAGGTCCATGCCGGCGGTGACCCCCGCCGAGGTCCACACGTGGCCGTCGCGCACGAAGATCCGGTCCTCGTCGACGCGGACGGACGGGTACAGGCGGGCCATGATGCCGCAGACCGACCAGTGCGTCGTGGCCCGGCGCCCGTCGAGCAGGCCCGCGGCCGCCAGGATCAGCGCCCCGCTGCACACCGACGTGACCCGCCGGCTGCGGTCGGCGGCGGCGCGGAGCCAGGCCAGCAGCGCCTGGTCCGCCATGGCCTGCCGGGTGCCGTCGCCGCCGGCCACCACCAGGGTGTCGATGGGGCCGTCGTGCTGTGCGACGGTGGCGTCGGCGACGAAGCGCAGGCCCGACGTGGCGCGGATCTGGCGCCCCGCGGACGACAGCACGGTGAGGTCGTACGGCGGGGTCGCGCCGTGGGCCGACGCGGCCGCGAACACTTCGGCGGGCCCGCTCACGTCGAGGGACTGGACGTCGGGGTAGGCGACGATCACGACGGATCGGGGGGCCTTGGGCACGACCCCATCGTCGGCGCGCGGCGCCGTGGCAGCAAGGCCGGATCAGTGACGTTTCCTGCCATCGGAGGGTGGGGTGCGGGCGCGCATCGAACCCGGCGGGCGGCCGGTTAGGGTGCCTCGGGCATCCGCTGTCTGTCTGACTGATTGATGACAAACCCCCGATCGTTCCTGCCGATAGAGCCCCCGGGCCGATCGGTCACGCCGATCACGACGCGGCACTACCGCGACGTACCCCTGCGCGTGCTCGTCGAGGCCAAGGGCGACCAGATCGTCTCGGTCTGCATCCCGGCCCACAACGAGGTCGCCACCGTGGGCTGGGTCGTCCACCGCCTGCGGCGCTGGCTGGTCGACTCGCTCGGGCTCGTCGACGAGATCATCGTCATCGACGACCACTCCACCGACGACACCAGCGTCGCGGCGGCGGAGGCGGGCGCCCACGTGGTGGCGGCGGCCAACGTGCTCCCCGAGATCGCCGGCGGCGGGGGGAAGGGCGAGGCGCTGTGGCGCTCGCTCCACGTGTCCAAGGGCGACATCGTGCTGTGGTGCGACGCCGACATCACCGACATCGCGTCGCGCTTCATCATCGGCCTGTTGGGGCCGCTGCTCACCGACCCGAGCATCAGCTTCGTGAAGGGCTTCTACGAGCGGCCCCGCACCGGAGCGGTCGGCGGGGGACGCACCACCGAGCTGATGGCTCGCCCGCTCATCGCCACGCTCTTCCCGCACCTCTCGTCGATCGTGCAGCCGCTGTCCGGCGAGTACGGCGGGCGCCGCTCGCTGCTCGAGACGCTGCCGTTCGTGCGGGGCTACGGGGTCGAGACCGGCATGATCATCGACGTGGCCGAGGCGGTCGGCGTGCGGGGCATGGCCCAGGTCGACCTCGGCACCCGCATCCACCGCAATCGCGACCTCGACGACCTCGGCCCCCAGGCGCTGGTGGTGCTGCAGACCGCGCTCGACCGGGCGGGCGTGCGGTGCGAGAACCCCGCGACCCTGGTGCGCCCCGGGCGAGCGCCGCTCGTGCGCACGTTCGGCGAGCTGCCGCCGCTGGCGACGCTGCCCGACCTGCTCGCCGGCCCCGCACCCGAGCCGCCGCCCGGCCGCGACGGCCCCGACGGCCGCCGCTCCCGCCTGCGCCGCCGCCCCCGCGCCTCCACCTGACCCGTCTCCGTTTTCTTCGCGGTTCGGCGCGCCCTCGTGCGCAGATCCGCGAAGAGAGCGCATCGGGGCGGTCGCCTTACGCTGGCCCCGTGTCCGCCCCTCCCACCCTGACCGTCCGCGGCCGCGTGCTCGACCTCGCCGCCCCGGCCCTGATGGGCATCGTCAACGCCACGCCCGACTCGTTCTCCGACAGCGGCGAGCACAGCACCACCGACGCCCGGGTCGCCCTGGCGCTGGAGCAGGTGGCCCAGGGCGCGCACCTGATCGACATCGGCGGCCAGTCGGGCATCACCGGCGTGCCGGAGGTCCCGGTCGACGAGGAGATCGCCCGGGTGGTGCCCGTCGTGGCGGGCGTGCACGACGCCGCGCCCGACGTGGTCATCTCGGTGGACACCTACCGCCCGGCCGTCGTCGAGGCCGTGCTGGACGCCGGGGCGGCGATCGTCAACGACGTCAGCGGGCTCCTGTACCCCGAGGTGGCGGCCCTGGTGGCCGGCGCCGGGGCCGGGCTGGTCATCATGCACACGCGATCGCGGCCCAAGCACAAGGTGCTCGACGACGCCCTGTACGCCGAGGCGGGAGGGGTCACAGCCGACGTCATGGGCTTCCTGCGCGAGCGGCTCGACGCGGCCGTCGCGGCCGGCGTGCCCGAGGAGGCGACGCTCCTCGACCCCGGGCCCGACTTCGCCAAGACCCCGGCGCAGACGGTCGAGGTGCTGCGGGCCCTCGACGCGGTGGCGGCACTCGGCCGGCCGCTGCTGCTGGCCCTGTCACGCAAGGACTTCATCGGCGCCGTCACCGGACGTCCGCCCCGCGAGCGGCTGGCCGGGACCCTGGCCGCGGTCGGCCACGTGCTCGGCCGCGCCGACACCGGGACCGGTCTCGTGCTGCGGGTGCACGACGTCGCCGAGGTCGTCGACTACCTGGCGGTGGCGTCGGTGCTCGCCGGGGAGCGAGACCTGCCGCGGGACGCCCGCCTCGCCGACCACCTCCGCCGCACCTGAACGCGAACGCACGCGTTTCCCCGTCAGGTTCGGTCGCCAGAGCGACCGAACCTGACGGGGAAATCTTGTGGATATCGGCTACTCGGTGGCGATGG
Source organism: uncultured Acidimicrobiales bacterium (assembly GCA_963796415.1). Classification (GTDB taxonomy): domain Bacteria; phylum Actinomycetota; class Acidimicrobiia; order Acidimicrobiales; family VFJN01; genus ZC4RG19. The sequence goes on along the minus strand of CAWCLR010000012.1, from coordinate 339,204 downwards.
CCCGGAGGACGTCGAGGCGGGCGGCCCGGCGGGCCGGGCGGAGGCCGGCCAGCACGCCGGCGGCGCCGCCCACCACCAGCACGATGGCCAGGCGCCCGACCGGGAGGGTGAACACGCCCAGGCCGCCCGAGACGGCGCCGACGCCCTGCACCAGCGCCCACCCGAGGAACATGCCGAGCCCGATGCCGCCGATTGCGCCGAACGTGGCGATCACGACCGACTCCCAGCGCACCATCGACCGCACCTGCGCCCGCGTCTCGCCGACGGCCCGCAGCAGGCCGAGCTCGCGCGTCCGCTCGTGGATCGACAGCGACAGCGTGTTGGCGATGCCCATCAGGGCGATGATGATCGCCAGCGCCAGCAGGGCGTAGATGATGGTCAGCATCATGTCGACGCCCTGGGTCATCGTGGCCGCGAACTCCTCGCGGTCCTCCACGTCGGGCGCCCCGTAGTTCGCCGCCGCCTCCGTGACCGCCGCCTTGGCGTCGGCCACCGACGTGCCGTCGGCCGCCGTCACGAACACGAAGGCGTCGATGTCCTGCACCGCGTGCGGCTGCCACACCGAGCGGGGCAGCAGGTAGCCCCCGGCGAGGTCGTCGATGTCGTAGGTGGCGGCGATCGTCAGGTCCTCGGTCGCCCCGTCGGCGAAGGTGAACGGCACCGCGTCCCCGACCGCCCAGTCGTGGGATTCGGCGGTGGCGTCGGACACGGCGACCTCGCCGTCGCCGACGTCGGCCAGCGAGCCGTCCGTGACGTCGAGGTCGAGCACCTGGGCCAGCTCGCCGGGGTCGGCGATCGACAGCTCCTTCGTGCTGCCGTCGACGCGGGCGAAGCCCTGGCCGAGCCCGACCGCGGTGCCGACCTCGGGCAGGTCGTTGATGTCGGCGGTGAGCTGCGGGCTGATGCCGCCCCCGCCGAACGCCCCGGTTGTCACCACGAGGTCCCCGCCGAAGCTGCGGTCGATCGTGTCGTCGATCGAGGCCTGCAGCGACGCCGCGAACACGGTGAACAGCGTGACGACGGCGACGCCGACCATCAACGCCGACGCGGTGCCGGCCGTGCGGCGGGGATTGCGCATGGCGTTCTGGCGGGCGAGCCCGCCCGTCATGCCCCGCAGGCGGGCGACCGGGGCGCCCAGGACCGACGCCACTGGGCGGGCGGCCACCGGGCCGAGCACGACCGCGCCCACCACCGTGAGCACCGCGCCGAGCCCCACGAGCGCCAGCGTGTCGGCGTCGCCCAGGGCGGCGACGAGCGTCAGGGCCACGCCACCGACGGCCAACAGGACGCCGGCGGCCACGCGGCCCCGGGACGGCGAGGTGCGCTCGACAGCCACGTCGCGCAGCGCCGCCAGCGGCGCCACCCGCGAGGCCTTGATCGCCGGGAACACGCCGGCGATGAGCGTCACCACCATGCCGACGGCGAAGGCGACGGCGGCTGTGCCGCCGGTGACGACGATGCCGCCGGCCGGCAGCGAGAACCCCGCGGCGTCGAAGAGGCCCTTGAGCAGCCCGGCGATGAGCACGCCGGCGCCCAGCCCGACGGCTGAGGCGATGGCGCCCACCAGGACGGCCTCGGTCACCACCGACCGGAGGATCTGCCCGCGCAGGGCGCCGAGGGCCCGGAGCAGAGCGGCCTGGCGGGTGCGCTGGGCCACGATGATCGAGAAGGTGTTGTAGATGCTGAACGTGGCCACCAGCAGGGCGATGCCGGCGAACAGGGTCAGGAACGTCGTGAGCATGTCGAGGAACTGCTCGTTGATGTCGTCGGTCGCCTCCTGGGTGACGTCGTCGCCCGTCGCCGCCTCGAGGCCGTCGGGCAGCACCTCGCCGACGCGGTCGGCGAGCGCCGCCTGTGACACGCCGTCGGCGGCCTGCACCGAGATCGACGACACCGAGTCGGGAGACTTGGCGATGTGGGTCATGGCGTCGTCGAGGTCGAAGGCCGTGAACGTCACGGTGCCCAGGCCGTCCTCGTCGCCGAATGTGGTGATGCCGACGATCGTGACCTCGACCGGCTCGGGCGTGAGCAGGGTGGTCGTGTCGCCGACCGCGAGGTCGCCGTCCTCGGCGGCACCGCGGTTGACGACCACCTCGTTGCCGCCCTCGGGCGCCCGCCCCTCGGCCAGCTGGTAGGGGTTCAGGTCGGGGTTCGTGATCCAGTTCCCGCCGAGCTGGGGTGGACCGTTGCCGCCGATGGCTTCGCCATCGGCGCCGAGGAGCTGGCCGTACCCGCTGACGACGGGCTCGGCGGCCTGCACGCCGTCGACCGCCGCCACGTCGTCGACGAGCGACCGCGGGATGAGACCGCGTGGCGCGTCGATCGACAGGTCGGTGGCGTTGCGCACGACGACGTCGGTGCCGGCGTTGACGTCGGTGAACAGGGTGTCGAAGTTGCGGCGCAGCGTGTCGCCCAGCACCAGGGTGCCGGCGAGGAACGCCACGCCGAGCAGCACGGCGAGCGACGTGCCGGTCAGGCGGCGGGCGTGCGCCCGCATCTCGCGGAGGGTGAGGGACAGCACGGGTCAACCTCCCAGTGACGTCATGCGGTCGAGGATGGCGGGCGCGGTCGGGGCGGCCAGGTGGTCGACGATGCGCCCGTCGGCCAGGAACAGCACGCTGTCGGCGTGGGCCGCGGCCAGCGGGTCGTGGGTGACCATGACGATGGTCTGGCCCATCTCGTCGACGGCCCGCCGCAGGAAGCCGAGGATCTCGGCGCCGCTGCGCGAGTCGAGGTTCCCCGTGGGTTCGTCGGCGAAGACGATGTCCGGGCGCCCCGCCAGCGCCCGGGCCACGGCGACCCGCTGCTGCTGGCCGCCCGACAGCTCGGACGGGCGGTGCGCCAGCCGGTCGCCGAGACCGACCGTGCGCACCACCTCGTCCAGCCAGCCGGGTTCGGGGGATCGCCCGGCGAGGCGGTCGGGGAGGACGATGTTCTCCCGCGCCGACAGCGTCGGGACCAGGTTGTACGCCTGGAACACGAACCCGACGCGGTCGCGCCGCAGCAGCGTCAGCTCCTTGTCGGACAGGGTTCCGAGCTCGACGTCACCGAGGAACACCTGGCCCTCGGTCAGCGCGTCGAGCCCGGCGACGCAGTGCATGAGGGTCGACTTGCCCGACCCGGACGGGCCCATGACGGCGGTGAAGCGACCGGCCTCGAGGTCGACGGTCACCTCGTCGAGGGCGACGACCGCGGTCGGCCCGGAGCCGTACACCTTGGTGGCATCGACGACGCGGGCGGCCGCCGTGCGGGTGGGGGTGGGTGCGGGGGCCGGGGCGCTCATCGTCCCTCCTCCTTCAGGACGTCACGCCGCTCGCGGTACTCCTCGGGCGAGATGTCGCCCCGGGCGAACCGCTCGTCGAGGACCGACCGGCCGGTGTCGCGGGCCCACGGCGGGCGGCCGCCCCGGCGGAACCGGATCACGGCGAAGACGATCACCGAGACCCACAGGAGGAAGAAGGTGAAGGGGATGAGGGCCCACGGGCCGGGCCCGTCGCCGCCCCATCCGTCGGTGTGGTGGACGAGTGTGCTGAACATGCCCCGATCGTCCGCCCAACGGCACGAAGGGTCGTCCCCCCGGGGGATGCTTCGCCGCTACACCCGGCGCGGTAGTACGGGGTCGCCGGTCGTGCTCCCTGTCGGCCAGCCATGGAGCTGGTGGTCAACCGCCAAATCCCCACGCGTAGGCTGCGACGAACACCCCGGCCTGCTCGGCCTCTAACCCGACCAGCCGGGGCGGACGAGGCCCGACTCGTAGGCGAACACCACCATCTGCGCACGGTCGCGGGCCCCGAGCTTGGTCATCGCCCGGCTCACGTGCGTCTTGGCCGTCATGGGGCTGACGTAGAGGCGCTCGGCGATCTCGTCGTTCGACAGGCCCTCGGCCACGAGGCTCATGACCTCGCGCTCGCGCTCGGTCAGCGCGTCCAGCGCGGGGGTCGGACGGGGCTCGCGCGGTCTGGGTGGCGAAGGCGCCGATGAGGCGCCGGGTGACGCCGGGGGAGAGGAGCGCGTCCCCAGCGGCGACCGAGCGCACCGCCCGCAGCAGCTCGACCGGCTCGGTGTCCTTCACCAGGAAGCCCGAGGCCCCCGAGCGGATGGCCTCGAACACGTACTCGTCGAGCTCGAACGTGGTGAGGATCACGATGCGGATGCCCGCCAGTCGCTCGTCGCCGACGATGGCGCGGGTGGCGGCCAGCCCGTCGGTGCCGGGCATGCGGATGTCCATGAGCACGACGTCGGGCCCGTACCGGCGGGCCATGGCGACGGCCTCGTCCCCGTCGGACGCCTCGCCCACGACCTCGATGTCGTCCTGGGCGTCGAGCAGGGCGCGGAACCCCGCCCGCACGAGAGCCTGGTCGTCGGCCAGCAGCACCTTGATCACGTGTCACCCCTCATGGTCGCGGTGCGAGCGGGAAGCGGGCCCGCACCCGGAAGCCCCGGCCGGGCCGCGGCCCCGCCTCGGCGGTGCCGCCCAGCGCGTGCGCCCGCTCGCGCATCCCCGTGATGCCGCGCCCGGCTTCCCCGCGGTCGACCCCGGCGCCCGTGGAGGCGAGGGCGGCAGGCGCCGCGCCCGCGCCGTCGTCGTCCACCTGCACCTCCAACAGGTCGGGGGTGCGGCGCAGCCGGACCGTGGCGCGGGTGGCGGCGGCGTGGCGCACCACGTTCGTCAGGGCCTCCTGGGCGATGCGGAAGGCCGCGAGATCGACGCCCGCGGGCAGCCCACCGGTGATGTCCTCGGACGGGACCGCCCGCCCGTCGCCGTTCACCCGCTCGACGCGCACGTCGAGGCCGGTGCCGCGGGCGCGCTCGGCGAGGCCGTCGAGGTCGGCCAGCCCGGCGGTCGGGGCCAGCGGCGCCGTCTCGTCCTGGCGCAGCACGTCGAGCACCGACCGCAGCTCGCCGAGGGCCTCCTTGCTGGCGTCCTTGATGGCGGCCAGCGCGGGCCGCACCTGCTCGGGGTCGATGGCGTCAGGGTTCTCGTCGACCAGGTGCAGCGCCACGCCGGCGCGCACGTTGATCAGCGAGATGTTGTGGGCGAGCACGTCGTGCAGCTCGCGGGCGATGCGCAGGCGCTCCTCGCTGGCGCGGCGGCGGGCCTCCTCGGCGCGGGCCGCCTGGCGCTCGCCGGCCCGCTCGAGCTGGACCCGGATCAGCTCGCTGGCCGATCCGAGCACCAGGAGCCACGCGGCCAGCGCGCCCGCGACGCTCCAGTCGGGCCACGGCCCGTCGTCGAACGCGGGCATCACCCAGGCCACCAGCACGTACCCGCCGACGAGGACGGCGACGGCCAGGCGACGCCACCCCATCACGACGGCGTTCACGTAGGCGGCGATCAAGCCCAGGAAGATCGGGCCCTTCGGGTAGTCGAGCGCCAGGTAGGCCATGACCGAGGCGAACGCCACGCCGAGCGCCACCTCCGGCCGCGTGCGGCGCCAGACGAGCGCCACCGGCGCGGCCAGCACGAGGACGAGGGCGAGCGGGTCGAGGTCCCGCGCCTCGGGCTGGCCCTGGGAGGCGCCGATCGTGCCGACCACCTCGAGGATCGCCAGCGCCAGCGCCGGCCAGAGCGCGCGCCGGCGGTCGCCGGCGGCGAGGCCGGCGAACCGGTGCGGAGGCGCAGCAGGGGAGGTGGCTGTCACGGCAACCCGCACGGTACGACGGCCGCTGCGCACCGTCATCGTCGTGGGGTTGCGTCTGCTGCTACCGCGGGCGCGGTAGCCGAGGAGGTGCTAGACGAAGCCCTCATGACCGCGCCCCCTGACGCCCGACGACCTCGTGGACATCGAGCAGATCCACCAGCTCAAGTACCGGTACGTGCGCCTCATCGACACCAAGCAGTGGGACGAGCTCGGCGCGCTCTTCACCGAGGACGCCACGGCCTCGTACGGGGGCGGGGCGACCGTGCTGTCCGGCCGGGCGGCGATCATGGAGTTCCTGACCGGCGCCATGGCCGACGAGTCGATGCTCACCAGCCACAAGGTGCACCAGCCCGAGATCACGCTCACCGGGCCCGACTCGGCCACCGGGGTCTGGGGCCTCGACGACGTGGTGATCATGGACAACCTGGGCCTGGTGGTGCGGGGCGCCTCGTTCTACGACGACCGCTACGCCAAGGTCGACGGCGCCTGGTACATCGCCCACACGGGCTACCGCCGCGTGTTCGAGGAGATCGAACCCCGGTCCCCCGACGTCAAGCTCACGGCGAGCTGGTGGGCCACCGACGGCCGCTCGTCGCTGCAGTAGAGCGGCACGACGAGCGAGAGGCGGCCGAAGGGGGGACAACCCCACCCCCGCGACGCCGGACGGCTGGATGGCCGGGACGCGCGGGCATGCTTACGGTGTCACCGTGATCAGCGATGTCCTCCGGCCGTGGCGCGAAGCGTCGACGTGGTGGTCGCTGGCGCACGTCTTCATGGACCTGGTGATCGGGACCGTGATGTTCACGGTCACGGTGGTGCTGGCGGTGACGTCGGTGGCGCTGCTCATCACGTTCCCCCTGGCGCTGCCGTTCGTCTGGCTGCTGTTCGTGACGGCCCGGGTCATGTCGGCGGTCGAGCGGTCCCGGGTCGACGCCCTGCTCGGCGAGCGGCTGACCGACGCGGTCCCGCCGCTCGTGGCGCGCACCCCCTGGCGCCGTCTCGTCGAGCGCGTGAAGTCGCTCGACCGCTGGCGCGAGATCGCGTACCACGTGCTGGCGCTGCCCAAGGGGATCGTCACGACGGTCGGGGCGTCGATCGCGTGGTGCGGATCGGCGGCGCTGGTCCTGCTGCCCCTGTACGTGTCCGACCTCCCGGGCGGCACCGCAAAGTTCTGGCTGTTCGAGGTGGGCTCCGGTCCGGCGGCATACGCCGCCACGGTGGTTGGGCTGTGCGGCCTCGTCGTGGCTCCGTGGGTGACGCGGGCGCTCGCCCGGCTCGACGTGATCGTCGCCCGGTGGCTGCTCACGCCCCGCCGCCGCGACCAGCTGGGCGAGCAGGTCGGTCGCCTCGAGACGCGCCGCGCCGCGGCGGTCGACAGCGCCGAGGCCGAGCGCCGACGCATCGAGCGCGACCTCCACGACGGCGCCCAGCAGCGGCTCGTCGCCCTGGCCATGGGCCTCGGCGCGGCCCGCCAGCGCCTGGAGACCGACCCCGAGAGCGGGGCCCGCCTCGTGGCCGACGCCCACGAGGAGGCGAAGGCGGCGCTCAAGGAGATCCGCGACCTGGTGCGGGGCATCCACCCGGTGATCCTCGAGGACCGGGGGCTCGACGCCGCCCTGTCCGCCGTCGTGGCGCGCTCGCCCGTGCCGGTCTCGCTGGACGTGGCGGTGGCCGAGCGCCCCTCGGCGACGGTCGAGAGCGCGGCGTACTTCGTGGTCGCCGAGGCCCTCACCAACGTCGCCCGCCACGCCCACGCCACCCGGGCCGGCGTGGCCATCGCCCGGGCCGGGGACCGGCTGATCGTCGAGGTCCGTGACGACGGCATCGGCGGCGCCGACCCCTCGGTTGGCACCGGCCTGCAGGGGCTGCACGACCGGGTCACCGCGCTCGGCGGGACCATGCACCTCGTGAGCCCCGACGGGGGACCGACGACCCTCCTGGTGGACCTGCCATGCGCATCGTGATCGCCGAGGACTCCGTGCTGCTGCGCGCCGGACTGACCGGCCTGCTGGTCGACGCCGGCCACGAGGTGGTGGCCACCGTCGACAACGCCGACGAGCTGCTGACCGTCGTCGAGCGCCACAAGCCCGACCTGGCCGTGGTCGACGTGCGGATGCCGCCCACGTTCACCGACGACGGGCTGCGCGCCGCGCTGCAGATCCGGGCCCGCTGGCCCGAGGTCGGCATCCTCGTCCTGTCGCAGTACGTCGAGGAGACCTACGCCAGCGAGCTGCTGGCGAACGACACGACCGGCCTGGGCTACCTGCTCAAGGACCGCATCGCCGACGTGTCCGAGTTCCTCGCCGGCGTCACGCGGGTGGGTGAGGGCGGCACCGCCCTCGATCCCGAGGTCGTCGCCCAGCTGCTCGCCCGGACGCGGCGCCGCGACCCGCTCGCCCGCCTGTCGCGGCGCGAGCGCGAGGTCCTCGCCCTCATGGCCGAGGGCCGCACGAACGCGGCGATCGCCCGCGAGCTCGTCGTGAGCGACGGCGCGGTCGAGAAGCACGTCAGCAACATCTTCACCAAGCTCGACCTCCCGCCGGCCGAGGGCGACCACCGCAGGGTCCTCGCCGTGCTGCGGTGGCTGGACGGATGAGGGACGTGGGGGAGGGACCGTGCGGCGCCTGATCGAGCGGATGGTGGCGTTCGCCGAGCGCGTCTCGGCGTGGGGCGACCGCGCCCTGCAGGGACGCGCCGTGCGTGTGCTGTGGCTGGGGCTGGGCTCGATCGCTGCGCTCGTGGGCCTCGGCTTCGGGACCCTCGAGGCCGCCAGCGTGGTGGCCCACGAGGAGCACACCGAGGTCGTCGAGGTCGACGTGGCCGGCCTCGACAGCCTTGCCGTCGACAACGACGCCGGGTCGGTGACGATCATCGGCGTGGCCGAGGCCGAGTCGGTGACGATCCGGGCCCGGATCAGCGAGGGGCTACGCGCTACCGGCCACCTGGTCGACGAGCGCGACGGGGTGCTGTCCGTGCGCGGCACCTGCCCGCTGTTCGGGTCGGACTGGTGCTCGGTGGACTACACGATCGAGGTCCCGCCCGACATGTACGTCGACGCCCGGGCGGTGGACGGGTTGTCCGTCACGAACCAGCGCGGTGGCCTCGCCGCCCACAGCAGCCAGAGCAGCGTCGAGCTGGTGCGGGTGGGAGGTGAGGTGACGGTATCGGCCGATCAGGGCCGCATCGAGGCCGACGCCCTCACCGCCACCCGCGTCGACGCCTCGGCCAACCAGGGCCGGTTCACCGCCGAGTTCGTGACCTCACCCGACCACATCGCGGTCGAGGCCAATCAGGGTCGGGTCGACATCGTCCTGCCCGACGACCCCGACGTCGAGTACGCCACCGACACGCGGTCGAGTCAGGGCACGGTGACCACCGACATCCGCACCAACTCGCGCAGCGACCGCACGATCACGGTCCGGGCCGACCAGGGCAGCGTCACCATCGGCTACGGCGCCGGCTGACGACGCCCGTCGGCGCGCGCCCGACGGCGTCAGCGGGCCCCGTCGCCGCCCTCGCCGGTGATCTTGTCGATGCCGTCCTTGGCGGCGTCCTGGGCCTTGTCGACGTGGGCGGCGTGCTTGCCGCCGGTCTTGTCGTCGACGACGTCGCCCGCCTTGTCGATGCCCTGGTCGACCTTCTCGTTGTGCTGACCGAGCATCGCTCTGACCTTGTCCATCAGTCCCACGGCAGTGACCTCCCTCGGTGACGGATAGATCACGCTCTGTCTACTGCACCGGAGGACCGAAGGGAACGGCTGATCAGCCGGCCGCGACCGGGGTTGGGGCGGGCCGCCGGTCCGGGGTGGGGCCAACCCCACCCCACAGACGCCGGACCGCTCCATTCACCCTGCGTGCGGGCGTCCGTACCGTCGAACCCATGACTGCACACGACGTGATGATGACGACCGAGGCGGCGGTGTGGGACACGTCGCACGAGCCGGTGGCGGCCGTCCGGGCCGTCGCCGCCACCAAGGTCTACGGACGCGGGGACACCGAGGTGCGTGCCCTCGACGAGGTCGACCTCGCCATTCCCACCGGGCGCTTCACCGCCATCATGGGCCCGTCGGGCTCGGGCAAGTCGACCCTCATGCACTGCATGGCCGGGCTCGACACGCTGACGAGCGGGCGCGTGCTGGTGGGCGACGTCGACCTCGCCAGCCTGTCCGACAAGGAGCTGACCCGGCTGCGGCGCGACCGCCTCGGGTTCGTCTTCCAGGCCTTCAACCTGCTGCCGATGCTGTCGGCGGCCGAGAACATCACGCTCCCGATCGACCTCGCCGGGCGGAAGCCCGACCGCGGGTGGTTCGACCACGTGGTCGACACCGTCGGCCTGCGGCCCCGGCTGAAGCACCGCCCGTCCGAGCTGTCGGGCGGCCAGCAGCAGCGTGTGGCCGTCGCCCGGGCGTTGGCCAGCCGGCCCGAGGTGATCTTCGCCGACGAGCCCACGGGCAACCTCGACTCGCGCAGCGGCGCCGAGATCCTCGGCTTCATGCGGCGGGCCGTCGACGACATGGGCCAGACCATCGTCATGGTCACCCACGACCCCGTCGCCGCCGCCTACGCCGACGCCGTCGTGTTCCTGTCCGACGGGCGGGTCGTCAACTCGATGACCTCGCCGACGGCGGACCGGATCCTGGAAGTCCTGAAGGGCTTCGGGGGCTGATCGTCATGTGGAGGACCACCCTCAAGTCGCTCGGCGCCCACAAGCGGCGCCTGCTGGGCACCTGCGCCGCCGTCCTGCTCGGCGTCGCCTTCCTGTCGGGCACGCTGGTGCTCGGCGACACCATGTCCAACGGCTTCTCGAACATGTTCGCCGAGGCCAACGCCGGCACCGACGCCCTCGTCCGCTCGAGCACCGAGGTCGGCGAGGCCGACTTCACCGAGCGGGGCCTGATCGACGTCGCCCTCGCCGACGACATCGCCGCCGTCGACGGTGTCGCGGCGGTGGCCCCACGCATCGAGGGCTCCGGGCGGATCGTCGGCGCCGACGGCGATCCGCTCGGCGGCAACGGCCCGCCCACCACAGCGGGGAACTGGATCGCCGACGACGCGCTCAACCCCTACGACCTGGCCGAGGGCCGGGCGCCATCGGCGCCGGGCGAGGTCGTCATCGACAAGGCGGCCGCCGAGCAGGGCGACCTCGCCGTCGGCGACGAGACCACGGTGCGGACCCCCGACCCGATCCCGGTGACGATCGTCGGCCTGGCCACCTTCGGCGAGGCCGACAGCCAGGGTCCGGTCACCTACGCGGCGTTCAGCACCGCGCAGGCGGCCGAGCTGTTCATGCCCGACCCCAGCGCGGTGTCGAGCATCGCGGTGTCCGCCGCTCCCGGCGTCAGCCAGGACGACCTGGTCCGTCGCATCGACGCCGTGCTCCCCGACGGCGTCGAGAGCCTGACCGGCGCGGAGCTGACCTCCGAGATGGAGGACGACATCAAGGCCGACTTCCTCGGCTTCTTCGAGACGTTCCTGCTGGTGTTCGCCGGCATCGCCCTCGTGGTGGCGACCTTCAGCATCTACAACACGTTCTCGATCCTGGTCGCCCAGCGCACCCGGGAGTCGGCGCTGCTCCGGGCCCTCGGGGCGTCGCGCAGCCAGGTCCTGCGGTCGGTGGCCGTCGAGGCCCTCGTGGTCGGCCTCGTGGCGTCGGCCGGCGGCATCGCCGTCGGGCTGGGGCTGGCGTCGGGCCTGCTGGCCCTCATGTCGGCCATCGGCATGACCATGCCGGCCTCGTCGCTGGTGCTGGCCGGCAGCACGGTGGTCGCCGCGGTGGCGGTGGGCGTGATCGTCACGCTGGTGGCCAGCCTGGCCCCGGCCGTGCGCGCCGCCCGCACCGCCCCGCTGGCCGCCATCCGCGACGTCGCCGTCGACACGTCGGCCAGCTCCCGCCTGCGGGCCGTCGCCGGCGCTGCTCGTGACCGGCGCCGGCGTCGCCGTGGTGGCGATCGGGGCGACTGGACAAGGCGGTCGGGCTGACCGGGCCTCGGCGCCCTGCGTCACGCTCGATCGGCGTCGTGATGCTCGGCCCGGTCGTCGCCCGGCCCGCGGCGGGGCTGCTCGGCGCTCCCCAGGCCGCCCGGCGCGGGATGAGCGGCACGCTGGCCCGCCGCAACTCGATGCGGAACCCCCGCCGCACGGCCAGCACCGCCCTGGCGCTGCTCGTCGGCGTGACCGTCGTGTCGCTGATCACGGTGATCGGCGCCTCGATGAAGCGGTCGATCGCCGACATCGTGGACGAGCAGTTCGCCGGCGACCTCGTGATCATGAGCGACGGCTTCGGCCTCGGCGGTCTGAGCACCGACCTCGGTCCGGCCGTCGCGCGAGCTGCCCGAGGTGGCCACCGCCTCGCCGGTGGGCAACGCCCCCGTGCGGCTCGACGGCAGCGACACGCTCGCCACCACGTACGACCCGGCCACGCTGACCCAGGTGCTCGACCTGGGCGAGCGGGCGGGGTCGACCGGCCGACCTCGGCGCCGACCAGGTCGCGGTGTCGGAGGCGTACGCGGACGACCACGGGCTCGCCCTCGGCGACCCGGTCGAGGTCGGCTACCCCGACGGCGCCGTCGAGCGGCCGACGGTCGGCGCCATCTACGCCGAGGAGGACCTCATGGGCGAGATCCTGGTGCCCGAGGCCGCCTTCCGGCCCCACACCGCCCAGCCCGCGGACCTGGCGGTGCTGGTCACGCTGGCCGACGGCGTGTCCGAGGCCGACGGCGAGCGGGCCGTGCAGCAGGTCGCCGACCGGTTCGGGGCGCCCGACGTGCAGACGTCGGACGAGTACACCGAGTCGGTGGCCGGCGAGGTCGACATGATGCTCAACATCGTCTACGTGCTGCTGGCCCTCGCCATCGTCATCGCCCTCATGGGCATCGCCAACACGCTGTCGCTGTCGATCCACGAGCGCACCCGCGAGCTCGGCCTGCTGCGGGCCGTCGGCCAGAGCCGGCGCCAGCTGCGGTCGATGGTGCGGGGCGAGGCGATGACCGTGGCCCTGTTCGGCACCGCCGGCGGGGTCGGGCTCGGCCTGTTCCTCGGCTGGGCCATGGTCCAGGCGCTGGCGGACGAGGGCTTCACCACCTTCGCCGTGCCGGTCACGTCGCTGGCGGTCGTGCTGGTCGTCGGCGCGGCGGCCGGGGTGCTGGCGGCGGTCCGGCCCGCCCGGCGGGCCGCCCGCATGGACGTGCTGGAGGCAATCGCCACGGATTGACCTGCCGCCTCTCACCCTGCCGGCGCCCCCGTTCTCTCCCCCGGGACGGGGGCGCCGGCGCGCCCGGCGTCTCCGTCCGGATTCGGGCCTCCCGGCCCGGTCGGAGCCGAGCGGGACCGGGGCTACCAGCTGCCGCCGCCCCCGCCGCCTGCACCGCCGCCGACCGATCCGCCCCCGAACCCGCCGCCGCCGAGACCGCCGCTGCCGCTCGACGACGGCGCGGTCGCGGTGCTCGTGGTCGAGGCCAGCAGGAAGGGGGCCATGTAGGCGTAGTGCACGCCGGCGACCTGGGGCGCGATGGTCGAGGCGCTGACCGCCTGCGTCCACCGGCCGATCTCGCCGACCGCCACCGCCCACGCGGTGTACTCGCGCAGCACCCCCCGCTTGGCCGCCTCGTCGGCGTGGTAGCCCTCGGACTGGGCGAGGAACCGGCGGAACGATTCGACCCGCAGCCACAGGGCCGAGCCCGCGGCGGTGCGCACCCGCAGCTCCCACCCGCCGACGGCCGCGGCGAGGCCGGCGCCCGCCAGCAGGCCCCCGGCCACCGCCACCACGAGCCACACCGCGGCGGCGACCCCGGTGCCGGCCAGCAGCCCACCGGCCAGCGCGCCGACCGCGCCGGCGATGGCGGCCACCACGCCGAGCACCAGGGCGGCGATCCGTCGGGCGTCGGCCCGGGTGTCCCACAGGCCCGATCCGGCGCGCCAGGCCGAGAGCTGGGTGCCGAGGGTCGTCCAGCCGGTGGCGAAGGACCGGTCGTAGGACCCGAGCTCGAGGGTGGGGCCGGACGTGAACATCTGGGCGAACACCGCCTGCTGGTCGGGGGCGGCCGGCGCGCCGGCGATGCGGGTGAGGCGGGTGCCGTCGCGGTCGTCGAGCTCGACCACCCCGTCCACCGCGGCCTGGATGAGCCAGGCGACCTTGTGCTCGGTCTGCACCTGCTCGCGCAGGATGATGCCGCCGTGCGCCGGGGAGAGACCCGCTGGCGGGGCGAACTCGATCGTCGCCATCTCCTCGAGCTCGCTGGCGTCGACCCGCACCGCGGCCGCGCCGGCCGGCGGCGGGACCGCGGCCCAGTCGGCGGGCTCGGGGGTGGGCCGGACCTCGGCGACGACAGCACCGGCGGGCTCCCCGGCTGCGGGCATCACCCCGGGCACCAGCGGCGGTGGCGGCACGGCAGGTGGGGTCGGGGCGGTGGGCCAGGGGGCGGCGCCGCCGAGCGGCGGGCCCCCGAAGGCGGCGTCCGCGGCGCCGCCCGAGTACACGTGCTCACGGCCGGAGCGGCGGACGAGCGCGGTGGCCGGCACGGCCGCCAGCGCCATGGCGCCCGCCGCGGCGCCGGCGGGCGCCAGCGGGGACGTGGCGTCGTCCGCGGGCCGGTCGGCCGGCGGGTCGGGCGCGGCGGGCACGACGCCGAGGGCGGCGCCCTGGGTGCCCTCGACCGACACGCCCTCGTGGGCGCCGAGGTCCTCGACGGTGGCCACGACGTGGCCGGGCTCGACCTCGCGGATGTCACACGTGTCCCGCGAGCCGGCGGGACCCGAGACGCACAGCGGCGACTCGAGCTCGAACGGCGTGACGAGGTGGACCTCGACCTTCGTCATGCCGACGTCCCAGCCCGTGCCGACCGCCTCCCAGTCGACGGTCTCCCCGACGCGGACGTCGGGCAGGTCGTAGCCGATCCGGTAGCGCTTCTCGCCGGAGATCGTCTGGTCGGCGTCGCCGATCCGGATGTTCGTCCCCGTGCCGACCGTGCCGTCGTTGCGCGTGTCGGAGATCGCGGACACCTCGGTCTGGTCGGGCGCGTCCGGCGACGAGACGGTGATCGGCGCCGCAGAGTCGAGGCCGGGCACCCAGCGGAAGATCCCGTGCTTCTGGTTCAGGCCGAAGTCGTAGTCGATCACCTCGGTGACCTCGGCCGACCCGTCGTCGGCGACCACGGCCGAGGTCCAGTAGCGCGTGACCTCCTCCTGTTTCCCGGCCACGAACGCGGCGCCGAAGGCGACGGCCCCGACCGCGAGCGTGCCGCCCGTGAGGATGCCGATGTCGACCTTGCGCCGCCTGCTGGTCTGCACGAGTGCCGACGGTATCGCCGCCCGCCCCCGGTGATGACGTCGCCTGGTAGAACACGTTCTCGTATGAGGTTCACGTATGCGGAAACGTTCTGCGATCCGACCTTCCTGGCGCCGCTGGCGCAGGCCGCAGAGGAGGCGGGCTTCGACTCGTTCTCGGTGCCCGACAGCCTGATCTACCCGGCGGCGTCCGACGCCCGCTACCCGTACACCGCCGACGGCGACCGCTCGTTCCTCGAGGACAAGCCGATCATCGAGCCGTTCGCACTGATCCCCTGGCTGGCGGCGGCGACCGAGCGCATCCGGTTCACCACCTTCGTGCTCAAGGCGCCGGTCCGGCCCGCGGTGCTGCTGGCCAAGCAGGCGGCGAGCGTGGCCGTGCTCACCGGCAACCGCCTCCGCCTCGGCGTCGGCATCAGCCCCTGGCCCGAGGACTTCGTGGCGATGGGGCAGCCGTGGGAGCGGCGAGGCGCCCGCCTCGACGAGACGATCGAGATCGTCCGCGGCCTCACGGCCGGCGGCTGGTTCGAGCACCACGGCGAGTTGATGGACGTCGAGCGGATGAAGATCTGCCCGGTGCCCACCGAGCCGATCCCGATCCTCGTCGGCGGCCACGCCGACCGGGCGCTGCGCCGGGCGGCGACGCTCGGTGACGGGTGGGTCCACGGCGGCGGCGACCCCGCCGAGCTGCCGGGCCTGCTCGAACGACTGGCCGAGCTACGGCGGAACGCGGGGCGGGCCGGCGAGCCGTTCGAGATCCACGTCATCTCGATGGACGCCTACAGCACCGACGGAGTGCGCCGGCTCGAGGACATGGGCGTCACCGACGTCGTGGTCGGGTTCCGCTACCCCTACGTGCGCGAGCCCGACACGCAGACGCTGGACGACAAGCTCGCCCCGCTGCGCCGCTTCGCGGAGGACGTCATCGCCAACGTCTGACGATGGCTATTCGTCGGCCGGGCGGCGAACCACGACGACCGGGCACGGCGCGTGGTTGACGACCGCCATCGCCACCGAGCCCAGCACGAGCCGGGACAGCCCGGTGCGACCGTGCGACCCGACCACCACCATGTCCGCCCCCTCGGCGACCTCGACGAGAGTGGTCGACGCGCCGCCGGGCAGGATCGTGCGCAACACCTCGGGCGGCTGCTCGTCCATCTCGGCCAGCGCGGCGTCGACGATCTCGTCGACCGAGGCCCGGGCAGCCGAGTCGATGGCGCTCTCGTCGACCGGGATCACGAGCGTCGCCCCGAAGGGCAGCGCGGAGAGCGGCGGTGACCAGGAGTGCACGACCTCGACCGTCGCCTGGCGCAGCACGCCCTCGGCGAGGGCCCAGCGCAGGGCGGCGGCGGCCTGCTCGGAGTCGTCGAGGCCGACGACGATGCGCCCCGCCGTCTGCTGGCCGTCGCGCTCGGGGGCGAGCGACGGGTCGGGTGCGGGGCTCACGGGATCGGTGCTCATCACTGGGAGGTCTACCCCCGATCGTTCCCGCTCCGCATCCCGGCTGCCCGTTTGACAAGAACTAGAATGGCGTTTCAGTATGGAGGCATGGCTGTGACCGACACCTCCGTCGTCGACACCTCCGCTCTCGGCTTCGCCGCGTTCGACGCCGACAACCACTACTACGAGGCCATCGACGCCTTCACCCGGTACCTCGACCCCGCCTTCCGCAAGCGCGGCGTGCAGTGGGCGACCATCGACGGGCGCAACCGGCTTCTCGTCGGCGGGAAGATCTGCCGGTTCATCCCCAACCCGACGTTCGACCCCATCGCCCGGCCCGGCGCCCTCGATCTGTACTTCCGGGGCAAGCAGCCCTCCAGCGACATCCGGGCCGCCTTCGGCGACCTCGAGCGGCTCGCCGACCGGCCCGAGTACCGCGACCGCGACGCCCGCATCGCCCGCATGGACGCCCAGGGCCTCGACGGCTGCTTCCTGTTTCCGACGCTCGGCGTCGGCATCGAGGAGGCGCTCGCCCACGACGTCGACGCCCTGTACGCCAGCTTCCGGGCGTTCAACCGCTGGCTCGAGGACGACTGGGGCTACGCCTACCAGGACCGCATCTTCGCGGCCGCCATGCTCTCGCTCGCCGACCCGGCCCAGGCCGAGGCCGAGCTGGCCCGGGTGCTCGACGCCGGCGCCCGCATCGTCTGCCTCCGAGCCGCCCCGATCCGCACCGCGTCCGGCGGTCGCTCCCCCGGTGCGCCCGAGTTCGCGCGGTTCTGGAGCATGGTCGACGAGGCCGGCATCACCGTCGGCTACCACTCGGGCGACAGCGGCTACGGCCGCTACGCCGACGACTGGGGCGCAGGCGGCGAGATGGAGGCGTTCCGCTTCAACCCGTTCCGCACGCTGGTGACCGCCGACCGCCCGATGCTCGAGACGATGGGGGCGCTCGTCATCCACGGCGTGTTCGCCGCCCACGCCCACCTGCGGGTCGCGACCATCGAGAACGGGTCCGGCTGGGTGCCCGAGCTGTTCCGCCGGTTCAGGAAGTTCTACAAGCAGGTGCCCGAGGCGTTCCCCGGCGATCCGATCGAGACGTTCCGGCGCCACGTGTGGGTGGCGCCGTTCTACGAGGACGACATCCGCGCCCTCGCCGACATGATCGGCATCGACCACGTGCTGTTCGGGTCCGACTGGCCGCACGCCGAGGGGCTGGCCGAGCCTGCGGCCTTCGTCGACGATCTCGACGGCTTCGACGCCGACGAGGTCCGCACCATCATGCGCGACAACGGTCGTGCGCTCGCCGAGGAGGCAAAGCCGTGAACCCGCCGTTCGACATCGGGATCATCGACACGATGATCGGCTTCCCCGCGGCCGACATGAAGAAGCTGTACGCCTTCATCACGCAGCAGACGAAGGACAAGGAGTCCAAGGAGGACTTCGAATTCCCGGCCGAGTACATGTTCAAGGACTCGCCCGACAAGACGATCGAGTCGGGCTCCGGGGTCGACCGGGTGGGCGTGACGCTGCGCGAGATGGACCTGTGGGGCATCGAGAAGGGCCTCGTCGGCGTGCACGGCGCGGACGGCGAGCGGGCTGTCCGCCAGCACCCCGACCGGTTCATCCCCTCGATCTCGGTCGACGCCAACGACGGCATGGAGGCGGTGCGGGCCATCAGCAAGGCGTACGAGACGTGGGGCGTCCGCGCCGTCGGCATGTTCCCCGCCGGGATGTTCCCGCAGGTGCCGATCAACGACAAGAAGATGTACCCGATCTACGGCAAGTGCGCCGAGCTGGGCATCCCCGTGTTCGTGTGCGCCGGCGTGCCCGGACCGCGGCTCAAGTTCGCGTGCCAGCACGTCGAGCTGATCGACGAGGTGTGCTTCGACTTCCCCGACCTCACGTTCGTGACCCGGCACGGGTGCGAGCCGTGGGCCGAGCTGGCGGTGAAGCTCATGCTCAAGTGGCCGAACCTCTACTACTCCACCAGCGCCTTCGCGCCCCGCTACTACCCCAAGGCGGTCGTGGACTTCGCCAACACCCGGGGAGCAGACAAGATCATCTACGCCGGCTACTTCCCGATGGGGCTGTCGCTCGAGCGCATCGTGGGCGAGCTGCCGAACGTGCCGTTCAAGGACGACGTGTGGCCCAAGTTCCTGCGCCACAACGCCGAGAAGGTGCTGGGGCTGTAGCACTTCCGATGGCCCGGGTCCCCGCCCCGCCCCAGGCGGTCGACACGATGTCGACCGCCCAGCTCGACCGGCGCCGGCGCGTGCTCGACGCCGTGATCGAGCTGGTCGCGTCGGGCCGCGTCGACGACTGGGGGATGAAGGACGTCGCCGACCGGTCCGGCGTCGCCCTCGGGACGATCTACCGGTACTTCTCGTCCAAGGACCACGTGGCCGCGGCCGCGCTGCTCGAGTGGGCGCGCACGCTCGACGCCGGCCGGGCCGCGCCGCGGGCGCCGTCGGCGAGCGACGGCGACACGATGACCGACCGGCTGGTCGCCATCCTGCGGCGGGCGGTGCGGGCGTACCAGCGCCAGCCGGCGTTCGCCCGGCTCGTGATCCTCGCCGCGACGTCGACCGACCCGTTCGCCAGCGAGTGCTACGCGGAGATGGGCGCGTCGGTGTTCGACACGCTGGGCGGTGCGCTCGACGACCTCGACCCCGAGGCGCGCCGCCGCGTCCTCGAGGTCGTGGGTGCGGTCTGGTACCAGGCGCTGATCGAGTGGGTCAACGACCGCAAGACGATCGCCCAGGTCTACGACGCCGTCGAGTCCGCGGCCCGCCTGGTCCTCGCCGGCTACGACCCCTGACCCCACCCGGAGGGATCGCGATTTCCCCAGCCGATTTCGGCGGTCCTGCGCACCGAAACGGCTGGAAAACCGCGTGGCTCGTCTGGCGTGGCCGTGAGTTGTCACACGCCGTCTGCATGCTGCGTCGATGACCATCCTCGACGCCATCCACCAGATCAGCCGGCGACAGCACGGCGCTCGTCCTCGTCGAGGACCTCCACGCCCTCAGCCTCGACCGGAAGCGGTCCGCACATCGCATCCGCTCGGGCCGGCTCGGACGCTCACTCGTCGAGTGCTTCGGGTCCCGGGCGCCCCCGTCACACCGCGCAGCAGGTTCTCGCCGCAGTCCTCGACGCCGATCCCGATGCTTTCGCCGGCTGTGGGACGACAGCTGCGCTCCGTGTGGGGCGTGCCCGGTGCATCGGCTGGCCCCGCCCACGTCGCGCTGCGGTGACGGCGGATCGAGCAGGCGCTCGAGGCTCGCGATCCTGCACCAGCATCGCCGGCCTCAGCGCGACACGTCACGCGTGCTCGACGGGATCCCGATCGTCCGGCCCGAGGTCGTCGTCCTGCAGCTGTGTGGCTCGAGAGCCGCCAGCGGGCCGACAGCGCCCTCGACAGCCTGTGGCGACGGCGTCTCACCTCGGGGCCGTCCCTGCGCCGCACACTGGGCAGCTCGCTGGCTCGGGTCGCAACGGGTGGCTGGTGAGCGGTCGCTCGCTGCGATCGACTCTCGACGGCCTGGCCGCCTCCGGGCGGAATGGCGTCACGGTGCTGCGCGAGCTCCTCGATGCCCGTGGTGACGACTACCTCCCGCCAGCGAGCAACCTGGAACGACGCTTCGAGACGATTCTCGAGCGGGCTGGGATCGGCGGCATGCGACCCCAAGTCGACTCGGGCGGCGACGAGTGGGTCGGACGTGTCGACTTCCGGGACCAGGCACGACCACTGATCCTGGAGGTGCAGAGCGAGACGTTCCATTCGGCTTTGGTCGACAAGCAGCAGGACGAGCACCGGCTCGCCGCGCTGCGTGCGGCTGGGTTCGAGGTCGTGGAGGTCACCGACGACCAGGTCTGGCACCATCCCGACGAGGTCGTGGCAGCGGTCGTGGAGGCCCGTCGCCGACTCGACCGCACGCGCTGAGCAACCCAACGTTGAGGCTTTCCTCGCTGTTTCGGTCGCTCCAGCGCGCAAAACCGCGTAGAAATCGGGGGGCAACCTGTCACGGAGGGGGGCGGGTGGGCCAGGCGATGTCGACCACCAGGCCGTAGTGGTCGCTGGCGACGCGGCCGGTGAGGCTCTTGTCGAAGGCGAGGGCGGCCGACAGGACGCGGCCGGCGCCGCCCTCGCGTTGGAACGGGTCGCCGACGAACACGTAGTCGATCCGCTTGGTCGTCACGTTCATCGACGCGGCCAGCGGGTTGGTGCGCGGATCGGACGTGAGGCCCGGCCCCGACCCGGCCTCGCGCCAGGCGTCGACCCAGAACGTCGTGCGCTCGCCGATCGGCGTGAGCCCGCACAGGAACCGGATCTCGTCGCTGTCGGGCTCGGCGTTGAAGTCGCCGCACAGGATCGCCGGCATGGCCTCGCGCCGGGTGCCGATCGGCCCGAGGTCGTCGAGCGCGCCGCGGATCGCGCGCACGTGATCGTCGATCGCCACCACCTGCCGCTGCCGGTGCAGCCCGTGCGTCGGCGCAGGCGCCAGGTGCGTCGAGAACACGTCGAGCCCGGCGCTCCGGACGTGAAGCAGCTCCCACGGCACGCTGTCAACGACCGCGTCCTGGCCCTCGATCACCGGCAGCCGGTGGTGGGCGTGCGCGTCGATCGGCCAGCGGGACAGGATGGCCGATCCGAACGACATCGTCTCGTCGGGCCACAGCCCGGAGGCGAAAGCGTCGCCCCCGAAGCGCCAGTACCAGTCGGTGACCCCGAGGTGGTCGACGATCCACGCCGCGGTGTCGGCGCCCGTGCCGTCGCGCCACACCTCCTGCAGGCAGACGATGTCGGGCGCCAGGTGTTCGAGCCAGGTCACCAGCACCTCGCGCCGCTCGTCCCAGCCCGGCTCGAGCAGCGATCCGGCGTTGAGCTGCGCCACGCGCAGCGTCCCCTCGGCCATGGCGCCGACAGTACCGGCGCGTGCCGGGCACGCCGGACGCGCCAGTGCCGGACGGCAACCGCCTGCCGTCCGGCACCACTGCCCACCGCGTCCGGCCCGCCACCGGACAGGGCCACCCTCCGGCCCGCCTCCGGAGGGGGTGTGTGCTGGGCCTCGCCCGCTCAGCTCAGAGCGGGCGGGCCCAGTCGATCTGCACGAGGTTCCGATCGGACCGCGCCACCCGCACCGGCACGGTCGCCCCTGGCTGCACCCGGGCCAGGTCGATCTGGGCGACGACCGTCTCCAGCGACACCGGGTACGGCGGGCTCTCGGGCACGGTCACCAGCAGCTCGAGCTGCACTGCCGGGTTGAAGTTGACCAGCGCCCCGGTCTGCGTCGCCGCCATCACGGTGGCGGTCCCGTCGACCCCGTCGGCCGCCACCGCCGCGGCCGACGCGGTCTGCTGGTTCATCTGCGCCGTGAGGCTGGCCATCTGCGCGTTGGCGGCCGCCATCATGTCCGCGGGCGCCGGCATCGTGGCGCGCGCCTCGCGGCCCATCTTCCCGAGCTTGTTGACGTCCTTGAAGAACCCCACGCTCATCCGCCTTGGTAGAGCCGGTTGAACTCGAGCGCCACGGCCGGGTTCGTCGCCATGCGCTGGTTCCAGCCGGCGACCGCGGCGTGCCAGTCCTCGGCGGCGATGCCCCGCTCGGCCGCGAGGGACGGCGCCTGCTCGAGGCCGTAGCCCCGGGCGCCGAGCTCGCGGCTCAGCTCGGCGTACAGCTCGAGGCTGACGCCGCCGATCGGCTCGACGTCGGCGGCGCTCAGCGAGCCCGGGGTCGGCGCGGGCGTGATGCCCGGGCCGATGCCCCCGGCGGGGGCACCGGCGGCCATCGCCGCCTGCTGCTGTTGCAGCGCCGCCGCCTGCAGCTGCTGGGCCTGCTCGATCATGCCGGGCGCGCCCGCCACGGCGTCCTTCATCTGCTTGATGTCCTTGAAGATGCCCATCCGCCGGGTCCCTTTCGTCCGCCTCGCCTGCCGCACAGACCGTACGGACGGGCCGACGCCCTGTCAGTATCGAATCGGTCTCAAAACCGGGGCCTCGCCGGCGGGGGCAGACTGGTGCGATGTCGCGCGGGCGGCGGGCACGGCTCGGGGAGCATCTGGCGTCGGTCGACGCGGCGCGCTTCACCGGCCGGCACCGGCTGCTGCGCTGGGTCGACGGGCTGCTCGCGGGCGAGGGTCCGACCCGGGTGGCGCTGGTCCACGGCCCCGGCGGCATCGGGAAGAGCGCCCTGCTGCGTGAGATCGGCCGGCGGGCGATGGAGGGCGGGCGCGTCGTGTGGTCGCTCGACGCCCGCGCCCTCGAACCGGTGCCGGGTGACCTCGAACGAGCCCTGGCCGGGGCGGCCGAGCAGGATGGCGCGGTCGTGCTCGTCGACTCGTTCGAGCGGACGCCGGCGCTCGGCGCTCTGCTGCGCGAGCGGGTCCTGCCCAGCCTGGCCGCGGACGCGGTGGTCGTCGTGGCCGGGCGCGAGCCGCCGAGCCCCGACTGGTTCCGCGACGGCTGGGAGCACGTGTGCGCCGACGTCCCCCTGCCGCCGCTGCCGCCCGACGAGGCCCGCGAGCTCCTCGCCTCCTGCGGGGTCACCGACGGCCCGATGGTCGACCGCCTCGTGGACTGGGCGAGCGGCTCGCCGCTGGCGCTGACGCTGGCGGTCGGTGACGGGCGGAGCGACGCGCCCGTCGACCTGGCCGGCGTCGACCTCAGCCGCATGATCGTGCGCCGCCTGGCGGGCGACGAGCTGAGCGCCATCGACGCCGACGTGCTCGAGGTGGCCGCCGTCGCCCGCGCGGTCGACGCCCGGCTCCTGGCGGCGGTGCTGCCCGGGCGGCCGACCCGGGCGGCCGGCGAGAAGCTGCGGGCCAGCAGCGTCGCCGAGCTCGTGGGCGCCCGCGTCACGCTGCACGACCTCGTGCGCACCGCCCTGCGCGACGACCTGCGGCGGCGTGCCCCCCACCGTTACGGCGACCTGCGGTGCCGCCTCGCCGACCACCTCTACGCCCGGGCGACCGGCGGCGAGCCGCGCCTGCTGTCCGATCTGATCGAGCTGATCGACGACCCGAACGTGCGGTGGGGCATCGGCGGGAACGCGGGCGGCACGTGCCGGGTCGACGCGTGGCGGTCCGAGGAGGTCGACGACATCGTCGCCGCCTACGCCGCCCACAAGGTCGATCCCGGATGGTGGGACGACCTGGCCTCGTTGGTGGACGCGGCCCCCGAAACCGGCATCGTGGCCCGCGACCTCGACGGGAGCCCGCTCGGCTTCTGCGTGGCCATGACCGCGGCCCGCGCGCCGGCGGCGGCCGAGACCGACCCGGTCGTCGCGCCGCTGCTGGCCGACGCCCGGACCCGCGGCGGCGACCGGACGATGATCTTCCGCGAGACCTTCGGCCTGCCCGGGGCCGCGGGCGACGCCGCCATCGGCGTGCTCAACCTGTCGGCGGTGCTCCGGTCGGGCCTGGCCAACGTCGAACGCTCGTACATCGTCGACTCCGCGGCGGGCAGCGGGTCGTCGCTGGGGTTCATGGCCGCGGTGGGGGCGGTGCGCGAGCCGCGGCTCGACGCGGTCGTCGACGGCCGCCACTTCGTGTGCTGGGTGCTGGACCACGGGCCCGGCGGCATGCTCGGTCAGGTGCGCGACGTCATCCGGGCCGAGGCGGGCGCGGCGGCGCCCGACGCCGACCGGCGGCGCGACGAGGACCTGCACCGCGCCGCGCTCGACGCCGTGCGGGCCGCGGCCCGCCCCGCGGCGCTCGCTCGCACTCCGTTCACCCGGGCCGAGGTCGACGACGCGGTGGCGGCTGCGTTCGGTTCGACGGGCGAGGACCTGCAGCTGCGCCGGGTGGTGGAGCTCGCGGATCTGGACTCCGAGGTGAGCCACGACCAGGCGATGGCCCGGCTGGCCGTGAGTCGGGCGACCTACTACCGCTACCTGCGGCAGGCGCGGGCGCGCGTGGCGGCGGCGCTGGTGGACCGGGCGGCGTCCCGTCTGCAAACCTGACGACCTGTCAGGTCGGGCCGGTCCGCCCGACCGGCCGAGAGGGGGACGGGACGATGACGACCTACCGCGTGGTGCAGTGGAGCACCGGCAACGTCGGGCGCCACGCCATCGCCGGGATCGCCGCCCGGCCCGAGCTCGAGCTGGTCGGCCTGTGGGTGTCGAACCCCGACAAGGTCGGCGTCGACGCGGGGACGCTGGCCGGTCTCGGCCGTGAGCTGGGGGTCGCCGCCACCGACGACGCCGAGGCGCTGCTCGCCCTCCGGCCCGACTGCATCGTGCACACGGCGTGGGCCGACACCCGGCTGTTCGAGGCGATGGCCGACCTCGAGCGGTTCCTGCGTGCGGGCATCAACGTCGTGTCGTCCAGCCCGGTGTTCCTGCAGCACCCGTGGGGCGCGGTGGGCGAGGAGATGTACCGCGGCGTGGTCGCCGCGGCCGACGAGGGTGGCGTGTCGCTGTGGGTCAACGGCATCGACCCCGGGTTCGCGAACGACTGGCTGCCCCTCGTGATGACGAGCGTGTGCGAGCGCATCGACGAGGTGCGCTGCATGGAGATCCTCAACTACGCCACCTACGACCAGCCGAGCGTGCTGTTCGACATCATGGGCTTCGGGCAGCCGATGGACGAGGTGCCGTTCATCCTGTCCCCCGGCATCCTCACCACTGCGTGGGGCAGCGTGGTCACCCAGCTGGCGGCCGGGCTCGACCTCACCCTCGACGAGATCGTCGAGTGGCACGAGCGGATGCCCGCTCCCGAGGCGTTCGACGTGGCGTCCGGGCGCATCGAGGCGGGCACGACGGCCGCCATGCGCTTCGAGATCCGCGGGGTCGTCGGCGGCGAGACGAAGGTCGTGGTCGAACACGTCACCCGGCTGCGCGACGACCTCGCCCCCGACTGGCCCCAGCCGACCGGCCACGGCGGCTACCGCATCGTGCTCACCGGCGAGCCGAACTACACGGTCGACATGCAGATGCTCGGCAGCGACGGCGACCACAACACGGCCGGCCTCAAGGCCACCGCCATGCGCCTGGTGAACTCGGTCGCGGCCGTCGTCGAGGCCCCGCCCGGCCTGCTCAGCGCCCTCGACCTCCCGCTCGTCACCGGCCGGGGGTTGGTGAGCTGAGCACCGCGTCCGCCATGCTGGCCGCCCCGGCCCGACCACGACACAAGGGGTGCAGCGAGTGAAGTCAAACCGGAGCATGCGTCTCGTCGCGGCGGTGCTCGCCGCCTCGCTGGCCGTCGCCGCGGGGTGCGGGGACGACGACGACGAGCCGAGCATCCCGCAGTCGGGCGAGCGCGAGACCACGACCACCGAGGCGACGACCACGACCGTCGCCGAGGAGACCACGACCACGACCGCGGCTACGGACGCCTCGACGACGACCGCCGAGGCGACGACGACCACGACGGCCCCCTGACCGGGGCGGCGTGCCGCCAGGCCGCACGGATCGGTCAGACAGGCACGAACGACAGCGAGGGGACGGGCGAGTGAGCAACGGGCTGGGCACGAGGACGCTGGCCGGACTGGCGGCGCTGGCGCTGGCCGTGGCGGCCGGCTGCGGCGACGACGACGATGACGGCGCCGCGCCCCAGTCGGGCGAGCGCGAGACGACGACCACCACCGCCCCGCCCGAGCCGCTCGAGATCCTCGTCAGCAACGACGACGGCGTCGGGGCCGAGGGCATCGACGTCCTCGTCACGGCGCTCACCGCCCTCGACGGCGTGGAGGTCGCCGTCGTCGCTCCCGCCGCGAACCAGACCGGTACCGGCGGCCGGACCACCGAGGGCCCGCTCACCACGAACGAGGCCCAGACCGCCAGCGGGTACGAGGCCCGCGCCGTCGAGGGCTACCCGGCCGACACCATCCGGGTGGCGCTCGACGAGCTGGGGCTCACGCCCGACCTCGTCGTCTCGGGCATCAACGAGGGCCAGAACCTCGGTCCCGTGGTCGACCTCTCGGGCACGGTCGGGGCCGCCCGCGCCGCGGCGCGCCGGGGCGTGCCCGCGCTGGCGGTCAGCCAGGGCTTCGGACAGGACCTCGACTACGAGGTGGCCGCCGGCCTCGTCACCGACTGGATCGAGGCGCACGCCGACGCGCTCCGCGCCGGTGAGGTCCCGGCCGACGTCGTCGCCAACCTGAACGTGCCGACCTGCGACACCGGCGAGCTGCGCGGCCAGGTCGAGGTGGCGTCGGCCACCACCGGAGATCCGCTGAGCACGTCCGACTGCACGTCCACCGCCGAAGGGCAGACCGACGACGTCACGGCGTTCGCCAACGGGTACGCCCCGCTGACCGAGATCCCGGTCGAGCCCGCGGCACCATGACCGAGCGGAGCGAGGTCCAGTGACCGGGCCCGACCTTGCGGTCCGCGGCACAGGCCCCGGCTGTGTGATTTCCGTCGGGGCCCGGTAGGGTCCTCGGGTCACTTCCGGCACCCCCGCCGGAAACTGTCGGCTGGTCGCCGACGGGGCCCGTTCGAGATTCCTTCTTCGGATCGGCCTGTCCGCCATTCCGAGGAGTCTCACTTGTCATCGTTCGCCGACTTCGGCGTGCCCGCGCCCCTGTGCGCCACCCTGGCGCGTCGCGGGATCACCGAGCCGTTCCCCATCCAGGCCGCCACCCTGCCCGACGCCCTCGCCGGGCGCGACGTCGCGGGCAAGGCCCCCACCGGCTCGGGCAAGACCCTGGCCTTTGGCCTCACCATCGCCGACCGCGCCGCCAAGGCCGGCGCGCTCGAGCCGCGCCGCCCCCGGGCCCTCGTGCTCGTGCCGACGCGCGAGCTCGCCGCCCAGGTGCAGCGCGAGCTCACCGCCCTCATCGACGAGCGGGCCCACGGCCCGGTCGTGGCCATCTACGGCGGCGTGGGCTACGGCCCGCAGCGCAAGGCGTTGGCCCGCGGCGTCAGCGCGGTCGTGGCCTGCCCGGGCCGCCTCGAGGATCTCATCGCCACCGGCGACGTGCGCCTCGACGCCGTCGACCTGGTCGTGCTCGACGAGGCCGACCGCATGGCCGACATGGGCTTCATGCCCGCGGTGCGCCGCCTGCTCGACCGCACGCCCGATGGCCGCCAGACGCTGCTGTTCTCGGCGACCCTGGACGGCGACGTCGACAAGCTCGTGCGTTCCTACCAGCACGATCCGGTCCACCACGCGGCCGCCGGCGCCGACGACGACGACGTCGAGGTCGCCCACCACTTCTGGACCGTGGCCCGCGAGGAGCGGGTCGCGGTCACGGCCGACATCGTGCACCGCGCCGGTTCGACCATCGTGTTCACCCGCACCCGTCACGGGGCCGACCGCGTGACCCGCCAGCTCGCCCGCTACGGCGTCAAGGCGGTCGCCATCCACGGCCGCCGCACGCAGGCGCAGCGCGACCAGGCGCTGCGGCAGTTCAGCACCGGGCGGGCGCCCGCGCTGGTGGCCACTGACGTGGCCGCCCGCGGCATCCACGTCGACGCCGTGGGGTGCGTCGTGCACTTCGACCTGCCCGACGAACCCAAGGACTACGTGCACCGCTCGGGCCGCACCGGCCGCGCCGGCGCCTCGGGCACGGTGGTGGCGCTGGTGGGCGAGGACGCCCGCAAGGACGCCCGCGCCCTGCAGCGGGCCCTCGGCCGCACCGAGCCCCTCGAGCCCGCCGCCCCCGAGCGGCTGCCGGCCGCCGAGCCCTTCGCCCGTCCTCCGGTGGAGGAGCCCGACCGTGCCGAGCGCTCTCGGGGCGATCGCCCGCGGCGGGGCCACGATCGCCACGTCGGCGGCGGCCGCGCCGCGCACGACCGCGGCGCCCCGCAGGCCCGGGCCGACCGGCGCCCGCGTCCCGACCGGGACGCCCCGTCGGGCCGCCCCCGCCGCACCGACGGCCAGGACGGCCTCGAGCGCCGGGGCGGTCGCGACGGCCTCGTGTCGGGCACGGTGTCGAGCTTCAACCCCCAGCGCGGCTACGGGTTCATCTCCCGCCGCGGCGGCGGTGACGTGTTCGTGCACGTGTCGGCGCTCGCGGGCCGCGAGCCGTCGCTCGAGCCGGGCCAGCGCGTGCGCTTCGAGCTGGCGCCCGGCAAGCGCGGCCAGCAGGCCCGCAACGTCCGCGCCGTCACCTGATCGTCGGGTTCCGGCCGGATCCGCGGCCGGATCCTCACGCTCGGGCGGGGGAACTCCCGCGACGCGCGTCTCAAACGACGTAGCGTGGTGCCAACCGCCGGCGGCACTCTCCCTTCTGTCCCCCGCTGCCGGCTGGGGAGGCGACGATGGACGACGATCCCGTTCTGCTCGAAGCGAAGGGCGGCATCGCCGTCCTCACCCTGAACCGGCCCGACCGGCACAACGCCATGGGCGACGCGATGGACGCCCTGTTCTTCCGCTACCTCGACCTGCTGCGCACCGACCGCGACATCCGCGTCGTGGTGTGGCGCAGCAACGGCGAGTCGTTCTCGTGCGGGCGCGACATGGTCGAGCTCGTGGGCGAGGACCCGGCGCTCTCGGGGCCGGCCAACGGACACACTCACGGCGACGGGGACGGGCACGCAGTCGATGTGCCGGTCGAGCCGCAGATCGACGACGAGGACGGCGGGGCCGGCGGCCCGGTCGGACCGACGTCCGGTGAGACCCCGGTCGCCCGCCCGTGGCGCAGCCACGCCCAGCGCCACGGGTTCGGCGCCACCGACTTCGAGGTGCTCGAGCGCAGCCAGTGGGGCACCCGCCTGCTCTACGACTTCCCCGTCCCCATCATCTGCGCGCTCAAGGGGTGGACCCTCGGCACCGCGTTCGAGCGGGCGCTGCTGTGCGACGTCCGGGTGGCGGGGGAGAGCACGTGCATGGCGCTCGCCGGCATCGACCACGGCCTGATCCCCGACGCCGCCGGCGTGGCCAAGCTGTACGAGATCGGCGGCTCGGCGCTGGCGCTGGACCTCGGACTGTCCGGGCGCCGGGTCGGCGCGCTGGAGGCGCTGCACCTCGGGCTGGTGTCGCAGGTCGTGTCCGACGACGAGGTGGACGCGGCGGCGTACGACCTGGCGGTCGGCATCGCCGAGCGCCCGCCGCTCGTGATCCGCATGGTGCGCGAGCACGTGCAGGCGCTGGCCGCGCCGGCCGTGCGCGGCACGCTCGGGCGCGAGCTGGTGGGCCAGACGCTGGTGCTGTCGTCGCACGACTTCGAGGAGCGGCGCCAGGCCCGGGCCGAGGACCGGGATCCGCAATACGAACGGCGCTGACCCGCCACGCCGTCGCTCGTGCACGCCCTGTCATTGCTGACGGGACGTGGCGGCGTCGGTACGCTCGTGCCGATGGCGTACCGGCCCGGTCAGAGCGATGTGCCCCTCGAGGAGACGAGCGAGGGCGTCGACAAGCGCCGCGCCATGCGACTGCTGGTGGCGGGGATCGCCATCATCGTGGCCGTCGTGTTCATGTCGCAGAACAACGACAAGGTCGAGCTGAACTTCCTGATGTTCAGCGTGAGCGCGCGGCTGTGGGTGGGCCTGCTGGCCACCCTCGTGTTGGGGGCGATCCTGGGCCAGGGAGCCGAGGTCCTCTGGGAGCGCCGCAAGCGCCGCCGCGCTGAGCACGACTGATCCGGCCGTCGCCTCCAGACCGGAGGACGCGCCCCCGGCGCTAACCTGACGATCCGTCAGAAGGGGGACCGGACGTGGCGCTGCTCGACGGGAAGGTGACGCTCGTGTCGGGCGCCGGGCCGGGGCTCGGCCGGGATGTGGCGCTGGCCTGCGGACGCGAGGGGGCCACGGTGGTCGTCGCCGCCCGCACCGAGGACAAGGTGCAGGCGCTGGCCGCCGAGGTCGAGGCCGCCGGGGCGCCGGCTCGGGGCCTGCGCCTCGACATCACCGACGCCGGGCAATGCCGGACGGTGGTCGAGCGGATCGTGGAGGCGTACGGCCGCCTCGACGTGCTGGTGAACAACGCCTTCGACGACGGCGACCGCACGCCCTTCCTCGAGGCCGATCTCGACCGCTGGCGGCGCACCACCGAGGTCAACCTGTTCGGCACGCTGCAGCTCACCCAGGCCTGCGCGCCGCAGATGGTCGCGCAGGGCGACGGCCGCATCGTGATGGTGAACAGCATGTCCGCGGTGCGGATCCGGCCCGGTTGGGGCGCGTACACGGCGTCGAAGGCCGGCCTGGCGGCGGTCACCAAGGTGCTCGCCGCCGAGCTCGGCGAGCACGGCGTGCGGGTCAATGGCGTCCACCCCGGCTACATCTGGGGCGACAGCGTCGAGACGTACTTCGAGTACCTGGCCAAGAAGAAGGGCATCACGGCCGAGGAGCAGTACCGCGAGGTGGCGTCCGAGACCGCCCTCGGCTACCTGCCGCACTCGAGCGAGATCGCCGAGGCCGTCGTGTTCTTCGCCTCGGACATGTCCAAGCCCATCACCGGCCAGGCCCTCGGGGTGAACGCCGGCCAGTGGTTCCAGGGATTCTGATGCCCGACCTCGTCGGCGCGCGTGCCCTCGTGACTGGCGGCGCCCGGGGCATCGGGCGGGCAGTGGCCGACCGGCTGGCCGCCGACGGGGCCCGGGTGGCGGTCGTCGACGTCGACCTCGCCGCGGGAGGGCCGCCGTCGGGGCATCTCGAGATGGCGGCCGACGTCGCCGACCCCGTCGCCCTCGCGGCGGCCGTCGACGCAGCCGCCGATGCGCTCGGCGGGCTGTCGATCCTGGTCAACAACGCGGGGTTCGGCACCGCCAAGGCGATCGACCGCTACGACGATGCCGAGTGGGCCCGCCTGGTCGGCGTGAACCTGACCGGCGTGTGGCACGGCATCCGCGCCGCCACGCCACACCTGCGCGCCGCGGCCGCGGCCCTTGGCGACGCCGCGGCGAGCATCGTGAACATCGCGGGCACCGCGGCCTCCCGGCCGACCCGCGGCGAGGGCCCGTACGCCGCGGCCAAGGCCGGCGTCGTCGCCCTCACCCGGACCGCGGCCCTCGAGCTGGCGCCGCAGGTGCGGGTCAACGCGGTGTCGCCCGGCTACATCGCCACCCGCATGACCCGCGCCGTGGTCGACGACGAGCGCCTGCGCGCCCGGGTCGTGGGGCGCATCCCCCTCGCGCGCATCGGCCGGGTCGAGGACGTGGCCGGCGTCGTGGCCTTCCTGTGCTCGGCCGACGCCGCCTACGTCACGGGGCAGGACCTGATCGTCGACGGCGGCAGCGTCCTCCCCAGCCACCAGTCCGACGAACTGCTGAAGGCGCTCCTCGACAACTCTGGGTGAACGCCCGTCTGCTAACCCGGTCGCATGTCCGCGAGCGTGCGGCCGCTCCGCACGGGCATCGTGCCCCTCACCCCGTTCACCAGCCTCGACGGCTGGCGGGCGCGGGTGCGAGCCATCGACGAGCAGGGCCACGACGTCCTGCTCATGGCCGACCACGTGGGCATGGTCGCCCCGCTCCCGCCCCTGGTGGCGGCCGCGGGCATGAGCGAGCGCCTGCGGTTCGGCGTCCAGGTGCTCAACAACGAGTTCTGGAACCCGGTGCTGCTGGCCCGCGAGGCGGCGACCGTCGACATCCTGACGGCGGGCCGGCTCGAGCTGGGCTTCGGCGCCGGGCACGCCGCGGTCGAGTTCGCGGCCGCGGGCATCACCTACGACCGCCCGCGCCTGCGCATCGACCGGCTCGCGGCGGCGGTGCCGGTCGTGCGCACGCTGATCGAGGGCGGGACCGTCGACGTCGACGCCACCTACGGCCTGGAGGCGGCGTCGCTCGGGTTCGCCGCCGTCCAGCCCCGCATCCCCGTGATGATCGGCGGCAACGGCGATCGGGTGCTGCGGCTGGCAGCCCAGCAGGCCGACATCGTGGGCCTCACCGGGTTCACGTCGGGCACGGGGCGGACGCACACCGACCTCAGCCACTTCACGTGGGACGGCCTGGCGGACCGCATCGACCACGTGCGCCGCCACGCCGGCGAGCGGTTCGCTGCCCTCGAGCTGTCGGTGCTGGTCCAAGCCGTGCGGCGCACCGACGACCGGCGGGCGGCGGCGGTCGAGTTCGCGCAGGGGATGATCGAGGACGTCGAGGCGCTGCTCGACAGCCCGTTCCTCCTGCTCGGCACCACCGACGAGCGGACGGACCAGGTCGCCCGGCTCCGCGACGAGCTGGGCGTCACCTACGTGACGACGTTCGAGCCGGGCGCCGAGGCGCTGGCGGCGGCGGTGGCCCCGTTGCGGTAAGCGTCAGCGGCGTTCGGCCACCGCGGCGCCCGCGGCGTCGCGGATGGCGGCGACCCCCGAAGGGGCGACGGACCCGTCGCCGGCCGCGGCCGCGCCCGTCACCACGTCGGCGCACTGCTTCCCGACGTGGCGGCCGAGGGCCTGGTAGGCGTCGAACGTCTCGCCGCTGAACAGCTGGTCGCTGGTCGGGGTGGCCGGGAAGCGCCGGTCCTTGGCCGCGTAGGCCCGCACGTCCCACGGCGATTCGGCGGTCACCAGCGCCTTGCCGTAGATCAGCCGGCCGGTCTTGCCGCTCGCGTACCTGATCTCGCCGACCGCGTGGTCGGCCCGGTTCGTGCGGTCGCCGAACGGCTCGAGGTCCCGCGCGGGGTCGATCGAGACGCGCACGTTCAGCTCGGAGGCCGCGAGGGCGATGGCCTCGCCGAGCGTCGAGAACGTCTCGGTCGACCCGCCGGCGGCGTCGAGGCACACGATGGTGGTGCACTCCCGACGCAGCAGCTCGAGCAGGCCGAGGTTCTCGATGTGGCCGCCGTCGGTGACGTAGAGGAACGTCGAGCGCGCCCGGTGCCTCCCCGCCACCTCGTACAGGAGCCGCACCTGCCGGGGGTTGGCGGGCACGGCCGTGGTCGGCGGACGGATCGGGTTGGGCAGCCACACGCCGAGCCGCACGTTGGTCAGGGCCAGCAGGAACCGCAGCGGCGCTCGGGTCATCTTGCCCATGGAGGGGGCGATCGCGGCGCCCGACATGGCCACCGCGGCCGAGAGTGTGATGTCGCGCTCGGCGGCGCGCGCCGACGGCGTCCTCGTAGTCGGTGGTCGGCATCTGCAGCGGGCCGAGCGTCTCGGTCGCCTCCTCGGTCTGCGCGGGGTACAGCAGCCAGCGCCACCACGACGTCGGCTGGGGCACGACGACGGTGTTGGGCGAGCCGATGTCGCGGGGCCCGAACACGAAGCTGAGGCTCGACTGGCCCGGGGGCGTCGTGCCCTGGTCGGAGAGGTTCACCGAGGCGCACACCAGAAGCTCGGGGAAGGTGGGCGACCCGCGCTGGTGGCCGGGAAATTGCTCGGGGGTCAGCTCGCTCATGTGCAGCAGCTGCTTGAACGGGACCGGCTCGGCCTTCCGGCGGCCCTTCTCGTCGACCACGCGGTGCACTGCGAACGTGCGGGCCAGCCGCCACTTGTAGAGCGGGTGGAGCGACCAGGCGGTGACGTCCGCGAACCACAGCATCACGACCGTGAGCAGGGCCATGACGCCCCACAGCAGCAGCTCGCCGGTGCTCGGCCGCTCGCTCTGCGCACCGCCGTTGAGGATGAACAAGGCCCCGGCGGCGAGCGCCACCGGGCCGACGAGGGCGCCGAGGATCGTGTTGGCCATGCGCCGCAGCCCGCCCGAGAACCGCTTGGTCCACGACGTGGCGGTGGCGAACGCCCGGCCGCCGGTGACCGCCGCCCGCCGCAGGGTGCCCCCGATCTGCAGCACGAGCGCCAGCAGCGTGACGGTCCCGCCGACGGTGGCGACGAAGCCGAGGTTGGCGCCGCCCTTGTCGCTCGACGACCCGACGCCGGTCGACTCGGCGACCGGGCCCGTCTCGGGGCTCCCGCCCAGCACGTTGCGGGTGAACACGATCAGCTCGGGGAGGACGAGCGTCACGAGGGCGACGAGGGCGCCCGCCGCCACCAGCAGCGCCGCCACCCGCCGCAGCGTGTGGCGCAGCGGCCACCCGGGCTGGAACATCCGCACCCCCAGCGAGAGCACGACCCCGGCGAGGGCGATGCCCCCGGCGGTGAGCGCCCAGGGACCGAGGCCGGTGAGGCCGACCTGCTCGTAGCACCCGGCCGCCCAGGCCGCGTCGGGCGACAGCCCGGGGGTGCAGTCGCCCGGCACCCGCAGGCTGGGTTGCCACCAGGCGTAGAACCAGCCGAGCGGGCGGGCGACGGTCCACAGCAGCGCGGTGAAGAAGACGAGGTTGGCGAGCAGGCCGACGGCCGCCACCGAGGCCAGCCGCACCGTGTCGGTCACGCTGTTGGTCAGGTACGAGCAGTGGTTGCGGACCCAGCCCTCCTCGGGAGAACCGGGCGCGAACGGGCGCTGGCCCTCGAGGGCCTCCGCCGTGCTGTAGCGGCCGGCGACCGCGTACGCCGACGCGATGAACGACCCGCCGGAGACGGCCGACAGGTAGTCGGCGCGCCGCAGCACGCCCGCCTCGTCGAGCGCTTGGAGCGCACCGAGGTTGTACGCCGCCGAGCGGATGCCGCCGCCCGAGCAGCAGATGCCGATGCCGGACTCACCCACCGCTGTCACAGAGCCCGCTGACGCCTCGCTGATACACGTCGTGGTATCAGGATGGGGTCCACGGCACTCTCTGTGGTGGACGGCGGACGGCGGAACCCGGGAGCACGACGGGATGGATGATCTCAGGGCAGGTCGAGGCGAGGCCTGGGACCACGACGCCGGGCCGCCGCGCAACCGCCGCTGGGCGCGGCTGTGCGCGGAGACCCCTGACTACCGGGGCTTGGGCGGCGCGTTCACGACCCCCGAGGGTGCGGCGTTCGAGCGGTTCCGGTGGCAGTTCGGCCCGGTGTTCTACCGGGGCCGGCTGGGCGACCGGCAGGCCCGGGTGCTCGTCATCGGGCAGGACGCGGGGTCGGACGAGGCCCTGGCCCACCGGGCCTTCGTGGGCGAGTCGGGCTCCCGGGTGCAGCACCTGCTGACCCACCTGGGCATCACGCGGTCGTACCTGTTCCTCAACACGTTCGTGTACTCGATCACCGGCCAGTTCGGCGGGCTGCTCCAGGACCTGGCGCTCGACCCCGACTCGCCGATCGCCCGGCACCGCACCCGCCTGCTCGACTACGCCGCCGAGCGCAACGACCTCCGGCTGGTCATCGCCGTCGGGAGGGCCGCCCGCGAGTCGGTGCTGGCGTGGAACCGGTCACGCGGCGGGAGCGGCGACGCGGCGGGCGGCAAGCTCCACCTGCTCGACGCCGCGGCGATCGGCCCCAACGTCCGCTGCATCGACGTCATGCACCCGGGGGCAGGCGCCCAGGGCGCGTCGTCCGAGGTGGCGGCCTCGTTCGCCGCAGCGGCCCGCCGCGTCCTCGGCTGGGTGCGCGACACGCCCGCGTGGCTGCCGGCGGATCCGGGCGCCAGCCGGGGGTCGGCGTCGGGGTTCCGCTACGAGCGTGCGCCGATCCCGCTGCGCGACCTGCCGTTCGGCCTGCCATGGCGGCTCGGGGCGGGCGGCACGGGCACCACGCGCCGCGACGAGGGGCGCAGCATCGAGCTCGAGCCCGGCGTCCGCCAGGCAGGCGAGCCCAGCTATCCGGCCGAGGCCTCCGGTGGAAGTCGCGACGGCTACGACGACGAGCCCGGCGACCTGCCGTGGGAGCCGCCCAGGGGCATCCTCGAGTTCGACCGCGGCCCGGGCGCGGCGATGGCCCGCCTCCTGGTCGGCGGGGCCCCCGGCCTGGCCTGGCCCGACTTCGCCGCCCTCGGCGTGCCGGGGGCGGCCACGTTCGGCGGCGGGCCCCTGTACCGGGGCCGGTTCGCAGGCGTCCGCGTCCTCGTGCTCGCCGACCAGGCGGGCCACGACGACCTGGTGTGGGGCCGGGCCTTCACCGGCGAGGCCGGCCAGCGCCTGCAGGGGCTGCTGGCCGCGCTGGGCATCACCCGCAGCTACCTGGTGCTGCGCACCCTGCCCGTCGACACCGCCGGGCTGCCCGCGGGGAAGGTGTGGGCGCTGGCCGATCGCCCCGACGTCGTGGCGATCCACCGGGCGGTCGCCGGGCGGGTGCTCGACGACAACCCCGTCGCCGCCATCGTCACGGTCGGCCCGCACGCCGAGCGCATCGCCGGCCGCCTCGATCTCGACAGCCAGCCCGTCGTGTCGCTCCCGGCCTGGTCGGCGTCGGGCGCCCGCGCCGCCTGGGTGGCCGGCCACGCCCGGCTGCGCGGCCTCGGGCTCACCGTCGACCAGCCGCCGACCGGCGCGAGCTGGGACGGCGAACGGGCGCAGATCCCTCGCCTCGACCTGCCCTTCGGCGTCCCCCGCTGGCAGGGCACGTCGGGCGACCGGGTCGTGCGGTCCAAGCGGGTGCCGGGGGCGGATCCGCCCCCCGAGCCGGCATACAAGGTGTGGGCGCCCCGGTGGGTGGACGCCCTCGACCCGTAGGAGCGTGCCTCCTAATCACCCACGGAAGGCGGGACAGGGACATGGCCGAGCGCACCATCTACGAGGGCCGGGTCGTCACGATGAACGGCCGGTCCGACGTCCACGACCCCGGGCGGGTCTACGTCGACGGCACGACCATCGTCGCGGTCCGGCCCGCGGCGAAGCCGGCGCCCGACGGCTGGGACGACGCCCGGCTCGTCCGCACCGGCGACACGATCTACCCCGGCCTCATCGAGCTGCACAACCACCTCAGCTACAACGCCCTGCCCCTGTGGCAGACCCCGCAGCGGTTCACCAACCGGGGCCAGTGGATGCGCCACCGGGACTACCGCCGCTTCGTCAGCGGGCCCGCCAGCGTGTTGGGCCGCACGGGCGGCTTCCTCGAGGCCGTGGTCCGCTACGTGGAGGCCAAATGCCTGCTCGGCGGCGTGACCACGTCGCAGGGCATCGCCCTGGCGTCGAACATGGGGATCCGCCGCTACTACAAGGGTCTCGTCCGCAACGTCGAGGACACCGACGACGACGCCCTGCCCAACGCGGCCACCCGCGTGGCCGACGTCGAGGCCGGCAGCGCTCGGGCGTTCCTGAAGACGCTGAACCGGTCGTCGTCGCTGCTGCTCCACCTGGCCGAGGGCGTCGACAAGCCGGCGCGCGAGCACTTCAAGTCCCTGCGCATCGGCACCGACGAATGGGCCATCACGCCCTCGCTCTGCGGCATCCACTGCGCCGGGCTGACCGGACGCGACTACCAGATCTTCCGCGCCCGGGGCGGCTCGATGGTGTGGTCGCCGCTGTCGAACCTGCTGCTCTACGGCGGCACCGCCGACATCGAACGGGCCCGGGCCGAGAACCTGCCGGTGGCCCTCGGGTCCGACTGGTCGCCGTCGGGGTCGAAGAACCTGCTGGCCGAGATGAAGGTGGCGTGGCTCGTGTCCGAGGCCCGCGGCGGGGTGTTCACACCCCGTGAGCTGGTGGCGATGGCCACGGTCAACCCGGCCCGCATGCTCAAGTGGGACGCGGCGGTCGGCTCGCTCGAGCCGGGCAAGCGGGCCGACATGGTGGTGGTCGACGGCCGGTCGGGCGACCCCTACGAGCACCTGCTGAAGGCCCGCGAGAGCGCGATCACGCTCGTGGTGGTCGACGGGCAGCCCCGCTACGGGCAGCCGTCGCTGATGCGGCCGTTCACCGCGGGACGCACCGCCGAGGGCCGGACGGTCGGCGGCGCCGACCGGGTGCTCGACCTGACCGACGCCCTCGGCGACCCCGTCGTCGGCGCCCTGTCGCTGGCCGACGCCGAGGCCCGGCTGGCCGAGGGCCTGCGGACCCTGCCCGAGCTGGCCCGGGTGCTGGAGAACCCGATCACGGCCGGCGCCGTCCTCGGCGCCAGCGACGGCACCAGCCCCGGCGTGTGGTTCCTCGAGCTCGACCACGACGAGCTCGACGGCACGAGCGACCGCCCGGCGTTCGGGGGGCTGGACGTGTTCTCCGCCGACGGCGGCAACGGCGACGGACCGCTGGGCCTGGCCCCGTTCGGGGCGGCCGAGCCGCTGTCCGAGGTGCTCGGCCCGCTGGACCTCGACCCGCTCACCGTCGTCGACGACGAGACGTACACCGACCGCCTGGCCGGCGTGCCCGACCTCAGCCCCGAGGCCGTCGACGTGATCAGGGGGCTGGCTCGCCTGTACCGGCGCAAGCCGCCCGACGTGCGATCGGCGCCGGCGGGGCCCGCGGGGCCCGCCGCCCCCACGGGTCCCGCCGGCCCGGCGGCACCGACCGCACCACCCGTTCTGGCCGAGGCAGCGGCCGGCACCGCACAGGCCGCGCTGCTGGGCGACTTCCTCCGCAGCGTGGGGGACGGCACGCTCACGCTGGCTGACCGCCTGCTGCTCATCGACCAGGCACTGGTGATGATCGAGCAGTGCTACGTCCACCTCGTGCTCAAGCGGTCGATGCACGCGGTCGACCCGGTGCAGCGGCTGCGGCTGCTGCGCGACCGGCTCGCCACGCTGACCGAGGAGACCCGGGGATCGGAGGTCGAGTTCCACCGCGAGCTGGCCGACATCTTCGCCTCGGTGCGCGACCTGCACACCAACTACCTGCTGCCGGCACCGTTCGGCTCCCGCACCGCCTTCCTGCCGTTCCTGGTCGAGCGGTGCGTCGACGCGGCCGCCGACGGGGGCGCCGAGCGCTTCCTCGTCACCAAGGTGGCCGCCTCCCTGGCCCATCCCACCTTCGTCCCCGAGGTCGAGGTCCTGCACTGGAACGGCGTGCCGGTGCGTCGGGCCGTCGAGGCCAACGCCCGCCGCCAGGCGGGCAGCAACGCGTCGGCCAGCTTCGCCCGGGGCCTCGACGCCCTCACGATCCGGCCCCTGCTGCGGTCGGTGCCGCCCGACGAGGACTGGGTGGTCATCACCTACCGCGGCCTCGACGGCACGGGGCGCGAGATCCGCCTCGACTGGCAGCTGGCGGTGGCCGGGGGAGGGGGCGACGGCTCGGTGACCGGCACGGGCCTGAGCGTGGCCGCCCGGGCCGCACAGGGTCTCGACGCCGAGGTGCGGGCCGTGAACGAGGCGAAGAAGCAGATGTTCGCGCCCCGAGCTGTGGCCGCCGCGGCCGACATCGCCTCGCCGAAGGTGCCGGTCACCCGCGTGGCCGTCAAGGCCGCAGATGTGGCCACCAGCATGCCGACCGTGTTCCGCGCCCGAGCGGTGGACACGCCGTCGGGCGCGTTCGGGCACATCCGCATCTTCACCTTCAGCGTCGACGACGCCGACCCGTTCGTGGCCGAGTTCGCCCGGCTGGCCGCGGCGCTGCCGCAGGACGGGCTCATCGTCGACGTCCGGGGCAACGGCGGGGGCCTCATCTACGCGGCCGAGCGCCTGCTGCAGGTGCTGACGCCCCGCCGCGTCGAGCCCGAGCCGGCGCAGATGACGACGACGCCGCTGATGCTCGGCCTGTGCGAGCGGCACGACCCGTCGCCGCTCGACCCGACGTTCGACCTGTCCCCGTGGGTCGCCTCGCTACGCCAGGCGGTGTCGACGGGCGCCCAGTACTCGAACGCCTTCGGCATCACCGACGAGGGCTCGGCCAACGCGGTGGGCCAGCGCTACCACGGGCCGGTGGTGCTCATCACCGACGCCCTCTGCTACAGCGCCACCGACATCTTCAGCGCCGGCTTCCAGGACCACGGCATCGGCCCGGTGCTGGGCGTCGACGGCAACACCGGCGCCGGCGGGGCCAACGTGTGGACCCACGACCTGCTGAAGTTGCTGATGGACACCGCACCCGACGCCGGCGGCCCGGCCGCCAACCCGTTCGTGGACCTGCCCGCGGGCGCCGGGTTCCGAGTGTCGGTCCGGCGCACGCTGCGGGTCGGGGCCGATCGGGTCGGCACGCCGGTCGAGGACTTCGGCGTCGTCCCCGACGAGGTCCACGAGCTGACCCGGGACGACATCGTGGGCGACAACCCCGATCTGCTGGCCCGGGCGGGCGAGCTGCTGGCGGGCCGCCCGGTCTACACGCTGGCGCTGGCGGACCCGCCCGAGGTGCGGCCCGACGGCAAGGTCCGCGTGCGGCTCACGACCGCGGGCCTCGATCGGGTGGACGTCGCGTTCGACGGGCGCCCGGTGGCGTCGCTCGACGTCGACGGCGGAACCGTCACCCGCACCCTGGCGCCGGCGGCGCCGTCCCCGTCCACCCTCGACCTGACCGGCTGGTCTGACGGCGCCATCGTCGCCCGCCGAAAGGAGATCCTGTGAAGTCCTCGCCGAAGCAAGCTTCGGCTCGGAACTGTCGGTGTCGGCCTCCGGCCGACTCGCTCCTCAGTGGGTCGACTGGCGGAGCCAGATCGACCCACGTCGGGGGGCTCCGGCGGAGCCTCTGCCCCCCGAACCCCCCGCCCGCGGTCCGGGCTTCCATCGGTCGAGACGGCCGCAGGCCATGGCGATCTGTGAGAGGGATCGCCCGCCGAAAGGAGATCCTGTGAGGTTCCCCGTGTTCAGTTGGCCTCGGCCAGCGGAGGCTGTGCCTTGTCCTTCGCGGAGATCTGCGACGGGTCGTCGAGGTCGATCGGCAGCGGCCACTCGATCCCGAGGGCGGGGTCGAGCGGGTTGACCGCCGTGCCCGCCATCCCCGGGACCCACTCGTGGTCGAAGCAGTAGACGTACTGGGCCGGCTCGGGGCTGACGACCTGAAAGGCATTGCCCACGCCGCGGGGCACCAGCACCTGGGTGCCCTTGGTGAGGCGCACGGTCACGAGGGTCCCGTAGGTGGACGAGTCGCGCCGGGTGTCGACGTAGGCGCCGAAGGCCTCGCCGGCCACGACGGCGACCAGCTTGTCCATGTCCTCGGCATGGAGGCCCCGCAACGCGCCCGCCTTCGTCTCGGTCACGTTGATCTGCAGCCACGGGCCGAGCGACGGCATGCCGGCGTCGAGGAAGGCCGACTCGCGGTAGAACTCGCGCACAGTCCCCCGCTCGTCGGTCACCTCCTTCATGGAGATGAGCCAGAGGCCGTCGATGGCGGTGCGCTCCGCGGAGAAGTCTCGGATCTCGGGCACGCCGGACGTTAACCTGCGCCATCTGGCGCGGGCGAGGACGCAGCGTCGACCGGGAAACACGCAGCCAGGGAGCTTCCATGCAGTGGTTCACGGTCAGGACGGTGGTCCACCGTCGTGACGAGAGGGTGTACCAGGAGCGCATCACGCTCTGGCGGCGCGCCACCGCCGACGACGCCGCCGAGGCCGCGCTGACCGAGAGCGCCGAGTACGCCGCCGACGAGGGCGCCGTCGACTGCGGCCTCGCCCAGGTGTTCGAGCCCTATGGCGACGACGTGGCGGGTCTGCGCGCCGCAGCCGAAGGGTGCGAGATCTTCTCGCTCGTCCGTCAGAGCGACCTCGAGCCCGGCGCCTACCTGGACACTTTCTTCGACACCGGCCGCGAACAGCAGCAGATGATCTGACCCCGGGGTCCCGCCGACCCTGGCGCCCCGGCGGTCGGCACGGTTGACTATCGGCCCAGCGGGCATCTCTCCTCTTCCCAGGAGGCCGCCATGGCGGTTGCCAAGACCATCGAGATCAGCGCCGAGTCGCCCACGAGCTTCGCCGAGGCAGCCAAGGTCGGCATCGCCAAGGCGGCCGAGACCGTGCACGGCATCGAGGGCGCCTACGTCAAGGAGCAGAAGGTGCTGGTGACCGACGGCGCGGTGACGAGCTTCCGCGTCCACATGAAGGTCACCTTCGTCCTCGACTGACGATCACGGCCGGCTCGGGTACTCGGGCCACGCGTGCTTGGGGTACCTCCCCGCCATGTCCTTGCGCACGTCGTGCCACGAGCCGGCCCAGAACCCGGCCAGGTCGCTCGTGACCTGCACGGGGCGGTCGGCCGGCGACAACAGGTGCAGCGTCACCGGGACGCGGCCGTTCGCCACGGTCGGCGTCTCGGCGACGCCGAACATCTGCTGCACCCGCACCGCCAGCACCGGCGGGTCCCCGGGCGCGCCGTCGCCGTAGCGCAGCGGCACCCGCCGCCCGCTGGGCACGGTCAGGGCCTCGGGCGCCAGGCGGTCGAGGTCGGCGACCACGTCGTACGGGATCATCCCGCGCAGGGTGCGGGCCAGGTCGACGCGGTCGACGTCGGCGCGGCCGGTGGCGCCGGCCAGCAGGGGCTCGAGCCAGTCGGCGAGGCCCCGCCGCAAGGCAGCGTCCGACAGGTCGGGCCAGGGCGCGCCGACGACGGCGTGGAGGAACCCCACCCGCGCCTGGACCGAGCGCGCCGCCGGCGTCCACGGCAGCAGCGCGAGGCCGGTGTCGCGCACCCGGTCGAGCAGGGCGCGCGTGGCGGGGAGGCCCGGCTCGGGGCGGCGCTCGGTGACGCCGAGGCGGAGCCGGCCGAGGTTGCGCTCGACGCGGGCCACGAGGTCGTCGCGGTCGCGGTCCCAGACGAGGCGGGCGTGCTCGACGACCTGGTCGCCGAGGGCGGCCTCGAGCTGGTCCTCGGCCAGGGGCGCAGCCATGCGGATGCGGCCGTTGCGGCGACGCCCGTCGACCTCGGCCACCGCCAGGAACGGCTCGTGGGCCAGCGGGTCGCCCGCCGCCAGCCAGCCCTCGGTCCCGGCCCGCAGCACGAAGCGCCCGGCGCCGCCCCGGGCCTGGGCGACGCGGTCGGGGTAGGCGAGGGCCAGCAGCGTTCCCGACTCGGCCGAGTCTGCGCCGGCGGCCGGGACCCCGCTCCGCCGGGCCAGGTCGCGGGCGCGGTCGCGGACCCGGTGCAGGGCGCGCCCGTCGGCCAGCGGGTGCCGGGCGTCGGGGTCGTCCAGCAGGGCCAGCCGCACGCCGACGTCGCTCGGCAGGTCGTCGGGCCGCCCGCGCA
The DNA here is from genome assembly GCA_963796415.1 of uncultured Acidimicrobiales bacterium. GTDB lineage: Bacteria > Actinomycetota > Acidimicrobiia > Acidimicrobiales > VFJN01 > ZC4RG19. The sequence continues at coordinate 296,168 of CAWCLR010000012.1, read as the reverse complement.
GCACGTCGCGATCCTCGAGGAGCGCGGCCAGCAGGCAGGCCAGCCACGCCTGGCCGACGGCGCGGGCGCCGACGACCATGCGGGCCAGGCGGGGGTGGACGGGCAGGTCGACCATCTCGCGCCCGAGCCCGGTGGGGCCGTGCGGCTCGTCCCCGTCGAGGGCACCCAGCTCCACGAGCAGCTCGCGGGCGTCGGCCAGGGCCCGGGCCGGCGGCGGGTCGACGAACGGCAACGCGGCCGGGTCGGTCCCCCAAACGGCCAGCTCGAGCGCCAGCCCGGCCAGGTCGGCATGCCGGATCTCGGGGTCGGTGAACGGCCGGCGCGCCGCATGCTCGACCTTCGACCACAGGCGCACGGCCACCCCCGGGCCCAGCCGGCCGGCCCGGCCGGCCCGCTGGTCGGCCGACGCCTTCGAGGCGGGCACGGTCTCGAGACGGGTCAGCCCGGTGCCGGCGTCGAACACGGGCCGTCGGGCCAGGCCGGCATCGACCACGATCGACACGCCCTCGACCGTCAGGCTGGTCTCGGCGATGTCGGTGGCCAGCACCACCTTGCGCCGGCCGGGCAGGCCGGGTGCGAGGGCGGCGTCCTGCTCGCCGGCGGTGAGGGCCCCGTAGAGCAGGTGGACGTCGACCGCGTCGGCGGCGACCGCCTCGCGCAGCTCGGACGCGGTGCGCCGGATCTCGCCCGCCCCGGGGAGGAAGACGAGCACGTCGCCGTCGGGCTCGGCGCGCAGCACCCTGCGGACCGCGCCCACGGCTGCCGGCTCGAGGTGCTGGCGGGGCCGCCGCGGGTCCCACCGGATGTCGATCGGGTGGGCCCGGCTCTCGCTCGTCACGATCGGCGCCGGGTCGCCGTCGTCGCCGAGCAGCGCCGCCACCCGCTCGCCGTCGAGCGTGGCCGACATGACGAGGATGCGCAGGTCGGGCCGCAGGTGGCGGCGGGCGTCGAGCGCCAGGGCGAGGCCGAGGTCGGCCTGCAGGCTGCGCTCGTGGAACTCGTCGAAGATCACCAGCCCGATGCCGTCGAGCGCCGGGTCGCGCTGCAGCCGGCGGGTGAGGATGCCCTCGGTGACGACCTCGACGCGGGTGGCGGGGCCGACCGCCCGATCGTCGCGGGTGCGGTAGCCGATGGTCTCGCCCACCCGCTCGCGCCGCACGGCGGCCATGCGGCGCGCCGCGGCCCGGGTCGCGAGCCGCCGGGGCTCGAGCATGACGATCCGCTGGTCGCCGAGCCACGGCTCGCCCAGCAGCGCGGGCGGCACCCCGGTGGTCTTGCCGGCGCCGGGCGGGGCCTGCAGGACCGCGACGCCGGGCCCGGCCAGCGCGGTGCGCAGGTCGTCGAGGCGGGCGAGGACCGGGAGGCTCACCGGGCAGGCGATGGCCGGGCGCGGGGCGCGTCGCCAGCGGTCGGCTCGCCGGCGGCCGGCTCGCTGGCGGTCGGGCCCATCGTGGCGACGAGCTGCTCGCGGGCCCGGGCCACGCGCGAGCGGATGGTGCCGATTGGGCACCCGCAGATCTCGGCCGCGGTGGCGTAGTCGAAGCCGAGGAGCTGGGTCAGCACGAACGCGGCCCGGCGGTCGGGGTCGAGCAGCCCCAGCGCCTGCTCGGACAGGACGCCGTCGGCCAGGCCCGGTGCCGCCTCGGGCTCGACCCGAGCGGACAGCAGGCGGGCCAGGCGGCGCCGCCGGCCGGCGGCGCGCACGGCGTCGACCGCCGACCGCCGGGCGATCGACAGCAGCCAGACGCGGGCGCTGGCGTCGCCCCGGAACCGCGGCAGGGCGCGCAGGGCACGGAGGTAGGCGTCCTGGGCGGCGTCCTCGGCCAGGTCGCGGCCGGCGACGGCGGTGACCAGGCGCGACACGTCGCCCCAGGTCTGCCGCACGAACGCCGACAGCGCCACCCGGTCGCCGTCCCGTGCCGCGAGCGCCAACACCGTGACCTCGTCCACAGCCGCGTCAACCTAGTCGTGGTCGGACTCTGGGCCAGATTCACCCCGCGTCGATGGGCCACGAGGCAACGGCTCGCGGACCGGTCACGAGGCAATGGCTTGCGTTGCGGGACTCTCGAGGCGATCGCGTTCGGGGGCCGAACGCGAGTGCCTCGACAACGTCGTTGCGGCAGGCATTGCCTCGCGTCCCGAGCGCCGGTCGAATTTCACGCGCAGGGCCGGGAACTCGCCCGGGCCGGCGAGCGACTGAGTACCCATGCGCTGCGGCACCATTCGTGAGGCCCTGTCGGCGCGGCTCGACGGCGAAGACCCGGGCCTGCCCGACGACGACATCGACGCCCACCTCGGCGGCTGCGAGAGCTGTCGCGCCTGGGCCCTGGCCGCGGGTGCGCTGGTCCGGGTCGTCGAGCGCGCGCCTCGCGACCAGGTAGCGCTCGACCCTGCGCTCCTCGCCAGCCTCACCGCCCCGGCGGACGAGGCCGCGACCGGCCTGCTGCGCACCGGGGAGTGGCGGGTCGTCCTGGCGCTCCTCACGGTCGTGCAGATGATCGTGGCCTGGCCGGGGGTCCTGCTCCACGACGGGCACGCGTCGGTCCACCTGGCGCACGAGCTGACCGCGTGGGACATCGGCCTGGCGGTCGGGTTCCTGGTGGCGGCCGTGCGCCCGGCGCGGGCGTGGGGGATGCTGCCGCTCGCCGCCGTGCTCGTGGCCTTCATGGTCGGCACGTCGGTGCTCGACGTCGTGTCGGGCCACGCCCTGCTCGGCCGCGAGGCCGTGCACGTCCTCGAGCTCGCCGGCGTCGGCGTGCTGTGGGTGCTCGCCCGCCGGGTGCCCCGCCCGTCGATCGTGGTCCGTCTCGCGTGATCCGCTCTCGCTGGGGCGCGGCGGCCGTCGCGGGCGCGGCGGCCGCGCTCGCGTTGCTGCTCGTCCCCGCTCGGGCCGACGCCCACGCCGAGCTGGTCTCGACCGAGCCCGCGGCCAGCGAGCAGCTGGAGACGCCGCCCGTCCAGGTCGTCCTGCACTTCACCGAGTCGGTGGCCATGACCGACGACACGATCGAGGTGCTCGACGCCACGGGCACCCGCATCGAGGTTGGCGAGCCCGAGCACCCGGACGGCGACGGTGCGGCGGTGGCCGCGTCCCTTCCCGACCTCGACGACGGGGCCTACGTCGTGGCCTGGCGGGTCGTGTCATCCGACAGCCACCCGGTCAGCGGGGCGTTCACCTTCCGGGTCGGCGAGGGCGCGATCGCCGTCGACGACCAGGCGCTCATCGCCGACGTGCTCGGCGGGTCCCAGGACGGTGACCACACGCTCGGGGCCGTCTACGGCGTCGTGCGGTTCCTCGCCTTCGGCGGCCTCACCGTGCTCGTCGGGTCGCTGGTCTTCCTGACCTGGCTGTGGCCGGCCGGCGCGGGCGACCGGCGCGCCCGCCGGGTCGTGGCCGGGGCCTGGTTGGCCGCCGTGGTGGCGACGGTGCTGTCCATCCCCCTGCAGGGCGCCTACGCGGCCGGCGGCACGCTCGGCGACGTCCTGTCGACCGACGTGATCGCCGACGAGCTGGGCACGCGCACCGGCCGGTCGTGGGTGGTGCGGCTGATCCTGCTGGCCCTGGCCGCCTACGTCGCGCCTCGCCTCGGACGGTTCGGTGCCACCGCGGCTCGGGCAATGGTGGTTTCGGGCGGCCTGGCCCTGCTGGCGACGGTGACGCTGACGGGCCACGCCGTGTCGGGCGACCTGGTGCCTCTCGCGGTGGTGACCGACCTCGTCCACCTCGCGGGGGTGAGCGTGTGGCTGGGCGGCCTCGCCCTGCTGGTCGCAGCGGTGCTGTGGGTTCCGGGTGGAGCAGGGGACGACGAGGCCGACGACGTGCTCGACGACCGCGTCGCCGTGGTGGACCGCTTCTCGCAGGTGGCGTTCGGCGCGGTGGCCGCCATCGTCGTCAGCGGGGTGGTCCAGGGGTGGCGGCAGGTCGGCGGCTACGACGCCCTCACCGAGACCACGTACGGCCGCCTGCTCGTGGTCAAGGTCCTTCTCGTGGCGGCGATGCTGGTGGCCGCCGCCTTCAGCCGCAGCTGGGTGCGCCAGCGCGCCGGCGCCCGCGGCGCCCGGCTGGCCCTGTCGCCCGGTCCCGGGGCGGTGGCGGCGTCGCCCGGCGGTGGTCCGTCCCGCCTCCAGGTGCTGCGCTGGTCGGTGGCCGCCGAGGTGGGCATCGCGGTGCTGGTCCTCGCCGTCACCGCGCTGCTGGTCAACGCCGTCCCGGGCGAGACCGCGTCCGGCGGCGGGGGCGGGCCGTTCGACACGCAGGTGACCGAGGACGAGATCGTCCTCACCCTCGACGTGGATTCCACCACCGTCGGCACCACGGGCGTGCACCTCTACCTGAACACGCCGAACGGCTTCCCGGTCACCGCCGAGGAGGTGACCGCCTCCCTCACGTTGCCCGAGCAGGACCTGGGGCCTCTCGACGTGCCGCTGGTCGACTTCGGCCAGGGGCACTGGTCGGCCGAGTCGTTCGAGTTCCCGCTGCCGGGTGAGTGGGAGTTCGAGCTGCTGGTCCGCACCAGCGACATCGACCAGACCCGCTTCGCCGTGACCGTCCCCGTGGCGTGACCGGACCGCCGGCGCCCGACACCCGACCCGCAGACCTTCCGATCCATGCACACACAAGGAGACAGTCAGTGAACCATCGACGACTGGGCCGCATCCTCGCTGTCGGCGCCGCGACCCTCGTGGCCGTGGCGCCCATGGCCGCTGCGCACGTGACGGTCAACCCGGGCGAGGCCACCAAGGGGGGCTTCGCCGCCCTGGCCTTCCGGGTGCCCAACGAGCGCCCCGACTCGGGCACGACCTCGCTCGAGGTCAACATCCCTGAGGACACGCCGATCGCCAGCATCAGCGTGAAGCCGACGCCGGGCTGGACCTACGCGGTCGAGCGCCGGACCCTGGCCGAGCCCATCGACATGCACGGTCGCGAGGTCACCGAGGTCGTGTCGAAGATCACCTGGACCGGAGGCACCATCAATCCGGGCGAGTTCCAGGAGTTCGAGATCTCTGCGGGCCCGCTGCCCGAGGACGTGGACCAGATCCTCTTCCCGTCCATCCAGACCTACGCCAGCGGCGAGGTCGTGCGGTGGATCGACGAGCCGCTCGAGAGCGGTGAGGAGCCCGAGCATCCCGCCCCTCTGCTGACACTCGTCGACGCCGAGGACGAGCACGGCGACGATGCCGCGGCCGAGGAGGATGCCGCAGCCGAGGGCGAGGCGGCCAGTGGCGTGAGCGTCGCCAACACCGCCAGCCAGGACGACGTCGACTCGGCCACCACGCTCGCCACCGTCGGCATCGTCGTCGGCGTGCTGGGACTGCTGGCCGGCGCGTTCGCCATCTTCCGCTCGCGGCGCTCGGCGTAGTTCGTTCACGAAACGGCGGAATAGGCCGGTCGGCCGGCGTGTTCACCACGTCGGCCGACTGATGCCGTCGTCACCGAGGATCTCCCCCTCCTCGGGTGGCGGCGGCATCGTCAGCCTCGGGGGTGGGATCCACGGTCGCCGGGGCGGGGTCGGCGGGGCGCGCCTCGTCGGGGACGCGGTCGTCCGCCTCGGCCGGGCGACGCACGGCGAGGCCGCCCGACCACACGATCACCGCTGCCGCGCCGGCGGCCACGCCGACAGCCAGCGCGGTGACCGCCCGGTCCACGCCGGCCGGGAGGTCGGTCGGCAGCACGGGCATCCACAGCACGCTCGCCCGCAGCGCCCCCCACCCGACGACGGCCGCGGCGCCGGCGAGCGTCGCCGTGGGCCCGGCGCCCCGGCCGCGGAAGGCCACGCCGAGGCCGGCGGCCACCAGCCCGACCAGCGGCACCGCCACGAGGAGCGGGTTGGCGCCCGATCCCGTCGGTGCCACCGAGAACTCGGCCCAGCCCACGACCAGCGCGCCGGCGGCGGCCACGGTCACCGCCACGGCGGGCAGGAGCGGGCGGCGGCGTCCGAGGACGACGACCACGGCGGCGCCGGCGATCCCCAGCGCGATCCAGGGCACGGGGCTCACCCGGGCGACCAGCACCAGCTCGCCCGTCGCTTCGGTCGCCGTGCCGTCGACTGTCAGGGGGACGGTCCAGGACTGGACCACGTCACCCGGCTCGGCGCCCGGGGGGCGACTCCCGGCCATCCAGTGGATCCGGTGGTCGTGCCAGGCGTACGTGCCCCCGTCGGCCACGGCCTCCCACTCGGGGTCGGCCTCGGTGTCCGCCCGGGCCGGCAGGTCGACGGCGCCCTGGCGGTCGTCGTTGAGGTACGTGGCCGGGGACCGGACGTTCCGCTCCACCGTGCCGTCGGCCCGGAACCGGAGGTACGGCTCGCCCCCGTACCCCTCGACGACCACCTCGTGCCCCTCGTCCACCCGCAGCTCGAGGAAGGCGTCGCCGCCCACGATCTCGGCCCGCACGGCGTCGGTCGCCGGGGTGACGGCCGTGACCGTCGAGCGGTAGTCGGTGGGGCGGGGCGGGTCGGCCGCCGCGGGACCCGCCCCCGCCACGAGGGCCGTCAGGGCGACGGCCGCGACGGCGACCGCGCGGGCGGTCCGGCGCGGGGAGCGGGCCACGGCGCGCCGGGTCAGCCTGTGGTCGGCGTGTCGGACGACGCGCCTGCGGCCGCGCTCTCGGGCGAGGACCCGGCCGTCGGGTCGCCGGCGGGCGGGCCCTCGGTGGTCGGGCCGCCCCCGGGCGGGTTGGCTCGGGTCCGGCGGATGATGTTCACCGCCGTGACGGCGCCGACGAGCACGACCGCGGCCGCGGCCACCACCAGCAGCACCGGGAACCCGCCGTCATCACCGTCGCTCGTGTCGTCGGCGGCCGGCGCTTGGGCTGCGTCGTCGGCGCTGGCCCCGGACTCGTCGGCGCTCGCTCCGGTGCCGTCATCCTCCGGCGCGAACCCACCCTCCGTGGCATCGCCGGTCGTGACGTCCGGTCCCTGCGTGGTCTCGGTGGCGGCTACCTCCTGCGGCTGCTCGATCGTCCCCGTGGGCTCGATCGAGGTGATCCGCACCGTCCACGCACCCGGCGCGGGGTACTCGACCGGCCCGGCGTAGCGGCCGTCGTCGTCGGCCGGGGCCAGCGGCACCGGCGTGAGCTGCGTGCCGTCGGGGGCCACCGCAGTGGCGGTCACGGTGGCGTCGGCCGCGGGGTGGCCGTCGTTCGCCCAGGTGACGCGCACGATGTAGTGGATCGACTGCCCGGCCGGGTGGACGGCCTCGACCGTCAGGACGGCGTCCCCGTCATGCGCCCCGGCGGGCGGGGCGACCGGGCCGATGGCCAGGACGGCGGCCCCGAGCAGGCCGAGCAGCGCGGCCAGAAGTCGTAGCGGGTGGGAACGGGTGGACGTCATCATGAGATCGGTACCTCGAACGTGAAGACCAGGGGCTGACCCGCCTGCACGGCCGTCACCTCGACGGTCCAGGTGCCGGGCGCGGGCAGCGACGCCCCTGCGACGGTCACATGGTTGGTGCTGACGGGGGTGACCTGCAAGCGGCGGGGCGGCACGTCGGTCGTCCCTGCGGTGACCTGCACCGCGTCGACGGCCAGCGGCTCGCCCGACGCGCCCGTGAAGTACAGGTGGATGTCGTTCGGACCGGCTTCGGCCGGGTCGACCGTGGCGCTCAGGACCTCGCCGGCCTCGGCCTCGACCGTGGTGTCGAACGGGCCGTCGGACGCGGCGGTGCGGGCGGGCGGCTGGTGGATGAGCGCGGCCGTCAGGGCCAGCACGACCGCGGCCACGGCCAGCTCGAGGCGGAGCGAGCGGCGCAGCGGCCCGACCGTGCGCTCGACGAGGGGGACGAGCCGGGCCCGGTTGAGCCAGCCGAGCACCGCCAGCACGGCGAAGCCGGCGACCTTGGCCAGCAGCAGCCGGCCGTACGAGGTGGACGTGAGGCCGTCGAGTGAGCGGACCTGCTGCCAGCCGGAGACGGTGCCGCTGGCGGCGACGAGAACCACGGCGCCGAGGGCCAGGGCCGAGAAGCGGGTGGCGAGGCGGACCCGGGTGGCCCGCCCGAGTAGCGGCAGCACGGCGAACAGGGCGAGCAGCCCGCCGATCCACAGCGACACCGCGCCGAGGTGCACCAGGTCGGAGACCACCGCCACCCAACGGTTGGGAGCGGTCCACGCGTGGCCGGCGAGGGTGGTGACCACCAGGGCCGCGCCGCCGAGCGCGAGCACGGTCGCCGGGGCCCGGCGCCACACGGCCGGGATCAGAGCGGCCACGGCGGCGGCGACGGTCAGGGCCACGCGCAGCAGGGCGAGCTGGCCGGTGCGGGTGTCGGGGGCCACGTCGGTGACGAGGGCGAGGGCGTCGTACACGTTGCGCCCGGCGCCCTCGGCGAGGATGGCGACGAGAGCGAGGAATGCGCCGACCGCTCCGACGATGGCGCCCCCGGCCGCGAGCACCCGCAGCAGGGCGCGGGCATCGCCCGCGGCCTCGGCGGGTGCCGTCCCCGCCGGGGCGGGCGCGGTGAGGGTGGCGGTGGTTCCGCCGGCGCCCATCCCGTCGCGCGCCATGCCGTTCCCACCGGCCGGCGCGGCGGGCCGAGCGGGATCGGTGGGGTCGGTGGGGTCGCCCGACTCGGCGGGCGCGCCGCCGGTCCTGCCGTCGTCCCGGGCGGGGCGCGGGAGCAGCAGCGCCACGGCGGCGGCGCCGATGGCGGTCATCGTGCCGGCGAACCCGAACCACCGGGCGACGCCGCCGAAGATGTCGGTGGCGGTGCTGTTCCCGTCGTCGACGTCGGCGGCGCCCGTGCGGATCCCGTTGTGGAACACGAACGAGCCCGAGAGCGTGTGGCTGTCCTCGCTCGTCACCCGCCAGGCGACCGTGTACGTGCCCTGGGCGTCGCCCCCGATCGGCGCCACGAGGGTGGCGCCCGCGTCCCGGGTCTCGACCGTGCTCTGGTCCACCCGGTCGCCGTCGGGTCCGAAGACCTGCACCGCGTCGTCGACCAGTTCGACCGGCTCGTCGAACCGCAGCTCGACCGCCGTGGGCACGGCGTCCACCACGCCGTCGGCCGCCGGGACGGTCCCGATCAAGGTCGCGTGGGCCCCCGCCGGCGCCGCCCCGCCCGCCAGCAGCGTCGCCGCCAGCAGGCCCGTGGCCAGCGCCGACGCCGCGCCGCCGAGCAGGCAGGCACGACGGGGAGCACGCGAGCGCATGGCTGCCCAGGGTACGCCCCACCCTGCTGTCATGGCCCATCGCCCCGGGGCTGACGGGCCCGCGCCGCCGGCCTGCGTGACGTGGTGGGTGGGCAACCGCTAGGTCACGCGGTTGGCGGCTCGACGGTCTCGTGCGGCTCGTCCGGCGCCCGCAGGATCACCACCGCCAACGGGTCGAACGTGCCCGCGGCCAGGCCGGCGAGGTCGGTGCGGGTCACTTCCTCACCGGGCTCGGCCAGCCGGGCGCACACGACCACCCGCCGGTCGGGGCAGCCGGCGGCGACGAGGGCGGTGCCCACGGTCTCGGGCGGCACCCGGCGCGACACCAGCACGGCCACCCGGGGATGCGTGCGCACCGCCTCGGCCACCTCGGCCAGCGACTGGGCGCGGACCGACGCCACCACGAGGTCGTCCCATGCCATCCCGACCCGCGCCGCGGCCAGGGCGATCGACGACGGCGCCGGGTGCACGGCGATCCCCTCCTCGCCGAGGCGCCGGGCGGCGAAGCGCACCATCCCGTGGAACCCGGGGTCGCCGGCGGCGAGGATGCACGGCGGGCGCCCGGCGTCCCGCTCGGCCACGGCCCGGTCGACGACCTCGCCGAGGTCACCCCAGACCTCGGCCCGCTCGCCGGGGACGTCGGCCGGGAGCAGGGCGAACTGGTCGGCGTGGCCCAGCAGGACCGCCGCCTCCCGCAGGGCGCGCTCGGCCGCGTCGCCGAACCACTGCCCGCCGAGCAGCCCCACGATCGGGATCGGGGCCGCGTCGGTCATGCCCCCGCCGCCGTTGCGCAGGCCCGGGCGAAGGCGGCCACCGGCGCCGGGTCGCCGCCCGGGTGGACGTGGAGGTACGTCGCCAGCAGCGACCGCGTCGCGAACCCGTCGCCCCGCTCGCCCCACCGGGACGAGAGCGTCAGCGCGTCTCCCGGCGGCTCGACGGCCGAGTAGCGGAACTCGTGACCCCGCAGCGTCGTCCCCTCGGGCCCGACGGGCGACGCGGCCGTGGTTGTCGCCGTGCGGTACCCGAGCGTGAGCCGGTCGGTCATGCGGGCGTCCGCGGGCACGACCCCGACCAGTGGCGCCCCGTCGAGCGTGCGGCACAGCCACAGCAGGCCGCCGCACTCGGCCCAGGTCGGCATCCCCCGTGACACCCCGGCGCGCACGTCGGCCAGCAGCGGCTCGTTGGCCGCCAGGTCGGCGGCGTGGACCTCGGGGAACCCGCCGCCCGCCATCAGGCCGGCTGTGCCGTCGGGCAGGGCGGCGTCGTGCGCCGGGTCGACCGGCACCGCCTCGACGCCCGCGGCGTCGAGGGCGTCGAGCGTGTCGGCGTAGGTGAACGTGAAGGCGGCCCCGGCGGCCACGGCCACCCGCACGGTCCGGCCCGGCGGCACGACCCGCGCCGGCACCGCCACCCCGCCGGCCGACCGGTCGGGAGCCGTGCGGGCGAGGTGCACGACCGCCTCGAGGTCGACCCGCTCGGCCACCGCGTCGGCGAGGCGGTCGAGGGCGGCGGCCACCTCGGCCGGCCGCTCCGCTACCGGGATCAGGCCGAGGTGGCGGTCGCGCCACGTCAGCCGGTCGTCGGTGCGGAGGGCGCCCAGCACCGGCAGGCCGAGCGGCGCCAGCGCCTCGCGCAGCAGCGTCTCGTGACCGTCGGACCCGACCCGGTTGAGGACGACCCCGGCCACCCGCACGGCGGGGTCGAACCCGGCGAAGCCCGCCACCAGCGCCGCCACCGATCCCGACATGGCCTTGGCGTCGACCACCAGCACCACCGGGGCGTCGAGCAGCCGGGCCACGTCGGCGGTCGACGAGGGCGTGCCGTCGGACGACCCGTCGAACAGGCCCATCACCCCCTCGACCACCAGCAGGTCGGCCCCCGCCGCGGCCCGGCCCGCCAGCGGGACGATGGCGTCGGCGCCGCACAGCCAGGCGTCGAGGTTGCGGGGCGGCCGGCCGCACGCCAGCGTGTGGTAGCCGGGGTCGATGAAGTCGGGCCCGACCTTGGCCGCCGCCGGCCGGTGCCCGGCCCGCCGCAGGGCGGCGAGCAGCCCCGTGGCCACGGTCGTCTTCCCGACCCCCGAGTGCGTGCCCGCCACCACGAGGCGCGGGCCGAGCCGGCCGGCGGCGGTGCGGGCATGCTCCACGCCGTGCGACGCTAGTGCCGAGGTCATGGGGACGGAGCAGGCGGAGGGAGAGGGGATGGCGGCGACGTCGGCGGTCGAGTGGGCGGACCAGCAGCGCCGCCTGCGCACGGAAGCGCTGTCGCCCGACTTTGCCCCTGAGCTGCGGGACGTGGCGTACCGCCTGATCCTCCGCCGCGAGTTCGACGACTCCCTGCTGTGGTCATCGCGACTTCGCGGACCGCGACTTGTCGTCGCCCTCGTCCTGCTCGCCGCCGCCTACGTCCTCCACTGGCCGCCGCTGATCGCCGTCCTGGTGCCGGTGTTCACGATCTGCTCGCGGCTGGGAGAGCTCCGGGCCTCTGCCACCACCGGATCAGAGGTGGCCCTCTGGCTGTCAGGGGCGACCGATGCGCGCCGGCCCGACCTCGTGTTCCGGGTGGCCGACGACGCCTTCGCCAGCGGCGAGGCGTCTGCAGGCGCGGGGCAGGCGTTCGGCGAGCTGGTTCAGTACGGCGTGCTGGGGGTGATCGTCGGCGACACCGTCGTCTGGCCGGTGTACCCGCCGCGACGGACCACCGGCGGCGACCGCCGGCGGGCACGGCGCGCGGCGGAGCGGGCAGTGGCCTGACCGGCGGGATCCTGCGACCGTTCTTGCGACACCACGCGCGGCTAGGCGACGGGATCCGTCGCATGTTCGGTCGCCGGACGCGGAGGCGGCGCCGGCCCGGCGGTTTGACTAGCGGTCGCCCCGGGGGCGGACGAAGGCCTCGAGGTGGTGGACGCGGCCGGCGTGCTCGCCGACCTTGATGACCGCCACCACCCGGTCGTCCTCGAACGCCACCAGGCCGGGGCCGCCCTCGACCGGCACGGCGACCAGCGTCCGCCGGCTGCCGGGACCGAACAGCGCCATCGCCCGCCTGGCGACCTCGGCGGCGCCGGTGCTCTCGATGATCGGGCCGGCGCCGAGCAGGGCGGCGACGCCGTCGACGTCGGGGTCGAGCACGGCGAGCAGCGCCTGCATGTCGCCGCCCGCGCAGGCGGCGGCGAACCGCTCGGCCACGTCGCTCACCGCGGCGCCGTCGTCCGCCGGCGGGCGCGCCGCCCCGGCCCGGATCGACTGCCGCGCCCGGCTGGCGAGCTGGCGGCAGGCGCCGGGGGTGCGGCCGACGATCTCGGCCACGGCATCGAAGGGGAAGTCGAACACGTCGTGCAGCACGAACGCGGTGCGCTCGGCGGGCGTCAGCCGCTCGAGCACCACGCCGAGGGCCCGCGTCACCTGGTCGTCGAGCGTGACACGATCCGCCGGATCGGCGTCCCCGCCCGATGGCGTCGCCGTGTCGCCTGGCTCGCCGGCCACCTCGCGGCGCACGTAGGCCGACCGCACCCGGTCGAGGCTCAGGCGGCGCACCACGACGGTCAGCCACCCGCGCAGGTCGTCGATGGCGTCGACGTCGGACCGGGCGAGGCGGCCGAACGCGTCCTGCACGACGTCCTCGGCCTCGGCGCGGCTGCTGACGATGCGCTGCGCCTGACCGGTGAGGAAGGCGCGGTCGGCGAGCCAGGCATCGCGCACGCGGCGATCGGTGGGCGAGAGGGCGGGGGTACGGGGGTCCATGGACGCCTCCGGGGGATGACGGTAGCGGGCACCCTCCACGACGAGGCAGGACGGCCAGATGTGACGTTCCGCGGCGCTGTCTCGTCGTGGGGCCATGACCGATTCGCTGACACACCGCCCCGCACCCCCGTCCGACAACCACCGGGAGGCGCCTCCGCCGCCCTCGCCGCGCCCGGCGCTCGCCGTGCGCGGCCTGGCCAAGACCTACCCCGGCGGCGTCGAGGCCGTCCGCGGCATCGACCTCGAGGTCGCCCCCGGCGAGGTCGTCGGGCTGCTCGGGCCCAACGGGGCCGGCAAGACGACGACCGTCGGCATGCTCACCGGCATCGTCGCCCCCACCCGGGGACGGGCCGAGCTCGGCGGACACGACGTGGTCGCCGACCCCCGCGCCGCCCGCGCCGTGAGCGCGGTCGTGTTCCAGGACGCCGTGGTCGACCGGGCGCTCACCGGGCGGCGCAACCTCGAGACCCACGCCCGGCTGTGGGGCGTGCCCCGCTCCGAGGTGCAGGAGCGCATCGAGGAGCAGGCCCGCGACCTCGGGGTGGCCGACATCCTCGACCGTCCCGTGGGCACCTACAGCGGGGGGCAGCGCCGGCGGCTCGAGATCGCCCGGGCCCTGCTGTCCCGTCCGCAGGTGCTGTTCCTCGACGAGCCGACCGTGGGGCTCGACCCCCGCATCCGGTTCGAGATCATCGACATCCTCGCCCGGATGCGCAGGAAGACCCGGATGACCGTGCTGCTCACGACCCACTACCTCGACGAGGCGGAGCGCCTGTGCGACCGCGTCGCCATCATGCACGAGGGGGTCGTCGTCGCCCTCGACTCGCCGGCCAATCTGCTGGCCGGCCTGGGCACCGACATCCTCGACCTGCAGGTCGAGGGCCCCGACGGTGAGGGCGATGGCGCCGCCGCCCTGGCCGCACTGGGGGCGGCGGGCTTCGCCGGCCCCGACGCCTTCCGCATCGGCGACACCGTGAGCGTGCCCCTGCGGGACCGCACGCTCGCCGAGGCGGTGGCGGCCATCGACCGCCTCGGGCTGCCGAACGCCCGCCTCGGAACCCGCCGCCCGACGCTCGACGACGTCTACCTGCGCCTGACCGGCGCCCGGATCGCGGCCTGACCGGCCGCGCGACCAGGAGGACCCATGTCCACCATCACCGCATCCACCACCGCCCCCACCGCGTCGTCCACCGGCGCGGGGCCGGCGACCTCCCGCGTCTCCGGCAGCGCCGCCCTCGGCGTGCTCGCCCGCCGCCGGTTCGCCCTCAGCGTGCGCACGCCACGCGAGCTGCTCGTCCCGCTGCTGGCGCCTGTGATGTTCGCCATCGTCATCGCGCCGGCGCTCGACTCGATCGGGCCGACCGTGCCCGGGGTCGACTACATGAGCTTCACCGCGGTCGGCATCGCCGGCCTGCTCATCCCGCTCAACTCGATGTTCGCCGGCATCGGTGCGGTCGTCGACCGCGAGGGCGGCGCCCGCCGCGACCTGCTGGCCGCGCCCGTCAGCCGCCCGCTGCTGGTGCTGGCCAACCTGGCGGTCGCCCTCTGCACCACCGCGCTCCAGGTCGCGGTGCTCATCGGGGCGTCCGTGCTGCGGGGCGCCGAGCTCGACGTCTCGGCCACCGGCCTCGCCTGGTTCGTCGGGGCCGCCGGGGCGCTCGCGGTGGCGATGTACGGCGTGGCCGAGACCATCGCCAACAAGGTCGCCAGCGTCGAGGACTTCACCGCCGCCGTGCCGGGCATCGCCATCGTCCCGTTCTTCTTCGCCGGGTCGCTGTTCCCGATCAGCGCGCTGCCGGCCGCCCTGACCGCGCTGGCCAAGGTGGTCCCGCTGACCCATGCGCTGGCGCTCATGCGCTACGGGTTGCTCGGCGGCAACTCGTCGGGCCTCCACGACATCTGGGGCATGTCGAACGCCACGGCCATGGCCGCGCTGAGCATCGCCGTCGTGGTGGCGTTCGCCGCGGTGATGACGTTCGTGGCGATGCGCGTGTTCCGGCGCGCTGCGGTCCAGTAGGAGCTGGTGCGGGTCGCGGCTACCCCGGACGCCAGCCCGGGTTGCGCCCGAAGGCCCGCAACAGCTCGCTCCACGCGTCGCCGGGCGCCCCGTCCCCCGCGGGGCGCTCGGCGATGGCGCCGGCGCCGCGGTAGGCGTCCTCGTTCTCGGCGAACCACGCGGCAAGGGCCTCGACCAGGTCGGGGTCCATCGACGTGTCGCCCCCGGTGGCGACCGCCAGGTCCCACCCGTGGATCATGTGGTCCGCGGCGAGCTGGTAGGCGTACTCCTCGGCGGGGACGTCGCCGAACGAGAGGTGGACCGTCTTGCCGGCCACGACGCCCGAGGCGGCCGCCGTGACCGCCATGTCGCAGGCGGCGCGGGTCGCGCTCAGCGGGTTGTCGCCCAGCAGGTCGCCCTCGTAGCGGTCGCCGACCTCCTCGATGGTGGCGCCCTCCATCAGGGGCACCGTCCACAGGTCCTCGTACACGATGTGGTTGAGCAGGGCGCGGACGTCCCACTCCGCGCACGGCGTCGATGCCGCCCAGCGCTCGGGCGGCAGCCCGTCGAGGGCGTTGACGCGCGCCGCGAAGCCCTCGACGCTCCGGCGGTGCAGATCGGTCACATGCATGGCGCCTCCCCCACGGTCGGTCCTGTCCGCGCACCGTTAGTCTCGCGGGTGACACACCAGGAGTCACCCGCATGACGCACGCCGAAGCAGTCTCGCGGGTGACGCACCACGAGTCACCCGCATGACGCACGCCGAAGCGCAGCCGTCCCCGCACCGCCCCGGGCGCAGCCACGACCACGGGCACGACCACGCGCACTCGCACGCGCCGAGCCTGCGGTCGGGGGCCCGGCACAAGGGCCGCCTGCTGGCGGCGCTGGCGGTGCTGGCCACCGCCATGGTGGTGGAGGTCGTGGCGGCGTTCGCGGCCAACTCGCTGGCCCTGCTGTCCGACGCCGGCCACATGCTCACCGACGTGGCGGGCCTCGCCATGGCGCTCGCCGCCATCCATGTGGCCGACCGGGCCGCGTCCGACGGGCCGCGCACGTTCGGCCTCTACCGGCTCGAGATCCTCGCCGCGCTGGCCAACGCGGTGCTCCTGTTCGCGGTGGCGATCTACGTCGTGGTCGAGGCCGTCCGCCGCTGGGGCGATCCGCTCGACGTGCTCGTCGGGCCGATGTTGGTGGTGGCGATCGTCGGTCTCGTCGCCAACGTCGTCGCGTTCGCCCTGCTGCGCGCGGGGTCGAAGGAGAGCCTGAACGTCGAGGGCGCCTACCTCGAGGTGCTGTCCGACCTGGTGGGCTCGGTGGGGGTGATCGCGGCGGCCGTGGTCATCGGCGTGACCGACTGGGCCTGGGTCGACCCGGCGGTCGGCGTGGCGATCGGCGTGTTCATCCTGCCCCGCACGTGGCGGCTCGGCGCCCAGGCCGTGCGCGTCCTCGTCCAGGCCGCGCCCCCGGGGCTCGACCTGGTGGGGCTGGAGACGACGCTGCGGGGCCTCGACGGGGTCGTCGACGTGCACGACCTCCACGTGTGGACGCTCACCTCCGAGATGGACGTGGCGTCGGTCCACCTCATGGTGTGCGAGGGCACCGACACCCACGCGGTGCTCGACCGGGCCCGGGTCGTGATGCGCGACCAGCACGGCATCGACCACGCCACCCTGCAGATCGAGCCCGACACGCACAAGGGGTGCGACGAGCTGGCGTGGTGACCTCCCGGCACTCGCCGGACAGGGGGTGGCCACTGTCACGTTGATTCCCCCACCGCCAGCGCCTACCAATGGTTACTGCCGGTAAGTCCAGGGGTGGCAGACCGGCCGCAAGGGGGAAGACCATGTCGCAGGCCACGGCGACCCACCGGGTCGAGAAGCTGAACCGCGCCTCGCTGGCGCGCATCATCGATCCCGACAAGGACCTTCCGGGGTCGCTGGGCGACGGTGCCGTGCTGCCCGCGGAGCTGCTGCTCCCCACCGCCGGGCTCGACGCCGGCAGCCTCACGCCCGAGCAGTACGTCACGTTCAGCCGCCAGGCCCTCGCCGCCATCACCCGCTCGGGCCTGATGTTCGAGGCCATCCTCATGGCCGGTTTCGGCCTGCAGATCGCCGAGGCCGACGACTACACCGACCCGCGCATCACCTATCTGCTGCACGAGCTGGGGGAGGAGACGCGGCACTCCCGGCTGTTCGCCCGCCTGCTCGACCAGCTCGGCCCGGCGGCGCCGAACCCCATCGACAACTGGTTCACCGACCGGATCGCCAGCCGGGTGGTGAACCAGATCATCCACAACCCCGCGCTGCTCTACACGATGGTGCTGGCGGGCGAGGAGATCCCCGACCTGCTGCAGAAGCGGGCCGCCGACCACCCCGGCACCGACCCGTTCGTGCGCGAGGTCAACCGCTACCACCGGCAGGAGGAGGCCCGGCACCTGTCGTTCGCCCGGACCCGCCTGCCCGAGGTGTGGGAGACCGCCGGCATCGTCGACAAGTCGCTCGTCCGCTTCGCGGCGCCGCTGTTCATCCGCGAGATGTACGAGAACATGATCCACGCCGGCGTGTTCGGCTCGGTCGGCCTGCCGGCCATGGCCACGTGGCAGAAGGCCCGCAACCACCCGGGCCGCGTCCAGACCCGGGTCGACGCCACCCGGCCGGTCCTCGAGGTGCTCATCGCGGCCGGCGCGCTCGAGCGGGGCAAGATCCCGCAGACGTGGCGGGGCCTCTGCGCCGTCGACCCCGACGGCCGCCCGGTCTGAGTCGGCGCCGACGCCCTCGGGTCGCCGCGCCCCCCAGAGGATGAGGTCATGGGTTCCAGATGCGGAACTGTCGCCTCATCCTCGGGCGGACGGAACCCATTGCCTCGCCCACCGGATCGGCCGGCGAGGCGCGGGCCGCCCGCCACGCCGACCGACGTCGGTGCATCCACCTCCCGGGACCCGAGGCATTGGGTTCCAGCCACGGGAGGATGAGGCGTGGGTTCCGTATATGGAACTCATCGCCTCGCCCTTGGCCGGACGGAACCCATTGCCTCGCCCTGGGCTGCCGGCCGTTCAGCTCACAGCTCTGAGCACGATCTCGGTGTCCTCGGTCGGCGGGACGCCCAGGTCGTCGAGCTGGCGCAGGCACGTCTGCATGGCCCGGCGGGCCGCGGCCCGGTCGCCGCGGGCCAGGTGGGCGGCGACGCTCAGCCGGTGGGCTCCCTCCGACCAGGGCTCCGCCTCGACCGCCCGGCCGGCGAGCCGCAGCGCCTCGTCGGGGTCGCCCCCGGCCATCGTCAGCTCGCCCGCCCGCACGGCGGCCGCCACGAACCGGGCCGCCAGCCGGTCGCGGTGGGGGAGGGCCCACTCCTCGTACCCGGCGTCGAGGAGGTACGCGCCCCGGTAGAGCCGGAGCGCCCGGCGGTACAGGTCGAGAGCCGCCGACGGTTCGCCGTGACGCTCGGCCTCACGGGCCCGGTCGACGAGGGCGTCGAACGCGTGGGAGTCCACGGTCAGCCAGCCGTCGGTGACGAGCCGCAGCGACGGGCCCTCGGCCCGCACGAAGAACGAGGGGGCCCCGTCGGGTCGGTCGGGCTCGAGCACGGCGAGCAGGTAGGACAGCGTGACCCGCAGGTTGCGCAGCGCGCTGGGGGTGTCGAGGTCGGGCCACAGGGCGCCGGCCAGCTCCTCCCGGGTGCCGCCGCCCCGGGCCAGCAGCAACAGCAGCAGGGCCCGGACGCGCTCGCGGCGCCAGTGGGGGTGGTCGACCGGACGGTCGTCGCGCCGCAACGTGGTCGGGCCCAGCACGGCCAGGTCGAGGCGGGCCGCGGGCTCGGGGGGCAGGGCGTCGGCCAGGGTCCGGGCCCAGGTCCGCACCGAGCGGGGGGCGCCGCCGTCGTCGGCGAGCAGGCGCAGGGTGGGCCGGGCGACCCCGCCGCAGTCGATGACCCGGGCCTGGGCGTCCGAGCGGCCCCCTGCGGCCGCCGCGGTCGCCAGCTCGACGATCCACGACGTGGGGAGGAAGGCCGGGGCGGCCCCCCACGCCGCGGGCGTCAGATGGGCGGCCTCGGCCACGTCGCCCGATTCGCGCAGGGTGACCAGCGCCCGCGCCAGCGCGAGGCCGGGCTGGTAGCACGGGCCGACCGCGTCGGCGGTGAAGCGCTCGCGGGTCTCGGGCAGCAGCACGTACAGCAGCGTCAGCCGGCGCACGTTCCCGTAGCGCTGCCGGCCCTCGTCGACCGGGCGGCCGCCCAGCTGCAGCCGGAACAGCCGGGCGGCCTCGGCCTCGTCCCCGCGCCCCACGGCGATCGCGGCCTCGCTCCCGCGCAGCGAGGCGACGAGGCTGGGCCGCGGCGACGGCCCGGCGAACTGGCGGGCGCGGGCCAGGTGGCGCTCGGCCTCGTCGATCGCGCCCACGAGGGCGGCACGCGAGGCCGCCATCGTCTCGCCGAGCGCCCGGTTGTGGTCGTTCCCGGACCGGGCCAGCTCGGCCAGCATCTGCGCCAGCGTGTCGCCCGCGGCCCCGACGTCGCCGCTGTGCGCCTGGGCGTTGACCAGCAGCATCGACAGCGCGCCCCGCAGCGCGGGCCCGGCGGCCGCCACGGCCACCTCGACGTTGCGCCGGGCCGCGTCGGCGTAGCCGAGCGCCAGCTCGGCGGACGCCCGCAGCCAGGCCACCGGGGTGCGCCAGTAGGGGGCCAGCGTGGCCGCCTCGATCGTGTCGAGCGCCTCCAGCACCCGGGCCGCCTCGCCCCGGGTGTCGGCCGTCAGCGCCTCGCCGATCGCCAGCAGCCCGCGGGCCTCGGGCAACGCCGACAGGCGCTCCGCCCAGCCCCACAGCTCGGCCAGCAGGTCGACGTCCTCGCGCCAGTGGGCGCAGAGGGCGAGGTGCTCGACCGCGCACAGCAGGCCGTCGTCGTCGCCCGCGTCGGCGAACCGGGCCGCGGCCGACGCCAGCAGCCGGCTCGCCCGGTCGAGGTCACTGCTCGTGACCGCGATCCCCGCGACCAGCTCGCCCTCGGGCGCGGCTCGGACCTCGGGAGGGAGCTGGTGGTGCACCCGGCCGAGGCCCTCGACCGACGCCGTCAGGTCTTGGGCCCGGCACTCGCGCCGCAGCACGGCCCGGAGGTCGTCATGGGCGCCGGCCGCGGTCAGCAGGGCCACCGCCCGATGCAGGTCACGGCCCGCCAGCGCCCTCCCACCCCGGCGCTGGACGTCGCGTCGCTCGTCGGCCCCGAGGTCGTCGGCCAGGCGGTCGGCCCAGACGGGGTGGACGGCGTACCAGCCCGCGTCGTCGCCCGCCGCCAGCGGGACCGGCGCCATCAGGCCGTCGATGTCGACGCCCGGTCCGGACACGGCGTCGAGCAGGGCCTGGTCGGCCCCGCCGAGGGCGGCGACCACCGCGACCGCGTGGCGGGCGTCTGGGCTCAGCGCGGCGAGCACCTCCTCGGTGAGGAAGTCGTCGACCGTGTCGCCGGACCCGGCGGCGCGCAGCTCGACCAGTGCCGGCCAGCCGCCGAGGTCGTCGATCTGGTCCACCGAGACGGCTCGCAGGGCGGCGAAGGCCGCCAGGTCCTCGTCGGCGAACGCCAGGTCGGCCTCGTCCAGCCGCTCCACCCCGCCCTGCGCGGCCAGCCGGGCGAGGGGCACGGGCGGCTCGGCGCGCCCG
This sequence comes from uncultured Acidimicrobiales bacterium, assembly GCA_963796415.1. GTDB lineage: Bacteria > Actinomycetota > Acidimicrobiia > Acidimicrobiales > VFJN01 > ZC4RG19. Next base: position 275,642 of record CAWCLR010000012.1, on the reverse strand, counting down.
CTGAGCACGAGGTGGCCGTTGGCCGGCAGAGCCGCAGCCAGCGCCGCCAGCAGGGTGGCCGCGTCACCGTCGCCCACCTCGTGGACGTCGTCGACGACCAGGCACACCTGCCGCGGCGACCGGCGCCACATGGCGTCGACCAGGGCGTCGGCCAGGGCGGCGACGTCCGCCTCGCCGTCCTCGAGGGCCCGGTCGGCCACTCGAGCGACGTCGGCCCCGAGGGCGGTGGCGATCCCGGCGGCGAGCCGCCACGGGTCGTCGTCACCCGGGCCGCACCCCAGCCAGCAGTCGTCGCCACGCCGGGCGAGGGCGTTCTCGTCCACCGCCTGAGCGAGCAGCGACGACTTGCCGAACCCGGCGCCGCCCACGACGACGGTGATGGGGCGCTCCCAGCGTCCCTGGACGCGTCTGAGCAGGTCGCTGCGCCTGACGAGCGGACGGCCCGGCCGAGGCGGAGCGTGGCGGTAGGGCCGCGACACACCGCGATACTACGGGCCGCGCGGACGCCGGGACGGGCAGAGCTCCGCGTCGGCCAACACGTGGTCGGACGGGGCCGCCCGCCCCGCGCTAACGCCCCGCTAGCCCCCTGCTGGTGCCCTGACGGCGGGCACGCTGTGCCACTCCGCGGCGGTGTGGTGCGGCGGTCGGGTCTTCAGGAGGCGGGATGCCAGCCAGTGGCGGTGGCTGTCGTCGGCGACAGGTCCTGGGGCCCGACAGCCCGACCTCGATGGCGAGGCACCACTGGCCGTCGGGTCGGGCGTCCGTCTCCCCAGGCGGACGCCCGCCCGGCACGTGCTTCCGGTCGGCCGGGCGCTGGAGCTGCGGGTCGGTCGCCAAATCTCCACGCGTGGGCTGCTGCGAGCGCCCGGTGCCCGGCCTCTCACCGCAGGGCTTCGCGCACCGCAGTCTCGACCGAGGCCGGCGTCAGCTCGTCGAGCTGGAGGTGCCGGGCGTCCATCGCCTCGGCCAGCTCGACCGCGAGGCCCAGCCGGTTCTGGCCGTCCTCGGCGTCGACGACGATGACCTGGACGCCCGCCGCAGCCACGTCGCGGGCGGCCGCGAGCGCCCGCTCGCGGGCCGACTGGTTCCCCGTCGCCCGACCGTCGGTGATGAGCATCAGCAACGGCGGCCATCCGTCGTCGGCCGCCCGGCGGGCCAGCGAGAGGCCGGCCGTGATGCCCTCGGCCAGGGGCGTCACCCCGCCGGTGGGCAGCTCGGCCAGGCGGGACCGGGCCAGCTCGACGCTGGCCGTCGGGGGCAGCACGACGTCGGCGCCGTCTGCTCGGAACGTCACCATCGCCACCCGGTCGCGCCGCAGGTAGGCGTCGGCCAGCAGGCCGAGCACCGCACCGGTGGCCGCCTCGACCCGGCGGTGGGTGCCCATGGAACCGCTGGCGTCGACGGCGATGACCACGGTGCGGCCGACCGTGCGCGTGCGGACCGGGGCCCGCAGGTCGTCGGCGGTGACCACCGGGCCGTCGCGGTCGACCTGGCGCCGCTGGGCCGCGGCCCGGACGGTGGCGGCCAGCGCGACCCCGGCGCTGCCCTCGCCGACCGGCTGGTCGCCGACGACGCGCCCGCGGGCGCCGCCCCCGGGCGGGGCTGCGGCGGTCGGGGCCGGCGGGTCCGCGAGCTGGAGGGGCGCCGGGCCCGTGTCGAACGCCGCCCCGGCGAACGTCTGCCACGATCCCGTCGGCGCGGTGTCCGCCGCGGTGCCGCCCCCGTCGGTCAGGTCGGGGGCCGGCGGGATGTCCGAGACCTGCGGCGGCGGGGTCCCCGTTCCGCCCTCGGCCTCGATCTCGGCCTCGAGCTCGGCCAGGGCCGGGTCGTGGGCAGGGGGTTCGGGGGCTGCGGCGGGCGAGGTGTCGGTGCGGGCGTCGGTGTCCTCGGCCGGGGCCGAGCCGTCCCCGTCCTCGGGAGCCCCGGCGCCATCGCCGCCCTCCGCGGCCCCGACCGAGAGCTCGTCGGCGCCGTCGTCCTCGCCGTTCGACGGCTCGGGCACCGCGGTGTCGGCACCAGCCTCCGCCGGTTCGGGCTCGGACGGGGCCGGGTGGGCGTCCGCGAACGATCGGCGGGCGGCGTCCAGCGCCCTTTCGAGCTCGTCGGCGGCCAGCGTCGGCGGGTCGAACGGGCGGCGCCGCCGGCGGTGACCGAGCGCCAGGCCGCCGACACGCTCGACGTCGGACGAGGTGGCCACCGAGCGTCCCTCCCAGCCGGCGAACGCCGCGGCCGCCCGGCACAGCACCAGGTCGGCCCGCAGACCCTCGGCGCCGACGCTGAGTGCTAGCCGGCAGGCGAAGTCGACCACCGTGTCGGGCAGGTCGGCGGGCATGGACGCGGCCAGCCGGGCCCGCAGCACCAGGTCGCCCTCGGACCCCACCACCTCGCCGCCGGCGTCGTGGGTCAGCCGGCGACGCACGATCTCGGCCCGGTGGCCCGGATCGGTCGGCGCGGTGATCGCCACCGACAGGCCGAAGCGGTCGAGCAGCTGCGGGCGCAGCTCGCCCTCCTCGGGGTTCATCGACCCCACGAGCACGAACCGGGCCTCGTGCGCGTGCGACACGCCGTCGCGCTCGACCACGTTGATGCCCGAGGTGGCCACGTCGAGCAGCACGTCGACCAGGTGGTCGGGCAGCAGGTTCACCTCGTCGACGTAGAGCACGCCGCCGTGGGCCGCAGCCAGCAGGCCGGGGCGGAACAGCGTCTCGCCGTCGGTGAGGGCGGCCTTGAGGTCGAGGGTGCCGAGCACCCGGTCCTCGGTGGCACCGAGCGGCAGCTCGACGAACGGCGCACCGCCGGGGAGCATGCCGGCCAGCCCGCGGGCCAGCGTCGACTTGGCCGATCCCTTGTCGCCCCGCAGCAGCACGCCGCCGATGCCGGGGTCGACCGCCGCGAGCAGCAACGCCAGGCGGGCCTCGCCCTGCCCCACCACGGCGCTGAACGGGAAGCGGGTCTGCGTCACGATCGTTCCGCTCTCATGTTCGGCCTTCCTCCCAGCCCTCGGCCTCGAGCACCGCGTCGACCAGCGTCTTGCGGGCCCTGTCGCTGGCGCCCCACATGCCGCGACGGTCTGCTTCTAGCAGGCGCTCGGCGATGGCGCGCAGCGCCCACGGGTTCGACTCCTCGAAGAACCGGCGAAGTTCCGGGTCGCCAACGTACGACTCGGTCACCCGTTCGTACATCCAGTCTTCCACCACTTGGGCGGTCGCGTCGTAGCCGAACAGGTAGTCGACGGTGGCGGCCAGCTCGAAGGCGCCCTTGTAGCCGTGGCGGCGCATGGCGTCGATCCATCGCGGGTTGAGGACCCGGCTGCGCACGACCCGGGCGGCCTCCTCGGCCAGGGCCCGGACGCGGGGGCTCGCGGGGTTCGACGTGTCGCCGAACCACGACCGGGGGGCCCGGCCGCTGAGGGCCCGGACGGCCGCCACCATGCCGCCGTGGTCCTGCAGGTAGTCGTCGCTGTCGAAGATGTCGTGCTCGCGGTTGTCCTGGTTCTTGACCGCCACCTCGATGGCCGCGAACCGGCGGCGCATGGCCTCGGGCGCGGGCTCGCCGGCGCGGCCGCGCCCGTAGGCGAACCCCGACCAGGCCAGGTAGACCTCGGCCAGGTCGGCGTCGGTGCGCCAGGAGCCCCGCTCGATGACGGGCAGGATGCCGGTGCCGTAGCCGCCGGGCGGCGGCCCCCAGATGCGGGCGTCGTCGGTGCCGGCGGCCCGGACCGGGTTGTCCGCGGGGTCCTCGTCCAGCCCGGCGACGAGCCGCACCGCGTCGTCGAGGAGGTCGACGACGTGGGGCAGGGCGTCGCGGAAGAAGCCCGAGATGCGCAGCGTCACGTCGACGCGGGGCCGGCCCAGCTCGGCCACCGGGATCGCCTCGAGGCCCGTGACCCGTCCCGAGTCGTCGTCCCACACCGGCCGCACGCCCAGCAGGGCCAGCGCCTCGGCCGCGTCGTCGCCGCTCGTGCGCATGGCGGCCGTGCCCCACAGCACCAGCCCGACGGTGGTGGGCGGGGCGCCCGTCTCGGCCACGTGCCGCTCGACCAGCGCGTCGGCCAGCGCCTGGCCGACCTCCCAGGACAGCGGCGAGGGCAGGGCCTTGGGGTCGACCGAGTAGAAGTTGCGGCCGGTGGGCAGGACGTGGGCGGCGCCGCGGGTCGGCGCGCCGCTCGGCCCCGCGGGGACGTAGCGGCCGTCGAGGGCCGCCAGCGTGTTGCCGATCTCGTCGGGTGTGGCCCGCAGGGCGGGGACCAGGCGCTCGCACACCCACCGCTCGGTGGGGTCGGCGGTCGGGTCGTCGGCGTCGCCGAGCGCGTCGGTGAGGGTGGCGCCGACGGACCAGCCCCGGGCGGCGAGGGCCTCGACCCGGGCGCGGCACTCGGCCTCGATCTTGTCGACCTCGTGGCGGCGCTCGGTGGTCGGGTCGAACCCGAGGTCGCGGGCGACGGTGGCCCGCAGCGCGGGGACGGTCCCCTGGGACAGGCGGGTGACGGCCAGCACGAGGTCGACCAGCGCCTCGCCCTCGGGCGGGCGGCCGAGCACGTGCAGGCCGCCGCGGATCTGGGCGTCCTTCAACGCGCACAGGTAGCCGTCGACGTGCAGGACCATGTCGTCGAAGTCCGCCTCCACGGCCTGGCCGTCCTCGCCGAGGCCGAGATCACGGTGGATCTCGGCCTCCACCAGCAGGTCCCACACCTGGCGGCGCAGCGCCGGCAGCTTGCCGGGGTCCATGGCCTGGGCCGCGGCGTAGGCGTCGAGCAGCGTCTCGAGCCGGGCCATGTCGTCGGTGGACTCGGCCCGGGTCATGGGCGGCACGAGGTGGTCGACGATGACCGCGTGGGTGCGCCGCTTGGCCTGCGTCCCCTCTCCGGGGTCGTTGACCACGAACGGGTACACGAACGGCATGTCGCCGAGGGCGGCGTCGGGGTGGCACGCGGCGGACAGGGCGTTGGCCTTGCCGGGCAGCCACTCGAGCGTGCCGTGCTTGCCGACGTGGACGACGGCGTCGGCGCCCCAGCCGGTGTCGAGCCACCGGTAGAAGGCCAGGTAGTGGTGGGGCGGGGGCATGTCGGGGGCGTGGTAGGTGCCGATCGGATCGGCCCCGAACCCCCGCGGCGGCTGCACGGTCACCAGCACGCCACCGAGATCGATCCCGGGGAACACGATGTTCCGCCCGTCGACGACGTAGACGTCGCCCGGCGAGTCGCCCCACATGGACGTGACCTCGTCCTGGAGCTGGGGGTCCTGCGCCGCGAACCACGCCTCGTAGGTCGCGGCGCCGAGGCGGCCCGCGGCCTTCGTGTCCTGTTCCGGGGTGAGCGTGGGGCTCTCGTAGGTGAAGCGGTCGGCCAGCTCGGCCATGAGCGCGTCGCCGTCGTCGGGGATGCGGTCGACGCGGTACCCGGCGTCCCGCAGGGCGTGGAGCAGCTCGATGACCGACGCCGGCGTGTCGAGGCCCACCGCGTTGCCCAGCCGGCTGCGCTTGGTCGGGTAGGCCGACATCACGACCGCCACCCGCTTGTCGGCCGGCCGGACTGCGGCGCAGGCGGGCGTGGCGCACCGCCAGGCCGGCCACGCGGGCGGCCCGCTCGGGGTCGGTACGGCTGGCGATCACCGGGGTGCCCAGCTCGCCGCCGTCGTCGACCTCCTCCTTGAACGCGTACGCCGGGCCGATGATGCGGCCGTCGAACTCGGGGATGGCCACGCCCATCGCCACGTCGAGGGGCGTCAGCCCGGTGTCGTCGCCGGCCCAGTCGTCGCGGGACCGGTTGCAGGCCGGCGCCTGGATCACCGGCACCCCCAGGTCGGCGAGCTGCGGGACCTGCCAGTCGTCACCTGCGTCGTCGGACGTGCCCCCGGACCGGCCCATGGCCAGCACCGTCGTGACCAGCGCGTCGACGCGCTGGTCGCGGCAGCAGCTCCAGCGCCTCGACCCGACCGTCGGCGTCGGGCCGCAGCGAGTAGCACGACACCGGCAGCGCGTCGCCACCGGCGACCTCGATCGCCCGGCACAGGTCGGCCACGAACTGCGTGTTCCCGGCGACCCGGTGGGCCCGGTAGAACACGACGCCGATCAGCGGGCGCTCGGGGTCGCGCTCGGCGCCCGGCAGGCCGAGGCCGGCGCCGTCCCACACGTCGGTGAGCGGCAGCGGGCGGGGCGGGTCGAAGCCGAACCCGCCGAGCAGCACCGTGTCGGCAACGAACCGGAGGAGGTGCTCGACGTTGCGCGGCCCGCCCGCGGCCAGGTAGCGGTGGGCCTCGCGGGCGGTCCCGGCGGGCACGGTCGACAGCCGGGTCAGCTCGGCGTCGGGCTCGGCCTCGCCGCCGAGCGCGATCAGCGGGACCTCGGCCGCCACGCACGCCGCCCGCAGGTCGTCGAAGGCCGGCTCCCAGGCGGTCCGTCCGCCGAGCAGGCGGAGAACCACCGCGGTCACCCCGTCGAGGTGAGGGGCCGCGTCGAGCCGGGCCGGGTTGCCGGCCCGCACGGCGGGGAACCCGTCGGGCAGCCGGTGGACGATCGAGCCCAGCGCGAGCAGCTCGGTGTCGGCGTTGCTGAGGAACAGGATCATGTGGGGGACGTCTCGATCGGGGAGCGGGCGAGGGAGCAGTCGGCGCAGAGGGCACCCGCGGCGGCGGAGGTCTTCCACCACAGGCAGCAGGTCGTGCGCCGGTAGGCCGGGTCGGCGCCGGCGGGGAAGGCCCAGCGACCGAGGGCGGCCAGGTCGTGCGGGGCGGCGGCCAGGAAGGTCCGCAGGCGGTCGGGCCACGCGGCGCCGGCGGCCGCCCGCACCGAGCCGGCGGCCGAGGCGCAGGCGGCGGCCACGTTGCCCCAGATCAGCGAGCGGCCGAGGGCGTGCCGGGCGCGCAGCGACTCCGCCACCCGGTCGAGGTGCCCGGCGAACAGCCGGTCCACGAACGTCGCCAGGTCCCCGTCCCCGCTGTCGGTATCGCGCGGGCGAGGTACACGACCGAGGACGGGCGGCTGCGGGCGATGCCGACCGCCATCGCCTCCGCCCGCACGTCGGGTGCCACGCCCGACAGCAGCCAGCAGGCCAGCGCCGTGCCGGCCACCCGGTACGCATAGGCCTGCCACCACAGCGAGGCCAGCACCTGCGGGTCGTCGCTGCCCCGCCCCGCGGCCGTGGCCGCGATCGCGGCGGCGAGCGTTTCGGGGTCGCCGGCCAGATCGGCGCACGCCAGCTCGTCGCCGGCCAGCGGCTCGCCCGGCGGCACCAGCCGCCAGCGCAGGTGCGGCGCCGGCTCGGCGAGCCGGCCGAGCGCCCCACGGAGGTCGGCGGGAGCTGTCACGGGGCGCCCTCGGCGATCAGGGCGGCCACGCGGTCCAGGTCGAGGTGCGCCTCGAGGAGGTCGGCGACCCGGTCGAGCCGCCCCAGCCGGGCGGCGCCGAAGTCGAGCCCGCCCGGCGCCCACCGCTTGCGCGCCCGCTCGGCGGCCCAGGCCAGCACGCCGGCCCGGAAGCCGTCGGACTCGAACAGCCCGTGCACGGTCGTCCCGGCCACCCGACCTTTCCACCACCCGAGCGGCTCGCCGTCGTCGCCGACCAGCCAGGGCGCGGCGCCGGCGCCGGCGAGCACCCGGCCGTGGTGGATGCGGTACCCGGCCAGCGGCTGCCCGGCCGCGGGACCGTCGACCGCGGCGCCCCCGGGCCGGTCGAGCACCTTGTCGCCGCGGAAGTCGGTGGTCACCGGCAGCCAGCCCAGCCCCTTGTCCCCGCCGGGCGGGCCCTCGACGCCCGTCGGGGTCGTCGATGCGGCCGCCGACCATCTGCAGCCCGGCGCACACGGCCACCACCGCGGCGTCGCTGCGCTCGACCGCGGCGGCCAGGCCGGTGGCGTGGAACCAGTCGAGGTCGCCCCGCGTGTTCTTCGATCCGGGCAGGACGACGAGGTCGGGCCGTCCCAGCTCGGCCACGGACCGCACCCACCGGACCCGCACCCCCGGTTCGAGGCGCAGCGGGTCGACGTCGCCGGCGTTGGCCACCCGGGGCCACCGCACTGCGGCGACGTCGAGCACGTCGGCGACGGCCTCGGGTTCGGGCGCGCCCGCCGGCCCGGCGTCCGCCCGGTCGAGGGCGAGCGAGTCCTCGTTGTCGATGTCGGCGACGTCGGCGGGCGGCGCCATCGGCACCACGCCCAGCGTGGGCACGCCGCACCGGCGCTCGAGGTCGGCGCAGGCGTCGCCCAGCAGCGCCGGGTCGCCCCGGAGCTTGTTGACGACGAACCCCCGGACGTGCGCCCGCAGCTCGTCGGGCAGCAGGGCCACCGTGCCGTAGAGCGAGGCGAACACCCCGCCCCGGTCGATGTCCCCGACGACGATCGCGGGCAGGCCCGCGGCGCGCGCCAGCGGCAGGTTCACGATGTCGCCGTCGAGCAGGTTGATCTCGGCCGGGCTGCCGGCCCCCTCGCAGATCACGACGTCGAAGCGCGCCCGCAGGTCGGCGAGGGCCTCCAGCACCACGGGCAGCAGCGCCCGCTTCGAGTCGTGGTACTCCGCGGCGGTCTGCACCCCGGTGGCCCGGCCCATGACCACGACCTGGCTGGCCCGGTCGCTGGTCGGCTTCAGCAGCACCGGGTTCATCGCCGCCTCGGGCGGCACCCCGGCGGCCACGGCCTGCACCCACTGGGCGTGGCCGATCTCGGCGCCGTCGCCGGTGACCGCGGCGTTCAGGGCCATGTTCTGCGCCTTGAACGGCGCCACCCGCACGCCCCGGCGGGCCAGCAGCCGGCACAGGCCGGCCACGACGAACGACTTGCCGGCGTCGCTCGTCGTGCCGCACACGAGCAGTGACCCCTGGAGGGGTGGGGCGAGCGCCACCGCTACTGTCCCCCTCCATGGCACGCGCCGGGTCGCTCGTCCTCGTGAACACCGGCGACGGCAAGGGCAAGTCGTCGGCCGCCTTCGGCGTGATGGTGCGCGGCTGGGCCCGCGGGTGGAAGGTCGGCGTCGTCCAGTTCGTCAAGGGCGGCAAGTGGAAGACGGGCGAGCGCAAGCTGGCCGACGAGCTCGGCATCGAGTGGCACACGCTGGGCGACGGCTTCACGTGGGAGTCGACGGACCTCGAGCGCACCGCCGAGCTGGGCCGCGAGGCGTGGGCGGTGGCCGAGGCCAAGCTGGCGTCGGGCGACTACGACCTGCTGATCCTCGACGAGGTGACCTACATCGTGAAGTACGGCTGGGTGGACGCCGCCACGGTGGCCGGCGCCATCCGCGACCGGGCGCCCCGCACCAGCGTGGTGGCGACCGGCCGCAGCGCCCCCGAAGAGCTGGTGGCCGTCGCCGACACCGTCACCGAGATGCGCAAGGTCAAGCACGCCTACGACGCCGGGGTGTCGGCGCTGAAGGGCATCGAGTTCTGAGCCGCCTCGGCCACGCCTGACCCGGTGGGCGCCGCTGCCTCGGCCGGGCGGCGGGCCGCCTCGGTCCACACCACGCCGAGGCCCACGGTGAGGAGCGTCCACACGAGCAGGTTCCCGGTCAGCGAGTTGAGCCGGAACTGCCACACGAGGTTGGCAGGCACGGACACCTCGTCGGGCGACGCCGGCATCGCCGCGAACAGCACCGCGAAGGCGATCAGCCCCGCGCCCACGACGGCCGCGACCCGGCGGTCGTCGGGCCAGTCGGCGCGGCGCAGTCGGGCCGACAGGTGGGCCAGGCCGGCGAGCAGCAGCGCGGCCAGCACGATGAGCAGCACGAAGAGGCGCTCGCGCTCGCCCACCGAGTCGGGGTCGCCGACCGCCGGCGGGTTGGGCGGGTACTTGAGCCAGGGCGCCACCGTGATGGCCCCCGCGAGCACGAGGCCCGACACGGCCACCCGGCGGAACGGCCCGCCGGTCGTGGTGCGCAGCGACAGCGAGGTGATGGCGAGGAACAGGCCGAAGGCCACGCCGGTCAGCGCGTAGGCCAGGAAGAGGCCGGCGCCCTTCTGGTCGGACCGGCTGACCGACACCTCCTCGCCATCGTTACCGTCGGTGGCCTCCGCCTCGCCGCCCGACATGGCGTGGTCGGCCTCGGCGGCGGCCTCCTCGATGGCGATGGCGTCGTCGACGCGCGGCTCGGTGGCCACGGTGTGGAACACCGCGCCCGCCAGGCCCGCGAGGACGCCGATGAGCAGCGCCGCGAGCACGATCGTGCGGGGGCGCGTGAAGTCGAAACGGGCGAACACCGTTGATCCTCTCGAGCTCGGACTGGTCGCGCGGGGCGATCAGTGACAGGGCACGCCGAGCAGGTGGCGCCCGTCGTGGAAGAACTCGTGGAAGAACAGGTCGCCCCTCGCCAGGAAGCTGGTGAGCTGGCCGTTGTCGAACGTCACCAGCCACAGGGCCAGAGCGGCGACCGCCAGCAGGGTCACGAGCGCCCAGCCGGGGATCGGTGTGACGACGACGCCGGGATCGACTGCGGCGGTGGTCGTGGTGTCTGCGGCCATCGGTTGTGTCTCCTCCATCCACGTGGAACTCACCACGGTCGGTCTCCTGGCTCCCGGATCGTCGCTCGCCCCGCCTTCCCGGGCCGAAGCCCAGTGGCATCGAGGGGGTCGCTCCCCGGTCACAGTGGCGGGACCGCGCCGGATTCACACCGGCTTCCCGGAACCGTGGTTCGGGCCGAGACCCTAGCCGACCGGAGCGGCCGGGCCCTGGGGACCCGTTCAGCGCCGCGGAGGCGCGGCTGGGCCCAGCGGCCCGGCGCCGAAGGCGCCAAGAGCGGAGACAACTCGTTTGACCTTCGGCGGCGCAGCCGCCGAATGAGCACCGGCGTTTCTGACCGTCTCAGCGTCCGGACGAGAGGTAGTCGTGCAGGGTCGAGGTCTCGGTCTCGAGCTCGTCGATGCGCGACTTGACCACGTCGCCGATGCTGACGATGCCGGCGAGGTGGCCGCCGTCCAGCACCGGGATGTGGCGGATGCGGCGGTCGGTCATCAACCGCATGATGTGGTCGACGCTGTCGCCGCTCGTGCACGTGGTCACGTCGGTGGACATCAGCGCCGACACGGGCTGCGCCAGCGGATCGGCCGCTCCGGGGCCGGAGGTCTCGCCCAGCGTCCGCACGACGTCCCGCTCGGAGAGGATGCCGGCGACCGGCGCGTCGTCCTCGGCCGCCGTCACGACCAGCGCCCCGACGTTGTGCTCGCGCAGGAGGGCGACGGCGTCGGCCACCGTGGCCTGAGCGTCGACGGTGACGACGTCGGCGCCCTTGCGGTGGAGGATGTGCTCGATCAGCAGCTGTCCGACCTCCTGGCCGAGGTGAGCCTGTGGTGTGACGGCAGCCACAGAGTACTCGTCGCCGGCGGAGGCGGACGAGGGGCAGCATGGCGCGATGCCCGCCTCGCCGCCCCCTCCCGGCGTCCCGTCGCCCGCCGAGCCGATCGATGTCGCCCGGGCCCGGGCCGACACGCCCGGGTGCGCCGTCGTCGCCCATCTCAACCATGCCGGGTGCAGCCTGGCTCCCCGTCCCGTGCTGGACGCCCAGACCGAGTGGCTGCACGCTGAAGCGCTGACCGGGGGCTACGAGCTGGCGGCCGACCGCGCCGACGATCTCGACGCGGCCTACGCCGAGGTGGCGGCCCTCGTCGGCGCGACACCCGACGAGATCGCCCTCGTCGAGAACGCCACGTTCGCCTGGCACCAGGCGTTCTGGTCGCTCGGCCTGCGCCCCGGCGACCGGGTGCTGACGGCCAACGCCGAGTACGCCAGCGGGTTCGTCAGCATGCTCCAGGCCCGGGCGCGGCTCGGCGTGCAGGTCGAGGTGGTGCCCGACGACGAGCACGGGCAGGTGTCGGTCGACGCCCTGGCCCGGATGCTCGACGACGACCGCGCCGGGCCGGTCGGCCTCGTCGCCCTCACGCACGTGCCCACCAACGGCGGGCTGGTCAACCCCGCCGAGGAGGTGGGCCGCCTCACCCGCGCGGCGGGCGTGCCGTACCTGCTCGACGCGTGCCAGTCGATCGGGCAGATGCCGGTCGACGTCGAGGCGATCGGATGCGACCTGCTCTCCGCCACCGGGCGCAAGTTCCTGCGGGCGCCCCGCGGCACCGGCTTCCTCTACGCCCGGCGGTCGCTCCTCGACCGCACCGATCCCGCGCCGCTCGAACCGGCGTTCCTCGACCTGCTCGGCGCCGAGTGGGAGGCGCCCGACCGCTACGTGGTGCGGGCCGACGCCCGCCGGTTCGAGAGCTGGGAGCGCAACCCGGCGGCGGTGGCCGGCCTGCGCGCCGCGGTGGCGTACGCCCGGTCGTGGGGGCTTCCCGCCATCGCGACGCGCGTGACGGCCGTGGCCGCCGGGCTACGGGAGCGGCTGGCGGCGCTGCCCGGCGTGACGGTCCACGACCGTGGAGAGCGGCGGTGCGGCATCGTGACCTTCGCCCACGACCGGGTCCCGGCCGACGACCTGGCCCGGGCGGCCCGGGCCGCCGGGGTCAACGTGTCGGTGTCGGACCCGTCGTCGACCCGCCTCGACGCCGACAACCGCCACCTCCCCTCGCTGGTGCGCGCCTCGGTCCACTACGTGACGATCGACGACGAGCTCGACCGCCTGACGGACGTCGTGGCGGGCCTGTGAATGTGCAGGGCCCAGAGGTCGCCTATCCCCCGAGGTCCTTGTTCTCGGGCACGAACTGGCTGGCGATGAACGTCGCCCCCTGCGGATCGCTGATGATCGACATCCGTGTCCACGGGGCGTCGAAGGGCGGGACGATCAGCTTGCCGCCGAGCTCGCTGGCCCTCGCCGCGGTGGCGTCGGCGTCGTCGACCCCGAAGGTCACGCTCCAGTGCGGCGGCGTGTCGGGCTGGTCGTCGGGGATCGGGTTGATGCTGGCGACGACGTCCTCGAAGCCCGGTGGCCCGCCCGTCTCCGCGATCAGCTTGCGGAGGTCGGGGTTGTCACGCTCGAGGTAGTCGCCGTAGCCCGGCCGCGTCCACATCTCGGCACCGCCGCCAACATCCAGCGTGGTCCAGCCGAACACCGAGCCGTAGAAGGACTTCGCCCGCTCGACGTCGCGGGTGTTCAGACCGTTGAAGTTCAGCGAGCCGTGCTCGTTGACGATCTGCGCGCCCTTGTGCTGCTTGGCCTCCCAGACGAAGAACGCGGCGCCTTCGGGATCGGCGAAGACCGCCATGCGCCCCGAGTCCATGACGTCGAACGGCTCCATCAGGACGACTCCGCCGGCCTCGCGGACCTTCGATGCCGTCTCGTCGGCGCTGTCGACCCAGACGTAGGTGTTCCACATCGCCGCGTCGGGCGCGCCCTGGGGGATCGACCCGACCGCGGCCACGTCGCCACCACGGATCCGGCCGATGAAGTACTCGCCCTCCGCCTCCGGCGGCATCACGTCCTCGAACTCCCAGCCGAACAGGCCTCGGTAGAAGTCGACCGCCGCCCCGGGGTCGGGCTGGCTCGTGTCCACCCAACACGGCACTCCGGGGATGTATCCGTTGCGCTCGGGCATCGCTGCTCCTGTCGCTTGCGTCGGATCGCCGCTCGCCGAAGGGCAATGTATGCCACCCCGCCGAGCCGCCGCCGCCTGTGTGCGTCGTACCCTCGCCCCCGGCCCCATGACCTCGCACACCGCGCGCGCCACTGCGACCGAGCCCACGCCCGCACGCGTCATCCGGACGTACCTCGCGATCTCGGGGCTCTTCACCCTTGCGGCGTCGGTCATCTGGGGCGTCAACACCCTGTTCCTCCTCGACGCAGGCCTCGACATCTTCGAGGTGTTCGTCGCCAACGCGGCCTTCACCGCCGGCATGGTCCTGTTCGAGATCCCGACCGGGGTCGTCGCCGACACGAGCGGCCGGCGACGTTCCTTCCTGTTCAGCGCGGCCACGCTGACGGTCGGCACGCTCGCCTACGTCGCGATCGCGGCCGCCGGCGGCGGCCTCGCGCTGTTCGTGATCGCCTCGCTCGTGCTCGGCCTGGGCTTCTCGTTCTATTCGGGCGCGGTCGAGGCCTGGCTGGTCGATGCGCTCGCCGCCACCGGTCATGACGCGCCTCTGGACCGTGTCTTCGCCCGCGGGTCGATGGTGTCCGGCACGGCCGAGATCGGCGGAGCGGTCGGCGGTGGCCTCCTCGGCAGCATCGACCTCGCCCTGCCCTTCCTGGTCCGAGCGGGGCTGCTTGGCGCCGTGTTCACGGTCGGCCTCGTCGCCATGCACGACATCGGGTTCACGCCACGCGCCACCACGGTCGCGGCCGTGCCCGCCGAGATGAACAGGGTGCTCCACGCGAGCGTGACCGGGGGCTGGGGCAACCGGTCCGTGCGGCTGCTGATGATCGTGTCCCTCGTCCACGGGGCGTTCCTGATGTGGGCCTGGTATGCCTGGCAGCCCTACATCCTCGACCTGCTGGGACGGGACGCGGTATGGGTGGCCGGCGTCGTCGCCGCGCTCGTGGCCCTGGCGACGATCGCCGGGAACGGGCTCGTGGACGTCTTCACCCGCTTCTGCGGCAGGCGCACGACGCTGCTCGTTGCCGGGTCGGGGGTGCTGGCGGTCGCGGCCACCGGCGTGGGGCTCGCCGACTCGTTCTGGCCGGCGGTCGTGCTGTTCCTCCTCGCCATGGGCGCAGTGGGCGTCATGACCCCGGTCCAACAGGCGTACCTGCACGCCGTCGTCCCGTCGACCGAGCGCGCCACGGTGGTGTCGTTCGCGTCGCTCGTCGGCAGCGCCGGCGGCATCGGCGGATCGCTCGGGCTCGGCTACCTGTCGCGGGTCCAGTCCATCGCCGCCGGCTACGTGACCGGCGGCGTGACCATGCTGTTGGCCGTGCCCGCGTTCGTGGCCCTGCGACGGCGACGCGAGCCCGCCGACGTGATCGTCGGGCGCCGAGCGGGGGCACCCGCACCCTGCGCCGGGCAGGGGATCCCGCCGGTGTCGTCTCTGGACACGGTCGCCCGCCAACCCGAATCGGTCGGGTGAGCCGTCACCCCGCCGTCAGGCGGCGGCGGGGAGGGCGATCCGTCGTGCTCACTCGACCTGGAGCTCGGCCTCCATGCCGGCGTCGCGGTGGCCGGGCACATCGCAGAAGATCACGTAGTCGCCCGCTGGCAAGTCGACCGTCCCGCTGTCTGCGTCGACCTCGCCGACCTCGAGCTTGAAGCCGTTGACGTCGCCGCCGTCGGATGCCTCGATGACGAGCGAGTGCGGTAGGGCGCCCTCCTGTACGTAATCGATGTCCACCGGCCCCGCGGCGATCCGGTAGGCGTCGCGGTCGAATTCGATGTCGTGGGCCTCGACCGTCAGGCTCGCCCCGGCACCCGGACCGGAATCGGGCGACGCGCCGCCGAGTGCTACGCCGTCGTCGCTGCTGTCGTCCCCGCACGCAACGAGCAGGAGCGCAGCCACCGTCACCGGCGCCAGGGCACCGACCACCTTGCCCGGGCTCACGCTGGGCCCCCGACGCGGCGGGCGAACTGGCTGGCCTGAACAAGGAGGCCGACGAGGGCCACGCCGAGCGGCACGTGGATCCACAGCGTGTCCTCGCCGTCGGCCGCGGCGGTGCCGAGGCCGTGCTCCACCAACAGGCCGACGCCGATCGCGATGAGCATCAGCCCGAACCGCCGGCCACCGGCACGGTCACGCAGGCGGACGAGGGCGACGACGCCGCCCCCGACCGCTACGAGGAACAGGAGGCCGGCGGCGGTGCGGTGGACGTCGCGCGCCCATTCGTCGCCGGTGAGGATCCGCCCGGCGGTGACGGCCTGGAGGAAGACGGCCCACGTCAGGACGGTGGTGAACATGGCCCACGCCCGGGCGGGCGCGCGATCCGCCAGCACCGCCGGGACGGTCGGCTCTGCGGCGGTGCTCATCGGATGGGCTCCGTCGGCCGCGTGGCGCTCCAGAGCTGCATCCAGCCGTCGGCGCGACGGGTGACCTCGGCCAGCACGTGGTGTGTGGTTGCGAGGTCGCGCTCAGGGATGCCCGCGTAGAGCTCGGCGGCCACGACACCGAGAACGGCCGAGGTGGCCCGCTGGGCCTGGACGATGTCCTGGCTGTTGAGGATGACCGTGTCTTCCATGGGGCCCATGGTCGGTGTGCGCCGCTGCCGTGTCGTCGCCCGGGGAGCGGCTTCGCGCGTACACGTCTAGGCCCAGGCGCGTACGCGCCAGGGCCGATGCGCTCCGAGGCCGCGGCGTCCTACCGTGACCGTGATGGACGCGGCACGGGTGCGGAGCATCGATGTCGCCTTGGGGCGCGCGATCTCGGGCGCCGGCGATGCGGCGCCCGAGATCGCTCGTCTGCGCGTGGTCTCTGCCGGCTACGGCACAGGCACGGCCTCCTGCTCGGCGCGTCGGCCCTCGGGCACCGGGGGCACCGGGGGCACCGGGGGCACCGTGGCGGTCTCGCCCTCCACGTCGAGGTGGGGGAGGATGCGGTCGAGCCAGCGGGGCAGCCACCAGTTGCGGTCGCCGAGGAGTTCCATCGTGGCGGGCACGAGCACCATGCGGACCACGGTGGCGTCGACGAACACGGCCGTGGCCAGGCCTATGCCTGCCAGCTTGAGGAACACGGCGTCCTCCATCACGAAGGCCCCGAAGACGGTCACCATGATCGCCGCCGCCGCGGTGATGACCCGGGCCGTGCCGGCCAGGCCGTCGGCCACGGCGCTGCGGTTGTCACCGGTGCGGACGTACTCCTCCCGAACCCGTGACAGCAGGAACACCTCGTAGTCCATCGACAAGCCGAACAGCACGGCGAACATCATCATCGGCAGCCACGCCGGGACCGGTGTCGCCTCGCTGATGCCGATCAGGTCGCCGAACCAGCCGCCTCCTGCCGCGAGTGACATGACGCCGTAGGCCGCCCCGATCGACAGCAGGTTCATGACCGCCGCCTTGAGGGCGACCGCCAGCGAGCGGAACACCGACATCAGCAACAGGAAGGACAGGACCACGACGCCGGCGATGAACACCGGGAGGCGGCTGCCCGTGTGCTCGCTCTCGTCGATGAACATCGCCGTGGTGCCGCCCACCGAGGCATCGGCCCCTGTGCCCTCGACGGCGCCAGGCAGGACGTCGTCCCGCAGGGTGTGCACGAGGTCCTCGGTCGCCTTGTCCTGCGGGCCCGTCGTGGGCACCACCGAGAGCACCGCGGCGTCGCCCGCCTCGTTGACCGCCGGCGGCAGCACGGCGGCGACGCCGTCGGTGGCCTGCACATCGGCGGCGATGCGGTCGATGATCGGCGCCGAGCCACCGGCACCGGCGGCTCCGCCCCCGTCGCCCGCCAGGTCGACGGCGACCAGGAGAGGTCCGTTGGATCCCGGCCCGAAGCTGTCGCTCATCTGGTCGTAGGCCCGGCGGCTGGTCAGCTCGGTCGGCCCGTTACCCGCGTCGGGCATCCCGAAGCGCAGGTCGGTGGCCGGTGCGGTCAGCACGAGCAGCACGACCAGCGCCCCCAGGCCGGCGAGCAGGGGACGGCGCTGCATCACCCGGCTCCACCGCCACGACAGCGTGCGGCGGCCCTCGACGTCGTGCCGGAACCACGGCAGCCGCAGCCGATCGATCGAGCGTCCGGCGAAGCCCAGCAGCGCGGGCAGCATGGTGATGGATGCGAACACGACCACCAGCACCGCCAGCGACGTGGCGGCCGCCACGCCCCACAGGTAGTCCCGCCCCATCAGCACCAGGCCGAACATCGAGACCACCACAGTGGTGCCGGCGAACACGACGGCCCGGCCGGCGGTCGTCCCGGCGACGACCACGGCCTCACGAGGCGACCGGCCCTCGGCCAGCGCCGAGCGGAAGCGGGTGACGATGAACAGCGCGTAGTCGATGCCCACCCCGATCCCGATCATCGTCGCCAGCTGCACGCCGAAGTCGGGGATCTGGAGCACGTTGGCCATCAGCCACACGCCTGCGAGCGCGACGCCCAGGCCGACGCCGGCGATGACGAGCGGCAGGCCGGCAGCGATGGCCGACCCGAATGCGATCAGCAGGATGACCAGGGCCGCGACCAGGCCTACGGACTCGGAGCCGGCCTCCTGCCGCTCCGCCTGCTCGATCGGGTAGCCCCCGAGCTCGACGCGCAGCCCGTCGGTCTCGGCCTCGCCGGACAGGTGCATGACGCGCTCGACCGTGGCGACCGGCAGCTTCTCTGCCGGCTCGTCGAACCGCACCTGCACCACCCCGGTCCGGCCGTCGGGGGAGACCGGCCCGGCCTCGGCGGCGACCACGTGGCCGACATCGGCGATGTCGCTGGTCAGGTCGTCGATCCGGGTGGCGACGTTGGGGCTCGCGACGCTGTCGTCGGCGGTGTAGACGACGTTCACGCTGGCGCCGGCGAAGGTGGGAAAGCGCTCCTTCATCAGCTCGCTGGCCTGGGCCGAGTCGCTGCCGGGGACGGTGAAGTCGACCTCGTTGTCGCCGCCGGCCGTGCCGGCCAGCGCCGTCGCGGCCACCAGGCCCACGATCCATATAGCCACGACCCGTCGACGGTGGTCGTAGCACCAGCTCACGAGTCTGCGCAGCATCACGCCACCCCCTGAGCGGTCCGGGGCCGGCATGGGGGAGATCCAGTGAGAGTCATGGTCCCCACGTTCGACGTGGGCTGGCGCGGTGTCGTCGCCCGGGAAGCGGCTTCGCGTGGCTGCGCCTAGGCCCAGGCGCGTACGCGCCAGGGCCGATGCGCATCGAGGCCCCGGCGTCGTACCGTGACCTCGATGGAGACACGGGTCCGGATGATCGACGTCGCCCTGGCGGCGGTCGTCGCCGCCGCGCTCGTGGTCGCCATGGTCGCTACCGACGGGGACGCCGACGCCCGGTCGTTCGACGTGCTCGCCGGGGTGTTGGTCGTCGCCGCCGTGGGCGTGCTGCCGCTCCATCGGCGGGCCCCGATGGTCGTGCTCGCCGTCACCACGTCGGCGCTGGCGCTGTACGGACTTCGGGAGTACCCGGAAGGGCCCGTTTCCCTCGCGGTGACCCTCACGGTGATCGGCGCCATCTTCGCGGTGACGTTGGCATGGGGCCCCGGGAAGGCATGGGTTCCCGCCGTGGTGTCGACGGCGGTGCTTCTCGCGACCGCCTTTCACGGCTCGACGACGCTCTTCCCCGCCCTGTTCGCCAGCTGGGCGGCGGGTGCGGTCCTGCTCGGCGGCTCCGTCCTCGGCCGTCGGTCCGAGCGGGCCGCGCTGGAGGAACGGGCCCGGCACCTGGCCGAGACCCGAGAGGAGGAAGCCCGCCGCCAGGTCGCCGAGGAACGGGTGCGGATCGCCCGCGACCTCCACGACTCGGTCGCCCACACCCTGGCCAGCATCTCGGTGCAGGCCGGGGTCGGCGCCCACGTGCTGGACGAACGGCCCGAGGACGCCCGGGACGCCCTGCTCGCCATCAAGCACACCAGCCGCGACGCGCTGGCCGAGCTGCGGGCGACGCTGGGCATGCTCCGCTCGGACGACACCGCGCCCCGCGAACCCGCGGCCGGGCTCGACCGGCTTCCCTCACTCATCGAGAGCTCACGCGCCACGGGGCTCCCGGTCGACCTCGTGACCGAGGGTGATCCGCGGCCGCTGCCGCCGGCCGTGGACACGGCCGCCTTCCGGATCGTGCAGGAGTCCCTCACCAACGTCATCCGCCACGCCGGCCCCGCCCGCGCCACCGTCGCCGTTCGCCATTGCGACGATCGCCTCGAGATCGAGGTGACCGACGATGGGCGCGGCGCGGTCGACGGCAACGGCGCCGCAGGCGGTGCCAGTGGCGGCCACGGTCTGGCCGGGATGCGGGAGCGGGTCGCGCTCCTCGGCGGCGAGCTCGACGCCGGTCCCGGCCCCTCCGGCGGCTACCGCGTGCGGGCCCGGCTCCCGCTGTGATCCGCGTCGTCCTCGCCGACGACCAGGCCCTGGTGCGCGCTGGGTTCCGCGTGCTGCTCGACGCCGAGGCCGGCGTCGAGGTGGTCGGCGTGGCCACCAACGGGCGCGAAGCGATCGAGCTCACGCGCGCGGAGCGGCCGGATGTGGTGCTCATGGACATCCAGATGCCGGAGGTCGACGGCATCGCGGCCACCCGCCAGATCGCTGCCGACCCCGCACTCAACGACGTACGCGTGCTGATCCTCACAACCTTCGAACTCGACGAGTACATCGTCGACGCCCTGCGGGCCGGCGCCAGCGGCTTCCTCATCAAGGACACCGACCCGGTCGAGCTGGTCCGGGCCGTCAAGATCGTGGCGGCGGGCGACTCGCTGCTCTCGCCCAGCGTCACGCGCCGACTCATCGGCGAGTTCGTCAACCGGTCTGGCCCGTCCGTGACGTCGAGCCCGGCGCTCGACCTCCTGACCGAACGCGAACGCGAGGTGCTGGCACTGGTCGGCCGCGGTCTCAGCAACGAAGAGATCGGCGCCCAGCTATTCATCAGCGTGGCCACCGCACGGACCCATGTGAGCCGCGCGATGACCAAGCTCCACGCGCGCGACCGCGCCCAGCTTGTCGTCGCCGCCTACGAGTCCGGACTCGTGACGCCCGGCCAGCGCTAGTACGACGGGCACCGAAGAACATCGAGTGAACGGACTGCTGCGCGCCCGCAGGCAAGCGGTGACCGCATAGCTTTCGCCCGATGGGCAGGACGGTCACGACACCCGGCGGGCACAGGTGGCGGGTGCGGCGGGTGTGGGCGCCGCGGCTCGGCGGCGAGAGCCTGTGGGACCGCTTTAGGCGCCGCACACGTCTGAGTCGCCGGGTCGCCAGCGAGGCGGGCGACGTGCCCGATCCGGGCTGCGCGGCCGACCTCCTCGACGACGCGATCGCCATCGTGGTGATCGTCGCGGTGGTCGTCTTCGTCGTGCTGGTCGCCGTCCCTCTGCTGGTGGCGATCCTGGACGTGGTGCTCCTGGCCCTGCTCACCGTCCTCGGCATCGGGGCCCGCATCGTGTTCCGCCGCCCCTGGGTGGTCGAGGCCCGGCCCGTCGTCCCCGTGCCCGCCGAGCTCCGGCGCCACACGTGGCGGATCGTCGGGTGGCGGGCGAGCGGCGAGATGGTCGACGCCGTGGCCAACGCCCTCGCGCACGGCAACCCGCTCCCGCCGGGAACGACGATGTCGCCGCCACCGTCCCGTCCGCAGGACCGCATCGCCTGACCGCTGCGATCCGGCCCCGAACCGGGAGGCGTGGCATCCTGCCGGGATGGTCGAGCTGCTGACCGGCGGAGCCGGCGAGACCCCCGTCCACGACGCCGCGACGGTCGTGCTGGTGCGCGACGCCGCGGCGGGCCTCGAGTGCCTGATGCTGCGCAAGACCAAGGGCCAGGCGTTCGGTGGGCTGTGGGTGTTCCCGGGGGGTCGGGTCGAGGACGGGGACGGCACCGGTCTCGACGGCGCGCGGGCCGCGGCGGTGCGCGAGGCCGAGGAGGAGACGGGCCTGGTCCTCACCGCCGCCGACCTCGTGCCGTTCGCCCACTGGAACCCGCCGGCCGAGGCGCCCCGCCGCTACGCCACATGGTTCTTCCTCGGCGGACTCCCCGAGGGGGCGGCCGACGTGGTGGTGGACGGCGGCGAGATCGGCGACCACGTGTGGACGCCGCCGGCCGCGGCGATCGAGCGCCACGCCGCCCGCGAGATCAACCTGCTGCCGCCCACCTGGGTCAGCCTGCGGCGCATCGTCGACCTGCCCGACGTGGCGACCGCGCTGGCCGCCGTGGCCGCGGGCCCGGTCGACCACTTCAGCACCCACATCGCCGACCTCGACGGCGTGATCGTGTCGATGTGGGAGCCCGACGCCGCCTACGAGAGTGGCGACCTCGCCGCTCCGGGCCCCCGCCACCGCCTGCTCATGGACCCGGCCGGGTGGCGCTACGAGCGGTCGGACTGACCGACCCGGCGACCAGCCGGTGGCACCGCCGAGGGTGGCGGCCGGCGGTTCGCCTGCGAGCATGGTCGGGTGACCGACGACCGCGCCGCGCACGCCACCGACACCGACGAGGCCCCCGTTGTCGAGGGCCCGCCCGTCGATGGGCGCGGCACAGCGGCGCCTGACGAGCCCGACGAGCCCGACGAGTACGGCGCGGACGAGGCCGACGGGGGCCCCGGCGGCCTGACCTGGGGAAAGGCGGCGATCCTCGGCCTCGCCCTCGCCTTCCTCGGCTTCGCCGTCGGCGTGTTCGCCACCCGTGACAGCCCACCGGGGGCCGACTCGGTGGACGTCGGCTTCCTGCAGGACATGTCGACCCATCACGACCAGGGGATCGGCGTCGCCCGCCTTGCGGCCGCCTACGGCGAGGACCCGACCGTCCGCAGCTACGCCCGCGAGATCATCGCCGCCCAGTCGTACGAGCTCGGCCTGATGTCGCAGATGCTGGCCGACTGGGGCTACAGCCGCGACGAGCGCTCCGACGAGGCGATGGGGTGGATGGGCATGCCCGTGCCCGTCGACCAGATGCCGGGTCTCCTGACCGAAGAGCAGCTCGAGCAGGTCGATGCGGCGCGAGGCGCCGAGCTCGACGCCCTGTTCCTCGACCTTATGGCCGAGCACCACCGCGGCGGCGTGCACATGGCGGCCGAGGCGGCCCAGAACGCGGAGGACGAGACGGTCCGTGAGCTGGCCGCCCGCATGGAGCACGCGCAGGCGGGCGAGATCAACGAGTACCGCTACACCGCCCAGCAGCTGGGGCTCGACATCGACATCCCCGGTGCCGACGTCCCTCCGGCGAACCTGCCCGACCGGGAGGAGTGACGCGCCACCACCGGCGCGGCCCTGCCCTCGACCGTCCGTTCGCTGCCGCCCGGCCGTCCGTCGCTGTCACACCGCGCCGGTAGCCTCGCCGCTATGACGGCACCGGGGCCGCCCGGCCTCGGCCGGGGCGTCATCGTCAACGTGGGCGATCCCGTGCCCGCGGCGTGGGCCGGTGCGCCCGTGGTCACGATCGACCGGGCGCTGCTGGACGAGATCGACGCCGCGCCCGCCCAGCGATCCGACGAGGTGGACGCGCTGCACGGGCACTGGGCCTCCCGCACGCCCGTGATCGTCGCGCTCGGGGTCGACCCGGCCGAGTTCCGCGCCCCGCGATCGCTGTGGTCCGACCGCTTCCGCGACGATCCGTCGGCCCTGGCGCCCGACCTCGACCCGACCCACGACCGGCTCCACTTCCTCGTGTGGGCGAACACCTACGACGCCCGCGGCGGGGTCGAGCCGATCTGGTGGTGGGGCCGCAAGGCCCTCAAGGCAGGCGCCGACGCGCTCGACCCGGCGGCCGCCCGAGCCGGAGACGTGGCCCTGCCCGACGGCACCCCCGCGTGGGTCGACGGTGGCCCGCGGGGCGACGACGCCGGCGGGCTCGCCGCGGGTGCGGTCGTCGTGCCGGCCGAGTCGGTCGAGGCGGGCCACGTCCGGCCCGCGCCCCCGCCCGTGACCCCGGCGGCGGATCTGGCGCCCGACCAGCGGGCGGCGGTGGCGCACGGGTCGGGTCCGGCGCGGGTGATCGCCCCGGCGGGGTCGGGCAAGACCCGCGTGCTCACCGAGCGCCTGCGCCACCTCGTGGTCGACCGGGCCTACGAGCCCGGGTCGGTCGTGGCCGTGGCCTACAACCGCAAGGCCCGCGACGAGATGGCAGCCCGCACGGCCGGGGTGGGCGGGCGCATCCTCACGCTCAACGCCCTCGGCTACGGCATCGTGGCCGAGGGCCTGGGGAGGCGCCCCGAGGTCGTCGACGAGCGCGAGGTGCGCCGCCTGCTCGAGCCGCTCGTCCCCACCGGCGCCCGCCGCCTGAACACCGATCCGCTCGCCCCCTACGTCGAGGCCCTGACCACCGTGCGGCTCGGCCTGCGGGCGCCGCTCGCCGTCGAGGACGAACGGGGCGACGTGCCCGGCCTGGCCGAGGCGTTCCCCCGCTTCCGGGCGGCGCTCGAGCGCCGTGGCGTCGTCGACTTCGACGAGCAGGTGCTGCTGGCGGTCGAGCTGCTGCTGCGCGACGGGCCGTTCCGCCGGGCCCAGCAGGCCCGCCACCGCCACCTGCTGGTCGACGAGTTCCAGGACCTGACCCCCGCCCACGTGCTGCTGGTGCGCCTGCTCGCCGCCCCGGCGTTCGACGTGTTCGGGGTGGGCGACGACGACCAGGTGATCTACGGCCACGCCGGGGCGTCGCCGCGGTTCCTCACCGAGTTCGCGTCCTACTTTCCCCAAGCCGACGAGCACGCCCTGGAGGTGAACTACCGCTGCCCGACGCCGGTGGTCGACGCGGCTCGCCACCTCCTGACGCGCAACCGGGTGCGGGTGCCGAAGACGATCCGGGCCGCGGGCGAGGGCGCCGACGAGGCCGGCGGCGCCGACGCCTTCGTCGTGCGCCGCCACCTGCCGCAGGCGGGGGCGACCGAGCTGGTCGACGTCGTGCGCGGGTGGCTGGCCGAGCCGGGGGTCGACCCACCCGACGTGGCGGTGCTCGTCCGCGTGGGGTCCTTGCTGCTGGCGCCGCACGTGGCGCTGGCCGAGGCCGGCATCCCTGTGTCGTCGATCCTGCGAGCCGACATCCTCGGGCGCACCGGCCTCCGGGCCGCGCTGGCGTACGTCCGCATCGCCGCCGCGCCCGATGCCATCGACCCCGACGACCTGGCCGAGGTCCACCGCCGGCCCAGCCGCGGCCTGCCGCGGTGGATCGACAAGTGGCTGGCCCGGTGCCGGTCGATCGACGACGTCGTTCAGGCGTCGCAGCGCATCGACGACGCCAAGGTGTCCGACAAGCTCGCCGACCTGGCCGTCGACCTCGCCGCCGTGGCCGCCGTCGCCCGCGACGGCACCACGCGGGCGGTGCTCGAGCACGTCCGCGACGAGGTCGGTCTCGCCCAGGCCGTCGACCGCCTCGACGCCACCGGCGGCGGCGAGGGCCAGTCGCACCGCGACGACCTCGACGCCCTGCTGCAGGTGGCCGACCTGCACCCCGACCCGGCGGGGTTCACGCCGTGGCTGCGGGCCGCCCTGGCCCGGCCGCCCGACGAGGACGGGGTCACGCTGTCCACCGTCCACCGGGTCAAGGGCCGCGAGTGGCCGCGGGTGGCGGTGTTCGGCGCCAGCGACGGGGTCATGCCCCACCGGCTGGCGCAGGGCGCGGCCGCCCTCGAGGAGGAGCGCCGCGTGTTCCACGTGGCCATCACCCGTGGCATGCGGCGGGTGGCGGTGCTGGCCGACGCCTCCCGCCCGTCCCCGTTCCTGGCCGAGCTCGACCGTGACGCCACGCCCGAGGAGCTGGCCGCGGCCGAGCGGACCGCCCGTGCCGACGCCGCGCCCGTCGCCTCCGCCACGGGCCGGGCGCGCGCCGCGGCCGCGGGTGCCAAGGCCCCGCCGCCCACCGCCTCGGGGCCCGAGGCCGCCCGGGTCGAGCAGGTCCTGCGCGCCTGGCGCAAGGAGCGCAGCGCAGCCGATGGCGTGCCGGCCTACGTCGTGCTCAACGACCGCCACCTCGTCGGCATCGCCGAGCGCCGGCCCGCCACCACGCGCGAGCTCTCGGCCTGCCCCGGCATCGGCCCGGCCAAGCTGGCCGCCTACGGCGACGACCTGCTGGCGCTGGTGGCGGCGGCGACCGCGACCGGTGAGCCCGCCGACGGCAACGGCTACTCCGAGTAGCCTGCAGGGCGGATGACCAGCCGGAAGCCGTCGTCGCACACGTCGCACACGTCGCACGCGTCCCACACGTCCCGCCCGGGGCGGCCCCGGGGCCCCCGCCGCGACCGCGACGAGCGCCGGGCCGAGCTCCTCGATGCGGCCGAGCGGGCCATCCGCCGCGTCGGCCCGAAGGCGTCGATGGACGAGATCGCGGCCGAGGCGGGCATCACCAAGCCGATCCTGTACTCGCACTTCGGCGACAAGGCCGGCCTGGTGCAGGCCCTGGCGGGCCGCGTGGCCCGCCGGCTGAACCGGACGGTCACCGACGCCCTCACGCGCTCGGGCGAGCCCCGCGACGTGGTGGGCTCGACGATCGAGGCGTTCTGCACGTTCATCGAGGACGAGACCGAGCTGTACCGCTTCCTCGTCCAGAGCGCCCGGCACGACGCCGACGCCTCCGGCCCGCGCCTGCTCACCGACATCGGCAGCCAGATCTCGGTGTCGCTCGGCAGCGCGCTCCGGCGGGCGGGGGCCGACTCGGGCGCCGCCGAGCCGTGGGCCTTCGCCATCGTGGGCATGACGTTCGGGGGCGCGGCCTGGTGGCTGCAGCGGCGCACCATGTCGAAGGACGACCTGGTCGGCTACCTCACCCAGCTCCTGTGGTCGGGCCTGGCCGGGGCCGGGCTCGACCAGCTCACCCGCACCGGCGACGAGACGGAGGAGCGCCCCCGCATCGCCGCCGTTCCACCGGTGGCCGACCACTCCGGGTGAGATCTTTGTTTGCGGGGCCGCCTGTCGGGAAGCTGACGTGCGGTCGACCTCTGGAGGCATCATGGCGCCCCACCCGCTTTCCTGGCTCAAGACGCACACGATCGGTGAGCTGGCCACCGTGCCCGAGAACGCGATGTGGCTCGCCGGCAAGGCCGGGGGGGCGCCGGCGAAGGTCGGCGATGCGATGAGCGATGCCGGTGAGCACGTGGGCCACGGGGCCCGGAGTGTCGGACGAAGCGTCGTCGACGCGGTCCCCTTCGTCGGCGATCATGACACCACGGTCGAGGACCAGCTCCGGGACGCCCGCAAGGCGGCAGACACCGCCCGCCAAGCCGAGGAGGACGCCATGCGCCTCGCTCAGCAGGCCAGGGAGGCCGCGACCGAGGCCGAGGAGACCACGCGAGCCGCGTTCGAGCGGGCGCACGAGACCGAACGGGAGGCCAAGGCGAGGGCGGAGGCGGACGTGGCGGAGCTGCGCCGGAAGGTCGAGGAGGAGGCCGCCGGCACGATCGCCGAGGCGAACGCCGAGGCTGAGTCGACCGCCGCCGAGGCGCAGCGGCGGGCGCAGAAGATCAACGATCGGGCCGAGGAGGCGATCACTGCGGCCGGCCGCGAGCTGGCGCGAGCCCGCGAGCTCGCCGATCAGGCGGCGAAGGCGGCAATGCAGGCTGCAAAGGCCGCGGGTCGCGAGGCCGAGCGGCTCGCCGAAGAGGCGGGAGCCGTGAAGCGCGAGACCCGCGGCCGCGCCTTGCGTCGGCCCGCGGCGGCATCGGGCTCGTCCCGCGCCTCGCGCGCGTCCAGGACCCGCCCGCGGTCGTCGTCGGATGAGGGCAGCCGGTCGGCCCCCGCGGCGCGCCGCCGCCGCTCGTCCACCGCGCTCGGCCAGCCAGTCCAAGGACGAGCTGATGCACCAGGCGACGGCCGCCGACATCGAGGGCCGCAGCAGCATGACGAAGGCCCAGCTCGTCCGCGCCCTCAGCACGGCACGCTGACCCACACACGACCGGGAGGTCGCCGATGTTGTTCCATCGCAGGTCCCGTCGGGAGCGGATTGCCGCGGCCGCCCGTCGCATGCTGCCGTCGCGGCGGACGGTCGCATTGGTGGCCGGGGTCGCCGCGCTCGGTGCCGCCAACGCCCGGGTGTCCGCGGCGCGGCAGAAGTCGTCGTGATGCCTCGGCGGGGTCGCGGCAGGCGCCATGCGCTCGTGGTCCCGCAACCGGGCGACCTCGTCATCGACGGGCACGTCCGAGCTCGGCTTCTCGGCTTACGGCTGCTCGAGCTCGACGCGCACCTGGTCGTCGGCAATGCCCGCGCGCGGCCGGCTGCGACACCGGCAGCCGGTGTCGACGGCGCGAGAAGGGTGGTCGCGGCTGGCGAGGCGGACGACCGCAACGCGCTCCCGCTGGCGCGGGCGCAGCGCCTGCTGGTCGAGGGGTCGTCGGTTCTGGCGGAGGCCAGGCGCATCCGCTGAGAGCCGGCTCCCACCGGGTCACGCGTCCGGCACCCAGTTCCCGTGGAAGCCGAAGGGCACCCGCACGGGCAGGTGGATGGTGGCCACCGGGTCGCCGGTGAAGTCCTGGGCGTCGAGGATCACGACGTCGCTGCGTTCGGTCGTGGCGTCGTAGACGTACGACATCACCCAGCCGTCGTCCTCGACCGCACCGGGGTCGGCGGCAGCGTCGGGCGAGCGGGGCACGAACAGCGGCTCCAGCGTGACCCGGCCGGGCCCGTAGTCGTGAACCGCGGACGTGCCGGCGGCGAGGTCGTGCTTGAACGCAGGGCCGTGCTCGACCCCCGCGCCGAACCCCGCCCCGTAGCCGTAGCGGTGGGGCCGGCCGGTGCGGCGCTCGTCGATGCGCGGGAACTCCTGCGCCCGGTCGTCGAGCGTCTCGGTCGACAGCGTTCCGGCCACCAGGTCGAGCGTCCACCGCTCGAGCACCGGGTCGCCCTCGTCGGGCCCGTTCAGCACGGTGGCGAACATGCGCGGGTGGCGCACGACGTCGACGACCACCCGGTCGCGCCCGTCGCCGGGGCTCACGTCGTCGTAGGCGTTCAGCGTGTGGAACACGTAGCACGAGGGCGCCTCGAACCACCGCACGTCGTCGGGGTCGCCGTCGAGGGGCAGGAGCCCGACGCGGGGCGGGTGGTCGGGGTTCCACCGGTAGGGGAACAGGGCGCCGCCCGACACCGCGTCCATGCTGAACGTCACGGGCAGGTCGAACAGGACGACGAAGCGCTCGGTGATGGCGCAGTCGTGCACCGACGGCCCGTCGGGCACGGGGATCCGCACCTCCCGACGTACGTGGGCGTCGGGGCCGAGCACGACGTGGCGGATGTGGTCCCACGACCAGTGGTAGGTCACGGCGTGGAGGAGGCCGGTGGCCGGGTCGCGGTGGGTGTGGGCCGAGAACGACCCGTCGAGCGTGTCGTCGAAGCGGCAGCTCCCGATCGTGTCGAGCTCGTCGGTCAGCTCGACCGGCACCCCGCCGGCCTCGACCAGGGCGAAGGTGCGGCCCGCGACGCCGATGACGTGCGTGTTCACGACGTCGTCGCCGCGCACCCACCGGTTGCGGTACCACTCGGCCCGGCCGTCTCCCAGCCGCACGCCGTGGACCATGCCGTCGCCGATGAACCAGTGGTGGGTCGCGGGGTCGGGCGGCCGCATGGGGTTGGGCCCGATCCGCAGCAGGCGGCCGGCCAGCTCGACGGGCAGGCGGCCGGTGACGGGCAGGTCGACGGCGGTCAGCTCCTCGGTGACGGGGGCGAAGTTGCCGTCGAGGAAGGTCTGGGTCGTGGTGGTCATGGCGTGACTCCTTGTGGGAGGGACGTCGGGGCAGGGTCGGGAGGAGGCGGGCCGAGCAGGTGGTCGACCGGCTCGTCGAGGCCGAGGGCGAGGGTGGTGGACAGGCCGGGCAGGCGGTCGGCGGCGTCGGGGCCGACCGTGGCGGCGAGCCCGCCGTGGAGCGTCAGCTCGACGAGGCCGTGGACGTTGGCCCACAGCACGGCGGCGAGGTCCTCGGCCCGCCGGTCGGGCTGCCATCCGTCGGCCTGGGCCGCGGCCACGAGGTCGACGAGCTGGTGGAAGGCCGCGTACCCCTGCTGCTGGTAGTCGGCCGCGGTGACGTCGACGCGCTCGGGCCGGAACATCACCGCGTACACGCCCGGGTCGGCGAGGGCGAAGCGGACGTAGGCCCGGCCCGACACCGCGAGCCGCTGCCGGGGCGTGACGGCGGTGCCGAGGGCGGCGGCCGCGGCGTCGGCGGCGGCCAGCGCCTCGTCGATGGTGGTCATCAGGTGCGCGAACCCCTCGGCCGCCATTGCGGCGAGGAGGGCGGCGAGCGTCGGGAAGTGCCGCAGCGGGGCGCCGTGCGAGACCCCGGCCCGCCGGGCGATCGCCCGCAGGGTGAGGCCCTCGAGGCCGTCGGTGGCGACGACCTCGCGGGCCGACTGCAGCAGGCGCTCGCGGGGCGAGGTCATGCGGTCAGCAGGCCGATGCCGAGCGTGACGAGCCCGATGGCCAGGACGACCGCGCCGACCGGCACGAGGAGGACCAGCCGGTTGGGCTTGGTGGCGCCCCGGCTCGTCACCGACAGGAAGAAGCCGAGGGGCAGGAGCAGGGCTGCCGCGGGCACGAACGAGCGGGCCACCCACTCGGCGAGCCCCGACAGCGTGGTGGCGTCGACGAGGACCTGCGTGATCAGGGCGAGCACGAGGAACACGCCGGCGTGGGCGTGCCCCGCCCGGAAGAACGAGGTCTGCAGAGGCGTCGCCTCTTGGCGGCCGGTGACGACCTTGAACATCAGGGCGCCGCCGGACTCGACGGTCACGAGGCTGAGGACGAGGATGCCGGCCAGAACCCGGGAGGCGTCGGAGAGCTCCATGTAGACAGTGTCTACGAGAATGTAGACACTGTCAACAGTGGGGATCTCAGGAGTCCGGCCAGTCGCCGAGGCTCATCGTCACCAGCGCCACGAGCGCCTCGTCGAGCAGGTCGATCACCTCGGCCCGGGTGAGGTCGCCCCGGGCCAGCCAGTCGACGGTCACCTCCTCGGTGAAGGCCACCCAGCCCCGCACGGCGACCCGGACCTGCGGCGGCGGCTCGGGCACACCGAGGCCGTCGAGCACCCGCAGGGTGAACGCCGTGCGGGTGCGGTCGTACACGGCCAGGATCTGCGGGTCGCCGCCCGACGACCCGCGGACGAACGCGACGTAGGCGTCCCGCTTGTCGGCGACGTAGTCGACGTAGGCCGCGACCGCCGCCTGCAGGCGGGCGAGCGGCGGCAGCCCGGGGTCGGGATCGGTGCGGGCCAGCAGCTCGGCGGCCGCCGCCTCGGCCACCGCCACGTAGAAGTCGCGCTTGGTGGGGAAGTAGTGGAAGAGCAGGCCGCGGCTGATGCCGGCGGCCGCGGCCACGTCGTCGATCGCCACCTGCTCGAGCGGGCGGGCGCCGAGCATCTGGAGGCCGACGTCGACGAGTTGGGCGCGGCGGGCCTCGGGCTCGAGGCGCGTACGGGGAGCGTTCGCCACGGGGCGATCCTATTGACTCGAAGTCAACCGCGGGTCGACAATGCTGTTGACTCACGTTCAACAGAGCGCAACCTCCGAGGAGCGCGATCTCCGTCGACGTGAGCCGACACACCGCCAGCGCCCGAGGGGGACGGATGCCGCGACGGAAAGACTTCGACCTCGACGGCGCAGTCGCGCTCGTCACCGGGGCGGGCAGCGGCATCGGCCGCGCCACTGCCCTCGAGCTCGCCCGCAAGGGCGCCCGCGTCATCGCCGTCGACATCGACGCCGACTCGGCCGACAAGACCGCGGTGGCCTGCGGCGAGGTCGGCCCCGAGGCGGTCGGCGACAGCTGCGACGTGGCCGACATCGACGCCGTGCGGGCGCTGGCCGACCGGGTCCACGCCGCCTGCGGGCCGGTCGACGTGCTCGTGAACAACGCCGGGGTCGGCATGAGCGCCCGCTTCGCCGCCATGACGATCGACGACTGGCGCTGGATCCGGGGCGTCAACCTCGACGGCGTCGTCCACGGCTGCCAGGTGTTCGGCCCACCCATGCTGGAAAAGGGCCGGGGCCACGTCGTCAACGTGTCCTCGGGCCTCGGCTACACGCCCCGCGCCACCGAGCCGGCCTACGTCGCCACCAAGGCCGCGGTGCTGGCACTGTCGCAGTGCCTGCGGGCCGACTGGCGGTCGTCGGGGGTCGGCGTCAGCGCCGTGTGCCCTGGCGTCATCGACACGCCGATCCTCGACGGCACCCGCTTCCTCGGCGCGCAGGCCGGGACCGAGGAGCGCACCCGCACGGTGTTCCGCCACGGGCACCCGGCCGTCCTGGTGGCCCGCGACGTCGTCGACGCCATCCGCCGGAACCGGGCGGTCGTGGCCGTGGGCTGGGAGGCCAAGCTCGGCTGGTGGGCGCACCGCCTGCTGCCCGTCGCCGTCCAGCAGCGCGTGGCGAGGCAGGCGCTGTGAGCCGGGGAAGCGAGCGAACCGTGACCCGCCGCCCGGCGCCGGTGCGGCCCGACAGCGACCTGTCCCTGCCCGACGGCGCCGAGCTCGTCGTCACCACCGACGACGGCGCCGAGCTCGCGGTCACCGATGCGGGCCCGCCCGGCGGCGACCTGCCGCCCATCGTGCTGCCCCACTGCTGGACCGGGTCCCGGGCCGTGTGGGTGCCGGTCGCCCGCCGCCTGCTGGCCGCCGGGCACCGAGTCGTCCTCTACGACCAGCGCGGGCACGGGGCGTCGACGGTCGGCCGCCAGCCCGTCTCGATCGCCCGGCTCGGCGACGACCTCGCCGCGGTCCTCGACCAGCTCGACGTGCGCGAGGCCGTGCTCGCCGGGCACTCGATGGGCGGCATGACCGTCATGGCGTTCGCCTGCGATCACCCCGAGGTCGTGCGCGAGCGGGTGCGGGGCCTCGCCCTCGTGGCCACGGCCGCCCACGGCCTGGCCACCCGGGGCCGCGAGCGGTTCTGGCGGGTGGTCCTGTGGCGCGATCTCGTCGACCGCGCCATGACCCGGCCCGGCCTGGGCCGCCTCCTCGTGCGGGGCACGTTCGGCGCGGACCCGCGGCGCGCCCACGTCGAGGCGACGCGCGCCCTGTTCGTCGCCACCCGGTCGGACGTCCGGCGCCAGTGCGTGGAGGCCATCGGGGAGATGGACCTGCGGGCCGCGCTGCGGGCCGTGGACGTCCCGGCCGTGGTCGTGCTCGGCACCCGCGACACGATGATCGTCAACTCGCTGACCCGGGCGATCGCCGAACACGTCGCCGGCGCCACCGTCGTCGAGCTGCCGCGGGCCGGTCACATGCTGCCGTTCGAGCGCCCCGACGAGGTGGTCGCCGCCGTCCGCCGGCTCGTGCCGGCGGCTGCGCCTGCTGCGCCCACCGACTAGAACCTGACGGCATGTCAGATCCCGCGGTCCTCGTCGAGCGTGACGGCCACGTCGTCACCATCACCCTCAACCGCCCGGCCAAGAAGAACGCCTTCAACGCCGAGGTGCTGTGCCGGCTGTGCGACGCCTGGGACATGATCGACGCCGACGACGACGTGCGCGCCGCGATCATGACCGGCGCCGGCGGCAACTTCTCGGCCGGCGCCGACCTCGACCGCCTGGTGGGCGCCCTCATGTCGGGCAAGCCCGCGGAGGACGAGTTCGAGGAGCGCATCCGCCAGGACTTCTCGCTCATCTACAAGGGGTTCCTCAAGGACTTCCGCCCGGCGACGCCGATCATCGCCGCGGTGGAGGGCTACTGCTACGCGGGCGGCATCGAGATCCTCCAGGCCTTCGACGTGCGGGTGGCGGCCGAGGGCGCCCAGATCGCGGTCAGCGAGGTGCAGCGCGGGCTGTTCCCGATGTCCGGCTCGACGGTGCGCCTGCCCCGCCAGATCCCGTGGACCCTGGCGATGGAGATGCTGATCACCGGCGAGCCCATCTCGGGGCGGCGCGCCTACGAGGTCGGCCTCGTGGGCCACGTCGTCCCCGACGGCACCACCCTCGAGCGGGCCCGCCAGATCGCCGACCGCATCGCCGCCAACGGACCTCTCGCCGTCCGCAACATCAAGGCGTCCGTGCTGGCGGCCGACGCCCTGCCCGAGAGCGCGGCCTACCAGCGCGAGCTCGAGCTGGGCATGGAGGTCATGGCGTCGAAGGACGCCAAGGAGGGGCCCCGGGCCTTCCTCGAGAAGCGGGCGCCGAACTTCAGCGGCCGGTAGCCCGGTAGGCGGGTCAGGCCGGGATCGGCTCGGCCGCGCAGCGGCGCCGGGCCTCGATCAGCGCCAGCGGCTCGCCGCCGGCGAAGCGCAGGCCGCCGAGCAGCAGGTGGGCGGCGGGCAGCACCACCGCCTGGCTGACGAGGCTGGGCTGCGCCAGGCCGAGCATGGCGCGCGCCCACGGGGGCAGCAGGCCGACGGCGGCCTGGATGACGACCTGGTGCGCGGCGGTCAGCACCGGGTTGGCGCCACGGCCCCGCATGGGCTTCGTCAGGAACTCGATGGCCCCGAGGGCCTGCTCGCCCGCCTCGAGCTCGGGACGGATGTGGCGGAAGTAGGCCCGCACGGCCACCCGCGAGCGGGGGATGTCC
Organism: uncultured Acidimicrobiales bacterium; assembly: GCA_963796415.1. Classification (GTDB taxonomy): domain Bacteria; phylum Actinomycetota; class Acidimicrobiia; order Acidimicrobiales; family VFJN01; genus ZC4RG19. The sequence goes on along the minus strand of CAWCLR010000012.1, from coordinate 241,762 downwards.
TCGCCGCCCAGCCGCTCGGGGATGACCGCCGTCTCGTGGAAGTAGCGGTCGGCCTGGTCGCCCCGCACGGGGAACGGCGTGAACCGCTGGTGCGCCCGCAGGAAGCTCGACACCTCGGTCGCGTGCACCCACGTGACGAGGTGGGGGTCGTCGGCCGAGTACGGCCGCCCGTCGGGGGCGGTGCCGTGGACCTTGCGGTGGATCCCGCGGACCAGCTTGATGAGGCGCTCGGCGGCCTCGGTCGAGCCGAAGGTCGTGCCGGTGACGAACGAGCCCGTGCGGCTGAGGCGGCCGAGCGGGTCCTCGCGGTAGTTGGAGTGCTCCTCGACGCCGGCCATCGCCAGCGGGTGCAGGGTCTGCAGCATGAGGGCCGCCAGCCCGCCCACCAGCATCGACGGGTCGGCGTGCACCCGCCACGTGGCGCTGCCCGGCCCGAACAGGCCCGGGTCGCCCGGCGGGTCGGTGTACTGCTCGAACGGGAGGCGATCGGCGGCGAGCGACCGGGCCACGGGGGCCATCAGCTGCGCGCGCAGCGGACGGCCGATCAGCGGCAGGGTGCCCAGCGTCGGCAGCGAGACCATCGGCCCTCCGGATCGTCCTTCGTCTCGTCGTTCGGTTCGTTCGTCGTGCCCCGGGTGGCCGGAACGCCGCCAGCCTAGCTTGACAGGCGTCAAGCCGATCGCGCCGGTGAGTAGCCTGGTGGCCCGTGGCCGCCCACACCGTGTCCGAGCCCGACCTGCTCGACGTGGCCCTCGACGCCTTCGCGGACAGCGGCTACGACGGCACGTCGGTCCGCGAGGTCTGCCGCCGCCTCGGCGTCAGCCACAACCTCGTCCACGAGCGCTACGGCTCGAAGGAGCGGCTCTGGTACGCCGCCATCGAGCACGGGTTCCGGACGCTGGCGGGCGAGCTGGCCGCCGCGGCCCAGGCCGCCACCGGCGACGAGCTCGACCGGCTGCGGGCCATCCTGCTGCGCTACGTCGAGGTCACGGCCGAGCGGCCGGCGCTCATCCGCATCATCAACCACGAGGCGGCGCGCCCCGGGGGCCGGCTCGACCACGTGTACGAGCGGTACATCCTTCCGGCCCACGAGGTGGCCGACGTCGTGCTGCGCGACCTGGCCGCCGACGGGCGGGCCCGCCCGGTCCCGCCGGCCACGCTGCACTTCCTCGTCGGGCACGGGGCGGGGGGCATGGTCAGCCTGCCGGCGCTGGCCGGCCGCTTCCCGTGGGACGGTTCCACGGTGACCGAACAGGCCCGCGACGCGGTCGATGTCGTGCTGCGCGGCATCCTGGTCTAGACCTTCGCCATGTCCTCGACAGACCCTGCAGCCAGCGCAGACCTCGCCCAGCACATCGCCGCCATGTCCGACGAGCCGCTCGTCGAGGGCGACGAGGCCCTGTCGGTGTGGATGCTCGTGAAGTCTCGTGACGCCGACGGCGACGTCGTGTGGGGCGTGCGCAACGCCGGCGAGCCGTTCACGTCCGAGGAGCTGCTCGGTGCGTTGACCGGCTTCGCCGAGTCGCTCAAGCGCGACCTCGCCTCCGACTGGGAGTAGCCCGGAACCACCATCGTCGGCCGTCGCGGGTTGGGCGCTCGCTGCAGCCCACGCGTGGGGATTTGGCGGTCGAGCCACGGCTCCCTGCGAGGCCGACCGACGTTACGCCTCGGGGACCACACCCCGCAGGCCGTCGGCGCCGAACACGCCCTCGAGCAGGCCCGACAGGTCGGGCCCTCGGCGGAGGGCGTGGCCGCCGTCGACCCCGATGTTCTGGCCCGTGATCCACGAGGCCTCGGGGCCGATGAGGAAACGCACCAGCCCGGCGACGTCGGCGGGCTCGCCGACCCGGGCGAGCGGCATGCAGTCGATGTAGTCGTCGCGCACGGGCCCCGGCGCGGTGATCGCCTCGACCAGGTCGGTGTTGGTCAGGCCCGGGCGCACGGTGTTGACCCGCACGCCGCTGGCGCCCAGCTCGTCGGCGGCCACCATGCACAGCATCTCGAGCCCGGCCTTGGCGGGGCCGTAGGCGCCGAACCAGCGGTGGGTGGTGCCGCCCGCCACCGACGAGATGGCGACGATCGAGCCGTGGCCCTGCCGGGCCATGACCCGGGCGCCGTGCTTGATCGTGAGCATCGTGCCGGTGAGGTTGAGGTCGACCGTGCGGCGCCAGGCCTCGACGTCGATCTGGGTGATCGGCCCGATGGTCTCGGAGCCGCCCGCGCTCGACACGATGCCGTCGAGCGTGCCGGTCACGGCCGTGGCCGCTGCGACCGCCTCCTCGACCGCGGCCTCGTCGGTGATGTCGGCCACCACACGCAGCACTGGGGGCACGGCGGCGCCCCGGGCCTCGGCGGCGGCCGCCTCGACCGCGGCGACGCCCGCCTTGAGGCGGTCCTCACTGCGGCCCACCAGGGTGACCGACGCCCCGTCGGCCGCCAGGCGCTGGGCGCACGCCAACCCGATCCCGCTGCCCCCACCCGTGACCAGCACCGACGCGCCGGCCACGCCCTGTGCGTTCGTCCTCGACACCCCTGGTCCCCTTCCTGACGACACCGTCGCCGAACCCTACGGGTCGGCCGGTACGCGCAAGAAACGAGCCGCCGCCCGACCGGGGGATCAGTGGCCGCGGGCGAGCCAGTCCTCGAGGTGGGGCGCCTCGTCGCCGATCGTGGTCGACTCGCCGTGGCCGGTGTGGACCACGGTCTGCGGCGGCAGGGCGAGCAGCCGGCGGCGGATCGACTCGATGATCGTCGGGAAGTCGCTGTGGCTGCGGCCGGTGGCGCCGGGGCCGCCGCAGAACAGCGTGTCGCCCGAGAACACCACGTCCGCCCCGCCGGCGCCGGCGCCGGCCAGGTGGAAGCAGCAGCACCCGGGCGAGTGGCCCGGGGTGTGCAGCACGGCCAGCTCGGCGCCCCCGGCGGCCAGGATCTCGCCGTCCACCAGGTCGAGGTCGGGCTCGCGGGCCGGGTACACCGCGTCCCACAGCATGCGGTCGGCCGGGTGCAGCCACACGGGGGCGTCGACGGCCATGGACAGGGCGACCGCCGCGTTGATGTGGTCGTTGTGCCCGTGCGTGCAGGCGATGGCGGCGACCCGGCGGCCCGCGACCGCCTCGACGATCGGCGTGTGGTCGTGGGCGGCGTCGATCACCACCACCGTCCGGTCGTCGCCGACCAGCCAGATGTTGTTGGTCACCTCCCACTCGCCGCCGTCGAGGGCGAAGATGCCGTCGGTGGTGACCAGCTCGATGCGGGGCGGGCCGCCCGCCGGTGCGGCTGTCATGTCATCACCACCACGCTGCGCAGGACCTCGCCGCGCTCCATCCTGTGGAACGCCTCCTCGACGTCCTCGAGCCCGATCCGCTCGGAGACGAAGGCGTCGAGCGGCAGGCGGCCCTGCAGGTGGAGGTCGACCAGCAGCGGGAAGTCGCGGGAGGGCAGGCAGTCGCCGTACCAGCTGGGCTTGAGGGCCCCGCCCCGGCCGAAGAACTCGATCATGGGGATGTCCGGCATGCGCATCTCGGGCGTCGGCACGCCCACCTGGACGACGGTGCCGGCCAGGTCCCGGGCGAAGAACGCCTGCTCGAGCACGGCGGGGTGACCGACGGCCTCGATGCACACGTCGGCGCCGAACCCACCGGTGGCGGCGCGGACGGCCTCGACCGGGTCGGTCGTCGCCGCGTTGACCGTGTGCGTGGCGCCGAAGTCGCGGGCCAGCTCGAGCTTCCGCTCGTCGAGGTCGACCGCGACGATCGTCGTCGCCCCGGCCAGCTTGGCCCCCGCCACCGCGGCGTCGCCGACCCCGCCGCACCCGAACACGGCCACGCTGTCGCCGCGCTGCACGCCGCCCGTGAGCATGGCCGCACCGAGCCCGGCCATCACCCCGCAGCCCAGGAGCCCGGCCACCGCCGGATCGGCCTTCGGGTCGACGCGGGTGCACTGTCCCGCCGCCACCAGCGTCCTGTCGGCGAAGGCGCCGATGCCGAGGGCGGGCGACAGCTCGGTCCCGTCGGCCAGCGTCATCTTCTGCGTGGCGTTGTGGGTGGCGAAGCACAGGTGCGGCCTGCCCTTGCGGCACGCCCGGCACTCCCCGCACACCGCCCGCCAGTTGAGGACGACGAAGTCGCCGGCCGCCACGTCGGTCACGCCGTCGCCGACGGCCTCGACGATCCCGGCGGCCTCGTGGCCGAGCAGGAAGGGGAAGTCGTCGTTGATGCCGCCCTCGCGGTAGTGCAGGTCGGTGTGGCAGACGCCGCAGGCCTGGACGGCGACGAGGGCCTCGCCCGGGCCGGGGTCGGGCACGACGATCGTCTCGATCGTCACCGGCTCGCCCCTGCCCCGGGCGATCACCCCGCGTGCCTCGTGCGCCATCGTTGCCTCCCTGCTCGCGTCGTTCCCGGGTCGGATGCGACCTCCGGATGTGCCCTCGCCACGACCCTACGGGCTGGCCGCGGCGGCGCGCCTGCCTCCGGAACGTCGGGTCGCCGGTGCCCAGCGTTCGCAGTGTGGTCCAGCACCGTTCACGCGAGGGCGCGTACCGTGTCCCCACCTGCGACGCGAGGAGCATTCGTGAGGCGGATCCGCTCGATCTTCGGTCTCGTCCCCGTGGCCGCCCTGTTGGCGTCGGCCGTGGTCGCCGCCACGGGCCCGTCGCCGGCGGCGGCGGCGTCGCCCGACCTGGTCGTCAGCCAGGTGTACGGCGGCGGGGGCAACACCGGCGCCCCGTTCAACGCCGACTTCATCGAGGTGTTCAACGGCGGCGACACCCCCCGCTCGCTGGGCGGCCTGTCGGTGCAGTACGCCTCGGCGACCGGCACCGGCAACCTCGGCGCCGCGGGCCTCGTGGCGCTGCCCGCGGTCGACCTCGCGCCCGGCGGCTACCTGCTCGTCGGGATGACCCCGGGCGCCACGGGCGCCCCGCTGCCCGCCCCCGACGCAACCGGCACCATCGCCATGGCGGCGGCGGCCGGCAAGGTCGCCCTGGTCACGGGCACCACGCCGCTGCCGTGCAACGGCGGAAGCACGCCGTGTGGGCCCGCCGACCTGGCACGCATCGTCGACCTCGTCGGCTACGGCACCGCCAACTTCTTCGAGACGGCACCCGCCCCGGCCCTGTCCAACACGACCGCCGGCCAGCGGACGGCCGCGGCCCGCTGCGCCGACACCGACGACAACAGCGCCGACTTCGTCGCCGTGGCGCCGGCGCCCCACAACACCGCCAGCCCCGCCGAGCCGTGCGACGGCCCGCCGGTGAACACGCCGCCGAGCGTGAGCCCCAACCCGTTCCCGATCCAGCACACCGCGGGCACCACCGCCGCCTATCCGGTGGTGGCCACCGACGACGTGGCTGTCACCGAGGTCACGGTCCAGGGCACCCTGCCCGCGGGGATCACGGTCGACAGCGGCACGGCCGGAGCGTCGCGCACGATCACGGTGACGGTCGCCGACACCGTCGCGGCCGGCGACTACCCCGTCGCCCTCACGCTCGCCGACGGCGCGGGCGCCACCACCGCGGTGACGGTGGCCGTGTCGGTCGTCGTGATCGACGAGTGCGGCGTGGCGCCGACCCACACGATCATGCAGGTCCAAGGCGCCGGCGCCACGTCGCCGCTCGTGGGCCAGACGGTGCGGGTCGAGGGCCTCGTCACCGGCGACTACCAGGCCGGGGGCCAGGTCGGCGGGTTCTACCTGCAGGACCCGGCCGGCGACGGCGACGCCGCCACCTCCGACGGCGTCCTGGTGTTCGACAACACCGACCCGGTCCAGCCTGGCGATCGCGTCCGCCTCACCGGCCGCGTCGTCGAGTTCGAGCGCAGCGCCAACGCCGGTGACGGCACGGTGACCGAGCTGGCGTCACCCTTCTCGGCCGTCACAGTGTGCGGCACGGGGGCCGTCGCCCCCACCACGGTCGAGCTGCCGTTCGCCCCCGCCGGGCCGGGCGCGCCGCCCGCGCCCGAGCGCTACGAGGGCATGCATGTGTCCCTGCCGAACGCCCGCACGGTCACCGAGGTCTTCACCCTCGGCCGCTTCGGCGAGGTGGTGCTGACGTCGGGCGCGGCGCTGTTCTCACCCACGAACGGCAACGTGCCCGGCACGCCCGAGGAGATCGACGTCGCCAACGACGCCAACCGCATCCTCCTCGACGACGCCCGCAGCGGCTCCAACCTGTTCCCCGGCGCCTACGACGTCGGCGACGACCCGACGGCGCTGCCCCGGATCGGCGACCAGGTGGTGGCCGACGACGTGGTGACCGGCGTGCTGACCTTCGACTTCGGCCTGTACCGCGTGCAGCCCGTCGGCGCCTTCGTCGACTTCGCGACCGGGACGCCGCGGCCGGCCGCCCCCGACGAGGTGGGCGGCGACGTGACGGTGGCGTCGTTCAACGTCCTCAACTACTTCACGACGCTGAACGACGCCGGCTGGGCCGGCGAGCAGAACACGCCCCGCGGGGCGACTTCCCCCGAGGAGTTCACCCGGCAGCAGACCAAGATCGTGCAGGGCATCGTCGGGCTCGACGCCGACGTCGTCGGGCTCATCGAGATCGAGAACAACGGCCCGACCGATGACCCGCGGGTCGGCCCCGACGCCGTGGCCGCCCTCGTCGACGCGGTCAACGCCGCCCTGCCCGCCGGTGCCGCGCCCTACGTGGCGATCGAGGATCCCGACGTCACCGCCCCCAACTTCCTCGGGGGCACGTTCGGCACCGACGCCATCAAGGTGGCGATCATCTACCGGCCGTCGGTGGTCACGCCGCAGGGGGCGCCGGTGTCCGACCCCGCGCTGATCAACCCGGCCGACCCGGCGTTCCCGGGCGAGTCGCTGTTCAACCGGCCGCCGCTGGCCCAGACGTTCGCCCGCACCGACGGCGCCGGCGTGCCGTTCACGCTGATCGTCAACCACCTCAAGTCCAAGGGCAGCCTCCTCCCCAACTGCGACCCGGGCGGGGGCGGCCTGCAGGGAGACTGCAACGACCTGCGCATCCGGCAGGCCCAGGGCGTGCTCGACCTGATCGCCGGCGCCGGGCTCGAGAACGTGGCCGTGCTCGGCGACCTCAACGCCTACACGCTCGAGGACCCGATCGACGTGTTCGAGGGGGCCGGGTTCACCAGCCCGGTCGACACGTTCCTGCCCCCCGAGGACCGCTACAGCTTCGTGTTCCAGGGCGAGCGGGGCGAGCTCGACCACGCGCTGGTCGACGGCGACCTTGCGCCGCTGGTGACCGGCGCCGACATCTGGCACATCAACAGCATCGAGCCGCCGGCCAAGGACTACACGTCGTTCAACAACCCGGCGCTGTTCGAGCCCAACGCCTTCCGCTCGTCCGACCACGATCCGCTGCTGGTCGGGCTCGACCTGACGCCCGCCCCGCCCTTTCCCACCTGCCGCGGCCTCGTCGCCACCATCGTCGGGACCGATGCCGGCGACGTGCTGACCGGCACGGCCGGAGCCGACGTCGTCGTCGCACTCGGCGGCAACGACGTCGTCCTCGGGCTCGGCGGCAACGACGTGGTGTGCGCCGGTGACGGCGTCGACGTGGTCGCCGGCGGGGGCGGCAACGACACCGTGCTCGGCCAGGCCGGCGTCGACTTCCTGGCCGGCGAGGCGGGCGACGACGTGCTGGCCGGGGGCGAGGGCATCGATTTCCTGTCCGGCGGCCCCGGAGCCGACACGTTGCTGGGCGGGCCGGGCGTCGACGTGCTGTCCGGCGGCCCGGGCGCCGACACCGAGGACCAGGACGGCGACCTCACGCCCTGACCCCCCGTGGTTCTGTCAGACCTCACGGGCGATGTGGCGTGTGAGGTCTGACAGAACGCATCTCAGCCCTCGGGAGGCGGCAGCGGGGTGCGGGACGTGATCGAGATGCGGTTCCAGGCGTTGATCACGACCGCGTAGAAGACGACCTGGGTGAGCTCGGCGGGGTCGAAGTGGCGGCGGGCCTCGTCGACGACGTCGTCGGGCACGTGGGTCTCGCCGACGAGCGTGATCGCCTCGGTGAGGGCCAGCGCCGCCCGCTCGCGGTCGGTGAACAGCGGCACCTCGTGCCAGGCCTGGAGCACGTCGAGCCGCTGTTGCGACTCGCCGTCGGCCCGGGCCTCCTTGGCGTGCAGGTCGAGGCAGTACGCGCACCCGTTGAGCTGCGAGGCGCGCTGCTTCACGAGGTGCACGAGCGACGGCTCCAGCGTCGTCGCCTCGCGCACGGAGCGGTCGAAGGCGGCCATGGCCCGCATGCCCGCGGGCCAGGGGGAGACGAGGTCGACGCGCCGGAGCCCGGCGGCGGGCTCCGTCTCGTTGGCGGGGTCCGTGGTGGTCATGTTCCTGACGCTACGGCGGCTGTCGTCGTTCCCGTCAGAGGCGGGCGCCGCCCGGGAGCATCGCCCGCACGGTGTCGATGGTGTCGGCCTCGTCGGGCCCCTTGTCGTCGCGGTAGCGGCGGACGCGGGCGAAGCGCAGGGCCACGCCGCCCGGGTAGCGGGTCGAGGTCTGCACCCCGTCGAGGGCGATCTCGACGACCTGCTCGGGGCGCAGCCACACGACGTGGCCGTCGCGGCCGGTCTCCAGTGACAGGAAGCGCTCGGTCTGCCAGGTGAGCATCTCGTCGGTCAGCCCCTTGAACGTCTTGCCGACCATGACCAGCTCGCCGGTGTCGGGGTCCCGCGCCCCCATGTGGATGTTGGACAGCCACCCCCGTCGCCGCCCGCTGCCCCACTCGACCCCCAGCACGACCAGGTCGAGCGTGTGGACCGGCTTGACCTTGCGCCAGGCGCCGCCGCGGCGGCCGGCCTCGTACGGCGAGGCGGCGTCCTTGACCATGACGCCCTCGTGGCCGTGGGCCAGGGCCTCGTCGAGCACGCGCTGCGCCTCGGTCGCGTCGGTGGTGATCACGCCGGGGATGCGCCACGGCCCCGCCACCCGCTCCAGCGTGGCGAGGCGATCGGCGAGCGGCCGGTCGATCAGGTCGTCGCCGTCGAGGTGGAGGATGTCGAAGAACCGCGACTCGAGGCCCGCCCCGGCGCCGCCCGCCGCGTCCTGGCCGAAGGCGCTCATCGTGTCCTGGAAGGTGCGGGGCAGCTCGTCCTCGCCCACGCCGACGGCCTCGCCGTCGAGGACGAGGGACGTGGCCGGCAGCGAGCGGACCAGGGCGACGATGCCGGGTAGGCGGTCCGTGACCTCGTTGAGGTTGCGGGTCCAGACGCCCACCTCGTCGCCGCGGCGGTGGACCTGGATGCGGGCGCCGTCGAGCTTCCACTCCACCGACACCGGCCCCGGCGACTCGTCGCCCTTGGCCCCGGTGGCCAGCGCCAGCGCCTCGGTGACGTCGGCCGCGGTCTGCGCCAGCATCGGCTGCACCGGGCGCAGCACGGTCAGCCCGACGGCCGTCAGCCCCGCTTCGCCCTCGTCGCGGGCGATGACGGCGACGCGGGGCAGGTCCCCGGCCAGCATGGCCGCCCGGCGCACCGCGCCGAGCGGGACGTCGAGCGCCTTGGCGGTGGCGTCGGTGACGAGCCCCTCGAGGGCGCCGTGCCGCAGCTCGCCCACCAGCAGGCGGCGGACGAAGTCCTGCTCGTCCTCGGTCGCACGCGTGAGGAGGTTGTGCAGCAGGTCGGACCGCGCCTTCTGGGAACCGGCCCCGCTCAGGCCCGCCAGCTCGTCGAGGGTGCGGTCGAGGTCGAGCACGGTCAGCGACGGTGCCGGCGCCGGGGGCACCTCGACCGCGGCCACGGTGCGCCACCCCACGCCGATGCGTCCCTGGCGGGGCGCGGCGCTGAGCCACGCCACGACCACCGGCAGCTCGTCGCCCTGCAGGCGCCCGAGCAGGTCGGCGAGCGCGGCGACCTTGGTCGATCGCGCCCGGGTCGCCACGACCTCGTGGGTCGTGGCGACCACGGCGGCGAGCAGCGTGTCCGTCACCGCACCATCCTGCCAGCGACGGTTGTCCACAGGATTTCCCCGTCAGTTTCGGTCGCCAGGGCGACCGAAACTGACGGGGAAATCCGAACACCCCTGGTCAGCGGCGGCGGACCCGGGCGTGGCGGGTGCCGGCCGCGGTGTCGACCGTGAGGCTGGCGCCGGCCTCGGCGATCTCGACCGTCGTGGAGCCGAACTCGGTGGTCCCGAACGGGTTGTCGAACCGGGCCTCGCGGTGCAGGGCCACCTCGGCGCCGCCGGCGGTGAACGGGCCCGTGGTCCCGAACGCCAGCTCGCCCGACGACGGCGAGCCGTAGGCGACGTCGAACCCGCCCGGCAGCCCGTCGCCCCCGACCGGCCGGGGCGTGACGCTCACGGGCGCGGCCGTCACGGCGGCGGCGAAGGCGTCGAACGAGCCCCACGTGGCGGCGTCGCCGACCTCGGAGATCCACACGTTGTCGGCCCCGCCCTCGGCCACCAGGTCGAAGGGCTGGGTGAGCCCGTTGGTGAACGTGACGGCCGGGTCGTGGGCCCGCCAGGTCGTCGGCCGCCACGACCACAGCGCCACGTAGCCGTCGCCGCGCCGGCCGAGCGTCCAGCCCCCGACCTGGCGGACCTCGTCGAACCGCTCGGTGGGGAAGTAGGCGTGGGTGAAGGGCAGGTAGTCGAACGCCGCGAGCGGCCCCGGGCCGGGCGCCGCGAAGCGCGGCGTGTACAGGTGGATCGCCGCCGGGCCCTGCTGCGCCGAGCGGGGCATGGCACCCGTGCCCGACCAGTACAGGTCGGCGTCGACCCAGCGGTCGCCCGGCCGCGGCTGGTTGCCCGGGAGCGTCGTGAACACGACGGCGTCCTCGTCGAGCGTCGCCTGCCAGGCGTGGTACTGCTGGCCGAAGCAGCCGGGCCGGTAGTCCTGGGCGCTCGACAGCATGGCGTCGGGGCTGCGCCACGTGACCGTGTCGACCTCGGAGAGCACGCCGATGTTGATGATGCAGCGCAGCTGGTAGGCGAGCTGCCGGGCCACGGCGGGGTCGCCGCCGGCGATGTCGACGAGCGGCTTGAACGGCCGGAACAGCGACGTCTCGAACAGGTCGTGCTCGTCGATGGTGGCCAGCGTGGCGGGAACGGTCTGCCAGGCCGTGAGGGCGCCGCGCTCCCACCAGAACGGGATGGCGGCCGGGTCGTCGTACGACACGCCCGGCACCTGCGACTGCGGCGTCGTGGTGAACGGCTCGTCGAGGTCGAGCGGCGCGCCCATGTGGGTGCGGTCCTCGAACGTCCGCTCGCTGGTGGCCACCCGCCGGATGACCTCGGGCAGCCGGTAGCGCTCGGCCGCGGCCAGGAACGTGGCCCCGGTGTCGGACCGCGAGGTGTACGGCTGGTCGCTGGTGGCGAACAGCAGCTTGGTCAGGCCGAACACGTCCTGGTCCGCGGCCCGGCTCTTGTCCTTCATGTACGAGCGGCCGTGGGTGACGCCGTTGTTGCCCTGCAGTTGGTGGGCGGCCAGGTCGTAGAGGAACAGGTCGAGCATGGCCGCCGCCCGCCGGGCGAGGTCGGTCTCGGCGTGCTCGGCCAGCACGGTCAGCGCCTGGATGTCCTCCTGGTAGTAGACGTCGCTGTGCCACTCGGAGAAGCCGTAGGCGGCCTTCTCGTCGAGCCACGCCTCGATGCGCTGGCGGCCGCGGTCGGCGTGGGTGCTGCCCGGCTCGCCGGTGACCGTGAAGGTGGTGTCGGGCAGCGCCCGCCCCGCCAGGTACTCGAGGGTGTGGAAGATGATGCGGTGGTTCTCGCTCCAGAACCACTTGTCGTCGACGACCCCGGCGGGCAGCGGGTCGGTGTACCAGTAGCGGAACGTGGTGAACCGCTGTTCGATGGCGGCCCGCAGCTCGGGGGCGATGGTGCGGCGGTGGCCCTCCCACAGGGCCACGAGCTGCAGCATGTCGAAGTCGCTGGTGTCGCGGAAGGCGTCGATCTTGGCGAACACCGCGGCGAAGTCGTCGGGGCCGATGGCCGCGGCGTCGAACGCGAAGCGGCGGTCTCGCTCGGCCCGGGTCAGGTGGGCGAGCACGTTGGTGGGCGACGTGGGCGCCAGCTCCTCGGTGGCGAACGCCAGGTACTCCTCCTGCCGGTCGCGCCAGTCGCGGCGGTCGACGTACCCGTTGCCGGTGCCGAGCCCGCGGCCGCCCGCGCCGTGGCCAGGGCCACCCGGGCCGCCCGGGGAGCGGCAGGCGGCCACCGCCGCCACCGCCATCACCACCACCAGCACCGCGGCCCCACGTCGCACGGCTCGTCCCCCTCGTCGTCGCCGGCGCGGACCCTACATGCGGGGGCCCGACGGACACATCGTCAACGCGGGTGGGCGGCCGCCACCTCGTCGAGCAGCGCGTACGTGTCCTCGGCCAGGACCGCCCAGTCCAGCGTCGGCCCGCCGGGCCACCGCCGCCGCCCGGGCCCGGTCGAGCGTGGCGTCGTCGAGGGCGTCGATCGTGGCGGCCAGGTCCTCGGCCGTGCGGCCGTAGGGGATGGCGGCGTCGCCCAGCGCCTCGGTCAGGTACGGCCACGGCGACACCAGTGCCGGCAGCCCGGCGCCCACCGCGTCGGCCACCTGGCCGGTCGTCAGGTACGTGCCGCCCTCCAGCGGCAGGGCCAGCACGTCGATGGTGGCCAGCCGGCGGTCGTAGTCGTCGCGCGGCACCTCCTCGTAGGGCAGGACCGTGATGCGGGGGTCGTCGGGCACGGACTCGCCGGCGCCGCTGAGCACCAGCAGCTGGACGTCCTCGCGGGCGGCGGCGTGGACACCGTCGATGAGCAGCTGCGTGTCCTTCCCGGGCCGCGGTGCGCCCACGAGCCCGATCCGCAGGCGACTCGGGGCCAGGCCCAGCTCGCGCTCGGCGGCCGTCCGGTCGACGTCCGCCAGCCCGCCCATCAGCGGGCCCCAGTGGCCGTGCGGGATCACCCGGTGCATCGCGCCGGGCGCGAAGGCGTAGCGCTCGGTGACCGCCCGCTGGCCCCACTCGCTGTGGTGGATCACGGCCGCCGCCGTCTCGGCCCACGGCTCGTACACGGCCGCGGCGTCCGGGGCGGCGTGGGGCGCGAGGTTGTGCTGGGTCCACACGACGGGCACGCCGATGTCCCGCAGGGCTCGGGCCACTCGCCGGGACCGGCTCGCCGACGGCCCGGTCAGCCACTCGGGCCAGTGGAGGTGGAACACGTCGACCGGGGCCAGGGCCGCGGCCAGACGGTCGGGGTCGTCGAGGAGGTGGTACGGCGCCGGCCGCACGTCCACCCGGTCGGCGAGCGGGCCGTACAGGCACTGGCCGTACCAGTGATGGTGGGCCGTCGACACCACCCGGAGCTTGCGGGTCACCGACCAGCGGAAGGCGACCTCCGCCCCGGGCGTCAGCTCGACCTGGTGCACCGCGCCCAGCTCGCCGTTGACCGAGCGCCACTCGGCCAGCCCGTCGACGTCGACGGTCGTGACCCGCTCGACCGCCTCACCCTCGGCGGTGACGTGGAGGGGCTGGCCGGGCATGTCGGGGACCAGGACGGCGAGGGCCCCGGGCGGCCGCTCGGGGAACGTGAGCCGCTCGTCCACGGTCAGGGTGCGGCCGGCGACGGCGTACCGGGCGCGGCGGGTGGCGGCCAGGCGGTCGGGGGCCTCGCCGAGCGGGGCGCCCGTGGCGACGAACCCGTCGTGGGCGAGGTCGAGCGTGCCGGCGTCGTGGGCGACGGAGGTGGCCCGTCCGCCCGGGGCGAAGCGGGCCTCGCCGCGCCAGGCCAGCGGGACGAAGCAGGCCAGCGGCTGGTCGGTGGGCACGTCGAACACGCCGGGCCAGCGGGGCGAGGGGGCGTAGTCGGCGCCGGGGCCGCCCACGACCGGCAGGGCGAACGGGACGCGAGGGTCGCGGTGGGCCCACACGCCGACGCCGTCGCCGAAGGCGATCCACTCGTCGCGGGGTTCGAGCGCCGCAGGGGCGACACCGGGCGGCTCGGCGCCGGCCCGCCGCAGGTCGAGGGCGGCCGACACCAGCTTCCCGACGCAGTCGAGCGTCATCTGGAGGCGCCGGAACGGGCCGCGGTAGCGGAACGGCGCCCGGCGCTTGTGGGCCACCACCAGCCCGCCGTCGAACCAGCCGGGCGCCCCGTCGGCGGCCGTGCGGGCGACGCCCCACCAGCGGTCGGGGTCGCCCGGTCCGTCGGTGTCGCCCGAATACGACCGGCGCAGCAGCAGGGCCGCCAGCTCGGCGCTGTGGCACACGGCGAGGGCGCCGATCGACCGCCCCCACGGCAGGGCCGCGCCGCCCGGCGTCACCACCGCGTCGACCAGCCGGGCGGCCGAGGCGAGGCCGCGGGCCCACACGTCGCCGAGGCGGTCGGCGAACGGCTCGGCGAACAGGTAGGCGTCGACGGTGTACATGTCGACCTGGCCCCGACCGGCCTGCGAGTCGTCCAGCCAGCCGTCGGGGCTCTCGCCGAGGAGGGCGGCGACCCGGGCCACCAGCCCGTCGACGACCGCCGGGTCGACGTCGAGGCCCAGCCGGGCCCGGGCCAGCTCGCAGCGGGCGAGGACCACGGCGTAGTTGCGGGGCAGGATCCCCTCGTCCAGCAGGGCGATCCACTCGGTGCTGTCGGCCGCGGCCGCCACCACGTCCCGGGTGGCGGGGGCCAGGGCGTCGAGCCCGCCCAGCCGGGCCGCGGTCTCGGCGATCCGGTAGGAGAAGAACGTGTGGGTGCGCGGGGCGTCGATCGCCGCGAGGCGGTCGTGCAGCACCGCCTCGACGTCCAGGTCGCCGATCCGCTCGACGCCCGCTTCGCGCAGCAGCCCGAGGGTGAAGACCAGGTCGGCGTGGGCGTCGGCGTCGACCCGGTGGCCGGCCAGCGTGGCCGGCAGCGCCAGCCCCGGCGCCACGCCCGTCGCGGGGTCGCCCAGGTCGGTCAGCACCCCGGTGGCGAGGGCGACGAGGTCGTCGGCGATGGTCCCCACGAGCGGCGCACCCTACCCACAAGGGGGCGGGGTCCTAGAGTCGCCCGCCGTGGTGGAACGTCCCGGCGCCGAGGTCGACATCGTGCAGGTCCGCACGCTGCGGACCCCCGCCGAGCTCGCCGGCCGCATCGCCGACCTCGGGCTCGACCTCGCCGTCGACCCCGAGGTCGATCCGGGCGGCTCGCTCGCCCAGCCGCTCGCCGTGGCCGGGCGGGAGGCGGCCAACCGGTTCTGCGTGCTGCCGATGGAGGGGTGGGACGGCGGCCCCGACGGCGCCCCCACCGACCTGGTGCGCCGGCGGTGGCGGCGGTTCGGGGCCGGCGGCGCCGGGATCGTGTGGGCCGAGGCCACGGCGGTGCGCCCCGATGGGCGGGCCAACGCCCGCCAGCTCCTGATCGGCGAGCACACGGTCGACGCGCTCGCCGCGCTGCGGGACGACCTGGTGGCGGCCCACGCCGACGCCGGCGGCTCGCCCGCCGGGCCGGTCGTGGGCCTGCAGCTCACCCACTCGGGCCGCTGGAGCCGGCCCGACGGCAGCCCGCGGCCCCGCATCGCCTACCGCCACCCGCTGCTCGACGGCCGCGTCGGGCTCGAGGACGGACCGGCGGGTGACGCGGCGGTGTTCAGCGACGCCGAGCTCGACGCCCTGGTCGACGACTACGTGCGGGCCGCGGTGCTGGCCCGGCGGGCCGGGTTCGACTTCGTGGACGTGAAGCACTGCCACGGCTACCTGCTCCACGAGCTGCTGTCGGCCCGCGACCGCGCCGGCGCCTACGGCGGCGACCTCGACGGCCGCACCGCGTTCCTCCGGCGGGTGCTCGACGGCATCCGGGCCGAGGCGCCGGGGCTCGGGCTGGCCGTGCGGTTGTCGGTCTTCGACGTCGTGCCCCACGCCGCCGGGCCCGACGGCCGGGGCGCGCCGGTGGCGGGCGGTCCCTACCGGTACGCGTTCGGTGGCGACGGCACCGGCCTCGGCATCGACCTCACCGAGGCGCACGAGGTCCTGCGCCGGGCCGCGAGCTGGGGCGTCGACCTCGTCTCGGTCACCGCCGGCAGCCCGTACTCCAGCCCACACGTCCAGCGCCCGGCGTACTTCCCCCCGTCCGACGGCTACGACCCGCCCCGCGACCCGCTCGTCGAGGTGGCGCGCCTGGTGGACGTGACCGCCGAGCTCGCCGCGGCCCACCCCGAGGTCACGATCGTGGCGTCGGGCCTCAGCTACCTGCAGCAGTGGTTGGCCCACGCGGGGCAGGCGCTCGTCACATCTGGGGGTGCGGCCGCCGTCGGCTACGGGCGCATGGCGCTCAGCTACCCGCACCTGCCCCACGACGTGCTGGCGGGGGAGCCGCTCGACAAGCGCCGCATCTGCCGGACGCTCAGCGACTGCACCACGGCCCCCCGCAACGGCCTGGTCTCGGGCTGCTACCCGTACGACCCGTACTACAAGGCGCTGCCCGAGCGCGACGTGCTGGTGGCGGCCAAGCGGGCGGTGGGCCGATGACCGCACCCGAGGTGCCCGTGCCGCCGGCGAGCGGCCGGCCCCGCGTCGTCCTGTCGATGTACCCCGGGCTCGAGCCGTACGCGCTCCGGCCCGAGCACCTGGCGGCGCTCGCCGAGGTGGCCGACCTGCTCGCCCCCGAGGCGGTGCAGGCGCTGCCCGCCGACCGGGCGGACGAGGTGCTGGCCGCGGCCGACGTGTTGCTCGGGCACTGGGGCTGCGTGGTGCTCGACGAGGCGTTCCTGGCCCGGGCGCCCCGCCTGCGGATGCTGGCCTACGCAGCCGGCACCGTGCGCGACACCGTGACCCCGGCGACGTTCGCCCGGGACCTGCTCGTGACCTCGGGCGCAGCCGCCAACGCCGTGCCGGTGGCGGAGTACACGGTCGCCGCCATCCTCTGGGCCAACAAGGCGGCCTTCACCGAGCGCGAGCGCCTGCGCGGCGCCGACCTGCCCGCCCTGCCCCGCCGCCACCCGGTCGGGAACTGGGGCAAGCGCATCGGCCTGGTCGGCGCCTCGCACGTGGGACGCCTGGTCGCCGAGCTGCTGCGGCCCTACCACTGCACGGTGGTGGTTGCGGACCCGTACCTCACCGACGAGGGCGCCGCCGCCCTCGGGGTGGCCCGGGTCGAGCTCGACGAGCTGCTGGCCACGAGCGACGTGGTCAGCCTCCACGCCCCCTCGCTGCCCGAGACCGACGGGATGATCGGCGCCGCCGAGCTGGCCCGCATGATGGACGGCGCCACGCTGGTCAACACCGCCCGGGGCTCGCTCGTCGACCATGATGCCCTCGTGATCGAGCTGCGGGCGGGCCGGCTGACCGCGGTCCTCGACGTGACCGAGCCCGAGCCGCTGCCGGCCGACCACCCGCTGCTGCACCTCCCCACGTGCGTGGTCACCCCCCACCTGGCCGGGTCGCAGGGCACCGAGCTGGCCCGCCAGGCCGAGCTCGTGATCGAGGAGATCCGGCGGTTCGCGGCCGGCGAGCCGCCGCTCTACCCCGTCGTCGCCGCCGACATGGGGCGGGTGGCGTGACGCCGGCGCGGCTCGACGCGGTGGTGGAGCTTGCCGGATGACGGCTGCGCCGATCGGTTTCGAGGCGGGGGCCGGCGGCTGGACGTACGTCTGGGACCACCGCCGCAAGCCCCACGTCCACCCCCTGGCCACCCCCGCCGGCGTCGTGCTGACACGGGTCGAGCCGCCCGACCACCCCTGGCAGCGCGGCGTGTGGTTCGTCGTGAAGTTCGTCGACGGCGACAACTTCTGGGAGGAGTACGACCCCGCAGGTTGGGGGGTGCAGCGCCACGACGGGCCCCCGGTGAAGCACGACGACACCGTGGCCGGGCACCTCGACTGGATCCGCCCCGACCGCACGACCGTGGCGGTGCGCGAGCACCGGGTGCTGCGCCACGTCCCGCTGAGCGACGACGCCTACGCGCTCGACTGGGACGTCACGCTCACCCTCCCCGCCGGGGCGCCCGACGCCGTGCTCGACCGCACGCCCTACATGGGCGTCTGGGGCGGGTACTCGGGCCTGGCGCTTCGGGGACGCGAGGACTGGGTCGACACGCGGCTGGTCCTCGACGACGGCGGGCCGCAGCCGCGGGTGGCGCCGCAGCCGTCGCGCTGGTGCGACCTGTCGGGCACGGCCGACGGGCGGGCGGTCGGGGTGTGCGTGCTCGACCATCCCGGCAACCCCGCCCACCCCGTGCCGTTCTACGCCACCACCCGCGCCGGCGAGGGCTACGGCGACGGGTGGGCCAACACGATCTACCCCGCCTTCCTGTGGCACGGACCCCGCCCGCTCGTGGCGACGGCGCCGCTGCGGTTCCGGTACCGCCTGGCCGTGCACGACGGCGCCTGGGACGCCGACCGGTGTGCGGCGGCGTGGGAGGCGTGGACGGCCGACGACGAGAGGGAGTCATGGACTTCGCCACGATGATGGCGCTCGAGCCGCACGGCACCGACGTGTGGGTGGGGACGGGGCCGCGCTACCCGTGGGGCGGGCTGTACGGCGGGCAGATCGTGGCCCAAGCCCTGCGGGCCGGCACGTTCACCGTCGACCCCGCGTTCCGGGTCCACTCGCTGCACGCGTACTTCGTCCGCTCGGGCGACCACACCGAGCCGATCCGCTTCGAGGTCGACCGGGTGCGCAACGGCCGGTCGTTCTGCACCCGCCGGGTGACCGCCCGCCAGTCGGTCGGCGTGATCCTCGAGATGACCGCCTCCTACCAGGTCGACGAGGACGCCCCCACCGCCCAGACCGCGCTGATGCCCGAGGTCCCCCCGCCCGGCGACCTGACCGACGACAGCTGGAGCCCGATCTTCGAGCGCCGCATCGCGTCGCGGGGCCGGGGAGAGGTGGCGTCGTGGATGCGGATCGCCGGCGACATCGGCGACGGGCCCGGGCTCCACGCCTGCGGCCTCGCCTACCTGTCGGACGACCTGCCCACCGAGGCCGTCGTGTCGCTGTATCCCGGCCAGGACACCGACCGCCCGGCCGAGGGCCAGTTCTTCTCGGCCAGCCTCGACCACGCCATCTACTTCCACCGCCCGGTGGCGGCCGACCGGTGGCAGCTCCAGACGTTCACCTGCCACGGGCTGATGAGCTCGCGGGGCGTGAGCGTCGGGTACGTGTTCGCGGAGGATGGCACCCACGTGGCCACGGTCGTGCAGGAGGTTCTGCTGCGGAAGGTGCGGGCGAAGGCGGGCTGAGCGCGCTGCTACTCGCGCTTCTCGACGCGGGACACCCCTTGGCCCGGCTGCCAGGTGCGGACGAGCATGACCTCCGCCTCCATGTCGACCGTGACCGCCGACGCGCCGAGCAGGTCGACGTCGAAGGCGTCGAAGGTGCCGACCTCGAACCGGTGCCCCATCGCCGCGTACAGGTCGTCGGACATCTTCTGGAGCCTGTCAGGGTCGCTGACCTGCGTGGCGACGCCCCACAGCTTCACGTCGCCCTCGCTCACCATCTTGTCGGCCGTGGCCGTGTGCAGGGCGAGGCGACCGTCGCGCTGCAGGTCCCGCGACTTGGTCGACCCGGGCATCATCCCCAACCACAGCCGGTCGTCGTGGAGGACGAGCTTGCCGTCCATCAGGGTCGGCTCGACCGGGCTGATGCGGGGGAACCCGTCGCGCCGCAGGGTGCCGAGCATGAGCAGCCCACTGGCGGCGATGCGCTGCTCGGCCAGGGTGGCGAGCTCGGGGGCTTCGTCCGCGAAGGATGTCCAGGTGGCCATGCCGACACCGTACGACCCGGCCGTGACATGTCGCCGGGGCCGCGCCCGCGGCCCCAGAAGTTTCGCTGATACGGCCGTCATCGTTCGGCGCCCGCGCACTACCGTCACGCGCATGTCGGCACCTGCGCTGGACCAGATCGACCTGTCCGACCTCGATTGGTGGACGCGCCCCCTCGACGAGCGGACCGAGGCCTTCGCCCTGCTGCGGCGGGAGCGGCCGATCGCTCCGATGACGTTCCCGGGGCTGCCCCACATGGGCGTGCCCGAGTCGACCTACTACGCCGTGACCCGGCACGCGGACATCGTCCACGCCAGCCGGCACCCCGAGCTGTTCTGCTCGGGCAAGGGCACCAACATCGGCGACCTGCCGCCCGAGTTCGTCGAGTTCTTCGGGTCGATGATCAACCTCGACGACCCCCGCCACGCCCGCATGCGGCGCATCGTGTCCCGGGGGTTCACGCCTCGGCAGCTGGGGCTGATGAAGGCGGACGTCGAGGGCGTGGCCAAGGAGATCGTCGACGAGATCGCCGAGCGGGGAGAGGCCGACTTCGTCACCGAGGTGGCCGCCCGGCTGCCGCTGCGGATCATCCTCGACATGATGGGCATCCCCCGCAGCCAGGAGCAGTTCGTGTTCGACCGCACGAACGTGATCCTCGGCTTCACGGATCCCGAGTACGTGGACGACATCGAGGACCCGATGGGCGTGACGATGGCGATCCTCACGGCGGGCCAGGAGCTGGCCCAGCTCGTCACCGAGCTGAGCGAGGCGAGGATCGCGGACCCCGGCAACGACCTGGTCTCGGCGCTGGTGACGAGCGAGGTCGACGGCGAGCACCTGACCACGCAGGAGCTGGCGTCGTTCTTCATCCTCCTCGTCGTGGCCGGCAACGAGACCACTCGCAACGCCATCGCCCACGGCCTCGTCTCTCTGACCGAGCATCCCGACCAGAAGCAGCGCTGGCTCGACGACATCGACGGCATGGCGCCCACCGCGGTCGAGGAGATCGTGCGCTGGGCGTCGCCTGTCATCCACTTCCGCCGCACGGTCACCCAGGACGGCGTGCGCCTCGGCGACCAGGAGTTCTCCGAGGGCGACAAGGTCGTCCTCTGGTACTGGTCAGGCAACCGGGACGAGGCGGTGTTCGCCGACCCGCACGTGTTCGACGTCGGGCGCACGCCCAACGACCACATCGGCTTCGGCGGCCCGGGCCCGCACTTCTGCCTGGGCGCCCACCTCGCCCGCCGCGAGATCACGGTCATGTTCGCGGAGCTGCTCCGCCGCCTCCCCGACATCCGCGCGGTGGGCGAGCCCTCCCCCCTCCGATCGGGCTTCATCAACGGCATCAAGCACCTGCCTGCGGAGTGGACCCCGGCGGGCTGACGTTTTCCACAGGATTCCCCGTCAGTTTCGGTCGCTCCAGCGACCGAAACTGACGGGGAAATCAGCTCACGGGGCCGCGGTGCGACCCGGTTCGACGCCGACCTCAGGGCGCGAGCGAGGTGTGGTCGCCTGCGACCTCGACGATCGGCTCGTCGCGGTCGTCCCACTCGGTGCGCAGCGCCCGGCTCATCGTGGCGTGCATCTCGTACAGGCACGTGATGTAGGTCAGCTCGAGGATCTGCTCGTCGGTCAGGTGCTCCTGCAGGGCGGCGAACACACCGTCCGACACCCGCCCACCCTCGAGCACCAGGGCGTCCGTGTAGGCCAGCACCGCCCGCTCGGCCGGCGACCAGCAGTCGGCGACGGCCCAGTGGGGTAGCGCGGCGATCTTCTCCTCGGGCATGCCCAGCGCTCGGCACGACTTGGCGTGCTGCGAGTAGACGAACTGGCTCTGGCGGGCCCAGCCCGCCCGGAACTGGCCGAGCTCCCGCAGCTCGGCCGGCAGCGTGCGCTTCGGCGACCGGTACAGCGCGAACCCGGTCACGCAGTGCTCGAGCACATCGGGGACCAGTGCGAACGTCGTCCACCAGTCCCCGGGCGTGCCGGTGGCAGTGCCGGGGTCGTCGACCGGATCGCGGTCCGGGCCGAACATGAAGTCGTACATGGCGCCGACGATGGGCGCAGTGGCCTCGTCGCGGCGGACCTGGCGAAGGCGCGGCATGGGCCGGAAACGTAGCGACGCGACCGCCGTCAGGCCCGATCGACGAGGGCCGCCAGCTCGGTCAGCAGCCGCGACCACCGCGTGAGCACGAGATAGTGCCCGGCGCCGGGAACGACGGTGAGTGCGGCGCCGGGCACGTGCGCGGCGTACCAGCGCCCGAAGGCCGCCGGCGTCATCTCGTCGACCTCGCCGTACCAGAGGCGGACCGGGCACCGCACCGCCGCCAGGTCGACGGCCAGCGGCCGGGCCTGGGCCTCGACGTCGGCGGCGACCCCTGCCAGGCCCGGACGGACGGCCTCGACCAGCCCGGCCGCCAGCGTCTCGGCGCCACCGGGGACCGACGCCAGCTCGAGGGCGTCCGCCGGCGAGCGCTGCGCCGCCTGGTGCTCGGCCGCCAGCGCGAGGTCGCACGGGTACGGGGCCAGCATCGGCGCCACCTCGTCCCCCAGGTCGCCGGGCGGCAGTACGTCGGCCAGCTCCAGCACCCCCAGCCGGCCCTCGCCCGCGGTCCGCACCCTCGGGTCGTCGTACGCCTGGCGGGGGGCGAGCCCGCCGACGACGCCCAGCGCGGCGACCCGCCCGGCGAGCGGGCCGCCCGCGGCGCCCGATCCGAGCGCGGCCAGCGCCACGCCGGCGAGCGTCCCGCCCGACCAGGCCAGCACCGCGCAGCGCTCGACGCCGAGCTGGTCGAGGGCTTCCGCCACGTCGGACGCCCAGGCCGCGGGCCAGTCCGGCGACCAGGCCGACGTGGCCGGCGACGACCCGCCGTACCCCGGCCGGTCCACCGCCAGCAGCCGCACCCCGGCGGCCGCGGCCAGATCGTCGTCGGGGTGGCGGGCCAGGCGCGAGTCGGGCGTGCCGTGCAGGAAGAGGACGGGGACGCCGGCGGGGTCGCCGACGTCGTCCAGCGCCAGCGTGCGGCCGCCGCCGAGCGCCACCGTGCGGGTCGGGGGACCAGGGGCCACGGCCGCGGAACCTACACTCGCTCGTCGGCGGTACCGGCCACCCGCCTCACCAAAACCGGAGGTCACCCCCTAGATGCAGCCAACTGAGGACGCGCCCGCGATCGCGCCCACGGCGCCGTCCCCACCCAGAGCCCGCAGCGGGGTCACGGCCACGCACATCGCCATCGCCGCGGTGGGGGCCTACGTCGGCGCCCAGGTCATCGCCAACGTCGCGAGCGTGAAGATCGGCTCGACGTTCGGCCGGGCGGTCGACATGGGGACGTTCGTGTACCCCATCACGTTCACGCTGCGCGACGTCGTGCACAAGTCGCTCGGCAAGCGGCTGGCCCGCACGGTCGTGCTGACCGCCGCCGGCGTGAACCTGTTCCTCGCCGTCTACCTGCAGTGGGTCGTCCGGGTGCGGCCCGACGCCAGCTACGCCTTCGACGACGAGTTCCGGGCGGTGCTCGGCCCGGTGTGGCGCATCGTGGTGGCCTCGATCGTCGCCCAGGTCATCAGCGAGCTGGTCGACACCGAGGTGTACCACTGGTTCGTCACCCGGGTGACCACCCGCTACCAGTGGGCCCGGGTCGCGGTCAGCAACGCGGTGAGCGTGCCCCTCGACAACGCCATCTTCGCCGTGGGCGCGTTCGGGGCGCTGCCGTTCCTGGCCGACGACGCCTTCACGCTGCCCTGGTCCGCCGTCTGGGACGTGTTCGTCGTGAACCTGGTCGTGAAGTGCTTGGTCTCGGCGGCGAGCCTGCCGCTGATCTACTTGTCGCCCGACCGCGACTGGCGCGCCGATCCGGGCGACGCCTGAGAGGCGGTCTGCGTCGGCTGAGGAACGACGTCGCGAGCGGTTAGCGTCGGCCGCCGTGCGCACGACGATCCTGCGGGGCGCGCGCAGGTGGGACGCGGTCGGGCCCGCCTGGCGGCGGCTGCTGGTCGACCACCCGCCCCGGTGCGTGTTCCAGACGGCGGAGTGGGCCGAGGCGCTGGCCGAAGAGGGCTACGACGAGCGCGCCCGGTGGGTCGTCGCCGAGGACGACGACGGTCCGCTGGCCGTCCTGCCCTTCGAGCTGCGGGAGCGCCGGCGGGGGCCGCTGCGCCTCCGGGTCCTCGGCAACGAGCGCACGAGCGACGGGCTCCTGGCCCACCGGGCCCGCCCCACGGCGGTGCGGACCGCACTGCTCGCCGCGATGGCGGCGAGCGGCGAGCCGGTCGATCTCGTGACACTCAGCGGTCTGCGCGACGGGCGGGGGTTCACCCGGCTCGCCACCGCCGCCACCGAGGGCCTGACGACCGAGGAGCGCCACGGCGGCCACTCGGTCATCGCCACGACCGCGCCCTATGACGTCTGGCTGGCGGCGGCCGGGCGCAACCTGCGGGCCGGGCTGCGGAAGGCCCGCAACCGTTTCGAGCGGCGGGGCGAGCTGACCGTCACGACCGCGTCCGGGCCCGACGAGGTCGCGGCGGCGTTCGACGAGTTCGTCACCATCGAGGCCAGCGGGTGGAAGGCGGCCACCGACGCGCTGGCGAGCCGGCCCAGGGACCGGGCGCGCCTGCGTCGCTTCCTCCTCGCGGCGGCGCCGGCGGGACGCGCCGCCGTCCGCACGCTGCGGCTCGACGGCAAGCCTGCGGCCGCCCAGCTCGCGGCGACCACCGGCGAGACGTTGGAGCTGTTGAAGGTCGCCTACGACGACGAGCTCGCCGAGCTGTCGCCGAGCAACCTGCTGATGGCCGACCTCGTGCGCACCTGCTGCGAGCGGCCCGACGTGGCGCGCATCGACCTCCTGACCAACCAGCCGTGGCACGCGCGGTGGCACGCGGAGGTCCTCCCCACGTACCAGGTGCGCGACCGCAACCTCCGGCGCCCCGGGGGCCTGGCCCTGCGGCTGGCCGCCCGCTTGCCGTGGCCTTGACCCGTCGGTCAATCTTCACGCCGTGCCTGCCGAGACCGTCACGTTCCCCGGCGCCCGCGCCCCCGACCGCCGGCGCACCGTCGACTCACATGGCGTGCGCCTCGCGGTCTACGAGTGGGGCGACCCCGACGCGCCCCCGTTGTTGCTGGCTCACGGCGGGTTCGACTTCGCCCGCACCTTCGACGTGTTCGCCCCGCTGCTGGCCGACGCCGGCTGGCGGGTGGTGGCGTGGGACCAGCGCGGGCACGGCGCCTCCGAGCACGCGGCCATGTACTCCTGGGAGGCCGACCTCCGCGACGCCCTCGCCGTCGTCGACTCCGTGACGACGGGGCCGCTGCCGGTCGTGGGCCACTCGAAGGGCGGGTCGGTGATGGTGCAGTTCGCGGCCGCACTGCCCCACCGGGTCAGCGCCCTCGTCAACCTCGACGGCGTCCCCAGCGGCCGGTCGATGCCCGACGTCCCCGACCACGAGCGCACCAAGCTGCTGGCCGGCGAGCTCGCCGGCTGGCTCGACTTCCGGCGCCGGGCCAGCACCAAGCAGCGCCGCCCCGACACCCTCGACGGCCTGGCCGAGCGCCGAGCGGTCATGAACCCCCGGCTGTCGAAGGAATGGCTGCGCTACCTGGTCTCGGTGGGGGCCCGCCACGACGACGACGGCTGGCGCTGGTCGATCGACCCGTCGCTGCGGCTCGGCGGCTTCGGCCCGTGGCGCCCCGAATGGGCCATGTCGCGCCTCCCGGGGCTCAGCGTGCCGCTGCTGGCGGTGCTCGGCATGGAGCCAGAGCTCATGGGATGGGGCACGCCGGCCGAGGAGGTCGAGCCCTACCTGCCCATCGGCAGCCGTCTCGTTGCGTACGACGACGTCGGCCACTTCGTGCACATCGAGCAGCCCCAGCGCGTCGCCGATCTCGTGGTCGAGTTCCTCGACGGCAAGGCGCGCCCCGTCCGCTCGCCGCAGCCGTCCGACCCTGCGACCAGCGGGACACCGGTGGCGGACGACCACGTGCGCCCGCCCACGGTCACCGTGCGGAACAACCGCGTCGACCTCGCCCTGCACCGCCTGCGCGACGGCGACGGGCGGCCGCTGTTGGTGGTCCACGGGCTCGGCGAGCGGTCGCCCGAGGCGGTGCCCGACCACCTCGACGGCTGGCCGGGGCCCGTCTGGGCGCTCGACCTCACCGGCCACGGCAGCTCGACGGTGCCCGCGGGCGGCGGCTACTTCTCCGAGGTGCTGATGTCCGACGTCGACGCGGCCCTCGGCCACCTGGGTCCGGCCACGCTGTACGGCCGCGGGCTGGGCGCCTACGTGGCCATGCTGGCGGCCGGAGCGCGCCCCGACCTCGTCCGCGGCGCGGTCCTCGACGACGGACCGGGCATCGCCGGCGGCGGGGCCGAGCCGACGACGCCGTACGTGTTGGGCGCCGGCCTCACACCCGGCGCCGCGCCCGACCCCTACGCCCTGCTCGAGCTCAGCCACGACGTCCGGCCCCCCGACTACGCCGCCACCTACGCCCGCCAGGCGGCCACGCTGTCGGGCCTCGACACCGCGCTCGTGGTCACCGCGGTCGTCCGCCCGCCGTGGCTGGCGGCCGTGGCCGCCGAGCCGGGCGTCCGCACCCTGTCCCGGCAACGCGCCCTGTCGGTCTTCCTCCCGGCCTGACGGCCGGCACCGGGCTCGGCCGGGAGGCGGTCAGGCGTCGCGGGAGGCCACGTAGCGGGCGAGCTCGACCAGCTCGTCGCGGGCCTCGGGGGCGATCTCGGCCGCCTCGATGGCGTCGATCGCCCGACCGGTGAGCTCGTCGACGAGGGCCTCGATCTCGGCGAGCGCCCCGGAGTCGACCAGCACCTGCTGCAGCGCCGCCACGTCGGCGTCGGTGAGATCGGGCTCGCCGACCCGGTCCAGCACGGCCGCGGCGCGCCCCCCGTGGGTGACGCCGCCGCTCGCTCGGCGGCTGCGGCCAGCAGCGGCGTGGGCTTGCCCTCGCGGAGGTCCTGGCCCACCGGCTTGCCCGTGCGCGCCGGGTCGCCGAACGCCCCGAGGACGTCGTCGCGGAGCTGGAACGCCTCGCCCAGCGGGTCGCCGTAGGCCGACAGGGGGCCGGCGAGGTCGCCGAGCCGGCCCGCCAACGCGGCGCCGACGTGCAGGGGCCGCTCGATCGTGTACTTGCCCGACTTGTAGCGGGCGATGCGGCGGGCGGCGTCGCGGTCGCGGTCGGCGCGGGCGGTGCCCAGCAGGTCGAGGTACTGCCCGACGTCGAGCTCGAGGCGCAGTTCGTGCCAGACGGCCCACGCGTCGGCCGGCGCGTCGCCCAGCAGGACGTCGGCGTAGACGTGCGCCATGTCGCCGACGAGGATGGCCGCCCCCTCGCCGAAACGCCGGTCCTCGCCGCGCCATCCGGCGGCCCGGTGGGCGTCGGCGAACGCCAGGTGGGTGGTAGGCGCGCCCCGCCGGGTGGGCGAGCCGTCCATGACGTCGTCGTGGACGAGGGCGAACGCGTGCAGCATCTCGAACGCCGCGCCCACGTCGACCACCTGCGGGTCGTCGGGGTCGCCGCCCGCGGCGACGAAGCCCCAGTAGCAGAAGGCCGGGCGCAGCCGCTTGCCGCCCGCGTCCACCAGGTGGCGCAGGGCCTCGAGCGGTTCGACCAGGGCCGGGTCGACGGCGCGCCATCGGGCGGCCTCGGCGTCGAGCAGGTCGCGCAGCCGCCCGTCGACGCGGGCGGCGATGGTGGTGAGCGAGGGGGGAGCGGCGGCGCGGGGGCGCATGAGCACGCCCACGTTACGGGGCCGCCCGGGCCGGGCCGGCACCGGCCGGCGGTCGGCCGGGGCGATCGCGCGACGCCTCGGCCGCCTCCCAGCCCAGCGCCTCAGCCCAGCGACGCCACCATCCAGGTGCCGTCGACGCGCCGGAGCGGCAGCTCCTCGGTGCTGGTCTCGCCGTCGACCGTGCCCGTGACCGCCACGACCGCGTCGTTCCCCGACTCGGAGACGAGCGTGATGTCGACGATCTCGAGCTCGGCCAGGTTCGCCCGCCCCTCGACGTCGGCCTCGCACTCGGCCACGGCCTCCGCGGGGGTGTCGCCGGGCCCGAACGCTTCGGGGGCCATGAGCCCGATGACGGCCTCGCAGTCGCCGGCGCGTGCCGCGGCGAACAGCGCCTCGGCCGCCGCCTCGGGGGTCGCCGGGGCCTCGTCGGCGGCCGGGGCGGACGAGCCGCCGTCACCGGACCCGTCCGCGTCGGCGTCGGCCTCGTCGTCCGCTGGGGCGTCGGCCGAGGCCGGCGTGCTGGTCTCGTCCTCGTCGTCGCCCCCGGTGGCGAGGACGACACCCCCCACGACTGCGACGAGGGCCACGACGGCGCCGATGGCGACGACGGCGCGGCGCTTCCCGCCGGGCTTGGCGGGGCCGGTCGGCGCAGGGGCGCCCGGCGGTTCGCCGGGCCACGACCCGGGCGGCGCCGGCCGGGCCGGGCCGTCGTCGGCGGGGCTCGCAGGCCCGGCGGGCGCCGGGGGCGGAGGGGCGACGCCCGGGGCCGCGGGACCGTCGCCGGGCGCGGGTGCGGGCGGCGGCGGGGGAGGAGGCGGCGGGGCGGGACCGACCAGGGGCGTCGCCGCGACCGGATCCGTGAGGTCGTCCTCGTGGGGATCGGGGGGTAGGGACATGTCCGCTCTCCGCCTGCTCGATGGCCGTCACCTGCGCTGGTGACGGTGCGGGAGTTTGGCACGCCCCGGCTACCGTGCGGCGTCGTGCCCGGACGAATTCGCCTGCGCCGCGCCGGGCGGGCCCTCGCCGTGGTCGCCTGCGGACTGAGCGCGGTCGTGGCGGTCGCCGCCTGCGGGGGTGGGAGTGCCGAGCGTCCTCGGGACGGGCTGGCGCCCGACACCGCCCGGTTCACCTACGACGCCCGCAGCGCGGAGGTGCCGCTGACCGCGTGCGGGCGCGAGGGCGATGTCGTTGTCCTCGCCGGCGCGCGCGGCGCGGTCGTGGTGCAGGCCGTGGTCGACCTGGGCGAGGGCGGCGCCGCCCGGTCGGGCGTCACCGCCGATCTGGGTGGCGAGGACGGGATCTTGGGCGCGTTCGGCGCCGAGGTCGACCACGGCCCGGCCGGCGAGATCACGGACCTGCGGGTGGAGGGCGACCGGGTCATCGTCGAGGGCCGCTGGACGCGGTTCGACGGCGACCTGAACCCGCAGCCAACCCCGGCCGACCAGCTCGTCGACGGGCGCCTGGTGGCCCGCTGCCCCGAGACCGACCGCGAGACGGCCTGACCGCCATCCGCCGCGGTCAGTCGTCGCCGAGGTCGTCGGGCTCGTCGCCCCCGAGGTCGTCGTCACCGTCGTCTGCGAGGTCGTCGTCGTCGTCGGCGACCTCGTCGTCGTCGTCGACCTCGTCTGTGGCGACCGCCTGATCGGCTTCGACCTCGAGCTCGCCCACCACCTGCTCGACTTCGAAGCGGGCGGCGGCGATGCGGGACCGGCACAGCCGGAGCAGCTCGGCCGCCCGCCGGACCCGGGCGCCGAGCACGTCGACGTCGACCTCGTCGCCGTCGAGCTCGTGGAGGATGGCGTCGAGCTCGGCCTGGGCCTCGGCGTAGCTGATGTCGTTGCCACCGCCGGGATCGCCCGGACCGGAGGCGGGCGACGGACCGGCGGGCGAGGGGGTGGAGGGCGACGGGGTGGTGGTCATCGTGTGCTCCCGGGCGCGGGGTCTGCGGGGGCCGGGTCGGCCGAGACGGTACTGCGCACCGAGCCGTCGGCCAGCGTCGTGACCAGCTCGTCGCCGGCGGCGGCATCGGCGGCGGACCGCAGGGTGCGGCCGTCGGCGGTGCGGGTGATCGACCAGCCACGCGTGAGCACCCGCCGGGGATCGAGGGCTCGCACCTGGGCGTCGACGGCGCGCAGCTCGCGCTCGGCCGCCGCCAGCAGCCGGGGCGGCCGCTGCGCCAGCCGGGCGGCCGCGGCCGCCACTGCGTGCTCGTGCGTGCGCAGGTGGGCCCGACCGCCGGCGTCGACCCGCCCGGCGGCACGGTCGAGGGCGGCGGTCGACCGGGCGAGGGCCCCGCCCGCGGCCCGCCCCACGCGGGCGCCGCCCGCCGCAAGGTCGCGGTCGGCCGCCGCCAAGCCCTGGCGGGTGGCGAGCGCGACGTGGTGCCCGCACGTGCGAAGGCGCTCGGCCTCGGCCCGCCCGCCGCGGCGGGCGGCGGCGACGATGCGGCGCCACGTGTCGTCGGTGTCGGCCTCGACCGCACGGACGTCGGCCACCACCGCCTGGGCACAGGCGGTGGGCGTCTTGTACGTGGCGTGCGCGACCTCGTCGGCCACCGACCGGTCGATCTCGTGGCCGATGCCGGTGAGCACCGGGACGTCGAGGGTGGCCACGGCGCGGGCGATCGTCTCGCCGTCGAAGGCGGCCAGGTCGGTGGTGGCGCCGCCGCCCCGGACCAGCAGGACCGCGTCGACGCCCCGGGCCGCGACGGCCCGCAGCCCCCAGGCGACCGACCGGGGCGCGTGGGCGCCCTGCACCCGCACGTCGGCCGTGATCACCGAGAACCCGATGCCCGACCGGCGGAGCTCGTCGAGCACGTCGTGCTCGGCCGCGCTGCCGCGGCTGGTGACCAGGCCGAGTCGCAGCGGCAGGACCGGCCGGGGCAACAGAGCCTGCCGGGTGAGCAGCCCCTCGCCCTCGAGCGTGCGGAGGAGGCGGTCGCGGTCGGCGGCGAGGCGGCCCGAGCGTGAAGGCCGGGTCGATGTCGGACATCTGGAGCTGCAGCCGACCGCCCCGGTCGTACCAGGTGACGCGGGCCCGGATCCGCACCTCGGTGCCGTCGGCCATGCGCACCCGGCCTCCAGCGTCGGTCAGCCGGGCGTTGACCCGCCGGCGGGCGGTGTCGAACAGGACCACGGCCAGGCGGGCGATCGGCGGGCGCGCCAGGTCGCCCTCGGCTGCCGGCTCGACCAGGTCGAACCACACCGTGCCGCCCCGGCGGCCGGGGTTGAGGTTGCGGATGACCCCCCGCACCCAGACCTCGTCGGGGAAGGCGGTGCGCACCCGGAGGCCGATGGCCTCCCCCAGCTCGGGGACCGACCAGGTCGGGTCGCCGGCGTCGTCCCACAGCGTGGGCGTGCCCGCGGCGGCCGGCACGCCCGGCGGACCGGGCGGGCGACGGGAACCGCGGGGAGAGGGACGACGAGCCATACGCCGTCACGGTAGCGACGGGGTATGACACCGACGGACCGGAACGGACGTCGCGCCCGCGCCGCTAGCCTCGGCCGAGCAGCGCGGGCCGCGCCGAGGGGGTGACGTGCACACCGAGATCGCACCGGGTGTCCTGCAGATCGACACGCTGCTCGGTGGCTGGCACCAGGTCACGGCCGGCTACCTGATCACCGGCGAGGCCCCGGTCCTCGTCGAGACCGGCAGCCAGACCTCGGTCCCGCACCTGCTTTCGGCCCTCGACGACCTGGGGATCGCCCCCGACGACCTCGCCGGCGTGGCCGTCACCCACATCCACCTCGACCACGCCGGGGGCGTCGGCGACGTGGCCGCGGCGTTCCCGCAGGCCACGGTGTACGTCCACGAGCGGGGCGCCCGGCACCTCGTCGATCCGACCAAGCTGGTGAACAGCGCGGCGATGGTCTACGGCGACCTGCTCGACTCGCTCTACGGCCGCCTGACACCCACCGACGCCGCCCGGGTGCAGGTGCTGGAGGACGGCGACGAGGTGGTGGTCTCGTCGAACCGCACGCTCACGACGGTCGACTCCCCCGGTCACGCCAAGCACCACCTCGCCCTCCACGACAGCGACTCGGGCCTGCTGTTCGCCGGCGATGCGGTGGGGGTCCGGCTCCCCGACGTGGGGGTGCTGCGACCGGCAACGCCGCCGCCCGACTTCGACCTCGACCAGGCCCTGACGTCGCTGCGGCGCTTCGCCGAGCGACGGCCGCAGGGCATCGCCCTCGCCCACTTCGGCCTGGTCCCCGACCCGGCCACGATCCTCGAGGAGGCGCAGGAGACGCTGACGCGTTGGGCCGAGGTCGCCGAGGCTGCCTGGCAGGCGGACGAGGACATCGCCGAGGCGCTGGCGACGAAGTTCGAGGCCGACCTCACGGGCGTCGACCCGGTGCAGCGCGAGAAGCTCGAGACGCTCAACGGCATCCACTCGAACGCGGCCGGGTTCCGCCGCTGGCTCGAGCAGGGCCACCACGTCCACCCCCACCACGCAGGCGGGCACGACCACGGTGGTGGTCACGACCACCACGGTGCGGTTGGTGACCGACCGGTAACCTAACTAGACATCGCGGAACGGAACAGCGCGGATCGGACCCGTGCAGGAGGACCAATCGCCATGACCGAAGCTGTCATCGTCTCGACGGCCCGCAGCCCCATCGGCCGGGCCAACAAGGGTTCGCTCATCGACGTCCGGCCCGACGACCTGACCGCCACCATCGTGAAGGCCGCGCTCGACAAGGTGCCCGAGCTCGACCGCACGACGATCGACGACCTCATCCTCGGCTGCGGCCAGCCCGCCGGCGAGTCGGGCTTCAACATCGCCCGTGTCGCCGCCATCCTGGCCGGCCTCGACGACGTCCCCGGCGTGACCATCAACCGCTACTGCTCGTCGTCCCTGCAGGCGATCCGCATGGCCGCGCACGCCATCAAGGCCGGCGAGGGCGACGTCTTCGTGGCCGCCGGCGTCGAGGCCGTCAGCCGGTACATGAGCGGCTTCGCCGACAGCGGCCCGCACAACCCGCTGATCGCCGAGGCCGAGGCCCGCACGGCCGAGCTGTCCCAGGGCGCCGACTCGTGGGAGCCGTTCGACGGCCCGCCCGACATCTACATCGCCATGGGCCAGACCGCCGAGAACGTGCGCCTCAAGGAGAACGTCTCCCGCAAGGACATGGACGAGTTCGCGGCCCGCAGCCAGCAGCTCGCCGTGGCCAACCAGGAGAGCGGCTACTGGGACGGCGAGATCACGCCCGTCACGACGCCGTCGGGCACGGTCGTGAGCAAGGACGACGGCCCCCGCGCCGGCACCACCGCCGAGAAGCTCGCCGAGCTCAAGCCGGTGTTCCGGCCCGACGGCGAGATCACCGCCGGCAACGCCTGCCCGCTGAACGACGGCGCCGCCGCCGTGATCGTCATGAGCGACACCCGCGCCGCCGAGCTGGGCCTCACCCCGCTCGCCCGCGTCGTGTCGTCGGGCGTCACGGGCCTGAACCCCGAGATCATGGGCCTCGGCCCCATCGAGGCGTCGCGCCAGGCGCTGGCCCGGGCCGGCATGACGATCGAGGACATCGACCTCGTCGAGATCAACGAGGCGTTCGCCGCCCAGGTGCTGCCGTCGGCCCGCCACCTCAACATCCCGATCGAGAAGCTCAACGTGAAGGGCGGCGCCATCGCCCTCGGCCACCCGTTCGGCATGACGGGTGCCCGCATCGCCACCACGCTCATCCACGCCCTGCAGGACGAGGACAAGACCTTCGGCCTCGAGACGATGTGCGTCGGCGGCGGCCAGGGCATGGCCATGATCTTCGAGCGGCTGAGCTGACGAACGCTTCTGTCGTCTCTCACCGCGCTATTGCGCAGTGAGAGACGACAGAACGTCAGACGAGGGCCCGTAGCCTGGCCACGTCCACCGCGGTGAGGCTCGGCGCCACGGCGTCAACCAGGTGCCCCGGGATCTCCACGACGTGGGGGACGCCGAGCACTGCGCAGCCCGCCGCCCTGGCGGACCGGGCGCCCGTGGGCGAGTCCTCGATGGCGACGCAGGCCGCCGGCTCGACGCCGAGGATGTCGGCCGCGGCCAGGTAGGGCTCGGGGTGGGGCTTGCCCCGCTCGACCTCGTCGCCCGCCACCGTGGCCGCGAACGAGCCCGGGGGCAGCAGGTCGACCACCGCGCCGACCAGCCGCCGCCACGACATCGTGACCAGCACGCTGGGGACGCCGGCGTCGCGCAGCTCGCCGAGCAGGTCGAGCGCGCCCGGCCGCCACGGCGGGGCGGCCGCCATCTGCTCGACCACCCGCTCCATCATCTGCTCGACGATGGCGGCCGGCGCCATGTCGACGCCCCCGACCCGCCGGATGTAGTCCGCCGAGTCCAGCAGGTCGAGGCCGACGAGGGCGTGGGCATCGTCCTGGGTCCAGGTGCCGCCGTAGGACGCGACCAGCTCGGTCTCGGCCCGGATCCAGAACGGCTCGGTGTCGACCAGGGTCCCGTCCATGTCCCACAGGACCGCGGCCAGCCCGCCGTGGCCGACAGGCCGGGACGGCGCGGGGGAGGGGGTGGGAGCGCGGGAGGTGGCCATGGGAGCGGCGCCGGTGGGGTGTGCCGACGGACCCGGGAAAGCTATCCGGGCGCCACCGGCAGCTCGACCACGAACCGGGCGCCGCCGGCCGGGCTCTCGCCCACCCACACGCGGCCCCGGTGGCCGACGGCGATCGACCGCACGACCGCGAGGCCGAGCCCGGCGCCGCCGCGGTCGCGCGCCCGCCCGTCGTCGAGGCGGGTGAACCGGTCGAAGATCCGCCGCCGGTCGGCGACAGGGATGCCCGGGCCGTCGTCGTCGATCGCCAGGTGGACCACGGGCGTGCCGGTCGGCGAGGCGGCGACGTCGACGTGCACGTCGACCGCGGTGGCGGCGTGGCGCGCCGCATTGTCGACGAGGTTCGTCAGCAGCCGGGCGAGGGCGTCGGGCCGGCCGGCGACGACGAGCGGGTCGGGCGTGGTGGGGTCGCCGTCGCTCGCGGCGGTGCCGGTGTCGTCCACCCCGTCCCACCGCACCGGGACCCGCCGCGGGCGGGCCGCGACGTCGGCCACGAGGTCGCGCACCTCCACCCGCTCGTCGGCCCGGCGCGCCGCGCTGGCGGCCTCGTCGGCCGCGGCCAGCGTCAGCAGGTCGTCGAGCAGGCGCTCGAGCCGCTCCTCCTCGGCCAGGACCGCGGAGCCGACGGCCGCCCAGTCGGCGCGCTCGCCCTCGCGCAGCGCGACCTCGACGTCGGTGCGGATGGCGGTGACCGGGCTGCGCAGCTCGTGCGAGGCGTCGGACACGAACTGCCGCTGGCGCGTCGACGCGGCCTCGAGCCGGTCGAGCATGGCGTTCATCGTGTGGGCGAGCCGGCCGATCTCGTCGTCCGTCTCGGGCAGCGGCACCCGCCGGTGGATCGTGGCGCCGCCGATGGCCGCCACCTCGGCCCGGATCGCCTCGACCGGCCGCAGGGCCCTCCCGACCAGGTACCACGCCACCGCGGCCACGGCCGCCACCAGCAACGGGCCGCCGACCCACAGCGCCTGGCGGACCGCTTCGAGGTTCTCCTGGACCTCGTCCACAGGGGCAAACGCGTAGACCGTGAGCTCGCCCGCTGGTGTGTCGACCGTGCGGCTGAGGCGTTGTGGCTCGAAGCTGAACACGCTGTTCGCCGCGACCAGGGTGGTGGCACCGGACCCGATCCGGGAGTCGGGCGGCGGCGACGCGCTCTGACCGACCACGGTCAGGTCCGAGCCCTCGATCCTGACCCCCATGTTCGAGCCCGCCCCGGCCGGCAGCACGGGCCCGACCGCCAGCGGTCGTCCGTTCTCGTCGTCGATCTGGATGAACGCGGGCACGCCGGCGAGGACGTCGGTCTCGGCGGCGGTCGCGCTGGTGGCGGCCATGACCGCGTCGCGCACCGGCGTGCCGTCCTCGAGCTGCTCCACGACCTGGTCGAGCATGTTCTCGGCGGCGTTGCGCACCCGTGCCGTCTGCGTGTCCTCGACCGACCGCACGAGCAGCCACCCCGCCGAGGTCACCGCCACCGCCGTGGCGACGACCGCGGCCAGCATCAGCCGCACTCGCACCGAGCGCAGCCCCCGGGGCGCAACGACGCGCGATCGGGCGTCAGCCACCCGCGACCACCCGGTAGCCGGCGCCGCGCACGGTCTGCAGGGTCTTGCGGCCGAACGGAGCGTCGATCTTGCGGCGCAGGTAGCCGACGTACACCTCGACGACGTTGGCGTCGCCGTCGAAGTCGTCGCCCCACACCTCGTGCAGCAGGTCGTCCTTCGGGGCGACGTCGCCGTCGCGGCGCAGCAGCGCGGTCAGCAGCGCCAGCTCGCGGGGCGTCAGCGGCACCGATGCGTCGCCCCGGTGGCAGGTGCGCCCCGCGGGGTCGACCACCAGGTCGCCGGCGACGAGGGTCGGCGGGCGCGACGCGCCGCGCCGGGCCAGCGCCCGCAGGCGGGCCACCAGCACCACGAACGAGAACGGCTTGGACAGGAAGTCGTCGGCGCCGGTGTCCAGCGCCTCGGCCTCGTCGTACTCGCCGCGCTTGGCCGTGAGCATGAGGATCGGCGTCCCCACCCCCTCCTCCCGCAGCGTGCGGCACACCTCGAACCCGTTCATGCCCGGCAGCAGCAGGTCGAGCACGATGGCGGCGTAGCGCCGCTCGCGGGCGCGCCACAGCCCGTCGAGCCCGTCGTGGGTCAGCTCGACGTCGAACCCCTCGGCCTGCAGGCCCCGTTGCAGCACCTCGCCGAGATGCACCTCGTCCTCGATCACGAGCACCCGCACGTCACAGAGTGTGGCGGCTGCCGCCCGGATGCGGGCGTCGCCGACTGAGAACGCTCACAGCCGATCTCAGCGGTCCCTCAGCGGCCGGTCGTCATCGTGCCGCGCATGATGACCACACAGATGCGCCGGCTCGCCGCCGTGCTCCTGCTCGGCGGGCTGCTCGCCGGGTGCGGGGGCGGCGGCGGCGACGAAGACGACGGGGTGGCGTCCGTCGACGAGAGCGCCGCCGCGGACGAATCCGACGACCAGGACGACGAGGACAGCTCCGGCGGCGGCGGCCGCATCGACGACAGCGAGATGCAGGACGCCATGCTCGAGTACGCCCAGTGCATGCGGGACAACGGCATCGACATGCCCGATCCCGAGTTCAACGGCGAGGGCGGGGTCTCGCTCGGGATGGGGCCGGACGGCGGCATCGACCCCGAGTCGGAGGAGTTCAAGGCGGCCGAGGAGGAGTGCCAGCCGATCCTCGAGGAGGCCCGCCCCGACGTCCAGCTCAGCCCCGAGGAACAGGCCGAGATGCAGGACAAGCTCACAGCCATGGCCGAGTGCATGCGCGCCCGCGGCCACGACATGCCCGACCCGCAGGTCGCCGACGACGGCGGGGTGATTGTCCGAAGCGAGGCCGGCTCGGGCGGCGCGGGCGGCGGACCGCCGGACGAGGAGTTCGAGCAGGACATGGAGGAGTGCAGCGAGGAGGCCGGCATGGACGGGCCTGGGCCCATGACCAGCCGGTCGGGGGACGACGAGGAAGGCGACGAGGGATGACGGCCGCCGACGCGCAGGTCCGCCCGGCTCCCGATCCGCGGACCACCGACGAGCCGGCGGAGCCTGAGCCCATCCGGCTCGACGGGCGCCATCCCGGCCGCCGGCGCCGCGCCACCGCACTGCTCGCCGGCGGCGCCCTCGCCCTGCTCGCCGCCGGCGTCGTGGCCTGGCGGTCCGGCGACGACGACGGCCCCGCGACCGGCTCGGCCGACGAGCCGGCCACCACGACCGCCGAGGTGACGGTCCGCGACCTCGAGGAGCGGACCGAGCTCGACGGCACGCTCGGCTACGGGGACACGAGCCAGCTCGCCCTGTCCGCCCAGGGCACCGTGACGTGGCTCCCGCCCGAGGGCTCGGTCGTCGACCGCGGCCAGGCGGTGGCGGAGGTCGACGACCGGGTCGTCCCGCTGCTGTTCGGCGATCGGCCGCTCTGGCGCGAGCTGGGGTCGGGGGTCGAGGACGGTCCCGACGTCGAGCTGGTCGAGGCCAACCTCGTCGCCCTCGGCGTGGTCACGGCGGACGAGCTGACCGTCGACCAGGAGTGGACGTCCGCCACCACCGACGCGCTCGAGGACGTGGCAGGAGGCCCTCGGCCTCGAGGAGACCGGCCGGCTCGCCCCGGGCGCCGTCGCGGTGCAGCCCGGCGCCGTCCGGGTGGCCGCCCACGTCGCCGAGCTGGGCGGCCAGGCCGGCGGTCCGATCCTCGAGGTTGCCGGCACGACCCGCCAGGTCACCGTCGACCTCGAGGCCACCCGCCAGGGCATGGTCGCCGTCGGCCAGACCGTCGACGTCGAGCTGCCCGACGGCACGGTCGTCCCCGGCACGGTGGCGGCGGTCGGGACGGTGGCCGAGACCCCCGAGGGGTCCGAGGACGACCCGACGGCCGACACGACGCCCACGATCGAGGTCACCGTCTCGCTGGACGACCCGGCCGCGGCCGGGGCGCTCGACCAGGCGCCGGTCACGGTCAGCGTGGTGACCAGTGCCGCCGCAGGGCGTCACCGCGGTGCCCGCCGACGCCCTGCTGGCCCTGGCCGAGGGCGGCTACGCCGTCGAGCGCCCGGTGGCGGGCGGCGGCACCGAGCTGGTCCCGGTCGAGATCGGGGCGTTCGCCGACGGCTGGGTGCAGGTCACCGGCGACCTCGCCGAGGGCGACGACGTGGTGGTGCCGGAATGACGGCCGCCACCACCTGGCGTTCGTTCCGGGAGGTCCCGGCGCCGGCGCCCGGGGCGGGCGCAGAGGAGGCGCCCGGGCCCGCCTGGAGCGACCGCACGGTCCTCGCCCTCGTCGACGTCGTCAAGGAGTATCCCGGCAACCCGCCCGTCCGGGCCCTGGACGGCGTGACCTTCGCCGTCGAGGCGGGCGAGATGGTGGCGGTCGTGGGACCGTCGGGGTCGGGCAAGTCGACCCTGCTCCACCTCGTCGGGGCCCTCGACCGGCCGTCGTCCGGCACCGTGCGGGTGGCGGGGGCCGACATCGGCGCCCTCTCCGACCGCGAGCTGTCGGCCCTGCGGGCCTGGCAGGTCGGCTTCGTGTTCCAGCAGTTCCACCTGCTCGACGGGCTCACGGCCCTCGACAACGTGGCCGCCGGGCTGCTGTACCGCGGCTTGCCGGTCGACGACCGGCGCGACCGGGCGGCGATGGCGCTGGCCCGGGTCGGCCTGGCCCAGCGGGCGACCCACCGGCCCGCCCAGCTCTCGGGCGGCGAGCGCCAGCGCGTGGCCGTCGCCCGGGCGATCGTCGGCGACCCGGCGATCGTGCTGGCGGACGAGCCGACCGGCAACCTCGACTCGGTCACCGGGGGCGAGGTGCTCGACCTGCTCCGGGGCCTGCACGCGGCGGGCTCCACGATCGTGGTCATCACCCACGATCAGCAGGTGGCCGCCGGCATGCCCCGCTG
This sequence comes from uncultured Acidimicrobiales bacterium, assembly GCA_963796415.1. GTDB lineage: Bacteria > Actinomycetota > Acidimicrobiia > Acidimicrobiales > VFJN01 > ZC4RG19. The sequence continues at coordinate 202,956 of CAWCLR010000012.1, read as the reverse complement.
CGTCGCGGTGCGGGACGGCCGGGTCGAGAGCGACACGGCGGCGACCGGGGTGGACCCGTGACCGGCGACCTGCTCGAGGCCGAGCCGGGCGACCACCCGGGGCCGGCGGGCGCACCGGGCGGCGGGCCGCCCGGCAACGGTGACGGCCCGGACCGGTGGCGCAGCCGGTTGCGCCCCGGCGACGCCATGGCGGTCGGGTCCATCGGGCTGCGGGCCAAGCGGGGACGGACCCTGCTCACCGCCCTCGGCATCGCCATCGGCATCGCCGCCATGGTGGCCGTGGTCGGCATCTCGGCCTCCAGCCGGGCCGACCTGCTGGCAGAGCTCGACGAGCTGGGCACCAACCTGCTCCAGGTGCAGCCGGGGTCCAGCCCGTTCGGCGACGCCGCCACCCTGCCGGTCACCGCGCCCGACATGATCCGCCGGATCGGCCCGGTGACGTCCGCGGCGGCCACCCGCAACGTCGAGCGGGGTGACGGTGCGGCGCACCGATCTGATCCCCGCTGAGCAGTCGGGCGGCATCGCCGTCGTGGCCACCGAGCCACAGCTCCTCGAGACGGTCGGCGGCACGATGGCCGAGGGCACGTTCCTCAACGACGCCACCGCCACCGTGCCGACCGTCGTGCTGGGGTCCGAGGCCGCATCCCGGCTGGGGATCACCGACCTCGACGGCGACCCGCTCGTGTGGATCGGCGGACGGTGGTTCCGGGTCATCGGGGTGCTCGACCCCGTCCCGCTCGGCCCCGACCTCGACCGGTCGGCCCTCGTGGGCTACCCGGTGGCCCGCGAGCTGTTCGACATCGACGAGTCGGCGTCGACCGTGCGGGTGCGCACCGACCCCGACCACGTGACCGAGGTGCGCGAGGTGCTCGGGCCGACGGCCAACCCCGAGGCGCCCGAGGAGGTCGACGTCACCCGCCCGAGCGACGCCCTGGCCGCCAAGGCCGAGGCCGACGAGACGCTGACCGCCCTGCTGCTCGGGCTCGGCGGCGTCGCGCTGCTGGTCGGCGGCGTCGGCATCGCCAACGTCATGGTCATCTCGGTGCTCGAGCGGCGGGCCGAGATCGGCGTCCGCCGGGCCCTCGGCGCCACGCGCGCCCACGTGCGGACCCAGTTCCTCGTCGAGTCGGTGCTGCTCGCCGGCCTGGGCGGGGCGCTGGGGGTGGCGCTGGGCGCGGCGATGACCGCGGTGTACGCCGACGTCCGCGGCTGGCGGCTCGCCATCCCGCTCGCCGGCCTGGCCGGCGGCGTGGCGGCGTCGCTGGTCGTCGGGGGCCTCGCCGGCCTCTACCCGGCGGCCCGCGCCAGCCGGCTCCCCCCGGCCGACGCGGTCCGCGCCGAGTAGCCGGCGAACTTGCGACAGTTGCGCGGCCAGGAGCCGCGCAACTGTCGCACGTTCGGTCGCAGGAACCGGGGTCACGCGCCAGCGCGGGCGCGCTCCAGGGCGGCCCGGACCTCGCGGACGATGCGCTCGGGTTCGCGGAGGTACATCCGGCGCGTGTAGCGCAGCACCGTCCACCCGTCGAGCACGACGAGGTTCTGGCGCCCGTGGTCGGCCTCCCACCGGTCGCGCGCCAGGTGCCCGACGCCGTCGTACTCGATCGCCACCCGCTCGACGGGGTAGGCGAGGTCGAGGCGGAAGGTGCCGGCCGCGTGCGTCACCGTGTACTGCACCTCCGGCCGGGGGAGGCCGTGCTCCACCAGCAGCGTGATGAGCAGGCGCTCGGCCCCGCTGTCGGTCGCCGCGATCTCGTCGTGGTGGTGATCGAGGATGGCCCGCAGCGTGCCCACGCCGCGCCGCCCGCGGCGGGCGTGGGCCACCAGCGTGTCCAGCAGCTCGTCCCAGTCGGTGAGGCCCCGGCGGCGCGCGCTGTCGAGCGCCACGTGTACCCGCTGCGGCGCCATCACGGCCCCGAGGTCCAGCAGCGTCCGGGCGACGGGCGTGACCGGGATTCCGTCCACGATCCGGGGCGTGACCAGGCCGAGGTCGGTGCTCTCGTGGACCCGGACGCCGGCGAGGCGGGCGCGCCGGCCGCGGGGCACCACGATCTCGGGGGCCCCGGGCCGGCAGCCGTCGAGCTCCCACGAGAGCCCCGCGCTCCGGTGGGATCCCATCGCCCCCGGCCCGGCGGCCAGGACCGCGGCGAGCAGCTGCGAGTGCCAGGTGACCGGTGCGCCGGCGAGCCGGTACACACCCGGGCCGACCTTCCGCCACCGCCCGGCGGCGACGCGGTGCTCGACCATCGCCCGGGTGCCGCCGCACTCGGCGACCTGCCCGGACGTGACGAGCGCGTGCTGGTGCGCGGCGCGGGACGCGACGCGGCGGTCGAAGTCGTGCACGGCGGTGCCTCCCCTGAGGCGCGACGGGGCCTGTCGGGGGAAGCCGGCGGTCGGACGCTAGCCGGGCGGCCGGAGGTCCACTTCCTGCGACCGAGCGTGCGACAGGAGCGCCGCTCCTGGCCGCGAAACTGTCGCAAGTTTGGGTTGGACGGGCCAGGGCGTCGCTACTGCGCGCCGTAGACCGGGGCCGGGGGCGGGGCCTTGGCCAGCAGGTCGTCGACCACCGGGCCCAGCTCGGCGGGGTCCCAGCGGGCGCCCTTGTCGAGCGCGGGGCCGTGCTGCCAGCCGTCGGCCACCGACACCTTGCCCCCCTCGACCTCGAACACCCGGCCGGTGACGTGCGCCGACTGCGCCGACCCCAGCCACACGACGAGCGGCGCCACGTTCTCGGGGGCCATGGCGTCGAAGGCGTCGGGGTCGTCGGGCGGGGCCATCATGTCGGCGAACACCGTCTCGGTCATGCGGGTGCGGGCGGACGGGGCGATGGCGTTGGCGGTCACGCCGTAGCGGCCCATCTCGGCCGCCTGGATCAGCGTCAGCGTGGCGATGGCGGCCTTGGCCGCGCTGTAGGCCGACTGGCCGACCGACCCCATCAGCCCGGCGCCCGACGAGGTGTTGACGATGCGGGCGTCGACGGCCTCGCCCGCCTTGGCCTGCGCCCGCCAGTGCTCGGCGGCGAAGCGGGCGACGGCGAAGTGGCCCTTCAGGTGGACCCGGATGACGGCGTCCCACTCGTCCTCGCCGCACGACACGAACATGCGGTCGCGGACGATGCCCGCGTTGTTCACCACGACGTCGAGCCGGCCGAAGGCGTCGAGGGCCGAGCCGACGAGGCGCTGGGCGCCCTCCCAGTCCGCCACGTCGTCGCCGTTGACCACGGCCTCGCCCCCGGCGGCCACGATGTCGTCGACCACCTGCTGCGCCGGGGACACCGAGCCGCCCGAGCCGTCGAGCTCGGCGCCGATGTCGTTGACCACGACCTTGGCCCCCTGCCGGGCGAACTCGAGGGCGTGACCCCGACCGATGCCGCGCCCCGCCCCGGTGACGATGACGACGCGCCCTTCGCAGATGCCGCTCACCGGTGCACCCTTCGGGCGCACTGGTGAGCGGATCGCCACTTCGTGGCGACGGGCCGACTGTGCTTCTGGACCTCGCTCCGCTCGGTCATGCAGGGCATGATGTCACACGACCTGACGGATCGTCAGAAACGGATCGGCTCATGCGCTACGGCGTCACCATGTTCGTCACCGACGTGTCGATCGGCGTGGTCGACCTGGCCCGCGCCGTCGAGGAGCGGGGCCTCGACTCGCTGTGGCTACCCGAGCACACCCACATACCCACCAGCCGGAAGACCCCCCACCCGTCCGGCGGTGAGCTGCACGAGAAGTACAAGCGATCGCTCGACCCCCTCGTCGCCCTGGGTGCGGTCGCCAGCGCCACCACGACGCTGCGGCTCGGCACCGGCATCCTGCTGCCCGCCCAGCGCGACCCGATCGTGACCGCGAAGGCCGTGGCCACGCTCGACCATGTGTCGGGCGGGCGGGTGTCGCTCGGCGTCGGGTTCGGCTGGAACGAGGACGAGATCGCCGACCACGGCGTCGGCTTCGGTGAGCGGCGGGCGGTCGCCCGCGAGCACGTGCTGGCCATGCAGGCGCTATGGGGGGACGACGAGGCGTCGTTCGACGGCGACCACGTCCGCATCCCCCCGTCGTGGTCGTGGCCCAAGCCTGTCCAGCGGGACAGGAGCGGGCGCCCGGCGGTCCCGGTCCTCGTCGGCGGCGCCGCCGGGCCCAAGCTGTTCGCCCACGCGGTCGAGTACGCGGACGGGTGGATGCCGATCGGCGGCGCCGGCCTGTCGTCCACGCTCCCGACGCTCCGGGCCGCGCTGGCCGAGGCGGGCCGCGACCCGGCGGGGTTCGAGGTCGTGTCGTTCGCGTCGATCCCCGACCACGGCAAGCTCGACCACTACGACGACCTGGGCGTGAACGAGACGGTGTTCGACCTGCCGTCGGCGCCGCGGGACGCGATCCTGCCGATCCTCGACCGCTTCGCCGCCCTCGTGGCCGAGCGCCGCCCTGCCTGACGCCCGCGCGTCGCGCGCGGAAGGGCGGACGTGCTCGGACGCCCGGCTGTGCGCCACGCTGGGCGGCCCATGAGCGAGCGTCCGTCCGCAGCGAGGCCCCGCCGAGCGAGGCCCGGCCACCGGAGCGAGCGTGGCCCGAGCGGCCCGGTGCGGAGCACCAGGAGCGGGAAGCAATGAGCGACGTCGTCCACCTCGCCCCCGCCGCCTTCGCCCTGGTCATCGTCGTGGTGGCGATCGGGGCGGCGGTCCAGGGAACGGTCGGGTTCGGCGCCAACCTGATCGTGGTCCCCGTGGTGGCGGTGGTCGAGCCGGCGGCCCTGCCGGTCGTGCCGATGCTGCTCGTGGTGCCGCTCGCCGTCGCCATGGTGCGGCGCGAGCCCCACGGGGTCGACCGGCGCGCCGTCGGCTGGCTGATGGTCGGGAGGCTGCCCGGCACCCTGATCGGGGCGTGGGTGGTCGCCCGCGTGGCTGTCGACACGATCTCGGTGCTGTGCGGGGCGGGCGTGCTCCTGGCGGTGATCGCGAGCCTGCTCACCACCACGGTGCGGGTGACGCCCACGACGACCGTGGCGGCGGGCGTGGCCTCGGGCGCCCTCGGGACCGCCACGTCGATCGGCGGGCCGCCGGTGGCGCTGCTCTACCAGCACCACGAGGGGCCGGTGCTGCGGGCGACGCTGGCGGCGACGTTCGCGTTCGGGACCGTGCTGTCGCTGGCCGCCCTCGTTGTCGCCGGCGTCGTCGACGGGTGGCACGTGTGGCTGGCGCTCGCGCTGTTGCCCGGCACGGCGCGCGGGCATCGCCGCCAGCGGATGGCTCGCCGGCCGCGCCGATGCCGGCTGGCTGCGCCCGGCGATCCTGGGGTTCGCCGCCGTGACCGCCCTCGTGGCCATCGCCCGCGGCCTTCCGTAAGACGCGAGCGGGCGGGGCGTTCGTCGCCGCCGTGACCGCCCACGCGTGGGGATTTGGGGGCCGACAACCGGCTCCCCCGCCGGCCGACCCATGTCACCGACCGACCCGGGGGGCCAGGGCGGTGGCGGTGCTGGGGTTCCGCCATCCGCCGCCGGCCCGCACCCGAGTCGACCGCAGCCGAGGGTACCCCCGCCGGGTCCCTCGACCAGCCTGCCGCAGCGATCCCTCCGCCAGGGCCGTCGCTACGTTCGTGCAGAGCGACAACGTACGGGGTCGCCTCGCCGGGCGGATCCGTAGGACCTACGTATTTCCGAACATGCCAGTACGCTCACGCCCGTGGTCGCACAGTGGCCACTCGTGGGACGAGACGCAGAGCTCCAGTTGGTGGCCCGCCTCCTTTCCCTCGACGGCGGGGCTCGTGGGGCGGTGCTGTTCGGGGAGGCAGGCGTCGGGAAGACGCGCCTCGTCGCCGAGGCGGTCGCCGCACTCGAGGCCGACGGCACGGCCGTCGAGTGGGTGCGGGCGACCGAGGCGGCCCGCGAGATCCCGCTCGGCTCGTTCGCCCACGTGCTCGACCGCGGCGACGACGCCCACCACACCGACGACCTGCTGCACCTCGCCCTGTCCCGTCTGCAGGCCCGGGCGGGCGGCGAGCGGCCGTTCGTGCTGGCCATCGACGACGCCCACCTGCTCGACCCCGTGTCGATCGCCCTCGTGCACCTGGCGGTGACCCAGTCGCCGATCCGGGTCGTGATGAGCGCCCGCACCGGCCGGCCGCCACCCGACGGCCTGGTGGCGTTGTGGAAGGACGAGCTGGTCGAGCGCATCGACGTCGGGCCCCTGCCGCAGGCCGCGACCGAGGGGCTGGTCGTCGCCGTGCTCGGCGAGGGCGTCCCCGCCTCCCTGCTCGACCGCATCTGGCAGCTCAGCCGGGGCAACGTGCTGTTCGTCCGAGAGCTGGTGACGACCGCGCTCGAGCGCCGCGCCCAGGGGGCCGACAGGCCCGTGGCCCACACGGGCGAGGGGTCGCAGGCCCGCCTGCGCGACCTGGTCGACGAGCGGCTGCGGCTGCTGGAGCCCTCCCGCCGGGCGGCGCTGGAGGTCGTGGCGGTGGGGGAGCAGGTGCCGCTCGCCGCGGCCGAGCGGCTGTTGGCGGCCGACGACGTCGAGGACCTCGAGGCGCGCGCCCTCGTCGAGGTCGTCGACTCCGGCGGCGTCGAGGTGCTGCAGGTCGTGCACCCGCTGTACGGCGAGGTGCTCGCCGCCGGGCTGTCGCGCCTGCGCCGCCGCGCCGTCCTGCAGGACCTCGTGGGAGCGGTCGCCGGCCTCGACCGGTTCGACCGCCTGCGCACCGCCACCTGGCAGCTCGAGTCCGGGCGACCGGGAGACCCCGACCTCCTGCTCGTCCTCGCCGGCGAGGCACTGGGCCGCCTCGACCACCCGCTCGCCGAGCGGTTGGCCCGGGCGGCCGGCGGCGCCGACAGGGTCGACGCCGGGCTCGTCCTCGCCGAGGCGCTGGCCGGCCAGGGCCGGGCGACCGAGTCGCAGGCGGTGCTCGAGGAGCTGCGGCCCGCGGATCCCGAGGCGGTGGCCAGCGTCGCCGTGGCGCGGGCCTCGAACCTGTTCCTCCACCTGGACCGGTCCGGCGAGGCGTTCGCGGTCCTGGCCGACGCCGACCGGGAGCTCGAGGGGAACCCGGCCGAGCAGGCCGAGTGCCGCTCGGTGGCCGCACAGATGTCGATGTTCTCGTTCCGCTACGACGAGGCGGGCGCGGCGGCGGCCGCCGTCCTCGACGATCCGGCCGCGCCCGAGGCGGCCCGCGTCCGGGCGACGCCCGTGATGGTCACGGTGTGGGGCGCGCAGGGACGTCTCGACGAGGCCCTCGCCCTGCTCGACGACGCGGCTGCTCGCCGCGGCCCGGCGGCACCGGCGGCGGGTCCCCTTCGGCGAGGTTCAGCTGGCCATGGCCCGGTTCCAGGCCCTGTTCTGGTGGGGCGACGCCCACCGCCTGGACGCGTACACCGCCGACGACCTGGGCCTGCGCGGCGACCATCAGCCGCCGTCGCTGCGGGGCATCGTCGCGGGGTTCCGGGGCGGGGCCCTGCTCGCCCGGGGCCGGGCGGCCGAGGCTCTGGCCGCGCTGCAGCGCTCGTCGCGGGCGCTGGCCGAGCTGGACTGGTTCGCGCAGCGCCCGCTGGCCGAGGCCATGCGCGCCCGGGCGGCCGTGTTCGCCTGCGACCTCGACGTGGCCGCCGAGGCGATCGCCGCGGCCGACGCCGCGTTCGCGGCGGACCCGCAGCGCGGCGCCCGCACGCTGCCCTACATCGAGCTCTCGCGTGCCTGGATGCTGGCGGCGGAGGGCGCGCTGTCCGACGCGGCCGATCGGTGCCTGGCGCTGGGCGGGGTGCTCGAGCACGCGGCCCGTCCGGTGGCGGTCGAGGTCCTGCACGCCGCGGTGCGCCTCGGCCGGGCGGAGGCGGCCCGCGACGCCCTGACGCGCCTGGCCGCTCAGGTCGAGCGGCCCGTTCGCCCCGCTCGCCGCCCGTCACGCCGATGCCGCCGCCCGCTCGGACGCCGTCGAGCTCGCGGCGGTGGCGGCCGGCTTCGAGGACATCGGCGCCGACCTGCTGGCCGCCGAGGCCTGGCGTTCGGCGGCCAACCTGTCCCAGCGCGCCGGCCGGGGCGTCCCGGCCGCCGACGCCCGCCGCCGGCTCGACGACGCTGCTCGACGGGTGCGGGCGCCCGTGCTCCCCGGCGCTGGCGCCCCCTGAGCCGGTGGGCGAGCCGCTGACCGAGCGCGAGGTCGAGGTCGCCACCCTGGCGGCCCGGGGCCGCACCAGCCCCGAGATCGCCGCGGCGCTCCACGTGTCGGTGCGGACCGTCGACACCCACCTGGCCCGCGTCTACCGCAAGCTGATGATCCACGGCCGCCGGGAGCTGGCGGCGGCCCTGGGCCTCGGCGCGGATACGTAGTCGCTACCGACGACGCGGCGTCCCGGCCCGCGTACGGTGCTCCGGTGCAGCCGACCGACGATCCCGGGCCGGGCGCCGGGGCCGGTGTCTCCCCGACCGACCCCGGCGGGCCCGAGGATGGCCGAGACACCTCCGGCGAGGGCGTCGCGGTCGACGACGAGCTGGTCAGCGCCGTCGAGGACCTGGTCCGCGACCTCATGCCCGACGGCGACGCGTCCGAGCCTGACGGGCTGACCGCTCGGCCGTCTCAGGGAACCAGGACGATCTTGCCCGTGACCCGCCGCCCCTCGAGGTCGGCCAGCGCCTTGGCGGCCTCGGCCAGCGGGTAGGTGGTGGGCTCGGGCGGGTCGAGGCGCCCGGCGTGCAGGGCCTCCATCAGCTCGGCGGTCAGGGCGCGGTTCTCGTCGGGGTTGCGCATGGCCCACGCCCCCCAGTCGACGCCGACGACGGCCCGGTTGTTGAGCAGGACCTGGTTGGCGGGCAGCTTGGGGATCTCGCCGCTGGCGAAGCCCACGACCAGGAACCGGCCGCTCGTGGTCATGGCGCGCAGGGCCTGTTCGGCGTAGGGGCCGCCGACGGGGTCGACGACCACGTCGACGCCGCCGTCCGACAGCTCGCGCGCCCGCACCTTGAGGTCTTCGTCCGTGTAGCGGATCGTGTGCTCGGCGCCGGCGGCCCGGGCGGCGGCCAGCTTGTCGTCGTCGGAGGCGGCGGCGATGGTGTGCAGCCCGAGCGCACTGGCGACGTCGATGGTGGCGAGGCCGACCCCGCCCCCGGCGCCGAGCACCAGCACCGTCTCCCCGGGGGCGACCGCGATGCGACGGGTCAGGGCGAACAGGGCGGTCGAGTACGACTGCAGCATCGCCGCGGCGCGGCCGTAGCTCATGGCCCCGACCAGCGGGATCACGGTTTCGGCGGGCACCGCCACCTGCTCGGCGTAGCCCCCGAGCCCGACCGAGGCCAGCACGCGGTCGCCGACCGCGACGCCCTCGACGTCGTCGCCGACGGCGATGACGTCCCCCGCCACCTCGTTGCCGGGGGTGAACGGGACCGGAGGCTTGATCTGGTAGCGGCCCTGCACGAACAGCGCGTCGACGAAGTTCACGCCCGCGGCGCGGACCTCGACGACGACCTGGTGCGGGGCCGGCAGCAGGTCGGGCCCGTCCTCGACCACGAGGCGGTCGAGGGGGCCGAGCTCGAGGCAGACGACGCGGCGCATGGCGCTCATCGTTACCCGGTGGGCGGCCGGGCCAGCCATTCCGGCAGGCTGGACCGGTGCCTGACCCCCTCGACGACTACCGGGCGCTCAACGATCCCGTCACCCGGCGGCAGGTCGAGCGGCGCGGCGACTACTTCGTGGTCGAGGGCCTGCTGGCGCTGGAGGCGTTGCTGGGCTCGCACTACCCGGTCCGCTCGGTGCTGGCCATCGAGCGGCGCGCCGACCGGGTGGCGGCCCTGGTCGCCGGGCGGGCGCCGCTGGTCGTGCGGCCCGAGGCCGAGGTGGCCGAGGTGGCCGGGTTCGACGTCCACCGCGGCGTCCTGGCCGCCGCCGACCGGCTGCCCCTGCCCGGTGCCGCCGACCTCGTGGCCGCGGCCGACCTGATCGTCGTGGTGGAGGGGGTGACCGATCACGAGAACGTCGGCGCGCTGTTCCGCAACGCCGCCGCCTTCGGCGCGGGGGCGGTGCTGCTCGATCCGACCACGGCCGATCCGCTCTACCGGCGCAGCGTGCGGGTGTCGCTGGGGCACGTGCTGCGGGTGCCGTGGACCCGCCTCACCCCGTGGCCCGGGGCGGTGCGCGACCTGGCCGACCAGGGCTTCGCGGTGCTGGCGCTCACCCCCGCGGCCGACGCCGAGCCCATCGGCCCGGTCGCCGACGCCCTCGGGCGGGCCGCGGCGCCGGGGGCGGACGGCCGCCGCCGGGTCGCGCTCGTGGTGGGCGCCGAGGGCTCCGGCCTCAGCGAGGCGGCGATGGCGGCGCCGGCCCGCCGTGTCCGGATCCCCCTGGCCCACGGCGTCGACTCGCTCAACGTCGCCACCGCCGCCGCCGTCGCCCTCCACGCGGTGGCCGGAGATCGGCTGGGGTAGAGCGCCGCCCGTACATTCGTGCCATGACGACTGTGCGTCCCCGCGCGTGGTGATGCCCGCACTGACCGGACCCGCGCTCGTGGCGGCGGCGCTGCTGGTGGTGGCGGGGGCGGCCAAGGTGGTCGACCCCGTGAACACCGTCGGCGCGCTGCGGGCGCTGCGCCTGCCGTCGTCGCCCGGCCTGGTGCGCGGCGGTGCCGCGGCGGAGGCGGCGATCGGCGCGGCGGCGATCGTCGTCGGCGGCGCCGCCTGGTGGGCGCTGGTCGCCCTCAGCTACCTGGCCTTTGCGGGGTTCGTCCTGGCCGCCATGAGGGCGGGCACGATGGTCGGCTCGTGCGGGTGCTTCGGCCACGAGGACACGCCACCCCACCCGGTCCACGTGGTGCTCGACCTGATCCTCGGCGGCGTGGCCGTCGCCGCTGCCGCGCAGGGCCTGGTCCCGGCAGAGGAGATCGCCGACGCTCCCGGCCCGGGCGCCGTCGTCGTGGGGCTCAGCGCAGTGGCGCTGTGGCTGGTGTACGCCGCGTTCGTGCACCTCCCCCGGGCATCGATGCGCCGCCAGGACGGTTGACCGGCGGAGCGGTTGGGGCGCTCGCCGGGCACCATGGAGGCCATGGTCGCCACCCACGAGGTCACCAACCAGCCCCCGCCGCTCGAGGGCTACGACGTGTTCGGCGCCGACGCCGCCCTGGTCGAGGGGGTCGAGCGGGAGGGCGCGGGGTGGGCGGCCGACGACCTCCACGCGCTCGGGCGCCTCGCCGGCTCGCCCGAGACGATCCGCTGGGGGTTCGAGGCGAACAGGTACCCGCCCGAGCTGCGCACCCACGACCGCTTCGGCCACCGGGTCGACGAGGTGCACTACCACCCCGCCTACCACGAGCTGATGCAGGTGGCGGTGGGCCACGGGCTCCACGGGGCGCCGTGGGCGGTCGACCGGCCCGGCGCCCACGTGGCGCGGGCCGCGGGGTTCGTGACCTGGTCGCAGGTCGAGGCCGGGCACGGCTGCCCCATCTCGATGACCTACTCGGTGGTGCCCGCCCTGCGGAACCAGCCCGACCTGGCGGCCGAGTGGGAGCCGCGCCTGGTGGCCCGGGCCTACGACCCCCGCAACGTCTCGGCCCGCGAGAAGGCGGGGGCCATCGCCGGCATGGGCATGACCGAGAAGCAGGGCGGGTCCGACGTGCGGGCCAACGCCACCCGGGCCGAGGCGGTGGGCGACGGCTCGTGGCGCCTCACCGGGCACAAGTGGTTCTGCTCGGCCCCGATGTCCGACATCTTCCTCATGCTGGCCCAGGCGCCGGGCGGGCTGTCGTGCTTCCTCGTGCCCCGCTGGCTGCCCGACGGCGAGCGCAACGCAGGGCTTCCGCCTGCAGCGGCTGAAGGACAAGCTCGGCAACCGGTCGAACGCCTCGAGCGAGATCGAGCTCGACGGGGCCGGTGCCTGGCTGGTGGGGGAGGAGGGGCGGGGCGTCCGCACGATCATCGACATGGTCGCCCACACCCGTCTCGACTGCGTGCTCGGGGCGACGGCCACGGTCCGGCAGGCGACGGCCCAGGCGCTGCACCACGCCGCCCACCGGCGGGCGTTCGGCAAGGCGCTCGTCGACCAGCCGCTGATGCGGGTGGTGCTGGCCGACCTGGCGGTCGAGTCCGAGGCCGCCACGCTCACCGCGCTGCGCCTGGCCCGGGCGTTCGACGACGCGGCCCTGGGCGACGAGGCCGCGGCCGCCTTCCGCCGGCTGGCCACCGCGGTCGGCAAGTACTGGGTGTGCAAGCGCCAGCCGACCGTGGTGGGCGAGGCGCTCGAGTGCCTGGGCGGCAACGGCTACGTCGAGGAGTCGATCATGCCGCGCCTGTTCCGTGAGAGCCCGCTGAACGGCATCTGGGAGGGGTCGGGCAACGTGATCTGCCTCGACGTCCTGCGGGCGATGGCCCGCGAGCCGCAGGCCCTCGAGGCCTTCCTCGACGAGTTGAGCTCGACGGCCGGGGCCGACGAGCGGCTCGACGCGGCGGTGGCGCGGGTGCGGGCCGAGCTGGGCGATGTCGTCGGCATCGAGGCTCGGGCCCGGCGGGTGGTGGAGGCGATGGCGCTGGCGTTCCAGGGGAGCCTGCTCGTGCGGCACGGCCATCCGGCTGTCGCCGAGGCGTTCCTGGCCTCGCGGCTGCGGGGCGACGAGGGCCTGGCCCTCGGCACCCTGCCCGCGGGGGTCGACGTGGGCACGATCATCGAGCGGGCCCGCCCGAAGGTGGCGTAACGGAACCTCGGTGACGTGCATGCGCCATGCATGCAGTTTCGCAGGTACTCTGCATGCGTGAGCCGCAACGTCCAGGTGCGAGACGTCCCCGACGGGGTGCACGACGAGCTGGCCCGGCAAGCGCACGACGCCGGCCTGTCCCTCAACCGGTTCATGCTCGGCGAGCTCGAGCGCATCGCGCGCCGCGGGCGCAACGCCGAGGTCCTGCGCCGCGCCGCGTCGCGCCGCGGGCGACGTGCCTCGACGTCGGCCGTGGTCGATGCGGTCCGGGCCGAGCGCGACAGCCGGTGATCGTCGTCGACGTGTCGGTGCTGGTCGACAGCCTTGTCGGCGAGGGCCGGGCTGCGGCGCGTCAGGCGGCCGAGACGCTCGCCGCTCCGCATCTCGTCGACGTCGAGGTCGGAAGCGCCGTGCGGCGCCTCGCTGCCGCCGGCACGGTCTCCGCGGCGATGGCCTCGGGCGCGCTCGACGACCTGGCCGAGCTCGAGATCGAGCGGCACGACCACCTCGGCCTGCTGTCACGCTGCTGGGAGCTGCGGCACAACCTCACGTTCTACGACGCCGTCTACGTGGCGCTCGCCGAGGCGCTCGACGTGCCGCTCCTGACGTTCGACGCCCGGCTCGCCTCGGCGCCGGGGATCGGGGCGACAGTCGAGGTGCTGCCCGTCGACGGCTGACACCCGCCCCGGCGGATGATCCCGCCCCGAGAGATCCGATCGCGGCCGCGCGTCGTAGTGCTCGCGGCGGGTATCTCGTCGCAGGAGGGGAACGATGCGTACACGCCTCATTGCCGCGGTGGTCTCGTCGCTGGTGCTGGCCGCTGGGGTGGTCGGCCTCGGCGGCTCGCCGGTCGACGCCCAGGCGGCCAAGGGGCCTCCGGCCATCGCTGCGGGAGCGGTCCGCCTCGACGGTGGGCAGGAGGTGCCCCCGGCCGACCCCGACGGGCGCGGCATCTTCGCCTACGTCGCCCTCCACGACCGGATCTGCTACGTGCTCACCGCCCGGCGCATCGAACCGGCGACGCTGGCGCACATCCACGCCGGGGCGCGAGGCGTCAACGGCGGGATCGTCGTTGGCCTGATCGCCCCCACCGGGGGTTTCTCGAAGGACTGCATCGCCGCGGTGCCCGACACCACGCCGAACACGATGGAGGTGCTGACGCAGTCCGAGCTGGCCGCGATCATCGCCGATCCGACCCAGTTCTACGCGAACGTGCACAACGATCCGTTCCCTGGAGGTGCCATTCGCGGGCAGCTCCGGTGACCCGAGGCCGGCCGGGTGGCGGGCCCGGCCCCGCCCCCGGCCGGCCCCGCTCCACGCGGGCGACATGCCAGCGACGCGCGCGGGTCAGGACGTGAGCGCCCGCCGGAGGCGCCGCCGGGCGAGCAGGCCGAGCACCACCGCGAACGCGGCCAGCACCGCCAGCTCGACGGCGATGCCGCCGACGCCTTCGCGGTCGAAGATCAGGGCGATCCACGCGTCCATGGCCCACGCGTGCGGAGCCACGTGGCCGATCATGCGCATCACCGGCGGCACGATCTCGAGCGGCCACATGCAGCCACCGAGCATGCCGAGGGCGATGGCGATCGGCACCCCCGCCGCCTGGGCCTGGTCGGGGTCGCTGACCGTGGACCCGACGACCAGCCCCACCGCCGTCGCCACCACGGCGAACAGCACGACGAGCAGGGCCACCCCCAGCGGGTTCCCCCAGGCCACCCCGAACACCAGCCCACCGATGCCGAGGATCAGCGCCGACTGCAGGAGGGAGAAGGCCAGCACCGAGGCGCCGATGCCGGCGAGGATCGTGCCGGTGCCGTGGGGCGTGGCCAGCATCCGCAGGGTGATGCCCTGCTTGCGGTCGCGGGCGAGGAACGAGCCCACCACGATCGTGTTGATGAACGTGAACAGCACGAGGTTCGACGGCGCGGTGTAGTCGAAGCTGCCGAGGCGTGGCGTCGTTGCCGTCGTCGACCGGCTCGGTGCGGACACCGGCGCGCGGCGTCTCCTCGGCCAGGCCCCCGGCCTGGTCGGCCGCGGTCGCCTCGTCGGCGCCGGTCGCCTCGGCCGCCGTCCGGGCGGCGGCGATCTGCACGCCGACGTCCCCCACCCCGGCACGCACGGCCGCCTGCACCGCGGCGGCGGACGCGGACGTGGGGTCGGCGATCAGCTCGACCGTGGCGCCGTCGCCCCGGTCGAGCCCGGCTCCGTAGCCTTCGGGGACGACGAGGCCGGCGCTCAGCGTGCCGGTGCGGACCTCCCGCCGCAGCGCGTCCAACGAGTCGAACCGCTCGACCCCGATCGCCTCGCCGCGATCGAGGTCGGCGACCAGAGTCGGCCGACGCCGCGGTGTCGTCGCGGTCGAGGACGCCCACGTCGAAGCTCTCCATGCTGCCGAACGTGGTGCCGATGATGAGGATGATGACAACGGGCAGCGCCACGACGAAGAAGAGCGCCACCCGGTCGCGCACGGTGCGGCGGAGGAAGAGGGCGGCGATCGTGCCGATGGCGCGGCCCGCGCCCAGGGCGAGCGGGGGTGCCTCGGCGCCGGCCGGCGGCACCTCGGGGGGAGCGGCTGCGGGGCTCGACGTCGTGGTCATCGCGTCCCCAGCCGCCGGGGCAGCAGCCGGGCCGCGGCCACGCCGGTGACGAGCGCCCACGCCAGCAGGGCCAGGAGGTAGGGCGTGATCGACGCCACGTCCCCGCCCCCGGCCGACAGCTCGGCGAACCCGCGCAGCGCCAGGCCGGTCGGGGTCAGCAGCGTCAGCTGCTGGAGCAGGTCGGGCAGGTTGCCGGGCGGGATGAACGCGCCGCCCAGCAGCGCGAACACGAACGCCACGGCCGTCGCCAGCGAGTCGGCCGACTGCTCGGTGCGGGCCAGGGCGGCGATGAGGCCGGCCACGCCGGCGACGACCAGCGCCGCGGCCACGATCAGCAGCACGACGCCGACCGGGTCGCCCCAGTCCGCGCCGAGCGCCAGCGACGTGACCGCCCAGATCACGAAGAGGCTGCTCACCCCCACGACCACGACGCCGGCGCCCTTGCCGGCCAGGATGGCGGCGTCGCCGACCGGCCCCGCCCGCACCCGGTCGAGGAGGCCGATGCGCTTCTCGGCCAGCAGATCGCGGGCGATGGCGCTCACCGACAGGAACAGGAACAGCAGGCCCATGGACGGGCCGAAGTAGGCGGCGGGCGACACGTCCCCGCCGGTGCCGGTCGTCTCGACCTGCACCGGCAGGTCGATGGCGGCGAGCGTGTCGTCGCTGGGTACCGGGCCGCCGAGGGCGGCGCTGGTGGCGGCGGCCAGGCGGGCGGCGTTGGCCCGGTCGGTGAAGGTGGCGGCCACCGCCCGCGCGATCTCCGCCGAGACCATGCCGTCCGACGACGTGAGCACCACGAGGTCGCCCGGGGCGTCGGTCTGCAGCGAGTCGGCGAAGCCCGCGGGGACGACGACCGCCGCTCCGACGTCGCCGTCGTCGACCTTGGTCCGTGCCTCGCGGGCCGAGCCGAGGACCTCGAACGACAGGCCGTCGACCTCGGCCGCCGTGACGCCGTCGACGAACTGCTGGCTCGCGGGCGACCCGTCGTCGTCGACGACGCCGATCGTGGCGTCGAAGTCCGAGCCCCCGAAGGCCAGGCTGATGATCGTCGCCAGGGCGATCGGCCCGACCACCGCAGTGAGGAAGAACGTCCGCGTCCGCATCCGCCGGCGCAGGTCGGCGGCGGCGATCAGCCGGGCGGCGCGCAGCTGGGTCATGGCCGGCGGCACCCGCCCGCTGCCGCGCCCGGCGACCGGCGCCGCCCCATCAGTCCCGCAGCGCCTTGCCGGTGAGCGCCAGGAACACGTCCTCGAGGTCGGGTTCGGTGACCTCGATCCCGGTGATGGCCGCGCCCGTGCGCTCGGCCGCGGTCACGATCCCGGCGAGGGCGGCGGCCCCGTCCTCGACCCGGACCACGACACCGCCGTCGCGCCGGTCCACCCCCAGCACGCCCGGCAGGGCGGCGCAGGCCTGGGCGAATGCTGCCAGTTCGCCGGTGCCGCTGACGTCGACCCGGTCGCTGGCGCCGAGCTGGGCGACCAGCTCGCGGCGGGTGCCCTCGGCCACCAGTCGGCCCTCGTCGATGATGCCGACCCGGTCGCAGAGGCGCTGGGCCTCCTCCATGTAGTGCGTGGTGTAGAGCACCGACAGGCCCTCGCCGCCCAGCGCCTCGATGCTCTCGAGGATGGCGTTGCGGCTCTGGGGGTCGACGCCCACGGTCGGCTCGTCGAGCACCAGGAGCTGCGGGTGGTGCAGCAGGCCGGCGGCGATGTTGGCCCGGCGCTTCATGCCGCCCGAGTACTCGCCGACGTGGTCGCGAGCCCGGTCGGCCAGACCGACGAGGTCGAGCACCTCGGCCACGCGCTGGCGGAGGACCGCGCCGCCGAGGCCCTGCAGGCGCCCGAAGAACTCGAGGTTCTCCTCGCCGGACAGGTCGTCGTAGAGGGCGACCTCCTGCGGGACGAGCCCGATGGCGGCCTTGGCGTCGGTGGCCCCGGGCGCCATGGGCCGGCCCGCCACCGTCACGGAGCCGGCGTCGCGCTCGAGCAGCCCGCACGCCATCGAGATCGTCGTGGTCTTGCCGGCGCCGTTGGGGCCGAGCAGGCCGTAGGTCTCGCCGCGGGCGATCGTGAACCCCACGCCGTCGACCGCGACGCGGGCGCCGTACGTCTTGCGCAGGCCGTCACAGGCGAGCACCGGGCCGTCGCCGTTCGCCGGTGCGATCCCGGTCGTCGGGGCCTGGGCGCCGTGCGGGGACGAGTCATCCCCCATCACGACGGACCGTACCCCGACGGCCACCCGCCGGGGACGTGTCATCCGTTACATGTGACGTCCGCTACACCGGGGCCGCGAGCCCTACGACCGCTCGGTGAGCACGGCCGATGCCGCGTCCGCATCGCGCCGCCGGACCATGATCCGGGCCCGCGTCGTCGCCGTGGGCGCGTCGAAGGCCTCGATCATCGTCGCCTCGATCCCGGCGTCGCGCAGGGCCTCGATCGTGAGGGGACCCTCGGCCAGCAGCACCATGCCCACCTCGACCGGCTCGTCGGGGTCGGGTTCGGGCACCTCCCCGCGGGAGAGCAGGTCGACCAGCCAGGTCCTCAATCCCACCGACGGGACGGTACCCGGCGGCGTTCAGAGTCGCTCGATGATCGTGACGTTGGCCTGGCCGCCGCCCTCGCACATCGTCTGCAGGCCGTAGCGGCCTTCAGTGCGGTCGAGCTCGTTGAGCAGCGTGGTCATCAGGCGGGCGCCCGTGGCGCCGAGCGGGTGACCGAGGGCGATGGCGCCGCCGTTGACGTTGACGCGCTCGGGGTCCGCCCCGGTCTCGCGGGCCCAGGCGATGACGACCGAGGCGAACGCCTCGTTGATCTCGACCAGGTCGATGTCGTCGAGCGTCAGGCCGGTCTTCTCCAGCGCGTGCGCCGTGGCCGGGATCGGGGCGGTGAGCATCCACACCGGGTCGTCGGCCCGCACCGACAGGTGGTGGATGCGGGCCCGCGGCGTGAGCCCGTGGTCGGCGAGGCCCTGCTCGTTGACGATCAGCAGGGCGGCCGACGCGTCGGAGATCTGCGAAGCGCAGGCGGCGGTGACGCGTCCGCCCTCGGTGAGGGTGGGCAGCGAGCGGATCTTGTCCCAGTTCGGCTCGCGGGGGCCCTCGTCGGCGGTGACGTCGCCGAGCGGGACGATCTCGGCGTCGAAGCGCCCCTCGGCCCGGGCCCGGATGGCCCGCTCGTGCGACTCGACCGCGAACGCCTCCATGTCCTCGCGGGAGATGTCCCACTTCTCGGCGATCATCTCGGCCGAGCGGAACTGGCTGACCTCCTGCGTGCCGTAGCGGGCCACCCAACCCTCGGACCCCGAGAACGGGTCGTCGAAGCCGAACTGCTGGCCGACGAGCATCGCCGAGGAGATGGGGATCTGCGACATCTGCTGGACGCCCCCGGCGACGACGACGTCCATCGTCCCCGACAGCACGGCCTGGGCCGCGAAGTGGATGGCCTGCTGGGCGGAGCCGCACTGGCGGTCGACGGTGGTGCCCGGCACGTGCTCGGGCAGGCCGGCCGCGAGCCAGCAGGTGCGGGCGATGTCGCCGGCCTGCCCGCCGATCGAGTCGACGTTGCCGAACACGACGTCCTCGACCGCCGCGGGGTCGATCCCCGTCCGCTCGACGAGCGCCGTGAGCGAGTGCGCCCCGAGATCGGCGGGGTGCACCTGCGCGAGCCCCCCGCCGCGCCTCCCGACGGGGCTGCGCACTGCGTCGACGATGTAGGCCTCGGCCATGCCGGTCTCCTCGGTTCTATCCACAGGATTTCCCCGTCAGGTTCGGTCGCTGGAGCGACCGAACCTGACGGGGAAACGCTGTCAGTATGCGGTCAGATGCCGATCGAGTCGGCGACTCGGGTGCGGTGGGACGACGCGTCGCCCCAGGCCTTGGACAGGGCCCAGGTGCGCTTGAGGTACAGCTGGAGGTCGTGTTCGACGGTGTAGCCGATGGCGCCGTGGCACTGGAGCGCCCGGCGGCCGACGAACCACGCGGCGTCCGACGCCATGGCCTTGGCCATCGCCACGTCCCGCGCCCGGGTGTCGGCGCCCGTCGCCAGCGAGTGGGCGGCCCGGTACACGGCGGGCCGGGCGAAGGCCAGCTCCTTCAGGGCATCGGCCAGGTGGTGCTTCACGGCCTGGAACGACCCGATCGGCACGCCGAACTGCCGGCGCTCGGTCACGTAGGCGACGGTGAGGTCGAGCATCCGCTGGCCGAGGCCCACGAGCACGGCGGCGGCCCCGAACGCGCCCCGATCGAGCGCCAGGGCCACGGCGGCGGGATCGTCGGCCACCAGGCTCTCGGGCGCCGGCTGCCAGTCCACGGTGGCGGCCCGGCGGGCCCCGTCGACCGTGGCGACGGGCGTGAGCACGGTGGCCGCCGGGTCGACCAGGTGCAGCGCTCCGGTGGCGCGGTCCTGCAGCAGCAGCCAGTCGGCATCGGCTGCGCAGGCCACCTGGGGCCCGCCGAGGTCGGACGCCACCATGCCGAGCCCGTGGGCGTCGGGCACGCCGGCCGGGTCCGGGACCCCAACCGATCCGTCGCCCGCCACCAACGGCGCGGCCACCGCCGCGGTCTCGACCAGCGGGTGGGGCAGGCCCGCCCGCCCGGCCTCCTCCAGCACGAGGACCAGCGCCTGTTCGTCGAGGCCCAGCCCGTCGGCGGCCTCGGGCACGAGCGTGGCCAGGACGCCCATCTCGGACAGCCGGTCCCACACACCCCGGTCGAGGTCGCCGGCGGGTGCGTCCCACGCGGCGCGCACGGTCGCGGGCGTGCACTCCTTGTCGAGCAGGTCGCGCACGGCGTCCCGGAAGGCGATCTGGTCGTCGTCGAAGCCGAAGTGCACCGAGCGCGCTCCCCTACTTCCTCGGCAGGCCGAGCATGCGCTCGGCGGCGATGTTGCGCTGGATCTCGTTCGTGCCCGCGTAGATCGGCCCCGACAGCGAGAACTGCCAGCCCTTCGACCACGGCCCCTCGGCTTCGGCCTCGGGGCCGAGCAGGTCGAGGGCGATCTCGTGCAGCTCGACGTCGAGCTCGGACCACCACACCTTGTTGATCGAGCTGTCGGCGCCCATCACCGCCCCGCCGGCCAGCCGGGTGACGGTGTCGAGGGTGAACAGGCGGTATGCCTCGGCCCGCATCCACGCCTCGGTCAGCCGCTCGCGCAGGCGGGGCCGGGGGTCGTGCACGTAGAGGTCGATCAGCCGCGCCGCGGTGGCGAGGAACCGCCCGGGCGAGCGCAGGGTCAGGCCCCGCTCGGACCCGGTCGTCGCCATCGCCACCTTCCAGCCGGCGCCCTCGTCGCCCAGCAGCACCCCGCCGGGAACGGCGTCGTCGGCCAGGAAGGCGTCGTCGAAGAACACTTCGGCGAACCCCTCGTCGCCGTCGAGCCGCCCGAACCCGCGGACCGTGACGCCCGGCGTGTCGAGCGGGACCAGCAGGTAGCTGAGGCCGCGGTGCCGCTCGGACTCGGGGTCGGTGCGGAACAGGCCGAACAGGTGGGTGCAGAACGCGCCGCGGGTGGTCCACGTCTTCTGGCCGTCGAGCCGCCAGCCGCCGTCGACCCGGATGGCCCGGGCCTTGATGCCCGCCAGGTCGCTGCCCGCGTCGGGCTCGGACCAGCCCTGGCACCACAGGTCCTCGGCCGCCGCCATGCGGGGCAGGACGTGCGCCTGCTGCTCGGGCGTCCCGAACTCGAACACGGTGGGGGCCAGCAGGAAGATGCCGTTCTGGGTGACGCGGGGCGGTGCGCCCGCCCGGTAGTACTCCTCCTCGAAGATCAGCCACTCCCACAGCGAGGCGTCGCGCCCGCCGACCGCGCTCGGCCACGACACGGCGGCCCAGCGGCCCTCGTGCAGGCGGCGCTCCCAGTCGAGGTGCTGGGCGAACCCCGCGCGGGTGTCGCCCGAGGCGATGGCGTCCTCCCCGCCGTGGTCGGCGTGCCACGCGGCCAGGTTCTCCTCGAGCCAGGCCCGGGCCTCGGCCCGGAACGTCTCCTCGCCGTCGCTCCAGGTCAGGTCCACGCCGTCTCCGTACCGATCATCGGGCCGCCAGCCGGTCGAGCACCGCCGTCGCCTCGGCGGCGATGCGGTCGAGCAGGTCGGCGACCGTCGGCAGCTCGTCGACCACGCCGGTCACCTGGCCGGTCGGCAGCACGCCCACCTCGGCGCGGCCGTCCACGAGCGCGGCCTTGATCAGCATCGGGGCGTTGGCGGCCATGGCGAGCTGGGCCCACGTGAGGTCCTGGCTCTTGCGCATCGCCAGCCCCTCACGCACGAGGTCCGACACGGGCGTGCCCGTGACCTTGCGGAACTCGAGGGCCGAGCGCAGCGCCCGCGGCAGGCGGGTGACCAGCGACGACCGCTCGAGCCGGTCGACCGTCGCGGTGCGGATCACCCGCTGGGGGGCGCCGTCGAGCGCGGTGGTCACCACCGTGTCGGTCACCGATGCGGCCAGGTAGCGGGCCTTGATCTCGTCGGGCACCCGGCTCTCGGCGGTGAGGAGGAAGCGGGTGCCCATGGCGACGCCGTCGGCGCCCCACGCCAGCGCGGCGACGAGGCCGCGCCCGTCGTGGAAGCCTCCCGCCCCGAGCACCGGGACGGCGTGGCCCACCGCGTCGACCACTTGCGGGAGCAGCAGCGAGGTGGGCACGGTGCCGGTGTGCCCGCCGCCCTCGCCGCCCTGGGCGATGACGGCGTCGACGCCCCAGCCGAGCATCTTCTCGGCGTGGCGGCGGGCGCCCACGGTGGGCATGACGAGGATGCCCGCGTCGTGCAGCCGGCCGATGGCGTCCTTGGTCGGGGCGCCCGCGAAGCTGACCAGCCGGAGGCCCTCGCGCACGCACACCTCGATGCGGTCGTCGAGGTCGGGCTGGTCGGCCCGGAAGTTGGCGCCGAAGGGGGCGTCGGTGCGCTGCTTCACCGTGCGCACGGCCTCGAGGAACTGGTCGGGCGTCATCGTGACGGCCGCCAGGATGCCGAAGCCCCCGGCCGCCGACGTCGCCGCGGTCAGCGAGGCGCCCGACACCCAGCCCATGCCCGTCTGCACGATCGGCAGGCGGCAGCCCACCAGGTCGCAGAACCGGGTGGCGAGGGCCGGGTGCAGCGGCGTCGGAGGCGTCGGAGCTCCCGAATCTGACGGTGTGTCAGACATGGGCTCAGCCTACGGCCGGCCCGTCGCGGCTGCCAATGTCCCGCCGACGTGACGCCTGCTCGCCCGGCGCCCGCGGGCCGGGAACGCGTCAGCCCGCCGGCAGGCGGAAGGCGGCGACCTGGCCGGACGCCGTGCCGACGACCACCGCCCCGGCGCTCACCGCCGGCGCACCGGTGACCGCGGCCGCCCACCGAGGCCTGCCACAGCGGGGCGCCGCATGTGTCGGAGCCGCAGCCGGCGGCCGCGACCGCGGCCACGGTGCCGCCCGACGTGCCGACGAACACGACGGCGTCCTCGCCGTCGCCCGAGACGGCCGGCTGCTCGGCGATCGCCGTGCCGTCGATGGCGGCCGACCACAGGGGCTCGCAGGTCGCGGCGCCGCAGCCGGCGGCGTCGACTGCGACGAGGTCGCCGTCGGCCGTCGGCACGTAGAGGACGCCGCCGGCGAGCGCCGGGGTGGCCGACACGTTCGCCCCCACGGGCGTCTCCCACAGCACGGCGCCGGTCGCGCCGTCGAGGGCGACGACCGCTCCGCCGGCCCGCCCGACGTACAGCACCTCGCCCGGGCCGATCACGACGCCGGTCACGGTGGTCAGCGGCGTCGCCCAGGTCGGGCAGGCGAAGACCGCGGCCGAGGGCGGGCCGCACCCCGTCGTGCGTCGAGCGGGAACCGGCGCACGCCCCCGCCTTGCGTGAAGCCCCCGCCCCCGTCCGCAAGCAGCCCGTTGCCGGCGTGGAAGACGCCCTGGGTGCCGATGGTCATCTGGCCGATCGACCCACTGCCGGGCTGCTCGATCGCCAGGGGCCCGCCGCCGACCTCGGTGGCCCCGCTCACGTCGGTCATCGAGTAGCTCACGAGCATGGGCGTCCCCGAACCGAACGAGGCGGTCATGCCGACGACGATCGGCCCCCGGGCGGTCTGCAGGAGTCCGGTGGCGACCGGGCCGGCGGCCGTCGCGCCGGTCGCAGGGTCGACCGCGGTGCCGACCCAGTGACCGCCCAGGTTCCCGATGCCGTAGCCGATCAGCACCCGTCCGCCGACCACGAGCGGCTCGCTCACGCTGGCGAAGTCGGGCACGTCGGCGGGCAGCGACCACGTCCACGCCTCGGTGCCGTCGGCGAGCTGGAGCCGCGACACCTCCTGGCCCGACCCGCACGAACACCCCGCCGAGGTCGATCATCGACCGGGCCGCTGGCGCCGGGGCCGAGCTCGGCGACCCACGCCGGCTCGAGGTCGCCGACGGTGTCGGGCGTGAACGCGGACTCGAACGGGTTGTGCGCCGTGCGGTCGGCGTTGCCGCCGGGAACCGGCCAGCAGGCGGTCGAGCGCCAGCGCAGCGAGCACGACCGGCGCGAGCGCACGAAGGCGACGAGACGTGACGCCATGACCATCCCCCCGGGTCGAGCCGCAGCGGAGCGTACCGGTTCGCGATCCTCTGCGTGCCGGCCACCGTCGGGCGTCAGGCCGGGTCGGGCACCTCGCGCTCGCGGGCGCCCTCGGGGTCGATCACCTCGCGGATCAGCTCGAGCTCGGCGGCGGTGGGCAGGCGCGACTCGGGCACGTCCGGCGGCACGGTCAGGGCGAACCCGGTGGCCGCCACCACCTCGTCGACCGTGACCCCGGGGTGCACCGACCGCAGCCGCATCGACCGGTCCGCGGTGTCGAAGTCGAACACGCCGAGGTTCGACACCACCCGGCGGATCTCGACGAACCGGGCGCCGTCGCCGAGGGTCGCGGCCCTGTCCCACCCGATGCCCGTCACGGTGTCGACCGCCTCCACGAACACCTTGGGCCCGTGGTTCGGCACCCAGTAGCTCGTCGTGTCGTTGATCGTGTTGCCCGGGGCGCCCCGGTAGCCCAGCAGCTGCACCGTGGGCTTGGCGTAGTCGCCGATGGCCGCCAGGTTCTGGTTGCCGAACCGGTCGACCTGGGTGGCGCCCATCATCACGTGGCGCCGGCCCGACCACACCCAGTCGAACATCGACCGGTACGGGTTCCAGTACTCGACGACGCGGTCCTCGGGCGGGACGATCGCCCGGTCGTTGGCGATGAGGGTGGCCTCGCCGTCGGTCATGCACAGGTCGGGCTCGAACGTCGCCCGGGCCAGCCGCCCGCCGATCATCGGGATGGTGCCGATGGGGTTGGCGATGATCTCGCCGTCGCCGCGGAAGCACTCGGCCACCGCCACCACGCACACCTCGGCCCGGGTCACGTGCACGCCGGTGGTCTCGCTCGCCGTCGTGGTCACGCCGCCGCCTCCCGCACCTTGCGCTGGTACTCGTCCTCGGCGATGTCGACCCACTCGGATCGGAACTCGGCCCACGCCTCGGGGCTCTTGGCCGAGGCCGCGTAGGCCTTCTGCACGGCCTCGTCGCGGGGATACTCGGGGTCGCAGAGGGTGAAGTGGGCGCCGCCGGGGGCCTCGACCACGCCGTCGACCATCATGCGGCTGATCCGCATCTGGTGCAGCGTGCCGTGGCCGGCCAGGTCGGGCGTGTCGACCACCTTCTCGGCCGAGATGAACCGGCCGCCGTTGGGGGCGGCCTGCAGCATGAGATCGTCCCAGTAGAGGTCGGGGCCGAGGAACATGGCGTTGCCCGCGCCGGTCGGCCACGTTGAGGTGGCACAGCGCGGCGTCGAGCCGGATGGCCGGCATCGCCACCAGCTCCTCGGGCTCGCCGCCGTCGGGCCCCGCCACCGGCGACGTGAACGTCGTGAGCCGGGGGTTGTCGCGCAGCAGGTCCGACCCCAGCCCGACGCGGGTCGGCAGGAACGGCACCCGCCACGCCGCGGCCTGCAGGCCCAGGTGGAACAGCCCCTCGTCGAGCGGCTCGTCCTCGATGGCGCCGCTCTGGCGGGCAGCCCGGAAGTGGGGCTCGAGCGGGATCGTGTCGAGCGAGACGAAGGCGTACACCGCCCGGCGGACCTTGCCCGCCGCGCACAGCAGCCCGAGATCGGGCCCGCCGTGGGTGACGATCGTGAGGTCGTCGAGGTCGCTGCGCACGATCGCCCGCACGAGCGACATCGGCTTGCGCCGGCTCGCCCACCCGCCGATGGCGATGGTCATCCCCGACCGCAGCCGGCCGACCACCTCCTCCTCGGTCATCGTCTTGTCGGCCATGCGTCCTCTCTCAGCGGGTGGTGTCCGTGTCGCGGCCTTCGACGAACGCGTCTCGGTGCTCGTCGGCCACGCCGGACAGGTTGAGCTCGAACGTGAAGCCCTGCTCGAAGCGGTAGCTGCGCTTGACGTCCCACAGGTCGATGCCGTTGAGCGACTCCTTGGCCGCCCGGATCACCGTCGGCGACTTGGCCGCGATCTCGCCGGCCAACTCGAGCGCCGCCGCTCGCAGGTCGGCGGGCGGCACGACCCGCAGCACCGAGCCGAACGCCGCCAGCTCGTGGGCGGTGGCCGTGGCCGACGTGTAGACCATCGCCCGCATCTTGTGCTGGGGGACGAGCCGCGACAGGTGGGTGGCGGCCCCGAGTGCGCCCCGGTCGACCTCGGGCAGGCCGAACGTGGCGTCGTCGGCGGCCACGATGACGTCGGCGTTGCCGACGAGCCCGATGCCCCCACCGAGGCAGAAGCCGTTGACCGCGGCGATCACCGGCACCGCGCACTCGTAGATCGCGGCGAAGGCCGCGTAGCAGCCGCGGTTGGCGCCGACGAGGGCCTCGAAGCCCTCGGTCGCCTGCATCTCCTTGATGTCGACGCCGGCGTTGAACCCCCGGCCCTCGGCGCGCAGGACGACCACGCGCACGGCGGGGTCCTCACCGAGCCCGCGCACCGTGTCGGCCAGCTCGAACCACCCCGCCACCGTGAGGGCGTTGACCGGCGGGTTGTCCATGACGACCTCGGCGATGCCGGCGTCGTCGATGCTGGAGGTGATCGGCATGGTGTCGTCCGCTTCTGACGAGTGTTTCTGACGGTACGTCAGGTTGTTGTGGCAACGTAGGTCGAGGGAGGCACGGTGAACAACCCACTCAACTCATCCGACCACACCGGCCGGGTCGCGCTCGTGACCGGCGGGACCAAGGGCATCGGCCGGCACATCGCCGCGGCGTACGCCGCCGCCGGGGCGAGCGTGGTCGTGTGCGGGCGGACGCCGCCCGACGATC
This sequence comes from uncultured Acidimicrobiales bacterium, assembly GCA_963796415.1. Lineage (GTDB taxonomy): Bacteria > Actinomycetota > Acidimicrobiia > Acidimicrobiales > VFJN01 > ZC4RG19. Next base: position 176,459 of record CAWCLR010000012.1, on the reverse strand, counting down.
CCGCGGGGCGGCGGCGAGGACGGCCCGACGTTCATCGCCTGCGACGTGCGCGAGCCCGAGCAGGTCGACGCCCTCGTCGACGCCATCGTCGAGCGGTTCGGTCGCCTCGACGTGGCCGTGAACAACGCCGGCGGCGCGCCCTGGGCCGACTCCGCCACCGCCTCGCCCCGGTTCAACGAGAGGATCGTCGCCCTCAACCTCCTCGCCCCGTTCACCGTGGCCCAGGCCGCCAACCGGGTGATGCAGGGCCAGGACGACGGCGGGGCGATCGTCAACATCTCCAGCGTGTCGGGCACCCGCCCGACGCCGGGCACGGCAGCCTACGGCGCGGCCAAGGCGGGCCTGCTGAACCTCACCCAGACCCTCGCGGTCGAGTGGGCGCCGAAGGTGCGGGTCAACGCCGTGATCGCCGGCCTCATCGCCACCGAGCAGGCCCACCTGTTCTACGGCGACGAGGCCGCCCAGGCCCGGGTCGCCGCCACGGTGCCCATGGGCCGCCTGGGGACGCCCGCCGACGTCGCCGCCGCCTGCCTCTACCTGTCGTCGCCGGCCGCCTCGTTCGTCACGGGTGCGGCGCTGCCGGTGCACGGCGGCAACGAGCGCCCGGCGTACCTGTCGGCCGTCGCCGACGCGTAGCGCCGCCGGGCCGGTGCTGGATTGCCTTACAGGGTAAGTCGCGGCGTAGCCTCTGGAGATGCCCGCCGCCCGCCGGACCGCGCTCGCCCTGCTCGCCCTCCTCCTCGCCGCCGGTGGTGCCGCGGCGTGCGGGGGAGACGACGAGGCAGGCGGCGGCGAGGCCTCGGGCGCGGGAGACGGGGGCGACGGGCTGGCCAGCGAGGGCGACGCCCCCGAGCCGCCCGACGACGTCGTGGTCATCGACGGCACGACGGCCGCCGTGCAGTCGCTCGACAACACCTTCCGCGCCCCCGACATCCAGGTGCAGCCGGGCACGTCGGTCACCTGGACCAACGACGGGCGCAACGAGCACGACGTCCTGCCCGTCGAGGGCGACGCCTGGGGCGTCGAGGTCGAGGAGTTCCAGCCGGGCGACGCGTACGAGCACACGTTCACCGAGCCCGGCGTCTACGACTACTACTGCTCCATCCACGGCACGACGACGGCGGGCATGGTCGGCACCGTCGTGGTGGCCGAGGGCTGACGCCCGCACCAGTTCAACCCGCCCGCACCACCGACCCACCACCACTGGGGGACCCCGATGACGACCGCCCGACGCCTGCTGGCGCTGTTGCTGGCGAGCGTGCTCGTCCTGGTCGCCGCCTGCGGCGACGACGACACCGCAGGGGACGACGCCGAGCAGCGGGCGGCGGCGACGCCGCGTCCGTCGACGACGCGCTCCGCGTGCCCGACGACTACGACACCATCCAGGCCGCGGTCGACGCCGCCGAGCCCGGCGACCTCATCCTCGTCGGCCCGGGCGTGTACGAGGAGGCCGTCAACGTCGAGACCGACGAGCTGACGATCCGTGGCCTCGACCGCAACGAGGTGATCCTCGACGGCGGCTTCGAGAAGGACAACGGCATCCGGGTCGTCGGCGCGAACGGCGTCGCCATCGAGAACATGACCGCCCGGAACTACACCAACAACGGGTTCTTCTGGACGGGCGTCGACGGCTACCGCGGCTCGTACCTCACGACGTACCGCATCGGCGACTACGGCATCTACGCCTTCGACTCGACCAGCGGGCTGCTGGAGCAGAGCTACGCCTCGGGCAGCCCCGACGCCGGCGTCTACATCGGGCAGTGCTACCCGTGCGACGCAGTGATCGACGGCGTCGTGTCCGAGTACAACGGCCTCGGCTACTCGGGCACCAACTCGGGCGGGAACCTGCTCATCGTCAACTCGACGTTCCGGAACAACCGGGCCGGCATCGTGCCCAACTCGGGCAGCTACGAGCTGTGCTACCCCGAGCGCGACACCACCATCGTCGGCAACCTGGTCTACGACAACAACCAGGCCGACTCACCGGCCATCGAAGTCGCATTCGACGCCCAGGGCAACGGCATCCTCGTCGCTGGCGGGGTGGGCAACACGATCGAGCGCAACCGGGTGTGGAACCACGACCTCACCGGCATCGGGCTCGTGCCGTTCCCCGAGTCCGACGCCAACGACGTCGTGCCCCCGGCCGAGAACGACGACATGCCCTGCGACGAAGCCCGCAACCTGCCCGCCGCCGACCCGGCCGACGTGCCCGACACTGGTCCTGTGGAACCCCCGCGACAACGCCGTGATCGGCAACGTCGATCGAGGACTCGCGCCTGGCCGACATCGGGGTCGGGTCGCTCGAGGACGTTTCGACGATGCGCAACTGCTTCGCCGACAACGAGTTCGCCACCAGCGCGCCGGTCGACGTGGAGACGCTGGCGCCGTGCGACGGCGAGGGCAGCGGCGACTGGTCGAACGGGCCGCTCGACTTCGGCCCGTTCCTCGCCGAGAAGCCCCCGTCGGGCGACTACAAGACGACGCCGGTGCCCGAGGCGCAGGAGAACATGCCCGACGCCGACTCGGCGCCGGCCCGGCCCGCCACCGACGGCCCGCCCGAGATCGACCTCGACGCCATCGAGGTGCCGGAACGCCCGTCGTGATCCGCCGGCGCCGCCGCCGCGGTTCGCCGCGACCGTCGTCGCCCTCGTCCTCGCGACGGGGGCGGCGGCGTGCGGGGGCGGCGGCCCCGGCACAGGCGGTGCCGCGGGCGACGTCCCCGGCGTGTCACCCGTGCGGCTGTCGCCCACCGAGCCCGGGCCGCAGGGGCGCGTCCCCCAGTTCGTGGTCGAGTGCGGCTACAGCCACTCGGGCCCGAACGACCCGATCGTCCACCCGAACCACACGGGCCGGTCGCACCTCCACCAGTTCTTCGGCAACACGACCACCGACGCCACGTCGACGGCCGGCTCGCTGGCGGGCGGCGGCACGACCTGCGACCAGCAGCTCGACCTCGCCTCGTACTGGGCGCCGGCCCTGCTCGACCACCGGGCCGAGGTGGTGCCGGTCAAGGCCGTCGCCTACTACCGGCCGGGGGTCGGCATCGACCCCACGACCGTCGAGCCGTACCCGTACGGGCTGAAGATGCTCGGCGGCGACCAGGCGGCGTCCGAGGCCCAGCCGCTCGACGTCGTGGCCTGGTCGTGCGGCACCGGCTCGACGCGCGAGGTCACGCCCCCGACCTGCCCCGAGGGCCGGCCGCTGCGGGTGGCCATCAGCTTCCCCGACTGCTGGGACGGCGAGAACCTCGACAGCCCCGACCACGTCGCGCACGTGGCCCGCAGCGAGGGCGGCGCCTGCCCCGACAGCCACCCGGTCGTGATCCCCCAGCTGCTGCTGACGATCACCTACCCGGTCACGGGCCCCGGCCACGAGCTCTCACTGGCCTCGGGCTCGCTGCTCACGGGCCACGCCGACTTCTTCAACGCCTGGGACGAAGACAAGCTGCGCACCGAGGTGACCTCGTGCATCCACCGCGGCCTGACCTGCGGGGTGGCGAGCAACCGGAGCTGAACATCCCCCTCGTTCCGTCAGACGTCACCGGCAATGCGACCGGTGAGGTCTGACAGAACGGGTTCACCCCCGCCGGTACGCCGCCGCGTAGGCCGGGACGGGTGGGTCGCCGGCCAGGTCGGCGTCGGGGATCGGCGAGCCGTACGCCGTCGTGACCGGGATGACGCCCGCCCACACCGGGAGGTCCATGTCCTCGGGCTCCTCCTTGGGCCCGCCGGTGCGGACCTTCACCGAGCATTCGTCGAGCGGCAGGGCGAGGACCAGGGTGCCCCGCAGCTCCTTGTCGCTCGGCGCCCGCGTGTCCGGGCCGCGGCCGGGCACGATGTGGTCGACCAGCCGGTCGAGGGCGGCCCGGCGTCCGTCGAGGTCCTCGACGCGGGTGGCGGTGCCGAACACCACCACCGACCGGTAGTTCATCGAGTGGTGGAAGGCCGACCGGGCCAACACCAGGCCGTCGACCAGCGTCACGGTCACGCACAGCTCGGTGCCCTTGGACCCGCCGCGCAGCAGCCGGCTGGCGGGCGAGCCGTGCAGCAGCAGCCGGTCGCCGTCGCGCCCGTAGAGCATGGGGATGACGACCGGGCCCTCGTCGGTGGCGATGCCCACGTGGGCCACGAGCCCCTCGTCGAGGATGGCGTGCGCCGTCGCCCGGTCGTAGCGGCCCCGCTCGGGCAGCCGGCGGACGGTCGTGCGGGCGGAGGGCGGCGCGGTCGCGTCGGGGGAGGTCACGGGCGCAGGGTACGGGCGCTCTGGCGAGCCCGACCAGCGGGATTCAGCCGGCGGCCACCCCCGCGTCACCACGGGCCGTTACCGTGCGGGGCCATGTCGCTCACGGACCGCACGGCCCCGCGCCCCGCCGCGTACGTGGCGCCCGATCCCGACCGCGTCCGGCGGGTGGCCGACGCCTTGCTCGACGCCGCACTCGAGCCCATCGTCGACATGGTGGTGACCGCCGACGGCGACGCCTACGAGGCCCGGACCGTCGACGGTCGGGTCCGGTTCCGGCGCGAGGTCGCGCCGGCCGACCGGGCGCCGCGCGACGGCGACGGCGACGGCGAGCGGTGGCGCTTCGTCGACGTCGAGGTCACCGGCCGCAACCCCCTGGGCGACACCGCCACCGACCGGTTCCCCTCGCTCGCCGACGAGCTGGCGAACCGGTGGCCCGACCGCACCCGGCAGGCCTACCCGCACGGCCACGAGCACATCGCCCAGCTCTTCGACCACCCGGCCGCGCCCGACCTCCTGTGCCTGCACACGCCGGCCCACAACTGGGAGGACCACGGCGGCGAGCGGGGCGAGCACGGCTCGCTGGGCACGGTGCAGGTGCGGGCGCCGTTCGTGCTCGCCGGCGCCGGCGTCCGCCACGACGGGATGGTGCCGCGCTCGTGCCGCCTCGTCGACGTCGCCCCGACGGTCCTGGCCCTGCTCGGCGCCGAGCCCCGCGCCGGCGGCGGGCTCGGGCCGACCGGCGCCCTGCGCCCGGATGCCCTCCTGGCCCGCCAGGACGGGCGCGCCCTCACCGAGCTGTTCGATCCCGCCGACCGGCCAGACCACGTCATCGGCGTCCTGTGGGACGGCACCAACGCCAACGTCCTCTACGACATGGTGGCGGCCGGCGAGGTGCCCAACGTGGCCCGGCTGCTGGCCATGGGCACCGGGCTGGCCCACGGCGCGCTGGCGTCGTTGCCGTCGGTGACCCTCGCCAACCACACGACGATCCTCACCGGGGCGCACCCCGGCCACCACGGCATCCTCCACAACGCCTGGTACGACCGCACCAAGGGCGAGCAGATCGTCACCAACTCGCCGCTGACGTGGCCGTGGGCGATGCAGACGCTGTCCCCCGAGGTCGAGACCATCCACCAGGCCGTGCACCGCGCCTTCCCCGGCGCCCGCACGGTGTCGGTCAACGAGCCGTGCGACACCGGCGCGGACCAGTCGACGTTCGAGGTGCTCCGTACGGGCGGCGACCTGGTGCGGCCGCCCAAGGCCGAGGACCTGCCGTTCGCCACCGAGCGCTTCGTGCGGCCCGAGAAGTCGTACCAGGTGTCCTCGCGCATCGATCACACGGGGATGGTCCAGGCGCTCGACGTGTGGGACGGCGCCCGCGACGGCCGCTCGCCCGACGGGGCCCCGCTGCCCCGGTTCACGTTCGTGAACTTCACGCTGACCGACGCCGCCTTCCACGCCGGCGGGCCGTACTCCGACATCGCCCGGGCCAGCGTCCACGACTCGGACGCCCGGCTCGGCCAGATCCTCGACGCGGTCGAGCGCTCGGGCGCGTGGGACCGCACGGCGTTCTTCCTCGTGGCCGACCACGGCATGGAGGACAGCAACCCCGAGGTCACGGGCGACTGGGCCCCCGCCCTCGTCGAGTCGGGCGTCCCGTGCCGAGACGAGGCCTACGGCTTCGTGTACGTCGACGTCTGAGGGCAACGACGCGATTTCCCCGTCAGTTTCGGTCGCTCTGGCGACCGAAACTGACGGGGAAATGCTGTGGATAGCTCCGGGTCAGGCGACCGGAGTGTCGAGGTTGGTCCAGTTGGCCTGGGCCGCGCGGGTGCCGGCGGGGCGGAGGTCGTCGAGGCGGGCCAGGTCGTCGGGCGTCAGAGTGACGTCGGCGGCGCCGACGTTCTCCTCGAGGTAGGTGCGGCGCTTGGTCCCCGGGATGGGCACGACATCGTCGCCCTGGTCCGCCAGCCAGGCGAGGGCCACCTGGCCCGGGGTCACGCCGTGGGCCTCGGCGATCTCGCGCACCACCGCCACGAGGGCGAGGTTGTGGTCGAGGTTCTCGCCCTGGAACCGGGGCACCGAGCGCCGGAAGTCGTCGTCGGACAGCTGGTCGAGGCTGCCGACCGTCCCCGTGAGCAGACCCCGGCCCAGCGGGCTGTACGGCACGAGGCCGACGCCGTGCTCGCGACACGCCGGGACGATCTCGTCCTCGATGTCCCGGCTGAAGATCGACCACTCGCTCTGGAGGGCGGCGATCGGGTGGACCGCGGCCGCCCGGCGGATCGTGTCCGCCGACGCCTCGCTCAGGCCGAGGTGGCGGACCTTCCCCGCCTCGACCAGCTCGGCCATGGCGCCCACCGTCTCCTCGATCGGCACGGTCACGTCGGGCCGGTGCTGGTAGTAGAGGTCGATGTGGTCGGTGCCGAGCCGCCCGAGCGAGGCGTCGCACGCCTGACGGACGTAGTCGGCGTCGCCCCGCACGCCGCGGCCGCTGGGGTCGTCGGGGTTCAGGTAGATGCCGAACTTGGTGGCGAGGACGACCTCGTCGCGGTGCGGGGCCAGGGCCTTGCCGACCAGCTCCTCGTTGTGGCCGAAGCCGTACATGTCGGCGGTGTCGAAGAAGGTCACGCCGAGCTCGAGGGCCCGGGCGATGGTGGCGACCGACTCGTCGGCGTCGGGGGCGCCGTAGGCGAAGCTCATGCCCATGCAGCCGAGGCCCTGGAACGAGACGGTCGGGCCGGTCTGGCCGAGGGCGCGCGTGGGGAGGGTCATGGTGGGTTCCTTCCGGTTCGGGTGTGCGGAAAGGGCCGGCGCCGGGGGAGGTCGCCGGCCGGCCAGCTCACGGGAGGCAGCTGCCCCCGTACGTGGCGATCTTGTACTCGACGACGCCGAGCGCGGCCTCGAGCTCGACGATGTGGGCCTTGACCTGGTCGCGGTGGCGCTCGAGCAGGGCGAGGCGCTGGTCCTCGTTGCCGGGCCCGTCCTCGACGAGGCGGAAGTAGGCCTGGATGTCGCGGATCGGCATGGCCGTCAGGCGCAGCCGGGTGATGAACACGACGCGGGCCATCTCGTCTTGCGTGTACAGCCGGTGGCCGGCGGCGTCGCGGGGCACGGACAGCAGCCCGATGCGCTCGTAGTAGCGCAGCGTGTGGGCGGTGACCCCGGTGCGCTCGGCGACCTCGGCGATGGTGCGCGTCTCGCCGTCGCGGAGCGGCTGGGGCGGCGGGCTGCACGACGCCTCTTCGATGCCGGGATCTGGGTCGAGTGGGGCGTCGAGCTGGGCGTCGGAATGTGCGTCGAGGGTCGTGGCTGCGCTCACGAGGACGACGGTAGGGGTTGGAGTGCGCTCTAAGTCAAGGAGTTCTCTGCGGCTGGCGCGCCGATTGCATCTTGTTAGGTAGACCTAACTATCGGTAGGGTCGCCGCCATGGCCGACACGACCTCCGCCGTCAGCACCGACCGCCTGGCCGCGCAGCTGGCGGCCACCGCCCCCGACGTCCTCGACCGGCTCAACGTCGACTTCGAGGACTCCGTGCTGTTCGTCGGACGCGTGCTCGGCGAGTGCCCGGGCGCGACCCGCGCCCGCGTCACGTCCGTCGACACCCGGGCGGCCACCATGGTCGTGACCGACGCCGACGGCGATCACCTGCGCCGCATCCCGTTCGGGAGCGAGGTGACCGACCCCGACCAGCTCACGGCCGAGCTGTTCGCGTTCGTCGTCTCGGCCCGCGAGCGGTCAGGCGACGACGGCGTGACCAGCGCCGAGCGGGTCATGCAGGAGATGTCGGCGATCCGTACGTTCCTCACCCACGTGGTGGCGGTCGAAGATGTGCACCCGCACCTCCGCAGGATCACGTTCGGCGGCGGCGACCTCGCCACCTTCGCGCCGGCCGGACCCGACACGTTCCTCTACGTGTTGGTGCCGCCGCCCGGGCGCACCGAGCTGACCATCGACCAGTCCTTCACGTGGGCCGCCCACGCCGAGATGCCCGAGGACGAGCGGCCGGTCGGCGCCTACTACACGCTGCGGCGCTGGCGGCCCGAACCCCAGGAGCTCGACATCCTGTGCGTGCTGCACACCGACGCCGGCCCGGCGTCGGCGTGGGCGGAACGGGCCCGGCCGGGCGACCCGGTCGCCCTGTGGGGCCCGCGCACCGCCTACGCCCCGCCGCCCGGCACCGACTGGTACCTGCTGGTGGCCGACGAGACCGGACTCCCAGCCGTGGCCGCCATCCTCGAGTCGTTGCCCGACGGGACGACGGCCCGGGTGTTCGCCGAGGTGGCGAGCGAGGACGAGCGGCAGCAGTTGCCCGAGTCGCCGTCGTTCGAGGTCACGTGGCTGCACCGCGACGGGGCCCCGCCCGGCACGACCTCGCTGCTGGCCGACGCGGTGCGGGCCATGCCCTGGCCGGGCGGGACGCCGTACGTGTGGGGCGGGGGCGAGAGCCGGGCCATGACGGCGGTGCGCAAATACGTTCGCCGGGATGTCGGCCTCGACCGCGCCGCGGTCTCCCTCGTGGCTTACTGGCGCCACGCCGCCCACGCCGGCGACCCCGACGACGAGGCCTAGAGGTTTTCTTCGCGGTTGTGCGCGCTCCGGTGCGCAGAACCGCGAAGAAGAACCCCCGTTGGGCCGCCGTCAGACGCCGATGCGGCCCCAGGGGCCCCAGATGGCGAACGACATGCCGCGGCTGGCCTGGATGTTGACGAACAGCGTGCGCCCGTCGGGGCTGAACGTCGACCCTGCGAACTCGTCGCCGAAGCGGGGCGTCCCCGTGTTGCTGACGAGCCGGTTGAGCGCGATGTCGAACAGCTCGCCGTGGCGGTTGAGGCCGCGCAGGAAGTTGTCGCCGGTGCTGTCCTCGCACAGCACCAGCGTCCCGCGGTTGCTGGTCGTGACGTTGTCGGGGAAGTCGAGCACGTCGGGACCGGGGGACTGGAACACCAGCCGCAACCGCGACGAGAACGTGTCGTACGCCCAGACCTGCCCGAAGCCGTTGCCCCAGCCCTGCACCGTGTCGCTGTCGCCGGGCTCGGCCGGCCCGCCGCCCTGCGTCGAGGTGAAGTACACGACGCCGCGGTCGTAGACGCAGCCCTCCAGGCGGGAGAAGAACGCCGCCCCCTGCGCCCGGCCCTGGTTGCCGACGTAGCTGATGGCATCGTTGTTCGAGGTCGGCGCGGTCTGCCCCGGCGTGAACGGGAACGACGGCGCCGGGTCGTCGATGTCGACCCACGTCACCCGGTAGGTGGCGCCCTCGGGTTGCGTCGCGGCCAGGTCGGCCTGCGCCACACCGCGCACGGCCAGCATCTGCAGGCGGCCGCCGTTGCCGAGCCGCCGGTGCCACAACGGGTGCTCGTCGGGCAGGTAGCGGTAGAGGCCCGACGGGAAGCCGAAGTTGTCCTCGGTCATGTAGAGCGCGCCCCGGAGCGGGTCGAACGCCACGGCCTCGTGCGCGAACCGGCCGGCGGCCGTGATGGGCTCGCCGGTCGACTCTCCGCTGGCGGGCACCTCGAAGACGAACCCGTGGGGCTGGGTCAGCGTGACGTTCGACGCGCCGGTGAAGTCGGGGCCGACGTCGGGGCCGTTGATCGTCTCCTCGCACGTGACCCAGCTCCCCCACGGCATCGGCCCGCCCGAGCAGTTCATCTGCGTGCCGTTCAGGCTGGTGAAGGAGCGGACGACCTCGCCGTACCGGGTCACCTCGATCGTGGTGGTCCCGCCGCCCGTCATCGGGTCGTAGGCCTTGGAGGCGTCGCCGAACGCGCCGACCGGGCCGTTGACCTCGTGGTTGCGGACCAGCACCACGTTGCCGTGCGATCCGCGGAAGGCGGCCATGCCGTCGTGGCGGCCGGGCAGGAGGGTGCCGTCGTCGAGGGTGACCGGCTGCTCGGTGTCGTGGAACGACCGGTACTGGAACCCCTCGGGCAGGTGCAGGCGCACGACGCCGTCGCGCAGGTCGGGCACCGGCCCCAGTGCGACGGCAGGCTGCGCCCCCGCCGGTCCGGCGAGGAAGCCGGCGAACGGGCCGGCCAGGGCCGCGCCGCCAGCGGCGGCCGCCGAGCGGGCGAGGAACTGCCGTCGGCCGAGCCGGATGGTGCCCGATTCGCCCGTGATCCGTGCCGTGTGCGCCATGAATGTCCCCCTTGATCTCGCCCGGACCGACGCATCGTCCCACAAAGCGAACGAAGGATGGACGAAAGGTGAATGCGATGTGCTGCGGACCGCATCACACGCCGCCGGACGCGACGGGAGCGGGGGCTCCAGCCCCCGCTCCCGTCGTGATGACGTCCGACGAGCGAGCCCGCTCAGCTCACCGGCGCGGTCACTTCCTCGGCGACGTCGGTCGGCCCCTGGCCGTTCTCCGTGCCGCCGGGACTGCCGCCACCAGGCCCGGCGATGCCGGCGCCCTCGCGCTTCGAGAAAGCGATGGCCCCCAGCAGCACGACCAGGGCGATGGCGGCAACGACGTAGCCGCCCGCCTTGGGCGTGGTGTCGAGGACGTTGTCCCCGATGTTCGACATGCTGATGATCGCCGGCAGGATCAGCAGCGACACCAGGTTCATCACCTTGATGAGCGGGTTGAGGGCCGGGCCGGCCGTGTCCTTGAACGGGTCGCCGACCGTGTCGCCGATGACCGCGGCGACGTGGGCTTCTGAGCCCTTGCCGCCGTGGTGGCCATCCTCGATGTACTTCTTGGCGTTGTCCCACGCCCCACCGGCGTTCGACAGGTAGTTGGCCATGAGCTGGCCTACGAGGATCACCGCCGCCAGGAAGGCGCCCAGCGCGGTGTAGCCGATGCCGAAGCCGATGATGACCGGCGTCAGCACGGCCAGGAGGGCCGGGGTGGTGAGCTCGCGGAGCGAGGCCCGGGTGCAGATGTCGATGACCGGGGCGTAGTCGGGCCGCTTCTCGCCCGACATGATCTTGCCGTCGGCGAACTGGTTGCGCACCTCCTGCACCACGACGCCGGCGGTGCGGCCCACGGCCCGGATGGCCAGCGACGAGAACAGGAACGGCACGGCGCCGCCGATCAGCAGGCCGATGAACACCTTGGGGTTGGCCACGTTGATCGGGATGGCGCCGAAGATGCCTCCCGCCGTGTTCTTCAGCTCCTCGACGCGCTCGGCCGAGAACACCTCGGTGCCCGAGATCTCGATGAAGCTGGCGAACAGGGCCACGGCGGCGATGACGGCCGAGCCGATGGCGAAGCCCTTGGTGACGGCCTTGGTGGTGTTGCCCACCGCGTCGAGGTTGACCATGACCCGCTGGGCCTCGCCGTGGAACTCGCCGGTCATCTCGGCGATGCCGGCGGCGTTGTCGGCCACGGGGCCGAACGTGTCCTCGGATACCACCACGCCCGTGGTGGCGAGCATGCCCATGCCGGTCAGGGCGACGAGGTACAGCGTGAACTGCGTGTCGCCGGCTCCGAGCCCGATGGCGGCGCCGAGGGCGACGGCGATGGCGATGACTGCCCACACCGATGACTCGAGGCCCGACGACGTGCCGGCGAGCACGGTCGTGGCCGGGCCGGTCTCGGTCGCATCGGCGATCTCGCGCACGGGGGCGGTCTCGGTGGAGGTGAAGTACTCGGTGATGCGGCTGGCCACCTGCGCCAGGATCAGGCCGATCACGACTGCGCCGAACATGCGCCACCCGACGTTGGAGATCAGGCCTGCAGGGTTGCCCACGTACACGAGGGCGGTGGCGAGGGTGCCGAGCACGGTCAGCACGCCGGCGGTGAGGAAGCCCCGGTTGATGGGGGCCATGGCCGAATGGTCCGTGCTGCGGGCCCGCACCATGAACACGCCCACGATCGAGGCCAGCACGCCGACCGCACGGGCAGCGAGCGGGAAGAGGGCGCCGACGGCCCACAGCTCAGGGTTGTCGGGGAAGATCCGCTGGAACGCCGGGACGCCGAGGATGATCGAGGCCACGAGGGTGACCTCGTACGACTCGAACAGGTCGGAGGCCATGCCGGCGCAGTCGCCCACGTTGTCGCCGACGTTGTCGGCGATGGTGGCCGGGTTGCGGGGGTCGTCCTCGGGGATGCCGGCCTCGACCTTGCCGACGAGGTCGGCGCCCACGTCGGCCGCCTTGGTGAAGATGCCGCCGCCGACCCGCAGGAACAGGGCGAGCAGCGAGCCGCCGAACCCGAACCCGATGAGGATCGCCGAGCTGGTGTTCTGGAACACCATCATGATGAGCGTGGCGCCGAGGAGGCCCAGGCCCACACAGAACATGCCGCAGACCCCGCCCGTGCGAAACGCCACCTGCAGCGCGGGCGCCATCTCGCCCGTGCGGGCCGCGGCGGCGGTGCGGACGTTCCCGCGCACGGCCAGGCTCATGCCGATGAAGCCGGTGAGGCCCGACAGGACGCAGCCGGCGATGAACGCCAACGTGCGGAACGAGCCCGACTCGAAGAACGACAACGCCTCGACGCCGCCCGGCTTCTCGACCGCCACCGACGTGACGAACACGATGAGCGCCAACGGGATCAGGATGAAGCCGATCGTGCGGAACTGCCGCTTCAGGTAGGCGAGCGCGCCTTCCTGGATCGCCTTGGCGATCTCGATCATCTTGGGTGTGCCCTGGTCCTCGGCCAGCACGCCGCGCATGAGCAGGAAGCCCACGGCGATGGCGAGGAGCGCGGTGAGCGCGGAGCCGATCAGGACGAACCATTCACCCCCTGCGAGGGTGAATTCCTGCCAGCCGCCTTCGGCGGCGAAGAGCTGCATCGTTGCGTCTCCCCCTAGATCGTGGGTTACTCGGTTGACTCGGACGTGGAGGCCCCGACTGGCTCGCCGGCCGAGCCGGCGTGGGTCCTCAGGGTGCGGGTGACGTAGACCTGGCGGGCCACGCGCTGGCCGATGGTGCGGGTCTGGCCGTCGATGCGGACCACGAGCGGCCCGTCGAACGGGTGCTTCTCGACGACGGCCACCTCGACGCCGGGCACGACGCCGAGGGTGCCGAGGAACGAGAGGATCTCTGCGTCGGTCGACCCCGACACGGCCACCTCGGCGACGTCGCCGGGCTCGAGGTCGTACAGCTCGGGCGTGTTGGGCACGTCGTGGGCCTCGGCCCGCGGGATCGGGAAGCCGTGCGGGCAGGTGTCGGGCCGGTGCAGCGCCACATACAGGCGCTCGGTGACCTCGTCGGGCAGGTCGTGCTCGAACGACACGGCCAGCTCGTCGGCCTCGTTCCAGGCGTAGCCCAGCATGTCGGCGAGGAAGCGCTCGACGATGCGGTGGCGGCGGATGGCGGCGACGGCGGCGCGGCGGCCGTCGTCGGTGAACGTGACGCCCTGGTAGGGCCGGTGGTCGACCAGTCCCCGGTCGGCCAGGCGCTTGACCAGGGTGGTGACCGTGCCGGGCGACAGGCCGAGCCGGTCGGCGAGCGTGCCGGTGTGCGCCTCGGAGCCATCCCGCGTGAAGCGGTAGATGGCCTTGAGGGCTTCTCGTTCGGTGCGGGTGAACTCGGTGTGCTGCATACAGGGTTTGGGCTATTCAAAACCCCGGCTTCGGGGCTTTGCGATCCGCTTTCCTAACACGGGCCGCAACTCGCCCTCAAACCCGCGCTATGGCACACTCGGCAGCGATCTCTGACGGTGTGTCAGGAACTCTCCGCTCGAGAGGAGCACCATGCCGAGTGCGACCGCCGCCCCCGCCGTTGAGGGGTGGTTCACCACCGAGGGCCGGCCCGCGCTGCTCGGCAGCCGGTGCACGGCCTGCGCCACCGTGTTCTTCCCGCGTGAGGAGGCGTTCTGCCGCAACCCGGGGTGCACGGGGGAGGCGTTCGACGAGGTCGAGCTGTCGCGGACCGGGCGCATCTGGTCCTACACCGACGCCCGTTACCAGCCGCCGCCCCCCTACATCCCCGCCACCGACCCCTATGAGCCGTTCGCGCTGGCCGCGGTCGAGCTCGCCGACGAGGGCCTGGTGGTGCTCGGCCAGGTGGCGGCGGGGTACGGCGTCGACGACCTGACGGTCGGGGCGCCGGTCGAGCTGGTCGTCGAGACGCTCTACACCGACGACGACGGCGTCGACCGCACGATCTGGCGCTGGAAGCCGGTGGCCGAGGGGAGCGGGCAGTGAGCAACGACGTCGCCATCGTCGGAGTCGGCATGCACCCCTGGGGCAAGTGGGGCCGGCCCTTCCAGTCCTACGGCGTGCACGCGGCCCGGGCCGCGCTGGCCGACGCCGGGCTCGACTGGTCCGACGTCCAGCTCGTCGTCGGCGGCGAGACCGTGCGCAACGGCTACGCCGGCTACGTCGCCGGCGCCACCTTCGCCCAGGCCCTCGGCTGGAACGGCGCCCGCGTCGCCACCGCCTACGCGGCCTGCGCCACCGGGGCCCAGGCCCTCGACACGGCCCGGGCCCGGATCCTCGCCGGCATGTGCGACGTGGCCCTCGTCGTCGGCGCCGACACGACGCCGAAGGGCTTCCTCGCCCCCAACGTGGGCGAGCGGTGGGACGACCCCGACTGGCTGCGCTTCCGGCTGCTCGGCATGACCAACCCGGCGTACTTCGCTCTCTACGCGCGGCGCCGCATGGACCTCTACGGCGCCACCGCCGAGGACTTCGCCGCGGTCAAGGTCAAGAACGCCCGCCATGGCCTCGCCAACCCGTACGCCCGCTACCGGAAGGAGGTGGCGCTGGAGGACGTGCTGGCGTCGCCCGTGGTGGCCGACCCGCTGCACCTGCTCGACATCTGCGCCACGTCCGACGGGGGTGCGGCCGTCGTGCTCACGTCCTCCGAGTTCGCCCGGAGCCGGGGGCTCGACGCCCTGCGCCTGCGGGCGGTGGCGACGGTGGCCCCGACGTTCCCGAACACGGTCATCGAGATGCCGAACTTCGCCACCGACTCGACGGTCACGGTGCCGGCCGCGGACCTGACCTTCCGCGACTCGATCGCCCACGCCGCCTACGAGGAGGCCGGGCTCGGGCCCGAGGACGTGTCGCTGGCCGAGGTCTACGACCTGTCCACGGCCCTCGAGCTCGACTGGTACGAGAACATCGGCCTGTGCAAGCCCGGGGACGCCGAGCAGCTCGTGCGCGCGGGCGAGACGACGGTCGGCGGGCGGGTGCCGGTCAACCCGTCGGGCGGGCTGGCGTGCTTCGGCGAGGCCGTGCCGGCGCAGGCGCTGGCGCAGGTGTGCGAGGTGGCCTGGCAGCTCCGAGGCCGCGCCGAGGGCCGCCAGGTCGAGGGCGCCAGGGTCGGCATCACGGCCAACCAGGGTCTCTTCGGCCACGGCAGCTCGGTCATCGTGTCCGTCTGACCCTCCGGGCCCCGCCGGATCGTGCGCCGCTGGCCGCCCGGCGCGCGCACGACGATTGCAGCGGGCTGTGGCACGCTGCACGCGGATCGTGTAGACCACCCTTCCGGGGCGGACCAACCGGGGGAGGGACATCTTTGGCAACAATGGGGGAGTCTGGCTTGCGCGCCCGGGCGACGACGTACGCCGGCCTGTTCGTGGTCACGCTGACGACGCTGATGTACGAGATCGTGCTGACGCGGATCTTCAGCGTCACGATGTGGTACCACTTCGCCTTCGTCGCCATCTCGGTGGCCCTCTTCGGCCTGACGGTCGGCGCGCTGATCGTCCACCTGCGGCCCCAGTCGTTCACCGACGCCAAGGTGAAGCGGCAGATGTGGCGCTTCTCGCTGGCCTTCGCCGCCAGCGTCGCGGTGGCGTTCTGCGTCCAGCTGGCCATCCCCTTCGTCCCCCGGATGACGATGGCCGGGGTCTCGTCCGTCGTCCTGACGTGCGTCGTGATCTCGGTGCCGTTCGTGTTCAGCGGCGTCGTGGTGGCCCTGGCCCTGACCCGGTTCCCCCGGCGGGTCAACCGCCTGTACGCCGCCGATCTCGTCGGCGCCAGCCTCGGGTGCGTCCTGCTCGTCGTCGCCTTCAACTGGCTCGACGGGCCCAGCCTCGTCATCGCCATCGGCGCTCTGGCCGCGGTCGGCAGCCTGATGTTCGCCGTCGACGCCGGCCTGCGCGGCGGCCGGGTGCTGTCCGTCCTCGTGGTCGTCGTGCTGGTGGGGGTCACCGCGGCCAACTCGTACCGGCACGCGCAGGGCAACCCGTTCATCCGCATCCTGTGGGCCAAGGAGTCCCAGGACCAGCTGCACACCCATGACCGGTGGAACGCCTTCTCGCGCGTCACCGTGGACGGGCAGCCCTCGGATGTCGGCCCGCCGACGGGCTACGGCATGAGCCCCGCGCTGCCCGACGGCATCGCCCTGCCGCAGATGCCGATGGTCATCGACGGCACTGCCGGCACGATGATCACCGGGTACGACGGCGACGAGGCGACCACCGACTTCCTCCGCTACGACATCACGAACCTCGGCTACTACGCGCTCGAGGACGCCGGCTTCGACACCTCCGCCGTCATCGGGGTCGGCGGCGGTCGTGACGTGCTCGCCGGCCTCGAGTTCGGCGCCGACGAGGTGACCGGCATCGAGATCAACGGCAACATCCTCGACCTCGTCACCGACGATCTCGGCGACTACACGAACCTCGAGGGCGATCCGCGGGTCGATCTGGTCAACGACGAGGCCCGGTCGTGGCTGACCCGCACCGACAGGCGGTTCGACGTCATCCAGATCTCGCTCATCGACACCTGGGCGGCGACGTCGGCCGGCGCCTTCGCCCTCAGCGAGAACTCGCTCTACACGGTCGACGCCTGGGAGACGTTCTTCGACCGGCTCGAGCCGGGGGGCATGCTCTCGATCTCGCGCTGGTACAACACCGGCCCCGGCACCGAGCCGTTCGAGACGCTGCGCACCGCGTCGCTCGCCAGCGAGGTGCTGACCCGCAACGGCGCCGAGGACCCGCGCGACCACATGCTCATCTACGAGGGCGCGCCCGGCCCGTACGGCACCAGCGCGGCCACGATCCTCATCAGCCCCGAGCCGCTGACCGACGACCAGATCACCGTCACCGCCGAGAGCGCCGAGCGCCTCGGCTTCCGGCCGATCCTGACCCCCACCGACGTGGCCGACGAGCGCTTCGCCGACCTCGTCGCCCCCGGCGGCCCCGACGCGGGCCTGGCCACCTTCGACGAGGACCTGTCGCCGCCCACCGACGACCGGCCGTTCTTCTTCCAGATGGCCTCGCTCGGCACGTTCCTGTCGGGCGAGGGCTTCTCCGAGGACCTCGTCTTCCGGCCGGTGCTGGTCCTCGGCTCGCTCGCCCTCGCCGTGCTGCTGCTGGCCGCCGTGTGCATCGGCGGACCGCTCATCCACATGGGGCGGCGCACCCAACACGCGGGCATGGCGCCCTTCTACCTGTACTTCGCCGGCATCGGGCTCGGGTTCATGCTGGTCGAGTTCTCGCAGCTCCAGCGCCTCAACACGTTCCTGGGCCACCCCACGTACGCGCTGGCGGTCGTCCTGTTCTCGGTGCTGCTGTTCAGCGGCATCGGCAGCATGCTGGTCGAGAAGGTCGTCGATCCCGACCGGCCGCGCTCGCTGCTGGTCCCGATCGGGGCGCTGCTCGGGATCATCGTCCTGTTCCGGTTCCTCACCGAGCCCGTCACCGATGCGATGGCGGGCGGCACGACGTTCGAGCGGGTGGGCACGGCGGTCGCCCTGCTGGCGCCGCTGGCGCTCGCCATGGGCATGCCGTTCGCCATCGGCATGGGCGTCGCCTCGCGGCGCGCCGGGGCCCCCACGGCGTTCCTGTGGGGCATCAACGGGGCGATGTCGGTGGTGGCCTCGGTGTTCGGCGCGCTGCTCGCGATGTTCTTCGGCATCAACGTCACGTTCGGGGCCGGGTTCGTGGCCTACGCGGTGGCGGCGCTGGCGCTCGTGCTGATCGTCCGCGGCCTGGTCCGGGCGTCGCAGGAGGGTGTCGCCATCGCCGCCGCCTCACCCGAGGCGGCCCCCGGCGACGGCCACGAGGACGCCGAAGAGCGCGAGCCGGCGCTCGTCGGCGACGGTGAGGTCAGGCCAGCCAGCGGCTGAGCGACTCGACGACGCAGGCGGGCTTGGTCCCGCCCTCGACCTCCAGCGTGATGACGATGGTCGTCTGGATGCCGCCGGCGATCTCGTCGCAGGCGGTGAGCTCGGCGGTGCCCCGCACCCGGCTGCCCACGGGCACCGGGGCGGGGAACCGCACCTTGCCGGTCCCGTAGTTCACGCCCAGCGACACCCCCCGGACCTCCAGCACCTCGGGGAGCACGAGGTTGGTGAGCGACAGGGTCAGATAGCCGTGGGAGATGGGGCCGCCGAAGGGCGACTCCCGCGTGCGCCCGCTCGACGTCGACGTGGATCCACTGGTGGTCGCCGGTGGCGTCGGCGAACTGGTTCACCCGCTCCTGGGTGATCTCGAACCAGTCGCTCGTGCCGAGCGTCGTCCCCACCGCCGCCCGGACCTCGTCCAGCGACTCGAACACCGTCTGCGCCATGGGTTTCTCCGGGTCTCGATCGTTCCGTCAGACCTCAGCGTCGATGTGACGGGTGAGGTCTGACAGAACGGCAGGGGGTCAGGGGTGCTGTGAGCTGACGCTCACGACCTCGCCGGTCATGTAGGTCGAGTAGTCGCTGGCGAGGAAGGCGATGACCGTGGCGATCTCCCACGGCTCGGCCGGCCGGCCGAACGCCTCGCGCTGCGCCAGCTCGGCCAGCAGCTCGTCGCTCGTCACCTTGGCCAGGAACGGGTGCATGGCGAGGCTGGGCGCCACCGCGTTGACCCGCACGCCGAACGGCGCCGCCTCGATGGCGGCGCTGCGGGTCAGGCCCATGACCCCCGCCTTGGCCGCCGCGTAGTGCGCCTGCCCGGCCTGCGCCCGCCAGCCGAGGACCGAGGCGTTGTTGACGATCACGCCCGAGCCCTGCGGGCCGAGGATGCGCAGCGCCGCCCGGGTGCAGCGCAACGTCCCGGTGAGCGTGACGTCGATGACCTTGGCCCACTGCTCGTCGGTCATGTCGACGATGTCGGCGGTGCCGCCGAGGCCGGCGTTGTTCACCACCACGTCGAGCCGGCCGTGGGCCTCGACCGCCGCGGCGAAGAGGGCCTGGACCTGGTCCTCGTCGGTGACGTCGCAGGCCACGGCCAGCGGCTCGGCGCTGCCGGACCCGTCGGCGCGGGGCGTGCCGGCCAGGGCGGCGGCGGTCTCCTTCAGGCGGCGCTCGTGGGCGTCGCTGACCACCACCGTCGCCCCCTCGGCCAGCAGGCGGCGGGCGGTGGCGGAGCCGATGCCGGTGCCGGCGGCCGCGGTGACGAGGGCGACCTTGCCGGCCAGCAGGTCGTGGCCCGCGGGCTCGGTGGGCACGATCAGTTGTCACGGTTGCGGCTCCTTGGGCAGGCCGAGCGCCCGCTCGCCGATGATGTTGCGCTGGATCTCGTTCGACCCGGCGTAGATCGTGTCCGATCGGCTGAACAGGAACAGCCGCTGCAGCGGGCCGGGGTCGTACACCGCCGGATCGCCCTCCTCGCCGATGACGGTGGCGGCGGCGCCCAGCACGTCCATGGCCAGCTCGCCGAGGCCCCGGTGGAACGTGGCCCAGTAGAGCTTGCCGATCATCGCCTCGCGGCCGAGCGCGCCGGTCTCGGTGCCCGACAGCGTGCGCAGCGCGTTGAGGCGCATGATCTCGAGGCCGATGTGGGCGCCGGCCAGCCGCTGCCGCATGACCGGGTCGTCGGCCACCCCGGTGCGGCGGGCGACGGCGGTGATGGCGTCGAGCTCGTTGCGGAAGTTGAGCTGCTGGCCGAGGGTCGACGCGCCGCGCTCGAAGGCGAGGGTGCCCATCGCCACCTTCCAGCCCTCGCCCTCGCCCCCCACGACGTTGGCGGCGTCGGTGCGGGCGCCGTCGAAGAACACCTCGTTGAACTCGCTGTCGCCCGTGACCTGGACGATGGGGCGGATGTCGATGCCGTCCTGGCGCATGGGCACCAGCAGGTACGACAGCCCGTCGTGCTTGCGCCGGGGGTCGGCGGGCGGCGACGTGCGGGCGAGCACGAAGCACCAGTCGGCCCAGTGGGCGAGCGAGGTCCACACCTTCTGGCCGTGGACGGTCCAGTGGCCCGTGTCGTCGAGCTCGGCCCGGGTGGCCACGTTGGCCAGGTCGCTGCCCGCGTCGGGCTCGGAGTAGCCCTGGCACCACAGCTCCTCGCCCGCCACGATCGGCGGCAGGAAGCGCTGCTGCTGCGCGGGCGAGCCGAAGGCGATCACGGTCGGACCCAACAGCCCCTCGCCGATGTGGCCGAGGCGTCCGGGGCCCTGCGCCCGGGCGTACTCCTCGTAGTAGACGACGTGCTGGCGCAGCGACAGCCCGCGGCCGCCGTGCTCCTTGGGCCAGCCGACGCAGGTCCAGCCGTGGGCGCCGAGGTGGCGCTCCCAGGCCAGGCGCTCGTCGAACAGGGCGTGCTCGTCGCCGGGCCCGCCCCGGCCCCGCACGACGGCGAAGTCGCCGGCCAGGCCCTCCTCGAGGAAGGTGCGCACCTCGTCGCGAAACGCCCGATCGTCAGCGCTCTCCCGCAGGTCCACGGCCACGACGATATCTGACGCCCCGTCAGGTCTCCTATCTCGATGACGGCGAGCGACCGCGGCGAACGTCGAACGGAGTCGAACGGAATAGCGTCGCCCCGTGCCCCTCACGACCGGCTTCAACCACGTGGCGACCCTCACGACCGACATGGACCTGACCATCGGCTTCTACCAGCAGGCCTTCGACGCCGAGGTGACCTTCGAGATCGCAAAGCGCGATGACCATCCGTGGATGAAGGTGATCGACCTCGGTGGCGGGTCCGCCCTCAACGTGTTCGAGGTCCCCGCGGACGAGATCATCGGCGAGCGGCGCCGGCAGGGGGGCCGCGGCGCCATCGACCACTACGCGCTCGCGGTCGACTCGCGCGCCACGCTCGAGGCGGTCAAGGAACGCCTCCTCGCCGCCGGGGCGCAGGAGGTCGGCGAGATCCAGCAGCTCGGCCCTGAGTGGTCGCTGTTCTTCCGGGACCCCGACGGGATGGAGCTCGAGGTCTGCTGCCCCGCGGCCGCCGACCCTCGTTGACATCGACGCCGAGCGATACGCCACGGCCGGGTGAGGTCGTGGCGCTGACCTACGCTCGGCGGGTCATGTCCGACCGCGTCCCGTACCTCACCAGCCGGCTGCAGGGCTTCGGCACGACGATCTTCGCCGAGATGTCGGCGCTCGCCGTGCGCACGGGCGCCATCAACCTCGGCCAGGGGTTTCCCGACACCGACGGCCCGCCCGAGGTGCTCGACGCCGCCGTGGCCGCCATCCGTTCGGGCCGCAACCAGTACCCGCCGGGGCGGGGCGTCCCCGAGCTGCGCGAGGCGATCGTCGCCCACCAGCGGCACTGGTACGGGCTCGTCCACGACCCCGACACCGAGGTCCTCGTCACCGCGGGCGCCACCGAGGCCATCGCGGCCGCCTGCCTGGCCCTGTGCGAGACGGGCGACGAGGTGGTCGTGCTCGAGCCCACCTACGACAGCTACCAGGCGTCGATCGCCATGGCCGGGGCCACACCGGTGTTCGTCACGCTGCGCCCGCCCGACTACCGCCTCGACGTCGATGCCCTGCGCGCCGCGGTCACGCCCCGCACCCGCCTGCTGCTCGTCAACTCGCCGCACAACCCCACCGGCACGGTGCTCACGCCCGACGAGCTCGGAGCGATCGCCGCGGTCGCCCGCGAGCACGACCTGGTGGTGGTGACCGACGAGGTCTACGAGCACCTGACCTTCGATGGGATGGCCCACGTGCCGCTGGCCACCCTGCCGGGGATGCGCGAGCGCACGCTGACCATCTCGTCGGGCGGCAAGACGTTCAACACGACCGGGTGGAAGGTGGGGTGGATCTGCGGGCCGCCCGAGCTGGTCACCGCCGTCACCACGGCCAAGCAGTTCCTGACCTACGTCAACGCGGGGCCGCTCCAGCCGGCCATCGCGGTCGGCCTCGGGCTGCCGGACGCGTACTTCACCGGCCTGGCCGCCCAGCTCGCAGCCCAGCGCGACGTCCTGTGCGCCGGGCTCGACGCCGCGGGGTTCACGGTGTTCCGGCCGCAGGGCACGTACTTCGTGACCGTCGACATCCGGCCGCTGCGTCCCGACGGCGACGGTGTGGCGTTCTGCCACGCGCTGCCCGGGGCCTGCGGCGTCGTGGCCGTGCCCAACCAGGTGTTCTACGCGGACCCGGCGACCGGGCGGCACCTGGTGCGGTTCTCGTTCGCCAAGCGCCCCGAGGTGCTGGAGGAGGCGGCCGCCCGGCTCGCCAAGCTGCGGTGGGGAGGGAGCGCCATGAAGGTCGCCGTGGTCCAGCACGACATCGTCTGGGAGGACAAGGACGCCAACTTCGCCCGCCTCGCCCCGATGGTCGCCTCGGCGGCCGCCACCGGCGCCCGCCTGGTCGTGCTCAGCGAGACGTTCTCGACCGGGTTCTCGATGCGCACCGACGTCATCGCCGAGCCCGAGGGCGGGCCGTCGTCGCAGTTCCTGATCGCCCAGGCCGCGGCGAACGGCGTGTGGGTGTGCGGCTCGTGCCCCGAGGTCGGCGACGGGGGCGACCGGCCGCGCAACACCCTCGTGCTGGCCGGGCCCGACGGCACGGTCCACCGCTACCGCAAGATCCACCGGTTCGCCTACGGCGGCGAGGACGGGTCGTTCGACGCCGGGTCCGAGCGGGTCACCGTCGACCTCGAGGGCCTGCGGGTCAGCCTGTTCGTCTGCTACGACCTGCGCTTCGCCGACGAGTGGTGGGCGGTGGCGCCCCAGACCGACCTCTACCTGTGCGTGGCCAACTGGCCCGAGCCCCGCCGGGCCCACTGGTCGGCGCTGCTGCGGGCCCGGGCGATCGAGAACCAGGCGTACGTGGTGGGCTGCAACCGGGTCGGCACCGGCGGCTCGGGCTCGGGCGACACGCTCGAGTACGCGGGCGACAGCGCCATCGTCGACCCGATGGGCGAGGCCCTGGCCACGGGCGCGCGCACCGAGGCGCTGCTGGTGGCGGACGTCACGGCCGACCGCGTCGCCGAGGTCCGCAAGGCCCTGCCCTTCCTCGCCGACCGCTGACCCGATCGTTCTGTCGTCTCTCACCGCGCGATCGCGCCGTGAGAGACGACAGAACGGAATCGCTCGATGTGGCCGTACCCTCCGAGCCATGTCGATGGCTTCCCGAGTCCCCGGAGGAGGGCCCCTGCGCATGGGGGGTCCGTCCGGCATGCTCGGTGCCGACCGCAGCCAGCTCGGCGACGCGAAGTTCGACCGGAACGTCATCCGCCGGGTCCTCCTGTTCGCCCGGCCCTACCGCTGGATGCTGGTCGGCTACCTGGCCGTCATCATCGCGATCGCGCTGATCCAGCTCGTCCCGCCGCTGATCTTCCGCCAGATCATCGACGAGGCCATCCCGCAGGGCATCAACGAGGGCGAGCGCGGGCAGCTCCACCTGCTGGCCGCCGTGGCGGTCGTCGCCGCGGTGGGCAGCGCGGGCATGGCGATCGTCGAGCGGTGGCTGTCGTCGCGCATCGGCGAGGGCGTGATCTACGACCTGCGGGTGGCCGTGTTCGGCCACGTGCAGCGCATGCCGATCTCCTTCTTCACCCGGACCCAGACGGGGGCGCTGACCAACCGGCTCAACAGCGACGTCATCGGAGCGCAGCGGGCCCTGACCACGACGATCGGCGGGGTGGCGTCGAACGTCATCATCCTGGTCACGACGCTCATCGCCATGGCCCTGCTCGAGTGGCGGCTGACGCTGCTGTCGCTCGTCGTGCTGCCTCTGTTCATCCTCCCCGCCCGGCGGGTCGGGCGTCGCCTGCAGGCGGTCACCCGCACGCAGATGGACCTCAACGCCTCGATGAACACCACGATGACCGAGCGGTTCAACGTGTCGGGCGCCCTGCTGGTCAAGCTGTTCGGCCGGACCGAGGACGAGGAGCGCTCGTTCGCCGAGCGCGCCGACGGCGTGCGCCGGACCGGCATCCGGGCCGCCCTCTACGGGCGCACCTTCTTCATCGCCCTCGGGCTCGTCGGGGCCATCGGCACGGCCGCCGTCTACTGGGTCGGGGGCCTCCAGGTCATCAACGGCACGCTGTCGCTCGGCACGCTGGTGGCGCTGGCCGCCTACGTGACCCGCCTGTACGGGCCGCTGACCGCCCTGAGCAACGCGCACGTCGACCTGCTCACGGCCATGGTGTCGTTCGAGCGTGTGTTCGAGGTGCTGGATGCGCCGCTCCCGCTGGTCGACAAGCCCGACGCTGCCGACCTGGTCGACCCGCGCGGGCGCATCGAGCTCGACGACATCCACTTCAGGTATCCCGACCAGGTCATCGTGCCGACGCTCGAGCTCGACCCGACCGTCGGGATCGCCCGCCCGGTCCGCGTCGACGGCGCGCCGAGGTCGCCGGTGGACGGGAACGGCGAGCACGGGGACGGCGACGGCCACGAGGACGATGGCCGCAACGGATACGCCACGCCGCGCGAGGTGCTGCACGGCGTGTCCGCGGTGATCGAACCCGGCCAGCTCGTGGCGTTGGTCGGGCCGTCGGGTGGCGGGAAGACAACGCTGTCGATGCTCGTGCCCCGGCTCTACGACGTGACCGACGGCGCGGTGCGGGTCGACGGCCACGACGTCCGGGACCTCACGCAGGACTCGCTGCACGCCGCCATCGGGGCCGTCACCCAGGACCCCCACCTCTTCCACGACACGGTCGGCAGCAACCTCCGCTACGCCCGGCCCGACGCCACCGACGACGAGCTGGTCGCCGCGGCCCGCGCCGCGCAGATCCACGACGTGATCGCGGCCCTGCCCGAGGGCTACGACACGCTCGTCGGCGAGCGCGGCTACCGCCTGTCGGGCGGCGAGAAGCAGCGGGTGGCGATCGCCCGCATGCTGCTGAAGGACCCGGCCGTCGTGATCCTCGACGAGGCCACCAGCCAGCTCGACAGCGAGAACGAGGCGGCCATCCAACGGGCGCTGGCCGAGGCACTGGCGGGGCGGACGAGCATCGTCATCGCCCACCGGTTGTCGACGATCACGACCGCGGACCAGATCCTCGTCCTCGACGGCGGGCGGATCGTGGAGCGCGGCACCCACGGCGACCTCCTGGCCGCGGGCGGGCTCTACGCCGAGCTGTACCGCACCCTGGTCCGCAGCGACCTCGCCGGCCCGGGGCCGTCGACGGCGCTCGACGACGCCACCGCACTCGGCCTGGCCTGACCCCGCCGCGGCCGCGGGAGGGGTCAGCCGCCGACGTGGGACTTGAGGAAGGCGATGTCGTCCTTGCGGCCCTCGTCGGCCGTCTCGCAGACGACCGGGGCGCCGGCGGCCTCGACCACGGCCACCAGCAGGTCGGTGTCGATCGACCCGGTGCCCAGGTTGGCGTGGCGGTCGCGGCCCGAGCCGGCCTCGTCCTTCGAGTCGTTGCAGTGGACGAGGTCGATGCGGCCGGTGATGCCCTTGATCCGCTCGACCGCGTCGACCAGCGCCTCGCCGGCCGCCCAGGCGTGGCACGTGTCGAGGCAGAAGCCGATGCCGGTGTCGCCGATGTGGTCCCACAGCCGGCCGATCGTGTCGAAGTGGCGGGCCATGGCGTGGTCGCCGCCGGCCGTGTTCTCGAGGTAGATCGGCACGTCGGTCTCGATCGTGTCGATGCCCTTGCGCCAGCGCTCGAACCCGGCGCCGGGGTCGTCGTCCTTCGTCACGTGCCCGCCGTGGACGATCACGGCCCGGGCGCCGATGTCGGTGGCCGCGTCGCACGCCTGCTGCAGGACCTTGCGCGACGGGATGCGGATCCGGTTGTTGGGCGACGCCAGGTTGACGATGTACGGGGCGTGCACGTAGATCGGGATGGGCGAGGCCCGCAGCTGGTCGGCGTCGTCGCGGGGCTTGGGCTTCTTCCAGTCCTGCGGGTCGCCCAGGAATATCTGGACCACGTCGGCATCCTCGGCGGCGGCGGTGCCGAGCGGGTCGGACGGGGGGACGTGAGATCCGATGAGCACGCCTCCACCCTACGTCCACCGTGCGACGGTTGCGTGGGCTCACCCATACCCCGCTAGGGTATGAGCGTGCCCGGATACAGCATGACCAAGGACGACTACATGCGGCGCCTTCGCCGCATCGAGGGCCAGGTGCGCGGCCTGCAGCGCCTCGTCGACGAGGACACCTACTGCATCGACGTCCTGACCCAGATCTCGGCCGTCACCAGCGCCCTGCAGAGCGTGGCCGTGGGCCTCCTCGACGAGCACCTGCACCACTGCGTCACCGACGCGGTGGCGTCCGGCGCCCCCGACGCCGCCGACAAGGTCACCGAGGCGACCAAGGCCATCGAGCGCCTGGTCAAGAGCTGAGCGCGGCGCCACGCCGGACCTGCTGCCACCGTGCCCACCACTGATCGGCTCGACCGCGCTGCGGTCGACCACGTCGACCTGCCCATCACCGGGATGACCTGCGCCTCGTGCGCGGCCCGCATCGAGCGCGGCCTCAACCGCCTCGAGGGCGTCGAGGCCACCGTGAACTACGTGACCGGGAAGGCGAGCGTCGACTACGAGCCGTCCGCGCTCGGCCGGGCCGACCTCGTCGCGACCGTCGAGCGCCTGGGCTACGGCGTGCCCGACGGGAGCGCCGCCTCGCCGCTGGCCCCGGCGTCGCCGCCCGCCGAACCCGCCGCACCGTCCACCCGCGTCGAGGGCCTGTCCATCGGCGGCCTCGGTCAACGCCACGCCGTCTCGGAACCCATTGCCTCGCGACCCCGCGGGACCCGCCCCGAGCCCGCGCCCGAGCCGGCCGACCTGGTGGACCTGCGGCACCGGCTGGTCGCCGCCCTCGTCCTCGGGCTGCCCGTCGTGGCGATGGCGATGATCCCCCGGCTGCAATTCGACGAGTGGATGTGGCTCAGCTTCGCCCTCGCCTCGCCCGTGGCGCTGTGGTGCGCCTGGCCGTTCCACCGGGCGGCCCTGGTCAACCTCCGCCGCGGCGCCACCACCATGGACACGCTGGTGTCGGTCGGCGTGCTGGCCGCCTACGGCTGGTCGGTCTACGCCCTGTTCTGGGGCCATGCCGGCGAGCTGGGCATGACCCACGACTTCACGCTCACGGCCTCGGCCGGCGAGGCGGCCGGGCAGATCTACCTCGAGGTGGCGGCCGGCGTACCCGTGTTCATCCTCGCGGGCCGCTACGCCGAGGCCCGGGCCAAGCGCCGGGCCGGTGCGGCGATCGAGGCGCTCCTCGACCTCGGCGCCAAGGACGTGAGCGTGCTGGACGCTGACGGCACCGAGCGCCGGGTGGGCATCGACGCCCTCGCCGTCGGTATGCGCTTCGTCGTCCGCCCGGGCGAGACGATCGCCACCGACGGCGTCGTGCTCGACGGGACCTCGGCCGTCGACCAGTCGCTGCTCACCGGCGAGAGCGTGCCGGTCGAGGTCGGCCCCGGCGACCCGGTCGTCGGCGCCACCGTCAACGCCGGCGGCCGACTCGTGGTGGAGGCGACGGGCGTCGGCGCCGACACCGCGCTGGCCCGCATCGGCCGGCTGGTCGAGCAGGCGCAGACCGGCAAGGCCCCGGTGCAGCGCCTGGCCGACCGCATCTCGGCCTGGTTCGTGCCCGCCGTCATCGCCGTCGCCGCGGCAACGCTCGTCGGCTGGCTCGCCACAGACAACGGCGCCGCCGAGGCGTTCGCCGCCGCGGTGGCGGTGCTGATCATCGCCTGCCCCTGCGCCCTGGGCCTGGCCACGCCGACCGCCCTCATGGTCGGGACCGGGCGGGGTGCGCAGCTCGGCATCCTCATCAAGGGCCCCGAGGTGCTCGAGTCGACCCGCCGGGTCGACACGGTGGTGCTCGACAAGACCGGCACGGTCACCACGGGCACGATGCGCCTCGTCGACGTGACGACCGACGGCGAGACGCTGGCGCACGAGGCGCTGCGGCTGGCCGGCGCGCTCGAGGCGGCGTCCGAGCACCCGATCGGCCGGGCCATCGCCGCGGGCGCGGCCGAGTCTGCCGCCGCCCTGCCGCCCGTCAGCGGCTTCCGCAGCCACGCCGGGCTGGGCGCCGAGGGCGTGGTGGAGGGCCACACGGTCGTCGCCGGCCGCCCCGCCCTGCTGGCCGAGCGCGGCCTCGCGGTCCCCGACGCCCTCGACGACGCCCGCCGGCGGGCCGAGGCCGACGGGGCGACCGCGGTGCTGGCCGGTTGGGACGGCCGGGCCCGGGCGGTGCTCGTCGTGGCCGACGAGGTGAAGCCGACGAGCGGAGCCGCGGTGCGCGCCCTGCGGGACCTGGGCCTCGATCCCGTCCTGCTCACGGGCGACAACGCCACCACCGCTCGCACGGTGGCCGCTGCGGTCGGCATCGACCGGGTGGAGGCCGAGGTCCTCCCGGCCGACAAGGTGGCCGTGGTCGAGCGCCTGCAGGCCGACGGCCGCGTCGTGGCGATGGTCGGCGACGGCGTGAACGACGCCGCCGCCCTGGCACAGGCCGACCTGGGCCTCGCCATGGGCACGGGCACCGACGTGGCCATCGAGGCGTCCGATCTCACGCTGGTGAGCGGCGACCTCGGCCGGGCGCCCACGGCCATCCGCCTCGCCCGTCGGACCCTCGGCACGATCAAGGGCAACCTGTTCTGGGCGTTCGCCTACAACGTGGCGGCCATCCCGCTGGCCGTGGCGGGGCTGCTCAACCCGATGCTGGCGGGGCTGGCGATGGCGGCGTCGAGCGTGCTGGTGGTGACGAACAGCCTGCGCTTGCGGCGCTTCCGCTGACCGCCAGGGGGAGCACGTCGCGCGTCGGAGCGGTCGGGGTCGTGTCGGCCAGAACCCGCCGCTCGACGTAGAGGCCGCCGAGCGGGATAACCGCCGCCACCACGACCATGAGCGTGGTCGTCAGCCGCCAGCCCAGCTCCTCGCGCACCAGCAGGGCGAGCCACAGGTAGGTGAGGAAGATCAGCCCGTGGATGGGGCCCATGATCGGCACGGCCCCGGGCATGTCGAACACGTGCTTGGCCACCGACGCGCCGAGCAGCACGAGGTACGACACGGCCTCGGCGACGGCAACGACCTTGAACCAGCGGATCGACCAGGGCACCGGGATGCTCCCTCCCACAGGGTGCGCGAGCGGACCCCGATGATCGACCGTGCGCCCCCGCCCGGCCAAACCGTCCGGCCGCCTCGGAGTCGGCAGGCTGGGTACGGTGCGCCCATGACGCTCGTCGAGTCGATCCTCGCCGGCGATCGGGCGGCCGCGGTCGCCGCCCTCGGTGCCCACCCCGACAGTGCCGCCGCCGTCGACGACGCCGGGGTCAGCGCCCTCCTGCTGGCCCGCTACCGGGGCCTCGATGAGGTGGTCGACGCCATCCGCGAGCTCCGCCCGCTCGACCTGCCCGAGGCCGCCGCGGTCGGGGACGTCCGCCGAGTCGGCGAGCTGCTGGCGGCGGGCTCGCCGCCCGACGAGCCGTCGCCCGACGGCTTCTCGCCGGTCCAGCTCGCCCTGTTCTTCGACCAGCCCGCGGCCGCAGCGGTGCTCATCCGCGCCGGCGCCGACGTCGATGCCGCGGCCACGCATCCCATGGGCATCGCGGCCGTCCACGCGGCGGCAGCCAGCCCGACCGGGGCCGGGCTGGCGCTCGCCGTGGCCGCCGGCGCCGACCTCGACGCCACCCAGTCGGGGGGCTTCACCCCGCTGCACGAGGCCGCCCACCGCGGGGACGAGGCCATGGCCGATCTCCTCCTCGCCGCCGGCGCAGACCCCGCCCGCCGCACCGACGACGGGCGCACCCCGGCCGAGGTGGCTCGCGCCGACGGCCACGGAGCGCTCGCGGACCGGCTCGAGGCGAGCATGACCCCGCAGGCCTGACCGGCGACCGCTCGGCCTGGGCTGGCGCCCGCGTGCTGTCCGCGGGCCGCCATGATGGAGGGATGCTCGTCCGCATCGAGGCCGACGACCTGCCGGGCCGGTCGTGTGCCCCGGCCGACGCCCCCACCGGCTACGAGAACGTCCACGTCGGGTTGCAGCGTCGGCGCGAGCCCGTCGAGCTGGTCCCGGGGGACGCGCCGGCCGCCAGCTGGGACTTCGAGCTGGTCACCCGCACCGGCGCCGACGGTGCGCTCGACGTCGGCGGGCCGTTCGCCCAGGGCCGCCGGGGCGACCGGTTCGTCTACCTGACCTGGGGGACGGTCGCCGCCGACGGCGCCTTCACCATGTTCCGGCGGGCCAAGCTCCACCTGGCGGACGTCGATCCCGGCGTCCTGGCCCGGGCGGCGGCGGGTGAGGGCCGGCTGGTCGCCCGCCTCGGCCTCACCGACACCTACGGCAACCCGGTGTGCGCCCGCGTCCGTCCACCCGCCGTGAGGTGGAGCTGCGGCTGAGCCGCTCGCTCACCCCAACCGGGCGACGAGGTCGTCGACAAGGCGGCGCCGCCCGGCGATGCCGGGATAGCCCAGGCGGTCGACGGTGACCACGTTCCCGCTGGCCACGGCGGGGAGCCCGGACCACAGCGGGTCGTCGGCGATCGCCTCGAGGGCCTCGGGCTCGCCGGCGACGAGGTCGGACTGCAGCGCGACGAGGGTGTCGGCGTCGAGCACGTCGAGCTGCTCGTTCGACAGGTAGAGCCGCCCGCCCTCCTCGCCCTCGACGTCCGTGGCTCCCGGCCGCAGGGTGAACCCCATGGCCAGCAGCGTCGCGGGCACGTCGATCGGCCCGTCGACCCACGCGGCAACGGTGGAGCCTGGGTAGACGGTGGCGACCGACACGGCTCGGCCCCCGGCGTTCAGCGTTGCTGCGCCTGCGGCGATGGCCTCGTCGAGGTCGGCCAGTGCGGCGTCGGCCTCGGATCGGCGGTCGAAGGTGTCGCCCAACGCGAGGATGCGCTCGGCGTGGTCGTCGGGCACGACGACGAGCTCGCCGCCGAGGCCCTCCAGGACCTCCCGCCCGAGGTAGTCGGCGACGAAGGTGTTGGACACCACGACGTCGGCCCGGTAGCCGGCCAGGCGCTCGAGGTTGGGCTCGTTGGAGGGCAGCGCCTCGATGCCCTCGGTGTCGAACTCGCCGAGCCCGGCGAAGCCCTCGTCGAGCACGACGTTCGCGGTCGACGCGATCGGGCGGATCCCGAGGGTGAGGAGGTCGGCGAGCAGGTACTCCTCGCCGAGGGCCAGCACCGTCGGCGTGTCGGCGGCCGTCGCCGGACCCCCGTCGCCGGTGCCGGCTGCGTCGGGTCCCTCGTCCTCGGACGAGGCGGCCCGGTCACCGCCGTCGGCGCCGCATGCCACCAGCAGGCCGGCGGCGCCGACCATGGCGAGGAACCCGCGGCGCGTGCTCATGCGTCCTGCGCGCTCTCGGCGAGCCAGGCGGCCTTGATCTCGCGCCAGCGCTCGTCCGTGTAGTCGCGTCGCCAGTAGGGCGAGATCGATGCCCCGTCCTTCGGCACGCCGCGGTCGGCGAGGAGGTGGCGGCGCACGGCCCGGACCTCGCCGGCCTCGCCGTGGACGAAGACGTGCGGACGCCCGGCGGGGAAGCGGAGCGCCTCGACCGCCTGGAGGAGCTGGTCGGGGTTGTCGGGATCCGCGGCGCGGTGCACCCAGGTGACGTCGAGCGCACCGGGACAGTCGAGGTCGAGGTGGCTCTCGCCGTCGTCGACGACCAGCGCGGCGAGCACGGCGGCGACCACGGGGGATCCGCTCCAGCGATGCGGCGATCGCGGGCAGCGCGCTCTCGTCGCCGACCATGAGATACCACTCGGCGTCGGGATCGGGCGCGAAGCTGCCTGTCGGCCCGACGATCTGGAGGCGGTCGCCGGGGACGGCGCCGCTGGCCCACCGGCCGGCGAAGCCGACGTCGCCGTGGACGACGAAGTCGATCGTGACCCGGCGAGACACCGGATCCCAGGCCCGCACGGTGTAGCGGCGTCCTCGGGGCCGGTGCTCGCGCCCCGCGGCCCCCGCCTCGTCGGGGTCGAACGGCACGTCGTACGGCGCGCCGGGCGGGACGAAGAGGGCGTTGACGTACTGATCGGTGAACGGTGTCGGGGTGAAGCCGGCCAGCCCCTCCCCGCCGAGCACCACCCGGACCATGTGCGGTGTCAGCCGTTCGACCTCGACCACGTCGCCGAAGAGCGCCATCGGTCGATGATAGGCACACCTAACTAAAGGTGTTCGAATCTGAGTCCTGATCGACGTCGTTCAGGCGACGGTGAGCGAGGCGTAGACGGCGTCGACGAGCGCCCGGTTGCGTGTGCTCTGCCAGCGTGGGATCACGTGATTCATCGCGTAGCCGAAGGCGATGCCGGCATCGGGATCGGCGAAGCCGAGGGCGCCGCCCGTGCCGAAGTGCCCGAAGCTGCGGCCGTTGGGCCCGAGCGGTCGGCGCGGCGTCGTCGGCTGGAACCCGAGGCCGAAGACGACCTCCTCGCCGAGAATCGGGCAGTGGCCCTCGGCTCGCGGGGCGGTGGCGTGCGCCAGCAGCTCGGGCGACAGCAGGCGACCGGGCTCGAGCAGCGCGGCATAGATCCGGGCGATGCCCGAGGCGGATGCGTGGCCGCTCGTGGAGCCGATCTGCGACGACCGCCAGGCCGGCGTGTTCACCACGCCGATCGACGAGTAGCCCGGTGGGTTGAAGTGGGCCAGTGCGTTCATGAGGAGGTCACCCTCGAGCCCATCGAACGAGTCGATCGTGGGGATCGGCGCGGCCGGCGCGAACACGACGTCGGCGCAGCGGTGCTGCTGGGCGGCCGGCACCCCGAACCACACGTCGGCGCCGAGCGGTTCGGCCACCGCGCGCAGTCGTTCGCGCGGCATCTGACCGCTCGCCCGGCGGACGAGCTCCCCGACGAGGTGGCCGAATGTGTTGGTGTGGTAGGCCAGCCGCTCGCCGGGCACCCACCACGACTCGGTGGCGGCGAGGGCGGACGTCATGCGGTCCCAGTCGAGGAGGTCCTCGTCCGTGAGCAGCTCACGGATCGCCGGGACGCCCGCGCGGTGGCTGAGCGCGTGGGCGACGGTGGCCCCGGCCTTTCCGCCGTGCGCGAACTCGGGCCACACGTCGGCGACGGGCTCGTCGAGCGCCAGCCGTCCGTCGTCGATGAGCTGCAGCACCAGCAGCGCGAGGATCGCCTTCCCGACGGAGTAGACGTCGACGATCGTGTCGTGCCGCCACGGCCGGGTGCGGTTCTCGTCGGCCCACCCACCCACGAGGTCGACGACCACCTCGCCGCCGACGATCACGTGGACCGCGGCCCCGACCTCACCCCGCTCGGTGAAGTTGGCCGCGAACGCCTCCCGGACAGGCGCGAAGCCGGGAGCGCACCACCCGTCGATCGGCGTCGTCACGCGGGCGAGTGTGGACGGCGGCGGACGGACGGTGCGAGTCGGGAGGCGTCGCTCGACAGGCCACTCCTCCAAGGCGATCACGTCCTTCCTCGTCTGATTCTCGGCTCCGCGCCGCGTTAGGTGCGAGCGCCACCGCGCTCAGTAGCGAAATATCAGGAAACCGCAAGTTTTCACCCGGTGATCAGGGGTGAATCTTCAGGTAAGAGCGACACCATCCGGTCGGTGGGGCGAGGCCGCCTTGCCAGTGGCAATGGGAGGGCAGGGCATGGCGGGTTCAAGCAGCTTCCGACGCCGGACGATTCTCGGGCTGGTGAGTCTGTGTGCGGGTTCGGCGATGATCGTGGCGGGAGCCCCGAGCGTGGTGGCCGAGTCCTCCGACGGCCATCCGACGACGAGCGAGAAGCCGACGACGAGCGTCGAGCCGACCACGACTGAGAAGCCGACGACGACGACCGAGAAGCCGACGACCACGACCGAGAAGCCGACGACGACGACTGCCTCGACGACGACGACCGTCGCGTCGACAACGACGACCGTCGCCTCCACGACGACCGTGGCCTCGACGACGACGACTCTCGCCCCGACGACGGTAACGACCGCCAGGCCGACGACCACGGCGCGCGCAGCCGTCGCGACCACGGGGCGGCCGGGCGGCGGGCTTCCGGCGACCGGCGCCGGCAGCAGCGGTCCGCTCGCGGCCGCCGGCGGCGTGCTGCTCGCTGGCGGTGCGGCGCTTGTGGCCAGCGGACGTCGTCGGATGGCCCGCTGATCGCCGGGCTGGAGCCCACACGACGTCGGCGGCGCTCCCCCGCCGCCGCCAACCCGTTGGGCCGAACGGCCACGCGCCGTCCGTGACACACGGTGCAGCCCGGCCCCATGGGCCGGGCTGCAGCGCCTCACACACCACCGCGCGGCGTTATCATCGCCATATGGCGATTGATCTGTGCTGCGGCCCGGCCACCCGCGAGCTGTTGTCGCCGGCCGCGCTGTTGTTCCACTCGTTGGCTGATCCGGTGCGCCTGGCGATCGTGCAGCGGCTGTCGCACGGTGAAGCCCGGGTGGTCGATCTGACGCGGGAGCTCGGGCTGGCGCAGTCGACGGTCTCGAAGCACCTCGCGTGCCTCCGGGATTGCCGGCTGATCGACTTCCGGGCCGAGGGACGCCAGTCCTTCTACTTCGTGACGGAACCGGAGCTGGTCGGGCTCCTGCGCTCGGCCGAGCGTGTGCTGGCTTCGACCGGCGAAGCCGTGCGCCTGTGCCCGGTGTACGGCGCCGAGGCCACCGCAGCCGAGGCCGCATCGTGACCACCGTCGACCTGTCGCCGGTCGCGCCGGGTCGCCGCGTCGTGTTGCAGCGGCGGATCAGGCACCTCGTGGCGGCGACGATCACCTACAACGTCGTCGAGGCCGTCGTCGCCATCACCGCGGGGATCGGGGCATCGTCGGCGGCACTGATCGGGTTCGGGCTCGATTCGACCATCGAGGTCGCGTCCGCGACGGCGGTGGCGTGGCAGTTCACCGGCTCGAATCACGAGGCACGCGAGCAGAAAGCCCTGCGGATCATCGCCGTGTCCTTCTTCGCGCTCGCCGGCTACGTCGCCTTCGAAGCTCTGCGCGCGCTCCTCGGCGCCGGAGAGGCGCAGCCCTCGACCCCCGGGCTCGTGCTGGCAGGGCTCAGCCTCGTGATCATGCCCGGCCTGTCGTGGGCACAGCGGCGGGCCGGCACGGAGCTCGGATCCCTCAGCGCGGTGGCCGACTCGAAGCAGACCTTGCTGTGCACCTATCTGTCCGGGGTGCTGCTCGTGGGCCTGGCGCTCAACAGCCTGTTCGGCTGGAGCTGGGCCGACCCGATCGCCGCGCTCGTCATCGCCGCCCTCGCCGTGCGCGAGGGCCGAGAAGCCTGGCGCGGTGACTCGTGCTGTGCCGTCCCCGCCCGAGGCACCACGGAGACGGCGGAGCGCACGCTCGCATGCTGTGACGACGAGATGAGGGAGCCGACGCCGTGAGGCGCATGCCTGGCGCCGTCCGGGATGCGATCAACGCGGAGCTGTCCGCCGCTCGCACCGCCTCCACACCGGACGCGAGGATGGCGCCACTTCGAGCGGGCCCACATCCTCTCCCAGCCCTGGGCCATCGCCCATGTCGGCGTGCACGCCCGCATGCTCGTCCAGGCCGTCCGTCAACACGACCGGCACGAGGCTGTCGGCCAGCTCGTACGGCTGATCGTGGCCGCACCCGGATCGCTCAGCGGGCGATACCCCGTGGGGAACACCGGACGCTCCTCGGTCGGGCTGATGACGCCAATGCCGGTCCCGGCAGACCTCGAGGCAGTCCTCGCCTCGACACGATCATGACGGTGAACCCGGGAAGCGTCGGCGACATCCGGCAGCGCGTCCGCTCACGGCTGCTACTGACCTGCTCAAAAGCGAAGGATCCCGGACGGCTGCACACCGTCCGGGACCTGGCGGGCGGAAGAAGGTATGGGATTCGGTATCGCCCCTGGTCATCGCACCGCGTGGGAGTCATGGTGGGAGCAACCGGCGATCAATCGTCGTCCTGCGGGTGGAAGTAGACCGTCATGAGAGGACACCACTCTCCATCCTCATCCAGGTCCCGATGGAACACGATGTCCTGCACCTCGACGGGGCCAAGCTCCTGGACGGTGTCGGCGATCCGTCGCAGAAGCGCTGGGACATCGTCCCGGCCAGGTCCGACAGGGTTCGTTTGGGAGAAGTGCCGGACAGTCCACGACTCCATGTCCGGGTCGGGTGGCTCGCGCTCCCCAGGTTCCACTCACATGATCCTTTCGTCTTGTACGCCCCGGTGCCCGACCTAGGCCTTGTGAAATACGGGTGTCTCTCGTCACTGAGCTATCGGCCGGCGCAGCCTGTCGAGGACTCGACTATCAGCTCGGACACATGCCCCTGAGACTGCACAACGACGCAGTCGCCGACGGCCGGTCGGGGATCCTCGACGAAGCCCCGCCAGCACTCGAGGCTGTCGAACTCGCGATCGCCGTATGTCGTGCCGGCGTCGACGGGCTTCGCGATGCAGATCTCAAATTCGTCGTCTCTCGGCTGGACCGAGTTCACCAGTCCGCGCATGCCGCGCGATGGCGGGGTTTCCGACAGCCCCGATGTACACGGCGAACCCAGCGATCCAGGCTGCCGCACTGAGGACGATCACCACGACCAGAATCGTTCGCGGTCCGGGGCGTCGCACCGCAGCAGGTTGCCAGGCCGCCGCGGCGCCGACCGATCGGCCCACCTAGCACGCCGAACGGTTCGAATCACGAAGCCGATCTGGGAGCAACGGCCCCGACCACTCGACCCGCCCGGCGAACGGCGGTGGGCCGAAGGCCCTGCTCAAAACGAACGATCCCGGACGGTGCGACACCGTCCGGGACCAGGGGCGGAAGGTATGGGATTCGAACCCATGGTGACCCGGAGGCCACAACGGCTTTCGAGGCCGCCCCATTCGTCCGCTCTGGCAACCTTCCGAGATCGACGCTACCAGAGCGCCCGCGGCGCTCCGAAAGTCGATCCGGGCCGCCCGACCCCGCCGCCGAGGCGGCCGAGCAGGCGACGAAACCCTGGTCAGACCCCCTGCGGATCGCCGGCACGCCGACCCCCCGGTCACTCGACGAGCAGCACCGACGGGTCCGGCCAGACGTAGCGCAGGCCGACGATCGTGCCCCCGGCGCCGGGCGGCTCCGTGACCTCGCGGCCGGCGAGCCGGCCGCCGCGGGCGCCGTAGAAGGCCTGGGCGGCGGCGTTGCCCTCGAGCACCCACAGGTAGAGGCTCGCCCGCCGCCCGCGGGCCAGGACGGCGGCAGCCGACGCGGCCATGAGCCGGGTGCCGATGCCCGTGCCAATCACGTGGTGGGCGACGTGGAGGTTGTCGAGCAGGGCGCCCCATTCGGGGTCGTCGTCGAGGATCGTGTGCGCGAGGCCGACGAGCGCCTCGCCGTCGACGGCCACGACCGTGTCGTGGGCCGGGTCGGGAGCGGACAGGCGCTGCGACCAGACCGAGCGCCGGTCGGCGAACACGTCTCCGTCGAGGTAGGCGTCCGAGAACGCGCCCCGGTAGTGCCGCCGCCAGCTGTCGGCGTGCAGCGCGGCGACGGCCTCGACGTCCCGCTCGGTGGCCGGGCGGATGTCCACGTCAGATCCCGGCGTCACACCACGACGGGGCGGGTGCCGGCGCGGGGCTCGTCGCGGGGGGCGTAGGCGTCCCACGCCTCTGCCAGCCGGCGGATCGTCTCGGTGAGCACCGGGGGCTCGGCGGTGTACGGCAGGCGCAGCCGCCGCTGGTCGTCGCCGGTCGGCGACATCTGGTCGCCGGGGATGACCTCGACGCCGTAGCGCAGCGCCACCTGCGTGTAGGCGGATGCGTTGCCGTACGGCAGCTCGATCCACAACGACGGGCCGCCCTTGGGCCGCACCCAGGTCCATGCGGGCAACAGGTCGTGCAGCATGTCGCTGACCAGGGCGAGGTTGCGGTTGAGCATGTTGCGGTGGTCGACCCGCATCTCGTCGAGGTGGGGCACGATGCGGGCGGCGATGGCCTGGTCGACGAGGGGCGAGCCCAGGTCGTTCATCGCCTTGATCTCGGTCAGGC
Source organism: uncultured Acidimicrobiales bacterium (assembly GCA_963796415.1). Taxonomy (GTDB): domain Bacteria; phylum Actinomycetota; class Acidimicrobiia; order Acidimicrobiales; family VFJN01; genus ZC4RG19. The sequence goes on along the minus strand of CAWCLR010000012.1, from coordinate 138,321 downwards.
GGTTGATCAGCGGCACCGGGCCCCGCATCCACCCGACCCGGAGGCCTCCCCATGCGGCCTTGCTGAACGACCCGGCGCTGAGGACGGGCGCGTCGGGCGGGGCGTAGGCCGAGATCGGCGGCAGCCGCTCGTCGTCGAGCGGCGCGTTCTCGAGGGCGTTGTCCTCGATGAGGGGGACGCCGTGCTCGACGACCAGCTCGGCGAGGTCGCGCCGGCGGTTGGCGGCGAGCAGGGCGCCGGTGGGGTTGTGGAACGTCGGCATCAGGTAGATGGCCGCCGGGCGGCCGTTGGTGAGCGCCCGGGCCACGCCCTGGACGTCGACGCCGTCGTCGTCGACCGGGACCACGGTGAACCGGGCGCCCCGGGCGATGACCAGGTCGAGCGTGCCGCTGAAGCTCGGCGACTCCACCACCACCTCGTCGCCGGGGCGGACGAGCATCTGGGCGGCAAGGTTGACCGCCTGCTGCGCGCCCGTGGTCACCAGCACCTGGTCGGGCGTGGTCGGCGTGCCGAGCATGGTGAGGCGGTCGGCGAGGGCCTGCCGCAGGCTGGGGAGCCCGCCCGGCAGGTAGCCGTGATGGGCGAGCAGCTTGTCGCCGTCCTCGCGCATGACCTCGGCCGCCGCCAGCGCAACCTGGGGGTGGGCGGGGAACGTGGCGCAGGCCAGCGAGATCACGTCGTCGCGCACGTCGATCAGCGTCCGGTAGATGGGGCTGACGACGAGGGGCGCGGGGCCGTGCCCGACCGGGCGCCGGCGGATGCGCGTCCCGCTGCCCTGCCGGCTCTCGACCACGCCCTCGGACCGCAGCGTGTCGTAGGCGGTGACCACCGTGCTGCGGCTGAGCGCCAGGCGGGCGGCCAGGTCGCGCTCGGAGGGGAGCCGCTCGCCCGGGGGGAGGCGGCCGTCGTCGGCGGCGGCGCGCACGGCGTCGCTGAGCTTGCGGTGGAGCGGACCGGGGCCCTCGGACCACATGCCAAGGATCGCTTCGATCGACTGGCTCATACCAATCCTCCGAAAATGGCTATGGATCGGGCGGGCGATGCTCGACAATGTACAGACCAATTCCGCATGAGTCCACCATCTGGTCGGTAAATGGACTGGACGATTGGACTGCTCGAAGGAGGCGGCGAGATGTTTGCGATCGATTGCCACGTGCACGGAACCCGGGTCCTGATCGACTGGTCCCGCATCGAGGGGGCGCACGACAGCCCCGAGGGTCCGGTCCTCGACTGGCACTGCTGGTGCGGCGCCCGCGGCCGGTTGATCGCCGGCGTGCGGTCCGAGCCGCGCGAGATCGAACTGATCGTGGTCGGTGACGTCCCCCGGTCCCCGACCTCCGCTGCGCCACCCGACAAGGTGGCGAGCTGATGTCTGTCCCGCCGCCTCTCCGGCCTGAGGGGCGGCGGGTCAGCTCCGCCGGTCGCCGAAGAACTCGGTGAGCAGCGCGGCGGACTCCTCGGCCCGGACCCCCGGAACGACCTCGACCTCGTGGTTCAGCCGGGGGTCGACGCAGAGGTTGTAGAGCGAACCGCAGGCACCCGCCTTCGGGTCGGCCGCGCCGAAGACCACCTGGTCGACCCGGGCCGCCACCAGCGCCCCGGCGCACATCGGGCACGGCTCGAGCGTGACGACCAGCGTGGTGCCGCTCAGGCGCCACGAGCCGACGACGACCGCGGCGTCGCGCAGCGCCAGGATCTCGGCGTGGGCAGTCGGGTCGCCCGTCCTCTCGCGCTCGTTGTGGCGCTGGGCGATCACCTCGCCGTCGCGCAGGACCACCGCCCCGACGGGGACGTCGCCGTGGGCGGTGGCGGCGGTGGCTTCCTCGAGGGCGAGGCCCATGGCGGCGTCGAGATCCACGGCGCGACGCTACCGGTTCCGCAGGGTGGCCCCGACCGCGCCGCGGGTGCGTCAGCCGGTCGGCAGGTCGGCGATCCGGGCCGCGGCCGGCCCGGCCACCTCCTCGATCCACGCCGCGGGACGGTCGCCGGGTGGCATGACGTAGACGGTCTCGACACCGACCTTCGCCATGTCCGCCATCTCGGCCTCGAACGCATCGACGTCGTGGCCGAGGGCGCCGCCGAAGTACAGCGTCGTGACTCGGATCTCGCTCGTGTCCCGGCCCACGTCCTCGCCGTGGCGGCGCAGCACGTCGAGCAGGTGGGCCACGTCGTCAGGCGTCTGCGCGAACAGGTTGCAGGCGTCGGCGTACTGCGCGACCAGACGCAGCGTCTTCCGCTCGCCGCTGCCGCCGATGAGGATCGGCGGGCGCGGCCGGCTGAGCGGCGGCGGCACGCACAGCGTCTCGGCCAGCTGGTAGTGGCGGCCCTCGTAGGGACCGTTGTTGTCGGGGTCCCACATCTGCAGGCAGATCTGGAGCGCCTCCTCCAGCCGCTCGAACCTCTCGGCGGTCGGCGGGAACGGCACGCCCAGGCCCTTGTGCTCGCGCTCGTACCAGGCGGCGCCGATGCCGAGCATGGCCCGGCCCTCGGACAGCACGTCCAGGGTGGTGACCGTCTTGGCCAGCAGGCCGGGGTGCCGGTAGGTCACGCCGGTCACCAGCAGGCCCAGCCGCACAGTCTCGGTGTGGGCGGCGAGGAAGGCGAGGGTGCTGTAGCCCTCCATCATCGGGTCGGTGACCGGGAACATCGCCTCCATCTGGAACCAGTGGTCCATGACGGACAGCTCGGTCACGCCGACCGCTTCGGCCGCGGCGCCGGCCCGGCGCAGCTCGTCGGCGATGCCGGCGGGACCGTCAGGGACGGTGAACTGAGGGATGTGCACGCCGAGGTGCATGAGGGGACCTCCAGGATCGGCGCCGGTCGCGGCGGCGCGCCGGCTCGTGCCGAACGTACGGGTTCGAGCGCGCTCGAAGTCAAGGGGGAGGCGACGTCCAACCCCACCACGCCACCGGCGCGCCGTGAGACGCGTCGGTCACGCGGGCGCCGGGTCGACGACGGCCTCGGTCAGCTCGTCGAGCGAGGAGATCACCGCGTCCGCCCGGGCCAGCTCGTCGGGATCGGGCGGGTAGCTGTCGGTCGGCACCGCGACGACCCGCATCCCGGCGGCCCGGGCGGCCCGCAGCCCGTTGGTCGAGTCCTCGACGGCCGCCCACCGCCCGGGCGGGATGCCGAGGCGCCGCGCCACCTCGAGGTACACGTCGGGAGCGGGCTTGCCCGCGCCGACCGCCTCGGTGGACAGCGTGACCCGGAAGCTCCCGCGCAGCCCTGCGGCCACGAGCGTGCGCTCGATCAGGTCGGACGGCGACGACGACGCCAGCCCGAGCGGCCAGCGCGTCGCCATGCGCCGCACCGCGTCGACGGCGCCCGGCAGCAGCGACGGACCCGCCGCGACCCGGGCGGCCATGGCGGCGACCACCTGCTCGGCGATGGCGTCCACAGGGAGCGCCACGCCGAGGTCGTCGTGCAGGTAGGCGGCCCACTCCATCGTGGCCATGCCCATCATCCGGCGGTCGGCGCCGTCGGGCCAGCGGCCGCCATGGGCGAGCACGAACTCGCGGCGGACCGCGGTCCAGGTGGGCTCGGAGTCGACGAGCACGCCGTCGAGATCGAAGGCCACTGCGTCGATCACCGCACTGTCGTACCACGAGCGGGCCGCGGTCCAGCAGCTTCCGTCCGGCAATGCCACGACCATGGGTGCAACGTACAGTCCGACGCCCGTGCCGTCGACCGGTCGCGCGAGCCCCGGCAGGTCTTCGCCACCCGCTCAACCACGTCGAGCACGGCGCCGCCGAGTCCGGGAGACGTGCCGGCCGTGCCGGCCACGTTCACCAAGTTCCCCACGAGCCTCGCCGGCCGTATGACGAGGCGACGCTCCGCGGGCGACACGGTGGACTGGGAGGTCGAGCTGGTCGTCGTGATCGGCCGCCGGGCCGAGCGGGTCGCCGAGGCCGACGGGTGGCACCACGTGGCCGGAGTCGCCGTCGGGCAGGACCTCTCCGACCGGACGCTGCAGTTCGCGGCCGGCGGACAGTTCTCGCTGGGCAAATCGCACCGCGGCTTCGGGCCGATCGGCCCGTGGCTCGTCACCCCCGACGAGCTGCCCGACGCGACGACCTGGGCCTCGGCTGCCGTGTGAACGGCGAGACCGTGCAGGACGCCCGCACCAGCGACCTGGTCTTCGGCGTGCCCCGCCTCGTCGCCGAGCTGTCAGCCGTGGTGACCCTGCTGTCCGGGGACGTGATCTTCACCGGGACGCCCGCCGGGGTCGGCATGGCGCGTCAGCCGCCCCGCTTCCTCCGGCCCGGCGACGAGCTGGAGAGCTGGATCGAGGGCGTCGGCACCATCCGCAACCGGCTCGTCGCCGCGCCGGACTGAGACCGCTCGTCGCCTGCGTCCCTGGCCGAGCGGCGCGGAGCACCTGCCGTGCCCGCCGAGCGGCAGCCTCCTCGCGGTGGCTGGGGAACACCGCGTCCGGCGTGCCGTCTGCGGCGGGCACGACAGGTTCACGTCCGATCCGGAGAGGGGGTACCCGGTCGGCGTGGGATCGTCCCCCACCCTGACGGACGGTCCCCGCCGCGTCACCACACGGGTCGCGTACGTCCGCGTTGCCGGTCACTGCCCGCTCCTCGCCAGCTGGGGCGCGGGCTCCGGCTCCTCCGTCGGCTCCTCGGTCGGCCGAGGCTCGGCTGCGGCCGGTCCGCCTTCGACGTCGAGGCGGGGGAGGAGCCGGTCGAGCCAGCGGGGGAGCCACCAGTTGCGGTCGCCGAGCAGCTCCATCGTCGCCGGCACCAGCAGCATGCGGACGAGGGTGGCATCGAGCAGGACGGCGACCGCGAGCCCGAGGCCGAACACCTTGATGTCCCGGACGTCCTCGAGCATGAACGAGGCGAAGACGACGACCATGATGGCGGCGGCGGCCGTGATGACCCGGGCCGTGGCGGCGAGTCCGTCGGCGACCGAGGTCGAGGCGTCGCCCGTGCGGCCGTACTCCTCCCGGACCCGGGAGAGCAGGAAGACCTCGTAGTCCATGGACAGGCCGAACACGACGGCGAAGAGCATCATCGGCATGTAGGGGTTGATCGGGCCGCCCTCGATGCCGAGCAGCTGGCTGCCCCACCCCCACTGGAACACGGCGACGACCACGCCGTAGGCGGCGGCGATCGACATCACGTTCATGACCACGGCCTTGAGCGGCACGAGCAGCGAGCGGAAGACCATCGCCAGCAGCACGAACGACAGGGCGAGCACCGCACCGAAGAACACGAGCATCCGACCCGCCAGGTAGTCGGTGGTGTCGATGTTGGTGGCGGAGAGGCCGGTGACGTCGACCTCCAGCCCGGTCCCGGCCACCGCCGCCGGGATGACATCGTCGCGGAGCGACCTGACGAGGTCGGTGGTGGCCTCGTCCTGCGGACCCGTCGTGGGGACGAGGTTCATGAGGTAGGCCTGGGGCGCCGCCGGGTCGTCGGGCAGCGCGGGAGTCACCGCGGCCACGCCCGGGGTCCGGGCCAGCGTCCGCTGCAGGTCCTCCACCGCGCCGGTCGGGTCGCCCGTCGACCCGAGGGGCCGGGCACGCGGGGCCGGGCACGGCGGTGATCAGGAACGGTCCGTTGAACCCCTCCCCGAAGGCCTCGGCCGTCAGGTCGTAGGCCTGCCGCGTGTAGGTGTCCTCGGGGAAGTTGCCCTCGTCGGGCCACCCGAGGCGCATGCTCGTCACCGGGGAGGCGAGGACGAGCAGCACGACGGACGCGGCGACCAGCCACGGCCACGGGCGCCGCTGGATCGTGCGGCTCCAGCGATAGGGCCAGGTCTGCCGTGCGGGCTGCGGGCGAGCGCCGCGGCACCGGGCGGCGCAGCGGGCGCACCGCGAGGCTCGCGACGAGCGTGAGCACAGCCAGCACGGCGCCGACAGCGGCGAGCGGCGCGAACCCCAACCCCGCCCCCAGCAGGGCGACGGCGCCGAAGCCGGCGGCGAGGAGTCCTCGCCAGCGGGTGACCTCGACCCGCGCCTGCGCCAGACCGAGGAGCGCCGGGCAGGAGGGTCGTCGAGGCGAGCATGGTGGCGAGCACCGTTGCCGACACCGCCGACGCCCACGCCGCCGACCCATCCGATGCCGACGAGCAGGAGGCCGAGCATCGAGATCACGACGGTCGTGCCGGCGAAGACCACGGCCCGGCCCGCCGAGTCCATGGCGGCGAGGGTCGCGTCCCGCGGCGACCGTCCCGGCGTGGAGGCCCTCGCGGTAACGGGTGACGATGAAGAGCGCGTAGTCGATCCCGACGCCGAGCCCGATCATCAGCCCGAGCACGGTGGCGGGCTCGGGGATGTCGATCGACGTTGCTCAGCAGCACGATCGCGCCGATGCCGGCGCCGACCCCGCCCGCCGCCACGGCGATCGGGAGGCCCATGGCCAGCACCGACCCGAAGGCGACGATCAGCACGACGACGGCGAACGCCAGGCCGATCAGCTCGGACGCCGGCGGCTCGACCAGCGCGAGGTACTGCCCGCCGGGAAGCACCTCGAGTCCGTCGATCGACGGGCGCGTGCTCGACGATCGCCTCGCCGATGCGGCCCGACTCGGTGTCGTCGACGTCGGCGGCCAGGTTCACCTGCGCGTAGGCCACCTGGCCGGCCAGCGGGCCCTCCCGGGCGATCTGGCCCTCGCCCTGCTCCGAGTACGGCGAGACGACGGTGGCGCCCGGGTGCTCGGGGACGCCGTCGGCGTCGGGGAACCCGGCGTCGACGAGGGCGAACAGCTCCTCCATGGCCGCCCTCACGTCGGGGTCGTCGACGCCCTGCTCTGCCCGGAACACGATCGTTCCCGACCGCCCGCCGGTCCCGAGCTCCGGGAAGTGCTCCTCGAGCACCGCGAAGCCGTCGGCGCTGTCGGAGTCGGGGACGTCGGACGTGGCGCTGAACGCCGGGCCGATCGCGCCCGCGCGCCCCGAACACGGCGACGAGCGCCACCAGCCACAGGCCGATGGCGCGGCGTCGGATGATCGAAGCACCAGCCACCGACGCGGGTGAGCGTCGTGGCTTTCCTGCTGTCAGGCCCGCGCGCCGGCGGGCTCGTCGTCGTTGGCGATGTTGGCGATTCAGGCGACGCACGCATGCGGGCATCGTCATCACGGAGGACCGGTGGTCACATCGGACCTCCGGACATTCCGCGACCGCCCGATCGGCCGACGCCCGCCTCGTCCTTTCGGCCGATCCGCCGGTCGCTCCGCTGGCTTACGCTTTCGTCGTGGTCCGAGACCTCGCCCGCTCGCTGTGGGCCGAACCGCGAGCACCCAACCCGCCGCCGCCGCAGTGGTGGGACTGGGCTCTCGTCGCGGCGCTCGTTCCGGCGACCCTCCTCGAGGGCATCCTCCGGGAGGACCTGGCGTGGCGGCCGGCCTCGATCGCGATGGTCGCTGGTCGTGGCGCCCGCGTTGCTCTGGCGCCGCACGCACCCGCTTCTCGTCGCCGCCGTCGCGTTCGGCACCTGCATCGCCATCGAGGTCGCGTCGCTCGCCGCGGGCGTGAGCTGGGAGGGGCTGAACGCCTACGGGTTCGTCATCATCTTGATCTACGCCCTGTTCCGCTGGGGGTCCGGTCGCGAGGCCGTGATCGGCGTGGCGCTGCCGCTGACCGCGGTCCTCGTCAGCGCGTTCGACAGCGCCGTGGCGGACGTCGTCGGTGGCTTGCTCCTGGTGCTGTTCGTCTCGGCGCTGGGCGCCGCCGTCCGGTTCCGCGGCACCGCGCGGCTCCGCGGCCTCGATCAGGCCAAGCTCCGCGAGCGCGAGCAGCTGGCGCGCGAGCTGCACGACACCGTCGCCCACCACGTGTCGGCCATCGCCATCCAGGCCCAGGCCGGCCGCACCGTCGCCGAGTCTCATCCCGAGGCGGTCCTCGACGCCCTCGTCGTCGTCGAGAAGGAGGCGTCGCGGACGCTCGACCGAGATGCGGACGATCGTCGGCGCCCTCCGCCGGGGCGAGCAGTCGGACCTCACGCCCCAGCCCGGCGTTGCGGACATCGAGCGGCTCGCCCGCAGCAACGGCAACACGCCGCGGGTCGACGTCACGCTGACCGGCGACCTCGCCGATCTGCCCCCGTCGGTCGACGCCGCGCTCTACCGCCTGGCCCAGGAGTCGGTCACGAACGCGCTGCGCCACGCTCGCCACGCCACCCACGTCCAGGTGGTCGTCACCGGCGACGTCGACAGCGTCCGGCTCACCGTGTGGGACGACGGGGACGCCCGACCGGCGGCCGCCGGTTCGTCGTCGGGATTCGGGCTGCTGGGCATGGCCGAGCGGGCCCGGCTCCTCGGCGGCACGCTCGAGGCCGGTCCGGGCCGCGACGGAGGGCTGGACGGTGGTACGCCGTGCTGCCTCGGCAGCGGCGCGACCGCATGACGGTCCGCGTCCTCATCGCCGACGACCAGGACCTCGTGCGGACCGGGCTCCGGATGATCCTCGACGCGCAGCCCGACATCGAGGTCGTCGGCGAGGCCGCGGACGGCCGCGAGGCGGTGGCGCTCGCCCGTCGGCTGCGCCCCGACGTGTGCCTGTTCGACATCCGCATGCCCGAGATGGACGGCATCGAGGCCACCCGGCAGCTGGCGGGACCCGACGTCGCCGACCCGCTCGCGATCGTGGTCGTCACCACGTTCGACCTCGACGAGTACGTGCACGGCGCCCTCAAGGCGGGCGCCCGGGGCTTCCTGCTCAAGGACGCCGGGCCCGAGCTGCTGGTCCAGGCGATCCGCGCCGCGGCCAACGGTGACGCGCTCATCGCCCCGAGCGTCACGGCCCGGCTGCTCGCCACGTTCTCCGACCGGCGTGCGGGATCGCCGCCGGCCCAGCCGGTCGAACCGCTCACCCGGCGTGAGGAGCAGGTGCTGGTGACAGTCGCCCGCGGCCGAACCAACGCCGAGATCGCCGACGAGCTGCACATCAGCCTCAGCACGGTCAAGACGCACCTCGCCAGCCTCATGACCAAGCTGGCGGCGCGGAACCGCGTCGAGATCGCCATGTGGGCGTACGAGACGGGCCGCATGGCGGGCCCGGGCGGCTGACTGCCGGCCACACCGCGGGGGTTCAGTCGGTGTCGCTGCCTGCGATGAGCCCCCCACCGCGATCGGGTGGCGCCCAGCGTCCGTCGGGGTGGGACAGGAGGGCGGGGATGGTCTCCGCCACACGGACGGCCTCCTCGGCGACGGTGAGGTCGAAGGGGGCGTGGCTGACGTCGTCGGGCCAGCTCTCGACGGTGCCCGACGCCCACTCCACCCAGCGGGCGACCGTGAGGTAGAAGTCGGTGAGGAAGCGCCCGGACAGCTGGTTCAGCGCCGCCCGCTGCGGGAAGGCGCCCCGACCGTCCAGGTAGGCGCGGGCGGTGGCCAGGTTCTCTTCGTTCTCGGCCAGCACCCACCGCGCGCGTGGCGGCCAGGTTGGCGAGGACGGCGGCCTTGGTGCCGCTGTCGGCGAAGTGGATCTTGACCAGCTGCTCGAACTCGAGGATGGGCCCGTCGCCCGGCTCTCGGAGCCACGCGGCGAGGGCTCGCCGGCCCGTGGGCGTGATCGTGTACCGCGTCCGTCGGCGGCGCCCGACCGGGTCGTCGGTCGCCCGAGCGAGGCCATGGGCGACGAGCTTCTTCGGCTCCTCGTACAGCTTGCTCCGGGCGCGGGGCCAGAACCGGCGCAGGCTGCGGTCCACCTGCTGCACGAGCTCGTGGGTCGTCCAGGGCTTCACCGCCAGCAGGCCGAGGACGGCGTAGGACGTCGTGGTCAACGCGGGTGCGCTTGACATGACTCTCCCTTTGGGACGAACATACTCTCCCAAAGGGACAGTACCAGGAGGACGCCCGTGACCACGACCAACGACGTCCCCGTCGATCCGTCCAACATCGAGCAGCTGCGCGCCTGGGACGGAGACGAGGGCGCCTACTGGGCCACGCACGCCGACCACTTCGACCGGGCGGTGGCCGCCTACCACGACCGGTTGCTCTCGGCGGCCCGCATCGGCGAGTACCGATCGAGTCCTCGACGTCGGCTGCGGCACCGGCCAAACCACCCGCGACGCGGCGCGGGCCGCCGGGGCGGGGTTCGCGCTGGGCGTGGACCTCTCCTCTCGGATGATCGACATCGCCCGGAGCCGAGCCGTCGACGAGGGCAGGGCGAATGTCGCCTTCGAGCAGGGCGACGTCCAGATCCACCCGTTCGAGGCCGAGACGTTCGACGTGGCCATCAGCCGCACAGGGGCGATGTTCTTCGGCGACCTGGCGGCCGCGTTCACCAACATCGGGCGGGCACTGCGACCGGCCGGCCGCCTTGCGTTGCTGACCTGGCAGTCGCTGCCGCACAACGCGTGGATGCGCGAGTTCTCCGGCGCGCTCGCCGCAGGCCGAGACCTGCCCACCCCGCCACGGGACGCGTCCGGACCGTTCTCGCTCGCCGATCCCGACCGGGTGCGGGCCATCCTGAGCGCAGCCGGGTTCATCGACATCGAGCTCGACGGCGTCCGGGCCGACATGTGGTTCGGCGCCGATGCCGAGGACGCCTACCAGTTCGTGCTCGGGCTCCTCGGCGGGATGCTCGACGGCACCCGCAGAGCCCGTGCCCTCGAAGCACTGCGCTCCACCATCGCCGCCCACGAAACCGACCGGGGCGTGCTCTACGACTCGGCGGCCTGGATCATCCGAGCCACCCGCGCATGACGACCACCGACCGCCTCACCCTCGCCGGCTTCAGTGCCGTCGACACCGAACCCCAAGCCGCGGCACTCGTGGCCGCCCTCGACGAGCTCACCTCGCTGCCCGCGGTCCTGCGGCTGCGAGCCTCGGCCATCGAGCTGCTCGCTCCGCAGTCCGGCCATCACGTGGTCGACGTCGGATGCGGGACCGGTACCGTCGTGCGCGCCCTCGCCGGCATCGTCGGTCCGACCGGCTCGGTGCTCGGCATCGATGCCAGCGAGATCATGCTGGCCGAGGCCCACCGGCGAACGGCGGACCGGTCGCTGCCGGTCGAGTTCCGGCGCGGCGACGTCACCCGCCTCGATCTCGACGACGCCAGCGTCGACGCCACCCACTGCGAACGCGTCTTCCAACACCTCGACGCCCCCGAAGCGGGGATGGCCGAGCTGGTCCGAGTGACCAGGCCCGGCGGGCGGATCGTGGTCATCGACACCGACTGGGGCATGCACGCCATCCACGGCGCCGACCCGCGCCTCACGTCGCGCGTCGTCGAGTGCTGGGCGCACACCGCAGCCAGCGGCTGGTGCGGCCGGCGGCTACCGGCCCTCTTCGCCGACGCCGGCATCAGCGAACCGCTCGTCGTCGCCGAGACCCTGACCAGCTCCGATTCGCACCGACCGTTCGCCCCACCCTTCACGACGATGGCCGCCACTGCCGAGCGCACCGGCGTGCTCAGCCCCGACGAAGCCGCGGCCTGGCTATCGCAACTCGCGGACGCCACCAGACGCGGCCACTTCTTCTGGGCCGTCACGATGTTCGCCGTTGCCGGACGGTGTCCCTAGCGGGCGCGAGCCGTGGAGAATGTGCGTCCGTGACCCAGAAGTCCACGACGCCGGCCTCGCTGACCTGGAGCGGCGCCACGGCGCGGCGGATGGCCCGCCACGCGTTGACCGAACCGGCGACGGACCGGGGCCCAGCCGACATCGCCGGCCTGATGTGTGGAGCGCACGCCCAGGTGCTCAGCGCCGCCGAGCTGTCGATCGGCCGCCGCATGGCCGGGGCGACCCGGGCGGACGTGCAGCGGGCGCTCTGGGATGACCGCACCCTGGTCAAGACGTTCGGTCCGCGCGGCACCGTGCACCTGCTGCCCACCGCCGACCTGCCGATGTGGACAGGGGCGCTGTCGACCCTGCCGTCGTCGGTGCCGATGCATCCCGAGCCGGTCCGCTTCACCCCCGAGCAGGCCGACGAGGTCATCGCGGCCATCGGCGACGCGCTGGCGGACACGGAGCTGACCGTGGACGAGCTGACCGAGGCGATCGTGAGTCGTACCGGCCCGTGGGCCGTCGAGCGGACGATGGCGGCGTTCCAGGACATGTGGCCGCGCTGGCGCCAGCTCACGAGCACGGCCGCGCATCGCGGCGTGCTCTGCTTCGGGCCGAACCGGGCCCGCAACGTGACCTACACCAACCCGCACCGCTGGCTCCCCGGCTTCCGGCCCGACGACGGCGACGCGGCCCAGCGCAGCCTGGTCACGCGCTACCTGTGGGCCTACGGCCCGGCCACGCCCCAGCACTTCGCCCGATGGCTCAGCATCCCGCCGCGACGCGCGGTCGAGCTGTTCGACGAGCTGGCCGGCGAGCTCGAGCGCGTGGAGCTGGAGGGCGACACCGCCTGGGTCGTGGCCGGCGACACCGGGACCCCACCGCAGCCGCACCGAGGGATCCGCCTGCTGCCGTACTTCGACGCATTCGTCGTCGCGGGGCAGCCTCGGGAACGGCTGTACCCGGGCGCGGCCGCAGCCCGCGCCCTCACCCCGGCAGGCCAGGCGGGCAACTACCCGGTGCTCCTCGTCGACGGCGTGGTCGGCGGGGTCTGGCACCAGCGGCGCTCCGGTCGGAAGCTCGCCATCACCGTCGAACCGCTGCGCGAACTGACCGCGAGGCAGCGCCGGCAGCTCGACCACGAGGTCGAACTGGTGGGTGCGGTCTTGGACGCCAAGCCGACCCTGACCGTCGGGACCGTGACCGTCGGCCCGCACGCCTGAGGCCTCGCGGTCAGCGGACGGCAGCCCGCGCCGCCCAGCGCTCGAACCGTCTGCGGAGGGTCGCGCTCGGTGCGGGGACGCCGATGCTCGTGAGGGCTCGCCGTACCACCTTCTCGTGGAGGGCGGCCGTGTCGCCCAGCCAGTCGAGGTGGTGGTTGACCTCGAGGGTGACGGCGCCGTGGAAGGCGGTCCAGACGATCGCGGCCATCTCGTCGGGGGTCAGATCGGGGTCGGCGGGGGCGAGCTCGTCGAGGGCGTCGAGCATCGGCTGGAACACCTCGAACTGGGCGGCGACGGTCGGTCCGCCGGGTGGGGCGGCGTAGCCGGGGAGCTGATCGGTGAAGATCAGGTTGAACTCGTTGCGGTGGGCCAGCGCCCAGTGGCGGTGGGCGAGGATGCTGACGAACGCCCGGTCGGCCGGCGGGTCGTCGGCGAAGGCGGCGACCGCCGCGGCGGTGGCCTCCGCCAGCCGCCCGTAGCTGGCCAGCAACAGCGTGGTGAAGACGTCGTCGAGGCTGTCGAAGTAGGTGTACAGCGACGCGGGGCCCATGCCGACGGCGCGGGCGATCGCCCGCATCGAGACGTTGCCGGCCCCGCCCTCCTCGAGCAGCCGGCGCGCCTCCGCCTCGATGTCGGCGAGGAGCTGCCGTCGTTGCCGGGCGCGCCGTCCTTCGGAGGCGTCGGGAATGGCGGCGGGCGGCACGTGACGAACGTTATACGAACAGCGCTTGCATTACGAACACTGTTCGATCATCGTGGTAGCCAATACCGAACACCGTTCGGATCGTGATTCGCGCGGAGCGGTGCCCTGCCCCCGCGAGGCCATGACGCCCGTCCCACCGTTCCTCGACACCTGGAGCCAACGCCATGTCCACCACCCACGTCGTCCTCGGCGCCGGACCCGTCGGCCGGGCCGTCGTCGCCGCTCTCGTCGCCCGGGGCATCGAGCCGGCCGTCGTCACTCGATCCGGGGCCGCCGTGCCCGGGGCGATCAGCCGGCGGGCCGACCTCGGTGACCCGGCCCAGGCCGCCGGCGCGGTCGCCGGGGCCGAGGTCGTGTTCCAGTGCGCTCAGCCCCCCTACCACCGCTGGCCCGAGGAGTTCCCGGCCCTGCAGGCCCGGGCGATGGACGCCGCCATGTCGGTCGGCGCGCTCCTCGTCGTGGCCGAAAACCTGTACGGCTACGGTCCCGTCACCGGCCCGATCACCGAGGACCTCCCGCTCACCGCCACCACCCGCAAGGGCGCCGTGCGCGCCCGGCTGTGGCAGGACCTCGAGGCGGCCCACGCGGACGGCCGGCTGCGGGTGGTCGCCGCCCGAGCGTCCGATTTCTTCGGGCCCGGCGTCGATGCCTCGGCCGTCGGCGGCCGCTTCTTCGGTCCGCTCGCCCTGGGCAAAGCCGTCCGTGTCATCGGCGACCCCGATCGGCGCCACACCTACACGTACGTCCTCGACTTCGGCGAGGCCATGGTGCGCCTGTCCGAGACCCCCGCCACGTGGGGTCGAGCCTGGCACGTGCCCAACTCGCCCGCGGTCACGACCCGCGCCTTCGCCGAGCGCGCCGCCGCCTTCGCCGGCCACCCGCTCGACCTGCGCCGGGTGGCCCGCTGGCAGCTCCGGCTCGTCGGCGTCGTCGTGCCGCCCGTCCGCGAGATGGTGGAGATGCTCTACGAGTTCACCGACGACTGGGTGGTCGACCACTCGGCCTACGCGGCCCTCCTGGGCGACCACGCCACGCCGCTCGACGAGGCCCTCGCGGCGACGGTCGCATCGCACCAGCCCGTGCGCCACGCCGAGCGGACCTGATCCAGCCGTGGACCCCTACCGCACCCGGGTCACCCGGGCGGGCGACTAGCCCTCGTCGGCGTCGGCCGTGCCCGGCGACAGCGCCCGGAGCAGGAGGTCGACCGTGCGCTCGATCGGGGGCCGCCGGCGGACGTCGTCCGGCACGACGACGCGCACGAGGACCGCGCCGAGGAGCAGGTCGAAGACGTCGTCGGGGTCGACCCGCTGGTCGACCGTGCCGGGCGGCGCGGCGGCGAGGATCGCCCGGAACTGGGGTCGCACGGAGAGCCGGAGCCACGCCTCGGGCGCTCGTCGACCGGATCGGTTGCTGGCCAGCAGGCCCGGCATCGCGGCGCGCACCGCGGGCGAGTCGAACGTGGTCACGTAGGCACGCAGGAACCGCCGCAGGTCGCGGCGGAGGTCGCCGGTGGGCCGCACGCGCTTCGACGGCAGCCCGGCGAACACGGCCTCCTCGATGAGCTCGACCCGTGACGGCCAGCGGCGGTAGATGGCGGACGCGTGGACGCCGGAGCGGTCTGCGATCGCCCGGATCGTCGTGGCGGCGAAGCCGTCCTCGACGAGCAGCCGACGGGCGGCCTCGAGCGCGCGGGCGTCGATGCTGGCGTCCCGGGGGCGGCCGGACCGCCCGGTGGCCGGTTCCGTCATCACGGGGAGGTTACGGGCCCTCCGCTCGACGCCGGGAACTTACAGGAGATAACGTCCTAGAACTGTCTGACAGGGGAGGGGCATCGTGACGATGGAAGGGGACGGGTTCCGCGCCCGGTACGGCCCGTGGGCGGTCGTGGCGGGCGCCTCGGAGGGGGTCGGCGTCGCGCTGGCCCGGGCGTTCGCGGCCCGGGGCGTGCACGTGGTGCTGCTCGCCCGTCGCCAGGCGGTGCTCGACGAGGTCGCGGCGTCGATCCGGCGGAAGGCTGGGGTCGAGGCCCGGGCGGTGGCCGTCGACCTGGCGCACGACGACGCGATGGAGCGCATCATGGAGGCGACCGCCGATGTCGAGGTCGGCCTGGTGGCGTACTGCGCGGGCGCGGACCCGAACTACGAGCCGTTCCTGGCCAACCCCGTCGAGACCGCGCTCGCGCTGGTGCGGCGCAACTGTGCGGTCCCGGTGCAGGTGTGCCACCACTTCGCCGGGCCGATGGTGGCCCGCGGCCGCGGCGGGATCGTGCTCGTCGGGTCGGGCGCCGGCCTGGTCGGCGCGCCGAACATGGTCGCCTACGGAGCGAGCAAGGCGTTCGACATGGTGCTGGGCGAGGCGCTGTGGGCCGAGCTGCACGACGAAGGCGTCGACGTGCTCAGCCTCGTCCTCGGGGTCACCGACACCCCGGCGCTGCGCCGGCTCCTGGCCCGCCGCGGGGTGCTCGCCGGTCCCGACGACGACAGTCCGATCCCCGGTGCCGTCAGCGCCACCGACGTCGCCGAGGAGGCGGTCACGCACCTCGGGGACGGGCCGACCTGGTTCGTCGGTGATCTCCTCCGCGACGGCGCGCAGCACCTGGGTGCGATGCCCCGCAACGACGCGGTGCGGCTGATGATCGAGGTCGGAGGTGGCGTGATGGGCGCCGACCAGGAGGCACAGGGATGAGCGAGATGGGAACTGGCGGTGTCGACGCCGCGGTCCGCCAGGACGTCGCCGACGTGCTCGTGCGGTACGCGACCGGCATCGACCGGCGTGACTGGGATCTGTTCCGCACCTGCTTCACCGAGGACTGCGAGGCCGACTACGGCGACATCGGGCAGTGGCGCGGTGTCGACGAGATCACCGAGTGGATGGCACGATCGCACGAGCCCTGCGGCCACACGCTGCACCGCATCACGAACGTGGCGGTCAGCGCGGACGGCCACGACCGCGTGGCGGCGCGGTCCTACGTCGACGCGCTCGTCCTCGGCCCCGACGACCGCACCGGCGTCCGGGCCGTGGGCTACTACGACGACGATCTCGTCCGCACGAGCGGCGGCTGGCGAATCGCCCGCCGCCGCTTCACGATGGTCCACGCCCAGCCGGTGGGCGAAGGGTCGGCGGTCTGATGCGGGCCGTCGTGTTGCGGGACGGCCGGCTCGAGGTCCGCGAGACGGCGGACCCTGCGCCCGGTCCGGGGGAGATGCTGCTCCGGACGCTCAGCACCGCGATCTGCGCGTCGGACGTGCACTTCATGGACCATCCCGAGGTCGTCACGCACGACGGCACCGGCCGGTTCGTCTACGACCCCGACCGTGACATCGTGCTCGGCCACGAGTTCGTCGGCGAGGTCGTGGCCCACGGCCCCGGCTGCGCGGGCACGTACCCCCTCGGGACCCGGGTCACCGCGATGCCCATCCTGCTGGTCGACGGCGGACTCGGCGGCACCAAGGTCATCGGGCAGCACCCCGAGGCGCTGGGCAGCTTCGGCGAGCTGCTCGTCGTGTCCGAGGGCATGGCCCGGGCCGTGCCCGATGGCGTGCCGAACGACGCGATCGCGCTGGTGGACGCGTTCGCGGTCGGCGAGTTCTACGTCCGCAGCTCGCGGATCGCGCCCGGCGAGATCCCGATCGTCGTCGGCGCCGGCGCCATCGGCCTGTCGGCCGTCGCCGCCCTCGCTGCCCGCGGCATCGACCCGATCGTCGTGTCCGACCGCAAGCCCGAGCGGCTCCAGCTCGCCGCCGACGCCTTCGGCGCACACGTCCTCGTGAACCCCGACGAGCGCTCGCCGTTCGACGTCCGGCGGGAGATCGCACAGGAGCGCATGGTGACCACGCCGGCCGTCGTGTTCGAATGCGTCGGCGCGCCGGGGATCGTCCAGCGCATCGTCGAGCAGTGCGACATGTGGACGCGCATCCACGCCGCCGGGGGCTGGTACACCGGCGACCAGCTCGATTGCACGGCGGCCACGCACAAGGGCGTCACCGTCCAGTTCGGCGGCGGCCCCCTCCCCGACGACTGGTACGGCACGCTCGACGCGATCTGCGCCGGCCGGCTCGACCCCCTCCCCGCCGTCGGCGAGATCATCGGGCTCGACGACGTCCCCGCCGCCCTCGACCGCGCCCGCCGGTCCGACGGGCCGCCCCGGATCGTGGTCCACCCGAACGCCACGCCATCGGTCTGACCGCAGTCGCCATCTCCGCGGCTGCCCGGGTTTCGCCGGCGCGGCTCGACGCCTCGGCGGCCGTCGGTTGGTGGCCCGTCACGACGGGACCGTGGGCGCGTCGGCGGCGTCGACGACCTCGACGGTCGGTCGGGCCGGCACCGATTCGGCGAGGAACCAGCGGAACGCGAGCCCGCCGTCGTCGCGCCCCGCGGTGGAGATGGCGTTCGGGTGCGCCAGCCGGTCGTGGCTGATCACGATCGTGACGGTGCCGTCGGCGTTCGGCACTGCGGCGCCGATGTTGATCGAGGTCCGGGCGTCGAGGAGGGACTCGGTGGCCATGAAGGCGTTCCACACGACCAGGTTCCAGAACCGGCAGGCGGGTGGCCGATGGGTGACCACCAGCGCCTGACCCGGCTCGATGGCGAAGGTCGCCAGCCCGTACGCGGCGTCGAGCGCCGACCACCCATAGCTCGCCCCGACGACCTGGTAGGGCTCGGCGAACTCGTTGATCACGACCGGCGCGTTGTGGCCCTGCGTCGCCTGCGGGTCCTTCGGTGCCAGCGCGATCGGGACGACGTCGAACAAGGTCCGGATCCAGCGCAACGCGGCCCGGAGCGCCGCGGCGGTCGCCTCGTCGGAGCGGTCGAGCGGCTCGGGCGGGTCGAGCACCTCGATCTCCCAGGTCACCGCCCGTCCGTGCAAGGGGTCGACCTGGTAGTCGCGGGTGAAGGCGATGGCGGCGTCGTCGTCGAGCGGCACGAACAGGCCGTCGTGGCCAGCGGGGGTGGACGGGCCGATCACGAAGGAGAAGCGGCCGTCGGCGTCGAGGTCGAGGTCGGTGTCGTTGACGTTCGCCACGATGCGGTTCGACCACTCGCCCGGCGCGGGCTCGTTGTAGATCGTCAGGCAGAAGTAGGCGCTGTCGCCGCGCTGACCGCTGATGCGGTAGGTCCGCCGGGGATCGATCGGCGTGAAGCTGTACCAGCTGTCGGTGTTGTCACCGCCCCAACGGCGGTCCCGCTGCACGGGGCTGGCCACGTCGACGAACAACGGCCGGCCCGGGTCGGCGAACAGGTACGTGTCGAGGGCGACGCCCAGCGCGGTCAGCGCCATGCGATACCCGTCCGCGGCGCCGCGCGGCCCGCCGACGGCACGGGGGCCGTCGAGGAACCCGGCATCGATGGTGCGAAGCCCGTCGAGCAGCTCGTGCCACGCGGTGGTCACGTCCCGTTCGGGAGCGGTCATCGTGCAATTCCTTCCATCAGGACCGACACGGTCGACTGGACCCACTGCTCGCCGAGGTCGTCGGGGGCCCGGGTCAGCAAGGCCATCAGCGCCGCGCCGCCCACCAGCTCGAGCACGACCGACGAGTCGATCCCCGGCCGGAGCTCCCCACGTTCGGTCGCGATGGCGACGCGATCACGCATGGCCCCCCAGACCTGCTCGGAGAAGCGCTCGAGGAGCTGCGCGTGCAGGTCGGGATCGGTGGCGAACTCGGCGAGCAGGCCCGGCACCGCAGCACGCACGACGGGACGGGCGAACAGCTCGACCGCCCCCCGGACCATCGACGCCAGGTCGTCGCGGAGGTCCCCGGTGTCGGGGATGAGGGTGGTGCCTCTGTCGGGAACGCCGCCTCGTGGACCAGCTGGGCCTTCGACGGCCACCGCCGGTAGATCGCCGGCTTGTGCGTGCCCGCGCGCGCCGCGACCGCGGCGATCGAGAGCCGGGCGTAGCCCACCTCTTCGAGCAGCTCGGCTGTAGCGGCGAGGACCGCGTCGTCGATGCGCTGGTCGCGGGGGCGCCCGGCCGGCCTTGGTATCGGTGCGCTGGACAGCATTTCGGTTCGCACCGTATTTTATTCAGATCGGCAGCGCAACCGCCTCGACGAGCGGGGCCGGGACGAGGGGGACCTGATGGCCGACATCCACATCGACGACCTGGCCGAACCGCAGTTCACGCCCGAGGTCGTCGAGATCTTCGAGGCGATGGCGGCGATGGGGGCCGCCTGCGAGCTCGACGCCGACGCGCTGCGTCGACAGGCGATCGCCGACACCGGCCTCGACGACTTCGGCGACCGCGACTACGAACCGCGGCTCGACGTGCTGCTGGCTGCGCTGCGCGACGTGCCCGGGCTCACCGACGCCGGCGTGCTCAGCTTCCACAGCCAGGTCCTCCAGCTGCTGAAGAACCGGCTGCTGCTGGTCGACCTCTTGGCCCGCGAGCCGGGCATCGTCGAGGTCGAGCTCGACCCGCCGATCATCATCGTCGGCCTCCCGCGCACCGGCACCACGCACCTGCACCAGCTGCTCGCCACCGACACGTCGCTGCGCACGCTCCCGTACTGGGAGAGCGTCGAGCCCTTCCCCCTCGCGTCCGAGGCCGGCATCGAGCCCGACCCTCGCCGGGCGCGCACCGACGCCTCCGTGTGGTTCATCAACCAGGCGATGCCCCTGTTCCCGCTCATGCACGAGATGACGACCGACCACATCCACGAGGAGATCCAGCTCCTCGCCATCGACTTCTCGACCATGTTCTTCGAGTCGCTCGCCTCGGTCCCCGCCTGGGCCGACTACTACCGGGCCCACGACCAGCGGCCCCACTACCAGTTCCTGCGCACGACCCTCCAAGCACTCGCCCACCAGCGCGGCGGCACCCGGTGGCTCCTCAAGTCACCGCAACACCTCGAGCAGCTCCCCGTCATCGCGGAGGTGTTCCCCGACGCCACCGTCGTCGTGACCCACCGCGACCCGGTCGCCGTCACGGTGTCGATGGCGACGATGGTCGCCTACACCGCCCGCACGCATGCCTTCCCCGTCGACCCCGTCCGCATCGGCGATCGTGGGCCGATCGCATCGAAGGGATGCTCGACGCCTGCCTCCGCGACCGCGACGTGCTCCCCGCCGAGCGCTCCCTCGACATCCGCTTCGACGACTTCATGGCCGACGACCTCGCGCACGGCGCGCCGCGTCCTCGAGCTGGCCGATCAGCCGTTCACCCCCGACGTCGACGCGGCGATGCGCGCCTACCTCGACACCCACCAGCGGGGCCGGCTCGGCCGCATCGACTACCGGGCCGCGCGACGTGGGCCTCGACCTCGACGACCTCCGCGACCGCTTCGCCCCCTACGTCGAGCGCTTCCTCTGAGCACGCCGACCGCAGGCGCGATCGGTCACTTGCCCGCGCAGGTCCAGGCGGCGGTCTGGTGGATGGCTCGTGAGGACGATCCGACCAAGATCTCGTACTCGCCAGCCGGCGCATGCCACCCGTGGCGCTGCGTGTCCCAGTAGGAGAACGACCGCCGGTCGAGGGCGACCGTGACCGTGGTGGTCTCGCCCGGGTCGAGCGCGACCTTCTCGAACGCCTTGAGCTCGCGGTCGGGGCGCGGGACCGTGGCGTCGACGTCGCGCACGTACACCTGCACGACCTCGCGGCCCGGGCGGTCGCCGGTGTTGGTGACGTCGACCGACACCCGCACGACGGTGTCGTCGTCGCCGTCGTCGGACCCACCGGCCGCCACGGTGAGGGGCGAGTAGGCGAACGTCGTGTACGACAGGCCGTGCCCGAAGCACCAGCGCGGGTCGACCCCGTGCGTGTCGTAGTGGCGGTAGCCGACGAAGACCCCCTCGGCGTACTCGACGGTGCCGTCCTGGCCGGGGAAGTTCGGGAAGGCCGGGCTGTCCTCGAGCCGTCGGGGGTAGGTGGTGGTCAGGCGGCCCGAGGCGTCGGCGTCGCCGAACAGCACGGCGGCCAGTGCGGCGCCGGTCTCCTGGCCCAGGTACGACATCTGGACGACCGCGGCCACGTCGTCGGCCCAGTCCATCGTGACGGGCGAGGCGGCGTTGACGACGACGACCGTCCGGGGGTTGGCGGCCGCGACCTGCCGGACGAGTGCGACCTGCTCGGGCGGCAGGTCCATCGTCGTGGCGTCCTTGCCCTCGGTCTCGCGTTCGTCCTGGCCCACCACGACGACGGCGACGTCGTTACTGGCCGCGGCCTGTACGGCGCGCTCGACGGCATCGGACTGGGCGGGCGGGCGGGCCTCGACGGTGAGGCCGGCGAGCGTGATCGGACCGTCGGCGGGAGCGGCGTCCAGCTCGGCGGTCACCTCGTAGACGGCGCCGGCCGCGAGCTCGACCTCGGCCTCGACCGGCTCGGTGAAGAGGCCGAAGAACTCGGTGCCGGGCGGGGCGTCCGTCGTGTCGGCCAGCAGCTCGCCGTCGAGGAACAGGCGGGCCGTGCCGACGCCGGAGACCGACAAGGTCCACGGGCCCGACACGTCCGGAGCGAACGCGGCGGTCACGCGGGCAGAGAAGTCGCCCACGGGCACGCCCGGCGCCGGTTCGCCGATCCACACCACCGTGGTCTCGCGCACGGACTCGGTACGGAGGGGCGTTCCTGCGAGGTCGCCGGCCGGGAAGTAGTCGAGCCGGACCTCGGGCGTGTCGCCTACGCCGTCGTCGGTCGCCAGCAGGCGGCCGCCGATGGGCTCGGACCGGGGCGCGGTCCGCCCGGACTCGAAGGTGACCGCGCCCTCGCCGGCGCGGTCGCTGATCCCCTGCAGCGGGGTGATCACGTAGGGCGGCGTCACCTGGGCGCTGCCGCCGCCCTGGAACTCGGGCCTGTCGGCCCGCCACCCGATCACGGCGATCCGCCCGGCCGCCGGCGTCCAGCGGCAGCACGCCGTCGTTGGCCAGCAGCACGATCGCCTCGGTGGCGGCGGCGCGGGCGACGGCGGGGGCGTCGGCAGGCGGCTCCAGCAGGTCGCCGCGCGTGCACCCGCGACGGGCGCGGTGCGGTCGATCAGGTCGAGAACCCGCTGCGCGGCCCGCTCGACCGCCTCGGCCGTGACCTCGCCCGCCTCGACGGCGGCGGCCAGGTGGTGGCCGAGCGCGTTCGCCGGCCCCGGCATCTCCAGGTCGAGCCCGGCGGCGAGGGCGGACGAGCCGTGCGTGCCGAACCAGTCGGACATCACGAGCCCGTCGAAGCCCCACTCGCCCCGCAGCAGGTCGGTGAGCAGGCCGGGGTGCTCGCTGCAGTACCGGCCGTCGACGCGGTTGTAGGCCGCCATGACCGACCACACGCCCGCCCGGCGCACGGCGGCCTCGAAGGGCGGCAGGTAGATCTCGCGCCGGGTGCGCTCGTCGACGGCGACGTCGATCTCCATGCGGTCGGTCTCCTGGTCGTTGAACGCGAAGTGCTTGACCGCGCAGCCGACCCCCCGGCTCTGCACGCCCTCGATGAACGCCACGGCGATCTCGGCCGTCAGGTAGGGGTCCTCGGAGTAGCACTCGAAGTTCCGGCCGCCGAGCGGGTGGCGGTGGATGTTCACGGTGGGCGCCAGCAGCACGCTGGCTCCCTTGGACCGGGCCTCGTCGCCGAGCAGGCGGCCGACGCGGCCGATCAGCGCGCGGTTCCACGTCGACGCCAGGGCGGTACCGCAGGGCAGCGACGCCGAGCTCGTGCCCGTGAACTGCGAGCCCCGCGCCCCGCTCGGCCCGTCGGTGACGCCGATGCCGGCGAGGCCCAGCCGATCGACGCCGACCGTGTGCCACATGTCTGCGCCGGCCGTGAGCGCCGCCTGCTCGTCGGCGCTGAGGTCGGACGCCGCCGGAACGGGGCCGGCCCCGGGGCTGCTGGGCGCGGTCGTCGTCATGTCAGGTGGTGCCTTCCGTCTCGGGTGCGGGGGAGGGTGCGCTGGGGAGCGCGTCGAGGAACGCGGTGAGGGACGCCCACCAGGCGTCGGGGGTCTCGAGCTGCGGGTTGTGGGCCGCGCCGGGCAGGACCGCGAGCGTGGCGCCCGGGATGGCGTCGGCCATGCGCTGCGACCCGTCGACGAAGCCGGGGATGTCGTGCTCGCCGGCGATCACGAGGACCGGCAGGTCGAGCGACCGCAGCTCGGGCACGCGGTCGGCGAGGCTGGCCAGCTCGGCCATCACGGCCCGGGCCATCACCGGCGACGTGGCGAGCACCTTCGACCGGGCCCACTCGCCGTAGCCGGGCCGCTCGGCGTAGAGGCGCTTGACGGACTCGGGCGAGCCGGGCGGCGGCTTGCGCAGCAGGCGGGCCATCGCCTTCATGCCGAAGAGACGCGCCACCACCTTGAACACGAACATCGCGGCGCCGCCGCCGACCGACGGCGCATCGGGCACCGTGTCCATCAGCACCAGCCCGTCGAGCCGGCCGGGGTCGTGGACGGCGATCGCCTGGCTGATCATGCCGCCCATCGAGTGGCCGAGCAGCACGAAGCGGTCCCAACCGAGGTCGTCGACGAGGGCCAGCACGTCGGCCTCGAACAGGTCGAGGCTGTAGTCCTGCGGGCGAGAGGGATGGTCGCTGGCCCCGTGACCCCGGAGGTCGGGGGCGACGACGTGCCAGCCGCGCTCGGCCAGCCGGTCGAAGCAGTCCGCGAAGTCCTCCTTGGCGCCCGTGAACCCGTGGACCATCAGCAGGGGCCGGCCGCCGGCACCCGCCTCGGCGATCTCGAGGCTGACGTCGCCGGCGCGCACCGACCGGATCGTGGCTGTCATGAGGCCTCCTCGGCCGGGACGGAGACGGACGTCGACAGGGACGTGTCCGCCGGTGCGACGGCGGCGCCGGAGCGGTGGATCGTCCGCTCGTCGGTGCCGAGGTACGAGGCGACGACCCGGGGGTCGTGGCGCACCTGGTCGGGCGGCCCCTCGGCGATGATCGTGCCGGTCTCGAGGCAGTAGACCCGGTCGCTGATCGACATCACGAAGGGCATGTCGTGCTCGATGACGAGCAGCGACGCCCCCAGCTCGGCCTGGATGCGGGTGATGAGCGGGGCGAACGCCTCGGTCTCGCGCTGGGCGACGCCGGCGGTCGGCTCGTCGAGGCAGATGACCCGGGGCTCGAGGGCGAGGATGCACGCCAGCTCGCAGATGCGGCGGGTGCCGGTGGACAACGTGCCGACGAAGTGGTCGGCGAAGCCACCGAGCCCCAGGTAGTCGACCAGCTCGCGGGCCCGTGCGAGCTGCTCGCGGTCGCGGCGGCGCCAGGTGGGAATGCCGGTGAGCACCGCGAGCATCCGGGTCGGCAGCACCCGCTCGTGGGCGAGCGCCACGGTCTCGAGCACGGTCAGGTCGCCGAACAGGCGGGCGTTCTGGAACGCCCGCCCGAGGCCCCGCTCGGCCCGCTTGGCGGCGGAGAGCGAGCTGATGTCGTGGCCGAGCAGCTCGACGCGGCCGTCGGCGGGAACGAAGCCGCCGATGGCGTTCATGATCGTGGTCTTGCCGGCACCGTTGGCGCCGATGAGGCCGACGACCTCGTTGCGGTCGACGTGCAGGTCCACCCCGTCGACCACCCGCCGCCCGCCGAACGTGACCCCGAGCCCGCGCACGGCCAGGTCGGGGGTGCCGACCGGCGCGTCGTCGCCGGTTTCCGTCCAGATTTCTGGCCGCGAAGCTGGGCCGCTGGACCGCACGTTCCGCGGCCAGATTTCTGTCCAGTCGTCGGTCGACCGCCCGCACGATGGCCCCCCGGATGGCGTACCCCACCTGCACGAGGCCGCCGGGGAAGTACATGATCAGCACGAGCAGCCCGACGCCCGAGGTGAGCAGGCCGACGGTCTCGTTGGTGCCGAACATGGCCGGCAGCCCGACGACCCACAGCGTGCCGATGACGGCCCCCGACACCGACGCCAGCCCCCCGATCACGGCCATCGAGATGACCGACAGCGACATGTCGACCGGGAACAGGTCGGCCCGCGCGTTCGTGACCAGGGCCATGATCAACGCGCCCGCGAACCCGGCCAGCCCGCCGGCGAGGGCGAAGGCCGACAGCTTCGTCGCCCGGGGAGCGATGGTGTACGCCGCCGCCGACGGCTCGTTGTCCCGCACGGCCACGAGGGCCCGACCCACACCCGAGCGGCGCAGCCGGTTGGCCATGAGCACGATCGTCACCAGCGCGGCGAGGCAGACGAGGTAGTACGTGCGGCGGTCGCTGAGATCGAGCGAGCCGATGCGCAGGTGGTCGGGCTCGTAGCGGGACGCGTCGCGGCCGCCGTTGAAGATGCGCTGGTGGAACAGCCACGCGTAGGCGGCGTTGGCGAACGCCAAGGTGACGATCGCCAGGTACATCCCCCGCACCCGGAACGACGGGATGCCCATCACCACGGCGGCCGCCGCGCACACCGCGACCGCGAAGCACCACCGCCGGCAGGAACTGCAGGTTCAGGTGGAGGTCGGCGCCCGCCATGGTCATGGCGCCCAGGCCGGCCAGCGCGAACTGGGCGAGCGAGAGCTGCCCGGCCCACCCGGTCAGGATGGTCACCGACACGACGATGATCGCGATCAGCGCCATGCGCGAGTAGAGGAAGTACCGGGCGTTGGTGTCGATCATCAGCGGGACGACGACGGCCACGGCGAGGGCGAGCAGGGCCGGCACCCAGGGCATCCGCCGCACCAGCAGGTGCGACCGCAGCCGGTCGGGCAGCGGCGCCACCCGGCTCGACAGAGCCCAGGCCCCGCCGTCGCCGCCGGACGCGCCCCGGTGGGCGAACAGCACGGCGCCGAGCACGATGCCGAACAGCACGAACTCGATGAGGCCCGACTGGTTGGCCCAGTTGTAGAAGACCACCCGCTCGACCATGCCCACGACGACGCCCGCGACGACCGCCAGCACCAGCGACCGCATCCGGGCCAGGAGCGCCACCGCCAGCGCGATGACGAGGAGCTGGATGCCGCTGCCCGCGGCGAGGTTGTTCACGGGGGTGGAGCGCAACGGCACGGCCAGCACGGTGGTGACGCCTGCGAGCGCACCGGCCAGCACCCACACGAGCGTCGACACCCGCCGGGTGCTCAGCCCGGCCAGGCGGCTGGCGTCGGGGTTGGCCGCGGTGGCGGTGATGGCGATGCCCCAGATGGTGCGGTTGAGGAACCAGCCGAGCCCGAACGCCACCAGCGGGATCGCCACGAGCGCCATGATCTGGGGCGCATGCACGGTGATGTCGTCGCCGAGCTGCCAGGTGCCGCTGAACGGCGTCGGGAACGGGGTGCCGACGCCCTCGACGCGGGGCACGTTGATCGACAGCACCGTCACCAGCTGGGCCGCGCCGATGGTGGCGACGAACAGGGTGATGCGCGCCGAGTCGAACAGCCGGCGCACGACGGTCATCTCGATCGCCCCGGCGACCGCGGCCGAGGCGGCCACCCCGACGAGGAGCGCGGGCAGGTACGGCCAGTTCCAGTCGATGACCATCTTGGCCACGAGCACCGCAGCCAGGGTCCCGGTGGCGCCGTAGGCGAAGTTGACGACGCCGCTCGCCCGATAGAGCAGGATCACGCCGATGGCGAGGAAGCCGTAGACGAGTCCGGTGACGGCGCCGTCGAACAGGTCCTGCGGGTTGAAGTCGACGCCGAACAGGGTGACGACGCCCACGAGAGAGCTCATGTGTCACCGCCCAGGAACACGGCCCGCAGCAGGTCGCCCCGCTCGAGCAGCTCGGCGGCCGGACCGTCGAAGCGCACCTGGCCCTTCTCCATGAACACGGCCCGGTCCGCGATCGACAGGGCGACGTTCACGCTCTGCTCGACGATCACGATGGTCAGCCCGTCGTCGCGGAGGCGCTCGAGCTTGGCCAGCACCTCCTGCGCGGCGATGGGCGACAGGCCCAGCGACAGCTCGTCGATGAGCAGCACCTCGGGCTCGAGCAGCATCGACTTGGCCAGCGCCACCATCTGCTTCTGTCCGCCCGACAGCGTGCCGGCCGGCTGGTCGAGGCGGTCGCGCAGCTCGGGGAACAGCGCGAGCACCCGGTCGAGCCGCCGTTGGCGCTCGTCGTCGTCGTTGCGCAGCACGAAGGCGCCGAGGCGCAGGTTCTCCTCGACCGTGAGCGGGTCCCACAGGGCGTTGCCGCCCGGCATCATCACGATGCCCAGCCGCACCCGGTTCTCGGGCTCGGCGTAGGTGACGGTGTGCCCGTGCAGCCGCACCACGCCGCGGCTGGGCACGCCGAGGCCGCAGATGCAGCGCAGCAGCGTCGACTTCCCCGCGCCGTTGGTGCCGAGCAGGGCCAGCACCTCGCCGCGGCGCACGTCGAGGTCGACACCGAAGAGCACCTGCACGGTGCCGTACGAGAAGTCCAGGTTCCGCACCTGCAGGACGTGGTCCTCGGCGTCGTGGTCGCGCACGCGGGCGGCCTCGGCCCGCTCCTCCTCGAGCTCGTCCATCACCTGCCCGATGTCGCCCCGGATGTGGGCGGCGCCGCTCGCCAGCAGCGCGCCGCCGATCACGGCAGAGGGGATGCAGAGCAGCGACAGGCCGGTGCGGACACCCCAGGCGTCGCTCAGGAGCCCGCCCAGGACCGAGCCCAGGAAGGCGCCGGTCAGGAAGATGTACACGCCGACCATGGCGTAGCCCTGCGACCGCAACCGGTAGGGCACGACGGCGGCCACGATCGGCCCGATCAGCATGAACCCGGCGTTGGCGCACAACGTGGCCAGGGCGAACACGGCGGTGAACGACGCCCGGTTCGGCATGAACAGGGCCACGGTCACGAACACGCCGAACAGCGAGATCAGCCCGGCGCACAGCAGCAGTGACCTAGGCGGCGACTGGCGGAACAGCCGGTCGTTGAGCTTCCCCAGGAACGGCAGCGCCAGCAGCGACGGCACCACGGCGAGCGAGCCGACGATCCCCCGCCCGAAGGCGCTCAGCCCGAACGTGTCCTCCATGAAGATGTTGAGGAAGATGGGCACGCTGAACAGGCCGAAGCCGAGCGCCCCGATGCCGATGAGCATGAAGCGGAACGTGCGGATCTTCGAGAGGCGGGCGAACGCGATCGACGTCGAGGTCGGCACCGGGCTGTGCTCGACCTCGATGGTCTCGCCCAGCACGGCGATCTGCTCGTTGGCGCCGCGGGCCGGCTCGCGTCGCGTGGCCACGAACAGCGCCAACCCCACGGCGGGCACGCCGACGGCGACGAAGGCCCAGCGCCAGCCCTCGACCCCGCCGGCCAGGCTGGCGATGCCGCCGACGGTCACCGGCCCGACCAGCTGGCCGATGGGCAGGCCCAGGCCGTAGATCGAGAAGATGCGGCCCCGGGCCTTGATCGGGTAGGCGTCGGCCAGCAGCGAGTTGTGCACGGGCAGGATGTGCGAGGCCGCCAGGCCCGAGCCCATGCGGGCCACGAACAGCCCGAACGCGTTCCCGACGGCCGCCGTGGCGATCGACAGCAACCCGTACGCCAGCGTGCAGGCGCCGGCGATCGGGGTGCGCCGCCGGCGGTCGGCCAGGGCGGCGATGGGGATGCCCCCCATGACGAACAGCACGCCGGACGCGCCGCCGATGGCGCCGAGCACGGCGCTCGACACGCCGAGCGAGTCTTGGATGTCGGGTGCCAGCACGCCCATCGCCACGTTGTCGAGGCTCTGGACCACGGCCACGGCCATCAGCGCCACCAGCAGGCTCACCCCACCCTGGCGGAAGGCGCCGGCCAGGCTGACGTCGTCACCGCCGACGACCATGAGGTCCTCGTCGGCGTAGGTGCGCTCGGGCCGGCCGTGGGCGGCGTGACGCCGCGCCTCCTCGTCGAGGACCAGCGCCGCCAGCGCCGCGGGGTCGGCCGGCCCGGGGGCCGACGGCCCGCGGTCACCCATCGACGTCGATCCAGTCACCCTCGAGGGCCCAGCACTGGCAGCCGGCGAGGTCGAAGCGCACCAGGCGCACCTGGTCCGGCATCGTGTGGTTGTCGGGCCCGTAGCTGCCCTGGCCGCCGCCGCTGGTGGTGAAGTCGCCGATGCCCTCCATCGCCTCGATGAAGCCGCCGCGGGTGGGCGTGTCGCCGGCGCCCTCGAGGCCCTGGCGGGTGAGCTCGAGGAGCTCACAGATCTGCGCCGCGCCGATCTCCTGGGTGACCGATCCCCGGGCGTCGGGGGCGTAGGTGTCGATGCACGCCTGGTCCGCCTCGGTCGGCGCCGGCTCGGGCACCTTGCCCTTCCAGCTCGCCCCGATCGCGTTGGCGAGCTGCTCGGACGGCGCGAAGGCCAGGATGAGGTCGTCGGTCCCCTCGGACATGTCGGACATGACGTAGGTCGGGTGGTAGTCCTGCCGTTGCGCCTCGGTCATGAACGCGCCGTTGTAGAAGAAGCTGCCGACGGCGAACACCGCGTCGACGTCCTCGGACTTGAACCGGCTGACCACGGCGGCCACCGCCGCGTTGTCGACGGGCACGCCGAAGGGGATCAAGCCATCGACGGCGATCTCCGTACCGGCCTCCTCGAGCGCGGGCTCGAGGCCGTCGTCGATGGCCTCCTGCATGCCCGGCTCGAGCGGTCCGAACACCCCGATGCGCTCGAAGCCGTCGAGCTCGCCGGCCTCGTCGAGCACGCGCACCGAGCTGCGCATCGCTTCCTCCCACATGAAGTTGGCGAGGAAGATGTTGTCGTCGCCGGTCTCGAGCACCGTGCTCGGCAACGACGTCATGGTGACGAGCGGGGTGCCGTGGTCGCCCGCCATGCAGGTGACCGCGTCGCCGAACCAGGCGAACGCGGCGGTGGCGAAGACCTGCTCGTCCTCGGTCAGCTCGAGGCACGTCGCCTGCATGTCGGAGAGGATGCTGGCGACGTCGGTGCCGTAGACGCTCGTGACGAGCTCGACCTGCCGCCCGTTGACGCCGCCGTCGGCGTTCCAGTCGTCGACGATGCCCTGCGCGATCGCGGTGGGGTCGCCGAGGTCGGTGGCCAGCCCCGCCTCGACGAGCGCGGCCTGGTCGAGGGCGGGCCAACCGATCCTGATCGTGTCGTCGGTGACCCCGGTGCTGTCGCCTGCGGCGTCGGCGCCGTCGGAGTTGTCGGCGCCGTCGGAGTTGTCGGCGCCGTCGGAGCCGCCCCCGGCGGGATCGTCGTTCGTGCAGGCCCCCGACGCCACCAACGCCGCGGCGCACAGTGCAGCCGTCACCCTGGTCGTGTGCCGTCGTCCGCGCATCGTTCCCCCTCGCTCGCCCGCCCCTCGTGGAGCGCCGGCGCGGCCACCGTATGAGTTACACTTAATCGTGTCAATCGAGGTCGGCAGCAGTGCGACCCGCTATGGCCGTTGGCGGCAGAGCGCTCGACACGGGGTAGTGTCCGACCTCACCACGGAGGCTCACGAGGACACGGATGCCACGCGCGCAGCGAGTGACCGGCCAGGACGTGGCCGCTCGAGCGGGAGTATCGAGGGCCACTGTCAGCTACGTCCTCAACGACGCCGCGGGCCAACCGATCTCGGCTGACACCCGCGCCCGTGTCCTCGCCGCCGCAGAGGAGCTCGGCTACACGCCCCACGCCGCCGCCCGCCAGCTCCGCACGGGCGTGAGCGACCTCGTCCTCCTGGCCCACCCGCCGTGGCCGAACAGCCATGCCCTCAGCCTGTGCATCTCCGCCTTCACCCAGCGGCTGGGCGAGCTCGGCTACACCGCGCTCGTGGACCCGGTCACCCAGGAGGTGGCCCGCCTCGTCCACACGCTCGCCCGCCTGCAACCGGTCGCGTTGGTCGCCAGCGGTGAGCACCTCACCGGGCCGCTCGTCGCCCGGTTGCGGTCCGCAGGCACGCGGGCGGTGATCGGCTTCGGCGCCGGTCCGTTGGGCTTCGCGCCCACCGTCGTGTTCGATCAGGCCGCGATCACCCGCGTGGCCATGGCCCACCTCGCCCGCCGGGGGCACCGTTCCGTCGTCGCCGTCATGCCCGCAGATCCGGCGTTCGACTGGTTCCGTGCCGGTCGCCAGGCGGGCGCCCAGGAGGCCGCCGACGAGCACGGCATGGCGCTGACCATCGTCGAGAGCCCGCTCGATCACGATCGCATCGCAGGTGTGGTCATGGGCGCACTGGCCGGCCGGACGCACCCCGACGCGGTGCTGGCCTACAACGACGACTACGCCCTCCTCGCCCTCCGGGCCCTCGTCGATGCGGGCATCAGGGTGCCGGACGACGTCGCGGTGATCGGGTGCGACAACCTGCCCGTGTCCGAGCTGTTCACCCCGCGCCTCACCACGGTCGACGTCGACATGAACGCGTTGGGCACGCTGATCGCCGACAAGCTGCACCAGATCCTGTGCACCGGCGAAGGGCCGGATGTCATCCCGGCGCCGACACCGGTGGTCGTCGTGCGCGACTCCGCGTGAGCGCGGCGTGCCGCCCGTCCACGCCGTGGACGCGCTGGGGCCTGTCCTGACCGCTACCGGTCGGGCCCGCCGGGCACGATGACGTCGATCCAGGTGAGCCGGTGATCGGAGCTCGGGAAGGGGAAGTCGCCCACCAGGCGGAACAGCGGGTCGTCGGCGGTCGGCCAGAAGACCGCGGCGTCGACGATCCGCAGCGGCCGTGACGGCAGCACGTAGTCGACCCGCAGGTTCCCCGGTGCGGAGTCGGCGAAGTCCGCGGTGTCGAACGCGGGGTCGCCGCGATGGGTCAGGTTGGCCCCGCCCTGGCGCGCGGCGGCGTCGACTGCCCCGTCGCTCGACGGCGTCACCGATGTGTTCACGCGGGGGTGCTCGAGCAGCAGCTGGGCCGCGCCGGGCACGCTGTCGCCGTCGAGCGGATCGGCGTTCTGGTCGCCGGCGATGACGAACCGGGCCCCGGGCGCGAGCCCGCCCGGCTGCCCGGCGTCGTCGTAGATGTAGGCGGAGGACCGGCCCGGCCGCACGTAGTCGGCCCAGAAGCGGATCTCGTCGTGGTTGCGCCGGCCGTTGCGGTCCTCCGGCCCGTCGAACACCGGCGGCGTCGGGTGGCTGACGAGGAAGTGCACGAGCCGCCCGTCGATGTCGATCGGCAGGTCCCAATGCGACTTCGACGACAGGCGCACGGCGTCCAGCTCGGCGTCCGTGAACCAGTCGGCCGGTTCAGGGGTGGCCGGATCGTCGGGCAGCAGGGCCCCCGGCATGTCGGCCCACCGGAACGTCTGGAAGGTGCGGACGTCGTCGAGCACGATCGGGTGCATCGAGTAGACGGCCATGCCGAACTGGCCGGGGAAGACCCCGAAGCCGAAGGCGTCGTCCGGCCCGCCGACCGTGCCGTCGTTGTTCAGGTCGAAGCCCGACGGGATCCCGGTGTTGGACGGCGCGACGAACCGGTACGGGTACTCGATCGCCGCCGCGCCGTTGTGCGGCACCGACAGGTAGTTCTGCTGGAAGAGCTCGGCGGCCGTGCCGTCCTCGTCGAAGTCGAACTCGTTGATCAGCAGCAGGTCGGGCCGCACCCGCTGGATGACCTCGGCCACGGTCGCCGCTTGGGCGTCGCCGGGGGTCGAGAGGTGGTCGATCAGCTGTCCCGCGAGGTTGCGGTTCAGGGAGGCGTTGAAGGTGGCGATGCGGACCTCGGGTGGGTGGCCACCGGATGGCGCCGCGGGCGCTGCGCCCGCGGGCGACGCCGCCCCGGTGGCGATGGCGGTGGCCGCGACCAGCAGCGCGGCGAGCGTCCGGCGGATCGGGCGGGTGCGCATCACGTCGACCTCCGGGGGCGACAGATCCCTCGACGAGGCACGCTACTGCTGCGGGGCACCCCGAGTGGCGCCCCGCAGCTCGCCCACGGTGCGCGCCGCGCTCAGGTGGTGAGGCTCGCCCCGTCCACCAGCCCGACCTGGACGTAGGGGTCGAGCCAGTTGACGTAGGCGGTCGACCCGGCCACCCGGCCGTTCGCGATGTCGTACACGATGCACTCGTATGTCGTGTACGGCTGGTCGGCGCCCCTCAGGTTCTCGTTCCCCGGGAACCGCTCGGCGGTCACCTTGCCGACGAGGCACACGTGCCGGTCGTCGCCGAACATCTCCTTGATCTCGAAGGTGCTGTCGGCGGCTGTCTGTCGGAACTGGTCGACGATCGCGTCCCGGCCCGTGACCACGCCGCCCATGGACGCGGGGACGCCGGCCATGCGGAAGATCGCGTCCTCGGCGAGCAGCTCGCCGTAGTGATCGAACGCCCGATCGCGGACGGCCTGCTGGAGCTCCTCCACGAGCTCCAGGTTCTGTTTGGCTCCCATGAGCCCTCCTTTCATCGCCGAGCAGGTCCTCGCGATAGTCGGCGGCTAAAGGTCGGCTAAAGGTCGGCTAAAGATCGGCTAAAGGCCCCTCTCGGAGTCGCGCAATCATTGCGCGACTACCCCCATCGTCACCCTTGAATCTGTAGTCGCCCAGCAATATGTTGCCTTTGAACCAACGGGCGACTTCACCCTCTGGACCCCGGGCGCGAAGGCCTCGCTGATGAGCGAGGAGACGGGCGCATGACCGGGGACGGGGACCAGGTTGCTGCTCAGCGACCGCACCGGTTGCCACGGCGGGCGGGCGTCATTGCTGGCGTGGTCGCGAGCCGCCAGTTGGGGGCACGCATAGTAAGCCGCCACCTCCTCGGCGAGGGAGGTTCGTGGTGAGCATGCAGCCCTTGTCCGTGCCGGCGTCGGTCCCGGCCCGCGGTGGCGCGCTGCGCCGCCGTCGCCAGGTCGCCAGCCGTGGCGCGCTGCGCCGCTACCGCCATGTCGCCGTGGGTCTCGCCCTCACGGACGCCCTCTGCGTGGTGGCGGCCCTGCTGGCCTCCTACGCCCTGCGCTACTCGGGTGAGCTCGTGCCGGCCCCTGAAGCCGTCGTCATCGCCCTCGCTCCGCTGGTGTGGATCGTCGTGTTCCACACCTTCAACCTGTACGACCCCCAGCACCTGTCGGCCCCCGAGGAGCTGCGCCGCGTCATCGGGGCGTCCGGGGTGGGGATCGTCCTGCTGATCATGGCGAGCTTCTGGTCCAAGGCGTCCTTCTCCCGGGCCTGGGTCGGTCTCACCTGGGCGCTGGTCCTGGTGTTGGAGCTACTGCTGCGACGATGGTGGCGGGCCTACCAGTGGCGCCTGCGGATGGACGGCCGACTCGCCCTGCGGACCCTGGTCGTCGGCACCTCGGACGAGGCCAGCCGGCTCGTGGGGATCCTCCAGGTCACGGCCTCGGGGTTCCTGCCGCTCGGGCATGTGCAGGCCTCCGACCCGACCGTCTCCGCCAGCCGGTTGCCCCTCTTGGGCCAGATCGGCGAGCTCGACCGCCTGGTCCAGGAGCATGCCGCCGAGTGCCTGTTCGTCGCGTCCGCAGGGATCACCGAAGCCGACATGTCCCGGGTCACGCTGGTGGCACGCCAGGCGGAGGTCGAGGTCCGGGTGCTGGCGAACCTGCCGCAGATGCTCACCTCCCGGCTGGCGCTCCTGAAGGTGGGGGCCGGCATCGCGGTCGCGCTGCGACCTGTACACCTGTCCGGGCCCCAGGCGGCCATGAAGCGAACCATCGACCTCGCCGTGGCCTCGGTCGCCCTGCTGGTCAGCCTCCCCCTGTGGCCGGTCATCGCCGTGGCCATCCGCCTCGATTCCCGCGGCCCGGCCCTGTTCCACCAGGAGCGGGTGACCAAGGGCGGCCGGATCTTCCGGATGCACAAGTTCCGCACCATGCGGACCGGCGACCACGCCTTCGACACGACCAGGCCGTTCTTCAAGCTGGAGTCCGACCCCCGGCTGACCCATGTCGGGGTGGTCCTGCGGCGGCTCAGCCTCGACGAGCTGCCCCAGCTGTGGAACGTGCTCACCGGGGACATGAGCATCGTCGGGCCCCGCCCGCTGCCCGCCGATCAGGTGGCCGCCAACTCCGACCTGCTGACCCCACGGCAGGCGGTGCCCGCGGGGGTCACCGGCTGGTGGCAGATCAACGGCCGCAGCCGGGTAGCGCCCGAGGAGGCGCTGCGGCTGGACCTGTTCTACATCGAGAACTGGTCGCCCACCCTGGACCTGTACATCCTGCTGAAGACGTTCGGCGCCGTCGCCAACCGTCAGGGGGCCTACTGAGATGCGGAGACCGTGCGGCCGGGTCGCGGCCTGAGCCATGTGCGGGATCGTGGGAACCTTCGACATCGCGGTCGACGCGAGCCGGTGGGCCGCCATGTCCGACGCCCTCGCCCACCGCGGGCCGGACGCGGCCGGCACCTGGACGGGCCCCGACGAGGCCGAACGGGTGCGCCTCGGTCACCGGCGGCTAGCGATCATCGACCTTTCAGCCGCGGCCAACCAGCCGTTCGTGAAGGACGGGCTGGTGCTGGTGTTCGGCGGCGAGATCTACAACTACCGCCAGCTGCGGGCCGAGCTGGAAGGCGCCGGGATCAGCTTCCGGACCAGTTCCGACACCGAGGTGCTGCTGGAGGCGTGGCGCCGCTGGGGCCCGGCGAGCCTGCGCCGCCTGCGCGGCATGTTCGCCTTCGCGCTGTTCGACGAGCGCCAGGGCACGCTCACCCTGGCCCGCGACCAGTTCGGCATCAAGCCCCTGTTCTGGACGGCGCGGCACGGCGGCGTGGCCTTCGCCTCGGAGCTCAAGGGGCTGCGGCCGCTGCTCGGGGAGCGACCGCCGGTCGATCACACGGCCATCGTGGCCTCGCTGCTGTACTACTGGATCCCCGAGGACCACTGCGTCTACCAGGGCGTCCACAAGCTCCCACCGGGGAGCTGGCTGGAGGTCGGCCTGGACGGCCGCCGGCGACAGGGGCGGTTCTTCGATCCCCGGGCCGAACTCGCCGCGCCGTCCGGGAGGCAGGTCGGCCTGGAGGAGCTGCGCCGCCTGCTCGAGGACTCGGTCGCGGCGCACCTGGTGGCCGACGTGCCCATCTCCACCTTTCTGTCCGGCGGGCTGGACTCCAGCCTGCTCACCGTTCTGGCCGCTCGCCACAACCGCGACATCGACTGCTACACGATCTCGTTCCGGCCGGAGGACCGGCGCCTGGAGGCCATGCCCGACGACCTGGCCTACGCCCGCAAGCTGGCCGGCCAGCACGGCATCAGGCTGCACGAGGTGGAGATCGCCCCCGACGTGGCCGACCTGCTGCCGCGCATGGTGCACATGCTGGATGAGCCGATCGGCGACGCCGCCGCCATCAACGCCTATCTCATCTGCCGGGCCGCTCGGCAGGCCGGGGTCAAGGTGCTGCTGTCCGGCATGGGCGCCGACGAGCTGTTCGGCGGCTACCGCAAGCACTACGCCGGGCTGCTCGCCGCCCGCTACCGCCGCCTGCCCGGCGTCCTGCGCCACCGAGTCGTCGCGCCGGCGGTCGAGCGGCTGCCGGTGGCCGGCCGGCGTCGCGGCTACCGGGCGGCGCGCTGGGCCAAGCGCTTCGTGGCCTTCGCGGACCTGCCCGAGGAGGCGGCGTTCCGCCGCAGCTACACCCACTACGGCGTCGGCGAGCTGCACGAGCTGCTCGACCCCGAGCTCTGGCCGCGGGTCGACCAGCTGGTCGAGGAGCATGCGGCCGTCTACGCCGAGGGCCCGGCCGACGACCAGGTGAACCGGATGTGCTACACCGACACGCGGCTGTTCCTGACCGGCCTCAACCTGGCCTACACCGACCGGGCCAGCATGGCTGCGTCGACCGAGGTCCGCGTCCCGTACGTGGACAAGGAGGTGGCGGCGGCCGCCTTCGCCATCCCCGGCCGCGCCAAGATCGTCGGCCGCGAGCGCAAGGCGATCCTCAAGCAGGCAGCCGAGGCGTGGCTGCCCAGGGAGATCGTCTACCGCCCCAAGGGGCTGTTCAGCGCGCCGCTGCGGGCGTGGATCCGCCGCGACCTGGCCGACATGGTCGAGGACCTCGTCGCCGGGGGGACCCTGGTCACCTCCGGGCTGGTGGACAAGCAGATGGTGCGGACCATGATCGACGACGACCGCCGCGGCGCCGCCGACCGGTCC
Organism: uncultured Acidimicrobiales bacterium; assembly: GCA_963796415.1. Lineage (GTDB taxonomy): Bacteria > Actinomycetota > Acidimicrobiia > Acidimicrobiales > VFJN01 > ZC4RG19. Next base: position 101,096 of record CAWCLR010000012.1, on the reverse strand, counting down.
AAGGAGATCTGGCAGCTCCTGACCCTCGAGGTCTGGTACCGGCAGCAGGGTGGCGACCGATGAAGCAGATCGCCCAGAACTACCGATCCGGCGAGCTGGCCGTGCTCGAGGTCCCGGTGCCCGCCACGCGGCCGGGTGGTGTGCTGGTCCGCACGCAGTTCTCGCTCATCTCCACCGGCACCGAGATGATGAAGATCAACGAGAGCAAGCTCTCGCTGGTCGGCAAGGCGCGCGCCCGGCCCGACCAGGTGAAGAAGGTCATGCAGTCGGTGTCCCAGCAGGGCCTGCGCGCCACCTACCGGAAGGTCAGCGACCGGCTCGACGCCTACACGCCGCTCGGCTACTCGCTGTGCGGTGAGGTCGTCGAGGTGGGCGCCGGCGTCGACGAGCTGGCCGTCGGGCAGCGCGTCGCCTGCGCCGGAAACAGCTACGCCCTCCACGCCGAGTACAACTGGGTCCCGCGCAATCTGTGCGTGCCCCTGCCCGATCCGGTCGCTTCCGAGCACGCCGCCTTCACCACCGTGGGCGCAATCGCCATGCAGGGCTACCGGCAGTCGGAGGCGCGGCTGGGCGAGACCGCCTGCGTCATCGGCCTCGGCCTGGTCGGGCAGCTGCTGGTGCAGCTCCTGCGCGCCGCCGGGGTCAACGTGGTCGGCCTCGACCCGTCGACCGAGCGGTGCCGGCTGGCCGAGCGGAGCGGGGCGGCCGCCTGTCGCCCACCCGACCGGGCCAGCCGCGGCCCGGTGCTGGAGGTGCTCGCCGCCCTCACCGACGGCGCCGGGGCCGACCACGTCTTCCTCACCGCCGGCGGCGACACCAACCAACCGGTCGAGCTCGCCGCCGACCTGGCCAGGGACCGGGCCCGGATCGTGGACATCGGCAAGTGCCGCCTGGACCTGCCCTGGACCGAGTACTACGCCAAGGAGCTGGAGGTCCGCTTCTCGCGCTCGTACGGCCCCGGACGCTACGACCCGACCTACGAGGAGGACGGGGTCGACTACCCGATCGGCCACGTTCGCTGGACCGAACGGCGCAACATGGCGTGCTTCCTGGACCTGGTGGCCGAGGGTCGGCTCGACCTGGACCTCCTCGTCTCCGCGGTGCTGCCGTTCGACGACGCGGTCGGCGCCTACGAGCGGATCCAGCGCGGGGAACAGGGCGGCGTCGGCATGCTGTTCCGCTACTCGCCCAACGGGTCCGCGCAACGCCGGCAGGCCACCGCCACCCAGCCCGATCGACCGGTCCGCCGGCCGGTCGCCCAGCAGGTGGTCCGGCTCGGTCTGATCGGGGCCGGCAGTTACGCCACGAGCATGCTGCTGCCCCACCTGCGCGACCGGCCCGACGTCCGGCTCGTCGAGGTGGCGACCGCGACCGGGCTGTCGGCGGCCAACGCCCAGCGCCGGTTCGGCTTCGAGCGCTGCTCCACCGACTACCGGGGCCTTCTGGACGACGACGCGGTCGACGCCGTGGTGATCGTGACCCGCCATCACGCCCACGCGTCCATGGTGTGCGAGGCCCTGGCGGCCGGCAAGGCGGTGTTCGTCGAAAAGCCCCTGGCGCTCGACCCGGAGCAGCTCGGGGCGATCCTGGCGGCGGTCACCGACAGCGGCAACGACCGTCTGATGGTCGGTTTCAACCGGCGCTTCGCGCCGCTGCTGGTCGACCTCAAGGCCGCCGCCGGGACCCGGAGCGGGCCGGTGCAGGTCCGCTACGACGTCAACGCCGGGCGGCTGGAGGCCGGGAGTTGGTATGCCCACCCCGAGGAGGGCTCGCGCCTGGTGGGGGAGGGATGCCATTTCGTCGACACCATCTCGTGGTGGCTCGAGCAGGACCCGGTCGCGGTGTTCTCCGTCGCCACCGGCGACCCCGACGACACCGCGAGCACGTTGCTGTACGCCGACGGGTCGGTCGCCACCCTCGCCTACCAGACTGGCGGCGACCCCCGCGCGCCCAAGGAGCAGTTCCAGGTCAGCGGGGACGGCCAGGTGGCCAGGCTGCACAATTTCCAGCGCACCGAGCTGTGGCGCGGCGGCCGGCGCCGCGTCCGCCGCTCCCGGACCGGCATCGACAAGGGCCAGCGGCAGGAGCTGGACGCCTTCGTGCGCGCCGTCGCCGAGGCGCGGGCCATGCCGGTCCCGCTGGCCTCGCTGGCGGCCACCACCCGGGCCACCTTCGCGGCCCGGCGCAGCCTGGGCAGCCGCCGCCTGGAGGCCGTGACGGCCGACGAAGGGAGGGCGGAATGAACCTCCGCTGGTACGCCCGGCGGCTGGCCAGCATGTCGCCCGCGGAGGCGGCCGGGCGGGCGCGCGACGAGCTGACCAGGCGTCGCTGGCGGAGTCGGCAGGTCACCGACCCCGACGCCGACCCGACCAGCGTGCCGGCCGTCTACCCGTCCTTCGCCGCCCTTCTGCCTGTCGCCGGCGACGACGTGCCCGAGGACGCCCGGGTCCGGCTCAAGGAGGCCGCCGAGGACCTTCTCGGCGGCCGCTGGCCGGTGTTCGCCCGCGAGCGCGACGACATGGCGCCGGCACCGGACTGGTTCCTGGACCCCGACACGGGTCGGCGAGCGCCCGACCGGCGCTACTGCTTCGCTGTCGACCACCGCGACTCCGAAGCGGTCGGCAATGTCAAGTACGTGTGGGAGCCGTCGCGCCACCAGCACCTGAGCGTGCTGGCCGCCGCGTACCACCTCGATGGCGACGAGCGGTACGCCAAGGCCGTGGCCACGCAGCTCCGCTCCTGGTGGGCGGCCAACCCGTTCCTCTCCGGCGTCCACTGGACCAGCGGCATCGAGCTCGGCCTGCGGCTGCTGTCCTGGGTCTGGATCCGCCGGCTGCTGGACGGCTGGGCCGGGGCCGGGCCGCTGTTCGAGACCAACCGCACCTTCCTGCAGCAGCTCCATCACCACCAGGAGTGGCTGGCCCGGCTGCCGAGCCACGGGTCGTCGGCCAACAACCACATCGTGGCCGAGATGGCCGGGCAGTTCGCCGCGGGCTGCGCGTTCCCCTGGTTCCCCGAGAGCAGCGCCTGGCGTGAGGCGGCCGCCACCAAGCTCCAGCGCGAGCTCGAGAGGCAGACCTTCGCCAGCGGTCTGAACCGCGAGCTGGCCACCGAATACCACGGCTTCGTGCTCGAGCTCGGCCTGGCCGCCGCCCTCGAGGGCGAGCTGGCCGGCCATCCGCTCGGCGACCCGGTCTGGGACACCCTGCGGCGCATGACCGACGCCCTGGCCGCCGTCGTCGACGTGCGCCTGCGCCCGCCCCGCCAGGGCGACGCCGACGACGGCCACGGCCTGCTGCTGGACGGGCCCGGCTACGACCGCTGGGCCTCCCTGCTGGCCACCGGCGCGGTGCTGTTCGGTCCGGCCTCCTGGTGGCCGGCCCGGCAGCGTGGCGACGCGCGCACCGCCCTGTGGACGCGGCTCGCCGCCAGGCCGTTCCCCGGGGGGCCCGGCCGGCGCGGCGGCCGTCGCTGTTCGCCGACGCCGGCATGGCCCTCCTGCGTGACACCGACGGCCGGCCCGACGAGCTGTGGTGCCGTGCCGACCACGGCCCCCACGGGTACCTGTCGATCGCCGCCCACGCCCACGCCGACGCCCTGGCCATCGAGGTCCGGGTGGGCGGGGTCGACGTGCTCGCCGATCCGGGGACCTACTGCTACGGCGCCGACCCGGCCTGGCGCGACTACTTCCGGTCCACGCTGGCCCACAACACCCTGGAGGTCGGCGGGGTCGACCAGTCTCTGGCGGCCGGCCCCCACCTCTGGGCCCGGCAGGCCCGGGCCGAGCTCGAGGGCGCGGCCGGGCTGGACGGCGGCCCGGTGGCCGAGTGGCGGGCCGCCCACCACGGCTACCGGCGCCTGCGCCCACCGGCCGTCCACCGCCGGAGTGTCCGGCTGGACCGGCGAGCGCGCCAGCTGGTCGTCGAGGACCGCCTCGACGGCGGCGCCCACGACTGCCGCCTGGCCTTCCATCTGGGCCCCGACGTCGCCTGCACCCTCGAAGGCGCTCGGGCCGTCCTCCAATGGCCGGACGGCCACGGCCGACGGGGCGCCACGCTGACCCTCCCCGACGAGCTGGCCTGGCGGTGCCTCGAAGGCCAGACCGACCCGCCCGCGGGCTGGTACTCGCCCGCGTTCGGCGCACGGGTGCCCACGGTCACGTTGCTCGGGAGCGGCCGCGTCGGTCACGGCCGGGCCCTGACGACGGTCCTCCAGCTCGATCCTGGGACCACGCCGTGAGGATCAGCGTCTACGGGCTCGGCTACGTCGGCGCCGTCTCGGCCGCCTGCCTGGCTGCCGACGGCCACACGGTGGTCGGCGTCGACACCAACCCGGTCAAGGTCGACCTGCTGAACCAGGGCCACGCGCCCGTGGTCGAGGCCGGCCTCGGCGAGCTCATCGAGGAGGGCGTGCGCGCCGGCCGCCTGCGCGCCACCACCGACTGCGACGCGGCGGTCGCCGGCACCGACGTCGGCCTGGTCTGCGTGGGCACGCCCAGCAGGGGCAACGGCAGCCTCGACCTCACGAGCCTGCGCCGGGTGGCCGGCGACATCGGGCAGGCCATCCGGCGCCGTCGTTCGCCCATCACGGTGGTCGTCCGGAGCACGGTCCTGCCGGGCACGACCCGCGACGTCCTGCTGCCCGAGCTGGAGCGGACCGCGGGCCGGCCGGTGGCGGTCGCGGTGTACCCCGAGTTCCTGCGCGAGGGGACGGCGATCCGTGACTACCGCCAGCCATCCAAGGTGGTCATCGGCGCGATCCACGAGGCGGTCCGCGACCTGGTGACCCCGTTGGCGGCGCGGCCGGGGGCGCCGCTGGTCCAGACCGACCTGGAGCTGGCCGAGATGGCCAAGTACGTCGACAACTCCTGGCACGCCCTCAAGGTGACCTTCGCCAACGAGATCGGCAGCCTGGCCAAGGCCCAGGGTCTCGACGGCCACCGTGTCATGGACATCCTGTGCACCGACACGAAGCTGAACCTGTCCCCGGTCTACCTGCGCCCCGGCTTCGCCTTCGGTGGCTCCTGCCTGCCCAAGGACGTCCGGGCCCTGCGTTACCAGGGCCGCGGCCTGGACCTCGACCTTCCCGTGCTCAACGCGATCCTGCCCAGCAACGCCCAGCAGCTCGAGCGGGCGTTCCAGTTGGTGACCGAGGGCGGCGCACGCCAGATCGGGGTGCTCGGGCTCGCCTTCAAGGCGGGGACCGACGACCTGCGCGAGAGCCCCATGGTCGAGGTCGTGGAGCGGCTGATCGGAAAGGGCTACGAGGTCAGCATCTACGACGCGAACGTGAACCTGGCCAAGCTGGTGGGCGCCAACCGGAGCTACATCCTCGACCAGATCCCGCACATCTCCGACCTGATGGTGTCGAGCATCGACGAGGTCCTCGACCACGCCCGCACCCTGGTGATCGGCAACAACGACCCGGCGTTCCGGGCGGTCGCCGAGTGCCCGCGGCCAGGGCAGCGGATCGTCGACCTCGTCCACATCGTCGACCGACGCAGCGATGGGAACGCCTACCATGGCATCGGCTGGTAGGCCCCGCCGGGTCCTCATCGTCGTCCACAACCTGCCCGTCCCGTTCGACCGCCGGGTGTGGCTGGAGGCCACCACCCTGGCCAGGGCCGGCCACCGGGTGAGCGTCATCTGTCCCAAGGCCAAGGGCTTCACCCGCTCCTTCGAGGTGCTCGAGGACGTGCACATCCACCGCTACGGGCTGCCGGTGGACGCTCAGGGCACGCTCGGCTTCGTGGCCGAGTTCCTCTGGTGCTTCGTGCGCACGGCCATGAAGTCGGTCCGGGTGGCCGTGGCCGGCCGCGGCTTCGACGTGCTCCACGTCTGCAACCCGCCGGAGACCTACTGGCCGCTCGGCCGCTTCTGGAAGCTGTTCGGCAAGCGCTTCCTGTTCGACCACCACGACCTCTCACCCGAGATGTACGAGGCCAAGTTCGGCTCCACGGGCGGGCTGGCCGTGGCCGGGCTGCGGTACCTGGAGCGCAAGACGTTCGAGACAGCCGACCTGGTCATCACCACCAACAAGAGCCACCAGCGGATCGCCGTCGAGCGGGGCGGGATGGCGTCGGCCGACGTCTACGTGGTGCGCTCCGGCCCTGACCTCGAGCGCCTGACCGTCCACCCACCGGACCGGGCCTGGCGCAAGGGCAGGCGCCACCTGATCGTCTACCTCGGTGAGATCTGCAAGCAGGACGGGGTGGACCATCTGGTGCGGGCGGTGAAGCTGCTGCGCGACGAGCTCGGCCGCGACGACGTCCACTGCGTGCTGGTCGGGGGCGGCCCCTACCAGCCGAGCATCAGAGCCTACGCGGAGGAGCTCGGCGTGGCCGAGCTGTGCACCTTCACCGGCCGGGTGAGCGACGACGAGCTCTGCCGCATCCTGTCGTCCGCCGACCTCGGGGTCGACCCCGACCCGAAGAACGGCTGGTCGGACAAGAGCACGATGAACAAGATCATGGAGTACATGTTCTTCGGGCTTCCGGTCGTCGCCTACGAGCTCACCGAGCACCGTGTCTCGGCCGGGCCGGCGGCCCTGTTCGCCGAGCCCAACTGCGAGCGGGCGCTGGCCCGCAGCATCAGCGAGCTGCTCGACGACCCGGCCCGCCGCCGCTGCATGGGCCAGGCCGGCCGCGCGCGGGTCCGTTCGGTCCTGGCCTGGGAGCACTCGGCGCCGGTGCTGCTGGCCGCCTACGACCGGCTCTGGCCGGCGCCGCGGGCGGGCGCGTCGTCGATCTCGACGAGACGCCGGAGGACGCCCGGAGACCAGCCCGTCGGGACCACGCCGTGATCGCCGACGCCATGCCGCTGTCGATCACGATGCCGACCCGCAACCGTCCCGGCCTGCTGGAGCGGGCGCTGCGCTCGGTCGTACGCGCGGTCGCGCCCGTGGCCGAGCACATCGAGGTGGCCGTGTCCGACGGGTCCGACGACGGCGCCACCGGTGACGTGGTGCGACGGGTCCTGACCGGCTGGCCCTCGAGGTACCGGTACGTCTGGAACCGGCCGGCGCTGAGCCTGGTCGAGAACCTGAACCGCGCCGTGGAGATCTCCACCGGCCAGTGGGTCATGCAGCTCCACGACGACGACTACCTGCTGCCGGGCGCGGGCGCGGCCATGCTCGACGCGATCCGCCGGGCGGCACCCGGCGAGAGCGTGCTGCTGTTCGGGGTCCACATCGTCGACATCGACGGCGTGCGCCGGCGCGAGCAGACGTTCCGCCGCGAGCGGTACCTAGAGCCGAGGGAGGCACTCCGGCGGCTGCTGCGCAACTCCTCGTTCGTGCGGGTGCCCACCGCGGTGGTGCGCCGCGCCGCCATGGAGCAGGAGGGCCTGTTCGACACCACCGTCGGCGGCGCCGCCGACACCGACATGTGGGTGCGGCTGTTCTCCCGCTACGGCGTGCGGTGCCTGCCCCAGGCGACCTGTGCGTACACCGTCCACGAGGCGGCGGCGACGACCGGCATGTGGAACCCCGGGACCATCAGGGCGAACGGCGAGATCTTCGACCGTGCCGTCGCCCGGGGCGTCGTGCCCGAACGCAGCATCCGGCGCTGGCAGGCCGACTGGTACCACCAGTTCATCCTGGCGGGCGCCTACCGCCGGCTGCGGATGGGACGGCGGGCCGAGGCCCGCGAGGTGCTGCGGCTGTTCGAGCTGCCGGAGGTGCACGACCGGGGCGTGTCGCCGAGGTGGCTGCCCGTGCGGGCCGCGTTCACGGCCGCCACGGCGGGGGCGCGCCCGAAGGCGGGCTGACCGGACGGCGGCTCATTCCACCCGCTCCAGCCAGATCTCCCGCCAGTACGGGTAGATGCCGCGCGGGCACAGGCGGTGGTAGGCCCCGCTGCACGTGACGTCGTCCAGGACGATGCAGGGGTTCTTCAACCGCAGCATCCGGCCGCTCTTCTCGTCGATGATCCGCTCGACCCGGCGCAGCACCCGGGCCTCCTGCCCGCAGTAGCGCTGCATCTCCCCGTCGAACGACATGCCGCGATTGGCGTTGTTGGCGTCGAGCGTCGCGACGATCGCTTCCCGGCGCTTGACCCGAACCCGCTCGCCGGGCTGCAGGCCGAGCGTCTGCACCGGCGTCTTCTGGAGGCGGCCCTCGATGAACGGGTACCTGCGGCCGCCCCGGATCCGCAGCGGCCGGGGGAGCAGGCGCCGGCTGGCGTCCTGGTACTCGTTGAACAGGCCGATGCCGACCGTGCGGATCATGGCCAGGGCGCCGGCGTTGCCCGAGCGGACGTCCTGCAGGTACTGCCTGCCGTCCCACGCCGGGATGCGCTCGGGCGCGGCCCGCAGTAGCTCGGTCGCCTGGCACGCGTACCGTTCCTCGCCGGGGGCGGCGGGGTCCGCGGGCCGGCGCGTCGCCGCTGTCAGCGTGACCAGCGTGCAGCCGGGCGCCGGCGCGGGCCCGGGCTCGCCGGCCGGGACCCGCCTGAGCCACGCCTCCTTCCAGTAGATGAGGCAGCCGGCCTGGCAGCCGCCGTGCGCCTGGCCGTCGCAGCGCACCCCGCAAGGTGCACGGCGTTGCGCATGCGGTACATGCCGGTCGAGCCGATGGTGTCGCACAGCTTCAGGGCCAGCTTGTCCACCCTGAACCGCCGGCCGCAGAACTGCAGCATCTCGGGCATGAACGGCAGCGACTCGAGCTCACCCTGCTCGTCGAGCGTGGCCAGGATCTCGGCCTCGCTGCGCACCTCGACGACCTCGCCGACGCGCAGGCCGGGCGTCTGACGGTCAGGGGGCTTGGTGGTCTGCACGCTGCACCTCACGGGGTCGGGTCGGCAGGGTTCGCGGACCGCCGCGGCAGCGACCCCGGCGAAGAACAGATACTGGCGGACGTCGGCGACGCTCGGCTGCATGCCGAACGCCGCCACTCCTCGGGCGAGCGACACGAGCAGAAGGACGCCGAGGAGCAGCAGCCAGCGGTGGAACCGGTCGAAGCGGCGCAGCCGCAGGAGCCGGGCCAGAGCAGCTCCCAGAACGAGCCCGGACACCACGTCCGTGACGTAGACCCGTGTCCCGCCCGGCAGCGGCAGCGACCGGCACCCGGTCGACGAAGACCGCCTCCACCACCACCGAGCCGAGCACCAGCGCCGCCGCGACGTCCGCCCGGCCTGATCAGCACCTCGAGAACGGCCACGCCGAGCCCGCCGAGCGACCAGGAGGCCCAGGCCGAGCAGGAGCACGGTGCTCACGGTCAGTCCCCTCCGGCACCGTCGCCGGGTCCGGCCGCCCGAAGCACGAGCGACGCCAGCCGCCACCGCAGACCACCGACGTCGCCGAGCACGCCGGCCGCGGTCAAGGCGCATCCAGAGCTCGGAGCGGACGGCCGGCAGTGGGCAGAACCGGATGCAGAGCGCCAGCGCGAGCGCTCCGGCGCCGACCTCGGCCCCCAGGACGACCAGGGTTCGGACGTGGCCGGTCAGCGCCCACCTGGTGGCGGCGATGGCCAGGGCCACGCCGGCGCTGGCGAACACCGCCGGAACGTGCGCCTGCCACAGCCGAGCCGACGGCATTCCCAGGACGCGCCGGGCGAGGGCGAGGTAGCCCACGTACCGGAGCAGCTCCGCGGCGGCGACGGCCGCGGCGACCACCCACACTCCCTGGGACCGGAAGCGGAGCGCCAGCAGGAGGAGCAGGGCCAGCGCAACGATATAGGCCGTCTGGACGACCAGCGACCGGTTCAGCTCCGCGCGCGCGTCCGCCAGCAGCTGCGTGAGCTGGGAGACGACATGACAGCCACCCGCGAGCAGCGAACCACGGGACCAGCCCGACCGCCAGGTCCCACTGCGGGCCGAGCACGACCTGGACCAGCTCGTGCGCCGCCACCGCGATGCCGGCGCAGATCGGGAACAGCATCAGGTTCCCGAGCGACAAGACGCTGAAGTAGGCACGGCGCAGGCGGGCCAGGTCCTGCTGGATGCGGCTGAGGGTCGAGAACAGCACATTCGTCAGCGCCTGGGCCAGGTAGTTGCTGAGCGGCTGGAAGACCAGGTAGTACGCCCGGGTGTACTGGCCGAGCACCGCGGTGCTCGCCATACGGCTGACCGTCAAGGTGTCGAGGTTGCTGCCGACGTAGTCCATCAGGTAGGCGCCCGACAGGCGCGCCCCGTAGCCGCAGACCGCCTGGTACGGCTCCCAGCGGAGCACGGGCCGGAGCGGATGCCGGACGATGGCGTACTGCCAGATCGCCTGGGTCGCCGTGGACGCCACCGACGCCGCCACCAGGCTCCACACGCCGGCCCCGAGCAGGGCCAGGCCCACGCCCACGACGAGGTAGCCGAACACGTACGTGCCCACCGAGATCATCGACAGGGTGCGGAAGCGGAGCTCGCGGCGCAGCAGGCCCAGTCCCGTCATGGACCAGCCCATGAACACGAACGACACGCCCAGACGCACGCAGGACGGGCGGGAGGTCCGGTGCCCGGAACAAGGCGGCGACGGCCGGGGCCAGGATCCAGATCAGCACCAGGCAGGCCAGGCCGATGGCGATGCCGGCGGTGGAGGCGGCCCGGATCTCCTCCTCGGACAGGTCCGGCTTCTGGACCAGCGCCGAAGCCAGCCCCATGCGGACGAAGAACTGGGTGAACAGGACGACCAGGTTGGCGATGGCCATGAGCCCGAAGTCGGCCGGGCCAGCAGCCGCGAGACGGTCGCGGTGTAGGCGAGGTTGGCGACCATGAGCGTCATCGTGGACAGGTAGAACCAGCTCAGGCCGGACGCGGTCTGCGCCGTGAGGTTCGTCTGCTTGCGACTCGACCGGGCCGGGTCGGCACGCCCGTTGCCTGGCCTCTCCATCTCGTGCAGCCCTTACCCTCTACCCGCTGGCATGCGGCGCGGCGGGCGCCTGACCCGTCTCCAGCGGTGTGCGGACGCCGCGGCCGCGCGGCCGGACATAGACGTAGCCGATCAGCGGCGTCTTGACGAAGGCGAGGCGGTCGCGGACCTCGCATAGGCGGCTGAAGCGCGACCCGATGGGAGACGACCAGCACAACACTGTCGGCCCCTCCGGCAACGCCGAGCTGCGCCGGCGGGCTCTTCCCGCGGCATGGGCGGCCCTGGCCATTGCCCTCAGCAGCGACCTGGGCGAAGTCGACGCGTTCAGAGAGGCGCCGCATGTGCACGTCCGCGTCGATGAGCAGGATCGTCCGGTTGTCCTGCGATGCGGCGGTGGCGATCTTCAGCACGTTGGAGGTCCTGCTGGCGTCCGGCTCGACGCTCGTCACGGCGATCGACTTTCCACCGACTCCGGCCAGCTCGTGCCCGTCGAGGCGACGACGAGGTGATAGGCGTCCTCGAGGGCCGGGTCGAGCTCCGGCGGGGTGACCGGCCCGTCGCCACTTGCGGGGCGCGTGGGCTGTGGCACCTCGACGAGCAGCGGCGCTCAGAGGATCCGGGCCGGTTCCTCCCGGCCGTCGGTGCGCTGGTCCACGTGGTGCTCGATGTCGGCGATCTGGCCGGCCAGCTGCTACTGATGGGAGGTCAGTGCGGCCGCCGACCGTGGACGACCGATCGCTGAATAGCGGATCGATCACCAGTACCCGCCTCTTGTCCCAATCCATCGCTTTGCAGCCACGACGGTACACCGTGAGCGTGTGCCAGCGCAGGTCGTGGACGGAAGGGTGAGCAGTGGAGTGCCGTCCGGATGCGCGGGAGCTTGCCGGCGATGAGCACGTCGAGATCACATCTGCATCGGCCGCGCTCGGCCACGTCGAGTTCATGCTGGGCGACGAGGACCCGCCTGCCCGCTGGAAGGCAACTGCCACCACCTCTGGACGACTCGGATGCATCCCGACCCCGCCAATGGTGTGGTCGACGCCATCTGCCGGCACGGCGTCCGCAACGTCTACTTCGCGGGCAGCTCGGTGTTCCCGACCGACGGATGCTTCAACCCCCGCTCACGGTGGTGGCGCTGGCGCTAGGGCTGGACCATCTAGGTCTGCCGGCCGCCTGTGAGTGCCCCAAGAACCCCATCGGCGAACCGCCGCGCCATTGCTTGGATGGTAAAGGTCTCCAGTGCCGCCGCCGCGCCGCGCCTGAGCTGAAGCCGCCACGCTTCGTCGGTCAGCAGTCCGGTCACGGCCTCCGCATATGTCGGTACGTCATCCGCCACGATCAGCCCGTTCTCGCCGTGCCTGAGATAGTCGATTTCAGGGCTGTGATATGGAACGTCCGTGGTTACCATTGGAGTGCCGTAGGCGAACGAGTCGAGAACGCCGAGGCCGACTAGACCCGGCATCAGGAACACCCGGCCAAGGCTGGCGAGGGCCGTCTTCTCCGCTCCGAACTTTGGGCCGACATAGTGCACCCAAGGCAGTTCGGCGGCCGCTGCTTCCGCGATCACAGCGTCCGGTCCGCCGCCAATGATCAGCAGGTGGAAATCGGGAACGGCTTCATGCACCAGACGAGCCGCGTCCAGCAGGAAGCCGAGCCGCTTTTCGCGATAGAGCCCGCCGACGTAGACGCCGATGTTCTGCGAGCCGCCGAACAGCGATTGCCGGAACGCAGTCTGCGCCGCCGGATCGAGCGCCGCGACTTCTGCGGCGATCCCGGAGGTGTCGATGGCGTTGTTGAACACCGTAATCCGATCGCGGGGAAAGCCGGCACCGGCGACGATGGCGGCGGACCGCTGGGTGTAGGCGAACCACCAGTCGACCTGCTTGATCCAGAGCCGCTTGAAGCGTTCCGCCGCGCTGTCGGGTCTCGAGGAATTGAAGTTCTTGCCGTGGCCGAAGAACGCCAGCCTCGGGCCGCCGAACTTCCGCCAGAACTGCAATGGGTAATTGCTGAGGAGCGCGTTCTCCTGGCCGATCACCACGAGATCGGCGCCGCGCACCTTGCCCATGATCGATAGCCACACCAGCTTGCCACCGGGACCAAGGTAGGTGCAGCTGACCTCTTCGGCCCAGCGGATGGCTCCCGAATCCTGCTTGGCGGCTTCGCCGGGCCTGGGCGCGCCGTGCAAGAGGCGATATCGGATGCCGCTTGTCGCCAGTTTCGTGCGCACCGCTTCGTGAAACGGCACCCGATAGTGCGCAATGAAGCGGGTTATAGCGACAACGTCGGGCATAAAGCAGGTTCCTTTCGCGGCTCTAGGCGCTGACGCGTGGTTGGCGGGGTCGTATTGATGCGACGGTGTGATGTTGCCATGGGCGCCGCAGCGCAGCAGGAGACGGAGTCGATAGTTGTCGAAGTTCCGGAACCCGAACCCGAGGCGCTTGATGTTCTTGACGATCAGGTTGGTGCCCTCGGTGGCCGCGTTGGTGAGCCGGGTGCGATGCCAGCGCAGGATCGGGGTCTCCCAGCGGGCGATGGTCCGGGCGAGCCGCTCGAGTTCGGGTACGCCGCTCGCCGCACAGTGGTCGTAGAAGTTGGTGAGCCGTCGGCGGGCGTCGAAGAGCGTGGTCGGCGAGATAGGTCTCGCACAGCAGCTCCTTGGCCAGGTAGGCAGGCTTTGTCCTCGCCGTCGGGGTCGCCGGCCTCCAGCCAGGCGAGCACCCGAGCGAAGCCGCTGGGCGTCATAGCGATCATGCCCGGCCAACCGGCCCTGCTTCGCCGGGTAGGTGTAGACGTATCGCTTGGTCCACCTCGCTGGCGATGAAGCTGGATGCGCCAGCCCAGAAAGTCGAAGCCGCCAGTGGTGATGGTGGCACACCTATGACCAGTTCTCCCCGGGGCGGTCAACGTCAGTGCCGGCTACTACTCGGTGTGCCGAAGGAAGACGCCATCGCACTGGAGAGTTTCCGATGTCACCGGGTCAGTGAAGCCCGGCAGGATAGCAGCGAGACGAAGACCGATTGCCTCCATCAACTCAATCGCCGAAGGCAGTTGGAGGTCGTCCTCGTAGAGCGGCACCAAGGAGAGCTCCAATTGCACACCGGTGAGAAGTTCCAGAGAGTTCGCAGCGCCAGCGAGAACATGCCGCTCGAAGCCCTGAGTGTCGACTTTCAAGAATGTGGTCGCCAACTCAAGGTTATGTGCGGCGGCCAGATCATCGATCGTGGTCACGCGCACTTCCTCCGTGCGCACGAACCTCGATTCCGGAGCGGCCCGAAGGTGTCGGCTGAGCATCGGGGCGAGACTTGAACTTACTGAGTTCCCCGCGACGTTGATTGTAGTCTCCCCCGGCTCCGCACCTACGGCGAACTGCTGGCATTTCCAGGATCGATCCTTCGCGCACCGCTGCTCGAGCACCTGAAACTCCGCTCGCAGGGGCTCAAGCGAAAGGATCGAGTTGCGGAAGCCTAAACGGCGCATCTCGCTCGCATACTGGCCGATGTTGGCACCCACATCGATCACGCAGGTAACACCCCGACGGTTCATGAGGCGTACCACCTGGAAGAGTGGCGCCGAACGGGGGAACGGCTGTACGTCGAGGCCTGCTCGTTGCACTGCACGACGTGCGGCGTGTCGAATGCTCATGTTGAGGTCTCCAAGGTCGCCGCTCCTGTCCGGTTCGTGCATTTCGTCCCCGTACAAGAACTGAATCAGCGTACCGCAGATCGCACGCGTCCAATCGCCGGAGCGCTGGAAGCACTCGAGGCCAGCATTGACCGGTCGCGTCGACCGGCGCGTGGACTATAGTCACGCTGCCGCGATCGTGACGATCACGGGTTCGAACCGTCTGCGATGGTGGATCGAAGGCGCCGAAGATGAAACCTGAGAGGGCCGCCGCCGCATATCGGTCCTGCTACACGATATTGGATTCATTCCGTCGTCTGTCGCGGACGTCGGCTGCTGAACTGGAGCAGTGTTGGCGGAGCTGAGTCGTCCAAAGCCAGCGACGAAGGTTAGCGGGATTCGATATAGCTGAGATTCCAATTGCTCGACGATGCCGCCCGGGCTCGCCGGCCGGGACCCGCTTGAGCCACGCCTCCATCCAATAGAAGAGACAGCGGCCTGGCAGCCGCCGTGCTCCTCGCCGTCGCAAGGCACCGCACCGCGGCAAGATGCAAGCGTAGCCAGGATCTCGGCCTCGCTGCGCACCCCGACGATCTCGCCGACACGCAGGTTGAGCACCTGGTCCACTGGCGCCTCTTCTGTCTGCACTGCTGTCCCTCCGCTTGAGCGCACGGATCGCTTCTTTGCCGGTGAGGTTCGCTCCGGTCTCCAGCCTGCCCGCGCTTGCCGGGGCCTGGAGCTGACGACAGGCGCGGGAGGGGCGCTCGACGCCCCCGATGGGTTACGTAGCCTCCTGCCGGGTGTGTACCGGCCACAGCTCAGACCGCCCCCGGAGACGAGGCTCGGCGGGCGCCCTGGAGAGCCCGGACACCGCCACGACTGCACGCCGCCAGGCCGACGGCGAGACCGGTGATGATTCCCTGCTCCATCCCGGGGACCCACGCCAGGAACCAGACGATCTGCATCGCCAGCAACGCCGGGAACACGCCGGGCGCGAGCAGGCCGTCCTGGCCGCCTGGCGGCGGGATCCGCCACAGCGCGCGGAGGAGCCCACTGGTGAGCGCGATGAGCGCGAGCAGGCCAACCACTCCGGCCCGCAGCAGAAGTGCCAGGTAGAAGTTGTGTGGCTCGGCCTGCACCTCGGACCCCTGCACCTCCCGGGTGAAGTCGCTCCCAAGGGGCCCGCCAATCCCCCACTGCACCGGATCCGACGACATGCCGGCGAGCAACTCAGACCATCCTTGGATGCGCCATTCGAGCGTGCCCGTGCCGACCGCCGACGTCGCGACAATCTGCTCCCCGCCCTCCGACCCTCCCAGGGCGACGTATCCCGCGATGGTGAGCAGGACGGCGCCGAGAACCATCGCGACCACGCGGCGGCTGAGCCTGCGTCTCCGCAGCATGATGACTGCCAGCCCGACGACGATCGCGAGCCAGGCCGTGCGCCGGTTCAGCAGCACCACGAACAGCAGGAGCAGCGCGCCGACCCACGTCAGCCGCCTCGAGCGGCGGTCCTGCAGCTGCCAGAAGGGAACGGTGAGGATGACCGCGTCCGCCAGGAAGAACGTGTACGGCCCGTTCAGCACCTTGATGGCCGCGTCGGCGCCGAATTCCGCCGGCGGCACGCCGAGGTCGATCCCGGCGAAGTTGTCCAGCCAGCGCAGGCAGACCAGGATCATCATGGGGATGCTGAGCGCCAGCCAGATCCGGCCGATCCGGTCGTTCAGCCGGCCGGACGGCGGGAAGGTGGCGAAGTAGAGCGCGCCGGCTAGGAATGCGAGGAACAGCCGGAACTCAGCAATGGCGTGCTGGGGACCGAACGCAACTGCTCCTCTCACCAGCGACAGCAGCAGCATGATGCCGACCAGCAGCGCCCAGCGTTGCCACCGCGTGAAGCGTGGCATCCGCAGCATCCGAAGGATCCCCGCCGCCAACACCAGGGCGAAGGCGACGTCGATCACCAGCACCCTGATACCACCGGACAGCGTCACGGAGGTCACCCGGCCGCCCAGGTCGCGCTGATCAGCGTGGCGCCGAGCAGCAGCGCAGCACCCACCTCGGCTCGCCGGACGAGCACCTCGGTCACCGCGATGCCGACCGCGCCCACGGCCGCCAGCCCCAATCCAAGCAGCACCAGCTCGATCATGATCGAGGATCCCACTGGCCCATGACCAGCGGTGCCAGGCGCCAGCGCAGGCCGCCGACGCCGAGCACCCCGGCCGCGGTCAGCCGCATGCGCGGTTCGCGGCGGATCGCCGGCAGCGGGGGGGCAGGTCGGGCGCCCGGAAAATGGCACCGACCAGCGCGGCCAGCACCCACTTCAGACCGAAGCAGACGACGCCGATCGCGATCCCAGCGGTGGACGCCGCGCGGACGTAAGTCCCTGGACAGTACCGGCTCCTGCACCAGCGCCGAGGCCAGCCCCATCAGGGGGAAGAATGGGGCGAGCAGCACGACTAGCTGGGCCAGCGCCATCAGCCCGAAGGCGGCTGGGTCCAGCAGCCGCGAGGTGGTCACGATGTATCCCAAGTTCGCCACGATCAGCGCCGAACAGCCGACGCAGGCCCAGCGCAGGCCCGACGCGGCCCGCGTTTCAGGCTTGGCCCGTCCTGGCGGTCCGCCCCCTGGCGCCGCGGGTCGTGCGCCTCGGCCGTGTCCACGTCGGCCCGTTCAGACCGCGTCTCGCCGCGGCCGGCTAAGCGGCGTGCGCTCGAGGACTCGCCAGGTCGCGCGGCGCACATACGGGCTCAGCCAGTACAGGGGCCAGAGCCTGCCCGCCCACCGCCGGCTGTAGACCGCCCACGGCCCGGGCTTCAACTCCTTGACCGACCACAGCCGCCGCAGCTCCTCGACGAGGGGCAGGTCGCCCGGGCGACGCTTGGGATGGGAGGCGCAGGTGCCGACCGTGCCGGGGGCGACCCAGACCGAGCAGCCGGCCGCCCGGGCTCGCAGCCCATAGTCGAAGTCGGCCATCTGCTGTACGAACGCCGGATCGACGTTGCCGACGCGCTGCACCACGGCGCGGGAGATGAGTGCCACGTTCCCGTTCATCGTGTCGCAGGGACGCGGTGCGTCGCCCGGTTGAACCAGCACGCTCTTCAACGGCCGCCAGCGGTAGGGGTGGACGACTCCCCCGTAGGTCAGCTCCCCGGTCTCGGGGTGCCTGGTCGATCCGGCGACGATGAGCGCACCCTCGCCGCCAGCGCGCAGCCTGCATTCGGTGTCGAGCAGCACGGCGAGGGCGCCGTCGTCCAGATGGGTGTCGTCGTTCATCCACAGGTAGTAGTCGTAGTCGCCAGCCATGGCGGCGGCGAAGGCGCGCCGCATGCCGCCGTTCCAGTACAGCTGCCCATTGCCGTGCAGCAGAGTGACCTCGGGGAACTGCTCGGCGATCTGCTCGCTGGTGCCGTCGCTGCTGGCGTCGTCGAGCACGAACAGGTCGAGGGTCACGCCGGGCAATTGCTGGCCCTGGAGCGAGCGCAGGCAGGCGAGGGTGAGGTCTCTGCGGTTATAGGCCACCAGCACCGCGGCGACTCGCCAGGCGGTGCCGTCTGTCTCGCTCAAGATCGTCCTCCCGCGGCCTCCGGGTGACGATAGCTTCGGCTGCTACCAGGGAGCCAGGTTCGCCATCATGAGCGGCCGGTGCGCGGCATTCCCGCCGAACCGGCGGGCGCGGCGTGGGGTGGCAGGCATGACGTCGCTCGTCCTCTCACCCTCGCAGCGACAGGCCGCGCTCGTCCAGCTTCGCCTTGACATCGTCGAGCGACTTCTGTCCGAAGTTGGTCAGGTTGAGGAGATCCTCCTCGGTCTTCATCACCAGGTCGCCGATGGTGTTGATCTGCGCCCGCTTCAGGCAGTTCCCCGGCCGCTCGGACAGGCCCAGATCCTCGATCGGGTGGTTCAGGTCGGGCGACCCGGCGGCGGCGTCTGCGACCGCTTCGAGCTCGATGGCCCCGGTGACGTCCTCGCGGATCGAGGCTGCGGTCCCCGGGCGTCGCCAGACCCGCCCCCAGGGCGTGTGGACGCTGAGGCCGGGAGGCCGGACATAGACGTAGCCGATCAGCGGTGTCTTGACGAAGGCGAGGCGGTCGCGGACGTCGCGCAGCTCGCTCAGCGCAACCTGATGGGAGACGACCAGCAGGACACCGTCGGCCTGTCCGGCAACGCCGAGGGCGTCGGAGGACGCCAGGAGCGCTGGCGCATCGATCAACACGAGGTCGAACATCTCCCCGATGGAGCGCACCGCGTGGCCAACATCCACAGCACGGTCGGAACCCGTCGGACGCCCAGGGTCGGTCGGGTTCGAGGCGACCGGTAGGACCATGCCGCTGTCGGTCGATACAAGCCGGTCGATGTACTCATTGGCGCCGACGCGCTCGCCGCGCCGCATGGGCGTCTTGTAGCCATTGCGCTCAGAGGCGACCTGGGCGAGGCCGACGCGTTCAGAGAGGTGCCGCGTGCGCACGTCCGCGTCGATCAGGAGGATCTTCCGGTTCCCCTGCGATGCGGCGTTACCGATCTGGAGCGCGGTGGAGGTCTTGCTGTCGCCCGGCCCGACGCTCGTGACTGCGATCGACTTTCCGCCGACTCCGGCCAGCTCGTGCTCCATCGAGGCGACGATGAAGTGGTAGGCGTCCTCGAGGGCCGGGGCGAGCGCCGACGGCGAGACCGGGCTGCCCATCGCCACCTGCGGGGCGCCTAGCCGCGGCACCTCGCCGAGGAGCGGCGCTTCGAGGATTCGAGCCGGTTCGCCCCGGCCCTCGGCGCGCTGGTCGCGTGCTGCCGCCCACCACGCCCACGCTCCCGCCGCGAGCAGGCCCAGCAACCCGCCCAGCACCGCGGCCAGCTTGGGCTTGGGCTGCGATGGGGAGGTGGGTGGCTCGGCCTGTTCGAAGTACTCCACCCCGGAGGCGTACACCTCGGCCTGGGTGGTGATGTCCTGCTCGCGCTGCAGGAGGTCGGCGATCTGGTCGGCCAGCTGCTGCTGACGGAAGGTCAGCTGGCCGTCCGCCAACCTTGGGCTCGCGTCGAGTTCAGCCTGATAGCGGTTCCGGAGCGTCTCGAGGCTCGCGATCGCACGGGCCGCGTCCGCAGCCACGCGTTCCTCGGTGACCTGCTCGTACGCGGTGCCAACCGCGTTCGCCAGTGTGGCCGCCGACTGTGGATCGGTGCTGGTCGCCGCGATCGAGATGCTCGCCAGATTCGCCGAGGGCTGCACGTCGAGTTCGTCCCTGATGTCATCGGGCGACTGACGGCTCCCGAGGATCTCGAGGGCACGCTCGAGCACGACCGTGGAGGTCGTGATGTCCGCCTGCTTGTCCAGGTAGACCTGGCGATCGCCGCTTTCCAGCGCGTCGCCGCCGCCGAGGACGCTGGCGGCGCCAGGGTCGGAGAGGATCAGGGCGGCGTGGGCCTTGTAGCGGACGGGACCCAGTTCCGCGATGCCGTAGCCGACCACCGCCCCGAGCAGCGTCGCTGCGACCACGATCGAGCGGTAGCGCAGCAGGGACGCCACGATGCCGGGGCGGTCGCCCCATGTGACGTCTGATTCTCCCTCCCAGCCATCGTTGAATGGCGGCTCGGTCGGTCTCTCGATCACCGAGTTCCCCTTGCCTCGGCGACCAACGCCAGACCGGCGAGGTCAGGCCCGGGATCCGCCACTCCGGCTGGCCATTCGACCGTGCCCACCTGGACCCCTACGACGCCCAGGCGCCAGTGCGGTGCCAGCTCGGGCCGTTCGACGACGGCCCCGGCCGCTGGGTCGACCAGACCCGCACGCCACCCTTGCGCCTGCCGCCGCGCGCACCCGAGACAACGCCTTTTCATCATGGCACCGCCGACTTAGAGGGCTACTACCATGAGCTCGTCCTCGCGAACGTTACCCTGCTGCTGCACGCCTCTGTAGGCGTGCCCAGTGGTGCCGCGCGTCAGTTCGTCGGTGTATCCGGGAGCCATCCCGTGGGGTCGCCGAGGTAGAGGCGATGTACGCGAACGGCGAGGTCCTTGGTGGTGAACCGCCAGTCGACCGGCGAGATCCTCCGCCACCTCACCCTCGACCCCACCCGCGACTACCAGCCCACCGGCCGACCACCCCACACCCACCCCCCAAAACCACAACAACCCGAACCCCACTGAGGGTTCGGGCTGTCCGGGATGTCTCGCGACATCACAGTGCGGAGGGAGTGGGATTCGAACCCACGGTGGGTTGCCCCACACACGCTTTCCAAGCGTGCCGATTCGGCCGCTCTCGCATCCCTCCGAGGGACACCGATCCGCTGGCGCCGAGCGGGTCGGCAGGGGTGGCGGGGCGGTGGGACCCGGAGTCGGACAGGCTATCGTGTGCGACGCCCGTGATCGCAGGTGGCGGCCGGGTCCTGTGCAACTGCAGCCCGTGAACCGAGTCAGGGCCGGGAGGCAGCAGCTCTCAGCGGAGCCTGTGGTGTGCCGCAGACAGCCTGGCCGTCACCTGGGGTCACGGGCCGTTCTTTGCCTCCGGTCGAAGCGACGCCTTCGGCGCCGCCTCCCTCCGGCACTTTCAACGCCTCGCATCACCGCTGTGCGTCGTCCTGGGTGCCAGCATCCTTGCGGCGATCGGGTGAGCCGACCGGGTCGTGCCATCTCGCTCCGGGGCGGGGGTGGGCGCCGGTAGCATCGCCGCCGATGGCCTCCTACCAGTCGCTGTACCGCCGCTACCGTCCGCAGCGGTTCGACGAGGTGCTCGGCCAGGACCACGTCACCAAGGCGCTGCGCAACGCCGTCCGTGACGGCCGGGTGGGTCACGCCTACCTGTTCAGCGGGCCTCGGGGCACGGGGAAGACCTCGACCGCCCGCATCCTCGCCAAGGCGCTCAACTGCGCCGCGCCCGTCGACGGCGAGCCCGACGGCAAGTGCGAGAACTGCGTGGCCGTCGCCGAGGGGCGGGTCGTCGACTGGCTGCTCGAGCAGGACGCGGCGTCGAAGAGCAAGGTCGACGACATGCGCGACCTGCTCGAACGGGTGCCCCTCGGCACCTCGGGCAAACGCAAGGTGATCATCCTCGACGAGGTGCACATGCTCAGCCAGGGCGCCGAGAACGCCCTGCTCAAGACGCTCGAGGAGCCGCCCGCCCACGTCGTGTTCGTGCTGGCCACCACCGATCCGCAGAAGGTGCGCCCCACCATCCGCAGCCGCACGCAGCACTTCGAGTTCCGCCTGCTGCCGCCCGACCTCCTCGCCGAACACGTGCGCCACGTCATCGCCGACGCCGGCCTCGGGCTCGACGACGCCACGGTCGACGAGGCCGTCGACCAGGTGGTCCGCAGCGGGGGCGGGTCGGCCCGCGACACCCTCTCGGCGCTGGACCAGGTGGCCGCGCTCGGCGAGGTCCTCGACGAGGCCGAGCCGGTGGACGCGGTCGTCGACGCCCTCGTCGCCGGCGACGCCGGCCGCGTGCTGGTGGCGGTGGCCGACGCCTTGGCATCGGGACGCGACCCGCGCACCCTCGGCGAGGGCGTCATCGCCGCCCTGCGCGACGCCTTCCTCTCCGTCATGGGGGCGGGCGACAAGCACCTGGCTCCCGCCGTGCGGGAGCGGGCGGCGGCCGTCGGCGAGGCGCTCGGCCCGGCGGGCCTGACCCGGGCGCTCGACGTGCTGGGCGAGGCGCTGACCGAGCTGTTCCGCAAGCCCGACCCCCGCGTCGTCGTGGAGGTCGCCCTGGTCCGGCTCACCGAGCCGGCCGCCGACCGCTCGCTGGACGCCGTCCTGGCGCGGCTCGATCGCCTCGAACGCGCCGTCGCCGCGGGCGGCGGACCGGCGGGTGGTGCGGCGCCCGCGGTGACGGAGCCGCCGGCGGGTCCCGGTGGCGGTCCCGCGACCGGTGGCGAGACGCCCTCGGCCCCCGAGGCTGGCGCCGCCGGCGGTGAGCCTCCCGCCGCGCCATCCCGCCCCGCCCCGCGTGGCAGTGGGTCCGCGGCGGCCGCCCGCGACGCGCTGTCGTCGTCCGCCCGCGTCGGGCGTGCCCCGGACGAGTCGTCCGAGCCCGGCGCTCCGCCAGGGTCCACCGATCCGGGCGGGCCACGACCGACGCTCGGCGCGGTCACCCGCGGACGCAAGCGCGCGAGCTCCGGCCCGGCCACGACCGAGCCGGCCGCCGAGGCGTCAGCGGCCGCCCCGGCCACCTCGGCGACCGCGACCGCAACGGTCTCGGCGTCCACCGCCGAGGGGGCGCCCTCGGTCGGCGAGCTCGAAGCGGTGTGGACCACCGGTGTGCTGGCCGGGCTGCCGGTGAGGATCCGCAGCAAGTGGCGGGCCGGGCAGTGGGTCGATCCCGAGGGGGGCGAGCTGCGCTTCTCGGTTCCGAACGCCTGGCACAAGAGCGCCTGCGACGAGGCGCGGGTCCAGGTCGAGCAGGCCCTCGCCGCGCACTTCGGCCGGCCGCTGACGGTCGGCATCGTCGTGAGCGGTGACGCCGCGCGGCGGCCCCGATGCCGGGCGACCCGGCGTGGACGCCGACGACGCCGCCACCTGATGCAGCGGCATCGCCACCCGCCACCGACGACGAGGACGTCATCGACCCCAGCGAGCTGCGCGACGCCGGCGACGTGGCCACCGGGGGCGTCGACCTGCTGCTGCGCGAGTTCGGCGGCGGCGAAGTGCTCGAGGAGGGCGAATGACCGACAACTCCGACACGCCCGAGGTCCCCGAGGTGGTCGGCGGTCCCGAGACCCCGGGCATGGCCGGCGAGCTGGGTGACCTCGGCGGGTTGCTCGCCTCGGCTCAGCAGGCCATCTCCGCACAGGCCGAAGCGGCCCGCACCTCCGTCGAGGGCTCGGCCGGGGGCGGGGTCGTCACCGTCACCATGACGGGCACCGGAGAGGTCACCGACGTCACCATCGCCCCCGAGGTCGTCGACCCCGACGATGTCGAGATGCTGCAGGACCTCATCGTCGCCGCCCTGCACGACGCCGGCCTCAAGGTCACCGAGATGCAGCGCGAGGCGATGGGCGCCCTCGGCGGGCTCGACATCGGCAGCCTCGGCGACATGTTCG
This sequence comes from uncultured Acidimicrobiales bacterium, assembly GCA_963796415.1. GTDB lineage: Bacteria > Actinomycetota > Acidimicrobiia > Acidimicrobiales > VFJN01 > ZC4RG19. The sequence continues at coordinate 77,653 of CAWCLR010000012.1, read as the reverse complement.
GCGGGCTGGCGGGCGGCGGCGGAACCGACCCCGACGACGCGGGGCGCTAGGCACGCGTGGCGGTCTACGCGGGTCCGGTCCAGGACCTCATCGACGAGCTGGGGCGGCTGCCGGGCGTCGGGCCCAAGTCGGCGCAACGCATCGCGTTCCACCTCCTCAAGGTCGACGCGCCCGACGCGCTGCGCCTGGCCCGCGCCATCGCCGAGGTGAAGGAGAAGGTCTCGTTCTGTCGCACGTGCTTCAACGTGGCCGAGGGTGACCTGTGCGGCATCTGCGCCGACGGCCGGCGCGACACCACGGTCGTGTGCGTGGTCGAGGAGCCCCGCGACCTGGTCGCGGTCGAGAAGACCGGCGAGTTCTCGGGCCGGTACCACGTGCTGCAGGGGGCCATCAGCCCGATCGAGGGGATCGGCCCCGACCAGCTGCGCGTGCGTGAGCTTCTCGATCGCATCGGCCGCGAGGGCATCACCGAGATCATCCTGTGCACCAACCCCAACCTCGAGGGCGAGGCGACGGCCATGTACCTCGGCCGCCTGCTCAAGCCGCTCGGGGTGAAGGTCACCCGCATCGCCAGCGGGCTGCCGGTGGGCGGCGACCTCGAGTACGCCGACGAGCTGACGCTGGGCCGGGCCCTCGAGGGCCGCCGCGAGGTCGAGGGATAGCTCCCACGGGTGGGCCCCGCGGCCGTGCCGACAGGTGCGCCGGCCCGACGGTCGAGGCGGGCGGACGGGACCGACCATCGGACCAGCGCACCTGAAGGCACGGCCGCCGCAGTGCGACGAAGAGCTCCCCAGCGGATGACCCCTCGCCGTGCCAACGAGGTTGCGCTCACGTTACACCTGTAACGGGCCTCCGCCAAACCAATGCGTAGAGCGTTCGTCGTGATACGGAGTGTGGGAGCGCGTTTGCGTGCTTCACGAGACCAGCTGCGAGCGCAGCGCCGCCAGCATCTCGGCCCGCGTCGACGCCCCCAGCTTCTGGCGGATCTTGGCCACGTGGTGCTCGACCGTCTTGGGGGAGATGTAGAGCTGGGCCCCGATCTCCTTGTGGGTGAGCCCGTCGACGATGTACTGCGCGACCATCTGCTCACGTTCGGAGAGGACGCTGGCGGTGACGGCCGCCTCGGCCGTGTCCGACGCCGGCAGCGCGGCCTTGAGGTCACGGGCCTGCTCGAGGAGCGAGCGCGTCACCGCGGGGTCCGACGACCGGATGGCCGCCTGCCCGGTGAGCCGCGACGCCTCCCACGTGAGCCCGAGGTCCGACAGGCCGGCCGCCGCGGCCCCCACCTGGTCGGGCTCGGCCGTGCCCGCGAGGATCGCCACCCACGTGCGAGCGGCCTCGGCCAGCGCCCCGAGCCGGGGGTGGACCGGCTTCGTCGCCTCGACCTCGGCGGCCCGGCGGACGACGGCGTCACGGTCGTCGACGGCCAACGCCACCTGGAGGCCCGTCCACCGCAACGGCAGCAACCACAGGGGCGGCTCGCCGAGCGACCGCACCACGTCGCCGAGCTCGCGGGCCTTGGGCGCCATGCGGTCCCACAGGCCCAGGCGGGAGGCGGTGATCGCGAGCTCGCCCACCACCTCGAGCGAGAACAGGTCGGCGGGGTGCCGCAGCAGCACCCCCTCGGCGCGGTTCCAGGCGTCGCCCAAGCGCGACAGGTCACCCGCCCGGCGCGCCAACCCCGCCTCGACCGCCGCGGCCGTGAGCACCTCGCGCGGCGCCAACGTCTCGGAAGCGACCTCGTCGAGCGCCTGCTGGGCGGCGGCCCAGCGCCCGCTGCGCATCGCCACCCACCCGAGGATGAGCCGGTGGTGGGTGGTGAGGGCGGGCCCGCCGACTGCGTGGTCGCGGGCCCGGGTCAGCAGGTGTTCGGCGGTGGAGAGCTCGCTGAGGGCGAGCGCCATCGTGGCGCCGATGGCGTGCGGGCTGGTCGGCAACACCAAGGTCGAGTGCGCGGACTCGAGCAGCTCGGCCGCCTCGAGCACGGTGGCAAGGGACCCACCGCCGTCGGGGGCGACCGACGCCACAAGCGCATCACGCGTGAGACGGAGCGCCTCCACCTCGAGGCCCGACGCAGGGTCGTCCGCGTGGCCCGTGCCGCTACCCGGCGACGGTGCTCCGGCGGGGAGGTCGGGCACCGGACCGCCGGTGGCGATCGTGCCGAGCGCGGCCAGCAGCGGCCAGGCGGCGCCGCCCGGGTGGGCCGCGGCAGCCGCTGATCCGGACGCCCGCGCCGCCGTGCCGGCCAGCTCGCCGTAGGCCGCCGCCGAGCGACGCCACAGGCCGCGGCCCGGCAGCAGGGCGGCGACGACCGCCAGGGCCCGCTCGCGATCGGGCGCTCGGGCCGCGGCCATCACGCCGTCGGCGAGGCGGAGCGCGGTCGCGGCGTCGCCGGTGAGGGCGGCCGCCTCGGCCCGGCGGGCCGCCAGGTCTGCGGCCGGTGCACCCGCGGCGATCGCCCGGTCGTACCACTCGGTGGCCAGCTCGGGCGCCTCGACGAGCGTGGCGTCGCCGGCGGCGGCAAACGCCGCGGCCGCGTCCGTGCCCTGCGCCCCCGCGGCGGCGAGGTGATCGCCCGTCCGGGTGGCGGGCGCCCCCCGCTGCCGCAGCGCGGCCGCCAGTCGCGCGTGGAAGCGGCGCCGATCGGCGACAGGGGTCATCGCGGTGACGACGGCGGCCACCAAGGGCACGACGTCGCCCGCGGCCCCGACGAGGAGCCCGGCCGCACCGAGGTCGTCGATGGCGTCGCCGAGGTCGTCGGGGGCGATGTCGGTGGTCGCGCTGAGCAGGTCGTCGTCGAGGTCGGCCCCGGCGCTCAACGCCTCGAGGACCGTGCGCGTGGACAAGGACAGCTCGTCGATCCGCGGCCGCAGGGCAGCGACGAGCTCCGGCGGGGGATCCGGCGGCGGCGCGGCGAGACGGCCCTTGTCGATGGCGCCGGAGGCGGCCCACGCCGTCACGAGCACCTCGACGAGGTCGGGCATCCCCTGCGTCTGCTCGTGAACGGCGTCGACCAAGCGCTCGTCGACCGCGGAGCCGAGCAGGATGGCGCACGTCTCGGCCACCTCGGCCTCGTCGAACGGGCCGAGCGACACGAGGAGCCGGCTGCGACCGAGCACGGCGTCGAGCGCGGCCAGGTCGGCGTCGCCCGTCACCGGGCGGTGCGTGACGACCATGCGCAGGCCCCGGTCGCCCGCCCGCTCGGCCACCCCGACGACGACCCGCAACGAGGCTTCGTCGAGCCACTGGGCGTCCTCGACCACGAGGGCCGTGCCCCCGCCGGCGAGGCGCGCGGCCGAGCGCGTCGCGCCAGGACCGCACGTCGTCGCCCGCGTCGACTGCCGGCGCCAGGTCACGCACCGCGCCGAACGGGTCGTCGCGCTCACGACGCCGACCCGCGAGCCGGATGACGTCCATCCCCCGGTCGCGGCACCGGTCGACCGCGGCGGCGACGACGGCCGCCGCCCCGGCGGTCCCGGGGGCGACGATCCCCAGCTGGGCCGCGTCCCCGCTGTCGGGAATCGCCAGCCCCGCCACGCGCGCCACTCGGGAAGGAAGACGGGGCGCCATGACGCCGGAGATGCCCGGAGCACGCACTGTCTCGCCGGCCAGATTCGCCGCGCGTCCTCGTCCTCGACGTAGCTACGGCTATGCCTTCGTCCTGCGTCCTTGCCAGCGACGAATCTGACTGGCGATCCACGCACGTCACTTCTGCGGGGCCTGTCAGTATCACGAGGCTCGGCCGGTGTTGCTGCCGCCGTGCCCAGTCGACCAGGGCCCGCAGACCTGCGCGGTGCCACCTGTCAACGTCGTGCCGGGGTGGCGCTACGGTGAGACGGGTGGGCCCGCACCGGTGCGGCCAGCCAGTTGGGGGGAGAGCTTCGCCATGACCATGAGGCGCATGACGTCGGTGGCGCTGTCGCTGGCGGTCGCTGTGGCCTTGGCCGGCTGCGGGGGCGGCGACGACGACAGCGCGGAAGCTGACCGCGACGAGCCGACGACGACCGAGACGTCGGTCGGGGGCACGACGACCACCGCCGCGCCCGACACGACCACCGATGGCGGTGCGCCCGCCCCCAGCACGGGGCTGCCCGGCGACGTCGGCACCCAGCTCGAGGTCGACCGCGTGTTCACGGGCGAGGGCAGCGAGGAATTCTGCGACCAGGTGCGCGCTCTCCAAGAGTCCGTCACCGGCAGCGACCCGTCCCGCATCGACGAGGCGACCGTGACCGGCCAGATGGCAAGCCTCACCGCGCCGGCCGAGATCGCGGCCGACTGGAACCTGGTGGTCACGGTTCAGCAGGCGCTGGTCGACGCCCAGGCCGAGGACCCGTTCGCGGGCGTCGACCAGGCGCAGCTCGACGCCTACGGCCAGTCGAGCGCGGTGATCGCCGCCTACCTGGGTGACGTCTGCCAGCTGTCGCTCATGGGGTGATCCTCCCGCGGCGGCGCGGATAGGGTCGACTGCTCCCCCCTGGAACGAGGCTCACATGCGACGCACGATCATCGGGCTCATCCTCGTCGGCGCATGCGCGCTTGCCGGGTGCAGCGACAGCGAGGGCGACGTCGGGGGTGATGCGGCCGGTTCGGGGTCGATCGAAGACTTCTGTTCCGACTTCGAGGAGCTCGACCGGCGCTTCGACGAGGACCCCGAGGCGGCCGCCGACACCGCGGCGGTGGTCGACGCGCTCGACGAGCTGGACCCGCCCGACGAGATCGCAGACGACTACGCCACGGTCATCGACGCGGGCCGGCGCCTGGCGGACCTCGACCCCAACGACCCCGCCGCCGTCGAGGAGGCGCAGCAGCTGAGCGAGGAGGCCGCCGCGGCCCAGGAGCGGGTGTCCGAGCTCCTCGAGACCGAGTGCGGGATCGACCTGACCTCGTCAGGCGACGGCGACACGTCGGGCTGACACGGGTCAAGACGGCGGTCGATAGACCGTCAGCGCAACCGTCGTCCCGTTCACGGCACGGGTGAACGCCACCTCGTCGGCCAACGTGCGCATCAGGGGGATGCCGAGGCCGCTCTCGTGGCGGAGGCGCCGGGGGTCGGTGGCCGCGGGCAGCCTGGTCACCCGATCGGGGTCGAACCCATGTCCGCTGTCGACGACCTCGACGGTGACCTGGTCGTCGTCGACGAGACAGCGCACGACGACCGGGCCGTCGGCGTCGGTCGACTCGTGGGCCTCGATGGCGTTGGCGCAGGCCTCGGTGACCGCGATCTTCAGGTCGTCGAGACGGGCGGAGCTGAGCCCCGGAGCGAGGGAGCCGACCGCGGCGTCGACGACCAGGCGCACGAGCGAGAGATAGGCGGACCGGGCCGGGATCGCCAGCTCGACGACCGCCACCGGGGTCAGCCCCCGGCGACGGCCGCGTCGAGGGTGGGCAGGAGAGGCACCGCCTTGTCGAGGCCGGTGATCTCGAACAGGCGCGTGATCCTCGCCTGGGTGCAGACCAGCCGCAGGTCGCCGCCGTGGGTGCGCGCCCGCTTGAGCGCGCTGACGACCGTGCCCAGACCGGTGGAGTCGAGGAAGTCGACGCCATCGAGGTCGAGCACGAGGCGGGTCCGGCCCTCGCCGACGAGCCCGATGAGCTGCTCGCGCAGGTCGGGCGCCGTGGCGACGTCGAGCTCGCCGTAGACGCTGACGACCGTCCAGCCGGCCATCTCGGACACGTCGGTGCGCAGTTGCATGGCGCGCTGACACTACCGCCCGGCCCCAGATCACGGACGCCGCGGGGCCAGTTCTGATTCTGCACTACACGGGTGGAATTCCACAGGCGTAACCTGGGCGCGGCCATGGCCCTCGTCGCCCTCGACCCGCTTGATCAGGTCGACCCGCTCGCCGGGCGCGACCCGTCGGACCCACGTGATCCGCTCGACCCTCTCGCCGACCTGCTGGCCGCCAGGGCCGGCGAAGCCGGCGACGGCGGCACGGGCGCAGGGGTCGACCCCTGCGGGCCGCTCGTCCACGTCCACCGCCTCGGCCCCCGCCTGGCGGTGACCGGTGAACTGGAGCGCCCGCTTCCCGCCGAGATCGCCGCCCGGCTGGGCGTCGACGCGCTGTGGTCGCACCAGGCGCGGGCCATCGACCTGGTGCGGGCGGGGCGGTCGGTCGTCGTGGCCACCGGGACCGCCTCGGGCAAGTCGCTCTGCTACCAGGCGCCGATCGCCGAGGCGGCGGCGGCGCCGGTGCGGCGGGGCACGGCGCTGCTGGTGTTCCCCACCAAGGCCCTGGCTCATGACCAGCTGCGGGCGCTGTCGGCGCGCGAGTTCCCCGGCGTCGTGGCGGGCGCCTACGACGGCGACACGGGCAACGAGGAACGGGCGTGGATCCGCCGCCACGCCACGGCAGTGCTGACCAACCCCGAGATGTTGCACAGCGGTGTGCTCCCCCACCACGACAGGTGGGCGACGTTCCTGGGGCGGCTGCGGTACGTCGTGGTCGACGAGCTGCACGTGTTCCGGGGGATCTTCGGCTCGCACGTCGCCCACCTGCTGCGGCGCCTGCGGCGGCTGTGCCAGCACTACGGCGCCGACCCGACCTTCGTGTGCTGCTCGGCCACGATCGGTCAGCCCGAGCGGCTGGCCGCGGCGCTGTGCGGCGTGCCGGTGGAGGCCGTGGTCGAGGACGGGTCGCCCCAGGCCGAGCGCCTGGTGGCGGTGTGGAATCCCCCGCCGCTCGACGAGGTCACCGGGGCACGGGCGTCGCCCAACGGCGAGACGGCGAGGCTGGTCGCGGAGCTGGTGCGCTCGGGCCAGAAGACCATCGCCTTCTGCCGGGGGCGGCGGGCCACCGAGGTCGTGGCGGCCGACGTGCAGCGGCGTCTGCCGTCCCGCCTGCGCCGGCGCGTGGCGCCCTACCGGGGCGGCTACCTGGCCGAGGAGCGCCGGGCGATCGAGGACCGGCTCTTCGGCGGGCTCCTCGACGGGGTGGTCGCCACCACCGCGCTCGAGCTGGGCATCGACGTCGGCGGCCTCGACGCCGTGGTGCTCAACGGCTTCCCGGGCACGATCGCCTCGTTCCGTCAGCAGGCGGGGCGGGCCGGTCGCGCGGGCCAGCCCTCGGCGGCCGTGCTGGTCGCGGGGTCCGACCAGCTCGACCAGTGGATGGCCGCCCACCCCGCGGAGCTGGTCGAGCGCCCGCCAGAACCGGTGGTCGTGAACCCCGCGAACCCGTTCGTGGCCGACGCCCACCTGCGCTGCGCCGCCCACGAGAAGCCGCTGACGCACGCCGACGAGCGCTACTGGCCCGGCCTGCTCGACGACGTCGTGCGGCGCCTGGCCCTCGACGACCAGGTGGTGGTGCACGAGCGGGGTCGCGGCCGGGGCCCGCAGGCGCTGTACACGGGCGGGGGGTGGCCGTCGCACGGCGTGGGGCTGCGCGTGGGCGCCGGCGGCCAGGTGGCGCTGCGCACGGCGGATGGCGAGGCGGTGGGCACCGTCGAGCTGGCGCGGGCGTGCGAGCAGGCGCACCCCGGCGCCTCGTACCTGCACGCCGGTCAGTCGTGGCGGGTCGTCGACCTGGACCTCGAGGGCCGGACCGCGATCGTCGAGGCCGACGACGGCGGCACCTACACCGTGGCCCGAACCGACGTCGCCATCCGCGTCACCGGTTGCGACGCCCGCCGGCGGGTCGGCGCGCTGGAGGTGGGGCTGGGCCCCGTCGACGTGCACCAGCAGGTGACCGGCTACCAGCGCAAGGACGCCATGACGGGCGAGTCGCTGGGCGTCGTGCCGCTCGACCTGCCGCGCTCGACGCTGACCACCCGCGCGTTCTGGTACCACGTGCCCGAGGCGCTGCTCACCGCGGCCGGGGTCGACCGCCGCGCCGCCCCCGGAGCCCTGCACGCCGCCGAGCACGCCGGGATCGGCGTGTTGCCCCTCTTCACGATCTGCGACCGCTGGGACGTCGGCGGCGTCTCGACGCTGCACCAACCCGACATCGGCGGCCCGGCGATCGTCATCTACGACGGCTACCAGGGCGGCGCCGGCGTGGCCGAGCTCGGCTACGAGTCGGCCGACCGCCACGTGCGCACGACGGCCGACGTGATCGAGGCGTGCCCGTGCCGCGACGGCTGCCCGTCGTGCGTGCAGTCGCCCAAGTGCGGCAACGGCAACGACCCGCTGGACAAGGCGGGGGCACTCGCCCTGCTCCACCAGGTCTGGGCCTGACGGGTGGCGCGGACCGCCGCCACGGCGCGGCGGGATCATCGTTCCACCCGCATCGTCGCCTCGGACCGCAGGTCGACGTGCATCGCCTGGCCGATCAGCGGCAGGCGCAGCGGCACGCGATAGCGGACGACGACCCGCACCCGGCTGCCCACGCCGTCGCGGCCGGACACCGCCACGGTGAGGCGGTCGGCGACCAGCGGGCCGGCGTCCTCGGCCGCGCGGCGCGCCACGTCGGCGTCGTCGTCGACCGCCGCGGCACGGGCCGCCTCGCGGGCGGCGTGGGCCACCAGCACCTGGTCGCGGGCCACGACGGCCACCTGGACGAGGGCGAGCAGCAGCAGGGCGACGAGCGGCAGCAGGAGCGCGAGCTCGACGGTCGCCTGCCCGTGCTCCCCGCCGGCCCGCCGACCTCGACCGGGACCACCGGGCGCGAGTCGTCGTCGCGGGCTCACAGGTTCTCGGACAGCTTGTCGACGACGGCCTCGAACATGTCGGTGAAGCTGCCGGTGCCGCTGGCCCAGGCGATCACGCCGAGGGCGATGCCCCCCGCCGCCAGGATGATGAGCCCGTACTCGGCGGTGGCCTGGCCGCGGTCGCCGCGGCTGCCCAGCCGTGTGGTCGCGCGGCGGACGAGCCCGGCCGTACGTCGCACGGCCGTCAGGGGAAAGGGTCGGGTCATGGCGGTGTCCTCCTCAGTGGTGGCGGGCGGGGCCCGCCGGGGGTCAGGTCGGTGACAGGCTCAGCGAGCCGAGCGATCCCGCCAGGAGCGGGATGACCGTGAGCAGCACGAACGCAGGGAACGTCGTGAGCACGAGCGGGAGCAGGAGGGTGACGGGCAGCCTCCGGGCGGCCTCTTCGGCGCGGCGGCGACGGCGGGCGCGGGCCTCGATGGCCACCCGCTCGAGAGCCGGCAGCAAGGGCGAGCCGTAGCGGTCGTGCTGGGCCAGGGCGTCGACCAGCGGCCGGGCGCCCGGGCCCGCGGCCGACAGCAGCGCCAGGGCCTCGGCGGTGCTGCCACCGTGGCGGACGTGGGCGCCGGCGCGGGCCAACGCCGCGCCCAGCGGCCCGCCGGGCCGGTCGCCGAGCGCCACCAGGGCGGCGGCGACGGGCAGACCCGCTCCCGCGGTGAGCGTCAGCAGGTCGACGACGTCGGGGAGCTGATCGTGCAGCCGCGCCTCCATGGCCGCCTGGCGCCGGTGCGCGGCGACGGCGGGCGCGGCCACGGACCACACGACCGGGACCGCGGCCAGGGGCGGGGCCACCGCCAGCAGGCCGAGCCCGGCGAGAACCGCCCACCCGGCCCGCCGGTCGGCGGCCTCGTCGGCGAGCGAGCGGGCGGGCGCGACCCCGCCGGTCGGCGCGGGCGGAGGGGAGGTGGCGGCGGGTGCCAGCCGCCGGACCGCAGACCCGAGCGCGGCGATGGGCGACCGGTGGACGACGCCAGGGCCCGGCCTGCCGGGCCGGGCGCCGGACGCGGCAGGGACCGGTGGCCGCGGCGGGGGACTGGCCGGCCGGCGGTGGGCGCGCCGGCGCAGAGCGGCGGTCGTCGCCGCGGCGACGGCGACCGCCCACGCAGCACCCAGGAGCAGGGCAGCGGGGCGCCCGTCGCCGGCACCCTCCCACCCGATGGTCGCGGCCGGCGCCATCACGCCCGGCGGGACGGGGGCGAGGGCGAGACCGGCCGGCCAGGCGGCGCACCGCGCGACCGCTGCGGTCGCCAGGCGGGCGCGAACGGGGAGCGGGGACGAGGTCACCAGCCGTCGCTCCGGCTGAGGCGGGTCATCCACCAGGCGCCGGCGACGTCGAGCGCGAGGCCCAGGGCGAGGCACGCCCACCCCGCCGGCGTGCCCAGCAGGAAGCCGGCGGCGGCCGTGTCGCCGACGACCAGCAGCGCCGCGAACCCGACGGGGGCCACCGAGAGGACGAGCGCGCTGGTGCGCGCCTGCACGGCGAGGGCCCGGCGCTCGGCGGCGAGGTCGAGTCGCTCTCGCACCGTGGCCGCCACGCCGTCGATGGCCCGCGCCGGGGTCGAGCCCACGACCGTGGCGAGGACGAGGGCGGTGGCGGCCAGCCGCGTCCCGGGGTCGTCGTGGGCGGAGGACCACTCGTCGAGCACGTCGCGCAGCGGCCGGCCGCGCTCGGCGGCCTGGGCGAGCGTCGCCACCTCGGGCCCCAGCGGCGGGTCGAGCGCCTCGCCCACCTCGCGCAGCGCCTGGGGCAGCGACGCTCCGGAGCGCAGGGCCGTCGCCAGCCGCTCGAGCGCGCCCGGCATCTGCTGGTCGCGCCGGCTGCGCTCTGCGGCCCGGGCCCGCAGCCGGGCTGTCACGGGCACCGCGGCGGCCGCCGCGGCCAGCGCCAGCGCCGCCGGCGGCCCCGCCACCACCCATGCCGTGGCCAGGCCGCCACCCGCCAGGGCGAGCGCGGCGGGCGCGGGACCCGCCACCACCGGGGCGCCACCGGGGCGGGGCGCGGCGAGGCGAGCCCGGGCACGGCGCCGAGCCGCGGCCTGCGACGGGCGCAGAGCGAGCGCGACCAGCGCGGCCAGCGCGGCCACCGCCAGGAGTGCGAGCTCGCCGCTCACGGCGCCACACCTCCGCCGACCCCGGCGCCTCGCCGGGGCGGGCGCATCCAGGTCGCCACGACGCGGTCGCCGTCGGCCAGCGGGCGCACCCCGACCTCGCGCGCTGCCGACACGGGCGCGTCGACCACCTCGGCCACCGTTGCCACCCGGCGCCGGGCCCCGCTGGCCCGCACGACGTGCACGACCAGGTCGAGGGCGCCGGCCATCTGGCTGCGGACGGCCGCCAGCGGCACGCCGGCATCGCCCATGAGTGCCATCGTCTCGACCCGGCGCAGGGCGTCGGCCGGCCCGTTGGCGTGGCAGGTCGACAGGCACCCGCCGTGCCCGGTGTTCATGGCCTGCACCATGTCGAGCGCCTCGGGACCACGGACCTCGCCGACGACGATGCGGTCGGGCCGCATGCGCAGCGCGGCCCGCACGAGGTCTCGGATACCCACCGCCGCCAGGCCGTCGGCCGTGGCGGGCCGGGTCTCCAACCGCACGACGTGGTCGCCGGGCAACCGCAGCTCGGCCGCGTCCTCGACCGTGATCACGCGCTCGGACGGCGGCAGCAGCCGGCAGAGGGCGTTGAGCAACGTGGTCTTCCCCGCCCCCGTGCCGCCCGACACCACGATGTTGCGGCCCGCGGCCATGGCGTCGGCCAGCAGGCCGGACACCGCGGGGCCGCAGAACTCGGCGAGCAGCACGGCCGTCGCCCCGAACCGGCGGATGGTCACCACGGGTCCGTCGACCGCCAGCGGCGGTAGCACCACGTGCACGCGCGAGCCGTCGGGCAGGCGGGCGTCGACGACGGGCGTCGCGCGGTCGGCCCGCAGCCCCAGCGGCGCCGTGACCCGCTCGACCAGCAGATCGATCGCCAGGCGCGACAGGCGGACGTCGGTGCGTTCGAGGGCGCCGTGGCGCTCGACCCAGACGGGTCCCGGCCCGTTGACGAGGACGTCGCTGACCGCGGGGTCGGCCAGGAGGGGTTCGATCGGCCCGAGGCCCCCGATGCGGGCCCGCACCCGCCCCACGACGGCGGTGACGTCGGCCGCGTCGAGCAGCGGCGCCTCGGATCGCACGAGGTCGGCGAGGGCCTCGTCGTCGAGCGGTTGGTCGGGGCTGGCCCGCAGGACCCGCTGGTGCACTCGGGCGTCGACGGTCGGCATGGTCAGGCCGCGGCGCGGAGGGGGTGGAGCGAGCGGGGCAGGCGGCCGGTCAGCAGCCCGGCGTCGACGAGACGCGCCACCTGCGGGTCGAGGGGGATCACGGCGAGCACCGGGGCGTCGGCAGCGTCCTCGACGTCCCGCGCCGACAGCACCCGGCCGGGCTCGGTGACGAGCACGACCCCCGAGGCCCGCACCGGCGACTGCTGCAGTCGTCGCAGGGCGACGAAGCACGACCGGGTGACCAGGAGCGAGCGCGAGGCGCGGGAGGCCACGGCGGTCACGGCGGGGTCGTCGAGCCGGCCGCAGTCGGCCACCGCCGGGCGGGTGGCGTCGTCGAGCAGCGCCGCCAGCACCTCGGCACGCCCCGGCGACAGGGGACCGTCGCCCCGGGGCAGCAGCGCCACGCCGGCGGCGACCTCGATCTCGATGCGGCCCAGTGCGTCGGCCGGCACCCGGTCGCCGGCGGACAGCCAGCCCGCCAGCCCGGGCGACGCCGGCTCGGGCAGGCCGAGCACGGCCGGGGCGTCGCCGGCCAGGTCGGCGAGCACCACCCCGCGGCCGGCCGTGCGACCCAGCAGGAGGGCGAGCGCCGCGGCCACGACGCTCGTGCCGACCCCACCCTTGGTGGACCAGCAGGCGATGAGCACGGGAGGACCTCCACGACAGGCAGCGAGCACGACGGAGGCGCAGAACGCGAAGGCCTGTCGTCAGGCGGGAGGGCCCGAGACACCAGCGAAGGGGACAGGACTATACGCGGGACCGCGGACGTCGGGTCAAGGGCCTCGGCGAAGAAATCCGCGGCGCCGGACCGGGAGAGCGCCTGCGCGGGGCGGCTGCCGGGGGCCGGTAGGGTCGCCGGTCGTGGAGGCCGCCTTCTTCGACCTCGACAAGACGGTCATCGCCAAGGCGTCGATGGTGGCGTTCAGCGGTCCGCTGCACCGCGCCGGCATGCTGACCCGTCGCATGCTCCTGCGGGCGGCATGGGGCCAGCTCGTCTACGCCCAGTTCGGGGCGTCCCCGGCCAAGCTGGCCAAGCTGCGCGACTCGGTGCTGCGGCTCACCATCGGGTGGGACCAGGCCGAGATCAGCGAGATCGTGCGCGAGACGCTGGTCGACGTCGTCGAGCCGATCGTGTACGACGAGGCGCTCGAGCTGATCCGCGAGCATCGGGCCGCGGGGCGCAAGGTCTTCCTCGTCTCGGCCTCGCCGGAAGAGATCGTGGCCCCGCTGGCTCAGTACTTGGGGGTCGACGAGGCCATCGCCACCCGGTCCGAGCTCGACGCCGAGGGTCGCTACACGGGACGGACCGAGCGCTACTGCTACGGGCCCGAGAAGGTCGTGGCGATCGTGGAGGTGGCTGAGCGCGACGGCATCGACCTTGCGGCCTCCTACGCCTACAGCGATTCGGGGACCGACGTGCCCATGCTCGAGGCCGTGGGGCATGCGGTGGCGGTGAACCCCGACCGCGAGATGCTCCGCGCGGCCCGCCTGCACGAGTGGGAGGTGCGCCGGTTCACCAACCGGGTGCCGCTGCGCGAGCGGGTGCCGATGCCCGCCCCCCGGCACGCGGCACTGGGCGGCGGCGCCGTCCTGGCGGCGATCGGCGCCGGGGTGGCGGCCAGGTGGCTGTGGGACAGGCGACGGCCCCCGCCCGCGTCACGGCGCCGGTGGGGCGCCTCGACGGGAGCGGGGGCCGCCTCTGGGTTCAGGCGCTCCGCACCTTCTTCGTGGCGATGGTGGCGAGCGCAACGATCACGACGAGCAGCAGAAGCTTCTTCATGGCGGCGATGGTAGCGGGCGATCGCCTGGCATTCGACGTCGGAGGTGACCGGCGCCGCCTGATGCGACGTCGCTACGTGGCGGCGCGACCGCAGGTCGCAGCGCTGGTCGGGAGGCTCGCCGGGGCGTTCTAAGGTTCAGACCTCATGCTCGCGTCTCGCTCGCTCCTTCCCGCCCACCGGCAGGAAGAGGCGCGGGCGATCGGCCGTCGCACCCACCAGACCCTGCTCTTCGCGGCAGCGACGGGTGTCGTGGTCGGACTCGCGGTGCTGGCGATCGAGCGCATCACGGTCGAGGGGCTGCTCGACGCGCTCGCGGACCAGCCGCTCTGGATAAAGGCGCTGGCCCCGACGGTCGGTCTGGCCGTCGCGGCGCTGTGCCTGCGGTGGGTGGCGGGTGGGGCCTCGCCGTCGACGAGCGACGAGTACGTGGCCGCCTTCCACGACCAGGGCGATGACCCGGTGCCGCTGCGGCCGGTGTTCGGGCGCATCCTGGCCAGCATCGCCACGATCGGCTACGGCGGTGCTCTCGGCCTCGAAGGCCCCGCCATCTACGCCGGCTCGGTCATCGGCTCGACGGCACAGCGACGCTTCGCCCGCTTCTTCTCCCGCGAGGACGCGAAGCTCCTCCTCGTCGCCGGGGCGGCCGCGGGCGTGGCGGCCATCTTCAAGGCGCCGGCCACGGGTGTGCTGTTCGCCATCGAGGTGCCGTACCGGGCCGACGTCGCCCGCCGCAACGTGCTGCCGGCGATGGTGGCCGCCGCGGCCAGCTACGTGGCGTTCGCCGCCGTCGACGGGACGACGCCCATCCTGCCGGTCGACGGGATGCCCTCGTTCGGGTGGGAGGAGATCGGTGGGGCCCTGGTGGTGGGGCTGCTCTGTGGGGCCGGCGCCCGCGTGTTCAGCGCCGCGCTGCGGTTCCTGCGGGGGCGCTCCATCACGAGCACGCCCCTGGTGACCCGGATCGTCGCCGCCGGCGCCACGCTGGCGATGCTGGCGTGGCTCTCCGACGTCGTGCTCGACGCGCCGCTGTCGCTCGGGCCGGGCTACGACGTGATCGAGTGGGCGACGCGGCCCGACGAGGGGTTCTGGCTGGTCCTGTTCCTGCTCCTCGTGCGGCTGGTGGCGGTGCTGGCGACGTATGCGGGTGGTGGTGCCGGGGGTCTGTTCATCCCGCTCGTGGTGCTGGGGGCGCTGACCGGTCGGCTGGTCGGCAACGTGTTCGGCATGGACGAGACCGCCCTGCTCGTGGTGGTGGGCATGGCGGCCTTCCTGGGCGCCGGCTACCGCACTCCGCTCGCCGGCGTGGTGTTCGTGGCGGAGACGACGGGCAGCCCGGCGTTCGTCGTGCCGGCGCTGCTGGCGACCGCGGCGTCCCAGCTGCTGCTGAGCGAGTCGTCGGTGGCGGTCGGCCAGCGCGCGGGCCGGCTCGGCCATCTCGAGCGACGCTTCGAGCTGCCCATCAGCGCCGTGATGACGACCGAGATCCACACGGTGCCCCCCGACGCCACCATCGAGGAGTTCCTGTCGGTGCATCTGGTGGGCCAGCGCCGCCGGTCGGTGCCCGTGGTCGACGAGGGGAACCGCTACCTCGGCATGGCGGTGCTGGACGAGGTCGTCGCCGTGCGGCGCGAGGCGTGGGCGACGACGGACGTGCGCACGATCGCCCGCACGACCGCGCCCCGCGGCCGTACGACCTGGCTCGTGCGCGACGCGGTCACGGCGATGGAGCGGGGTGACACCGACGTGCTGGCGGTCGTCGACGGCGTCGACCGCTTCGTGGGCATGGTCACGACCGACGAGGTGCTGCGGCTCGACGAGATCCTCGAGCGCACCGGCATGGCCTGAGCGCGCCCGGCCCGCGGCCGGGCGGCGGCGCGGCCGTCAGACGGCGAGCAGGTCGCGTGCGCCGGTGTCGGACGAGGGGTGCCGCAGCTTGGACATCGCCCGCGCCTCGATCTGCCGGATGCGCTCGCGCGTCAGGTTGAAGTGCTCGCCGACCTCTTCGAGCGTCCGAGGCTCGCCGCGATCGAGCCCGAAGCGCAGCTTGAGGATCTCGCGCTCGCGTTCGTCGAGGGGGGCCAGCAGCCGGTTGATCTCCTCGGGGAGGAGAGCGGTGGCGGCCACCTCGAACGGTGACTCGGCCGAGCGGTCCTCGACCACGTCGCCGAGCTCGGCGTCGCCGTCCTCGCGCAGGGGCTCGGACAGGGAGAGCGGCTCCGCGGCGAAGCGAAGGGCCTCGGTCACCTTGTCCTCGGGCATCTCGACCTCGGCCGACAGCTCGGCGAGGGTGGCCGGACGGCCGAGCTTGAGCTCGAGCCGGGCGCGCGCCTTCTGCAGCCGGGCGAGCGTGTCGCCGGCGTGGACGGGCAGGCGGATGGTGCGGCCGGTGTTGGCGATGCCGCGGGTGATGGCCTGGCGGATCCACCAGGTGGCGTACGTCGAGAACTTGAAGCCCTTGCGCCAGTCGAACTTCTCGACGGCGTGCATCAGCCCGAGGTTGCCCTCTTGGATGAGGTCGAGCAGGGGGAGGCCCGACGCCTGGTACTTCTTGGCGATCGACACCACGAGGCGCAGGTTGGACTGCACGAAGGTGCGCTCTGCGTTCTCGCCCTCCCTCGACGCCCGCCGCAACTCGCGCTTGCGCGCGGGCGTGAGGGACCGCCCCTCGCCCTCGAGCTCGAGCCGGGCGGCGTTGCCGGCTTCGATCGCCTGGGCGAGGCGGACCTCGTCGTCCTTGGTGAGCAGCGGGTACTGCCCGATGTCGGTGAGATACAGCCGGACGAGATCTTCCTCGTCGCGCTCGACGCGCTCCTTGGGCAACGGAACGTCCTTCTTGCGTGTGGTTGCTCGGTCCGTGGGAGCCTCGCAGCGACCCGGGGTGGCGGCCGAGGGTCGGGCGGTCGGCTCGATGCTTCAGGGATCCCCACCTGGGAACCCTGAGCGCGCTAAAGGATACCGGTGCGGTCAAGAGTGACCACCCTCCGGTCCAGTTTCGATGTCTGAGTAGGGATCCGACCCGTCACCCTGTGCGTCCCCCGGCGACGTGCCGCGCGTTTGGCTAAGGTGCCCGAGGGGAGCAGAGGAGAGGCGCTGAACTCCCGCCACCTGTCAGCGCCCGAACGCGCGATGACTCCGGGGGGAGGACGCGACGTGCCAACCACCGATCGACGGACGGAAACGGCCCCGGCCAGCACGCCCGACGGGAGGGGGCCCGACCCCGACCAGGTGCCACCAACCCTGGGCGCCCTGGTGGCGGATGCCAGGGCAGGATGTCCACGGGCTTTCGAGCGGATCTACACGTCGCTCGCCGGCCAGGTCGCGTCGTACCTCCGCTGGCACCGGGCATCCGACCCCGACGGGCTGACCAACGACGTGTTCGTCCAGGTCCACCGCAACCTGGCGACGTTCGAGGGTGACGTGCAGGGCTTCCGGTCGTGGCTGTTCACGATCGCCCACCATCGGATGATCGACGACCGCCGCCGAACCAACCGGCAACCACCGGTGCAGCGGGAGATCGGGGCCGAGGACGAGCTGGGTCTCGGCGACGTCGAGGAGGATGCCTTCGCCGTGCTCGCCCACGACCATGTGCGCGACATGCTGGCCGTGCTGTCGCCCGACCAGCGGGACGTCGTCCTGCTGCGCATCGTCGCCGACCTGTCCGTCGAGGACGTGGCCCGGATGATGGGCAAACGTGAGGGTGCCGTGAAGGCGCTCCAGCACCGAGCCCTCGCCGCGTTGCGCCGCCACCTCGACACGGAGCCTGCGCTCGCGTGATCGTCACCCACGCAAAAAAACGCGCACTGCCGTAACCCCAACACGCTCCGTGGCGTTTGCCCGTGTGAATGACCATGCTCGACCTCACCGCTCGCGACGCCGAGGACCTCATCGGCGGCAGCCCGGTCCCGGGTCGCGACGACCTGGCCTGCGTGCGCGCCTTCACCGAGTTCCTGCGCGCCAGCAGTGAGGCCGAGCCGGCGCCCCCGATGAGCGCGGACCTCGTCCGCCAGATCGACCTCGGCACGCCGTCGGCGAACTGATCCCGTCCGCCTCGGGCAGTGGTTCAGCCTGGCGGCCCCGTGTTCGTGGCCAGGCCGGCGAGGGCGTCGCGGTCGGCCCGGAGGTCGGCGAGCGCCAGGCGCAGGGCCCGCTCGGTGGGGGCGTCGGCCACCGGTACGGCCACCTCGAGGTGGGCGGCGTAGCGATCGATCACCTGGGGGAGCGCGACCTGGACGAGGGCGGCGACCCTCTGGTCGGTCGGGGCATCGTCGAGGTCCTCGAGCGCGGCCACCATGGCCGCGGCGCCGTCGCCGGGGGCGACGAGGTCGGCGGCCGGCAGGTGGGGCAGGCCGGGGAGCAGGCCCATCCACAGCTCGGCGTGCCAGGCGTGGTGCCGGCTCGCCGCGGCCAGCAGCACGCGGGCCCGGGGCTCGTCGACGACCCCCGACCACCGGCCGAGGGTCTCGAACAGCCGCATCTCGACCCAGGCGTGGCCCCCGATGCGGCGCCCGGTCTGTTCGATGGTCTCGGCCGTCGTCGCCATGGGCTGGGCTCGTGTTCCTCTGGTGTTCGCCGGCGTCGGAGCCGAAGCGCCCGGGTCCCGGATCCGGCCGGAGCTGCCGTCGATCAGTATGACCCGCCGCCCGGCGCGGGCCGGCGCTCCCCGGCCTCCTGCGGCGCGGCCCGTGCCGTCAGCCAGGGCGGGATCACCTCGGCCACCATGACCGCGGCCAGGATCAGCACCCCGCCGGCCAGCGCCGCGCCCGACAGGCCCTCGCCGGTGACCCAGGACAGCAGGGCGGCGAACACGGGCTCGAGCAGCAGGATCAGCGCGGCTCGGGACGGGCTCACCACCCGCTGGGCCCACACCATGGCGAAGAACGCCAGCGCGGTGGCGAACACGCCCGTGAAGGCCGCGGCTGCGACGGCCGCCCACGGCATCCGGAGGCCGCCGGTCACCGCGCTGACGGCGAGGCAGGCGAGGCCCACGAACATCACCTGGATGCAGGTGAGCCGCACGGGGTCGTGGCGCCCGGCCGTCTCGCCCAGCAGGACGATGTGCGCCGCGAACGCCACCGCGCAGCCGAGCGTCAGCACCTCGCCCCGCCCGAACGCCACGTCGGCGCCGCCGGTGAGCAGGACGAGGCCGGCGACCGCCAGCACCAACCCCACGAGCGTGAGCGGGTGGGGACGCCGGCGCAGGACGGCGAACGAGATGAGCGGGACGAACACGACGAGCAGGTAGGTGATGAACGCGGACGTCGACGGGGACGTGTACTGCAGCCCCACGGTCTGCAGCACGTAGCCGACGAAGAGCAGCACGCCGGCGGCGACCCCGTGGCGCATCTCGAGAGGCGTGGCCGCCCGACCGCGCCCCAGCACGGCGAGGACGGCGCCCCCGATCAGGAAGCGGACGGCGAGGAACGGGACGGGGTCGGCGTCCTCGACCGCGTCCTGCACCACGAGGAAGGTGGTGCCGAAGAAGAACGCAGCCACGACCAGGGCCAGGTCGGCCCGCCGGCGAGCGCTGGGCGGCGCGGTGGGCGGCGGCCCGGGCAGCCCCGGCAGCGGGACGGCGGCCTCGGACACGACGGTGGGTGGGCGGCGGCCGTCAGCCCACCGGACCGGATCGGCCGAGCAGGAGATCGAGCTCGATCAGCGCCGGGCCGGGCGGGTCCTCGACGAGGATCGTGTGGAGCCCCGCCAGGCGGGCGCCCACCAGGTTCCCCTCGACGTCGTCGAGGAACACGGCGCGTTCGGGCGCGATGCCGCCGAGCAGGTCCAGCGTGTGGGTGAATATGGCCGGGTCGGGCTTGCGCATGCCCACCGCCGAGCTGTCGACCACCACGTCGAACAGGTCGTCGACCGGGATCATCGCCCGCCACGTCGCCGAGCCCTCGCGCACGTTGTTGGTCACGAGGGCCGTGCGGTAGCCGTCGGCCCGGAGCCCGGCGACGTGCGCGGTGACGTCGTCGTGCACGGTGAGCTCGGCGAGCAGCGACTGCATCGGCGTGAGGTCGAGTGTCCGCCCACTCTCGTCGGCCGCGGCCTGGATGGCGGTGAGCCACTCCTCGATGGTGATCTCGCCCCGCTCGAGCCGGTGCCAGGGGTGGTCGGTGTCCTCGTGGTACGGGCCGACGAGGAAGTCGAGGTCGCCGTCGGCCGAGGCGCGCAGCGCCGGCCACGGCGACGTGGTGAGGACACCGGAGAAGTCGAACAGGACCGCCTGGATGGCGGCGGGGCCGTCGGAGGGCTCGGTCACGGGCGACAGCTTCGCCCCTCACGTCCCCCGACGCGCAACCGGTCAGCCGCGGTAGCGGTTGGTGATGGGGACCCGGCGGTCCTTGCCGAACGCCTTGGGGGTGACGCGCACGCCCGGCGGGGTCTGCCGCCGCTTGTACTCGGCCGTGTCGACCAGCCGCGTGATGCGCTCGACCAGCGCGGGGTCGAAGCCCATGCCGACCAGCTCGGCCGCGGTGCGATCGTCCTCGACGTACGCCTCGATGATGGGGTCGAGCACCTCGTAGGGCGGCAGCGACTGGTCGTCGCGCTGGTCGGGCCGCAGCTCGGCCGAGGGCGGCTTGGTCAGCACGTCCTCGGGGACGAGCGGCCGCCCGGCCCGGGCGTTGCGGTCGCGGCACAGCTCGTACACGAGCAGCTTGGGCACGTCCTTGATGACGGCGAACCCCCCGGCGGTGTCGCCGTACAGGGTCGAGTACCCGACCGCCATCTCGCTCTTGTTGCCGGTCGTGAGCACGAGCCAGCCCCGGAACTTGTTGGACAGCGCCATCATCACCACGCCGCGGACGCGGGACTGCAGGTTCTCCTCGGTGATGTCGGGATCGAGGCCCTCGAAGCTGGGGGCGAGCATGTCACCGAAGGCGGCGTGAGCCGGCTCGATGGCGATCACCCGGTGGTCGATGCCCAGCTCGACCGCCAACTTCTCGGCGTCGGTGAGCGAGTGGTCGGAGGAGTACCGCGACGGCATGAGCACGCCGTGGACGTGGTCGGGGCCCACGGCGTCGGCGGCGATGACGGCCACGAGCGACGAGTCGACGCCGCCCGACAGGGCGATCGCCACGTCGGTGAACCCGTTCTTGAGGACGTAGTCGCGGGTGCCGGTGACGAGTGCCTCGTACACCTCCTGCACCGGCGGCAGGGGTTCGGCGATCTGTCCCCGACAGACGTCGGCGGGATCGTCGACCCGAGGCGCCGACGAGACGTCGACGACGGGCAGCGGCGCCTCGACGGCCCGGCCTCGCGGGTCGAGCAGGCGCTTGCGGAACACGGGGAGGACCTCGACGTCGCAGACGAGCGTCTCCTCGGTGAACTGGCCGGCGCGGGCCAGGAGCTCGCCGTGGGCGTCGAACACCATCGACGCCCCGTCGAAGACCAGCTCGTCCTGCCCGCCGACCTGGTTCACGTACACGAGGGCGCAGGATGCGTCGGACGCCCGCGTCGCCAGCATGCGCTCGCGCTCCGCGAGCCGGTTGGCGTAGTAGGGCGACGCGTTGATGTTGACCACGAGCTCGGCGCCGCCGGCGGCCTGGCTGGCGATCGGGCCCGTCGGGCTGAAGGCGTCCTCGCAGATCGACACGCCCACCCGCACACCGGCCACCTCGACCAGCGGCGACGCCCCGGTGCCGGGGGCGAAGTAGCGCTGCTCGTCGAACACCGCGTAGTTCGGCAGGTTCCGCTTGTGGTACACGGCCTGGACCTGGCCGAACGCGCACACCGCCGCTGCGTTGTGCAGGTCGCGGCCGACGTCGACGAAGCCGACCACCGCCGCGCACGCCCCGCTCGACCGGGCCACCCGGTCGAGCGCCCGGCGGTTGTCGCCGACGAAGCCGGGCTTCAGCAGCAGGTCCTCGGGCGGGTAGCCGGTGAGGGCCAGCTCGGGGAACACGGCGAGGTCGCAGCCCCGGTCCTCGGCCTGCCCGAGGGCGGCCAGCACCCGGTCGACGTTGCCGTCGAGGTCGCCGACCGTGGTGTTGATCTGGCACAGGGCGACACGCAGGCGGGCCACGGGGTCAGGGTACCGGTCGGTAGGCGGGGCGAATCGGGCCGGCGACCCGCGGGTCCACAGCCCCGCCGACAAGACTGCACGGCGTGGACGGAGTGGTGGCCCCCACCTCGCTCGAGGAGCTGGTCGAGCACAGCGCCGATCCGGGTGCGGTCCGCAACGCGCTCGACCGGCTGGGCCGCGAGGCCCGCGAGCGCATCGCCGCCGAGCCGTCCCTCGCCGCGGCGGCCGTCGCCGTCATGGCCGCCAGCCGTAGCGGCACGCGCCTGCTCGAGACCGACCCGGCCGCGCTCGACGTCCTGGCCGACCTCGACGCCCCGGCCGCCGCCGCCGGCCCGGGGGTGGCCGCCGTCGACGACGGCGACCAGCTCGTCCGGGCCAAGCGGCTCGCCCACCTGCGGATCGCCGCCCGCGATCTCCTCGGGCACGCCGACCTCGAGCGGACCACGGACGACCTCGCCGACGTGGCGACCGCGGTGTTGGCCAGCTCGGTCCGACTCGCCGGCGCCGAGGCCCTCGCCGTCGTCGGCATGGGCAAGCTCGGCGGCCGCGAGCTCAACTACGCCAGCGACGTCGACGTCGTGTTCGTCGAGGGCGACCCCCGCCAGGCCCGGGCGGTGATGGACCTCGCCCGCCGCTGCTACCGGGTGGACGCCAACCTGCGGCCCGAGGGCCGCGACGGGGCCCTCACCCGCTCGGTCGACAGCTACCGGGCCTACTGGGAGCGGTGGGCCCAGCCCTGGGAGTTCCAGGCGTTGCTCAAGGCCGTGCCCGTGGCCGGCGATCCCGAAGTCGGGCGCGCCTGGGCCGACGGCGCCGCGGCCGCGCTGTGGGGGCGCCGGTGGACGGCCGACGACCTGCGCTCGCTGCGGGCCCTGCGCGACCGGGCGGCTGCCGAGCTGCGCCGCCAGGGCGCACCCGAGCGCGAAGTCAAGCGCGGCCCGGGCGGCATCCGTGACATCGAGTTCGCGGTGCAGACCCTCCAGCTGGTGCACGGCGGCGCCGATCCTGAGCTGCGCTCGCCCACCACGCTCACCGCCCTGGCCGAGATGGCCAGCGGCGGGTACGTCGCCGAGGACGACGCCGACGGGCTGTCGTCGGCCTACCGGTTCCTGCGCCGGGTCGAGCACGCCCTGCAGATCGAGGACGACCAGCAGGTCCACACCGTGCCCGCCGATCGCGACCAGCGGCGCCGGCTCGCGCGCGTGCTCGGCTACCGGGGCAGCCCCGATGCCGGTCCGACCGAGGCGTTCGACCGCGACCTGGCCCGCCATCGGAACCTCGTCCGCAGCGTCCACGAGCGCATCTACTTCCGCCCGCTGCTCGACGCGTTGGCGGGCGCCGGGCGGCTGTCGCCCGAGGCGGCCGCCGGGGCGCTCGCCAGCTTCGGGTTCGCCGACGTCGAGCGGACCCGGGCCGCCGTGCGCGAGCTGACGCGGGGGCTCACGCGCACGTCGCGGATGATGCAGCAGCTCTTGCCGCTGCTGCTCGACTGGCTGTCGGTCGCGCCCGATCCCGACCTCGGCCTGCTCGGGCTGCGCAAGCTGGCCACCGGCGATCGACGGGCGACTGCGCTGGCCCACGTCTTCCGCGACAGCCCCGACGTCGCCCGCAGGCTCTGCGAGCTGCTGGGCACGAGCGCCCTGCTGGGCGACGTGCTGGGCGCCAACCCCGACCTGATCCCCCGCCTCGACGATCCGGAACGGTTGCAGACGCTCGGCCGAGACGCGCTGGTGGCCTCGGCCGCCAGCACGCTGTCGTGGCGGTCGGACCTCGACGAGCGGCAGCGGGCGCTCCGGCGCTGGCGCGGGCGCCACCTGCTCGGCGTGGCCGCCCGCGACGTGTTCGGCCAGGCCGACGTCGCCACGGTCGGACGCGACCTCACCGCCCAGGCCGAGGCCTGCGTCGAGAGCGCGCTCGCGCAGGTCGACCCGCAGGTCCCGTTCGCGATCGTGGCGGTCGGGCGGTTCGCCGGGGGCGAGCTGTCCTACGGCAGCGACCTCGACGTGCTCTTCGTCCACGATGTGCGGGCCGGCGCCGACGACCGCGCCCGGCTCGTGGACCACGACGAGGGGCTCCGCGTGGCCGGAGGCGTGCTGCGGTTCCTGGCGGGGTCGACGCCGGCCCACCGCATCTACGCCATCGACGCCACGCTGCGCCCCGAGGGCCGGCAGGGCGCGCTGGCGCGCAGCCTCGACGGCTACGAGGCCTACCTCGACCGGTGGGCCGAGACCTGGGAGCGGCAGGCGCTGGCCCGCGCTCGCCCCGTGGCGGGCGACCCCGAGCTCGGGCAGCGGTTCGGAGACCTGCTGGCCGAGGCCGTGTGGGACCGGCCCTTCACCGAGGATCACGAGCGCGAGATCCGCCGGATGAAGGCCCGCATCGAACGGGAGCGCATCCCGCCGAGCGAGGACCCCGAGTTCCACCTCAAGCTCGGGCGGGGTTCGCTGTCGGATGTCGAGTGGACCGTGCAGCTGCTCCAGCTCCGCACCGGGATCCGGGTGCCGTCGACGATGGGCGCGCTCGACGCCCTCGCGGCGGACGGCGCCGTGGCCAGCGCCGATGCCGAGGTGCTCCAGGAGGCCTACCGGTTCTGCGAGCAGGCCCGGAACCGCTGGTGGCTGGTGGGCTCGGCGCCTGCGGCCCCCGACTCGCTGCCCGTGCGCCCCGACGACCTGCTGCACCTGGCCCGGTCCCTGGGCACGACGCCCAGCGCCCTGCGCGAGGACTACCGGCGCGTCACCCGTCGGTCCCGCCGCGTGGTCGAGCGCCTGTTCTACGGCGCCGGCTGACCCGCGCCCTCTGACGACGATGTGGCGCGTGTCACGCGGGATTGCGATGATGACGCCCACGTCAGCGAGCGCTGGAGGGAACATGCCGGTCACGCCCGAGGTCCGTTCGATCCTCGACTTCCTCGAGGCCGCGGGGGAGACCCCCCGCGAACAGCTGACGCCCGAGGAGCTGCGCGAGAGCTACACGGCCCTGAGCCTCGTCGAGTCGAAGGCCGAGATGGCGTCGGTGACCGACCGCACGATCCCCGGGCCGGCCGGCGACATCCCCGTGCGGGTGTACGTGCCGACCGCGGAGCCCGGCCCGCACCCCGTCCTCGTCTACTTCCACGGCGGCGGGTGGGTGATCGGCGATCTCGACACCCACGACGGCACCGTGCGGGCGATCGCCGAGGGCAGCGGGGCCACCGTGGTCTCGGTCGGCTACCGGCTCGCCCCCGAGGACCCGTTCCCCGCGGCCATCGACGACTGCGTGGCTGCCGCGCGCTGGGTGGCCGGGAACGCCGCCGAGCTGGACGTGGATCCGGGTCGGCTGGCCGTGGGCGGCGACTCGGCCGGCGGCAACCTGGCGGCCGTCGTGGCCGTCGAGCTCCGCGACACCCCGGTCGATCTGCGCTTCCAGTTGCTGATCTACCCCGTCACCGACGGCACGATGACGCGGCCGTCGATCGACGCCAACGCCGATGGCTACTTCCTCACCAAGGACACGATGGACTGGTTCTGGGAGCAGTACATGGGCGCCGGCGACCGCACGAGCCCCCGGGCGTCGCCGATGCACCTGCCCGACGAGGCGCTCACGGGCCTGCCGCCGGCGCTCATCATCACGGCCGAGTACGACCCGCTGCGGGACGAGGGCGAGGCCTACGGCGCCCGGCTCGTCGGGGCCGGAGTGCCGGTGACGACCAGCCGCTACGACGGCGTGATCCACGGGTTCTTCTCGATGCGCGATCTCGTCCCCGAGGGCAAGTCCGCCGTCGACCAGGCCTGCGAGGCACTCCGCCGCACCTGCGGCTGACCGTCATCCACCGCGGCGGCCGGGCGGGAGCCCGCGCCCGTCCGCACGCTGTGAACTCGACCGCGAACGTTCTGTAGTAGGCATACCTACCATGTCGCAGGACGCCGGGGACGGCGACAGCAGAGCGGTCGCGCAGCGCGCCGTCGCGGCGCGCGCCGTCTCGGTCCGCGCCGTCCACGACCAGCTTGCAGGATGCCGCGACCTGCAGCCGGGCCCGGTGGTCGACGCCGCCTTCCGGCGGCTCGTCCGCCTCGTCGTCGACACCCCGCACGAGCAGGCGGACGCCGTCCTGGCCCACCCGGCCCTCCATGACGTCGTCGACGACCTGCGGTCGCTGTGCTTCCTGGGCGAGTACCAGCTGGAGGCGGCCTGGGCGCAGCGCATCGCCGAGAGCGACGACCCCGTCGCCGAGCTCGAGCGGTTCCCCTTCGCCGGCAACTACCGCCGCCTCCACGCCATGGAGCGGGAGGCCGTCGAACGCCTGGCGGGTGCGGGCGGAGGCTCGGCCCGCGCCGCCTTCGTCGGCTCGGGCCCGCTGCCGCTGACCGCGTTCCTGCTGGCCGGTGAGGGTGTCCGCGTCGACAACCTCGACCGGGACGCCGCCGCTCTGGCCCTGTCCCGCGAGGTCGCCGGCGCCCTCGGCGTGACCGGCCTCGGCTTCGTCCAGGTGGACGCCGGCGGTGACGACGTCGTCGATCTCGTCGGCTACGGGCTCGTGATCCTCGCCGCCCTCGTAGGTCGCACCCCCGGCGAGAAGGCCGAGGTCATCGCCCACGTGGCCGACGCCATGGCCCCCGGCGCGCTCCTGCTCGTCCGCAGCGCCCGCGGCCTGCGCACCCTGCTCTACCCGGCCGTCGACCCGAGCGCGCTCGCCGGGCTCGAGGTGCTCGGAACTGTCCACCCGACGGGCGAGGTCATCAACTCGGTGATCGTCGCTCGCACGCCCCTGAAGGAGCGGTAAGCCGTCGTGGCGACCCTGCTGATGATCGAGAGCTGGCTGCAGTCGACCGGCGAGGCGCTGCCGGCTCTGCTGCGCTCCCTCGGCCACGACTACGCGCTCGTGACCCGCGACCCGGCCCTGTACGGCGCGGGGTCCGCGGCCCGCCACCCGGCGCTGGCCGGCGCGGCCGACGTCGTGGTCGTCGAGACCAACGACACCGCAGCCGTGGTCGAGCGGGCGGCCGAGCTTGCCGTCACCCGGCGCATCGACGGCGTGCTCACGACGTGCGACTACTACCTCGCCACGACCGCCGCGGTGGCGGCCCGGCTGGGCCTGCCCGGAGCGGCTCCCGACGTGATGGCGCGGGCCGTGCGCAAGCACGACGTGCGGGCCGCGCTCGACGCCGCAGGGCTGCCCAGCGTCCGGCACGCGGTCGCCGCCACGCTCACCGACGCCCTCGCCGCCGCCCAGCGCCTCGGCTATCCGCTCGTGGCCAAGCCCGTCGACCTCAACGCCGGCACGTCGGTGCGCCGGGTCGACGAGGAGGCCCACCTCAAGGACGCCTGGGCCGAGATCACCGCCCTCACCCGCAACACCCGCGGGCAGGCGCTGGCCGGCGTCGTCCTGCTCGAGGAGGTGCTGACCGGCACCGAGGTGAGCGTCGAGGCGGTCACGCGTCGACGGGCGCACGACGGTCGTCGGCCTCACCGACAAGAGCGTCACCGGCCCACCCGCGTTCGTCGAGTCGGGCCACATGTTCCCCGCCGCCCTCCCGCCGCGGGTGGCGGACGACGTCGCCGACTTCGCCACCGCCGCCCTCGCCGCCCTCGGCCTCACCCACGGGCTGAGCCACACCGAGGTGATGATCACGGCCGCCGGGCCGCGCCTGGTCGAGCTGAACCCCCGACAGGGCGGCGGGTACATCTTCGACCTCGTGCACCTGGTGACGGGGACCCACCCGCTCGGGGCGCTGGTGGACCTCGCGCTCGGTGAGACGCCGGTCATCGGGACGGCCGCCGCCCCGCTCCTCGGCGCCGCGGTCCCGGGCGGCAGCGCGGCGGTCATGTTCGTGATGGCGCCGCGCCCCGGACGGGTCGTCGCCGTCGACGGGCTCGACCGGCTCACCGCGGACCCGCAGGTCCACCGCTGGGCGTTGCCGGTGCCCGTCGAGGCGGCGCGCCCTGTCGACAACGAGGCGTACCTCGGGCACGTCGTGGTCCTCGACCCGGGCGGGGCCGGTGCCCGCGCCCACGCCGAGCGGCTCGTCGGGTCGCTGCGCCTGCGCTTCGCCGACGGCTCGACCGCCCCTCCCCTCGGCGTCGCCGGGGTGTGACCGAGCGGCCCCTCGCCCGCCCCACGGCGAGCGACGGCCAGAATGCTGGGGCCATGAGCGCGCCCCTCGACCTCCGCTTCCTGCTGTCGGCCGACGACGTGGACCGCCTGCCCGCCACCCCGGCCGAGGTGGCGGTCGTCGGGAGGTCGAACGTCGGCAAGTCGTCGCTGCTCAACGCGCTCGCCAACCGGGTGAAGCTGGCGCACACGTCCAAGACCCCGGGCCGCACTCAGCTCCTGAACTGCTTCACCCTGGGCGCCTCCGACGGCGGGACGCCCGTGCCCACGGTCGTCGACTGCCCGGGCTACGGGTACGCCTCCGTGTCCAAGTCCATGCGGTCGTCGTGGCAGGCGATGATCGAGGGCTACCTGGTCGAGCGCGACGACCTGGCGATGGTGATGGCGCTGGTCGACGGCGAGATCGGCCCCACCAAGCTCGACGTCCAGCTGCTCGGCTGGCTGCGGGCGCACGCCCTGCCCCACACGGTCGTGGCCACCAAGCACGACAAGGTGCGGTCGTCCCAGCGCGAGAAGCGCAAGCGCGACCTGGCCGCCGGCCTCGACCTCGAGCGGGGCGATGTCGTGTGGACCAGCGCGTCGAAGGGTGTCGGCATCGACCGCCTGCGCGACCTCACCCGCTTGTGGCTCGGCGTCGGCTGACGACCGCCGAGCCTGCGGTCATCCCGGCCGCGGGGCGAACATGATGACGCAGACGCCCAGCAGGCAGATCGCCGCGCCCACCAGGTCGTAGCGGTCAGGGCGGAACCCATCCGCCAGCACGCCCCACGCCAGCGAGCCGGCGACGAAGATCCCGCCGTAGGCGGCGAGGATCCGCCCGAAGTGCGGGTCGTCCTGCAGCGTGGCCACGAACCCATAGGCGGCGAGCGCCGCGATCCCAGCGCCGACCCACGCCACCCCGCGGTGCTCACGCACGCCCTGCCACACCAGCCACGCGCCCCCGATCTCGGCGACGGCCGCGAGGGCGAACAGCACGAGGGCACGCGCGACGGACACCCGCGGACGCTATCCGTGCCGTCCGATCGCGGCGGAATCAGACCTCGACGTCGGTCGCCTCTCCGATCGGCAGCCAACGCAGGGCGGTGCGGACCTCGGGCGGGGCGGCGGCGAAGACGGCGTCCATCGCCGTCCGGTCCTGCTGGAAGTGCGACCAGCCCTCGTAGTGGACCGGAAGCGCGGTGCGCGGGCGCAGCAGGCCGCACAGCTCGACGCCGTCCTCGGCCGTCATCGTGTACCGGATCGGCCCCGTGACCGGGAACCGCACCCCGCCGAGGTGCAGCAGCGCGGTGCCGACGTCGAGGCGATCGGCCACCTGGCGCACACCGGGATACAGGACGGTGTCGCCCGAGATCCACAGCTCGCCGTGCTCCTGTCCCTCCCACCGCAGCGCGAACCCCACGACGTGCCCGACGATCGGGGTGCTGGCCGGTGGCCCGTGGCGGCACGGCGTGGCCGTCACCTCGATCGCCGGGCGCCCCGCCGCCTCGAGCCGCGTGGTCGCCCATGGCTCGAGGCCGAGCGCGCCGTGGCCCAGCCGCCCGGCGCCGGCGACCGTCGTCAGCACCGAGCCGACGCCCGGGAGCAGCGCCCGCCCCGCGTCGTCGAGGTTGTCGGCGTGGTGGTCGTGGGTGAGCAGCACGGCGTCGATCGGGGGCAGGTCGCCTGCGGCGACGGCCGGACCCGCGACCTTCGTCGACGCCGTGCCCCACCCGAAGTGGTACCGCCTGCCGGGCGGGTCGAACGTCGGGTCGACCAGCAGCCGCCACCCCTCGACCTCGACCAGGACCGTCGGGCCCCCGATGTGGGTGATGCGGGCGGCGGTCACGACGGCCGCGCGTGCGCCACGGCCCAATCGAGGACGTCGTCGGCGATCTCCTGCCAGCCCTCCTGCGCGGTCATGAGGTGGGCCCGGCCGGGATACTCCTTGGTCTCGGTGACCGTGGTCTTGCCCTTGTAGTGCTTGGCGTTCGAGCGCTGGATGCTCGGCGGCATGATGTGGTCCTCGCTGCCCGACACGAACAGCAGCGGGGCGCGGTCCTCGTTGTGGTAGTCGACCGAGACGTCCTGGCGGCCCGGCTCGAAGTTGGCGAGAACGCTGCCCCACAGGATCCCGCCCGATGCCGGGATGGCGTAGCGCTCGTACAGGCGGCGGGCCTCGTCCTCGGAGAAGCCGACGTTGGTGAACGCGTAGTTGAACTGCTCGAACGTGAAGCCGACCGCCTTGTGCCGGTTGGCCGGGGACTTGAGCACCGGGAAGGTGGACTTCACCTGCGAGAGAGGCACGATGCGCACGCCCTCGGTCGGCGCGGAGTTGAGGGCGACGCCCGCGCAGCCGCGCCCGTGGTCGAGCAGGATCTGGGTGAACGCCCCGCCGGCGGAGTGGCCGATGATGACGGGCGGCGAGTCGAGGTCGTCGATCACCGATTCGATGTGCTCGATGATCTGCGGGACGGTCACGCCGGCGATCGGGCTCGGGTCGGCGTTGAGCGCCTCGACCTCGACCTCGAAGCCGGGATAGGAGGGCGCGAGGACCCTGTAGCCCTTGGCCTCGTAGTGGGCGATCCAGTCCTCCCAGCTCCTGGGCGTGACCCAGAAGCCGTGGACGAGGACGATCGTGTCGGGGGAACCGGGGGAGGTGGTCATGCCCCGACGGTACGGAGGACGCGGGGCCCGCGTCATCAGTCGCGCGACTGATGACGCGCCCCGCGGCGCCGCGGTGCACTGCGGCCCATGCCCACCATCACCACCCGCGACGGCACCGACATCTTCTACAAGGACTGGGGCGAGGGACCGGTGGTCCTCCTCAGCCACGGCTGGCCGCTCAACGCCGACAGCTGGGAAGCCCAGATGTTGTTCCTGGCCTCGCGCGGATGTCGCTGCATCGCCCACGACCGCCGGGGCCACGGCCGCTCGTCGCAACCGTGGGACGGCAACGACATGGACACCTACGCCGACGACCTCGCCGACCTCCTCGACGCGCTCGACGTCCATGACGTGACGCTGGTGGGCTTCTCCACGGGCGGGGGCGAGGTGACCCGGTACATCGGTCGCCACGGCACGGGCCGGGTCGCCCGCCTGGCCCTGGTGTCGGCCGTACCGCCGTTCATGCTGCGCACCGACGACAACCCGGGCGGCGTGCCGGTCGAGGTGTTCGACGAGCTGCGCGCGGGCTCCCTCGCCGACCGGTCGCAGCTGTACAAGGACCTGGCCGACGGGCCGTTCTTCGGGAACAACCGCCCTGGGGCGAACGTGTCGGTCGGCACGCGTGACGCGTTCTGGCGCCACGGACTGCAGGCCGGTCACCGCGGCGCCTACGAGTGCATCGCCGCCTTCTCCGCCACGGACATGCGGCCCGACCTTGCCCGCGTCGACGTCCCGACGCTGGTCATCCACGGCGACGACGACCAGGTGGTGCCGTTCGCGGTCGGGGGCCAGGCCTCCGCCGCGCTGGTGCCGGGCGCGACGCTGGTCGTGTACGAGGGTGCGCCGCACGGCATCACCGACACGCACAAGGAGCGGCTGGGCCAGGACCTCCTGGCGTTCGCCGGTCGATAGGCCGACGGGGTGCACGTCGACAGGACGCGCGCCGCACGGGATCATGGCCGGATGCGGGCCGACGTGCACCTCCACGGGCGCGAGTCGGAGGAGGAGCGCCTGCGCACCGCCCTCGACTCCGTCGACGAGCGCGGTGCACGCCTCCTCGTGCTGGGCGACCCCGGCATCGGGAAGTCGTCGCTCGTCGCTGCCGCGGCCACATTGGCCCGCGGTCGCGGGATGGCCGTCCTCACCACGTCCGGGGTGCCCTCCGAGGCCCACCTGCCCTTCGCCGGCCTCCACCAGATGCTCCGGCCCGTCATGAAGCACGCCGACGACCTCCCCGCATCGCAACGGGACTCCCTGCTGGGCGCGTTGGGCCAGGCCGATACCGACGTCGACGACCCGATGTCGGTGGCGCTCGCGGCGCTGAACCTCGTGCGCGACCGGGCGGCGCTGGGCCCGCTGCTGCTCGTGGCCGAGGACGTGCACTGGCTCGACCGCTTGACGGCCGACGTGCTCGCCTTCGTGGCGCGCCGCATCGACGCCGACCCGATCGTCCTGGTCGCCACGAGCCGCGGTCCCGTCGGTGAAGCGCTGGGCGACGTCGAGTTCGACGAGCTGCGGCTGGGTCCTCTCGAGGACGACGCGGCCGGTGCGATCATCGACGCCCACGCACCGGGACTCGACCCGACGCTGCGCGACCGCCTGCTCGGTGAGGCGCGGGGGAACCCCCTCGCCCTGGTCGAGTTGTCGATCGCGTGGCGGCGGCTGCCCCCCGGCACGCTCGTCGCCTCGCTGGTGCCGGTCACGACCCGGCTGGAGACCACGTTCGCCTCGCGGGTCGACACGCTGCCCCCTGCCGGCAGGGACCTCCTGCTGCTCGCCGCCGTGTCCGAGGGCGAGGGCATGG
The DNA here is from genome assembly GCA_963796415.1 of uncultured Acidimicrobiales bacterium. Lineage (GTDB taxonomy): Bacteria > Actinomycetota > Acidimicrobiia > Acidimicrobiales > VFJN01 > ZC4RG19. The sequence continues at coordinate 45,409 of CAWCLR010000012.1, read as the reverse complement.
CGGAGGTGCTGGCGGCCGCCGCGGTGCTCGGGCACGGGTCGCTCGACGAGGACGCTTTCGCACCTGCGATCGAGGCCCGCCTCGTGGAGGTCGACGTCGGCGGCCTGCGGTTCCGTCATCCGCTCGTCCGCTCGACGATCTACCACCACGCGTCACCGGCGCGGCGGCGAGCCGCGCACGCCGCGCTGGCGTCGACCTCCCGGGATGTGGACCGCAGCGCCTGGCACCGGGCCGCCGCCCTGGTCGATCGCGACGAGGAGGCGGCCGCCGCGCTCGAGCAGGCGGCGGCGCGGGCCCGGCGACGCGGGGCCGTCCAGGTGGCGGTGTCGGCGCTCGAGCGGGCCGCCGAGCTCTCCCCCGACCCGGCGATGCGGGGACGGCGCCTCGTGCGGGCGGCCGACCACGCCCACGAGCTGGGACGCCGGGACGTCGTCGTCCGCCTGCTCGACGAGGCGGAGTCGTTGGCGCTCGACCCGGTCGATCGGGCCCGCGCCGCCTGGCGGCGGCAGGTCCTCGTCGATCCTGCGGTGGGCGACCCGGCGCGGGTGCAGGCCCTCGTCGACACGGTCGGGCGGATGCGCGACGCCGGTGACGTGGACATGGCCCTCGACTCGCTGCTCACCGTGGCCGCCACCGCATTTCGCATGGGCGTCGGCGGCGACCGGGCCGAGCTGATCGCGGCGGCCGCCGAGTCGCTGCCGGTCGACGCGCACGAACCCCGCCTCGTCAACGTCCTCGGGCTCGTCACACCCGTGGCGCGCGGTCAGGTGGTCCTCGACCGGCTGGCGGCCGCCGCGGTCCGCGTCGCCGACCCGGGCGCCCTCGGCCAGCTCGGCGAGGTGGCCGGCATCGTGGGCGACCAGGCCACGGCCGAGGACCTGTCGGCACGTGCCGCACGCGGGCTGCGTGCCAGCGGGCGCCTCGGCGCCCTGACCCAGTCCCTCGTCTGCGAGGCGTGGGCGGCGTGGCACGGGGGCGACTGGGAGCGCGCGTCGGCGAGCGCCGGGGAGGCGCGCCGGCTCGCCGACCAGATCGCCCGGCCCGGCTCGGCCTTCGGTGCCCACCTGGTCGAGGGGATCCTGGCTGCCTCCCGCGGCGACCTGGCCACGGCCCACGCGGCCGCGGACGCGGTCGGGGCCGCGGCGCGCCAGACCGGCGCGGAGACGCTGTTGGCGCTCACCGACCTCGTCCGCGGCCTGGCGCTGCTGGCCGACGGTTCGGTCGAGGCCGCCAACGAGTTGCTGCGCCCGCGGTGCACTGCGGTCGGGGCCGATGGACCCGTGGCCGTGAGCCAGGCGCTGCTCCCGCTGTACGTCGATGCGGCGGTGCCGGTCGGCCGTGTCGACGATGCCCGCCGTGCCGTCGACGCATACGAGCGCCTGGCGCGGCCGGTGGCGTTCGCCGACCCTGGCGGCGTCGCTCGCCTACGTGCGGCCTCTGGTGGCGGACGACGAGCACGCCGAGGCCGCGTACCTCGGAGCGTTGGAGGCCGACCTCGTGCGCTGGCCGTTCCTCCGGGCCCGGCTGCTGCTGGCGTACGGGACGTGGATGCGACGCCAGCGGCGTGCCGTCGAGTCACGGGTGCCGCTGCGGGCGGCCCGCGAGGCATGTGATGCGCTGGGCGCCGTCCCGTGGGGCGAGCGCGCCCGCCAGGAGCTGCGGGCGGCCGGCGAGGCCAGCCCCACCCGGTCGATCGCCGCGGCCGAGCGACTCACCGCCCAGGAGCTCGAGATCGCCCGGCTGGCGGCGTCGGGGCTGACCAACCGCGAGATCGGCCAGCAGCTCTACCTGTCGCACCGCACGGTGGGCTCGCACCTCTACCACGTCTTCCCGAAGCTCGGGGTGTCGTCGCGCGTGGAGCTGGCGGCCGCGCTGGGGGAGGCCGATTCGGCCGGTGCCGCGGGCTGAACGCCGGGCGGGAAGATCGCATCGACCACCACTGCGACAGTCTGTGCACGCCCGACGGCGAGGTCAGGACGGTTTGCGGACAGGGGCGTCGAGGGGCACCGGAGTGGTGGCGGGTGCGCACCGCTGCTGTCGCCGGCGTCGCCGGCGCCGGAGGACGAACGCTCCGGCCAGCACCACGACCACCCCGATGGCGCCGAAGGCGACAGCACCGAGCAACGTGGCGACGCCGGTGGCGGCCAGGAAGCCGAGGACAGGACCTGCGCAGCAGGCCGCGCAGGCGGCGGCTCCGGCCCCGAGGACGCCGAGGCCGGACTTGCGGTCGGGGGTGCGCACGGCGGTCAGGCGGCGGCGGTGCCGAACAGCGCGGCGAGCACGGGTTCGCCGTCCGGCGGAGCATGCACCTCGAGAGCCACGCCCCGGTCGTCGATCACGAGGGCGAAGTGGAAGAACCGGCAGCACCCCTGCTCTGCGGCGGCGAGCCGGGCGATCTCGGCGACGTCGGCGCCCGGGCCGAACTCGAGGCGCAGGCCGCCGTCGTCGATTCTCCGGCGTGCGGTCACGCCGGCCAGGAGCGCGTTCCACTCGTCGAGCCGGGTCGCCATGTCCCCGCCGTCGAGCGTGCACGCGATCGGCGCGGGGCCCTCCGGTCCCTCCGCGGTCGCGGCGGCCTTGGCGACGAGCGGCACGGACGTCGGCGTCGTCGGCACGGCGGTGTCGGTCGTGCACCCGCACGTGTCGTCGCAGGGGCCGTCCACCGGCTCGGTCGACAGGATGGCTGCGGCCCGCTGGAGGTCGGCCGCGAGGATGGTCAACGCGGCGATCTGCGCGTGGGCGTCGTTGATCTTGGCCTCGACGGTGGTGCGGAGGCGGTCCTGCACGGGCGCGCAGCGGCCGCCGTCCCACGCAGTGACGAGGTCGGCGATCTCGTCGAGGCTGCAGCCCAGCTGCTTGGCCCGGGCGATGAACCGCAGCCGCTCCAGCGACGTCTCGTCGTAGAGGCGGTAGCCCGCGTCGGTCCGGCTCGCCGGGGCCACCAGCCCGATGTCCTCGTAGTAGCGCAGCGCCGCGGGCGTGAATCCCGAACGGTGCGCCACCTCGGCGATCTGGTACGTCGTGCTCATGTGATGACCGTAAGCCTTCGAGTCGACATGAAGGTCAAGCCCGAATCTACGGATCCCGTACCGAGATGCCACTGACGGATCGGCGCAACGTCAGGCGGCGTAACGGATGGGGTAGTCGCGCCAGCGGTCGGTGGTGTGCCCGAGCGGGTGCAGGTCGATGGTGCAGCGTTCGTCGCCGTCGCCGACCTGGAGAGTCGGGTGCGGTGCGCGAGGGCGATGCGGAGCATGAAGCGGGGTCTTGGGCGTGGCCCGACCGTCGGGGCCGGGTCGGGCGGCGTCGTCGTCGAGTTCGTCGTCGTCGAGCAGGGCGTCGGGATCGTCGGGGTGGTGTGGTGGTGGGTGGGATTGTCCGGTGGTGTACCACCAGCGGTTGTGGGGGCCGCAGCCCAGCCGGCCGTTGTCCTGGGTGGTCAGCCCGCCGTTGCTGCCAGGCGAGGATGTGGTCGCCTTGGCACTGGTCGGCGGGGACGAAGCAGGTCTTGTGGTCGCAGCGCCGGTGCAGGACGTCGAGGACGCGGCGCAGGGTGCCCCGGAAGTGCGGGCGGAGCTGATGTCGCGCACCCGGTTGGGGCCGTCGGCCACGACCCGTTGGATCAACGTCTCGTCGTGGCCCAGCAGTTCGGCCACCGCGCCGGGGGCGATCACGGTCCCGGCCGCGAGTTCGCACACTCGGCCGGTGAAGGTGTCGAAGTCGACCATCACCGTGACCAGCGGGGCGGGCCGTTTGCCGTCGGCGGGGGCGGTCAGGGCCCGGGTGGCCATCTCGACCAGGGCGTCGTGGCGCCGCTGCGCGGCCGTGCGGGCCAGGTGGGCTGCGGTGGTCGACCGTGGATCGCCGTGGCGAGCCTGTCAAGTCTTCTGTGTAAGTGACTCGTGGTTGGTTGGTCAGATGCGGCCGGCGAAGCGGTCGGGGTAGGCGAGGGTGAGGGCGCCGAGGGCTTGTTTCCAGCCCTGGACGACGGCACCGTCGACGAGCCGGCCGGGGGCGGTGCGCTCGTTGGCTTTCTTGCCGGCTTCCTTGGCCGTTGGCGGGCCCGCTTGTCTTCGATGTCACGGATCGCGAGCCACAGCAGCTTGATGACGGCGTCGTCGTTGGGGAAGTGGCCGCGGTTCTTGATGATCTTGCGGAGCTGGTAGTTCAGCGACTCGATGGCGTTGGTGGTGTAGATGATCTTGCGGACCGGCGGGGGGAACTCGAGGAACGGGATGAACCGCTCCCAGGCGTTCTCCCAGGTCGCGACGGCGGCCGGGTAGCGGGCACCGAGCTCGCCCCCGGCGAAGTCCAACAGGGCGCCCTCGGCGGCGTCCACGGTCGGGGCGGTGTAGATGGGGCGCAGCGCGGCGGCGACCTTCTTGCGGTCCTGGTAGGACACGAAACGCATCGACGCCCGGATGAGGTGCACGACACAGGTCTGCACCGTGGCCTGCGGCCAGGTCGCCTCGATCGCTTCGGGGAACCCGCTGAGTCCGTCGCAGCACACGATCAGCACGTCGCGCACGCCCCGGTTGGCCAGCTCGGCGCACACGCCCGCCCAGAACTTGGCGCCCTCGGTCGCCTGCACCCAGATCCCCAGCACGTGCTTGATCCCGTCCAGGTCGACGCCCACCGCGATGTGCGCGGCCTTGTTGCGGACCTGGTGGCCGTCCCGGACCTTCACGACCAGGGCGTCGAGGTAGACGATCGGGTAGAACTCCTCCAACGGCCGCGATTGCCAGGCCTTGACCTCCTCCGCGACGGCGTCGGTGACCTTGGAGATCGTCTCGTGCGACAGGTCGGTGCCGATCGTGCGGGCGAGGTGGTGCTGGATGTCCCGCACCGTCATCCCGCCCGCGTACAGCGAGATGATCATCTCGTCGAGCCCGCCGGCCCGCCGGGCGCCCTTGGGGACCAGGCGAGGCTCGAACGTGCCGGCCCGGTCCCGTCGGCCGTGGATCTCCTTGGCCGCGGCCCAATCGGCGGCGAACAGCTCGCGTTCGATCCGCGCCAACGCCCCGTTCACCGCCGCGGTGGCCACCGGGGTGAGGTAGCCGTCGGCGTGCCCGACGCCGTCGAGGCCGACACCGATGCGGAACCGGCGCAGGTCGCTGTCGCGGCCGTGGCGCTGTTCGGGCCCGTCGGGATCGGCCGCGTCGCGCCAGTAGTCACACAGGCGCTGCCAGTCGTCGAACCGCAACCGGCGCCCCTCGCCGACCAGGTGGGCCTCGCCGTCGGGGAAATGCCGCCCGGCCCGGGGATGCCCGGCCAGGCGACACAGGACCCGCACGTGCGCGGCCGACGATCTCACCGGTCCGGAACGCGGCCCGGGTCTCGGGCATCGAGCGGAGCCGGCGGGCGTCACGCACCTCGCCCGCGACCGGGCCCCGCGGCAGCCGGGCGTGCACCGCGATCCAATCAGTCGCCGACCGCGACCCATCGGTGCGCATACACCTGCCGGGCCTCGAACGCCGCGGTCTGCTCGGCCACCACCGCCGCCAACCGGGCCTGCTCCCGCCGCAACGACAGCATCGCCTCCGCCAACTCGCCGTCCGCCACCCCGTCGGGATCGACAGCGAGCAGCCCGTCGATCGCCCCCGCCAACGCCCCGGTCAGCGCGCCGACCGACCGTCGCCGTCGCACCCCCGGATCCACCCGTATCGAACATCAGTTCGTATCCTATCAGGGGGGTACGACAAGCCGAGCTGACCCGACACGAACGCGAACGACGCATATCGTGCGCACGATGAGAGTCGGGCCCGTGCCTGGCACTGGGGCGGCAGCGCGCTCGCCGCACGAGTCGTCAGCCGGCCGGGCACGGTGGGCCGTGTTGGTCACGTTCTCGTTGTGGAAGGGCCCGACGATCGCTCGTAGGCCAGGGCTTCCGGTGTCACGCCGTTCCCAGAGCCTCCGCGCGCTCGTCCGTGTAGCGCGCCACCCACGCCTCGTTGAGGTCGTCCGACTGTCGGTGGGTGCGCGGGCGCGGGATGTCGACGCCGCGGCCGTCGAGCCCGAGGTGGTCGAGCACGCCGAGAACGGCACGCTCGAGCCCGCCGTCGGCGACCAGGTCCTCGTAGGCGACCTCGTACGGGACGAGGCCGAGCTCGTCGAACAGGTCACGCCAGCCCAGCTCGCCCTCGACGATCAGGGCCTCGAGGTCGCTGATCAGGTCGAAGTCGTACCGGGGGGTTGCGGACGGCCTGGCGGGCTCGTCGTCCGACACCACCCAGACCCCGTCCTGCGCCATGCGGGCCCACGACACCGCCTGCCGCACCCGGTCACGCCGGGTCACGTGCACGACGTGGAGGTTCGGGAAGGCGGCATGGAGGACGTCGGCGCGATCGAGGCCCGAGAACCGCGGCATCTCCTGGAACTTCGCCGTGGCCCACGGGAGGTTGTTCCACATCAGCTTCGCCCCGAACACCCCGTTGGGCGTCGACCCGAGCTCCGAGACGATGTCCAGGTAGTGCTCGCGGTCTCGGGCCTGATGCGCTCGCCCGAACGGGCCGTGCTCCCAACCGCGCCAGCTCGGGCTGATCCCGCTCGTCGACCGCGAGGAAGTACTCGTCGGGCCGGCCGGCGACGCCGGTGTCGGCGAGGGCGCGACACAGCAGCGTCGTGCCGCTGCGCTGACCGGCACAGACGAGATACGAGGTCGACGGCTTCACCCGCGCCACCAACCGGCTGTGCCGGCCGGGCCTACAGGTCGTAGTAGAGGGCGAACTCCCACGGATGGGGCCGGAGGCGCAGCTCGTCGACCTCGTGGACCCGCTTGTACGACACCCAGGTGTCGATGAGGTCGTCGGTGAACACGCCGCCGACCTTGAGGAAGTCGCTGTCGGCCTCGAGGGCGTCGAGCACGGCGTCGAGCGAGCCCGGGACCTGCGGGACCTGCGCCAGCTCCTCGGGCGGCAGGTCGTAGAGGTCCTTGTCGACCGGGGCGGGCGGCTCGATGCGGTTGTTGATGCCGTCGAGCCCGGCCATGAGCATGGCCGAGAACGCCAGGTACGGGTTGGCCGAGGGGTCGGGGCAGCGGAACTCGAGCCGCTTGGCCTTCGGGCTCTGGCTGTACAGCGGGATCCGCACGGCGGCCGAGCGGTTGCGCTGGCTGTAGACCAGGTTGACCGGCGCCTCGTACCCGGGGACCAGCCGCTTGTAGCTGTTGGTCGTGGGGTTCGAGAAGGCCAGGATGGCCGGAGCGTGGGAGAGCAGGCCGCCGATGTACCACCGGCCGAGGTCGGACAGGCCCGCGTAGCCCGCCTCGTCGTAGAACATGGGCTCGCCGCCCTTCCACAGGGACTGGTGGACGTGCATGCCGGAGCCGTTGTCCTGGAACACCGGCTTGGGCATGAACGTTGCCGTCTTGCCGTACTGGTGCGCCACGTTCTTCACGACGTACTTGTAGAGCATCAGCTTGTCGGCCATGCGGGTCAGCTCGTCGAACCGCATGTCGATCTCGGCCTGACCCGCGGTGCCCACCTCGTGGTGCTGGATCTCGACCTCGACGCCCACCTGCTCGAGGGTGAGCATCATCTCAGACCGCAGGTCCTGGAAGTGGTCCGCGGGCGGGAGGGGGAAGTAGCCCTCCTTGTACCGGATCTTGTAGCCGAGGTTGGGGCCTTCGTCCCGGGCGGTGTTCCAGAAGCCCTCGACAGAGTCGACGCTGTAGCTCGCCGAGTTGTAGTCCTGGTGGAAGCGCACGTCGTCGAAGATGAAGAACTCGGCCTCGGGCCCGACGTAGCAGGTGTCGGCGATGCCGGTCGACCGCAGGTGCTCGGCCGCCTTGCGCGCCACGAAGCGCGGGTCGCGGCTGTAGGACTCGCCGGTGAGCGGGTCGTGCACGAAGCAGTTGATGGCCAGCGTCTTCCGGGAGCGGAAGGGGTCGATGAACGCGGTGTCGGAGTCGGGGATCAGGATCATGTCCGACTCCTGGATCTCCTGGAAGCCGCGGATCGACGACCCGTCGAAGCCGACGCCCTCGTCGAACAGCTCGGCCGTGAGCTGGCTGGCCGGCATCGAGAAGTGCTGCATCAGGCCCGGCAGGTCGCAGAAGCGGACGTCGACGACCTCGACGCCCTCGTCGGCGATCAGGCCGAGCACCTCGTCGGGTGTGCGCTGGTCCACGGTGGTTCCCTCCGGCTCGAAATTGGTGAGCACGCTAACAACAGCCATCGCCCCGAAGTGGGGTGAACACGCAGAAGGGCGCCTCCGGAGAGGCGCCCTTCCGTGGTTCCCCCAGCGGAACCCTTACCGGTGCGGGTCGGTCACTCCCCGGCGGCAGCGCCGCAGATCGTGCTGACCAGCAACCGGGTGGTCACATAGGGATCGCAGTTGGCGTTGGGCCGGCGATCCTCGAGGTAGCCCTTCTTGTCGACCTCGACCTGCCACGGGATGCGCACCGAGGCGCCCCGGTCGGACACGCCGTAGTTGTACTCGTTGTACGGGGCGGTCTCGTGCTGGCCGGTGAGGCGGTCCTCGATGCCGTGGCCGTAGCCGGCGATGTGCTCGTCGATCTTCTTGCCCAGGGCCTCGGCGCCGGCGACGACGGCGTCGAAGCCGCCCTCGTCGCGCATGGCCTTGGTCGAGAAGTTCGTGTGGGCGCCGGCGCCGTTCCAGTCGCCCTTGACCGGCTTGGGGTCGAGGGTGGCGGCGACGTCGAAGTCCTCGGCGATGCGGTAGAGCAGCCAGCGGGCCACCCACAGCTCGTCGCCGACCTGCGGCGGGCCGACGGGGCCCACCTGGAACTCCCACTGGCCGGGCATGACCTCGGCGTTGATGCCCGAGATGTGGAGGCCGGCGGTGAGGCAGGCGTCGAGGTGAGCCTCGACGATGTCACGGCCGAACACCTCGTCGGCGCCCACACCGCAGTAGTAGCCGCCCTGCGGGGCGGGGAAGCCGCCCTGCGGGAACCCGTAGGGGCGGCCCTCCTTGAAGAAGTTGTACTCCTGCTCGATGCCGAAGACCGGCTCCTGGTCCTTGTACTTGTCGGCGACCGCGACGCAGGCGGCGCGGGTGTTGCTCGCGTGCGGCGTCATGTCGGTGTAGAGGACCTCGCAGAGCACGAGGACGTCGTCGCCACCGCGGATGGGGTCGGGGCACGAGAACACGGGCTGCAGGACGCAGTCGGACTTGTCGCCGGGAGCCTGGTTCGTGCTGGAGCCGTCGAAGCCCCAGATGGGCAGCTCGGCGCCGTCGGCGACGATCTTCGTCTTCGACCGGAGCTTGGCCGTCGGCTGCGTGCCGTCGATCCAGATGTATTCGGCCTTGTACGTCATCGGGGGCGGGTCCTCCGGTCGAGCGCACGCGGGGGTCGCGTGCCGTCCAGCTAGTCGTCAGGAACGCTGTCAGCAGGCCGTTTCCGACCTGTTGCTCCTTTGTGAACGCACTGTGAACCGGATCGCGCCAGCTTGCGGGTCTGCGGGCGCCGCCCCAACATTTCGGTCATGGACAGCTCCGAGCGCCAGCGAGAATACGTTCTCCGGACCGTCGAAGAGCGCGGTGTGCGCATGGTGCGACTGTGGTTCACCGACGTGTTGGGCCAGCTCAAGTCGTTCGCGATCTCCCCGGTCGAGCTCGAGGGCGCCTTCGAGGAGGGCATGCGGTTCGACGGCTCGTCGATCGACGGCTTCTCCCGGGTGCAGGAGTCCGACGTCCTCGCCCGGCCCGATCCGAACAGCTTCGAGATCCTCCCCTGGGCCGATGGGGTGGGCACCTCCGCCCGGGTGTTCTGCGACATCGTGAACCTCGACGGCACGGCCTTCGAGGGCGACCCCCGCCAGGTGCTGCGGCGCAACCTCGACAAGGCCCGCGAGAAGGGGTTCAGCTTCTACGCCGCCCCCGAGATGGAGTTCTTCTACTTCGGCGACGCCGACCCGTCGGTCCCACCCCGGCCGCTCGACCGGGCGTCGTACTTCGACCTGACGACGGCGGACGTGGCGACCGACCTGCGCCAGCGCACGATCCACACGCTCGAGGCCATGGGCATCCCGGTGGAGTACAGCCACCACGAGGACGCCCCCAGCCAGCACGAGATCGACCTCCGCTACACCGACGCCCTCACCATGGCCGACAGCGTCATGACGTTCCGGCTGGTGGTGAAGGAGGTGGCCCTCGAGGCCGGCGTGCACGCGACGTTCATGCCCAAGCCCCTCACCGGCGTGCAGGGCTCGGGCATGCACACCCACTTCTCGCTGTTCGAGGGCGACACCAACGCCTTCTACGACCCGGGCGACCCGCGGGGGCTGTCGAAGGTGGCCCAGAGCTTCATCGCCGGCCTGCTCCACCACGCCCGCGAGATCACGGCCGTGACGAACCAGTGGGTCAACTCGTACAAGCGCCTGGTGGTGGGCTACGAGGCGCCCATCTACACCTCGTGGGCCCGCAACAACCGGTCGGTCATCGTCAACGTCCCGCCGATCAAGCAGGGCAAGGCCGAGAGCGCCCGCCTCGAGTTCCGGGCGCCCGACCCGGCGACCAACCCCTACCTGGCCTTCTCGGTCATCCTCGCCGCCGGGATGAAGGGGATCGAGGAGGGCTATCCCCTCGCCGACGAGACGGTCGCCAACCTCTACGAGCTCACCGAGGCCGAGCGCATCGCCGAGGGCATCGACACCCTGCCCCAGTCGCTGTCCGACGCCCTCGACGAGATGGAGCGGTCCGAGCTCGTGGTCGACACGCTCGGCGAGCACGTCTTCGAGTGGTTCATCCGCAACAAGCGCAACGAGTGGATGGAGTACAAGACCCACGTGACCCAGTTCGAGCTCGACCGCTACCTCGCCCGGCTCTGACCGGTCACCCCCGACCGCCGATGGAACCCCTCCTCGTCTACCCCGACCCCGTCCCGCCCGAGCTCGCCCAGGCGCTCGACCTGGCCGGCTACCCGTGGAAGGCCGTCACCGACGAGCGCACCGCGGTGCGCAACGAGCCCGACGACGGGTGGGCCGGCGGCCTGATCGTGGCGGCCAACGACCCCGACGGGGCGTTCGCCCTGTGCCGCACGCTGCGCAAGCGCGACCTGCCGCTCGAGCCCATGCTGCTGCTCGTGTCGGGCGGCCAGCTGGGCGACCTCGAGCTGCGCGACGACATGTTCGACGACTTCTGCCTCTACCCGTTCCAGCCGCTCGAGCTCGAGGCGCGGCTCAAGCACCTGTTCTGGCGGACCGGGCGGGGCACGCGGCCCGAGCTGGTGGAGTACGGCCCGCTCGTGCTCAACCTCGAGACCTACCAGGCCGCCATCGAGGGCGCGCCGCTCGACCTCACGTACATGGAGTACGAGCTGCTGAAGTTCCTCGCCTCGCACCCCGGCCGGGTGTTCACGCGGGAGACGCTGCTCAGCCGGGTGTGGGGCTACGAGTACTACGGCGGCGCCCGCACGGTCGACGTCCACATCCGCCGCCTCCGGGCGAAGCTCGGCGAGGAGCACGCCAACCTCATCCAGACCGTCCGCTCGGTCGGCTACCGCTTCGGCCAGAGCCGCTGGGGAGTGTGAGTTTCGTTCCCGAAGCAAGCTTCGGGAACGAGTTTTTGGCCGCCGCCTTCGGCGGCGCGCTCTCTGCCGCTCGACCGGCAAGCCGGATCGAGCGGCGGCGGGGGGCTCCGGCGGAGCCTCCGCCCCCCGCACCCCCCGCCGGCGCGGCCGATGCCGCATACCGTCGGTGCGGCGGCTCGCTGGCTACTTGTTGAGGGCGATGAGTTCGCTGCCCTCGTGGGTGGCCTCGGCGTCGTCCTTGAGGGACCAGCCGAGGGCGGCGGCGACCACGGCGCCGGACATCATCACGGCGACGGGGAGGACGACCACCAGGACCAGGATCATGAGGATGCCACCGAGCATCGGCCCATCATCCCCCGACCCAGGCCCACGCCTCCACTTCGACCAGCGCCCCGAGCGGTAGCTCGGCGACGCCGATGGCCGAGCGGGCGGGCCGGTGGTCCCCGAATGCGGCGATGTAGGTCTCGTTCATCGTGGCGTAGTCGCTCATGTGCCGCAGGAACACCGTGGTCTTCACCACGTCGCCGAGGCCGGCGCCCTCGGTGGCGAGTTGGGCCTCGAGGTTGGCGAGCGCCTGGCGCAGCTCGCCGGCGACACCCCCGCCGACCATCTTCCCGTCGGCGATGCCGACCTGGCCGGACACGACGAGCCACTCGCCGGCGCGCACGATGGGCGTGTAGGGCCCGACGGGCTTCGCTGGGGTGGTCATGCGGTGACGCTACCCGGTCGCGCTCAGCGGACCGGGACGGCCGTGGGCCACGCGGGCGGCGCGCCCTGCGCCAGCCACGTGGCCGCGGCCACCGCGGCGAACACGGCGTCCGAGCCGTTGACCGCCGGGCCGCCGGCGGCGTGGTCGACCGCCACCTCGATCGGCGGCGTGTCGACGGCTCGCAGCACCCCGAAGCTGCGGATCGTGAGGTCGTGCACCTCGCCGGCCTCGTCGACGGCCAGGCCCTCGCTGGTCACCCAGCCGAGCGCCATGTGGGCCGCGCCCACGCAGTAGGACCGGAGCGCCACCTCGTCGAGGACCTCGCCGCAGCTCACCCGCACCGCGACCCGGGCGGCGGCGCCGAGCGTGACGTCCGCGGTGGCGATCGCGCCGTCGGGCGACCGGAGCGTGACCCGGGCCTGCCCGTCCCCGACCTCGGCGGCCAGGACGCCGGGAGCGCCAGCGGCGTCGGGGACGAGGACCCCCGCGGCGGCCGACAACGCCAGCGCCTCGGCCCAACCGGCGGCCCGCGGGTCGATCGACGACGGTGGCCCGGCAACGTCGGCGGCCTCGACCCGCAGCCCCGGCGCCACCCGGGCCACGGCCGTGGCGATGTCGTCCGCCAGCGCGGGGCCGGCGGCCACGCGCAGGACGCCCGAGCCGTCGGCCGCCATCCCGCCCGCCACCGGGGGCCGCTTGGGCCCCAGGCGCACGGCGTCCTCGCGGGCGAGCACCACCCGCACCGGGCGCCCGTGCTCGTCGGCCAGGGCCCGGGCGGCGGCCGGTGCGATCGACGCGGCCTTCCCGCCGAAGGCGCCGCCGTTGGCCAGCGGCGAGGCCGGTTCGCCCCCGGGCGCGCACCACGAGGCGTCGAGCTCGAGGTAGGCGGGCTCGACCCAGGTCGTGCGCAGCGTCGCCGCCCAGTCGCCCTCGGGCACGGCCAGCGGGTGGCGGACCTCGGCGGTCGTCCGGCGGCCCTGCACCTTGCCCGCCGCGGCGCGGGCCTCGGCGAGCGACTCGCCGACGGCCCAACCGCCGGCGGGATCGGGCACCGCCACGAGGGCGCCGGGCGGCGCCTCGTCGTCGGCGAACCCACCGTGGCCGAGCGCCACGTCGGGGGCCACCCGCTGCCGCGACCGGCCCTCGATCGTGGCCCGCTCGCCGGCCGCCGCCAGGTCGCGAGCGGCCACCGCCACGCCGTCATCGGGGGGCCCGCCCGTGCGGAGGGACCAGGCGTCGAGGATCGTGCGCCACCCCGTGCAGCGGCACAGGTGGGCCAGCAGGGCCTGCTCGACCGCCGCGGTGTCGTCGGGCCCCGCACCCTTGGCCGCGAGGCCCGCGAGGCGCACCACGATGCCCGGGGTGCAGAAGCCGCACTGGCTGGCGCCGGTGGCGCAGAACGCCGCGCCCCACGCCTCCCGGTCGGCGGGGTCGAGCCCGTCGAGCGTGGTCACCGCCCGGCCGCGCACCCGCCGGGCCGGGGTCACGCACGCCACTCGGGGCTGGCCGTCGACCAGCACCGTGCAGCACCCGCACTGGCCCTGCGGGCTGCAGCCGTCCTTGGCCGACCGCAGGCCCAGGCGCTCGCGGAGCACCTCGAGGAGCGTCGCCCCGTCGTCGGGCACCTCCACCTCCCGCCCGTCGACGGTGAGGGTGATCGGCGGGGGGTCGGCGGCCACCCGGCAAGGATACGGACGCTGAGAGGGTGCTCAGCGTGGGCGGCGCCACCGCCCCGGGGCCGTCATCCCACCGGGGGGCTCGGGAGGTCCTGCGGATCGACGTCGAGGTCGGTCGGCGGCGAGTAGTCCCAGCCCTCGATGGCTGCCACGAAGGCGTCGGGCAGGCGGACGCCGCTGCTCGGCGACGTAGTAGTCGAGATCGTCGAGCCAGACCCACCGGCCGTCCGATCGGTACGAGATCGATCTCCGATCGTCGCCCTCACCCTTGGCCCACGGGATCGCCAGGCGTGACGTCGTGGCCACGATCGGCGCCGTGGCCAGGAATTCGACGATGTCGTCGAGTCGCGGGTGGTGCCAGGTCGGATCGACGAACGTCTCGATGCTGGGACAGGCGGCGTACTCGGGGCCGAACTCGCGCCAGAAGCCGAACCAGTGCTGGTCCCATGCGGCGAACGGCGAGGTGCTCCCGCTGCCCGGCGCGTTCACGGGACGTTGCCTCCGGGGTGAAGGTCTCCCACGTCCCGGAGTTTGCGGTGGCGGTGGGTCCGATCGTCATGTTGCCCTTCGGGTAGGCCCACAGCTTGTCCGTGGGCGCCTGCACGTCGACGTTCATCCGGTTCGCCAGGTTCTGGGCGAACCCGGTGGGGCTGGCGCCGGTCGAGCAGGACAGGAGGCGGATGTTGGTGCCCGGCGTGTAGTCGGGCTGGCTCTGGATGAGCCGGGCGGCCGTGCGGTGATCCACGAGCACCGGGCCGTTCGGTGTCTCGACCTGGATCCGGGTCGGGCTCCCGTGGGCGACCACGTCGTAGTACCCGCCGGCATCGACGTCGGCCCGGTTGGCGGCGTTGAGGGCGAACTGGTCGTTGGGCCGCATGAACGTCGCGTCGCCGGGCACGCCCAGGGCCCGAGAACCGGTGGCCCATGCCGCCGGTGGCGCTGCCGATGACGGTCTCGAGGGCGACGTTCTCGACGTCGAAGCTGCCGTCGCTGCCCGGCAGCGGCAGCAGGTCGTAGCCCTCGCCGACCGTCCCGGTGGCGGCGCCGCCGGCGCCGCCCCGCACCAGCGCGCCGGTCAGCGTGCTCGAGGCCCCGCCGAAGGCGAAGCCGACCCGGCCCGCGATGCCGCCGACCACCGCGCCCTTGATGATCGCCCCGGCGTCCCAGTTCCCGGTGGTGACGCCCTGGATGATCCCCGGCGCCATGCCCAACCCCGCGCCCACCAGGGTGGCGACGATCGGCCCGCCCGGCACGAAGAACGAGGCCGCCATGAGCCCGACCATGGCGATGTTGCCCCACTGCGTGCCGGTCTCCTGCTCGCGGTAGGCGTTGTACTGGTCGATCGACAGCGGCTGCAGGCCCAACGGGTCGACCGCCCCCACGGGATCGTTCCCGGCGTAGTGGTAGGGGTTCGTGGCCACCGTCGTGCCGGGGACGCCGGGAAGCGGGTCGGGCGCCACGAACGAGCGGGTCGCGGGGTCGTAGAGACGGTTGCGGAGCCAGGTGAGCCCGCCGAGGTCGAGCTCGTCGAACGCCCCGATCCCGACGTGGTCGGGGTCGGCGCCGCCGAGCGGGTGGCCCCACGGGTCGCGCGGCGGGGCGTCGGTGGGCCTCGGGGTCACGAGGTGGCCCGCGGCGGTGACGACCGGCGAGTCGCCGATGGCCACCAGCTCGGCGACGGGGGTCGTGGGGTCCCACGTGAACGCGGTGCCGCCGTAGGCGGCGAGGTGGCCGAGCGCGTCGATGTCGACCTCGTGGGAGCCGTCGCCGGTGGTGACCGTGGTGAGTCGGCCGAGCGGGTCCCACCTGAAGGTGCGCGTGTGGTCGGGGCCGGCCTCGGCGGTGCGCCGGCCGGCGGCGTCGTGGTCGACGGTGGTGGCGCCGGCCGGGCCGTCCACGCGGGCGAGCTGGTGGGCCGCGTCGTAGGCGTAGGCCCGCGGGCCGTCGGGCCCCGTCTCGGCGATCAGCCGGCCGGCCTCGTCGTACGCCCAGGTCCACGAGCCCGCAGGGGTGGTGGCGGCGACGATCTGGCCGGCGGGGTCGTAGCGGTAGCGGCGGGTGCCCTCGGTGCCGACGGTCTCGGTGACGCGCCCGTTGGCGTCGCGGGTGTGGCTGGCCGTGCGGGCGGCGCCGTCGGGGCTCGTTTCGGTGGCGACGGCGATCAGGCCGCTGGCGTCGTGCTGCCACGTGCGGGTGACGCCCGGGGCGCGCAGCGCGACCAGGCGTCCGTCGCGGTCGCGGTCCAGCTCGACGGTGCCCGCGGCGTCGCTGGTGACGGCGGCGACGCGTCCGGCCGGATCGCGGCGGTAGGTCGTGGTGCCGTGGGGCGTCGTGCGGGCGGTGGTGTAGCCGTCGCGGTCGTGGCGCCACGTCGTGGTGGCGCCGTCGACGTCGAGGGACCGCAGGCGACCGCCGGGCGTCCACGAGAGGGTGAACGTGCGGTTGCGGGCCGGCTCGTGGACGACCACCGGGCGCCCGGTGCGGTCGTGGTCGAACACGATGGCGTCGCGCCCGTTGACCCGGACGTCGGTGATCAGCCCGCGGGGATCGCGGATCCAGGCGACCACGTCGCCGGTGGGCAGCCGGCGGGCGACCGGGCGGCCGGTCGCGTCGCGGTCCAGCTGCGTGGTGCGGCCGAGCTGGTCGGTGACCGCCACCGGGCGGCGCATGGCGTCGTAGCGGGTCGTGACGATGCCGCCGAACGGGTCGAGCACCGCCGCGGGGTTGCCGCGTTCGTCGTAGCGGATCCGCACCGTGTTGCCGAGCGGGTCGGTGGCGGCGACCAGCTTGCCGCGGGGGTCGTAGGCGAAGTGAGTGACGGCGCCGAGGGCGTCGCGGGTGGACGTGATCCGGCCGCTGTGGTCGTAGTCGACGTGCACCGTCCGCCCGTCGACGTGGGACTCGACCACCCGCCCCGCGCCGTCGTAGGCGAGCCGGTCGGTCCGGCCCTCGGGCGACGTCGTGGCCACCATGCGGTCGCAGATGTCCCAGGCGAACGTGGTGGTGTTCCCGGCGGCGTCGGTGGTGGACGCCAGCCGGCCGGCGGCGTCGTAGGAGGTGGCCCACGAGCGGCCCGCGGCGGTGGTGACCGCCGCCACCCGGCCCGCCGGGGTGTACGCGTAGGTGAGCGTGTCGCCGTCGGGGAGGGAGACGACGGTGGGCCGTCCCCACGTGTCCCACTCCACCGTGGTCGCGGCCCCGTCGGGGTCGTCGCGACGGACGACCCTGCCGAGGGTGTCGCGGGTGTAGCGGGTGGCGTTGCCGGTCTGGTCGACGACCTCCGCGACCCGTCCGGCGGCGTCGTAGCGGCGCCGCACCGCGTGGCCGAGCGGGTCGGTGGAGGCGACCAGGCGGCCCTCGTCGTCGTGGTCGAAGCCCCACGTCGCCCCCGACGGGTCGTTGACGAGGGACAGCACGCCCAGGCCGCCGTAGGCGAAGTCCCACTTGGCGCCACCCGGTGCCGCCAGGCCCACCAGCCGTTCCAGGTGGTCGTGGGTGAGCTCGACCGTGGCGCCGATGGCGTCGACGATCCTGTCGATGGCGCCGTGGGTGCCGTGCTCGAACGTCGTTTGCCCGTCGTCGGGGTCGATCAGCCCGGCCAGGCGCCCCGCCGGCGTCCACTGGACGGTGAACTCGCCCCCCGTCGGGGTCCGCAGGGCCACGAGCCGCCCGGCCGGGTCGCGGTCGAACGCGTAGACCGCGCCGTCGGGCTGGACCACCCGGGACGCCAGCCCCGACGGGTGGAACTCGGTGGTCACCGCCGCGCCGAGCCCGTTGGTGGTGGTGACCACGTTCCCGTCGGCGTCGTGGGCGAAGTGGACGCTGACGCCGTCCGCGTCGGTCATCCGGCTGACCAGCCCGCCGGCGGTCTCGACGTCGACGTGCCACCCGTCGGGACCGGTGATCCGCGACGGGAACGGGCCCTCGTCGGCGTACTCGAACCCCATGGTGGGGCCGCCCTCGACGCGGTGCGTCGTGACGCGGCCGTCGGGGTCATACTGCCAACGCTCGGAGATCCCCGGGGCGGTGCGGGTCGCGGACAGGCCGTCGACCGCGAACTCCTGGCGCGAGACGGTGCCGTCGAAGCCCGACGCCTGGACGCACCGGCCTTCGGCGTCGAACGACCGGGACAGGCGCCGTCCCTGGTCGTCCACCACCCCGACGAGCCGGCCGGCCCGGTCGTGCTCGTAGATGTTGACCGGCCCGTCCTCGGTGTCGGACACCACCGTCCGATTCCCGACGTGGTAGCGGAACAGGACCTCCCGCCCGAACGGCGACACCTGGGCCAGGACCCGGCCCTCGTCGTCGTAGGTGTTGCGGCACAACCGCACGCCGTCGGCGTCCCACACCTCGACGATGCGACCGTCCGCGTCCACCTCGTAGCGGCGGTCCCCGACCACCCGCTCGGTGCCGACCAGGTCGCCCCGGTCGTCGTAGCGGTAGCGGGCCGCCCGCCCGCACGACCCCCGCACCTCGACCACGCGGGCCCCGTCCCAGACGAGCGTGAGGGCCCGCCCGCCCTCGTGGGCGACGGACGTGAGCAGCCCGCCGTCGTACCCGAACGAGACCGTGCCGCGCGCCGGGTCGGCGACCTCGCGGATCAGGCCGGCCGGGTCGAAGCGCCAGACCTGCCCGCCCCGCTCGGCCGAGGCCCGGTCCCAGCGGAGCCCCCAGCCGCCCGCGGCGTCGCGTTCGAGGCGTGCCTGCACGCCGGACACGCGGGCGAACGTCCCGGGCGGATCGTCGGCGCCCAGCGACGGGACGAACACCGCCATCTGGCCGTCGGGGCCCGCGTACCCCACGGCGCCGTCGTCGCCCTCGACCAGCGCGCACGTGGCCCACGATGCCCAGCCGCGCCCGAACGGTCCGCCGGCGACGAACCGCGACGAGTACGTCCGCCGCCACTGCAGCACCGCCAACCGCTCGGGCCAGGTGAAGTCCTCCTCGACCTCCAGGAAGTGCCCGGTCGCGGTGCACACCGGGTCGGCCACGAACCCCGACGTGGGGGGTGTCCCCGCCGCCACCGGCACGTCAACCGTCACCGCCTCGCGGTCCAGCAGGAGGTCCGCGGGGTCGATCCCCGCCGCCGTGGCCACCGACACGAACGCGGCATCGAACGCCGCGGTGTCCGCGGTCACCAGCCCGTCGGGGTTCGTAGAACCGCCCGCGTCGAGGAACGCCTGGCGTACCACCGCCACGAACGTCTCGTCGTTCTGGTGGTTGACGAGGAGGCCCGGCAGCTCGACGTCCATGAGGTCGGGGTTGCCGACGTAGGACGACCCCGACGCCTGGAAGGCGTCGTACGACGCCCGCAGCTCACCGATGCGCGCCGACAGCTCTTCGCGGATCTCCGCGGCCGCGGTCACGAACTGCTGCAGCTTCCCCGGCTTCGCTGACGACGTCCCCACGGGCGACCAGGCAACCACATCGCAGGGGCCCGTTCGGCGCGGCCGGCGAGGCCTCGCCGCCGGCGGCCTCAGGCGTCGCCGATGGCGTAGAAGCGCCCCCCGCGGGCGCCCACGAACAGGCGGCCCTGCCACACGGCCGGGGTCGACTCGATGCACCCCTCGAGCTGCACCTTCCACAGCTCGGCCGGCTGCACGGTCGTGTCGGACACGTCGTAGGCGTGCAGCACGCCCTCGCAGTCGCCCTGGATCAGCGTGTCGTCGACGATCACGGCCGATTGCCACGTCGGCCCGGGCAGGTCGAGCGTCCATCGGGCGGCGCCGGTCTGCCTGTCGACGGCGTACACCGTGCCGCCGTCGGCCGCGGCGATGACGACGTCCTCGTGGAGGGCGGGCGTCGTCCAGAACCCGCCAGGGTCCTTCAGCGACCAGACGATCGGGTTCTCGGGCCGGCGCGGGTCGAGCTTCACGAGCTGCCCGACCTCGGCGGCGCGGGCGTTGCCCCGCTCGTTCTCGACCCCGACGTACAGGAAGCCCTCGTCGTCGATGACCACTGAGGCGTCGGTGTCGTCGCCGGTC
The DNA here is from genome assembly GCA_963796415.1 of uncultured Acidimicrobiales bacterium. Classification (GTDB taxonomy): domain Bacteria; phylum Actinomycetota; class Acidimicrobiia; order Acidimicrobiales; family VFJN01; genus ZC4RG19. The sequence goes on along the minus strand of CAWCLR010000012.1, from coordinate 25,549 downwards.
CAGAAGCGGAACACCCGGGTCGGCTCGACGCCCTCGGCCAGGGCGGACACGTCCCAGCCCTGGACGAGCCCGCCCGAGTTGGCGAAGTAGACGACGCCCTCGTGGTAGGCGACCGAGTTCTCGATCGACACGTCGTTCTGGCGCGTGTTGAGCGCGGCAGTCAGCTCGTCGTCCCAGCCGGGCGCGTTGAACACCAGCTCGGGGGCCACCTGCGCCAGGCCGTCGGGCCCCGTCGAGCGGTTGAGCTTGACGATGTGGAACTGCGAGTTCTCGCCGCCCTCGTACAGGTAGTCGTCCAGGACGAGCGGCGACCCGTCCCAGTCGTCGTTCCACTTGGTGGGGCTCACGGCGTCGGCGTCGAGCGCCCACAGCTCGGTCGGCTGGGGGCGGTCGAACGCGATGACCCGGAGCTTGTTGTCGCGGCTGCCCGTGTAGACGAGCGGCAACCCGTCGGGGTCGACCGACACCGAGCCCTTGATGATGTCGCCCGTCTCGAACGGGGGGAGGATGTCCTCACCCGTCTGGTAGTCGACGAAGTGGACCTTGCGGTCGTAGGCGCCGAACACGACCCAGGTCCGCCCGTCGCGCTCGAACACGGCCGGCTGACCGGTCCAGCCGCTCCCGCACCACGTGCGGGTCTCGCTGCCCTCGGTCGACTCGGAGCACATGCCCCCCGACCGGCCGGGGTAGCTCCACAGCACCTGGGGTGCGGTGGGCAGCGGTCCCTCGCCGTAGTAGCTGCGGGTCGGGCTGCCCCGGAACGTGAGCAGCCCCGGCGTGGCGAACCCCGACACCGGCCCCTCGGGGGGCGGGGCCGTCGTGGTGGTCGCGACCTCGGGTGCCGCGGTGCTGGGCGGCGCCAGATCGAGCGTCTCCTCGCTGTCGCCGCCGGAGAGCACGAACTGCTGGACGCTGACGGCCGCTCCCACCAGCACGAGGGCGGCCAGCACCAGCGCGACGAGGCGCCGGCGGTCGTGGCGGGGGGTCAGGTGCGCCGGGGTGTTGGGCCGGGTACGGGGGCGTTGCCCGATCGGGTCGACGAGCCGGTCCCGCTGGCTGCGGGGGTCGCCGTACGCAGAGCGCCGCTCGCTCTGGGGGTCGCCGTACGCAGAGCGCCGGGCCGGGTCCGACCGGCCGTATGCGCTCGCACTGTCGTCCCAGTACGAGTCATCTCGCCCCGAGCGGTCGTCGCGCCCCAACTGTGGCTCTGCCCCCCAGCGGACCCGTCAGGTCAGCTGAAGCTCTGGCCGCAGCCGCAGGTGCGCTGCGCGTTCGGGTTGTCGATGGCGAACCCGGCGCCCTGCAGGCCGTCCTTGTAGTCGAGCGTGGCGCCCTCGAGGAGCGAGGCGCTCGACGGGTCGACGACCACCTTCACGCCCGAGTAGTCGAGGGTCTTGTCGTCCTCGGCCACGTCGGTGTCGAAGAACATCTCGTAGCTGAAGCCCGAGCAGCCGCCCGGGCGCACGGCGACGCGCAGCGCGAGGTCGGCAACGCCCTCCTGCTCCATGAGGGTGCGGACCTTGTCGGTTGCGGTGTCGGTGAGGACGATCACGTGACTGCTGCCTCCTGCGGACGTCCCGGGAACCCTCTCAGAGTACCGGGGCACCGCCCTCAGCGGCGACACGGAGGGCAGTTTCGTCGATCAGGACCCGGTGAGGGCCAGGTCGACCTGGCACGGGGTGCGGTCGGTGAGGGGGTGGAACTCGTCGACCGCCGCACCGCCCAGACCGCGCACGATGCCCTCGACGAGCCCCTGGTGCAGGGCGCAGACGATCTCGGGGTTGGACTCGGCCAGCTCGCGGAACGGGCAGTGCGCGAAGCCGACCGTGACCTGGACGTCGTCGCCGGCGAGCTCGGGATCGAACCCCAGGGCGTCGAGGCGGGCCATCAGGCCGCCGACGCAGGTGCCGGCGTCGGCGTCGCCGTCGGGCGGCAGGCCGAGGGCCCGGGCTAGCGCGGCAGCGTCGGCCGAGCCCTGGTCGCGGCCGGTGTCGACCACCTCCTCGCGGCCGAGCCCGCCGGCCGCCGCCACGCGCAGGAGCATGCGGGCCAGCACCGGGAACGTGGCCGGCTCGAGCCCGAGCGACGGGGCGTCGGGCGACACCGAGTAGCGGTGCTGGGGTCGACCCACCGCACCCCGGGCGTCGGCCTCGACTGCGAGCAGCCCCACGTCGCGCATGCGCTCGAGGTGGGGGCGGACGGTGTTGGGGTGCAGGTCGAGCGACTCGGCGATCTCGGCCGTGGCCAGCGGCCGGGGCGAGCGGGCCAGCTCGAGGTAGATGGCGTAGCGCGTGTTGTCGCCGAGCGCCTTGAGCACGGCAAGCCTGGGTTCGACGAGCTGTCGCTCGCTCACGTGTGGCTCGCCGAGCCCCTCGGGGGTCCCCTCGGTCACGGGCCGTAGCCTATCGCCGGACCGGGTTTCACCGGCCCGCGCCGGTAGAATCTCGGCCGTGGACGTGGAGCCCCTAGACCCGAAGGCCCTCCCCACCAGCGACGACGTCATGGCCGTGCTGCGCGGGGTCATCGACCCCGAGCTGGGCAGCGACATCGTCGACCTCGGGATGGCCAGCGGCGCCGAGGTCGGCGCCGACGGCGCCGTCGCCGTCACGATCGCCCTCACGACCGCCGGCTGCCCGCTGCGTGCCCAGATCCAGCAGGACGTCCGGGCCCGCGTCGGCTCGCTCCCCGGCGTCACCTCGGTCCGCCTCGCCTGGACCGAGATGACCGACGAGCAGCGCACCACGGCGATGGCCAAGGCCCGGTTCAACGTGTCCCAGCGCCCCGAGGAGACCTCGGTGCCGCTGGCGGCCAAGGTGATCCTCATCGCCTCGGGCAAGGGTGGCGTCGGCAAGTCGTCGGTGACCGTCAACCTCGCCGCCGCCCTCGCCGCACAGGGCCTGACCGTCGGCGTCCTCGACGCCGACATCTGGGGGTTCTCGGTGCCGCGCATGCTCGGCGTCGAGGGCCGCCTCGCCGGCGTGGCGCACGAGGGGCGCAAGCAGATGACGCCGATAGAGCGGCGCATCGGCGAGGGCGTCGTGCGCGTGGTCTCGATGGGCCTGCTCGTCGACGACGAGGAGACCGCGCTCATGTGGCGGGGCCTCATGCTCAACCGCGGCGTCCAGCACTTCCTGCAGGATGTCCGCTGGGGCGACGACCTCGACTACCTGCTCATCGACATGCCGCCGGGCACCGGCGACGTGCAGATGGGCGTGGCCAAGCTCATCCCCCGCGCCGAGGTGATCGTCGTCACGACCCCCGCCAAGGCGGCCCAGAAGGTGGCGATCCGCGCCGTCGGCATGGCCCGCAAGAGCTTCCTCCGGGTGGCGGGCGTGATCGAGAACATGAGCGCCTTCCACGGCGACCACGGCGAGACCTACGCACTGTTCGGCGAGGGCGGCGGGCAGCAGCTGGCCACCGACGCCGGCGTGCCGCTGCTCGGCGAGGTTCCACTCGAGCGCGCCGTCTCCGCCGGGGGCGACGCGGGAACGCCGGTGGCGCTCGGCGACGGGCCGGCCGCCGACGCGTTCCGGGCGATCGCCGACCACATCGTCGAGGAGGCCGTCCCGCTGGCCGCGATGGCCGGGTGCAGCGCCCGCATGCTCGACGCGGCTGTGGCGGCGCTCGACGCCCGCGACGCCACAGCGGCCGGCACGCCGGTGCCGGCTCCGTCGCCCCGCTAGTTCCCGGCGGCGTCGGGGTCGAGGACCCGCTCCGCGGCATCCTCTGCCGCCCTGGCCAGGGCGTTGTCGAACATGCTCGCCGCCGACGTGGCCCCAAGGGGCCGGAGGCGCGCCACCGCCTCGGTCAGCGCGGCCCACTGGTCGGGATCGTCCTCGGGGGACTCGCCGGGTCGCCACAGGAAGTCGAGGAAGAGCGCGACGACGGCGCGCGCCATCGCGTCGGTGTGCTCGCGGAACACGCGGGTCAGCCGGATGCGGGCGTCCATCGGGACCCCGAGCCGGGCGAGGCCGGCCGAGGCCTCGAACGCCGCGGGCGCCAGGATCTGCCAGCGCCCGTCGGGCAGGGCCCGCGCGATGCCGAGCTCCTCGAGGATCACCGGGTCCGCCGACTCGCCGGGCGCCAGGCCCAGCCGTTCGCCCACCTCCGCCAGGGTCACGACGTCGCTCCCCGGGGCGACCGACTGGGCCACGGCGGTGCGGACGAACGCCAGCGCGGTCGGCGCGGCGCTGCCCGGGGCGCGGTCGAGCAGCCGGCGGATGGCCGTGAGCGTGAGACCGTGCTCCTGCAGGTCGCGGATGGCCTCGAGGCGGGACAGGTGCTCGGCGTCGTACATGGCGACGCGGCCGGCCCGCCGCGGTGGGGGCAGGAGCCCCTCGGACTGGTACCAGCGGATCGTCCGCACCGTCGTGCGGGTCAGGTCGGCGACCTCGTCGACCGTGTATTCGCCCGGAGCGGAGGACGAGAGGTCGGATGTGGCGGCGGTCACTCGGCGCAGACTAATGGCGCCACCACGGAACGGATCACGTGGCCGACCACTCTCCGTCGAGGTCGTCGCCCTTCGCGGCGCCCTCGTCGGCCAGCTTGCGCAGGTGCGCCCACACTGTGCGGCGGGCCACCGGGTGCAGCTCGGGCAGGACGTCGGCGTAGATCTGCTCCACGAGGTCGGTGATCGTGGTCGGGCCGCGCTCGCGCAGCACATCCAGGACCTGGGCCTCACGGGCGAGCCGGTGGGCGATGGTGGCGTCGACGACGGCGAGGGGGTCGTCGATCACGTGGCCGTGCCCCGGGGCGATGGCCTTGAGGCGCGGGCGGATCGACTTGAGCCGCTCGAGCGAGTCCAGGTACGTGGCCATGTCGCCGTCGGGCGGGCTGATGACCACCGTCGACCCCTGCATGATGTGGTCGCCCGTGAAGAGCGTCCGCTCCTCGTTGAGCAGGTAGCAGAGGTGGTTGGAGGCGTGGCCGGGGGTGTGGAGGGCCGTGAGGTGGAACTCGGTGGCCTCGATGACGGCGCCGTCGCCCAAGGTGCTGTCGAGGCGCGCCTTGCCCCGGCCCTCGCCGGGGTCGAACGCCAGGATCTCGGCGCCGGTGCGCTTCTTGAGACCGGCGGCGCCGGGCGAGTGGTCCTCGTGGGTGTGGGTGAGGAGGATCCATCGGATGCGGTCGCCACCGCAGCCCGCGATGGCGTCGAGGTGGGCGGCGTCGTCGGGGCCGGGGTCGATGACCGCGATCTCGTCGATGCCGACCAGGTAGGTGTTGGTGCCGGGGCCGGTCATCATGCCGGGGTTGGCGGCCACGATGCGGCGGACCATCGGCGACAGCGCGCTGGCGACGCCGTAGACGATCGGCTTCGGACCCTCGACCGCAGTGGTGTCGTCGGTCATGGCGAGTCCCTGAGCTCGCCCCGCACGGGGGGCACGGGCGGGTCCTCCCAGCTCTCGACGTCCCAGACGTCGACGCCGCCGTCGTCGCGCACGCGGGCGCCGGTGGTGCGGAAGCCGCCGAAGCTGTTGCCCACGGCGATCCGTCCGCGGCGGGCCACGTAGCGCAGCACGGGCACGCGGATGACCGCCCGGGTGGGCGGGATGAGCAGCAGCAGGGCCAGGGCGTCGGAGATGAACCCCGGGGCGATCATCGAGCGCGCCGGCGAAGAGGATGAGGCCGCCGTCGACGACCTCGGTGCTGGGTACCTGCCCGCGGTCGAGGGCGGTCTGGATGCGGCGGAGCACGCCGAGCCCCTCGCGCTTGGCGAGCCAGGCGCCGAGGAGGGACACGGCGATGAGCAGGCCGATCGTGTTGGCGACGCCGACCGTGCCGGCGACCTGGACGATGACGGCCAGCTCGACGAGGGGTGCGACGAGGAAGACCAGGATGAGGACGAGTGCCATGCGGGTGTGGGGTCCGGCCGGGGTGGGCGGGGTGCACCGGGGAACCGGGTGATGCGGTGGGGTGCGTCGGCCGGCTGTCCTCGCAGCCTACCGCCAGCCCCCTTCCGCCCGGTGGCGGTCACGCAGCCCGTCGAGGGTCACACGAGCGGTGATGTGACCCTCTTCACATCCGACCTACGGTCGGGTAACATGCGCCGCACCACGCAGGAACCGAGGGGGTTCCTCGTACGGCGTGGCTGGAGCGATGCGATCGACAGGGGGGAGCAAGGGCGCCGCCCGGAGACCGGGTCGGCAGCCGGGGGGTTGCTCGTCGGACCGCTCCAGTCACGCCATCTCTCGCGGAGGCTCGCACCGGTTGACCGCAGCGATGGCACGAAAACGACCGACGCAGCGCCTCCACCCCTCGGTGTCGACGCTGCGTCGGTGCCGTGCTCGCTGGCCGCACTCAGTTGTGCTGGGCGAGCGCAGCTCTGCGCTCTGCCTCGCTCAGACCTCCCCAGATACCGTGAGGCTCACGGATGCGCAGTGCGTAGTCGAGACACGGCTCGCGCACCGGGCACGTGGCGCAGATGGTCTTGGCTTGCTCTTCTCGCCGCAGCTTCTCGCTCTTGCGCTCGAAGTGCGACGGCGGAAAGAAGACGGCGGCCTGCGGACCACGGCATGCGGCCCGAACCTGCCAGTCTTCCTCGACGCGCTGTGCACTCACAGACACACCCCCCTTCCGGGGCGGACGATACTGCCGGTCCTAACCCGATACAAGGAAAACTTTCGACTGTGTCGGGCACGGAAACCCTGGTGATATCCCAGGTCAGCGCGGTTGTGAACGTCGGGTAACCACTACCTGCGGGTGATATGACGCGCGGTGTCGAGACACGAAATGCGCACGGGCACATCGGGCCCGCCGCCACGAAATGTCACTCGCCGGACCGCGCCCGCTCCCGATAGTCACGCGCGGCTCCCTCCTCGGGCTCGACCTCGAGAACGAGGCCCTCGATGGCGACCACGCGCGCCGGCTCGTCCTTGCGAATGGGGGTGGCCCGGTTGGTCCGCGCCCGCCACGGCGCGTCGCGCAGCGTGATCACGCCGTCGGGGTCGATGTCGGTGCGGGCGGCGCCCAGCTCGCCGATCATCCAGTCGCGCCCGATCGTGGGGGTCGAGAACCGGCTGCGCACCATCGTCGGCATGCCCGCCACCATGCCGAGGGTGATGCCCACGAACGCCACCAGCAGCGTGAGCCAGCTGATCGACACGCCGTCGAACAGCACGAGCGAGCCGACGACGAAGCTGACGGTGGCGATGCCGGTCCAGAGGCGGGGCACGCCGGTCTGCACGTCGACGCCGTAGCCGAACATGGCGAAGAGCAGCAGCGCGACGCCGAGCGGACGGGTGGGCAGCACCGCCAGGCCGTAGCAGCCGAGGACCAGCGAGCCCGCCCCCACCATGCCGGCGATGCCGACCCCCGCCGTGAACAGCTCGAACAGGAGCAGCGACAGCCCGATGACGAACAGCAGGTACGCCACCGCGGGGCTGGCCACGGTGTGCATGAGCTGGCCGACGAGGCTGACACCGCCGAAGGTCACCTCGGTGACCGGCTGGCGCCGGCCGTCGACCACCCGCGTCTCGAACCCCTCGATCTGCACCACGTACTCGAGGATCGTGGGGGCGTCGTTGTCCACGAGGTCGAGGTCGACGGCGCGGCGAGCACCCACCCGGTCGCCCACGTCGGTGGTGCCGAGGTCCGACGCCGTGAGCCCGCGGGCCTCCAGGAGCGCGGGCGTGACCTCGATGCTCGAGCCGGGCGCCACGCCGGTCAGGTCGGCCGCCGCCAGCAGGCGCACGGCGTCGCCGGTGGCCTTGCTGCCCGAGGGGCCCACCCAGACCCCGACCGGGACCTCCGCGCCCTCGATCTCGGCCACGAGCCGGTCGAGGCGGTCGTCGGAGACCACGACGCCGCCGCTGTCGAACTGGAGGACGAGCGCCAGCGCGCACGCGTCGGTGGCGCGGTCGATCTGGTCCTCGACGAGGTCGACGAGCACGGGGTCGATCAGCCCGTCGACCTCGACCACGGCCACAGGGCCCGACCCCGGATCGCAGCTGGCCTGAGCGCCGGCGGGCGCCGGGGCGGCGAGGGCGACCCCACCAGCGACGAGGGCGGCCAGGGCCGCGCCGACGCGCCCCCGCCGCCGTGTGGGCTGGCCAGCGGCCTGTCGTGGCTTCGCTACAGTCCCGCGGACCCCCCGATGCGGGGCGGAGGACGACGTGCGCTGTGGATCCTGAACAGTTCTTCGCAGCATCTCGGCTGGTCATCGTGGCCGGGAAGGGCGGGGTGGGCAAGACGACGGTCAGCGCCACGCTGGCGCGCGCCGCCGCCCTCACCGGCCTGTCGACCCTGATCGTCGAGGTCGAGGGCAAGTCGGGCCTGCCCGCCGTGTTCGGCCAGGGCGAGCTGGGCTACGACGAGGTGGTGCTCGCGGCCGGCGGCGGGCCCGACGGCGCCGCCGACGTGCGGGCGCGCACGCTCACCGCCGACGCGGCCCTCGTCGAATACCTCCGCGACCACGGGCTGTCGCGCATCTCGCGCCGCCTGGTGTCCTCGGGGGCCCTGGACGTGGTGGCCACCGCGGCCCCCGGCATCAAGGACATCCTGCTGCTCGGCAAGGTCAAGCAGCTGGTCCGCGAGGGGGTGGCCGACCTCGTCGTGCTCGACGCCCCGGCGGCGGGCCACGCGATCACCTTCCTGCAGTCCGCCCGCAGCCTCATCGACACCGTCAACGTCGGGCCGATCAACGCCCAGGCCCGCGACGTGCTGTCGCTGTTGGAGGACCACCGGCAGTGCCAGGTCGTGCTGGTCACGATCCCCGAGGAGACACCGGTGAACGAAGCGGTCGAGACCGCGTTCTCGCTCGAGGACCGCGTGGGCATCGGCCTCGGCCCGATCGTCGTCAACGGCGTCTACCCGCCGATCGATGGGCTGGTCGCCGACGCGGCGGCGGTCGCGGCCGCGGCCGACGAGGCCGACGTTTCCCTGCGTCCCGGCGAGGCCGTGGCACTGGCGTCCGCCGCCCGCTTCCGCCTCGACCGCACGGCCCTGCAGGCCGAGCAGGTGGCGCGGCTGCAGGCGCAGCTCCCGCTTCCGCAGCTGCGCCTGCCGTTCCTCTTCAGCGCCGAGATCGGCCCCGCCGAGCTCGACGATCTGGCCCGGGTGATGCTCGCCGAGATCGACGCACTGGCGGGGCTCCCGCAATGACGGGCCCCGCGGTCGGTCGGGTCGACGCCGCGAGGTCACGCGAAGGGACCGACGCCCTCGTCGACCTCGTCGCCGAGCGCACCATCATCGTGTGCTGCGGCTCGGGCGGGGTGGGCAAGACCACCACCGCCGCCGTGGTGGCGCTCGAGGGCGCCCGGCTGGGCCGCAAGACCGTGGTCGTCACCATCGACCCCGCCAAGCGCCTGGCCGACGCCCTCGGGCTCAAGGGCCTGACCGACACCCCCAGCCGCATCGAGGGCGACTGGCCCGGCGAGCTGTGGGCCACCATGCTCGACACCAAGTCGACGTTCGACGCCCTCGTCGTCAAGTACGCCGCCAGCCCCGAGCAGGGCGAGCGCATCCTGGCCAACCGCTTCTACCGCAACATCTCCGGCGCCCTGTCGGGCACGCAGGAGTACATGGCGATGGAGAAGCTCTACGAGCTGCACGACGAGACCGACTTCGACCTCGTGGTCGTCGACACGCCCCCGACGCGGCACGCCCTCGACTTCCTGGACGCCCCGCGGCGGCTGTCCCGGTTCCTCGACCACCGGCTGTTCCGCCTGCTCATCGTGCCCAGCCGGGGCATCGTCAAGGCGGTCAACGTGGCGGCGCAGACCTTCCTGCGCACTGTGTCACGGGTGGTCGGCGGCGACGTGGTCGACGACGCGGTGGCGTTCTTCCAGGCCTTCGAGGGGATGGAGGAGGGGTTCCGGCAGCGGGCGGCGCGGGTCAACGAGCTGCTGGCGGCGGACGGCACCGCGTTCGTCCTCGTGGCGTCGCCGCGGCGCGACACGGTCGAGGAGGCCCACTTCTTCGCCGAGCGGCTGGGCGAGGCCGGCATCGCGGTGCGGGGCCTGGTCGTCAATCGGGTGCACCCGGCCTTCGGGCTCGGCGACGACGGCGGGCGCGGGGCCGGCGACGACGGGCCCGCGTCGGTCAGCGCCGCGTCGGCGGCCGGGGCGGCCCGGCGGGCCGAGACGCTGACGGGCTCGGCGATCGGCGGCCTCTACCGCAATCTCGCCGAGTTCCAGGCCGTCGCCACCCGCGAGCACGCCCACCTGGCCGGGCTGGCCGAGGCGGTGGCGCCGGCCCCGGTGGTGTGGGTGCCGTTCCTGCGCAGCGACGTGCACGACCTCGCCGGGTTGGGCGAGGTGGCCGGCCACGTCTTCGCGCGGGCGGCGGACACCGGCGGCAGGTGACGACGGGCGGCTACGGCTCGTCGAACGAGGTGGCGGCCTCGTCGAGGGCGGCGACCGCCGACTCGACGGTCTCGGTGACCGGCACGATGCGGTCGAACCCGGTGGTGTGGAGCAGGCGCGTGAGGGTGGGCCGGCTGCAGGCCACCGCCACGTCGCCGCCCGCCTCGCGGGCCCGGCGGATGCCGCCGATCAGCGCCCCGAGGCCCGCCGAGTCCATGAACGGCACGGACGACAGGTCGATGAGCAGGTAGCGCTTGTCGGCCAGCTCGCCGAGCGCATCGCGGAACTGCCCGACGGTGTAGGCGTCGAGCTCGCCGACGGGCCGGCAGACGGTGTAGCTGTCGGCCTCGTCAACCTGGATATCGAGCACTGCTTCTCCTCCCGGGACCCGCCGGGCGATCGTAGCGGCGGCCGTGCGGTCGGGAAGCCCGTGAAACCTCACTGGCATCCTCCCGTCACAGCCCGGCCCGCGACGCCGCTGGCACCCCACTGTTCCCGGCCCGTAGCCTGCCGAACCGTGCCCGACGTGCTGATCGCCACCGACGCCGACTGGATCTTCGAGGACGTCGATGCGGCGCTGTCCGACGAGGACACCAGGGTGTACCGGGTGCGCCGTGGGCGTGACGTCAGCGCCGCGGCCCGCCAGATCCAGCCCGCCCTGATCGTGCTCGACCTGCAGATCGGCAACATGGGCGGCATCGCCACGGCCCTCAACCTCGAGCAGGAGTACGAGGAGGGCACCACCCCGGTCGCCCCCATCCTCCTGCTGCTCGACCGGCCGGCGGACGTCCCCCTCGCCCGCCGGTGGGCCGTCGACGGCTGGCTGATCAAGCCCCTCGACTCGTTCCGCCTGCGCCGGGCCGCCAACGGCCCTGCGCGCCGGCGACACCTACGAGGAGCCGTCGGGCCTCGCCGGCTGACGTCCGAACCGATGTCGAAGCCCTGAGGCCCAGCGGATAGAGTCGCGTCTCCGACAGACCGGGTGGTGGCTCAGCTTGGCAGAGCGCTGCGTTCGGGACGCAGAGGTCGGGAGTTCAAATCTCCCCCACCCGACCACATAACGGCTGGTCACAGCGTTGCTGGGTGGTTAAACAGCTAGAGGTTTGCCACACCTTGCCCACGAAAGTACGTGGGCAAGGCGGTGTGTTTCCACGTGGTAGATACCGAAATGCAATTAACCTGCACGCCTCGTTCCGCCTATCAGGACACGGGATCGAGAACGAGGGCCCACGAGCGCTGCGTTAGGCGGACGACGGTCGCGGCGGGTGTTTGCCGTGTGGCGTAGCTGATGGCACGTCGCTCGTTCGAGGCTGGCCCGGGCGTGGGCGGCTTGGAGGATCTTGTCGATCCCATCGGCGGTCATCGGCCGTCCCCGGTTGGGGCCCCTTCAACGTGACGAACACCCGGTCCGTCCCGGCGTCTCGTGGCCGTTCGTGGCGGAGGTAGTCGCCAACAGCAGTGAAGAACGTGTTCGAGATCGGGATCACTCGCTGGTGGCCGCCCTTGCCCTCGGCGATGAACAACGACCGCTCCGGCACCTGCACATCCCCGAGGGTCAGGCCGAGGACCTCGCAGCGGCGCAGCCCGCCCAGCACCATGGCGTAGACCATCGCTCGGTCCCGATGCGTGCGCAGCGCACCCAGCAGCGCGGTCACCTCGCCGGGCGAGAGGATCTTCGGGAGCGTGCGCGGCAGGCGCACCAGCGGCACCTGCCGACGCCGGCCACCACGACGACGGGTCGAGAGCCCCGAGGGACCGGGCTCGCGGTCACAGGCGTGTCTCCCCTGGCGACCAGGTATGCGTAGAAGCCGGAGATCGACGAGAGCCGCCGAGCGATCGTGCGCGCCGACAAGCCCGACTCGCCATCGCCGATCCGCACCACGGTGCGGTCGCCCCGCTGGTCGGCGACGAAGTCGAACACGTCCGCCCCCACCACGTCGCCGGGGTCCTTGTCGATGACAGTGAAGAACGTCTTCAGGTCGTGCGCGACCGCTCGCAGCGTGTTCGGCCGGGACCGCCCAGCCACGAACGCCAGGTACGAGTCGACGAGCGGATCACCCAGCGCGTAGCGGGCCTCCCCGCCCGGGGTCGAGGTCCGGATCAGGCACGGGAACTGGTTCATTCCCGCATGCTCCCGGCCTCGTGCGGAAGACACGGGGATGCCAGATGGATCACACGTGTATTAGGCGATCCGGGACAGGGGCAATGCGGGTTTCGGGGACACACGTCGGCGACACCCGAGCCCGCTCGCGACTTCCAGATAGGCGGTGATGGGTACTCGGCAATGCCCCGCGGCGTTCCGCCTCGCCAGACCGACGGAACTGTGGGGGATAGCGGCTCGCCGGGCGCGGCCCGCACGGTTCAGACCTACCTGTCCCCAGCTACGCAGACCGCTGCTCGGTGAAGCGGCGCGCCTGGTCACCGGTCCGGGCGGCGACGCGCTCGACGTCGAGCCCGCCGCGGTCGAGGTCGCGGTGCGCGAGCCATTCGACGGGACTCGATCGGCGCCCGATCGGACCGCTCAGCCGCCGGGTACCATCAGCGCAGCGGCTTGCCCGGTTTCAAACGGTCAGGGCAAGGGGTGGCGATGGAGTTTCGGATCCTGGGCTCGTTCGAAGTCGTGGGCGCGACCGGGCCCCTCGATTTGCGCGGCGCCAAGCGGCGCGGCCTTCTGGCCTGCCTGCTGGTCCATGCCGGTCAAGCGCTGAGCACCGACCGGCTGGTCGAGGAGCTCTGGGGCGCCTCTCGCTCCGCGGGCGCAACCCGCACGGTGCAGACCTACATATCGCAGCTACGCAAACTGCTTCGCCGCGAAACGGCGCGCCTGGAAACCCGTCCGGGCGGCTACATGCTCGACATCGACCCCAGCGACGTGGACGCCTACCGCTTCGAGCAGGCCATCAACACAGCGGGCGCCGAACCCGACCCGGCCCGCAAGCTCGCTTCGCTCGATGGGGCGCTCACGTTGTGGCGGGGTACACCGTTGGGCGAGTTCGCCGGCGCCGGCTGGGCAGACCGCGAAGCCACCCGGCTCGAGACCCGACACCTCCAGGCGCTGCACTACCGCTACGACGCGCTCATGGCGCTGGACCGCGCCCAGGAGGCAGCCGGCGAGCTGGAGCTGTTGCTGAACGCCCATCCCCTAGACGAACGACTGTGGGCCCAGCTGATGCTGGCGCTCTACCACAGCGGGCGTCAGGCCGACGCCCTCGGCGCCTACCAACAGGCCCGACGCCACCTCATCAACGAGCTGGGCATCGAACCCGGCCCCCAGCTCACCGAGGTCGAACACCGCATCCTCGACCACGACCCCACCCTCGCCATGGGCGCAGACGTCTCTTCGGCCGTCGGGACCGCTACGGCGGCCGCGGAGCGTGACGGACCGTCGGGCGTTGTCACGTTCGTACTTACGGACATCGAGGGCTCGACCAAGCTCGCCCGGGAGCTGGGCGACGCGTACGCGGATTGATCGGTCGACACAACGAGCTGTTGCGAGCCGTGTGGTACGTCCACGGTGGGTACGTGTTCGGCACGAGGGGAGATTCGTTCCTCGTCGCGTTCGGCGACCCGGACGCAGCCGCACTCGCGGCGGTCGACGCGCAACGCCGGATCACCGGCGAAGCGATGGCCGGGCGAGCGACCGGTGCGCATCCGGATCGGGCTGCACGCGGGATATGCCCGTTGCGTGGACGGTGACTATCAAGCCCTGTCGATCAACCAGGCGTCCCGCGTCGGTCGATTGCGCGCACGGCGGCCAGACCTTCGCAACCGACGACCTGGTAGCGCTGCTGTCCGACCGCGTCGGCGACGTGACGCTCGTGCCACTCGGCCGCTATCGGGTGCGCGACTTCGACAGCCCGGTGCAGCTCCACTCGGTCCTGGCTGGCGGGATGCCCGACGTGGATCGGGCGCCACGAGTTCGGCCGGCCGAGGGTCACAACATCGTGCGGCCGACCACGGTCCTCGTCGGGCGCGAGGCCGAGGTGGCCTCGCTCGTCGCTCGACTTCGACCGGCGGCGCTCGCCACCGTGGTCGGCCCGGGAGGTGTCGGGAAGACCCGGCTCGCGGTCGAGGCGGCGATGGGCGCGGTGCCCGACTGGCCGGACGGGGTGTGGTTCGTCGACCTCGCCTCCGTGGTGTCTGCCGACGACGTGCCGTCCGCGGTCGCGCTCGCCGTGGGCGCCTCGATCGCGCCGAGGGAGGACGTTTGGCGGGAGGTCCTCAGCCACCTGGAGAACCGCGCTGCTCTCGTCGTCTTGGACAACTGCGAACACGTTGCCGAAGGGGTCGGCTCGCTCGTCCGTGACCTGTTAGTGCACTGCCCTGGGGTCGGCGTGCTGGCGACGAGTCGCACCCCGTTGGGACTGGTCGAAGAGCACGTGAACCGACTCGGCCCGCTCGCCGTCGAGACCGAACACGATGCCGGCGTCCAGCTCTTCCTCCTCCGCGCGACGGGCGACGCCGACCGGTTCCGCCGGGACGACGTCGTGGAACTGTGTCGCGAGCTCGACGGCCTGCCGCTCGCGATCGAGCTCGCCGCGGCCCGAACCACCGCGATCAGCCCCGCCGAGATCCTCGCCAGGCTGCGCAGCGAGGCGCCTGTCCTGCGCAGCCGCGACCCCGGGCGTCCCGAGCGGCAACGGTCGTTGGGACGCTCGCTGGACTGGAGCTATGGCCTGCTCGATCGGCCGGCTCGGCGGGTGTACCGCAGGCTTTCGGTCTTCGCGTCGAGCTTCGATCTCGCCGCGGCCGAGCAGGTCTGCGCCGGCGACGGTGATGGCGGCGACGTCGCCGCTCGACGACGTTGCGGAGCTCGTTTGGGCGTTGGTGGACGCCTCGCTGGTGGAGTCCGACGCCGCCGCTGGCGCCACGCGGTACCGCATGCTGAGCGTGGTGCGCACGCACGCCCACTCACTCGCAGGCGTCGATGAAGCGTCCGCGGCGATGCGCCGGCTCGCCTGGGTGGAGCTCGACCGGATCGGGCCAGACCACCCGACCGATCGAGCGTGGCGCAGCGCGATGTCGGTCGAGCTCGACAACGTACGCCTGATCGTCGTCACCCTCGGGGCGAGCCAGGACGCCGAGGAGCTCGCGATCGCCCAGACGCTGGCGTGGTCGATCGGCCGGTACCACGATTGCACGGGCGCGTTCCGGGCCGGCGCTCGGGAGGTCCGCCGGTGGACCGACGCGCTGACCGCGCCGACGCCGGAGCGGGCGGCCCTGCTCACACTGCTTGCCGAGCTGCACCTGCGCCTCGGCGAGACCGCTGTCGCCGCAGAGGTTCTCGACACGGCCGCCGCGGCTGGCCGCCGACGTCGGCCTGCCGGCCTGGGATGAGACGGGGCTCGAACGCCAGCTCGGTGAGGTTGCGCTTCGGCGGCGGTGAGTTCGATCGGGCGATCGCGGTCGCCCGCGAGGGGCTTGGCCGGGCCCGCACGCCACGGGGACGGGCGCGGCTGCTGAACCTGCTCGGCATCGCGTTCGGGGAGACCGGGGACCATGCCGCTGCGGCCGAGGTCATCCGGGAGGAGATCGACGCCGCGCGGCAGGCGGGGATGGAGACGTACCTCGTGACGTCCTACGGCAACCTCGCCGAGGTGCTGCTGCGTGACGGTGACGCTGCCGGCGCGGCGGCCAGCCAGCTCGACTGTCTCGAGCTCAGCCGTTCGAGCGGTGGAGCGGTGGAGCGGGCGTTCTCGATGATCGTCGCCGCGCACCTCACCGCTACCGAGGGGAACTGGCGAGAGGCGGTCAGCTTGCAGTCAGCAGCCGACCTGGAGCTCGAGCGCGCCGAGTTGGCGCTCTACGGCGCCGACGTGGACCAGCGGCGACAGCTCCTCGACGACGCTCGGCACGAGCTCGGCCCCGAGGGCTTGGCCGACGCGGTAGCAACCGGTCGGGGCCTGCGGATCGATGACGCGGCGGACATCGCCGCCGCGGAGCTGCGCAAAGTCGCGGCGAGACGGGAGGAACCAGTATGAGTGTTATCGAAGCCGCGTCCGGCGGTGCACAGGACCGACGCCCGACCGTGTCCGACGTCGTTGCGGTGTCGGACTGGGGCGAGGGGTTCGGTACGTGCCCGGCGAGGTACTCGTGCGGCGGAACGCGGTCGGTCGGCTTCGCGAGCTGACCAGAAGCGAGGAGGAACGCGAAGCAGATGAGGAACTCGAGGAGGACGCATTTGAAGCGTTCTTGGACGAGCTGTACCCATCCGTCGCGGATCGGGAGACACCACGGATGGGGCGAGGATGGAGGCTCGCCCCGGAGGTGGAGCATCCGCTCGCGGTCATCGAAATGCTCGTCGCCGAGGGATTCGACGCCCAGCCGAACTACGCCATGTTCACCCATGGGTGTGGTTCGCCATGCCCGCCGCACCCGGCGCTGATGCACGAGCTCGTCGAGTGCGGTCTCCTCGTCAATCCGATGAAGGCCAATCCGATGAAGGCGAACCCGATGAAGGCGAACCCGATGAAGGCGAACCCGATGAAGGCGAACCACCCGATGGAGAACAGCGTGGTGCCCATCGACGGGCCCCGTTTCAAGAAGCGGGAGCTGAACGGATCAGGTCCGCATCCCTACGTCGTCGTGCTCGACACCGGGCTAGCCGGCGAAACGCCGGCATCGCTGTCCTTGTCGGGACAGGCGGTGAGCCACCGATCAGCTTTCATCGCCGCGGCGAAGACAGCCTCGGGTGCGCCCCTGATCACGGGTGCTCGCGACCTCCCTGACGACGAAATCAGGCTGTCCTCGGGTGATCTTCTCGCGATGCCGACGGCTACCTCGACCCGGCGGCGGGGCACGGTACGTTCATCGCCGGGATCATCGAGCAGCTCGCGCCCGGCTGCACGATCGAGGTGCGGAGGGTCATCCGGCCGCTCGGCGACACCAACCAGCGAGCGGTCGGGAACGCGATCCACGACGTGGTCGACGAAGTCGTGAGTGGGGATCTGTCGAGGCCGATCATTCTCAGCATGTCCTTCGGCGGGCAGGCTCCCGAGCCGCCCGGCTATCTCCGCGAGGCCGTGGCACGGGCGATCGCCGCCGGGATCCCGATCATCGCGGTCAGCCGGCAACGACGGTCTGTGCACGCCGCAGTACCCCGCCGCTTTTCCAGGTGTGATCGCGGTTGCGGCCGTCGGCCCCGACGGTCCCCCACGCTGGACGAACTACGGTGACTGGGTTGACGGCGGCGCCCCGGGTGTCGACCTCGTCAGCACGTTCTTCGACCAGTTCAACGGGGCGTTCCCGACCATCAACAGCTACGACCCTGACCGCTTCACCGGCTGGGCCGAATGGAGTGGCACGTCGTTCGCCGTTCCGGTTGTCGTGGCCGCCGTGGCGCGTGAGCTCGTCTGCGGCCGCGGCCCCGGCAATGCGGACCTCGACGCCGTCACCGCAGTGGAACGAGTGGTGCGAGCGCCGCACCTGGCGCGCCCCCTCGCCTCGGCACCATCGTCAATATTTGAACGCACTCCTGCACCGTTTCGGCCAATTTCGGTCACGGCCTCGATGGCGGCCCACCTCACGAGATGGTTGCCCTGGGTGATGTGCCCGTGCTCGACTTTCGTGTCGGACTCGCGATGGTCGGGGTGATCCCGGCCCACCAGGACAGATGCCGGGCGGCCGGGAAGCGGGCAGGTCGCCGATCTCGGCCACGAAGATTGCGGCCATGATCGGCCCGACAGCTTTGATCGCCTCATAGGCAGCGTGGCAATCGCATGATCATCCTTCACATTCGCCTCTGGGTCGCTTCAAGTGGGGGCGTCGAAGGCCCGGTCAGCAAGCGATGACGGGTTGCGTGCCGCTCCATGTCAGCGGCGAAGCGCAGGCTGCGAACGCCGCCGCTCTGCTCGTAGCCGACGGCACCGGCTGTCCACGCGTGGTAGGCGAGCCACTGGTCGCCGGCCGGCCCTGTGACCACGCAAGCGCCGCCAGGGCCGGCTTCGTCGCCGGCGCTGGCGAGCAGCGGCCCACCAACGGTCGCCTTGGTGCAGGGGCCGAGGGGTGTGTCGCATGTCGCGTAGCCGACGGCGTACCCGTCCGACTCCCACCAGCCACCGGAGTACAGCAGCACGAACGACTGGTTGGCGACCACCATCGCCGGATTCTCGATCAGCGGCCGCTCCCATTCTGCGCCGGACGTGATGAGGGCCGCGGGCTCGCCGACGAGGGCCAAGCCGTCGGCGGTGAGGCCCTGGGCGAAGGAGGTGCTGGGTCGGCCGATGGCGTTGCCGTCTGCCTTCCAGAGCAGGTAGGGGGTGCCGTCGGTGTGGCGGAACGGATAGGGATCGATGGACCCGCCGAGATGGGTCTGGCAGACGAGTGGCTCGGCCGCGCTGGACGTGAACGGGCCGTGGGCCGCGGCACCGGTCGCCACGCCGATGCACTGCCGGCCGCACCCTGATGAAGGGCGGTGAAGTAGAGCACATAGCTGTCGCCGATCTCGTGACTCCTGGCGCCCAGGTGCGCCCCCAGGCAGCCCAGCCCGGCAGAACGGGCAGGGCATCGCCGGGCGCAGACCAGTCGCGGACATGCACGGCTCGTGGCCACGGGCACGTTGTTGAAGCCGACCTGAGTGCTGTAGACCAAATACCGGCCGTCGTCCGCCAGGACGAACGGATCGGGGGCGTCGCGCTGGTCGATCGGCGGCGCGGAGCGAGCGGTTTGGGTGCAATGATCAGACGCCCGGCCCGCCGCCGGCTGGGTGCGTCGGTTGTGTCCGGGAGGACATGCGCGTCGGCCAGTCGCGACAGCTCGTCCGCATCGAGGATGTGTCGCCGCAGCTGGGCGTTGGTGGCCGGGACCGGCATGTGTCGTGTTGCGAGGCGCTCACCGGCGAGGTTGGTAGCGATCTCGTCGTTCATGTTGGGCTCTCGTCGGGTGGCTCGGTTCGGGTCAGGGGGCTGAGGTGGGGCGGTAGGCGTGGACGACGGCGCCGGTGGCGAAGATCTTGGTGTCGAGGAGCTCGACGGTGCCGGTGCTGGCGGGGCGAAACAGGGGCTCGCCGCCTCCCTTGATGACGGGGGAGGTGCAGATCCGGTACTCGTCGAGCAGGCCGGCCGCGGCGAGGGCGTCGGTCAGCTGGCCGGTGCCCCAGATGAGGATGTCGCCGCCTTCGGCCTGCTTCAGTCGGCTGACCTCGTCGAGCAGGTCGGGGCCGGCGATGACCACGGTCGGATCCCACGCCGTGGTGTCGACCGGTTGGGAGGCGACGACGTACTTGGTGATCGAGTTGACGTGGTCGGCGAAGGGGTTACCGCCCCTGGTGGGCCAGGCTTGTGCCATGCCTTCGTAGGTGATGCGGCCGAGCAGCAGTGCGTCGGCGGCGAGCGTCATCTTGAGTCCGTAGTCCTGCAACTCCTCGTCGGAGTACTGGAACGACCACTTGTGCGGGTCGTCGATATAGCCGTCGAGGGTGGCGTGGGTGAAGCTGATGATCTTGCGCACGGCAGGTTTCTCCTGGTCGGTGGCGGGTGGTCGGGAAAGGGGTGCTTCAGGCGGGCCGGCGGCGTTGTGCCAGGTCGTCATCAAGTGGTTGTCGTGGAGCTCCTGGGTGGCGAGGAGCCTGTCAGGCTGGCGTCGCCGCGGCCGATACGGTCGAGGAGGCGGTAGTAGTCGGTGCGTTCGCGCGGCGTAATCGTCGGGGCCGGCCCGGGGGACCTCAAGGACAACGCGCTGACGATCGCCGCCAGCTCGCACCGGTCCTTACGTGGCGAGGGACGACAGCCTCGGACCGCCCCAGCTCAGCAAATCCCGACGACACCCAGAAACCGCCGCCGGCCCGTCACGCCGCGAGCGCGAACGGCCCTAAAGAGTCGACACATCCCGCCCCTGGGTGACGCGACTAGCACGGTCGGTCACCCGTGCTCGGCATCCGAGCCCCGGGCTTCGTGGAGGCTGCAGTCCACAGGAGCCTTGGCGGGCGGTCGGTGACCTGTCGCTTCTCGACGTAACGCCGATGCGTCATCGCAGGGTGGCGAACGCGGAGCGTAGTTCCTCGGAGAAGAGTTGCGGCTCCTCCCAGGCGGCGAAGTGGCCGCCCCTGTCGACCTCGTTGAAGTAGGCGAGGTCGGGGTAGACCGCCTCAGCCCAGCTGCGCGGGGTAGCCCAGATCTCGCCGGGGAACGCCGTGAAGCCGACCGGAACCGAGACCGGCGGAGGAGCCTGGCCGCTCGCAAGCGCTGCGGCCAGCGCTCGTCCGTCCTCCCAGTACGACCGGGCCGTCGACGCTGCGGTGCCGGTCAGCCAGTACAGCGTGATGTTGTCGACGATGGTGTCCCGGGTGAGATTGCCCACGGGCTCGCCGTCGACGAACGCGCGGGAGATCTTGGAGTAGCTGTCCGTGTCGTGGTCGAGCATCCAGGCCGCCAGCGCGACGGGTGAATCCAGCAGGGCGTAGCCGATCGTCTGTGGCCGCGTTGCCATCTCGAGGAAGTAGCCGAAGCCGTCCTGCCTGAACGTCGCGACCGCCTCGGCCGCGGCGCGTTCCTTTCGGATTCCTTGGGCAGTTGATCGCCGATTGCGAGCACCGCCGTGAGCAGGTTCAGGTGGTAGCCGACCAAACCCTCGACCGCCTGGCGGCCCATCAGGTCCGTGACGAGGGCCCCCACGTCGCCGCCCTGGGCGACGTAGCGGGTGTAGCCGAGGCGGTGCATCAGCTCCGCCCACGCGCGTGCGGTGCGGCCGGCGTCCCAGCCGAGCTCGGTCGGCTCGCCCGAGAAGCCGTAGCCAGGCAAGGACGGCAGCACCAGGTGGAAGGCGTCCTCGGGGGTGCCGCCGTGGGCGGTCGGGTCGGTCAGCGGGCCGACGATGTCGAGCAGCTCGACGACCGAGCCGGGCCAGCCATGGCGTCATGATCAGCGGCAACGCGTTCTCATGCTGCGACCTGACGTGGATGAAGTGGATCTCGACCCCGTCGATCTCGGTCGTGAACTGCGGAAGCGCGTTCAGTCTCGCCTCGCACTTGCGCCAGTCGTACTCGCTCGTCCAGTAGCGGGCGAGCTCCTGCAGCGTCGCCAGCTGCACGCCCTGCGATCGGTCTGCGACGAGCTCCTTGGTGGGCCAGCGCGTCGCGGTGATGCGCCGCCGCAACTCCGCGAGTTCTTCGTCCGGGACGTCGACTCGAAACGGTCGGATGCTGAGCGCCTCAGTTGTCGTTCTCGTGTCCGCCACGGGGACCCTCCTCGACTCCGGGTACGTTTCGATACTGCGCCCAGGTGGGGGGTCTTCGCATCCCCCGCGCGGCATGATGTGCGGGATTTCTCACGCGTGGCTGCTGCCGGTCTGGGCGTCACATGATGGCGATAGGCGGCTGGGCCGTTCGGTCCCCTGACGCCCGTGACCTCGGAATCGTCAGGCGAGTCGCTCGCCTTCGGGAGAGATCGGGTCGCCCTGTGACCAGTGGCTCAGAGGGGGCCCAGTCATGGCGCCTGGCGGCCTCGGCCGGTGCGAACCGACTCTGCGAGTCGGACTCCGATCACGACCGCTGGCCCAACGAGCCAGCCTGAACCGGCAGGACCAAGCGAGGCCGTCGAGTGCCAGTCCGTCGCATACGACCACCAACCTGCGACAAAGATGGCGGCGAGCACCAGGCCCTCTCCGACGACGGCAACTCGAGAACGCGCCGAGCAGGACGTAGAGCACGAACGTCGGTGCGCTCCAGAAGGCAACCTCTGTGACGGCGCCTCCGAACGATTCGACGTGCAGCAGAGCGTCCGGTGTTTGCCGCATCCACAGAACCGTGGCGGCGGCGAGGATCGAGCAGGCGATCACGACGACCTTGATCTTGAGCATGCCCACAGCGTGATCGGGCGGGCCTTCGGATCACATGAGGGGCAGCCCTCAAAGGGAGTGAGCGAGGAAGCATGGGGGATCGCGCGGTTCGTTCGCGCGGTCGCCCACGAGTCGGATCGTTCGACCTGCGTTCACATCGGTGGTGGCCGTGGTCCGATCCCTATGGGCTCGTCTGTGTCGCGGGCGCGGTCGGCTTGCGGGTTGAGCAAGAAATAGAGGCTCAGCACGAGCACCCACAAGGGGAAGAGGATTTCGACCCACGGGACTGATTCGACGGTGAGGAGAAGGACGACCGCGACGACGACGCCAAACGCGACCAACCACCGCGGGAGGATGCCGAGGCGGAGTGCGATCGTCGTCGTCACGAGGATGAACGCGCCCGCCATCCGCATCCCGTAGACCGTGAGCACCAAATACGTCGTGTGACGTCCGAACCGCCAGACCTCAGGTGAGACATCCGCAGTTCCGCCGCGCGCCCCGGCTGCGATCAGGCCGCCGGCAACCGCCGCCGCGACGAACAACATCGCGACGAAGAGCAGACCGGTGCCCAGGAACACCGTTGCGAAGAGTCGATCTTCGGCCAGACCGATGCGATCCCGGATGACGCCAACGAACCACAGGAACGCCAGCCCGGCGAACGGGACCAGATAGAGCGCGACGAGCACGGCGTTCCTGCGCCAGCGATCATCGAGCCACGAGCTCGCGCTCTGTGAGCCGCTCGGGATTGCGATCCGCACGAGCACGATCGCGGTGCCGAGTATCAGTGCGAACGCGATACCGGCGATCGCGGCCGAGCGGGGCGATCGGAGAGCTTGTCTGGCGGTAATGACGTCCTGGACCACCGCACCCCCGGTCATCGACCTCGGGGAGTGTGGAGCGGGAACCGGGGGCAATCAACTTCCCGGGCACGCGCGCCAGGGCGACCTTCACCTGAGTCTCAGCTGTTCGCGCAGGCTGCTGGCCAGTCGGGCCATCTCCTCGTCGGGGACGTCGAGTCGTCCCACCAGCAGCTCCTCGTAGGAGCGGCACTGTTGGAACAGCTCGGGGACGCCGGGCGGAAGTGGCGCCACGTGCCAGTGGACATGCCTGTTGCCGCTCTGGCTACCGAGGCTCATGAGATAGAGCCGCTCGCAGGGGACGGTTCGTCGGACCGCCTCTCCGACACGATGGACGACGCGCTGGAGTCGCAGGTAGCCGGCCTCGTCGAAGTCTCCCGTGACCTGTTCCCGGTGCTGCTTGGGGCACACCAACGTCGCGCCCCACAGCGATGGCCGGTGGTCGAGGAAGGCAATCGCGTCGTCGTCCTCGTAGACGACGTGATGCTGCAGACGGCGTTCGGCGCCTCTGACGATCTCGCAGACGAAGCAACCACCAGTCGGTCGGTGGCGGCTGCGCAGATTCATGATGATCGACCAGACGCGTCGGCGGCGTACCTGCCGCGAAGGGCGAACGACGTCGGCACTCATCGGCGCGAGGGTCGCAGATCCGACGCCGATCGGCTCGAAGCCCATCCCGTCGCGGGCCACGTCCCGGACGCGATGCGTGAGGGCAGGACTCAGGCTGCCGCGCCGGGTCGTGGTGTCGCAGCCTTTCGTGGGCGTGGTGGCAGCCGGCGGGATTGGCGTGCAGGAGGACGTCAGCAAGGCGGGGGATGGCGTGGAGGAGGTGGTGGCGGGCGTCCTCGAGGACGTCGTGTGTGGTGGTCACGTCGAGGGTGCTGTCCACGGCGACATCGGCATCGGCGTGGAGCTCGTGTCCGATCCAGCGAACTCGGACTCGATCGACGGCGTCGATGCCGGCGACGTGGCCGAGCTCGTGTCCGATGCGGTCGACGAGCATGGGGTCGACGCGGTCCATGAGGCGTCCGTAGACGTCGCGGCCGCGGTGCGGAGCACCTTGAGGATGGCGACGCTGATGGCGAGCCCGACGATCGGGTCGGCCAACTGCCAGCCGGCCATCGCGCCGATCGCGGCAGCGAGCACGGCGAGCGAGGTGAGGCCGTCCGTGCGGGCGTGAAGGCCATCTGCGACCAGCGCGGCGGAGCCGATGCGGCGGCCGACGCGGATGCGGTAGCCGGCGACGACCTCGTTCCCGATGAAGCCGATCAGGCCGGCAGCCGCGACCCAGCCGGGGTTGCTGATCGTCTGCGGGTCGACCAGTCGAGCGACGGCCTGCCAGGCGGCGATGCCGGCGGACAGGGCGATCATGGCGACGATGAAGATGCCAGCAAGATCTTCGGCGCGGCCGTAGCCGTAGGTGTAGCGCCGGTTCGGGGGCCGTCGGCCGAGCCAGAACGCCACGCCGAGCGGGAGCGCGGTGAGGGCATCGGAGAAGTTGTGGACAGTGTCAGCGAGCAGCGCGATCGATCCGGACACGGCGACGACCGCGAGTTGGAGGATCGCGGTCGCGCCGAGCCCGCCGAGGCTGACGACCAGAGCGCGCATGCCCTCGCCGTCTGCGGCCGCGGCGTCGATGGAGTCGGCGTGATCATGGCTGTGTGACGAGAACAGGTGACGCAGGGCCCCGACGGCCCCGCCCGACTCGCGCTGGTGGTCGTGGTCGGTTTGCTGGTGGTCGCCGGTCATGCGGTGCGCGCCCCGTGCTGGTCGTCGTCGCGCAGCACCTCCGCCACGACGCGTTCGATGTGCGGATCGCGGGAGGCGTAGTAGATGTGCGTCCCGTCCCGACGGGTTCGGACCACCTTCGCCATGCGCAACTTCGCCAGGTGGTGTGAGATCGCCGCCGGCTGCATGCCGAGGTGCTCGGCCAGCTCGTTGACGTTGTGCTCGCCGTGCAGCAGGTTCCACACGATCCGCAACCGTGTCTCGTCGGCCAACAGCTTCAGGGTCGCGACAGCGTCGCTCAGTGCCTCTGCGCCTGGTTCCTCGCCTATATGCGCATCCACTTGGACAAGCGTATAGTTGCGGAAGCCCCGACCACAATCACCGATGAGAGAGCAGCACGGCGCGCACACGCAGATCGATCGCTGTCGCGTGTGAGAGACCGATCCTGTCGTTCCGGGCGACAGCTACCATCGGCGGGTGGACCGCGAGCGCTTCCCGGGGCTCGGTGACGAGTGGGTGCGGCTCGACGGGCCGGCCGGCACGCAGGCCGTCGACGACGCGATCGAGGCCCCCACCGCGTGGTGGCGGTCGGGCGACCCCGCCAACGCCCACGGACCGTTCCCACAGGCGGCGGCCACTGATGCGCTCGTGTGGTCGACGCGTCAGGTGTGTGCAGAACTTCTCGGCTCCGAGCAGGAGAGCGTCGTCTTCGGCGAGTCGATGACCTCGCTCACGATGCGGTTCACGGCCGCCGTCGGCCGATCCCTCGGCCCGGGTGACGAGGTCGTCGTGACCCGGCTCGACCACGACGGCAATGTTCGACCCTGGGTGCTGGCAGCCGAGCGGGCGGGGGCCACCGTGCGCTTCGCCGAGCCCGACCGGGACACGCTG
>CAWCLR010000011.1:0-782488 GCA_963796415.1 uncultured Acidimicrobiales bacterium | reverse complement strand
TAGGCGACGTCCACGAAGTCACACCACGCCGGCGGCCGCCAGCATGACGACGCCGACCGCGAGGACCACCGCGCCGACGACCGGTCGCACGATCCAGTCCCAGCCGCGGGCGCTCGCCGGGCGCCCGGGCGCCGGATCAGCGACGGCCAGGTCGCGCAGCTCGATCCAGGGTCCCGGCCCGCGGAAGTACCAGCCGCGGGCGACGACCGTGCGCCCGAGCAGGCGGTCCACCTTCACCGACCCGAACCACTCGCGGCCGAACGGGACGGGGTTCGTGTACACGAGCGGGACGAAGCCGCTGTCGTCGGAGATCACGAGGTCGGGCGACAGCACGTAGCCCGGCGTGCCTCGCCCCGTGACCCGACCCCGCACCTCGACGGGCAGACCGGCCACCGGCCCGGCGTCGAGCCGGTGCAGCAGGTCCGCGACCGCGTCGACACGGACGCGCCGGCCCGGCCGGTAGCGCACCGCCTGCTTCACGACGTAGGACGCGCCGAGCGCCACCACCGCCCAGGCGAGGGCCCGGGCGTGGTCCAGCTGCCAGGCGACGAAGGCCGCGACGGCGAGCGCCCACGGCAGGACCGCGATCAGCGCTTCGCCGGCGACGGCGTACGCCCGGGAGGCGCGGCGCCCGCCGCCGGGCGACGATCCGTCGGCCGGACGCGGGTGCCCGACGCCCTGCGGGGCGGGGCCCAGCAGGGCGAGGCGCGTCGCCACGAGCGGGTGGGTGGACAGCTTCTCGAGCAGCCGGGCCCAGGGGCTGGTGCGGTCCCACTCGAGCGCGGCCAGAGCCCGGCCGACGTCCTGCGGCCGGTCGAGCACGCCCGTGAGCGCCTTGCCGTCGGCCTCGGAGGCGATGCCCATCACGCGCGTGGCAGCGATCCGGTCGGCCCGGCGCTCCACCCGGCGCTCGTCCTTCGTGGGCTTCCCGCCGCTCTCGGCCAGCGCGGCCGCCCGCTGCCGGCGGGCGGCGTCCACCTCGCCGATTCCGTACGCGATCTTGACCAGGGCGGAGGCGAGCGCGGCCCCGTCGTCGCCGCGGCAGCGGACGGACCACCGGTCGGCGGCGATCTCGCGGGCGCGGGACAGCGCGAGCAGCAGGACCTGCGCCACGAAGTAGGCCACGAACGCACCGAGGGCGACCGCCTGGGCCTCGCCCCGCCGGATGAGGCGAGACGTCACGTAGACGAAGTACAGCATCATGGGCACCAGGGCCCCCACGGTCATGACCGCCATGTCCCAGTGCCTGACGTGGCCCAGCTCGTGGCAGATCACCGCGTCGAGCTCGTCCTCGTCGAGGCGCTCGATCAGCCCACGGCTGACCCACACGTGCCCGCTGCGGGGCGTGCGGCCGAAGGCGAAGGCGTTGGGCGTCCCGTCGTCGATGATCCCCAGACGCACGAGCGGAACGCCGGCGTCGCGACAGCGGCGCGCCACGAGGGGGCCGATGGGGTCGTCGGTCGCATACGTCCGCCCGTCATGCGGGATGCCGCGGGCCGGCACGAGCCAGCGCAGCAGCGGCGGACCGACGAGGTACTGGAGGCCGACCGTCACGATGGCCGCGATCGCCGGCAACCACGGCGGCGCGCCCAGGACCACGACCGCGGCGACACCCACGGCGAGGACGAGCCCGACGAGCCCGCCGACCGCCAATACCATCCGGCGTGCCACCACTCCCGACATCGCGTCGCTCCCGCGCCTCGCCACCGTTGCCCGACCCAGCGTACGCCCGGGCCGTGGGTCGACGCCGCGCGCGATCGACGGTGGTCGTCGCCGCGATCCGCAGCCCCGCCGCGGCTCCGGGCCTACGCTGCCGCCCCATGGCACTGCCGACACCGGGCGCGGACACGACCGCCGTCGTCACCGGCGCGTCGTCGGGCATCGGCCGCGAGATCGCCCGGCGGCTCGCCGGGCGCGGCCACGGTCTGACGCTCGTGGCCCGCCGCCAGGAGCGGCTGCGGGCCCTGGCCGACGAGATCACCGCGGCGCACGGCGTGCGCACCGAGATCGTGGCCGCCGACCTCACCGACGCCGCCGCCCGCGAGGGCGTCGTCGCCGCAGTCGACGCAGCCGGGCTGGTCCCCGCCGTGCTGGTCAACGCGGCGGGCCTCAGCACGGTGGGCCCGGTGCACCGCAACGACCCCGGCGCCGAGCTGACCATGATCCGCACCGACGTCGAGGCCGTCGCCCACCTGTGCAGCCTCGTGTTGCCGGGCATGGTCGAGCGGGGCGCCGGCGCCGTGCTCAACGTGGCGTCCACCGCCGCCTTCCAGCCGATGCCCGGCCAGGCGGGCTACGCCGCGAGCAAGGCGTTCGTCGTCTCGTACAGCCAGGCGCTGCGGGGCGAGCTCCGGGGCACCGGCGTCACCGTCACCGTGCTGTGCCCCGGTCCGGTGGAGACCGAGTTCGCCGAGACCGCGGGGTTCGATCCCGACGAGGCCGAGGCGGCCCTGCCCCGGTTCATGTGGGTGTCGGTCGACGACGTCGCCGAGGCGGCGGTCGACGGGCTCCACAAGGGGCGGGCCGTGGTCATCCCCGGGGCGGCGAACCGGTTGGGCGCCCTCGGGGCCCGGCTGGCGCCCCGCTCCCTGCTCGTCCCGATCATCGCGCGCCAGCACCCCGGACTGCGCGACTGACATCGCCACGAGTGACATCGAGATCACGCAGTGCGGCCGTTGCCTCTCGGCCACCGCTGTCCGTAGTCTCATGGCCCACGGACGGCAGGGAGCGGGCACGCTCCTGCGGACGCGGCCGTCCGAGGAGAGGCCGGCGATGAGGGCACCACGACCACGCGGCGGCGGCACGGCCGCCGCCACGACGCCCGCCCGCCCGGCCGCGGCCCGGTGGGCCGCCCCGCCCGGCGTCCTCGGCTTGCGGGTCGAGGTCGTCACGGAGCTCGACGACCTCGTCGCCCTCACCGAGCCCTGGTCCGCCCTGCTCCACGCGACGCCCGAGGCGACCGCGTACGCGAGCCCGGCGTACGTCCTGACCTGGTACCGGCACTTCGAGGTACCCGGCGGCATCTATGCGGTCACCGTGTGGCGGGGGGACTCGCTCGTCGGGATGGCCCCGTTCGCCCGCACCGACGTCGGGTGGGGGCCCGCTCGGGCCACCCTGCTCGTGTCCGCCGGCACCGAGCACGGCGACTACGGTGACCCGCTGCTCGGCCCGGATCCGGCCCCGGTGGCGGACGCCCTCATCGACCACCTCGCCGCCCTGACGCGGCGGCGCACCGTCGTGAACGTCCGTCGCCTGCGGGTCGACGGGCCTGCGTGGGCCGCCATCTACGCCTGCCCCGACCTGGGTAGGGAATCGATCGGTCG
Source organism: uncultured Acidimicrobiales bacterium (assembly GCA_963796415.1). Classification (GTDB taxonomy): domain Bacteria; phylum Actinomycetota; class Acidimicrobiia; order Acidimicrobiales; family VFJN01; genus ZC4RG19. The sequence continues at coordinate 779,165 of CAWCLR010000011.1, read as the reverse complement.
CGTGGCCGACGCCGCCTTGGTCCGCTTCGATCGCATGGACGACCCCGCGTCGACCCTGCGGCGGCTCGCCCGCAAGCACGACGTGCCGCGAAACCTGCGCCGCCTGGCGGAGGCCCACGGGGACATCACCTACATCGCAGGCGACGGCGACGTCGCCGACGCGCTCGATGCGATGCGGTCGATGCTCGCCCGCCGGTGGCAGGCCGGCGAGGGGCCCCGGCTGTTCCGCTCGCCCGCGCTCGAGGCGTTCACCCGAGAGTCGGTTGCCGAGCTGGTCGCCGCCGACCTCGGACGGGTCGATTCCCTGACCGCCGGCGGGCGGCGGCTGACCGTGTCCACCATCTTCCAGGTCGACGACCGGCAGGTCGGCGACAACACGGTGGTCGACCCCGACTTCTCCCGCTTCGGTCCGGGGCACGCGGCCCTGGCGTTCCAGCTCGAGCACGGCCTCGAGACGGGCGTGCGCTCGGTCGACCTGCGGGCGGGCGACTTCCCCTACAAGCAACGCTGGACCAACGCCGCCATCCGCACCCGCTCGCTCGCCCTCACGTCGCCGGGCCGCCAGGGGGAGATGCTGCGCCGCGCCCGCCGGGTGGCGATGAGCGTCCGGTCCCGGCGCCTCGCCCGCCTCACCGCCGCCTGACGGACCGGTTGATCCGCGTTCAGACGGGGCCGGGTGTCCCCCACCCTCCCCCGCCCGGCGTGAGCATCCGCAGGACGTCGCCCGCCCGCAGCCGCACCGTGCACTTGTCCGGGAGCCGCTCGGGCCGCGCCTCGTCGCCGCCCGGAAGCAGCCAGTTCTCCCCCACCGCGCCGGGCGCCCCACCCGCCAGGCCGGGCGGCGACGACACCCGCCGCTCGGTGATGAGCGACACGGTCACGTCCTCGAGCACCTGCAGGTCCCGCTCGATGCCGTCGCCGCCAGGGTGCTGGCCGGCGCCCCCACTCCCCGTCCGCAGCCGGTAGCGCAGGACCCGCAGCGGGAACGTCCGCTCGAGCGCCTCCACCGGCGTGTTCTTCGTGTTGGTCATGCCCGTGTGGACCCCGCTCATGCCGGGGGCGTTCGGGCGGCCGCCCTGACCGCCCGCCACGGTCTCGTAGTAGACCCAGCGGTCCCCGCCGACGAGCAGGTTGTTCATCGTCCCCTGGCCCGCGGCCGGCACGCGGGCCGGGCACGGCCCGGCCAGTGCCGCGAGGCACACGTCCGCCACCCGCTGGCTCACCTCGACGTTGCCCGCCCCCACGGCCGCGGGCGGCCGCGCGGCCACGATCGTGCCCGGCGGCACCACGACGCGGACGGGCCGCATGGCGCCGCCGTTGGCGGGGATGGTGGGGTCGACGGCCGAGCGCAGGGCGTACGCCACCGCCGACACGGTGACGGCCTCGACCGCGTTCACGTTCCCCCGCGCCTGCGGATCGGTCCCGGCGAAGTCGAACGTGACCTCGTCGCCCGCCACCGTGACGGCGACGGCGATCCGGGCGGGACGCTGCTGGTCGGGGGCGGCCCCGGTCGAGTCGAGCACGTCGCTCGCCTGCCAGGTCCCGTCGGGGAGGTCGGCGAGCGCGGCGCGCATGCGGCGCTCGCCGTAGTCGACGACCTCGGCGAGCGGGGCGTCCGCCAGGGTGGCCAGCCGCTCGACGCCGACGAGGTTGGCGCCCTCCTGGGCGGCGAGGTCGCCGACGCGCTCGTCGGGCGTGCGCGAGTTGGCGAGGAGGAGGCGGCGCAGCCCGTCGTCGAGCAGCGTGGGCGGGATGCGCAGCCCCTCCTGCTGGATCTCGGTGGCGTCGGCCGGGATCGAGCCGGGGGCGGCCCCGCCGACATCGGCATGGTGGGCGCGATTGGCGGCCCACCCGACGAGGCGTCCGTCGATGCGGCACGGGGCGACGAGCGTGATGTCGTTCAGGTGCGTCCCGCCGGCGAACGGGTCGTTCACCACCACCTGACCGCCGGGCGGGATGACGTCGCCGAAGGCGTCGATGGCGGCCCGCACGCTGGCGGGCATCGACCCCAGGTGCACGGGGATGTGCTCGGCCTGGACCAGCATCTCGCCGTCGGCGGTGAACAGCGCGGCCGAGCAGTCGGCCCGCTCCTTGATGTTGGGGCTGAAGGCGGCGCGCCGCAGGACCGCCCCCATCTCCTCGGCGACGCCGGTCAGCCGCGAGATGAGCACCTGCAGGGCGGCGGGATCGAGCGTCACGCCTCGGCCCTCGTCGCGCTCGGGCCTCTCCTGCCGCCCGAGGCTTCGCTGTCACACCCCCGGCGTAGGGTGCGCCCCACGCCGTCGAGGACGGGCGCCCCGGGTGCCGCCACCCGTCGTCCTCCCCCCACCGGGCCCGGGCGCGCCGCCGCGCCCCCGGGCGACGCCAGGAGGCGCCCCGTGATCGACGAACGTGCCCGCCACGAGCTGTACCGTGCGATCGAGGAACTGCTCGGTACCCGCATCGCAGACACGCTCATGGCCCTGCTCCCGCCCGTCGGTTGGGCCGACGTGGCCACGAAAGACGACCTGCTCCAGCTCGAGGCCCGGCTCGACGCCCGCCTCGACGCCCGGTTCGCGCGTGCCGAGGGGCGCACGGACGCGAGGTTCGGCGCCGTCGACGCCCGCTTCGGCGGCCTCGACGTCCGCTTCGAGGCGATCGACGCGCGCTTCTCGCGGATGGACGCCCGGTTCGCCCAGCTCGAGGGCCAGCTCGACCGGTCCCTCCGCGAGCAGACCCGCACGCTCGTGCTCGGGCTCGTCGGGGCGATGTTCACCGTGACGTCGCTGTGCCTCGGCGCCACCGCCCTCGTCGCCTGAGCCGGGGCCCGCGATGTCTCGCCGACGCGTGTCACGCGCGCCCCGTCCGGCGCAGCACCAGCGCCCCGGCCGCGCCGAGGCGGGCAACCCATCCCTCGGCCACCCACACCGTGCAGTCGGGCTCCGCGATCACGGCGGGGCCCACCACCTCGGGGGGCTGGCGCGCATCGCCCGCGCCGCGCTCGGCGCGCTCGGCCAGGCGGTCGGGCGGGGGGAGCGCCTCCGGCTCGACCGCCGGTGGCCGCGTCGCCGTGGCGCGCAGGGCCACGACCTCGACCGGGTCGTCGGGCCGGGCATAGCCGTTGCGCCGGCGGTGCTCGTCGTGGAACGCGGCGACGTCGTCCACGGTCAGCTCATGGCTCTGACCCCGGTACCGGCAGTCGAGCGCGGTCGCGACCTCGATCACGTCGTCGCACGCCGCCGCGCCCCGTGGGGGCCGCCACCAGGGCCCGCGCCCGGTCGGCGAGCTCGGCACGGGCGGCGGCGAGCCCCGTGTGGTCGCCGGGCGTCGGCCACGACCGCACCAGGTCCCGCCGCTGCGGGGCGGTCAGCAGGCCGACGGCCGACAGCACGCCGGCCCGGGCCGGCACGATGACCGCAGGCATCGCCAGCGCGTCGGCCAGGGCGCACGCGTGGAGAGGTCCGGCTCCGCCGAACGCCACGAGCGCCAGTCCCCGCGGGTCGACCCCCCGCTCCACCGAGACGGCGCGCAGGGCCCGCTCCATGTTGGCGTCGACGACCGCCAGCACGCCCTCGGCGGTCAGGCCGGCGGCCTCGAGGGCGGCGGCCGCCGCGGCGCGGTCGAGCGTCAGGCCGCCGAACGCCGCCGCCGGCGCGATGTGCCCGGCGACGAGGTTGGCGTCGGTCACCGTGGGCCGGTCGCCGCCGCGGCCGTAGCACGCAGGGCCGGGGTCGGCGCCGGCGCTCTGCGGCCCGACCACGAGGGCGCCGCCGGGGTCGATGCGGGCGATCGACCCGCCCCCGGCGCCGATGGTGTGCACGTCGAGCGCGGGGAAGCGCACGGTGAAGCCGCCCACCTCCCGCGTGGCGGCCGGGGCCGGTGCGCCGTCGAGGATGAGGCAGACGTCGGTCGACGTGCCCCCCATGTCGAACGTGACGGCGTCGGGGAACCCGTTGGCGGTGGCCGCGGCCGCACCGGCCCGCACGCCGCCCGCGGGGCCCGACAGCAACAGGGCCGCGGGCAGCTCGGCGGCGTCGGCCACGGGCAGCAGCCCGCCCGACGACGTCATGACCAAGACGTCGTCGGCGAGGTCGGCGATCCCCCGCAGGTAGGCGCGGCACCGTGGCCGCAGCGCGGCGTTGATGACGGTGGTGATCGTCCGCTCCACCTCGCGCATCTCGGGCGACACCTCGTGCGAGCACGAGACGTCGTGGCCGCGGGCCCGCAGCACGGCGGCGACGGCCCGCTCGTGGGCGGGCTCCAGGTCGGCGTGCAGCAGGCTCACGGCCACGACGTCGACGTCGGGCGCGAGGGTCGGCAACGCCTCGGGGTCGACCGCGGCCAGCTCCTGCCCGTCGGCGGCCAGCCGACCGGCCACCTCGTACCGGTGCCGGCGCGCCACCAGGGGCTCGGGACGGGAGGCCAGCTGGTCGTAGAGCGAGGGGCGGTCCTGCCGGCCGATCTCCACCACGTCGCGCAGCCCCTCGGTCGTCACGAGCGCGACGGTGGCGCCTCGCCGCTCGAGCAGGGCGTTGGTGGCAATCGTGGTGCCGTGCGACAGCAGCGCCGGGCGGTCGTCCGCGGCGGGCGTCGCGGCGCCCACCGCCGCCGCGATGGCACGCGCCGGGTCGTCGGGCGTCGAGAGCACCTTGACCACCTCGCCCGTCGCCGTCACGAGGTCGGTGAACGTGCCCCCGGTGTCGACGCCGACCTGCACGGCGCGGAACCTACCGGGTCAGAGGGTCAGCGGATTGGTGGGTCATGCGGTGGTGCCCGAGCGGCCCGACTGCGTCTGGGCCGCCTCGACCGCCAGCAGGTCGACCAGGTCGTTCATGGGGTCACCCGAATGTCCCTTGACCCACCGGAACGTCACGTCGCCCCGGGCGCGCACCAGCTCGACGAACGGCTCCCACAGGTCGCGGTTGGCGACGGGCTTGCGGGCCGAGGTCGTCCAGCCCCGGGCGATCCACCCCTCCCACCACCGGTCGCGGAAGCAGTTCACGACGTAGGTCGAGTCGCTCACGACCTCGAGCGGCCCCGGGTGCGCCTTCACGGCCTCGTAGGCCGCGTTGATCTCCATGCGCTGGTTGGTCGTGCGCGCCGCGTGACCGCTGGCGTAGGCGCCATCGGGCTCGGCCCAGGCCCACCCGCCGGGGCCGGGGTTGCCGAGGCAGGCGCCGTCGGTGAACACGACGACGGCACCGGGAAGCGGGGTCATGGGCGACGGCCGGGGGCGGGGCACGGGCGGTCACACTACGCCGCCGGCCCGGCCGCCCCCGACGGTCCCGACCCTGCATATCCGTTCGGCCGCGTGCCCGAAATGTTCTCGTCATCCGTCGAACGTTCCGATCCACGCCGTTCGGTGCCAGAGTGGGCGCATGATCATCGACGGGTTCGTGCACCAGCTACCCGACACCGACCCGACCGAGACCGAGGAGTGGCTGCAGTCGCTCGACGCCGTCGTCGACTCCCACGGCAAGACCCGCGCCCGCTACCTCATGTCCAAGCTGCTCGAACGTGCACGCGAGCTGCAGGTCGGCCATCCCGCCACGGTGTCCACGCCGTACGTCAACACCATCCCGCCCGAGGAGGAACCGTGGTTCCCGGGCGACGAAGAGCTCGAGCGGCGCATCCGGGCCTACATCCGCTGGAACGCGGCGGTCATGGTCATCAAGGCCAACAAGCAGGCCGATGGCATCGGCGGGCACCTGTCGACGTTCGCGTCGTCCGCCGCGCTCTACGACGTCGGGTTCAACCACTTCTTCCGGGGCAAGGCCGACGGGCTGCCGGGCGACGCCGTCTACCTCCAGGGCCATGCCGCCCCCGGCATCTACGCCCGGGCGTTCCTCGAGGGCCGGCTCACCGAAGAGGACCTCGACCAGTTCCGGCAGGAGGTGGGGGGCGGCCTGTCCAGCTACCCGCACCCGCGGCTCATGCCCGAGTTCTGGGAGTACCCCACGGTGTCGATGGGCCTCGGCCCGCTGAACTCGATCTACCACGCCCGCTACCTGCGGTACCTGCACAACCGTCGCATCGACGACACCAGCGGCACTCGCGTGTGGTGCTTCATCGGCGACGGCGAGGTCGACGAGCCCGAGACGCTCGGCGCCCTCACGCTGCCGGCCCGCGACCAGCTCGACAACCTGACCTGGGTCATCAACTGCAACCTGCAGCGGCTCGACGGCCCCGTGCGGGGCAACGGGAAGGTCATCCAAGAGCTCGAGGCCGTGTTCCGCGGGGCGGGGTGGAACGTCATCAAGGTGGTGTGGGGCAGCAAGTGGGACGAGCTGCTCGCCCGCGACAAGGACGGCGTGCTGCTCGACCGGATGAACCGCACCGTCGACGGCGAGTTCCAGCGGTACGCCGTCGAGTCCGGCGCCTACACCCGCGAGCACTTCTTCGGACCCGACATCCGGCTGCGCAAGATGGTCGAGCACCTGTCCGACGACGAGATCCGCAACCTGCCCCGGGGCGGTCACGACTACCGCAAGCTCTACGCGGCGTACAAGGCCGCCACCGAGCAGCGGGGGGCGCCCACGGTGATCCTGGCCAAGACGATCAAGGGCTGGACCCTCGGCCCCGACGTCGAGGGCCGCAACGCCACCCACCAGATCAAGAAGATGACGGTCGACCAGCTCCGGGTGCTGCGCGAGCGGCTGTACCTGAAGGACGTGATCGACGAGGACGCGCTGGCCGCCGACAAGGAACCGCCGTACATCCGCTTCGCCGAGGGCTCGGTCGAACACCGCTACATGCTCGACCGCCGCAAGACGCTCGACGGGCCCGTCCCCGAGCGCCGCGTGAACATCCGCAAGCCGCTGGCGATGCCCGAGGACAAGCCGTTCGACGAGGTGCTGGCCGGGTCGGGCAAGCAAGAGGTGTCGACCACGATGGCCTTCACCCGCCTGCTGCGGAACCTGCACCGCGATCCCAACGTGGGCTCGCGTGTGGTGCCGATCATCCCCGACGAGGCTCGCACGTTCGGCATGGACTCCCTGTTCAAGGAGTTCAAGATCTACGCCTCGCAGGGGCAGCTCTACGACCCTGTCGACGCCCAGCTGCTGCTGTCCTATAGCGAGGGCAAGGACGGGCAGGTGCTCGAAGAGGGCATCACCGAGGCCGGCTCGATGGCGTCGTTCATCGCCGCCGCCACGTCGTACGCGCATCGCGGCGTGCCGATGCTGCCGTTCTTCACCTTCTACTCGATGTTCGGCTTCCAGCGGGTCGGCGACCTGATCTGGTCGGCCGCCGACTCGCGGGCCCGTGGGTTCCTGCTCGGTGCCACCGCCGGGCGCACGACGCTGCTCGGCGAGGGCCTGCAGCATCAGGACGGGCACAGCCTGGTGCTGGCGTCGACGGTCCCGACCGTCGAGGCGTGGGACCCGGCGTTCGCCTACGAGATGGCCACCATCATCAAGCAGGGAGTCCACGAGATGCTCGTCGACGAGCGCGACGTCGTGTACTACCTCACCCTCTACAACGAGAACTACCTGATGCCCCCGCTGCCCGAGGGCGCCACCGAGGGCATCCTCCGCGGCCTGTACCAGTGGGCCGACGCGCCCGAAGGGCCCACGCACCGGGCGAGGATCCTGTTCTCCGGCACCGCGCAGGGGGCGGCGCGGGCGGCGCAGGCCGAGCTGGCCGAGCGCTGGGACGTGGCCGCGGAGCTCTGGTCGGCGACCAACTACAAGCGCCTGCGCGAGGAAGCCCTGTCGGTCGAGCGCTGGAACCGCCTCCACCCGACCGAGGCCCCGCGCACCCCGCTGGTCACGCAGCTCCTGTCCGGAGAGGGTGCCCCGTCGGCGGTCGTGGCGGTCACCGACTTCATGAAGGCGGTACCCGACCAGGTCGGCCGCTGGATCCCCCAGACGTTCGTGCCGCTCGGCACCGACGGCTTCGGCCGGTCCGACACCCGCGAGCGCCTGCGCCAGTTCTTCGAGGTGAACATGCCTCACGTGGTCGTCGCCACCCTGTGGGCGCTGGCCCAGCAGGGCGAGGTCAAGGCCGAGACGGTGGCCGAGGCGATCGCCCACTACGGCATCGACACCGAGCGCACCGACCCCCGGGCCTTCGACCTGTAGACACCCCCACCCTGGTCGCGTTTCCACAGCTGTTTCGGGGGTCAGGACCCCCGAAACAGCTGTGGAAATCTGCATCACAGGCTGCCGAGGCGCTCGAGCGGGAACGGCGGGCGGGCCAGAGGCCCGATCGCGATCCGCACGAGCAGCAGCGGGTTGTCGTCGCCCGCGGTGCGGTTGAGGTGCACGGCGCCGCAGCCGAGGCAGCGGTGGACGAGCACCCACTCGCCGTCGCCGCGCACCGTGATGGCGATCGGCTCCATGGACGAGCCGCACAGCTCGGCCAGGGCGCGATCGCCGGGTGCGTCGTCGACGTGACGGCTCCACAGGCAGTGGGGACAGTGGTTGCGATGGGCCGTGCCGGGGGCGTCGGTGGAGACGTCGAGCCGGCAGTTACGGCACCGGAACGATCCCGGCGGGCGCCGGGACCGGTTGCGCGAGTCGCGCGCCAAGGGAGGACCTCCGGAGACACGTGCGAACAGGGCCGAGCCGCGCGCCGTCGGGCGCCGCCTCAGGGCCCGCTCGTCACCGTGCCGGCCGTGAGCGCCGGGGTCGGACGAGGGGCGGACGGTCGCTGCGGGCGCGCGCCACCGCGGCGGGAGCCATCGTGGTCATCGGTCACCGCCTTCCGGGCCGTCCTCGGGTGCCGCCGGTCGGCGGCGCCTCGTCGCCCGGTAGACCAGCACCCCGGCGTCGAGCGGGCAAGCGAGATTCGGACGCTCAGGCGACCCCGTCGCGGCGGGGCGTGAAGACGGCCACGCGCACGCCGTTCTTGGCGATCTCGAAGCTGTCGGCGCCGTCGAAGGTCTCGCCGTCGCGGGCCAGCCGCACCGGCCCGTCGGCCGACGCCACGGTGAGCGTGGTGGTGCGCCACGTCTCGAAGACCCGGCTGCGCCGCAGGGTGCCGGTGAGCAGGGCGAGCACCAGGCGGGTCCGGCAGAACGGGTGGGCGGCGTCGACGACCCGCACGTCGAGCTGGCCGTCGTCGAGGCGCTCTCGCCACGTCGGTGCCATGCCGTCGGGCAGGTAGCGGCAGTTGCCGATGAACGCGAGCCACAACGTCCGCGGGCGCCCGTCGAGCTCGGCGGCGACGGGCGACCCGTGGCGCAGGACGCGGACGACGGCCACCGCCAGCGCCGGCCACTTGCCGATGCGCCCCTCGAGCTCCTCGCGGGCGTCGACCAGCTCGACGTAGCTGCCGAAGCTGGCGGTGTTGAGGAACGGCTCGCCCGCGATCCAGCCGACGTCGATCTCGGCCGCCTGCCCGGCGCGCACGGCGTCGACCGCGTCGTCGACCGTCTCGACGCCGAGGTCACGGGCCAGGTGGTTCAGGGTCCCGGCGGGGACGACCACGAGGGGAAGGCGGTGGGCGACGGCGACGGCCGCGGCGGCGTTGATCGACCCGTCGCCCCCGGCCACGCCGATGGCGCGGCAGCCGTCGCCGACGAGCCGCTCGAGCACGGTGGCGAGGTCGTCGCGCTCGGTCATCTCGACGACCTCCGCCCGCGGCAGGCCGGCCCGCAGCGCCTCGGCCGGCGAGGGGCCGCCCCCGATGGCTCGGGACCCGGCCCGCGGGTTCACGACGATGCCGACCCCCTCGCCCTCCTCGCCCGGCACCAGGTCCCGTAGGACCGGTGGGCGTGGACCTCGGCGGGCGCCTTGGCGGCCACCGGCCAGACGAACCGGGTGCCGACCCCCACCGCCACCCCCGCCAGCACCCGCCAGGCCAGGCGCGGATCGGATCGGCGGCGGAGCCAGAGGTGTGCCGCCAGCGGCGCCAGGGCCGCCGCGACGCCGAGGTGCTCCTGCGCCCCGCCCACCACGGCGGCGGCGCCCGAGGCCGGTGCGCCGAACGGCGCGGCGGCCGTCGCCCCGAGCCCGGCCCGGAGGGCGGCCCGCCGGAGGAACCGTCCCGAAGCCACGGCTCGGAAGGTACCCGGACGGGGCCGCCGTGATCCGCGGCGGCGCGTCGGGGCCCGACCACGCGGCGCTACCGTGCAGTCATGACCGAGCAACACGAGGTCCAGCCGGATCCGACGGCCCTGGTCCCGGTCACCGGCAACCCCGAGGCCGACCAGCTCCTGTCCGAGGACCCGCTGGCACTGATGATCGGCATGCTGCTCGACCAGCAGATCCCCATGGAATGGGCGTTCACCGGTCCGCTCACCCTCCGCGAGCGCATGGGCGGCCAGCTCGACGCCGCCCGGATCGCGGCGACCGACCCCGACGAGTTCGCCGTCATCTTCAAGGGCCCGCCGGCACTGCACCGTTTCCCCGGCTCGATGGGCAAGCGCACGCAGGGCCTGTGCCAATACCTCGTCGACAACTACGGCGGCGACGCCGCGGCCGTGTGGGCCGGCGTCGACGACGGCCACGAGCTGGTGCGGCGGGTGCGGGCGCTCCCCGGCTTCGGCGGCGAGAAGTCCAAGATCTTCTCGGCGATGCTGGCCAAGCGGTTCGGCGTCCGCCCTCCGGGGTGGGAGGAGGCGACGGCGCCCTTCTCCGACGACCAGCCCCGCTCGGTCGCCGACATCGACTCGGCCGAGTCGCTCCAGCGGGTCCGCGGCTGGAAGAAGATGATGCGGGCGGAGAAGAAGGCCAAGTCAGACACCCCGTAACCCCTCCCCCGCCTGCCGACACCTCGCTCAGCGGTGGAGGGCGTGGCGTTGGCGGTCGAGCCAGCCCAGGAGGACCGCGATGGTGCGGGGGTCGTGGCGCAGGGAGTGCCCCGCCCCGTTGATGAAGCGCAGCTCGGCCGAGCCGTGGGCGTCGGCCAGGACGCGGGCGTCGAACGGCGGCACGACCTCGTCCTCGCTGCCGTGGATCACCAGCAGGGGGCGGGGCGCGTACGAGGCGACGCAGGCGACGGCGCGGATCCCCTTGAGCTCGCGCGACCAGGCGTCGAGCGACGGCGGGAACGCGGGGTCGGTGATCACGCCCACCTCCCTCCCGTGCTCGAGGAGGCGGCGCGGGTGCGACGCCCAGTCGTCGAAGTCGCCCGGCGCCCCGAGGGCGGCGACGCCCTGGACCCGCGGATCGGCCGCGGCGGCGCACACCGCCAGCGACCCGCCGGTGCCGAACCCGGCCAGCCAGATGCCGAGCGGGCGGACGGCCGCCTCGACGTGGGCCACCGCGGAGGCGATGTCGTCGAGCCAGCCGCCGAGCGAGAACTGGCCGTCCGACCCGCCGCACCCCCGGTAGGCGAAGGCCAGCGCCGCCCAGCCCATCTCGGTGGCGATGCGGTCGGCCAGCTCGGGCATCGTCTCGGGCGCGGTGGCGGCCGTGCCCGTGGACGGGTAGCCGTGGCAGAGCACGACGGCCGGCACCGGACCGCTGGGCCGGCCGGGCGGTCGGGCCAGGTGGGCGTCGAGGCTGTGCCCGTTGGAGCGGATCCGTTCCTCCACGCCGCCCCCACCGCCCGTCCGTGGTCAGGCCGCGTCGCTGGCGTCGTCGACGCCGGCGGCGCTGCGGGCCGCCCGCGACGACCGGGCCAGCCGGTACCCGCGGTTGCGCGCCTCGGGCAGGGTGTCGGGCCCGAAGCTGATGAACGTCTCGGCGGCCATCAACTCGGCCACGGCCGCCTCGACGACGTCGTCGGTGTTGTCGAGGTCGTAGACGACCTGCTTGCGCTTGTCGCCCACGTAGCGGTTGTGCTCGAACTTCGTCGGCCGCTCCATGCGTGCGGACGGTACACCGGCGGCCTGGCCCGGCCGCCAATCGCTGCGGGAACGGGCGGCGTTCCCGGCAGACTCGCAAGGACATGGATCTCGCCGACCCCGCCGAGCCCACCGACCCGGCCGCCGACCGACCCGCCGGCCGACGCGTCCGAGCCCACCGCCTCGCTGTTCCGGCGGGGCCTGCGCCTGCTCTGGTACAGCGTCCGCTGCCACCCGCGGCCGTTCACGGTGTCGATCCTCGGGTCGCTGCTCTACGGCACGATGGCGGTGGGCGGGACGTGGGTGCTCGGCCGGGTGACCGACGAGGTCGTGATCCCCGGGTTCCGCGACGACGTGACCGGCGCGACGGTGGCGGCCGGGGCCGCGGCCATCGTGGGCGTGTCGCTGCTGCGGTCGCTCGGCGTGGTGGCCCGGCGCTACTTCGGCATGCGGGCCGTGCGGGGCATGCAGCGCACCTGGTTCGGCCGCGTCACCGAGACCTACCTGCGGGTGCCGCTCAGCTACTTCGGCACCCACCCCACCGGGCAGCTGCTGGCCCACGCGGACGCCGACGCCGAGCGGGCGGTGATCGTGCTGCAGCCGCTGCCGTTCGCCCTCGGCACCATCGTGCTCATCGGCCTGTCGGTGGTCAGCCTGGCGCTGATCGACCCGCTGCTGATGCTGATCGGCCTGGCCCTGTTCCCGGCCCTCACGCTGATCAACCAGGTCTACAGCCGGCGGGTGGAGGTGCCGGCCGCCACCACCCAGGCCCGGCTGGGCGAGGTGGCGACGGTGGCCCACGAGTCGTTCGAGGGCGCCCTGGTGGTGAAGTCGCTGGGCCTCGAGGACCGGGAGGTCGGCCGCCTGCGCCGGGCGGCGGACGGGCTCCGCACCGCCCGCCTCGGCGTCGGACGCCTGCGGGCCACGTTCGAGCCGGGGCTCGACGCCCTCCCCAGCCTCGGGATGGTGGCCCTGGTGGCGGTCGGCTCGTGGCGCATCTCCACCGGCGACATCTCGACCGGCGAGCTGGTCCAGGCGGTGGCGCTGTTCGGCATCCTCAGCTTCCCGATGCGCATCGTCGGGTTCCTGCTGGAGGAGATGCCCCGCGCCGTGGTGGCGGCCGACCGGCTGGACACGGTGCTGGCGACGCCGAGCCGCCCGCACCCCGCCCCCGACGCGGCCACGCCCCTGCCATCGGGCCCCCTGACGGTGGACGTCGCGGGGCTCGCCTTCGCGTACGGCGACGACCGCGTCCTCGACGGCGTCGACCTCACCCTGGCCGCAGGCGAGGTCGTGGCCGTCGTCGGCGCGACGGGGTCGGGCAAGTCGACGCTGTGCCACCTGCTCGCCCACCTCTACGAGCCGGGTTCGGGCGCGGTCCGCCTCGGCGGGGTCGAGCTGCGGGCGGCCGAGCCCGACTCGATCCGGGCCCACGTCGCGCTGGCCTTCCAGGAGGCGTTCCTGTTCGGCGACACGGTGCGCGAGAACCTGACGCTCGGGCAGCCCGTCGACGACGAGGACGTGCGCTGGGCGCTGGCCCGGGCGCGGGCCGACCGGTTCGTGTCCCGGTTGCCGCACGGCCTCGACCAGCAGCTCGGCGAGCGGGGCGTGACGCTCTCGGGCGGACAGCGCCAGCGGCTGGCCCTGGCCCGGGCGCTGCTGCGGCGTCCGGGGCTGCTGATGCTGGACGACGCCACGTCGGCGGTCGATCCCACCATCGAGCAGCAGATCCTCGAGGGCCTCCGCGCCTCGCTGCACGCCACCACGCTGATCGTCGCCCACCGCGTGTCGACCATCTCCCTGGCCGACCGGGTGCGTGTTCCTGGAGGGCGGGCGCATCGCCGCCTCCGGCTCGCACGTCGAGCTGCTCGCCCGCGTGCCCGCCTACGCGGCGCTGGCCCGCGCCTACCAGGAGGAGGTGCCGGCGTGACCGCGGACGAGGTCGCGCCCGGCCGCACCGACGCCGCGGAGCCCGGCGACCTGGCGGCGGCGCTGCTGGCCGACGAGGCCCCGCCCGGGTCGCTCGACGGCGAACCGGCCGTCGCCACCACCCCCGACGAGGAGCTCCTCCGCGACGCGGGGGCCGTGGAAGTGCTGCGCCGGGGCCTGGCCGTCACCCCCGAGCTGCGCCAGGGCATCGCGCTGACCCTGGTCATGGCGGTGGTCACCGCGGCCGGCAAGCTGGCGGTGCCCGTCCTGATCCAGCAGATCCTCGACCGGGGGGTGCTGGATGCGGACGGGTTCCGGCCCGGCTTCGTGCTCCCCGCCTGCGCCCTCACCGCGGTCCTGATCGGCAGCCTGTACTTCGTGGGGCGCGCCACCTACCTGCGGCTCGTGCGGGCGTCCGAGACCAGCCTGCTGGCGCTGCGCGTGCGGGCCTTCGACCACATCCACCGCCTGTCGATGGCCGAGCACAGCGAGCAGCGGCGCGGCGCGCTGGTGGCCCGGGTGACGAGCGACATCGAGACCCTCGCCCAGTTCATGGAGTGGGGCGCGGTGGCGTGGATCGTCGACACCGTCCTCATCGGGGCGACGTTCGTGGTCATGGCGATCTACGACTGGCGGCTGGCCCTCGTGGTCCTGGCGGCCTACCTCCCGCTCGTCGTGCTGCTGCCGATGTTGCAGCGGCGCCAGCTGGCCGCCCAGGACCGCGTGCGCAACGCCGTCGGCGACTCGCTGGCGGAGGTGTCCGAGACGGTCACGGGCGCGGCGCTGATCCAGGCCTACGGGCTCGAGGGCCGGGCCCGGTCCAGGCTGCGGGCGGCCATCGACCGCCAGTTCCGGGCGTACATGTCGTCGGCCCGCTACTTCGCGGCGATGTTCCCGCTCGGCGACATCTTCGGCGCGTTCGCCATGGCGGGCGCCATCGCCGTCGGCGTGACCTGGGGGCCGGGGTGGGGCCTCGGGGTGGGCGTCCTCGTGGCGTTCACGTTCCTGATCAACCTGCTGCTCATGCCCATCGCCGAGCTGTCCGAGATCATCGACCAGACCCAGACCGCCTTGGCGGGATGGCGGAAGGTGCTCGGCGTGCTCGCCACGCCGCTCGACGTGCCCGAGCCCGAGGACGGGAAGGCCTTGCCCGCCGGTGCCCTGGACGTGGTGGCGACCGACGTCGCCTTCGCCTACCGCGACGGCGTGCCGGTGCTGCGCGACGTCGAGGTCCACCTGCCTGCCGGGCGGATGGTCGCCATCGTGGGCGAGACCGGGTCGGGCAAGACGACCTTCGCCAAGCTGCTGTGCCGCCTGGCCGACCCGACGGCCGGGCACATCCGCCTCGCGGGCGTGGACCTGCGCGACGTCGCCCCGGACGCCCGGCGGCGGGCGGTGCGGCTCGTGCCCCAGGACGGGTTCCTGTTCGACGCCACCATCGCCGAGAACGTCCGGATCGGGCGGCTGGGCGCCCCCGGGAGGCCGACCGACGGCGACGGCCACGGCGATGGCCACGGCGACGCGGCCAGGGCTCCGGCGACCGACGACGAGGTGCGGGCCGCCTTCGCGGCGTTGGGCCTCGGCTGGTGGCTGGACGACCTGCCGCTCGGCCTGGCCACCCCCGTCGGCGAGCGGGGCGGCAACCTGTCGGTGGGCGAGCGCCAGCTCGTGGCGCTGGCTCGCGCCCAGCTGGGTGACCCCGGCCTGCTGGTGCTCGACGAGGCCACCAGCGCGGTCGACGCCGAGACCGAGCGGGCCCTCGCCGAGGCGCTCGAGCGGCTGTCGGCCGGGCGGACCATGGTGTCGATCGCCCACCGGCTGTCCACCGCCGAGACGGCCGACCTGGTGCTCGTCTTCGACGAGGGCCGGATCGTCGAGCGGGGTTCGCACGCCGAGCTGGTCGCCGCCGGCGGGACCTACGCCGGCCTCTACCAGAGCTGGCTCGGCAACACCCGCGCCCGCGCCGACTGACCGGCCGCGGCTCAGCCGGCGGCGGCGTCCCCCGGCTCCGCCGGCGGGCCGACGGCGCCGATGCCGGCCAGGTACACGTGGAGGCCGGTGATGACCCGGTAGACGTCCTCGTCGGTGACGTCGAGGCCGAGCTCCTCGGCCCGGCCGAGCACGACGGCGACGGACTCGTCGTCGGCCAGCACGACGTCGGGCGTGTCGCCCTCGGGCAGGACGACGTCGCTCCCGGGCTCGGCCAGCACCCCCGACCGCTCGAGGTGGTCGAGCTCGGCGCGGATCAGCTGGCGCACCTCGTCGTAGGTCAGCCGCGCCTGCGACTCGAACGGCAGGTCGTCGGCCACCTGCGCCACCGCCTCGTCGACATCGAAGATCGTGGGCGGCGGCTGGTGACCCAAGCGGAACGCCTCGCGCCCGACGGTCACCGCGGCGATGACGAACACGAGCACGGCGGCGACCACGACGAAAATCCAGACCACGGCCGAACCGTAACCGCCGAACCAGAACCGCCGACCGTGACCGGCCCGAACCGGCCCATGCGTGCACCGCCCGGGGTGCGATGATCGTGCGGTGCGCGGACGGAGCGCCGGCGCGGCGTTCGTCGGGAGGTCGGGCGACCTCGAGGTCCTGCTCGACGCGTACGCCCACGCCGGGCGGGGCGAGGGCGCGGTGGTGCTGGTCGGGGGCGAGGCCGGCGTCGGCAAGTCCCGCCTCGTCGGGGAGGCCGCGGCCCACGCCCGCCGCCACGGGGCGCGTGTGCTCGTCGGCCAGTGCCTCGACCTCGAGGAGGGAGGCCTGCCCTACGCGCCGCTCGTCGACATGCTGCGCACGCTCGACCGCGACCTGACCCCCGAGGAGGGGTCCGCCACCCTTGGCCCGCTGCGCGCCTTCCTCGGCCGCACCGGAGAAGGCGGGACACCCGAGGGAGCGGCGCCCGGAGTCGCCGGGCCCGCCGGCCAGGCCCGTCTGTTCGAGCTGCTCCTGACGGTGATCGAGCGCCTCGTGGCCTCGCGACCCGTGGTCCTCGTCTTCGAGGACCTGCACTGGGCGGACCGGTCCACGCTCGATCTCGTGGCCCTCATCGCCAGCAGTACCCGGACGCTGCCGGTGTGCACGATCGGCACCTACCGCAGCGAGGACGTCCCGCCCCGCCATCCCCTGCGCCAGCTCACGGCCGAGCTCACCCGGCGCGGGGCGCGCCACCTCGAGCTCGGCCGGCTCGGGGCGGGCGACGTCGCCGAGCTGCTGGGCGCCCTGCTGGGGTCGCCGCCGGCGCCGGAGCTCGTGGCCAGCGTGGTCGAGCGGTCCGACGGAAACCCCCTGTTCGTCGAGGAGCTGGCGGCCGGGCTGGCCGACGACCCCGGCGCTCCCATGCCGCCGCACCTGCGCGACGCCGTGGTCAGCCGGGTCGAGCGGATGCCGGTCGGGGCGGCGGCCGTGCTCCGCACCTGTGCGGTGGGCGGCCGCGAGGTCGAGCACGACCTGCTCGCCGAGATGGTCGGCGCCGGCGGGGACACCGACCCCGGCGCGCTCGACCGCGACCTGCGGACCTGCGTCGAATCCGGGCTCCTCGTCGCCGACCAGCGGCGTGGCACGTACCGGTTCCGCCACGCGCTGGTGCACGAGGCGGTGCTGGCCGACGTGCTCCCCGGCGAGCTGCACCGGCTGCACCGCGCCTGCGCCACCGCGCTCGCCGAGCGCCAGCGCTCGACGCCCGGCGTGGGGGCCGACCAGTGGTGGTCCCGGCTCGCCCGCCACTGGGCCGGGGCGGGGGACTTCGACGCCGCCCTCGGCGCGGCGGTGCGGGCCGGACGCGCCGCCGAGGCAGCCTTCGCCGTGCCCGAGGCCCACCGATCGCTCGAGTGGAGCGTCCGCCTCTGGGACCGGGCGGCCGATCCCGAGGCGGCCGCCGCGTGCCGCCGCGACGAGCTGCTGGCCGCGGCCGCCGACGCCGCCAACCGCTCGGGACTGGCCGTCCGGGCGCTGACCCTGGTCGACGAGGCCCTGGCGATCCCCGCCGTCGCTGACGACCCCGTGCGGGCGGGCCTGCTGCACGAGCGCCGCGGCTGGTACCTGTACCGCACCGGGCGCGCCGACGACGCCTTGGCGGCGTACGAGCTGGCGGTCGAGCTCGTGCCGGCGAAGCCGCCCACCGCGGCACGGGCCCGGGTGGTCCAGGCGCACGCGCACGCGCTGGTCCGGGCCGGACGCGCCGAGGCGGCCCGCCCGCGGGCCGAGGAGGCGGTGGCGCTCGCCCGCTCGGTGGCCGACCGCGTGGACGAGGGGCAGGCCACCCACGTCGTCGGCCTGGTGTTGGCGAGCGAGGGGCGCACCGACGACGCCATCGCCCAGCTGCACGAGGCCGGCCAGATCGCGGCCGAGCTCGGCGACCTGGCCGAGGTGGCCGGCGCCTACGTCCACCTGTGGCGCACGCTCGTCGAGGCCGGGCGGGGCGACGACCTCATCGACCTCGTGCTGGGCTTCGACACGAGTGCCGCCGGGGTGGCGTCGGACGCCCCGGCCCCGACGCTCATGGGCACCATCGGCGCCGCCGCGCTGCACCAGCTCGGCCGCTGGGACGAGGCCGAGCTCCTGCTCGGCGACGGTCGGGCCGCCGCCGAGGTCGGTGGCCTCACCGCCATCACGCGGACACTCGTCGCCGGTGCGCTGGCGGTCGACCGCGGCGACCACGAGCGGGCCCGTGACGACCTCGAGATCGCCCGGGCCTGGTGCCACCAGGTGGGCGACGGGCGCCTGAACGGCCTGCTGCACCGGGCGCTGGCCGAGCTGGCCGCGTGGCAGGGCCGCACGGCCGACGCCCGCCGCGAGGTCGACACCGGGCTCGAGCTGCTGGCCCACACCGGAGACCCCGAGCTGGCCGCCCGCATCGCCGCCGTGGGCGTGCGGGCCGAGGCCGACGGGGCGCAGGCCGGCGGCCGCACGGGTCGGTCCCCGACGGCCGAGGCGAAACGCCGGACCGCGGACCTCGTGCGCCAGCTCGAGGACCTCGCCCACACCGCCGGCGGGCGCACGGCGCCGGCCGGCTCCGAGGCCATCGCGGCCCTCCGGACGGGCCGGGCCGAGGCCTCGCGCCTCGAGGGCGCCGGCGACCCCGCGGCGTGGGTCGAGGCCGTGGCGGCGTGGGAGGCCATCGCCTTCCCGTACCCCGTCGCCTACGCCCGGCTCCGGTTGGCCGAGGCGGCGCTGGGCGCCGGGGACGACGGCACCGCCGCCGCGGCGCTCGCCGCGTCCTGGGAGACCGCCACCTCGCTCCGGGCCGGGCCGCTGGCGGCGGCGCTGACCCGCCTGGCCCGCCGCGCCCGGATCGCCCTCCCCGGCGCCGAAGCCGGCGTCGCCGACACGGGCACCGGCGGTGGAGGCGACCGCGCCCTGACGCCGCGCGAGCGCGAGGTGCTGGGCCTGGTGGCGGCCGGCCGCACCAACCGCCAGATCGGCGAGGAGCTGTTCATCAGCCAGAAGACGGCCAGCGTCCACGTGTCGCGCCTGCTGGCCAAGCTGGGCGCCTCGACCCGCGGCGAGGCGGCCGCGATCGCCCGCCGCGAGGGCCTGCTCGACGAGCGCCGCGCCTGACGGGCGCATCTCGACTACGGCGGATTGAGAACAGCGTAAGGCATCTTCCCGATGCCGTGAGGGGTCCCCCCGACGGACGCTGGCCACGTAACCCGGACCCGTCCCGGAAGGACCCTCGTGGCTCACGCCCCCTCTCCCCCGAACTCGCTCACCCATGCCGTCGTCATCGGCGCCGGCATGGGTGGCCTGCTGACGGCCCACGCCCTCAGCAACCACGTCGACCACGTCACGGTCATCGAGCGCGACACGCTGCCGACCGCGCCCGCGCCGCGGCCCGGCGTGCCCCAAGGTCGCCACGTCCACGCCCTGCAACCCGGCGGGCTCGCCGCCATCGAGCACCTGCTGCCGGGCTTCCACGACGAGCTCGTGACCCGGGGTGCGGTCCCGGTCGTCGTCCCCCGCGACCTGCTGTGGATGTCGCGGGCCGGGTGGATGCGGCCGCAGACCGGTGCCGGCCATGTGATCCTGTCGGCCAGCCGCGACCTGATCGAGTCGGTCACGCGGGACCTCGTGCTCGCCCGGTCACCCATCGCCCTCCGCACCGGCACCGAGATCGCAGACCTGGCCGTCCGTGACGGCCGCGTCGTGGGCGTCGACGTGCGCCCTCGGGGGGCGGCGCCAGGCGAGCCGACCGAGCGCCTCGTGGCCGACCTCGTGGTCGACGCCAGCGGCCGGCGTTCGAAGGCGCCCGACTGGCTCGAGGCGGCCGGGTACGACCGGCCCGAGGAGGAGGTCATCGACGCCGACCTCGCCTATGCCAGCCGCACCTACCGGCGCGGCCCCGACGACCTGGCCGGCTGGCAGGCCATGTTGCTGCAGCCCCGGGCCCCCGGCTGCCGCCGCATGGCGGTGCTGTTCCCCATCGAGGGCGACCGCTGGTTGGTCACCCTGGCGGGCGCCAACGGCGACGCCCCGCCCACCGACGAGGAGGGCTTCCTCGCCTTCGCCGGTGGCCTGCGATCGCCGGCACTGGTCGACGCGCTCGACCGCCTCGAGCCGGCGTCGCCCATCGTGGCGTTCCGGCGCACGGCGAACCGCCGCCGGAAGTTCGAGGCGCTGCGCCGCTGTCCCGACCGGTTCCTGGTGGTCGGCGACGCCGCCTGCGCCTTCAACCCCGTCTACGGCCAGGGCATGAGCGTGGCCGCGATGACGGCCGAGGAGATCGACCGCGAGCTGCGCGCCCACCGGGCCCGGACGTTCGGCGACCTGGCGGGGGTGTCCGCCGAGCTGCAGCGCCGCGTGGCCCGCATCAACGCCGGGGCGTGGATGGTCGCCACCGGTGAGGACCTGCGCTTCCCCGGCACCGTGGGTGGGCGGGTCACCCCCGCCGACCGGGTGGTGCGGCGCTACCTCGACCGCGTGGTGCTGGCCGCGGCCACCGACCCGGTGGCCAACGCCGCGTTCGCAGACGTGGTCACGATGACCGCGCCGCCCACGTCGCTGATGCACCCCCGGCTGGCGCTGCGTGTGCTGTCCCGACGCAGCCCCCAGCCCTCCCCTGCTCCGCCACAGCCGCTGCGCCCGCCGATGTCGGCGACCGCGGCTCTGACCGGCTGATCGGGCACGCTCTCCCGTGCCCGATCACGCCGTCACCGCCGTGCACTCCGCCCCGGGCAGCCACGCCGTCGTCGTCGGCGCGGGACCGGCCGGCGTGGCCGCCGCGCTCGCCCTTGCGGCCCGGACCGAGCGGATCACCCTGGTCGACCGGGCCGACGTGCCCGGCCCCGAGTGGGAGGCCCGCCCGCGGCCGGCGGACGTGCGCGCAGTGCTGGAGTCGCCCCAGGTGGTGGTGCGGGCGGGGCTCGAGGTGGTGGGCCTCGTGGTCCGCGACGACGGGGGCGAGCCCCGCGTCGGGGGCGTGCTGGTCCGCTCCCGGCGGGCCGGAGGCTCCGTCACCGAGATCGGGGCGGACCTCGTTCTCGACGCCCGTGGCCCCGTCCCCGTCCCGGTGTCGGTCGCGACAACCCCGGCGCGACCAGGCCGGGGCCACGATCGACCCCGGCCCGCCGGTGGTTCCGTCACGACGCCCTGGCCCGCACGGCACGCGGGCTAGTGGCGCTGGAAAAGGTCAGATGCCCAGGCGCTGGGCCAGCAGCTCGCGGTGGTAGGTGGGGTCGCCGAAGAGCAGCTCGGACGACTTGGCCCGCTTGAAGTACAGGTGGGCCGGGTGCTCCCACGTGAAGCCGATGCCGCCGTGGATCTGGATGTTCTCCGCGGCCGAGTGGAAGTACGCCTCGGAGCAGTAGGCCTTGGCCAGGCAGGCCACCTCGGGCAGCTCGTCGTTCAGCTCGGCCGCGCACCAGGCGGCGTAGTAGGCGGCCGACTTCGCCGACTCGACCTCGAGCAGCATGTCGGCGCACTTGTGCTTGATGGCCTGGAACGAGCCGATGGGCCGGCCGAACTGCACGCGGT
The DNA here is from genome assembly GCA_963796415.1 of uncultured Acidimicrobiales bacterium. GTDB lineage: Bacteria > Actinomycetota > Acidimicrobiia > Acidimicrobiales > VFJN01 > ZC4RG19. The sequence continues at coordinate 757,555 of CAWCLR010000011.1, read as the reverse complement.
CCTTGGCGTACTCGACCGACATGTCGAGCACCTTCTGGGCGCCGCCGACCTGCTCGGCGGCGAGGGCCACCACGGCGAGGTCGAGGACCCGGCCGAGCACCTCGTCGGCGCCGCCATCGGTGCCGATCAGCGTGGCCGGCACGCCCGAGAACTCGAGCTTGGCCTGCTTGCGGGTCTGGTCCATGGTGGCCAGCGGGGTGCGGGTGAGGCCGGCCGCGTCGCCGTCGACCTTGAACAGCGAGAGGCCGGCGCCGGTGCGGGCGGCCACGATGATCACGTCGGCCACGTGGCCGTCGAGCACGAACATCTTGGTGCCGTCGATCGTCCAGGCGTCGCCGGACTTCGTGGCCGTGGCCTCGACGCCCGACAGGTCCCACTTGCCGTTGGGCTCGGTGAGGGCCAGCGTGGCGATCGTCTCGCCCGAGGCGATGCCGGGGAGGATCTCCTTCTTCGCCGCCTCGTCGCCCGAGTGGAGCACGGCGTTCGTGGCCAGCACGACCGTCGAGTAGAAGGGGGCGGCCAGCAGGGCCCGGCCCATCTCCTCGAGCACCACGGTCAGCTCGACGTAGGTGAAGCCCTGGCCGCCGTACTCCTCGGGGATGACGAGCGACTGCAGGCCGAGCTCGTTGGCCATCTGCGACCACACAGCAGGGTCGTAGCCCTCGGTGGTCTCCATGAGCCGCCTGACCTCGGTCTCGGGCGACTTCGACTCGAGGAACTGGCGGGTGATGCGCCGCAGCTCTTCCTGCTCTTCGGAGAAGGCGAAGTTCACAGGTCCCTCCTTGGGTGACGTGGTGGTTGTCGCGATCCGCACGGGACCGTAGGTCCGTGACGACGACCCCGCCACCCGTCGTGTGTACACGCGTGCTACGGCGGCCGTAGCGTGGGCCGCATGGAACGGGTCGGGATCCGCGAGCTGCGCAACAACGTCGCCGCCGTCGTCCGCCGGGCGGGCGCCGGCGAGCGCATCGTCGTCACGGTCGACGGGGTGCCCGCCGCCCAGATCGGGCCGCTCGACGCGATCGCCGGGGTCACGGTCGACGACCTCGTCGCCGCCGGCCTCGCCCGCCCGCCCGGCCGGCGCGACCGGCCACCGCCGCCCGAGGCCGAGGACGCGCCCGTCGACGTCCGCCCCGGCAGCGTGCTCGACGAGCTGCGCGGGAGCTGAGCGGGCCATGACGCTGTTCGTGGACACCTCGGCCCTCGTCCGCCGCTACGTGCAGGGGCCCGACCGGGCGCTCGTCGTGGACGCCATGGCCGAGGACCCCGTGTGGTGCGCTTCGGCGCTGTGCCGGTCAGAGGCGCTGCTGGCGCTGCACCGGCTGGCCGTCACCGCCGGCCAGCACGAGCGCATGTGGGGGCGCCTGCGGGACGACTGGGACGCGTTCGTGGTGATACCGGTCGACGACCGCTGCCTGGCCCATGCCGTCGAGCTGGGGGCGACCTACGGGCTGCGCACGGTCGATGCCGTGCACCTGGCGGCGGCCGACCGGCTGCCCCGGCCCGCGACGTACCTGACCTACGACCGCCGCCAGATCCCGGCGGCCGCGGGCCTGGGCTTCGACGTGCGCTCGCCCCTCGCTGAGTGAGCGCCGCCCAGCCCTGAGGCGCCCGAGCCCTCAGCCCTGGGGCACCGGGCCCATGCGGGCCCGGGCCTCCAGGGGCCATGCCCAACGGCGTGACCCCGGGGCGGCCGGTCCCGGGCTTCTCCCCAAGACCGGAACCGGCTCGCCTCTGAGTGCGACGTAGGTCGTGGCGGTCGACCTGTCACCCTCATCGGGGGCTCCTGCGGTGGGCATGAGCGAGTGCAGTTTCGCCATGAACGAGCCGGATGGACAAGACCCAAGAGGGCGTGAAATATGTCACATCGCTCGACGTTGTCTCGCCGCCACGGACAGTGATTCGGTGGACATCAGTGTTCATTGCGCCAGGGCCGGCACGACGGGGCAGACTGTGGCCCGTGAACACCCTGTTCCACGCCGACGACCGGTTCGAGGTCCACAAGGTCGTGGTGGGCCCGGTGGACAACAACGTCTACGTGCTGCGGTGCACCGAGACCGGCGACGCCGTGCTGCTCGACGCCGCCAACGAGCACGACCGCCTGCTCGACCTGTGCCGGGCGCTGAACGTGCGCTCGGTGCTCGAGACCCATGGCCACTGGGACCACATCCAGGCCGTGCCCGAGCTGCGCGACGCCGGCTACGCGGTCCACGTGACCGCCGAGGACGCCGGCATGCTCCCGTCCTACGACCAGATCCTCGAGGACGACTCGGTCGTGGAGGTCGGGCGGCTGCGGCTGCGGACGATCCACACGCCCGGGCACACGCCGGGGTCGATGTGCTTCCTCGTCGAGGGGTCGCCCGTGCTGTTCAGCGGCGACACGCTGTTCCCCGGCGGGCCGGGCAACACGTCGTTCCCCGGCGGCGACTTCCCCACCATCATCGACTCGGTCGAGAACAAGCTGTTCACCCTCCCGCCCGAGACGCGGGTGCTCCCCGGCCACGGCGACCCCACGACCATCGGCACCGAGCGCCCGTCGCTCCAGGAGTGGATCGACCGGGGCTGGTGACGGGCCGCCCTCCGGGGAACGATGCCTGACGCGCTGCGCTACGACGAGCGGCCCGTACGACGAGACGCCCGTCCACACCGAGGACCTGCCGGCCACGCCCCTCCGGGACCGGAACATCCCGGCCTCGGCGTGGGTCGAGGCGCCCGATGAGCTGCGGGCGCTGGGCGAGGACCTCCCCGGAACGCCGGTGGCCGACTACAAGCGGCGCATCGGGCCGTGGCTGCTGTGGCGGGCCGGACCGGCGACCGGCGGCGACGCCCGCTATTGGGTGGCCCGAGCGGACGACCTGGCGGTGACGTACACGTTCCGGCTGTTCCCGTCGGGCGACGGCACCGGCGTCGGCCCCAGCGGCGCGACCCACACCCGCTTCCGGGCCTGGAAGGAAGACCTCCGGGACGCGGATTGAACCGGTGAACCCGAGGCAATGGGTCCCATCGGGCCGAGGTTGAGGCGTGAGTTCCGGATCCGGAACCTATGTCCTCAACCTCGCCCGGGCGGTACCTATCGCCTCGCCGCCTCCGCCGTCGGGCCGGCGGCGACCAGGTCGGCCTCGGGTGCGCCCGGCCCCGTTGGCGTCTCGGCCGGCGCCGTGGCATCGGCGGCCGGCGGCGGGCTGGCGGCGTGCAGGCGGCGGACCCGGAGGGCGATCGCGGCGCCGGCGGCGGCGATGGCCAGGATGACCGCCAGGCGGGCCGGGCCCGGCACGCCGACCTCGAGCATGAGGACGCGAGCGTTGGTGATGAGCAGCAGCGTGCCGACCACCACGCCGAGCACCGAGGCGTCGGCGTGCCGCACGAGCCACGCGGCGATGGGGGCGGCGACCACCCCGCCCGCGAGCAGCGCGAGCACCAGCGGCGCCTCGATGCCCTCGCCCCCGAGGCCGAGCAGGAACCCGGCGCTGGCGGCCACGGTCACCAGCAGCTCGGCGGCCGACACGGAGCCGATGACGAGCCGGGGCTCGACGCGGCCCGCCGCCAGCAGCGTGGGCGTGGCGACCGGACCCCACCCACCGCCGCCCACCGCGTCGATGAAACCGGCACTCAGGCCGAGCGGCGCCAGCAGGCGCCGCCGCAGGTGGCCGGGGTCGTGGCGCTCGCCGTGCAGGTCACCCCGCACCGACCGGACGATCACCAGCGCCCCGAGGCCGAACAGGACCACGGCGACGGCCGGCTTGAGCCAGTCCCCCGTCAGCGAGGTCAGGACGGTGGCACCCGCGAAGGCGCCGACCGCGCCGGGCAGCCCGATGCGCCGCACCAGGGGCCACGAGACGTTTCCGAAGCGCCAGTGCGCCACGCCCGACGTCAACGTGGTGCCGACCTCGGCGAGGTGCACGCTGGCCGAGGCGACGGCCGGCGAGAAGCCGTTGGACAGCAGGACGGTGCTGGTGGTGACGCCGAACGCCATGCCGAGCGCCCCGTCCACGAGCTGACCAACCAGCCCGGCCAGGGCGAACACCAGCAACCGTCGCACGTCACCTCCGATCCGCGAGCCCCGGAACGGGCATTACCCACAATTCCTACGTGTTTGGTGGAGAATAGCGCGCGGCCGGCACGCAACCAACCCCCGCGGAGGCGGCGGCCCTGCGCCGCCGCCTCCCCGCAGCCTCTCAGCCGTACTGCTCCTCGCATCCACCGCTCACGCCACCGCTCGGCGCCCGGCCGCCGCAGGTCTCGGCGTAGGTCTCGAGGGCGCCGCCCAGGTCGCTGGCCCAGTAGAGGTCGTCGCAGGAGGCCATGTCGCCCTCGGAGCACGCCACCGCCAGGGCGGCCAGATCGGGATCGGCGGCCTCGGGGTCGTCGAGCGGCGGCCCGCTCCCCACGTCCCCGGTGTCGTCGACGGGCTCGTCGACCGGGAGGTCGACCGGATCGTCGGACGGCTCGTCGACCGGATCGTCGGCCGGATCGTCGACGGGGTCGTCCGCCGTCGGTGCGCCGAGCGCGGCGTCGACGTCGACCTTCCAGTCGCCGTCCACCTTCACGAGCTCGAGGTCGCTCGTGCTCGTCGAGCCGTCGCCCATGCGGAACTCGATCGCCACGGTGGCCGAGCTGTCGCCCTCCTCGGTGACCCGGGCGGAGACGAGCTCGGTCGGGACGAACTGGGCGACCTCGTCGGACACGTCACCGGACCCCAGACCGGACGTCGCGACCATGTCCCGGCATTCGGCGAGGGCGTCCTCGGTGGACGTGTCGCCGAGGGCCACCAGGTCGACCGCGGCCTCGCAGTCGCCGTCCATCATGGCCTCGAAGTACTGCCGGGCCACCGACTCGGGATCGCCGCCCTCGTCGCCGGCCAGAAGGAAGTATCCCCCCACACCCGCGGCCAAGAGGGCGAGGACGATCACGATCGGCAGCACGGGGCTGCGCTTGCGCCCCGGCGCCGGCCCGCCGGGCGGCCCGTAGCCGGGCGGGCCGTAGTCGGGCTGGCCGTAACCGGGCTGTGGCCCATACCCCGGGCCGGGAGGCGGCCCGAACCCGGGTTGGGGTGGATAGCCCGGGTCGACCGGGGGTGGGTAGCCGGGGCCCGCACCGGGGCCGGGGCCCCAACCGGGCCCGCCGCCGGGCGGGGGCATCTGCGACATGTCTCGTGTCCTCTCTGCCGATCTCGGCCGTGCTCGTCTTCACGGGGGTCGGCAAGGGACGCGCCAGGGTCGAGATCCAACCGCCGCCGCACGTGCCCCGCTCGCCCCGCTCGTGCGGCCGCAACCCTATGCCGTTCGCGTCGCCGAACGTCCGCGCCCCCCGGCAGGTCCGGCGTGGACGGCCGACCGGGGTCAGGCGCCGGCGGCCAGGGGGCGGCGGGGCTCGGCCACGACCTCGATGTCGTCGGGGAGGTCCTCCACCGAGACCGAGCCGTCCTCGACGGTCACCGTCACCGACGCACCCATGAGCGGGATGCGTTCGACCCGGAGCGACCGGATCGCGTCCGGCAGCACAGGCGACAACCAGAGCTTGCCCTGCGGGACGTGCGGGTCGAGCCGCAACAGCGACCGCAGGTGCAGCAGGGGCGCAGCCGCGGACCACGCCCGCGTGTCGCACCCGTCGGGCAGCCGCACCGGGCCCGCCACGTCGTCGCGGTCGAACCCGCACAGCACCGCCATCCGCCCGCCGGAGGCCTCGGCGGCCTCGAGCTGGGCCAGCACCAACCGGTGGGCCTCGTCCACGAACCCGTAGCGCACGAGCCCCGCGACGCACAGGGCGTTGTCGTGCGGCCACACCGCGCCCGTGTGCGGCCCGAGCGGGTCGTAGGCGCCCATCGACGCCCCCAACGTGCGGACTCCCCACCCCGAGAACAGGTCGTCGGCCACCAGGTGCTTGACCAGCACGGCCGCCTTGTCCTCGTCGACCACGCCGCTCCAGAGGCAGTGGCCGACGTTCGAGGCCAGCGCCCCGACCGGGTGCTTGTCGCCGTCGAGCGCCAGCGCCAGCCAGCCCGCCTCGTCCACCCAGAAGTCCCGGTTGAAGGCGGTCCGCAGCGCGGCGGCCCGCTCGCGCCAGCGCGCCGCCAGCGGCTCGTCGCCCGCCTCGGCGGCGAAGTGCGCCCGGGCCCGGTAGGCGGCGTACGTGTAGGCCTGCACCTCGGCCAGCGCCAGCGGGCCGCGGGCCGGCGTGCCGTCGGGATGGTGGACGGGATCGGCCGAGTCCTTCCACGCCTGGTGCCGCTCGCCCCGGTCGGTCACGCGCTGGTACTCGACGTACCCGTCGCCGTCGCGATCGCCGAAGGTCGTGATCCAGTCGAGCGCCCGGTCGGCGTGGGGCAGCAACCGCTCGACCACCTCGGGGGCGAGGCCCCACCGGCGCAGCTCGCCGAGCAGCATGACGAACAGGGGCGTGGCGTCGACCGACCCGTAGCTGACCGGTTGCGCCGGGCTCACGCCCGCGGCGCCGAAGTGCAGCCGGTGGAGGATGCGCCCGGGCTGCTCCTCGGTGCGGTCGTCGACGTCGGCGCCCTGGAACCGGGCCAACGTCTCGAGCGTGCCGAGGGCCAGCTCGGGATCGACGATCAGGCTCATCCACGCGGTCAGGAGGGCGTCGCGCCCGTGCAGCGCCAGGTGCCACGGCGCGCCGGCGGCCACCACGGACTGCCCCGGGAACTCGGCGTCGATGACCCGCAGCGCCCCCAGGTCGGCTGCGCTCCGGTGCAGGGCCGACAGCAGCGGGAGGTGGTCGCTCGTCACCTGCGGGACGTGCTGGTGCCACTGCACCAGACGCCGCGCCGACTCGCTCCGCCCGGCGTCGGGCGCCAGCAGCGTGCCGGGCACGACCTCGGCGCCCCGGAGGATCGGCGCCACGGCCACCGTGACGGAGTACCGGCCGCGGGCGGGGACGATCGCCTCCCACCGCAGCGTCGCCGGCTGTGGGCGGACGGCGCCCGCGCCGGTGACCCGGCAGCCGATCCGCGACGCGCCGCGCCCCCGCACCAGCAGCACCTCGTCGGGGTCGGAGCCGCCCGGTTCGACCTCGTCCTGGTCGCGGAGGCTGCCGTCGCGGGCGGCGGCGAGCGGCGCCAGATCGGACGCCACCTCGACCTCGATCTCGACGTAGCTCGGCTCGGGACCGGTGTTCCGCACCTCGACCTCGTCGCGCAGGCCGGCGGCCACGAGGCGCCGCCGCACGACCACCGGCCCGGCGGGCCCGGTACCGGTCGGCGCGGCGCCGTCAGGGTGTTCGGCCGCGACGGCCCGCCCGACGAACGTCGCCGACGCGGGGCCGTCCATCCGGTGATCCACCGGGGCGACGCGGGCGCCGTTCACCGTCACGACCAGGCGCGACAGCACCCGCCGGTCGCCGACGAACAGGCCCGCCGCTGCGCCCGCGCCACGGTCGACGACGTCGCCCGAGGGGTCGGAGACACAGAACGAGCCCGCCTCGACGAGGGCCACGAGGGTGCCCGGAGGAGAGACCCGGATGCCCATCGGCGGCGACCATAGCCGCCCGCCCAGACGTCGCAAGAGGGGTTGCCAAGGTATTTCTCCTACGCGCGTAGTGCGAATACACTGGCCTGTATGCCCGCCACCCCCCTCTTCCAGATCGAGGACCTGCACGTCCGAGCCGTGGGCCGCGACGGCAGCGCGGCGGCGGGGAATGGGTCCGGCGGCGTGATCCTGCGCGGGGTCGACCTCACCGTGGGCGCCGGCGAGGTCCACGCCCTCATGGGGCCCAACGGGTCGGGGAAGTCCACCCTGGCCAACACCCTGCTCGGCAACCCCGACTACGAGATCACCCAGGGTCGCATCCTGTTCCGGGGGGACGACATCTCGGGGTGGGACACCGACGTCCGGGGCAAGGCCGGTGTCTTCCTGGCTTTCCAGTATCCCCAGACCATTGCCGGTGTCTCGGTGATCAACTTCCTGCGCCAGGCCCTCTCGGCTCGCAAGGGCATCGACCTGTCGGTGCTCGAGCTGCGCCTGGCGATCATGGACTGGATGAAGCGGCTCGACATGGACCCGTCGTTCGCCGACCGCTACCTCAACGAGGGCTTCTCGGGGGGCGAGAAGAAGCGCAACGAGATCCTGCAGATGGCGATCCTCGAGCCCGAGGTCGCCATCCTCGACGAGACCGACTCGGGCCTCGACATCGATGCGCTCAAGGTCGTGGCCAACGGTGTCGATGAGGTCCGCAAGGACCGTCCCGAGCTGGGCGTCCTCGCCATCACGCACTACCAGCGCCTGCTGAGCTACCTGCAGCCCGACCGGGTGCACATCCTGATCGACGGCCGCATCGTCGACAGCGGTGGCCCCGAGTTGGCCGAACGGCTCGAGCGCGACGGCTACGACAGCTGGCGCACCCCATCCGAGGCGACACCCGAGTCGCAGTCAGAGGCAACGACGCCATGACCGCACCCACCGCACCCGATCCCCCGCCCACCGACGCTCTCGACGTCGAGCGCATCAAGAAGGACTTCCCGATCCTCGACCGCGAGGTGCGGGGCCGGCGCCTCGTCTACCTCGACTCGGCCAACACGTCGCAGAAGCCCCGCGCCGTGCTCGACGCCATCGAGACGTACTACGAGCGGTCCAACGCCAACGTGCACCGCGGCACCTACCTCATCGCCGAGGAGGCCACGGCGGCCCTCGAGGGCGCCCGGGCCAAGGTCGCCAGGTTCATCGGCGCCCGCTCCGAGCGCGAGGTGGTGTTCGCCAAGAACGCCACCGAGGCGCTCAACCTGGTGGCCAAGGCGTGGGGGCGGGCCAACCTGCGGGCCGGCGACCCGGTGGTGATCACCGAGCTCGAGCACCACGCCAACATCGTGCCGTGGCACCAGCTCGTCGAGGAGATCGGCATCGAGCTGCGGTGGATCCCCATCGGCGCCGACGGCCACCTCGACCTCGCCGACCTCGACCGCCTGGTCGACGGCGCCCGCGTGGTGTCCTTCGCGGCCATGTCGAACGTGCTGGGCACGATCACGCCGGTCGAGCGCCTGGTCACGGCGGCCCACGACGCCGGCGCGATCGCCGTCGTCGACGCCAGCCAGTACGTGCCGCACCTGGCGACCGACGTCGCCGCCTGGGGCGCCGACTTCGCCGCCTTCACCGGCCACAAGATGTGTGGCCCGACGGGCATCGGCGTGCTGTGGGGCACCGAGGCGATCCTCGACGCCACGCCCCCGTTCCTGACCGGCGGCGAGATGATCCTCAACGTCACGAAGGAGGGCTTCACGCCCAACGAGCTGCCGTGGAAGTTCGAGGCGGGCACCCCGCCCATCGCCGAGGCGGTCGGGCTGGGCGCGGCCGTCGACTACCTCTCGGGCCTGGGCATGGAGGCGGTCCGCACGCACGAGGTGGCCCTCACGGCCTACGCGCTGCGCACGCTGGCCGAGCGCTTCGGCGACGACGTCACGGTCCACGGCCCGTCCGAGCCCGCCGAGCGCGGCGGGGTCATGTCGTTCACCTACCGCGACCTGCATCCCCACGACCTGACGCAGGTGTTCGACGAGCACGGCGTGTGCGTGCGGGCGGGTCACCACTGCGCCAAGCCCCTGATGCGCGAGCTGGGCGTGGCCGCCACGGCGCGCGCCTCGCTCTACGTCTACAACGACGAAGCCGACGTCGACGCCCTGGCCGACGCCATCGACGCCGCCGGCGACTTCTTCGGCCCGTGAGCGAGCGAAGCGAGCTCCTGAGAGGCCGCCGTTCCCGCTCCGGCCCACCGCCGATAGGATCGCGAACCGCATGCCCGGCCTCGAAGACCTCTACCGAGAGATCATCCTCGACCACTACCGCAACCCGCGGAACCGGGGGGAGCTCGAGCGCGCCGCCGGCAACCCGCGTCGAGGGGTTCAACCCGCTGTGCGGCGACGAGATCGTGCTGTTCCTCGACGTCGAGGGCGGCGTGGTCAGCGACATCCGCATCGGCGGCCAGGGGTGTTCGATCAGCCAGTCGTCGGCCTCGATGATGTCGGCCGCGGTCAAGGGCAAGACCCTCGACGAGGTGCGCGCCCTGTCGCGGGCGTTCAAGGGCATGATGTCGATCCACGAGCAGGCGCTCGACGGCGACCCGGGCGTCGACGGCAACGGCGACGGTGCCGCCCCCGAGTCCGACGCGCCGGCCGACGAGGACGTCAAGCTCGGCGACCTCGAGGCCCTGCGCGGCGTGGTGAAGTTCCCGGTGCGCATCAAGTGCGCCACCCTGTCCTGGAACACCCTGCTCCAGGGCCTCGACGAGTCCGCCGCCACCTCCTCCTGAGGCCCGCCGGCCCGCTAACGCTGCAGCACGGCGAGCACGCCGTAGTGGTCCGACGGCCACACGCCCTCCACCGGCTCGTCGGCCACCACCCGGCAGTCGACCGGACGCCCCGCGCCGCCCGGCCCGCGGAAGCCGCTGAAGACGTAGTCGAGGCGCCGGTCGGGCTCGCCGTCGAGCGCGGCGTGGGGGTTGACGTTCGCCCACGTGAGCCCGGGGCCGCCGTCGCCCGCCAGCCGCCAGGCGTCCTGGAAGTACGTGCTGGCCCCGTCGAGTGCGGCCAGCCCGGACAGGTAGCGGATGGCGGTGGCGTCGGGCTCGGCGTTGAAGTCGCCGGCGATCACCGGCCCGAGCGGCGACGCCGGGTCGGTGCGCTCCTCGACGAACCCGACGAGCGCCTGCACCTGCCGCTCGCGCAGGGCGGCGTCGTGCAGTTGCCAGGCCAGGTGGGTCGAGAACACGTCGACGCCACCGGTGCGGGCGTGGAGGACGACCCGCTGCACCTCGGCGTCGTCGGGGACGTGCGGCAGCCGGGCGGTAGCGGTGGCGTCGATGGGACGGGGGCTCAGCACCGCGTTGCCGAACAGGTCGGGCCCGCCGGCGATCGGCTCGCCGGCATAGGCCACCGACCACTCGCCGAGCGCGTCCGCCAGCCACTCGGCCTGGTTGCCACGGTCGTTGGCCACGACCTCCTGCAGGCACACCACGTCGGGCTCCCACCGGCGCACCACGGCGACGATCGCCTGGCGGCGCGCCCGCCAGTCGCCCGCGAGGTTCCAGATGTTCAGGGTCAGGACGCGGAACGAGTCGCTGACCACGCGCAGCGCGGGCACGGCCGGACGATAGTGCGCGAGAAATTTCGCGGAAGCTGTCGAATACGGCAACCTCGCCCGACGTCACTGCGAACCCGCACGAGACGGCCAAGGAGGCCCGAGATGAAGTACATGCTGCTGCTCCGCTACCCCGACGGCGCCGGCCCGCAGGAGGGCACGCCCGAGTTCGACGCCGAGATGGCGACCTGGGGTGCCCTCAACCAGGAGCTCAAGGAGTCCGGTGCCGTGATCACCGCCGCCGGACTCCAGCCCGAGACCGCGGCCACGACCGTGCGCACGCGGGAGGGGGAGACGGTGCTGACCGACGGCCCGTTCGCCGAGACGAAGGAGCTGCTGTTCAGCTTCTACGTCGTCGACGTCCCCGACCTCGACGCCGCCACCGCGCTGGCGGCGCGGTTGCCGAACGCAGCCTACGGATCGGTCGAGGTCCGTCCGCTGACGTTCATCGAGCAGGCCTGAGCTCGCCGCCGATGAGCGACGATGTCGCCGCCGTCCTCGACCGGGCCTACCGGGAGGAGTGGGCCAAGGTGCTGGCCACGCTCACCCGCCAGGTCGGCGGCGACCTCGGGCTCGCCGAGGATGCGGTGCAGGACGCCTTCGTGGCGGCCGCGGCCGACTGGCCCCGGGTGGGCGTCCCGCGCCGCCCGGGGGCGTGGCTCACGACGACCGCCCGGCGCCGCGCCATCGACCGCCTCCGTCGGGAGCAGACCCGCGCCGCTCACCAGCCGGCCCTCGAGCAGCTCGAGCGGCTCCAGCGGTCGGGCCAGGACGACCCCGCGGACGCCGACGACGCCCGCGACGACGGCACCGCGGACTGCACTGTTGTGACCGACGACCGCCTGCGGCTGATCTTCACCTGCTGCCACCCGGCTCTGGCGATGGAGGCGAGGCTGCCCCTCACCCTGCGCTCGGTCTGCGGGATCGAGGTGCGCGAGCTGGCCCGTGCCTTCCTCACGACCGAGGCGGCGATGTACCAGCGGCTGGCGCGGGCGAAGCGCAAGATCGTGACCGCCGGCATCCCCTATCGCGTTCCGCCCGACGACCAGCTGCTGGACCGCCTCGCGGGCGTGCTCCGGGTCGTCTACCTGATCTACAACGAGGGTCACTCGGCCACCGGGGGTGAGGAGCTGATCCGCGCCGGGCTGTGCGACGAGGCGTTGCGCCTCGCCGACCTGCTGGCCGAGCTGATGCCCGACGATGCCGAGGCGCTGGGCCTGCTGGCGCTGCTGCTCCTCACCGATGCCCGGCGCGACGCCCGCACCGATGCGGCCGGCGACGCCGTCGCCCTCGACGACCAGGATCGGCAGCGGTGGGACCGAGCGCAGATCGACGCGGGCGTCGCCGTGCTCGACCGGGCCCTCCGCCTGGCCCGGCCCGGCGCCTACCAGGTGCAGGCCGCCATCGCCGCCGTCCACGCCGAGGCTCCGACGTCGGAAGGGACCGATTGGCCGCAGATCGCCGCGCTCTACGCCTCCCTCGAACGGCTCGACCCCTCGCCGGTGGTCACCGTGAACCGGGCCGTCGCCCTCGGCCGCGCCGAGGGCGCCCGCGCGGGGCTGGCGCTGCTCGGGCCGCTGGTCGACGACGAGCGCCTCGCCCGCTACCAGCCGCTCCACGCCGCCCGAGCCGAGCTGCTCCGCGAGGCGGGCGACCTCGACGGGGCCCGCGCCGCCTACCGGCGCGCCGTCGAGCTCACCGACAACGCGCGCGCCCGTGCGGCGCTCGTGCGGCGCGCCGGTCCGCTGGCGCCCCCGTGACCCTGGAGGGGCCTGGCGCCGGGCTACTCGCCGAGGGCCTTGTTGACCGCGGCGGCCAGGGCGATGCACGTCTCGGTGATGCCGCCCTCGGCGTGGCTGGAGATGTCGATGACCACCCGGTTCCACGAGTTGGACCAGTCGGGGTGGTGGTTCAGCTTCTCGGCCTCGAGGGCCACCATGGCCATGAAGCCGAAGGCCTCGACGAAGTTGTGGAACTCGAGCTCGCGGTGCAGGGTGCCGTTGGAGATGCCCCAGCCCGGGATGTCCGCCAGCCGCTGCTCGGTCTCGTCGTGGGTGAGGCGTGTCATGTCCCCATTCTTGCCCCGCTCCCGCCGGCATGATGCCCATGTAGGGTCGGCGCGGTGCACGTCGGGCAGTCCGGAGGGGGCCGATGACCATCGAGACCGCCGAGCTAGTCGACCTGCTGGCCGGCGCGGTGGGTGCCGACAACGTGATGGCCGGCGACGCCGTCAAGGACGACTACGCACGCGACGAGGCCCTCACGGTCACGCCGCAGCGGCCGCTCGCTGTCCTGTTCCCCGCCACCACCGACGAGGTCGCGGCGGTGCTGCGCCTCGCCGATGAGCACCGGGTGCCGGTCACCGCGCGCGGCGCCGGCACGGGCATGTCGGGCGCCTGCGTGCCCCGCCCCGATGGCATCGTCGTGTCGTTCGAGCGCATGGCCCAGATCCTCGAGATCGACACCGAGAACTTCGTGGCCGTCGTCGAGCCGGGCGTGCAGCTCCACCAGCTCGACGAGGCGCTCGTCCCCCACGGCCTCGTCTACCCGGTGTTCCCCGGCGAGTACAGCGCCAGCCTGGGGGGCAACGTCGCCACCAACGCCGGGGGCATGCGGGCCGTCAAGTACGGGGTGACCCGCCACCACGTCATCGGCCTCGAGGCGGTGCTGCCCTCGGGCGAGGTCATCCAGTGCGGCGGCAAGATCGTCAAGGTGTCGACCGGCTACGACCTGACCCAGCTGGTCGTCGGCTCGGAGGGCACGCTCGCCCTGGTCACCAAGGCGTTCCTCAAGCTGTACCCGCGCAGCCCCCACCAGGCGACCGTGCTGGCGCCGTTCACGTCGCTCGAGGCGGTCACCGCCGCGGTGCCCGAGATCGTGCGCAGCGGCATCGGCCCGCTGATCCTCGAGTACATCGACATGCTGACCATGGCGGCGGCCACGGCCTACGTCGGGCTCGACCTCGGCATCCCCGAGTCCGTGAAGGAGACGGCGTACGCCTACCTGGTCGTGGCCCTGGAGTCGACCCATGCCGACCGGCTGGAGGCGGACACCCACACCGTCGCCGAGCAGCTCGCCGACTTGGGGGCCATGGACGTGTACGTCCTGCCGCCGGGCGCCGCCGCCGGGCTGATCGACGCCCGGGAGAAGGCGTTCTGGGTGGCCAAGGCCAACGGCGCGGACGACATCATCGACGTCGTGGTGCCCCGGGCGGCCGTCCCTGCCTTCATGGCCCGGGTGACCGAGATCGCCGCCGAGAACGGCTCCTGGATCGCGGGGTGCGGCCACGCCGGCGACGGCAACGTGCACATGGGGGTGTTCCAGCCCGACCCCGAGGTGCGCGGCCGCGTCCTCCGGGCCCTGTTCGCGGCGGGGATGGCGTTGGGCGGGGCGATCTCGGGCGAGCACGGCCTCGGCACCGAGAAGGCGGGCTACTTCCTCGAGCTCGAGGATCCCGCCAAGATCGCCCTCATGCGGCGCATCAAGGCCGCCTTCGACCCGAACGGCATCCTCAACCCCGGCACGATCCTCGGAGACAGCGCATGACAGACACCGTCCCGGCCGAGCTCAACGGCGCCCAGGCCCTCATCCGTACCCTCGTGGCCGCGGGCGTCGACACGTGCTTCTCGAACCCCGGCACGTCCGAGATGCACTTCGTCGCCGCCCTCGACACGGTGCCCGAGATGCGCGGCGTGCTCGCCCTGTTCGAGGGCGTCGCCACGGGGGCGGCCGACGGGTACGCCCGCATGACGGGGCGGCCGGCCGCCACGCTGCTGCACCTCGGGCCGGGGCTGGGCAACGGCCTCGCCAACCTGCACAACGCCCGCAAGGGCCACGTCCCCGTCGTCAACATCGTCGGCGACCACGCCACCTACCACAAGCAGTACGACGCCCAGCTCGAGAGCGACATCGAGACGGTCGCCCGCAACGTGTCGCCCTGGGTGCGCTGGTCGCACACGCCCGCCGACATCGGCAAGGACGCAGCCGAGGCCGTCGCCGTCGCGTCGGGCCCCCCGGGCCAGGTGGCCACGCTGATCCTGCCGGCCGACGTGAGCTGGTCGGCCGGCGGCCTGGTCGCCGAGCCGATCCCGCCCCGCCCACCGTCCCCGGTCGACACCGACACCGTCGAGGTCGTCGCCAAGGCCCTGCGCTCGGGAGAGAAGTGCGGGTTCCTGCTCGGCGGGCAGGCGCTGCGGGCCGACGGTTTGGTGGCCGCCAGCCGGGTCGCGAACGCCACGGGCGCCGGGATGCTGGCCGAGACCTTCCCCACCCGGCTCGAGCGCGGCGCCGGCCGGCCGCCGATCGACCGCCTGGCCTACCTGGCCGAGTTCGCATCGGCCCAGCTGGCGGGGCTGCGCCACCTGGTGCTCGCCGACGCCAAGTCGCCGGTCAGCTTCTTCGCCTACCCCGGAAAGGCCAGCGACCTGGTTCCCGACGGGTGCGAGGTCCACGTGCTGTCCAACGGCGGGGGGAACGCGGCCGCGGCCCTCGAGGCCCTGGCCGAAGCCGTCGGCGCCCCGGCCGACGGCGCCACGCTCCAGCCCGCAGAGCGCCCCGACCTGCCCACCGGCGAGCTGACGGCCAGCAGCGTGGCCCAGGCCGTCGCCGCCCTCCTGCCCGAGGGCGCGATCGTGTCCGACGAGGGCAACACGTCGAGCCTGTTCACCCCCGGCCTCACCGCGGGCGCGCCGCCGCACGACTGGCTGTGCCTCACGGGCGGGGCGATCGGCCAGGGCCTGCCGGTCGCCACCGGGGCGGCGGTGGCCTGCCCCGACCGCCAGGTGGTCGCCCTGCAGGCCGACGGCAGCGCGCTGTACACCCTCCAGGCGTTGTGGACGCAGGCCCGCGAGCAGCTCGACGTCGTGACGATCATCTACAACAACCGGTCGTACGCGGTGCTCAACATGGAGCTCGACCGGGTCGGCGCCGAGGCGCCGGGGCCCAAGGCGAAGAGCCTCCTCGACCTGTCGCGCCCCGACATCGACTTCGTCGCCCTCGCCACCGGCCTCGGCGTCCCCGCCACGCGGGCCACGACCGCCGACGAGCTCGGCGACCAGCTCGCCCGCGCCCTCGCCGAGCCCGGGCCGGCCGTGATCGAGGCCATCGTCCCGTCGATCCTCTGAGAGGCCGAGCGGGTCGGACGTTCGCCCCAGCCCACGCGTGGGTATTTGGCGGTCGACCACCGGCTGCACAGCCGGCCGACAGGCAGCACGACCGAGCCGGTAGGCCGGCGACGTAGAGTCGCCAGGTGCCCCGGCACCTGACCATCCTGCGTGTCGACCTCGACGCGGCCCATGCCGGACCGGTGCGCGCGGCGGCGCGGGAGCTCGAGGGCATCGCCGGTGAGCCCGAGGTGGTCGCCACCCCCGACCGCTCCGCGGCCACGCTGGTCGTGGCCTTCCACCTCGCCGCCGACGCGGTCGCCGCCGTCGAGCAGCTGATCGACGCGGTGCCGCCCTCCGCCGTGCCGCGCGCCGCGCTCGCCACCGGCGAGCTCGAGGTCACGCAGGGCCGTCACAAGGGGCCGGCCCGCGAGCGCGCCGACGCCCTCGCCGCCGCCGCGGGCGAGCCGGGCTCGATCGCGGCCAAGGGCGAGCCGACGGTCCTCGTGTCGGCGTCCACCGCGGTCATGGTCACCCACGCACTGGCCCCCGGGCACGAGCTGGTCGCCGTGGCGACCGGGGGCGACGAGCGCGCCTACCTGCTCCGCGCGCCGGGGCCGGCGCCGCACGCGGTCGACGACGACGCCGCCGCCTCGAACCTCGGGTGGGCGCACCGGGCGGCCGCCCACCGCGTCGTGGGGCGGCCCGGGCCGCTCGCCCGCCTCGAGGGGGCGTGGGCCGCGGCGCTGGAAGGGGACCACCGCGTGGTGGTGTTGTCGGGCGATCCCGGCATCGGCAAGACCACGCTGGCCGCCGAGCAGGCGCTGCGGGTCCACGCCGGGGGCGGCATGGTGCTCTACGGGCGGTGGGACGAGGAAGCCCTCGCCCCCTACCAGGCGATCCGCGAGGCGATGGGCAGCTACGCCGCCGCCTGCCCGCGCCGGCTGCTGCAGCGCGACGTCGAGCCCCACGCCGACGACCTCGCTCGCCTGCTCCCCGACATCGGCGCCCGCATCGGCGGGGTGCGCCCACCGCTGGCCGACGACCCCGACGCCGAGCGCATGCGCCTGTTCGACGCGATGCGCAACTGGTTGGGGGCGGTCGCCCGGCAGGCGGCCGGTCCTCCTCGTCCTCGACGACCTCCAGTGGGCCGAGCACTCGTCGCTCCGCCTGTTGCGTCACCTCGTCGACAACCCGCCCGACGGCCCGATGCTGCTGGTGCTCACGCTCCGCGACGGCGAGGTCGAGGGCATGGGCCCCCTGCACACGCTCGGCTCGTTCGAGGACAGCCCCGAGGTCGACCGGGTCGAGGTGCCGGGGCTGGACGTCACAGCGGTGGTCGAGCTCATCGCCCAGGTCATCGGCCAGCCGGTCGACGAGCGGGACGCCGGCGAGGCGGCGCAATGGCTCACCGAGCAGACGGCCGGGAATCCGTTCCTCGTCCAGGAGATCCTGCGGGGACTCGACCCCGGCGAGCCCGTCGCCGCGCTGCTCGCGGCCCGCCGGCGGCTGCCCGACCGCGTGCACGACGTGGTGCGCTGGCGGCTGGCCCGGCTCGACCCCGAGACGAACGAGACGCTGGCGGCGGCCTCGGTCGTCGGGGAGCGGTTCTCGCTCGACGTGCTGGCCGCCACGCTCGGGTGCGGCGAGATCGACCTGCGTCACCGCCTCGACGACGCCGCCCGGGCAGGGGTCGTGCGCGACACCGACGACGGCCAGGGCCTCGCGTTCGCCCACGCGGTCGTCCGGCGTGCGCTGCAGGACGAGGTGCCCCCCGAACGCGCCGCCGAGCTGCACCGGCGCATCGCCCGGGCCCTCAGCGAGGGCCCGGGACCCCGCGGCTCGGCAGCGGAGATCGCCCACCACCACCTCCAAGCGGCCGATGCCGAGACCGCGGAGGTCGCGATCCGCTGGGCGCGCACCGCCGCCGACCAGGCCCGGCGCGAGACCGCGTTCGAGGGCGCCGTGTGGTTCCTGTCGCGGGGTGTGGACGTCCACGACCGCTTCGGCGACCCGGCCGGCGCGGGGCGTGAGGTGGGGTGCGAGCTGCGGCTCGACCTGGCCGAGGCGCACGATCGGGCGGGCGAGTTCATCGCCCGCGACCGCCGCCACCTCGAGGCGGCCGACCTGGCCCGCGAGCTCGACCGCACCGACCACTTCACCCGGGCCGCCCTCGGCTACGGCGGGCGCCTGCCCGCCAGCCCGCCGCACAACCCGGTGGCGCGGCGGCTGCTCGACGAAGCGCTCGTCCGGCTGTCCGAGCGCGACAGCCGCGCCCGCGCCCTGGCGCTCGCCCGCCTGGCCCACGTGCTGCACCCCGTCGCGCCGCACGACGACCGCCGGGCGATCTCCGACGAGGCCGAGGCGATGGCGCGCCGGCTCGAGGCGCCGGTGGTGGTGGCCTCGGTCCTCGTGTCCCGGGTGCTGGCCCTCGACGGGCCCGACGACGTCGACGACCACCTCGAGATCGGCGCCGAGGTCATCCGCATCGGCGAGCAGACCGGCGACTCTGACCTCGTGCTGCAGGGGGCGCGGGCCCGGATCCACCCCCTGTTCGTCGTGGGCGCCCACGACGCGGCCCGCGACCTGGCGGCACGGTTCACCGACCTGGCGGGGAAGGTCCGCCATCCCGACCACCTGCGCCTGGCGGCCATGTGGCAGATCATGTGGGCTGCGCTCGCGGGGAACTTCGGCGAGGCCGAGCGCATGGCGGACGCACTCCGACTGCGGCTCGAGGTGGCCGGTCATTCGCAGGTGGCCCAGATCCACTTCATGCAGACCTTCGTTCTGCGGTGGATGCAGGGCCGGCTGGCCGAGACCCGGCCCATGGTCACCGCGCTGCTGGCGCAGATGCCCGAGTCGCTGACCTGGTGGGTGCTCGGGGCGTGGGCCGAGGCGGGCGCGGGGGATGTCGACGGCGCGCTGTCACGTCTCGCCGACCGGTCGACGGCCGACCTCGTGTCGGTCGATGCCGGCTACCAGTGGCAGACCGCGGTGGCCGGGACGGCGGTCTGCGCGTCGACGGTCGGCGACCGCCGTTGGGCCGAGGTCGCCCACGACCTGCTGGCCCCCTACAGCGGGCGCAACATGGTGTTCGGCTACGTGGCGTACCTCGGCGCGGTCGACCACCACCTCGGCACCCTGGCCTCGGTGCTGGGCCGGCACGACGAGGCCGTGATCCATCTCGAGGCGGCCCTGGAGCGCCACCGCGTCATCGCCGCCCGCCCGTGGGTGGCGCTGTCGGCGGCCTGGCTGGCCAACGCGCTCACCGAGCGCGACCGGCGGGGCGACGCCACCCGCGCCGACACCCTGCTCGCCGAGGCGACCGATCTCGCCGCCGCCCTGGGGCTGCACGCCCTGCCCCCACCCCACCCCAAGCTGCGCTGAGAGGCCGGGCGGACAGGGCGTTCGTCCCTCACCAGTTGAAGCGGTCGAGGTGCTCGGTGAGCACCGGGAAGACGTCCTTGGCGGCGTCGCGGCCGATCAGGGCGTCGAGGTGCGCGTAGCCGGGGAGCACCACGCGCTCGTAGAGGGACGGCTCGTTGGCGGTCTGCAGCCAGCGCAGGGTCCGCATGCTGCCGGCGGGCCGGAAGATGTAGTTCTTCTCGCCCTGCACGAGGAGGATCGGGAGCTGGAGCCGCTCGGGGTGCCGCGTGTAGGCCTCGCGACCGTCGGCGTCCACGACCAGCCGCCGGTTCATGATCGTGCCCATGTGGCCGAGCGCCTCGATGTTGCCGACGCCGAACATGTCGTCGAGCTCCTCGTGCGTGGCGTCGTCGAGCTGGTCGTGCGCGTGGGTCGAGCCGTAGATGGCGTTGATCCAGCGGCACAGCGCCTTGCCGCACCGCTCGGCGCGCGGCGTGGGTGCGACCCGCAGGCCGAAGTCGAGCAGGGCCTTCGGCGGCGTGAAGCCGACGTCGGGCTGCACGGTGCGCATGCCCAGGTTCTCGAGGATGCGGTCGACCTTGAGGGCGGCCTTGACCGTGTTCAGGTAGGAGGTGACCGGGTGCAGCGTGAACTGCATGCACACGGCCGAGCGCACGTCCTCCAGGCCGCCGGCCAGGGCCATCATGAGCGAGGCCGAGCCGACGCAGTGGCCGAGCGCCTGCACGCTGCCGGCGCCGGTGACCCGTCGGACCTCGGCCACGGCCTCGGGCCAGTCGCGGCGGGCGATGTCGTCGAGCGTGAACGACGTCCGGGCCGACGGCAGGTCGGTGCTCGCCCGGTAGTCGAACAGCCAGACGTCGTAGCCGGCGTGCACGAGGTGCTCGGCGAGGTTGGTCTCGACGGTGTCGACGAGGAACGACGTCGACGGCATGCCGAACCCGGCGGCGAGCAGCACCGGGCCGCGCCGGCCACCCTCGTAGCGGACGAGGCGCAGCCAGCCCGTGCCGGCGCGATCGACGGCCTCGCTCCAGTCGCCCTCGTGCCACCGGCCGGCGCCGTCGCACCAGCGCGGCTCGGGAGCCGGCAGGCGCAGCCGCCGGTGCCCGGCGCCCGTGAGGGGGATGCGGCGCGCCGGGGCCTCGGGGAACGACGCCAGGTCGTCGAGGCTGCCGTAGGCGTGGGTGAGCGAGCGGAAGAAGCCGGCGCCGAACCGGGCCTTCCACCGCAGCCGCTCGCCGAGGCTCTCGACCCCCGTCACCCGGAGGGTGGTGAGCTGGCGGGCGAAGTCGGTCGGGGCGATGCGCATCACGCCACCGACGAGGGGCGTGCCGGCCTCGTCGCTGATCGTGACGAAGAGCGTGGTGGTGTCGGACCACAGGTCGAACCCGAACCGGTCGTGCAGCACCTTGTGGCCCTCGAAGCGGAAGCGCCGGCCGTCGTCGGCCGCCAGCCGCATCGAGTACCGCATGTGCCAGGTGTCGATGTGGGTCGGATCCTCCTGCGCGAGGCAGAACGAGCCCTCCTCGACCCGGAGCCTCCGGGGCGACAGCGCCGGGGCGACCACGGTGCCGCTCAGCCGGCCGGGCGTGGCGGGGTCCTCGACCATCGCCGGCAGGTCGCTCGACGTCGATGGTCAGGACGAACTCGAGCCGGGTGCCGTCGGCCTCGCCCTGCGCCGCGCCGCGCTCGGGGTCGCCGTCGGCCTCGGGCCCGGCCCAGCCGGCCATGCGCTCGGTGAAGCGCAGGCCAGGGATCGGGGTGGCGGGCGCGGGCGGCAGCGGCGGGGTCGGACCGGTGGCGATCGTCCACCCCTTCTCGGCCGCCAGCAGCTCGACCGCCCGTTCGGTGAGGGCCGAGATGGTGAGCAGCGGGTTCACCGCCAGGGGTCGTGGCACGATGGCGCCGTCGGTGACGAGCAGCCCGTCGTGGACGTCGCGGCCCTGGCCGGCGAACACCCGGCCCCGGTGGTCGACGACCCCGGCCGCGCCGTCGTCGCCCATGGCGCACCCGCCGAGCGGGTGGACGGTCACCAGTGCCTCGCGCAGCATCGGCGACCACAGCGGGTTGGTGATGTGCTCGGCCGGCATGGCGGTCGACAGGGCGCGCAGCGTGTCGGCGTTGTGGTCGAAGATGGGCAGGTCGCCCACCGCCGGCCAGTCGACCCGCACGCCGTCGTCGACGAAGCTCAGCGTGCCGTCGCCCACGTCGTCGCTCATCACGAGGTACGTCAGCGACCGGTCGGCGGGCCCGCCGGTGGGGTCCAGGGCGGCGCCGGCGCTCGAGGCGACACGCCGGGCGACCCGCTGGGCGAAGGCCAGGGGGCTGCCACCGTCGTCGATGTCGGCGGCGACCGCGAAGGCGGCGGGCATGAGCATGCGCAGGGCGCCGGGGACGGCGCCCTCCTCGATCAGGGCGCCCTTGCCCGGCGTGGGCTTGCCCGTGAGGTCGACGGCACCGGTGATGCAGGGCCCGACCGTGGTGTCGGCGGTGACCGGCCGACGGCCGGCGCCGATGCCCCGCATGGGCTGGCCCTGCACGTCGTAGGCGAAGGCGAGGACGTCGCCGTTGCCGGTGAAGCGGTGGCCCAGCCGGGGGGAGACGGCCAGGCCACGAGCGCGCGAGCGGTGCAGGATCTCGGTCGACCCCAGCGTGCCCGCCGCGAGCACGACCACGTCGGCGCACACGAACGACGCCGGGGCGGCGAACCGGGTGCGCCCATCGGCGGTGGACGAGAAGCTCACCGTCCACGGTGCGTCGGACCCCTCGGGCGAGCGCTCGACCGTGCGGACCGAGATCTCGCAGAAGATGTGGGCCCCGTGGGCCACGGCGTCGGGGAGGTAGTTCTCGGTGACCGTGTTCTTGGCGCGGTGGTTGCACCCGCTCACGCAGTCGCCGCAGAGGTTGCAGGCGCGCTGCTCGATGCCGGCCGCGTTGGGCCCGTCGGTGAACGTGACGTTGATCGGCGGCCGGATCACCGTGTGGCCGACGTCCTCGGCCGCCCGCCGCAGGACCGCGAGCTTGGTCGGCTCGTCCCAGGTGTCGGGGAACGGGGTGGAGCCGAGCATGCCCTCGGCGCGCTTGAAGAACTGGTCGAGCTCCGCCGGCCCGACGTCGGCGCCACGCAGCTCGATTGGCCAGCGGTCGTCGTCGTAGACCCACGTGGGCGGCCTCAGCGCGACACCCGCGTTGATGAGGGACGTTCCCCCGAGGCCGCAGCCCACCACGACGCTGAGGTCGTCGCCCGCCCGGAAGTCGAACAGGCCGGTGGCCCGCCCGAACCGGCGCGCGCCCCGGTGGACCTGGAGCTGACCGACCGCGGACGCGGCCGTGTCGGGGAAGTCGCCCGAGGGGATCTCCCGCCCGCGCTCGAGCAGGCACACCTTTCGCCCGGCGCGGGCGAGCCTCGACGCGGCGATGGCACCGCCGTAGCCCGAGCCGACGACCACGACGTCGTAGCGGGCGGCCATGTCGCCGTGCGGGCGCGACAGCGTGGGCGACGGCGGAGTGGCGGAATCACCTGCTGTCCTCATGAACCCAGCTCCCGATCGGTCCTGTCGCTTTCGTGGCCTTGCCTACCGTGGTCGATCTTCGCGCCGCCCGACACGGGCTGCGTGCGTGTGGCGCGCAAGTGGGCCGGCCCCGCCGCAGGCCGGCCCACTGCCGGGGTGCAACCATGCGGGCCCGCCCGACCCGCCGCGATCATCCGCCTCGATCCGCCACGAACTGGGTGAACGCACCTGGTTGCTCTCCGTCGACCAGCATCATGCGACGCGCACCGCAAACACCGCGCAAACGCGCGCAACCGGCGCGCCTTGACATGTGACAACTGACCCCTGGCCTGGGCATTCGCCCGGATGGCAAACTGCGGCCGGCGCGGCGGACGAGGTGGCTCGCCCGCGAGGAGGCCGGTGCGACTGGAGATAACGCTCGCCGGTGACGTGACAGTCGCCCGGGGGGAGGGCGACGACCACAAGTCCGTGAACGGGCCACCCCGCATCGTGCTGGCGGCGCTCGTCCTCGAGCGCTCGGGCCCGCTGGCGCGCGACCGCCTCGCGGGCATCGTCTGGCCCGAGGCGATGCCCCGCACGTGGGCGTCGGCGCTCCGCACGTACGTCAGCCGGGCCCGGCCCGCGCTGAACCGGGCCCTCGGCGAGGCCGGCGAGGCCATCACCGTGAGCGAGGCCGGCTATCAGCTCGCCCTCGGTCCCGACGTCGAGGTGGTGGTGGACGTCGAGGTGGCCGCCGACCGGCTGGCCGCCGCCCGGGCCGCACTGGCCGCCGACCCGGCACGAGCCCTCGACGAGGCCCGCGCCGCCAGTGCGCTCGTGCGGGCGCCGTTCCTCGCCGGCCACGCGGGCGCCTGGGCCGACGAGGTGCGGGCCCGACTCGACGACCTGGTGGTCGGCGCGCTGCTCGTGGCCAGCGAGGCCGCCACCGCGGTCGGCGACGGGGCCGCGGCGGTGGCCGCCGCGGAGGAGGCGGCGCAGCGGGCGCCCCTCCACGAGGCCGCGCACCGTGCCCTCATGGCGGCGCACGACGCCGCCGGCAACCGCGCCGAGGCGCTGCGGGCCTACCAGCGGGCGCGCCGCCTGCTGGCCGCCGAGCTCGGCATCGATCCGTCCGCGGAGACCGAAGCCGCGTACCTCGCCCTGCTCGGCCCGGCGCCGCCCACGCGCGCCCCGGGCGCCGCCGGCCGGACCACCCCGGCCGTCGGTGGCGATGCCGGCGCGGCCGGCGGGCGACCGCCGGTGCCCTTCGTCGGGCGGGAGGTCGAGCTGGGCGTGCTGACCACGGCGTGGGAGCAGGCGTCCCAGGGGGCCCGGCACGTGGTGGTCATCACCGGCGAGGCCGGCATCGGGAAGTCCCGCCTGGCCGGCGAGGCCGCCCTGCGGGTCGCCGCCGCCGGCGGGCAGGTGCTGTTCGGCCGGTGCGACCAGGAGGCGATCGTCCCCTACCAACCGCTCGTCGAGGCGCTCGACGGGCTGGTGGCGACCACGCCCGCGGACGAGCTGCCGTCGCTCGGGCCCGGCGCCGCCGCCGAGCTGGCGGCCATCCTGCCCGGCATCGGCGGGGCGCCCCCGCCCTCGCCGCCCGACCGGGGGCGGCTGTTCGCCGCGGTCACCGATCTCGTCGCCTCGCTGGCCGCGGCCCGGCCGCTGCTGCTGGTCCTCGACGACCTCCAGTGGGCGGACGACGACACGCTCCTGCTCCTCCGCCACCTGCTGCGCCGCGCCGGATCGGCGCCCGTCCTGGTGGTGGCGATCTCCCGAGACCACGACCTCGACCCGGGCAGCGCCCTCGCGGACGTCATCCACGCGCTCGATCGCGACGGGTGGGTCCGCCGGCTGCCCCTGCGCGGGCTCGGCGAGGCCGACGTACGCCGGCTGCTCGGCCACCTCCTCGGCGCGGGCGACCACCGGGCCGTGGCCCGGCGCCTGGCCGCGGAGACGGCCGGCAACCCGTTCCTCGTCACCGAGCTCGGCCTGTCCGCCGGCGCCGGGGAGCCGGGTCGGCGAGATCCCGCAGAGCGTTCACGACCTGGTCACGGCCCGGCTCGGCCGCCTCGACGTGCCCGCGGTCGACCTCCTCCAGGCCGCGGCGGTCGGCGGCGCCCGGTTCGACCTCGACGTCGCGGGCGCCGCCGCCGGGCTCGACGGCGACGCGGCGCTCGACGCGGTCGACGCCGCCCTGCGCACGGGGCTGATCGCGGAGGAGACGGCCGACCGTTACCGCTTCACCCACGACATCGTGCGCCGCACGCTGGTGGCGCGGCTGGGCGGGGCCCGCCAGCGGGCACTGCACCGGCGCACGGCGGACGCAGTCGAACGCCTGCGGTCACGGGACCTCGACGCCCACGCCGCCGTCCTCGCCCACCACGCCGCCGCCGGTGCCGACCCGGGCGGCGACCGGCGGGCCGTCCTCTGGGCCCGGCGGGCGTCGACCCAGGCCGCCCGGCGCAGCGCCCCGGCCGAGGCGGTGCGGCTGTGCCGCCAGGCGCTCGCGCACGTCCCGCCCGGAGACGGCGCCCTGCTGGCCGAGGTCACCACCGACCTGGGCGCGGCCGAGCTGGCGGCCGGCGAACCCGGCGGCGCCGCCACCCTGGCCGACGGCGCCGCTCTCGCCCACCGGCACGGCCGGCCCGACGTGCTGGGTCGCGCCGCCCTGGCGCTGGCCGACGCGGCCGAGGACCACCCCGACCACCGGCCCGCCGCCCGAGAGCTCGTCGACGTCGCCCTCGCCGCGGGCGGCGCGCTCGCGGACCATCGCAGAGACGAGGCCGAGGCGGTGCTGCGGGCCCGGCTGTTCGTGCGGCGCCTGCGCCTCGGCGGGTCGCCGACGGGCGAGCTGGGCCGTCCCGACGGCGCCGTGCTCCTCGCCGCCCTCCACCGCCGCACGGCCGCCCTGGCCGGCCCGGCGGACCTCGACGAACGGCGCGTCCTGGCCGACGAGCTCGCCGCGCTGGCGGACGCGGTGGGCGAGCCGCGCTTCGCCGTCCTCGCCGCGCACCACCAGGCGATGGCGGCGGCCGAGGCCGGCGACGAGACCGTGGTCGACAAAGCCCTCGCGGTGCTCGAGGACGCCGCCCGCCGGGGGACGCGTGCGCGGCCGCGATGCTGGCCGAGCGGAAGGTGGCGTCGCTCACCGCCGAGGGCCGCGTCGACGACGCCCGCGCCGCGCTCGACGCCGCCGTCGCCGCGGTCGCTCGGGCCGCCGGGACCGACGACGCCGCCGACGCCGACCTGGCATCCGAGGAGCTGGCCGGCGACCGGCTGCCGCTCGACCCGCCCGGGGCGGTGGCGGCGCGCCACAGGGCCGTGCTCGACTGGCTCGCCGGCGAGGACCCGGCCGCGGGCGTGCTCGCCGGCCGCGCGCCCGACGGCGTCGGGCGGCTCCACGCCCTGGCCGTGGACGCCCTGGCGGTCACCTCCCGCGGCCGGCCGGCCGCGGTGGCCGAGGTGCGGGCCGCGCTCGCCCCCTACGCCGACAGGACCTGCGGCGTCGGCTACCGCAGCTTCGCCGGGGCGGCGTGCTTCCACCTGGGCCGGCTGGCCGCGGCCGCCGGCGACTGGGCGGACGCCGAGCGGCACCTCCAGGCCGCGCTGCGGCACCACACGGTGCTGCGGGCCCGGCCGTGGGTGGCGCTCACCCAGCGGGCGCTGGCCGACGTGCTGGAGGCGCGCGGCCGCACGTCCGACCGCGAGTGGATCGACGGCCTGCGCTCCGAGGCCGACCACGTGACCTCGACGCTGGGCCTGCGGGCGGACTGAGTTGTGGTGCCCCGCAGAGGTCTCGCACACGTCTCGCCGGCCAGATCCGCCGCTTGCTGCGTCCTCGTCCTCACCGCACCGCATGGTGTGCGCCTTCGTCCTGCGTCCTTGCCAGCGACGAATCTGACTCGACGATCCGTGCACGCAACCTCTGCGGGGCACCACTAGTGGACCCCGGGCTCGCCCGCCGGCGTCTGGCCGCCGCCCGCGTGGGCCGGCTCGGCACGGTCACCGAGGACGACCGGCCCCACCTGGTCCCGTGCTGCTTCGCCCTGCTCGACGCCGACGATGCCGAGGGCCGGGCGCAGCCCACGGTGGTCACCGCGGTGGACGCCAAGCCGAAGTCGACGCTCGCCCTCCGCCGCCTGGCGAACGTCCGCGCCCACCCGCACGCGTCCCTCCTGGTGGACCACTACGACGACGGGGACTGGTCCGCCCTGTGGTGGGTGCGCGTCGACGGCGTGGCCGGCGTCGTGGACGACGGTCCCGACCGCGACCGGGCGGTCGCCGCCCTGGTCGCCAAGTACGAGCAGTACCGGCGCACTCCCCCACCAGGCCCCGTCATCGCCCTCGACGTCACCGCCTGGCGCACCTGGCCCTGAGCACCCTCATCGAACTGGGGAGGGTTGTCAGGCATATCACCTGACGACCGTCCCCAGTTCGGTCTCAGCCAGAGCCTCAGGCGAGCGGGTCGGCGAAGGGATCGGCCCCTGGGCCGCCGAAGGGGTCGGCGATGCTGGGGCGGACCGACACCGGTGTGCCCTCGTCCTCGCCCGCCATCTCGGCGCCGAGCAACCCGGCGTAGCCGCGCTCCTCGAGCTCGAGCGCCAGCTCGGGGCCGCCGGACCGGACGATCGTCCCCTTGGCCAGCACGTGCACGACGTCGGCCCGCAGCTCGTGCAGCAGCCGGCTGTAGTGGGTGATGGCCAGCACCCCGAGCCCGGTGCCGCCCTCGGCGACCGACTGGGTCTCGGCCTCGATGCGCCGGGCGCAGGCGCGCAGGGCGTCCACGTCGAGGCCAGAGTCCAGCTCGTCGAGCACGGCGATGCCGGGCTGCAGGACGCCGAGCTGCAGCGTCTCGTTCTTCTTCTTCTCGCCGCCGGACAGGTCGACGTTGAGCGGACGGTCGATCAGCCGCGGGTCGAGCGCCAGCCGCTCGGCCTCGGCGGCGATCTCGGCGACGATGTCGTCGGACCGACGTCCCGCGGCACGTGCCGACGTCTGCAGCAGGTCGTAGAGCGACACGCCCGGCACCTCGGTCGGGTACTGCAGGGCGAGGAACAGGCCGGCCTGCGCCCGCTCCCACGGCGCGAGCGCCAGCAGGTCGACGCCGTCCAGCAACACCGAGCCGGCCGTGATCTCGTAGCCCGGCCGGCCCATCAGCACGTGGGCGAGCGTCGACTTGCCGGACCCGTTGGGGCCCATCACGGCGTGGACCTCGCCGGAGCGGACCACGACGTCGACGCCGCGCAGGATCTCCTTGCCGGCCACGCCGGCGCGCAGGCCCGCGACCTCGAGGACGTGGTCGCCGGTGACGGCGGGGCGGTCGGTCGTCGTCGTCACGTCAGTCATCCAGCACCACCACGATCTGGCCGTCGTCCACCCGCACGTCGTACACCGGCACCGGCCGGGTGGCGGGCAGGGTCAGCGCCTCGCCGGTCTCGACCGAGAACGTGCTGCCGTGCTTCCAGCACTCGACCGTGCGCTCGTCGGGGTCGACCTCGCCCTCGGAGAGCGAGATGTTCTGGTGCGAGCAGGTGTCGCCGATGGCATAGACGTCGTCGTCGATGCGGATCACCGCGATCTTGTGCCCGGCCACGTCGAACCGGCGCGCCGCGCCGGGCGCGAGCTCGTCGAGGGGGCACAGCGGCAGCTTCGCCATCAGGCGTCCTTCCGCTCGAACTTGGCCGCCACGGTGCTGCGCAGGGGGGCGGCGATGCCGGCGACCGGGAGACGGGTCAGCACCTCGTCGAAGAAGCCGCTGACGATCAGGCGCTCGGCGTCCTCGGTGGGCACGCCGCGGCTCTCGAGGTAGAAGCGCTGCTCCGCGTCGACGGGGCCGACCGCCGAGGCGTGACTGCAGCGCACGTCGTTGTTCTCGATGACGAGGTTGGGCACCGACTCGGCCCACGCCCCCTCGGACAGCTTGACGTTGCGGTTGGTCTGGAAGGCGTTGGTGCCGCGGGCCTGCTTCCCGACCCGGATCATCCCGGTGTACACCGACCGGGATCGGCCGCCTCCCGCGCCCTTGAAGAGCAGGTTCGACGTGCAGTCGGGGGCGACGTGCTCCTGGAAGGTGCGGAAGTCGAGCGTCTGGTCGCCCTCGCCGAAGTACACCGCGTCGAGCTCGCCGGTGGCGCCCCGCCCGACCATGCGGCAGTCGGTGCGCAGCCGGGCGTAGTCGCCGCCGAACCCGACGCTGGTGGTGCGCAACGTGGCCTCGGCCCCGACCTGCGACGTCTGCTGGCCGATCTGCCAGGCCGCCATGCCCAGTTGCTGGGCGGTGACGTGACCGACGCGTGCGGCCCGCCCGGCCAGGATCTCGGTGACCGGGACGACGAGTACCCGGTCGTCGGACGAGGTCTGTACCTCGAGCACCGAGACCTCGCTGTCGTCGCCGGCCCGGACGACGAGGTGGGGGAAGGCGGCGGCGCCGTCGCCCGTGGTCACGTGGACGACCACGACGGCCCCCGGCAGGGTGACGCCGGCGGGGACGTCGACCACCACCGGGTCGACGACGAAGGCGTCGTGCAGCGACACGAAGGCGTCGGGCGCCTGGCCCACTGCCGCGCCCAGCAGCTCGGCCTGGTCGACGCCGGCGACACCGATGCGCACGCCCTTGGCCACGAGGCCGTCGTCGACCGTCACCGACACGACCCGGCCGTTGGCCAAAACGACGGTCGCCGCCCGCTCGGGCACCGCGTCCACCAGGGCCCGCGCACCCGCGGGCACGACGCCGTCGCCCTGTTCGGTGGGCGTCGCCAGGGCGAAGTCATCGAGCACGAGGTCGTCGATGCGGCTGTAGCGCCAGATCTCCTCCTCGGTCGAGGGGAGGTCCGCGCCGGCGAAGGCAGCCGCGGCGGTCGCCCGGCGGGCCCGCAGCCACGGCGGGCCTTCGAGCGCGGCGGAGGCGTCGGAGGTGAAGGTGCTCAGCGTCGGGTCCTTTCGCAGCCCGTCCGCACGGTGCGGGCGCCGCGGCCAGGGACGGTCAAGCCTACCGGCGCGCCGGGCAGCCTCCCAAGGTCCGGACTCAGCCGCGACCGGCTACGGCGCGGGCGGTGGGACTGTCTCGGCGGGCGGCGTCTCGGGAAGGATCACGGGAGGCGGCGGGGGCGGCGGGGGCACGACCTCGACGGACACGGGCGGGGTGGGGATCGACGCGCTGCCCGTGTCGATCACCTGGCCGGTCGTCGGATCGACCTGGTAGCGGCCGGGGTAGTCGGGCACGGCGCTGCCCGTCTCGAGGACGCGGCGGGCTATATCGGACAACTCGGGCGGCGGGATGCTGGAGGGCGGGCACCCGCCGCCGTAGCTCGACCGGCACCCCGAGCCCGAGCCTCCGCCCGAGGCCGTGCCCTCGGCGGGCGCGGCGTCACCCGCGGCGACGTCGTCGGGCGCGGCGGACGACGGCGGCGCGGCCGCGACGACCGTGGTGGCGGTCGTCGAGGTCGTCGCCGTCGGCGTTGCGTCGTCCCGGGCGGCCTCAGCTTCCTCGGCCACGCCGCGGAAGCCGCGCTCGGGCGGGGAGCCTGCCAGGGCGAAGGCCCCGGGGATCGCGCCGGCGACGACGAGCGTGGCGCCGCCGACGACCGCGAGCCGCCTGCGCCGCGACGACGCCCTCCACCACGATCTGAGCCCCATGCCACCCTCGCCCGTCTGCGTCCCGGGCCGTCGCCGGGAGGCGAAACCTACCTGATGAGCAAGCCGCCGTCCGGCACCACTAGCGTTCCGTCAGAGGACGGATCAGGGGGCGCTGGGGTGACGAGGTGGAGCGGGCGGTTGGCGAGGTTCCGGCGCGGCCGCGGGCATGCCGTCCCTCGACGTGCTGGCCGACCGGCTGGATCGCAACTACCACTGGGTGGTCACGGTCGACGCCCGCCAGCAAGAACTGGCGGCGACCGTGGCTTCTCTCGCCTCGTCGGTCGACGCGGCGCTGGGGCGCGTCGCGATGATGGAGCACCAGCTGGCCGGCATCGCAGGCGGTGTCGCCCGGGTCGAGGAGTTCCAGCGAGCCGAGCTGCACCACGACCTCCGGGCCGTGGGGCGCACCCTGGCCGTCGCGAGCGAGCAGCTCGCGTCCCTCGACCCGCCGACCGTCGGCGACGGGCCGCTCGTCAGCATCGTCTGCGCCGTGCACGCCCGGCCCGATCTCGTGGATCGCACCATCGCCCAGGTCGCCGCCCAGACCTACGACCGCTGGGAGCTGCTGTTGGTCGACGACGGTGCTCCCAACGTCAGCGAGGCCGATGTCGCCCGGTGGCGGTCGGCGCCCGGGGTCACGCTCCTGCGCTCCGACCACCGCGGCGTCAGCGCGGCGCGCAACCTCGCTCTGGCCGCGGCCACCGGAGAGATCGTCGCCTATCTCGACGTCGACAACGATTGGCACCCGACGTACCTGGCCCGGGTGGTCGACGCCCTCGCCCGCCGGACCGACGCCGGGTGGACCGTCGCCGCCCAGCTCGTCGAGCGGCCCGGCGCCGTGCCCGCGGTGCGCGACGACCGGCGCGGCGCCGACGCGCTCGCCCGCCAGAACTTCATCGACCTGAACGCCCTCGCCCATCGTCGCGCCCTGCTCGACGTCGTCGGCGGGTTCGACGAGGAGCGGGCCCGCCTCGGCGACTGGGACCTCGTCCTCCGACTGATAGCCGTGGCCGGAGAGCCCGTGCGCCTACCGGCCATCGGCAGCATCTACAACGACAGCCCCGAGCCGCGCCGCATCAGCAGAAGCACACCGCTGCACCCCCACCTCGCTGTGATCCGCGACCGCGGGCGGGGCCATCCGGCGAAGGGGCTGCGGGTGCTCCTCGCCGAGTGGCACTACCCGCAGGCGAGCGAGTCGTACGTGCGATCCGACCTCATCGGCCTCCAGGCGTTGGGCGCCCACGTCGAGGTGTGGTCCGAGTCGGACGTCGCCGTGCCCTACCAGCCCGACGCCCCGCTGCACCGCGGCGACCTCGCCGACACCATCACCGCGGTCCGTCCCGACATCGTGCTCACCCACTGGCTGCACATCGGCGCGCAGCTCCGGCCCACGGTCCGGGCCGCGGGGCTGCCGATGGCCGTGCGCGGCCACGGGTTCGACCACAACCCCGCGGTGCTGCGCGACCTGCTCGACGATCCCGGCGTGATGGTCCACCTGTTCCCCCACCTCGCCGGTGTCCCGCACCCGCGCCAGCGTCCCCTCCCGGTGGCGTTCGACCAGGACCGGTTCCCGCCGAGCACCCGCAAGGACCGGCGGCTGGTGGTGCGCACCGGGGTGGGTCTGCGGACGAAGGACTACGAGACGTTCCTCACCGCCGCGACGCGGTGCGCCGACCATCGCTTCGTGCTGTCGCTGTGCCGGGGCTACCTGGTCGAGGATCAGACCGACGAGGTCGTGGCTCGGCGCGACGAGCTCGACGCGCCGGTCGAGATCCTGGTGGACGCCCCGCTCGACGAGGTCGTCGACCTCGTGGGCCGCGCCGGCGTGTACCTCCACACCCACGGCCGCGACAACACCTACGGCATGTCGGTGTCGATCGCCGAGGCGCTCGGCACCGGCTGCTACGTCGTGGCGCCGGACCTGCCGGGCATGCGCGGCTACGTGGGCGGCGCCGCCGACCTCTACACCGACGTGTCCGGCGCCGCCGCGTTGGTGCAGCAGACCGTCCACTGGGACGACGACCGGTGGACCGAGCAGTGGCACCGGGCCGCCGACCACGCCCACCTCCAGTTCGGGGCGACCGACGTGGCTGAGGCGATGCTCGACCAGTGGCGCGAGGTGCTGGGGGTCAGGCCCCCGGCGTGAGGCGCTACTTGCGGCGCATCCAGCGGCGCCAGCGCGGGGTCGCCCCGCGCTCACGTTCGGCGTGGACATCGGCCATGACCTCGGGGCCGACCGAGTTGACGATCTCTTCGGCCTCGTCGAGGAGGCGGGCGACCGAGCCGTCGTCGCGGTCGAGGGCGCCGAGGGGCTCGTCGGGCGTCTTCGGCGTCACGAGCGTGCCGTGCGCCCAGTTGACGTCGGCCATGCGGCGTTGGTACTTGGGGCAGTCGGCGGGACAGCGCCACGGCGCCTCGGGCGCGAGGTCGAGATCGCACTTCCGCACGGTCTCACCGTTGCGGTAGGTCCTGGACTCGAAGTGCTTGCAATCCTGGCGCATCGGCACCCGGCCATTGTGCCAGGCAGCTGTGCGTTTTCTGCGGCAGGCCCGCCACGGGCGACGTTCGGTGCCCGTCGGACTCCGGCCCGGAGTGCCCGGACGTCAGACCGGGTCCCAGCCCTGCTGGCCGGCGCGGACGACGTGGCCGGTCCACGCCTGGCCGTCCCAGTAGCGCTGGTCGGCGCGGCCCGTGGGATCGGGGTGCCAGGCGCCGCCGCCGGCCGCCTGCGCGGCCACGACGTGCTGCTGCTCGAGCGCAGGGAAGCGGCCGCGGTTGAACACGAACCACGTCGGCGCCTTGTACTCGAGGAACATGCCCTGCGGCGGCACGTCGATCACCCCGTCGGCCACCCCGCACTCGCCGAAGAACATGTACCGGAACCACACCCGCACGTGGTGCCGTCCGGGCGGCACGCCGGGCAGCGGGTTCTCGCCCCACCGCAGGTCGAACGGCGGACTGCCGTCGATCGAGCCCTTCGGCGGGAAGAAGTGGAGCAAGAACGCCAGCGGGAAGAACCCGGTGCGGAGCATGAGCCCGCCGGGCTGGGGTTGCTGCCACTGCGCCGCAGGCTGGGGCGCGACCGGCTGCTGCGCCTGTTGCCAGACGCCCGACGATGGCCCGGTGGGCTGCACCTGCCCACCGGGTGCCCCCCAGGGTTCGCTCAACCCACCGAACCTTCCATCTGGAGCTCGATGAGGCGGCTCCACTCGACCGCGTACTCCATGGGCAGGGTGCGCGTGACCGGCTCGATGAACCCGTTCACCACCATGCTCATGGCCTGCTCTTCGGACAGCCCACGGCTCATCAGGTAGAAGAGCTGCTCGTCGGCGACCTTGGACACCGTGGCCTCGTGGCCGATGACGGCGTCGCGGGCGCCCACCTCCATGTAGGGGAAGGTGTCACTGACCGAGTCCTCGTCGAGGATGAGCGCGTCGCACTGTACGTGGCTCTTGCAGCCGTAGGCGTCGTCCTCGACCCGGACCAGACCGCGGTACGACGTGCGGCCACCGTCCTTGGAGATCGACTTGGACACGATCTTCGACGTGGTCTCGGGGGCGGCGTGCACCATCTTGGCGCCGGCGTCCTGGTGCTGGCCGGGCCCGGCGTAGGCCACCGACAGCACCTCGCCCGACGCCTTCGGCCCCACCATGTAGACCGCGGGGTACTTCATCGTGAGACGCGAGCCGATGTTGCCGTCGATCCACTCCATGTGGCCCTCGGCCTCGACCCGGGCGCGCTTGGTGACCAGGTTGAACACGTTGTTCGACCAGTTCTGGATCGTCGTGTAGGTCACCCGGGCGCTGGGCTTGACCACGATCTCGACCACGGCCGAGTGCAGCGAGTCGGTGGTGTACACCGGGGCGGAGCAGCCCTCGATGTAGTGCACCTTCGCGCCCTCGTCGGCGATGATCAGCGTGCGCTCGAACTGGCCCATGTTCTCCGCGTTGATGCGGAAGTAGGCCTGCAGCGGCATCTCGACCTCGACGCCCGGCGGCACGTAGATGAACGACCCGCCCGACCACACCGACGTGTTGAGCGCGGCGAACTTGTTGTCGTTCTTGGGGATGATCGTGCCGAAGTACTGCTTGACCAGCTCGGGGTACTCGCGCAGCGCCGTGTCCATGTCGCAGAAGATGACGCCCTGGCGCTCGAGGTCCTCGCGGTTTCGGTGGAAGACGACCTCGGACTCGTACTGGGCGGTGACGCCGGCGAGGTACTTGCGCTCGGCCTCGGGGATGCCCAGCTTCTCGTAGGTGTTCTTGATCGAGTCGGGCAGCTCGTCCCACTCGTCGACCTGCTCGGACGTGGGCTTGACGTAGTAGTAGATGTCGTCGATGAAGATCTCGGACATGTCGCCGCCCCATGTGGGCATGGGCCGCTTCTGGAAGTGGTCGAGCGACTTGAGCCGGTTCTTCAGCATCCAGTCGGGCTCGCCCTTCATCCACGACATCTCGCGGACGATCTCTTCGTTCAACCCCTTCTTGGGCTTGAACACGTAGTTCTCTTCGTCGGACCAGCCGAGCTTGTAGCGCCCCAGGTCGAGATCGGCGACTGCCATGCGTGTCCCTTCGGACGGATCCCCGGCGCCAGCGCGCCGAGACCAGGCGGACGAATTTCTCCTACGGCGATAGTAGCAATCCCCCCTCGACCCTCCACTACGGCAAGCGGTCGCGGTGCCCGCTGTCACCCCGTTCCGTAGTCGTCCGACTGCACATCGTCGCGGAAATGGTGCCATGCTGGCCCGATGCCGTCGTCGACCCGGCCCCGCACCCCGAACCGCCCCGCGACCGAGGCCGCTCTGCAGACCGCGGCCCTCGACCTGCTCGAACGCAACGGCGTGCTGGCCGGGCTCAACCTGCGCGAGGTGGCCGACGAGGCCGGCGTGAACCGCGGGCTCGTGTACCACTACTTCGGCACGCGCCGCGATCTGCTGCGCTCGGCCCTGCGACGCGACGTCGAGCAACGCCTCGCCGACTTCGCCCCCGGCGTGGGGCTGCACGCGGCGGCGCGCTACGAGCGGTTCCTCCGCACGGCGCTCGGCCACCGGCAGGCGATCGTCCTCGCGCTGCTGCTCGTCCTCGACGGCGACAAGGGGGTCCGGATGATCCCCGATCCCGACGGGGTGCGCGAGCGGCTCGACCACGACATCGACGAGGGCGCGCTGCCTCCGGACGTCGACGTGATCGGGATGCATGCGGCCGTCGCCTCGCTCGTCTACGGCTACACGGCGCTGCGCGACCGCCTGGCCGACGAGCTGTCGGTGGACGCCGGCGACCTCGACGAGCGGGTGGCCTCGACGGTGGGGCGCCTGGTCAGCCGCCTCGCGCCCGACCCGGCCCACGCGTGACCGCGGCCCCGGGCGCCGGGTTCACGTCTCGGCGTCGATGACGAGGCGACCGCCCTCGACGCGCGCCCGGGCGACGTGGAGGTAGCGGCTGCTCGGGTAGCTGACGTTGGGCTCGGAGAACGCGTGGAACGCTGCCCACAGGGCACCGTCCCGACTGCGGAAGAGCTCGACGCCGCCGGGACCGGCCAGCCGCGTCCCCGAGACGAGGGCCCGCCCGTCGGCGGGCTTGGTGCACGGTCCGGCAGGCCCGGCGCAGGTGGCGTAGGCCGTCGCGTACCGGCGGGAGTTCCAGTCGGCGGCGGCGTAGGCGAGGACGTAGGTCCCGCCGTCGCGCACCATCGACGGCGCCTCGACGACCCCCTGCTCGAAGGAACGGTCCGCCGAGAGCAGCGGCCAGGCGGGCCCGGTCACGCCCCGACCGTCGGCCGTCAGCTCCTGCGACCAGAGCGTCTGCGGCGGCCCGCCCGCACCCTCGGCCTTCCACAGCAGGTACGCCCGTCCGTCGCCGTCGACGAACGGGCTGGGGTCGATCGAGCCGCCGACCTCGCGCTGGCACACCATCGGGCCCCACGAGTCGTCGAGGAACGGCCCGGTCGGCGAGGACGCCACGGCCCGCGAGATGCACTGGCGACCGCTCGCCGCCTCGCGGACGGTGTAGTAGACGACGTACCCCCCGTCGCGGGCCAGCACCGACGGCGCCCACGTGGCGCCGGGCGAGGCCCAGAAGGGCAGCGCCCCGAGGGCGTTGCCGACGAGGTGCCAGGAGACGAGGTCCGTCGAGCTGATGACCTGGATGTCGCCCGCCCCGCGTTCGTGGAGTAGGCGTAGAAGGTGTCCCCGGCCCGGAGGACGAAGGGGTCGGCGAAGTCGTAGGGGAAACGTGCGCCGGTGGCGAAGGCCAGGGTGCGGCTGCACTGGTCGGCCCCGGCCCGGAGGGCGGCCACCGACGCGGCGTCGTCGCCTCGCCGGCTGGCCCCGACCGCAGCGGAGACCCCCGAGAAGCAGGCGAGCGCGTCGTTCGAGTTCGCGGCGACGAGCAGCCGCGCCGCGTCCGTCTCGGCCCGGTCCTCCTCGACCACCACGACCTCGGCGAGCGTGCTGGCGGTGACCGCCTCGAGCCAGGTCCGGCCGGCCACCTCATCCTCGATGTCGGCGCGGACCTGGTCGATGCTCGCCTGGGTCAGCTCGGCCCGGCGCCCGGCGAGCGTGAGCGCGTCCTGCTCCGACGCCAGGTCCGCCCGGACCTCGGCGAGTCGGGCGCGGGTGTCGGCCAGGTCGGCCTTCGCCGCCCGGTAGCGGCTGCCGACCAGCGCACCGATCACGAGGACGGCCACCAGCGCCACGACCCGCGCACGCGGGCGGCGGCGGCCGACGGCTCGCGGGCCGCGCGGCGGCACGCGCCACCGCAGGCGCTGAGGGCCGACCGCCGCGGCGTCGACGCCCTCCGGTGCACCGTCGACCGCGACGGCCACCGGCGCACCCTCGTCCTGTTCGACCGCCACCGGCGCACCCTCGAGCTCGACGGCCGCGGGCGCACCCTCGGACTCGATGACCACAGGCGCACCCTCGGCGTCGACGTCCACCGGCGCACCCTCGTCGACGGTCACAGCTCGGCCCCCGCCGCCGCGCACGTGCCCTCGATCTCGCGCACGGTCGTCGCCAGGCCGTTCGTGTCGCCCGCGGCGGCCTGGTTCAGCGCCTCGGCCACCCCCACCAGGCATTCCTGCAGCGTCGCCAACCGTCCGGCGCTCGCCGCGAGATCGGCCGAGGATGCCGAGAGCTGGGCCTGCAGGTCTGCGAGCGCCGCGCTGGCGGCCTCGGCGCTTCCCTGCGCCGCGGCACGCTCCTCCTGGCGAGTCGTGAGGGTCGCCAGGTCCGCCTCGAGCGCGGCCCGCAGGGCCTCGACCTCGGCCACGGCTGCGTCGTGGCCGGCGCGCGTCGACCTCGAGCTCTCGACGTGTGTCCCGCACGCGGTCGTCGGCCCGCTCGGTGGCCCGGTCGGTGGCCAGCCAGTCCCGCCCGACCAGCACGACCGCCGCGAGCACGGCCGCCGCGACGAGCACGCGGACGAGCAGACGCCGACGGACCCGCAGCCGCGTAAGCACTCGCCCGAGCATCCGCCGATACCTCGAACCTTCCATGGATCGCGGCGGACGGGGAGGTTGTGGAGGGATCCGCCATCGGCGAGGATACGTGTGGCCGCGCGACAGCAGGGTGAAGGTTGGGTGACACCCACGCGCGGGGCCACCCCTGCAGTCAGCCGCGGCCCGAGGCGGGCCCAGCGGCGATCTCGTCGAGGTCGCGGGCGCCCGGATCGAGGTAGCACGAGTCGGCCACCGCCTCACCGTCGCCGGCCAGGTACTGGATCGACAGCGCCTCGTAGCTGACGTCCGGGTCGTCGGGATCGCGGCGCTCGGCGACCCGGCCCAGCGCCGTTTCGAGCGCGGCGCGCGTGTCCTCGTCGGACGCGCCGACCCGGCCGACGGTGACCTCGACGTCGTCGGCCGCGACGCCATGGCGGTCGGCGAGCTGTCGCTCGACGTAGCGGCGGTACTCGCCGGTGCGGAACCGCTCGAGCTCCTCCGTGGGGCAGGCCGACGCCGCCGCAGTGATCTCGGCGGCGCGGGCCACGAAGCTGACGAACTCGCCGTGGAAGTCGGCCGGGGTGTCGTCCTGGCGGAAGGCGGCGTCGTTCTCGGTGGTGTGCTCCAGCGTCGTGTCACACACGTAGAGCGACCCCATCTCGAACGTCAGCGCCAGGACCTCGCCCCCATCGGCGGCCGTCGTCGTGGTCACCGTGCCGTCGGCGCAGTAGTCGACGGCCACGCGCAGCCGGGCGGGCAGGCCCCGGTCGTCGGGGTCGGCGACGCTGGAGGTGCCGTTGGTCGACTGGAAGTCGCCGTCGATGATCCAGCCGTGGCGGTCCCAGTTCTGCTTGGCCTCGACCTCGACCACGGCCTCGCCGTCGCCGACGTCCACGAGGAAGCGCTCGGACGCGGCGCGCGCCTCCTGCCCCTTGTACGTGACCGATCCCCGGGGCGCGGGGTCGCTCCGGCCGCCGTCGAACCAGTCCGGAAGGTCGATCAGGGTCCCGTTGACCAACAGGAGGATCACCGCCCCGGCCGCCACGACGACCACGGCGGGCACCCACCGGCCCCGGCCCGGCCCACTCGGGCCGGTCTCCCTCGCCTTGGGTCGCATGCCCAGCATGACGTCGCCTCCTCCCCGCTCCAGCGGTACCCGCGGAAGCGCCGCGTCAGACCGGGCGGGGGGCGGGTGGCGACCGTCAGGCCGGCGACGGTGTCGACGCCGTGCCGGCGACCCAGGTGGCGTAGAGCCGCGAGTAGGCGCCGCCGCGCCCGACCAGGTCGGCGTGGGGCCCGAGCTCGACCAGCTCGCCCCCGTCGACCACGCCGACCATGTCGGCGCGCTCGGAGGTCGAGAGGCGGTGGGCGATGACGACGACGGTCCGGCCCTCGAGCAGCCGGTCGACCGCGGCCTCGACCAGCGCCTCGGTGCCCGGGTCGAGGCTGGACGTCGCCTCGTCGAGCACCAGCACCGCGGGATCGGCCAGCGCAGCCCGGGCCAGCGACACGAGCTGCTTCTCCCCCGCCGAGAGCCTGCTCCCCCGCTCGCGGACCTCGGTGTCGAGGCCGTCGGGCAGCCCTGCGAACCGGTCGTACGCGCCGACGGCCCGCAGCGCGTCGTCGACCTCGGCGTCGTGGCGCCGGCCCGGGCCAGCCGCACGTTGTCCCGGATGGTCCCGTTGAACAGGAACCCCTCCTGCGGGATGACCACGATGCGCCCCCGCAGCGACGACAGCGTGGCGTCGCGCAGGTCGACCCCGCCGAACCGTCACCTGCCCCTCGGTCGGGTCGTAGAGCCGGGCCACCAGCTTGGCCAGCGTCGACTTCCCCGCCCCGGTCGGCCCGACGAGCGCCAGGCGTGAGCCGGCCGGGATGCGAGAGCGTGACGTCGCGCAGCACCCGCGGCCCGTCGCCGTAGGCGAAGCGACACGATCGTCGACCTCGACGTCGCCCGCGCCGGGCAGGTCGACCGCGCCCGGGCGCTCGGCCACCTCGACCGGCGTGTCGAGCAGCTCGTACAGCTTGTGCAGGCCGGCTGCCGCCGACTGGACCATGTTGAACATCTGGCTGAGCTGCTGCACCGGCTCGAACAGGTTCGACAGGGTCAGCACGAAGAACGCCACCGTGCCGATCGTCAGCATGCCCTCGTGCACCCACCAGCCGCCGATGCCGAGCGCGAGCGCGGTGGTCCCCCAGCCGGCCAGCTCGATCACCGGCAGGTACCAGGCCGAGATGCGCACCGAGCGCATGTGGCTGTCGTAGAGCTCGCGGTTGCCCGCCGCGAACCGGCCGACCTCGACGTCCTCGCGGGCGAAGGCCTGCACGACCCGCACCCCCGCGATGCCCTCCTGCAGGTGCGACAGCGTGTTGCCGATGCGGTCGCGCACGTCGAGGTAGGCGGCGTTGGAGTCGCGCTGGAACTTGATGCTGGCGAGGATCACGGGCGGCAGCGCCACCGAGCACACGAGCATGAGCTGCCACGACACCGACGTGAGCACGACCAGCGACACGACCAGCAGCAGGGCGTTCGCCACGAACATCGACAGGCCCATCTGGATGAGCTCGGACAGCGAGTCGACGTCGGAGGTCATGCGCGACACCAGCACGCCGGCCTTGGACC
Organism: uncultured Acidimicrobiales bacterium; assembly: GCA_963796415.1. Lineage (GTDB taxonomy): Bacteria > Actinomycetota > Acidimicrobiia > Acidimicrobiales > VFJN01 > ZC4RG19. Next base: position 716,802 of record CAWCLR010000011.1, on the reverse strand, counting down.
GGTCGTAGAAGGGCATGGACAGCCGCTGCAGGTGGTCGAAGACGCGGTTTCGCAGGCGGCGGAGGAAGTCCTCGCCGACGCGGCTGATGAGCACGATCTGCTGGCGGTTGGTGAGGTAGGCCAGGACGGCCACCACCACATAGCCGGCGATGGCGAGGTTGAGCTGACCGGCGTCGCCGCGGGTGATGCCGCGGTCGATGCCGTACTTCACGAGGTACGGGCCGGCCAGGACCGTGGCGGTCCACAGCATGACCATGGCCAGCGCGCCGGCCACCCGGCGCCGTTGCGGCCGCAGCATCCGGGCCGTGCGGCGCAGGAGCTGGCCGGCCTCGCCGGCGTCGAGGCGGTCCTCCTCGCTGACACCGCCCTGCATCCACATCAGCTACGACCCCCGGGGGCGACGGCGACGCCGCGGTCCTCGGGCACCGCCGCGGCCTCCTGCCCGGCGGCGGCCGCCAGCACGCGGCGGTAGCGGGCGTCGGTGGCGAGCAGGTCGTGGTGGGTCCCCTCGGCCACCGCCCGGCCGCCCTCGATCAGCACGACCCGGTCGGCGAGGGCGATCGTGGCGGGCCGGTGGGCGATGACCACCGTCGACCGGCCCCGCATGACCTCGGTGAGGGCGTCGCGGATCTCGTGCTCCTTCGTCGGGTCGACGGCCGACGTGGCGTCGTCGAGGATGAGCACGCGGGGGTCGGCCAGGATCGCCCGGGCGATGGCGATGCGCTGCCGCTGCCCGCCCGACAGCGAGTAGCCCCGCTCGCCGATCCGGGTGCCGTACCCCTCGGCCAGGTTCACGATGAAGTCGTGAGCGCCGGCCAGGCGGGCAGCGCGCTCGATCTCGGCCCGCGGGGCGTCGGGGTCGGCGAAGGCGATGTTGGCCGCGATCGTGTCGCTGAAGAGGAACGTCTCCTCGAACACGATGCCGACCGCCCGCCGCAGCTCGGTCAGTCCCACGCGGCGGACGTCGACGCCGTCGAGGCGGACCGTGCCCGTGTCCACGTCGTAGAACCGCGGGATGAGGCGAGCGACCGTCGTCTTCCCCGAGCCCGTGGCGCCGACGAGCGCCACCGACTCACCCGGGGCGATGCGCAGGTCGAATCCGTCGAGCACCGGGATGCCCACGTAGCCGAAGCGCACGCCCTCGAAGACGACCTCGCCGCGGGACTCACCGCCGGGCAGGGACACCGGGTGGGCGGGGTCGTCGACGGCGGCCTCGGTCGAGAGGACCTCGTCGACCCGCTCGGCCGACACGGCCGCCCGCTGCGACTGCGCCACGATCATCCCGAGCATCCGCAGGGGCCAGACCAGCATGGCGATGTAGACGTTGAACATCAGCAGGCTGCCGAGGCTGAGATCGCCGTTGAGCACCTGGTGGCCGCCGTAGCCGAGCACGGCGATGAGGCCGATGTTGGGCAGCAGCTCGAGCGCGGGGAGGAACCGCGACCGCACGCGGGCGGCGGCCATGGACTCGTCGTAGACGTCCTCGGCCTCGGCCGCGAGCCGCTGCGCCTGGACCCCCTCGGCGCCGAGTCCCTTGATGACCCGCACGCCTGCGACCGACTCCTCCACGACCGCCGCCAGATCGGCCGACTCGCGTTGGATGCCCATGACGTGGGGGAACAGCCGGCGCGAGAACCGGGTGGCGACGACGTTCATGAAGGGCAGCGACCCGAGGGCCAGCAGCGTGAGCACGGGGTCGATGACGAACAGGATCACGGTGACCGACAGCACGGTGACCGCGTTCGAGATGGTGAGCGGGATCATCACCACGAACGCCTGGATCTGCTGCAGGTCGGTGTTGGCCCGGCTCATGAGCTGGCCGGTCTGGGTCTGGTCGTGGAAGGCGAAGTGCAGGCGCTGGAGGTGGGCGAAGAGCCGGTCGCGCAGGCTGGCCTCGACCCACCGCGCCTCGCGGAAGGCGAGGTAGCGGCGCAGCCCGGTGAACGTCGCCGAGCACACGGCCACGAGGCCGAGCACGATCGACCAGCGCCGGAGGGCGCCGGGATCGTCGGCGATGATGCCCTGGTCGACGGCGTTGCGGACGATGAGGCCGGTGCTGACCTTGGCCGCCGTCCACAGCAGGCCGACGGCCACGCCGAAGCCGATGCCGACCTTGCGCTCGCGGGTCACTTGCAGGATCAGCCGCCATCCCCGGCGGCTGGACGTACGAGGCATGTCCCCGCCTGTGTCGTCCTGCGCTGCGGCCCGAACCATCGTCCCCCTCGAACTTGACCTGTCGGTCAAGTTTACCGGTCGGACTGCGGCACCCCGCAACGTGTTTCGGGGTGTCTGAGCCTTGCGCCGATCGTTCGGCTCAGCTCGCCAGCAGCGCCGGTGCCAGCGCCCGCCACTGCTCGAGCGGCAGGGCGGTGACGTCGGCGTCGAGCACCTGGACGCACACGTGGTCGGCGCCTGCCGCGTGGTGCTCGGCGACGCGCGCCGCGACCGCGTCGGGCTCGCCCCACGCCACCAGCGCGTCGACCAGGACGTCGCTGCCCCCGCCGGCCAGATCGTCGTCGTCCCAGCCGAGGCGCCGCAGGTTGTTCACGTAGTTGGGCAGCGTGAGGTAGACGGCCATGTGCTTGCGGGCGGCGTCGCGGGCCACCTCGCGGTCGGTGGACAGAACGGCCGCCTGCTCGACCAGCAGCATCGGGCCGTCGCCGAGGTGCTCCCGGGCGACCGGCGTGTGCTTCACCGGCACGAAGTAGGTGAGCGCACCCCAGGCGCGGGCGGCCGCCAGCTCGAGCATCCTGGGCCCCAGGGCGGCCAGCACACGGGGCGGATCCTCGGCCGGGGCCGGCGACACGATGAAGGTGTCGTCGAGGCCGTCGAGGTACGACCGCATGTAGGACAGGGGCCTGTCCCAGCTCTGCTTGAGCATGCCCTCGACCATCGGGCCGTGGCTGACCCCCAGACCGAGGAGGAAGCGCCCGCCCGAGTCGTCGGCCAGCAGCCGCTGCGCCATCGCCGTGACGTTGGGCAGCCGGCCGTAGATGTTGGCGACGCCCGTGGCGACCACCATGCGATCGGTGGCGTCGAGCAGGACGGCCGCGTGGGTGACCGCGTCGCGACCGACGGCCTCGGGCACCCACAGCGCCCCGTAGCCCAGCTCGTCGAGCTCGGCCGCCGCCTCCCGGGCCCGGGCCGCCGGCTGGAGGTCGAGCTGCCCGGTCCAGATCCCCACGCGTCCCAGGTCCATCGCGCCGACGCTACCGGGCACCCCCGCGGGTACGGTTGGCCCGCGATGGACACGGTCGCACCGGCCGCCGACACCGCGCCCCGGGCCCAGGGCTCCCGGCGCGGGCGCGCCGCGGCCCTGGCTGGCGCCATGGGTGCGGTCGCCTATGTCGGGCTGGTCGACCCGGGATCGGGCACCGGCGTGTTCCCGCCGTGCCCGAGCCGGATGCTCCTCGGCATCGACTGCCCGGCGTGCGGCGGGCTACGGGGCACCCACGACCTGCTGCACGGCGACGTCGTCGGCGCGCTCGACCACAACCTGCTGCTGCCCCTGCTGCTCGCGCTGTACGCGTACGCCGCCGTGATCGCCTTCGCCCCGCTGGTGGGCCGGGTGGTGCGGCCCCTACGCCCGCCGCGGTGGGCGCTCGTGGCGGGCGCCGTCGTGCTCGCGACGTTCACCGTCCTGCGCAACCTGCCCGTCGCCGGCCTCGAGTTCCTCGGCTCCGGCACCTCCTGACGCGGGTTCCCACGACGGGGTCCTCTGCCACCGCAGCAGCCCCAGCCAACCGGCGATCAGCGGCCCGGCGCTCACCGCGAACACGGCCGTCCCCAGCCCGAGGTCCCCGCCGAGCAGGCCGCCCACCGTGAGCGTCGTGACCTCGATCGCCACCCGGGCCCGCACGAGGGGGACGCCCCGGTCCGTGGCCACGAGCATCACCATCTCGAGTGGCCCGACGCCGATGTCGGCGTGCACGATCAGCGCCACGCCGAGGCACACCAGCGGCACCCCGACGACGTAGAGCCCGAGGCGGCCGGCCAGGTTCCCCGGCTCGTCCACGACGGCGAGCGTGGCGTCGACCGCGGCCGACACCCCGAACAGGAGCACCAGGTTGCCCCAGCCCGGCAGCCGGCCGAACGGTGCGCAGGCCAGGTACACGGCGATGCTCAGCAGGGCGCCGGCGACGCCGACCGAGAGGCCGGACCGGTCGGCCACCGCGGTGGTGAGCACGTCCCACGAGGTCACGCCCAGGGCGGAGGCGATGACCATGCCGGCGCCGACGCCGATCGCGAGCCCGCCCGCGGCCACGAGGGCCATGGTGTGGGGACCGACCGGGCGACCGCCGACGCGGCGGACCCTCACCGGCGGCCGGCCCGCGATGTCCGCGTCACCCGACCCACTTCCGGGTGACCGGCGGGGGCGTCCACGCCGCGAGCGCGTCCAGGAGCGCCTCGGCGTCGTCGCCGGCCAGCACGAGGTCGCGGTGGACCGGGCGGATGAACCCCTCGTCCACGCCGCGGTCGAACAGCGTGACCAGCGGCGCGAAGTAGCCGGCCACGTCGAGCAGGCCACACGGCTTGGGCACGGGGTGGAGGCCGAGCTGGCTCCAGGTCAGCACCTCGCAGAACTCCTCGAGCGTGCCGAAGCCGCCGGGCAGCGCCAGGAACCCGTCGGACAGGTCGGCCATCAGCGCCTTGCGCTCGTGCATCGAGCTCACGATCCGCAGGTCGTCGATGCCCGTGTGGGCCACCTCGGCGTCGACGAGGCGCTCGGGGATCACCCCGGTGACGTGGCCACCCCCGGCCCGGCAGGCGTCGGCCACCCGCCCCATGAGCCCGACGTGGGCGCCGCCGTAGACGAGGCCGATGCCCCGCGCCGCCAGGGCCTGGCCCAGCCCCTCGGCGGCCCGGCCGTAGTCGGGGCGCGCGCCGTCGCTCGACCCGCAGAACACGCAGACCCGCCGCAGCACCATCCCGCCACCCTGCCAGCCCCCGGAGCGGTTTCCACAGGATTTCCCCGTCAGGTTCGGTCGCTATGACGCGCAGATCTGACGGGGAAATGCTGTGGATATCAGTCGAGGCGGCGGAGGTGGGCGCGGTAGTGGGCGCTGCGCTCGATGTAGCTGAGCATGCCGAGGCGGATCATCCTCTCGGGGTCGACCGCGTCGGGGCGGATCTTCGCCGGGATGCCCAGCGCCATCGCCCGCGACGGCACCTCGACGCCGCCCGACACCACTGCGCCGGCTGCGACCAGCGCCTCCTTGCGCACGACGGCGTCGTGCAGCACGACTGCGCCGGAGCCGACCAGCGAGCCGTCCTCGATCGTGCAGCCCTCGAGGTGCACCAGGTGGCCGATCACGCATTCGGCCCCGACGGTCGTGGCGTGGAACGGCGTCACGTGCAGCACCGACCCGTCCTGGATCGACGTGCGGGCCCCGACCGTGATCGGCGCGCCGTCGCCCCGCAGCACCGCTCCGGGCCACACCGACGACTCGGGCCCGAGGCGCACGTCGCCGATGACCACGGCGTCCGGGTGGACGTACGCCGTGGGGTCGATCGCTGGCTCGCGGTCGCCGAGAGCGTAGATCGGCACGCCGCGGCGTCTCAGCTCGTGTAGCGGCCGAAGCCGCCGCGGAAGAACACGAGCGGCCCGCCCTCGTGGCCGATCTCGAGGTCGAGCACCCGGCCGACGACGATCCAGTGGTCGCCCGCCTCGTGCACGGCGTCGATCTCGCAGTCGATCCAGGCCAGCACGTCGTGCAGCACCGGCGCGCCCGTCGCGACCGACGGCCGCCACCCCACGCCGACGAACTTCTCGTCGGTCTTGCCGGCGAAGACCCGCGCCTCTTCCTCCTGGTCGTCGGCGAGGATGTTGACGCAGTAGTGGCCGGCCGCGGCGATGCCGGGATAGCTCGTCGAGGATTTGCCGGCGAAGAACGCCACGAGGGGCGGGTCGAGCGACACCGAGGCGAACGACCCGACGCACATCCCCACGGGACCTTCGGGGCCCGCAGCCGTCACGATGGTGACTCCGGTCGGGAAGTGGCCCAGGACCTGGCGGTACCGGGCGCTGTCGATGGCCGGTGGGGCGGGCGGGTCGGCGCTCACACTCGGCACCCTAGCGAGATGTGACACGGCGTCAGGAGTCGACGGGCGGGACGCAATGCCGGCCGGCTGCTCAGCCGCCGAACGAGACCGTGAGGCCCTCGTAGGCCGCGATGACCTCGGACAGGCCCGTGCTCTCGGCGGCGCGTCGGGCGTGTGCCAGCAGGGCGTCGACGGTGTCGTCGTCGTGCGCCGGGTCGTGGTGGAACATGGCCAACCGCTTGGCCCCCGCCTCCTGCGCCACGAACACCGCGTAGTCGACCGTGCAGTGGCCCCAGTAGTACTTCTGGGTGAACTCGTCGGCGGTGTACTGGGCGTCATGGATGACGAGATCGGCCCCGTCGCACAGCTCGAGCACCGCGTCGCTGACCTGGTGGCTCCCGTCGTGGGGCATCTGGTGGTCGGCCAGGTAGGCGACGACCGCCCCGCCCACCTCGACCCGGTAGCCGTTGTTGGCGCCGACGTGGGGCACGGGCCGCACCCGCACCTTGGCGCCATCGATCTCGACGTCGCAGTCGGAGACGTCGTGGAAGCTGATCTGCCCGTACAGCTCCTCGACCGTCACCGGGAAGAACGGCGGCCGCACGAACTGGTGGAACGCCTCGGCCAGCGAGCCCGCCTCCTGGGGCGGGCCGTAGATGTCGAGCTGCGCCCCCGGCGCCAGGATCGGGGCAAAGAACGGCAGGCCCTGCACGTGGTCCCAGTGCATGTGCGTGACCAGGGCCGAGCCCCGGAACGAGCCGTCGGTGGGCAGGTGCTGACCGAGCTGGCGGAGGCCGGTGCCCAGGTCGAGGACGACCGGGTCGTGGCCGGGCGCGTCGAGCTGGACGCAGGACGTGTTGCCGCCGTAGCGACGGTTCTCGTCACACGGACACGGGGTCGAGCCCCGTACACCGAAGAAGGAGACGTTCAGCAAAGGTTCCCCTCGTCGCGCCACGAGCGCTCGGGCGACGTTACCCAACGGTGAACACCGTGAGCGCTGGGTGTGACCACAATCACCGGCCGCGGCCGTCGGGCGGGACCGCTCGGGGGAGGCCGTCGCCGTGGGTTAGCTTCCCGACCATGACCGACCACGCCCAGGGGACCGTGACGCAGGGCACCATCGAGGCCAACGGGCTCACGTTCGCGTACCTCGCCGCCGGCGACGACGACAAGCCGCTCGCCCTCTGCCTGCACGGGTTTCCCGACTCGGCGTGGACCTGGCGGCACCTGCTCCCCTCCCTGGCGGCGGCGGGCTACCGGGCGGTGGCCCCATGGTTGCGGGGGTATGCACCGACGACCGTACCCGCCGACGGCCACTATCAGGCCGGGATGTTGGCGCTCGACGCGTGCGCCCTGCACGAGGCGTTCGGCGCCGGTGACGACGCCGTGCTCATCGGGCACGACTGGGGGGCGCTCGCCGCCTACTCGGCGGTGCACCACCCCACGGCTCGGTGGCGGCGGCTGGTCACGATGGCGGTGCCGCCCCCGCCCACGCTGACCAGCGCCTTCTTCTCCTACGACCAGCTCCGCAAGTCGTGGTACATGTTCTTCTTCCAGTCGCCGCTGGCCGACATGGCGGTGCCGATGGACGACCTCGCCTTCATCGACCGGCTGTGGGCCGACTGGTCGCCGGGCTACGACGCCACCGAGGACCTGCCGCACGTCAAGGACGCCCTGCGCGACCCGGCCAACCTGGCGGCCGCCATCGGGTACTACCGCGCCACGCTGGGCGGCGTGGGGCTGTCCGACGATCCCACCGTGGTGGCGCTGCAGAACGCGGCCAACGGCGCCCCGCCCCTGCCCGCGCTGTACCTGCACGGGGCGACCGACGGCTGCATGGGCGCCGAGCTCGCCGGCCTGGCGAGCGGCGTGCTGACGCACGAGGGGTCGCGGGTCGAGATCGTCGACGGTGGCGGGCACTTCCTCCACGTCGAGCGGCCCGACGCCGTGAACGCCCTGGTGCTCGACTTCCTCGCCGGGTAGCGCCGCTCGGCCTCTCAGCGGATGCGGCCGAGGGCGCGGGACATCGCCACCACCGCGTCGAACCGATCGCGGGGCAGCGCCGCTCCCTCGCGGCGCACGTCGTCGGGCGCGTAGCGCAGCACCCGGTCGGCGTTGGCGAAGCTCTCGCGTTGCTCGCGGTCCCAGGCGCCGGCGCCGACCGCGACCCATTCGCGGGCGTCGCGCTTGTGCGCGGGGTCCCGGCTGCTCAGGGGGACCGCCACCAGCCGACCGCCCCGTCCGTCGTAGCCGATGACCAGCACCGGGCGGTCCTTGCCCTGCGCGGGGTCGTCCTCGTACGGGACCCAGGCCCACACGACCTCGCCGGGGTCGGGGTCGCCGTCGCGGTCGGGGGCGTAGACGATGCGCACGCCGTCGCCGACGGAGGCCCCGCCCGGGCGGGCGGGCCCGCCGCCGCGGGTCAACCGAGCGGCGATCGAACGCAGGCGTCCCATGACCGCGAGCTTACGGACGCCCTCCTCCGCGCTTCGGCGTTGCTGCGTGTCGGTCAGCGACACGCAGCGGCGCCGGAACGGTCAGTCGTCGTCGCCTACGGCAACCGGAGCAGCGGGCCCTCGCGGACGGCGAGGCCGTCCTCGAGCAGGCCGACGGCCACGCGGTCGGCCCGCGCCGGGTCGTCGGGCCAGCCCATCACCGCGGCGACGTCGGCGGCCGGCACGGGGCCGGCGCAGAGGGCCGCCACCAGGCGGCCGCGCCCCTGCCGGTCCGAGCCCGCGAACCGCGGCTGGCCCGCCGACACGCCCGCCGATCCGTCCGCGGGATCGGGCGCGGCCAGGCCGTCGGCCGCCCACGCGCACCACGGGCGGACCGGGCAGGCGCCGCAGTCGGGACGGCGCCGGCGGCACACCTCCCCACCGAGCTCCATCACCGACTGGTTCCACCGCCACGACCGCTCGCCGCCGTCGGGCCCGGCGCTCGCCGCCAGGCCGTCGGCCAGCGCCTGGGCCTCGGTCGGGCGCAGCCGGCGCCCCGACCAGCGGGCGAGGACCCGGCCCACGTTCGTGTCGACGACCCCGACCGGCCGTTCGAAGGCGAACGCCAGCACCGCCCGGGCCGTGTACGGGCCGACGCCGGGCAGGGCCAGCAGCGCCTCGAGGTCGTCGGGCAGGCGCCCGCCGTGCCGCTCGACCACCGCCACCGCGCCGCCGTGCAGGTTGAGCGCGCGCCGGTTGTAGCCCAGCCCCGCCCACAGCCGGACCACCTCGGCCACCGGCGCCGCCGCGCACGCGGCCGCGTCGGGGAAGCGGGCCAGGAAGGCGTGGTACCGGGGCACGACGCGGTCGACGCCCGTCTGCTGGGCCATCACCTCCGAGACGAGCACCGCCCAGGGATCGCGGGTGGCCCGCCACGGCAGCGGCCGCAGGTGCGCCGCTCCCCAGGCCAGCAGCGTCGCGGTCAGATCACCCACACCGGGAGGATGTCACCGCCGCCGGCAGCGGTACACGCGCGTCGTGTACGGGAACGGGAACCGGGCGCGCCCGGCCAGGTCGGGGTGGGTGTCGGCGAGGTGGCGGACCCGGTCGAGCACCCGCTCCTTGTCGGCGGGCGGGAGCGAGCCGACGACGCTGACGGACTCGGCCCGGGCGACGAGCAGGTCGGGGTCGCAGGGCTGCTCCCAGGCGTGGGTCCACAGCTCGACGGGGGTGAACCCGCCCGCCCCGGCGACCAGGGCCGCGTAGTCCACGTCGTAGTAGCTGTCGTACGGCCGTTCGGCGTCGGGCCCGTCGACGAGCAGGTCGCCGAACTGGCGCACCCAGTCGTGGTCGCGATCCCGCGTGTTCCACACGAGGAAGAGATGGCCCCCGGCGCGTAGCACCCGGCGCGCCTCCGCGAGGGCCACCGGTGCGTCGAACCAGTGGAACGCCTGGGCCACGGTCACCGCGTCGAACGTCCCGTCGTCGAAGGGCAGCGCCTCGGCCGTGCCGTCGTGGACCTCGATGTCGGGCTGCGCGGCGACGAGCCGGTCGCGCATGCCAGCCACCGGCTCGACGGCCACCACCTCGGCCCCGGTCGGCACGAGCAGGCGGGTCAACTTGCCGGTGCCGGCGGCGAGGTCGAGCACCCGGCGGCCCGGGCCGATGCCGCCGTGACCGACGATGTGGGCGACGGCCTCGGTGGGATACGACGGCCGCGCGGCCTCGTACGCGTCGGCGTTCCGGTCGAACCCCAGCGCCTCGTGCTTGATCCGCTCACTCATGCTCGAAGCATACAAGTTCCAGACAAGTGAGACGAGATCGGCTCACTCGTCGGCGAAGACGTCCCCGCCATAGGGGAAGCGGCGGTCGGGGGCGTGCTCGCGCTTCCACACCATCACCCGGCGAGTGAAGGAGCAGACCTCTTCCTCGCGCTGGTTGATGCCCTTGGTCTCGACCGTGACGATCCCCCGCTTGCCGTCGGAGGTCTCCTTCTTCTCGAGCACCTTGGTCGCGGCGTAGATGGTGTCGCCGTGGAACGTGGGCTTGGCGTGCTTGAGCGACTCGACCTCGAGGTTGGCCACGGCCGCGCCGCTGACGTCGGGCACCGACATGCCGAGCACCAGCGAGTACACGAGGTTGCCCACCACCACGTTCTGCTTCTGCACCGTGTCGTTCTCCGCGTACCACGTGTTCGTGTGCAGCGGGTGGTGGTTCATGGTGATCATGCAGAAGAGGTGGTCGTCGTACTCGGTGATGGTCTTGCCCGGCCAGTGGCGGTAGACGTCGCCGACCTCGAAGTCCTCGAAGTGCCGGCCGAACGGGCGGTCGATCGTTGCCATGCCGACACGGTACGGAGCGTCAGCACCCGGCAGCCAGAATCCGGCGCGCCCGCCGTCATCTGGCGGGCGGATCGCGTCTACGGTGCGGATCTCTGACGGCGGAGGATCAGCATGCGGGCATCATCGACGGAACCACCACACACGGCGCGGCGCGTCGGCGCGGTCTGCTCGGCGGCTGCTCTGCTGGTCATGGCGGCGTGCGCTCAGGAGGCCGTCGCCGCCCGACGCCGCCACCGGCGCCGAGGTCGGCGAGTTCGCGGCGACGAACGAGTATCTCGCCGGCGTGGCCGAGGCCACCGACGGCCTGACGTACCGCATGGCGATGGACATGACCATGCGCATCGGGGCCGACGGCGAGAGCTTCGAGATGGGCGGCCCCATCATGACGGGTGAGGTCGACGGCGGTGTCTCGGCGATGACGCTCGACATGGGCGAGCTGCTCGGCGACGCGGACGCGCAGGCGCCGCCCGACGAGGCCTTGCCCGAGGGCTTCCTCGACGGCGACCTCACCATGGAGATGATCAGCGACGGCGAGTCGCTCTATCTGCGTGCGCCGTTCTTCGCCGCCATCGCCGAGCTGGCCCTCGACAGCGGGGCGACCCGCGGAGACCTCGGCCCCCTCGCCGACCTCGCCGCGCTCGGCGAGGAGTGGGGCCGTGTCGATCTGTCCGAGATGTCGCCCAGCGAGGTCGCCACGACCGTCGGGTCGCAGACGGTCGACCCCAAGGTCTTCCTCGACATCCTCGCCCAGGGCACCGACGTGCGCGACCTCGGTACCCAGACGATCGACGGCGAGGAGGCGCGGGGCCTGGCGGCGACCGTCACGTACGAGGACATGATCGTGGCGCAGGACCTCGACACCGACGACGTCCGCGAGCAGATCGGTGCCGGAGGATCGCCCTCGGGCGACGTCGACATGGACGACGTGCTCGACGCCATGTTCGCCCTGGAGATGCCGCTCGAGGTGTGGGTCGACGACGACGACCATGTCCGGCGCATCACGATGGCCCTGGACATGACGCCCGCGTTCGCGGGCCTCGACGACGCGGAGATGGGCGACGCCGAGATGGCCGTCGACTTCTCGATCGACTTCTCCGACTACGGCGACGAGTCGATCGAGATCGAGGTGCCGACCGACGCCATCGACGTGACCGACGAGTTCCTCGAGCTCGAGGAGGGTGGGGGTGTCGGCGGCCCCACCCTGGGCAGCACCTGACGAGACATCAGGGAAATGGGCGCTCCGCCCGGTCCGGTCTAACTTCTGGCGCCATGAGCGCCCCCGACCTCCCGGCTCCCGACCTGAGTGCCGCGGCGTCCGCCGTCGACCTCGCCCGCGACGTCGTCCAGCGGGGCCTGGCGCACGTCGCCGCCACGGGATCGGTGGACGCCGACCAGGTCGTCGCCTACGACCTGGCCCACGCGGCGGCCGCGGTCGAGACCGCCCGGACGCTGCTCGACTACGGCGCCAAGGGCGACGAGGAGGCCCGGATCACGGTCGCCTTCGCGGCCGAGGCGGTCGCCGACGTGGCCGCCAAGCTCTACGGCCGCGAGGCCGCCTGGGGGGTCGACGCGGCCGCCCTCGACGGCGCCCGCACCGTCGTCGCCGCCTACCGGGACCCGGCGTTCCTCGCCTCGATCGAGGGCCCCGGGCCTCGCCACCTCGACGACGACTTCGAGATGGTGCAGGACGCCTTCCGGCGCTTCGCCGACGACAAGATCCGCCCGGTGGCCGAGCACATCCACCGCCACAACGCCGACATCCCCGAGGAGATCATCGGCGGCTTGGCCGAGATCGGCGCCTTCGGCCTGTCGGTCCCCGAGGAGTACGGGGGCTTCGCCGCCGGCGGCGAGAGCGACTACATGGGCATGGTCGTCGCCACCGAGGAGCTGTCGCGGGGCTCGCTCGGGGTGGGAGGCTCGCTGATCACCCGCCCCGAGATCCTGACCCGGGCGCTGGTGAAGGGCGGCACCGAGGAGCAGAAGCAGCAGTGGCTGCCCCGCCTGGCCACCGCCGAGGAGATGGCCGCGGTCGCCGTCACCGAGCCCGACTTCGGCTCCGACGTCGCCGGCATCAAGGTCACGGCCACGCAGACCGACGGCGGCTGGCTGATCAACGGCGTGAAGACGTGGTGCACGTTCGGCGCCCGCGCCACCGTCCTCATGTTGCTGGCCCGCACCGACCCCGACCGCTCCCAGGCCCACCGCGGGCTGTCCATGTTCGTGGTGCCGAAGCCGGTGTCCGACGGCCACGGCTTCGAGCTGACCCAGGAGGCGGGGGCCGACGGCGGCGCACCGGGCGGCGGGAAGATGGAGGGCCGTCCGATCGACACCATCGGCTACCGCGGCATGCACTCCTACGAGATCGCGCTGGACGACTGGTTCGTGGCCGACGCCAACCTCGTCGGGCTCGACGGCGGGCTGGGCAAGGGCTTCTACCTGCAGATGGCCGGGTTCGAGAACGGCCGACTGCAGACCGCGGCCCGGGCCATCGGGGTGATGCAGGCCGCCTACGAGGATGCCCGCCAGTACGCCCTGGATCGGGCGGTCTTCGGTCGGCCCATCGCCGAGTACCAGCTCACCAAGGCCAAGCTCGCCCGCATGGCGGTGACGATCCAGGCAGCCCGCCAGTTCAGCTACGCCGTGGCCCGCATGATGGCCAAGGGCGAGGGCTCGATGGAGGCGGCGATGGTCAAGGCGTACGTCTGCAAGGCGGCCGAGTGGGTGACCCGCGAGGCCATGCAGATCCACGGCGGCTACGGCTACGCCGAGGAGTACGCGGTCAGCCGCTACTTCGTCGACGCCCGCGTGCTGTCGATCTTCGAGGGCGCCGACGAGACCCTCTGCCTCAAGGTCATCGCCCGCCGCCTCGTGGAGCAGGCCAAGGGTTAGGGCGCCGCCCGCCCCGGAGGGACCGATGACGCGTCCTTCGCGTCGGCCTCATCCTTCGCGGCCTTCCAGCCCTTCACCATGGTCGCGAAGTGGGCCGGGTTGTAGACGTCCTCCTCGTACGACCACTTCCCGTCGCCGGCGTAGTGGAGGATCGTGATGTTGGCGCCCTGGTGGATGCTGCCGTCGCCGGGATCCTCCATGCGGTTCTCGACCTGGCAGACGATCCACCCCTTGTCCTCGTCGACGACGTACCAGTCGATCGGGAACTCGGGCATCAGGTTGCCCGGGAACGTGCCCATCGTCTCCGTGATCCAGGCCCGGATCGCGTCGCGCCCCTCGAACCGCCCGTAGTGGTGCTCGACGTAGATCGCGTCCTCGGTGAACTGGTCGGCCCAGGCGGCCCAGTCCCCCGTCGCCCCCGCGGTGGCGGCCGCCTGCTGGTAGGCCGCGAAGGCCTCGTCGAGCTCGTCCCTCGTGAACTGTCCCATGTCCGCACACTAGAACGCGTTCTCGCTCGATGTGTCAGCGGACAGGTCGCCGCCTAGCGTGCCGCCCGATGGACGAATTCGAGGGCAAGGTCGCGGTGGTCACCGGCGCGGCGTCGGGCATCGGCCGGGCGCTGGTCGACCGGTTCGCGCGCGAGGGGATGCGCGTCGTGCTGGCCGACGTCGAGCGCGACGCCCTGCGACGCCGCGGCCAAGGCCGTGGCCGACGAGTTCGGGGCGGACGCGGTGCTGGCGGTGCCGACCGACGTGCGCGACGACCAGGCGGTCGACGCCCTCGCCGCCGCCACGTTCGAGCGGTTCGGCACCGCCCACGTGGTGTGCAACAACGCCGGCGTCGGCGTGGGCGGGCTGGCCTGGACGGTTCCCGCCGACCGGTGGCGCTGGATCGTCGACGTGAACCTGCTCAGCGTCGCCCACGGCGTGCGGGCCTTCGTGCCCCGCATGATCGAGCAGGGCGAGGGCCACGTCGTGAACACCGCCTCGGCCGCGGGCATCCTCACGGGCCCGGCGATGGCGCCCTACTACGCCACCAAGCACGGCGTGGTGGCGCTGTCCGAGTCGCTGTACTTCGACCTCCAGCTCACCGGGGCGACGGGGGTCGGCGTGTCGGTGCTGTGCCCCGAGTGGGTGCGCACGCGCATCCACGAGTCCGAGCGCAACCGTCCCGAGGGGGTCGGCGAGATGCCCGCCCTCGGCGGCGACGCGGGCGAGGCGGCCCCCGGCATGCGCGACGTCCTGCAGGGACTGGTCGACAGCGGGCTCGACCCGGCGGACGTCGCCGGCACGGTCGTCGACGCCATCCGCTCGGGCCGGTTCTGGATCACGACGCATCCAACGACGGTGCCGACCGCGCAGAGGCGCTGGGACGCCATCGCCGCCGACGGCCGGCCGACGCTCTGGGACGTCACCGCCGGCTGACGGGCCGACCCGGGCGTGCTGCGTGTCGGCCGGCTGTGGAGCTGGTTGTCGACCGCCAAATCCCCACGCGTGGGCCTTGACGAACGCTCCACCCGCTCGGCCTCTCAGGTCCGCTCGGCGAGCGTGACGATCGACAGGCCGAACGGGACGCCCCGGCCCCGCCGGGCCCACCCGCGCTCGGCGCGGGCCAGGGCGGTCATCACCCGGTCGACGAACGGGCTCGACGCCCCCACCTCGTCCTGTTCGACCGTGATGAGCCGGCGGACCGGCGTGCGCCGCATCACGGCCGCCGGGGGTACCAGGAACGAGTTGAAGTAGGTGGTCCGCAGCGGGCGGAGCCCGGCCCGCGTCACGGCGTCGACCAGGGTCGGGCGGGTGTAGCGCCGCAGGTGGGCGGCCCAGTCGTCGTGGTGGCTCCACAGCCACGGATAGGCCGGCACGGTGAGCAGCGCGAGGCCCCCGGGGCGCAGCACGCGGCGGTACTCGGCCAGCGCGGCGGCGTCGTCGAGGTGCTCGATGACGTCCATGCTCGTGATCAGGTCGGCGGATCCGGTGGCGAACGGCAGGTGCTCGGCCCGAGAGACGCCGACGCGCCCGTCGCCGGCCGCCGTGCGGGGCGCGTGCCGGATGGCGTAGGGCGACAGCTCGACCCCGACGACCGTCCGGCCGACGATCTCCTCGAGTGCCCCGAGGTTGTCGCCGGTCCCGCAGCCGACGTCGATCGCCCGCGCTCCGGAAGCGACCCGCCCGGCCAGCAGGTCGGCCACCAGTGCCCGGCGCGCCCGGTACCACCAGTGGACCTGCGCCTGGGTGGCCATGACGTCGAAGTACGCGTCGTCGAGCTGGGGCGCGCCGGAGTCGGTGTCGTCGGGCGTTCCCGGCGAGGCGGCGTCGCGCTCAGCCACGGTCGGCCTCCCGCCGCCCGACGAACAGCAGGTGCGGGTGCACCGAGCCCTGGCCGAGCGGGACCCGGTCGACCGTGAGCCCGGCGCCCGCCATGGCGGCCTCGAGCTCGCCGGGCGGGACGAACGCCACGCCCGTGCCCTCGGTGATGCGGGTGACCCGGGTCGACACGATCTCCTGGGCTCGGGCCAGCTCGTACTTCCAACGCGGCCGCACGTCGATCTCCTTCACCACGAGCGCGCCCCCGGGGGCCAGCGCGCGGGCCGCGTCGTCGACGAGGGCGAGCGCGGCCGCGCGCCCCAGCAGGTAGAGCACGTCGACCACGGTGATCGCATCCCACGGCCCCGCCGGCAGCGCGCCGTCGGCGGCGTGGACGAAGCGCACCGGCAGGTCGGCCTCCGCGGCCGCCCGGCGAGCCGACACGAGCTTGGCCTCGTCGACGTCGACGCCCGTGACCGCCCGCTCGGGGGCGGTGACGGCCAGGTACAGCGCGAACGCGCCGTGGCCGCAACCGAGGTCGAGCACCCGCCCCGCCCGCGGCACGTGCTTCTCGACCTCCGGGAACGGGCACGACCGCCAGCGCACCGCCACGTGGAACCGGTCGCCCCGCCCGTGCCCCCGATACGCGTGGCGGACGCGGCGCTTCGGCGTTCACCACTGGGCCCCGAGATCGGCGTAGGTGCCGAGGCGGAACCCCGCCGCCTCCACCCGCCGGCGCACGGCCGGGTCGGTGAGACCCGCGAGCTCCTCGGCCCACACGTAGCCCCAGTCGTAGCGACGCAGGTCGGGGTCGCCGCCCTCGCCCGGGTGGGTGGCCAGCTCGGCGCTCGCCGCGCCCGCGGCGGCCAGCCGGTCGATGGCCCGCTCGAGACGAGGGCGGTCGAGCGTGCCCGCCTCGTCGAGGCCGCTGGCGGTGGCCGGGAACCGCACGCCGCGGGCCGCGGCCCGGCCCTCGAGGCGCCGGCCGAGGCGCCGGACGGTCACACCGACCGGGCTGCGCGCGGCCGAACGGATGATGCGCATGGCGGTGATGCCGGCCGTCTCGGCGACGTCGAGGACGACCTCTCCCACTGCGGGCCACAGGTGGAGGTGCTGGTGGGTGTCGACGTGCCCGGGCTTCAACCCGGCGCCGGTGATGCGGTCGATCTGGGCGGTGAACTCGCGGCGCAGGTCGTCGGGGTCGATGCGTCTGGCGGCCATGCGGGGCAGGAACACGCGCCACGACGACGCCAGCCGCCCGCGCCCGTCGACGAGCGACGGCACCTCCCGGGCGGTGAGCAGCGGCGGGTCCTCCCCCACGGCGGCGAGGTGGGCGCCCACCCCGATCCCGCCGGTGTCGCGCAGGGCCGCGACCGACGGCCCGAATCCCGGAGCGAGCGCCAGCACCGACGTGCTGGTGACGATGCCGTCGCGGTGGGACCGCAGGATGGCGCGCGAGACGGCCGGGGTCAGGCCGTAGTCGTCGGCGTTGACGATCAGGAGCCGCCCGGCCTCGGCCCGCTCGCTCTGCTCCGTCACGATGCGACGTCGTCGAGCACGGCCGCAGGGAGCCGGTCGAGGCGGGCGATCTCGGGCCGCAGGGCCCTCAGCTCGCGCACCATCCGCACGATCACCCCCGGCGACGACAGGGTGGACACCCCGCGGGTGCGTGCGATGTAGTCGACGCCGAACTGCACGAGGCGGAACCCCCGCCGGTTGGCCTTGGCCACCAGCTCGGCGTCGATGAAGCTGCCCTCGCTGACCAGCTCGACGTGGTCGAGGACACGGGAGCGGATCAGCTTGAACGCGAAGTTCACGTCGCGGACGCGGACCCCGAGGGCCCAGCGCACCAGGTGGTTGTAGACGTAGGAGTAGACCGCGCGCTGCAGGCCCTCGGCCGTGCGGTCGAACCGGTAGGCCGACACGATGTCGGCGTCGTACAGCCGCAGGAGGCGGAGGGCCTTGTCGACCTCGACGAGCTCGCAGGGCAGGTCGGCGTCGGTGTACAGGACGAATTCGCCGGTCGCGGTGGCGAAGCCCGACTTGAGCGCGCCGCCGAGCGTGCGGTTTTCGGGGTGGTGGACGACCTCGATGCGGGGGTCGTCGTGCGCCAGCTCGTCGGCGATCTTGCCGGTGCCGTCGGTGGACGCGTCGTCCACGAGGACGATCTCGAAGCCGGCGACCTGGCCGTCCCCGACCAGCCGCTCGCCGGCCTCCTGGGCGGCGGCGACCGTGCGCCGGATCATGGCCTCCTCGTTCCACATGGGGAACACGAACGACAGGCGGGCGTCGGGAAGGGTCATGCGTCTCTCAAGAGATGTAGCGGCCATTGGCGAACATGCCGGTGTACACGACGAGGACCACGGCCGACAGGGGCAGCACCCACCGCCGCACCGCCGGCCGGTCGGCCAGCAGCGAACCCACGATCGCGAACGCCGGGAACGCGCCCAGCAGGTAGCGGCCCATGCCCTGGAAGTCCTGGCTGCCGAGGGCGGGGATCGCGACCAGCGTGCCCAGGTAGGCGCCGTAGCGCCAGCCGAAGCGGCGGGCGACGAAGGGGATGGAGACGACGACGAGGGCGAGCAGGAGCGCCTGGATGAGCAGGCCGTGGGTGTAGAAGCGGTCGGGGTAGTCCCACCAGGCCAGGAAGAAGTCCTGCTTGAACCAGGTGCGCCACCCCGACTGCTGGCCCCACTCGGCCTGGATGGTCTGGAACAGCATCGGGTCGTCGAAGCGCTGCCACAGGTAGGCCATCCAGGCGGCCAGGCCCCCGACCGACAGGAGCACCCCCGCGTCGCCCGGGCCGCAGCCGCCGCCACGCGATCGCCGGGCGCCATCCGCCCGTGCGGGTGACGACCCGGCGCCGCTCGAGCACGCCCACCACCAGGCCGACGACGACGGCCACCCCCACGAGGCGGGTGCCCGTGGCCGCCGCGCCCGCGAGCCCGGCCACGATCATGTGGTCGCGCTCGAAGGCGAGGAACGCCACGAGCGCGCACAGCAGGAACAACGCGTCGCCGTACACCGCACCGTAGAGGTAGTAGGCGTAGGGGTAGAGGGCGAGGCAGGCGACGGCGGTGAGCGCGGCCTGCGGCGTCAGACGGTCGCGGCACCACTGGTGAAAGGCGACGAGCGCCCCCGCCCCGCAGGCCATCGTGATGAGGATGCCGGCCAGCGCGATGTTGTCGATCACGCCGCCGACGCCGCGCATCAGCAGCGGGTAGGCGGGGAAGAAGGCGACGCTCGACGGCTGGTCGGGGATGTACCAGTAGCCGCGCCGGGCGATGTCGACGTACCAGCCGCCGTCGTAGCGCACCCAGCCGTCCCAGAACCACGACCCGTCGAAGGGCATCTTGATGATCGTGGCCGGCTCGACCCCCCGGCTTTGCACCTGCCAGTTGACCACGAGCAGCACGGCGAGCACCGCGCCGTACAGGACCAGCGGCGCGAGCCAGACCGGACGCACGGAGCGCGCGCCGTCGTCGCCCCCGCGGTCGGGAGCCCGATCCCTCGTGCGCGCCACCCCGTCGCGCGCGTCGACCTCGGTGACCACCTGCCGCACGCTACCGCGGCGAGCCGACCCCTCTGACACACCCGCGGTCGCCAGACCCCGCCGCGATCCCCCCGCGCCGCCCTCCACCATTACCCAGCCATCGCCTCGATCGCCGCAGCCAGGGCGAGCGTGCGCCGGGCCTGATCGACGTGGAGGTTCTCGATCATGCGGCCGTCGACGGTCACCACGCCGCGGCCCTCGGCGTCGGCCTGCTCGAACGCCTCGATGATGCGCTGCGAGCGCTCGACGTCCTCGGGCGCCGGGGCGAAGATCCGGTTGCACGGCTCGAGCTGGCTGGGGTGGATCAGTGTCTTGCCGTCGAAGCCCATCTGCCGGCCCTGGACGCATTCGGCCTCGAAGCCCTCGGGGTCCTTGATGTCGTTGTAGACGCCGTCGAGGATCACCTTGCCCGTGGCCCGGGCCGCGACGAGCGCCAGGCCGAGGCCGGTCAGCAGGGGCTGGCGGCCGGGGACGTGCTCGGCCCGCAGCTCCTTGGCCAGGTCGTTGGTGCCCATCACCAGCACGGTCACGCGCTCGGACGCCGAGCAGATCTCCTCGGCCCGCAGCAGGGCGGCCGGCGTCTCGAGCATCGCCCAGATGGTCGTCGTGTCCCGGGCGCCGCCGGCGTCGAGCGCCTTCTCGACGGCGTGGACGGTCGCGGCCGAGTCGACCTTGGGGACCACCACGGCGGCGGGGCCGGCATCGGCGGCCGCCCGCAGGTCGTCGTCGTGCCAGGGGGTGCCGGCACTGTTGACCCGGATGGCGACCTCGCGGGCGCCGTAGCGGCCGGACGACGCCGCCTCGCACACCCGGTCGCGGGCGTCGGCCTTGGCGTCGGGGGCGACGGCGTCCTCGAGGTCGAGGATGAGGGCGTCGGCGGGCAGGCCGGCGGCCTTCTCGAGCGCCCGCTCATTGGCGCCCGGCATGTAGAGGACCGAGCGACGGGGACGGAGGGAGGGGTCGGTCGTGTCGGTCATGCCCGCTCCCCGGCGGCCGCGTCGTCGGCGTCCTCGGCGTACGACTTGGCCAGCTCGGGGTCCTTGGCGGCCAAGGCCTCGGCCAGCTCGACCATCACCTTGCACTGCTTCACCGAGGCGTCGTCCTCCATCTTCCCGTCGAGCATGACGGCGCCGGTGCCGTCGCCCATGGCCGCGATGACCCGGCGGGCGTGACGCACGTCGGTGGGCGAGGGCGAGAACACCTTGCGGGCGATGTCGATCTGCACCGGGTGCAGGCTCCACGCCCCGACGCAGCCGAGCAGGAAGGCGTTGCGGAACTGGTCCTCGCAGGCGACCGTGTCCTTGATGTCGCCGAAGGGCCCGTAGAACGGCAGGATGCCGTTGCTGGCGCAGGCGTCGACCATGCGGGCGATCGTGTAGTGCCAGAGGTCCTGCTGATAGATCGGCCGGTCGGCCTCGATGTCCCCGCCGGGCGGGTCCTGGCGGACGAGGTAGCCGGGATGGCCCCCGCCGACCCGGGTGGTCTTCATGCGCCGGCTGGCGGCCAGGTCGGCGGGGCCGAGCGACAGGCCCTGCATCCGGGGGCTGGCGGCGCAGATCTCCTCGACGTTGGCGACGCCGCGCGCCGTCTCGAGGATGGCGTGCAGCAGGAGCGGCCGCCTCAGCCCGGCCCGCGCCTCGAGCTGGGCGACGAGGCGGTCGACGTAGTGGATGTCCTCGGGCCCCTCGACCTTGGGGATCATGATCACGTCGAGGCGATCGCCGATCTCGGCCACCGCCGCGGTGATGTCGTCGAGCGCCCACGGCGAGTCGAGGCTGTTCACCCGGGTCCAGAGCTGCGTGCCCACCGAGGCGTCCCAGGCCTTGCCCACCTCGACCAGCCCGGCCCGGGCAGCCTCCTTGTCGCTGGCCGGGACGCCGTCCTCGAGGTTGGCGAGGAGGATGTCGACCTTCGGCGCCAGCTCGGGCACCTTGGCGACCATCTTCGGGTTGGACGCCGGGAAGAAGTGGATCATCCGCGACGGCGGAAACGGGATCTCCCGCACCGGGTCGGGCGCCCCGACGGCCAGCGGCCGGAAGAAGTCCTTCGGTGAACGCATCCCCCCACCCTAGGAACCGCCGCCGCCACGGGCCCAACGCCCGACGGGGCGTCAGGTCCCAGGAGGATTTCCACAGCTGGTTCGGGGGTCAGGACCCCCGGAACAGCTGTGGAAATCCCGAATGACCACCCGCTCAGGCGGCGAGGTCGGCGGGGAGGATCTGGTCGGTGATGAGGCGTTCGAAGCGCCGCGGGTCACCCTCGACGTACGACCGGCAGAGGCGGAGGCCCTCGGTGTAGCAGTGGCTGTAGGCCCGCCAGGTCTCGTCGGTCAGGAACGACACCGCCTTCTCGGCCCGGTTGCGGGGCAGGAGCGCCCACCGCTCGAGGTAGGCGACCACGTCGTCGACGGGCACGCCCTCGTCGTGCAGCCGGATCGCCGCGTTCGAGCGGACCCACGACAGCGCCTCGCCCGCCTCGGCCACCGCCGCCGCCACCTCGGCGTCGTAACGCACGCCCAGCGGCGCCAGGTGCTCGGCCACCACCGGCTCGGGCCGGCGCCCCAACGTGACCTCGACGCCCAGGTCCGCGAGGCCCTCGGCCAGGGTGCACTGCGGGGTGCCGACGAGGAAGATCGTCTCCTCCTGCCAGCGGCGCTGGCGCACGAGCCCGATCTCCTTGCGGGTGTGCTCGGTGTGGTGCCCCGGGTAGGCCTCGTGAGCCACGAGGTGGCCGAGCGACAGCGACAGCACCGGCAGGTCGACGTTGATCGCCACCCGGCTGCGCAGCCCGCCCTCGTAGTAGTTGAAGCCCGACCAGGGCTTGCCGGTCTCGAACACCCACTCCACGTGCTCGCCCTCGGGCAGGCCGAACAGGCGCTGCGTGCGCTCGCGCAGGTCGTCGGCCAGGGCACGGATCGCCGGTTCGAGGCGGTCCTGCGGCACCGCGTGCGCCTCGCGCCAGGCGATGTACCGGTCGCGCAGCGGCCCCGACCCGGGCAGCACGGCGTCGAGCCGGTCGTGGGCCGCCGCGAAGGTGTCTTCGGGCACCGGCGCCGGCCGCGCTCCATAGCACCGCTCGACCTCGTCGAGGTAGGCGATCGGCTCGCCGGCGAGCTTGCGGGCGCTGGTGCGCAGGCCGAGGGCCTGGGCCCGGATCCACCGGCGGCGCCCGGCGTCGACCGCGCCGTCGCCGGTGCCGGCCCCCTCGCCGGCGTCGAGGTCCGCGACCAGCCGGCCGGCGTCCGCCGCCAGCTCGGCCGGCGAGCGCAGGGGTTCGGCCGCGACGCGGGCCGCCAGCTCGGGCGGGCCGTAGTAGGCGTCCACGAACCCGTCGACGTGCCGCCCGAGCCGCAACCCCAGCTCGAGGTACCGGTCGACGATCCCGGTGCGCGTGTCGGCAGGCATGGCCGGCACGCTACCGGCGCGTCCCGAGGGCGGGGCTACCAGCCCGAGGGGGCGCGCAGGAGCTCGGGCGGGACCGGGCAGTCGACGCGGCGGGGCTCGATCACCCGCTCGGCCTCGCTCGCAGCCACGACCTCGACCGGCTCGACCCCGCGGGACGGCGCCGACGCCCGCCGCACCACCACGTCGAACAGGGTCCCAGGCAGCCGCCGGCCGACGTCGACGACCAGCCACACGGGCACGCCGGCGTCGCGGGCGGCGGCGATCTCGTCGGCGGTGCCGGGCGGGGCGAGGAACCGGTCGGGCCCCGCCGCCCCGGCCTCGACCAGCAGGATCCGGGGCTCCTCGCGATCGAGGTGCAGCGCGCCGGGGTCGTGCGCGACGACGAGATCGTCTCGCCAGCTGTTCAGCTCGTAGGCCAGGTCGGATCCGCCGGCGACGTCGGGCACCACGGCCACGACCACCCGGTCGGGCAGGTCGAGGCTCAGCGTGGTGGCGGCGGTCTCGCCGCCGAGGTCGTCGCGGATGGCGCGCGACTCGGCCCACACGTCGCCCGCGGCCAGCAGGCGGGCGCACGCCCACCACAACGCCCCGGCGGAAGGGTGCCGATCGAGCAGCCGGCGGCATGACGTGAGCAACCCCGGCAGGTCAGCGCCGAACGAGCCCAGCACTGCGGCGGCCTCGCTGGCCAGCAGCGACTGGTCGACCTCGCGGGCCCGGGCGACGGCGCGCAGCCGCTCGATCGGATGCACCCGCGCGACGCTAGCGCCACCCGGCGGGGGCCCGGCCGCCTCCCGCCCGCCTGCGTGCGGGGCTCAGGGCCAGCCCGGCTTCCAGATCATGAGGTAGAGCATCACGATCAGCAGCACCGTCATGATCGCCTGCCCGTTGTTGACCTTCTTCTCGTCGTTCTGCTTCTGCCCGGCGAGCACCAGGGCGTGGAACACGCCGTTCATGGCGATCCACACGACGAAGGCCAGAGAGACGAACGTGTCGCTGAACTCGAACGCCTCGTCGCTGGTCACGATGAGCATGATCCCGAAGAAGCCCGCGAGGATCAGTGCCGGGGAGTAGACCTGCCGCCCGGCCCGGTCGATCAGGCCCAGCGCCCCGTCGCGGCCGCCCGGGAGGACCGCGATCACGGCCGGTGCGAACGCCACGATCACGCTGAGCATGTGGAGCAGGAAGAAGATCCTGAACCCGGTGTCGTCGATCATGGCGCCAACCTAGCGACGCGCGCGCGGGCGATCCGGCACCGCTCGGGGGCGCCGCGAGCGGCCTGGCGGGATCTGCTCTGCTGGAAGCGCGTCCACTACTTTCTCCGCCGTGGCTACCGACCCCCCTGGTGACCTGGACCTCGCACCGCTCGACGGTGAGCCGCGCTCGCTCGACGGTTGGTTGACGACGTTCCACCTGGCGGCGGTCATCCTCGACCCCTACACCTACGAGAGCGCCTGGCTGCTCGAGACGGCCGGCCGCATCCTCGACAACTTCCGCGGGGCCGACTGCCGGATCGCCTTCGTCGTCACGGCCGACGCCGACGACGCCCGCGAGTTCCTCGGCCCGTGGGCGCAGCGGATCCTGACCTTCGCCGACCCCGACCGCGACCTGGTCAAGGCGCTCGGCCTGAACGAGCTGCCGGCCTTCGTCCACCTCCGCCAGGACCGGTCGGTGGCGGCCGTGGCCGAGGGGTGGGATCCGCCCGAGTGGAAGTACGTGGCCTCCGAGCTGGGCAAGGCCATGAGCTGGTCGCGGCCCAGCATCCCCGGCCCGGGCGACCCCCAGCCCTACGCCGGCTCGCCTGCGCTGGGCGGCTGACCCGCCCGGCGGTCCGCGCCTACCGGCGAACGCCGCCCTGGGCCATGCCGAGGACGTCCAGAGCCCGGTCGACCTCCTCGTCGCTGAGCAGGCCACGCTCGACCACGATCTCGCGCACGCTGCGCCCGGTCTTCACGCTCTCCTTGACGATCTCGGCCGCCCGCTCGTAGCCGATGTGCGGGTTGAGCGACGTGCCGAGCGAGGGGCTCGACTCGGCGTAGGCGAGGCAGCGCTCGACGTCCGCCTCGATGCCTGCCACGCAGCGGTCGGCGAACAGGCGGGTGACGTTGGCCAGCAGGCGGATCGACTCGAGCAGGTTGCGGGCGATCACCGGCAGGTACACGTTGAGCTCGAAGTTCCCCTGTGATCCGGCGAAGGCGATCGTGGCGTCGTTGCCGATGACCTGGGCCGAGACCTGGGTCATGGCCTCGACCAGCACCGGGTTGACCTTGCCCGGCATGATCGACGAGCCCGGCTGCAGGTCGGGCAGGCGGATCTCGGCCAGACCCGTGCGCGGGCCGCTGGCCATCAATCGGACGTCGTTGCCGATCTTGACGAGGGCGACGGCCAGCGTGCGCAGCGCGCCGGACAGGCTGACCAGCGCGTCCTGCGCCCCCTGTGCGGCGAAGTGGTCGGGCGCCTCGGTCAGCGGCAGCTCGAGGTCGTGGGCGAGGCGGGCGACGACGGCGGGGGCGAACCCCGCGGGGCAGTTGAGCCCGGTGCCGACGGCCGTCCCGCCGATCGCGAGCTCGCCGACGGCGGACATCGTCCCCCGGATGGCTTCGGCGGCGTTGTCGACCTGGGTGGCGTAGCCGCCGAACTCCTGCCCGAGCGTGACCGGCGTGGCGTCCATGAGATGGGTGCGACCGGACTTCACGACCTGGCCGAACTCCTGCGCCTTGGCCCGGAGCGCGCTGCGGAGGTACTCGAGGGCCGGCAGGAGCGCGGTGTCGACCTGGGTGGACGCGGCCACGTGGATGGCCGACGGGAACACGTCGTTCGACGACTGTGACGCGTTGACCTCGTCGTTCGGGTGCACGGGCCGGCCCAGCCGCTCGCTCGCCAGGTTGGCGATGACCTCGTTGGCGTTCATGTTCGTGCTGGTGCCCGACCCGGTCTGGAACACGTCGATCGGGAACTGGTCGTCGTGCTCGCCCGCCACCACCTCGGCGGCGACGGCCTCGATGGTGGCCGCCACCTCGCCGTCGATCACCCCGAGGTCGGCGTTGGCCGCGGCCGCCGCGCCCTTGATGCGGGCGAGCGCGGAGATCAGCGACCGCTCGAGCACGACCCCGGAGACGGGGAAGTTCTCGATCGCCCGCTGCGTCTGCGCCCCCCACCGGGCGGTGGCGGGCACCCGCACCTCGCCCATCGTGTCGCGCTCGATGCGGAAGTCCGCCTTGCTGCCTGCCGCGTCGTCGGTCACGCCCGCGACGGTACCGAGGCGCGAGGCGTCTGACTCGGGGGACGTCACCCTGCGGCGGCCGGGGCGTCGACGCCGGTGGCCGAGCGCACGAGGTCCTCGGCGAAGGCGACCGCCGCCGGAGCGGCGCCGTCGGGGCCGAGCATGATGCCGTTCGAGTAGACGCCGTCGAGCAGCAGCATCAGCCGGTCGGCGAGGGTGCCGGGATCGGCGGCCGTGGTGCGGCGGGCGATGTCGTGGATCTGCTGGCGCATGGCGGCGACGTGCTCGACCGCCACCCGGTGGGCGGGGTGGTCGGGGTCGGGGAACTCGGCGTGGG
The DNA here is from genome assembly GCA_963796415.1 of uncultured Acidimicrobiales bacterium. Lineage (GTDB taxonomy): Bacteria > Actinomycetota > Acidimicrobiia > Acidimicrobiales > VFJN01 > ZC4RG19. The sequence goes on along the minus strand of CAWCLR010000011.1, from coordinate 690,274 downwards.
TGTTCCGCAGGGCGCAGCCGCGGGCGCCGGGCACCGACACCTGCTCGGTGACGCCGGCGACGATGGCCACGAGCTGCGCGGCCGGGTCGTCGTCGAGCCCGTCGGTGGCCCGGGCGACGAGCTCGCCCCAGGTGCCCCGGCACTGCTGGAGCCAGGCGACGACCAGGTCGTCCTTGCTGGCGAACTCGCGGTACAGGAGGCTCTTGCCGCAGCCGCAGGCGTCGATGACCTGCTGGAGGCCGACGGCGCGCACTCCCTCCTCGTTGAACAGCTGGGCGGCGGTGTCGAGGATGCGCTGGCGGGCGCCGGGCGTGGGGTGACGAGCCATGGGTCGGACCTCCCGCCGGAACAATATCGGACCGATCGGTCCTTGACACGCACGCAGAGCCGGGCGCATATTGCGGACCGATCGGTCTCGGACCGATCGGTCCGTATTGTCCCCACCTCAGGAGCCGTCCGCGTGCCCTCCTCCCCCGCCACCAGCCCGCCGGACGCCGCCGACCCGCACCTCTCCGCCCGAGCGTGGGGCGTGCTGATCGTGCTGTGCGGCGCCCTGTTCCTCGACGCCCTCGACGTCTCGATGATGGGTGTCACGCTTCCCTCGATCGGCGCCGACCTCGGCATGGCGCCGAACTCGCTGCAATGGGTCGTCAGCTCGTACGTGCTCGGCTACGGCGGCTTCCTGCTGCTCGGCGGGCGGGCGGCCGACCTGTTGGGGCGTCGCCGCATGTTCGTCGGCGGGCTCGCGGTCTTCACCGTGTTCTCCGGCCTCGGGGGCCTCGCCGACGGCGGGACGCTGCTCGTGATCGCCCGCTTCGTCACCGGCGTCAGCGCCGCCTTCACCGCCCCGGCCGGCCTGTCCATCATCACCACCACGTTCGCCGAGGGGCCCGCACGCAACCGCGCCCTCACGATCTACGGCGCCACCGGCGCGACCGGCTTCGCGCTCGGCCTCGTCGTCGGCGGCCTGCTGACCGAGGCGCACTGGCGGCTGGTGTTCTTCGTGCCGGTGGCCCTGGCCCTGCTCATCCTCGCCGCGGCCGTACGCCTGGTGCCCCACGACCGCCGCCCCGAACGCACGCGGCGCGGCTTCGACGTCGCCGGGGCCGTCACCGTGACCGCGGCGATGCTGCTGCTCGTCACGACGCTCGTCGAGGCCCCGCGTGTGGGGTGGGCGTCGGGCCGCACGCTCGGCTCGCTGTTCGGCGTCGTCGCCCTGCTGGCCCTGTTCGTCGCCATCGAGCGGCGGGCCGCCGCCCCTCTGCTGCGCCTCGGCATCCTGCGGTCGCCGGACCTGGTGCGGGCCAACGTCGGCGCGCTCGTCCTGACCGGCGGGTGGGTCGCCACGCTGTTCGTGGTCACCCTGTACATGCAGGAGGTGCGCGGCTGGTCGGCCATCGAGACCGGCCTGGCCGTGTTCCCGTCCGGCCCGGTGGCCGCCATGGCGCCCCGCATCGCCCCGCCCCTCGTCGCCCGGTTCGGCGTCGCTCCCGTGGTGGCCGCCGGGCTCGCCAGCCACGCGGTCGCCTACGCCCTGCTGCTCGGCATCGGCCCCGAGTCGTCCTACGTCACCGTCCTCCTGCCCGCGTTCCTGCTCGTCGGCTTCGGCTTTGCACTGGCCTACGGCCCGCTGAGCATCGGCGCCACCAACGGCATCGCCGCCCACGAGCAGGGCGTGGCCGGCGGGCTGGTCAACACGTCCCTGCAGCTCGGCCCGGCGCTGGTCCTCGCCGTCACCACCGCGGTCAACGAGGCCAACGTCGGGACCGGCGGCACCGCGGACGCGGTGCTGGACGGCTTCCACGCCGCACTGCTGGTCCCGCTGGCGGCGGTGCTCGTCGGCCTGGCCGTCACCGTCCAGGGCATCCGGCGCCGTCCTCGGCCGGCCGAGGAGCGGGTGGCGACGCCCGCCGACGCCATCGTCCCGGTCAGCGACGACCTCATGCCCGTATAGCCGGCAGGCGCGTTCGGAAGTCGCCGAGGCAATGGGTTCCGGCGGACCGAGGTCGAGGTGTGGGTTCCGGATCCGGAACCGATTGCCTCGGGCTCGGGCGAACGGAACCCATTGCCTCGGCACGGACCGACCCAACGTGACCGCTGCGTGGCGGCCCGCCTACGGTGCCCGGCCGTGAGCGAACGTCTGCGGAGCAGTGAGCGGGGCCCGAGCGGCCCGGCCGAAGGCCAAGAGCGGGAAGCGTGAGCGAACGTCTGCGGAGCAGTGAGCGGGGCCCGAGCGGCCCGGCCGAAGGCCAAGAGCGGGAAGCGTGACCGCGTTCGCGTACACCGAGCTGCTGCCCCTGGGCCCCGACGAGACGACCTACCGGCTCGTGTCCTCCGACGGCATCGGCAGCTTCACGGCCGGCGGTCACCGCTTCCTCACGGTCGAACCCCAGGTCCTCACCCGGCTCACGGCACTGGCCATGCACGAGATCGCCCACTATCTCCGGCCCGGCCACCTCGGTCAGCTCCGCCGCATCCTGGAGGATCCCGAGGCGTCGGCCAACGACCGCTTCGTCGCCCTCGACCTCCTCAAGAACGCCTGCATCTCGGCGGGCGGCGTGCTGCCCATGTGCCAGGACACCGGCACCGCCATCGTCAAGGGCAAGAAGGGCCAGTTCGTGTTCACCGGCGGCGGCGACGAGGAGGCCATCGCCCGCGGCGTGTTCGACACCTACGAGCGCGACAACCTGCGCTACAGCCAGTTGGCCCCGCTCACCATGTGGGACGAGGTCAACACGAAGTCGAACCTGCCCGCGGAGATCAAGGTCTCGGCCGTCGACGGCGACACCTACAAGCTGATGTTCATGGCCAAGGGCGGCGGCTCGGCCAACAAGAGCTACCTGTTCCAGGAGACCAAGGCGCTGCTCAACCCGCAGAGCCTGACGCGGTTCCTCGACGAGAAGCTGCGGGCCCTCGGCACCGCCGCCTGCCCGCCGTACCACCTGGCGGTCGTCATCGGGGGCACGTCGGCCGAGTTCGCGGTCGAGACCGCCAAGCTGGCCTCGACCCGCTACCTCGACTCGCTGCCGACCGAGGGCACCGCACTGGGCCACGGCTTCCGTGACCTCGAGCTCGAGGCCGAGATCCTCGCCCAGGTGCAGCAGTTCGGCATCGGTGCCCAGTTCGGCGGCAAGTACTTCTGCCACGACGTGCGGGTCATCCGGCTGCCCCGGCACGGCGCCTCGTGCCCGGTCGGCATCGCCGTGTCGTGCTCGGCCGACCGCCAGGCGCTGGCCAAGATCACCCACGACGGCGTGTACCTCGAGCAGCTCGAGCACGACCCCGCCCGCTTCCTGCCCGAGGTGGACGAGTCGGCGCTGGCCGAGCGCGTGGTGCGCATCGACCTCTCGCGCCCGATGGACGAGATCCGCGCCGAGCTGGGCCGCTACCCGGTCAAGACCCGCCTGTCGCTGTCGGGCCCCATGGTCGTGGCCCGCGACATCGCGCACGCCAAGATCAAGGAGCGCCTCGACGGCGGCGAGGGCATGCCGCAGTACCTGCGCGACCACTGCGTCTACTACGCCGGCCCGGCCAAGACGCCCGAGGGGATGGCCTCGGGCTCGTTCGGGCCCACCACCGCGGGCCGCATGGACGCCTACGTCGACGAGTTCCAGGCCGCCGGCGGCAGCATGGTCATGCTGGCCAAGGGCAACCGCAGCCGGCGAGTGACCGAGGCCTGCAAGACCCACGGCGGCTTCTACCTCGGGTCGATCGGTGGGCCGGCCGCCAAGCTGGCGCAGGACTGCATCCGCAAGGTCGAGGTGCTCGAGTACGCCGAGCTGGGCATGGAGGCGGTCTGGCGCATCGAGGTCGAGGACTTCCCTGCCTTCGTGGTGGTCGACGACAAGGGCAACGACTTCTTCGCCGAGGTCAGCCGCCCGGTCGACATCCGCACCTGAAGTCGCGACCCCTGTCGGCCGGCGGGTGGTGCTGGTGGTCGGTCGCCAAATCCCCACGCGTGGGCTGCGACGCACGCACCGTCCGCCGGCCTCCTATGCCGCTCACCCCGCCCGGCGGCCCGGCTCGGGCAGCGAGGCGTAGGTCCAGTCGGGCTGCTTGAGCGCGATCCGGGGGTCGTAGGTCGCCGTGCCGTCGACCATGTCGGTGATCTTGGGCAGCCGGTACATCCGGGTGGGCGGTGGCGTGCCCTCGAGGTGGGCGACGAAGTCGTCGGGGAACGCCCGCAGGATGCTGGCCACGACCGTCTGGAGCTCGACCGGCACGTAGCACCGGTTCTGGTCGGTCACCATGCGGAGGCGGGCGCCGATCTCCTCGACGTCGGCGTCGTCGCCCCGCTGCTGCTCGATCCGGGCCAGCGCCTCGCTGATCTCCCCGCTGTGCATCTTGCAGGCGCCGCACTGCCCGCACGACTCGACGTGCAGGAACCGGGCGAACATCCGGGCCACCGCCACCATGTCGGCCGTGTCGTCGTACACGATGAACCCCGCCGAGCCGAGCCCGCCGCCGGCGGCGCGCAGGTCGTCGTAGGTGGCCGGGACGTCGAGGTGGTCGGCGGTCAGCACGCCGTTCGACACCCCCGAGAACACGGCCTTGACCCGGCGCCCGGGCAGCGGGCCGCCGCCGACCCGCTCGATGACCTCGCGGACGCTGGTGCCCAGCTCGAGCTCGGCGAACCCCGGCCGGACCACGTCGCCGACGACGGTGAACACGGTCGTGCCCGGCGACTCCCACGTGCCCATCGCCCGGTACCACTCGGCCGAGCGAGCGAGGATGTGCGGGACCGTGGCGAGCGTCTCGAGGTTGTTCACGACGGTCGGGTTGGCCGCCTCGCCCCCGGCGTCCAGCTCGTCGCGGGCCGACCATCCCGACGACGGCCCCGAAGCGAACAGGCCGTGCTGGTAGGGCGGGTCGCGGCGCGGCAGCGGGTCCTCGCCCTCGATGACCTCGAGCAGGGCCTTCTCCTCGCCGAACAGGTACGAGTCGGGCCCGAGCACGATGGTGATCGGCACGTCGCCGGCGAGCCCCGCGGCGCTCATCTCGGCCAGCGCCCGCTGGAGGGCCTCCACCTCGCGGGTGAAGGCGGCCTTGGTGGCGAGGAAGGCGTGGGTGGCGCCGATCACGAAGGCGGCGATGGCCAGGCCCTCGATGACCTGGTACGGGTTGTGACGGAGGATCGCCCGGTCCTTGAACGTGCCCGGCTCGCCCTCGGCGCCGTTGCACACCACGAAGCGCATCTCGTCCTCGCGGCTGTTCTCCAGGACCGACTGCCACTTGTGGCCGGTGCGGAACCCGCCGCCGCCCCGGCCCCGCAGGCCCGAGAGCGTCACCTCCTCGGCGGTGCGCCACGGGCCGATGGCGTGTGCGACCCGGAGGCCTTCGCCCCCGCCCGCGGCGCGGTGGTCGTCCAGGGAGCGGACCGGGTCGCCGCCCAGCACGACCAGGCCGGGCGCATGCGTCTCGTGGGTCATCGGGGCCTCCTGGGCCCGCCGGGGGATGGCGGGCCTGTCGATGGTTCGGTCTCCACCAACACGACCCCGCAGCCCCCCGGGTTTGTGACGTCAGGCCGGTGTCGCATCCGTCACGCCGGGCCGCCAGGGCGCTCGGCCGCGCCGCCGAGTTCGGAGGTCGGCCGAGGGGCGCGTCGCCCGCCTGACCGCCGGTCAGGCTCGGCTACGTTGCGCCCATGGAGTTCGGCATCGCCTACGCCAACATCGGTCACTTCGCCACCCCCGACGGCGCCGTGGCGATCGCCACCGCCGCCGAGGCGGCCGGCTTCGAGTCGCTGTGGACGGTCGAGCACGTGGTCGTGCCGCACGGCTACACCTCGACCTACCCGTACGCCCCGGGCGGCAAGATGCCCGGCGGCGAGGAGTTCAACCTCCCCGACCCGCTGGTCTGGCTCACCTGGGTGGGCGCCCACACGACGACCCTGCGCCTGGGCACCGGCATCCTCGTCCTCCCCCAGCGCAACCCCGTGATCCTGGCCAAGGAGGTGGCGACGCTCGACGTGATGTCGGGTGGGCGGGTGCTGCTGGGGGTCGGCGTCGGCTGGCTGGAGGAGGAGTTCGCGGTCATCGGCGCCTCGTTCCCCGACCGGGGACGGCGCACCGACGAGTACGTCGAGGCGATGCGCGCCCTCTGGTCGCAGGACATGGCGACGTTCTCCGGCGAGACCGTGTCGTTCCGCGAGGCGATCCTGCGGCCCCGCCCGGTCGACGGCCGCGTCCCGGTGATCATCGGCGGGCACACCCCGGCCGCCGCGCGCCGCGCGGGCCGGCTCGGCGACGGGTTCTTCCCCGCCAAGGGCGACCTGCCGGCGCTGCTCGACGAGCTGCGGGCCGCCGCGGAGCAGGCGGGCCGCGATCCTGCCGACGTCGAGATCACCTGGACCGGCGCCAGCGTGCTCGCCGGCGGCGAGCAGGCCGTCGACGAGGTCGGGAGGCTGGCGGAGATGGGGGTCGCGCGGCTCGTGATCCCGCCGCTGGCCTTCGACCCCGCGGCGATCGGCGATGCGCTGGCGGCCTTCGGCCGGGACGTGATCGCCCGGACCTGACCCGATCAGCCGGCGGGCGGCCCGCCGGCGCTCAGCCTGCGCAGGACTGAACGGTGAACGGCGCCCCCACCGCGCTCGACGTGATCGTGGCGCCGTTCTGCTCGGCCCAGGTCTCGAAGGCGACCTGCAGCTCGGTCGTCTCGGTCAGGTCGTCGCCCACCAGCGTGGCGGTGACGCACGACCGCTCGCCGTCGCGCCAGGCGACGCCCCAGTCGCCGCCCCAGCCCATGGCGGCGGTGCCGGCCACGTCCTGGTCCGCGCCGTCGGCGAGGACGAGCAGCACGAGCAGCTCGCCGAGCATCCCCTCCTCCACCACCTCGCCGGGCACCTGCGGATGCGGCACCTCGACCGCGGGCTCGCGGGCGGCGTAGCGGTCGGGGTCGATCACCTGCTCGCTGGTGCGGGGCGGATCGGCGAAGGCTGCGTTGACCGCGTCCTCGCCACCGAGCGCGGCCAGGTCGGCCACCAGGGTCTCGCCGAGGGCGTACGGGGCGCTGATCAGGTCGACGAGGACGAGCGGGATGTCGCCCATGTCGGCGTCGCTGCCGAGGGCCATCTCCTCGGCGGTGGCGTCGGCCTGCTCCTGCTCGCTGAGCGACTCGCGATAGGCGTTCTCGACCCGGCGGGCGTTGCCCTCGACGACGGAGCTGAAGCCGAAGCCGATCTCGTCGTCGGCCTCGTCGTACTCGGGGCGATCGAGGTCGAGGTGCTGGTCGTCGAGGGCGTGGACCAGCTCGTGGGCGATCGTGGTCCGCACGTAGGGCGTCAGCGCCGCGCCCCGCACGACGAGCTCGTCGGTCTCGGGGTCGTAGAACCCCACGACGCCCATGCCCAACAGCGATCGCATCGACTCGACGAGGTCGGTGCCGGGCTCGACGAGGCCGAGGCCCTCGAGGAAGACCTCGGTCTCCCGGAGCTGATCGGCGTCCTCGTCGAAGTCCGCGAGCAACCGGTCCTGGAACGCCCCCTCGCCCTCGAGCTCCACGTCGACCGGCGCGAGGAAGTCGAGGCCCCGTTCCGCGGCGACGAAGTCGCTGATCTCGGCGACGGTGGCCTGGACTTCCTCCTCGGTGGCCGGCTCGGGTTCGGTGGTGGGCGGAGGATCGCCGGTCCGGTCGGCCGGATCGTCGCCCGACGAGACCCGCCGCACCATGACCAGCGACAGCAGCAGGGCGGCGATCACCACGAGCCCGACGAGGGCGGTCGCCAGCCGGCGGCGGGGCGTCGCCGCCAGGTCGGCCTCGAGCGCGGCCCGGGCCTCGGCGTCGGCACGGACCTCGGCCGCGTCGGTGCCCTCGGGAGGGGGAGGCGGCGGAGGGGGAGGTGGCGGGGAGGGCGGCGGGGAGGGCGGCGGGGGCGAATCGGACATCGCCGGCAGCACGGTAGCGGTCGCCCGGTAGCGCGCCGACCGCGGCAGGGTTTCCCCGCCGCACCGCAGAGGGTAGGAACGGGCGGCCTCCCGCCACGAGATCGACTGAAACTCAGTGGCGGAGGAGGTAGAAGCGGAAGACGTCGTCCTCGATCGGGAGGACGTCGACCCCGGTGAAGCCGGCGGCCCGCGCGTACTCGGTGAACGTGTCCGTGCGCATGACCGTGCCGGTGCCCACCGACGGCTGGTGGGACAGGCCGTCGCCGAGGCAGCACATCAGCGAGTAGCCGTAGAGCAGCTGCTCGACCTCGGGCGCCGGGGCGGAGAACGCGTCCTCGGCCCGCTCGTCCATCACGACGACGACCCCGTCGGCGGCCACCATCCGCCGCATGGCGGCCAGCACCGTGACCGGGTCGGACAGGTCGTGCACGCACTCGAACGCGAACACCGCGTCGTAGGCGCCCGAGCGGGCGTCGAGGCCGCCGACGTCGTCGGTCGTGAACGCGACCCGGTCGGCCACACCCGCCTCGTCGGCGTTGCGCCGAGCCGCGACCACCGACGGCTCGTCCACGTCGTAGCCGTCGACCGCGACGCCCGGGTAGGCGCGCGCCAGGGCGACAGAGGACCAGCCGTAGCCACAGCCCACGTCGGCGATGCGAGAGGCCCGCTGCAGCCGGGTGTGGACGCTCGGGTGCCTGGGGCAGCAGCTCCTGGCCCAGTCGGTGGAGGAACAGCGGGCGGTTGGCCGCGGCCTGCGCCTCGCGCGCCTCGTCGCCGAGCTCGGCCCAGCTCACGCCGCCGCCGGTGCGGTAGGCATCGGCGATGCGGTCGATGGCCTGGCCCGACGCGGTCGCGAACCGCGCCACCGGCGTCATGAACGCCACGCTGTCGCGGTCGGCCAGCACGGCGGCGTGGGCCGCGGGCAGGGCGAAGCGCCGCTCGTCGGGGGCCGCGCCGGCGTCGTCCACGGTCAGGACGCCGCAGGCGGCCTGGTGCTCGAGCCACTCGCGGGCGTAGCGCTCGGCGCTGCTGGTGCGCGACGCGAGCTCGCCCGCGGTGGCCGGGCCGCCGTCCGCCAGGGCGCGGTACCAGCCGAGCCGGTCGCCGAGGTCGATCGCCTGGGTCAGCTGGGCGCCGAGGACCGCACCGAAGATGCGCTCGGCGAAGGAGTCGACGTCGCCGGGGGCAGCGGAGTCGTTCGTCATGGTCATGCCTCCGATCGGACCAGTGTCTCCTTGCACGGCGGTTGCACGACTGTTGGCCCGACGAGCGCCCCCGTCAATCCTCGATGGGGGGCAACGTGGCCAGGGGCAGGAGTTCGTGCGCCCACGTCACGCGGTAGTTGAGGGCCGGGGCGAAGACCTCGCAGTACTCGCGCTCGACCTGCAGGCCCCGGAACCGCATGGTGGCGATCTCGCGCTCGATGAGGTGCTCGATGCTCTCCAGGTGGGCGACGCCCCGCCGCTCGGACAGGCCCGCGTGCAGGCGCAAGGCCTCGACCTTGAGCTCCCAGGTCTCCTCGACGTCCACGTAGATCGTGCCCTGCGAGTTCAGCCCGCTGGTGGTCTCGGAGTAGAAGAGGTTGCCGACCTTGTGCGGCTCGTGGTCGGAGGCGATCTCGTCGACCCGGGCGAGCAGGCAGGCCGACAGCACGGCCCGCGACAGCGCGCGGTGGTCGGGGTGGTAGTCGGTCGGCTGGTGGGTGACCACGACGTCGGCCTTGTGGCGCCGGACCAGGTCCATGATCTTCTGCGTGTGGACCGGGTCGTCGAAGATGGCGCCCTCCTCGAAGTCGAGCCACTCCTGCGTGGCCCCGAGGCGGGCGGCGATGCCCCGCACCTCGTCCGCCCACTCGTCCTCGTACGCGGCCGACACGGTCACCACCGCGTGGCCCCGCTTGGCGTACTTCGCCAGCGTGCCGCCGGCCTGGTACGGCATGTCGAAAGGGTCGGGGTGGGCCCCGATGGCGACGATCGTGAGCGGGCGGTCGGCGAGGGCGTCCATGCCCCCCGGTCTACCCGCCGACGGGGCGGAAGGAGACGACCAGGGCGGCCGTGGCGTCGACCGACTGGTTGTCGGTCACCCGCTGGACGAGCGCAGCCGTCGACCAGCACGGCGTCGCCCGCGTCGAGCGGGACCGGCACGGCGCCGTCGACGGGGAGGCCGAGGTCCTGAGCGCCGCGGTGTGAGCCGGGGAGCACCCACGGACAGCCGCTGGCGAGCGTGGCATCGGTCAGCGCCAGCCGCAGCACGGCGATGCACCCGCGGGTCCCGTCCGCCCGACCCCACGTCGTTCCCGCGCAGCCGGGCCCGGTGACGACAAGGTGGCTCGACGCCGCCTCGACGGCGGTGTGGAGGAGGTCGGCGAGGAGTGCGGCGCCGAGCGAGGCGACCACGGGATCGTGGTGCGGTCGCGAGGCGTGGCCGGCGCGGTCGAGCAGCGCCGCGCACGTGGCAGGGTCCACCAGGTCGCGCAGCGGCGCGTAGCCGTCGGCGTCCCAGGCCGCGTCGGACAGCGGCCCGAGCGCACTCGTGACAGTCGCCATGCAGCGACCTCTCCCCTCTCAGCGCCCCCGGGCATTGCTACGGGTGGCCGGAGCCAGTGTCAAGCGTCACGTGGGGGCGGGGCGGCGCCGCGGCGGCGGAGCTCGAGGCCCTCGAAGGCGCCCGAGCTGCGCCAGGCGTCGATGAACTGGAAGAACGCGGTGGCGCCCGCGGGGTAGCCCACGAACAGCTGCCCGGCCGGCCCCCGGTCCTGGCCCTCGTTGTTGTAGTAGCCGGGGGTGCAGTCGGGGGACCCGATCACCGACAGCCGCGGCCCCGCCAGCAGCATGTCGATCCACGCGTCCTGGGCCTCGCGGGTGGCCTCCACCTCGTCGACGCCCTCGGCGAGCGCGTGGGCGACGATCGTGGCGATCGTCCGGCCGGACTCGACGAGGTTGTGCGGCACGTTGGAGATGAGGTTCGCGCCCTGAGTCGGCTGCACGAGGAACGCGTTCGGGAACCCGTGGACGTGGACACCGTGCAGCGTCCGCATGCCCCCGCCCCACTCCTCGGACAGCCGCACGCCGCCCCGCCCGGTGACGTCGAACCCGGCCCGGCGCGTGTACTCCGTGCCGACCTCGAAACCGGACGCGTAGATGATGCAGTCGACCTCGTAGGGGACGCCCGCCACCACCACGGCCGTCTCGGTGATCCGCTCGACACCCTCGCCGTCGGTGTCCACGAGGTGGGTGCCGGGCACGTTGTACGCCTGCAGGTACTCGTCGTGGAAGCAGGGCCGCTTGCAGAGCTGCCGATACCAGGCCTTCAGGGCCTGGGCGGTCGCCGGATCCTCGACGACGGTGTCGACCCGCGCCCGGATCTCCTCCATCTTCTCGAAGTCAGAGTCCTCGAAGGCCGCCAGCATGCCCTCGGGGGTGAACTGGTCCGCCGGCAGCGCCATGATCCGGCTGCGGACCCGCCGGGCGAGGTCGGTCCACCCGTCCATCACCAGGTCCTCGTCCACCATGCCGCCGGTCTGGTTGGCCGCGAAGTTCTCGAGCCACCGCTGCTGCCATCCGGGGGTCGCCATCTCCGCGAACCACTCGGCGTCGGTGGGCCGGTTGTCTCGGACGTCGACTGACGACGGGGTGCGCTGGAACACGTAGAGCTCACGGCAGGCCCGGGCCAGGTGAGGGACGCACTGCACGGCGGTGGCGCCGGTGCCGATCACGGCGACGCGCTTGCCGGCCAGCCGATCCATCGGCGCGCCGGCGGGGTCGCCGCCGGTGTAGTCGTAGTCCCAGCGGCTCGTGTGGAAGGAGTGGCCGGCGAACGACTCGATGCCGGGGATGCCCGGCAGCTTGGGGACGTGCAGCGGGCCCGTGCCCATCGTGACGAACTGCGCCGTGAACGCGTCGCCCCGGTTGGTGCGGACGAGCCACCGCGACCGCGCCTCGTCCCAGGTGAGGTCCGTGACCTCGGTGTGGAACAGCGCGCCGTCGTAGAGCCCGTACTGCTTCCCGATCCGCTGGCAGTGATCGAGGATCTCGGGCGCGTGCGCGTACTTCTCGGTGGGCATGTGGCCGGTCTCTTCGAGCAGCGGCATGTACACGAACGACGCCGTGTCGCACTGGGCGCCCGGGTAGCGGTTCCAGTACCAGGTGCCGCCGAAGTCGCCGCCCTTCTCGATGATGCGGATGTCGTCGACGCCGGCCTCGACGAGGCGGGCCGCGGTCACGAGGCCGGCGAAGCCGCCGCCGATGAGGGCGACGGTGACGTGGTCGTCGAGCGGCTCCCGCTCGGACCGGGGGACGTACGGATCGTCGAGATAGTGCGCCAGCTGCCCCTGGAGCCGCAGGTACTGGTCGTTGCCGTCGGGACGGAGGCGCTTGTCGCGCTCGGCGGCGTAGCGGCGGCGCAGCGCGTCCTTGTCGATCGCGCGGGGTGGCCGTCGGCGCGGCGTCGTCGGTCGATGGCATCGGTCGTGGCTCCCCTCGGCCTCGGCTGGCGGCACGACCGTAACTTGACCCGAGGGTCAAGTCCATGCGGAGTTGTGTCGCGCGGCGCGGCCGCGCTAGCCAGCCGCCGGCGACGACGGGGGCGTCGCCGGACGCGTCCATCCCACGAGCTCGACCACGGCGAGCGCCGCCACCACCGCCAGCACGATGCCCAGGACGGTTGCCCCGCTCGGGTAGGTCCAGAACGCGAGCACCAGCACCGCCATGGCGATGATGCCCACGCGCAGGAGGCCCTTGTGCTCGCCGATCCAGGCCTCGACCGGCGACGGCTCGCGGTCGCCCTCGAGCCGCGCCCGCGTGGCGGCCCGGACGCGCCCGCCCAGCGACCGCAGCCACCGCGCCGGGGCCGACGGGCCCACCAGCAGGGCGCCCAGGGCCACCACGAGGCCGAGCGCCAGCACCGCCCGCATGGCGAGGCGCAGGGGGGCGAGCACGGTGCGGGCGATGTCGAGGGCCGCCTCCTTCGGCAGCACCTCGCCCGTGGCGTTGCTGAGGTACCAGGCCCGGATCAGCGCCATCGCCGCGGCCAGCAGCACCATCGACAGCGCCACCCCGAGCGCCACCGCCACCAGGCCGCGGCGGCGGTTCGGCGCCACCAGGATCGCCACCGCCGCCAGCGCCACGACCACGAACGGCAGCAGCGTCGCGGCGCTGTCGAGGATGCGGACGGTGCGCTGCGCCTTCTGCAGTTGCTCCGATTCGACCAGCGTGAACGTCGACGACACATCCGGGATGTTGCTGGCCAGGTCGAGGCCCCGGTCGACCAGGCGGTCCCGGACTCGCGCCACGACCACGCCGAGGTCGATCGTCACCGTCCCCTCGTCGACGGACACGGCGCCGCGGGACTCGCCGGTCAGGACCGCCACCACCGCGGTGTGCGCCCGGCGGTTGGCGTCGTCCCACAGGTTGGCGAACTCGTCCGACCGCACGAATTGCTCGACGTGGTCACGGACGAACGACTCGACCTGATCGGCGAGCGGCCCCGCCAGCCCCGTGATCACCGGCGGCGCCCCCAGCTCGGCGAGGCGGGTGAGCGCGTCCTCGGCCACCGACTCGGCGTCGAGCCGGGTGATGATCTCGTTCGACACCTGGTCGGCCGCCGCGTCCTGGACCGACGGCTCGCGGGCCAGCGGCGACACCGTCTCGACGTAGCGGTCGGTGTCGAGCACCTCGCTGCGCACGTACCGGGCGAGCACGGTGACCACGGTCAGGAGCGATGCCAGCACCACGAGGACGATCGACACGGTCCATCGGGCGCTACGACCGGCGCATGACGAGGTCGGCCGCGCCTCCGCCGCTTCCGCCGCGTCCGGCCCGTCGCCCGTCGCCGCTGCTGCTCGCAAGGCCTCGACCTCCTCGCGGAGCCGCTGCAGCTCGGCCGAGTCGCTCTCGCCGACCTGGTCGTCGTCAGGTTCTGGTGCCATGATCGCCGCCCTCGCGTGGTGGGCCCGGTCGTCCGTCGGGGACAGCGTCCCCGACCTCGGCCGTCGCGGGCCTCACCCTCGCGGGGTGGTCGCCGCGCGGCGTCGCCGCCGCGGGCTCAGGCGACCATGGCCTCGGGGTCGGCGTCGGCCGCGACGACCTCCTGCCCCTCGACCCCGAGCGTCGCGTTCCGCCGGGCCGCCGCGAGCCCCCAGACTCCGGCGAGGAGCGCGGCCGCGGCGCCGAGGGCCACGCTGTAGCGGGCGCCGAACTCCTCGGCCACCCATCCGACGATCGGCCCCCCCACCGGCGTGCTCCCGAGGAACAGCATCGCCTGGATGGCGAGCACCCGGCCGCGCATCTCGGGCGCCGACCGGAGCTGCACGATCGCCGTCGACGACACGATGAAGCTGATCGACGCCAGGCCGAGCACGACGCCGAGCACGAGGGCGACGGCCACGTTGGGGGCGAGCGCCATCGCCGCCATGGCCACGCCGTAGCCGACCGCGGCCACGCCGACCTGGCGGACCCCGATCTCGCGGCGCCGGGCGGCCACGAGGGCGCCGATGAACGATCCGACGCTGACGACCGAGAACAGCGCGGTGAACACGGCGTCGCTGCTGCCGAGGTCACGGGTCACGAACAGCGGGAACACCGTCTGGAAGTTGTAGGAGAGCGTGCCGATCACCGCGAGCATCGCCAGCGGCACGAACAGCTCGGGCTCGCTCCGCACGTAGCGCAGGCCCGCCCGGACCTGGCCCCGGCCCCGCGGCGTGACCGGAGCCGACCGCAGCTCGCTCGTCCGCATCATCCACAACCCCGCGATCACGGCCAGGTACGACAGGCCGTCGCCGAGGAACGCCCAGCCGTAGCCCACCGTCGACACCAGCAGGCCGGCCAGCGCGGGGCCGACCACCCGTGACGACGTCATCAGCGCGCTGTTCAGGCTGACCGCGTTGTTGATGCTGTCGGGATCGACCATGTCGACGACGAAGCTGCGCCGCGCGGGGTTGTCGAACGCCATGCAGACGCCGCCGAGCACGGCCACCGCGTAGATGGCGACGACCGACGGCTCGCCGCTGAAGGCCAGGGCGGCCAGGAGGAACGACTGCCCCATGGCCACCGCCTGCACGACCAGCAGCAGGCGCCGCTTGTCGGACCGGTCGGCGATGAGGCCGGCCCACGGGCCGAGGACCAGGATGGGGCCGAACTGCGCCGCGGCCAGGACGCCGAGGGCGATCCCGCTGTCGGTCAGGTCGAGGACGAGCAGGGTCTGGGCGACCAGCGTGAGCCAGTTGCCGACCTGCGAGATGAGCTGGCCGGTGAAGAACAGGCGGAAGTTGCGGTGCTGGAACGAGGCGAAGGTCTCGCGCGCCGCGCCCTTGGCGCGTGCCACCGGCGTCACACACGCTCCCGCGACGTGAGGGCGTCGATGACGTCGAGGGCGGCGGCGAGGCGGGCGCGCTGGTCGTCGTCGAGCCCGGCGAGGCGCGACGCCAACCACAGGTCCTTGCGGGCGCGCACGTCGGCCAGCAGCGTGTCGCCGGCCGGCGTGGTGGACACACGCGTGACCCGCCGGTCGACCGGGTCGGGCACGCGCACCACGAGGCCGCGCTCGACCAGCTTGTCGACCACCCGGGTGATGCTGGGCGGCGCCACCCGCTCGTGGTCGGCGAGTTGGCCGAGCGTCGTGGGACCGTGGCGCTCGATCGACGTGAGCGCCGAGATCTGGCTGGGCGACAGGCCGGTGTCGCCCTGGCGCCGGAGCAGGCGGGCGAGCCGGGTGGCGCCGACGCGGAGGTGGGCGGCCATCGCCCCCACGTCGGCGTCCGCGCCACCGCCCGGGATGGCCGGTTCGGTGGGGGCGGGGGCCTGGGTCACGGCGTCACTCTAGCGATCATTTAGTTCGGTTAACTATCTGTGCGGCGCGGTGCGCGCCACCTCCACGTGTCATGCTCGTCGCCGTGCAGACACCGACCCGTCCCCTCCCCCGCGGCCGCCACCGGTTGCCGCGCCACCAGGTCGTGTCGTCGCAGCGCACCCGGATGCTGCAGGGCATGGCCGAGGCCATGATGGAGAAGGGTTACGTCAACACCACCGTCGCCGACGTCATCAAGCGGGCCGGCGTCTCCCGCGAGACCTTCTACCAGCAGTTCTCGTCCAAGGCCGACTGCTTCATGACCGCGTTCGACGCCGCCGCCGACCTGCTGATCGCGTGCGTCGAGGCGGGGGCCGATCTCGACATCGACGCCCTCGGCGCGGGCGACGGGCGGGCGCCCGAGACCCGCATCGCCCAGTTCGACGGGGCACTCAACCTCTACCTCGACACGCTCGCCCAGCACCCCGAGGCGGCCCGCCTGTTCCTCGTCGAGGTCTACGCGGCCGGGCCCGAGGCCATCCGCCGACGCGCCGAGGTGCAACGGAGGATCGTCGAGGTGGTGGCGAAGATCCTGGGCTTCGCCCCTGACGACGAGCCGAGCCGCTTTGCGAGCGAGGTGCTGGTCGCCGGCGTGGGCAGCTTGGTCACCGAGCCCCTGGTGTCGTCCGACCCGAGCGCGCTGCGCGACCTGCGCGAACCGCTCGTCGCCCTGGTGCGCCGGGCCGTCACCCTCACGACGTGACGGTCAGGCCCTGAACGGCTCGTCGATGGCGGCGCGGCCGACGGCCGTGCGCGCCCAGTAGCCGTAGGTGCCCTCGTCGAGCAGCTCGCGGCCGGCCTCGACCACCGCGCCGAGCGCGGCGAAGGCGAACGCCCCGCCGACCGAGATGCGGGCGACCCCGGCCTCCCCCAGCTCGGCCACCGGCGGCGAGCCGGGCAGGGCGAGGACGCTGACCGGCCGGTCGACCGACGACACCACCCGCCGCACGTCGTCTGCACCCACCAGGCCGGGGGCGAACAGCACGTCGGCCCCGGCCTCTTGGTAGGCCTGCAGCCGGGCGATCGTGTCGTCGAGGTCGTCGCGCCCGTGGATCAGGTTCTCGGCTCGGGCGGTGAGCACGAGGTGCACGGGGCCCGCGTGGGCGATCTCGGCGGCCGCCGCCACCCGCTCGACCGCGAGGCCCCGGTCGTAGATGGTGTCGTCGGCGCGCCCGGCGTAATCCTCGATCGAGCAGCCGGCCAGGCCGGCCTCGAGCGCCCCGGCCACCGTGTCGGCCACGCCCTCGGGGTCGGGCGCGTACCCGTTCTCGAGGTCGGCGGACACCGGGGCGTCGGTGGCCTCGACCAGGGAGGCCGCATGCGCGAGGGCCTCGTCGCGGGTGACCCAGCCGTCGAGCCGGCCCAGCGTGGCTGCGAACCCGCTGCTCGTCGTGGCGAGGGCCGGGAAGCCCAGCGACACGAGCAGCCGAGCCGAGCCGGCGTCCCACGCGTTGGGCATCAGCAGCGGCGAGCCCGTCTTGTGGAGGGCCAGGAACCGCGTCGCCTTGTCGGCGTGGGAGGTCGGCATCAGTGGCTCCTCGCGGAATTGGCGTGCGTGTATCGGCGAGTCAGCGGCGTCGCTGGCAAGGACGCAGGAGGAAGGCGCACACCTTGCGGTGCGGCGACGACGAGGACGCAGCCAGCGGCGTCGCTGGCCGGCGAGACATGTGCGCCAGTTCCGCGAGGAGCCACTAGTCGCTCCAGTCGGCGGCCGGCGCCACCCCGTCGGGGATGCCGTCGACCAGCGTGATCGTGTTGGTGCGCACCGCGGGCACGCGGGCGGTACCCCGCAGGACGACGCCGGTCAGGTTGAGCGGGTCGCAGGCGTTGAGGACCACCCGCTCGCCCGATCGGGGCAGGCGGCGCACCGCCTTCAGCCCGTCCATCGCCGCGGGCAGGGCGTACTGCTCGCCGCTGAAGCCGGCGACGAAGCGGCCGCCGCGCACGAGGCCCCGGTCCTCGAAGCGCCGCAGCGCCCGCTGGACGTCCCGCCACGGCACCGGCAGGCCCTCGTGCACCGCCAGGTCGCGGAACACGACGCCCCACCGCTGCAGCAGCTGGTCGGCCACCACCTCGGCCAGCGACTCGCGGTCGTCGACGAGCTCGACCGGCGGGACGAGCGACCAGCGACCCGCGGCGGTGGTGGCGGTGTGCCGGCCGCCGCGCCGGCGCCGGCTCACCGACCGGGTGGGCGACGGCGTTCGGCCCGTACGGCCCTCGACCAGCGACCGGATGGCGGCGAACCCGTCGGCCGTGAGCAGCCCCCGGGCCACCCCGTCCCACAGCGCGGACTCGAGGTCGGTGACCAGGCGGCCCGTGGCCGTGGCCAGCTCGGACAGGAAGCAGGCGCCGCGCGCCTGCAGCACCTCGACCACCTCGGCGGTCGCCCCCAGCTCGGGAGGGTCGGGCTCGCCGTTCTGGCGGGAGGCCTGCAGCAGCCAGGTGAGGTCGTCGCGGAAGGCGAGGGCGACGGGGGTGGCCTTCGACGGGCTGGCCTTGCGGTCGCCGGCGGGCTGGGCTGCGGACAGCCGGAGCCAGGTCACCTCGCCGTCGTGACACAGGCGGTCGAGCATGCCCGGCCGGTAGCCCTCGACCCGGCGGGCCAGGATGTCGGGCTCCCACGTGGCCACCGCGGCCTCGTAGCCCTGGAGCTGCTCGACCACGGCGCGCACCCCGTGGTGCCCCCGGACCTGGGTGCCCGGCGCCACGTGCTGCCAGCGCAGGAGGTAGCGCATGAAGTCCTGCGCGGTGACCGGTTCGACGGCCTTGCGCCGGCTCTTGCGCGAGTAGGAGTGCATGCGGGCCAGCAGGCGCCGAGCGCACCATTCGGTGTCCGTCGGATCCGGCGGAGCCGGGGCAGCCGGCGGCGCGCCGGTCTCGGCTGTGACGGCGTCGGCTGTGTCGGCGGCCACCGTGAAGCGGCCCTGGATGACGAAGCCGTCGTTCTCGAGCACCGCCAGACCCACGCCGACCGTCGCCTCGTCGAGGCCTGACCGCGCCGCCAGGGCGGGCACCGTGACAGGACCCGACAGGTCGAGGTGGCCGCGCAGAACTGCGGCCGCCACCTGCTCTCGGGGGTGGGCCTCGTCGGGCGCTCCCGCGACGACGACCGCGGCCTGGCCGGCGTTCTCGGTGGCCCACCACAGCTCGCGGGCATCTCCGTCGCCGTGCTCGTTGCCGCGGCCGGCCGACTGCACCCGCCCACGCGCGGCCAGCCGGTCGAACAGCGGCCGCCAGGCCTCGTTCGCCGGGGTGACGACCAGGGCGAGCAGGAGGTCGTGCAGCTCGTCGGGCGTGCGGGGGTCGGGGGCCACCTCGTCGCGCACGCGGTCGATGGCGTCGGGGTCGAGCCGGCCGATGGTGCCGAGGTCGACCGGCAGGCCCCGCCGCAGGGGCACGGCGTTCGTGCGTCGGTCCTGCAGCTCGGCGTCGTCGAGGAAGGCGTAGGGCTTGGCGGTGAGGATCTCGTGGCCGAACGCCGACGCCTCGGTGGTGTCGCGGAAGTGCACCTGGACCCGACCGGTCTCGATGCCGTCGAGCAGCTCGGTGAGCCCGTCGATGTCGAGGGCCTCGGTCATCGTGTCGTGCATGGTCTGGCGCACGATCGGGTGGTCGGGGATCTCGACCGGCCCGGCCGCGTTCTCTTGGCAGGCGGCGGCCTGCGGGAAGAGCGCCACCATCATGTCGTCGGACTCCATGCGCTGGATGGGCGGCGGGTTGCGCCGCCCGCCCTTGAACCGCAGCACGACGAGCGAGCGGTTGAGGTTCCAGCGCCACCGGCTCTGGAACATGGGCGAGGGCGGGGAGAGCACGGCCTGCTCGAGCACGGCCCGCACGGTGTTCGAGTGGAGGAACCGGGGCACGTCGGCCAGCGGGAAGCTGTGGTGCGGCCCGAGCGACAGGACCACGGCGTCGTCGTTCGCCGCCGCCTGCAGCTCGAAGTCGAACGACACGCAGAACCGCTTGCGCAGGGCCAGGCCGAGCGCCCGGTTGACCCGGCCGCCATGCGGCGAGTGCACGACGAGGTGCATGCCCTCGGCGTCGTCGAAGAAGCGCTCGAAGACGAGGTCCTCGTGGGTGGGCACGACGCCGAGCACGGCCCGGCCGGCGGCGACGTAGTCGACGATCTGGTCGATGGCGGCGTCGCCCAGGGGGGCGGCCGACGCCAGCCAGGACCGGGCGCCGTCGGCGTCGCCCACGGCGAGGTAGCCGTCGAGGGTGGCCCGCAGCTCGGACACCTCGCGCGACAGCTCGGCCGTGCGGGCGGGCGCCTCGCCGGTCCAGAACGGGATGGTGGGCGGCTTGCCGTCGGCGTCGACCACCCGCACGACCCCGGACCCGACCTGGCGGATCTGCCAGGAGTGGGTGCCGAGCAGGAAGATGTCGCCGGGCATCGACTCGACCGCCCAGTCCTCGTTGACCGTGCCCACGAACATGTCGTCGGGCTCGAGCACCACCCGGTAGTCGCCGATCTCGGGGATGGCCCCGCCCGACGTGAGGGCCGACAGCCGGGCCGCGGGCCGGGCCCGGACCTCGCCGTTGACCCCGTCGAGGTGCAGGTACGCGGCCCGCCGCCCCCGCCCGGTGGTGATGCCCTGGCTGACGACGTCGACCACCTCGTCGAAGGTGGATCGGGGCAGGTCGCGGTAGGGGTGCGCCCGCCGCATGAGGGCGTACAGGTCGTCGAGCCGCCAACCCCCGGGCTCGTCGTCGACGTCGGACACCAGGTCGTCGGGGCCGACGTCGGCCTCGGTGGTGGCCGGGACCTCGGGCGCCCCCGCGCTCTCGGTGCCCTCGGCCTCGGGCGCCCGCCCCGGACGAGTGACCGGGCCCGCGGCCGCCACCTCGGCCACGATCTGCTGGGCCAGGATGTCGAGCGGCGCCACCGGCGGCGTCACCGCGTCGAGCCGGCCCTTGCCCACGGCCACCAGCAGGGCCGCACTCTCGACCAGCTCGTCGCGGGTGAGCGGGAACAGCCGGCCCTTGGGCACGCCCCGCAGGCTGTGGTTGGCGCGGCCCACCCGCTGCAGGAACGTGGCGATGCTGCGGGGCGAGCCGATCTGGCACACCAGCTCGACCGGGCCGACGTCGATGCCCAGCTCGAGCGAGGCCGTCGCCACCAGCGCACGCAGGTCGCCCGCCCGCAGCCGGGACTCGACCTTGTACCGCCGGTCCTTGGACAGCGACCCGTGGTGGGCGGCCACCACGTCGTCGCCCAGCTTCTCGCCGAGCTGGTGGGCGAGCCGCTCGGCCAGCCGCCGGGTGTTGACGAACACGATGGTGGTGTGGTGCTCGCTGACGAGGGCGGCGATGCGGTCGAGCACGTCGCCCATCTGGTCGGCCGACGCCACGGCCTCGAGCTCGCCCTGGGGCAGCTCGAGCGCCAGGTCGAGCCGGCGCTGGTGGCCGGTGTCGACGATGGCGCAGGCGCCCGGGGCACCGGCCCCGGTGAGCAGGTCGGCGACGAGGGAGATCGGCCGCTGCGTGGCCGACAGGCCCACCCGCTGGGGCCGGGCCGCACAGGCGTGCTCGACCCGCTCGAGCGTGAGCGCGAGGTGCGAGCCCCGCTTGTCGCGGGCCACGGCATGGATCTCGTCGACGATGACCGTGTCGACCGTGGCCAGCATCGTGCGGCTGCGGGCGGCGGTGACCAGCAGGTAGAGCGACTCGGGGGTGGTGATGACGAAGTTGGGCGGGCGCCGCACCATGGCGGCCCGCTCGCTGGCCGTGGTGTCGCCCGTGCGCACGCCCACCCGCAGGTCGGGGGCGTCGAAGCCCCAGCTCGGCCGCCACCTCGGCGATTTCGCGCAGCGGACGCTCGAGGTTCTCGGCGATGTCGACGGCCAGCGCCTTCAGCGGCGACACGTAGACCACCTGGGCCGTGTCGGCCACCGCGACGCCCCGGGCGTGGGCCCGGTACAGCCGGTCGATGCCCACGAGGAAGCCGGCCAGCGTCTTGCCCGACCCGGTGGGGGCGGCGATCAGCGTGTCGCGGCCGCGGGCGATCTGCGCCCACCCTTGCTGCTGCGCGGGCGTGGGCCCCTCGGGGAACCGCCGGGCGAACCACTCGGCGACCGCCGGGTGGAACCCGAGGCCCGCCAGCTCGCGCTCCTGCGGACGCTCGTCGGAGCGCTCGGGCGGGAACAGCGAGGGTGTGTGGACGGTGACCATGACCCCTCTGAGGCTACAGACGGGGTGTGACAGCGAACCGGCGGTAAGGGTCCGCCCTTGTCAGGGCAGGCCGAGGACCTCGAGATCCAGCGCCGCCAGCCGCGCCGGGTCGTTCAGCGCGTCGATCTCCACGATGCGCCCGTCGGCGACCGTGAAGCCCATCACCGCCACGGGCCGGCCCTCGACGGTGACGACCACGCCCGCCGCGCCGTTGACCAGGGCGGGGTGCGCCACACGGTCGGGCCCGGCGAACATGAGCGCCTGGCGCGCCACGGCCGCGGCGCCACGGACGAGGCGGGACACCCCCGGCTCGGCCCCGAGGTCCGACCGCAGGACGATGTCGGGGTCGAGCACGGCCACGAGCCGGTCGAAGTCCCCCTCGCGGGCGGCGGCGAAGAAGGCGTCGACCACCTCCCGCTGCCGAGCGAGATCGCGGTCGGGCGGCGGCGCCGCCCCCTGCACCCGCCGCCGCGCCCGGCTGGCCAGCTGGCGGGTGGCGGTCGTCGAGCGCCCCACGACCGGCGCGATCTCGTCGAAGGGCACGGCGAACATGTCGTGCAGCACGAACGCCAGCCGCTCGGCGGGCGGCAGCATCTCGAGCACGACGAGCAGGGCGAGCCCGACCGAGTCGGCCAGGACCGCCTCCTGCTCGGGCGCCACGCCGCCGACCGGGCTGACGATGGGGTCGGGGACGTGCGGGTCGAGGGGGTCCTCCCGGCGGGTCCGGCGCGATCGCAGCATGTTGAGGCACACGCGGGCCACGACCGTCGTGAGCCACCCGCCCAGGTTCTCGACGTCGTCGGTGTCGGCCCGGCGCAGCCGGACGTAGGCCTCCTGCACCGCGTCGTCGGCCTCGGCCAGCGACCCCAGCATCCGGTAGGAGACCGCTCGCAGGTGGCCGCGGTAGGCCTCGAACTCCCTGGTCAGCCACTCATCTCGGTCCATCGGTCACGTTCCTCCGTCATGGCGTGTCATCGCACTGACCAACCGGAGCCCACCGATGTGACAGGGCTCGATCCGAGGAGGACATGCACCATGGAAGCACCGCAGAAGATCGCCGTCGCCGGCGCCACCGGCCGGGTCGGCCGCCACATCGTGGACGTGCTGACCGAGCGGGGGCACGAGGTCGTGCCCATCTCCCGCTCGCACGGCGTCGACGTCATCACGGGCGAGGGCCTCGCGGACGCCCTCACCGGTGTGGACCGCATCGTCGACGCCGCCACCGGGCCGTCGCCCGAGGAGGCGCCCGCCACCGCCTTCTTCACCACCGCGACCCGCAACCTCCACGAGGCCGGCGAGCGGGCCGGAGCCCGCCAGATGATCGTGCTGTCGATCATCGGCACCGACCGCTTCACCGGCGGCTACGGCGCCGCCAAGATCGAGCACGAGCGGGCGGCCCAGGCCGGACCGCTGCCCGTGCGGGTGCTGCGCGCCGCCCAGTTCCACGAGTTCGTCCCCCAGCTCGTCGAATGGGGCACACAGGGCGAGGTCAGCTACGTGACCGACATGCGGACACAGTCCGTCGCGGCCCGGGCCGTCGCCGAGGCGGTCGCCGACCTGGTGGCAGCCCCGGCGACCGGAGGCGGGCCGATCGTCGAGGTGGCCGGCCCACGGGAGGGCAGCCTCGTCGACATGGCCACCCTGTTCGCCGCTCGGCGGGGGCTCGGGGTGAAGATCGAGGGCGTGCGCGACCCCGACGACCCCGACCTCGAGGTCTACGTGGGCGGAGGCCTGCTCCCCGGGCCCGACGCCATCCTGGCCGGCCCCACGTTCGAGGAATGGCTCGACGCGTGACACCGCCTCTGTCAGACCTCACGCGCGATGCGGCGGGTGGGGTCTGACGGAACGGGTGCGGAACCCACGTGCGAAGCTCGGGAACCACGAGGGGGGCCGTCGTCGTCCAACCGGTGATGGCACTACATCCGCGCAGACAGGGGAACCGCGTGCGAACGACGAACAGAGGGGCGCGCGCGGCCGTGACGGTGGCCGCCGCGACCGTCCTGGCCGTGATGGCGACGGCGTGCACCGACGACGGGCGGCGAGGCGGGCCGCCCGGTCGGGGACGGGATCGCCGCCCCCGACCTGCAGCTCGCCAGCAGCCTGCAGCCGATCGAATCCTGCGAGGGCCTCAGCGCCTGGCTGCGCGACGAGGTGGCGCCGCGGGTGACCGAGTACGGCCTGGGAGCGGGCGGCGGGGTCGTCATCATGGAGGACCTCGGGGCGGCCGGCGACGCGGAGATGCGCGCCGCCCCCGACAGCGCGGTCACCACCGCGGCCGAGAGCACCACGGCCGCGGCGCAGCCGGCCCCGAGCGGGGACGACGGGACCTACTCGGGCACCAACGTCCAGGTCGCCGGGGTCGACGAGCCCGACATCGTGAAGACCGACGGCGAGCGCATCCTCGCCGTCGCGGGCGGCCGGCTCCACCTCGTCTCCGTTGCGCAAGGACGTGAGGTGGCCGCCGTCGACCTGCCGGCCGACCTCGGCATCACCGACCTGCTGCTGGCGGGCGACCGGGCCGTCCTGATCGGCACCTCGTGGGCCGCGGTCCCGTTCGCGGACGACACCCCGAGCGGCGACATCCCCGAGGAACGGCTGGATTTCGCACCGACCACCGCGTCCACGGTCGTGGCGGAGGTGGACATCGCCGGCGACGCGCTCACGCTCGGCGAGACGTTCTCGCTGGACGGCACGTACGTGTCGGCCCGCATGACCGACGACGTGGTGCGGCTCGTGCTGCGGACGTCGCCCGCCGACGCCCTCCCCTTCGTGAGCCCCGCCAACGGCACGGAGGGGGCGCTCGACGCCGCCCGCGAACACAACCGCCAGGTGGTCGCGGAGGCCGTGCCCGAGGACCTCCTCCCGCGCTGGCACCGGCTCGGCGCGGACGGCGCCCCCGCCGACGAGGGCGCGCTGCTGGGCTGCGAGGACGTGCACGCGCCGAACACGTTCGCCGGGTTCGCCATGGTGGCCGTGGCGAGCATCGACATCGGCGACGGCCTGGCCGCGGGCGTCACCGACCCGGGCGCCACCGCGGTCCTCGCCACCGGCGACACCGTGTACGCGTCGCCCGAGCACCTCTACGTGGCCGCGCCGGCCTGGGTCGAGCCGCAGCCCCTGGAGCCCCGGGAGCTGCCGCCCGTGGTCGAGCAGCCGGGCACCGACATCCACCGGTTCGACATCACCGACCCGGCCCGGGCCGTGTACGACATGTCCGGCCACGTCGACGGGTCCCTCCTCGGCCAGTTCGCCCTGGACGAGCACGACGGCCACCTGCGGGTGGCCACGACGACCGGCTTCTCGTGGGCCGGTGCGGGCGAGGACGCGCCCGAGTCCGAGAGCCACGTCGTGGTGCTGGCCCCGGGCGACGGCGCCCTCGAGCGGGTGGGCGACGTCGGCGGCCTCGGCCCGGGTGAGGACATCCACTCGGTGCGGTTCCTCGGCGACGTCGGCTACGTCGTGACCTTCGAGCGGACCGATCCGCTCTACACGCTCGACCTCGCCGACCCGGCCGCACCGCGGGTGGCCGGCGAGCTCGAGATCCCGGGGTACTCGGCGTACCTGCACCCGGTGGCGGACGGGTGGCTGCTCGGCGTCGGCCAGGACGCCACCGAGGACGGCCAGACCACGGGCACGCAGGTGTCGCTGTTCGACGTGCGCGACCCTGCCGCACCCACCCGGGTGGCCCAGGTCGCCTTCCCCGGGGCGGGTTCCGTGGCCGAGAGCGACCACCGGGCGTTCCTGTGGTGGGCCGACGCGGGGTTGGCGGCCATTCCGCTCAGCACGTTCGGGCCCGAGTGCTTCGACGGGCTCGTCGGCCTCACGGTCGACCTCGAGGCGGCCACGCTGGCCGAACGGGGCCGGGTCAGCCATCCCGGCGAGCCGTGCGGCTTCGTGTTCGAGCGGCCCGTCCCCCTGCCCGAGCCCGTGCCGCTGCCGATCGAGCCGGGCGCCGGCGACTCGGGCACAGCCATCGCCCCCGGTGAGCCGCCCCCCGACGGCCGACCCGTCGCCCTACCCGCGCCGATCCAGCGGTCGCTGGTGATCGGCGACCGCCTGTGGACCCTGTCCGACCAGGGCATGGCGACCAGCGACCTCGCCACGCTGACGGACACGGTGTTCGTGCCCTTCGGCTGAGCAGTCGAACCGAGGCGTCACCCGGTCGGGCGGCGGGTGGGCAGCGGCACCGCAGGCACGAGGTCGCGCACGGTCGTGCGCGCCAGCTCGGCC
The DNA here is from genome assembly GCA_963796415.1 of uncultured Acidimicrobiales bacterium. GTDB lineage: Bacteria > Actinomycetota > Acidimicrobiia > Acidimicrobiales > VFJN01 > ZC4RG19. The sequence goes on along the minus strand of CAWCLR010000011.1, from coordinate 664,148 downwards.
TCGACTGCGGCGGCCACCGAGCGTTCGACCTCGGTGAGGGAGCGCTGCACGTCCTGCCCGACCGGGCACAGCGGGCTCGGTCCGTGCACGGCCAGCACCGGGTCGTCCGCCTGCACCAGCCGCCACACCTCCGCCAGCGTGACGCCGGCCGCGTCGCGGCGCAGCGTCCACCCACCGTGCACGCCGGGGCGCGAGTCCACCAGGCCGGCCGCCCGCAGCGGCCCCAGCACGCGGCGCACGTGCACGGGGTTGACGTTCGTGCTCTCGGACAGCTCGTCGGAGCTGATCGGGCGCTCGCCGCCCATCCCCGCCAGGTAGGTGAGGACATGAACGGCGACCGCGAACTGGGTGTTGGTAGGCCGGGCCACGGGTCCATGGTGGCATATCGCAATCAGATTGACTACGGTTTGCAAAACCGCAACCAAAACGATTGCAGATAGGAGCTCACCATGACCTACGCCGTCACCGGCGCATCCGGGAACCTCGCCGGGCTCGTCGCCCGGTCGCTGCTCGACGCCGTCGACCCCTCCGAGGTCGTGCTCGTCAGCCGCCAGCCCGAGGCGCTGTCCGGCTTCGCGGGGGCCGACCTGCGGCTCTGCGACTTCGCCGCGCCCGACACGCTGCCCGCCGCGTTCACCGGGGTCGACACGCTGCTCCTGGTCTCGACCGACGCCGTGGGCGAGCGGCTCGACCAGCAGCGGGCGGCCATCGCCGCCGCCGCGGCGGCGGGCGTGCGCCGCATCGTCTACACGTCGGCGCCCGATCCCGTCGACGGCAACCCGGCGCTCGTGATCCCCGACCACGCGGGCACCGAGGCGGCCCTACGAGACAGCGGCCTGCAGTGGACGGCGCTGCGCAACAACCTGTACGCCCACATGCAGGTCCCGACCGTGCAGCAGGCCATCGCCTCGGGCCAGCTCGTCACCAACGCGGGCGACGGCCGCACCGCGTACGTCACCCGGGAGGACTGCGCGGCCGTGGCGGTGGCCGCTGCTCGTGCAGGACGGCCACGACGGCAAGGTGTACGACGTGACCGGGCCCGCCGCCCTCGGGGCGGACGACATGGCGGCCCTCGCCGGCGAGCTGGGCGGGACGCCCGTCGAAGTGGTCCACGTCGACGACGACACCTACGTGAAGGGCCTCGTGGGCGCGGGGCTGCCCGAGGAGCTGGCCCGCGTCCTGGCGTCGTTCGGCGCCGCCGCCCGCGGGGGCTACCTGGACACCGTGGCCACGACAGTCGCCGACCTCACCGGGACGTGCCCCCACGTCGCTGCGCGAGGTCCTCGGCCTGCCGTGACGCCGCGCTCATGAGCGAGCGTCCTGCCGGTTGAACCGCGGCTCAGCACGCGCGCGAAGCTCTCCCCGGTGCGGCGGACGAGGGGCCGCACCGAGGGGAGTCCGGGGGGACCATGGCGCGCGCACGCACGACGACGGCACTGATCCTGACGCTGGCGACGCTGGCCGTTGCCGCGCTGGGCGGCTGCTCGTCGGATGACGACGACGACACCAGCTCGGGCGAGACGGACGAGGGCGGCGCCGTGGCCACCGTCGACCGCCCCGACGGTCCCGCGGCGACCCTCGCCGGTCCGCTGACCGCCGGCAGCGGCATCAGCCTCGTGGCAGGTCGCAGCGTCGACCTGGCTGCCGCCGATTTCGTCGAGGAGGAGTACACCGCCGAGGGCACCGCCACGTCGTACCGGTCCGACGGCCCGCTGCCGACCGACGGCACGTTCGAGCTGACCGAGGACGCGACGGCCGACTACCGCACCCGCATCGTCGTCCGGCGACCGGCCAGCGCCGAGGACTTCAACGGCACGGTCGTCGTCGAGTGGCTCAACGTCAGCGCCGGGTTCGACTCGACGCCCGACTTCTCGTACATGGCCGACGAGCTGCTGCGCGGCGGCTATGCCTGGGTCGGCGTGTCGGCCCAGCGGATCGGCATCGAGGGCGGGCCGGTCGCCGTGTCGGCCGGCGGCGCCGCCGACGACCTCGCCGGCAAGGGGATCAAGGCGCTCGACCCCGCCCGCTACGCCACGCTCTCCCACCCCGGCGACGCGTTCGCCTACGACATCTACACGCAGGTCGGCCGGGCGCTGCGCACCGGCGACGGCGACGCGCTCGGCCCGCTCGAGCCCGAGCGGCTGCTGGCCGTCGGCGAGTCGCAGTCGGCGTTCGCCCTCACCACCTACGTGAACGGCGTCCAGCCCCTGACCCTCGCCTACGACGGCTTCCTCGTGCACAGCCGCGGCGGGGCCGCCGCGCCGCTCGGCGCGCCGGGCGAGGGCATCGACATCGCCGGAACGATCGGGGGCGAGCCGACCCGCATCCGCACCGACCTCGACGCCCCCGTCCTCATCGTCGAGACCGAGACCGACGTCGTGTCGCTGCTCGGGTACTACCCGGCCCGCCAGGACGACACCGACACCGTCCGGCTGTGGGAGATCGCCGGCACGGCCCACGCCGACGCCTACCAGGTCGGGGCGGGGTCCGAGTTCATCTCCTGCCCCGTCCCGATCAACGCCGGGCCGCAGCACTACATCATCAAGGCGGCGCTGCGCAGCCTCGACGCCTGGGTCCGCGACGGCACCGCCCCGCCCGAGGCGTCCCTGCTCGAGGTCGACGACAGCGGCGGGTCGCCCGCGATCGTGCGCGACGACGACGGCATCGCCCTCGGCGGCATCCGCACCCCGCAGGTCGACGCGCCCACGACGATCCTGTCGGGCGACCCCGCCGGCGAGGCCTCGATCATCTGCCTGCTGCTGGGCTCGACCACGCCGATGACCCCCGAGCAGCTCGCGGCCCGGTACACGTCGCCCGACGACTACCTGGCCGCCTACGAGGAGGCGACCGATGCGGCCGTCGAGACGGGCTTCGTGCTCGACGACGACCGCCAGGCGATGCTCGACGAGGCCGACCCGTCGGTCGTTCCGGGCTGAGCCGGGCCCGCCCGGGGCCGCTGGTCAGCCGTGCCGCGGCTAGCGCTCGGCGTGGTAGGCCCGCATGGTGAGCGGGGCGAACACGACCAGCAGCACGGCGCTCCAGCCCAGCACCCACAGGATCGCCGTCGAGTCGACCGCGCCGTGCATCAGCTCGCGGGAGGCCGTGGCCACGTGGGTGATCGGGTTGTTGGCCACGAAGGCCTGCACCCACCCGGGCATCGTCTCGGGCTCGACGAACACGTTGCTGGCGAAGGTCAGGGGGAACAGCACGGTCATGCTCATCTGCATGACCGACTCGGGCGTCTTGAGCCGCAGCCCGAGCGCCGTCCACACCCACGACAGGCTGAAGGCGAACACCAGCAGCAGACCCACGGCCGCGACGACGCCGAGCGGGCCGCCGTCGGGCCGGAAGCCCAGTGCCACGCCCACCACGATCATCACCAGCGCCGCCACCGTGTAGCGCACGGCGTCGGCCATGAGCATCCCCACAAGCACCGCGGGCCGCCAGATCGGCAGCGACCGGAACCGGTCGAAGACGCCCTTGCTGATGTCGGTGTTGAGCGCCATGCCCGTGTACATCGTGATCCACGACACGGTCATGACCACGATGGCGGGCAGCAACCGCTGCAGGTACTCGCTGGTCGACCCGGCCAGCGCCCCACCGAACAGGTACGTGTAGAGCAGCACGAACATGATCGGGAACGCGGTCACGTCGAACAGCTGCAGCGGGACGTGCTTGATCTTCAGCACGGCGCGCCAGGCGAACGCGGTCGACGCCACCAGGCCGGTCGGGCGGGGCGGCCGGGCGGTGCTCGACAGCGCGGCCCGCAGGGTGCTCTCGGCGACGATGGCGTCGTCGAGCGCCGGAGCGGGAGCGGCGGTGGTGGGAGCGGAGCTCACGCCGCGTCCTCCTCGTTCAGCATCTCGGATGCGTCGGTCGTCTGGTCGATGTCGGCGTCGGCGTCGGCGTCGGCGTCGGACGCCTCGGCCGGGTGCCCGGTCAGCGCCAGGAACACCTCGTCGAGGCTCGGCGGGGCCAGGGCGAACTCGCTGACCACGATCCCGTCGGCGGCCAGCTCGGTCAGCGCGGCCGGGATCCGCTCGGGGTCGACGCCGTGGACCGACAGGGCGGTGGGGTCGGCCTCGAGGTCGACCGGTGCGGCCAGGGCGCCGGCCAGCACGCCGGCGGCCGCGGCGCGGCGGTCGGGGTCGGACACCCGCACCCGCAGCGCTCCGGACCCGACCGACGCCTTCAGCTCGGCCGAGGTGCCCTCGGCGATGATGCGGCCGTGGTCGATGATGGCGATGCGGTCGGCCAGCTGGTCGGCCTCCTCGAGGTACTGCGTGGTCAGCAACACCGTGGTCCCGGTCGCGACGAGCACTCGCACGATGTCCCAGACCTGGTTGCGGCTGCGGGGGTCGAGTCCGGTCGTGGGCTCGTCGAGGAACAACAGGTCGGGGGTCACCACGATGCTCGCGGCGATGTCGAGGCGCCGGCGCATGCCCCCCGAGTAGGTCGACACGAGCCGGTCGGCGGCCTCGGCCAGCCCGAACGCCTCGAGCAGCTCGACCGCGCGCTCGCCGGCCTGGCGCCGGGTGAAGCCCAGCAGCCGCCCGAGCAGGACGAGGTTCTCGCGCCCGGTCAGCTCCTCGTCCACCGACGCGAACTGGCCGGTGAGGCTGACGCTGCCGCGCACGGCGTCGGCCTCGGCCACCACGTCGTGGCCGAGGACGCGCGCCGTGCCGGCGGTGGGCTCGATGAGGGTGGCCAGCATGCGGATCGTCGTGGTCTTGCCGGCGCCGTTGGGGCCGAGCACGCCGTAGACGGTGCCGGCCCGGACCTGCAGGTCGACGCCGTCGACCGCCCTGGTCTCGCCGAAGTGCTTCACCAGGCCGTCGGTCTCGATGGCGTACTGGTGCTGGTCCAAGGTCTCGTCTCCTGTGGTGATCGTGGGGTACGGGTGTGTCGATCGCTGTCGGCCGTCCCCACGGGGACGGGACGCGGCGCCGCTCGCTCATCGGCCCAGGCCGGCGAGCCACGACCGCCAGCCGTCCTCGGCCTTGTCGGCGAACTCAGAGGCGTCGGGCCCGAACAGCCAGGCCCCCAGCTCGCACATCGTTCCGCCGCCGTCGCACGGGACACCCGACAGGTTGAGGTACCCCGGCACGGGGGCGTCGACCTCGACCATCAGGTACGGCGTGTGGACCCGGATGACGGTGCCGGACAGCCCGAGGCCGCCCGACTCGTCGAATGCCTCGCCAGGCGCGGCGACGCCCAGGCTGCGGGCGGCTGCGGGCACGACGTCGGCCGGCTCCAAGCCGTCGGCGATCTCGACACGCACCTCGCGCTGGACGGCCCGCTGGCCGGGGAACCGCTCGACGTACAGGCGCAGGAGGTCGAAGAACGGACGGAAGTAGGACTCCATATCGTCAATGAACTCGTTCTCCCAGTCGGCACCCGTGCCGAAGGCGCTGGAGGTGACGCGCACGACGCAGGTGCCGCCCGATCGGGCCTCGACCAGGAACTCGGTCGTCATCGGGGTCACGACCGCATCGGGGTGCCCGGCCAGCTCGGCCCACTCGGGCTCCACGTACGCGAACCGGCGGGGCGGGTCCCAGCCCGTCACCGAGCCCGGCGACGAGCTGTCGCCCATGTGCGTGACGATCGCCCCGCCCTCGCCGGGCTCGAGGTCGGTGGGCAGGAACCACGAGCTGATGCCGGCGCCGGTGGCGATGGCCTCCCACACCCGCTCGGGCGTGGCCGCGATCTCGATCTCGATCTCGACGCGCAGCGGCTTGTCGGGAGTGGTCATGAGTTCTCCTTGGGGGTGGGGTGGGCGGCCACGACGAGACGGTGCGGGCGCCCGTCGTCGTGGTGGTAGCGAGCGGCGAGGTCGAGGACGGCGGCCGTGAGGTCGTCCGCGAAGGCGGCCCGGTCCTCGGCCGACCGGAACCGGATCACGGTGTCGATCGAGAACGTCGGCAGGCGCTTGCCCGCCGCCTGGGCGCCGCGGGACAGCCCGCCGACCTCGCGCACGAGGCGCCCGGCGAGGGCGATGAGGTGGCGGGCGGACAGGCGGTCTGCCTGGTCAGGGTCCACGGCGGTCTCCCCCAGGGCGGCGGGCGACACCACGTAGCTGGAGGCGGTGGCTCGCATCACCCGTTCGGTGATGCCGCCGCGCTTGCGCTCCTCGGCCAGCTCGACGAGGCCCTGCGCCTCGAGGGCGTGCAGGTGGTAGTTGACCTTCTGGCGGGGGATGCCGACCCGCGAGGCCAGCGTGGCGGCGGAACCGGGCTCCGCCAGCGAGGCCAGGAGCTGGCAGCGGATGGGGTCGAGTGCGACCGCAGCGGCGGCCGGGTCCTCGATCACCTCGACGTCGAGCATGGGGCCCACCATGCTCCTGACAAGAAAAGTTGTCAAGGCGTACTGTCAGACCTCACACGCCGTATTGCCCGTGAGGTCTGACAGAACGGCCCGGTATGTCAGCCGGGGCGCACCATCTGCTGGACCGCCCAGCCGTTGCCGTCGGGGTCGGCGAAGTAGACGAACCGGCCCCACGGGTAGTCCTGGACGTCGCTGACGTCGACGCCGCCCGCCGCGAGCGTCGCCCTGGCCTCCTCGATGTCGTCGACCACCACCTGCAGGCCCTCGACCGAGCCCGGCTCCTTCTGGCTGACGCCCTTGCCGATCGCGATCGAGCACGCCGATCCGGGCGGCGTGAGCTGCACGAACCGGATCTCGTCGCTCACCTTGTGATCGTGGTCGAGCACGAACCCCGCCTTGTCGCGGTAGAACGCGATCGAGGCGTCGGGATCGCTCACCGGGACCGCCACCAACTCGAGCCTCATATCCATTTCCCTCGACCTCCGGGGTCGCGCTAGCCAATGGGTCGCGCGGACCCTACGGCGGCGTGTTCCCGCGCCGCCGTCGATTTCGGGGCGGCCCGTTCGTCGTCCTCCACGACCGATGAGATCACCGACGCCGGGTCGTCTGACCTGGCGTCCCGGACCTCGCCAACGACTCCCCCCCAGGAGGGTTTTCCCGTGTTCTCCCGCCTTGGCAACTGGTGCCACGACCACAGACGGCTCGTCGTCGGCTTGTGGATCGCGGCCTTCTTCATCGGCGGCATGCTCCAGGCCGCCGGCAACTCCTTCCGCGACGAATTCAACCTGCCCGACTCCGAGTCCCGCACCGGGTTCGACATCCTCGACGACCACTTCGGCGGCGAGGGCACCGGCATCAACGGCACGATCGTCTACCAGGCCCCGCAGGGGGTCGAGGACCCTGAGGTCGAGCAGCAGATGCAGCGGCTGTTCGACCAGGCGGCCGAGATCCCCGACGTCGTGCGCGTCGTCAGCCCGTACACCGAGGAGGGCAGCCGGCAGATCGCCTCCGAGGGTCCCCAGGCCGGCGACATCGCCTACGCCGAGGTCGAGCTGCCCGAGGACATCGACTTCACCCGGGCCGGAGAGATCCGCGACGAGATCCTCGCCGACGCGCCCGACATCGAGGGCCTGCGCATCGAGATGGGCGGGTTCATCTTCGCCGAGTTCGAGCAGCCGTCGTCCGAGGCCCTGGGCCTGGGCTTCGCCATCGTCATCCTGATCCTGGCGTTCGGCTCGGTGCTGGCCATGGGCCTACCGGTCGGCGTGGCGTTGTTCGGCATCGGCATCGGCACCAGCATCATGGTCGGTCTCAGCCACCTGTTCACGGTGCCCGAGACGGCCCAGTTCATCGGCCTCATGATCGGCCTCGGCGTCGGCATCGACTACGCCCTGCTGATCGTCACCCGTTACCGCGAGCAGGTCCACGCGGGCCACACGGTGCGCGAGTCGGTCGGCATCGCCATGGACACTGCGGGTCGCTCGGTCCTGTTCGCCGGCACCACCGTGGTCATCTCGCTGCTCGGCCTGCTCATCGTCCGGGTGACGTTCGTGAACGGCCTCGCCCTGGGCGCCGCCCTGGTGGTCGCCATCACACTGGCAGCGTCGCTGACGCTGCTGCCGGCGCTGCTCGGCTTCGCGGGGACGAGGATCGAGGTCACGCGGTGGCGCGGGCTCATCGCCGCGGGGTTCGCCGCCGTCGCCCTGCTGGGCGTGGGCCTGGGCGTCGGGCCGCTGGTCGGCCTCGGCTTCGGCCTCGCCCTGATCACCATCATCGCCGGGTTCTTCGTCCCGGCCCTCAAGCGCGAGGTGAAGCGCCGGCCGCCAAAGCCCCGCCGGCAGACCACCGCCTACCGGTGGAGCCGGGTCATCCAGCACCGGCCGTGGACGAGCGCCCTGGCGGGCGCGGTGGTCCTGCTGTTCCTCGCCATCCCGGTGCTCGGCCTGCGCCTGGGTAACTCCGACGAGTCGAACTATTCCGACAGCACCTCGACCAAGCAGGCCTACGACCTGCTGGTCGCCGGCTTCGGCCCCGGCTTCAACGGCCCGCTGCTGCTCGCCGCCGAGCTGCCCGAGGGCACCGACCTCGACAGCCTCGAGGCGGTCAACGAGACCGTGGCGGCCGACCCCGACGTGGCGCTCGCCTCGCCGCCCCAGCTGAACGAGGACGAGACCGCGGTCATCTGGCAGGTCATCCCGAACAGTGGCCCGCAGGAGAAGGAGACGACCCACCTCGTCGAGCGGCTGCGCGACCGCGTGCTGCCCCCGGTCGAGGACGAGATCGGCACCCAGGTGTCGGTCACGGGCAACGTGGCCGTCGGCATCGACTTCACCGACTACCTCGCCTCGCGCACGCCGTACTTCTTCGCCGCGGTGCTGGGCCTGTCGTTCCTGCTGCTGATGGTCGTGTTCCGGTCGCTGCTCGTGCCGCTCAAGGCCGTGATCATGAACATGCTGTCGATCGCCGCCGCCTACGGCATCGTCGTCGCCCTGTTCCAGTGGGGCTGGCTCAGCGACATCACGGGGGTGCAGCCAGCGCCCATCGAGCCGTGGATCCCGATGATGCTGTTCGCCATCGTCTTCGGGTTGTCGATGGACTACGAGGTGTTCCTGCTCTCCCGCATCCGCGAGGAGTGGATCCGCACCGGAGACAGCCGCACCGCGGTGGCCGACGGCCTGGCCTCGACCGCCAAGGTCATCACGGCGGCGGCCGCCATCATGGTGTTCGTCTTCGGCAGCTTCATCCTCGAAGACGACCGTGTCCTCAAGCTGATGGGCACCGGCTTGGCGGCGGCCATCCTGCTCGACGCCACCATCGTCCGCATGCTGCTCGTGCCCGCCACGATGGAGTTGCTGGGCGACCGCAACTGGTGGCTCCCCCGCTGGCTCGACCGCATCCTGCCCGACCTCGACGTCGAGGGGCACGCCGAACCGCTGCCCGAGGACGAGGGCGAGCGCGAGCCTGCGCCGGCCGACCGCGAGCCCACGGGCGTACCGGCCGACTGACCCCCATCCCCCGACCGCGGGCCCCGGTGCTGCAGCACCGGGGCCCGGTCGCGTTCTCGGGCTATTGGCGGTAGGCGGCCAGGAAGTTGCCGAAGCGCTCGATGGCGTCGCCCAGGTCGCGGGCCGACGGCAGCGTGACGATGCGCAGGTGGTCGGGGTGGGGCCAGTTGAAGCCCGTGCCCTGCACCACCAGGATCTTCTCCTGCACGAGCAGGTCGAGGACCAGCCGGGCGTCGTCGTGGATCTCGTGGACCTCGGGGTCGAGCCGGGGGAACACGTACAGCGCGCCCTTGGGGACCACGCAGCTCACGCCGGGGATGGCGTTGAGCCCGGCGACCGCGGTGTCGCGCTGCTCGAGCAGGCGCCCGCCCGGCAGGATCAGGTCCTCGATGCTCTGATGGCCGCTGAGCGCGGCCTGGATGGCGTGCTGGGCCGGGACGTTGGGGCACAGGCGCGACGACGCCAGCAGGTGGATGCCCTCGAGGAACCCCTCGGCGTGACCCTTCGGACCGGTCAGGACCAACCAGCCCGAGCGGTACCCGGCGACGCGGTAGGTCTTCGACAGTCCGTTGTAGGTGAGGCAGAGCAGGTCGGGGGCCAGCGTCGCCAGCGACACGTGCTCGGCGTCGTCGTAGAGCACCCGGTCGTAGATCTCGTCGGCCAGCAGGAGCAGGCCGTGGCGGCGGGCCAGCTCGACGAGACCCGTCAGCACCTCACGCGAGTACACCGCGCCGGTCGGGTTGTTGGGGTTGATGACCACGAGCGCCTTGGTGCGCTCGGTGATCCGGGCCTCGACGTCGGCCAGGTCTGGGTTCCAGCCGTCGGTCTCGTCGGCCAGGTAGTGCACCGGGGTGCCTCCGGCCAGGCTGACCGCCGCGGTCCACAACGGATAGTCGGGCGCCGGCACCAGCACCTCGTCGCCGTCGTCGAGCAGCGCCTGCATCGACATGATGATCAGCTCGGACACCCCGTTGCCCAGGTAGACGTCGTCGACGTCGAGGGCGGGGAAGCCCGGGACGTCCTCGTAGCGGGCGACGACGGCGCGGCGGGCCGGGGTGATGCCCCGGGAGTCGGAGTAGCCCTGGGCGTCGGGCAGGGCGGCGACGATGTCGCGCACGATCGAGTCGGGGGCCTCGAAGCCGAAGGCGCCCGGGTTGCCGACGTTCAGCTTGAGGATGCGGTGGCCCTCGGCCTCGAGCCGGGCGGCGTGGGCGTTGGCCGGGCCCCGGATCTCGTAGACGACGTTCTGGAGCTTGCGCGACTGGCCGAGCAGGCGGGCCGGGCGGGTCTCTTGGAGGGTCACGGCCGTCCATGCTGGCGCGTGGATGTCGCGGGCCCTGCATCGGTTGCCACCCGGCGCGGCGCCGCCCCCGGAGGAGCGGGGGCGGCGGCCGGTCTCGGCGCTCCGCTCAGCGGAGCGGGTTCTCGTAGGTGAAGCCGGCCTCGGTGTCGTCGGATGCGGGGACGGTGACCTGGGCGGTCACGACGGCCTCGGGGATCGTGACGACGGAGACGGCGATCCGCTCGCCCGGCCGGGTCCGTGCGACGAAGTACCGGGTCCCGCTCTGCCCGTCGGGGGTGTCGGGCTCGGTGCGCACCGCGGCCAGGCGCTGGGCATCGCTCAGCGTGACCACGACCCAGCGCCCGTCGACCACGAGCGAGGCGGCGACCAGCACGTCTGTTCCGGGGAGGGCCTCGGCCGGAGCGCAGACGGTCGTGCCGCTGGTCGCCGACACGCAGACCCCGAGGTCCTCTTCGGGCGTGCCATGCACCTCCACCGTGTGGCCGCCCCCGACGGCATAGGACCCGGTGATCGACTGGGCGACCGCCAGGTCGACGACCTCCTGGTACGACGCCGGACGCAGCGACGTCAGGAAGGCGTCGAGCACCGCAGGGTCTGCCGCGGCGGTCTCGGAACCCGTCGAGAGCACCTCGACGGACCAACCGTCGTCGCGGGCCTGTGCCACGTAGCGGTAGCGGGCGTCGCTGTCGAGCGTGCCGCGGCGCACCCGCCCACCGGGGCTGTCGGCCCCGTCGAGGCGGTGCAACAGGCCGCCGTACCGGTCGGTCGACTCGGCCGTGACCCGCACCGTGTCGCCCGTGCCGGCCGGGCCGACGTAGGTCGCCATGGTCGTCCTACTGCCGCCGACGGTCGCCGACCCGACCTCTGCCAGCGTGGTGTCGGGCGAGTCGAACCCGGTGATGGGGTCGTCCCGCCGCGCCAGCCCGTCGAGGAAGGCGATCAGCTCGTCCTCGCCCAGACCGACCGAGATGGCGTCGTGGACCACGTCGTCCTCGATCCAGCTGGCGTTGACCGCGCCGGCGGGGTGCGAGGGGTCGGCCGGCGGGCCCACCCACGCGGGCTCGCCGTGGACGGTGCGCGTGGCTCCCTCGATGACGCTGTCCGCCTGTGCGGCGCTGGCCACGAGCACGCCGCGGTCGAGTGGGGCGGAGTCGCCGTCCCCGAAGAGCTGCCAGTGGCGGAGGCCGTCCCCGACGAAGCTGGCCCCGACGTCGAGGGCGGACAGCGACCAACCGGCAGGCGCCGCATCGGGCAGGAAGCCGACGGTGCCCGATGTCTGCCGCAGGTAGACCGTGGTCCCGGCCGCGGCCGGCGTCGCGACCTCCGGGCCGCCGCCCCCCAGCCGGCTCGCCACCCCGAGCCCGGCGAGGACGACGGCGGCCGCCACCGCGACCGCGATGACGCGCCGGCGGCTCGGGCGGCGCGGCGTGAGGTGGATCACGGTCGCGGGCGGGCGGCCGTGGGCGTCGTCGAGGAGGGAGTGCCGGGGATCGTCGACGACGAGCTGGTCCGCCTTGGCGGCCAGCGTTCGGGCGATCGTGCGCTCGAGGCCGTCGAGGGTGTCGGTGCCGGTCATCGGGAGACCTCCGTGCGCAGGTCGGACAGGGCGCGGTGCAGGCGGGTGCGGACGGTGGCCACCGGGCAGCGGAGGACCTCGGCGATCTCGGCGTGGGGCAGGTCCGCCCAGTAGCGGAGGACGACGACGGTCCGCCGGTCGGGACGCAGCCGTTCGATGGCGTCCCACATCGAGTCGATCACCGGGTCGCCGGTGGGCGGCGGCTCGCCCACCGCCGCCAGCGCCCGCTGCTCGGTGGCCCGGCGCCGCTGGGTCCGCAGAGCCCGGTTGACCACCGTGCGCCGCAGGTAGCCACCGGGGTTGTCGACCCTCCCCCACTTCTGGTGCACGGCGAGGAAGGCGTCGTGCACCACGTCCTCGGCCGCCGGCCGGGAGCCGACGAGCAGCCAGGCCAGGCGGACCATCCGGGCGTGCGACGCCCGGTACAGGTCGTCGAAGCTCACTTCGGCGGTCGACGCCGGTGGCGCCGGGTCGTGGATGGACCGGGGTCCATCGTGGTGGGGCGCCGCCGCCCGCGTGCGTCTTGTCGCGGTCACACCCTGTTGAGCCCTGAGCGGCCCCGAACGTTCCCGCCATCCACGCGTCCCTCGGGCCGGCGCCTGCCATCCTGGGCCGGATGCGGGAGCGTCGGGTCGACCTGATCGTCGTCGGCGGCGGCGCGATGGGGCTCGCCACGGCGTGGGCGGCGGCGCCCCGGGCCGAGGTGGTGCTGGTGGAGCGGTTCGACGCGGGGCACCACCGCGGGGCCTCGCACGGCGGCGAGCGGATCTGGCGGCACGCGTACACCGACCCGGTGTACGTCGAGATGGCGCTGGCTGCCGAGGAGGGCTGGCGCCGGCTCGAGTCGGCTGCGGGCAGGCCGCTGCTGCACTCGGTCGGGTGCCTCGAGCACGGGCCCGGGGCCCAGCTCGACGCGCTGGCCCGGACGGCCGGGGCGTCCGGGGTGGCGACGGAACTCCTCTCCCCCACCGAGGCAACTCGGCGATGGCCGGCGCTGACCTTCACGACCGACGTGCTGCTCCAGCCCGCCGCGGGATGGGTCCGGGCGGCCGACGGGCTGGCCGTGCTCGCCGCCGAGGCACGCCGAGCGGGCGCCGACCTGCGCTTCGGAACGCCGGCCCGGATCGAGGTGGATCCCGGGCCCCGCTCGGGGTCCCGTTCCGGCGACGGCGACGGGGCCGTCCGGGTGACCGCCGGCGACGACGTCGTCACCGCCCCGGTGGCCGTGGTCACGGCGGGCGCGTGGGCGGCCGACCTCCTCGCCGGCCTGGGCGTCCCGCTCCCGCCGCTCGTCACGACCGAGGAGCACGTGTTCTTCCTGGCCCGGCGGCCGGGCACGCCCCCGCACGGCGTGCCGGCGTTCATCCATTGGGGCGACACCGCCTGCTACGGGCTGCCGGCGACCGACGGCACCGTGAAGGTCGGCGAGCACCACACGGGGACGGTCACCACCGGCGACGCCCGCACGGGCGCCCGCGACCCGGCGCGCATCGCCCGCATGGAGGCCTACGCCGAGCGGTGGCTGCCGGGGCTGGTCCCGCGGGTCGTGGCGTCCACCACCTGCCTCTACACGACCACCCCGACCCAGGACTTCGTGCTCGACCGGGTGGGGCCGGTGGTGGTGGGAGCCGGGTTCTCGGGCCATGGCTTCAAGTTCGTGCCCGAGGTCGGCCGGCGCCTCGCGGCCATGGCGCTCGACGGCGCCGCCAGCACCCCGCCCTTCAGCCTTGTAGCCCACGCGCATGCGGCGCGCCGATGAGTTCCGCTGTGCGCCGTCGTCGTCTCCCTGATCCCGACGGAAACGAGGAGCCATGAAGCCGCGCGCCTGGGACACCGATCGCCTCCGCCGCCTCGACGAGGTCCTTGCGGGGTACGTCGAGCGGGGCGACGTCGTCGGCCTGACGTGGCAGGTGGCGCGGGGCGGCGACGTCCACGCCGGGGCGGCCGGCACCCTGCGGGCCGGCGTGGCCGGCGACGGCGGGGACGCGACCGGCACGCCGGCCGGCGCGGTCGGGCGCGACACCATCTACCGCATCTCGTCGACCACCAAGCCGATCACCGCCGTGGCCGCGCTCATGCTGGTCGAGGACTGCGTGCTGCGCCTCGACGATCCGGTCGACGACCTGCTGCCCGAGCTGGCGGACCGGCGCGTGCTGGCCGACCCCGAGGGGCCTCTCGAGGACACGGTCCCGGCCGAGCGGTCGATCACCGTGCACGACCTGCTGACCTTCCGCTCGGGCCTGGGCTGGGACTTCACCGCGTCAGGCCCGCAGCCCGTGATGACCGCCCTGTTCGAGCGGGGGCTCGGCGGCGGCCCACCCGCGCCGCAGCAGCCGCCGGGGCCCGATGAGTGGATGCGCGTCGTCGGCTCGGTGCCGCTGGCCCACCAGCCCGGGACCCGGTGGCTGTACCACACGAGCGCCGACATCCTCGGCGTGCTCATCGCCCGAGCGGCGGGTCAGCCACTCGACGTCGTCCTGACCGAGCGGGTGCTCGGTCCGCTGGGGATGGACGACACGGCGTTCTTCGTGCCGGACGCCGAGCGCCACCGCCTGGGGGCCGTGTTCGGCGCCGATCCCGAGACCGGCGAGCGCAACGTCTACGACCCGCCCGACGGGCAGTGGGCCACGCCCCCGGCCTTTCCGGGCGGCGGCGCCGGGCTCGTGTCCACGGTCGACGACCTGGCGGCGTTCGGGCAGATGCTGCTGGCCGGGGGCGAGCACCGCGGCCGGCATCTGCTGTCCCGCCCCACCGTCGAGGCGATGACCTCCAACCAGCTCTCCCCCGCCCAGGTCGCGGCCGGAGGTCCCGACCCCGACGGCCACCAGGGGTGGGGCCTCGGCGTCGGCGTCCACCTTCGCCGGCAGGGCACGACCCTGTCGCCGGGCAGCTACGGCTGGGACGGCGGCCTCGGCACCGTGTGGGCCAACGACCCGGCCGAGGACCTGGTCGGCGTCCTGTTGACCAACCAGATGTGGACCTCGCCGGCCCTGCCCCCGGTCGCCCGCGACTTCTGGACCGCCACCTACGCCGCCTTCGCCGATTGACCTCCCCGGGAGGGGCGCGTCGCCCTGACGACCGGCCGCGGCTACGGTTGGCTGCGTGACGGCGGAGCGGCGAGAGGCTCCGGCCGCGCCGTGAGCAGGCGGGCGGTACGGACGGCGGCGGTGGCGGTCGCGTTCGCCCTGGCGGCGGCGTGCGGCGGCTCCGGCGGCGAGTCGGCTGACGACGAGGCCGCACCGGCCGAGGACTCGCAGGAGACCACGGCGACGACCGCGCCGTCCGCCACGACGGCCGGGGAGGACTGCCCGCCCGCGGCCACAGCGACCCCGGTGGAAGGGCCGGCGGCCACCCTCGAGCCGATCGGCGAGGCCGACGGGGTCACGGTCAGCGCGGCCGTCTACCCCCTGCCCGAGGGCGAGGGCGACCCGTGGTCGCAGTGGGGCCAGGGCGTCGTCCTGCCCGACGGGAGGTTCGTGTCCGCCCTCGGCGACCACATCGGCGAGGACGGCAACTCGTGGTTCTACGAGTTCGACCCCGCCACGAACACCCTGACCCGCACCGCCGAGGTCGCCGCCGCCCTCGGCCACCAGCCGGGCGACTGGGGCTACGGCAAGGTGCACGCCCCCATGGTGCTGGGGCCGTGCGACGAGGTCATCACGTCCACGTACTGGGGCACGCGCACCGACCTGGTGGTGGGCGGCTCGTACCAGGGCGACCACCTGCTGCGCTACGACCCCGCCACCCACGAGCTGAGCTCGCTCGGGGTACCGGTGGCCGGGTTCGGTGTCCCCTCGCTGAACATCTCGCCCGACCGGCGTTGGATCTTCGGCGAGGCCGTCGACCCCGCCACGCCCACCGACGCCGACGCCGGAGCGTTCTTCGTCGCCGACGCCACGACCGGTGAGGTCACCTTCCGCGACGACAGCACCGACCACACGGGCTTCCGCACCGTCCTCGTGACCGCGAACGGCGAGGCGCTGTACGCGGCGCGAAACGGGTCGCTGTTCGGCTACACCCCGGGATCCGACGCACCCCGCCGGCTCGACGACGTGCTGCCCGGGGACTGGATGCGCTCGTCGAGCCCGCGGGCCCCCGACGGCACCGCGTACGGCATCACCGTCGACCCCGACGCGCTGTTCCGGCTCGCCCCCGACGGCACGGTCACCGACATGGGCCCGGTCGAGGGCTACACGGCCTCGCTGGCCCTGTCGCCCGACGGGACCACGCTCTACTACGTGCCCGGCGCCCACGGCGACGCCTACGAAGCCGGCGCCCCGCTGATCGCCGTCGACACCGCCACCGGCGAGCACCGCACGGTGGTGGAGATGCAGGACATGGTGGCGTCCGCCCTCGACCTGCGGTTCGGCGGCACCTACAACGTGGTCGTCGACCCCGGTGGGAAGCGCCTCTACATCGGCGCCAACGCCGGGCCGAACACCTCGGGCGAGGACGTCGACACGTTCGGCTCGATCGTGCTCGTCGTCGTCGACCTGCCGTGAGCCGCCTCGCCCGCGGCCGGGGCGCCGCGGCCGCGGCCGTGGCGGTCGCCCTGGCCGCGTCGCTCGTGTCCTGCGGCGGGGGAGACGACGACGCCGCACGCGACGAGGACGCCGCCGACGAGGCGCCGACGACGGAGTCCGCGCCCGCCACGACCCCACCGGCCGCGACCCCGGCCGGCGTGTGCTGGACCGCGCCCGCCGCGGGCGGGGCCGGCGTCGCCTTCGCCGACGCCACCGCGGCCGCGGGCCTCGTCGACCCACTCACGGGCATGCACGGCCACGCCGCGGCCGCGGCCGACGTCGACGGCGACGGGTGGACCGACCTGTTCGTCGGCGGCTTCGCCGACCGGCCCGCGGACGAGTACCGCGAGCGCGGCGCGGCCGGCCCTTCCCCCGACCGGCTGCTGCGGGGCGGGCCCGGGGGGTTCACGGTCGACGACACGTTCCCCGGAGAGCCGGCCCGCACCAGCGGGGCGGCGTTCGCCGACCTCGACGCCGACGGCGACCTCGACCTCGTGGTCGTGCGCAACCCCCGGCCCGACGGCGAGATCGCCTCCCGGCCGACCACCGTGTACCGCAACGAAGGCGGCGCATGGACGGCGGCCACGACGCTGCTGCCCGACACCTCCGCCCGGTCGGTGGCGGCGCTGGACGTCGACCGCGACGGCCTTGCCGACCTGGCCATCGCCGGCGACCGCTTCGGCGAGGGCTCCACGCGCCTGCTGCGCAACACGGGTGGGCTGGAGTTCGAGGACGCGTCCGACGCCTGGGGCCTGCCGGGCGACGTGCTCGGCCTGGCGCTCGCCCCGGTCGACCTCGACGGCGACGGCTGGCTCGACCTGGTGGTCAGCGGCGACCGGCGCGTGCTGCGCGGCGGGCCCGAAGGGTTCAGCGTCGTCGACCAGCCCGTCCTGGCCTGGGAGACCTACGGCGACGAGGACGACCCCGCGGGGGTCGCTGTCGGCGACCTCGACGGCGACGGCCGGCCCGACCTGGCCGTCGGGCAACACTTCAACTCCACCGTCGACGGCGGGCGCCGGGTGCCGGTGCGCCTGTTCCTCAACCGCTCCTCGCCCGGCACCATCGACCTCGTGGACGTGACCGAGGAGGCCGGCTCGCCCGGCCTGTGGACGAAGGCGCCCCACGTCGAGATCGTCGACGTCGACGCCGACGGCCGGGCCGACGTCGTGACCTCGGCGGTGGCCGCCGACGGCACCCCGGTCGTGCTGCACAACCAGGGCGTGACCGACGGGGCGCCCCGGTTCGCGGTGGTCGGCGAGCCGGGCGACGGGCGCTATTGGATCACCGGCGTCACCGACGACGTCGACCACGACGGCCGGATCGATGCGTTCATGGTCGAGTGGGAGCCCGAGCTCCCCTCCGTGCTGTTCCGCAACGCCGGCGGCGGCGGGCCGTGGGTGGCCGTCGACGTCTCGGCCCTGGGCGCGGCGGCGACCGGCGCCCGCGTCGAGGCCCGCCGCGGCGGGGCGGTGCTCGCCACCGCGTGGGCCGCCAGCACCACCGGGTACGCGGCCGGGGCGCCGCCGGTCGTGCACCTCGGCCTCGGGGGCGACGGGGCGGCGTCCGGGACGGCCGACGTCGAGGTCGTCGTGACCCCCGTCGCCGGCGAGGCGCGTGCCCTGACCGTCCCCTCGGGCAGCCGGGCGGCGCTCGGCCCCTGTTGAGGCGGGCTGTCACCACAGGGAGTGGCGTTGCTATCCTCGTCGCCGGCGGAAGAACGATCGTGCCTTCGCGGGCACCACCTAGACGGGCGATCACATGGGCATGGCGGAGGTGAGGGGCATGGAGGCGCGCCTGCTTCACGACCTGGTGGGGGCCTCGGCGCGGCGCGATCCCGAGGCGGTGGCGGTGGTCGACGGCGACCGCACCCTCACGTACGGCGAGCTCGACGCCGCCTCCGGGCGGCTGTCGGGCCTCCTCGTCGCCGCGGGCGTGCGCCGGGGCGACCGCGTCGGCGTCCACGCCGAGAAGTCGCTCGAGGCCGTGGTCGCGCTGTACGGCGCCATGAAGGCCGGGGCGGCCTACGTCCCGCTCGATCCCGCGGCCCCGGTGGCCCGGATCGGGTTCATCGCGGCCGACTGCGGCATCCGGGTGCTGTGCAGCCAATCGTCGCTGGCCGAGACATGGGCTGGGCTGGTCGAGGCCGGGGCCCCGCTGGAACACGTCGTCGCCCTCGACGTCGACGACGGCTCCGGCGCGGGTCCCCGGCCCGAGGTCCCGGCGGCGGTCACGTTGCACACCGCCGCGGACCTGGGCGACCACGAGCCGGTCACGGCCACGCGCACGATCGACGACGACCTCGCCTACATCCTCTACACGTCGGGGTCGACGGGTTCGCCCAAGGGCGTGATGGTGTCGCATCGCAACGCGATGGCGTTCGCGGTGTGGGCGGCCGACGAGTTCGGGCTCACCGCAGAGGACCGGGTCGCCCAGCTCGCCCCGCTGATCTTCGACCTGTCGACGTTCGACCTGTTCGCCTCCGCCTACGCCGGCGCGGCGCTCCACCTGGTCGGGCGCACGGCGGCGATGTTCCCCGCGCAGCTCCGGGCCTTCGTCGACAACCGGCGGATCACCGTCATCTACGCCGTGCCGTCGCTGCTGACCATGCTGGTCGAGCGGGGCAAGCTCCCCGCCGAGGGGGCGCTGGCGTCGGTGCGGCTGGTGCTGTTCGCCGGCGAGGTGTTCGCCACGCGCCACCTGGCCAACCTCATGCGCCTGGTGCCCCAGGCCGAGTACGCCAACCTGTTCGGCCCGACCGAGACCAACGTGTGCACCTACCACCGGGTCACGGCGGTGCCGGCCGACGGCGATCCGCCGGTGTCGATCGGCGTGGCCATCGCCGGTGACGAGGCGATCGTCGTCGGTGACGACGGCCGGGTGGTCACCAGAGGCGAGCCGGGCGAGCTGTACATCCGGGGCGCCACGGTGATGCAGGGCTACTGGGGCGACCCCGAGCGCTCGGCCCGCACCCTGGTGGCGCCGCCCGGCGTGTCGGGGCCACGCGAGCCCGCCTACCGCACGGGCGACCTCGTGCGGGAGGAGGCCGACGGCACGCTCACGTTCCTCGGCCGCCGCGACAACCAGATCAAGCGCCGGGGCTACCGCATCGAGCTCGGCGACATCGAGGCGACGATCCTCCAGCACCCCGACGTCGTCGAGTGCGCGGTCAGCGCCGTGCCCGACGACGCCGCGGGCAGCCTGCTCGTGGCCCACGTGTCGGCCAAGGACGGCGTCGCCCCCCGCGACATCACGCAGTTCTGCGCCGACCGCATCCCCAAGTACATGGTCCCCGACCGGGTCGACATGCTGGGCGACCTGCCCAAGACCGCGACGGCGAAGATCGACCGGGCCGGGTTGGCCCGCCGCGCCACCGAGCTCGCCGGCTGACCCTCAGAAGATTTCCACAGCCAGTTCGGGGGCCCTGACCCCCGAAACAGCTGTGGAAATCACGGTCCTGGGGTCAGGACGTCGTCGGGGCCGTCCACTTGAGCTTGGCGCGCTGGGGCTCCTCGATCGGGAGGATCTCCTGCTGGCGGGCCTCGAGCGCCTCGGCGGCCTGCACGAGGTTGCGCTGCAGGCGGCGGAGGCCGTCGGGCTCGAGCGAGGCGGCGTGGTCGGTGCCCTTCCACGTGCGGTCGAGCGTGAAGTGCCGCTCGATGTACGTGGCGCCGAGCGTGAACGCCACCGTGTCGAGGCTGATGCCGTTGTGGTGGCCCGAGTAGCCGATGGCGTGGACCTCGTCGCCGTACGCCGCGATCAGCCGCGGGATCTCGAGCAGGAACGCCTCGGACGCCTGGATCGGGTAGCCCGACGTGCACGCGTAGAGCACGACGTCGGCGGCCCGGCCGTGGCGGCGGAACAGCTCCATCATCCGCTCCTCCTCGGCCCGGGTGGTCATGCCGAGGCTGACGTGGATCTTGCCGCCGAAGCCCGTGCACAGCTCGGTCAGCAGCTCGATGTTGGTGTTGGTCGCCGAGGGCACCTTCAGGTACTCGGGCTCGAGCGTCACCATCTCGCGCAGGCTGGGCACGTCCCACACCGAGGAGGCGTAGGTCATCCCGCGCTCGTCGCAGTGGTCCTTGAGCTTGCGGTGCTCCTCGAGCGAGAACTCGAGGTACTCGCGGTGCGCGCCGTAGGTGTCGCCGAACGAGTTCGACGGCACCGGGTGCGGCGCGTCGAACTGGTCGGGCGGCAGCAGGTCGCGGTTCGACCGCTTCTGGAACTTGACGTTCCGCACCTCGCAGAACGATCCGGCCACCTCGATGAACCGCTTGGCGATCTCGAGGTCGCCCATGTGGTTGCAGCCGATCTCGGCGATCAGTATCGGAGCCTGCATGTGCCCTCCTCCGGTGTGGTGGTGCCCAACGGCAACGTCGGCGCGGTCACCACGCCGTCCATCCGCCGTCGACGATCAGGTTCGCCCCGGTCATGTACGACGACGCGTCCGAGCACAGGAAGGCGATCGCCCCCCGGTACTCGTCGGGCTGCGCCATGCGCCCGAGGATCGTGCGCGACGAGTAGGCCGCCACGAACTCGTCGTCGTGCTCGTTGAACGCCCCGCCGGGGGTGAGGGCGTTCACGCGGATCTCGGTGCCCGCGTAGTGGGCGGCCAGCGCCCGGGTGAAGCCGAGCATGCCGGCCTTGGTCACCGAGTAGTCGAGCGGCTTGAACGACCGTGTGCCGTCTGACCGCTGGTAGAGCCGTTGGTCGGGCCCGGCCAACCCGTAGGTGGACGAGATGTTCACGATGGCGCCGCGGCCGGCCGCGCCCTGGGCCTCCATGACCCGGCACACGGCCCGGGTCACGAGGAACGTCCCGGTCAGGTTCACGTCCATGCTGCGCCGCCAGGCGGCCAGCGGGTAGTCGGCGAACCCGGCGTCGGCCAGGGTGGACGTGGCGGCGTCGGCCTTCGGGTCGACCGCTGCGCTGTTCACGAGGACGTCGATCGCCCCGCCGGCGGCGACGGCGCTCGACGGCGCGGTCGACGTCGGCCTCGTCGGTGATGTCGCAGGCCACCGCCACCGCCTGACCGGGCCCGGTCAGCTCGCCGGCCGCCTTGGCTGCGGCGTCGGCGTCGCGGTCGAGCAGGCGCACCTCGGCGCCCAGATCGACCAGGGCCGCGGCGAAGCGCCGGCCGAGGAGCCCCGCTCCGCCCGTCACGATCGCCCGCCGACCCGTCAGGTCGAACAACTCAGGAGTACCCCGCCCGCCGGCAGGACCCCGATGGTCCATGCGCATTCCGCCCTTGCTTGTCCGCCGAGCGATCGTAGTGGTCCGGCACCCGCCGAGTCACGCCCCGTGAGCGGCGGGGCGAGGGCATGGTTCGACCTCACGTGACGGGGACCGCCTCGTCGGTGGCCATCGACTGCTCGATCGCCTCGACGAGGCGGACGGCCCGGATGCCGTCGCGCAGGGGTGTCCGGGGCGCCGACCCGGTGCGGATGGCCGCGAGGACATCACGCCACTGCGCCGTGAACATCGCCGACCGGTCGTACGGCCAGGTCCGCTCGAAGGGCTCGGCCCCGGGGGCGAAGCGCGTGTGCACCAGCCGCCCGCCGTAGTGGTCCCAGTCGGCCCGGCCCTCGCTGCCGACCACCGCCAGCGTCACCCGTTTGGGGCGTTGCCGGTAGTCGAGGTGGCCGTGCACCGGCGAGCCGTCGGCCGTGCGGAACAGGTAGCTGGCGGTGTCCTCGACGTCGATCTCGAGGTCGGTGCGATGCCCGCCGGCGGCGTAGACCCGAGCGAGCGGACCGAAGACCCAATCGAGGACGTCGACGTGGTGGATCTGCGTGCGCAGTACCCCGCCGCCCAGGGCGTGGCGGGCCGCGTAGCTCGTCCGATAGTCCTCGTCGGGGTGGTAGTCGGCGAGGTGCTCGCCCTGGTGGGCCTCGACCCCGAGGATCGTGCCGAGGTCGCCGGCGACCACCATCTCCCGCAGCGCCACCAGCCCGGGCTCGAACCGGAACTGGTGGGCGGCGGCCGCCACCAGCCCCCGGTCATCGGCCGCGTCGGCCACCGAGTCCAGCCCGGCGGACGAGTCGCCCACCGGCTTCTCGACCAGCATGTGGCAGCCCGCGGCGACCGCGGCCGCCGCCTGGTGGCGGTGCAGGAACGTGGGCGTGGCCACGACGACCAGGGCGGCGTCGCCCAGAGCGTCCTCGAGGTGGTGGGTCACGGGGATGTCGACACCGTCGACGGTCAGCGCGGCGCGCCGCCCGTGCTCGGACACGGCCACCAGCTCGGTCTCGCCCATTGCCAGCAGGGCGCCGAGGTGCCGCCGCCCGATCGACCCCGTCCCCACGACGGCTATCCGCACGCCGTCCTCCGTTCCCCTCCCCGGGATTTCTTCGCGGCACCCGGTCAGTCCGCCGTCAGGCCGTAGCGGCGGCAGCGGTCCTCGGCCAGGGCCAGCGACAACGGGTCGTCGATGTCGACGGCCAGGTCGGGCTCGATGACCAGCGGCAGGATGCGGCGTCCCGTCATCGACCCCAGGTCGAGCACCGTGGCCGCCCGCATCACGTCGAGCGTGCCCGTCTGCCAGTACGCCGGGGGCAGGGCCTGGCGGGGCTGGTTGTACTGCTCGTGGATGTCGGTCTCGATCAGCGGCACCAGCACGCCGTCGACGATCCGCCACATCTTGTACGGGTTGTTGGCCGGCGGGGTCACCGCCCGCAGCGAGTCGGCGTCCGGGTCGGCGGCCAGCGCCCGCACCCCCTCGTCGACCAGGCCCTTCGGCCGCAGCGGCGACGTCGGCCGCAGGTGGACGACGAGGTCGGGGGCGTAGCCCTCGGACGCGGCCAGCGTCCGCAGCGCGTGCTCGAACACCGGCAGGTCCAGCACCGTGTCGCCCGCCAGCTCGGCGGGGCGCAGGAACGGGACCTCCGCGCCCGCTTCGGCCGCGGCGTCGGCGATCTCGGCGTCGTCGGTGCTGACGATCGTGCGGGTGACGGTCTCGGCGTCGAGCGCGGCCCGCACCGACCACCACAGCAGCGGGCGGCCGAGCAGGGTCACCAGGTTCTTGCGGGGGATGCCCTTCGATCCGCCGCGCGCCGGGACGATCGCCAGGACCTCCACGTCAGGCACCCGCCCCGCCGAGCAGCGTCGACGCCAGCTCGCGCAGCACGCCCTGCCCGCCCGCGGACTCGGTGACGAGCCGGGCGTCGCCGAGGACGTCGGGGTGGGCGTCGGCGGGCACGACCGGCCAGCCGACCGCCCGCAGCGCCCCGAGGTCGTTGACGTCGTTGCCCACGTACATGACCCGGGCGGGGTCGAGGCCCCGGTCACGCAGCAGGTCGCGCATGGCCGAGCCCTTGTCGGCACAGCCCTGCACGACCTCGACCCCGAGCTTGGCCCCCCGCACGGCCACAACCCGGTTGGTCTCGGTGGACAGGATCATGAGGGGCAGCCCGGCCGCCTTCAGCAGGTCGCAGCCGATGCCGTCGGCCCGCGTGCACACCACCGACTCGTGCCCGTCGTCGGAGACGAGCACCCGGTTGTCGGTGAGCACGCCGTCGAAGTCGGTCACCAGCAGGTCGATGTCGGCGAGGCTCGGCGCCACGTCACCCATCCTGCACCGCACCGCCCCGGGGCGCCGGGACCCCGGCGATCGTCGCGCCGCGCCGGTGCACCTCGGTCTGGACGTCGACGTCGACGCGGCCGACCCGGCCCGCGACCAGCAGCACGCCGTCGGGTCCGAGGGAGGCCAGCCCGGCGGCCACCGAGGCGGACGTGGGGTCGATATCGACGACGACCGAGACGCCGGCGTCACCGCCGAGGCCGTCGTCGCCGTCCGGCGCTGCGACCAGCGCCCGGACCGCCTCGGCCAGACGCCCCTCCCCCTGCACGCGCACCCGGCCGCCACCGCCGCCCGCGGCCCGAGCCGCCCGCACCACGGCCGCGGCGTCGGAGGACCACCCGCCGGTGACCGGATCGGCCGCCCCCGCCCGCGCCGGCGCCGGCGGATGCTCGACGATGCCGGCGGCGGACCGCGGGCTGCGCTCCGCCGGGCCGAGCGGGACGGCCAGCCCCCGCCGGAACGGGTTGGGCAGGTCGAGCCCGCCGGTCCGCGCCCGTAGGTCGGGCGCCAGCCGCCACCACTCGAGCACCGGCACGACCTGCGCGCGATCGGCGCCGACCCGGTCGAGCAGGTCGGCCGCGCACGCGGGGTCGGCGCGCGAGGTCACCAGGTCGTCGACCCGCACCGAGCCGTTCGCCACCCGGTCGAGGAACTGCTGGGCGGCCGACCGGCGGTCGAGCCCGGACGTGCCGCCGGGGGCGTCGAGCAGCCCGGCGTGGGCGCCGACCACCCGCAGGGCGCGGGCGGCGACGAGGTCGAGCGGGACGGGGACGGCCTCGGCCCGGGTCGTGCCGAGCACGACCACCGTGCCCCCCGGGGCGGCGGCCCGCACGGCGAGGTCGAGCCCTGCGGCCGCGCCGGTCGCCTCGACCACCACGTCGGCGCCGATGCGGTCGACCGAGTCGGGGGGCACCAGCCCGGCGGCCGGGTCGCCGGCGACCACCGTGTCCTTGGCCGTGGAGGCGGCCACGACCGTGCACGGCTTGGCCCCCTCCGCGGCCCCGATGCGCTGCGCCAGCAGCCCGATGGCGCCCGCGCCGACGACGGCCAGCGACCGCCCGCCGACGTCCGCCGCCCGGGCCACCCCCAGCTCGGCGATGGCCCCGAGCGTGACCAGCGCCGCGGCGGTCAGGTCGGCGCCGTCGGCCAGCGGATGCACCTGGTCGCGGCCCACGGTCACGAGCGACTGGTGCGGCGCGCCCCCCACCGCCACCGGGGTGCCCGGCTCGAGGTCGTAGACGCCCGGCCCGACCGCGTGCACGGTGCCGGCCAGCGAGTACCCGGGCTGGTGCGGATAGCGGACGGAGGCCCCGGGCAGGCCGAGCCAGCGGGCGCGCTCGGTGCCGAGGCTGACGGCGCTGACCTCGACGAGGACGGACACCTGCCCCAGGCCGGGTGCGGGCACCTCGACCGGCACGACCTCGGCGCGCCCCGGACCGGTCCACACGATCGCCGTGCCGGTCTCGGCCGCCGGCCGCACCCGGTGGGCCCGGCGCCGGGCCGCCACCCACCGCTTGAGCTCGGCGGCGCCGGCCGGCGTCGGCGACGGCCGCTCGACCGCCGCGCCGGCCGCGACCGCCGGGCCCGTCGCGGCCGACCCGACGGCGACGGGGGCCGGGGCAACGCGGGCCGCCACCGCGTCGGCCACGTGGAGCGCCGTGGCCGCGATGGTGAACACGGGGTTGGCGTACCCGCTGGTCGGGAACAGCGACGCCCCCACCACGAACAGGCCGGGCACGTCGTGCACCTCGCCGGTCGGGTCGGTGACCGACGTGCGGGGATCGACCCCCATGCGGGTCGTGCCGGCGTGGTGCGAGGCGTCGGACAGCTCGTCCCACGCGGGGCTGCCGTCGGCCAGGTCGGCGTCCAACTCGCCGAGGCCGTGGCGGCGGAAGGCGCCGGCGAGGGCCTCGTGCAGCACCCGCACCGAGCGGCGGTCGAGGTCCGACAGGTCCCAGTCGACGGCGGCGAGCGGCCGGCCCAGCGGGTCGCGCCGGTCGGAGAGCCGCACGCGGCTGGACCGGCGGGGCTCCTGCTCGAGGAAGCTGCGGACCCGGACCGTGGCGATGGGCCCCTCGTTGCGCAGCCGGAACCGGGCGAGGCGCGCCAGTGCCGGGGCGTCGGCAGCCAGCCCGGCGAGGTCGTGCGGGTCGAGCCCGCGCAGCCGGCCCCGGGCGGCGCGCTTGAGCGCGGCGACGCCCTCGGGCACGTGGTCGAGGACCGTCGGCTCGAGGCGCACGTAGCTGTTGAGCACCTCCTCGCGCCGCTGGGCGTCCTCGGTCAGCCCGATGCCCCAGCGCGTGCGGCCGTCGGCCGTGGCCCGAGCCGGCCAGTAGCCCGAGGCCGGGAGGAGGCGAGTGGCCGGGTCGACGACCAGCACGCCCGTGAAGCCCTTGGGGTGGTCCTGGAAGTAGCGCCCGACCACGTCGTGGGCGTTGCCGAGCCCGGCCGGCCGCCGCGCCCGGCTGGCCAGCAGGAGCCGGGCGTTCTCGATGGCGCCGCACCCGAGGACGACGACGGGGGCGCGCACGACGAGCCGCCGGCCGTTGACGGTGACGACGTCCACCCCCGCGACCCGGGCGCCGAGATCGTCGAGCCGCACCTCGGTGACGTTGGCCAGCGTGACGACCTCGACGCCGTCGCCCGGGCGGAGGCGCGCCTGCAGGAGGCGGCCGAACCGCAGCGGCTCGGCGTCATCGTGGAAGACCAGCGTGCGCAGGTCGCCGCCGTCGAACCGCACGCCGTCCTCGGGCTCGGCCGCCGCTGCGTCGTACAGCGCCGGCGCCGGCCGGTCGAGCAGGGCGGCCGCCCGCTCGTAGCATCGCCGCAGGTGCTCGGGGTCGAGGGGCCAGCCCGAGTCGGGGACCCAGGTCCGCGCCTCGAGGTCGATGGCGTCGAGCGTGGTCTTGCCGCCGGTCCACGCATTGGTCGTGCCCCCCAGCCAGCGCTCGCGGCTGGCCTGGTCGACGTGCCGCCCGGTGCTGTCGAGCGCGGTGAAGGCCGCGCTCACGGCGTCGGGCGCCGTGCCCCCACCCTCGAGGACGGCGATGCGGAGGCCCCGGCCGGCCAGCGCCAGGGCGGCCGTGGCCCCCGCCGCGCCGGTGCCGACGATGCATACGTCGTAGTCGAGCTGCGCGCCGTCGGGGAACCGCCGGGCGTCATGGACGGGCAATGGCCCGGCCGGCCAATCGCCCTGTGACATCTCCTGCCAGCGCCTTCCGGCACGGCCCGCGGGCCCGGGTTCCGCTGCGCCCACCATGGCACCCACCATGGCACCTCCGTCCCGCCGATCGTGTGCCGGCCGGCGATGGTAGCAATCACCACCAACATGGCTCCCCTCGCCTCTGCCCTCGGCGCTCTCCACGCCGCTCTACACGCCGCTCCCCTCGACGGTCCGCTCGAGGCCCCCCTCGACGCCGCCGGCGAGGTGGGCCTCGTCGGCCTGGTCGCGGCGGCCGCCCTGGCGCTCCTGGCCGTGATGCTCCGCGGCGTCCGCCACCCGCTGCCCCTGGCCGGGGTGGCCATGGCCGGCGCCGGCCTGCTGGCCGTGGCCATCGCCGACACCGCCGAGGCCGGCGGGACCCTCCACGTGCTCGGCATCGCCGCCGCCGCCGCAGGCGCCGGGGTCGGACGGGCGCTGCGCCTCCCCCTCGTGCTCCGCCCGGCGCTCGTGCTGCCGGGCGCCGCCGTGACGATCGGGGCGCTGGAGCTGGCGGACCGGTCGACCGTCGTCTGGCCGACCGTGATCGTGGCGTCGGTCCTGGCCGTGCTGGTGGCCGACGCCGACGAGTCGCTGGCGGCGTCGGCGGCCGGGCCGCCGCTGCTGGCCGTGTCGATCTTCGGCATGTACATCACGATCCCCGAGACCGGCCAGATCCTCCCCGTGCTGGTCGTCGCCGTGCCGATCGCCCTGGTCGGCGCGCCCCTGTCCCTCGCCCGGCTGGGGGCAGTGGGCTCGGGAGCGGTCATGGTCCTCTTGGCCGCGGTGGTGGCCGAGGGGGGCCAGGCCCGCGCCGCCTCGATCGTCGGCGGCCTGGCGTCCACCGGCGTGCTCGCCCTCGAGCCCGTGGCCCGCCGCCTCGCGCCCGACGCGCCGCCGTGGCCCGCCGACTGGCGGTCGCGTCCCGTCCTTGCGCTGGCCGGGCTGCACGTCGTGGTGGTCCTCGTCGTGTCCCGGGTCGCCGGCCTTCGGGACGACCTCGAGGGTGCCCTCGTGATCTCGGCGGTCGCCGGAGCGTTGGCGCTGGTCGCGCTGGTCGCGCTCGTTCGCGACGTGGAGCGCGTGCCCGGGGACGGATAGCATTCCTCCTCATGCAGGGCGGCATGGCGGCGGGCTCGGAGGCGCACACGCGTCCGTGTACGCGACGAAGACTCCGACGAACAGGCGGGTGACATCTCCGATGCGGTGGTTGTTGCTGCCGGTGGAGGTCAAGGCGCGGGGCCTCGAGGGGCGCCTGCTCCTCGGCGCGCACGCCGCCGCCCAGGGCTGGAAGGTCGTGGTCGGGCGGAAGTCCCAGCTCAACAGCTCTGTGCGCGACCTGCCCCGGGGCCTGTACTTCGACAAGAGCATCCAGTCGCTGGCCCTCAACCAGATCCGGTACATCAAGGCGCTCGGCAACACCTACGCCGCCATCGACGAGGAGGGCCTCGTCCACGAGGGCGGGGCGACCGCCTACGTCAAGCGGCGCTTCACGCACGAGACCCTGGCCGAGACCCGGCCGTTCTGCTGCTGGGGCGACGCCCAGGCCGAGGTGGTGCGGGCGGTCGAGCCCAGCCTCGCCGACCGCGTGGTCGTGACCGGCAACCCGCGGGTGGACCTGTGGCGGCCCGAGATGCACGGCCTCCACCGCCGGGCGGTGGATGAGGTCCGCGCCGACGTGGGCCGCTTCGTGTTCTTCCCGTCGAACTTCGCCAACGTCATCGGCGCCGACGGACCCGAGCGCACCGCACGCTTCGGCGAGATCACCGGCCACTACGCCGATCCCGCCGAGCGGGCGCGCTTCGATCGCTACCTCGACCTGCGGGCCGGCATCCTCGACCGCCTGGGCGACGCGCTCGTGACCCTGGCCCGATCGCTCCCCGACGGGCACAGTGTGGTCGTGCGCCCGCACCCGTCCGAGGACCACGCCCACTGGGAGAAGATCGCGGCGGAGGAGCCGCGCGTCCTGGTGCGGTACGAGGGGCCCCTCACGCCGTGGCTGCTCGCCGCCGACTGCGTCGTGCACAGCAACTGCACCTCGGGGGTCGAGGCGGCGGTCGCGGGTGTCCCGGCGATCGCCTACGCGCCGCTCGACGAGTCCGAGTTCCCCATGCTGCCCAACCAGGTCAGCCAGGTCGTCGACGGCGACGCCGCCCTGGTCGACGCGGTGGCCGCCGCACTGGCGGGCCGCCCCCTCGCGCCCGAGAGCGCGCGGGCCACGGTCGATCACCACCTCGCCGCCGTGCGCGGCCCCCTGGCGGCCGAGCGCATGGTCGCCCTGTTCGACACGCTGCCCGTGCGCGACGACCGGGGCGACGGCCGGCGCGGCCACC
Organism: uncultured Acidimicrobiales bacterium; assembly: GCA_963796415.1. Lineage (GTDB taxonomy): Bacteria > Actinomycetota > Acidimicrobiia > Acidimicrobiales > VFJN01 > ZC4RG19. The sequence continues at coordinate 634,309 of CAWCLR010000011.1, read as the reverse complement.
GCCGCACCGACGTGCTGCGCACGCTGCCCGCGCGGGCCCGCTCGTGGGCCGTGCGCCGCGGGAACCGCCCGTTCGAGCTGCCGCGGGCCAGCCCCACCCTGGTGGCCCAGAAGTTCCCCCCGACCCCGCTCTCCGAGGTCGCCGACTTCGTGACCCGGCTGGGCGAGGTCGACCCCCGCCTCGCCGGCGTGCGGGTCGGCGAGGTGGCGCCGTCGCTGTTCCAGTTGGAGGCCGCGGGTGTCTGACCCGACCCGCCCGTACGAGGGTCGCGGCTGGGGCGACCCGGGCGAGCGCGAGCAGCGTCCGTGGTACGACGGTCCGCCGCCCACGGCGCGGCCACCGGCCCCCGAACCGTGGAACGCCTGGCCTCCCCCCGCGCCTGCGGCGCCGGCGACCCGGCCGCTGGTCGAGGTCGAACACCTCACCAAGATCTACGAGCCGTCGCCGCCGTGGATGAAGCTGCTGCTCAGGTCCTCGATCAGCGAGCCGGTGACCGCCGTCTCCGACCTGTCGCTCGAGGTGTGGCCGGGCCAGGTGTTCGCCGTCGTCGGGCCCAACGGCGCCGGGAAGTCGACGCTGTTCCGCGTGCTCACCGGCCTGATCACGCCGACGTCGGGCCGGGTCGCCCTGGCCGGGATCGACGTGATCGGCGACGCCCGCACGGCCCGGCGCCACATCGGCTTCATGCCCGCCGAGGACCGCAGCCTCAACCTCCGCCACACGTGCTGGCAGAACCTGGCCTTCCACGGCCGGTTGCAGGGCATCCCCCACGACGAGCTCCGTCCCCGCATCGACGAGGTGCTCGAGACCGTCGGCCTCGGCCACGTGCCCGACCGGACGGGCCACGCGCTGTCGAGCGGCATGCGGGCCCGCCTCCAGCTGGCCCGGGCGTTGCTGCACGAGCCCGACATCCTCGTTCTCGACGAGCCCACCGGCACGATCGACCCCGTCGGGGCCCACGACCTGCTCCAGCTCATCCAGCGCCTGGCCGCCGAACGGCAGCTCGCCGTGTTGCTCAGCTCGCACCGCCTCGAGGAGATCGACGCCCTCGAGGACAACGTGCTGTTCATCAACAAGGGCGAGGTCGTCCACACCGGGTCGATGGACTCGCTGCGCGAGGTCATGGAGCAGCCCATCCTGCGCCTGCGGTTCGACAGCCCCGCCAGCGCCCGCCAGGCCTGCGCCCACCTGGCGGTCGGGCGGGACCTGCAGGTGACGGTCGACGACGACGAGGTCCACGTGGCCGGGAACCCGACGCCCGGCCTCGTGCTCTCCCGCCTGGGAAGCCACCTGGAGCGGCTCCTGGCAGTCGACCGCCGCAGGATGCCGCTGCAGGAGCTGATCAGCCGGCTCATGCGCGGGGGCGCGCCGAAGCCGACACGGACCCCGACCCGCCGACCGGCCGGCGGCCCGCCGCCCCCCGGGCCCGCGCCCCGCCCGGTGCCGCCCGCCGCCAACGGCACTACCTCCTGGCGCGGGGCGTCGTGGCGGCCGGCCGGCCCGCCGGCGACCCCCCGCGGCCGGGCGAACGGGGTGCCGAACAGGCCGACGAACGGCGCCACGAACGGTGCCGCGAACGGGGCGGACGGGCGCGGGTGGCAGGCGAACGGCTCCTGGGACGCCGGGACCTGGGGCAACGGCAACGGCAACGGCTCGTCGGGCAACGGGAGCCGGCCCTGGTGAGCACCGCCGCCGCCCACCTCGCCCCCCGGCCCGGCCGGAGCCGCGGCCTCGGCATCGTCCCGCGTGCCCGCCGCGCCTGGCAGGTCACGTCCGCCTTCACCTGGCTGGGCTACACCGAAGAGCTCGCCTACCCGCTCAACTTCGCCCTCAAGCAGGCGCAGCCCGTCTTCACCGTCGTCGTCTACTACTTCGTCTCCCTACTCGTGGACTCGGGCGAGTCCGTGGCCGGCGACTACTACTCCTTCGTCGTGGTCGGCGCCGTCGTCGTCCGCATGCTCGACTCGGGCCTCGGCGCGTTCTCGTCCACCCTCGAGGCGACGGTCGACCAGGGTCGGCTCGAGTCGCTGCTCATCGAGCCGATCCGCTGGAAGCTGATCCCGTTCGGCCTGGCGTCGTGGTCGGTCCTGACCTCTGGCATCACGGCGGCGTTCATGGTGCTGCTGGCCCTGCCGATCGGCCTGCACCTCGACCTGACCGGCGTGGCGCCCGCCATCCTCATCCTCGTGCTGGGCATCGGCGCCAGCCACGCACTCGGCATCGTCGCCGCGGCGGTCAAGCTGCTGAGCAAGCGGGGCAACCCGTTCGTGACGATCTACGGCATGCTCGTCGTGCTGCTCAGCGGCGTGATGTTCCCGGTGTCGAGCCTGCCCGGCCCGCTCCGCACCCTCTCGTACCTGCTGCCGCCGACCTACGCCATCCAGGGCGTGCGCCGCACGGTCCTCCCCGGTGGCGAGGAGCTCACCGGCCCGAGCACGTTGGCGTCAATGCTGGCCCTGGCCGGCTTCTGCGTGATCGTGTACCCGGTCTCGCTCTGGCTGTACGGCCGGGCCGTCGACGTCGGGCGCAAGTACGGCACCCTCGCCGGCTACTGAGGCGCCCGGAGACGGCGCGCGGAGGCGCGCCCGGGCGGCCATCACCCGCAGGCCGGCCACCGCGCCGCCCACGTAGAGGGCGCCCTGCGCCACGCACGTCGCGCACATGCCCGCGACGGTAGCGGCAGCGGGCGCCGACCGTCCTAGCGGCGGGCGCGCTCGTGGATGGCGATCAGGTCGTCGACCGTCGTCCGACCGATCGCCTCGCCGACCACGTCGAGCGCGAGGTCGTCGAGCGAGCGGAACCGCAGGCAGCTCTTGCCCATGTCGAGCGGCTTCCCGGTCGCCGCCCACCGCCCGTCGAACCACGCCCGCGCCGTCTCGTCCCCGTAGATCCCCAGCAGGTACAGGGCCATGTGGCGCTTCTGGTTGGCGAGCGAGGCGGTGACGAGGGGCTGGCCGTTGTAGGTCCGCGGGAAGCGGGCGAGCGGCACGACGTAGCTGATCATCCCGTGCTGCATCGTCTCCTCGAACCCACCGGGCAGGTGGTCGAGCACGACGGCGCGCACGGCCGCCAACGCCGGCCGCCGGGCCTCGGGGACCTCCTCGAGGTAGGCGTCCGGCGTGGCGGCCTGGCTCTGCATGCCGCCATCTTGGTCCGCCGTGGGCCCCGGGCGACGCCCCCTGGGTCCGCTATCCGTCGAGGGCATCCGGCGCCACGCAGGAACCGCTCTCCTGGCGGCGGTCGGTGCCCGCGAAGGGACCGCAGTCGTTCGGCACCACCCAGACGTGCAGCATCGGCATGCCCTGGCCCTGCGTGCCCCCCGGACGGCATTGGCCGTTCACGACGATGCCCGCGATGCGCGTGCCGCCGGCGTCCCAGCACAGGTTGTCGTGGCCGTGCCAGACGGTGAGGTTGCCGGCCACGTCGGGCACGTCGTCCGTCGTCGACCCCGGGGGGAGGATGTACATCGCGCTGATCAGCTCGCGCCCGCCGTCGGCCTCGACGCGGTAGACGAGCGACTCGACCTCGTTCGGGTCGAGGACCCCCTCGTCCCGCAGGTGATCGTGGTTGATGAAGTGCTCGACCCCGCTGCGGGCGTCGCCGATGGACACGTACCCGGCCGCCTCGGCCGCCGCCACGTCCGCGAACGCGGCCAGCGCCGCCTCGGTGTCGGCCACGAGCTGGCGGGCGGCGGCGAGCTGGTCGTCGGTCGGCTCGTGGTCGAGCCGCTCGGGGATGTCGTGGTCGTGCCCCGTCGCGGCGCCGGCCGGGTCCTGGGCGCCGTCCTCGTCCGCGGAGCTGTCCTCGTGGTCGTGCTCGGTGGCGGCCTCCTCGTGGTCGTGACCCGCGGCCGTCTCCTCGCCGCCGGTCTCGTGGTCGTGCGCGCCATCCGCCGTGCGCGTGGTCCGCGGCCATGGCCGGCACGGCCAGGGCGACGACCAGCACGGCCAGGGCGACCCCGGCCAGGGGTGACAGGGCGCCGGCCCCCCACCGCGGGCGGACCACGGCGAGCAGCGCCAGGCCGGCCGCCACCAGGCCGAGCACGGCGCACACCGTGTCCTGCGCGCCCGCCGCCTCGGGCTCCCGCAGGGCGTCCACGAGCGGCAGGCCCACCATGCGGGTGGCCAGCCAGGCCACGACCAGCGCCGCGTTCAGCGCGGCGCCGGCCAGCGCCACGCCCCGCCCGGGTCGCTGGAGGGCGATCGCCGCCCAGGCCACCTGGGCAACGGCCGCCACCGCGAACAGCACGACCATCACGCGATCGCCCGTGTGCGCTCCCGCCGCGGCGGCGTGGATCAACCCCGCCCCCGCCGACGCCAGGGCGGCGACCCACAGCACGCCGGCGGACGCCGGGGGGCGGGGAACAGTTCCGTCGGACATGGCCGCAGCCTCACCCCGGCGCGTGATGTGCAGATGAGGGAGACGTGAGGGTTCTGTGAGTGCCGGTCATGCCGTCTGTGCGCAACCCGGCTGCGCCGGCGGGCGTCATGGGCCACCATCGCGACCGTGGACAACCTGGAACGCATCGAGCGCATCGTCGCCCGCCTGCCCGAGGCCGAACGGGTGGACATCGAGGCCTGGGACGGCGAGGTCACCTTCCGGGTGCGGAAGAAGAACTTCGTGTTCGCCGGCATCGACGCCAGCGGCCTCAGCGTGAAGCTGCCGAAGGAGGAGGCCACCGCGGTCGTCGCCACCGACCCGCTGGCCGAGCTCTCCGGCTACGGGCTCGGTCGGCACGGCTGGGTGTCGGTGCAGATCGGCGACGGCGCCGACGAGGACCGGTGGCGGCAGGTCGAGGAGTGGGTGCGCACCTCCTACACGCTGGTGGCCCCGAAGACCCTCGCCCGGGTGGTGCTGGCCGAGGACGGGCTGGCGTGACCCCCGACCGGTCCCCGACGATCGGCGAGCACTACCGCGCCAGCCGCCAGCGCCTGACCGACCTGGTAGCCGGCGCCGCCCAGGCCGACTGGGCCCGCCCCGTCCCGGCCTGCCCCGGGTGGGACGTCCACGACGTCGTCGCCCACCTGGTCGCCGTCGTCGACGACGCCCTGGCCGGCCGGCTGACCGGGCCGCCGTCGCCCGAGGTGACGGCCGAGCAGATCGCCCGCCTCCGCGACGAGGCCGGCGCGGCCATGCTGACCCGCTGGGCCGAGCAGGCCCCGATGTTCGAGCAGGCCGTCACCGACCTCGGCATCTGGCCGGCGGCGCTCGACGTCGGCGCGCACGAGCAGGACGTCCGGGGCGCACTCGGCTGCCCTGGCGCCCGCGACTGCGCCCTCGTCCGCATCGCCGCCCGCCGCTCGATCGAGGAGTTGAGCGGCAACGCCACGGTCGTCGCCGATCTCGACGGCGATGTGGCTCGGTCGCAGCCCGGGACGGGCGCCGAGTACCACCTGCGCACGACGCCGTTCGAGGTGTTCCGGTTCCGGCTGGGTCGCCGGACGCGCCAGCAGGTCGCCGACCTCGACTGGACGCCCGCGCCCGACGACGCGCTGCTCGACTCGCTGTTCATCTTCGGTCCGGCCGCCGCCCCCCTGGTGGAGGACGCGTGACCAGCCCGTCGGTGATCCCGGACATCCCGTACATCCGCGGCGGCGACGGCGAGCGCCGCGCCACGTACTTCGAGCTGTTCTTCGACCTCGTGTACGTGTTCGCGGCGACCCAGCTCTCCCACCACCTGCTGGGCGACCTCACCTGGGCCGGCGCGGCCGAGACCGCGTTCCTGCTGGTGGCCGTCTACTGGGCGTGGAACTACACGACCTGGATGACCAACTGGTTCGACCCCGAGGTCGTGCCCGTGCGGCTCGTGCTGGTGTTCGTCATGCTCACCAGCCTGCTCGTGGCCACCAGCGTTCCCGAGGCCTTCGGAGACCACGCGTGGCTGTTCGCGGGCAGCTACTGCGCCCTGCAGGTGGTGCGGAACGCGTTCGTCGTGGCGGTCACCCCGCCGGGCGACTTCCACCGCAACTTCGTCCAGATCCTCGCCTGGAGCGTGCTGTCCGTGCCCCTGTGGCTCGGCGGTGCGGTGGTCGACGGCGGCGGGCGGTGGGGGCTGTGGCTGGCGGCGCTGGCCCTTGACCTCGCCGCGCCGCTGATCCGGTACTGGGTGCCGACGATGGGTCGCACGCCCATGGCCGAGTGGCAGATCGACCCCGGCCACTTCGCCGAGCGCTTCCAGCTCTTCGTCATCATCGTGCTGGGCGAGAGCATCGTGATCACGGGGGCGACGGCGTCCGACGCCGGTCTGGACGGGCCGGTCGTCGCGGCCCTGCTGTGCGCGTTCGGCTCGACGGTGGCCCTGTGGTGGCTGTACTTCGGGCGGATCGCCACGGCGTCGGCCCGGGCCGACGCAGTCGACGACACACCCGGACAGACAGGGCGTGACGCCTATACGTACCTGCACCTGCCGATCGTGGCGGGCGTCCTGCTGGCGGCCGTCGGCGACGAGCTGGTGCTCGCGCACCCGTCCGACCGCCTGGGGACCGCCGGCGCGCTCGTCACCCTCGGCGGTCCGGCCCTCTACCTGGTCGGCCTCGCCGCGTTCGGGCGGCGGATCGGGCGGCGTACGCCGGCGGCCGGCCTGGCGGCCGCCGCGGGGCTGATGGCCGCGGTGCCCCTGGCGGCCCGGGCCGACGGGCTGGTCGTGGCCGTCGCCGTCACCATCGTGCTCGTCGCCCTGGCCGCCACCGACGGCGGGCTCGGGCGACGGCACGCGCACGACGCCACGGCGGGCGCACGGCCCACCTGACCACGCGACGACGTCGGGTCACACGGGCACCGGCGGCGAGGCCGGCGCGGCGGCCGGACGGGCGAACGGGTAGCGCAGATGCGCCACGTAGCCCTGGGCCGGAACCGGATCGGCGATCCCGAACCCACTCGGCCGCCGCCCGCGCGGCAGGTAGGCCGTGCCGAACACCTTGTCGATCACCGGCAGCCCGAAGTTCCTGTCCCGCGCCGCAGGGTCGGTGGCGTGGTGCCAGTGGTGCCACTCGGGTGTCGGCACGATCCAGCGCACGACCGGGAACCGGAGGCGCACGTTGGCGTGCTGGAAGATCGCCAGCGCCGCCACCAGCACGGTCACCGCGGCGATGCCACCGCCCTCGTAGCCGAGGCCGACCAGCGGGACGGCCGCGCACGCCTGGGTGAACGCCGAGTCGAGCGGGTGGAGGCGGCCCGCCGCCACCCAGTCCATGTGCTCGGTGCTGTGGTGCACGGCGTGGAACCGCCAGAGGAACGGCACCCGGTGGGTGAGCCGGTGCCCCCAGTAGTTGCCGATCAGCGCCACCGTCCCCGCCATGACGACGGCGGCGGCATCGGGAAGGGCGCCCTCGAGATCGAGGCGGCGGAGCGGCAGCAACGGGATGGCGCCGACGATCACCAGCACGAGGGTGGCCGCGGCGACCAGCACACCGTTCACCAGCAGGTGGGTCAGGTCGGTCGCCAGTCCGGGCCGGAGGATGCGCTGGCGGCGCAGCGGTACGACCCGTTCGAGGGGTACGAGCACCACGCCCACGAACGCCAGGCCGACCACGGCGTCGCGGCGGAGGACGGCGGCGGCGAGGAGGGCGACAGCGAGGCCGGCGCGAGCACGGGCGGACGGGGTCACGCCCCGAGTGTGGCTCCGACAGGTGATGGCTGCGTGAGGGACGCGGGCGGGCGCGCCGTGTCATCGGCACGGGCCGGCTGCGTACGGTGTGCCGATGTCGTCGACCCCTCCCCCGGCCCGCGGCCCCGACGCCTGGGGCGTGGCCACCGCGGCGCTCGCCGGGGCCCTCGCGGGCCTCACCCTGTCCCCCGGCCGCACCGCCCGCCGGCGGGCGGTGGGCGCCGCAGCCGGCGCCGCCGCCGTGGCCGCGTCCGAGGTCGTCGCCCGTCGCCGCCAGCACCCGGGCGAGATCCCGGCGCTCCCCCACCGCATCCTCATGAGCGCGGCGCTGGCCGCTCCGCTCGGGGCGCTGGCCGGGTGGCGACGGTCGCCCCCTCCGGCCGCGGTCGGGGCCGCGGCCGGCGCCGTGTCGGGTGCGCTCGGGCTGCGCCCGCAGAAGGTGGTGCTCGGGCCGGTGTTCGGGGCCGCGTTCGGCGGCCTGCTCGGGGCCGCCCGGCCCGGGGTGCGCCCGGCCGTGGTGGCGGCGGCGACCGTGGCGTCGTACCGCGTCACGTCGGCCGCCGTGTTCCGGGACCCGCAGGTCAGCCTCCTGGCCGAGCACGTCGACCCGGCCGACCTGCCGTTCGTCGTCCCCCACGTGGCGCGCACCGAGTACGTGGGCACCGACTACGTCCGGGCGCTCGCCGAGGAGCTGGGGGGCTCCTACGTGCGGGCCGCGCCCGACGTCGGCATCGTGGCGTCGCTCGACGAGCTGGCCGGGCCCGGCTTCGACCCGGACGCCGTCGATCCGCTCGTGCGCGAGTTCTACGAGCACACGACGCGCTTCACGCTCGACATCGTGCCCCGGTGGCGCCCGTGGGTGGTGCCGGGCTACCTGCTGTACCGCACCGTCCTCGCCCGCCGGCTGGGCCAGGCCGACGTGCCGATGCGCCGAGCGCGAGATCCGGCGCGGGGTCGAGAGCCGCATCGACACGATCGACGTCGACGGCGACGGCGAGCCCGACGTCCGGGGCTGGATCCGGGCGGTGGCCGCCACGGGCGCTCCGATCTACGTGGGCATCTACACGACCTACCGCCGTCAGGGACGGGGCTACGTGAGCGTCGGGTTCCCGGTCCCGAGCGGCTCGTTCACCGCCACGCTGGCGCCCGAGCCCCGGGAGGACGGCGGCCTCCGGCTCACCTCCCGTGGGGCGCCGTCCGACGCCGGCCACTACCTGGCCGTGGTCGACCGCGACTCGGACCGGCTGTCCGCCGCCTCCGTCCCCGGCTTCGCCGAGCAGCTCGACGTGACCGTGGCGCCGGCCGGGGAGGTCGCGGCGGACGGGGCCGAGATCCTCGCCGAGCACGCGTTCTGGCTCTTCGGGTTCCCGATCCTGGTCCTGCACTACCGCATCCGCCGCAAGCCGTCCTGAGCCCCCGCCGGTTGACGAAACAAATGAACAGTCGTTTAATGCCGTCATGGGCCGCATCACCGGAGTCTCCGCCGCCGAGACCCGGGCGCGCCTGCTGCGCTCGGCGGCCGCCTCCTTCCAGGCGCAGGGGTTCGAGGGCACCCGGGTGGCCGACATCGCCTCCGGGGCCGGCGTCAGCAACGGCGCCCTCTACAGCCACTTCTCCTCCAAGACCGAGCTGCTCGCCGAGGCCCTGCGCGACCACGGGCCGAACGAGCTCGCGTCCCTGTTCCTCGACGACCCCGACCGTACGGTCGTCGATCTCCTCGTCACGCTGGGCGAAGGGTTGGTGCAGCGCTCGCCCGACCAGGGCGCGCTGATCGTCGAGGCGCTGGTGGCGGCCCGCCGCGACGGCGAGGTCGCCGCCATGATGCGCGAGCACCTGCGCGAGCGCGACGCGTGGCTGGTCGACATCATCCGCGCCGGCCAGGCCGAGGGCAGCTTCGCCCCCGACCTGGCGCCCGAGGTCGTGAGCCGCTACTGCCTCATGCTGCTCGTCGGGTCGATCCTGCTGCCGGCGGCGGGCCTCGCTCCGGTCGACGACGGCGAGTGGGCGGCCTTCATCGCCCGGCTGGGCGACGTCCTGCGCCCCGCCGACGACGCCGGCGACCGCGCCGGCGACGACCCCACTGCGGTAGGCGCGCCATGAGAGTCCACGTCGACCAGAAGGTCTGCCAGGGCCACGGCCGCTGCTACAGCCTGGCCCCCGAGCTGTTCGAGCCCGACGAGATCGGCAACGGGCTCGAGATCGGCGAGGGCACCGTCGCCCCCGGCCAGGAGGACGCCGCCCGCCGGGCCGTTCTCAACTGTCCCGAGCAGGCGATCACCATCGAGGAGGAACCGACGTGACCACCGACGACCGGTTCGACGTCCTGACCGGCGACATGGCGGACGGGCCCCAGGCCATCCCCAACGAGATCGTCGACGGCCCGGTGGCCGACTACGCCACCGACTTCGACCACACCGGCGACGAGTGGGTCGCCGACCCGTACTCGATCATGGGCGACCTGCGGGGGCGGTGCCCCGTCGCCCACACCGACCGCTACGGCGGCGGGTGGCTGCCCACCCGCCACGAGGACGTGGCCGCCATCGCCTACGACACCGAGCGGTTCTCCTCCCGGTCCGTGGTGATGAGCAACGCCCGGCCGCCCCGCGAGGTCGCCCCGGTCGGCGTCGCGCCGCCGATCTCGTCCGACCCGCCGTTCCACCACGACGCCCGGCGGCTGCTGCTGCCGGCCTTCGCCCCGCAGGCGATCGCCCGGCTCGAGCCGGGCACCCGCGCCTACTGCGAGGAGCTGCTCGACGCCCTCGCGGGCCGGGACGAGGTCGACGCGGCCGCCGAGTTCGCCCAGCACATCCCGGTGCGGGTCATCGCCGACATGCTCGGCTTCCCCCGCGAGGACGCCGAGCTGTTCCGCGGCTTCGTCCACGACGTGCTCGAGGGGGTCAACGACCCGCTCGAGACCCGCTTCCCCAAGATGCAGGCGCTGTTCGAGTACCTCGGCGCGCAGATCACCGACCACGCGGCGAACCCCCGCGACGACCTCACCACCTATCTCATCGACGCCGAGATGGACGGGGAGAAGCTCGACCCGTTCCACATCGCCGGCACGATGGCGCTGCTGCTCCTCGCCGGCATCGACACGACCTGGAGCGCCATCGGCGCGTCGATCTGGCACCTCGCCCGCACCCCTGCGGACCGCGAGCGCGTGGTGGCCGACCCCGACCTGGTGCCGACGGCCATGGAGGAGCTGCTGCGGGCGTACGCGCCGGTCACCATGGCCCGCCTGGTCAAGCAGGACATGGAGTGGAACGGCTGCCCGATGAAGGCCGACGACTGGATCCTCCTGTCGTTCCCGGCCGCCAACCGTGACCCCGAGCTGTTCGAGCGACCCGACGAGGTGGTCATCGACCGTGAGGTGAACCGCCACTCGGCGTTCGGCCTCGGCGTTCACCGCTGCCTCGGCTCGCACCTGGCCCGGATGGAGGTCCTGGTGGCGCTCGAGGCGTGGCTGGCCCGCTTCCCCGTGTTCTCCCTGGCCGACCCCGACGCCGTCACCTGGTCCCCCGGCCAGGTCCGCGGGCCCCGCCACCTCCCCATCGCCATCGGCCGCTGAGTCGCCCGGGCTGTCGCTCACGCGGGCGTGACCGCCGGCCCCGGCCGGTCCTCCCCCGTCACTCGATCTCGATGCGGGGCGCACGGGCTCACGTTGGCTGAACCGTGGCTACTCCGGGGTCGACAGCGACAGATCGTGATCGTCGACCGCACGGCGCAGGGCGTCGGCGAAGCAGTCGACGTCGCCGGCGCACGGCTCGAGGTCCGCGGGGCCGAGCAGGAGGACGAGCCCGCCTGGCGTGCGCGCCAGCACGCACGGGGTGCGACCCTCGCTGGCCGCGACGACGTCATCGGTCCGCTCGTCGAGGTGCACCAACTCGAGGGGCACGGGAAGCGTCCGGATCCACCGGTCGAGCTCGGGACGGCGCCGAACGCCCCGGTGGGTGATGTCGCACAGCGCGCAGTGGGCGCGCCCGGTGAGCTTGCCCCAGGCGTACGCGAGCTCGCCGCGCAGTGACCCTCGCCGCGTCGTACACGCCGACGAGCCCGTCGATGACGGGGCGCTCTGTCTCGGCCACGTCACCAGCATGACCGAGACCAGGGCACGTACGGTGCTGCCATGTCGATCGCCATCACCGATGACCACCGGGCCCTGGCCGGCACGGCCTCCGACTTCCTGACGCGGCGGGACGCCCGCGGCGCCGCCCGGGCGCTGCTCGAGGCGCCCGACGAGGCCCTGCCGCCGTTCTGGGACGACCTGGTGGGGTTGGGCTGGCTCGGGCTGCACGTCCCCGAGGAGCACGGCGGGTCGGGGTACGGCCTCGAGGAGCTGGTGGTCGTCGTGGAGGCGCTGGGCCGGGCGGTGGCGCCGGGCCCGTTCGTGCCCACGGTGATCGCCAGCGCCACGCTGGCCGCGGTGGGCGGCGAGATCGCCAAGACCCACCTGCCCGGCCTGGCCGACGGCTCGGTGGCCGGTGCGGTCGCCCTGGGCGGTGCGGTCACCGTCGACGGCGACACCGCGACCGGGTCGGCCGGCGCCGTCCTCGGCGGCGGCCTCGCGCAGCTGCTCCTGGTGGCGGCCGGCGACGACGTGGCCGTGGTGGACATGGGCGAGGGGGTCTCGGTCGAGACGCCGCCCAACATGGACCCCACCCGGCGGACGGCGCGGGTGACCCTCGACGGCGCCCCTGCCACCGTGCTGCCCGGCGCCCGCCGGACGCTGGTGGACCTGGCCCGCGTGATCCTGGCGGCCGAGGCCGTGGGCCTGGCCCGCGAGTGCACCGAGCAGGCCGCCGCCTATGCCAAGGAGCGCATCCAGTTCGGTCGCCCGATCGCCACGTTCCAGGCGGTGAAGCACCACTGCGCCAACATGGTCGTGGCCACCGAGCTGGCCACCAGCGCGGTGTGGGACGCCGCCCGCGCCGCGGCGTCCGGGGGCGACCAGCTCACCTACGCCGCCGCGGTCGCCGCCACGCTGGCCGCCCCGGCCGCTGACCTGTGCGCCAACCTCAACACCCAGGTCCACGGCGGCATCGCCATCACGTGGGAGCACGACGCCCACCTCTACCTGCGGCGGGCCACCACCCTGCTCCCCCTCCTCGCGGCCGACACGGCGGCGGCCGAGCTCACCGACCTCACCCGCGAGGGCGTGGCGCGGGCCCGGACGGTCGAGCTGCCGCCCGAGGCCGAGGCCATCCGCGACGAGGTGCGGGCCTTCGCCGAGCGCATCCGGGACCTGTCACCCGACGACCAGCGCACCGAGCTCATCGACTCGGGCTATGCCATGCCCCACTGGCCCACCCCGTGGGGTCGCGCCGCCGGCGCGGTGGAACAGCTCGTGATCGAGCAGGAGTTCGCGGCGGCCGGCATCGCGCGCCCCGCCTACGGCATCACCGGCTGGGTCATCCTCACGCTCATCCAGTACGCCACCGACGACCAGGTCGCCCGCTGGGTCCGGCCCGCCCTCGATCAGGAGGTGGTCTGGTGCCAGCTGTTCTCCGAGCCCGACGCCGGGTCGGACGCCGCCGGGATCAAGGCGAGGGCGACACGCGTCGAGGGGGGCTGGCTGGTCAACGGCCAGAAGGTGTGGACCAGTGGCGCCCACGTGGCCGGCATGGGCTTCGCCACCGTGCGGACGAACCCCGACGCCCCCAAGCACGAGGGCATCACCACCGTGGTGATCGACATGCACGCCGACGGCGTCGAGGTGCGGCCGCTGCGGATGACGAACGGCGGCTCCGAGTTCAACGAGGTGTTCTTCAACGACGTGTTCGTGCCCGACGACGACGTGGTCGGGCCGGTCGACGGCGGCTGGACGGTGGCCCGGGCCACGCTCGGCAACGAGAGCGTGAGCATCGGCGGCGGCCAGGGCGGCATGTCGATGCCCGGCTCGGGCCTGATCCCCGGCTTCGACGCCCATCCCGAACGCCTCGGCGGCGGTGCGGCCCGCATCGGCCGCTACGTCGCGCAGCACCAGGCCATGGGCCTGCTCAACCTGCGCAGCGCCAACCGCGCCGTCGCCGGCGCCGCCCCCGGCCCCGAGGGCGCCATGACCAAGCTCATCCTCTCCGAGCTCGGTCACGAGGCCGCCGCCATCCTCACCGAGCTGAGCGGCCCCGATGCCGCGTTCATGGCCGGCGCCGGGGGCACGGGCAACTTCCTCGTGCTCATGCACCGCGCCATGTCGATCGCCGGCGGCACCTCCGAGATCAAGCGCAACCAGATCGGCGAGCGGATCCTGGGCCTGCCACGCGACCCGCTCATCCGGTGAGCAGCTGACCGATCGGTCGCCCGCGGCTCCGGCGTGGCTCGTCAGGCGCCGAGCGCGTCGCGGAGCCCGGCGACCCGCTCGGGGACGACCGTGCACATCACCCAGCGGCCCGCCTTGCGCTTGGTGATCAGCCCGGCGGAGGCGAGCACCGACAGGTGGTGGCTGACGGTGGGCTGGCTCTTCCCGACGGGCTCCTCGAGGTCGCAGCTGCAGGCCGTGCCGTCGGGAGCGGCGGCGATGAGCGAGAGGAGGCGCAGGCGGACGGGGTCGGCCAGGACCTTGAACGCCGCCGCGAGCTCGGCGGCCGCGGCCTCGTCGAGCGGGGCGGCCAGGACCTGGGGGCAGCAGGCCTCGACGGTGATCGTCTCCCCGAGGGAGCTCTCGGTTGCGTTCATCGACATCGCTCCGTCGTCGACACGATTGCATTCGTCGAACTTGCATTCATCGAACTTGCATTCATCGACACTCGTCTATACATTGACGGCTGTCCATAGGTTACCGGAGGAGGCCCCGTGTCCCGTGTCCAGCTCGCGCTCAACGTCTCCGACATCGACGAGGCCGTCGCCTTCTACAGCAAGCTCTTCCAGGTCGAGCCGGCCAAGCGCCGGCCGGGCTACGCCAACTTCGCCGTCGAGAGCCCCCCGCTGAAGCTGGTGCTGATCGAGAACACCGAGGCGGCCGGGTCGCTCAACCACCTCGGGGTCGAGGTGTTCTCCACCGACGAGGTCGCCGCCACGCAGGCCCGCCTGGCCGGCGAGGGCCTGGCCACCGCCAGCGAGGACGAGGTGACCTGCTGCTACGCGGTGCAGGACAAGGTGTGGGTCGACGATCCCGACGGCGCCCCGTGGGAGGTCTACACGGTGCTCGCCGACAGCGACGCCCCGGCGGGGCAGCTCCGCACCGTCGACACGTGCGGCGCCGGGGCGTGCGCCACCTCGGCGGTTCCCGCCGACCAGGGTGGGGCGACGACCGTGCACGGCTGCTGCTGACACGCTCCGACGTCATCCTGGCCGACGCCATGCCCACCGAGCGCGACGACGACGCCGAGCCGGCGCCGCCCCCGGCCGCCGCCTCCCCCCGGCCCGCGGTGCTCTTCCTGTGCGTGCACAACGCCGGGCGGTCGCAGATGGCTGCCGGCTGGCTCCGCCACCTCGCCGGCAACGCGGTCGACGTGTACTCGGGGGGCTCCGACCCGGGCGTCGCCGTCAACCCTGCCGCGGTCGCCGCCATGCACGAGGTCGGCATCGACATCGCCGACCAGGTCCCGAGGCGCTGGACCGACGAGACGGCGCGCGCCGCCGACGTGATCGTCACGATGGGCTGCGGCGACGCCTGCCCCGTGTATCCCGGCACGCGCTACGAGGACTGGGAGCTGTCCGACCCCGCCGGGCAGCCCCTCGACGTCGTCCGCGGCGTCCGCGACGACATCGAGGCGCGTGTCCGCGAGCTCGTCGCGCGCCTCGGCCTGTCCGAGCCGGCGTGACCCCGTGCCGCCGCTCGCCCGCCGCCTGACGGCCGAGCTGACCGGCACCGCGTTCCTCGTCGCCGGCGTCGTCGGCTCGGGGATCATGGCGCAGAGGCTCTCCGACGACCCGGGACTCCAGCTCCTCCAGAACACCGCGGCCACCGCCGGCGTGCTCGTGGCGCTCATCCTGGCGTTGGGACCGGCGTCGGGCGCGCACTTCAATCCGGTGATCACGCTCGTCGACCGCGCCTTCGGCGGCCTCGACACGCCCACCGCGGTCGGCTACGTCGTCGCCCAGATCGCCGGCGCCGTCCTCGGCGCCGTCGTCGCCAACGTCATGTTCGACCTGCCCGCCGTCGAGTGGTCGACGACGACCCGCTCGGCCGGGAACCTCTGGTTCGCCGAGGGCGTCGCCACGCTCGGCCTCGTCCTCGTCGTGTTCGGCGTGGTCCGATCCGGCCGGGGCGCCGTCGCCGCGTTCGCGGTCGCCGGCTACATCGCCGGCGCCTACTGGTTCACGTCCTCCACCAGCTTCGCCAACCCCGCCGTCACGGTCGGCCGGGCGTTCAGCGACACGTTCGCGGGCATCGCACCGGCGTCCGTCCCGATGTTCGTCGTCGCCCAGGTCGTCGGCGCCGCCGGCGCCGCCGGGCTCGTGCTCGTCATCCACCCCGACGTGTCCGAGGTCGCCGACGACGTCGTCGTCCCCCGCGACCGCCTGTGACGGACGGGCGGGCGTGGACGATGATCGGCCCCGTGCCGCTGCCCAGCCTCGACGGCCGCTCCTTCCGCGACGTGTCGCCCGCCCCCGCCGGGGACGTCGGCGGCGAGACCGTGTTCACCTACCACGAGGACGCGGACGGCACGGTGTGGGCGCGCTACGAGGGCGGCTCGGTGCGCCTGGGGTTCCTCGTCGGCACGCGCGACCAGGACGGCCTGGACTTCCGCTACGCCCACGTCACCGACGACGGCGACACGGCGACCGGGCACTGCAGGAGCCGCATCGAGCAGCTGACCGACGGCCGCCTCCGCCTCCACGAGACCTGGGCGTGGGACAGCCGGGAGGGCAGCGGCACCAGCGTCGTCGAGGAGGTCCCGGCTCAGAGCTCGAGCGACCAGTGCTGACCCACGAGATCGTGGCCGAAGCTGTGGTGCGGGTCCTCGTCGACGAGCGCGAAGCCGGCCGCCTCGTAGATCCGGCGGGCCGACACGAGCACGTCATTGGTCCACAGGACGAGCGACCGGTAACCGGTGCGCCGTGCGAATCGCACGCACTCGTCGACGAGCCGTCGACCGACGCCTCGCCCGCGAGCCGTCGGCTCGACCAGCAGGAGCCGGAGCTGCGCGGTCGCCTCGTCGGCGGCGACGCAGAACACACATCCGACCGGCTCGCCGTCGATCTCCGCGACCCACGCCGCCTCACGGCGCGGGTCGTGGTCGGCCGCGAAGTCGCCGACGATCCGGGCGACCAGGCCCTCGAACGTCTCGTCCCAGCCGTACTCGGCCGCGTACATCACGCCGTGACGGGCGACGACCCAGCCGAGGTCGCCGGGCTCGGGCGCCCGCAGGACGACGGTCGACGGTGATGTCGCCCCGTCGGCGAACGCGGCGCGGATCGTGTCCATGGCGGCCACCACGCGCCGCTGGACCGGATCCGGCATGCCGGAAAGGAGCTGCGTCGCCTGCTCGGCGGCCCGGGCGTCGAGCATGTCGAAGACGACCCGACCCTGCTCGGTGAGGCGCAGCACCTGGCGGCGGGCGTCAGCCTGCGACCGCTCGCGCCACACGAGCCCGTCGGCTTCGAGCCGGGCCGTGATGCGACTCATGTAGCCGGCGTCGATGCCCAGGTCGCGTCTCAGGTCTGCGACGTGGGTCAGCTCGCGCTGGGCCAGCTCGAAGATCACCCGAGCCTCGGTGACCGAGTACGGGGAGTGCAGCAGTCCCTCGTCGAGCACCCCCAGCAGTGCCGTGTAGGAGCGGGTGAACGCACGCAATGCGGCGACCCGATCGGCATCGACCGCAGGGGCAAGAGCAGCGACCATGACATCGGCCTCCGTCAAAGGAATCTCTGACCCCGTCAACTATATCGGCCTACACGGTTCCGACCTGACCCGATTTCCCAACTAGCTGACTAAAGTCAGCTACATGGCCGATGGCATCGCCGAGCTCCGATCGTTCAACCGCTTCTACACGCAGCGGATCGGCGTCCTGACCGACCGCTACCTCGGTCAGGACCGACCGCTCGCCGAAGCCCGGCTGCTGTTCGAGATCGGCTCCGACGGGGCCAGGGTCCACGCGCTGCGCGAGGGACTCGGGCTGGACTCCGGATACCTCAGCCGGATGTTGCGCTCGCTCGAGCGGTCGGGGCTCGTCGAGACCGTGGCGGCCGGCGGTCCCGATGCTCGCCGGAGGCTTGCCCGCCCCACGCCGGCCGGGCAGGCCGAGCTGGCGGAGATCAATCGGCGTTCCGACGCGGCCATGGCCCGGGTCGTCGACGGGCTCGACGAGCCACAGGTGCAGGAGCTGGTCGCCGCGCTGGCCACCGTCGAACGCCTGCTGGGCCACGATGTGTCCGAACGCGCCGGCCGGCCGGTGATCCGGCGGGCGCAGGCCGGCGACGCGGCGGCGATCGCCGGCGTCCTCCGCCGGGCCTTCGCCGAGCAGGAGCCGGCGTTCACCCCCGACGCCTTCGCGGTGTCGACCCCCGACCGCGCGACCGTGGCCGCGCGGATCGCGACCGACCCTGTGTGGGTGGCCCAGCAGGATCGGCGCGTGGTCGGCACCGTCAGCGCCGCACCCCGGCCGCCATCACTGTTCGTGCGCAGCCTCGCCGTGCTCCCCGAGGCCCGTGGATCGGGTCTCGCGAACTTGCTGCTGGCCGAGGCCGAGCGCTGCGCCCGCCGGCTCGGCCTCGACCGGCTCGAGCTCGACACCACACCGTTCCAGAGCGCGGCTGCGCGTGTCTACGAGCGGTTCGGGTTCCAGCCGGGCCACCGCCACGACCTCCACGGCACGGCGATGATCCGCATGGTCAGGCCGATCGCGTAGAGCACCCGCGGCCGCGTTCGTCCCGGAGCCAGTCCCAGGCGGCACGGGTGAACACGCGAACCGTCGCCAGGGCGTCGGCGGTCCTGTCGACGGGCACCGCGACGAAGTCGGCGGCGCTGCCGACCGGCGCGTCCGCCCTGCCGGCGGCCACGGCCTGCTCGACCGCACCCGGGTCACGACGGCGACGGGACGCCCGTCGCACACCAGGACGGCCGCCGTATCGCCGGTGGCGCACAACCGTTGCCGGGCCTCGTGCACGGTGCTGTGCACCGTCAGGGCCGGCGACGCCGACCGGGGCGTGAGCACCATCGGATCGCTCTGCTTGAGCGGCAACGCCATCGCGCACCTCCTCGTCGTCATGCTCATCGTCGGCCGCCGGCGGACAGCCGCACAGGGCCGAACGTCACCATCGACTCCGACGTTGGCTTCGTGACGGCCGTCGCGCCCGGGGCAGGGCCGTTCGTCGGGACCAACGGCCCTGTCCGGTCGCGCCTGCACGGCCCATGCTGAACCTCTGGCGACCGCCCGGGAGGAGGTGTCCGATGGTGAGGAACCAGACGAGATCGGGTCCCGGCGTCGTCGAATGGTCGATCCCGGCGGCGGACATCGGCGAGGTGCGGGCCAGCTTGCCGCTCCGAGCGCACCAGCTGGAACCCGACGCCACCCGCGTGACCTGGTGTCCCATGTGTGAGGCCACGACCACGATGCAGGCGACCGTCGCGTCGGACGGACGGCGTCTCGACTTCTGCCATGGATGCCGCCTGTTGTGGCGCGTGGACAGGCGGCTCCGTCGTGCCGTCGCGCATCAGGTGACGGCCGCGCGCCTGCTGACGTGAGGGCAAGCTGGACCACGTGGATCCGATGGCGGCACTGGTCGAGCACGGGATGCTCCTCGAGTCCGCTCGAGGACCGCTGCCGAGTGTCGCCGAGATGGTCGCTGGCGAACCGATCCGCGGAAGCTGGTGGGGCCATCCCGCCAATCACGCCATCTTCGACGCGCTGAACTCCCTCGCCGAATCACCCGACGTCGTCAGGACGAGACTGGTCAACGGCAAGGTGACTCTCGTCCACCGCCGGCTCTGGCCAGCATTGGCCCGCGTCGCAGATCGCTTCCCACCCAAGAGCGTGGCGGCGCTCCACGAGGAGCACACGAGCACCGGCGCGCACCGAGTCCGCCGCGCAGCCCTTCCCCGACTGGGTCCCGACCGACGTGCTGGAGGCCGCCCAGGAGCTCTCGGCCGACGACGCACTTCGCCCAGCTTCCTGCATGCCTTCGGCACCCCTGAGCGACTCTCTGCCGATCAGGGGCCGTCGGGCAGCGGGTGGGCGGGCTCGACCTCGAAGTTCTCGAACAGCACCTTGTGGGCGAGCCAGGTGTTCCAGTGCTCGGTGAGGTAGGCGATCCTCCCGTCGGCATCGAAGCGGAACACGAAGCAGTACACGTTGCGGTACGGCTTGCCGCCGAGCGTCGTCGAGTGCTGGGTGTGCTGGCGCACCACCCAGTCGCCGTCGGCGAGCACGACCACGTCGGTGAAGCGGTTCGTCGCCAGGTCGTAGCTGTCGATGCCGGTGCCGCCGTGGGCCTGGCCCGACCCGGCGATGATGGCGAGGACGGCGTCCCGGCCCTTGTGCTCGGTCTGGCCCGGGTTCGACGGCAGCAGGGGCAGCCCGTTCCACCACACGGCGTCCTCCGTCCAGACATCGACATAGTCGAGGTCGCCGGTGAAGAAGCGGTTGACGGTGTCGATGTTGCGCTGCTCGGTCTCGGTGTAGGTCGGCACGTGGCTCCTCGTGGTGGAACGGGTCGGCTCAGCGGACGGTGGCGCCGCCGTCGACGGCGACCACTTGGCCGGTGACGTACCGGGTCTCGTCGCTGAGAAGGGCGGCGACGGTGGCGCCGAGGTCGTCGCCGGTACCCACCCGGCGCAGCGGGAGGTCGGCCGACGTGGCGGCGGCGACGTCCGGTTCCTGGAAGAGGGCGCCCATCCCCTCGCCGGCGGTGGCGCCCGGGCAGACGCAGTTGGCCCGGATGCCGCGCGGGCCGTACTGGACGGCGACGAGCCGCGTGAGGGCGACGACCGCGCCCTTGCTGGCGGTGTAGCCGGGCCCGAAGCCGTGGCCCCGCAGGCCGGCGGTCGAGGCGATGGTGACGACCGCGCCTCCGGGCCCGAGCCGGGGCAGCACCGCCTTGAGAACGTGGACGGTGCCCCGGAGGTTGACGGCGAGCACCTCGTCGAACACGTCCAGGTCGACCGCATCGAGGTCGACCATGTCGGCCTGATGGAAGATCCCGGCGCTGGTGACGGCGCCGTGCACCGCACCGAAGCGCTCGACGGTGGCGGCCACCGCGGCGTCGACCGCGGCGGGGTCGGTGACGTCACAGCCGAGGGCGAGCGACTCCCCTGGCCCGGCCAGCTCCCGGGCGGCCGCAGCCACCCGCTCGGTGTCACGGTCGAGCAGCGCGACGTTGCTCCCGGCGGCCACGAGCCGGGCGGCCGTGCCCCGGCCGATGCCGCTGGCCGCGCCGGTGACGACATATGTCCGACCCTCGAGCCCGTCCATCAGGCACCGAACCTGTTCCAGCACGCCACCTCTGCGACGGGGCGGCGGACAGCCGGCGTGAACTCGTCGCCGATCGTGTGGGCGACCGGGACCAGGCCCGCCTGCGTGAACCCCCGGGGGATCCCGAGCAGCTCGGCCATCTCGGCCTGCCGCCACAAGTGGACCGTCGTCCACGCGCTGCCGAGGCCACGCCCCCGGAGGGCGAGCATGAAGCTCCACACGGCCGGCAGGATCGACCCCCACAGGCTCGCCTGGTGGAACACGCCGGCTCCCTCGAGCGGGCCGGCCACGACGGGCACGACCAGCACCGGGACCTCGTGGAGGTGGTCGCGCAGATACATCACCGACCGGGTGATGCGCACGGCGTCGGCGCTCGTGTAGTCGGCGTCGGCGACGTCGCCGCTGCTGGCGTACTCGTCGAGCGCCGTCCGGTAGAGCTCGGCGGCGGCGCTACGGACCGCGGGGTCGTCGATGAGCACCCACCGCCACAGCTGCATGTTGGAACCGTTCGGTGCCTGCAGGCCCAGGCGCAGGCACTCCTCGACGACGGCCCGCTCCACCGGTCGGCCCAGGTCGAGGCGGCGCCGGACCGCTCGGGTCGTGGTCAACGCATGATCGAGGTCCATGTCACTCCTCGTGAGAGAGCGCGCCGTTGAGCAGCAGGTCCACGAGCGCGTCGGCCAGGCGGTCGCGCGACACCCGCTGGCTGACGTACTGCGCGGCGAGCGCCGTTCCGAGCACGGCGTCGTAGAGGCGGTCGACGTCCGCGCCGGGCCGCAGCTCACCCCGGGCGGCCGCCGCGTCGGCCGCCCGCCGCAGCGCCCGGCGGGTCGCCGGCTCGAACCGGTCCATGAGCCGGCGCCGCAGCTCGGGGTCGGCCTGCCAGTCGGCCATCAACCCGGGCAGCGCGGCCCGGGCCTCGGGCCGCGACAGGCTCTCGACGACGCCCCGGGCCAGGCGGCGCACCGACTCGGCGAACGGCGCCTCGGGGGGCAGCTCGATCGCGCTCTCGTCGGGGAAGACCACCTCGTGCACCATGTGGGCCTTCGACGGCCACCGCCGGTAGATCGACGTGTGCCCGACGCCGGCCCGCTGGGCCACCCCCTCGATGGTCAGGGCGGCGTAGCCGCCTTCGACCAGGAGCGACAGGACGGCACGGCGGATGGCGGCGTCGACCACGGGATCACGGGGACGCCCTGCACGCCGTCGTTCCGCCTGCTCCACCCGGCGCCTCCCCTGATGTACGAGCCCGATTCATGAGCACGATTCACGAGCACGATTCCGATCGGGAGCCTATCGTATTCACGTGGACGTCAGCAGCCCGAAACCGTTCCCCACCCGAGAGGGACCGGCCCTCGACCCGGACCCCCTCATTCCCGAGACCGTCGCGGGGGCCGGTGTGCAGCGCATCCAGCCCGCGTACGGGCAGCCGTGCTGGGTCGTCGCCCGCTACGACGACGTCCGCGTCGTGCTCGGCGACACCCGCTTCGTCCGGCACGGGACGTGGGCCGAGGACGCCTCCCGCACGACCGAGATCAACCTGCTCCAGCCCGGGACGCTCAACGCCATGGACGGCCCCGAGCACGCCCGGCTCCGCCGCTTCGTGAGCCGGACGTTCACCGCCCGGCGCGTCGACGCGCTGCGGCCCCGCGCCACGGCGGTGACGCAGGACCTGCTCGACGCCGTCGAGCACCACGGCCCACCGGTCGACCTCGTCGAGGCGCTCGCGCTGCCGCTACCCATCCGGATGATCTGCGAGCTCCTGGGCGTCCCCGCCGACGACCACGCCGGGTTCCGGGCGTGGACCGCCGGGCTGATGGTCGAGGCCGCCCACGACACCGCCGTGCTCGAGCGGGCGCTCGCCTCCTGGCAGAACCTGCAGGGCTACCTCCTCGGGCTGGTCGAGGCCCGCCGGTCGGCGCCGGCCGACGATCTGCTGAGCGCCATGACGCTCGAGAACGACGCGGGGGACGCCCTGACCGACGACGAGATCGCCACCGTGTCGGTCGGACTCCTCGTCGGCGGGTTCGAGACCACCGCCCACATGATCGGCAAGTCGCTGCTGTGGCTGTTCCAGCATCCCGACCACCTCGCGGCCCTGCGGGCCGACCTCGGGCTCGTGCCGACCGCGGTCGAGGAGCTCCTCCGGCACATCCCCCTGGCCGGCGGCGTGTCGTTGCCGTTCATCGCCTCCGAGGACGTCGAGCTGCCGGGCGCCGGCGCCCGCATCGAGGCGGGCGAGTACGTGATGCCGGCGCTCGCGGGAGCGAACCTCGACGACGCAGCCTTCGCGTCCGCGGCCGAGGTCCGGCTCGACCGCAGCCCGAACCCGCACGTGTCGTTCGGCTACGGCGCCCACTACTGCCTCGGCGCGCATCTCGCCCGGATGGAGATGCAGGTCGCTTTCGACGCCCTGCTCCGGCGCTTCCCGCGGCTCGAGCTCGCCGTGCCTGCCGGCGACGTGCCGTGGAGGCGGGGCAGCGCGGTCTG
Source organism: uncultured Acidimicrobiales bacterium (assembly GCA_963796415.1). Lineage (GTDB taxonomy): Bacteria > Actinomycetota > Acidimicrobiia > Acidimicrobiales > VFJN01 > ZC4RG19. Next base: position 610,861 of record CAWCLR010000011.1, on the reverse strand, counting down.
GGGTCTGGCCGCCCTCCCGGTGACGTTCTGAGTCCCGCCGTCGGCCGCCCTGTCATGGGGTCGCCGACAATTTCGTGGACGTGACCAACGATCGTGACGAACGATTGTGACCAACGAGAGACGGCCCGAGGAGGTTCACGGTGGGAAGGATCGTCGTCACCGAGTTCGTGTCGCTGGACGGGGTCATGGAGGCCCCGGGAGGCGAGGAGTTCAAGCACAAGGCCTGGAGCTTCGACTTCGACCGCGGCGAGGAGGGCAACAAGTTCAAGTTCGACGAGGCCCTCGAGGCGGCGGCGTTGCTGCTCGGGCGCGTCACGTACGAGGGCTTCGCCGCAGCCTGGCCGTCGAGGGAGGGCGAGTTCGCCGACAGGTTCAACAGCATGCCCAAGTACGTCGTGTCCTCGACGCTCGAGAACCCGGCCTGGAACAACACGACCGTGTTGAGCGGCGACGTGGCGGACGAGGTCTCGAAGCTCAGACAGGGCACGGACGGGGACATCTACGTTCACGGCAGCGCCCAGCTCGCACAGGCGCTGATCGAGCACGACCTGGTCGACGAGCTGCACCTGATGGTGTTCCCCGTCGTCCTCGGGACCGGCAAGCGCCTCTTCGGTGAGACGACCGACAAGAAGCGCCTCCGACTCACCGACTCCAAGACCGTCGGCGCCGACGGCGTCACCATCCTCATCTACGAGCCTGCGTAGCGAGCCGTCCCGCAGGCGGCCTCATGCTGCGGTCGCCTGCGGCTCCCAGCGGAAGCCACGCGCCGCCACGAACACGCCCCCCACGGCCCATGCGGCCAGGACGGCGACGTCGCCGGCCCGCAGGGACGTGTCGCCCGCGACGCCCAGTGCGGCCTGGACGCCGACCGCCACGTGGTACAGGGGGAAGATCCGCCCGACCTCGGCGAGCCATCCCGGCAGCTGGTCGACCGGGACGAAGATGCTGGAGATGAACGACAGCAGCACGACGACCAGCGGCACGGCGGCGCTGGCGGTGTCGACGTCGGTGGCGACGGTCGTCGCCGCGATCCCGGCGCTGCACAGCGTGGCCGTCCCGAGCAGGACGTAGACGCCGATCTCGGCGAGCGCCTCGCCCGAGATGTCCACGCCGTAGGCGAGGCGGGCGATGAGGAGCAGGATCACCGTCACCACGCCGCCCATCACCGCGACGCGCAGCACCGTCGCAACGATGAAGGTCCAGGCCGGGACGGGGGTGCCGCGGTAGCGCTTGAGCTGGCCGCTCTCGCGCTGGGCGACCAGGGTCATGGCCAACTGGACGAACGCCGTCCCCACGAGCGCGTAGGCGACCATCGCGCCCGCGAAGTACGCCTTCGGTGTTACCCGGGCACCGCCCAGATCGAGGGTGTCGTGGCCCCCGCCGAAGATCGAGCTGAACATCACCAGGAGGACGACCGGGACGACGAGGCCGAGGACCACGGCCCGCCGGTTCCGGGTGACGCTGGTCAGCTGGGCGCGAGCCTGGACGAGGACGAGTCGCAGGTCAGCCATCGCCGTCCCCCTTCGTCGTGAGCTCGAGGAACATGTCCTCGAGCGTCGGCCGCTGCACCTCCAGCCCCTCGAGGTGAAGGCCGGCTCGCTCCGCCCAGGTCGTGAGCCGGAACAGCACCGGCTGGGGATCCGGGCAGCGGATCGTCACGCTGTCGCCGGATCGATCCACCGACGCCGCCACGACCGGGGCGATCTCCTCGGCGGTGACGCCCGCCGGGAGCCGGAAGCTGACGAGGGCGTCGGCGCGCAGCCCGGCCCCGATCTCGTCCACGCTGCCGATGGCGACCAGCCCGCCGGCGCGCAGGATCGCGATCCTGTCCGCCAGGTGCTGCGCCTCGTCCATGTAGTGGGTGGTGAGGAAGATCGTCTTGCCGAGCTGGCGCAGCCCGTCGATCATCGCCCAGGCACCCCGCCGGGCCGAGGGATCGAAGCCGGTGGTGGGCTCGTCGAGGAAGACCAGGTCGGGATCGCCCACGATCCCCAGCGCGACGTCGGCCCGGCGCTTCTGCCCTCCGGACAGCGTGCCGATGCGGGCGTCACGCTGATCGCCGAGGCCGGCGAGCTCGATCGTCTGATCGACCGGGAGGGGCGACGGGTAGAAGGCGGCGAACAGCGCCACGGTCTCGCGCACGGTCAGGTTGGGATCGAGCTCGCACTCCTGCAGCACCAGGCCGATCCGCTCGCGCCAGCGCCGGGTCGGCCTGCCGGGATCCACGCCCAACACCCGGACGTCGCCCGCGCTGCGAGCCCGGTAGCCCTCGAGGATCTCGATCGTCGTCGTCTTGCCCGCACCGTTGGGGCCGAGGAAGCCGAAGACCTCGCCGGGGGCGACATCGAAGCTCACCCCGCGGACCGCGTCCCGCCCGCGGTACGTCTTGCGCAGGTCGCGCACCGAGATCGCGGCGCCGCCACCGGGCCCGGGGGCTGGCCCGGTGGCGGGGGCCGTGGCGGTGGCCGTCGCTGATGCGATGGCGGTGGCGGCTGCGGACGTCACACCGCCTCCTCGCCGTGGGCCGCGATCGCTCATGACCCGAACGTATGAACAGCCGCGTCAACGCTCGACCGGGGACGCGTCAAGGTTTCGCCATACCTCGGCTCGACGGGCGGGACCGTGGCGTCGTCCCCTTGCTCGCCGGGAGCCCGTGCGGGCAGCCAGACCAGGGCGAACAGGGCCCCGACGAGCGCCACCGCCGCCCCGGCCAGGACGGCGTGGCCCATGGCGTGGACGAACGCGTCGCGGGCATCGTCCAGGACGGACTGCCCGGTGGTGCCGCCGAGGCGGGTGGCCACCCCGACCGCGCCGCCCAGCGAGTCGCGGGCGGCGGCCGCTGCCGAGGCGGGCAGCTGGGCGATCGCCGCCGAGCCGTCGATCGTGGCGTGGTACCCGGCGCTGAGCAGGCTGCCGAGGATGGCGACACCGAGCGACCCGCCCACCATGCGGGTGGTGTCGTTGACCGCCGAGCCCACCCCGGCCTGCGCCCGGGGGAGGGAGCCCATGATCGAGTCCGTGGCCGGTGCCATCGCCAGGCCCATCCCGATGCCGAGGACCAGGATCGTGGCGAGAACGACGCCGTAGCCGCTGTCCACCGAGGCCGTCGACAGGATCACCAGCCCGGCCGACACGATGGCCAGCCCGGTGGCCACCATGACCTTCGTCCCCACCCGAGCTGTCAGCACGGGAGCGAGCGGCGCCGAGATCATCAGGGCCACCGCGATCGGAGCGACGGCCACCCCGGCCCGGAGCGTCCCGTAGCCGAGCACGAACTGCAGGTACTGCGTGAGGAAGAAGATCGTCCCGAACAGGGCGAAGAACACGAGCGCGATCGCCACCGACGCGCCCGAGAAGCGGGGGTTCTCGAAGAAGTGCATGTCGAGCAGCGGATGGTCCGTGTGGAGCTCCCAGACCACGAACGCCGCGAGCAGCGCCACACCGGCCGCGAAGGCGCCCACCACCGGACCATGGGTCCAGCCCTGCGACGGCGCCTCGATGATCCCGTAGAGCACGCCGGCCAGGCCGGCGAACGACAGGACGGTCCCCGCCGGATCCAGCCGGCGCGGCGCCGGGTCGCGGCTCGTGGGCACCAGCAACCGTCCGGCCAGCAACGCGACCGCGACGACGGGCAGGTTGACCAGGAACACCGACCCCCACCAGAAGTGCTCGAGCAGCCAACCCCCCGTCACGGGCCCGATGGCGATCCCCAACCCGGCCACGGCGGCCCACACGCCGATGGCCTGGGCCCGCTCCTTCGCGTCGGTGAACACGTTGGTCAGGATCGACAGCGTCGCCGGCATGATCGCCGCCCCGCCGATGCCCATGACCCCCCGCGCCGTGATGAGCATGTCGGCCGAGCCGGCGAACGCCGCCGCGGTCGAACCGAGGCCGAACACGACCAGGCCCACCTGGAGGGCGCCGCGGCGCCCGAACCGGTCCGCCAGCATGCCGGCGGTCAGCAGCAGGCTGGCGAACACCAGCACGTAGGTGTCGACCATCCACTGTTGCTGGCTGGCCGACGCGTCCAGGTCCTTGACCAACGTGGGGAGCGCGACGTTGAGGATCGTGTTGTCGATCCCGATGACGAGCAGGCTCAGGCAGAGCACGGCGAGGGTCCACCAGCGGCGCCGGTGGACGGTGGCGGTGGTGTCAACGTCCATGGGCCGAACGTACGAACGGCCGCGTCAACGATCGCCCGGGCGAACGTCAAGGTTCCGACGATGCGGAACCTTGACACGCATCGCGCGCCTGCGTGCCGGGACCCTCGCCGCCCCCGGATCGGCGCGCGCTGAGCCGGGCCGGCGACGGTGTGCCTACGCTCACCCGAGGTGAAACACCTCCTGCTCGTCGAGGACGACCCCGGCATCGCCCGGCCGCTCGTACGGGCGTTGGAGCGGGAGGGCTTCGAGGTCGAGCATCTGGAGGCCGGCGAGCCCGCCATCGGACGGGTGGACATCGGGGACATCGACCTGGTGGTGCTCGATCTGACCCTGCCCGACCTCGACGGCCTCGACGTGTGCCGCCAGATCCGGGCCCGCCATCCCGCGCTGCCGATCGTGATGCTGACCGCTCGCCGCGAGGAGGTGGACGTGGTCGTCGGCCTCGACGCCGGCGCCGACGACTACGTGGCCAAGCCGTTCCGCGTCGCCGAGCTCGTGGCGCGGCTGCGGGCACGGCTGCGGGTCGCCCCCGCCGCCGTGGAGCTGACGGAGGCCGACGTCGTCACCGCCGGTGACGTGCGCATCGAACGCGCCGCCCATCGCGCCTTCCTCGGCGAGGCGGAGATCGAGCTCACGCCCAAGGAGTTCGACCTGTTGCGCCTGCTCGTCGCCGAGGCCGGGCGCACGGTCGAGCGGACCCGCATCATGCGCGAGGTGTGGGACCAGCACTGGTGGGGCCCCACCCGCACCCTCGACATGCACGTGTCGGCCCTGCGCCGGAAGCTGGGCGACGACCCGGCCGACCCCCGACGCATCGTCACGGTGCGCGGCGTGGGCTTCCGGCTCGAGCCCGTGTGACGGCGCTCTGAAGGTGCCCCTTTGCGCCGCCGGTTCCTCACCTCCACCATCCTGATCGCCCTCACCGCGATCATCCTGCTCGGGGTCCCCCTGGGCTTCGTGCTCGATCGCCTGGCCCGAGAGGCCACCATCAGCCGTCTCGAACGCTCGGCCGCGACCATCGCCGTCGCCGTCGAACCGATCGTCACCGACGGCGAGCGGCCCAGCCAGGCGCTGTTGAACCAGCTCACGCCGGCGGGCGACCAGACCGTCCTGCACCTCGCCGACGGGGACAGCATCCAGGCCGGTGACCTGCCTGCCGAGCCGACGCTGTCGGTGAGCACGGACACCGGCGCCGGCGCCGTCGTGGAGCTCATCGCCCCGGCCACGCCGGTGACCGAGACGGTCCGCCGGTCGGTCCTCACGTTGGCGGCTGTGGCCGCGGTCGGCCTGGCCCTGGCCGGGGTGCTGGCAACGGTCCAGGCGCGCCGGCTCACCCGGCCCATCGAGGAGCTGGCCCGGGCCGCCCATCGGCTCGGGGGCGGCGACTTCTCGGCCCGCCCGCCCCGCTCCGGCGTCCCCGAGCTCGACGCCCTCGCCGAGACCCTCGACTCCAGCCGAGAACGCATCGCCGCCCTCGTCGACGCCGAGCGCCAGTTCGCCGCGAACGCCAGCCACCAGTTGCGCTCGGCGCTGACCGGCCTGACGCTGCGCCTCGAGGAGCTGGCCGCCTCACCCGACCCCGGGACGAGGACCGAGGCGGACGAGGCCCTGGCCCAGGCGGCACGGCTCGACGCCACCATCGACGAGCTGCTGCGCCTGGCCCGCACGGGCCGCGCCGGGGAGCAGCGGACCTTCGACCTCGGGGGCCTGGTCCACGAGCACGTCCGTGACTGGCAACCCCGGTTCCGGCGGGCGCAGCGCGGCATCGACGTGCGCACCGAGGGGACGGTGCCCGTCCAGGCGACCCCCGGCGCCGTGGGGCAGATCGTCGACATCCTGTTGAGCAACGCCTTGGAGCACGGGCGCGGGGGCGTCGCCTTCCACATCCGGCGCGACGCCGCCACCGGGGTCATGCACGTGTCGGACGAGGGCGACGGCATCGACCCCGACAGAGCCCCGCGGCTGTTCGAGCGGAGCAGCCACGGGCGGGGTCACGGCATCGGGCTACCGCTGGCCCGCCAGCTCGCCCAGGCCGATCGGGGTGCGCTCGACCTCCTGACCCACCGACCGCCCGTCTTCCGGCTCCGGCTACCGGCACCGGACGCTCCTCAGGCGGCGTCGGAGGGGCATTCGACGGTTCGGTAGTCGCACGTTTCGGTGTCATTGCGTCAGGATCAGGTTGATCGTGAGGTCGGCGATGACGAGGCCCGACCCGCCCACCACGGAGATGACCCTGTGACCACCACCGACGTCGCGGACATGGTCAGGAGCATCATCGACGGCAACGTCTACATGGTGCTCGGGACCGCGGACGAGGCCGGCCGGCCGTGGGTGTCGCCCGTGTTCTACGCATCGCACGCGTGTCGGGAGTTCTTCTGGATCTCGTCACCAGAGGTCACCCATTCCCGCAACCTCGCCGAGCGCCCGCAGGTCAGCATCGTCATCTTCGACTCTCGGGCACCGGTCGGCTCGGGCGGGTCCACAGCCGTGTACATGGCGGGGGCGGCTGCCGTGGTGCGCGAGGAGGACGTCGAGCGCAGCCTCGCCGTCTCCACGGATTTCGCGGGCCGTGGGGGCCGGGAGATCACCGCAGCTGACGTCCGCTCGCCCGCCCCCTACCGCCTCTACCGCGCCACCGTGACCGAACACTCGGTCCTCTGCCCTCGCCCCGCGGGAATGCCCTGCGCCGATCACGGGCTCGACTACGACCACCGAACCCCAGTCGATCTCCCGTAGGCCGACATGGCGAAGCGGTAGGTCAGTCCGCCGACCTGACGACGAGGACGACGTTGCCCGTCTTCTGCTCGGTCTCGACGTAGCGGGTCGCGTCGGCAGCCTCCTCCAACGGGTAGCTGCGGTCGATGACGGCCCGATACACGCCGGCCTCGATGAGCTCCTTGATCCGGAGGACCTTGTCCTTCGTGTACCGCGGGATCGGCATCATCGCCTTCTTCGACCCGACGAACCTCGTCCACACCATCAGGGGCACGTTCTGCGAGTACGGGCCGAGATCGGTCGAGACGTAGCTCCCACCATCGGTCAGCGAGCCCTTGCACTCCCCGAACGACTTCTTGCCGACGGCGTCGAAGACGACGTCGTAGGTCTGGCCGTTCGCCGCGAAGTCCTCGACCGTGTAGTCGATGATCTCGTCGGCGCCGAGCGACCGCACGACCTCGACGTTCTCGGTGTTGCAGACGGCGGTGACGTGCGCTCCGGTGTGCTTGGCCAGCTGGACGCCGGCCGTGCCGATCGACCCGGATGCGCCGTAGATCAGGATGCTCTGCCCGGCTCGGAGGTTCGCCCACGTCAGGCACGTCATCGCGAGGATCGCACCGTCGCACACCGCGGCCGCCTCCTCGAACGACGTGCCGGACGGCTTCGCCGCGATCGGGGCGCTCTCCCGGACGCACAGGTACTCGGCATGCGCTCCGAACCTGTCGGAGTTCACCCCGAAGACCTGGTCGCCGACCGCGAACGCCGTCACCGCCGGCCCCGCCTCAGCGACGACCCCGGCGAACTCGCTCCCGAGGATCGTCCGTCGTGGTCGCCGGAGCCCCGCGAAGAGCCGGATGAACCAGGGCCAGGGTGCGCGGAAGCCGCAGTCGGTCCGGTTCACCGTGGTGGCGTACACCTCCACGAGCACTTCGTTGTCGGCCGGGACCGGGCGCTCGACGTCGAGGATCCGCAAGACGTCGGGTCCGCCGTACTCGGCATTCACCACTGCACGCATCGGCTCAGTTCCCCTTCTGGGCTCGCGGGTCGTCGAGGTCGCCGAGGCAGGAAGGGCTCATCAACCGGTGTCGATCCCCAGCCACGCACACAGTGTGCTCTCTCGTTTGGTGCCCAAGGCCGCATCGCGAGCGCCGGCGGGAAGATCGTCAGCGAACGCGGCTGTCAGTGAACTACCGGGCGTGGGGGTCGGCGATCACCTGGCGGCCGGCCTCACAGCCCGTCAACCGGCTCGTCGGGGTCGGGGCGTGGAGCTTCCCGCAGCACCTCCGCGGCCTCGTCGGCGTCGGGGTACTCCCCGAGGATGATCTCTCCGTCGTAGCTGGAGTGGCCGTAGATGGCCCAGGTCGACTCTGCGACCTGCACCTCGCCGTCCACCTCGATTCCTGTGGCGACCAGGTCGGCGAGCTCCGCGAGGTCCTCGCGCACCCGATCCGGGTCGGTGCCCTCGGGGGGGTCGGGGTGGTCGGGGTGCGACGCCGGCATCCGAGCCCTGCCGGCTACAGGGCGGCGACGGCGTCGAGGATCGCCGCCACGGCGGTTGGCTTCGGTTCAGACATGGTTCCACCCCACTCCAGCCCCGGGCTGCGGTCAAGCCCCGGGCCAACTCCAGCAACGCGAGTGGGTTGCGGACAACCGGCCGAGCACCCACGCGAGTCGGCTGAGCGGCTCGCGTCATTGCGTGGTGGCTTGGTGACCGGTTCGCCCTGAACCGGTCACCGAAGCCGAGGACCTCGATCAGGCGAGATCGAAGCGATCGAGGCTCATGACCTTGTCCCACGCGGCCACGAAGTCACGCACGAACTTCTCCTTCGAGTCGTCCTGTGCGTAGACCTCCGCGAGGGCCCGGAGCTGGGAGTGCGAGCCGAAGACGAGGTCGACGGCCGTGCCGGTCCACTTGACCTCGCCGGTCCCGCGATCGAGACCCTCGAACACGTTCTCCGACGAGGCGGACGCCTTCCACTCCGTGCCCATGTCGAGCAAGTTCACGAAGAAGTCGTTGGTCAGCGTCTCGGGCCGGTCGGTGAAGACGCCGAGCGCGGACTGCCCGACGTTGGCGTTCAGGGCCCGCAGGCCGCCGACGAGCACCGTCACCTCGGGAGCTGACAGCGTCAGCATGTACGCCCGCTCCACCAGCAGGGTCTCGGGCGACAACTTCTCTCCGGGTCGGAGGTAGTTGCGGAAGCCGTCGAAGGCCGGCTCGAGCACGGCGAACGACTCCACGTCGGTCTGCTCCTGCGATGCATCCGTGCGCCCCGGGGCGAACGGCACCGTGACGTCGTGCCCGGCCTTGTGCGCCGCGTCCTCGACGGCGGCACATCCGCCCAGCACGATCAGGTCTGCGAGCGAGACCTTCTTCCCGCCGGACTGCGAGCCGTTGAAGTCCTGCTGGATGCCCTCGAGGGTCTGCAGCACCTTGCCCAGCGAGGCCGGGTCGTTGACCTCCCAGTCCTTCTGGGGCTCGAGGCGGATCCGTGCCCCGTTGGCCCCGCCCCGCTTGTCGGTGTGGCGGAAGTTCGCCGCCGACGCCCAGGCGGTGGAGACGAGCTGCGAGGTGGACAGCCCCGAGGCGAGGATCTTGCCCTTGAGGGCGGCGATGTCGTCCTCCGCGATCAGCTCGTGATCGACCGCCGGGACGGGGTCCTGCCACAGCTGGGGCTCGGGAACCCACGGGCCGAGGTAGCGCGAGACAGGCCCCATGTCGCGGTGCAACAGCTTGTACCACGCCTTGGCGAACGCCTCGGCCAGCTGGTCGGGGTTCTCGTGGAAGCGCTTGGCGATCGGCCCGTAGATCGGGTCCAGCTTCAGCGAGAGGTCCGTCGTCAGCATCATCGGGGCGTGCCGCTTGGACGGATCGTGCGCATCCGGCACGGTGTCCTGGGCCTCAGAATTCGTGGGCGTCCACTGCTGCGCGCCGGCAGGGCTCGTCGTCAGCTCGTAGTCGTAGTTGAACAGGTTGTCGAGGTAGCCGTTGTCCCACTTCGTCGGCTCGTTGGTCCACGCGCCCTCGAGACCGCTCGTGACCGCGTCGGCACCCGTGCCGGTGCCGAAGGTGTTCCTCCAGCCGAGGCCTTGCTGCTCGAGGGGGGCACCCTCGGGTTCAGGGCCGACGTATTCGGCAGCGGCCGCGCCGTGGGTCTTGCCGACCGTGTGGCCACCGATGATGAGCGCAACGGTCTCCTCGTCGTTCATCGCCATCCGGCGGAAGGTCTCCCGGATGTCCCGGGCGGCAGCCAGCGGATCCGGGTTGCCGTTCGGCCCCTCGGGGTTCACGTAGATCAGGCCCATCTGCACCGCGCCGAACGGACCGTGGAGCTCCCTGTCGCCGCTGTAGCGCTCGTCGCCGAGCCACTCGTCCTCGGGCCCCCAGTAGATCTCGTCGGGCTCCCAGATGTCCTCACGGCCGAAGCCGAAGCCGAACGTCTTGAACCCCATCGACTCGTAGGCGACGTTGCCAGTGAAGATCAGGAGATCGGCCCAGGAGATCTTCCGGCCGTACTTCTGCTTGACCGGCCAGAGCAACCGGCGCGCCTTGTCGAGGCTCGCGTTGTCGGGCCAGCTGTTGAGGGGGGCGAAGCGCTGATCGCCGCTGCCGCCTCCGCCCCGACCGTCGGCGATGCGGTAGGTGCCGGCCGCGTGCCACGTCATCCGGATGAAGAGCGGCCCGTAGTGGCCGTAGTCGGCCGGCCACCAGTCCTGCGACGTGGTCATCACCTCGACGACGTCCCTCCTCAGGGCGTCGAGGTCGAGGGTCTTGAACTCTTCCGCGTAGTCGAAGTCCTCGCCCATCGGATCGGACTGGGGCGAGTGCTGGTGGAGGACCTGGAGGTTCACCTGGCTCGGCCACCAGTCCTGGTTGGTCATGGGCCGGGTCGCCTTGGGCGTCGGCGACGGGATGACCGGGTTCTCGCTCTCGCTACCGCTGTCAGACACGTCTCGTTCTCCTCTTTCCGTGTTTCCTTCTGATGGCTGGTTGCTCTCGACCTTGGTCGCTCTGGGCGATCCCTGTGTTGCTTTCAGCCGTCGGACGACGACACTGCAGCTGTCGCGACGCACTCGGGGCAGCGGCCCCAATAGATGACCTCGGCTTCGTCCACCTCGTAGCCCGAGTCGTCGGCGGCCGTGAGGCACGGAGTGTCGCCGACCGCACAGTCGACGTCGACCATCCGGCTACAGGTTCGGCAGATGAGGTGGTGGTGGTTGTCACCGACCCGATCCTCGTAGCGGGCCGGCGACCCGGCGGGCTGGATGCGCCGGAGGAGGCCCTTGTCACCGAGCGCCGCGAGGGCGTCGTACACCGCCTGACGTGAGATGGCACCGATCTCGGCCCGAACGACCTTGTAGATGTCGTCCGCCGTACTGTGCGGTCGGACGGACACCGCGCGCAGAACGGCCAGACGCTGGGCCGTGACCTGCAGACCGTGGCGGCGGAGCAACGCATCGTTGTCAACGGATGTACCGCTGGACACATCCGGATACTAACTCGATCCTGGTGTTTGTCCAGATCCAGTTGGATACCAGTTCCGGACGAGATCGTCCTCCGGTCAGCGGTGCCCCAGCCGGGTGGTGGCGACCGGCTGCCGCGGCCCCTACGTTCGACGGCTGGACGGCCTGAGGAGGCGGGAGATGACCACCGACACCGGCGCGGACGGGACGACGGTATCGGAGGCGGCGGGCGCGGCGGCCGTGCGGCAGGCCGTGGCCGCGCTGGCGCAGGGCTTCGCGGCCGCGCGCGGCGAGCGTCAGCAGCGCCGCGGCCTCGACCCGACCGACCTCGAGGCACTGGCGGCGGCCGGGCTGTTGCGCACGGGGCTGCCCGCATCCCGCGGCGGCCTGTGGCGCGACCTGCCGTCTTCGACCCGCGGCATCTGCGAGATCTACCGCGCCCTGGCCCGTGGCGACTCCTCCCTCGCGCTCACGACGTCGATGCACCCAGCCGTGCTGGCGTTCTGGCTCGCCACACCCGAGGTCCCCGAACCCGACGCCGACATGTGGCGGCGCCAGCGGGACACGGTGTTCGACGGCGTCGAGAAGGGCGCCTCGTGGGGGACCATCACGTCCGAGCCGGGCAGCGGCGGTGACGTTTCCCGCACCCGCACGGTGGCCACCAGATCACAGGGCGACGCGTCCGGCGAGGCCTGGCGCCTCACGGGCCAGAAGCACTTCGGCAGCGGCACCGGCGTCACCTCGTACATGCTGACGACCGCGATACCCGACGGAGAGGACGAGCCCGACTGGTTCTACGTGCCTGTCGCCGGCAACCCGCTCGACGGCAGTGAGGGCATCACGCTCGTCGCGCCGTGGGACGGGCACGGCATGGCCGCAACCCAGAGCCATGCCCTCGCGTTCGACGGCGCGCCCGCGGTGCGCTTCTCCTGGCCCGGGCACCTTCGCGACCTGATCGACAATGCGGCGCCGTTCATCGGCACCTTGTTCACCGCAGTCGTGCTCGGCATCGTCGAGGAAGCCGTCGACACGGCCAGGCACCAGCTCGCGCCACGGGCAGCCGAAATGCGCGCCTACGAGCAGGTCGAGTGGGCGCAGGCCGAGCTCGAGGCGTGGACCATGGCGCAGGTGTACGACGGCGCGCTGCGCGCCATCGAGTCGGGACGCCCCGCGGCCGGCGCCGCGATACGTGCGAAGACGGCGGGCGCCCAGCTCGCCGAGTCGTGCCTGGGCCGGCTGTGCCGGGTGTTGGGAGGTGGCACGTTCTCGCGGCGCTCGCCCTTCGGCCACTGGTTCGAAGATGTGCGGGCGCTCGGCTTCCTGCGCCCGCCCTGGGGGCTGGCCTTCGAGGGCCTGGTCGTCGACTCGTGGGAGCCGACCACGGGCTGACCGGTGGCCGGCGGGCCGTCCATGGCAGGCATTCCGGGCCGAGTCGTCCTGCGGCCGTGACGTTGCTCCTTGGCGCCAGGTGACCAAGACAGTGCCGGCCGAGGGGCGATCTGGACGGTTGGCCGCCGCCCAGTTTCTCGACGTCGCGGTGTCTACATCATCGACGGCTCTGACGATCCCGACGTCGACGGACGGCGAAGCAGCCACCGCAGATGAGTTTCAGCCGTCGGTCTCAACTCATGAGGTGCGTGCATGCGCGCACGCGGCCACAGAAAGGAACCAGAGATGATCCTGAACGACAAGGTTGCGGTGATCTACGGCGCCGGAGGCGCGGTCGGCGGTGCTATCGCACGCGCCTTTGCGACTGAGGGGGCCAACCTCTTTCTCACCGGTCGCTCCCTGGCACCGGTCGAAGGTGTCGCCAAGGAGATCGTTGCCGCGGGCGGATCCGCCGAGGCGGCGGAGGTCGACGCGCTCGACGAACAGGCAGTGGACAAGCATCTGCAGTCCGTGATCGACAAGGCGGGCCGCGTCGACATCTCGTTCAACGCAGTCGGGATCCCGAGCGCGGGGATTCTGTATGTGCCGCTGGTCGAGCTGGACGTCGAACATTTCTCCCTGCCGATCACGACCCTCGTCACGCCGTACTTCGTGACCGCACGCCTGGCCGCAAAGCACATGATCCCGAACGGATCCGGGGTGATCATGACCGTCAGCACCCTCCACTCGCGGACGGGCTTCCCACTGGCGGGAGGCTACGGCCCGGCGCAGGCCGCCAAGGAGGCACTCACTCGAGAGCTCTCCGCCGAGCTCGCACCTCACGGCATTCGCGTCGTCGGTCTGCGACCACACGCGATGCCGGAGACACCCGCGATCAAGAACGGCTACGAGGTTCGCGCCAAGGCCACGGCCATGACCTGGGAACAGTTCCAGGAGTTGCTCGCAAGCACGACCCATACGCGACGGCTCACGACGCTCGCAGAGACGGCAAACATGGCGGTCTTCATGGCTTCCGACAAGGCGAGCGGGATGACCGGAACCACCGTCAACCTGAGCATGGGCAGCCTGGACGACTAGGTCGGCAGTAGCCGTGGCAGCATCCATCAAGATTGCCGTGGCGGGAGCCACGGGAAGGGTGGGGAGCCACGTCGTGGAACTGCTCGAGGCGAGCGGCCACGACGTCGTGCCGATGTCCCGGTCCACTGCGGTGGATGTGGTAACCGGCGAGGGTCTGGCGGAGGCGTTGGCCGGCGTGGAGTGTGTTGTCGACGCGGCCAGCGGGACGGCAAGGGGACGACAGAGACGGGCGCCGAAGGCGGCCAGCGAGTTCTTCGCCGCCTCGGCCCGCAACCTGCACGAGATCGGCCAGAAGGCGGGTGTGCAGCGTATGGTCGAGGTGTCCGTCCTCGGCGTCGACCACTTCACCGCCGGTCAGGGCGCGGCAAAGTATGCCCACGAGAAGGCCGTGCTCGCGGGACCCATTCCCGTGCGGGCGCTGCGGGCGGCGCAGTTCCACGAGTTCGTTCCCCAGCTCATCGAGTGGGGGACCCAGGGTGACGTGGCCTACGTGCGGAAGATGCGCATCCAGTCGGTGGCGTCCCGGACCGTTGCCCAAGCGCTCGTCGACCTGGCTACCGACCCCGCATGGGCGGCGTCGCCGGCACGCTCCGAGGACCCGTTACCTGAGATCGCTGGTCCCCGGGAGGAGAACCTGGTCGACATGGCCACGCTGTTCGTGGCCCGCCGCGGCACCTCACTGCGGATCCAGGGCGTCACCGACCCCACCGACCCCGACGACAAGATCTGGGAGGACGGCAGCCTGCTGCCCAACCCGCACGCCACCCTTGCCGGCCCGACGTTCGAGGAGTGGCTTGACTCCGACGACGCCAACACGGTGACCTACGGGGCCCGCTGACCGATGACGGCCATTGCCACCGCCGCGCTGGCGTCACCGCGATCCCTGCTCACCCGAGCGACCGGTTCGCCTACGAGGCCGGGCTGGTTCGCCTCGGCTGGACCACCTCGCTCTCCGCCCGATCCTGCATCTCCCAGGCATGTTCGAGGACGTGCCAGGCGACCCGGCGGGCCGCGTAGCGCGTGGTCCAGCCGTTGGGTACGACGGGTGAGCCGTCCGAAGGGGCGCCCACCACGGCAGCGATCGCCTCGCGCAGCACCTCGATCGCGGCGATGTCGTCGATGACCGGCCGCTTGAGCTTCACCCCGAGCTTGCGCGCGTAGGCCGCCTCGGCGCCGATCACGTGGTCGATCAGCTTGTCCCGGTCCCGGCCGCCACCCCGCGGGCCCTTGCGCAGCTCGGCCGGCGACGCGGCCGCGACCTCGTCGAAGGTCGCCCAGGCCGCGGTGACCAGGCCGACCAGGCGCCGGGCCGCGGCCGGGGTCACCTTGGCCCGCTCGGCCTCGGCGGTCACTTGCGGGAAGGGGCGGCGGCATTCGGGTGCGGCGAACGCGGTCGTGGGCCCGCCGGGCACCCGCTCGACGACATCGAAGGCAACCGTGGATGGGAAGCTGACCCCGGCCTGCTCGGCCACCGGCTCGTACCGCTCGGCGTAGCTGGCGAGCGCCTCCAGTGCGGCACCCTCGTCCCGGCCGGCGCGGCACCAGCCAGGCCAGTCGAGCGCGGAGGCGACGGTCTGCTTCGGGGTGACCTCGAGGCAGACGGCGAGGCTGGCTATCGGGTCGGGAGCGATCGCGGTAGCCCGAACCATGGGAGCACGCTGTTGTCGAAACGGGTCATGGCGCAGATCCCGTCGCCGGTGAGGGTGAGGACGTAGAGGCCGATCCCGTGGCGGATGCCGGTGGGGGCCCGCAGGTAGGCTCCGAACGCCGGCTGACCGTTGGCTCGCGTCCGCACGAGGTCGAACCGCCGGCCCGCGCCGAACAGGCTGGCGCAGAAGCGGGACACGACGTCTCGGCCCTCGTATTCGAAGGGCATCGGTGGCATCGAGACGAACACGTCATCCGTCAGAAGGGCCACCAGCGCGTCGACATCGGCGGACTCCCACGCGCGGACGAACTTCGCCACGATCGCATCCTCGGAGGCGGGAGGAGGCTCGCGGTCGGCGGTCGCGGGCAGGCGGCGCTGCAGGCTGGCGCGGGCCCGCTTGAGGGCACTGTTGACCGATTCGACCGTCGAGTCGAGCATGTCGGCCACCTCGTTGGCGTGGAATCCGAGGACGTCGCGCAAGACGAGGACGGCGACTTGGCGAGGCGGCAGGACCTGTAAGGCGGTCACGAAGGCCAGCGAGATGGATTCGGCCTGTTCGTAGCGGGCCTCGGGGCCCAGCGGCACGTCGATCCCACCCTCGAGGAGGACGTCGGGATAGGGCTCGAGCCACACGACCTCGCCGAGGCGGGTCGGCTCGGGCGGTTCAACCTCGGGCACGTCCCACTCCTTGGCCGGGCGTCGGCTGGCCGAGCGCAGCGCGTTGAGGCACCGGTTGGTGGCGATCCGGTAGAGCCAGGTGCGGATCGAGGCACGTTCCTCGAACGCTCCGAAGCCTTGCCAGGCGGCCAGCAGCGTGTCCTGGAGGAGGTCCTCGGCGTCCTGGAACGATCCGAGCATTCGGTAGCAGTGCACCCGGAGCTCTCGCCGGTACGGCTCGGTCAGCTCGCGAAACGCGTCCCCGTCCCCAGCCCGCGCCCGTGAGATCAGGTCGGCTTCCCTCACACCGTCGCGTCACCTTCTTCTCGTAGCTCGCCGCATCCACCTCGTACAGACACCGATCGAGCGGCGAACTGGGCGGTTGGTCGGCGCCCACTTTCCCGGCGTCGCGGTGTCTGCATCAGTTGGTAGCTGACAACGCCAACGAAGGAGAACCGAAATGGGAAGAATCGTCATGAGCCAGTTCGTCTCGCTCGACGGAGTCATCGAGGACCCGGATGGTGGCGAGGGCTTCAGGGCCGGCGGCTGGGTCGGCAAGATCAAAGACCGCGAAGAGGTCAACAAGGTCAAGGTCGACGAGGCGTTGGGCACCGAGGCCCTGCTGCTGGGTCGGCGGAGCTACGAGTTCTTCGCCGCGCGGTGGGCATCCCGGGGTGGCGACTTGGCGGACAGGTTGAACAGCCTGCCCAAATACGTCGTGTCCTCGACCCTCGAAGATCCCGACTGGAACAACTCGACGGTTCTCAGAGGCGACGTGGTGAACGAGGTCTCGAAGCTGAAGCAAGACGTAGACGGGGACATCGTCGTCTACGCCAGCTTCCACCTCCTGCGCACGCTGATAGAGCACGACCTCGTCGACGAGCTGCGGCTGATGATCTTCCCGGTCGTGCTCGGTGCTGGCGAGCGCCTCTTCGGCGAGACCAGCGACAAGAAGCCCATGCGCCTTGTCGACACCCGGACCGTCGGTGACAGCATCGCCTTCCTCACCTACGAGCCCATCCGAGACGCCTAGTTGCCGTGTCAGTTCCAGCGGACCTCTCGCCCTCATGGTCCTGACCGATGCCGGCCGACCGCCCGGGGTGCTGTTCGCATTCGTCGACGACCCCGGCCGGCTGATCCCGGGGCTCGACGATGTTGGCCCGACCAGGCCAATGCGCCGTTCAGAGGTCGATCCCACCCCGTGCCGGCGTGCCAGGACGTGCGGAGGCCTGCGGCGCCTGTCCCGATGGGCTCTTCATCCGCGAGCTGGTTCGTGGCGCCTGTTCGGCGTTGAACTCGGCACGAGGGGCCGCGATGAGTTCCGGCCGGGTCGCCGGTCGATTTGGTGACCGTCGTAGGACGTCATACGACGCTGCCCGGCACGAGGCACCATGGAGGACACCATGACGACCACCCCGGACGACCCGACCACCGCGCTGCCCGGCCGCCCGCCCGTGGTCGACCTGGCCACCTGGCAGGCGGCTCGTGACGAGCTCCTGGTCCGCGAGAAGGCCCACACCCGCGAGGGCGACGCAATCGCCGCGGCCCGACGCCGGCTCCCGATGGTCGAGCTCGACGGGACGGTCGAGGTCACCGGCCCGGACGGCCCGGTCCCGTTCCTCGACCTGTTCCAGGGCCGCAACGAGCTCGTGGTCTACCAGCACATGTGGTACGACGGCGCGCCGCACCAGGGGCAGTGCGAGGGCTGCACCACCACGGCCTGGCACGTGAAGGACACCGTCTACCTCAACGCCCGCGGCGTCTCGTTCGCCGTCCTGACCTCGGGCGCGTGGGACGAAGTGGCTCCCTACGTCGGGTTCATGGGCTACACCCAGCCCTGGTATTCGGTGCGGGGCGTGGAGGCGCCGATCGGCGGAGAAATGGGGCACATCGTCTGCTTCCTGCGCGACGGCGACCGCGTGTTCCTCACCTACTCCACGACGGGCCGTGGCAACGAGCCGGTCAACGGGTCCCTCGGCCTGCTCGACATGACGCCCTACGGCCGCCGCGAGGCGTGGGAGGACAACCCCGAGGGCTGGCCCGAGGCCCCTCAGGCCGACTCGCCGGTCGGTGGGCATGGCTCGCCGATCTGCTGGTACTGGCGCTCGGACGCCGACGGCGTCGCCACCTGGGGCCCGACCAGCCGCCCCGTGCCGCAGTGGACCCGCTCTGGCGCGACCCCCGTGGAGACCCTCGGCCGGCACGGTGACCACCACTGACAGGCCTTCGTCGACGGCGTCGGCCAAGGGGTCAGGCGCGCCCAGGTAGACAGTGCCCGGGGCGGGGATCGAACCCGCACGGCCCCGGAGGGGCCAGAGGGGTTTAAGCCCTCCGCGTCTGCCAGTTCCGCCACCCGGGCGGGTGGAACCTGCAGGGTACGACGCCGGGCGCTCGCGACGGGCGGGTCGCCGACGGGCTCGTCAGTCGAGCTCGTCGACGAAGCCCGCCAAGTTGCCGTCGCCCCGGAACAGGTGGCGGGTGCCGTCGCTGAACCGCAGCAGGGCCCGGCCGGCCATGTGCGACCCGTCGGTGGCGTCGATGCGCAGGTCGTGCTCGCCCGGGCGTAAGTGGTGCTCGCCGCAGGTGTGCAGCGTGACCTCCCAGTCGTTGGGACCAGGGCCCGGCTCGCCCTCGCGCACCACGACGAACACGTCGGCGTAGGTGATCGTGTTCGGGTCGAACCTCAGCGCGGCGCCGTCGCGGGCCCCGCCGACCACCTCGGCGGTGATCTCCTCGACGAGCAGGCGCGTCGACCTCACGGAACCGCAGGGTAGCGAGCGGCCCCCACCGACGACGCCACACCCGGGAGATCACGCCGCCAGCTCGGTGACCTGGCCGGCGACCTGCCAGAGACCGGCCCGCACGTGGTCGGCCCGCACGCCCGTGAGCCGGTTGGCCGCCACGACACCCTCGACCATGTCGGCCACGACGGCCGGCCAGGGACGGTCGCGCAGGGCGACCGCCACGGTGACCGCCGGGCCGCGCCGCACGATCGAGCGCGTCACGTCGGGGATGCGTGGCGGGCTGCGGAACGTGGGCGCGCGCAGGCCCTGGGCCCGGGCGGCGTCGGCCAGCGAGCGGGCGAGGCGGGCAAAGCGCAGGGACGTCGGCTCCATCGCCGCCCATCATCTCCGCGCCCTGTGACACTCAAGGGCCGCCGACACGACACCACTCGACAGCGGTCGCGCCGCCGGAGTCCGCGCCTCGGCGGATGCGTCCCGTTGCATCCGACTGGCCCCCGTAAATTGTCGTACCCCGTCGTTAGGGTCGGGGGCATGTCCGTGGTCGAGCTTCCCGCCGCGCCGCCGTCGGGGCCGGGGCCGCAGGAGGTGGCGTGGCGGTTCGCGGAGGGCGAGGCGGTGGCGGTGATGGGCACGGTGAATGTGGCGGTGGCCCGGCTGGTGGCCGCGGTGCGGGTGCTGCTCGACACCGACGGCTGGGAAGGCGTGGGTATCCAGTCGCCCGAGCACTGGCTGTGCTGGAAGGCCGGCGTGGCCCGTCCCCGGGCCGAGGGCCTGGTGGCCATCGCCCGCCGGGTGGCGGAGCTGCCGGCCTGTTGGGCGCTGTTCACCGCCGGGCGGCTGGGGGAGGACTCGATGGTGCGCATCGCCCGCCGGGTTCCGCCGTCCCGGGACGCCGAGGTCGCGGCGTTGGCGCCCACCCTGTTGATCGCTCAGCTGGACCGGTTGTTGCGGTCCCTGCCCGAACAGCCCGACGGCAGCGACCGGCCCCCGGCACCCGTGCCGGAGCGGATGCTGCGCCTGCGCGACCGCCACGACGGCTGGCTGCGGGGCGAGTTCTGCCTGCCACCGGATGAGGGCGCGGTGTTCCGCCTGGGGGTGACGGCGGGGCGTGACGCCGAGTTCCGCGACCGCAACAACCTCGACGACGATGACGAGGCCGGCGACCCCGACGCCCTCGCCCTGGCCGAGGGGGCCCGCCGGGTGACCTGGGCCGACGGGCTGGTGCGCATGGCCTCCGAAGCCGCCGACGCCCTCGATCCCACCTTCCGGCGCACCGGCCAACGCGGCGAACGCAACGTGGTGGTGATCCACCACGACGTCGACCCCCACGGCACCCTCGGCCCCGGCCAGCTCGAACTGGGACCGGTGGTGCCCGACCCGGTCGCCCGCTACCTGGCCTGTGACGCCACCGTCCAGGTCGTCACCTACCGGCTCGGCCAGATCATCGGCATCCACCCCACCGAACGCACCCCCAACCGGGCCACCCGCCGCTACCTGGCCCGCCGCGACCAAGGCTGCACCCACCCCCTCTGCACCCAACGCCTCTGGCTGCACGCCCACCACATCGTCCACTGGGAACACGGCGGCCCCACCGTCCCCGCGAATCTGGTCCTGTTGTGCCCGACGCATCACCGGGCCCTCCACCACGGCGCCTTCTCGCTCGCAGGCGACCCCGAAGCCGGCACCCTCCGCTTCCTCGACCACTTCGGCCACCCCATCGCACCCCCACGCCCCGACCCACCACCCGGCACCGGCCCACCCGACGGCGACCCACCCTCGCCCTACACCCCACCCCTCGCCGAACGGCTCACCGCCGACACCTTCGCCTGGAACTGACCGCCGAGTGACGCGCGGGAAAACCGCACGTGCGCGTCGCCGGAACAGGGGCCGGACCGGAGGCGTAGCATGCCGGGTCGATGGCGGCACCCGGCACACCGAAGCGCAAGCGTCCGGGCCTGGTCGCGGTCCCCACCGACGCCGATCAGGCTGGGAGCGCCGACGAACGCGCCGCCGAGCCAGCCGACGGCGACGCATCCGACGGCGACACTGCCGACGCGGCCGAGGCCGCGTCCCCGGCGGCCGATCCTCGCGACGCCGAGCGCCTTTCCGACGTCGACGAGTGGGGGCGGTCGCAGCACCTGCGCGACCTCCTCGCCAAGCTGTACGACCCGATCTACGACAAGTGGCTGCGGGTCGAGTGGGAGGGGTTCGAGAAGATCCCTCGCGAGGGCGGCGCCCTGATGGTCGCCAACCATGCCGGCGCCATCCCCGCCGACGCCCCCTCGATCATGCACGGCATCGAGCGCGAGCTCGGCCGGCCCGTCTACGGGCTGGCGGACGAAGTGTTCAAGAAGATGCCGGTCGTCAACGTCGCGTGGTCGCGCCTCGGCGGGGTGCAGGCCCACCCCGACAACGCCTATCGCCTGCTGCGCGAGCAGCAGCAGCTGGTGATGGTGTTCCCCGAGGGGTCGAAGGGGCCGGGCAAGCTGTACTCCGAGCGCTACAAGCTGCGCCGCTTCGGGCGGGGCGGCTTCGTGCAGATCGCCATGCGGGCCGGGGTGCCGATCATCCCGCTGGCGATCGTCGGCAACGAGGAGACGATGCCGATCCTGTTCAAGGTGCCGGCGCTGGCCAAGGCCCTCGGCGTCCCCTACGCCCCGATCACCGCCAACATGCTGCTGGGCCCCGTGGGCATGTGGCTGCCGCTCCCGGCCAAGATGCGCATCCGGGTGCTCGACCCCGTGCAGCTCGACGTGCTGCCCGACCAGCCCCGCTACTCGCGCAGCCGCATCATGGACACCTCCGAGGGCATCCGCCACGCCATCCAAGAGGAGCTCTACGACATGCTCCGCCGCCGCCGCAGCGTCTGGACCGGATGATGGGGCGGCGCGTCCTCGTCACCGGGCTGGGCTCGTTCTGGGGCGGGCGGGTCGCCCAGGCGCTCGAGCAGGATTCCGGTGTCGACGTGATCATCGGGCTCGACACCACCGAGCCGACCGTCCAGCTCGACCGCACCGAGTTCGTCCGCACCGACGAGAGCTACTCGATCCTGTCGCGCATCGTGCGGGCCACCCAGGTCGACACCATCGTCCACACCTTCCTGCTCGTCGACTCGTCGTCGGTGTCGTCGTCGCGGATGCACGAGATCAACGTCATCGGCACCATGAACCTGTTCGCGGCGGCGAGCCAGCCCGAGAGCCGTGTGGGCAACGTGGTCCTGAAGTCGTCGACGCTCGTGTACGGCTCGACGCACGCCGACCCGGTGTGGTTCACCGAGACGACCCGGCGCACGGCCCTGCCCCGCCACCGGGTCGAGCGCTCGCTGGTCGAGGTCGAGGGGTACGTGCGCGACTACGCGGCCGACAACCCCGACGTGACGGTCAGCATGCTGCGGTTCTCGAACGTGCTCGGCGAGGACATCGTCACCCCCATCTCCCGCGCCCTCGGCCTGCCCGCGGTGCCCTGCGTGTTCGGGTTCGACCCGCGCGTGCAGTTCGTGCACGAGACGGACGTGGTGCGGGCGATCATGTTCGTGCTCGCCAACGATCTCGACGGCACGTTCAACGTGGCCGGCGACGGCCTGCTGCCGTGGAGCGAAGTGGCCGCCATGTGCGACAAGCGCCTGGTCCCGCTGCCGCCCGTCGGGCGCGGTCTGGCGACGTCGCTGCTGGCCCGCGTCGGCGTCGACCTGCCGCCCGAGATGCTCGACCTCCTCACCTACGGGCGTGGGGTCGACAACCGGCTGCTCAAGGAGCAGGGCTTCGAGTACCGCTACACGTCCGCGGGGGCGGTGCGGGCCTTCGCGGAGGCGGCCCGCCTGCGCGGGACCGTCGGCGGCGGGGCCGCGTACCGCTACGAGCGCGACGTCGAGCAGTTCTTCCGCCACTCCCCCGCCGTCGTCCGCGACCAGGGCTGACGCCGCGTCCTCAGTTGCCGTTCGTGGACCAGTGCCAGGGCTCGCTCGGCAGGTTGTAGAGGCCGTAGTCGTTGGCGTGGGCGGCGAGGAAGTTCCAGCACGAGTTGCCGCGGCGGATGGCCCCGCCGCCGTTGCAGGAGAAGTCGATGGCCAGACCACGCTCGTGCATCGACGATCCGGGTCGGGCGGTCGGGGGGTTACATTGCGACGACGGCATGTAGTAGATGGCGTAGTTCGACGTCCCGCAGTGCAGCCGGCGCAGTTCGATCTGCCTCTCGGGGCTGCGCCACCCGCTGCTGGCGCACAGCGACACGCCCTGGGCCGCGGCGGCGTCGAGCAGGGCCTGGACGTTGCCCGCGATCGAGCCGGCCACCTTGATCGACCCGCCGTAGGGGCACGTCACGGTGGCGAGACCGCCGGGCGCGGGCGCGATCACCGACGGGGCGGGATCGCCGCCACCGCCACCGCCACCACCACCGCCACCACCGCCGCCACCACCACCGCCGCCACCACCGCCGCCACCGCCACCGCCACCGCCGCCACCGCCGCCGCCGGATGACTGCGCCGCGGCGGCGGCTGCGGCTGCTGCTGCTGCCTCGGCGGCGGCCTGGCGAGCGGCGGCCTCCTGCGCGGCGCGCAGGCGGGCGGCCACCTCGGCCTGCTCGCGGACGAGCTGATCGGCGAGCTGGGCATCGAAGGTCCGGAGCGATTCCGCCTCGGCCAACTTGGCGTTGAGCCGCTCCTCGACATCGGTCGCGAACGCCTGCTGCTGGGCGAGTGCGTTCTCGACCTCCTCGAGCGCTGATTCCGCCTCGACGCGCATCTCCTCTGCGGCCTCGGCGGCGGCCTCCTTGTTGGCTTGCTCGACCGCGAGATCCTCGTGCGCCTGCTCGAGCTGGTCGAGCATGTCGGCGTCGGAGTCGGCGGAGATGTCGACCAGCGCCTGCTTCACCATCATGTCGGAGAGCGTGTCGGCTTTGAACCCGTCGAGGGCGCTCTCGGACGCCGGATTGACGAACGCCTCCACGACGAGATCGTCGGTCTGCTGGTTGAGCGTGTCGATGCGGCCCTGGGCGGTGACGACGTTGGCCTCGGCGGTCGCGACCTCGGCCTCGGCGGCCGCGAGCGCTCGCTCGGCCTCGTCCAGCTCCGCGGCCTGCGTGGCGACGTTCGTCTCGAGCGTCGCGATCGCGGCCTGGACCTGGGCGTCCTGCGCCTCCAGCGCGTCGACATCGAGCGCGACCTGACCGCTCTGCGCCCGCACCTCGTTGAGCCGGCGCTCGGTCTCGGCCGGGTTCGGCTCCTGGGCCTCGGTGGCCTCGGGGAGGACGAGCGCGACGGCGACACCGACGACGACCAGCAGTCGGAGGGAGGTGTGACCGTGGCGGATCCGGGTCACGGTGGTGACGTGCTCCTGCGGGTGTTCGGCGTCGTGGGCAGGTCGCTCACGACGAGCGGGCAAAAGTGCCCGGGAATGTAACGAACACCTCACCGGATGTCATCAGGTCGCCACAGAAACAGGCGAAGTCCCTGGTAACGGCGATGTCGACTCGCTGAGCGGAGCCGAAATGCGCCCCGGAGCGCGCGCGCCGCGCGCGCGCTCTGTCAGTTGCCGTCGACCGACCAATGCCAGGGCTCGCCCGGCAGGTTGTACATGCCGTAGTCGGCGGCGTTCGCCTTCAACCAGCTGTAGCCGCCCGAGCCCGATCCGATCGTGCCCCCGCTGCTCGACGTGAAGTCGATGGCGAGTCCCTGCTCGTGCATCGACGTGCCCGGGCGGGCCGTCGGCGGCGAGCAATACGACGAGGGGGCCTGGTAGATGGCGTAGTTGGAGGTGCCGCAGTTGGCGCGGCGCACGGCGATCTGCTCGGCCGGGTCGCGATACCCGTAGCCGCACATCGGGTAGCCGGCGTCGGCCGCGTCGGCGAGCAGGCGCTCGATGGCGCCGGCGATGTCGCCCGCCACCTGCACCACCCCGCCGGTCGGGCAGGCCACGTCCGTCACCCCGCCCGGCACCGGCTTGATGCCCGACTGGTAGCGGACGGCATCGGCCTGGTCGGCCAGCTCGGCCGCACGCTCCTGCGCCCGCTGGGCCTGCACCTCGTCGTCGAGCTCGTTGAGGGCGGCGGCCAGCTCGGCCTCGCGTGCCATGATCCTGGCGGCCAGCTCGGGATCGGTGTTCTGCAGGGCCTGCGCCTCGGAGAGGTTGCGGTCGAGACGCCGCTGGACCTCGGCGACGAAGATCGCCTGCTGCCCCACCGCGGACTCGACGTCGGCGTAGGCGGCCTCCGCGTCGGCGGCGGCGTCATCGGCGGCCTCGGCCGCCGCCTCGCGCGCGACCTGCTCGGCCTCGAGCTGGGCCTGGAGGGCGCCGTACTCCTCGAGCGCCGCGGCATCTGCGTCGGCCTCGCGAGTCAGGATCGACTGCTTGACCGTGGCGTCCATGAGCGAGTCGGAGGCCAGGGCCTCCCAGGCGTTCTCGTACGGCGGGTTCAAGAAGGCGTCGACCACCACCCGGTCGGCCTCGGTGTTCACCGCGACCAGCCGGGCCTGGGTGTCGGCCAATGCGGCGTCCGCGGCGGCGAGGGCGGCCTCGGCGTTGGTGAGCGCGGTCTGCGCCTCGGTGAGCATCGCCTTCTGCGTCTCGACGTTCTCGCGGATGTCGGTGAGCGTGTCGCCCACCACCACGTTGTCGGCGCGGAGGACGTCGACGTCGACGGCCACGAGCGCCTGCTCGCCCGGGGCGCTGCCCGCCGACGGCTCCTCCTGGGCGCCCGTCGGTTCGGTCGCCACGAGGCTCATCGCCACCAGGGCGGCGAGGGTGAGGGCAGAGGTGAGCGAGCGGCGTCGGACCAAGTGCGAGTACGTCCCCAGACAGCGAGATGGCGGCGTCGCCGGCCGGAGCACCTCCAGCCCGCCCCCGGACCAGCGACAGCCACAGGAATGTAACGAATCCCGCCGCGTCTGTCATAGACGCCCCGGCGCCGCTCAGCAGGGTGCGACGACCGGATCGACCGGGGCCACGGAGGGCGGTTCCCCGGCCCCGAGGAGCGCGCTCGACGGGAGCGGATCGCCGGCGACGAACGCGGCGACGGTCGCGGGCGCCGCGGCCGGATCGACGGCCAGGCGGTTGGGGTCGGCGGGATGGGGCACGACCGGCAGCGTCGCGCCGGCGACGTCGTCGGGCCCGAGCGCGGCGGCGGACGAGCCCAGCCGCACCATGTCCTGGAGGGACAGCCCGGCGTCGACGGTCAGGTGGTCAACCGCCCATGCGACCTGGTCGCCCATCTCGCCCGGCGACCAGCCGAACCGGTCCAGCCCGGCCAGGGCCGCCGCCACGACCGCGCGCTGGTTCTCAACCCGGCGGAGGTCCGAATACGGGTCCTGCTGCCAGGTCCCGTCTGGTCCGAGGACCTCGAGCCTGCGGCTGCGGACCAGGGCGAGCGCCTGCTCGCCGTCGAGGGTGACGCAGCCGGCCTGTTCCACCAGCAGGCCCGAGGCCGCGTCCCTCACGGCGGCGTCGACCCGCACGTCGACGCCGCCGACGCGGTCGACGAGGGCGACGAACCCGCGGAAGTCGACCTGCACGACGTGGTCGAGCGGGACGCCGATCTGCTGCTCGACCGCCCCGACCAGCGCCGCCAGGTCGGCCGCCAGGCTGCTGATCGTGGCCGGGGCGCCGGTCGGGTCGCTCACCATCAGGTCGCGGGGCAGCGACAGCAGCGAGAGCCTCCCGGCCGCCGGGTCGAGCCGGGCCAGCACGATCGTGTCGACCCGGGTGCCGGTCACGCCGTCCGTGCGCGGCCCGTCCGCGCCGAGGACCAGCACCGTCACCGGCTCGCCGTTCTCCACCGGCGCGGTGCCCGCCACCTCGACCCGCTCGATGTCGCGGGCGCGCCACACCGACGGGCCGTACAGCCCCGCGGCGCCGGCGACCATCACGGCCACCGTGGCGCCCGCGCCGCCCGCCAGGCGCCGGCGGCGGCGCTGGTGCGCCCGTCGCACGACGCGCCGCCGGAAGGCGGCGTCGAACGTGGGCGGCCGGGGGTCATCGAACGGCTCGAACATGGCGTCCCTCCTCGGGATCGGTCGGCGGGCGGTGGTCGAGGTGGCCGAGCCGCGCCCGCAGGGTGGCGAGGCCGCGGTGCGCGTGCTGCTTGACCGTGCCGGCGCTGCACCCGAGCGCGTCGGCGACAGCCGCCTCGGGAAGGTCCGCCAGGTAGCGCAGGGCGACCACCTGGCGTTGGCGACGGGGCAGCGCCCGCAGCGCGGCCACGAGCTCCAGGCGCAGACCCGGGTCGACCGGCTCCGCCACGATGTGCAGCGCCGGCCCCGGGCGCCCGGGGCGGTCGCCCGCGGGCCCCCGCACGAGGCGGCGGTCCTTGCGCCAGCGCCCGATGGCCAGGTTGGTGGTGACTCGGGCGACCCAGGCCTCGTCGTACCCGGCGATGCGCCGCCAGGACCCGTAGGCCCGGGCGAGCGCCTCCTGGCACAGGTCCTCGGCCGCGCTGCGGTCGCCCGTCAGCCGGAACGCCACCTTGTAGCTCAGCGCGGCGAGCTCGGCGAACCGATCCTCGAACCGGCCCACGATCCTCGACGTGTCACGACCCCCCATACGCCGCCTTCAACGCGCCGGCCGGCCGTCAGGTTGACACGACCGGGGAGGTCGCCCCGACGGAGAAGCCGTAGTCGAGGAGGGCGCGGGCGGCGTCGTCGCGGGCTTGTTCGGTGGGGGCGCCGAGGACGACGACCATGATGCTGCGGCCGTCGCGGGTGGCGGAGGCGGCGATGCACCAGCCGGCTTCGTCGGTGTGGCCGGTCTTGATGCCGTCGGCGCCCCGGTAGGCACCCAGCAGGTCGTTGGTGGCGGGCAGCTCTGAGCCGTTGAGCGTGGTGCTCTCGGCGGCGACGATGCGGCGGAAGGCGGGGTCCTGCATGAGGTTGCGGGCGAGGCGGGCGACGTCGGCGGCCGACGAGTGCTGCGCTGGGTCATCGAGGCCGTCGGGGTTGGCGTAGCGGGTGGCGTCGAGGCCTGCCGCGGCCGCCTCGGCGTTCATCATGCGGACGAAGCGGCCCTCGTTGCCGGCAACGTCGACCGCCAGGGTGCGGGCCGCGTCGTTGGCGCTGGCGACCAGCATCGCTTGCAGCAGCTCGCCCCGCGACACGTGATCGCCGGGCTCGAGGCCGGCCTGCGACTCGTCACCGGTGATCTGCAGCGGCGGGACGGTCGCGGTGTGCTCGAGTCGCCCGGCGTCGAGGACCAGCCGGGCGGTCATGAGCTTCACCAGGCTGGCCACCGGGCGGGGCTGGTCGGCGTTGAGGGAGGCCAGGGGCTCGCCCGTGTCGCCGTCGGCCACCACGTAGGCGGCGGCCGCGATCGGAGGGAGGTCGCCGGTCGGTGGGACGATCTCGGCCTGGGGGCCGCGGACGGCGTCGGTCACCGCCGCGGTCATGGTGGTGACGCCGGCGATGGCCAGGAGGGCGACCAGCCCGCTCATGAGGAAGGACTGGAGGGACCGCGGCGGCCGCTGGCGGCGGTGGGAGAGGTGCGCCGGCCGCCGGCGGCGGTGGGAGAGGGTGCTCGCCATGGAGCGAACGTACGGAGGCCCTGGTCAGGGGCACATCGGTCGCACGTGGCGTTTCCCCTGGTCCAAAGGACCGATGAGCCTGGCGGGTCGTTCCACCTTTCGGCCGATGAACCGCCGACCGCCCGTCTGGTTACCGTGAGCCGATGCCTGGCCAGCTCGCAGCATGGTGGCGCCGCCTTCCCGACCTCGGTCAGGACCTCATGGTGGGTGTCCTGGTCGTCGTGGGCTGGACGGCTGCCACGCTCGCCGCGCAGCTGCCCCCGGTGGGCGACGGGGTCACGCTCGCGCTGCCGGCGGGCCAGAACCAGGTGGCGATGTGGGCGACGGCGGCGGTGCTCACGCTCCGGCGCATGGTGCCGCCGGTCGCCCTGCTCCTCGCGGTGCCGCTCTACGTCGTGGTGATGAGCCTGCCGCTGTACGACCTGGGTCCACCCGGTGGAGGTGGAGGCGTGCTCAGCCATACCACCGAGTTCCACCTGGTGCCCATCCTCGCCGTCGCTTACCTGGTCGCGCAGTCGGGTGCCATCAGCCCGCTGGTGGCGGGCGCGGTGTGCCTGGCAGGCACGGGGGCGCTGTTCGTCGACCTCGACGGCCTGACGCTGGCTCGCGGCTTCGGCTGGTCGCGGGTGCTGTTCGCGCTGTTCGTGGTGGCGGGCACCACGTTCCTGGGGGCGCTCGTGCGTGAGCAGCGGCGGTTGCGAGCGGTCGAGTCGCAGAAGGTGGTGGTCGAGGAGCGCACTCGCATCGCCCGCGAGCTGCACGACGTGGTCGCCCACCACGTGAGCGCCATCGTGATCCGGGCCCAGGCGGCCGAGCGGCTCGCCCCCGGCCGGCCCGAGGTGGCGGTCGAGGCGGTGGGTTGGATCGCGGACGCCGGCAAGGAGGCGCTCACCGGCATGCGCCACGCCGTGCAGGTGCTGCGGGAGGCGGACGGCGACCGCACCGTGGAGCTGGCGCCCCACGGCGACCGCGCCGTGGAGCTGGCGCCCCAGCCCAAGCTGGCCGACCTGCGGGGCACCGTCGAGCGGCTGGCCCCCGTCGGGCTCGACGTCGAGATCGCGCTGCCCGACCCGCTCCCGGCGGTCGACCCCCAGGTCGAGCTGGCCGCGGTGCGCATCGCCCAGGAGGGCGTGACCAACGCCCTGCGCCACGCCGAGGCTCGACGGGCGGTGGTCCGCGTGGCGGAGGAGGCGGGCCACCTGGTGGTCGCGGTCGACGACGACGGCCGCAGCGGCAAGGCCCCGGCCCTCAGCGTCTCCGGCCACGGGCTGCGGGGGATGGCCGAGCGGGCCGCGGCCTGCGGCGGACGGCTCGACATTGCCCACAGCGACCTGGGCGGCTGGTCGGTGCGGGCCACCCTGCCCTGCCACCAGAATGACCAGCCGTGAGCGCCGACGGGGCGACGACATCCGGGTCCTGGTGGCCGACGACCAGGCGATGATCCGGGCCGGGCTACGCATGATCCTCGACAACGAGCCCGACCTGGCGGTCGTGGCCGAGGCGGCCGACGGCCTCGAGGCGCTCGAGGCGGCGGCCAGCGCCCGACCCGACGTGGTGCTGATGGACGTCCGCATGCCGCTGCTCGACGGCCTCGATGCGACCCGACGGATCGTCGCGTCGTCCGACGCCCCGCCCCGGGTGCTGGTGCTCACGACCTTCGACGACGACGAGTACCTGTTCGACGCCCTGCGGGCCGGGGCAAGCGGCTTCCTGCTCAAAGACGTCGACCCCGACGCGCTGATCGAGGCCATCCACACCGTCGCCCGCCACGAGAGCCTCCTGGCCCCGGCGGTCACCCGGCGGGTCATCGAGCGTTACGTCGAGCTCGACGGCGCCGCCGGCCGGTCCCGCCCGACCCCCATGGCCGAGGCCGTCGCCCGGGCCGGCCTCACCGACCGCGAGCACGAGGTCCTCGTGGGCCTCGCCGCCGGGTGGTCCAACACCGAGCTGGCCGCCGAGCTGTACCTCAGCGAGGCCACGGTGAAGACCCACGTAAGCAGCGTCCTGGCCAAGCTCGGCCTGCGCAGCCGTGTGCAGGCGGTGATCGCCGCCTACGAGTCGGGCCTGGTGCAGCCGGGCGACGACCGCTTCAGTCCCAGGCGGGAAGGCGGATGGTGAAGGTGGCGCCGACGCCGACGGTCTCTCGACGGCGATCGAGCCGCCCAAGGCGTCGACCAGCTGGTAGCAGATTGGTCATCTAGTGCCGTGTCAGGGAACGTTCGTTGGTCCAGGCCGAGTCAGAATCGTCGCTGGCAAGGACGCAGGACGAAGGCGCACGCGTTGTGCGGCGAGGACGAGGACGCAGCCAGCGGCGATTCTGGCCGGCGTGGGACAGCGCAAACGTTTCCTGACACGGCACTAGGTGCCGTCGTTGCTCCAGTGCCAGGGCTCGCTCGGCAGGTTGTAGAAGCCGTAGCTGTCGCCGTGGGTCTGCAGCCACGAGAAGCACGGGCTCGACCGGCTGAGCACGCCCCCGCCGTTGCACGTGAAGTCGACCGCGGTGCCCTGCTCGTGGTTCGACGTGCCCGGCGGCGCGGTCGGCGGCGAGCACGACGACGCCGGGGCCTCGTAGATGGCGTAGTCGGACGTGCCGCAGTTGGCGCGCCGCAGGGCGATCTGGGCGGCCGGGTCGCGGTACCCGCCGCCGCACAGTTCGTTGCCGTCTGCGGCCGCGGCGGCGAGCATCGACGCCAGGTTGTCGGCCATCGAGCTGTCGACCGTGATGGACCCGCCGCCCGGGCAGGCGACGTCGGCCAGCCGGCCGCTGACCGGCCCGAGGGTGATCCCACCCGACGAGGACCCGGAGGACGACCGCGACGAGGCGCTGGCCGCCTCGGCGGCGGCGCGGGCGGCGGCCTCGGCCATCGCCTGCTGGAGGGCGGCCTCGGCCGCCCGCTGCTCGCGGGCGGTGACGACCGAGCCGAGGAGCGCGGCCAGCTCGCCTTCGCGGGCACGCACGGCCGCCGCGGCGGCGGGGTCGATGCTGTCGAGCGAGCTGGCCTCGGCCAGGTTGGCGGCCAGGCGGTCCTGCACGGCCAGGACGAACCGCGTCTCGTCGGACTGCGACGCGACCAGGTCCTCGACCGCCTGGTCGGCCTCGTCGGCGCGTTGGTTCGGCCGCGGCGACGGCGTCCTCCTGGGCGGCCTTCTCGGCGTCGAGCTGCGCCTCGGCGGCCTCGAGCTGGTCGAGCGCGGCGACGTTGGCGTCGGTCTGGCGGTCGAGGATCGACTGGCGGATGGCCGACTCGGCGAGGGTCGGCGCGGCCAGGGTCTCCATCGCATCCTCGGACGGCGGGTTGATGAACGAGTCGACCACGACCTGGTCGGTCTGGGTCGTCAGCTCGGCGATCCGCGCCTCGGTGGCGGCGACGGCGGCATCGGCCGCGGCGACGGCGGCGTCCGCCTCCGCAGCGGCGGCGCGGGCGGCGGCCACTTCCGCCACCTGGCGCTGCACGTCGGCGCTGATGTCGGTGAGCGACCCGGCGACGTCGGAGCTGGTCGCCCGCAGGACGTCGTCGGGCTCGACCTCGGTCGCCCGGGTGGCGCCGGCGTCCGCCGGCGAGGACGGCGACTCCTGGGCCGGGCCCGCCCCGCTCGGCGACGGGGCGAGTGCGGGGGCGGCGACGACGAGGGCGGTGACGACCAGGACGATGGCGAGGAGGCGCCGTGCGGCGCGAGGGTGGCGGATGGTCACGTGGCGGGGATCCCAGTCGTGTGCGACGGCCGCCTCCCGCCAGCTCGGGGGATCGGCATCGCGATGCGTCATGGGAATGTAACGAGATCGCGAGCGCTCCGCCATCTCACCGCAATCCTTCGACCATCATCAGCGTTGTAGCAACACGCTGCGTGGTCCAGGGGGATGGTGCGGTCGGGACGCACCACGGATGCGAGACTGCCGCCATGGCCGAGGTGCTGACCGACATCGCCGACGGCGTGGCCGTCGTGACCCTGGACGCGCCCGACCGGCGCAACGCGCTGACGCTGCCGATGGTCGACGAGATCGCCGCCGCCCTCGACGCGCTCGAGGCCGACCCCGCGGTCGGCGCCCTCGTCGTCACCGGCACCGCGCCGGCCTTCTGTGCGGGCGCCGACCTGTCCCACCTCGGGGCGAGCCAGCGCGAGGGCCTGCTCCACGTGTACGAGGGGTTCCTCCGCATCGGCCGGTCGCCCCTGCCCAGCATCGCGGCCGTCAACGGCGCGGCGGTGGGGGCGGGCGTGAACCTCGCCCTGGTGTGCGACGTCATCGTGGCCGGCGCCTCGGCCCGCTTCGACACCCGGTTCCTCCAGCTCGGCATCCACCCGGGCGGCGGCCACACGTGGATGCTGCAACGCCGGGTCGGCCCCCAGGCTGCGGCGGCGATGGTGCTGTTCGGGCGCGTCCTCGACGGGCCGGCGGCGGCCGAGGCGGGACTGGCCTGGGCCTGCGTCCCCGACGACGACCTGCTCACCACGTGCCGCGAGATGGCCGCCGTCGCCGCGGCGGCCCCGCGCGAGCTGGTCTCCCGCATCCGGGGGACGATGCGCGACGTGCGGGCGATCGACGATCACGATGCTGCGGTCGAACGCGAGCTCGAGCCGCAGGTGTGGTCCATCAACCAGCCGGCGTTCCTGGAGAAGCTGGCCGCGATGCGGCGTCGGATCAGCTCGCGCGACTGACCCGGACGGGCCTCAGCGGCCGGTCACCGACCAGTGCCAGGGCTCGCTGGGCAGGTTGTGAAGCCCGTAGTTGATCGCGTTGGCGGCCAGCCACTGGTAGCAGGGGCTGGCGTGGGTCATGGGCTGCCCGTCGGCGCAGTCGAAGTCGACCGCCAGGCCGTCCTCGTGGTTCGAACTGCCCGGGCGCGCCGTCGGCGGCGAGCACGTCGACGGCGGGGCGACGAACACGGCGTGGTCGGATGTGCCGCAGTTCTGCCGCCGCAGCTCGACCTGCTCCGCGTAGCTGCGGAACCCGCTGCGGGCGCACACGCCGATGCCGGCGGCGGCGGCGTCGTTGATGAGGAACTGCACGCTGAGGCCGATGCTGGCGTCGACCACGACGCGGCGGCCGTCCGCGCACCACGCGCCCTCGAGTGCCCCGCTGGCCGATCCGGTGGGATCGGGCAGCGGCGCCGGCGTCGGGGCCGGGGCGGGCGCCGGGGCCGGTGCGGGCGCGGGCGCGGGCTCGACGGGCGCCGCCGCCACAGCGGCGCCGTCGGTCCCGGATTCCGCCGCTGCGTCCTCGGCGGCCCGGGTCTGCTGGTGCGCGATCGCGATGAGGCGGGGGCCGGCGATCAGGTCCTCGTCGGCGCGCAGGCGGTCGGCGTACGCGGGATCGATCCAGGCCACCTGGTCCGCCTCCGCCCGGCGCGTGTCGCTGCGGGCCTGGGCGGCGGTGACGAGCTCGGCCAGCTCGGCCTCGGCCGCCTCCTGGTCGCGCTCGGCGTCGGCGCTGGCCTCGGTCGCCTCGTCCACGGCGGCTCGGGCGTCGGCCACGGCGGCGGCAGTCGCGTCGGCCCGGTCCCCGCTGGTATCGGCCTGCGACTCCTCGGCGTCTGACGTGGCCCGGCTACCCAGCATCTCGAACACATCGGTGGTGGGCGGATCGACCTGGCGGGCCTGGGCCTGTTCGAGGGCCTCGGCGCCCCGCCGCTGCCGGGCGGCCCGGGCGTCGGCAGCATCGAGGTCGGCCCCGGCGTGGACGAGCACGGCGTCGGCGTTCGCAGCCGCCGTGCGGGCGGCATCGACCGCCGCGTCGAGGCGGGTGAGGTCGGCGACGACCTCAGCGGCCGTGGCGGTCTGCGGGTCGACGTGCTCCGCCGGGACGGCGGGCGCGGCACCGGCCGGCTGCGGGCCGGTGGTCCCGAGGACCCCCGAGACGATCGTGGCGGCGGAGCCGCAGGTGAGGAGCGCAGCGGCCAGCCCCGTGGCCGCGCGCGCCCAGGAGGCGCTCGATGGCAAGGAAGTCCCCAGACGTGATCGATGACTGCGCCACCCCCAGCGGTGGCGCCGTCACTGAACTGTAAAGGGACTTCGGAGGAACTACCACGCTCTGTGACAGTTCTGACAGATTCACCACTGAACGTGGCGTTGCCCGCGCGTTGTCCTCGCCCGGCCGGCGGGCGGCCGGCGCTCAGCCCGGCGAGAAGTTCAGAGTGTCGGTGATCGACGTGGCCAGGTCGTCGTGGAGAGCGGGGTCGTCGGACGTCACCGTCACCGACCAGACCCACCCGTTCGGCCCCAGGACCAGGGTCTCGGTGCCCTGGGCTCGCTCCTCGCCCGTCCCCACCTCGAACCGGAGGCGGACCGTCGGCCGCGCCGCGTCCTCGACGACCTCGACGTCGGGATCGGTGCGGCCCGCAGCCGCGGCCAGGGTTCCGGCGTACGCCTCCAGGCCGGCCACGTCGGTGACGCCCGTCTGCGGCGCCGCCCGGACGAGCACGTCGCTCACCTGGCCCGACGCGGCCTGGCCGGCGGCGTACACGAGGCCGCCCCCGGCCGCGGCGGCCGTCGCGGCCTCGACGAAGCCCGGGATCGCGGGCGTCGCGCCCGAGAGCGTGGCCAGGCCGTCGGGCGAGAGCAGCACCGCCTCCCACCCGGGCGGCACGGCCAGCCCGAAGCCGAGCGCCGGCACCGGGATCGGTTGCCAGCCCTCGGGCGCCTGCAGGTCGAGATCGCCGGTCGCCAGCGTCGTCGACGGCGAGGTCTCGCTGGCGCCGGACCCATCCGCCCGCCGTGTCGCCGCCGTCGTCGCCCGCCACGGCCACCACGACCGAGGCCACCAGCGCGACGAGCAGCACGAGTGCCAGCGCGAGCGCGACCTTGGCCCGCCCCGGCAGCGCCCGCAGCTGGCGGGCGCCACGCGCTACTCGAGCCATTCGCGGGTCAGCTCGTCTTTGCGGTCGTGCCACTCCTCGACCGTGAGGGCGTAGCGGACGTGGTCCTCCCACACCCCGTTGATCTCGAGGTACCGCTGGGCGATGCCCTCGTCGCGGAGCTTCAGCTTCTCGACGACGCGCCGGCTGCGGTGGTTCCGGGGGATGATCGACACCTGGATGCGGTGCAGCCGCACCTGCTCGAAGGCGAAGCGGGCGACCACGACGAGCGCCTCGGGCATGTACCCGTGGCCCGCCTGCGCCTGGTCGATCCAGTACCCGACGTAGGCCGACTGGAACGGGCCCCGCTGCACCGACGTCAGGTTGATCTCGCCGCAGAAGACCTCGCGGGCCCGCCGCCGGGCCGCCGGCTCGCGCACGAAGATGCCGAACCCGAACCCGGTGCCGAGCTGCCGCTCGCGCTCGCGGGCGCTGCAGCGCATGGCGAAGGCCTCGCGCGACTCGACGACGTCGGGCATGTTCGGGTTGCGGGCCGGCTCCCACGGGGTCAGCCACCCGTCGTTGCGGCGGCGCACCTCCTGCCAGGAGGGGAAGTCGGCGGGCGTGAGGGGGCGCAGCGTCACCCGCTGGCCGGACAGCTCGGTCATCGGACCGCCATCAGCTCGGCCAGCGCCCCGAGGAGCAGCGTGACGTTGCGCGGGCGGGCGGTGTGGCCCATGCACCCGATGCGCCACACCCGGCCGGCGAACTCGCCCAACCCGCCGCCGACCTCGATGCCGTAGCGGTCGAGCAGGGTGGCCCGCGCCTTGGCGTCGTCGAGGCCCTCGGGCACCCACACGGTCGTCAGCTCGGGCAGGCGGTGGCCCTCGGCGGCGAAGAGGGCGAAGCCCAGGTCGACCAGGCCCTCGTGCAGCAGCCGGCCGCACTCGGCGTGGCGGGCCACGGCCGCGTCGAGGCCCTCGTCCAGCAGGGCGCCGAGGCCGGCGTGGAGGGACATGATCATCGAGACCGGGGCGGTGTGGTGGTACGTGCGGGCGCCGGTGGCCGGCCCGGTGTAGCGGCCGATCATCCGCAGGTCGAGGTACCAGCTCGGGCTGCGCTCGACGAGCCGGTCGCGGGCCCGGTCGCTCACCGTCAGCGGAGCCAGGCCGGGCGGCACGCCCAGGCATTTCTGCGTGCCCGCGTACGCCACGTCGACGCCCCACCCGTCCACGTCCACCTCGATGCCGCCGAGGCTGGTGACGCAGTCGACCAACAGCAGCGCGTCGCCCTTGCCCTCGCCGAGCGGGGCGACGTCCGACCGCACGCCCGTCGAGGTCTCGGCGTGCACGACGGCGATGATGCGCGGGTCGGGGTGGGCGGCCAGCAGGCGCTCGGGGTCGACCGGTTGCCCCCAGGGCGTGTCCACGGCGACGACCTCGGCGCCGCAGCGCGCCGCCACGTCGCACATGCGGGCCCCGAACACGCCGTTGACGCCCACGACCACCGCGTCGCCCGGCCGCACCAGGTTGACGAACGCGGCCTCCATCCCGGCCGAGCCGGTCCCCGACACCGGCAGGGTCATGGCGTTGGTCGTGCGGAACACGGTGCGCAGGCGGTCGCACGTCTCGTCGAGCAGCCCCACGAAGGCGGGATCGAGGTGCCCGAGCATCGGGCGCGCCAGCGCCTCGACCGCCTCGGGGTACGGGTTGCAGGGGCCCGGGCCCATCAGGACCCGGTCGGTCAGCGGCATGCGGCCCCTGACGGTAGCGACGCCGCGAGCGCCCGGCCCACTCGTGTTGTCGGGGGCTCCGCTCAGACCAGGCTGAGAGCGAGGCCGTCGAGGATGTCGGCCTCGGACACGATCATCTCGTCGAACCCGAACCGGCGGAACAGGGCCACCAGCACGCAGCAGCCGCCGACGATCACGTCGGCCCGTGCCTCCTCGAGGCCGGGGTTGTGGATGCGATCGGCGCGGGACTCGGTGGCGAGCGTCCGGAACACGTCCTCGGCCGCAGCGCGCGTCAGCACGAAGTGGTGGATGGCGTCGCGGTCGTAGGTGGCCAGGCCGATCTCGACCGCGGCGACCGTGGTGATCGTGCCGGCCAGGCCGACGAGCGTGCGGGCCTCGGCGCTGCCGGGGATGTCGCGGATCACGTCGTCGAGGTAGGCGTCGGCGAAGCTGATGCACGCGGTGAGCTCTTCGGCAAGAGGCGGGTCGTGGTCGAGGAACTTCTCGGTCAGCCGCACGCAGCCGACGTCGACCGACATGACGCCCTCGACGTGGTCGGTGCCGAGGATGAACTCGGTCGACCCGCCGCCGATGTCGACGATGAGGAACGGGCCGAGGGCGGGATCGAGGTCGCCCGTCGCCCCGACGAACGACAGGCGCCCCTCGTCCTCCCCTGACAGCAGCTCGGGCCGCGCCCCGACGACGTCGCCGACCGCGTCGAAGAACTCCTCGCGGTTGGCCGCGTCGCGGGAGGCGGACGTGGCCGCGACCCGCAGCCGGTCGACCTTGTGCTCGTCGAGGATCGCCCGGTAGTCGCGCAGGCACGCCAGCGTGCGCTCGACGGCATCCTCGGCCAGGCGACCGGTGGCGCCGACGTTCTGCCCCAGCCGAGTGATCGTGTTGCGCCGGTCGAGGATGTCCAGCTTGCCGTCGACCGGGCGGGCCACGAGGACGCGGGTGGAGTTGGTGCCGATGTCGATGGAGGCGACGACGGTCATCCGGACGAACCTACCGGGCCGATCCGATCGTCGACCCAGCGACCGACCGGGTCGTCGCCCCCGGCGAGGTACCAGGCGAAGTGGGCGTGCAGGCACTTCACGCCCGTGCGCGTGCCCCCGACACCCCCCGAGGGGCGCGGGCCGGCGTGGCCGGGCGGCAGCGCGGCGTCGCGCTCGGCCGCGTAGCGGGCGTGGGCCGCGGCCAGGGCCTCGGGGTCGACCTCGCGCTCGGCCCGGTCGACACCGCCGTCGCCCTCGAGCCGGCCGACCCACGTGCGTTCGGGCTCGCCGACCAGCCAGTACCGGGTGGGCATGGGCGTGCCGTCGTCGAGCAGCGGGGCGTTGCGGATCACGAGCGGCGAGCCGTCGCGGTGGCGGACCACGACGTCGAACGCCCCCTGGGGCCGCCGGCCCAGCAGCCGCTCGACCGCGTCGACGTCGGCGGCCGAGGGCGCCGGCGGCGTCACGCCGGGGCGGGCGACCAGCTCACCCGGTGGACCCGCCACGGCTGCGACAGGCCCTTCAGCTCGACCTCGGCCCCGTCGTCGAAGGCGATGTCGCCGCCGGCGGCCGTCAGGTCGCGGGTGAGGCCGGAGACCACGATCTCGCCGGGCCGGGCGTGGGCGGCGATGCGGACGGCCACGACGACGTTCTGCCCGAGGACGTCGCCGTCCATGTCCACGATCTCGCCGGTGTGGAGCCCGATGCGCAGCCGCAGCGGCGCGTCGGGGTGCTCGTCGCTGGCGCACACGGAGCGCTGGATCGCCATGGCGGCGAGGATGGCCCGCCGCGCGCTGGGGAACACCACGAGGAACCCGTCGCCCTGCGCCTTCACCTCGGTGCCCCCGTGCCGATCCACCTCCGCCCGCACGAGGTCGTTGTGGTGGCGCAGCACGGTGATCCACCGGCGGTCGCCCAGGCTCTCGGCCAGGCCGGTGGAGCCGACGATGTCGGTGACCATCATCGTCAGCGTGCCGCTCGGACCGTTCGTGGCGGCGGCGTCGGCGGGTGGCGTGCCGGGGGCCCGCCGCGACCACGGCGGGTCGGGCGGGGTGGGCACCCCGGGTGGGAACGAATGGTGGCGGTGCCGGTCGCGGCGGGCCCGCACCGGGGGTGGCCCCGCGAGCAGCCCGGGGATGGCGGCGGCGACGTCGTCGAGGATGCGCTGGGGCAGCTCGAGGAGGCCCGGCGCCCGCAGGTCGATCGTGTGAGCCCCGTCCGCGGCGGCCTCGGCCGCCGCCTCCCGCTGGGCGCGGGTCTTGCGCGAGACCACCGCCACCCCGCCCCACAGCCCTCGGGCGTGCACTCGGATCGTGGGCGCGTCAGGATCCGGCTCGACGTTGCGCGTGGCGTTGGCCGACCCGCCCATGAGCAC
Organism: uncultured Acidimicrobiales bacterium; assembly: GCA_963796415.1. Classification (GTDB taxonomy): domain Bacteria; phylum Actinomycetota; class Acidimicrobiia; order Acidimicrobiales; family VFJN01; genus ZC4RG19. The sequence goes on along the minus strand of CAWCLR010000011.1, from coordinate 571,607 downwards.
CATGCCGTCGAGCTCGACACGGGTACCCTCGGCGACCGTCACGGCCACGCTGCCCATGATCGCCCAGGCGTCCACATCGACCGGGCCGTCCACCTCCGCGTAGCGGAAGTCGAGGTGCACGCTGCCCCAGAACGCGAAGGCCACCAGGTCGGACTCCGGGCGCCAGCGGCCGCGCGCTCCACCGCCCGACATGACGCCGATGAACCGCCGCCGGCGGGACCGCGGCCGGGGGGTGGGGGCCGCCGGGGCCGGGGCGCCGTCGACCGGCGCGTCCTGCGGCGCGCCGGGCTCGGACACGAGCCCGGGCGGGAGGCTGCGGCCCACGGCCTCCAGCTCGGCGTAGGTCTTGGCCGCGTACACCGCGCCGGCCAGGTCGGAGAACTCGTCGAGCGTCAGCCGGCCGGCCCCGGTGTGGGCCCGCAGCACGTCGATGGCCTGCTGGCGCTCGGCGTCGCCGATGCGGTGGTCGGGCCGGACGGGCGGGCGCGACGGGGGCGGGGCCTGGGTCGCGGCCTTGCGTTCGTCCCCCCGGTGGACCATGGTCGACAGTCTCGCGCTCCGCACGGGCGGTGAAGGGACGTTGAGACTTCCGTCACCCGACTCGCCCGTCTACCTACTGGTAGGTAGGCTGGCGCGGTGGCCGCCGACCTGACGCACGCCCCGATGATGGACGCCGACGCCTTCCTGGCCGAGCTCGAGCCGGTCACGGCTCGGCTCCTCGACCGCCATTTGGCACAGGCGAAGGAGTGGTTCCCGCACGAGCTCGTCCCGTACAGCCGGGGACGCGACTTCGACCGCGACTACGAGTGGTCGCCCGAGGAGACGCAGCTCTCCGACGAGGTGCGGTCGAGCCTGTTCGTCAACCTCCTCACCGAGGACAACCTGCCCTACTACTTCCGCACCATCGAGGCCATGTTCGGCCGCGACTCGGCGTGGGGCGAGTGGAGCCGCCGGTGGACGGCCGAAGAGGGCCGCCACTCGATCGTCATCCGCGACTACCTCACGGTCACCCGGGCGCTCGACCCCGTGACGCTCGAGCGAGCCCGCATGGCGCAGGTGTCCTGCGGCCAGGTGCCCGAGCCGGCGACCCCGCAGGAGGGCCTCGTCTACGTGGCGCTGCAAGAGCTCGCCACCCGCATCTCGCACCACAACACGGGCAAGGCCATCGACGACCCCGTCGGGTACGAGGTGATGAAGCGAGTGGCGTCCGACGAGAACCGCCACCACCTCTTCTACCGCGACCTGTGCACCGCCGCCCTCGAGGTCGACCCGTCGGGCATGGTCGCCGCCATCGAGGCCCAGGTGCGCGACTTCGAGATGCCCGGCACGGGCATCGTCGACTTCGACGCTCACGCCCGCGCCATCGCCCGGGCCGGCATCTACGACTTCCAGATCCACCACGACCAGATCCTCTCGCCGGTCGTCGTGCGCCACTGGGGCATCGAGAACCTGACCGGGCTGTCCGATGCGGCCGAGCGGGCCCGCGACGCCCTGCTCACCCGCATCCGCCGCATCCGCAAGGCCGGCGAGCGGCTGGCCCGGCGACGCGCCGAGACCGGCGCGGCGATGCCGGGCGGCCGGGTCCCCGCCACGGTCTGACGCCGCGGGTCTGACGCCGCAGCTCGTCGCCGTCCGGCGGGTCAGCCGGCCGGGGTCGTCGTCGACGTGCTCGACGGGACCGTGGTGCTGGTCGACGACCCCGGCACGGGCGCGGGCGCCGGCATGATGCCGTAGGACTCCTCGCCGGGCAGCACCATGCCCTGCTCGCGGGCCTCGACCTCGATGCGCTCGTCGCTCTGCAGGTCGGCGATCTCGTCCTCGAGGATCTCGTTCTCGCGCTCGAACGCCGCCTGCCGCTCGCGGGCGCGGTCCTCGGCCTCCCACAGGTTCAGCGCGGTCCGCACCGGGAACACCGTGTACACCATCACGCAGGCGACCACCGCGACCGCCGCGCCCACGCAGACGCGTCGCAGCCGGGCCAGGCGCTCGGCCCGCGCTTCGGGGTCGTCGGGCAGCAGGCGGCCGGGATCGACGCCCCGGAGGGCCCGGACCACGCGTGCGGTCGGGCGCGTCCCGCCGCCACCGTCCCGGCCGGCGTCCTGCCCCCCGGAACGCGCCCGCCGGAGTGCGTCGCCCACGAGGGCGAGCGGGGGCCGGGCGGGGGGGCCGGCCGGCGTCTCCGCCGGTGCGTCGTCGGACACGGGGGTGGGCGGGCGCGGCGGCAGCGGGCTGACCGACGCCGGGGAGCCCGAGTTCCGGCGGAGGCGCCGGCCCTCGGCCACGTCGCCGGCCTCGCTCAGCGTGGGAACCAGCAGGACGGCGCCCGGGGCGCCGGGGATGCGCCGCGGCCGGACCCGCGGGCGGCGAGCGGCGTCGTGTTCGGGCTCGCGGGCGCGCTCGTCCGCCGAGCCGGGCTCGACGACCGACCCGTCGGGCCGCCGGACCACCACCGACGGCGTCGTCCACGCGCCGCGAACGACCCTCGGGGTCTCGTCGCCGTCCCGCCCCCGGCGCCGCGTCATGACATCCGACTCCGGTGCGTCACGGCAGGCCTCCAGCGCGGGCGAGCGCGGCGCGGCCCCGGAAGGCCGCCTGCTCGTCCAGCTCCTCCTCGATGCGCAGGAGCTGGTTGTACTTGGCCACCCGATCGCTGCGGGCAGGTGCGCCGGTCTTGATCTGGCCGCAGTTGGTGGCCACCGCCAGGTCGGCGATGGTCGTGTCCTCGGTCTCGCCCGAGCGGTGCGACATCACCGACGTGTAGGCGGCCCGCGCCGCGAGGGCGACCGCGTCGAGCGTCTCGGTCAGCGACCCGATCTGGTTGACCTTGACGAGGATGCTGTTGGCCACCCCGGCGTCGATGCCGCGCTGGAGGCGGTCGACGTTGGTCACGAAGAGGTCGTCGCCCACGAGCTGGACCCGGTCGCCGAGCGTCTTGGTCAGCTCGGCCCAGCCGTCCCAGTCCTCCTCGGCGCAGCCGTCCTCGATCGACACGATCGGGTACCGGCCGCACAGCTCGGCGAGGAACCCGACCATCTCGGACGACGCCAGCTCGCGGCCCTCGCCGGCCAGCGTGTAGCGGCCGCCGGCGAAGAACTCGGTCGACGCCACGTCCATGGCCAGCGCCATGTCGTCGCCCGGGGTGAGCCCGGCCTTCTCGATCGCCTCGACGAGCAGGGCCAGGGCCTCCTCGTTCGAGCCGAGGTCGGGGGCGAAGCCGCCCTCGTCGCCGATGGCCGTCGACAGGCCGCGCTCGTGGAGCACCGACTTCAGCACGTGGTAGGTCTCGACGCCCCAGCGCAGCGCCTCGCGGAAGCTGGCCGCGCCGACCGGCATGATCATGAACTCCTGGAAGTCCACGTTGTTGTCGGCGTGGGCGCCGCCGTTGAGCACGTTCAACATCGGCACGGGGAGCACGTGTGCGTTCGTGCCGCCGACGTAGCGGTACAGCGGCAGGCCCCGCTCGTCGGCTGCCGCCTTGGCCACCGCCAGCGACACGCCGAGGATGGCGTTGGCGCCGAGGCGCCCCTTGTTGTCGGTGCCGTCGAGGTCGAGCATCTGGCGGTCGACCTCGCGCTGGTCGACCCCGTCGAAGCCCAGCAGCGCCTCGCGGATCTCGCCGTTCACGTGGTCGACGGCGCGCTCGACGCCCTTCCCGGCGAAGCGAGCGCCGCCGTCGCGCAGCTCGACCGCCTCGAACTGCCCGGTCGACGCACCCGAGGGCACCATGGCGCGCCCCTCGGCGCCCGAGGCGAGGAAGACCTCGACCTCGACCGTCGGGTTGCCCCGGGAATCGATGACCTCACGGCCGACGACGTGCTCGATACTGGACATCGCTGGTGTTGCTCCTGTTGCGAGTGTTGGCCACGTTACTTGCGGTGGTCGCCGGGACGAGGGTCATCCCGCCGATTCGTGCGGTTCCGCCGTCTCCCGGGCACGGAAGCGGTCGCGGACGTGCTCGGCCGCCAGCCGCAGCTCGGTCTCGGCGTCCTCGCCGGTCAGGCGCACCTCGTCGACCACCGCGAGCAGCCGGCGGCCGGCCTCGGTGAGCGCGCTGTCGTCGGCCACGAGCGTGCGCCAGTCCACGCCCTGCGAGGCGGCCTTCTTCTGCACCTTCGACGCGAACAGCAGGGCGGGCAGGGCGACCGGGATGCCGTCCATCACGCTGGCCCGACCCTTCTCGTCCTTCTTGATCTGCTCCCAGCGCGACGCCACCTCCTCCGCGCTCTCGGCTGTGGCGTCGCCGAACACGTGCGGGTGACGTCCGATCAGCTTGGTGGCGATGCCATCGGCCACGTCGGCCAGCGTGAAGCGACCCTCCTCCGCCGCCAGGGTGGCGTGGAACACCACCTGGAACAGCAGGTCGCCCAGCTCCTCCTCCAATGCGTCGAAACCGTCGCCCGCCGCCACGTCGAGGTGGTCGATGGCCTCGAGCACCTCGTAGGCCTCCTCGATCAGGTGCCGGCGCAGGCTCTGGTGGGTCTGCTCGCGGTCCCACGGGCACTCCGCCCGCAGGCGGCGGACCACCTCCGCGAACGCCGCCACCTCCCCCGCGATCGGCGCGGCCAGTGCGGGGACGTAGACCGACGTGAGGTGGTCGGGCTGGACGCGGTCGAGGTCGTGCCACGGCACCTCGACGATGCGCTCGTCGGGCAGGCCCAGCCGCTGCAGCACGACGACGGTGGGCTCGGCGGCGTCGCTCCGTTCGTCGCCCCCGCGGACGGCGACCACGTCTGCGACCTCGCCGATCGCCAGCTTGATCTCGGAGAGCACGTCGGTCCCGTCGCACTGGCCGACCAGCAGCGGGCCCCGCTCCCCCGCCGCCGCCACCGCGAACCGGTGGCCGTCGACCAGCCGCACGCCTCGCTCGATGGGGTCGACGCCGAGCCGCACCCAGGCGAGGTCGACGAACGACAGCGCCGGCACCACCTCGACGGCCACCCGCCCGTCGGCCGCCAGCAGCTCGACCGTGCGCTCGGCGACCACCGGCGAGCCGGGGACCGCGTACAGCACCTCGCCGTGCTCGGACGCCGCCGCCACCAGCGCCTCCACGATGCCCGCGTAGACGTCGTCGATGCGGTCGGCCGCGTCGTACAGGGCGTCGAAGCTCGTCGCCTGCCCCACGACACCGGCAGACGGGTGGCGGGTGGTGCGGACGTAGCGGTGGGGGACGCGTGCGATCGCGTCGCGCACCCCCTGGGTGACGAGGTCGGGCCCGCCGGGACCGAGGCCGCAGACGACCACCCGGGGAGGGCCGGCCGCCGGCATCACCCGGCCGGCAGGTCCGAGGCGTCGGCGGGGTCGGTGCCGTCGCCGTCGCCGTCGCCGGGCGCAGGCAGCGGGCCGGCGGGCGGGACGATCGTGTGCTGGTCCCGGTCCCATGACCCGTAACGGGAGCTGACCTCGATGTCCGCCTCGTCGAGCGCCACGGTGAACACGGCCTCGAAGTCGTCCCCGAGCTCGGTCCGCAGCTTGTCGAAGCCTGCGAACCCATCCACGTACCCGTCGCGCATGCTCTCGGGCAGGGCGTCGAGCGCACCCGGAGCGCTGCTGTCGAGCTGCTCGACCACCGCCTCGCGGTCGGCGTCGGTCAACTCGAGGCCTTCGTCGTCGAGCACGGTCGGGATCACCATGAACTGGATCTGGACGAAGCCCATCGCCGCGACGTACTGCTGCGTGAAGCTGCCGCGCGGGTCGTCCTCGCCTCGGAGCTGCTCCTGGCCGACCTGGCCGAACAGCACCCCGCGGAACGCCTCGTTCTCGTAGACCTCATCGAGCTGGTCCTCGAAGTCACGCCGCGAGATGGAGTCGTCGTCGACCTGGATGGCAGCAGCGCTCGACCCGCAGCCCGTGGCCGCGAGGCCGACGACCGAGACGGCGGCGAGCAGGGAGGCGAGACGGCGGTGGGGCACGGGGGCAGATCGTAGGGACTGGCGCCGCGCCCGACGAACCCGGCCCGGGACTACGCGGCCTCCTTGACCGGGAACAGCGTGCTCAGCAGGTCGACGAGGTCGGCGGCGACCTGGCGGCCGCCCTTGACGGGCACCACGAGCTGGCCCATGTCGGCCTTGTACAGGCCCTTCGGCACGAGGCGCTTGAGCCGGACCTCCTCGGACACCTTGAGCTTCACCGGGCTCATGCGCGCCGTCCACACCGCGGCGCCGATGCCGGTGACCTTGACGACGTTGAGCTCGCGGATGTCGAGGCGGGCGGCCTCGGCCCGCAGGCGGGCCACCTCGAGCAGCGCCGCGGCCTCGTCGGGGATCGGGCCGTAGCGGTCCTCCCACTCGGCCCGGATGTCGTCGACCTCGGCCTCGGTGGTGACCGCGGCCAGGCGGCGGTACGCCTCGAGCCGCAGCTCCTCCTTCTCGACGTAGGTCTTGGGCAGGTTGGCGTCGAGCGGCAGGTCGAGCTTGATCTCGGCCGGCTCGCGGACCTCCTCGCCCTTCAGCTCGGCCACGACCTCGCTCACCATCTGGCAGTACAGGTCGTAGCCGACGGCGGCGACGTGGCCCGACTGGCCGGTGCCGAGCAGGTTGCCGGCGCCCCGGATCTCGAGGTCGCGCATGGCGATCTTGAACCCCGACCCCAGCTCTGTGGCCTCGCCGATGGTCTTGAGTCGCTCGTAGGCCTCTTCGGTCAGCGTGCGATCGCGGGGGTGGAACAGGTAGGCGTAGGCCCGCTGGCCCGATCGCCCGACCCGACCCCTGATCTGGTGCAACTGGCCGAGCCCGAGCAGGTCGGCGCGGTCGACCACCAGCGTGTTCACCGTAGGCATGTCGATGCCCGACTCGATGATCGTGGTGCAGACGAGCACGTCGTACTCGCCCTCCCAGAAGTCGAGCACCACCCGCTCGAGCGAGCCCTCGTCCATCTGCCCGTGGGCGATGGCGATGCGGGCCTCGGGCACGAGCTCTCGCAGATGGGCCGCCACGTGGTCGATGTCCTGCACCCGGTTGTGCACGTAGAAGACCTGGCCCTCGCGCAGCAGCTCGCGGCGGATGGCTTCGGCGACCGCCCGGTCGTCCTGCTCGCCGACGTAGGTGAGGATCGGTTGGCGCTCTGCCGGCGGGGTGTTCAGCAGCGTCAGGTCGCGGATGCCGGTCAGGCTCATCTCGAGCGTGCGCGGGATGGGCGTGGCCGTGAGCGTCAGCACGTCGACGCCGGTGCGGAACTGCTTGATCTGCTCCTTGTGGCTGACGCCGAAGCGCTGCTCCTCGTCGACCACGAGCAGGCCCAGGTTCTTGAAGTGCACGTCGCCCGAGAGCAGGCGGTGGGTGCCGATGACGATGTCGACCTCGCCGGACTCGACGCCCAGCGCCACCTTCTTCGCCTGGCCCGGCGTGAGGAAGCGCGACAGCACCTCGACCCGCACCGGGTACGCCGCGAAGCGCTCGCTGAAGGTCTGGAAGTGCTGCTGGGCCAGCAGCGTGGTGGGCACCAGCACCGCCACCTGCTTGCCGTCCTGCACCGCCTTGAAGGCGGCCCGGATCGCCACCTCGGTCTTGCCGAAGCCGACGTCGCCGCAGACGAGGCGATCCATCGGCCGGCCCTCCTCCATGTCGGCCTTCACGTCGTCGATGGCCTTGAGCTGGTCAGGCGTCTCCTGGAACGGGAAGGTGTCCTCGAACTCCTTCTGCCACGGCGTGTCGGGCGCGAACGCCGTGCCGCTCTCTTGGAGGCGCTTCTGGTAGAGCACCACCAGCTCTTGCGCGATCTCGGCGACGGCGGCCCGGACCTTGGCCTTGGTGCGCTGCCAGCCGTCGCCGCCCAGCCGGCTCAGGGTGGGGCTGTCGCCGCCCGTGTAGTGGCGGACCGCGTCGATCTGGTCGGAGGGGACGTAGAGACGGTCGTCGCCCTTGTACTCGAGCAGCAGGTAGTCGCGGTCGACGCCGCCGATGGCCCGCTTGACCATGCCGCCGTAGCGGGCCACGCCGTGCTGGTGGTGGACGACGAAGTCGCCCTTCTTCAGGTCGTCGAAGAAGCCCTCGGCGTCGCGGCGGCGGGGCCGGGCGCGCCGGTGGGCGCGGCGCCGGCCCGTGAGGTCGGACTCGGCGAGCAGCGCCAGCTTGACCCCGCGCAGGATCGCGCCCCGCTCGAGCGGGGCGACCACGATCTCGGCCGACACGCCCTCGGACACCAGCAGGTCGCGCAGGCGGGCGGCCGACCCCTCGCCGTCGGCGCCGACCACGATGCGGTACCCGTCCTGCTGCAGGGCGACGAGGCGGGACATGAGGCCGGCACCGTCGCCGACCACAGGGTCCCAGCCCGAGCCCTGCACCTGGGGGGTGTCGGGGCTGTCGGGCACGCTGACGAGGTGCCAGGCGCTCGCCTTGGTGTGGGCCAGCAGGCGGTCGAACTCGACGTGCAGGCGGGGGAAGCCGTGCGCCGCGCTGCGGTCTTCGGTCGCGCCCCACGTCACCGCCAGGGTCGAGGCCAGGTCGGCCTCTTCCGCCAGCAGGTCGGCGGCGCGGTCGCGCATGCGCCGCGGGTCGCACAGCAGGACCTGCGCGCCGTCACCCACCACGTCGAGCAGGGCCCGCTCGTCTTTGGTGAGCCACGGCAGCCACGACTCCATGCCGTCGAACACGAGGCCCTGGGCCAGGCGCTCCCACTGCTCGCGGCCCCACGGCTCGAGGCCGATCAGCCGCTCGGCCCGCTCGCGGACCTCGTCGGTGGGCAGCAGCTCGCGGCACGGGAACAGCAGCACCTCGTCGAGCCCGTCGGTCGACCGCTGGTCGGACACCGAGAAGTCGGTGAGCCGGTCGACCTCGTCGCCCCACAGGTCGATGCGCACCGGGCGGTCGGCCGTCGACGGGAACACGTCGACGATCGACCCGCGCACCGCCAGCTCGCCGCGGTGCTCGACCATCTCCTCGCGCCGGTAGCCCGCGGCCACCAGGTCACCCACCAGGTCGTCGCGATCGATCTGCAGGCCCGGGCGCACCGTGATGGGCGCCACGTCGTCGACGTGCGGGCCGAGGCGCTGCACCAGGGCTCGCACCGAGGCCACGACCACGGCGGGCGCCCGCTCGGGCTCGTGCAGCCGCCACAGCACGCGCAGGCGCCGGCCCATCGTCTCGACCCCCGGGCTGACGCGTTCGAACGGCAGCGTCTCCCACGCCGGGAACAGCTCGACCGCCTCGTCGCCGAGGAAGGCAGCCAGGTCGTGCGCCACCCGCTCGGCCTCGGTGGACGTGGGCACCGCCAGCACGAGCGGCCGGCGCTGGGTGAGCCGGCTGAGCCCAGCAGTGACCAGGGCGCGCGCCGCCTCGGGCACGGCCAGGGTGGCCGAGCTGCGGCCCAGCACCTGGGCGAGCGCGGGCTCGTCGCGCAGGGCGGAGGGGAGGTCGGACAGGGGCGCGCCAGTGCGCGCCCCCGACGCTGCGGGGGCGGGTGTCATAAGCGTGGTAACGCTACCGGCTGGGTCTGACAGTCAGGGCGGGAGTGGGCAACGCTGGCGCGCATGGATCCGCTGCCGTTGCCGTCGAACCTGGTGGCGGCCGCCCGGAGCGAGGGACGTGGGGGCTGGCTCGACCTGCTCCCCGGGCTCGTGGCCGAGGCGACGGCGCGGTGGTCGCTCACGCTCGGCCCGCCGTTCGAGCCGGGGGGCGTGACGGCGTGGGTGGCCCCGGCGCGCGGCCCCCGTGGCGCCGATCTGGTGCTCAAGGTCGTCTGGCCCCATGACGACGCGGCCCACGAGGCCGCGGGGCTGCGGGCCTGGGACGGCCGCGGCGCCGTTCGCCTGCACGCGGCCGCCCGTCTCGACGGGGCCGAGGCGCTGCTGCTCGAACGCTGCCGACCGGGCGAGCCCCTCTCCGGTCTGCCCGAACCCGAGCAGGACGTGGTCGTGGCCGACATCCTGCGCCGCCTCTGGGCGGTGTCGGTGCCGGCCGACGTCGGGTTCCCCACGCTTGACGCGATGTGCGATCGCTGGGCCGGCGAGTTCGAGCGCAAGGCGGCCGCGGGCCGGTGCCCGCTCGAGGCCGGGCTCGCCCGAACGGCGCTCGAGGTCTTCCGGTCCCTACCGAGCACTGCCGACGACCGCGTACTGCTGGCCACCGACCTGCACGCCGGGAACGTGCTGTCGGCGGAGCGCCACCCCTGGCTGGCCATCGATCCCAAGCCGCATGTCGGCGATCCGGCCTACGACGCCACCCAGCACATGCTGAACTGCGACGGCCGGCTGCAGGTCGATCCCGAGGCGCTCGCCGATCGCATGGCCGGCCTTCTCCGCCTCGACCGTGCGCGCGTGCGGCTCTGGCTCTTCGCCCGCTGCGCCCAGGAGTCGCCCGACTGGCCCGGACTCGACGACGTCGCCCGGCGCCTCGCCCCGTGACGCGATGACTTCGGCGGCCGCGGGCAGTCTGGTCACTGTCCGGACCCTGACCTTGAGAGGCACCAGTGATCGCCACGTCGCCCCAAACCGAGATCGACGACCGCTTCAGCAGCCCGGGGGCCACCGCCCGGCCCTGGTCGGAGGTGGAGGAGTCGATCGAGCAGGCGGAGATCTTCTTCCTCTCGACCGTGCGCCGCGACGGCCGGCCCCACGTGACGCCGCTGCCCGCGATGTGGCTCGACGGGGCGCTGCACTTCTGCACGGGCGACGCGGAGCAGAAGGCGAGGAACATCGAGGGCAACCCCGAGGTCGTGCTCACCACCGGCGGCGACCGCTTCCGCTCCGGCACCGACATCGTGGTCGAGGGCCGCGCCGAGCAGGTCACCGACGAGGAGCGGCTCCGTCGCCTGGCCGACATGTGGCTGGCGAAGCTCGACTGGCGCTTCGACGTCGTCGACGGGCGCTTCCGCGACCCGGAGGGCCCCGGGGCCGACGACGGGGAGCCGGCGAGCGCGCTCGTGTTCGCGGTCGCGCCCAGCAAGGTGCTCGTGTTCGGCAAGGGCGAGCCGTTCAGCCAGGCCCGCTACCGCTTCGCCTGATCAGGTGGAGCGCCGGTAGACGCGCACCGCGAGTGGGGCGAACACGGCGACGATGCCGATGCTCCACGCCAGCGACCCGGCCACCCTGGCGGGGTCGTGGAACTGCCCGCCGAGCATCAACGACCGCACGGCATCGACGGCGAGGCTCACCGGCTGGTAGGTGGCGAACGGCTGGAGCCATCCGGGCATCGTGTCGATGGCGACGAACGCCGAGGAGGCGAAGATCAGCGGGGCGAGGATCGGGAACGACATCGCCTGCGCGGTCTCGGCGTTCGGCGCCTTGAGCCCGATGATGGCGAAGATCCACGTGAGCGAGAAGCCGAACAGCAGGATCACGGCGACGCCGCCGAGCAGGCCCAGCACCCCCGTCTGCACGCGGAACCCGACCAGGTACCCCACCACGATCATCAGCGCGACGACGAACACGTTGCGCACCAGATCGGCGAGCGTGCGGCCGGCGAGCACGGCAGAACGCGCCATCGGCAGGGAACGGAACCGCTCGATCAGCCCCTTGTTCAGGTCCTCGGCGAGCCCGATGCCCGTCTGCATCGACCCGAACGTCACCGTCTGGGCGAAGATCCCCGGCATGAGGTAGTCGACGTAGTCGACGCCGGGGATGTGGATGGCGCCGCCGAAGACGTAGCGGAACAACAGGACGAAGATCACGGGCTGGATCGTCGAGAAGACGAGCAGCTGGGGCACGCGCCGGAGCGTGACGAGGTTGCGCCACGCGATGGCGCGCGTGTCGGCGATGGCCCAGCCGAGCGCGCTGCGCCGCCGCGGCTCGAGCGCCGGGACGGGGAGAGGGGTAGCTGTCATGCGGCACCTCGGCGGCCGCGCCCGTCGGTGGACGCGGCGTCCTCGGACGGCGATTCCTCGGCGGGATGACCGGTGAGCGAGAGGAAGACGTCGTCGAGCGTCGGCTCGCGCAGCGCGAGCGAGACCGGCTCGAGGCCGGCCCGATCCAGGGTGCGCACCACATCGACCGCAGCCCGCGAGCCGTCGTTCACCTTGAGCTCGACGGTGTGGCCGTCGGTCTCGACATCGCAGAGGCCGTGCGAGGCGAGCGCAGATCTGGCTCGCTGGGCGTTGCTGGGGTCGGCCAGGTCGATCTCGATGATCGTCTCGCCGATGGTCGCCTTGAGCTCGCTGGACGTGCCCTGAGCGATGACCTCGCCCCGGTCGATCACCACGATGCGGTCGGCGAGGAGGTCGGCCTCCTCGAGGTACTGCGTCGTCAACAGCACGGTCGTGCCCTCACCGACGAGCTGGGAGATCACACCCCACAGCTCGGTGCGGCTCCGCGGGTCCAGGCCGGTCGTCGGTTCGTCGAGGAAGAGGACCGGAGGGCGGTGGACGAGCGCGGCCGCGAGGTCGAGCCGGCGCCGCATGCCACCCGAGTAGGTCCGCACCGGCCGGTCGCGGGCGTCGGCGAGGTCGAACCACGCCAACAGCTCGTCGGCGCGGCCCCGCACGACGCTCTCGGGCAGGTGCGTGAGCAGCCCGACGAGTCGCAGGTTCTCGTAGCCGGTGAGGTTCTCGTCGACCGCGGCGTACTGGCCGGCCAACCCGATGCGCTCGCGCACGGCCTGGGGGTCGTCGTCGACGTCGATGCCGAGCACTTCGGCGCGGCCCCCGTCACGCTGCAGGATCGTCGTCAGGATGCGGACCGCGGTCGTCTTGCCGGCGCCGTTCGGCCCGAGGAGCCCGAGGACCGTGCCGGTCGGCACTGCGAAGTCGACTCCGGCGAGTGCCACCACGTCTCCGAAGCTCTTGCGCAGCCCCTCGACGAGGATCGCGTCGCCAGACATGCGGTGCAGCGTCGCACGCGCCTCGGAACGTGTACACCCCGAGTCGACGGAGGACGTCGTGTCTCCGCGCGCTGGCGCCGCCGCGGTCAGCCGCCGGCCAGGCCGGTGCGGACGGCCCAGGCGGCCACCTCGGTGCGCGAGGCCATGCCCAGCTTGGACAGCACGTTCGACACGTGGACGGCGGCGGTCCGGGGCGAGATGTAGAGCCGCTCGGCCAGCTGGGCGTTGGTGAGGCCCTCGGCCAGCAGCGCCACCACCTCTCGCTCTCGCGGGGTGAGCGTGTCGGGGCCCGCCGGCTCGTCGCCGAGGCCCAGCCGGCGCTCGACCGCCCGGAGCTGGTCGACCCGCCACCCCCGCCAGCGGGCCAGGATGCGCGCCGCCTCGGCCGCGTGCACCCGCGCCTCGTCGAGCCGGCCGGCCCGAGCCAGGTTGGCGGCCGCGCCCACGTGCACGGTGCCCCGGGCGCCGGCCAGGATCTCGGGGGCCGCACCCAGCGTCGTCGCCGCCGACCCGTACAGGGCGATGGCCGCGTCGACGTCGCCTGCGGCCTCGGCGAGCTGCGCCCCCAGCAGCTGCCGCCACGGGCTGCCGGGTTCGAGCCGGTGGCCGGCGTAGTGGCCCACCCGCTCGACCAGCGACCGCACCTCCTCGACCGGGAGTCCCGCCGACAACCACGCCGACAGGATGTCGTGGACCTGCGACGGCGACACGAACCCGTCGCGGTCCGCCACCGCGATCAGCTCGGGCAACAGCGCCCGGGCCCGGTCGAGGTCGCCGCGCCGGCACGCCACGTGCAGGTCGAGCCCGACGACCGACATCGCGGTCCGGGCGGTCATCGGCTTGGCTCGCTCGGTGAACAGCTCGGCGTCGTCGAGGTCGCCGGCTTCGAGGGCGAGGCCGGCGCGGAACACCGCATTCCATCCGGGCTTCGTCCACCCGGTGCGGCCCGTGCCGGACTCGTGGGCGGCGTCGAGGTGGGCGATGGCCGCGTCGAGGTCGCCCTCGACCGCCGCCAGCTCGGCCAGCGAGGAGGCGACGTCCGTGACGGCCAGGGTGTCGGAGCCGGCCGCCTCCGCGTGCTGGCGCATGCGGTCGATCAGGGAACGGACCTCGTCGACGTTGCTCCACTGCCGGGCGTGCCAGGTCAGGTAGTTCAGGGCGCGGGCGGCCAGCAGGTGCTCGCCGGCCTCCTCGGCCTCGGCCGCGACGTCCGCCAGCAGCTCGCGCGCCTCGCCCGACCGGGCCGGCTCGAGCATCAGCATCGAGCCCTTCTCGATCATGGCCGAGAGCCGGACGGCGGTGAGGTCGCCGGCGTCGGCGAGGGCCAGCGCCTTGTCGGCCCACGCGAAGGTGTCTTCGGCCCGGTCGCGGAGCATGAACGACTGCGCCACCGCGGCCATGGCCCGGGCCCGCTGCTCGTCGGTGGGCAGGCGGTCGATCACCGAGATCAGGGCATCGGTGTGGATGACCATGCCGTCGATGTCGCCGCCCTCGAACGCCACCCGGGCACGCAGCGCGAGCGCCTCGGCCTCGGCGCCCACGTCGTCGGCCTGGCGGGCGAGCGCCAGCCAGCGCTCGGCGTGAGCGAGGGCGTCGTCGAGCAGCCCCGCCAGCCAGGCGGCCCGGGCGGCGACGGCACGCAGCTCGAGGTCGCCGGGCAACTCGGCCAGGCCCGTCTCCGCGAGCTGCAGCGCCTGGTAGGACGATCCGAGGGCCAACGACTCGCGGGCCCCGAGCCGGGCCTCGGCCACCATGTCGTCGAAGCGGCCGGCGCCCTGGGCGTGGTGGGTCAGCGCCACGTGGTCGCGGCTGTGCGCCGCCCGCAGCGCGTCCAGCGCCGCCTCGTGCAGCCGGCGCCGCTCCCGCCCGAGCAGCCCGGCCTCGACGGCCTCGCGGGCCAGCTCGTGGTGGAAGCCGAACAGGTCGGTGTCGCTCTCGACGAGCAGGCCCCGGTCGACGGCCACCCGCAGGCGGGCGATGAGGTCGGCCTCGGACGCCCCGGTCACGGCCGCCAGCAGGTCGAACGGCACCCGCCGGCCGAGCACCGCCGCGGCCCGGACCATCTCCCGCACCTCGGGGTCGAGGTCGTCGAGCTCGGCGCTGACCAGCTCGGACACCGTCCACGGCAGCGGGGCCGTCGCCGTCGGCCGCCGGCATCTCCCCCGCCGCCGACACCAGCTCCTCGAGGAAGAAGGGGTTCCCGCCCGTGCGCGTGTGCAGGGCGTCCACCGTGCGGTACGACGGTTCCTGGTCGAACACCGCGGCCAGGAACCCGCTGACGTCGGCCGGCGTCAGGCGGTCGAGGTGGACGTGGGTCACGCGGTGGCGCCGCTCGAGCCGCGGGACCGCCTCGGCCGCGGGGTGGCGGCGCGACAGGCCGTCGGGCCGGTAGGTGCCGACGAGCACGAGGCCGTGGCCCGCACCGGGCGTGCCCGGCGGGGGCGGCTCGGCGAGGCGCTCGAACGCGGTGACGCTCTCGGAGTCGGCCCAGTGCAGGTCCTCGAACACGACGAGCGTGGCGTCGCCGCCGGCCCGGTCGCCCAGCGCCCGCACGAGGTCGACGCCCGCCCGCACGCGCTCCTCGGCCGTGCGGTCGGCGTCGCGCACGGCCGCCGCGAGGGCCGAGAGATCGGCGTCGGCGCCGTCGTCGCCCGCGGCCGGCCCCGAGTGCAGCGGCGTCCACCGCGTCGAGGAGCAGCTCCATCGGCCGCCCGACCGTGCCCGGGTCGGCCTGGCCCGCGAGCACGAGGGTACCGCCGGGGGCGCGCCGCACGAGCTCCTGCACGAGCCGGGTCTTGCCGATGCCCGCCTCGCCCGACACCAGGGCGACCGACGGGACGGGGCGCGCGCCGACGAGTGCGGCCAGGCGGTCGAGCTCGACCGCCCGGCCCACCATCACGGGCGACAGACCGGTCCGGCCCACGAGCACACGGTGATGGTACGGCCGGCGGGCCGGAGCATGATCGGGTGGGGATGGCCGGCTGCAGGACGCGCCGCCCTCACGAGCGGCGGCGGGAGCCGTCGGCGGCCGCCCTGCGAGGCAGAGCGTCGCAGCGACCGGCGAGGAGCGGGGCGGTAGGTGTGGTAGCGGTCGTCTCGCCAGCAGGCGGACCGTGTTGTGGTCGTTGATTCCGAACATGCCGCAGCGTGCGCCTCTGAACCCCTTCGCCACATCAGACGACAGGCGGATCTTCGGACGCCGCCCGCGTCTACGCATGCGCGCCGCCGACCTACGTATGCGTGCCCCACGTCACCTCGCAGAACACACCGCCGGGCCGCCTGCGGAAGTGGACCACCCAACGGAGCGGCTGCGCTACGGTCGCCGCCGTGCGCCGTCCCCCCGGACCGTGGCGCCTGCTCGCCACCGCGGTCGCCGCCCTCGCTGCTGCTGGGTGCGACCTGCCCGGCTTCGGGGCCCCCGACCCGAAGGCCGAGGAGGGCGAGAGCATCTTCTCGCTGTGGCAGGGTTTCTTCCTCACGGCGATGGCGGTCGGCGCGCTCGTCTGGGGGCTGCTGATCTTCGTGATCGTCCGCTACCGGCGCCGCGACGACACGATCCCCGGGCAGAGCCCGTACAACATCCCCGTCGAGATCGTCTACACCGTGGCGCCCATCCTCCTCGTCGGCGTGCTGTTCGCCTTCAGCGTCGCCGCCGAGGACGACGCGACCCGGATCGCGCCCGACCCCGTCGCCCACATCGACGTCGTCGGCTTCCAGTGGTCGTGGCAGTTCGTCTACACCGACGAGGACATCACGATCACCGGCGAGCCCGGCGAGCCGCCGGAGATGGTCGTACCCGTCGGGCGGCCCGTCGAGCTGCGGCTCATCAGCGCCGACGTGAACCACTCGTTCTGGGTGCCCGACTTCCTGTCCAAGCGCGACCTCATCCCCGGCGTCGACAACGAGATCTCGATCACCCCGACCGAGACCGGCAGCTACGTGGGCCGCTGCGCCGAGTACTGCGGCCTCGACCACTGGCGCATGAACTACACGGTCCGGGTGGTGCCCGAGGACGAGTACGAGGCCTGGCTCGACGATCAGCAGGCGGGCGGCGACGAGACCGCGGGAGACGGCGGGTGACGGCGCTCGACGAGCGGCCGGTCGTGGCCGAGGAGCCGCCCGAGCACCCGGCCCGGGCCCGCGGCCTGCTCGCGTTCCTCACCACCACCGACCACAAGCGCATCGGCATCGCCTACATGGCGACCGCCTTCGCCTTCTACCTCATCGGCGGGGCGCTGGCGATGGTCATCCGCACCGAGCTGGCCGAGCCGGGTGCGCAGGTGGTGTCGCAGGGCCGGTACAACGAGATGTTCACCATGCACGGGAGCATCATGTTGTTCCTGTTCCTCGGGCCGTTCGCCTTCGGCCTCGGGAACTACCTCGTGCCGCTGCAGGTGGGGGCGCGGGACATGGCGTTCCCCCGGCTCAACGCCCTGTCCTACTGGTTCTACCTCTTCGGCGGCATCACGATGCTGACCGGGTTCCTCACGGCCGACGGCGCCGCCGACTTCGGCTGGACCGGCTACACGCCGCTGTCGTCGATCGTGCGCTCCCCCAACCTGGGCGGCGACCTGTGGCTGATGGCGGTGGTGCTGACCGGCCTGTCGGGCGTGCTCACCGCGGTGAACATCGTGGCCACGGTCGTCGCCATGCGGGCCCCCGGCATGCGGATGTTCCGCCTGCCGATCTTCACCTGGAACATGCTCGTGACGAGCGTGCTGGTGCTCATCGCCTTCCCTGTGATCACCAGCGCGGGCGTGATGCTGTTCGCCGACCGCCAGTTCGGGGCGCACATCTACGACCCGGCCACCCACGACGGCGTGGTGGGCTCGCCGATCCTGTGGCAGCACCTGTTCTGGTTCTTCGGCCACCCCGAGGTGTACATCCTGGTGCTGCCGTACTTCGGCATCATCACCGACATCCTGCCGGTGTTCTCGCGGCGGCCCGTGTTCGGCTACGCCGGGCTGGTCTTCGCCACCATCGCCATCGCCGCCCTGTCGGTGGGCGTGTGGGCCCACCACATGTTCGTGACCGGCGCGGTGCTGCTGCCGTTCTTCACCGCGTTCTCGATGCTGATCGCGGTGCCGACCGGGGTGAAGTTCTTCAACTGGATCGGCACCATGTGGGGCGGCTCGCTGGTGTTCCCCACGCCCATGCTGTTCGCGCTCGGGTTCCTGTTCACGTTCCTGCTCGGCGGGCTGACCGGGGTGATGCTGGCCGCCGCGCCCATCGACTTCCAGGTGTCCGACAGCTACTTCGTGGTGGCCCACATGCACTACGTGCTGTTCGGCGGGTCGGTGTTCGCCCTCTACGCCGGCATCTACTACTGGTGGCCCAAGGTGACCGGCCGGCTGCTCGACGAGCGCTGGGGCAAGGTCCACTTCTGGATGACGCTGGTCGGGTTCCACCTGACGTTCCTCGTGCAGCACGTGCTGGGTCTCGACGGCATGCCGCGGCGCGTGGCCGACTACTTCGACAGCGACGGGTTCACCGGCCTCAACCAGATCTCGACCATCGGCGCCTTCCTCCTGGGCGCGTCGACGCTGCCGTTCCTGTGGAACGCGCTCCAGACCCTGCGGGGACGCATGGGGACGCCGGCTCCGGGCAACCCGTGGGGCGGCCAGACGCTCGAGTGGGCCACGGCGTCGCCGCCCCCGCCCGAGAACTTCACCGGGCCGCTGCCCCCCATCCGCTCGCAGCGGCCGGTGTGGGACCTCGACCACCCCGAGCACACGTCGCTGGCCCACGGGAGGGGCACGTCGTGAGCGAGCGGGCCGTCCCCGGGACCGAGGGCCCCGAGGGTCACGAGCTCGATCCGGCGGTCGACGACCGCCAGGTGCCGTGGCGAGTGTTTCTCGGCATCGGCCTGTTCGTGCTGGTGATCGGGGCGATCTACTGGGGCACGGCCTACGAGGAGAGCGGCACGGTGATGCTGCTGCTCGCCGGGGCCCTGTCGCTGTGGATCGGCGCCTACCTGTGGCTGCGCACCCGCGCCGAGACCGGCCCCGAGGCGGCGGCGGCGGAATCGGCTGCCGAACGGGCGGCGGAGGCGGGCGAGGCGCTGCCGGGACACGGCGTGGCCGAGGAGGGTGAGCACTACCTGCCTCACGCCAGCGCGTGGCCGTTCGCCATCGGGCTGGGCGCGGCGACCGTCGCCAACGGGCTGGTCCTCGGCCTGTGGGTCATCGTGCCCGGCGCCGCGTTGATGGCGCTCGGCATCGGCGGCTTCGTCCGCCAGACCCGCCGCCGCGACTGACGGGTTCTGAACGGAATAGTTGCGCGTACAATTTGTTCTGTTCGGCACACCCTGGAGGTACGCCGAGATGCCCGCCATCACCGTTGACGACCCGCTCACGTTGCCCGCCGTCGCCGAGCCCGACGCCGAGACGTCGGCCGAGCGACCGGTCGTGTCCGTCACCAGCGCCCCCTCGGGCTTCGAGGGCGAGGGTTTCCCCGTGCGCCGGGCGTTCGCGGGCGTCCCCCAACACCTCCTCGACCCCTTCATCCACATGGACCAGATGGGCGAGGTCGACTACGCCCCCGGCGAGCCGAAGGGCACCCCGTGGCACCCGCACCGGGGCTTCGAGACCGTCACGTACATGATCGACGGCACGTTCCAGCACCAGGACTCGACGGGTGGCGGCGGCCTCATCACCGACGGCGACACCCAGTGGATGACCGCCGGCTCGGGCCTGCTGCACATCGAGCGCCCGCCGGACGAGCTGGTGGCGAGCGGCGGTCTGTTCCACGGCGTGCAGCTGTGGGTCAACCTGCCGGCGACCGACAAGTTCGTCGACCCCCGCTACCAGGACATCCGCGGCGGCGAGGTGAAGCTGCTGCGCTCGCCCGACGGCGGCGCCGTGCTGCGCGTCATCGCCGGCGACGTCGCCGGCCACGACGGCCCTGGCATCACCCACACGCCGATCACCTACGTGCACGCCACCGTGGCGCCCGGCGCGCAGCTGACCGTGCCGTGGTCGCCCGAGTACAACGCGCTGGCCTACGTGCTCGCCGGCAAGGGAACCGTCGGCTCGGCCGGCCGACCCGTGCGCACCGGCCAGCTCGCGGTGTTCGGCGCCGGTGACCACCTGACGCTGGCGGCCGACGCCACGCAGGACAGCAATGCCCCCGAGCTCGAGGTGCTGCTTCTGGGTGGCCGACCCATCGGCGAGCCTGTGGCACAGTACGGTCCGTTCGTGATGAACACCCGAGCCGAGCTCGTGCAAGCGGTCGAGGACTTCCAGGCCGGGCGCATGGGGCACATCCCCGCCGAGCACGCCGGCTCTTGACATCGCCGGGGCCGCCGCGGCCCCGCAAGATCGCCGGACCTGCCGGCGGGCCACTCCGCCGCCGGCCCGCTGGCAGGCCGGCACCTCACCCTGCGATGAGCGTGAGGTGCCCGCGCCGCACGACACGCGTGCCGCGATCGCTGACTGCGTCTGCGGTGGCGTCGGGACCATCGGCACCGTCGACACCGGCCTGACCGTCCCACCGCGGGTGGCGCGGCGGCTCCTCGAACCAGATGGGGGCGACCACATCGGGCAGGCGGGCGCGCCACAGCGCGGTGCGAACGGGGCACGGCCGGAACTGCCCGACACCCTTGCCGTTGGGCGTGGCGATGAACTTGTACGTCTGCCCGGTGGCGTCGACGCAGATCGAGCCGCCGTTCTCGTGGTGGTCGTAGATCCAGATGTCGGGCCGGCCCTGGCGGTTGACCCGCCCGGCCAGGCGGAACTCGTCGAGGTGCACCGGCCAGGGGAAGCGATCGAGGCGGGCGCGCTTGCTGACCAGGATGAGGGGACGCCACCACTCGAGCAGGTGGGGCGCATCGTGGGGCGGAGACCACAGGTCCATGGCCCGCACCCTAGGAACGGGGTGTGACACTTTCGGGGCCGGGGGGTCACCACCGACCCGAATGTCACGCCTTGACCCGCGGGTCAGGGTGGTGTTGGCTGGCGCTGACGAGCATGTCAGCCACGAGGGGGACGGCAATGCACGACCTGGTCATCCGCAACGGCACCGTGGTCGACGGGTCCGGGGGCCCCGCCCGCGAGCCGGCCACGGCCGACATCGCCGTCGACGGCGACCGCATCACCGCCATCGGCCCCGACCTCGGCCCCGCACGGCGCGAGATCGACGCCGACGGGCGCCTGGTCACGCCCGGCTTCGTCGACATCCACACCCACTACGACGGCCAGGCCACCTGGGACCCCGAGATCAGCCCCTCGAGCTGGCACGGCGTCACCACCATCGTCATGGGCAACTGCGGCGTCGGCTTCGCCCCTGCCGACCCGGCCAAGCGCGCCTGGCTGATCCAGCTGATGGAGGGCGTCGAGGACATCCCCGGGACCGCCCTCGCCGAGGGCATGAGCTGGAACTGGGAGACCTTCCCCGAGTACCTCGACGAGCTCGACCGCACGGCCCGCGTCATCGACGTCAGCGCGCTGGTCCCCCACGGCGCGGTCCGGGCCTACGTCATGGGCGACCGCGGCGGCCAGAACGCCGAGGCGACCCCCGACGAGATCGAGGCCATGGCCAAGGTCGTGCGCGAGGCCGTCGAGGCCGGAGCGGTCGGCTTCTCGACGACCCGCACGCTGCTGCACCGGGCCAAGGACGGCGAGCTGGCCGCGGGCACCACGGCCAGCGCCGACGAGCTGATCGGTATCGGCAGGGCGCTCGGCGACGCCGGCGCGGGCGTGTTCGAGCTGGCCAGCGACATGTTCGACCCCGAGGGTGAGTTCGCCTGGATGCGGACGATCGCCGGCGAGACCGGCCGCCCGGTCACGTTCAACTGCCTGCAGGACGACCTCCGGCCCGAGCACTGGCGCCGGCTGGTCGAGCTGGCCGACGAGGCCACCGCCGGGGGCGCCCGGATCGTCCCCCAGGTGGCCGGCCGCCCCGCGTCTGTGCTGTTCGGCTGGGACTCGACCGCCCACCCGTTCCTGTTCCACAAGACCTGGCGATCGGTCGCCGACCTCCCGCGCGCCGAGCGCCAGGCCCGCCTGCGCGACCCCGAGGTGCGCCGGGAGATGGTCACCGAGCGTGTCGAGGTGGCGGGCCTGGCCGCGTTCATCACGTCTGCCTGGCACAAGCTGTTCCCTCTGGGCGACCCGCCCGAGTACGAGCCGGAGCCCGAGCGCAGCGTGCAGGCCATCGCCGCCCGCGAGAGCCGCACGCCCGAAGAGGTCACCTACGACCTGATGATGGCCGACGACGGCCGCGGGCTGCTCTACATCCCGCTGCTCGGCTACGCCCACGGCGACTTCGACGCCCTGCATGCCATGCTCGTGCACCCCGGTACGGTGCTCGGGCTCGGCGACGGCGGCGCCCACTGCGGTCTGTTGTGCGACGCCTCGCTGCCCACCTACATGCTCACGCACTGGGTGCGCGACCGCTCGCGCGGCGCCCGCCTGGGGCTGGAGCAGGCCGTGCACATGCAGACCCGCAACACGGCGAGCCTGTACGGGTTCGACGACCGCGGGCTGCTGGCACCCGGCTATCTCGCCGACCTCAACGTCATCGACTTGGACGCCCTCGCCCTCGACGCGCCGACGATGGTCTACGACCTGCCCGCAGGTGGGCGCCGGCTGATCCAGCGGGCCCGCGGCTACGGCGCCACGGTCAAGCGCGGCGTGGTCGTCCGCGAGGACGACGAGTCCACCGGCGAGCGCCCGGGCGTGCTCCTGCGCGGCGCCCAGCCGGCCCCGGTGGCGTAGCCGAATCGACCTGACCTGCGCTTCGGCGCCGCAATCGGGTCGGCGAATTTCG
This sequence comes from uncultured Acidimicrobiales bacterium, assembly GCA_963796415.1. GTDB lineage: Bacteria > Actinomycetota > Acidimicrobiia > Acidimicrobiales > VFJN01 > ZC4RG19. The sequence continues at coordinate 549,093 of CAWCLR010000011.1, read as the reverse complement.
GGGCGCTCACCAGCGGTTTCGCGATCGGATGCGGCTGCCGAAACGCTGCCGAAACCCTGGTCAGCCATGCTGGGGGGCGTGGTTGGTGCGCTCACAGGACACACCATCGGCATCACCGGCCATCGCCGCTGGGAGGAACAGGCCGAGATGCTGACGCGCCGCGGCGCGCAGGTGGTTCACGGCCCGGTCATGCACACGACGCTCCTCCACGACAGCGATGCCACGGTGCGGGCCACCGAGCAGGCGCTCGAGGTGCCGCCCGACCTCGTCGTCCTCACCACCGGGATCGGCACCCGCTCGTGGTTCGCTGCCGCCGAGAGTGCCGGGCTCGACGGGCACCTCCGGGAGGCGGGCAGCGCCGCCACGGTCCTCGCCCGGGGACCCAAGGCCCGCAGCGCCGCCATCGGCAACGGGCTCGAGGTCGACTGGCAGGCCCGCGACGAGACCAGCGCGGAGGTGTTGTCCCACCTGGCCGGGCTGGGGGTCGCCGGTCGCCGGGTGGTCGTGCAGCGCGACGGCGGCGACCCGCTGCTGGCCGACAGCATCCGCGCCTTGGGCGCCGAGGTGATCGACGTGCCCGTGTACCGCTGGCACCTGCCCGACACCACGACCCCGGCGCTGCGCCTGATCGATGCCACGTGCGCAGGCCGGCTCGACGCGGTCACGTTCACGTGCGGCTACGCGGTGGCCAGCACGTTCTCGCTCGCCCCCGACCCCGACGCGCTGCGCACCGCCCTGGCGGGGCCCACCGTGGCGGTGGCGATCGGGCCGGTGTGCGCGGCGGCGCTGCGGCGCCACGGCGTCGAGCCCGTGGTCGAGCCGGTTCGGGCCCGGCTGGGGGCCATGGTCAAGGCGCTCGTCGCCGCGCTCGAGCCCCGGCACCGGTTGCTGCGCCACGCAGGGACGACCGTGCGGTGGCAGGGCTCCGCCCTGGTGGACGAGGCGTCGGGCGACGTGACCACGTTGACGCCGAGCGACGTGAGGGTGCTCGACGTGCTGGTGGCGCGGGCGCCGGCGGTCGTGCCGAAGGCGACGCTGGTCGAGGACGGGGCGGACACGCACGCCGCCGAGGCCGCCGTCGCCCGGCTGCGGGGCAAGCTCGGGGCGCTGGGAGGCGCCATCCGCACCATCCCGCGCCGGGGCTACGTCTGCTCGCTCACGATCGAACCGGCGGGCCCGATCGCCGGGGACCGGTCTCGGGTCGCCTGACACAATCCGTCAGCCACCGTCGGGGCACAGCTCCCGGTAGGGCGAGCGCGCCGATGTGCTCGTCCCATTCGGCTCTGGTGAGGTTCCTGCCGGCGACCCGGCACGCGGCGTCGGCGAGGCTGTCCGGGTCGAGGTCCCAGACGACGGTCCCCTGGTCGGTCTGGATGGCCACGGCATCGCCGTCGTCGCGAGCACCGACCACCCGAAGGGGAAGTCGAACGGCGGGGCCTCGCCCATGTCGATCGGGCCACCCAGGACTGGCGTGACGGGAGGTCCGCCAACCGGACGGTCTGGTCCTTGCCCTGGACGAGCAGGCGATCGCCCGCCGCCGCCACGGCGGCTTCCCGGGGTCACGCAGCTCGCGCACCACCGCACGGTCGACCGGACCGGTTGCAGCGCGGTTGCAGACGCCCTGACCAGCACCTTCGCGCCTGTCGGAGGGTCAGCCGGTCCCCTCCCGGCAGCCGGGTCGGGCATCGCTGCTGGTCACAACGACACCAACTGGCCCACAACCGTGTGGCCGGACCGTGCGGCCCATGCGACCGACACGGGCAATCTCCACCGTCGCCTTCGTCACGGCCACGACCCTCGCGGGGCTCACCGCATGCGGCGGTGCCCCCGACACGACGCTCACGGCGTCAGGCGCCGCCCAGGAGCCCGCTCGTCCGGTGAAGCTGGGCGCGCCCGCACCCGTGGTGCGCCCCGCACCGCTGGCGCCACGAGTGCCGGCCGACGGCCGGGACGCCCCGGACCCCTTCATCCTGCGCGACGGCAACCGTTGGGTCCTCTACTCGACCCAGGTCGGGTTCCTGAACATCCCGGTCGCCACCGCCGACGATCTCGCCACCTGGTCGGCGCCCGTCGACGCCCTCCCCGTGCTGCCCGAGTGGGCCGAATGGGGCCGCACCTGGGCGCCGGGCGCCGTGGCGCGGCCCGGGGGGTTCGTCCTCTACTTCGCCGCCCTGTCCCGCGCCACCGGGCGCCAGTGCATCGGGGCCGCCACGGCCGCCGACGCCGCCGGCCCGTTCGTGCCCGCCTCGCCAGAACCGCTCGTGTGCCAGTCCGACCTCGGTGGCTCGATCGACCCGCATCCGTTCGTGGACGACGACGGCACCCCCTACCTGCTGTGGAAGGCGGACGGGAACGCCGTCGGCCGGGCCAGCGTCCTGTTCTCTCAGCGCCTGCGGCCCGACGGGTTGGGCCTCGAGGGCGAACCGGCACCGCTTCTGCACGTCGACGCGGCCTGGGAGGACCCGCTGATCGAGAACCCCGCCCTCGTCCACGTCGCCGGGCAGTACCTCCTGCTCTACTCGGGCGGCTGGTGGGAATCGGAGAGCTACGCCACGGGCTACGCCTCGTGCGACACCCCGCTGGGTCCCTGCGTCAAGGCGACCAACGACGGACCGCTCCACGGCACCGGTGCCGACGTGGCCGGGCCCGGCGGCGCCTGCGTCATCGTCGGCCCCGCGGGCGACATGTGGCTCGTGCACCACGGATGGGCGCCCGGCGCGGTGGGCTACGCCGCGGGCGGGGCACGCAGCGTGCGCTTCGCGTCGGTGACCTGGGACGGTGCCCGCCTGTCGATGTCGTCCCCACCCGTCGCCGGTCGGGCCGGGTGAGCCGACGCACCACTAGCGGCCGACCCGGGTCGGTAGCGGCTCGACCTTCACCGCGCACTGCTTGTAGTTGGGCTCGCGGCTGATGGGGTCGAACTGGTCGTCGGTCAGGCGGTTGACGCAGCGCTCGTCCCAGTGGAACGGGATGAACACCTCGCCCGGCCGGCCGATGGCGGTCACCCGCACCCGGATCTGCTCGACCGCGCCCCGCGACGAGGCCACGCGCACCCAGTCGCCGCCCCGCACGCGGAGCGCGGCGGCGTCCGACGGGTGCATCTCGACCCACGCCTCGGGCGACAGGCCCTCGAGGATGGGGATGCGGCCGGTCTTGGTGCGGGTGTGCCAGTGCTCGACGGTCCGCCCGGTGTTGAGGAGGAACGGGAACTCGGGCCGGGGTGCGTCGCGGATGGGCTCGGGCTCGACCGGCAGCACCATGGCCCGCCCGTCGGGCCGGTTGAACACCCGGTCGCCGTACAACCGGGGGGTGCCGCCGAGCGGCACGTCGTCGCCCTCGGGGCACGGCCAGAACACGCCCCCGACCTGGTCGATGCGGTCGTAGGTGATGCCGCTGTAGTCGCACGGCCGGCCGGCCGACACGCGTCGCCACTCGGCGAAGGCGTCGTCGGGCGCCGTCCAGCCGGGGAACAGCTCGTCGGCGCAGCCCCAGCGGCGCGCCAGGTCGAGGAAGATGGCGAAGTCGCTGCGGGCCTCGCCCGGCGGCTCGACCGCGGTCCGGACCCGGGACACCCGGCGCTCGCTGTTGGTGTACGTGCCGTCCTTCTCGCCCCAGATCGCCGCCGGGAGCACCACGTCGGCCAGAGCGGTGGTGGGCGTCTCGAACCCGTCCTGCACGACGAGCAGGTCGAGGCGGCCGAGGGCGTCCTCCAGCACCTCCCGGTTGGGGAACGAGACCGGCGGGTTGGTGGCGATGATCCACAGGCCCTTGACGTGGCCCGACATGACCGCGTTGACGATGTCGGGGTAGGCCTTGCCCCGGGCCGCGGGCAGGCGGGCCTCGTCGATGCCCCACAGGGCGGCGAGGTCGGCCCGGGCGGCGGGGTCGTCGTAGTTGCGGTAGCCCGGCATCGAGGCGGCGAAGCCCGACTCGCGGGTGCCCATGGCGTTGCACTGGCCGGTGATCGAGAACGGCGAGGCGCCCGGGAGGCCGACGTTGCCGGTGAGCAGGGCGATCGTGTTGATGAGCGTGACGGTGTGGGTGCCCTGCACCGAGTGGTTCACGCCCATGGTCCAGGCGATCGTGCACCGCTCGGCGCCCGCGATCGTGCGGGCCAGGTCGCGGATGGCGTCGGCGTCGATGCCGCTCTCGTCGGCCGCCCGCTCGACCGTCCAGCCGGCCAGGTGGGCGACCAGGTCGTCGAGGCCGTCGACGTGGCCGCGCACGGCGTCGAGGTCGACGAGGTCCTCCTCCAGCAGCACGGCGAGCACGCCGTTGAGCAGGGCGACGTCGCCTCGGGGCCGGACCGGCAGGTGGGTGTCGGCGATCATCGCCGTCTTCGTGACCCGGGGGTCGACGACGATGACGCGGGACGGGCCGCCCTCCCCCATCACCCGCGGCATGAGCAGCGGGTGGTTGTCGGCCATGTTGGCGCCCCACAGCACGAGGACGTCGGCGAGCGCCAGGTCGTCGTAGCAGCCGGGCGGGCCGTCGGTGCCGAAGCTGAGCTTGTAGCCGGCCACCGCGGACGCCATGCACAGCGTCGTGTTGCCGTCGTAGTGGGCGAGGCCCATGCCGAGCCGGACCAGCTTGCCCAGCGTGTAGAACTCCTCGGTCACGAGCTGGCCGGTCGACAGGACCGCCACCGACTCGGGCCCGTAGCGCTCGAGCAGGTCGCGGAACCCGGTGGTCACCCGATCGAGCGCCTGATCCCAGGACGCCGGGCGGCCGTCGACCGTCGGCACCGTGAGCCGGCCGTCGGCCGCCAGCATCTGGTGCTCGGACAGGCCCTTGGGGCACAGCCGCCCCTGGTTGACCGGGTGGTCGGGGTCGCCCTCGACGGCCACCGCCCGGCCGTCGCGCACGCCGATGCGCATGCCGCAGCCGACCGAGCAGTAGCCGCAGGTGGTGCGGACCCAGCGGTCGACCGCCCGGCTGGCGCTGACCGGCCCGCGGCCGGGCTGGTCGACGTAGGTGTACCGGTCGCCACCGTGGTCGGCGCCGACCCACTGCCCGACGCGGTCGAGGAGCTTGCCCATCAGTGGTGCCCCGCCTTGGCGCCCGTGGTGCCGCGCCAGAACGACCCGGGCATGTTCAGCGGGACGACGGTGACGAAGAACAGCCAGCGACCGAGGACCTCGCCGACGGCCAGAGCCAGGAACACGACGGCGGCGGGCCCCCCAGCGAGGCCGACGCCTATGCCCACCGCCGTCGCAGCCAGGCGGGCCGCGGTCGCCGGCCCGAACCAGCGCAGTTCGAGCCGCACCGCGCCCCGCCAGGCCTGGTCGGCCCGCCGGGCGAGGCGGGCCCAGTTCAGACCGGTGGCGGCCACGGCCACCGCACCTCCGGCCGCGCCGAGCGCGACGTTCCCCGTGAGCGGCGGGCCGAGCGCCAGCGCGGTGGCGAAGAACCGCACGACCGTGAGCGGGGTGTCCCAGGCCGGGCGCCCGGGGACGATGTAGAGGCGGGCCGAGGCGAACACGCCGGCCGCGCCCACGACGGCCGCCACCGGGGCCAACCCCGGGACCAGCACCGCGCTCACGGCCACCGCCGCGTACAGCGAGAGGAGCGCCACCTCGCGGCTGAGCCACGACCGGCGCAGGTTGCGCAGCGCCTTCCACGCCGCGATCGGGCGGCCGAGGTGCCCGAGGGCGCCGACCACCCCGGCCCCCGCCAGGGCGGCGGCCAGCACACGCTCGCCGGCCGAGCCCGCGGTGGCGCTCACCCCGAGGGCGACCTGGCTGACGAGCGTGAGCCAGACGAGCGGCCAGTGGGGTTCCTCGGGACGCAGGTTCCAGTCGCTGGCGGCGTAGGTCTCGAGCGGCACGTCGCGCGGCAGCTCGATGCGGGTGGTGGACACGGTGAGGTCGCCGCTGGGCAGCTCAGGAGCGTCGGCCGCCCGGTGATCGGCCCGCCACTCGGCGACGTTCACCTTCTCGACCGTGATCGCATGGGTCGGGCAGGCGTCGACGCAGGCCGGGAGGTACCCGCCCTCCAGACGGGGCAGGCACATGTCGCACTTGGTGACGATGCGCCGGTCGGGCTGGAACGCCGGCACCGAGTACGGGCAGGTCCAGGTGCAGTACTGGCAGCCGATGCAGTCGTCGGCGTGGTGGGCGACGATGCCGTTGTCGAGCTTCTCGTAGGCGTTGGTCGGGCACCCCTCGAGGCACGCCGGTTCGAGGCAGTGGTTGCACGACATCGACAGGTGGAAGCGTCGGGTCGACGGGTGGTCGCCGCCCTCGATCTCGCCGACCCGCCGCCACACCGTGCCGGCCGGCAGGCCGTTCTGCTCGGCGCACGCCACCTCGCACGAGTGGCAGCCGATGCAGGAGTTCATGTCGAACCCGAACCGGTACTGCTCGCCGGCGTCGAGCGGCAGCATTGCGGGGGTGCTCACGGCCCGCTCGCTGGTTGGACCGTGACCTGCACCCGGCCGGACTCGACGCGCACCCGGTACACCGGGATGCGCACCGAGTCGTCGTCGAGGCACCGGCCCGTGCGCAGATCGAACGACTGCTTGTACATCGGCGAGGCGACCTTGGGGACCCCGTCGCGGTCGCCGACCAGGCCCCGGCTCAGCACGTAGGTCTCACTGAAGGGGTCGTGGTTGTCGACCGCGAACAGCTCGCCACTGGCGACGAGGAAGATCGCCACCTGGCGACCGCCCACGAGCGCGGCCACACCGCGGCCGGGCGTGAGCTCGTCGAGCGCGACGACGTCGACCCACGCCCCGGCCGCCAGGGCCGCGCCGGCGTCGGACTCGGTCTCGATGCGGCCCGAGGTCATGGCCAGCGCGACGGGGACGCCGCGCTCGTGTGGCTGGGCGGGGCGCCGCTGACCGCGCTCCCGCACGAACACGAGCGACGGATCGGGCTCGTCGACGTTCACGAACGACCGGAACCGCGCCAGCCGCGCCGGGTCGTCCACCGTGGCCTTCCACTCGCACTCGTAGGTGGCGACGTGGCGCTCCATGTCGGCTTCCAATTCGGCCGCGAGGCCCAGCGAGTCGTCGATGACGACGCCCCGCACGTGGTCGATGCCACCCTCCAGCTTGTTGAACCACGTGGCGGTCCGCTCGAGCCGGTCGGCGGTGCGGACGTAGTACATGAGGAAGCGGTCGATGTAGCGCACCAGCGTCTCGGTATCGAGGTCGCTGGCGAGCAGCACGGCGTGCCGGGGCGTCATGCCGCCGTTGCCGGCGACGTGCAGGTTCCAGCCCCGCTCGGTGGCGATCACCCCGACGTCCTTGCCCTGGGCCTCGGCGCACTCGCGGGCGCACCCCGACACCGCGCACTTGATCTTGTGCGGTGCCCGCAGCCCCCGGTAGCGGAGCTCGAGCGTGATGGCGAGCCCGACCGCGTCCTGCACGCCGTAGCGGCACCACGTGGTGCCGACGCACGACTTCACCGTGCGCAGCGCCTTGCCGTAGGCGTGGCCCGACTCGAACCCGGCCTCGACCAGCCGGGCCCAGATCGCCGGCAGCTGGTCGACGCGGGCGCCGAACAGGTCGATGCGCTGGCCGCCCGTGATCTTGGTGTAGAGGTCGAAGTCCTGGGCGACCTGCCCCAGCACGATCAGCTTCTCGGGCGTGATCTCGCCGCCCGGCACCCGCGGCACGACCGAGTAGGTGCCGTCGCGCTGCATGTTGGCCAGGAAGTGGTCGTTGGTGTCCTGGAGGGTCGCCTGCTCGCCGTCGAGGATGTAGCCGCCCGCCAGCGACGCGAACATCGAGGCCACGGCCGGCTTGCAGATCTCACAGCCCCGGCCGCGCCCGTGCTCGCCCAGCAGGGTCGAGAAGCTGCGGACGCGCGTGAGCCGCACGATGTCGAACAGCTCCTGGCGGGTGTGGTCGAAGTGCTCGCACAGCGTGCGGCGGACGTCCTTGCCGGCCTTGCGGTGCTCGTCGTCGAGCAGGTCGGCGAGCAGCGGGACGCAGCTGCCGCAGGTCGTGCCCGCCTTGGTGCAGGCCTTGACGGCGCCGATGTCGTCGGCGCCGCCCTGGATGGCGCCGCGGAGCGTGCCGATGTCGACGCTGTTGCACGAGCAGACCACCGCGGCCTCCGGCAGCCCGGCGACACCGGGAAGGCCGTCGCCGCCCGCAGCCGAGGCCGGCGCGATGAGGGCGTCGATGCGCTCGGGGGTGTCGATCGCGCCGCGGGCCAGCTGCACGAGCATCGGGTAGGCCGACAGGTCGCCGACGAGGATCCCGCCCACCACTCGCGACCCGTCGGCGGTGACCACCAGCTTGCGGTAGTCGCCGGCCAGCGGGTCGCTGTAGACGAGCGCCCGGCTGCCGGGCGTGGCGGTGCCGTGGGCGTCGCCGACGCTGGCCACGTCGACGCCGAGCAGCTTGAGCTTGGTCGACGTGTCGGCGCCGGTGAACGTCGCCTCGCCGCCGCTCAACCGGTCGGCGAGCACGTCGGCCATCGAGTACCCGGGCGCCACCAGGCCGTAGACGCGGCCGCGGTGCACGGCGCACTCGCCGACGGCGTACACGCCCGGGGCCGAGGTCGCGCAGCCGTCGTCGATGACGACGCCGCCTCGCTCGCCGACCGCGATGCCGGCCGCTCGGGCGAGCTGGTCGCGCGGGCGCACGCCGGCGGCGAACACGACCAGGTCGGCCTCGAGCGGCTGGTCCCAGCCGTCGATGTCGAGCGCGACGACCTGCCCGCCCTCCTCGCGCACCGCGGTGGCCGCGCACCCGGTGTGGACCGTGATGTCGAGCGCCTCGATGCGGTCGCGCAGCACCGCGGCCGCGCCCTCGTCGAGCTGGACCGGCATGAGCCGGGGGGCGAACTCCACGACCGTGGGCCGCACGCCGAGGATCCGCAGCGCGTTGGCGGCCTCGAGCCCCAGCAGGCCGCCGCCCACCACGACGCCGGTGCGGCAGCCGGCCGCCCACGTGCGGATCGCGTCGAGGTCCTCGATCGTGCGGTAGACGAACACGCCGGGCGCGTCGGTGCCCGAGATCGGCGGGACGAACGGCACCGACCCGGTGGCGAGCACGAGCGCGTCGTAGCCGAGCGTCCGCCCGCCGGCGGTCGCCACCGAGCGGGCGGCCGGGTCGATCGCCGTGACCGTGTCGCTCAGGTGCACGGTGAGACCGGGGGTTTCGTGCAGCCCCGGCGCCACCAGGCTCAGGTCGTCGGCACCGAGGCCGTCGACGTACGAGCTGAGCGCCACCCGGTCGTAGGCCGCGTAGGGCTCCTCGCCGACGACGACGGCCTGCCACGGGCCGTCGTCACCGAGCTGGCCGCGCTCGGCGAGGGAGGCGACCAGCCGGTGGCCGACCATCCCGTAGCCGGCCAGGACCAGTGTCTTGCGCCCCCCGCCCGGGGGCGTGTCGGGCGCCGCCATCTACGCGGCCTCCTCGTCGTCCAGCCGGTCGGCCGTGAGCAGGTGGAGCAGGCGCTCTTGGACGTCGCGGTAGTGCGGGTCGTCGATGACCGACACCCGGTCGCGGGGGCGGGCCAGCTCGACGGGGATCATGTCGACGATCGACGGGCCCGGGGGGTTGCCCATGACCACGATGCGGTCGGACAGCAGGATCGCCTCGTCGATGCCGTGGGTGACCATGACCACGATCTCGGTGTCGGACTCGCTCGTCCACAGCTCGATGAGCTGGGACTGCAGGCGGGCCCGGGTGAGGGCGTCGAGGGCGCCGAAGGGCTCGTCGGCCAGCAGCACCCGCGGCTCGACGGCGAACGCCCGGGCCACCGCCGCGCGCTGCTGCATGCCACCGGAGACCTGGTGCGGTCGCTTGTCCTTGGCGTCCCACAGGCCGACCGCGGTCAGGTAGCGCTCGGCGGCCTCGTCGGCGGCGGCCTTGCCCTTGTCGGGCCGGGCGGAACGCACCGCCGCCCGCACGTTGTCGACCAGGCTCAGCCGGGGCAGCAGCGAGTAGTGCTGGAACACCATCGCCCGGTCGGGGCCCGGTCCGGTGATCGGCTTGCCGTCGAGGCTGATCTGCCCGGCGTCGAGCTCGAGCAGGCCGCCGAGGGCGCGTACCAGCGTCGACTTGCCGCACCCCGAGTGCCCGATGAGCGACACGAACTGGCCGGGCTCGACCGTGAGGTCCACGTTCCGCAGCACCGACTGGGCGGTGCCGTCGTGGACGAACGACTTCCACGCGCCTTCGATCCTGAGGCTCACGATGGGCTCCCTTCGTCGATCGCGACCGCCTTGGCGAGCCGCATCAGCACCGTGTCCAGGACGAGCCCGACGACGCCGACGATCACGATGCCGGCCGCGACCTTCGGGAGATCGAGCGCGTTGTACCAGGTCCAGATCTGGCGGCCGATGCCCGAGGTGCCGCCGAGCATCTCGATGGCGACGATGACGATCCAGGCGATCCCCATCGAGAGCCGCAGGCCGGTCACCATGTACGGCAACACGTTGGGGAACAGGACGTGGCGCAGGTAGGTGAACCGGCCGAACCGGAACACCCGGGCCACGTCGCGCTGGTCGACCGGCACCGCGGCGGCACCGGCGGCGGTGTTGAGCACGGTCGGCCACAGGGCGATCACGAACACGGTCCACACGGCGGCGATCTCGGACGCGCCGAGGGCGAACGCCAAGATCGGGAACCAGGCCAGCGGCGACACGGGCCGCAGCACCTGGACCAGCGGGTTGAGCGCGCTCCAGGCCCGCCTGCTGGTGCCGATCAGCAGGCCGAGCGGGACCCCGACCAGCGTGGCCAGCGCCCAACCCTTGAAGACCCGCAGCAGCGTGGCCCACACCAGCAGGCCGACGCCCTTGTCGTCGGGGCCGTTGTCGTAGAACGGATCGGCCAGCATCTCGCGCAGGTTGGTGAACGTGTCGCCGGGGGTCGGCAGCTTGGGGTTGCGCGACGCCGCCAACGCCCACAGGGCGACGAAGATCGCCACCCCGACCGCCGCCCAACCGAGCGAGGCCGCGGCCCGGCGGACCCGCGAGGTCTGGGGGAGCGCGGGCGCCACCAGCGGCGCCGCGCCGGCCGACACCTCCGGCGCCCCGGCCGGGGGCGCCTCGGCGTCGGCCGTCACCACCGAAATCTCCGGTGGCGCGTCGGGGACGCCGGCATCGTCGATGCCGGCGTCCGTGGTCACAGGGGTGGGGGCACTCATGGTCTCGCCGCCTCCTCGTCGGGTTTGGTCGGGTCGAAGGTGACGCCGTCGAGCTTCACGTCGAACGGCGCCATGTCGTCGTCGGGGACGTCGATGCCCTCGGCGTCGGCGACCTCGGCGTAGAGGTCGGACAGGATCAGGTCGTCGACCAGCTCGGCGTAGGCGGGGGCCTCGTCGAGGTAGCCGAACCGCTGGTACTGGGCCAGGAACCAGTAGCCGTACGAGCGGCGCGGGAAGTTGGTGGCGCCGTCGCGGAAGAACACCATCTGGTCGCCCTCGTACGTCGTCTCGCCGAGGTCGCCACCGAGGTCGTAGGTGCCGGTGAGGCGCCCACGGATGTCGTCGGGCTGGGCGTTGACGTACTCGGGGACCCCGAGCGTGTCGGCGGCCTCGGAGCGGTTGGCGGGATCGTCGAGCCACTTGCTGGCGTCGAGCACCGCGCCCATCACGTCCTTGAGGACGTCGGTCTCGCCCGTGAGCCGCCGGCCGACCACCAGGGCCTTCTCGGGGTGGTGCTGCCAGAGGTCCTGGGTGGTGAGGTGGGTGAAGCCGATGTCCTGCGCCACGGCCACGGCGTTCCACGGCTCGCCGACGCAGTAGCCCTTGATGTTGCCGACGGTCATGTTCTGGACCATCTGCGGCGGCGGCACCGGCTGGATGTCCACGTCGCCGAGCGCGGTGCCGGTGGCCAGCAGCCAGTAGCGCAGCCAGGCGTCGTGGGTGCCGCCGGGGAAGGTCATGGCGAGCTGAGGCGTGCCGGCCGCGGCCAGCGCCGCCCGCGCCGCGTCGAGGTCGCCGTACCCGGCGTCGGCGAACTCGTTGGCGAGCGTGATCGCCTGGCCGTTGTTGTTGAGGACCATCGCGATCTTGAGGTCGCGGGAGGGCTGCTCGGCGCCGATGCCGGTCGCCACCGAGAAGGGCATGCCGAACAGGCAGTGGGCGCCGTCGATCTCGCCGCGCAGCAGGTTGTCGCGGGTGACCGGCCACGACTCCTGCTTGACGATCTCGACGTCGAGGTCGCGGTCGGCGAAGTACCCCAGCTCCTGGGCGAGCACGATCGAGGCGCAGTCGGTGAGCGCGATGAAGCCGAGCTTCACCTTCCGCGAGCCCGAGCCACCTCCGCCGCCCGTGTTGGCGGAGGATTCCGAGCTGCCGCCGCACGCAGCGGCGAGGCCGGGAAGGGCGGCGGCGCCGAGCGTCACGGCGCCGGCGCGAAGGAACGTTCGTCTGTCCACGCCGGCAACGTACGGAGGGGCTGGTACGGCGGGGTTTCCGTTCCGTCAACACCATTCGACGGCCTGCGCACACGGCCCCCGGGTGCTCTGTGAGCTTCTTGCTCGCCGAGTTCCTGGACGGCACTCGGGGCGCCGTGAGCGAGCCGTCAGGCTCTGTTCACACCGCCGACACGACGCCGTCAGGCGCGACCCTGCGCACCGGGTGATGCGCACGCCTTCACGGCAACTCGCGCATCCACTCTGGACGGGGTGATCCCCGCTGCCGATGTGGCGGCGGTACAACGTTGCCCGCGACGCGTCATGTCGAGGTGGTCGTACTGGGGTGGCACGTGGATCAGCAGGCGGGGAAAGCTGTGGAAGCGCCGGAGGATGCGGAGGGCGGCGCCGCCGCGGAGTCGGTGCCGCCGCCAGCCGGCGATGGCAGCCACGTGCCCGTCGCGGGGGCAGCCAGGCAGCAGGGCCGTGCTCGTCCCGCCTGGAGGCGCGTCCCCTGGTTCGTGGTGCTCGCGGTTCCGATTGTGGTGGTCGTGCTGGCAGGTTCGGTGATCGCCCGTAGCGGCGAGGACGACGGTGCTCGAGACGAGGAGGCGCTCGAACAGGCGTTGCCTTCCGGCTGGCAGACCGTCGAGGAGCCGTCCGGGCTGAGGCCGCTGTCGCTGAGCCAGGATCCGGTCTGGGGTACCGACACGGGTGGGTCGATGGATGTCGTCAGCGCGGCCGTGTTCCGCGACGACGTCGCGGTCCTGCTCGGCGGTGACGACGGCAACCGGGCGGATCGGATCGCGATCGTGGACGCCGCCACCGGCACGCCCCGCTGGAGCATCGGAGGGCTCGACGAGCTGTCCGGTGGTGACGGGGCGGTGTGGTGGCCCGCGTCCGACTCGCCGCTCAGCCCGAACGTCGTCAACCAGCCCGGCGGCTGGGCGGTGCTCGTCCCCTACTACTACTCTCCGTGTCCGAGCTGGTGTCATTACACCCAGGTGGACCAGACCGAGGAGTACGGCGTCGCGGCGCTGTCCGCCGACGACGGTCACGTTCTGTGGAAGACGACGATCGTGCCGGCGGCGACGATGACCGACCCGCCTCCGGCGACTCCGACGATCCGTGCGATGGTGACCAGCGACGATCTCGCCGTCGTCGTGGTCGAGCCGGGCGACATCGAGTACGCGCCCGACACGCAGGCGTACGTCGACGCTCTGCGGGTGGTCGCGATCGACCCGTTGACAGGGTCGACCGCGTGGGAGGCCACCGGCGTCTGGCCCGGGGCCATCGTCGGCGACACCGTGCTGGCCCATGCGGGCGGGGACCCGATGCGCACCGGTCTCGGTCAGGACGATCAGCGTGAGGGACCGGCGCTCGTCGCCCTCGAAGCGAGCACCGGCACGACGCGCTGGGACCTGTCCGAGAGGTTCCCGTACTCCGACCTCGTGCTCACGGCCGGCGACATCGCCCTCGTTGCAGTGCCCGCAGACGACGCCGACGAATCGATCGGCGCGATTGCCGTCCAGGGTGTCGAGACGTTGGCGATCGATCTGGAGACCGGTCGCGAGGAGACGAGCCTCGGCACGGAGGTGGGGACCTGCCGCACGGACCACACATCGCTCGTCGCCTGTCCCGTGTCGCAGACAGGCGTCCGCGGCGGCGACCGGGTGGCGACCTTCCGTCTCGACGACCACGAGGTGGGTGTATCGCAGGCGCGGTTCGACGGCCTGGGGATCGATGACGTGTGGAATGGGCGCGTATTCGTGACCGCCTACGACCCTCCCCAGCCACAACTTCCCGAGTACCCCGACACCGGAGGGATGGGTCCGGCCGAGGCCGAGGCCGCCCGGGAGGTTTACCAGGAAGAGTGGGAGGAGTACGACTCGTGGACGCCGGTCGAGCGTCGCTGGTCCGTGGACCCGTCGGGCAGGACCGTCGATGACAACGTGCCCGGCGAGGTCCTTGCGGCCTCGGAGCGGTATGTCTTGATCACGTGCGGATCCATCCGGAACCGCTGCGAGTGGCAGACCGACGGACAGGACCCGGTGGATGGCCGCTACGCCGTCTACAGCCTCGTATGACCTCGGGGGACATCCCCGCACGCCGCTCCTACGCGATGCGCCGCTTTCACCCGGCACGGAGGATGCCGCGGCCGGAACGACCACCCACGCTGTCGGTGATGACCAGGTGGATCGCCGGGCTGTTCGCGGTGGGGTCGGCCTGCTTCGCGGTGGGGGCGGCGCCCGCCTTCGTCGACGCGGTGGGCGCCGACACGGACGCGGTGACGTTCTTCGTCGGTTCGCTCTTCTTCACCACGGCCGCGACCCTGCAGTGGCTCGCAGGGCGGGCCGACCCCGCGCGTCGTCGCATCGACGGCTGGGCCGCCCTCGTGCAGCTCGCGGGCACGCTGTTCTTCAACGTGAGCACGTTCGATGCCATGAACGACCAGCTCACGGCCACGCAGACCGATCGCATGGTGTGGACGCCCGATGCCCGGGGCTCGCTGTGCTTCCTGGTGTCGAGCGGCCTCGCGTGGGTGGCGACCAACCACCGGGCGTGGCGGTGGCGCCCCCGCAGCCGGGACTGGCAGGTCGCCGCGCTCAACCTCGGCGGGTCGGTGGCGTTCGCGGCATCCGCGGTGGCGTCGTACGTCGTGCCCGAGACCGATCAGGTGCGCAACGTGACGCTCATGAACCTCGGCACGTTCGTGGGCGCCGTTGGCTTCTTCGTCGCAGCCGTGCTCCTGCTGCCGGCGCAGGAGGACACCCCGCTACCGACCTAGGGCCGTGGAGGCCGGCACGCCCTCAGGTCAGGCCGAGGCGCGCGAACTGGTCGTCGGGGGCCTCGACCTCGTCGAGCGCGGCCCGCAGGAGGTCGCGCATCTCGCCTTCGGCCCGGGCCTCGCCCACCCGGTTCTCGGCCTCGTCGGGGTCGACCGACAGGTCGTACAGGTGGTGGTCGCCCGGCCGCACGCTGCCCGCCCAGAACGGCAGCATGTCCCCGGGGCCGAACGGCTGGCGGATCACCGGCACGGACGAGCCCGGCATGCGGTCGAGCACCGCCCGGTCGTCGGGCGGGGGCAGGGCGGTCGACGCCGCCGACGTGCAGCGGCATGGTCGACCAGCGGTTCGACCACATCGACAGCGGGACGTTGTCGGCGACCGGTGCCCGGGCGTACTTGCGGCGGCCGTCGGTGACCTGCACCCAGTTGCCCCAGACGCCGCCGAGCGCCCACGGCCGGATCGTCGTGGCGCGGCCCTCGACGAGCGGGCGCAGCGAGGCGCCGTGCGTGCGGTGCGCCGGGGTCACCCCGAACACGTCGACCAGCGTGGCGTGGAGGTCGACGCTGGTGGTCAGCGCGTCGCACGTCCCGCCGCCGCTCGACGCCCGGCCAGTGGACGAGCAGCGGCATGTGGCCCAGCGGCTCGTACTGCGGCACCCCGGGCTTGCCCCAGATGTCCTGCCCGCCGCGCACGTCGCCCAGGTAGTGGCCGTGGTCGGTGCACACGATCACGGCCGTGTCGTCCCACAGCCCGCCGTCGTCGAGCGCCGACACCACCTCGCCGAACCAGTGGTCGATCATCGACAGCTTGGCGCCGTAGTTGGCCCGGATGTGGCGGGCCTCGGCGCGGTCGAGATCACGCCGCGGGACACGCCCGCCGACCACGTACGGCGGCCAGATGACCAGGTCGCCGTCCCACGGCTCGTCCTCGTAGCGGCCGAGCCACGGCGCCGGCGTGTCGAAGGGCTCGTGCGGGTCGAACTCGTCGACGAAGAGCAGGAAGCGGTCGTGCTGCGGCGCGGCGCCGCGCAGCCAGTCGGGCCGCCGCGGCCATCGTGCGCGGGCCCGGGTAGTCGTCCTCGGCGCGGAAGAACGTGCGCGAGCGGTCGTAGGCCCGGTCGACCTCGACGCCGTCGCCCAGCACGGACCGCCAGAACCACCCGCCGTCGCGGGCCGGCGGCGCCGGCGTGCCGACCCACGACGTGTCGGCGTGGGTGCGCCACGGGTCGCCCTCGTGGCCCCGCACGTAGTCCCAGGCGGCGAAGTCGGTGTGGTAGTTCTCGCCGCCGGTCTCGAACAGGTGCGGGTGGTCGCTGACCAGCATCGTCGTCACCCCGGCCGCCCGCAGGTCGGCCGTGATCGGGGCGCTCCCACAGCTCGATCGACCCCCACGGCTTCCACAGGAAGTCGAGCGCCCCGCACAGGATGTCGTGGCGAGCCGGCATGCACGGCAGCGACCCGGTGACGTGGCTGGTGAACCGGGTCGCCCGGGTGGCGGCGAAGCGGTCGAGGTGCGGCGTGGCGAACTCGGTGCCCCCGTAGCTGCCCAGCATGTGCCGGTTCAGCGAGTCGAGGAGCACGACGACGACGTTGCGGGGACCGGTCGGAGCCGCGGGCGTGGGGCTCTCGGAGGCGTCGGCGGACGCGTCGGACGGGGTGGCGGACGGCACGGGACCCACGGGCCCGGAGTGTACGGGTGGGCCGACCGCCTACCCTCGGCAGCCGTGGCCACTGGGGAGACGACAGCAACGAGCGACGACGGCGACGACCTGGCGGCCCGGCTGGCGGACCCCGTGCTGGTGGCGGCACACGACGAGGCCCCCGCGCCCGCCGAGCCGCCCGACGTGTGGGGCGCCTTGGCGCCGGCCGACGGGCGCTCGGGGCGCACCGCCCCGCTCGACGACCGCGCCGTCGAGGCCCGCGCCCGCGACCTCGTCGACCAGATGACCCTGCACGAGAAGCTGCACCTGCTGTCGGGGGACGGTCCGCTGGTGAAGGGCCTCGCCGAGATGGCCCGGCACTACAACGAGACCGCGTACGTGGCCGGCGCGCTCCCCCGCCTGGGCCTCCCGGGCATCCGGTTCAGCGACGGCCCCCGTGGCGTGGTCATGGGCCACGCCACCGCCTTCCCGGTCCCCATGGCCCGGGGCGCCACGTTCGACCCCGACCTCGAGGAGCGGGTCGGCGACGTCATCGGCGTCGAGTGCCGGGCGCTCGGCGCCAACCTGTTCGCCGGGGTGTGCGTGAACCTGCTGCGCCACCCGGCGTGGGGACGGGCGCAGGAGACCTTCGGCGAGGACCCCCACCTGCTCGGCGAGATGGGCGCCGCCCTCGTGCGAGGCACCCAGCGGCACGTGATGGCGTGCGTGAAGCACTTCGCCTGCAACTCCATGGAGGACGCCCGCCTGCGGGTCGACGTCTCCGTGGACGACGACGACCTGCGCGACGTCTACCTCCCGCACTTCCGCCGCTGCATCGACGCCGGCGCCGCCGCCGTGATGACCGCGTACAACAAGGTCAACGGCGAGCGGTGCGGGCACCACCACCACCTCATCACCGAGGTGCTGAAGGGCGAGTGGGGCTTCGACGGGTTCGTGATGAGCGACTTCGTGTTCGGCGTCCGGTCGGGCGCCGCGGTCGCCGCCGGCCAGGACCTCGAGATGCCGTTCCGCTGGCGCTTCCGCTCGCTCGGGCGGCACGTGCGGCAGGGCACGGTCACGCCCGAGCGGGTCGACGACGCCGTCCGGCGCCTGGTCCGCCAGCAGGTGCGGTTCGCCGACCGCACGGCCGAGCCCGACCGACCCGGCCGCTACTCCCCCGCCGTCGTGGCGTCGGGCGAGCACCGTGCCCTCGCCCTCGAGGTCGCCGAGCGATCGATGGTGCTGCTGCGGAACGAGACCGTGCTCGCCGCGGGCACTGCCACGACCGCGGCAGCCGCCGCCGCCGACGAGCGGGCGCCCGTCCTCCCCCTCGACCCCGACCGGGTGCAGTCGCTGGCCGTGCTCGGCGGGCTGGCCGCAGTCCCCGTCACGGGCGACCGCGGGTCGAGCCACGTGCGGTCGCGGGGCGTCGTCACCCTCCTCGACGGGCTGCGGGCGGCCGGCGAGCGGTTCGTCATCAACGTCGCCCACCACCCCGGCGACGACCTCGACGCCGCCCGGCTCGCCGCAGGCGCGGCCGACGTGGCCGTCGTGGTGGTCGGCTACACGCACCGCGACGAGGGCGAGAACGTGCCGGGGCGGGGCGGCGACCGGCGCTCGCTGACCCTCCACGCCGAGGACGAGGCCCTCATCCGCACGGCGGCCGCCGCCAACCCGCGCACGGTCGTCGTGCTCGTCGGGGGCAGCGCCATCGTCACCGAGTCGTGGCGCGGCGCAGGTGGGCGCGCTCATCATGGCCTGGTATCCCGGGATCGAGGGGGGCACCGCCCTCGCCCGCCTGCTGTTCGGCGAGGCCGAGCCCGGTGGCCGCCTGCCCAGCACCTGGCCGCGCGGCGCCGAGCAGCTGCCGCCGTTCGACCCCGACGCCAAGCGCGTGCGCTACGGCCCGCTGCACGGCTACCGGCTGATGGAGGCGACGGGTCGGTCGCCCGCCTTCCCGTTCGGGTTCGGCCTGACCTACACGTCGTTCGAGCACGGCCGAGCGGCGGCGAAGCGAGCCGCGGACGGCACCGTGCGCCTGACCGTCCCCGTCGTGAACACGGGGGTGCGCACGGGCGACGAGGTGGTGCAGGTCTACCTGGACGAGGCGCTGGGGACCGAGCCGCGGCCGCTGCGGACGCTGCGGGCGTTCCGCCGGGTGACGGTGGCGCCGGGCGCGCTGGCCAACGTGGTGTTCGAGCTGGGGCCCGACGTCCTGGCCCGCACCCCCCGCACGGCCGACGGCAAGGTCCGCCTCCACGTCGGCCGCGACGCCGACCCCGCGGGCCACCGCACGGTCGAGGCGTAGCCGGGAGGGCGATCAGGAGCCCGACGCCACCTCGGCCTCGGGCTCGGTCGCTCGGGCTCGGCGTCGGGGCGGCGGCGCAGGCGGCCGGGGATCTGGCGCACCGTGACCCGCGACGCCGTGGGCACGCCGTCGCGCGCCGACAGCTCCTTGCACAGCCGGTACGCGACCCACCCCACGATCGGCGGCAGCAGCAGCACCAGGAACCGGAAGGTCCACAGGATGGCGTTGACCGACAGCCCGAACGTGGCCGCCAACACGTCCGCCGCCCCGGCGAGGAAGCACACCGCGCAGAAGGCGATGGTCCCCGCCCCCAACGCCGTGCGCACCGGGCGCTGCCGGGGCCGGTCGAGCAGGTTGTGCTCGGCGTAGTCGCCCGTCACGCGGGCCTCGAGGAACGGCCACACGAACAACAGGGTGAACATCAGGCCCGCCAGCAGGATGCCGGGGAAGAACGGGTTCGGGATCTCGAACCCCGCGAATCGGATCTCCCACCCGGGCATGATCCGCAGGGCGCCGTCGAGCCACCCCATGTACCAGTCGGGCTGGCTGGCGGCCGACACCTGGGCGGGGTCGAACGGCCCGTAGATCCAGATCGGGTTGATCTGGAACACCCCGCCGAGGAACGACAGCACCGCCGAGGTCAGGAAGAACAGGCCGATCGCCTTGGCCGCGTAGGTCGGCCAGACCCGCTCGCCGACCACGTTGTCCTCGCGGCGTCCGGGGCCGGGGAACTGGGTGTGCTTCTGCCGGACGAGGATGCCGAGGTGCGCGGTGAGCAGGATGGCGATGACCGCCGGCACGATCAGGATGTGGATGACGTAGAGGCGCTGGATGATGTCGGGGCCCGGGAACTCACCTCCGAAGAACAACGACGTCACCCACGTCCCCACGAGCGGGATCGACAGTGCGACCGAGTACACGATGCGCAGCCCGGTGCCCGAGAGCTGGTCGTCGAGCAGCGAGTACCCGAACAGCCCGTTCAGCAGAGCGAGGATCAGCAGCGTGCAGCCGATGATCCAGTTGAGCTCGCGAGGGCGGCGGAAGGCGCCGGTGAAGAACACGCGAGCCAGGTGCACCGAGATCGACGCCAGGAACAGCAGCGCCGCCCAGTGGTGGATCTGCCGCATCACGAGCCCGGCTCGCACGTCGAAGCTCAGCTCGAGCCCCGACCGGTAGGCCTCGGACATCTGCACGCCGCGCAGCGGCTCGTAGCTGCCCGTGTAGATCACCTCGCGCGGACTGGGATCGAAGAAGAACGTCAGGTAGACCCCGGTCAGCACCAGCACGATGAAGCAGTACAGGCCGAGCTCGCCGATCATGAAGGACCAGTGGTCGGGGAAGACCTTGTTGAGGGCGCTGCGGGCGATCTTGGCCGCGCCGAGCCGGGTGTCGATCCAGCGGGCGATGCGGTGCGTCAGCAGGCGCTCGGGACGGGGTCCCTTGGGGCTCATGGCGCGCTCACCGGCCCCGGTCCCAGAAGCCCGGCCCGGTCGGGCTGGAGAAGTCGCCGGTGGCGATGATGTACCCGTTGTCGTCGAGCCCCAGCGGCAGCTGGGGGAGCGCCCGCGCCGCCGGCCCGAACACCGGCCGGGCGCCGTCCATCACCTCGAACGTCGACTGGTGGCACGGGCACAGCAGCAGGCCCGACTCGGCCTGGTACAACCCCACCGGGCAGCCTGCGTGGGTGCAGATCTTCGAGTAGGCGACGATGTTCTCGACCGTCCAGTCCTCGCGGCCGGGGCGGGGCGTGAAGCCCTGGTCGTCGCGGTAGTGGATCAGCAGCGTCGGCGAGTCGGCGGCGTCGGTGTGCCCCTCGGGGAAGACCGTGATGAAACCGTCGGGCTCGATGTCGTCGGGGCGGACCGGCGACCCGTCCTCCTGCACCACCCGCAACCCACCACCCCGGAACGCGGTCTCCTTCAGGCCCCGCCCCGGCCTCGGGCCCAGCGACCGGATGGGGAACAGGAGCGCCACGCCCAGCGCCGCGCAGGCCCCGCCCGCGGTGGCCACGAGGATGCGGCGGCTGCGCAGCGTCGACTCGCCGGCCTGGAAGTCGGAGGTGAACGCGGCGACGTCCTCCTCGTCGGAGGCCATGGCGTGGCGCTCCTCCTCGACCTCGTCGTCTGGCATGAAGTGCTTGGCCCACAGCACGATGCCGACGCCGATGCCGCCGAGCGACACCGCCAGCAGGACGCCCTCGGCCTGGGCCTGGCCGCCCTCCCAATACACGGCGGCCAGCACGCCGGCGGCCACGAGCGACACCACGAAACAGGCCGCGGCCCGCAACTCGACGCGCTCGCCCCGCCGGGTGAGCGTCGCGTCACCGGCTCTGTCGCGGGTGCCCTCGTGGGACGCGTGCGTGGGGCCGTCGGTCGTCACGCGGGGCGGCTCGGCAGGCGGCCGCGTGTCGTCGTCGCTCACGATTCCCTCCGGCGGATGGGCAGGCGGGTGCCGATCCACGCCACCAGCGCCAGCAGGGCCACCATCCCGATGAGCCAGGCCACGAAGCCCTCGGGGATCGGCCCGGTGCGCCCGATCGGCAGCCCGCCGGGGTCCTCGGGCGAGCGCAGGTACTCGACGTAGGCGGCCAGGTCGTTCAGCTCCTCGTCGGGGATCGTCTCGGGCCCGAACACCGGCATCTGCCCCGGGCCGACCCGCACCGCCGCCCCCACCTCGGTCGGCGTGGCGTCGGCCAGGCCGGGCGCGGCCCGGCCGTAGCTGAGCGCACCCCCGCTGCCCGAGGCGCTGTGGCAGGCCTGGCAGTCCTCCCGGTAGATCTCGCCGCCGGTCGCCAGGTCGGCGCCGGTCGTGTCGACCTCGGGGATGGCGGGCCCGTCTCCGAGCGTCCCGACGTAGGCGACGAGCGCGGCGATCTCCTCGTCGTCGTACGCCGGCTCCTTCCGCCGGGGCTGTTCCTCGCTGTTGGCCAGCGGCATGCGGCCCGTCGACAGGTAGAAGTAGGCGGCGGCCTCGCCGGCGTTCTCCAGCGACGGGCCCCGTGCGCTGCCGTCGGGGGCGACGACGCCCCGGCCGTCGGGCCCGTGGCAGCTCGAGCACCCCGTCTCGTACAGCTCGCGGCCCTCGGCGAGCAGGGCGTCGTCGTCCTCTTGACCGGCGGCCGGTCGCAGCAGCAGGGGCGTGACCACCGCGGCGACGACCACCGGCAGGGCCGCCAGGGCCCGATGGCGGCGGGCGATCCCGATCGACGCCGTCACTGCAGCACGTAGATGGTGGCGAACATGGCGACCCACACGACGTCGACGAAGTGCCAGTAGTAGCCGCACACCTCGACGGTCTCGTGCGCCGGCGCCCGCGACCGGCCGGCGATGGCCACGGCGACCGCACCCATCAACACGAGCCCGCCCACCACGTGCAGGCCGTGGAATCCGGTCATCAGGTAGAAGATCGAGCCGTAGGCGTTCGAATCGATCTCGAAGGGAGCCTGGGAGTACTCGAAGGCCAGGTTGCACAGGAAGAGCGCACCCATGAGCGCGGTCACGCCCAGCCAGCGGATGCTGGCCCGCCGGTCGCCGCGGCGGGCCGCGACCACCGCCATGTGCATGGCGCCGCTGGACGCCACGAGGACCACGGTCGCCAATGACGTGGTGACGGTCTCGAGCTCGACGTCGTCGGGCGGCCACGGATCGTTGAGCCCGCGCAGCGTGAAGTACGCGCCGAACAGGCCCGCGAAGAACATGAGCTCCGACGCCAACCAGACGACCACGCCCACACCCAGCGTGGACGGCGCCGATGGCGGCGACGCCGTGCCGGCCGGGGGAGGTGAGGGTGGCGGGGTCGGCTGGGCAGTCACCGACACGCCTGTCGTTGTAGCAGAGCCCGGACCGACAGTGCTGCGATGTCCCGGACGTCCAACTCCGTCCAGAAAACTGGCCGCGGGAACCGACCGGATCCGTGCCCGTCCCGCGGCCAGAAATCCGGACGGAATCGGGCGGGGGTACCCTCGGCCGCAGTGGCCGACCCGAGCGTGCGCGACCTGGTCGTCGGCTGGCAGCTCGACCCGTCGTCGCTGCTGCTGGTCGGGCTCACGGGCGGCCTGTACGCGGTCGGGGTGCGCCGCCTGGCCGGGCGGGGCCGGGCCTGGTCGCCGTTCCGCACCGCGGCGATGGCGGGCGCACTCGTCGTGGCGGTGGTCGCCACCCAGTCCGGCATCGCCGGATACGAGGACGACCGGCTGTGGGTGCACATGGTGCAGCACGCGTTGCTGGGCATGGCCGTGCCACTGCTCGTCGTGCTGTCGGCACCCCTGACCCTGGCCCTGCAGGCGGCGGGCCCGGCGACCCGCCACACCCTGCGAACCGCGCTCCGCAGCCGGCCGGCGCACGTCGTCGCCCACCCCGTCGTGGCGTGGGCCTTGTTCGGCGGCGGGTTGGTGGTGATCTACCTCACGCCCCTGCTCGGGCTGTCCGTACGCCACGACGCGGTGCACCTGCTGGTGCACGCCCACGTGGTGATCGCGGGCACGCTGTTCCTGGCCGTGCTCGTCGGCATCGACCCGCTCCCCGGGCGCCCCCCGCCGGCCGCCCGGCTGCTGGCCCTGCTCGTGGCCGTGCCGTTCCACGCGGTCGTCGGGCTGGCGCTGCTGTCGGCCGGCTCGCCGGTGGCGCCCGACGCCTACCCGCTGCTGTCCGACCAGCGCACTGCGGCCGGGCTGTTCTGGGGCACGGGCGAGCTGTTCACCGTGGTCGTGGCAGGGATCATCCTCCGCCAGTGGTGGGTCACCGAGCAGCGCGCCGCGGCCCGCGAGGACACCGCCCTCGCCCGCGCCGGTTCGGTCACTCCCGGGTGTTGACCCGGTTCATGGCGGCGTCGATGCCGTCGGACAGGATCAGCTCGACCGCGTCGGCGGCCTCCTGGACGACCACGTCGAGCTCGGTCCGGTCGCGCTTGGACACCCGCTTGAGCACGTGGTCGGCGCCCTGCTCCTTGGTGACCGGCTTGCCGACGCCGATGCGCACCCGCAGGAACCCGTCGGTGTGGAGGTGGGCCTTGATCGAACGCAGCCCGTTGTGGCCGGCGAGGCCCCCACCCCGCTTCACCTTGAGCTTGCCCACCGGCAGGTCGAGCTCGTCCTGCACGATGACGATGTGCTCGGGGTCGGTGATGCCGTACCGGCGCACCAGCTGGGCCACCGATTCGCCCGACAGGTTCATGTAGGTCTGCGGGAAGGCCAGCGCCACGCGCTTGTCGCCGACGCGGACCTCGGTCGTGAGGGCGCGCTCCCTCGACCGCTTGAGCGCGCCGCCGTGGCGCTCGGCGAGGAGGTCGACGACCTCGGCCCCGACGTTGTGGCGCGACCGCGCATACTCGGCCCCGGGGTTGCCGAGGCCGACGACGAGCAGGTCGGCGGGGGTGCCGCGGCGGTGCGCCGCCGCGCCACCCCGCCCGAACAGAGCCACGGGACCGCGGTGAGCCGCCGGCTACTCGCCGGACTCGGCGGCCGCGCCGCGCTCGCCCTCCGCGGCCTCGCCGCCCTCGCCCTCGACGGCCTCGCCCTCGACGCCCTCTTCGCCCTCCACGCCTTCGACCTCTTCCTCCTCGGCGAGGGCCAGGCTGGTGAGCTGGGCGGTGACGACGGTCTCCTCGGGGTCGACCTCGATGGCGACGCCCGGGGGAAGCTGGAGGTCGGCCACCGTGATCGTGTGGCCGATCTCGAGCGCCGACACGTCGACCGACAGGTGGCCCGGGATGTCGTCGGGCTTGGCCTGGACGACGATGGCGTTCATGACCTGGTCGACGACGCCCTGCTCGCGGATCACGAGGGTGGCCTCGCCCTCGAGCACGATCGGCACGTCGGTCGAGATCACGACGTCGACGTCGACGGCCAGGAAGTCGACGTGCAGCACGTCGCGGCGCACGGGGTGGCGCTGCAGGTCCTTGACCAGCGCCTTGGTCTTCTTCGACCCCACCTTCAAGGTGAGCAGGGCGTTCAGCCCCTTGTCGGTGGTCAGCGCGGACCGCAGGTCGCGCCACTCGACGGTGAGGGACTGCGGGTCGGCGCCCCGACCGTAGAGCACGGCGGGGACCCTGCCGTCGGCCCGCAGGCGGCGGGAGGCGGCGGAACCGGTGGTGCGGCCGGTCTCGGCCACGAGGGTGATGTCGTCAGCCATCGGATCTCCTACTTCTGACGTCGCGCCGGAGCGCACGGATCGTGAAACAGCCGTTCGAGGCTAGCGGGACGCGCCCTCCGGGCGACAGTCGAGGCGGCGATCGCGCGGCCGCGCGGCACCGGACCGCCGGATCAGGTCTGGTTGGCGCCGTCGAAGATCTCGGACACCGAGGTGTCCTCGAAGACCGCGTCGATGGCGTCGGCGATGACGCGGGCGACGGACAGCACCTCGAGCTTGTCGATCTGCTTCTCGGGCGGCAGCGGCAGCGTGTTGGTGACCACGACCTTGGAGATCATCGAGTTCTTCAGCCGGTCGATGGCGGGGCCCGACAGCACGCCGTGGGTGGCGGCCGCACACACGGTGCTTGCGCCCTGCTCGATGAGCTGCTCGGCCGCGGCGACGAGGGTGCCGCCGGTGTCGATCATGTCGTCGATGAGCACGCAGGTGCGGCCCTCGACGTTGCCGACCACCTCCTTCGCCTCGACCAGGTTCTTCGCGCCCTTGACGCGTCGCTTGTGGACGATGGCGAGGTCGGCGTGCAGCACGTTGGCGTAGCGCTCTGCCACCTTCACCCGCCCGGCGTCGGGCGACACGACCACCAGGTCTTCGTCGAGGTTGGCGCGCAGGTAGTCGATGAGCACCGGCATGGCGACCAGGTGGTCGAAGGGGCCGTCGAAGAACCCCTGGATCTGGCCCGAGTGCAGGTCGAGCGACATCAGCCGGTCGGCGCCGGCCGAGGCGAACATGTTGGCGACGAGCTTGGCCGAGATCGGCTCGCGACCCTCGGCCTTGCGGTCCTGGCGGGCGTACCCGTAGAAGGGCATCACCGCGGTGATGCGCTTGGCCGAGGCGCGCCGGGCAGCGTCGACCATCTGCACGTGCTCGAAGATGGTGTCGTTGATGGACATGTCGCCGCTGGCGCCGTGGCTCTGGATGATGAACACGTCCATGCCGCGCACCGACTCGCCGAAGCGGCAGTGGATCTCACCGTTGGCGAAGTTGGTGCAGTTGGCCTCGCCCAGCTGCACGTCGAGGGCGGCGGCGATCTCCTCGGCCAACGGGTAGTTGGCGCGCCCCGACACCAGGTGCAGCTTCTTCTTGGTGACGAGCTCCATCGACCTTCTTCCCCACTCAGCGGACGATCGCTACCCGGTGCCGCCAGTGTAGAACGGGCCTGTTCTGACCCCCTCACCGACCCGGGCGCCGGGCTCGAGCACGGCGAACGGGCCGACCACCGCGTCGTCTCCGATCTCGGCCAGGGTGGCCACGGTCTCGTTCACCTTGGCCCGGGCGCCGACCCGGGTGTCCGACAGGCGGGTCGCGGGGCCGATCTCGGTGCCCGGCCCGACGACGGTGGCGCCCTGCAGCACCGTGCCCGGGAACAGCACGACGTCGGGGGCGAGGACCACCGTCGTGTCGACGTAGGTGGCGTCGGGGTCGACCATGCCGACGCCCTCCCGCATCCAGCGGGCGTTCGTGCGGCGACGCAGCTCGGCCTCGGCCGCCGCCAGCTGCGCCCGGTCGTTGACGCCCTGGGTCTCGACCGCGTTGTCGGCGACCAACGAGACCACGGGGTGGCCGGCCTGGGCCAGCACCTCGACGACGTCGGTGACGTACAGCTCGCCCTGCGAGTTCTCGGGCGTGAGGCGGCGCAGCGCCGGAGCCAGCAGCCCGCGGCGGAACACGTAGATGCTCGTGTTGACCTCGTCGATGGCGCGCTCGGTTGCGTCGGCATCGCGGTGCTCGACGATGCGCCGCACCCGCCCCTCCTTGTCGCGCACGACCCGGCCGTAGCCGGTCGGGTCGTCGAGGCGGGCGGTCAGCAGGGTGCAGGCGGCGCCGGACAGGCGGTGCTCGCGGACGAGGGCCGCGATCGTCTCGGGCCGCACCAGCGGGGTGTCGCCGGGGAGGACCACCACGTCGCCGTCGTCGGCGTCGAGGCCGAGGTCGTCGTCGGGGAGGCCGGTCAGGCCCACGGCGACGGCATCGCCCGTGCCGCGCTGGACGCGCTGCTCGACGAACTCGAGCGGCACGGACCCCGGGTCCTCCTGCAGCGTCTTGATCACCATCTCTGCGCCGTAGCCCACGACCACCACGGCCCGATCGGTCTCGGTCTCGCTGCCGGCCACGGCGTCGAGCACGTACCGCACGAGCGGGCGGCCGCACAGCATGTGCAGCGGCTTGGGCCGGGCCGACCGCATGCGCGTGCCCTGGCCGGCCGCCAGCACCACGGCGAAGAGCGGGCGCACGCTCAGCGCGCTCCGCTGGTCGGTCGGCTCGTCGGGGTGGGGACCCTGCCCGCGTTCATGGACCTGTTGTAGCGCCCGCGACCCCGAACCGCGCGTCACCCGCGTGCCACCCCCCGTCCACCAGGGCGCCTGTTCGCATCACCCGGCGAGCCGGGCCAGCACCGCGTCGTGGACGGGGCCGTTGGAAAACACCGCGGGCCCGCCGCCGTAGATGTCGGCCGCGCCCGCCAGGTCGCTGAACCGGCCGCCCGCCTCCTCGACGATCACGGCCAGCCCGGCGAAGTCCCACGGACCGCCGCCGAGCTGGACGCACGCCTCGGCACGGCCGTCGGCGACGAAGAGGGCGCCGTGCTCGGACGGGGCGACGTAGGTGGCGTCGCCGCCGAGCGCCGCCAGCGCCGCCCGCCGTTCCTCGGACAGGACGACGAGCGGGGGGATCAGCGTGTACCGCCCACCGGCCAGGTGCCGGCGCCCGCTCACGGCGATGCCCACGGGCGGGGCGCCGCCGGCCGTGGCGCACCAGGCGCCGGCGCCACGAGCCGCCCACCAGCGTCGCCCGTCGGCCCCGCTGGTCACCACCCCGACGACCGGGCGGCCATCCACCTCGAGCGCGATCTGTGTCGCCCAGCCGAGCACGCCGGCCACGAACAGGATGGTGCCGTCGATGCCGTCGACGATCCACCGCCGAGCGGTGGGGCCGGACTCGCCCACCTCCTCCCCCAGCATCCCGTCCCCGGGGCGCTCGGCCGCCACGATGCCGGCGATCCGCTGCTCGACGGCGACGTCGGTCTCGGAAACGGGGCTGCCGTCGGCCTTCAGCTCGTGGGCGAGCCGGTCACCGGTGAAGGCGGCGGTCGTCAGCTCGTCGGCGGCGTCGGCCAGCCGGAGGGCGAGCGCGAGATCGTCGGCGAGGGACGGCACGACGCGCGAGCTCAGCAGGGCTCGTTCGGGCCCGCCCGGCGGCAGTCCCAGTCGGCTCGCAGGCCGGCGCGGCGCTCGTTCTCGGCGGCCGCCTCGGCGATGGCGTCCTCCAGCTCGCCGGCGAGGGTGCGGAGGCGCCCGGACAGCTCGGTGGCCGACAGCTCGCTGTCGGGCCAGGCGATGCCGAAGTCGTCGGCGTAGACCCCGGTCCACGTCGCCGTGGCGGTCGCGGCCGCGGTCGAGGCGGCGGACATCTTCTCGTCCACCAGCGTGGCCACCGCCCGGCACTGGTCGGCGGCCGCCTGCGCGGCCGCGGCCGGGAACGGCAGCGGCTGCATCCATGTGGGGTAGGTCCCCACCTCCTCGACCAGCGGTGGCACGGCGGACAGGTTAGGGGCCGAGCCCGCGCCCAAGGGGGGCGGGAGCCCCCGGTACCATCCGCCCCCGTGGGGACGAGCTCGGCCGAGCCCGCCAAGCTGCTCGCCTTCGAGCAGACGACCAAGGACGCGCTCGCGCCCCTGTACGACCCTGCCCTCACGCTGATGGAGAAGCTGCAGGCCGTGCGGTCGGACCCCGACGCCCAGCACTTCCTGCCACAGGTCCCCTACATCGGCGGTGACGTGCTCGACCTCTACGCCATCGGTCGCCACCTCGCCGGGTGGGTGGGCGACGTGGGCCGCGCCTTCGAGGCCGCGGACACCGACGGCGACGGCCGGGTCGACGACAGCCAGCTCTCGTCGGTCGAGCGCCTGGGCAACGGCACGTTCACCGTCATGGAGGTGAACGGCCGCATCGTGATCGACACGGGCGACGGGGACGACGAGGTCACGGTGGTGGCTGTCGACGGCGGCATCAGGGTCACCGTGAACGGCGTCGAGCAGGTCTTCACCGGCGTGACCGCCGGAAGCGTGATCCTGCGCCTCGGCGGCGGTGACGACGTCATCGAGGTCGGGACCGACGTCGACGTGCGCTTCACGCTCGAGGGCCAGACCGGCGACGACCGCCTCGAGGGTGGCGCCGGCGACGAGACGATCCGGGGCGGCGACGGGCGCGACTACCTCGACGGGTTCAGCGGCGACGACGACATCGAGGGCGGCGAGGGCCACGACGTGGTCTACGCCGGGGACGGCGACGACGTCGTGCGCGGCGGCGACGGGCGCGACTACCTCGACGGCGGCGAGGGCGCCGACACGGTGCTCGGCGGCGACCTGGCCGACATCGTGGCGGGCGGCGACGGGGCCGACACGCTGGACGGCGAGGGCGGCGACGATGTCGTCTACGCCGGTGGCGGCGACGACCGGGTCGTCGACCACGGCGGCGACAACACCGTGTACGCCCAGACGGACGACGACGTCGACTGGGTGATGGGCGAGAGCTCGTCGAGCGTCATCACCATCGACCTCAGCGGGCTCCCCGGCGACAGCGCGCTGCGGATCGAGGGCTCGCCCCGCTTCCAGCAGCGCATGCTGGCCGACCTCGAGACGCTGCGGTCGTCGCCGACCGGCCGGGAGATGCTGCTGGCCCTCGACGACATCCACGAGGACACCAAGGCCGTCGCCGCCGACTGGCCGGTGCTCGGCCGCGTCGCCTATCAGGGCGACACGGTCGTGCTGCGCGAGTACGAGGGCACCGACAACAGCTCGGCGGGCTACGACAGCGCGCCGTTCGACCTGTGGCGGTGGAACGAGATCCGCCAGAGCCGGGGCATCGTCGAGATGTACCCGGGGTCGTACACCCCGTCCGACACGACCATCGCCTGGCAGCAGACCCCGCCGGTCGTGGTGCTGTTCCACGAGATGGCGCACCAGTACGACTACGGCTACGGGACGACGATCGACGGCACGACCCCCGAGCCCGGGGGCGACGCCAACACCCGCGAGCGCCAGGCCGTCGGCCTGCCAGTCGACCACGACGGCGACGACGCCACCCCGCCGATCGTCGACCCCGACCATCCGATCACCTACACCGAGAACGGCCTGCGGCGCGAGATGGGCCTGCCCGACCGCGAGACGTACCTGCGCCCGTGACGCCCGGCCGCCCGGTCCTGCCCGCCGTCGCCGGCTCGCTCGCCGCGCTCGCGCTCGGCGCCGCGGGCGTCGCCGCCTGCGGGTCCGACGACGACGGCGGCGAGGCGCCCCGCGCCGATCCGCCCGCCGACGCCTCGCTGGACGTCGAGGTCGAGCGGCTCGACGCCGGCCTGCGCATCACCTGGACGGTCACCAACGACGGCGACGTCCCGCTCCTGGTGTTCGACGGCCTCGACGGCGACGAGGCCGCGGGCGAGCCCGTGCAGGGCGCCTACGTGACGGGCGGGGACGGCTCGGACCAGGGGGGCGGAGACGGCGTCGCCGAGATCTCCCGGCGCCTGTTCCCCGTGCCCGACGACCTCGAGGGCGTGCAGCAGTACGGCACCAACGCGTCCGAGCTGGCTCCCGGGGCCACGGCCTCACAGACCGAGAACGTGTCCCTGCCGCTGGAGGACGCGCCCGCGGCGTCCGAGGGTGGCGGCGAGGACCTGCCCGACGACCCGTCCGAGGCGGTGTTCTGCCTCGGCGTCGGCCCGCAGGACGACCTCGACGCCACCGAGCTGGTGACGGCGGGCCACTGGTTCGTGCCCCACGGCGAGGCGAACACGGCCCACCAGACCCTGCTCTGCGGCGACCCGTTCGCGATCTGAAGCGCCGCGCCCCGGCCGGTCGGTGAGGGCCCCTCAGCAGGTGGCGGCGGCGATTCCGACCGCCACGCAAGCGCTGCCCTCGGCCTCGACCTGGGGCGAGGCGCCGGGGAGCAGCAGCAGGTCGATGCTGCCGGTGACCGTGACGTCCACGCGGTTGCCCACCGCCTGCGCCGAGCACGAGTAGCCGGTCGACGCCAGGAAGTCGCACGCCGCGACCTCGGCCGCGTCGGTGTCGAGGATCTCGGTGGCGCCAGCCCGCACGAGGTCCTCGGAGATGGCCTGGGCCCCCGCCCGGGCGGCCGAGTCGGCGAGGTTCCCCGCCCGGCGGTGCTCGGACAGCATCCGGCCGCCGTCGAGGACGAGCCCGGCGACGAACACGAGCGCGACCGCGAAGATCACCACGAACGCGGTGACGAACCCCCGGTCGTCCCTGGTCGGTGGGATCGTCCCGCCGTCCATCACAGGCTCCGGTGCGTGTCGACCGGCTCGCGCCCCTGCTCGCGCACCGTGACCACGCCGCCGCCGATGTCGAGGAGCAGTAGGTCGCTGGTCGCCACGTCGCAGCTCACGTCGGTGACGACCACCGCTCCCCGGCCGAACCCGCTCGCGCCCTCGACGGACATGTCGACCTGCACGCCGCCGACGCACTCGAGCCCCTCGCCCGCGAGCGTGGCCTCGGCGGCGAGCTGGGCCTGAGTGGCGGCCTGTGCCCCCGACGCCTGCAGCGAGGCCACCCGGGCGGCGTCGTTGGCGGCCGCCACCACGTCGCTGTTCGCATCGGTCACGCGCCCGGCGAGGATCACGAGGAACAGGAACATGATGACCAGGGGCATGACGAGCACCATCTCGGTTGTGACCGAGCCGTGATCGCGGGCCCATGGCCGACGGCGAACCGGCAGACCGGTCACGGTGCGACCGGGGCGTCGCCCGCCGGGCGGAACCGCTCGACCGGGCTGAGCGCCGTCTCGTTCACCGAGATCGCCAGGTCGATCCCGGGGATCACGATCGTCTGGGATACGTCCCCGCTCACCGTCATGCGGACGGACTGGTCGTTCCCCACCACCTCACCGTCGACGGCGACGTCGGAGAGCAGCTCGGCCGCGAACTGGTCGACGAAGTCCTGGGCAGTCTGCTCGCCCTGCTGGACGGCAACATCCGGGTCGGCCGACGCGGCCGCTCGGAGGCTGGCCTCGTGCGCGCCCTCCTGCGCCGCCGCGCTGGCGACGTTGATGGCGTGGAAGTACAGCCCCAGCTGCACGATGAGCAGGAGGGTGAACAGGACGAGGGGGGCGACGATGACGGCTTCGGTCGTCGCCGCGCCGGCGTCGCCCGAGAGCCGCCGGTGGCCCATCGGCTCAGAGAAGAGCCAGCGCCGAGTCGATGTCGTTCTCGATCTCGTTGCCCTTCCGGGTGATCGCCGCTGCGATGAGCCCGACGACGGCGAGGGCCACTCCGGCAAGGATCGCGGTGATGATCATCGCCTCCGTGGTCATGCCGCGGTCGTCATCCCGCACCGCGTCGAGGCGGGCCCGGAGGGTGACGTAGAGCAGCACGAATGGGGTGAGCATTGCGGATGTCTCCTTCGTGATCAGAAGCCGGACAGGATGATGTCGACCGCCGGAAACCCGATGAGGATGAGGAAGCCGAGGAAGAGCAGGACGACCGGCAGCGCCATCTTCTCGGTCGTCGCCTGCGCCTCGGCCTCGGCCTCGGCCAGGGCGTGGTCGCGCAGCGACGTCGCCTTGACCGCCAGCGACTCACGGACGCGCGCACCCTCGGTGCCGGCCAGCGAGATGCTGGCCGCGAGCTCGGAGAGCTCGTCGACCCCGACCTCGTCGCCGAGACGGGCGAGCGCCGCCCACGGCGTCTCCCCGGTCAGCGCGGTGACCCCGAGCGCGTTGTCCATCTGGCGGAATGCCCACCCGTTGCCGATGCCCGCCGCATCCCGGAGGGCGCTCTCGACGCCGGCGCCACCCGCGAGCGAGATGACGACGAGATCGAGGAACGACCCGAGCGCCTGGCGGAACTCGGCCCGGCGGTCGGCCGCCTCGCTGCGCACGGAGAAGTCGGGGGCGAAGAAGAAGAACGTCCCCAGGGCCAGGCTGACGCCGGCAGGGAGGACCAGGGGGACCTCGAAACCCGCCACGCTCCAGATCACGCCCACCAGGGTCGGAAGGGCGACACCGAACACTGCCAGCAACACCTTCTGGGCGAGGTGCTGTTCGATAGGTCGCCCGACGAGGCGCAGGTCCGCCTCGAGCGTGCGCATGTTCAACCCGAGGTTCCGCGCCACCCGCGCCGCGGTGACCCCGATCGTCCGCCCGAACAGATCGTCGTCGGCGTCGGCCCCCGCGTCCCGGTTGGCGATGCCGACCAGCTCGTTCCGGCGGTTCAGCCGGTCGATCGCCGCCTGCAGCGGGGGCGGGGAGGGGAACAGCAGCTTCCACGCGACCATCGCTCCACCGCCGACGAGCGCGCCCAGGACGAGGGGGACGATCACGGCAGCGCCTCGTCCGTGCGGAGGAACCGCTCCTCGACGTCGATCCTGAGCGACTTCGACAACCAGTAGAACGACGACCCGAAGCACACCCCGATCAGACCGAGCACGGCCTGCCCGATGGCGGTGTCGTACGGGTGCAGGTAGTTCCGGTTGAAGATCAGCAGGAACACGGCGAACACGGTCGTGGCGATCGTGATGACCTTCACCGATGTGCGCGTGCGTGACCGCCCCGCCTCGATGCGCATGCGCATGTTCACCTCGGACCGGGCGAACGCGGCGAGGCGGCCGAGGAGGTCGCCCAGCCGCTTCGGGCTCTTGTCGGCGGCCAGGATCAGGGCCGCGACCACGAGATCGCCGGACGGATCGTCGATCTCGTCGGCGAACTCGCGCAGGGCGGGGGCGAGCCGGTCGCGCTCGAGCCGCGCCGCCAAGCGCAGCACCTCGGGGCGGATCGCCCGCGGCGCGACACCAGCGGTGGCCACGATGGACTGCTCGAGGCCGCCCGATCCCGCCATGGTGTCGCGCAGCATCTCGGCCCACGAGGCGATGGCCTCGACCCGCACGAGCTGCGCCTTCCGCCTCGCCTCGCCGCCGAGGAGGCTCGGCGCGAGGAACCCGCCGACGCCGACCATCACCGCCGCCATGGGCCAGCGGGTGAGGGCGCCGACGACGATTGCCGCCCCCACCCCCAGCGCGAGGCGCAGGGCCAGGTTCTCGAACCGCTCGCGGGCGCTGGGACCCGATCGCCGACGGGGGGGTGCCTCGGCCGGGGCGACCGGGCGCATCGCGACCGCGAAGGTCACGACCCCGAGCGCGAACAGCGCCCCCAGCACCCCAGCGACGAGGGTCACGGCTGGTCTACCCGCTCCCGGTGTTGATGGCCTGGGCCTCGTTGACGGGCAAGTTGAACGTGTCGCTGCGGGGTACCGCCGTCGTGATGGTGAACGGCCCCTGGCCGTTCACGGTGTAGGTGCCGGTCCACAGGACCGTGGCGGTGATCGTGTACTCGTCGGCGACCTGGTACTCGTGAGTGCAGTCGGAGGAGGCGCCCGCGGTGTACTCGACGCCTGCACCGGTGCACTCGGCGCTGGTGCCGTCGCCGAAATCGATCCGCACCGCCCCCGGGGACGCCGTTGCGACGACGGCGATGCCGGGCACGCTGGCTGACGCCGAGACACCGTTCTCGCGGCACCCCGTCGACCCAGAACCAGGTGTCGATGGCGACCAGCGAGTCGTCCTCGGGATTCGTGCTGATCGACAGGGCAGGGATCTGCGAGAGCGCGTCGTCGATGGCCACCTGCGCGATCACCTGCGGCGCGATGGCGTCGAAGATCTGCACGTCGATGAGGCCGTCGACATCGGGGCGTTCGGGCAGCCAGCATTCGAGGCGATATCCCGTGGTCGTGGCATCGTCGTCCCAGACGTGCTGCTCGTTGAGCGTCAGTCGCCAGCGGATGTACCCCTCGTACTCCACCGTGTCGTTCCCGTCCTCCGGGAACGTGGCGTCGGCGTACTCGTCATTGCAAGGCGGCGGATTGTCCGCCACCGAGTTGAGCTCGGCCATCTGCGAGCGGGCACGGGCCAGGAGACCGTCTGGCGTCAGCGAGACGTCGCTGCACGACAAGCACCCCGGATCAGCGGAGGCCGGCGGCGCCTCGGTGATCGGCGATCGGTCATCACGAGCGCCGACAGGACATGCCGAGCAGCAGCTGCCACGGCGGTGACTCGGCTCAGGACGGCGTGCACGGATCGCTCCTCCCGCTCCGCTGCGGCGACCTTCCACACGCCGTCGATCAGCTGCAATGTCACCTCGACGTGCAGCGTCGTCGTGGAGGGGCCACCGAGCGCGCTCGCCGGTCGCGGCGTTGAACTGCTGTGTCGTGTCGACGAAGCAGTCTTCGAGCTCGCGCGGTCTCCCCTGTCACCATCACGTCGATCGGATGGTGCTCGACGGTGTTCTGCGCAGTGGCGCCCGCCACCTGGAGGGACCGCAGCGCATCCTGATACCGAGTCAGCGATGCCCCGGTGAAGTGGGCCGCGAGATCGGGCGAGTCGGGATTCGGCGGGTTCGCCGCAGCGGAGAACGCCGCAGACGCCGCCGTGTAGTCGGCGATCACCTGGTCTTCGGGGGACAGGGTCGTCGACGTCGTGGACCCGGCGTCGTCTCCGGCATCGGTGGTCGTCGTGTCGAGGTCCTCGACCGCCGATGCCTCCCCGCTGTCGTCATCGTCCCCGCCGCACGCAGCGACGCCGAGCACCATCAGGGCGCCGGCTGCCGCCGCGAGCGCGCGGCCAGCTGGTTTCATTCCGCCGTACTCCTCGTCTTCCCAGACACCCCAGCGTCCCACTCCCAGCCGCCCGCCGGCTGTGTCGAACTGATGGCGAGAGTACTTGCTGCTCCCCAGCGGGAGCACGCGGGTGTCGGTCACACCCACGGGTGCGAACCGATGTGTAGGCTCTCACACATGGCGACGAACCTCGCACTCGATCCCGACCTGCTCGACCGGGCGTTCGCCGTCGGAGGCGAGCGCACGAAGAAGGACACGGTGACCCGCGCCCTCGTCGAGTACATCGCCCGGCGGGAGCAGGGACGGCTCGCCGAGCTCTTCGGCGCCCTCGACTGGGACGACAGCTACGACTACAAGGCCGAGCGCTCGCGCTGAGCCGTGCTGTTCGTCGACACGTCGGTCTGGTCCCTCGCGTTCCGTCGCGACCACCCTCCCGACGCACCCTCGGTCACACACCTCCGCGAGGAACTGGTCACCGGTGAGGCCGTCACCACGACCGGCATCGTCCTGCAGGAGCTGCTGCAGGGCATCCGGGGACCGAAGCACCGGACGCGCCTGCTCGAGCTGTTCGAGCCGATCGCGTTCGTCGATCCTGAGCGGCGCGACCACATCCGTGCGGCCGAGGTCCGCAACGACTGCCGGCGGCGGGGTATCCAGCTCGGCACGATCGATGCCCTGCTGGTGGCCCTCTGCCTGCGCCACGAGCTGACGCTGCTCACCACGGACGCCGATTTCGACCACGCCGCGACGATCGTCCCGCTCCGCATCTGGTCACCGTGATCGTTGACCTACACCTTGACGTACCGCTCGAGACGGCGATGAGCTGGCGCCCGTACTGCCGATGGTCGGGCAATACCGCGCGGCCGCTTGGCGACGTCGTCCAAGCGAGCCCCTGCATCAACCGGTCGGCGGCTCCGGCGACCAGACGGCGATGTCGCCCCCCGGCAAGGAGACCAGGCGGGCACCGCGGGGCCCGGTCAGCGTCCACGCCTCGTAGCCCTCGTCGGGCGGAGCGGCGACCTCGATGCCGTCCGAACACGACACGCGGAATGCGCCGTCCTTGTCAGCAACCGCCTCGACCACCTCCGCGCGCAGCACGTCGAGCACCGCGGAGAGGTTGGCCCCGGACTCGGGCACGACCAGCCGCTCGGCGCCGTGCGATGTCACGACGAA
The DNA here is from genome assembly GCA_963796415.1 of uncultured Acidimicrobiales bacterium. Lineage (GTDB taxonomy): Bacteria > Actinomycetota > Acidimicrobiia > Acidimicrobiales > VFJN01 > ZC4RG19. The sequence goes on along the minus strand of CAWCLR010000011.1, from coordinate 512,102 downwards.
TCCGCTCTCGAGGCGCAGCTCCCACATTCCGTTCGCCGCCGACAGGTGGTACGTGACCGCGTGGTCGACGCACACGCGCTCGACGAGGGCGCGCGCGACCGGGACGACGAGACAGTCGCCTCGATCGTCGAATCCGTCAGCCAACTGGGCCATGCCGCATTTCAGCCGTCAAGCAACGGCCCCACGTAGGTTGCCCCCGGCAGCCGGACCACCCACGGGTCGAGGTCGGTGTCGCTGAACGCCTCGAGGGCCGAGCCGTCGGACAGGTCGAAGGACGCGTCGCGGCCGCGCGTGCGGGCGCCGACGAGACGCAGCCCGATGAGATCCCACACCGTGTCGGCCGCATCGGGCGTCGACCAGGACAGGACCAGATCGTCGCCGCGCACCAGCCGCCACGGGCAGGTCACGGTGAGCCCCCAGCCCTCGCCGTTGATCGTGAGCACGGGGTCGGCGTACTCGACCTCGGTGATCAGCAGCGGACCCGCCGCCGCCACGGCCTCGGTGAGCGGAGGGATCACGGCGTCTGCTCCACGTGGGTCCGCGAGCGGATGTAGTCGAGCCGCTCGGCGCGGGTGAGGCCCGCCGGCGGCTGCGGCGGCTTCCCGGTGAACGGGTTGACCGCATTGCCCGATGCGTTCTCGAACGACGCCCGCAGCGGCGCCTGACCGGAGGGCTGCATCAGCCGCACCGATGAACCGTCGGGCAGCGTGTACTGGGTGCCGGGCGACCTCGTCGGCACGCTCGGGAAGCCGGCGGAGTCGAAGCCCGCCTGCATTCGGCTCTGGCTGACGGGCACCGGCGGCGCGCTGCCCGGCGGGCCGGCGACGAAGTCGACGCCCCGCGGTGGGGTCGAGCCGGGCGGGAGCGCCAGGCGTTCGGGGCCCGGGGGCAGTGCGAGTCGTTGCGGGCCGGCGGGCAGGGCGAGGGGCCCGTCGGCGTCGGGGGTCGCGCCGCGGGACTGGATGCCGTACCCGAGGCCGCCGCTCGTGGCCCCGACCGCGGTGTTGATCACGATCCGCTCGACGTCGAAGCTGCCGTCGCCGCCGGGGAGCGGGGTCATGTCCCAGGTCTCACCGACGACGGTCGTGGCGCCGCTCGTCGCGCCGCCCCGGACGACCGCCTGGGTCAGGCCAGTGGTGGCGCCCGGTGCCGCGAACCCGAGCCGGCCGCCGATGCCGCCGATGATGGCGCCCTTCACCATCAACCCGGCGTCCCACTCCCCGGTGGTCACCCCCTTATAGACGGCGGGGAACATGCCGATGCCGGCGCCGACCAGCGTGGCGATGATGGGCCCGCCCGGGACGAAGCAGGCAGCGATGCCCAGGCCGACCGTGATGATGTTGCCCCACTGGACGCTCGTCTCCCGCGCCCGGTACTCGTTGTACTGATCGAGCGTCAGCGGCTGCAGGCCCAGCGGGTCGACGTGACCGACCGGGTCGTTGCCGCCGTAGTGGTACGGGTTGGCGGCCACCGCGGTGCCCGCCACGCCGGCCAGCGGGTCACGAGCCGTGAACTGGCGGGTCCGGGGGTCGTAGGCCCGGTTGTGCAGCCACGCCAGGCCGTCCAGGTCCAGCGCACCGAGGAAGCCGAGCCCCGGTGCGGCACCGTCGTCCGCGTCCTCGCGCGCCGGCGCGCCCCAGGGGTCCCGGTCGACGCCGGCTCCTGGCGCGGCGAGCGTCCCCTGCCAGTCGGCCGACAGCCAGCCGACTTCGCCGCCCGGCGCCAAGCTCGCCACTGTCTGCCCGGCGGCCATGACCACCTCGCGGTCGTCGATCGCCACCAGGTCGGGCACGACGCCCGTCGGGTCCCACGTGAAGGTCGTGTCGCCGTAGGACACCAGGCGGCCGAGCGCGTCCACGTCGACGTCGCGCCGGACGCCGCCGGGCGTCGTCAGGCTGGTGAGGCGATCGAGGGCGTCCCAGGTGTACGCCCGGGTGCCGGCGGGGCCGTCCTCGCCGGTGCGGCGCCCGGCCGCGTCGTAGCTGAACCCGGTGGTGCCGGCCGGCCCCTCCATGCGGACGAGCTGGTGGGCCTCGTCGTACGCGTACTCGGTCGGCCCGTCGGGCCCGGCCTCGGTCACCAATCGGCCGGCCTCGTCGTAGGTCCACGTCCAGGCGCCGGAGGGGGTGACCGCCGAGACCAGCTGGCCGGCCGGGTCGTAGCCGTAGCGGCTCACCTCGTCGCCGGTCCGGACCTCGACGATGCGGCCGGTCGCATCGCGGGTGAGGTCGGTGCTGCGCGCCACGCCGGCCGCGGTCTCGCGGTAGCCGACGACCAGGCCGTCGGCGTCGTGGTCCCAGCGCCGCTCGACGCCGTCGGCCCGCAGGGCGACCAGGTGGCCGTCGAGGTCGCGGTCGAGCTCGACGGCGCCCCAGCGGTCGGACGCGGTCGCCACCAGCCGCCCCGCCCGGTCGCGGGCGTAGGTGGTGCGGCGCCCCGCCGGGTCGTGGCGGGCGACGACCAAGCCGTCGGTGTCGCGCTCCCATCGCATGGTGGCGCCGTCGACGTCGAGCGAAGCCAGCCGGCCGCCGCGGGTCCACCCGAGGGTCAGCGTGCGGTTGCGGCCGGGCTCGTGGACGAGGACCGGACGGCCGGCGGCGTCGTGGTCGAACACGACCACGTCCCGCCCGTTGACCCGCACGTCGGTGGCGAGGCCCCGGGCGTCGCGCCGCCACTCGATCAGGTCGCCCGTCGGCATCTCGCGGGCCACCACCCGCCCGGCCGCGTCGCGGCGAATGCGGGTGGTGCGGCCCAGCTGGTCGGTGTACGCCACCGGCCGGCGCATGCCGTCGTACTCGGTGGTCGTGACGCCGCCGAACGGGTCGACGACCGTCGACAGGTTGCCGCGCCGGTCGTAGCGCAGCCGCACCGTGTGCCCGAGGGCGTCGGTGGCGGACACGAGCTTGCCCCGCAGGTCGTAGGCGTAGCGCCGGGTCGCCCCGGACGGATCGGTCTCGGACGTGAGGCGACCGGCGTGGTCGTAGGTGGCCCGGTGGGTCCGCCCGGCGACCGTCGTCTCGGTCACGCGGCCGGCGTGGTCGTACGCCCACCGCGCCACCCGCCCCGCGGCCGACGTGGTCTCGGCCAGCCGGTCGCACATGTCCCAGGCGTAGCGGGTGGTGGCGCCGGCGGCGTCGGTGACGGTGGCGAGCCGGCCGGCGGCGTCGTAGGTGGCCGTCCAGCCGCGGCCTTCGCTCGAGGTCGCCGACACGGCCCGGCCCGCGGGTGAGTACGTGGTCGTCACCGTCTCGCCGTCGGGGTGACGGACGGTGACCGGGCGGTCCCACACGTCCCACTCGCAGGTCGTGGTGGCGCCCTCGGGTTCGTCGACCCACGTCACGCGGCCCAGGCCGTCGCGGGTGAGGCGGGTGGCGTTGCCCGCGGGGTCGATCTGCTCGGACAGCCGCCCGGCGGCGTCGTACACGCTGCGGACCTGGGAGCCGACCGGGTTGGTGGCGGCGACGAGGCGGCCCTCGGCGTCGTGTTCGTACGACCAGCTGCCGCCCGCGGGGTCGTGCACCAGCGACAGCAGCCCGAGGGCGCTGTAGCCGAGCTCCCACTTGGCGCCGTCGGCGCCGGCCACCCCCACCAGGCGCTCGAGGTGGTCGTGCGTCAGCTCGACGGTGGCGCCGACCGCGTCCATGATGCGTTCGACCGCCCCGTGGGCGCCGTGCTCGAACGTGGTGTGGCCCTCGTCGGGGGTGACCAGGCCGGCGAGGCGGCCGGCCGCCGTCCACTCGATGGCGACCTCGTGCCCGTCGGGGGCGCGCACCGCGAGCATGCGGCCCGCGTCGTCGCGGTCGAACTCGGTGACCGAGCCGTCGGGCTGCACGACCCGCGTGGCCATGCCGCTGGGGTGCAGCTCGGAGCGGACGGCGGCCCCGAGGCCATTGGCGGTGGCCACCACGCTGCCGTCGGCGTCGTGCTCGTAGTGGACGGTGACGCCGTCGGCATCGGTCAACGACGTGACGAGGCCGTCCCGCGACTCGGCGACGATCTCCCACCCGAGCGGGCCCGAGAGGCGGGACGGGACGATCGCGGCGACGTCGGCGTATTCGAAGCGCAGCTCGGGGCCACCCTCGGTGGCGTGCGCGACGACGCGTCCGGCCTCGTCGTACCGCCACGACTCGGTGACGCCGCCCGGACCGACCCGGGTGGCGGACAGGCCGTCGGCGGCGAAGTCCTGGCGGGAGGTGGTGCCGTCGAACCCGTTGGCGGCGACCACCCGGCCCGCGTCGTCGAACACCCGCCGCAGCACGTGCCCCCGGTCGTCGACGAGCCCGGTGAGCCGCCCGGCAGGGTCGTGCTCGTAGATGTTGACCGGCCCGCCCTCGGTGTCGGACACGACCGTCCGGTTTCCCGGGTGGTAGGCGAAGGTGGTCTCGCGCCCGAACGGCGACACCTGGACGAGGACCCGGCCCTCGTCGTCGAAGGTGTTGCGGCACAGCCGCACCCCGTCGGCGTCCCACACCTCGACGATCCGGCCCCGGCCGTCGGTCTCGTAGCGGCGGTCGCCCAGCATCCGCTCGGTCCGCTACCAGGTCGCCCTCGGCGTCGTAGCGGTAGCGGGCCACCCGGCCGCACGACGATCGCACCTGCGCGATGCGGGCGCCGTCCCAGTCGACGTCGAGTCGCCGGCCACCGGCATGGGCGACGGCCGTGAGCAGCCCGCCGGTGTGCGTGAACGTCACGTGCCCGCGAGCCGGGTCCTCGACGGTGCGCGGCAGGCCTTCGTGATCGAAGGTCCACACGACCCCGGGCAGCGACGAGTGCCGCTCCCACCGCATCTCCCAGCCCCCGGCGCCGTGGCCGTTCCCGGGCGGGAGCCGCACCAGGCGGGCCGCGATGCCCGGGACCGGCGCGTACGCCCCCGCCGGGTCGTCGACCGCCAGCGACGGGACGAACACCACCAGCTGGCCGTCGGGGCCCTGGTAGCCGACCGCGCCGTCGTCCTCGGGCACCAGCCCGGCCGACGCCCACGACGCCCACCCGCGCCCGAACGGGCCCCCGGCCACGAACCGCGACGAGTAGGTCCGCCGCCACCGCAGCACGTCGAGGCGCTCGGGAAAGGTGAAGTCGTCCTCGACCTCGAGGAAGTGCCCCGTCGCCGTGCACACCGGGTCGGCCACGAAGCCCGACGTCTGCGGCGTCCCTGCGGCCACCGGCTCGTCCACCGTCACCGCGGCGCGCGGCACCGTCAGCGACGCGGGGTCGAGCCCCATCGCCATGGCCGCCGCCGCGAACGCGGTGTCCAGCGCCGCCTCGTCCACCGTGATCGTCGCCCCGTCGACCCCCGTGTTGGCATCGAGGAACGCCTGCCGGGTCACCGCCACGAAGTTCTCGTCGAGCTGGTAGCTCGCCAGCAGCCCCGGCAGCTCGACCTCCATCAGGTCGGGGTTCGCCACCGGCGAGCCGGTCGACTGGAAGGCGTCGTACGACGCCCGTAGTTCGGTGATCCGCGACGACAGCTCCCCCCTGATCTCCGCCGCCGCCGTGACGAACACCTGCAACTTGCCCGGCTTGGCCGACGCAGTCCCCATGGGCACGCGATGACAGCACACCGGGCCGCCGCACGGGACGCGCCCTCGGTTGCTCGGCCGGCGCCGCCTAGGTCACTCGGGGAAGGCGTAGTACCGGGCGAAGCGCCGGCGGACGGCGACCCGTTCGGACTCGTAGAGCGCGTAGAAGAGCCGCCACCGGCGCCGAGCGCGCCAGGCGGGCGTCGGCGAGGCGGTCGAACGCCGCGGCGGTGTCGGGCGTGTCGGGCAGCAGGTACGCGCTGCGGCCCGGCCCGGCGAGCTGTTCGAGGTCGCGCAGGAACCACTGTTGGTCGGGCCGCGGGTGGGGCCAGGCGTTGCGGCCGAACGGCCGCCCGGCGGCGATGCGGTCGACCTGCAGCGCGCCGTGGGGCTCGACGCCCCAGAGGTACCGGCGGGCGAACGCCGCGCCCTCGTCGCCGAGCAGGTCGCTGGCGAACACCCCCTGCCAGTGGGCATACAGCTGGGGACCGGACAGCCGGCCGGCCGCCAGGTCGTCGAGCTCGGCGACCGACTGCTGCCGGAACCACTCGCCCACCAGCCCCCGCCGGACGCACCAGCCGAGCACCAGCCCGTAGGGGACGAACAGCTGCGACGACGGGACGCCCGCACCGAGGCCGCGCGCGTCGAGGCGCGCCACGTCGTCGTAGACCTGCAGCCCGCGGTCGCGCGGGCGTCGCGACTGGTCGGCCCGCACCGCCACCATCGCCACGCCGGCCAGGACCAGCCAGGCGACGGCCACGAACGGGACCGGGGTCGCAAGCAGGGCGAGCGCCACGGCCACCACCACGACCCACAGGGCCACCTCCCCGGCGACGGTCAGCGTGCGCGTCTCGAACGGCCGGCGTACCGGACGCTCGTCGCGGGTCCGCCGCTCGATCGTCGTGACGCCGTCGGCCGGGCTCATGGACGCCGATCCAACCACGCCGGCCGACCCGGGTGCGACCGCACACGCGCCGGCCCGTTTCCTAGACTCGCCCGCCATGGGAGGCGTCAGCGCCAGCACGAGGAACGTCAACTTCGCGTTCGACCAGGCCCTCGAGGCCGCCCGCGACCTCTACACGTTGTCGGGGGTGGTCACGAGCAAGCACGAGGCTCGGGCCACCGAGGCGGGCCTGTGCGTCGACGGCTGGGAAGGCGGGAAGCGCACCGACTTCGACACCAAGATGTCCACCGAGGGCACCGACGTCTCCACGATCTCGGGTGCCCTCGTGACGCTCGCCAACCGGTTCGCCTCCGAGTGGGCGGCCGCCCGCGGCGAGCAGGACCGCATCAACTTCGCCCGCTACGTGGAGAACGAGCGCGACAACGACGGCTGGCTCGAGGACGGCGCCGAGTTCTTCGCCGGCGAGAACGACCTGGGGGCGCCGCCCGACAACCCTCCGGTGCCGGCGTCGCCCGACTACGCCCCCACCCGCGAGCCGATCCACCCCGAGTTCGAGTAGGGCCCAGCCGCTCGGGTGTTCAGAGGGGCACCCCGCGGGAATGTTGCTTCACCCCCGACCAGTGGGATGGGCCACTGGCTCGGTGATGGCAGGCAATGGCCGTCGATCTGGAGCTCTCGAGGCAATCGTGTTCGGGGCCGAACACCATTGCCTCGCCGGCACGCGCGTTGTGCACCGCGGGTGACCCGAGGCGATGGGTTCCGACCACGGGAGGATGAGGCGTGGGTTCCACATGTGGAACCGATTGCCTCGCCCTCCGCCAGACGGAACTCAATGCCTCGCCGACTCTCCTACCCACTGGCACGAGGGCCGAGCGCCCCTCCCGGCCGGGTCGGGCGCCGCCGTGGGGGCGGCGTAGACGTTCACCTTCCCCACTCCCCCGCCGGCCGCGAGGCCCACACCGACCACCGTGACCGCGAACCCGCCGCCGGGGCCGGCCGCGGCCATGGCCCGGGTGAGGGCGGCGAAGCTCTCGGCGTCGCCGTGGCGCCCGGCCAGCTGCTCGGCTACGGCGGCCATGGCCGCCGGATGGAGGTCCGCGGACCGGGCCGCGACGTGGACCGACAGCGCGACCGCTCCGCCGCCGTCCGCCCGGGTGGCAAGGCAGGCGAACACGGGCCGGCGCCACCGGTCGGGAGCCAGGCCGGCGTCCGCGAGCGCGGCGTCGAGCGCCGCCGGATCGGCGCCCACCCGTCGGGCGAGTGCCGCCAGCCCGGGCGGGCCGGCGCGACGCGTGCGGACGTAGAGCTTGGACCGGAGCCCTCCGGGGCCCGCCTCGAGCGCCGCGAACTGGACGGTCAGCGGGCCGGCGTACTCCGCCAGGTCGCAGGTCAGGTCGTCGAGGACGCCGAACCCGGGCCACCGGCGGCGCAGGCGGGCGACGGCGCCGGACGGATCGACCGCCCGCAGGTTGCCGTACACCTTGAGCCCCGCCAGGTGAGCCGGGTGCTCCGGCGTGTGGACCACGCCGACGAAGCTGGCGAAGCGGGTGCGGGCCGGCACCGCGCCGGGGTCGGCGAACAGCACGTCCGGGAGGGCCCGGACCTCCTCGCCGCCGGGGCGGGCATCCGGCGCCAGCCGCGCCGCCAGATCGGCGACCGCGCCGCGCTGCGCCGCCAGCCGGGGGCCGAAGAACGGCAGGCCGGCGCCCGGCTCGGTCACGTAGCGCAACGCGACCGCCGATCGGCCCGCACCGCCCGTGACGCTGGCCTCGAACGGCACGCCGCTCGGCGTCAGCGCGCTGGCGCGCCGCCCGTCTCGCCCGCGGGGACCGCCGCAACCGGTCGCGGCCGAGGCGAACGCGGCGCGCACGCTGTCGCGATCGCACTCGGGGACGAGGGAGCCCCGCAGCGCATCGAGGAAGGCGGGAACGCGGTCCATGGCCGACCGCGGGTCAGTGCCACCAGCCGTCGGGGCGGAGCAGCACGCTGGAGTCGAAGCCCACGGCCTGCAGGTCGGTGAGCGTGCTGTCACGCAGGGGCGCCCCGGGCACCGCCCGCTTGTCGTAGCCCGGCATGAAGATCTCGTTCGACATGACCAGCGGGCCCTCGGCGCCCACGATCTCGCGCACCGACGCCACGTAGCGGCGCATGCCGCCCTCGCCACCGCCCGCGGCGGTGCCGATGTGGACCACGAAGTTGATGGCATTGGCCACCATCAGGTTCGTGGCCTCGAGGTTCAGACGCTCAGGAGCCTGCACGGCGTACATCGCCAGCTTCGAGAACGCCGACAACGACGAGTTGGCGTGGATCGTGCACATCGAGCCGTCGTTGCCCTGGCTCATGGCGTTGAGCATCGGGATGACCTCGTGGCCCCGCACCTCGCCGACGATCACGCGATCGGGGTTCATGCGCAGGCCCCAGCGCACGAGGGTGGCGAGGTCGATCTCGCCCTCGCCCTCCACGTTCTCCTCGCGGGCCTCGAGCGCCACCACGTCGGGGTGCAGGTCGGGGTAGCGGTCGAGGCCCAGCTCGAGGTTGTCCTCGATGGTGACGATGCGCTCCTCGGGCCCGACCTCGTTGAGCATGGCCCGCAGGAGCGTCGTCTTGCCGGCGTCGACGCCGCCGCAGACGATGAAGTTCTTGCGGGCCCGGACCGCGGCCGAGAGGAACTCGCGCAGCGCCACGTCGATCGAGCCCAGGCCCACCAGGTCGTCGAGGAACACCTTGGGGAAGCGGTGCCGGCGGATGGCGACCGACGGCTTCGACGTCACCGCCATCACCGCGAACAGGCGGCTGCCGTCGGGGAGCTGGAGGTTGAGCGACGGCGAGCCGTTGTCGAACCGGCGCTCGGTCAGCCCGACCCTCGCCGCGGTCATGCGCAGCGTGTCGACCAGCTCCTCGTTGCTGTCGGCGATGGCCGGGGCCCGCTCCTTCGACCCGTCGGACCGGGTGATCCAGACGTCGGCGTGCCCGTTGGCGTCGATGTTCTCGATCGACTCGTCGTCGAGCAGACGCTGCAGGGCGCCCAGCCCGAACAGGGCGTCGTGGATCGCCTGGGCCAGCGCGCTCTCGTCCTCGAACGACAGCGGCTCGACGCCCCGCTCGAGCTGCTCCTTGGCGTAGCGCTCGAGGCGGCGGTTGATGAGCTGGCGGCCGTACTGCCGCTGGTCGGCCGGCGACAGGCGGGGCCGCTCGGCCACCTCGTCGGCGCGCAGGCGGTCGGTGAGCTCGTCGGCGATCTCGCGGCGGAACACCCGCACGAGCGCCTTCGTCTGCGGGTTCACCGCCGCCGCTCCTCGACGTCGTCGCGGCGGAAGTGCTTGGCCGGCGGGGACGGCGGTCGCTCACGGCGCACGTTGGAGCGGAGCCGGCCCGCCGGGTCGTCGACGCCGTCGTGCTGGCCCCCGGGGGGCCCGGCCGACGGCGCCCCGACCGCGGCGGGCGGCGGCGGACCGGGGACGACGGGCGGGCCGGTCGGCGGCGGCGGATGCCCCGATGGGGGCGGCGGCGTCGCTCGGGGCGCGACGGGGAGGGGCGAGACCGGCGGGAGCCCGGGCGGCGCCGGCGGGACGGCCGGGGGCTGCGGCCCCTGTGGGCCCGGACCGGGCGGGCCGGGCGGCGCCACGCCCGGCGGGACCGGCGGCGGGGTGATCGGTGCAGCGGCGGGCGGCGCAGCCGGCGGGACCACCGGGGACGGGACCGGCGGAGCCGCGCTCGGATCGGTGGCGGCCAGAGCGCCGGCCGCCGGGCCGAGCCATTCGGCCAGACCCGCAGCGATGGCACCGGCGTCGCGCAGCAGGCCCGACCGCCGCAGCGCCCGGGCGGCGTTCACGTGGCCGCCCGCCAGCGCCGCCGCGGACCGGCCGTCGGCCGGCAGCGTGCCGAGCGGGTTGGCGCCGACGGCCTCGGCCACCTCGGCCACCGAGTACGGGCGGTCGCCCACGAGCAGGACCGACACGGCCGTGGCGGAGCCGACCGAAGCCAGGCGCGCCGCGAGGTGGTGGACCTCGGCCACCACCGGCTGCGCCACCATCACCAGCAGCTCGGCCTTGGTCGCCACCTCGAACGCCGGCGACTGAGGGTCGAGCCGCCCGCAGTCGACGAGCACGTCCACATCGAGCGCCGCGAGTTTGGTCGCGAGCGCCCCGCGCAGCGCCGTGAGGGCGGCGGCCGCCTGATCGGCCGACACGGGCGCCACCAGCGCCCGGCGCGGCCGCACCTGCGCGTGCGCCAGCCCGGCAAGCTCTTGCGTGTGCGCCAGCAGCGTGTCGGGCCCGAGCTCGCGGCGGCCCGCAGCCGCCAGGCTCACCAGCCCCGGCTCGGTCGCCAGGTCGAAGCGCACCACGAGGTCCCCGCCCGCGGGGTCGACCTCGGCCACCAGCAGCTCGCGGTCGGCCGGCCACGTGGCGGCCAGCGCGGCGACGGTGGTGGTGACCCCCGGCGAGCCCTTGGCCGAGGCGAAGGCGATGTACCCCACGCCGACCGTCAGCCCGTCGCGGCCTTGGCGAGGTAGATCTGGTCCTGCGCCACGGCGCTGGCGATCTCGGGTGCCAACCCCTCGTCGACGGTGACCGACACCCGGATGTCGGAGGTCGAGCCGTCGTCGCCCTCGTCCACCGAGAACACCCGGCCGTCGCCGATGACCTCGGTGCCCGTCTCGGCGTCGCCGCTGCCGCCCGGCGTGCGGTACAGCACGAGGCGGTCGCCCGTCTCGAGATCGTCGGACGGGATCTCGGTGCGCGGCACCGGGATGGCGATCACGGTCGTGCCCTGGGCGAGGCCGTCGTCGGAGCCCACCGCGTCGGCCACCAGCAGCGAGCCGGCCAGCAGGTTGGTGGTGGCCGGCTGGCCGACGACGTCGTCGGAGGCCGACGACGCCACCAGCGCCACACCGCCGTCGGCCGACACGCGCACCACCTTGAGGTCGTCGGCCTCGATGATCTGGCCCGCGGCGACGTCGTTCTTCAGGGCGAGCACCGGCTTGCGGTCGCCCGCGTTCATCCAGAGGACGACGAAGGCGAGCGCAGACCCCAGCGTGACCAGCACCGCCAGCAGCGCCAGGGACCACCGGCGCTGGCGGCCGCCCCCGGGCACGAGCGACGGGGCCGCGCGGTCGGCGGGCGTCGGGGTGCGCTTGGGAAGGGTCGTGGCCATGGTCGGCGGGGTCTCCTGTCGTGTCGGGCGCTGGGCTCGTGCTCAGCCAGCGGGCGGCGGGGCGCCGCCGGCGACCTCGTCGTCGGCCGGCGGCCCGGCCAGGATCGGCTCGTCCTGCCGCTCGGGCGGGGGCCCGTCGTCGGGCAGGAGCACCATGCCGTCGAAGGTGGTCGTGCCTGCCTGCGCGTCCGACGCCAGCAGCACGTCGGCGCCGGCGTCGCCGCCGTCGTCGATGAGCACCATGCCCCCCTCGATGGCGACCGAGTCGTGCGGCGCGGCCGCGGGTGGGGCCGGTGCCGGGGCGGGCCCGTCGGCCGCCGGCGGCGCCGCGGGTGCCAGGCCGACGGCGTCGGCCGGGAGCTGGAGCCGCCAGCCCGGGAGGATGAGGTCGGGATCGCTGAGGCAGCGGCCGTCGCTCTGCGGGCAGCCCTCGTTGATCTGGAAGATCTCGGGCCACCGGAACGGGTCGCCCAGGTGGATCTCGGCGATGTCCCACAGCGTGTCGCGCCGCTGCACCTCGTAGACCGGCAGGGCGGCCGGCGCCGCCACCGGGGCGGGGTACATCGCCGCGGCGGCGTCTCCCGCGGCCTTGCCGTCGTCGATAACGAGCGCCACCACCGGGTCGGCCGCCGGCGTCAGCAGGTGGGATGAGCCCGACGTGGGCATGCCCTTGCTGGCGACGACCGCCCCGAGCAGGGCGACCCCGGCGACGAGCCGGGCTGCGCCCCGCTGGAGGCCGCCGGCCAGGGGCACCGCGCCCGCCTTGCGGCCCCGCACGTAGGCCACCGCCTCGACGAGCAGCGACGCCGTCAGCTCGAACCACACGATCCAGCAGACGAGGGCGAGCGCCTTCACCAGGAACTCGTCGGGGATGTACGTGTCGCGCAGGGCGTCGGTGACGTCGGAGAACGAGGGGACGCCTGCCGGGAGCGGCGAGCCCACCCAGGCGAGGAGGGCGGCTGGCACGCCGGCGACCAGCACGGCGACACCGACGAGGGACAGCAGGCCGCGACCGGCGTCGGCAGCCCGGTTCTGTGGGAGCGTTCGAGCACTCATCGGTGCATCACCTTGCGCGGATCGGCGGTCGGTTCGACGAGCGGATCTCCCACGGCCCCGCGGGCCGCCCCTCACCGGGCGCGGCCGTGATGTCTCCAGCGCCCTCCATGATGGCCGACAGCGGCCCGCCTGTGGGAGTCGCGGTCGTCGACACGACCTCGGCGGGTGTCGCACCGGCGCCCGTGTCATCGCTGCCGGTGGTCGAGACGCGCACACGGTCGCAGCCCCGGTCGCGCCCGGAGCCCTGATCGAGCTCGGCCTCGCCGCCGGCGGCGGCGTCCTCGACGGCGTCGGGCTGGTAGCTGCGCTGCTCGACCGACGGCCACACGTCGAAGTACTGCACCTCGCCGGCCGCCCTCCGGTACAGCGCCGGCGTGTCGACCCCGTCGCAGTTCCAGTCGCCGAGGACCACCTGGTCGCCCGCCTCGCCCAGCCCGATCTGCTTGTCGGTGCCGCCGAGCGGGATCGTCAGGACCATGCCGGTGGTGCCGCTCGGCAGGGGCTGGAGCTGGTACACGCCGGCCACCGCGCAGCCGTCGCCGTCGACGTCGCCGCGCACGACCTGGGCGGTCGCGCTCTGCGCGGGCGGGCCGTCCTCGACGCAGTCGGCGGCGTCGTCGTCGGAGGCGAAGGGCCCGCGGATCAGGGCGATGCCGCCCGCGGCCACCAGCCCGGTCACCACCAGCGCCGCGGGGAGCCACCGGCGACGCCCCGAGGCGTCGGGCTCGGGGCGCGGGGGACGCGGCCCGAACGTCGTGGTGAGGCCGGCGCCCGAGTCGGCGGGCGCGATGCCCCGCCCCATCGAGGCCGGGCCCGGCACCCGGACGTCGCCCGCGGGCACGGACGCCCGCAACGCCCGCGCCATCTCGTCGGCCGCGGCGAAGCGCTGCGCCGGATCGCGGTCCATCGCCTGCTCGACCACCCGGGCGAGCGGCTCGGGCACGCCGGCCACCTCCTCGAGGTCTTCGTGGACCCCGGCGTCGGCGGCCCGCGCCACCGCCAGCGGCACCGGGCCGGTGTACGGCGGGCGGCCGGTCAGCGCCTGGTAGCAGACGACGGCGAGCGAGTAGACGTCGGCGCGGGGATCGGGCTGGGCGCCGTCGAGCAGCTCGGGGGCCATGTACTCGGCCGTGCCCGTGATCTGGTCGCTGGTGACGAGGCCGAGCGTGCGGGCGACGCCGAAGTCGCCGAGCAGCGGCTCGCCGTCGGACGTGAACAGGATGTTGGCCGGCTTCACGTCGCCGTGGAGCACGCCACGGCGGTGGGCCGACGCCAGCGCCTCGGCCACCGGCGCCGCCACGGCCACGACCTGCCCGGGCGTGAGGCGGCCGCGCTCGGCCAGCACGTCGGCCAGCGAGCCGCCCGGCGCGTACTGCATGGCAATGGCGACACCGTCGCCGTCGTGCAGCACCTCGAGCACGCGCACGACGTGCGGATGGTCCAGCTCGGTGAGCACCGTCGCCTCGCGGCGCATGCGGGCGAGGTCGGCCGCGCCGCTGCCGGCCCGCAACCGCTTGAGCGCCACGACGCGGGCGACCGGGCCGCGGCGGTGCGCCTTCCACACCGTGCCCGCGGCGCCGGCGCCGATCTGGTGCTCGAGGTCGTAGTCGCCGACGCTGTTCATCGAGTGTCCAGGACACCTGGACCGGGGAGAAGGGGCACGAGCCCGTACCGGCGTCCGTCCGTTGCGGGAGGCCCGACGGACGAACGCCGGTTCCGGGGCAGGATCAGGCGTTGCCGCCGGCGGTCTGGATGTTGGTGTTCACCGTCATGATGTCGTCGCTCATCATCCCGAGACGCTCGACCGCGTTCTGGAGGGCCGTCTTGGTCTCGGGCCACTCGGTGTAGAACTGGTCGGCGCTCGTGCCGGAGAAGTTCTCGGGGTTGAGGCTGTCGCCGTAGGTGACGAACGTGTTGATGCTCTCGAGCAGCCCGCCGTTGATCGTCTTCTTCATGTTGTCGATCGCCGTGATCGCTTCCGGGGTCGACTTGACCACACCCTGGCCCATGAGTTGCTCCTTCAAGAGGTTGGTTGTGTCGAATCAGAAGTCCGACTCGGCCGGGCCCAGCAGCCCGGCCCGTCTCCTTCGAGACGCCCGCGGCGACGACACTAGCGATCACCCGCGGCGCGGCGGCATCGCGCGGCGACGCACCATCGACCCTCAACGGGGCAGGGCCACGTGCACCAGGTCGGCCTCGCCGCCGGCCGCCACGTAGCCGCGGCCCGGCACCATCGCCACCGGCGCCCGGCGCGGCAGCGTCACGCCCAGGATGTCGCCGTCGAGGTCGATGTCGGGGCGCAGGAGCACGCCGAGCTTCGACCGGCGCAGCGGGCGCGTCCAGTGCGAGTAGCCGGCGCGGATGCCGTCGTTGCGTCCCGCGGCCACGAACAGCAGGTCGGGGCGGTCGGACGTGGAGAGGCGGTCGAGGACGCCGCCGACGTCGTCGATCGCCTCGGCGTCGTCGACGAGCACCAGCACCCGCCCGGCAGCGGCGTCGACCGCGGCGGCCAGCCGGTCGCCGATCTCGCCCGGGCGGACGACCTCGTCGACCAGGGCGTCGCCCGCCAGTGGCGAGCGCGGCCCGGCCACCGCCACCACGGTCAGCTCGGGCGCTCCGGCCCGGCAGGCCGCGGCCACCGCGAGCAGCGTGGTGCTCTTGCCCGAGCGGGCGGGCCCCGTCACCAGGGCGTGCTCGCCCTGGTAGGCGACCAGGCCGGCCGCGGTGCGGCTGCGCTCGCTGATCCCGACCGGGACGTGCCACGGGCGACCCTCGAGCGTGGCCGCCGCCCCCAGCTCCGCGAATCGCACCTCGGTGGGCATCGGCTCGACCCGAAGGGGCGGGCGGGTGGCCGGCGGGTGGACCGCGGCCGTGCGCACGGCGGCGGCCGCCACCCCGTCGGACGGGCGGGCGATCTGGATCACCTGCCCGGTGCCCGCCACCAGCGCCCGCCCGGGCGCCATCTCGGGCACCGCCGCGCTGCGGACGCCGAAGTTGCTGTAGTCGTTCTTGTCGGCGAGGCGCAGCGCCCAGCGCTGGCGAACCAGCGAGGCGATCGAGCTGGTCACCGCCATCGCCCGGTCGGCGGCGACGACCGCGTACAGCCCGACCTCGGGCCCGTCGGCCAGCACACGCGTCACGGCCTCCCAGATGGCGTTGCCGGCGTAGTCGTTGTACTCGGCCGCGAACGCGCTCCACCCGTCGATCACGGTGACGACCGCCGGCTCGGCGCGCGCCGCGGCCGCCCCCATGGCCCGGCGGCGGTCGAGCTCGCCGCGCAGGTGGCGGACGAGGCGGGTCTGGCGCTCGCGCTCGCCCGCCAGCACCACCCCGCCCACGTGGGGCAGCGGGGCGAGGGCCTCGAGCTCGCCGGCGCCGAAGTCGAGGGCGTACACGTGCAGGTCGTCGGGCGGGCGCTGCCGGGCCATGCTCAGCACGACGCTGGCGAGCGCGGTCGTCGTCCCGCTTCCCCCGAGGCCGTAGACGATGAGGTTGCCGTCGCCCGGCACCCAGCCCACCGGGTACTGCGTCTGCGCGTCGGGGTCGTCGGCCATGGCCACGAAGACCGTGGACGGGTCGCCGGCAGGCTGGCGGGCCAGGCCGGCGTCGACGACCGCGTCGAGGTCGACGTCGGCGGGCAGCGGGTCGGGCCACGGGCGGCGGGGCGCCGGCCGCCCGGTGCGGGCGAAGGCCTCGCGGATGGTGCCGACCAGCACCGACAGGTCGGTCTCGGGCTCGCCGCCGGCATCGAGGGCCCCGCCGAGGGCGGCGCGGCCGTGGCCGGTCGGCGGCGCGGGTGCGGGCCGCCGGGGCTCGGGCCCGTAGGCGAACGGGGCGACGTCGACGGGGGCGATCGCGGCCCCGGTGCTCGTGCCGGTCGACAACGCCGACTGGATGGCGACCACCTCCCCGGGCCCGAGGCGCACGTACGCCCGTCCGGGCGCCGTGCGGGGGATGGCCGCGGCATCGGGCACGTCGATGACGTCCTTCGAGTCGTTCGTGTCCTGCATCCGCAGGGCGATGCGCATGTTGGTGTTGGCACGGATGTTGTCGCTGATCGCCCCCTGGGGGCGCTGGGTGGCGAGCAGCATGTGCACGCCCAGGCTGCGCCCCCGCTGGGCCACGCCGACCAGGGCGTCGATGAACTGGGGCAGCTCGGCCTTGAGGGTGGCGAACTCGTCGATGATGACGAGCAGGCGGGGCATGGGCTCGGGCAGACCCTTCCGCAGGTAGTCGGGCAGGTCGGTGGCCCCGACGTCGCGCAGCGTGCGCTCACGGTGCTTGAGCTCGGCCTCGAGGCACCGCAGGGCGCGCTCGGCCAGGTGCTCGTCGAGGTCGGTCACCATGCCGACCGTGTGCGGCAGCTTGGCGCACTCGTCGAACGCGCTGCCGCCCTTGAAGTCGACCAGCACGAACGTGAGGTGGTCGGGGTCGACGGACGCCGCCAGGCCGGCGACCATCGACCGCAGCAGCTCGGACTTGCCCGCACCGGTGGTGCCGCCGACGAGGGCGTGGGGCCCGTCGGCCACGAGGTCGATGGAGAACACGCCGTGCTCGGCCACGCCCACCGGCGTGGTCGGGCGCGGGTCGGGGCCGGCCGCCTTCCACCGGGCGAGCACCGCCTCGGGGGTGCACTCGTCGAGGTCGAGCAGGGGCAGCAGCCGGATCGTGGCGGGCAGACCCGCACCGACCAGGTCGAGCTCGGGGTCCTCGAACCGGGCCAGGGCGCGGGCGCAGCCGCGGGCCACGTCGTCGGCCATGCCGGCGGGAGCGATCTCGCGGATGTGGGTGCCGGCCTGTGGCAGGACGAGGTCGGCCACGCCGCCCGCGTCGGTGATCTCGACCACCGCCGAGCACACCGCCGGCAGCCGGTCGGCCGTCGAGGCCACGACCACGCCCGCGACGAGCCCGGCGTCGCCGCGGAGCAGGTTGCGGGTGGGGGCCCGGCGGCCCTCGGTCAGCGACTCGTCGTCGACCACGACCAACAGCGTCGGACCGACCAGCCGGCCGCCGGAAGGCGAGCGCTCGAACCGGTCGCGCGGGCCCGCCGCCTTGAGGCGGGCCTCGACCATGGCCGTCGACAGGTCGGGGTGGTGCGACAGCAGCCGACCGGCGCCGGTGGCGTCGCGGGTGTGGGGCAGCCACTTGGCCCAGTCCCAGGCGGGCGCGGCCTCGACGCCGGCGAGGACCATCACCGGCAGGTCGGCCGGCCCGTGGAGGGCGGCCGCCTGGCACACGAGCGAGCGGGCGACCGCCAGCGCCGCCGCCCGGTCCCCCACGATGCCGACGACGCCGCCTCCCGACAGGTCGAGCGGCACCGCGCCGCCGGCCAGCGTCGACGCCTCGTCGAGCATCGTCGCGAGGGCCTCGGGCGTGTCTGCCGCCTTCAGCGCCGACGGCTCGGTCACGGGGGCGCGCCAGGGCACGTCGCCGACGCCGGCGCGGAGGTGCAGGAAATCGGCGTCGCCGGGCCGGCGCTCCCACAGCGCCACGCTGGGCAGCTCGACGCGGCGCACGACCTCGGCCGGATCGGGGTGGGCGAGCGCCCGCCGGCGGCGCTCGTCGTCGGCCGCCGCCCCCAGCCGGTCGGACAGCTCGGACAGCTCGCGGGCGAACCGCTCCCGCTCGCTCCGCTCGGACCGCCGGCCCTTGCGCTTGGCGTCGATGGCGCCCGCGATGCCCATGACCGGGGTGAGCCCGGCGAACAGCAGGAACTGGGCGTTGCCCATGACCAGGTACATCACCCCGGCGAAGATCAGCGGCGTGATCACGCCGATGAGCGACAGCGGCACCTTGCCGTGGCCCGTGTTCGGCGACTCGGGCCGGGGGATGTCGGGCGGGGGCACCGGCAGGGCCGGGCGGGGCGGGCGGTTGAACGGGATGGTCCCGGCGGGGCCGGTCTGCCGGCGGGGGTCGTAGCCGAGCGGGCGATCGTGGTCGTCGACCGCGCGCACTTCGAGCTCGAGGGCGCCGAGGCGCAGGGACGCGCCCGGCGCGAGCGTGACCGGAGCGGTGACCGCCTCGCCGTCGACCCACGTGCCGTTGTGCGACTCGAGGTCGTCGACCGTGACCTCGCCGTCCGCGCTCAAGGTGAGCGCCACGTGCCGGCGAGACAGCGTCGTGTCGGGCAGGACGACCTCGCACCCCGGCGCCCGCCCCACGACCACGGTGCCGGGCCGCAGCGGGAAGCGGCGGCCGGCGTCGAGCCCGTTGACCACCACCAGCTCGTGCGCCGCCGGCTCGGCCCCCAGGTCGGTCGCCGCCAGCGGCCCGCGCCCCGCGAGGGGCGACACGCGCGAAGCGGACATCCGCGCCCTCGTGCAGCCCGCCCTCGATCAGGTCGAGGTCGCGGTCGACCGGGCGCCCGTCGATCAGCAGCGCCCGTGCACCCGTGGGATCGAGGGCGCGAGCGAGGTCGTCGACCGTGGCCGACGGGTTGTTCACCCGTACGTCGAACTCGCGCCGGGTGTCGCCCTCGATGAAGACGATCTGCACCAGCCCGCAAACGTAGTTGCCACCCGCGGGGCCCCAATCGGCGACCCGGTTCGATGTGGCGTCTGCGTTCGTCGAACGTGACGTTTCATCGAAATTGACGCTCTACGTAGCGCGACATCCCGCTGTCGAGTAAGAAGGTGCGCCGTGGGCAAGGGACTGCAAGGCAGTCCGCCGGGGCCTGTCCAGAGGGGGCGGACCAGTGGTCACCAGGCGGAAACACATCGAGACAACCGAGATCACGTAGCGGCGCGGTCGAATGGCCGGCGGGCCGGCCCGATCGCGCGGGGCGTGGCGCTCGTGCGCGACTACCTCCCGCGTGGGAACACGCTCGACAACGAGACGTTCCGGCGGCGGCACCTCCTGTTGTGCTGGGTGCTGGGGCTGCACGTGCCGGCGCTGTTCGCCTTCGGGCTGTGGCAGGGGTTCGGCGTCCGGCACTCGGCCATCGAGGTGGCCGTGCCGCTGGCGTGCCTCGCCTTCGCCCGCCTGGCGCGGAACCGCCGCGTCGCCGCCTTCTTCGTCACCGCCGGGCTGGTGTACTGCTCGTCCGCACTGGTGCACCTGTCCTACGGCTCGATCGAGGCGCACTTCCACTTCTTCATCCTCATCGGCCTGATCGCGCTCTACCAGGACTGGGTGCCGTTCGTCTGGAACGTCGTGTTCACGGTGCTGTCGCACGGGCTCGGCAGCGCCCTCGCCTCGGACGCCATGTTCAACCACCCGGCGGGGCAGCAACGGCCGTGGACCTGGGCCGTCGTCCACGGCGTGGCGGTGCTCGCCGCCTGCGTCGGCGAGATCGTGTTCTGGAAGAACACCGAGCGCGAGCAGCAGCGCAACGTCGCCCTCGTCGCCTCGATGGCCGCCGCCGAGGCCGAGCAGCGCGAGGCCGTCTCCGAGCTGCTGGTCAACCTGGCCCGGCGTAACCAGTCGCTGCTCAACCGGCAGCTCGGGCTGATCTCCGTCCTCGAGCAGCGCGAGCGCCAGCCCGACGTCCTCGACGACCTGTTCCAGCTCGACCACCTCGCCACCCGCATCCGTCGCAACGCCGAGTCGCTGCTCGTGCTGTCCGGCGACGAGCCGTCGCGGCTGTGGGGCCGGCCGGTGCCGCTGCCCGAGGTCGTGCGGGCCGCCGCGGCCGAGGTCGAGGAGTACCGGCGGGTCGACGTCCAGGTCAACGACCACCTCGAGGTCGTGGGCCGGGCGGTGGCTGACGTGGCGCACCTGCTGGCCGAGCTGATCGAGAACGCCACCACGTTCTCGCCCCCCTCGCGTCCCGTGCTCGTGCGCAGCCACCTGGCCGTCGGCGAGCCGCGTGGGTTCGTGGTGAGCGTCGAGGACGTCGGGATCGGCATGTCCGACGACGAGCTCCAGCGGGCCAACGAGGTGCTGACCGACGCCCCCGAGGTCGACCTGCGGCGCTCGACGATGCTCGGGTTCCACGTGGTCGCCCGCCTGGCGGCGCGCTACGGCATCACGGTCGGCGTGGCCGCCACCCCGGGAGGCGGGGTGACCGCGCTGGTGCGGCTGCCCGGCGCCCTGGTCGGCGAGCGGACTGCGACTGCGCCCGTCTCCGCCGACCTCGTCACCGACACGGCCGCCCGCGACCCCGAGCCCGGGCCCGGGACCTGGCGACCGCGCCTGCGGGAACCGGCTGTCACCGGCGCCGCCGCGCCCCAGCCGGCATCTGCCGACCTGCCGCCCGGCCACCCGGCTGGGCCTGCGCGCTTCACTGCGGGCCCAGTCCCCGCGCCTGCGGGCCCGGCCCCCGTGCTCACGGGGGCCGTCGTGTCCCCGCCCGCCGCGCCCCAGACCGAGCCCGAGGCGCACGGCCTCGTCCGCCGCGTGCCGGGCGCCAGCCTGGCGCCGCCACTGCGCGGCGCGATGCCCCCCGGGCCGCCGCCGGCCGGCGCACCCACCGTGCCCGGAGAACCCGGATGGAACGGTGCCGCATCGCCGCCCGACCTGACGGTGGTGCCGGGGCGCGACCCCGAGCGCGTCCGGTCGATGCTGTCGCGGTTCCAGTCGAGTCAGCGGGCCGGCCGCGCCGTCGCCACGCTTCCCACCGACCAACCGGTCGACCCCCGCCCCCGACCGCCCGAGGAGGACCGGTGAGCTTCTCCCCCGATGCCCCCGATCGCGAGCTCGACTGGCTCACCAGCAATTTCGCCACCCGGATCCCCGGCGTCGTCAGCGTCGTGGTGCTGTCGACCGACGGGCTGGTGCTGGCCGCATCGAACGGCATCGGCCGCGACGAGGCCGACACGATCGCCGCGGTCACGTCGGGCCTCACGAGCCTCACGATCGGTGTCGCCCGCTGCTTGGAGACCGGTGGGGTCAACCAGATCATCGTCGAGATGGACGGCGGGTACCTCTTCGTCACGACGGTCAGCGACGGGTCCGCCCTGGCGGTCACCTGCGGGCCCGAGTGCGACATCGGGCTCATCGGCTACGAGATGAGCCTGCTCGTCGCCCGCATCGGCCCGGTGCTGACGCCCACCCTCCGCTCGGAGATGCGGGACGAGGTGCCCGCGTGGCCGCCGGGGTGAGCTCAGCTGGCGGCGACGACCCGAGGGTCGTCCCGGTCTACGCCCTCACGGGCGGGCGGACACGCTCCACCAGCGAGGACCTGGCGCTCGAGACGCTGGTGAGCAGCACCGACGAGGGGCTCGCGTCCCTCCCCGAGCTGCGCTTCGAGCACGCCCGCATCGTCGAGGTGTGCCGGACGCCGGTCTCGGTGGTCGAGGTGGCCGCGGCGCTCGCGGTCCCGCTCGGGGTCGCCCGGGTGCTCGTGTCCGATCTCCACTCGGTGCACATGCTGGCGGTGCACCGGACGGCGGCGTCCGGCGATGGGCCTCCGCCGACCGAGATCCTCGAGCGCCTGCTTTCCGGGCTGCGGGGATCGGCACGATGAGCGTCCACGAGGGCGAGGCGCCCTGGGGCGACGGCCGGCACGCCGCCGCGCCGCTCGACCCTGTCGCCGTGAAGATCGTCATCGCCGGCGGGTTCGGCGTCGGCAAGACGACGTTCGTCGGGGCGGTGTCGGAGATGACCCCGCTGACGACCGAGGCGCCGATGACCCGGCTGTCGGTCGGCGTCGACGACCTCACGGGCATCGACAGCAAGACCACAACCACGGTGGCGATGGACTTCGGCCGCCGCACGATCGACGACGAGCTGATCCTCTTCCTGTTCGGCACGCCCGGGCAGGGCCGGTTCTGGTTCATGTGGGACGACCTCGCCCGGGGGGCGGTGGGGGCGGTGGTGCTGCTCGACACCCGGCGGCCCGCCGACGCCTTCGCCGCCATCGACTTCTTCGAGGACCGCGGCATCCCGTTCGCCATCGCGGTCAACGTGTTCGACGGCGCGCCGACCCACCCGCTGCCCGAGCTCCGGGCCGCACTGGCGCTGGCGCCCGACGTCCCGCTCGTGAGGTGCGACGCCCGGGCCGGCCAAACGGTGCTGGGCGTGCTGATCACGCTCGTCGAGCACGCCATCGCCCGGGCGACCGCGCGGCCCTGAGCCCCGGGCGAGGACAGGTTCAGTCGGTCAGGTCGGCCTCGGCCTCGTCAGGTCCCGGCGGAGGGCGTTCGACGAGGGCGGCGAGCTTCTTCGGCGCCATGATGCAGAAGCTCTCGGTCAGCAGCTCCGCCACCTCGCCCCAGTCCGTGGCGCCGTCGAGCACCATGCCGACCACGTTGTCGCCCCAGCCCGGCCGGAAGAACGGGTGGCCCGACGCCCGCAGGGCCGCCAGCTCGGCGCCCGACGACCGGAAGGACAGCACGGTGGAGGGACCGAGGGGCGAGTCGAGGGTGAGGACGTGGGCGAACGACCGCTTGCGGACGCACCACCGGTTGCCGGCCCACGCCTGCTGCTCGTAGGCATCGGGGAGACCGAGGCAGATCGTCCGCAGCTCGCGGAGCATGTCGGCCGGCACGTCCGCGTACTCGGTCACGCTCCCCTCCCGCTCGGGTCTCGGTCGTCGCCCCGCGTCTACCAAAGACTGACGGACTTCCACAGCCGTTTCGGGTGGGCCGCTGTCAGGGAACGCACAGGCGGCGTCCAGGGCGCTCCCCGCTGGGCGTCGTCGTATGGGGCCATGGATCACGCCCCCGTCCCTCCCGGCATCCTCGACCTGTCGATCCGGCGGTGGGGCACGGTGGTCGAGCTGGCGCTGGTGGGCGACCTCGACGGCGCCACGGTCCACCGCCTCGACGACGCCGTGACCTGGCTCCGGCACAGCACGGCCGGCACGGAGATCGTGGTCGTCGACACGACGGCCGTGTCCTTCGTGTCCGGTGCCGGCTACCGCGCCGTGCTCCGCGCCCTCGCCGCCTGGGACGACCGCCCCGCGACCCGGGTCGTGTCGATCGCGGGCGCGGCGTTCGAGCGGATCGAGGCCGCGGTCGCCGCCATCGCGGCCGCGGGCGACCGCCCGTCCGGCCGGGTGGTCCCGCGCCACCGCTGCACGAGGGCCACGGCGAGGGGCGAGGCATTGGTCTGACCGCGCGCGACCGGTGGTCGCCCCCGACACCGGGCGGGGCACCCGTGCGCTTGGGTACGGTCGCGGCGTGCCGTCGCCGGTCGTGCTCGGTTCCCGGGGCATGACCATCCGGGACGTGGTCGACGTGGCCCGCCGCGGCGTCGCGGTCGAGCTGGCTCCCGACGCGGTCGCCGCCATGGCCGCCACCCGGGCGCACGTCGAGGCGCTGGCCGCCTCGGACCGACCGGCCTACGGCGTGTCCACCGGGTTCGGCGGCCTGGCGACCACGGCCATCCCGCCCGATCGGCGCGACCGAGCCCAGCGGGCGCTGATCGCCTCGCACGCCGCCGGGCTCGGCGACCCGGTGGAGCCCGAGGTCGTGCGGGCGATGATCGTGCTGCGGGCCCGCACGCTCGCCACCGGCATCACCGGGGCGCGGCCCGAGCTCGCGGCCGCGCTGCTGGCATTGCTCGACCGGGATCCCCTGCCCGAGGTGCCCGAGTTCGGCTCCCTGGGCTGCAGCGGCGATCTCGCCCCGCTGGCGCACGTGGCCGCCGCGCTCGACCTTCCGCTCGAGGCCAAGGAGGGGCTGGCGCTCATCAACGGCACGGACGGGATGCTGGGCATGCTCGCGCTGGCCTGCGTCGACCTGGCCGACCTGCTGCGGGCGGCCGACATCGCCGCGGCGATGAGCGTCGAGGGCCTGCTCGGCACCGACCGCGCCTTCGCCGCCGACCTCGTGGCGCTGCGGCCCCAGGTCGGGCAGCAGGCCTCGGCCGCCAACCTCACCGCGCTGCTGGCCGGCTCGGCCATCGTGGCGTCTCACCGCACCGGCGACCCGCGGGTGCAGGACGCCTACTCGCTGCGCTGTGCCCCCCAGGTCCACGGCGCCGCCCGCGATGCGCTCGCGTTCGGCGAGACGTGCGCCGAGCGCGAGCTGAGCGCGGCCATCGACAACCCGGTGGTCCTCGCCGACGGACGGATCGAGTCGGTGGGCAACTTCCACGGCGCGCCGCTGGCCCACGCCTTCGACCTGCTCGCCATCGTGGTGGCCGACGTCGCCGCCATGAGCGAGCGGCGCACCGACCGCTTCCTCGACGCCGCCCGCAGCCACGGGCTGCCGCCGTTCCTGGCGGACGAGCCGGGCGTCGACAGCGGCCTGATGATCGCCCAGTACACCGCGGCGGCCCTGGTGGCCGAGACCCGGCGCCTGGCTGTTCCTGCCAGCGTCGACAACATCCCGACCTCGGCCATGCAGGAGGATCACGTGTCGATGGGCTGGTCGGCGGCCCGCAAGCTGCGCACCGCCCTCGGCCACCTGGGGCGGGTGCTCGGCATCGAGGCGGCCACCGCGGCCCGGGGGATCGACCTCCGCGCTCCGCTGGACCCCGCCCCGGCGACCCGGGCGGCGCGCGACGCGCTGCGGGCCGCCGGCGTCGGCGGACCGGGCCCCGACCGACCGCTGGCGCCCGAGCTGGAGGCGGCCGCCGCGGTGGTGTCGTCCGGTGCGCTGGTGGCGGCCGTCGAGGCGGAGGTCGGCCCCCTTGCCTGACGAGGTGACCGGCATGCCGCGCACCGTCCGGGCCCCCCGGGGGCCGCAGCGCAGCTGCAGGGGCTGGGCTCAGGAGGCCGCCCTGCGGATGCTCATGAACAACCTCGACCCCGACGTGGCCGAGCGCCCCGAGGACCTGGTCGTGTACGGCGGCACCGGCCGGGCGGCCCGCAGCTGGGCGGCGTTCGACGCCATCGTCGCCAGCCTGCGGGACCTGGCCGACGACGAGACGCTGCTCGTGCAGTCGGGCAAGCCGGTGGGCGTGTTCCGCACGCACGAGTGGGCCCCCCGAGTGCTGATCGCCAACGCCAACCTGGTGCCCGACTGGGCCGACTGGGACGAGTTCCGCCGGCTCGAGGCGCTCGGGCTCACGATGTACGGCCAGATGACCGCCGGGTCGTGGATCTACATCGGCACGCAGGGCATCCTCCAGGGGACCTACGCGTGCTTCTCGGCCATCGCCGAGCGCCGCTTCGAGGGCAGCCTGGCCGGCACCGTGACGCTCACGTCCGGCCTGGGCGGCATGGGCGGCGCGCAGCCCCTGGCCGTGACCATGAACGGCGGGGTGGCGATCGTGGTCGACGTCGACCCCGCCCGCATCCACCGCCGCCTCGAGACCCGCTACCTCGACGTCGTCGCCGACGATCTCGACGACGCCCTCGCCCGGGCCGAGGCCGCCCGCGCCGACCGCCGGGCCCTGTCGATCGGGGTGCTGGGCAACGCGGCCGAGGTGCTGCCCCGCCTGGTCGAGATGGACGCCCCCGTGGACATCGTGACCGACCAGACCCCCGCCCACGACCCGCTCAGCTACGTCCCGGCAGGCCTGTCGCTCGCCGAGGCCGACGACCTCCGCTCCCGCGACCCGGCCGGCTACACCGAGCGCGCCCGAGCCTCGATGGCCGCCCACTGCGCGGCCATGGTCGCCTTCGCCGACCGCGGCGTCGAGGTGTTCGACTACGGCAACAGCCTGCGGCGGGAGGCCCAGCTCGGGGGGTTCGAGCGGGCGTTCGCCTACCCCGGCTTCCTCCCTGCGTACATCCGCCCGCTGTTCTGCGAGGGCAAGGGCCCGTTCCGATGGGCGGCGCTGTCGGGCGACCCCGCCGACATCGGCGCCACCGACCGGGCCGTCCTCGACGAGCTGCCCGACGACGAGGCGCTCGCCCGCTGGATCCGCCTGGCCGAGGACCGCGTGGCGTTCCAGGGCCTGCCCGCCCGGATCTGCTGGCTCGGCGCCGGCGAGCGCCACCGCGTCGGCCTGCGCTTCAACGAGCTGGTCGCCAGCGGGCGGGTGGCGGCGCCGATCGTCATCGGGCGCGACCACCTGGACTCGGGTTCGGTCGCGTCGCCGCACCGCGAGACCGAGGCGATGCGCGACGGCTCCGACGCCATCGCCGACTGGCCGCTGCTCAACGCCCTGCTCAACACCGCCAGCGGGGCGAGCTGGGTCTCGATCCACCACGGCGGCGGCGTCGGCATCGGCCGGTCGATCCACGCCGGCATGGTGGTGGTGGCCGACGGCAGCGACCTCGCCGCCCTCAAGCTGGAGCGGGTGCTCACGAACGACCCCGGCTCGGGCGTGGCCCGCCATGCGGACGCCGGCTACCCCGAGGCCCTCCGGGTGGCGCGGGCGACGGGCCTGCGGCTGCCGATGCAGCCATGAACGCCGCCTACTGGGCGGCACGTGGTCTGCTGCCCGACGGCACCCGGCCAGGCGTCGTGGTCGACTGCGGCGAGGACGGCCGCATCGCGGCCGTGCGCACGGGGGTGGGGCGGCCGCCGCCCGGGGCCGTGGTGCTCGGCGGGCCGGACGGCCTGCTGCTGCCGGGGCTCGTCGACTGCCACTCGCACGCCTTCCACCGCGCCCTGCGCGGGCGGGCCGAGGGGCAGGACTTCTGGGTGTGGCGGTCCGCCATGTACCGGCTGGCCGGCGGGCTCGACCCCGACGGGCTGCTGGCCCTCGCCACGGCCGCCTTCGGCGAGCTGCTGCTGGCCGGCATCACGACGGTCCACGAGTTCCACTACCTGCACCACCCCGCCGGCATGGACGACGCCGTCTGCGAGGCGGCCCGGCGGGCCGGCATCCGGCTGGTGCTGCTCGACACCTGCTACCTGCGCGCCGGGTTCGACGACGCGCCCCTCGACCCCGTCCAGCGACGCTTCGCCGACGGCGACGTCGAGCGCTGGGCGGCACGGGCCGAGCGGGTGGCTGCGGCCAATCCCGACGTGGTGGTGGGCGCCGCCGTCCACAGCGTGCGGGCCGTCGACCCCGACGACATGGCGACGGTGGCGGCGTGGGCGCGCGAGCGCGTCGGTTCCCCTCCACCTGCACCTGTCCGAGCAGCCGGCCGAGAACGCGGCCTGCCGGGCCGCCACCGGCCGCTCCCCCGCCCAGCTCGCCGACGACCACGGCGTCCTCGGTCCCGGGACCACCGCGGTGCACTGCACCCACGTGACGGACGAGGACATCGCGCTGCTGGGTTCCACCGGGACGGCCGCCTGCCTGTGCCCCACCACCGAGCGCGACCTGGCCGACGGCGTCGGGCCCGCCGCCGCGCTGGCCGGCGCCGGGTGCCGCCTGCGCCTCGGCACCGACTCGCACGCGGTCGTCGACCTGTTCGAGGAGGCCAGGGCGGTCGAGATGGACGAGCGGCTGGCGACCGGCCGTCGCGGCCACCACGAGCCGGCCGCCCTGCTGGCGGCGGCCACGGCGGGCGCCGACCTGGTCGCCGGGGCGGTGGCCGACCTGTGCGCGGTGCGTCTCGACGGCGTGCGCCTCGCCGGCGTCGACCACGACGACCCGGTGCCGATGCTGGTGGCGGCGGCCTCGGCGGCCGACGTCGCCGACGTGGTCGTCGGCGGCCGCCACGTCGTGAGGGACGGCGACCACGAGCGGCTGGACGTGGCCGCCGCGCTGCGGGCCGCCATCGCAGGAGTGGGCGAGCCGTGTGGGACCTCCTGATCACCGGCGCCGCGGGCGACCGCGCGATCGCGATCGAGGGCGACCGGATCGTCGTGGACGGGACCCGCCGGGGCGGTGCCGGCGGACGCCGAAGCGGCCGCGGTGTGGTCGGTCGAGGGCCGCCTCGTCACGCCGGGGCTGGTCGACTGCCACACCCACGTGGTGTTCGGCGGCGACCGGGCCGGCGAGTGGGAGCAGCGCCTGGCCGGTGCGAGCTACGAGGACATCGCCCGGGCCGGCGGGGGCATCACCGCCACCGTCCGGGCCACCCGGGCGGCCACCGACGCCGACCTGCTCGACGCGGCCGCGGCCCGCGCCGCCGCGCTGGCGGCCGGCGGGGTGACCGCGATCGAGGTGAAGTCGGGCTACGGCCTCGACCTCGACACCGAGCTGCGCATGCTGCGGGTGGCGCGGCGGCTCCCCGAGCGCGTGCCGATCGACGTGGTCACCACGTTCCTCGGCGCCCACGTCCCGCCACCCGACGGCGGCGGGGACGCCGAGGCCTACGTCGACTTCGTGTGCGACGAGGTGCTGCCGGCCGTGGCCGCGGAGGGCCTGGCCGACGCCGTCGACGGCTTCTGCGAGGGCATCGCCTTCTCCGCCGACCAGCTCGACCGGGTGTTCGCCACCGCTGCACAGCTCGGCTTGGCGGTCCGGGTGCATGCCGACCAGCTCACCGACGCCGGTGGCGCCCTGCTCGCCGCCCGCCATCGGGCGCTGTCGGCCGATCACCTCGAGCACGCCTCACCGGCGGGGATCGCGGCGCTGGCCGAGGCCGGCACGGTCGCCGTGTTGCTGCCCGGCGCCGCCTACGTGCTGGGCGACGACACGGTGCCGCCGGTCGACGCGCTGCGCCGCGCCGGGGTGCCGCTGGCCGTCGCCACCGACTGCAACCCCGGGACGTCGCCGCTGCTGTCGCTGCCGCTGGCCATGCACTTGGCCTGCACCCGGTTCGGCCTGACGGTGGCCGAGGCGCTCGCCGGCGTCACCGTCCACGCGGCCCAGGCGCTCGGCCGGCCGGGCGAGTTGGGGGTGATCGCCCCCGGCGCCTGCGCCGACCTGGTCGTGTGGGACGCCGAGACGCCAGCCGAGATCGTGTACTGGCTCGGCGCAGGACCGGAGCGGGCCGTGCTCAAGGGTGGCCGGCTCGTCGGCGGCTCGCCGTCCTCCCCGCCGGGGCCCAACACAGGTCGACGCGGGCGCTGACGGCGGGGCGCGGCCCGAGGTCGCCCTCCCGATCCCGAGGCAATCGGTTCCAACCACGGGAGGATGAGGCGTGGGTTCCGCATGTGGAACACATCGCCTCGTCCTCCGGCGGACGGAACCCATTGCCTCGCCAACCCGGGTTCAGCGGCGGCGCAGGGCCGGCGTGCGCGGGACCGGGTTCCCGCGCATGTGGCTGGTCCCGGGCATGTCGACGCCGGGGCGGCACACCGCGTCGATGGCGTCGAGGACGTCGGCCGGCAGGGTCACGTCAGCGGCGCCGAGGACGTCCTCGAGCTGGTCGGGAGTGCGGGGGCCGATGATGGCGGCCGTGACCGCCGGGTGGGCGTCGACGAACGCCAGCGCCATGTGGGTCAGCGACAGGCCCGCGTCGCCGGCGATGGCCGCCAGGGCCTCGACGGCGTCGAAGCGGGCCGCGGCGTTGGGGTCGTCGGCGACGCTGCGCCCCCGCATCGCGGCCTGGGTCGCCACCCGCGATCCGGCGGGCGGCTCCTCCCCGCGCCGGTACTTGCCGGTCAGCCAGCCGCCGGCGAGCGGGCTCCACGGGATCACGCCCATCCCGTGGCGCTGGCAGGCCGGCAGCACCGCGTCCTCGACGCCGCGGGCGAGGATCGAGTACTGCGGCTGCTCGCACACGAACCGCTCGCGGCCGCGCCGCTCGGCCGCCCACTGCGCCTCGACGATCCAGTCGGCCGGGTAGCTGGACGAGCCGAGGTACAGCACCTTGCCCTGGCGCACGAGGTCGGTGAGGGCGCCGAGCGTCTCGTCGAGGTCGGTGTCCCAGTCGAGCCGGTGCACCTGGTAGAGGTCGATGCGGTCGGTGCCGAGGCGGCGCAGGCTGTCCTCGACCGCCTGGACGATCCACCGCCGCGACCCACCCCGGCGGTTGCGGTCGTCGCCCATCGGGTTGAAGCACTTGGTGGCGAGGACGACCTCGTCGCGGCGGTCCTTCAGGGCCCGCCCGACGATCTCCTCGCTCTCGCCCGCCGAGTACATGTCGGCCGTGTCGACGAAGTTGATGCCGGCGTCGAGGGCCCGGGCGATCATCCGCTCGCACTCGTCGTGGTCGCGGTTGCCGAAGGCGCCGAACATCATGGCGCCGAGGCACTGGTTGCTCACCTCGACGCCTGTGCGGCCGAACTTGCGGTACTGCATGGAGTCCCCCTGTGGTCAGCGGTCGCTGAAGTCGGGTGCCCGCTTCTCGGCGAAGGCGCGGACGGCCTCGGTCATGTCCTCGGTCATCGAGGTCATGATCTGCGTGCGGTTCTCGAGATCGATGCCGGCCTGCATGCTGCCGACCTCGAGCTGGCTCCACATGACCTCCTTGGTCATCCAGACGCCGGTGGGGCTGTTGGCGAGGATCTCGCCGGCCACGTCGAGGGCGGCGTCGAGCACCGGTCGGTCCTCGACCACCCGCGACACGAGCCCGAGGCGGTCGGCCTCGGCCGCGTCGATGATCCGGCCGGTGAGCAGCAGCTCGAAGGCCCGCGACGCCCCGATCAGCCGGGGCAGCAGCCAGCTCACGCCGATGTCGCACCCTGAGAGGCCGACCCGGACGAACGCCACGTTGAACTTCGCCTCGGGTGCGGCCAGCCGCACGTCGCTGGCCAGCGCCAGCGCCAGCCCGCCGCCGGCGGCGGGGCCGTTCACGGCGGCGATGACCGGCTGGCGCAGCGAGCGCAGCTTCGGGACGAGGGAGGCGATGAACTGCTGGGACGCCATGCCGGCCTGGACCCGGCCGAGCCCCTCGGTGCCCGGCACCTGGAAGCCCCCCAACAGGTCGAGCCCCGAACAGAACCCGCGGCCCGCCCCGGTCAGCACCACGACGCGGGTCGACCGGTCGTCCCGGAGGTCGTCGAGGGCGCCGTGCAGGTCGTGCACGAGCTCGTGGTTCATGGCATTGAGGCGCTCGGGCCGGTTCAGCGTGATGACCGTGACGCCCGGACGGGGGGTGCTCAGCTCGAGGGTCGGCATGGCCGCGTGTCTACTCGGGAAGCCGGTCGCGGGCATCGACGGGCTTCTGACCCGCCGCGTGCCGCGGCCACACTGGCACCTGTGACCCACCAGCCGCCCGTCCGTGACCGCTACGACGTCGTGGTCGTCGGCGGGGGGCACAACGCCCTCGTCGCCGCCGCCTACCTGGGCCGGGCGGGGCTGTCGGTGTGCGTGCTCGAGCGGGCCGGGCACCTGGGTGGGGCGGCGGTGAGCGGCCGGGTCTTCCCCGGTGTCGACGCCCGCCTGTCGCGCTACTCCTACCTGGTCAGCCTCCTGCCCGACCGCATCGTCGCCGACCTCGGGCTCGACGTGACGCTCGCGTCCCGCCCCGTGGCCTCGTTCACGCCGGTGCGCCGTGGCGG
The DNA here is from genome assembly GCA_963796415.1 of uncultured Acidimicrobiales bacterium. Lineage (GTDB taxonomy): Bacteria > Actinomycetota > Acidimicrobiia > Acidimicrobiales > VFJN01 > ZC4RG19. The sequence goes on along the minus strand of CAWCLR010000011.1, from coordinate 480,402 downwards.
CGCCGACCTCGGGCTGCTGGTCGAGCGCGAGCCCGGACCGGCGACCGCCGAGTCGTTCCGGGCGCTCACCGGGTCCGACGACGAGTACGCCGCCTGGTGCGCGTTCTACGACGACGCCGCCCACCTGGCCAAGGCGGTCGCCCCCACGCTGCTCGAGCCGCTCGCCACCGCGGCCGAGATGCGCCGCCGCGTCGGCGCCGAGGTGTGGGACCGGCTGGTCGCCCGCCCCCTGGGTGAGGCGATCGAGGGCGCCTTCCGGGACGACACCGTGCGCGGGGTGGCGCTGACCGACGCCCTCATCGGTACGTTCGCGGCCGCCCACGACGCCGACCTCCGCCAGAACCGGTGCTTCCTCTACCACGTGATCGGCAACGGGACCGGCGAGTGGCGGGTCCCGGTCGGCGGCATGGGCGCGGTGACCGGCGAGCTCGAGCGGGCGGCACGCGAGGCCGGCGCCGACCTGGTCACGGGCGCCGAGGTGATGGCGGTGGCCGCCGACGGGCGCGAGGCCGAGGTCAGGTTCCACCGCGCCGGCGTCGAGGGGGTCGTGGCGTCGGGCCACGTCCTCGCCGGGGTGGCGCCCGCGGTGCTCGACCGCCTGCGCGGGCGGCCCGCCGCCGGCCCCGGGCCCGAGGGCGCGCAGGTGAAGATCAACATGGTGCTCGACCGGCTGCCGCGGCTGCGCAGCGGCCACGACCCGGCGCAGGCTTTCGCGGGCACGTTCCACATCGACGAGGGGTACGCCGCGCTCGAGGCCGGGTACGTCGCGGCCGCGGCGGGCACCCTGCCCGATCCGCTGCCCGGCGAGGTCTACTGCCACACGCTCACCGACCCGTCGATCCTGGCGCCCGACCTCGCGGCCCGCGGGGTGCACACGCTCACGCTGTTCGGCCTGCACACCCCGGCGCGGTTGTTCGCCGGGGACCGGCCGGGCGCGGAGGCGGTCCGTGACGAGGCCGCCCGTCGCCACCTCGCCGGCCTCGACGCCTACCTCGCCGAGCCGCTCGCGGACTGCCTGGCCCGCGACGCCGAGGGCCGCCCGTGCGTCGAGGCGGTGAGCCCCTGCGATCTCGAGGCGAGCCTGGGTCTGCCCGGCGGCAACATCTTCCACGCCGACCTCTCGTGGCCGTGGGCCGCCGACGGCTCGGGGCCCGGTGGGGGCACGGACCAGGACCGGGCCGACGCCCAGCCGGGCGCGTGGGGCGTCGAGACCGACGTCGCCAACCTGTTCGTCTGCGGTGCAGGCGCCCGCCGGGGCGGCGGCGTCAGCGGCGTCGGCGGGCACAACGCGGCGATGGCGGTGCTCACCCGGGCTGGCGCAACCGAACTGGGGAGGGTTGTCAGGTGATATGCCTGACAACCCTCCCCAGTTCGACGAGGGTCAGCCGGTCAGGTCGGCCAGGCGGCGGGCCACGTGGGCGCGCTCGGCGCCCGGGGGCTCCAGCTCGAGCGCCCGCCGGTACGCCGCGGCCGCGTCGTCGGTTCGGGCCAGCCGGCGGAGCAGCTCGGCGCGGGCCACGTGCAGCCGGGGCCAGCGGTCCATCCGGGGGTCGTGGGCCAGCGCGTCGAGGATGACCAGCCCCGCGTCGGGGCCCTCGGACATGGCCACCGCCACGGCCCGGTTCGCCTCGACCACCGGCGACGGCTCGTAGCGGACCAGCTCGCCGTAGAGCAGGGCGATCTGGCGCCAGTCGGTGTCCTCGGCCCGGGCCGCGCCCGAGTGGCAGGCGGCGATGGCCGCGTGCAGCTGGTAGGCGCCCGGGCGGCCCATCCGCAGCGCCCGCTCGAGCAGGTCCTCGCCCTCGCGGATCAGCGCCGCGTCCCACCGCGCGCGGTCCTGGTCCTCCAGCACGACGACGTCGCCGGCGGCGTCGACCCGCGCCGCCCGGCGGGCGTCGGTCAGCAGCAGCAGGGCCAGCAGGCCGAGGACCTCGGGCTCGTCCGGCAGCCGCGTCGCCAGCCCTCGGGCCAGGGCGATCGCCGCGTCGCAGACGTCGGGCCGCACCGGACCCGACCCAGAGGGCCCGGCGGTCATGTGGCCCTCGGTGAAGGCGACGTAGACCACGAGGAGGACGGCCGGCAACCGCTCCCCGATCTCCGGCCCTGTGGGCACCCGGAACGGCACACCCGCGGCTCGGATCTTGTGCTTCGCCCGCACCAGCCGCTTCGCCATCGTCGCCTCGGGCACGAGGAAGGCGGCGGCGATCTCGGCGGTCGACAGCCCGCACACCGCCCGCAGCGTCAGCGCCACCCGTGCCTCGGGCGCCAGCGCCGGATGGCAGCACATGAACACGAGGGCGAGCTCGTCGTCCCGGTCGCCCGCCGGCGGCCCGGACCGCCCGCTGTGGTCCCGCATCGCCGCCGCCTCCTTCTCGCCGCGCCGGGCCTCGCGCCGCGCCACGTCGACGGCCCGCCGGCGGGCGACGGTCACCAGCCACCCGGCTGGGTTGGCCGGGAGCCCGCGCTCGGGCCACGCCGCCAGGGCGGCGACGCAGGCCTCCTGCACCGCGTCCTCGGCGGCCCCGAGGTCGCCGGTGGCGCGGGTGACCGCGGCCACCGCCGGCCACCAGTGCCGGCGCAGCAGCGGCTCGACCTCGACCGTCAGGTCCGCGCCTCGACGTCGACGATCGGGCGGACGATCACCGAGGCGTCCGTCGCGGACGGCACGGTGGCCGCCCAGCGCAGGGCCTCGTCGAGGTCGGCGCAGTCCACGATGGCGTAGCCGCCGAGGTGCTCCTTGATCTCGGCCGCCGGGCCGTCGGTGATCAGCGTCTCGCCGTCCCGGACCCGGACGGTGGTCGAGGCGGTGGTGGGGGCCAGGGGCCGACAGTCGATCAGCACGCCCGCGGCGCGCATGGCGTCGGTGGCCACGCCCCAGGACTTCTCCAGGGCCTCGGCCTCGTCGGTGCCGGGCTCGGGCAGGCCGTCCTCGAACGAGTTGAGCAGGTACAGGTAGCGCACGTCGTCACCTCCGATTTTCGGCGGGCCGGGTTGGCGCCGCCGTCACCCTGTTGTCGAACGGCGCCGGCCGGGATGGACACCCGGATGGCGGCCCGTCGGGCTGCTCCGCCACGAATGTTGCAGCAACGGCGACCGCCGCGCCGTGGTTGGGCACCGTGCGCCGGCGCCCGCCGCCGGGTGAGACTGACCTGCGTGCCAGACCGACACGACCACAGCCACGGCCACAGTCACGATCATCCCCGGCACGAGGTCGCCGGAGACGTCCGCCGCACGCTCGTCGTGATCACCGCGGTCCTCCTGGCCGCGGCGCTCATCGGGGTGGCGCTGTTCTGGCCGCGGGACAGCCTGACGCTCGACCGCGAGACCCTCGGGTTCGGCGACCGGGTGCAGGCCACGGTGACGGGCTCGGAGACCCGACCGTGCGCCGAGCAGCCGACCGACCGGTGCCTGACCGTGACCGTCCGGATCGACAGCGGCGACGACGAGGGCGACACCGGGACGATCGAGACGGTGGTCGACGGCGGCCCCACCCAGCTCCAGCGCCTGGAGCAGGGCGACGCCATCGTCCTCAACGACGCCGGCTCGGACGTGCCGGCGGAGGTGCGCTACTCGTTCGCGGACATGCAGCGCGCCACCCCGCTCATCGCGCTCGCGCTGCTGTTCGCGGCGGTGGTCATCGCGCTGGGACGGCTGAAGGGCCTGCTCGCCCTGGCCGGGATCGTGCTCAGCATGGGCGTGCTGCTCGGGTACATGTTCCCGGCCCTCCTCGCAGGCTCGTCGCCCGTGGGGGTCGCCCTGTCGGGATGCGCGGTCATCGCCTTCGGCACCCTCTACCTCGCCCATGGCGTCAGCGACCGCACCACGGTCGCGCTGCTGGGGACCCTGGCCAGCCTGGCGCTCACCGCCATCCTGGCGACCGGCTTCGCGGCGGCGGCCCAGCTGAGCGGCCTCGCCTCCGAGGAGTCCCTCACCCTCCTCGCCTTCGCCCCCGACCTCGACTTCCGGGGCCTGCTGCTGGCGGCGGTCATCCTCGGCGCCCTCGGGGTCCTCGACGACGTCACGATCACCCAGGTCTCCGCCGTGTGGGAGCTGCGCCGCACCGACCCGACGCTGAGCCGCCGCCAGCTCTACGCCGCGGGCATCCGCATCGGCCGTGACCACATCGCGTCGACCGTCAACACGCTGGTCCTCGCCTACTCGGCCGCCGCCCTGCCGCTGCTGCTGATCTACACCCAGTCGGGTCTCGGCTTCGGCGGCGTCCTCGCCACCGAGACGGTGGCCGTCGAGATCGTGCAGACGCTCGTCGGCTCGATCGGGCTCGTGGCCTCGGTGCCGCTGACCACCGCACTCGCCTGCCGCGTCATCACCCGCCCGGCCGGATCGGCGGCCCCCGACCGGGGCGGCGCCGACGCGGGGCCGGGCGCGGACGAGGCGCCGTGGTGGGGAGCGGACACCTGGGCCCCGCCGCGCGGCGCCGCCGGGCCACCCGCGCCCGCGGCACCGCCGGCGCCGCCAGTGCGCCCCGACCGCCGGACCCGCCGGCGGGCGGACGACGACGAGTTCTGGACCAACGACCCCTGGTGACGGACCGGCAGAACGCGCTCACCCCGAGGGGCGTAGCCCGCCGACGAGGGTGGCGGCCAGCGACGGGATCTCGGACGGGATGGTCACGTGGCCGTGCTCGGGCCAGATCCGCAGGTTGGCGGTCGGGATCACGTCGGCCGTGTGGCGGGCGTGGGCGACCGGGACGATCTCGTCGGCCTCGCCGTGGAGCACCGACACGGGGACGCTGATGGCGCCCGGGTCGAACGTCCACGCACGGGCCTGCAGGGTGGCGTCCTGCGCGTAGCCGGCCACGCCCTGACGGAACGCCTCGCGCATCATCGGCGGCAGCTCCTCGCCGCCGAGGTAGCCGCGGCCGTCGGCGCCGTAGCGCTGCTCGCACCAGGCCACGGCAGCGTCGAGATCGCCGATGCGCATGAGCTCGCTCTCCGCCGGGTCGAAGCCGTCCCACGCCGGTTCCCAGCCCATGTCGGTCACGCCCGCCACGACCCCGGCCGCCACGACCCGATCGCCGAGCAGCGCGGCGCACGCCACCGCGTACGGCCCGCCCGACGAGTAGCCCATGACCGCGAAGCGCTCGACGCCCAGCTGATCGGCCAGCGCGGCGACGTCGCCGGGCCAGCCGGCGAGCGTCCGCCCCGGCTGCGGGCTCGACCCGCCGTAGCCGGGCCGGTCGGGCGAGACGACCCGCACGCCGAGGCCGGCGAGGGCGTCCTCGAGCCCCACCAGGTCGAGCCGGCTGGTGGGCGCGCCGTGGCAGTACACGACCACCGGGGCGTCCGCCGCGCCGATGTCGCTGTAGGCGAGCGTCCGCTCGTCGGGCAGCGTCGTCGTCGTGTCGCGCATGACCCGGAGGCTACGGCGGGGCGGCCGCGACGGACCCGCCGCCGCCGTACGCTCCGACGCCGTGGCACCCAACGAGCACGTCCCGGTCGACCGCGGCTCGACCACGACCCCGGCCGCCCGAACCCCATGACGGCCGAGGTGCACGAGCTCGCGGTCGGCGGGCACACGTTCCGGGCCCGCACCGCCGGGCCCGAGGAGGCGCCCGTGGTCCTCCTGCTCCACGGGTTCCCCCAGACGTCGCGGTGCTGGACGGCCGAGCTCGCCGCCCTCGCCGACGCCGGGTATCGCGCCGTGGCCGTCGACCAGCGCGGCTATTCCCCCGGCGCCCGCCCCGGCGACCCGGCGGCCTACGCCATGCCCCACCTCGTCGACGACGTCCTCGGCCTCGTCGACGCCCTCGGCGGCGGCCCGGTCCACCTCGTGGGCCACGACTTCGGCGGCTCGGTCGCCTGGACGGTCGCCGGCCACCACCCCGACCGCGTCCGCACCCTGACCGTCGCCTCCACCCCCCATCCGCTCGCGTTCGTGCGGGCGTACCAGGCCGGCGCGACAGGCGACTCGTCGGACCAGAACCGCCGCTCGGGGTACATGCGGGCCTTCCGCGAGACCCCGCGGGGTGAGCTCGAAGCGCAGCTGCTGGCCGACGGGGGCGCCGGCCTGCGGCTGGTGTTCGCCGGCCTCCCCGAGGCGGCGGTCGACGCGCACGTCCGCGACCTCAGCGAGCCCGGCGCCCTCGTCGCCGCCATCGACTGGTACCGGGCCATGTCGGCCAAGGCCAGCGCCGCGGTCCCGCCCTGCGCCGTACCCACGCTCTACGTCTGGGGCGACGGCGACCCCGCGATCGGCCGCGACGCCGCGGTCGCCACTGCGGACCACGTGACCGGCCCCTACCGCTTCGAGGTGCTGGAGGGCGTCGGCCACTGGATCCCCGAGCTGGCCCCCGACCGGTTCACGAGCCTGCTGCTCGAGCACCTCGGCCGCTGACCGCGGCCTCCGACCGGCCCGCGGCGCGGGTGACCTGCGTCACGAGAATGCCTTGACACGCCCGCGCCCATCCGGATACAAACCAACATAAACCCAAACAACCCGACACCCATCCGGGGGGAAACGGACCGTGTTCGCCGAGGAGCGCCACCACGAGATCCTGCAGCGGGCCCGCGAGAACGGCCGGGTCGACGTGGCCTCGCTCGCGACCGAGCTGGACGTCACGCCCGAGACGGTGCGGCGCGACCTGACCGCGCTGGAGCGAGCCGGGCTGGTGCGGCGGGTCCACGGCGGTGCCATCGCCATCGAGCGCCTCGGGTTCGAGCCGGCCGTCGCCGCCCGCGAGTCGCTGCTCACCGCAGAGAAGGCCCGCATCGGCAAGGCCGCCCTGGCCGAGCTGCCCGACAGCGGCGCCATCGTGCTCGACGCCGGCACCACCACGCGCCAGCTCGCCGACATGGTGCCCACCGACGTCGAGCTGACGGTCGTCGTCAACTCGCCGCTGCTGGCCACGCTCCTCGCCCGCCGCTCGAACCTGACCGTGATGATGCTCGGCGGACGGGTGCGCGGGCGCACCATGGCCGCGGTGGGCGACTGGGCCACGGCCGCACTGGCCAGCATCCACGTCGACGTCGCCTTCATGGCCACCAACGGCATCAGCGTCGAGCGGGGGCTGACGACGCCCGACCCCAACGAGGCCGCCATCAAGGCGGCGATGATCGCCGCCGCCCGCCGCACGGTGCTGCTGGCCGACCACACCAAGATCGGCAACGACTACTTCGCCCGCTTCGGCGACCTCGACGCCGTCGACACGTTCATCACCGACACCGGCGCCGAGGCCGAGCTGGTGGACGAGATCTCCGAGGCCGGACCGCGGGTGGTGCTGGCGTGATCGTCACCCTCACGCTGAACCCCAGCCTCGACCGCACGGTCGAGGTGCCGGCGCTGGCCCGCGGCTCGGTGACCCGGGTGTCGTCGGCGCGGCTCGACCCGGGCGGCAAGGGCGTCAACGTCGCCCGGGCCCTGCTGGCCAACGGGGTCGACGCCCGCGCGGTCCTGCCCGTGGGCGGGCCCGTCGGCCACCAGCTCGTCGAGCTGCTCGAGGCCGAGGGCGTGGCCATGACCGCCGTGCCGGTGGCCGGGGCCACCCGCTCGAACCTCACCCTCAGCGAGCCCGACGGGACCGTGACCAAGATCAACGAGGCGGGCGAGCCGCTGACGGCGGCCGAGATCGAGCAGCTCGCCGACGCGGTGACCGGCCTGGCCGGGCCGGGCGACTGGGCGGTGCTGAGCGGCAGCGTGCCGTCCGGCGTCGACGCCGACGTCTACGCCCACCTCACCCGGCGGTTCACCGCCGCCGGCATCGAGGTGGCGGTCGACACGTCGGGGCCGGCGCTCCTGCACGCCATCGTGGCGGGCCCGGCGCTGGTCAAGCCCAATCGCGAGGAGGTGGCCGAGGCGCTCGGCCGCGAGGTCGCCAGCGTCGCCGACGCCGTCGACGCCGCCCAGCAGGTGCGCAAGGCCGGCGCCCGCACGGTCCTCGTCAGCCTCGGGCCCGATGGCGCGGTGCTCGTGGGGGACGGCGGCGTGTGGTGGGGCGAGGGCCCCGTCGCCGCGCGGCGCAGCACCGTCGGGGCCGGCGACTGCCTCCTCGCCGGGTTCCTCGCCGGAGGCGGGGCAGACCGCGAGGCGCTCGCCACCGCGCTGCGCTGGGCCGCCGCCGCGGTCGAGCGGCCCGGCAGCGGGGTCCCCGACCCCGCGGACATCGCCCGGCGGCCTGCGTACGTGACCGACCAGCTCGACGACCGGACGCTCACGGTGCCCGGCTGACCGAAGAAGGGCCGCCGGGGCCAGGGGGGACCCGGCGGCCCGCCCACCACGAAGAAGGAGCACACGATGGAAACGACCTTCACACCTCCGGTCGAGGGGACGGGGGTGAAAGCGACGATCCAGCGCGTCGGGGGGTACCTGGCCGGGATGGTGATGCCCAACATCGGGGCGTTCATCGCCTGGGGACTGGTCACCGCCCTGTTCATCCCGGACGGCTGGCTGCCGAACGAGAAGTACGCGGCGCTCGTCGAGCCGATGATCTTCTACCTCCTGCCGATCCTCATCGGCTACACGGGCGGCAAGCTGGTCCACGGGCAGCGCGGCGCCGTGATCGGCGCGGTCGCCACCATGGGCGTCATCGTCGGGTCGGAGATCCCGATGTTCCTCGGCGCCATGATCGTCGGCCCGCTGGCCGCGTTCGTGCTCAAGCTGTTCGACGACCGGTTCCGCCACCGGGTGCGCACCGGGTTCGAGATGCTGATCGACAACTTCTCGCTCGGGATCATCGGGGCCGGCATGGCCGTGCTGGGCGTGTGGGTGATCGGGCCCGTGATCGACAACGTCACCGACTGGCTGGGCGACGGCGTCGAGACCCTCGTCGACAACAGCCTGATCCCGCTGGCGGCGGTGATCATCGAGCCGGCCAAGGTGCTGTTCCTCAACAACGCCATCAACCACGGCGTGCTCGGCGCCGCTGGGGGCGGCGGAGGCCGCCGAGCAGGGCAAGTCGATCCTGTTCATGCTCGAGACCAACCCCGGCCCCGGCCTCGGCGTCCTGCTGGCCTACATGTTCTTCGGCCCCCGACTGCTGCGGGCCACCGTGCCCGCGGCCATCATCATCCAGTTCTTCGGCGGCATCCACGAGATCTACTTCCCGTACATCCTGATGAAGCCGCGGCTGCTGCTCGCCGCCATCGCCGGTGGCATGGCGGGCATCGCGGTGTTCGAGGTGACGGGCGTGGGCCTCGTGGCCACGCCGGCCCCCGGATCGATCTTCGCCTACCTGGCCGAGACGCCCCGGGGCGACTACTTCGGGGTGCTCGCCGGCGTCGCGGTGGCGGCGGCGGTCAGCTTCGGGGTGGGGGCCGCCCTGCTCGGCTTCGGCCGGGGTGAGCGCGCCGAGGACGACGCGACCGGCGACGAGGAGCTGGCCGAGGCCCAGGAACGGTCGGCGCAGAACAAGGCCGACTCCAAGCTCGCCCCGCAGGCGACGTGATGCCGAGCATCGAGGCCACCCAGGTCCGCAAGCTCGTCGTCGCCTGCGACGCCGGCATGGGATCGAGCGTGATGCTGGCCAGCACGGTCCGCAAGCAGCTGGCGGGCACCGACATCAGCGTCGAGCACACGCCCGTGAACCACATCCCCGACGACGCCGACATCGTCCTCTGCCACGCCGGGCTGGCCGAGCGGGCCCGCCGGGCGGTGCCGGGGCGGGTGGTCGTGCCCTTCCAGCTGTTCCTCGGCGACCCGGCGGTCACCCGCGTGGTCGAGGCGCTCAAGGCCGGCGGCACCATCGATGCCTGACGGGGCACTCGCCGACCTGCTGTCGGTCGACCGGGTCGTGCTCGGGGGCACGGCCGGCGGCTGGGAGGACGCGGTGCGCCAGGTCGGCGCCGTGCTGGTGGCGTCGGGCGCGGTGACCGAGGGCTACGTCGACGCCATGGTCGAGCGCGAGCGCTCGGTGTCCACGTTCGTCGGCGAGGGTGTCGCCATCCCCCATGGCACCCTCGCCGGCCGCGACCTCGTCACCCGGGACGCGCTGTGCGTCGCTGCAGTTCCCCGGCGGGCGTCGACTGGCACGGCGACGAGGTCGTGCTGTGCATCGGCATCGCCGCCCGCGGCGAGGGCCACGTCCCCATCCTGGCCCGGCTCGCCGAGCTGCTGATGGAGCCCGACCGCGCCGACGCCCTGCGCACCGCCACCACCGCCGACCAGGTGGTCGCCCTCTTGACCCCCGAGGAGTCGCCCGCATGAAAGCCGCCCGCTTCCACGCCCCCGGCGACGTCCGCCTCGAGGACGTGCCGGAGCCCACCGCCGGGCCCGGCGACGTCGTGATCCGGGTGCGGAACTGCTCGACGTGCGGGACCGACGTCAAGATCAGCCGCCACGGCCACCACCACATCGTGCCGCCGCGCACGATGGGCCACGAGATCGCCGGCGAGATCAGCGAGATCGGCGACGGGGTGACCGGCTGGGCCGTGGGCGACCCGGTGCAGGTGATCGCGGCCGTCCCGTGCGGCACCTGCCCCGACTGCCGGGCCGGCCGCATGACCGTGTGCCCCAACCAGACGTCGATGGGCTACCACTACGACGGCGCCTTCGCCCGGTACTGCCGGGTGCCGTCCCAGGTGCTCGCCGTCGACGGGCTCAACCGCATCCCCGACGGGGTGAGCTTCGCCGAGGCGTCGGTGGCCGAGCCGCTGGCCTGCGTGATCAACGGCCAGGAGCTGGCCCGCGTCGGCAAGGGCGACGACGTCGTGGTGCTCGGGGCGGGCCCGATCGGCTGCCTGCACGTGCGCCTGGCCCGGGCCAACGGCGCGGCCCGGGTGGTGCTGGTGGACCTCAACCAGGCCCGGCTCGACCAGGCCGCCGCGCTCGCCCGGCCCGACGCCGCGGTGTGCTCGGCCGACCACGACCCCATCGCCGCGGTGATGGCGCTCACCGACGGGCGCGGCGTCGACGTGGCCATCACGGCCACCGCCGCCGGCGCCGCCCAGGAGCAGGCGCTGCAGATGCTCGCCCGCCGGGGCCGGCTGAGCCTGTTCGGCGGGCTGCCCAAGGACCGGCCCACCATCACGCTCGACTCGAACCTCGTGCACTACCGCGAGCTGACGCTGGTCGGCGCCAACGGGTCGAGCCCCGAGCACAACGCCCGGGCGCTCGACCACATCGCCACGGGCCTCGTGCCGGTGGCCGACCTGATCACCCACCGGCTGCCGCTCGACGCCGTGCTCGAGGGCCTCGACATCGTGGCCGACGGCGAGGCCATCAAGGTGACCATCGAGCCCTGACGGCGCACTCGCGCCCGGGCTCGGACACGGAGGGGATGACGACATGGTCCAGCGAGTCGTGACGGTCGGATCGGCCAGCGGGCTGCACGCCCGCCCCGCCCGCCTGTTCGTGAAGGCGGCCGCCGCGCTGCCCGTCGAGGTGACCGTGACCGTGGCGGGCAAGCGGCCGGCCAAGGCCGCCAGCATGCTCGGCGTGCTGGCGCTCGGCGCCGTCCAGGGCACCGAGGTCACGCTGTCAGCCGGCGACGACGCCGCGGGCCGCGCCGCGGTCGACCGGTTGGCCGCCGTGCTGGCCGCCGACCTCGACGCGGTCGATGACGATGCGCTCGACGACGACGGGGCGGTCGGGGCCATCGAGGCCGATGCCTGACACCTGCCGCGGCGTCGGGGTCGGCGTCGGCATCGTCGTCGCGCCGCTGGTGCGGATGGGACGGCCGCCCGCGCTCCCCGCTGCGCAGGCGGTCGCCGACCCCGGTGCCGAGGCCGAGCGCGCCCGCAAGGCACTGGCCGCGGTGAGCGCCGACCTGGCCGCCCGCTCGCAGGAGGCCAAGGACGCCACCGCGGCCACCATCCTCGACGCCCTCAGCATGATCGCCGACGATCCCGATCTGACCGACCAGGTCGATGGGCTGATCGACGACCGCACCGACGCCCCGCACGCGCTGCACCAGGCCGTTCGAGGGCTACCGAGCCATGCTGACCGAGGCCGGCGGCTACATGGCCGAGCGGGCCCAAGACCTGGCCGACATCCGCGACCGCGCCGTCGCCGTCGCGCTCGGGCTGCCGATGCCGGGCGTCCCCGACCCCGGCCACCCGTTCGTGCTGGCCGCCGAGGACCTGTCGCCCGCCGACACCGCGGGCATCGACACCACCCGCGTCCTTGCCCTCGTGACCGAGGGCGGCGGGCCCACCAGCCACACCGCCATCGTGGCCCGGGCGCTCGGCGTGCCGTGCGTGGTGGCGTGCGGCGGCGTGATGGCGGTGCCCGACGGCACCGTGGTGGCGGTCGACGCCGAGGCCGGCCTCGTCGAGGTCGGGGTCGACGACGACCGCCAGGCCGAGCTGCGGCAGCGGTCGCAGCTCGTCGAGGCCGAGCTGAGCGCGGCGGCCGGCCCGGGCCGCACGCGCGACGGCCACCCGGTGGCGCTCCTCCGCAACATCGGCGGGGCGGCCGACCTCGACGGGCGCGGCCGACGACCTCGAGGGCGTCGGGCTGTTCCGCACCGAGTTCCTCTTCCTCGACCGCACCGAGCCGCCGTCGTTCGACGAGCAGCGGTCCGCCTACGCCGCGGTGCTGGGCGCCGCCCGGGGCCGCAAGGTGGTGGTGCGCACCCTCGACGCGGGCGCCGACAAGCCGCTCCCCTTCCTGGCCATGGCCGCCGAGCCCAACCCGGCGCTCGGCGTCCGGGGCCTGCGGCTCGGCCGCCGCCACCCCGAGGTCGTCGTCGAGCAGCTCGCCGCGCTGGCGGCCGCGGTCGCCGACGTCGAGGGCGCCGGCGGTGTGGGTGATGGCACCCATGGTGGCCACCCCCGACGAGGCCGCCTGGTTCGCCGAGCGCGCCCGCGCCGAGGGCCTCGGCACGGTCGGGGTGATGATCGAGGTGCCGGCCGCCGCGCTGCGAGCGCACGAGGTGGTCGCCGAGGTCGACTTCCTGAGCGTCGGCACCAACGACCTCGCCCAGTACACGTTCGCGGCCGACCGCATGGAGGGCGCGCTGGCCGACCTCCTGAACCCGTGGCAGCCCGCCCTGCTCGACCTCATCGCCCGGTGCGCCGATGCGGGCCGGGCCGCCGGCAAGCCCGTCGGCGTGTGCGGCGAGGCCGCCGCCGACCCCCAGCTGGCCCCGGTGCTGGCGGGCATGGGGATCACGTCGTTGTCGATGTCGGCCCGGGCCGTCCCGCTCGTCGCCCGGGCGCTGGCGGCGCGCACGCTGGCCGAGTGCGAGGAGCTGGCCGCGGCGGTCCTGGCGGCCACGAGCGCCGACGCCGCCCGCGCCCTCGCCACGGCCTCAAACGCCGAGCCCTAACGACAACCGGCACAGGGGGTGCCGCTGGTCGGTCACGCCTGCGGATTCGGCGCGCCCTATTGCTCGGAGGCCAAACTGTTCGGATACACGTCGAGGAGGGGTCGCGGTGAGCGAGCAGGTTCCGTTGGTCGACTACCTGGTGCTGGGCGACGACCCACACCTGGTAGCCCAGGAGTGCACGGCGTGCGGGGCGCGGTTCTTCGACCGCCGCAACGCCTGCGCCTCATGCTTCGGCACCGCGTTCGCCCCCGTGGCGGTGGCGACCGAGGGCGAGGTGCGGGCGTACACCATCGTGTCGCTGGCCGCACCGGGCATCCCGGTGCCCTTCGTGGCGGCGGTCGTCGACTGCGACGGCACGAGCGTGCGGGGGAACGTGGTGAACGTTCCCGCCGACCCCGAGCACGTGACATTGGGGATGAAGGTCCGGCTCACGACCGTGCCGGTGGGCACGGACGCAGCGGGGACCGAGGCGATCGGGTTCGGGTTCGAGCCACTGGAGGCGAGTGACGATGGCGAGTGACGACGTCTGGATCCTCGGGATCCACATGACGAAGTTCGGCAAGCACCCCGACAAGGACACCGTCGACCTCGCGGCCGAGGCCACCATGGCCGCCCTGGCCGACGCCGGCATGACGATGCGCGACGTCGGCGTGCTGGCGGCGGGAAACCTGATGGGGGGCGGCCTGGGCATCGGCCAGGCGATCCAGAAGCAGGTCGGCCAGACCGGCATCCCGGTCTACAACGTCGCCAACGCGTGCGCGACCGGGGCCACGGCCCTCCGCACGGCGATCATGGCGATCAAGGCGGGCGAGACCTCGGTGGGCCTGGCCGTCGGGGTCGAGAAGCTGGCCGGCGCCGGCCTGCTGGCGGGCGGGACGCGCGCCGCGGAGGGCGACACGTACACGCCGCACGGCCGGTACGGGGCGGTTGCGCCCATCGACGGGCGCGTCGGCACCGAGACCATGCCCGGGGTGTTCGCCCAGGTCGGCATGGAGTACGGGCACCGCTACGGCGGGGCGAGCTTCGAGCTGTTCGCCCGCATCAGCGAGAAGAACCACGCCCACTCGACGCTCAACCCGCTGGCCGCCTACACGAAGCGGATGTCGCTCGAGCAGATCATGGGCGACGTGATGATCGCCTACCCCAACACGCGGCCCATGTGCTCGGCCAACTGCGACGGGGCGGCCGCCGCGGTCGTCGTCAGCGGCGAGAAGCTGGCCACGCTGCCGGCCGAGCAGCGCCGGCGGGCGGTCAAGGTGGCGGCGTCGGTGCTGACGACCGACCCGTGGGAGGAGGCCTGCCAGGTCCTGCCCAACGTGAACACGCTGACCCGCAACGCCGCGCGCCAGGCCTACGAGGCGGCCGGCGTGTCCCCCGAGGACCTCGACCTGGTCGAGCTGCACGACTGCTTCGCCACGGCCGAGCTGGTCCACTACGACAACCTGATGCTGTGCGGCGAGGGCGAGGCGGTCCCGTTCTTCGAGTCGGGCGCCACGTGGCGGGACGGCACGACGCCGGTGAACGTGTCCGGCGGGCTGCAGTCCAAGGGCCACCCGATCGCCGCCACCGGCATCGCCAACATCTGGGAGGTCTGCCACCACCTCCGCGGCGAGGCAGGCGATCGTCAGATCGAGGGGGCCACGGTCGGCCTGGCCCACGTCATCGGCCTCGGGTCCGCCTGCGGCGTCCACATCCTGGAGAAGGCCGCCGCCTAGCGACATCGTCGGTGCGCTATCGGGTGAGCGCGCTGTCTGGGGCGCGCCCGTACAGCTCGACGGCGCGCCAGCAGTACCAGGCGATCACCGTGCGGTAGGGGCGATAGGGGTCGCCGAGCGGCTCGAGCTCGCGCGCGGTGGGCGTCGGGACCTTCCACGCGAGGCCGTAGCCCTGGCGGACGCCGAAGTCGCCGACGGGCCACACGTCGAGGCGCCGGAGCCGGAAGATCAGGAACATCTGCGCCGTCCACGGTCCGATGCCGCGCACGGTCGAGAGGCTGGCGATGACCTCCTCATCCGATTGGCGGGACAGTCGGCGCGGCGACAGCACGACCGTCCCGTCGATCACCTTCGCCGCGAGGTCGCGCAGCGAGCGAACCTTGTTGGCTGACAGCCCGACCGCCCGGAGCGTCTCGTCAGAGAGCGCCAGCAGCGCCGCGGGCTCCACCTCCTCGTCGAGCGCGGCGACGAGACGACCATGGATGGCGCTCGCGGCCGCACCGGCGAGCTGCTGGTAGACGATCGCCTCGACCAGGGTCGCGAAGTGTGACGCCGTGCCTCGCCGGCTGATGCGAATCGGGCCGGCCGCCCCGATCAGGCCCGCGAGCACCGGGTCACGGGCAGCCAGGATCTCGGCAGCCGCTGCGTGCGACACCCGTGCGGGCCGGGCTTCGGGGACGGTGCTCACGACAGCCCATGATCGCGTGACCGGTCAGGCGCCGTATCGGTCGACCAGCTCGGCGCCGATCCGGGCCAGCTCGGACACCACTTCGTGGCTACGGTGACGGCATCAGCTGGGGATCCATTCGACTCGTCGCCACGAGCCTCGTGGTCGCGGCCGCCGTCGTCGGCCACGGGGCGGTGCGGGCCGCGGACGCTGACGTGGTGCCGGGATCGGGCATGGCGACCCACTACGACTCGACCGGGGGCGGGAGCTGCTCGTACCCCGGCCCGTCGCCCGACCACCTCGACGTGGCCCTCTCCCACGTCGAGTACGGCACCGCTGATGCGTGTGGCGGCTATCTCGATGTCGCCGGCCCGAACGGCACGGTGCGGGTGGTGATCACCAACCAGTGCCCCGAGTGCGCGGTCGGCCATCTCGACCTGTCCCGGACCGCGTTCGCCCGGATCGCCCCGCTCGAGACCGGCCAGGTCGGCGTCTCCTACAGCCTGGTCCGCAACCCACCCGTGACCGAGCCGATCTCCATCAGGGTCAAGAACGGTTCGTCGAGGTGGTGGATGCAGATCCAGGCGATCGACCACGGCAACCCCATCGCCACCTTCGAGCTGCAGACCGCCGACGGCTGGCGCAGCCTGGTCCACACCGACGACAACTTCTGGATGGCCGAGAACCCCGGCCCCGGCGACGGCCCCTTCACGGTGCGGATCACCGACATCCACGGCCAGAGTGTGACCATCGACGGCATCGCCCTCGCGCCCGACCAGGTGCAGCGGACCGAGGCGCGCCTCTACGACTCGGGCGGCCCGCCACCGCCGGCCGCGCCGCCGACCACACCCGTGCCCGCGACGGTGACGACCACAGCACCGCCGGCCACCACCACGACTGTCGCATCGCCCGCGACGCGGCGGGCCGCGCCATGGGACCGCGACGCCGACGACATGCAGGAGGCCGCGGCACGCTCGCACGACGACGAGGGCCCGGACATGGCGACGACCACTGCGGCGGTGGGTACGTGCGCGGTGGTCATGGCAGCGGCTCTGCTCCTGCGCCGACGCCGGGCCCGGACGCGTGTGCCGCCGGCGTGACGCGGACGGGCCGCCGCGAGCGCCAAGTTGCCCTGGACGCTGCTCGTCGCCGGGCGCACACTGAGACAGCCGGCCGCCGGCCCAGGAGGTGCTCCCATGCGGGATGTCGAACCTCTGGTGCGCTCCCCTCGCTCGCGCGATCTGCCCGGCGCCGGGGAAGGAGGACGGAGAGATGATCGTTCGTAGTTGGAACTTGCGTCCCCGGCCCGGACGCTATGACGACGCCATCGGCCTCATCACCGAGGGGATCAAGCTCGCCGATCGCCACGGTGCCGGCGAGATCCGCGTCACGCAGGCCGCCACCGTGGGACCGAACACGGGCCTGTTGGTGCTGACCTGTGAGTTCGACGACCTCACCGCGTACGGGGCCTACCTGGACGACACCTCAGGGGATACCGAGGCCCAGTCCTACAGCCACCGGATCAGGGAGGCCGAGGCACCCTTCACCTACGAAACGACAGCGGTGCTGGTCGAGATCGACCTCCGGCGCTCCGATGCCAAGAACGGTCGGGGCCGGGTGCTCGACGCTCGGCTCGGTCGTCCCCGTCCCGGACGCTGGGACGACACGCTCACCTTCGCGGGGAGGCCTTCGACCTGTGCGACGCCCATGGTGCGGCGGGTTGCCGCCTGTTCGAGCTCAACCATGCGGGCCCGCAGTCCGGACTGCTGTGCGCGGTCATGGAGTACGACTCGATGCGGGCGTTCGGCCAGGCCGGAGACGCGTGGATGGCCGACGACGCCGCCCGCCGGCTCACCGGCACCATGCGCGGTGACAGCCCCTTCGAGCCGGTCTCCTCGGGCCTGTTCACCGAGGTCGACGTCCTGTAGCCCTCGGCGCGGCTGCCAACGTCCTCCATCAAAGGGGTGAGACGATGCCGAAGTACCTGTTCAAGGTCCGCTACACCGGCGAAGGACTCGAGGGGGTGATGAACGCCGGCGGCTCCGCCCGCCGGGCGGTGGCCGACGACCTCGCCAAGAACCTCGGTGGCGAGGTCGAGTCGTACTACTTCGCCTTCGGCGAGGATGACGCCTTCGCGATCTGCGACCTGCCCGACAACAAGGCCGCGGCCACGTTGGCCATGACGGTCTCGTCGAGCGGTCGGGTCGCGGTCTCGACCGTGCCGTTGATCACCGTGGACGAGGTCGACGCCATCGCCTCCGGCAGCAGGCTCGAGTACGCGCCGCCCGGCACGTGATCTTCACAGATCGTTAGGGATCGTCGGACGGGAGTTGCGCCCAAGACGCCCGGCCGGCACACTATTCAAGTGGCTGCGCAGATAGTTGAGGAGCCGACGGCCCAGGAAATCGCCGCCGCCGTCCGGACGCTCAAGCTGCTGGCCGACGAGACCCGGTTGCGGATCATCTGGAACCTGCAGCACGGCGAGCACTCCGTAAACGAGCTCGCCGACCACCTGGCCATGCAGGCCGCGGCCGTGTCCCACCACCTCGCCCGCCTGCGCCAGGCAGGCGTGGTCGCCACCCGCCGCGACGGCAACCGCATCTATTACGCCGCACGCGACGACCACGTCGAGGCCCTCGTCCAGCAGGCGCTGCGCCACGCCGAGCACCTCGGCCCCGAGCCCGCGCGCCATCACCGCCGCGGGGGGCCCGGCACGTGACGCATCACCATCACCACCACCATCACGGCGACGCCATCGCGGACCACCTCGAGGCCAGCCGCGAGGGCGTGCGGGCCCTCTGGATCAGCCTGGGCGGGCTCGGCCTCACCGCGGTGGCGCAGGCGGCGGTGTTCGCAGCCTCGGGCTCGGTGGCGCTCCTGTCCGACACCATCCACAACGTGTCCGACGCCCTGACCGCCATCCCTCTGGGCGTGGCGTTCGTGCTGGGCCGCAGGGGACCCACGCGGCGCTACACCTACGGCTACGGGCGCGCCGAGGACCTCGCCGGGGTCTGCGTCGTCGCCGTCATCGCGCTGTCGGCCGCGATCGCCGCGTGGCAGGCCGTCGAGCGGCTGATCGATCCGCGCGCCATCCACCAGGCCGGCTGGGTGGCGGTGGCGGGGCTGGTGGGCTTCGTCGGCAACGAGGTGATCGCGGGGTACCGGATCCGCGTCGGGCGACGCATCGGCTCCGCCGCCCTGGTGGCCGACGGGCTCCACGCCCGCACCGACGGGTTGACCAGCCTCGCCGTGGTCGGCGCCGCGCTCGGCTCGCTGGCCGGCTGGCCGTTGGCCGACCCGCTGATCGGGCTCGCCATCAGCATCGCCATCATCAGGGTGCTGCGCATCGCTGCCCGCGACGTGGCGCGCCGGCTCATGGACGGCGTGGAGCCCGAGGTCGTGGACGCGGTCGCCGCCCAGCTCGCCTCGGTCCCCGGCATCCGGGCCGTCGAGCGCGTCCGGGTGCGCTGGATCGGCCACCAGCTCCACGTCGACGCCGACGTGGCGCTGGACGCGGGCCTCGCGCTCGTCCGCGCCCACGACATCCTCGAGGAGGCCCGCCACGTGCTTTTGCACCACGTCCCCCGCCTGGCGGACGCGCTCCTGCACGCCAGCCCCGCGGGCGATGACGACCTCGACCCCCACGCCGGCACCCGGCACCACTTCGTCGCCACGCCGTGAGCCGCGGGTGCCGCCACGAGGCCCGGCCGGGGCCGGGTCAGGTCAGGATGTACCCGACGCTGACCGAGTGACCCGGTCGTAGTTGATGCGGATCAGCTCGACCACCTCGTCGGCGTCGTCGTCGGACTCGATGTAGCGGGTGGTCCACCCGGAGTCGGGGTGGATGTGGTGCGGTCCGGTGCGGCCGGCCGCGACCAGCTCGTCCCGGATCCGCCGAGGGTACGGGATGTCGGCCTGCCCGTCGCCGTGCACGTGCCCGAGCATCCGGCCGTCGAGGAAGAACTCGGTCTCGCCGAAGCGGCCGACCCCGGTGGTGACGCCGGGCCAGCTGGTGACGGTTGCGACGATGCGCTCGCCTCGTCCCATGGCGGCCACGGTATCGGCGCCCGGTCGCGAACGAGCCGGCCGGCGCGGCCGGCGCACGCGGACACAGGCGGGCCGGCCCGCCGTGGCTCACCGCTCGACGGGGACCCCGACGAGCGAGCCGTACTCGGTCCACGAGCCGTCGTAGTTCTCCACCGACGGGTAGCCCAGCAGCTCGTGCAGGACGAACCACGTGTGTGCGGAGCGCTCGCCGATGCGGCAGTAGGCGATCACCCCGCGATCGCGGCTGATGCCCTCGCCCTCGTAGAGGGCGCGGAGCTCGTCGGCCGCCCGGAACGTGCCGTCGTCGTTGGCGGCCTTGCTCCAGGGGATGTTGACCGCGCCGGGGATGTGGCCCGGCACCTGCGCCTGCTCCTGGGGCAGGTGCTCGGGCGCCAGCCGCTCGCCCCGGTACTCCTCGGGTGAGCGGACGTCGATCAGCTGCTCCTGACCGAGCTTGGCCAGCACCTCGTCGCGCAGGCCCCGCAGGTCACCGCGCACGAGCCCGGTGACCCGGAGGTCGCTCTGCCGGACGGTGGGGACGTCCGGGGTCAGCTCGCGGCCCTCGAGCTCCCACTTCTTGCGCCCGCCGTCGAGCAGCTTCACCGCGTCGAAGCCGAGATACCGGGCCAGCCAGTAGGCGTAGGCCGCGAACCAGTTGTTGTTGCCCCCGTACAGGACCACCGTCGTGTCGCGGTCCACGCCGGCCTGCTGGAGGAGGCGGCTCAGGCCCTCCTGGTCGACGTAGTCCCGGCGCACCGGGTCGTGCAGGTCGGTGAACCAGTTCCAGCCGACCGCGTTGCGGATGTGGCCCTTCTCGTAGGCGGTGGTGTCCTCGTCGACCTCGATCAACCGGACGTGCGCGTCGTCGACGTGCTGGGCGACCCAATCGGCGTCCACGAGCGTCTCGGGGTGCAGGTAATCACTCATGCCGACCTCCCAGATCTCGCTGAGCTGCGGCGACCGGGAGCGCGGCGCGGCTCACGGCCGACCGCTTGCGATCGTAGACCCGAAACCCGACCACGCCAATCGGGATTTGGCCGGTGCGGGTCCGCCGGGCCGTCAGGCGCCCTGCGGGGCGGCCGTCGTGATCACTCAGGCGCCAGCCGGGGCGGCCGTCGTGATTACTCAGGCGCCAGCCGGGGCGGCCGTCGCGGCGCGCTGGCGCGCCGCCTCCACGAGTCTCGCCATGGCGTCGCCGCACGCGTCGAGGGCGTCGGTGCGGCGAGTCGCCCGCGCCAGCACGAACGCACCCTCGAGCGCCGCCACGATCGTGAGCGCCAACGACCGCGCCTCGGGCGGGTCGACGCCGCCGATCGTCAGGTAGGCGGCCATGGCGTCGAGCCACGAGTCGAACACCTCGGCTGTCGCCAACCGGAGATGCTCGTTGGTGCTCGCGACCTCCAGCGCCACGGTCTCGATCGGGCAGGCGTCGGCGTAGTCGGTGGCCTCCAGCGTCGCTCCGGCATCGAGGAACGCCGCCCGCAGTGCGTCCACGATGTCGGCGTGCTCGGCGAGCTTCCCGGCGACGAGCTGCCCGTAGTACGCACCCGCTCGCGTGATCGTCTCGGCCGCGAGCTGGTCCTTCCCGCCGGGGAAGTGGTGGTACAGCGAGCCGTAGGGCGCCTCGGCCAGGGCCAGGATCTGCTTGACCCCGGTGCCCGTGAGGCCTTGGCGGCGGAACAGCTCGGAGCTGGCGTCGAGGATGCGCTCACGCGTGCTGGTCACGGGTGCGAGGATACTGTACGGTCCAACTAGATCGATCTATCTAGTCCGATCTATCTAGTCCAGGGAGTGCCCATGGGAGCTGCCGTCGAGTCCGCCCGTCCCCCTCGCCGCGCCGCAAGGGACGACCGCCCCGTCGACACGCGCACCCGCCTGCTCCAGGTCCTGCTCGCCGCGGCGATCGTCGAGTCGTTCGTCCACTACACCGACAACACGCTGCGGTACGACGACTACGTCAGCGACGACCCGCCGCTCATCTCGTCCCTCGTCACGCAGTGGGTCATCCCGATCAGCTGGGTGCTGTTCACCGCGGCGGCGATCGTCGGCTACCGACGCTTTCGCGCCGGCCGCTGGCCGCAGGCGGCCGCGTGGCTCGGCGCCTACTCGGTGAGCGGGCTCATCAGCCTGGCCCACTACGTCGACATCTCTCCGTCGGACCTGAGCACGTTCCAGAACACGTTCGTGGCCCTCGACGTGGTCCTCGGCGCGCTCGTCCTCGTGTTCGCGTTCTGGACCGCGCTCCGACCGCCGTCGGCGCCGGCCGCACGCCCGGTCAGGGCGTGAGGACCGGCAGCTTCTCCCACCCCCGCACAGTCGACGTCCGGGCCTGGACGGCATTGTCGGTGTCGATCTCCCACTCGGGGAACCGCTGCAGCACCTCGTCGAGCGCGACCCGGCCCTCGAGCCGGGCCAGCGCCGCGCCCAGGCAGAAGTGGATGCCGTAGCCGAACGCCAGGTGGTGGTCGATCTTGCGGTGGATGTCGAAGCGGTCGCCGTCGGGGAACTTGCGCTCGTCGCGGTTGCCCGAGGCGTTGAGCAGCAGCATGGCGCTGCCCTCGGGGACGACCTGCCCGTGGTACTCGACCTCCCTGGTCACGAGGCGCGCCTGCACGGGCGACGGGGGTTCGAAGCGCAGCAGCTCCTCGATGGCGTTCGGCACCAGGCTGCGGTCCTCGACCAGGTCCCGGCGCTGGTCGGGATGCTCGGCGAGCACCTTGCCGGTCCAACCGATGAGGCGCGTCGTCGTCTCGTTGCCGGCGGCCGCGACCAGGTTCACGTAGTTGAGGACCTCGTCGCGGGTCAGGCGGCGCTGGACGCCGTCGACGTCCTCGTACTCGGCCTGCAGCAGATCGGTCATCAGGTCGTCGGACGGGTTCTTCGCCCGCCAGTCGATGTAGTCCGCGAACACGGCGGCCTGGTCGTTCGCCTGCTGGAGGTCGAACTCGGGCATCTCGCCCTTCTCGAGGCGCAGGCCCTCGTCGATCTGGTCGCGGAGGGCCTCCTGGTCCTGCTCGGGGATGCCGAGCAGCATGCCGATCGTCCGCATGGGCATCTGGGCACCGAGGTCGCGGATGAAGTCGAACCCGCCGGTGCCCACGAGCGGGTCGAGCGAGCGGGCGCAGAACTCGCGCACCTTCGGCTCGATGGCGTTCATCTTGCGGGGCGTGAACACGCGGGACAGCAGGCCGCGGTGGAGGTCGTGGTTCGGCGGATCCTCGAAGATGATCGACCCGCGCGGGATGTCCATGTCGGCCTTGATCAGCTCGAGGACCGTGCCCTTGGCCGAGCTGTAGGTCCGCCAGTCGACGAGGGCGCGTTCGACGTCGGCGAAGCGGCTCAGGGCGTAGAAGTCGTAGCGCTCGTTGTGGTAGAGGGGCCGCTCGTCGCGCAGGCGCTTCCAGATCGGGTACGGGTCGGCGTCGATCTCGAAGTCGTACGGGTCGTAGTAGAGGTCGTCGGTCGTGTCGGTCGCACTCATCGTGCTGTCCCCTCTCGCAGTCCTGGTCGTGTCGCGCTCACGGTGCCGGCGCCACCGAGATCGCCTTGATGTCGAGGTACTCGTCGAGCCCCTCGCGGCCGAGCTCGTGCCCGAAGCCGCTGGCCTTGACCCCGCCGAACGGCGCGGCCGGGTCCATGCTGTAGGGCTGGTTCACGCCGAAGGTGCCCGTGCGGACCCGGCCGGCGACCGCCAGGCCGCGCCCGACGTCCCCGGTCCACACCGAGCCCGACAGCCCGTAGTCGGAATCGTTGGCGATGCGGACCGCGTCGTCCTCGTCGCGATACGGGATCACCGAGAGCACCGGCCCGAAGATCTCCTCGCGGGCGATGCGCATGCCGTTGTCGACGTCGGCGAACAGCGTCGGCCGCACGTACCAGCCCCGGTCGATGCCGTCGGGGAGATCGGTGCCGCCGACCACGAGGCGCGCCCCCTCCTTCTCCCCGAGCTCGATGTAGTCGCGCACCCGCTCCTGCTGCCGGCGGGCGACGAGCGGGCCGAGCTCGGTGGCGCGGTCGGTGGGGTCGCCGACCACCAAGGTGTCGAGCGAGGCGGCCAGCGCGTCCACCATCTCGTCGTAGCGTGACTCGGGGACGAGGTAGCGCGTCTGCGCGACGCAGGCCTGCCCGCCGTTCATCAGGCCGGCGACACGCGCGCCCGAGGCGACGGCCGCGGGGTCGGCGTCGTCGAGCACGACAGCGGCCGACTTGCCGCCGAGCTCGAGGCTCACGCGGGTGAGGTTGGCGGCGCAGGCGGCGGCCACCTGCCGTCCCGCGGCGGTGGAGCCGGTGAAGGCGACCTTGTCGACCCCGGGGTGGCCGACGAGGTGGGCGCCCGCCTCGCGGTCGCCGGGCAGCACGCTGACGACTCCCGGGGGCAGGCCCAGCTCGTCGATCATCTCGGCGAGCAGCAGGGCGTCGAGGGGCGTCTCGGGCGCGGGCTTGAGCACGACCGCGCAGCCGGCGAGGAGCGCCGGGGCGAGCTTCACCACGATCGAGTGCTGCGGCATGTTCCAGGGCACGACGGCGGCGACCACGCCGACCGGCTCCCTGCGGAGGGTCACGTCCTGCCCGTAGTAGCCGGGGCGCACCTCCTCCCAGGCGTGGGCCTCGGCGACGTCGGCGAAGGCGCCGAGCATCGCGCACGGCAGGGTGGCCTGGGCCAGCTTCGAGAAGGTGATCGGGGCGCCCATCTCGGCCGTGATCAGCGCGGCCATCTCGCGCCGGCGCTCGCCGTAGACGGCGGCCAGCCGGCGCACGGCGGCGATGCGCGCGGCCGGGTCGAGGCGGGGCCACGGGCCCTCGTCGATCGCCGCACGGGCGGCGGCGACTGCACGGTCGACGTCCGCGGGACCGGCGGCCGGCGCACGGGCGATGACCTCCTCGGTGTGGGGCGAGATCACGTCGATGCCGTCACCGGCGCTCGGTGCGATCCACTCGCCACCGATGTACAGGCTTCCTTCGTGACCCACGTCCCTCCCCGGGGCTTCACCGTCGCGCGCGTGTTCTTCGCGGTCTTCTTCGCGGTGCTCTTCGCGAGCGTTGAGACCAACGTTACACTCTGGCAAGAATAGTGTTCTCAACCCGACGACGGAAGAGGGGCGCGGATGCGCATCGGGGTGATGATCGGGCCGGAGCGGGGCCGCTATGCCACCAAGGTCGACCGGCTGCGGGCCGACGCCCGGTGGGCCGAGGAGGCCGGGCTGGCCACGATCTGGGTCCCCCAGATCCCCGACGAGTTCGACGCGCTGACCGCAGCCACGCTCGTGGGCGCCGAGACCAGCCGCATCGAGATCGGCACGGCGGTGGTGCCCGTGCAGCCCCGGCACCCCATCGCCCTCGCCCAGCAGGCGCTGTCGGTGCAGGCCGTGTGCGACGGCCGGCTGTCGCTGGGCCTCGGGGTGTCGCACCACTGGGTCATCGACGAGATGCTCGGCCTGCCCTACGAGCACCTGGCCCCCACCATGCGCGCCCACCTCGACGTGCTCGACCAGGCCCTGGCCGGGCCCGGCACCGTCGACGTCGAGAACGACCTGTTCCGGGTGCACAACCCGCTCGACATCACCGACGTGACCCCGACGCCGGTGCTGATCGCCGCCCTCGGCCCGGTCATGTTGCGCCTGGCGGGCGAGCGCACCGACGGCACCATCCTCTGGCTGGCCGACGAGCGGGCGATCGCCACCCACGTCGCGCCCCGCATCACGCAGGCCGCCGAGGCCGCGGGGCGGCCCGCGCCGCGCATCGTCGCCGGCATCCCGGTGTGCCTGTGCCGCGACGACGAGGTCGACGCCGCCGTCGAGCGCACCAACCGCATCCTGGCCGAGGCCGAGGTGTCGCCCAACTACCAGCGGCTGCTCGACCACGGCGACGCCCGCAACGTCGGGGACATCCTGGCCGCGGGCAGCGAGGCCACCATCGAGAAGCGCCTGCGGGCCTTCGCCGATGCCGGCGTCACCGACCTGTCGGTCCGGGTCGTGCCGCTCGGCAACGGTCGCGACGAGCTGCTGGCCTCGATGCGGCGCACGCGCGACCTGCTCGGCTCGCTCGCCGAATCGCTCTGACACCCGACCCACGCGCACGAGGAGGAACCGATGCCCAGCAAAACCCTCGACATCCCGGTGTTCGACGCCGACAACCACCTCTACGAGACGGAGGAGGCGCTGACCAAGTTCCTCCCCGACCGCTACAAGCGGGCGATCGACTACGTCGAGGTGCGGGGCCGCAAGAAGATCGTGATCCGCGGGAAGATCAGCGAGTACATCCCCAACCCCACGTTCGAGGTCGTGGCCCGCCCGGGTGCGCAGGAGGACTACTTCCGACACGGCAACCCCGAGGGCAAGAACCGGCGCGAGATCTTCGGCGAGCCGATGCGGTCGATCCCCGCCTACCGCGAGCCGGCACCCCGCCTGCAGCTCATGGACGAGCAGGGCATCGACCGTGCCCTGATGTTCCCGACGCTGGCCAGCCTGGTCGAGGAGCGCATGCGCGACGATCCCGAGCTCACGCACGCGGCGATCCACGCCCTCAACCAGTGGATGCACGAGACGTGGACCTTCGACTACGAGGACCGGATCTTCCCCACGCCGGTCATCACCCTGCCGATCGTCGAGCGGGCGATCGAGGAGCTCGAGTGGGTGGTCGAGCGCGGGGCGCGGGTCGTGCTCATCCGGCCGGCCCCTGTCCCGGGCTACCGCGGCCCGCGTTCGTTCGGGCTGCCCGAGTTCGACCCCTTCTGGGAGAAGGTGGTCGAGGCCGACATCCTCGTCGGCATGCACTCGTCCGACAGCGGCTACGACCGCTTCGCCAACGAGTGGATGGGCAACGACAGCGAGATGCTGCCGTTCCAGCCCCAGGCGTTCCGCATGCTGGGGCAGTGGCGGCCCGTCGAGGACGCCGTCTCGGCCCTCATCTGCCACGGCGCGCTGTCCCGCTTCCCGCAGCTCAAGGTGGCGGTCATCGAGAACGGCAGCAGCTGGACCGAGCCGCTGCTCCGCAACCTCGCCGACGTCTACAAGAAGATGCCGCAGGACTTCCTCGAGGACCCCGTGACCGTCTTCAAGCGCAACATCCACATCAGCCCGTTCTGGGAGGAAGACCTCGGCGCGCTGGCCGACCTCATCGGGGTCGACCGGGTGCTGTTCGGGTCCGACTACCCGCACCCCGAGGGGCTGGCCGACCCCGCCAGCTACGCCGACGAGCTGGCCGGGCAGCCCGACGAGACCGTCCGCAAGATCATGGGCGGCAACCTGGCCCGCCTGATGAACGTCGAGGACAAGGTGGTTCGGTGAGCGAACGTCCGCAATGCAGTGAGCGTGGCCCGAGCGGCCCGCTGCGAAGCAGCAAGAGCGGGATTCGGTGAGCACCCAGAGCTGGGAGAGCATCCCGGCGATGACGGCGGCCGCCGCCGACCGGTTCGGCGACGGCCTCGCCGTGGTCGACGGCGACACCCGCCTCACGTACGCCGAGCTGGTCGCCGAGGCGCGCAGGTTCGGGGCCGCGCTGGTCGCCTCGGGCATCGAGCCCGGCGACCGGGTGTCGATCTGGGCCCCGAACAGCGCAGAGTGGATCGTCGCCGCGCTCGGCCTGTGGCAGGCCGCCGCCGTGCTGGTCCCGGTCAACACGCGGTTCAAGGGCGGCGAGACCGCGGACATCCTGTCCCGCAGCCGGGCGCGGGCCCTGGTGACCACCACCGACTTCCTCGGCACCGACTATGTCGCCATGGCCCGGACGGCCGGGGTCGACCTGCCGGACCTGCAGACGATCGTGGTGGCCCGGGGCGAGGCGCCCGACGGCACCGAGAGCTGGGCCGGCTTCCTGGCCCGGGCGACCGACGAGGCCGAGGCCGAGGCCGAGCGCCGCCAGGCCGCGGTCTCGCCCGACGACCCGTCGGACATCCTGTTCACGTCCGGCACGACGGGCGTGCCGAAGGGCGTGGTCTCCACCCACAGCCGGACGCTGGGCGTCGCGACCGACTGGGTCGGCATGGTCGGCCTCGAAGCCGGCGACCGCTACCTGATGGTCAACCCCTACTTCCACATGTTCGGGCTCAAGGCGGGCATCCTCACGTCGCTCGCGGCCGGCGTCACGATGCTGCCGGAGCCCGTGTTCGACGCAGGCCGGGCGCTGCAGCGCATCGCCGACGAGCGGGTGACCGTGCTGCCCGGCGCCCCGACGCTGTTCCAGTCGCTCCTCGACCACCCCGACCGCGACCGCTACGACCTGTCCAGCCTGCGGGCTGGCACGATCGGGGCGGCCGACATCCCGGTCGAGCTCATCCGGCGCATCTTCGCCGAGCTGCCGTACTCGGTGCTGATCTCGGGGTACGGGCTCACCGAGGGCGGTACTGCCAGCGGCACCGCGCTCGACGACGACCCGGAGACGATCGCCACCACGGTCGGCCGGCCCCGGCCCGGCTTCGAGCTGCGGCTGGTCGACCAGCACCGTGACGACGTGCCCCGGGGCGAGGCGGGCGAGATCCTGCTGCGGGGCGGCAGCGTGATGCTCGGGTACCTCGACGATCCCGAGGCCACCGCAGCGGCGCTGTCGCCCGACGGCTGGCTGAGCACCGGCGACGTGGGCCAGCTCACCGAGGCCGGGTGCCTGAAGATCGTGGGCCGCATCAAGGACATGTTCATCGTCGGCGGGTTCAACGCCTACCCGGCGGAGATCGAGAACCACCTGCTGCGCCACCCCGACGTGCAGGAGGTGGCGGTGATCGGGATCCCCGACCAGCGCCTCGGCGAGGTCGGCATGGCGTTCGTGGTCACGCGGTCGGGCGACCCGGCGGTCGGCGCCGAGATCCTGGCGTGGTGCCGCGCCGAGATCGCCAACTACAAGGTCCCCCGGGCGATCGAGATCGTCGACGCGCTCCCCCTCAACGCCACCGGGAAGGTCGAGAAGAACGTGCTGCGGGAGCGCGCCGCCGAGTCGCGGCCGGTGCCGGCTTCGTGAGCGAGCCGGCACCCGAGGGGACGGGCGCGCAGGGTCTCGGCGCGCTCGCCGGCCTGCGGGTCGTCGAGCTCGGCGTGTGGGTGGCCGCGCCGGCGGCGGCCGCCCTGCTGGCCGACTGGGGCGCCGACGTCATCAAGGTCGAGCCGCCGACCGGCGATCCCATGCGCGGCGTCTTCGGGTCGCTCGGCATGGGCGACGACATGCCCAACCCCGCGTTCGCCCTGGACAACCGCGGCAAGCGCAGCGTCGTGCTCGACCTGCGCGAGGCGTCCGACCAGGAGCGCCTCGACGACCTGCTCGCCACGGCCGACGTGTTCATCAGCAACGTCCGCCCCGACGCACTCGACAAGCTGGGGCTCGAGCCCGAGGCGACGGTCGCCCGCCATCCGCACCTCGTCTACTGCAGCGTCAGCGGCTACGGGCTCCACGGCGACGACCGCAACCGCCCCACCTACGACATCGGGGCGTTCTGGGCCCGCTCGGGTCTGGCGGTCCAGATGGCCGACGGCGACGGCAACCCGCTCAACGCCCGCGGCGGCATCGGCGACCACATCACCGGCCTCGCCGCGCTCTCGGGTGTGCTCGCCGCCGTGCTCGAGCAGCGCCACACCGGGCGGGGCCGGGTGGTCGAGGTGTCGCTGCTGCGCACCGGGACCTACGTGCTCGGCTGGGACCTCGGCATCCAGATGGCGCTCGGCCGGGTCGCCGGGTCCGAGCCCCGCCACCGCAACCAGGCGCCGCTGATGAACCCCTACCGCGCGGCCGACGGCCGCTGGTTCTTCTTCACCGGGCTCGAGGCCGCCCGCCACATCCCGGCCGTGTGCCGGGCCCTCGGTCGCCCCGACCTGCTCGACGACCCCCGCTTCGCCGACGCCAAGGCGATCCGGAAGCACCGGGCCGAGGTCATCGCCGCCCTCGACGAGATCATCGCCGAGCGCCCCCTCGCCGAGTGGGCCGAGCGGTTCGAGGCAGAGGGCGTCTGGTGGGCGCCGGCGCAGACACCCGCGGACGTTGTGCAGGACCCGCAGCTGGCGGCCAACGACGGCTTCGTCGAGCTCGCGGGCGGCGCGCTGCGGACGGTCAACGGGCCGGTCACGTTCTCGGGCCTCCCTGCGAGACAGGGGGCGCACGTTCCCGCGCTCGGCGAGCACACCGACGAGGTGCTGGCCGAGCTGGCCGACCCCGCGAGCGATACTGCGGGTGCAGGGTCCGCGACCTGAGCTGCGGACCGTCGTCGACTCGTGGAGGACAAGTGGGTGACCACGAAATGGCAGGATCCCGGCCGGTGATGGGCCGCTGGTTCGAGGACCTCACCCCCGGCACCGTGATCGACCACGCCGTCACCCGCACGATCACCGAGGCCGACAACACGCTGTTCTCGGTGCTCACCATGAACGCACAGCCGTTGCACCTCGACGAGTCGTTCGCCGAGAACACCGAGTTCGGCACCCGCGTGGTCAACAGCCTGTTCACGCTGTCGCTGCTCATCGGGCTGTCGGTGTTCGAGACGACCCTCGGCACCACCGTCGCCAACCTCGGGTTCGAGGAGATCGCGTTCCCCACCCCGGTGATCCCCGGCGACTCGATCCACGCCCAGACCGAGGTCGTCTCGGCCCGCCCCTCGTCGTCTCGCCCCAACCAGGGCATCGTCGTGTTCGAGCACCGGGCCTACAACCAGCGCGACGAGCTGGTGGCCCGCTGTCGCCGCTCGGCGCTGATGCACCGCCGCCCGACATGAATGCTCGTTGGCGCTCGGTGTTGTTCGTGCCGGGCAACCGGCCCGAGCTGGCGGCCAAGGCGCCGCGCTCCGGTCCTGACGCCGTCGTGCTCGACCTCGAGGACGCGGTGCCGCCGGCGGCCAAGGCCGCAGCTCGCGACGACGTGCGACAGGCCGCCGCCGAGCTCGCCGGAGTCCTGCCGGTGTGCGTGCGGGTGAACCCGCCCGGCACCCCGTGGTTCGCCGAGGACGTCGCGGCGCTACCCGACGGCCTCGCGGCCGTGGTGGTCCCGAAGCTCGACTCCGCCGCACACGTCGCGGACGTCGCCGCCGCCCTCGGTGACCGGGCCGTCGTCGCCGGGCTCGAGACCGTGCGGGGGGTCGCCGACGCCCGCGAGGTGCTCGTTCCCCCCGTGGCGGGGTGCTACTTCGGCGCCGAGGACTACATCGCCGATCTCGGCGGCGTGCGGACGCCGGGCAACGCCGAGGTGGCGTGGGCCCGGGCGTTCGTGGCGGTCGCGGCCCGCCTCTCGGGCATCCCCGCGCTCGACATGGTCACCATCGACTTCCACGACGACGACCGGTTCACGGCCGAGGCCCGCGCGGCCCGAGCCCTCGGCTACGCGGGGAAGATGTGCATCCACCCGGCGCAGGTGCCCCTCGCCCGCGCCGCCTTCCAGCCGACCCCCGAGGAGATCGACGGGGCCCGCCGGCTGCTGTCGGCGTTCGAGGCGGCCGGGGGCGAGACGATCGCCTTCGAGGACCAGATGGTCGACGAGGTGGTCGCCGCCCGGGCCCGGGCCGTGCTCGCGGTCGAGGAGGACTGAGGAGCGGCATGCCACTGGGCCCCGACACCGTCTCGCTCGCCGGCAAGGTCGCGGTCGTGACCGGCGGCGGCGCCGGCCTCGGGCGGGGCATCGCCGCCGGGCTGGCCGCGTTCGGCGCCGACGTGTCCGTCTGGGAGCGCGACGCCGAGACCTGCGCGTCCGCCGCCGCCGAGGTGGGCGGGCTCGCCGTCGTCACCGACGTCCGCGAAGCCGACCAGGTCGACCGCGCGGTCACGGCCACGCTCGACCGCTACGGCCGCATCGACGTCCTCGTGAACAACGCCGGCGGCGTGTTCGTCTCGTCGATCCTCGACGTGTCCGAGAAGGGCATCGACGCCCTCCACCGGGCGAACCTGCGCCACGTCATCCTCTGCACCCAGCGCGTCGGGCGCGCGATGGTGGCGGCCGGGCGGGGCGGCAGCATCGTCAACGTCGCCTCGATCGAGGGGGTGCGGGCCGCGCCCGGCTACGCCGCCTACGCGGCGGCCAAGGCCGGGGTCCTCAACCTGACCAAGACCACGGCGCTCGAGCTGGCGCCGCACCAGATCCGCGTGAACGCGCTGGCGCCCGACATCACGTGGACGGAGGGCCTGGCGCGCCTGGCCGCGGCATCCGGCGACGGCCGGACGGAGGACGAGAGGACCGCCCGGACGGCCCTCGTCGTGCCCCTCGGCCGCGCTCGGGCACGTCGACGACATCGCGGGCGCCGCCGTGTTCCTCGCCTCCGACCTGTCGACGTACGTCACCGGCCAGACCCTGCACGTCGACGGCGGCACGTCCGCCGCCGGCGGCTGGTACCACCACCCCGACAGCGGCGACTACATCACCGGCGCGCCCTGATCTCCGAACTTGCGACAGTTCTGCAGGCAGGACCGACGTGCGTGTCGCATGTTCGGGCGCAAGAACTCCTAGGCCCGCCGCTGCGGGGCGATGACCCCGGCCGCGTACTGCTCGAGCGCCTCGAGGGCGTGGTCGAGGCTGTCGCCCGGGACACCGGTGCTCGTCCACGTCACGCCGAGGTCGGCGAGCGTGCCCAGCGCGTCGAGGTGCTGCTCGGGGTCGAACTCGTCGTCGCCGGGCGGCGCGCAGCCGAGCGCCTGCAGTGCGATGTCGAGGCTCGCCGGGTCGCGCCCCGCCTCGTCGACGCAGCGCCACAGGTGGTCGAGCATGGGCTTCAGGTCGTCGACCGTCTCGAGCACCGGGGTCTTCGCCGTCTGCGCCAGCGTGGCGGGCGCCGCGAACGGGTTCCAGCCGTCGCCCACCGTCGCCACCCGCCGGCGGGACAGGGCGCTGTTGCCCCCGATCCAGACGGGGATGTGCTCGGGCTTGGGGTTGGCGGTCTGGCCCCGGGCGGTGAAGTGGCGGCCGTCGTAGGCGAACTCGTCCTCGGACCAGACCCCCCGGATGACGGTGAGCGCCTCGTCGAAGAGCGGGTTCCGCTCCTCGAAGTCGACGCCGAGCGCCCTGTACTCGCCGCGCTGGTACCCGGTGGCGACCGCCAGAACGAAGCGGCCGCCGGACACGGCATCGAGCGTGGCCGCGGCCTTGGCCACGAGGAACGGGTTGCGGTAGGGCAGCACCAGGATGTTGGGGACGAGGCGCACCCGCTCGGTCACGGCGGCGACCAGCCCGAGCGCCACGAACGGGTCGAGCGCGTCGTGCCCGCCAGCCATGAGCCAGCGGTGCGACGGCGCCGGGTGGTCGGTGAACCCCATCCCGTCGAACCCCAGCTCTTCGGCCCGGGTGGCGAACCGGATGATCGCCTGCTTGGACACCAGCTCGGGGCTGTAGGGATGGGCGACCATCGGGTAGGTCACGAAATGTTGCATCATGCGCACCCTCTCACGATCGGCTGGCGGCGGTCATGCCGGCGCGGGCGAGCCGCCCGGCGCCGCGTGCAGGCTCACCGGCACCCCCGAGTAGTGCGCCATGCCGGTCACCGGGTCGATGTCGTCGGAGTCGGTGAGCCGGTTGACGTTCGCCCGCTGGTGGCCGTGGGGCACCGACACTGCGCCGCGCCGGACGGACGGGTCGACCCGGGCCACGCCGACCATCTCGCCCCGCTCGCTGCGGACGACGACGGGCGCACCGTCGATCACGCCCGCGGCGGCCGCGTCGTCGGGGTGGACCACCACGTCGGCGATCTCGCCGAGGTCGTCGAACTGCGAGTTGAGGTGGCGCACCTGGCGACGCGGCACGAGCACCAGCGGCGCGGGCTCCGCCAGCGCGGCCAGCTGGTCGACGAGCACCTGGGGCGCGAGCCGCCACCCGCCGAGCCGCTCGACGTGGGCCTCCACCCACGGCGCCGGGATCTCGTGCGGCGCCTCCGCCCACCCGGTGGCGACGAGCTCGTCGAACGAGCACCGGGCCCGGGCGGTGATCCGGGCGAGGCGGGCGTCGTCGGTGGCGTCGTCACCTGTCGTGTCGGCCAGATCGTGGCCGAGCCGCCGCCCGAGCTCGGCGAGCACCCACCACGTGGATCGCCGATCCCCGACCGGGCCGACGACGGCCGGCGTGTGCTGGGCGGCGACCCGCGGGCTCAGGTGGTCCCACAGCGTCACGTCGGCGCGCTCGAGCTGGTCCTTGGTGGGTAGCACGTGGGTCGACAGCGCGGTCGTGTCGTTGCCGATGATCTCGATCGTGGCGAACACGTCCACCGCCTCGAGCGCCGGCACCAGGTCACCGGTGTCGGGGAAAGCGGTGACGAGATGGCCGCCGAGGTTGAGGACGGCGCGGATGTTGCCGGCGCGGATCTCGTCGGCCAGCACCGCGCACGGCCACTCGCCGAGGAACCCCTGGGCCTCGGGCCGGGTGGCCGGACCGGGGCCGAACGCGCCGCCCTCGGGAGGCGAGACCGGCAGCTCGAACGCCTCCAGCTGGTTCCCGAACCCCGGATGGAACCACACGCCGCCCGGGCGGTTCATCGACCCCGTGACGACCATCAGCGCCCAGGCGAGCCACTGCGTCACGTTGGCGCCCGCCGCCATCGTCACGCCCGTCCCGGTCTCGACGGCGACGCGCCCGGCCCGCCGCACCGCAGCCAGCAGCCCCACCAGGTCGTCCTGGGCGACGTCGGCGACCCGCGCCGCGTGCTCGAGGGTGAACGGTGCCACCGCCTCGGCCAGCGCGTCGCGGCCGACCGTGTGACGCTCGAGCAGCGCCCGGTCGGCGCCGTCGTGCAGCAGGGCGCGCACGAGGAAGGCGAGCACCGCGTGGTCGGTGCCCGGCCGCGGTGCGAGGTGGTGCGTGGCGAGTCGGGCGGTCTCGGTGCGCCGGGGATCCACGACCCACACCTCCGCCCGGTCCCGCAGCGCCCGGAGCGCGTTCACCGGATCGGGCATGGCGACCGTGTGTCCGTGGGACACGACCGGGTTGCAGCCGACGTACATCACGAACCGGGACCGGTCGTAGTCGGGCCGCGGGTTGAGGGCGACCGAGCCGCCGACCAGGTCGGACACCAGGACCTTGGCGGTGCCGTCGATGGTCAGCGGGCTGAACCTCGCCGGGGTGCCGATGGCGCGGTGCAGCGCCTGGGCCATGCGGTACCCGGCCGCGTCCATGCCCACGCCGCTGCCGAAGAAGATGCCGACCGCGGCCGGACCGTGGCGATCGACGATGGCGCGCAGCCGGGAGCCGAGGTCGTCCAGGCACGCCTCCCACGTCGTCGGGCGGAGGCGGCCGTCGACCCGCACCAGCGGCCGTTCGAGCCGCTCGGGGTGGTGGTGCATCGACGGCAGCGCCCGTCCCTTGGCGCACGTGTAGCCGTGCGAAAGGGGGTGGTCGCGATCGCCCCGGACCCGGACGACCCGGTCGCCCTCGACGTCGACGAGGATCCCGCACACCGAGGTGCAGACCCGGCAGAAGCTCCGGACGGTGCGGACCTCCCCCGACGTCATCCCGCGGACACCGCCTCCTCGGCCGCTCCTGGGCCGGGGACGTCGGCATCCTCGGCCGCCGCCACCATCTCGTCGGCGTCGGCGCGGAGCAGGAACCCGCCGGCGACGGCGCCGTCGGCCGCCTCGGTCACGGCGTCGACGTAGTCCTCGTGCGTCGGGTAGAGCGCCGCCAGGGTGGCGGCGTCGAACGGCACGGTGTCCCCGAACAGCATGCAGAGCACGCTCCGGCCGGCGGGCGCCTCGCCGGTCAGCACCGAGACGGGGGCGTCGACCGCCGGCGTGCGGATGCCGCCGAGCGCGATCCCGCGCTCGTCCCGCAGGATGGCCTCGCCCTCGACCTCGAGTGGCGGCGCCGACGGCGGCGCCTCGCCCTCCACGACCCAGGTCCGCAGCCCGGCGACGGCGGCGCGCAGCACCTGCGCCTGGGGACCCTCGTTGATCGAGCCGCACTGGGCCGCCAGGTCGAACCCGCCGCCGGCCAGCTCGCGGGCCATCTCGGCGTTGTAGTCCAGGATCGACTTGTCCGCGTGGGCGGTGCCGGCGACCTCCCACGTCCGCAGCAGGTCGGTGTCGTCCTGCCGGGCCCGGAAGAACCCGAGCGGCCCGAACAGGTCGGTCTCGGTCTCGAACTGCAGCACCGGCACGTCGAGGTCGTCCCGTACCAGCGACACCCCCTCGCCGAGCACGAACCCGCCCTCGCCGAGCGGTGAGCCCCCGCCGCCCCGGCTGTGCACCAGGAACCCGTCGTAGATGCGGGCGACCGGATGCGCGGCGTTCACGTAGCTGAGCATGCGGGCGCCCGACTGCGATTCGCCCATGGCGATGACGTGCCGGGCGGCCAGCCCGTCGAGCACGTCCACGTCGCCCGGGCGGCGGACGGCCTGCGCCGCCTGCGAGAAGATGTCGTACGAGTACGGGTCGCCCGGGTGCATCAACTCGCCGTACCGCTCGGGGTCCCACTGCTTGAGCGCCTGCACCTCGGCCCCGGGGATGTCGACCGGCAGGGCCGCCGCGCCGCCCTCGACGCTCACCCGCTGCGCGGACACGCCGACGTACGCCGAGCCGTGTGAGAGCAGCTCGGGGTTCGTGAGACCGAAGTCGGGGTCGGCGTCCACCCCGCCGGTCACGTTGAGCCACTCGACGAAGACCGTGCCGTCGAAGTCGTCGGCGTCGGCGGGGCGGCGGACGATGATGCGCGTCCGGTACGGCGCCGTGCCCGCCGGGGTGACCACCCAGCGCCCGTCCTCGCTCAGCTCCCCCTCGGGCTGGTAGGCGGTCGCCTCCCCCTC
Source organism: uncultured Acidimicrobiales bacterium (assembly GCA_963796415.1). GTDB lineage: Bacteria > Actinomycetota > Acidimicrobiia > Acidimicrobiales > VFJN01 > ZC4RG19. The sequence goes on along the minus strand of CAWCLR010000011.1, from coordinate 444,073 downwards.
GATGAAGTACTCCTCCTCGACGTAGCCGTAGCTGTCCGCGAGCCCGGTCGGCATGGCGTTGAACTGCTCGCCGTGCGTCCCGCCCGTGATCGGACCGGTCACGGTCGGCTGCGCCACGTCGGCGCCGGGCACCGGCTCGTCGGGCTCGGTCTCCGCCGGCGAGTCGGCGGCGTCGGCCTCGTCACCCGAGGATTCCCCCGAGGAGCATGCCGTCGTCGCCGCCGCCAGCAGGCCGACGAGGGTCAAGACCACCAGGGCCTCCGTTCCCAGGGCAGCGCCCCGGCGTCGTCGTGTCATCTGTCGTCCCCCCAACTCGCTGGAAACCGTACTCTCGGCAGACGAGACGGACAATGGTTGTCCAGGCGATCGCTCTTCTACACGATCGCACGGCCGCCCGGCCGGCGAGGCGTCAGCCGGCCGGCGGGCGCAGCACGTCGCGAGCCCGCTCGACCCAGGTGTCGAGCTCGGGGCTCGCCTCCCACGCCGAGTCGAGCAGGAACAAGGCCGGCGTCGGGCAGCTGCAGCCGATCTCGGACAGCACCGGCTTCAGGGTGAGCTCCCCCGCCAGGGCGTGGTGCGGCGAGCCGCCGAGCATGAGGGCGACGGCGGTCGTGCCGTGCAGCTCGCCCGCGCCGAACTGGTCGAGGAACAGCTTCAGCAGGCCGGTGTAGGTCGCCTTGTAGGTGGGCGACGCGAAGATCACCAGGTCGGCGTCGCGGACGGCCTGCTTGGCGGCGTCGACGGCCGGGTCGCCCCAGCCGAGGAGCGCCGGGCCCAGCTCGGCCAGCTCGATCACGGTCGCGGGCGGTGCATCCGTGAGCCGCTCCGCCACCAGCTCGGCCGCCTGCCGGGTGCGGGAGGCGGGCTTCGGATTGCCGACGACGACCACCGTCATCGGTCCATCCTGCCGGGCTGTCGGCGTCACGACCGTTGTCAGGCGTTGCGGGCCCGGGCCAGCAGGCCCCGGGCGATCACCAACCGCTGGATCTCGTTGGTGCCCTCGCCGATCACCATCAGCGGGGCGTCGCGGTAGTAGCGCTCGACCGGGAACTCGGTGGTGTATCCCACGCCGCCGTGGATGCGCATGGCCTCGGTGGCGACCTCGAGCGCGGTCTCGCTGGCGAACAGCTTGGCCATGCCGGCCTCGACGTCGCAGCGCAGCCCCGCGGTCTTGCGCTCGGCGGCGTTGCGGGTGAGCAGCCGGGCCGCCTCGACCCGGGTGGCCATGTCGGCCAGCTTCAGCTGGATGGCCTGGTGCTCGCCGATGGGCTTGCCGAACGTGGTGCGCTGCTGCGCGTAGGCCAGCGCCGCGTCGAGCGCGGCCCGGGCGACGCCCGTGGCGCGCGCCGCGATGTTGATGCGCCCGACCTCGAGCACGCCCAGGATCTGGGCGAGGCCCCGGCCGGCGTCGCCGATGAGGTTGGCGGCGGGGATGCGGTGGTCGACGTAGGCCATCTCGACCGTCTCGACGCCCTTGTAGCCGAGCTTGCCGACGTGCTTGCCGACCGAGATGCCCGCGAACGTCGGACCGGGCTCCTTCTCGACGATGAACGCCGAGATGCCCTCGTCGGTGCGGGCGGCCAGCGCGACGATGGCGGCCCGCTCGCCGTTCGTCACCCACGCCTTCGTCCCGTTGAGCACGTACTCGTCGCCGTCGCGCTGCGCCTTGCAGGCGATGTTGCGCGTGTCGCTGCCGGCGTCGGGCTCGGACAGCGACAGGGCGCCGCGCCGCTCGCCGGTGGCCATCGACGGCAGCCAGCGCTGCTTCTGCTCGTCGGTGCCGTGGGCCATGATCAGCGTGGCCGCCATCGTGTGGGTGTTGACGATGCCGGTCAGGCTCATCCACCCCGCGGCCAGCTCCTCGATGATGCCGATGTAGGTCAGCAGGTCGAGCCCGAGCCCGCCGTGGGCCTCGGGGATGGTGACGCCGAACAGCCCCAGCCCGCGCATCTGCTCGACGATCTCGGCCGGAAAGCGGTCCGCCCGCTCGAGGTCGGCGGCGACGGGCACGACGTCGCGCTCGACGAAGCGGCGGACGGTCGCGATGATCTCGCGGCGGACCTCGGGATCGGTCCCGGCAACGGCGGGGCTGGTCGTGACCATGGGCGGGAACAGTACCCGTCACCCGTGTTGACGTCGATCTCATGAGCGGAGAACAATGTTTCCGTGCTGAACCCGGCGTCGACCCTGATGCACCGCGGCCTCGAGCGGGCCGCGGACCGCTTCGGCGATCGGGATGCCGTGCGGATGGGAGACGAGCGCTGGTCCTTCGGTGACCTCGATGGCCTCGCCAACACGTTCGCCCGGCACCTGGTCGCGAGGGGTGTCGGCCCCGGCGAGCGGGTGGCGGTGATGACGTCGAACCGGGTCGAGTTCGTCGCCGTCGTCCACGCCATCAGCAAGATCGGCGCGGCCGCCGTGCTGTTGAGCCCGGCGTGGAAGGCGGTCGAGGTCGACCACGCCCTCGGTCTGACCAGGCCCCGCCACGCCATCGCCGATGGCCCGGCGGCCGCGCTGCTCGCCGACCGCCTGGGGGCGGCCGCCGTCACCGATCTGGACGACGCGGCTGCCCTCGGCGCGGCGACGGCCCACGACCGGTCCCGACCCGCCGGCCCCTCCGGGTCCGGCGCGTCCGACCGCTCCGACGCCGACGACGTGATCCTCGTCTTCAGCTCGGGGACGACCGGGCTGCCCAAGGCCGTGCGCCACACGCACCGGTCGATCGGCCACGCCACCGCCCACTGGTGCACTGCGCTGGGCCTCGGCCCCGACGACCGCTTCCAGGTCGCCACTCCCCCGTCGCACATCCTCGGCCTGCTCAACCTGCTCGCGGCGGCCGAGGCCGGCGCCACCGTCCGGCTCCACCGCCGCTTCGACCTCGACGAGGTGCTGCGCCGCATCGAGACCGACCGCATCACGCTCGAGATGGCGGTCGCCCCCATCGCCCTGGCGATGGCCAACCACCCCGACCTCGAGCAGTACGACCTCTCGTCGCTGCGCTACGTCATGTGGGGCGCCACCCCGGTGACCGAGAGCGTCGCCGAGGCCGTCACCCGGCGCACCGGCGTGCGGTGGCTGGCGGCGTATGGAGCCAGCGAGCTGCCGGTGCTCGCCTGCAACCCGGTCGGCGACCCGTCCGCCTGGCGCCTCGACTCGGCCGGCCTGCCGCCCGCGGAGGTCGAGCTGCGCGTGGCCGACCTCGACACGGGGGCGGTCCTCGGTCCCGGCGAGACCGGGGAGATCCAGGCCCGCAGCCCGTCGGTGATGGCGGGGTACCTCCCCGACGAGGCCAACGGCGACGCGTTCGCCGACGGCTGGTACCGCACGGGCGACGTCGGGTGGCTCGAGCCCGAGGGCTGGGTCCACCTGACCGACCGCTCGAAGGAGATGATCAAGGTGAACGGCTTCCAGGTGGCGCCCGCCGAGGTCGAGGCGGTGCTGCACGGCCACCCGGCCGTCGTCGACTGCGCCGTGTTCGGCGTCGCCGACGCGCGGGCGGGGGAGGTCCCCGTGGCCGCCGTCCAGCTCGACCCCGACCAGCCGGTGGCCGACGGCGAGCTCGAGCGGCTCGTGGCCGACTCGCTGGCCACGTACAAGCACCTGCGGCGCGTGATCGAGGTCGACGCCATCCCCCGGCTCCCGTCCGGCAAGGTCCTGCGCCGCACCCTGCGCGACACATGGGCCCCACTCATCACCTCGGGCAAGGAGGATTGACATGGATGTCCGCCTCTCTCCCGAACAGGTCGCGCTGCGCGACTCGGCCGCCCAGGTCGTCGACCGGCTCGGGCCGCACGCGGTGGGCGAGCTCGACGACCTCGAGCGGGGCGGCAAGCTCGACGCCGCCGTCGCCGCCTCGGGCTGGCGCGAGCTGCGCACCGCCACCGACGACGGTGCCCCGTGGGCGTCGGGCGTCGAGGTCGCCCTCGTCGCCGAGGAGCTGGGCCGCGGCCTCGCCGACGCTCCGTTCCTCGGGCCCACCCTGGCGGCCGAGCTCCGCCGGCTCGCCGGCGCGGCCCCGGCCGCGTCGCCCGAGACCGTGGCGCTGGCGCCCGACCTGTCGGTGGTCGGCTGCCGCCCGGAGGGGACCCCGGCCGGGGGCTGCGTGGCCGTCGACGCGCGAGGAGCGACGTCGGCCCTGATGCTCGTGCCGGCGGCGGGCGGGCACACCCTGGGGCAGGTCGCCCTCCCCGACGGCGCCGCCCGCGTCGACCTCACCCGGGCCACGGTGGCTCTCGACCCGGCGGCGGCGGTCGTCGCCGTGCCCGACCAGGCGCAGCCCATCACCGACGACGGGGAGACGCGCTGGACCGCCCTCGGGCTCGCACTGACGTCCGCCGACCTCGTCGGCACGATGCGCGGGGCCGTGCAGCTCGCCGCTGACTACGCCAAGGAGCGCCGGCAGTACGGCAAGGCGATCGGGTCGTTCCAGGCCGTCCAGCATCTGCTGGCCGACGCTTTCGTCGCCACGGAGGGGGCGCGCAGCGCCGCCCTCCACGCCGCCTGGGCGGTCGACGCCCTGCCGGCCGGCGAGGCACTGGCTGCTGCCGCGGTGGCCAAGGCGTACAGCGCCCGGGCCGCCCGCACGGTGTGCGAGACCGCCATCCAGGTGCACGGCGGCATCGGCAACACCTGGGAGTGCCTGGCCCACGTGCACCTGCGGCGGGCCCTGCTGTCGAGCGACGTCCTCGGGGGCACCGGAACCAACCTCGCCCGCGTCCTCGACCACCACGGCATCACACACCTCGGAGGCGCACGTGGACTTCGGTGACGCGCCCGACGAGGCGGCGTTCCGCGCCCGACTGCGCGACTGGCTCCGGGACAACAACCCCGGCCTGCCGGCCTCGTCGACGTCCGACGACTACTGGGCCGGGCAGGCGGCGTGGCACCAGGCGCTCTACGACGCCGGCTTCTTCGGCCTGTCGTGGCCCACCGACATCGGCGGGCGGGCGCTGCCCAGCGTCTACGACGTGATCGTCGACGAGGAGCTGGCCGCCGCGGGCGCGCCGCCCCGGCCGAGCCTCGGCTACCTGGTGCAGGGCATCCTCGAGCACGGCAACGACGACGTCCGGCGCCGGTTCCTGCCGGGCATCGTCAACGGCCGCGACCGCTGGTGCCAGGGGTTCAGCGAGCCAGACGCGGGGTCCGACCTGGCCTCGCTGCGCACCCGGGCCGACCGCGACGGCGACGAGTACGTGATCACCGGCCACAAGGTGTGGACCAGCTACTCCGACGTCGCCGACTGGTGCCTGGTGCTGGCCCGCACCGATCCGGACGTCCCCAAGCACAAGGGCATCTCGGCGTTCCGGATCTCGATGCGCCAGCCCGGCATCGGGCAGCGGCCGCTCAAGATGATCAACGGCATCACGTCCGAGTTCGGCGAGGTGAGCTTCGACGGCGCCCGAGTCCCGGCGTCCGACATGATCGGCGCGCCGGGCGAGGGCTGGAAGCTGGCGATGACCGTGGTCAGCCACGAACGCGAACCGGGCGAGCTCGGCTATGTCGCCCGCTACAAGAAGCTGGTGAAGGAGCTCACCGGCATGGTGCGGGCCGCCCCCGACCGGTACGGGCCCGAGCAGGTCCGCGACCTCGGCTGGGCGCTCGTCGAGGCCGAGATGCTGCGGCTCCACGTGTGCCGGCGGCTGTCCGACCGCCTCGACGGCATCTCGCACGGTCCCGAGGGCTCGGTCGACAAGCTGCTCATGACCGAGGTCGAGCAGGCCGTCGGCCACGCCGCCCTCGCCGTCGGTGGGGTCGCGCACGGTGCCGGCGACGACACGTGGCTGAAGGTGTACCTCTACAGCCGCGCCCAAAGCGTCATGGGCGGCACGTCGCAGATCCAACGCAACCTCGTGGCCACCCGCATCCTGGAGCTACCCACCTCATGAAATACGACCTTCCCGACGTGATCCAGGTCGAGGCCGACGGTCCGATCCGGATCATCCGCCTCAACCGGCCCGAGCAGCTCAACGCCACCAACCACGAGCTCCACGCGGGCCTGGCCGCCCTGTTCCCCCAGCTCGACGCCGACCCCGACGCCCGGGTGGCCGTGATCACGGGCAACGGGCGGGCGTTCTCGGCCGGCGGCGACTTCGGCTACATCGACGAGCTCGTCAAGGACGCCGAGCTCCGGCACCTGTCGCTGACGCACGGCCGGCAGATCGTGACCGGCATGGTGGCGTGCCGCGTGCCGGTGGTGGCCGCCGTGAACGGGCCGGCCGTCGGTCTCGGCTGCAGCATCGTGGCCCTGTCCGACATCGTCTACATGGCCGAGAGCGCCCACCTCGCCGACCCGCACGTGATGGTCGGCCTGGTGGCCGCCGACGGCGGACCGGTCACGTGGCCCCTGCTCACCAGCCTGCAGTTGGCCAAGGAGTACGCGCTGACCGGGGACAAGATCCCGGCGCACCGGGCGGCCCAGATCGGCCTGGTCAACCACGTGTGCCCCGACGACGAGGTGCTCGACCAGGCCCTGGCGTGCGCCCGCCGCATCGCCAAGCTGCCCCAGCGGGCCGCCGAGGACACCAAGCGCATCCTCAACATGCACCTCGAGCGGGCCGTGCTGGCCACACTGGACTTCGCGCTGACCGCGGAGGACCGGTCGTTCACGTCGCCCGAGCTGCGGGCCAACCTCGACCGGCTGCTGTCCCGCGAGACCTGAGAAGAGGGAGCACCGCCGGTGGACTTCGAACTCGACGACGAGCAGCTGGAGCTGCAGCGCGTCGTGCGGGACATCGTCGAGCGCGAGTGCCCGCCCGCGCTCGTGCGGGCCGTGGTCGACGGCAGCGACGACGGCCGCGGGCTGTGGAAGACGTTCGTCGAGCTCGACTGGCCCAGCCTGACGGTGCCGGCCGACGCCGGCGGCATGGGGATGACGGCAGTCGAGCTGGTCATCACGCTCGAGGAGCTCGGCCGCGTGGCCGACCCGACCCCGTTCCTCGCCACGACCAGCCAGTACGTGCCCATCGTGCGCGCGTGCGCCGAGGGCGAGCGGCGCACCGCGTTGCTCGGGGCCGTGTGCGCCGGAACGACGGGCACGGCCGCCTTCGCCGCCGACGCCGTGCGCGCCCGGCGCGACGGCGACGGCTGGGTGCTCGACGGCACCGCGCCCCTCGTCGTCGACGGCGACCGGGCCGACCAGATCGCCGTGGTCGCCGGCACCGACGAGGGCGTGGGCGTCTTCGTCGTGCCGTCGGGCTCGGTGGCGTCGACGCGGACGCCCACGTTCGACGGGTCGTTCCACCTCGCCGAGGTGCGTGTGGACGGCGTACGGGTCGCCGCCGACCGGGCGTTCACCGGCCCGGGTGTCGAGGACGGCGTCGAGCGCGCCCGGCAGGAGGCGGCCGCCGGCTTGGCCGCCGTGATGGTCGGCGCCTCCCAGCGGGTGCTCGAGCTCGTGCTGGGGCACGTCAAGGAGCGGAAGCAGTTCGGCGTGCCGATCGGCTCGTTCCAGGCCGTGAAGCACATGGCCGTCGACATGTACGTGGCGATCGAGCGGGCCCGGGCGCTGTGCCACTTCGCCGGCCTCACCCTCACCGCCGACGACGACCGGCGGGCCCTGGCGGCGTCGCTGGCCAAGGCGGCCGCCGGCGACTGCCAGCGCCTGGTGGGCAAGCACGGGGTCCAGCTCTTCGGCGGGCTGGGCTTCACCTGGGAGAACGACCTGCAGATCTACATGCGGCGGGCCAAGGTCGGCGAGCCGCTCCTCGGCTCGACCGCCGCGCACCGCGCCACGGCCGCCCGGCTGACCCTCGCCGGCGCTCGTTCCGCGGGGGTGGCGTGATGCGCTTGAGCTTCGACGAGCAGACCGAAGCCTTCCGCGCCGAGTTCGCGGCGTGGCTCGACGAGCACATGCCCGACGAGGCGACGGCGCTGGCGGAAAGGTCACGCTCGACCGCCCACCTGCCGGCGTGGGCGCGCGCGTGGCAGCGGACGCTGTTCGACGCCGGATGGCTGGTGCCCGGAAACCCGCCCGAGTACGGCGGCCGCAACGCGTCGCTGCTCGAGGTGTTCGTCCACCAAGAGGAGATGGGGCGGCGCCACATCTACCCGAGCTTCAACCCGCAGGGCCTGTCGATCATCGCCCCGTCGCTGCTGGTGTTCGGCAGCGAGGAGCAGAGGCGGAGGTGGGCCGTCCCGCTGCTCCGCGGCGACATGACCGCCGCGCTGGGCATGAGCGAGCCCGACGCCGGGTCGGACCTCGCCGGCCTGCGGACGCGGGCGGTGCTGGACGGCGACCGCTTCGTCGTGAACGGCCAGAAGGTGTGGACCTCCGGAGCACACGACGCCGACTTCATCCTGGCGTTCGTGCGCACCGACCCCGACGCCCCCAAACACAAGGGGCTGAGCTGCCTGGTGATCCCCACCGACAGCCCGGGTCTGACGCGGCGCCCGTTCGGTTCGATCGTGAGCCCCGACGAGCTCGACTTCAACGAGGTGTTCTTCGACGACGTCGAGGTGCCGGCCGAGAACCTGATCGGCGAGCTCCACCAGGGCTGGCGGGTGGCCACCGGCTCGCTCGGTCACGAGCGGGCCATGCTGTGGCTCGGGTTCGCCGAGCGGCTCGACGACACGATCGAGCATGGCTCGGCCGAGCTGGTCGCCCGGGGCCTGGACGACGATCCGCTGGTGCTGGACTGGTTCGGCAACCTCGTCGTCGACGCCAACGCGCTGCGGCTGCTGGGCTACCGCACGCTGGCCAAGGCCCGCCGGGGCGTCGAGGCCACCGAGCAGTCGATCCTCAAGCTGCTCGGGTCGGAGGCGGTGCAGGCGGCGGCGCTGCACATGCTCGACTCGGTGGGCCCCGACGCGCTCGACCCGGGCCTGGAGAGCGCACCGCTCAACCCCCTGCACGGCGAGTCGTTCACCGGCAGCTGGTGGGATCGCTACCTCCGCAGCTTCGCCGGCACCATCGCCGGCGGCACCTCCCAGATCCAGCGCAACATCATCGCCGAGCGGGTCCTCGGCCTGCCGCGCTGACCAGCGCGCTGTTCGGCCTGTGTGTGCAGGTGATTGGGCCACGGTTCACCAACGCGTTCCGGTGTCGCCAGATCCCCTTCCTAGGTTCGGCTCGATCAACCGCCGCCGCGTTGGAGGGAAACCATGACCGACACCAGGGACTTGCTGAACCGCAGGGCGTTCCTGCAGACCGCGCTGGGAGCCGGTGCAGGGGTTGCGCTGGCGGGCCCGTTCGCCACGCTCGGTGCCCGTACCGCTGGTGCTGCTCCGAGCAGGCCGCCGGGGGTCGGCTACGGGCCGCTGGCTCCGGTGCGGGACCAGACGACGGGCCTCGAGCTGCTCATGCTGCCACGAGGTTTCGAGTACCTGAGCTTCGGCTGGCGCAACGACGTCATGGCGGATGGCACGCCGACGCCCAGCAGCCACGACGGCATGGCGGCGTTCCGTGACGGCGACGCCGTTCGCCTCGTGCGCAACCACGAGCGCGGCAACGGCACGCCGTTCGCCCCGACGGGTGCCACCTACGACCCGTTGGCCAGCGGCGGCACGACCACGCTGGTGTTCGATCCCGACGGCGGCGCCCTGGTCGAGGACCGTGCGAGCCTCAGCGGCACGATCCGCAACTGCGCGGGCGGGCCGAACGCCGCCAGCTGGCTCACGTGCGAGGAGACCACGGACATCAACGGCACCACCCGCCACGGCTACGTCTTCCAGGTCCCGAGCGTCGGCCTGGCCGATCCGGTGCCCCTCGTGGGCATGGGCCGGTTCTCGCACGAGGCCACCGCCACCGACCCCACCACCGGGATCGTCTACGAGACCGAGGACTCCGGCAGCTCCGCCCTCTACCGGTACCTGCCCACCAACCCGGCCGACCTCGCCGCCGGTGGCGTGCTCCAGGCCATGGCGCTCGACGGCACGACCGACACGCGGCTGTGGGGCACAGGCGACAGCGCGGCGGCGGACTGGGTGGTCATCGATGCCCCCGACTGGGGACCGGGCGAGCCGACCCCCTGGCAGCAGGCCCAGGCCAAGGGCGCGGCACGCATCGTCCGCGGGGAAGGAGCATGGTTCGGCAATGGCGTCATCTACATCATCTCCACCAGCGGCGGGCTCGCCGGGCAGGGCCAGGTCTTCGCCTACGACCCCGTGTCCGCCACCTTCACGTGCGTCTTCGCCTCGCCGTCATCGGACGTCCTCAACGCTCCCGACAACGTGTGCGTCAGTCCCCGCGGTGGCCTGGTGCTGTGCGAGGACGGCAGTGGCCGCGAATACCTGCACGGCCTCACACCCGACGGCGAGATCTTCCGCTTCGCCGAGAACAACGTCGTGCTCCCGCCCGAGTACCAAGACACCAAGGGCTATTCCGGCGACTTCACCAGCTCGGAGTGGGCCGGCGCCACCTTCGACCCCAAGAACGGCAACTGGCTGTTCGTCAACCTCCAGAGCCCCGGTATCACCTTCGCCATCACCGGCCCCTGGCGCCGCGGCGCCCTCTAGAGTCGGGTTCATGCCGGCGATGGAACCTGAGCGCCTCGCCGGCCATGGAAGGAGTCGACCGAATCACCACAGGGAGACTCCATGGGCAAGCATCGGCTCCGGGGCGTTGCCGCGATCGTGCTGGCCCTCGCGCTCTCGGGCTGCTGGCTCCAGGCCGGGGGCGGGCCGGCGAACACCCGGTTCAATGCCGCCGAGACGGATCGACGCAGTCGCAGATCGTCTCGCTCGGCCCGGCCTCGGGCTGACGCGGACGCCGCGGGACGGGACGGCGAGCGATGATGGACCGCAACGAGCGTCTGAGGGAACCGATCCGTCCCGCCGGCCGTCGACACCGTCGAGAGGAGCGGGCGGATCGTTCCATCTCGCGGCGTAGAGGCGGCGGACTTGCGGCAGACGACAGCACGACAACCCGGGGCGAACCGCGACGCCTTCAGCGACGCGGTCGCCGACCACCACCGTGAGCTCGCCCGGTTCGCGTTCCGCCTGTGCGGTGACCGGACCCTGGCGCAGGACCTCGTCGCCGAGGCCTACGCCCGGGTCTGGCCGCACTGGCGGCGCGGCCGGGTCGAGGTGCTGCTGCCCTACCTCATGCGGACGGTCGCCAACGAGGCGTACGCCCGCCACCGGCGGCGCAAGCTGGAACGGGACAAAGAGCCGCCCGCGGCACCGCTGGTCGAGGGGTCGTTCGAGGACCGGGTGGACGAGCACGATGAGCTCTGGGCGGCGCTCGACCGCCTCCCACCTCAACAGCGGGTCGTGCTCGTCCTCCGGGTGGTCGAGGACCTCTCGGAGGACGAGACCGCCGCCATGCTCGGCGTCCCGCGCGGGACCGTGAAGTCTCGGCTCTCCCGCGGTCTCGACGCGCTCCGCGCGATCGTGGAGCCCAGCCATGTCTGAGCTCGAGGAACGGCTCCGCGCCGCGGTCGTCCGCCGGTCGCAGGATTTCGATCCGTCGCCCGACCTTCCCGACCGCATCGTCGCCCGGGTCGACCATCGCCGCCGGGTCCGTCGGCTGGTGGCCGGCACCGCCGTCACCGCGGCGGCAGCTGCCGTCGTGGTGATCGTGTCGCTGGTCGGGACCGTCGGGCGCGACGAGGGCTCGATGTGGGCCACCGATGGCGGTCGGCCGGCGACCACCGCGGCGCCGCGGGAGCCGGCGCCGTCGTCGACGATCACGCCGACGACGGTCGATGGATCCGTCCCCGGCACCTCCACCACCGACCCGGCCGTGCCCCAGGGTCCGGGGATCAGCCCGCTGACACCGCTGTCGCGCCACGGCATCGGCCCGATCACGGCCGGCATGACGCTGCGCGCCGCGCAGGACGCGGCGCAGACCACCATCACGCCGTCGCCGGGCGGGTCGAGTGGCTGCGTCGAGGCCCGCATCGAGGGCCTCGACGAGTTCATCGTGCTCGTCGTCGAGCCGCCGGCCGACCCGGGCGCCGACCCGATGGACGGCGTCGTCCGGGCCGTGACCGGCTCCGTGCTGCCCACCGACGAGGGCGCCAGCGTCGGCCAGTCGCGCGACGAGCTGGTGGCCGCGCTCGGTCAGCCGACCGACGTGAGCGACCAGCCGTCGTCCGTGTACGGATCGGGGGCCGAGCTGCTGGTGTTCGAGGCCGGGGGCTATGCGTACGGTGCCTTCGTCATCGACGACCTCGTGCTCGGACTGCAGTCGGGCGATCCCGCCTGGGTCGACGACCCCGACGGCTGCCCGAGCTGAACACGCCCCGAGCCGTCGATCCAGCGGGCAGGAGGTTGGGCCGTCGGGCGCACTCTCACGACCTCAGCATCGACCTGGGCCTCTACAGTCTGTGGATCCGAGTGCGGGAGGATTGCCGTGCGAACTCGCAGGCAAGTGTCCGGGGCGTTGGCGGCGGTGCTGGTGGGGATGGGCGCACTCGTCGTGTCGGCGGGCGCATCGGCCGCGCAGACCGGCCCGGGCGGGCCGAGGTACACCGCCGGGGCCGCCGGCGCGGGCGACGCCTACTTCCCGTTCGCCGGCAACGGCGGGTACGACGTCCAGCACTACGACCTCGACCTCACCTACACACCGCCGGCGCCCGCCCCGGCACCGCTCGTCGGCCAGCTGAGCGGGGTGGCGACGATCGACCTCGTGGCCACCCAGGACCTGGACCGCTTCAACCTCGACCTCCGCGGCATGGACGTGCAGGCGATCACGATCAACGGGAGGTCCGCCCGCGAGGTGACGCCGCCCGCGCCCGGCGCCGCGGTCGAGGGCGCGGCGTACTGGCAGGTCCAGGACGACGCGGCCCGCGTGTGGGAGCTGACGATCCAGCCCCGACCGAAGCTCAAGGCGGGCCACACGGCCCGGGTCGTCGTCACGTACGGCGGCGCCACCACCCGGCCCGAGGACATCGAGGGCGCCCTCTACGGGTGGGTGACCACGCGAGACGGCGCCATGGTGGTGGGCGAGCCCGAGGGCTCTATGACCTGGTACCCGGTCAGCGACCACCAGACCGACAAGGCGACCTACGGGTTCGAGATCACCGTGCCCGAGGGCAAGGTCGCCGTCGCCAACGGTCTCCCGGCGCAGGACCCGGTGACCGACGGCGGCTTGACCACCTGGTTCTGGGAGGCCCCCGACCCGCAGGCCAGCTACCTGACCACGGCCTCGGTCGGCGACTACGACCTGCGCCGCTCCGAGACGGCCGGCGGGCTGCCGATCATCGACGCCGTCGACGACAACCTCACCCCGGCCAACGCCGCCACCACCGAGACCAGCCTCGCCCTCCAAGCGGACATGATCGCCTTCCTGGAGGAGGCGTTCGTGCCGTACCCGTTCAACTCGTACGGCTCGATCGTCGACGACGACAGCGTCGGCTACGCGCTCGAGACCCAGACCCGGCCGGTCTACTCCCGGGCGGCCAGCGAGGGCACGGTCGTGCACGAGCTCGCCCACCAGTGGTTCGGGAACGCCGTGAGCCCCGAGCGGTGGCAGGACATCTGGCTCAACGAGGGCTGGGCCACCTACGTCGAGTGGCTCTGGAGCGAGCACAGGGGCCGCGACTCGGCCCAGACGAGCTTCGACAGCGATCATGGCCATCCCGGCCGACGACGAGTTCTGGGACCTGGCGATCGCCGACCCGGGCCCCTTCGGGCTCTTCCTCGCCCCCGATGTACGACCGTGGCGCGGCCACGCTGCACGCCCTGCGGGTCGAGGTCGGCGACGCGGCGTTCTTCGCCGCCGCCCGGCAATGGCTGACGCGCTTACGACGACTCGACCGGCACCACCGAGGACTTCCAGGCGACCTTCGAGGAGGTCTCCGGCCAGGACCTCGATGCGTTCTTCGACGTGTGGGTACGGACGCCGAGCAAGCCGACGACCTGACGTCATCTCAGCAATCGGGTGGGTGTCACCTGAGGGTCACCGTCAGCCGGCTGCGACCTCCAGGAGCGCGTCGGCGACCGCCTGCGGCTCGGTGATCATCAGGTCGTGGCCGGTGTCGATGTCCCAGAGCCGGCCTTCGACCCGAGCCTTCTCCATCAGGTCGGGATCCCGCGTGGCCAGCGTCGAGGTGCAGACGATGTGGTACTGCGGGATCGCCCACAGCGCCGCCTCGTCGGTCAGCACGAGCTTCTGCTCGAAGCACGTCCACGGGTGGGCCGTCAGCCGGTCGGCCATCCAGGCGGCATCGTCGGGATCGGTCACCCCGTAGAGCAGGTGGGCATCGGGCCCAGGCAGGAGCACCAGCTCGACGCCGTCGACCACCTTGCCGTGCGGGCGGATGAACTCGATGCCGCCGCGGGTCACGTCGACCAGCGACTGGCCGTTGGTCGGGTTGGCGGCGTCGAGGTACACGAGCTTGCCGACCCGGTCGACGGCCCGGTCGGCGGCGCCGGTGATGACCATGCCGCCGTAGCTGTGGCCCACGAGGATCACGTCGCGCAGGTCCTCGTAGTGCAGGACGGCGGTGATGTCGCGGATCTGGAGGTCGAGGTCGATGTCGGGGCCGAGGACGTGCGACCGCTCACCGAGACCGCTCAGCGTCGGCGTGTAGACCTCGTGGCCGGCGCCCCGCAGGAGCCGCGCCACCTTCTGATAGCACCAGCCTCCGTGCCCGCCCCCGTGCACCAGAACGTACGTCGCCATGCTCTCTCCCTCGACCCGTGGTCCTTGCCTGTCCATCTCAGCTTGTCTCGAGGCAATGGGTTCCACTCGGCGGAGGATGAGGTCATGGGTTCCACATGCGGAACTGTCGCCTCATCCTCGGGTCCCCGGAACCCATTGCCTCGCCCACAGGACTTGCCGGCGCGGCGCGAACGGAGCGTCACGACGTCTGCGTCGTGACATCCATCGGGCGGGACCCGAGGCAATCGGTTCCAACTACCGGAGGATGAGGCGTGGGTTCCACATGCGGAACCCACTGCCTCGCCCTCCAGCGAGTGCCTAGACCGCGGGCTCCACCACGGCGTCCATGCTCGCCGCGCCGCTGTCGGGCACGCGGGCCTGGCGCCACACCTCGACCGGGAACGAGATGTTGATCAGCGAGTAGTACAGCCACAGCAGGTGCGTGGCGTCCTCGGGCAGCGCCTTCAGGTCGAACTGGTTGAGGTACGTGGTGGCGTCCTCGATGCGCGGGAAGGCGGCGTCGTAGAACGCCTGCATCTCGTCCATCGAGGACGACAGCCGCTTGGCGTAGCGCTCGGCCTCGGTCCGCAGGCACCAGTCGGCGAACGGCTCGAGGTCGGCGAATTCAGGGGGCAGCGTGGGCATCGGCCTCTCCTCAGGACACGGCCGAGACCCGCACGGGCGTGCCGGGCTGTCGTTGCTGGTGCTCGGCGACGTACCGGCCGGCCGTCCGGTGCAGGTGGCGGAGCAGGATCTCCTGGTCGTTCAGCGGGAACTCGGAGATCACCCGCGACTCGAGCATCGTCTGGGTCGCCTCGAGGGTGTTGCCGTCCTGCAGCGCGTACTCCTTGAACGTGACCGCGGCGAGCTCCTGCTGCATCCGCTCGAACGCGTTCCTCGGCGGGACGAAGTGGAGCGTGCCCTCGAAGATGTGGGTGTTGTACGAGGTCGGCCAGTAGTTGTACGTGATGGTCCAGTTGGGCCAGTACGTGAGCAGCATGAAATTCGGGAAGAAGTGGAACGAGTCCATCCCCCACACCGGTGACCGGCTGGGGTTCAACGCCGGCGGCATCTCGGCGTCGAGGTAGTCCTCCCACGGACCGAACAGGCCGCTGCGGAGCTTCTGCTCGATGGGCTTGACCATGTTGATGTCCTTCGGCGGCGACATGCCGCCCCAGGACGACACCATCCCGTGCGGGCCGTCCAGCTTGTAGGCGAGGGCCTCGTAGCCGTACGTCTGGAGCTTCCGGGACTCGTCGGACACCGCCTGCTTCGCGTGCAGGATGGGTGCGTGGTAGAACTCGGCGAAGGCGTCGATGAAGAGCTTCCAGTTGCTCCCGACCTCGGCCCGGTACTTGTAGACCTGGGTCAGCTCGCCGAACGGGTAGCCCTCGAGCCCGCGGCCGAACTCGCCGAGGTACTCCCGCAGCGGCGTCGCGTTGTCGCGGTCGAAGTTCACGAAGATGAACCCCTCCCACACGTCGCACTCGACGGGCACCAGGCCGAAATCGGCCTTGTCGAGGTCGAAGAACTCGCCCTCCTGCTGGACGAACGTGAGCGCGCCCTCGAGGTCGTAGCGCCAGCCGTGGTACTTGCACGTGAACTGGCGGCACATGCCGCTGGTCTCCTCCCGCGGGAAGTCGTTCCAGACGAGCTTGTTCCCGCGGTGCCGGCAGATGTTGTGGAAGGCGCGGATCTGGTTCTCGGACGAGCGCACGACGACGATGGACGTGCTCAGCACGTCGATCTCCCTCGTGAAGTAGCTCCCGATCCGGGAGATCTGCTCGACCCGTCCGACGTTCAACCAGGTCCGCCGGAAGATCGCGTCCCGCTCGAGCTCGTAGACCTCGGGCGAGATCGAGTCCTCGTAGTTGACGGGGGCGGTGCCGAGGTCGGGGTGGTGCTCGGTCCAGCTCCCCTCAGCGGGCTTCGCGAAGTGCGGCATCGACGACATCCTTCGTGCTGACGACGGAACGTGACGATAGCACGGCATTGCCGCTCACGGAGAACTTCGTTATCGTGCCGACGCACAGCGATTCCCGAGGGGGTTGATCCATGGCAGAGCTGCCGATCACCGACGTCATCGAGATCGAACAGGTGCTGGCGCGCTACGCCCTCGCCATGACGCAGAACGACATCGAGACCGTCATGGCCGAGGTCTTCACGCCGGACGGCACCTACAGCGCGTTCGGCTCGACGTACGCGCTGGCCGACTTCCCGGCCCTCGTGGAGGCCGCGCCGAAGGGCCTCTTCATGACCGGAACGCCGGTCCTCGACCTCGATGGCGACACCGGCAGCGGCCAGCAGCCGCTGCTTTTCATCGACCAGACCAACCACCACATGCGCATGGGCTGGTACACCGACACCTATGTCCGCACCGAGGAGGGCTGGCGCTTGAAGACGCGATCCATGACGTTCCTCCGCCGCAGCGGCGAGCGTGACGCCGGCAAGGCGCACGATCCGCTGCGCCCCGAGCCCACCGCCGAGCCGGCCGGATAGGGGCCCCGAGCATGGAGCTCGACGCCTTCCGCAAGTCGCTGGACGACTGGCTCGACGAGCACGACGCCGAGCTCGCCCCCGTCTACGACGGCGCCGGCACGCTCGACCAGCGGATGGCCCAGATCGCCAAGGTGCGCCGGCTCGCCTACGACGCCGGCTGGGCGCTCTGGGGCTGGCCGGAACGGGTGGGGGGCCTCGGCGGCTCGACGCTCCTGCGCGCCTACCTGAGCGAGGCGGTCACGGCGCGGGATCTGGTGGAGGCGGGCCTCTACTCGATGCCCGAGGTGCTCGGCCCGTCGGTGATCACCTTTGCCCGGCCCGAGCTGTCGGCCGAGATGCTGCCGCCGTTGCTGCGGGGCGACGAGGTCTGGTGCCAGGGGTTCTCCGAGCCGGGCACGGGCAGCAACCTGGCGTCGCTCACCTGCCGCGCCGTGCGCACCGACGGCGGCTGGCGGGTGACCGGCCAGAAGGTGTGGACCAGCCTGTCCCAGTACGCGCAGCGGTGCGTCCTGCTGACGCGGACCGGCTCGCTCGAATCGGCGCACAAGGGCATCACCGCCCTGTTCGTCGACATGGACACCCCCGGCATCACGATCCGGCCCATCGAGACCATCGACGGCGAGCAGGAGTTCGCCGAGGTGTTCTTCGACGACGTGCTCGTCCCCTTCGACCGCACGATCGGCGAGGAGGGCCAGGGCTGGGCGTTCGCCATGGACCTGCTCCCCTACGAGCGCAGCACGGCGCTGTGGCAGCGGGGGACCTGGTTGCACCGCCGGCTGCGCGATCTCGTCGACGCCGCCGAGCCGGGCGCCCTCGACCCCGTTGCGCTCGGCGAGGTCACCCAACTGGTGTACGCCTTCCGGGCGCGTTCCCGGGCCACCCAGCACCGGATGGCGGCGGGAGGCGAGCTGGGGGCGGAGACCTCGATCGACAAGGTGCTCCTCGCCACCGCGGAGCAGGCCGTGTTCGACCTCGCCGCCGAGGCACTGCCCGGTCAGGTGACGATCGGCGACGACCCCCAGAGCGAGCGCTGGCGATCCGAGTTCGTCTACTCGCGCGCCGCGACGATCTACGGGGGCACCGCCGAGATCCAACGCAACATCATCGCCCGCCGGCTGCTCGACCTGGGGAACGACCGATGATCGAAGGCGCAGACCTCGAGCTGTTCGAGCGGAGCCTGCAGCACGCCACGGGCACCCACACCGGCGCCGCGCTCGACGCCGCGCTGGCGGAGCTCGGATGGCAGGACGCGCTGTCGGTCGACGCCCCTGCTGCGGTGTCGCGGCTGTTCGCGCTGCAGGGTGCTGCGAACGTCACCTCCTCCGCGCTCGACCACGTCCTCGCCCACGCGCTGGGCCGCGACGGGCGCGCGGTGGTGCTCCCGCCGGTCGGACGGTGGACCGCCCCCGGCACCGTCGACGGCGCGCGGCTCGACGTCCACGGCGTCGGGACCGCAAGCCTCGGCGAGCACGAGACCGCGCTCGATCGTGGCCCGCACCGGCGAGTCGCACGTCGCCGTCGAGGTCGAGACCGCGTCGCTCCCGCAGCGTCCGATCGAGGGGATCGACCCCTCGCTCGGCCTGGTCGAGGTGACCGGTGAGGTCGGCGGGGCGCAGGAGGTCGGGCCGGTCGACTGGCAGGCCGCCGTCGCCCTCGGGCAGCTCGCGCTCGGCCACGAGCTGGTGGGCGCGTCGCGGCGCATGCTGGACCTGGCGCGCGAGCACGCGCTCGATCGCGTCCAGTTCGGCCAGCCCATCGCCAGGTTCCAGGCCGTCCGGCACCGTCTCGCCGAGACGCTCGTGGCCGTCGAGGCCGCCGCCGCCGTGCTCGAGGCGGCGTGGGTGGACCAGGCTCCCGAGTCGGCCGCGATGGGGAAGGCGTCGGCCGGTCGTGGCGCCCGGGTGGCGGCTCGCCACTGCCAGCAGGTGCTGGCCGGCATCGGCTTCACCACCGAGCACGCCCTCCACCGCTACGTGCGGCGGGTCCTCGTGCTCGAGCAGCTCCTCGGCGCGACGCGCAGCATCACCCGCGAGCTCGGCGACGACATCCTCGAGCACCGGCGACTGCCCGCGCTGCTCCCCCTCTGACGCGCCGCGATCTGTCCGATCGGCGGATTTTGGAGCTGGTGGTCACCGGCCGCGTCCCGAGGCAATGGGTTCCGCCCACGAGCGGATGAGGCAATCAGTTCCCCATACGGAACCCATGCCTCAGCCTCGCTACCGCGGAACCTGGTGCCTCGCCACGAGCCCCGACTCCTCCGGTCGGTCGTCGCCTACTCGTGGGGAAGCCCGAGGACACGGGTGGCGAGGAGGTTGCGCTGGATCTGCGACGTGCCGCCCATGACGCTCTGCGCCCGGCTGTAGAGGTACACGTTCAGCCAGCTCTCGTCGCTCCCGTCGTGGGCGGCGCCGCCGATGGACAGCGCAGCGTGGCCCACCGCCTGCTCCACCCAGGTCATGAGCAGCTTGTCGATCGAGCCCTCGGGGCCGTGCGTGATGCCGTCGAGCCGGTCGGACAGCCGCCGGGCCACGTGCCGCTGCAGCATGTCGGCCTCGACGATCGCCCACGCGAGATCCCGGAGCTGCTCGGTGTCGAACCGTTCGGGCTCCTGCTTCACGAGCGCCGTCAGCTGCTGGGCGGTCTTGCTGTAACGGCTGGCGAAGCCCAGCTCGTGGGGCTCGCGCTCGTGGCTGAGGATCGTCATGGCGAGGGGCCAGCCCTCACCCGGCTCGCCGATCATGTTGTCGGCGGGCACCCGGGCGCCGTCGAGGGTGACCTCGCCGAACTCGCGGGTGACGCCGTTGATCATCTTCAGCGGCCGCTGCTGGACGCCCGGCTGGTCCATCGGGAGGGCGAACACCGACAGGCCCTTGTGTCTGCGACGTCGGGGTCGGTGCGGACGAGCAGGAAGCACCACTCGGCCACGTCCGAGTTGCTCGTCCACACCTTGTGACCGGTGATCACGAACTCGTCGCCGTCCCGCTCGGCCCGCGTGCGCAGCGACGCCAGGTCGGAGCCGGCATCGGGCTCGCTGAAGCCCTGGCACCAGCGGTCCGTGCCGCTGATCAGCCCGGGCAGGAACCGCCGCCTGATGGCGTCGGAGCCGTGGTGGAGGATGCCCTGCACGAGGTAGCCGAGGTGGGGCCGCGGCGGCGCGCCGGCGTGGCAGCTCCTCGTCGAGGATCGTCGTAGACGGCCGGCAGCCGTGCCCGCCGTACTCCTCGGCCACGACAGGCCGAGTACCCGCGTCGTACAGCGACCGGTGCCAGGCCGGCTGCGCCTCCCAGTACGCGTCGGACGCCGAGGAGGCGCCCAGCGGGGCGTGTTGTCCGTCAGCCACTCCCGGAGCCGCAGGCGGAACTCGTGTTCCGGCGAGTCACCGAAGTCCATGCGTGTCTCCGATTCCGTCGTTCTCACGCACCGACCGGGGTGAACTCCAGGTGGAGTCGGGTCAGGCCGCGCAGGATGAAGGTCGGGTCGTACCTGAAGCGGCGGGCGTCGGCCGGGCCGTGCTCCGCCTCGGAGATCCGGATGTCGCCCATGCGGTCGAGCAACCGCTCGAGCGACACGCGGGCCTCGGACCGGGCGAGCGGGCCACCCGGGCACGCGTGGATGCCGCGGCCGAACGTCAGGTGCTCGCGGGAGTTCCGCCGGTCGACCTCGAACGCGCCCGGATCGTCGAACCGGCGCGGGTCGCGGTTGGCGGCCCCGTTCAGGACCATCACCGTCGCGCCGGCGGGGATGTCGACGCCGCCCACCTGCGTCGCGACGCGAGCGAGCCGGAAGTCGCCCTTCACGGGGCTCTCGATCCGCAGGCACTCCTCGACGAAGTCGGGGATGCGCTCCCGCTCGTCGCGCAGCAGCTGCTGGAGGTCGGGGCGCTCGGCGATGAGCTGCAGCGCGGTGGTGAGCAGCCGCACCGTCGTGTCCTGGCCGGCCGAGAACAGGTTCGTCGCCACGCGGACCACGTCGATCACCTCGGGCATCGACCCGTCGGGGAAGGTCGCGGTCGCGAGGCCCGTGAGCACGTCCTCGCGCGGCTCGCGGCGCCGCTCCTCGACGTAGTCGCTGAACCGGCCGTAGAGGAACTCCAGCGGCGTGTGCCCGAGGGTGGCGTCGCCGGTGCTCCCGAGCGCCTGGTCGGGACGGTGACCTCCCTGCAGCTCCTCGCGGAACGTCTCGTGCTCGGACTCGGGCACGCCGAGGAGCTCGGCGACGACGTACAGCGTGAACGGCTTGGCGTAGTCACCCACGAACTCGCACGCGCCCCGCTCGACGAACGTGTCGATCTGGCGATCGGCGCGGCGCCACATGAACTCCTCGTTCTCGCGGAGGCGCTTGGGCGTCAGGAGCCGCATCAGCAGGCCCCGGTGCGCCTTGTGCTTCGGCGGGTCGAACGTCGGGAGCTGGTCGCTGAACGGCAGCGCGTCGCGGTGCTGCTCGATGATCTCGCTGACGTCGTCGCCCTCGAGCGGTACGGGAAACCCGGGGAACGGGCCGGTCACCGAGTTGCACGAGGAGAACGTGGCGGTGTCGTGGTACACGGCGCACGCCTCGTCGTAGCCGGTGACCATGTAGACGCCGTGGTGTGGCTCGCGGCGGACCGGGCACTCGTCACGGAGGGCGGCGAAGTACGGGTAGGGGTCGGCGAGGATGGATCGGTCCCGGAAGAAGTCGATCGTCTCGTGGTCGGTCACGGCATCGCTCCCGTGGTCGTGGGCGGCGGTCATGTCCGGGATGGCCTCCCCGTGGATCGTGCCTCGTCGGTCGCGAGGTCGCCGGTCATGCCGAGAACGACGGGACGAGGGACGTGACGCATTCACGCGTCCGCTGGGACGACGCCAGACGCTCGTCGCGGCCGTCGCCGATGGACAGGACGCGCACCGACAGGTCGGTGACACCCGCGTCGGCGAAGGCCCGGAACCGCTTCTCGATCGTCGACTCGCTGCCGGCGGCGAGCAGGTCACCGACCTCGCGTGCGTCGCCGTGCTCGAGGAGATTCTGGTAGTTCGGCGACATCTCGGCTTCCGAGAGGACGCGGTTGGTGCGCGCCACCGCGATGTCGACCTCGTCGTCGCGGCAGACGCAGACGGGGATGCTGGCGACGATCCGGGGTGCGGGCCGCCCGGCGGCCTCGGCCGCTGCGGTGATCGTGGGTGCGACGTGCGTGGCGATCGCCCGCTCGTCCGCCATCCAGAGGATGGTGCCGTCGGTCCGCTCGCCCGCCAGTCGCAGCATGACCGGACCGAGGGCGGCGATGAGGACCGGCGTCGGCGTGACGTCGGTGATGTCGAGGGGGTTGTGGATCCTGAACAGCTCGTTCTCGACATCCACGTGGCCGGGACCGCGTAGCGCCTGGTCGAGGACGTCGAGGTAGGCCCGCATGGTCGCCGCCGGCCGCTCGTACGGCAGCCCGAGCATCTCGTCGATGATCCAGTGGTGCGAGACCCCGAGGCCCAGCGCCAGGCGGCCCTCGCACACGGCCTGCACCGACAGCGCCTGCTGCGCCAGTGCGATCGGATGGCGGGGCTGCACCGGGACGACCGCGGTGCCGATCTCGACGCTCGTCGTGACCTCGCCGACGATCGCAGCCATCGTCAGCGCGTCGAACTCGTCGGGGATCTGTGGGACCCAGATCGAGGCGAGACCAGCGTCGTCGGCCCACTGGGCCGCGGCGCGGAGACGCTCGACCTTCGTTGCGTAGCGGGCCCTCTCCGGACCCACCGTCATCCCGATCCGCATCCGGCCCCCGTGAGGTAGGAACTGCCGGTATCGGACCATAACATCCTGGATACCAGGCTGCCAGAGCATCGTTTTCACTCAGAAAGAGTCTCGTTTCCGCACGGCCCGAGTTCTGTCCAGATTTCTGGCCGCGGAATGTGACGCCGGGGCGCCATGCCCCGCGGCCGGAATCCCGTCCAGAACGCCCGGGTGGCGACGGGGGCGCCGCCAGCCCTCGGCGATGGCCCGCTCCCGCCAGTGCCGGGCCGCCCGCTGGGTCACGAGGAAGGTGCTCTTGAGGTGGACCTGGACCACCTCATCCCAGTCCTCCTCGCCACTAGGCGACGGCGACCGACGGCGTGGCGTAGGTGATGCCCAGGTCGCCGCCGGCGTCGTGGCGCTGGAGCTCGGGCAGCACCTGCGCGGCGAAGAGCTCGAAGTTGGCGGTCGCCTCGTCGGCCGGCATCCCGCCGAAGCACAGCGGCACCACCAGCCCGCCGGCATCCGTGCGCTTCACGTAGTCCAGCAGCTTCTCGGTCACCTGCTCGGGCGTGCCCCACACCTGCAGGTCGGCGAGGAAGCCGTTGAAGCGCTCGATGCCGTGCTTGGCGATGTTGGTGGCGAGGGCGGCGTAGTACTCGTAGCCCTCGATCTCGGCGAAGCCGATGTTGTCGAACTCGTAGTGCTCGACGGTCGAGCGGGCCCACCGCTGGAGGTAGACCTCGCGCATCCGCTCGACCTGCGCCGGGTCCTCGCTCACGCCGGCCACGACGACCAGAACCGGCTTGGGCGCCTCGGCACCCTGGAGCTCGAAGAAGCGCTGACGGTAGGCCTCGAGCTCGGCCTCCGTGGTCTCCCACGGCTTCTGCGCGATCACCAGGAGGCCCACGCCCATGCTGGCCATGATCTCCATCGACTCGGGCGACACGGCCGACGCGAAGGTCCGGCCCCGGAAGCTGGCGAGGGGCTCGGGCCGGATCTCGACCGCCGGCTGCTGGTACACCTCGCCGTCGTATGCCATGACTCCGGTCTCGAGGCCGTCGAGGAGGGCGTGGCTGTACTCCTTGAACCGCCGCCGGGACTCGCCCATCGGGACCCGGAAGCCGACGAACTCCTTCTGACCGAGCCCGCGGCCGAGCCCGAGGACGGCGCGCCCACCGGACAGGTGGTCGAGCACCGAGAACGACTCGGCGACCCGCACCGGGTCGTGCCAGGGGAGGACCGTGACGAACGTCCCCAACCTGATCCGCGACGTCTGCCCCGCCAGCCACGACAGGACCATCGATTGCTGCGACGTCAGCTGGTAGTCGGAGAAGTGGTGCTCCGAAACCCAGACCGAGTCGAAGCCGGCCTGTTCGGCGCGGGCGCCGAGACCGAGCTCCAACGCGTAGACGTCCGCGTCGGGGACACGACGGTCGAGGTTGGCGAATTGCAGCCCGAGCCCGATGTGCATGAGTGTTTACTTACCACAGCAGCGCAGTCCCGGCGCTAGCGGATCGCTCCCCCGTCGCGCAGCGCGGCGATCTCGTCCGGCGCGAAGCCCCAGTCCGCGAGCGCCTCGTCGGTGTGCTCGCCAGGCGCGGGCGGGGGTGCGGTGACGGCTCCCGGGGTCCGGCTGAACCGGGGCGCCGGGGCGGGCTGCACGACGCCGCCCACCTCGGTGAAGGTCCCCCGCTCCCGAAGGTGAGGGTGCTCCGGCGCCTCGCCGGGGTCGAGCACGGGGGCGAAGCAGGCGTCGGTGCCCTCCAGCAGCGCGCACCACTCGTCGCGCGTCTTCGTCCTCATCAGGGCGGCCACGCGCGCCTTCATCGCCGGCCACGACGCCCGGTCGTCCGCGTCGGGAACAGGGCCCCCGCCGTCGACGTCGTCGGCCAGCCCGATGCGCCGGAGCAGCTCGGCCCGCGACCCGCCGTCGATCGCCCCGAGCGAGACGTACCGACCGTCGGCGGTCTCGTAGACCTCGTAGAACCAGGCGCCGCTGTCGAGGAGGTTCGTTCCGCGCTCGCCCCACTGCCCGGCCGCCCGCAGGCCGTGCATCATCCCCGCCAGCAGGGCGGCGCCGTCGACCATCGCCGCGTCCACGACCTGGCCCCGGCCCGACCGTGCCGCCTCGACGACACCGCACACGACCCCGAACGCCAGCAGCATGCCCCCGCCGCCGAAGTCGCCGACGAGCGTGAGCGGCGGGACCGGCGGCTCGCCGGCCCGGCCGATCATCGCCAACGTGCCGGACAAGGCGACGTAGTTGATGTCGCGGCCGGCGGCCTGCGCGTGCGGTCCACCCTGGCCCCAGCCGGTCATCCGGCCGTACACCAGGGCCGGCCGGCGGGCCAGGCACTCGTCCGGCCCGAGGCCCAGCCGCTCGGTGACCCCCGGCCGGAACCCCTCGATCAGGGCATCGGCGCGCTCGACCAGGCGCAGCACTGCATCGCGCCCCTGCGGGTGCTTGAGGTCGATGCCGACCGACCGGCGGCCGCGGGCGTTGACGTCCCACGCCGGTGCCGGCTCGCCGACGGCCTGGGCCCGGTCGACCCGCAGCACCTCGGCGCCCATGTCGGCGAGCATCATGGCTGCGAACGGACCGGGCCCGATGCCGGCCAGCTCGACGATCCGGAGACCGGCAAGCGGTCCGGCCATCCTCAGGCGACCACCGTGCGGGCGCCGTCAGCTCGGCTGAAGTGAGCGAGCACTCGCTCAACCTAGCGCGGGCGCCCACTCGTGAGAGGCACGGTCACATCACGGCCAGGGCACACCGAGGGCCTTGGCCGCGGTGCTCAGCTTCATCAACAGGCGCTGGTCGTGACCGGGCAAGGGCTGGAATTCGTGGTGCTCGTAGAACGCCTGGGCGGCGCCGTCGATGGCGTCGACGAGCACGATGCGCCCGCCGGCGCGCCGTGCGGCGTCGATGATGGTGCCGAGCGCCTGGACCAGCAGCTCCGCGCCGAGTCCCTGTCCCTGGACCGATGTGTCGAGCGCAAGCTTGGCGAGCAGGATCGCCGGGATCTGCTGGGGTGCACCTCTGGCCAGCGTCCGTGGGGCCGCATCGCGCGCCACATAGTGGGGAGCCAGGGCGAAGTACCCGACGACCGACTCGTTCGCGTCCAGGAGGACGTAGGTGCGGGTGCCCTGGCCGGTGGCGGTCCGGGCGTGGCGGCGCAGCCAGTCGTCGAGCTCTTCGTTGCCGCAACCGAATGCCGTGAGATCGTGCTCGGTGAGCGGCTCGACCCGGTAGATCACCGAGCGGAGATGCGGGGCGAACGACGGGCATGCTTGGCCGCCTGCGCCAGGCGTGGTGCCTGGGCGGGCTCGTCGAGCACGGCGAGCAGCCCGTCGAAGTAGTCGGCCGGAACCGTGGTGGTGGTCGCCTCGTGCGATGATCTCGTCGGCCCGCTCGACCGCGGCGCCGACGCATGAACGCCGACACCGAGAGCCCGGCGCTGGAGGCGGCTCGTTCGATGCGAGCGCGCTCCTCGGGCGACAACCGTGCCTCCACTCGGTCGGTCTTGACTGCCATCTCGCCTCCTGTCGTTGTACGGATGATTGTACGGCACTCGACGGGAGGCACCAGCAGCCCACGACTGAGCTGAGTGACCGCCCATTCACTACTCTGCGGCCGCATGGGTGCCTCCTCCCTCGTCGTCGGGCTCTACGAGGAGCTCGGATGACCACACCACCCCGACGCCGCAGACGTCGTCGCCGAGCTCGGGCGGCGGTTCCGCGCCGGCGACCGCGACGGCGCCCGGGCGCTGCTGCACCCCGACCTCCGCATCGAGCAGCCGGCGTCGCTGCCGCACGGCGGGTCGCACCACGGGCCCGACGGGATGGACGCCATGGGCGCCGCGTTCGCCGAGCACTGGGAGCGCACGATCGGCGAGGCCGACCTGCGGCCCTGCGGCGACACCGCGGTGCAGGTGACGACGCAGACCTGGACCGCCAAGGCGACCGGTCGCTCGGCCACCGTCGACGTCGTCGAGCTGTTCCGCGTCGCGGACGGCCGCATCGTCGAGATCCGCGTGTTCCAGCAGGACACCCACGCCCTGCTGGCCACCCTCGAGGGCCAGGCGTAGGCCGAGGCCCGCTCGTCAGCCGACGACGATCGGCATCGACTCCCAGCCGCGCACGGTGGACGTCGGCGACAGCTCGATGCCGTCGTCGTCGACCTCCCACTCGGGGAAGCGGGTGAGCAGCTCGTCGAGCGCCACCCGCCCCTCGAGGCGGGCGAGGCTGGCACCGAGGCAGAAGTGCAGGCCGTAGCCGAAGGTGAGGTGCTGGCCGTCGGTGCGGTGGATGTCGAACGTGTCGGCCCGCTCGTAGCGGCGCTCGTCACGGTTGGCCGACCCGACGAGCAGCAGCATGGCGCTGCCCTCGGGGACCGTGGTGCCGTAGTACTCGACGTCCTGCGCCACATAGCGGGCAAGGTGCGGCCCGGTCGGCTCGTACCGCAACGTCTCGTCGACCGCCTTCGGGATGAGCGAGCGGTCCTCCACGAGGTCGCGCCGCTGGTCGGGGTGCTCGGCGAGCACCTTGGCGAGCCAGCCGATCAACCGTCCGGTCGTCTCGTTGCCGGCCCCGGCGAGCACCTGCGTGTAGGTGAGCACCTCGGGCCGCGTGAGCCGGCGGGTGGTCCCGGTCTCGTCCTCGAACTCGGCGGTGAGCAACGCCGTCATCAGGTCGTCGGACGGGTGGCTGGCGCGCCAGTCGATGTAGTCGGCGAACATCTCGCCGTTGGCGATGGCGTCCTGCCGGACTTTCATGGGGCGCCCCGCCCGGGTGCGCAGCGTGGCGTCGGTGTGGTCGCGCACGGTCGTCTGGTCGGACTCGGGGATGCCGAGGAGCATGCCGATCACGCGCATCGGCATCATCGCACCGAGCTCGGCGACGATGTCGAACCGGTCGGCGCCGACGAGCGGGTCGAGGCAGCCGGCGCAGAACGCCCGCACCTGGTCCTCGAGGGCGGCCATGCGGCGGGGGGTGAACACGCGCGACATCAGCCCGCGGTGCGTGGTGTGCATCGGTGGGTCCTCGAACATGACCACCCCCGGCGGCAGCTCCATGCCCGACTGGATGATCTCGAGGATGTCGCTGCGGCAGTTCGAGAAGCGCTGCCAGTCGACGAGCGCCTTCTCCACGTCGGCGTGGCGAGCCAGCGCCCAGATGTCGTAGCGCTCGTTGTGGTAGATCGGCGCCTCGTCCCGCAGGCGCTGGTACACCGGATACGGGTCGGCGTTGATGCCGACGTCGTAGGGGTCGTAGTAGACGTCGCTGCCGGTGGCGGTCGACATGTCCGCCGTACGCCTGGCTCGCCATGAGGCCGCCGTCGACGGGGATCACGGCACCGGTGATGAAGCTGGCGCGGTCGGAGCACAGGAAGGCGGCCAGCTCGGCCACCTCCTCGGGCTGCCCGCCCCGCTTGAGCGCCGTGCCCTGCACCAGCTTGGGGAACCGCTCGGCCGCACCCTTGCCGCCCGACATGGCGGTCTCGACGAAACCGGGGCAGATGGCGTTGGCTCGGATGCCCTGGGTGCCGTACTCGACGGCGGCGGCCTTCGTGAAGGCGATGACGCCGGCCTTGGCGGCCGAGTAGACGCTGGTCGGCATCGTCGAGCCGTTGAGCCCTCCGGTCGACGACCAGTTGGCGATGGCGCCGCCGCCGGTGGGGAGCATCGCGTTGATGCCGTGCTTGGTGCCGAGCATGACGCCCCGGAGGTCGACGTCCATGATGCGGTCGTAGTGCTCCTTGGTCACCTCGGCGAGCGGCTGGGCGCCGGCGATGCCGGCGACGTTGAGCACGGCGTCGACCCGGCCGAACTCATCGAGGGCCTTGGCGAACATGGCGGCGACCTGCGCCTCGTCGGTGACGTCGACCCGGAACGGGACCACGGCGTCGCCGAGCTGCTCGGCGGTCTCCTCCTCGTGGCCGGTGATGTCGGCCGCGAGGACCCTGGCGCCTTCCCGCACGAACACGGCCGCCGAGGCGCGGGCCATGCCCGAGCCGGCGCCCGTGATGACTGCGATCTTGCCGTCCAATTCGCCCATGGTCCCCCCGACCCTGATGTCGCCCGCTGCTGTGCGACTGCTCAGCGAAGGCTAAGCGATCGCACAGCAACCTGGCAACGGTCACGAGCCGGCGGCGGCCGCGCGGCCGCGGCGCGACGGTCAGGCGACGCTGAGGACGACGCGACCGCGGATCTTGCCGGCGAGGATGTCGTCGGCCAGGACGGGGGCGTCGGACAGCGGGCGGGTCTCGGTGATGGTGTCGAGCGTCGTCGGGTCGAGGTCCCGGGCCAGGCGGGCCCACGCGTCGAGGCGCGCCGCCATCGGTGCCATCACGCTGTCGACGCCGGCCAGGGTCACGCCGCGGAGGATGAACGGCGCCACGGACCCCGGCAGGTCGATGCCCTGGGCCAGCCCGCAGGCCGCGACCGTCCCGCCGTACCGGGTGCCGGCCAGCACGTTGACGAGCGTGTGGCTGCCGACCGAGTCAACGGCCCCGCCCCAGCGCTCCTTGCCCATCGGCCGTCCGGGCTCGGACAGCGTCGCCCGGTCGACGACCTCGCCGGCGCCGAGGTCCTTCAGGTAGCCGGCCTCGTCCGCCTTGCCCGTCGAGGCGATGACCTCGAATCCTGCGGCGGCCAGGAGCGCCACGGCCACGCTGCCGACACCGCCGCTGGCGCCCGTGACCAGGATGGGCCCGTCGTCGGGCGTGACGCCGTGGCGCTCGAGGGCGAGCACGCACAGCGCCGCGGTGTAGCCGGCGGTGCCGATGGCCATCGACTGCGCCGGGGTGAACGCCTCGGGCAGCGGCACCAGCCACTCGCCGGGCACGCGGGCCCGCTCGGCGAACCCCCCGAGGTGGGTCTCGCCGACACCCCACCCGTTGAGGACGACGGCGTCCCCGGCGGCGATGCCCTCGTGGGACGAGTCGGACACCGTGCCCACGAAGTCGATCCCGGGGATCATCGGCCAGCGCCGCACGACGGGTGACGCACCGGTGAGGGCCAGCCCGTCCTTGTAGTTCATCGTCGAGTGGGACACGTCGACGGTGACGTCGCCCTCCATGAGGTCGGACTCGTCGACGCTCGTCCAGTCCACGTGCTGCTGGCCGTCGTCGTCCTTGGTGAGGACGAACGCGTTGAAGGTGGTCATCGTCGGAGCTCCCCGGGGGTTCGGATGGACTTCGAATGTCAGCGACTGCCGCTGCGGCGGACGTCCCGGTAGGCGACGTCCCGGTCGGCTGCGGCCTCCCGGGGCATCCCGAGCAGCCGCTCGCTGATGATGTTGCGCTGGATCTCGTTGGAGCCGCCGCCGAGCGCGGCGCCCTGGCGGCCCAGGCTGTGGCGGCCGAGGTGGGCGCCCACCGTGTCGGTGTCCGCCGGCCAGGCGACGGCGTCCTCGCCGGCCAGCTCGAGGCCGATCTCGGCCCGGCGGATGACGTTCTCGGCGCCGTAGAGCTTCATGAGCGAGCCGGCCGCGCCGGGCAGGGCGCCGGTGGCCATGCCCCCGGTGATGCGGTCGATCAGCGCGCCGCCCACCATGGTCCCCACGCTGGCCTCGGCCAGGAGCAGCCGGGCGTGGCGGTCCCGTTCGAGGCCCCGGCGGCGGATCAGGTCGACGAGCTCGCTCTCGTCGTCGCCCACCTCGTGCTTCGAGGTCCTCCCGGCGGTGTACGGCGACCCCCCGCCGACGGCCATCCGCTCGTGGACCAGCAGCCGGTTGGCGATCGACCAGCCGTCGTCGACCTCGCCGACCACGTCCGCGACCGGGATCGGCACGTCGTCGAAGAACTCCTGGCAGAACTCGGTGGAACCGTCGGTCTGGCGGATCTGCTCGACCGTCACGCCGGGCTGGTGGATCGTCACGATGAACATCGTGAGGCCCCGGTGCTTGGGCACGTCCCAGTTGGTGCGGGCCAGGCACATGGCGTAGTCGGCCGAGTAGGCGCCCGACGACCAGATCTTCGAGCCGTTGAGCACGAACACGTCGCCGTCGCGGTCGGCCCGGGTGAGGCAGCCGGCCAGGTCGGAGCCGCCACTCGGCTCGGAGAGGAACTGCACCCACAGCTCCTCGCCCTTCAGGATGGCGGGGACGTGGCGCAGCTTCTGCTCGTGGGTGCCGGCGTCCAGCAGCGTGGCGAGCAGGATCCCGAAGGTCGGGACGTTGAAGGAGAACGGCAGGTCGTAGCCGGTCGTCTCCTCGTTGAACGCACGCCGGTGCTCCTCGGTGAGCCCCAGCCCGCCGTACTCCTTCGGCACGCGGATGCCGGCGAACCCGCCGTCCCACAGTCGCCGCTGCAGCTCTCGCTCGTGGGCCCAGCGCTCGTCGGTGCGCTCGACCGCACCTTCGGGCTCGGCCGACAGGTTGTCGGGTACCCAGGCCCGCACCCGGGCCCGAAACTCCTCGACCGGCTCGACGTCGCCCGGCTCGATCGTGCTGACGGTGGTCGGACTGCTCACGCGACCTCTCCCAGCTTGCTGGCGGCCACCCGGTCGGCGTGCTCCTCGGGGGTGCCGTGGGTGGCCCGGTTCACGGTGGCTCGACGGAGGTAGAGGTGCAGGTCGTGCTCCCAGGTGACGCCGATGCCCCCGTGGAGCTGCACGCAGTCCTGGATCATCTCGGTCGCCCGGGGCCCGATCCACGCCTTGGCGGCGCTGACCATCAGGCCGGCGTCGGGCTGGGCGGTAGCCACTGCCCGCGCCGCGGCCGTGGCGATGGCGTGGCACGCCTCGAGCGTCACCTTGTCGTCGGCGATGCGGTGCTTGAGGGCCTGGTACGACGCCAGCGCCCGCCCGAAGGAGTAGCGGTCGCCCAGGTACTCCACGGTGATGCCGAAGACCTTGTCGACGATGCCGGTGGTCTCCGCGCACTGCAGCGTGCAGGCCACCCGGAGGGCGTGCTCGACCTCGCCGGCGGCCTCGCCCGCCAGGCCGACGACCGCGTCGGCGGGGACGGCGACGTCGTCGAAGCGCACCTCGGCGAAACGGCGGACGAGGTCGAGGCCTGACATCGGGGTCACCATCAGTCCGGCGGAACCGGCGGGGACCAGGACCTGGCTGAGAGCACCACCGTGTTCGACCGCGACGAGCAGGTGATCGGCCTGGGCGCCGGCCTCGACCGGTGCGCAGGTTCCGGAGAGCACGAAGCCACCCCCGTCGGGACGGCCGCCGACCGGCCGCGCGCCGCACCAGGCGGCGACCCGTTCGCCGGTGAGCAGCCCGGGCAGCACCTCGGCCTTCTGCTCGGGCGAGCCGACCCGGCCCAGCGCGCCCGCGACCACGTTGACGGGCCCGAGGGGCCCGGGGGCGACGACGCGCCCCATCTCCTCGGCCACCAGCACCAGGTCGAGCACCCCGTGCTCGGAGAACGAGCCACCACCGTCGGCCTCGGGCACGAGCAGCGAGGTCCAGCCGAGCTGCGCCCCCTGCACCCACACGTTCGGGTCGTAGCCCAGGGGATCGTCTGCAAGGTGCCGGACGGCCGGGATCCCGCACTCGGCCGCGAGGAACCTGCGGGTCGTGTCGACGAAGAAGGCCTGCTCCTCGGTCAGCTCGAGCTCCACGGACGCCTCCTGACCCCGGGTTGCGGTCCGGCTCCCCGTGAGCACGGCCGGACTGGTGAGGGGCCACGCCGAGCGTATATCGTTTCTAACGTTTGAGTCACATCCGACCGGGTCACTCTCGATCGCGAGGTTGCCGTGGGCCGCACCGAGAGCTTCCCGCCGTTCCGACCGACGAGCGGCGAGCTGGTCCGTCGCTGCGCCGAGCGCTTGGGTGACGCGCCGTTCGTCGTGCTGGGCGACGAGCGCATGACCTACGCCGAGGCAGATACCCGCTCGGCCGCCCTGGCCAAGGGTCTGCTGGCATCGGGGGTGGGCAAGTCCACCCATGTCGGGCTGCTCGCCCCCAACGGACCGACCTGGGTCGTCGCCTGGCTGGCCGCCACCCGCATCGGCGCGCTCGTGGCCCTGCTCAACACGTACGGCCAGGTCCGCGAGCTCGGTCGCGCCCTGCGCCACGGCGACGTGGCGCACCTGCTCACCGTCGAGTCCCACCTCGGCCACGACTATCTCGCCCGCCTCGAGGCGGCCGCGCCCGGCCTGGCCGACCAGCGCCACGAGCACCTGTTCCTGGCCTCCCACCCCTACCTCCGGTCGGTGTGGACCTGGGGGGCGGGCGGCTCGGGCGAACGTCCGTGGTGCGGCGACGTCGACGATCTCGTGGATCGCGGCGCGGCGGTGCCCGACGAGCTCCTGGCCGAGGTCGAGGCCGAGGTTCGCCCGTCCGACCCGATGATCATGGTGTTCTCCTCGGGGAGCACGGCCGACCCCAAGGCAGTCCTCCACAGTCACGGCGCGACCGTCCGGCACGCCCACAACCTGAACCAGCTCCGCGACCTCCGCCCCGACGACGTGATCTACACCCCGATGCCGCTGTTCTGGGTCGGAGGCCTGTCCTTCTCACTGGTGGCCGCCATGCACGCCGGGGCCTCCCTCGTCTTCGAGGAGCGGTTCGAGCCCGGGGCCACGCTGGAGCTGCTCGAGCGCGAGCGGGTCACCCAGGTCCTCGGCTGGCCCCACATGGGCAAGGCCCTGGCCGACCACCCGAGCTGGCGCGAGCGCGACCTGTCCTCCATCCGGTCGGGCGCGGCGACCGCGCTGCCGGCGCCGGGCGACCGGCAACCCCCGGGGCCACGGGCCACCTCGCTCGGCATGTCCGAGACGTTGGGGCCGCACACGTTCGAGGAGGACGTGCCGCTCCCGCCCGACAAGGAGGGCAGCTTCGGCCGTCCCGTACCCGGGGTGGAGCACCGCGTCGTCGACCCCGACACCCTCGACGACGTGCCGCCCGGACAGGTCGGCGAGGTGTGGGTGCGGGGCTATTCGGTGATGCTCGGCCTGCACAAGCGCGAGCGGGCCGACACCTTCACCGCCGACGGCTGGTATCGCACCGGCGACGCCGGCCACTTCGACGCGGACGGTCACCTCTTCTTCGCCGGGCGCCTGGGTGACGTCGTCAAGACCTCGGGCATGAACGTCACCCCCCGCGAGGTCGAGGCGGCCCTCGAGGAGCAGCCCGAGGTGGCCCTGGCGATCGTCACCGGCATCGACCACCCCGACCGGGGCCAGGACGTCGTGGCCGCCGTCGCCCTGAACCCGGGGGCGTCGCTCTCGGCCGACGTCGTGCGGGAGCGACTGCGGACCGAGCTCGCCGCCTACAAGGTGCCGCGCCACGTCGCCGTGTTCGCCAGCCAGGCCGACCTGCCCCAGCTCGACTCGGGCAAGGTGGACCGGCGCCGGCTGGCGCAGATCCTGGGCGAACGGTTCGGCCCACGACAGAGGAGCAACGCGTGACGGGGACCTCGGAACGCTCGCGGGTCGCCGTGGTCACCGGCGGCAGCAGCGGGATCGGCCAGGAGGTCGGCCGGCGGCTGGCCGCGGCCGCGTACGACGTGGTGCTGACGGCGCGCCGCCCGGAACCGCTGCGCGAGGCCGCCGAGGCGATCGGCGCCCGGTGGGTGGCGGCCGACAGCGCGGTGCCCGACCAATTCGCTGCCGTCGTGGCCGAGGCCGGCCGCGTCGACCTCGTCGTGCACGCCGCCGGGGTCATGGACGGCACCTTCGTCCGCAAGGAGACGCTCGAGGGCTTCGAGGCGGTGGTGCGCACCAACCTGACCTCGGCGTTCGTGGTGGCGCACGGGGCTCTGCCGGCCATGGGCCCCGGCGGGCGGTTCGTGTTCCTGTCGTCGTCTTCTTCCCACGTGCCCCAGCCGGGCCGGTCGGCCTACTCGGCGTCGAAGGCGGGGCTGAACGCCTTCGCCGGGGCGCTGGGCAAGGAGGTCGAGCGGGACGGCATCGCGGTCCACGTCGTGACCACCGGTCCCGTGGCCACGCCGATGCTGGACGACGTGCGCTTCCCGATGCGGACGCTTGGGGTCGACGAGGTGGCGGCCACGGTCGTCTGGCTCGACACGCTGCCGCCCAACGTGGTGCTCCCCGAGGTCGAGCTGTCGTCGGTCGACAGCGGCCCCTTCGCCCCCGAGACCTTCGTCCCCGAGGCGGCCCGCCAGCTCGGCCGCACCGAGCTGTGACCGCGTAGGGTCAGCATCGAGGAGGGGGCTGACGTGGCGAGCACCGACCCGGACACCCGACGGCGCGTCCGCGCCGAGGTCAACTACGTCCGGAACCCGCCTCCCGACGGCGCCGCCCCGCTCACCTTCGTGACCGAGGACGAGCGCCGCTCGACGATGCAGACCGTGCCCGGTCACGACGTGTGGATCCACGACGTCCGCGGCGTCGACACGTCGCTCGACCGTGAGGGCTTCGTGCTCGTCGACCACACCAGCGCCGTGCCCGACTTCGACGACATCGAGGAAGACCCGGGCGTCGACCAGCGCTACCTGGACGAGATGACCGACCTGCTGGCCGCGGTGACCGGTGCCGCGACGGTCGTCATGCTCGGCGGCGGCAAGAAGCGCTACGGCGAGAGCGCCACCGACAAGCTGTCGGGCCTCAAGAACGCCCGTCCGGCTCGCTATCCCCACGCCGATGTCACCGACGAGTCCGGCCTCGACCTCGCCGTCGGCTTCGCACGGGGCGTGGCCGGGGTCGACCTGGCCGACGTCGAGCGCTGGGCGCTGTTCAACATGTGGCGCTCGACCACCCCGCCCCCGCAGGACCACCCGCTCGCCGTCTGCGACGCCCGCACGATCGGTCCCGACGACGGCGTGCCGGTCATGGCCGTCACCGAGATCCGCGGCGGCGGTGGCGAGCTCGAGTTCGCCACGACGGGGTACACGCACAACCCCGGGCACCGCTGGTGCTGGTTCCGGGACATGACGCCCGACGAGGTCCTGGTGTTCGCGACGCACGACAGCGACCCGGCACGGCCGCACCGGGTCGCCCACACCGCGTTCACCGACCCGTCGTGCCCGCCGGGCACGCCCACACGGGCGAGCGTCGAGATACGGGGCCTCGCACTGTTCTTCTGACCGTTCTTGCGACGCCAGCGTGTGTCTGGCACGGAGATCTGTCGCAGGAACGGTCGCCGGAATCAGCCCGCCGTGCCCGCCGATTCGAGCAGCGCCGGCAGCTCGGTGCGCACGATCTTGCCCATGGCGTTGCGCGGGAGGGCATCGACCACCGCGATCTGCTCCGGCACCTTGTACTTGGCGAGGTTGGCCAGCAGGTGGGCGCGCACGTCGTCGACGTCGACCTCGGCCCCGGCGGCCGCCTCGACCACCGCCGCCACCCGCTCGCCCAGCCGTTCGTCGGGCACCCCGAGCACGGCGCCGGCGTCGACGGCCGGGTGGTCGAGCAGCACCCGCTCGACCTCGGCGGGGTACACGTTGGCCCCGCCGCGGAGGATGACCAGGCTCTTGCGGTCGCGGACGTGCAGCCGGCCGTCGGCGTCGAGGACGCCGATGTCGCCGGTGTGCAGCTCGCCGCCGGCCAGCGTCTCGGCAGTGGCGTCGGGGCGCTGCCAGTAGCCGAGCATCGTGCGGTACCGGTCGTCGGCCGGCCCGATGCAGATCTCGCCGGCCTCGCCGGCGGGCAGCGACGCCCCGTCGTCGCCGGCGATGCGGACGGCCAGGTGCGGCAGCGGTCGGCCCGACGCCCCGGCCACGTGGTCGCCGGCGCGGCCGTCGATGGCCACGACCGTGGGGGCCTCGGACAGTCCGTACGTGGCCAGCACCGGCAGGCCGAACTTGGACTCGAACGCCGAACGGATGGCCTCGGGGCAGTCGGCACCCCCGGTCCACACCTCGTCGAGGCTGGCGAGGTCGGACGGATCGATGTCGTCGCGGTGGGCGAGGCTGTACAGCAGTGCGGGCGGCCCGTTCCAGGTGGTGACCCGCTCGCGCCGGATCCACTCGGCCACGCCCTCGGCGTCGATGCGGTCCATCACGATCGAGGTCCCGCCGGCCTGCGACACGAGCAGGGTGGTCAGCACGGCCATGTTGAGGATGGTGAACGGGAAGCAGTCGCCCTTGCGCAGCTCGGGCCCGTAGCCCCGGCTCTCGACCAGCACCGCGCCGGGCAGCAGCAGGTTGTGCTGGCTGTGCACGGCGCCCTTGGGGCGGCCGGTGGTGCCGCTGGTGTAGGCGATGCCAGCGGGGGCGTACGGGTCCACGTCCACGCCGACCGGGCCCTCGACCGCGGCGTCGAGCGCCGCCCGCCAGCCGTCGGCGTCGACCACCGGGACACCGGCGGCGTCGAGCGGCTCGTCGGTGAGCAGCAGCGAGGCGCCGCAGTCGGCGAGCTGCCAGCGCTTCTCGGGCGGGGCCAGGGCGCGGTTGACGCCGACCCACACCGCCCCGAGGCGCATGGCCCCGTGGAAGGCCACGACCACATCGGCCTCGTTGGGCAGGCACGCCGCCACCCGATCCCCCGGGCCGACGCCGAGGTCGGCGAGGGCGTGGGCGGCCCGGTCGGCCAGCCGGTCCAGCTCGGCGTAGGTGACGCGGTGCGAGCGGGTGACCAGGGCCTCGCGGTCGGGGTCGTCGGCCAGCGCCCGGTCGAACACGCGGGCGACGGTCTCGGGTGCCCCGCTCGACCGGTCAGCCATCGTCCACCCGGGTCCGCAGCTCGCGCTTGAGCACCTTGCCCGACGGGTTGCGGGGCAGGGCGTCGATGAAGGCCACGTCCTTCGGGACCTTGTACTTCGCCAACCGGGCGCGGCAGTGCTCGACGAGCTCGTCGGCCGTCGTGGTCGCGCCCGGGCGCAGGGCGACGAACGCCACCGGGACTTCGCCCCAGCGCTCGTCGGGCCGGGCCACCACGGCCACCTCGAGCACCGCCTGGTGCTCGTAGAGCACGCGCTCGACCTCGGAGCCGGCGATGTTCTCGCCGCCCGACACGATCATGTCCTTGAGGCGGTCGACGATGAACAGGTAGCCGTCCTCGTCGCGGACGCCGATGTCGCCCGTGTGGAACCAGCCGCCGGCGAACGCCTTGGCGGTGGCCTCTGGATCGCGCCAGTAGCCGGTGAACACCTTGGGCCCGCGCAGCACGATCTCGCCGCGCTCGCCCGCGGGCACCGAGTTCCCTTCCTCGTCCCAGATGTCGAGCTCGAGGTGCAGGCACGGCCGGCCGACGCTGCCGAGCTTGGTGATGATGCTGTCGCGGTCGAGGAAGGTGTCGCCCGAGACCGTCTCGGTGAGGCCGTAGGCGTCGGCGAACCACGCCGAGGGGAACGTGCGCTGGATCCGCTCGATCAGCGGGATCGGCATCTTCTCGCCGCCGTTGATGATGACCCGCACCGACGACAGGTCGCGCTGCTCGACGTCGGGCAGCGCCATGATGGCGTTGACCATGGCCGGCGCCAGCCACACGGTGCTGGCCCGCGACCGCTCGAGCTCGTCGACCACCGCGGCCGCGTCGAACGCCCGGTGGATGATCACCGTCGCGCCGGCGGCGATCAGCGAGGTGGTCGTCAGGTCGAGCGCGCCCACGTGGTAGAGCGGACCGCAGGCGAGCCCCAGGTCGGCGCTGGTGAAGCCGAACTCGACGATGTGCGCCAGGTTCTTCCACGCCAGGTTGGCGTGGGTGAGCATGACGCCCTTGGGGTGCCCGGTGGTGCCCGACGTGTACATCAGGCGGTGGACGTCGTCGCCTGCCGTAGTGGCGGGGGCGAGGTCGCCGGGGTCGATGCGGAGGTCGGCGAGCGCCGTCCACCCCTCGGGCGCCGGCTGCGCCACGCACGCCCGCAGCAGCGTGGCCTCCAGGCCCTTGGTCGCCTCGTCGGCGAGCGGGACGAGCGCCTCGTCGCACACCAGCGCCTTCGCCTCGGAGTGCTCGAGGATGTAGCGCACCTCGGGCGCGGCCAGGCGCCAGTTGATCGGCATGGCGATGGCGCCGAGGTAGTTGGCGGCGAACAGCGTCTCGAGGAACTCGGGGCAGTTGTACGAGAGCAGGCCGACCACGTCGCCGCGCCCGACCCCGCGCTCGTGCAGCCCCGCCGCCAGCGCCGCCGCCTGCGCCGCCATCTCGCCGTACGTGGTGGTCTCGCCCTCGAAGACCGTCATCGCCTTGTCGGGCGCACGGGTCGCGTGGTGGGCGAGCACGGCGAACCAGTTCACGTCCGCCTGCCGACTGCTCTGTTCGACCGTCACGAGCGCGACCTGCCCCTCCTGCCAATCCCCAACATCTTGTACCGACCAGTCACCCTATGTACCCCTCGGACCAGGTGCCGCCCGGTAGCGTGCCCCCATGCCTCGGGCGGATGCGACCGACGTCTCTCGACGCAACCCGAAGTGGCAGGCGCGCCGCGAGGTGATCGTCGACACGTCGGCGCGCTTGTTCGCCCGGCAGGGCTACCACGCCACGGGCCTCAACGAGCTCTGTGATGCCAACGACCTCGGCAAGGGCGCGCTCTACCACTACATCGGCTCGAAGGAGGGGCTGCTCGCGGCGATCCACGACCGGGTGATGGACGAGGTGCTGCGGGGCGCCGACCGCGTCGCCGAGGCGGGCGGCTCGCCGTCGGCCCAGCTGGAGATGCTCGGCGACGAGCTGCTCGACGTGATCCACCGCTACCCCGACCACGTCTGGGTCTTCCTGCACGAGTTCCCGGCGCTCACCGGCGAGCGGGCTGCGACGTTCCGCGAACGTCGCCAGCAGTACGAGCGACGGGTCGAGGCCGTCCTGCGGGCCGGCGTCGAGTCGGGCGAGTTCCGCGAGCTCGACCCCTGGCTCACGGCTCGGGCGTGGCTCGGCATGCACAACTACACCTACCTCTGGCTGCGGCCGGGGCAGCGCCTGACGGCGCGGGACGTGGCGAAGCCCTTCGCCGAGATCTTCATCCGCGGCATCGGCGCGCCTCCTCAGGGCGCCGAGTAGCCCCCGTCGACCACCAACGCCGAGCCGGTCGTCCACCGGGAACCGTCACCGGCGAGGTACGAGTACGCGCCCACGAGGTCGTCCGCCGCGCCCAGCCCCAGCGGGTGGCGGCCTTCGATCGCGTCGAGCGCCTCGGGCGGCAGGTCGTCGTGGATCGCCGAGCGGAACGTTCCCGGGCACACGCAGTTCACCCGGATCCCGTCGCGGGCGTACTCGACCGCGGCCACCTTCGCGAGCTGGATCACCGCGGCCTTCGTCGCGCAGTACGGCGCGGCGTGGGACCACGCCGTGAGCCCCGAGACCGACGCGGTCAGCACGATCGAGCCCGACCGCTGGGACCGCATGACCGGCACGGCGGCCCGGATCCCGTTGACGGCCCCCAGGACGTTGATCCGGAACGCGCGCTCCCAGTCCTCGGTCGTCAGGTTGTGGATGCGCCCGCTCGGCGAGAGCACGCCCGCGTTGCTGATCAGCACGTCGAGGCGACCGAAGCGCTCGACGGCCAGGTCGACCACCGACCGGACCTGGTCGACGTCGCCCACGTCGGCGAGGGCGGTCTCGACGGTGCCGGTCGCGTCGCCGAGGCCCGCGACGGTCGCCGCGAGGGACGGCTCGCTGACGTCGCTCAGCACCAGGTCTGTCGCCGGCTCGCCGGCGAGCCGGCGGGACACCGCCGCGCCCAGGGCGCCACCCGCTCCGGTGATCGCCACGACCCGGCGTGGCTTCTCTGCCTCCGTCATACGAGCAGGTACCCGCCGTCGACGCTGAGCACGGTGCCCGTGACGAACGCGGAGGCGTCCGAGGCCAGGAACTGGTAGGCACCGGCCAGGTCGGTGGTGGCACCCCAGCGCCGTTGGGCGGTGTGCCCGGTGATCACGGCCGAGCGCTCGGCGTTGCTCTTCCACCCGTCGGCCAGTGGCGAGTCGAACCACCCCGGAGCGACGACGTTCACCGTGATGCCTGCGGGGGCCAGGTCCAGCGCGAGGCTCTTGGCCATGCCCGCCAACCCGGCCTTCGAGGCGCTGTACGCGGCCAGCCCCTCGCGGGGCCGCTCCCCGAGGACCGAGCCGGTGAAGATCAGTCGCCCGCCCTCCCCCATCACGCGGGCGGCGGCGCGAGCGCCGAGGAAGGCGCCGGTGAGGTTCACCTCGAGCACCCTGCGCCAGACCGAGGCGTCGGTCTCGCGGGGGCCCGCCACGATGGGCGAGATGCCGGCGTTGGCGATCCACACGTCGAGGCCGCCCCACTCGGCCACCGCGGCATCGGCGACGGCCTCGTTGAAGTCCTCGTCGGTCACGTCGCCGCTGACCACCAGCGAAGGCCCGGGCAGGTCCTCGGCGACCGCCTTGAGGTCCTTCTCCGTGCGGGCGACGAGCGCCACGCTCGCCCCGGCGTGCGAGAACGCGTGCGCGAGCAACGATCCGAGGCCGCGGCCGGCGCCGGTGATCACCACGCGCTTGCCCCCGACCGCGCCGGGGTCGGGGAACGACTCGGGGATGTCGATCGAGGCGGTCATCGCACTCCTGTTTGTACCGACCAGTACAGTACACGTTCCGTGAGCACGGACCGAACGTCACCGCCCGCCTTCTCGCCCCCCGAGCTGGTCGAGATGCACCGGCGCATGCTGGTGATCCGCGGCTTCGAGCAGCGGGTGTCCGCGCTCTACCGGGACGGGGAGGTCCCCGGGTTCGTGCACCTCTCGATCGGGCAGGAGGCGGCCGCCGTGGGCGCCTGCTGGCCGCTCCGGCCCACCGACGTCATCACCTCCACCCACCGCGGCCACGGGCACTGCCTGGCCAAGGGCCTGGATCCGCTCGGCATGTTCGCCGAGCTGATGGGCCGGGACCAGGGCACGAACCGCGGCCGCGGGGGCTCGATGCACATCGCCGACCCGAAGCTCGGGATCTTCGGCGCCAACGGGATCGTGGCGGCCGGCGTGCCGATCGCCGCGGGCGCGGCCGCGGCCGCGCAGCTCCGGGCCGACGGCGGCGTCGCCGTGGCGTTCTTCGGGGACGGCGCGCCCGCGCAGGGCGCGTTCCACGAGGCGGTGAACCTCGCCGCCGTGTGGCGGCTGCCGGTGGTCTTCTTCTGCGAGAACAACGGCTACGCCGAGTTCTCCCCGGCGTCGACGCAGCATGTTGCGTCGTTGGAGCAGCGCGCCGCCGGCTACGGCGTCGACTACGTCGGGGTCGACGGCAACGACGTCGTGGCGACGGCCGCGGTCATGGACGGACGTGGTCTCGTCCGTCCGCGCCGGGCACGGTCCCGTCGTCGTCGAGGCGGCGACCTACCGCTGGCACGGCCACTACGAGGGCGATCCCGAGCGCTACCGCTCACCAGAGGAGGTCAAGGAGTGGGAGGGGCGCGACCCCCTGCTCGCCCACGAGCGCCGGCTGCGGGACGCCGGCATCGGCGACGACGAGATCAAGGCGCTGGAGTCCTCGGTGGCCGAGCAGCTCGACGGCGCGGTCGAGGCGGCGCGCCGGCTCGAGGAGCCTGCGCCCTCGACCCTGGCGCGACTTCGTCGTCCGTGCGCGGCCCTCGCGTGCCGAGCCGGCACCCGTTCCCGACGACGCCCCGGTGTTCCGCACGATGGACGCGATCCGCACGGCCCTCGAGGCCGAGCTCGCTGCGGACGAGCGCGTGTTCGTCGCCGGCATCGACGTGGGCGACGGCGGGAACGTCTTCGGCCTCACGCGCGGCCTGCGCGAGCAGTTCGGCGATCGCGTCCGCGACACGCCGATCTCCGAGACAGCGATCCTCGGCCTCGGCGTCGGCGCGGCCATGGCCGGCATGCGCCCGGTCGTCGAGGTGATGTACCTCGACTTCCTCGGCGTCTGCTTCGACCAGCTGCTCAACCAGGCGGCGAAGCTGCCGTTCATGACGGGCGGCGCCGCCCGGATGGCGCTGACCGTGCGCACCCAGTTCGGCGCCGGGCGCTCGTCGGGGAGCCAGCACTCGCAGAGCCTCGAGGCGCTGCTGGCCCACATCCCGGGCCTCTCGGTGGTGATGCCGTCGACGCCGGCCGACACCTACGGCCTGCTGCGCGCCGCCATCCAGGACCCGAACCCGGTGGTCTTCATCGAGAACCGGCTGCTCTACGGGATGAAGGGTCCGCAACCGCCTGCCGGATCATCTGGTCCCGATCGGCGTGTCGTCGGTCGTCCGCCCCGGCACGGACGTCACGGTGGTGTCGGTGAGCCGGATGGTCCACGAGGCAGTAGCCGCCGCCGAGTCTCTGGCTGGTGACGGCATCTCGGCCGAGGTGATCGACCTCCGCACGGTCGCACCCTTGGACATGGCACCGATCCTGGAATCGGTCGCCAAGACCAGCCGCCTGCTGATCGCCCACGAGGCGGTGGTCCCCTTCGGCATCGGCGCCGAGATCGCCGCGGTGGTGACCCGCGAGGCGTTCTGGGACCTCGACGCCCCCATCGAACGCATCGGCGCCGCCCCCACACCACCGCCCTACGCCCCGCCCCTCGAACGAGCGTGGCTGCCCGACCGCGAGGACAT
Organism: uncultured Acidimicrobiales bacterium; assembly: GCA_963796415.1. Lineage (GTDB taxonomy): Bacteria > Actinomycetota > Acidimicrobiia > Acidimicrobiales > VFJN01 > ZC4RG19. Next base: position 400,958 of record CAWCLR010000011.1, on the reverse strand, counting down.
CGCCGACGCGATCCGTCGACTCGCCGCGGTCTGAACACACGACGGTCTGACGCCGAGCGCGTCGGGGCCGGTCACCTGCGGTCAGGGTGGCCGCACGCGACGCGGCGCTGTGCGAAGATCCGGCCCACAACGGGGGCTGGAGGGCGCATGACACAGACGACGGCGGGATCGACCCGACTCGGTTCCGGCAATCCAGCCCTGAGCGAGAAGTTCGTCGAGACCCACCTCACCGCTTCGTCGGCACGCTCGATGACGGTGGCGGGGGTGAGCATCAAGACGCTGATCCTGCTGACCGTGCTCGTCGGGGGCGGTGCCTGGGGCTGGGCCGCCTCGGTGCAACCGACATCCGCCGATCTCGGGAACGGGTACGCGAACACGACGGTGACGATCCCCGGCGGTTTCTGGCTCGCCAGCTTCGCCGCCCTGTTCCTCGGCATATTCATCGCCGTTCAACCGGCACGGGCCGCGCTGTTCGGCATCCTCTACGCCATCTGCGAGGGGTTCTGCCTCGGCGCCATCTCCGCGTCGTTCGACGCGCAGACCGAGGGGATCGTGGGCGCGGCGGTCCTCTCGACCGTGTGCGTGTTCGTGGCGTCGCTGGTCCTGTACCTCACCCGCATCGTCAAGCCAACCCAGAAGATGGCGTTCGCCGTCATCGCCGGGATGGGCGGGCTCGCCCTGCTGTACCTGTTCGTGTTCGTGCTGGCGATCTTCGACTGGGGATGGCTCTACAGCGAGAGCTTCCGCACCGTCGGCCTCGTCGTCACGCTCATCGCCATCGTCTTGGCCGCGCTCAGCCTGGTGCTCGACTTCGGCACCATCGAAGCCGGCGTGCAGGCCGGTGCGCCGAAGGAGCTGGAGTGGTACCTCGGCTTCGGGCTGATGGTCACGCTCGTCTGGCTCTACATCTCGATCCTCAAGCTGCTCGCGCTGCTCTCCCGCCGCTGACGCGACCAGCCCGCGCCACCCGTCAGATGCGGCGTGCCGACCTGGCGCTCGTGGCCGAGCCGACGCGGTCTCTCGGAGCTCCATGGGCGCACGGCCGCGCTCGTCGGCGAGCGCGGCGAGCTCGTCAGGCCGAGCCTGCGCCCATGAACGCTCGGGCCAGCCCGACAGTCCGGCCCAGCCCCACCGAGCCACCAGGTCAGGGCGTGTGGATGAACTCGAGCTGGATGTTGTCGGGATCGCGGAAGACCAGCGTCGAGAACGGGACCGGTTCGGTGAGATCGCGGATGCCCGAGTGCTCGATGCCGAGGCCGTCGAGCTTGGTCACCCAGGCGTCGAGCGTCTCGCGGGTGGGAACCTTGAAGCCGATGTGGTCGAGCCCGGTGCGGGCCTCGTCGAAGGCCTCGCCCTGGTTGGCGGTGTTGTGGTGGAGGCCGATGCCCAGGCCCGACACGGGATCGACCAGCATCACCGCGTAGCCGGTCTCCTCGCGCTCGTGGTGGGCGAAGGTGATCGGCACCCGGAACATCGAGAACACCTGCTCGTACCAGGCCGCGCTCGCCTCGACGTCGCTCACCGTCGGCGAGAAGTGGTGGATGCCCGTGATCGTGGCTTCGCTCGTGCCGGTCATGCCCGCACCGTATGTCGCTCGACCGGCCTCACCCGGCCGATGAGTCCGAGCCGGCGAGGACGTCCTACACCGTGACGCACCGCGAAACGGGAGAGGACGCCATGGGACAGCTCGTCGTGACCGAGTTCGTGACACTGGACGGAGTCGCTCAGGCGCCGGGAGAGCCGGACGAGGATCGTGAGGACGGTTTCACGCACGGCGGGTGGCAGGCGCCGCTGCTGGACGAGCAGTCCGGCGCGGACATGTTCGAGAGCGCACGCACCATGAACGCGCTGCTGCTCGGCCGGAAGACCTACGAGATCTTCGCCGACTACTGGCCCAAGGCCCCGGAGGAGATCCCGTTCACCCGCCTGCTCAACGACGTGCCCAAGTACGTCGCCAGCCACTCGCTGGCCGACCCGCTCGCCTGGCAGGGCTCGACGCTTCTGACCGGGGATCTCGCCGACGGCATCACCGCCCTCAAGGAGCGCTACGACGAGATCCACGTCATCGGCAGCCTCGACCTGGCACAGTCGCTGCTGCGCCTCGGCCTCGTCGACCGGTTGAACCTGTGGCTGTACCCGCTGGTGCTCGGCAGCGGCAAGAAGGTGTTCGGCGGCGGGGCCGTGCCGACGGCGCTGCGCCTGACCAAGTCGGTCACATACCCCAACGGCACACTCCAGCTCACCTACGAGACGGCCGGCGCGCCCACGTACGGCAACCTCGCCGTCGAGGGCGGCGACATCCAACGCCTCACCGGAGGCGAGTGACGACCCGCGGCGGTCCGTCCAGGCGGAAGCAGAGGCGGGCTCAGGTCACATCGTCGCCTGTGTTGCGGCCGTTGCCCTGGCCGGTGAAGAAACCGGTCAGACGGTCGCGGACGCCGGCGACGGTGCCGCCGAGCTCGCGGACGATCGACACCAACGGATCCTGCGAGGTCTCGAACGCCTGGCGGTAGTGGGTGGCGGCGTCAGCGGCCTCGGCGCGCATGCTGGCGTTCTTGTCGCCGTCCCGCCGCGGGTAGTCGCCCCGCAACACACGCGTGTAGGCGCCCTCGTCCACCCAACGCTGCAGCTCGGCCGCCCGCACCACGGCGAACGGGTGGGTGCTGTTCTCGAGCAGCAGCAGCTTGAGCACGCTGTCGCGCACGTCGGGCGGGCCGAGGTACTCCTCACCCTGGGCACGAAAGGCGGTGATGTCGAGCTCGTCGAGCCTGCCTCCGCTGGCGATCTTCATGTGGGTCCGGAGGGCGGCTGCGGGATCCTGGGTGGCCAGTAGCCCGGCCCGGTCGCACGACAGCTCGGCCTTGCGTGACCACTCGTAGAGAGCGGCGATGACCGCGCGCAGGCCGAGGGCGCCGATCGGCAGCCACGACAGGGCGCTCGCGACCCGCAGGAGCTGCATCAGCATCGTCGTGTAGAGGGCGTGGCCCGACAGCACGTGGCCCAGCTCATGGCCGAGGACGAAGCGCAGCTCGTCGTCATCGAGCAGCTCGATCATGCCGCTGTTGACCACGACGAACGGCCGGTCGATCCCCAGGGCCATGGCCCGCGGCTGCGGGTCGGAGTACACGTAGAGCGCCGGCAGGTCACGGACGTCGAGGGCGCTGGCCGCCTGGGTGTAGAGCTGGTACACGCCCGGGAACTGGCGGTGGTCGACGCGCACCGCCGCCCCCAGGTACACCAGCCGCAACGCCCGCTCGTTCCACAGGCCCGCCAGCTTGCGCAGCACGTAGTCGAAGCCCCGGAGCTGGCGCAGCGCCGTCAGCGCCCCGCGGTCGGCCGGATGCTCCCACGCCCGCGAACTGATGTCGGTGAGCTTGACCCTCGCCCGGGTCGGGCGATCTTCCCAGCTGCCATCTGTCACGGAGCCAAACCGTAGGTGCTGGACGACGCGCACGGACGGCGCTGATCCGCCGTCCCCTACGACGCATCTCCCTAGGCTGACCGCCGTGACCTACGTCCCGGCCGCTGACCGCTACCAGACCATGTCCTACCGCCGCTGCGGGCGCAGCGGACTGATGCTGCCGGCGATCTCGCTGGGGTTGTGGCACAACTTCGGGACTGACCGACCGTTCGCCAACCAGCAGGCCATCTGCCGGCGCGCCTTCGACCTGGGCGTGACGCACTTCGACCTGGCGAACAACTACGGCCCCCCGTACGGCGCCGCGGAGGAGAACTTCGGGAGGCTGCTGGCCACCGACTTCGCCCACTGCCGCGACGAACTCGTGATCTCGACGAAGGCGGGCTACGACATGTGGCCCGGGCCGTACGGCGAGGGCGGCTCCCGCAAGTACCTGCTCGCCTCCCTGGACCAGTCGCTGCGGCGCATGGGCCTCGACTACGTCGACATCTTCTACTCCCACCGCTTCGATCCCGACACACCCCTGGACGAGACGACGTCGGCACTGGCGACCGCCGTGCAACAAGGCAAGGCGCTCTACGCCGGGATCTCGTCGTACTCCTCGGCGCGTACGACCGAGGCGGCCCGACTCCTCGCCGACCACGGCGTGCCACTGCTGATCCACCAGCCGTCCTACTCGATGGTCAACCGCTGGATAGAAGACGACCGACTGCTCGACACCTTGGAGGCCGCCGGGGCCGGCTGCATCGCCTTCTCGCCGCTCGCCCAGGGCATGCTCACCGACAGGTATCTCGACGGCATCCCCGCCGACTCGCGGGTCGCCACCGGCGGTGCCCTGAGCCGGGACATGATCACCGAGGACCGACTGGCCCAGGTTCGGGCGCTCGCCGCATTGGCCGCGCGGCGTGGGCAGAGCCTCGCCCAGATGGCCCTGGCCTGGGCACTACGTGACCCGCGGATGACATCGCTGGTCATCGGAGCGAGCAGCGTCACCCAGCTGGAGGCCAACCTGGCCGCACTGGAGAACCTCGCATTCAGCGACGACGAGCTCGACGCCATCGACCAGCACGCCACCGACGCCGGCATCAACCTGTGGGCGGCCTCCAGCAGCGAGTGAGGGCTAACAGCCCAGCTCGCGGGCGATCACCAGGTGTTGGATCTCGTTGGTGCCCTCGCCGATCTCGAGGACCTTCGCGTCGCAGTAGAAGCGGGCCACCGGTGACTCGAGCATGTAGCCGACGCCGCCGTGGATCTGCACGGCCTCCGACGCGGCCCATGCCGCAACCCGGCTGGCCTTGAGCTTGGCCATCGCCGCCTCCTTCCGGAACGGCTGGCCGGTGTCGCGCAGGTGGGCGGCGCGGTAGGTGAGCCAGCGGGCCGCCTCGAGCTCGGTGGCGATGTCCGCCAGCTTGAACTGCACGCCCTGGAACGACGAGATCGGCTGCCCGAACTGCACCCGCTGCTTGGCATAGTCGGTCGCCAGGTCGAGCACCGCCTGGGTCAGGCTCAACGACAGCGCCGCGATCGAGATGCGCCCGACCTCGAGCGTGCGCAGGAACTGGTTGAGGCCCATCTCGGGATCGCCGACGAGGTGCCCGTCCGGGACCCACACGTCGTCGAAGTAGAGCTCACGCGTGTCGAGGCCCCGCCACCCGATGCCCCGCATCTTCTGGCCCATGGTGAAGCCCGGGGTGTCCTTCTCGACGACGAAGCTGCCGTACCTCGGCGGCTGCCCCTCGGCCGACGGGGTGCGGGCGAGCAGGGTCACGCCGAAGGACATGTCCGTGCCGGCGTTCGAGATGAAGGTCTTGCGCCCGTTGATGAGCCAGCCGCCGTCACGCCGTTCGGCGCGGGTGCTGATCCCCCTTGCGTCGGATCCGGCGTCGGGCTCGGTGAGCCCGAACGCGCCGAGGACCCGGCCCTCGGCCAGCGGCCGCAGCCAGCGCTCGCGCTGCGCGTCGGTGCCGAACAGGTAGAGCGGCAGCGAGCCGATGGTCACGTGCGCCTGCCACGCGGCGGCCACCGACTGGTCGGCCAGCCCGATCTGCTCCATCGCCGCCACGAAGCCGACGGTGGACATCCCGATCCCACCCCACTCCTCGGGAATCAGCATGCCGAGCAGGCCCAGCCCGCCCATCTCGCGCAACAGGTCGGTCGGGCACCGCGCCTCCTCCCAGGCGAGCGGAGCCCGCGTCGCGATCTCCTTCTGCGCGAAGTCGCGGCAGAGCCCGGCGAGGTCGCGTTCGGCTTCGGTGAGCGAGAAGTCCATCGGCCCGATCATATTGGACCGACCGGTACAAAGACAGGTACGCTGAGGCCATGGCGAGCGACCGCAGCCCGCACAAGTTCCCGAAGTTCACCAACGTCGAGGACGAGCGCCGGCACCGCAAGCAGCGGCTCGCCGCCGCCTTTCGCATCTTCGGGGCCTTCGGCTTCGACGAGGGCACAGCCGGCCACATCACGGCCCGCGATCCCGAGCTGACCGACCACTTCTGGGTCAACCCGCTCGGCATGAACTTCAAGCACGTCCGGGTGAAGGACCTGCTGCTCGTGAACGATCGGGGCGAGGTCGTCGAGGGCGACTGGCCCCTCAACACCGCGGCGTTCGTGATCCACTCGCAGATCCACGCCGCCCGCCCCGACGTCGTGTCGGCCGCCCACTCCCACTCGGTGCACGGCAAGGCGTGGTCGTCGCTGCGCCGCCCCCTCGACCCGCTGACGCAGGACGCCTGCGCCTTCTACGGCGATCACGCCCTCTTCGACGACTACACGGGCGCCGTGCTCGAGCTCGAGGAGGGCAAGCGCATCGCCCAGGCGCTCGGCGGCTGCAAGGCGGCCATCCTGGCCAACCACGGCCTGCTCACCGTCGGGCGCAGCGTCGACGAGGCCGCGTGGTGGTTCGTCACGATGGAGCGCACGTGCCAGGTGCAGCTGCTCGCCGAGGCGGCCGGCACCCCGGTGCTCATCGACCCCGACCAGGCCGAGAAGACCGCGGCGCAGGTCGGCGGGCGCAACACCGGGTGGCTCCAGTTCCAGCCCCTCTACGACTGGATCGTCGAGGAGCAGCCCGGCCTGCTCGACGAGTAGGCCACCCGGCGGATCAGACGCCGCGGCTCGCTGACCGCGACCGGGCTGATGTCGGAGCGGTGGGGTCGCATGGCTCGAACCGGCCGGTCACACGCCGTTCGGTGGTGTCGATGTAGTCCCGGAGGGACTGCCGGGACCGGGTGAGCGTGTCGATGCGTTCCTCCAGCCCGTGCAGCCGTGCCCGGAGGGTGTCCAACACCTCGGGGCAGGGCTCGAGGTCGGGAGCCGCCCCGGTCACGCAGGGCTGCAGGTTCCTGATGACCTGCGTCGACAGGCCGGCGTCGAGCAGCTTCCTGATCTGCGTCACGGTCACGACAGCGTCGTCGGCGTACTCGCGATAGCCGCTGGCGCCGCGCCCGGGATCGAGCAGGCCCTGCGCCTCGTAGTACCGCAGTTGATGGGCCTGGACCCCGGTCCGCCGACTCAGCTCGCCGATCAACATGCGCACATCCCCTTGACCTTCAGACCGGTGTGAAGCCCGACGATTCTGCCCATGACGACGACACACTCCACCGCGCCCGAACCCACGGACGTCGATCTCGACGCCGGCGACGCCTCCGTGACGGTCATCGGCCTGGGGCTCATGGGTCAGGCGCTGGCCGAGGCGTTCCTGCGACGACGGCCACCCCACGACCGTGTGGAACCGCACGACGGCCAAGGCCGAGCGACTGGTCGCCCAGGGCGCCCGGCTCGCCGACTCGGCCGAGGACGCCGTCGCCGCGAGCCCGCTCGTGGTCGTGTGCCTCTCGACGTACGAGGCGGTGCACGAGATCCTCGATCCGCTCGGCGACGTACTCGGTGGTCGGGTCGTGGTGAACCTGACCTCGGGCACCTCACAAGGGGCCCGCGAGACCGCGGCGTGGGCGGCGGACCGACACCACGCCTACCTCGACGGCGCCATCATGGCCATCCCCCCGGCCATCGGCACGACGGACGCCGTCATCCTCTACAGCGGGTCGCCGTCGGCCTTCGAGCGGCACGAGCGGACGCTGCGGAGCCTCGGCGCGGGCACGACCTTCCTCGGCGACGACCACGGCCTGTCCTCGCTGTACGACGTCGCCGTGCTGAGCGTGATGTGGTGCATTCTGAACGGCTTCCTGCAGGGTGCCGCCCTGCTGGGCACGGCGGGGGTCGACGCCACGACGTTCGCCCCGGTCGCGCAGCAGGCGATGGGGACCGTGGCCGGGTGGGTCACCGGCTACGCCGAGCAGATCGACGACGGCACGTACCCGGCCCTCGACTCCACCCTCGACACCCACGTGGCCGCGATGGAGCACCTCGTGCACGAGAGCGAGGCCCTGGGGGTCAACGCCGAGCTCCCGCGCTTCGTCAAGGACCTGACCGACCGGGCCATCGCCGCCGGTCATGGCAGCGACGGCTACGCGGCGATGATCGAGGAGTTCCGCAAGCCGTCGGGCGTCGGACGATGACGGACCGTCGGCCTGGCCGTTCCAGGAACAACCAGCGTCCGATCGCGACTTGTGCTTGGACATGACGGCCAACCCATTCGATCCTCACACGCTCCTCGCAGACAGCTCGCTCGGTGTCCTCGCCACGATCAAGGCGGACGGCCGACCCCAGCTGTCCCCGGTCATGCCCTTCTACGACCGGGACGCCGGCGTCCTCTACGTCTCGATGACCGAGGGACGGGCCAAGACGGCGAACCTGCGCCGAGACCCACGGGCAACGCTGGAGGTGACCAGCCCAGACGGCCGGGCGTGGGCCACCGCCGAGGGCACGGCGACGCTCGTCGGGCCGGGCACCGACCCCACCGGCCCCGAGGTCGAGGCGCTGGTGGACTACTACCGCCTCGCCGCCGGCGAGCACCCGGACTGGGAGGAGTACCGGTCGGTGATGGTGTCCGACCGCCGGGTGCTCATGACGATGTCCGTCGACCACGTGTACGGCGCCAGGCTCGGCTGATCGGGCGCGAGCCCGGCACCACCCCGGTCGGCGCGCCGCCCGCCCTCGACCTTGCCCATCAGACAACCGGCTCGAGGACGACGAGCGGGAGCTCGCGGTCGGTACGCGTCGTGTAGTCGTCGAAGTCGGGCCAGACACCGACCGCCCTCACCCACCAGTCCGCCCGCTCGTGCTGGCGGTCGGTCAGGTGCGCAGCGCGTCGAGCACCTTGGCAACACGCCGGGCGCGGGTGTCCGGCCGCCTTGGCGCCGGTGATCGACTCGGCGTGGGCCCGCTGGCGGCTGAAGCTGAGCTCGTCCCACGCCGCCTTGGCCGCATCGTCCTGCGCCAGCTCGGCCGCGAGGTCGTCGGGCACGTCGACGGTCCTCGGCGCGTCGTCGACGTCGAGGCGGACCTCGATCTCGTCGCCCGCGCCGCGACCGGTGATCTTGCGGGTCTCCGCGTTGAACGAGATCAGGAACCGGCCGCCCATCGAGGCGATCGTGTTCCGGTACTGGTAGTCGCCGTCGATCGTGACGACGACCGGCACGCGCTTGCCACGCCCGAACGCCGTCACGACGTCCTCGGGCACGACGATGCCGACGTTGTTGCCACCTGATGCCCACAGCGTGGTGCGGAAGGTCTGCGAGGTCTCAGCCATGCCCATCGGACGCTACGGCCCGCCCGAAGTCATCGCCGCGCGGCTCCGGTCCACGTCCGACCTCGACGAGCGGGTGTCAGAGGTTGAAGCCGCCGGAGACGTCGATGTTCTCGCCGGTGATCCAGCCGCAGTCGTCGGACAGCAATGCGGCGATGACCTTGCCGATGTCGTCGGGCTCGCCGATGCGGCCGAGCGCGGTCTGAGCAGCGAGAGGCGGGATCACCTCGGGATGGTGGGTGAAGGCGTCGTTTGCGAGCCGCGTGCGGGTGGGCCCGGGCGACACCGAGTTCACGCGGATGCCGCGGGTGCTCAGCTCCTTGGCCAGCGACCGGGTGAGGACGATCAGCCCGCCCTTCATGCAGGCGTAGGCGGAGTAGCCGGCGGTGAGCCCGTTCGGGAGCGCTGAGTTGCTGGCGGTGTTGACGATCGCGCCACCGTCGGCGAGCAGCGGCAGCAGCGTCTGGGTGAGGAAGAAGGGCCCCTTGAGGATGACCCGGTAGAGCTCGTCGAAGAGGTCCTCGGTAGTGTCCTCGACCATCGCCATCTGGGCGAAGCCGGCGTTGTTGACGAGGTGGTCGAACGTCGGCCGCTGCCACCGCTCGTCCAGCTCGTGTGCCAACTGGTCGGCGAAGTCGGGGAACGAGGCGCTGCGGGCGACGTCCAGCGGGAGGGCGACGGCTCGGCCGCCGATGGCCTCGATGCTGGACACTGTGTCCTTGGCGCCGTCGGCGTTGCTGTTGTAGGTCAGGACGACGCCGGCGCCGCGCTCGGCGATGCGGACGGCCGCGGCCTGTCCGATGCCCGAGCTGCCTCCGACGACGACGGCGATCTCGGTCATGGTTGCTGCGTGAGCGGTCATGGTGCGAGCGAACCAGCCCCGAGCGGTCGACCGTGAGAGCGAACCTGGCGATCTCTTGCACAATCCTGCTCGATGTCGCACCAGCTCTGAGGAGAAGCCTCTTGTCGACGTATGTGGCGGGTGTACGTTCCTGCTCATGCCGCTCGTCGACGAGCACTCCGTCCGGCCCTCCCGGAGCGACGTCGCGGCCCAGATTGAGCACCTGCGGACGCTCATCCTCCGGCATGTCCGCCCCGACGAGACGACGGCGATCGACGGCGTGCTGCTGTCCACGGCGGACGCGATCGGCGAGCCCCGACCGTCGCCGTCCGGGACGGTGTTCGCGCTCATCGCCCAGGGCGCCAAGCGCCTGGCCATCGGTGACCGCGTCTACGACTACCGGGCCGGCCAGTACCTCGTCGCCTCGATCGACCTGCCGGTCACCGGCCACTACTCGCAGGCGAGCCTGAGCGAGCCGGCGCTCGGGTTCGGTCTCGTCCTGCGCCCCTCGGCCATCGCCTCGGTCCTGCTCGAGGCCGGCCCGGCGGCGTCGTCGAGGATGCACCCGACGGCGGCGCCGCCCGCCCTCGGGGTGGCCGCCGCCGGACCCGACTTGCTCGACGCCGTGATCCGCATGCTGGTGCTGCTCGACTCGCCCCGCGATCGGCCCGTACTGGCGCCGATGCTCGAGCGCGAGATCGTGTGGCGGCTGCTCACCGGGCCGCTGGGCGCGACCGTCCGCCAGTTCGGGCTGGCCGACAGCAGCGTGACCCAGATCAGCCGGGCCGTCCGGTGGATCACCGAGCACCACGCCGAGCCGTTCCGCGTCGACGACCTCGCCCGCTCGTGCGGCATGAGCGCATCGGCCTTCCACCGGAAGTTCCACGCGGTGACCGCGCTGACCCCCGTGCAGTTCCAGAAGCAGATCCGGCTGCACCGGTCGCGCCTGCTGCTGATGACGGGCCTCGACGACGTCGCCACCGTCGGCCACCAGGTGGGCTACGACAGCGCCTCGCAGTTCAACCGGGAGTACCGGCGCCAGTTCGGCCTGCCCCCCGGTCGCGACGCCGCCCGCCTCCGCGGCGAGGCGCCCGTGACCGCCTGACGGCGGCCTCGGGGCCCGGGCTCAGCCGTTCTCCGATTGCAGGTGGGACATGAACGTGGCCGACCAGTCGGGGAGGTCGGCCGGGATGACGTAACCAGGGTCGTCGTTGATCGCCGCCCAGTTGTCGGCGACGTCCTCGATCGTCGGCGCCGGGCCGTCGTGGACGTAGCCCGGGGTCATGGCGATGAAGATGCGGGCGAAGCGGCCGAAGCCGGCGGCGTAGATCTCGCCGCTGACCGGGCATTCCTCGTGGGCGAGGAGGGCGACCATCGGTGCGACCAGGTCGGGCGACATCTCTGGTCCCGCCTCCTCGCTCCCTGGGCCCGCCATGCGGGTCATCGCCCCGGGGGCGATGCAGTTGACCGTGATGCCGTGGTCGGCGCCGGCGGTCGTGAGGCTGCGGGTGAGCCCGATGACCGCACCCTTGGCGGTGGCGTACGAGGTGTTGTTCGGGAGCCCGAAGAGGCCCGCCGATGTCGTCATCACGATCCGCCCGTAGCCCTGCTCGACCATGTGCGGCCACGCCGCCCGGGCGGTGTTGAACGACCCGCCGACGTGGACGGCGAGGTGCCGTGCCAGGTTGTCCTCGTCGACCTCGGGCATGCCCGCCCAGCGGATGATGCCGGCGTTGTTCACCAGCACGTCGATGCGGCCGAACCGCTCGACTGCGGACGCGACGAGCGTCTGCGCGCCCTCGGAGGTAGAGACGTCGCTGGTGTCAGCCACCGCCTCACCGCCGGCGGCGACGATCTCGGCGACGGCCTCGGCCGCCGGCCCGGCATCGGCGCCTGTGCCGCCGGTCGAGGCGCCGAGGTCGTTGACGACGACGCTGGCGCCGCGCTCGGCCAGCAGGCGCGCGTAGGCCCGGCCGATGCCGCGCCCGGCGCCGGTGACGACGGCGACGCGCCCGTCGAAGCGGTACTCGCCCACGGAGCTCGTGGCGGCGCTCGCTCAGGCCGCCACCGGGGCCTCGAACCCCAGCAGATCGCCCAGCGTGCCGCCGACCATGGCCTTGCGCTCGGCGTCGGGGACGCCGGCCATCTGCCTGGCCAGCAGCTCCTGGCTGCCGCGGAACGTGCCCTCGGCGTGGGGGTAGTCGTTGCCCCACACGATGGTCGACAGCCCGGTGATGTGCCGGCAGGCGACGGCCACGGGATCGTCCTGGAACGACACGTGGAACTGGCGCTTCACGTACTCGCTGGGCATCAGCGGGTACGGCCACTTCTCGTTCAGCTTGAACAGCTGGGCCATGTTGGGCTGGTCGTCGTCGGGGCGGGTGTCGTCCCACACCCCGATCCACCAGTCGGCGTCCTGGCCGATGCCGGTGACCCAGCACTTGTCCATCGAGCCGACGAGCGACGACAGCCAGTAGGCGTTGAACTCGATGAGCGAGAAGTGCAGGTCGGGGAAGCGCTCGGGCACGCCGCCGCCGATCAGCTGGCAGATGAGCGTCTGCGGGACGATCGGCTGCATGACCGCCTGGGTGACCATCCGCTTGGCCGCGCCCTTCTCGGTCATCGGCTGGTTGACCTGCTGGGCGTTCTCCATCATGACCTTCAGCGTCAGCGCCTCGGGGTCGTCGATCTTGATGCCGCCCGTCTGGGTGTGGACGAAGACGCTCATCCCCGAGTCCTGGATCGCCGCCCACACCGGGTCGTAGTCGCGCCGGTAGTAGGGCATCGGCGCAGTGGCGGGCAGCAGCACCCCGCGGAACCCACCCGCCGCGACCCGCTCGATCTCGGCGACCGCGTCGCCGATGTCGGTGAGGGGGATCGGGGCGGTGGGGGCCAGCCGGTGGAAGTACGGCGTGAACCGCTCCATGACGTAGTCGTTGTAGACACGGGCGTGGGCGATCGACATCTCGTGGTGGTCTGTGTAGAGCCCGAACTGCGAGAGGTTCGGGTGCAGCACCTGGGCGTCGACCCCGTCGGCGTCCATGTCCTCGAGGATGATGTCGGGATCGCCCTCGGGCGTGCGCCCGCTCGTCTGGCGGTACCGCGAGACCGTCCAGCCCTCGAACCCGGGTGTGTGGAGCTTGCGGAAGACCCGAGCGCCCCCCTCGACGAGGGGCTCGATCTCGAACTCCTCCTCCCACACCGCCAGGTGGCGCAGGTGCTCGGGCAGGCGGGTCTTGAAGAGGTCGATGGGCTCGAGCAGGTGCCCGTCGGCTGAGACGACGAAGTCCTTCTGCGTCATTCCTTGCGATCTCCGATGCACTCGAGACACCCGTCGCGCTCTCCGGCCGGGAAACACGTTCTCCGGTTGCGCGAACGCAGTTGCAAGATTAGGCCAACCGGTCGGTACATTTCAACGGTGGGAGGCGCACCGGTGCGCCTCCGCGGCCGAGGGGGAGATACGCATGACGAAGCGCTGGACGCAACGCCCCGAGGGCTCGACCTGGGGCGACTGGGGCGACGACGACGAGCTCGGCCGCATCAACCTGGTCACGCCCGAGAAGGTCCTCGAAGGCGTCCGTGAAGTCCAGGCCGGCATCAGCTTCTGCCTGAGCCTGCCGCTCGACTTCCCCGGCGGGACCGTCCTCAACCAGCGCCGACCCCCGCCCGTGGTCGCCCCGACCGAGGACATGGAGGGCAACCCGGCGACCTTCTACAACGTCCACATGAGCGAGATGAAGGACTTCGGCGATCCGAAGTACGTCGACGTCTGGGCCGACGACGTGGTGACGCTCTCGCTGCAGTACTCGACCCAGTGGGACTCGCTCGCCCACGTCGGCGCCGAGTTCGACGCAGACGGCGACGGCGAGGAAGAGGCCGTCTACTACAACGGCTACCGCGCCGGGGTCGACCTGGTCGGGCCGCGGGACGACGCCGCCGACGACGGCGGCCGGCACCGCAGCTTCGCCCGCCACCTCGGCCTCGAGCACATGGCCTTCCACGGCGTGCAGGGACGGGGCGTGCTCGTCGACCTGGCCCACCACCTCGGCCTCGACTGGCGCGGCGTCGACCTGGCGACGCTGCAGCAGATCATGGACGCCGACGGCGTCGTGGTCGAGCCCGGCGACATGCTGCTGCTCCACACCGGCTTCGCCACGAAGGTCCTCGAGTGGGAACGGGATCCCGATCCGAGGGAGATCTTCACGACGTGCTCGTACCTCGACGCGAGGGACGAGGCGCTGCTCGACTGGATCGCCGACTCGCAGATCTCGGCGCTGGTGGCCGACAACTACGCGGTCGAGGGCCTGCTCGGCAAGGACCGCGACCCGAGCCGCCACTCGTTCCTGCCGATCCACCACCTGTGCCTGTTCAAGCTCGGCGTGCCGCTGGGCGAGCTGTGGTACCTGCACGAGCTGGCGACCTGGCTGCGCGCGCACGAGCGGAGCCGCTTCCTGCTCACCGCTCCCCCGCTGCGGCTCCCCGGCATCGTCGGCTCCCCGCTCACCCCGATCGCCACGGTCTGACCCGGGCGGCAGCACGATCAGCGAGTCCGGGGCGAGGCAATGGGTTCCATCCGGCCGAGCTCGAGGCCACAGCTCCGGATACGGAACCCATGACCTCGCCCTCCGGATTTCGGAACCCATTGCCTCGGGTTGGTGTACGGACGTTCCTTGGCTGGCGCGTACAACCATGCATGACCGTGATGTACGCTGGACCCGTGGACGTGGCCATCAGCGAGCTCCGAGCCAACCTGCGGGCCTGGGTGGACCAGGCGAGGTCCGGGCAGGACGTCGTGCTCACCGAACGGGGGGTCCCCGTCGCGCGTCTGGTCGCCGTCGATGTCGACGGGGTGCTCGAGCGGCTCGAGCGAGACGGCGTCGTCTCCCGGCCCGAGGTCGCCCGGCGACCGGTCGCGGGCAAGCGGAAGCGCGTGCCGGCCAAGGGGTCGGTCTCGGAGCTGGTCACCGACCTTCGTCGCTGACGTGACCGTCGGGTACTTCGACGCCAGCGCTCTGGTGAAGCTGCTGGTCGACGAGCCAGGGAGCGACATGGCGGCCCGGGTGTGGGACGAGTCCGATGCCGTGGCGACGAGCCGCATCTCCTACCCAGAGGTGGCGGCTGCGCTCGCCGCGGCCCAGCGCGCCGGACGCCTGACCGCGGGTGGTGCTCGCCGCGCCCGAGCCGACTGGGACGACTACTGGTCGGCGTGCCGCGTCGTCGAGGTGACCGGGGACGTGGCGGCACAGGCCGCGGCGCTGACCAACGACCACGTCCTCGGCGGGGCCGATGCGATCCACCTCGCGAGTGCCCACGTGTTCGGCAGTACCGCGGTCTTGGTGGCGTGGGATCGCCGTCTCCACACCGCGGCCCGCGCGGCCGGACTCGTCGTCGCCCCACTCGAGATACCCACACCCGGCGACTGACGACGGGCCCGACGACGGGTCACCCCGTGTTGGCGGCCGGCTCGGAGCTGTCGGCGGGCTCGGACGACTGCGACATCTCGAACGCCGCGTAGTCCTTGGCCACGGTGTCGGCGATGATCTCGAACAGCTTCGGGCGGCCGCCGGTGTTCAGCAGGTACCGCTTCGGCTTGCCCGGGATGTTCGTGCCCACGTACTGGCCGATCGTCCCGAAGGTGGTCTTGGCGGCGCCCTTGTCGACCATCCGCGTCCAGCGCTCCTCGGACTCGGCGCTCACCTCGACGACGTCGCAGCCCCGCTCGCGCGCATGCACCAGCACGTCCGTGACGAAGTCGACCTGGTCGCCGTTGTACCGGGGGTTGTTGCCGGCCGCCGCATGGGGTCCACCCGGGAAGAAGAGGTTCGGGAAACCGCGGGTCTGCAGCCCGAGGAACGTGCTCGGGCCGTCCGCCCAGTGCGCCATGAGCTCGAGACCGTCCCGGCCCCGGATGCCCATGCGGGACAGCGCGCCGGTGCCGAAGTCGAAGCCGGTCGCCCACACGACGATGTCGAACTCGCGCACACCGTCGGTCGTCTCGATGCCCGTGTCGGTCAGCCGTACGATCGGCGTCTCCCGCAGGTCGACGAGCGACACCTTCGGGTCGTTGAACGCCTCGAAGTAGCCGGTGACGAAGGGGGGTCGCTTCTCGCCGAACCGATGGTCCTTGGGGATCAGCCGCTCGGCGGTCTCAGGATCCTCGACGATGCCGCGGATCTTCCCGGCGATGAACTCACCCCACTCGTCGTTGGCCGCCTCGTTGAACAGCAGGTCCGCGTAGTTGCTCGTCAGCTTCATGAAGCCGGGGCTGGCCCACATCTTCTCGTAGAAGGCCTGCCGCTCGGCCTCGCGCGTCCTCGAACGCGTTGCGCGGTGTTGACCGGATGGGCGAAGCCGCTGATCGATGTGTTCAGGACCTGGCACAGGTCCTCGAAGTCGGCCCGCAGCTGCGCCTGCTCCTCGGGGGCGATCGGGGTGTTGTTGAGCGGCGTGCACCAGTTGGCGGTGCGCTGGTACACGGTCAGCGACTCGACCTGGTCGAGGATCGTCGGGACCACCTGCACGCCGCTCGACGACGTGCCGACGACGGCCACCCGCTTGCCGGCGAAGTCGACGGGCGTCGCCGGCCACAGCCCGGTGTGGTACGCCTCGCCCCGGAAGTCGTCGCGCCCGGGCACGTCGGGGGTGTACGGCACCGAGAGCACGCCGGTCGCCGCGATCACGAACCGCGCTCGCACGCGTCCGTCGTGCCGTCGCCGAGCGTCACGTTCCACGTGCCCGACGGCTCGTCGAAGGCGGCGGACGGTGACCGGGGCGTCGAAGCGCATGTGGCGGCGGAGGTCGAACCGGTCGACCACGTGGTTGAGGTAGCGCTCGGTCTCGGGCTGGGCCGCGAAGTGCTCCTGCCACTCCCAGTCGTCGAACAGCTCCTGCGAGAACAGGTAGCCGTAGGTGTAGCTCTCGGAGTCGAACCGGGCGCCCGGGTAGCGGTTCCAGTACCAGGTGCCGCCGACGCCGCCGCCCGCCTCGACCAGCTGCGCGGAGAAGCCCGCCTCCCGGGCCCGGTACAGCTGGTAGATGCCGGTGATGCCGGCGCCGACGACGAGCACGTCGACGTCGGGGACGGGTCGGCGCGAGCCTGCGGTCACGGGTTCGGAGGATGTCGTCATGAGGTGGCGAGCCCGGTGGTCGTGAGGGTGGTGCGGAGACGCAGCTTCGCGCCCAGAGAGATCGATCTTGTACCGACCGGTTAGTATACGTTCTCGGAACGAGGGAGTCCCTGAGGACGCCCGGGAGGACGTCTGAGAGAGAGCGAGAGGGGTGTCGCGTGGCGATCGTGGACCAGAACCGGCCGGTGCTCCCGGTCCCGTACGCGATGGAGCTGCCCGACCGGGGGCGCAAGGAGCGCTACTACGACCCCGGGTTCTTCCGGCTCGAGGCCGAGCAGCTGTGGTCGCGGACCTGGCAGATGGCGTGCCGGCTCGAGGAGATCCCCCGGCCCCACGACTACGTCGAGTACACGATCCTCGACCAGTCGGTCGTCGTGGTGCGCACCGAGGACATGGGCGTCACCGCCGTCCAGAACGCCTGCCGCCACCGCGGCGTGAAGGTCGCCGACGCCCGGGGCACCTGCGAGACCGGGTTCACCTGCCCGTTCCACGGGTGGTGCTACGGGCCCGACGGGAAGAACACCTTCGTCTCGAAGCGCAGCTCGTTCTCCGAGCACAACATGCAGCCCGAGGACCTCGACCTGCGGCCGGTGCGGTGCGAGTCGTGGGGCGGCTGCGCGTGGATCAACCTCGACGACGACGCGCCGCCGCTGCGGCCGTGCATCGAGCCGTTCGCCACGATCATGGAGGGCTGGCAGCTCGAGTCGATGCACCCCGAGTGGTGGTACGCGGTCCGCCTGCCCGTGAACTGGAAGCTCGCCGAAGAGGCGTTCATGGAGCAGTACCACGTCATCGAGGCGCACCCGCAGCTGGTGGACCCGCGGCGCTTCCCGCCGCGCGACCCGGCGACGTTCGACCCGCCGCGTGGCTCGACGCCGAGATCCGCTACCTGCACACGATGAGCGAGGGCATGGCCGGCATGGTTCACGCCAGCGACGTGCAGATCGCCGAGGGCCTGCGCGACATCGAGCTGCCCGCCGACCCGGCTGGCGCCATGCAGACGTGGCAGCGCACCTATAACGACGCCGTCGTGCGCTGGCACCGCGAGCAGGGCCATCCGATCCCCGACCTCAACGAGCTCGAGGCCACGGGCCGCAACGAGCCGATGGGCTACTGCTTCCCCCACTTCTTCGTGCTGCCCATGTACAGCAGCGCCTCGTCGTACCGGTTCCGCCCGCTCGGGCCGGAAGAGACGCTCATGGAGATCTGGTCGCTCACCCGGTTCCCCGAGGGCGACGACCCGCCCGTGCCCATCCCGCCCGAGCCGTGGGCGTGCGACGACCCGCGGGTGCCGCCGATCCCCCAGCAGGACTTCTCGAACCTGCCGCGGCAGCAGAAGGGCCTGCACAACACGGGCTTCGAGTACATGCGCTTCTCCGAGCAGGCCGAGGGCGGGATCGCCAACTTCGAGCGCACCGTCGACGGGTTCCTGGCCGGACTGCCCTACGAGAAGCTGCTCCCCGCGCTGGGCGAGGTCAACGTGAACCCGCTCGAGCGGCCCGTCGTCGACCTCGGGTTCTGAGAGGAACGGAAGAGATGAGCGACACGACGTTCGCCGAGGTCGCCGAGGGCGTCCGCGCCACCCTCGCCGCCTACACCCAGGCCCTCGACGACGGCCGCACCGACGACGTGGTGGCCACCTTCTGCCCCGACGGCGTCTGCGACATCCCCGGCATGGGCACCCACGAGGGCCACGACGCCCTCCGCGCCGCCTACGCCGGCTGGGCGCCCCGGCGGCCCCAGCGCCACCTCGTGCTCAACACGCTGGTGACCGACTGGTCTGGCGACGAGGCCGAGGCGATCAGCGACGTGGTCTTCATCCTCAAGGGCAAGGCCGGGCTGGGCGGTCCAGCTCGTGGGCCGCTACCACGACACGCTCCACCGCGACGGCGGGACCTGGCGGTTCCACCGTCGGGTGGCCACGTTCGAGACCGACTAGCCGTGCCCCCTCGACACGCGTCAGTTGCCTTCCGCTCTTGGCGCTGGCGCGCCGGGCCGCTCGGGCCCCGCCCTCCCGTCCGGTCGGGCTCAGGCAGCGAACTCGGGCATGACCTCGCGTGCGAACCGCTCGACCTGGGCGTCGCCCTCGCCGGGCCACCCGCACACGAGGTAGCCGTAGCCGGCGTCGCGCCACTTGCCGGCGAACTTGCGGGCCGTGTCGACGTCGTCGAGCGACAGCGACGCGGCGCGCACGATGTCAGAGGGTTCCCGGCCGGCCTCGACCGCGAGCTGGTCGATGCGTTCGGAGGCCTCGCGCAGCGAGTTGGGCGAGCCGAAGGCGTGCCACACGTCGGCGTACCTGGCCACCAGGGGCAGCGTGCGGCGGGGGCCCGCTGCCGCCGATCCAGATCGGCGGGCGGGGCTGCTGCACCGGAACCGGCCGCAGCTGCGCGTCCCGCAGCGACACCACCTGCCCGTCGTACGACACCACCTCGCCGGTGAAGAGGCGGTTGACGATCTCGAGGGCGTCCTCGAGCAGCGCGTACCGCTCGGCCAGGGGCGGGAACGGGATGCCGAGCTCGTGGTGCTCCTTGTCGTACCAGGCGGCGCCGAGCGACAGGTCGAGCCGGCCGTGCGACGCGTGGTCGACCGTGACCGCCTGGGCCGCCAGCACCGACGGATGCCGGTAGGTCACGCCGGTGACGAGCAGGCCGAGCCGGACACGCGACGTCACGCCGGCCAGCGCGGCGAGCGTCGTCATGCCCTCGAACGTCTCGCCCGGCCCCTCGCCGTACATCGGTTGGTAGTGGTCGAACCCCCACACGCCGTCGAATCCCAGCTCCTCCGCGAGCTGCACCCGGCGCACGAGCTCGTCCCACGGCATGCGCTGCTGCGCCACATCGAGTCCGAATCGCATGGTCGGACACGTTGTCACATCCTGTGCCCAACTAACATCCGAGTCACGTTGCGAGGCGCACGATGACGACGTTCGAGGGCCCGGCGGTGGCCGCGGTCGACGGGGTAGGCGCGCTCACGCTCGGGGGGTTGCTGCTCGAGGTCGCCGCCCGGTTCGGACCGAACGAGGCCGTCGTGCTCGACGACCCGCTGCGGGACGGCGAGACCGTGCGGTGGACGTACGAGCGCCTTGGGAACGAGGCGCAGCGCATCGGGCGGGCCCTGCTCGCCGCCGGGGTCGAGCCCGGCGATGCCGTGGGCGTGCTCATGGGCAACCGGCCCGAGGCCGTGGCGGCGATCCTCGGCGCCGCGCTGGCCGGCGCCGTCGCCGTGCCCATGTCCACCTTCTCCCCCCGCCCCGAGCTGGCCCACATGGTGGACACCTGCCGGGCGACGGTGGTGCTCACCCAGTCCCGACTCCTGGCCCGCCGGTTCGGCGACGACCTGTCCGCCATCGCCCAGGACCGACCCCACCTGCGGCGGGTGGCGGTGCTGGGCGAACCCTCGTGGGACGAGCTGCTGGCCGAGGGCGAGGCCGTGCCCGACGACCGGCTCGACGCCCGAGCCGCGGCCATCGGCCCCGACGACCCGGCGCTCGTGATCTTCTCGTCGGGCACGACCAGCGCGCCCAAGGGGATCCTGCACGCGCACCGGTCGCCCTCGCTGCAGTGCTGGGTGCAGGCCGGCGTGTTCGGACGGCATCCCGGCACCCGCATGTTCAGCGCCCTGCCCCTGTTCTGGACCGCCGGGTTCAACACCGCCGTCGGCGCCACCCTGGCCGCCGGCGGCTGCTGGGTGGCCCAGGAGACCTTCGACCCCACCGCCGCGCTGGCCCTGATGGCCCGGGAACGGGTGACCGAGCCGTACACGCTCCCCCACCAGACAGCGGCGCTGGCCGAGCACCCCGACTGGGCGACCACCGACCTGTCCTCGCTGCGCTGCGTCTACGGCAAGGGCGCGTACGCCCGTCATCCCCGCGTCGAGGGCGATCCCGGATGGGTCATGCCGGTGGGGTGGGGCATGTCGGAGACGTGCGCGTTCGTGTGCGCCCATCCCGCCGACACGCCGCGGGAGCGGGCCAAGATCGGTCACGGTGCCCTGCTGCCGGGGGCGCGGCTGCGGGTGGTCGACCCCGACACCGGGAAGCTGCTGGGCGTCGACGAGGAGGGTGAGCTGTGCGTCTCCGGCGTCACCCGCATGCTCGGCTACCTCGGCCGTTCGCCGGATCAGTGCTTCGACGAGGACGGGTTCTTCCACACCGGCGACGCCGGCCACGTGAGCGCCGACGGCAACGTCCACTGGTCGGGGCGCCGCACCGAGATGATCAAGACGGGCGGGGCCAACGTCTCCCCCGCCGAGGTGGAGGTCGCGCTGCGGGCCTGCCACCCCGTCAAGCTGTCCCGGGTGCTCGGCGTGCCCGACGCCCGCCTCGACCAGGCGGTGGTCGCGTGCATCGTGCTACGCGACGGCGAGGCTGCGACGGCCGACGACGTCCGGGCCTTCCTGCGGGAGCGGGTCGCGGCCTACAAGGTGCCCAAGCACGTGCTGTTCTTCGAGGACGACGAGATGCCCATGACCGGGAGCGATGCCAAGGTCCGCGACGACGCCCTGCTCGAGCTGGTGCACACCCGGCTCGCGGCGGCCGCCGTCACCTCCGGCGAGGGAGAGTCATGAGTTCCGACCAGACCACCACCCCCGGGCAGACTGACGTCACGCTCGACGTGTCCGACCTCGACCGGTACATGGGCGTGCCCATGCGACCGGGCGAGCTCAAGGAGCCGGTGGCGCTCAACGACATCCGCCGTTGGGTCCAGGCCATGCACTACCCCAACCCGCTGCACTACGACGAGCGATGGGCGGCCGAGAGCCGCTGGGGCGAGATCGTGGCGCCCCTGTCGTTCACCGTCGCCTGCGACACCAGCCATGGCGCCTCCCCGGCCCAGGTCGGCAGGATCCCCGGTTCGCACCTGATCTTCGGTGGCGACGACTGGTGGTTCTTCGGCCCCCGCGTCCGGCCGGGCGACAAGCTGGTCTGCCACCGCATGCCCTACGACTACAAGGTCGCGGACACGAAGTTCGCCGGCCCGACGTGCTTCCAGCGGGGCGACACCCTCTACATCAACCAGAAGGGCGAGCGGGTCGCCCTGCAGCGCTCGACCGCCATCCGCTACGGGGTGCAGGGGGCCAAGGACAAGGACATGTTCGGCAGCGACGCCGGCGGGTCCGATGGGCCCGACAGCTCGGACCCGTCCGCCAGCAACGGCACGTCGGGCGACGGCGAGCCGGCGTGGACCGACGAGCAGCTGGCCGAGCTGGAAGAGCGCAAGCTGGCCTTCATCGACCAGATCCAGACCCTCGGCCACGACAAGCGCCTGTTCTCGTCGGTGGCCGCCGGCGACGCGCTCGCCGAGAACGTGCTCGGGCCCCACAGCCTCGCCTCCTTCGCCACCGAGTGGCGGGCGTACCCCATGACGACCTGGGGGGCCACGGCCAAGGGCCCGACCACGGTGCGCGCCGAGGAGCTGGGCTACACGAAGGAGATGGCAGGGTTCGAGGGTGACCGCCGCATGGAGCGGGTCAACCCCGAGCTGACCGACGGTGCGTACTACGGGCCGTCGCGTGGGCACCTCCAGCCCCGGTGGGCCCGCCACGTCGGCATGCCCCGCGGCTACGGCTACGGGGCATCGATGGGGGCATGGATCCTCGACTACGTGGCGGCGTGGGCCGGCGAGTGGGGGGCGATCACCCACTCGAGCGCGCAGTACCGCAACCCGGCGCTGACCGGCGACGCCACGTTCATCAGCGGCCAGGTGGTCGACACCCGGGTCGAGCGCAAGCGGGTGCACATCGCCGTCGTGAAGGTCGACATGCGCAACCAGGACGACGCGACGATGGCCACGGCCACCGTCGAGGTCGAGCTCCCGGCGGAATAAAGTGAGCGTTCATGCTCGACTATGACCAGGGGCCACAGGTCGCCGATCTGCGGGCGCAGCTGCGGCGGCTCATCGCCGACCACGTGCCGGCCGACTACCTCGGCGCCTTCACCGACGACCCCGCCGACCTCGAGGTCGCGCAGTCGTTCTGCCGCCTGCTGGCCGCCGAGGGCCTGCTGTGCGCGGCGTGGCCCACCGAGTACGGCGGCCGGGGCGCCTCCCCCTGGGAGCAGACCGCGGTCCGCGAGGAGATGTGGGCCCACCACGAGCCGCGGGGCGCCCAGTACATGGGGGTGAACTGGGTCGGGCCGGCACTCATGCGCCACGGCACCGACGACCAGCAGCACCTGCACCTGCCGCCCATCGCCGCCGGCGAGGTGATCTGGTGCCAGGGCTTCAGTGAGCCCGACGCCGGCTCCGACCTGGCGTCGCTGCAGACGGCCGCCCGCCGCGACGGCGACGGCTGGCGCATCAGCGGCCAGAAGATCTGGACGTCCTACGCCACCATGGCGCAGTGGTGCTTCCTGCTCGCCCGCACGTCCCGCGGCGAGAAGAAGCAGCAGGGCATCACCGTGTTCCTGGTGCCGATGGACGCCCCCGGCATCGAGGTGCGGCCGATCCCGTGCATGCTCGGCCCCCACCACCTCAACGAGGTCTTCCTCGACGACGTGTGGGTCACCGAGGCCGACGTGCTGGGCGAGGTCGACCAGGGCTGGAAGGTGGTGCAGGAGGTCCTCGCCTTCGAGCGGGTGGGCATCGCCCGCTACGCCCGGGTCGAGCGGCTGCTCCAGTGGGCGCCGTCGGCCCTCGGCGACAGTTGGGACGCCCTGCCCGACGAGCTGCGCAGCCGCTGGTCCCGGATGCTGGTCCACGCCCGCCGGGCCCGGCTGCTCGCCTACCGGGTCATCGCCACGCAGCAGACCGGCCAGGTCCGCCCCGGCGACACGGCCGCCTACCGCATCGCCGTCACCCGGCTCGACCAGGAGAGCGCGGAGGTGCTCATGGACATCGCCGCGGAGCTCCCGCCCGACGATCAGGAGGAGAGGGCGCGCTTCCGCCGGGCGGTCGAGGACCACCACCGGTACTCGGTGTCGGCCACCGTGGCCTCCGGCAGCATCGAGATGCAGCGGATCCTGCTGGCCCGAGCCCTGCTGGCAGCGTCGTGAACACCGACCTCAGCCCCGAGGCCGTCGAGTACGGCGACACCGCCCGGCGCGCCCTCGAGGCCGCGGGCGGCGACGAGCTCGCGGCCGCCGGCGCGGGCGACGGCGACGGCGGGGCCGTCGCCAAGGTGCTCGCCGACCTCGGCGCCTGGGACCTCGACCCCCGGGGCAGCGCCGACGAGCTCGAGGCCGCTGCCGCCCTGTGCCACGGCGCCGGCTGGTGGGCCGTGCCCCACCCCGTGGCCGAGCGGGTGGCGCGCCCGCGCGACGTCGACGCCGACGCCCTCGTCGTCGTGGCCGGCGACGGTTCTCCGAGCGCGATCGCGCACGCGGTCGCCGGCCTGGCGCTGCGGTGGGTCGCCGTCGACCTCGGCGGCCGGCGCAGCCGGGCCACGCCGCAGCCCGACGCGAGGCCGGTCGGCAAGCCCGGCGTGACCGTGCCGCTCGCCCTGGCGCCGCTGGACGCGCCCCTCGACGAGGGCGCCGGCGACGTCGCCCTCGGGCTCACCCTGCCGTGCTGGACGCTGCTCGGCCAGCTCGACCGCGCCCTCGCCCTGACCGCCGACTACGTGCGCGACCGCCACCAGTTCGGCCAGCCGCTGTCGTCGTTCCAGGGCGTGCAGTTCCAGCTCACCGACGCCGAGGTCGAGCGGGTGGGGGTCGAGGAGCTGGCCAAGCACGCGCTCTGGAGCATCGCCACCGGGCGGCCCGACGCGGTCGCCGACGCCCTGGCCCTGCGGTTGGCGGCCGTCGAGGCGGCCGAGGTCGTGTTCCGCATCACCCACCAGCTGCACGGCGCCATCGGGTTCTGCGACGAGACGGCGCTGTCGTGGCTGTCGCGCGCCAGCCAGCCCCTCCGGCGGCTGCCGCTCGGCCCGTCCGCCACCCGCGCCGCCCTCACCGATCACATCGGCCGCCAGGGCCTGGCCGGCCTCTTCTCATCGTGAGCGAGCTCGACGACTTCCGGGCCGAGGTCCGGGCGTGGTGCCGGGCGCACGTGCCCGCCGGGTGGCGGGACGCCCAGACCGGCGTCCCCGAAGCGGACTTCGTCGCCTTCCAGAAGGACTGGTTCCAGCAGCTGCGCGGCCGCGGGCTACGCCGTGCCCCACTGGCCCGCCGAGTGGGGCGGCGGCATGTCCGCCGCCGAGCAGGTCGTGCTGTACCAGGAGCTGGCGGCCCACGACGCGCCCCGGCTCGTGCTGGCCTTCGTGTCGATCCACCACGCGGCCTCGACGCTGCTCCAGGCCGGCACCGACGAGCAGCGGCGGCGCCACCTGCCGGCGATCCTCGACGGCGAGATCTGGTGCCAGGGGTTCTCCGAGCCCGAGGCCGGCTCCGACCTCGCCAGCCTGCGGACGACGGCCCGCCGCGACGGCGACCGGTTCGTCGTCAACGGCCAGAAGCTGTGGGCGAGCGGCGCCCTCCACTCCGACTGGTGCCTGCTCCTGGCCCGCACCGACGCCGCTGCCCCCAAGAGGAAGGGCATCTCGTACTTCCTGCTCGACATGCGCTCGCCGGGCCTCGACGTGCGGCCGATCCGCAACGCCCTCGGCGACTCGCACTTCTGCGAGGTGTTCCTCGACGACGTCGAGATCCCCGAGACCGACCTCGTCGGCCCCGAGAACGCCGGGTGGCAGGTGGCCCAGGCCACGCTCAGCGCCGAGCGGGGCATGACGATGCTCGAGCTGGCCGAGCGCCTGGCCGGGGGGTTCCGGTGGCTCCTCGACGACTGCTCCCGCCCGGCCGACGACGGGTCGCGCCCGATCGACGACCCGGTTGTCCGCGACGGGTTGGCCCGGTTCGAGACCGAGCTCACGGGGCTCCGGTCGATCTGCCGGGACCTGGTCGAGCGGGCCGACGCCGGCCAGGCCGGACCGGCCGACGCGTCGATCGTGAAGCTGTACTACAGCGAGCTGCTCCAGCGGCTGACGGGCTTCGCCGCCGAGGTGGCCGGCCTCGACGCCCACGCCCGGCGGTCCAAGCCGTTGTCGAGCGGCTGGGAGTCGGGTGCCTGGGTGCTCGACTTCGTCGGCTCCTGGGAGTGGACCATCCCCGGCGGGTCGAGCGAGATCCAGCGGACGATCATCGGCGAGCGCGGCCTCGGCCTGCCTCGCGAACCGTCGGTGCCATGAGCGGGGACATGACCAACGAGCTCGCGGAGTTCCACGACGAGCTGCGCACCGTGGCGCGCGACCTGCTCGCCCCCACCAGCCCGCTCGTGACCGGCGGCGAGCCGGCCGGCGCGGACTGGCCCAAGCTGGCCCAGGCCGGGTGGCCGGGGCTCGAGGTGCCCGCCGCCCAGGGTGGGTCCGAGGCGTCGTTCGCCGAGGTGGCCGTCGTGCTCGAGGAGCTCGGGCGAGCGGCGACCGCCACCCCGTTCCTCGGCACCGTCCTCGCGGTCGGCGCGCTCGACCTCGTCGAGCCGTCGCCCGCCCGGGACGAGCTGCTGGCCGGCATCGCCGCCGGCGATGTCGTGGCAACCGTGGCCGTGCCGACCGGTTCCGTCGACCTGGACGCCGGGCACTTGCCGTTCCGCCTCGAGCGGGTCGATGACGGACCCCGGCTGGTGGGGAACGTGCCGTTCGTGCCCGACGCGCCCGGCGCCGACCGCATCCTGTTGGTCGCCGACGATCCGACGTCGGGCCCTGCCCTCGTCGATGTCGCGCCCGGCGCCGGCGTCGAGGTGCGGGCCACGCCCGTGGTCGACGCGTCCCGGTCGTTCGGCGAGGTCGTCGCCGACGGCACGCCCGTCGACTCCGGCCGGTGCTGGCCGCTCACCGGTGACCCGCACGACCTGCTCGTCCGCGGCTCGCTCGCCGTCGCCGTCGACAGCATCGGCGTGGCGGGCGCTGCGCTGGACGCCACCGTCGGGTACGCGACGGTGCGTCAGCAGTTCGGCCGTCCGATCGGCTCGTTCCAGGCCGTCAAGCACGCCTGCGCGAACGTGGCGGTCGAGCTCACGATCTCGCGCCGGCTCGTGGCCGATGCGATCGAGCGGGTCGTCGCCCGAGCGCCCGACGCCGACGTGGCGGTGTCGATGGCCAAGGCGCACGCCGTCGAGACCGGCGTGGCGGCGACGGGGACCGCCCTGCAGCTCCACGGGGGCATCGGCTACACGTGGGAGCACGGCCTCCACGTGCTCCTGAAGCGGGCCGCGCTCGACCGGTCGCTGTTCGGGTCGCCCGCCGCCCACCGCGCCCGGCTGGCGCGCCGCTACGACAGGTGAGCCCCGACCGGTCACACCGACAGGATCGAGACCCCCGCCGTGCCCGGGGCGCCGTAGAGCTGGGCGTAGCCGACCCGAGGCGTGCCCGGCACCTGGCGGTCGCCGGCCTGGCCCCGCAACTGCAGCACCAGCTCGTGCACCTGCCGGAGGCCCGACGCCCCCACCGGCTCGCCGTTGGCGATGAGCCCGCCGTCGGTGTTCACCGGCAGGCGGCCGCCGATCTCGGTCGCCCCTTCGGCCAGCAGCTTCTCCTGCTCGCCGTCGGCGCAGAAGCCGTTCTCGGCCATGTGGATGACCTCGGCGCCCGCGTCGGTGTCCTGCAGCTGCACGACGTCGACGTCCTCGGGGCCGATGCCGGCCTCCTCGTACGCGGCACGCGACGCGTAGACCGTCGGGGCGTCGTCCCGCTCGACCGCGGCCCACGTGCTGTGGACCTCGTGGGCCCCGTAGCGGCGGGTGCGCAGCGCGGCGGCCCGGAGGTAGATCGGGTTCGAGCAGTACCTGGAGGCGATGTCGGCCCGGCACAGCACCGCCGCGGCCGCCCCCTCGTCGGGCGAGCAGAACATGTACTGGGTCAGGGGGTAGTTGAGCATCCGTGACCCGAGGATGTCCTCCTCGGCCAGGGGCTTGCGCCGGAACGCGTTCGGGTTGAGCGCCCCGTTCCGGTACGCCTTGGCCGCGACGCGAGCCAGGGTCTCGTGCGAGATCCCGTGATCGTGCATGTACCGGTTGATCTTCATCCCGAAGAACTTCGTCGTCAGGAAGTAGCCCATCTCGCCGTACCACGACGGCGCCCCGTAGTCGACGGGGTCGGCGGTGAAGGCGCCGGGGTCGTGCTTGTCCATCCCGACGGCCACGCCGATGTCGTACTTCCCGGACCGGATGCCGTCGGCCGCCATCTGCAATGCCGTGGCCGCCGTGGCGCAGCCGTTGTATACGTCCATGAACGGGATGCCGGTCAGGCCCAGCAGCCCGATCACCGCGTCCGGGTTGTCGACCTCGGCGCTGCCCCCGAAGGCGAACTGGACGTCCTTCCACTCCGTGCCGGCGTCCGCGCAGGCCGCCCGCACTGCCTCGGCCGCCATCTCGATGGCCGACTTGCCGGGGAAGCGCCCGAACGGGTGCATCCCCACGCCGATGATCGCGACGTCTTCCATGTCTCGGTCCCCCCTCGTCTCACACCGGCCGGAACGCGTACGTCATGACCTGGGTGCCGTCGTCGTCGGTGCGGAACGGCACGATCGCCAGCTCGACCTCCATGCCGAAGTCGAGCGCCTGCGGGTCGCTCTCGGTCAGGCGGGCCTCGACCCGCACCTCGTCCCCCAGCTGCACCAGGCCGACGCCGTAGGGGCGGAACGTCTCGAGCGTCTCGCCGCTGGCGTAGGGCTCCTTGGGCAGGAAGTCCTGCGTGGTCCAGGTGAACAGCGTGCCCCGCCGGGGCAGCAGGTGCCGCTCGACGTCCGTCGCCCCGCACCTCGGGCACGACGGCGGCAACGGGAACGCCACTGCCGAACAGCTCGCGCACCGGCCGCCGATGAGCTGGGGTTCGTCGGCCGGCCACGTGAACACGTCGGGCGCAAACGCGACCTGGGTCATGGGGATCCCCTCCTCGGAGTCTGCTGAGACGGTCACCGGGGCAGCCCCAGCACCTTCTCGGCGATGATGTTCCGCTGGATCTCGGACGAGCCGGCCGAGATCGTGCCGCCGAACGACATCAACCAGCGCTCGATCCACGTCGGATCGCTGGCCGCGCTCGGACCGATGTCGACGGTGCGGTCGGCGCCGAGCTCGGCCGCCCGGCGCGCCAGGCGTTGCTTGGCCTCGCTGGTGAACGCCTTCATCAGCGCCTGCTCGGGGGCCGACCCACCACGGACCAGCTTGGCGAAGCCCCGGTAGCCGAGGCAGCGGGCCGCCACCGAGTCGATCGCCGACTCGACGAGCCCGTCGGCCACCACCGCCCGCTCGGTCGGCGTCAGCCGGTCGAGCGCGGCGGGCGCGGCGGCCCGGACGGCGGCGAGGTCGTCCTCGAGCGTCGTCACGATGTTGAGCCACACCATGCCGCGCTCGTGGGCGAGCGAGCCGTTGGCCATGGCCCAGCCGTTGTTCATCTCACCGACGAGGTTCTCCCTCGGCACGATCACGTCGTCGAAGAACACCTCGTTCAGGTCGGGGTGCTCGGGTTTGACGATCTCGGCGAGGGGCCGCACGGTGACGCCGGGGGTCGACATGTCGACCAGCACCACGCTGATGCCCTTGTGCTTCGGCGCCTCGGTGTCGGTGCGGCAGAAGAGGAAGCAGAAGTCGGCGTAGTTGGCGCCCGACGTCCACACCTTCTGCCCGTTGATGACGAACCGGTCGCCGTCGAGCAGCGCCCGGGTGCTGAGCGCGGCCAGGTCACTGCCGGCGTCGGGCTCGCTCATGCCGAGGCACGCGGCCTTCTCGCCCCGCAGGACCGGCATGGCGTAGTCGCGGACCTGCTCCTCGGTGCCGTAGTCGAGGATCGACGGCACGACGATGCCCAGGCCCTGCGGATTGGTCGTGCGGGGGATGCCGGCCTTCGCCAGCTCCTCGAGGTAGACGAGCGTCTCGACCGGGCCGGCGTTGCGGCCGCCGCGCTCGGGCGGCCAGCCGGGCACCAGCCAGCCGGCGTCGAACATCCGGCGGGTCCAGCGGCGGGCCCATCCGGGGAGGTGGGCTGAGGACACCGCCGGCTCCTCGGCCATCTCCTCGGCCGTGGGCCGGTTGTCCGCCAGCCACTCGAGGAACTCCTCCCGGAACGCCTCGACGTCGTCGCCGAACGTCAGCCTCATCGAGACCCACTCCTGCTGCTCTCGCTCTCGGCGACGAAGCCCAGCATCCGGGCCAGGCGTGCCCGGTGGTGCACGGCGTTGCCGTACAGCGTGTCGCCGGCGACCGCTCGCTTCAGCAGGAAGTGCAGGTCGTGCTCCCACGTCATGCCGATGCCGCCGTGCAGCTGCAGGCCGTCCTGCACGACCAGCCGCTGGCACTCGCCGGCCGCCGCCTTGGCCATCGATGCAGCGGTGGCCCGCTGCGGGTCCTCCTCCGCGATGGTCAGCGCCGCGAAGTAGCAGAGGGACGTGGCGCGCTCGACGGCCAGGTACATGTCGGCCATGCGGTGCTTGAGGGCCTGGAACGACCCGATCGCCCGCTCGTACTGCACGCGTTCCTTGGCGTAGGCCACGGTCTGCTCGAAGATCGCGCGGCAGGCACCCACCGTGGAGGCGGCGAGGGCGACGATCGCCTCCTGCCCTGCCCGGTCGAGGTCCTCGGCCACCCCACCAGTGCCCGGGGCGGCCAGCACGCGATCGGCGGGCACCACCACACCGTTGAGCGCGAGGTCGGCGATCGGAAGCGTCGGGTCGACGACCGTGCGGGCGCTGGCCGTGAGGTCGGCACGGGGCACGACGAACGCCCCCAGGCCGTCGGTGCCCGACGTGCCCGCGGCGCGGGCGACGACCAGTACCTCGTCGGCGTCGGCGCCGTCGAGCACCGCGTCCTTGGTGCCGCGCAGGATCCAGCCGTCGGCGGTCTCCTCGGCGGTGGCGGCGACCGCGGCCGGCTCCCAGCGGCCGCTCTCGGCCAGGGCCACGGTGCCGGTCAGCCCGCCCGCCGCGATCCGGCCGAGCAGGTCGGCGGCCAGCGGCCCGTCGCCGCCGAGCTCGCGCACGGCCGGGACGAACTGCGTGACGGTGGCGAGGAAGGGGGCGGGTACCACGGCGCGGCCCAGCTCCTCGGCGACGAGCGCGACCTCGACGAACCCCATGCCGAGCCCGCCGTGCTCCTCGGCGATCGCCAGGGCCGGCCAGTACAGCTCGACCATGCGCTCCCAGATCGATGCGGGGTCGCCCTTCCCCTCGAAGACCGCCCGGACCGCCGCGGGCGGGCACACGCTCGCCAGCACCGAGCGCACGTTGTCGCGCAGCTCGGACTCCTCTGCGGACAGCTCGAGGTCCATCAGCAGCTCCTCAACGTCCCGACGACGCCGAGGCGATCTTGCGGAAGTCCCAGCTCACGACTTTGTCGGGGACAACTCGCAGCCACGCGTGGCGCCCGTCTGGCACGAACCGACCGCCGGCGTACTTCTCGCCGAACAGGCGCTCGGGCTGGGCCAGGGCGGGGTCGGGCCCGTCGGTGCGCGGGACCTCGCCCACGACCTCGGCCTCGCCGATGACCTCGACGCCGTGCAGCTCCATGAACTCGTCGCCCCCGTCGACGAGCACGCTCACCCGCGGCGACCGCACCACGTTCGCCCAGCGCTGGCTCTTCACCAGCGAGTTGAGCCACAGCGCCGCGCCGTCCCACACGAACCACAGCGCCGACACGTGCGGCGAGCCGTCGGCCCCGACGGTGCCGACGCGGCACGTGCGGGCCTCGCGGAGGTACCCGTCGACCTCGTCGGCCGTCATGGCGATCGCCCGACCCCGGCGCTGCTCCCTCACGTGGTGCTCCTCATCGCCGGCACGCCCCCCACCCCGCCACGGTCAGCTTCCCTCGTAGACGACGCGCACCGACGTCGAGGTCGGCACGGACTGGCAGGTCAGCACCCACCCGTCCGCGACCTCGTCGTCGGTCAGGACGTCGTTGACGTGCATCTTCACGGACCCCTCGACGAGCTTGGCCATGCACGTCGCGCACGTCCCCGACTCGCACGAGAACGGTGGCGCCATGCCCATCTGGCGGGCGGTCTGCAGGATCGTCGTGCCCGGGCGGTGGTCGACGCTGTCGGTCCGCCCGCCGAGCTCGATCGTGACCCGCGTGGCGGTCGTCGCGTCGTCGACCCCGGCGACCGGCCCCGGCTCGGCAGCGGGCGGCGGCTCGGCCGGCGTGAACCGCTCGATGTGGATGCGGTCGGCGTCGACGCCGTGCGCCAGCAACGTGCCCTCGACGATGTCCATGAACGGCGTGGGCCCGCACACGTAGAACTCGGCGGCGGGCGTGGCCTCGACGAAGGCGGCGACCGCGCCGGCATCGACGAAGCCCCGCTCGACGTCGAGGTGGTGCACCACCTCGAGACGGTCGGGGTTGCGGGCGGCGAGGGCGTCGAGCTCGGCATCGAAGATGACGGCCTCGCGGTCTCGGTTGGCGTAGTAGAGGCGGGTCCGGCGCGAGGTCGTGGCCAGGGCGGTCTTGAGCAGCGAGAGCACCGGCGTGATGCCGCTGCCGGCGCTGAAGGCCACGATCTCGCCGTCGCCGGGAGCAAGGCAGAACACGCCTGCGGGCACGCTGGCCTCGACGACGTCACCCGGAGCGAGCGAGTCGATCATCCAGTTCGAGACGAGCCCGCCGGGCACACGCTTCACCGTCACTTGCAGCTCGTCGTCGACGGAGGGCGACGAGGACATCGAGTAGCACCGATGGTGGACCTCGCCGCGGAGGTGCGCCCGGAAGGTCAGGAACTGGCCCGCCTCGTAGCCGAAGGCGGCGCGGAGCTCCGCGGGCACGTCGAGCACGAACGAGGCGGCCTCGGCGGTCTCGCGCACCACGCGCCGGATCCGCAACGGGTGGAACCCGTGGTCGCGGACCGCGCCCGGCTGCGAGGTCGGTGCTGCGGAGGTCGCCATCCCCGGGTACGATAATTGAGTTCTCCTGATGCGGCAACGCTACTCGCATCAGGAGGCCGGGGCGCTTCGCCCGGCGGTGATGACGAGGAGGGGACATGACACAGCCCACCGCGATCGGCAGGGGCAACTGGCGGCTGCGCTCGGTGCCGCAGGACATCGCCGACCGCTACCGCGCCGAGGGCTGGTGGACCGACGCCACCCTCGGGCAGATGGTCGCCCACGGGCTCGGCAGCATGGGCCACGTCGGGTTCCGCGTGCGCTCGCAGGTGCGGCCGTGGAACGGCACGTTCGCCGACGTCGACCGGGCGGCCCGCTCGCTCGCCACCGAGCTGCGCGCCCGGGGCGTCGGACCGGGCAGTGTCGTCGTCTTGCAGCTCCCCAACTGGGTCGAGGCCGGGATCACGTTCTGGGCCGCCGCCTACGTCGGCGCGGTGGTGGTGCCGATCGTGCACTTCTACGGCGCCAAGGAGGTCGAGTACATCGTGCGGGCCACCGAGCCCGACGTGGTCGTGACCGCCGACCGGTTCGGCCACGCCGACCACCTGGCCACGTGGGGCGACGTGCTGGGGCGCCACCCCGTCCCGCTGTGGCTCGTCGTCGGGGACACGCCGACGGGCGACCTGCCGGCCGCGGCGACGCCGTTCGCGTCCCTGCTCGACGCCGCGCCCCTGGCCGGTCCGGTGGCGGTCGACCCCGACGCCCCGGCGATCGTGGGGTTCACGTCCGGCACGACGCGCGACCCCAAGGGCGTCGTGCACTCGCACCGCACGATCGGCTGCGAGACGCGCCAGCTCGACTACTTCTTCCCGACGGGCGGCCCGCCGCAGATCACCGGCGCGCCGGTGGGCCACTTCATCGGCATGCTCAACGCCTTCCTCGTGCCCATGCTCCGGCTGCGCGCCGTCAACCTGATCGACGTCTGGGACCCGGGCGAGGTCCTGCGGATGATGCGCGAGGAAGGGCTGGGTGTCGGGGGTGGGGCGACCTACTTCCTGACGAGCCTGCTCGACCACCCCGACTTCACCGACGAGCACCTGGCGCTGATGCCGTACGCCGGCCTCGGCGGGTCCACGGTGCCCGTGGCGGTGACCGAGCGGGCGACGCGCCTCGGCATCAGGGTGTTCCGCTCGTACGGGAGCACCGAGCACCCGTCGATCACCTCCTGCCTGATCGACGACGCCGAGGTCAAGCGGCTCACGACCGACGGCCGCGCCCTCCCGGGCGTCGAGCTGCGGCTCGAGGACGACGGCGAGATCGTGAGCCGGGGCCCCGACTGCTGCCTCGGCTACACCGACCCCGAGCTCACGGCCTCGGTGTTCGACGCCGACGGCTGGTACCGCACCGGCGACGTCGGGGTGCTCGACGACGAGGGCTACCTCACGATCACCGACCGGGTCTCCGACATCATCATCCGCGGGGGCGAGAACATCAGCGCCCAGGAGATCGAGGAGCTGATGCTCGGAGTCGACGGCCTCGCCGAGGTCAGCGTCATCGCCGCCCCCGACGAGCGGCTCGGCGAGCGGGCGGCCGCGGTGATCCGCCTCCGGCCCGGCTCGGTCATGCCATCGCTCGCCGACGTCCGTGACCATCTGGCGGCCGCCGGGCTGGCCCGCCAGAAGTGGCCGGAATCGCTGCACGTGGTCGACGAGTTCCCCCGCACCCCGTCGGGGAAGGTCCAGAAGTTCCGGCTGCGGCAGCAGCTCCGCGACGGCCGGCTGTGAACGATGGACCGGACGGTACAAAACGGACTGGAAAGATGATTCTCGCATCACTAGAGTCTCGCTCTGACCGGTGAGCACGTGGAGGAGCGCATGGCTGTGATCACCACCGAGAGGCTCGGCGCCACGGTCGGGGCCGAGGTGAAGGGCGTCGACAAGGACCGCCTGCTGCACGACGACGAGCTGCCCGCCGCGTGCCTCGAGGCGCTCGAGGCCAACGGCGCGCTCGTGTTTCGCGACCTCCACATCGACGACGCCGCCCAGGTGGCGTTCAGCAAGAAGCTGGGCGAGGTCGAGGTCTTCGGCACGGGCGAGTACCCCGAGATCTTCCTGATCACCCTGGATCCGAAGAAGAACCGGGCGGCCGCCTACCTGCGCGGCACATTCGACTGGCACATCGACGGCTGCACCGACGACATCCCGATCATGGCCACGATGCTGAGCGCCCACGCCGTGGCCGAGACCGGGGGCGAGACCGAGTTCGCCAGCACCTACGCCGCCTACGACGACCTCACCGACGACGAGAAGGAGCGGCTCGCCTCGGTGCGGGTGGTGCACACGATCGAGGCCTCGCAGCGCCTCTTCAACAACGACCCCACGCCCGAGGAGCTGGCGGTCTGGCGCACGCGCCCGGCCAAGGAGCACCCCCTCGTGTGGCAGCACAAGTCGGGCCGCAACTCGCTCGTGCTCGGGGCGACCACCGACCACGTCGTGGGCATGGACCGCGACGAGGGCCGGGCGCTGCTCGACGAGCTGCTGGCCCGGTCGACCACCCCCGACCGCGTCTACCGCCACGAGTGGTCCGTAGGCGACCTGGTCATCTGGGACAATCGAGGCGTGCTCCACCGGGCCTGCCCCTACGACCCGACCTCGCCCCGCGACATGCACCGGACGACGTTCGCCGGCGACGAGCCGATCCAGTGAGTGCGCCCGACACGTCCGACGCCGGCAGCCCCGGTCCCGAGCGCACGGCCATCGTCACCGGCGGCGGTTCGGGCATCGGCCTCGCCATCGCCGAGCGGCTGGCCGCCGACGGCCTGGCGGTGGCCGTGTTCGACCTCAACAGCGCGGCCGCCGACGATGCCGCGGCCAAGATCGTGGCCGCGGGCGGGACGGCCGTCGGCCTCGCCGTGGACGTCACCGACCGCCCCGGCCTCGACGCCGCGGTCGCCGAGGTGCGGACGAGCCTGGGTGCCGCCACCGTGCTCGTCAACAACGCCGGTCTCGACGGGTTCGACCCGTTCCTCAAGATCGGCATCGAGACGTGGAACCGCATCCTCGAGGTCAACCTCACCGGCACGTTCCAGTGCTGCCAGGCCGTCGTCCCCGGCATGATCGCCGCGGGCTGGGGCCGCATCGTGAACATCTCCTCGTCGAGCGCCCACGGCGGCCAGCCCTTCATGACCCACTACGTGGCGGCCAAGGCGGGCGTCATGGGCTTCACCAAGGCCCTGGCGCTCGAGCTCGGTCCCAAGGGAATCACGGTCAACACCATCCCTCCCGGGTTCATCGACACGCCGATGCTGCGCCGGTCCGAGAGCAAGGGCCTGCTCGGTGAGGGCGTCGACCACCACGCGTCGCTGA
This sequence comes from uncultured Acidimicrobiales bacterium, assembly GCA_963796415.1. Taxonomy (GTDB): domain Bacteria; phylum Actinomycetota; class Acidimicrobiia; order Acidimicrobiales; family VFJN01; genus ZC4RG19. Next base: position 364,824 of record CAWCLR010000011.1, on the reverse strand, counting down.
CGCCCGTGCGCCGGGTCGGGCGGCCCGAGGACATCGCCGCCGCCTGCTCGTTCCTCGTCCGCGACGAGGCCAGCTACGTCACCGGGCAGGTCATCGGCGTCAACGGCGGCCGCAACACCTGACGCCGCCGCGCCTGACGCGCCGACGCGAGTTTCGTTCTCTTCTTACCGCCGGGTATGGCGGGAGTCACAGAGATCAGCCCTCTCCGAATCCTTTGTAACGCGTTCTACGGGGAGTACGCTTCCGTCATGGCACGTAACCGACCGACGGCTGAGGCCCCCGCCTCCGATCGTCCCGGCTCGTGGCGGGAGCTGGCCGTCGCCCGGTCCCTCGACCCGGCGCGGGCCCGGGCCGAGGAGCGGGTGCAACGGTTCCTCGACGCCGCAGTCGAGTTGATGACGCAGAACGACACGGGCAAGGACTTCACCGTCCAGGACGTGGTCGAGCGTTCGGGCCAGTCGCTGCGCAGCTTCTACCAGTACTTCGCGGGCAAGCACGAGCTCCTGCTGGCGCTGTTCGAGGAGTCGGTGCGCTCGACGGCCGAGCGCCTGCAGGAGGTGGTCGACGAGGTCGACGACCCCTTCGAGCGGCTCCACCGCTTCGTCGTCGAGCACTACCTGCTGTGCCGGCCGACCCCCAAGCCACGGGGGGCGAAGAAGGGCGGCCCGCCGACGCCCATGGCCATGGCCGAGTTCGGCCAGAAGTTGCTGACCGAGCACCCCAAGGAGGCCTCGCGGGCCTTCGTCCCCGTCGTGTCGCTGTTCGTACAGCTGCTCGACGACGCGGCGGCGGCCGGGGCCATCCGGTCGGACCTGTCGAACCGGTCGGTCGCCGGCGTCGCGCTGCAGGCGATCATGTTCAACGCCTTCGCCGACACGATCAGCGGCACGCCGATCCCGCCCGACGGCCACGACGAGGCCGAGCAGCTGTGGTACCTCTTCATCCACGGCATCGGGCCGGGCAACGAGGCCTGACCGGCCGGTTCGCGGCGCCGGACCGGGGCTGGCGAGGCGATAGGTTCCACTGACCCGAGGACGAGGCGATGGGTTCCGTATGTGGAACCCACACCTCATCCTCCGGCTGTCGGAACCGATTGCCTCGGGTCCCGCGCCGTCACCCGCCGGTCGTGCGGGCGAAGCATCGGGTTCCGCACAGCCGAGGACGACTCCACGGTCCCGCATGTGGAACCCATGACCTCATGCTGCTCGGCTACGCGTCGTCGTGGCGGTAGACCTGGCCGCCCTTCATCACGAAGCGGACCTGCTCGGTCACGGTGATGTCGGCCGTCGGGTCGCCGGGCACGGCGATCACGTCGGCGAGCAGGCCCGGTTCGAGCCGGCCGCGGTCCTCCACGTCGATCAGCTCGGCCGCCACCGTCGTCGCCGCCCGGATCGCCTGCACGGGCGTCATGCCCCTGTCGACGAGGGCGATCAGCTCCTTGGCGTTGCGGCCGTGCGGGATCGCCGGCGCGTCGGTGCCGCAGGCGATGCGGGCCCCGCGCTCGATGGCCTTGCTGATGGTCCGCTTGGCCCGCGGGAAGACCTCGGCGGCCTTGGCCTGCAGCTCGGGGGCGGCCTGCGAGGTGTCCATGCCGTCGGCGAGGTAGGTCGTCGGCACGAGGAAGGTCCCCCGCTCGATCATGAGGTCGAGCGTCTCGTCGCTCATGAGCGAGCCGTGCTCGATGCAGTCGATGCCCGCCTCGATCGCCGCCCGGATGCCGTCGTCGCCGTGGGCGTGGGCCGCCACCTTGAGCCCGGCGCGGTGGGCCTCGTCGGCGACGGCCCGCAGCTCCTCGTCGGAGTACTGCTGGGCGCCCGCCGGGCCGGTGTGCGACATGACCCCGCCCGAGGCGCAGACCTTGATGAGCTGCGCCCCGTGCTTGATCTGGTACCGGACGGCCTTGCGCACCTCGGCCACGCCGTCGGCGATCCCCTCCTCCACCGTCAGGGGGAGGACGTTGGGCGCGAACGCCTGGAACATCGTGGGGTCGAGGTGCCCGCCGGTGGGCGTGATGGCGTGCCCAGCGGGCACCACCCGCGGTCCGTCGATCCACCCGAGGTCGATGGCCTTCTTCAGCGCCACGTCGAGCAGGATCCCGCCCGTCTGCACGAACAGGCCCAGGTTCCTCACGGTCGTGAACCCCGACCGCAGGGTCCGGCGGGCGTTGGCGACCGCCCGCAGGGTCTTCACCGCGGGGTCGTCCTGCACCGGCACGAGCGGGCTGCGGTGGTCGGGCCCGCCCATCAGCAGGTTGACCTCCATGTCCATCAGGCCCGGCAGCAGGGTCAGGTCGCCCAGGTCGACGACGACGGTGCCGTCGGGCACCGACGTGGGCGCCACCTCCACGATCCGCTCACCGTCGACCAGCAGGTCGCCGGGCTCGATCAGCTCGCCCTTGTCGACGTCGAGCATGCGGGCGCTCCGCAGGTGCACGGGCGGCTGGGGAGTGCGGGGACGAGCCATGCCTGAAGGCTATCCCGCCCGCGCACGCCATTCCCGTTGAGCGCGAACCTGATTATCGTGAGCGCCATGGAGCAGCTCGAAGGACGTACCGCCGTTGTGACCGGTGCAGCCAGTGGCATCGGCCTGGCGGTCGTCGAGGCGTTCATCGCCGAGGGCATGAATGTCGTGATGGCCGACGTGGACGAGGTTCGGCTCGGCGCAGAGGCGACCCGGCTCGGCGACACGGGTGCCGATGTCCACGCCGTGGCCGTCGACGTGCGTGACCCCGACGCCGTCGACCGCGTCGGTCGGGCAGCCGTCGAACGCTTCGGGCGGCTCCACGTGGCCGTGAACAACGCCGGCATCGTGGTCACCGGCACCACGTGGGAGCTGCCGCTCGAGGACTGGCACCGCGTGATCGACATCGACCTCTGGGGGGTGATCCACGGCGTTCGCTCGTTCGTGCCGCACATCCTGGCGTCCGGCGAGGAGGGCCACGTCGTGAACACGGCGTCGATGGCGGCGGTGCGCCCGATCGCCCGGCTCGGCCCGTACACGGCGGCCAAGCACGGCGTCCTCGGGCTGTCCGACGTGCTGCGCGCCGAGCTCGAGGCGATGGGAGCACCGGTCGGCGTCAGCGTCGTGATGCCCGGCATGATCCGGACGGGCATGAACCCGATCGGCTCGGTCGAACCGTCGGCGGTGGCCACCAACGTGGTCGACGCCATCCGCCGGAACCGTTCCTACGTGTTCACCGACGATCACTCGACGAGCGAGGTCGAGGAGCGTCTGCAGGCGATCCTCGCGGCGAGGGCGGACGTGCGCACCTGACTCCGGCGTCGCAGGCCCACTCGCGACGGACCGTCGAAAGGCGAGACGACGCGCTACTCGTCTCGGTGGTTGACGATGTTGATCACGTTCCCGTCCGGGTCGCGCACGAAGAACCTGCGGACGCCCCACGGTTCGTCGGTCAGCGGATGAACGATCTCGTAGCCGCGGCGCTGCGCTTCCGTGTAGGCCTCGTCGACGTCGTTCCCGACGTGCACTGAGATCACAGAGTCCTGAGGACTTGTGGCGTCTCGGGTCACAAGCTGGACGCACGCGCGCCCGTCTGGCGACCGGTAGCGCGCGACCCATCCGAGGTTGAGATCCTCCACGTTCAGTCCGAGGTAGTCGGTGTAGAAGTCGCGTGCCGCGTCGATGTCAGCGACTGGCAGGTTCGTTGTGAGTCCCGTTACTCGCACATCCGCTCCCTAGGTCGCGTCGGTCGAGCCATCGTCGAGACACCCTGTCGGCATGACGCGATGCAGGGGATAGTGCCCGAACCGCGCCCACCCCGCCCGTCGGGCAGACCGGCAGCCACACGCAACAAGGATCACCGGTATATCTACAGATCTGTGCGGACGTCGCTATCCGTTAGGTCGTGCCGACCTCTTGCAAGATCATCGTGCCCGGTGACCCTGCAAGTCCGGGCGCGTTCTCGGGGATTGCCCACACCTGTTCCCTCAGAAAGCTCAAGAACGCCGCTGCTTCGTCAGCCGTCCCGAACGTCAGGTCGACGACGATATACGCGGGATCGTCGACGGGCTGCTGAACGCGCTCAGCTTGCACGCCTGCCTGGCGCCGCGCAGCTGCGAAGCCGTTGAACGCAGATAGCCACGTCTCAAGGTCGGTGATCGGGTGCTCGATGTGCAGCGTGGCCATTCACGTCTCCCTTCGAGGACGCGCACAGATTGCCCGGTCGGCGCTCCTTCTGCTCGCCGGGAGCGGCGCACACAGATCGACGTGCTGTCGATGCTCAAGGTGCGTGTCCAGGCGCTGCCACGGGCGCCTCAGGTCGCGAGCTCCTGGAAGTAGTAGAAAGCGCGCTCCCCGGTGTCCGGCTCCGTCGCCGAGAACCCGTGGCGCTCGTAGAAGCGCTGGGCATCGACGTCAGCCTCGTCGACGTTGATCTCGACCAAGCCGACGCCCTCGTCTCGCGCCAGCGTCAGGAGGTGGTCGATGATGGCGGTGCCGATGCCCTGGCTCCGAAGCGGGGGCTCCACGTACAGCTCGTCGAGCAGGGCGACCCGACCGGCGTACCAGACGTTGGGCCGGAACGTCACCAGCGCCACGCCCACCGCCGGCGTCCCGGCCAGGATGGCGATCGTCTCGTCCCCGGCCAGCAGCCGGCGCAAGCGGGGTGCCAGCACCTCGACGCCCGGTGAGGGCGTGTCGAACTCCCGGTTGAAGTCGTGCAGCAGCCGGGCGACCTCCTCGGCGTCGCCCGGCGTCGCCAGTCGGGTGGTCCGCTGATCCTGGCCCATGGGCTGCACCGTGGCAGACCGAGCGCGGAGGGGCGAGTGCGTTTGCAGGGAGTCGGCCTGATCACGACAGCGCGAGGATCACGCAGGCCAACTCCGGTTGCGGACCTCGCGGAGAACCGACCTCGAGCCGGGTCGCGCTGGCGACCCGCACGAGTCCCCGCTCGATCCTGCTCGCCCACTCAGCCGCGTCGGGACTCTCGGCGACCCGGGCGAGCCCAGACGTGTCGATCAGCCAGGTGGTCACGTCCAGGGGCGACCCATGACGTCGAGGTCGTCGAGATCCGCAAAGGTCTGCGCGAACGCCGCGAGATCCTCGACGCGCACCTCATGAGCGGTGTCGCTCCGCTCGCGTAGCAGACACCGTCGGATGTACTCGGTGCGCGAGAGGCCGGCGCGTCGGGCCTTCGCGTCGATCGCCGCGACGACGTCGTCGGGCATGTTTCGGATCAGGATGTCAGCCACTGGAACCTCCTCTGAGATCTGACGATGTCAGATCACCAGCGAGTCGTGGCCCTCCCAGTAGCGCTCGCGGAGCAGGCGCTTGTAGAGCTTGCCGTTGGGGTCGCGGGGCAGCTCGTCGACGAAGTCGACCGAGCGCGGGCACTTGTAGGTCGCAAGCTCGGACCGGCAGTGCTCGAGCAGCTCGGCCTCGAGGTCGGGGCCGGCCGTTGCGCCGTCGACCGGTTGGACGACGGCCTTCACGGCCTCGCCCATCTCGGCGTCGGGCACGCCGATCACGGCGACGTCCGCCACCGCGGGGTGACCGGCGAGGACGTTCTCGGCCTCCTGCGGGTAGATGTTCACCCCACCCGAGATGATCATGTGCGCCTGGCGGTCGGTCAGGTACAGGTAGCCGTCCTCGTCGAGGCGCCCGATGTCGCCGAGCGTGCGCCAGCCCCGGTGGTCGGTGACCGACGCGGTCTTGTCGGGGTCGTTGTGGTACTCGAACGGGCGGCCGCCGGCGAAGTAGACGACACCCTCCTCGCCGGGCGGCAGCTCCTCGCCGTCGGGGCCGACGATGTGGCACTCCTCGAGCGGGCGGCCGACCGAGCCGGGGTGGGCCAACCACTCCTCGGGCGTGATGAACGTGCTGCCGATGTCCTCGGTACCCGAGTAGTACTCGTGGATGATCGGGCCCCACCACTCGAGCATCTGACGCTTCACCGGGACGGGGCACGGCGCGGCGGCGTGCACCACGAACTGCAGGCTCGACAGGTCGTAGCGCTCGCGCTCGTCGGGGGGCAGGCGGAGCATGCGTACGAACATCGTGGGCACGAACTGGGCGTGCGTGACCCGGTGCCGTTCGATCAGCTCGAGGCACCGGCGCGGGTCGAACCGCTCCATCACGACGACGGTGGCGCCGAGGCGCTGCATCGACATCGAGTACACGAGCGGCGCCGAGTGGTAGAGCGGCGCGGGGCACAGGTAGACCGAGCCGGGTCCGACGCCGCGGCCCTGGCCGGCAACGGCGCGGGCGAGCAGGACCGGCGTGGCGGACGGGTCGCCGAACGGCGTGGCCGGCAGATCCTTGCGCACCCCCTTGGGCCGCCCGGTCGTGCCGGACGAGTACAGCATCTCCCGCCCCTCGCGGTCGCCATCGAGCGGGCCGGGCTCCGCCGCCGCCAGCACCGCGTCGTAGGCCTCGAAGCCCGGCAGAGCACCCGCGCCCACCACCCGCACCGGGATGCGGGACAGGTCGAGGGCCGCCACGACGTCGGCCATCGCCTCGGACGCCACCAGGGCGACGGCGCCGCAGTCGTCGAGCACGTACTGCACCTCGCCGGGCCGTAGGTGGCTGTTGATCGCCGTGTAGTACAGGCCCGAACGCTGGGCCGCCCACGCGACCTCGAGGTACGTCCGGTTGTTCTCCATGAGGATGGCGATGTGGTCGCCGGCGGCCACGCCACGGGCGCGCAGCGCGGCGGCCAGGCGGCGGGACCGGTCCTCGAGCTGGGCGTACGTGACCGTCTCGCCCGACCCGGCCATGACGAGGGCCGCGGCCTCGGGCGTGTCCTCGGCGTGCCGGGTCGGCGTCAGCTCTTCCATGGGATCCCCTCGTCAGTCCTCGATCGGCGTGTCCCCGACGACCTCGTACGTGGTCGGCGCACCGCTGGCGTCGAGGGTCGTGAGCAGTGTGCCCCGCGTGCAGACGGCCGGGGCGAACTCGATGGCCTCGCCGTTGCACCGGAACCGCAGCCCGCCCGATCCGGGGAGCTCCATCTCGGGCATGGCCTTGATCGTGGAGATGACGGTGGCCGGGGTGATGTCGCCGGAGATCCCCTCGAGGGCGGCGGCCATGCCCGCGACCGCGGTGAACATGCTGATCCCCCCGGTCTCGCTGCCCGGCTCCTCGTCGGCGTAGGTGTCCACGACCGCGTGGTAGAGGGCGACGGCCGGATCGTCGGTGCCGACAGGCGCCGTGGCGGACATGCGCATGCCCTCGAAGAAGTCCCCGGGCACGGCCTCGACGGTGGCGTCGGTCATGCACTGGGCGATCGTGGTGACCGGACCGTCGAAGGCGACCGAGCGCAGTCCGTTGAAGGCGGCGATGCAGAACACGTCGTTGCCGATCACGTGGACGACGCCGGGATCGCCGTCCGCGAGCTGCTGCATCTGCGGCGTCATGTCGGCCGTACCCGGCGAAACCTTGACCACGTCCAGGTCGATGCCCTGCGCCTCGAACAGCGAGGGGCCGATCGAGTCGTACAGGGCGACGGCGGCCGGAATGTCGACGACGACGACGCTGACCTTGTCCTCGCCCTCCGCCTCGGCCGTGGCGATCGGCAGGTCGACCAGGCCGCCGAGGGGGCTGGACAGGGCGAAGGTCGACTCGGTGTCGGTGGACACCGTCGCATCGCTGGCGCCGTAGAACACGACCGGAACGCCCGCCTGGTGGAGCGGCTCCCACACGCTCGCGGTCACCGCGGACGAGCCGACGACCACCGCGACGACGTCCTCCTCGACCATCTGGTTCCCGCAGTCGGTGCCCTTGGCCGGATCGGCCTCGGTCACGCAGGTCACCAGCTCGATCGGCCGGCCGCCGATGCCCGCCCGGTGGTCGTTCACGTAGGTCGCGGCGGCCTGGCCGATGTCGAGCTCGTACGCGCGGTCACCCGCCGCGAACTGCCCGTCGGAGACGAGCCCGATGCGGACCGGTTCGCCCTGCGCCGGATCCTCGGGGCCGAGCAGCTCAGCGGCGTCGGCCGCGGGGACGAGCCCGCGTCGGCCGAGTCGTCGTCGCCACCGCAGGCTGCCGGCAGCAGGGCGGCCACCAGCACAGCGGCGACGGCGCGGCGCGCCAATGGCCGGCGATCGTCGGCCTGATCCATGTGCTTCCCCTCTCGGCCCAGCTCGGGCTGACGGAGGCTCGGTGCCCCCGCCCCCGTGATCCGTGGTGGGACATTAGTCACCTTCGCGGATATCGCAAGTGGGATTCTTGATTGGAAGATGGACGTTCTTTGACCTCCATGGCAGCATCGGCCGCATGACCTCGTTCGCAGCCCTCCACGACCTGACCGGCAAGGTCGCCGTCGTCACCGGCGGCTCGCGCGGCATCGGCCGGGCCATCGTGCAGACCCTGGCCGAGGCCGGCGCCGACGTGGTGATCGCCTCCCGCAAGCTCGACGCCTGCGAGGCGGCAGCCGAGGAGGTGCGCAGCTCGACGGGCCGCCGGGCGGAGGCCGTCGCCTGCCACGTCGGCCGGTGGGACGACTGCGAGCACCTCGTCGCCGAGACGCTCGACCGGCTCGGGCGGCTCGACGTCCTCGTCAACAACGCCGGCATGTCCCCGCTGTACGAGAGCCTCGACGCGGTGACCGAGGAGCTCTACGACAAGACCCTGGCCGTGAACCTGAAGGGCCCGTTCCGCCTGGCGGTGCTGGCCGCCACGCACATGGCGGCCCACGGAGGCGGCTCCATCATCAACATCGGCACGGCCGGGTCGCTCGTCGCCAGCACCAACGAGCTGCCCTATGCCTGTGCCAAGGCCGGCCTCAACGCCCTCACGGTCGGCCTCGCCGAGGCGTACGCGCCCGCCGTGCGGGTCAACGCCATCCTGCCCGGCCCGTTCCGCACCGACGTCACCAAGGCGTGGCCGCAGGAGGCCCTCGACGGATCGTTCGTGCCGCTGGGCCGGCTCGGCGATCCCGAGGAGGTGGCGCCGCTGGCGCTGCACCTCGCCAGCGCGGCGTCGAGCTACACGACCGGCGCCATCATCCGGGTCGACGGCGGCATCACCCGGAAGGTCTGAGCTCCCGAGCGGCTCCGCTGTCAGCCCGCGCCGACGGCGGCGATGACCTCGCCGAAGCGGGCGAGCGTCTCGGGTGGGGCGAAGTCGGTGAACCAGGCGTAGAACCGCTCCACCCCGCGGGCGCGGAGGGCCCCGAAGTGCTCGACGAGCTCGTCGGTCGTGCCGACGACGGCGGCGTCGCCCATGATCGAGCCGCCGAAACGGCGGGCCACGAGCTCGGTGACCGCGGCCCGGTCGGCCTCGGTCGGGACGACCGACACCATGACCTGCGCCGAGACCCGGGCGGCGCCGACGCGGTCGCGGAGGTCGTCGAGCCGGGCGAGCGACTGGATCGGCACGTTCCACCAGTCGGCGTGCGCCCGGACCACCTCGAGCGTCCGGTCGCCGACGCCGCCGACCACGATGGGGATGCGGCGCGTCGGCGCCGGCCGCTGCTGCGCATCCCGCAGCTGGAAGAACCGGCCGTCGTGGGTGACCGGCTCGCCGGTCCACAGCGCCCGCATGACGTCGAGGGACTCGCCCAGGCGCGCCACCCGCTCGCGGGCCGGCGCGGCTCCGACCCCGAACGTGTCGAGCTCGTCGGGCACCGAGCCCCACCCGATGCCCAGCTCGTAGCGCCCGCCCGAGGCGTGGTCGAGGGTGGCCGCCTGGCGGGCGAGCACCGCCGGGTGCCGCAGCGCATCGCACAGCACGAGGTGGCCCACGACCAGCGACTGCGTCCTCGCCAGCAGCCAGGTCGCGATGGTCATCGCCTCCCACATGTCGTGCTGGGCCGCCATGGGCGGGGCGAGGTGGTCCATGAGCGCGATGCCCTCGAAGCCGGCGGCCTCGGCCGCGAGCGCCCGGTCGACGACGACGTCGACGGGCATCCGCATCTGGGGCAGGAACAGGTGGAAGCTCATGACCGGCGATCCTGCCCCGCCGTGGCCATCGCGAGACAGACGTCGGCGACGTGGTCGATGGCGGCGGCGGAGGGCCGGGCCCGGTCCCACAGCCACTCGGACAGCTGGCCGATCACCGCGTGGGCGGCGAGCGCGGCGTCGAGGTCGGGGTCGGCGCAGCCGAGGTCGGCGAACGGCTCGCGCAGCAGGACCGCCAGCGGCCGGCTGGCCGAGGGGCGCCCGGTCGGCAGGCTCTCCCCCACGCTGCCGCCGTTCCACAGCACGGCGAGCGTGGTGGCGGCGATGTCCTCGTCGGCGGCCTGCGCCAGGACGCCCTCGACCCAGCGCCGGACCTTGCCCTCGGGCCTCGCCTCCTTGGCCATCTGGTGGGTCAGGTAGCTCTGCAGCCGCTCGGTGCCGTCCTCCAGCAGCGCGGCCACCAGCGCGTCCTTGGACGGGAAGTGCCGGTAGAAGGCGTCGTTGGACAGGCCGGCGGCGGCCACGATGTCGGCGACCCGGGGCCGGGACGATGTCCCGCACGCCCGCATGACGTCGAGCGCGGCGTCGAGGAGGCGCCGCACCTCGCTCGCGTAGTCGGTGCCCCGTCTGGTCAGCGTCCGCTGCGCGATGCGTGCCGCGACGCCCGACTCCGGAACAGCGTCTCCCGAAATCGAGTTGTCCGGAACCGCGCTGCCCGGAATTGAGTTCGGCATATCCAGAATACTATTCTGTCTGTCGGAGGGAGGCGCCATGTCGTGGGATTTCGAGACCGAGCCCGAGTTCCAGGCGAAGCTGGACTGGGCCGACGAGTTCGTGCGCGAGGAGGTCGAGCCGCTCGACCAGATCTGGCCGGGCCTGGAGTTCACGCCGCTCGACGAGACGCGCCGCAAGGCGATCGAGCCGCTGAAGGCCGAGGTGCGCCGGCAGAAGCTGTGGGCCACCCACCTCGGCCCCGAGCTCGGCGGTGAGGGCTACGGCCAGCTCAAGCTGTCGCTGCTGAACGAGATCCTGGGCCGCTCGTCGTGGGCCCCGATCGTGTTCGGGTGCCAGGCGCCCGACACGGGCAACGCCGAGATCATCGCCCACTACGGCACGCCCGAGCAGAAGGAGCGCTACCTGCGTCCGCTGCTCGAGGGCGAGATCTTCTCCTGCTACTCGATGACCGAGCCCCACGCCGGGTCGGACCCCACGATGTTCACGACCCGTGCCGTCAAGGACGGCGACGAGTGGGTGATCAGCGGGTGGAAGTTCTTCTCGTCCAACGCCAAGACGTCGTCCTTCCTCATCGTGATGGCGGTGACCAACCCCGACGTGAGCCCGTACAAGGGCATGTCGATGTTCCTGGTACCGAGCGACACCCCGGGCATCGACATCGTGCGCAACGTCGGCCTCGCCGGCGAGGCGGCGGAGGAGGGGTCGCACGCCCTCATCCACTACGACGACGTGCGGGTGCCCGCCGACGCCCTGCTCGGCGGCGAGGGCCAGGCGTTCGCCATCGCGCAGACCCGCCTGGGCGGCGGGCGCATCCACCACGCCATGCGCACCATCGGCCTCGCCCGCAGCGCGTTCGACATGATGTGCGAGCGGGCCCTCAGCCGCGAGACGCAGGGCAGCCTGCTGGCCGACAAGCAGTTCGTGCAGGGCTACATCGCCGACTCGTACGCCCAGCTCACGCAGTTCCGCCTGTTCGTGCTGTACGTGGCGTGGTCGATCGACAAGCACAACGACTACCGCAAGGTCCGCAAGGACATCGCGGCGGTGAAGGTGCTCATGCCGGGGGTGCTGCACGACGTCTCATGGCGGGCCATGCAGGTGCACGGCGCGCTGGGGGTCAGCAACGAGATGCCGTTCCACCGGATGATGCTCGGGGCCAGCGTGCTCGGCCTGGCCGACGGGCCCACCGAAGTCCACAAGGTGACCGTGGCCCGGCAGGTGCTGCGCGACCACCGCCCCAGCGACGACCTGTGGCCCACCCGGCACGTGCCCAAGCTGCGGGCGGCCGCCGAGGCCAAGTACGCCGAGTACCTCGAGCACGAAGTGGGGAACCTGTGATCGACACCGACCGGCTCGCCACCTGGATGGACGGCGTCGGCCTCGCCAAGGGCGAGCCGATCGAGCACCAGTTCATCTCGGGGGGCACCCAGAACGAGATCTACGAGATCCGGCGGGGCGACCTGCACGCCGCCCTGCGCATCCCGCCGCCCGAGGCCCCGGCGCCCCGTGACGAGGGCATCGTCCGCGAGTGGCGGATCATCGAGGCGCTCGGCGGCACCGACGTCCCGCACACCGAGGCCCTCGCCGTCTGCACCGACCCGGCCGTGCTGGGCCGCACCTTCTACCTCATGGGCTACGTCGACGGCTGGTCGCCGATGGGCCGCAAGGGCTGGCCGGCGCCGTTCGACACCGACGTCGCCGCCCGGCGGGGGCTCGCCTTCGAGCTCGTCGACGGCATCGCCCTGCTGTCGAAGGTCGACTGGCGGGCCAAGGGCCTCGACGACCTCGGGCGCCCCGACGGCTTCCACGAGCGCCAGGTCGACCGCTGGACCGCGTTCCTCGACCGCATCAAGGGCCGCGAGCTGCCCGGCTTCGACGTCGCCTCCGCCTGGCTGCGGGCGCACAAGCCGCTCGACTACGTGCCCGGGATCATGCACGGCGACTACCAGTTCGCCAACGTGATGTTCCGCGACGGCGCGCCGGCCCGGCTGGCCGCCATCGTCGACTGGGAGATGGGCACGGTCGGCGACCCGAAGCTCGACCTCGGCTGGGTCGTGCACGGCTGGCCCGAGGACACGAGCGATCCCGAGGACGCGTTCTCCAGCTACGTCGACATGACCGGCATGCCGTCCCGGGCAGAGCTGCTGGCCCGCTACACCGAGGTGTCGGGCCGGCAGGTCGACGACATCGACTACTACGTCGTCCTCGCCAAGTGGAAGCTCGCGGTCGTGCTCGAGCAGGGCTTCCAGCGGGCCGGCGACGACGAGAAGCTGCTGGCGTTCGGCCCCGTCGTGCTCCAGCTCATGCAGGAGGCCGCGGAGGTCGCCGAGTCGACGGAGTACGGGTCGTGACGGCGGGAGACGACGTCGGGCTCGCGGTCGAGCGGCGCGGCGCCGTGGCGGTGCTGCGCCTCGACCGGCCCGACGCCCGCAACGCGCTGACACCGGCGCTGGTCAGCGCCCTCGGGTCCGCGGTCCTCGCCGCCGACGCCGACCCCGAGGTGCGGGCCATCGTGCTCACCGGCACCGGCACCCGCGCCTTCTGCGCAGGCATGGACCTGCGCTCGTTCGCCGGGGGCGACCAGGTCGCCGAGCCCCGACGACGCCGGCGTCGCCGGGTTCGTGAAGTTCGTCCACGGCGAGGTCGCCACGCCGATCGTCGGCGGCGCCAACGGCGCCGCGGTGGCGGGCGGCCTCGAGCTGCTGCTGGGCTGCGACATGGTCGTCGCCTCGTCCGAGGCGCGGTTCGGGCTGCCCGAAGTGCAGCGCGGGCTCTTCGCCGCCGGGAGCGGCACGTCCATCGGCCAGCGCATCCCGCTCGCCGTCGCCCTCGAGATCGCGCTCACCGGCGAGATGATCGACGCCGGGCGCGCCTACGAGCTGGGGCTCGTCAACAAGGTCGTGCCCCCCGACGAGGTCCTCGACGCTGCCCTCTCCCTGGCCGACCGCATCGCCGCCAACGGCCCGCTCGGCGTCGCCGCCTCGAAGGAGCTGGTGCGGCTGGCGGCGACCGCCCCCGACCGGGCCCGGGAACGGTTGGCAGAGTGGCAGAAGGTCGTCTTCTCCAGCGAGGACGCCCAGGAGGGCGCCCGGGCCTTCGTGGAGAAGCGGCCGCCGGTGTGGACGGGCCGGTGATCGGCCCGCCGCTCCGGCCCCGGAGCCGCTGACGTGCGCGCCGCCGTCTGCCGCGCGTACGGCCCACCCGAGGTCGTGGAGGTCGACGACCTGCCCGTCCCGTCGGTCGGGCCGGGTCAGGTGCGGGTGCGCGTCGAGGCCGCGGCCGTGAACTTCCCCGACGTCCTGCTCGTGGCGAACGAGTACCAGCTCACGGTCCCGACGCCGTTCGTGCCCGGCAGCGAGTTCGCCGGCGTGGTGGCGGAGGTGGCCGACGGCGTGGGTGACCTCGCCGTGGGCGACCGGGTCGTGGGGACGACCATCGCCGGCGCCTTCGCCGAGGAGGTGGTGATCGGCGCCGACGCGGTGCGCCGCTTGCCCGACGGGGTGGACGTCCGCCATGCCGCCGCCTTCGGGGTGGCGCACCGCACGGCGTACCACGTGCTCCGCTCGGTGGCGGAGCTGCAGCCGGGCGACCAGCTGGTCGTGCTGGGCGCCGGGGGCGGGGTCGGCCTCGCAGCCGTCCAGCTCGGCGCCCTGCTCGGCGCCACGGTCACCGCGGTGGCGTCGTCGCCCGAGAAGCTCGAGGTCGCCAAGGCCCGGGGCGCCACCCACCTGATCGACCACCGCGCCACCGAGCTGCGCCCCGAGCTGCGCGAGCTGTTGCCCGAGGGGTCCGACGTGGTGGTCGACCCCGTGGGCGGCGACCTGTCCGAGCCCGCGCTGCGATCGCTGCGGTGGGGCGGGCGCTTCGTCACGGTCGGCTTCGCGTCGGGCACGATCCCCCGCATCCCGCTGAACCTGGTGCTCCTCAAGGGCGTGCGGGTGCTCGGCTTCCAGTTCCGCGACTTCGTGGCCCATGCCGCCGGCGAGTTCGCCCGCAACGAGGACGAGCTGACCGAGCTGCTGGCGTCGGGCCGCGTCGTGCCGCACATCGGCGCCGCGTTCGCGCTCGACGAGGCGGCCGCGGCGCTGCGCTACGTCGCCGACGGCCGGGCCATCGGCAAGGTCGTCATCGACGTCGCCCCGACGACGCGCGCGTGACGGACCGACAGGTCAGATGGCGGCGATGACGACGTGGGGGTGATCAGCGGCAAGGAGGGTGAGATCACCCGGATCGTGGGTGACGACGATGCCGCCTCCGAGCCGAATGGCCGTGGCGACGACCAGCGCGTCGACCGCCATCTCACTGCCTGCGCCCACCGCGCCCAGCAGGTGTCCGGCGGTACGAGCGATACGAGCTCCCGTGGTCACGACCTGAGCAAAGCCTCGGGCGAGGACCAGGTCGATGGCCTCGTCGGTTCCGTGGCCTCGGTACAGCTCGACGAGCACCGCCGAAGGCACCCGGACAGGGAAGTTGCGACCGTGTGCGCTGCGCATCGCGGCTCGGACGCGTTCGTGACCCAGAGCATGCTGCGTGGGTCGGGCGAGCGAAGACAGCGCCTCGCTGTCGAGGACTAGGACGGCCACAGGTCGTCGTAGTGCTCGACCAGCCCGTTGGGAATCGCTCCGAACTCAGCGTCGAGATCCACCAAATAGTCGTCCAGCAGGTCTCGTTCCAGCTCGTGCTCGACAGCCCGTGCCACGAATCGGCTCAGGCCACGATCACCGACACGCGCCTCGACCCGTTCTGCGAGGGTTTCCTCGACGCTGACCGACCACTTCGTCACAGCCACGGTTTGATCCTACCGCAGTAGGAACCTCCGGGCGTGGGCCCGGAGCCCGACGAGGTGAACCGCCGCACCCTGTGGTGCTAGGCTTACTCTCGCCAGCTGCGAACCCCGTTCTCACGCAGAACTCACGACCTGCGGACTCACGACCTGCGAACTCACGACCCGCGGAACTCACGAGGGGAAGCCATGCTCGAAGCCGATGACCTCATCCTCGTCAGCGTCGACGACCACCTGATCGAGCCGCCCGACCTCTTCGTCAACCACCTCGACGCCAAGTACCTCGACCGGGCGCCGAAGCTGGTGCGCAACGACGAGGGGTCCGACGTCTGGACGTTCGGCAAGGTGGTCATGGAGACCGCGGCGCTCAACGCCGTGGCCGGCCGTCCCAAGGAGGAGTACGGCATGGAGCCGCAGAGCCTCGACGAGGTGCGGCCCGGCTGCTACGACGTCCACGAGCGGGTGAAGGACATGGACGCCGGCGGCGTGCTGGCCTCGATGAACTTCCCGTCGTTCCCCACGTTCACGGCGCGCACGTTCCTCAGCGACGACATCGACCTGTCGAACGCCCTGGTGCGGGCATACAACGACTGGCACATCGACGAGTGGTGCGGCGCCTACCCCGGCCGGTTCATCCCCATGGCCGTGCCGGCGATCTGGAGCGCCGAGGAGACCGCCGCCGAGATCCGCCGCACGGCGGCCAAGGGCTGCCACTCCGTCAGCTTCACCGAGAACCCGGCGGCGCTCGGCTACCCCAGCTTCCACGACGAGTACTGGGACCCGGTCTGGAGGGCGTGCGTCGACACCGGCACCGTCCTGTCGGTGCACCTGGGGTCGTCGGGCCGGCTGTCGATCCCGGCCGTCGACTCGCCGCCCGACGTGATGATCACGCTGCAGCCCATGAACATCCAGTCGGCCGCGGCCGACCTGCTGTGGTCGCGGGTGATCAAGACCTACCCCGACCTGCGCATCGCGCTGTCCGAGGGCGGCACCGGGTGGATCCCCTACTTCCTCGACCGCGTCGACCGCACGTTCGAGATGCACCACGCCTGGACCCAGCAGGACTTCGGCGGACGGCTGCCCAGCGAGGTGTTCCGCGAGCACTTCCTGACCTGCTTCATCAGCGACGAGGTCGGGGTGCAGCTGCGGGAGAAGATCGGCGTCGACAACATGTGCTGGGAGGCCGACTACCCCCACAGCGACTCGATGTGGCCGACCGCCCCCGAGGAGCTGCACGCGGTGTTCGTCGAGCACGACGTGCCCGACGACCACATCCGCAAGATGACGCACGAGAACGCCATGCGGTGGTACTCGTTCGACCCCTTCGCCCACGTGCCGAAGGAGGAGGCGACGGTGGGCGCGCTCCGCGCCAAGGCCGCCGGGCACGACGTGTCGATCATGTCCCGCAGCACCCGGGTCCGCACCGCCGACGAGAAGCTCGAGGGCTTCCGGTCGCGGGCCCGCCGGGCGGTGGCGGCCGGCGCGGCGGGACGGTGAGCAACGTGGCGGCCCACGCCACGGCCGACGGCCCCGCCAAGCGGCAGATGGCGCTGGTCGGCTTCATGCAGGCGGGCAACGTCACCGTGTACTCGGGCTCGTGGCGCCACCCCGCCACCGAGCACGGGTTCCTCACGGGGGGCTTCTACGAGAAGCTCGGCCGCACCCTCGAAGACGGCTGCTTCGACATGATGTTCTTCGACGACCGCCTGGCGATGCCCGGCATCTACGGCGGGTCGGTGGCCGACGCCGTGCGCCTGGGCGCCCGTCCGGTGAAGCTCGACCTGAGCATCGTGCTCGGCCTCGTGGCCGGCGCCACCCGCCACATCGGCCTGGGCGCCACCTACTCGACGACCTACTACTCGCCGTTCCACGTCGCCCGCACGTTCGCCACGCTCGACCACCTGTCGGGCGGCCGGGCGGCCTGGAACGTCGTGACGTCGGTGAACGACGGCGAGGCCCAGAACTTCGGGGTCGACGCCCACCTCGGCCACGAGGCCCGCTACGACCGGGCCGACGAGTTCCTCGAGGCCACCACGGGCCTGTGGGACACGTGGGACGACGATGCCCTCGTGCTCGACCGCGAGGCCGGCGTGTTCGCCGATCCCGACAAGGTCCGCCCGCTCGACCACGAGGGCGAGTGGTTCCGCGTGAAGGGCCCGCTGACCGTGCCCCGGTCGCCCCAGGGCCGCCCGGTGCTGCTGCAGGCGGGCTCGTCGGGTCGGGGCCGCGACTTCGCCGCCAAGTGGGCCGAGCTCATCTTCACCGGCGACCCCAACGTCGACGTGGCCCGCTCGCACTACAAGGACCAGAAGGAGCGCATCGGGCAGGGCGGCCGCGACCCTGGATCGGTCAAGATGCTGCCCATGGCCTACACCGTGATCGGCGAGTCGCGGGCGCACGCCGAGGAGCGCGAGCAGCTCTTCCTCAACGACCTGGTCGACCCCCAGGCGTCGCTGACGCTGCTGTCCGAGCTGATGAACCACGACTTCTCGGGCATGGCGCTCGACGACCCGATCACCGACGAGCTCGTCGAGTCGGTGTCGGGCATCCGGGGCCTGGTGCAGAACCTGCGCCAGCACATCGGCGACACGGTCACGCTCGGCGACCTGGCCGGCCACCGCGCCACCCTGCTGCAGGGCCCCCGCTTCGTGGGGACCGCCCGCGAGGTCGTCGACCAGATGGAGGAGTGGTTCGAGGGCGACGCCTGCGACGGCTTCGTCATCGCCGCCACCCACGTGCCCGGCGCCTACGAGGACGTCGTGCGGATGGTCGTGCCCGAGCTGCAGCGCCGCGAGCTGTTCCGCACCGAGTACACCGGCGCCACGCTGCGGGAGAACCTGGGTCTCGAGCGACCCGCCGTCGCCCATGGCTGAGGAGCCTGCCCGCGGCCCGCTCCACGGGCTGCGGGTCGTCGAGGCGGCCACGCTCGCCGCGGGGCCGATGGTGGGCACCGCCCTCGGCGAGTTCGGGGCGGAGGTCATCAAGGTCGAACCGCCCGGCGCCGGCGACCCGATGCGCACGTGGGGCAACCGCCGCGACGGCATCGGCCTGGTGTGGAAGAGCGTGAGCCGCAACAAGCGGTGCGTCACGCTCGACCTGCGCCAGACCGAGGGGCAGGAGCTGTTCCACCGCCTGCTCGCCGTGAGCGACGTGCTGGTGGTCGGCAACCGCCCCAGCGCGCTCGAGCGGTGGGGCATCGACTACGAGTCGGTGCACGCCGCCCACCCCCACATCGTGATGCTGCACATCACCGGCTACGGCAAGGGCGGCCCCAAGAGCGACCGCCCCGGCTACGGCACGCTGGCCGAGGCGATGAGCGGGTTCGCCCACGTCGTCGGCCAGCCCGACGGGCCGCCGACGCTGCCGCCGTTCATGCTGGCCGACGGGGTCGCCTCGCTGGCCGCCACCTACGCGGTGATGATGGCGCTCTACCACCGCGACGTGCGCGGCGGCGAGGGCCAGCTGGTCGACGTCAACCTGATCGAGCCCCTGGCCCGCCTCATCGAGTCGTCGACCCTGGCCTTCGACCAGCTCGGCACGATCCCCGGGCGGGTCGGCAACCGGCTCGACGCCAGCGCCCCCCGCAACGCCTACCGCACGGCCGACGACAAGTGGGTCGCCATCTCCAGCGCGTCGCCCAGCATCGCCGTGCGGGTGTTCCGGGCGATCGACCGGGCCGACCTGGCCGACGACCCCGACTACGTCGACCCCGTCCGCCGGCAGGAGCGCGCCGGTGAGGTCGACGACCTCGTCGCCAAGTGGGTGGGCGAGCGCACGCTCGACGAGGCCATGGCGGTGTTCGAGGCGGCCGAGGTCACGGCCGCCCCCGTGTACGACGCCGAGCAGCTGCTGGCCGACGAGCACCTGCGGGCCCGCGGCACCTACGTGACCGTCGACGACGAGCAGTTCGGGCCGGTCACCGTGCAGGCACCGGTGGCGCAGCTCAGCGCCACGCCCGGGCGCATCGACCACCTCGGGCGGGCGCTCGGCGCCGACAACGAGGCGGTCTACGGTGACCTGCTCGGCCTCGACGCCGACCGGCTGGCCGAGCTGCGGGCGGGGTCGGTCATCTGACCACCGACATCAGGAGGGGAACCTTGTCGACTCCTCGGGCCCGGCGCTCAGAGCTGGCGACACCGGCCAGCAGCGAGCGCATGTGCGAGAAGGCCGCCACGTCCGGCGCCGACCTCGTCTTCCTCGACCTCGAGGACGCCTGCGCCCCCGTGGCCAAGGAGGGCGCCCGGTCCATCGCGGTGGCCGCGCTCACCGGGCCAGGACTGGGGGCGCACGGTGCGGGCCGTGCGGGTCAACGGCCTCGAGACGCCGTGGTGCCACGGCGACATCATCGAGGTGGTGACGGGCGCCCGCGAGGCGCTCGACGTGCTCATCGTGCCGAAGGCGCGGTCGGCCCGCGACGTCTGGTGGGTCGACGTGCTGCTCACCCAGCTCGAGACCAAGCTCGGCCTGCACAAGCGGATCGCGCTCGAGGTGCTGATCGAGGAGTCCGAGGGGCTGGCCAACGCGGTCGAGATCGCCAAGGCGAGCGACCGGCTGGAGGCCATCATCTTCGGCGCCGGCGACCTGTCGGCGTCGCAACGGGCCCGGGTCGACGGCAACTTCGACCCCGTCAGCGAGTACCCCGGCGACTTCTGGCACTTCGCCCGCTTCCAGGTCGTCACCGCGGCGCGGGCCGCCGGCATCGACGCCATCGACGCCCCGTACCCGGCCTACAAGGACCCCGAGGGCTACCGGCGCAGCGCGGTGCACGCCAGCCTGCTGGGCTTCGACGGCAAGTGGGCGATCCACCCGTCGCAGATCCCCATCGCCCACGAGGTGTTCTCCCCCACCGAGGCCGAGATCGCCGACGCCCGCGCGTCGATCGAGACGTACCGGCGGTCCGAGGCCGAGGGCGTGGGCGCCATCGGGCGCGACGGCCGGCTGGTCGACGCCGCCCACATGCGGCTCGCCGAGAACACCCTGTACAAGGCCGCGCTCGCCAGCGACGAGCGGGGCGGCGCCGGGGCCGCCCCGCTCTCGCGGGTCGTGCCGACCGACGACGACGCGGAGGCCCAGGCATGACGACCGACGACCTGGGGGCGGCGGGCCTGCGCCTCGAGCGCGACGGGGTCATCGCCTGGTGCATCATCGACCGCCCGGCGGCGCGCAACGCCTTCACGCCGGCGATGTACTTCGGGCTCAAGCGGGCGGTGCGCCTGGTCAACACCGACCCCGACCTGGCGGCGCTGATCATCACCGGCACCGGCGACGTGTTCGCCCCGGGCGGCGACCTCGGCGGCCGCGAGGAGCCCGGCGACCGGCTGCCCGACGGCCTCGGCCACGAGATCCTGCCGTTCCTCGCCATCCGCGACAGCCCCGCCCCCGTGGTCGCCGCGGTCAACGGCATCTGCCAGGCCGGCGGCCTGCTGGTGGCGATGATGGCCGACATCGCGGTCGCCAGCGACCGGGCGACGTTCCGGGTGCCCGAGCTGCTGCGCGGCATCCCCGACGCCACGTACGCCGCCGCCCTGCCGGCGCACGTCGGCGTGGCCGTCGCCCGCGACCTGCTGCTGTCGGCCCGCCGCTTCGACGCCGCCGAGGCCCAGCGCCTCGGCGTGATCTCGCGGGTCGTGCCCCACGACGAGCTGCGGGCCGCGGCGGTCGAGGCCGCCGAGCAGATCCTGCAGACCGCGCCCGAGGCGCGGATGCACGTGAAGCGCATGCTGAACCAGCGCTACGGGGACATCGACTACCAGACCATGTTCTGGGCGCTCGACCACTCGGCCGAGCCGCGGGAGGGCATGCGGGCGTTCATGGAGAAGCGGCCCCCGAGCTGGGTACCGCAGAGCGATGGGGGGAACGAGACGTGAAGAGCTATCGGGTCGTCCAATGGGCGACGGGCAACATCGGCACCCGGGCGCTGCGCAGCGTGATCGAGCACCCGACCCTCGAGCTGGCCGGGGTGTGGGTCCACTCCCCCGACAAGGCCGGCCGGGACGCGGGCGTGCTGTGCGGGCTCGACCCCAACGGCGTGGTGGCCACGAACGACATCGAGGACGTCGTGGCGCTGGGCGCCGACTGCGTGCTGTACATGCCCCGCGCCCTCGACGCCGACGAGGTGTGCCGGCTGCTGGCGTCCGGCGCCAACGTCGTGACGACGCGGGGCGAGTTCCATCACCCGCCGAGCATGGACGCCGCGCTGCGGGACCGGGTCGACGCGGCGTGCGCCCAGGGCGGCACGTCGATCCACAGCACGGGGAGCAGCCCCGGGTTCATCTCCGAGGCGGTGCCGCTCGTCCTGACGTCCATTCAGCGTCGACTCGACCAGCTGACGATCGACGAGTTCGCCGACCTGTCGCGGCGCCCGTCGCCCGATCTGCTGTTCAACATCATGGGCTTCGGCAGGGCGCCGGCCGCCTTCGACGAGGGCCGGCTCTCGCACGGGCGGACCAGCTTCGGTCCGTCGCTGCGACTGGTCGCCGACGCGCTCGGCCTGCCGCTCGACGACATCGAGGCCAGCGGCGAGGTGGCCCTGGCCGCCCGCACGGTCGAGATCGCCGCCGGCACGCTGGAGGCGGGCACGGTCGCCGCCCAGCGGCTGTCGGTGGCGGGGATGCGGGACGGTCGACCGCTGCTGCGGTTCCGGACCCACTGGTACTGCACCACCGAGCTCGACCCGGCGTGGGATCTCGCGGCGACCGGCTGGCGGGTCACGGTCGAGGGCGACGCCCCGCTCGACGTCGACCTGCGGTTCTCGGTGCCGATCGAGCGGATGGGCGACGTCTCGCCCGGCTACACCGCCCACCGCGCCGTGAACGCCGTGCCGGTCGTGTGCGCGGCGCCGCCCGGCATCCGCACCACGGTCGACCTCCCGCAGATCATCGCCGCGCTGGGCTGACCGCCGCCCGGCCGGTCGATGGACACCCGGCCGGCGGCGACGCACGCTACGGGGATGGACGAACCGAGCCGGGCCGCCATCGTCGCGGCCAACGAGGCGACCTATGCCGCCTGGAACGCGCATGACGCCGATGCGGTCGCGGCCGTGTTCGCCGACGACGCCGTCATCGTCGACAGCGGCGTCGGCGAGGTGCGGGGCCGCGCGGCGATCCGGGCCCGGGTGGTGGGGATGCTCGCGGCCTTCCCCGACCTCCGCCTCGACCGGCGGTCGCTGCTCGTCGACGCCGGCGCGAACGCCGACGAGTGGACCCTGACGGGCACGCACCTCGGCGAATACTTCGGCATCGCCCCGACCGGCCGCCGCATCGAGGTCGACGGCGCCACGTTCAGCCGATTCGGTGCGGACGGGCTCGTGGTGCACGACACGAACTACATCGACGTGGCGGGCCTGCTCAACCAGCTCGCGGGCGACTGACCAGTCGGCGAGGCAATGGGTTCCGGAGACCGGAGCCTGAGGCAGGAGTTCCGGATCCGGAACCCATTGCCTCGACCTCCCGATTGTGGAACCGATTGCCTCGCCCCGCTCAGCCCGCGGGCCGGGCGATCGTCTTCCCTTCGAGGTACTCCTCGAGGCCGGGGACGCCCATCTCGCGGCCGATGCCCGACTGCTTGTAGCCACCGAACGGCGAGTCGGGCCCGTAGAACATGCCCCCGTTGACGCTCATCGTGCCGGAGCGGATCCGCCGGGCCACGTTCGTGGCCCGCTCGTCGTCGGCGCCGAAGACCGCCCCCGACAGGCCGAAGATCGAGTTGTTGGCGATGGCCACCGCGTCGTCGTCGTCGCGGTAGGGCAGCACGACGAGCACCGGGCCGAACACCTCGTCCTGGGCGAGAGCCGAGTCGGGGCCGAGGCCGGTGATCAGCGTGGGCTCGTAGAAGTAGCCGTTGGGCAGGCGTTCGGGCCGCTTGCCGCCGGTGACCACGGTGCCCCCGTCGGCGATCGCCCGCTGCACGTGGCCCTCGACCCGCTCGCGCTGCGCCTCGCTGATCAGCGGGCCCATCATCATCGCCGGGTCGCGCGGGTCGCCGACCGGGACGCCCGCCATCGTGTTGGCGGTCAGCTCCACCGCCTGGTCGAGCTTGGACTCGGGAACCAGCAGGCGGGTGGTGATGGCGCAGCCCTGCCCGGCGTGCGAGCAGATCGTGAAGCCGGAGAACATCGCCGCCAGCTCCATGTCGGCGTCGTCCATCACGATGAACGCGGACTTGCCACCGAGCTCGAGGAACACCTTCTTCACCGTGGCGCTGGCCGCCGCCATGATGCTGCGCCCGGCCGCCGTCGACCCGGTGAAGCTGACCATGTCGACCCTCGGATCGGTGGTGAGCACCTGGCCGACCTCGACCGCGGACGAGGTGAGGACGTTGACCACGCCCGGGGGGATGTCGGTCTGCTCCGCGACCACCTTGCCGAGCGCAGCCGAGATCCACGGCGCCTGCGGCGGCGCCTTCACGACCACGGTGCAGCCGGCGGCCAGCGCCGGGACGAGCTTCGCCAGCGTGATCTGGACCGGGTAGTTGTAGGGCACGATGGCGGCGACGACGCCGACCGGCTCCTTCTCGACCCACCGGCTGTGCATCCCACCTCGCACCTCGGCCACGCCGAGGTCCTGGGTGAACTCGTACTTGTCGAGGAGGTCGGCGTACCACGAGACGATCTCGATCGGCGTGTCGAGGCCGGGGCCCTGGGTGAGCATGTGCGGCAGGCCGGTGTCCGCGATGAGCAGCTGGCGCAGGTCGTCCTGGTTGGCGACGAGGGCGTCGTGCAGCTGGCGCAGGCCGCGCGAGCGGAGCTCGACGTCTGTCGCCCAGCTCGTCGTGTCGAACGCGGTGCGGGCGGCCTGGATCGCCCGGTCGGCGTCGCCGACCGAGGCGTCGGCGGCCGAGCCCAGCGGCTCACCCGATGTCGGGTCGACGGTCTCGTACGTCCGATCCCCCTCGGCGGGGATGAGATCGCCGTTGATCAGCAGGCGTTCCTCGTGCCACATGTCACGGAAACTAGCTTCTCGGATTCCGAGAAAGCAAGTGCCATCCGAGACCGGCGTCGGCGTCAGATCGCCGGCTCGACCACGGCCTCGATGGTCGAAGCACCGCTGTCGGGGACCCGCGGCTGGCGCCACACCTCGACCGGGAACGAGACGGTCACCAGGGCCGCGAACAGCCACAGCAGCCGCTTCCCCTCCTCGGGCAGCGAGTCCATGCCGAACTGCTCGAGGTAGGCGGTGGCGGCCTCCAACCGGGGGAAGGCGGCGTCGTAGAACGCCTGCAGCTCGTCCATCGTGCTGGCCAGGCGCTTGGCGTAGCGCGCCCCCTCGCCGGGGAGCGCCCAGTCGGCGTACGGCTCGAGGTCGGCGAAGTCGGCGGGCAGGAGTGCGGGCACGGCGGCGTTTCCTCGTGTCACGACGCGGCCGAGATCCGGACCGGCGTCGAGCTCTGGTGCTGTTCCTGGTACTGGCGCACGTACTGGCGGGCGGTCGTGTGCAGGTGGCGCAGCAGGACCTCTTGGTCGTTGAGCGGGAACTCGGTCACCGCCCGCGACTCGAGCATGGTCTGCGTGGCCTCGAGGGTGTTGCCGTCCTGCAGGGCGTACTCCTTGAACGTCACCACCGCCAGCTCCTGCTGCAGCCGCTCGTACGCGTTCTTCGGCGGCACGAAGTACAGCGTCCCCTCGAAGATGTGGGTGTTGTAGGACGTCGGCCAGTAGTGGTACGTGAGGTACCAGTTCGGCTTCCAGACCAGCAGCATGAAGTTCGGGAAGAAGACGAACGAGTCGATGCCCCAGGCGGGGTGCCTGGCCGGGTTGAGGCCCGGCGGCAGCTCGTCGATGCCGATGTCGGGGGCGTCCCACGGGCCGAACAGGCCGCTGCGCAGCGTCCGCTCGATGGGCTTGACCATGCTCAGGTCCTTGGGCGGCGACATGCCGCCCCACGACGAGACCATCGAGTGGGGGCCGTCGACGTCGTACGCCAGCCCCTCGAACCCGACGCCCTGGAGCTTGCGCGATTCGTCGGCCACCGACTGCTTCGCGTGCAGGACGGGTGCGTGGTAGAACTCGGCGAACGCGTCGATGAACAGCTTCCAGTTGCTGCCGACCTCGGCGCGGTACTTGTGGACCTGGGTCATCCGGTCGAACGGGTAGCCGGCGATGCCTGCGCCGAGCCCGCCCAGGTACTCGACGAGCGGCGTCTTCTCGTCCTCGTCGAGGTTCACGAAGACGAACCCCTCCCACACCTCGCACCGCACCGGCACCAGCCCGAAGTCGGACCGGTCGAGGTCGAAGAACTCGGCCTCCTGCTGCACGAACGTCAGCTCGCCGTCGAGGGCGTAGCGCCAGCCGTGGTACTTGCAGGTGAACTGCCGGCAGGTGCCGCTCACCTCCTCGCGGGGGTAGTCGTTCCACACCAGCTTGTTGCCGCGGTGGCGGCAGATGTTGTGAAAGGCGCGCACCCCGCCGTCCATGTCCCGCACGACGACCACCGACGTGCGGGCCGCGTCGAGCTCCTTGGTGAAGTAGCTGCCCTTCCTGGGCAGCTGCTCGACCCGGCCGACGTTGAGCCACGTGCGCCGGAAGATCGCGTCGCGCTCGAGCTCGTAGTGCTCGGGCGAGATCGAGTCCTCGTAGGAGACGGTGCCCGTGTCGATGCCGTAGTGCTCCGTCCATGAGCCCTCGGCAGGCTTCGAGAAGTGCGGCATGCGGTGTCTCCTCCGGTCGGGTGGGCCTGGCGGCAACCCTGGTGATATCCGTCGTGATATCCCTAATCTCCGACTGCGAGAAGCTTATTCTCGCCGGAGGTCGGCGTCCAGTTCCACGCCGAAGGACCGGAAGGCCATCGCCAGCACGTCGTAGGCGCCGACGGTGAAGATCAGGTCCATGAGCTGCTGCTCGTCGAGCTCGCCGGCCAGCGCGTCCCAGGTGGGGTCGCGTGATCGTGGCGTCGGCGACCAGCTCGTCGACGGCCCGGAGCATCGCCGCGTCGAGCGGCGCCCACCCGGGCGCATCCGGGCCGTCGGCGATTCGGGCGATCTCGTCGTCGTCGAGCCCGGCGTCCCGGGCGAGCACGACGTGCTGCGCCCACTCGTACTCGGCCTGCCGGACCGCCGCGACCCGCAGCACGAGCAGCTCGCGCTGGCGCACCGACAGCGTCGTCGCGAACTGCACGTGGCCGTTGAAGGTGTGGTACGCCCGGGCCAGCGCAGGGTGCCGCGCCAGTGTCCCCAACACGTTCAGCCCCTTCGGGCGGTCGCCCCCCTGCTTCGGCAACGGGTGGCGGGGCTCGGGCGGCCGCAGGGCGGCGAGCGCGTCCCGCATGGACTCGGGCCACTCGGCGGGGGGCAGCGGTCGGATCCGGGGGCCGTCGGGCGTTCCGCTCGTCATAGAAGCGGCACTCTACTGATGGAAGAACAACGTTTCCATCGGAGCCGCCACCGGCGGTCAGCCTCCCTCGACGAACGGGTAGATGCGGGTGAAGTCGGCGCCCGGCTCGGCTGCGGCGAACCGCTCCCACACATCGGCGGTGACGTGACCGAGCACCGACGGGCCGCCCTGCGCCTCCACCGCACCGACGTAGAGCCGCACGTCCTTGGCCATCAGCGAGTTGGCGAACCCCGCGGCGTAGCTCCCGGTCAGGACGTGGTTCGGGAACTTGTCGTTCGTGGCCCCGCTGCGGCCGCTCGAGGCGTCGAGGACCTCGAGCATCGTGGCCATGTCGAGCCCGACCGACAGGCCGAAGGCGATCGCCTCGCTGGTCGCGGCGAGCGTCGTCGCCGACAGGAAGTTGTTGGCGAGCTTCAGCGCCTGCGCCATCCCCGGCCGGTCGCCCACGCGCCGGCGGCGGTCGCTCAGGCCGGCGAGCACCGGCTCGACGGCCGCGCACGCGGCGTCCGGCCCCGCGTACATCACCGCCAGCGTGCGGGCACGGGCCCCGGCGACGCCACCCGACACCGGGGCGTCGACGTAGGCCACGCCCGGCGTCCGCCAGCAGGGCGTCGATCGACCGGGCGGCCGCCACGCCGATCGTCGACGTGTCGACGACGTGCGTCGCCCGCCGCCCGGCCGTCACGGCGATCTCGCCCGCCACCGCCTCGGACACCGAGCCGTCGGGAAGGCTGAGCACGACGACGTCCGCCCCGCCGGCGATCTCGGCGACGCCGGGCACGAACGTGGCGCCGTCGGGGTTGCGTCCGGGACCGGCCACGTCGTGCGTGAGCACGTCGTGGCCCCACCCGACGAGGTTCGCGGCCAGCGAGCTCCCCATGTTGCCGAGCCCGACGACGCCCACCGCGGTCACGGCCGGACCGCCTCTCGCTCGGCCCGCACGGCCTGGAGCGCTCGCCGGGCCGCCACCGCGGCCGGCGCCCCGCAGTACGCCGGCGATCTGGAACAGCAGCTCATCGAGCTCGTCGTCGGTGACGCCTGTCCGGTGTGACGCTCCGGCGTGCAGCCGGAACTCATCCATACGGCCGAGGGCGGCGGTCATCGCCAGCACCAGCAGGCTGCGGTCGCGCGACGGACAAGGCACCCCCGCGGGCCCACACGCCCCAGGCCATCGACGTGAGGTGGTCCTGGAACTCGGCCATGACGGGGCTCGGGTCAGTCGTCTGGCCGTCGACGTAGGCATCGCCGAGCACGGCGCGGCGCATGGCCCGCGCCGCTCGCAGGTCGTCGGTCTCGTCCATGTGCGCTCCGTCAGTCGAGGGACAGGCTGATCGTCTTGGTCAAGGCGTAGTCGTGCAACGCCTCGATGCCCTTCTCCCGCCCGTAGCCGCTCCGCTTGAACCCGCCGAACGGCGTCTCGATCGTCAGCGCGCCGCCGTTCACCGCCACCTGACCGGCCTCGATCCGCTCGGCGACCCGCAGCCCGCGGGCCGCGTCGCCCGACCACACGCTGGCGACGAGCCCGTAGTCGGTGTCGTTGGCTCGGGCGACGGCATCGCCCTCGTCGGCGAACGGCATCGTGACGAGCACCGGACCGAAGACCTCCTCGCGGGCCAGGGGCAGGTCGGGCGGGACGTCGACGTAGACGGTCGGCCGCACGTAGAGGCCCTGCGCCGCCGGCCCCTCGTCGTAGGCGCCGCCGCCGGTCGCCGGCTCCACGCCCGCGGCGCGCGCCGCCCCCACGTGCTCGAGGACCTTGTCGTACTGCGCCTCGGTGATCATCGGGCCGAAGTCGACGCCCGGTGCGAGGCGGGCGACGGCGTCCACCACCCGCGCCGCGACCTCGTCGTGCGCCGGGGCCTCGACCAGCAGCCGGGTCGTCGCCGAGCACACCTGCCCGGCGTTGAACGCGACCGCGCTGACCGCGGCGGCGACGGCCCGCTCGATGTCGGCGTCCGCGAACACCACCAGCGGCGACTTGCCGCCCAGCTCCAGGGTCAGGGGGACGAGCCGGCCGGCGGCGACGGTGGCCAGGTGGCGGCCGGTGGCGACCGAGCCGGTGAAGGCGACCCGTCGCACGACCGGGTGGGCGGCGAGCGGGGTGCCCACGTCGGGGCCCGTGCCGGTCACCACGTTCAGCAGGCCGTCGGGCAGCCCCGCCTCGGTGGCCAGGCGGGCGAGGTGCAGCGTGGAGGTCGACGTCAGCTCCGACGGCTTGGCCACCACCGCGTTGCCGACGGCCAGGGCCGGCGCCACGGCCCGGCACGCCTGGTTGAGCGGCAGGTTCCACGGGGTGATGGCGGCCACGACGCCGTAGGGCTCGAGGCGCGTGTAGGTGTGGGTGCCGGCGCCCTGGTCGATCGTGCGCCCGCCCACGGCGCGGAGGATCCCCGCGTAGTAGCGGAAGTAGGCGGCCGACATGTCGACCTCGAGGCGGAGCTGGCCGGGGAGCTTCCCGGTGCAGGCGCGCTCGAGCGCCATCAGCTCGCCGGCGCCGTCCTCGATGGCGTCGGCGACGCGGTGGAGCGCCTCGGACCGCTGGGCGCCCGAGGTGCGGGCCCAACCGGGCTGCGCGTCGTCGGCGGCGGCGACCGCCCGGTCGACGTCGGCCGCCGTGCCCGCGGCGATCTCGTCGCCGGGCTGCCGGGTGGCGGGGTCGATCGTGGGCAGGTAGCTGCCGCCGGCGGGGGCGTCGGGCTTGCCGGCGATCCAGTGGTCGTGGCGGTCGGGCACGAGGGTGCGTCTCCGAGGTGGCGGGTGTCCCGTCAGGCCGGGGCGCCGTCGACGTCCAGGTCGAGGTCCAGGTCGACGGCGGCGGCCGCGAACTGGGCGTTGTAGAGCCGGGCGTAGGCGCCGTCGCGAGCGAGCAGGTCGTCGTGGTGGCCCTGCTCGACGATGCGGCCGGCCTCCATCACGAGGATCACGTCCGCGTCGCGGATGGTGGACAGCCGGTGGGCGATCACGAAGCTGGTGCGCTGCGACCGCAGGGCGGCCATCGCCTCCTGGATCAGCACCTCGGTGCGGGTGTCGACCGAGCTGGTGGCCTCGTCGAGGATGAGGATCGCGGGATCGGACAGGAAGGCCCGGGCGATCGTGACCAGCTGCTTCTCCCCCGCGCTCAGGTTGGTGCCCTCGTCGTCGATGAGCGTGTCGTAGCCGTCGGGCAGCGAGTGGACGAACCGGTCGACGTAGGTGGCCCGGGCCGCGGCCATGATCTCGTCCTCGGTGGCGTCGGGGTCGCCGTAGGCGATGTTGTCGCGGATCGTCCCGCCGAACAGCCAGGTGTCCTGCAGGACCATGCCGGTGGCGTCCCGGAGGTCGCGGCGCGGCATCGACGCGATGTCGCGCCCGTCGAGGGTGATGCGCCCCGAGTCGAGCTCGTAGAACCGCATGAGGAGGTTCACGAGCGTCGTCTTCCCGGCGCCGGTCGGCCCGACGATGGCGACGGTCTGCCCCGGCTCGGCCACCAGCGACAGGTCGGTGATGAGCGGCCGGTCGGGGTCGTACGAGAACGACACGTGCTCGAACGCCACCCGGCCCCGAGGGGTGCCCACCAAGGGCTCGGCGTCGCCGTCGGGCCGCTCCTCGTCGGCGTCGAGCAGCTCGAACACCCGCTCGGCCGAGGCGACCCCCGACTGCAACAGGTTGATCATCGCCGCCATCTGCGTCAGCGGCATCTGGAACTGCCGGGTGTACTGGAGGAAGGCCTGGACGTCGCCGATGGTCAGTGCGCCCGACGTCACCCGGAGCCCACCGAGCACGGCGATGATCACGTAGTTGAGGTTGCCGAGGAACATCATCGCCGGCTGGATCACGCCCGACACGAACTGGGCGCCGAAGCTGGCCGTGTACAGCTCGTCGTTGGTGCTGCGGAAGCGCTCCTCGACCTCGCGCTGCCGCCCGAACGCCTTGACGATGGCGTGGCCGGTGAAGGCCTCCTCCACCTGGCCGTTGAGTGCGCCCGTGTGACGCCACTGGGCGACGAAGCGGCTCTTCGACCGCTTGGCGATCTCGCGCATGGTCAGCAAGGAGATCGGCACCGACACGATGGCGACCAGCGCCAGCACCGGCGAGATCCAGATCATCACCGACACCACGCCGACCAGCGTCAGCGCCTGGGTGACGAGCTGGTTCAGCGTCTGCTGCAGGCTCATGGCGATGTTGTCGATGTCGTTCGTGACCCGGCTGAGCAGGTCGCCGCGCTGCTGGCCGTCGACGTACGACAGGGGCAGTCGATGGAGCTTGTCCTCCACCGCGGCCCGCAGCCGCCGCATGGTGCGATGGATGATGCCGGCCATCAGGTAGGCGCTCAGGTAGGTGAGTCCCGACGAGGCGAGGAACAGGGCGAGCGCACCGAGCAGAACCATGTGCAGCTCGCCGAAGTCGATGCCCGACGGGCTCTGCAGCCCGCTGATGACGAGGTCGGTGGCGTGGCCCAGGATCTTCGGGCCGACCACGGTGAGGGCGACGCCGACGGTGGCGAGCGCCACGATCCACCAGACCGGCAGCCGGTCCTCACGCAGCAGCGCCAGCAGGCGCCGCGACGAGCTGCGGAAGTCGCGGGCCTTCTCGGTGGGGATGCCGGCGCCCATGGGCCGCACGGCTGCGGGGCTGCCGCTGGCCCGGGGCGGCGTCGGATCGGGGCGATCGCCGTCGCCGGTGGGGCCCGATCCGGGAGCGGCTGGGGCGACGACGTCTGCGTGCTCACGCCGCCTCGCCCTCGCGGATCTGCGACGACACGATCTCGGCATAGGTCGGGCACGAGCCGAGCAGCTCGGCGTGGGTTCCCAGCCCGACCGGGCGGCCGTCCTCGAGCACCAGGATCTGGTCGGCGCCGGCGATCGTCGACACCCGCTGGGCGACGACGAGCACCGTGGCGTCGCGCGTCCACGGCACCAGGCGGGCCCGCAACCGGGCGTCGGTGGCGAGGTCGAGCGCCGAGAACGAGTCGTCGAACACGTAGACCTCGGCCTTGCGTACGAGCGCCCGGGCGATGGCGAGGCGCTGGCGCTGGCCGCCCGAGACGTTGGTGCCGCCCTGGGCGATCGGGGCGTCCAGCCCACCGGGCATGGCGGCCACGAACTCGGCGGCCTCCGCCACCCGCAGCGCCTCCCACATCTCGTCCTCGGTGGCGTCGGGCTTGCCGTAGCGCAGGTTGCTCGCGACCGTGCCCGTGAACAGGTAGGGCTTCTGGGGCACGAGGCCGATGCGGTCCCACAGGGCGTCGGGGGCGAGCTCGCGCACGTCGACGCCGTCGATCAGCACCTGCCCCTCGGTCACGTCGACCAGGCGGGCCACGAGGTTGACGAGCGTGGTCTTGCCGGCGCCGGTGCTGCCGATGACGGCCGTGGTCTGGCCCGCCAGCGACCGGAGCGACACGCCCTGCAGCACGGGCTCCTCGGCCCCCGGGTAGCGGAAGCCGACGTCGCGGAGCTCGAGCGACGCGACCCCGTCGGCGACCGGCACGGGTTGCTCGGGGGCGGCGACGGACGGTTGCGTGTCGAGCACCTCGACGATGCGGTCGGCGCACACCGCGGCGCGCGGCGCCATGAGGGCGACGAACATCGCCATCATCACGGCGATGAGCATCAGCGTGAAGTAGCTGAGGAAGGCGATCAGCGAACCCGGGGTCATGTCGCCGCTGTCGATGCGGTTGGCCCCGAACCACAGCACCCCGACGCTCGAGGCGTTGATGATGAACAGCAGCATCGGGAACATCAGCGCCATCAGCCGCCCGGCGCGGAGCGACACGTCGGTCAGGTCGTCGTTGACGTCGCCGAAGCGCTCGATCTCGCGGGGCTCCCGCACGAAGGCCCGCACGACCCGCATGCCCGTGATCTGCTCGCGCAGCACCGAGTTGGCGCCGTCGATGCGCGCCTGCATGGTGCGGAACAGGGGCACCATCCTCCACACGATCGCCCCGACGCTCAGCCCCAGGGCCGGCAGGGAGATGACGACCAGCCACGACAGGCCGACGTCCTGCTGCAGGGCCAGGATGCTGCCGCCGACCACCGTGATCGGGGCGGCGACGGCCAGCGTGCACGCCATGACGACCAGCATCTGCACCTGCTGCACGTCGTTGGTGATGCGGGTGATGAGCGACGGCGCCCCGAACTGGTTCACCTCGCGGGCCGAGAAGTCGGTGACCCGGTGGAAGAGGTCGCCCCGCACGTCGCGCCCGAACCCCATCGCCACCCGGGCGCTGTAGTAGACGGCGCCCACCGAGAACACCACCTGGATCAGCGTCACGCCCAGCATGGCCATGCCGACCGAACGGATGTACCCGTTGTCGCCCTGCAGGATGCCCTTGTCGACGAGGTCGGCGTTGAGCGTGGGCAGGTAGAGCGACGCCAGCGCCTGCACCGCCTGCAGGACCACGATCGCGATCAGCAGCCCCTGGTAGGGGCGCAGCAGGTGGGAGCGAAGCAGTCGAGTCAGCACGTCAACCTCGGGGGGAACCGGTCCGACGGCGGCGAACCGGTTTTGCAGATCGTGCAACTTTTGACGTGGACGCACCAACTCCGCGGCGGTCCCGCCGGGGGACGAGTTGACGCTACCGGGGGTCGCCGCGCTCGCGACCGACGATGCCGACGAAGCTGACGCAGCGCCCGGGCTGGCCCCCGAGGTTGTGGGTCACGTACGTGCCGTAGGCGACCACACCGGCCATCAGCTCACCGTGATGGCGCGCTCGGGGCAGTTCCGCACGGCCTCCCGGACCTTCTCCGCGAGGTCATCCGGGACGTCGGTGGCCACGACCGACGCGTGGCCCTCGTCGTCGAGGTCGAACACGTCGGGGCAGATCTGCCAGCACCGGGCGTGGCCCTGGCACAGATCCGGGTCCACGGAGACCTTCATCGCCGTCCCCTACGCCGGCGACGGCTCGAGCGTCGCCGGGTCGGCCGGCGTGAAGTCGTAGACCCGGCAGGCGTTCCCGATCGTGATCTTGTGCTGCACGTCCTCGGGCAGGTCGCCCAGCCACTTGTTGGCCAGGTTGACCGTGTCGGGCCAGGTCGAGTCGGAGTGCGGGTAGTCGCACTCCAGCATCACGTTGTCCTCGCCGATCACGTCGAGCAGCCGCAGGCCGGCGTGGTCCTCGATGAACGTGCCGAACACGTGGTCCTTGAACAGGCGGCGGATGTCGGTGTCGAGGTCGAAGCGCGCCTCGCCCTTCTCCTCGCCGCGCTCGTGGCTGGCGTTCATGTCGATGTCGAACCGCGACGCCCAGAACCGCTGCTTGTCGATGACCTGCTCGGCCCGCTCGAGGAAGTACGGGATCCAGCCGATCGAGCCCTCGGACAGGGCGATCTTCAGGTTCGGGAACCGCTCGAAGTTGCCGCTGAACAGCCAGTCGAGCAGCGTGCCCGCCTGGTTGGCCGCGGCCGAGTAGGCCATGAACGCCAGCGTCGGCATGTCGGGCGACGTGCGGATCAGGTTCGACGACGACCCGACGTGCATCGACAGCACGAACCCGGCCTCGTCGGCGGAGCGGAAGACCGGGTCCCAGTAGTCGGTGTGGATCGAGGGCAGGCCCAGCTTGGTGGGGTTCTCGGAGAAGGCGATCGACTTGGCGCCCCGCGCCGCGGTGCGCTCGATCTCGGCCGCCGCGGCCGCCGGGTCCCACAGCGGGATGATCATCATCGGGATGAACCGGCCGGGGTAGGCGCCGGCGAGCTCGTCGAGGATGAAGTCGTTCCAGGCCCGGACGCACAGCAGCGCGAGGTCCTTGTCCTTGGCCTCGTGGAAGACCTGGCCGCAGTAGCGCGGGAACGACGGGAACAGCATCGACGACAGCACGTTGCCCTGGTCCATGTCGGCCACGCGGGCCGCGGGCTCGTAGCAGCCTTCCCGCATGTCCTCGTAGGTGATCGGCTCGGGCGAGAACTCCTCGCGGCTCTTGCCGGCCACGGCGTTCAGGCCCGTGGTGACGATCTGGCGGTCCTCGTAGACCCAGTGCTCGGAGTCGCCGTCGCGCACGATGTGCGGGGCGTTCTCGCGCCAGCGCTCGGGCACCCGCTCCTGCCACAGCCGGGCGGGCTCGATGAGGTGGTCGTCGACGGAGATGAACCACTTGAACGACATGCTGATCTCCCACTAAGAGAGCGAACGCTCACATAGCAAGGTAGCACGCCGGTCGCGGCGGCGCGCCAGCCCGGCGTGGTCAGGCGCCGTCGGCGCGTGCGGCGTCCAGGGCGGACGCGAACCCCCGGTGCAGGTGCTGGAGCGCCGGCTCGTTGCGCCCGAACATCACGGTCTCGACCAGGCCGGTCCGCAGCCCGGGCTCGGTGCGGCCGGCGACCCAGAAGTCCTCGCCGTCGACGACGGTCTCGCAGATCCACGGGGCCATCTCCGCCAGGCGGTCACGCTCCGCGTCGGGGAGGCCGGGCCGCATGTAGGCGGTGTGGACGACCTCGGACGTGGCCGCGTCCACCGGCAGGATCTGCCACAGCTCGATGTGCCGGCTGTCGAAGGTGAGGCTCGTGTTCGGGAACAGCTGGTACTGGTAGCTGAAGTGCTGGGTCACCTCGCCCCACTCGTCCTCGGGGCGG
The DNA here is from genome assembly GCA_963796415.1 of uncultured Acidimicrobiales bacterium. GTDB lineage: Bacteria > Actinomycetota > Acidimicrobiia > Acidimicrobiales > VFJN01 > ZC4RG19. The sequence continues at coordinate 329,577 of CAWCLR010000011.1, read as the reverse complement.
TCACGCAGCTCGTCGATCGAGCGGATGGCCGAGCAGTTGCGCAGGTGGGCGCCGAAGGCGTCGAAGGTCAGGACGCCGCCGTAGGCGTAGTCCTTCAGCGTGTTCCGGTGCAGGTGGTCGAAGTGGTAGTTCTCCCGGAAGGTGTCGAGCGTGACCTTCCAGTTGGCGCTCACCCGGTGGACGTGGGCGTCGGTGTACGGCTCCCAGCCGGCGAAGTCGAGCATGGCGAGCTCGTGGGCGAGGTCGGGACCGAGGTAGGCGTCGATGTCGACGGGCGGCCCCGGGCGCAGCCGGCCGACCACCAGCCCGTAGCCCTCGGCGACCGGCAGCTCGACCAGACCCTTCTCCTCGCGGCACACGTCCCCGAAGCTGCCGGCGGCGGGGACCCCGACGAGATGGCCCTCGATGTCGTACACCCAGGCATGGAACGGGCAGGTGAAGCGCCGGGCCTCGCCCTTGCCGTCGACGACGCGCACGCCACGGTGGCGGCAGACGTTGGCCATGGCCCGCACCCGCCCATCGGTGGCCCGCGTGACCAGCACCGGCGTACCGCACAGCTCGACGGTCACGTAGCTGCCGGGGCGGGGCAGGGCGCCCGACAGGCAGAGCACGAGCGGCTGCCCGAGGAACAGGACGTCGATCTCCTCGGCGAGGCGGTCGGGCGACGTGTAGCTGTCCGCGGCCACCTCGAGGACGGCGTCGGCGAGATCGGTCGTGCCCTGTTCCACGTGGTCGAGCAACCGGCGTGCGAGGCTGTGCTCCAGCGCCTCTCGGTCCACGTTCACACTCCCCTCGCAGTCACCGCCGTGCGGACGCGCGGGCACCGTAGTCAGTGAAGGCTCACTTTGCAACAGGCTCACCACGCTGGGATGATCGCCACATGACGGACGGCCGCGGGACCGACGACACCCCCCTCTCGGCGCGGCGCCTCTTCGCCCTCGACGGGCGCGTCGCCCTCGTCACCGGGGCCTCATCCGGGCTGGGCGCGGCCGTGGCCCGGACGCTCTCCGCCGCCGGCGCCCAGGTGGTCGTCTCCGCCCGCCGGCTCGATCGCCTGGAGGCGCTCGCCGGCGAGATCGGCGGCGCGGCCGTGGCCTGCGACCTGCTCGACCCCGCGCAGGTCGACGCGCTCGTCCCCCGCGTCGCCGAGACGCTCGGCGGGCCCGAGATCCTCGTCAACGTGGCGGGCACGTTCGCCGGCGCCTGCCCGGCCGAGGACGAGCCGCCCGAATCGGTCGCGCAGACGCTGGACCTGAACCTCATCGCCCCGTTCCGGCTGTGCCAGGCCGTGTTCCCCCACATGCGGGCGGCAGGCCGGGGCTCGATCGTCAACGTGTCGTCGATCAGCGGGCAGGTCGGCATCCCGGGCATCCCCCAGGCGTCCTACGCCGCCAGCAAGGCGGGGCTGTCGGGCCTGACGGCCGAGCTGGCGGTGCAGTGGGCCCGTCACGCCATCCGGGTCAACACGGTCGCCCCCGGGTTCTTCCGCAGCGAGATCACCGACGGCATGTACGACGACGAGCGCAGCCGCGCCTGGCTCCGCCGCAACACGCCCCTCCCCGACGACGGGACCGTCGACGACTTCGTGGGCGCGGTCCTGTGGCTGGCCAGCGACGCCGGCCGCTTCACGACCGGCCAGACGATCGTCGTCGACGGGGGCTGGACGGCCCGGTAGCCGGGGCTCAGCCCTGGCGGACGACCTTGGCGGCGAGGAGGGCATCGATCTCGTCGGTCGCGAAGCCGAGGTCGGCGAGGACGGCGACGGAGTGCTCGCCGGTGCCGGGCAGCATCAGCGGCGGGCCTCCGGCCATCGACGGCCCGCACCGCAGCAGGGGGCCGATCTGCTCGAAGTGGCCCCAGTCGGCCGTGTCGTACGCGACGACCCGCCCCAGCTGCTGGTTGACGGGATCGTCGAGGATGCCCCGGCGGTACGCGTCGCGGTCCATCGCCTCGACCCGCTCGGCGGGCACGCCCAGCGCGTGCAGGCGGGACACCCAGTCGGCGGCGGGCGCCGACGCGAACGCCGCCTCGAGCACGGCCTCGGCCGCTCGAGCCCCCGCATCGTCGGGCCCACCCCGAAGGGGCGCGTAGGCCGCCGGCAGCGACGCCGCCTCGGGCAGCGTGCGCAGCCGCGCCCAGGCCTCGGCGTCGGGCAGCACGAGGGCCAGCCAGCCGCCGTCGCCGGCCTCGTAGAGGCGGTAGCCCGGCCCGTAGCCGGTCTGGCCGGCGTCGAGCTCGGGCCCGCGCACCACCCGACCGTCCCGTTGGAACACGCCGCTGTGGAGCAGCATCCCGGCGCCCAGCAGGCTCGTCGCCACCCGCTGGCCCCGGCCGCTCGTCGCCCGGGCGTACAGCCCGGCCAGGATCCCGGTGGCGGCGACCCAGCCGCCGACCATGTCGATGGGGATCCAGGTGGCCGCGATCGGATCGTTGCCCGCGCCGCCGATGGCCCGCTCGAACCCGGTCAGCGCCTGCATGAGCGCGTCGTTCCCCGGCGCCTTGGCGCGCGGTCCCGTCGGGCCGAAGGCGCTGGCGTGGCAGTAGACGGCGTGCGGGTTGAGGCGGGCGACGCTCGCCTCGTCGATGCCCAACCGCTCGGACACGCCGACGCGGAAGTTGTGCAGCACGACGTCGGCCCAGGTGATCATGCGCTCGACGACCGGGCGGGCCTCGGCCGCCCCGATGTCCATCGCCAGGCTGCGCTTGCCGCGCTGGCACGCGGCGATGGCGTAGGCCGCGCCCCGCATGGCCTCGCCCCCGGGCGGCTCGACCTTGATCACCTCGGCGCCGAGGTCGGCGAGCACCTCCGCGGCGAGCGGCCCGGCGACGAACGCCGAGAAGTCGACCACCTTCAGGCCCGCGAGGAGGGCGGAGCCGGGTCCGGTCCGCGAGGGCATCGACTCCGCCGGCGGCGCCCCGGCCGGCGGCTCGTCGGCCAGCGGGAGCACCGACACCGGGGTGGCGAGCACGACGTCGTCGTGGCCCCGCTCGGACCGCCGGAGGGCCAGGCCGACCTCGGCCACGTGGGGGTCGGCCAGCGCCTCGCCGGGCCCGAACACCGGCTCGGCGGCGATGCCCGCCTCGCGGAGCGCGGCGATCCAGGCGTCCCGCGGCCGGGTGGCGAAGGTGGACCCCCAGCGCTCCGCCCGCTCGCGCGAGGGCGCCGGTGGCCTGGTCGGTGTAGTAGCCCTCGCTGCTCGGCTCATCGCCCAGGACCTCGAGGAGCTTGGGATACATGCCCTTGCCGCCGAACCAGACCTGCAGCAGCTCGTCGTCGGCGCAGCGGTAGAGGAAGTTGGGGAACGTCGAGCCCCTCTCCCAGTACCCCTCGACCTCGGGCGCCGCCCGCTCGGACCGGCCGATCATGCAGCCGAGCGTGGCGAGCATGCCGTCGTAGAGCGACGTCTCGGCCCAGCCGCCGTCGCCCGTGAGCGCCCGGCGACGGAGGAGGGCGAGCACCGATGTGGTGAGCAGCAGTGCGGCGCCGGCCCCGGGCGCCCGGACGTCCACGAAGATGGGACCCGGCCGGTGCCCCGCCAGCTGGGTGCAGAACCCCGAGCGCGCCTCGACCAGCAGCCCGTAGTCCTCGACGGCGCCGATAGCGGTGCGGCTCGGCCGGCAGCGGGCGTACACCTGGCCCGGGGCGGTGGCCTGCAGGTCCCCCCAGCCGAGTCCCCGGTCTTCGACGAGGCTCTCGGGCCCGTAGACCAGGGCGACGTCGGCCGCCGCCAGCAACCCGCGGATCTCGCCAGGGTCGTCGGTGGCGACGAGCCGCTTGTCGCGATGCCACGCCCGCCCCCACGGCAGCGACCCGTCGATGGGCGGCGCCGAGGAGCCGACGACGCGGGTCACGGCCGCGCCCAGGTCGGCCAGGACCATGCCGGGGACGCCACCCGCCAGGCCCAGGCCGAGGTCGGTGACGCCGACCGCGACCTCGACCACGGTGAGGCCGGCCAAGGGCGGGCCGGCGGGACCGGGACCCGGGCTCACGGCGTCACCCCCGCCCCGACCGGCACCGTCAGCCGCGGCAGGACCTCCTCGGCGGCCAGCGTGACCACCTCGAGCGTGTCGGCGGGCGCGGCCGGCGAGACGACGAAGTGGCGGACCCCGGCGTCGACGTACTCCTGGAACCGCGGCACGACCTCGTCGGGCGTGCCGGCGGGTGCGATGCGCTCGAGCATCGCCGCCGGCTTGTCGCCATAGGCGCGACCGAGGAACCGGGCCACGTCGTCCCGCGCCCGATCGCCGTCCCGGCGGATCGAGCAGTAGGTGAACAGCGCCCACTCGAACCCGGTGAGATCCCGGCCGGCGCGCTCCGCCTCGGCCCGGATCGTGTGCACCGAGCGGGCGTACGCGTCCGGCGACACCAGGTACGGCATCCAGCCGTCGCCCAGGCGAGCGGCGCGCCGCATGGCGGGCGGCTTGCGCCCGGAGACGAGCAGCGGCGGCCCGCCGGCACGCCCCGACGGCGCGGGCCGTCCCGGGGGCGCCACCGGCTGCAGCGTCACGTCGTCGAGGTGGAAGAACGTGCCGTGGTGGGTGACCGGACCGCCACCCCACAGGGAGCGGAGGACCTGCATGGCCTCGTCGGTGCGGGCGCCGCGCTCGCGCAGGGGGACGCCCACCGCCGCGAACTCGTGGGGGAACTCGCCGCCCACGCCCACGCCGATCGAGAGCCGTCCGCCGGACCAGGCGTCGAGGTCGGCGATCTGCTTGGCCACGATCACGGGGTGGTAGAGCGGGAGGAGCAGGATCGCGGTGCCGACCCGCACCCGTTCCGTCCAGGCGGTCAGCAGGGCGAGGCGGGTGACCGCCTCGCCGGTCGGGTGCCGGGGGAGGATGTGGCCGCCCTGCCAGATCGACTCGATCGGCAGGCGCTCGGCGGCCGCCAGCCAGTCACGCTCGGGCTCGGGGAGGGCGGCGGCCCCGAAGATGATGCGATCGCCGGGCAACCGGCCCCTCCTTCGTGCGTCAGGTCGGCGTGACGCCCGTCCGGGCGCCGGCCGCCAAGATAGCAATTGCTCACTTTCTTCGCGGGTGCCTTCCACCCGCGAACGCCGCCCTCCACCAGCGTGGTTGGCAAGGTGATAAAAGTAGATGTCAATTCTCACCCCTGAGAGGGGGCTTGCTCTGGAGGAGGCCATGGCAGGCGCGCTGCGGGCACACGTGGACGCGACCACTGGCATCCCTCCTGCGGTCACCGCGGAGACCGCGCCGTTCTGGGACGCGGCGAAGGAGGGCCGCCTGCTGGTCGAGCGCTGCTCGGACTGCGGCGCCGAGTCGTTCCCCCCACGGGGGATCTGCCGCGCCTGCAGGAGCCGGGCGACATCCCCGGTCGAGGTCACCGGGCCTGGCGTCGTCTACAGCTTCACCGTGAACCACCAGCGCTGGCTGCCCGACCTCCAGGTGCCCTACGCCGTCGTGCTCGTCGAGTTCCCCGGCCACCCCGGCGTGCGGGTGGTCGGCCGGCTGCGCGGGTGCCCACCCGACGAGGTCGCCATCGGCGCGGAGGTCGAGGTCGGCTTCGAGCCCGGCCCCGGTGGCGTCGCCATCCCCAGCTTCGCCGCCACGGGCGGCCCGACGTGACGGGCGCCCGCGGCACCGAGCTGTTCGAGCGGCGAGTCGTGATCTCGGGCGTCGGCCAGTCGGCCATCGGCCGCCAGATCGACCGCTCCGGGTTCCAGCTCACGCTCGACGCCATCCTGGCCGCGATCGACGACGCCGGCCTGACCGTCGACGACATCGACGGCCTCGCCATGTTCCCCGGAGGCGGCAAGGCCAACCTGCCGGGCTACGCCAACGGGGACCTGTACGAGGTCCAGGACGCCCTCGGCATCACCACCACCTGGCGGCAGGGTCTGGTCGAGGGGATGAGCCTCCCCTTCTACGGGCCCGCGCAGGCGGTGGCCACCGGCCAGGCGCGCCACGCCGTCGTCTGGCGCACGGTCAAGGAGGGCAGCGCGGCCCGCACCGCCGGTGGGCGGCCGGCGTACGGCTCGACCCGCCCCGAGGCCGAGGGCCCCCTTGCGTGGCTCCTGCCGGTCGGCATGCTGTCGCCGGTGTGCCAGGTGGCGCCGTTCGCCACCCGCTACATGCACGAGTACGGCCTCACCCGCGAGCAGCTGGCCTGGATCCCCGTGACCCAGCGGGCGCATGCCGCGCGCAATCCCGACGCGGTCTACCGCACGCCGCTCACGGTCGACGAGTACCTGGCGGCCCGCATGATCTCGTCACCGCTCTGCCTCTACGACTGCGACGTTCCCGCCGACGGCGCCACCGCGATCGTCGTCTCGGCCGCCGAGTCTGCGCCCGACCTGCGGGCGCCCGTCCGCGTCGAGGCCATGGCGGGGGTGATCGACGGTCGACCGTCGTGGGACCAGTGGGAGGACATGGGCCGGGTCGGCCACGCCACGGCGGCGGCGATGTGGGCCCGCACCGACCTCCGGCCCGCAGACGTGGACGCGGCCCAGCTGTACGACGGCTTCTCCATCGAGGCCGTCTGGTGGTTGGAGGCGATGGGCTTCTGCGACACCGGCGAGGCCGGGGCGTTCGTCGAGGGCGGCAAGCGCATCGACCTCGACGGCGAGCTGCCGCTGAACACGTGGGGAGGGCAGCTGTCGGGGGGCCGGCTGCACGCCGCCTTCGGCCACACGGCGGAGGCGGTGCGCCAGCTGCGCGGCGAGGCCGGCGACCGGCAGGTGTCGGGGGCCGAGGTGGTGGCGGTCACCAACGTCGGTGGCATCGAGGCGGGGGCGGCGCTGCTGACGCGGTGGCGCTGACGGCGGACGATCAACTCAACGGAGAGGGATATCGGATGGTGGAGCGCGCAGGGCGCGTCGACGGGAAGGTGGCGATCGTGACCGGGGCCGGGTCGACGCCCGGCCCGGGCATCGGCACGGGCAAGGCGACCGCGGTGGTCCTCGCCCGGGAGGGCGCGAGCGTGCTGCTCGTCGACCTCCACGCCGACCGCGCCGACGAGACGCGGCGGATGATCGAGGACGAGGGTGGCAAGGCCCAGGTGTTCGCGGCCGACGTGACCAGCGCGGCCGACTGCGAGGCCATGGTGGGCGCGGCCGTCGACGCCTTCGGGACGGTCGACATCCTCGTCAACAACATCGGGCTGGCGTCGGTCGGGACCGTCGTCGACACCACCGAGGAGGCCTGGGACCGCGCCTTCGCCATCAACCTGCGGACCGCCTTCCTCGCCTGCAAGCACGCCGTCCCCGTGATGGCCGGCAAGGGCGCGGGCGCCATCGTCAACATCTCGTCGATCTCGGCCCTCCGGGGCGACGGCACGGTGGCCTACTCGGCCGCCAAGGGCGGCCTGAGCGCCATGACGGTGGACATGGCCTACTCGCACGGCCGCCAGGGCATCCGGGTCAACGCCATCGCCCCCGGCCACATCACCACGCCCATGGTGCTGTCGGTGTCCGGACAGGGGCCGCGGACCGAGTTCACCAACACCCTCCGGAACGAGGCGGGCCTGCTCGGCACCCCGGGCACGGGCTGGGACGTCGGGTGGGCGGCCGCCTTCCTGGCCAGCGACGAGGCCCGGTGGATCACCGGCGTCACGCTGCCGGTGGACTCGGGCGTGCTGAGCGTGACCCCGCTGATGATGGCGCAGCACCTCCGAGCCGTCCCCGAGCCCAGCGGCTCCCCGGGGAGCCACTGATGCGCCGCATACCGATCCGGGTCAAGCTGGCGGCCGCGCTCGCCGTCCCGCTGATCGCCATGGGCGTGGTCACGTTCCTCGAGGTCGCGAGCGTGGCCGACGAGGCCCGCGAGGTGCGCGAGCAGACCGACCTGGCCACGGCCACGATCGGTCCCAACGGCCTGATCACCGCCCTGCAGAACGAGCGCAACTGGGCCTCGGCCCAGCTGGTCGGCGCCGACCAGACGCTGGAGCTCGAGGTCACCGGCTACGACCAGACGCGCGGCGACACCGACGCCGCACTCGCCGAGTTCGAAGCCGAGCTCGACCGCCGACCCGACACGGCACGTGCCGCGTACGCCCCGGCGCTCGAGACCCTGGGCGACCTCGGCGCGCTCCGCGACGAGATCGACGGGATCGTCGCCACCACGAGCCCCACGTTCGACAACATCGGCCTCACCACCGCGTTCTTCGACCGGTACACCGCACTGATCGAACCGCTCTTCGGGGGCATGGCACGGATCTCGATCGTGGTGGACGACCCCGAGCTGCGGCAGGGCGCCGACCTGATGGAGGCCGTCACCCGCCAGATGGAGACGGTCCCGCAGCTCACCAACGCGCTCGCCCTTCCGGCCACGGTGTCGACCGCTCCGGGCGACCTGCCCGGCATCAACCGCTCGGCCGAGATCTCCGAAGTGGCCGAGCTCCAGGACGCGTTCCGCCGCCAGGCCGACACGCTGCGGACGGCGACGGGTCCGTACGCCGCCATCGCGGCGGAGGAGTTCCCCGAGGAGTTCACCCAGACGCTCGACGCGCAGACCGACGAGGCGGTCACCACGGGCCAGCTGGACATCACCGTGTTCCTCGCCAGTCTCGACGGCCCGGCCTCCGACCTGGCCTACATCGGCTACCGCGACCAGGTCGCCGCCGCGCTCCAGGACAGGGCGGACGACCTCAACGGGGCCGCGGCGAACAGGCAGGTCACGTTCGGTGGGCTCATGGTCGTGACCTTCGGCGCGGCGGTGGCGCTCACCGTGTTCGTGTCGCTGTCGATCACGCGCCCGTTGCGATCGCTGACGCGCCAGGCCAAGGAGATGGCCGATCGGCGGCTGCCGAGCTCCGTCAGCGACATCCTGGAGACCCCGCTGGGCGACGACGTCTCGGTGCCGACGGTGGAGCCGGTGCGGGTCGCGACCCGCGACGAGGTCGCCGACGTCGCGGATGCGCTGAACACGGTCCAGGACTCGGCGCTCGATCTCGCCGTGGAGCAGGCCGTGCTGCGCCGCAACATCGCCGACAGCTTCGTGAACCTGGGCCGCCGCAACCAGAACCTCCTGGGCCGGCAGCTCGACTTCATCACCGAGCTCGAGTCGAGGGAGACCGACCCCGACACGCTGGCCAGCCTGTTCCGCCTCGACCACCTCGCCACCCGCATGCGCCGCAACGCCGAGTCGCTGCTGGTGCTGGCGGGCATCGAACCACCCCGCCAGTGGGCGGCACCGGTGCAGCTGACCGACGTCATCCGCGCCGCCCTCGGCGAGGTCGAGAACTACCAGCGCGTCACCATCCGCGGCCTCGAACCCGGCACCGTGCTCGGTTCCGCCGCGGCCGACCTGGCCCACCTGCTCGCCGAGCTCATCGAGAACGCCCTCGTGTTCTCGCCCCCCGACCAGACCGTCGAGATCCGCGGCGTACGCCGTTCCGGCCGCGACCCGGCCCGGCGTGGCGCCTACACGCTCGCCATCGTCGACTCGGGGCTGGGGATGTCCGCCCAGGACATCGCGGCGGCCAACCGACGTCTCGCCGGCGTCGAGTCGTTCACCGTCGCCCCGTCCAAGTACCTGGGCCACTACGTGGCCGGCAACCTCGCCGCCCGCCACGACATCGAGGTCCAGCTGCACAACTCGCCCGGCACCGGCGTCACCGCCACCGTCGAGCTGCCCGCCAGCCTGCTGACCGCCGACGCCGACGGTCAGGTCACCGCGGTCGGGCCACCTCGAGGCCAACGTCCGCTCCCCGCCGCCCCGCCCGCCCGCCGCCCGCGGCCCGGTTCCCCGTGACGCCGACCGCGTGGGCGGCACCGAGCACGCCCTCGGGGCTCGTCCGCCGCACGTCTCGGCCGGGCGCGGCCGCGGGCCCGGACCGGCCGGCCGCCTCGCCCACCGACGCACAGCTGGCCTCCCTCGCCCGCATCGCCGGACAGGGTCGCACCGGGCAGCCCCCGAACGGTCCCGTGCGGTCGCCGGGGGCCGTCCCGGGCGCCCCCTGGCCCGGCGGCCAGCTCCCGCCCGGCCCCGCCACCGGCGGCGGCCCGCCGCCCCTGGCCCGCCGCGACCGCGGCGCCCAGATGCCCACGACCGCCCCGCTCAGCGTCCCCCGGACGCGGTCCGCCGGACCGGCCGACATGCCGCCGGCCCGGCCGGCGGTCCCGCAGGCTCCGGTCGGATCGCCCGCCGTCGCGCCGACGCCCGGGACGGTGCGCGCCGCGGAGGTCTACGGGTTCCTGTCCAGCTTCACGGCGGGCGTGCAGCGGGGGCTCGACGCGGCGCGCGCTCGTGGCGAGGGGCCCGCCGCCTGACGGCGGGCGGCGAGCCCCGCTTGCGGGCCGGACGGGCGCCACTATAGTAAGTGAGCAAACACTTTCTACTGGCACCCGCCGGACGGGGTCCCGAGGGCGAAGGGACGCCGGGAGGAGCACACATGGCCGAGCACGACGCAGCCGGGGTCGCTCTGTGCGAGCGCTACGCGGTGGCGGACGTCGACTCCCACATCATCGAGCCGGCCGACCTCTGGACCTCGCGGGTGCCGTCGAAGTGGGGCGACCTCGTGCCGCACGTGCGCTTCCACGAGCGCCGCCAGGAGGACTACTGGTACGTCGGCGACCGCAAGCTCTACGGCGCCGGGGCCTTCGCCCAGGCCGGCTGGCCCGAGTTCCCGCCGTCGCACCCCCGCACGCTCGACCAGGCCGTTCCCGCCGCCGTCGACCCCGAGGCGCGGCTCGCCTACATGGACGAGATGGGCATCTACTACCAGGTGCTCTACCCGAACATCGTCGGCTTCCACAGCCATGTGTTCCTCACGGAGATGCCGCAGGAGCTCGCCACCGAGTGCGTGCGGGCCTACAACGACTGGCTGACCGAGTTCTGCTCCACCGACGCCCGCCGGCTCATCCCCATGACGATGCTGCCGTTCTGGGACATCGACGCCTCCGTCGCGGAGATGCGCCGGTGCCACGAGATGGGGCACAAGGGCGTGCTGTTCGCCGCCCGCTACGACAAGATCGGCCTCCCCCGGCTCGTCGACGACTACTGGGAGCCGCTGCTCGGCCAGGCCCAGGAGATGGGCCTGAGCATGAACTTCCACGTCGGCTTCCTCGCCTCGAGCGACGACCTCAAGGGAGCGGTCGACCAGTCGAAGAAGCTCGACTTCACCCGCGAGAGCTCGCTGGTGCTGCTCGGCAACGCCCAGAACGTGGCCGAGGTCGTGCTGAGCGGCGTGTGCCACCGCTACCCCGACCTCAAGTTCGTGTCGGTCGAGAACGGCGCCGGCTGGCTGCCGTTCCTGGCCGAGAGCATGGACTGGCAGTGGCTCAACGTCGGCGCCCACAAGGACTATCCCGACCGGCTTCTGCCGAGCGAGTACATGAAGCGCCAGATCTACGGCATGTACTGGTTCGAGCAGGCGTCGGTGCGCTCGGTCATCGACCAACTGGCCGACAACCTCATGTTCGAGACCGACTTCCCCCACGCCACCAGCCTCTCCCCCGGCCCGGCGTCCGAGTCGCCCAGCCCCCGCGAGGTCATCGAACGCTCGCTCGGCGGCCTGCCCGACGAGATCATCGGCAAGGTGCTCCAGCACACGGCGACCGAGCTCTACCACCTCGACCCGCCCGTCCGCGCCTGACCATTCCGGGATCGGCCCCCACGATCAGGATGACTGGGTAGGGGTGAGACGGTGGCCGCGGTCGCTGACCGCCAGCAGGACGCCGATCACCGCCATGACGATGCCGCCCACCACGGTTATCGCCATGACCGACCACCACACCGAGTTCAGCTCGCCGCCGTCGATCTGCGGAATGGCGACACCGATTGCGATGGAGACGCCACCGGCGAGCAGCCACGAGAGCCACCGCCGCGACGAGCGGGCGGGGGCGATCGGCTGGAAGGATCGACCCCACACGAACCAGGCGGCGACCACGGTCGCGGCGATGGGGATCAGGGCCAGCGCGCCACCCGCGAGCAGCGAGGCGATCGCCACGGTGGCGGCGACGGCGATGATGACGAGTCGGTTCATTGGGGTCTCCCATCTCAAGCGCGGCGCGGTGCGTACCGCGTCGAGGATCTCTCGGATCACGATCCGCCCAGCTGCGGGACCCCCGTGGCGGTGTTGGTCGAGCAACAGCTGTTCCATCTCGGTGCCGTATTCGCGGCGGAACGAGGCCGGGTACGCCAGCAGCACCAACCGGTACAGCCGGACGTAGGCGGGGTTCACGACACCGCACCGGGGTTCAGTCCCAGCTGGCGCAACCGGGCCGCGTCGACCAGCGACGACAACCGGCGATTCTCGGCGGCACCGACCCGATGGCCCAGTGCGGTCAGCCGGTAATACCGACGGCGCTGGTCGTCCAACGCCGGATCAGGTCGCTCATCGGCCTCCTCGATCAAGCCCTGATCGAGCATCCGCTTGATCGACCCGTACAACGTTCCCGACCCCATCCGCACCGCCCCACCGCTCAGCTCGGCGACATCGCGCATGATGGCGTAGCCGTGCTTCTCACCGTCGGCCAACGCCACAACGATGTGCATCACCGACGCCGGCAACGGCAGGAACCGCTCGACCTCGTCACCTGCAACCATGACCCGACTATGACGGGACTCGACCTACTATGTCAAGTATCGACATAGTCGGCTGCTACCGCAAGCGCGGTGCCGCCCGCCTCGTCGATCTCGGCGGCGAGGGCTTCCAGGCGGTCCTGGCGGCGGGCCACGAGCGTCACGGAGGCGCCGTGGTCGGCGAGGAGGCGGGCGGTGGCGGCGCCGATACCGCTGCTCGCGCCCGTGACGAGGGCGGCGGTGCCGGCCAGTTTCGATTCCATCGGATGTTCTCCTGGGTTCGGGTCGGTGGTGGTTCAGGCGTCGTCGTGGGCGAGGTTGCTGGACAGCTGGCGGTGGGCGTCGACCTGGGCGAGGAGGGTCCTGGGCCTTGTGCTCGACGGTGGCGACGGCGTCGGCTCCTGCGACCCAGCGCCGCGGCGGGTTCTCCTCGACGGCGAGCGTGACGAGGGCGGCGGCGAGCTTGGCGGGGTCGCCGGCCTGCTGGCCGTTCATGCCGTTCCAGGCGGCGACGGTGTGGGCGGTGCGCTCGGCGTAGTCGTCGATCGAGGGCTCGGCGTAGGTCGCGGACCCGGGCGTGAGCAGCTGGGTGCGGAAGAAGCCGGGCTCGACGAGCATCGTGTCGATGCCGAACGGCGCGACCTCGGGGGTCAGCGACTCGATCCAGCCCTCGACCCCGAACTTGGCGGCGGCGTAGGCGGTGCAGAACGCCTGGCCCGCGATGCCGGCGGTCGAGGAGATGGCGACGACGAGCCCGGCGCGCTGGGCGCGCATGGCGGGGAGCACGGCGCGGGTGACGTTCATCGGGCCGAACAGGGTGGTCTCGACCTGCGCCCGGACGTCTGCTCGGGGCTGAGCTCCTCGAAGAACCCGGCGTAGAAGTTGCCGGCGTTGTTGACCACCACGTCGATGCGGCCGAACCGGTCGAGGGTCGCCTTGACGGCGGCTTGGGCGGCGGCGGGGTCGGTGACGTCGAGCGCGACGGCCAACAGGTCCTCGTTCTGGCCCAACGCGGCGGTGACGGCGTCGGGGTTGCGGGCGGTGGCGACCACGGCGTGGCCGGCGGCGAGCGCGGCCGTGGCGATGTCGACGCCCATGCCGCGGGCGGCGCCGGTGATGAGCCAAACGTTCTTGTCGGTCATGCGAGCACCCAACCAGCGTTCCGACCGCCGTGGGAGACCCAGCGAGAGGGGTACTCACAGGGACCCCCAGCCACGCTGAAGCGCCCGTAGGGTGGATCCATGGCCGGCACCGGCGACGACCACGACGACGTCCGTGGCGACGTCCGCGGCCAGATCCGGGAGTTCCTGACCACGCGACGGGCCAGGATCAGTCCCGAGCAGGCCGGGCTGCCCGTCTACGGCGGTGCCCGCCGGCGGGTCTCCGGCCTGCGCCGCGAGGAGGTCGCCTCCCTCGCCAACATCTCGAGCGAGTACTACACCCGCCTCGAGCGCGGCACCGCCACCGGCGTCTCCGAGAGCGTCATCGACGGCCTCACCCACGCGCTGCAGCTCGACGGGGCCGAACGGGCGCACCTCGTCGACCTGCTCCACACCGCCAGCCCCGCCCGCCCACCGCGCCGCCGGCCCGCCCGACAGGCCGTCCGGCCGCCGGTGCAGCACGTGCTCGACTCGATGACCACCACGCCCGCGTTCGTGCTCAACGGACGCCTCGACATCCTGACCGCCAACGCGTTGGGGCTCGCGCTCTTCGCGCCGATCTACACCGACCCGGCCACGCCACCCAACATCGCCCGGTTCATCTTCCTGGATCCGCACGCGACCGAGTTCTTCCGGGAGTGGGAGAAGGTCGCCAACGACACCGTCGCCCTGCTGCACGCCGAGGCCGGACGCAATCCCTACGACCGGCAGCTCTCGGACCTGATCGGGGAGCTGTCCACCCGCAGCGACGAGTTCCGGGTTCGGTGGGCAGCCCACGACGTCCGGATCCACACCACCGGCGTCAAGCGCCTCCACCACCCCGTCGTCGGCGACCTCGAGCTGGCGTTCGAGTCGTTCGCCACCGCCAGCGATCCCGGCCAAAGCCTCCTCACCTACACCACCGAACCCGGGTCACCGTCACACGACGCCCTGAACCTGCTGGCCAGCTGGACCGCGACCACCAACAACCTCGAACAGCCGCCATCAACCGGCGACGCCGAGCAAGCCAAGTCGGTCAGGAGACCCGACTGATCGGGCGATCGTGGACGAGCGGCCAGCTCGGGCTCGGTCAGTGGTCGAGCAGCGCCATGGCCCGGAGCCGCTGCCGCGAGGCCTCGGCCCGAAACCGAGCCGCACCGTCATCATCGCCCATGAGCTCGGCCGTGTCGGCGAGGGCCTCGAGTCTGTCCGCTGCCCTCACCAGCTCTCTCAGGGACCGCTCCCGGCGCTCGTCATCCATCCGGGTCCTTCCTAGCGGAGTCTGCGGGCGAGCGCGTCGTCGATGATCCGGTCGATGAAGGCGTCGTCCCGGTGCCGGCCGCGGCCTAGGCAAGGCGTTGCCGCTCTGCCCCAGTTCCCCGAGAGCGGGCCCGCCGGGACTCCCCACCCGGCGGGCACCGGCGCCCACACGCCGGTCATGATGGAAGGTGTGTCGACGTGGGCCGAGTTCGAGGTCGAGGCGCCTGACGTCGCTGCCTTTGCCCGTCGCCTGTGGCCCGGCGTCATCGCTCTCGACCGTGGCGACTCCGTGCCGTCCGGCGTCGCCTCGTTCGCCGTCGCCTACCTCGCCACCGTGCGGCGAGACGGCGCCCCACGCCTGCATCCCTTCTGCCCGATCATCGCCGGCGGACGCTTGTTCGCTGCCATCCCGAACTCATCGCCCAAGGGGCACGACCTGCGGCGAGATCCTCGATGCGTGATCCACGCGATGCCGGGCCCGGACGACGACGAGCTGTGCATCAGGGCGAGCGCGAACGAGGTCGCGGCCGACATCGAGACAACGGCGCTGGTTCGCAATGTCGTCGCGCGCAGCGGCGTCGGTGGGATGGCCGAGTCCGCGTCGCGAGATCCACTCTTCGAGTTCGACCTCCAGCAGGTCGACGTCGCCACGTGGGTGAACATCGGGCAACCGGGCACCCATGCGGTCCGGCGCCAGTGGCGCGCCACCTGACGCTGGGTCGTGGCGGCGTCGCGGGGCGGGCAGGAGGAACGTGTGCCTGACGGTCGGATCGAAGATGCCTGGGCCCCGCTTGCGGAGCGCTTCGTCGAACACCACTACTCATCGCTGCGTGGCCGGGTCAGAACGCATGTGATCCATGAGCACCTCCGGCAGCACTTGGGGCCTCCTCCCCAGCGTGTGGTCGATGTTGGTGGCGGGGCAGGGAATCAGAGCGTGCCGCTGGCACAGGACGGGCACGAGGTCACGATCGTGGATCCGTCGGCGGCCATGCTCGAACGCGCCGCCATGCGACTCGAAGCCGAGGATCAGGAGACCGCAGCTCGGGTTCGACTGGTCGAAGCGGCTGGCGAGGACGCTCCGGGGGCGCTCGGCGGCGCCGTCTTCGACGCGGTCCTGTGCCACGGAGTGCTCATGTATCTCGACGACCCCGAGCCCCTCGTCGATTCGCTGTGCCAGCTCGCCGGACATGCTGGCGTGGTCTCGATCGTGGCCAAGAACGTCGAGGTGATGGCGCTGCGGCACGCCCACGAGGGTGACTGGGCTGCGGCGATCGCGGCGTTCGACAGCGAGAGGCAGGTCAACGGGCTCGGCGTCGACACGCGCGGCGACCGTATCGACCACCTCTCGAGGCTGATGGCCACGCGTGGAGTCGAGCCGGTGGACTGGTACGGCGTCCGTCTCTTCACGGACGGCTGGACGCCCGACCGCGTCGCCACCGACCCCGAGGACCTGGTTCTCGAAGCCGAGCTCATCGCCAGCCAACGGGACCCGTATCGCCGGCTGAGTCGCCTGTTCCATCTCATCGGCCGCCGACCCGCGTAGGGGAGGCTCCCATCGCGAGCCGCAGCCGTCAGCTGCGCAGGAGGCGGCCGGGGGCGACGTCGGGGACGTCCTCGCCCGCGACGCGGGTCGCCACCCCGTTCACCCAGACGTGCTCGATACCGGTGCTGCGGACGACGAGGCGGTCGGCGCCCCCCGGCTGGTCGTGCACCCGTTCCGCCGGGGTGATGCCGACGGTGGCGGGGTCGAAGGCCACGAGGTCGGCGTGGAACCCCTCCTGCACGAGGCCGCGGTCGGCGACGCGGAACGCCCGGTGCGGGTGGCCCGTGAGCCGCCACACCGCGTCCTCGAGCGTGAGCGCCTTGCGGTCCCGCACCCAGTGGCCGAGCACGTGGGTCGAGTAGCACGCGTCGCACAGCTGGCTGGCGTGGGCGCCGGCGTCGGACAGGCCGAGCAGCGTGCGCTTGTCGGCGAGCAGATCGCCGATCTCGTCCTCGCCGTCGTTGTCCATGACGACCCGGAACCGGGTGGTCAGCTCGTCGGCCAGGGCCAGGTCGAGCATGAGGTCGAACGGCGTCGTGCCCCGCTCCTCGGCCAGCCGGTCGAGCGTGATGCCCACGAGGTCGCCGTGCGCCCCGGTCTCCTCGACATCGATCCTCGACCACCGGTGGCTCCAGGCGTCGAGCGTGGCCGGGCGGGCCCGGTCGCGCCACGCCGGGTCGCGGTAGAGATGAGCTCGCCGCTCCCGCGGGAGCGCGAGCACCTCCTTCCACTCGTCGACCTGCCCCAGCGGGGTGGGGTCGGCCATGGTGATCTGCATGACGATCGGGCGGCAGGCCATCTGCGGGTAGACCTCGCCGGGCAGCGCCGCGCCCCGGTCGATCGTGCGGAGGGCGGCGCCTGGCTTCTCGGCCTTGGCCAGCAGCGCCGTCCACGTCACCGGGACGCCGTGGTCGACGGACAGCTCGGAGAACTGATCGAGCCAGAGGCCCGGCCCCGCGGCGATCTCCACCACGCCCTTGCCCAGCTCGCCGAGCACGGATGTGAGCGCGACCACCTCGCTGACGTCCGCGAACCGGCTGGGAACCGGGCGACCGAACGCGCCCTGGTGGCTCGGCGAGCGCGACGTGGAGAACCCGATGGCGCCCGCCTGCACGGCCTCGCGCAGGATGCCGCACATCGTGGCGACCTCGTCCTCGGTCGCCGGCCGCTCCTCGCCGCCGACGACGAACAGCCGGAGGGTGGAGTGACCGACGAAGGCACCCACGTTGAGGCGCTTGGCTCGCTGGTCGACGGCGGCCAGGTACTCGGGGAACGTCTCGAAGCACCAGTCGATGCCCTGGTCGAGGGCGTCCATCGACATGCCCTCCACGTTCTCGAACGTGCGCACGATCGTCTCGCGGTGCTCGGTCCTGGTGGGCGCGACACCGAAGCCGCAGTTGCCCATGACGACGCTCGTGACCCCGTGCCAGCTCGACGGCGTGAGGTCGCCGTCCCAGAGGATCTGGGCGTCGTAGTGGGTGTGGATGTCGATGAAGCCGGGTGCCAGCGTCAGGCCGTCGAGGTCGACCACCTGCGTTCCCGCATCAGGCACCAGCTCGCCCGGAGGCGCCACGGCGGCGATGCGGTCGCCGTCGATCGCGACCTCGGCCGCCCGAGCCGGACCGCCGGTCCCGTCGACCACCGAGGCATGGCGCAACAGCAGATCCATCGTCCCTCCGAGCAGTCGCCCCGACATCCAGCCGCCGATCGTAACAAATGATCACTCACTCATCGAGGTGCTACGGTCGGGACCGCCGCGAGAACCGGGGGAGGGTGTGTGGACGACCGGTTGATGTACAGGCGGGAGCTCTACATCGGGGGTCGGTGGGTGCCACCCGCCAGCACCGAGCGGTTCGGCGTGATCTCCCCCTCGACCGAGGAGGTCGTCGGCGGGGTGCCGGTCACCACCGACGCCGACATCGACGGGGCCGTGGAAGCGGCGCGCACCGCGTTCGACGACGGCCCGTGGCCCCGGATGGCGCCGGTCGAGCGCGCCGACGTGCTGGCGCGCGCCGCCGAGCTGCTGCGCAAGCGCGAGGCCGACATCGCCGGGGTGACCGTCGACGAGATGGGCTGCGCCATCAGCCAGGCCCCCATGGCGCAGACCGGCCTCGTCGCCCGCGTGTTCGACTACTACGCCGAGCTGATCCGGACCTTCCCGTTCGAGCGCCGGGTCGTCGCGGGCGACCGCGCCGCGCTGGTCACCAACGAGCCGGTCGGGGTGGTGGCGGCGATCGTGCCCTGGAACGCCCCGGTCACCCTGGCCGCCTGGAAGACCGCGCCGGCGCTGGCGGCCGGCTGCACGGTGGTGATCAAGCCGCCGCCCGAGGCGCCGCTGAGCAACTTCATCCTGGCCGAGGCCCTCGACGAGGCCGGCGTGCCGGCGGGCGTGGTCAACGTCGTCCCCGGCGGTCGGGAGGTCGGCGAGCACCTGGTCACCCACCCGGGCACCGACAAGGTCGCGTTCACCGGGTCGACCGCGGCCGGCAAGCGGATCATGAGCCTGTGCGGCGAGCAGGTGAGGCCGGTGTCCCTCGAGCTCGGGGGCAAATCGGCGGCGATCGCCCTCGACGACGCCGACCTCGCCACCGTCGTCCCCCGGGTGGTGGGCGGGGCCATGCACCTCTCCGGGCAGGTGTGCGGCGCCCACACTCGCCTCCTCGTGCCGCGCTCGCAGTACGCGGAGGCGCTCGACGCGGCAGCAGCGGCGGCATCGGCGATCCCCTACGGCGACCCCCACGACCCCGCGACCGTCGTCGGTCCGCTCGTCGCCGAGCGCCAGCGGGCGCGCGTCGAGGGGTACATCCAGCTGGCCGTCGAGGCGGGGGCCCGGGTGGTCACGGGCGGAGACGCGACCCGCCCACCTCCCCAAGGGCTGGTACGTCCCGCCCACCATCCTGGGTGACGTCGACAACTCGATGCGGGTGGCCCGGGAGGAGATCTTCGGACCCGTCCTCTGCGTGATTCCGTACGACGACGAGGACGACGCCGTGCGCATCGCCAACGACTCGCCGTACGGCCTGGCCGGTGGCGTGTGGAGCGGCGACGACAGCAGGGCCCTCGGGGTCGCGCGGCGCGTGCGGACGGGCACCATTGCCATCAACGGCTGCTACGCACCCTTCCCTCTGGTGCCCTTCGGCGGGTTCAAGGAGTCGGGCCTCGGCCGCGAGCTCGGGCCCGAGGGCCTCGCCGGCTTCCTCGAACCCCGGTCCATCGGCGTACCGCCGTCCCTTCTGGACGACTGACGCCCTCAGCCGCGGCGGGCTTCGACCAGGTCGCTGCTGATCACAACGATCTGATGAACGCGAGGTCGTAGTGGCACTGCCACTCGGTGACCTTGCCGTCATCGTCGACGCGCATCCAGTCGGCGCCGGTCCAGTCGCGGCCGTGACGATGGACGGTGTACGCCAGCACGATGCTGTCCGCGCCGGCATAGGTGGCGTCGACCGTGTACTGGATCCCGGGGGCCTTGACCAGCGAGCCGGCGACGTACGACCGCAGGGCGTCGTACCCCTCGATCGTCGTCTTGCCCGGATCGCCGGTCATCCTCGACACGAACGGCGAGCTGAACACCACGTCCGCGGCGAACGGCGCCATGATCGTTTCGAGATCGGCGTTGTTCCACCCCTCGTCCCAGCACCGCCGCAGCTCGTCGGTTGTCGCTTCGTCGACCATCTGCACGTTCCTCCTGGGCGATTCGTGACCGGCCGGACGATCGTCATCGACGGCGGCTGGACCACCGCATAGTCCCTGCACGGCCCAGCGGCGAGGATCAGAGCCGGTAGAGCTTCGCCGCGTTCTCGCCAAGGACCTTCCGGCGCGTCTCGGGCCGCAGCGCCGACATCCGCGCCTCGACTGTGCTGAGCGGGTCCGGGTACATGCACGTGGGGTGCGGGAAGTCGGTCTCGAACATCACGTTGTCCTCGCCGAGCTTGTCGATCAGGCCCTGCAGGTCGCCGCCGTTCTCCTCGAACCAGAACGTGCCGTACCAGTTGGTCTTGAAGTACTCCGACGGCTTGCGGGACAGCTCGGCCGCCTGCTGGGGCGCGTTCTCGAGGATCTCGTAGTCCATCGTCTCGAGGATGAACGGGATCCATCCGATCCCGCTCTCGACCGACACCATCTTCAGCGTCGGGTGGCGGTCGAAGATCCCTGCGTAGACGCTGTTGATCACCATGCGGGCGTTGTTCAGGAACAGCATCGCGCCGCCGATGGCGGGCTTCAGGTTCTGGTGCACGGAGGGCCAGAAGTACTTCCCGTAGAAGTTGAGCGACGTGAGGCTCGCCCCGATGTGGAAGTGCACCGGCAGGTTCAGGTCCGCGCACACCTCCCACAGCGCGTCCCAGTCCCGGTGGGCGAGGTCGGGCGAGCCGGTCTCTTGGGGGTCCGAGGTCATGTTCACGCCACGGAACCCCAGGGCGGCGAGGCGCTCGGCCTCGCGCACGCACTCCTCGACGCTCCAGGAGGGCAGCACGGGCATCGGCAGGAACCGGTGGTCCGACCAGTCCTGCACCTCGGCCATCGCGTCGTTGTAGATCTCGACGCAGAGGCGCCGCAGCACCGGGTCCTTCACCTCGTTGGCGAGCGTCTGTCCGCCGATCCCGATGGCGTTGGGGTACAGCACCTGGGCGTACACCCCGCACTCGTCCATGACCTTCAGCCGTTCCACCGGGTCGTAGGCGGCGGGATGGACCCAGTCGATCCCGTTGAGCTTGCACTCCTCGAACGGGTACTTCTCGCCGGCGCGGTCGATGACCCCGCCACCCCGGGCGGGCCCGAGCACGACGGACTCGTCGACGATCCAGTGCGGCTTGCCGTCGACGTCCTCGACGCGCGGGACCCGGTCCTCGTACCCCTTCGGCGCCCGCGACGTGAACAGGTCATGGCGCTCGGTCATGTGGGTGTCGGCGTCGACGACCCGGACCTCCTCGGCCAGCTTCACCATGACTTCCCCTCGTTCGGTCTTCGATCCTGCGCTCCTGTGGGAGCGTACACCCTGAGAAAGTGATCGCTCACCTTGTTACACTCCGCCCCGGAGCTCGACTGCTCATCGGAGGGGATGCGATGCAAGCAGCATCATCGGACTCGGCATCCGCCTCGGCGCCGGCCGGGGGGTGCCCGTTCTCGGACGACTGGTGCGCCGACCACTTCGACCACGTCTCCCCCGACCTGGCGCAGAACCTCCACGAGACGCTGGGCTACATGCGCGCCCACCATCCGGTGGCCCACAGCGAGGAGCACGGTGGGTTCTGGGTGGTCAGCCGGTACGAGGACGTGCTCCGCGTGGCCCAGGACTGGAAGACGTTCAGCTCCGCCCACGGCGTGTCGGTGCCCGGCAACGAGAACGTCGTCAAGGCCATCCCCGAACACCTCGACCCCCCACTGCACCGCGAGTACAAGCGGCTGATCAACGCCTTCTTCACGCCTGCCGTCGTGGCCGGCTACGAGCAACCGACGCGAGCGCTCGTCACCGGACTCATCGACGGCTTCGTCGAGGCCGGGCGGAGCGACTTCATGGCCGACTTCGCCCGGCCGTTCCCGGGCCTCGCGTTCTTCGACCTCGTCCTCAACGCCCCGTCCGACCGCCTCGCGGAGCTCAACGACATGGCCACCGCGGTCTCGGTCCCCGACAACCCGAAGCGGCACGAGGCGTCGCAGGGCCTGTACGCGTGGATCAAGGACTTCCTGGAGGCGCGGCGGCTCCAGCCGTCCCGCGGCGACGTCGTCGACGCCGTGCTCGCCGCCGAGATCGAGGGCCGACCCATCACCGAGGACGATGCCATCGCGGTGGTCCTGCTGCTGATCCTCGGCGGACTCGAGACGACCGCCGGGGCTCTCGGGCAGTTCATGCTGCGGTTCTGCCGCGAGCCGGAGATCCCGGCGCTCCTCCGTCGCCATCCCGAGCGGATCCCCGACGCCGTCGAGGAGCTGCTGCGGCTCGAGCCGCCGTTCATCGCCATCGCCCGCACCGCCACGGCCGACACCGAGATCGGCGGCCGGCAGGTCCACAAGGGTGACAAGTTGTTGATCTACTGGGCGTCGGCCAACCGCGACGAGGGAGAGTTCGAGTGCCCGGCGGACTTCGACCTGGATCGTCGCAGCAATCGGCACCTGGCGTTCGGCGCCGGACCGCACCGGTGCGCCGGCTCCAACCTGGCCCGCCTGAACCTGCGGATCGCGCTGGAGGAGGTGGTGCGGCGGCTCGACGACTTCCGGTTGCAGGACGACGCCGAGCCGGTCCCGTTCCACTCGGTGCTCAACCGGGCGCCGCTGACCGTGCCGATCACGTTCACGAAGAGGTCGTGAGATGGGTGCGCGCCCGAACCGGGTCCTGATCTCCCACGCGCAGGTCGTCACGTGCTCCGGCGATCTGACCGAGCGGCCCTTCGACGGCGACGTCCTGATCGAGGGCGACCGCATCGCGGGCGTCTTCCGTGGGCGGGCACCGGTCGACCCGCAGTCGGCCGTCGAGGTCGACGTGGCCGGGGCCACGGTGCTGCCGGGCCTGTGCGATGCCCACACGCACATCAGCTGGCCGCTGGACTTCGTCTTCGACCACCCCGAGATCGCCGCGATGCCCGACGACGAGCACGCCCTCGAGGTGGCCGCCGTCGTCCGCACCTACCTGCGGTGGGGCTACACGGTGCTGGTCGGCGCCGGCGCCCTGAAGCCCCGCGCCGACGTGATCATCCAGCGGGCCATCGACCGCGGCCTCGTCGACGGGCCGAGGCTGTGGCCCTCGGGCGACATGATCACCGAGCGGGGCGCCATCGGCGCCCCGACGCTCACCGAGGTGGACGGCGCCGACGAGATGCGGCGGGTCGTCGGGCAGCAGTGCGAGCTCGGGGTGCGGGTGATCAAGCTGATGGTGTCGGGTGACGGGATCGTTCCCGGTCACCCCTCGCAGACGACCTACATGGACGACGCGATGGTCGCGGCCGCGGTCGAGGAGGCCGAGGCGCACGGCGCCTTCGTCACGGTCCACGCCCGCAGCACCGACGGCGTGCGGATGGCCGTGCGCAACGGCGTGCGCATCGTGCACCACGCCACCTATCTCGACGACGCCGCCATCGCCGAGCTCACCGCCGCCCGCGACGACGTCTGGGTGTGCCCCGGCCTGCACTACCTCCGAGCCGTGGTCGACGGACGGGCCGAGCCCTACGGGATCGAGCGCGAGCGCGTCGAGCAGGCCCTGTACCCCGATGAGCTCCAGGCGGCGATCGACGGCTACCGCAAGCTGCACAGCAACGGCGTGCGGATCGTGGCGGGCGGCGACTTCGGGCACCAGTGGACGAAGCACGGGACCTACGCGGCCGAACTGGCCGCCTACGTCGAGCTGCTCGGCTTCTCGCCGCTGGAGGCCCTCCTGACGGCCACGGCCAACGCCGGCCCGCTCGTGGGAGAGCGGCTGGGCCGCATCGGGGAGGGCTACCTGGCCGACCTCGTGCTGGTCGACGGCGACCCGGTGGCCGACGTGCGGACCCTCCTGGACCCTGCCCGGGTCGGCCCGGTCGTCAAGGGCGGCACGCCGGTCTCCGTGCCCGGATGGGGCGGCATCGAGAGCTGGGCCCGGGCGCGGCGCCCTGCGGGTGACCGATGAGGGTCGCAGTCGCGTACGAAGCCGGGCAGCCGCTCGTGGTCGAGGACCTCGCGGTGCCGGCGATCGGGCCGCGGGATGTGCTGGTGCGCATCGCGGCGAGCGGGATCTGCCACACCGACCTCAACGTGATCAACGGGTCGTCTGCGTTGCCGCTGCCCATCGTGCCCGGCCACGAGGCGTGTGGCGTGGTGGAGGAGGTCGGCCCCGAGGTCCGCCGCGTGCGGGTCGGCGACCGCGTACTCGCATCGGTCTCGCCGGCGTGCGGTAGCTGCTGGTGGTGCCTCAACGGGATGTCCAACCATTGCGACCTGGGGCCGAAAGTCCGGCAACAGCCCCGCTTCCGCCTGGCCGACGGAAGGCAGGCGCCCGCCGTGTGCGGCTGCGGCTCGTTCGCCGAGGCCATGGTCGCCGACGAGGCCTCGGTGGTCGCCGTCGAGACCGACCTTCCCGACGAGGAGCTGGCGCTCATCGGCTGCGGCGTGACCACCGGGCTCGGCGCCGTGTTCAACTCGGCCGGGGTGACCCCCGGGTCCAGCGTGGCCGTGATCGGCTGCGGTGGCGTCGGCCAGTCGGTGATCCAGGGCGCCCGCATCGCCGGCGCGGCGACCATCGTCGCCGTCGATCCCGCGGCCGAGCGCCGCGAGGCGAGCCTCCGGGTCGGCGCCACCCATGCGCTCGATCCGGCCGCGGCCGACCCCGTGGAGCAGGTGCGGGCGCTGACGAGCGGGCGCGGGGCCGACTACACGTTCGAGGTCGTCGGCCGCCCCGAGCTCATGGTGCAGGCCTACGAGATGGCGCGCATGGAGGGCACGGTCACCCTGGTCGGCATGCCTGCCGTCGGCGAGACGGTGACCCTGCCGGCCGTCACCGCCGTCTTCTCGGGCAAGCGCCTCGTCGGGTCGGCGGTGGGTGGTTCCCAGATCCAGCGCGACTTCCCGCGCTACATCCGGCTCGCCGAGGCTGGCCGGCTGGACCTCGGCTCCCTCGTCTCCGGGCGCATCAAGCTCGACGAGATCAACGACGGCATCGACGCGCTCGCCCGTGCGGCGGGCATCCGCACCGTGATCGTCTGATCCGTATAGTGAGCGTTTGCTTCCTAACTGTCGGTGGAGGTCACTTCGGCTGTAACGCGCGAACGCTCACTACCCGGGTGTCGCAAGAGCAACGCGTTATTGTCCTGGGTACTCATTCACTCACTCCGTGGGTGCGGCGGGACCAGGAGGTCAGATGGCGAAGGTAGCGACCCGCTCGTCGAGGAAGGGCAGCGAGGCACCGCGCGCCCGCCGGCTCACGGCCGAGGCTCGGAGGAAGTCGATCCTCGAGGCGGCTCGGCGGGCCTTCACCGAGACAGGCGACATGAACGGCACCACCATCCGTCACATCGCCGAGCGGGGCGGGATCAGCGAGGGCGTGATCTACCGCCACTTCGAGAGCAAGGACCAGCTGTTCTTCGAGGCGGTGGTCGAGCCGTTGAGCGACGCAGTGGACGCGCTGGTCGCGGCCTCCGAGGCCGTCGACAGGGACGAGCCGCTCACCCCCGAGCGCCAACTGGAGACCCTGAACGGCCTCTACCGCCAGCTGATCACCACCCTCGAGGAGATCCTTCCGCTGTTGGGCCTCGTGCTGTTCGGCGACCCCAAGGTGGCGCGGCGGTTCTACAGGGAGAACTTCGCGGTCGCCATGGACCGCCTGGCGAACGCCTGGCTCGCGGTCGAGGATCGCTACGGGGTCGAGCACGCGTCACCCGACGTGTCCGCCCGCGCGGTGATGGGGATCGCCCTCGTCCTCGCGCTCGAGAGCCATCACAACAACCGGTTCGACCGGGACTCGGCGGTGGCCTCCGCCACCGAGGGAACCCTGAAGGGGTTCTTCCCGGCGATCGAGCCGGCACGTCGGCGCCGCTGAGCCGCGCGCCGGGTAGGCCCGCGGAGCGCATCACCACCCCGGTGGCGTCAGCAGCGACTCCCGCACGAACATCGACCACGTCTCCGTGGGCGACATGAAGCTCACGGCCCCCGAGCGCAGGGCCGCCTGCTGCCGGGCCGCGAACCACGCAGCCCGCCGCCTGAGGTCGTCGAGGCGCTCGAACCACACCTCGTTGACGGCATCGAGGAACCAGCCGTCGTCGAGCGGGACGGGGTGGTTCTGCACGTAGGCGAGGCCCCGGACCTCGGCGGGGATCTCCTCGCTGCCGAGGCGGCCGGCCTCGTCGCGCCAGCGGGTCGAGAACTCCTCGAGCGTCAACCGGGGGTTCCGCTTCCCGAACGACATCATCTTGTAGCGCTCGCCCCCCACCTCCCAGCGGGTGTCGAGGTACTCGCTCCCGCGGCGAACGACCTCCTCGGCGACCACCTGGCCGGAGCCGGCGGCGAACAGCGACGAGCCGAGGCACAGGTCGGGGTCGATCGTCTCCAGCCACACCTCGTTGGCGCGCGCCCCCTCGCGTCGGCGAACCACTGCAGGTCGATGGCCGCGAAGCGGGGTGGCGACAGGTCGGGCAGCTCCAGCGGCACGGCCAGCGCCACGCGCCGGGGTCGCCCGGTGGTCGGCGCGCGCTCGGCCGCCGCGGCCAGCGCGCGGGTCCAGCGGGCCCGCAGCGCCTCGGCCTGCGACGGCTCGCCATCGAGGAACCGCACGACCTTGTACGCGGTCATCCCCTGGCGGCGACGGCGTCGCGCAGGCCCGCCGTGTCGGCCCGCCACCGCTCGATGGCGGCGCTCTTGATGTCCTCGTAGCCGCGGATCGCCGCCACGCTGCCGGCGAGCTGGACCGCGGCCGCGTACGTGTCCGGCGTCAGCCGCGAGATGGCTGCGTCCACGAGCCCGGCGTACTCGTCGGCCACCTGGCGCTCCTCCCGGCGATGCCGGGCGTAGCCGAAGACGTCGAGCGGCGTGCCCCGGACGTGCCGCAGGGCGGCGAGGCCGCGGAACAGCGCCCGGCCCCCCCGACCGCCGAGGGCGATCTTGCGGTCGAGGCCGAGGCGGCGGAGGGTCGGCGGGTGCAGGTGGTACTGCACCCGGTAGCCGTCGGCGACGCCGAGCTCGGCGGCGACCTCTCCGAGCTCGAGCCGCAGGTGCAGGCGAGCGACCTCGTACTCGTCCTTGTACGTGAGCAGCTTGAACCAGCCCTCGGCGACCGCCTCGGTGAGCTCGAAACCGTGGTCTGCGTCGTCGGCGGCGGCCGCCCGGGCGACGAGGTCGAGCCAGCGCCGGGCGCGGGCCGCGCCCTGATAGTCGAGCAGCTGGGCTGCCCGGCGTTCGATCAGGTCACGCAGCACCGGCGGGGCTGCGGCACGTCCGACGAGCTCGGGCGCGCGTGCGGTGCTGCGGGCCGACGGATCCCAGATCGCCGACTGGGAGCGACGGGCCGCGGTGATCGCGCCGTCCAGGGCGGATGCGACGGCGTCAGGGGTCGGCCACCAGCCAGCGGCCCCACGCGAAGGCCTCCCGATTCATGGCGGCGGCGCTGCCCTGCTCGTCGATGGCCTGATGGAGGGCGTCGAGCGGGACGGGCAGCGCGCCGCGCTGGAAGGCGGCCCCGAGGAGCACGACGTTGGCCGGGAGGTGCGTGCCGAACAGCGTCTCCGCCAAGCCGGTGCTGTCGGCCAGCAGGGTGCGCTCCTCCCCGACCGCCTCGGTCAGCGCCGCCGCCAGCCGGGACTGGTCGACCGTCCCGTCGGTCTGCAGCATCGTGGCCGTGGGCACGAGCTCGGCGTCGACGACCGCCACGGTCCGCCCCGGCGCCACCTTGCGCAGGTGGGGCGCCGACGCGGCCTGCAGGATGTCGCCCGAGAGGTAGAGGTCGGCCTCGCCGTCGGCGACCGTGGCGGTCGTGATGTCGGCGCCGGCGGGCGCGAGGTGCAGGTGCGAGACGACGGCGCCGGCCTTCTGGGACAGCCCCGTCTGGTCGAGCCCCTGCACCGCGTAGCCGGCGATGACGGCGGCCCGGGCGAGGAGCCGGTTGGCGGTCACGACGCCGGTCCCACCGATCCCGGTGGTGTAGATGCTGAATCGCTCGCGGACGGCTGCCTGCGCCGGGAGCGGGAGGTCACCCCGCGGCAGCTGGGGCCGTGTGGCCTGGCGCGGCCCGGACGCCCCGGCGCCGGTCGGCCGCCTCCCCCGCCGCACCCATCGGCGGATCCCGCGGCGCTCGGCCGGGACCAACGTGAGGAAGGAGGGGCAGTCGCCCTCGAGGCACGAGTAGTCCTTGTTGCAGGACGACTGGTGGATCTCCCGCTTCTCGCCGAACTCGGTCTCGACGGGCAGCACGGACAGGCAGTTGCTCACTCGGGAGCAGTCGCCGCAGCCCTCGCAGACCGCCTGGTTGATCACCACCCGCCGGGGTGGCTCGTCCAGCAGGCCCCGCTTGCGCAGGCGCCGCGCCTCGGCGGCGCAGCGCTGGTCGTAGATCAGGACCGACACGCCGGGGCGGCCTCGCAGCTCCTCCTGCGCCGCCACGACGTCCTCCCGCGGCCGCACGGAGACGCCGGGCGCGAAGTTCGCGTGACGCCCGTAGCGGTCGACGTCGTCGGTGCAGACCGCGATGGCGCTCACGCCCTCCGCCGCCAGCGACCGGGTCAGCGCCGGGACGTCCATCAGCCCGGTGACGTCCTGGCCGCCGGTCATGGCGACGGCCGAGTTGTAGAGCAGCTTGAAGGTGATGTGGACGCCGGCGGCGACGCACGCCCGGATGGCCAGGCTGCCGGAGTGGCTGAAGGTGCCGTCGCCGAGGTTCTGGAACAGGTGGCGGTCGCCGACGAACGGCGCCAGCCCGATCCAGTGCGCCCCCTCGGCCCCCATCGGCGTGGGCGGCACGAACGTCTCGCCTTCGTGGCGGGCCTCGAAGTGGATCATGCCGTGGCAGCCGACGCCGCCCCCCGTGATCGAGCCCACCGGCACGACGGTCGAGCGGTTGTGCGGGCAGCCGCTGCAGAACGCGGGCGTGCGGCCAGGTGCGTCGGCGAGCGGCAGCCGCGCCTTGCCGAGGCCGGGGGCGGGTGGTGGGGCGAGATCCGGCAGGACGCGGGTGAGGATGGGGACGAGGCGATCCGCCGTGAGCTCCCCCGCCGTCGGCACCAGGCGCTCCCCCGCCCCGTCCCGCTTCCCGCGGACCGGCGTCGAGTGGCCCGCCTCGTGCACGATGGCCCGCACCTGCTGCTCGACGAAGGGCCGCTTCTCCTCGATCACGAGGATCTCGTCGACGTCGTCGCACATCTCCAGCACGCGGGTGGGCGCGACCGGGAACGTCATCGCCAGCTTGAGGATGCGGATGCCCGCGCCCTCCAGCTCGTCAAGGCCGAGCCCGCACGCCTCCAGCGCGCCCAGCACGTCGCGGTACGTCTTGCCGGCGCAGACGATGCCGAGCCGGGCGCGGCCCACCGCGCCGACCACGCGGTCGAGACCCCGCGCCGCCACCCACCCTTGTGCGGCCCGGAGGCGGCGGTCGAGCCACAGCTCCTCGAGGTCGCTGCGCAGGATCTGGCCGGTCGGCTCGTGGGTCCAGGGTCGGCCGTCCACGTCGACCGCCGGATCGCCCGCGGGGAAGCGGTCGATGCCGGTGTCGACGGTGCCGATGCCGTCGGCGACAGCAGTCACGATGCGCATCCCGACCCAGGAGCCGCAGAAGCGGCTCAGGCGGAACGCCTCGACGCCGAGGTCGAAGAGGTCCTGCTGGTCGGCAGGGACGAGCACCGGCGCCGAGGCGTCGGCCAGGGCCAGGTTGGTGTCGTACGGCAGGGTCGACGACTTGGCCGACGGATCGTCGCCGACGAACAGCACGGCGCCGCCGCCGGGACCCGTGCCCATCAGGTTGGCGTGCTTCAACACGTCGCCCGAGCGGTCCAGCCCGGGGCCCTTGCCGTACCAGGCGCCGACGACGCCGTCGACCCCCTCGTAGGGGACCGCGCCCCCCATCTGCGACCCCCAGACCGCCGCCGCGGCCAGCTCCTCGTTGAGGCCGGGCCGGTGCAGGATCCGGTTGGCGGCGAGGCGGTCGCCCAGGCGGTCGAGCGCAAGGTCCATGCCGCCGAGGGGCGAGCCCGGGTAGCCGGACACGAAGGTGGCGGTGTCGAGCCCGTCGCGCTCGTCGAGGGACCGGCGCGCCACCAGGAGCTCGCACACCGTGTCCACCCCGGAGAGCAACCGGTGCGCGCGGTGGGACGCCGCGGCTTCCTCCTGTTCGTCAGTCCGGCTGACGGTCATCCGCGGACCTCGGCGATAGTGAATGAAGACTCACTTATGATAGTCGCGCCGGCGAGTGAGTGAACGCACGCACACGTTGAAGCTCACCGGTGCGGTCGAGGCCCGTCCTCGAGGGCTCGCTGGATGAGGCCGATCGTCCACGTGATGCCGACGATCGCCTCGTCCGGGTCGAGCTCCCAGTCGGTCACCATGCGTTCGAACGACACGGGGCTCCAGAGCACGTCCAGCATCGCGGCGGCGATGGTCCGCTCGACCGGGGGCCAACGCGTGGCCGATCGGCGCACGGCGGCGACGAGCGCGGCGCGCTGCCGGGCGTTCGCCGCCGCGACCGTGGGGTCGCGTGGCGTGCGCGGCTCGATCGGAAACGTGGACGCGTACTCGAGGATCCGGGCCGCGACGTCCTGGACCCCCTCGAGGGTCAGGCCGTCCAGCTCGACGCCGGCCTCCTGCTCCAACCGGGCCAGGACGGCATCCCGGAGGGCCCGCTCGCTGGGGAAGTAGCGGTAGACGGTGCGCTCGTTCACACCGGCTCGTTCCGCCACGGCGCGCGCCGTCAGGGCGCCCCAGTTCCAGATCGGGAACCCGTGGAGGAGCTCGGCCCCGATCGCGACGATGCGCTCACGGGTTTCTTCCGCACGCTGCCGGCGCAGCGGGCTGTCATAGCGCCGGCGCGGTCGGTCGCGATCGGTCACGGTCGCTCACCGCCGCCCCTGCGGAGGATCATGGAACACGTCCGTCCAGGAGCTCGACGATCCGGTCCGGGCTGAGGGGCAGGCGGGCGACGTGCAGACCGAACGGTGAGAGCGCGTCGTTGACCGCGTTCACGACGGCGGGCGGGGCGCCGATCGCCCCGCCTTCGCCGACGCCCTTGTAGCCACCCGGGCCGGGGCTCGGGGTCTCGACGTGGCCGTACTCGATGGTCGGGACCTCGGTGGCCGTCGGCACCAGGTAGTCCATGAACGTCGTGGCCACCGGGTTGCCGTCGTCGTCGTAGGCGAGGTGCTCGTAGAGCGCGCCCCCGATCCCCTGGACGGCGCCGCCGGCGATCTGGCCCTCGACGACGTTCGGATTGATCATCGGCCCACAGTCCTCGCTGACGATGTAGCGCAGCAGCGTGACCTGACCGGTGGCGATGTCGAGCTCGCAAGTGCACAGGTGGGTGGCATTCACCCAGATCTGTCGGGCCTCGCTCGTGTACCGGCCCACAGCCTCGAGCCCCGCCGGCACGCCGGGCGGCAGGGAATACGGGTCGAAGTAGGCGGCCGCCGCGAGCTCGGCCAGCGAGATGCTGATGGAGGGCGTGCCTCGCACGCTCGCCCGGCTGTCGACGAGGTCGATGTCCTCCACAGCCGCTTCGAACCTGTGCGCGGCGATCGCCTTGATGCGCTCGCGCAGGATCGACGCCGTCTCGCGGATGGCGCCGGCCGTCATCGACCCGCTGCGGCTCCCGGCCGCTCCCGCGCCGAAGCCGGTGACCGCGGTGTCACCCTGGATCGTGTTGACATCCTCGGTGCGCACGCCGAGCGCGTCGGCCGTGAGCTGCACGACGGTGGTCTCGATGCTGTTCCCCGTCGAGCCACCGGCGATGTACACGTTCACGGTCCCGGAGGGCTCGACGCGGATCGTCGCCGCCTCGGTCGCGTAGGACCCGAACCCCGGGGTCGACGGCTCGACGTAGGTCGACACACCGACGCCGAGGTGGCGGCCCGCAGTGCGGGCCTCGGCCTGCTCGCGGCGGAACGCCTCGTAGTCGAGCATCGCCAGCGCCTGCTCGAGCGTCTCGACCGGTGAGATGTTGTCGTAGCGCATGCCGTTGGGGTTCGTGTACGGCAGCTCGTCGCGGCGCAGGAGGTTCCGCCGCCGCAGCTCGACCGGGTCGATGCCCATCTGCCGGGCCGCGATGTCGAGCAGGACCTCGCGGGCCAGCGATTCGAACTGCCACGGGCCCCGGTACGGCGTCCGGCCGGCGGTGTTCGTGTAGATCGCCTTGGTGGTGAATGCCGCCCGCGGCACGCGGTACGGGCCCGGGAACAGGGCGCCGACGGCCGCCGCAGTGCCGACGGGCCACGGCGTCGGATAGGCGCCGCAATCCGAGACGAAGTCGATCTGTGCGGCCTGGATCGTCCCGTCGCCGTCGAACGCCATCCGCACGGCGGCATGCTCGTGCCGCGACATGCCGGCGGCGAGGAGGTTCTCACGGCGGTCCTCGATCCACTTCAGCGGGGCGCCGACCTTCGGTGCGGCGAGCATCAGGCACATCTCGTCGCGCTGCACCATGACCTTCTGACCGAACCCACCACCGGTGTCGCGCGCCACGACGCGAATGCGGTGCTCCGGCAGGCCGAGCAGCCGGGAGCAGAAGAGGCGCACCTCGTGGGGCGACTGCGTCGCCGCGTGGATCGTCAGCTCACCGGTCGCTCGCGAGTAGTCGACGATCAGGCCCCGCCCCTCCATCGGCACGGCTGCGCAGGCCTGCTGGTGGATGGTCTCGCTGACAACGTGCGCGGCGGTCGAGAACACCTCGTCGAGCGCGGACGCCGGGAGCCCGGCCATCACCCCGATGACGTTGGAGCCGTGGCGCTCGTGCACCAGCGCGTCCGCGCCTTCCGCCGTGGCGTAGTCGACGACCGGAGGCAGCGGCTCGTAGTCGACCTCGACCAGCTCCGCCGCATCCTCGGCGAGGTAGCGGTCGTCGGCCACGACGAGCGCAACCGGATCCCCGACGAAGCGCGCCTCGCCGTCGGCGAGCGGCGGGCGGGGCGTCTCGGGGCTCTGCGGCCCGATGGACGTGTGCCACTGCTGCTTGGCGTCCGGGTTGAGGTCGGCGGCCGTGAACACGAACCGGACGCCGGGGAGCGCGAGCGCGGCGGCAGTCTTGATGCCGCGGATCGCGGCGCGGGCGAACGGGCTGCGCACAAAGGCGGCGTGCAGCATCCCGGGCAGCGCGATGTCGTCGACGAACGTGCCCCGGCCGGTCAGCAGGCGCGCATCCTCGACGCGGTCGACGCGGGCCCCGACGTAGCGGGCTGCGCCGTCCGTCACGACCCCGGTCACGCTGTCTCCTCGCCCACGGTCCCCGCGGTACGGCGCACCGCCTCGATGATCCCCTGGTAGCCGGTGCAGCGGCACAGGTTGCCGGAGAGCGCCTCCCGGATCTGCCGATCGGTGGGATGCGGGTTGTCGCGGAGGAACGCGGTGATCGACACGACGATGCCGGGCGTGCAGAAGCCGCACTGCAGGCCATGGCAGTCGCGGAGCGCCGCTTGCACCGGTGAGAGCTCGCCCGTCGACGAACCGATGCCCTCGACCGTCGTGACGTCGGCACCCACCGCTTGGACGGCGAACATGAGGCACGATCGCACGGCGGCGCCGTCGACGAGCACCGTGCACGCGCCGCACACGCCGTGCTCGCATCCGAGGTGCGTGCCCGTGAGGCTGCAGTGCTCCCGCAGGAAGTCGGCGAGCGTCAGGCGCGCCTCCACCGTCGCGCTGCGCACCTCGCCGTTCACCGTCATCGTCACCCCGATGTCACTCATGGCATGCGTCCTCCCTCGCCGTCCTCCACGCACGCGCCACCATCACGGCGCCGACCCGCCGCCGGTACGCGGCCGACGCGTGGAGGTCGCCGGGCACCGCGTCGACGTCGTCCAACGCGAGCCGGCCGACCTCGTCCGGGTCGACGTCCTCGATCCGGTGACCGTGGAGCTCCGCTTCCGCTCGCCGCGCCCGCAGGGGTGTGGAGCCCAGGCCGAGCAACCCGATCGCGCAGCGGGCGATCCGGTCGTCGCCGCCGAGCTCGACACCCACGGTCGCACCGGCGATCGCGAAGTCCCCGTGGCGCCGCGTGAGCTCCTCGACGGCGAAGCCACTCCGGTCTCCCCAGACCGGGAACGCCACCCCGACGAGCAGCTCGTCGGGTTCCAGACGCGTGGTCCACAGGCCGTCGAAGAAGTCGCTCGCGCGGATCGTGCGGCGACGTCGGCTGGAGAGGACCTCCATCGTCGCGTCGAGGGTCAGCGCCACCGCGGGGTACTCGGCGGCCGGATCGGCGTGCGCGATCGACCCGCCGACCGTGCCGCGGTTGCGGATCTGGAAGTGCCCGATGAGCGGTGTCGCCTTCGCCAGCAGTGGCACCGCCGCGATCTCGGCGTTGCGCTCCACGTCGGCCTGCCTGGTGCACGCGCCGACCCAGAGCTCGCCGTCCCGTCGTTCGACGCCCCGGAGCTCAGCGAGCCGCCCGATGTCGACGAGGTGCGCGAAGACGGCGAGGCGCAGCGCCAGCATCGGGACGAGGCTCTGGCCGCCGGCCAGCACCTTCGCATCCTCGCCGAGCTCGGCGAGGAGCTCGCCCGCCGCACTCACGTCCTCTGGGACGTGGTACTCGAACGGCGCGGGCTTCACGGCTCCCCCCGCACGCCCCGTCGACTCACGGGATGACGACCGGCAAGGTCTCCCAGCCACGGACCGTCGACGTGGAGGCGAGCTCGGCGCTCGCCAGGTCGACCTCCCACTCGGGGAACCGGTTCAGCAGCTCGTCCAGCGCGACCCGTCCCTCGAGCCGGGCGAGCGCGGCTCCGAGGCAGAAGTGCGCGCCGTAGCCGAACGTCACGTGTGACGTGACCTTGCGGTGGATGTCGAACGTGTCGCCGTCGGGGAAGCGCCGTTCGTCGCGGTTGGCGGCGCCGACGAGCAGGAGCATCGCGCTGCCCTCGGGGACCGTCCGGCCGTGGATCTCGACGTCGCGCGCGACGTACCGACCCACGTGCGGGGCCGGGGGCTCGAAGCGGAGGATCTCCTCGATCGCGTCGTTCACGAGCGAGCGGTCCTCCACGATCTCGCGCCGCTGGTCGGCATGCTCGGCCAGGACCTTGCCCGTCCAGCCGATCAGGCGCGTGGTCGTCTCGTTCCCGGCGCCCGCCACGACCGAGACGTACGTGAGGAGCTCGTCCCGCGTGAGGCGACGGCGGGTCCCCGTCTCGTCCTCGAACTCCGCGTGCATGAGCTCGGTCATGATGTCGTCCGACGGGTGGTCGGCCCGCCAGTCGATGTACTCGGCGAACATGTCGCCACTGGCGAAGGCGTCCGCCTGCTGCATCGGCTTGCCTGCCTCGGTGCGCAGGGTGGCGTCGACCCGATCTCGGACCGCCTCCTGATCCTGGTCGGGGATGCCCAGCAGCATGCCGATGACACGCATCGGCATCTGGGCGGCGAAATCGCGGACGAGGTCGAACCCACCGCGTCCGATCAGCGGGTCGAGCGCATCGGCGCAGTACTGCCGGATCCTGGGCTCGAGCGCCGCGACCTTCCGCGGCGTGAACACGCGCGACAGCAGGCCGCGATGGATCGTGTGGGTCGGTGGATCCTCGAAGATGACGGTGCCCGGCGGGATCTCGATGCCCGACTTGATCAGCTCGAGGATGCCGCCCCGTCCGGAGATGAACGTGGCTCGGTCCTTGAACCCCCGCTCGACGTCCTCGTACCGGCTCACGGCGAAGAAGTCGTACCGCTCGTTGTAATAGAGCTGCGCCGCTTCCCGGAGCCGCCTGAACACCGGGTAGGGATCGGCGTTGATCCCCACGTCGTAGGGGTCGTAGTAGAGATCGTGCCCGCTCGTGACGGTCATCGTCCTGTCCCCTCCGGCCGGCGCGACCTCTTACCGGATCCGCCCCGATTCGTGTCAGAGCACGATGACACGAATTGGTGGCCCGGTCAACGTTGAATCACCTCCGTCACGCACCCGCCGGCGGAAGGTCGTGGACGACGGTGGCGCGGGCCGGGTCGAAGCTGAGCAGGCCCTGGATCGGGAGGGATTCGGGCAGCGGGTCGTCGTAGGACCAGGCGACGTCGGTGACCGTGGTGTCGCCGACGACCGCGGTCCAATACGACGCCGTGCCCTTGTAGGGGCAGTAGGTGGTGGTCGGGCTGACGACCAGGAGATCCATGCGGACCTGGTCGCGCCGGACGTAGAGCTTGGGCTCGAGGGCGGTCTCGTACACCCCGATCGTCCCGGTCGTGTCGACGACCACGGCCCCCGCGACCTCGACGTGCAGCCGCCGGCTGGTGCGCACGCAGTCGACCCGGTGGTACGGGTTGCGCGGGTGGAAGTACACCCGCTCGTCCTCCTCGTACCAGGCCTCGACCGCGTCCCACGGCACCCGCACGTGCCCGGGCGCAAGGGGCTCGGGCTCCGCGGCGACGCCGTGGACGTCGGCGGCCGGGAATGCGTATGCCGGTGGCTCGCCCGGGCGGTGCACGAGCAGCGCCCGCTCGCTGTCGACGAGCGTCCGGTCGCTCGTGACGCCCCGCACCCGGCGGCGGAACGGCTCGACGTAGGCGACGCCGTCCGGCAGCGGCGCGGTGAAGCGCCCGGCCGGGTTGCGGCTGAGGGGCCCGCGGCCCGTGGTCAGGCTCATAGAGCTCTCCGATCGTCGTCGGCCGTGGCGCCGCCCGGGAAGGCGCGCACCATCGCGTCCACGGTGAAGGAGGCGAGCAGCGCGCCGGCCACGTCGTGCACCCGGCACTCGGCGTGGGTCATGCCGTCGCCGGCGAACGTCGAGTGGTGCCGGTACAGCATCCAGCGGTCGACGCGCACCTCGCCGTGCAGCGAGAGGCCGATGGCGTTGATGGCCGTCGACAGCGTGCGGTGTGCCTCGCGCTGCCCGATGCCCTCGTGCGGGCGGAGCGCGGCGGCGATCGAGAGGTGCCCCGTGAACTGCGCCAGCAGGGCCGCGTGCAGGGCGGCGTCGTGGGGGACGTCGCGATAACGCACCCACGCGTCCAGCGTCGGCGGGCCGGCGGGGACGTCCGGGTCGTCCGTGTAGGCGCCGTCCACGATGCGGATGTCCCGGCCGGTGACCCCCATGTCGTACGGCTCGCTCTCGTACGGGCCGGGAACGTCGGGGGGCGCCACCGCGTGCCGGATCACGTTGGCGGCGGTGGCGTCGAGCAGCAGGGTGCCACTGGCGCACCGGCGCCCGTCCTGCTCGACGTGCACGGCCAGGGTCGTGAAGGTCCGTCCGGCGCTCAGCTCCTCGACGGCGAAGGTCAGCGGCCGGGCCCCGTCCGCGGCGCGCAGGAACACCATGTGGGCCGACACGGCGCGCCGGCCGGGGGCGCGGCGTCCGGCGGCGACGATGGCCTGGCCGAGCATCTGGCTGCCCTCGACCACCGACCGGCGCCAGTCGGGGCGGGCGACGCTGACGTACCGACCGTCGCCGTCGGGCCGCACGTCCAATACGTCGACCAGGTCGGTGGCGTCGCCCCAGGTCGGGAACCGCTTGAGCGTGACGTCGCGCGGCGCCGCGTCCGCGTCCGCGTCCACGAGCTCGACCCGGACGCGGTCGTGGTCGAACGCTGCCAAACCCGACAGCCACTCGAGGTCGGAGGGCGGCTCGGTGAAGCTCCACAGCACGTCGCTGCCGTCGGAGGCATCGGGGGCGTCCGCCGCACCCCAGGCGCTCGACGGCGCCGACGACCCTGCGCCGCCGTCCGCCGGCGGGTCGATGCTCCAGAGCCGCGCCGCGCCCTTGACCGGGCACGTCGTGCGGCGCTCGTCGTCGCGGAACAGGTCGAGGCGCACGTCGCTGCTGGGGAAGAAGAGCGCCGGGGGTGCACCGGGCTCCTCCACCCGGACCGCGGCCGTGGTCTCGGCCACCAGCCGCTCGCCCCACCACGCCCGGGCCGGCTGCGGGCACGGGGTGGGCTCCACGGCGTGGTCCTCCCCCGGCGAGCGCAGTGTGGTCTCCGGTCGCACGCTGTCGAAGCTAACACTTGGGTCGCGTCCGGCAGGAGGTGGACCACCGCCTGCTGGGTCTGGTCCCGGGATGCCGTCCGCGAAGCTGACAGTCATGTCGCCTCCGGCCGCCACCCCGTCCGACCTCGAGCCCGACGTGCTCGCCACGGGGCGCACCGATGTCACGACGATCTTCGTGGCGATGTCGGGCCGTGACCCCGACGGCCGGGACGCCGACTACCTCGCCTGGCACGCCCTCGATCACCGCCCCGAGATGCACCGGCTCGCCGCGCTGCGGGGCGCGCAACGGCTGGTGTCCACCCCGGCGTGCCGGGCGGCGCGCCTCGTCAGCGACGACCCCTA
Source organism: uncultured Acidimicrobiales bacterium (assembly GCA_963796415.1). Lineage (GTDB taxonomy): Bacteria > Actinomycetota > Acidimicrobiia > Acidimicrobiales > VFJN01 > ZC4RG19. The sequence continues at coordinate 291,257 of CAWCLR010000011.1, read as the reverse complement.
CGACGCCGTCGATCACGTGATGACCTACCTCTTCGCCCACCGCGCCGCCCTCGAGTCCATGGGCACCCTCGCCGCCGCCCTGGTGGCCGCCGGGCGCATGCCGCTGCGCCTGCCCACGGTCGAGCTGGGCGCCTACGACCTCGCCGGCATCGCGGCGGCGCGCCGCTGCAGATCACGTACTGCTACCTCGACGACGACCCCGTGGCCGTGGCCGAGCGGCTCCGCCCCGCCGTCGAGCAGCGCTGGACGGGCGGCGACGTCGTCCCGCTGCTGGCGGCGCCGTTCCACGTCCCGGTCGACTTCGACTGGGGGCGCCACCTGCCGTGACCGAGCGGGCGGCCGGCCGACAGCTCAGAGAACGGCGCCGCGTTCCTTCAGCCCGCCGATCTCGTCCCACGACAGGCCCAGCTCCAGCAGCACCGCCTCGGTGTGCTCGCCGTGCTCGGGCGCCCGGGTCGGGCGGCCGGGTCGCTCGTCGAACTGGACCGGTGTCGTGACCATCGGCAGCGGTCCGCCGTCGCCGACGTCGACGGCGGCGAGGTAGCCGTTGGCCTGCACCTGCGGGTCGTCGTGCAGCTCGCCGGGCGTCTGCACCGGCGCCCACTCCCCCGGGAAGCCGGCGAGCGCCCGCCGCCAGTCATCGAGGTCCCGCCCGGCGAAGACCCCGTCGAGCCACTCGACGCAGGCGCGGGCGTTCCGCCGCCGGGCGTCCTGGTCACGGAAGCGGGGGTCGCCCGCCATCTCGGGCTGGCCGATCGCCCGACAGAAGTCGGGCCAGTGGCGGTCGGACGCCAGCATGGTGAGCGCCACGAACCGGCCGTCGGCGGTGCGGTAGGGCAGCATCAGCGGGTTCCACGTGTCGTACCGGTCGGTCGACCCGGGCGTCGCCCTGTCGCCGCCGTCGTCGAGCGCCGCGCTCGACGATCTCGGGCTGGAGCTGCCACATCCCGGCCGCGAGCAGGGAGGCGTCGATGACCGACGGCTCGCCGCCCGTGGCCCGGCGGTACAGCGCGGCGCCGACGGCCCCCACGACGGCGAGGGCGCCGACGACGTCGCCGAACGCCGGTGGCGCCGGCCGCGGCCACGCGGCCCCGGGCGGGGTGACGGCGTGCTGCATCCCGCTGCGGGCCCAGTACGCCCCCGCGTCGTAGCCCCCACGGTCGGCGTCGGGGCCCCGCGCCCCGAACGCCGTCGCCCGCACGTAGATGACCGCCGGGTTGTCGGCCCGTACGTCCTCGACCTCGATCGCGAGGCGGCGGCGGGCGGCGGGCCGGAGGTTCGTGACGAACACGTCGGCCGCCCGCACGAGGCGCGCCAGGACGCCGCGGCCGTCGGGGTGCTTGAGATCGATGCCCACCGACCGCTTCCCGCGGTTGGCGGACTGGACGTACGGGTCCACGCCGTTCTGCAGGGGGTGGAGGCCGCTCGTCACCAGGCCCCGGTAGGGATCGCCGGTTGCGGGGTGCTCGACCTTGACGACGTCCGCGCCCCACTCGGCGAGGACGGCGCCCGCCATCGGCCCGAACACGTGGGTGGCGACCTCGACGACCCGCACGCCGGCGAGCGGCGCGGTCATCGGATCGGCGGGCGCACGGTCCGGCGTGCCATCCAGCGCACCATCCAGCGAATCGTCCAGCGAATCATCCAGCGAATGGGGACGAGTAAGCACTCACGTATTTTGCCGCACCTGTGGTACAACCGCGGCCTCGACGTCAGAGAAGCGCCGGAGGGGATCGCAGGTGACGGGAGAGGTGAGCTTCGCCTGCCGTGTCCGGCAGCTCGCGGCGGGTCGGCCCGACGACGAGGTGTACCGCCACGTCGGGGAGGACGGGGGCGAGCAGGGGCTGACCTGGGGCGACCTCGACCGCCGGTCCAGCCAGCTCGCGGGCGCGCTGGCGGACCGGGGCCTCGGCCGCGGCGACCGGCTGGCGCTCGGCGTCCGCAACTCGCCCCAGCTCGTGCTGAGCGCCCTGGCGGCGTGGAAGCTGGGGGCGGTGCCCGTGCCCGTGCGCTGGGACCTGCCCGACTGGGAGCGGGCCCGGGTCTGCGACGTCATCGCGCCCCGCGTCCACCTCGGTGCCGAGGACCTCGCCTGGATCGACGCCACCGAGGACCTCGACGTGCCGGACCTGCCCGACGCGGTGTCACCCCAGGTCAACGGCATCTGCAGCAGCGGCTCGACCGGCACGCCCAAGGTGATCCTCAGCGAGCGGCCTGCGGTCTACGACCCGATGCTGGGCACGCCGTTCATGGAGGGGTGGCGACCCGTGCCACTGCCGCAGACGATCCTGGTGCCGGGGCCGATGTACCACGCCAACGGGTTCGCCACGCTGTTCAGCCTGATCGCGGGCGATCGGCTCGTGGTCCTCGAGCGGTTCGACGCGGCCCGGGCCGTCGATGCCGTCGAGCGCCACCGGATCTCGACCTTCACCGCCACGCCCACGATGCTGCAGCGCATCGCGGACCTGCCGGGCGTCGACGACCGCGACCTCTCCAGCATCGACTGGGTGCTCCAGGGGGCGGCGCCGATGCCGCCGTCGCTGGTGCACCGGTGGGCCGACCTGATCGGCGCCGACCGGATCGTGATGGTCTACGGCATGACCGAGGGCCTGGGCTTCACGGCGCTGCGGGGCGACGAGTGGATGGACCACCGGGGCAGCGTCGGGCGGGGGGTCCGGGACACCGAGGTCCGCATCCTCGACGCCGACGGGCGCGACGTCCCCGCCGGCGAGATCGGCGAGATCTACCTCCGCTCCCCCATGAGCGTCGGCTTCCGCTACCTCGGCGACGCCGCCCCCCGTGGAGGGACGGACGACGGCTTCTCGACCGTCGGCGACCTCGGCTACCTCGACGCCGACGGGTACCTGCACCTCGTCGACCGCCGGGTCGACATGATCGTCACGGGCGGCGCCAACGTGTACCCCGCCGAGGTCGAGACCGCGCTGGTCGACCACCCCGCCGTCGCCGACATCGTGGTCATCGGCCTGCGCGATCCCGAGTGGGGCCGCCGCGTGCACGCCATCGTCGAGCCCGCCGACCGGGCCGCGCCCCCGACGGACGGCGACGTCATCGCCTACGCCAAGAGCCGCCTGGCGCCGTACAAGGTGCCCAAGACGGTCGAGATCGTCGACGCCATCCCCCGCAGCGAGGCCACGAAGATCAACCGCCGCGCCCTCGTCGAGGCCCGCGGCGGCTGACCGGTACTTCGGTCGTCGATCAGCCAGACGGGTCTCGACGTGCGTCGGCGTCCACCCGTCCGAACACCCGGAGGGCGTTGCCACCGAGAATTCCCTCCACCTCCTCGTCGTCGAAGCCGCCGTCGAGGAGGGCGTTCGTCAGTTTCGGCAGGTCGGTCTCGCCGCCGAACCCGGCCATGACGCCAGGGACACCGTTCATGTCGGTGCCGATGGCGAGGTGCTCGGTGCCGACCGTCTCGGCGATGTGCCGGGCGTGAGCGACCAGGTCGCTGATGCTGCGCACACCGAAGCGACGGGCTCGGTACGGCCAGAGTCCGACCACGCCGCCCGTCGAAGCGATCGCCCGCAGCTCGTCGTCGGCGAGGTAGCGGGCGAAGTCCTGCAGGGCGCGGGCCCCCGTGTGCGACGACACCACGGGAGCGGTGGCCACGTCGACGACGTCCAACAGGGTGGCCCGGTCGGCGTGGGCGACGTCGACCACCACACCGAGCTGGTTCATGCGTTGGACGACCCGGGCGCCCAGTCGGCTGAGGCCCGGCGAGGCGTGGCGCCGAACGGGTAACGGCCCGGCGTACTGCTGCCACGGCAGGCACGTCGTGCCGAGCTGGTTGTCACGCAGATGCACCAGCACGATCACGCGGACGCCGCGCTCGTGCCAGGCATCGATGCGATCGACGTCACCGCCGATCGCGTCGGCGCCTTCGACGCCGAGCACCACCGCAGGCACGCCCTGCGCTCGGGCCTGCACCAAACCCTCGACCGACCGGGCGACGTGAACACCGGCCTCGCCGGCTTGCCGCTCGATCAGGACGAGTTGGGCCTCGACGGCCTCCCAGGGGCTCCGGCCGACATACCACCGCGTGACGATCGGATCGCCGACAGCCTTGGCGACCACCGCATCGACCCCAGCCTTGCGCAGCACGTCGAAACCGACCTCGGCCGGCGCTCGAAACGTGACGCCCCTCCACACGGTGCGGAACGGCTGCGGTACGAACCCCGGGCCGTGGGTGTGCAGATCGAGCACGAACGACTGGCGATGGAGTCGCTCCGCCTCGACGTCGATCGCCGGCGTCACGGTGGCTATGCCTCGAACACGACCGTGCGCTCGCTGACCGTGGCCTCGGGTGCGCCGTCGCCGCTGTCCGGTCGCTCGACGCGTTCGGCGTGCCGAAGTAGGTGCCAGATCGCGTTGCCGAGGAGGTCGAGCTCGGTCGACGCGTAGCGCTCGCCTCCGAGGCTGCGTATCCGCTCGGTCTGCCGGGCCAGGGCGCGGGCGTCCTGACGAAGGATCTGCCTGCCGCGCTGCACCACGACGGGCCGCACGACGGCAGCCGGCAGGCGGCTCTGGAACCGGACGACGAACCAGGCGCGGGTTCGGAACGGTGACATCGGAAGGTGGACGATCGTGTTGACGATGCGGAACCACCCGTCGACCGCGTACTCGATCTGTGCGACGGACGGGAGGAAGAAGCGGTCCCAATGGTCGAATGTGTGCCCCGCATCCTCTCGCAACCGGATCGGTCCCATGCCGACCGGCTCCCCGAGGTATTGCACCTCGACGCCGTCGTCGACCGGGCGGCGCACTGCGGTGATCGGGCGTGGCTTGCCGCCGCGGAAGATCCCTCGATGGAGGAAGGCCGTGTGCGGAACGTCGAGCGCGTTCTCCAGCGCGGCGTGCAACGTGCACTCGAGGTCCCACCGGAGGACGGCCTCACCGGCCCCGGGGCCTTCGACGACGGGGAGGGCGAACGGGCGCCCAGCGGGTTCGGCATCCGGCTCTCCCCACGCCCAGACGATGCCGTCCTGCTCGACCGCGGCATGCGAGGGGACCTGCCGGGTGTGGGCCAGTGGTGCAGACCCGTCGGCGAGTCCGGGGACTCGCACGCACCGTCCGCGGCCGTCGTAGGTCCAGCCGTGATAACCGCACTCGAGCACGCCGCCGTCGGTGACCCGCCCGAGTGAAAGCGGGTAGTTGCGATGGGCGCACCGGTCGAGGAGGACGGCGGGCTCGCCTCCCGTGCCACGGAACACGGCGAGCGGGGAGTCCATGAGCGTGACGGCCAGCGGTCGACGGCCCAGCTCGGACGATCGGGCCACGGGGTACCACCAGCCGCGCGGGAAGGCCACGGAGTACGGCCCGGTCTCCATGCGTCCATGATGCCGGTCCGCCAGAGTTGGCGTCACGGGTACGGGGGCGTTTGGTACAGCTCGGGACGCGCCGGCTCAGAGCCGGTACAGCTTGCGGGCGTTCTCGCCCATGATCTTCCGCCGGGTCTCGGGCGGGAGGGTGGTCATCTTCTCGGCGACGCTCTCGAGCGGTGACGGGTACATGCAGGTCGGGTGCGGGAAGTCGGTCTCGAACAGGATGTTGTCCTCGCCGACCGCCTCGATGAGGTCGGGCAGCTTGTTCCGGTTCTTCTCGAACCAGAACGTGGCGTACAGGTTGCTGCGGAAGTACTCGGACGGCGGCTTCTTCAGCTGCGCGAGCTCGAGCGGCGCGTTCTCGGCCATCTCGTAGTCGAGCGTCTCGAGGATGAACGGCACCCAGCCCACGCCGCTCTCGACCGAGACCATCTTGAGGTCGGGGTGGCGGTCGAACATGCCCGAGAGGATCAGGTTGGTCACGACCCGGGCGTTGCCGATGAACAGCAGCGTGCCCCCGATGGCGAGCTTGGTGTTGTCGGGGTGCGAGTCCCACGGGTACTTGCCGTAGAAGGTCATGCCCGTGACGCTGGCCCCGATGTGGAAGTGCACGGGCAGCTGGAGCTCGGTGCACGCCTCCCACAGCGGGTCCCAGGCGCGGTTGGCGAGGTCGGGCGCGCCGAGGTCCTGCGGGTCGGACGTCATGTTGACGCCGCGCGCCCCGAGCGCCGCCACCCGCTTCGCCTCGGCCACGCAGGTCTCGACGCTCCAGGCCGGCATGAGCGGCAGCGGCAGCAGGCGGTCGCCCGAGTCGGCCTGGATCTCGGCCATGCCGTCGTTGTAGATCTCGACCGCCATGCGGCAGAGCGCCTCGTCGTCGACGAGCCCGAGGTCCTGCCCGCCGAGGCCGATCGTGCTCGGGAAGATGATCTGGGCGTCGATGCCGCACTCGTCGAGCACGCCGAGGCGCACCTTGGGGTCGTACGCCCCGACATGCACCTCGTCGTGACTCCACTCCATCAGCGCCCTGTGGGCGCTCTCCTTGTGCCCGTCGCGGCCGATGACGCCGGCGGCGCTGAAGCGGCCGACGGGATGGCCGTCGAACACCCACGTGGGTTCGCCGTCGACCTCCTCGACCCGGGGCACCCGGTCGCGCACCTCGGCCGGCGCCCGGCTCGTGAAGAGATCGGGCGGCTCGGACCAGTGGGAGTCGGCGTCGACGATGAACATGTCGGCGAACACGTTCGCAGCCGATGCAGCAGCCGGTTCTGCATCTGAGTTAGCGCTCACTGCCATCCTCGGAAACGCTAATCTCCTGACGTGGAAACCGCAATGGTCGAAGGGCTGACGATCGCCTACGAGGTGATCGGCGACGGCCGCCCGTGGGTGATCACGCCGGGCGGCCGGTTCAACAAGGACTCACCGGGCGTCCGCGAGCTCGCCCAGGAGCTGGCGGCGGCCGGCAACCGGGTGCTGATCTGGGACCGGCCCAACACCGGCGCGTCCGACGTGTGCTTCACGGGGCCGTCCGAGTCGGCGATGCAGGCCGACGTGCTGGCGGGCCTGCTGTCCCACCTCGACATGGCCCCCGCCGTGATCGCCGGGGGCTCGGGCGGGTCGCGCGTCTCGCTGCTCACCGCCACCCGTCACCGCGAGGTGGCGGCGGCCGTGGCCACGTGGTGGATCAGCGGCGGCATCTACGGCCTCATGGTCCTCGGCACCCACTACTGCGGCGAGTCCATCCGCGCCGCGTGGACCGGGGGGATGGAGGCCGTCGCCTCCCTGCCCGAGTGGAGCGAGGTGCTGGAACGGAACCCGGCGAACCGGCAGCGGTTCCTCGACCACGACCCGCAAGAGTTCATCGCCACGCTCGAGCGCTGGATGGTGGCGTACTGCCCGTGCGGCGACGAGCTCGTCCCCGGGCTGCCCGACGCCCACGCCCGGAAGCTCGACATCCCTGCTCTCGTGTTCCGCAGCGGGTCCAGCGACCCCAACCACACGCGGGCGACGTCCGAGCAGGTGGCGGCGCTGTTGCCCAACGCCCGGCTCGTCGAGCCCCCCTGGGGCGACGACGAGTGGAACGAGCGCTCGGCCGCCCGGCCGGGGGGCGCCGGCGAGGGCCTGTTCGTCCGCTGGCCGCTGCTCGCCCCCATGTTGCTGGGCTGGGCCAACGACGTGCTCTGACCACCCGTTCCCGACCATGGAGGAATCGCCGTGCCCAAGGGCATGATGCTCGTCCGGTCCCGCCCTGCCGATCCGGCGCGTGACGACGAGTTCAACGACTGGTACACCAACACGCACATCCCCGAGGTGTGCGCCGTGCCCGGGATCGTCGCCGCCCAGCGCTACAAGGTCCACGACTCCGGGCGCGACGGAGACGACGCCGGATCCGTCTACGTCGCCGTCTACGAGATCGACTGCGACGACCTCGAGGCGCCGATGCGCGAGCTCGTCACGCGGTCGGGTGACGGCCGGGTGCGCATGAGCGAGCTGCTCCAGATGGACCCGCCGCCCGTCGTCACCCTGTGCGAGCAGATCGGCTAGAGACCCTGCGGACACTGGCTTGCCGCCGAGCGGGAATGACACTCTCTCCACGAGTGAACTAACATCTCGGTCACTGTTCGCTGAGCGCGCCGCCGGCGCCGAGGGAGGACCACCACGTGGACGTCGACGCCGAGCCACGAGCGGCCGGGCACATCCTCAGCGAGCTCGGCTTCGCCGTGGGCCGCGCCGGCGAGGGCGTCCTCGGCTCGGCGCAGGTGGTCCCCGAGATGTGGGTGCCCGGCACCACGAGCCTGCGCACGTCGATCCTGGCCACGTGGGTCGACCACGTGTCCGGCCTCGCCGCCATCGGCGTGCTGGCGCCGCGCGTGCCGGTGACGCTCGAGCTCGACGTGCACGTCTACGAGCAGGCGCCCTCGCAGGGGACCGTCCACGTTGCCTCGCGCCTGGTCAAGGCCGGCCGCTCGGTGGTGGTGTGCGGCGTCGACATCACCGACGACGACGGACACCTGGTGGCGATCGGCGCGGCGTCGTTCATGGCGGCGCCCGACCCCCGCATCGAACTGCCGGCCCACATCTCGCTGGACGCGATGCCGACGACCCGAGGGCGGCTGCGCGTGCCGTTCGCCGAGCGGGCGGGGTGCCGCCGGCGGGAGCCCGGGGTCGCCGTGCTCCCCCGCTCCGACGACGGCCTCAACGCGTCGGGCACGGTCAACGGCGGCCTGATCGCCCTCGTGGTGGAGGAGGCCGCCCTGTCGCTCACGCCGGGGGCGACCTTGTCGTCCATGGCGCTGCGCTATCTGCGGCCGGTGCGCACCGGCCCGGCGGTGGCGACGGCCGACGTGCGGGCCGGCCTCGGCCGGGTCGAGGTGCGGGACGCGGGCGGCGACGACCGGCCGGTCGTCACGGCCACGACACGCACGTCGGCGGACCGGGTCGCCACGGCCGGGGCGCCGGCACCCGCCAACGCCGTCTGACATCCTGGTCACCTTCTGAGGGGAGAGACATGGCCGACATCGGTGCGTTCCTGTCGCTGCGGTACGACCTGCGGGCGCCCGCCTTCGGTGCGCCACCCGAGGCGCTGTACAAGGCGGCCCTCGACCAGTGCGCCTGGGCCGAGGACAACGGCTTTCTCATGGCCACGCTGTCCGAGCACCACGGGTCCGAGGACGGCTACTGCCCCTCGCCGCTGGTGATGGCCGCCGCCATCGCCGGGCGGACCCGCAACCTGCGGATCATGATCGCCGCCCTCGTGCTGCCGCTGTACGACCCGATCCGTGCCGCCGAGGACCTCGCGGTGCTCGACCTGGCGAGCGGCGGCCGCATCGACGTGATCCTCGGCGCCGGCTACCGGCGCGAGGAGCTGGAGATGTTCGGCCGCACCCTGGACGAGCGCATCCCGTTGCTCGAGGAGGGCATCGAGGTCCTCCGCAAGGCGTGGACCGGCGAGGAGTTCGAGTACCGCGGCCGCCGCGTCCGGGTCACGCCCCGGCCCGCCCGGCCCGAGGGGCCGGGACTGCTCCTGGGGGGCGCCTCGCCGGCGGCCGCCCGGCGCGCCGCCCGCCTGGGGCTCGGGTTCCTGCCCGTCGACGCCTCGGTGTGGCCGGCCTACCAGGAGGCGTGCCGCGAGCTCGGTCGGGAGGTCGGCCCCGCCCCCGGCCTCGACGCGCCCCGGTTCATCCACGTCGCCGACGACCCCGACGAGGCGTGGGCCCGCATCGCGCCCCACGCCTTCCACGACACGAACGTGTACGGCGCCTGGCTGGCCAGCGCCAACGAGCTCGGCCCCTACGAGATGACCGACGACGTCGACTCGTTGCGCACCAGCGGCGCCTACGTCGTGATCACGCCCGACGAGTGCGTGGCCCGGGTCCGCGAGACCGGTTCGCTGATGCTGCACCCGCTGATGGGCGGTCTCGACCCCGACCTGGCCTGGGAGAGCCTCGAGCTCATCGCCTCGAAGGTCATCCCCCGCCTGGGCGCTGCGGAATAGAGGGACCCGGTCTAGTTGCCCGGCACGGCCAGGTCGACCGCCCGGGAGGCGTGTTGGCCGACCATGTCGGGCCGCACCGACCGGATCGCCACGTCGTGGCCCTCGGCCCGGGCGCGCAGCGCACCCACCGTGCAGTTCTCGCGGCCGCCCTGAGTCGGGAACGGGTCGAAGCTGAAGTGGTTCATGGCGTTGAGGTGGGTGATGCGGTCGATGTCGTGATCGCTGACGTCCCCGACGAAGTGCTCAGCTACCTGCTCGGGCGAGAACGGCCAGGTCGAGTCGGAGTGGGGGTAGTCGCACTCCCACATCACGTTGTCCATGTTCAGGGACCGCCGATTGGCGACCCCGAAGCGGTCGTCGATGAAGCAGGTGAGGACCCGCTCGCTGAAGACCTCGCTGGGCATGCGGTCGCCGAAGTCCTGCCCGGTCCAGAAGTGATGCTGGCGGTACTGGTAGTCGATCCGCTCGAGGAAGTACGGAATCCAGCCGATGCCGCCCTCGGACAGGGCGATGCGCAGGTCGGGGAACCGGCTCAGCACCCCCGACCAGATGATGTCGGTGGCGGCCTGCACGATGTTGATCGGCGTGAGCGTGATCAGGCAGTCGATCGGCGCGTCGGGTGAGGTGATCACCAGCGACGACGACGACCCGATGTGCATGCACACGACGACCTGCTCGTCGCTGCACGCCTGCCAGAACGGGTCCCAGTGGTCGGAGTGGATGCTCGGCCACCCCAGCTTCGACGGGTTCTCGGAGAACGTCACCGCGTGCGCACCCTTGGCGGCCGTGCGGCGCACCTCGGCCGCCAGCACCTCGGGGTCCCAGATGGCCGGCAGCGAGCAGGGGATGAACCGGCCGGGGTGCGTGCCGCACCAATCGTCGATGTGCCAGTCGTTGTACGCCCGCACCATGGCCAGCGCGACGTCTTTGTCCTCGGTGCGGGCGAAGAGCTGGCCGCAGAACTGGGGGAACGACGGGAAGCACAGCGAGCCGAGGACGCCGTTGGCCTCCATGTCCTTCACCCGCTGGTCGATGTCGTAGCAACCGGCCCGCAGCTCGCTGAAGGAGGTCGGCTCCATGCCGTACTCCTCCTTCGGCCGTCCGGCCACGGCGTTGAGGGCGACGTTGGCGATCTCCTGCCCCTCGTACACCCACGCGTTCGTGCCGTCGTCGCGGGTGACGAACTGCGGCGCCAGGTCGGCGTACTTCGCCGGCAGTCGCCCCTCGAACAGGTGCGGTGGCTCGACCACGTGGTCGTCGACACTGACCAGCACCATGTCGTTGATGTCCATCGCCGACCCCCTCGGTGATCCTCGCTCTGGAATGACCTCGCTCTGGAACTAACAATCGGGTCGCAACGGTAGCACCACGCCGCGGGAAACGCCCCGCGACGGCCGGCGGTGCGGTCAGCTCGTGGCGAGGAGGTCGGCCTGCACGACCCGGCGGAGGAGCTTGCCGGTCTCGGTGAAGGGCAGCGACTCGACGAAAGTGACGACCTGGGGGGTCTTCGCGCCCCGCAGCGACCGGCGGGCGAACGCCTGGACATCGGCGGCATCGGGGGTCGCCCCCGGCCGGGCCACCACCACCGCCGCGATGCGCTGGCCCCATTCGTCGTCGGGAACGCCGACCACCGCGCACTGGGCGATGTCGGGGTGCTGCAACAGCACCTCCTCGATCTCGGCCGGGGCGATGTTCTCGCCGCCCCGGATGATCGTGTCGTCGCTGCGGCCCTCGATGAAGAGGTACCCGTCGGCGTCGAGCCAGCCGCGGTCCCGCGTCGGGAACCAGCCCTCGTCGTCGAGCGGCGCCTCCCGGCCGGCGTACTCGCCCGACACCTGCTCGCCCCGCACCCAGATCTCGCCGGGCTCGCCGGCCGGGAGCGGTTCGCCGAGCCCGCCGCGCACCTCGACCTCGACGGTGGGCAGCACCCGCCCCGCCGAGGACAGGCGGGCGGTGGCCGCCGGGTCGCCGTCGCGGGCGGCCCGGTGGTCGTCGGGCCCGAGCACGGCGATCGTCGAGCTGGTCTCTGTGAGCCCGTAGGCGTTGGTGAGGTCGACGTCGGGCAGCAGGGTCATCACCCGCTGCAGGACGGTGGCCGGCGTGCGCGCCCCGCCGTACGACAGGGCCCGCAGGCTGGGGAGACCGGCGCCGTCGGCGTCGAGCACCTCGCAGACGCGGGCCAGCATCGTGGGGACGACCATGGCGTTGGTGATGCCCTCGCGGCGCACCGCCGCGACCCAGGCGGCGGCGTCGAACTGGGTGAGGTAGACGATGCGGCGCCCCAGGTACAGGTTGCTGAGCAGGTTGGCGAGCCCGGCCACGTGGTACGGCGGCACGCTCACGAGCACGGCCTCGTCGGGCCCCGCGCCGGCGAACTCGACGGTCCCGATCACGTACGACGTCAGGTGCCGATGCCGCAGCACCGCCGCCTTGGGCGCCGCCGTCGTGCCGCTGGTGTACAGCAGCACCGCCGGCCCCTCGCCGTCGGCGGGCACCTCGCCCACCTCGCCGCCGGCCCGGGCCGTCGCCACGAACGCGGCGGCGTCGAGCACGCGGTGACCCCGGGCCGCGAGCGCCGCCCCGACCTCGCCCTCGGCGACGACCAGGGTGTCGCCCAGAGGGGCGAGGAGGTCGTGCAGCTGCTCGTCGCTGAGGCGGTAGTTGAGCGGGACGAACGGCACGCCGGCGGCTGCGGCCGCGAAGAGCCCGATCGGGAAGGCGAGGCCGTTGGTGCCCACGTACGCCAGCGCCGAGGCGCCCGCCGCCAGCTCGGCCCCCGCCCACGCGGCAGCCAGCAGCTCGGCTGCGGTGAGCTGGTCGTCGCCGGCCTGCACGGCGACCTCGTCGCCGCGACCGGCCGCGACCATGTCGAGCAGCAGGAGGAGGTTCATGCCGGCCGAGTGCGCCTCAGTCCGACGAGGGCAGGGGCTTGGCGCCCTTCAGGAGGAGCGGGCGCCCGTCGACGGTCAGGGCGCCCGTCCCGGCCCGGGTGCACAGCAGCTCGAGGCCGAGGTCGTCGTCCGCGTAGCGCTTGCCGAGCTGGGGCCCGTCGCCGAGCGTCGGGTCGAGCGTCGCCGCCGCGTCGGGCTCCTGCCCGTCGTCGAGCAGCGGCGCGCCGCCGCAGCCGAGGTCGACGGCGTCGGCCGGCGCCTTGACGACGACGACCTGCGCGTCGCACACCGCGCTGTGCAGCTTCTGACCCGGTCGCAGCTTCATGGAACCCCTCGATGTCCTCTCGCAGGGTGAACACGTGCCCTGGCAGCGTGCCACTTCCCGGATCACGGATGCTAGCTGGGGTGCGGTACGCTGTCTAACACTAGGGTCACAACTCGCGCCGCACGCACCCGGAGGGACCATGACCGAGTACAAGTTCGTGCTCTACGAGACACTCGACGACGGACGCATCGCCCGCATCACGCTGAACCGGCCCGAGGCGCGCAATGCCCAGAACCGGGGGATGCTCGTCGAGCTGAACGACGCCTTCCTGCGAGCCGAGGCCGACGACGAGGTGCGCGTCGTCATCCTGGGCGGAGCGGGGCCGATGTTCTCGTCGGGCCACGACATGGGGTCGAAGGTCTCGCTCGAGGAGTACACCCCCGGCCCCAACCAGCACCCGACGCGCGGGATCAACGGCGGCACCCGCAAGGGCGCCGAGAACCTGATGCTGCAGGAGTGGCACTACTTCTTCGACAACACCCGCCGCTGGCGCAACCTGCGCAAGATCACGATCGGCCAGGCCCACGGCGACGTCTACGCCGCCGCACTCATGCTGCTCTGGGCGTGCGACCTCATCGTCGCCGCCGACGACACCCGGTTCACCGACGTCGTGGGCGCCCGCCTCGGGATGTGCGGCGTCGAGTACTTCGCCCACCCGTGGGAGTTCGGCCCCCGCAAGGCCAAGGAGCTGCTGCTCACCGGCGACACCATCGACGCGCACGAGGCCCACGCCCTCGGCATGGTGAGCAAGGTGTTCCCCGCCGACGAGGTCGGCGACCTCACCCTGCAGTTCGCACGCCGCATCGCCCAGCTGCCCACGATGACCGCGCTGCTCATCAAGGAGGCGGTGAACCAGACCGTCGACAACATGGGCTTCTACAACGCCCTCAACGCCTGCTTCACGCTGCACGAGCTGAACCACTCGCACTGGGCGCAGGTGAACGACGACGGCTACCCGATCGCCAAGGAGGACTCGGGCATCCCGCACTGGAAGGAAGCGCCCCCCATCGTCCCCGCCGCTCAAGGACAAGGTCCGCGCCGAGTCGTAGCCCGCATGGCCCCTCCGCGTAGAGATCCCGAAGCTGCGCCCGCCGTCGCCGCCGTCGACGACCGGCGGGGTGACGGGGACGGCGGCGGCGACGTGGTGGTGCGCCGCGCCCCGTTCTCCGACAACCCCCGCGTCGGGGCCCGCGGGCAGCGAACGCAGCAGCGGATCGTCGACGCCGCGCTGCGTGTCTTCGGCGAGGAGGGCTACCACCAGTGCGGTGTCGCCCGGATCACCGAGCTCGCCGGGTGCTCGCGGGCGTCGTTCTACCAGTACTTCTCGGGCAAGGAGGACGTGTTCCGCCACCTGGCCGCGCAGGTGGCGCGCCAGCTCGGCGCGTCGACCGAGGCCCTCGGGCTCGTCACGCCCGATGCCGACGGCTGGCGGTCGATCCGGGCCTGGATCGCCCGCTACTCCGACGTCTACGACCGCTACGAGCCGGTCTTCCGGGTGTTCCAGACCGCGGCCGAGAGCGACGCCGCCGTCGCCGGCGGCTCGGCGCGCACCGGCGAGCGCCACGTCGCCGCGTTCCGGTCCCGCCTGACGGCGACCACCCTGCCACCCCGCCAGCTCGACCCGGTGATCGCGCTCCTGCTCGCGTGCATGCCCCGGACGCTCGACGTCGCCCGCATCCTGCGGGCCGCCAGCCCGTCTGCGTACGCCCTCGAGCGGATCGAGGACGCCCTCGCCGACGTCGTGCACCGCACGCTGTTCGGCCTGCAGGCCGCCAACGTGCACCCCCCGGCCCGCCGCCGGCCTCCGATGCTCGAGTTCAGCCCGGCCATGCGGCAGGCCCTCGAGCACGACGGGGTGGCGCGCGACCTGACGCCCGGCGGCAAGCGCACGCTGGAGGCGCTGATGGACGCCGGGCGCGACCTGTTCGTGGCCCGCGGCTACCACGACACGCGCATCAACGACGTCGTCGCCGCCGCCGGCCTGTCGAAGGGAGCGTTCTACCGCTACTTCGAGAGCAAGGACCGCCTCATGCAGGTGCTCGGCGTGCAGGCGATCCGCACCGTGTCGACGGCCCTGGCCGGCATCCCGGCGGCGGGGCCCGACGGCGCGTCCGCCACGGCGGCCATCCGCCGGTGGCTGCGGCAGTACAACGCCACGCAGGCCGGAGAGGCGGCGATGATCCGCGTCTGGGCCGACGCCGCGCGCCAGGACCCCACGTTCCGGTCGGACTCGGCGGCGGCCCACGACTGGGGGCGCCGCCGGATCGCGCACTTCCTGCGACCGCGCGGCTTCGGCGACGTGGACACCGAGGCCGTCGTCACGGTTGCGCTCCTCGGCACGTTCGGCGCCCGGGAGCGGCCGGCGTCCACGATCGACGCCGCCGCCCACATCATCGAGCGCGGCCTCCTCGGCCGCTAGCTCCGCTCGCGTCCAGCCCCCGGAACGCCACCCCTCGCCTGGCGGGAACCAGGTTTCCGTCTGGCGCGATGTGGTCTAACATCTCGGTCACTCACCGAGGAGGGGATGGGAACGTGCGAACAGTCGTCGTCGGCGCTTCGAGTGGTCTCGGGCGATGCATCGGAGTCGGTCTCGCCCAGCGCGGCGACCAGGTGGCGTTGCTCGCCCGGCGGCGCGGGAGGCTCGACGACGCCGCCAAGGAGGCGGGCCCGGGGACGCTGGTCGTCGAGTGCGACGTCACCGACGAAGAGTCCTGCCGCTCGGCCATCGCGGAGGCGGCCGACGGCCTCGGCGGCATCGACGCCCTCGTGTACACCCCCGGCATCGGTCCGCTCGCCAAGCTGGTCGACACCGATGCCGAGACGTGGCGCCGAGTGTTCGACACCAACGTCACCGGCGCGGCGCTGGTCACCGCGGCCGCCGTGCCCCACCTCGCCGAGTCCGCGGGTGCCGCCGTCTACCTGTCGTCGGTCAGCGCCTCGCAGACGCCACCGTGGCCGGGCCTCGGTTCGTACGCCGTCAGCAAGGCGGCCCTCGACAAGCTGATCGAGGCGTGGCGAGCCGAGCACCCCGACATCGGCTTCACCCGTGTCATCGTCGGCGACTGCGCGGGTGGCGAGGGCGACGCCATGACCGGGTTCGCAAACGGCTGGGACATGGAGCTGGCGGCCGAGCTGCACCCGATCTGGGCCGCGCGCAACTACCTGAGTGGCAACCTCATGGACGTCGAGCGGCTCGTGACCATGGTGCACACCGTCCTGCGCGAGGGCGCGACCCTGTCGGTGGCGTCGATCACCGTGGCCCCCCGCCACGTCGTCTAACCGCAACCGAACTGGGGACGATCGTCAGGTGATATGCCTGACAACCATCCCCGGTTGGATGCCGTCTACGTCGCTGACGGGCCCCGGAGGGCGGCGCAGACCCCGCCGTCGACGAGCACGTCGACGCCCGTGAGGAAGCTGGCCTCGTCCGACAGCAGGAAGGCGACGACGGCCGCGAGCTCCTCGGGCCGGCCCTCGCGGCCGAGCGGCGTCCGCTGCACCAGCACCTCCATGAACGGATGGCTCTCGGCCTCCTGCCGGCCCTGCGGGGTGTCGATGACGCCCGGCGACACCGACGAGATGCGGGCCCCGACGGGCCCGAGCCGCACCGCCTCCTGCTGCACGAAGCGCTGGACGCCCCGCTTGGCCCACGAGTAGGCCAGCCCCGGGTCCTCGACGGCTGGGCCGAGGGCGTCGTGGATCCGCTCGAACAGCCGCTCGTCGAGCGGCTCGTCGAGGGCCGCGTCCGCCTTGGGGTGCGGCTCGGCGATGCCGAGCAGCGGGGCCATCGAGGCGAAGCACACCATGGCCGTCCCGGCGGTGGCGAGCGGGCGCAGCACCTCGGCCAGCAACGCGGTCCCCACCAGGTCGACGGCGAAGATGCGGCGCCAGTCGGCCATGGTGGGCGAGATCCCCGCGGCGTGGGCGACGGCCCGCAGCGAGCCGAGCTCGGCCGTGCGCGCCGCCAGCCGGTCGAGGCCGTCGCGGTCGGTGACGTCGACGGCGAAGGGCTCGACGGAGGCGCCGGCGTCCGACGCCGCCATCTCGTCGGCCACCGCGGCCACGGCCGCCTCGTCGCGGTCGACCAGCAGCACGGTGTCGACGATGTCGACGAGGCGCCGGGCGCACTCGAGACCCATCCCGCGCCCGGCCCCGGTCGCGATGCCGACGGTCGTCATGCAGCAGGATCCGTCATCGCGCCACCTCCAACTCGCCGAGATAGGCATGCTCGAGCCGCTTGGCGTCGCTGCGCAGCGTGTCGGCGGAACCCCGGAGGACGATGGTGCCGCGGTTGAGCACCGCGGCTTCGTCGGCGACGTCGAGCGCGAGCTTGACGTGCTGCTCGACGAGGACGATGGCGGCGCCGTGGTCGCTGGCGATCCGGCGGACGGTGTCGAACAGCGCCTCGACGACGAGGGGGGCCAGTCCCATGCTCATCTCGTCGATGAGCAGGATCTTCGGCTGCTGGATCAGGGCCCGGGCCATGGCGAGCATCTGCTGCTCGCCGCCGGAGAGGGCGCCGGCCGGCAGGCGCCAGCGCTTGTCGAGCGCCGGGAAGACGTCGAGGAGCTCCCGTGGCGCGGGGCCGCGCCGGGATCGGGCCACCTCGAGGTTCTCCTCGACGGTCAGCGTCGTGAACAGCGACCGGTTGTCGGGGACGAGCACGACGCCGGCGCGGCTGGCAGCCACGGCGTTCCCGTTGCGCAGCCCGACCCCGTCGACGCTCGTACGTCCGGCGTGGGCCGGGAGCAGCCCGGCCAGCGTGAGCAGCAGCGTCGACTTGCCGGCGCCGTTCGGGCCGAGCAGCGCGAGCACTGTCCCGGCGTGCACGTCGAGGTCGAGGTCGCGGAACACGACGGTGGAGCCGCGGCCCCCCGTCAGGGCCCGGCACTCGAGCCGGACGCTCGTGGCCTCCGGCTCGTCCGGTGCCACCACGGCTGCGTCGCGTTCGTTCATGCCGTCACCGCCTCGGTGTCGTGCATCGTGCCGAGGTACGCGTCGGCGACGGCCCGGTCGGCCCGTATCGCGTCGGGCGGGCCCTCGGCGATCACCGCCCCGAAGTCGAGCACGTAGACGTGGTCGCACACGCTCAGCACGAGGTTGACGTCGTGGTCGACGAGCAACATGGCGGTGCCCGCCGAGCAGATGGCGCGGATGCGCTCGCCGAGCAACGTGCTCTCCTCGGTGTCGAGCCCGGCGGCGGGCTCGTCGAGCAGCAGCACGGACGGTTCGGCGACGCAGGCCCGGGCGATCGACACGAGCTGGCGCTCGCCCTGGCTCAGCTCACCCGCAGGACGGTCGCGCAGAGCGGAGATCCCGACGTTCTCGAGCGCCCGTGCGACGGCGGCGCGGCGGTCGGCCTGGCGACCGCCCAACGCCGCCACGCTGACGTTCTCCTCCACGGAGAGGTCGTCGTAGAGCTCGAGCGACTGGAACGTGCGGGCGAGGCCGGCGCGCACGCGAGCGTGCGGGGCGAGCGAGTCGATGCGCTGCCCGGCGAGCTCGACGGACCCCGTTCCCCGGGCGAAGCCGGTGACGGCGTCGATCACGCTCGTCTTGCCGGCCCCGTTCGGCCCGATGAGACCGACGATCCTCCCGCCGTCGACGCGCAGCGACACGTCGTTGACGGCCACGACACCGCCGTAGCGCACCGTGAGGTGGTCGACGTGCAGGAAGGCGCTCGCCGCCGGCTCGACCCCCGGCATCTCGGCCGCAGCAACGGCCGGCCGCTCGACCGCGGCGACCGCCGGGCGCTCGACCTCGACCTGGCCGGCTCGTCGGCCGGCCTTCCACCGAGCCCAGCGGTCCGCGAACTCGTGGCCGGCGGCGGCGATGCCCTCGGGGTTGGTGATCAGCGTCACGATGAGGAGGACGCCGCTGATGACGTGGAACCACTCGCCGAGCTCCACCCAGCGGTCCAAGGCGATGAACGTGATGCCCCCGGAGGCCAGGATGCCGGCGTTGAGGCCGCCCCAGACCGAGGTGATGCCGGCGAGGTAGGCGGTCGACAGCAGCGAGAGGCCGCCGATGGCAGTGAACGAGTCGAACGTGACCACACCCCGCCGGTAGGCGAGCAGGCTGCCACCCAGGCCGGCGATGAAGGAGGCGAGGGCGAAGCTGAGCACCTTGACGCGCACGACGTTGACGCCGGCGGCCGCGGCCGAGCGCTCGTTGGCCCGGACGGCGAGCATGGCCGAGCCGAGCGTGCTCCGCCGGAGCGCGGCGACGCCGAGGGCGACGATCACGAGCGTGACCAGGCAGACGAGGCCGAACTCGATCCTCGGGAACTCCTGCCCGGCGCCGATCCCGAGGTCGATGCCGAACATCGACGGCGGCGTGACCCGGGCCCCCGAGCTCGGGACGATGTCACTGTTGCGGAACCACACGGCCTCGATGGCGTACGCGAGTGCCAGGGTCACCACGCCGAGCGTGAGGCCGCGGGTGCGCAGGGCCGGGAGGCCCACCACCACGCCGATGGCGGTCGACACCAGCGCGGCGAGCAGCGGGGCGAACGGGAAGGGCACCCCCCAGTCCTCGGTGAGGGTGCTGAGGCTGTACGCGGCGGTGCCGGCCAGGGCGAGCTGGGCCAGCGAGACCTGGCCGGCGTAGCCCGTCACGACGACGAGCGAGAGCCCGATCACCGCGGCGATGAACGTGCCGATCACCGCAGCGCGCCACGTCCCCGCCGTCAGCACGAGGGCCAGCAGCCCGACGGCGGCGCCGACGACCGCAGGGACCAGGAGCGATCGCGGCCGCGGGGCGCGGCCGAGTGGCAGCCGGGTGAGGCCGCCGCGTGCGGGGATCCCCGCACCGACGACGACCAGCGCGATCAGGATGACGATCAGCGGCACCAGCTCGGCCGCCCCGGTCTGGGGCATCCACGAGTAGTCGGCCGCCAGCGACAGCGCCTCGGACTGCAGCATGCCGATGGCGAGGCCGGCGCCCACGATCGGCACGATGTGCTGGAACTTCCCCACGACCGCGGCAGCCAGGGCCGGGACCACGAAGAGCGTGTAGGTCACCGGCGTCAGCGGGTTCACCGGGGCGATGAGGATGCCGGCGATCCCGGCGACCATGGCGCTGATCATCCAGTTGACCAGCGCGATGCGGTCGGGCGAGACGCCGCTGACGTAGGCCCCGGTCTGGGTCTCCGCCGTCGCCCGCGTGAGCAGGCCGAAGCGGGTGTACCGGAACCCGGCCGACAGCGCGAGCGCCAGCACGACGACCGTGAGCGCGAGGTAGAACCGGTCGGACAGCACGATGACCGATCCGAACTCCCAGCGCTCGACCGGGAAGATCGCGGCGACGCTCACGGTGTTGGTGCCCTGCCGGATCGCCAGCAGGCCCTGGATCACCACGAGGACGCCGAGCGACGCCACCGCCTTGGCGAGCTGGGGCGCATCGCGCAGCGGCCGGAACACCAGGACGTAGAGCAGCGCGCCCAGCGCGGCCGCGATCACCATCGAGAGCGCGACGGCGGGCCAGAACTCGAGCTCCTGGCCGAGGTCGACTGTCTTCGGGAGCCCCGGGATCGGGACGAGCAGCTCGCCCCGACGGAGGCCTGCGTACGTGTAGGCGACGTAGAGGGCCATGGCGCCCGTCGCGAAGTTCACGACGCCCGAGGCGCGATAGGTGATCACGAGGGCGAGCGCGAGCGCAGCGAACACGCCCCCACTGCCGAGGCCGAGCAAGAGCGATGCAACGTGGTCCACGGGCCCTGAGTACGCCGTATCGTCGAACGTCGCGGGGAGACGACCGGTGCGGTGGTGGAGCGGGCAGCGAGCGGACTTGCGGAGTCGACCCCTCGCTGGTCGCTGTGCGCCCCCGGAGACGGCGCACAGCGACCGGGCGAGGAGTCGGGTGGGCCGCTACAGCCCTTCGAGGATCTCCGTCGAGTCGACGGGCTCGTAGCTGGCGGGGACGCCCTCGGCGTCGAGCGAGGCCCGCAGCGAGTTGTTCGAGCAGATGGCCGGCGACGAGGGGAACGCCGACCCGCCGCACTGGAACGTGAGGCCGGCGGCGCCGGGGTAGTCGGCCTCGTCCATCGACTTGATCGCCTCGGCGGCCGTCGCCGTGGTGATGTCGCCCGAGATCCCGCCGAGGGAGGCGGCGAGCGACGCCATCGTGGTGTAGGCGCCCATCGTGAGGGCGTTGTCGACGTCGGTGACCTCGGTGCCGTACGTGCCCATCACGGCCTGGTACAGCTGGTACGCCGAGTCGTCGGTCGCCCCGAGGGCCATGATGGCGGTGATCGAGATCCCCTCGAGCTGGTCGCCCGGGATCGCCTCGCGGGTGACATCGGTGATGCACTGCGAGATCGTGGTGATCTGGCCCTCGTAGCCGACGGCGTTGAGGCCCTGGAGGGCGGCGATGCAGAAGGCGTCGTTGCCGACGATCTGCACGACCCCCGCCCCGCTCTCGGCGACCTGCTGCATCTGCGAGGTCATGTCGGCCGTGCCCGGCGGGATCTTGACGAGCTCATAGTCCAGCCCGGCGTTGCTGAGCACGTCCTCCGCGGCCCCGGAGTCGAACGAGGCGTTCGCCTGGGGGACGTCGATGTTGACGAAGGCGATCTGGTCGGTGCCCTCGCTCTCGGCCACGGCGATCGGGACCCCGAACAGCGTGGCGAGCGGGTTGACCATGGTGAAGCTCGTCTCGGGGTCGGCGAGCAGGCCCTCGGCGCTGGTCTGGAGGAACAGCGTCGGCACCCCGGCGGCGTGCAGCGGCTCCCAGACCGCATCGGCCACCGCGGACTGGCTGAGGCCGACCGCCACGACCCCGGCCTCGACCATCTGGTTGGCGCAGTCGGTGCCGCCGGCCGGGTCGGCGCCGGTCTCGCAGGTCACGACCTCGATCGGCCGGCCGCCGACGCCAGCCTTGTGTGTGTTCCAGTACTCGGCCGTGGCCTCGGCGACGCGGAGCTCGTCGGAGTTGTCGAATGCCTGCGTGGCGCCGTCCGACACCATCCCGATGAGGACCGGTTCGCCCGACGCCGGGTCCTCGGGCCCGAGCAGATCGGTGGCCTCGTTGCCGGACGTGGCCTCGTCCTCCTCGGAGGCGGCATCGTCGTCGTCATCGTCGCCGCACGCGACGGCCCCGAGCAGCAGCACGCTCAGGGCGGCGAGAGCGATCGCTCGCCGGGGCCGCCCGCCGCGGCGCCCTGGTTCTTCACCCGGCTTCTCCATCTGCCCTCTCCTGAGTTCTGGACCATCTGTCCTGGACATCTCTTCCCCTTGCTGTCGTGAGATCGGCTTTCGCACCCGATCCCGTTCGCGTGCGCCGGCGCTCATGGCGCCGGCACGTCCAGCACGACCGCGGACGACATCCCGCCGCCGGCGCACATCGCCGCCACCCCGGTGCCGCCGCCCCGGCGGCGCAGCTCGTGGATGAGCGTGATGACCATGCGGGCCCCCGTCATGGCGATCGGGTGGCCCAGGCTGCAGCCGCTGCCGAGCACGTTGACGATGCGCTCGTCGATGCCGAGGATCCGCGTCGTCGCCACGCACATCGCGGCGAAGGCCTCGTTGATCTCCCACAGCGCCACGTCGTCGACGGCCAGGCCGGCGCGGTCGAGCGCCTTGGGGATGGCGATGGTCGGCGCCAGGCCCGTCCGCTCGGGCGGCACCCCGACGGACGCCCACGCCCGGATGGTGGCCAGGGGCTCGAGGCCGTTCGCCTCGGCGAGGTCCGCGTCGGCGACGACCAGGGCGGCGGCGCCGTCGTTGGCGCCGCAGGCGTTGCCCGCCGTGATGCTGAACCCCTCGATCTCGGGGTGCAGCGGCTTGAGCGCGGCCAGCTTCTCCATGCTCGTGTCGCGGCGTGGATGCTCGTCGACCGCGAACGTCACGTGCGTGCCGTCGCGCCGCTCGACCTCGAGCGGGAAGATCTCGCCGGCGAAGCTCCCGTTGTCGATGCCCGCGACGGCGCGCTGGTGCGAGCGGAGCGCCCACGCGTCCATCTCCTCGCGGGTGACGCCGGCCTCGACGGCGGCGTTCCAGCCGACGGTGATCGACATGTCCATGTTCGGTGCGTTCGGCCGGTCGCGGTGGGTGGGCGAGAACCAGGCGTCCCAGTCGTCGGTGCCGGGCGCCCGTCGCATCGAGCGGGGCGACGTGGACGACGACTGGACGCCGCCGGCGACGACGACGCGGTCCATGCCGGCGCGGACGGTGGCCGCCGCGGTGGTCACGGCCGCCAGCCCGGCGGCGCAGTGCCGGTTGTGGGCCAGCCCGGCGACGTGGTCGAGGCCGGCCTCGATGGCGGCGTAGCGGGCGACGTCGCCCCCGCCGTAGAGCGACTCGCCGAGCACGACGTCGTCGATCAGATCCGGGTCGACGCCCGACCGGCGCACGGCCTCGGCGACCGCCCGCGTGCCGAGCTCGAACGCGTCGACGTCGAGGAGCGTGCCCTTGAAGGCCGTCCCGATCGCAGTGCGCGCCGTGGAAACGACGACCGCATCAGCCATCGCGACTCCCCTCTCCTGTCTCCGGGGCACCCGGCCGGACCGGGGTCCGAGCGTCTGTGCCAGCCGTCACGTGTGAACCATATACTCGCACGGTGAGAACGTCGTTGCAACATCGGGCAACGCCGCTCCGAATTTTGTACCGAACGGTCGGCCCAACCGTACATCACCCCGCATGAACAGGGCTTCGAGCACGCCGGGGCGCCACCCCACCGTCAGAGAGCGGATCCGACGCGCCCCTGGTCGAGCGGCCGGATCATGGCGTCCTGCACGTACGAGGCGATCAGCGCCCCGTCGGTGCGGAAGACGTCGGCCGTGCCGTAGCTGCGTCCGCGGCCCGCGTACGGGCTGTGGTGCGAGAGCAGCAGCCACTCGCCGGCGGGGGCCGGCTCGTGGAAGGTCAGGGTGTGGCTGACGACCCCGGTGGAGACCGTCACGTGCGCCTGCGCCTGGCCCACGCCGGCGTGGGGACGCATCGCGGTGGCGATGAGGAACCCGTCGGTCGCGAACGCGAGCAGCGCCTGGTCGACTGCCGGGTCGTCGGGCGCACCGACGAAGCGGGTCCAGACGTCGAGGTCGGCCGGCCCGACCGCCTCGGGGTCGTTGATGTCGACGTCGCCCGCGATGCGGACCTGCCACGCCCCCTCGCCGTCGTCCGCCGGCGCGGCGTCGCCGGGTCCCGGTGCGTCCGGCGCGGGATCGGCGTGACGGATGAAGTCGGGCTCGTCCGCGCTGAGCAGCACGAGCGAGCGGGAGCACAGCCGGTCGCCCTGGCCGATCGTCACCGTGCTGCTGGCGAACGCCCGCCCGTCGTGCATGCGATCGACCGAGATATCGACGGGCGCGTCGGGCCGGCCGCTGCGGGCGAAGACCGTGTGCACCGTCTTCACTCGCTTGCGGTCGTGGCCGGCGAGGCCGGCCACGATCGCCTGCGCCAGCAGCTGGCCGCCGAAGATCACCCCGTGGCCCGCTTCGGCGTTCCCGGCCCGGTAGCGGTCGGGACCGACCGGCTCGAGGTCGAGCGTCCCGACCAGGCCGTCGATGGTGAGCACGGACGGCTACTTCGGCGGGAAGCGCAGCGCGCCGTCGAGCCGGATGTTCTCGCCGTTGAGGTACGGGTTCCGGGCGATCGAGGAGACCAGCAGGGCGAACTCCTCGGGCCGCCCCATGCGCTTCGGGAAGATGATGCTCTTCACCAGCTGCTCCTGCAGCTGCTCGGGCACGCTGAGCATGATGGGCGTGCCCATCGTGCCCGGGGCGATGGCGCACACGCGGATGCCGACGGCCCCGAGGTCGCGGGCGAGCGGCAGCGTCATGCCGAGGATGGCGGCCTTGGCCGCCGCATAGGCGAGCTGCCCGGTCTGGCCCTCGATGCCGGCGATCGAGGCCGTGTTGACGACGACGCCGCGCTGGCCGTGCTCGTCGGGCTCGTTGCCCGCCATGGCCGCGGCCGCGAGACGGGTCACGTTGAACGTGCCGAACGCGTTCATCTCCATGGTGCCGACGAACGCCGCCTTGTCGTGGGGCGTACCGTCCCGCCCCACGGTCCGTCCCCCGCCGACGCCCCCGCCCGCGATGTTCACGACGAGCGAGAACGTGCCGACCGAGCGCGCCGCGTCGATCGCCGCCGCGACGTCGTCGTCGTCGTTCACGTCGCCGCCGACCGCAACCGCCCCGTCCCCCAGCTCCTTGGCCAGCTCGGCGGCCTGGTCGGCGGCGCGGTCGAAGATCGCCACCCCCACCCCGAGCTCGGCCAGGTGGCGCACCGTGGCGCCGCCGAGTCCGCCCGCGCCGCCCGTGACGAGCGCGGATCGTCCGTTCAGGTCCATCTTCGGTTCCCCTTCAGCGATGAGCTCGATGTGCCGGCGACGTCAGGCCGTGGCCAGCGTCGGGACACGCATGATCCGGGAGAGGTTGCCGCCCATGATCTTGGCCACGTCCTCCTCGGGCATCCCGGCGGGCAGGTGATCGGCGTAGCTGCACGGCTCGGCCAGGCCCTCGGGGTGCGGATAGTCCGAGCCGAACAGGAGGTGGTCGACGCCCAGGACCTCGACGAGCTGCGCGATGTCGTCCTCGTGGAAGGGGGCCACGTAGACGTTGCGCTTGAACGCCTCGACCGGGTCCTCGTCGAACATCTGCGGCATCTTGCGGTGGACGTCCGCCAGGTGCTCGAGGAAGGGGATGACCCAGTCGGCCCCGTTCTCGATGGACGCGATGCGCAGATCGGGGAACCGCGTCAGCAGTCCGTGACAGGTCAACGCCGCCGCCGTGTCCTCGATCGGGCGCTTCCCCATCGTGAACGTGCGGAAGGCGTCGAGCCGGAACGGCAGCATCTCCTGCGGACCCGTCCAGTCGGCCTGGTAGCGCGAGTAGCCGCTGTCGGAGGCGTGCATCGACACGAGCACGTCGGCGTCGACCACCGCCTGCCAGAACGGGTCGAACTCCTCGAACGCGAACGAGCGGGAGCCGCCGTAGCACGGCACCGGCGCCGGCCGGATCAGGACCGTCTTGGCGCCGCGCTCGACCGCCCACTCGAGCTCCTCGATCGCCTTCTCGACGATCGGCAGGGTGATGATCGGCGTGGTGAAGATGCGGTCCTGGTAGTTGAACGACCATTCCTCGTGGAGCCACTCGTTGAGCGAGTGGATCACGGCGTGGGTCAGCTCGGGGTCGTCACGCATCCGCTCCTCGAGGAGGCTGGCCAGCGTGGGGAACATGAGCGTCTGGTCGACGCCGAACTCGTCCATGAGCTCGACACGGGGCGCCGGCTCGCGGAAGCCGGGGAGGCATCGGATGGGGTCGCCGACGATGTCGCGGTACGACTTCCCCTCGGGGTTGCCGATCCGGAAGTACTCCTCCTGGGCGCCAGGACGGGCCACGACGTCGAAGGTCGGGTTGGGGATGTAGTCGCTGATCGTGCCGCGCACCACGATCTTCGTCCGCCCGCGCACCTCGACGTAGTCGATGGCGCCCCTGTAGCGGTCGGGCAGGTGACGGGTGAACGCGTCCTTGGTCTCGTACAGGTGGTTGTCGGAGTCGAACACCGGGAACCCAAGCCGTCTCGTCATACCCTGCACGGTACGTGCTTTCTAACGGTTGGGTCAACTCCCTGCGACGTCTACCGTGTCTACGCTGCACAGCTGGAGCTCAATCGCCATTCGATGGCCACTCGGCGTGCGCGTCACCTAACAACTCGGTCATACTGTCGGTCGACAAGGAGGGGTCATGACAGCAGTCATGCAGGGCGTCCGCGTCCTCGAGGTCGCCGAGCACACGTTCGTCCCCGCGGCGTCGGCGCTGCTCGCCGACTGGGGCGCCGAGGTCGTCAAGATCGAGCACGTCGAGCGGGGCGACGCCATGCGGGGCCTGGCGTCCAGCGGCACGGTGTCGCTCGGGGCCGGCGCCCACGTCCTGCTCGAGCACTCGAACCGCGGCAAGCAGAGCCTGGGGCTCGACCTCACGTCGGAGGAGGGCCTCGACATCCTCTACCGGCTGGCGGCGACGTGCGACGTCTTCCTGACCAACAAGCTCCCGAGCGTCCGATCGAAGCTGCGCATCGACGTGGACGACATCCGGGCCCACAACCCCGACATCATCTACGTGCGCGGCACCGGCCAGGGTGAGCGGGGGCCCGACGCCGACCACGGCTCCTACGACATGCTCGCCTACTGGTGCCGCGCCGGCGTCGCCATGGGCACGAAGCAGCCCGAGTACGACTACGTGCCGGCGCCACCCGCGCCCGCGTTCGGCGACTCGATCGGCGCCATGACCATCGCCGGCGGGATCATGGGGGCGCTGTTCCACCGCGAGCGCACCGGCGAGGCGACCACCGTCGACGTGTCCCTCCTCGGCATCGGCCTGTGGTCGATGGGCGCGGCCCTGGCGCTGTCGCTCCAGCACGACGTGGGCTGGGCCCCGCCGCCGCCGAACGCCCCCACCGGCAACCCGCTCAGCGCCACCTACACGACCAAGGACGGGAAGTACCTGGCGCTCACCTGCCTGCAGGCGGCGAAGTACTGGCCCGAGGTCTGCGCGGTCATCGGGCGCCCCGAGCTCGCCACCGACGAGCGCTTCGCCGACGCCGAGGCGATCAGGCAGAACGTCGACGCCGCCAGCGGGCTGCTCCGCGCGGCGTTCGCCGAGCGCACGGCCGACGAGTGGCGCCAGCAGTTCGCGGGCTTCTCGGGGCAGTGGACCATGGTGCAGGACACGCTCGAGGCCGCGGCCGACCCGCAGACGGTCGCCAACGGCTACGTGCAGGACTGCGAGACCGCGGACGGCGTGCCGTTCAGGCTGGCCGCCGCGCCGGTCGAGTACGACGGGCAGCCGGCCAAGCCCAAGCGGGCCCCCGAGTTCAACGAGCACGGCGACGCCATCCTCGGCGACCTCGGCCTCGACTGGGACGCCATCGTGGACCTCAAGGTCCGCGGCGTGGTGGCCTGACCGGCCGACGACAACCCACCGACGACAACCCACCTATCACCGAGACGGAGACACGACATGGGCACGTTCGACGCATTCAGGTACGACGGCAAGCGGGCGCTGGTCGTCGGCGGCGCCACCGGGATGGGCGCCGCGGCCGCGGAGCTGGTCAAGGACGCCGGCGCCGAGGTCGTCGTCATGGACCGGGCCGAGGTCACCCTCCCCGGAGTGAAGGCCATCCAGGTCGACCTCGCCGACAAGGCCTCGATCGACGCCGCGGTCGACGAGTGCGGCGGGCCGGTGCACGCGCTGTTCTCGTGCGCCGGCGTGGCCGACGGCACGCCCGGCATCGAGCGCATCAACTTCATCGGGCACCGGCACATGATCGACCGGCTGCTCGCCGACGACCTGCTCCCCCGCGGGTCGGCCATCGGCTTCATCTCGTCGGCCGCCGGGTTCGGGTGGCGGGAGAACCTCGCCCGCCTGAACGAGTACCTCGATGTCGGCGACTTCGAGGGCGCCACGCAGTGGGCGCAGGAGAACGGCAAGGCCGACTACATGTGGAGCAAGCTGGCCATCAACGCCTACGTCGCCCGCGAGGCCTTCGGCCTGCTCAAGCGGGGCGTGCGCATCAACGCCATCCTCCCCGGTCCCACGAACACCCCGCTCGCCCAGGCCAACAAGGAGACGTGGCTCACCTTCGGCGCCGACTTCCGCGACGAGGTCGGCATCGAGGCCGCCACGCCGCTCGAGCAGGCCTACCCCCTGGTGTTCCTGTGCAGCGACGCCGCCGCGGGGGTCACCGGCATCACGATGGTCACCGACGCCGGCTACTTCAGCTCCGGCATCTCGGGCTCGTTCCCGCCGGCCACCGGGGCCGTGGAGTTCCTCTCCAGCGAGTTCTGACCGGCCGGTGCGCCCGCTCCCCCAGCTCACCCCCGTCAACGAGTGGTTCTGGACCTCGGGGGCCGACGGTCGCCTCCGGATCCAGGGCTGCCAGGACTGCGCGGCGCTCGTCCACCCCCCGGTGCCGCGGTGCCCCGCGTGCGGCAGCCGGTCGGGCAAGCCCACGGTGGTGTCGGGCCGCGGCACCGTCGTGGCGTTCACGCTCAACCACCACCAGTGGCTGCCCGGGTTCGAACCGCCCTACGTCATCGCCAACGTGGCGCTGGCCGAGGACCCGACGGTGCACCTCACGACGAACATCGTGGGGTGCGACCCCGACGAGGTCCACATCGGCCAGGAGGTGGTGGTCCGGTTCGAGCAGAACGAGGACGTGTGGCTCCCGCTGTTCGAGCCGACGGGCCGGACCGACACCGTCGACCGGGTGGGCGAGCCCGACCGACCGGCCCCCCGGCCGCCGGTCAGCGACGACCGGTTCGAGCACCGGGCCGTGTTGTCGGGCGTCGGGCGCTCGGCGATCGGTCGCCGGCTGATGGTCGACCCGCTGTCGCTGACCGTCGACGCCTGCCTGGCCGCGGTGGCGGACGCGGGTCTCACGCTCGCGGACATCGACGGGCTGTCCACCTACCCCGGCGCCGCCGGGGTGGGCATGAGCGAGGGCGGCGTCACCGCGGTCGAGGAGGCGCTGCGCCTGCACCCGACCTGGATCAACGGCGGCGGCGATCTGCCCGGCCCCGGCGGCGCGGTCATCGCCGCCATGCTGGCGGTCGCCAGCGGCCTGTGCCGGCACGTCCTGTGCTTCCGCACCGTGTGGGAGTCGACCTACGCCGCGCTCGGCCTCCACGCGGGCGGCGGTGGCGGCCGCGTGTCCGGGCCGTTCCACGAGTGGCGGGCGCCGTTCGGCGCCATGTCGGCCGCCAACTGGATCGGCATGAACGCCAACCAGTACCTGCACCGGTACGGCGCGCCCCGCGAGATGCTCGGCTGGATCGCGCTCAACGGGCGGGCCAACGCCGCCCGCAACCCCGCGGCCATCTACCGCGACCCCATGACGATGGACGACTACCTGTCGGCCCGGCCCATCACCACCCCGTTCGGGCTCTACGACTGCGACGTCCCCTGCGACGCCTCGATCGCGGTCGTCGTGTCCGACGCCTCGGTGGCGGCCGACCTGCCCAAGCCCGCCGTGCGGGTCGAGGCGGTCGGCACCCAGATCACCGAGCGCATCTCGTGGGACCAGGGGACGATCACCCACGAGCCCCAGGTCCTCGGCCAGTCGGCGCACCTGTGGACCCGTACGGGCCTGCGGCCGGCCGACGTCGACATCGCCCTCGTGTACGACGGGTTCACGTTCAACGCCATCTCGTGGATCGAGGCGCTCGGCTTCTGCGGCATCGGCGAGGCCAAGGACTGGCTCGACGGGGGCCGGCGCATCGCGCTCGACGGCGACCTCCCGGTCAACCCGCACGGTGGCCAGCTCTCCGAGGGACGCACGCACGGCTTCGGCTTCCTCTACGAGGCGATGGCCCAGCTCCGGCACGAGGCCGGCGAGCGCCAGGTCCCCGATGCCCGGACGGCCGTCGTCACCTCGGGCGGCGGCACGCCGTCGGGTGTCCTGCTCCTGCGCCGGGACGGGTCCTAGCGCCACCGGCATCCGAACTGGGGATGGTTGTCAGGTGATACGCCTGACAACCATCCCCAGTTCGCGGCGGATGCGGTCGGGTTCGGCCACGAGGTGGCGGTAGCGATAGCGCTTCACGACGTAGCCCGCAGCGGTGAGGCGTTCGTCCCGCTCGGCGTCTGTCTCGGATTCGAGCGGGCCGTCATGCCACGTCGAGTCGACCTCGACGACGGCTCGTGCGTCACGCCACAGGAAGTCGACCACGCCGATGAACCCGCGCTCGTCGCCGAGGGCCGCCTGCTTCTCCGGCTCCGGCAGTCCCGTCGCCCACACGAGCTCCATGAACAGCGACTCGGTGTCGCTGCGCGTGGGCTCGTACTCGGGGCCGAAGCGCAACAGCACCTCTCGCACGAGGCGAGTGCCCCGCCGCCCGCGCTTGCCGGTCACCGCCAGTACGGCCGCCTCCTGCACGAACGCCAGGCCGCGCCGGGCCAGCGCGTCGTTGTACACGGCGCGCATCTTGCGGTCGTGGGCGGGGTGCCCACCGCGACGGCGCAGCGGGGGGTCCGGGTCACCGCACAGGTCGAAGAAGGTGCGGGCGAGGGTGGTGACCGGAAAGCCGTCCACGTCCGTGACGTGGGCGCGTGGCAGCGAGCGCGTCTGGACGATGCGCCCGAGGCTCGTGCCGTGATCGTTGTGGCGAGGAGCGAGCACCTCGAGGTCGTCGGCGCGGCGATAGGCGTAGCAGCCGTGCAGCCTCGCCGCAGTCCGCAGGCCGAGCACGGCCCCGCGACCGGCGAGGTCGAGCAGCGCCTGGCACTGCGCCCAGTGGTCGAAGGGGTGGTCCCGCAGGCGATCGACGCCCCGCCCGACCGGGACCAGGACCCCGCGACGTCGAAGCGTGGCTCGCGCGTGAGCCGGGACACCGGCCGCGGCCGTCAGGTCAGCCGTCACGATGCCCCGCCGCCCCGCACCTATGGCCGCCACCACGTCCTCAACATCACCCACATATCATTTCAATACTTCTCCATCCTTCACTCGTCAACCCCCGAACCGAACTGGGGATGGTTGTCAGGCGATATACCTGACAACCATCCCCAGTTCGGGGGTCAGCCGCCGTCGGGGCGGTGACTGGCGAGGAACAGGTCGACGATGTGGTCCGCGACGTCGTCGTCGAACTCGTGGAGGCCGCACGTGATCAGGATCAGCGGCCCGAGCAGCTGGAGCAGGGCGTCGTCGGACGTCACGTCGGGCGCGAGGCGGCCCTCGGCGACACCCCGCCGCAGCAGGTCCTCGAGCATGGCCCGCTGATCGTCCTCGGTCTGGGACCGGACGCGGTCCAGCCCGGTCTGCCCTTGCGTCTTGGCGAGTAGGAGGGCGGGGAAGGCGCGTCGCAGGCGATCGTCACCGGCCTGCGCGCAGCTGGCCCGCATCAGCGAGCGCAGGGCGGGCTCGAAGGCCATGTCGGCTGGCGGCGCCGGCGGGCTGGCCGCGACCTCGCCGATCACGTCGGCCACCAGGTCGTCCCGCGAGCTCCACTGGCGGTAGATCGTGGTCTTGGCGACGCCGGACCGCTGGGCCACGGCTTCGACCGTCACGGCGTTGGGGCCGCCTTCGACCAGCAGCTCGACGCCGGCGTCGAGGACGGCCGCGCGCGACCGAACGAGGCGGGGGTCGCGTGCCTCATCGGTGCTCTGTGACATGGATCACCGCTTTCCGTGGCCGATCGGCCTTGACCATATTCGCTACGCTACTGTAGCGTAGCGGTTCTCCTCCTTCGACTTCCATCCGTCTCCTCCCCCTGAACGGAGCCGATCATGTCCACCGACACCGTGGCGCGCAACGACGCCGCGCCGACCATCACCGACCCGAGGCGCCGCCGGCTGGTCATGGCCGCGGTCTGCGCCGCCCTGGTCGCCGTGGTGGCCGGGGTCTCGGGCCTCAACGTCGCCCAGCAGGCGATCGCCCTCGACCTCGGGGCGTCGCAGAGCCAGATCCTGTGGGCCATCAACGGCTACACCGTGGCCCTTGCCGCGCTGCTGATGCCGGTCGGGGCCATCGGCGACCGCTGGGGCCGCAAGCCTGTGCTGCTCGTCGGCCTCGGCGTGTTCGCCCTCGGCAGCCTCGTCGCCGCCTTCGCCACCACCCCCGAGCTGCTCATCGTCGGCCGTGTCGTGGCCGGCGCCGGCGCGGCCATGGTCATGCCCGTCACGCTCTCGGTCATCACCTCGTCGTTCCCCGAGGAGGCCCGCGGCAACGCCGTCGGCGTGTGGGCCGGGTTCGCCGGGGCCGGCGGCGTCATCGGCCTGCTGGCATCCGCGATCATCATCGACGACCTGACCTGGCCCTGGCTGTTCGCCATCCCCGTGGGGATGGCCGCCGTCGCCGGGCTCCTGGCCGCCGCCGTCGTGCCCAACAGCCACGAGCGGGGCGAGGGTCGCTTCGACACGGCCGGGTCGATCCTGGCGGTGCTGGCCGTCGGCGGCATCGTGCTCGGCATCCACGAGGGGCCCGAGCGCGGCTGGTCCGACGCGCTCACGATCGCCGGCCTGGTCGTCGGCGTCGGCGGCCTCGCCGGCTTCGTGATCCGCGAGCTGCGGACTGCGCACCCGCTGCTCGACGTCCGGGTGTTCGCCAACCGGGCGCTGTCTTCCGGCATCGTCGCCCTCACCGTGGTGTTCGGCATCATGTTCGGGATCTTCCTGACGCTGATGCAGTTCATGCAGGCGGTGCTCGGCTTCTCCGCCGTGCGCGGGGCGGTCGGCCTGCTGCCCATGGCGCTGGTCATGATCGGCTTGTCGCCGTTCGCCCCCAAGGCCGCACAGCGGGTCGGGCTGCGCACGATGCTCGTGGCGGGCGCCCTGCTCGTCGGCACGGGTCTGGTCGTCATGGCCGTCATGGTGGACACGTCGAGCTACTGGTCGGTCGTGCCGGGCCTGCTGCTCACCGCCCTGGGCCTCGCCGCCACGATGACGCCCGCCACCACCGCCATCACGGGGTCGCTGGCCCGAGGGCACCAGGGCGTGGCCTCGGCCCTCAACGACACGTCCCGCGAGATCGGCGGTGCGCTCGGCATCGCGCTCATGGGCTCGATCTTCAACGCCCAGTACCGCGCCGAGGTCGGCGACGTGGCGGGCACGCTTGACCCCACGCAGGGCAAGCTGGTCGAGGGCGGGATCGCCGGCGCCGCGCAGGTCGCGGAGAGCCTGGGCCGCGAGGGGGCCCCGATCATCACCGCCGCCCGCCAGGCCCTGGTCGACGCCTGGGCGGGCTCGATGTGGGTGGGCGCGGCCATCGCCCTCGGCGCCGCAGCCCTCGTGGTCGTCCTGTCGCTCGGCAGGAAGGGCCGGGAGGACATGGCGGCCGACGGCGTGCTGGGCCACGACCCCGTGGGCGCCACGGACGCGGCCACCGAGGCGCGCGGCACGGACGTCGCCGCTCTCGAGCCTGCGCTGGCGGCCGTCGGCGCCACCGCCGACCACCGTCGGGCGGATGCCGAGCAGCCCGCCGCATGATCCCCGCCGCATGATCGAGGCGATGGCGGTCATCCCCCTGACCGCCATCGCCTCTGCGCGTCGCGTTCAGGCCGGGGGCGGCGGCATCTCGAAGCCTGAGACGATCACGGCGTTGGTGTCGGCGGCCGCGAGCCGCAGCGGCTTCGCCTCCTGGTAGGCGGCCGACTCGTACCAGGCGCGGGCCGCCTCCACGGAGGGGAACTCGAGGATGACGGCATCGGCTCAGGCCGCGAGCGCGGCTTTGATCTCCTCGAACGCATCCCACTCGGCCTTCTGGTCGACCGGGAGCTGGTAGAAGGCCGCGGTGATCTTGGGAACCGAGGGCACGACGCTGAGCCGGAACTTCTGCCCGTCGGTCGTCTCGATCACGAAGCGGCCCTGAAGGTCCCGCTTCTTCACCGAGCGTCGGTTGCCGTCCGTGACGTGGATCGGCTCGCCGGCCACGAGCGCGTCCTTGTCGGCGCCGAGGGGCAGGATCACCAGGTCGGTGCTTCCCGGCTTGAAGCCGATGGCGAAGTTGGCGACGGTCGTGCGCTGGAACACCAGGTAGTTCTTGGTCCTGATCTCGGCGGCGTACACCTTGGTGTACTCGGCGCCGTCGGGCACGGCCGCGTCGAAGAGGGCGTGGATCTGCGCCTTGGTCTGTTCCTTGGTGGGCATCTACAGGTTCCTTTCGTGAAGGGATCGCGAGAGACCGGGGACCGAGCCGCGAGCGCCCGGCCCCCTGCGGCCCGGCGCCCCTGCGGCGCGCGGAGCCGGCTGACCCGCCCCAGCGCCGCGCCATGAAGGTCGGGCGGCCGGATCAGCGCGCCAATACTGGCGCACGGATCGGGCGCGAGCCGCGCGCCTCTCGCGGCCGCCTGAGCCCCGCAAGCGATGCACTACGGTCTCGGCCAGTGTGACTTTCCACCTGGGGAGTCCACCGCTATACGACCGGGAGCGAACGCGATGATCACCGACGAGCACGTGAGGATCGACCGCGACGGCCACCTCGTCACCGTCACCCTCGATCGTCCCGGCACGCGCAACGCCTGCTCGATGAACATGTGGCTGGCGGTCCGCGACGCCTTCCGGGACATCGCGGCGTCCGACGCCCGCTGCGCCATCCTCACGGGGGCCAACGGCGACTTCTGCTCGGGCGCCGACATCGTGAAGAAGCCCGGCGGCACCGACCCGGGCTGGGAGGGCAACAGGCTCACCGCCATGCGCCAGCTCGCCGAGTCGGTGATCGCCGTCCACGACTGCCCGGTGCCGGTCATCGCCAAGGTCGACGGCGTCGCCGTGGGCGCGGGGTTCGGCCTGGCCCTCGCCGCCGACATGCTCTGGTGCTCCGACCGGGCCCGCATGTCGGCGGTGTTCGCCAAGCTCGGCCTGAGCCTCGACTACGGCAGCTCGTGGCTGCTGGCCAAGCGCATCGGCCTGCACCGGGCCAAGGAGGTGGCGCTGACGGCCGAGATGATGGACGCCGCCCGCATCGAGCAGCTGGGCCTGGCCAACGGCGTCGTGCCGGCCGACGAGCTCGACGGCGTGGTGGCCGGTGTGGCCAAGCGCATCGTCGACGGACCCCCGATGGCCCTGACGATGACGAAGCGGATGCTCGACAACGCCGCCAGCTCGTCGCTGGTGCAGGCCCTCGAGACCGAGGCGATCGCCCAGAACGTCAACCTCGGCACGGCCGATCTCGTCGAGGCTCTCACCGCGTTCGCCGAGAAGCGGCCGCCGGTCTTCCAGGGCCGCTGACCAGCGCGGGCGCCGCTCGGCGCTAGGGCGGGAAGTGATGCTCACACTGGCCGGTAGTGGCGCTATCGCGTGAAGTGAAGCGTTGCTACAGTCCGACCGTGGACCTCGGGCTCAGCGACGAGCAGCGCCAGCTCGTCACCTCCTTCGGCAACCTCTTGTCCTGTGGCGCACGCTGCTCGACACCGGCGCCGTGACGATGGCGGTGGGCGAGGCCCGGGGCGGGTGGGGCGCCCCGCTGCTCGACCTCGCCCTCGTCGCCGAGCAGGTGGGCCGCATCGAGCACGCCTTGCGCTTCTCGCTCGGCACCACCATCTATGCCGGCACGAGCGAGGTGCAGCGCAACATCATCGCCCAGCGCCGCTGCGGGCTGCCCCGGCCATGACGAGGACACCATGACGAGCACGCACCCTCGCCGCGAGGGCCTCGACCTGCTCGACGGCCGCTGGTACGCCGACGACCCGCACGAGATCTGGT
The DNA here is from genome assembly GCA_963796415.1 of uncultured Acidimicrobiales bacterium. Taxonomy (GTDB): domain Bacteria; phylum Actinomycetota; class Acidimicrobiia; order Acidimicrobiales; family VFJN01; genus ZC4RG19. The sequence continues at coordinate 255,070 of CAWCLR010000011.1, read as the reverse complement.
CGTGGATGCGGCGCGAGGCGCCCGTCTACCACGACGAGGTGTCCGACGTCTGGGGCATCGCCCGCTACGACGACGTCCTCGCCATCGAGAAGGATCCCCGGACCTTCTCGAGCCGTCGGGCGCCGCGGCCCCACGGCAGGCCGCTGCCGATGATGATCTCGATGGACGACCCCGACCACCGGCGCCGGCGCTCGCTCGTCAACCGGGGCTTCACGCCGCGGCGCATCGCCGAGATGGAGGACACGGTCGCCGGGATGTGCCGCCGCATCGTCGACCGGGTGGGCGCGGCAGGCGCCTGCGACTTCGTGTGGGACGTCGCCGCGCCGCTGCCACTGATGGTGATCGCGGACCTGCTGGGGTTCGGCGAGGACGCCCACGACGACCTGCTCCGCTGGTCCGACGACATGCTGCGGGCCACCTCCGCCACGGCGCCGCCCGAGGTGCTGGAGACGGCCGCCGACGCCATGCTCGGCTTCCGCGAGCTGCAGCTCCGGGTGATCGCCCAGCGGCGGGCGGAACCGCGCGACGACCTGATCAGCACCCTGTGCGCCGCCGAGATCGACGGGCACCGGCTCGACGACGAATCGATCGTGAACGAGACGCTGTTGCTGCTGATCGGCGGCGACGAGACCACGCGCCACGTGATCAGCGGCGGCATGCTGGCGCTCCTCCACCACCGCGACCAGCTCGCGGCGCTCGCCGCCGACCCCGGGCTGCTGCCGGTGGCTGTCGAGGAGCTGCTGCGCTGGGTGTCGCCGGTCAAGAACATGTCCCGCACGGTCACGACCGACGTCGAGCTGCGGGGCCAACGCCTGCGCGAGGGTGACGAGGTGATGCTCTTCTACCCGTCAGCCAATCGCGACGAGGACGTCTTCGCCGCCCCCGACACGTTCGACGTCCGCCGCGACCCCAACCCGCACCTGGCGTTCGGGTTCGGCCCCCACTTCTGCCTGGGCGCCTCGCTCGCCCGCCTCGAGCTGAAGGTCATGTTCCGCGAGGTCCTGACCCGGCTTCCCGACCTCGAACTGGCCCTCGGCGAGGCCCTGCCCCTCCGGCCGTCGAACTTCGTGAGCGGCCTCGAGGCGATGCCCGTGCGGTTCACGCCGACGCCGGCGACCGCGACGTCGACAGCATGACCGGGCCGCTCGACGGCATCCGGGTGGTCGAGCTCGGCGTCTGGGTGGCCGGGCCCGGCGCGGCCGGCATCCTCGCCGACTGGGGAGCAGACGTCGTCAAGATCGAGCCGCCCGCCGGCGACCCGGCCCGCGGCTTCCAGCGCATGCTCGGGGGCGACCTCGACGTGAACCCGGTGTTCGAGCTCGACAACCGGGGCAAGCGCGGCATCGCCCTCGACCTGTCGACCGAGCGGGGCGTCGAGATCGCCGACCAGCTGCTGGCCGGGGCCGACGTCTTCGTCACCAACGTCCGCCCCGCAGCCCTCGACCGCCTCGGGCTGGGGCCCGACGACGCGCGCCGGCGTCACCCGCACCTCGTCTACGCCCTCATCACGGGCTACGGGCTCGACGGACCCGATGCCGGCAAGGCCGCCTACGACATCGCCGCCTTCTGGGCCCGGGCCGGCATCGCCGAGTCGCTGCGTGCACCCGGCGGCCCCCTGCCGTTCCAGCGCGGCGGCATGGGCGACCACTCGGCCGCCATGACCGCCGCCGCCATGGTCAGCGCCGCCCTGGTGGGCCGGGCCCGCACCGGCCGCGGCCAAGTGGTGTCGACCTCGCTGCTCCGCCAGGGCGCCTACACCCTCGGCTTCGACGTGAACGTGGCGCTGATGTGGGGCCGCAGCCTGGCCATCGGCACGCGCGAGACCATGTACAGCCCGACGGTCAACAACTACACCGCCGGTGACGGCCGCCCGTTCTGGATCGTCGGGCTCGAGGGCGAGCGCCACTGGCCGGCACTGGCCCGAGCGGTCGGACGGCCCGAGTGGCTGACCGATCCCCGCTTCGCCGACCCGCGCAGCCGGGCCGGCAACGCCGCCGTCCTGATCGGCGAGCTCGACGCCATCTTCGCCACCCGCCCGCTGGACGAATGGGCTGCGGCCTTCGACGCCGAGCCCGACCTCTTCTGGAGCCCGGTGAACACGGTCGAGGACCTGCTGGCCGACGAGCAGTTCCTCGCCGCCGGATCGGTGGTGGAGGTGCCCGACGAGACCGGGGGCTGGCCCATGCTGGCCACCCCTGCCGACTTCGAGGGCCGGCCGCCGGCCCCGCGGTGGCGGGCGCCTCGGCTGGGCGAGCACACCCGCGAGGTGCTGGCCGAGCTCGACCTCGACGGGGCGGCGATCGACGCGCTGGTCGCCGACGGCGTCGCCGTCGCCGCCGACCCCGCCGGGGACGGCTGACCGGCGTGGGCGTCCTCGAGCGCGATCCCGAGGCGACCGCCGCCACGCTCACCCGCTGGCTCGGGCAGGTGGCGGGCGTGGCCGACCCGTCGGTGGGCGACGTGTCCATCCCCGGGGCCACCGGGTGGTCGAACGAGACCATCCTGTTCGAGGCGACCTGGGGCGCCGGCGACGACAGGCGTACGCGGTGCCTCGTCGCGCGCATCGCACCGTCGGGCCACCAGGTGTTCCCCGACGAGACCTTCCTCCGCCAGCACGCGGTGATGCACGCCCTCGCCGAGCGCACCGACGTGCCGATGGCCAGGATCCACTGGCTGGAGACCGACCGGTCGTGGTTCGGCCAGCCGTTCTGGCTCATGGACCGCGTCGCCGGCGACATCCCCACCGACACCCCGCCCTACGCCGGCCAGGGGTGGCTGCACGACGCCTCGCCCGAGCAACAGGCCCGGGCGTGGTGGGCGGGGGTCGACGCCATGGCGCGCATCCACCGGGTCGACGTCGGCCGGCTGGGCCTGCCCGCGGGGACCTACCCCGAGGCCGAGGACACGCTGGCGGGGCACCTCGACGACGTCGAGCGCTTCCTCGCGTGGGCCGAGGAGGGCGAGCCGCACCCGCTGGCCCGCCGGACACTGGACGTGCTGCGCCGCGACCGGCCCCCCGAGCCGGCCGAGGGGCCGTGCCTGGTGTGGGGCGACGCCCGCCTCAGCAACCTGATCTACCGCGACTTCGCGGTGGCGGCCGTCCTCGACTGGGAGATGTCGGGCATCGGCGATCCCCTGCTCGACCTCGGTTGGTGGCTGTTCGCCGACGCGGCGCTCACGGCCGGGTCGGGCTGCACGCGGCTGCCGGGGTTCCCGTCCCGCGAGGAGACCGCCCGGCGCTGGGCGGCCGCCACCGGCCGGTCTGCGGGCGCGCTGGCGTACTACGAGCTGTTCGCCGGGCTGCGCTTCACGGTGATCATGCTGCGGATGGGCCGGCTCCTCGCCGACATCGGTCTGGTCCCGCCCGAGTTCGCCCGCGACAACCTGATCAGCCGGGCCCTCGCCGACCTGCTCGACCGGGCCTGACCCGACCGCTCGGCGCCGCGCAAGACCGAGAAAAGCTCTAGACTTTTCGCATGTCATCGGGGGACTGGTCGCTGGCGGCGGTGCACGACGTCCTGGCGGCGACCGTGCCGGCGCGCGAGATGGTCGTGTGCGGGGCGGTGCGGCGGTCGTACGGCGAGATCGCCGACCGGACCCGCTCGATCGCCGCGTTCCTCGGCGCCCGTGGCCTCGGCGTCCGGCGCGAGCGGGGCGAGCTCGAGCGATGGGAGTGCGGCCAGGACACCGTCGCCCTCGTGCTGCACAACAGCGTCGAGTACATCGAGGCCATGCTCGGCGCCTTCCGGGCCCGGGCCGTGCCGTTCAACGTCAACCAGCACTACCGGCCGGTCGAGGTGGGGGCCCTGCTCGCCGACCTCCACACCCGCGCCGTCGTCTACCACCGGGCGCTCGGCCCGCTCGTCGCCGCCGCCTGCGAGTCGGCCCCCGGGTGCGACATCTCCGGACTCGTGCTCGCGGACGTCGACGACGGGTCGGGCGTGGCTCCCCTGCCGGGCAGCACGAGCTTCGATGACGCGGCCCGCACGCCGGTCGAGGCGTCGCTGCCGGTGCCCTCGCCCGACGACCTGTACCTCGTCTGCACGGGCGGCACCACGGGTCGCCCCAAGGCGGTGCTGTGGCGCCAGGCCGACATCTACGTGTCGGCGATGGCCGGCGGCGAGGGCGCCACCGCCGAGTCGATTGCCGCGACCGCCAACGCCGGAGGCGGTGGGTGGTACGCGGTGCCCCCGCTGATGCACGCCGCCGCCCAGTGGACGGCCTTCTCGGGCCTGCACAACGGCGGGACCGTGGTGTTGCACGAGGATTCCGGGACCTACGACGCCCGCCAGATCCTCGAGCTCGCCGAGCGCGAGCAGGTCGGGATGATGTCGATCGTGGGCGACGCCTACGCGGGCCCGCTCGTCGACGAGCTGCGGCGCCGGCGCTACGACCTGGGGTCGCTGCGCATCCTCGGCACAGGGGGCGCGGCGACGGGCGAGCACCACAAGGAGGCGCTGCTCGAGCTGCTGCCGCAGCTCACGATCGTCGACGGCTACGGGGCGTCCGAGACGGGCGGCATGGCGTTCGGGGCGCGCAGCCGCTCGACTCGACCCGACGGGTTCACGCCCAGCTCGGGCGCAGACGTCGTGTCCGAGGACCGCACGCGCTTCCTCGCCCCGGGCGACGACGAGATCGGGTGGACGGCCCGGCGCGGCCGGGTGCCGCTCGGCTACCTCGGTGACGCCGAGCGCACCGAGGCCACGTTCCCGATCATCGACGGCGAGCGGGTCGCCATCCCCGGCGACCGGGCCCAGCGGCTGGCCGGCGGCGGCATCCGGATGCTCGGCCGCGATGCCATGGTGGTCAACACGGGCGGCGAGAAGGTGTTCGTCGAGGAGGTCGAGGCCGTGCTCCGTCGCCACCCCGACGTGGCCGACGCGCTCGCCGTCGGGCGGCCGTCCGAGCGCTTCGGGCAGGAGGTCGTGGCGGTGGTGGCGGCGCGGGAGGGGGCGACGCTCGACCCGGGCGCGCTGCGCGAGTTCGTGGCGGCCGACATCGCCCGGTTCAAGGCGCCGCGGGCGGTCGCCGTGTGCGACAGCATCCGGCGGCACGCCAACGGCAAGGCCGACTACCGGTGGGCGCAGGAGGTGGCCCGCACCGCCGTCGACGCCACCGCAGACGCACGCTGATCCGCTCGGCGCGCGGGCCTAAGGCTCGGGGACCTCGAAGTGGGTGTCGCGGAGCTCGAAGGCCCGCTTGGTGCCGTGCTCGGACCGGACCTTGACGAAGTTGAAGTCGCCGTCGTCGAACTGGAGGTTGGTGCCGTAGGCGTGGAACAGGTAGCTGAGCACCTCCTCGCCCTGGTAGCCCTGCAACTGCTCCACGAGGCGGAAGGCCTCCTTGGCCATCACGATGCCGTCGGCCGGCATCCGCGACGCCTTCTCGGCCCACCATGCCGCCCGCGCCTCGACGGCGTCGGGCTCGACCACCTCGGTGAACACGCCGAGGTGCGCCACCTCGCCGGCCTCGATCGTGTCGCCCGTGAGCAGCAGCCGCCGGGCGAGCACCGGGCCGAGGCGGTGGAAGAACATGTGCAGCGACCCGAGCGCCGGGCCGAGGAACCGGGTGGCCGGCATGCCGATCACCGTGTCGCGGGCCACCACCGCGATGTCGGCCATCAGCGCCAGCTCGAAGCCGCCCCCGAGTGCGAACCCCGAGACCTCGGCCACCGTGACCTTCGGGTAGCCCAGGAAGGCGTGGTAGAAGTCGAACGTCTTCCGGTCGACGAGCAGCCGGCGGCGCTGGCTGGGCCGGCGCCTCTTCCCCGCGTCGTCGGCCCCCTCGCCGTACCAGGCGTAGGCGTTGTTCATGTCCGCGCCGGTGCTGAAGATCCCGCCGGCGCCGCGCAGCACCACCACCTTCACGGCGTCGTCGAAGGCGAGCTCGTCCAGGAAGCCGCCGAGCTGCTGGCGCATGGCCGGGTCGTAGGAGTTCTTCCGCGCTCGGGTTGTCCAGCGTGATGCGGGCGATGCCGGTCTCGGCGTCTCGCTCCATGAGCACTCGACCGTCGGTCACCGAGGTGGCCTCCCTGGGGCAGCGTCTTGGCGTGGTGGTGCCGCAGACCGTACGCTTAACCTCTAGATATTTCCAGCGGAGGGGTGATTCCAGAGGAGGGGTGATGGAGTTCCGCCTGGACTCCGGACAGGTCGAGCTGCAGCAGACCGTGGCCCGGTTCTGCGCCGACCGCTTCCCCCTCGACGCCGTCGTCGAGCGGGAGGGGGCGGCCACCGACCGGGCCGCCTGGGACGAGATGGCGGCGCTCGGCATGTTCGGCCTCCTGCTGCCCGAGGATGCGGGCGGCAGCGGGCTCGGCGTGGTCGAGGGGGCGCTGCTGTTCGAGCAGCTCGGCTCCCACCTGGCGCCCGGCCCGGTGCTGTGGACGGTCCTCGCGGCACCGCTCATCGACGGCGCCGCCGCCGGCCGACACGCTGGTCGGCGGGGTCGAGGCGGTGGCGGTCGAGGACGGCTCGGCCGTCGTCGAGCACGCCGCCGACATCGACGTGCTGCTGGTCGTCGACGACGACGGGGTGGTCGCCCACCGGACGGCCGATCTCGCCCCGCCGACGCCGCTCGACCCGCTCGACCCGCTCACCCCGGTCGGCCGGTTCACCGGGGTCGCCGGCGGCCGACCGGTGGGCGACGCCGACGCCGCCACCCGGCTGCGCCGGCTCGGCACCGTGCTCAGCGCGGCGCTGCTCGTCGGCGTGGCCTCGCGGGCGCTCGAGGTCGCCCGCGCCTACGCGCTCGAGCGCCACCAGTTCGGCGAGCCCATCGGGTCGTTCCAGGCGGTGAAGCACCTGCTCGCCGACATGTACGTGCGCGGCGGGCTGGCCCAGAGCGCCACCTATGCCGCGGCCGCGGTGGTGCAGCAGCCCGACGGCGACGACCCCGGCCGCGCCGCCGCGTCGGCCAAGCTGCTCGCCGCCGACGCCGCCATCGCCAACGCCAGCACCGCCGTGCAGGTGCTCGGCGGCATGGGCTTCACCTGGGACATGCTGCCCAACCACCTGCTCAAGCGGGCCTGGGTGCTGGAGCAGGGCTTCGGTGCCGCCGACGACCATGCCCTCCACCTGGGCTCGACCCTGGCGGCGGCCGCCCGGTTCGAAGGACGCTGAGGAGACCGGATGGAGTTCGAGACGATCGTGTACGAGGTCGCGGACCGCACGGCGACCATCACCCTCGACCGACCCGACCAGCTCAACGCGCTCAGCCCGTCGATGGTCGCACGAGCTGCGGCAGGCCTACGCCGCCGCCGAGGCCGACGGCGAGGTGTGGACCATCCTCGTCACCGGCAACGGCCGGGCGTTCTGCACCGGCGCCGACGTCACCGAGATCCCCGAGGACGGCAAGGTCGTCTACGACGAGCCGTACCTGTCGACGCTGCCCCAGTGGGAGGCCCCGCAGGAAGGCACTCCCCCGTTCCGGACGATGACCAAGCCGGTCGTCACCGCGGTGAACGGGCTGTGCTGCGGCGCCGGGCTCGACTGGGTCACCACCGGTGACATCACCATCGCGTCGGACCGGGCCGAGTTCTTCGACCCGCACGTGAGCATCGGCCTCGTGTCGGGCCGTGAGGTCGTCCGCCTGGCGCGGGTGCTCCCGATGGGCATCGCCATGCGCATCGCCCTGACCGGACGCCACGAACGCATGAGCGCGCAGCGGGCCTACGAGCTGGGGATGATCTCCGAGGTCGTCGAGCACGACCGGCTCATGGAACGGGCCCGCGAGGTGGTCGACCTGGTGAACCGCAACGCGCCGCTGGCGGTGCGGGGCACCCGGCTGGCCATCCGCAAGGGCATCGACCTGCCGCTGCACGAGGCCGAGATCCTGGCCGAGGCGTTCCGCGAGCGGGTGCTCCGCACCGAGGACGCCAAGGAAGGCCCGCGGGCCTTCGTCGAGAAGCGACCGCCGGAGTGGCGAGCACGATGAGCACCGACGACTTCGAGACCATCCGCTACGCCACCTCGCCCGACCGCGTCGCCACCATCACGCTGAATCGGCCCGAGGTGCTGAACGCCTTCGACCGGCAGATGTGCGAGGAGATGCGGGCCGCCTGGCGGCTGGTGAAGGACGACCCCGAGGTCAACGCCGTGGTGCTGCGGGCCGAGGGCGACCGGGCGTTCAGCGCCGGGCTCGACGTGAAGAAGCCCTACGGCCAGCCCGACGACGTCTGGAACCACGAGGACCCCGGCGAGCTGCTCAGCCCCAAGTGGCAGAAGGTGTGGAAACCGGTGGTGTGCGCCGTGCAGGGCCTGTGCACCGCGGGCGCCTTCTACTTCCTCAACGAGGCCGACATCGTGATCTGCTCGCCCGAGGCCACGTTCTTCGACTCGCACGTCTCGGCCGGCCTGGTCTCGGCGCTCGAGCCGGTCGGCCTCATGCGCCGCGTCGGGCTCGCCCAGACGCTGCGCATCGCGCTGTCCGGCAACGACGAGCGGGTGACGGCCGAGACGGCGCTGCGCATCGGCCTCGTCACCGAGGTGGTCGACCGGGCGGCGCTGTGGGACCGGGCCCACGAGATCGCCGCGGGCATCGCGGCCAAGCCGAGCGCCGCCACCCAGGGCACGGTCCGGGCCATCTGGGAGTCGCTCGACCGCCCCTACCGGGCCGCCATGGAGCAGGGGCTCATCTACACGCGGCTCGGCAACCCCCTCGGCATGGCCGAGGTGGCCGAGCACCCGCCGGCCCGCACCGAGCCGAGGCTGCGGTGACCGCACCGACGACCACGGGGCTGCCGGCCCGCATCGCCGCCGTCCTCGCCCTCGACCCGGCGGCCGACGCCGTCGAGTTCGACGGGCGGTGGCGCCCGTGGGGCGCCCTCGCCGACACCACCGCGCAGGTCGCCGCGCTCGTCGACCGCCCCGGGGCGGAGGTCGGCATCCTGCTGCGGAACCGCCCGGCGTCGATCGGGCTGCTGCTCGGCGTGCTGCGGGCCGGGGGCTGCGTGGTGACGATCAACCCGGGGCGCGGCCGCGAGCGCACCCGCGACGACATCGCCGGCCTCGACCTGCCGGTCCTCGCCGGCGAGCCGGCCGACCTCGCCGACCTCGTGCCAGCCGGCGCGCGCGCCACCCGGGTGGCCGCCACCGACCTCGGCGACGCGGTCACCGTCGAGCAGGGGGCCGGTGGAAGCGCCGACAACGGTCGTCCGGGGGTCGCCGTGCGCATGCTCACCAGCGGGACCACCGGCCCGCCCAAGCGCATCGACCTCACGTACCAGACCCTCGAGCGCGTGCTGGTCGGGGCCAAGCACTACGAGTCGAACCGCGAGGCCGACCTGCGCCTGCGCAAGGGCGTGGCGGTCGTGAACTCGCCGCTCGTGCACCTCGGCGGGCTGTTCCGGGTGCTGCAGTGCGTCAGCGACGGCCGGTCGTTCTCGCTGCTCGAGCGCTTCACCGTCGAGGGGTGGGTCGACGCCGTCCGCCGGCACCGCCCGGCCACGGCCAGCCTCGTGCCCACCGCCCTGCGCATGGTGCTCGAGGCAGACGTCGACCCCGCCGACCTGGCCAGCCTCCGCTCGGTGGTGTCGGGCACCGCCCCGCTCGACCCCGACGACGCCGATGCCTTCATCGCCCGCTACGGCGTGCCGGTGCTGGTCTCGTACGCCGCCACCGAGTTCGGCGGGGGCGTCGCCGGGTGGAACATCGACGACCACCGAGGCTTCTGGGCCACCAAGCGGGGCAGCGTCGGGCGAGCCCACGCCGGGTGCGAGCTGCGGGTGGTCGACCCCGACTCCGGCGAGCCGGTGGGGGCCGACGTGGAGGGGGTCCTCGAGGTGAAGGCCGGCCAGCTCGGCGACGGCAGCGGCTGGGTCCGCACCACCGACCTCGCCCGCATCGACGACGACGGGTTCCTCTTCATCCTGGGCCGCGCCGACCAGGCGATCATCCGCGGCGGGTTCAAGGTGCGGCCCGACGACATCCGGGCCGTGCTCGAGCGCCACCCGGCGGTGCGGGGCGCGGCGGTGGTGAGCCGAGCCGACCGGCGCCTCGGCGCCGTGCCGGTCGCCGCCGTGGAGCTGCGCGCCGGGGCCGCCGCCGTCGGGCCCGACGACCTCCTCGCCCACGCCGCCACCCAGCTGGCCCGCTACGAGCTGCCGGCCGAGATCCGCATCGTCGACGCGCTGCCCCGCACCGACTCGGCCAAGGTCGACCTGGTCGCGGTGAGCGCACTGCTCGGCACGGAGCCGGGAGCCTGAGCGATGGACCTGCGCTACTCCGACGCCGACGAGGCCTTCCGCAAGGAGGTCCGCGCGTGGCTGGACGAGGCCGTTCCCGCCTACGGCCCGCCACCCCCGCCCGGCGACTGGGCGGCCCGGCGGGCCTACGACACCGGCTGGCAGCGCCGGCTCCACGACGCCGGCTACGCCGGTCTGCAGTGGCCGGTCGAGTACGGCGGCCGGGGCCTGCCGGCGACCCAGCAGCTCGTGTTCCTCGAGGAGTACGCGGCCTCGGGCGCGCCCTACGTCGGCATCAACTTCGTCGGCAACGCCCACGCCGGCCCGACGCTCATCGCCGAGGGCACCGAGGAGCAGCGCCGGCATCACCTGCCCCGCATCCTGCGGGGCGAGAGCGTGTGGTGCCAGGGGTTCTCCGAGCCCGAGGCCGGCTCCGACCTCGCCTCGCTGCGCACCCGGGCGGTGCGGCACGGCGACGACTACGTCGTGTCCGGGCAGAAGATCTGGAGCACCCGCGCCCACGTCGCCGACTTCTGCGAGCTGCTGGTCCGCACCGACCCTGACGCCCCGAAACACAAGGGCATCACCTGGCTGATCCTCGAGATGGACCAGCCCGGGGTCGAGGTGCGGCCGATGAAGACGATCGACGGCGAGAGCCACTTCTGCGAGGTGTTCCTCGACGAGGCCCGAGTGCCGGTGACCAACCGGGTGGGCGCCGAGAACGACGGCTGGCGGGTGACCAACGTGACGCTGCGGTTCGAGCGGGGCACCGCCTTCGCCCAGCACATCATCACCCTGCGCTCGCAGCTCCGGCGGCTCGTGGCCCTGGCCGAGCAGCGGGCCGCCAGCGGCGGCACGGCCGCCGACGACCCCGGGCTGCTGCGCCACCTCGGCCGCCTCGACGCCCGCGTCGAGGCCCTGTGGCGCATGACCCAGCGGTGCGTGACCGAGGCCGAGGCCTCGGGCGTGCCGTCGCCGCTCGGCTCGGCCGTGAAGCTCGGCTACAGCGAGCTCGGCCAGGAGATCGCCCAGCTCGGCATGCGGCTGCTCGGCCGCCGGGCCATCGGCACCGACGGGCCCGACAGCGAGGACGCCCTCGCCGTGCGCGACTACCTCTGGTCGTTCCAGTACACGATCGCCGCGGGCACCTCGCAGATCCAGCGCAACCTGATCGCCGAGCGGATCCTCGGCATGCCGAAGGGCCGCTAGGTGCGCTGGACCTTCGGCACCGAGCCGCTGCCGCAGACGATGGCCGCCGCCGACCTGCTGCGCCGGGTGACCAGCCTGGTGCTCGCGCTCGAGGGCGACGAGCCCGACGTCGACCGCCTGATCGCCGATCTCCGGCGGGCCGAGGACGCCCTCGCAGCGCGGGTGCCCGCCGACCCCGCCCCGCGGGTCGGGCCGGCGGCGTCGGGCGACGGCCGGGTGTACCTCGACCACGCCCGCGACATCGGCGCCTTCAACCCGTGCTTCCCCGAGTACCGCCTGGAGGTCGACGGCGACCATGCCACGGGGACGGTCACCTTCCCCGTCGCCTACGAGGGGCCGCCGGGGATCGTGCACGGCGGGTTCCTGGCCGTGTTCTTCGATTGCGCCGCACAGCACCACAACTGCGACGTCGGCGCCGCGGGCAAGACGACGTCTCTGGCGCTGCGCTACCGCCGACCGACGCCGCTGCTCACACCCCTCTCCTTCACCCTCGAGCGCACCGCCGCCGACGGGCGCATCCGCTCGACCGGGCAGTTGCTCGCCGGCGGCCGGGTGCTGTGCGAGGCCGAGGTGGACGCGATCGCCGGCGACCGCGCGGCGCTGCCCGAGGTGTCGCCCCGACGGAGCGCGCCATGACCTCGCCCGTGATCGACGCCGGCGACGGCCTGCCGCTCACCGTCCCCGCGCTGTTGCGGGCCCGGGTCGACGACCGGCCCGACGACGTGCTGCTCGTCTGCGACGACGCACGGCTCACCTACGCCGAGGCCGAAAGGCGCTCGGCCGAGCTGGCGCGGGCCCTGCTCGCGGCCGACGCAAGCGCCGGCACCCGCGTCGCGATCCTCCACCCCAACGGGCCCGACTTCGTGGTGGCGTGGCTCGCTGCGGCCCGCATCGGCGCGGTCAGCGTGCCCCTCAGCACCTTCTCGACCAGCGCCGAGCTGGTGGGCCTGCTGCGGGGCGCCGACGTGGCGATCCTGCTGGCGGCGGCCGGCTACCGCTCGCAGGACTACCCGGCCAGCCTGCGCGCCGGCATCGCCGAGCTCGACCTCGGGGCCCCGCCCCCGCTGTGGGCCGAGGCCGCGCCGTCGCTGCGCCGCATCGCCTTCGCCGTCGACGGGCCAGCCCCCGCGGTCGACCCCGGGTGGACGACGGCCGGGCTGTTGGCGGGCGCAGAGACCCTCGATGCCGACGTCCTCGCCGCGGCCGAGGCCGCCGTCACCCCGGCCGATCGCATGGTGATCGTGCACACCTCGGGCTCGACCAGCGCGCCCAAAGGGGTGATCCACACCCACGGTGCCCTCATCCGCCACCTCGACAACCTCAACCAGATGCGCCGGTACGTCCCCGGCGAGGTGTTGTTCTCGAACTCGCCGTTCTTCTGGATCGGCGGCTTCGCCTACGCCCTTCTCGGCTCCCTGGTGGCCGGGGCCACGCTGGTGTGCTCGAACTCCCCCACCGCCGCCGGCGTGCTCGACGTGCTCGAGCGCGAGCGCCCGACCATGGTCAACGGCTTCGCCGCCTCGGTGGCCCACCTGCCCGACGACGCCACGTTCCCCGACCGCGACCTGTCGTCGATCCGCCGCGGCAACCTGTGGCCGATCATGCCGGCGGAGGTGCGCCCCGCGGACCCCGAGCTGCACCACGCCATGCTCGGCATGACCGAGGCGGGCAGCGTGTGCCTCGCCAGCGAGGACGAGTCGGAGCAGCCCGAGATCCGCCGGGGGTCGTTCGGGAAGCCGGTGCCCGGGTTCGAGGCCCGGGTGCGCCGGGAGGGCGGCGGCGCCGACTGCGGGCCGGGTGAGGTCGGCGAGCTGTGGTTCCGGGGGCCGTTCCTGACGGAGGGGTACGACGGGCGCGAGCGACACGAGACCTTCGACCCCGACGGCTGGTACGGCACCGGCGACCTCGTGACCGTCGACGACGACGGCTTCGTCTACTTCCGCGGCCGCAGCAGCGACATGATCAAGACGGCGGGCGCCAACGTGTCGCCGCGGGAGGTCGAGGCGGCGATCCTCGAGGTCTCGGGTCTCGTCGCCCACGTCGTGGGGGTCGACGATACGGCCCGCGGCCAGGTGGTGGCGGCGCTCGTGCGGGCGCCGGCGGAATCGGCCGTCGACGTCGACGACCTGCGGGCCCGCCTGCGGCAGCGGCTGTCGACCTACAAGGTCCCCCGCCGCATCGTCGTCGTCGCCGACGACGCCGTGCCGATGATGTCCAGCGGGAAGCTCGACCTCCGTGCCCTCAAGGAGATGCTCGGTGGCTCCTGAGCCCGAGACGATCCCGGCGCTGCTGGCCCACCGGCGGCAGGTCGACGGCGACCGGCGCGCCCTCGTGACCGCCGACGACGCCATCACCTACGCCGCGCTCGACGACGCCAGCGCCGCGCGGGCGGCCCGGCTCGTGGCCGCCGGGGTGGTGAAGGGCGACAGGGTGGGCCTGCTCGCCCCCAACGGGATCGAGTGGGCCACCACGGCGCTGGCCGTGGTGCGCGTCGGGGCGGTGCTCGTGCCGCTCAGCACCCTCCTGCGGCCGCCCGAGCTGCTCGCCCAGGTCACGACCGCCACGATCACCCACCTGATCGCCGTGCCGGCCTTCCGCGACCGGCGCTACCTGGACGACCTCGAGGTTGCCGCCTCCGGGCTGGTGGCAACGGTCGGATCGGGGGGCCGCCATCCGGCGGCGCCGTCGCTGCGCCGCGTGTGGCGCAGCGACGACCTGCCCGAGCCGGCCACTCCCCCCTCCCTGGTGCGTGCGCTCGAGACCCGCGTGCGGCCCGCCGACGACCTGGCGGTGCTGTTCACGTCGGGCAGCCGGGGGACGCCCAAGGGCGTGATCCACACCCACGGCGGCGCGTTGCGCGCCACCGCCGCCGGGCTCGCGGCCCGCTGCGTCGGTCCGGGCGAGCGCCTCTACATCCCGATGCCGTTCTTCTGGACCGGCGGGTTCGCCGGCGGGCTGCTGACCGCGCTGGTGGCCGGGGCCACGCTGCTGACCGAGGCCGAGCCCGAGCCCGCCCGCACCCTCGACCTGCTGCGGCGGGAGCGGGCGACGCTGTTCCGCGGCTGGCCCGACCAGGCCTCCCGCCTCGCCGCCCACCCCGCATTCGCCGGTGCCGACCTCTCGTCGCTCCGCGACGGCAGCCTCGGCGCCGTGCTGCCGCCCGAGCGGCGCCCGGCGCCGGGGGCCCGGGCCAACCTGTTCGGGATGACCGAGTCGTTCGGTCCCTACTGCGGCGACCGGCTCGACACCGATCTGCCCGCCGACAAGTTCGGCAGCTGCGGCCGGCCGTTCGCCGGCGTCGAGGTCCGCGTCGCCGATCCCGACACCGGCGCCGTCCTCGCCCCGGGCGAGCAGGGCGAGCTGTGGCTCCGGGGCCCGAACCTGTTGCGCGGCATCTGCGGCCGGGTCCGGTCGTCGGTGTTCACGCCCGACGGCTTCTACCGGACCGGCGACCTCGGACGCGTCGACGAGGACGGCTACCTCTGGTACGGCGGCCGGCTCGACGACATGGTCAAGGTCAAGGGCGCCACGGTCTACCCGTCCGAGGTGGAGGCGGCGCTGCGCTCGATCGACGGCGTGCGGCAGGCCCACGTGACCGACGTCGACGGCGCCGACGAGCGCCCCGAGGTCGGCGCCATCGTGATCACCGATGCGTCGGTCGACACGGTCGTCGCCGCGGCGCGGGAACGGTTGAGCGCGTTCAAGGTGCCGACCCGCTGGGTGCTCACCCCCGACCCCGAGGTCGTGCCCGTGTCGGCCACCGGCAAGGTCGACAAGGCCGGCCTGCAGCGCCTCCTCCGGGGGCTGGGGCGGCCGGCCCACGTGAAGGAGCGAACCGAGTGACGAGAACGATCGACTGCCTCGTGAACGTCGACATGGGCGACGCCCAGCAGCCCGAGTGGATGATCCGGGTCAAGGAGGACTACTTCCGGGCCGGCGACTCGTTCCTGAAGAGCCCCGAGCTGCCCGAGCTGCTCGAGGACATGGACGCCAACGGGGTCGAGCGGGCGATCCTCCTCACCCGGGTCGGGGCCACCGACGACCGGGCCCAGCGGTTCGTCGCCGCGGAGCCCGAGCGGTTCGCCCTCGGCGTGGGCGGCTTCAACCTCCTCCGGCCCATGAAGACCGTGCGGGCCCTCGAGTCGTTCGTCCGCGACCACCCCGTGGCCTACGCCTCCGTCGGGCCCAGCTTCTGGGGCGACGGGATGTACCCGCCGAGCGACGCCGTCTACTACCCGCTGTACACCAAGTGCTGCGAGCTCGACCTGCCCCTGTGCATGAACACGGGCATCCCCGGCCCGCCGATCCCGGGCGAGGTGCAGAACCCGATCCACCTCGACCGGGTGTGCGTGCGGTTCCCCGAGCTGAAGCTGTGCATGATCCACGGGGCCGACCCGTGGTGGGACACCGCCATCCGACTCATGCTCAAGTACCGCAACCTGCGGCTCATGACCTCGGCGTGGTCGCCCAAGCGCCTGCCCGAGTCGCTGCTGCACTACATGCGCACCCGTGGCCAGGACCGCGTGCTGTTCGCCTCCGACTACCCGGTGCTGTCGATGAAGAGGTGCATCGGCGAGGCGTCGGCGCTCGACCTCCCGCCCGAGGTGCTCGACGGGTGGCTCCAGGGCAACGCCCGGGCCTTCTTCTTCCCGGAGGCGGGCTAGCCAAAGGTCAAAAGCGCTACTGTACGGAACTGGAAAGCGTCGCTACTCAGCGCCGAGGGGGGAGCACGATGGACGTCAAGCCGATCGACGCCGACAACCACTACTACGAGCCGCTGGACGCGTTCACCCGACACCTCGACAAGGCCTTCCGCGACCGCGGGGTGAAGCCGGTGCAGGACGGCAAGCGCGTCCAGCTGCTGATCGGCGGGCGCGTCAACCGGTTCGTCCCCAACCCGACGTTCGACCCGATCATCGTCCCCGGCTGCCTCGACCCGCTGTTCCGGGGCCAGATCCCCGAGGGGGTCGACCCCCGCTCGCTCATGCAGGTCGAGCCGCTGCGCGCCGAGTACCGCGAGCGCGACCGCCGCATCGAGGTGATGGACGAGCAGGGCCTCGGCGCCGCGCTGCTGTTCCCCACCCTGGGTTGCGGCGTCGAGGAGGCGTTGCGCGACGACATCGCCGCCACGATGGCCAGCCTCTCGGCGTTCAACCGGTGGCTCGAGGACGACTGGGGCTTCGACCACCAGCAGCGCATCATCGCGGCGCCGATGCTGTCGCTCGCCGATCCCGACGCCGCCGTGGCCGAGGTCGACTCGCTGATCGAGCGCGGCGCCCGCATCGTGCACGTCCGCCCCGCCCCCGTGCCCGGGCCCAACGGCACCAGCCGCTCGCTGGGCGACAAGCTCCACGACCCGGTGTGGGCCCGCATGGCCGAGGCCGGGGTCCCGGTGGCGTTCCACCTCGGCGACAGCGGCTACCACGGGCGGTTCGCGTCGGCCTGGGGGGCGAACGACACGTTCGGCTTCGGCCGCAGCGACGCCCTCGGCCAGGTGGTCGTCTCCGACCGGGCGATCCACGACACGATCGCGTCGCTGGTCGTCCACGGCGTGTTCAAGCGGCACCCGAGCCTGCGCGTCGCCAGCATCGAGAACGGTTCGGACTGGCTGCACGTGCTGGCCAAGCGGTTGCGCAAGCAGGCCAACCAGACGCCCTGGGTGTTCGTCGAGGACCCGGTCGACACCCTGCGGCGCCACGTCTGGGTCACCCCGTACCTCGAGGAGGACCTCGCGGCGCTGGCCCAGCTCATCGGCGTCGACCGCATCCTCTTCGGCTCCGACTGGCCGCACGGCGAGGGCGTGGCCCAGCCCCTCGACTTCGTCAAGGAGCTCGGCGGGTTCGACGAGCAGGCCGTGCAGCGCATCATGCGCGACAACTGCCTCGAGCTGCTCGGGGCCACCGCGTGACGACTGCGGGGCCGGGCGCGGACGAGCGCCCGCACGCCGACCTGTGGGACGAGGTCCAGGCGTGGTTGGACGCCAACTGGAACCCCGACCTCACCGTCGACGCCTGGTGGAAGGCCGTGGCCGCCGCGGGGTGGACGGCGCCGCACTTCACGCCCGAGCAGGGCGGGCGGGGACTGAGCCGGCGCGCGCAGGCCGTGGTGCGCGCCGCGTTCGTCGACCACGGCGCCCTCCGCCCGCCCGGCGGTCTCGGGCTGCTGATGGCGGCGCCGACGATCCTGACGCAGGGCACCCCCGAGCAGATCGCCCGGCTGGTGCCGCCGATCCTCGACGGCCGGGTGGCCTGGTGCCAGCTGTTCAGCGAGCCGGGGGCCGGCTCCGACCTGGCCGGGCTCACGACCCGGGCGCGACTCGACGGCGACCGCTGGATCATCAGTGGCCAGAAGGTGTGGTCGAGCCAGGCCCGCGAGGCCGACTACGGCATGCTCCTCGCCCGCACGAACTTCGACGTGCCCAAGCACAAGGGCATCTCGTGGTTCGCCTTCCCGCTCGACCAGCCCGGCGTGACCATCCGGCCGCTGCGCGAGATGACCGGGCAGGCGGTGTTCAACGAGGTGTTCCTCGACGAGGCGCGTGTGTGACGCCGCCGACCTCGTGGGCGGCGAGGGCAACGGCTGGGCGGTCACGCAGACGACCCTGCACTTCGAGCGCACCGGCATCGGGGCCGGCGGCGGCCACGCCGGGTTCCCGAACCCCGGCCGGAAGGGCGGCATGCTCGGGCGGCGGGCCGGCGACGCCGCGCACGAGGAGCCGCCGAACGCCAAGCTGACCGTCGGCTACCCCGACGTCGTCGAGCTGGCGCAGAAGCTCGGCCGCACCACGGATCCGTCCATCCGGCAGGACCTGGCGCGGCTCTACGCCTACACCGAGACGGGGCGCTGGAACGCCCAGCGGGGCAAGGCCGAGGCCCAGCAGGGCGGCGGCGGGTCGGTCGCCAGCATCGGCAAGCTCAGCCAGACCCGCATCGTCAAGCTGGCGGCGAAGCTCGGCATCGACATCGTCGGGGCCCACGGCCTGCTCGCCGGCGACGACGGCGTCGAGGGCGGCGCGTTCGCGGAGGCATTCGTCTTCTCACCGGCATCGTCGATCTACGGCGGCACCGACGAGATCCAGCGCAACATCGTCGCCGAGCGCTCGCTCGGCCTGCCCCGCGAGCCGCGGTCCTGACCTGAGCTAGTGCCCTGGCCACGAACGTTTACGCCCACCACGCCGGCCAGGATCGCCGCTGGCTGCGTCCTCGTCCTCGACGTAGCTACGGCTATGCCTTCGTCCTGCGTCCTTGCCAGCGACGATCCTGACTCGCCGTGGACGGGCGAACGTTCATGGCCAGGGCACTAGCCGCAACGATCGGGGGGATCAGAGCGGATGCAGTCGTTCCTGCAGTTCGTGATCATCGGGCTCGGCGCGGGGGCCACCTACGCGCTGTTCGCCCAGGGGGCCGTGCTCATCTACCGCGGGTCGGGCCTGGTGAACTTCGCCCAGGGCGCACTCGGCACCCTGGCCGCCTACGTCGCGTTCGTCGAGCTCAAGGCCGAGCACAGCTTCAAGACGCTCCCGGCCTGCGTCGCGGGGATCGTGGCGGCGGTCGTGGTCGCGCTGCTGTTCCAGCGCCTGGTCCTGCGGACCCTGCGCAACGCCGCCGCCATCGTGCGCGTGATCGCCACGGTCGGCCTGCTCGGCCTGGTGCAGGCGCTCGTCGCCAAGCGCTACACCCAGGCCAACGTGCCCGTCGAGCAGTTCCTGCCGCACGACGTGTGGACGTGGGGCGACGTCCGTGTGCAGGAGGAGCGGATCTACCTGGTCGCCATCTCGCTGGCCGTCACCGTCGGCCTGTGGGCGTGGACGCGCTTCACCCGCACCGGCCTGGCCATCAGCGCCAGCGCCGAGAACGAGCGGGCGGTGCAGACCCTCGGCTGGTCGCCCGACCGCCTCGCCGCCCTCACCTGGGGCCTGGGCGGCGGCCTCGCCGGCCTCGCCGCCGTGCTCGTGGCCCCCCTCACGGGCCTCTCGGGGCTGACGCTGACGATGGTGGTCACCGTGGCCGGCCTCGCCGCCGCCCTGCTCGGCGGGTTCCGCTCGTTCCCGATGACGTTCGTCGGCGGCCTCGTCGTGGGCCTCGGCGAGGCGCTCGCCACCCGCTACGGGGGCGACGTCGAACGGTGGCTCCACCAGAGCGAGATCACCGGCCTGAACCGCGCCGCCGGCTTCCTCGTGATCCTGCTCGTGCTGGTGGTCCGGGGCCGGAACCTGCCGCTGCGGTCGCACGTGGCCGAGCGGCTCCCGAGGCTGGGCACGGGCCGGGTCAACGTGCCGGCGCTGGTGGCCGGCAGCGCCGTGCTGCTCACCCTGCTCTTCACCGTGTTCGACGAGTCGTGGGCGCAGGCCACCTACATCTCGCTCGCCGCCGGCGTCATGATCCTGTCGATCGTCGTGCTCACCGGCTACGCCGGTCAGCTGTCGCTGGCGCAGTGGGCGCTCGGCGGCATCGGCGCGCTGGTCGCCGGGCAGCTCGTGCGGGCCGGCCTCGCCGTCGAGCTCGCCATCCCCGCCGGCGTCCTGCTCACGGTGGCCATCGGCGCCGTGTTCGCCCTGCCCGCGCTGCGCACCCGGGGCGTCAACCTGGCCGTCGTGACGCTCGGGCTCGGGTTCACCGTGTCCGAGGTGATCTTCTCCAACAACCAGTACCTCGGGGGCCAGCTCGACGGCGGCACCCCCATCGGCCGCGTGAAGCTGTTCGGCATCGCGGTCGACGCCTTCGGCCACCCCCACCGCTGGGCGCTCGTGTCGCTCGTCGCGTTCGTCGGCATCGGCCTGATCGTGGCCAACCTCCGCCGGTCCCGGACGGGCCGGCGGCTCATCGCGGTCCGCACCAACGAGCGGGCGGCGGCGTCGCTCGGCATCAGCGTCGTGGGCGTGAAGCTGTACGCCTTCGCGGTGGCCGCCGGCATCGCCGCGGTGGCCGGCATCCTCACCGCCTTCCAGTTCCAGACCATCCAGTACGGCACGTTCAACGTGTTCGAATCCATCAACGCCGTCGGCTTCGCCGTGATCGGCGGCCTCGGGTTCGCGCTCGGCGCCGTGTTCGCCGCCCCCAACGCACTGGGAGGTCTCGGCACCAAGCTGCTCGAGGATCTCGTCGGCCTCGGCGACTGGACCGAGGTCGTCGGCGGCGTCCTGGTCATCGTCATCCTGATCGTCCACCAGAACGGCATCGCCGACGTGGTGACGCACGCGGTGCAGCCCCTCGCCCGGAGGCTGCGCCTCGCCACGCAGGCGCGCCCCGTCGAGCTGCCCGAGGCCGAGCCCGAGGCGGTGCCACCCGCCACGCTGTCGGTCGAGGGGCTCACGGTCCGCTTCGGCAGCGTGGTCGCCGTCCGCGACGTGTCCTTCGAGGTGCGGCCCGGAGAGGTCGTGGGCCTCATCGGGCCCAACGGGGCCGGCAAGACAACGGTCATCGACGCCGTGACCGGGTTCGTGAGGCCGGCGGCCGGAACCGTCTCGTTCGACGGCCAACCGATCCACCGCCTGGGCGCAGCCGGGCGGGCGAACCTCGGCCTCCGCCGGTCGTTCCAGTCGCTCGAGCTGTTCGACGACCTCGATGTCGAGGGCAACATCCGCGCCGGCGCCGAGCAGGGCGTCTCGAAGGCGTCGTGGGTGGGCGACCTGCTGTGGCCGGGCCGGCACGCTCTCAGCCCCACGGCGGTCGCCGCCATCCGGGGCTTCGACCTGGCGGGCGACCTCGACGCGCTGCCCGAGGAGCTGTCCTACGGGAAGCGCCGCCTGGTGGGCATCGCCCGGGCGGTGGCGTCGGGGCCGTCGGTCGTCCTCCTCGACGAGCCGGCGGCGGGCCTCGACGAGACCGAGAGCCGCGAGCTGGCCGGCCTCATCCGGCGGCTGGCGCACGAGCGGCGGATGGCCATCCTCCTGGTCGAGCACGACGTGCCGCTCGTGATGTCGACGTGCGACCGCATCGTCTGCATCGACTTCGGCCGCGTCATCGCATCCGGCCCACCCGACGAGGTGCGGGCCAACGACCTGGTCGTGGCCGCGTACCTGGGCACCCAGGAGCCGGGACCGGTCGAGGTCGACGTCCCCCAGATGGCCGAGCCCGTGCTCGGCGAGGCCTAGGAGGCTCCGGATGCCGGACAGCGGCGAGCGGTCGATCGAGTGCACGGGCCTGTCGGCGGGGTACGGCTCGATGGCCGTGGTGCGCGACCTCGACCTCCACGTCGACGCGGGCGAGGTCGTCGCCCTGCTGGGGGCCAACGGCGCCGGCAAGACCACCACCCTGCTCACCCTCGCCGGCGAGCTCGCACCGCTGGCCGGCGAGGTGCGGCTGCGCGGCCGGCCCACGACGGCACCCATGCACGCCCGCTGCCGCGACGGCCTGGGCTTCCTCACCGAGGAGCGCTCGGTGATCAGGGGCCTCACCGCCCGGGAGAACCTGCGCCTGGCCGACGTCGCGCCCGAGGTGGCGGTCGACCTGTTCCCCGAGCTCGGCCCGCTCCTGCCGCGCACGGCCGGCCTGCTGTCGGGCGGCGAGCAGCAGATGCTGTCGCTCGCGCGGGCCCTCGGCCGGCGCCCCGAGGTGCTGCTGGCCGACGAGCTCTCGCTGGGCCTGGCCCCGATGGTCGTCGAACGGCTGCTGACGTCGGTCCGGCAGGCGGCCGACGAGCGGGGCGTCGCCGTGCTCATCGTCGAGCAGCACGTCCGCCAGGCCCTGTCGGTCGCCGATCGCGTCTACGTGATGGAGCGCGGTCGGGTCTCGCTGAGCGGCGCGGTCGCCGACGTTCGGGCCAAGATCGAACAGATCGAGGTCGCCTACCTGTCGGCGGCGGCGCCGGCAGCAGGACAGGAGGACACATGACCGCCGCACCCCATGACTGACGCGCACTCCAGCCCCGGGCGGCTCGCCGGCCGGGTCGCCCTCGTCACCGGCGGGGCCTCGGGCATCGGCCTCGCCACCACCCGGCGGTTCGTCGCCGACGGCGCCCGCGTCGTGGTCGGTGACATCGACGACGATGCGCTCGGCGCGGTGGCGGACGAGCTCGGCGACGCCGTCGCCACGGTCCGCTGCGACGTGACCGTCGAGGACGACGTCGCCCGGCTCGCCGACGCGGCGGTCGAGCGCTTCGGCCGCCTGAACATCGCGTTCGCCAACGCCGGGACCGCCTCGCTCGGGCGCGTGGTCGACCTCGCCGTGCACGAATGGTCGCGGGTACTCGACGTCAACCTCACCGGCCCGATGCTCACCATCAAGCACGCCGCCCGGCGCATGGAGCGCGGCGGCTCGATCGTGGCCACCGCCAGCCTC
This sequence comes from uncultured Acidimicrobiales bacterium, assembly GCA_963796415.1. Classification (GTDB taxonomy): domain Bacteria; phylum Actinomycetota; class Acidimicrobiia; order Acidimicrobiales; family VFJN01; genus ZC4RG19. The sequence continues at coordinate 232,402 of CAWCLR010000011.1, read as the reverse complement.
AACGCCGTCCAGGCCGGCGCCGGCATGGGCGCCTACTGCGTCTCCAAGGCGGGCGTGGCCATGCTGGTCGAGGTGGCGGCCATCGAGCTCGGGCCCGCGGGCATCCGCGTCAACGCGGTCGGCCCCGGCCTCGTCCGCACCCAGCTCACGACGGGGGCGTTCGCCATCCCGGGCGTCGTCGAGGAGTACGAGGAGAACACCCTCCTCGGCCGCCACGCGCAGCCCGAGGAGGTCGCCGACCTGGTGGCGTTCCTGGCCTCCGACGAGGCGGGCTTCATCTCCGGGTCGCTGTACCTCATCGACGGCGGGGCCCACACGAAGCGCTACCCCGACATCCCGGCCCGCATCGCCGAGATGGGGGGCTGAAGGGCTGAGCGGTTGGGGTCGCTTGGCCGGCGAGCGCGGCCGAGGCATGCGGCGCATCGACCTACGCTGAGCGAGGAGTTTCTGGACAGGAGGGCGGTGCCGTGCCTGACGTCTACGCCACCATCACGGACGTCGATGTCGCCACGCAGGAGCGCCTCGCCGACATCCTCGAGATGCGCGCCGCCGATCGCCAGCAGCGCGCCATGCTCGACTCGTATCTGTCTGAGATCGAGTTCCCACACGGAGCGCGGGTGCTCGAGATCGGGTGTGGAACCGGGGCGGTCACCCGCGCCCTCGCCGCGCGCCCTGGCGTGGCGGAAGCAGTGGGCGTCGATCCGTCACCGGTCTTCATCACGAGGGCCCGCGAGCTCGCAGACGCGGCCGCGAGCATCACGTTCGAACAGGGCGACGGGCGGTCGCTGCGGTTCGCCGATGGCGACTTCGATGCCGCGGTCGTGCACACGACGCTGTGCCACGTACCCCAGCCTGACCGACTGCTGACCGAGGCATTCCGTGTCCTGCGCCCGGACGGCACTCTGGCTGTGTGCGACGGGGACTACGCCACGATCACTGTCGCTCTCAGCGACGGCGACCCGCTGCAGGACTGCATCGAGGCGGTGAAGGCCGCGTTCATCACCGATGTCTGGCTGGTGCGGCGGTTGCCCGCGCTGCTGCGCTCGGTGGGATTCGAGGTGCTGGGCTCAAAGAGCCACGGCTACCTGCAGACGTCAGACCCCGGGTACATGCTGACGCTCGTCGATCGTGGCGCCGACGCACTCGTGTCATCGGGACGCGTCGGGCCCGATCTGGGCGCGTCGCTGAAGACCGAGGCACGGCGTCGAGCGGAAAGCGACGAGTTCTTCGGCTTCATCGGCTTCGCGAGCTTCATCGCCCGGAAGGCCTCGCGTTGATACTGAGCCAGTCACGCTTGCACCGACGGGAACGGCGCAGGAGGCGTGCGAAGGTGGCGTACCGCGCCTAGCGCTCGACCTCGCAGTTCAGGACCGTGTTCGCGCCCGGTCCTCCACGGCAGTCATCGACGTTCGTCCCCGGGGGGAACGGCGGCGGCGGGGGGAAGGGGTTGTCCCCGTCGATGAAGTCGTCACCGGGGCCACCGGTGAGCGTGTCGCTGCCGAAGTTCCCCCACAGCGTGTCGTCGCCGGGGCCACCGTCGATCGGGTCGTCGAGCGGACCGCCGAAGGCGGTGTCGTCACCGGGACCGCCGCCGATCCGGTCGAACCCGCCGAACCCGATCATCTGGTCATCGCCCGGGCCACCCTGCAGGTCGTCATCGCCGCCGAGCCCGGCCAGCACATCGTTGCCGGGACCCCCGACCAACCTGTCGTCGTTGGCTCCGTTGGAAGGAGCGAAGGGCGGGAGATCGTCGCCGTCTCCGATGAGGACGTCGTCACCCGGTCCGCCCATGAGGTGATCGTTGCCGCCCACCCCGCAGATGACGTCGTTGCCGCCGAGACCGAGGATCGTGTCCCCCTCGGCGCCGCCGACGATCACATCGTCGCCTTGGGTGCCCACGATGGTTCCCGACCCCACGATGGTCGCCGGGACCTCCTCGTCGGGTGGCCCGCACACCGGTTCTTGCGCGCCTGCGGGTCCAGCCAGCAGCCCGACCGATCCGACCAGCAGCGCGACAACAGCAACACCAGTTCTCTTCACCGCCATCCCTCCCTGTCCATGAGACGTGAGACTCGTGTCGAGTGCTCACATCGCAGAGTCTCGCGCAGAGAGTGGCCGTCTGCTGGCGACGACGTCACCCTCCGAGGCCAGAGCCGCGCAGCTGGCGGCGCTGACCGACCAGCCAGTCGCCGCGGCGGACCTCGCCGACCTCCGCCGGCTTCAACGGGCGTCGGTCCACGCAGGCCGACGCGATCCTCGCCGGCGGGGCTCTGGACTCTGCTGAGCTCAACGCCCTCGCCGCCGGCAGCTCCGCCCGCATTCAGCTCCTCGTGACCGACGGGGTACCGCGACGGCAGCTGATCTGGACCGACACGTCGCTGGCCGCGGCGCTGGCCCGACGCCTCATCGACGAGCTCAACACACTCGAACCCGATCGGCTCCGCCGTTGCGCCCGCCCCCAGTGCGACCTGCTCTTCTACGACACCACACGATCCCGCACCCGCAGATGGCACGCCGAAGACCCCTGCGGCTGGCGTGAACGTCAGCACGTCCACCGGCTGAGGACCTCAAGCTGAGCTCGACCAGACCATCGCGATCTGTCGGGCGGCAAGGGCGCGGCGTCGGGACCGGGGTCAGTTCCAGGCGAAGGTGTCGGCGGTGAGCCGTTCGGCGAGGGGTGGGGTGTAGGGCGGGGGTGGGCGCCGTCGGGTGGGCCGGTGCCGGGTGGTGGGTCGGGGCGTGGGGGTGCGATGGGGTGGCCGAAGGGGTCGAGGAAGCGGAGGGTGCCGGCTTCGGGGTCGCCTTCGAGCGAGAAGGCGCCGTGGTGGAGGGCCCGGTGGTGGAAGGGGCACAACAGGACCAGATTCGCGGGGACGGTGGGGCCGCCGTGTTCCCAGTGGACGATGTGGTGGGCGTGCAGCCAGAGGCGTTGGGTGCAGAGGGGGTGGGTGCAGCCTTGGTCGCGGCGGGCGAGGTAGCGGCGGGTGGCCCGGTTGGGGGTGCGTTCGGTGGGGTGGATGCCGATGATCTGGCCGAGCCGGTAGGTGACGACCTGGACGGTGGCGTCACAGGCCAGGTAGCGGGCGACCGGGTCGGGCACCACCGGTCCCAGTTCGAGCTGGCCGGGGCCCAGGGTGCCGTGGGGGTCGAGGTCGTGGTGGATCACCACGGTGTTGCGTTCGCCGCGTTGGCCGGTGCGCCGGTAGGTGGGGTCGAGGGCGTCGGCGGCTTCGGAGGCCATGCGCACCAGCCCGTCGGCCCAGGTCACCCGGCGGGCCCCCTCGGCCAGGGCGAGGGCGTCGGGGTCGCCGGTCTCGTCGTCGTCGAGGTTGTTGCGGTCGCGGAACTCGGCGTCACGGCCCGCGGTCACCCCCAGGCGGAACACCGCGCCCTCATCGGGTGGCAGGCAGAACTCGCCCCGCAGCCAGCCGTCGTGGCGGTCGCGCAGGCGCAGCATCCGCTCCGGCACGGGTGCCGGGGGCCGGTCGCTGCCGTCGGGCTGTTCGGGCAGGGACCGCAACAACCGGTCGAGCTGGGCGATCAACAGGGTGGGCGCCAACGCCGCGACCTCGGCGTCCCGGGAGGGCGGGACCCGGCGGGCGATGCGCACCATCGAGTCTTCGCCCAGCCGCCCGGCGGTGAACAGCGCCCAACAGGCCGGCAGCTCCGCCACCCGGCGGGCGATGGCCACCAGGCCCTCGGCCCGGGGGCGGGCCACGCCGGCTTTCCAGCACAGCCAGTGCTCGGGCGACTGGATGCCCACGCCTTCCCAGCCGTCGGTGTCGAGCAGCACCCGCACCGCGGCCACCAGCCGGGCCACCGCCACATTCACCGTGCCCATCACCGCCACCGCCTCGCCCTCCGCGAACCGCCACGCCACCTCCTGCGGCCCCGGCCCCGACGGCGGCGGGGCGGGAAGCTCGACCACGGACATGCCCCCGACCCTAACGACGGGGTACGACAATTTACGGAGGACACCGAGAGAGGAAGGAAGGACTCTGGGGGGCGTGGCCACGACGTTCGGGATGGCGTTCGCGGCGGGCATGGCGGTCGCATGTCCCGTTCTCCGTGCGGCTCACGATACATCTAGAGCTTTCTCACGCAGGGCTGGTACGATCAGCGCCCGATGAGCACGTCGACGCGCCCGGGGCCCCGCACACCCGAGACGCCGCCTGCGGGCGCCCGGCTGGTGTCCGACCTCGTCGACTGCGACCTGACGTCGCCGGCCACGTTCGCCCCGGGGCCCCCGCACGAGGCGTTCGACGAGCTCCGCCGGCACGGCGGCATCGCCTGGCACGCGGAACCGCCGGTGGCCGGGATGCTGGGTGACAACCCGATCTTCCAGTTCGTCGACAGCCCCGGCTTCTGGGTGGTCACCTCCCACGAGCTCGTCTCCGCGGTCGATCGCGACCAGGAGCGCTTCTCGTCGCAGCTGGGCGGCACGTCGATGCCCTCGCTCACCGACGAGAGCCTGGCCATCTTCCGGCAGATGATGCTGAACATGGACCACCCGCAGCACAGCCGGCTGCGGCGCATCCTCCAGCCGATCTTCACCCCCCGGTCGATCGAGCGGCTCCGGGCGTCGATCGAGCAGAACGCGACCGACATCCTGTCCGGGGTCGCGGGCGACCTCGACCTCGTGACCGCGGTGTCGGCCGAGATGCCCCTCCGGGTGCTCGCCGACCTGTTCGGCATGCCGCAGGAGGACCGCCACCTCATCTTCGCGTGGAGCAACGCCCTGCTCGGGGCCGACAACCCCAGCGCGGCCCAGCACGCCGAGGACTCCATGGCAGCGCTGGCCGGGATGATGGCCTACGGCCAGGCCATGGCCGACGACCGGCGGGCCGACCCCCGCGACGACATCGTGAGCCGCATCGTCACGGCCGAGGTGGACGGCGAGCGGCTCACCGACACCGAGTTCCAGATGTTCTGGCTGCTGTTGGTCGTCGCCGGCAACGAGACGACCCGCAACGCGGTGTCCGGGTCGGTCATCGCCCTCCACGAGCACGACCTCTGGTCGTGGCTCGCCGAGCACCCCGAGCACCTGCCCACCGCGGTGGAGGAGCTGCTCCGGCACGTGTCGCCGGTGCAGCACTTCCGCCGCACGGCCACCCGCGACACCGAGCTCGGCGACCAGCAGGTGCGGGCGGGCGACAAGGTGGTGATCTGGTTCGGCGCCGCCAACCGGGACCCCGCCGTGTTCGCCGACCCGCACCGCCTCGACCTGCGCCGCGACCCGAACCCGCACGTCGCCTTCGGCGTCGGTCCGCACTTCTGCCTCGGGGCCCACCTCGCCCGGCTGGAGGCGTCCGAGATGCTGCGCACCCTCCTCGCGCACGCACCCGACATGACCATCGGCGCCCCGACTCGTTCGGCGTCCAACTTCATCAACGGCGTGGCCCACCTCCCGGCGCGGGTGGGCGAGCCGACGTCGGCCTGAGCGCGGATGACGACGACGCAGCAGCCCCGGCACGGCCCGCAGCGCGCCGCGCCCTCCACTCCCCCGCGGGCGCCCGCATCGGTGCGCCGGACCACATCGATCGACGTCACCCGGCCCGACGGTCTCACCGGGCGGGTCGTGGCGGTGGTGGCGGGGCAGGACCTCGCCACCGACGCCGGCGGGCACTCGTCGGTCGTGCGGCGGTTCGCCGTCGACGTGGCCGTCGAGCCGGACACCGGCGCGATATTGGGGTTCGACGGGCGCGACGGCACCACCGATGTCGCCGACGTCACCGACCTCGCCGACCTCGTCGGGGCCAGCCTGCGCTCGGGGTTCGGTCGCCGGTTGGCCTCGGCGCTCCCGGACGAGGCCGAGAGCCGGTCCCTGCGCTACTCGCTGCTCGAGGACCTGGCGGGCGGCTTCCTCGTGTCGGGGTACGCGCCGCTGCGCGCCGGGCTGCTCGTCGGCGACCCGGCGACGGGGAAGGAGCGCGCCCGCCACCAGGCCGACATCTGCGTCGGGTGGGCCGACGGCGGGCCCGTCCACCGGGCGCTGGCGGAGGGGGGCCACACGGCCGTGCCGACGGGGCCCGCCGCCCCGCCGCTCGAACGGGACGACCCGTCGGGGTGGCACCCGCTCGCCCCGCTCGGCCACGGCACCGTCCGCCGTCGCCGCCGGCTCGACGTCGCCCGGGGACCGACCGGGAGCGGGCTGCGGGCGCAGAGCCACTTCCGCGACTCGTACGCGGGCGACCAGCCCGAGATGGTCATGCACGAGTACGCGGTCGACGCGGTGATCGACGACGACCGCATCGCCGGCATCGAGGTCGACCCGCGGGTGCTGCCCTGGCAGGCGTGCCCCGGCGCCGTCCCGACGTGCGGGCGCTGGCGCGGCTGACCTGACCGTGGTGCGGGGCGCACCGTCCGCCGAGAAGGATGACCGGGATGGGTGAGACACCGATGGCCGACACGTCGAACGCCAGCCGTCGGCGCGCGGAGCGCGCCAGGCGGCGGGAGAAGCCCGAGCAGATCGCCGACGAGCTGCGGCGCCTCATCATCGCCGGCGAGCTCGACGAGGGCGACTCGCTCGGGCACGAGCCCGACCTCATCGAGCGCTTCGGGGTGTCGCGGCCGTCGCTGCGCGAGGCCCTGCGCATCCTGGAGGCCGAGGGGCTGATCACCGTGGTGCGCGGCGTGCTGGGCGGCGTCGTCGTGCACCGGCCCGACCAGCGGCTGACGGCGCGTACGGCGGCGCTCGTGCTGCAGGCCCGCAACGTGTCGCTCGCCGACGTCTTCGACGCCCGCACGATCATCGAGCCCGCCGCGGTGCGCCTCGTCGCCTCGGCACGGGGTCGCCGCGCGTCCGCACGGCGGCTCCGGGAGCTCATCGCCGAGCAGACCCAGGTCATCGACGACCCCGAGGCCTTCGGCCGGGCGAACGCCCGCTTCCACGAGGAGCTCGTCGCCATGGCCGGCAACCAGACCCTCACGATCGTGGCGGAGATGCTCAACGAGGTGGTCGCCCGAGCCGTCACCGCCGTGAGCCAGTCCGATGCCGACGATTCCTCCACGGCGACCCGGAAGCGGGGTGTCCGGTCGCAGGAGCGGCTGGCCGCGCTGGTGGAGGCCGGCGAGGCCGACGCGGCCGAGGAGCACTGGCGCACCCACATGACGGTCGTCGGTCGCGTCATGCTCGGTCAGCGCGCGAAGACGGTCATCGACCTCCTCGACCACTTCTAGCTGCGCGCTGAGCGGTTCCCGGGGGTGGCGCGGCGCGGCGGTAGGGTGCTGGCCGGAGCACCGAGGAGACAGGCCATGGCCCGTGCGACGCCCGACGACCTCGACAGCGACGCGCGCGCCGACTGGCACCGCCGGGTCGTCGATCGCTCGCTGCGCACGGCCGTGGAGCGGTCGGTCGACCGGGGCATGAACCTGATCCGAGCGGCGGTCGTCGTCCTCGACCGCTCGAACGGCGAGGACATCACCGTCCAGGAGGTCGCCGACGAGGCCGGCCAGTCCCTCCGGACGCTCTACCAGTACTTCGAGAGCAAGGACGACCTCCTCCTCGCGGTGTTCGAGGAGGCGATGCGGACCTACGCGCAGATGATCCGCCGCGCCATCGGCGAGCTCACCGACCCGGTGGACCGGCTGGCCGGCGCCATGATCGCCGCGGCGCGCATGCCCGAGTACAGCGGCACCGGGGTCGACCGCGGCCTCGCGCGGCTGCGGCTGAAGCTGGCGGAGGTCAAGCCCGACGACGTGGGCCGAGCCCAGTCGGCGCTGACCGCGCTCGTCCGCGAGCTCGTCGACGAGGCTGCGGCCGCGCGGCGCATCGACGTCGCGGACGCCGAGGCGGCGACCTTCATGCTCCTCTCGCTCAACGCCGCGTTCATCACCACCGACATGCTGGGCAACGACGCGGGCGTGCGGCGCCCCGACGTCGCCACGCTCGTCGCCTTCTGCCTGCGCGGCCTCGGGGCCGAGCTCGACAGCGGGTGGCTCGCCAGGGTCGACGCCGGGCTGCGGCTCCCCGCCCGCCGGCGGCGCACCGAGGCGGCGGCTCCCCGCCAGCCTGGCCGGAGCCGACGCGCGTCGCAGCCCCGGAAGCGCCCCGCGAAGAAGGCCTAGCCGCCCGTCCGGGCCCGCGGTGGGCCGGACGCGCGGGGGCGGCGGCACCTCCGCGCCTCCCCTCGCGCTTGCCGGGAAGCGCCTCTCCGGCGTAAACATCTATAGATATAGACAATTTGGGGGGTCTGATGCGGAAGCGGAAGCGGTTCGCGGCCGGGGTGTGCGTGCTCGGGCTGGTGGTCGGTGCGTGCACCGAGGACTCGGGCGACGAGGGCGCGGCGGCGAGCGAGGACGGCGGGACGAGCGACGGTGGGGACATCGAGCGCTCGGGCCTGCTCGCCGACGACGGCCCCTGCGACGAGGCGCTCGATCCCTACCCGATCGGGATCATGACGGTGTTCGAGTCGCCGGTGCTCTCGCTGATCGACCAGGTCAACGCCGCCGAGGCGTCGGTGGAGGCGTTCAACAGCCGCGGGGGCATCGGCGGGCACTGCATGGAGCTGACCACGTGCGACACGGGGCTCGACCCCAACGGCGAGCTCGACTGCGCCCGCCAGTTCGTCGACGACGGGCTCGTCGCCACCGTGCACGACACGACGGCGGCCAACCCCACCGGGGTGATCGAGACCACCGAGCCGGCCGGGCTCCCCCGCATCGGCATCAGCCCCGGGTCCGAGGAGCTGAGCGCCAGCAACTCGTTCCCCATCGGCGGCGGCGGCGTCGGGACGACGTTCATGATGTTCCCGACGCTGGCGAGGACGGAGCGCACGGAGATCGCCCTGATCCACGTCGACACGCCGGCGATCCAGGCGCTGCCCCCGCTGCTCGAGCCCCTGCTCGACGCCTACGGCGCCGAGCTGACCGCCATGATCCCGGTGCCCGAGGGCACGACCGACTACCAGCAGTTCGTCCTCGCCGCCCAGGACTCCGGGGCGACCGGGGTCGGGCTCGCGCTGGGCGAAGCCGAGGCCGTCCAGGTGATCCGGGCCGCCGAGCAGCTGGACACCGACCTCGCGTTCTCGACGAGCCTGGGCACGTTCGGCCAGGCCGATGCCGAGGAGCTCGGTGCGTTCGCCGACCAGATGGTGTTCAACTCCGAGCTGCCGCCCGCGACGGCGTCGCTGGACCGGTGGCCGATCCTGGCCGACGTGATCGCTGACCTGGCGGCGTCGGGCGAGCCCGAGCTCCAGCGCGACGAGATCAAGAGCAGCGCGTTCCGGTCGTGGCTCGCCGTCTACGCGCTCGACGAGGTCGTCGAGAAGTTCGGGAACCCCGACGACGTGTCGCGGGAGGCCATCACCGCCGCCTTCGAGTCGGCCAGCGACATCGACTTCTTCGGCCTGATCCCCCCGTGGACGCCGCGGGCCGGAACGGGTGCGGGGATCTTCGGGTCGGTCTCGAACCCGTACTACTTCCAGGTCACGTTCGACTCCGAGGCCGGCGAGTTCGTCGTCGACGACGAGCTGCTGAACGTGGTCGAGGAGGTGGACGGCAACACCGAGTACCCGCAGCCCGGCTGACCCGAGCTCCGGGAGCGCCGTGTGCCGGTCACCGCACCGCGGTGACCGGCACGTTGGCGTAGCCGGCGACGTTCGACATGTTGACCCGGCGGAGCCCGGCCGCCTCGACGTCGAGCCGCCGCCAGCGGGCGGCGATCTCCTCGATGGCGATGCGGCTCTCCATGCGGGCGAGGGCGGCGCCGAGGCAGCTGTGGACGCCGTGACCGAAGCCGATCGAGACGGACGGCGGGCGGTCGATGTCGAAGTCGTCGGGGCGCTCGAAGGCCCGGGGGTCGCGGGTGGCGGCGCCGGTCAGCAGCAGGACGGGGAAGCCGGCCGGGATCGAGCCGCCCTCGTACTCCCGGTCCTCGACCGAGAAGCGTCCCTGGTACTGCGACGGGGGCAGGAGGCGGAGGATCTCCTCGACGGCCTGCGGGATGCACCCCGGGTCGTCGGCGACCCGGCGCCACTGGTCGGGGTGCTGGTCGAACAGCACGACGGCGTTGCCGACCAGCTTGGTGACCGTCTCCGCGCCCGCCCCGCCGAGGAGCCCCGCGAAGCCGGCGATCTCGTGGTCGTCGAGACCGGTCTCGACGCCGTCGCCGCGGTCGACCGTCACCTGGGTGAGGCGGCTGAGCATGTCGTCCGCCGGCTGCCGGCGCTTCTCGCGTATGAGGTCGAGGAAGTATCGGACCGACTCGAGCACGGCAACCTGTCCCTCGGGGGTCGGGTCGACCTCGCCGGGCTCGCGGTGCAGGCTCAGGTCGAGCCACTCGCGGATCTGCTGACGCTCACCTTCGGGCACGCCCAGCATCCGGGAGATGATCTCGACCGGGAACGGCGCCGACAGGTCGGCCACGGCGTCGAACGTGTCGCGTTCGGCCAGCGGTTCGACGAAGCTCCTGATCACCTCGCGGACCATCGGCTCGAGGGCCGTCACCGCCCGCGGCGTGAACACCCGGCTGACCAGGGCGCGGAACCGGTCGTGCTCGGGCGGGTCCATCATGATGATCATCCCGAGGCTCCGGATGAGCTCGGGGTCCTTCGTCAGCGTCGACAGGTCGACGCCGTGGGCGCTCGAGAACCCCCGCCAGTCGCGGTGGGCGGCGACCACGTCGGCGAAGCGCGAGAGGGCGTAGAAGCCGTACGTCTCGCTGAAGTACACCGGCGCCTCGTCGCGGAGCCGCCGGTACACCTCGGTCGGATCCTCGAAGTACTCGGCGGAGAACGGATCGAACTCGACTGCGGTCGCCGTCACGGGGCCTCCCGGAAAGTCACGCATGCACTGCTAGAAAGCAGCGCTTTCAGCTTCAGGCTAGTTTCGCTCACGAGGCGGCACGAGCGCTGACCGACGGAGGGGACCGGGCGTGCTTCGAGTCATCCAGTGGGCCACGGGCAACGTAGGGCGGCACGCGGCCGCCGCCATCCACCGCCACCCCGACCTCGAGCTGGTCGGCGCGCTGGTCTACAGCGACGCCAAGGCCGGCCGCGACGTCGGCGACCTCTGCGGCGTCGGGCCGATCGGTGTCGCCGCCACCACCGATCGCGACGCCATCGTGGCGCTCGACGCCGACTGTGTCGTGTACGCGGCCCAGGGCGAGATGGACCCGATGGGCGCGCTCGACGACATCTGCCGGTTGCTCGCCAGCGGCAAGAACGTCGTGTCGACCGCCGTGACCGCGTACATCTACCCGGCCAGCGCCGGCGCCGCCGTCGTCGAGCGTCTCGACGCGGCCTGCGCCGAGGGCGGGACGTCGTTCCACGGCACCGGCATCGAGCCCGGCTGGGCCGGCGAGGTGCTGCCGCTCACCATGTCGGGGATCCTGCACCGGGTCGACTCGATCCTGGTGCAGGAGCTGATGGACTACAGCACCTACGACAGCACCGAGATGATGTTCGACATCATGGGCTTCGGCCTCCCGCCCGACGCCCCCGTCCCGATGGCCGACCCCGACCTGATCGGCACGACGTTCCGGGCGCCGCTGATGCTGCTGGCCGACGGCCTGGGTGGCACGATCGAGCGCTTCGCCTACCGGCGGGAGGTGGCGGTGGCCTCGTCCCCCGTCACCGTGGCCGCCGGCGTGATCGAGCCGGGCACGGTGTCGGCCCAGCGGTTCGCCTGCTCGGCGGTGGTCGCCGGGCGCGAGGCCCTCACCATCGAGCACGTCACCCGCATGGGCGCCGACCAGGCGCCCGACTGGCCGACCGGCCGGGGCTGGCGGGTCACCGTCGAGGGCGCGCCGTCGATGGTGCTCGACGCCCGCATCGCCGTGAACGGCGAGGACGACACCGAGCAGGGGTGCCTCGGCACCGCCATGCACGCCGTGCACGCCATCGCCCCGGTGTGCGCGGCCGATCCCGGCATCCGCACGTTCCTCGACCTGCCCATGATCACCGGCCGGGGGGTGTTGGGATGAGGGATGCGCGCTCTAGCGCAGGCGCCACTGCGGGCGCTCGCCCGCCGCGAACCGGTCCTGACCGGCCTTGAACGCGGCCGCGTCCGAGCCGATGCGGGTGAACAGGTTGGCGAGCCCGATGGCCTGCGTGCGCGGGACCTCCAGCGCGGTCCACAGCGCCCGCATCGTGCCCTGGACGACGAGCGGCGGGGCGTCGGCGATGACCCGCGCCGCCCACCCGGCCCGCTCCCGGAGCTCGTCCCGGGGGACGACCTCGCTCACCAGCCCGACCTCGCGGGCCCGCTCGGCCGACATCCGCTCGTGGGCGCCGAGCAACGAGAGGCGCATGATCTCGTGGAACGGCATCTTCGCCAGCATCTGCATCGGCTCGAACGCCGCCGTCATGCCGTAGGTGACGTGCGGATCGAAGAACACCGCGTCGTCGGCGGCGATGATGAACTCGACCTCACCGAGGAGGTAGAAGGCGCCGCCGCAGGCCATGCCGTGCACCGCGGCGATGACCGGCTTCCACAGGTCGCAGGTCTTCGGGCCGACGTCGCGCCCAGGATCGTCGTACATCCACGGCGTCGGGTAGTCGGGGAAGTCGCCCGCCGCCATGGCGGCGTTGTTCTCGTCCGAGACCGCCTCGGCACGGTCGATGCCGGTGCAGAAGGCGTCGCCCTCGCCGGTGAGGACGACGCAGCGCACCTCGTCGTCGTAGCGGAAGCCGTGCCACACGTCGTGCAGCTCGGCCTGCATCTGCTTGTTGATGGCGTTGCGCACCGCCGGCCGGTCGAGCGACACCCAGGCGATGCCGTCGTCCTTGGCCACCGACAGGGTCTCGTAGCTGGTCATGGGGGCCGAGCTTAGGGGCGCGCCGGGCCGGGATCTGATTCCGCGTCAGATCGCCGCGGCAGGTTTGGTAGCCGCAGTTGCCGGAATCTCACAACAGCACTACCGAACCACGTGAGTCGCGCTTCGCGGCGTAGTACAACGTGGGCATGGCCCAGCGAGTCGACTTCGCCGTCTTCGACGCGGACAACCACCTCTACGAGACCGAGGACTCGCTGACCCGACACCTGCCGGCCACGCACCGGGACCTCATCAGGTTCGTCGAGGTCCGGGGCCGCAAGAAGCTCGTCGTGCGCGACCGGCTCACCGAGTTCATCCCCAACCCCACGTTCGAGGTGGTGGCCCGGCCCGGAGCACACATGGCGTTCTACGCGGGCGACAACCCCGAGGGGCGCTCATTGCGCGAGCTGACCGGCACGCCGATGGCGTCCATCCCGGCGTTCCGCGAGCCCGGCGCCCGGCTGACGCTGCTCGACGAGCAGGGCATCGCGGCGGCGCTGATGTTCCCCACCCTGGCCAGCCTCGTCGAGCAGCGGCTCATCGACGACCCCACGCTGACGCAGATCGCCATCCGCGCCTTCAACGAGTGGCTCCACGATCAGTGGGGCTTCGACCACGAGGGCCGCATCTACACGACCCCGATCGTCAACCCGTGCGTGCTCGACGACGGCATCGCCGAGCTCGAGCGCGTGGTCGAGCGGGGCGCCCGGGCCGTGCTCATGCGCCCTGCGCCGGTCAGCGGGCTGCGCGGGACGCGGTCGCCGTTCCTCCCCGAGTTCGACCCCTTCTGGGCCCGGGTCCAGGAGATCGGCGTGCTGGTGGCCCTGCACGCGTCCGACAGCGGCTACCAGGACTACCTCAACACGTGGGAGGGCCGCGAGGGAGCCGAGTACGTGGCCTTCCGCCCGAAGACGTTCGCGGCGGTCGCCGACGGCGGGCGTTCGATCCAGGACACGCTGGCGTCCGCCGTCTGCCACGGCATGCTCACCCGGTTCCCGGGCGTGCGCCTGCTGAGCGTCGAGAACGGCGGCAGCTGGGTCGGGCTGCTGCTCAGGAACCTCGAGCTCGCCTACAAGAAGATGCCGAACGAGTTCCCCGAGCACCCCCGTGACGTGTTCCACCGCAACGTCTGGGTGAACCCCTTCTGGGAGGACTCGGTCACCGGCCTCGTCGACCTCATCGGCGCCGACCGCGTGTGCTTCGGTTCGGACTACCCCCACCCCGAGGGGCTCGACGACCCCGTCGCCTGGCGCCACGAGCTCGACGGCGTCCCGGCCGCCGACGTCGAGAGGATCATGTCGACGAACATGTTCGGGCTGCTGGGCGTCACCCCGCCCGCGACCCTGGCCGCATGACGACACCCCACGAGGTGAACGGCGGCGATGCGGCCGACTGGCACTCGCGCGTCGTCAAGCGGTCGCTGCGCACCGCCACCCAGCGTTCGATCGATCGCGGGTTCAGCCTCGTCCAGGCCGCGGCGCGGCTGCTCGAACGCTCGAACGGCGACCGGTTCACGGTGCAGGACGTGGCCGACGAGGCCCGGCAGTCGCTCCGGACGCTGTACCAGTACTTCGAGAGCAAGGACGACCTGCTCCTCGCCGTGTTCGAAGAGGCGATGCACACGTACGCACGCGTGATCGGCAACGCCATCGTCGACCTGTCCGACCCGCTCGAGCGTCTCGGCGGCGCGCTGATCGCCGCGGTCCGCATGCCCGAGTTCAGCGACACCGGCTTCGATCGTGGGCTGGCCCGGCTGCGCCTCGAGCTCAGCGAGGTCGAGCCCGATCTGGTCGCTCGGTCCCAGCAACCCGTCACCGTACTGATGCTCGACCTGGTGACCGAGGCGGCCGAATCCGGAGCGATCCGCACGAGCGATCCCGAGGCGGCGACGTACATGGTCCTGGCCATGAAGTCGGCGTTCATCACCAACCACACGCTCGGCAACGACTCGGGTGTCCGGCTGCCCGAGGTGTTCGCCCTCGTGTCGTTCTGCCTCGCCGGCCTCGGCGCACGGGTCGACGACGCGTGGCTCGACGCGGTCGGCGCCAGGCTCCACATGCCCCGGCGCATGACGCTCGGTCCGGGGTCGCGGCCCAAGCGCCGCGCCCGCGCCACCCCCGAAGCGTCCGCCTCGACCTGACGGGGGCGCGGGCGGGTCAGGCGTTCGCCAGCTCTTTGAGGAGGGCGCGCGTGCGGGCCCGCGACGCCGAGCGGTCGGCGCCGACCGGGAACGGCGCCGCCCACACGTCGGTCGCGCCCGCCTCGAACAGCGCCTCGATCTGGGCGGTCACGCTGGGCTCGTCTCCGACGATCGCCGCATCGGCCGGCCCGGCGACGTCCCCGTGGGCGAGGATGCGCCGGTAGTTGGGCAGGGTGCCGTACGCCGCGAACTGCTCGGCGGCCACGGAGCGGGCCTCGGCGACGTCGTCGTGCACGGCGACGGGCAGGCCCGCCACGATCCGCGGCTCGGCGCGGCCGGCGTCGGCCGCGGCCTTGCGGATGCGCGGCGCGACGTGGTCCTCGACGGCCCGGGCGTTGGCCATCCAGAGGATCGTGCCGGCGGCATGCTGGCCGGCGACGCGCAGCAGGCGGGGCGCCAGCGCCGCCACGAGGACCGGGATCTCGGCCCCCCCGACGAGGGCGGGCGGGCCCGCCTGCACCCGGAAGTCCTCGCCGGCGACGCTCACGTGCTCGCCGCTCAGGAGCGGCGCGAGGATCCTGACGTACTCGTCGGTGTGCCGCCCGGGCGTGTCGTAGGCCATGCCGAGCATGCCCTCGACGACCGGCTCGTGCGAGGGGCCGACGCCGAGCGTGAACCGGCCCGGCGTTCCGATGGCCGCCGCGACCGCGGCCGCCCGGGTCGCCTGGAGGACCGGGTGGCAGGCGTAGGTCTGCAGCACGGCGGTGCCGAGCTCGATGGTCGACGTGGCCCGACCGGCGAGCGCCATCGCCACCAGCGGGTCGCCGGCCACCGCGCTCGCGTACCAGAGGCTGGTGAACCCGTCGGCCTCGGCTCGCTCGGCCTGGCTGACGATCTTGTCGACGGTGGACCCGCCGCCGGGCAGTCCGATGCGCATCTCACGCCCCCCGAGTGCTGCTGATCCCGAGCAAAATAGTCATCATTCTTTTGTCTGTCGAGACCTCCGGCCAGACGCCGCCGCGGTTGACTAAGTAACGATCATTCTTTATGTTGCGGCCGTGGGCCGGATCGCAGGGGTCACCCCCGAAGAGACACGAGAGCGCCTGCTCGACGCCGCGGCGCGCGTGTTCGAGCTCAAGGGTTACGAGGGCGCGACCATCAGCCAGATCGCCCGCGAGGCCGGGCTGACCAGCGGCGCCATCTACGCCCACTACGCCAGCAAGGCCGAGCTCCTCGCCGACGCCCTGCGCGCCCACAGCGAGCGGGCCACGGCCTCGGTCCTGCCGCCGGGCGGGCGCGCCAAGGTCGCCGACCTGCTCTTCGCGCTGGCCACCCGGCTCGGCACCCGCGAGCACGAGGCCACCGCCCTGCTGGTCGAGGCGCTCCTCACCTCCCGACGCGACGCCGAGCTCGCCCAGGTGCTCGCCGCCGCGCTCGGCGAGCGCGAGCAGCACATGGCCGGGCTCATCGCCCACGGGCAGCAGGAGGGCGAGCTCGTCGCCGACGTGTCGCCCGAGGCCGCGGCCCGGCTCGCCCTCATGCTCAGCCTCGGCTCGATGCTCGTGCGCAGCCTCGACCTGCCACCCACCGACACCACCGACTGGACCGACCTCGTACGCCGCCTCGTCGGCGCCTTCAGCCAGGAGACGAACCCGTGACCCAGCTCGATCGTGACCTCAACAGCGCCGACGAGATCGTCGTCGAGCGCGATCCCGCCCTCCTCGAGCAGATCGTCCACGAGATCGAGCTGCACACTGACGTGCTCTTCACCTGGGACTACGAGCGCAGCCGCACCGCGCTGGTGAGGCTGTACGAGAAGGCCAAGAACTCGCAGTGGAACGCCACCACCGACCTGCCCTGGGAGACCGAGGTGGACTGGGACCAGCTCGCCGACCAGGCCGCGGCGCAGAACCAGCGGTTCCAGCCCCTGCTGGCCATGGAGGGCTCGCCGCTCGCCGCGTGGGGCGACAAGGAGTGGCGCGCCTTCTCCATCGAGATGCAGACCGCCATGCTCTCCCAGTTCCTGCACGGCGAGCAGGGCGCACTCGTGTGCACCGGGCTCATCACGGCCACCGTGCCGTGGATCGACGCCAAGTACTACGCCGCGACCCAGGTCATGGACGAGGCCCGCCACGTCGAGGTGTTCGCCCGGTACATCGAGGAGAAGACCAACGGGGCCTACCCGATCAGCCCCCAGCTGGGCGGCCTGCTCGACGACATCATCGCCGACGGCAGGTGGGACATCACCTACCTCGGCATGCAGATCATGGTCGAGGGCCTCGCCCTGGCCGCGTTCGGGTTCATGCACATGCTCACCACCGAGCCGCTGCTCAAGCAGCTGCTGCGCTACGTCATGAGCGACGAGGCCCGCCACGTGGCCTTCGGGGTCCTGTCCCTCAAGGAGTTCTACGAGGGCCTCGACGCCAAGGAGATCCGCGAGCGCCAGGAGTTCGCCTTCGAGGCGGCCGTGCGCCTCCGCAACCGGTTCATGGTCCAGGACGTCTGGGAGCGCCTCGGCGCCGACCCCAAGGAGGTCGTCGCCTTCCTCAACGCCCACCCCAACCCGGGACAGGAGATGTTCCAGACGATGCTGTTCTCCAAGATCGTCCCGAACGCCAAGAAGCTCGGCCTGCTCGACGCCGGCGACGGTTGGTTGCGGACCAAGTTCACCGAGCTGGGGATCATCGAGTTCGAGAACTGGACGGACACCACCGAGGAGTACGCGTCGCTCGACGCCATCGCCGCCGACCGGGCCTGAGGCAGCCGAGCTCGCCCCACCCAGCGCGGGGTCAGAGCATGCCGTGGTGGGTCAGGTGGCGGAACGCCAGCCAGCCGGGCAGCACCGGCAGCCAGAACGTCGCCAGCCGGAACAGGAAGACGGACGGGACGGCGACCTCCTTGTCGACGCCGACGGCGGTGAGCCCGGCGATGAGCACGGCCTCGACCGCGCCGAGGCCGCCGGGTGTGGGCGCGGCCTGCGCCACCGCCGAGCCCGTCAGGTAGACGAAGCCGACCGTGGCCAGGCCGGCGCCGCCGCCGAAGGCCTGCAGCGAGAAGTACAGGCAGAACAGGTAGCTGAGCGTGACGAGCATCCCGCCGCTCACCAACGTGAACAGCTTGGCGGGGTTGGCAGCCACCTGCTCGACGCCCTGCACCGCCCGGCGCAGGACCGGGACCACCTTGTCGAGGGCCAGCCGGCGGCCGACCGGCAGCACCAGGACGATGCCGGAGACGACGAGCACGGCGGCCACGACCGCGAGCAGGGTCTGATCCGACGGCAGGTGGATGTCGCCGTAGCCCTCCTGGCCGGCGAACAGCGCGAAGACCAGCGTCAGCGTGACGTGGTCGACGAAGCCGAACAGCGACACCAGGCCCACGCCCGTGACCGCCACCGGTGGGTCGACGCCGGCCTTCTGCAGGTAGCGGATGCCGACCGCCATCCCACCCACGCTGACCGGCGTGACCCGGTTGGCGAACGACCCGGCGAGCTGGGACAGGAACGTGGGCCAGGCCGGGAGGCGTCGGGGCACCGCTCCCGAGAGCGACAGCGCCGCCCCGACGTAGGAGAGGAAGGAGAAGAGGACGACGGCGGGAACCCAGTCCCAGTCGAGGTTGCCGATCTGCTCGACGAGGTTGCCGACGCCCGACAGCTGGTGGATGAGGACATAGACGGCGACACCGCCGAACAGGAGCATCACGAGCGACCGCGGTGAGACGCGCTCGATGCGCTCGAGCTCGACGGCCTCGATCCCGCAGGTGCGCGCCACGTCGGCCCGCACCTCCTCGTCGAGCCCCTTGCGGTGCTTGAGCGCAGTACGGGTGGCCCCGCTCAGCGCCAGCGGCTCGAGGCGCGGCGCGGCGCGCGCGACCGCCTCGCGGCCCACCCCGTCGGCTGCGGCCCGCACCGCCCGCTCGGGCCCGACGATGAGGGCGGTGGACATGATCAGCTCGGCGACGTCGGTGGCGAGCAGGTCGTCCGAGGCCGCCAGCTCGCTGAAGCCGAAGTCGATGATCCAGGGACTGCCGTCGCGCCCCAGCATCACGTTGGCCAGCCGGAGGTCACGATGGGCGACGCGCCGCTCGTGCAGCTTCTCGACCTGGGCCCAGATGGCCGCGAGCAGCTCGTCGGTGAGCTCCGCGTCGTCCACCGCGTCGAGCGACCGGGCGTCGAGTGCGTCGTAGGCCAGCACCATGGATCCGTCGTCGATCCGGGCGAGCCCGAGGAACGGCGGCGTCCGCACGCCGAGGGACGACGCCCGCAGCGACACCAGAGCCTCGTGCTCGACCTCGCGCCGCAGCGACGAGAACGGCCGCTCGTCGCCCACATGCTCGAGCCGCACGGCGCGGTAGAGGCGGAACAGCAGGTCGGCGCTGCGCTCCTCGGAGCTGACCACCTTCACGAAGGCGGCGCCGCCGTCGCCGAGGGTGGCGAGGTACGGCGTCGAGCCGCGGGCGTCGACGTGGGCGGCCCGCAGGTCACGCACGTCCAGCCCGGCGACCTCCAGCGCCGCGCGCACGCGGGCGCTCGACGGGTGCCTGTCCTGGACACCGAAGGCCAACAGGACGGCCAACCCGACGGCCCACCCGACCGCCCCCGCCGCCAGCAGGTCGACCGCCAGGCCGGTCCCCGACACGACCCGACCGAACGCCACCGCGGCCAGCGCCCCCCACGCCCAGCGCCGCCAGCGGCGGGGCATCGACGGGGCGATCACGGTCACGGCCGCGGCGATGCCCGCCACGTAGGCGGTGCTCGGGTAGGCCGCGCCGGCGATCCAGCTGTCGGCCCGCTCGGCTGCCTCGAGCGACGCCGGGCGGGTGCGGTCGGCCGCGGCCTCCGCGCCGTCCACCACCAGGTCGGCCACCACCGCGGCGAGCACGGCCAGGAGCAGGGTGCGCCAGCGTCGGAGCACCACCAGGGTCACCATGGTGGCGAGGGGGACGACGAGCGCGACGACCTGGATCAGACCGACGAGGAAGCGACGCAGCACGCCGGGCAGCCCGTCGAACAGCGCCAGGACCTGGCGCTCGAGATCGCCCATCTCCTCGCTCGCCGCGAACCTCACGAGCAGGCCGAGGGCGACGAGCGCCAACGCGACGACCAACCGCAGCACATCGCTCGGCGAGCGCACGTACCGGGCCCCACCCTCGGTGAGACGTGGTGTCACCTCGCCCGCCGCGATCGTCAACTCGCCACCCCGATCGGCCGGAACCTCGTGCCGGACGATACCTCGTCACGGTCCGTGGGGTCGCAGGTACCGTACGGACTCGCATGCACGACGCCCGAGGACAGGCCGGCGGAAGTGACCCAAACACGCGCAGCTCGATGGTGAGCCAGGCCGGTTCCCCGGGATGGCGTGTCGCCGCCTCCAGCGCCGGCGCCGGCCTGCTGGCGCTGAGCTGGCTGCTCCTGGACGACCGCCGCGACGTCGTGCCCGACTGGGAAGCCGACGTGTTCGAGGCGATCAACGACCAGCCCGACTGGCTCCGCTGGCCCCTGTGGTTTCCCATGCAGTTCGGCAACTTCTGGATGTGCGCCGCCGGGGCCATCGGCGTCTACGCGGCGACCCGACGCGTGCGGCCCGCGCTCGCCACGGCCGCCGCCGTCGCCCTGGCCTGGGGCGGAGCCAAGGTCGTGAAGAACGTCGTCGAGCGGGGCCGTCCGGCCGAGCTGCTCGGCGACGTGGAGGTCCGTGAGTCCGGGATCCACGGCCAGGGCTACGTGTCGGGGCACGCCGCCGTCGCCTTCGCGGTCGCCACCGTGGTCGCCACCGTGGTGCCCCGCGGCTGGCGTTGGGCTCCGTTCGCGGTGGCCTCCGGCGTCGCGCTCACCCGCGTCTACTACGGTGCCCACCTTCCGCTCGACGTGGTCGGCGGTGCGGGCCTGGGCGTGGTGTCCGGGGTGACCGCATCCACGGCCGCCGGCATCACGTGGTCCCGTCGACCCTGACGGGTGCGCCGATCAGAGCAGGCCGCCCTCGTGGAGGCGGTTGAGGGCCTCGATGCGGTTGCGGGCGCCCAGCTTGTTGAGCGCGCTCTGGACGTACGTCTTGACCGTGTTGCGGGTGAGGCCCAGCGCCTCGGCGATCTCGGGGTTCGTCTCCCCCATCGAGATGCGCCGCAGGATGTCGTACTCGCGGCGGGTGAGCGCCCATTGCCGCAGCTTGCGGGCCAGCTGTTGGTTGGCCACGCCCGCCTCCCCGCTACCGGCGGTGGCGGGGATCGTCTCGCCCGCCGCCACCCGGCGGACGACGCCGACGAGGTCGGCCCGGTCGGCGTCCTTGAGCACCACGGCGCGAGCGCCGGCGGCGAGGGCGGGCTCGACGGCGGCATGGTCCGCGTACGCGGTGAAGAGCACGACCTTGGCGTCGGGCGCACCGCGGAGGATGCCGTGGATCACCTCGGGGCCGAGCATGTCGGGCAGGCGCAGGTCGAGCAGGACGACGTCGGGCTGGGTCTGCTCCGCGACGGTGATCGCCTCGCGGCCGGTGCGGGCGTACCCGGCGAGCGTGATCCACGACGTGCTGTCCACCAGGAGGCGCACGCCGTCGAGCACGATCGGGTGATCGTCGACCACGAGGACGCTGACGGTGTCGCTCCGCTCGGTCCGCACCGTGGGCTCGGTCACTCGGGCACCCATGCCTGGACGGTCACGCCGCCGTCGTCGTTCCGGCCCATCGTCAGGTGGCCGCCGACGCGCTCGAGGCGCTCGGTGGCGGCGGCGAGGCCGAGCCCGCCGCGGTCCGCGCCGTCCGGCGGGGGCCCGACGCCGTCGTCGTGGACGGCGACCGCGACGCCGTCGCGGCTGGCGAAAACGCTCACCAGCACCGAGCCCGCCCGGGCGTGCTTCTCGATGTTGAGCAGCGCCTCCCGGACCGCGCTGGCGAGGGCGCTGCTGCGGGACGCGTGGAGCGGCGGCAGGTCGTCGAGCACCAGCAGCCGGGTGGGGATGCCGGTGCGCTCCTCGAAGCCGCGGGAATCGGCCCGCAGCGCGACGGCGAGCGCCACCGCCTCGGGCGGCGCGTGCAGCGCGTCGAGCGACTCGCGGAACACTGCGGCCGCCTCGGCGGCCTGGCGCTCGATGGTCTCGAGCCGCGCCCGCAGGTCGGGCTGCCGAGCGAGATCGTCGCCGAGGCTGCGGACGCCGGCGCCGATCGTGAACAGCATCGCCCCGACGGTGTCGTGGAGCTGCATCGCCAGCCGACGCCGCTCCTCGAGCACCGCCACCTCCGCGCTGTGACGGGCGCGCTCGGCCACGACGGCCGCGTTCGCCGCCCGGGTGGCCGCCACCTCGAGGGCCGTGACCGCCAGGTCGCCATAGTGGGTCTCCGCCCGGTCGGCGGCGTAGAGCACCCCCAGCGGGCGCCCGGCGTGCACGAGCGGCACCGCGATCATGCCTCGCACGCCCTCGCGCTCGGCCTGCCGGCTGAACTGGCGGCTGAGGTCGGACGCGCTCGGGTAGTCCGCCACCCACGCGGGACGGCCGGTCTGCATCACGAGCCCGCCGAGCCCGACCCCGGGCGGCACGACCAGGCCGTCGACGGCGTCGGTCCTCGTGCGCACCGCGTGGCCCAGCACGATGTCGCCGCTCGGGTCCACCTCGCCGATCCAGGCGACGTCGACGCCGATGTCGCCGGGGAGCCGGTCGAGGATGGCCCGGAACGCGGTGCGCCGGTCGAGCAGGCTGAGGACCTGGGCATACCCCTCGTCCAGCTCCAGCAGCGCGTCCGCGGACGCCCAAGCCTGAGGGCGTCGGGCCATCGACGGCATGCTACGCCCGGTCCGGTGGTCCCATGCCGTGCATGGTGCGCCTTCGCGCTCGGCGTGACCACCTGCCGTCGACCGTCTCCGTTCGGAGACCCCCCGGAGGGAGGTCTCCACCGGCAGCTACCGTGACCGCGGTCACTCCCGCATCGTGCCCGGCATGTTGTGGGTCAGCGACCTCGAGGTCAGCTACGGCGGCGCGGTCCGGGCACTCCGTGGCGTCTCGGTCGAGGTGCCCGAGCGCGGCGTGGTCGCGCTGCTCGGCAGCAACGGCGCGGGGAAGACGACTCTGCTGCGGGCGGTGTCCGGCAACCTGCGGGGGGTGGGCGGCGCCATCGACGCCGGCTCGATCACGTTCGACGGGCGGCGACTGAACGGCCGCCCACCGGCGGACATCGTGCGCGACGGCGTCGTGCAGGTGCCCGAAGGGCGACAGATCTTCACCCGCCTGACCGTCGAGGAGAACCTCCGCATCGGCGGGTTCTGCCGCCATGACCGAGCGGCCAAGGCCGAGACCCGGGCCCGCGTGCACGAGCTGTTCCCGATCCTGCACGACCGGCGCCACGAGCGGGCGGGGCTGCTGTCCGGGGGCCAGCAACAGATGCTGGCCATCGGCCGGGCGCTCATGGCCGCGCCCCGGCTGCTGCTGCTCGACGAGCCGTCCCTCGGCCTCGCCCCGCAGGTCGTGGACCAGATCGGGCGGGTCGTCCGGACGATCAACGACCAGGGGACGGCGGTGATGCTGGTCGAGCAGAACGCCACGATGGCGCTGCGGGTGGCCACCCACGCGGTCGTGCTGACCGTCGGCGAGGTGTCGTTGCGCGGCACCGCCGACGAGCTGGCCGCCGACGAGCGCATCCGCGAGCTGTACCTGGGTGGTGCGGGCGCGGATGCCGCCGTCGTCGGCTCGAGAGCTGGGGCTCGAGCCGGCCACCGGCGCCTCGCCAGGTGGGCCGGATGACGCCGGCGACCGCGACGAGCGGCGCCGCGGGCGCCGCGCTGGCGATCGACGGGGTGACCGTGCGCTTCGCCGGGGTCACGGCGCTCGACGGGGCGACGGTCCGGGTCGAACCGGCCTCGATCCACGCGCTCATCGGCCCCAACGGCGCCGGCAAGTCGACGATGTTCAACGTCGTGTCCGGGGTCTACCGGCCGGACCTTGGATCGGTCAGGTTCGCGGGCCACGAGCTGGTCGGGCGCCGGCCCTGCGAGATCGCCGGCCTCGGCGTGGCCCGGGCGTTCCAGAACATGGCGCTCTACCCCCACTCGAGCGTCGAGGAGAACCTGCTGCTCGGCCGGCACCACCTGACCCGTTCCGGCTTCGCGGCGGGCGGTCTGCGGCTCCCGTCGGCCCGCCGCGAGGAACGCCGCCACCGGGCCCGGGTCTCGGAGATCGCCGAGTTCCTCGGCCTTGCCCACCTGCTGCCCCTGCCGGCCGGCGACCTCTCTCACGGCGACCAGAAGAAGGTCGACATCGCCCGGGCGCTGTGCGTGGAACCGTCCGTCCTGCTGCTCGACGAGCCGGTCGCCGGCATGGGCGCCCAGGAGACCCACGAGGTGGGCCGGCTCATCCGCGACATCCGGGCGGGCCTCGAGATCCCCGTCCTGCTCGTCGAGCACGACATGGGTCTCGTGATGGAGATCGCCGATCGGGTCACCGTCCTCGACTTCGGCCGGGTGATCGCCGACGGCACGCCGCACCAGGTGCAGAACGACCCCGACGTGATCCGGGCCTACCTCGGGACCGGCGACGACCAGCCCCAGATCGGAGTGCGGTGATGGAGAAGCTCCTGCAGCTGCTGTTCAGCGGGGTGGCTCTCGGCGCGGTGTACGCCCTGCTCGCGCTCGGGTTCGTCGTCGTGTTCAAGGCGACGCAGGTCGTCAACTTCGCGCACGCGGGGCTGCTCATGGTGGGCACCTACTGCACGGCCCGATTCAGCGCGGCCGGGCACCCGTTCGTGGTGGCGGTGCTCCTCGGCATCGCCGTGACCGTGGCCCTCGCGCTGGTCATCGAGCGGGCGTTCGTGCGGCCCGTCGTGCAGCGCTCGGTCGTCGCCGTCGCCATCATGACCATCGGCGTCGACGTGGTGCTGCAGACCGAGGTCACCCGGCGCCTCGGCATCGACATCCTGCCCGTGGGCGATCCGTGGGGGAGCTCGACGGTCGAGGTCCTCGGCATCACCGTCCCGCAGACCCGGGTCGCCGCGCTGGTCGTGGCGTTCGTGGTGCTCGGCTGCTTCTTCGCCTGGGCGCGGTTCTCCGACTGGGGGGTCGCGATGCGGGCGAGCGCCGAGGACCACCGGACTGCGGAGCTCATGGGCGTGCGGCTCGGGCGGGTCTCGGCGATCGTATGGGTGATCGCCGCCGTCCTGGCGGTGGTGGCCGGCGTGTTCCTCGGCGCGTTTCCCTCCCCCGGGGTCTCGCCGACCACCTCCGCCGCAGCGCTGCGGGCGTTCCCGGCGGCCATCCTCGGCGGCCTCGACTCCACGGGCGGCGCCCTGGTGGGTGGCCTGCTCATCGGCCTCGCCGAGACGCTGACGCAGGGCTACCAGGACCAGCTCTCGTTCCTCGGGCAGGGCTTCTCGGCGGTCATGCCCTACGTGGTGATGGTCGCCGTCCTGCTCGTCCGGCCCACCGGCCTGTTCGGCACCACGGAGGCGACCCGTGTCTGAGGCCGAGGCCGTGCGCCGGACCCTGGGCGGCGGGCAGGCCGCCCGCCTCGGCCTGCTCGCCGCCGCCCTCGTCGCCCCCTTCTACCTCGACGCCTTCTGGGTGCAGGTCGGCGTGTTCGCGTTCGCCGCCATGGTCGCCGCCCTCGGGCTGAACCTGCTCGTGGGCGAGGCGGGTCAGCTGTCGCTGGCCCACTCGTTCTTCATCGCCATCGGCGCCTACGGCTACACGCTGTTCGCGTCCCCGCCGGGCGAGGCCGGTGGGGAGATCGGGTGGGATCTGCCGCCCCTCGCTGCGGTCGCCCTCGCCGTCGCCGCCGCGGGCGTGGCGGGGCTGCTGTTCAGTCCGATCGCGGCCCGCGTCCGCGGCATCTACCTCGGAGTGGCGTCGCTGGGGCTCGTGTTCCTCGGCCAGCACATCCTGGTCAACGCGGATTCGGTCACCGGGGGCTTCAACGGCCGCGACGTCCCGCCGCTCACGGTGGCCGGGTTCAGCTTCGACGACGTTCCGGGCGAGACCCTCCACGTCCTCGGCGTGCCGTTCACCCGCGTGGAGAAGCTCTGGTACGTCGGGCTGGTCGCGGTCGTGCTCGCGTGGCTCTTCTACCGCAACGTGCGCGCCAGCCGGGCCGGGCGGGCGATGCACGCAGTGCGGGACGGCGAGACCGCCGCCGCGGTGATGGGCGTCGACGTGACCCGGTTCAAGGGCGCCGCGTTCCTGGTGTCGTCGATGCTCGCCGGCCTGGGGGGCGTGCTGCTGGCGCTGGCCTTCCACCACATCGTGCCCGAGACCTTCGGCGTCCTCCTGGCGATCGAGTACCTGGCCATGATCGTCATCGGTGGCATCGGCTCGCCGGGCGGCACCCTCGCCGGCGCGCTGTTCGTCTCGTCCCTGCCGGTCGTCCTCCAGCGCTACAGCGACTCGCTGCCGTTCGTGGCCGAGTCGCCGACCGGGGGCGGGGTGACCGCCGGCGTCGCCGCCCGCTTCTGCTACGGAGCCGCCATCGTCGGGCTCCTGCTCGTCGAGCCGGGCGGGCTCGCCGCGCTCGCCCGGCGCGTGCGACTGCGCCTCACCGGCCGGCCGCGCCGCTCGGCGCTCGGCCCCGCTCCCGCCGCCGATCTCGGTGACGCCGTCGACATCCCCGACGACGTCGCCCCCGCCACACCCAGCCCCTGAGGGCACTCACCGATCTCCTGAGGAGGGGACACCATGTCCAGACCATCCGTCCGGCGCCGTGCGCTCGTGTGGGCGACGGCCACCGTCATCGCGGCCAGCGCCGCGTGCTCGACCAAGGACGACGAGGCCGCCACCGGATCGGCGGGCGACGCCGGATCCGGCGCGCTCGAGACCGGCCCCGGCGTCACCGACGACGCGATCACGCTCGGCGTGCTGACCGACCAGTCCGGCCCGTTCGCCGGCGCGTCCAGGGGCATCGCCCAGGGACGCCAGCTCTTCTGGGACGCCCGCAACGCCGAGGGCGGCGTGTGCGACCGCACCGTCGAGTTCACGGTCACGGACCACGGCTACAACGCCCAGAACGCCACGACCCAGTACGCCGCCATGCAGCCCGAGGTCCTCGCCTTCGACGAGCTGCTCGGATCGCCCATGATCGACGCGCTGCGCCCCACCATCGACCAGGACAACGTCCTCACGATGGCGGTGTCGTTCTCGTCGTCCGTGCTCGAGAGCCCGAGCATGGTGGTCACGGGCGCCACCTACGACGTCGAGATGATCAACGCCCTCCAGTGGTTGGTGGACGACGGCCGGATCGCCGAGGGCGACACGGTCGGCCACATCCACCTCGAGGGCGACTACGGCGAGAACGCGCTCGTCGGCGCCGAGTACGCCGCGGCCGAGCTCGGCGTGGAGATCGCAGCGCAGAAGGTCCAGCCCACGGATGCGGACCTCACCGCGGCCGTCACCGCCGTGGCCGACGCGGGCGCCAGCGTCGTGCTGCTGACCACCACGCCGCCCCAAGCGGCGTCGGCCGTCGCCGTGGCGCAGGCCAACGGCCTCGACCTGACCTTCGTCGGGTCGAACCCCAGCTTCAGCCCGGCGCTGCTGGCCAGCCCCGCGGCCGACGCGCTGGAGGCGTCGTACCTGATGGTGTCCTCCATCGCCCCCTACGCCAGCGACGCCCCTGGGCCCACGGCGGTGCGGGACGCGTTCGCCACCGATTTCGCCGGCGAGACGCCCACGCACTTCGTGCTCTACGGCTACGCGCAGGGCGAGCTGATGGCCCAGATCCTCGAGACCGCCTGCGACAACGGTGCGCTCACCCGTGAAGGCCTGCAGGAGGCGTTCCAGAGCCTCGACGACGTCGACACCCAGGGCCTCATGGCCCCGATGGACTTCAGCGATCCGGGCCAGCCCCCGGCCCGCGAGGTCCTCATCCTCAAGCCCGACGCCACCGTCGAGGGCGGGCTGACCGAGGTGGAGGGCCTGTTCGCCTCGCCGCTGGCCGTCGACTACCGGCTCGCCGGCTGACCGGGAGGACCGAGCCGTGCATGGCCTGATGCAGGACGTCCCGCTGACCCTGCCCCACCTGTTCGAGCGGGCGGAGCGGCTGTTCGCCGACAAGGAGGTGGTCACGGCCACGCCCGCCGGCCGGGACCGGGTGACCTACGGCGACTGGGCCGAGCGGGCCCGCCGGCTGGGCGGCGTGCTCGACGAGCTCGGCGTGAGCCCCGAGGGGCGGGTGGGGACGTTCGCGTGGAACACCGCCCGCCACCTCGAGCTCTACTTCGCCGTCCCGTGCACCGGGCGGGTGCTGCACACCCTCAACATCCGCCTGTCCGCCGACCAGCTCGTCTACGTCGCCGACCACGCCGAGGACGAGGTGATCTTCGTCGACCGGTCGCTTGCCCATCTGCTGCTCCCCCACCTGCCGCGGCTCACCACCGTCAAGCACGTGGTGGTGATGGACGACGGCGCGGGCGACGTCCCGCCCGTCGGCGGCGGGCCGGAGGTGCACGACTACGAGACCCTGCTCGCCGGCGCGGGGCCGGTCGAGTTCCGGGTCGACGACGAGTGGCGCGCCGCGTCGATGTGCTACACGAGCGGCACCACGGGCAACCCCAAGGGGGTCGTCTACACCCACCGCAGCTCGTTCCTCCACACCCTCGGGGTGATGGTGGCGGGCACGATGGGCATCGACGAGCCCGACCGGGTGCTGCCGGTGGTCCCGATGTTCCACGCCAACGCCTGGGGCCTCGCCCACGCGGCGGTGGCCGCGGGCGCGTCGCTGGTCATGCCCGGACCGGACCTGTCGCCCGCGGCGGTGGCCGACCTCATCGAGTCGGAGCGGATCACCGTGGCGGCCGGGGTGCCCACCATCTGGATGGGGGTGCTCCCCGAGCTCGCGGGCCGCGACACGAGCAACCTCCGCATGGTGGTCTGCGGCGGCTCGGCGGTGCCCAAGGCCCTGTCCGAGGCCTACCGGGCGGCCACCGGGCTGCCGATCCTGCAGGCGTGGGGCATGACCGAGACCAGCCCGGTCGGTGCGCTGTGCCACCTCAAGTCGACCCTGGCGGGCGACCTCGACGAGGAGGCCCGCGCCGAGCTGCGCACGAGCGTGGGCCAGCCGGCCGTCGGCGTGGAGGCGCGCCTCGGCCGGCCGGACGCGGACTCCCCCGGACGACCGCTGCCGTGGGACGGCAGCACGGCCGGCGAGCTGCAGGTCCGGGGCCCGTGGATCGCCGCCGGCTACTACGACGACCCGCGGTCGGCCGATTCGTTCACCGATGACGGGTGGCTCCGGACCGGCGACGTCGCCACCATCGACCCGCACGGGTACATCCGCCTGGTCGACCGGGCCAAGGACGTCATCAAGTCGGGCGGCGAGTGGATCAGCTCGGTCGAGCTCGAGAACGAGCTGATGGCCCACCCGCAGGTCGCCGAGGCGGCCGTCGTCGGCGTGCCCGACGCCCGGTGGGGCGAGCGCCCGGTCGCGTGCGTGGTCCTCCGCTCCGGGGTGGACGCCACCGAGGACACGACGGTCGACCTGCTCGCCCACCTGGAGCCCCGGGTGCCGAAGTGGTGGCTCCCCGACGAGGTCGTCTTCCTCGAGAGCATCCCGAAGACGTCGGTCGGCAAGTTCTCGAAGAAGGACCTGCGGGAGCAGCTCGCCCTGTCCCGGTCGGATCCGCGATGAACGCGGGACCGTTCGACCGGGACGACCCACCGGTCCTCGGCGCCAACCCCTTCGTGGGCCTCACCCGTCGCCAGGTCGGCGCGGCGCTCGGGCGGCTGCTCGGCCGGGTGGCGGTCGAGCCGGGCGTCGTCGTCGACGGGGCGATCGACGCCGCCCGCCGGCTGGTGGACGTGGCCACGGGGCACAGCGATCTCGCCCCTGCCCCGTCCGACAAGCGCTTCGCCGACGCGGCCTGGGCCGACAACCCCGTCTTCCGCCGCGTCGTGCAGGCGTACCTCGTCGAGCGCGAGGCCCTGTTCCGGCTGGTCGACGACGTCGGCCTCGACGACAAGAGCCGCGAGCGGGCGCGCTTCGCGGTGTCGCTCGTCACCGAGGCGGCGGCCCCCACCAACACGCTGCTCGGCAATCCCGGCGCGCTGGCGAAGGCGTGGCAGACGCGGGGCCAGAGCCTCGTCGCCGGCCTGCGGCACTTCCGTCACGACCTCGTGCACAACGGCGGCATGCCGTCGATGGTCGACACCCGGCCCTTCACGGTCGGCGGGAACCTCGCGGTGACGCCGGGCCAGGTGGTGCACCGCGGCGAGCTGTTCGAGCTCATCCAGTACGCACCCGCGGCAGCGCGCACGTACACCCGCCCCCTCGTGGCCATCCCGCCGCAGATCAACAAGTACTACATCTCGGACCTCGCCCCGGGCCGCAGCTTCGTCGAGCACACCGTGGCCGCCGGCATCCCCTACTTCGCGGTCAGCTGGCGGAACCCGACCCCGGCACAGCGGGACTGGAACCTCGCCACCTACGTGTCCGCGTGCAAGGAGGCCATCGAGATCGCGTGCGACATCAGCGCGTCCGACGACGCCAACGTCGCGGGCATGTGCGCCGGCGGCATCACGCTGGCCTGCCTGCTCGGGCACCTGGCCGTCACCGACGAGTCGCTGGTCAACTCGGCCACCTTCATGGTCGCCGGGCTCGACACCGCCGGCGAGTCCGCCCTCGGGCTGCTCACCTCGAAGGCCTCGATCGAGGCCGCCCGGTCCCGCTCGCAGCGCCGGGGGGTGCTCGACGGCCGCGACCTGGGCAGCATGTTCGCCTGGCTGCGGCCCAACGACCTGGTGTGGAGCTACTGGGTCAACAACTACCTGCTCGGCCAGAACCCGCCCGCGTTCGACATCCTCTTCTGGAACGCCGACACCACCAACCTCACCGCCGGCCTGCACTCGGACTTCCTCGACCTGCTCGAGTCCAATGGCCTGGCGGAGCCCGGCTCGATCGAGGTGCTCGGCACGCCGATCGACCTGGCCAAGGTGCGCTGCGACGCGTTCGTGGTGGCCGGGGCGACCGACCACATCATCCCGTGGACCGGGGCCTACCGGACCACCCAGATGCTGGGCGGCGACAGCGAGTTCGTGCTCGGGTCGAGCGGGCACATCCAGGCCATCGTCAACCCGCCTGGCAACCGGCGGTCGCGGTTCCTGACCCGTCCCGGGCCGCCGCCGTCCGACCCGAACGAGTGGCGAGAAGGGGCGATCACGAGCGACGGGAGCTGGTGGGACCACTGGCTGCGCTGGCTCGGCGAGCGCTCCGGCCCCGAGCGGCGGGCCCCGACCAAGCTCGGGAATCGTCGCCACAAGCCGATCGAGCCCGCGCCCGGCCGGTACGTGCACCTGTGACACGCCGGAGCACGCGGTGAACCGGCTCCTCACGTTCGTCGTGGTCGGCGGCCGCCTCCTGCGGGTGTCGGTGCGGGGCGAGGGGCGACCCTTGCTGCTCATCATGGGCCTCGGCGGGAACATCGAGATGTGGGACCCGCTCGAGCGGGCGCTCAACGGCCATGGCATCCAGACGATCGCCTACGACGCCTCCGGGACCGGGCACTCGCCCACCCGTCTCGTCCCGCAGCGCATGCCCGGGCTCGCCCGCCAGGCGGCGCACCTGCTCGACGCGCTCGGCCACCCGCACGCCGACGTGCTCGGTGTGTCCTTCGGGGGCGCAGTGGCCCAGGAGCTGGCGCTCGGCAACCCTCACCGGGTCCGCCGGCTGGTGCTCGCCTCGACCGCCTGCGGGCTCGGGGGCGTCCCCGGCAACCCGCTCGCCGTGTCGCTCCTCGCCACACCCCTGCGGTACTACTCGCCCGCGTTCCTGCGGCTCACGGCGGGGGTGCTCTACGGCCCCACCCTCACCCCCCGTGACGACCTACTGCGCGAACAGATCAACGCCCGGCGGGCCCGGCCGCCCACGCTGTGGGGCTACGCCAGCCAGCTCGTGGCCGGCGCGGCGTGGACGAGCCTGCCCTGGCTCGGCCGGATCGCCGCGCCCACGCTCGTGCTCGCGGGCGACCGCGACCCGATCGTGCCGCCGCGCAACGCACGCATCCTCGCCCGCCGGATCCCGTCGGCCCAGCTCGAGCTGGTCCACGGCGCCGGCCACCTGCTGGTGATCGACCGGGCCGAGCACTGCGCGGCCGCGATCGCCGAGTTCCTCGAGCAGGAGCCCGCCGGATAGCCGCCTGGACGCGGCCCGGCGGGCGGGCGGCGGGCGCGGGAGACTGTGCCGGTGCTCCTGGAGCGCGAGCAAGAGTTGGCGGCACTGAGTCACGCGTTGAGCGAGGCGCAACGGGGTCGCGGTCAGGTCGTCCTCGTCGAGGCCTCCGCAGGGATCGGCAAGACGAGCCTGCTCCGGGCAGCCGTCGAGACCGCTGTCGACATGGGCTTCGTGTCGCTGCGAGCGAGAGCGGGCGAGCTCGAGCGCGACTTCGCCTACGGATGTGTCCGCCAGCTCCTCGAGCCGGTCGTCGCCCGCGCTCCGGGCCCCGAGCGCGACCGCCAGTTCGCGGGCGCCGCTGCGCTCGCGCAACCGCTCTTCCAGCCGGCGGTCGCCGGTCCGCTCGCGCCGTCGACCGACACCAGGTATTCGATGCTGCACGGCCTGTACTGGCTGTTGAGCAACCTCGCCGACGAGGCGCCGGTCGTGCTGTCCGTCGACGACCTCCAGTGGGCCGACGCGGAATCACTGCGGCTCCTCGTCTACCTGGCCCCCCGGCTGGACGGCCTGCGCCTGGCCCTCCTGTGCGCCACCCGTACCGGCGCGCCGGCCAACGCCGACCTGGCCCGGCTCGCCGCCGCACCGGAGACGACCGTCCTGCGCCCGCGCCCGCTGACCACCACGGGCACGGCGGCGCTGTGCGGTCTCCGCCTCGGCGCCGACGTCACCCCCGAGTTCGCGACGGCGTGCTGGGAGGCCACTGGGGGCAACCCGTTCTTCCTGGAGGCGCTGCTGCGCGAGACCGGCGGGCAGCAGGTCGTGCCCGACGCCCGGGAGGCGGCGCGGGTGCGGCGTGTCGGGCCATCCGCCGTCGCCCAGGCGGTCCTGCTCCGCATGTCCGACGCACCGGCGGCCGCGAGCGATCTCGTGCGTGCCGTGGCAGTGCTGGGTGACGGCGCCAGCCTCCCCGAGGCAGCACGCCTCGCGGGGGTCGCGGAGGACGAGGCGGCCCGGGCCCACGACCTGCTGGCCAAGCTCGAGATCCTGACCCCCCGGGACGTGCTGGAGTTCGCCCACCCGATCGTGCGCGAAGCGGTCTACGCGGACATCGGGTCGCACGAGCGGGCCGAGGCGCACGCCCGGGCGGCCGGCGTCCTCGCCGCGGGCGGCGCCTCGGCGGAACGGATCGCCGCGCAGATCGCCGAGGCGCAGCCGGTCGGGGACCCGGCGCGGGTCGAGCTCCTGCGCCGCGTCGCCGACCAGGCCCTCGGGCGCGGGGCACCCACTGCCGCGGTCGCCTGGCTGCGCCGAGCGCTCGCCGAACCGCCGCCGCCGGGGTCGACGGG
The DNA here is from genome assembly GCA_963796415.1 of uncultured Acidimicrobiales bacterium. Classification (GTDB taxonomy): domain Bacteria; phylum Actinomycetota; class Acidimicrobiia; order Acidimicrobiales; family VFJN01; genus ZC4RG19. Next base: position 199,100 of record CAWCLR010000011.1, on the reverse strand, counting down.
GATCGTGCTCCTCGAGCTCGGATCCGCCGAGCTGCGCGTCGCGGCGCCGGAGGCGGCTGGGCACCTCGCCCGGGCGATCGACGTCCTCGGGGAACCCGAGCTGATCACGCGGGCGGTCCGCCTGCTCGGCAACGCGTTCACGTGGGCGCGGCAGTCGGACCGCGCCGTCGAGGCCCTGGAGTCGGCGGTCCGAGTCGTCGAACCGGCCGACCGCGAGCTCGCGCTGCTCATCGAGGCGGACCTCGGCGCGCACGCCCAGGAGGCGAGCCGCGAGGCCCGCGGCCCCGCGGCCCGACGCCTCGAGCGCCATGCCGGCCTCGAGGGCGCGACGCCGGGCGAGCGCCTGGTCCTGGCGACCCTCGCCTTCGAGCGCGCCAGGAGCTGCGAGTCCGCGAGCGACGCCGCCGCCATCATCGAACGTGCTCTCGCCGGGGGCCGGCTGGTGGAGGAACAGGAGCTCGACGTCCCGCCGCCGCTGTACGTGCTCCTCGTCGGCCTCGTGGCCACGGAGGCGCTCGACCTCGCCGACACGGTGCTGGACCGGATGCTCGCCGATGCACGAAAGCGGGTCTCGCTCCCGGCCGTCGCGTTCGTGCTCGCTCACCGCGGCGTCGTCGCTCTCCGCCGCGGCGCACTGCCGCAGGCGGAGGCCGACGCCCGCACGGCCCTCGAGCTGCTGATCGCGCACGACATCCCGCTCGGCGTCGCACTCGCGCTGGGCGTCCTCATCCCGGCGCTCGTCGACGAGGCCGAGGTCGACGCAGCCGACCAGGCGCTCGCCACGAGCAGCTTCGCCGCGGACATCCCACCGGGCCTTCCGAACAACATGCTGCTCGCGTCACGGGGCATCCTGCGCCTCGCGCAGGGCAGGGCTGGTGAGGCCGTCGACGATCTGGTCGAGTTCGGCCGCCGCGACGAGCTGTGGGGAGGCGCCAACCCCCTGGCGTCCCGCTGGCGCTCGCACGCCTCGCAGGCGCTGACGGCCACGGGTGACACGGCGCAGGCCCGGGAGATGGCGCTCGACGACCTCGATCGGGCGCGGCAGTGGGGGGCCGCGAGCGGGATCGGCACGGCGCTGCGGGCCACCGCGTTGGCCGAGGGCGGCGGCGCCGGCGTCGATCGCCTCCGCGCCGCGGTCGACATGCTCGAGCGCTCACCAGCACGGCTGGAGCACGCGCGCGCACTCACCGAGCTGGGCGCCGCCCTGCGACGCGGCAACCAACGGCGCGCGGCGCGGGACGCACTCCAGGAGGGGCTCGAGATCGCCGAGCGCTGCGGTGCGCACGCCCTCGTCGAACGGGCACGCACCGAGCTGCGGGCGGCGGGCGGCCGGTCGAGCGACCCCTGGGGCCGCGGTGTGCAGCGCCTGACCGCGTCGGAACGCCGGGTCGCCGAGCTGGCGGCCGAGGGGCAGAGCAACCCCGAGATCGCGCAGGCGCTGTTCGTGACGCGCAAGACGGTGGAGACGCACCTCGGCAGCGTGTACCGCAAGCTCGACATCTCGGGCCGCGGCAAGCTCCGCCGCGCCCTTGCCGAGCCCCGTCCCGCGGCCGACGGCTGACGGCTGACAGGGAAAGATCAGGGACCTCCCCGACGCTCGCGCCGGGACGCGGGCGTACGGTCGGCCAATGGAGGACCCACCGCACCCCGACGTGGACCGCACGCTCAGCCTGCGGCTCGAGGTCCAGCTCGACCGCCAGCCGATCGGCGGGCGCCTCCGCACGGACTGGGGCGCCGAGGAGACGTTCGTGGGGTGGCTCGGCTTCGTCGACGCGCTGCGGCGGCTGCGCGACCTCAGGGCGCCGGAGTCGGATCCGCCTGACGGCTGACCGTGACCCTCCGCCGCGGCACGTCGCGACGCTCAGGCGGTGTGGACCACGGCCAGGTACCGGAGGGGCGCGGGGATCGGGACCTCGGGAAGCTGGTCCTCGGGCCGGGGCACCTTGCGCGGGCGACCGCGGGGCCGCTTCGTCGCAACGATCCGCCCGTGCTCGAACAACTGTCCGCCCCACACACCCCAGGGCTCGTGGCGCAGGAGTGCGCCCTCGAGGCACGGCGTCATCACCGGGCAGCTGGCGCACACCAGCTTGGCGCGGGCGATGTCGCGCGGCCGCTGGCTGAAGAACGTGGCGACGTCACCGTCCACCTCGCGGCAGCGAGCCTGCGCCCACCAGTCGTGCCCGCGTGCGACCAGCGGGCGGGCGAGGGCGTCGGCGCGTCGAGGCCGCGCTCATGCCAGCGGTCCCGCGTCGGGTCGAACGGACACGCGGCCGCACTGGTCGATCACGACGATCACGTGCGAGGCGTCGTCCACCAGGGTTACGGCGTGGTCGACGGTCCTGGCCGCACGTGTGGCGTCCGCCAGGAGGTTGACGGTGAGTCCGTAAACGTGGGTGCTCATGGCCAGCTCCCGACTCTCGTACCGCCCGTCGAGAGGACCATACGCACGGGCCGTGACCGCCAGCGTCCGGGAGATCCCTGATTTCGGTCCCCGAACATGTGCTGACCAGGGTCGGGTGCGCGGAACGACTTCTGGCGGATCGGTGTGACGGCGACCACTACGGTGAGGCCGTGGCGAGCGATGTCCGCCGGAGTCGGCGGGACGATCAGGGACGACGGCGGGTGCCGTGACAGAGCCTCCGATACGAACGGGCGGGCCGCGCGGCTCGGGCGACGTCCAACTCGGGGACGTGCCCGCCGACGTCGCCACCCGGGTGATCCGCGCGGTCGACCGGTCGCCGTTCTCGGTCGTCACCCTGATCGATTCCGACCTCACCATCCGGTGGATCAGCCGGTCGGCGACGTGGGTGACCGGGACGGAACCCGACTCGCGGCGGGGCCTGAGCTCCCTGGAGCGGATCCACCCCGACGACGTCGGCCGCATCCTGCACGGCCTCGAGCAGCTGCGCCAGGCCACCCTCGTCGACGCCGAGGTGGCGGCGATCCCCGAGCCGATCCGCTACCGCTTCCAGCGCATGGACGGGCGGTGGGTGGTGATGGAGGCCACGATCCACAACCTCCTCGCCGATCCCGTGGTGGACGGTTTCCTCGTCTTCGCCCGCCCGGTGAGCGGCGAGCTCGACGGTGTCGGCTACGTGCTCGACCTGCTCGGGGCCGACCGCCCGCTCCCCGAGGTCCTGGCCGCCTGCGCCGGGCTCGTCCCCGACTACGTCGGTGACGCCGCCGCGGTCGCCTTTCTCGACGAGGGCCCGGTCGTCGGTGTCCCCGACGCCAGCCCGGTGGCGGGCCTGGCGACCGATCCGGGGTGGTGGGAGTCGGCACGGCGCGGCGAGGCGTCGTCGCCGCAGGACTTCGCCGGGATCGATCCGGGGCTGGCCGCGCAGGCGCGGGCCGCGGGCTTCAAGTCCGCGTGGTCGACCCCGATCATCGACCAGGTGGACGGCCAGGTGGTCGGGTGCCTGGTCGTCTGGGTGCGGCTGTCGATCGAGCGGACCATCGGCGTCGACGAGCCGCTGCGTCACAGCCTGCGTCTGGCCGGCCTCGTCGTCGCCGAGGAGCGCCGCCGTCACGCGCTGCACCGCCTGGCCGAGACCGACCCGCTCACCGGCCTGGCCAACCGTGCGGCGTTGGACCGGCGGCTCGCCCGCGCCTCCGGGTCGGTGACGTTGGCCCTGGTCGACCTCGACGACTTCAAGCCGGTCAACGACCGGTACGGGCACGACACCGGCGACGCGGTCCTGCGGGTCGTCGCCGCCCGGCTGCGCGGCGGCCTACGAGCGATCGACCTCGCGGTCCGCTTCGGGGGCGACGAGTTCGCCATCGTGTTCGGCGAGGGCACCGATTACGCGGACGCGCTGGCGACGGCACGGCGTGTCGTGCGCGCCATCGAGGCGCCGATCGCCGCGCCCGACCCGGTCATCCTCTCGATCGGGGCGAGCGTGGGGGTGGCGACCGCTCCGGCCGCAACCGTGGTCCAGCTGGCGGACCGGGCGCTGTACGAGGCGAAGCGCAACCGCTGAGACCCCTCCCCAACAACGGACGTCGCCCGACCGGCGATCAGCCCGGACGGCGGCGGCGCAGCATGCTGCGGTAGCGGATGTTCTCACCCATGACCATGCGGTTGAACGCCCGGATCAGGTCGTCCCGCATCCGGCCCATCTCGTCGGCCGTGATCTCGGAACGTTCGAAGCGCTCGACGCACGCCTCCAATCGGCGGTCGAGCTCGGCTTCCGCGGCCTGCAGTTTCGCCAACGTGCTGCGCCGCCGGCGCGGCGACCTCGACGTCGGTGGCGCATCGCCGGACGACGGGCGGACGACCGGTGCGTCGTCGATCCGGGTGCGGCCGATCTCGCCCTGCGGCACGACGTCCTCGGCCCGGACGAACTGGTCGGCGGCCTTGTTGACCGCGACCCGCACGATCCTGGGCGGCGTGACGCCGCGGCGCTGGCACTCGTCCGCGGTGCAGTAGTCGTAGCCGAGCTCGACCCGGCGCGGATCGACGGTTGTCCCACAGATGCGGCACTCCAACGACGGCACCCCTTCGACGACAGCCAGCAGGAGAGTAAGTCAGCCTATCGGTCTCATCATGAGACCCAGCGCCTCGCCGGCCCCGGGGGGCGCCCGGACTCGCGCGGCACGGTCGGGTTGAATGGTGCACGGCGGGCGTGCGGCGGAGGTTGGATCTGATGGTGGGACGTGCTGACGGGGCGTCGGTGGGCGCCGACCGGGCGGGCGAGGGCCGGGACCCGGAGGACGTCGACGACGTACGAGTGACATCGACGACGACGACCTGGCGGAGCTGTTCGCCCTGTCCCGGGCTGAGATGGTGCTTCTGGGCCGGTACGCAGCGGCGCGGTCGACGCTCGACTCGCTGCAGCCGTTGTTCCGGGGCAAGTACGGGCTGGTGCTGGTCGGCGTGGTGGTCGGCGCCGGCGTCATGTCCATGGGGGAGGGGGTCACCGGGTTCGTCGCCGTCTTCGTCGCGTTCCTCTTCCTCGCCTTGTTGCACCACGCCCTGGAGCAGGTGGTCCGCCGGGCGATCCTGCGGCTCGGGGCACACGACCGGCTGGCGGAGCTCGACCCCATCTACGAGGAGATGACGGACTGGCAGGCACAGCTCCGGTCCGGGCTGCGCCGCGCCGGGAGTCCCTGGCGGATGCTGCGGGCTGCGGCCCGTTCCGCCACGGGCCGCGACGACGACACGGCGTTCATCCAGAACGGCGAGCTCGTCTTCGACTGGCGCACCTCGCTCCCGCTGGACCGTCTCCGCGATGCCCGCGCCATCCTGTCCCGGGCCGCCGGACCCGAGGAGTAGCCGCGGGGCGCGCCCGCCGGGACGATCTCGGGTCAGTCCTCCCGCCGGTCGCTGTGGCCCAGGTTCCGTCCCGGCGCGACCTGGTCGCGCACGGCCTGCTTGACCGCGGTGGGTTCCGGGAACCCCTGCTCCCGGCGGTCCCACACGGTCTCGCCGTCGACCCGGACCGTGAACACGCCGCCGGTGCCCGGCACGAGCGCGACCTCGCCGACCTCATGCTCGAAGGTGGTGAGCAGCTCCTGGGCAAGCCATGCCGCCCGCGGCAACCAGCGGCACTGGGTGCAGTACTCGACCTCGACACGGGGCGACGGCATCGGCCCCATCATGGCCGCGCAGTGACCGCTACATCCCCGGCGTAACGCTGACGGATTGCCGATGTCGTGACAGGCGCGATCACGCTTCCTTGCCGTAGGCGTCGTGGTAGTTCCACCACCCGTACGGCGGGGTCTGCGGGTAGCCCTCCGGCGAGTCCTCCCACTCCTCCTGGCGGCCGAGGGCGGTGATGTCGAGGTACGCCCAGGTGCTCCCCATCGCCTCGTCGCCGCGGCTGTTGATGAGGTAGGTGCGGAAGACCTTCTCGCCCTCACGGATGAAGGCATTCGTGCCGTGCCACTCGTTCACGCCGAAGTCGGCGTCGAAGTCGTCGGTGATCGTGTACCAGGGGATCTTCTGCCAGCCCATTCGCTCCTTCAGGCCCTGGATCTCGGCCTGGGGGGCGCGCGAGACGAACGCGAGCGTCGTGTTCCGGGCGTTCAGGTGGGCAGGGTGCGCGACCTGGTCTGCGCCGAAGGAGCACCCCACGCAGGCCCGCTCCGGGTACGCGCCACCCGCCTGTGGGTACGTGGTGACATCCGGCGCGTAGAAGGCGCGGTAAGCGACCAGCTGGCGCCGGCCCTCGAACAGGTCGAGCAGGCTCGCCGGCCCATCCGGGCCCTCGAAGCGGTAGTCCTTCTCGACTGCCATCCAGGGCATGCGCCGGCGCTCGGCGGCCAGGGCGTCGCGGGCGCGGGTCAGCTCCTTCTCCTTGACGAGCATGTTCTCCCAGGCGGTCTGCCACTCCTCGGGCGAAACGATGGGCGCTGTGTTCACTCCGTCTCCTCCTCTGTCAGGTAGTCGTCGGCTCTCGCCGCACCACCACGTGGTGCCATTTGTGACGGAACGCCCTTCGCATACTCATCGTGCTTGTCAGGAAGCGCGACCGGACAGCCCACTGCCGGCAGCGACGGGGGCCCACGCTAGGGCTCGTAGAGGTCGAGGAGGGCGGTGCCGCGGGGGGTCCGGTGGATGAGGACGTGTCTGCCGGTGGGTTCTCGGATGATCAAGCCGGCGCGTTCGAGGGCGGTGAGGTGATGGGTGACGGTGCTGGGGCTGAGACGAGTGGGGGTACGAGGTGAACGGTCACCTCTCCGGGCGTACCTCGACCACGTCGATGCCCGGCAGCCGGCGCCGGATCCGTGACGCCACCGAGCCGCGTGCCAGCTCGCCGAGCCGCGAGCGGTGGCGGGCGACAACGACGCGGCGGGCGTGCTGGTCGCGCGCCGCGTCCGCGAGGGTGTCGGCCACGTTCGTGCCGTCCAGCTCCTCGTACCGGCCTCCCGCCTCGACGGTCCTGTCCCGGTACCGCCGGAGCGCGTCGGCCCGGCGGCGACCGATGCCGTCGTCGACGTTCACGTGGACGACGAGCAGGTCGGCGTCGTCCTCCGCGGCGCGGCGGGCCGCCCGGCGGATCACGTGCTCTCCCCAGTCCGAGCCCGACACGCCCGCGAGCACGATGGGACGCGGCGCGAGCGGCCCCACGCCGTGGCGGGCGAGCACGTCCTCGGCGATCGAGTCGACCGACCCCGCCATCCAGCCCCGAGCGAGCTCGCCGAGCGCGACGAGGTTGGACGTCCGGAAGTAGTTGGCCAGCGCGCCGCCCACGTCCTCGCCGTACACCTGCCCCGCCGCGATCCGCCGGCGGAGGGCCTCGGGAGGGAGGTCGACAAGGACCACCTCGCCCGACCGGACGAGCTCGTCGGGCACGGCCTCCACCGTCCCCGCCCCCGTCACGCGGGCGGCGTGGTCGCGCACGGACAGCAGGTTGGCCGCGTTGACGGTGGTCATGACCGAGATGCCGGCCGCGAGCAGCTCGGCGACGTCCTCCCAGCGCTGGCGTGCCCCGTCGGCGCTGGTGTGCGCGAGCTCGTCGACCAGGACGACGTCAGGCTGCCGCGCGATGACCGCGGCGACGTCGACGTCCTCGAACCTCACGCCGCGATGCTCGATCGGGCGCGGGGGCACGATCTCCAGGTCGCGCAGCTGCGCCCGGGTCTCGGCCCGGCCGTGGCGCTCGATCCATCCGACCACGACCCGCTCGCCCGCCTCGGACCTCCGCCGGCCGTCGTTGAGCATGGCGTACGTCTTGCCAACGCCCGGCGCCGTTCCCAGATACGTGCGCAACCGGCCCGGCCCGGCGTTCCGATCCTCCTGCGGCGGCTCGCTCACCGCGCCATCGTGGCGCGACCGTCCCTCGTCGGCACGCGCCGACGACGCCGCCCGGCTACCTGGCCGTCGCCCGCGGGCCGGCGGCCAGCACCTGAGGCCACTTCGCCCGCCAGACGGCCAGCGCCGCCAACCCGAGCCTCGCCGCGCCTCGGCGTCAGCGTGCTGAGCGCCGACCACGAGGTGGCCTGCCGCCAGCTCGCGTCCTGCGACGGCGCCCGCTTCGCCGGCCTGGAATGGGAACACGCCGACCGCCACGAGCGGCGTTCTGGCCGGCTCCGGGGGAGGACACGGTCACCGCATGCTTACGCACGGGGCGGAGCCGGCCCGTTCACTCGATGTTCGTCGGTATTTTCCGGTGGTTCTGCGTGCTCCAACTAGGCGAACAGGTGTACGATGCGGAGGTGCTCCCGTCCGCCCTCGATGCGCTCGACGCCGCCATCGGCCAGCTCGACCTGGCCGTCGATGACCGCGACCTGGCCGCGGTGCTGGCCCTGCGCGACCGGCTCGATGCCCGCATCGCCGCCGCGGTGCGGGCGGTGGACGCCGCGTCGTTGTGGGACACGGTCGGGGCCACCTCGATGACCGCGTGGACCGCGGACCTGGGCCGGATGGCCCGCCCTCGGGCCGCGGTCATGACCCGGGTGGCCAGGTTGGTCGCCGGTCTCCCGATTACCGCGGAAGCGTGGGCCGACGGGCGCCTGTCCACCGGCCAGGTCGAAACGATCTGCTCCTTCCTGAACGACACGGTGGTGGAGGTGTTCGCCCGCCACGAGGCCGCCATCGTCCCGGTCCTCGAGCCGCTGTCGGTGGCCGAGGTGGCCGCGGCGATGCGGGCGTGGCGGGCCCACCTCGACGGCCCCGACCCCGCCCCCACCGCCCCCTCGTCGTTACACGCGTCGCGGACCTTGGCCGGGCGGGCACGGGTCGACGGGGATCTCGACGCCGCCACCGGCGACCTGTTGTTGACCGCCCTGCGGGTGGCCATGCAGGCCGCCCCCGACACCGACGGCGAACCCGTCCGGGTCCCGGCCCAGCGGCGGGCCGACGCCCTGGGCGACATCTGCCGGTTCTTCCTCGACCACCAGAACGCCGTCCCTCAAGGTCACCGGCACCGGCCCCATGTGAACCTGGTGTTCGACATGGTCCCCACCGCCGAGGGCGCCGGGTTCGACATCGCCGACGCCCGCACCGCCGACGGCCACCCGGTCGACGGGGTCACCGCCGGTCGCCTGTTGTGCGACAGCCTCCTCTACCGGGTCCTCGTCCACGGGAAGTCCGCCATCGTCGACTACGGGCGGGCCACCCGGGCCGTCCCGCCACCGCTGTGGAACGTCCTGCTGCTCCGCGACCAGCACTGCCGCTGGAAAGGCTGCGACCGCCCCGGCGCCTGGTGCGAAGCCCATCACGTCATCTGGTGGGAGAAGGGCGGCACCACCGACCTCGCCAACCTGGTGCTGCTGTGCTCGCGGCACCACCACATCGCCCACCGGGCCGGCTGGGCCACCGAACTCGCCCCCGACGGCACCCTCCACGTCACCGACCCCTGGGGCGTCACCCGCACCACCCGCCCACCCGCCACCGGCCCACCGCTCCCCTCCGCCGCTTAGCCCTCGGCACCCTCCCGCCGAAACACACGCCGTCCGGCGGTGATCTCGACAATGCATGTCCGGCGCTGGAACGCCACGAGCGTCAGCTCAGAGATTGGCGTCCCTGCGTGTGCCGGCGGTAGTGGCGGGCCTGGCGGGCACGGTTGCCGCAGGCAGTCGAGCACCACTCTCGCCGCGGGTGCTGCTTGACGAAGGCCAGGACGCAGCCCGGTGCTCCACACACCCGAAGGCTGGCGCCGTTCGGCGCGGTCACGAGGTCGATGGCATCGGCGGCCAGGGCACTCAGCACTACGTCGGCCCGGCTGGCCTCCCCGAAGTCCCACCCCGACACCGGCGGCGCGTCGCGTCGCCATCGGGCGATGGCCGCCCGCGGTGCGCGGGAGCTCGAGCGGTTGAGGGCCTCGATGCTGGTTCGCGGCGGAAGCTGGCCCTCCAGCAGGGAACGGAAGGCCTCTCGCACGGCATGGCGCAGAGCGATCAGCTCCGCCGGACGGGGGCCGGCTCGCGTGCCGCCAGGCGGCAGGCGCCGGTCCAGCGCGGTCAACCAGGCGTCGCAGGAGGCGCGGTCGGCCAAGCCGTCGATGAGCTCGCCGCCGTGAGCGAAGAGCGTGTTGTGCAACTCGACCGCCAGCGGTTCGTCGCGGACGGGCCCGGCGTACGGCTCGGTCACGTTCATGTGCCTAACGTTAGCAGGGCTTGACATCCGTTAGGTCGCATCCTACGTTGCTCTAACGTAAGACCAGGTTGTCAACCGTTAGGGCCGGAAGGGTGGACCCCGTGTCACGCATCGCTCCCGTCGACGAGGGCTTGAACAGCGCCACCGACGGAGAGCGGATCGCTCTCGGTCATGCGCACCACCACGGGATGCGGCTGCTCTCGGTGAACGTCGGACTGCCCCGGGATGTGGAGTGGCGGGGACAGACCGTGACGACGGCGATCTTCAAGTCGCCGGTCGTCGGGCGTCGCCGTGTGCGGCGCCTGAACGTGGACGGCGATGGCCAGGCCGATCTGGTGGGCCACGGCGGCGAGCATCGGGCCGTGTATGTGTACGACCGGTCGGCCTATGAGCACTGGAACGAGGTCCTCGGACGTGACGACCTCGTCCCCGGTCACTTCGGCGAGAACTTCACGGTCGAGGGCATGCCCGACGACCAGGTCTGCGTCGGAGACCGCTACCGGATCGGCGACGCCCTGTTCGAGGTCACACAGCCCCGGGTGACCTGCTTCAAGGTCGGTCTGCGCTTGGACGAGCCCCGCATGCCGGCGCTGCTCTACGCCCACGGGCGGCCCGGGTTCTACATGCGGGTGATCGAGGAGGGCACGGTGGGCTCGGGCGACCAGATCGAGCGCGTCGCCGTCGGGCCGGAGGAGATGAGCGTGCGCGAGGTCAGCGCCTTGCTCTACCTGCCCGGGCACGCTCCCGCGGGCCTGCGCCGGGCCCTGGCGATACCGGCGCTGCCGGAGGGTTGGCGCGGTTCGTTCGCGGCCCTGCTCGAACAGCACGAGAAGGGGGCGGCCGGCAATCACGGCCTGGTCCGGCCCTCGGCCGCGCCGGCATGGCAGGGGCTGCGTGCGTTGCGCGTGGCCGCTGCCGCGCACGAGAGCGCGTCGGTCCGCTCGCTCGTCCTCGAACCGGTCGACGGGGCGCCACTCCCCGACTTCCTTCCCGGTCAGTTCCTCGCCCTGAAGCTCGAACCCCCCGACGCGCCCGCCGCACTGCGCTCCTATTCGCTCGCCGGACCGCCCGACGAACGGGGATATCGGATCGCGGTCAAGCGTGAACCCCGCGGGCTCGGCAGCGCCTTCGTCCACGACCGCGTGGCGGTGGGTGACGTGCTCGAAGCTGGCGCGCCCCGCGGCGACTTCACCCTCGACGTGGACGAGACGGGTCCGTTGGTGCTGCTCAGCGCCGGCATCGGCGTGACTCCCCTCCTCGCCATGCTCGGATCGCTGGCGGGGGCCGCGAGCGACCGCGCCGTCTGGTGGGTCCACGGCGCACGCAGCGGCGCCGAGCACTCCTTCGGCGCCGAGGCCCGTGACCTGCTCGCCCGGCTTCCGGCCGGGCGATCCCTCGTCCGCTACAGCCGCCCGAGACCCGAGGACCGCCGAGGCGTGGACTTCGACGAGGTCGGCCGGATCGACCTCGACGCGCTGCTCGACCTCGGCGTTCCCCGCGAGGCCGACTTCTTCCTGTGTGGCCCTTCGGGCTTCCTGCGCGAGCTCACCGCAGCCCTGCTCGGATGGGGCGTCGAACCCGAGCGGCTGCATCGCGAGGTGTTCGGTCCGCAGCTGCGCGACGACGCCCCCGAACCCCACCCGCCTTCCGGGCCACCGGGTCATGGCCACGACGTCGCGTTCAGCCGCTCGGCGCTCACCATCGCGTGGGACGACCGCTATGGAAGCCTGCTCGAGCTCGCGGAGGCGTGCGACGTGCCGGCCGACTGGTCATGCCGCACCGGCGTCTGCCACCGCTGCGAATCGGGGCTGGTCAGCGGGGCCGTGACCTACGAGCCCGAGCCGCTCGACGACCCGGCCCCGGGACAGGTGCTGCTGTGCTGCGCTCGCCCGCGGGGTCCCGTCACCATCGACCTGTAGGCGCCCGTTCCCGGCGCGATCGGTCGACCGTCACCCGTGGTTCCGACCTCAGGTCAGTTCGGCTTGGAGGATCTCGGCGGCGGGGCGGCGGGCACCGAGGCGGGCAGGGATGGTCGTGAGCACCGCCACCACGAGCACGGTCACCGGCACCACGGCGAGCAGCTGCCAGAGCGGGGGTCCCGTCACCCCGTCGTCACGCCCGCCCAGGGCGGCGAACAGCCCGAGGCCCCCGGCAATGCCGAGGACGGCGCCGGCGGCGGCGGGAAGCACCTGGGCAGCCGAGAGTCCCGCGCCGACCTGCTGGGGCGTGGCGCCGAGGGCGCGGGCCAGGGCCGAGGAGTGCCTGGCGTCGAGCGCGGTCGCCCAGGTGATGAAGACGGCGTTGACGGCGGCCAGGGCGGCCAGCGTGACCATGATGACCAGCAGCACCTGGTTCTGTCGGACCGCCTCGGGATCGGTCCCTCCGACGAGCTGGGCGTCCTGGTTGTTCACGGCACGGGTAGCCAGCGCGGCGACGATCCCCGTGACGGCCACGAAGATGCTGACCGCGCTCAGCACGATCCGGCGCGGCCGGCGAGCGGCGATCCGCAACCCGAGGAGCAGGGGGACGGGCAGGCGCGCCGAGATCGCGATCAGCCAGGCCGTACGGCGAGGAGGGCGGGCCGCGTCGGCCAGGGCGTCGACCGTGCTGGTGCGGGCGGCGCGGACGGCAGGCACGAAGGTCGCGAGGGCCGCGACGCCGAGCGCTACGGCCGCCACCTGCCCGGCGGCGAAGAGGGTGAGCGACGGCGCACCCGCGCCCCCGAGGAGGCCGGCACCGGGGTCGCTGAGCAACGGAGCGGCCAGCCATCCAGCCGTGAGCCCCGCGGCGGCCGCGAGCAGGGCCACGACGAGGATCTCGGCGAGGAGCACGACCGCGACCAGCCCCGGTGTGCCGCCGACCGCCTTGAGCAGCCCGACGCGTCGGGTCTGGTCGGCCATCCGGCCGCCGACGAGGACGGCGACGCTGGCCACGGCGAGCAGACCGAGCAGCCGGCTGCCGATCTGCAGGACTCGCTGCTGGTCCTCCACCAAGCCGTGGTGCTCATCCCTGACGTCCTGCCACGATTCCACGACCAGTGCGCCCGTCGTCGAGGCGGGGTGCGCGTCGACGAACGCCGATGCGTCGATCGGGTCGGCCAGCTTCAGGTTCACGACATAGGTCAGGGTGTCCTCACCAGGGGCGAGCGCGCGGACGTCGGCCTCGGCGAGCCAGACCAGGCCGGCCTCGACGGGGTCCTGCACGAAGGGTTCCTCGCCGACCGGCCCGTCCGGCGTTGGTGAGACCTCATCCGGTTCGTCCTCCATGGCCTCTGCGAACGCGGGGCAGGACCTGCCGAAGCACACACCCGGGTAGGGCCTCGCCGCCGCGGTCACAGCGACACCGGCGACCCGGAACGTGCGGCCGTCCTCGACGCGGCAGTCGGGCGGACCGGTGGGCGTCCCCAACGTGCACACGCGTGTCCGGAGCGTGATCTCATCTCCTTCTCCGACGTCGAGTGCGTCGGCGAAGCCGGCCTCGAGCACCGCGCCCCCGTCGCGCACCCACGTGCCCTCGGTCAGCTTGGGCTGGTCGACCGCGGCTGCGGCGGGGTCGCGCCCCACGACCCAGGCTCCGGCAGCTCCGCCGATCACCTCTCCCCGGGGTGTACGTCTCGACCCGGTGACGCTGTCCGCCTCGAGCTCCGCCCCGATCACCGGGTACGGCCCGCTCTGGTCGACGACGCCGGGAGCGTCGGCCAGTGCCTCGAGGCCGGCGACGTCGGCGGTCTGGCCGACGTAGGCGTCGGGGGCGGAGCTGGCGACCACGTCGGGCCCCGCGGTGGCCTCGCGGGTGCGCTGGTAGGGGTCGTCCGTCACCCCGTGCAGCACGAGTCCGAGGGTGAGCACGGTTGTGGCCGCCATCATGGCCAGCAGGAGGAGCGCGGCCTCGCCCGGGCGGCGCCGCAGGTCACGGGCCGCGAGGCGGGCGACGAGCAGGATTCGGCCCATCGCCCTCAGCCCTCCAGTCCGGCCAGGGCGCCGAGCTGACCGGTGGTCCCGCCGGTCAGTCTGGTCTCGTCGACGAACGCGCCGTCCCGCATGGAGATCATCCGGTCGGCGGTGGCTGCGATCCGGGCGTCGTGGGTGACGATGACCAGGGTCTGTCCGGCCTCGTGCAGGCTGTCGAACAGGCGCAGGACATCCAGGGTGGCGGCGCTGTCCAGATTGCCGGTGGGTTCGTCGGCGAACACGACGAGCGGCTCGTTGGCCAGCGCCCGGGCGATGGCGATCCGCTGCCGCTGGCCACCGGACAGCGCCGAGGGCAGGAAGCCCGCCCGGTCGGCGAGCCCCATCCTCTCCAGCAGCTCCACCGAACGCCGGCGGGACGCCCGCGGTGACCGTCCGGCCAGGAGCGCCGGCAGCTCGACGTTCTCCACCGCCGTGAGCTCGTCCATCAGGTGGAAGGCCTGGAACACGAACCCGACGTCGGTGCGCCGCATCCGGGCCAGGGCCTTCTCCCCGATCGGGTCGATGCGGCGCCCGGCCAGCCACACCTCCCCGCCCGAGGGCCGGTCCAGGCCGCCCAGCAGGTGCAACAACGTGGACTTTCCGCAGCCGCTCGGCCCCATCACCGCCACCGTCTCGCCGGGGGCGACGGCGAGGTCGACCCCGTCGACGGCGCGCACCAGCCCTTCGCCGTGGCCGTAGTCCTTGCGCAACCCGAGGGCGCGCAGCACCGATGTGTCGGCGGTGTCGCTCACGATCCACTCCTTCGCCCGGTCCAGCTCTGCTCGCACGCCTCCAGCCAGCGCAGGTCCGCCTGCAGCCGGAGCACGATCCCCTCCAGCAGCAGCGCCGCGTCCGAGCCCTCGGGCTCGGCCAGCGCGGCGCGTTGGGCGTCACGCAGCCGGCGCAGCAGCTCGCGGCGCTGCGCATCGACGATCGAGAGAGGGTCGGCCAGACCCGCCGCCGCGGCCGCGACCAGCTTGAGGTGGAACTCCGCCAGGTCGGGCTTGGGCCAACTCACCTCCGCGAGCCACTCCGCGACCCGCTGCTGGCCGTCCGGGGTCAGCTCGTACACCTTGCGATCGGGACGGTCTGCCGCGCCGGTCGACCGGTCGGCGGTGACCAGGCCCGCCTTCTCGAGCCGGGTCAGCGTGACGTAGACCTGCCCGGCGTTCAGCGCCTCCCCGAGGGGGCCGAGCGCGTGGCGCAGCCGCGCCCGCAGCTCGTAGCCGTGCGACGGCTCCTTGGCCAGCATCGCCAGCACCACTTCCTGCTGCATGGGCCCTCCGATCTAACCGTTAGCCGTAAGATAACGGTTAGCCGTCGGACGGGCAAGCCCCAACCTGACGAGCGCACCGTGCTCAGGGGTAGTGCGGCGCGTCGGTCATGCCCAGGATGTACAGGAGCTGGTCGACCTGCCGGCTGTCGCCGCGGACCTCGACCCCCCGGTCGGCCAGCGAGCCGGGCGCGGCGACGGCGGAGGCGAGCGCATCAGCGGCGCCCTCGATGGTCACGTCGGCGATGCCGTCGACGGGCGAGAGACCGAGATGCCCGTCCTCGACTCGCAGGGTGGTCTCGTCGCCGTCCACCACGAGCCTGATGCTGAGCGTGACGCCGATGGCTCGCTCGGGGCGGACCATCCCGCTGATGGGGAACGCCAGCCACTTCGGGTCGAACGCGTCGTCGCGCGACCGCTCGCTCAGCTCGCCGAGCCCCCACACGGCGACGGCCTCGAGGACCGGGCGGAGGTCGCGGCCGCGGGGTGTGAGCTCGTACCGCCTCGCGTCCGGCCCGCGGGAGATCACGCCGGCGGCCTCGAGCTCCCGCAGGCGGGTGGCGAGCATGTCGGTGGCGATGCCGGGGAGCGCGGCCTGGAGCTCGCTGTAGCGCAACGCACCGAACAGCAGCTCGCGCACGATCAGGAGGGCCCAGCGGTCGCCCAGCGCGTCGAGCGCCTTGGCGATCGCGCAGTACTGGCCGTATCGCCTGGTCGCCATGGTGTCACGCCGCCGCGGCGAGCGCCTGCTGGGCCTGGAGGTCGTCGACGAACGTGTCCTTGCGGGCCACGAGCCCGTCGGCGTCGAGGGTCACGATGTCGATGCAGTCGAAGGTCATCGGGTGCGCCTAGCGGAGGGCGAAGATCCGGTAGCGGATGTGGGTGAGCGACAGCTCGTCCACCACCCCCGCGGCGACGATGCCGTTGAGCCACCCGTACGACTCGGACGACGTCTCGAACACTGGGGCGGTCCGGCCGTACATCTCGGTGCCGAAGATCGTCTCGCCGGCGAGGAACCGGTCGCGAGCGTCGGGGTCGAGCACGGTCCGACCCGCGCTCGTGTAGTGGACGTGGTCCCCCGAATCGGCCTTGATGGTCGCCCGCACGTCCATGCGCGCCACACCATCGGGCGTCACGGTCAGCCAGTCGCCGCTGCCGGGCAACAGGTCACCGCTGAGGCGGGGACCCTCTGCCCTGCCTCCCGAGGCGATCGCGTCGATGCGCGTCCCGGACGGGACCGGGTAGATCAGCACGGGCGGGTCGAAGTCGGCTCGGAGCTCGAACAGGTACTCGACGGGAAGGTCCGTCGCGAGCAGGGGCTCTTGCGTGCGCATGGCGACCTCTCTCCGGCGTCAACGGCACCGTATCGCCATTTGCTTTGAAAATCCAAGTAGATCTACGACAGCGGGTCGACGCGCACGCGCGACAACTCCAGCCGCTTGATGCGCCACGCACCGTCCTCCCGGACGTACTCCTCGATGTAGTGGCCGTAGCCCTTGAGGCCGAACCGCTCGCCGCCCTCTGTCTTCGGGAACTCCACATAGTCGAACATCGCCCAGATGCCCCGGGCGGTGTCGTCGCCCGTGATCTCGATCTCCGGCATGTGGCCGTGGTGAACGGTCGTGACCCCCTCGAGCACCGTGCTCACCGACCGCACGACGGCCTCTCGCCCGTCCTCGGAAACGCCGCCCTCGGGCACCTCGAGGTGCGCGTCCCGCGCGAAGACCTGCGCGAACTCGTCCCAGTCCTTGGTGTCCAACGACCGGAAGTAGCGGGCCTTCAAGCGCTTGATCTCCTCGATGTCGACCAGCCGCTGCAACAGCTCATGTTCGTCGGTCACGATCGCTCCATCCGGTCGAACGCGGCGTCCATCGCGTCTCGCCGCTGGTTGTACTCGTCGCGGTAGGAACCGTGGGTGAGGATGTACGGCTCGTCGGCCAGCAGATCGGTGAGCAGGTTGCGCACCGCGTGCTCGGCGGTGGCCACGTCGCCGTCGGACATGCTCCGGCTGGCGAGCATCGCATCGATGTCGTCGGGGAGCGTCACCGACTCGCCGAGCTCGGCGGGGCGGGCCAGCGCGCTGCTCTCGAGGTGGCGGGTCATCATGCCCGCCGGGAACACAAGGCTCACCCCGATGCCCTCGCCCGCCAGCTCGTGGCGCAGGGTCTCGCCGTACCCCGTCACCGCGAACTTGCTGGTCTGGTACACGCCGAGGCGCACACCGGGCACCAGCACGCCCGACGAGGAGGTGAGCAGGATCCGGCGCCAGCCCGTGCGGGCCCGCAGGAGCGGCAGGAACTCGCGCACGGTGCGCACCGTGCCCATGACGTTGACGTTGAGGACCCAGGTCCAGTCATCCTCGGTGAGGCGGTCGATCGCCCCGAACTGCTGCACCCCGACGTTGGCGCAGAGCAGGTCGCACCCTCCGAGGGCGTCACCGACATGCTTGGCGGCCGCCGCCACCGAGTCGGGGTCGCCGACGTCGGTGTGCACGGCCGTGGTGGGCACTCCGAACTCGTCGGCCAGGCTCGTGGCGGTCGCCTGCGCCGCGGCCTCGTCGATGTCGAGCGCGGCGACGGCCATGCCCACCTCGGCGAAGGTGCGGGCCATGGCGGCGCCGAGCCCGGAGCCGGCACCCGTGACCACGGCGATGCGCCCTGCCAGATCTCCTGTGTCCATCACGGCCTCCCGGCTCCTGGGACATCCGTCCGGACGGTGACGACCGACCCGGTGGGGACGTCCTTCCTGTCGTGCTTCGACCAGACCTCGTTCGCACAGACGTAGAGCGTGCGGCGATCCTCGCCGCCGAGGACGCAGGCGAGAGGATGGCCCTCGAGCGGGACCTCCTGGTCGATCGTGTCGTCGCTGAGGTGGATCACCCGGCGGGCGAGCGGGTCGGCGGCCCAGATGCCCCCCTCCGCGTCGAGGCAGATCCCGTCGGGCGCCACGAACGGCATGTCCGCGGCCGGGGTCAGCGGCACCGGGCCGCGGTCGGACAGCACCCCGTCGCGGACCGAGTAGCGGCTGAGCCGAGCGCCGGCGGACTCGGCGACGACCAGCGACTTGCCGTCGTCCGCGATGGCGACGCCGTTCGGCACCATCAGGTCGTCGGCCCCGACCTCGACCGCGCCGTCGGGAGTGACCCGGATCAGCACCGTCGGCTCGAAGGCCGTGTCGTTGTCCCACATCTCGCGGCCGAACTGCGACACGTAGGCGCTCCCGTCGGGACCCACGATCATGTCGTTGACCTGGTGTGGCGCCAGGCTGCGCAGGTCGGCGTGGACGACGGCGGCGCCGTGCTCCAGGCGGTAGAGCACCCGGCCCAGCATGCCCACGACGAGCATCGTCCCGTCCGGCAGCCAGCCGAGCCCGCCCGGATCCTCGTCGTCGGGGAAGCGGTGCACGACGTGGCGGCTCCCGTCGGCGTCGAAGCGGTACACCGTGTGGTCCCACATGTCGGACAGCCAGAGCGCGCCGTCGTGCCAGCGCGGGCACTCGGGGAAGTGCAGGTCGGTGGCGAACACGGTCGGCATGGTGCGACTCCTCGGGCTACAGGCCTCGGACGGCGTGGCGGAAGGACTCCAGCTCCCGCGGGATGTCCGGCCCCGCCGGCTGGAAGGCGACCTCGGTGATCCCCTCGTCCCGCCTCGCCTCGATCCGCTCGCGGACCTCGGACGCCGACCCGGTGCAGGTGAACGCCGTGACGAGCTCGGGCGTGACGTACGGCCGGTCCTGCTCGGTGAGCTCCACGAGGTGGCCGGCGTGGACCGCCAGGTGGCGGACGGATGCCGGCACCGCGTCCATCTGCTCGCACCAGGGCTCGACGACGCGGGCACCCGCCTCGTACGACCCGTGCAGCACGACGGCGGTGGCCGGGCCGGCGGCGGCGAGGACGCGCGGGCTCGCGGGCGTCTCGCCCTCGTCCATGACCGTGCCGTAGACCAGCGACACGTGCGGGGTCACGCCGTCCTTCGACGTCATGCTGAAGATGCCGTCGCCCAGCCGCGCCGCGACCTCGGCGCCGCGCGGGCCTTCGGTGGCGATGATCCACGGCACCGTGATGGGCCGGGGAGGAGCGAACCCGGCCGGGTGCATCATCTGGATGGTGGCGCCGTCCCACTCGGCCCGCTCACCCCGCAGCAGGGCCTGGACGGTGCCGACCCAGTCCTCCACGAACCGCCACCGCAGCGCCGGCTGCCCGAGCGCGGCGCGGCCGGTGAAGCCGGTGCCGATGCCGATGGCGACCCGATCCGGGGCGAGCTCGACCAGCGAGGCGATCGACGCGGCCGCGTCCATCGGGTGGCGGAGGCTGGGGATCATCACGCCGGTGCCGAGCCCGATCGTGGCGGTGCGGTCGGCGCTCCGGGCGAGGGCCATGAACACGTCGTGGTAGAGCGCCGGGGAGTCGTATACCCAGGCCCGTTCGTAGCCGAGCTGCTCGGCCACCCTCACGTGCTCTGGCGTGTCGGCGCACGGGGCGAACGCGCACGAGATTGCCAGTGTCATGTTGTGGGCTCCCCTCCGGTCCGACGTTGAATATAAGATATGAAGAACCGGATGACCACAACCGGGGCCATTCCGACGAGGGGGTTTCGCATGGACACCGAGGTGTGGCGCGCCGAGCGCCTGTTGATCGACGGCAAGCTCGTCGAGGCCGCCGGCGGCAAGACGTTCGAGAACGTCAACCCCGCCACCGAGGAGGTGCTCGGCGTCGCGGCCGACGGGTCCGAGCCGGACATGGACGCCGCCATCGGCGCGGCGCGGCGGGCCTTCGACACCACCACGTGGGCGACCGACGTCGATCTCCGTGTCCGGTGCCTGCGCCAGCTCTCCGACGCGCTCACCGCCAACGCCGAGCTGATCCGCGCCACGATCGTCGCCGAGGTCGGCAGCCCCGTGATGCTCACCTACGGCGCGCAGCTCGACTCCCCTGTCTCCGGCGTCAGCTGGGTCGCCGACCTCGTCGAGCGCTACGAGTGGGAGCAGGACCTCGGCAACGCCGAGCCGTTCGGGGTGCCCAGCCACCGCTACGCCCGGCGGGAGGCGGCCGGCGTGGTCGCCGCCATCACGCCGTGGAACTTCCCCATGCAGATCAACCTGGCCAAGGTGGTGCCGGCGCTGGGCGCGGGCAACACCGTGGTCCTCAAGCCGGCCCCCGACACCCCCTGGACCGCCCTGCTCCTCGGCCAGATCGTGGCCGAGCACACCGACATCCCCCCGGGCGTCCTGAACATCGTGACGTCGTCCGACCACCAGGTCGGCGCCCAGCTCTCGGCCGATCCCCGGGTGGACCTGGTGTCGTTCACCGGGTCGACGGCCACGGGGCGACGGATCATGGTCGCCGCCGCCGACACCATCAAGAAGACGTTCCTCGAGCTCGGCGGCAAGTCGGCGCTCATCGCCCTCGACGATGCCGACCTCGGGGGCGCCGCCGTCGGCGCCGCCTTCCAGATCACCACCCACGCCGGCCAGGGCTGCGCCGTCACCAGCCGGCTGCTCCTCCCCCGCGCCCGCTTCGACGAGGGCGTCGACGCCGTGGTCGACGCCATGAAGCAGATCCCCTACGGCGACCCCACCGACCCCAGCGTGATGATGGGCCCGCTGGTCCGCGAGTCGCAGCGCGAGCGGGTGCTGGGCTACATCCGGACGGGCGCCGACGACGGCGCCACGATCGCGCTCGGCGGTGGCGTGCCCGCGCACCTCGAGCGCGGCTACTTCGTCGAGCCGACCGTCCTCGTGGACGTCGACCCCGACGCCACCGTCGCCCAGGAGGAGATCTTCGGCCCGGTGCTCGTCGTCCTGCCCTACGACGACGACGACCACGCCGTCGAGATCGCCAACCGATCGAGCTACGGCCTGTCGGGCGGCGTGGTGAGCGCCGACCTCGAGCGGGCCCGGGCCGTCGGCAACCGCATCCGCACCGGCACGATGTCGCTCAACGGTGGCGTGTACTACGGCGCCGACGTGCCGTTCGGCGGCTACCGCCAGAGCGGGATCGGGCGCGAGAGCGGCGTGGCGGGGTTCGAGGAGTACCTCGAGATCAAGACGATCGCCGAGCCGGCGTGACGCAGGAGGACCGATGACCCAGGCCACCGACACTCCCCCGGCCGAACCCCGGGACCTCTACTGGGACCCGTTCGATCCGTCGCTGCGTGACGAGCCGTACGAGCTGTGGCGCCGGCTCCGCGACGAGGCCCCCTGCTACCACAACGACCGGTACGACTTCTTCGTGCTCAGCCGGTACGCCGACGTGGCGGCTGCGCACCTCGACCCGAAGACGTTCATCTCGTCGCACGGCACGTCGCTCGAGCTGATGGGCCCCGATCCGATCCCCGGTGGGCAGATCATCTTCCTCGATCCTCCCGAGCACACGCGCCTGCGGGCCCTCGTGTCGCGGGCGTTCACGCCGCGCCGGATGGCGGCCCTGGACGGCCGGATCCGGGAGATCTGCAGCGGGCTGCTCGACGCGCAGGCCGGCGTCGAGTCGTTCGACTACGTGCAGGACTTCGGCGCCATCGTGCCGCCGACCGTCATCTCCTCGATGCTCGGCGTGCCCGAGTCGGACCAGGAGGAGATGCGCCACGTCGTCGACTCGGTCTTCCACATCGAGGAAGGCGTCGGGATGATCAACGAGACGTCGCTGAACGCCATCGGCAAGATCGACGAGTACCTGCTCGACCAGATCAACGACCGGCGGAAGCGCCCGCGCGACGACATGCTCACGGCGCTCGCCACCGCCGAGGTCGCCGACGAGCGCGGCGAGGTCGGGCGCCTCGCGCCGCACCAGGCCGCGGACTTCGGGAAGGTGCTGTTCATCGCGGGCACCGAGACCGTGGCGCGGCTGATCGGCTGGGCGGGCTCGGTGCTGGCGGCCCACCCCGACCAGCGGGCCGAGCTGGCGGCCGATCCGTCGCTGATCCCCGGAGCGGTCGAGGAGCTGCTGCGCTACGAGGCCCCGTCTCCGGTGCAGGCCCGATGGACGACCGCGGACGTCGAGCTCAACGACACGACGATCCCCGCCGGCTCCAAGGTCGTGCTCCTCACCGGCGCCGCCGGGCGCGACGAGCGCAAGTACCCCGACCCCGACCGGTTCGACATCCACCGCACGTTCGACCATCACGTCTCGTTCGGGCACGGCATCCACTTCTGCATCGGCGCGGCCCTCGCCCGCACCGAGGGCCGCATCGCGCTCGAGGAGACCTTCCGGCGCTGGCCGACGTGGGACGTCGATCTCGACGAGGCCGTGCCGCTCTACACGAGCACGGTCCGCGGCTACGAGAAGCTCCCGATCCACCTCCCGGCAGCCTCATGACTCGCTACCTGGTCACCGGGGCCACCGGCCTGATCGGTTCCAACATCGCCCGGCTGCTGCTGGCCGACGGCGACGACGTCCGGGCGCTCGTCCGGCCGGGGAGCGACTTCGAACCGCTCACCGCCATCGGCGTCGAGCCGTTCGAGGGCGACATCACCGACAAGGACGACGTCGTGCGGGCGGCCGAGGGCTGCGACGCGGTCATCAACTCCGCTGCGGTCCTGGGTGGCGCGGCGCAGCAGATCGACGAGCAGCGGGCCACCAACATCAGCGGCGCCCACCACGTCTTCGACGCCGGCCAGGCCCACGGGACGCGGGTCGTGACGCTGAGCACCACCACCTTCTTCCAACACGACACCTCGCTCACCGAGGACTCACCCGTGGCGGCCGAGTGGAACGACGACCCCTACACGGTCACGAAGGGCGCCGCCTACCAGGAAGCCATGCGCCGAGTGGCCGACGAGGGCGCCGACATCGTGGTGGTCATCCCGGGCGGCACCTTCGGCCCCGGGGTGTCCGTCAAGCGCGCGCTCGGAGCGACGAGCTACAACCGGGCGCTGCGCGGCGCGTTGAACGGCAAGATCCCCGAGTACGTGAGCTACCCCGTGCCGTGGGTGTTCGCCGAGGACGTCGCCGCCGCGTCGATCGCCGCGGCCCGGCACGGCAAGGCGGGGAACAAGTACCTGGCGTTCGGCGTCGAGGACGCCCAGAGCACGGCCGCGTGGCTCAACGTCGCCTGCGAGGTGGCGGGCGTGCCCCACCGTGTCGAGGACGTGGTGATCGATCCCGACGATCCCGAGATGGTCGCCCGCTACGGCGACACACTGGTCGCGCTGAGCCAGCGCCGGTTCCCCGTGCCGTGGTTCGACAACAGCCGCACCCGGGCCGAGCTCGGCTACGCCCCGCGCCCCCTGCGCGAGGCGATGGAGATCACGTGTGACTGGCTGCGGCGGGAGGGCCAGATTCGGGACTGAGGCGCTGTGCGCGCACGCGTCTGGTCCACGCCCGTTCGATGTGCCGCATGAGTGCCGGGTACACGACCGCGTAGCGGAATGGCTTGATGAACGCCATGTAGCCCTTCCCGAACAGACCGCGGGGCTTGACGTAGACGGCCATCTGGCCTTGGTAGCGGCCGTCGCCCTGATCCACCCAAGCGAGGTGCAGCACCGCGTGCACGGTTCGGTTCGACAGCTCCGCGGCATATTCGTCTTCGGTGCGGTAGAGGGGCGCGAACGGCGTGGAGCCGAAGTCCAGGTTCGTCGTGTCCCGCAGATCGTCGGGCAGCCGGTCGGCGAGCGAGGTCTCGTTGGTACCCGGTATCGGCAGTCCTCCTGCGCCATCCGCGGTGCCGTCGGTCTGCGCCGAGATCCTGCCGAGGTCGAACCAACGTCCGAGGCGATCGCGGGTGCTCCACAGGACGCGCGCCGGCAGAGACGTCGAGCTCGGAAAGTCGAGGGACACCATGACGTCGAGCAGGGTGGGGAAGTCGGCGGCGCCACCGTAGGCCGGGAGGGCCCAGACGTCCTCGACCGTGAAGTCCGGCGCGATCTCGTGGATGCGCCAGGGGTGATCCTGGTGGACCGCGTTCGGAATCCTCATCGTGAACCCGTTCCCCGTGCGCAGATGCGGAGCAGCGGGGCCTTGATCGCTCGGTAGATGGGCCGCACGAACCAGCCCGGGACGAAGCCGTGCCGCTCCTCCTCTGCGACCCTCGCCCTCGGATGAGATCGCAGCAACCAACCGCTGATGCGGGACGCCTCGGCGATCTTCGGCTCGGAGGTGTGGACCTCGATGCGACAGAGGTGCTTGATGCTGATGTAGCCGTACTGCGCGGGGCTGACCAATCGCACCGGTGCTCCATGATCTCCGTCGAGCGGGCGGCCATCGAGTCGGTCGGCGATGAGCACGCCGTCCGCCAGTGCGTCCTCCGTCCACACGACCGATCGGTAGCCGTCGAGCCCGCGAAACACCACGTGGGTGATCACCGCGCCGGGCACGAGCGCCGGTTCGACGATGGTGCGATAGAAGGCCTCGAACGGCACCCCGTCCCAGCGCAGGTCGGTGGCCGACCAGCCCGCCACACAGTGGAAGTCGGCCCTGAGCGCTCGCCGCGGAAGGGTGGCCAGGGTGGCGAGCGGCACGTCCACGGGCTCGGTCACCGCCCCGCGGATCGTGATGACGGGATCGGCCGGGACCACCGGGGCCGGTCGGGCCAGGTGCGTGCCGAACCGCGGGAATCCGTCGACCAGGCGCTGGCCGGGTGGCAGCCTCACCTTCGGCGTCGACGGCGGTTCGACGCTCCTCACGGCACGGTCGTGCAACCTCGCGGGCATCCGATCATCTCCTTCGCCGACCGACGGTCGGTCACCGACTATTGGTCAGTGTGTAGCCTGTCGCGGTGACCGTCAAGCGGCTGAGGGAGCGCCAGGCGGAAGCCACCCGCGAGCTGCTCGTCTCGATCGCCCGCGAGCGGTTCACCGAACAGGGCTACGCGGCGACCTCGATCGAGGACATCGTCCAGCGTGCGGGGGTCGCGAAGGGGGCGCTGTACCACCACTTCAGCGGCAAGGACGCACTGTTCCGCGCCGTGTACGAGGCGGTGCTGGCCGAAGTCGTCTCGGCGGTCACGGCCGCCGCGCTCGCCGTGCAGGAACCATGGGCAGGCGTCCGCGCCGGTCTGTCGGCCTTCCTCGACGCCTGCCTCGAGCCGGCTTTCCGCCGGATCGTCGTCCTCGAGAGCGTGTCGGTGCTCCAGCCCGAGGTCCGAGAGGAAGGAATCGAGCACGTCGAGCTGCCGATGCTGCAGACCGTTCTGACGCCGCTCGCGGCGAGCAACGTGCTCCCTGGCGTCGCCGTCGAACCCCTTGCTCACGTCGCCCTCGGCGGGCTCTACGGCGCCGCGCTCTTCATCGCCCGATCACCCGACCCGGGCACTGCCCGACGACAGGTCGACGTGGTCCTCGACACCCTCATCGCCGGGCTCCGCGCGCCCAGTGCAGCGGGCTCCTAGGGCTGGCTTGGCCGGTGTCTGTGGACCCTGAGCGTGAGCGCTTGGCGGCCACGTTCGACCGAGCGGCGGAGCTGTACCAGCGAGCGCGGCCGGAGTACCCGAGCGAGCTCTACGACCGCCTGCTCCGGGTCACCCGGTTGTCGCCGGGCGCGCGCCTGCTCGAGGTCGGGTGCGCGACCGGCAAGGCGACCCTTCCGCTCGCGCAACGCGGGTTCCGCATCACATGCGTCGAGCCGGGCCCTGCACTTGCTGCGGCCGCACGGGCGAACCTGGCGGGGTTCGACGTCGATGTGGTCGAGGCACGCTTCGAGGACTGGACCCTGGCGTGCGAGCCGTTCGCCATGGTCTTCGCCGCGACCGCCTGGCACTGGGTCGATCCCGCTGTCCGCTATCGCAAGGCAGCCGAGGCACTCGTGCCCGGCGGCTACCTCGCCCTGTGGGGCGCCGGCCATGTCATCCCGCGCGACGGCGACCCGTTCTTCGACGAGCTGCAGGACGTCTACGACGAGATCGGCGAGTCCCTTCCGCCGGATGCCACGGTGCCGAGGCCGCAGGAGCTGGACGACGACCGCGACGAGATCGAGGCCGGCGGCCTGTTCGAGGTGGTCGACGTCACGCAGCACGACTGGGAGACGGTCTATGACGCGGAGGGCTACATCGACCTGCTGAACACGTTCTCGGGCCACATTGCGATGCAGGACTGGCAGCGAGACCGTCTCTACGGCGAGATCCGCCGGCGCCTCGGCGCGAGATCCGACGGCTTGGTGCGACGGCACTGGGGCGGCGTCCTCCAGATCGCCCGGCGGCTCTCGGCCTGACCACCCGCCACAGGCGGGGCACCCTGGTTGGCGGGGCTCCCAGACCGAGCATCATGGCGTGATGCTGCTGAAGTGCTGCCTCAACGGCACGCGAAGCAGGGCTGTGGCACGAGGACGCGGCGGCCGTGCTCGCCGACAGCGGGCTCGGAGACCGGTGCCTTCGCATCCTCATCGAACCGATGGAACAGACGGTGGATGGAGCGCTCGCGAACGTCGGACGCATCGAGCAACGGCTCGCCGGCGTGGCCGTCGACGTCCCTCGCCTGCTTCACGGGTACGAGCGAACGGTCTGGGCGATGCTCGATGAGGCGGCTGGGCGCGGGTACGACGTCCGGATCGGTCTCGAGGACACGCTCGAGCGTCCCGACCGCGGGCGGGCCGAGGGCAACGAAGAGTTGGTGAGGATCGCAGTCGGCCGGGCGACCCGATGACGGCCATCGCCCACCGCGGACGAACTCACGCCTGTGTCTGCCGCCCCGGATCCTCTTCCCGACCGAGGCGCTGCGCAACCAGCTGGGCGACGTCGGGGTCCTGTAGTGCCTCGACCAGGTTCTCCCACAGACGGACGTTGGTCTCTGCCCACCCCATGTAGTCGCGCCTGGCGCGGTTCGAATGGAAGTAGCGATCCTCGGTGAGCAGCGGGCGCTGTCGCCCGATCAGCTCGTGGGCGATCTCGAGGATGCTGCGTTGACCCTCCTCCAGGTAGCCACGAGCGAAGAGCAGGGGCGTGGACGGCAGCGCCTTGAAGAGCATGTCTGCATCGGCCACCGCCCGGGCTTCGGCGGAGAGGTCCGGCCCATGGTGCTCGCTCGATGCAGTGACCACGATGTCCTCGATCCGAGCGATCTCGGCCTCGTCGAATCCGGCGCCGGCCAGGCACTGACGCCGAAGGCTCTGCCCGTCCGCCGCAGACGACCTCGCGTCGACCAGGTAGTTCACGTCGTGCGTCAGGGCTGCGGCTTCGACGAGCTCGGCATCGGCACCGAGGTCCGGAGCGAACTGCACCGCCTTCTTCGTCACGAAGTCGATGTGGGCCATGTTGTGATACCGGAGGGCATCGGTGGCCCCGTACAGGCGCCTGATCGCCGTGTCGACGCGCCGCGTCCGGTCCGAGCTCGTCACGCCGTCAGCTCGACGACTCGGCCGAGCCGATCCCTGAACTCGTCGCACGTGAACTTGGCGACGACATGTTCGGTGAGGTCGACCGACGCATCGACGACGACCTTCGTCTCGAGCTGCTGGTAGGACTCGTGCACGACCGCGCTGACCGCCGGACCGGCACGGTCGGCGACCACACGATGGAACACACGGAAGTCCAACATGTACTGGCTGCCGGCTGGCAGCGACAGCTCTGCACACGATTCGAGCCGCACGGGACCGTTCGCAACGTAGGACCACCGATAGGACGTGCGTGACTCGACGGGCCCGGGGCAGCCGAACATCAGATGGTCCCCGCCTCCGCGGGCCGAGTTCTCGCGCGACGCGTGGCAGGTCTCGACGTGGAGACGGCCGGCGAGAATGCGCGAGGCGAACGTCCACGGGTGGTTGTGGATGTGGCCCGCGCCCGTGGTCCGGTCGTCGTTCCACCACACGTGCACCCGGAGCCGAGCTCCCGAATCGGGATCGCTGGCGATCACCAGTCGGTCGAAGCCATTGGGGTGCGAGAAGGACAGGCCCGCCAGACGCGCCAGCTCGGCTTCGTCGGACGTCACCGCCGAGACAAGCCGTCGTACGTCAGCGCGATCCGGTGGGTTCACTCAGGAGGTCCGTCCCGCCGGTTGGCCATACGGCTCGGCCTCGCGCCACATGGCCTCGGCCTGCTCGTGGTAGCAGTTGAACCACTCGCCATGAGTCCTCTGCAGCGCCAAGAGCGGGCGGGACTCGCCTTCGATGCGATAGCCGTACAGCTGGACATACATCACGCTTGCGGACGTGTCGACGTCCACGTAGTTCAGTCCGAACTTGTGCGCCGCCCGCGTCGTTCGGATCTCGAGACGGCCGTTCTCGACGTCCTGCAGCTGCTTCAGAAGTCGGAGGGATTGGCGTATCTCCTCGCGCATGTCCACCGTGCGGGGTCGCGTCAGCAACGTGCGGGCGTCGATCGCGGCTTCGTCAGCCTCTGGGTCCGTGAGCAGCACACGGATGTGGGCACCACGGCTCAGGTTGGTCTTGAACGCCCCGTAGGACGACTCGAGCGTCCGGCTCAGGCTCACGCCGATGAGGTACAGGCTGTGCGAGGACTCGCGGCGGCTGCGCAGATCAGGAGGGAAGTCGTCGAGAAGTTCGGGATCGCCGCGCGCCAGGCGCGGGTTCTCGACGGCCTCGCGTGTTGCGAGAACGGTGAGAGCCAGGATCGCAAGCACCGCCAAGACCAGAGCCGAAACCTTGTCGGCCGGCACGACATCGAAGAAGGACAACACGCTGACGACGAGAGCAACGATGACTGTCAGGTAGACGTCGAGATTTCGTCGCCTGCGGATGTCCTCGATCAGCTTTCTGAGCGACAACCTGCTGGCCTTCCGCCGCGCATCCCCGAGCACCCCATGATGCTCCAGGTTGTCCTGGTTCCGCTACCGAGAGTCGTCCCCGCCGCGGTGCCGGTCGCGGGCGCGGGTGCTCAGAGACCGAGGCCGCGGCGGAGTGCGTCGACCATCTCGGCCTGCTGGCGCCGGGACACATCCGCGGGCAGGATCGTCGAGCCGTGGAACGTCCCGGCGAACTGGTGCAGCTCGACGGAGACCCCGGCCTGCAGGAGGCGGAGCGCGTAGATGATGCCCTCGTCGCGCAGCGGGTCGTACTCGCAGGTCGACACGTAGGCGGCGGGCAGGCCCGACAGGTCCTCGGCCCGGGCGGGAGCCGCGTACGGCGAGGTCTCACCGTTCGCCCCCTCGCCGAGGTAGTAGCGCCAGCTGCGCTCGGCGGACGGCCGGTTCCACATCGGCGTGTCGGTGAAGGCGACCATCGACGGCGTCTCGAGCCGGTCGTCGAGCTCGGGGATGCCGAGCACCTGGAAGCACAGCGCCGGGCCCCCGCGATCGCGCGCCATCAGCGCCAGGCCGGCCGCCAGGCCGCCGCCGGCGCTCTGGCCGAACACGGCGATCCGCTGGGGGTCCACGCCGAGCGAGTCGGCCTCGGCGGCCAACCACGTCAGGACCGAGTAGCAGTCCTCCACCCCCGCCGGGAAGGGATGCTCGGGCGCGAGCCGGTAGTCGACCGACACCGCCACCACACCGAGGGCGTCCGCGGTCGACATGGCGTTGGCATGCTCGGTGTCGAGGTCGCCGACCACGAAGCCGCCGCCGTGGATGTACAGCACCGCGGGCACGGCCGCGCCGTCCCGGGTCGGTGAGTAGACGCGCACCGGGATCTCGTTGCCGTCCACGCCGGGGACCGTCCGGTCGACGGTCGTCACCCCTTCGGGGAGCGGCGGCCGTGGGACGTCGGCGATCATCTGCCGCAGCGCGGCGCGCGCCTCGGCCGGCTCGCCCATCGGCAGCTTGGGCAGGAAGTCCACCGCCGCGGCCAGCTCGGGGTCGAGGTTCATGATCATGGGATTCCTCCTGTGGGGGACGCGCCGCTGGCGGCCGTGGCACGGCCCCCGTCGATCTCGGCGGCGAGGTGGGCGAACTGGTCGCGCAGGTCGCGCTTGAGCAGCTTCCCGCTGGCGTTCTTGGGCAGGGTCTCGACCAGCGCGAATGCCTTCGGGACCTTGAACGGCGCCAGCCGGGCCCGGGCGTGCGTCCGCAGGTCGGCGACATCGACCGCCGCGCCGGGCCGCGGCACCACGATGGCGACGACCGCCTCGATCCAGGTCGCATGGGAGATGCCGACGACCGCCACCTCGGCGACGCCCTCGTGCTCGTAGAGCGCTTCTTCGACCTCCCGGCTGGCGACGTTCTCGCCGCCGGTCTTGATCATGTCCTTGATGCGGTCGACGACGGTCAGGTACCCCTCGTCGTCGACGACGCCGAGGTCCCCGGAGTGGAACCACCCGCCCCGGAACGCCTCGGCGCTGCGCTCGGGATCGTCGAGGTAGCCCAGGATGACGTGAGGGCTGCGGTGGACGATCTCGCCGATCTCCCCGGGCGCGCACGGGGTCCCGTCGGCCGTCACCACCCGGGTCTCCACGTTGAGGCACGCCCGGCCCGCGGACCCCGCCTTGCGCACCTGATCTTCCGGTTGGAGCATGACGGCGACCGGCCCCATCTCGGTCTGCCCGTAGAAGTTCCAGAGCCGGATCCCGGGCAGGCGCTCGCCGATCTCCTTGAGCACCTCGACCGGCATGATCGCGGCGCCGTAGTACCCCTTCCGCAGCGACGTCAGGTCGCGGCGATCGAAGTCGGGGTGGCGCAGCAGCGCGATCCAGACCGTGGGGGGCGCGAAGAACTTGTTGACCTCGTGCCGCTCGATCATCTCCAGCAGCACCGCGGGGTCGGTGGAGGGCGGGATCACGCCGCGGGCGCCGAGGTAGATCTCGGGCAGCAGAAAGCAGTGCTGCTGGGCGCAGTGGTACAGCGGCAGCGCGTGGAGGTCGACGTCCGAGGGATCCATGCCCCCGTCGATGATGCAGCTCGCGTACTGCGCGATGAGTGCGCTGTGCGACAGGACCGCGCCCTTGGGGCGGGACTCGGTGCCGGACGTGTACATCACCTGGGCCGGCGCCTCGGCCGCGACGGGGACGGCCGGGTCGGTGGCGTCCGGGTGTGCGAGCAGCGCGTCCAGCGGCTCCCACCCCACATGCGCCCGGTCACCCACCACGACGCGCACGGGCATCACCGTGCCCGTCGCCTCCATCCCCGCCTGGGCGGTGGCCATCAGCTCGTCCTGCACGACCAGCGCGGTGCTGCCGGAGTGCTGCAGCAGGTAGCCGACCTCGGCGCCGTTGAGCATGAAGTTGATCGGCACCAGCACCGCGCCGCAGCGCGACACGGCGAAGATCGTCTGCACGTAGGCGACCGAGTTGCGCGAGAGCACCGCCACCCTGTCGCCGACGC
The DNA here is from genome assembly GCA_963796415.1 of uncultured Acidimicrobiales bacterium. Lineage (GTDB taxonomy): Bacteria > Actinomycetota > Acidimicrobiia > Acidimicrobiales > VFJN01 > ZC4RG19. Next base: position 167,701 of record CAWCLR010000011.1, on the reverse strand, counting down.
GCACGCCGCGCTCGATCAGCGCGTGGGCCAGGCGGTTGGCATCGCCATCGAGGTCCTCATAGGTGCGGGTGACGCGCCCGTCGGTGATGGCGACCCGGTCGGGATGCCGCGCCGCCGAGCGGTGCAGCAGGTCCCCGAGGGTCTGGCGGCGGACCAGAGCGATGTCGGTGTCGAGTGACGTCATCGTCGTGTCACGCCCGAGGCGGGCGCACGAGGCCGAGCGGCCGGATGAACGGCAGATCGAGGTGGGTGCGGATGCCGGGCGCCGCATCGCACACCGCCGGGATGGCGTTGACGGCGTTCATCGCGGTCCAGACCCGCCCCCAGTACCCGGAGTCGCCGTTCGGGCCCGGCTCGGTCGGCTCGAAGGAGGCCCGGAGCGACGGCTCCCCCTCGATCTGCAGCGAGTACTTGATCGTCCCGTAGCCCCAGTCGGGCTCGAGATCGTCGTCCATCTTCCAGAACGTGCGGAACACCACGAGCGGGCGGTCGGGTTGTTCGGCGGACCACGCCAACCACTCGAAGCGCATGCCGGCGACCCGGCCCTCGGCGATCTCGCCCGAGCGGACCACGAGCGGCCGCTTCGCCACCGCCACGTCGAACTCGGTGGAGAACCGGTCGACCGCCACGCCCAGCCCGTCGCAGACGAGCAGCATCGACTCCTGGAAGATCCGCTCCATCGTCGCCACGATGCGGCTCGGTTCGGCCCTCGCCTCGACCGGGTCGCGACCGAAGCCGAGCCCGTCGAACATCATCGCCGTCGACGGGTGCTCCGAGAGGTCGGCGACCTCCTGCACGACCACCTGGTCGATGCGCGTGCAGAGCCGGGCGAACGTCAGCGGGAGCAGGTCGCCGGAGAACCCGGGGTGGATCCCGGTGCCGTGCAGCGACGTGCCGCCCGCGCGGCACGCGTCCTCGAGCCGCTCGACCACCGACGCGTCGAGCGCCCGGGGGTTGACGAAGCCGACGGGCGTCACGACGTTCTTGCCCGACGCCAGGACGCGGCACAGCTCGTCGACGTCGGCGTGGAGCGGGGCGTAGACGACGCAGTCCGCCGCCGTCGCCAGCACGTCGTCGATGTCGCCCGTGGCCGCCACCCCGACAGGGTCGATGCCGGCGAGCTCGCCGGCGTCGCGCCCGACCTTCTCCGCGGTGGTCACGTACGTCCCGACGAGCTCGAGGCCGTCGGCCTCGACGATGTGGCGGATGGCGATCTGACCGACCGAGCCCGTGGCCCACTGGATGATGCGGTAGCTCGGCGCGTCCACGGTTCCCCCCGGTTGAAGCACGTTCGGCTGGATTGTATATTCGATGCATCACGTCGTCACGCGGTTCGGGGGGTCGAGCTGGAATGGTCGAGTACAACCCGTTCTCCCGGACGGTGGCCGACAACCCCTTCCCCGTCTACCGGCGGATGCGCGACGAAGCGCCCGTGTACCACAACGAAGAGCTCGACTTCTACGCGCTCTCCCGGTTCGACGACGTGATGAGCGCGCACCTCGATCCGGCCGCGCTGTCGTCCGCGCACGGCGTGACCATCGAGGGCATCGATGCGGGCCAGCCCTTCCTCATCGTCAAGGATCCGCCCGAACACACCGCGCACCGCAAGATCGTCAGCCGGGTGTTCACGCCCCGGCGCATCGGTGCGCTCGAACAGTTCGTCCGCGCCCGGGCGGGCGAGCTGCTCGACCGCGGGCGCGACGAGGCGGCGTTCGACGTGGTGGCGGACTTCTCCATCCGCCTGCCGCTCGACGTGATCAGCGAGCTCATCGGCATCCCGCCGTCGCTGCGCGACGAGGTGCACGTGCTGTGCGACCGCATCACGACGCGCCAGGAGGGCTCGACCGACTACGAGGACGCACTCGCCGCGAACATCGAGCTGCACGGGCTGCTGACGGGCCTGGTGAAGGACCGGCGAGCCCGCCCCGGCGACGATGTCATCAGCCTGCTCATCGCGAGCCCGATCCCGCTCGACGACGGCACCGAGCGCGCGATGGACGACGACGAGCTGGCCTTCCGGTTCCTCGAGCTCGCCTTCGCCGGCCACGAGACCGTGGCCAAGCTGATCCCCAACGGTGTGATCGCCCTCGCCTGGTACCCCGACCAGCGCCGCGAGCTCGTGGCCGACGGAGGTCTCATGGCCGGCGCCGTCGAGGAGATGCTGCGGTGGGACCCGCCCTCGCACTACCAGGGCCGGTGGACCACCCGGGACCTCGAGCTGCACGGGACGACCATCCCGGCCGACAGCCGGGTGATCCTGGTGACCGGCTCGGCCGGCCACGACGAGCGGCGCTATCCCGAGCCCGAGCTGTTCGACCTGTACCGCGACGTCGACCGCCACCTCAGCTTCGGGTTCGGGGCGCACCTGTGCCTCGGCGCCGCGCTCGCCCGCCTCGAGACCCGGGTCGCCTTCGAGGAGCTGCTGGCGCGGTTCCCCGACTACACCATCGACGAGACGAGCGCCGTGCGGCAGTACTCCGGCAACGTGCGGGGCCTCGCGCACCTCGAGATCGTCCCGGAGCCCGCGCCGGTGTCGACGTGACAGGACACGAGAGGGGATTGGCATGACGGTACCGACGCTCGCCGGCCGGCGGGTTCTGGTTGTCGGGGGATCGGCCGGGATCGGGCAGGCCTTCGCGGTCCGGGCCGGGCAGGCCGGGGCGAAGATCGCGGTCGTCGGCCGGCGGGCCGACCGGCTCGGCGAGACCATCGACCAGGCGGGCGGGGATGGCACGGCCATCGTGGCCGACCTGCGCGACGCCGACGCCTGCGCCCGCGTCGGCGAGGAGGCGGCCGCCGCGCTCGGCGCGATCGACCTGGTCTTCATCGCCGCCGGCGCCGCCGCCCTCCGCTGGGTGAGCGAGACGACCGCCGACGACTGGGCCGTCGCGTTCGAGACCAACGTGATCGGCGTCAACCTGGTGATCAAGGCGCTGTGCCCCACCCTCGAACCGGGAGCGATCGTGGCCGCCTGCTCGTCCGAGTCCGTCGGCCATCCCCATTCCGGCCTGGTCCCCTACGGCGCCAGCAAGGCGGCGCTCGAGGAGACGCTGCGGGGCTGGCGCATCGAGCACCCCGAGTTCCGGTTCAGCTGCGTGGCCGTCGGCGCCACGGTGCCCACCGACTTCGGCAACGCCTTCGACCCCGAGACGCTCAACCAGGCCATGGAGCTGTGGGCGCGCCACGGGCTGGCGCGCGCCGACATCATGAGGACCGACGAGGTCGCCGACGTGCTCGTCGGCACGTTCGGGATCGCGGCGGCGTACCCGGGCGTCGGCATCGAGCACCTCACGGTGCGCTCCCCCGCCGGCGTGATCGGCGGCACCGAGGGGATGCGCAACGCCGCAGCAGAGAACGGGCTCGGGCAGTGAACGCCCACGACACTTCCGCCGGGTCCTCGGTCGCCGCCCAGGACCTGATCCTGATCAGCGTCGACGACCACATCTGCGAACCGCCCGGCATGTTCGACGCCCACGTGCCGGCGAAGTACAAGGAGCACGCACCCCGGGTCGAGGTGGGCGACGACGGCGCCCAGCAGTGGTGGTACGGCGACCTGCGGGGCCGCGACCTCGGGTTGAACGCCGTCGCCGGCAAGCCCCGCGAGTACTTCAACATCGACGCCAGCCGGTACGACGAGATGCGCCCCGGCTGCTACGACGTCGACGAGCGGGTGCGGGACATGAACGCCGGCGGCCAGCTCGCCGGGCTCAACTTCCCCAACTTCACCGGCTTCTCGGGGCAGGTGCTCAACCAGGGGCCCGATCGCACCGTCAACGAGGTGATGATCCGGGCCTACAACGACTGGCACATCGACGAGTGGTGCGGCGCCCACCCGGGCCGGTTCATCCCGTGCGGGATCCTGCCGCTGTTCGACGTCGACCGGGCGGCGGCCGAGGTGCACCGGCTGGCGGAGAAGGGCTGCCACGCGGTGACCTTCTCCGAGAACCCCGAGGCGCTGAACATGCCCTCCATCCACTCGGGGGCCTGGGACCCGCTGTTCGCGGCGTGCTGCGACGCCGGCACGGTGCTGTGCTGCCACGTCGGGTCGTCGTCCCGATCGGCGCCGGCGGCCAGCGACGCGCCCGCCAGCGTGCGGATGAACCTGTCGTCCACCATGTCGATCTACACGCTGTGCGACCTGCTCTGGGCCGACTTCTGGGACCGCTTCCCCGGGCTGCGGTTCTCGCTCACCGAGGGCGACATCGGCTGGATCCCCTACTTCCTCTGGCGCGCCGAGCACGTGCACGACCGGCACTCGGGCTGGACCCGCCACCAGTTCGGCGCCTCGGGCGGGCCCACCCAGGTCTTCCGCGAGCACGTGCTGTGCTGCTTCATCAACGACCCCATCGGCGTGAAGCTGCTCGACGAGTTCAACCTCGACAACGTGTGCTGGGAGTCCGACTACCCGCACTCCGACGGCACCTGGCCCCATGCGCCCGAGGAGGCGGCCAAGATCCTGGAGGGCGTGCCCCGCGACGTGGTGGACAGGATCACCCACCAGAACGCGATGGCCCACTACAAGTTCGATCCCTTCGCCCACCGCCCCAGGGAACAGTGCACGGTGGCCGCCCTCCGGGCCGAGTCGCCCGACGTCGACGTCGTGACCCGGGTGGGCCGGCCCGCCGACGAGCGCGACCTCGAGACGTGGAAGGACATCACCACACGGGGCCTCGCCAAGCGGCGCTGAGGCCGAGCCGACAGGCGAGGCCGGGGCCCGAGCGGCCCGGCGCCGAAGGCGCCAAGAGCGGGAAGCATGAGGCCGAGCCGACAGGCGGGTGATCAACCCGGGTCGGCGACGGCCTCGTGCACGTCGGGGAGGTCGAGCAGCTTGGCGTAGTCGACGAAGGCGCGCAGCGTGTGGCCGCCGTCGACGGCCAGGTGCTGGCCGGTGACCCACGACGACTCGGGCCCGGCCAGGTAGCGCACCGCCTGGGCGATGTCGTCGACCTCGCCGTTGCGGGGGATCGCCTGGCCGGCGAGGAACTCGGCCATCATGGCCTCGTTGGCGAAGGCCCCGGCGGTCGCTGCCGTCCGGGTCATGCCCGGCCGCACCGAGTTGACCCGGACACCCGCCGCGCCGAGCTCGTCGGCGGCGATGTCGACGAGATGGTCGACCGCGGCCTTCCCCGCGCCGTAGCTGGCGAGGTAGCGGCACGAGAACGCGGCGGCCGTCGACGAGATGGCGACGAACGAGCCGCCGCCCGCCCGCACCATGGCCCGGCCGGCGTACTTGAGGAGGAGGAACACGGGCCGCACGTTCTTGTCGACCTCCTCGCTGAACTGGTCGTCGCCGTAGAGCAGGACGGGGGTGATCGAGCCGCCACCGGGGACGACCACCCCGATGTGGAGCTTGCCGTCGACGGACGCCGAGTCGACCGCGGCCCGGACGCTGTCGCCGTCGAGCGCGTCACACCGCACCCACGAGACGGCGAGGCCCTCGTCGGCCAGCTCGGCCGCCGCGTCGCGCAGCTTCTGCTCGGTGCGGCCGGCGATGGTGACGGCGGCGCCGTCCCGGGCGAGCAGCCGGGCGCTCCCCAGGCCGATGCCGCTGCCTCCGCCGATGACGATGGCGTGCTGTCCGGCGAGTGCCGTGGCCATGTCTCCTCCTCGTGCCGTGACCGGCACTCAGGTGCCGGGCGGGTTGGCGGCCCGCGTCTCGGTCCAGTCGATGAACGCGACCCGCTCGGCGATCTTCCAGTCGCCTTGGTCGTCGCGCCGGTAGGCGTCCTGGTAGCGCATGTGCATGACGTAGTCGGTGCCGCCGTGACGGTCGGTGGTGAGGTGATGGGCCTGGCAGTAGACCTCGCCCGTCGCCTCGCCGTCGCCGATCTCGTACACGCACTGGCCCACGAAGTGGAACGTGCGGGCATACAGCTTCCGCAGCATGCCCGGCACCTTGGCCAGCTCGTCGTGGCCGGTCATGTCGGTCATCGGCGTGTCCACGTCGGGCAGGCGGTAGACCCGCATGTGGGCGTCGGGCAGGAACACGCCGGCGTAGGCGTCGCCGCCCCGCCGGTCCGCTCCCGCCGCGTAGAGCGCCGACAGCCGGCGCAACGCGAGCTCGTCCGCCGCTCGATCGGGGACGGTCATGCCGGCGAGGCCTGGTGCTCCTGCAGGCTGCGTCGGGCCTGCGCGAACCACGCCGGCAGGTCGGCCTCGTCCCGCACGAACGCGCCGAGCGGGGTGACGACGTCGGTCGCACCCGCGGCCACCAGCTCGGGCACGCCGGCGAGCGATGCGGCGAGGTCGGGCTCGCCCGAGTCGGCCCGGATCACGGGCAGGTGGGCCCGGACCCGCAGGGCGGCCGGGTCGCGCCCCGCGTCCGCCAGCGCCTTGGTCAGCACCGCCACGCCGTCGGCGACGCCCGGCGGGCGTTCCCCCATGATGGGGATCCACCCGTCGCCCAGCTCGACGATCCGGCGCACGTTGCGCGGCGTCAGCGTGCCAGAGAAGAGGACGGGCGGCCCGCCCGGACTGACCGGTCGGGGATGGCACCAGATGTCGGCGAACGAGACCGACGCCGACGAGAAGGTGGCGGGGCTCGCCCCCCAGAGGGCCCGGCAGGCGCCGATCGTGTCGGTCAGGAGCTGACCACGGGCCGCGGCGTCGAGGCCCTGGGCGTCGAACTCCTCCTGCTGCCACCCGGTGCCCACCCCCAGCTCCAGCCGGCCGTGCGACAGCACGTCGAGCGTCGCCACCGTCTTGGCCAGCAGCGTGGCCGGCCGCAGCGGTGCGATGAGGATGCCGGTGCAGAGCCGCAGCGTCGTCGTCACCGCGGCGACCGCGGTGAGCACGGTGAGCGGCTCGGGCCAGGGGCAGTCGGGCGCCTGCTTGAACGAGCCCCACGGGTAGCGATCGGTGCGGGCGCCCATCACGACGTGGTCCGAGATCACGACCCCCGCGAAGCCGGCCTCCTCGGCCCGCCGGGCGGTGTCGACGACCACCGTGGGGCCACCCCCGGCCATGTCCCCAGGCGGCAGGCCGAGCAGGATCGGCAGGCTCTTCGACGTGGTCACGGTCCCCCTGTCGCGGTCTGGCCAGCTCGCTGACACAGAACTGTATATCATATGCCGCATTGCGGATCGAGCGGCTGAACCACCCGAAAGGACGGCACGATGGTCGACATGCTGGCAGGGAAGGTCGCCATCGTCACGGGCGCGGGCCAGGGCATCGGGCGGGGCATCGCCCGCATGTTCGCCACCGAAGGGGCCCGGGTCGCGGTCGTCGACCTGGACAAGGATCGCGGCGCCGCCGTCGCCGACGAGATCCGTGCGGCCGCGGGCGAGGCCGTCGCGCTCGCGTGCGACGTGGGCGACCGCCGCCAGGTCGACGACGCCGTGCGGGCCGCGGTCGACGCCTTCGGCGCGATCGACAGCCTCGTGAACACCGCCATCGCAGGCGCGCCGCGGGTCCCCTTCCTCGAGACGACCGAAGAGCTCGCCGAGGCGATGTGGCGGTCGGGGCCGCTGGGGACCATGCACTTCATCCAGGCCTGCCACCCCCACATGCAGGGGCGGAACGCCACGGTGATCAACTTCGCGTCGGGAGGCGCGATCAACGGCGACATCGGCTATGCCGCTTACGCCCCGGCCAAGGAGGGTGTGCGGGTCCTCACCAAGGTGGCGGCCCGCGAGCTCGGCCCCGACGGCATCCGGGTCAACGCCATCTGCCCGGCGGCCAAGACCCGGCTGATGCAGGCCTGGATCGACGAGGACCCCGACCAGGCGGCCGCCGTCGAGGCCACCATCCCGCTGCGCCGCTTCGGCGACCCCGACGTCGACATCCCGCTCGCCGCCGTCTTCCTCGCCAGCGACCTCTCCCGCTACGTCACCGGCCACACGCTCATGGTCGACGGCGGATCCTGCAAGTTCTGAGCCATCTCACGCCGACCGCGGACTCGACCTCCTCGATCGATCGGACCGCGTGACGATCCTGCCGGTCGGCCCCGAGGTCGAGGCTCGCGCCCTGCGGTGGCTGCGGCGCCACGACGAGCGGGAGTACTCCTTCGTCGACGCGACCAGCTTCGCCCTCATGTCCTCCAAGCGCATGCGCGAGGCGCTCGCGTTCGACGGCGACTTCAGCGCCGCCGGGTTCGTCGAGCTACGGGTCTGACGCTCTCGTCGACCGGGCTGTCAGCTCCATCGCCATCGACCGGGCGACGCTGAACCGGACCCTGGTCGTGGGTTCGCCGGTCACGTGCACCACTGCCCCCCGTTCACCGACAGGTGCTGGCCGGTCACCTGGCTCGCATAGTCCGAGGCGAGGAAGACCACGGGCCGGGCGCACTCGTCGGGCGTCGGCACCGATCCCAGGGGCATCTCCGTCGCCTTGTCGACCAGCCACTCGTCGATCGTCGTCCCCGACGCCGCGGCGGCGCCCGCGCCGAGCCGGTGCAGGTTCTCCCCGTCGACCGGCCCCAGGAACACGCCGTTGACCCGGATCCCCCAGCCGCCGACCTCGAGTGCGAGCGTCCGGGCCAGGACCGCCAGCGCCGACTTCGACGCCGAGTAGGCCGCCATGCGCGGGGGGTTGCGCAGCGCCGCACCCGAGTTCACGAGCACGATCGCCCCGCCCCCCACCTCACGCATGCGGGGCACGCACCGCTGTACGAGGTGGAGCGCGCCGAAGACGTTCACCTCGAAGACCGTGCGCCACGCGTCGGGGTCGGCCTCGACCACCGGGGCCCAGTCGCCCTCGTGGTGCGCGTTCTGGATGAGCACGTCGACCCGGCCGAACCGCTCGAGGGTGGCGTCGACGAGCCGCCCGCACGAGTCGGGATCGGTGATGTCGACGGCCATCACGAGCGGCTCGCGCCCGGCGATCCGCCGCACGTCGTCGGCGACCGCCTCCAACCGCTCGCTGCGTCGAGCGGCGATGGTCACGTCGACGCCCTGGCGGGCGAGCTCGACCGCGATGCTGCGGCCCATGCCCGGCCCTGCGCCGGTCACGATGGCCGCCTTGCCGTTGTCGAACATCACGTCTCCTCTGGGTCGCGACGGACCACACACTGGCCCATCAGGTCGTCTCCTCGAACAGCCCGCGGGTGCGGAACACCTCGACGACGAGCTGGGTGTTCCGCCCCGTCATGTCGAGGTACCGCTGCGACGCGACGTCGCGATCGCCCGCCCGGATCGCCGAGCCGATCGCGAGCAGGGCCTCCCGCTGCCCGTCGATCGCGTCACCCACCAGCTCGAAGAAGTCGCCGGGGACCAGCGGCGGCATCGCTCGCAACAGTGCCCGTATGCGGGGCGAGCGGGCCGCCGCCACGATCGCGGCGTGGAACGACACGGCCAACGGATACAGGGCGCCGGCCGTGGTCGCCCGCCGCAGCTGCTTCTCGATGGCGACGAGCGCCTCGTCGCTGTCGTCGTCCCGGTGCAGGGTGGCCTGGCGGGTCGCGAACCCGTACACCACCCCGAGCAGCTCGTAGTGGTCGCGGACCGCGCGCTCGTCGAGGGCGTTGACGAACGCCCCGCGGTGCAGCTCGAGGGTCACCCACCCCTCTCGATCGAGGGCGATCAGCGCCTCGCGCACCGGGATGCGGCTGATCCCGAGCTCCTCGGCGACCCGGTCCTGGGGGACGCGTTCACCCGGGCGGATCTCACCGTGGAAGATCCAACCCCGGATCGTCCGGGCCGCCTCTTCGCCGCTGCTGCGCCGGATGAGCGTGACCCTGCGATCCCCCGCGCGATCACCCGAACGATCACCCCCCGATCGAGCCATTGGTATATGATATCTTACATTCATCCAGCCCTGAGCTTCGACAGGAGCGGCGTAGGATCCCGGCATGGCGACGCGAGCTCGAGCCAAGACATCACCGGCCCCCGAGCCGGTCCTTCCCGCCCCGCTCGCGAAGGGCCCGGGGCTCGTGCGCATGAGCAGCGGCGACCAGGCCGCGCTCTACATCCGCAGGCTGATGTTCGACGGCGACCTGCGGCCGGGAACGCGGGTGCCCCAGGACGAGATCGCGCAGGCGCTGGGCGTCAGCCGCATCCCCGTCCGTGAGGCGCTGATCGCCCTCGAGCGCGAGGGGTGGGTGACCATCGAGCTGCATCGGGGGGCGTTCATCAACGCCCTCGACGAACGGTCGGTCCGCGACCACTACGAGCTCTACGGGCTGGTGTACGGGTTCGCCGCCAAACGGGCGCTGCGGCGATCGAGCGATGACGCCCTGGTCGAGCGACTGGCGCAGATCGTCGACGACCTGCCCACGGCCACCCAGCCCGAGGACTTCACCCGGCTCGCCTTCGCGTTCCACCGAACGGTCGTCAACGGCGCCCGCTCGCACCACATCAACGTGGTGATCCGGGCCATGTCGGGCCTGGTCCCGGGCGACTTCTTCTCGCTCGTCCCCGATGCGATCGCCATCGAGCGCCGTGGTCTTCCCGTGCTCGCCCGGGCCATGGCCGCGGGTGACGGGGACCGGGTCGCCGCCGAGTACCTCCGCATGATGCGGCGCGTCGGCGAGAAGGTCGTCGAGCTGTTCGAGCGCCGCGGGTTGTTCGAGGAGCCCGAGGCGGCGGCCTCCGACGCCACCCGGTGATGCTGAACGGCACGCGCGTCCTCGACCGCACCGGCGACATCGCCGGGCCCTACTGCACCAAGCTGCTCGCCGACGCCGGGGCGGATGTCGTCCGGGTCGAGCCGGCCGGTGGTGACCCGCTCCGACGCTGGCGATCCGGCGCGCTCTTCGCCTTCCTGAACGCGTCGAAGCGCTCGGTCACCGAGGTCGGAGACCTGGAGGTGGGTGCCGACCTGCTGGTGACCGACGGGCCGATCGCGCTCGAGCGGCTCTGGGACGCCAACCCCACGTTGGTGGTGGTCACGATCACGCCGTTCGGCGCCGACGGCCCCTGGTCGGGCCGACCCGCGACCGAGTTCACCCTCCAGGGCTCGGCCGGGTCGATCGGGCATCGGGGGTGGCCCGAGTCCGAGCCGCTGGCCGCGGGCGGGCGGCTGGGCGAGTGGATCACGGGCACCTACGCGGCGGTGGGCGCGCTCGCCGCCCTCCGGTCCGCCCGCGCCACCGGGCGGGGCGAGGTGGTCGACGTGGCGATGCTCGACTGCATGGCCGCCACCATGGCCACCTTCCCGTCCGTGTTCGCGTCCTTCCTCGACTGGCCGCCGATCCGCGGCACCGGCCGGAGCGTCGAGGTGCCGTCGATCGAGCCGACCGCCGACGGCTACGCGGTGTTCACGACCAACAGCGCGCAGCAGTTCCAGGACTTCTGCCTCCTGATCGATCGCCCCGACATGATGGAGGACGCCGACCTCGCGTCGGCGGTGGGACGCACCAGGCGCCGGGACGAGTTCCTCGCGGCCGTGCACGCGCACACCACGCGGCGGACGACGGCCCAGCTCCTGGCCGACGCCGCGCTGTTCCGCATCCCCAGCGGTCCCGTGCTCGACGGGTCGACCATCCCGGCGTTCGACCACTTCGTCGAGCGGGAGGTGTTCACGCCCGACCCCACCGGGCGGTTCCTGCAGCCGCGGGTGCCCTACCGCATCTCGGGTCTGGCGCCCCGCCCGTTCGGGCCCGCGCCGGCCGAGGGCGAGCACGACGGGCAGGTCGACTGGGATGCGAGCCCGGCCCGGGCGCAGTCGGCAGGCGAGCCCCGGCTGCCACTCGAGGGGATCCGGGTGGTCGACTGCACCGCGTGGTGGGCCGGCCCGGCGGCGACCCAGGCCCTCGCGCTTCTCGGGGCCGACGTCGTCAAGGTCGAGTCGGTGACCCGGCCTGACCTCATGCGCTACACCGCCGCCAAGCCCGCGTCCGAGGACGGGTGGTGGGAGTGGGGCCCGATGTTCCACGCGGCCAACGCCGGCAAGCGGGGCATCACCCTCGACCTCGGCCACCCCGAGGGCGTCGACGTGTTCGAGCGGCTGGTCGCCTCCGCCGACGTCCTCGTCGAGAACTACACGCCCCGGGTGATGGACCAGTTCGGGCTCGGGTGGGACCGGCTGCACGAGGTGAACCCCGAGCTGATCATGGTCCGCATGCCCGCGTTCGGCCTGGACGGGCCCTGGCGGGACAACACCGGGTTCGCGCAGACCATGGAGAGCATCAGCGGCATGGCCTGGCTCACCGGGTTCGCGGACGGGCCACCGGTGCTGGTGCGGGGGGCCTGCGATCCCCTGGCGGGCATGCACGCCGTCATCGCCACGATGCTGGCGCTCGGGCACCGCGACCGCCACGGTGGCGGGCGTCTCGTCGAGTCGGTGATGGTCGAGGCGGCGCTGAACGCCGCCGCCGAGCAGGTGATCGAGCACTCCGTCAGCGGGACCGTGCTCGGCCGGCAGGGCAACCGCGGTCCCGGCGCCGCTCCCCAAGGCCTCTACCCGTGCGCCGGGAGCGACCGGTGGGTCGCGCTGGCGGTGGCCGATGACGCGCACTGGGATGCGCTGCGGGCGGTGCTCGGCGATCCGGCCTGGGCCGACGATCCCCGGCTGCGGACCGCCGGCGGCCGGCGCGTGGCCCACGACCTGATCGACGACGAGCTCCGGTCGTGGACCAAGGACCGCGACGCCGACGAGCTCGCCGAGCTGCTCGCCCACGCGGGCGTCCCCGCCGGCGTGGTGATCCCCGCTCGGGAGGTGGTGGACAACCCCCAGATCCGCCATCGGGGCCTGTTCGAGCCCGAGCGCCATCCGCTCACCGGCGACCACGAGCTCCCGACGCTCCCGTTCCGCTTCTCGCGCGTCCCGGCGTGGCTGCGGCGCCCGTCACCGTCGCTGGGGGAACACAACCACGAGGTGCTCACCGAGCTCGGGCTGTCGCCCGACGAGATCGCCGCGCTCGGCGAGCGTGGGGTCATCGGCGACCGTCCGGTGGGCCTGTGACCGAGGAAGGACTCCAACCGACGATGTTCGACGAGAGCACGAGAGCGATCCCGTGGGTGGCGCCGTCGACCGGCGGCCTCGACGCGGACGCGCAGGTCGTGGCCGAGGCGTCGGCCATGTTCGAGGCGACGCCGCTGGCCCAGATCGGCGTCGAGCGGCTCCGCGCCCTCATGCCCGGGCGGCCCGCGGGGCCCGTCCACGAGCGCCGTGACGCCCTGATCGACCTGCCGGGCCGCCAGCTCCCGGTGCGCATCTACCGGCCCTCGGCCGACGACGGCCTGCCGGTCCTGGTCTTCTTCCACGGCGGCGGGTGGGTCATCGGCACGCTCGACGCGTACGACCAGATGTGCAGTGAGATCGCGCTCGGCGGCGGCTGCATCGTGGTGTCGGTCGACTACCGGCTGGCGCCCGAGCACCCGTTCCCCGCCCCGCTCGAGGATGCCTACCTCGCCACCGCGTGGATCGCCCGCCACGCGGCCGACCTCGGTGGCGACCCGCGCTGCGTCGCGGTGGGCGGCGACAGCGCCGGCGCCAACCTGGCGGCGGTCACCTGCCGCATGGCCGCGCAGCTCGGCGGTCCCACGCTCGTGTTCCAGCTCCTCATCTACCCGGGGTTCGACCCCGACTCGACGCGGCCGGCGGTCCGCGAGAACGGGGGCGGACCGGGCCTGACCCAGGAAGCCAGCCAGTGGTTCTGGAGCCAGTACCTCGACGAGGCCGGCCACCGCCGGTCGCCGTTCGTCAACCCGCTGCTCGCGCCCGACCTGTCCGGGCTTCCGCCGGCGTTGATCGTCACCGCCGAGTTCGACCTCAACCGCGACGACGGCGAGGTCTACGGCGAGCTCCTCCGCGCCGCCGGGGGCCAGGCGGAGATCCGGCGGTACCCGGGCGTGCTGCACGGCTTCCTGACCCACACCGACATCGTCGCCCGCTCCGCCATGGCCCGGGACGACATCTGTGACCGGTTGCGGACCGTGTTCGCGTCCCGGCTGGCGGCCACCTGACGGCCCGGCGCCGCGTCGCCGGCGCGGCCGGGCGTGCGCTCAGGCGGCGCGTGGCGTGAGGCGCACGGGCAGCTCGTCGAGCCCGACGCCGACGTTCGAGGCGGTGCCGACCCCCAGCCAGCGCGGCTCTCCGGTGATCTCGACGTCGAAGCGGTCGAAGAGCGCGCCGAGCATCACCTCGATCTCCTTGCGCGCCAGGTTCGCGCCCAGGCAGTAGTGGACCCCGCCACCACCGAAGGTCACGTGCGGGTTCGGGTCCCGCTCAATGTCGAAGTGGAACGGGTGGCCGAAGGCCCGCTCGTCGCGGTTCCCCGACGGGTACCAGACGACGACCCGGTCGCCCGCCGAGAGCAGCTCGCCGCCGAGCTCGACCTCGCACGTCGCGGTGCGGCCGAAGAACTGCACGGGGCTGGTCCACCGAAGGATCTCCTCGGTCGCCGAGCGCCGGACGCCCGAGTCGCCACGGAACAGCGCCAGCTGGTCGGGGTGCTCCATCAGAGCGATCAGCCCCTGTGAGATGGCATTGCGGCTCGTCTCGCTGCCGGCCAGCGCGAGTACGACGAAGAAGACCTCGAGCTCCAGGCCGGCGAGGCCCGTGACCTGCCCGTCGTCATCCACGATCTCGGCCTGGCTGATCAGCGTCCAGACGTCGTCGGCCGGATGGGCCCGCTTCTCCTCGCTGAGCTGGCTGGCGTAGGCGAACAGCTCGGCGTGGGCGTCCTCGCTGTCGGCCGGCGTGTATGACGTCGTCGGGTCGTAGGCCCGAAGGACCCGCTCGGTCTGCTCGAACACCCAAGGCCGATCGGCGTCGGGGATGCCGACGATGTCGGAGATCACGTGCATCGGCAACGGGAAGGCGATGTCGGACACGAAGTCGCACGCCCCCTGCTCCGCAGCCGTGTCGAGGATGCGCCGGGTCCGCTGCACGAGGTGCTCCTCCAACCGTCCGATCATCCGGGGCGTGAACCCGGCCGTGATCAGCCGGCGCAGCCGGGTGTGCCGCGGCGGATCCATGGACGTCAGCATGGCGACGGCGTGGTCGTAGGACGCCTTGTTGATCTCGACGCCGTCGGTGGCGGTGAACGTCGCCCAGTCGCGCTGCACGCGGACGATCTCGGCATGGCGGAACACCGACCAGAACCCCGCCTCGCCCTGGCCCGTGTGGATCTCGACGGGCGGATGCCAGCTGACCGCGGCCGTGTCGCGCAGCCGCGTGAACAGGTCGTGCGGCACGCCCCTCGCATACAGCGACCTGTCGGTCAGGTCGACGTCGAGCTCCGTCTTGCCGGTCATGCTCCCCCTCGGCCGCCGCCTGTAGATGATATACAGACGAGCCCGCCGCGAGCTACGGCTACGACTCGACCTTCAGGGTGGTGCACCAGACGTCGGCGAGCGTGTCGAGCGCGGTGTCCCGGTCCATCTTCCAGCCGCGGATGTACCAGGTGCCGAAGAATGCCTCCATCTGGGCGATGAGCAGGAGGGCGCGGACCTCGGCCTCGGCGGGTGAGAAGGCGCTCCACCGCTCGCTGTCGGCGGTGAGGGTGGTCACGAAGCTGCGATGGTGGCGCAGGTAGTCGTCGTGGAGCTCGCGGCTCAGCGACTCGACCACCACCCGGATGCGCACGATCGTCCTGTCCCACTCGGCCGCGACGTGCTCGAGCCACCCGCGGATCGCCGTCACCGACCACTCGGGGAGCGCGGCGAAGGCGCGGTAGGTGTCCTCGGTGTTCTCCCACATCTCGACGGCGAGCGTGCGGAGGATGTCCTCCTTCGTGGAGAAGTACGAGTAGACGGTGGCGCGGCTCGACCCGGCCGCCCGCGCGATGTCCTCGATCGTCGTCTCGTTGTAGCCCTTCTCGGCGAAGAGCCCGGCAGCCACGTCGAGCAGGTGCTCGCGCGTCTGGGCCTTCTGGCGTTCGCGCAGCGAGATCGGGCCCACGGCCTTCGACGGCATCGGCCCAGCCTAGGAGTCGCGGTACCGCGGCCTCATGACCGCCCCGGCGTGGCCGGACGGAGGGCCGCGACCCCAGGCCCCGCTGCTCGCCCCAGGACGCGGCCCATGACGAACCCGGTGGCGTCGTCGGTCGATGCCGGGAAGGTGCCGCCCGCCATGTCCCGGACCGTGTCGAACGCGTCGCGCACGGCCTCGGGCGTCAGGTCGGCCGTGACGTGGCCTTGACCGATCGCCAGCGCGACGCGGGCGAAGTGGCCACCGCCGGCCGCGAAGATCGCCCCCGAGCACGGTGCGTCGGCGTGCGCGAGCAGCAGCACCAGCGGCGAGACGGTCTCGGGCGGGAAGTGCTGGTCGAGAAGGGCGCGCAGCTCGTCGTTGGGGATCCCGGCGGTGAGCCTGGTCATCGCCGTCGGCATGACCGCGTTGACCTTGATGCCGGCCGCGGCGCCCTCGCACGCCATCGAGGTGGTCAGGCCGAGCACCGCCGACTTCGCCGCCACGTACGTGCTGACGTGGTCCGTCCCGAACACGGAGCTGGAGCTCGTGTTGACGATGCGCCCGTAGCCCGCCGCAGCCATGTGGGGCCACGCCGCGGCGGCCACCGCGATCGACCCGTGCAGGTGGGTGGCCAGCACCGCCTCGAACGCGGCGCGGCCGACGGTCGCCACCGGGCCCGGTCGCACGATGCCGGCGTTGTTCACGACGACGTCGACGCGACCCCAGGCGTCGAGGCAGGCACCCACGATCGCGTCCCCGCCATCCGCCGCCCCGACGTCGGTGGTGTCCGCCAGGGCCACACCACCGGCCGACCGGATCTCGCCCACCACCGCATCGGCCGGGGCCGTGGACGCGCCGTCGCCGGTCGGGGCGCAACCGACGTCGTTGACCAGGACGCGCGCGCCCCGAGCGGCGAGGTCCAGGGCGTAGCGACGCCCCAGGCCCCCGCCGGCACCGGTGACGACCGCGACCCGTCCGTCGAACCGGAGCTCCCCCACCTCGGTCATGCCGACGAGCCCGCCGGCTCGACGCCCACGACGTCAGCGGGGTCGATCTTGCGGTCGGCGATGCCGGCGAACCCGTCGCCCGCGGTGTAGCTGTCCTCGCCGGTGAAGAGGCCGTCGGGCCCGATCGGCCACAGGATCGCCAGGCGCGCCTCGTACAGGTAGTCCGCACCCGGATCGTCGACCTCGATGCCCATGGCGAGGAGCACCCGTCCCGGCCAGGCCATGCGCATCGTGCCCTCGGTCACGATGCAGTCGCGGTCGACGACCAGACGGTCGAGCTCGTGCTGCAGCTTGTGGGCGCCCGAGGCGGCGAAGTCCTCGTAGAACCGCTGGACGGCGGCTTTGCCCTTGGGGGCCGTCGCGTCGTCGCTGCCGTACGTGTGGTACTCGGCCGCCTCCGACACGGTGGACATGAGCACCGGCAGGTCGAGAGCGGCCTCGGCCTGCATGTGCGTGAGCAGCAGCTCGAGGTTGCGCCGCAGCACCGGGTCGGCCTCGGACGCCAGGCGCGCCTCGACCTTGGCCCACGTCACCGCCTGATCGATCACTGCCATGGTCCCTCCCGGGGTCGTGTGGAGCTCGTGAACTAGCTGCCCAGCCCGACGCCCATGCCGCCGTCGACCGGGATCGTCGCGCCGTTGATGTAGCGGGCCTCGTCGGACAGCAGGAACGACGCGACCCGGGCGATGTCGGCCGGCGTTCCCTCGTCGGGCACGTGGAGCGCGGCCACGAGCTGGGCCCGGAACTCGGGGGTGACCCCGTCCTTCAGCGCGTCGGTCATGACGACGCCGAGCGCCATCGCGTTGCACCGGATCCCCTCCTTCCCCCACCGCAGCGCGAACGTGGCGGGTGAGCGTGTGCACGCCCGCCTTCGCGACCGCGTAGCCCACCCGCTCGCTCTCCCCGCGCAACCCGGCCAGCGACGAGGTGTTCAGGATCGCCCCTCCCCCGTTGGCGAGCATGACGGGGATCACGTGCCGGCACGTGAGCAGGTAGCCCGTGAGGTCCACCCCGAGGGTCTGGTCCCAGATGGCGAGGTCGATGTCGACCACGTCGGTGTCGTTGCCGATCGTCGACGGGCGGGTGTCGGCGGCGTTGTTGTGCAGTGCGTCGATGCGGCCGAACCGCTCGAGGGTCGTCTCGACCATGGCCTCGACCGAGCCCTCGTCCCGGAGCTCGACCTCCACGCCGACGGCGCGACCCCCGGCGTCCTCGATCTCCTTGGCTACCCGTTCGGCGCCGTCGACGATCACGTCGGCGACGACCACCGAGGCGCCGTCGGCGGCGAGCTGCCGCGCGGTCGCGGCGCCGATGCCGGTCGCCGAGCCCACGACGACGGCCACCTTGCCGGCGAAGCGGTCGGGGTTCCCTGCGGCCGAGGTCACGGCGCCACCGACGCGGTGCGCTGCGCGTACGTGGGTTGGTGGCTCGACTGGCCGCCGTTGACCGGGAACAGCTGGCCCGTGACGTACCTCGACTCGTCGGACGCCAGGTACGTCACGAGGTGGGCGATGTCGTCGGGCTCCCCGACGTGCGGCGTCAGCACGTTGCTCTCGACGATCGCCCGCACGTCGGCGGGCAGGTTGGTGGCCGCCGCCGGCGTCAGGATGAGGCCGGGCAGGATGGCGTTGGCGCGCACCCCCTGGCGGCCGTACTGGGTGGCGGTGTAGAGGGTGAGGGCGTTGAGGCCGGCCTTCGAGGCACCGTAGGCCGAACGCTCGATGTCCCCCAGCTGCGACGACCCCGACGACATGTTGACGATCGAGCCCCCGCCCCCGTCGATCATCACCGGCACGGCGTGCTTGGTGCCGAGCATCGGCCCGCGGAGGTTCACCGCCATGATCGCCTCCCACACCTCGAGGTCCATCTCGGTGACCGTGCGGTCGCGTCGGAAGACCTCGTGGGCGACGAGCGCGGCGTTGTTGTGGAGGATGTCGAGGCGCCCGAACTCGGACACCGTGGTCGCCACCATGCGACGCACGTGGTCCTCGTCGCTCACGTCGGCCGTCACCGGGATGGCCCGGCCGCCGGCGGCCACGATGGCGGCGGCCACGCGCTCGGCTCCGTCGGCCGCGATGTCGACGACCGCCACTGCGGCGCCCTCCCGGGCGAGCCGCACGGCGCACGCCTCGCCGATGCCCGACCCGCCTCCCGTGATCACGGCGACCTTGCCCTCGACCCGACCCATGCGCGGCCCTCCCCTCTCGGCGGCTCGGCTTAGTATGCAATATACGAACCAGTGGTGCCTCGCGGGAGTGACGTGCGTGGATCGTCGAGTCAGATTCGTCGCTGGCAAGGACGCAGGACGAAGGCATAGCCGTAGCTACGTCGAGGACGAGGACGCAGCCAGCGGCGAATCTGGCCGGCGAGACATGTGCGGTACTTCCGCGAGGCACCACTAGTGCGACCAGGGTCACACACGAAGACCGGAGGGATCCCGATGCCCGTCGACCTCGCCCAGCTCCTCGCCCCCGAGACCACCGCCGTCGTCACCTGCGAGATGCAACGCGGCATCATCGGCGACCTGGCGCCGTCCCCCGAGCTGGCCGACGAGGCCGCCGACGTCGGCATCGTGGACGCCACCGCCGGCCTGGCTCGCCGCGGCCCGCTCGGTCGGTGCCCGGGTCGTGCACGCGCTGGTCGAGATGCGCGGCGACCGAGCCGGCGTCACCATCAACAACCCGATCATGGCGATGGTGACGAAGAACCCCGACCAGATCCGTCAGGGCACCCCCGCAGCCGACCTGCTGCCCGAGCTGGGGCCCGACCCGGCGGACATCGAGTGCCGGCGGATCCACGGCCTGACGCCCTTCACCGGCACCGAGCTCGACTCGATCCTGCGCAACCTCGGGATCCGCACGATCATCCCGGTGGGCGTGTCGGTCAACGAGGCCCTGCTCGGCCTGTGCCTCACCGCCGCCGACCTCGGCTACCGGATCGCGCTGCCCACCGACGCCATCGCCGGGCTCCCCCGCGACTACGCCCGGTCGGTCGTGAAGCACTCGCTCTCGCTGCTCTCCAACCTCACCACCACCGCGGAGATCCGGGCGACCTGGGGCGCCTGACCGCGCTGGTCCGACTCGACTCGCGTTCGACCGATCTACTCCCCCGGCGGCGCCGTGGCGAAGGCCCGCCGGAGAGTCGGGACCACCCCGCCGTCGACCAGGACGTCGGTGCCGGTGATGTAGGCCGCGGCGTCCGAGAGCAGGAAGGCGACGACCCCGGCGACCTCGTCGGCGGTGCCCTGGCGCGCCAGCGGGGTGTGCTCGAGCATCACGGGCATCATCGGCTGGTTGGCGAGCTCCACGCGACCCATGGGCGTGTCGATGATCCCGGGAGACACCGAGCAGATCCTCGCCCCCTGGGCGCCCCAGGCTGCGGCCTCACGCTCCACCAGGCGGCAGACACCCCACTTCGCCCACCCGTAGGCCATGCCCGGATCGGTGACCACCTCGGGTGCAGTCGCCAAGAGCCGGTCGAGGAGGTCGGGGGCCAGCGGGTCGTCGACGACGGCGTCGAGCGGGTGCGACGGGTCGGCCAGCTGATGGGCGGCCGACGACGCGAAGCACACCGCCGCGGCTCCGGCGCCGGCCAGAGGCCGGAGGGCGTCGACGACCATCGCCGTGCCCACGAGATCGACCGTGAACATCCGCCGCCAGTCACCCATCGTCGGTGAGACGCCGGCCGCGTGGGCCAACCAGCGCAACGACCCCACCGACCGCACCCGACCGGCCAGCTCCGCGACCGCGCCCGCGTCGGTGACGTCGCAGACGAGCCAGTCGAGCTTGGAGGCGGCCACCTCGGCCCCGAGGTCCTGGGCCACCTGCTCGACCGCGGGGTCGCGATCCGCCAGCACCATCGTCGACCCCGATCGAGCGAGACGCTGCGCACACGCGAGCCCCATGCCGCTGGCCGCGCCGGTCACCACGATCGCGCCTTCGGTGGCGCCGGTCATCGGCCCCGCCAGCTCGGGGAAGAGGACGGCCTGCGAGGCCCGGTCGACCAGCTCGAACCGGACGCCGTGCCCGCGGTGATAGCTGAACCCGACCGGCCACCGGTCGTCGGGTCCGGTCATGCAGACCTCGAGCGGGCACCGCGCCTGCTCGAACCGGTCGGCGTGGCGGGGCACGTCGTCCGACCAGAACCCGAGGTGGTGGAGGTTCGAGCCCTCCGACAGCGCCCACGCGGAGTCCGGCACCGCCTCGATGACCTCGAGGTAGGGCGCGGCCACGGAGTAGGCGAAGCGCAGCCGCAACGTGCGGTCGACACGATCCGCCCGGCTCGTGCACCGGCACGTCGGCGTCGATGATCGGCCGCCATTCGAGGCCCAGGAGGTCGCCGAGCTCCTCCAAGGCCGGTTCGAGTCGGGGCACGACCATGCCCACGTGGAAGTAGCTGACGTCGGCCATTGATGGCGTCCCCTCACTGGATGTCGATGACGACCTTGATGGCGCCGGCCGCCCGGTCGGCGGCGGCCGCGAAGGCCCGCGGCGCCTCCTCCAGCGGGAAGCGGTGGGTGACGAGGGTGGCCGCGACCTCGGGCATCCGCGGCGAGCATGGCGGCCGCCTCGGCCATGTCGTGCCCGTGCGCGTGGCGGCCGTACGCGATCGCCGGAACGAGCCGCACCTCCTTGAGGAGCAGGGGCAGGAACGGCGGCTCGAAGCCCGACGTGTGGACGCCGATGAGCACGACACATCCGCCGGGCGCGGCCAGGTCGACGGCCCTGGCCAGCGCGCTGGGCGAGCCGGCGGCCTCGACGACGACGTCGTACAGGCCGCCATCGGTCGTGGTGGCGCCCAGGCGCTCGCCGGCGGCGATCTGCGCGTCGTGCCGCGCCTCCAGCGCGACCTCGGGGGCGCCCATGGCGCGGGCTCCCGCCACCGCCAGGAGCCCGATCGCACCGCCCCCGACGACGGCCACCCTCGTGTCGGGGCCGACGTTCCCCGAGCGCAAGCCGTGCCAGGCGACCGACGCGGGCTCGACCAGGGAGGCGTCGGCGAGGTCGAGCCCCGGCGGCAGGTCCACGAGCCGCTCGGCCGGCGCGCGGAACCAGTGCGACATGCCGCCGTCGACGGCGAGGCCGAGCCCGGTCTCGGCGATCCGGGCACACAGGTTGTAGTCACCGCGCCGGCACTGCGCGCAGGTCATGCAGCCGAACGCCGCCTCGACCGCCACGCGAGCGCCCGTCCTCGGTCACGCCCGCCAGCTCGTGGCCCAGCACGAAGCGGCTGCCCATCGCGATGTAGCCGAGGTCCGAGCCGCAGATGCTGGCGGTCCGCATCGTCAGCAGCTCGCCGGGCCCATCCGGCTCGTCGACGTCCACGACCTCGACGCCCTCACCGGTCGATCGCACCGCTCTCATGACGTTCCCCCCTCGACCCTCTCCACGGGCCGGAAGTACGGCAGCGTGAGATCGTCGCCGGCCGGATGGAACTCGACCTCGACGGGCAGGTCGGCCCGCAGCTCGTCGGGCTCGCAGCCCACGATCGCGGTGACGAGGTGGAACCCCTCGTCGAGCAGCACGATCGCCGGGGCGTACGGCACCCGGAACGACGGATGCTGGGGCCGCCACACCACGGTCCAGCTGTACAGCCGCCCGCGGCCCCGGCTGACGGCCCACGCCACGTCGCGGCCGCCGCACCGGGCACACGACGGCGCCGGTCGGAGGTTGGTGGCACCGCACGCCCCGCACCGCTGGTACCGCAGCTCGCCGAGCCGGCACCCCTCCCAGTACGGCGCGGCGGCGACCGACGTGGCACCCGTCGGGATGCCCGGGGCCTGCGGCTGCAGCGCCGTCATGGCCGCCCGCTCCCGATCAGCATCACGTCGCAGAACAGCGCCCCGGAGCCGCCGTTGGTGCAGAGGGCCACCTCGGCCCCGCGCACCTGCTGCGTCGCGCACGTGCCCCGCACCTGCTGCACGCCCCGGATGACCCGCTGCAGCATCTGCGCGTTGATCCCGGCGTGGCTGAACGACATCGTGCCGCCGTCGGTGGTGACGGGCAGCTGTCCGTCCGGGCCGATGTGGCCGGCGTCGACGAAGGCGCCGCCCTCCCCCTCGCCGCAGAACCCGAACGCCTCGAGCTGGCGGATGATCTCGAACGAGAACGGGTCGTAGAGCTCGCACACGTCGACGTCGCTCGGGGCCGAGCCCCGCCATGGCGAACGCCCGCCGCACCGCCCGCCGGCCGACGTACCCGGCCGGGATGTCGTCGGCCGCTCGCCCGTGCAGGTCCCAGACGGGCGGGACCGTGTAGGCGGGGCCGTAGGCGTCGCCGGCGGCGCCCAGGATCCACGCCGGTTCGTCGGCGGCGTCGGCCGCCCGCTCGGCGGTCGTGAGCACGATGCCGCAGCCGCCCTCGGCGGTCATCGCGCAGTCGAGGAGGCGGAACGGGTCGGCGATCATCCTCGACGCGAGGATGTCGTCGGGCGTGAACGGCCCGCGGCCCGAGTAGACGGCCTCGGGGTTCACGTGACCGTTGTTGCGGATGGTCGCGGCCACCTTGGCCATCTGCTCGGGCGTCGTCCCGTACGTGACCATGTGGCGCCGCGCCATGAGCGCGAACTCGGCGGCGGTGAACAGGCCGTAGCCCACGACGAGCTCGTTGGCGGGGCGCGTCCACGGCGCCGTGGCCGCCCGCTCGGTGTACGTGCCGGCGCCGCCGGCGCCGACCACCACGACGTCGCACTCGCCGGACGCGACCAGCGCCGCCGCGTCGAGCAGCATCGGGATGCCGAACCGGCTGCTGCGCCGCGAGCACGGGCCGAGGCCCAGCTCGAGGATCCACTCGGCGGCGAACTCGCCGACCACGCCGTCGACCTCGGCGACGGGGATGCCGGCGTCGGCCAGGGCGCCCGTGACGCCCTCGAGGGCGATCGAGGACGAGTCGTGGCCGGGAAGCTCACGCGCCTGCGGTGTGTTGTGGACGCCGACGATGGCCACGTCGCGATAAGGGTGTGTCACCCCCACGCCTCCACGAGGTCGTCGGTGGTCACGAGCGTGGCCACGAGGCCGAGGCTGTGACGGAGGACGTGATCGCCGTACTCGAGGGGCACGGCCGCCACCGCGTCGGTCGGCACGACGACACGGTAGGACCGGTTGACCGCGTCGAACACGAGGTTGGGGATGGCCACGTTCAGCGAGACGCCGACGACGACGAGCGTGGTGACACCCTCGTTGCGGAGCAGCGAGTCGAGCGGCCCGCCGGTCATGGGTGACAGCCCGTGGTAGCGGGGCAGCACGACGTCGCCGGGCTCGGGCCCGAGCTCGGGAACGGGCGTCACCGACGAGCTGCCCGGCCGGTTGTCGGCACCGGCCCGCCGCGCCGCCTCGAACAGCCGGGCGTTCCGGTTGACCCCGAAGCCGCCGGGCAGGTTCTCGGCGGTGGCGTGGACCACCGGGACCCCGGCAGCACGGGCGGCGCCGGCCAGGCGGGCCATCCGCTCGATCACACCCGCGCCGGCGACCGCCCGGGCCAGCTCGGGCAGGGCCGACTCGTCGCCGATGACGCCGCGCTGCGCCTCCTGGACCACGAGCGCCGTCGTCGCTGTTGCGACCAGGGCCCGCAGGCCCCCGTCGGTCATGCGAGGGGCTTGAGCGGCACGCGGCCCGCGCCGAGCCCGCCGTCGACGGTGACGGACGCCCCGCTCAGGAACGAGGACGCGTCGGAGGCGAGGAACAGGACCAGCTCGGCGACCTCGTCGGGCCGGCCGACCCGGCCGAGCGGCGCATCGCGGAGCCGCTCGAGGCTGTCCCGGCCCGGGAGCATGTCGGTGTCGATCGGACCAGGGTGCACGGAGTTGACCCGGATGCCCGAGGGGCCGAACTCGATCGCCGCGGTCTTGGTGATCCCGGTGACCCCCCACTTGGCGGCGGCGTACGCCCCGTGCGCGTAGAAGCCCTGGAGGCCGGCGAGCGACGAGATGTTCACGATCGATCCCCCGCCGCTGGCCCGCATCGGCGCCAGCGCGCTGCGCATGCCGAGGAAGGTGCCGCGGAGGTTCACCGCCACCACGCGGTCGAAGCCCTCGGCCGTCTCGTCCTCGATGGTGCGCAGGTGGTGGATCGCCGCGTTGTTCACGAGCACGTCGAGCCGGCCGAACTCCTCCACCGTGAAGGCCATCAGGTCCGCCCAGCTCTCCTCGCTCGCCACGTCCTGGCGGAAGAAGCGGGCCGAGCCGCCCAGGTCGGCGGCCACGACCTTGCCCTCGTCGGCGAGGAGGTCGGTGATGACGACGCGGGCGCCCTCGGCGACGAACAGCCGGGCCTCGGCCTCGCCCTGCCCCCGCGCTCCCGGTGATGATGGCCACCTTCCCGGCGAGGCGGCCCGTGTGCTCCGTCATGAACGCTCCTTGGCCCGGAAGTGCGGGATCACGGTCTCGCCCCAGTGGCGGATCGTCTCGAGGCAGGCCTCTTGGGGCACTGTGCCCATCTGGATCAGGCACATGATCTCGTCGGCGCCGGCGGCCTCGAGCCGTTCGACGTACTCGATGGCCACGCCGGCGTCGCCGTAGGCCTGGTCGAGCTTGAAGGTGGCGTGCGGCCTGCGGGCCGACGGGGATGGCCGCCTCGTGCAGGTGGGCGACGTAGCGGTCGTGCGACTCGGTCATCGCCGCCTCGACGTCGCCCTCGATCTCGGCCTCGGTCGGCAGCGGACCGCCGCCGTACCAGTGCGCGATGGCCTCGGCGAAGAACCGCTGGCCCCGCGCCCCGACCCGCACGGCCCGGTCGGCGTCGTCGAGCACGATCGTGGGGCACAGCGCGGTGAAGTGGTCGTTCACGACGGTCGACACGAACCGCTCGCCGGTGCGCCGCTCGATGCCGCCGTCGTAGATCCGGCGCAGCGCCGCGACCTCGTCGGGCCCGGCGAAGCCCATCACCAGAGCACCGACGCCGAGCTCGGCGGCGAGCTCGACGGTGTCGCGCTTGGTGCACGCGAGGTACAGCGGCGGGTGCGGCTCCTGCGCCGGGCGGGGCAGGATCGGGTGCGGGTCGATGTCGAGCAGGCCGTGCCACTCGAACTCGTCCTTCTCCCACATGTGCCCGATCATCCGGAGGGCCTCCTCCATCTGCGGGTAGGTGTCGTCGACGTCGACCCCGACGAGCGACATCTCCTGCCGGGTGGCGCCGCGTCCGGCCCCGACGTCGAGGCGGCCGCCCGACAGGGCATCGAGCATGGCGATGCGCTCGGCGGCCCGGACCGGGTGGTTGTAGCCGAACGGCATGCACACCACGCCGTGGCCGATCCGGATCCGGCTGGTGCGGGCCGCCACCCACGACAGGAAGACCTCGGGGGCGCTCATGTGCGCGTAGTACTTGAGCGCGTGGTGCTCGACCGCCCAGATCCGGTCGAAGCCCATCTCCTCGGCGTAGACGGCCTGTTCGACCGCGTCGTGGAGCACTTGGTGCTCGCGCTCGCGGGTCGGGTTCGCGAGCTGGGCCTCGAAGATCATCGAGAACTTCATGCCACCCCCTCTGGCTAGTATGTATCTATTAGATACATAGTCGCAGATGATATACAACCCCGACAACTGAGCGAGGTTCGATGGGCGAGAGCACACGGCCACTGCCGACGACGAGCTACGCGGTCCTGGGGTTGCTGTCGTTCGGCGAGGAGCTGTCGGGCTACGACCTGAAGAAGTGGTCCGACCACAGCTTGCGGTTCTTCTACTGGAGCCCGGCGATCAGCAACATCTACGGCGAGCTGAAGCGTCTCCAGCAGCTCGGCTACGTCGTGGCCCGCGAACTGCCCGAGGGCAGCCCCCGCAACCGCCGCGTCTACCGGATCACCGACGAGGGTGTCGACGCCCTCGCGGGGTGGATCGAGCACGAGCCCGTCGAGGCGCCCGTGCTCAAGGACCAGGCGCTGCTGCGGGTCTGGCTCGGGCACGTCGCCGGCAAGGACAGGGTGCTCGCCCTGGTGGCATCCGAGGAGGAGCAGGCCCGGCGGATGATCGCCGACGTCAGCCACAGCCTCGAACGGGCGACCGAGACGATGGGCCCGTCGTACGCCGGCCTCGTCGAGCAGTGGTGCTTGCGCTACGCCACGGCCCGGCTGGAGGCGTTCGCCGAGTTGCGGCGCACGCTCTCCTCCCTGCCCGAACCGGCGATACGCACCCGGCGCGAGGCGCTCGCCTGACGTGCTGGGGCCCAGCGGCCCGGCGCCGCAGGCGCCAAGAGCGGAGACACAGCGTCGTTTGACCTTCGGCGGCGAAGCCGCCGAATGCGCACTGGCGTGGTTCTCCACACACGCCTCGATTGCATATTGCATATGTTTCGATGACACTCGCACCGGGCCGGGCGCTGAACGAGGGGGCACCAGCGATGGAGCAAGTCCGAGGCCGGGTGGCCGTCGTGACCGGGGCCGCGAGCGGCATCGGTCGCGGCATGGCCGACGCCTTCGTCGCGGCCGGGATGCAGGTGGTCCTGGCCGACGTGCAGGAGGACGCGCTCGGGCACGCGGAGAAGGAGCTGCTCGACGGGGGCGGCGAGGTGCTGGCCGTGCCGACCGACGTGGCCGATCCCGACGCCGTCGCCGGGCTGCGCGACGCGGCGCTCGACCGGTTCGGCGCGGTCCACGTGCTGTGCAACAACGCGGGCGTCGGCGGCTTCGCCCGCGTCGAGACGCTCACCCTCGACCACTGGGACTGGGTCCTGGGGGTCAGCCTCTGGGGCGTGATCAACGGGCTCACCGCCTTCCTGCCCACGCTGCTGGCGCAGGACGAGGCGCACGTGGTCAACACGGCGTCGTTCGGCGGCTTCTTCCCCACCAGGGGGCTCGCTCCGTACGGGGCGGCCAAGGCCGCGGTCATCTCGCTGTCGGAGTCGCTCTACATGGAGCTCCAGGACGCAGGGAGCGCGGTCGGCGTCACCGTCCTGTGCCCCGGGCCGGTGGCCACCGCGATCGCGAACGACGAGCGCAACCTCCCGGCCGGGATGGTGCGGCGCGCCGAGCTCGACCCGTCACCCCAGATGGTCGTCCGGCAAGGCCAGAACGCGGAGAGGATGCAGGCGGGGAAGCCGCCGGCGGAGGTCGCGGCGATGGTGCTCGCTGCGATCCGCCAGCGGCAGTTCTACCTCCACACCGCGCCGGAGCTGCTGCCCCTGCTGGACGAGCGCTTCGACCGCATCCGCACCGCCCGCAATCCGTGACCGAGCCACTGGAGGGGACATGGCGTTCGCCGACCTGGGTGATGTGCAGCTGTTCTACACCGACGAGGGCACCGGCGATCCGCCGATGCTCTTCGTGCACGGGTACACCGGTGATTCGCACGACTGGAGCTGGCAGCTGCCGCACTTCGCGGCCACGCACCGGGTGATCGCCGTAGATCTCCGGGGGCACGGGCGCTCGAGCACACCCGAGAGCGGCTACGAGCCGCTGGTCTTCGCGGCCGATCTCGCGCGCCTCGTCGAGCACCTCGGATGCGCGCCGGTCGTCGCCGTGGGCCACTCGTTGGGTGGGCTCGTGGTCAGCGCCCTCGCCGTCGAGCACCCCGAGATCGTCCGGGCGCTGGTCGCCGTCGATCCCGGCTATCTCGTCGCCGACGAGATCGTCGACGGCGTCCGCCCGCTCGTGGCCGCCATGGACGCCAGCGATCCCGTGCCGCTCGTCCAGAGCCTGCTCGGTCGGAGCGACACCCCGGCGTCGGATCCGGCGCTGCGCGCCTGGCACCTTCGCCGGGCTGCGGGCATGCCCGCCCACGTGCTCCGCGAGACGCTCGCCGGCATGACGGCCGGGGCCGAGGTGACATCGCTGCGCTCCGGCGGCGAGGGCTATCTCCGACGCCGCTGCTGCCCGGTGCTGTCGTTCTACGCCGACCCCTCGCGTGTGCCCGTGGAGACGGCGCTGTTCGCCGACGCCCGCTCCAAGGCAGTCTCCTGGGAGGGATCTGGCCACTCGCTGCACCAGGAACGCCCGGCCGAGTTCAACGCGGTCGTGGACGCCTGGCTGGACTCGATCTCCTGATCCTCGGGCGCGATCAGGCGCCGCGCCGACGGCGTGACTGACGCGCGGGCAACTCGCTCTGAGGTCGGCTCGTCTCCGAGTCGTGCTGGGTCGCGGCACGCGCCAGGTGCTCGAGGTACATCCGGATCTGCTCGTTGTATCGCTCGGGGTCGGACCCGTCGAGGCCGGCTGCGAACAACGCGGTGTTCCCGAACAGTCGCCACCCGAGCGCGATCACCATCGCCAGGGCGGCGAACACCTGCGCGTCCTCGTCGGTGAGGTCGACGTCGGCGTCGCGGGCGTCCGCCAACATGAGACGGGCGAGGACGCCAAGCGCCGGCGAGTCCCGGAACGTCTCCGCCGGCTGGCTGCCTTCCATGGCGGCCCACCCCACGAGCCGAGCCGTGGTCCCATCGCCGAACGTCATGAGCAGGGCGAGAGCCTGTTCGAGGCTCTCCGCGCTGGTGAGGCGCGACGCGGCGTTGTCTGTGGCTCGCCCGTAGACCTCGCGGACGAGCTGCTCCTTCGTGCCGAGGTACTGGTAGATGAGGCCGAAGTTGACGCCGGCGTCGTCGGCGATGTCGCGCAGCGCCACCGCCGGTCCCTGCTCGGCGATGAGCTTGCGCGCCGATCGCAGCAGGGCCTCGATCACCTCGTTCCGGCCTCGCGGCCGCTCGGTCGTCATGCGCCGGATCGTAGCGTTGGTGTCTAGTCAGTTGACTAGACACCAACGGCTTCTTTACTGTGCCTAGTCAGATGACTAGATCACGATCCGCCCGAGGAGGACCAGCCGCACGATGACCGGCTCGGACGTCTCCTTCGGGCTGCTCGTGGGAGCGGTGGAGCCGGCCACCGTGGCCGAGCTCGAGGCGCAGCCGTTCGATGCCCTGTGGGTCGGCGGCCACGTGGCGTCACCCAATCCCTCGCCCGAGGCGCTCGCGCAGCTGGCGCGGCTGGCGGCGCTCACCACCCGGGTCCGGATCGGCACCTCGGTCCTGCTGCTCCCGCTCTATCCCCCGGCGATCGTGGCGAAGCAGGTCGCCGACCTGGACCGGGCGACCGGAGGCCGGGTCACGCTGGGCGTCGGGGTCGGCGGCGAGTACCCGCAGGAGTTCGAGGCGTGTGGCGTCCCGATCGAGGAGCGGGGCGGGCGGGCGGACGAGGCGATCGCGCTGCTCCGCCGGCTCTGGTCGGCTCAGACGGTGACCCACAAGGGCCCCTATCACGCCATGGCCGACGTGCGCATCCACCCCGCGCCCGTGCAGGTGGGTGGTCCGCCCATCGTGGTCGCCGGTCGCCGTGCGCCCGCCATGCGCCGAGCCGCGACGCTCGGCGACGGGTGGATGCCGTATCTGTACTCGCCCGAGCGCTACGAGCGCAGCGTCGTCGAGATCCGTGGCCAGGCCGAGCGCGCCGAGCGCGATCTCGACGGCTTCCAGTGGATGGCCTTCGTGTTCGTCAACGTGCAGGACTCGGCCGGCGCCGCCCGCGACGACGCCGGCGACTTCCTCGGCGGGAACTTCCGGCAGGATCTGGGCCCGCTGCTCGACCGGGTCGCCGCGGTGGGGACGCCCGACGACGTCGCCCGGACGCTCGAGGCCTTCGTCACCGCCGGCGCCCGTCACCTGATCCTCGCACCGGCGACACGCCGTGACTGGTCGGCGCAGGCCCGCAGGCTGGCGACCGACGTCCTGCCCCGCGTGACGTCTCCGCGGAACTGAGCCGAAGAGGAACGTGAGACACCCAGAGGATTCGGGCGACAACAATATATCTTATATCTGCTACAAACCTATGAGGGGGAACGATGAACAAGGTCTGGCGGGCGCCCGTGGCGCTCTCGATCGTCTTGGCGATGGCCGCTGCTGCGTGCAGCAGCGACGACACGTCGTCGGCCAGTAGCTCGGGATCGGGCAGCACGCTCGAGGTCGCGCCCGACGAGCTCACCGAGGGCGGCACCTGGGAGGCGCCGGGGATCGAGATCTCGGCCGACGACCTCGAATGCGGCACCGCGGCCGAGGATCCGGAGCGGGGCATCACCGACGACAGCGTGCGCGTGGGCGGGCTCGTGACGGCGACTGGGCCGACGACCGCGCTCTACGGCGACACCGCTGCCGGGGCCCAGGCCCGGTTCGAGCGGGCCAACGCCGAGGGCGGCGTGCACGGGCGGACGATCGACTACGTCGGGGCCGAGGACGACGGGTCGGAGCCGTCACGGCAGGTGGACGCGGCGCGCCGGCTGGTCGAGGAGGAGGTCTTCGCGGTCGTGCCCGTGGGGAGCACGGTCCCGGCGTGGACGGACGTCTTCTGCGAGGCGGTCGTCCCCGCGTTCGGGTGGGGCACCACGCCGGCATGGTGCAACACGACCATCGGCTTCGGCATCACCGGATGCCTGACCAACCCGGACCTCACGTACAACAGCCAAGGCATCGGTCCGTTCGTCGAGCTGCTCGAGGGCACCGACAACACGGTGGCGATGATCGGGATCGACAGCGAGAACGCCCGGCTCGGCATGACCAGGTTCACCGAGACCTTCGAGCGCGCCGGCGTCGAGGTGGTCTACGCCGAGAACATCCTGAGCGCCGCGGAGCCCATCGTGGACCCCTCGCCGGTCGTGAACGAGATCATGACGTCGAACGACGGCGGACCGCCGGCGATGGTGTACCAGGTCATCGACTTCGCCAATACCTCGGCCATCACCCAGGGCCTGGTGGCGGCGGGTTACGAGGGCAAGCTGGTGAACGCCGTCGGCTACGACCCCCGCCTGGCCGGGTTCGAGGGCTTCGAGGGATCGTTCACCACCCTCCAGTGGGCACCGTTCGAGGCGACCGACGTCGAGTTCGTCGAGCAGATGAACGCCGACTTCGACGAGTACGCCCCGGAGCTGAACCGGGGTCTGCTCGGGGCCGCCGGCTACATCGCGGCGGACATGTTCCTGACCGCCCTCGAGGATGTCGGGCCCGACCTGACGGTGGACTCGTTCCTGGAGACGCTGAACGGTGGCTGGACGTACTCGACGCCGGAGTTCCGCGGCGAGACCCGCTATCCGGAGAACCACGTGCTCGGCGTGCCGTGCAGCGGCACCGTGCAACTCCAGAACGGCGAGTTCTCCGTGGCGACGCCGATCATCTGCGGCCAGCCGTACGCCCGGGAGGGTGGGTGACCGGCTCGAACGGCCGCTCGGGCACCGCCGTGCTCGACCTGCGTGACGTCACCAAACGGTATGGCGGGGTGCATGCCCTGCGGGACGTGTCGCTCGCGGTGCCGGCCGGGGAGGTCTGCGGTCTGATCGGGCCCAACGGGGCCGGCAAGACCACGCTGTTCGACATCGTGTCGGGGGTGCAGGCGCCCACCTCCGGCACCGTCGAGCTGGACGGCGAGGTCATCACCCGGGAGCTGCCGGAGCGCCGGGCCCGACGGGGACTCCGCCGCACGTTCCAGAGGGTGCAGCTCTACGGGCACCTGTCGGTCGAGGACAACGTCCTCACCGCGCTCGAGTGGCGGGGCGGGGGCGGCGGGCTGCTCGCCGACCTGGTGGACGCCCCCTCGCGTCGCTCCCGCGAGCGGGGGCGGCGCGAGCGGGTGGCCGGGGTGCTGGCCGACTGCGGCCTGACCGGCCTGCGGGGTGCACCGGCGGGGTCGCTGCCGGTCGGGCAGGCCCGGCTCGTCGAGCTCGCCCGGGCGGTGGTCGACGAGCCCCGCGTGCTGCTGCTCGACGAGCCGACCTCGGGCCTGTCGTCGTTCGAGGCCGGGCGGTTCGCCGAGCAGGTGACCCGGTTGCGGGACCGCGGGGTGGCGGTCGTGCTGGTCGAGCACGACATGAGCTTCGTGATGGGCCTGTGCGACCGGGTCGTGGTGCTCGACGTGGGCCGCGTGCTGGCGGAGGGCACGCCAGGGGAGATCCAGGCACACGCCGCGGTCCGCGCCGCGTACCTGGGCTGACGAGGGGATCGAGGGGATGGTCGAGTTCTGGAACCTGGTGGTCGGAGGGGCGGTGGCCGGCGGCCTCTACGCCATCCTGGCGTCGGGCATCGTGCTCACGTACCAGACGTCGGGGATCTTCAACTTCGCCCACGGCGCGATCGCATTCGCCACCGCCTTCCTGTTCTTCCAGCTCAACACCGGCCTCGGGTGGCCGGTGTGGCTGGCGGCGATCGTCGCCATCGTGGTGTTCGCCCCACTGCTGGGGTGGGGGCTCGATCGCGTCGTGTTCCGGCGGCTGGCCAGCGCCCCGGCCACGGTGAAGCTGGTGGTGCCGATCGCCCTGCTGGTGGCCATCCCCGCGCTGTGCCTGTACGCGGTCGACCGGATCAACGCCTGGTTCGACGCCGAGCTGCCGCGCCAGGACCAGATCCTGGCCATCCGGGGCCTGGGGCCGATGCCCAAGCGCACGTGGCGCGTGGGCGACGTGCTGATCGACTCGAACCAGATCGCGGTGTTCGTGGCCGCCCTGGTCGCCGCCGTGGCCCTGTGGCTGGTGCTGCGTCACACCCGCCTCGGGCTGCGGATGCGAGCGGTCGTCGACCGGCGTGACCTGGCCCAGACCCGGGGGATCGACGCGGATCGGACGTCGGGCGTGTCCTGGATGATCGGGTCGCTCCTGGCGGGCGTCGCCGGGGTGCTGCTCGCCCCGCTGTTCACGCTGAACCCGCCGACGTTCACGACGGTGGTGCTGATCTCGACCCCGGCGGTGGTGCTGGCCCGGTTCCGGTCCCTGCCGATCGCGTTCGTCGGCGGCCTGCTGATCGGCGTGGTCCAGAACCTGATCGCCGGCTACGCCGACATCGCCCGGGAGATCACCGGGTTCCGGACCGCGGTGCCGTTCATCCTCCTGTTCCTGCTGCTGTTCGCCTTCGGCGATGACCGCAGCCGCCGAGCCGGGCTGGCCGCCACTGATGCGCCTCCGGCCGCGATCGGCGCGACGTCGGTGCGGCGCAAGGCGCTCGTGTGGGGCTTCTGGGTCGCGGTGCTGCTCGTCTACGCCTTCGGGTTCGCGGACGCGTACTGGCAGGCGCTGATCGCCCGGGGCCTCGCCCTGGGTCTGGTGTTGCTGTCGTTCACCATCGTCACCGGCATCGGCGGCATGGTCAGCCTGGCCCAGGCCGCGTTCGTCACCGCCGCGGGGTTCACCGCGGGATGGGCGCTCAGCCACGGCTGGCCGTTCCTGGCCGCCCTGGCCGCCGGCACCCTGGTCGCGACGGCACTGGGCGTCGTGGTCTCGCTGCCGGCCCGCCGGCTCGGCGGGCTGCCCCTGGCGCTGTCGACGATGGCCCTGGCCTTCATCGCCCAGTATCTGTTCTTCCAGCTCGACGGCTTCTCGAACCAGGACAGCAGCGGCTGGCGGGTGCAGCCGCCCGAGATCGGCCCGCTCGACTTCGGTGACAACCGGACCATGATCGTCGGCCTGCTCGTGCTGCTCGCCACCGCAGCCTGGGTGGTCGGCAACCTCACCCGCTCGGCGTCGGGGCGGGCGATCACGGCACTGCGCTCGACCGAACCCGGCGCGGTGACCGTGGGGGTGCGGGCGGCGCGCACGAAGGTCGCGGTCTTCGCGCTGTCGGCCGCGGTCGCCGGGTTCGGCGGGGTGCTGCTGGTCTCGACCACGGGGCGGGTCTCCAACGCCGACTTCCCCGTCGAGATCGGGTTCTTCTGGCTCACCTCGGCCGTGGTGTTCGGCATCCGCCGCCCTGCCGGCGCCGTGTTGGCCGGCATATCGGGGGCCCTCAGCCCCGAGGTGTTGGGCTGGGTCGACGGCGGCTCGCTGCTGCCGCAGGTCATGTTCGGCCTCGCCGCCGTGCAGCTGGCCCAGAACCCCGACGGCATCCTCGCCATCGTCGCCGCCCAGCGACACGAACGCGACCAGAAGCGCGCGGCCAAGCGGGCGGCCAAGGACGCCGCCGGCGCCCCGGCGCCGGTCCCCGCGCCGGCCGCGGCCGGGTCTTCCGGCGGGCTGCCCCGAGTCGAGGACGAGGCCGCCGGCGTGCGACCCGTGCTCGCGCTGCGCAGCCTGCGGGCCGGCTACGGCGACGTCGAGGTCCTCCGCGGCGTCGATCTCGCCGTCCCGCGCGGCGAGACCCTCGCCCTCGTGGGTGCCAACGGCGCCGGCAAGTCCACGCTGTGTGCGGTCGTCGCCGGGCTCGTCACGCCGACCGGCGGAACGATCGAGCTCGACGGCACCGATGTCACCTCCCAGCCCCCCTTCGGGCGGGTCGAGGCCGGCGCCTTCCTCATCCCCGAAGGCCGCGGCATCTTCCCCGCCCTCAGCGTCGACGAGAACCTCGAGATCTGGCTCCCCGACCCCGACCAGCGGGCCGCGGCCTACGACCGGTTCCCCGCCCTCGGCGGCCGCCGCCAGCAACCCGCCGGCGCGCTCTCGGGTGGCGAGCAGCAGATGCTCGCGTTGGCACCCGCCCTGGTCCGGCCCCCGCTGCTGCTCGTGGCCGACGAGCCCTCGCTCGGCCTGGCCCCTCTCGTCGTCGACGAGGTCTACGCCGCCCTGCGGGAGCTCAAGGAGCGCGGCACCACCATGCTGCTCGTCGAGGAGAAGGCGAAGGACGTGCTCGGCCTGGCGGACACCGTCGCCTTCCTCGATGCCGGGAACCTCGCGTTCGTCGCCCCGGCCGCCGACGTCGACGAGGAACGCCTCGTGCAGGCCTACCTGGGCCTCGGCACCAGCCCCGCGCCAGACGCCCAGACCGCAACGGAGCCGGCATAGTGCCGGAGCGGCCGCCCCCGGTCCTCACCGAAGGCACCGCCGCCTTCTGGACGGGCGGCGCCGAGGGCGAGCTGCGCATCTGCCGGTGCCGGTCCTGCGGCTGGTGGCTGCACCCGCCGCAGCCCGTGTGCCGGCGCTGCCGCAGCCGCGACATCGTCCCCGAGCCCACGTCGGGCCGAGGCACGGTCTGGTCGTTCACCGTCAACCGCTACCCGTGGTCGGCCGACATCCCACCGCCCTACGTCCTCGCGGAGGTCGAGCTGGAGGAGCAGGCGGGTCTCCGCCTCCTCACCGCCATCGTCGACTGCCCCGACGTCTTGATCGGCATGCCGGTCACCGTGCGCTTCGACCGGGCGGGAGACGCGTGGATCCCGGTGTTCGCACCATGAAGCCGGAGGCGCGCGCGGTCATCTCGGGGGTCGGCCGGTCGGAGATCGGTCGCCGGCTGCACCGCGATCCGCGCCTGCTGAGCGCGGACGCGGCCGAGGCGGCCATCGCCGACGCCGGGCTCACGATCGACGAGATCGACGGGGTGTCGACGTACCCGGGGCCGTCCGGGTCCACGCCCGGCATCACCGGCGCCGGCGTCGACGCGCTGCGCACCCTGCTCGGGCTCCACCTGCGCTGGCACACGGGAGCGGCGGAGGTGCCCGGTCAGCTGGGCGCCCTCGTGAACGCGGTGCTCGCCGTCGCCGGCGGCCTCGCCGACCACGTCGTGTGCTTCCGGTCGGTGTGGGAGTCGACGGCGCAGGATCGCGCCGACGGCCGGTCGTCGATCGTCGCCAGCTCGGCCCGCGACGAGGTGCAGTGGGGAAGGCCGTACGGCGCCGGCTACCCGACCTACGGCGCGCTCGCCATGCAGCGCTACATGTTCGAATCGGGCGCGACCCGCGAGCAGTTCGCACAGATCGCGGTGACCAGCCGGGCCAACGCCGCCGGCAACCCCGCGGCGGTGTACCGCGAGCCGCTGACCGTCGACGACTACCTGTCGGCGCGCATGATCTCCGAACCGCTGTGCGTCTACGACTGCGACGTGCCCATCGACGGGGCCATGGCGGTGGTGGTGTCGCGTGCCGACAGCGGCGCGGTGGACCGGCGCCGGGCGATCCGGCTCGAGGCCGTCGGCACGGCGACCGGATGGGATGCCAGCGCCGACATGCTGTGGTCGCGGACCGATCTGAAGCCGTCCGATGTCGACGTCGCCGAGGTCTACGACGGGTTCACGATCTACGCCGTCCGCTGGCTCGAGGCGCTCGGCCTGACCCCGAGGAACGAGACCGGGCCGTTCGTCGAGGGCGGCCAGCGGATCTCGCTCGGCGGCGAGCTGCCGATCAGCACCGGCGGCGGCCAGCTCTCGGCCGGCCGCCTCCACGGCTTCGGGGCGCTCGTCGAGGCGTGCGTCCAGCTGCGCGGGGACGGCGGGGCGCGCCAGGTGCCCGGCCGGCCCGAGGTCGCCGTCGTGTCGAGCGGCGCCGAGTCCTTCACGTCCTGCCTGCTACTGACCCGTTAGGAGAGCGCGCTCGATGTTGCCTGCCGACACCCGCCTGATGTCAGCCGACGACCACATGATCGAACCCGCCCACCTCTGGGTCGACCGCGTCCCCGCGCGGTACCGCGACAGCTGCCCCCGCATCGTCGAGGTCGAGGGTCGCCAGGCCTGGCTCTACGAGGACGAGCTGACGTACATCGCGATGGGGTCCTGCCGCGCCCTCCCGGGCTTCGACGAGGCGGGCTACCCGCCCGCTCCCGGCACCGCGCGCTTCGACGAGATCAGGCCCGGCTGCTACGACCCGGTCGAGCGGATCAAGGACATGGACATCGACGGGGTGTGGGGACAGCTGTGCTTCCCCAACTACGCCCGGTTCGCCGGGCACCGCTTCTTCCTCGGCGTGAAGGACCACGAGCTCGGGCTCGCGTGCCTGCGCACCTACAACGACTTCCTCCTCGACGAGTGGTGCGCGGTGGACCGGGCGCGCCTGTTCGGCGCCGCGATCCTTCCGCTCGACGACATCGACGCCGCCGTGACCGAGCTGGAGCGGGTGGTCGGCAAGGGCGCCAGCGCCGTCGCGTTCTCCGAGAACCCGACGGTCCTCGGGCTGCCGTCGGTGCACACGAGCCACTGGGACCCGCTGTGGGCCGTCGTCGAGGAGGCGGGGATCCCCGTGTGCATGCACATCGGCAGCTCCTCGCAGCTCGTGACCACCTCGGCGGACGCCCCGCCGACGGTGATGGTGTCCCTGAACGGCGTCAACTCGATGATGGCGGGGGTCGACTGGCTGATGAGCGGGACGCTCGAGCGCTTCCCCGGCCTGAACGTCATCCTCTCCGAGGGCGGCGCCGGCTGGGTCCCGTACGTCCTCGAGCGTGCCGAGAAGGCGTTCCACGACGGGCGCATGAAGCACAACCCCGACGATCGGCCAGACCGCGACCGCCACCACACCGCCGAGCGAGCTGTTCGCACAGCACATGTACGTCTGCCTCGTCGACGAGCACTTCGCCCTGCGATCGCTGCGTGACATCCCGGTCGACAACCTCCTGTGGGAGGGCGACTACCCGCACGGCGACGGCCTCTGGCCGAACAACCACGAGTACCTGCAGAAGGCGCTCGCCGACGTCCCCGACGAGGACGCCATCAAGATCGCCGAGACGAACCTCCGCACGCTGCTGCGCGCATGAGTTACGACCTTCTCGAAGGGGTGCGCGTCGTCGAGCTGTCGATGTACGCGTTCGCGCCGTCGGCGGCCGCCGTGCTCGCCGACTGGGGTGCCGACGTGATCAAGGTCGTCCAGCCGAAGGTCGCCGACCCGATGATGGGGCGGGCGGTCGCCGGGCTCCCCGAGGAGGACGTCGGCGTCGCCTTCATGTGGGAGATCACCAACCGGGGCAAGCGCTGCATCGGGGTCGACGCGTCCACCGACGAGGGCCGCGAGATCCTCGGCGAGCTGGTGGCGGGCGCCGACGTGTTCATCACCAACCTGCTCCCCCGCGCCCGACGCCGGCTGCGGATCGACCCCGACGACCTCTGCGCCGCGCATCCGGCGCTCGTCTACGGGCGCGCCAGCGCGCACGGGTCGCACGGCCCCGAGCAGGACACCGGCGGGTACGACCACACCGACTTCTGGGCGCGCACCGGCATCGGTCACGCCGCGAGCATGGTGGCGAGCGAGTTCGTGCCCCAGCCCGGACCGGCGATGGGGGACCTGTCCGCGGGTGCGTTCCTCGCCGGGGGCATCGCCGCCGCCCTGCTACCGGCGGGCGAGGTCGGGCCGCGGGGCGGTGGTCGACGTGTCGCTGCTGTCGTCGGGCGTCTGGGTGTGCAGCCCGGCGATCGTGGCCAGCCGGCTGTACGGGGTGGAGACGATCCCCCGCATGCGCCACGCCGACCTCCCGAACCCGCTCGTGGCCGCCTACGCGACCCGGGACGACCGCCTCATCTACTTCTCGGGCATCCAGACAGACGGGCACTTCGAGAACTTCTGCGCGGCGATCGGCCGCCCGGACCTGCTCGACGACCCCCGCTTCGCCACCTCCGAGGCCCGGCTGGCCAACGCCCGCGCCTGCATCCGGGTGCTCGACGAGGTGTTCGCCGCCCGTGACCTCGCCGACTGGATCGACGCGCTCGACGGGATGTCCACGCCGTGGACCGTCGTGCGGAGCGCCGCCGATGCCGCGGCGGACCCGCAGGTCGTGGCCAACCACTTCGTGACGGCCGTCGAGGGCGCGGCGCGCACCTATCCGCTCGTCGCCAGCCCGGCACAGTTCGACGGGACCCCGCCGTCGCTGGCACGGGCACCCGAGCACGGTGAGCACACCGAGGAGATCCTGCTCGAGCTCGGCCGAACCTGGGAGGACATCGCCGAGCTCAAGGCCCGGGACGCCATTCTCTGACCGAGTTGTACACTTGCGTACAGAACTGTACATTTCCTGTCATGACGACCATGACTGCCAGCGAGGCTCGCGCTTCGCTCCCGGAGATCCTCGACCGGGTACTCGCCGGCGACGAGGTGACGATCACACGTCATGGCCAACCGGTGGCGGTCGTCGTCCGGCCTGATGCGCTCAGAGCACGCCGTGCTGACGAAGCGCTCGGGGCGGCGCAGCGACTGCGCGATCTGCTTGCTGAGGGTCGAGCGACTCCACTCCGAGCGCGGCCGAGACTGTCCGAGCAACGAGCTGAGACGCTCGTCGCCGAGGTTCGAGCGGCTCGCAATCACCGGTAGTGCCGGGACACTAGGGACGGCGGTGTCCGCTGGTGGATGCGTTCGACGCGGATGTGTTGATCTACGCCGCGGTCGCTGATCATCTGCTCGGGCGGCGGGTGCGCGCCCTGTTCCCTGTCGATCCAGCTGCCGCTACCGGAGCGGTCGCCGGGGTCGGATCGGTGCTCCTCATCCCCGAGCTGCTCACCAAGCCCTTGCGCGACAACGCGAGCGACGAGCTCGACGAGTTGAGCGCCCTGCTCAGCCGGCTCGACCTCCGTCCGACCGACGAGGCCACCGCCGAGCTGGCGACGGCGCTCGGCGCGTCCTATCGGCTCCGGGCTGCCGATGCGGTCCACCTGGCGACTGCTGTGGTCGCGGGCGCCGATCGCTTCATCACGAACAACCAGTCAGACTTCCCGCAGGCGATCGCGGAGATCGACGTGGTGTACCCACACGAACTGCCGGACCCCGTCTGACGCAACCGGGGATGGTTGTCAGGCAATACGCCTGACAACCATCCCCGGTTCGGTCTGAGGCCTGCTCAGCCGGGCTCTGCACGCGTATTGCATATTGCATATCTTTTCGTTGACAGTGCGTCTGGACCTTGCATACGCTGCGCGAGATCACATCAGGCTCGCCGTCGACAGCACGAGCGTCGGGCCAGGCCATGGGTGCAGAGGGGGACCACATGGGCAAGCCACAAATCGGTCTGGTCGGGCGCCTCGCAGTCGTCGGGCTCGCAGTCACCATGACGGCAGCGGCGTGCGGGTCGAGCGACGACGACGACGACTCCGCCTCGGGCGGGTCGGGCGGCGAGACACCGGCGGCGTCCGAGTCGCGCGGCTTCGACGGCACGACGATCACCGTCGCGGGCATGGGCAGCGGCACCAACTTCGCCGGCGCCGACATCGGCGCAGAGGCCCGGTTCAAGCGGGCCAACGACACCGACGAGCTCGATGGCATCCAGATCGAGTACCTCGAGTTCGCGGACGACAAGCAGGATCCCGCCGTGGCGACGTCGGAGGTGCGGCGCCTGGTCACCCAGGAGCAGGTCTTCGCCATCGTGCCCGACCTCTCGGCGGTGAACCCCGGCCCCTACCTCGCCGAGCAGCACGTGCCCTACGTGGGAATGGCCTTCGACAACACCTACTGCAGCACCGAGCCCGACGACTCGATCTGGGGCTTCGGGTACAACGGCTGCCTCGTGCCGGCCGACCCACCCGTGATGCCGGACAGCTACCGCAACCTCTACGCGCACGTGAGCGAGACGACCGGCGAGGACGAGCCCTCGATCGTCCTGTTCTCCCAGGACAACCAGTCCGGCCAGAGCTCGACCCGGTTCCAGCAGGCCGCCGCGGAGGGCGCAGGCTTCAACGTTGTCTACGCCGAGCCCGTCGTTCCCGTCGCGACCTCGGACTACACGCCGTTCGTGCAGGACTGGCTCAGCGCCGACGACGGCGACCAGCCCGACGCCATGTACTGCCTGCTCTCGGTGCAGTGCCTGGAGATCTGGCCGGTCGTGCAGGCCGCGGGCTACGAGGGCACGTTCCAGACCTCGCTGTTCTCCGACCTGCTCATCCAGCCCCTCGCGGGCACAGTGGCCTCGGCGTTCTACAACACCGAGACCAACGACGGCCTCACCCAGATGCAAGAGGATCTCGAGGCCTTCGAACCCGGCACCGAGGTCTCGGCCACCAACGCCTACGCCTACTTCGCCGCCGACATGTTCATCCAGGCGCTGAAGCAGGTGGGCACGGACGTCACCCCCGAGGCGGTGCAGGAGGCCCTGGCCAACCAGACCTGGGAGATCGAGGGCTTCGTGGGCCCCACCCGGTATCCCGACTCGACGGTCGCCGCGACGCCGTCCTGCAACGCGCTGCTCGAGAGCGACGGGACGGCATGGACGGTGCTCGAGCCCTACAGCTGCTCCGAGACGCAGCACCCGGTCGAGTAGGCGGCACCAGGCACCAGGCAACGGCTGGACAGCGAGGACCCGGATGAACGAGCTCACCACGGCGACGACGGCGGGCACCGAGAGCGGCACGGCGATGCTCGAGCTGGAGGACGTCACGGTGCGCTTCGGCGGGATCAATGCGCTCGACTCGGTGGCGCTGACGGTGGGCCGGGACACCGTCTGCGGTCTCATCGGGCCGAACGGGGCGGGGAAGACCACGTTGTTCGACGTCATCTCGGGCGTGCGCCGGCCGACCCGGGGCCGGGTCACGCTCGACGGCCTCGACGTCAGCTCGCTGGGGGTCGCGAGGCGGGCCCACCGGGGCGTCCGCCGGACGTTCCAGCGGGTGCAGACGTTCGGCTGGCTCACCGTCGAGGACAACGTCCTGACGGCGCTGGAGTGGCGGGGAGGGGGCGGCGGCTTCGTCGCCGACGTCCTCGGCTCGCCGACCCGAGCGCGGCGTGAGCGCGAGCGGCGCGCCCGCGCCGAGCGGGCCCTCGAGCTCTGCGGCCTCGTCGACGTCCGTGCCGAGTACGCCGGCTCGCTCCCGATCGGCATCGCCCGCATGGTCGAGCTGGCGCGGGCGACGGTGGACCCGCCGAAGCTGCTGCTGCTCGACGAGCCGGCGTCGGGGCTCGACCAGACGGAGGCGGACCGTCTCGGCGCCCACATCCGGGCCGTGCGCGCCGAAACGGGGTGTGCGGTGCTGCTGGTCGAGCACAACGCCGGCTTCGTCATGGAGCACAGCGACCGGGTGGTGGTGCTCAACCTGGGCCGGGTGCTCGCCGACGGCAGCCCGGAGGAGATCCAGGCGAACCCCGAGGTCCGCACCGCCTACCTCGGCGAGGTGCACCCGACGGCGGAGCCGGCCACCGGCGACGGCGTCGACAACGACGACACCAACCAGAGCCACGAGAGCCCGGCCCAATGACGAAGCTCCTCAACCTCGTCCTGTCAGGCGCCGTGACCGGCGCCATCTACTCGATCATGGCGTCGGGCCTCGTGCTCACCTACAGCACATCGGGCATCTTCAACTTCGGCCACGCCGCCATCGCCTTCACGGCCGCGTACCTCTACTACCAGCTCAACACCGGCCAGGGCCTGCCGATCCTGCCCTCGGTGATCCTGGTGGCGTTCATCTTCACCCCGCTGCTGGGGCTCCTCCTCGACCGCATCCTGCTGCGCCGCCTGGCGAAGGCGCCGGTGTACGCCAGGATCGTCGGCACCATCGGCCTGTTGATCGCCCTGCCGAACCTCGTGATCTGGCTCGTGGTCACGGTGGGCAACGACGTGCTCGACCTCGGGCTCGCGGGGAACCAGGCGCAGGCCAACGGCCTGTCGGTGCCCGGCATCGGGCCCACACCGGCGGACGTCT
Organism: uncultured Acidimicrobiales bacterium; assembly: GCA_963796415.1. Taxonomy (GTDB): domain Bacteria; phylum Actinomycetota; class Acidimicrobiia; order Acidimicrobiales; family VFJN01; genus ZC4RG19. The sequence continues at coordinate 124,711 of CAWCLR010000011.1, read as the reverse complement.
ACCACCCGATCAGCGGTGTCGCCCTCGACTCCGACCAGATCGCGATCTTCGTGGTGGCCGCCCTGGCGGCACTCGGGCTGTGGTACGTCCTCCGGCGCACGCGGGTCGGGCTGGAGATGCGCGCCGTCGTCGACCGCGAGCCGCTCGCCGGCCTGCGGGGCGTGAACCCGGCGCGCACCTCGGCGGTTGCGTGGATGCTGTCGATGGTGCTCGCCGGCCTCGGCGGCATCCTCGTCGCGCCGCTGTTCGACCTGTCCGACGTCACGTTCACCCTCGTCGTGCTCGGGTCGCTGGCGGCCGTGGTGCTCGGCGGCCTGCGCTCGCTGCCCATCGCCTTCGCCGGCGGTCTGCTGCTCGGCGTCGTCCAGAACCTCGTCGCCGGCTACGCCGACGACATCTTCCCGAAGTTCATCAGCGAGCTCACCGGGCTGCGCTCGGCCGTCCCGTACATCCTCGTGCTCATCGTCGGCCTGATCGTCGGCCGGGACCGCACCCGCAAGGCCGCGGTCGTGGCCGACGACCTGCCCCGCCCCGACCACCGCGCCGGCCTGCCCACTTGGCGGCGACGCCTCCCGTGGGCGCTGTTCACGATCGCCATCCTGACCTTCTCGCTCCACTGGCTCGACATCGGCCAGCTCCAGGGGAACGACTACGCCCAGACGGTGATCGCCCAGAGCCTGGCGACGGCGATCATCTTCCTGTCGTTCGTGGTCGTGACCGGGATGGGCGGCATGGTCAGCCTGGCCCAGGCGACCTTCGTGACCGCCGGCGGCTTCGGCGCGGGCTGGGCGCTCAGCCGCGACTGGGGCGCGGACATCCCGCTGATCGCCAGCGCCGGCCAGATCAACTGGGTCCTGGCCGCACTCATCGGCGCGGTGATCGCGGCGGCGGCCGGTGCGCTGATCGCGCTGCCCGCCACGCGGCTGGGCGGTGTGTACCTCGCCATCTGGACCCTCGCGGCCGCGTTCTTCTGCTCGCTGGTGGTGTTCGCCTACGAGCCCATCGGCAAGGGCCAGCTCGGGTGGACGATCCGCGCCCCGAGCCTGGACGTCGCCCCGCTCAACTGGCTCAACGGTTTCCTCCTGCGGCCCGACCTGCCGTGGAACGTCGAATCGACGCCGCTCGACTTCAGCCAGACCCAGGAGCAGATCCTGCTGTTCTTCGGCGTGTTCGGCCTCGTCACCCTGTTCATCCACCGGCTGCAGCGGTCGGCGTCGGGCCGGGCGATCCTCGCCGTGCGCAGCACCGAGGCGGGCGCCCAGGCGTCGGGCGTGCGGGCGAACCGCACCAAGATCATGATGTTCGCGCTGGCCGCGGGGATCGCTGGCTTCGGGGGCGTGTTCCTCGGCCTGTTCAGCTTCACCGCCAGCAACAGCACAGCCCCACCGATCGTCGGGCTCTTCTGGCTCGCCCTGGCGGTGACGTTCGGGATCCGGCGTCCCGGTGGCGCGCTGCTGGCGGGGTTCGCGTTCGCCGCCGGGACCGCGGTGTTCCACTGGCTCGCGGATCTGCTCCCCGGTGCAACCGTGAACGAGCTCGTGTCGTCGGTCTACTTCGTGCCGATCCTCTCGGGCCTCGGGGCCATCCAGCTGGCGCAGGAGCCCGACGGGATCCTCGCCCTGGTCGGGCAGCAGAAGCTCGAGAAGCGTCGCCTCAAGGAGCGCGCAGCCCGGCTCGCAGAGATGGAGGCGGCGGCGAAGCAGCCCGAGCAGCCGGAGCCATCAATGCCTCGCGAGGAGCCGGTGACCGGCGCCAAGCCCGCCATCCTGACGCTCGGCCGTCCCTCCCCCAACGGCTACCACGCCACGCCGACCGAGGGGGCCTCGTTCGTGATCGAGGGCGTCGTCGCCGGATACGGCGACGCCGAGGTGCTCCACGGCGTGGACCTACGGCTCGAGTCGGGCAAGATCGTCGCGCTGCTGGGGGCCAACGGCGCGGGCAAGTCCACGCTGTGCTCGGTCGCCGCCGGCCTCGTGACGCCCACGTTCGGCACGGTCACCCTCGAGGGCACCGATGTCACCACGGCCCCGCCGTACCAGCGAGCCCGGGCCGGGCTGCTGCTCGTGCCCGAGGCGCGGGGCATCTTCCCGGGGCTCACCGTGGACGAGAACCTGACGGTGCAGCTGCGCTCGGAGGAGGCACGCGACAGGGCCTACGAGCGGTTCCCCCTCCTGGCCCAGCGTCGTCGGTCCCAGGCGGGCGTGCTGTCCGGTGGCGAGCAGCAGATGCTGAGCCTGGCCCCGGCCCTGGCCGACCCGCCGAAGGTGCTCCTCGCCGACGAGCCGTCGCTCGGCCTGGCCCCGCTCGCAGCCGAGGAGGTGATGCGGGCGCTCATCGAGCTGCGGGACGCCGGCGCCGCCATCCTGCTTGTCGAGGAGCACGCCCGGAACGCCCTCGAGGTGGCCGACACGCTCGCCTTCATGGAGCTGGGCACGATCGTGTGGAGCGGCTCCGTCGCCGAGGCGGACATGCAGCTCCTGGGCGCCACGTACCTCGGCGGGAGCGTGAGCGCCACCCCCTGAGGGACGGCCGGTGTGGCCGCGCCCTAGTGTCTCGGACCAGCCTTCCGGGACACTAGGAACGGAAGTGGGCGGCGACCTCGGCCATGAAGAGGTCGCACGTCTCCTTGGCGGACACCAGCGGGCCGAGCGTCGTATCCGGGACGATGAGCTCGTCGGCGCCGGCGTCCCGGTAGCGGCCGACGATCTCGCTCACCTCGCTGGGTGTGCCGACAATGGCCCGACCAGGGGCTGTCGTGCGGTGGCCGTCCACCCAGGCAGGGTCGGTCGACATGAACAGCAGCGCCTGCGTCGACACCCGCAGTTCGGTCGGATCGCGGCCCAGCGCATCGCAGTGGTCGTGGAGCACGCGGACCTTCCCGGCAAGCACGTCGGGGGTCGACCAGAAGTTCCACTCGTCGGCGTAGCGGGCCGCGATGCGCATCGTGCGCTTCTCGCCGCCGCCGCCGATCAGAAGCGGCAGCCGGGGCTGCACGGGCGCCGGCTGGTTGGGGGCCGCGGTCACCCGGTAGTACTTGCCGGCGTACGTGGTGTGGCGCTCCCCCAGCAGCGAGCTGATGACCTCGCACGCCTCCTCGAAGCGGTCGAGGCGCTCCGACACGGTGCCCAGCTCGATCCCGTAGGCGGCGTGCTCGTTCACCTGCCAGCCGGCACCGATGCCGAGCAGCAGCCGCCCGTGACTGATGTTGTCGACCGCAGCAGCGATGTTGGCGAGCACGGCCGGGTGCCGGTAGGTCACGCTCGAGACGAGCGTGCCGAGGCGCAGGCGGGGAACCGCGGCGGCAAGCGCGGCGATCACCGACCAGCACTCGAGCGTGTCACCGTCGAGCGGGGCCGTCTGATCCACGTCGGGCGTGAAATCACCGTGCGGCATGAAGTGGTCGGCGACGTACACGCCGTCCCAGCCCGTCGCCTCGCAGTGCCGCGTCAGCTCGAGGATCTCATCCCACGGCCGCTTGGTCGTCGGCCAGAGGCTGAAACGCATCAGCGTCCGTCGGCCGGGCGGTTCACTCGCCGTCGGGCCCCGGCTCGGGGGGCACCTCGTCGATGGCTCCGTCGGCGACCAACACGGCGTGGGCCGCCTTGAACGCGTCGAGCCCGGCGGGAATGCCGCAGTACACGGTGGCGTGCACCAGGACCTCCCTGATCTCGGCCGCCGTCACCCCGTTGTTGAGGGCACCCCGGACGTGGAGCTGCAGCTCGTGGGACCTCCCGAGCGCGGTGAGCATCGCCAGGTTGAGGAGGCTCCTGGTCCTCCGGGGGAGGCCGGGCCGGCTCCACGCGTAACCCCAGCACCACTCGGTCGTGAGCCGTTGGAACGCCATCATGAAGTCGTCGGCCTCCGCGAGGCCCGTGTCGACGTAGTCCGCGCCGAGCACGTCGCGCCGGATATCGAGGCCGGTCTCGAACAGGCTCCGGTCGCTCATCGAGGCTCGGTTCAGCGCACGCCGGCGAGACCGACGGCCTCGAGCATGGCCACATACGCGGGCGGCAGGTCCTCCTCGGCGACCTGCTCGAACTCGGTGACGTCGCTGCTGCCGTAGGAGTCTTCGCCGACGAGCACGCCGGCCTCGTCGAACGGCCAGAAGATCGCGGTCCGCGCGGTGACGACGTAGTGGCCGTTCACGTCGGGCACGGCGTAGCCCCGCTCGCGGGCGATGGCCCCCGGCACCAGACCGCGGATCACGCACTCGGTCACGACGGTGTCGTCGTCGACGACGATGCGCGGCTTGAACGATTCGAAGAACCCGGCACCCGAGGCCACGAACCCCTCGTAGAAGGCCCGCACGCCGTCGCGGCCCTTGGGCCCCCAATCGCGGCCGTTGCTCCAGAAGTGGTACTGCGGATCGTCGCCGAGTGTCGCCATGAGGCCCTCGACGTCGCCGTTGGTCTCGGCCCGCGCGTGGTCGATCACGGTCTGCAGCATCTTCCGATGGCGAGGGTTGGTGGTCCGGGCCAACCGCTCCTCGATCCCCTGCCACGTGATGGTCTGGTCGAACTCCACGACAGCCCCTCCAAGACACCTCGTCGACGGGGACAGCTTAGCTCGATCCGCCTGATGAGATATATTATGCAGATGCCGTCGCCGGCCCCGACGCCGAGCCATCTGGCAGGACCCCCGCACCTCGCCGGTCGGGCACGCCTCCGGCGCGAAAGCAGCGCCGAGCAGGTGGCCGCGCACATCCGCCGAGCGATCATGTCGGGCGACCTCCCGCCGGGCGAGCGGCTCCGTCAGGACGACATCGCCGACGAGCTCGGGGTCAGCCGCATCCCCGTCCGCGAGGCGATCATCGCGCTGGATCGCGAGGGGTGGCTGCGGCTCGCGGCGAACCGGGGCGCGTACGTCGCCGCGCTCGGAGTCCACGACGTGCGCGACCACTACGAGCTGCGGGGCCTGATCTTCGGGCTCGTGGCCCGGCGGGCCGCCGCAGCGGCGACCGCCGACGACATCAACGTGCTCGCCGAGCGACGCCGCGCGATGGGCAACGCGCCTGACCTCGCCACGTTCGCGTACCTCAACGACGGCTTCCTCGGGGCGCTCGTCCGCACGGCCGGCTCGCCGAGGTTGACGGCCGCACTGCTGGTCACGCCGAGCCTCATCCCGAGGGGGTTCTTCGACGTGGTGGCCGGGGCCCGCGAGGTCCAGCAGAAGGGCCTCGCGCCTCTGCTCCGCGCCGTGCGGACCCACGCCGAGGGCGATGCCGACGACGCCATGCGCTCGCTGCTCCGACGCCACGGCGACGCGGTGATCGCCGCGTTCTCCGCCTCGGGCCTGCTCAGCATCGTGCCGCCCGCTCAGCCGGTCGGGCCCGATGACCCGGCCGCGGAGGGCGAGGCCGAGACCCGGGCCGAAGCCGTGGCCAGGTACGTGCGGCGCCTGGTGTTCGACGGCCGCCTCCGTCCGGGGCAACGGTTGCCGCAGGACGAGATCGCTGGCCGCGTCGGGGTGAGCCGCATCCCCGTCCGTGAGGCCATCATCGTGCTCGAGCGTGAGGGTTGGCTGCGCACCGAACCGCACCGCGGCACGTTCGTGAACGCGTTCGACGAGCGGGCCATCACCGATCGCTTCGCCCTCCACAGCCGGTTCTTCGGGTTCGCGGCACGGCGTGCCATCGACCGGATATCGCCTGCGGACCTCGACGAACTGACCACCCTCGCGGCCCGGCTGGACCGCGTGACCAGCCCCGCCGGTGTCGCGCGCGCCAACGACGCCTACCTGACCCGCCTGGTCGAGCTCGCAGCATCGAGCAGGCTCCAGACCGTCCTCCGGTCCATCGCGCAGGTCGTGCCGGGGAACTTCTTCGCCGCGGTGCCCGGCCAGCATCCCGGTCCAGAAGCGCGGCGTCGCCGCGGTGCACGCCGCCATCGAGGCGGGCGATGGCGAGGCCGCCGACCGGGCCTGGGACGCGATCGCGGACGGGCACGCGGCCGAGGTCGTCACCATGATCGCCGAACGAGAGAGACACGGATGAGCCAGCCCACCGAGCTCTTCGACCTGACCGGCAAGGTCGCCATCGTCACGGGCTCGACCAAGGGCCTCGGCCGCGCCATGGTCGAGGCGATGTCGGCCGCCGGCGCGTCGGTCGTGGTCAGCAGCCGCAAGCAGGACCTGTGCGACGAGGTGGCCGAAGAGGTCAGGGCGGCGACCGGCGGCGAGGTGCTGCCCCTCGCCTGCCACGTCGGCGACTGGGACGCCATCCCGGGCTTCGTCGAGGCGGTCGTCGAGCGGTTCGGCACCATCGACGTGCTCGTGAACAACGCCGGCATCAACCCGGCCCCGGTCAAGGTCGCCGACATGCCCCTCGAGCTCTGGCGCAAGATCTTCACCGTCAACCTGGAGGGCCCGCTGCGGATGAGCCAGTGCGTCGCCCCCGTGATGCGCGACCACGGGGGCGGCAGCATCGTCCACATCGGCACGATGGGCGCCTACTACGCGGGCCCGGACAGCGTCGCCTACGGCGCCTCGAAGGCGGCCCTCAAGAACCTCACCGTGACCATGGCCGTCGACTGGGCACCCTGGAAGGTGCGGGTCAACATGCTGAGCCCGGGCCCGTTCATGAGCGAGATGATGCGGGGCGCCGACCGCGCCAAGCCGGGGTTCATCGAGATGGTGGCGTCGTCCAACGCGATGAAGCGCATCGCCGACCCCCGCGAGATCGTCGGGCCGGTGCTCTACCTGGCCAGCGACGCCTCCTCGTACGTCACGGGCGACGACATGACGGTGTCGGGCGGGATGCGCAAGTAGCCAGGGGCCGCGGCGAGCCGCGCCCCCGAGAACACCTGGTCGAGGCCCGTGGTGGCGAGGCGATGAGTTCCGACTCGGCGAGGACGAGGTCATGGGTTCCACATGCGGAACTCGTCGCCTCGTCCCCGGACGGACGGAACCCATTGCCTCGCCGACCCCCACCACCGGCCCACGGATCCACACGAACGCCGCAAGCGGCCGCAAGCCGCGGCGAGCCGCGCTCCGAGGTCAGAGCCGGCCGTACAGGAAGTCGACCATCTGCGTGGCCGGCGGGAACGACCCGGTGACGCCCGAGCCGACCCAGCCGGCGTCGGTGATCATGGTGATGCCGCTGACGTAGCGGGCGGCGTCGCTGCCCAGGAACACCAGCGGACCCGCCTGCTCCTCGGGGGTGGAGGCGGCGATGCCGGCCTCGGCGCGGTAGTCGGCGCCCGTCCCGAGCCACAGCTCCTCGTTGGCCCGGGCGAGCGGCGTGTCGGTGGGGCCGGGCAGGATGGCGTTGATGCGCAGGCCGCGCTTCTGCAGGGCGAGCGCCTGGCGGGCCACGTACGTGCAGATCGCCTGCTTGCTCCACATGTAGTCGTTGCGCTCGGGGTGAGCCTCGATCCAGGCCACGGCGCTGTCGAAGTCGGGGGTGTCGAGGTACTCCTTCAGCAGGTCGAGGTTCGGCTCCCACCCCAGGCCGGCCGCCGAGGAGATCATGGCGATCGCCGCCCCGCGGGGCAGCAGGTCGGCATCGAGGGCGCGGTCGATCAGGTGGCGGTGCCCGATGAAGTTGATCCGCTCGATGCCCGGCGTGCCGTCGGCGACGCCGGCGCAGGAGAAGAGGGCGTTGATGGGACCACCGCACTCGTCGACGGCGGCGTCGATGCTCTGCCGGTCGCGCAGGTCGAGGTGGATGGCCTTGACGCCCGGGAGGCCGACCTCGGCGTGGTCCATGACCACGACCTCGGCCCCGAGGTCCTGCACGAGCGCCGCGGTGGCGGCGCCCATCCCCGTGGCCCCGCCGACCACCAGGGCCCGCTTGCCGTCGAAACGGTACGAATCGGCATTCATGGTTCGTGTTCCCCTCTCAGAGTGCGCGTCCGGTCGGTCAGGCGAGGTAGAAGCCGCCGTCGACGAGGACCATCTGCCCGGTCATGAACCGGGCGGCCGGGCTGGCGAGGAACACCACGACCGTGGCCAGGTCGTCGGCGTAGCCCATGCGCCCGAGCGGGCGGGACAGGGCCCGCGCCATGATCTGGTCCATCTGCTCGGCGGTGAAGAACGGGCTCTCGGTCACCTGGACCTTGCCCTCGGTCAGGATCCCACCGGGCGCGGCGCTGTTGACCCGGATGCCGCGCGGGCCCCATTCGAGCGCCATGTCCCGCGTCAGGCTGTCGAGCGCGCCCTTGGTCGCGTGGTACACCGACAGCCCGGCGAAGGGGGGCCGCACGCCACCGAGCGACGAGATGTGGACGATCACGCTGCCCGGCGCCATGACCTCGGCCGCGGCCGCGGACAGGTACAGCACGCCCTTGATGTTGACGTCGATCATCCGGTCCACGACGGCGGGGTCGAGCCGGTCGAGCGGCGTCGGTTCGTACATGCCGGCGTTGTTGACCAGGATGTCGAGCGAGCCCAGCTCGTCCACCGTCTGGCGCACCAGGTCGGCGATCTGCGTGCGATCGCTGGCGTCCGCGCAGACCGGCACCACCCGGTGGCCGCGGTCGTCCAGGCGCTCGATCGCCTCCTTCAGCGCATCGCCGTCGATGTCGTTGACCACGACGTTGGCACCGGCCTCGAGCATCCGCGTCGCGACGGCGAAGCCGATGCCTCGGGCGGCGCCGGTCACGACCGCGTTCCGGCCTGCCAGGCTGAACGGGTCCGGAACGGGCTCGGGTCCCTCGGTCACGGAGACTGCTCTCCTCGGTCGAGCGTCTGGTTCTGCATTTCTCAGATGATATACATTTCTCGACCAGGGGCCGCCAGGGCCCGCTGCATCACCGGGGGGCTGCGATGTACGTGATCAGGCTGGCAATGCGTCTCGACCCCGACGGGACCACCCCACCGAGCGACTACTACGACGCCGCCCGGGAGATGGCGGTGTTCTGCGACGCCCGCGAGTGCGCGGGCATCAGCATCCCGCAGCACCATGCCAGCCCGGACGGCTACCTCCCCTCGCCCCTCGTCCTGGCCTCGGCGCTGGCCGCCGCCACCGAGCGGGTGCCGATCATGTGCATGGCGCTCCTGCTGCTCCACTACGACCCGGTGAAGCTGGCCGAGGACATGGCGGTGCTCGACATCGTGAGCCACGGGCGCGTGTCGTACGTGATCGGCCTCGGTTACCGGCCCGAGGAGCGGGCCATGTTCGAGGTGGACAGCACCACGCTGGCGGCGACCATGGAGGAGTCCATCGGCATCCTGCGGGCGGCGTGGACCGGCGAGGAGTTCGAGCATCCCCGCCGCGGGCGCATGCGGGTGACGCCGAAGCCCTACAGCCCGGGTGGCCCGATGCTGTCGTACGGCGGGCACTCGCTGGCGGCGGCCCGGCGGGCCGCACGGCTCGGGATGATGCTGATGGCGGAGGGCAGCCGTCCCGAGCTCGAGGAGGCCTATGCCGAGGAGGCCGCCCGCTGCCAGGTCGCGCCCGTGGGCTGCCTCATGACCCCGCCGGGCGCGCCGACGTCGCTCTTCGTCGCCGAGGACGTGGATCGCGCCTGGGACGAGATCGGGCCCTACATGCTGCGGGACGCGCTCGCCTACGGCGAGTGGAACAAGGCCCGGGGCGGCGCCACGATCGCCAGCCTGTCGGCGGCGCAGACCGTCGAGGACCTCCGGGCGGAGAAGGGCTCGTACCGCGTCGTGACCCCCGACGAGGTCCGCACGATGGTCGACACCGGGCAGGCCGCCGTGCTGGACCCGCTGTGCGGGGGCCTGCCCCCGGCGGTGGCCTGGCCGTACCTGCGCACCGCGGTCGAGACCCTCTCCGGGTGAGCGGGCCGCGCGGCGAGCGCATCAGATATGCATGTTCGCCTCGTGGGAGGGCCGTAGCCTGGCGGCGATGGCCATCCCGAGGAACGAACTGCCGACCGCAACGCTCCCCTCCCCCCGGGACGTGCCCACACGGCGGAGCAGCGGCAGCCAGGTGTCCGAATACATCCGGCAGCTGATCTTCGAGGGCGTGCTGCGTCCCGGTGACCGCGTGCCCCAGGACGCCATCGCCGAGGCCCTGTCCGTGAGCCGCATCCCCGTGCGAGAGGGCCTCATCGCGCTCGAACGCGAGGGTTGGGTCACAATCGAACTCAACCGCGGCGCCTTCGTGAACGCGCTCGACGCCGACGCCGTCCGCGACAGCTACGAGCTGCTCGGCCTCGTCTACGGCTTCGCCACCCGCCGCGCCATCGCCCGGGCCGGCGAGCGCCTCGTCGACGAGCTCACCGAGATCGAGAAGGGCCTGCGGGCCGCGACCGACGACCCCGACGCGTTCGGCGACCTGACGTTCAAGTTCCACAGCACGATCGTCGAGGCCAGCCATTCGCCGCGCATCAAGGTCATGTTGCGGTCGACGACCGGCCTCGTCAGCGGCAACTTCTTCGAGCAGATCCCCGGCAGCATCGGGGTCGAGCGCCGGGGCAGCTCGGCCATCGTGCGGGCGCTCCGCAAGGGCGACGTCGACAAGGCGGTCGCCGACTACCAGGCCATGCTCAAGCGCCAGGGCGACCTCGTCGTCAAGGTGTTCAAGGATCGCGGGCTGTTCGCCGCGCCCGGGAAGGCGGCGCGCCGGCCGGCCTGACCTCGGTCCGCCGAGGAGTTTGCACACAATATATACTTCTGCGTCGCGCATTCGACCAGGAGGGACGACGATGGATCTGGGGCTCGCCGGCGCGACGGTGGTGATCAACGGAGGATCCAAGGGGATGGGACGGGCCGCGGCCGAGGCCATCGCCGCGGAGGGCGCCCGCGTCGCCGTGCTGGCGCGTGGCAAGGAGGCCCTCGACGCCACGGCCGAGGCTCTCGTCGCCCGCGGTGCGGCCGAGGCTCTCCCGATGCCCACCGACATCACCGACCGGGAACAGGTCGAGTCGGCCTTCGCCCGGCTCGCCGACCGGTGGGGCCAGCTCAACGTGCTCGTCAACGCGACCGGTCCGGTCGAGGTGGGCATCGGCCGGTTCGACGACGTCGACGACGACGAGTGGGCCGCCACGTTCGACATCGGCACGCTGGGGGCCGCCCGCTGCGTCCGAGCGGCGCTCCCCCTGCTGCGCCGCGCCGAGTGGGCCCGCATCGTCAACGTGTCCGCCCACTCGACGCGCCGCCAGTCCCCCGACATCGTCGCCTACACCGCGGCGAAGGCGGCGCTCACGAGCCTCAGCAAGAACCTGTCGGTCGGCCTGGCCCCCGAGGGCATCCTCGTCAACACCGTGTCGCCCGGCTCGTTCCTCTCGGCGGGAATGAAGGGCTACCTGGCGGCGCTGCCGCCGGAGCGCGGGATCGACCCCGACGACCTGCACGACGCCATGAAGGTGATCGCCGAGGACTTCGGGCACCCGGCGAACCTGGGACGGGCCGGCGACCCGAAGGAGATCGGCCCGGTGATCGCATTCGTCGCCTCGCGCGTCAACAGCTACATGACCGGGGCAGACATCAACGTGGACGGCGGGTCGGACTTCTGACCGCCCGACAAGGAAGGACCGACATGGTTGGAGCAAGCGTCGACGGCGCGGCGGACACGCGCCCGCGGCCACCCGAGGGCGACTGGCTGGGCACGCCCTACCTGCGCTTCGAGCGTCACGGACCGCTGGCCCGGTGCGTCGTCGACCGGCCCGAGGCCCGCAACGCCATGACCGCTGCGATGTACTTCGGCGTGCGGTACGCGACCAACCACGTCGACCTCGACGACGACCTCGCCGGGCTGCTCATCACCGGGACCGGCGACGTGTTCATCCCCGGCGGCGACCTGAGCGGCAACCACGTCGACGGCTGGGCCGACCTCCCCCGTCTCCTGTTCATGGACAACACCCCGTTCGACGCGCTGCGGCAGGCCACCAAGCCCGTCGTCACCGCGGTGAACGGCATCTGCCAGGGCGGCGGGCTGGTGATCGCGATGCTGAGCGACGTGGCGGTGGTGAGCGACCGGGCGACGTTCCGGGTGCCCGAGCTGTACCGGGGCATCGCCGACACCCACTACGCCCAGATCCTGGCGCGGCAGATCGGCCCGGCCCGCACGCGGGACCTCATGTTCACCGGGCGCACCTTCGACGCCGCCGAGGCGGTCGAGTGGGGGCTCGTCGCCCGGGTCGTCCCCCACGACGACCTGCTCGACGCCGCCACCGAGGCGCTGGTCGCGTGCTGCCGCACCGCGCCCGACGCCCGCAACGACATCAAGCGCAGCCTCGACTCGTACTACGGCCTCTACGACCGGATCGGGATGGCCGCCAGCCTGCGCGGCCCCGAGACGGCCGAGGGCTATCTGGCCTTCAAGGAGCGCCGGGCCCCGTCGTGGATCCACCCCGACCTGCGCCCCGAGGGCCGTCTCTAGTGGGTGATGCTCGACCGTCAGGCTGACGAGGACGTCTCGTCAATGATGGCCTGCATCACCCGGCGGCAGTGGTGGGCGATGTCGTCGATGAGATCCTCGACGGGATCGGGCTCGGGGTCGAGCAGCCAGTCGAGCGTCATCTCGACGATGGCGCCGACCACGGCGACCGCGTTGCGGCGGGGGCTCGGCCCGGGCCGATCGGTCGGCGGCGCGGTGCCCGAGCCCAGCCGGGCCCGGCGAATGTCGACGCCGATGGCCTGGAGCCCGTCGACGAAGTCGTCGCGGGTGCGGCGCCGGTGCTCCTCGACGGTGGCGCTGATGCCGGCAGCCTCGATGAAGGCGACACGGGCCGCCCGGGGGTCGTCGACCGCCTCGTGGACGAAGGCGCTGACCAGCGGACGGACGGGATCGGGGTCGCCGTGGTGCGCGACGTACGCATCTGCCACCGCCTGCCGGAACCGGGCGGTGACCTGGTCGTAGAGGCCGACCATGACGGCCTCCTTGTTCGGGTACAGCTCGTAGAAGCTGTTGGTCCCGATCCCGGCCGTCTGGCAGAGCCGTTCGACGGAGGTGTTGGCGTAGCCGCGAGTGCCGAACAGCTCGAGCGCCGCATCCAGCAGGAGACGGCGCCGTTCGCTCTGGCGCTGCTGCTCGTCGAGCCCGAGGATCCGGCGCTGACGTCGGGCGGGAGGCGAGGCGCTGGCGTCGTCCACCGGCGGGACCCTACCAACCAGTACGGCATCGAGTTTTCCAAGAAGGAGTCTTGCTTAGAAACTAGGCACCGTATTATGTTCTGCGATGTGGCGAACGCCACATGAGGGGGGACCGATGAATCGCTTGCGCCTGATCGCGTGCATAGCGGTGTTGCTCGTCGCCGCCGTCGGCTGCGAGACCATCCGGCCGACCGGGCCGCCGACCGGCCGGACGCCGGTGATCTTCGTGCACGGCTGGACAGCCGACGAGACGATGTGGGACACCGCCGTGGCGACGTTCGACAACGCCGGCTACAGCCTCGGCGACATCACCGTCCTGTACTACGACAGCTCCCTGTCGGCCCGAGACGCCGCCCAGCGGCTCGCCGCCGAGGTCGACCACCTGCGCTCCTACACCGGGCGCGCCAAGGTCGACGTCGTGTCCCACTCGTACGGCTCCATGGTGGCCAGGTACTGCATCGAGCTCGGCTCGTGCGCGGGCAAGGTGAGCCACTGGATGTCGCTGGCCGGGGCCGACAACGGCACCGGCATCGCCACGCTGTGCGCCGCGTTCCAGGCCAGCTGCGCCGACATGGCGGGCCAGACATCGACCATCGCCGACCTGCAGGCGGCGTGGCCCCAGATCACCGCCCAGGGCGTCAAGGTCGAGGTGCAGTGGTCTCCTGGCGACGCCGTGATCATCCCGGCCACGAACAGCCAGAACCGTGCGCCGGCCGTCAACGTCGAGCTGGGCAGCGGAATCGGCCACAACGCCATCCCCGACAACCCCGCCGTCCTGGCCGAGACCATCAGCTTCTTCAGCAGGTAGTCACCGTTCCGAGCGCCGGTCCTGCCGGCGGCCTCCCTGTCCGACAGGTCGAGGCGCCGGCGCCGGGCGCCGAGGAGCGAGGGGGATCAGCCGGGGAATCCCCCTCGCTCCGCAATCCGGCGGGCGGCACGGCCCGGGCCGGTCCTGGCGGAACCTTGGCCTCGTGTTGGGCGAGCGTTGACACGCCGGTTCGTACGTTCGATCCCATGACCGACCACCTCGACGGACAGGTCAGGGGAACGCCATGAAGGTCCTGCTCGCCGGGGCCGACGGCGCGCTCGGCCGACCGCTGACCCACCAGCTCATCGCCCACGACCACCTCGTGTTCGGGCTGGCCCGCACCGCCGCGAGCGCCAGCCGGCTCGCCGCCCTGGGTGCGACGCCGGTGATGGCCGACGCCCTCGACCGCGACGGCCTGCTCCGCGCCCTCGACGGGTTGTCCGCCGACGCCGTCGTCAACGAGCTCACCGCGCTCCGCAGGCCCCCTCGCCGCGCCAGCGGGATGGTCCAGACCAACCGGCTGCGCCGCGAAGGCACCGCCAACCTGCTCGCAGCCGCGGACGCGCTCGGCGCCAAGCGGTTCCTGACCCAGTCGATCATCTTCGGCTACGGCTTCTCCGACCACGACACACAGGTCCTGACCGAGGACTCCCCGTTCGGCCGTCGGGCCGGCAACAGGAACGACGACGTCGTCGCCGCGGTGCTGTCGACCGAGCAGCAGGCGTACTCCGCCCCCGAGGGCATCGCGCTGCGCTACGGCCTGCTCTACGGAGGGGACGCCGAGCAGATGCGCCCCCTACTCGCCCGGCGCAGGCTGCCCGTCGCCGCGGGTGGCGTGCTCGGTTGGGTCCACCACGAGGACGCCGCAGCGGCGACGGTGGCCGCGCTCGAGCACGGCCGGGTGGGTGAGGCGTACAACGTCGTCGACGACCGGCCCGCCTCGTGGCGCGAGGTCTACACCGCGATGGCCGAGGCGTTCGGCGCACCCCGACCGCGCACCGTGCCCGGATGGTTCTTCCGGCTCGCGGCGCCGTACGTCGCGTCGGTCGCTATCGGCACCTCGATGCGCGTCTCCAACGCCAAGGCCAAGGCCGACCTCGGCTGGCACCCGAGATTTCCCACCTACCGGGACGGCATCCGGGCCCTGGCGGCGCAGATGCCCCGCTACCCGATCCGAGGACGACGGTGATGAACGCCCGCCGCTTCCCCGGTTCTCCCAAGCCGACGCGGCGGTGCGCCGGGACCCGCGGCGACGACCTCACGGGCGGCGTCGTGATGACCATCGACCCGAACCGATCACCAGCGAGGTGAGACCATGCACGTGTTCATCGCCGGCGGCACCGGAGTGATCGGCCGGCGTCTCGTCCCCCTGCTCATCGATGCCGGCCACACCGTGACCGGCACCGCCCGCACGGACGACGACGCCCACCGGCTCCGATCGGTCGGCGGCGACCCGGTCGCCGTCGACGTGTTCGACCACGACCTCCTGGTCAAGGCCGTGGAGGCGGCGCAGCCCGACGCGATCGTCCACCAGCTGACCGCGCTCGCCGCCCGCAGCAGCGAGGACAATGCGGACCTCCGCGTGCACGGCACCCGCAACCTCGTCGACGCCGCGCTCGCCGCCGGCACGCGTCGCATCGTCGCCCAGAGCATCGCCTGGGCCTACGTGCCCGGGGACGGGCCCGCCGTCGAGACGGATCCCCTCGACACCGTCGCAGGCCAGCCCCGGTCGATCACCGTCAACGGAGTGATGTCCCTCGAAGCGGCGGTCGCCGACCTCCCGGAGCCCGTCGTGCTCCGGTACGGCACGCTCTACGGCCCGGGCACGTGGTACGCCCGCGACGGGTACATGGCCGAGCAGGCCCGGGCGGGGGCGCTCCCCGCCGACGACGCGATGACCAGCTTCCTCCACGTCGACGACGCCGCCGGCGCGTGCCGGGCGGCGCTCGAGTGGCAACCGTGCACCGCGAACGTGTGCGACGACGAGCCCGCGCCCGCCTCGGACTGGGTCCCCGAGTTCGCCCGGCGGGTCGGTGCAACGGCACCGGCCCCCCAGCGGGGGCGGCCCGGCTGGGCCCGCGGCGCCGACAACCGCTTCGCCCGCGAGTCGCTCGGCTGGTCGCCGCGCTTTCCCACGTGGCGAGACGGGTTCCGAACCGGTCTGTGAGCTGTTGCTCCGGAGGCAGGGCGAAGCAGCACGCCGCGCCTCGCGAGCCCTCGTCGCCTCAGGCTGCGGCGATGCGGACGCAGCAGTAGCCGGGTTCCGGCGCGAGGCGGGCTGCGAGCCGGTCCGTCGGGCCGATCCCGTCGAGGAGGCCGCGGAGGAAGTCGAGGTTCATGCCGCAGACGAGCGTTCGGTGCTGCTCGGCAAGCCGATGGAACGGGCAGTTGGCGAGTGCGATCTCGTCGTGGTCGCCGAGCTCCGGTTGGTAGCCGTGCCGCGCCAGCACCTCGAGCACCGCCCGGCGGCGGTCTTCGCTGCGCTCGAGCGGTAGCACGGCATCTCGCGCGTCCTCACCGATCTGGCGCCCCGCGGCGTGCGCGGTGGCGCTGAGACAGGCGGCAACGGGCGCTCCCGTCCTGCTGGCCTCGGCGACGGCGGTCGCGAGCAGTGAACCGGCGAGGTCATAGTGGCGCTCGGGAACCGAGGCGGACACCTCGTCGTGGCTCGGGCGGTACAGCTTCGAGGGCCGGCCGGCGCCCGGCCCCGCTCGGCCGTTGGTGCGTTCGAAGCGCACCTCGACGACGCCGGACTCGGCCAGCTTGTCGAGGTGGAAAGCCGCCACCGAGCGGGCGACGCCCAGAGCCTGGGCGGCTTCGTCCCGGGTGGTCCAGTCGTCGCGTTCGGACAGGAGCCGGTACAGGTCGCGTCGCAGCGGCTGATCGAGCGCAGCGATCTGGGCGATGCGGTGCTCGAGCTCGGCGGAGGAGCGCATGCCCACACTCTAAAACAGAATTCCGTTGACACAACAGACCTACGGTTCTAACGTCAGATCTAGTCACCTTTAGAAGGGAGTGTTTCGCCATGGCCGTCACCCAACCCGACCGTCCGGGCAGCGTCGCCGTCCTGCCGCGGCGGCTCGACGACCCGGTGTTCCAGGCATTCACCCTGCTGCGCATCGGCTTCACCGTCGCACCGATCCTGTTCGGTCTCGACAAGTTCCTCGACTGGCTCGTCGACTGGCAGCAGTACCTCGCGCCCGAGATCAACGACCTCGTTCCCGGCAACGCCCACCAGGCCATGCTCGCCGTCGGCGTCATCGAGATCGTCGCCGGAGTCGTGGTCGCGATCCGGCCACGATTCGGTGGCTACCTGGTCGCCGCCTGGCTCGCCGGCATCATCGTCAACCTGCTGCTGCAGGGCGACTTCTACGACATCGCCCTCCGCGACTTCGGGCTGCTGATCGGGGCGCTCGCCCTCGCCCGCCTGGCCACCGCCTTCGACGCTCCATCCGTGCGCCCCGAGCACTCGTGACCGACCGGACGCTCGTGATCGTCGGCGCGAGCCTGGCCGGCGCCAAGGCGGCAGAAGCCGCACGCGCGACCGGCTTCGACGGGCGCGTCGTCCTCGTCGGCAACGAGCACGAACCGCCCTACGAACGACCGCCGCTGTCCAAGACGGTGCTGCGCGGCGAAGCGGCACCCGAGACGACACGCGTCCACGACGAGGACTTCTATGTCACCAACGACATCGAGCTGCTGACCGGGCGCACCGTCGAAGCCCTCGACGTGGACACCGGCCGGGTCCGGATCGACGGGGACGAGCAGGTGCCGTTCTCCGCACTGGTCCTCGCCACCGGCGCCGCACCCCGACGCCTCGACGTCCCCGGAGTCGACCTCGCCGGAGTCCACTACCTCCGCAGCGTCGACGACGCCCGCCTCCTCGGCGACGCCGTGCGCAGCGGGGGCCGCGTGGCGGTGATCGGCGCCGGTTGGATCGGCTCGGAGGTCGCCGCCTCCGCCCGCCAGATGGGTGCCGAGGTCGTCCTCATCGACCGCGCCCCGGTGCCGCTCCAGCGGGTCCTCGGCCACGAGATCGGCGAGGTGTTCCGCAGCTTGCACATGGACAACGGCGTCCAGCTCCGGTCCGAGACCGGAGTCGTCGAGCTGCGGGGCACCAGCCGGGTGGAGCAGGTCGTGCTCAGCGACGGCCAGACCGAAGCCGCCGACGTGGTCGTCATCGGCATCGGTGTGACCCCACGGGTGGGCCTGGCCGAAGCGGCGGGTGTGAAGGTCGACGACGGGATCGTGGTCGACGAGCACCTGCGATCCAGCGCCCCCGGCGTGTACGCCGCGGGTGACGTCGCCTCCGCCTGGCACCCCCACTACCGGCAACGGCTGCGGGTCGAGCACTGGGCCAACGCCCTCAACCAGGGCGCCACCGCCGGCACCAACGCCGCCGGCGGCACCGAGACCTATGCGCGCCTGCCGTACTTCTTCTCCGACCAGTACGACCTCGGCATGGAGTACGTGGGCTACGGCCAGCCGAGCGACACGATCGTGATCCGCGGGGACCGGGCCCAACGAGAGTTCATCGCCTTCTGGCAGCGCGACGGCGTCGTCACCGCCGCCATGAACGCCAACGTCTGGGACGTCGTCGAGGACCTCAGGGCGATCGTGGCCAGTGGCCGTGTCATCGACGCCCGACGCCTTGCCGACCCCGAGGTCCCCCTGGCCGAGCTGGCGTCCCGATGACCAGGCTGCAGCTCCTACGCCGGGGCTGAGTCGCCTGGAGAGCCCATCCCCGGGGGCACGACCACGGCGTGGACCGGCGGCACGCCACGCTCGCCGGCCATCGTCTCGAGGAGCGCCGCTGCATCGTCGAGCCCGACGGTCCGGCGGGGGAGCTCGGCGAACGGGTACGTTCCGCGGGCGAGGAGGTCGAGGGCGGCGCGGTAGTCGGCCGTGTCGACGCCGAGCGCACCCTGGACGCGCAGCTCCTTGTAGACGACGTGGTCGGGGTCGAACCCGGGCGTCCCGCCACCGCCCCTCGTGCCGGCGACCACCACCGTGCCGCCGGCCCGCGCCAGTGCGACGCCCTGGGCGAACGCAGCCGGGGCCTTGGCGGTGACGTCCACGACGACGTCGGCGCCGACGACGCCGGCCTCCGCCCGCAGCCGTGTCACGGGATCCTCGGCGTCCACGTCGACGGCGAGGTCGGCGCCGAAGCGACCGGCCTGCGCGAGCCGGGGATGGTCGCGCTCGCCCGCGCCGGTGACCATCACGAACGCGGCACCGGCCTCCTTGGCCGCGGCCGCGGCCGCCAGACCGCGGATGCCACACCCGAGAACGGCCACGACGGCGCCGGGCGTCGTGCCGGGGAGGGTGACAGCCCACCGGATGCCGGCACCGACGGGATTGAACGCCACCGCCACCTCGGGCGACAGCGAGTCGGGCACGGGCAGCAGCATCGAGTCGGGCCCCAGGTACTGGTGGCTCGCGTAGCCGCCCCACAGCCCCGGAACCGCCTCGACGCTTCTCATCCCGTACATGTCGGCCAGGCCGTGGCGCACGCACCGGCGGTACTCGCCTCGCCGGCACGGCTCGCACGAGCGGCACGAGAGGAAGACCTCGACGGCGACCCGGTCGCCCGCGGTGACCCCCCACCGCTGGGCCGCCCGGTCACCCACCGCCTCGACGACCCCCACGACTTCGTGCCCCGGCACGAACGGGAAGCCGGGAGAGATCGCCCCGGTGTAGAGCTCGTGGTCGGTGCCGCAGAGCCCGCACGCTTCGACGCGCAGGATGCCGTCGTCGTCGCCGACCGCGGGCACCGGCAGCTCACGCCGGCGCAGCCTCCGGGGAGCCTCGAGCACCAGCGCGTCCGCCATCACCCCACCCCCTCCCGAGCCCGTGGCGGGCATCGGCGCCCGGGTCATTTCGGGTCGACGATCGTCAGCGTCCCCTGGGCGGCGCAGGCCAGCCGGCCCTGGAAGTAGATCTCGCCCCGGACGACGGCGCTGCGGTTGGTCATGGCGAGCACGGTCGACTCGGTCTCGACGACCCCCGCCTGGACCGGCGCGATGTAGTTGACCTTGACCTCGGTCGTCGCCGCCCACTGACCCGGCTTCATGAGCGGGTAGACGACGATGCCCGTGACGTGGTCGATGATGGCGGCGAGCGCGCCCCCGTGCGCGTTCCCGAACGGGGTGAGCAGCTCCTCGCGGATCGTCGCCCGGCACCAGAGCCGCCCGGGCTCGAAGCGGACGTGCTCGATGCCGAGGTAGCCCGGCAGGCCACCGGCACCTCCGTTCGCGGCCGCGAGGAAGCGGTCGGCGATCTTCTGGTCGTAGCGCTCTTCGAGCGTGGGCTGGGGCACGTGTCCTCCGGTGCGGGAACCTCGGTCAGGTCGACGCGTGGAGCGCGGGGAGCACCTCGCTGGCGAACGTTCGCATGCTGCGCTCTGCGT
Organism: uncultured Acidimicrobiales bacterium; assembly: GCA_963796415.1. GTDB lineage: Bacteria > Actinomycetota > Acidimicrobiia > Acidimicrobiales > VFJN01 > ZC4RG19. The sequence goes on along the minus strand of CAWCLR010000011.1, from coordinate 104,495 downwards.
CCTCGATCGGAAGCCCGGCGAAGCGGAAACACGCGGTGAGGTCGAACGGACCGATGACCTCGCGCCGGGCACGCAGGCGCTCGAGCACCTGCGCCGGCGTCCCCCAGGCCTGGACGCCGAGGTACATCTCGCACATGCGCTCGAGGCCGATCGCCCGCAGCAGGTCGACGGCGTTGCCGTAGGCCTCGTAGCCCCTGGCCTCCTTGAAGTGGTCGGAGGCCAGCTCGTAGTGCTGCATCACGCTCGCGAGGTAGCCGGCGATGTGTTCCTGGGCCTTGTCCTCGGCGCGGGCGGGATCGGTGTCGCAGTAGATGAAGTCGCAGGTGACCGGGGGCGCGGGCGCCCGCCCGTGCGCAGCCTCGAACCGCTCGCGGTACGTTGCGATCGCGTCGGCCTGGTCCTCCCACGGGCGCTGGCTGAACACCACCATCCGAGCGCCGAGATCGGCGGCCGCGAGGACGGAGTCGGGCGACATGGCGACGCAGTAGAAGCGGTCGCGGAAGGTGTGGGCCGGCGCGGGCCGGATCGGGGTGCGGGCCTGGCGGTAGTAGGGGCCGTCGCCTTCGATCCATCCGCTCTCGAGCGCGTCCATCACCATGCGCACCGCCTCGTCGAAGCGGCTGCGCGACTCGTCCATGGGGATGCCGAACCCCTCGTACTCGCGGCGGGCCAGCCCACGCCCGACACCGAACAGCACCCGCCCTCCGGCGAGGTGATCGAGCAGCGAGATCTTCTCGGCGACGCGCAAGGGATCGTTCCAGGGAAGGATCACCGCCCCGGTCCCGAGCAGGATGCGCTGCGTCCGTGCCGCCATGTTGGCGAGGAACACGACGTTGTCGGGACAGAACGCGTAGTCCTCGAAGTGGTGCTCGACGGGCCACAGGGCGTCGAAACCGAGGGCGTCGGCCAACATCCCCAGGTGCACCTCCTCGGCGACGACCTGCCCGTCGGTGACGTCGGGGTCGTAGCCACAGGACTGGAACACCATCTGGACCCCGACGTTCATTCCCGCTCCTCGTGCATCGGGCGCGTCCGGTGGCGTGAGCATGCCATGGGCGCCGGGACCGTGACGAAGATATGTGACGTTTCTGTTAGAAGTAGCGTCCCCGCGATGGACGCGAGCGTGGTGCGGAGGCCGCCGTTCGGGAACCCGCTGGTGGGCGAGCGCGGCACCGGCACGCAACGCCGCATTCTCGGCGCCGCGCTCGACGTGTTCGGGGAGGCCGGCTTCGCCGAGTCCCGCGTCGAGCTCATCACCGAGCGCGCCGGGTGTTCACGCCCCGCCTTCTACCAGTACTTCTCCAGCAAGGACGCCGTGTTCTGGGCCCTGGCCGGCCAGCTCGGCCAGGAGATGGTGGCGCAGGCCGAGCGCCTCGAACGCGTCACCCCCGACACCGACGGGCTGGCCCACCTCACCGAGTGGATCGGCCAGTTCATGACGCTGCACGAAGCCTGGTCGCCGGTGTTCGCCTCGTTCCAGGCGGCCAGCCGCGACCACCAGCCCGAAGCCCGTCGGTCGGGCGGCATCGCCGACCGCACCGGCGTGGCGCTCCTGCGCGCCTTCGGGCTGGAGGAGACGCCCCGCAGCGCCACGCTGGTCAACAACCTCGTGTCCGTGCTCATCCGCTGCAGCTTCTACGCCGAGCAGGCGCCCGCCGACACCAGCGCCCAGCCGCTCGTCGAGGGCGTGGCCCAGCTCTTCCACCGCACACTCGAAGGCCCGATCGAGGGAGTGAACGTCGTCCGCTCCCGGCGTCGCCGCCAGCGGAACGCAGCCATCGTCGCTCGCGAGCCCGCCATCGACGCCCGCCCGGTGCGCCCCCGCGGCGAGAAGACCCGACTGCGGCTGCTCGCCGCCGGTGCGGCCGTGCTGCCCGCCCGGGGCTACCACGACGCCCGGGTCGACGACATCGTCGCAGCTGCCGGCGTCAGCCACGGCACCTTCTACCGGTACTTCGAGAACAAGGGCGACTTCTTCCGGGTGCTGGCCGAGGCAGCGGCGTCGCGCATGATCGACCTCATCGACGAGCTGCACCTCGACGCGGCGCCCGACGACCTCCGGGCATGGCTGCGCCACTGGCTTGCCGCCTACCGGGCCGACGGCGGCGTCATCAGCACCTGGCAGGAGATGAGGACCAACCAGGAGCTGTTCGCCTTCTCCCAGCGGGTCGCCGCCTCGGTGTTCACCCGGCTGGTGCGGATGCTGCAGCAGCGCGACTTCGGCGACCCGGAGGTCGACGCCACCACGCTCCTCGCCCTGATCGAGCGGGTGCCGTACAGCGTCTACACCCTGCAGTTCACGACCGAGGACGACGCCGTCGAGAACATGCTGGTCACGATCAGGCGTGGCTTCCTCGCCCTGTCCGACTGATGGACCTGTGAGACAGCGGAGGTGCGGGGTGACCGGTACGGTGCCCGCCGTGGGGGCTGTCCCCGAGCGCATGGTCGCAGCGGTGGTCAAGGGACCCGGCCGGCTCGAGGTCGAGGACGTGCCGGTGCCAGACGTCGGCGACGACGACGTGCTGGTGGCCGTGGACCTGTGCGGTGTCTGCGGCAGCGACCTCCACATGGTGCTGGAGGGCTGGGGCGAGCGGGGCAGCTGGCAGGGACACGAGTGGATCGGGCGGGTCGCGGCCGTCGGTGGCGCGGTGACGGCCTGGGCGGAGGGCGACGTGGTGGTCGGCGGCCCGACGGTCCGCTGCGGCACCTGCGCCGCGTGCCGGGCCGGCCGGCCGTCGTTGTGCGCCGCCCGCGACACCCCCGGCATCGGGCCGGAACGGGGGGCGTTCGCCACCTACAAGCTCACCCCTGCAGACGAGCTGCTGCGGCTGCCGGCGGGCCTCGAGCCACGGGCGGCCGCCCTGGCCGAGCCGCTGGCCGTGGCGCTGCACGGCATCACCCGGTCGGGCATCCGGCCCGGCCAGCGCGCGCTGGTGCTGGGGGCCGGGCCGATCGGGGCGCTGACCATCGCCGCGCTGCGGGCGCTGGGCGTGGACGACGTGGCCTGCGCCGAGCCGGGCGAGCGCCGCCAGGCGCTGGCCCGGGCGGTGGGGGCCACGGCCGTCCGCCACCCCGGCGACCTGGTGGTGCCGACCATGGCCCAGCCGGGCCTGGTGGTCCCCGGCGCCGTCGACGTGGTGCTCGAGTGCTCGGGCAAGGCCGTGGCCATGGAGGCGGGCCTCGCCCAGCTCGTGCGGGGCGGCACGTTGGTCCTCGTCGGTGCCGGCATCGAGCCGCCCCGGTTCGACCCGAACCGCATCCTGCTCAACGAGTTGGTCGTCACCGGGGCCTTCACCTATGACGACGGTGGCTTCGAGCAGGCCCTGGCCCTGTTGGCCTCGGGCCGCATCCCGGTCGACGAGCTGATCGAGCCGGAGGTCGTCCCCCTGGACGGCCTCCTCGACGCCATGACCGGCCTCGCGGAGGGCCGGCTGGCCGGAAAGGTGCTGGTGCAGCCATGAGCGGACCCGACTTCGCCAAGCCGCCCCGCCTCAACCACGTCGCCCTGTCGGTGCCGCGCCGACCTGCTCGACGCCGACGGCCGGGGTGCCCTGGCGGCCTTCTACGGCGACGTGTTCGGCTTCGAGGAGTACCCCGAGCTGACCCAGGACCGGCAACGACTCGTCTTCCGGGCCCACTCGCACGAGCAGTTCGTGTTCCTCATCGCCAACGAGGAGCCGATGACCGCCCCCCGCCTCGACCACTTCGGGATGTCGGTGTCGTCGCTCGCCGAGTTCGAGGAGGTCGCCCGGCGGGCTGCGGCCTGGAAGGCGCGGGAACCCGACGATGTCGACCTCATCGAGCCCACGTTCGAGGAGTACGTCGGGGCGCTGCGCCTCCACAGCTTCTACGTCCGCTACCGCCTGCCTCTCATGGTCGAGACGCAACACTTCGAGTACCTCGTCTGAGACACCTGGGTCGCGGTCGCCTAACACTCGTGTCACCTCTGCGCGCTACGGTCGATCCGTGCAGTGGGGTGGCGCCACGACGATCGTGACGGGCGCGTCGCGCGGCATCGGTCGGGCGGTCGCCGAGGCCGCCGCCGCCCGGGGCGCCCGGGTGGGGCTGATCGCCCGCAGCGAGGACGACCTCCGAGCCGTCGTGGCCGGGCTCGACGGCACCGCCCGGTACGCGGTCGCCGACGTCGCCGACCCCGAGGGGCTCGCGGCGGCCATCGCCGACCTGGAGGACCAACTCGGGCCGCCTGATGTGCTGGTGGCCAACGCCGGCATCGGCGCCTACGGCGCGTTCGCCGATCTCGGGGCCGACGAGGCCGAGCGGCTCGTGCGGGTGAACGTGCTCGGCACGGTTCACGCCCTGCGGGCCGTCGTCCCCGGGATGATCGAGCGCCGCCGGGGCCACCTGGTGACGATCGGCTCGATCGCCGGGCGGATCGGCTCGCCGTTCGAGGCCATCTACTCCGCGACCAAGTTCGCCGGCGTCGGGCTCACCGAGGCGCTCGTCGTGGAGCTGGAGCCGTACGGGATCGGCGTGTCGCTCGTGAACCCCGGCCCGGTGGCCACCGACTTCGGTGCCGCCCGCGGCCACCCCTACGACCGGAAGCGCCCGCGGCCGGTGCCCGCCAGTGACGTGGCCGAGGCGGTCGTCCGGGCCGTCGAAGGGAGGCGGCACGAGCAGTACGTCCCGGCGTCGTTCCGGCCGGCGGTGACGATCCGTCACCTGGTGCCACCGCTGTTCCGCTGGGGGACGAGGCGCAGCTTCACCCAGGAGCTGGCCGAGGATCGGCGACGGCGGTGACGGCTCCCGTGTCCCACCCCCTCGACCCGCTGACCCCGGAAGAGATCGGCGTCGCCGTGGCCGCGGTGCGGGCGACCGGGCGCCTCGCACCCACGGCCACCTTCTCGACCGTCACGGTCGACGACGCCCGGCGCCCCGCCGCCGGCCGCCGGGCCCGGCTGATGATCGTCCCTGGGCCCGAGGCCTCGGTCGTCGAGGCGTCGGTGGCGCTGGACTCCGGCGAGGTCGTCGGCTGGGTGGCCCACGACGACGTCCGCCCACCCCTCGGGTTCGGGGAGAGCCTCGTGGCCATCGCCGCGCTGCACGAGCACGAGGGATTCCGGGCCGCCCTGGCCGCCCGGGGCATCACCGACCTCGCCAAGGTGCAGATCGACCCCTGGCCCACGGGCAACTTCGGCGTCGCGGCCGAGGAGGGCCGGCGGGTGGCCCGCTGCATCTGCTTCTACCGCGAGCAGCCCGGCGACAACGGCTACGCCCGCCCGATCGAGGGCCTGCAGGCGCTGGTGGACATGGCCCGCGGCGAGGTGCTCGAGCTGATCGACAGCGGGATCGTCCCGCTGCCCGACGACCCCGGCAGCTACTTCCCCGAGGACCACGCCCCGCGGCCCGGCCTGGCGCCGCTCGTCATCGCCCAGCCCGACGGGGTCGGGTTCGAGATCGACGGCAACGTGCTGCGCTGGCAGGGCTGGTCCCTCCACGTCAGCCTCGATCCGCTCGAGGGGATCGTTCTGCGCGACGTCACGTACGACGGCCGGTCGATCCTGCGCCGGGCGTCGATCAGCGAGATGGTGGTCCCCTACGGCGACCCGGGGCCCCTGCACGGGTGGAAGAACGCCTTCGACGTCGGCGAGTGGGGTCTCGGCCGCCTCGCCAACTCGCTGACCCTCGGCTGCGACTGCGTGGGCGAGATCCGCTACCTCGACGCCGTGCTCGCCGACGAGCAGGGCGAAGCCGGCACCATCGCCAACGCCATCTGCCTCCACGAGGAGGACGCCGGCATCCTGTGGAAGCACAACGACCTCTTCACCGGGCGCACCGAGGTGCGCCGCAAGCGGCGGCTGGTGGTGTCCTCCGATCGCCACGGTCGGCAACTACGAGTACGGCTTCTCCTGGTACTTCCACCAGGACGCCTCCCTCGAACTGGAGGTCAGGCTCACCGGGATCATGTCCACCAGGGCCACCGGTCACGGTCCGCCGGAGCCGTACTCGCCGGCGATCGCACCCGGGCTGGCGGCGCCGGTGCACCAGCACCTGTTCTGCGCCCGCCTCGACGTGGCGGTCGACGGACCGGTGAACGAGGTGCACGAGGTCGACGTGGTGCCGCTCCCGGCTGGCGACGGCAACCCTTGGGGCAACGGCTTTGCCCCCGTCGTCACGCCCTTGAGGTCGGAGCGAGGCGCCCGGCGGCTCGCCGACCCGACCTGCAGCCGATCGTGGGCGATCGTGAACCCGAAGGTGCGCAACGCCCTCGACCAGCCCGTGGCTTACCGGCTGGCCCCCCGGGCCACGCCCGTGCTCCTGGCCCGGGAGGAGTCGAGCGTCGCCGGCCGGGCCGGGTTCGCCACCCGGAACCTGTGGGTCACCCCCTACGACGCCGACGAGCGGCGGGCGGCGGGCGACTTCCCGAGCCAGCACCCGGGCGGCGCCGGTCTTCCGGCCTGGACGGCGGCCGACCGGTCGCTCGTCGGCACCGAGGTGGTGGTGTGGCACACGTTCGGCGTCACCCACGTCCCCCGGCCCGAGGACTGGCCGGTCATGCCGGTGGAGACCACCGGCTTCCAGTTCCTGCCCGCCGGGTTCTTCGACCGCAACCCGGCGCTCGACGTTCCGCCCCCGGACCACTGTGATGGTTGACGGACCCGTCGACTCCCCTGTCGCCTTCGTGTGCGCCATGCCCATGGAGCTGAGGCCGCTCACCAAGCGGCTGGGCCTGCGACCCGCCGAGCTGGGCGGCGGCCCGGCCCGGACCGGCAGGCTCGACGGCCGGCCCGTGGTGGCCATCGTGACCGGCATGGGTACCTTCCTGGCCGCCGCCGGGGTGCAACGGCTGCTCGACGCCGTCACCCCGGCGCAGGTGGTCGTCTTCGGCATCACCGGCGCCGTGGACGACGAGACGCCCATCGGCGCCCTGATCCTCCCGGAGCGGGTGATCGACCACGCCTCGGGCCGCGAGCACGAGCACCACCTGCTGGGCCCGGGCCGGGTGCACGGCGCCCTGTGGACCACCGACGTCATCACCCCGGCCGCCGACCTGCCGGCACTACGCGCCCGCGGCGTGGTGGCGCTCGACATGGAGACCGCGGCGATCGCCCAGGCGTGCGAAGAGCGGCACGTGCCGTGGACGGTGTTTCGGGCCGTCAGCGACCGGACGACCGACGGGGTCGACGACGAGTTGTTCCACCTCAGCCACCAGGACGGCACCGCGAACCCGAGGGCGGTCGCCCGCTACTGCGTCCGCCACCCGGGGCGCATTCCCGGCCTCCTGCGGCTGGCGCGGGGCGCCGCACTCGCCACCCGCCGGGCCGCGGACGCCGCCGTCGCCGCCGTACGCGCCGCGGGCTGATCGGCCGCCCCGAGACCGGTCGGGTCAGGGCTCGGCGGGAGAATCGTGGTCGAAGACTTGGGCGACCACGTGATCCTCGGCCTCTGCTGCCGGGCCCTCCCAGATGACGGAGCCGTGCTTGAGCAGCACCACCCAGTCGCAGAGCGCCAAGGCGTGGCCGATGTGCTGCTCGACGATCAGCAGTGCCGTGCCCTCCGCTCGCAGGCGTTCCAGCTCGACGTAGATCTCGTCCACGACGATGGGCGCCAAGCCGAGCGACAGCTCGTCGGCGACGAGCAGCTTGGGGGCTTCGACGAGGACCCGGGCCAGGGACAACATCCGCTGCTCGCCGCCGGAGAGCGTGCCGGCGAGCTGGCGCCGGCGGCGGCCGAGTGCGGGGAACTGGGTGAAGGCCTGGTCCAGAGCAGCGGGAACGGCGCTGCGGCCCTTCGAGCGCCGGAAGGACAGCCGGAGGTTCTCCTCCACGGTGAGCGTGGCGAAGACCGACCGGCCCTCGGGGGCGTGCGCGATGCCGGACCGGGCGAAACGGTGCGGCTGCGCGCCGGTGAGGTCGTCGCCTGCCACCCGCACCGTCCCCTCCGTCGGGGCGACGAGCCCGCTGGCCAGGCGGGCGACGGTGGTCTTGCCCACGCCGTTGGCGCCGAGGAGCGCGACCGCCCCATCGGACTCGACCGCCAGCGAGACGTCGAAGACGGCGTGGAACGGGCCGTAGCCGGCCGACACGCCGTCGAGCTCGAGCACCGCAGTCATGGCTGGCGCTCCATGTCTCCGAGGTAGGCGGTGCGCACGGCGGCGCTGTCGAGCACCTCGCGAGTGGGGCCGTCGGCGATCAGGATGCCGAAGTCGAGGACATAGACCCGCTCGGTGAAGCCCTCGACCAGCTCGACGTCGTGCTCCACCAGGAGGATGGCGAACCCCTGGTCCGCCTGCACCGCCCGCAGCGTGGCGGCCAGGTCGGCCGTCTCCTGGCGGTCGAGGCCCGACGACGGCTCGTCCAGCAGCAGCAGCTTGGGGCGGGTCATCAGCGCCCGACCCACCTCCACCAGGCGGCCCTGCCCGAGGCTCAGGTGCTCGATCGGCTCGTCGGCGAGGTCGCCCAGGCCGAGCAGCGCCAGCACCTCGTCGCAGGCGGCCAGCTCGTCGGGCCGGGGCCGGCCGAGACCCACGAGGTCGCGCCACAGGCCGCCGTTCCCCCGGCGCGTGCGCTCGGCGATCAGCAGGTGCTCGCGCACCGTGGACTCGGGGAACAGCTCGACGCGCTGGAACGAGCGGCCGATACCACGGCGGGCCCGGGCGTGCACCGGGAGGCGGCTGATGTCGTGCCCGTCGAGCAGCACCGTGCCGTGGTCCGCCCGGATGACGCCGAGCACGCAGTTGAAGAACGTCGTCTTGCCCGCGCCGTTGGGCCCGATGAGGCCCACGCGCTCCCCCGGCTGCACCTCCAGTGACACGTCGTCGAGCGCCACGATGCCGGCGAACGACTTGGCCATGCCGGTCGCCTGCAGGACCGGCGCGCTGTGCTGATGGACCTCGCTTCGCTCGGTCATGGGACGGTCTCCTCGACGGGCGTCGACGGCGGCGGGGTCGGGGCGGGCGGCGCCGGTTGCCCACCGGTCCGCCGCACCCGGGCCCTGATCTGCTCGACACGCTGGTGCGCGCGCCGTTTGCCGTGCTCCACCAGCCCCTCGGGATGGCGGGCGAACTGGATCGTCGCCAGGCCGAAGAGGACGAACCGCCACTTCGGCGACAGCGGCAGGAAGCCGGGGATGCGGTCGGGACTGCGGAAGATCCACCCGAAGACGGCGCCCTTGAGCAGGACGGCGTCGAAGAGGGCGAACGCCGCGCCGGCCTGGGCCGCCCCCTCCACCGTGCGGGAGCCGAGGGACACGACGAGGACCAGCCAGAACAGTGCGACGAAGGGGGCGAAGTTGCTGCCGTAGTTCACGTTCTCCTGGTGCATGGCCAGCAGCGCACCGCCGATGCCGGCGATGAAGGCGGACACCGCGAACGCCGTGATGCGGGCCCGGGCGGGCGAGATGCCGATCGACTGAGCGGCGACCTCGCTGCCCCGCAAAGCACGGAGGGTGCGGCCCACCGTGCCCTCGCGAACCTGGATCACCGCCAGCGACGCCACCACGAAGACGAGGATCGCCAGGACCAGGAACTTCTCGTCGTCGGCCAGGTCCCAGGGCCCGATCGTGGGCCGGGGCACCCGCGTGCCCTGCAGCAGCGCGGTGTCGCCGCCGCCGATCCAGGGCAGCTTGACCATCACGGCGTCGAAGAAGAAGGCGAAGGCCAGCGTGGCGATGGCCACCCACACCCCTCCGAGGCGGAGCACGGGCAACGACAGGACGGCGGCGACCGCGGCCGCCAGCACCGCGCCGATGAGCCCGGCCAGCAGCACCGGCATGCCCGCTCGATCCGTCAGCTGGAACGCACTGAACGCCCCGATCGCGGCGAAGGTGCCCTGGCACAACGAGATCTGGCCGGCCATCCCGGTGATGACCGTGATCGACAGGTAGATCGTCGCCAGGATCACTGCCTGCGTGATCAGGAAGAGCCACGAGGCGTCGGCCTGCGTGAACACCACGAACCCGACACCGCCGAGGAACACCACCGCGAACACCTGCGTGGCCCGGGTCAGCCACTGGCTGCGATCGAGCGCCGCCAACGACGGTGGCGGTGGGTCGACGCCCGAGAGCGGGTCGGACTGCTCACGCGTGCGGCGCACGGCCGGCCACAGGACGAGCAGCCCGAAGAGCACGACGAAGGGCATCGCCGGGGTGACGTTCTCCTGGATCGTGGCGAGGAGCGGGTGGTCGCCCGACCATCGGGGCAGGAACGTGTTGGCCAGGGAGATGAGGACGCCGAGACCGAGTCCTCCGGCGAGCGCCCAGGGCAGGCTGAGCAGGCGGCCGACGGCCGCGGCGGCGATCGCCACCACGACGAGGTTGAAGAAGTCGGGGGCGGCCAGGGTGTTGAAGCGGGGCGCGATCAACACCCCCGCCAGACCGGCGAAGAAGCTGGAGAGCGCCCATGCGAAGGCCGACACCCGGTCGGCTCTGATGCCGTTGAGCTCGGTCATCCGCGGGCTCTCGACCACGGCCCGCATCTGGAGGCCGATGCCGCTGAAGCGGAACAGCGCGGCCAGGCCCGCCATCGCCACGAGAGCCACCGCCATCGCCACCAGCTCGTCGCGGCTGAACCGGTAGACCCCGAACGGGTCGTAGAACACGGTCGCCCCGCCCGGCACGATCCCCTCGGGCGTCCGGCCGGCGACGGGCTCGAACCCGACGATCAGCTCGAAGATGCTGGGGATCGCCACGGTGAGGCCGATGGCCACGACGAGCTTGGCCACCGCCGAGCTGGTGCGGAGGTGGCGGAAGATCAGGCGCTCGAGCACCAGCCCGAGGAGGGGCGCCAGGATGAAGACCGAGAGCACCAGCGCCGGGATGATCTCCCAGCCCCACTCCACCCGGGCCTGGAAGTACATGGCGGCGGAGACGTAGGCCTGGGCCCCGAAGGCCAGGTTGAAGACGCCGCTCGTCTTGTAGGCGAGGACGAAACCGAGCGCGATGAGGGCGTAGACCGTGCCCGGCGGCAGGCCCTGGAGGAGGCCGCGGAACAGGTCCTCACCGACCGAGGCCGCGACGATCATGGGTCGAGCGCGTGCGGCACGATCAGTCGAAGCCGGTGAACTCTGGCTCCGACCAGGCGAGGTCGGTCTGGCTCCAGCACAGCCAGGGCGTGTCGGGCGGCGCCACGGTCGTGAACTCGCCTCCTTCCACCTTGACGAGCGAGGTGCACTCCCCGCCCGAGTCCTGGTCGCGGGTCTCCTGCGTGTACGGGGAGTGGGCCTCTGACCAGTTCACCGGCTCGACGATTCCGCCCGCATCGAACGCCGTCATGGCGTTGGTGGCGGCCGTGACCGCCTCGCGGTCGAACTCTGGGCCCGCGGCCAAGAGCCCCTCGAACGCGAGCGAGGCGTTGATCCAGCCGACCATCGCCAGCTCGGTGGGCTCGTCGCCCTGCCTGTCCATCCACTCCTGGAAGTCACCGAGCGCGGTCCCCTCGGAAGTGGCCTCGAACGGTCGGAACTGGACCGTGACGATGTCGCCCTCGAACAGGTCGCCGGCCTCGCTGACGAACTGCTGGTTGTAGGTGTTCGGGTGGTAGAGGACGACGTCGTCCATCCCCTGGCGCTGCAGCTCCTGAGCCAGGGTCTTCATGCCGTTCAGGTCGATGCAGGTGGAGACGAAGTCGACGCCGGCGTCCTTCATGGCGGTCACCTCGGGCCCGATGCCGTTGGGCAGTCCGAAGGCGAGGTTGTCGTTGGTGTAGGCCACGTCGACGCCGGTGTCGTCCTCGTAGAGCTCGATCGAGTCGGCCGTCGTCTGGGCGCACACCCTCGAGTTCTCGGTCGCGCCGTAGCCGAGGGTGGCCGCGTGCTGTGCCCCTGAGATCTGCGCCGCGTACGGGACGGCCCGGGCGCTGCACTGGTCGCAGCGGAGCCCTGGCTGGCTCGGGAAGATGTGCGGCCGGTTGGCGGCCTCCGCGGCGTGGATGCCCCAGGTGTAGGTGGGCACCCCGGCGCTGTCGAGGTCGCCCCACCCGGTGGCCAGCAACGTGGCTTGGAAGGCGCCGAAGGACGAGTTGTCGGAGATCACGTCGAGCGAGCGGGCTTGGTTCTGAGACAGCTCGTCGTCGAGCGGCTCCTGCAACACCAGGTCGCGGCCGTAGATGCCACCCTCGGAGTTGCGGTAGGCGAAGTAGGCCTCGATGCCCTGGACGTAGCAGTCGAGGATGCAGGTGCCGAGCGGGTTGCCGCTCTTCGTACCGATGGCTGCGAACGAGATCTCGTCGTCTGACACGCCCGGCACCCCGGACAGCGAGACGAATTCGTCACGCTGACCCTCACCCCCGCTCCCCGCCTCCGCCGAGCCGCCGTCGTCGTTGGCGGTCGTCGAAGGAGAGGCCTCGTCCTCGCCCGAGTTGCCGCAGGCGGCGAGACCGATGATGAGAGCCACTACGGCAGCGCTGACCCGCCTGGATCGAAGCACGGTCCCCCCGTGGTCGCGTCGTCACTTGATCCATCGGAAAAAGTGACACGAGTGTTCGATGGCGTCGCCGACAGTACCGCGGCGCCGCGGACGGTGCAGCGGGCTCGCGGGTACCAGCCCGGGCACCGATCACCGCGGCAGGTGCGACACGCGAGATGGCGTCATCGCTCACCACGCCACATTGAGGGCCAGTCCCTATCGGCACCGGGAGCCCGCGCGGGCACCATGCCGACATGTCGAGTCCAGCTCTGCCGCATCCGCGGAGGCGGCGGTTCGCACCTGCCGTCATCGTCGTCGCGTCCCTGACGGTGGTCACCGCACTCGCGGTGGGCTGGGCGATCTGGTCGACGCAGCAACGGTGGGACCGGCTCGACGACGCGGCAGACGACTTCCGCGTGCCGCCCGGGTTCACCGAGGTCGCCCGACCGAGACAGGGCTCGGGGTTCTGCTGGGTGACCTGCACCAACGGCGGCGAAGCCGTCGTCACGATCGTGTTGGAGACCGACCACACAGATCCGATGGAGGCCTGTCGTGCCCTACGGCCGGCGATCGTGGACCTGACAGGTGACGCTGCGGACGCGAGCAACCTGGACTCCTGCGGCTGGGTGGGCGAGCTCGGCGGGTCGGCGTCGGTGTTCGCGAGCGCGGGTCGCCAACAGGACTTCCGCCCGCATGACGGTCACCGCTGGACCGACGCGGTCGCGGTTCCCGAGTCTCCCGTGGTCGCCTTCGTCGAGTTCAACAGCGGGCTCGAATGACCGTCTTGCACGACGACCCGCATGCGCTCAGCCTGGTGCTGGGCTCGGTGGGCACCCGGGACTCGCCTCGGCGGGCGGGCACTCGGTCGGCGGAGCGTCGCCGGACTCGGGCTGCGGGGCTTCTTCGGGCTCGGCGGCCGGCGGGGCCTCACCGGACTCGGCCGGCGGGGCGTCTTCGGGCTCGGCGGCCGGCGGGGCGGGCTCCGTCGGCTCGGGGGCGGCGGGCGCCTCCTCGATGATCTCGACGACCACCTCACGCATGGCCGGGGCCCAACCCACCGCGGCGGGTGGCTCCGCGGGCTCGACCACACCGGGGTCGGGCTCGGCCGGGACCGGCTCGTCGGGCGTGTCGACCGGCGGCTCCTCGGGCACGGTCGTCGACGTGGTGGGCGGGACCGTGTCGTCCGGCGTGGTCGGCGGCTGGTCGGGCACCGTCGTCGTGGTGGTGGGCGCGGGGGGCACCGGGGTCGCCGGCGGCGTCGAGGGCTGGGGCGTCGTCGGGGTCGGCTGGGGCGTCGTGGGAGGCGGCTGCGGCGAGGTGGTTGTCGCCGGCGGCGGCGCCGGCCCGTCAGCCTCGTCGGGCTGGTCGGGCGCCGGCGCCGCCGGCCGGCTGGGGGTGAGCGGCGTCTCGGGATCGGACGCCGTCACCGGCGGGGCGGGCGTCGGCCGCGGCCGGGGCGTGGGCTCGCGGGGCGGAAGGCCGATCGAGGGCAGGAGATCGACCTCGCCCGATTCGTACATGTCGGCCAGGTTGAGCACCACTCGGACGTACTCGTCGGCGTTGTTGTAGCTCCGGACCGCCCGCGCCCTGGCGTCGACGTCGCGCAGGTCGGCGTCGCCTCTGCACAGGTAGACGGCGGCGCCCTGGGCGGCGTCGAAGATGTTGTTGGGGTCGCGGTTGCCGTCGTCGTTGGCGTCGACGCCGACCGACTTCCACGTCGAGGGGATGAACTGCATCGGCCCCACGGCCCGGTCGTACGTGGTGTCGCCGTCGAGCTCGCCAGCTTCGGTGTCGCGGATCAGCGCCACGTTGGGGCGCCCGTCGAGCGGGATGCCGCGGATCGGCTTGGTGCCGTAGCCGTCGTCCCGCAGCTGGGCGCCGCCGAAGCGGCCGTGGTTCGACTCGACCCGCCCGATGGCGGCCAGCAGCGTCCAGCGGATGCCGCACGTCGGGTCGTCGTCGGCCAGCTGGTCGGCCGCCTGCATGTAGGCGTCGACCGCCACCGAGGGGATGCCGTTCTCGCCGAGCGTCTCGATGACCTCCGCGCTGGAGAGCACGGCCCTCACGGGCTCGGCGACGCTGCTCGCGCCGACGGGCACGGCCTCGAGCAGCTCGGGGTCGAGGAACCCGTCGAGTGCCGAGTCGTCCTGGACGGGAAGCATGCCGTCCAGCTCGGCGCCCATGGGCAGCATCCCAGCCGTGGCGCCGGCTGTGATGCTGCCCGGGAGGGCGATGGCGAGGGCGACCATGATCGCTTGCCGCCAGCGGCGGGGGGCACGGCGCCACACCTCGCGGACCTTCGTGATCTTGTCTGCTGGTGTGAGTCGCATGGTCGTCGTCGCCTACGTGTGTTGCCTTCGTGTGGGTGTGCCTGTCGGGCCCGGCCCGCTCAGCGCAGGTCGAGCTGGTGGACGGTCCCGCCGGTGACGGTCACGGGCGCCAACGGGGCGCCGTCGTCGTCCAACAGGTGGTAGGAGCCCTCGAGCACCTCCGGGAACACCGCCGTCCAGGCCAAGCCGTGGCCGATGTCCCGATGGTGGACCCCGGTGTGGAACCGGGCCGTCGGGTCGTCGACCGGGCAGGCCTCGAGCTCGCCGGTGGGCGGCTCGGCGGCGAGGTAGACCACGAGGGCGCCGACCTCGCCGCCGATGTCCAGTACCGGGGTGATGTGTGCCCCGGGCGGCTGGGCCAGCTCGGTCGTCATGACGCCGCCGGGACGTCGTAGCCGCTGTACGGCAGCCCGATGTACGGGAACTGGTCGAGGAGGTCCCGCCCGGGGTTGTTGAACGTCCCGTCCTCGATCGCGCTGACGGCGTCGTCGGGCGTGAAGGTCGGGTCGACCAGCGGGTAGGTGGCCCCGGCCACGGCCCGCAGCTCGATGGTGACGACGTCGTCGGTGAGACGCCGGCCGTTCGGGAAGCCGGCGAGGTCGCCGCCGAGCAGCCCGAGCCGGTTGGGCCTCGACGTGGGCGGGATGGCCAGGTTCAACCGCAGCTCATCGGCCTGGGTGGTGCCGGTGAAGTTCTGGAACCCGTCGATGAGGCCCGCCGGGATGCCGGTGAGCAGGACGGCCAGCAGGTCGGCCCGGTCGGCCGTGAGTGCGGCCAGGTTGGGGAAGACGCCGGGGTACAGCACCGGCAGCAGCCTCGCCAGCTCGGGCTGGGCCACGAAGCCGGCGAACTCGTTGTCCCGGTTGGGACCGACGCTGTTCCAGCGGTCCTTCTGGACCAGCGGGACGATGACCTCGTTGAACAGCGGGTTGCCGAGCCGCGACACCTGGGTCCAGGGGCCGACGTTGCGCGACCCGTAGTTGCGGTAGTCGTGCACGCGCGCCTTCTGCCGGTAGGCCGCACCCCAGACGCCGATGGTGGACTTGCTGTCCATCGGGTCCGTGGGCACCTGCCCGCGCCGGGTGACGTGCGCGATGGGCACCTCGATGGCGATGGTGTGCACGTTGGCCTGGGCCAGTGAGTCGACGCCGTCGGCGTTCGCCGTCGGGATCAGGTGCAGCGACTGGAAGGGCCGCAGCGTCGCCAGGTCGAACACCGAGCCCAGGTCGACGAAGAACGCGTCGGCCCGCTGGCCGCAGAAGACCCGGCCGCCCCCGTCCAGGCCGGCGACGGCCGCATCGGCGAGGTCCGAGTAGTTGGGCGTGGACCGCGGCCCGATGTTGCACGGCGGGCAGGGCACCCGGCGGGCGAGCGTCTTGCGACGCCCCCCGGCGATCCTGGTGACCGTGTAGCGCTGGCGGTGGTTCCAGTTGGGGCTGTCGAGCGTATCGATCGGCCCGGTGTTGTACAGGAAGGTGTTCGGGTTGGTGTTGACCGTCTCGAACCTGAACTCGTAGGTCACGTCCGGGCGACCGTCGCCGTTGTTGTCGATGTTGATCTGGTAGGTGACGGAGTCGTCGAACTCGTAGAAGTTCGGCCCGCCCGATGGCGCCTCCGACGGCACGTAGTTCGTGATGAACGTGACCGTGTCGTTGGGCGTGACGAACGCATAGACGTCGGTGTTGTCGGCGGTCGGGTCCTTGAGGATGCCCGGCGCTTCGCGGTGCGATGACATTGGTGACTTCCTCTCAGCGGGCGCTGCGCAGCACCCGGGCCACGAGCGACTTGTCGGTGAAGGCGACCTCACGCTCGCCGAAGAGGACAGCGACCTCTCCGGCGGCGGGGTCCGTGATCTGCAGCACCACCGGGCCGTCGAGCTCCTCGAGCTCGCTGGCGGACAGTGCGGGCTCGTTGTCTCCGATCGACGACAGCGCGAAGCCGCCGGCGGCGAGACCGGCGGCGCCGACGGCGCCGGCCGATCCCTTGATCAGGAACGAACGTCGGGTAACGGGATCCATGGCTTCCCCTTGGGTGTTTGTGGTCGGCGGGTTCGCGCCTCGGCAGGCATTCGGCGCCCGAGGCGAAGGGGATGACGGACCGTCGTTTTCTGCCGCGTCACCTGGCGCGACCAGCACCAACTCCCGGGCGCGACGGTGGGCCGGCTCTCGCCGGCGCGGCCCTGGCGCTGGGCTGCCACGCTGTGGTCTCGGCTCGTCAGCGGCGCAGCGTGAGGGTGAAGGCGCTTCCGTCGCCGTCCGGTCCCGGCGACCGGACGGTGAGGTCGCCTCCGTGAGCCTGGGCGATCTGGCGGGCGATCGGCAGCCCGAGGCCGGTGCCCTGGGCGTCGGGCCGGGCCCGCCAGAAGCGCTCGAACACCTGGTCCTGCTGCTCGGCGGGGATGCCCGGTCCGTGGTCGGTCACGACAACCGTGGCGTGCGTCTCGGAGAGGCCGACCTCGATCTCGACGGCCGACCCGGCCGGAGCATGGCCGACCGCGTTGTCCACCACGTTGGCGACGGCCCGCCGCACGGTGGCCTCGTCGACCGGACACACGGCGGACGCCGGCCCGCGGAGCGACAGCGTCACCTGGTGACGTCCAGCCACCACCCCGGCCTCGTCGACGACGCCGCGGGCGATGGCCATCAGGTCGGCGGGCCACCGGTCGAGCGTGCGAGCCCGGCCCCGGGCGTCGACCAGCAGGTCGTCGATCGTGGCCTGCATCCGGGCCGCGGCGGCCTTCGACCGTTCCAACCCTCGCCGGTAGGCCTCGAGGGTCGGGTCCGGGTCGGCGAGCAGGACATCGGCGTTGACGACCAGGACCGACAGCGGGGTGCGCAGCTCGTGGCTCGTCTCCTCGACCAGGCGTCGCTGCGTCTCGGCCGCGTGGCGCAGGGGCCGGATGGCCCGTCCCGACCACCACCAGGCCAGCCCGGCCGCGGCCGGCCCGAGCGCCACGACCGTCGCCGTCGCCCACGGCGAGGGCCGTCCGGATGAGGCGTCGTCGGCGATCACGACGCCGTCGCGGGTCTCCACCGTCTCGTCCTCGGTGGCGACGGTGACGCCGAACAGCAGCAGGACCGGCAGGTAGATGGCGAGGAACCCGAGCACCGCCAGCTGCACCCGCAGCGACCGCCAGGCCCGCCTCACGACGGCGCCTGCAGCCGGTAGCCGGCCTGAGGGACGGTCGTGATGAGCGGGGGCTCGCCCAGCTTGCGCCGCAGCCGGCTGAGGATCACCCGCACCGACGAGGTGAACGGGTCGGCGTTGGCGTCCCACACGTGCTCGAGCAGGTCCTCGGCGGACAGGACCTCGCCGGGGCGGTGGGCGAAGTAGCGCAGCAGCGCGAACTCCCGGGACGTCAGGTCGAGCTCGACGCCGGACCGCCATGCCCGCCGGGCCGCGAGGTCGAGCACGAGGTCGCCGACCTGCACGGTGGCCCCCCGCTCATGGCCGCGGCGCCCGAGCGCCCGGAGGCGGGCGACGAGCTCCGAGAAGGCGAACGGCTTGACCAGGTAGTCGTCGGCGCCGGCGTCGAGCCCCGCCACCCGGTCGGCGACCGCGTCGCGGGCCGTGATCACGATCGTGCGCCGGGGACGGCGCAGGTCGGGGTCGTGGGCGAGCCGGCGCACGAGGTCGAGGCCGTCGCCGTCGGGCATGCCCAGGTCGACGCAGGCCAGGTCGACGTCGGTGATGCGGAGCAGCTCCTCGGCCTCGGCGCAGGTCCGGGCCACGTCGACCGCGTACGACTCGTTGCGCAGGCCGAGGGCGACGACCTCGGCCAGGTCGGCGTCGTCCTCCACGAGCAGGATGCGCATCTCGGCGCCTTCTTACCCCGTCGACCGGGCGGTCGTGGTCGCGCCGTCCGGGCCGGTGACCGTCAGGTCGCCGTCCGCGAACGCCACCGTGACGTCCGGACCGGCGCCCGTCGGGTCGTCGGGCCGGAACCGGAGCCCGCCGCCGGACGAGCCGACGAGCAGGGTCGGGGGCTCGACACCGAGCTCGGCGGCCCCGACGCCCCCGGCCTCGTCGAGGGTGTACCAGGCCAGCAGCGGGACCCCCGCGGCCTCGACGGTCACGTAGGTGTGCAGCTCGCCATCCTCGAAAACGGTGCCGGCGAGCTCGATCCGCCCGATCGGGCCGAGCTGAGACTCGAGGGCGGCCCGCTCCTCTCGGCCCAACGGCGTCTCGCCCGCCAGCAGCGACGCGACCGCCCGCTCGTGGGCCGCGACGTCGGCGGGGGGCACGGCGTCCGACGGCCGGAACAGGGCGGCGACGGCGTCGGCCCCGCGGGCCGCGATGGCCAGGCGGCGGCCGTCGCCGGCCGCGACCTCGTACGACCCACCGGTCCCCAGCCGATAGGTCCCGGCGACGGCGGCCGCGTCGGCCGGATCGACGTCCCCGGCCACGTCAGGGGTGGGCAGCGGATCGCCGGCCACCAGGGCCGGCGCCACCGCCCGCAGCAGTCCGCCGGCGGTGACGCTGGCGGCGTTCGAGGCAATCGTGACCACCCGCTCGCTCTCGGGCAGCCACGCGACGACCGTGTCGTGGCCGATGTCGCCCCCGCCGCCCGCGGTCGTGAGGATGGGCTCTCCGTAGGCCTGGGCGTTCACCGCCACCCATCCGGGGGCCTCGGCCGTCCCGTCGCCCTGGTCGAACCGCAAGCGGTCCAGCAGACCGACCGCCCCGGGCCCGACGATGCGGCCTGTGAACAGCGCGTGCGTCCAGTCCGCCAGCTCGCCCATCGTCATGGCCAGGTCGCCGTTGCCGGCCAGCGCCCAGTGGGGCCCGCCGAAGTCCCCCATCTCGTCGGTGGGCCCAGCGTCGCCGTAGCCCACGGCGCGGGGACCGGGTGCAGCCGGCTCGCCGTCCCAGAAGCCGCCCGCGACGTCGCCACCGGGCAGCGGCAGGATCTCGGCCGCCAGCTGGTCCCGGTACGGCCGGCCGGACGCCGCCTCGACGACCAACGCCAGCAGGGTGTAGCCGGCGTTCGAGTACAGGA
The DNA here is from genome assembly GCA_963796415.1 of uncultured Acidimicrobiales bacterium. Taxonomy (GTDB): domain Bacteria; phylum Actinomycetota; class Acidimicrobiia; order Acidimicrobiales; family VFJN01; genus ZC4RG19. The sequence continues at coordinate 84,806 of CAWCLR010000011.1, read as the reverse complement.
AGTCCGAGCCCGGCTCGAACGCGAGGCCCAACCGGCCGATGGCCGCCACCGCCGTGGCGCGTGACAGCGGCTCGTGGTCCTGGCCGTGCGACCCGGTCAGCCCGCTCGTGTGCAGCAGCAGCTGCTCGACGGTGACACCCGCCGCCGGACCCGTCAGGCCGGGGACCAGGTCGCCGGCCCGGTCGGACAGGGTCAGCCGGCCGGCGTCCACCAGGTCGAGGACCGCCGCGGCCGTGAACGCCTTGCTCACCGACCCGATGGCGAACACCGTGTCGACCGTGTTCGGTCTGTCGGCGTCCCGGTCGGCCGGTCCGTAGGCCGCCACGCAGTCCGGCTCGCCGCCGGTCGTGACCGCGACCGAGCCGCTGAAGCCGGCATCGGCCCAGGCCCGGAAGGCCCGGTCCAGCTCGGCGTCGCAGACCGGCGCGGGCGACCGGGCGCCGGGGGCATCGGGGGCGTCGGTGCCGCAGCCGGCCACGAGGGCCGCGGCGGTCAGCAGGATCGCGATCGGTCTCCGCATGACGGCCGACCGTAAGTACGGCCGTGTGAACCCGTTGTGAACGGGCGTTGCCTACCAGCGGTGGGCGACGTCGATCACCAATCGGGAGCCCGCGCCAGGACCGGCCAGGCTGAACACCCGGAACGGCAGACGGGCGCGCACGCCCAGCCCGATCACGGTCTGCCCCTCGAAGGTGCCGTCGAACACCACCTGGCGGAAGGTCGCGAAGCCGGCCACGTTGACGGCGCTGGCGGCGTTGGCGGGCTGGTATGTCGGGCTGCCGTCATCGTCGACGGCGGACGCGTGCACCACGATCGAGAGATCGGCGGCACCGGCGAGCGCGATCGCCTCGCCGACGGCATCGCTCGTGAACTGGCTGACGTAGCCCACCTGGTAGCCGGCGCTGTCCGGACCCGGCAGCCCGGGTTGGCGCGGGCCGAGGTCGATCACCAGCCGGTCGAAGCACTCGTGGCGCCCCGCCCGGAGGTTCGTGAGCCTCGCCGACGTGTAGGGGGAGGCCTCTTTCGGCAGCGACCCCCACCTGATGCCGCAGTAGGGAGTCGCCCTGCCGCGGGCCGCCACGGGAACGGCGACCCCGCCAAGCAGAATGAGCGCCGCCACCGCCAAGACCAAGAACTTCCGCATCACCGACCGCCTCCTTGCCGTCCCCACACGGGGACCCGCCCCGACAGACGCTCACCACACCCGATCGGATGACAAGCCACGGACGAAACCCGGCCGGACCGACCTTGCGCTGAGCCGGACGGCGCGTAACGACAGGCGCCGCGTCAGCCGCGGGTTGTCAGCGACGCGGTGACGGCGTCGAGGAGTTCGGGATCCGCGCGGAGCTCCTGTCGCACCATTGCCTCCCAGAACCCGATGAACCCGTTGCCGTCACTGTGGCGGATGCGGTCGATCCACCATCGCAGCGACCGGGGTGTCGAGCTGTCGGCCCGCGGCGAGCACGTGCCAGGCGTGCTGACAGCGCTGCTCGAGCGCGACGGCTCGCAGGTGCACGGCCTGTGCGGTCGAGCCGAGCACGAAGACGCCGTGGCCGGCGAGCAGCGCGAGGTCGGCGCCGCCCATGCCGGCGACCGCGCTGCGGGCGGCCTCCTTGCTGTCGACCCCGCCCTGGTACTCGTCGACGAGGACGAGGTCGCCGCCACCGAGTGACGAGCTCTGGTCCATGGGCGGCGGCACGATCTTCATGTCGGCCATGACGGTGCCGTACAGCGGGTGGTTGTGCATCGCCCACGCGATGCCGGGGCGGGCCTCGTGCAACGCCAGGTGCAGCGGGATGCCGAGCGGCGCTGGCCAGTCGCCCTCGACGACGGTGCCCTCGAGGTCGATGCGGATCACCTGGTGAGGGAGCAGCTCGTTCCACAGCACGAGCCATGGGTTGCACAGCAACGTGCCGTCGCCGAGGTTGTAGGTGATGTGGCCGGCGAGGTGATCGGCGTAGCCCTCACGCCACAGCGTCCGGGCCAAGAGGACGAGCTCCTCGCGCGGGGACAGCTCGGGGATGAGCTGGTCGGCGGTGTAGCGAAGGGCCACGTCATGCTCCTGTCGGCCGGACGATCGCGGGCAGCGGGTGGCGATACAGGCGGGCGGCGTTCTCGCAGCACATGGCGCGCAGCTCGGCGGCGGGAAGGTGGCCCCACGCCTCGTCGATGACCAGCTGGGTGTCGGGCCAGGTGCTGTCGCCGTGGGGGTAGTCGACCTCGATCATGATGTTCTCGACGCCGATGCGGTGGCGCGTGTCGATCGTGGACGGATCGTCGATCGTGCAGAACCAGAAGTTGCGCTTCAGCACGTCGGCGGGCCGCTCCTGCCAGCTGCGGCCGTAGCCGGAGCGGTCGACGATGTTGTCGAGCCGGTCGAGCAGCATCGCGACCCAGCCGATGCCGCCCTCGCTCATCGCGACCTTGAGCGTCGGGTGCTCGACGGCGTAGCCCGACCACAGCCACTCGGCGCACGCGCCCAGCGACAGCTGACCGAACAGCGTGGCACCGAGCTCGAGGGTCGGCGCCCCCGGCGGGAACGCGTGGATCCCGGAGCTGCCGACGTGCAGGGAGATCACGGTGTCGGTCTCGACGCACGCCTCGATGATCGGGTCCCAGTGGTCGCGCTGCCACAGTGACGGCAGACCGATGACGTGCGGCCGTTCGGGCAGCGTCACCGACCTGAATCCGCGCTCGGCGTTGCGGCGGATCTCGTCGGCGGCGAGCTGCGGGTCGGCGAGGTACGTGATCCCGAGCGGGACGATCCGTTCCGGATGTCGCTGGTACCACTCCTCGAACAGCCAGTCGTTCCAGGCGCGGATGCAGGCGAGGCCGAGCTCGCGGTCGGGGGTGCTGAAGAACACCCGGCCGCAGAACCCGGTGATCTGTGACGGGAAGTTCACCGACGCCCACACGCCGTTGAGGTCCATGTCGCGCACGCGGGCGTCGACGTCGTAGCAGCCGGCCCGCATCTCGTCGAAGCGGAACGGCTCGAGCCTCACCGTCTCCGGTCGGCGGCCGGCGACCGCGTTCATCCCGACCTGGGTGTAGTGCTGACCCTCGAACTCCCAGACCTGATGGCCCTCCGCCGTCTCGACGATCTTCGGCGCCCGCTCCTGGAGCGAGGCGGGGAGCCGCCCCTCGAACGTGTGCGGCGGCTCGACGACGTGGTCGTCGACCGAGATCACGGTGTACCGGACCTCCCGGGGTACCGGTTCGGGGAGGAACAACTCGTCCACGGCTGCCACAAGGTGCTCGCTTCCGTCGACGCCGTATTATTCTGCAACGTGTTATTCTGCAACACGACGTGTGTCACGAACGCTAGGTTGTGATCGTGAGCTCGGTCAAGCAGGTCCAGTCGATCCGCAAGGCCTGTGCCGTCGTCGAGGCCGTCGCCGTCCACCACAGCATCGGCGTGAGCGAGCTCGCTCGGGTCACCGGGCTCGACAAGAGCGCCGTGCACCGCATCGCGGTGACCCTCCACCAGGCGGGCTGGTTCCAACCGACGCCCGGCGGGCGGTGGCAGCTCACGAACGCGTTCGGGCGTGTCGCCCGCAGCGTCGAGGGCGACCGCCTGCTCACGGCGATGCGGCCGGTGCTCGAGGAGCTGCGGGACGAGACCGGCGAAACCGTCCTCCTCGTGACATCAGACCGTGAGCGGTTTGTCGTGCAAGCGGTCGTCGAGAGCCCCAACGCGGTGCGGATGTCGTCGCGCGTCGGAGCCGAGCTCCCCGTGACGGGCAGTGCAGCCGCGCGAGCGATCGCCGCTCATCTCCCGGCCGACGAGCTCGCCTCGCTGCGGTCGGCCCACGCGGGACTCGACGGCGACCGCGCCCTCGAGACCGTCCGCCGCCGCGGCTGGGCCGTCAACGACGGCGAGGTGTTCGACGGCGCCCGCGCCGTCGCCGCCCCCGTGCTGGCGGCCGACGGCTACCCGTTGGCGGCGGTCGTCGTCTGCGGGCCGACGAGCAGGATCCCCACCGCCCGCCTCGCCGACCTCGGCGAGCGTACGGCCGCCGCAGTCGCCCACCGCCACTGACCCCGAGCGCGGCCGGGTACCGTCCCCCGGCGATGCCGCCTCCCACCGCCCACATCGAAGCGCAGGCAGGCGAGGTCGCGGACGCCGTGCTGCTTCCCGGCGACCCGCTGCGCGCCAAGGCCATCGCCGAGCGCTACCTCGACGACGCCTCCTGCTACAACCGGGTGCGGAACATGCTCGGGTTCACGGGCACCTACCGGGGTCGGCGCATCTCGGTCCAGGGAAGTGGCATGGGCATGCCGTCGATCGCCATCTACGCCACCGAGCTCATGCGGTTCTACGGCGTACGCACCGTCATCCGGGTCGGCTCGTGCGGGGCGATGCAGGACCACGTGGGCCTGCGCGACCTGGTCGTGGCCACGGCGGCCCACACCGACTCGGCCATGAACCGCCGCCACTTCCGCGGGATCGACTTCGCGCCGGCGGCCGATGTCGACCTGGTGGTCACCGCGGCCCGCCTCGCGGGCGAGCGCGGTCTGCGCACCCACGTCGGGACCATCCTGTCGTCGGATGCCTTCTACGACGCCGACGAGGAGGTGACCCAGGCTCTCGTGCGCCACGGCGTCCTTGCCAAGGAGATGGAGGCGGCCGTCCTCTATCGCATCGCCATGGCACACCGGGCCCGCGCCCTGTGCGTGGCGTCGGTCAGCGATCACCTGCTGCGCCACGAGGAGGTGTCGCCCGCCGAGCGGGAGACGGGCTTCATGGCGATGGCCGAGATCGCGCTCGACACCGTCCTCGAGGCGCCCCCCGACGAGCGGGTCGAGCCGCCGACCGGCTGACGGGCCGGTCGGCCCGCCCGGAGGCGCCCGGAGCTGGCCGGGGCGTTCCACCGGGGAAGGGCCGCGATGCCGGGACGCTCAACCGCACGTATCGTGCGGAGGTGGACAGGCCGAGCTTGCACAAGCCGAAGCTGCGGGGCCGCCTGCATCAGGTTGCCTTCTTCATCTCGATCCCGGCCGGGATCGCGCTCGTGGCGCTCGCCCGTCCCACCGCCGCCCGCGTGGGTGCCGGGGTCTTCGCCGCGACCCTGACCGGGCTCTACGGCGTGAGCGCCGCCTACCACCGAGGCCGATGGTCGGTCGGCGCCCACCGGCTGATGAAGCACCTCGACCACTCGATGATCTTCGTGTTCATCGCCGGCAGCTATACACCGATCACCCTCCTGGCGCTACGACCAGCCTGGGGCATCACGCTGCTCGTACTCGCCTGGAGCGGCGCCGCCGTCGGTGTCCTCATCACGGTCTTGCGGCTCGAGCGCTGGCATCGCGTCGGTTTCGTGCTGTACCTCGTCCTGGGCTGGCTCGCGATCGTCGCGGCGCCACAACTCGTGCACTCGCTGTCGAGACCAGAGCTCGCACTGCTGGTCATCGGCGGAGTGCTCTACACCGTCGGCGCCGTCGTGCTCGCCCGCGGGCGTCCCGATCCCCACCCCACGGTCTTCGGCTACCACGAGATCTGGCACACGTTCGTCGTCGGCGCCGCCTCCTGCCACTACGCACTCGTGCTCCTGCTCGTCCGCGCCTGACCTCGATCGCGACGTTGAAGACCAACGCGTGAGCTCGGGCGCCCGGATCGCCGGATGTCGGATCGAGCGACGCCAGCTCGGCTGGTCAATCGGAGGGGCAGCGGTCGACGTGGAGGTAGCGCCGGCACTCGTCGGTGGTGAGGTCGCGGGTCAGGCTGTCGCGGGCGATGTCCTCGAGGTCGTCGAGGCGGAGGGCCCAGACGCGCACGTGGCCGTCGCTGCCGGCGGACACGAGCTGCGACCCGTCGCTGCGGAAGTCGAGCGCGTCCACCGCGCCGTTGTGACCCCGCAGGGTGACGAGCTCGCGCCCGTCGCGCGCATCCCACAGGCGGACCGACCCGTCGCTCCCGCCGACCGCCACCGTCGCCCCGTCGGCGCTGAAATCGACGGCGTTCGTGTAACCGGTCTGCCCGGTCAGCACGGTGACGTCGCGGCCGCGGGCGACGTCGAGGATGGCGATCCGCTCGCCGTCGAGCACCGACGCGGCCAGCGCGCCGTCGTCGCTCAGCCAGACCCCTCGGGTGTCCGGCGTGGCGAGGCGGTCGACGACCTCACCCGTCCGCCAGTCCCAGGTGTGGATGGCCTGCTCGGCGTCGTTGTCGTAGACGGGGAACCGCGCGCCGACGATGTGCTCACCGTCGGGAGTGAAGGCGATGTGCCCGATGCCGACGTCCACGGCCTCCCACACCTCGGCGACCACGTCCCCGGTCCGGTCGAACACGGTGACGTGCCCGCGGTCCCCCGGAGGGCCCGGATCAGTCACCGCCAGCCAGTTGCCGTCGGGGCTCCAGGCAAGGTCGAGGGTGCCGTCCTCGATCTCGCGGCGGAACAGCTCCTGGCCCGTGGCCGGATCCCACGCCACGACCTCGCTCGCGGTGGACCCCGGCACCTCTCGCAGCGCAGCGACGCTCTCGCCCGCCGGGTCGGCGGCGACCCTGAAGACCACCGGGCCGCTGCTGAGCCCGACCAGCATCCGTTTCGGGTTCGCAGCGTCGGCCGGCAGATCGCCGCCGAGCGTACGGACCACGTGGGGGCGCTCGGTGTCCCACACCGTCACGGTGTTCCCGGCGCTGGCCGCGGCCACGAGCTGCCCCTCACCCAGCGAACGCGGCGCCGCCCGGCGCGTACGCCGGCGCGGGCACGGTCGCGACCTCGCTCGCCGGCGGTGACGGCCAGGTCCCACACCCGTGCGTTCGTGACCCGGCCGTCGCCGGTCAGCAGGCGGGTCCCGTCCGGCGAGAAGGCCACGCCCCCGACCCCGGACCGCATGTCGTGCGCCGTGAGCGAGAAGGCTTGGAGGGGCCCGCCGTCGACCAGTACCCAGACGTTGGCCGTCCCGTCCCCGCCGGCCGTGGCCAGGACTTTCGAGATGGGGCCCCAGTCGAGGTCACCCACGTTGGCCCGGTGCCCATGCAGCGCGAACCGCCGGCTGCCCGTGGCAGCGTCCCAGATGGTCGCTCCGCCGCCCCCGGAGGCGGCGATCGACGCCCCGTCCGGGCTCCAGGCGACGTCGCTGATCCCCGCCGAGGCGCGTGAGCTCGAAGACCTGTGCACCGGTCGCGACATCGATGACCTGGGCAGGGACGGGGGTCCACTCCGATCCGACGGCGATCCGCGCCCCGTCGGGGCTGAGGCTCGTCGCGGTTGGTTCGGTCACCGCCGAGATCTCGCGGACGACGCGGCCCGTCGCGACCTCCACGACACGCGCCACGCCCTCCTCCGGCCATGCGGCAGCGAGCAGGCGTCCGTCGGCGCTGAACGACGGCCCCAACACCATGCCTCGGCCCTCGGTGGGGTGGACCTGTTCGCCCGTCGCCGGGTCCCACAAGCGGGCCGCGCCGTCATCGCCCGTCGTGAGCAACAAGCTCGCCGTCGGGGCTGTACGCGGCCTCGTTGACATCGGGGTCGTGGCCGGGGAAGCGGCGGACCGACTCCCCCGTCGTCGCGTCGCGGATGTCGATCTCGCCGCTCTGCTCGGGCCCCTCGGTGACGAACGTGTCGCCCTTCGGGCTCCAGTCGACCGCGCCGCCGAGCCCCGGGACCCGTAGGAGGGTGCGTGACCTGTTGACGGCGCTGTGCAACGCCTCCTCGGCTTCGGGAAGGGCGCTGCCCCCCGGGCCGTCGTCCGTCCGCGACCGTTCGACCGCCTCCAACGCCAGCAGCACGCTGCGCTCGGGGTCGACGTCGAGGTTGGCGGTCGCGGCCGCGGCCAGCTCGCGGGCCTCGGCCAGGCGGCCCCTGTCGCTGGCGCGGTCGCGCTGTCCGGCCGCCAGCCGCGCCGGCGGCGAGGGAGACGACCAGCGCGACCGCCACGGCGGCGAGCAGGGCGCGGAGGCGACGGACCCGCACCGCCTCGCGGTGGCGCTCGGCGTCGCGTGCGGCCCGGCTGGCGTCGAGGAACGTCCGCTCGATGGGGCTGAGCTCGTCCCCGTGGTTCGTGGCCCAGTCGTGGGCCGCGTCCAGGCGTGCGCCGCGGTAGAGCTCGGACGGATCGCGACCTGCGGTCTCCCACGAGTGGGCGGCGTCGTCCAGCCTCCGGCGCAACCGGCGGCCCTGGACGTCCTCCTCGAGCCAGGTGCGCAGGCGGGGCCACTCGCGCAGAAGGGCCTCGTGGGCGACCTCGACCGCATCGCTGTCGATGGTGAGCAGCCGGCGGTTCGCGAGGGACTCCAGGGCCGTGTGGGCGTCGGCGTCGCCCTCGGGCGCGGCCTCGCTGACCGGGAGGCGGCGGCGCAGGCTCAGGTCGCCGTCGTCGCCGGCGTCGCACAGCCGGACCATCAGCCGGCGCGCCGCGTCCCGGGGACCGGGCGGCAACGTGGCGTAGGCGTCCTCGGCCATGCGAGCGAGTGCCCCATTCACGCCACCAGCGGCGCGATAACCGGCCAAGGTGAGGATGCGGGCGTCGCGGCGTTCCCACGTCTCGGCCAGCGCGGTGGACAGCAGCGGCAGCGCCCCGGCCCGGCCGGCGACGTCGCCCACGATGACCTCGACGAGCCCGGGCTCGATCTCGAGACCGGCCCGTTGCGCAGGGAGCGCGACGGTGCGGCGCAGCTCGCCGTCGCGCATCGGCCCGACCAGGATGTCGCTGCCCGCCAGCCGGTCGGCCAGGGCAGGGAAGGTGGCGGCGTGGCCGAGATGGTCGGCGCGGATGGCCAGCACCACCGCGGTGTCCTCGCGGTCAGCGAGCTCGGTCAGCCGACCGATGAAGGCGTCCTGTTCCTGGTGGTCGGCGCCGGCGCTGAACGTCTCTTCGAACTGGTCGACGAACACGACACGCCGCTCGCCCGCCGAGGGGCCGTCTCGGAGAGCGTGGGCGAGCTCCCGGCCGGGGTGTCTTCCCGGGCAGAGAATGGTGGCGTGACACCGGTCTCCGCCAGGCAACATCCCGGCGATCAGCACAGGGAGGAGTCCCGCCCGGACCAGCGACGATTTCCCGCTGCCGGAGGGGCCGACGATGGCGAGGAACGACGACTCGGCGAGCCGGGCGATCAGCTCGGCGACGAGGCGCTCGCGGCCGAAGAAGTTGGATGCGTCGGCCTGCTCGAAGCGGGCCAGGCCCTTGTAGGGGCAGCCACCGAGTGCGGCGATCCTGCTCGCGTCGAGTTGAGCTTCACGCCCGGCCAGCTGGGCGCGACGCTGCTCGAGCAGCCGCTGGATGCCCTCGACACCGTCGGCGATCTCGCCCCGTGACGCGACGAGCCGGCGGTGGGTCGCGGCGAGACGGCCGCCGGCGTCGGCCATGCGGCGGCTGGCTCGCTCCCGCGCCCATTCGCTGGCCTGCTCGTGGACCAGGAGCGGAACGCCGCCGGTCAGCTCGTAGATCCTCTCGAGGTCCGGCGCCGACCAGGGCTCTGTGGCGTAGAGATCGCAGATCTCCCCGACCGCGTCGTTCGACATGGGGCCGAGGGCGAGCTGGGAGGCGGCGCCGCCCGGCGTGTCATCAGATCTCGTCGCCGGACCGGGATCGTTGCGGAACACGCCGATCACCAGCATGGGCGTCGCCCGGCACCAGCCGGCCAGATCGGCGACCACCTCCAGGGTCTCGGCGTCCGCCAGCTGGAGGTCGTCGAGCACGACGAGCACGGGGCGGCTCTGGGACCAGGTCGGCAGGAAGCGTGCCACCGCCTCGGCGAGGTCGACGGTCTCGTCGGCGGCCCCCACGACGTGGGCCAGCGAGGAGCCGGCGCTCTGGAGAGCCTGGCCGAGCAGGGCACGGGCGCCCCGATGGGCGTGGTCACAGCGGCCGTAGAGCACGGCCGCACCGTCGCCGTGGACCTTGCGTGCCAGCTCCGCTGCCAGCCGCGTCTTGCCGATGCCCTCGGGCCCCAGCACCGACACGAAACCGCCTCGCCCGTCGACGGCGTCCGCCCAGGCGTCCCCGAGCCACGCCAGATCGGCCTCGCGGCCGACGAAGGCGGGACCCACCTCCATGAGCGCGCCAGGGAGCGCGCCGGGCACCGACACGGGGGCGGGCGAGAGCACGTCCAGTGACGGGTCCTGCGCGAGGACGGCCGCCTCGAGCCGGCGCAGGTCCGGCCCGGGCTCGATGCCCAACTCGTCGGTGAGCAGGCGGCGGGCTCGCTGGTACGCCTCGAGGGCATCCCGCTGACGCCCCGCGCGGTACAGGGCCAGGATCAGGTGGCCCCACAAGCGCTCACGGAACGGCTCGTCGCGCAGCAACGCCTCGAGCTCGCCGATCAGCTCGGCGGACTGACCGGCCGCCAGGTCCGCGTCCACACGGTCCTCCACCGCGGCCAGCCGCAGCTCCTCCAGGCGGCGCGCCGCCGCGCCGCAGGCCTCGACCTCACGGAACTCGGCGAAGGCCTCGCCGCGCCACAAGCCCAGCGCCTCGCGCAGCATCGATTCGCCCCCGGGCTCGAGCCCGACCGCCCCCCGCCGGGCCAGCTCCTCGAACCGCATGGCATCGAGTTGCGTCGCCGTGAGCCGCAGCTCGTACGCGTGGCCAACAGTCACCAGCAGCGTGCTCGACTCGCCATGCGGGCGACCCGGCTCCAGCGTTCGGCGCAGCCTCGCCACGTACGAGTGCACAGTGCGCTCTGCCGTGCGCGGCGGACGGTCGCCCCACACCGCATCCATCAGCGCGTCGACCGAGACCGGCGAGTTCACCCGCGCCAGCAGCACGGCCAGGACGAGACACTCCTTGGGTCCGCCCACCGCGACGACCCGATCACCGTCGTGGACCTCGAGCGGACCGAGAACCCGGAACGCCAGCCGGTTCACATCGGGCTCGTAGGGGAACGGTTCCCAGTCGACCTCATGAGTCATGACCGGCGCCGGCAGCCCCTTCAGGTCCAACGGGGATGCCGGGCCGAAGGTGCAGCCCGAGCGGTTGGCCGACACGGCGCGGACAGCCCCCGAGCACAGGATCGTCCCGCTGTCGGCGGCGGCGCACAGTCGGGCGGCTTCGACGACCGCCGTGCCCTGCAGATCGCCGTTGTCGACGACCGCGTCACCCACGCTGATCCCGATGCGCACGGCGAGCGCCTCCCGCCCACCGACAGGTTCGCCGGCCGCGCGGTTGCGCGTCGCGACGGCCTGCTGGATCGCAACCGAGCACCGGAGCGCCGCGGCCGTGCTCGTGAACCCGGCCATGACGCCGTCCCCGGTCGACTTGGTCACGACGGCGCCGTGCGCGGTGAGCGCGGCACCCACGCAGCCGTCCAGATCGGCCCGGACGCCGTCGAAGGCATCCTCGCCCATCGCCACCCGCATGGCCGTCGAACCGACCTGATCGGTGAACAGGACCGACCAGGTCCCGACCGGGGTAGCCGCCGCCCGGCCGACCACCATGGGGAACAGCCTACGCCTGTGCCCTCGACCTGTCGTCCGGTTACCGCTCACCCCCGAACCGTCGAGCACACCGGTTGCAGATCAGTTGAGCCGCCCGCGCTCGTGGCGGTGGGCGGCCGGTACGTATTTGACGAGGTCGTGGTCGGCCACGGCCACGCTGGCCGCGGGCACATCGGCACCACCCGGGTGCGGGTCGGCGGCCGATCGCTCTACTTCACCGCCTTCCGACTGCCCGACCTGCAGCCCGAGCCCGCCCAGATCGCTGACCTGGGCGGTCAGCCGATGCCTGCGGCGCGTGCGAGGGCGGCGAGGGCCACGGCGAGGGCGAGGCCGAGGAGGAGGTTGCGGCGCCGCGCGACGACGGCGACGCAGACGAGCACGCTCGCCGCCGTCACGCCGACCTCGATGGCGGGCCCCGAGGGAGTCGTGACGACGAGAGCGCCTGTTGCGGCGAGCGCGGCGAGAACGGCTGGCCCGACCAGCCGGAGGTAGGTGCGCGCCCATTCGGGGAGGCGTTCGGCCCCAGGGACGAGCAGCGGCAGCGCCCGGGCCGGGTAGGTGACGGCGAGCATCAGGACGGCCAGGAGGACGTAGTGGGTGCTCATGGCGATGTCGCGGGGTCGTAGGCTTCGGCGGCTGACGGGTGCGTGAGGGCTGGCGTCGCGTCGTGGGGACGGTGGGGGATGACGAGGGCGACCGCAGGCCCGAGCAGGCCGCCGGCGACGACGCCGAGGCCCGGTCCGGCGATGAGCGCGAGAGCGGTGCCGATGACGCAGGCGGCTGCGGCGGCGGTGAGTTCGCGCCGCTCGGTGATGAGGCCGACGGCGAGGCCGGCCATGGCGGCCGGGAAGACGACGTCGATCCCGAGCCGTGACGGGTCCGGGAGTGCGCCGCCGGCGAGGGCGCCGAAGCCTGTGCCGAGGTTCCACGGCAGGTAGACCCCGAGCAGCGCGGCGATCCAGTAGCCGCGGACATCGGCGCGTCCTGTGCGCTTGAAGTGATTCGTGCCGAGTGCGAAGGCCTCGTCGGTGAGGAACTGGGCCATCACGGCGCGCTGGGGCACCGGCACGTCCGCCAGATGCGATGCCAGCGAGGCGCTGTAGAGCAGGTGGCGGGCGTTGACCAGAGCCGTGAATCCGACGATCGCGGCCCAGGAGAGCCCCTGGCCGAGGTAGCCGATCGCTGCGAACTGTGACGCTCCGGCAAAGGGCAGCAGGCTCATCGCCATGGCCTCGACCGCCGACAGGCCGGCGTTGCGCGCCGCGAGCCCGTAGACGACGCCGAACACCGCGATCGGCACGGCGATCCCGGCGACCTCAGCCGACAGCTGTCTTCGCGCCGCCCGGTGGCCCAACAAGGCGGGGGACGTTCCGGGTGCCATTGAGGTAACGGTAGGAACTCGTGGCGGGAAGGTGTTCCTGTTCTTTCTCTCAATAGGCCGTGTTCTTGGTAACTTCTCGTCGATGGACGAGATCGACCGCAAGATCCTTGCCGAGCTCCTGGCTGACGGTCGGCTCACGGTCACCGAGCTCGCGCACCGCATCGGGTTGAGCGTGTCGCCGTGCCACCGACGGGTGCGCGAGCTGGAACGCGCGGGTGTGATCACCGGCTATCGGGCCCTGGTCGATCCGGCCGCGATGGATCTGGCGTTCGAGGTCGTGGTTCTCGTGACCATGCGGCGTGCGGACAGCCCGACAGTCGAGGAGTTCGAGCGGCTCACCGCCGACATCCCGAACGTCACCCAGGCGCAACGGCTGTTCGGCGATCCCGACTACCTGCTCCGTGTGCTCTGCGCCGACGTTGCGGACTACCAGCGGCTGTGGGACGAGCAGCTGGGCAAGCTCCCCGGCGTCGGCCGCTTCAACTCGACGCTGGTGATGAAGCACATCGTCACGGACCGACCACCGCTCGCCGAGGTGCGGTCGTCCGGTTGACGTCCTCGACGTCCTGCCCGAACGCCTCCATGACCGCTTCGTACATCTCGAAGGTCGGGTCGTCGGTGGCGCCCAACGCGATCGTCGAGGTGACGAAGGTTCCATCCAGGACATCCCCGGCCACGGCCTCGCGCGTGGCGTCGGTGATGCACTGCGTGATCGAGGTGACCGCGCCCTCGTAGCCCACCGCGTTCAACCCGTTGAAGGCGGCGATGCAGAACGCGTCGTTGCCGACCACCTGCACCACGCCCGCACCGCCGCCATGAGCAACGGAGCGATCTCCCGCACCATCTCCCGAGGGGCATCATCCACATCCGAAAGGGGGCGCAATGTCGACCGTGACGATTGCCGGGGGCATCAACATCGATGTCGTCGCCTTCAGCGCGAGCCTGCCGCTTCCCGGAGAGACCATCTCGGGCAAGGACCTGCGCTACTTCCCCGGTGGCAAAGGGGCGAACCAGGCTGTCGCCGCCGCACGCGCAGGTGCGTCGGTCGCCCTGATCGGCCGCGTCGGAGATGACGCCTTCTCGGCTCAACTGCTCGAGTTCCTCGGACAGCAGGGTGTCGACCTCGATGGCGTCACCACGACACCGGGTACACCGACCGGCACGGCTCTGATCGTCGTGGACGACGCGGGTGAGAACATGATCGTCGTCGTGCCTGGCGCCAATGGCGAAGTCACGCCACGCGATGTGACCCATCAGGAGATCAGGAAGGGCGACGTTCTCGTCAGCCAGTTCGAGATCCCGCAGGCGACGGTCATCGACTTCTTCGAGGCCGGGCGGAGCGCCGGCGCGTCCACCCTCCTGAACCCTGCGCCGGCGATGAGCTGTTCTCCAGGACTTCTCCAGCTCACCGACGTCCTGGTTCTCAACGAGACCGAGCTTGCGTACTTCGCCGAGACGTCCATCGAACCCACGACATCCACGGACGAGGTCGTCCGGACCGCCAAGGCCCTGCGTGTTCGCCGGGAGCAGGTCATCGTCGTCACGCTCGGGGCACGAGGGGTTGTGGCGATCGTCGACGAGCGGAGAGTGGACGTGCCGGGCATCCCGGTCTCCGCGATCGACACCACCGGGGCCGGCGACTGCTTCGTCGGGAACCTCGCGGCGGCCCTCGCTGTTGGCAAGACGCTCGACCGTGCAGTCCGGTTGGCGAACGCGGCCGCTTCGCTCTGCGTCCAGCGCACGGGAGCCGGCGTCTCGATGCCCTTCATCGACGAGACGAGTCAGGTTGCCGCCCTCACCGAGGCGTGATCGGCTCAGTTGCCACCTCGACCCCTGGCGAGACGGCTGCTGCGGGCGGCGCCGTCAGGGATCCGGCCCGGAGACGAGAGCCGGGCTGAGGTCGGCGACGGTGCGGGCGCCGACCAGGGCCATCGTCCGGCGGACGTCGGTGTCCAGCAGCCCGAGCACGTGATCGACGCCCCGCTCGCCGGCGGCGCCGAGGCCGTAGAGATAGGCGCGGCCCGCCATCGCCGCCCGGGCGCCCAGGGCGACGGCCTTGACGATGTCGCTGCCGCGCCGGACGCCGCCGTCGCAGATGATCTCGACGCGCTCGCCGACGGCGTCGGCCACCGGGGCGACCAGGCCCAGCGTCGCGGGGGCGCCGTCGAGCTGGCGCCCGCCGTGGTTGGACAGGGCGATGGCCTCGACGCCGGCGTCGGCGGCGAGCCGGGCGTCGTCGACGGTCTGGATGCCCTTGAGCACGATCGGTCCGTCCCACAGCGAGCGCATCCAGGCCACGTCGTCCCACGAGAGGGCGGGGTCGAACTGGCTGTTGATGTACTCGGCCAGCGACACCGCCTCACGCCCGTCGCCCGGTCCGGCACCGGCACCGGGCTCCGCGACGTTGGCGAAGCGGATCGGCTCGGACCGCACGAACGCCCAGGTCCAGCCGGGGTGCAGGGCGCCGTCGAGCAGCGTGCCGGGCCCGATCTTGGGCGGGAGCGTGAACCCCCGGCGCACGTCCCGCTCGCGACGGCCGAGCACCGCCGTGTCGACCGTGAGCACCAGCGCCTCGTAGCCGGCGGCGGCCGCCCGCTCGATCATGGCGCGGACCAGACCCCGGTCGCGCCACACGTAGACCTGGAACCAGCGGCGCCCGGGGCCCACCGCGGCCACCTCCTCGATCGAGCGCGTGCTCAGCGTCGACAGGGTGTACGGCAGGTCGGCGCGGGCCGCGGCGCGGGCCACCGCCAGCTCGCCGTCGGGGTCCGCGATTCGGGTGAACCCGGTCGGGGCCAGCACGAGGGGCAGCGACAGCGGACGGCCGAGGAGCGTGGTCGCCGGGTCGACCGTGCCCACGTCCCGCAGGACCCTCGGACGGAACGTCGTGCGGGCGTACGCGCCTGCGTTGGCGGCCATGGTCCGCTCGTCCTCGGCGCCGCCGTCGATGTAGTCGAACACGCCCCGGGGCAGCCGGCGGCGGGCGATGGCGCGCAGGTCGGCGACCGACGTGGCCCGGGCCAGGCGGCGGGCGACGGGGTCGAGCTCGACGGGCCGGAACCGGAGCACCGAGCGGAGCGTCTCGACGGACTGGGGCATCCGGCCGCGCAGCCCGCCGCCGGCCCCGACGCTCACCCGGCGGGGCCCGCGCCCGCGTCTCAACGGATCTGCCACTGCTCGCGGTAGGCGTCGAGCCGGGCGTCGGCGGGATCGAGCTCGGTGACCAGGAGGTCGACCCGCTCGGGAGGCAGCGCCCGTGCCGGCGCCCGCTGCCCGAGCTTGCTGGAGTCGACGGCCACCACCACCTCGGCGGCGACGTCGGCCAGCGCGAGCTTGACCTCGGCCTCCTCCAGGGTGGCCTCGGACGTGCCGTGGCGGGGATCGAGGGCGGCGGCCGACACGAAGAGCCGGCGCAGCAGCACCTCCCGGGCGGCCCGGGTGGCCATGGGGCCGACGAGGCTGCCGGTGCGGGGGTCGAGCTGGCCGCCGGTCAGCAGGACGGTCACCCCGGGCACGTCCTGCAGGGCCTGGAACGTGTCCTGCCCGTTGGTCACCACCGTCAGCTCGCGGGGCCGGCCGACGGTCCCGGCCAGGCGCTGCAGGGTCGACGAGGCGTCCACTCCGATGGCGCCGCCGTCGCCGACCAGGTCGGCCAGCTTGGCGGCGATGCGGTCCTTGGCGCGGGCCTGACGGCTGAACCGCTGGGCGAACGGCTGGGGCCCGAGGGCGACGGCGCCGCCGCGGATCCGCTGGATCATCCCCTGCTCGGCGAGCAGGTCGAGGTCGCGGCGGATGGTCATCTCGCTGACCTCCAGCTCCTCGGCCAGCTCGGCGACCTTGACCCGGCCGGCGACGCGAACCCGGTGCTCGATCTGGGCCAGCCGGTCGACGGCCTCGATGCTCATCGGTCCCCCGCGGTCGCCGCGGCCGGCGCGGCTGTCCCGGCCGAGACCGGTGCGAGGTGGGCCCGGGCGTCGGCCAGGTCGGCGTACCGCCCGAGGGCGATGCCCTGCACCAGGGCGTTGCCGAGCGCGGTCGCCTCGACGGGGCCCTGCACGACCGGGAGGCCCGTGCGGGCCGCCAATCTGCGGCGGTACAGCGCCGACCGGCCCCCGCCCCCGAACACGGCCACGTCGTCGACCCCCCCGAGCCGGTCGAGCACGGCCGCGGTGCCGGCCGCCTGCGACGCCACGATGGCCGCCACCACCAGCGGGGGCGCCGCGTCGATCGCCAACCCGAGTGCCGCCGTCACCTCCGCCAGCATGTCGGACGGATGGAGGAAGCGCTCGTCGGCCACGTCGAGCAGGGGCAGCTCGTCGTCCACGTCGGCCGCCGCCGCCAGCAGGTCGGCGACCGGCGGGTCGCCCCAGGTGCGCCGGCACCCCTCGACCAGCCAGGACCCGGCCAGGTTCTTCAGGAACCGGACGCCGCCGAGGGCCCCGATCTCGTTGGTGAAGTTGCCGGCCCGCGCCGCCTCGCCGAGGTCGGGCGCGGCCTGCTCGCGGCCGACGAGCAGCCAGGTCCCCGCCGAGACGAACGCCGCGTGCGGGCCTGGCGCGGCGCCCATGGCCACCACGGCCGAGGCGGTGTCGTGGCCGCCGACCAGGTGGACCGGGATCCCGCGCCACGCGCCAGCGCGCTCGCCGGCCGCGGCGATCGGGGGCAGCAGGGCGGGGTCGAGGCCCGCGGCCGCGGCGAGGTCGGCCGACCAGTCGCCCGCGGTGATGTCGACCAGCCCGGTCGTCCCCGCGCTCGTCCTCTCGGCCAGGATCGCCCCGGTGAGGTGGTGGACCAGCAGCTCGGGCAGCAGCACCAGGTGGCGGGCCCGCGCCAGCTCGCCCCGGTCGTGGACGGCCACCTGGAAGATCGTGTTGAACTCCTGGAGCTGGACCCCGGTGGCCGCGTAGAGGTGGGCCGGCCCGCCGGCCGCGGCCACCACGGTGGCGTAGCCCGCGGTCCGGTCGTCCCGGTAGGAGAACGGCGGCGCCACCAGCTCGCCTCGGGCGTCGAGCAGCCCGTAGTCGACTCCCCACGTGTCGACCCCGATCGACGCCACGGGCCCCCGCGCCGCGGCGGCGGCCAGCCCGGCGTCCATCTCCGCCACCAGCCGGTCCCAGTCCCAGCGCAGGTGACCCGCCCCGTCCGCCACGGGCCCGTGGCCGTGACGGTGGACGACCTCGACGGCCGGCGGGCGGGCCCCGAGATCGACCCGGCACACCCTGATGGACGACGCGCCGAAGTCCACCGCGACCACGACCGGGCCCTCGGCCGGACGAGCGACCACTACAGACCCGTGGCCACGGTGTCGCTGCCCCGGCTGGCCACCGTGGCCGCCCGGTAGCCGACGGCCCGGTAGGTGGCCAGGGGGTCGAGGGCGGCCCCGTTGCGCCGCCGGGCCTCGGCCACCAGCGGCCGCACGTCCGTGCGGAACCCGCGGTGCAGCACCTCGGCGGCCCGGGCGGGATCGTTGGCGGACTGCGCGTCCGCCAGGTCGGCCCGGTTGACGCACAGGGCCTGGGCGAGCGCCACCTGCAGCGCGTCGGTAGCCTGGATGAGGTCCTCCAGCGGGTCCTTCAGGTTGTGGCTCTCGTCGATCATGTAGGCGGCGTCGGGCATGCGGCCCCCGCCGGCCTCCAGCAGCTCGCCGACGATGAGGAAGAGCTGGAACGGGGTGATCGAGCCCACGGTCAGGTCGTCGTCGCCGTACTTCGAGTCGTTGAAGTGGAACCCGCCCAGCCGCCCCACCATGGCGAGGCGCGACACCACCTGCTCGATGTTGGTGTTGGGCAGGTGATGGCCGAGGTCGACCAGGCACTTGGCCCGATCGCCGGTGCCCTGCGCGAGCAGCAGCGACGTGCCCCAGTCGTTGTTCACCGACGAGTAGAACGCCGGCTCGTAGGGCTTGTGCTCGGTGTACATCGCCCAGTCGCCGGGCAGGTGGGCGTAGATCTCGCCCAGCCCGGCGAGCACCCGCTCGAACTGGCCCCGGAAGCTGGCCTGGCCCGGGTGGTTCATGCCGTCGCCCAGCCACACGGTCAGCGCCCGCGACCCCAGCTCGAGGCCGAGGTCGACCACGTAGTGGTTGTGCTCGATCGCCGCCGTGCGGGCGCCCTCGTCCACATTGGCCAGGCTGCCGAACTTGTAGGACACCGCGCCGTCGCGGGTGGTCGACGGGTTGTCCTGGAACGTGTTGGAGTTCATGGCGTCGAAGGCGATGCCCCGCTCCTCCGCGTGGCGCCGCAGCGCGGCGGCCCCCGCCCCGAGCCCCGGGTCGTCCCACGGCACGTGGAGGCTGACCGACCGGTTGGCCCCCGTGAGGGCGTTGAGGGCGGCGACATCGTCGATCTTCTCGATCGTGTCGCGCGGCTCGCCCCCGCCGGGGAAGCGGCCGAAGCGGGTGCCGCCGGTGCCCACCGCCCACGACGGCGCCGCCGCGCTGAACCGGGCCACCTCGGCCACCACGGCCTCGCCGTCCACCCCCGCCCGGGCCACCACGTCCAGGGTGTGGGCCAGGTCGGACTCGTGCCAGGCCAGGCGGATCTCGTTGTCCTCGTCGATGCGGCTGCGGTCGATCGTCATCGTCGGCTCCTCTCCCCTCACCGTAGGAACGCCATCGGCACCCCGCTGTCCACCGGCAGGATGGTGCCGGTCGTGAGCGCCAGCTCGCCCGAGCAGAGGGCGAACACCGCGGCGGCCACGTGCTCGGGCAGCACCTCGTGGCCCAGCACGGTGCGCCCGGCGTAGAACTTGCCCAGCTCCTCGCGGGACACGCCGTAGACGCGGGCCCGCTCGGCGCCCCAGCCGCCCTCGAAGATGCCCGAGCCGCGCACCACGCCGTCAGGGTTGACGCCGTTGACCCGCACGCCGAGCGGCCCGAGCTCGGTGGCCAGCAGCCGCACCTGGTGGGCCTGGTCGGCCTTGGCCGCCCCGTAGGCCACGTTGTCCTTGCCGGCGACCACGGCGTTCTTCGACACCACATAGACGATGTCGGCCGGCAGCCCCTGCGCCTCCATCACCCGGGCCGCCTCCCGACTGACGAGGAACGACCCCCGGGCCATGATGCGGTGCTGCAGGTCCCAGTCGTCCACGGTGGTCTCCACCAGCGGCTTCGAGATCGACAGCCCCGCATTGTTGACCACCAGGTCGACGCCGCCGTACGTGGCGGCGGCCGCCTGGACTGCACCGGCGACGGCGGCCTCGTCGCTGACGTCGACCTCGACCGCCACCGCCACGTCGGCGCCGCCCAGGGCGGCGGCCACGGCCTCGGCCCCCGCGACGTCGCGGTCGGCGAGCACGACCGCCGCGCCCTCGGCCCCCAGGCGGGCGGCGATGGCCCGGCCGATGCCCGACGCCGCCCCGGTCACGAGGGCGACCCGCCCGGCCAGCGGGCGCGGCGGCGGCAGGCGGCGGAGCTTGGCCTCCTCGAGCGCCCAGTACTCGATGCGGAACTTCTCGGACTCGTCGATGGGCGCGTAGGTCGACAGCGCCTCGGCACCGCGCATGACGTTGATCGCGTTGACGTAGAACTCGCCCGCGATGCGAGCGGCCCGGGCGTCGGCGCCGAAGCTGAACATGCCCACGCCCGGCACGAGCACGATCACCGGGTCGGCCCCGCGCATCGGCGGCGAGTCGGGGGTGGCGTGGCGCCGGTAGTAGGCGGCGTAGTCGTCGCGGTAGGCGGCGTGCAGCTCGCGCAGGCGGGCCACCAGGTCGGCGACGGGCGCGGTCGGCGGGAGGTCCAGCAACAGGGGCCGGACCCTGGTGCGGATGAAGTGGTCGGGGCACGAGGTCCCCAGGGGCGCGAGCCGCTCGATGGCCTCGCGGGACAGCGTGTCGAGCACGAGGTCGCTGTCGGTCAGGCGGCCGACGACGCGCTGGTCGGTCGAGCACAGGCCCCGGATGTGGGGCGCCAACACGCCCGCCAGCCGTTGGCGCTCGGGGGCGGGCAGCGGCTCGAACCCCGGCCGCACGTGGCCGAGCGGATCGGGGCGGCCGCGCTCGGCGATGAAGCGCTCGGCCCGGGCGATGACCTCGAGCGACGTCGCCTGGCACGCCTCGGACGTGGCGGCCCACGTGGTCAGGCCGTGGCCGCCCAGCACGACGCCCCGCAGGCTGGGGTTGTCGGCGGCCAGGGACGTGATCTGCAGCCCCAGCTCGAAGCCCGGGCGGCGCCACGGCACCCAGGCCAGCTCGCGGCCGAAGCACTCCTTGGTGAGGGCTTCGCCGTCCGCGGCGGCCGCGAGGGCGATCACCGCGTCGGGGTGGAGGTGGTCGACGTGGGGGGCGTCGACCAGCGCGTGCATCGCCGTGTCGATCGACGGGGCGGCGCCGCCGCCCGCCCAGCGGCAGTGCTCGAACGCGTCGACCATCTCGTCCTCGTGATCGACCCCGCGGTACACGCCCCGCAGCGCCCGCACCCGGTCGAGGCGCAGGGTGGCCAGGCCCTCGGGCCGGAGCGTGCCGAGGTCGCCGCCCGACCCCTTCACGTACAGCACGTCGGTCTCCGCCCCCGTCACCGGGTCGACGACCGCGGCCTTGCACGACGTGTTGCCGCCGCCGTAGTTGGTGACCCGCGGGTCGGCCCCGAGGGCGTGCGAGCGTGCCACCAGGGCGTCGACCTCGGGTGGCCAGGTTGCGTCCAACGTCACCTCCTCTCGTGTCAGTCCAGGTGGAAGACCAGGTCGAGCGCCCGCATCATCTGGTCGGCGGGCAGGCCCTCGCCCTCGAAGTACGGGGCCATCAGCGCCTGCCACCGCTCGTTGACCGGCTCGGCGGCCATGGCCGCCTGCGCCTCGGCCAGGGTGCCCGGCGTCTCGACGTAGCCGAACAACGTCCCGTCGGGCTGCAGGAACAGCGAGTAGTTGTGCCAGCCCGCCCGGCGCAGCGCGTCGAGCATGTCGGGCCACACCGCGGCGTGGTGCCGGCGGTAGTCGTCGACCACCTCGGGCCGGACCTTCAGCGTGAAGCCGAACCGGTGCACGCGCACGTCCTCCTCATCGACGGGGTGCGAGCCCTGACCACGGCTGCCGGGCGGTGCGCTGTCGATCCGCCCCGCCCGGCGCCCGCCGCGGTCACGAGTCGATGTTCTCCTCGGTGTAGACGGTGAACGGGCCCATCACGATCCGCAAGCCGGCGTCGCGCGTCGGGTCCGTCTCGATCGTGTAGTCGCCCATCCGGCCAGCGGTGAACGTCTGGCCGTCGGCGGCCTCGATCTGCCCCGTGGCGATGCCGTACGTGGCGTAGTAGGTGAGGTAGCCGAGGTCGACGAAGCTCCACAGCGCGAACTGCGGGGCGCAGCCGCTCTCGGTGTAGGCCCGCATCTCCTCGGGCAGGCCCAGGCCGGACACCTTGACCGTCTCGCACAGGCCCTCGTCGGTCATGGCCTTGGCCGCGGCGGCGATGCCGACGGTGGTCGGCGCCATGATCAGCTCGAGGTCGGGGTGCGAGTCGACCAGGGCGAGGGCCTGGTCGTACGACTCGTCGGCGTCGTCGTTGCCGTAGACGGTGTCGACCAGCTCGAGGCTGGCGTACTGCTCCTCCTCCAGCGCGGTCTCGAGCGCCTCGATCCAGGCGTTCTGGTTGGCGGCGTCGGGCGACGCCGAGAGGATGGCGAAGGTCCCGCCGTCCTCGCCCAGGATCTCGAGCGCCATGTCGGCCATCACCACGCCGGTCTCGTCGAAGTCGACCTGGGCGACGAACAGGCTCTCGCCCTCGCCCGAGGGGATCGGCGAGTCCCAGCTCACCACGCTCACGTCGGCATCGGTGGCGGCGTCGACGCCCGACTGGATCTGCTCGCCCGCGTTGTTCGAGATCATCACCGCGTCGACGCCCTGGGTGGCGGCGTTGGTCATGGTCTCGATCTGCCCTGTCGGGTCCTCGCAGGTGGACGGGCCCAGGAACTCCGGCTCGGCGGTGCCCAGCTCCTCGGCCGCCTCCTGGGCGCCCTCGTTGGCCTGGTCGAACACCGCGATGCCCGTGCACTTGGGCAGCAGGATGGACGACATGTCGTCCCCGCCCTCGATGGTGACGGCCTCCCCCGAGGCGCTGTCGCCCGAGCCGGCGTCGTCGGTCGTGGCCGCGCCGTCGTCGTCGTCGCCGCAGCCCGCGGCCACGACCAGCGCCAGGCACGAGATCACGCCCATCAGCTTGAGTGGTCTCATCTTCCCTCTCCTTCTCTCGCCGGAATCCCCCCGGCGTAGATCCGTCCGTCGCGTGGGGTCATGACTCGGCCGCCGCCTGTCGTCGCAGGGGCAGGCGGTCGAGCAGGTTCTGCGCCAGCACCGAGGCGATGAGCAGCGCCCCGATCACGCCCGTCTGGGTGTTCGGCTCGACGTTGGCCAGGCCGAGCCCATTGCGCAGGTTGAGCACGATGCCGATGGCCAAGGCGACGCCGACCATCGATCCGGTCCCGCCGAAGATGCTCACGCCGCCCAGCAGGACCATCGTGATGATGTCGAGCTCGAAGCCCTCGCCGATGTTGGCCCGCACCGATCCGAGGCGGGCGGCGAAGAACACGCCCGCGATGCCGGCCACCAGGCCGGACATCGTGAAGATCGTCAGCTTGACGCGGGCGACGGCGATGCCCGAGTACCGGGCCACCTCGGCGTTGCTGCCGATCACGAAGACCTTGCGCCCGAAGGCGCTCCGGTGGAGGACGACACCGCCCACACCGAGCATCACCAGGAACAGCACGAGGGAGACGGGCATCGGTCCGAGGAAGTCCTCGCGGCCGACGTTGCCGAACCACTCTGGGAAGTCGCCGATCGAGCGGTCCTCGAGCAGGATGCGCGCCGCGCCCCGGAAGCCGATCAGCCCGGCCAGCGTTACGACCAGCGACGAGATGCCGGTCCGGGCCACCACCAGGCCCTGGACGAACCCGGCCGCCGCGGCCGCCGCCAGCGCCAGCACGATCGCCAGCGGGAACGGGACGCCGGCCTCGTGCGCCGCCGCCAGGACGCACGCCGAGAACGCCATCACCGACGCGACCGACAGATCGATCTCACCGTTGATGATCACGAAGGTCATCGCCACGGCGATGATCACCTTCTCGATCGACAACCGGAACAGGTTCACGAAGTTGTCGACGTCGAGGTAGACGGGCGAGTTGGTGGCGTTGTAGACGACGGTCGCCAGCAGGATCGCGCCGAGCAGCAGCTCCCAGCTGTGCGTCCTGGCCCACTCAGGCATCGGTCGCGTCTCCTCCCGGGTCGGTGGCGACGAGCGCCGGTGTCGCACCCTCACCCTCACCGTCGCCCGCGCCGTCGCCGTCGCCCGGCGGCGGTCCGCCGGCGCCGGCCTCGTCGTCGACCCGGGTGTGGGGGCGGGCCTCGGCCGACCACCGGCGCTGGAACCGCCGGCCGATGGCCACGTCGGCCACGACCGCGGCGAGGATCAGCCCGCCGAGGATGGCGTCGCGCCAGAACTCGCTGACCTGGGGCACGCGCACGAGGCTCTGGTCGAGGAGGTCGATGAGCACGGCGCCCAGCACGGCGCCGACGAGGGTGCCCGACCCGCCCAGCACGCTGACCCCGCCGACCACGGCCGCCGCCACCGAGTCCAGCTCGAGCCCCTGGCCGGCGACCACCGTGATCGTGCCGAACCGGGCCAGGAAGAGGAAGCCGGCCAGCCCCGAGAGGGCCCCGCAGCCGACGAAGGCGCCCAGCACGAGCCGCCGGGTCGGGAGGCCGGACTGGGCTGCGGCCTCGGGGTTGGAGCCCACGGCGTAGAGGCGGCGGCCCCAGCGCAGGCGGGCGAGCGCGAGCTGCAGCACGACGACGACCGCCACCACGACGGCCACCACCGCCCGCACGTCCAGGCCGCCCACGCTGACGAGCGTCCGCGTCGGCAGGTCGACCACCCACGACGGCAGCGAGTCGGCGGTGATCGTCTTGGAGTCGGCGTGGGAGACCAGCCAGCTCCGGTAGATCGCCAGCGTGCCGAGCGTGACGATGATGGCGGGCACCCGTCCGTAGGCCACGATCACCCCGTTGACCGCACCCAGCAGGGCGCCCAGCCCGACGGCGAGGGCGATGGCGAGCGCGGGCGACGCGTCGTGGTGGGCGGCGGCGAACTCGCCGGTGAGGTAGGCGGTGACGCCGACGATCGAGCCCACCGACAGGTCGATGTTGCGGGTGACGATCACGAGCGTCTGGGCGACGGCCAGGACCGCCGTGATGGCGACGCTGGTGGTCACCCGGTTGAAGAAACGGCCGCTGTAGTAGTCGTCGACCAGGAACCCGAACACGACGACGGCGAGGACGATGACGCCGAGGAGGGACAGCTCCTTGATCCGCTCGGGGCGGACCCACAGGGCGCTCGTCATGCGACCCCCATCGCCGCGGTCATGACGCGCTCCTCGGTCGCATCTGCGCGATCGAACAGACCGCTCTGCCCGCCCTCGCGCATGACCAGCACCCGGTCGCTCATGGCCAGCACCTCGGGCAGGTCGGACGAGATGAGCACCACGGCCACGCCCTGGCGGGCCAGCTCGTCGACGATGTGGTGAACCTCGGCCTTGGCCCCCACGTCGATGCCCCTGGTCGGCTCGTCGAGGAGGAGGACCGTGGGCTCGGTGTTGAGCCACTTGGCGAGCATCGCCTTCTGCTGGTTGCCGCCGGAGAGCAGGCCCACGGGCTCGTTCAGCCCGGCCGTGCGGATGCCGAGCTGCGTGCGGAACCGCTCGGACGTCTCCCGCTCGGCGCGGCGATCGACCAGGCCGAGCCGCGACACGTACCGGCCCAGCGCCGGCAGCGTGATGTTGGCCGTGACCGACTGCGACAGCGACAACCCCACGTGGCGGCGGTCCTCGGACACGTAGGCGATGCCCAGGTCCATCGCCTGGCGGGGGTGGCCGATCTCGACCTGCCGGCCGTGGAGCTCGATCGTCCCCGTCTCGGCCGGAGCGATGCCGAACAGCGCGAGGGCCACGTCGGTGCGCCCGGCGCCGACCAAGCCGGCCAGTCCGAGCACCTCGCCGCGGCGGACGTCGAAGCTGACCCCCGAGAACTGGCCCGTGCGCCCCAGGTCCCGCACCCGCAGCACGACCTCGCCGGTGCGATGGTCGCTGCGGGCGTAGAAGTCCGCGGCCTCCCGCCCCACCATGGCGGCGATCAGCCCGGCGGTGGTGACGTCGTCCCGTGCGTCGGTGGAGATGTGGCGGCCGTCGCGGAACACCGAGATCCTGTCCGCGATGGCGAACACCTCCTCCAGGCGGTGGCTGATGAACAGCACGGCGACGCCCTCGTCCCGCAGCTGGCGGACCTGCCGGAACAGGCGCTCGACCTCGTGGGCCGACAGCGCAGCCGTGGGCTCGTCCATGATCAGCACCCGGACGTCGAGCGAGATGGCCTTGGCGATTTCGATCGCCTGCTGAGCCGCCACGGGCAGGCCCACCGCCGGCATGCGGGGGTCGAGGTGGACGTCGAGGCGGGACAGCAGGGCCACGGCGTCCGCGCACATCTTCCGCCAGCGCACGACACGCCCCAGGTCACGGTGGCCGACGAAGATGTTCTCGGCCACGCTGAGATCAGGGAAGATCAGCGGCTCCTGGTAGATGGCCGCGATGCCCAGCCGCTGGGCGTCGGCCGCGTTCCGCGGCGTCGCGGGCGTGCCGTCGACCAGGACCTGGCCCTCGTCCGGCTGGTGGACGCCGGTCATGACCTTGATCAGCGTCGACTTGCCGGCCCCGTTCTCGCCGACCAGCGCGTGCACCTCGCCCCGTCGCAGCTCGAGCGACACGTCGTCGAGGGCACGGGTGCCCCCGAACCGCTTGGAGATGCCCCGCATGGCGAGCACGACATCGTTCGCATCGACCACCCACAGCCCCCCGACCTGGCGACGTTCGACTGTGTTGTTTCTAACATGAACGAACACAATCGCACAAGGCGCCCGCCCCGGGCGAGGTGTTGCAGATCACCCACTACTGAGCGCCCTGGAGGCGGCGCTTCTGGTCGCGTATGAGCTGTTTATGGTCTGCGCGATGGTCGTTCAGGTCAGCTCGGTGAGCACTTCGTGGGCGGGTGACCGGCGAGAGGCGCCGGGGGAGATGCCGACCGTGCGCTTGAAGGCGCGGCTGAATGCCGCTTCGGACTCGTAGCCCAGGCGGGCGGCGAGCGCCGCGACGGGGGCGTCGTCGTGCTGCAGCCAGTCGAGTGCTACCTGCATCCGCCAGCGGGTGACGTACTGCATCACCGGCTCGCCCACCAGTTCGGTGAACCGGGCGGCGAACGCGGACCGCGACATGGCGGTCTCCCGCGCGAGCGACGCCACCGACCAGGGCTGGGCCGGATCGCGGTGCACGAGCGACATGGCCCGCCCGATGCGGGGATCCTGCAGCGCTCCGAGCCACCCGGTCTGCCCCGCCGGGTCGCCGGCGATCCACGAGCGGATGGCCTGGATGACCAGGATGTCCGACAGCCGGGTGATCACCGCCTCGCCGCCCGGCCGCAGCTCCCGCCCCTCGGCGGCGATGAGGCGGAGCGTGCTGTGCATCCAGTCGGCCTCGGGCGACCGCGACCCCGGCGACCCCTCGATGACGATCGTGCGGGGCAGCAGCGCCACCAGGTTGCGGGCTGCCGGGTGCCCGAAGCGGACGGTGCCACACACGATGCTCGTGGGCGCCCCGCCGCCGCCGTGGCGCAGGATCGCGTAGCGGTCGCTGGCGTAGTCGTACTCCAGCTCGTCGACCCGCGGGGCCGGTGCCCCGGGCTCGCTGCGCAGCAGGTGGCCCTCGCCGTGGGGCACGAGGGCGAAGTCGCCGGGCTGTAGCTGCCGGGGCTCGTCGCCGTCGACCTCGAGCCAGAACCGCCCGGCGTTCACGACGTGGAACCACATCGACTCGGGCTCGGGCGGCAGGTCCAGGCCCCAGGGAGCGGTGAGCTCGGAGCGGCAGTAGAAGCTGCCCGACATGCGCAGGACGTGTAGCGCCTCGCCGAGCGGGTCGGGTGTGGCCCAGGGATCCTCGCCTCGCATGGGCCCCATTCTGCCGCCATGGACGCGAGCGTCCAAGGGACTGGACGAACGGACATGAATGAGAGACGCGCAGGCATTGTTCCACCGGATCGGTTCTCTCAGAGTGGACGGCAGGTACATCGACCAGCCAAGAGAGGATCCACCATGACCGAGAACTCACACGACGAACGGCCGACACTGGTGCTCGGCGGAACGGGCAAGACGGGCCGTCGGGTCGTCGAGCGGCTCCGGGTTCGGGGCCTGCCGGTGCGGGTCGGGAGCCGTTCCGGGACCCCGCGGTTCGACTGGGAGGACCAGTCGACCTGGGCCCCGGTGCTGCAGGGCGCGCGGGCGGCGTACATCCCCTACCCCGACCTGGTCATCTCCGAGGCAACGGAGGCCACCCGGGCGTTCGCCGATCTCGCGATCGAGCAGGGCGTCACCCGGCTGGTGCTGCTGACCGGCCGGGGCGAGGACGAGGCCCAGCGGGGCGAGCGCGAGGTGCAGGCCACCGGCGCCGACGTGACCATCTTGCGCTGCGCCTGGTTCATGCAGATCTTCAGCGAGGACTTCCTCCTCGACTCGATCCGGGCCGGCGAGGTGGTGCTCCCGGCCGACGACGGCCAGCTCGACCCGTTCGTCGACACCGACGACATCGCCGATGTCGCGGTGGCGGCGCTCACCGAGCCCGGCCACGCGGGGCAGGTCTACGAGCTGACCAGCCCGCGGTTGCTGAGCGTCCCCGAGGCCGTCGCCGAGATCGCCAAGGCGAGCGGCCGGGACATCACCTACGTGCCGGTGTCGGTGGAGGACTACGCGGCCAGTGCCGCCGAGCATGGCGCCCCCGCCGAGCTCGTCGGGTTCCTGACCTACCTGTTCAGCGACGTCCTCGGCAAACTCGCCTACGTCACCAACACCGTGGAGCGGGTCCTGGGTCGTCCGCCTCGGGACTTCGCCGACTTCGCCGCCCGCACCGCCGCCACCGGCATCTGGAACCCGCCCGCGGACCGATGACCGACCACGACGTCCGCTCCCCCGTGGCCGAGCCGGTTCGGTCGGCCCGTCACCGTGTCGACGGTGACGGGCGGACCGGGCTCGTGCTCGGCGCCGCGCTGGTGGCGATGGCCCTCGTCACCGGGCTGATCTACACGTTCTCGGTTGCGGTCATGCCCAACCTGGCCGGCGCCGACGACCGCACCTTCGTGGCGACCATGCAGCGGTTCAATGACAACCCGGTGTTCCAGCTCACCTTCACCGGGGCGCTGGTGCTGACCGTGCTCGCGGCCGTGCTGCAGCGACGTCACGGGCCCGGGGTCGCCCTCCGCTGGACCGTCGCCGCCCTCGTGCTCTACGGGATCGTCTTCGCCGTGACCCTCGGCATCAACATCCCGCTCAACAACGAGATCGACCAGGCCGGCGACCCCGACCGCATCGCCGACCTCGCCCATGTCCGCGACCAGTTCGAAGGCCCGTGGGTGGCCGCCAACATCGTGCGCACCCTGTTCTCGACTGCGGCGGTGGCCGCCCTCGCCCGGGCCCTCCTCCTGCACGGACGCAGCACAGCCGACCGGAAGGCACGCGCGAGTGCCGGGGCGCCATCATGAGCGCTGTCCGCCACCGCCCGCCGGGCCGCCTGATCCCCATTCGGCTGTCAAGGTGGCGGTGTGGCTGAGCAGCAGCTCGATGGCGGGATCGCGAACGCGGGCCAGGTCGTCCGCGTCGGTCCGCATGTTCTTCGCCCCTCGAGTCCGCACACGGGTTCGATCCACGCCTTCCTGCGGGCGGTGAGACACGCCGGCTTCGAGGGCGCCTCGTTACCCGTCGGCATCGACGAGGACGGACGCGAGCGCCTCGTGTTCATCGACGGCGAGGTCCCCCTGGCGCCCTATCCGGACTGGAGCCAGTCCGACACCGCGCTGGCGTCCATCGCCAGGCTGCTGCGCGGGCTGCACGACGCCGCCCGCGGGTTCGACCCTCAGGGTCTCACCTGGGACGACGCTCTGGCTGACCCTGCGGGCGGGACGCTCGTGTGCCACAACGACGTGGAGCCTTCGAACGTCGTCTTCCGTGACGGCATCGCCGTTGCGCTGCTCGACTTCGAGTTCGCCGCCCCTGGCCGCCCCGTCTACGACCTCGCCCAGCTCGCCCGCCTCTGCGTACCGATCGACGACGACTTCGACCAGGCCCGGCTCGGCTGGCGACCCGCCGACCGGCCGGCACGGCTACGACTCGTCGCCGACGCCTACGGACTGGACCGGGACGGTCGGGCGGAGCTGCTCACCGCCATGAACGATGCCATCGACCGCATCGAAGCAGCCG
This sequence comes from uncultured Acidimicrobiales bacterium, assembly GCA_963796415.1. Lineage (GTDB taxonomy): Bacteria > Actinomycetota > Acidimicrobiia > Acidimicrobiales > VFJN01 > ZC4RG19. Next base: position 54,779 of record CAWCLR010000011.1, on the reverse strand, counting down.
TCCGGCGCAGCGTCGACGCCGGTGACCCGAACTCCATCGCGCTGTGGAACCGGACCGGTGGCAGCCAGCGCTACGACCGCCGGCGCCGCTGGTGGATGGACCACCACGACCAGTTCGCCGCCGCCCTCCTCTGACGCGCATCCCTTGCGCTCCACGCACGCCCCTGTCTTGCATCCGTGCGGCCTCGCCGACTCCGCGGTCGAGCGCGCAGGCGTCTGCGCCGCCCGGTCGGGAGCGCCATCTCGACGGTTCGGGTGCACACGACGAAGCAGCCGGCGTGCCAGAACACGCGCCCCAGAACGCGCGGCGGGCAGGGGCCAGACGCATGGCCAAAGTGCCGCTCGGTCACCAACGCGACGTTGCGGAGCCGGGGCTGCAGCCGCCGGAAGTGGGCCGTTGACCGCGCTGCGCGGCGATCGCTCGTGCGCACCATGCCGGGTCCTCCAGCGCCGCCGTGCCGAGGTTGACCCGCGCGCAGCCGGTGGAAAGCGCCCTCTCCAGCGAGGCGTCGCCGCGGATGCCGCCCGACAGCTCCACCTTGACGTCCAGCTCCCCGATCACGGCTGCGAGCAGCTCAGCGTTGGAGCCGCGACCAAACGCGGCGTCCAGGTCGACCAGGTGGATCCACTCCGCTCCACCGGTCAGGTGAACGTCATGGGAGGAGCGTTGCGCTCGTACGTGCCGCTATGCGTGACCGAGATTCGGCGCTGGGTCGTTGACGAGGCGGCTCCACATGACGACGTCGGGCTGCTCATCCTTGACCGGTTCCCATGCCCTCAGGACGCCCTCGCGGCTGAAACCGCAGCGCTCGGCGACCCTTTGCGAGCGCTCGTTGTCGAGATGAGTAACGAGTTGAACCCGCACGATTCCATAGTCTCGAAAGGCCCACTCAGTGACGAGGCTGAGCGCCTCCACCGCGATACCACGGCCTCGAACCCGACGATCAAGCCAGTAGAACGCCTCGGCTCGACGCGCGGCGAGATCGAACTGAATACCAATCTGACCAGCGCATTCGTCTGAAGGCGGCACTGTCACCGCAAAGCGAGCCAGACCGCGAGGCCACCACTCAAGGCCGCGCTCGACCCACTGCCTGGCCTGATCTTCAGTCATCGCCTCCGGCATCATCGTGAACCGAGGAATGTCGGGATCCCGGCAGGACTCTGCAATAGCGGCCGCATCGCTGACCCGGAACGGACGCAGAGCGGCCTGAACTCCGGCGAGGGGCGGATCGGGCGGCACGAGATCACCCATTGGGACAGTGTCGCGGGACACAGGAAACATCCGCCCGGGATTTCGAAGACCGCAGCTGCACCGGCGGGTCGGGGGCAGTCGCTGCGGCCGCCATCTCCTGTCGTCGTTGCGGCTGCCGGTCGGGCTATCCGTCCGCGCATCTCCAGTGTGGCTGCCCTGATCAGCGGTCGCCCCCGCTAGGCGGTCAGGGGCGCGCCGGATAGTGAAGCGACGCGAGCAACTGATTGTGCAAGTTGGCGTTGGAGTACAAGCCACCGCCTTGGTCGGCTGCATGTCCTCCCATTCGATCGGTGAAACGGCCGCCCGCTTCCTCGACGAGAAGAACCCACGGGGCGTGATCCCAGATGTGGCAGCACTCGGCCAAGAAGCCATCGATTTCGCCACGAACGAGCTCGACAAGCGCGAGGGGGCTTGCCGCCGCGGCGGGTCCCGCACCCGGCGGGAGGCGGGCTCTGGACTCGTCGTCCAGAGCATCGAGCACAGCATCACGCAGCACCGAGGTGGCACTGACTTCCAGGCGCCGGGCCTCGGCCTTCTCGCGTGGCCAGCACGACTCGAAGGAACCGCCACCTCGGGTCGCCCACCAGCAGCGTCCCAGCGCAGGAGCGGTGACGACTGCGATCTCCGTGGTCCCGGCAACCTCCAGGGCCACGTGGACTCGCCAATTCGGGTCGCCCCGACAGAAGAACGAGGTGCCATCGATCGGGTCGAGGATCCAGACCCGAGGGGATTCACCGAGTCGACCAAGCTCCTCGCCGAGGAGCGCATCGTCTGGCCGGGCCGCTGACAACGTCTCGCGAAGCAATCGCTCGACCGCTCGATCTGCTTCCGTGACTGGCGTCCCGTCGGCCTTCAGCGTTGCTGAAACGCCAGACTCAAAGTGAGCGAGCGCGAGCTCCGCCGCCACGTCCGAGGTTTCGAACGCGAGCAAGAGGTCGTCAACGCCGTTCACGGCGGTCGACGCTATCGACCATCGCTTCCTGTTACCGCTGACGCCGACGATGGCGATGGCGGCCGGGCACGGCTGAACAGTCCCGCCGCTGCTGGAGAGCGGTCACCGAGGCGGGGCGCCTCAACGCTCGATCGTGTCGCTGTTCGTGGGGCGGCTGTCACGCGTGGCGGTCCGGTCGAAGATCAGATCGAAGTCCTTGCGCCAAGTTGCGCCTTGGTCCTCGGACGCGTCCCACCGACCCTCGATGCGGTCGGCGCTCACGCGGGCCACGAAGCGCTGGTGAAAGTCAGGATCCTCTCGATGCAGCGCCCAGTCATCCCCCGTGAAGCTCATGTGGTACAGCCGTGAGGTCGGCCTCGGGTCGTGGTACAGCGCGACGAGCTGCTCGTTGGCATCGCTGCGGCCGAGCACGAAGTGCCAGACGTGCGCTCCTTCCAGCTCGGCTTCAAGTTCGATGAAGGCGTCGCCGAGCCAGCGAGCGGTGGCGTGGCCATGCTGGCGCACCTCACGGGACTCCAGGAACCAGGCGTCGGTGAGGGTCAGGGTCCACTCGCCGACCAGCACGTCGAGTGGTTCGAGAGCTGGATTCCGCACGGCTCCTCCTTGCGATCGCGACACCCACGGTCACCCGGCGACCGTCGCCACGCCTCCGCCGTCGCACCAGCCCTGTGCGTAGCCGGCCCGGTAACGAGTTTCGGGACCAACGGTTCCATCGTCGTCGTCGTTGTCGGCCGGTTCGGGAGCGGGCGCGTTGTCGACCTGGTAGGCGAGCCCCTGCTCTGCATCTCGGCTTCCCTCGAGGTAGCCGCCCGTGTCGACGATGATCGCAGCGCCGCATGGATCACTGGTGCGATGTTCAGACGACGGGCAATCCGGGTCAGCTCGACAGTCTTCAGTGCTGCCCGCCTGAGTCTGGTCCTCTTGCCCGACAGCGTCCGTGTCATTCGGGATCGGCGTCGTCGTCGACTCCGGGCCTGATGGCTGGGTCGACCCTGTCGCTGCGCTCGTCGGGGTCGGCCCGGTCGTCGTGGTCGACCCGGTCGTCGGCGCCGACTCGACCGAGGCGAACTCGCCGTCGTCGTCGCGGAGAACGACGAAGCCGAGGGCCAGCGCTGCGCTCGCGCCAACAGCCGCGAGTCCGACCACCAAGCGCCGCTGCTTGCGGGTCGAGCGTTCGGTTTCCACAGGGGTTCCTCGCTCTACGTCCCGGCGGCCATGTCCAGAAGCCGGGCAAACAGTGGCCGCCCCCGTCGCCCGACACCCTGACTGACGCCCGACAGCCGTCCCCCGTTGACATCAGCTCCCGGTTCCGGATCGACGGCCGCTTCCGTCACTGCCGAACACGAGCAGCGACGAGGCCCAGGAGGGCGACCTGAGCCACGATCGCGGTGAGGACGGCGGCGCCCGTGGGGAGGACGGCCAGCGCGGCTGCGATCAACGCCACCCGGCCGCACACAGCCATCAGGACGAGCCGGTCCATGCCTGAGAGCGATGGCGCCGGGGTGGACGGGGTGGGTCGCTCCCGGTCGAGGGAGTGTCCGAGCAGCGCCGACAGATTCTCCGGGGGATGGTCCCGGACGAGATCGCGCCGACGCCGGTACACCGCGATGCCTGCCTGCTCGCATGCCGCCGTGAGCCGGCGGTTCCGGGAGACGACGGCGACGATCCTCGCCCGCTCGGCCCTGAAGCCGCGCTCGCCCATCAGGACGAGACCGGACGCCTCGACCACGCCGAACACGCCAGCGCGGAGCATGCCGGTGTCGGTCGGGTCGTACCACCCGTAGATGCCGCACTGGCACCCCGCCGCCGGAGCCACATGGTCGCCGTCGAGGGTCGCTGGTCCCTGGCCCGGGCTCCCCATGACCTCGGGCGTGCAGCACGCGGTCAACGTGGGGCCCCACACCACGCGACGTGTGACCGACGTCAGCGGCAGCGAGTCGCCGCACGCGGGTGACCCGCGGCGCTGCAGACGCCATGTCCGGTAACCGCGGAGCGAACCCGCCACAAGGGGGCGCCCATCGTCGCCCCCGCACATGCCGGAGATCTGGCTCACGGCCGTGCCGGGACGGGCTCCCGCGGTGGTGCCTCCGGCGCCGCCGGCGGGGGTTCGACCGGGGTCGGTGCGGGTCGAGCCGGTTCCTCCACGGGTTCGAAGATGATCTCCCGACGAACGGGGCCGATCTCGCCTGCCCGCACTGGGCTGTGGCGTCGACGCGATGTGGAGAACTCGCGTCGACACGCCGTCGTCGGCGTCGACCGGGCACCCAGCACCAGGGGCTCTGCCATCGCATCCCTCCAGGACGGTGTCACCACCAGCGTGCGCCTGACGACCCCGACCGGCAAGAGGTACGCGTTCGTCGACGGCATCCCGACTGCATCGCGCCTGCCACCCTGCCGGCGCTGCCACGGGTCGCATCCCGGTGCCGAGCGAGCAGCTGCTCCACGTCGAACCCGGCCGGTTTCGTGGCGAGATCGGTCGCTCGGATGACGTTTCGGCGATGCCTTCGCGGTGCCGCCGGAGTCGATATGTACATGCCCACCACAACCGACCTCGATTCGCTTGCCCCACTCGCCGCACACCTCCGGGCGCTGCACCGTCCCGGCGACCCGCTGGTGCTGGTCAACGTGTGGGACGTGGCCAGCGCACGCGAGGTCGCGGCGGCGGGCGCCGCGGCCCTGGGGACCTCGAGCGCAGCCATCGCCGCGTCGCTCGGCCTGCCCGATGACAACACCAGCGACCCCGAGACGGTGTTCTCGGCGATCCGGCGCATCGCTGCCGGTGCGGCGGTCCCGGTCACCGCCGACCTGGAGCGCGGTTACGGCCTCGATGGCGCAGCCCTGGTCGACGGCCTTCTGGCGGCCGGTGCTGTCGGCTGCAACGTCGAGGACTCCCACCATCGCCGGCCGGGCGAGCTGATCGACGCCGACACCCAGGCCGAGTACCTGGCCGGTGTTCGGGAGGCCGCCGGGCGCCGAGGCGTCCACATCGTGCTCAACGCCCGCATCGACGTGCTGCTCCACCAGCCCGACGCCGACCCGGCGAGCCTCTTCGACCAGGTCCTGCGCCGGGCCCGGCGCTACCTCGAGGCCGGAGCCGACTGCGTCTACCCCATCCGACTGGTGGCACCGGCGCTGGTCGAGCGGCTGGCGACCGAGCTGGGCGCGCCGGTCAATGCCAACCTCGGCCCGACGACGACGGTCCGGGACATGGCGACGGCCGGGGCCAGCCGGATCTCGATCGGCCCGATGGCCCAACGCCAGGTCATGGCCGACCTGGGCCGCCGCGCCCACGATCTCCTCGACCGCTGACCCCTGGAGGTTGGCTGCGCGTCTCGGTGATTGCGGGGTCGCGGACGACGAGAGCGATCGCGGAGGTCGATCGGAGCCGCCCGAGACACGCCGCCGTCAACCCCCGGTCGGGTCGCGCCGGCGTCCGTGAAACGGCCGGCGACGATGAGTACGTTGGGCTGGTCACCGACGACGTCGACGACACTCGGGGCGAGCTGGTGAAGCTGAGGGCCACCGTCAACGGCCACGTGCCATCGGCACGGCGGGAGTTGGCACTGGTGGCCGTCGTCGTAGCCGGGCTTGTGCTGAGCAAGGCTGTACTCAGGGCCAAGGCGACCGGGCGATGAGCCGCTCCGACGCCGTGGCCGCACTGGCGGCGGAACGCGTCGCCGACCTGCGCCGCGAGATCGACTACCTGGCGAGCACGGTCGCGTTGCTCCCGGCGTCGCCACGGCGGGCGGCGGCCCGAGCGGACGTCCATGCGATCGAGCGCGACATCGCCGAGCTGCTCCGGCACCTCGGCGTTGACGACCCGACCATCCCACCACCCTCCCGCCAGTAGGGCTTGAGTTGTCACAGGCGGCCGTCGGGCATCTCGATGCTGCTGGCTTGGACGGAGATGTGGCCGCCGCCCTGTATCTCGATGTTCAGCTTCTCGTGTCCGACATCGACACGGCTGATCGGCTGGTTCGGTGCTCCAGACAGGGCCCAGACAACTGTCAGCCGGCGGAGCCCTGACGCGCTGATCGTCACATCGCTCGCGTCCGCGCGAACGAGGATCGACAGGACCCCAGCTTCCCAATCCACGATCAGTCGAAGTATCGACGAGCCATGCAGGTCCACTGGATGAGGCTAACGAGCCCCCGTGAGCCGCACGCACGAAGAAGCCACGACGGCCACAACCTGCGCTCCGCAACGACCCGTACCTGCACAGCGTTCGAGGGCTCGGTGGCGCGACGTCACCCGGCGCGGGCCTGCTCTCTCGGTCACGTCGAGGGGGCCGTCACGGTCGGAGGACGACCCGGCCAGGGATGCCGCCACTCGACTTCTCGGTGAACGCCTCGCGGGCGTCGGCCAGCGCATAGACGCCGCCGACCTGCGGCTGGATCCTGCCTGCGTCGACCAGCTGCGCGATCTCGACGAGCTGGGCACGGTTCGGGTCGCGAATGAAGAAGACGACGCGGATGTCGTCGCGATCGGCGGGCGGTGGTGAGGCGACCGAGATCAGCGCGCCGCCGGGCTTCACGATCCCGACGGACCGGGCGAGGACGTCGCCACCGATCGTGTCGAAGACAACGTCCGTGGCCTCGACGCTGTCCTGCCAGCCATCCTGCTCGACGTCGACGAACTCGTCGGCTCCGAGGCCCAGCACCAGGGACTCGACCTTCGACCGGCCGGTGCCGATGACGCGCAGGTCGCGTGCCTTGGCGAGCTGTACCGCGATCGATCCGACGGCGCCGGCGGCGCCGTGGATCATCACGGTCTGACCGGCGGAGAGACGGCCGTGATCGAACAGCGCCTGCCAGGACGTGAGCCCCGCTTGGGGCAGCGACGCCGCTTGCACGTGGTCGATCGTGGTGGGCGCCGGCGCGACGTCGCGGGCCTCGATGGCGATGAGCTCTGCGGCCGCACCGTCGCGGTAGCCGTCGATCAGCCCGTACACCTCGTCGCCGACGGCCACGCCCGCGGTGCCGTAGCCGAGCTCGACAACCGTGCCCGAGAACTCGTGGCCCGGGATCACGGGTGCGCGGTCGCGCCCGGCGCGGTCGGTGTAGAGCGGCCAGAACAGCTCGCTCGCGGTGAACCCGCACGCGTGCACCTTGACGAGGACGTCGCCGATGGCGGGCTTGGGATCGGGAGCGTCTTCGTACACGAGCCCTTCGATGCCGACGGGCGCGGAGATGCGGATCGCCTTCATGGTTCCTCCAGATGGTCGTCTCTGTGTTCACCGCTATGACACGTCGGACAGGAGCAACGTGACCGCTCCGAGGTGGTTGCCGCGAGCCGCGGGAGCGAGCAGCGCCGTGGCAGGAATCGGATCGGGTGCGCGACCTGCAGTGTGACATCGTGGTCGCGCGAGACCCCGACCAGATGCGCGACGAGCCGGAGGGGCGATGCGCGACCTGCCCGACCTGCCGAGTGACGCCGAGCTGGTCGCCCGCCTGCGGACTCGGGACGAGACTGCCTTCGCGCTGGTGCTGGACGCCTGGTCGGGTGGCATGACCCGGGTCGCCCGTTCGATCGTGTCGACGTCCGCTTCCGCCGATGAGGTCGTGCAGGACGCATGGCTCGCGGTCGTCCAGGGGATCGGCGCGTTCGAGAGCCGGTCGTCGCTCAAGACATGGGTGTTCCGGGTTCTGGTCAACACCGCCAAGCGGCGAGCGATGCGGGAAGGCCGTCACGTGTCGTGGAGCCTGGTGCCCGGCGAGGACGATGGGCCCACGGTCGATCCGACGCGGTTCCGCGGGCACGGCGAACCGTTCCCTGGGCACTGGCTGGAGTTCCCGGCGCCGTGGCCGTCGCCCGAGCAGGGTGCGCTGGCCGGCGAGGTGCAGGCACAGGTCGAGGCGGCGCTGGCCGACTTGCCCGAGAGGCAGCGGGTCGTCATCACGCTGCGGGACATGGAGGGCTACGGCTCGGACGAGGTGTGCTCGATCCTGCGGATCTCGGCGGCCAACCAGCGGGTGCTGCTGCATCGCGCGCGGGCGTTCGTCCGCGGCAGGCTGGAGGCGTACTTCGTGGTGTCGGCTCCCGCGTCCGACGTCGGGACCGAGGTGAACCAATGACCGATCTGAACTGTGACGAGCTGGTGGAGCTCGTCACCGACTACCTCGACGGCGTGCTCGACGACGAGATGCAGCAGGGCGTCACCGACCACCTCGCCGGCTGCGACGGCTGCACCACGTACGTCGAGCAGATCCGGCAGACGATCACGACCGTGGGGTCGTCACCGCCAGACGTCGAGCTGAGCGACGACGCCCGCGACGCGCTGCTGGCGGCCTTCCGCGACCCGCCGGATTGACCACCGCCCGATCTCCGTCGGGTGCCGCGTAACGTTTCGGGCGGTCGTGACTCTGCAGGGTCATGGTCGCCACGACAGTCGAGCCTTCGGTCCACCGGTCGCTGAGGCGCCGGTTGCTGCCGCTCCACATCGCGGTCGCGCTCCAGGGTTTCATGCTCTGGGTGCCGGTCGAGAAGCTGTTCATGAACGAGATCGGCTTCGACGCCGCAAGCGTCGGCGTCATGGCTGCGGCCTATGCGGCGCTGGTGCCGCTGGTCGAGATCCCCTCGGGGATCCTGGCCGACCGCTGGAGCCGCCGCGGCGTCCTGATCGTGGCCAGCACGGCGCTGATGTTGACCTCGCTGATCGGCGGGCTGAGCAACAGCGTGCCGCTCTACATCGTCAGCGCTCTGGTCCTGGCCGTCTACTTCGCCATGTACTCGGGGAGCCTGGAGGCGGTCGTCTACGACACGCTCGTCGAGGAGACCGGGGCCAGCGACGAGTTCGAGAGGCGCATGGGCCGGGTGCGCTTCGTCGAGAGCGCGACCTTGGTCGCCAGCTCGCTCGCCGGCGGGGTGGTCGCCGGGTTGACGACGTCCCGGCTGACGTACTTCCTGACCGTGCCGTTCGCCCTCGCCTCGATCGCCGCGCTGCTGCGGTTCGACGAGCCCCGGCTGCACAAGACCGAGGAGTCGACGTCGTTGCGCAGCCACGTCGCAGTGACCTTCCGCACGATCACGCGGCGCCGCGACCTGCTCCCCGCGATCGTGCTGACCTTGCTCACCGCCCTCATGCTGCAGGTGATCTTCGAGTTCGGGCCGCTGTGGTTGGTCGCCTCGGGGGCGGCGCCCGGTCTGTACGGCCCGTTCTGGGCCGGCCTCGTGTCCACGCTCGGCCTGGGCGGCCTGGTCGCCGGGCGGGTGCGGTTCGACCATCCGACCACCCTGACCGCCACCGTCGCGGTGCTGACCCTCGCGAGCGGGGTGCTCACCGTGAGCCGGAACCTCGTCGTCGTGACCATCGCCCAGTTCGCGCTGGCGCTCCTGGTCGTCGCCATGAGCATCTACGTCTCGCGGGTGATCCACGACGCCGTGCCGTCGACGATCCGCTCCGGTGTGATCTCCGGTGTCGGAGCGCTGTCGTGGATCAGCTTCCTGCCCTTCTCGCTGCTGTTCGGCCAGGTGAGCAAGCACTACGGGGTCGAGACCGCCGCATGGATGATCACCGCGGTGGCCGTGATGGCGGCCGCGGTGCTGGTCAAGGTCGTCGGAACGGGGTGCGACGAGTCGTCGGCCGACGAGGATCCCTGCGGCGGGACGGCCGTGGACGCCGAGCGTGTCCCCACCCTCGCCGCGGCGGCGTGACACCGTGGTCACGCTCTCGTGCCGTGCCGTCGTCGAGCTCGTCTCCGCCCACCTCGACGAGGACCTCGATGCCGATGGCCACCGCCGGTTCGTCACCCACCTCGCGGGCTGCGAGGGCTGCAGGCAGTACGTCGATCAGGTCCGGCAGACGATTGGCCTCGTGGGGCAGCTGGCCTGGCCCCGCCCGACGAGCGAGGCGTGACGTCGGCGCGGACGCTCAGCTCTGCTGCCTCACCACCGTGGGGAGCCAGCCGCGGTCCTGGGCCAGACGGTCGGCAGCCTCCATGAGGCGTCGGACGGCTGGCGTGGTCCCGTCGACCGGCCAGACGAGGTCGATGGCCAGTGTCGGCACCGGCGGCGCGAAGGGCACGAGGGTGACGCCCCGGGGGAGCTGGTAGCGGAGCGATCCGACGACCAGGCCGACGCCCCGCCCGCGGGCGATGTTGCCCCAGACCGCGGCGCCGGCGGCCTGCTCGTCGCGCCGTGGCTCGAACCCCGCGTCGCGGCAGGCCGCGGCGACGGCGTCGTAGTAGCCGGGCGCCATCATGTGGGGCCAGAGCTCGATCGTCTCGTCCGCCAACGCCGCGAGGGGAATGCGCTGCGCACCGGCCAGTGGATGGGTGTCCGCCACGGCGGCCACGAAGGGCTCGTGGCGGACAGCGTGATGGACGACCGTGGCGCGGGGGCCGACGTGGGGCGCAAGCGCGACATCGACGCGCTCGTCGCTGAAGAGCCGCTCGATGTCCTCCGCGAAGACCTCCCGTGGCCGCACCTTGAGCTGCGGATGCTCGGCCGCCAGCGCGTCGACCAGCGCCGGCAGGGTCTCGTACACGGTGGCGAGCGTGTACGCGAGCCTGAGCGTCCCCACCTCGCCCCGGGCCGCGGCCTGGGCCCGCTGTGCCACCCGGTCGGCGGCGGTGAGGGCTCGACGCGCCTCCTGGACGAACGTCTCACCGGCTGCGGTCAGCTCGACGCCCCGGTTGGTCCGCTCGAAGAGCTGCACCCCCAGCGCCGTCTCGACGACCTTCACCTGCTGCGACACCGCCTGCTGAGCGACGTGCAGGTTGGCCGCAGCCCGCGAGAAGCCCCGCTCCTTTGCCACCTCCACCACGTAGCGCATCTGCCGGAGGTCGGGGGTCACCGACCCGGACCCTATCTCCCTTCCGGTACAAGCCGGCCTTGTGGCGATGCGTCGCGATCGGTGTTGGACGGTCGTGAGGGACGGGGCTACACCGAACGTGTGCGCATAGCCATCGTCGGAGCGGGCCGCATCGGCGGCAACGCCGCCCGCGTGTGGTCACGGGCGGGACATGACGTCCTGATCAGCTTCTCGCGGCATCCCGACCAGCTCGCCGCCCGCGCTGCCGAGCTCGGGGACCATGTCGGCGCCACCACCCCCGCCCACGCCGTGGCCGACGCCGACGTCGTGATGCTGGCCGTGCCCTGGGACGCGATCGACCAGGCGCTGGCAGAGACGGGGCCGCTGGCCGGCACGGTGGTGGTCGACACCACCAACGCGTTCGGAACGGCCTCGAAGCCGGCAGACGGCCAGACGGTCGCCCAGCTCAACTCGGCGCGCATGCCTGGCGCCCGCTACGTCCGGGCCTTCAACACGCTGACGTCCGGCTTCCAGGCGGAGGCGTCGAGCCGGCCGAGCGACGACCGTGCCGTCCTGTTCCTCTGCGGCGACTACCCCGAGGCGAAGCGCATCGTCGCGCAGCTGATCGAGGACGCCGGCTTCGCGGCGGTGGACCTCGGGTCCAACGCGGAGGCCGCGGTCATGGAGGCCCCCCGTCGACCGGGTTCCGTCTACGGCGAGGAGTACCGGCTCCCCGACGCCCGAGCAGTCGCCGAGGCCGTCCACCATGGCCACGAGATCCCGCCCACCCCCCACTACTGACTCGATCGAGGCGCGACCATGACCGTCGACGACGCGCTCCGTGACCTCCGACAGGCGGCGGCGGCGTTGGAGCACGACAGCGCCGACGAGCAGCTGCGCCGGCGCCTCGGTCGTTCCGTGATCCGACCCCTCGACCGGGCACTGGCACAGCTGGCCGGCTCGGAGGGACGGTCGACGGACCCGCAGCCGGCGGTCGTGGGCGATTCCGGTCGCCATGCCGCTGTCGCCGAGCGAGCACGGGACCTGGCTGGTCGGGCCACCCGGCTGCGCGCCGAACACGACGACGGCCTGCCCCTCGAGGTCCTGGAGGCTGTGGCGGGGCTGCAGGACCTCGCCATCACCGCTGCTCCCGAGAACGCGGCCGCCCTCCGGGCGCGCTTCGCGGACCTGCAGGCGTCGTTGCCGGCCACGATCCACACAGAGGCCGGTGGCCCCTATCTCGTCACCAATCCCCATCGGTTGCAGAGCTGGCTGGGCGTGGACATGCCCACCACGCCGCAGATGGCCCTGTGCCGCTGCGGGCAGTCGGCATCCAAGCCCCTGTGCGACGGCACGCACGCCGAGATCGGCTTCACCGACGGCAAGGACCCCAACCGGGTTCCCGACCGGCTCGACACCTATGTCGGCCTGCAGATCACCGTGCAGGACAACCGCGGCACGTGCGCGCACTCAGGGTTCTGCACCGACCGCCTGCCGACCGTGTTCCGGTCGCGAAGTCCGACCCGTTCGTCGCACCGAGTGGCGGCCGGATGGACGAGATCGTCCGCGCCGTTCAAGCATGCCCATCCGGCGCGCTGGGCCTCGCCGTCGAGGAGCGCGTGGCCCGCGAGCGGGCCGACCAGAACCGCGAGCAGTCCATCGAGGTCTCCAAGGACGGGCCTTACCGGATCACCGGAGGCATCCGCCTGTTCGACGGTCATCGCAGGCCGGTGGCCCGCAACGCCGGCGCCTCGCTCGAGCACTACAGCCTCTGCCGGTGCGGGCACTCGCAGAACAAACCGTTCTGCAGCGGCATGCACTGGTACGTCGAGTTCGCCGACCCCCCGCCGAGCGACGAGCCGTCCCTGTTCGAGTGGGCCGGCGGCTTCACCGCCCTGCGACGGATGACCCACCTCTTCTACGAGAAGCACGTGCCCGAGGAGCCGCTGCTGGCACCCCTGTTCGCCGACATGTCGCCGGATCATCCCGAGCGGGTCGCGGCCTGGCTGGGCGAGACGTTCGGCGGACCGCAGCGCTACACCGACGACTACGGCGGCTACGACCGGATGGTGTCCCAGCACCTCGGGAAGGCCATCCGCGAGGAGCAGCGGGCGCGGTGGGCCAGCCTGATGGTCCAGTCCGCGGACGAGGCGGGCCTGCCGGCCGACCCCGAGTTCCGCGCCGCCTTCGTGTCCTACCTCGAGTGGGGCACGCGCGTCGCGGTCGAGAACTCCACCCCCGGGGCGACGCCCCCACAGCACATGCCGGTGCCGCGCTGGTGGTGGGTCTGCGAGGCCACCCCGGGCTCCCGGGTGTCGGCGCTCGCGCCCGACCACGACGCCGGCGAAGAGCAGGAACCCGTGACGCTGCCCGGCCCCGAGGAGGCCCCGGGCTTCGCCGGCCACATCAAGCCGTTGTTCCGCACGAAGGATCGCCAGGCGATGCGCTTCGCCTTCGACCTCTGGTCCCACGACGACGTGAGCCGCAACGCCGACGCCATCCTGGCCCGGCTGAGGGCCGGCACCATGCCCTGCGACGGCGCGTGGCCTCCCGAGAGGATCGATGCCTTCGAACGCTGGATGACGGCCGGCACGCCGCCCTGACGTACGAGGAGGAGTTCACGACCACACACCACGTCGGGCGGGCGCCGCACTCCGTCAACGAGGAGGGATCACCGTGAGCCACAAGAACCTCAACCCGAGCGTGACCGGTCGCCCCAAGCGGATCGCCATCGTGCTGTCGAACCCGGCGGTGTCGTCGACCACCGGCTGGCCGGTCGGGTTCTGGTGGTCGGAGCTCACGCACCCCTACTTCAAGTTCACCGAGGCCGGCTACGAGGTCGAGCTGTTCAGCCCCCAGGGCGGCCGGTGTGAGGCCGATGCGATGAGCGACCCCGAGGATCCCAGCGGCTGGCAGGCCGAGGATGTGATCAGCCGCGGGTACAAGCACGACCCTCAGTTCGTGAAGCTGATCGAGAACACGCGTCCCGTCGACGACATCGACCCGGAACGGTGCGACGCCATCGTCGTCACCGGCGGCCAGGGCCCGATGTTCACCTTCGAGGCGGCCACCAACCTGCACGCCAAGTTCACCGAGCTCTACGAGGCCCGCAGCATCTGCGCGGCCCTGTGCCACGGAGTCGGCCTGCTGCGCTACGCCCGGCTGTCGAACGGTGAGCCCCTCGTCGCCGGCAAGACCGTCACCGGGTTCGCCAATGTCGAGGAGGACTTCGCCGACCAGTCGGTGTGGGACGCCGGCGCCCTCGCGCCGGGCACCCACGTCATGCCGTGGCGCATCGAGGACGAGCTCAAGGCGTTGGGGGCCAACTTCATCCAGGCCGGGCTGTGGAAGGGCTTCGCCGTCCGTGACGGCAACCTGATCACCGGGCAACAGAACTTCAGTGGCGGCGACACCGCCGACCTCGTCATCGAGACCGTTGGCCGGTGACCCCGGCCGGGGAGGGAGGACTCATGCTCGCAGAGCACCCGATCGACGTGATGCTGACGGCTCCCGACCTCGGGGCAGTCAGACAGTTCTACGGCGACCAGGTCGGGCTCGACGTCCTGATCGAGAGCGACGACTTCGTCACCTTCCGCTGCGGCGGCGCCAGCCGCCTGGTCGTCACCCGCACCAGCGAGCCGAGCACCGAGCAGACGACCAAGGCGAGCTGGCGGGTCGCCGACGTCGCCGCCGAGGTCGCCGAGCTGCGCGCTCGGGGCGTCGACGTCGCCGACTACGACGAGCCCGGGCTGAGGACCGTCGATGGCGTCGCGGACGTCGGCTTCGCCCTGTCGGCGTGGCTCGTCGATCCCGGCGGCAACACCATCGGGCTCCTGCAGTTCAAGGACGAGACGCTGGCTTGAGCGCCGAGGGCCCGCCCGATCGGGGTTCCGCCTCGCCGCCCGACGGCGCCACCGGCCCGGTGACCACGACGGTCACCCGCCGGGTCAAGCCCGGCCACGAGCCCTTCTACGAATCGTTCCTGCAGGGCATCATCGCCGCCGCGGCCCGGTTTCCCGGCCACCTCGGCGTCGAGGTGTTCCGCCCCCGCAGCGCCTCGGCGGGCGAGTACCGGGTCGTCTACCGCTTCGACACCGGCGAGCACCTGCGGGCCTGGCTCGACTCCGCCGAGCGCGCCACCTGGCTCGAGCGCGCCGAACCGCACGTCGTCGGCCCGATGCACACCCAGTTCCTGACCGGACTGGAGTCCTGGTTCACCCTCCCCGACAGGCCGGGCACGCCGCCACCGCCCCCGCACAAGATGGCCCTGCTCACGTGGATCACCATCTTCCCCCTGATCACGATCGTGGTGATCGTCCTGGAACCGCTGCTCGAGCCGCTGTCCGTCGTCCCCCGACTGGCGATCACCACCGCCGTCACCGTCCCGATCATGACGTGGCTCGTGATGCCCCGGATCACCCGGCTGCTCCGCGGCTGGCTCTACCCCGGGCCGGCCGCTGCTCCGCCGACGACAGACCGCGGACGCGGGTAGCGGGACCGGCTCGGCCGAGTCGGCCGCCGCGGTGTCGGGCCATCTCAGGACGGCTGGTCGATGGCGGCGCGGCGGGCGATCTCGTGGAGGATGGCCCTGCGGATCAGGCCGCTGCCCGGTCGGATCAGCAGCCAGTAGGCCGACATCTTGCGCCGCGACGGGACATCGGTGGCGGCACGACCAGCGTGGGTCTAGAGCCGGAAGATGACGAGGTATCGGCTCGGGGCTTCGACGACGAAGTCGGTGTGCCGCGAGCCGGCGGCGGCCGCGTAGCCGTCGCCGCCGCTGATCAGCTGGCCCTGGTTTCGCACGCTGCCTTCCAGGAGGTAGAAGAACTCGGCGTTGGTGTGCTCGTGCGGATCACCCCGGTAGCCGGCCTCGGCCTCCACGAGCGTGACGTAGTACCCGTCGGCAGTACCGAGCACTTTCGCCCGGGCGTTGCCGTGGCTTCCCCACGGGCTCCATTCGGCGTCGTCGGCGCGGACGATGTTCCAACCGGTGAGCGTTTCCATCTCAGCGTCCTTGGTCGTGGATGGGGACTCCGGACGACGGCGTCGCCGGGTCGAGTCGGACCGTCACCTCGTCCCAGGTCAGCGGGACGTCTCCGCCGGGGATGGCGAAGAAGGCAAAGCGGCTCGGGTGCATGTGGGGCGCCAGGCGCCCGGTGATGTGCCGGTGGGGCTCCGATGCGGCGAACGCGTCGAGGCTCGCCTGGTCCTGCCACACCGAGAAGGTCCAGAACGTCTTTCGCAGGAGCTGGGCGTTGAGCCCGTAGCCGACGAGACCGGGGGTCTCGGCGAGCTGGCGACGGATGCGCAGCGTGTCACGCAAGAAGCGCGGGATGGTCCTGTGGCGCTTGAGCGGAAGCTTCGACGCCATGGCGATGTAGTCGTGGTCGGGATCGATGGCGTGGCGCTCGACCCATGGCAATGCGGGCACGTGGTCTCCTTCGGGCGGCAACTTGTCAGTGGACAGATTACTTTCCACTGGATAGATGTCCACCTAGAATCGTGCGAATGACGTCACAGCCGCGCCCGTACCACCACGGCGACCTGCGTCGAGCGCTCATCGACGCGGCGGTCGAGACGATCGCCGTGGTTGGTCCGAGTGCGATGAGCATGCGGTCGGTGGCTCGTCGAGCCGGTGTCACGCACGCGGCGGCGACATACCACTTCGGCGACAAGGCGGGGCTGTTGACGGCGGTCGCTGCCGAGGGCTACCGGCTACTCGGAGACGAGCTCGACGCGGCTCGGCGAGAACACACCAGCTTCCTCGAGGTCGGAGTCGCGTACGTGCGCTTCGCGGTTGGACATCGGGCCCACTTCGAGATCATGTACCGACCGGAGCTGTACCGGCCGGACTCCGACGACGTCCGCCAGGCGAGGGCGCGCACCGCCCTGATCCTGTACGGCACTGAGCAGGCCGACCGGACACAAGTCGCCGCGGGGGTTGCCGCGTGGGCGTTCGTCCACGGTCTCGCCACGCTGTGGCTCGCTGGCAACCTCCCAAGCGAGCTTGGCGACGACCCCGAGGCGATCACCCGCGCCGTCGCCGCCCACCTCGGCCCAGAGGAGTGATCGACCTCGGGGGGAACTGCTACCAGGCCGCCGGCTAGTTCAGCGGCGCCGGGCTCCGTCGCCCTGTCATCCCTGGCGGGCCTTCCACCGCGGGTGGAGCTTGTTGACGATGAACGTACGACCGCGGCGCCGGACGACGACCGAGCCGTCCTTCTTCTTCAGGGACTTGAGAGAACTCCGGACCTGCATTCCGACATTCCTTTCGGACACAGGCACGAACTGCTGCCGCTCGCCTGATATTCCGTCGCCCACCCAGCCGCTGTCACGTTGCCATGCGGCGAGCAGCTTCCGCGACGACGATCAAGACGAGGAACAGTCCGACCTGGCGCAGACAGCAGGCGCTGCTGCGCCGCGAACCCCGCGACCCCCGGGACCAGGATCAGCGACCAGAGCAGGTAGACTTCGGCGGCTGCCAGCAGCTACCCGCGGTGCGCCTTTGCCCGCGATCCGTCGTGCGGTGTGGGACACTTCTGTGAGGTCGAGCGCCCATGGCGTCCGGAAGGCGGATATGAACAGCCCATACGTTCGTCGGCTGCGTCTGGCGCGCGAGTTGGTGGAGCTCCGCAAGGAGAGCGGCCTGACCCACGAGCAGCTCGCGGCAGAAGATCGGGCAGAGCCGGGCGCAGATCTCGCGACTCGAGAACGGCCACGTCGTCGACCTCAACGACGTGATGCGGATCCTGGAGGCGTGCGGCGTCGTCGACGACCGTTGGACCGCGGTCATGACGATCGCACGCGAAGCCGCGGAGCGGGGATGGTGGGAATCGAACAAGGCGATGGGCGCGCGTCAGGCCCTCTCGGCCAATCTCGAGGCCGGCGCCGTGAGCATTCGCGAGTTCCAGATGATCTTCATCCCCGGGCTGTTGCAGACACCCGAGTTCGCTCGCGCCCGGGTCGATGCCGAACGCACGTTGGGCCCGGTCGACTACTCGGCGGACAGGGCGGCCGCAGGTCGCCTGGGGCGGCAGCGGATGCTGCGCCGTCCCGATGGGCCGACCTACCACGTCGTCATCGACGAGCTCGCCATCCGCCGCGCCACCGCCCCTCCCGAGGTCCTCAGGGCGCAGCTCCTCCACATGGCGGCAACCGTGAACGGCAGCCCGAAGATGACCGCGCAGGTGCTCCCGGTCACCGCCTCGATCGAGGCGTACGGCACGCCGCGCTCGGCCTTCTCGATCTACACGTTCGCCGACCCCGGTGACCCGACGGTGGTCACGGTCGACACCGTCACCGACGACCTGCTGCTCACCGAGGTCGAGGACGTGCGACGGTACGCGGACCTGTTCGGCCGACTGCGTCAGGCGGCGATGCCGACGGACGAGAGCATCGAGCTGCTGATCGAGATCGCGCGGGACTTGGCCGTGAGGGCATGATGCGCCGCCGTGCCTTCCGTCGGCGGGAGCATCTAGGCTCCGCACGGACGGTCGACCACCCAGTACGCTGCGACAGCTGGGCGGGGGCACCTGGATGGCACGAGCACGCCGAGGAGAGCACGCAGTGACGAAGGAGGACCCGGAACCTCGAGGCCCGGACCTCGGGCTCGTCCACATCGACATCGACACTGCGCAATCAGCGCGCGTGTACGACTTCCTCCAGGGTGGAGTCGAGAACTTCTCGGTCGACCGCGCGGCCGTCAAGCAGATCACCGATCGCGCCGTCGGGCTCGAGAAGTCACGCAAGCAGGTTCGGGCCAAGCGCATGTTCCTGGGGCGGGCGGTGCGCTACCTGGCCGGCGAGGCGGGCGTCCGTCAGTTCCTCGACATCGGCACGGGCATCCCGAGCCCCGAGAACGTGCACTCGGTCGCCCAATCGGTGGCGCCGGACTGCCGGGTCGTGTCGGTCGACAACGACCGGGTCGTCCTGGCCTATGCCCATGAGCTGCGGAGGAGCACGCCGGGGGGTGCCGCCGACTACATCGCCGGCGACCTGCGCAACTCCGACGACATCCTGTCGCGGGCCGCGGCCACGTTGGACTTCAGCGAGCCCATCGCGGTCGTGTTCGTCGGCGTGCTCCATCACTTCCCCGACGACGAGGACCCGTGGTCGATCGTGCGCCACTACGTCGACGCCCTGCCATCAGGCAGCTACGTGGTGATCGAGCACATCGGCGAGTCCAAGGAGCTGGCCGAGCTCGGCGAAGCCGTCAAGTCCGTCCAGGACGGTGCGAGCTTCACGCTCATTTCGCGCAGCCGGGCCGAGGTCAGTCGCTTCTTCGAGGGACTCGAGCTCGTCGAACCCGGCCTTGTCTCGATCGATGACTGGCGGCCCGAGGGGCCACCCCCCGAAGTCGAGACCCCCAACCCGTGTGGCGTCGGGCGCAAGCCCTAGGGCGCTGAAGGCTGGGTGATGCTGGGGTGGCGTCCGAACCGAGAGCGTGTCATCGCGTTCGTGACCATGGAATTCGCTGCTGGGACTACGCGACGGCCGCTGTGGGCCGCGTGACCTCTCGATCCAAACGAGGAGACAAGTGAGACGCCGACCGACAGCACTTCTGAGCATGCTCCTGGTGTTGGCCCTCCTCGCCGCCGGGTGCGGTGACGACGACGACGGGGACACGGCCGGCGGGGAAGCCAGCGGCGAGGAGCTCACGCCGATCACGGTCGGCATCATCCCCATCGGTGGTCTCGCACCGTTCTACTACGGCCTCGAGCAGGGATACTTCGAGGACGAGGGTCTGGATGTGAGCACCGAGATCGGCTTCGGCGGTGCGGAGTTCGTCCCTTCGGTGCTCAGCGGCGAGTACCAGTTCGCCGTCGGCGAGTACCTCTCCCTCATGATCGCCCGCGAGAACGGTGTCGAGCTGCAGGTCGTGTCCAACCTGACCAACGGGGCCGACACCCCCGACCGGGGCACGGACGCGCTGCTGGTCGCACCCGACAGCGGCATCGACAGCGTCGACGATCTCGCCGGGAAGACGATCGCCGTCAACGGTCTCCAGGGCATGGGCGAGGTCGGGCTGGGGGCGATCCTCGAGGAGCAGGGCCTCGACCCCGCCGGCGTCAGCTTCGTCGAGATCGGGTTCCCCGAGATGAACGCGGCGGTGGCGGCCGGCGACGTCGACGTCGCGTGGAACGTGGAGCCGTTCATCACGCTGGGGGAGATGGACGGCCTGGTCAACGTCCTCGACCCGCTGTACGAGACCGAGCCGTCGATGCCGGTCGGTCTCGTCTTCGGCTCCGAAGAGTGGCTCGAGGAGAACCCCGAGCTGGCCAGCGCCTTCCATCGTGCGCTGCAGCGCTCTCTCGAGGCGGCGTCCGACGAAGAGGCCATGCGGGACGCCATCGCAGCGAACACGGAGACACCGCCCGACCTGGCCGCGGAGATCGCGCTCGACAACTGGCAACCCGAGATCGACCGGGCGAAGCTCGTGATCCTCGGACAGTTGGCGACGAGGTACGGGATCCTCGAGGCGGAACCGAACCTCGACGAGCTCATCTGGACGGCTGACGGCTGAGTAGGCGCGCGACCCCGGCGACACCTCTGGCCCGCGCTGGCGACCAGGTACCCCTCGACGCGGCACGGAGACCCGTCGGCGGGTACCGCTACGCTCGGTGACCAGCCGGGATGCAGACGGATGGGTCCGGGGTATGGCTCAAGCGAGTGAGACGGTCTCGGGACGCCGTGCGCGCCGCATGGCCGAGGCTGCTGTGCTGCCGTTGCTCGGGATCGCCGCCGTCGTCGCCGTGCTGGAGGTCGCTCCGCGGGTCGGGGCGTTGCCGCGGTCGTCCTTCCCGCCGCCGAGCGAGGTGTTCGGCGTGCTCGCGGACATGGTCCACACCGCGGAGCTGTGGTCGACCATCGGTCACACGCTCGGGGCGTGGGCACGGGCGATGGCCATCGCCGCCCTGGTCGCGATACCTCTCGGCTTGGCCATCGGGGCCAGCCGAACGGGGCAGCTGCTGAGCCGGTTGACCATCGAGTTCCTGCGGCCGATCCCGTCGGTTGCGCTGATACCGGTGCTGGTCCTCATCTACGGCACGCGCTCGTCCCTGACGATCGCACTGGGAGCGTTCGCGGCGGCGCTCCCGCTGTTGTTCCAGGCCATGTACGGCATCGTCGACGTCGACCCGGTGGCCCTGGAGACGGGCCGTGTCTTCCGCATGGGGTGGGTCGTGCGCATGCGGTGGATCGTTCTGCCGAGCTGTGCCCCCTATCTGGCGACCGGGTTGCGGATCTCTGCCTCAGTCGCGTTGATCCTCGTGGTCACCGGCGAGTACGTGGTCGGCGTGCCCGGGTTGGGGCAGAAGGTGCTCGCCGCCCAGAGCGGGGCCGCGTACGACCAGATGTACGCCTGGATCGTCGTCACCGGCCTGGTCGGGTTGCTCGTGAACCTCGCCTTCCACGCGATCGAGCGCCGCTACCTGTCGTGGCACCCGAGCCAGGCTCGCCGATGGGAAGGTGGCCTGTGACGAGCACCTGGTTGGGCCGGTTGGTCCTGCAGCTCGTGGTGCCACTCGGCTTGCTCGCCGTCTGGTGGTGGACGTCCGTCGACAGCACTTCGTACCTGTACCCACCGCTGCCCGACATCGCCGGGAGCCTGCGGGAGGACTGGATCTTCGAGCGGGTGGAGAGCGACCTGGTGCCGAGCCTCGGACGATTCGGCGCCGGCTACCTGCTCGCCGCGACCGCGGGAGTCGTCGCCGGGACGCTGATCGGTTTGGCCCCGCGGCTGCGGCGTACCACGCTGCCGGTGACGGAGTTTGTCCGGTCGGTGCCGTCACCGTTGCTGCTCCCGTTCGCCCTCGTGGTGTTCGGGATCGGGAACGGGTCCAAGGTCGCGCTGATTGCGCTCGGGTCCGTGTGGCCGGTGCTGTTGAACACGGTCGACGGCGTCCGAGGTGTGGATCCCGAGGTCCGCGATGTCGCCCGCAGCTTCGGCATCGGCCGGCGGATGCAGATCAGCCGGGTGATCCTGCCGGCAGCCAGCCCCAAGATCGTGGCGGGGCTGCGCATCGGCCTGTCGGTCGCGCTCCTCCTCATGGTGGTCAGCGAGATGCGAGGCGGCACCAACGGCCTCGGGTTCCAGATCCGGTCGGCGCAGCGCAGCTTCGACACAGCCGATGCCTACGCCGGCGTGATCGTGATCGGCGCCGTCGGCCTTGTCTTGAACCTGATCTTCCTCGCGGTGGAGAGGCGGCTCATGCGCTGGCACCGCGGTGCGCGTGGCCTGCTGGCCGAGACCGGAGGGCGACTCGCGTGAGCCTCCTGGAGATCGATCGCGTGCACAAGGCATACGGCACCGGACCAGGCGCGGTCACGGCCGTCGAGGACGTCACGCTGACCGCGCATCCCGGCGAGATGCTGTGCATCGTCGGCCCGTCGGGTTGTGGCAAGACCACGTTGCTGCGATGCGTCTCCGGGCTGCTCCCGCCGACCTCGGGCACGGTCACCGTCGACGGCGAGGTCGTGACCGCGCCGCCGCGCTCGATGGCGCTCGTGTTCCAGGACTACAGCCGGTCGCTGCTGCCGTGGATGACCGTTCACGCCAACGTCGTGCTGCCGCTCAAGGCCCGCCGGATGCCACGCGCCGAACGGGACGACCTGGCAGCGGGTGCGCTCGCCGCAGTCGGGCTCGAAGGGCACGGCCACAGACATCCGTGGCAGCTGTCCGCCGGGATGCAGCAGCGTGTGGCCATCGCCCGAGCGCTCGCCTACACGCCGAGGATCCTGCTCCTCGACGAGCCGTTCGCATCGGTCGACGCGCAGACCAGAGCCGACCTCCAGGACCTGCTCCTCGACGTCTGGCACCGCACCAACCTGACCGTCCTGTTGGTCACCCACGATGTCGACGAGGCCGCTTACCTCGCCGATCGGATCGTGGTTCTCTCCGCCTCGCCGGCACTGGTCAAGGAGACGATCGACGTCGAGCTGCCGCGGCCCCGCGACCAGATACGGACCCGACAGCTCCCAGAGTTCGCGCACCTCCGAGGGCGTGTGTTCGCGTCCGTGAGAGCGGAAGCGGGCCGCCAGTCGACAGGAGTCCACCTGGATCCGCTGGATGTCGCCGACGAGAGAGCCGAGCCGGAAGACCGACAGCCTCTCTGATCCTCCGACTCGGAAGGAATGATGATCGTGGAGATCGACATATTCGAGGACCTCCCAACCGACGCTTCCCGGCCGCCGCACGAGGACGACGAGGGGCTGCACGTCTACGGATACCAAGACGTCAGCCTGGTCCACCGCGAGGGCACACAAGAATTCATTCCGTGGGACGAGGCCAAGGCGGGCAGCAATCCCGTCTTTCTGGGGCCGTGGTCTCAAGGCGGAAAGATCCAGGAGGACACTCGGTCGCTGCTGCAATGGGCCATGCCGGCAAGTGTCATGGGCAGCATGGAGCCGACCGCACGAGAGGCGGCGCGGACCGTGTTCGACGAGATCGTCGCCGACGCCGGAAACCAGTTCGAGATCTACACCCAGGTCGCCATTCCCGTACCGACAGTGGTCACATGTGCGTTGTTCGACATCGACCCCGAGGTGGCCGCCGAACTCCAGCGGTGGATGGACGAGTTCAATGCGACCGCGTCCCACGGTGAGATCGACCCACAATTCGACCTCCGGGCCTGCCTGGAGGACTTGGCACGAGAGCGTCGCGACCTCGTCGCAACCCGTGGTGCGCGCCCGAACAATCCGTTCGACGCCCTCTGCCAAGCGTGGATCGACGGCGCAACCATCGACGGCAGGCCCCTTGACGCTCAGGTTGTCGGCTACCTCACCTACGTCCTCTACGCAGGAAGCGTCGACACCACCAGTGCAGCGATCGCGATCATGGAAGTGCTCATCTCGCATTTCAACGTCCGCACGCTCCTCCATGACGACCCGCAACTGCTGCGCGGCGCCGTCAGCGAGGTGGTCCGCATCTACCCGCCCTACGAAAAGAAGACGGTCTGCGCGCTGGAGGAGATGCACCTGCCCGACAGTGGCGTGACGGTCGCGCCAGGCCAGCTCCTCGTGCCGCACTTCGCCAGCGCCAACCACGACCCCCGCTGCTTCCCCGAGCCGGATACGTTCAACCTGCGCCGCCCGGCCACCCCGCACCACCTCGGTTTCGGCCTGGCCCATCACTACTGCCTCGGTGCCCAGCTCGCCTCGCTGATGATGCGGGTCACGCACGAGGAGATCGACCGCCGGTTCGGCCCGGACATCACGTGGGCGCCGGAACGAGGGTTCGACTACACACCGGGCCTCGTGCGGGTCTTCCGAACGGTGTTCAGCGTCTGAGCGGCGTCCTGGCTAGCACATCAGGTACTCCGTCAGCCCGTTGTCCAGGGCCGGAGCTTGTCGGGGTTGCGTACTGCCCAGATGTGCTTGATCCGGTCGCCTGCGAGGTCGAACGCGAAGACCGTCACGGTGACGCCGTCTTGCTGAGCCACCAGACCGGGCTGGCCATTGACCGTACGTTCGAGGATCGTCACGTTGTCGGGTGTCCTGCCGGCGATATCGACGTAGTGGCGCGCGATCTGCTCGGCGCCTTCGATCGGCCGGAGCGCGGCACTGACGAGGCCGCCGCCGTCGGCGATCGCCGTGGCGTCGGGGTCGAGGAGGCCGATGAGGGCGTCGATGTCCCTGGCTTCCCATGCCTGCTTGAAGTCCCTGACGATGCCGGCCTGCTGGGCTGTCGGAGTCGCGGGAGCCTGCGACGCGCGGATGCGGCGGCGGGCCGAGGAGGCCAGCTGGCGGCAAGCCGCCGGCGTACGGCCGGTGATCTCGGCCACTTCCGCGAAGGGGTAGCGGAAGACATCGTGAAGGGTGAACGCGACGCGCTCGGCCGGGGTCATCGATTCGAGCACGACGAGGAAGGCCATGTTGATCGACTCGTCGAGGGTGACTCGGTCGGCCGGGTCGACCGTGGCGCCGCCCGGCCGCCGGCCGATCCACTCCGCAGGTTCGGGCAGCGGCTCGGGGATCCATTCGCCCACGTAGCGCTCCCGCCGGGCCCGTGCCGAGCCGAGCAGGTCGAGGCAGATGCGACTGGCGACCGTCGTCAGCCAGGCCCCGGGGGATTCGATGGCTTCCTGCTCTTGCCGGGACATGGCGTACCAGCGGGCGTAGGCCTCCTGCACGACATCCTCAGCCTCGGCCAGCGAGCCGAGGAGCCGGTAGGCGAGATTGATCAGCTGACGCCGCTCGCTCATGATCGCGCTCAGGCCCGGATCAGGCCGGCCGTGTCCTGGCTCGGAGTGGGTGCTCATGGTGCCGCCGACTCTCCTGGTCGCATCTGCCATCAGCAGTTCGACGAGATAGCGCACCGACTTGTGAGGTGGAACGTCGCCTCACAAGCGACGGGTCAGTCCTCAGGTGCCACGAACTGGAGCTCGAGCTCGACCGCAATCTTCTTGCCGAGGGCGAACTTGTCCATGCCGAGCGGCACGTTGAAGTCGATGCCGAAGTCGTCGCGGTTCACCGTGGTCGTGGCCGAGAAGCCGGCGTGGGTGGAGCCGTCGGCGGGGAACGTATCGACGCCGTTGAACTCCACGTCGAGGGTGACCGGCCGGGTGACGCCGTTCAGGGTCAGCTCGCCGTCGAGCGCGTACTCGCCCTCGCCCGCGGCCCGGACCCCGGTCGACCGGAACGTCATGAGTGGGTGCTGGTCGGCGGAGAAGAAGTCGGTGCCGAGCAGGTGGGCGTCGCGGTCGGGCTGGTTGGTGTCGACCGAGGACATCTCGATCGTCGCGTCGACCCGGGTGTCGGCCAGGGTCTCGCCGACGGTCAGCGTGGCGTCGAAGCGGTTGAACCGCCCGTGCACGCTCGACAGGCCGATGTGCCGGACCTTGAAGTGCACGCCCGAGTGCATGCCGTCCAGCGGCCAGGTGCCGGTGCCCAGGGGGAGCGCGGTGGCGATCGTGGTGGCGGGATCGATGCTCATGGATCTTCCTTTCGATGTCGGGATGAGAAGGGTCGGCCTGTCGGCATGACGGTGCCGACCGAGTGATCAGAAGGTGGTGAGGTCAGTCGTCGAGCGCGGTACCCGTTATCCGAACTGGCCGGGCTGGTAGTCGCCGGCGGGCTGCTGGACGACGACGTTCACGCGGTTGAAGGCGTTGATGAGGGCGATGAGGGACACCAGGGCGGCGAGCTGGTCCTCGTCGTAGTGCTTGGCGGCGTTCGCCCAAGCCTCGTCCGTGACACCACCGGCCGCGTCGGCGATGCGGGTGCCCTGCTCCACCAGCTCCAGCGCAGCGCGCTCGGCTTCGGTGAACACCGTGGCCTCCCGCCACGCCGCCACCAGATTGAGGCGCAGCGAGGTCTCCCCGGCGTGCGCGGCGTCTTTGGTGTGCATGTCGGTGCAGAAGCCGCAGCCGTTGATCTGACTGGCGCGGAGCCTCACCAGTTCCTGCGTCGCGGCCGGCAGCGTCGAGTCCGACACCACGTTGTTCGCCGACGTGAGGTATTTCAGGAACTTGCCTGCGACCGGGTTGTCGAAGAGATTCAAGCGAGCATCCATGGTGCACTCCTTGCGGTTGTTGGCCGTTACACCTCTCCGACGGAACAGCTCGGCAGGATGTGAGGCCCGGCATCGGGGACCCCGGTCCGGTGCACCCGGGCGTCCGCTTCGGCGTGCCGTTGCTGTGGGCGGGTTCGCGGGTGGCCGCCGCGGCCACAAGCCGCCCGCCAGCCGACTCACCAGGGCTGACCAACGCTCCTGGGATCTACAGGTAGAGCGGCAAGCCCGCGCATCGATCACCCCGGTGGGGTGAGTCGGTCCGAGCAGTCCCAGCGGGACACTCCGCTGCACGGAGGCGCATGTCCTCCCATGTCGACTGGTCGAGCGGGGAGCCACCAATGTCTGCAACCGAGCCCACGGGTCACGAGCCCCAACTCTGGCTGCTTCGGGCAGCCAAAGCCATCGTCGTGCTGATCTACGCCTTCGTGCTGATCGATCTGGTGCTCCTCACCATGGGATTCTTCCTCCGCCTGTTCGGCGCGAGCACCGACGCCGAGTTCACCCGGTGGGTCTACCGCAACGTCGAGCGCATCATGGAGCCCTTCCGGGGCATGTTCCCGTCCCAGGCCCTGTCCGACCAGTCCGTCCTCGACGTCTCCCTGCTGTTCGCCATGATCGTGTACTCGATCGTCGGCATCGCACTGCACGCACTGGTCGAGTGGCTGACCGGCAAGATCGTCGCCCTGCGTCATCGCCAGCAGATCGCCTCGCTGCAACGCCAGCAGGCGGCATCAGCGGTTGCCTCCCCGCCTGACGCCTCCCACGCGGGCGGCTACCCGGCTTCCACACCGCCACCCGGCATCTCGGGCTAGCTCTGCAATCCCAGACCTTGCATCGGTCCACCGCTGCTCAGCGGGAGCGCTGGCGACCGCGCCGGACGCGTTGCGGCGTTGGCGCCGTCACGAGCTGATCGAGCAACGTGTCGGTCAGCCACGTCGTGTACCGCTTCCGGGACCACTTGCAGTCGGCGGTGAGCAGCAGGTACACGTCCTCGTTGATCAGGCCGTAGACCACGTCGGCGGCGTGGTGGGCGTCGAGGTCGGGGCGCAGTTTCCCGGCCGCCGCCAGCGCACCGACGATGTGACGCTGATCGGCCCGCCGTCGCCGGCGGTTGTCCGCGAGCAGCCGCTTCACCTCAGGCAGTGCCGAAGCGCTGCGGATCACGTCGTACAGCGGTGCGACGCGTGCGAAGATGGCGGAGGCGGCGACCGCGAAGCGGGCGATCACCTCAGCGGTGGGCTCGTCCTCGCACGCCGCGAACCACTGCCGTTCGATCACGGTGACCGGGGCCGCGTCGCCGGCGATGGCCCGGTCCAACACGGCGGCGAGCAGCTCGCACTTGGTGCCGAACTGGTTGTAGACGGTCTGCTCCGAGACTCCAGCCCGGGCGGCGATCTCCTCCATCGAGGTGCGCGCATAGCCCTGCTCGAGGAACAGCTCACGTGACGCCACCAGCAGGCGCGACGACGTCCGCTGCGATCGGGCCCGCCGGCCGTCGACGCGGTCACGACCACTGACGTCGATCGCGTCAGCATCGGCGTTCTTGGCCGGACGCCCTGTCATCGGCACGAATCTAGGGGCTGACGCGACGGGACCGAGGCAGCAATCGCCACCTCGGCCCCGATGTGGGACGCAGATCCCGGGTTGGTGTCACCTACCGAAGATCTCGGCCCTGTGAGCTCTCAGTGCCCCATTGCACCGAGAGACTCACCGACCCGTCGGACTGGCTAGTAGTAGCAGTAGAAGTCGTAGCAGGGCGGCGGCTCGTACGGGACGGGGTCGGGCGCGGGCGGCTGCGGTAGCACCTGGAGGTTGGTGACCACGTCGCCAAGCACGAACTGATTCGAGTTCCCGGTGATGTACTGCGCCCGGACCTGGTAGTTGCCCGGAGCGAGGAACGTGAACAGCGCGTTGCCCTCCTCGTTCACGACGCAGTTGCTGCGGGCGGCTCTGGTCGTGATGGACCCGCCGAACGCCCCGGTGTCGGTGTTGATGACGTCGAACCTGATCGCGATGCCGGGCCTGATGCCGTTTCCGCCGACGCTGAACGACTGGTTGAACTGGACGTAGGTCTGCGTCGGAACACCGAACTGCTGGTTTCCTTCGAAGCCGGAGAAGATCACCCTCCCCGGCTGGGTCAGATACGCATGCCCCGGGGTGGCACACACGCTGGTCGCGCCCGCGGGCGACGCGGCGACCAGGCCGGCGGCTGTGACGCCCACGACCATCATGAGTGCGGCGAGCGCCCATTTGACGCGCCGGATGACGAGCCTTCGCATTGGAGTCTCCTCCTTGGTGAGTCCGGACCGTGACCGGAACGGCACCGCGGATCGGCGCCGTGACTGGCATCCGATGCCGGAGTGGGGCCTGGATCGGATTTCCTTGGGGTGACGCTCAAAGTTTGTGGTGCTTCTCCAGGGCGCAGATGCACGCGATGACCGACGCCGGGACACGCAGGTGGCTCGCGCGCCGAAGCGGCCTACCTCCAGCGCATGGACCCGCTGACCTGCGTCTTCTCAGCCACGCCGTCCAATGAGTGCCGTCTATTCCGAGCACTCCGTCAGAGATTCACTCTGGCCTATGCGCCTGGCGCCGCCGATCTCCCGTTCGGCGATCGCGGGAGATCGATCAGCCTTGGCCGTTCGGCCGGAGGCGCCCAGACGCAGGGCCTTTCCTCCCCGCGGCTAGCACCCGCTTGGGACGTCCCTCGAAGTGCCCGTCGGCGTTCCGGCGGGAAGTCGTCCAGCTGGCAAAGATTGCGAGCGGTCGATCATCTCGATCGCCCTGTTGCGTACCGGCGCAGCGCCGGCTCGTCGACCACCTTGATGCGACCGCGGGCGAGCTCGACCAGGCCCTGATCCTCGACGCGTCGCAGCACCCGATTGACGGTCGAGCGTGTCGTGCCGGCCAGCGTCGCCAGATCGGCCTGGTTGAGGATCACCCATCCGTCCGACACCGCTCCGACGGCCTCCGAGAACGCCAGCAAGCGGCGGCACACGCGCTGGTCGACCGGGCTGAACAACAGCTCCACGACATGGGCGGTGAGAGCGCGGTTGCGCTCGGCGAGCACCGAGAGCAGCACACGGTCGACGTTGGCGTCCGCGGCACGCAAGGCCTCGAATGGTCCGCGACCGACCATGAGGGTCGCTCCCCGGCCATGGGACACGACGGTCGCCGAGCGGTGGGCGCCGGGGTTGAGCAGCACCATCTCGCCGAAGACGTCACCGACCCCGAACACGTTGACGGCGAGCACCTCGCCCATGGTCGAAGAGCTGCGGGCGATGAAGCCGCCGTGCGTGACGATGTGCAACGAGTCGCCGGGATCGCCCTCGTGGAAGACCACCTCCCCCCGATCGAAGCGCCGCCTGACCCCGACCTTGAGCAGCGCGCTCCGCTGGCGCTCATCCAGCAGGTCGAGCACCAGCGCCCTCACGCATGGTGCCAGAGTACTTGCGTTGCGTCCCCGTCGACGCCGAAGCACAGCCGGCTGAGGTGCCGCAGAGTCGCTTGCGTCAGGCAGCGGGACCGACGTCGACCAGCGACGGCTGGCGACGAAGCCGCTCCAGCGCTCGTTGGCGGGTGGGGCCGATGCTGCCGACCGGTCGACTCACCAGCCGGCTCACCGTGCGGTAGTCGGGCTGCCGGTCGCCGGCCAGCAGGAGCACCAGCCGCCGGTCCTCGGGTCGCAACGCCCGGAGCGCCGGTGTCAGACGGGCGCGCAGTTCGGCACTCCACACGTGACGTAGTGCCGCGTCCTCAGTGTCGTTGATCGCCGCGCTCTCGCCCACGTGTGCAGTCGGGACCGCCCGCCGAGCCCGACTCTGGGCCCGCCATGCCGTGTGGGTCAGCACCCGAACCAGCCACCCCCGGGTGGCCGCCGGCTCGTGGATGCGGTCGAGGTTCTCGACGAAGGCGGTCCACACATCCTGCAGCACATCGTCGACGTCTGCGGCGCTCGCCACGTATCGGTGCGCCAGAGCCCTCAGCATCGGCGTGCACCGCTCGACGATCTCCTCGATAGCCGCCTGGTCGCCGGTCCGGGCGCGCAGCAGCATGTCTGCGATCTCCGCACCGTCTCGACCACCCGTGCCGCACCCGACCTGCCTGGTCCGCGTCATTGGGGCACCAAACCACGGATCAGTCGCCGGGTCGTCGCCCCCCGGCACGCACGGTATGTGTCGGGGCGCACACCCGAGGAGACGTCACCGAGGCGGAGCCAGTCGTCGCCGGGGTCCGCGGCGATCTCCTCGCTCAGGGTGTCGTCACTGCCGGGGTGTGCCCGAGGGCGAGCGTGGCGACCACGTGCTCCCACTCCGGCGGGCTCGCGGTTGCGTCCTCCTCACCTACGACCGGAGGTCTTCGTTTTGGTGGACCCCTACCGCGTCACCAACGTCCATGATACGAACAACGAACTAGCGCACCGGCACCGTGTCCGTCCGGACCACGGTCGTGCCGGAGCCGGTGGTGGCGAGGACCCTCACGGTGATCTCGTCGGCGGTCAGCTCGTCGGGCGGCACGGTCAGGGCCGGTTCGGTCAGGCCGACGGCGACCGTCCGCCAGGTGGTGCCGGCGTCGTCGCTGATCTGGACGATGTAACGCTGACCGGGTGGCGCGTCGGGTGCCGCCCACCGCAGCTCCAGCGCCCCGCCGGGCGCTTCGCCCGGCCCGGCTGACTCTCGCTCGACGCGCTCGAGCTCTCCGACGGGGGCGGCCTCGCCGCCGACCGGGTGGCTGTCCACGACGTGGCCGTCGACGAGCAGCTCGATGCTGGCCGCGCCGTCGACCGCGGGCAGGACGGCGTCGACAACCCCGGTGACGTCGTCGTCCGGGTCCTCGCAGGTGCTGCGGACGAACCCCACCGGACGCTCGTCGAGGATCGCGCCGTCGGCGTCACGGACACGAACCGTGACGTGGTCCGGTTGGCCTGCACCGGCGGGGGCCTCGTCGGCGCCGCCGGCGGGAAGGACCGACGTGATCGACCCGGACGTGGTGGTGAGGTTCAGCGCCGCGATCAGTCGCATACCCGATGGCTCCGCTCCTCCGGCACCGTCCATGGCGGCCGCCGCGGCCGAGCCGCCGCCCGCTCCGGCGGGCAGGGCGTCCTCGGCGATGAGGCGGTCGTAGATCCCACCGTATGTGAACGAACTCAGCCACTGGTCGTCGCAGTACGACATGACGTCGTGCGAGTCGACGCCGCCCATGATGCGCATCGGCAGGCCGAGGTCTGCGTCGCCGACATCGAGCCCCACGAACGCCTCGTCGGCCGCAGAGAGCTGGCCGTTCGGGAAGGGGTAGGGGGCACCACCGATCGCCCCGCAGAACTCCGCATGGAACCGGCCGACCGTGTGGCCGAGCTCGTGGCCGCCGTACCAGTCGCCGTACGAGCCGTCGGAGTCCCATCCGAAGGTCGACGGCCCGGTCGGGCCGGAGGCGACGGTGCCCGGCTGGGGCGTCTGCGGGATGCCGGAGGCGAGGCCGCGCATGAAGAACCCGGCGTCGGAGACCATGCCGTAGTAGTGCGTGCGGGCGTCGGTCCCGGTGCTGATGTCGACGGCGCGCAGGGCGATCAGCTGGGCGTTGATCTGGGCCGCGTTGAACGGCGGGGCGGGCGTGGCCGTCGCGGTCGTGGTCGTCAGGTCGAGTTGGGAGATGGGGTAGGCCCGGCGCAGCCAGGACGCGATGAGGTCGACGTCGGTCGCCCCGGGCTCGTGGGTCACGGGTGGGGTCCCCATCGCGTACCGGAGCCGCACGAGCCGCACCCGCATCGGCACCGGTGCCCTGAAGGTGACGGTGTTGACCGGCAGATGGGCCAACGACGGCATCGGCGTGCCCGTCGTCGCCCGCCGGATCCGGCCCATCCGCAGCCAGAGCGTGCCCGCGCCGGTGAACTTGCGCGGGATGCGGAAGTTGAGGCTGAAGCCCAAGTCGGCCCGGCGCGAGCGCAAATCGGCGAGCGAGCTGCCCGATCGTGACGGGTCGAGCTGCGCCGGGCCGAGCGAGGCGATCGTGCGCCATGGCCCGAGCGGGGTGCGGGCCACGCGCAGCTCGCCGCGGACCAAGACCGGCGTCGGCCCGCATCGCAGGTACGCGCGCACGATCGTCGGCTTGCGTGCCACCAGCGGCACCGACTGCGTGAGGTCCTGCACCTCCTGGGTCACCTCGACCGCGTCGAGGAGCACCAACGGCAGCTTCGGCAGCGGCCGGGGGGCGGGCGGCGCCGTGACCGCGCCGGCCGCGGCACCGTCGAGCTCGGCCCCGTCGAGCTCGGCCAGCACCTGGTCGACCAGGGCGGCCGCCTCGCCGTCGGAGGCGTCGGGCAGCTCGACGGGCACGACCCGCGCGACTGCCTCGTCGACCGCCTGCGCCAACGCGAGCTCGTCACGCAGGCTCTGTGAGTGCTGGATCTCCGGCATCGTCCGTCCCATGGTGACCCTCCGCCTCGATGGAGTTTCCAGGTAGGAGACCTGAGGACCGCCGGAGATACAGCCGGATGGGGGCCACGACTCGGACATCGTCCAGGGCCGAGGTATCAGCCCACTGTCCGCGCGCCTCTAGGAGGGGCAACGGGAGGCGGGCAGATGGCGAACGAGACATGGTCCTGGTTGAAGAAGATCCCCGGGTGGGAGCGGTTGCGCGCCCGCCTCAAGGACGGATCGATCGCCCGCGACGGCGCAACCTTCCTCCTGATCGCCCTGGTGGCAGCGCCCATGGTGGTCGTGATCGCGGTGAGCGGCGGGGACCACAGGCCCTCCGGCTCGGCAGAGGTGAGCGTTGGCCTGCTGAAGGCGGGAGCTGTGGGTGTGTTGGCGTTCCTGCCCGGTTGGCTGTTCGTGCGCTTCCTCGGTCAGCGGGCCGGAGCGCTGTGGACCGAGTACGTGCTCAACCTGCACCGGCTTGCCTGGGACGAGCCGGGCAACCTGCCTGAGCCCCCGTGCTCGTCGTCGTACCACGCGGGCTGGGCCGCAGGGCGCTGCGAGGGGGAGCCGGGCCTCGACATCTACCGGCAGAAGTTCGACGCCTACTACGGCCGCTCGGTGGCCGACGCCGCCGGTGCCGACAACTTCACGGTCAAGACCGACACGATGTTGCCGGTCTTCTTGGCGACGCTCGTGCTCTCCACCGGGTGGACGGCGGTGTTGTGGGACGACAGCTTCGCTGCCGGCCCCGCCACCGTCTGGGACGTGCTCAAGTTCGCCTTCGTCGGGGCCTACATCTTCTCGATCCAGAGCCTCGTCCGGCGGTTCTTCCAGAGCGACCTGCGGCCCAGCGCCTACGCCTCGCTCCTGGTGCGGTTCGTGGTGGCGCTCTCGGCCATGCTCGCCCTCCACCAGTTGCTCGACATCCCGACCCGGACCGAGGCCGCGATCGCCTTCGTGGTGGGCATCTTCCCGACGATCGCGCTCCAGGCCCTCGAGCGGGCGGCCGAACAGATTCTGGGCGCCTTCGTCCAGCAGCCCACCGCCGACTACCCGCTGAGCCAGATCGACGGGCTCGACCTCTGGTACCAGGCGCGCCTGGTCGAGGAGGGCATCGAGGACATGCAGAACCTCGCCACCGCCAACCTGGTCGACGTCATGCTCCACACCAGGGTGCCCGTCGACCGCCTCATCGACTGGGTCGACCAGGCCCATCTCTACCTGCACCTCGACCACGCGGAGACCGGGCTCCGGGACCGCTGGCGCATCGACCGCCGGCTGCACGCCGAGCGGTCGAAGCAGGGGGTCAAGTCGACCGTGCCCGACCTCATCCACGGATCTGCGAGCCGGCAGAGCCGTGCGGGCACCCGCACCCGGGTGGCGCTCCGCCAGATCGGCATCCGCACAGCCACCGACCTCCTGCGCGTCTTCCCGACCGAGGCCGACGTCGTCGGAGGGACCGGAGTCGACAAGTTCCAGCTGCAGATCCTCGTGCGGGCGCTGACGGACCATCCGGGCCTCGTGCCGGTGTGGAACTGGAAGGCCCGCGGCGTGAAGCTGGCCACGGGCGCGCCTGGGCCAGACCTCAAGGTGGCCTAGCCGGGTTCACCACCTCGGCCACCGGCCCGTTGGCCAGGACGATCGCCCAGTCGGCGTGGTCCAGGACGGGCCGCGACGGCCCGGCTCCTCGCCGGCCAGGGTGACGACGTGGCCATCGCGGCCCGGACGTTGGCGGACCTCGAGAAGACGGCGGCAGCGGTGGAGCAGGAGCCGGGGCGCCGCTGCCTCGTGGTCCCCACCGATGTAAAGGTCGAGGAGCAGGCGGTCGATCGAGCGCGCACGACGAGGTTCTCCGCGCCACTCAGGTCGCCGGCTCGCGGTCGCGCCTCCGCGTGCTCTTGGCCGATGCCAGCTGAGTCGTCACGCACCCAAGGTCCAGGTTCCCGCGACACGCGGCGTCTGATCGGACGTTGCGCTCGATACGTCGCGAGCCGATGGCGTCGTTGAGCGCCGAGAAATTCGGCGGGGCCTGTCGAGAACCGGATTCCTGCTCCGTCCCGGCGTGAACGCGGCCAGCCGGGCCGCCGTCGCAGGAGGAGAACCCATGGCCGTGTGCCAGTTGAACGCAGGAGTCGGGAGGCGGGAGCCGTGAGTGAGCTTCAGGGCATCGCCCGGTTCAAGATCCACGAAGGCAAGCTCGAGGAGTTCAAGCGCCTGTCCGCTCGATGCATGGAGATCGTGCGGACCAAGGACACCGGAACACTGCGATACGACACCTACTTCAACGATGACCAGTCCGAGTGCATCGTCCTCGAGCGGTACAGGGACTCCCAAGCGCTCATCGAGCACTTTGCGCACATCGGCGGCGACCTGATGGAAGCGATCGTTGCGACGGGCTCTCTCTCCGGCGAGCTCCTCGGTGAGCCGAGCGCGGAGCTCAGAGCGAACCTGGCCGACAGCGGGGTCCGCCTCTTCACGTCCTACCAGTCGATGTAGCCACCACCCGGATGCAGGACCGTCCCATGACCACGCCGGCTCGACGACGGGTCTCCCCATGGCAACTCGGCGCCCTGGGGGACACTGGTCCTGATCTCCGGCCGAGAATTTCTGGATCGAGATGTCGAGAGTCTGAGCTCTGCTCCGTCCCCGGTGGTGAATGCGGCGGCCAGCAGGGTCGCCGTGACACGAGGAGGACACTCATGGCCAAGTACCTGTTGCTCAAGCACTACCGAGGCGCGCCGGCGTCTGTGAACGACGTCCCGATGGACCAGTGGACGCCGGAGGAGGTCGAGGCGCACATGCAGTTCATCCGCGACTGGGCCGCTCGGTTCGAGGCCACCGGTGAGTTCGTCGATGGACAAGCGCTGTCGTCCGACGGCGTCTGGGTCCGCTCCGACGGCGAGGGGCGACCGCCGGTGACCGACGGTCCGTTCGCGGAGACGAAGGATCTGATCGCCGGATGGATGGTCATCGACGTCGACAGCTACGAGCGAGCGATCGAGCTCGCCGGCGAGCTGTCGGCAGCACCCGGCGCCGGAGGCGAACCGATCCACGAGTGGCTGGAGGTCCGTCCCTTCCTCACGGCGCCACCCACCATCACCGAGTGATCGTGGACGACGTCGAGCTGCGCGAGCACGTCCCGAAGGTCCTGAGCGTCCTCGTCCGTCGCGGTGCCGACTTCGCGACGGCCGAGGACGCCGTGCAAGAGGCGCTGATCCGGGCACTCTCGGCGTGGCAGGACGACGCACCAGCGGATCCCGAGGGCTGGCTGATCACGGTCTCCTGGAGGGCGTTCCTCGACATGGCGCGATCGGACGCCGCGCGTCGCGACCGAGAGGTCCGATTCGACAGCGATCCGCCCACGGGCACGGTGCCGTGCGCCGACGACACCCTGCACCTCTACTTCCTGTGCGCGCATCCCGACCTGACGCCGTCATCGGCGGTCGCCCTCACGCTCCGGGCGGTGGGCGGGCTCACCACGCGCCAGATCGCGCAGGCCTACCTGGTGCCCGAGAGCACCATGGCGCAGCGCATCAGCAGGGCCAAGCGCACCGTCAGCCGGGCCGGTCTCGATCGTCCCGGCGACGTACGCACGGTGATGCATGTGCTCTACCTCGTCTTCAACGAGGGCTACTCGGGCGACGTCGACCTCGCGGCCGAGGCCATCCGGCTCGCCCGCCAGCTGGCCACGTTGGTCGACGACCCCGAGGTCGACGGTCTGCTCGCCCTGATGCTGCTGCACCACGCGCGCCGCCGCAGTCGCACCCGACCGGACGGAGGGATCGTGCCACTCGCCGAGCAGGACCGGAGCCAGTGGGACACCGAGCTCATCGCCGAGGGAGTCGCCGTCGTGCAAGCCGCCCTCGCGCACGACCGGCTCGGCGAGTACCAGGCTCAAGCGGCGATCGCCGCACTCCACGCAGACGCCCCCTGCTTCGAGGACACCGACTGGATCCAGATCCTGGAGTGGTACGACGAGCTGCTCCGATTCGCCGACACTCCGATCATCCGGCTCAACCGTGCCGTCGCCCTCGGCCAAGCGGACGGCGCACCCGCGGGGTTGGCGGCACTGGCCGACATCGACGAGAACATCCCGCGGCGCGATGCGGTCGCTGCCCACCTTCACGAGCGCAACGGCGATCTCGAGCTCGCTGCCCGCCTCTACGCCGCCGCGGCCCGCAACGCGCCGAACCTCGCAGAGCGCGATCACCAGACTCGCCAGGCGGCGCGGCTCAACCAACTCCTGCGTCACCAGCGATGACAAGGGCTCGCGTCCCGAACATCGGGGCCGTCCAGGCGGCGAGGCGATGACGATCCGTCAGCCGGTGGGTACGAAGCGATCGAAGTAGACGTGGCGTTCTTTGCACCCCAGGGAGGTGATGACATCGACTCCGGCGTCGATCATTGGCGGCGGCCCACACAGGTAGGCCTCGTGACCTCGCAGCGATGGGAGCCTCCGGGCGAGGGCCTCGGTGACCAGACCAGTCTCTCCGGGCCATGGCCCCTCGTTCCGGCCAGGCTCACTGAGAGCCGGGACGAACGTCAACCAGTCGTTGTCGTCGACGAGGCGGGCGAGCTCGTCGAGGAGGAAGAGGTCTCGGTCGGTGCGGGCACCGTAGAGGAACGTCACCGGACGGCGGTTCCCGGTCGCCACCAGGTCGTGGAGCATCGACCAGATCGGCGCCATGCCCGAGCCGCCGGCCACCATGACGATGGGGCGATGTGACAAGCGGACGCCGAACTGGCCGAACGGCCCTCGCAGCCTGAGCGTCTCGCCAACAGACACGCCTCCTTCGAGCATGCCCGAGAACCGCCCGCCGGGAATCACCTTGATGATCAGATCGACTCGGTCGCGATCCTGCGGAGGGTTCGCCATGGAGAAGGAGCGCCATTCGTCGTCGCCCCTGGGAATCGCCACCTCCACGTACTGCCCGGCGACGAACTCCAGGGGCGCCTCGAGCCGAAGCCCGAGCCAGCGGATGTCGTGCGTGAGGGCATCGAGACGGTCGACCGTGGCGGCGTACTCGATGACCTGCTGGCCGGCGCGGTACTCGTCCTCGGTCAGCTCCATGGTGTCGCCCAGGTCGAGCACCGCGTGCCCGGCGTCGACGAACGTGGAGCACATCAGCACGACGCCCGCTCCGCGGTCGGCGTCGCTCAGCGAGAACGACGTCTGGTCGCCGAGGCGACAGTCCCCGTCGGCCAGGCTGCGCCCGACACGTCCCGCACCCGCCGTGCTTGCAGCCGTAGCGCAGCGAAGCGTCCCTGCCGGAGCACGGCATCGAGCAGGGACTCACCGGGATCGATCTCCAACGTGTCCCCGAAGGGCTGGACCGTGACCTTGGCCGTCATGTGACCTCCAACTGTCCCGCCCGGGGCCGGGCGCCGGGCGGGTGTCCCGACCAGGGCTCAGGCCGCCAGGGGATCCTTGACCTCGTACTCGAGCCGGCGGATGTCGTCGATGGTCCACATCCGCTCCGGCGTCCAGGTGCGGCTGTCCGATCAGCGTCTCGACCGTCGGGGCGCACGTAGCCCGAGCGTCGAGGATCACGTCGGCGAGGTCCATCCCGTCAAACGTTCCCACCAGTTGGCGCAGCCCGTGTAGATCCTCGGGTTCAGGTTGAAGATCCACTCGCAGCCCTCGCTGCAGCACCGCGTAGCGCTTGCCCTCGTGGTCGAAGATCCGGCCTCCGGAGCGTCGATGCCGGGGCATGACGCAGGGCACGTGGCAGACCTGGCAGAACGGGCGGAAGCGCCGGCAGCTCCTGCAGGAGCAGGCGCCCGCCTGTCGGGTCGCTCAGCTGCGCTGAAGCCGTCCCACAGGCCGCCGTAGCGCGCGGCCAACCGGGGTAATGCGTCTCGAACCACTCGTAGTCCGGCCGGGCCCAACGGGTCGATCCGCCAGAAGTTCAGCGGCCAGATCGCCGCCAGCGCGATCGCCGCCGAGTGGTGCATGTCCTCGACGAATCGGGCGACGTCGGCGAGGCGGGCCGGAGGCCGGAGACCGAAGGACCGCAGCCGGCTCATGTACGAGCCGATGAAGTCGTCGACGACCCACTCCTCCCACACGTCGTGGTACGCCCAGGGCCGGTTCACCGAGTAGTACTCGGATACCAGCCGACCAGCGTGTCCATCGACTTGTGCTGGTGCCAGAAGTGCCGCTCGAGCGACTCCTGCAGGAAGGGAACGTTGTCCTCCTCCTGGAGCAGCGACATCAGCGTGCCGTAGCCGTTGGCCATGTGCCGGGCCTCGTCGGACTGGATCGACAGGAACGTCGTGGCGAAGGCGTGGTCGCCGTTGACGCGTCGCGACCTGCGGGCAGCGCGACCACCAGCGGGTTGGTGTAGGCGGTCTCGAGCACCACGTTCAGGCACATCGAGACCTCGATGCGGTCACCGGTGTTGAAGGGCTGGAACGACGCCCGTCGAGCGTGCCGATCGGGATGGTTGCCCAGCGCCTGCTGGCCGATGTCGAACCCGGCCGGGTCGTGGTAGTTCTTCAGGTAGTACTTGCGCAGCGCCACCTCGAGCTGGGTGTGCCGGACCTCGTCGAGCATCTGCGCCGGCGAACCCCTGCCGCAGCTCCTGGTTCTTGACCGAGGCGATGAGGAAGCCGGCGCCGGTGACCGCCTGGTACTCGGCGTCGGTGAAGCAGGGAATGGCGAACTTCATCGCCTCGACCCAGCGCGGCTCGGCAACGTTCGCGTTGTGGTAGCGCACGTTGGCGTCGAGGGCACCGTAGACACGGTTGTCCTTCTCGGTCTCCATCGCGGCATACCCGCGCATCATCACCCGAAATGGGTCCTTACCCTTTGGGGGAATGATGTAGCGGGTCGGGAACTTCGGGTCCGGCCGGGCGTAGTCGAAGCTCCAGTCGTAGCGCTTCCCCTTTTCGTGGACATCTTCCAGCTTCACACTCATGTGTCCATCCTCTCGTGATCAGTCGCGGAACCGCTCCGGCAGGATCTCGGCGTGGATCTCGACCACGCCCTCGTTGACCACGATCCGGCCGTAATAGGACGTCATGTTCACCAGAAAGTCGTGGACGGTGAACGGACGTCCGAGGCGGTCCGAGAGCTTCTCCATGTCGAATCGCAGCAGCCCGTCACGCTCGACCTTGAAGAAGCAGTCGTTGTCGGAGACCGTCACATCTGGCATCTCGTCCTTGATGAGCTCGATGGCCTCTCTGGTCTCCTCGCTCCCGATGAGCGAGATGCCGATGGTGTCGCGGACCTCGGTGAGGTCCTTGGACTTCGTGTTGAGCGCCAACGTGGTGCCCTTTCTCTAGGCCTTGGCCGCAGCCAGCAGGCCCAACGGCTCGAGCACGGCAGCCCGCTTCTCCTCGACGCGTTGCATCGCTTCGTCGAACGTCGTCGGCCTGGAGGGCGCCTGTTCGAAGACGGGGCGGAAGGCCTCGGCCGCCGCCCTGGACTCGTCGGTCCACCTGTCGAGCCACTCCCCCACCAGCTCGCGGTTGTGCTTGGCTTCGAGCGGGTCGTTGAGGAGTGGCTGCATCAACGCGACCGTCCAGCGCAGCGTCCGGGCGGTGTCGGCCTCGGACGAGGCGATGATGATGGGGGTGACCACGTCGCCGTTGGCCGCCGCGAACCGGCTGAAGTACTCGACCTTGGCGAGCTCCCCGAAGATGCGGTCGAAGCACAGGTTGGTGGCAACGACGACCTCCATCCAGTCCTCGAGAGCGATGATGTGCTCGACCGCGGGCGTGCGCCCTGCCAGACCGGATCCTGCTTCCACACCTCCGCGATGTCGGTGTCGTCGAAGGACGGGAAGGCGTCGGCCAGCTCGAACGAGTAGTACACGACGTCCTGGAGGTGACGGAGCTTGTCCGCGGCCTCGAACACGATCGAGAACGTCGTCGTGTCCGACAGCGCTTCGCGTTCCGCGTAGCAGAGCGCCAGGAACAGGCCGTACTCGACGTACGGGTACGTCATGTAGTGGGTGGCCAGCCCGGTTTGCACCCAGTCGGTGTCGGCGAACGAGAACAGGCCGGCGTCGCGAGCGCCGCTGATGGAGCGATCGAGCGCCTTTTCCGATTCGTTGACGCCGGAGACATAAGTCCGCTGGATGGTCTGGTTGGGGTCGCGGTACAGGTACCAGTCCGACGATCGCAGTGCGGTCGTGCCCTCGAAGTAGGGATCGCGGCCGTCGTCGAACCGGATCGGCCATCCCTGGAATGCGTAGTGCGCAGGTGTCGATTGCTCGTCGACCGTCAGGTCCTCGTACTCCGTGGCTCGCGATCCGACCGGTGTGAACCAGGTGAAATGGCGGTGGCCCGACAACTCTTTCCTCGCGGGAGCCGTGTACGATCCCATGCTCGAAACCTCCGGTGGCGAGCCCGTTTTCTCGCCGGTCGTCGTTGAATTGCCACGATTGGCAGTAGGTTCAAGGTCGGTGGCTCACGACATCACCTCGGACGACGCCCTTGTCACCGAGGTCGAGACGATGGTGCTGGGCCGTGAGATCAGGTTGGTGGGCGCCCTGCGTCGCGCCGGAGTCGACGCTCCCGACTCGACGCTCGCGGCCGCGCTCGCCGAGCTGCTCTCGGCGCGGGAGGCGCGGCTGGCACGCTTCCAGGCCGCGAGCGCAGGTTCTGCGGCCGAGGTCGAGCCGGGCGACCCCGTCACCGCCGCCTCGTGGGGGGTGTCGGCGGACGAAGCGACGGTGGGGGCCGCCCTGGGGCGGGCTTTCCTGCAGGAGTTGCGCACACGCCTCGGTCGCCCGGTTCCGCTCCTCGACGCCGCGCTCGACAGCGAGCCCGTCGTTCCGGACGTGTTGCGGCAGGGGGCCGGCGACAGACGCGCGGTGGCAGCCACGACGAAGGGGGTCGTGCACGAGATGACCGACGCGCTGCTCGCCAGCCCCACGGTCTCGGCGCACTTGGGGCGGGATGGGTTGCTCGCGGCCTTCGCCGCGCTGTTCGACGCCCTCCCCGAGTAAGAGGCTGCGCCGATAGGCGTAGCCGTGGCCCAGCGGCCCGGCGCCGAAGGCGCCAAGAGCGGAGATGCCGCGTCGTTTGACCTTCGGCGGCGCAGCCGCCGAATTCGCAACGGCGTGCCTATCCGCGGACCCTCTGAGCCGGGTACCCGGATGACGTTCACGTCACGCCTGCCCTTCTCGTCGCGGCGTTGCGACCGCGCTACTTCCCGAGCTCGTCGCGGACGATCGCTGCGCCGTCGGCGAGCGCGCGCAGCTTTCCGGCCGCGACCATCCTCGGCAGGTTGATCAGCCCGCAGTCGGTCGTGAGACCGACCCTTTCGGCGGGGATGAACTCCAGCACCTGACGGATGCGGTCGGCGACCTCGTCCGCGGTCTCGGTGATCGTGCTCTTGACGTCGATGACACCGGCGACGAAGTCCTTGGACCAGTTGTTGTCGAGCAACGGCTTCAGGTCGTCGGGCCCGGTGCGTCCAACTTCGTAGTTGAGGGCATCGAGGTTGGCGTCCAACACCTGCGGGAAGATCCCGCGGGCGCGCTCGGGCGCCGGTGCGGTCGACGGCCGGTGGTCCAGCACCCAGGCACCGAACTCCCGTTCCTCGTCGTCGGGGAAGTAGCCGGGCGTACCCGAGTAGTTGCCCCAACACGTGTGGACCCAGAACTGGCAGTCGACGCCCTCGACGGCCGTGTTGAAGGCCTCGATCTCCCAGTCGCCCATGCCGTACGGCCACACGAACTCGTCGAGCTGGACGATGTCGCAGCCGTTGTCGGCGAGCTCCTTGAAGTCCTCGTTGTAGGCCTTGGCGATGGCGAGGGCGAGCTCGCGGGTCTCCTTGTAGTACTGGTTGGTGGTCGCGGCGGCGAGCACCTGGATCCCGGTGTACGAGACCTTGACAGGCTTGTTCGTGGCCCGGCGCACGGCGCGCAGCGTGGCGAGGTGGAAGGGGTGCTCACGGCGGACCTCGCCCACGCAGGTCGGCGAGAAGAGCGTCGAGTAGATCGGCAGACCGATCGCCGGGCCCGAGAGCTTGTAGCCCGTCATGCGCTCGACGTAGTGGTACAGGATCTGGCCGTACGGTGAGTCGCCGCCGTAGACCCGTCCGTCGGCGATGACGTCGAGGCCCGCCG
Source organism: uncultured Acidimicrobiales bacterium (assembly GCA_963796415.1). GTDB lineage: Bacteria > Actinomycetota > Acidimicrobiia > Acidimicrobiales > VFJN01 > ZC4RG19. The sequence goes on along the minus strand of CAWCLR010000011.1, from coordinate 11,815 downwards.
CCTGCTGGTCGTGCACGATCGCCCCGACCGCGTCCTCGAAGGCCTCGCGGCTGATCGCGTCGTACACGAACTCCCCCTTCGGGTACGTGGCGAAGCCGCGCCCGTCGTACCAGCGCGGGTTCGGGTAGTTGCCCACCATGGTCGTAGGCAGGAGCACATCCTCGGATCCGACTCGCATGGGAATCTCCCTCTCTCAGAGGTCGCGGTCGCGCTCGCTCCGAACGTGGCCGCCTACTTGGCACGGTAGGGAGCAGCGGTCGGCGTTTCTGCACTCTGGTGGGGCGAATCGGCGGCTCCCGGCTCGCGCCCGGAGGGCGGATTCGCGGCGAGGATTCGCCAATCCACCGCGATGCAGCCGTCAGCACGCGGCGAACAGCGGGTTGAGGTCGAGCTCGGCGATCTCGGGCGCGGCGCACAGCAGGTCCCCCACCGCGGCAGACCACCGCCGAGAGCGACGCGAGATCGACCTCGTCGGCGCCTCGGGCGCCTCGGAGCGCCGCGTAGCCGCGGAGGCCGGCGATGAGCCGGCATGCCTCGTCCGGGCCGAGGGGCGCGAGGCCGAACGCCACGTCCCCCACCACCTCCACGAGGATCCCGCCGACGCCGACCATCACGACCGGGCCGAAGTGGGGATCCCGGAGCCCGCCGACGACGACCTCGACGCCGGTCAGCTGGGGTTGGACGATCAGCCGAGCGCCGGACGCCAGACAGAGCAGGCGGTCGGCGGCGTCGGCGACGGCGGCACTGTCGTCGAGGCCGAGGCTCACACCGGAGGCATCGCTCTTGTGCAGGAGACTCGGGTGGATGACCTTGGCGACGACCGGGTAGCCGAGGCGGTCCGCCGCCGCCACCGCCGCGTGCCGTGCTCGCGCAGGTCACGGACTCGACCACGGGGATGCCGGCTGCCCGCAGCAGGTCAGCGCCCACCTCGGGCTCGAGGAGCCCGTCCGGCAGGGTGACGGTCCTCGGGTTCCGGTCGGCGAGCACGCGTGGGCTGTCGGTGCGGACGCGGACGCGGGCGTACCGGGCCGCGTGACCCAGCGCGCGGGCGGTGCGCTCGGGCCATTCGAAGCACGGCACCCCGGCGTCCTGGAGGAGATCGGCGTTGGTGCGGGCCGAGCGCGGCGCCACCCACCACACGTACACCGGCACTGGCACGCCGTCCGCCCGCAGTCGGGCGACGGCGTCGCGCACCGCGATGGCGACGCGCTCGTCGACGGCCGCCCGCTGGAGCAGCACCGGGACGACGGCGTCGACCTCGCCCGACCGAGCCAGGCGTTCGACGAGCAGCGGGTACAGCTCGGTGAACCGGCTCCACACGGGGGTCATGTCGACCGGGTTGCGCGGGCTGGCGAAGGGCGGGAGCAGCGCCCACAGCTCGTCCTGGAGCCCGGCCGACAGCTCCGGCACGTCGAGGCCCTCGTCGGCGAGGAGGTCTGACAACTCGACGCCGGTACCGCCGGAGTTGGTGACGATGCCTACCCGGGGCCGCGCCGGCACGGGCTGCGCGTCGAGCGCACGAGCGGTGTCCATCATCTCGAGCCCGGACCGGGCGAGGATCATGCCCGCCTGGTCGACGGCGGCCCGCCAGATCCGCTCGCTGCCGGCGAGGGCGGCGGTGTGGGACCGCGTGGCCCGGACGCCGGCCGCGGAACGGCCGGTCTTGGCGACGATGACCGGCTTGGTGCGCGTGACCGCGCGGGCCGCCTCGTAGAACGCCCGTCCGTCGGGCAACGACTCCACGAAGAAGCACAAGGTGCGGCTCGCGGGGTCCGCGCCGAGGTAGCGCACCAGCTCGGCGTCGCCGATGTCGGCCTTGTTGCCCGCGGCGTAGACCTTGGCGAAGCGGGTTTGCTCGTCGAGCCCGAGGGTGTGGATGGCCATGCCGTAGGCACCGGACTGGGTGACCAGCGTGATCCCCCCACCCCCCGGCGGGGCACCGCTGGCCATCGACGCATTCAGGGGCAGGTCGCAGTTCTGGACGCCGAAGCAGTTGGGCCCCACGATGCGGACGCCCCCGGTGCGGGCCGCGGCGACCAGCTCGTCCTGCAGGCGGGCGCCGTCGGGACCCGATTCGGCGAATCCGCCCGCGATGACGATCGCCGCGGGGACGCCCTTGGCGGCGGCGTCGCGGATCACCCCGGGCGCCGCGGGTGCCGGCACCACGACCACGGCCAGGTCGATGTCGCCGTCGACGGCGGCCAACGTCGGGACCGTGTCGGGCGTCCTCGTGGTCGTTCCAGCTGCCCACGTTTCGGGATGTGTCCTGCGCGAAGTCCGGGCTCTTGGCTCAAGGGCGCTGCCCTGAAAGGACTTCGACCAGCCGCACCACCGACGGCGCACCGTCCAGCACGTCCCCGCTGTCGTAGAGCCGGCACGACAGCGATGCACCCACGCCGTCGCTGGCGAACGGGTCACGCCCATCGACGAGGACCGTCGGTGAGCCCCGGAGGCCTAGCCGGATCGCCTCATCCTCGGAGCGGACCTCGTCAAAGGAACAGCGCCGGCGGCGCTACGCTGCTATGTCGTGCAGGAGACGCGCCTCGACACTGCTCGGATCCGGGCGGCTCGCCGGGTAATCGACCCGATCTTTCTCGACACTCCGCTGTACCGCTGCGAGGCGCTGGAGCCCGACCTCGGGTGCACGGTGAGCATCAAGCTCGAAACGGCGAACCCGGTCCGCAGCTTCAAGGCCCGCGGCACCGAGGTAGTCGCGAGCCTGCTCGCCGACAATGGCTCGCGAGCCGTGGTGTGCGCCAGCGCGGGCAACCTTGGCCAAGCCCTCGCTTGGTCCGGTCGCGGCCGGGGGCTCGACGTCACCGTCGTGGCATCCCGCTTTGCGCCTGCGGCCAAGCTTGATCGCATCCGCGCATTGGACGCCAGGTTGGAGCTGGTGGACGGCGACTACGACATGGCTCGCGAGCGGGCGGCGGCCATCGCGCGGTACGACGGCATCCGGCTGGTCGAAGACAGCCTGGACATCGAGACCTGCGAGGGCGCGGCGACCATCGGCCTGGAACTGGTGGACACCGTGCCGTCGTTCGACGCCGTCCTGATTGCTCTCGGCGGCGGGGCGCTGGCCACCGGTGTGGGTCATGTGGTGAAGGCCTGGGCGCCCGAAGTCGAGGTGATCTGCGTCCAGCCGCTGGGCGCACCGGCGATGACACACTCGTGGCGCCAACGGCGCGTCGTCACCACCGACTCGACCAACACCATCGCTGACGGCGTCGCCGGCCGGCGTCCCATCCCGGCCGTCCTGGACGACCTCCTCCTGGTCGCTGACGACGCCGTCCTGGTCCAGGAGGCGTCGATCATCGCCGGTATGCGGATGCTCCTCGACCACGCTGGCCTCGTCGTCGAACCGTCGGCCGCGCTCGGCATCGCGGCGATCCTCGAAGACCGTGACCGCTTCGCCGGCCGACACGTAGTCACCATCGTGTGCGGCAGCAACGTCGACGTAGACGCCTATCACCGCTGGGTCGGTGCGGCTCCCATCCACAGGTCTTGACGGACATGCCCGAGATGAGCAGTGGCTCCCGTATCACGCTGATGACGGCGGTCGCCCTGCTCCGGACGTGATCGCTGCTCTTCGCCGCGCGTTCACTCAGCTCTGACGACCGCCGTGGAGGTACACGACGAGGGCGGTTGGCAACGATGGCTTCACCGCTTGCCAGACGACTTCCAGCACATCGAGCTCCGGCGCGTGATGTCGGGGACCCTCCGCTTGGTCGTTACGTTGGGTGCACCCGACATCAATTCCGGGACTACACAACGAGCGGTGGACGGTCACCAATCCGCGCGACTCCTCAGATTGGAGTGCGTCATGCCAGACGCCCGCAGGTACGCCCCCGGCACTCCGGTCTGGGTCAACCTCGAGACGGTCGCCGGCACGACGGCGGCGAGCACGTTCTACGGCGCCCTCTTCGGCTGGACGGCGTTTGCCCGGCATCGCCCCACCGAGGATTCGTCCCACTGGTGGGTCTTCCTTCTCGACGGCCGGGACGTCGCAAGCCTGGCGCCCGGGCCACATCCGGTATGGGCGATGTACATGTCGGTCGACAACGCTGACGAGACGGCTCGGGTAGTCGTCGACAACGGGGGTGCGGTCGCGATCTGGCCGGAGGAGATCGACGAAGTCAGCCGCCTCGCTGTGTGCACAGATCCCCTCGGCGCGCGCTTCGGGCTCTGGGAGCCGAAGAGGCACCCCACCGCGTCCCGCATGCACGAACCCAATTCCTTCACCTGGGGTGAGTTGTCATGCCGCGACATCGACGCCGCGAAGGATTTCTACGGCGCGGTGTTCGGCTGGGAAGGCCAGACCCGTCCGTTTGCCGAAGGATCCACCTACACCGAGTTCTTCCTTCCGGACGTCGATCAGGCTGTCGCCGGCATGGTGCAGATGAACCAACTGGGGCCAGAGGACATGCCGCCGCATTGGATGCTCTACTTCGCCGTCGCCGACACCGACGAGATCGTCAGTCGCGTCGGCCAACTCGGAGGCACGGTGTCCGTCGCTCCCTTCGACCTCGCCGATGTCGGACGCATCGCCGTGCTCAACGACCCAGAGGGAGCGGTCTTCTCGGTCCTCCAGCGCCGATAACCGCCGCCCCGCGCCATCCAGGAGCGCGGTCGACGACCGTGCCGTGCGCTGTAGTGCGCTGACCTTCGGTTGCGTCCACGATCACGCCCACCTGGTGGCGCCGAGTCCAGTCAGCGTCCTTGAGTTTGGCACCTGGATACGCACCCGCCGGTGGGCGTCAGGGCAGTCCCGCCCCTTGACCCTTCGACGCATCAGGCCGGACCGCGGCCGCGTGCGCCCAGAGCGGCACTTTCGGGGCACCCCTCTGCCAGGCGAGCAGATCGCCGGTCAGGTGCTCCTGACCGGCGATATCAGCGTTGTCATCTGGCCTAGGAGGCCGGGCTAGAGGCTGGCGATCAGGCGCTCGACGCGTTCGTCGTGGGAGCGGAAGGGATCCTTGCAGAGGACGGTGCGCTGGGCCTGGTCGTTGAGCTTCAGGTGGACCCAGTCGACGGTGTAGTCGCGCTTGCGTTCCTTGGCCCGGCGGATGAACTCGCCCCGGAGGCGGGCCCGGGTGGTCTGGGGTGGCACCTCGACGGCCCTGTCGATCGCTTCGTCGGTGGTCACCCGCTCGACCAGCCCGCGGTCTTGCATCTTGTAGAAGAGGCCGCGTCGGCGGTCGATGTCGTGGTACTGCAGGTCGACCAGCGCCACCCGCGGGTCCGAGAGCGGCAGCTCGTGCCGGGCGCTGTACGACTCGATCAGCTTGTGTTTGATCACCCAGTCGACCTCGCGGTCGAGCGACAGGGGATCGTCGGCGAGGCGGGTGAGGCAGTGCTCCCACATCTGCAGCGCCTGGGCCTCCAGCGGCGAGACGTCGCGGGTGTCGGCGTAGCGCTGCGCTCGCTCCAGGTACTCGGACTGGATATCGAGCGCGGAGGCTTCGCGGCCGTTCGCCAGCCGGACGAGGCGCTTCATCGTCGGATCGTGGCTGATCTCGCGGATGGCCCGGACGGGGTTCTCCAGGGTCATGTCCGGCACCACGAACGTGGGGTCCTCGAGCATGCGCAAGAGGATCGACGTGGCCCCCACCTTGAGGAACGTCGTGTATTCGCTCATGTTCGAGTCGCCCACGATCACGTGGAGCCGGCGGTAGCGCTCGGCATCGGAGAGGGGCTCGTCGCGGGTGTTGATGATCGGGCGGCTGCGGGTCGTAGCCGAGGACACGCCCTCCCAGATGTGCTCGGCCCGCTGGGCGATGCAGAACATCGCACCCCGGGCCGTCTGCAGCACCTTGCCCGCCCCGGCGTAGATCTGCCGCGAGACGAAGAAGGGGATCAGCACCTCCGCGTAGTGGCCGAAGTCGTCTCGCCGCGAGGTCAGGTAGTTCTCGTGGCAGCCGTAGGAGTTCCCGGCCGAGTCCGTGTTGTTCTTGAACAGGTAGACGCTGCCCCGGATGCCCTCGTCGCGCAGCTGCTGCGACGCCGAGACCAGGAGCTGCTCGAGTATCCGCTCGCCGGCCTTGTCGTGGGTGACCAGGTCGAGGATCGAGTCGCACTCGGGCGTGGCGTACTCGGGGTGACTGCCCACGTCGAGGTACAGGCGAGCCCCGTTGGCCAGGAACACGTTGCTCGACCGGCCCCACGACACCACCCGGCGGAACACGTAGCGCGCCACCTCGTCGGGGCTGAGGCGCCGCTGCCCCCGCAGGGTGAACGTGATCCCGTACTCGTTCTCGAGCCCGAAGATCCGCCGCTCCATCACCGCAACCTACCGCGGCCCCCAGCGCTCCCTCGGTGCCGGGAAACGTCCGGTGTTCCAACGGGCGCCGCCACGGTCTCGGCCAAGCTCCGGCCATCGAGCCGAGGTCGGCGAAGCGGACCGTGCGGGTATCGCCAACCCGTAGACCCGCAACGCCCACTACCGGTCAGGGTGCTCCCAACCGCGGGGCCGTTGCATCAACAGCTCGTCAGACACGATGACACAGGCGGGCGGCCAGCCTGCGGCGGTGAATCCCCCTGGGTTGGTTCGAGGCTCGCGGGTTGGCACCTGGCCGGCAGTTGTGTCGTGCGGTGGCGACACGGCGCAGCGCACGCAGCATGTGGTTCCTGGCAGGGCCTGTAGGCGCGGCCAACCGATCGGCTGCCCGCATCGTTGGCAGGCGCCGTAGCCCTCGTCGTCGACCTCGGTGAGGGCCCGGTCGAGCTGGGTCAGCCGGGCCCGAGCCTCCGCCGCCAGCGAGGCGACCTGCGCGCGCTCGTAGGCCGTCGTTCCCTCAGGGTCGTGCTCGTCGTCTGGCGGCTCGAGGTCGGCAGCATCGACCATCTCGTCGAAGGTGCGCTCCAGCGACGACAGCCGCTGCTGCGCCCGAGCCCGCTCGACCACCACTAGCTCTCGCAGCGCCGCACGTTCGATCTCGGTCAGGGGCGCGACAGGCACCCCTGCTGTCTACACGGAGGCTCGCGTGACGGACCGATAGCCGAAGACTCCCCCGAGCTCGGTGGCGACCCTGACAAAGACGATCGACGACCCGTCGGGCGACCAGTCTTGGTCCTCGGCATCGAGGACTGCTCGCGGGCAAGGGGCACTGTCCCATACCGCCGGGTGGCCGTCGCGGGTTGGCTGGTCTTCCGATCACAGGGAGGATCAGCCATCACCACCATCGAGTCGCCAGCGACAACGATTCGGGCGCCCGGGTTCGAGTTCGAGGTCGATGAGGCGCAGCTTGCTGCGGTCTCGTTCCTTGCCCGTTACAGCGGTCGCACGCTCGAGGCGTATCGCCACGACGTCCGCGGCTTCTTCCAGTGGGCCAGCGCTCACGGCGTCGTCATCATGGAGGCGAGCCGTGCGCACATCGAGTTGTTCCGCGGCTTGATGGAGGACCGCGGGCTCGCGGCGTCGACGATCGACCGTCGGCTCTCGACAGTCTGTGGCTTCTACCGATTCGCACACATCGACGGGCGCATCCGGGCCACCCCCGCGTAATACGTCCGCCGACCCCAGGTCCACGCATCGGACACTCGCGGGCTGGATCGCTCCGAAACTCGGCGTGTTCCTGTTCACTGCCGTGCTGCTTGGATTGAACGGCCTGCGTGTCAGCGAAGCCTGTGCCACCAACATCGAAGACCTCGGCTTCGAGCGCGGCCATCGCACGCTGCGGATCGTGGGCAAGGGCAACAAGCCCGCCACCGTGCCGCTCGTTCCCCGCACCGCCCGGACAATCGACCTGGCCATCGGGGATGCCACGACGGCCCGTCCTGCGGCGGCGTGACGGCCAACGCCTCGACCGGCGCACCGAGCACCTCCGGGACCAGCCGCCGGACGGCCCGCCAGTCGGTCACGGCTCCACGTTGGCCTCGTGCATGAGTGGCCGGACCTCGACGCCCCAGTACGTCGCCGCCGGGTTGCGAGCCGCGATCTCCAAGGCCCGCTCCAGGCTGTCGCAGTCCACGATCGTGAAGCTGCCCAGGTACTCCTTGGCCTCGGCGTAAGGGCCGTCGGTCACCACCGGCGCCCCACCGGTGACCCGGACCACCTTGGCGTTCACCTGGTCAGCAACCCCGTAGGCGCCGACGAGCTCGCCCGACTCGAACAGCTCCTGGTTGAGGGCATCGGTCTCTCGCAGGATCTCGGCGAACGTCTCCGATCCGACCGAGCTGAAGGCCTCCTCGTTGCCATAGATCAACAGCATGTACTTCACGGGTCGCTCCTCTCCTCACTGCCGGCGGGTCCGACCAGGTCGCCGCTGGCGCCGCGGTCGTCCAACACCAGCCCCGAGCGGCCAGTCACGGTGTAGCGCATGTGGGTGACCTCGGGCGCCTCGACGACCCGGGTCGGGACGAGCTCGATGCCCTCGCTGGGGCCGAGGCCGAGGCTGGCGTCGAACAGGCGCTGGCCGTCACCCAGCAGCACCGGGACGATGTGCAGCTCGAGCTGCTCGAGCAGCCTGCCGGCCAGCACTTGGCGCAGCAGCTCCCCGCCACCGGCCACCGCCACGTCCTTGCCGCCGGCGGCCTCCCTGGCCAGCTCGATCGCCCGCTCGATCCCCTCGGTGACGAACGTGAACGACGTGCCGCCCTGACGCTCGAGCACCTCCCGGGGGCGGTGGGTGACGACGAACACCGGCGCCCGGAAAGGCGGATCGTCACCCCAAGGGTTCTCGCCGGCGTCGAACATGCGCCGGCCCATGACATAGGCACCGGCCGCCGCGAACGTCTCCTCAATGATCTGCGAGTTGATCGACCGTTCGCCGCCGGCGAAGCCCTGCCGCTCCCGCCAGCTCATGGCGTCGACGACCCAACGGGTGACCCGGAAGAAGCCGGGCGCTTCGGGCCCCTGCATCCAGCCGCTCATGTCCTTGGGATCCCTCGTGTCCCGCGGCCCGGTGTAGAACCCGTCGAGGGACACCGACATCTGGGCGGTGACCTTGGTCATTCTTCGTGTTCCTCCTTGTGGCGGCGGCTCCTCGGCCGCCGGTACCCACAGGTCGGAGCCGGCCGACAGTTCTCGACACGCACCGGCGAGAAATCCGAGACGGACCGCGGCGTCGACGGCGGTGATGTCGAGGTCGCCGCAAGCTCCGGGTGATTCAGCCCTAAGTCAGCGACGCCCCCCGCCGCCCGCCGGTGGTGACACGTGCAGTCGTGGCCATCCGAACTCGGTTGCCATGGTGGCCACGGTTTCGCCACCGACTTTCTCCGCTTGGCGGCAGGTATCCCAGACCGCCGGGAGCGTGACACCCTTCGGCACTTCGGCGATGGTCCCGGCGCAGGACCCGGCTGCGCATTGTGGGCCGCCACGTGCGCGGGTGCGGAGAGGACCGCTACACGCGGTGCTTGATGAGGACCCACTCGTCGTAGCTGACGCCGTGCTCCACGGTGTGAACCAAGCGGTCGGTCACCATCCACCCTGCGTTCTCGTAGAACGCGATCGCAGCGAGGTTGTCGACCCTTGCGTGCAACTCGAAGTCCGTGTGGCCGCCGGCGGCGATCATCGCCTCGGCCTGCGCAAGCAGGTGTCGGCCGAGGCCGGTGCCCTGGTTGTCTGGCTCGACGAACAGGTGGACGAGCTGTTGGCCGCGGACCGTGAAGTGGCCGATCGGCGCACCATCGACGACGGCTACCCGCGTATCGAACTCGGAGTCGGGCAGGAACCAATCGTGGAGGTGCTGCCGGGTTCCTGCAGGGTCGGGCGCTTCAAACTCGCCGGCGAGCAGCTGCGAGGAGTACGTCCTCGTGAAGCAGCGGTGGTGATAGTCCGCAACTGCATCGGCGTCGGCGGGGGTCGCCGCGCGGATCTCGATCGCATCCATGGATCGATGCTGACACGCAGGTGCCGAGCGGGTGACAGTTCCCGCGCGCATGTCAGAGGGGTCCTCACAGCGAACACCCGCACGCGAGCGGCTCGTACGGGCGCACCGCTCCGCCGAGCCCGTCACCAATCGCCGGGAGAGGAGGCGGGCACCGGGCGCTGCGTAGGCTCCGTCAGAGTGCGAGCTGGTGAATGCGCTCGTTCCGAGCCGTGACGAACTCGATGGTGCGCTCGCAGAAGGCGAGGTAGTCGGCGAGGCTCCGAGGGACCGACGGCAGGGTGAAGTCCTCCGAGGGCAGGAAGAGCTTCACGCCGCCGTCGGTATCCACGAGGTCATCGAGGAGCCAGAAGTCGACGTACCCGGCGAAGCTGCCGAAGAGGTCGAAGAAGTCGCGGTAGCGGCCGAATGCATCAGCGAGCGGGTGCGTGGTGTCGCCCTCGTAGTGGCGGCGTACGCACTCGACGGTCAGGTCGAAGCGGTCGGCGATGCGGCCGGTGCATCCGCGGGCCTGGTTGATCGTCCACTTCCCGTCGATCTGATTGCCCGGCCAGAGGACCATCCCGCCGATGGTGTAGGTGATCGTGTTGAGCGCGTCGATGTCGGCGGGCGGCAGCTGGCCGATGATCGCCTGCATGTCGGGACGCCGGGTGAAGGTCGCCAGGACCGAGTCACTCGTCAGAAGAAACGTGCCCAAGTCGGAGTCGTGAAGCAGGGCGTTCGGCTTCTGGCTCCGTGGGGTGAGTCGAAATGCCTGCCCGAGGGCAACGGCTTGCTCCACAACAGGTGGTGGTAGCGCAGCAATGTTGGGCTCGACGCGTCGGGATCCGGGTTCTTGCCGGTGGCGTCGGTGCGGAAGTCGAAGGTGATGTCGATCGCCATTGCTGCCACCCTTCAACCCGACGCCATCGTCGCTCGCGACCGCAACCGCTTGTCGCATCGTAGGAGCGGACCTCGTCGCGTGCGGTCGGGACCCGGCTCAGCCGAGCCGCACCCCGACCTCGCCGAGACACCTCGCGAGCGCGTGGGGTCGCGTCGCATAACGCCGGCTGGAGGACGATGGCCGACCGATCGTGGTCCTCAGCCTCGGTAGATCCACGCCAATTGCCGCTCGGCGCACCCGTTGCACGATGGACTCCCGGGACCGAGATAAGCACCCGGTAAGCACCACGGGCCTGGGTCTGGACCGGTCGTGCTCGGATCGTTCCGTCGTCGTGCGCGGCGCGACGACCCCTCTGCGCCGCCCTGCCCGCGGCCCCGCGCCCACTCTCCCGAGTCGCCAAGGGTCTAAGCCGAGGTCTAAGTCACCGAGAGTGCCCGCCCTCGGCCAATAAAGGTCGCCCACATAACCCCAGGTCACGGGCACAGACTGCGCTCGGGGGGCAGGGCTCGAACCTGCAACAACCAGCTCCAAAGACCGACCCGGGCCGTCCATGCCGTGCGCTGTAGTGCGCTGACCTGCGGTTGCGTCCACGATCACGTCCACCTGGTGGCGCCCAGTCCAGTCAGCGTCCTTGAGTTTGGCACCTGGACACGCACCCGCCGCTGGGCGTCAGGGCAGTCCCGCCCCTTGACCCTTCGACGCATCAGGCCGGACCGAGGCCGTGTGCGCCCAGAACGGCACGCTGGGGAGGCGCCTGCGGGCACAGCTTGCGCGAGGTTGCGGTCTTCGCTCAGCGTGAGGGTCTGGCATGGGACGTCAACCCGGGATGTCCCCGGCCGTCGACCTGGCCGGGTCTGGCGCCGGCGGTCGCAGTCGTCGGGAGCCGGCGTCGCTACCCTCCCTCCGATGTCGGTAGGGATCCCGACCAGGCTGGCGCCGCTGCTCGACTCCACGGCCGTCGTGTTCGTCTCCACGATCGGGCCGGCGGGTGAGCCGCAGACCACTCCCATCTGGTTCATCTGGAAGGACGGGGCTGTGCATTTCAGCCTGGTCGACGGCCGCCAGAAGCTGCGCAACCTCCGGCGCGATCCGCGTGCGTCAGTCG
>CAWCLR010000010.1:0-14547 GCA_963796415.1 uncultured Acidimicrobiales bacterium | reverse complement strand
TGTCCCGGCCGGTCGCACCGGCGCGCTCCGTCGACCTGTCTAGCCGCCCGCTCGCCCCGCGCCACCGTGCGAACGGGCGGCTACCGTCCGGCGGGTGCCCCTGCCGTTCCTCGACTGGCCCGGCCCGCTCGCGTTCGCCCACCAGGGCGCCCATTCGCCCGACGGTCCGGGCGAGAACACGATGGGAGCGTTCGAGGCCGCGGTCGCCCTTGGGTACCGGTACCTCGAGACCGACGCCCACGCCACCCGAGACGGCGTGCTGGTCGCCTTCCACGACGACCGCCTCGACCGGCTGACCGGTGGCAAGGGTGTCCTGGGCGACCTCCCCTACGCCGCGGTGAAGATGCCCTCGTACGCGGGCGCGACGAGATCCCGCTGCTCGAGGACCTGCTGACCGCCTGGCCCGACGTGCGCATCAACATCGATCCCAAGCACGACGCGGCCGTGGACCCGCTGGTCGACCTGATCGAGCGCACGGGCACGATCGACCGCGTCTGCATCGGCGCGTTCTCCGACCGCCGCCTGGCGCGGGTGCGCCAGCGCCTCGGGCCGCAGGTGTGCACCTCGATGGGCCCCCGGCAGGTGGCCCGCTTCCTCGTCGCCAGCCGGGGCCTGCCGTCGGGCACGTTCAGCGCCGCCTGCATCCAGGTCCCCGTCAAGCGGGGGCCGGTGCCGCTCGTCACCGAGCGGGTCGTGGCCGCGGCCCACGACCGCGGGCTCCAGGTCCACATCTGGACCGTGAACGACGCCGACGAGATGCGGGCACTGCTCGACCTGGGCGTGGACGGGATCATGACCGACCGGGCCGACGTGCTGAAGGCGGTCCTGCAGGAGCGGGGCGAGTGGACGACCTGACCGTTGCCCCCGAGGAGGGCACCCTCACAGCCGACGAGGCCGGCGCGCTGTTCCGGGCGCTGATCCTGCCGCGGGCGATCGAGGAGCGGATGCTGAACCTGCTGCGGCGGGGCCAGCTGTCGAAGTGGTTCTCGGGCATCGGACAGGAGGCCGTGTCGGTGGGCCTCGTTGCGGCCCTGCGGAGCGACGACTGGCTGCTGCCGGTGCACCGCAACCTGGCGGTGTTCACCGGCCGGGGTCTCGATCTGGCGGTGCTGTTCCGCCAGATCCTCGGGCGGGCCGGCGGCTACACCGGCGGCCGTGACCGCACGTTCCACTTCGGGACCCTCGACCACCACGTCGTCGGCATGATCAGCCACCTGGGGGCGATGGCACCCGTGGCCGACGGCTTGGCCCTCGCCGCCCGACTGCGGGGCGAGGACCGCGTCGCCGCGGTGCTGGTCGGCGACGGCGCCACCAGCGAGGGCGACGTCCACGAGGCGATGAACCTGGCGGCGGTGTGGCGCCTCGGCGTGCTGTTCGTCGTCGAGAACAACCAGTGGGGCCTGTCGACTCCGGTGAGCGAGCAGTACGCCTGCGCCGACCTGGCCGACCGCGCCGCCGGCTACGGCATGCCGGGCCGGATCGTCGACGGCAACGACGTCGTGGCGGTGCGCGACGCGGTGGCCTGGGCGGCCGGGCGGGCGCGTGCGGGCGAGGGCCCGGCGCTGCTCGAGTGCAAGACGTTTCGGATGCGCGGCCACGAGGAGGCGTCGGGCACCGACTACGTGCCCGCGGAGCAGCTCGCCGCCTGGGTGGCGCGCGACCCGATCGCCCGCTTCGAGACCCGGCTCGACGAGTCGGGGCTGATGGGCGCCGGCGAGCGCGACCTGGTGCGCGACGAGGTGCGGGCCGAGGTCGACCGGCTGGTGGCCGACGCACTCGCCGACGCCACCCCGTCCTCCACCCCCGAGGCCGAGGTGGCACGGGTGTTCGCCCCCGCCGCCCCGCTACGGCGGGCGGTCGCCACCCCGGCCGGCGTCCCGGGCCAGGCGCCCGAGGCGCGCTACGTCGACGCCGTGCGCGACGCGCTGCACGTGGCGCTGGCCGCCGACGACCGCGTCGTGCTGCTGGGTCAGGACATCGCCGCCTACGGCGGCGTGTTCAAGACCACCGAGGGCCTGGCCGCCGAGTTCGGCACCGACCGGGTGCGCAACACGCCGATCATCGAGTCGGGGGCCGTCGGCGCCGCGCTCGGGCTGGCGCTGGACGGGTTCCGGCCGGTGCTCGAGATGCAGTTCGGCGACTTCGTGTCCTGCGGCTTCAACCAGCTCGTCAACAACGTCGCCACCACCCGGTACCGGTGGGGAGCTCCCGTGCCGCTGGTCGTCCGGCTGCCGATCGGCGGCGGGCTCGGCGCCGGACCCTTCCACTCGCAGAACGTCGAGGCCTGGTTCTGCCACGTCCCGGGGCTCAAGGTCGTCGCCCCGTCGTCGCCGGCCGATGCCAAGGGCCTGCTGCTCGCCGCGCTCGACGACGGCAATCCCGTGCTGGTCCTCGAGCACAAGCGGCTCTACCGCAGCGCCCGCGGCCCCGTGCCGCCTGGGCACCATGTCGAGCCGCTGGGGCGGGCCCGCATCGCCCGGCCGGGCCGCGACGCCACGATCGTGACGTACGGGGGCGGCGTCGGCTGGGCCGTCGCCGCCGCCGACGCGGTGGCGGCCGACGGGGGCGGCGAGGTCGAGGTGGTGGACCTGCGCTCGCTGGCCCCGTGGGACCGCGACACGGTCCTCGACTCCGTGCGCCGCACGTCGCGGGCCCTGGTCCTGCACGAGGCGGCCGTCACCGGCGGCTTCGGGGCCGAGGTGGCCGCCACCATCGGCACCGAGGCGTTCGCCTGGCTCGACGCGCCGGTGGCCCGGGTCGGCGGGCTGGACACCCCCATCCCGTTCGCCCCGTCGCTCGAAGCCGTGTGGTCGGCCGAGTCCCGCCTCCGCCCGGCCCTCGACGCCCTCCTGGCGTTCTGATCCGCTACGCCGCCCGGATCGCGGCGCAGAGGACCGCGAGGCCCTGGCTGAGCTCGTCGTCGGTGATCGTGAGCGGCGGGACCAGCCGCAGCACGTTCTCGTCGGGCCCGCAGGACAGCACGATCACGCCGGCGTCGAGGCAGGCGACGCACACCCGGTCGGTCACGGCCTTGTCGGCCAGCTCCACGCCGATCATCAGGCCGATGCCCCGGATGTCCCGCACGTTCCCGTGGCCGCCGACCTCGCGGCGGAGGTGGGCGACGGCCCGCTCCCCCAGCTCCTCGGTGCGCCGGTAGCCGTCGGTCTCGTCCAGCACGTCGAGCGTGGCGAGGGCGGCCGCGCAGGCGACCGGGTTGCCACCGAAGGTCGAGCCGTGGGTGCCGGTGGGCCAGCGCTCCATCAGCGCCTTCGTCGCCACGATGCCGCCGAGCGGCAGGCCCGAGGCGATGCCCTTGGCGAACAGCAGGACGTCGGGACGGACGTCGTAGGCCTCGGCCGCGAACGGGCGTCCCGTCCGGCCGACGCCGCACTGCACCTCGTCGAACACGAGCAGGATCCCGTGGTCGTCGCAGCGGTCGCGTAGCCCGGCCAACCAGGCCCGGGGCGGCGGGACGTAGCCCCCCTCGCCCAGCACCGGCTCGACGATCATGGCGCCGACGTTGGCCGGTGGGGCCTGCAGGGCGAGCAGCCGGTCGAGCTCGGCGAGTGCGGTCGCCACCGCCTCGTCGGGCGTGGCGTGCTCGTGGGGCACGCAGTACGGCGCGTGGTACACGCCGGGCAGCAGGGGCTCGTAGCCCTCGCGGTACCGGCCCTTGGCCGTGGTGAGGCTCGTGGCTGCCAGGGTGCGGCCGTGGAAGGCGCGCCGGAAGGCGATCACCCCGGGCTTGCCCGTCACCTTGCGGGCCAGCTTGAGGGCGCCGTCCACCGCCTCGGCGCCCGAGTTGCAGAAGAACACCTGCGGGTCGGCGAGGAACGGGCACAGCGCACCGATGCGCTCGGCCAGCGCGACGTTGCGGGTGTGGTGCACGACCACCGACGTGTGGATGAGCGTGCGGGCCTGCTCGGCGACGGCGTCGGCCACCTGCGGGTGGCAGTGGCCGGTCGTGTTCACGGCGATGCCCGCGCCGAGGTCGAGGAAGCGGCGGCCGTCCACGTCGACGATCCACGCGCCCTCTCCCCGCTCGGCGACCACGTCGTAGTAGCGGGGCAGGACCCCGGCCAGCGCGTCGTGGTCGCGGGCGAGCCACGTCGTGGTGGCGTCGGCGGTGGCGGTGGTCATCGGGGCTCCGGGTCGTCGAGCGGGTGGGTGTCGATCTGCGCCTTCTGCAGCCGGCCCGAGTAGTCGACGTAGACGGTCTTGAGCTGGCTGAACTGCTCGATGCCGCGCGTCCCCGCCTCCCGGAAGCCGTTGCCGGTGTGCTTGGTGCCGCCGAACGGCAGGGGGATCTCGGCGCCGATGGTGGGGGCGTTGACGTAGACGATCCCCGTGTCGATGCCGTCGACCGCGCGCAGGGCGGTGGCGATGTCGCGGGAGTACACGGCCGCCGACAGCCCGTACTCGACGCTGTTGACCACGTCGATGGTGTCGTCGAGGTCGGCGACCTCGACGACGGCCAGCACCGGGCCGAACACCTCCTCCCGGGCGATGCGGTGACCGGGCCGCACCCCGGTGAGCACGGTGGGGGCGTAGAACGCGGCGCCGTCGCACCCGGCGACGGTGACCGTCTCGCCGCCGCAGGCGACCGTGGCGCCCTCGTCGACCGCGGCCGCCACCATCCCGGCGATGCGCTCGGCCGACGAGCCGGTGATGACGGGCCCGACGTCGACGCCGGGGTCGCGCGGATCGCCGAGGCGCAGCTCGCCTGCCCGCTTGACGACCCGGTCGACCAGCTCGCCGGCGACGTCGGGGTGCACGATCAGGCGGGACGTCGACGTGCAGCGCTGGCCCGAGGTGCCGAAGGCGCCGAACACCGCGCCCTCGACGGCGAGGTCGAGGTCGGCATCCGGCCGGACGATCATGGCGTTCTTGCCGCCCAGCTCGAGCGACAGCAGCCGGGGACCGGTCTCCATGGCCGACGCCGCGACCTTGCGGCCGGTGGGCACCGAGCCGGTGAAGCTCACCGCCCCCACGCCCGGGTGGACGGCGAGGGCGGCGGCCGGCTCCGCGAACCCGTGCACGACCTTGACGAGGTCGGCTGGCACGCCCGCTTCGACGCAGGCGGCGACGAACGCCTCGCAGCAGGCGGGCGCGTGCTCGCTGGGCTTGATGACCACCCCGTTGCCGGCCAGCAGCGCCGGGAAGATCTTCCACGACGGGATGGCGACCGGGAAGTTCCAGGGCGTGATCAGCCCGACGACGCCGACGGGCTGGCGGGTGGTCCACGCCAGCTTGTCGCCGAGTTCGGACGGCACCACCTCGCCCCACGCCGACCGGCCCTGGCCGGCGACGAAGTAGGCCATGTCGACGGCCTCCTGCACGTCGCCGCCCGCCTCGACCAGCACCTTGCCGGCCTCGCGGGCGACGAGGTCGGTGAGGGCGTCCTTGTCTCGGGCGAGGACGGCGCCGGCGGCGGCGATGACGTCGGCGCGGGCCGGCACGGGCAGCCGCCGCCACGCCCGTTGGGCCGCGGCGGCGGCCGCGACGGCGGCGTCGACGGCCGCGGCGTCGTGCACCGGGTACTCGCCGACGACGTCGTCGGGGCGGGCGGGGTTCACCGAGCGGAAGGTCGTCATGGCCTACCTCTGAGTCTGTAACAAACGTTCCGGGGGTCACGGCGAACGTATCATCCCGTTCATGTCCGACGTGGCGTCCCGCATCGAGCAGCACCGCGACGTGCTCTCCCCCGCCGAACGGCGGGTGGCCGAGGCGGTCCTGCGCGACCCCGAGGCCGTCGCCTTCGGCACCGTCGCCCGGATCGCCGAGCTGGCCGACACGTCCGGCGCCACGGTCGTGCGGCTCGCGACCCGCCTCGGGTTCCCCGGCTTCAGCGGCCTCCAGGCGGCCGTCCAGGCCGCGATCGGGCAGCGCCTCCGCCCCGCGGTCGAGCGCATCCGGGCCGAGCACGGCGACGACGTCGTGTCGCGCACGCTGCAGGCCGAGCTCGACAACGTCCAGCGCACGCTGCTGGCGGTGGACGCCGACGCCTTCGCCCGGGCGGTGGCGCTGCTGGCCGACCGCCGCAGGCGCGTGCTGGTCATCGCCGGCGATCACGAGTCGGGCGTCGGCGCCATGCTCGCCGCGGGCCTGGCCCTGGTGCGCGACGACATCCACCAGGTGGCGGGGTCCGACGTGGCCGTCGCCCGCCAGATGGCGGCGTGCGGGCCCGACACCGTGGTGGTCGCCGTCGACCTGCGCCGGTACGAGCGCTGGGTCGTCGAGCACGTGACACGGGCCGCGGCGGCGGGCGCCCTCACCGTGGCGGTGTCCGACAGCCCGCTGTCGCCGCTCGCCGCCCGGGCCGAGGCGGCGTTCACGGTGTCCGCCGAGGGCGCCGGCGTGTTCGACAGCCATGTCGGCACCCTCGCCCTGGTCAATGCGCTGGTGACGGGCGCCGCCGCCCGGCTCCGCTCCAGCGCCACCGACCGGCTCGACGCGGTCGAGGCCGCCTGGCGGGCGGCGGGTGCACTCGTCGATGGCTGAACACGTCATCTGCGTCGGCCGGTTGTGGAGCTGATGGTCAACCGCCAAATCCCCACGCGTGGGCTGCGACAAACCCCCAACCCCTCGGCCTCCGATCCGAGGTGAAGGCCCGTGTCGCTCAGCCTCCTCTAACCTCCGCCCGATGACGATGGGCGGGTTGGGAGCAGCGACGGCGCACGCCCCGTCGGGCATGGTGGCGACGGCCGACCACCTCGCGTCGTCGGCCGGCGTGGCGATCCTCCGGGCCGGGGGCAGCGCGGCCGACGCCGCCGTGGCCGCCGGCGCGGTGCTGGCCGTGACCAACCAGCACCAGTGCGGCATGGGGGGCGACATGTTCGCCCTCGTCCACCGGCCCGGCGAGCCGGTCGACGCGCTGTGCGGCGCAGGCCGCGCCGGCAGTGGGGCCGACCCGCTCCAGGCCCGGGTCGAGGGGCTCGAGCGGCTCCCGGCGACGGGCGACATCCGCGCCGTGACCGTGCCGGGCTGCGTCGACGGCTGGCTCGAGCTCCACCGCCGCCACGGTCGGCTGCCCCTCGACCAGGTGCTGGAGGCGGCGATCACGTACGCCGCCACCGGCTTCCCGGTCTCACCCCTGCTGTCGCTCATGGCCCCGCTGGTGCTCGAGCTCGACGGCGTCGACGACTACCTCGAGCCCGCCATGGCCGCCGGCGGGCGGCTGCCCCCGGGCACGCTGCTCCGCCGCCCCGGCGTGGCCGCGGCCCTCGAGGGCATCGCCGCCCATGGCCGGGCGGCGTTCTACCTCGGCGCCTTCGGCGACGGGCTGCTGCGGCTCGGCAAGGGACTCTTCACCCGCGGTGACCTCGCCCGCACCCAGGCCGAGTGGGTCGACCCGATGGCGGTCGACGCCTGGGGCCACACCGTGCACACGACGCCCCCGCCGTCGCAGGGCTACCTGACGCTGGCCGGCGCAGCGGTGGCCGGCGGGCTGGCCCTGCCCGACGACCCCGACGACGCGGCGTGGGCCCACCTGCTCGTCGAGGCCGCCCGCGTGACCGGCAGCGACCGGGACGCCGTGCTGCACGACGCCGCCGACCCGGCAGAGCTGCTGGACGCGGACCGCCTCGACGAGCAGCGGTCCCGCATCGACCCCGCCCACCGCGTCGCCGTGGCCGCCGCCGTGCGGTCCGGCGGGACCACCGTCGGGTGCGTGGTCGACCGCGACCGCATGGGCGTCACGCTCATCCAGTCGAACGCCTCGGGGTGGGGCGCCCACATCGTCGAGCCGGCCACGGGCGTCTTCCTCCACGACCGCGGCATCGGCTTCACCCTCGGCGACGGCCACCCGGCGACCTGGGCCCCCGGCCGCCGGCCCCCGCACACCCTGTCCCCCGCGCTGGTCACGCGGCCCGACGGATCGCTCCGGGCCGTTCTCGGCACGATGGGCGGCGACTCGCAGCCCCAGATCCTCGTGCAGCTCCTCGCCCGCCTGCTGCGCCACGACGAGTCGCCCGGGCGCGCCGTGCGGGCCGGCCGCTGGGTGCTCGGCCACCGGGGTCCGGGTGGCGAGCACGGCGGGTTCGACACGTGGGCCGGCGACGGTCCCGAGCGCGTCGAGGTCGAGGCGCACGCCCCCGCGGCGTGGGACGCCGGCCTGGCCGAGCGCGGCCATGACGTGTGGCGCAGCCCTGCCGCCATCGACCACGGCTTCGGACACGCCCAGGTGATCGCCCTCACCGACGGCGTCCTCGCCGGCATCGCCGACCCGCGATCGCTCGACGGCGCCGCCGCAGGCTACTGAGGGGCCCAGCGGAGGGCTGCCCGCGGGAGTAGCGTGCCGCGACGTGCGCGACGACTTCGTCCTGCTGGCCGGGTCCGCCAACACCCGCCTGGCGCAGGCCATCGCCGCCTACCTCGACCACCCCCTCTGCCAGGGCGAGACCCTGCGGTTCTCCGAGGGCAACCTGTTCGTCCGGGTACCCGAGAACGTCCGGGGCCGGGACGTCTTCCTGGTGCAGGGCACGGCCTTCCCCGCCAACGACAACTTCGTCGAGCTGCTGTTCTGGATCGACGCGCTCAAGCGGGCCAGCGCCGCGTCCGTGACCGTCGTGATGCCGTACTTCAGCTACGCCAAGGGCGACAAGAAGGACGAGCCGCGGGTGTCGATCCGGGCCCGGGTGTGCGCCGACGCCATCGAGGCCGCGGGCGCCGACCGGGTGATCACCATGGACCTGCACGCGCCGCAGGTGCAGGGCTTCTTCCGGGTCCCGGTCGACGACCTGTACGCCGCGCCCGTGCTCTGCGAGGCCGTCGCCTCGAAGGCCCTGCCCGACCTGGTGGTCGTGTCGCCCGACGCCGGCTTTGCCAAGAAGGCCAGGCTCTACGCCAAGCGGCTGGGCGCGCCCCTGGCCATCGCCGACAAGGAGCGGGCCGACCACACCGAGACGGCCGAGGTCGTCGACCTGATCGGCGAGGTCGAGGGCCGCACCGCCCTGGTCGTCGACGACTTCACGATCTCGGCCGGGACGCTGGTCGACGCCGCCCGGGTGCTGCTCGAGCGCGGGGCCGCCTCCGTCTACGCGGCGGTGACCCACGGCCTGCTCACCGGGCGGGCGATCGAGCGCCTCGACGGCAGCTCCATCGAGCGCCTGTTCATGACCGACTCGGTCGAGACGCAGCCGGTCGACGTGTCCGGGCGCATCGAGGTCGTGTCGATAGCGGGCCTGCTGGGCGAGGCGATCCGGCGCATCGCCCACCGCGAGAGCGTCAGCGTGCTGTTCCAGTAGCCATGGCCGTCGAACTGCACCCCGACGTCGCGGTCCTCGCTCCGCTGCTCGGCACATGGGCGGGGACGGGGGCGGGCAGCTACCCCACGATCGACCCGTTCCGCTACCGCGAAGAGGTGACCTTCGGGCACGTCGGCAAGCCGTTCCTCGCCTACCGCCAGGCCACCGTGCGGCTCGACACCGGCCTGCCCGCCCACGCCGAGGCGGGCTACCTCCGGGGGACGGGCGGGAACCGCGTCGAGCTGGTCCTCGCCCACCCGACGGGCATCGCCGAGCTGGCCGAGGGCGAGGTGGCGGCGACGGAAGGCGGTCTCGCCCTACGCCTGGCGTCGGTGGCGGTGACCCGGACGACCTCGGCCAAGGAGGTGACCCGCGTCGACCGCACCATCACGGTCGAGGGCGACGTCCTGCGCTACGAGCTGTCGATGGCGGCCGTCGGCCAGCCCCACCAGCACCACCTGGCCGCCGAGCTGCAGCGGACGGGCTGAGCCCGTCGCGCCGCGGCGAGCTTCTCGGCCGACTCAGTCGGGGTCGGCGAAGGAGGGCGCCCGCTTCTCGAAGTAGGCGGCCACCGCCTCGACCTGGTTGGGCGTGCCGATGAGCGACGCGATCGTGTGGCGCTCGTCGGCGTACTGCTGGGCGAGCGGCACCACGCCCGACTGGTCGAGCAGGCGCTTCGTGCCCCGGATCGCCGCAGGGCTCTTGGCCGCGATCTCGCGGGCCACGGCCAGGGCGTCGCCCAGCGGATCGTCGGTCACGCGGGTGCACAGGCCGAGCGCCACGGCCTCGGTGCCCGACACGTTCCGGCCGGTCCACGTCAGCTCCTTGGCGACGTCGATGCCCACCAGCCGGGGCAGCGTTGCGGTGGCCGTCATGTCGGGCGACAGCCCCCAGCGGATCTCGAGCACGGACAGCGTGGCGTCGGGGTGGACGAGGCGCAGGTCGGCGCCGAGGGCGATCTGCAGCCCACCGCCGAGGCAATGGCCCGACACCGCGGCGATGACCGGTACCGGGACCTCGGACCACCCGTGGGCGGCCTGCTGCGCGAGGTGCGTGATGCGCCCGTCGGTGCGACCGATGGCGCCGATGTCGCCGCTGGCGGCCTCGCCGTCTTCGCTCGACCCACCGGCCTCGGCCGGCTCGGCCGGTCCGCCCGTGTCGACCGTGACCCGGCCGCCGGCCATGGCCATGAACCCCGAGAAGTCGAGGCCGGCCGAGAAGGCCCGCCCCTCGCCGGACAGCACGACCGCCCGCACCGACGTGTCGCGCGCCAGCCGGGCACTGACGTCGACCAGGGCCACGAACATGTCGCCGTCGAGGGCGTTCAGCTTGTCCGGCCGGTTGAGCCGCACGTCGGCCACGCCCTCGGTGATCTGCACGGTCACGCGGTCGGACATCGGGACCTCCCTGGTCGTCGCCGACCACTCTGCCGCACAGCGGTCGGAGGCGCGTCATGCGTGCGGGAGCGTCACGCAGGCGGGCCGGCGTCCACGGCGGCCTCCACCGCCGCCACCGTGACCTCGAAAGCATCGAAGTCCGCCAGCCACCACGTCGCGCCCGCCGCCCGCCACCCGGCGGCGTCCTCGCCCGGCAACCCCGTGACCACGATGTCGAACGGGCGGTCGAGGGTGCGGGCCGCCTCGACGATGCCGGCCAGGGCCCCCGGGTCGTCGGTGTCGATGAGGAACACGCCGTCGTGCCGCAGCGCGCGGGCGACCGGCCGCCGGTTCGGCCACCGCGCTGCCAGCCAGATCGGCATCCCGCCGGGCCGGGCGGCCGCGGGCCGGAAGGTGACGTCCTCGACCGTGTAGTGCTCGCCGTGGTGGTCGACGTGCTCGCCCGCCAGCAGGCCGGTGAGCACCCCCAACCCCTCGTCGAGCATGCCCGCCCGCCGGCGGTCGTCGAGCTCCTCGCCGAAGCGCGACAGCTCGCCGCCGCTCGAGTCGAGCCCCAGGCCGAGGCCGAGCACGAACCGCCCGCCGGACAGGTGATCGAGGGCCACGGCCTGGCGGGCGACGATCCACGGCCGGCGACGGGCCAGCGGCGTGACCATGGGCCCGAGCTGCACCCGCTCGGTGGCCGCCGCGATCGCCGCCAGCGCGATCCACGCGTCGGTCGCCGACACGGTCGGCGGCCGGTAGACCACGTGGTCCCAGAGGAAGACGCCGTCCCAGCCGCGGTCCTCGGCGCGCACCGCCAGCCGGGCCAGCGTGGCCGGATCGGCCAGCTCGTCGAAGATCGGCAGGAAGATCCCGGACTGCATGGCCGCCGACCGTACTTCCGAGCGAGTTAGCGTCGACCGCGATGGCCGACATCCGCACCCTGCCCGTGACCGCCGAGCTGATCGACTACGTGGTCGACCACGGGTCGTGGCCGGTCGACGAGGTGCTGGCCGACCTCCGGGCCGAGACGCTCGCCCTCGGCGCCGCGGCCGGCATGCAGATCGGGGCCGACCAGGGCCAGCTCCTCACGCTGCTCACCCGGATCGCGGGCGCCCGCCGGGCGGTCGAGGTCGGCACGTTCACGGGGTACTCGTCGCTCTGCATCGCCCGGGGCCTCGCCGATGACGGCCGGCTGCTGTGCTGCGACGTGAGCGAGGAGTGGACGGCGCTCGCCCGCCGGGCCTGGGACCGCGCCGGGCTCGCCGACCGCATCGAGCTGCGGTTGGCGCCGGCGCTCGAGACGCTGCGGGCGCTCCCCACCGACGTGCCGATCGACCTCGTGTTCATCGACGCCGACAAGCCCGGCTACGTCGCCTACTGGGACGAGCTGGTCCCCCGGGTGCGGCCCGGCGGCCTGCTTCTGGCCGACAACGTGCTGTGGTCGGGCCGCATCACCGACGAGCCGGGCGACGACGCCAACCTGGCCGCCCTGCGCGCCTTCAACGACCACGTGGCGGCCGACGGCCGGGTCGAGGTCGCCATCCTCCCGGCGTTCGACGGGCTCACGATCGCCCGGAAGCGCTGACGCCGCGGCCCAGGCGGCTCCCGGCTCAGCCGTCCAGCCGCTTCTCGAACCAGTGGTCGGCGTAGGCCTCGTCGTTGAACGCCGCGACCTCGCGATAGCCGGCGCTGCGGTAGAGGGCGATCGCCTCGGTGAGCGAGGCGTTGGTCTCGAGGCGGACGGCGTCGCTGCCGTGCTCGACCGCGTGCTGCTCGAGCCGTTCCAGCAGCCGGCGGCCGAGCCCGAGCCCGCGGGCGCTCTGATCGACCCACATGCGCTTCAGCTCGGTGGGCGCGCCCGGGTGGAACTTGAGCGCCCCGCACCCGACCGGCTCCCCCCGCCGGCTGGCGACCAGGAAGGCGCCGGCCGGCGCCCGCATCTCGTCGATCGCGGCAGGCAGGCTGCGTCCGGGATCGAAGCCGGCGGGGAACCGTCGGTCCAGCTCGCGGTAGTAAGCGCGTAGGCACCGCTGGGCGGCCGGCGAGCCGGGGTCGACCACGTCGATGCTGACGGTCCCGGCCTCGAGCAGCCGCTCGACCTCGTCGAGCGCGCCGGCGAGCCGCTCCCGCTGGCGGTCCGTCAGCGGCGCGATCAGCGAGGAGGCCAGCTCGTCGCTCCGCCGGTCGAGCTCGGCGCGCTCCGCCCGCCCCGCAGGGGTGAGCTGGGCGGTGCGCACCCTCCTGTCGGCGGCGCTCGGCCCGACCGTGACGAGGCCCGCGGCCTCCAGCGAGCGCAGCAGGCGGCTGAGGTACCCCGAGTCGAGGCCGAGTTCCCACCGCAGGTCCCGGACCTCGCGCCCCTCCTCGCCGATCTCCCACAGCACCCGGGCCTCGCCGAGAGGACGGTCACGTCCGAGGAACCGCGTCTCGAGCGCGCCGACCCGCTGCGTGTGGAGGCGGTTGAACCGCCGCACCCGGGCAACGAGGTCGGCCTCGATTCCCTGACTCTAGTCAGAGAACGATGCGGGGGCCGACCAGTCGTCGTCGTCACGTGCGTCGGCGAGGGCGCCCCAGGCGGGGTCGTGGAGCAGGCGGTCGCGGATGCGGGCCCGGGCGAGCTCGAGGGAGGCGGCGCCGGTGAGGCGGTGGCCGTCGTGGGTCTCGGGTGGTGGTCGCGGTGGGGCTGTGGAGGCCCGGTGGTGTTGTCGATGGTGGGGCCGGCATTGGGGCCGGCCGTTCTCGGGGACGGTGGGGCCGCCCTGCGGCCGACGGGAGGATGTGGTCGATCTCGCACTGGTCGGAGGGGGTGTGGCAGCCCTCGCCGGTGCAGGTGCGGTGCACGACCTCGACGGCCCGGCGGGCCGCGCCCACGAAGCTGCGTTGGTGGCCGAGGTCGAGGACCCGGGACGGGCTGTCGAACAGCATGGTCTCGATGACGGCCTCGTCGAGCAGATCGGCCGCGGTCGCCGGGGAGATCAGGGTGCCGTCGGCCACCTCGAGCACGTTGCGGAAGGCGTCCTCGCCCACCAGCACCGTCAGCAACGGCTTGGGGCGCTTGCCGGCGGCGGGGGCGGTGGCGGAGCGGCGGGCCATCTCGACCAGGGCGTCGTGGCGGCGCTGGGCGGGGGTGCGGGCCAGGTGGGCGACGGTCACCGCCTCACCGTGGCACGGCCTTGGCCGCGGCCCAGTCGGCCTCGAACAGCCGGCGTTCGAGCCGGTCGAGCTCGGAGCGGACCTCGGCCTTGGCGGTGGGGGTGAGCTCCCCGGACAGCAGCCCGGTACCCCGCAGCCCGTCATGGAGTGACACCTTGCGGTGGTCGCGGTCGGGCTTGTCGGGGTCGGGGTCCTTGTCCCGGCGGGCCTGGCGCAGCCAGTAGCCGCAGGCCTTGGCGAAGTCGGCCCACCGCATGGAGCGGGCCTGACCCACCAGGAACTCCTCGGCCTCGGCGAACGCCGCCGCGGTATCGGGGGCGTTGAGCGTGGCGAGCCGGCGGGCGTGCCCCAACGTGATGTCACCCGCGGCCAACGCCCGCGCCGTCGCGGGCATCGACCCCAGCCGGCGGGCCAGCCGCACATCGGCCCGGGCCTCGTCCAACGATGTGTGGTCGGACGCCGCCAGCCACGCCGAGGTGCCCAGATAGCCGGCCTCGGCCCACGGCCGCTCACCGTCCACCCGCGCCACCAGCCGGCGCCTCGACCGTGGCCAGCTTCGCCCGCACCCGCCGCAACTCGACCAACACATCGGCCGCCCGCAACCCATCGAGGCCTTCGATATCGACCGCGCCGACACCCTCGACGGCCTCGTCGAGCGGGCCCACCTCTGTCGTCACGACGACCCCGAACACACGTTCGATCATAGCATCCCGGGCCGACGTTCATCTCGTCTGGTCTTACGCCCGTTCGCCCCGGAGGGTTCCCCG
>CAWCLR010000009.1:155000-1005003 GCA_963796415.1 uncultured Acidimicrobiales bacterium | reverse complement strand
CAAGGGCCTGGCAGGCCGTTCTCGACCACCTGGACGAGGCCGCCGAGCTGGCGAAGCTCGACGCCGACGTCCATCGCATGCTGCGCACGCCGCGGCGGGTCCTCGAGGTGGCGGTGCCGATCCGCCTCGACGACGGCACGGTCGAGGTCTTCACCGG
Organism: uncultured Acidimicrobiales bacterium; assembly: GCA_963796415.1. Taxonomy (GTDB): domain Bacteria; phylum Actinomycetota; class Acidimicrobiia; order Acidimicrobiales; family VFJN01; genus ZC4RG19. The sequence continues at coordinate 1,004,846 of CAWCLR010000009.1, read as the reverse complement.
GTGGCGGGTCCACCACGACACCACCCGGGGGCCGGGCAAGGGAGGCATCAGGTTCCACCCCGACCTTGACGCGGACGAGGTCAAGGCCCTGGCCGCCATGATGACCTTCAAGACCGCCCTGGTGGACCTGCCCTTCGGTGGCGCCAAGGGCGGCGTCCGGTGCGACCCGCGCCGCCTGTCGATCACCGAGCTCGAGCGCATCACCCGCCGGTTCACCTACGAGATCAGCCCCATCCTCGGGCCCGAGAACGACATCCCCGCCCCCGACGTCAATACCGACGGCCGGGTGATGGCGTGGCTGATGGACACCCTGTCGATGGTGCAGGGCCGCATGCTGCCCGGCTCGGTCACGGGCAAGCCGCTCGCCATCGGCGGCACCCGCAGCCACGCGGGCGCCACGTCGGCCGGCTGCCTGGCCTGCGCCCGCGTCGCCCTGCGCGAGCTCGGTATCCCGCTCGTCGGCGGCCGGGTGGTGCTGCAGGGCTTCGGCAAGGTCGGCGGGCCGCTCGCCTTCCTGCTGGCCTCGGCCGGCATGCGGGTGGTGGCCGTGTGCGACGTCGGCGGGGCCGTGCTCAACGAGGGCGGCCTCGACGTGGGCGCGCTGGCCGACCACGTGTCCGAGACCGGCTCGGTCGCCGGGTTCGGCGGCGGCGAGCCGATCGGCGCTGGCGCCGTGTGGGACGTCGACTGTGAGCTGCTGGTCCCGGCGGCCCTCGGGGGCGTGATCGACCACGGCGTGGCCGAACGCCTGCGGGCCAAGCTGATCGTCGAGGCCGCCAACGGGCCGACGACGGTCGACGCGCAGCCGGTGCTCGACCGCCGCGGCATCGTGGTCGTCCCCGACATCCTGGCCAACGCCGGCGGCGTGACGGCCAGCTACTTCGAGTGGGCCCAGGCCCAGCAGGGCTACCCCTGGGAGGACCAGGTGGTGGCCGAGCGCCTGCGGTCGCGCATGGAGACGGCGTTCAACGAGGTGTGGGCACGTGCCGACACGCTGAGCGTGAACATGCGCACGGCCGCCCATGTGGTGGCGGTCGAGCGCGTGGCCGCCGCCATCACCGCCCGCGGCCTCTTCCCCTAGCCCCTCTCGGGTCGTGAACCTTCACGATCGTGCCCGATTTCGGGCAGGATCGTTGCGTTCGACGGGCGTCGTCGGCAGGATTGGCCGCCATGGCGGAGCTGCACGGCGAACTCGTCGACCACCTGGTGCGCACCACGCGCCTGCCCGCCGGGGTCGCCCGGCGGGTGGTCGACGACGTCGTCGCGTACTTCGGCGAGCCGGTCGAGGCCCTCGTCCGCCGCCGGCACCGCGAGCTGCAGGCCGCGGGCCGGTCGAACGCGGAGATCTTCGACCGCATCGCGGCCGAGCTGGCGGCGCGGCCCGTGGCCGCCCCCGAGCTGTCGGCTCGCCAGCTCCGCCGGATCGTCTACGGCTGAAGGAGACACACATGTGCGGGATCGTCGGATACATCGGCTCGGGCGACGCCGTCCCCGTCCTCGTCGAGGGGCTGGCGCGCCTCGAGTACCGGGGCTACGACTCGGCGGGCGTCGCCGTGCTGGGCCCGTCGGGCCTCAAGATCCACAAGCGGGCCGGGCGGGTCGACGACCTCGTGGCCACCCTGCCGAAGCGGCTCAAGGGCCCGGTCGGCATCGGCCACACCCGCTGGGCCACCCACGGCGAGCCCACCGACGGCAACGCCCACCCCCACACCGACGCCTCGGGCCACGTGGCCGTCGTCCACAACGGCATCGTCGAGAACGCCGCCGAGCTGCGGGCCAAGCTGGCCGCCGAGGGCATCGCCATGGCGTCCGACACCGACACCGAGGTGATCGCCCAGCTCGTCGGCCTGCGCGCCGCCGATCAGCCGCTCGAGGACGCCGTGCGCGAGGCGCTGTCGATGGTGGTCGGCACCTACGGGCTGGCCGTGGTCGACGATCGCCAGCCCGACCGCATCGTCGTCGCCCGCAACGGCAGCCCCGTCGTGCTGGGCGTCGGCCGGCGGGCCCACTACCTGGCCTCCGACGTGTCGGCCCTGGTGCGCCACACCGACCAGGTCGTCCACCTCGACGATCACGAGATGGCGGTCGTCCACGCCGACGCCTACCGCACGTTCACGCTCGACGCCCGCCCCACCGACAAGGCGCCCGCCACCACAGACGTGACCGCCACCGCCTTGATCGCCACCGCTTTCGACCTGGCCGGTCACCCCCACTACATGCACAAGGAGATGCACGAGCAGCCCGTCACCGTCGCCCAGACGCTGCGGGGCCGGCTCGACCGGCGCTTCGCCACCGCCCACCTCGGCGGGCTGGACCTGTCGGCCCGCGACCTGCTGGGCGTGCGGCGCGTGAAGATCCTGGGCTGCGGGTCCGCGTACTACGCGGGGCTGGCCGGGGCCCTGCTGATCGAGGGGCTCAGCCGGCTGCCCGCCGACGCCGAGACGGCGTCCGAGTTCCGCTACCGCAACCCGGTCATCGACCCCGAGACCCTGTACGTGGCGGTCAGCCAGTCGGGCGAGACGTTCGACACCCTGGCCGCCGTGCAGGAGGTGAAGCGCAAGGGCGGCGACGTCATCGGCGTCGTCAACGCCCCCGGCAGCACGATCGCGGGGGAGTGCGGCTCGGGCGTCTACATCCACGCGGGCCCCGAGGTGTCGGTGACCTCGACCAAGAGCTACACGTCGACGGTGGTGGCATTCGCCCTGCTCGCCCTGCACCTCGGTCGGGTGCGCGACCTCGGCCCCGGCGACGGCGCCCGGCTGATCGACGGCCTCGACGCCCTGCCCGGCCACATCGCCGCTGTCCTCGCCGGCGAGGACGCCATCGCCGCTGTGGCCCGCGACCTGGTGGTCCCGGCGCCGAGCATGTTCTTCGTCGGCCGGGTCGGCGGGTACGCGGTGGCGCTCGAGGGCGCGCAGAAGCTCAAGGAGGTCTCGTACGTCCACGCCGAGGCCTACCCGGCCGCCGAGCTCAAGCACGGCCCCCTGGCGCTGGTCGGTCCCGAGGTGCCGACGCTGGTGGTGCTGCCCGACGACCACCTGCTGGAGAAGAACCTGTCGTCGGTCGAGGAGATCCGGGCGCGGCGCGGGCCGGTGATCGCGGTGACCGACGCCGGCGCCGACGCCGTGCCCGAGGACGGCCGCTTCGCCGCGGTCATCCGGGTGCCGCGGGCCGAGCCCGAGCTGGCGCCGGTCGTGCTCGGCATCCCGCTCCAGCTGCTCGCCTACCACGCGGCGGTGGCGCTGGGCCGCGACGTCGACCGCCCCCGCAACCTGGCCAAGAGCGTGACCGTGGAGTGAGTCAGCCCGTCGACAGCGGGACGAGGCGGACGTCGGCCGTGTCCTCGCCCTTCGCGCCCAGCCAGAACACGGCCATGCGCCGGCCCTCGGCCTCCACCTCCGCCGCCTGCCCGGCGGTCAGCGGGTGGTGGGTCACGACGACTGCCGGCCGGCCCTTCGGCGTGCCGGGCTCGGGGTGCCAGATCGCGCGGACCCGGCCGTCGACCAGCACGCTGCCCTTGAACGGGTCGCGGCCGCCCGAGAAGCGGCGGTCCGGGTCGGACCCGAAGCGGTTGCGGTCGGCGAAGGACAGGATCGAGTTGTCGTACTCGGGCAGGAAGCGCACCGGCGCCTCGACGTCGGGGTCGGGCAGCAGCCCGTCGGGCACGTCGTAGAGCGTGCGCCCCCGCTCGTCGGTGAAGGTCCGCAGGCGCGGCGCCAGGCGGTCGAGCACCTCGCGCATGCCGGTGAGCCGGCACCAGGCGGCGACGTCGGCCACGGTCGCGGGGCCGAACGCCGTCAGGTAGCGCAGCACCGCGCCGTCGGGCGCGGTGGCGGTACCGAGGGGGCGGCCCAGCCAGGCGTCGACCGGCGTGACGGTGACCTGCCCCTTCCGTCCCCACACCCCGCGGGGCGGGACCTGCGTCAGGGGGACGTAGCAGCGGGTGGCGTAGGCCGCGGCCGCGGCGTGGACGTCGGGGAACCGCTCGGCGATGGCGGCCCGCAGCCGGGTCATCGTGCTCGGCTCGGTGGCCAGCACCCCGCGGGCGTACGCGATGACCGGGGCGATGTCGATGCCGCGCAGGTGGGGGGCGAACTCGGGGTGGCGGGCGATCTCGGCGTCGAGCACCGGCTGGATGACTGCGGGGAGGGCGAGGGCGTCGTCGGCGCTCACCAGGTGGATGGTGCCCCGCATGACCACGACCCGGACGAGGCGCCGGTCCTCGACCGCGCCGCCGACCACGTCGGGGTCGAAGTCCGCCAGGCGCGACCACAGGGCCAGGTAGGGGTCGAGCGGGTTCTGGGCCTGCAGCCCGACGAGGTGGTCGACCGCGGCCAGCGGATCGGTGGTGGTCGACCGCTCCAGCAGCATCTGGCGGGCGAGCGTGGCCCGGTTGAGCGCCTGGTCGGAGAGCACGTCGGAAGCCATGCGCCGGGAAGCTTGGCATCGGGCGCTCCCGGGCGGGCGGACCACCACTGCGGACGCACCGTGCGGCGACCGACACCGCTCTTGCCTCTGGCGAACAGGTGTTCGATCATGGGGCCGTGGCTCGAGCGGAGGAGCTCGCTCGCGACCCCGTCACCGGGGATCGCGCGGACGAGCGACCTTACGCGCCGGACCGGGTCGAGGCGCTGGCCGAGCAGGTGCGGCCCACCGACCTGGCCCGCGACCGGCGGCTGCCGGTGCTGGCCGCGTTCGACGCCCTCCTACCTGCGTCCGGGCTGCGGCGGGGCATCACCGTCGCCGTCGACGCCCGGCCCGGGGTGGCCGGGGCGACATCGCTGGCGTTGGCCGTGGCGGCCGGGGCCTCGCAGGCCGGCTCGTGGGTGGCGGCCGTAGGGCTGGGCTCGCTGGGGCTGGTGGCGGCGTCCGAGCTGGGCGTGGCCTTCGAGCGCCTGGTGCTGGTGGCCGATCCCGGGCGCGAGCGGGCCGGGTGGGCGTCGGTGGTGGCCGCCCTGGTCGACGGGTTCGACGTGGTGCTGGTCGCGGCCGAGGGCCGGCTGCGGGCGGCCGACGCCCGGCGGCTGGTGGCCCGCGTGCGCGAGCGGGGGGCGGTGCTGGTGGCGGTGGGCGGCGAGCTGCCGGGGGAGCGCAGCGCCCTGCGGCTCACGGTCACGTCCTCGCGGTGGGAGGGCCTGGGGGGCGGGTGGGGGTACCTGCAGGGGCGGCGGGTGACCGTCGAGGCCGGGGGCCGGGGCGAGGCGTCCCGGGGCCGCCGGGCCGAGCTGTGGCTGCCGGGGCCCGAGGGCACGGTGGCGGCGGTCGAGCCGGTGGCCGAGCCCATCCCGCTCCGCCCCCGCCGGTCCCGTCGACCGACCCGCCGGCCCGAGCTGTCGGCGGAATCCGCCCGTGATCGCGTGCCTCGGCACCGACAGCTGGGCCGCCTCGGGCCGCCCCCTCCCCGCGCCGGAGAGCGCATGACCGAGGTGACCCGCACCCTCGTCGTGTGGTGCGCCGACTGGCCGGTGGTGGCGGCCGGGGTGTCGCTCGACGTCCCCGCCGCCGTGTTCCACGCCAACCGGGTGGTGGCCTGCTCGCCCGCGGCCCGGGCCGAGGGGGTCGAGCGCCACCTGCGCCGGCGCGACGCCCAGGCCCGCTGCCCCGAGCTGGTCGTGCTGGCCCACGACCCCGCGGGCGAGGCCCGGGCGTTCGAGCCGGTCCCCGCCGCCTTGGAGGCGCTCACCCCCCGCATCGAGATCACCTACCCCGGGGCGTGCGCCTTCCCCACCCGGGGGCCGTCCCGCTACCACGGCGGCGACGAGGCGCTGGCCGAGCTGGCCACGGCGGTGGCGTCCGAGGCGCTGGGCGGGCGGGCGCCGGTGCGGGTGGGGGTGGCCGACGGGCCCTTCGCCGCCGCGCTGGCCGCCCGGCGCCGGCCGCAGTCGTCCCCTTCGAGGTCGGGCGCGGGCGGGCCGAGCGGGAGGCCGACCGTCGTGCCGCCCGGCGGCAGCCCCGCCTTCCTCGCCCCGGTGCCGGTGACCGTCCTGGCCGAGCCCGGCGGACCGGCCGGGCCCGAGCTGGTCGACGTGCTGGAACGGCTGGGCCTGCGCACGCTCGGCGCGCTGGCCGCGCTGCCGGTCGCCGAGGTGGTGGGCCGCTTCGGCGCCGAGGGGCTGGCCGCCCACCGGCTGGCCCGGGGGCTCGACGAGCGCCCGCCGGTCACCGCACCCCCGCCCGAGGACTGGGCCCTGTCCGCCGAGATCGACCCCCCCGCCGAGCGGGTCGAGGCCGCCGCCTTCGTGGCCCGCCGCCTGGTCGACGAGCTGCAGGCCCGGCTAGCGGCGCGGGGCAGCGCCTGCACCCGGCTGGTGATCGGGGCCGAGACCGAGCACGGCGAGGCGCACGAGCGGGTGTGGCGCACCGAGGGCACGTTCGGTGCCCTCGCCATCGCCGACCGGGTGCGGTGGCAGCTCGACGGGTGGCTGCACGCCGGGGCCAACCGCCCCTCCGCCGGCCTGACGAGGCTGTGGCTGGCGCCCGACGAGATCGTCCCGGCCGGCGGCCGCCAGCTCGCCTTCGGCACGGGCGCGCCGGGGGCGGTCGACGCCGTCGAGGCGGGCGACCGGGCCGCCCGGGCGCTGGCGCGGGTCCAGGGCCTGCTGGGCGTCGAGGCCGTGCGGGTGCCCGAGTGGCGGGGTGGGCGCGGGCCGGCCGAGCGCGTCGACCTGGTGAGCGTGGCGGCCGACGACGTCACCGAGGCCCGCCCGGCGGCACAGCGGGGTTGGGTCGTCGAGCCGTGGCCCGGGGCGGTGCCCGCCCCCGCCCCCGCCACCGTCCACGACCCGCCGCTGCGGGCCGAGGTGGTCGACGCCGCCGGCCATGCGGTGCTCGTCAGCGGCCGGGGCGAGCTCAGCGCCCCGCCGGCCCAGGTGCGGGTCGACCGCCCCGGCGCCCGGACCCTGGCGGACGTGGCCGCCTGGGCCGGCCCCTGGCCGTACGACGAGCGCTGGTGGGACCCGCAGGGCCACCGCCGCCGCGCCCGCCTCCAGGTCACCACCGCCGACGGCGCCGCCTACCTGCTCACGATCGAGGGCAGCCGCTGGTCCGCGGAGGCGACCTATGACTGACGGGCTCGCCCGGTCGTCCTTGTCGTGGGCGAACGACAGAACCCGACTAGGCCGCGCCGTCCTCTGACGAGTCGTCATCCCACGGCGGACCATCGGCCCACGGGCCGCGATCGCCGCGGTCGAGACCTCGATCGCCGAAGTGGGGCAGCTCGCGCAGATCCTCCCGGTCGGGCAGCTCGCCGTTGACGAAGGCTGTGACACGCTCCTCGACACCGGCGAGGAACTCGTCGGCTTCCTCCTGCGTCAGGTGACCCTCGGCGACGGCCTCGTCCAGGCGCTCCCGCTGAGCGGCGACGATGTCGTCGACGACGTCCTGCACGTCGACGCCCTGCTCCTCCGCGATATCGGCGATCGTCTGGCCGTCCGCCAGCGCGGCGCGCAGCTCGTCCTCGCCGATGCCGAGGCTCTCGGCCACCGTCGAGATGCCGCCGAACCCGAAGGCGAAGCCGCGGTGGCCGATGCCCCCTTCGAACCCGCGGTCGGGACGGGCGTCCTCGAGCGCCTCCTCGACGGCGTCGGCCTGCTCCTCGGTGATCGTGCCGTTCTCGACCAAGCCGCCGAGCGCGTCCTGGACCCAGCCGCCACGCTCGTCGTCCGACGGGTCGTCCTGGGCACCGGCGATGGCCGCGGCGCCGAGCCCGAGGACGCCGAACCCGCCGATCGCGATCGATGCTGCTGCAATGGTCTTCCTCATCGTGATCCTTCCGGTGGCACGAGGAACGGGAGCAGCCTGCATCGCCAGCCTTGGAGAAGCCTGAGAGGCTGTCCCGTCGCACCGCGGACGGGCGGATCGCTGGGGCCACCAACGGCGACGGGCGAGGCAATGGGTTCCACAAACCGGAGGTCGAGGTCATAGGTTCCGGATCCGGAACCCGTGCCTCAAGCTCCGAGGAATGGAACCGATTGCCTCGGGGCGGGCGGACCGCCCCGGCCCGACGTCAGCGGAGGCGGACCACCCGGAGGACGTCGGCGGCGGGGTCGGGGTCGCCGGGATAGCCGCCGATGACCACGATGACGTCGCCCGGGGAGGCGACGCCGGCGGAGACGGCCTCCTCGGTGGCGAACCACACCATCTCGTCGGTGGTGGCCCAGGCCGGGCCGAGCACGGCGGACACGCCCCAGGTCAGCGACAGGCCCCGCACCGTCTGCTCGCGGGGCGTCACCGCCAGCACCGGCACGGTGGGCCGGAACCGGGCCACGGCCCGGGCCGTGTCGCCCGACGGGGTGCAGCACACGATGGCGGCCGCCCCGACGTTGGTGGCCGCCCGCCACGCCCCCTCGCTGGTGGCGTCGGTGATCTTGGCGGTGATGGGCAGCGGGCGCGACCGGCGGACCTTGCCCAGCTTGCCGCCCCACTGGAGGTAGTCGGCCTCCTGCTCCGCCCGGGCGACCACCGCGGCCATCACGGCCACCGCCTCGGCGGGGTCGGTGCCGACGGCGGTCTCGGCCGACAGCATCACCGCGTCGGTGCCGTCGAACACGGCGTTGGCCACGTCGGACACCTCGGCCCGGGTCGGGTAGGCGGCGGTGACCATCGACTCGAGCATCTGCGTGGCCGTGATGACCGGCCGGCCGGCGGCGATGGCGGCCCGCACGAGGCGCTTCTGCACGTGGGGCACGTCCTCGAGCGGCAGGCGGATGCCGAGGTCGCCGCGGGCCACCATGACGGCGTCGGCGACGGCCAGGATCTCGTCGGCCTGCTCGACGGCCGAGGCGGTCTCGATCTTCGCCACCACCTGGGGGCGGTGGGGGCCGAGCGCGTCGATCAGGCGCTGCACGTCGGCGGCCCGCTGCACGAACGAGGCGGCCACCGCGTCGGCGCCCGCGGCCTGGGCGGCGCGGGCCAGCTCGAGGTCGCGCTCGGTGGGACCGGCGATGCCCCCGGCGCCGTCGGGCAGGTGGAGGCCGGGCCGGCCCTGCAGCCGTCCACCCCGCTGGACCACGACCTCGGCGCGCCGCTGTGCCCGGTCACCTGCCTCGGCGGACACCACCTCGAACACCACGCCCCCGTCGCCCGCGATCGACGCGGTCGCCGGGGAGCAGGCCCAGCCGGTCGAGATCGACGCCGATGACCTCGCCGCCGCTCTCGGGCGCACCGCAGCGCAGCTCGAGCCGGTCGCCGGGGGCCACCTGGACGCCCCGGTCGGGGAACGGCGCCATGCGCAGCTTCGGCCCCGGCAGGTCGACCAGCACGCCGACCGACCGGTGCTCGTCCGCGCTCACCCGGCGGACCCGGTCGACGAGGGCGAGCTGGGCGGCGGGCTCGCCGTGGGACAGGTTGATCGCGGATCACGTCGGCGCCGGCGGCGATCACCTTCCGCAGGACCGGCTCGTCCCACGAGGCCGGTCCGATGGACGCCACGATCTTCGTTCGTCGCACTGCCTGTCCTTCCACATCACGGGCGCGGGCGCGGCGGCACCCGTGAACCAAGGTGGTGTTCCGCCCAGCTCTTCGACCTGGCTCACGCTAGCGAGGTCACATCGCGAGGTGGCAGACGGTTTCCCCGGGACCGCACCGCGCGATGTGCCAGATCCGTGACGGAGGCGCCGGTCTTCCCGAGGGGAACATAGGCTGGGCCGCGATGGCCGCCGCCGCCGATCCCGCCCCGGACGCCCCGACCCAGACCGGCTACACGCTGCTGGGCCTGCTGTCGTTCGGGCGCGAGCTGTCGGGCTACGAGCTGAAGCAGATGGCCGAGAACCTGCGGTTCTTCTGGTCGGCGCCGGCGATGAGCCAGGTCTACCGCGAGGTCGAGCGGCTGGCGGCGGCCGGCCTCGTCGCCCAGCGCAGCGTGGTGCGCGACGGCACCCGGTCGACCAAGGTGTACCGCCTCACCGCCGAGGGCGACGCGGCCGTGCGGGCGTGGCTGGCCTCGCCCCCCGAGCCCCCCGTCCTGCGTCACCCGGTGGCGCTGCGGGTGTTCTTCGGTCACCTGCTCGCCCCCGACGACCTGCGGGCGGCGATCGAGGCGCATCGGGCGTGGTGCGACCGGATGCTCGCCGAGCTGGGCGCCGTGCGATCGGGGCTGGGGGACGACGAGCGGTTCCGGTACGCGGCCCTCGTCGCCGAGTGGGGGCTCGGCTACTTCCGCGGCGAGCGGGCCGCGGCCGCGGGCGTGGCCAGGGCGATGGGCGACTGCCCCGACGCGGCGGACGTCCCCGCGAGCGATCCGTCCGACACCCCCGGTCTGGCGGGCTGAGACGGCCTGACACGGCCCGACACCCGGTCTGACCAGGGTCCGCGCGGATCTGCACGGACCGCGCGGATGCACCTACGAACGTACGTTCGTACACTCGGCGGCGTGGGCTTCAACAACCCCGACGTCCCGTGGAGCGAGATCGAGCGCACGCTCTCGGGCCGGCGGCCCGGCTCCGATCCCCGCCGCTGGTGGGCGCACGGAGGCACCCGGCGCGAGACCCGACCGGGCGACCCCGACCGCCCCGAGGGGGCCGACGGCGGCGACAGCCCGGCCTGGTCGTGGCACCGGCCCACCTACGTCCCGCCCGAGCGGCTCGACCGCCACGTCAGCGCCACCCCCTACGCCGAGCTGCACTGCCACTCGAACTTCAGCTTCCTCGACGGGGCCAGTCACCCCGAGGAGCTGGCCGAGGAGGCCGCGCGCCTCGGCCTCGAGGCGCTGGCCATCACCGACCACGACGGGTTCTACGGCGTCGTCCGCTTCGCGGAGGCGGCCCGGGCCGTGGGGGTGCCGACCGTGTTCGGGGCCGAGCTGTCGTTCGACCTCCCCGGCCCGCAGAACGGCGAGGCCGACCCCCGGGGCCACCACCTGCTGGTGCTGGCCCGCGACCCCGAGGGCTACGCCCGGCTGGCCTCCACCATCAGCACCGGGCACCTGGCCGGGGGCGAGAAGGGCAAGCCCGACTACACGGGCGTCGACTGGGCGGCCGTCCACGGCGGCCACTGGCTGGTGCTCACCGGGTGCCGCAAGGGGGCGGTGCCCCAGGCGTTGATCGAGCACGGGCCGGCGGCCGCCGCCCGCGAGCTCGCCCGGCTGGTCGACGCGTTCGGCGCCGACAACGTGGTGGTCGAGCTGTGCGACCACGGCGACCCGCTCGACTCGGCCCGCAACGACGCCCTGGCCACGCTCGCCGTGCGGGCGGGCCTGCCGCTGGTGGCCACCAACAACGTCCACTACGCGGTGCCCGCCCGGCGCCGGCTCGCCACCGCCGTGGCCGCGGTGCGGGCCCGGCGCAGCCTCGACGACCTGGCCGGCTGGCTGCCGGCTGGCGGTGGCGCCCACCTGCGCTCGGGCGACGAGCAGGCCCGCCGCTTCGCCCGGTGGCCGGGGGCGGTCGAGCTGGCGGCCGAGCTGGGGCGTGCATGCGCGTTCGACCTGGCGCTGGTGGCGCCGCAGCTGCCGCCGTTCCCGTGCCCCGACGGGCTCGACGAGATGGGCTACCTGCGCCGCCTGGTGGAGGAGGGCGGCGCCCGCCGTTACGGCCCCCGGGGCGGCGCCGCCCCCGACGGCGACCGCGACCGCAACCGCAAGGCCTGGGCCCAGATCGACCACGAGCTCGCCGTCATCGAGGCGCTGGGGTTCCCCGGCTACTTCCTCGTGGTGTGGGACATCGTCGAGTTCTGCCAGCGGTCCCAGATCTACTGCCAGGGCCGGGGCAGCGCGGCCAACTCGGCGGTCTGCTACGCCCTCGGCGTCACCAACGCCGACGCGGTGGCGCTCGACCTGCTGTTCGAGCGGTTCCTGTCGCCCGAGCGCGACGGCCCCCCCGACATCGACATCGACATAGAGAGCGGGCGGCGGGAAGAGGCCATCCAGCACGTGTACCGCCGCCACGGGCGCCAGCACGCGGCCCAGGTGGCCAACGTCATCAGCTACCGGGCCCGCTCGGCCGTGCGCGACATGGCCAAGGCGCTCGGCTACTCGCCGGGCCAGCAGGACGCCTGGTCGAAGCAGATGGACATGTGGTCGACCGTGGCGTCCACGGCCGCCGAGCTCGGTCAGGGGCCGAACGGCCACGACATCCCCGAGCCCGTGCTGGCGCTGGCCCGCGAGGTCGAGCGGGCGCCGCGGCACCTGGGCATCCACTCGGGGGGCATGGTCATCTGCGACCGGCCCATCGTCGAGGTGTGCCCGGTCGAGTGGGGCCGGTTCGAGGGCAGCGCCGCGGTGCGTGACGGCCTGGCCCGCACCGACGGCACCCCGGTCGACCCGGGCACCGGGACCCGTGACGACACCACGGTGCCGCTGCGCACCGTGCTCCAGTGGGACAAGGACGACTGCGCCGCGGTCGGTCTCGTGAAGTTCGACCTGCTGGGCCTCGGCATGCTCGAGGCGCTGCACCACTGCGTCGACTTCGTGCGGGCGGCCCACGGGGACGAGATCGACCTCGCCTTCCTGCGCCAGGACCCCGAGGTCTACGCCATGCTGTGCCGGGCCGACTCGGTGGGCGTGTTCCAGGTCGAGTCGCGGGCGCAGATGGCCACGCTGCCCCGGCTGCGGCCCGAGACGTTCTACGACCTGGTGGTCGAGGTGGCGCTCATCCGCCCCGGGCCGATCCAGGGCGGGTCGGTGCACCCCTACATCCGGCGCCGCAAGAAGCTGGAGCCGGTCACCTACCCGCACCCGCTCATGGAGAAGGCCCTGCGCAAGACCCTGGGCGTGCCCCTGTTCCAGGAGCAGCTCATGCAGATCGCCATCGACGTCGCCGGGTTCTCGCCCGGCGAGGCCGACGAGCTGCGCCAGGCCATGGGCTCCAAGCGCAGCCTCGAGCGCATGGAACGGCTGCGCCAGCGGCTCTACGACGGCATGGCCGAGCGCGGCGTCACCGGGGAGGTGGCCGACCGGGTGTGGGAGAAGCTGGCCGCGTTCGCCAGCTACGGCTTCCCCGAGAGCCACTCGGTGAGCTTCGCCTACCTGGTCTACGCGTCGTCGTGGCTCAAGCGGTACTACCCGGCCGCGTTCTGCGCCGCCCTGCTCGACGCCCAGCCCATGGGGTTCTACTCGCCCCACTCGCTGACCCAGGACGCCCGCCGTCACGGCGTCGAGGTCCGCACCCCCGACCTGGCCCTGTCGGCCGCGGGCGCCACCCTCGAGGTCGACGGCCTCCCTCCGGCCCGCCGCGACGTCGAGAAGACCCGAGGCAATGGGTTCCGTCCCGAGGAGGACGAGGCAATGGGTTCCGGATACGCGACCCATGACCTCGGGCTCGGTCGGGTGGAACCCATTGCCTCGCCACCCTCGCCGCCCGCCCGCCCCGGGAAGGCGCCGGGGGCCGGGGCGCCGCCCGAGACGTGGGGCAAGGGCGGGCCGGCCGTGCGCATCGGGCTGGGGGCGGTGCGGGGCCTCGGCGCCGACCGGGCCACCCGCATCGTCGCCGAGCGCGACGCCCACGGCCCCTACGCCAGCCCCGAGGACCTGGTGCGCCGGGTCCCCGGCCTGACCGTCGCCCACCTCGAGGCCCTGGCCACCGCGGGGGCGTTCGGCTGCTTCGGTCTCGACCGCCGGCGGGCGCTGTGGGTGGCGGGGGCGGTGGCCCGGACGGGCGCCGATCGGCTCGACGGCATCGTCACCGGCGTCGACGCCCCCACGCTGCCGGGCCTCGAGCCCCTGGACGAGGCCCGGGCCGACCTGTGGGCCACCGGCATCAGCCCCGAGGGCCACCCCACGCGCTTCTTGCGCGACGTGCTCGACCGCCTGGGGGTGGTGGCCGCCGCCGACCTGGTCCACCGGGAGCACGGGTCGAGGGTGACCGTGGGCGGCGTGGTCACCCACCGCCAGCGGCCGGCGACGGCGGGCGGCACCACGTTCGTCAACCTCGAGGACGAGAGCGGCCTGCTCAACATCGTCGTGTCCAAGGGCTGCTGGGCCCACCACCGCCGGGTGGTCCGCACCGCGGCGGCGCTGCTGGTGCGGGGGCGACTCGAGCGGGTCGAGGGCGTGACCAACGTGATCGCCGAGCGCATCGAGGCCCTGCCGATCCGGGCGCACCTCCAGAGCCGCGACTTCCGCTGACCCGCAGTCGGCGGTGGTCGGCCCGGCGCTACGGTCCGCGCCATGCAGGTCTTCGTGACCGGAGGCACCGGCGCGATCGGCCGGCCCGCCGTCGCAGCCTTGGTCGCCGCCGGGCACAACGTGTCGGCGCTGGCCCGCACGCCGGACCGCGCTGCGGCGCTCGAGGCGCAGGGCGCCCGACCCGTGGCGGTGTCGCTGTTCGACCGCGAGGGCCTCGCCCTCGCCTTCGCCGGACACGATGCCGTGGTCAACCTGGCGACGGCCATTCCGCCGACGAGGCAGTTCATGCGCCAGTCGGCGTGGACCGACAACCAGCGCATCCGCACCGAGGGGTCGGCAGCAGTGGTCGACGCGGCCCTTGCGGCCGGGGTCGACACGCTGGTGCAGGAGTCGGTGGCCATGGTCTACCCCGACCGGGGCGCCGAGTGGATCGACGAGGACGTCCCGCCCGACCGCTACCCGATGGCCGAGGGCAACCTGGCCGCCGAGGCCAACGCCCGGCGCTTCACCGGGGCTGGGGGCCGGGGCATCGTGCTGCGCTTCGGCTGGTTCCACGGCCCGGGCGCCGCCCACAGCGAAGAGCTGCTCGCGCTCGCCCGCCGGCACGTCGCCACGATGCTCGGCCCGGCCGACGGGTTCGTGTCATCGATCCACGTCGCCGACGGCGGCGCCGCCGTCGCAGCCGCCCTCGCCGCGCCAGCCGGGACCTGGAACGTCGTCGACGACGAGCCGCTGACCAAGCGCGCTTTCGCCGACGCCCTTGGTGCCGCCGTCGGGGTGACCCCGTGGGTCCGGCCGCCAGGGCGGGCCGCCCTGCTGCTGGGCGACCGATCGACCTCGCTGACCCGCTCGCTCCGCGTCGCCAACGGGAGGTTCCGCGAGGCGACGGGCTGGGCGCCCCGCTACCCCAGCGCCCGCGAGGGCCTGGTGGCGACGGCGCAGGCAGCCTGACGCCGGCACGCCGCGAGGCCGCCGCGCCCGTCCCGGAACTCCGTGGTGCCGTCCGTGGAGGGCGACGACCATGGCGGGCATGCCGAGCACCTCCGGTCCCGTCCCGACGCGTCCCGACGCAGGCGTTCCCCGGCTGCACCACGTCGAGCACGGTGACGGCATCCCCGTCCTCGTGCTGCACGGCGCCTACTCGGCGCTCGAAGAACCCGAGGGCTACCTCGAACCGTTCTTCCGCACCCGCCCCGGGCACCGCCGCATCTACGTCGACCTGCCCGGCATGGGTGCCAGCCCCGGCGACGACGTCCAGGGGCCGGGAGACGCCCTCGACGCCGTGGAGGCGGTGCTCGACGGCCGCGTCGGCGACGAGCGGTTCCTCGTGGTCGCCCAGTCGTTCGGCGCGTACCTCGCCCGGGGCCTGGTCGAACGGCGCCCGGCGCAGGTGGCCGGTCTCGCGTTGATCTGCCCGTTGCTGATGAGCGGCGAGTTCGCCGGCGAGCACGCCGCCGTCCACGTGGCCGGCGACGTCGACGGGATGCTCACCCCCGAGCAGGACGCCGAGTACCGCGGCTACTTCGTGGTGCAGACGCCCGAGACCGCGCAGCGCTTCATCGACGCGGTCGCCCCCGTGCTGGGCCGGTACGACGGACCGGCCGTCGAGCGGATCATGGAGGGAAGGCTCGAGCCCGATCCCGATGACGGCCAGGCGTTCTCGGCCCCGACGCTGATCGTGACGGGGCGGCAGGACGCCGTCGTGGGCTACGTCGGCCAGTGGGACCTGCGCCAGCAGTATCCGCACGCCACGTATGCGGCACTCGACGTCGCGGGCCACGCGCTGCCCCACGAGAGGCCGGCCCTGCTCGAGGCGCTGCTCGCCGACTGGCTGGACCGGGTTGCCCTCGGCGCCGGGGGCTAGCGCCGCGGCACTCAGTCGAACGGGTCGCCGGCGATCTCGGGCCGGCCCTCCTGGGCCGCCAGCACGAACCGGTGGCGCCGGCCGGCGCGGAAGCCGGGGTCCCACCA
Organism: uncultured Acidimicrobiales bacterium; assembly: GCA_963796415.1. Classification (GTDB taxonomy): domain Bacteria; phylum Actinomycetota; class Acidimicrobiia; order Acidimicrobiales; family VFJN01; genus ZC4RG19. The sequence continues at coordinate 988,816 of CAWCLR010000009.1, read as the reverse complement.
TCGGGCCGCGTAGCGGTGGTGCCCCTGGTCGCCCGGGCCCAGGTGCACGACCTCGATGTCGCAGCCGCCGTCGTCGACCGGGCGACCGTGGGCAACGGCGGGCCGCCAGTCGCCGTGACCGTCGGCCATCTCGACCCGGACCAGCGGGGCGTCCCACCGCAGCCCCCCGGGCGCCGCGTCCACCCAGGTCTGCTCCCACACGGGGTCGGTGGCCGACGTCGCGTCGGTGAAGGTGGCGGGGCCCGACACCGCCCGCGCCACGGTCGGCGGGAACGGTGCCGGCAGGTACGAGCGGTAGTGGAGGTCGAACGCGCGGTCGGGGAGCAGGGCGCCGACCAGGCCGTCGCGCACGACCTCGCCGGCGAGGCGGGCGGCGTGCGCGGCCAGGAACGGCTGCGTGCGGGGCCCGTACAGCGTGTGGCCGCCCTCGTACCGCTGCTCCTCGTACTCCTCAGGGGTGGTGCAGTAGCCCGAGTACTCGTTGGCCACCGAGGACACGACCACCCGCTCGACCCCGTGGCCGCGGGTCTCGGCCGCCACCGCGTCCGCGATGCGCCGGCCCGTCGCGACCGTCAGCTCGAACGGGAGGCCGACGATCGCCGCGTCGCCCACCCGCACGACCTGCACGGGCAGCACCCGGGGGAAGCCCGACAGCGGGAGTACGAGGCGCTGCAGGGGGCCGCCGAGCACGCGCTTGCCCCCTTGGGGCCGGTCGGCGTGGCGGCGGGGCACCCCGGGCCGGAACGGCGGCACCCGGTGGATCACCGGCGTCTCGTTCTCGAACGCGCCCGCCACGAGGGCGGCGCCGACCGCCGGCCGACGGGGCAGCGTCACGTCGCCGATCGACGGCGAGCGCTCGAGGTCGACCTCGCGGAGCCCGCACGCCACCGCGACGTCCTCGCCCCGCAGCGCCCCGTCGAGCGAGGCGTACAGCTCGGCGGCGCGGGCGCCGATGGCGCGGCCGAGCCGGCGGGCCTCGAGGTGCCCGGCCGTGCCCGGGTGGAGCGCGGGGGCGACGTCGGCGTGCGTGCCCTCGACCGCGCCGACGACCGGGCGCCGGCCGTGCGACCGCGCCACCCGGTGCCCGATCTCGTCGGTGACGTAGGCCCAGAGATCCGCGTTGTAGGTCGGCGACCGCATCGGCACCCCCGTGCCGTGGACCGAGAACACGGCCAGGGCCGCGAGGGGCTCGTCCCCACCGTCGGCCGCTTCGGCGTCGACCCGCAGCAGGTGGAGGTCGGGGTTCACCGACACGTACGTGCGCTGGGCCCCGCGCCGCGGGTCGGCGCCGTCGTTGCGGACGTACGACGGCAGCGAACGGTTCCGGGTCAGCCCCCAGACCTCGGTGCGGCCCCAGGCCAGGCGGGCCGGGCGGCGCTGGTCGACCGCCGCCACCACACCGCCGGCGATGCGGGCCGCCAGCTCCTGCGCCCACGCGGCATCGAACCCCGGCTTGTTGGAGGCGAAGCGGTTGTAGAAGTCGGTGCCGAGGAACTGGCCCGGTCCGCCGTGGGTGTGGGTGGCGCCGATCGACACCCCCGCGGCGGGCACGTCGGTGCGCCCGGCCACCGCCCGGGCCACCAGGCGCTGCACGACGGCCGACCCACCGAGCAGGTCGCACTGCACGAGCGCCACCGACCCGTTGCCCGACCGCAGGTGCAGCACCCGCGCCCGCAGGCGCGAGCGGAACCCGGTGCCCGTGTGGGCGTTGCGCGAGTACCCGGCCTTGGGCAGCCCCGGCGGCGGCGTGATGTCGACCTCGACGGCGCCCGCCAGCAGGCCGCGGACCGTGGGCGGCGGTGCGGCCGGCCCCGGGACCGGGAGCGAGAACCGGGCGCGGCGGGGCCCGTCGGCGGCGATGGGCAGGAGGGGGCTGTCGGCCCGGATGTCCCAGCTACCGGTCATGGCGTGCGTGTGCCCCCCGAATGTGTGCCCACCAGGTCCTACCACGTGCGGCCGCGGAGGCGGTCTGTCCCGCTCGGGTCGCTGCGGACCCCCGGTCGGCTCTACCGTTGCGACCGTGCCGGACAAGCGCAACGACTCCAAGCAGCGCCGGGCGGCCCGCAACCGGGCCAGCCGCGACGCGCTCGCCGCCCGCCGCGACAACGCGGTGGCCACCCCCGAGTCCTCGTCGACGCGGACGACCAAGGCCTCGCCCTCGGGCGGGTCGTCGTCACGCGGCTCGACCAAGGGCGCCGCAAGAGCCTCGGCGCGCCCCGCCCGCCCGGTCCCGGTCGCTGCGGGCCCGGCGCCCCAGGGCATCAAGGAGATGCTGCAGAGCAAGCGCCCGGGCGACCGGGCGATCCTCCTCGCCTTCCTCCTCTCGTTCGTGTCGGCCATCCTCCTCCTGGTGGTGCTGAAGGTGACGGTGGACGACCGCGGCGACTCCATCCCGCCGCAGTACGGCGCCCTGACGATCGCGGCGCGCCAGGCCATCACCGCTCCCCCGGGCGTCGACGTCGCCGATGTCGACGTGACCGAGAAGGCGTCGTACCTGTCGGCGTACGGCCCCGTGGCCCTGATCATGGCGGCGACGCCGGTGCTCATCGCCGGGTACGCGCTGTGGGCCAACCGCCGGCCCGACCGCTCCCGCCTGCTGACCTTCGCCCTGATCGCCATGGCCCTGGCCTCGCTGCTCACCGGTGGCATCACGATCTTCCTGCCCACCCTCCTCGCCCTCGGCGTCGGCACCTTCCGCATCCGCAAGGCCGACATGGAAGCGGGCATGGCCGCCGCTCCGGCCCCCGCTGCCGGCGGGCGGGGCGACGTCATCGACGCCGACGTCACCGACGCCCCCGCGGCCCCGAAGACGCTGCTGCAGCGCCTGCTCGGCCCCGGCCTGGCGGCGGGCGGCGCACGCGGGGCGAGGGCCTCCCGCGGCCGGGCGGGCGACGAGGACGTCATCGACGCCGATGTCGTGGACGACGACGCCCCGACCGACGCCCCGACCGACGCTGCGACCGACCAGGATCCGCTCGCCGAGCTCGAGGCCGAGCTGGCAGCCGAGGCGGAGGGCGACGCGGGCGAGGGACCGGACGCGTCCGGGGGCGACGACTCCACCTCGGGAAACGGCCGCACGCGGCGCCGGCGGTGACGGCCGCCGGGCCTGCGCCCGGCGCTCAGATACGGGTCCGGGCCGTCGTCTCGGGGCGGGTCCAGGGCGTCTGGTACCGCGAGAGCTGCCGGCGCGAGGCCGTGGCGCTCGGCGTCACCGGCGAGGTGCGGAACACCGCCGGCGGCAGCGTCGAGATCGAGGCCCAGGGATCGCGCGCCGCGGTGGACGCGCTGCTCCGTTGGGCACAGGTCGGGCCACCGGCGGCCCAGGTGACGCACCTGACCCTCGAGGACCTGCCGCCGCGGGAGGAGTCGGGGTTCCGCGTGACCCGGTGAAGGGCCGGGGCGCGGTCAGCCCGCGGTGGCTGTGGCGCTGAGGACGGCCGAGGCCAGCGCCGGGGTGGCCTCCACCCGCGCGGCCGCGTCGGCGCCCGGCTCACCGGCGACGACGCCCGACGGCTGGGCCAGTGCGTACACGCGGAAGTCGTAGAGGTGGGTCCCGGCCGGGGGACACGGGCCGGCCCAGCCCGGGCGGCCGAAGTCGTTGGCCGCCTCGACGGCCCCTGCCGGGGGCGAGTCCTCGGCGATGCCGCCGAGGTCGGGCGACAGGCCGGCCACCACCCAGTGGACGAAGCCCTCGGCGTCGACGTCGCGCACCACCAGCGCCAGCTCGACCGTGCCGGCCGGCACCCCCGTCCACAGCAGTGGTGGCGACACGTCGTCGGCCCGGCACGTGTACCGCGCGGGGACCGCACCCCCCTCGGGGATGGCCGAGCTCGACAGCGCCAGGGCCGCGGCCGCAGCGGTCGTGGTGGACGCGGCGGCGTCGTCGGCGCTGGCCGACCCGGCGTCCACGCCCGCGGTGGCGGCCCGGGAGGCCACCGTGGTCGTCGTCTGGTCAGGCTGCGGCGTGCGCAGCGTCCGCCCGTCGCCCGAGCCCCCGCAGGCGACGATCGCCAGCAGCACGGCAGCCGCGCAAGCCAGCGTCAGTGATCGCCGCGCCGATCCCAGACTCGCAGTCCGCCCTGGCATCGCGTCTCTCGGCACGACCGACGAGTGTTGCAAACTGTCGCCACCTCCGACGAGTGGGCCGGCCGGCCCGCGCTCCCACCAGGTCATCGATGCGACCCAACCTCGCAGACATGGGGCGGCTGCGCGCCCTGTTGGGACCGGACGCCGCCGGCGCCCGGCAGAGCCTGGTCGCGCTCGGGCTCAACTCGTCGACCAGCCTGGTGGCCGGCGCCTTCCTCGGCGCCATCACGCCGACGCTGGCGAAGTACCCCGGCCTGCTGGTGCTCGTCCCCGCCGCCATCGGCCTGCGGGGCAACATCTTCGGTGCGTTCGGCAACCGGCTGTCGACGGCCATCCACGCGGGCATCTTCCGCTGGTCGCTGCGGCGGGAGGCCGTGCTCGGCCAGAACGTGCTCGCCTCGATGCTGCTCACGATGGGCATCTCGCTGGCGCTCGCGGTCGTGGCCAAGGCGGTGGCCGTCGGCCTCGGCCTCCCCGAGTCGATCGACCTGCTGGCGATGGCCACGGTGTCGATCGTCGGCGGGCTGCTGGGGTCGATCGTCGTCCTGGCCGCCGCGCTGGGGCTGACGGCCGGCGCGGTGCGCTTCGGCTGGGATCTCGACAACGTGACGGCGCCGCTCGTCTCCACGCTCGGCGACGTGCTCACCCTGCCGGCCCTGTACCTGGCCACCTTCCTGCTGGGGATCTCGGTCGTCAGCTCCGTCGTGGGCCTCGTGCTCGTGGCGGCCGCCATGGCGTTCCTGGTCGCCGGGTGGCGGTCGTCGACCGAGGGTCTGCGCCGCATCGTCCGCGAGTCCGTGCCGGTGCTACTCGTGGCCGGCTGCATCAGCGCCGGTGCGGGTGTGACGCTCGAGAAGTCGTTCGCCCGGTTCGACGACCTCCCGGCCCTGCTCGTGCTCGTCCCCGCCCACCTCTCCAGCTCGGGGGCGCTTGGCGGCATCCTGTCGGGCCGCCTGGCGTCGAAGCTGTTCCTCGGCCTCGTACCGCCCGCGGCCTCGCCCAACCGCGAGGCCCGCCGCGACATCTTGTTGATCGTCCTCCTCGCCGTCCCGGTCTACGTGATCAACGGTGCCGGAGCGGACCTGGTGGCGCGTGCGTTGGGGGAGGCCACCCCCGGTCTCGGGCAGATGGTGCTCCTGTCGCTCATCGCGGGCGCGCTGGCGCTCGTGTTCGTGATCGCGGTCGCCTACTACGGCACGATCGCGGCGTACCGCACGGGGGTCGACCCCGACACGTACGGCATCCCGGTCGTCAGCTCGTCGGTCGACCTCGTCGGCGCGTTCACACTCATCATCGGCATCGCACTGCTGGGCCTGTCGTGAGGCTGAGGGAGGCCGGCCGATCCGTGCAGACCGCATATCGTTGGGGGCGATCCACCCATGGATGACAGACCCCGGAACCTGCGCGCCATGCTCGCCGAGGCCAAGGACCTCTCCGAGCTGATGGTCGACCTGGCCTACGCCGCGCTGTACTTCGGCGATCCCGGCATGGCCGAGGAAGTGGGCGAGCTCGAGGAGCGCATGGACGCCCTCGTCCACGACATGCGGTCGGTGTGCGTGATGGCCGCCCGCACCCAGCGCGAGGCCGATGCGATGGCCTCGGTGCTGCAGGTCATCTCCTCGATCGAGCGCATCGCCAACGCCGCGGTCGACATCGCTCGCATCGTCACGCACCGCCTCGGCATCCCCCGCGAGCTCGTCGCCGACCTCTCCAACGCCGAGGAGGTGTCGCACCGGGTGCGCGTGCGCGAGGGGTCGCACCTGGCCCGGCGCCCGCTGGTCGACCTCGAGCTGCCCGTCCAGACGGGCATGCGCATCGTGGCCATCCGCCGCGACCGCGAGTGGATCACCGACGTCGAGGGCGAGGAGATCATGATGCCGGGCGACGTCCTGTTCCTCCGCGGGTCGCCCGCCGGCATCCCCCGCCTGCGCGAGCTGGCCGCCGCGCCCCGCTGGGAGCCGCCCACCCCGCCCGAGGACGGCACGCTCACCGACCTCGACCGCGCTGTCGACGTGCTGGTCGAGATGAAGAACGTGTCCGAGACCGCCGTCGGCCTCGCCTACTCGGCCCTGGTGCTGCGGGACCTGGGGCTGGCGGCCGAGGTCCGCCACCTCGAGGACCGGCTCGACGAGATGAAGGACCGGCTCGAGCTGTGGGTGCTGCGGGCGGCCTCGAACGACATCGACCCGTCACCGCTCCGCGGCCTGCTGCACCTGTCCCAGGCGGCCGAGGACCTCGGCGACTCGGCCCAGCAGATGGTGTGGCTCATCGAGAAGCACGAGGAGGTGCACCCGATCATCAAGATCGCCCTCGGCGACAGCGACGAGGTCGTCGTGCGCGTCCCCGTCGCCGCCGGCTCGCCCGCGGACGGCGCCACGCTCCAGGAGCTGCAGCTCGACGTCGATCCCGGCTTCCACGTGATGGCGGTGCGCCGCGGCGGGCGCTACGTCTACCGGCCCCGGGGCCACGTCCAGCTGATCGAGGGGGACGAGCTCATCGCCAGCGGGCCCGACGAGGGCCACCCCCTGCTGGCCGCCCGCCTCGGCTGGCGCCTCGAAGAGGACGAGGACACGGGGGCCGAGCGGCTGGAGCCGCTCGCTGGCCTCGCCGGTCGCTGACCGGCGGGTCGCCGGCGCGGCGCACCCGACGGCTCAGGTCCCGTCGGACGGTGGCGGCTCCACCGCCGGCGGCGTGGGCCTCGGCGGATCGCCGATGCGTCGCGGTGGCGCCGGCCGCGTGGGATCGGTGGGCGGGGCGGCCGCCTCGGGTGCGGCCCCGTTGCCGCTCCCGCCGAGCAGTTCGGCCACCGCGGTGAGCGAGCCGGCGATCCCGGCCAGCTCGGTGGGCACGACGATCTTGGTCGCCTTGCCGTCGGCCATGGCCGCCAGGGCGTCGAGGTACTTGATCGTCAGCAGCGCCGTGTCGGGCGCGGCGTCGTGGATGGCGCCGTAGACCGACGTGATGGCCCCGGCCTCGCCCTGCGCCACCACCTCCTGGCGGAAGCGCTCGGCCTCGGCCACCCGCTGGATGGCGGTGGCCTGGCCCTCGGCCCGCAGGATCTGCTGCTGCTTGTCGCCCTCGGCCCGCAGGATGACGGCCTTCTGGTCACCCTCGGCCCGGGTGATGGCGGCCTGGCGCTCGCCGTCGGCCTGGGTGACCACGGCCCGCCGGGTGCGCTCGGCCTTCATCTGCTCGTGCATCGAGTGCATGACGTCGGGCGGCGGGTCGATGCGCTGGATCTCGACCCGGCCGACCCGCACGCCCCACTTGTCGGTGGCGTCGTCGAGGATCTCGCGCAGCTCGGTGTTGATCTTGTCGCGGGACGTCAGCGCCTCGTCGAGCTGCATGTCGCCGATGACGTTCCGCAGGTTGGTCTGGGCGATCTTGGTGATCGCGAGCATGAAGTTGGCGACGTTGTAGACGAGCCGCTGCGGCTCGGTGGGCTCGTAGTAGATGACCGCGTCGACGGAGACGACCACGTTGTCGGACGTGATGACCTCCTGCGGGGGCACATCGACGACCTGCTCGCGCATGTCGACGAGCCGAAGGCTCTGGATCCAGGGGACGATGAGACGCAGGCCGGGCTCGACCGTCTCCTTGTACTTCCCGAGCTGTTCGACCAGCCCCTTCTGGAACGGGCGCACGATCTTGACGCCCGCCAGGACGTACACGAACAGGATGAGGCCGATGACGGCCAGCACGATCACCATGGCCATGAGATGGCCTCCGGGGGTGAGAGGAATGCGGGTGACGCGGGCGCGTTCACGACGGCTCCGGCAGCGGCGTGTCGGCCGCGACGATCACGCGGGTTCCCTGAACCTCGGCGACGCGGACGACCGTGCCCGCGGGGATGTGCGCGCCGTCGGTCGACTGCGCCCGCCACTTCTCGCGGTCGACCCGGACCATGCCGAGCTCGGCGTCGCCCGGGATGTCCTCGAGCACGGTGGCCCGGCTGCCCACGAGGCGCCGCGCCCCGACGCCATGGTCGAGGGCGTTCCGGTCGAGCCGGCGCGCCACCGGCCGCAGGGCGGCCAGCGTGGCGATGGACACCGCCAGGAACACGACCCATTCGACGCCGACGCTGACGCCGGCGAACGCCAGGATCGAGGCGACGAGGGCACCCAACGCGAACGGGGCGAGGAAGAACGACCCCGGCGACGCCATCTCGCCGATGGCGAACACCGCAGTGGCGATGAGCCAGACCCAGCGCCACTCTTCGGGTGTGTCCATCGCCCTGCAATGTACTCCGCCCCGTCTGAACGGATGACGGCGCCCGACGGCGTGGCCCGTGTCGCCGGGCGCCCGTCGGAGGCGTCGGGCCGGCCGGTAGCGTGACCGGCGATGCCCGATCAGCACCTCTGCTTGCTCACCGTGCACGCCCACCCCGACGACGAGGCGTCCAAGGGCGCCGGCACGGTCGCCCGCTACCACGGGGCCGGCGTGCGCACCGTGCTCGTGACCTGCACCGGCGGGGAGGCGGGCGACATCCTCAACCCCGCCATGGACCGGCCCGAGATCGTGGCCGACCTGCCGGCGGTGCGTCGGCGCGAGCTGGCCCGGGCCGCCGAGATCATCGGCTACGACGAGGTGGTGCTGCTCGGCTACCGCGACTCGGGCATGCCCGACACGCCGGCCAACGCCGATCCGCACGCGTTCGCCAACGTGCCCCTCGACGAGGCGGTCGGCAAGCTGGTCGAGGTGATCCGCCGCGAGCGGCCCCAGGTGATCGTCACCTATCCCGACGACCAGAGCGGCTACCCGCACCCCGACCACCTGCGGGTGCACGACATCTCGGTGCTGGCCTTCGAGCAGGCGGGCGACCCCGACGCCCACCCCGGAGCGGGCGAGCCGTGGCAGCCGCTGAAGCTGTACTACTCGGTCTGGTCGCGCCGGCGGATCGAGGCGATGCACCGGCGCTTCGGCGAGCTGGGGCTCGAGTCGCCGTTCGACGACAGGTGGTTCGAGCGGCCGTCGCACGACGACCGGATCACGACGGCGGTCGACCTCGACGGGTTCAACGAGGTGCGCATGGACGCGCTGCTGGCTCACGAGACACAGATCGACCCGACATCGCCCTTCTGGTTCGGGCTGCCACGCGAGGAGCAGGCCGCCATCCACCCCTACGACGACTACATCCTCGCCCGCAGCCTGGTCGACACGACGGTGCCCGAGGACGATCTGTTCGCCGGGGTGACGTCCCCGGCCGAGCGGTCCTGAGGCGGCGGCCCGACGGTGGCCGCGGAGGTGGCGTTCGCGGGCGCGGAGTGGGTGGCGCTGCTGGCCGAGGCCTACGGCGACCTGCCCGCCCGGCCGGGGGCGACCGCGGTGGTCGAGCACACGGCCACGGGGGGTCCCGACGGTGAGGCCAGCTGGTGGACCGCGTTCGTCGACGGCCGGCTGGTCGACGCCGGCGCCGGGCACCACCCCGATCCGACGGTCACGATGACCTCGCCCTACACGCTGGCCGCCCGGTTGGCGACCGGTGCGGCCGACCCGTCGGCCGCGTTCATGCAGGGGCGCACCAAGGTGGGCGGCGACCAGGCGGCGCTGCTGCGCGTGCTCGCGCTGATGGCGACCCCCGAGTACCGCACCGCGAGCGGCGTGGTCGCCGGGCGGACCCGCGCCTGACGAAGAAGCGCGACGGTGCGTCGTCAGCCGCCGGCGCGCTGGAGGTCGCGCAGCTCGCGGTAGCCGATCAGCTCGGCACCGACCCGGTTGAGAAGGGCCCCGAGGCTGTGGTCGTTGACGACCAGGTCGTGGTCGTCGACGCGCGCCGGCCAGTCGGGCGTCTGCGCGCGCAGCTCTGGTGTGTCGACCGCGGGGCGGACGTGGACCTCGGTGACGCCCGGCGGCAGATCCGCCAGCAGGCGCTCGATCGCCCGGCGGCTGCCGACGGGGCTGACCCGGACGAAGCGGTCGGGGGCGAGGACCCCCTCGTCGGCGACGAGGGAGCGCAGGGGGAAGCCGATGCTGCGCTCGCGGTCGGCGCTCGGCAGCCGGACCGGCAGCCCGAAGTCGACGGCCAGGTCGAGCAGGACGTCGAAGAACTCGGGCTTGGCCTGCAGCGCGCCGAGGTGGCTGTCGAGGTGGCTGACGTCGAAGCCCCAGAGGATGGCCCGTTCGACCTGCGCGCGCAGCTCGCGCCGGACCTCGTCGAGGTCGGCGTGGTCCCACAGGTCGGCCACGGTCCGGGGGAAGCCGCCGTCGCCGTCGAGCAGCGACGGCGCCTGCGTGATCGGGCCCCACCGGTACAGGTCGTGCTCGGCGTTGAGGGTGAGCTCGACCCCGACGTCCTCGCCCCGGTAGCGCGACGCCGCCTCGCGGGCCCACGGGCACGGGACCATCAGCGATGCGCTGGTGGCGATGCCCTCGCGCAGCGCCTCGTAGACGCCGACGTTGGCGGCATGGCTCGAACCGAGGGCGTCGGCGGTCACGATGAGGAGCCGGGCGTCGGCGGGGCGACCGAGGCGTTCCGCGAGCGAGACCATCGACGTGGAGGCTACCCACGGCGGCTCGCGTCACGGCCCGGCGGCCGCGCCCGCCAATGGGGTGTCGGCCCCGCCGCACGCCGGCCAGAGCCCCCGCCCGGCGGCGCGGGCGGCGCGCTCGGCCTGCTCGAGGTCGGCGCGGTAGGTGGTGTTGGGCGGGTAGTCCTTGGCGATCGCGTAGCCGTCGCCGACCTGCGCCGCGTTCACGAACAGGCCGTCGGGCTGGCGCTGCACGTAGGCCAGCAGGCGGTCGTAGACGTCCCGGGGCTCGACGTCGCGGGTCAGGCGCACCACCGTGCCGGGCGGCAGCAGCTCGGCGAGGCGCTGGGCGGCCTCGGCCCCGAAGCATTCGTCGGGCCGGTCGCGGGCCACGCTCTCGGGCGTGTCGATGCCGATGAGGCGAACGCTCTCCTCGACCCCGCCGACCGCCACGACCACCGTGTCGCCGTCGACGACTCGCACGACGACGGCCTCGCCGGGCGGCCGGTCGGGGTCACCGGCGCCCGGCCCCCACAGGACGGCGAGCAGGGCCAGCGCCACGAGCACGGCCAGCCCGACGGCGGCGGCGATCGCCGCTGGTCGGGCCGCGGCACCATCAGGGGCAGCGGGCACGGGACGGCGGGACGGGAGCGGGCGAGGGCGAGCGCGGCGCGTCGGCCATGACGGACCTCCGGGGAACGGACGGGCGGAGGCGGCCGGGCCGCGAGCCGTGCGGGCGGGCACGGTGGTGTTCGTGGGTCGGCGCCGGAGGCGCCGACGATCAGATGCGCTCGATGATGGTGCCGGTACCGAGACCGCCGCCGCAGCACATGCTGACGAGGGCGGCGGTGCCGTCGGTGCGCTCGAGCTCGTGGAGGGCCTTGGTGACGAGGAACGCGCCCGTGCCGCCGAGCGGGTGGCCGAGGGCGATGGCCCCGCCGTTCGGGTTGGTGCGCTCGGGATCGGCCCCCACCTCGCGCTGCCAGGCCAGCACCACCGAGGCGAACGCCTCGTTGATCTCGAACAGATCGAAGTCGCCGATCGCCATGCCGGTGCGCTCGAGCAGGCGCTGCGTGGCGTCGATCGGGCCGGTCAGCATGAGCACGGGGTCGACGCCGACCAGGCACGTGTCGACGACCCGGGCGCGCGGCGTGAGGCCCAGGGCGGCGGCCTTCTCGGCGGTCATCATCAGCACCGCGGCGGAGCCGTCGCTGATCTGCGACGAGTTGCCGGCCGTGTGCACGCCCTCGGGGCGGGCCACCGGCTTGAGGTTGGCCAGCGCCTCGAGGCTGGTCTCGCGCAGGCCCTCGTCTCGCTCGACCCGGTGGGTCGTGCCCGCGGGCTTGCCCTCCTCGTCGAGGTCGGGGGCGTCGACCGCCACCACCTGGCCGTCGAAGCGGCCCTCGGCCCAGGCCGTGGCGGCGCGCTGCTGCGAGGCGAGCCCGAAGGCGTCGGTGTCGGCCCGGGTGACGCCCCACTTGTCGGCGATGCGCTCGGCGCCCTCGAACTGGGACGTGAACTCGTAGTGGGGGAAGTACGTCTTGGGGATCGGGACGCCGAGGCCGAGCTTCTTCGACGAGTTCGACCCGATGGGCACCCGCGACATCAGCTCGACGCCGCAGGCGACGGCCACGTCGACCACGCCCGCGCCCACCAGGCTGGTGGCGACGTTGGTGGCCTGCTGCGACGACCCGCACTGCGTGTCGACCGTGGTGGAGGCGGTGGTGAGGGGCAGGCCCGCACTGAGCCAGGCGGTGCGCCCGATGTTGAACGACTGCTCGCCCACCTGGCTGACGCAGCCGGCGACGACCTGGTCGACCTCGGCCGGGTCGATGCCCGAACGGTCGATCAGCTCGGTGAGGACGGTGCCGAGCAGGTCGGCGGGGTGGACGCTCGACAGGCCGCCGTTGCGACGGCCGATGGGCGAACGGACGGCTTCGACGATGACGACCTCGGTCATGGAATCAACCTACTAAGAAGGGCTGACCCGGGGTCAATGGTGGGTCAGCGGCGGGACCGGCGGCCGAGCGCCTCCAGCACGAGGAGCAGCAGGACCGAGCCGAGGAAGGCGATGACGACCGAGCCGAGGTCGAAGTCGTCGAACGTCGACGACTCGTCGCCGGTCGCCCAGCGATAGAGGGCGCCGCCGATGAAGGCGCCGAGGATGCCGACCACGATCGTGGCGATGCACCCCTGCTTCGTCGAACCGGTGACCCAGCGGGCGAGCGCCCCGGCCACGAACCCGACCACCAGCCATGCCAGGATGCCCATGGCGGGGGAAGGTTAGTTGTGGGCGGATCAGGCGGCGTGTCGCCGAGGCGCCCCGCCGGCGGCGCCGCGGCGGGGAGGGGACGCCCCCGACGCCGTCTGGGTACGGGTGTGGAGACCGGCACGCAGGGCGGCGCGGGCCCGGGCGACGCCCTCGCGCCCGACCTCGCGCGTCCGCTCGTCGAGCTTCCAGGAGCGAGGGGTGTCGATGAGCGTGAGCTGTGCGTTCTCGGTCATGGGCCCAGTATCCGCAGGGGGTGTGACAGTTTGGGCCTGACCTTCCCCGGACGACGCCGGCCAAGCCGCGCCGACACCGACGGGCGGGGCGGACTCCCTGGTCAGGCGGGTGCGGTGGGGGCCACCAGCGGCCACGGCCGCTCGCGCTCCACCACCTGCGCCAGGTCCAGGAGCAGCGCATCGGTGTGGTGGCGGCCGATGACCTGCATGCCGACGGGCAGGCCACCGACCGTGCCGGCCGGGATCGAGATCGCCGGGTTCCCCACGATGTTGGCCGGGATGGTGAGGGCGCCGTTGTTCTCGGGGCCCACCCCCTTGTCGCCGACCCGCGTGTTCAGCGTCACCTCGGCCGGGTAGGCCACGTCGGGGTTGGTGGCGCAGATCACGAAGTCCACCTGGTCGAACACCTCGGCCATCCGCTCGTTGGCGTCGGTGCGCTGCTGCTCGCAGCGCGCCGCCAGCTCGAGGTTGAAGACCTGGTCGGCCATGTCCATGCCGAACGCCATCTCGATCGTCATGTCGTCCTTGCAGCCGGGCCACCGGTCGCCGAGCGCCCGGCGGAGCTGCGCCAGGTTGCTCATCGCCCACTCGTAGCCCAGCCCCGGCAGCCGCACCGGCACGTCGACCAGTCGCAGGCCCGCGTCGCGGGCCAGGGCCTCGCCGGCGGCCCGCACCGTCTCCTCGACGTCGGGGTGGACCACGGCGTTGCCGAGCGTGGGGGCGATGACCGCGGTCTTCCCCGCCAGGTCGTGGGTGCCGAGGTCGCGCTCCCAGCCGTCGATGCGGGGCAGGCTGTAGGGGTCGCGGCTGTCGTAGCCCGAGCACACGTCGTACCAGCGGGCCACGTCGCGCACCGACCGGGCCAGGCACCCGATGACCACGGTGAGCGGGGCGATCTCGGTGCGGGGGCCGCGCGGGATGCGCCCTGCGGTGCCCTTCATGCCGACGAGCCCGCAGAACCCGGCCGGGATGCGGATCGACCCGCCCCCGTCGCCCCCCGAGGCGATCGGCAGCAGCCCCCCGGCCACCGCGGCGGCGGACCCGCCGGACGAGCCGCCGGCCGTGCGGCCGTGCTGCCAGGGGTTGTGCGTGACGCCGTGCAGCCGGGTCACGCTGACGTTGAGGCCGCCGAACTCGCTGGCCGTCGTCTGGCCGACCTTCACCACACCCGCAGCCTCGGCGCGGCGGATCATGGTGGCGGTGTGGTCCGCCACGCGGTCGGCGAACACCAGGCTGGCCTCGGTGGCCGGCCAGCCCTCGACCGGCTCGAGCTCCTTGACCCCGAGCGGCACGCCGCCGAACGGCAGCGACACGTCGGCGTCGCGGGACGCGGTGCGCGCCCCGTCGGCGTCGAGGAACGCCATGGCGTTCAGCTCGCTGGCCTCGATCGCACCCAGCACCGCCTCGAGCTCGTCGCTCGGCTTCCGCTCCCCCGAGCGGAAGGCGTCGACCAGCGAGCAGGCGTCCCCCAACCACGGCGTGTCCGTCATGGTGGAGCAGTCTGGCCGACGAGAACATGTTCCTGCCGATCCGGCTACAGGTCCCCGGCGCAGCGCCAGCACGCTCCTAGAGTCCGATCGATGGACGCCCGGACCTGGCTCGGCCTCGAGCCCACGCACAACCCGATGCGCTGGGTGCTGCCCGTGACGCCGGCCATCTCGACCGTGGGCCCGTTCCTGTTCGGTGGGTGCGCACTCGGCGCCGCCATCGCCGCCCTCGAGGCCACCAGTGGGCGCCCGGTCGTCTGGGCGACGGCCCAGTACCTCTCGTACGCCCATACGCCGTCGGTGCTCGACATCGACGTCACGCTGGCCGCCCAGGGGCGCAGCATCACCCAGGGCCGGGTCGTCGGCCACGTGGCCGACACCGAGATCCTCACCGTCAACGCCGCCCTCGGCACCCGCGACCTCGACGTCGAGGGGGTGTGGGTCGAGCGGCCGACGGTCCGGCCCCCCGACGAGTGCCCCGTGCGGGGCTCGCGGCTCCCGGGCACGCAGTCGATCCAGGACCGCATCGACGTCCGGCTGGCCGACGCCCGGGCGTGGGACGAGATCGAAGGCCATCCGGCGCCCGGCGGCCGGTCGCTGCTGTGGGCCCGCATGCCCGACCTGCTCGACCCGTCCGACGGCGCCAGCCTCGCCATCCTCGGCGACTACGTGCCCTTCGGCATCGGCCAGGCGCTCGGCCGGGCCGGCGGGGGCAACAGCCTCGACAACACGCTGCGCGTCTACCGGCTGGTGCCGACCGAGTGGGTGCTGCTCGACATCCGCATCCACGCCGTCGCCCACGGGTTCGGCCACGGCACCGTGCACCTGTGGGCCGAGGACGGCACCCTGCTCGCCACCGCCAGCCAGTCGACCATCGTGCGGCTCATGTCGCCCGCCGCGCTGGCCGCGATGGCGCAGGCGAGGGCGACCGCGGACAGCGACCCGCCCGCGCCCGTGTGACAGCATCCGGTCATGCAGCGCTACGGCATGACCATCCCGTTCGACGGGGTCCCGCTCCACGCCCAGCGCGACTGGATCGTCGAGCTGGCCGACCTCGGCTACACCGACGTGTGGTCGTCAGAGGCCAACGGCGCCGACGCCTTCACGCCCCTCGCCCTCGCGTCGACGTGGGCCCCGTCGCTGCGCCTCGGCACGGCCATCGTGCCCGCCTTCACCCGCGGCCCCGGCCTCATCGCCCAGAGCGTCGGCACCCTGGCCCAGGCCGCGCCCGGCCGGTTCGTGCTCGGGGTGGGCACGTCGTCGAACGTGATCGTCGAGGGCTGGAACGGCATCCCCTTCGACGAGCCCTACAAGCGCACCCGCGACATGGTGCGCTTCCTGCGCCGGGCGCTCGCCGGCGAGAAGGTCACCGGCGAGTTCGACACGTTCTCGGTGCGGGGCTTCAAGCTGGGCATGATGCCCGAACAGCCCGTCCCGATCCTGGTGGCGGCGCTGCGCGAGGGCATGCTGCGCCTGGCGGGGCGCGAGGGCGACGGCGCCATCATCAACTGGCTGTCGGCCGACGACGTGGCGACCGTGGCGCCCATCGTGCAACAGGCCGGCGACGGGACGCCCCGCGAGGTGGTGGCCCGCATCTTCGTCGCCCCCACCGACGACGCCGACACCGTGCGCGGCATGGGCCGCTTCGCCATCGCCGCCTACCTGAACGTGCCGGTCTATGCCGCCTTCCACGAGTGGTTGGGCCGGGGCGACCGGCTCGCCGAGATGTGGCGCCTGTGGAAGGACGGCGACCGCAAGGCCGCCCTGGCCGCCATCCCGGACTCGGTCGTGGACGAGCTGATCGTGTGGGGGCCGCCCGAGAAGTGCCGCGAGCACGTGCAGCGGTACGTCGACAACGGGGTCACGACGCCGGCCCTGGCGCTCCTGCCGTTCGGCCTCGACCAGCGGCAGGCCGTGCGCGACCTCGCCCCGCGCTGACCCGGCGACGTCGGGGTGGGGACAACCCCACCCTGCGGACGCAAGCCTGCGCCATGTCGGATGCAAGCGACGCTCCGTAGCGTCAGCGCCATGGAGGCGCGCGTGCTGACCTCGGGTCCCCCAGTCCGTCGTGCGGGGAATCCCCGATGCCCTCGAGGGGTTGGCCTCCGTAGGGTTTCGACCATGTCAGCGCGCTCGACCGGACGAGGAGAGGGGTGGCGGCCATGATCACCCTCGACCTCCTCGCCGACATGGCGGCGCTGGCGTACCTGCTCGTGCTGGCGCTGGCGGCGTTCGACGTGGTGGTCCCGGTGCTGCCCAGCGAGAGCGCGGTGATCCTCGGCGGCGTCCTGGCCTGGCAGGGCCGGCTGCACCCGGTTCCGCTGATCCTCGCCGCGGCGGCGGGCGCCATCGCCGGCGACCACCTGTCCTACGCCATCGGCCGGTGGACCCAGCGCGGCCGGCCTCAGCCCCACCGCCGGGGCGACCGGCGGATGGGGAAGGCGGAGCGCCTGCAGCTGTGGGCGGCGCGCCAGCTCGACCGGCGCGGCCCGGCCCTGCTCATCGTGGCCCGCTTCATCCCAGGGGGCCGGACGGCCAGCACGTTCATGGCCGGACGCACCGCCTACCCGCTGAACCGGTTCACGCCCCCGGTGGTGGCTGCGGGCCTGCTGTGGGCGTCGTTCGCCACGATGCTGGGCTACATCGGCGGCCAGACGTTCCACGAGCAGACGCTTCTGGCAACCGGTCTCGGCATGCTGCTCGCCCTCGGGTTCGCCGTCCTCGTCGAGCTGGCGATGTCCCGCCTCGAGCGCCGCCGCAGCCGGGTGGCAGAGGTGGCCGCGGCCGACGCCGACGACATCGCCGCCTGACCGGGCTACGGCCGCTGCTGCCTGTCGGCCGGCTGTGCAGCTGATGGTCGGTCGCCAAATCCCCACGCGTGGGCTGCGACGACCGCCCTGTCCGCTCGGCCTCATAGAGTCGCCGGCATGGCTGCCAGCGTGCTCGAGTTGACCGACAAGCTCTGGACCGGCGAGGTGACCGTCGGCGAGGTCCACCCCGTCGGCGGCCACCGCGGCCTCGACGAGGTGGCCGACCGCACCGGCTTCATCGCCAGCTTCGGGAACGTGGCGGCGTTCGCCACCGAGGATGCGCTGGTGCTCGTCGACACCGGCAACCAGGTGCTGGCGGGCGCCAACCACGAGGCGGTGCGGGGCTGGACGGACCTGCCGCTCGACACGGTCGTCTACACCCACGGCCACATCGACCACGTGTTCGGGATGGCGCCGTTCGAGGAGGAAGAGGCGGCCGCCGGTCGGCCTCGCCCCCGGGTCGTCGCGCACGAGCTGGTGCCGGCCCGGTTCGATCGCTACAAGCTGACCGCCGGCTACAACGGCGTCATCAACGCCCGGCAGTTCAAGATGCCGGGGTTCCGGTGGCCGACGGAGTATCGCTACCCCGACGACACCTATCGGCTGCGGCACGACGTGACGGTCGGGGGCGAGCGCTTCGAGCTGCGCCACGGCAAGGGTGAGACCGACGACCACACCTGGGTGTGGCTGCCCGACCGCAAGACGTTGTGCACGGGCGACCTGTTCATCTGGGCCTCGCCCAACTGCGGCAACCCGCAGAAGGTGCAGCGCTACCCGCGTGAGTGGGCGCTGGCCCTGCGCGAGATGGCGGCGCTCGGCCCCGAGCTGCTGCTGCCCGGTCACGGCTGGCCCATCGCCGGGGCCGACCGCATCCAGCAGGCCCTCGGCGACACCGCGGCGCTGCTCGACCACCTCGTCGACGCGACGCTGGCCCTGATGAACGAGGGGGCCCGCCTCGACGACATCGTCCACACCGTGCGAGCGCCGGCCGAGCTGCTGGAGCGGCCCTACCTGCGGCCGGTGTACGACGAGCCCGAGTTCATCGTCCGCACGGTCTGGCGCCTGTACGGCGGCTGGTACGACGGCAACCCCGCCCACCTCAAGCCGGCGCCGGACGCCGTGCTCGCCGCCGAGCTCGCCGACCTGGCTGGCGGCGCCGGCGTCCTGGCCGACCGGGCCGCGGCCCTGGCGGCCGAGGGCGACCTGCGCCTGGCCGGGCACCTGGCCGAGCTCGCGGTCCAGGCCGCCCCCGACGACGCGGGCGCCCACCGCGTGCGCGCCGCGGTGTTCGCGGAGCGTGCCGGACAGGAGCTGTCGACCATGTCGAAGGGCGTGTTCTCGTGGGCGGCCGACGAGTCGCAGGTGCGCCTCGGGCAGCTCGGCGACTGACGCGGTGCCCCCGGCCGTCGGGCCCGGACGACGAGCGTCGTGCCTACGCCCGGGCGAGGAGGTCGAGGTGGCGGAGCCGCTGGTCCTGCGACTCGGTGAGGGGCGCACCGGTCACCGCGGCGTGCGCCTCGGTCCCGGCCACGATGCCGAGGCCGGCGATCGCCGGCGCCTCGGCCGCAGCGGCGGGCTGATCGCCGGGCGCCGCCCCGGTCGGCGGCGGCGGGGTCTGGGGCTGGCAGGCGCTGCCGGCCGCCGGCAGGCCGGGCGCGGCCAGCACGGGCGGGTCGAGGAACGCGGGCGGGCGCCGCAGGTCCAGGCAGTCGAGGAGGTTGGAGGCGTTGGCGTCGCGCCGGGTGAGGGCCCCCAGGTTGAACTTCGTCTCGATCAGCCGGAGGATCGACGTGTGGTCGTGGACGACGTGTGAGACGTAGTCCCGCCGCGCGAACGGGGAGATGACGAAGCCGGGCACCCGCAGTCCGTAGTGGTCCCACGCGGCCGGAGCCTCGGGGGTCGCCTCGACGTCGGGCGGGATGTCGTCGGGCGGCACGGCCCGCGGCGGGGGCACGTGGTCGTAGTAGCCGCCGTGCTCGTCGTAGGTGAAGACGAGGACGGTGCGGGGCCAGTTGGGGCTGGCCAGGACCGCGTTGATCACCGACGCGCTGTACGCCTCGCCCAGCTGGATGTCCCGCGGGTTCTCCTCGGTGTACGCCGTGACCCCCGGGCTGACGATCGAGACGGCGGGCAGCGTCCCCGCCCGGCAGTCGGCCAGGAACTGCGGGAAGGTGCGCACGCGGTCGCGCCGGGCGCCCCACAGCGACGGGAACAGGGCGATGTCGGGCAGGTCCCAGGCGTAGTCGAGCCACGGGACTCCGAACTCGTCGAGCTTCTCCCAGATGGTGCCCCCCGCCGGGTGCGGCATCCCGAGCGCCCGGACGACGTCGGTCGTGATCAGGTCCTGGCACGTGGCCGCCTGGAGGTACATGCGGTTCGGGTACGTCTGCGCGGGGGCGGAGGCGAACCAGCGGTCGCACGACGGGAAGGTCTCGGCCAGCGACCAGTAGAAGGGGACGTCGGAGCGGTCCCAGTACCGCATGGCGTTGGTGTTGTCCGCGTAGAGGAAGCCGTCCATGCGGCCGCCGTTGATCTGCGTGTGGGTCGCCTCCCAGCGCTGCGATACGCCGGGGCCGCTCTGGCAGGTGTCGGGGGCGTGGAAGACCCGCACCTGCTCGCCGGTCGTCAGCGGGTTGCTGTCCTGCGGCTGCCCGTGGCGCATGCGGTAGCCGTCGCCGCGGCGTCGCACCCCGAAGTACGAGTCGTAGGAGTGGTTCTCCTGCATGTAGACGACGATGTGCTCGATCTGCGGGAGCAGGTCGACGCCCTCGGGTTGCCGGGGGTCGGGGCGGTCGCCGGGGCCCCGCAGCGGTCCGCTGCTCCCCGGCCGGCCGGGCCAGCCGTGGCAGCCGGTGAGCACGAGGCCCGTGCCGACCGCCAGCCCCTGCAGGACGCGGCGTCGCGGCATGTTCTCGGACAAGGATCCGGACGCTAGCCCCACGTCCTGACATCGCCGTGAACGGCGTCCGACGGGCGCGCGTCGGGGGGCGGACGGCCGGGCGAAAGGCCGGCCTCAACCGCCGTCGGCCAGGCGCGCCGCGGCCCGCACGTGGTCCGCCAGCTCGGCGGCGGGCACGCGCGCGTTGAGCCCGCTGGTCGACGGCATCACGTAGACGGGGACCCCGCCCAGGTCCGCGGGCTGGACGCCGGCGACCGCCTTCCGGTCCACCGCAGCCCGCCAGCCGGCGAGCCCGACGAAGCACACGACGCCCGGCCGCAGCCAGGCGACCAGCCGGCGGACCCGCTCGAGCCCGGACCGGTACTCGTCGGCCGTCAGCTCGGCGGCGGCAACCGTCGCCCGCTTGACCAGGTCGGTCATCCCGACCCCGTGGTCGGCCAGCGCCCGATCGGGGGACCGGTCGGTGCTGACGATTCCCGCGGCCAGGGCGGCCGGCCAGAAGCGGTTCCCCGGACGGGCGAACCCGACGCCGGCGTCGGCGGCGTACAGGCTGGGGTTGAGGCCGCACATGAGGAGGCGCATCCCGGGCCCGACGGTGTCGGGCAGCGTGCGAGCGCGGGTGGCGCGGGCCGACACCGCGTCCCAGCCGTCGGGACGGGGGCTGATCTCCATGGCGTCGACCGTGAACCCGGCGCCGACCAGCAGGTCGGTGAGGACGTCGGGCGGCCAGGACGCGAACAGCCGGCCGGGGAAGTCGTCGTCGGTGCTGGTGCGGTCCTCGCCTTCGCCGCCGAACACGGTCAGGTCGAGCACGCCCCCGAGCTCCAGCGCCCGGTGCAGCCCGGCGAGGGCGAGCGGGAGGCGCAACGCGGGGATGTGCTGCAGGCACTTGCTCGCCCACACGCCGGCCAGGCTGCCCGGGCGGACGGCGAGGGCCTCGAGGTCGCAGGCGAGTGCCGGCACCGGGCCGTGGCGCCGGCGCGCCTCGGCGAGCATGGCGGGCGCGGCGTCGGCGAGGACGACCGGGGCGCCGAGGTGGGGCACGTAGTGGCCGGGGCCGGCCCCGAGGTCGAGGCGCACGCCCCCCGGACGCACGGCGGCCGCGAACGCCTCGGCCCGCTCGGGCGAGTAGGCCCGCCGGCGCTCGGCGTAAGCCATCGCTTCGCGCTCGTACACGTCGATCGTGCGCCGGTCCATGGCCGCGGCAACGTACCCGCTCGCCGCCGCCGGGTGGGACCCCGGCGACGCGATCAGGCGGGCGTCAGCATGCCGCGCGCGGCCGCGCGCGCCCCCAGCTCCTCGACGAAGCGCACCTGGGCGTCGGGGTCCTTCCGGCCCTCGCGGGGCGACAGGGCGATGAGGCGGGTCACGCCCAGCTCGGCGTAGGCGTCGAGCGTGGCGTCGTCGAGCGCCACCGACGGGGGAGGGGTGATCGAGATCTCGAGCGGCCCGAGCTCCGCGGGGCGCTCGTGACGCGCTGCGGCCGCGCGCAGCGCGGCGACGTGCTCCTCGGTCTGGGCGAGGTCGAGCGCGTACCCGTACCAGCCGTGCCCGGCGGTCACGGCCCGGCGGAACGAGCCGGCGGCGTACCCGCCCACGTGGAGCGGCGGGCCGAGCGGGCCGCGCGGGCGCGGCTCGGCCCGCACGCCCGAGAACGAGACGTGACGACCCTGGAAGCCGTCGGCGTCGCCGGCCCACACGCGGCGCATGGCGGCGATGGACTCGTCCGTGCGGGCGCCGCGCTCGGCGAGCGGGACGCCCAGGGCCCGGAACTCGGGCTCGAGGTAGCCGACGCCCACGCCGAGCAGGAACCGCCCGCCGCTCACGACGTCGAGCGACGCCGCCAGCTTGGCCAGGACGAGGGGATGGTGCAGCGGAACCACCGTGACGCCCGTGCCCAGCCGCAGTGTGCGGGTCAGGCCCGCCAGGTGGGCCAGGGCGACGAACGGGTCGAGCAGCGGGAGGTCGGCGCGGGCCGGCGACGCGGGCACGGGTGGGTCGGGCAGTGCGTAGTGCTCGCCCGTCCACACGCTCTCCCACCCTGCGGCCTCGGCCGCGACGGCGATGCGGGCCGCGGCGACGGGGTCGGTGGCACAGATGTCGCCGTTGATGAGGAATAGGCCGAGGTGCATGGGCTCAACCTACGTCCGCACTCGACATGCCACCAGCGACAAGCTGAGATGTATGACATGACGGATCTGCATGTCTCGGCCTCGCATGACTCGCTCCACGGCGTCGCCCTCGAGGACCTGCGGGTGTTCTGCGAGGTGGTCCGCCGCGGCTCGTTCACCGGGGCCGCCGACGCGTGCGGGTACACGCAGTCGGGCGTGTCCCGGCGCATCGCCGCGCTCGAGCGGGCCAGCGGGGGCCCGCTGTTCCGGCGGCGGGCGCGGGGCGTGCAGCCCACGCCGGCCGGCGAGGTGCTCCACGTCCACGCCGTCGCCCTCCTCGACGCCCTGGCGGCTGCGGTCGACGCGGTGTGCGCGGTGCGGGAGGGCACCGGCGGCCGGCTCCGCATCGGGTCGTTCGCCACCGCCAGCGCCGCGCTGGTTCCGGCGGCGGTGGCCGACCTGCGCCGCGCCGCGCCCAGGGTCGTGGCCACGGTGACCGAGGCCCTCAGCTGGGAGCTGGTCGCGGCGCTGCGGGCCGGCCTGCTCGACGTCGCGGTGGTGAGCGATTACCCCTCGGGCGACCTGTCGCTCGACGGGGTCGACCTCGAGCACCTGTGCGACGACCCCATGATGGTCGCCCTCCCGCCCGACCATCGCCTGGCGGGCGAGGCGGCGGTCGACCTGGGGGATCTGGCGGGCGACACCTGGATCGAGGCGGGCCGCCTGGCCGCCGACGCCACCACGCTGCAGACGGCCGCGGCCCGAGCGGGGTTCGTGCCGCGCACCGACGTCACCGTCCCGGGGTGGACCGCCAAGCAGGGGTTCGTGGCCGCCGGGCTGGGGGTGACGCTGGTGCCACGGCTGGCGGCCGGCGCGATGCGCCCCGACATCGTGCTGCGGCCCGTGCGCGACCCGCTGGCCCGGCGACGCGTGTTCATCGCCCGGCCCGCGGGCGGGCCGGCGCTCGCTGCTGCGGAGCGCTTCGCGGGGGCGTTGCGCACGACCGCGGCCGCGCTGACGGGCGACGGCGCGGCCGGCGACCCGTGAGCGCGCGGACAGGAACACCCGTCGGCGGCCGGCCAAGGAGGCTGTCGTCGCCTTGGCCGGCGCCGGCGGGGCTGTCGTGCTGACGGCGGCCCGGCGCTACTCCTCCTCGGCGGGGCGGCCGACGTCGGGCAGGCGCCAGTTGCACACGCCCTCGGGGAAGATCTGGTCCAACTGGGCCCGCTGGGCGGCGTCGGGCTCCCAGTCGCCGTAGACGTCGTCGTCGAGCGCCTCGTCGATGGACTGGAGCGTGCACTTCCAGACGCCGCCCTCGTACGGCCCTCCGGCCACCCGCCGCGACGACGAGTAGATGGGGAACTCCTGCGTGCACGCTCCCGGCGCCTGCTCGTCGTCGAGGACGCCGTCCCACACGTGCCGGCCCGACGCGATCAGCGAGCCGTCGGTGGCGAAGCACGAGTCGACGGCGCGGGCGGGCCGGTTGCGGGCCACGCTGCGGTGGGGGTGGGCGGCGATGTTGGCCATCCACTCGTCGATGACCTCGAAGGCCAGGGGCGTCTGGTCGAAGGCCACCGCCGGGCGGGCGTCGGTGAACCAGATGACCTGGTTGCCGGCGTCCTCGTCCACGTTGAGCATCCGCTGGCGGGCCGCGAACGACTGGTGGCTGTGGTGCATGTCCAGCTGGTCCTCGAGGTAGTGCCGCCAGTCGATGACCGGGATGTCGATGTCACCCTGGAACTCCATGCCCGACGTGTAGGCGGCGTTCATCGCCGCCACATCCCCCTCGGTGCGCGGCGCCGGCGTGACGCCGCCGTCGGGGCTGAGGTTCATGTTGCGCGAGCTCCAGGGGTCGAAGTTCTCGGGCGTCAGGGCCCCGGCGAACGGGAAGCCCTCGGGCACCATCTCCGACGTCCGCTTCCACCCGCCGATCTGGGCGTTGAGGTCGAGGAACTCGTCGGGCGTGATGACGCCCTCCGCCAGGGCCTGCAGGCCGTACTGCACGCCGACGTTGTCCCACGGGACGCGGGCGAACCCGTCGTCGCCGGTGCCGTAGATGTTGCGGGTGTCGCCCCAGTGGGTCCACTCGACGCCCGCGCTGCCCTGGGCCAGCTTGTCGAGGTCGCTGACGTTGGTGAACGTCGGGTTCAGGACCAGCGGCGTGAGCCCGAACCAGGCCGGCTTGCACTCCATGAGGGCGGGGGCGGGCGACGCCGGGTCACGGTCCATCACCTGGTAGCCGAACGCCCCCATCAGGGCGTACAGGCCGTTCCACTGCTCGATGTCGCCCGGGCTGAGGTTCTTGGGGAAGTTGGTGCCGTTCAGGCCGAGGACCGCCTGCCGGACCTCGGGGTCCTTCCACTTCGGGTTGTCGCGGTCGGTGGCGTCGAAGTAGTGCTCGAGCAGCTCGCAGTCGCCGACGTGGATGGTCTGCGTGACCATGTCGGGGTACGAGTACTGGGCGATGGCGGCGTCGATGAGGCCCGGGTGGTTCTGGGCGTACACGTACTGCTGGATGGCGCCGCCGGACCCGCCGACGGCCACCGTGTAGTCGGGGACGCCGTGGGCCTCGACCGTGTGCTCCTTCAGCATCAGCGCGGTCTCGCCGCCGACCTGCAGGTTGTAGTGCGTGCTGGTGCGGGTGCCGCTCGACCACATGACGCCGTAGCCCTGGCCGAGCAGGTCGGCGGGCAGCATGGCGCCGTCGCTCGTGGTGCCCTGGAAGTGGCCGATGCCGACCCCGCCCTGGAAGCTGAACACGAGCCGGCGGTTCCACAGCGAGTCGTCGGGGGCCGCGGGGTCGACCTCGCCCACGGGGGCGAGCATGGCGACGCTGTAGACGAAGCGGTTGATCGTGCCCCGCTCCCACCGCACCACGAACGGCACGGTGTGGCCGTCCATCGTGGTGGTGGTCGCCGTGTCCGCGGGGGGCGCCGACGGGTCGTCGATCCAGTGGAAGCGGCCGTCGGTGGTCGAGCGGTAGACGTAGCCGTAGCGGGTCTCGGCCGCGCAGTTGGCGCTCCACCCCACGATCTGGGCGTCGGCCGTCGGGTAGCCCCGGCCGTCTTGCGGGTAGCTGCCGTCGGGCGCCTCGGCCGCCACCGGGATGCCGATGGCGTCCTGGTTGTCGACCACCGGCTGGTCGAGGATCGGCCGCCCGTCGAAGCGCCCCCGGGCGGTCGTGCAGACGAAGGGTTGCTGCTGCGGCCCCGAGAAGATGGGCCCGCCGATCGGGTGGTTCACGAGGGTGGCGGTCGTGCTGCGGCTGTTGCGCCGGCCCTTGTCGATGACCGCCCGCACCGTGTTCTCGCCCTCGACGAGCCCCTCGACGACCCCCACGGCGGTGCCGTCGCCCTCGGGATCGGCGAAGGCGGGGGTGACGTCGATGCCGTCCACGTCGACCCGCAGGTCGGCGACGGTCGCCCGCCGGGGCAGCGTCACCTGCACGAGCGCGTCCCCGCCGGACACCTGGTCGGCCTGCCCCGACAGCACGGTGACGGCGAACCGATCCCCGCCACCTCCGCCACCTCCGCCGCCCCCGGCGATGACGCCGCCGGGCACCGTGCAGGCGGCGATCGAGGCGGCCGCCACCACGATGCCGGTCGCCGCCGTGGCCCGTCCGCTGGTTCGGCCGTGGCCTCGCCGTGCGGTCCCTCGCATGCGTCCCCCTCGCGTGCGGCCACCCCCTCCGGGCCGCGGCGGGGACGCTAGCGGTGACCTCCGTCACACGCAACGATCGTCGGTGCGCTCACCGTGGGCGCGCGGGCGGACCACTCGGCGCACGGCCCCACAGCCCGAGCTGCTCGGTGCGGGCCGCGCGGGCGGCGACGGGCTCCCACGTCGCCGCGCCCCGGGGGCCTCGGGCGGCCACCTCGAGGCGCTCGTGACGGAGCGCCCGGCTCGCCCCGCGCTCGTCCCGCACCGCGACGCTGCCGTCTCGCTCGCGCACCTCGACCCGCCCCGTGCGCCAACGCGCCCCTGGACGGTCGCGCCAGCGCACGCGGTCGCCGGCCACGAGGCCGAGGGCGGCCAGCCCGGAGTCGGGGGCGGTGGCGTCGTCGTCCGGCGGGTCGAGGGCCATGTCAGGGCGCGGAGGGTGTGGGCGGCGGGTCCCCGCCCGCCAGCGTCGTGTTGAGCCGGCGCATGCCGGCGAGCCACCGGTCACGGTCGGCCGCCCGGCGTTGCTCGAACGTCGCCACCTCGGGGTGCGGGAGGATCAGGAAGCGCTCCTCGCGCAGGCCCTCGACCACTGCGTCGGCCACCGCGCGCGGCGGCAGGATGCCCTGCACCGCGGCCGCGCCCGCCGCCGCGCTCAGCTCGTCGGGAGCCTCGGACCCGCCGTCGGCGTCTGCCGCCAGGCCGAGCATGGAGGTGGCGACCGCCATCGGGCACAGGCACGACACGCCGATGCCCTGGTCGCCGTACGTCATCGACAGCCACTCGGCGAGCGCGACCGCGGCGTGCTTGGTCACCGAGTACGGCGCGTCGCCCGGCTGGGTCAGCAGCCCGGCCGCCGAGGCCGTCGACAGCAGGTAACCGCCGCCCCGCTCGAGCATGCGCGGCACCACCGCCCGCGCCGCGAACAGGTGGGCGAGCACGTTGACCCTCCACACCAGGTCCCAGGTGTCGTCGGGCAGCTCGATGCCGCCGAGACCGAGGATGCCCGCGTTCGAGACGAACAGGTCGATGGGCCCGATCTCCTCCTCGGTGCGCTCGACCACGGCCTCGATGTCCGCCTCGACCGTGACGTCGGCGGTCATCGGGGTGGCGACGTCGCCGATCGACCCGGCGGTGTCCACCGCGCCGTCGGCGAGGCGATCGACGACGACGACCGCCCGGGCCCCCTCGGCCGCGAACCGCTGGCACAGCGCGCGGCCGATGCCGCCGGCGCCCCCGGTGACGACGCAGATGCGATCGCGAAGCTCCATGGCGCGCATCGTATGCACGCGCGCTGACGAGCCCGGCGCCGTGGCGCGTCGCCGCTGGTTCAGCCCGCGCCGGCGGCGGCGCGGATCGTGGCCTCGGCCGAGGCGCGCCGGTCCGCGCCCCACGGGAGCGGCATGAGCACCGGCACGTCGACGCCGGCGTCGGCGTAGGCCCGCATGGTGGCGTGCACCGTGTCGGCGTCGCCCATGACGTCGATGGCATCGACCATGCGGTCGCTCACGGCCGCCACCGCGCCCGCCCGGTCGCCGTCCGCGAAGCGGCCGCGGATCTCGGCCACCTCGTCGGCGAAGCCGGCCCGCTCGAAGTTGCGGGCGTAGCTGTCGACGACGGCGTACGAGTACAGGTCCCGCCGGGCGTTGTCGATGCCCTCGTCGCGCTCGCACACCCCCGCGTGCACGTAGGCGTAGATCGTGGCGTCGCCGCCGGCCCGCACCTGCTCGACCGACCACGGCACGTGCGAGGCGGGCAGGTAGTTCAGCAGCACCCCGTCGGCCAGCTCGCCCGCCAGGGCGAGCATGCGGGGGTTGAGCGCCCCGACCACGATCTTCGGCCGCCGCTCGCCGAGGCGGACGCCGAGCCGGAACCCCTTGACCTGGTAGAAGTCGCCGGCGAAGTCGACCTTCTCGCCCGACAGGCAGGCCCGGAGCAGCGTCACGTACTCCCGCACCCGGTCGAGCGGGCGGTCGCCGTAGGGCACGCCGTGCCACCGCTCGGTGACCACGGGCGAGGAGATGCCGACGCCGAGCAGGATGTCGCGCTCGGGGTGCAGCGCCTGCAGCGTCGCCCCGGCCATGGCCACCACCATCGGCGTGCGGAGCTGGAGCGCCAGCACGCCGGTGCCGAGGTCGAGCCCCGGCGCCGCCGCGCCCGCGGCCGCCAGCAGCGAGAAGGCCTCGGGCCCGGTGGTCTCGGCGGTCCAGAAGCTGGTGTAGCCCAGGTCCTCGGCGGCGCGGGCCGTCGTGACCGCCAGGTCGGGCCCGAGGCTCATCAGCGAGGCGAAGGTGACACCGGCGCGTTCCATCCCCATGGGCCGACTGTCTAGCGCCTCGCGGAAGCACCGATGCCCGAGGGCCGCCACCCAGCGTCGGTGCGGGTTGACCGCACGCAACGTCGCCGGGCCATAGCATCGCCTCCATGGAGCTGACGGCGGCCGAGGGCCGCGTGCTCGGGTGCCTGATCGAGCAGGAGGCGGCGGCGCCCGAGGCCGTGCCCCTCACCCTCAACACGCTCCGGCTGGCCTGCAACCAGACCTCGGGCCGCGACCCCGTCGTGGCCTACGACGACCGCACGGTCGAGGACACGCTCCTCTCGCTCAAGTCCCGCGGCCTGGCCCGGTTCGTGCCGCCGTCGGCCGAGGCCCGCACCACCCGCTACCGCCACCGCGCCGACGAGCGGTGGCGCATGGGCTCGGCCGAGCTGGCCGTGCTGGCCGTCCTCCTGCTCGGCGGCGTCCAGACCGTGGCCGAGGTGCGGGCCCGGGCGCAGCGCCTCCACCCGCTGATCACGCCCGCCGAGGTCGAGGCCGTCCTCGACAGCCTCGCCGCCCGCACCCCGCGCCCGTTCGCGGCCCGGGTCGCGGGCAACGACGGCGGCGACACGCGGTGGGTGCAGATCCTCACCGGCCCGGCGCCGGCCGACCATCGTGGCGCGGGCGGCGCCATGGCCCGGGCCGGCGCGCTCGACCTGCCCGCCGACCGCGCGTTGGCCGAGCTGGCGCCGTCGTACGCCGCCCTCGTCGCCCGGGTCGCCGACCTCGAGCAGCGCTTGGCCGAGGCGCTCGAGCGGCGGGCCCCCGCCGGTGCGGAGTGGTCTGCGCCATACCCCCCGCCGCCGCCCCCGGTCGAGGTCACACCGCCCGCCCGGCTCGGCCCGGGCCGGCCCTCCGCCACCCCCGCCCCCGGCGTCGACCTCCACGAGCTGGCCGACCGGGTGAGCGACATCGAGCGGCGGCTCGCCCGCATCGAGGCCGAGCTCGGCGCCCTGCGCTGAGAAGGCCGAGCGAACGGGGCGTGGTCAGTAGCTGCCCGCGCGTGAGCACGTAGGCGTCGGCCACCCGGTCGCTGCCGACGCCGCGCACGACGACCTCGAGGATCGCCTTGTCGTCGCCGCCGCACTCGGGCTCGGCGAGCGTGACCACGCCCGGCGTCGCGCCGGTGGCGGTCGCCTCGCCGAGCACGCCCTCGCTGTCGCGCACCTCGAGCCGCAGCTCGATGCCGGGCGGCGCCTCGAGGGTGACGGTGACCTGGCCGTCGCACAGCAGCTGCAGCTGGTCCTCCACCTCCATCGGGAAGGTGTCGATGTCGTCGGTGGGCACGATGTTGGCCTCGATCGATTCCACGAGCGGCTGCCCGTCCATCGCATCCGGCGCCGCCTCGCAACCGTTCGCCGGATCGCCGTCATAGTCCCCGTAGTCGTCGACGCACACCTCGCCGTCGGTGTACGGCGCGGGCTCGGCGCCGCAGGGTTGGTACGGCAGGTCCTGGCAGGCCCCCTCGCTGGGGGCCACGGCCTCGTCGTCCGGCTCGTCGGCGGGGTCCGCGCCGCCGCTGGCGACGACGACACCCGCGACGACCAGCGCCGCGGCCGCCACCGAGCCCCCGAGCACGGCCGCGGCGCGCCCTCCGGTCGGGCGCGCCCGGGCGAGGGCGCGCACCATCGTTCCGTCGTGGCCGGTGCCGGCGAGGGCGGCCGCCGCGGGTCGCCGGTCGGGCCGCGGGGCGAGCATCGCCTGCAGCAGCTTGCGCAGGGAGGCCGGCAGCGACCGCGACACCTTGTCCACCTTGCCGCCGGCGGCGCGCACCATCAGCAGGCCGGGATCGCCCTGCCCGTACGGCCCCTCGCCCGTCGCCGCGAACAGCAGGGTGGCGCCCAGCGAGAAGACGTCGGAGGCGGGGGACACCGGCTCGCCGCGGGCCTGTTCGGGGGCCATGAAGCCGGGGGTCCCCACCACCATGCCCGCCACCGTGAGGCCGTGGGTCTGGTCGCGGCTGAGGGCCACCCCGAAGTCGGCCAGGCACGGCTCGCCCCGCTCGTCGAACAGGATGTTGGCCGGCTTGATGTCCCGGTGGACGATGCCGGCCCGATGGGCCGAGGACAACGCCCCGAGCAGGCGGCGGGCCTGCCGCTCGACCTCGTCGGCCGGAGCCGGGCCGTGCTGGGCCACCCGCTCGGCCAGGCTGCCGCCCGACATGTACGGCATGACGAGCACGATCTCGTCGCCCTCGTCGATCACGTCCAGCAGGCCGACGACGTTCGGGTGGTGCAGCCTCCTCAGGACCTCGGCCTCGCGCAGGAGGCGCTGCCGCGACCGGGCGATCTCGCTGGCGGAGCCGGTGAGCGTCAGCCGCTTGAGCGCGACCTTGTTGCCGTTCTCGTCGCGCGCCAGGTCGACGACGCCCATGCCGCCCCGGCCGAGCCGGGCGATCAGGTCGTAGCTGCGATCGTTCACCGACGGGAGAGGCTACTGATGCCCTGCCGTCCGCCCAGACGCGGCCGTGCCAGTTCCGCCCCGCTCGGACGGTGCTCGCGCCGCGTGGCGTGCCCCTCGCGATGCGTCACACTTGTGTCATGTCGTCGTGGGAGGCCGCGACACCGGTATGGTGGGCGCCGTGACCGAGACCCGTGCGCTCGACGAGGTGATCAGCGAGGCCTTGGCCGTCATCGACAAGGGCCTGGGTGACCTGGGGCACCGCGAGCTGGTGTCCTCCAACGAGGTCGCCGACCTGCTCCTTGACGTGCGCACGCTGCTGGCCAGCCCGGTCGCGGCCGAGCGCGACGACGTGCCCGTCCCCAGCTGAGGGCACCCGCCCGCACCGGCGGGCCGTGGCACCGTCAGCGCTTCAGCGACGTGTGCTTGAACTCGTTGAGCTCGGGGAAATCGCCCAGCAGCCCGACGACCCGGTCGATCGTGTGGGTCGCGACGGCGGTGTCGCCGCGCGGCCGCTCCATGAGCCGGACGAACACGGCACGGTCGCCCTGGACGAACGTGGGCACTCCCCACACGTCGTTGTCGTCGGCCGCCGCGGTGTGCTCGTCGCGCACCGTCTCCAGCGGGCCGCCGGTCGCGATCTCGTCGAACACGGCGTCGGCGTCGACGCCCTGCTCGGTCAGCACGGCCCGCAGCTCGGCCTCGTCCTCGAGATGACGGCCGGCGTCGTGGCGCAGGGCGAACAGAGCCTCGTGCACGTCGAGGAACCGGTCGGGGAAGCGGTCGCGCACGACCACCCCCACCTGCAACGCGAGGAGGCCCGAGTCGGACTCGGGGCGCACCCAGACGTCGGGCTCACCCTCGGCCACGTGCACCTGCCCCAGCGAGAACGGCACGAAGCGGACGTTCCAGTCGGCCCCGCCCCGCAGGCCCTCGATCACGTGTTCGTGGGCGTTCCGGGCGAACGGGCAGCGATAGTCCCAGGTCACGGCAAAGTCGGTCACGCCGGGTGGAACCACCGGCGTCGGCCCGGCATTCCCGTGCCGCCCGGATGGCGTGGGGTCACCCCGACGCGGCGTCGTGGGATGGCGTGACCTCGGGGAACGGCCACACCTTGCGGGCGACGTGGGCCAGGACGATGCCGACGACGGCCCCCGCCACCACGTCGGACGGGTGGTGGATCTTCACGTACACCCGGCTCGAGGCCACCACCGCGCCCAGGGCGTAGTAGAGCGGCCACAGCGGGTCGTTCTGCCCGAGGAGCCCGGCGGCGGTCATGGCGGCCGAGGCGTGGCCCGACGGGAAGCTCGACGTGCGGGGGCGGCGCAGGCGCCGGGGCCGGTCCTGCTCCCACGCCGGGCGGTGGCGGCGGAACAGGCTCTTGACCGGGCCGTTGACCAGCAGCGACTCGGCGCCCAGCACGGCCGCGACCCGCACCGCGTGGGCGACGCGGCGGTCGGGGCCGAGTGCCCGGGTGGTGGACGTGAGGTGCCAGATCAGGCTGAAGTCACCCAGCTCGGACGCCGTGTACATCAGCCGGTCGAGGTGGGGGTGGCCGCGCAGCCGGTCGACCCGGGTGTCGATCGCGGTGTCGAACCGCGCGATCGCCTTGGTGGCCGCGCGGAGGGGCGCACTCATGGGCGGGGGAGCCTACGCGCCGACGAGGTGGGCTTCGGCGTCGCGCTCGGCCTCGAGCTGCTCGGCGAGGCGCCGGGCCTCGGCGGGGTCGCCGCCGTAGGTGGGGCAGTACGCCTGGAAGGCGCAGTACGTGCACAACCGTGACGGCTGGGGCCGGAAGTCCTCGCGCTCGCAGGCCCGCTCGACGGCCTGCCACACCGCCCCGAGGGTGCGGCGGGTGCCCCGGGTGGAGCGGTCGCTGGGCGTGGTGGTGAGGGCCAGCGGCTCCTTCAGGTAGAGCAGCTGCACCGTGCGCGGCCGCCGCCCGAGCAGCTCTTCGCACAGCAGCGAGTAGATGTGGACGCCGGACAGGCGCTTGCGCTCGTACTGCGTCGACGGGGCGCCCCCGGTCTTGTAGTCGGTGACCACCAGCTCGCCGTCGGCGTCGAGCTCGAGCCGGTCGATGATGCCCCGTAGGCGGATGCCGTCGACCTCGGCCTCGACCCGCAGCTCGAGCCCGATGGCCCGCACGGTGGTGGGGTCCTCGAGGCGGAAGTAGTTGCGGACCAGGTCGGCCGCCTCGGCCTGGAACCCTGCCGCGGCCTCGTCGTCGAGCCCGAGGGCGATGTACTCGGGGTCGTCGCGGAGGGCGAGGGCCGCGTCGTCGAGGCAGGCGAGTGCGGCCTCGGGCGTGCGGTCGGCGGGGGCCAGGCAGTGGAGGGCCTCGAGCGCAGCGTGGACGAGGGTGCCGCGGGTGGCGGCGACCGTGGGCGGCTCGGGCAGGCGGTCGATGGCGGAGAACCGGAACGCGAGGGCACAGTCGGTGAACGCCGTCACCTTGGAAGGACTGAGCGTGCGCGGCACCGGGAAGGCCATGGGTGCGAGCGTACGCCCGGGGTGTGACGCTTTCCGCGGATGCCTTCCGTTCCCGTCAGCCCAGGTGGAGCGCGGTGCGGACCGCCCCGGCCATCGCCGCCGGGTCCGCCATCGGCCCGAAGTGGGTGAGCGTCGGATGGCGCTCGAGGGTGCCGTGGGGGAGGGCGGCGGCGATCAC
This sequence comes from uncultured Acidimicrobiales bacterium, assembly GCA_963796415.1. Classification (GTDB taxonomy): domain Bacteria; phylum Actinomycetota; class Acidimicrobiia; order Acidimicrobiales; family VFJN01; genus ZC4RG19. The sequence goes on along the minus strand of CAWCLR010000009.1, from coordinate 955,406 downwards.
CGCGGCCATCTGGGCCGGGCCGGCGGCGTCGCCCCCCGCGGCCACGGTCACCGGGCACCCGACCTCGCCGAGGTGGGCGAACGTGTCGTGCGACATCCCGTTGTCGAAGACCCGGGCCTCGGTCTCGGGAGTGCACGCCAGCTCGACCCCGTCGCCGTCGGGCGCGTCGTGCAGGCCGTGGTCGACGTAGGCCCGCAGCGCGGCCGGGGTGAGGCTGTCGAGCGGCGGCTTCGACGCGAAGTTGGCGTAGGCCGCCTCGCGGTCCGCGAACCGTGGACGCCGCCGGCGCGCCGCCCCGGCCATCGGGTTGGGGCGATCGCCGCCGCCCTCGACCGGCGGGAACACGATGGGCTCGTAGAGCCACAGCCCGGCGAAGGTGCCCGGCCGGCGCTGCTCGGCCATGAGCAGGGCGGCGCCGCCCATCGAATGCCCCACCGCCACCACGTCGGCCAACTCCAGGTCGTCGACGACGGCGAGCACGTCGTCGCGCATGCCGCGCCACGAGAAGTCGCCCGATGCGGGCGAGGTGCTGTGCCCGTGGCCGCGGAAGTCGAGCGCCCAGCAGTGGGCGACGTCCGCCAGCTCGTGGGCCATCGGCGCCCAGGTCATGGCCACGAAGCCGGTGGGATGGCACATGAGCAGGGGCGGGCCGTCGCCGCCGAGGTCGTGCAGCGCGACGGTCACGCCATCGGTCGAGGGCACCGTGCGCGCCGGCGGGGAGGGGACCATCGGCCCATGCTGGCAGCGGAGGCCGACGACGGCCCAACCCGGCCGGCCGCGATCGGTGACCGCCTGCGGTCCCGGTAGGGTCGGCGACCAGTGCCGGACACGATGGACATCGAGGACGTGCGCGCCGTGAACCGGCGCTACTACGACGCCTTCGAGGCGCGCGACCTCGACGCCATGTCCGACGTGTGGCACCACGCCGACGAGGTCGTCTGCACGCATCCCGGGTGGAAGACGCTGCACGGGTGGGGGGCCGTGGCGGGGTCGTGGTTCGCCCTCTTCGGCGGCCCGCAGCACCTGCAGTTCATCCTCACCGACGAGCGCATCCACCTCTCCGGCGAGACGGCCTGGGTCACGGTCGACGAGAACCTGATCGGCGACCAGGTCGGGGCCACGGTCGCGGCGGTCAACATCTTCCGGCGGGTCGACGGCTCGTGGCGCATGGTCCTGCACCACGGCTCGCCGGTGGCGCCCACCGCGCCCGAGTAACCTGCAGGTCCAGTGCAAGAATCCGCAGTGCCCACCGACGGGCGAGCTGCGCGGGCGGCCCGCACCCGAGACGCCATCGTCGAGGCCAGCGTCGCCCTCGTGGAGGAGGGCGACGTCCGCCCCACCGCGCCGCGCATCGCCGAAAGGGCCGGCGTCTCGGTCCGGTCGGTCTTCCAGCATTTCGACGACCTGCCGGCCCTCCACACCGCGGTCGTCCACCGGGTGGTCGAGCGGCTGGCGGTCCTCGTCGTGCCGGCCGACCCGACCCTGCCGCTCGCCGAGCGCATCGACGCCTTCGCCCGCAACCGTGCCGTCCTCCTCGAGGCCGTGTCGCCGTTCCGCCGGGCGGCCGCCGTCCACGGCCCGTTCGCCCCCGAGCTGCGCGACGCCGTCGCCCAGGGCAGCGCCTTCCTCCGCCAGGAGGTCGAGGCGGCGTTCGCTCCCGAGATCGAGGCCGCCGCCCCTGCGGACCGGCGCCAGCTCGTCGACACCCTGGCCGCCGCGACCTCATGGGGCGTGTGGGACGCCCTGCGCACCGACGCGGGCGACACCCCCGACCAGGCCCGGGCCGTGCTCGGCCGCCTGCTGACGGCCCTGCTCGCCTCCGGATCGTCGACGAGCAGGTAAACCGTCCGGAAACTGGCCGCGGAGCCGGGCGTCCCCGCCGCACATCCCGCGGCCAGAAGTCCGTCCGGAATCCGGCGTCGACGGGCACGCGAGCCCCAGCTCTACGCCTCGGTGCCCTAGCTTGTCCGGCCATGACCCCGGCAGAAGACCCCGCCGACCGCAAGGCCCGCCTCGGGCTGGCGGCCACGATGCTGAGCATGGGGACGCTGCACTTCGTCCGGCCGGCGCCGTTCGAGAGGATCGTGCCCCGGCAGCTGGGTGAGCCCCGCCGGCTGGTCTACGCCAGCGGCGCGGCCGAGCTGGCGTCTGGAGCCCTGATGCTCAGCCGCCGGACCAGCAGGTTCGGCGGCTGGCTGGCGGCGGCCACCATGGTCGGCGTCTTCCCCGCGAACATTCAGATGGTGCTCGACGCCGGGACCGAGCACCAGGCTGCGCCCACGGTGCCGGTCTCGCTGTTCCGGGCCGTGTGCCTGGCGCGGCTGCCGATGCAGATCCCGATGGTGCGTCGGGCCGTGCGGGTCGCCCGCGCCGGCTGACCCGAGCACGTGGCCTGGCGCGCAGACGCCGGCGGTCGCTGGGCGACCACCGGCGTCCACCGGAGCCCCGGGAAGGGCGGACCAGACCGCCCGGGACTGCGGCTCAGCCCTCCTCGGCGAGGATGGCGTAGAGCTTGCGACGGGCCTCGGCCAGCACCTCGAGGGCCCGGGCCCGCTGGTCCTCGCTGCCCTGGGTGCCGACCTCGCGCAGGGCGTTGAAGAGCCCGAACGCGGCGGCGCGCACGTCGTGGGCCTCGGCGACGGTCTCGTCGGCGATGTTGGCCCACGGCGGGTTCTCGGCGGCGGTGGCGGCGACCGTCGCCCCCTCGTCGGTGAGGGTGAACAGCTTGCGGCCCTCGGACTGGGTGCTGGCGACCAGGCCCTCGTCCTCGAGCATCTGCAGGGTCGGGTAGACCGACCCCGGGCTCGGCCGCCAGATGCCCCCGGTGCGCTCGTCGAGCTCCTGGATCATCTCGTAGCCGTGCATCGGGCGCTCGGACAGCAGGGCGAGCAGTGCGGTGCGGACGTCGCCGCGCCGGCCCCGCCGGCCGCGGCCGCGGCCCCGCCCGCCGGCCCAGGGGCCGCCGCGACCGAAGCCGGGGCCGAAGAAGGGTGGCCAGTCGCCGTGGGCGTGGCGTCGACCGCGGTCTTGTTCGTCGTGGGTGAAGTGGGAACTACGCATGTGGGTGCCTCCTCAGGCGTTCGATCTACGATCTTTCGTGATGCGTTGACGATATATCGCTAATGCATCGACGACAACCCCCTCGTGGAGAGATCTTCGGAATCGAGGGGCGACCGGACGCGCCGCGGCCCCCGCCGGAGCGGGGGCCGCAGTGGAGATCGGGAAGCGGCGGCGGTCAGCCGAGCGACTTGAGCGCCAGCATCAGCTCCTCGTTGAGGTTGGCCGGGACCTCGTAGCCCTCCTCGTCGCGGATCTCGTCGAAGCGGTCGCGGACGGCCTCGACGGTCAGCTCGTGATCGACGATGCCCCTGGTGACCCCGAGGAACACCCGGGCGACGCGGCCGCCGCCCACCGAGTACAGCTCGCCGGTCACCGGCACGTCCTCGTGGACCAGGAACGCCACCAGCGGGGTGACCAGCTCGGGCAGCAGCTTGTCGGCCGCCGGCCCCAGCAGGTCCTCGGTCATGCGGGTCTTCGCCACCGGGGCGATGGCGTTGGCCTTGATGTTGTTCTTGGCGCCCTCGACGGCAAGCACCCGGGTCAGCCCGACCAGGCCCATCTTGGCGGCGCCGTAGTTGGTCTGGCCGAAGTTGCCGAACACTCCCGCGCCCGAACTGGTGTTGACGATGCGCCCGTAGCCCTGGTTGCGCATGTGCTCCCACGCCGGCTGCGTGACGTTGAAGGCACCGCGCAGGTGGACGTCGAGCACCGAGCTCACCCTGTCGGGGTCCATGTTCTTGAACGAGGCGTCGCGCAGGATGCCGGCGTTGTTGATGATGATGTCGACCCGGCCCCAGGTGTCGAGCGCGCTCTGGACGATGGCCTTGCCGCCCTCGGGCGTGGCCACCGAGTCGTAGTTGGCCACGGCCTCGCCGCCGGCCGCGGCGATGTCGTCGACGACCGCCTGGGCGGCGGTGCTGCCGCTGCCGGTGCCGTCGACCGAGCCGCCGAGGTCGTTGACGACGATCAGGGCGCCCCGCCGAGCGAGCTCGAGTGCGTGCGACCGGCCGAGACCGCCGCCCGCTCCGGTGATGATCGCGACCTTGCCGTCGAATCCGAGATCAGCCATTCGGCCAGCGTAGAAGGCACCTCGGGGGGCCTCCGAATCGGCTCACGGGCACGTCCGCGGGCGGTCGAGCGGTCAGGTTTCACGCTGCCCGCGGGCGTCGAGCCACGAGCCCACGGCGAAGATCACGTACACCGCGCCGACGGTGGCGGACACCCAGGCGTAGCCCTCGGAGACCGGCACCAGCAGGAAGCACACGATCGCGGCGCCGAGGAAGAACCCGGCTCGACGGTCCATCACACCTCCCATCCTCACCTCACGACAGCAGCTCGACGACGAGGAACGACAGCCAGGAGATCACGAACGCCCCGGGGATGGTGAGCACCCACGCCCACACGACGCGGCCGGCGACGCCCCAGCGCACCGCCGACAGGCGGCGGGCGGCCCCGACGCCCACGATGGCCCCGGTGATGGTCTGCGTGGTCGAGACGGGGATGCCGGCCGCCGAGGTGGCGATCAGGGTGACCGCGGCCCCCGACTCGGCCGCGACGCCGCCGACGGGCTGCAGCCGGGTGATCCGCGACCCCATCGTGCGCACGATCCGCCACCCGCCGGTCAGCGTCCCGAGGCTCATCGCCGCGTAGGCGGCGAGCACCACCCACAGCGGGGACGACGTGCCCGGCGCCGCCTCCCCGCTGGCGATGAGCAGGGCGAGGATGACGCCCATCGTCTTCTGCGCGTCGTTGGCCCCGTGGCCGAGGCTGAACGCGGCCGCCGACACGAGCTGGCCCAGGCCGAAGCCACGGTTGAGACGCTCGAGGCTGCGGGTCCGGCGGAACACCCACTGGATGCTGACCATACCCACGAGCCCGATGGCCAGGCCGATCAGGGGCGACAGGATGATGAAGACCCCGATCTTGCGCAGCCCGTCCGCCATGAGGACGTCGAACCCCGCCTTGGCGACCGCCGCGCCTGCGATCCCGCCGACGAGGGCGTGGGTCGAGCTCGTGGGCAGGCCCAGCACGAAGGTGATCAGGTCCCAGGAGATCGCCCCGACCAGGCCGGCGAAGATCACGCCGATCGACAGCACGTCTTGCGCCACCACGTCGTTGGCGATCGTGGCGGCCACCTCGTCGCCGAAGAAGACGAACGCGACGAAGTTGAAGAACGCGGCCCACGAGACCGCGGCGCGCGGCGACAGCACCCGGGTGGAGACCAGGGTGGCAGTCGAGTTGGCCGCGTCGTGGAACCCGTTGACGAAGGCGAACCCGACCGCCATGAGGACCACGAGGACGACGCTGAGCTGCATGGGAGATGGGCTGGGGCGCGGGACCGGTGGGCCCGCGGTCACCCGTGCTTGAGGACGATGGACTCGACCACGTCGGAGATGTCCTCCATCGTGTTGAGCGCGCCCTCCATCGCCTCGATGACGTCCTTCCACCGCAGGATGTCGATGGCGTCGAACTCCCCGCCGAACAGCCGGGCGAGGATGCGACGGTGCACGGTGTCGCCCTCGCTCTCGAGCCGGTCGATGGCGTCGAGGTGCGGCTGGACGTTGCGCATCGAGTCGAGCCGCGACACCAGCAGCCGGCACTCCTCCGCGCACTGCACCACCAGGTCGGCCTGCTCCTTGAGCTCGGGCAGCGCCGTCGTGATGCCGGTGACCTGCATGCGGTGCGACACCTCGAGCAGGTCGTCCACGACGTCGTCGAGCTCCTCCGCGAGCGCGTGGATGTCCTCGCGGTCGAACGGGGTGACGAAGGTGGTGTTGAGCCGCTGCAGGATCGTCGACACGATCCGGTCGCCCTCCCGTTCGCAGACCGAGACGGCCTCGTGCAGCGAGGCGTTCGTGGGGTCGCCCAGGAGGTCCCGCAGGCGCAGCGCGGACGCCGCGACGTTCGCGGCGGACTCGTTGAACAGACCGAAGAACGCGTCGTCGGTGGGGACGAGGCGGAACCGCACTATCCCCCCGAGGCGAGGTAGCGGACGCGCTCGGCGACGTGGACGGCGTGGTCCCCCAGCCGCTCGTAGAACCGCGCCACGAGCGTGGTCTGGAGGGCGTCGGCCAGCGCGATGTCGGCCTCGCCCAGCTCGGCGACGAGCCGGTCGTGGAGGTCGTCGAGCTGGTCGTCGGCGAGGTCGAGCTGGGCCCCGACCTCGCTGTCGCGCTCGGCCCAGGCGTCGGCCGACCGGCGCCACAGGTCGACGCAGATCGCGCCCATCTGCTCGAGCCGCCCGCGCACGCTCGGGGTGAGGCGGCCGGCGAGGCCCGCCGCCGCCCGTTGGGCGATGTGCTCGGCCAGGTCGCCGCTGCGCTCGAGCTCGGGCACGACCCGCAGGACCGACACGAGGTAGCGCATGTCGCCCCCCATCGGCGTCTGCATGAGCAGCTCGCGCTCGGCCACCCGCTCGAGGTCGACCTCCAGCTGGTCGACGAGCGAGTCCCGCCGGGTCAGCTCGCGGGCCGCCTGGACGTCACCCGCCAGCAGCGCGTCGGTGGCGGCCGCCACGCTCTCGGTGACGAGCGCGAAGAGGCGGATCACCTTGGCGTCGATCTCGTCCAGCTCCTGGTGGAAGCGACGACGCAATTCCGAACCCTGCTCGGCCACGGGCGAACGGTACCCGGGGGTCGCCGGCGGATCACATTGCGGACGCCCTCAGGCCACGCGGCCGCAACGCGGCCCGTGGCGCGCCCCGCGGCTCAGGACGCCTGCGCCGAGGCGGCGTACGCCTTGAGGCGCTTGTAGTCGACCTTGCCGTTCGGGGCCCGTCCGATCGTGTCGATCACGAACACCTGCTTGGGCGCCTTGTAGGCGGCCAGCTTTCCCCGCACGTGGGCGGTCAGCTCGGCGGGGTCGACCGACTCGGTCGGCGCCACCTCGACGATGGCGGCGACGACCTCACCGAACTTGTCGTCGGGGACGCCCACCGCCACGGCGTCACGGACGCCGGGGTAGGTCTTGAGGGCCTCCTCGACCTCCTCGGGAAAGACCTTCTCGCCGCCGGTGTTGATGACCACCGATCCCCGCCCCAGCAGCGTGAGCGATCCGTCGGCCTCGACCATGGCGAAGTCGCCGGGGCACGAGTAGCGCTTGCCCTCGAACTCGATGAAGGTGGCGGCCGTCTTCTCGGGATCCTTGTAGTAGCCGAGGGGTTGGTGGCCACCCACGGCCACCCGCCCGATCTCGCCCGAGCCGGGCTCGACGCGCCGGCCGTCCTCGGTCACGACGATCGTGTTCTCGCCGAGCTGGAACGTGGCGGTGTGGCTGGCCGACCCGCCCGACGACACCGACTGGCCCATGCCGACCGCCTCGGACGAGGAGAAGGCGTCCACCAGCATCATGCCCGGGTGGTGCTTGAGCAGCCCCTGCTTGACGGGCTCGCTGAACATGACGCCCGACGACGCCACGAGGAAGAGGCTGGCGAGGTCCCAGCGGCCAGGGTTCTCGTCGAGCGTCTTGAGCATGGGCTTGCCGAAGGCGTCGCCCACGATGGCGATCTGGTTGACCCGCTCGCGCTCGATCGTGTCGAACATCTCGACCACGTCGAACTTGCGGGACGTGAGGGTGACCGAGCTGCCCCCGAGGGACAGGATGATGAGCTGCGTGTAGAGGCCGGTGCCGTGCATCAGGGGGCAGGCGGGCATGCCGACGGGCCCGTCAGTGGTCACCATCTGGCGCACCGCGTCGGCACTCGCCTCGCCCTGGCGAACCACGGGGTTCATCTGCCCGACGAGGTTGCGGAACAGGTCGTCCTGCCGCCACATCACGCCCTTCGGCATGCCCGTGGTGCCGCCCGTGTAGGTCATCATCAGCTGGTCGCCGTCGCGTCCCCAGGGCGGCACGACCCGGTCGGCGTGGCTGTTGGCGGCCTCCTCGTAGGGCACCGCCCACTCGGGGCACAGCCCGTCGCCGTCGTCGACCCAGAGCCACGTCGTCACCTTCGGGACGCGGTCGCGAATGCGCTCGATCGTGCCGGTGAACGTGCCGTGGAACACGACGGCCACGCAGTCGGCGTTGTCCCACAGGTAGACGAGCTCGTCGTCCTGGTACCGGTAGTTCGTGTTGATGGGGACGAGGCCGGCCTTGAAGGTCCCGAACATCGACTCGATGTACTCGGGACCGTTGTAGAGGTACTGCGCCACCTTGTCCTGCTCGGTGGCCCCGCGGTCGAGGAGGGTGGCGGCCACGCCGTTGGCCCGCCGGTCGAACTCGGCCCATGCCACCCGCCGGTCGCCGTGGACCTGCGCCTGGGCGTCGGGGATCTGCTCGGCGACGACTTCCCAGACCTCGGCGAAGTTCCAACCCGGCATCGACGGTCCCTTCCTGTTGCTCGGCGGCTGCGGCCCTGGCGTGGCCTGCGGAGGGTAGTCAACCCCCGAAACGCGCAGGAAACGCCCGAGCAACGGTAGGGCCGGCTGTGCGGTTCGGCGTTGCTGAGTGTCGGAGACCGTGGGCGGCAACGCCGGAACACGGGTCACTGCCTGGAGTCGCGCGGCGTCAGCACGATCTGCCCAACGCAGATTCGCCGGGCGTTGGCAGGACGGCCCCACCGCTTACACGGCCTGCTCTGCGCCCGCACGACCGGAAGCCATGAGAATCGCTGGTCTTCCATGGCAATCGATGTCCCAACGGGCTACGATACGAACTGGTGTTCGAGTCTGCTGGGTCTGGGCGTGCGACGGCGACGGCATCTTTCGACGTGCTCGTCGCGGGCCTGACGCGAGCGATCGACGGGCTGCTCGACGTGGACCCCGGCGGTGTGGGGGACGGCGAGTTGGCGGAGGCGATGCTGTCGTTGCGGCGGGAGCAGGCCCGGTTGGCGGCGGTGGTGGCCGAGCAGACCGCGGCGTTCGAGGCCCGGCAGGTGTATGCGGAGGACGGGTCGCGGTCGGCGACGGATTGGATCGCGGTGCACGCCCGGCTGCCGCGGGGCCCGGTCGCGGGCGAGGTGCGTGACGCCCGCCGGCTCCGCTCGATGCCCGAGACCCGGGCGGCGTTCCGGACCGGGAGACCTCGGCCGCGCACGTGCGGGTCCTGTGTCGCCTGGCGGGGCATCCCCGGGCCGGGCGGCATTTCCCCGACGGCGAGGCCCACCTGGTCGACGAGGGGCGCCGGTTGCGGTTCGACGACTGGCAACGGCTGTGTGACTACTGGCGCGACGCGGCCGATCCCGACGGGCCCGAACAGCGCCATGGCCGCGACAGCGACCTGCGCCGGTTCCGCATCGGTGTCGGCCTCGACGGGGTCGGGCATGCCGACGGCTATCTCACCCCGGTGGCCACCGCCGCGGTGAACGGGGCGTTGGCGGGGATCGAACGGCGGGCTGTCTCGCGCGCCGACTGGGCCGCGGCCAAGGCCATCCACGGCGACGCCACCGCGGCCCATCTGGCCCGCACGACTGCGCAGCGGCGCCACGACGCCCTGGTCGAGATGGCCACCCGGGCCCTCGACCGCCCCCGCCGACGGCAAACGGCCCGCCCCGCTGGTCACGGTGATGGTCGACTTCGACACCCTCGCCGGGGTCTGCGAACTCGCGGCCGGTGATCGCCCCCGGCGCGGTGCCGACTGCTGGGCCACGACGAGACGTTGATCCAACGGGTGGTGGCCGACGGCCCCAACCGGTGCGGACATCAGCTCGCCCGCACTTCCGGGGCACCCTGCGCCGCGTCCTCGAGTCCTGCACCGGCGCTGCGACCACAAGACCTGCTTCGTGCCCGCCGACCAATGCCAAGGCGACCACATCCTCGCCTGGAGCAACGGCGGGCTGACCACCCAGGACAACGGCCGGCTGGGCTGCGGCCCCCACAACCGCTGGTGGTACACCACCGGACAATCCCACCCACCACCACACCACCCCGACGTCCGACGCCCTGCTCGACGACGACGAACTCGACGACGAGCCCGACGACCACGTCGGGCCACGCCCAAGACCCCGCTTCATGCTCCGCATCGCCCTCGCCTCAGCACCCGATCTCCAGGTCGGCGACGGCGACGAACGCTGCACCATCGACCTGCACCCACTCGGGCGCACCACCGACCGCTGGCGCGACTACCCCATCCACACCACGGCCTGACAGTGACAAAGGGGTGGCGCCCGCCGCCTGCCGCAGCCGCGGCCGGACGGGTGCCGCCACGGGGTGATCTCCTAACGTCAATCTCCGTGGACTTCGAGCTGCCGCCTGACGACGATCCGCGCCGCACCGAGCTGCGGACCTGGCTCGCCGCGCCATCCGTCTCCGTCCGGGCGCCAGCTGGCCGAGGCGGGTCTGGTGGCGCCGCACTGGCCGAAGCCATGGGGGCTCGAGGCCGATCCCGTCCATCAGCTGGTCGTCGACGACGAGCTGCGGGCGGCGGGCGTGCGGCGCCCCGTCAACCCGATCGGCATCGGCTGGGCGGGCCCGACGCTGCTGCACGCGGGTACGCAGGAGCAGAAGGACCGCCACCTCATGCCGCTCCTCGCCGGCGAGGACATGTGGTGCCAGCTCTTCAGCGAGCCCGGCGCCGGGTCCGACCTGGCGGCGCTGACGACCCGGGCCGAGCGCGACGGCGACGAATGGGTCGTTACCGGCCAGAAGATCTGGACCTCGCTGGCCCAGTACGCCCGCTACGGCATCCTCATCGCTCGCACGGACCCCCACGCCTCGAAGCACAAGGGCATCTCCTACTTCGTGTGCCCGATGGACCTGCCGGGCATCACCGTGCGGCCCATCATCGAGATGACCGGGGCCCACACGTTCAACGAGGTCTTCCTCGACGAGGTCCGCCTGCCCGCCGAGAACATCGTCGGCGACGAGGGCGAGGGCTGGAGCCTCGCCAAGGTCACCCTGGCCAACGAGCGGGTGTCGCTCTCGTCGGGTGGCGCCTTGTGGGGGCAGGGGCCCACCGGCGGCGAGCTCGTCGACCTCGTGCGGTCGCGGGGCGGCACCGACGATCCGATGCTGCGCCAGCGGCTGGTCGACCTGCACATCGAGGGCGAGATCCTGCGGCTCATCCGGCTCCGCACGGTGAGCGCCGCCATCAGGGGCGAGGCCCCGGGGCCCGAGGCGTCGATCCGCAAGGTGCTGGCGGACGAGCACGGTCAGCGCGTGTTCGGGCTGGCCAAGGACCTGACCGGCGCCGCAGGGATGCTGACCGACGAGGGGCCGCTCGGCGCGCCGGCGGACCTGTGGCACCACGGGTTCCTGTTCGCCCCCGCCCTGACCATCGGTGGCGGCACCGGCGAGGTGCAGCGCAACATCATCGGCGAGCGGGTGCTCGGCCTCCCGCACGAACCCGAGGCCGGGCCGGCGCCGCGCTCAGCGCGGCAGGCTCAGTGGCCGCGGCCCAGGATCTCGAGCAGGTAGGCGCCGTAGCCGCTCTTGGCCAGGGCGTCCGCCCGCTGCCGGAGCCCGTCGTCGTCGATCCAGCCCTGGCGCCACGCGATCTCCTCGGGGCAGCCGATCTTGAGGCCCTGCCGGGCCTCGAGGGTGTGGACGTAGTTGCCGGCGTCGAGCAGCGAGTCGAACGTGCCGGTGTCCAGCCACGCCGTGCCCCGAGGCAACACCTCGACCTGGAGGTGCCCCGCGTCGAGGTACACCCGGTTGAGGTCGGTGATCTCGTACTCGCCCCGGGCCGACGGGGTCAGCGACCGGGCGATGTCCACGACGTCGTTGTCGTAGAAGTAGAGGCCCGGCACCGCGTAGTTGCTCCGCGGCGCCGCGGGCTTCTCCTCGAGCGACACCGCCCGGAGCTCCTCGTCGAACTCGACGACGCCGTACGCCGACGGGTTGCTGACCCAGTAGGCGAACACCGCCCCGCCCTTGATGTCGGCGAACCGGTCGAGCTGCTGGCCGAGGCCCGGCCCGTAGAAGATGTTGTCGCCGAGCACCAGGGCGGCCGAGTCGTCGCCGATGAAGTCGGCGCCGATCACGAACGCCTGCGCCAGCCCGTCGGGGCTCGGCTGGGTGGCGTAGCTGATCGAGATGCCGAACTGCGATCCGTCGCCGAGCAGGCGCGTGAACTGGTCGGCGTCGTGCGGCGTGGTGATGACCAACACGTCGTCGATGCCCGCCAGCATGAGCGTCGACAGCGGGTAGTAGATCATCGGCTTGTCGTAGACGGGGACGAGCTGCTTGCTGATGCCCTGGGTGATGGGGTGCAGCCGGGTGCCGGACCCGCCGGCGAGGATGATGCCGCGCATGGCGGACAAGTCTTGCCCATCGGACCCGGGGCGCCGTCAAGCGAGCGACGGGCGACCGGCCGCGCGGCCTCCCGGTGATTCGCGCCCTCTTGGTGCGATTTGGCAGGATGCTGGCGTGGCGAAGCGTCTGCCTCCCGACGAGTTCAAGCGCAACGAGACCGTGAAGACCCTCGACGCCCTGCCCGGCGTGCCGCAGGGCACGACGGGGCGCCTCTACCTCGTCGACGGCTTCGCCTGGACCCGCTACCGGGTCCTGTTCGACAACGGGGTCGACGTCGGTTCGCTCGACGGCTCGTCCCTTGCCCGCCCGCGCGACTACGAGGCCGCGCTCGAGCGCCGCGCGGGCGGAGTCGGCCGAGGAGGTGGCGGTCAGCGCGGCGGGCTCCGGCGACGGGGACGCAGAGGCCGCTGGTGGCGGCGGCGACAAGACCGTCAACGGCGTCGTGGTGCCCGCGCTGCTGCTCGACCGCTCCAAGCGGGCGCGCGAGCGGCTGTCGGCCGTGTGACGCGCTGAACGAGCGGCCGCCGGCCGCGGGAGGGGACGTCCGATGAAGGTCAGCATGCCGCTCAGCTACGCCAGTGGCTTCAAGGAGTCGGCCGCCCAGGCCGTGGCGCTCGAGAAGGCGGGCCTCGACACGGTGTGGGTCGCCGAGGCCTACGGCTTCGACGGCGTCAGCCTCATGGGTTACCTGGCGGCGGTCACCGAGACCGTCGAGATCGGGGCGGCCATCCTGCCCATCTACACCCGCACCCCGACGCTGCTCGGCATGACCGCGGCCGGCGTCGACGCCCTGTCCGAAGGCCGCTGCGTCCTCGGCCTCGGCGCCTCGGGCCCGCAGGTGATCGAGGGGTTCCACGGCGTGCCGTACACCCAGCCGCTCACCCGCACCCGGGAGATCATCGAGATCTGCCGCAAGGTGTGGGCCCGCGAGCGGGTCACCTACGAGGGCAAGGCCTACACGCTGCCGCTCCCGCCCGAGCAGGGCACCGGCCTCGGCAAGCCGCTGAAGCTCATCACCCGTCCGGTGCGCGAGCGCATCCCGATCTACGTGGCCGCCCTCGGCCCGAAGAACGTGCGCATGACCGCCGAGGTGGCCGACGGCTGGCTGCCGCTGTTCTACCTGCCCGAGAAGGTCGACGACGTGTGGGGCGACGACCTGGCCGCCGGCGCGGCCGCCCGGTCGGCCGACCTGGCCCCGCTGGAGATCGTGGCCGGGGGCCTGCTGGCGGTCGGCGACGACGCCGCCCGCATGCGCGACCTCGCCCGGCCCATGATCGCCCTCTACGTCGGCGGCATGGGGGCCCGGGGCCGCAACTTCTACAACGACCTGGCCAGGCGCTACGGGTTCGAGGCCGAGGCGGTGAAGATCCAGGACCTCTACCTCGACGGCCAGAAGGACGAGGCGGCCGCCGCGGTGCCCGACGGGCTGCTGGAGGCGGCCACGATCTGCGGGCCCGAGGGCTACGTGCGCGACCGCATCGCCGCCTTCAAGGAGGCGGGCGTGACATCGCTGAACGTCACCCCGCTCGCGGAGGACGTCCCCGCCCTGGTCACTCAGCTCAAGGAGTGGGCGACGCACGCGTGAGCACGGCGGCGCCGGGCGTCAGCTGCGCAGCTTCGACAGCACGTTCTCGGCCTCGTCGACGATCCGATGGACGAGGTCGGCTGCGGGGACCAGGTCGTCGATGGCGCCCACGCCCTGGCCGGCGGGCATGAACTCCCGCTCGGGGTCGACGTCGGCCGTGGACTCGTCGCCGCCCAGGTGGTTGGCCCCGTCCTGCATCGAGCGCAGGATCTGCGCGGGGAAGCGCTCGGCCTCGAGCTGGCCGTCTTCGTACTGCGCGGTGTAGCGGTTGGCGATCACCCGGCACGTCTTGCCGGTGTAGGCCCGGGTGACGACCGTGTCGTCCTCGTGGCTGCGCAGCAGGGCTTCCTTGTACCCGACCACGCCGCGGGCCTCGGGCGTGGCGATGAACCGGGTGCCGATCCAGACCCCGTCGGCCCCGAGGGCGAGGGCCGCCGCCAGGCCGCGGCCATCGACGATCCCGCCCGCGGCCACGACCGGGACGCGCTCGCCCACCGCGTCGACCACCTGGGGCACCAGGGCCATCGTGGCCACGCGGCCGGTGTGCCCGCCCGCCTCGGTGCCCTGGGCCACCACGATGTCGCACCCGGCCTCGACGGCGGCGACGGCGTGCCGGACCTTGCCGCACATGTTCACGACCAGCAGGCCGCTGGCGTGGCACAGCTCGACGACCTCGCGGGGGACGCCGAGGCCGGCCACGAACGCGGTGGCGCCGCCGGCGATGATGTCGCCGACCTTCTCCTCGAGGCCGCGGGGGAGTGCGGTGAGCAGGTCGACGCCGAACGGCTTGGACGTGGCCCCCGCCACCGCGGCGATCTCGCTCCGCATCTCGTCGTCGCCCATCGTGGAGGCGCCGAGGCAGCCGAAGCCGCCGGCCTCGCTGACCGCGGTCACGAGCCGGTGGTAGGACACGCCGCCCATGCCGGCGAGCATCACCGGGTGCTCGATCTGGAGGGCGTCGGTCAGGCGGGTGGAGAGCATGGTGCGATGCTGACCTGCCTTGACCGGCGGGTCAAGTGGGAGCGCGCCGGTCGGCCCGGTAGGCCCCCGGGCCGGTGAACATGCCGCGGTGCCAGCGGCGGGGCGTGACCACCATCGCCCGCGGGTAGTCCTCGAACAGCCAGCGGCCGAAGTTGCGGCGGGTCCACGCCGTGGCGCCCGCCAGCCGCAGGCCGATGCGCACGCCCTTGCGGTGGCGCACCGCCCGGATGAGCAGCGTCGACATCTTGTGATCGGCGACGAGGGCCCGGGTGGCCGCGGCGCGGTAGGTGCCGGTGACGGCGGCGGCGTCGGGCCCGTGGTCGAGCACGGCCTCGGCGGCCAGGACCCCGGTGAGCAGGGCCTGGCCGATGCCCTCGCCGGTCATCGGGTCGGTGGCGGTCGCCGCGTCGCCGACGAACATGGTGCGGCGGCCCGTCAGCACCGCCGCGTCGATCCGCGCCGGGATCGGCCAGGCACGGTGGGGCGACTCGGGCCGGGCGGCCTCCCCGAGGACGGCGCGGACGTGGGGCCGGGCGAGCAGCTCGGGCCAGATCGCGGCCATGTCCTGCACCCGGGCGACCTTCCCGCCCCGCTGGATGCCGAAGCCGACGTTCGCCCGGTTGCCCGGAAGGGGGAACGACCAGGCGTACCCGGGCAGCAGGTCGGGCTCGAACCACACGACCAGCTCGGACGCGGCGCGGGGCCCCACGTCGGTGAAGTACTGCCGGAAGGCGTGCCATTCGCCCCGGTACCCCGGGGTGGCGAGCCCGAGGTGCTTGCGCACCGGCGACCACATGCCGTCGGCCGCCACGAGGAAGGCGGCGGACACGTCCCCGACGCCCTCGACCGTCGCCGTCACGTCGCTTTCGCCCTCGGCGACCCCGGTGCAGGCGTGCCCGTCGAGCACCTTGGCGCCGGCGGCGCGGGCCAGCTCGACCAGGGCGGCGTCGAGGTCCGTGCGCCGGGCCACCGCCGCGTAGGTCCCGCGCTCGCGGGGCAGGGGGAACGTGACCTCGTGACCGGACGGCCCGCGGACGACGACGTCGTCGACGCGCTGCCACGACGGCACGGCGCCCGGGTCGAGGCCGAGGTCCTCGAGCAGCCGCAGCGCCCCGGCGGTCAGCCCGTCGCCGCAGATCTTGTCGCGGGGGAACCGCGCCTTGTCGACCACCACCACCTCCCGCCCGGCGCGGGCGAGCGTGACGGCGGCCGCGGCGCCGGCGGGGCCGGCGCCGACGACGACCACGTCGGCGGTGCGCATCAGGGCAACGGTACCGGGAGGTGCCGTTGGGTCAGCAGGTCTGGCCCTCGCCCGGCCGGTAGGTGGCGCGGAACGTCTGCTGGTCGGTGTGGCCGTCGGGGAACGTCCGGGTCCGCGTGGTCGAGACGTTGCGGCACGCCCCCGACATCGACTCGCTGATGCCGGTCTGCTCGGCCGTGGCGTAGGGCGTCGAGTACATCGTCACCGTGATGCTGCTGGCCGTGTATGACGTCCAGATCATCACGCCGTAGGGCGTGTTGTTCGTGATCTTGAGGTCGGGCGCGGGGTAGCCCATGGTCGCTTCCCGTCCGGGTGGGTAGCGCGAGAACGACTCGGTGTGCGCCTGGTAGGTGGGGATGTCGAGGGCCGCGAAGTAGGCGGCGTTGAACGTCGTGGTGGCGAACTGCGAGACGCCCCCACCGATCTCGTCGACGTGCATGCCCTCACGGATCGCGCCGGCGAGAACGAACCCCTTGGCCGCCGTGCGCTGACCCACCGTCTCGTTCACGGAGAACGTCTCGCCCGGGAGGATGATCGTGCCCCGCACGATGTCGGCGATGCGGTGGATGTTGGTGACCCGGGGCTGCCCTGCGTCGTAGTAGGTGGTGAAGCCGGGGCCTGCGGTGGTCGCGGCGCCGTTGCGCCAGGCGTTGTTCCCCCCGACCGGCTGGACGATGCCGAGGCCCTGCGCTTCCTCGGTGGTGATCTCGGGCTCGGTGGCCTGCACCTCGAGCGCGGCGCTCGTCTGCCCGGTGGACAGCGCCTCCCACACGAGATCGGCGCTGTTCGCCCCGCAGCACACGACGCCCTGCTGGGACGGGATCACGACCGGCACGCCGTTCTGCAGGTCGAAGCTGGCGTTCTTGGGCTCGGCGGACAGGTCTGAGAAGACCTCGGGGACCGCGGCGTTCACGGCGTCGGCGACGATCGTCAGCTCGAGCGCGCCGTTGGCGGTGGTGGGGGCGATCCAGGTCCGCAGCGTCTCGGGGCCGACCGGCTTGGACGTATCGCCTGCCGTGAGCGTGAGGCCGTTGGCGGTCATCGCGTTGGCCTGGTCGGCGAGCTCTTGGGCCTCGGCATCGGTGAACCGGGGGGCCACCTCGACGAGCGCCGCCTCGACGCTGATCGGGTCGTCGTCGTCGTCACCGTCGCCGCCGCTGCCCCCGCCGCCATCGGCGGCCGCAGGGAGCTCCGCGGCGATCTCGTCGGTGTCGACCCCCTGGCCCGGCACGCCGGGCACCGCCACCCAGCCGGCCTCGCCGAGCTGGATCGTGGGATCGTGAGGAGCCAGGAGCTCGGGGCCCTGCAGCTCGAGCATCTTGGCGACGACCTGCGACTCCTGCACGGAGTACCGGACATCGACATCGCGCTCGCCGAAGAACGAGCCGAGCCACGCGAAGGGGCGCGTGAGCAGCGAGTCGCTGCGGCCGGCGTCGAGCGCGGCCTGGGCGGTCGCCTCGGTGTCGACCGTGAGGCCGATCTCGCCGGCGGTGGTCTCGTAGCGGCGGTCGTCGCTGGTGACCACGACGGGGCGGGCGGCCAACTCGTCGTTGATCTCGTCCATCACGTCGGGGAGGGACGCCTCGCCCAGGCCCCCGACGTCGCGGCCGGCGACCTGGACGTTGCGCATGACCTGACCCGACAGCGCTGCCGTGTCGATGGCCCAGGAGCCGATCAGCAGGGCGAGGACCAGGGCGGGCACGGCGGCCACCAGGAGGGGCCACCGATCGGTCAGCGCCGCGCCGGCCGCGGCGAAGTGGCGGCCGCGGGGCTGGTCCTCGTCCTCCGCGGCGGCGCCGTCGCCTCCGGGAGGGGTGGCCGGACCGGCGATCCGCGGATGCGAGCCCGACGTCCGCCCCTCGGCGGCGGCAGCGCCGCCGAGCACGAGGGGTCGGTCTGCGCCGTTGCCCCGCCGGCCCGTGTCGTGGTCGGGCAGGTCGAAGATCTTGGGCTCTGCCGGCCGCGCCGCGCCGTAGGGCGGCGGTCCGGGCGCAGTGGGCTCGGCCGGCGGGGGAGATGCCGGCGCGGACGCCGGCGCGGGCGCGGGGGGCGGAGGCACGACGGGGTCGGCCGGGGTCGAGGGCGACGGCTGGCCCTCCGCGGTGGCGGGGCTCGGGGGCGCCCCGGCCTGGTCGCGGGTGGTGGACGGCGAGTTGTCCGGGGGCGCGGCAGGCCCTTCGGACCCCTCGGTTGCCGTCTCGTCCGCTGCTGTGGCTGCCTTCGTCCCAGCGTCCCCGTGCGGGCGCGCGGGGGTGCTCTCGTTCCCGTCCACGACCACCTACCCTGCCACGTGCCCGAGCGCGGGATCTAGCCGCCCCCGGCAAAGTCCCCGCCGCGGGGTGGTGGTGGTGAACGGTTCGCGCATCGTCACGGTTCGGGGTCGCGATCCGCCGGCAGGGTGTCGTCGTCGTCGACGCCGTGCCGGTGCTCGAGGGCCACGTGGTCCTCGACCTCGTTGCGTGACGCGAAGCGCAGCTCGCAGTACGGGCACTGGTGCACGTCGATCACGGCGTCCAGTGTCGCGCTGCTACGTTCCCGAGCGACGGATTCCGCCGACAGGCTCGGCGACACACACCCGGCGGTCCCGAGGAAGGGCGGAGACCTGCCCGAGAGAGGGGAGACCTCGCCCATGGGCATCTGTGACGGACGAGTGGCCATCGTGACCGGCGCGGGCCGCGGCATCGGCCGCGAGCACGCCCTCCTGCTGGCCGCCCAGGGCGCCAGCATCGTGGTCAACGACCTCGGTGGCTCCATGGACGGCACGGGCAGCGGCGACGCCGGTCCGGCGCAGCAGGTGGCCGACGAGATCACGGCGGCCGGCGGGCAGGCCGTGGCCAACACCGACGACATCAGCGACTGGTCGGGGGCCGAGAAGCTGGTCGCCACCGGGGTCGAGGCCTTCGGCAAGGTCGACGTGCTGATCAACAACGCCGGCATCCTCCGCGACCGCATGCTGGTCAACATGACCGAGGCCGAGTGGGACGCCGTCATCAAGGTGCACCTCAAGGGCACGTTCGCCCCCTCGCACTTCGCGGCCAACCACTTCCGCGAGCGGTCGAAGGCGGGCGAGGAGGTCGACGGCCGCATCATCAACACGTCGTCGCCCTCGGGGATCTACGGCAACGTGGGCCAGACGAACTACGGCACCGCCAAGGCGGGCCTCGCCAGCTTCACGATCATCGCCGCCAAGGAGCTGGCCCGTTACGGGGTCACGGTCAACGCCATCGCGCCCGCGGCGCTGACCCGCATGACCGAGGACCTGGGCATGGGCCAGGCGACCGACGAGGTGAAGGAGGCGTTGTCGCCACGGCACATCGCCCCGATCGTCTGCTGGCTGGCGAGCCCGCTGTCGGCGTCGGTGACCGGGCGCGTGTTCGATGTGAGCGGGCGGATGCTCTCGGTCTCCGAGGGCTGGCACCGCGGACCGTCGGTCGAGAACCCCGACGACGACCCTGAGGTGCTCGGCCACGCGGTGCTCGACCTCGTCGCCCAGGCCCGCCCCAACGCCGGCATGAACGGCTACGACGAGAAGTGAGGGGAACCCATGCCCATCAACCCTGACGCCGTCGGCACGAGGTCGCAGCCCGAGCGGCGGCGCTGGAGCTCGAAGGACAGCCTGATCTACGCGCTCGGCGTCGGGGCGGGTGCGCAGGATCCGCTGGCCGAGCTCGAGTTCACGACCGAGAACAGCCAGGACGTCTCCCAGCGCGCCCTGCCCACCATGCCCGTGGTGCTCGGCGCCGGGGTCGCCGGTGCCTACGCGTCCATCGGTTCGTTCAACCCGGCCATGCTCGTGCATGGCGAGCAGTCGGTGGCGCTGGCGCGCGAACTGCCGGTCGAGGGCGAGCTCGAGGCCGCGACCGAGGTGGTCGGGGTCTATGACAAGGGCTCGGGAGCGCTGGTGGTCACCGAGACGACGGCGAGCCTGGTCGACGACGGGCAGCCGCTGTTCACCACCCGCTCGGGCGCCTTCATCCGGGGCGAGGGCGGCTTCGGCGGCGACCGCGGCCCGTCCTCGACGTTCGCGGCTCCCGAGCGGGCGCCCGACCACGAGGTCGCCTACCCGACCCGCACCGACCAGGCCTTGCTCTACCGCCTGTCGGGCGACCGGAACCCGCTGCACTCCGACCCCAAGTTCGCGGCGATGGCCGGGTTCGACCGCCCGATCCTCCACGGTCTGTGCACCTACGGGTTCACCGGGCGGGGTCTGCTCCAGGCGCTGTGCGGCGGCGATCCGGCCCTCTTCCGGTCGATGACCGGGCGCTTCTCGAGCCCGGTCTTCCCGGGCGAGACGCTGACCGTGCGCATCTGGGTCGAGGGCGAGGGACGGGCCCTGTTCCAGACGGCGGGCGGTGACGGCCGGGTGGTCCTCGACGCCGGTCAGGTCGCGTTCGGCGCCGCCTGAGCGCAGCCCAGGGCCACCCGAGCCGGGTCAGAACAGGCGCAGCTCGTCGCGCTCGACGCCCCGGAGCGCCTCGTAGTCGACCTCGACGCAGGCGATGTCGCGCTGGCCCGCCAGCACCCGCGCCTGGGGTTTGATCTGCTGCGCCACGAACACGCCCCGCACGGGACGCAGCATCGGGTCGCGTGCGAGGAACTCGAGGTAGCGGGCCAGCTGCTCGACCCCGTCGATCTCGCCCCGCCGCTTGATCTCGATGGCGACGGCGTTGCCGTCGGCGTCGCGGCACAGCAGGTCGACCGGCCCGATGTCGGTCGGGTACTCGCGGCGCACCAGGCGCAGGCCGGGGGCGATGGCGGTGCAGTCGGCGGCCAGCAGCTCCTGCAGGTGGGCCTCGACGCCGTCCTTCCAGAGGCCCGGATCGACCCCGAGCTCGTGGCTCGTGTCGCTCAGCACCTCGTGCAGCGTGATCGTCAGCGTCTCGCCCTTGGGTGAGCGGACGATCCAGACGGCGAGGCCGGCGTCGTCGACCGACTCGGTGACCGTGTTCGGGGCGTTCATCCAGTTCAGCGGCTTGTAGGCGCCGCCGTCGGCGTGGATGGCGACGCACCCGTCGGCCTTCACCATCACCAGCCGGGGGGCGAGGGGCAGGTGTGCGGTCAGGCGCCCGGCGTAGTCGACGGTGCAGTTGGCCACGACGAGGCGCATCGCCGGCGACGCTAGCGGCGCCCTTGCGGGAGGCGGGGGGACTATCGGCGGCGCGAGCGGCCGCGGCCCGTGAGGTTGCGGCGGATCGTCGCGCGCCGCTCCTGGAGCTGGCGGTGCGTCAGGCCTTCGGTGTCGTCGTCGACGCCGAAGCTGGCCTTGACGCCGCTGAGGTCGAGCTCGACCCGCCGCGGGTCGATGCCGACGTCGGCGAAGATGCGGTCCCCGTGGCGGGTGGCGAAGTACAGGGAGAGCTGGGCGATCTCGCCGAACAGGTCGAGGTCGGGCGCCAGCGTGGCGATGGCCCCGTCGATGAAGACCATGTTCTTGACGAACAGCATCAGCTCCTTCGGCATCCGCGCGCCCGAGCCCCAGCAGCGCCTTGATGATCTGCTGCAGCTCGCCGACCAGCTGCTCGCCGGTCAGCTCGGTGGGGTCGACGGGCGGCTGGTCGAGCTTGAGCAGCCGCACGACCTCGTCGAGGTCGGCGTCGGGGGGCAGGACGCCGAGGTCGCGCATGGCGGCCAGCTGGGCCATGAGGTCGTTGACCGACCCGGCCATGAGGAGGCGCAGGAACGCCACCCGCTTGACCTCGTCGAGGCGGCCCGTGATGCCGAAGTCGAGCAGCGCCGTGCGCCCGTCGGGCAGGACGAAGAGGTTCCCGCCGTGGAGGTCGCCGTGGAAGATGCCGTGGAGGATGGCCCCCTCGACGAACCCGATCATGCCGGTGCGCACGACCGCCTCGGTGTCCACTCCGGCGTCGCGCATGCCCACGACGTCGTCGAAGCGGAAGCCGTCGAGGCGTTCCATCACGAGCACACGCGGCGTCACGAGCTCGGGGTGCGGGCGGGGGATCACGTAGCCGCGCTGGCCCAGCTCCGCGAACGTCCGGGCGATGTCGAGCATGTTCTCGGCCTCGAGCCGGAAGTCGAGCTCCTCGGTGATGGTCTGGGCGAACAGCTCGACCAGCGCCGGCGGGTTGGCCAGGGCGGCGATGGGGATGCGGCCGACCAGCTTCGGCGCCAGCCAGGCCATGACCCGCAGGTCGTCGCGCACGAGGGTGGCGACCTGCGGCCGCTGGACCTTGACCACGACCCGCTCGCCGGTGCGCAGCGTCGCCGCGTGCACCTGGGCGATCGACGCCGCGGCGAGAGGTGTGCGGTCCACCCAGCGGAACACGTCCTCGAGCGGGCGGTCGAGGTCGGCCTCGATCACCTCGCGCACTACACGGAACGGCTCGGCGGGCACCTTGTCGCGCAGCAGCGAGAACTCGCCGACGAGCTCCTCGGGGAAGATGCCCTGGCCGGACGAGATGATCTGCCCCAGCTTGATGTAGGTCGGGCCGAGCCGCTCGGCCGCCACCCGCAGCCGGCGCGAGATGCCCGCCCGGCTGGCGGCGCCGCCGGTGCGCTTCTCGCGCACGGCCCACAGGCCGACGGCCGCGCCGAGCCGGCGGGAGACCGTGACCAGGCGGCGGCCCGGCGGCCAGCGCTCGGGCGTGGTCAGCGCCGGGACCTCGGCCACGACCTGCGCCCGCACCTCCGCGAGGCCCTGCCGCCAGGGCAGCGCCTCGGGGTCGTCGAGCGTCCACGGCGGGGTGTCGCTGAAGCTGCCCCGGTCGAGGTCGGTGGGGTCGAGGTGGACGGGGGCCGAGGCCATCGGACCGAGTCTGCCGTGCGGGGCGGGTGGCGCCACCGCGCCGGGGTCCGGGCCGGCTCGCGTCACCCCCGGCCGCCGCCGGCCGGGACCCGACCGTCCACCACCGCGACGCCCTCGGCCCGCAGGCGGCGGGCGTGCTCGTCCTCGTGCCCGGGCACGAGCCGGCCCGTGGAGGCGACGACCCGCCACCAGGGCAGGTCGCCGTCGGAGGCGGCCAGGATGTTCCCGACGGCCCGCGCCCGGCCGGGGAACCCCGCCTCGGCCGCCACCTCGCCGTAGGTGACGACCTCGCCGGGGCTGAGCGACTGGAGGACCCGCACCACGGCCTGCTCGAATCGGGTCATGGATCGCAGCGTAGGAGCCGCGCCCGACGTCGCCGGTCGGGTGGCGGTCGTCACCGGGGCCAGCCGGGGGCTGGGGGCGGGGATGGCCCAGCGGTTCGCCGAGGTCGGGATGCGCCTCGGGCTGTGCGCTCGCACCGAGCCGGCGCCGCCGGCGTCCGCAGACGGGGACCGGGTCATCACCGCCGCGGTCGACGTGACCGACGCGGCCGCGCTCGACTGGTTCTCGGCCGAGGTGGTGGACCGGTTCGGCCGCATCGATCTGTGGATCAACAACGCCGGCCTGCTCGCGCCGATCGGTCCGCTCCGCGCCGTCGACCCCGGCGAGGTGGCGGCCAACATCGACGTCAACGTGACCGGGGTGCTCTATGGCAGCGCCACCTTCGCGCGGCACGTGCGCACCCGTCCGGGCGGCGGGGTGCTCGTGAACATGACCAGCGGCGCAGGCACGAAGCCCTACGAGGGGTGGGCGGCGTACTGCGCGTCGAAGGCGGCGGTCGACCACGCCACCCGGGTCGTCGCCGCGGAGGAGGCCGAGGCGGGCCTGCGTGCGTACGCGGTGGCGCCCGGGGTGGTCGACACCGACATGCACGCCGCCATCCGGACCACTCCTGCGGACCGCTTCCCCGAGGTCGAGCGGTTCCTGCAGCTGCAGCGGGACGACGCCTACAACAGCCCCGCCTGGGTGGCCGACCACATCCTCGGCCTCGCGTTCGGGAATGCCCCGCCACGGGCCGTCGTCCTCCGGGTACCGGACGAGCCCCGAGGCGAGCCCCGCTAGCGGCGGGCCGCGGTTCGGGGCAGGATCGTCGGCACCGAGGCGAGCGAGGGGAGAGGCCCGACATGGCGAAGGTGGAACGGCTGACGCCCGACCTGTCCGAGTACCCCGACCTCGTCGTCATCTACCTGGGTATGCAGGTGCGGGCGTGGTACGGGATCAAGACGTTGCTCGGGTTCGGGCCCAAGATCTCGAACGCCGTCGGCGAGCAACCCGACGGCCTCCTGCTGCACGAGAACATCGTGTGGTCGCTCTTCCCACCGCACGCGGGGATGCGCCAGTACTGGCGCGACTTCGACTCGCTGGAGCGCTGGGCCCGGTCGGCGCCGCACAGGGATTGGTGGCGGGGCTTCGTGCGCGACTCGGGCGGCACCGGGTTCTGGCACGAGACGTACCTCGCGCGGGGAGGGATGGAGGCGGTGTTCGACGACATCGCCAAGCCACTGGGCATGGCGAAGTTCGCCGCGATGCGTCCCGCCGCGGGGCCGATGTTCTCGGCGCGGGAGCGCGCCCGGCTGCCCGAAGGGGCCGGCGTTCCCGCGCCCGCCGTGAGCGAGGAGGAGCTGTCCTAGTGAGGACGTACCGACGAGGCACTGGTGAGGACGTTGACCGAGGGGGAGGTGGCCGAGCACCTCGGCCGCATCGCGGACCAGGGGTACACGGTGGTCGAGGACGCCATCGCGCCCGACCTGGTCGACGAGCTGGTCGAGACGCTCGACCGGCTCGAGCGCGACCTCGACATCGTGCCCGCCGACAACGCGTTCGAGGGGCGGCGCACCACCCGCGTCTACAACCTGCTGGTGCACGGCGAGGTCTTCGCCCGCGTGCCGGTGCACCCCAACGTGCTGCCGCTGATCGAGGGCGTGCTCGACCCCGGGTGCCTGCTGTCGTCGCTGTCGTCGATCGCCATCGGCCCCGACGAGACGCCGCAGCCGATCCACGCCGACGACCAGATCATGCCGCTGCCCAAGCCGCACCCGGCCGTGGTGTGCAACAGCATGTGGGCGCTCACCGACTTCACCGAGGCCAACGGCGCCACCCGGCTGGTGCCGGGCTCGCACCTGCAGGACTCGCCCGACCTGACGCAGCGGTACGACTCGATCCCGGCCGCGATGGGCCGCGGCAGCGTGCTCGTGTGGCACGGCAGCCTGTGGCACGGCGGCGGCGAGAACACCACGGAAGAGCGGCGCATCGGCCTCGCCTGCAACTACTGCGCCGGATACATCCGCCAGCAGGAGAACCAGCAGCTCGGCATCCCGCGCGACATCGCCCGAGGCTTCGACCGGCGCCTGGCCCGCCTGTGCGGCTACGGCATCTACAGCGGGCTGATCGGCCACATCGACAAGCACGACCCGATCGAGCTGCTCGGCGATGCGCCCCCGACGGGAATGGTCTGGGACGTGCTCTGACGCGGCGGGCAGCGCCGGGCGCGCCGCCCTCAGGTCGGCGGAGTGAACTGGCTCAACGTGAACGAGGCGCCCTGGGGCTCGCGCACCACCGCGGCACGCGTCCACATGCTGTCGAGCGGCCCACTCAGGTCGGCGGCGCCGAGGCGCAGCGCCGTGGCCACCGCCTCGTCCCGGTCGGCGACCGCGAACGTGACGTGCCAGTGCGGCTGCTCGTCGCCGGTCACCGGCGCCAGCCAGGCGACGGCGTCGGCGAACCCGGGTGGGGCCGACACCCCCTCCTGGCGGCGGTGGATGTCGGGGTCGACCGTGGCCGCCAGGTGGTCGCCGTATCCGGGCCGCCGCCACATGGTGGCACCCTCGCCGCCCCCGAAGTCGAGGTCGGTCGCCTCCCAGCCGAAGATGCCGGCGTAGAAGGCCCGGGCGCCGTCGGTATCGGAGGTGTGGAGGTCGCTGAAGTTCCAGGCCCCCGGCGCGTTCACCATCTGCGCGCCGAGGCGACGGCGCGGCTGCCACACCCGGAACGGCGCCCCGGCGGGATCGAGGAACGAGGCGCCGCGGCCGCCCGGCCCGGCGTCGGTGGGCGGGCTCGCCACCCGACCGCCGGCGTCCGCCACGGCCTTCGCCGTGGCGTCGGCGTCCTCGACGGCGACGTAGGTGTTCCACGCCGCGTCGGGGGTGCCCGACGCGGGGCCGAGCCCGGCGACGTCCTGACCGTCGAGGCGGGCGATCAGGTAGTAGCCGGGGGCGCCGGCGGGCATGACGTCCTCGAACGTCCAGCCGAACAGCTCGCCGTAGAAGGCGCAGGCGGCGTCCCGGTCGGGCGGCTCGGTGTCCACCCAGCAGGGCACACCCGAGGGATAGGTCCTCGCGTCGGTCATGGGCCTCTCCCTGCCCGATTTCCCTCCGGCCGACACCTCGAGCCGGGCCCCGGTGGCGTCAGGCGCCTGCGCCTCCCCCCGCGGCGGCGATGGCCCGCTCCGCCAGCTCGGGGCGGGAGATCAGCAGGTCGGGGAGGTAGGGGTCGGGCCGGTTGTAGACCAGCGGCGAGCCGTCGAGCCGGGACACGTGCAGGCCCGCGGCCGCAGCCACCGCCACCGGGGCGGCCGAGTCCCACTCGTACTGGCCGCCGCTGTGGGGGTACACGTCGGCGTCGCCCAGCACGACCGCCATCGTCTTGGCCCCCGCCGACCCGAGGGCCACCAGCTCGCCGCCCAGCGCGTCCGCGATCAGCGTTGCCTCGGCGGGCGGGCGGCTGCGGCTGACGACCACCCGCGGCGGCCCGGTCCACGCCGGCGGCGGGGGAGGGGCCGGCCGGGTGGCGAGCGTCACGCCCCGGGCGGGCAGCGCCACGGCCCCGGCGGCGGGGACGCCTCCGATCACCAACGCGACGTGGACCGCCCAGTCCTCCCGCGGCACCTCGCCGTACTCGCGAGTGCCGTCGAGCGGGTCGACGATCCACACGCGTTCGGCGGCGAGGCGGGCGGGGTCGGCCACGCCCTCCTCGGACAGCACGGCGTCGTGGGGGCGGGCCGTGGCCAGGCCCGCCATCAGTAGGTCATGGGCCTGCCGGTCGCCCGCACGGCCCAGTGCCTTGCCGTCGAGCGGGCGACCGGTGGCCTCGGCGGCGGCCGCGGCCCGCGCCCGCAGGTCGACCAGCAGGGCACCCGCGTCGGTGGCGAGGCGAGCGGCGAGGGCGTGGTCGTCGAGGGCGGCGGGCGTCACGTTCGATTTCTTACCAGACCAGTCGGAATTGCTTACCAAGTAGGTCGGATTTAGCCTTGGGAGTCCATGCCGACCACCGACCTGTCCAGCGCCGCACCGCCCGGGCCGCCGCGGACCTACGAGCTGACGCATCTGCAGGCGCTCGAGGCCGAGGCGGTGCACATCGTTCGGGAGGTGGCGGCCGAGTTCGAGCGCCCGGTGATGTTGTTCTCGGGGGGCAAGGACTCCGCGGTCATGCTGCACTTGGCGGTGAAGGCGTTCGCCCCCGCCCGGCTGCCGTTCCCGGTGATGCACGTGGACACGGGGCACAACTTCCCCGAGGTCATCGACTACCGGGATCGGCGGGTGGCGGAGTTGGGGGTGCGGTTGGTGGTGGCCAGCGTGCAGGACGCCATCGATGGGGGAAGGGTGGTGGAGGAGACGGGCCCTCGGGCCAGCCGCAACCGGCTGCAGACGGTGCCGTTGCTGGAGGCCATCGAGGGGCACCGGTTCGATGCGGTGTTCGGTGGGGCCCGGCGGGACGAGGAGAAGGCCCGGGCCAAGGAGCGGGTGTTCAGTTTCCGGGACGAGTTCGGCCAGTGGGACCCGAAGAATCAGCGACCCGAGCTGTGGAACCTCTACAACGGGCGGCACCGGCGGGGCGAGCACATCCGGGTGTTCCCCATCTCCAACTGGACCGAGCTGGATATCTGGCAGTACGTGGCGGCGGAGGGGATCGAGTTGCCGTCGATCTACTTCGCCCACACCCGGCGGGTGTTCCAGCGCGACGGCATGTGGCTGGCCGACACGCCGTTCGTGACGGTGGGCGAGGGTGAGGAGCCCGAGGACCGCCTGGTGCGGTTCCGTACGGTGGGCGACGCCAGTTGCACCGGTGCCGTCGAGTCGGCGGCGGCCGACGTGGCGGCCATCATCGAAGAGACCGCGGTCACCCGGGTGACCGAGCGGGGCGCCACCCGGGCCGATGACCGCATCAGCGAGGCCGGCATGGAAGACCGCAAGCGCGAGGGATATTTCTAGGCATGGAGCTGCTTCGTTTTGCCACGGCTGGGAGTGTCGACGACGGCAAGTCCACCCTCATCGGGCGGTTGCTGTACGACTCGAAGGCGATCTTCGAGGATCAGTTGGAGTCGGTGGAGCGCACCAGCCGGGAGCGGGGCGACGCCTACACCGACCTGGCCCTGTTGACCGACGGCCTGCGGGCCGAGCGGGAGCAGGGCATCACCATCGATGTCGCCTACCGCTACTTCGCCACCCCCCGGCGGAAGTTCATCATCGCCGACACCCCCGGGCACATCCAGTACACCCGCAACATGGTCACCGGCGCCTCCACCGCCGACCTGGCCCTGGTGCTGGTCGATGCCCGCAAGGGGGTGCTGGAGCAGTCCCGGCGCCACGCCTTCCTGGCCTCGCTGCTGGGCATCCCCCACCTGGTGGTGTGTGTCAACAAGATGGACCTGGTCGACTGGTCGCAGGAGCGCTACGACGAGATCAAGGCCGAGTTCCGCAGCTTCGCCATGAAGCTCGACGTGCATGACCTCACCTTCGTGCCCGTCTCGGCTCTGCACGGCGACAACGTGGTCGAGCGGTCCGCCAACATGCCGTGGTACGAGGGCCCCTCCCTGTTGCACCAGCTCGAAGAGGTGCACATCGCCAGCGACCGCAACCTCATCGACGCCCGCTTCCCGGTCCAGTACGTCATCCGCCCCCAGGACCAGATCAACCACGACCTGCACGACTACCGCGGCTACGCGGGCACGGTCGCCGGCGGGGTGTTCAAGCCGGGGGACGAGGTGGTCGTTCTCCCGGCCGGCCTGACCACCACCGTCGCCGCCATCGACACCGCGGACGGCCCGGTCGACGAAGCGTTCGCGCCCATGGCGGTCACCATCCGGCTGACCGACGACGTCGACGTGTCCCGGGGCGACATGATCGCCCGGGTCCGCAACCGGCCCCACTGCGGGCAGGACATCGAGGCCATGGTGAGCTGGCTCACCGGCGAGTCGTCGCTGCGGACCGGCGCCAAGCTGGCGATCAAGCACACGACGCGGTGGGGCCGCACGGTGGTCAAGGACCTGCAGTACCGGCTCGACGTCAACACCCTCCACCGCGACGAGACCGCCACGCACCTCGCCCTCAACGAGATCGGCCGGGTGCAGCTCCGCACCACCGTGCCCCTGTTCTTCGACGAATACCGCCGCAACCGCACCACCGGCAGCTTCGTCCTCGTCGACGAAACCACCCACAACACCGTCGGCGCCGGCATCATCCTCGGACCGACCGAGGTGGCGTGAGCGCGTGAGCCGGCCGTGACGGAGAACGTCGTCTGGCACCAGGGGGCGGTGGCGCGGGGAGACCGCCCGTTCGCGGGCGCCACGGTGTGGTTCACCGGCCTGTCCGGGTCGGGGAAGTCGACGGTGGCGGTCGAGGTCGAGCGGGCCGTCGTCGCCGCCGGGCGCGCCGCCTACCTGCTCGACGGCGACAACGTCCGCCACGGGCTCAACGCCGACCTGGGCTTCAGCGCCGCCGATCGCGCCGAGAACATCCGCCGCATCGGGGAGGTGGCCCGCCTCTTCGCCGACGCTGGCGTGGTGGCGCTGGTCCCGGTCATCAGCCCCTACCGGGCCGACCGCGACCGGGCGCGGTCCATCCACGAGGCCGTCGGCCTGCGGTTCGTGGAGGTGTTCGTCGACACGCCGCTCGAGGTGTGCGAGGCCCGAGACCCGAAGGGCCTCTACGCCAAGGCCCGGGCCGGCGAGATCCGAGGGTTCACCGGCATCGACGACCCCTACGAGGCACCCGAGCACCCCGACCTGCGCCTCACCCCGGCCGACGGCGACCCGGCGGCTCAGGCCGCCCGGGTGCTGGCGTTGCTGGGCTGATCAGCGAACGACCTCGGCCAAGGGGACGACCGCCGCCAGCCGCTCGTCGGTGGTGATGAGCGGAACGTCGCCCAGCCGGTGGGCCAGCTCCACGTAGAGCGCATCCACCGTGCGGACGTTGTGCCGGCGCTTCCACGCACCCGCCAGCATCGGGGCGATCTCGTGGCGCCGGATCGTCGCCGCCGCAGTGTGTCGGATGCGGGCCGACACCTGGCGGTCGGTGAGGCTCCCCGCTCGGTGCAGTCGTGCGAGCGCCGAGAGGACCTCGGCGTCCAGGTGCGCGGGTGCGTGAAGGCGGTGACCGCGGAGCCGGGCGACGACCGCTGCCCCCGGCGCGTCCGTCGTCAACGCGTCGACGAGGGCTGACGCGTCGACGACGAGTGGTTCACCGTGCGGCACGCGCGCCGAGCTCGTCGCGAGCGGCGTCGACGGCGTGGAGCACGGCGTCATGGGTGACCGCGGTGGCGCCGAGTCGATCGATCGCGTCCAACCAGGCGTCGCTCGCCTGGTCGTCGAGCGCGGCGCGGAGTGCTGCCTGGGTGATGCTCGACACGTTGAGGTCGGCCGCGCGGGCCTCGTCGGCGAGATCGTCGGGAAGGTACACGTTCACGCGCGCCATGCGCACATGATACACACAGAGCCGGGGTGTCAGCCGCCGGTGAGCGGCCGGGGGTCGAAGGTGACCTGGATCCTCGTAACCAGGCACTCGTCGGCTCAGCGGACGAGGGGCTTGTACTTGATGCGGTGGGGCTGGTCGGCCTCGGCGCCCAGCTGCTTGTGGCGCCAGGCCTCGTACTCGCTGAAGTTGCCCTCGAACCAGCGGACCTGGCTGTCGCCCTCGAACGCGAGGATGTGCGTGGCGATGCGGTCGAGGAACCAGCGGTCGTGGCTGATCACCACCGCGCAGCCGGGGTACGCCTCGAGCGCGTCCTCGAGGGCGCGCAGCGTGTCGACGTCGAGGTCGTTGGTCGGCTCGTCGAGCAGCAGGACGTTGCCCCCGGTGCGCAGCATCTTGGCCAGGTGCACCCGGTTGCGCTCGCCGCCAGAGAGCACGCCGACCTTCTTCTGCTGGTCGGAGCCCCGGAAGTTGAACGAGGCCACGTAGGCACGCCCGTTGACCTCGCGGGTGCCGACCTTGAGCAGGTCCTGGCCGTCGGTGATCTCCTCGTAGGCCGTCCTGTCGGGGTCGAGGGCGTCGCGGGACTGGTCGACGTAGGCGAGGTCGACCGACGAACCGATCGTGATCGTGCCGGCATCGGTTTGCTCGGCGCCGGTGATCATGCGGAACAGGGTGGTCTTGCCGGCGCCGTTGGGGCCGATGATGCCGACGATCCCGGCCCGGGGCAGCGAGAACGAGAGGTCGTCGATGAGCAGCCGGTCGCCGTAGCCCTTCGAGAGGCCCTTGGCCTCGATGACCTGGTCGCCCAGGTGCGGGCCCGGCGGGATGTGGATCTGCAGCCTGTCGGGCCCTCGCTCGGCGGCCTCGGCCTCGGCCTGCAGCTTCTCGTAGGCGGCGAGGCGGGCCTTCCCCTTGGCCTGGCGGGCCTTGGGGGCCATGCGCACCCACTCGAGCTCGCGGTCGAGGGTGCGCCGGCGGGCGCTGTCGGCCTTCTCCTCCTGCTGGAGGCGGGCCCGCTTCTGCTCCAGCCAGCCCGAGTAGTTGCCCTCGAACGGGTAGCCCCGGCCGCGGTCGAGCTCGAGGATCCAGCCGGCCACGTT
This sequence comes from uncultured Acidimicrobiales bacterium, assembly GCA_963796415.1. GTDB lineage: Bacteria > Actinomycetota > Acidimicrobiia > Acidimicrobiales > VFJN01 > ZC4RG19. The sequence continues at coordinate 923,720 of CAWCLR010000009.1, read as the reverse complement.
GTCGAGGAAGTAGCGGTCGTGGGTGATGGCGACGACCGTGCCCGCGTAGTCGCGCAGGAAGCGCTCGAGCCATGCCACCGACTCGGCGTCGAGGTGGTTGGTGGGCTCGTCGAGCAGCAGGAGGTCGGGCCGCGACAGCAGCAGGCGGCACAGGGCCACCCGGCGCCGCTCGCCGCCCGACAGCGTCGTCACGTCGGCGTCGCCGGGCGGGAGGCGCAGGGCGTCCATGGCGATCTCGGTCGTGCGCTGCAGGTCCCAGGCGCCGGCCGCCTCGATCTTCGACTCGAGGTCCGCCTGCCGGGCGCCGAGCTTCTCGTAGTCGGCCTCGGGGTCGGCCCAGCCGGCCATGACCTCGTCGTACTCGGTGAGCAGCGCCGCCACCTGGCCGACGCCGTCCATCACGTTGCCGTGCACGTCCTTGCCCGAGTTGAGCTGCGGCTCCTGCTCGAGCATGCCGACGGTGAAGCCGGGGGTGAGGCGCCCCTCGCCGGTGAAGCCGTCGTCGACCCCGGCCATGACGCGCAGCAGCGACGACTTGCCGGCGCCGTTGGCGCCCAGCACACCGATCTTGGCCCCCGGATAGAAGGAGAGGCTGATGTCCTTCAGCACCTCCTTGTCCGGCGGGTGGAACCGGCTGAGCTTGCGCATCGTGTAAATGAACTGCGCGGACATGGGACCCGACGGTATCGGGCGCCAGGCGAGGCTCCGAACCGGCGGCGCAACTCAGCCGGGCGCCGAGATCGCGGCCACGACCTCGTCCCGGACCGCCGGCAGCGCGCAGTTGAGCGCGCACACCGAGTCGTCGGCGAAGCGCACGAGGACGCGGCTGCGGCGAAGCGCGCCCTTCGGCGCAGCGGTGGCCCCGACCAAGGCGGCACGCGGCACCTCGACCAGCGAGCGCACGACCGTGTCGCCCGAGCCGAGGAGGCGGGCGAGTCGCCCGGTGCCGAGGCGCGGGACGGTGACGCGCTCGGCGATCAGGAGCCTGCGATCGGTGAGGGCGAGGATCGGGCTGCGGGCCTGTTCGACCGCGCCGAAGACGCGATGCGCCAGGCTGCCCTCGGCGCCGACGACGGCCCGCCCGAAGACGATGCGCTGGCCGGCGGCGCCCGGGTGGGCGCCAAGCCCCAGCCAGAGCGTGGGGTCGGCCAGGTTCGCCAGCTCGTCGCGCAGGGAGACGTCCTCTGTCGTGCCGGGATCGGCCGTCAGGGGCGAAGCCGCCACCAGCGGCTCGTCGGGGGCCAGCGCCGGTCGGACCGACCCGTCGAACCTCTGCGCCCAGCTACGCCCGTCACGGCCCACGGGCGCCACGATGGCACGTGTGGCCCTCAGGCGGGGTGCACCGACACGAGGTCGTGGAGGCTGACGACGACGTCGGTGTCGTCGACGACGAACCAGGCGCTGTCCTTCACGCAGGACAGCAGCGTGCCGCGCCAGAGGGCGGAGCCCGTCCGCACCACGACCTGGGCGCCGCGCAGCGGGCGGAGCACGCTGTTGGTCACTGCAGGGGAGTCGATGACCGTCGGGCTCATGGCGGCCTCCTCACACCGAAGGCTGTTTCGTCTGGTCTACATCCGCTGCGTCAGCCAGAGGTGGATGTCGAGAGTGACCGCTGACAGCGTGCGTCAGGGGCGCCGCGGGCCTGGCCGGAGGGCGGCTGGCGACCGGTACGATCGGCACCGTGGGTGACGAACCGCAACCGCCGACCGAAACCACGACGACCCGAACAAGCGATGCGCTGGGTCCCAACGCCTGGCTCGTCGACGAGATGTACGAGCAGTACCTCGCCGATCCGGGCTCGGTGAGCGAAAGCTGGCGCGACTTCTTCGCCGACTACCGCCGCGACGCCGACCACATGGCGCCGCCCACGCCCGGTGCCGCGCCTGCGGCCGCCCCCGCGGCCGCGCCCGCCGGCAACGGCGCCGTCACCGCCGCGAACGGGGCCACCACCGCGGGCGCCCGCAACCTCGCGCCCACGCCCGCGCCACCGGCGCCCGCCACCGCCACGAAGGACGCCAAGGCAGCCGCGCCGGCCGCCGCCGACGAGGAGGGGGAGCCGCTCCGCGGTGCGGCCGCCCGCATCGTCCAGAACATGGAGGCGAGCCTCCGCGTCCCCACCGCCACGAGCTTCCGTGACGTCCCGGCCAAGCTGCTCGAGGTCAACCGCCGGGTCGTCAACGGCTACCTGGGCCGCACCCGGGGCGGCAAGGTCAGCTTCACCCACATCATCGGCTACGCCATCGTGCGGGCCATCCACGAGACCGTGCCGCGGATGAACTCGACGTACCTCGAGGGCGCCGACGGCAAGCCCCGGGTCATCCGCCACGAGCACGTCGGCCTCGGCCTCGCCGTCGACGTCGAGAAGTCCGACGGCAGCCGCAGCCTGCTCGTCCCGGTCATCCGCGACGCCGACACGCTCGACTTCCGGGCGTTCTGGGGCACCTACGAGGAGATCATCCGCAAGGTCCGCTCCAACAAGCTCACCGTCGACGACTTCGCCGGCGCCACCATCACCCTCACCAACCCGGGAACCATCGGCACCAAGCAGTCCGTCCCCCGGCTCATGCCCGGCCAGGGCGTGATCGTGGGCGTGGGCGCCATCGACTTCCCGGCCGAGTGGCGCGGCGCCGACCCCGTGATGCTCGCCGACCTCGGCGCCTCGAAGGTCATCACCGTCACCTCGACCTACGACCACCGCATCATCCAAGGGGCCGAGTCGGGCATCTTCCTCAAGCGGGTGGAGGAGCTGCTGCTCGGCGCCGACGGCTTCTACGACGACATCTTCGCCAGCCTGGGCGTGCCCTACGAGGCGATCAAGTGGCGGCGCGACATCAACCCGCTCGACAGCGAGCACACCGCGCTCGAGAAGCAGATGGCGGTGGCCACGCTGATCCGCGTCTACCGGGTGCGCGGGCACCTCATCGCCGACCTCGATCCGCTCCGCTGGAAAGAGGCGCGCATGGCGTCCGAGCTCGACCCGGCGACGTACGGGCTGACCATCTGGGACCTCGACCGCGAGTTCCTCACCGGTGGCCTGGGCGGCAGCGACAAGGCCGTCCTGAGCGAGATCCTGCGGGTGCTGCGCGACGCCTACTGCCGCACCATCGGCATCGAGTACATGCACATCCAGGACCTCGAGGAGCAGCGCTGGATCCAGGAGCACGTCGAGAGCCAGAGCCAGCAGCAGCTCGAGGTCGAGGACCAGCGCCACATCCTCGACCGCCTCAACGCGGCCGAGGCGTTCGAGAAGTTCCTCGGCACGAAGTGGATCGGCCAGAAGCGGTTCGGCATCGAGGGCGGCGAGAGCCTGATCCCGATCCTCGACGCCATCCTCGAGGCCGCGGCCGACGAGCGCCTCGACGGCGCGGTCATGGGCATGCCCCACCGGGGCCGGCTCAACGTGCTCGCCACGATCGTGGGCAAGAACTACGACCAGGTGTTCAAGGAGTTCGAGGGCACGCTCGACCCCACCGCGGTCCAGGGCTCGGGCGACGTGAAGTACCACCTGGGCCAGGCGGGCAAGTTCCAGAGCCGGGCCGGCAACAGCATCAAGGTCGAGCTGGCCGCCAACCCCAGCCACCTCGAGGCGGTCGACCCCGTGGTCGAGGGCATGGTGCGGGCCCAGCAGGATCAGATCAACATCCCCGACGCCTTCTCGGTGCTCCCGATCCTCATGCACGGCGACGCCGCCTTCGCCGGCCAGGGCGTGGTGGCCGAGACGCTCAACATGAGCGACATCAAGGGCTACCGCGTGGGCGGGACCATCCACATCGTGGTCAACAACCAGATCGGGTTCACCACGACGCCCGAGGCCGCCCGGTCGGGCTTCTACTCGACCGACGTGGGCAAGATCGTCCAGGCGCCGATCTTCCACGTGAACGGCGACGACCCCGAGGCCTGCGTGCGGGTGGCCCGGCTGGCCTACGCCTACCGGCAGCGGTTCCACAAGGACGTGGTCATCGACCTCGTGAGCTACCGCCGCTACGGCCACAACGAGGGCGACGACCCCAGCTACACCCAGCCGCTGATGTACGCCAAGATCGACGAGCGGCGGTCGGTGCGCAAGCTGTTCACCGAGTCGCTGGTGAAGCGGGGCCAGCTGACCCTCGAGGAGGCCGAGCAGGCGCTCGACGACTTCCAGACGAAGCTGCAGCAGGCCCTCGACGAGACCCGCCAGTCGGCGCCGCCGTCCAACCTCAAGGCCGCGGAGCCGCCCCCGCCCGTCGGGTGCCTGCCCCCGGTCGAGACGGGGGTCGAGCGGGCCACCCTCGACCGCATCTACGACACGCTCAGCGGCTGGCCCGAGGGCTTCAACGTCCACCCGAAGCTGGCCAAGCAGTTCGCCACCCGCGACAAGGTGGTGCGCGAGGAGGGCCAGGTCGACTGGGCGACGGCCGAGGCGCTGGCGTTCGGGTCGCTGCTGCTCGAGGGCACCGACATCCGCTTCGCCGGACAGGACTCGCGGCGCGGCACCTTCAGCCAGCGCCACGCCGTGCTGATCGACCACACCAACGGCCGTGAGTGGGCGCCGCTGGCCCACCTCGGGCCCGAACAGGCCAAGTTCTGGATCTACGACTCGCTGCTGTCCGAGTACGCAGCGGTGGGGTTCGAGTACGGCTACTCGGTGGCCAACAAGGACGCCCTCGTCTGCTGGGAGGCCCAGTTCGGCGACTTCGTCAACGGCGCGAGCACCATCATCGACCAGTACCTGGTGGCCGCCGAGGACAAGTGGGACCAGTCGTCCGGCCTCGTGCTGCTGCTGCCGCACGGCTACGAGGGCCAGGGCCCCGAGCACAGCTCCGGCCGCATCGAGCGGTTCCTGACGCTGTGCGCCGAGGACAACATGCAGGTGGCCAACGCCACGACCGCCGCGCAGTACTTCCACCTGCTGCGACGGCAGATGCACCGCGACGTGCGCAAGCCGCTCGTCGTGTTCACGCCCAAGTCGCTCCTGCGGGCGAAGGTGGCGCGGTCCCCGCTCGACGAGCTGGCGACCGGTCACTTCCGCGAGGTGCTCGACGACCCCGGCGTCACCGATCCGGGCGCCGTGCGCCGCATCGTGCTGTGCTCGGGCAAGATCGGCCAGGAGGCGCTGGCCGAGCGCGACAAGCGCGGTGCGCCCGTTGCCATCGTCCGGGTCGAGCAGCTGTACCCGTGGCCCCACCAGCAGCTCACCGACATCGCCGCCCGGTACCCCGAGGCGCGCGAGATCGTCTGGCTGCAGGAGGAGCCGGCCAACATGGGCGCCTGGGCCTTCGCCCAGGACCGGCTGGCCGAGCGGTTCGCCGACACCCACACGGTGCTGCGGGTGAGCCGCTACGAGTCGGGCAGCCCGGCGACCGGGTCGCACACGATCCACGTCCAGGAGCAGGAGGCGATCCTGGACGCGGCGCTGACGATCGCCTGATCGGGGCGCCGCCCCCGGCGCAGCACGAGCCAACCCGGCGGTCTACGGTTACCATCCGTGGGGTCAACAAATCGCGCCAGATGGCTTGGCAGGTCGGTTGCCCTGGCGTCCGTGGTGGCCCTGGTGGGCAACGGGCTCCGGCTGCGGCGGCGCCTGACGGCGCTTCCCGTCCTCGGCGAGCCGACCAGCGCCGACGGCGCCGACCCCGCCGACCACGTCGTGGTGCAGGTCGAGGGCCTCGCCGTCTCTCCCCGCACGCTCGCCGCCGCGGTCGCCCACCTGCGAGCCACCGGGCTGGACGCGGTCGATCTCCTACCCGGCGACCTCCCGGTGGAGGAGCTGCTCGACCACCTGCGCATCGCCGACCCGGTGCGCCTGCGCGAGAACCCGATCTTCCTCGCCTTCGGGGTGGGGCAGGCGGTGGTCCTCACCCGTGGCCTGGCCGAGCGCGCCGAGATCGTCGCCGGGGAGGTGGACACCGTCGACGTGCGGCGGGCGTTCACCCAGGCCAAGCGTCACGCGCCGCACGGCGTCGACCAGGTGGTGGCGCCCGGGCTGCGGTCGCGGCCGCTGCGGGTCGACCAGAACCTGTCGGTGTGGCGCACGCAGTACGGCCGCCCGCTGCCCATCGTCGCCAGCACGCGTGTCGGGCCGGCGCTGGGGGCAGCGGTCGCCCTCGCCGGCGGCGCGCTGGCGGGGCTCGGCGTCGCGGCAGCCACCGGGGTGCAGCCGGCGGTCGTCACCGCCGGCACCGACGTGCGCCCCCGAGACCGGTGGAGCGTCGCGGCCGGCGCGGCCCGGGTCGTCGGCATCGTGGTGCGCCTCGCCCGGTCGGCACGCGGCGGGTGGCGCCCGGCTCACCCCGCCCACACCGACCCGCAGCTCATCGAGGACGAGCGCGCCCGCGCCTACGCGGCCGACCTCGAGCGGGGCGTGGACCGGTTCCTCGGTCCCCGCCGTGACGACTGCCCGGTGTGCGGCAGCACGGCCATCCGACTCCGGTTGCGGGCGCCCGACATGATCCAGTGCAAGCAGGGGATGTTCCGGGTCGACGCGTGCGACGAGTGTGGGACGACCTTCCAGAACCCCCAGCTCACGCCCGAAGGCCTGGCCTTCTACTACCGCGACTTCTACGACGGCTCGGGCGAGATGGACACCGAGATGATGTTCAGCGCCGACTGGCCGCTGTACCAGCGGCGGGCGCACCTCGTCGACGGCTTCGGCGAGCCCCGGCGGTGGCTCGACGTGGGCGGGGGCCACGGCCATTTCTGCCTGGTGGCGTCGTCCGAGTACCCGGGCACCCGGTTCGAGCTGCTCGACCAGCCGGTGCCGGTCACCGAGGCGCTCCGGCGCGGCTGGGCCGCGGACGCCCACGGCGAGGACTTCCCGAAGGCGGCCGAGTGGCTGGGCTGCTCGTACGACGTGGTCAGCATGTTCCACTACCTCGAGCACACGATCGACCCGCTGGCCGAGCTGGACGCGGCCGAGCGGGTGCTCGTGCCGGGCGGGCACCTGATCGTCGAGGTGCCGGCGCCCGACTGCCGGCCGGCGTCGTGGTTCGGCTGGGCCTGGGGCCCCTGGATGCAGCCCCAGCACCTCCACCTGCTGCCGCTCGACACGCTGGTGGACCAGCTCGAACGGCGCGGTTTCGAGGTCGTGCACGCGGACCGGCGGGCGCCCCGCCAGCCATGGGACGCGTCGTGGGCCTCGTTCCAGCTCATCACCCGCCTGGTGCCCGGGCCGAACGCCCCGTGGACCGTGCCGCGCTCCCGCGCCCACCGGATGGCCCGCCTGGCGGGGCTGGCCGCGGGGGCGCCGCTGATGGCCGCCGCCCTCCTGGTCGACCACGTCGTGATCGCCCCGCTGGTGCGGTGGGATCCCATGCTGAGCAACGTCTTCTGGGTCGTCGCCCGGAAGCCCGGTCCCTCGGCTGCGTGACGAACGTCACGAAACCATCGCTTTCCCTGCGCCGCGCCTCGCGTCGATAATGGTCGTTATCCGCAGCGGGTCGGCCGGTTCGCCGCCCTGCACCCAGCCACCCGACCGAGGGGGTCCCATGGCGCTCGACGAGTACGCCGCCAACGCCGAGATCATCGGCCGAGACGAGATCAACGACCTCGAGGCGATCCTCTCCGTCAGCAACACCGATGTGAACGAGGCGATCCACACCGTCGAGGACAACGCCGACGCCATCTTCACGTGGGACTACGAGAAGGGCGAACGCCCGGCGCTCAACAAGCTCTACGAGAAGGCCAAGCACGCGCAGTGGAACGGCGAGACCGACCTGCCGTGGGAGACCGAGGTCGACCTCGAGAAGAACGCGGAGCTGCAGCGCATGCAGTTCGCCGAGCTCGAGACCGACGTGACGGGCACGCCGCTGGAGAAGTTCACCGAGAAGGACTTCATCAAGCTCTCGATCGAGTCCGACAACTGGACGCTCAGCCAGTTCATGCACGGCGAGCAGGGCGCACTCATCTGCACGGCCAAGATCGTCGAGACCGTGCCGTGGATCGACGCCAAGTACTACGCGTCGACCCAGGTCATGGACGAGGCCCGCCACGTCGAGGTGTTCGCCAAGTACCTGCAGGACAAGCAGAACGGCTTCTACCCGATCAACGCCCACCTCAAGATGCTGCTCGACGACATCATCTCGGACAGCCGGTGGGACATGACCTACCTCGGCATGCAGATCATGGTCGAGGGCCTGGCGTTGGCGGCCTTCGGCTTCATGCAGCAGATGACGCCCGACCCGCTGCTCAAGCAGCTGCTCCGGTACGTGATGAGCGACGAGGCCCGGCACGTGGCCTTCGGGGTGCTGTCGCTGAAGGAGTACTACGCCGGGCTGACCGACGCCGAGCTCAAGGAGCGGCAGGAGTTCGCCTTCGAGGCCGCGATCCGCATGCGGGACCGCTTCCTGCAGCAAGAGGTGTGGGAGCGCATGGGCATCAAGCCCAGGGAGATCCTGCCCGCCGTCATCCAGGACCCGGGCCGCCAGATGTTCCAGCAGATGCTGTTCTCGAAGATCGTGCCCAACTGCAAGAAGCTGGGGCTGCTCGACGCCGGCGACGGGTGGCTGCGCACGAAGTTCACCGAGATGGGCGTCATCCAGTTCGAGGACTGGCAGGACACGGGCGAGGAGTACGAGGCCCTGCAGGCGACCGGCTGAGCGCAGGCCGGCGGGCAAGGCGTTTGCCGAAGCCCACGCGTGGGGATTTGGCGGTGAAGCACGAGCTCCACTGCCGGCCGACAGGCAGCACGTTCGCCTCCGGGCGTCTCACCGCTGGGCGATCGGGCCCAGCACCGGCTTCACGTCGAGGATCGGGGTGCCGTCGACGGCCTCGAGGCCGTCGACCCGCAACCGGGTCCCCTCCGCGGCCACGATCCGCACCGTGTGGAGCCCGATCGGGTTGGGCCGATGGGGCGAGCGCGTGCTGAACACGCCCAGCTCGGGCGCGGTCACGTCGTCGCGCGGGTGCGTGGTCAGCACGTCGCGGCGGGCGCGGTCGAGCCAGGTCAGCACGACGACCTGATCGCCGGCGGTCAGGTCGCGCAGCGCGTCGGCCATGGCCGCGTCGAAGACCAGCCACGCCCCTGGCGCCCCCTCGTCGCCCTGACGGGGCGCGGTGGCCGGGTCGATCAACGGCGACTCGACCCGTCCGACGGGCCGCAGCTCGGGACGGGGGCTCACGCCGCGCCGCCCACGACGACGTCGAGCTGGTCGATGGTGGCCGGGTCCATGACCAGGTCGATCCCGGCGATGCGGCCGTCGACGATCGTGAAGTCGAACACGGCGCGGACCTGACCGGCCGGGGCCCAGACCGCGCCGGCGGCCCCGTCCACGAGGGCCGGTCGGGCGGCGCGAGCCCGGCCGGCGAACACCTCGGCGACCGCAGCCGCCCCCGACACGTCGCCCGCCGCCCCGGTGGCCGCGGCGACGGCGTCCGACCGCATGACGGCGTCCGGGGCGAGGAGTGACAGCAGCCCGTCGAAGTCGCCGCCCCGCGCCGCGGCGAGGAACGCCTCGACGATCTGCTGCCGGCGAACCACGTCGCCGGCGCCGGTGGCGGGGTCTGCCCCCTGCACCCGCCGGCGGGCGCGGCTGGCGTGCTGGCGGGCGGCCGTGGTGGAGCAGCCGATGACCGTGGCGACGTCGTCGAACGGCACGGCGAACATGTCGTGCAGCACGAAGGCCAGCCGCTCGTTGGGCGTCAGGGTGTCGAGCACCACGAGCATGGCGAGGCCGACCGAGTCGGTCAGCGTGGCCTCGTGCTCGGGGTCGGCCGCCCCCACCGGGGCGGGGATCTCGTCGGGGGCGGTCTCGCCGATCGGGTCCTCGCGGCGGGAGGTGCGCGACCGCAACATGTCGAGGCAGACGCGGGACACGACCGTCGTGAGCCAGCCGCCGAGGTTCTCGACGCCGCCGGTGTCGGCGCGGGCGAGCCGGAACCACGCCTCCTGCACGGCGTCGTCGGCCTCGGCCGTCGAGCCGAGCATGCGGAGGGCGACCGCCCGCAGGTGGCTGCGATGGGCCTCGAACTCGTCGGCCAGGAACTCCTGTCGATTCACGCGTCACATTCCTTCGTCGGGCTCCGTCATCGCTCTGACGGGCGCCGCCCGCCGAACGTGACACAGCGACCGAAAGGACACGTTATGACCACCCCCGGCATCAAGACCGTGATCTTCCCCGCCAAGGACCTCGAGCGGACCAAGGCGATCTTCACCGCGCTCCTCGGCACGGCTCCCGAGATGGACGAGCCCTACTACGTGAGCTACACGGCCGCCGACGGCCAGCACGTCGGCCTGAACCCGCGTGGCCACGAGGAGGGGATGGCCGGCCCGGTCGGCTACTGGCACGTCGACGACATCGACGCCTCCCTGGCCGCCCTCGTCGCGGCGGGCGCGGAGGCGGGCCAGCCCGTGACCGAGGTGGGCCCTGGCCGGCGGATCGCGACCGTCACCGACCCCGACGGCAACGTCATCGGGCTCCTCCAGGACTCGTAAGCCGCGGCTGGAAACCACGCGGCGTGGCTCACCGCAGCGGGAAGCCGACCACCGCCTCCAGCTCGGCGATGGCGTCGTCGGGATCGACGACCTTGATGGTCGCCATGCCCAGGGCCCGGGCCGGCTTGAGGTTGACCCCGAGGTCGTCGAGGAACACGGCCTCGGCGGGCTCGACCCCCAGCTCGTCGCACACGAGGCGGTAGATCGCCGGGTCGGGCTTGCGCAGCGCGACCCGGCTGGACTCGACGATCACGTCGAAGTGGTGGAGGACGTCGGCCATCGGTCCGGCCGGGCCGCGTCCGCCATCGCTCTCGGCGGACGGGTCGGCGTGCGGGACGAAGTTGTTGGTGAGCAGGGCGGTCTTCAGGCGGTCGTGGCAGCGGCGCAGGGCCTCGATCATTTGCGGTCGGAGCTGGCCGGCCAGCAGGGCCAGCACCGCCCGGCCGTCGACCCGCTGCCCTGCGGCCGCCGCCTCGGCCTCGAACAGCTCGGCGAAGCCGGCGAGGTCGACCTCGTTGCGTTCGAGCCGGGCCCAGGCGTTGGTATCGGGATCGGTGGCGTTGAGCCGCCGCAGGAACCCGGCCGGCAGGCCGTTGTCGGCCTCGTAGCGGGAGAACGCGTCAAACGGGCTGGTCAGGATGACCCCGCCGAAGTCGAAGATCACGGCACGCACGGGCACGGGCCGAGGCTACGAGGTCGGCGCCCATGCGACGGAGCCCACCGGCGGCCCGTATGCTCCGCCGACCTCGGAGCTGGGCCGACAGGGAGGCGAGCATGAGCACGGACGGGTGGACACCTCCCGGGAGCGACGGCGGGGTCACGGGCCCGCCGAGACCACTGCCCGTGCCCCCGCCCCCCGGTGCGGGAGCGTGGCAGCCCCCGTCGTCTCCGCCGCGCCGCCGGCGACGCTGGGTGCTCGTGGTCGTGCTGGCGCTGGTCGCGTGCGCCGCCGTCGGCGTGGTCGCGGTGACCTCGATCGACGATGAGGACGACGACGCCGGACGGCCGGCGGCGGTCGACCCCGCCGACGTGCCGCCTCTCGTCCCGTTCGCCGATCCCGCCGGCGAGTTCGGGATCTCCGCGCCCGACTCGTGGGTGGCGGTGTCGACCCGCGGGGACCTCGCGGGTGTGGGCGACCGGGAGTTCCCCGACGACGCGGCGCGGGCCCGCACACTCGACCAGGTCCTGTCGGGGATGCCCCGGCTGATCGTGTTCGCTGCATTTCGCGCCGAAGAACTCGGAGACCCGTTCGTGACCAACGTCAACATCGTCACCCTGCCGACCCCTGACGGCGCAGACGACCTCGATGACGTCGAGGCCAACGCCCCTGCCGAGGTGGAGGCCTCGACCGGTGCCGAGCAACAGGGGGATCCCACGAGGGTCACGCTGGCTGCGGGTGAGGCCGTGCGCGTCGAGTACGCGATGGCCGGTGGCATCGAGGTCGTCCAGTACTACGTCCTCGATGGCGCGACCGTGTGGGCGATCAACATGAACACGGCCGATCTCGACGAAGACCGGGCCCTCTTCGACGCCGTGGCCGCCACGTTCTCCCTCGGCGAGGGACAGGTCGAGGCAACGGACAGAGTGGTCGCCCCCGACAACAGCTTCGCGATCGACGTGCGAGCGCCGTGGTCTGCCGCGTTCCCCGGGCCCGACCGCTCCGCAGTCGGTGGGGAGCTGTTCCCCGACGATCCGTCGACGGCCAGCACGGTCGGCGCCAGCGTCGCGGCGACCACCACCGAGCTGACGCGGTTGGTCGTGGTCGACCGCGAGGATCTCGACGACATGGTGGTGGACACCCTCGTGTTCGACGGCATCACCGACCTCGACCCGTCGTTGCTCGGACTCGACGCGATCGTCGAGAGGATCAAGCCGCCCTCGCCGGAGGACGGCGTGATCGGCGCGGAGGGTCGTCTGCAAGGCAGTGTCGGGGAGATCGCCTGGTTCCAGCAGTCGTTCGGGTCGTTCTCGCAGCTCGTATACGTGATCGTGTCGGGCAACTCGTTCTGGCAGGTGACGTTCTGGGGGGACGACGTCATGGCCCGCCAGCAAGAGGTCGACGCCATCGTGCAGTCGTTCTCGCCGCTCTGAGCGAGTTCGTGACCGTCAGCCGCCGAGCAGGTCGCGGGCGAGGGCCTGCCACATCTCGGTCGACAGGCGCAGCGACTCGACGTCGACTCGCTCGTCGTCGCCGTGGAACATGCGGCCGAACTCCTCGAACGTGAGCTTCCGGCTGAACAGCCCGAAGCCGTACGAGGTCGTGCCCAGCCGGCGGAAGAACCGGGCGTCGGTGGCGCCGACGCTGAGCATGGGCACGAGGTGGCTGCCGGCGTAGAAGGCCTGGGTAACGCGGCCGAGGCTGTCCCACAGCGGCGTGTCGACCGGCGAGCCGGTGGCGGGGTCGTCGAACGCCTCGACCACCTCGACCCGGTCGGCCAGCTCGCCGAGGGCGTCGTCCAGCAGGGCCCGGACGTCGGTGGCCGTCGTGCCCGGGAGGGTCCTGATGTCGAGCTGCAGGTCCACCCGGTCGGGGATCACGTTGGTCTTGGTCCCGCCGCGGACGACCGTGGGGGCGATCGTGGTGTGTGTGCAGGCGTGGAACTGCCGGGCCATGCCCAGCGGCAGGTCGGGCAGCACGTCGTCGATGCGGGCGGGGTCGGTCAGGGCGGCCGTCAGCTCGTCGGGCAGCGCCAGGTCGGCGAGGAACCGGCGCCACGTGGCGTCGACCTGCGCCTCGGGGCGGTACGAGGCCAGCCGGTCGACCACGCGGGCCGCAGTGACGAGGGCATTGTCGGTGGCGTAGGGCAGGGAGGCGTGGCCCGGCGTCCCCGACACCCGGATCGTGCTCCACCACGAGCCCTTCTCGCCGACCATCACCGGGAGGCGCAGCCCGCCGTCGCCGCCGGTGACCGGGATCCCGCCCGACTCGGTCACCACGAAGTCGGCCCGCACCGCGTCGGGCTCGTGCCGGGTCAGGTGGTCGGCCCCCCAGGTGCCCAGGGCCTCCTCGTCGGCGACGGCCAGGAACACCAGGGTGCCCTCGGGCCGGAAACCGGTCGTGGCCAGGTGGCGCGTGGCGACGGCCATCGACGCGGTGAGGTTGAGCATGTCGATGGCACCGCGCCCCCAGACCTCGCCGTCGACCAGCTCGCCGCCGAACGGGTCGCGCTGCCACCGGTCGGCGGTGACCGGCACCACGTCGGTGTGGCCCATGAGCAGCAGCGTCGGTGCATCGGGCCGCCGCCCCTCGATCCGGGCCACCATGCTGGCGCGCCCGGGGGCGGGCTCGAAGCGATCGATGTCGAGGCCCGAGCCGTCGAAGTAGCCTGCCAACAGGTCCGCGCTGCGGGCCTCGGCACCCGACGTGCGCGTACCGTCGTTGACGCACGCGTTGCGGATGAGGTGCTGCAGCAGGTCGGTGACCTCGGCGGACAGGTCGGTCACGGCCGGGCACCGTAGCGGGAGCCGTCCCTCGGAACGCCCCGGCCACCTGGTTGAATGCAGCAGGACATGAAGATCACCCACGTTGTCGTCGACGGTTCGAACATCGCCACCGAGGGCCGCGACGCTGCCCAGCCTCGCCCAGCTCGACGAGGCGGTACAGGCGTTCGTCGAGGAGTACTCGCCCAAGCACGTCACCGTGGTCGTCGACGCCACGTTCCCCAACCGCATCGACCGCAAGGAACGCAAGACCTACGAGGACGCGGTCAATGCCAACGAGCTGATCACCCCGCCGGCCGGGGCGATCGGCCGAGGCGACGCCTTCATCCTGCAGATCGCCCGCCGCGCCGGCGCCGCCATCCTCTCCAACGACTCGTTCCAAGAGTTCCACGGCGACTACCCGTGGCTGTTCGAGAAGGGTCGGCTCATCGGGGGCAAGCCGGTGCCGCACGTGGGCTGGGTGTTCATGGACCGGGCGCCGGTGCGCGGACCGACGAGCCGGCGGGCCGTGAGCGAGGCCCGCAAGGTGGCGAAAGCGGTCGACGGCGCGGCCGAGCCGGTCGCCGCCGAGGTGGCCGAGACCGCGGACGCGGCCCCGCCGCCCCGAAGACGGCGGTCGCGGGCCAAGGCGGCCGCTGCGCCCCCGCCGAGCGAGGCGCCGACCGGCACGACGGGCGACGGCGAGGGTTCGGAACCGGCGGCGCTGGCCACGGTCGCCGAGGAGATCGCGGCCGAAGGCGTCGACCGCGGGAGGGGCGGGCGCTCGCCCGAGCCCTACAACGAGGCGTTGCCGTTCATCGAGTTCGTGGCCGCGCACCCGGTCGGCAGCGAGGTCGACGCCACGATCGAGCGCTTCAGCTCGCACGGGGCCTACGTGCTGGTCGGGTCGGCGCGGGCGTACGTTCCGCTCCGGAACCTGGGCGACCCCGCGCCGCGCAGCGCGAAGGAGGTCCTGCGCGTCGGCGACGACCAGCAGTTCGTCGTGGTCGCGGTCGACACGCCCCGCCGCGGGATCGACCTGGCCCTGCCGGGGGTGGTCGACGTGCCCGCGCCCGATCTCGCCGGCACGGCCGACCTGGTGGCCGAGCTGACCGTCGACGTGACGGACGCGTCGGCGGCCCAGGTCGCCGGCCAGGCCGAAGCCGGGCGGGCGCCGGGCCGAGCCAGGAAGGCGGCGAAGGCGCAGGCGAAGAAGGCGTCGGCCAAGAAGGCGCCGGCGAAGAAGGCGTCCGCCAAGAAGGCAGCGGCGAAGAAGACGACCGCCGCCCAGGCACCGTCAGAGAAGGCGGCAGCGAAGACGGCGCCGGCGAAGAAGGCGTCCGCCAAGACGACCGCCGCCAAGAAGACCGGTGCCAGGAAGACGTCGAGGTCCGCCCGGGACGCCGCGGCCACGCCTGCGGAGGTCACCCCCGCCGGCGATGTCGTCGAGGTCACCGGGGGCGACTCCGCCCCGGTCTCGTCCGACGGCAACGCCCCGCCCGCCCGGTCCCGCCGGTCCGCGGGGACGAAGGCGGCCAAGCCGACCACGGCGGGAAAGGCCACGAAGACCACCAAGGCGACCTCGGCCACGTCGTCCCCGACCGCGGTCCCCGCCCGCCCCCGGCGGACGGCGAAGAAGGCGGCGACCGGCGCCGACGTCGTGCCCCTGGCGTCCGGCGCCGACACCCCGCCCGAGGCCGCCCAGGGCTGAGCGTGCGCATCGCCACCTGGAACGTCAACTCGCTGACCGGCGAGCGCATCGACCGCGTGCTCGGCTGGCTCGACATCGCCGAGCCCGACGTCCTGTGCCTCCAGGAGACGAAGCTGGCCGACGAGGCCTTCCCCGCGCTCGAGTTCCACGCACGGGGCTACGACACGGTCCACCACGGCGAGGGGCGATGGAACGGCGTCGCCATCGTCAGCCGGGTCGGCCTCGAGGACACGGTGGCGGGGTTCGCCGACGGCGAGCCGGCCGACGGCGAGGCCCGGCTCGTCACGGCCACCTGTGGTGGCGTTCGGGTGTCGTCGGTGTACGTCCCGAACGGACGGGCTGTCGGCCACGAGCAGTTCCACTACAAGCTGCGCTGGCTGGCCCGCCTGCGGGCCCACGTCGCGGCAGACGGCGGGGCCACGGGTCTCCGGGCGGTGTGCGGCGACGTGAACGTCGCGCCCGACGACATCGACGTGTGGAGCGTGGCCGCCTTCGAGGGCGACACCCACGTGACGCCCGAGGAGCGGGCGGCCATCGGCGAGCTCGAGGCGCTGGGCCTGCGCGATGCGTTCCGAGAGCAGTACCCGGCCACCGAGGGGCTGTACAGCTGGTGGGACTACCGGGCCGGGAACTTCCCGAAGCACCGGGGCATGCGCATCGACCTGGTGCTGCTGTCGTCCGCCCTCGCCGACCGGGTGACCTGGGCGCTCATCGACCGCAATGCCCGCAAAGGCCAGAAGCCGAGCGACCACGCCCCGCTGTTCGTCGACGTGGCCGACGCGCCCCCGGCTGACCGATCTCGCACCGAACGGCCCCGTCGAGCAGGATCTGGCCATGTCTGACCTCCCCCCAGGCGCCGACGACGGCCCCGCCGGCGAACGGACCCGCCCTGTCGGGCCCGGCTCGCCCGAGTGGCCCGACCTGCTGCACGACCTCGCCACGGCCGCGCCGACGCCCCGGCGGGCCGAGATGCATCGCATGGGCCAGGCGCTGCGCCGCATCGTCCACCGCGTGCACGGCAGTCCGGCGCCGGACGCCGAGCTGGCCTCGGCGGCCGACGAGCTCGAGCGGCTCGCCGACCGCCTCGACGCCTTCCCGAATGCCTCGGTCTACGAGGGCTTCGGCGAGTCGCCGCTCGCCGGGCGCGACCCGCACGCGTTCTTCGACCACAGCCCGATGCTGGGCCGCGCCAACCCGCTGGCGCCGCCGCTCGACCTGTGGGTCGAGGACGACGTGCTGCGGGGGCGGGCCAACTTCGGCTCGGCCTACGAGGGGCCGCCGGGCTGCGTCCACGGTGGCTACGTCGCCGCGGCGTTCGACGAGGTGCTGGGGTCGACGCAGTCGCTGGCCGGGCGGCCCGGCATGACCGCCCGGCTCACGGTCAACTACCGCAGCCCGACCCCGCTGCACACCGAGCTGAGCTTCGCCGGACGGGTGGTCGGGGTCGACGGCCGGAAGACGTTCACCGAGGGCACGCTGCATGCCGGCGATCGTCTGTGCGCCGAGAGCGAGGGCCTGTTCGTCGCCATCGACTTCCTCAAGCTGGCCGACCTCCGTCGCCAGCGGGACGCGGCGTTCGGGCCCGACGCCGCCACCTGAGCGGCGCGGGCTGCGACGAACGCCCAGCCCGCTCGGCCTCAGCGCCCGTCGTCGGCCAGCGCCTGGCGCAGCTTGGAGAGCCCGCCCGACAGGGCCACTCGGGTGCGGTCGCGCGACAGGCCGAGCTCGGTCCGTAGCTCGATCATCGACATCGGGGGCGCGCCGCCCAGGCCGAAGCGGGCCAGGACGGCGTGGCGCTCGTCGTCCGACAGGTCGGCGATGGCCCCGCGGCGGAGGGCGTGGAGGGCCACCAGGTCGTCGTCGGCGTCCGACCGCAGGTCGATGGGCTCGAGCCCGACCAGGCCCGCGGCCGGGTCGGCGTAGGGCCACCCGCCTTCGTCCATGAGGTCGACGAGATCGAGGCGATCACCCATGCACCGGTTGTCGCGCCCGCCACCCAGCGCGGTCAAGGGCGCGCCCGAGGCAATCGGTTCCGTTCTCCGGAGGACGAGGTCATGGGTTCCACATGCGGAACCGTCGCCTCATCCTCCGGCCCGCGGAACCCATCGCCTCGCCTCCGATCAGCGGAGAGGGGAGGGGACGGCGGCCAGCCACCGGCGGACGGCGCGGGGCGAGCGGAGCGTTACGACGTCGAGGTCGCGGCGTCCGTGAGCGTGGATCGCGTCGAGCAGCCGCACCCGGCCGCCGGCCGGGTAGTCCCACACCCAGCGCAGGAACGCGGCGTCCGCCCGCTCGGGGCAACCCGGTGCCTGCACCGGCCGTCCGCGGTTCCTGGCCCACCGGCGGAGGACTCGGGGGACGGTGACGCGGCGGGGCAGGTCGAGGAACACGAGCGTGTCGGCTCGGTCGAGACGCAGGTCGATGGTCCCTCCGTAGTTCCCGTCGATGATCCACCGGTCGTCGGCGCACAGCTCGGCTTGGCGGGCCCGCCACGCGTCCCGCGGCGTCTCGACCCACCCGGGTCGCCAGTAGTGCTCGTCGAGGTGGACCACCGGCAGTCCCGTCCGCGCGCCCAGGGCCCGGGCGAGCGTCGACTTCCCCGACCCGCCCGACCCGACGATCGCCACCCGTTCCACGCCGCCGATCGTGCCATCCGCCGGATCCACCCGAGGCAATGAGTTCCGACCACCGGAGGACGAGGCGTGGGTTCCGCATGTGGAACGCATCGCCTCGACCCCGTCCCGGCGGAACCTATTGCCTCGCCGACACGATCCGCGCCACCGCCCCGGCCTCGGCCTCCAGGTACTCGCGCAGCCCCGAGACGATCGCCCGTTCGACGGCGCCACCCACGACCAGCGCCCGGACCTTGAGGCGGCCACGGACCGTACGGACGGTCCCGTCGCCGTCGGGGACGATCGCACAGGTCCCCGACGACTGGAGGCGATCGGGGTAGTGGTCGGGGACCAGCCGGTACGTGACCGAACGCCGGTCCAGGTCGTGGGTGCTGTGCTCGACCCAGCTCAGCTTGGCCGGGTCGATCACGGCGGTCACCGCAGGCGACAGGTCGCCGACGAAGCGGTACCGGATCTGGAGGCGCACGACGTCGGCCGAGACCGTGCGCTCGAGAACCTCGGGCGAGGCCAACTTCGGCAGGCCTTCGAGCTCGCCGTAGAGCTCGCGGGACGCGTAGGCGCGGGCCACGGCGTCGGCGGGGGCGGCGTAGAGCTGGGTGACGGTGAAGTCCATGTCGTCCTTGTAGGTCCGCGTGCCTGTGGGCCGGTCAGGCCCCGTCGGGGTCGGTGTTGGTGCCGGCCAGGGCGGCCAGCAGCCCGTCGCCCACCCGGGCGGCCAGTACCGGGCCCATCCCCGGGACGGCGACGAGCTGGTCGTGGGTCACCGGGCGTGCCTCGGCGATCATCTCGAGCAGCCGGTCGTCGACCAGTGCAGCCGGTTCCACGCGGGCGGCCCGGGCCTGATCGTCGCGCCAGGCCTGCAGGGCGGCGAGCCGGGGCGAGACCGGCGGCGTGGCCGCGGCCAGCAGGGCCCGCTGGTCGGTGAGCCGGGTCCGCCAGTCGGGGGCCGGCCCGGTCGCGGTTGCGTCGGGGACCCGCCGCTGGTCGTCGGCGAGGCCCTTCAGCCACGGGGTGAGCCGCCGCTCGGTCGGCTTGCCGCCGACCATCCGCTCGGCCGCCCAGGTGCAGCGGAGCTCGTCGGCCGCCCGGGTCATCGCCACGTAGAGCAGCCGCGCCTCCTCCGCTCGCCGGCCCGGCGTGCGGGCGTGGGTGATGGGCACGAGGCCGTCCTCGAGGCCGGCCAGGTGGACGTACGGCCACTCGAGCCCCTTGGCCGCGTGGAACGTGGCGATGGTGACGGCGTCGCGCCCGTCGTCGCCGCCCTCGGCCTGCAGCGTGGCCACCAGCCAGGCGACGAAGCCCGAGGCGGTGGCCCCGGGGTCGAGGCGCAGGTGGTCGTGGGCGAGCCGGACCAACAGGGCGACGTCTGCGGACGCCCCGGGCCCGTGGCCGTCGGCGAGCGCGTCGACGTCGGGGAGGCAGGCCGTGAGGGGGCCGCGCGAGTGGCGCAGTAGGTCCACTGCGGCCCGCACCGCGGGGCGGTCGAGCAGCGACTCGCTCCCCCGCACCCGGTGGGGGATCCCGGCGCCGCGGAACGCCTCGGCGATGATCTCGACCTGGGCGTGGGTCCGTACCAGCACCGCCTGGGCCGACCACGGCGCCCCCGGGGCGCGGCCGTCACGAACGGCGCGGCAGATGGCGACGGCCTCGGCCCGGTCGGTGGGGTGGCGCTCGAGGCGGACCTGAGGGCCGTCGTGGCGGGCCGGGCGCACCGTGCGCTCCTCGACACTGGCGCGCCGCAGCACCTCGCCCGCGGCGCCGAGGATCTGCGGCGTCGAGCGGTAGTTGCCGTCGAGCACGACGACGTCGGCCGACGGGTAGAGGCGACGGAACCCCGACAGGAAGCGGGCGTCCGCGCCGTTCCAGCCGTAGATCGCCTGATGGGGGTCGCCGACGACGCACAGGTCGGTGCTCGTGCCCCGCCAGGCGTCGAGCAGGGCGAGCTGCAGGGGGTTCACGTCCTGGAACTCGTCGACGAACAGGTGCTGGAACCGCCAGCGCTGGGCAGCGGCGAACGCCGGATCGGTCTCCAGCGCCTGGCAGCAGGCGCGCAGCAGGTCGTCGAAGTCCACCATGCGGGCGCGCTGCTTGTCGTCCTCGTAGGCGCGGTACAGCGCGGCGATGCGGTCGGGCGTCGCGGGCGGGCGGCGCCGGGCCGCGGCGACGGCCTCCGCGTAGCCGTCGGGCCCGACGAGCCGGGCCTTCGCCCACTCGATCTCGCCGGCGAGGGCCGAGACCGACACCGGTCCACCCGCGACGATGCCGGCGAGGATCTGCCCCTTGCGGACGAGCAGGGCCGGCGGGGTGCGGCCCTCGTCCGCCCACCGCGCTCGCAGCTGGGCGAGCGCCACGCCGTGGAACGTGCCGGTGGCGACCCCCGACCGGAAGCCGAGGCGGGTCAGCCGGTCGCGCATCTCGCCCGCGGCCCGGCGGGTGAACGTGAGCGCGAGGACGTGGCTGGCGTCGGCGTCGCCCGACGCCACGCGCCAGGCGATGCGGCGGGTGAGCACCCGCGTCTTGCCCGACCCTGCCGGGGCGACGATGGCGAGCGGCCTGGCCGGCGACGTGACGGCCCGACGCTGGGCCTCGTCGAGGTCGTGCAGCAGGTCGTCCGGTACCACTGCCCAAGACGTTAGAGGCCGAGCGGGTGGGCGTCGGGACCGTCGTCAATACGATCGGTGCGGTGATCGATGTCGACGAGGACACGTTCGAGGATCTGGTCGGCGACGCGCTCGACGGCATCCCCGACGCCCTGGCGCAGCTCATGAGCAACGTCGTCGTGATGGTCGAGGACGGCCGCCCCGACAGCGGGCTGCTCGGCCTGTACCGAGGCGTGCCGCTGACGCGGCGGGACGGCGGCTACGGCCTGGGCCTGACCATGCCCGACCGCATCACGATCTACCGCCTGCCGATCTGCGCCCGCTGCTCGACGCACGACGAAGTCGTCGAGCAGGTGCGCGTCACTGTGGTTCACGAGGTCGCCCACCACTTCGGCATCGACGACCACCGCCTCACCGAGCTCGGCTACGGCTGATCCGCCTCGACATTCCCGGTGGTCCGCCCGTGCCCCGCACCGGGGATACGCTCGGGTCGTGCCGTTTCCGAGGAAGCTGCTGAACGACAACGAGGACATCGTCCTCGACCTGCACCCGCATTGGTGGTTCTTCGCGCCGCCGATGTTCGCCCTGATCGCTTCGATCATCCTCGGCATCCTGGTCGCCGTGGGCAGCGTCGACTGGCTGACGATCCCCATCGGCGCGCTCATCCTCGGCTGCCTCATCTGGTTCGGCCTGCGCTACGCCCGGTGGATCACCACGAACTTCGTCGTGACCACCGACCGGCTGATCTACCGGCACGGCGTCCTGGCCAAGCACGGCATCGAGATCCCGCTCGACCGGGTCAACACGGTGTTCTTCCGCCAGTCGGTGTTCGAGCGCATGGTGGGCTCGGGTGACCTGGTCATCGAGTCGGCGGGCGAGATGGGACGCCAGGCCTTCTCGAACGTTCGCCACCCGTCGGCCGTGCAGAACGAGGTCTACCGGCAGATCGAGGCCAACGAGAACCGCAAGTACGACCGGGTCGGGCATTCGGTGGCGGCGAGCAACGTCGGGGGCGACGAGCGCGACGGCTCGATCCCCGCCCAGATCCGCGAGCTCGACGAGCTGCGCCGGCAGGGCCTGCTGACCGACGCCGAGTTCGCGGCCAAGAAGCAGCAGCTCCTCGACCGGATGTGACAGCCGCGCCGGCGTCCCCGCGCGTCGTGAGCCTCGTCCCGTCGGTCACCGAGACGCTGCTGGCCTGGGGCGTCACGCCGGCGGCGTGCACGCGGTTCTGCGAGCAGCCCGACCTGCCCCACGTCGGCGGCACCAAGGACCCCGACGTCGACGCCATCGTGGCCCTCGCCCCCGATCTCGTCGTCATGTGCGTGGAGGAGAACCGCCGCGAGGACGCCGACGCGCTGGCCGCGGCCGGCGTGCGGACGGCGTCGCTGTCCATCGACGGGATCGAGGACGTGCCGCCGGCCCTGCGGATGCTGGCGGGCCTCACGGGCGCCGAGGCGGCGGCGGCCGAGGACGTGACGGCGGCCGACGCCGCGGTCGGGGAGCCGCCGCCGGCCCGGCTGCGGGCCTTCGTACCGATCTGGAAGCGGCCGTGGATGACGCTGGCCGCCGGCACCTACGGCTCGTCGCTGCTCGCCTCGGTCGGCGTGGCCAACGTGTTCGCCGACGCCACCACCCGGTACCCGACCGTGACGCTCGACGAGGTGGGCGCCCGCCGGCCCGACGTGGTGCTGGCGCCGAGCGAGCCGTACCCGTTCGCCGAGCGGCACGTCCCGCTGTTCGAGGGCGTGGCCCCCGTCGTCCTCGTCGACGGCCAGGACCTGTTCTGGTGGGGGGCGCGCACCGCCAGCGCGAGGGCCCGCCTCGCCGCCCAGCTGGGCGACGTCCTCCCCAAGGCGTGAGCGGTCAGATCGTGGACAGCGACGCCCCGGCGGCGGGCCGGCCCCGCCAGACGACCGGCATGTTCAGCCGGGTCTTCGGCCGGCACAAGACGATCACGCACCCGCCGAACCCGGCGCCGGTGACACGGGCGCCGTAGACGCCGGGTACGCCGCGCACCGTCCCGACGATCTCGTCGAGGGCGGGGGTCGACACCTCGAAGTCGTCCCGCATGCTGGCGTGGCTGGCGACCAGCAACTCGCCGGCGAACGCGAGCTGCCCCTGCGCGAGGGCGCTGGTGAGGGCGTCGACGCGCTCGTTCTCGGTCGTCACGTGCCGGGCACGGCGCCGCAGGACCGGATCGTCGATGTGCTCGACGTCGACGGGGGCGGCGTCGCGCAGGCGCCCGATGACCTTCTCGGCGGCCTCGCACTCGGCCCGACGTTCGGCGTAGGCCGACGTCGAGAGCTCGCGGTGCTCGCCCGAGTGGATGACCACGACCTCCGCGTCCTCGGGGAACGGCACCCTCTCGATGGCGAGGGTGTCGCAGTCGATGCGCAGGGCCATCCCCTCGACCGCGGCGATCGACACGAGCTGGTCCATGATCCCGCAGGGCACACCGACCGCCGCCTCCTCGGCCCGCTGGCACGCCTGGGCGGCGGCCAAAGGGTTGACCCGGTCGGCGCCGAGGGCGGTGGCGACCGCCACCTCGAGGGCGGCCGAGGAGGCCAGGCCGCTGCCGGCGGGCAGGGTCGAGTGGACCATGCCGACCAGCCCGTCGCGCGGCCGCACCTCCTGCACGACGGCGGCGACGTAGCGGGCCCACGCCGGCTCGACCGTTGCCGGGTCGGGCACCCCGTCGAGCGGGATCTCGGCCACCCCGTCGAAGCCGTCGGACCCGAGCATCACCCAGTTGCCGCCGCGGTCGCCCGTGATCTCGGTGCCGAGCCCGATGGCCATGGGCAGGGCGAGGCCGCCCATGTAGTCGGTGTGGTCGCCGATCAGGTTGACCCGACCGGGCGCCCAGGCTCGCAATCCCATTCACGCTCCTCGCAGTGCGGCGGCCGCGTCCTCGGGGACGACGGGGTTGAGGAACACGCCGCTCCCCAGCTCTGCGCCGGCAACGTAGCGTTGCACGCCCGGCGACCGCATCGGCGAGACGAGGTGGGCGTGCACGTGGGCCTCGGGCCAGGGGCCCCCGTCGGTCGGCCGCTGGTGGAACCACAGCATGTAGGGCAGCGGGGCGTCGAACAGGCGGTCGAGGCGGGCGAGGACGTCGACGAGCAGGGCGGCGAGGCCGTCGCGCTGCGGGCCGTCGAGCGACGGCAGGTCGGGTCGGTGGACGTCGGGCGCGAGCAGCAGGGCGTACGGGTAGGCACTGGCCTGGGGCACCCAGGCCCGCCACCCGCTGGCCGCGGTGACGGTCAGCGCGTCATCGGCGGGGTCGCACAGCGGGCACGCCCCGCCGTCCGCCCGCCGCAGCTCGGTCAGCGGGGCGCCCGGAACCTGGTCGTAGGCGTAGATCTGCCCGTGCGGGTGGGCGACGGTGGCCCCCACCTCCTCGCCGCGGTTCTCGAACACGAGCACGTAGGCGACGTCGTCGCGGGCCCCGAGCACGGCCGTGCGGTCGGCCCACAGGTCGACGACCCGGCGGGCGCCCTCGACACCCAGGTCGGGGAACGTGAGGTCGTGCTCGGGGGTGTAGAGGACGACCTCGCACCGGTCGTCGGGGAACGACGGCCAGCGGTTGGGGAACGCCTTGACCTCGTAGGGCTCGGGCGCCTCGAGGCCGCCGACGCAGAACGGGCAGGCGGCGACGCCGGGACGGTTGGGGCGATGCTGGCGGCTCCCGGTCACGACGACGCGGGCGCCGGACAGCTCGTCGATGCGGTGGTCGGACATGGCGGTGAAGAGGTGGTGATCCGTTCGGGTTCGGTCGAGGAGTCGCTTCGTGCGGCGCCGGTCAGCGCAGGGCGGCCACGGCCGCGGCGGCGCGGGTCAGCGCGTCCGCGTCCCAGGGCGCCCGCAGGGCGACGTTGATCGTGTCGACCCCGGCGGCAACGTAGCGCCCGAGCCCCTCGGTGAGGTGGTCGATGCTCGTACCGACGACGGCGCCGGGCCGCACCGCGTCGGCCCGCGGTCCGAACTGGGCGCGCAGCGAGGCGTCGCCGTCGCACACGATGACGTTGACCCCGATGCGGATCTCGGCGGGGTCGCGCCCGACGGCCGCGCAGTGGGCGGCCGAGCGCGGCGCGCTTGCCGGCGATCGCCTCCGGCGCGACGAACGGCAGGTTCCAGCCGTCGCCGTGCTCAGCCACGATGCGGGCTGTGCGCCGCTCGCCGGCGCCGCCGATCCAGATCGGCAGGTCGGGCTGGACCGGGCGGGGCTCGTTGCGGGCGTCGGTCAGCGTGACGTGCTTGCCCGTCACGGAGGTCGCCTCGTCCCGGAGCAGGCCGCGGACGGCCGCCGCCGTCTCGGCCAGCAGGTCGAGCCGCTGCGCCGACCGGCGGGAACGGGATGCCGAACGCGGCGTACTCGGCCGCGGCCCAGCCGGCGCCGAGGCCGATCTCGGCTCGCCCAGCCGACAGGTGGTCGATCGTCGTGACCGCCTTGGCCAGCACGCCCGGGTGCCGGTAGCCGGCGCAGTACACGAGGCAGCCGCACCGGACGCTCGTCGTCGCGCAGGCGAGCGCGGCGTGCAGGGCCACTGCCTCGTGGCACTCGTAGGTCGACAGGTCCGACGAGTAGAGGTGGTCCCACACCGACACGGCGTCGAAGCCCAGGTCCTCGGCGCCGACCCACAGGTCGCGCAGCTCGTCGATCGTCGTGTTCTGCACCCCGGTGTGGACCCCGAACGTCGTCACGGCCGGCACCGTAGGGGACGGGCCGCGCGAGGCGGCTTGACCGGCCGGTCAAGACGGAACACGATGGCCGCCATGCCGATCGCACCCTGCAACGGGATCGAGCTCTGCTACGAGACCTTCGGGGAGCCCGACGACCCGACGATGCTGCTGGTCATGGGGCTCGGGAGCCAGATGATCCACTGGCCCGACGACTTCTGCGCCGCGCTGGCCGCACGCGGCTACCAGGTCGTGCGGTTCGACAACCGCGACATGGGCGAGTCGACGTGGTTCGACGGGGGCGGCACGGCCGGCGTGCAGACGGCCATCGGCGGCGGCGATGTCGCCGTGCCCTACCTGCTGTCCGACATGGCCGACGACGCCGTCGGCCTGCTCGACCACCTGGGCACCGACCGCGCCCACGTCCTCGGTGTCTCGATGGGCGGGATGATCGCCCAGACGATCGCCATCCGGCACCCGGCCCGGGTCGCCTCGCTGACGTCGGTGATGTCGACCACGGGCGACCCCGACGTGGGCACGCCCACGAGCGAGGCCATGAGCGCCCTCATGGCTCCGCCGGCCGCCACACGAGAGGCCTACCAGGACGCCGTCGTCCACCACGCGCACGTCTGGGGCAGCCCGGGCCTGTTCGACGAGGAGCGCCTGCGCGAGACCGCCGCCCGGGCGTGGGACCGCGGCTACAACCCCGCGGGCACGGCCCGGCAGGTGCTCGCCATCCTGTCCTCGGGCAGCCGCTCGGCCGAGCTGGCCCGGCTCTCGGTCCCGACGCTCGTGATCCACGGCACGGCCGACACCCTCGTCCAGCCCTCGGGCGGAGAGCGCACCGCCGAGGTGATCCCCGATGCCAAGCTGCTGGTGATCGACGGCATGGGCCACGACGTGCCGCCGCCGCTGTGGCCGCAGCTCATCGACGCCATCGCCGGCCACGCCGCCGAGCACACCTGACACCCCGACAGGAGCACGCATGGGACCCCTCGCCGGAATCACCGTCATCGAGATCGCGGGCATCGGGCCCGGCCCGTTCTGCGGGATGCTGCTCGCCGACCTCGGCGCCGACGTGATCCGCATCGACCGTGCCCAGTCGGTCAGGGGCGGCGATCCCGAGCGGCCCGCCGGCCGACCTGCTGGCCCGGGGCCGCCGGTCGGTGGGTGTCGACCTCAAGAACCCCGACGGCGTCGAGGTGGTGCTCGCGCTCGTCGAGAAGGCCGACGCCCTGATCGAGGGGTTCCGGCCGGGCGTCACCGAGCGGCTCGGCATCGGCCCCGACGAGTGCCTCGCCCGCAACCCGCGCCTGGTCTACGGCCGGATGACCGGCTGGGGCCAGGACGGGCCCTACGCGTCGACCGCCGGCCACGACATCAACTACATCTCCCTCGCCGGGGCCCTCGAGCCGATCGGCCGGCGGGGCGAGGCGCCGGTGCCGCCGCTGAACCTGGTCGGTGACTTCGGCGGCGGCGGCCTGCTCCTGGCGTTCGGCCTCGTGGCCGCCCTGCTCGAGTCCCAGCGGTCGGGGCAGGGCCAGGTCATCGACGCGGCCATGGTCGACGGGGCCGCCTCGCTCATGACCATGACGCACTCGTTCCGGGCCATGGGGATCTGGAACGACGAGCGGGGCACCAACATGCTCGACACCGGCGCCCACTTCTACGACGTCTACGAGACGGCCGACGGCGAGTACGTGTCGATCGGCTCGATCGAGCCGCAGTTCTACGCCGAGCTGCTGCGCCTCACCGGCCTCGAGGGCGAGGAGCTGCCCTGGCAGCAGGACCGGGCCGCGTGGCCGGCGATGAAGGAGCGGCTGGCCGCCATCTTCCGGACCAAGACCCGCGACGAGTGGTGCGAGCTGATGGAGGGCTCGGACGTGTGCTTCGCACCGGTGCTGTCGATCCCCGAGGCGATCGAGCACCCGCACAACGTGCACCGGGGCACGTTCGTCGAGGTCGCGGGCATCACCCAGCCGGGGCCGGCGCCGCGCTTCAGCCGCACGCCGGGCCAGATCCGGCGGCCGCCCGCCCATGCCGGCCAGCACACCGACGAGGTGCTGACCGAGGCCGGGTTCGACGCCGACCGGCTCGCCAAGCTCCGCGAGGCCGGCGCCGTCGCGTGACGGCCTCGGCGTCGGCGTCATCACCGCCCGACCCGCACGGGGGCGCTGGCCCGCCCGCAGGCCGTGGCGGTCGAGCCAGGCGCTGATCGCGTCCCCGATCGCCTGGGGCTGGTCCTCCTGCACGATGTGGGCCGCGGGCCCGCAGCCCACGATCTCGAGCCCGGCCATGTGCTCGCGCACCAGTCGGCCAGCTCCCGGCCGATCATCAGCGTGTCCTCGGACCCGTCGAAGGTGAGCAGGAGCTTCGGTACGTCGGGGCTGGCGGCCAGCCAGGCGTCGTACGCCTCGATGCGGGCGACGAGGTCGGCGGGCTCGCCCGCGATGGGCATCTCCCGGGGCCAGGCGAGGAGCGGGCGCCGGCTCTCGGGGGTCGGGTAGGGCGCGGCGTAGATGGCGTGGTCCTCGTCGCTCAGCCCCGACCGCACGGTGGCGCGCAGGGCCTGCTCGATGAAGAAGTTCTCCTCCAGGACCTTGGCTTCGCCGGCGGGGCCGCGCAGCGCCTCGTAGCGGGGGCGGGCCTGGTTCGGGAAGTCGTCCCAGGTCAGGGGGCGGACGATGGTCTCCATCACCGCCAGGCCGCGGACGCGGTCGGGGTGGCGGGCGGCCCGGTCGATGGCGAGGGCGCCACCCCAGTCGTGGCCGACGAGCACGACCTCGTCGAGGCCGAGGGCGTCGAACCACGCGTCGAGGTAGCGGGCGTGGTCGGCGAAGCGGTAGGGGATGTCGGGCTTGCCCGAGCGGCCCATGCCGACGAGGTCGGGCGCCAGGGCCCGGACGCCGTGGCCGAGGCGGGGCACGACGTTCCGCCAGGCGTGCGACGAGGTGGGGTTGCCATGCAGGAGGACCACCGGGGCGCCGTCGCCCACCTCCGTGTGGTGCATGGTCGTGTCGAGGACGTGAGTGACGGGCATGGCGTAGGACCTTCCGTTGGCATCACCAATGTTGGTGTGCGCCAACGTAAGGGCGATCGTTGGCGATGTCAACGATCGATCGGCCGGGCGTGCTCCACGATGCGGGTCAGCAGGGCCGTCAGCCGCTTGCGCTCCGCGGTCGACAGCGGCTCGAGCAGTGTGTCCTGGGCGGCGCCCACCGTCCCGGCCAGCTCGTCGAGCCGGCGGCGCCCCGCCGCAGTGATCGACACCAGATTGCGGCGCCGGTCTGCGGGATCGGGTCCGCGTTCGACCAGGCCGTCGCCGGTCAACCGGGCCATGAGCGCCACCATGTCGCTGGGGTCGATGCCGCACCGCCGTCCGAGCTCGGCCTGGCTGTCGGCCCCGAACTCGTCGAGGGCGGCCAGCACGGCGTAGTGCGTGCGGTGGGCCCCCACCGCGGCGAGGGTCTCGGCGCCGATGCGCTGACCCTGCAGCGCGGCCTGGTTGAGCAGCCAGGTCGGCAGGGCCCGCAGCCGGGCGGGGGCAGACTCGATGTCCATCGGCGGCGAGGGTACCGCAGACCGTTGGGGTCACCCACGATGCCGAGAGTGAACGCGCTCGGATCGGCCGGCCCCGCCGTGGTAGGACCGCGGTCGTGCCCACGCTGGTCGCCTTCCACGCCCACCCCGACGACGAGTGCATCACCACCGCCGGAACGCTGGCCAAGGCGGTCGACGACGGCCACCGGGTGGTGGTCGTCTACGCCACCCGCGGCGAGCACGGCGAGGTGCCCGAGGGCCTGCTGCGGCCGGGCGAGACCCTTGTCGAGCGGCGCATGGACGAGGTCCGCCGGTCGGCCGAGGCCATCGGCGTCCATCGCGTCGAGTTCCTCGGCTACGGCGACTCGGGGATGATGGGCACCGCCGAGAACGACGACCCGGCGTCGTTCTGGCAGGCGGACGTCGGCGAGGCCGCCGAGCGGCTGGCGGCCCTCCTGCGCGACGAGCGGGCCGACGTGCTGCTCGTCTACGACGTGAACGGCAACTACGGGCACCCCGACCACATCCAGGTCCACCGGGTGGGGGTGCGCGCCGGCGAGCTGGCCGGGGTTCCGCACGTGCTCGAGGCCACGATGAACCGCGACGTCATCCGGGCCTTCATCACCATGCTGGTCGAGAACGGCGACGCCAGCTGGGACGACGTGCCCGACCTCGACAACCCTGACGTGCAGTTCGCCATGCCCGACGAGATCATCACCACCCGGGTCGACGTCCGCCCGTGGGCCGAGCGCAAGCGCGCCTCCATGGAGGCCCACGAGACCCAGGTGGGCGACCTGGCCCCGTTCCTCGCCATGCCGCTCGACGTGTTCCGCGAGTCGATGGGCACCGAGTACTTCATCCGGCGGGGCGTGCCGGCCGACCACCGCGACGACGACGTGTTCGCCGGCGTCGACGGGTCGGGCCGACCGCACGAGTAGCCCCGTGGCGGCGCACCAGGTGCCGGCCGGGCACGACCTGGCCGACCGCATCGCGGCCGAGCTGGCGGCGCGGGCCGACCCGGGCCGCGTCGACGGCATGCAGCGGTACATGCGCGACCAGTTCCCGTTCCTCGGGGTGACGGCGCCGGGACAGAAGTCCGCCTGGCGGGCGGCGACCGCCGATCTGGCCCGCCGCCTGCCCGAACCCGTGGTCATCGAGGCGGTTCTCGACCTCTGGGCCCGGCCCGAACGCGAGCACCAGTACCTGGCCTGCACGCTCGCCAACCGCCACGCTCGTCCTCTCGCACGAGGCCCGGGACCCACCCCCGCCTTCCTCGACACGGTCGAAACCCTGCTCACCACCCGTCCCTGGTGGGACACCGTCGACGCCCTCGCCACGCACGCGGTCGGTGACCTCGTCCGCGCCCATCCCCGGCTCCGCGATCGCATGGACGCCTGGCTGGTCGGCGACGACATGTGGCTGACCCGGTCGGCGCTCCTGCACATGAACCGCTGGCGGACCGCCACCGACGCCGACTGGTTGTTCTCGGCCTGCCTGGCGCAGGGCGCACACCGCGACTTCTTCGTGCGCAAGGCGATCGGTTGGGCGCTGCGCGAGTACTCGAAGGTCGACGCGGCCGCGGTCGTCGCCTTCGTCGACGCCCACGAGGACGACCTCAGTGGCCTGAGCCGCCGCGAGGCCCTCATGTGGCTCGAGCGCCGCCGCAGAGCCGCGGCGCGGGCCGTCGAGCGCTGACTGATCCTGGCACGCATCCGGTGTCCGATCCGAGGCAATGGGTTCCATCGCCCGGGGCCCGAGGCAATCGGTTCCGGATCCGGAACTCACGCCTCGACCTCGTTTCCGTGGTACCCATTGCCTCAGGCCGTGCATTGGTGGGCGGCCCCGTCCGCCGCCCATGATGTGGTCATGGCCCAAGTGATCAAGATCAACGCCATCACGGTGCCCGAGGGATCGGGCGACGAGCTCGGCAAGCGGTTCGCGGCGCGGGCCGGCGCCGTGGACGACCAGGACGGCTTCGAGGGCTTCGAGCTGCTGAAGCCGACCGACGACCGCACGACCTGGCTCGTCGTCACGCGCTGGCGCGACGAGGACGCCTTCCAGGCCTGGGTCAACAGCCCGGCGTTCGGCCACGGGCACCAGGGCACCGATCGCCCGCACCCGCAGGGCGGGCCCGTCTCGGTGTCGAGCGAGCTGTGGTCCTACGAGGTGTCGACCTCGTCCCCCGGCCAGTCCTGAACGCCGCGCACCTTCGTTGACCCTCCACGACGCCCACGTCGTCGTCGCGTGGATCGTCATCGTCTCGAACGCGCTGGCGGGCCTGTGGGCGCTGGGCGCCCACTGGCTGCCGGCGCTGCGCCGGCGGGCGCTGTGGTGGTTCACCGGGGCCGCCGAGGTCACGATCGTCGTCCAGATCGTGCTGGGGGTGTTGCTGGTCACCGCCGAGGACCGGGAGATCCCGCAGTTCCACATGTTCTACGGGTTCGTGGCGCTGGCCTCGGTCGGGATCATCTACAGCTACCGCCAGCAGCTGCGGCGGCAGGTGTACCTGCTCTACGGCTTCGGCGGCCTGTTCCTCATGGGCCTGGCGATCCGGGCCATGGTCATCGGGCCCACCGCGTAGCGGACGCGCTCAGAGGTGGACGACGGGGCAGGTGAGCGTGCGGGTGATGCCCTCGATCATCTGCACCCGGCTGACGACCATCTTGCCGAGGTCGTCGACCGTCTCGGACTCGGCGCGGGCGATGACGTCGTAGGGGCCCGTGACGTCCTCGGCGGACACGACGCCGTCGATGCCTCCGACCTCACTGGCCACCTGTGCGGCCTTGCCGACCTCGGTCTGGATGAGGATGTACGCGCTCACTGCCATCGGGCCTCCCTCAGGGCGCTCGGCTGGTCGCGGATCGTACCGCCGCCGCTACGCCGGCACGTGCCCGGATGCGCCGGGATCGGCGGGAGCGCCGGACCGTGATCGGGGTTGCGATGGCGTCTGCTGTCGCCCGGGTCGTGGGCGTGAGATCGACCGGTGCGCGACGATGCGGAGCGTGACCAGCGCCGCCCCGTACACCCGCGGCCTCCACGAGGTAGCCGACGGCGTGTCCGCCTATCTCCAGCCCGACGGCAGTTGGGGCCTGAGCAACGCCGGGCTGGTGGTGGACGGCGATGCCTCCCTCCTCGTCGACACCCTTTCGACCTCCGCCTGACCCGCGAGATGCTCGACGCCATGCGTCGGGCCACGCCCGCGGCCGCCGCGATCGACGTCGTGGTGAACACCCATGCGAACGGGGACCACTGCTGGGGCAACCAGCTCGTGCGCGACGCCGAGATCGTCGGCTCCCGCCGCTGCGCCGAGGAGATGGCCGAGCTGCCGCCGTCACTCCTGGCCGACGTCATGGCGTCGCCACCGGACGGGCCGACTGGGGACCTCCTCCGCCGCATGTTCGGCCGGTTCGAGTTCGGCGACATCGAGGTCGTGCCCCCGACCACGACGTTCGACAGCGAGCTGACGCTGACCGTCGGCGACACCGAGGTACGCCTCGCCGAGGTCGGGCCCGCCCACACCGCGCGGCGACGTGATCGTGCACGTCGCCCGACCGCGGCGTGGTCTTCACCGGCGACATCCTGTTCCACGGTGCCCACCCGATCGTGTGGGCCGGGCCGGTGGCCAACTGGGTGGCGGCGTGCGACCTCATCCTCGATCTGGCCCCCGACGTGGTGGTGCCGGGCCATGGTGCCGTGACCGACACGTCGGCGGTCGCCGCCCAACGCGACTACTTCGGTTTCCTCGAGCGCGAGGTCGCGCCCCGGGCCGCGGCCGGCATGGCGCCGGTCGACGCCGCCCGCGACATCGACCTCGGCCCGTACGCCGAGCTGGCCGAGCGCGAGCGGTTCGCCGCCAACGTCGCCGCGGTCTACCGCGACCTCGGCCACGACGTGCCGGCCGACGCCCTGTCGGTGCTCGACCAGATGGCCGCGTACGGGCCGGGCTGAACGCGACGGTGCCGCCCCCGAGGGAGCGGCACCATCGGGACCGGACGCGGGACGGCGTCAGCCGGCGGCGAGCCGCTTCTCGAGCGCCTCGAGCTGGTCGCGCAGCTCGGCGGGCACGTGCTCGCCGAGCGCCGGCGTAGTGCTCCTCGATCTGCGGGATCTCGTCGCGCCACGCCTCGGCGTCGACCGCGACCAGCTCGGCGACGGTCGCCTCGTCGAGGTCGAGGCCGGCGGTGTCGATGGCGCCGGCGCGCGGGCACCCGGCCGATCGGCGTGTCGACCGCGTCGCCCGTCGCCGGCGACCCGCTCGATGACCCACTTGAGCACCCGGCTGTTCTCGCCGAAGCCCGGCCACAGGAACGTGCCGTCGTCGTCCTTGCGGAACCAGTTGACCCAGAACAGCTTGGGCAGCTTGTCGGCGTCGGTGGCCTGCGCCGATCTCGAGCCAGTGGGCGAAGTAGTCGCCCATGTTGTAGCCGCAGAACGGCAGCATGGCGAAGGGGTCGAAGCGCACCTCGCCGACCTTGCCGGCCGCGGCCGCGGTCTTCTCCGAGGACATGATCGAGCCGAGGAACACGCCGTGCTCCCAGTCGAAGCGCCTCGGTCACCAGCGGCACGTTGGTGGCCCGGCGGCCGCCGAAGAGGATGGCCGAGATCGGCACGCCCGTCGGGTCCTCCCACTCGGGGGCGATCGACGGGCACTGCGACGCCGGGCGCGGTGAAGCGGGCGTTGGGGTGGGCGGCCGGGCGCGTCGGCTCTCGGGCGTCCAGTCGTTGCCCTTCCAGTCGACGAGGTGGGCCGGCGGCTCGCGGTCAGGCCCTCCCACCACACGTCGCCGTCGTCGGTCTTGGCCACGTTGGTGAAGATGCAGTTGCCGTACAGCGTGGCCATGGCGTTGGGGTTGGTCTCGTCGCCGGTGCCCGGGGCGACGCCGAAGAAGCCGGCCTCGGGGTTGATGGCGTAGAGCCGGCCGTCGTCGCCGAACTTCATCCAGGCGATGTCGTCGCCGACGGTCTCGACCTTCCAGCCCGGGCAGGGTCGGGATCATCATCGCCATGTTCGTCTTGCCGCAGGCCGACGGGAACGCGGCGGCGACGTAGCGCTTCTCGCCGCTCGGGCGGGGTGACGCCGAGGATGAGCATGTGCTCGGCCATCCAGCCGTCGTCGCGGGCCATGGTCGAGGCGATGCGCAGGGCGAAGCACTTCTTGCCGAGCAGGGCGTTGCCGCCGTAGCCCGAGCCGTACGACCAGATCTCGCGGGTCTCGGGGAAGTGGACGATGTACTTGTTGTCGGCGTCGCACGGCCACGGCACGTCGTCGCGGCCGGTGCCGTCGGCGTCGACCAGCGGGTAGCCGACCGAGTGCAGGCACGGCACGAACTCGCCGTCGGCCGAGCACGTCGAGGGCGCCCTGGCCCATGCGGGTCATGATCCGCATGTTCACGGCCACGTAGGGCGAGTCGGTGAGCTGCACGCCGATGTGGGCGATGCGGCGAGCCGAGCGGGCCCATCGAGAACGGCACCACGTACATGCGTGCGGCCCCGCATCGCGCCCGGTGAAGAGCTCGAGTCAGCTCGGCCTTCATCTCGGCCGGGGCCCGCCAGTTGTTGGTGGGGCCGGCGTCGATCTCGCGCTCGGAGCAGATGAACGTGCGGTCCTCGACCCGGGCGACGTCGCCGGGGTCGGAGAGGGCGAGGAAGCTGTTGGGCCGCTTGGCCGTCGTCCAGGCGCTCGAAGGTGCCGCCGTCGACGAGCAGCTGGCGCGAGGCGGTCGTACTCCTCGTCGGAGCCGTCGCACCACTCGACGTCGTCGGGCTGGAGGATCTCGGCCCACTCGTCGACCCAGTCCATGAGCTTCTGGTTGTCGGTCGTGGCAGCCATGATCCTCCGGTCGGCGATGTCCTGGGTGTGGCGGTCACGCGGAGGTCGGTCGTCCCTGCGGGAGCGTCGGGTCGAAGCCCGGTGTGCCCATGTCGACCTCGGAGCCCAGCCGCAGGCGCGTGGCCCGACCCGTCGCCGTCGAGGTCGAAGATCGACCCGCTGGCCCTGGCGGAGCATGCGGAAGACCGAGCCCGTCGAGCGCGTCGGCCGCGAGGTCGTACTCGGCCAGGTCGGTGTCGCGCACCACGATCACGCCGTCCCCGGTACCGGGGTCGTACGACTTGATCACGCCTTGCACCGGACGGTCTCCTCGCCGAGCTGGGGTGGAGGTCACGGATCGGACGACGGCGGCAGCGTGACGGACGGAAAGGGCCTGACGCCTATCGATGGGAGTCAGGCGCGGGTCATGGCGGTCAGTGCACGACCTTCTGGACCTTGCCGGCCTTGATGCAGGCGGTGCAGACGTGGACCCGCTTGGGCGCGCCGTCGACGACGGCGCGGACACGCTGGATGTTCGGGTTCCAGCGCCGCTTCGTGCGACGGTGGGAGTGGCTGATGCGTCATGCCGAACGACGGGTGCTTGCCGCACACCTCACAGACCGCTGCCATGACGCGTCGCTCGATCGAGGACTCGACCGGCGACCGGCCGGGAGACGGTACCAGCCGACTCCGCGGCGACCGCAGTCCGTCGCTCCGACGCGTCCGGCGCCCGGCGTCGCAGCCGTCGCTACGATCGGCCGCCATGGCGACCCTGGAGCGGCTCGACGCCGACGACCTGCGGGCGGTGATCGCCGGCTACCGCGACGCGCTGCGCGCCCACCAGGAGGCCATCAACCGGCTCAACGTCTACCCGGTCCCCGACGGCGACACCGGCACGAACATGGCGCTGACCCTCGAGTCGGTGTGCGACCGAGCTCGACGGGCGCCGGCCGACGACCTGGCCGCGACGTGCAAGGCGATCAGCCACGGCTCGCTCATGGGCGCCCGGGGCAACTCCGGGCGTGATCCTGTCGCAGGTCCTGCGGGGCCTCGGCCGACGTCCTCGGCCGACGGCCGACGAGCGCCGACGGCGCCGCGCGTGGCCGCGGCGCTGCGGCGCCGCGTCGACGGCGCGCCTACGACGCGGTGATGCGCCCGGTCGAGGGCACGATCCTCACCGTCGTGCGCGAGGCCGCCGAGGCGGCCGACGGCCGCGGCCGACGACGGCGCCGCGCTCGTCGACGTGCTCGAGGCGGCCCGCGGCCGCGGGGCCGAGGCGCCCTGGCCCGCACGCCCGAGCTGCTCCCGGTCCTCGCCGAGGCCGGGCGTGGTCGACGCCGGCGGCGCCGGGCTTCCTGCTCCTGCTCGACGCGCTGCTCGCACGTCGTCGACGGGCCGCGCCGTGCCCGAGCCCGACGGTCGGCGAGGGCGCCGGCGCGGCCCGACGCCCACGCTCGGCCACGGCGAGCGGCGACGGCGACGGCGGCGTCGCCGACCTCCGCTACGAGGTCATGTACTTCCTCGAGGCGCCCGACGAGACGATCCCCGCGTTCAAGGACGTGTGGGCCGGCATCGGCGACTCGATCGTCGTGGTCGGCGGCGACGGCATCTGGAACTGCCACATCCACACCGACGACATCGGCGCCGCCATCGAGGCCGCCCTCGACTGCGGCCGGCCCCGCAAATCCGGGTCACCGACCTGCTCGAGCAGGTCGAGGAGGAGCGCTGGGTCCGCGAGGCCGCGGCGCCGGCGACGTCGTCGAGCGAGCCGCCGACGCCACCGAGCCGGTCACCACCGCGGTCGTGGCGGTCGCCACCGGCGACGGCATCCGCCGCATCTTCCACTCGCTCGGCGTGCAGGGCATCGTCGCCGGCGGGCAGTCGATGAACCCGTCGACGGCCGAGCTGCTCGAGGCGGTCGAGGCGGTGCCGGCCGACGAGGTCGTGATCCTGCCCGAACAACAAGAACATCATCCCGGTGGCCGAGCAGGTCGACGCCCAGACCGACGAAGACGGTGCGGGTCGTGCCGACCCGGGGCATCGCCGAGGGCTTCGCCGCCCTGCTGGCCTACGACCCCGAGGCCGCCGCCGACGACAACGCCGAGGCGATGGCCGAGGCCGCCGGCCAACGTGGTGGCCGGCGAGGTCACCCAGGCGGTGCGCGACTCGACCTGCGACGTCGGGCCCGATCGCGGACGGGCGACTTCCTCGGCATCGCCGCGCGACGGCATCGCGGCGGTCGACGCCGACCCTCGGCGACGCCGCCACCGGGCTGCTCGACGCGCTGGTCACCGACGACCACGAGATCGTCACGCTCATCGAGGGCGAGGGCGCCACGCGCGGCCGACACCCGCGCGCATCACCGAGTGGCTCGCCGAGCACCGCCCCGACGTCGACGCCGAGGTCCACCACGGCGGCCAGCCGCTCTACCCCTACTTCTTCGGCATCGAGTGAGCCGTGCGCCGAGCGACGGCCATCACGCTCGGCGAGCTCGCCGAGCATCGCCGGTCGACGCGCCTCAAGGGCGTCGGGCCGACAAGAAGGCCGAAGGCGCTGCGACGACGCTCGGCATCGACGACCGTGCTCGACCTGCTCACCCACTACCCCCGCCGCTACCTCGACCGGACCAACGCAGGCGCGCATCGCGCGACCTGGTGCCGGGCGAGGAGGCGATGGTGCTCGTCACGGTCGCGCGGGTCGACGCGCCGCCGCACGCGGCGGCCGCCGCAAGGCGCTGGTCGACGGCCGAGTCACCGACGGCACCGGGCACCTGCGGGTCACGTTCTTCAACCAGCCGTGGCGGGAGCGGCAGCTGCCGCCGGGCACCGAGGTCGATGCTCTTCGGCAAGCTCGACACGCTACCGGGGCCAGCGGCAGATGACGAACCCCGTCGTCGACCTGGTCGGCGACCAGACCGGCCGGATCGTCCCCGTCTACCCGCAGTCCGAGAAGGCGCGGCTCTACCACGTGGGACATCGGCGACTGGGTCGCCGAGGCGCTGCGCCGGTCGCAGCCGCGGGGCTTCGCCGACCCGGTGCCCGACGGCGGTGCTCGACCGGCTACGACCTCGTCGACCGCGACCGACGGCGTTCGCGC
Organism: uncultured Acidimicrobiales bacterium; assembly: GCA_963796415.1. Lineage (GTDB taxonomy): Bacteria > Actinomycetota > Acidimicrobiia > Acidimicrobiales > VFJN01 > ZC4RG19. Next base: position 885,823 of record CAWCLR010000009.1, on the reverse strand, counting down.
GACATCCACGCTCCCGAGTCGATGGCGCGACAAGGACGGGCCCGCCGCCGGCTGGTCTTCGACGAGCTGCTCCGGGTCCAGCTGGCGCTGGTGCTGCGCAAGCGGGCCCTCGAGCGGACGACCCGGGGCATCGCCCACGACACGTCGACGGCGCCGCTGCGTCGACGCGTTCCACGAGCGCGCTGCCGTTCGACGCTCACCGGCGCGCAGCAGCGGGCGATCGCCGAGATCGAGCGCCGACCTGGCCGGCCCGCACCCGATGCACCGGCTGCTGCAGGGCGACGTCGGCTCGGGCAAGACCGTGGTCGCCGTCAGCGCGCTGCTCGCCGCGGTGCAGGGCGGCCACCAGGGCGCGCTCATGGCGCCGACCGAGGTGCTGGCCGAGCAGCACGCCGCTGGGCTCCGGCGCGCTGCTCGACGGCCTCGACGGTGCCCGACGACGCGGCACGCCTGTTCGGCGAGCGGCCGCTGCGGGTCGAGCTGCTCACCAACCGGACGACGCGGCCGAGCGCCGGCGGATCGCTCGCCGGGCTGGCGGCCGGCGAGGTCGACCTCCTGATCGGCACCCACGCGCTCATCCAGGAGGGCGTCGAGTTCCGCTCGCTCGGCGTCGTCGTGATCGACGAGCAGCACCGGTTCGGCGTCGAGCAGCGGGCCGCGCTGCGGGACAAGGCGGGCGGACGGCGCGGTGCCCGACGTGCTGGTCATGACGGCCACGCCGATCCCGCGCACCGCGGCGATGACCGTCTACGGCGACCTCGACGTGTCGGTGCTCGACGAGCTGCCGCCGGGCCGACGCCGATCGACGACCGACGTGGGCCGGCGCGGCCGACGGCTCGACGAGGCAGCCGGTGTGGGAGCAGGTGCGGGCCGAGGTCGCGGCCGGCCGCCAGGCCTACGTCGTGTGCCCGCTGATCGAGGAGTCCGACAAGCTCGAGGTGCGCTCGGCCGAGGAGACCTTCGAGCGAGCTGCGCGGCCGGCGAGCTCGCCGGGCCTGCGCCTCGGCCTGCTGCACGGGCGGCTGACGCCGGCCGAGAAGGAGCCGACGATGGACCTGTTCCGCGCCGGGCGCGCTCGACGTGCTGGTCGCCACGACGGTGATCGAGGTCGGCGTCGACGTCCCCAACGCCACGGTCATGGTCATCCTCGACGCCGACCGCTTCGGCATCGCCCAGCTCCACCAGCTCCGGGGCCGGGTCGGCCGGGGGCGCCGACGCAGTCGTGCTGCTTCCTCGTCGGCGCACGGCCGACACGCCGGACGGCGAGGCCGCGCCTCGAGGCGCTGGTGCGCACCGACCGACGGCTTCGAGCTGGCCGAGGTCGACCTCGACCTGCGGGGCGAGGGCACGATCATGGGCGAGCGCCAGAAGGGCCGCAACGACCTCAAGCTGGCGTCGCTGCGCCGGGACCGGGAGTGGGTCGAGCAGGCCCGCGAGGTCGGCGTTCGAGCTCGTCGACGCGACGACCCCGACCTCGACCGACCACCCCGACCTGCGCGACGAGGTCGAGCTGTTCCTCGACGAGGACGACCAGGAGTTCCTGCTCAAGGGCTGAGACCGGGCGACCGCACGCCCGCCGAGCAGGAGGTTCATCACTGCACAGGCTGGTGCACAGCCATGCCCTGGACCGGCGGCTACGGTCGCCCACGTGGCCGGCACCCTGCACGCCCCCGGACAAGGGCGCCGATGAAGCTCAAGCACGCCGTTGCGGCGGCGAGATCGGCTTTGGCCTGATGACGGGGCTGGTAGCACCAGCTTCAGCCGGGAAGCCGAGCAGGAACGTGAGCACGTCGTCTTCGTGGACGAGGACCAGGACATCTGCGGGATGACCTGGACGTGGTTGTGGACGTGCGCTTCAACGACAAGGCGTTCTTCGATGCCGACGGGAACTTCGTTCGCTTCATGGGGACGTCCAACGGCTCGAACGAGTTCGTCAACGACGCCGGAGAGTCGGTGGTCGTCACCTTCGCCAACCTCACCCGTGAGGTTGGAGTCGATCGATGAGGCCGCGGGCACCATCACCTTCCATACCTCGGTCAGGGGCCTGCCCGAGAAGATCAAGCCTCCCACGGCGAGCCGGTGCTGAGGCGGGACGCCGGTCGGATCACGTTCGTGAGCGTCTGGGATCTGGCCACCGAAACGGAGGTCTCCAACGAGGTCATCGTCAACCACGGCCCGCACCCAGAGGCCGACAGCGAGTTCACCTCTTCTGCGAGATCATCATCGCCGAACTGGGCTGACCCCGGGTCCGCGAGAGAGGCCCATCCCGGGGGGGCGTGGGCCTCTGCTGCCACCACACTTCGTCGTGACAGCCGTTTGAGTGCTCGCGGGCGGCGATCGACCCTGTTCCTTCATGGGTCGGCGGCCCGGGCGCGCGCGGCCTGACGGATCAGGTGGTGACGTTCGGCGACGTCGGTCGCCAGCCGGGCGGCATCCGCGTACGCCGCCGCCGCTGCGGGTAGGTCGGCGTCGAGCTCGTGGAGGTGCCGCGCACGGCGTGCCACCGGTGACGCTCGCCGAGCGCCGCGCGCAGCGGCTCGGTCTCGAGCAGCCCGGCCGCGCGCCGTGCACGTGACCACCGCGACGGCACGCGCGAGCGCGCCGGCGGGATCCTGCTGCACGGGGTCGTCGCTGAGGGCCAGCAGGTCGTCGTACCAGGCGAGGATCTGGGGCCAGTCGGTCTCCTCGGCGCCGGAGCGTCGTCGTGCAGGGCGGCTATCGCGGCCTCGATCTGGTAGCGGCCCACCCGCTCGGCGGCGAGTGCGGACTGCAGGACCCGCACACCCTCGGCGATCTCGCGGGAGTCCCACAGGCTCCGGTCCTGTCGGTCGAGGGTGACGATCCGGCCCTCCTAGTCGAACCGGGCCGCGAGGCGCGCGTGGTTGAGCAGCATCAGTGCGAGCAGACCGCGCGCCTCGGGCTCGTGCGTGGCGAGCGTGAGCTGGCGCGCGAGCCGGATCGCCTCGCCGACGAGGTCGACGCGTCCGGCGTGCCCCGCCGCGTACACGAGGTAGAGGACACGCAGCACGACCGCCAGGTCGCCGGGACGGTCGAGCCGTCGCCCGCGCAGGGCTGCCTTCGCGCGGCTGATCCGCTGCGCCATCGTCGCCTCGGGCACGTAGAAGGCGTCGGCGATCTCCCTCGTCGTCAGACCGCCGACGGCGCGCAGGGTCAGTGCGACCTGGGAGGCGGGGGAGAGGTCGGGGTGGCAGCAGCAGAAGAGCAGGAAGAGGGTGTCGTCACCCTCCTCGTGTCGACGGGCCGCGGAGCGGCGTACGTCGCCTCCCTCACGACGGTCGCGGGCCGCGTCGCTGCGACGGGCGTCGACGAGCCGTCGGGTGGCCACCGTCGTGAGCCACGCGCGCGCGTCGCGCGGTGGATGGTCCGGCCACACCCGCAGCGCCTCCAGCAGCGCCTCCTGCAGCGCGTCCTCGGCGGCGTCGAAGTCCTCGCCCCGGCGCACCAGGCCCGCGAGCACCGCGGGACGAGGGTCGCACGGCACCCTCGTCCAGCCGTCGCGTCGGCTCGTCGATCACGCCGCGATCGAGCTCGTCCGAGGCGCCTGGAAGGACATGACCTCACGGATGTCGATCCACTCGTACAGCGGCTTCCCGCCCGGGCCGGGTTCCGAGGACACGTAGGCCGCGAGCTCGACCGCGCGCTCGTGCGACTCGACGTCGATCATGTACCAACCTGCGACGAGATCACTGGTCTCGGGCAGCGGCCCGTCGGTGGTGACCGGCGCGGCGTCCGGGCCGCCGTAGCGCACCCAGGTCCGCGACGGCGTGAGCGCTGCGCGTCCACGTACTCGCCGTTCTCCTTGAACAACTCGCTGATGTGCTCGAGGAAGGCCATGTGCGCCTCGATGTCCTCGGGGGCCCACTCGTCCATCGGGGGCACCGGACGGTGCGACTCAGGGCCACCGCGGTAGTGCTTGAGGAGCAGGTACTTCGGCATGGTGGTCTCCTGGTGTCGTGGGCCGCGCCTCTCGAGGCCCTTCACCTGGAGAGCGGAGCCGATCAGAGCTTCTCGACATGCAACCACCAACCCAGCTCCGAAACCGTCGCGCACGCGGATCGGCCCGCCGGTTCAACGTCCCGGTGCGAGGCAGGGTCGCGATCCGGCGCGACACCACCCCGGCCGGGGGGAGGCCGGGGTGGTGCAGCGGAGGGAGGGCCCGCCTCAGCGGCGTCCGGGGGGCCTCAGCCCTCGATGCCGCACTCCTCGGCCAGGTAGTCGTCGACCCGGGCGCCCGCGGCCTGCATCTCCTCGCTGTCCAAGGCGGCGAGCGCCTCGGGGTCGGGGTTCTCGAGGTCGATGTCCTCGAAGCCCTCCAGAGCCTGGACCAGCTGGTTCCAGTCGTCGGCGATCTCCTCCGGCGGGTCCATCGCGCGGATGCGGTCGAGGGCCTCGCCGAACTCGGCGCTCGTGGGGTCGTCGATCTGCTCGAAGGTCTCGTTGAGCGACTCGGCCTGGTCGCAGAAGTCGCCGCCGCCGGCGCTGTCGTCGTCGTCGTCACCGCAGGCGGCCAGGCCGACCAGCAGCGCGGGCACCGCGACGAGGCCGAGGACACGGCGGGCGAGGGTCGGGCGGGATGTGGTCATGGATGTCTGCTCCGTTGCTGTCGTTGGCGGTCCCGGCTACCTGACCACGACCGAGGCAGCGCGGCATGGGGGAGACCCCCGGCCCGCCGGGGTCGTCGTCGGGGACCGGGTCATTCGTCCTCGGGGACGAGGAGGTCCCAGCGGTCGAGGCAGTCCTCGCACCGGTAGACCACCAGGTCGCCGGGCTCCCACGTGCGCTCGGACGGCGGGTACGAGATCAGGTGTGCGCGCCCGCCGCAGTCGACGCACGTGATCACCAGATCCACCTCCACCTGCGGTGACGCTAGTTCACGGCGTCGTCGCCGAGAACTCTGCCACCCTCGTCAGTTCTCGCGGCGACGTCGCTCGCGCTGGTGCCCGGAGAAGCGCTCGACCCCGGCGCCGAAGTCGCCCGCCATGATGACCTCGCGCCCGAGGCGGTCCTCGTTCTCGAGCGCGTCGGCGACCCCGAGCCCGAGGCCGTCGTACACCGCCCGGCGGTCGCTGACGACGCACGCCCACGGCGACCCGGCGATGCCCTCGGCCAGTTCGACGGCGGCGTCGAGGGCGGTGCCGTCGGGCACCAGCCGATCGACGAACCCCATCCGCTCGGCCTCGGCCGCTCCCAGCTCGCGCCCGGTGAGGACGAGGTCGAGCGCCCGCCCGAGGCCGACGATGCGGGGCAGGCGATAGGTCCCGCCGTCGACGAGGGGAACGCCCCAGCGCCGTTCGAGGCATCCGAACCGGGCGCCCTCGCCGGCGACGCGCAGGTCGCACCACGCCGCCAGCTCCATCCCGCCGGCCACGCACCAGCCCTCGATCGCCGCGATCGCCGGCTTCGACAGCGCGAGGCGCGTCGGCCCGAGCGGCCCGCTGTCGCGCAGGCGGGGGAGGTCGCGCAGGTTGGCGCCCGCGCAGAACGCGGCGGTGTCGCCGGTGAGCACGGCCACCTTGGCGTCCTCGTCGTAGTCGAACGCCACGAACTCGTCGTGCAGCCGTTGGGCGGTGGCCGTGTTGATGGCGTTGCGCACGTGGGGCTGGTCGATCCTGATCACGCGGACGGGGTCGGACATGGGACGAGGATGCCATTCGCTACCGTGCCCGGCGATGCGCGTCGTAGCCGGGAGCGCCCGGGGCCGGGCCCTGGTGGCACCACCGGGCGGCAAGACACGACCCACGTCGGACCGGGTGCGGGAGGCGGTCTTCAACGCGCTGTGGAGCCGCCGTGTGCTGGACGGCGCAGTGGCGGTCGACCTGTTCGCCGGCAGCGGCGCCCTCGGGGTCGAGGCCCTGTCGCGGGGCGCGGCGCACGTGACGTTCGTGGACGACGACCGCGCCGCGGTCCGGGCCGTGCGGCGCAATCTCGAGACCTGCGGCGTCACCGACCGGGCCACCGTCGTGGCGGGGCGGGCCGAGCGCTGGCTCGCGGGGCTGGCGTCGGGCGCGCGGTTCGACCTTGCCTTCTGCGACCCGCCGTACGCCTACGAGGCGTGGCCGGCCCTGCTGGAGGCCCTGCCGGCTGCGCTGGTCGTGGTCGAGTCCGACGGGCCGGTCGAGCTGCCCGCGGGCTGGGGGTTCGAGCGCGAGTCCCGCTACGGAGGCACGTGGGTCGGGTTCGCGGCACCACCCGGCGGGTGACGTTGCGTGGCACCGTGTCCCGGGCGGCGGTGTGACGTGGATTACCGTGTGCGCATCCACCCGCGGCCCGCCGCCTGCGCCGTGACCAGGAGCCGATCAGTGACGACCGTCCTCTACCCCGGGTCGTTCGACCCGATCCACAACGGGCACATCGAGATCATCGAGGTCGCCTCCCGCCTGTTCGACGAGGTCGTCGTCGCTGCGGTCCGGAACCCGCAGAAGGGCGAGCCGTTGTTCACGCTCGAGGAGCGGCAGGGGCTGATCGCCGACGCCACGTCGCACCTCGACAACGTGCGCATCACGATGTTCTCCAGCCTGGTGGTGGACCTGGCCCAGGAGGTGGGGGCCGACTTCATCGTGAAGGGCCTGCGGGTCGTGTCCGACTTCGAGTCCGAGCTGATGATGGCGCAGATGAACAAGCGGGTCTCGGGGGTCGACACCCTGTTCATCCCGTCGGGCTCGTCGCACTCGTACCTGGCGTCCAAGCTCATCCGCGAGATCGCCCGCTACGGGGGTGACATCTCGTCGATGGTGCCGGCTTCTGTCGCCAAGCTGCTGACCGACAAGTACCGGGCGGGGGAGGTCGATTGACGGGCGACGACGACCACTCCTTCGAGCACAGCTTCGACGCCCGTGTGGCCGAGCGCGCCCCGGGGGGCGACGTCGAGGCCCTGCTGCGGCAGCTCCACGAGCTCATCGACACCGCCCGCCCCGCGCCGCTGTCGACGCAGGTGAAGGTCGATCGCGACGAGGCGCTCGACCTGCTCGACCAGGCGATCGAGCGCCTCCCCGACGAGGTGCGCGCCTCGCGCTGGCTGCTCAAGGACCGCGAGGACTTCCTCGACCGCACCCAGCGGGAGGCCGACGACATCCTGGCCGCGGCGCGGGGGCAGGCCGAACGGATGGTGCAGCGGTCCGAGGTGATGAAGGCCGCCGAGGCCAAGGCCCGCCGGATCGTCGAGAACGCCCGCGCCGAGGCCAGCCGGCAGCGCAACGAGGCCGACGACTTCTGCGACAAGCGCCTCGCCCAGCTCGAGACGGTGCTCGAGCGCACGATGACGGTCATCTCCTCCGGCCGGGCCAAGCTGCGTGGCCCCGCGGGCGAGGGCCTGCCGCCGACGGCCGCCACGGCCGGGACGCGCGCCACGACCGCTGGTGCCGCCGGAGGAGCCGCGCCCTCGCCCGCCGACGACGCCTCGGGCTTCTTCGACCAGGACCGCCACTAGCACGCACCGCTCTAGCCTGGGCCGCGTGCCCGGTCCCTTTGCCGTTCCCACGGGTGAGCTGTTCCGGCGCGCCGGCGCCCGCCATGGAGTGACCCTCGCCGGGCGGCTGCCCGACGTCGCCTTGTCGACCACGCGCCTGGCCGACGACGACGTGGTGGTCGCCGAGCTGGTGCTCGAGGCGCAGGGCGAGGCCGTCACCGCCACCGGCACCGTGTCGGCCCACTGGGTGGGGGAGTGCCGCCGCTGCCTCGAGCCCACCGAGGGCGAGGTGACGGTCGAGCTGAGCGAGGTGTTCGAGGTCGATCCGGTCGACGGCGAGACCTACCCGCTCGGCCGCGACGAGGTCGACGTGGGCCCCGCGGTCCGGGAGGCGCTCGCCCTCGCCTTGCCGCTGGCCCCGCTGTGCCGCGACGACTGCACGGGCCCCGACCCCGAAGCCCACCCCGTCACGACGGCCCCCGACGCCGCGGAGTCGTCCGACGACGAGCCGGCCCCCGCCGACCCACGGTGGGCCGCCCTCGACGCCCTCCACTTCGACAACAACTGAGCCCGGTCGGGATCACGGCGGCGAAGTGGTTGCTGGGCAACCAGATCACTGCCCGGAACGAGCACCAACCTTCCCACGATTCGACGGTTCGACGGTTCGGCGGGGGCGCCGCTAGTCTTTCCTCTCCGTGCCCGCGAGGCGGGCGAGGCGCGCGCCCATCGGCGCCCCCACCACGAGACGTCGCAGGAAGACTCCCATGGCCGTCCCCAAGAAGAAGACCTCCAAGGCCAAGAGCCGCAGCCGTCGGGCCAGCGCCTGGCGCCTCGACAAGCCGGCCCGCAGCGTCTGCCCGCGCTGCAACGCCACCAAGGTGCCCCACGTCGTGTGCGGGAACTGCGGTTGGTACGGCGGCCGCGTGGCCGTCGAGGTCGACTGATCGCCCGGCGCCCACGGTCACTCCGCTGAGCGCTTCCGAGTCCACCAGCGCAGTCCCGGCGCCGTTGCCCATCGCCATCGACGCCATGGGTGGCGACAACGCGCCCGGGGCGATCGTCGACGGGGCCATCCAGGCGGCGGCCGAGCTCGGTGTCGGCGTCGTGTTGGTCGGCCGGCCCGACGACGTCGACCCGCTGCGCGGCGATCTGGATCTCATTCCCGCGTCCCAGGTCATCGGCATGGACGCCGACCCGGGGTCGAGCGTGCGCACCATGAAGGACTCGTCGCTGGTCCGGGCGGCCGAGGCGGTTCGCGACGGCCGGGCGTCGGCCATGGTCTCGGCCGGCAACACCGGCGCCACGATGGCCTCGGCGCTGCTGCGCATGGGCCGCATCAAGGGCGTGTCCCGGCCGGCGATCGCCACGCCGATCCCGGTGCCCGGCTCGACGCCCACGGTGCTGCTCGACGCTGGCGCCAACGCCGAGTGCCAGCCGGCGTGGCTGTTGCAGTTCGCCCAGATGGGCGCCGTGTTCGCCCGCGAGCGGTACGGCATCGTCGAGCCGCGGGTCGGGCTGCTCTCCATCGGTGAGGAGTCCACGAAGGGCAACCCGCTGGTCAAGGAGACCCACGCCCTGCTGGCCGAGGCCGGCGCCCTCGACCGGGCGGGCGCCCGCTTCATAGGCAACGTCGAGGGGCGCGACATCATGACCGCCGACATCGACGTGGTGGTGACCGACGGCTTCACGGGCAACGTGGCCTTGAAGACCCTCGAGGGGGGCATGAAGGTCCTGGTCAAGGCCGTGCTCGATGCCCTCGGCACCACCGATGTGGCCGACAAGGCGTTCGAGTCGCTGCTGCCGCTGTACTCGACGCTCGACCCCGACAACACCGGCGGGGCGATGCTGCTGGGCGTCGACGGAGTGTGCATCATCAGCCACGGATCGTCGTCGGCGACCGCCATGGTCAACGCCACCCGGGTGGCCCTCGAGATGGTCGAGGCCGACGTGGTCGGCCACCTGCGCGCCGCCGTCGCGCCCGCCTGACGGGCCCGCTTGTTCACAAGCGCACAAACTCGCGCCTCGCTAGACTGCCCGCCGTTCTCGTCCCCTGGGCCCGAGCGGCCCGGCGCCGAAGGCGCCAAGAGCGGGAAGCAGCCTCGTTGCGCTGTCGGCGGCGAAGCCGCCGACGACAAGACGTCGTGACCGATCCGAAACCTCGTTCAAGACCAGGAGTAGCCGAGTGCCCGCCGAGACCCATGTCGAACGCAGTCCGATGGATCGTCAGCAGGTCTTCGACCTGATCCGCGACCGCCTCTCCGACATCCTCGAGGTCGAGCCGGCGACCATCCACGAGGGCGACTCGTTCACCGACGACCTCGACGCCGACTCGCTGGCCCTGATCGAGCTGGCCGAGGCTCTCGAGGAGGAGCTGGGCGAGCGCAGCGTCGGCTTCCGCATCGAGGACGAAGACCTCGAGGACATCAAGACCGTGCGCGACGCCGTCGACTACGTCCTCGCCCGTCTCTGAGGCAACGCCATCCCACTCCCCGTCAACCGACTCGACGAACTGGCCGACCGTCTGGGTGTCACGCTGGACAGCCCCGACGTGCTCGCGCCGTCGCTGGTCCACAGGTCGTGGTGCGCCGAGAACCCCGGCCACGACTCGAACGAGCGGCTCGAGTTCCTCGGTGACGCGGTGTTGGGCGTGATCATCACCGACCACGCCTTCCATGCCTATCCCGACCTCAGCGAGGGTGAGCTGACCGACGTCCGCAAGGCGGTGGTCAACGCCGTGACGCTGGCCGAGGTGGCCGACGAGCTGAACCTCGGCGACTACCTCCTGCTCGGCAAGGGCGAGGAGCAGTCGGGCGGGCGCGAGAAGCCGTCGATCCTGGCCGACGCCCTCGAGGCCGTGCTCGGCGCCGTCTACGTGGCGGCCGGCATGCCCGAGGCCCACGAGCTCGTCATGCGGCTGCTCGGCGAGCGGGTGGCCGAGGCCCACGCCGGCGGCCCGGGCGGGCAGGACTACAAGAGCCGGCTGCAGGAGCTGGCGGCCCGCCGGTTCGACGAGCAGCCCAAGTACGAGACCCTGGCCGAAGGGCCCGACCACGCCCGCCGATTCCACGTCACGGTCAACGTCGGCGGCGTGCCCCGCGGCCACGGCGACGGCCGGTCGAAGAAGCAGGCCGAACAAGTCGCCGCGCGCGACGCCTACACCACCTTGGTGGCCGAGTTGGAGAACGACGATGCCTGAGCTCCCCGAGATCGAGACCCTCCGACGTGGTCTCGAGCGCGAGACGGTCGGGCGCCGGATCAAATCGGTCGACGTTCCGGTGGCCAAGGCGGTGCACCGCAACGGGTCGCGCAAGGCGTTCCAGGCCCGGCTCGAGGGCGTGAAGATCAAGGGGGTCGACCGCCGGGGCTCGCTGCTCGTGTTCACGCTCGACAGCGGCGAGCTGCTGGTCGTCGACATCGGGGTGACGGGCCGGCTGCTGCGCACCGCCCCCAAGGACGAGGTCGCGAAGGACACCCAGGTCGTCGTGTCGTTCACCCAGGGCGGGCAGCTGCGCATGGCGGACGCCGAGGGCGTGGCCGAGGCGTTCGTGGTCACCCCCGATCTGTTGCTCGACGAGGTGCCCGAGCTGGCCGATCTCGGACTCGACCCGGTGGCCTCCCCGGTGTCGTGGACCGCGTTCGCCCAGTCCCTGGTCGACCACCGGAACGAGAAGCTCAAGCCGCTGCTGATGGACCAGTCCTTCGTCGTCGGGCTCGGCGGCCTGTACGCGGACGAGATCCTCCACGACGCGGGCCTGCGCCCCGACCGCGAGGTGTCGACCGTGTCGACGATGGAGATCCGGCGCCTCTACCGCTCGCTGGTCGAGATCCTCCACGAGGCCACCAAGCATCACGGCACCTCGACCGAGCAGCACCCGTTCACCGACCTCCTGAGCAAGGAGGGCAGCTTCCAGGACGAGCTGCAGGTGTGGGCCCGCGACGGCGAGCCGTGCCGGCGGTGCCGCCAGACCGTGACCAAGCAGCGCAGCGGCGGGCGGGTCACCTACTGGTGCCCGAGCTGCCAGGTCTGATCCTCATGGTCATTCCACCACTCCTCGTGGCATCCCCCGGGCAGTCCGAGGGCCACCACTAGCCTTTCCTCCGATGTTCCTCAAGGCGCTGACCCTCAAGGGGTTCAAGTCCTTCGCGGAGTCGACCGTCCTCGAGATGCAGCCCGGTGTCACCGTCGTGGTGGGCCCGAACGGCTCGGGGAAGTCGAACGTGGTGGACGCCATCGGCTGGGTGCTCGGCGCCCAGGCGCCCTCGGCCGTGCGCAGCCAGAAGATGGAGGACGTGATCTTCGCGGGCACCTCCAAGCGGCAGGCGCTCGGTCGAGCCGAGGTCAGCCTCACGATCGACAACGGCGCCGGACTGCTGCCCATCGAGTTCAGCGAGGTCACGGTCACCCGCACGCTGTGGCGGTCGGGCGAGAGCGAGTACGCCATCAACAACGTGCCCTGCCGCCTGCTCGACGTGCAGGAGCTGTTCAGCGACACGGGCGTGGGTCGCCAGCAGCACGTGATCGTGGGCCAGGGCCAGATCGACGCGGTGCTGAACGCCCGCCCCGAGGACCGGCGGCTCATCATCGAAGAGGCCGCGGGGGTGCTGAAGCACCGCAAGCGCAAGGAGCGCTCCGAGCGGCGCCTGGCCGCCACCGAGGGGAACCTCACCCGCCTCAACGACCTGCTCCGCGAAGTGCGCCGCCAGCTCCGCCCGCTCGAGCGCCAGGCCGACGCGGCCCGCCGCCACGGCGACCTCGTGGCCGAGCTCCAGGCGTTGCAGGTGTTCGTCGCCGGGCGCGAGCTGTCGACGCTGAAGCGCCGGCTCGGTGACGCCACCGCGGCCAAGGCCGAGCTGCGCAACGAGGAGCGCCTGCTGACCGGCCGGCTGTCCGAGCTGGACCTGTCGGTGATGGCCGCCGAGTCCGAGCTGTCCACCCTCGGCGGCAGCGAGGTGGGCGACGCGCTCGCCCGCGCCCAGGCGCTGCGGGAGAAGGCCCGTGGTCAGCTGGCGCTGCTGGCCGAGCGCCGGCGGGGCGTCGACCGCGAGCGGGCTGCGTTCGTCGACCAGGGGGTCGTTGCCAGTCTCGAGGCCGACGCCGCCCGGCTGCAGTCCGACATCGACGCGCTCGCCGGCGAGGCCGAGGGCCTGGACCCCGACATCGCCGCGCTGGCCGCGGCCGAGGCCGAGCTGGCCGCGGCCCACGAGGCCTTCGAGGCCGAGTGGGGCGACGGGGTGCCGGCCCCGTCGGGCCGGGCCTCCGAGGTGCGGGGCGAGCTGGGCACGCTGCGGCGCGTCCTCGACCGGGCGGACGCCGACGCCGAGAAGGCGCAGCATCGCGTCGCCAACCTGCGAGCCAAGCTCGAGCGCCTCGACGCCGAGGCCGCCCGGGCGGCCGAGCAGCTCGCCTCGGCGCCGCCCGAGGCCGACGTCGTGGGGGCGATGGCCGCCGCGGGGGCGGCCCGCGCGGCCGCGGAGGAGACGGCACGCGCCGCCGAGCAGCGGCGGGACGCGGCCCGGGCCGAGCGGCACACGTGGACCGCCCGCGCCGACGCGCTCGCCCAGGCGCTCGATGCCGCCCGCTCGCGGGCGGGCGCCGCCCGCTTGGCCGCGGTGGACGGCGTGGTCGGGACGCTGCTCGACCTGGTCGACATCGATCCGGGCTGGGAGGCCGCCGCCGAGGCGGCCTGCGGCGAGGCCCTCGACGCCGTCGTCGTGGACTCGGTGACGTCCGGCCGCCGTGCGCTGCAGGTGCTGGCCGAGGGCGACGTGCCGGGCGCCGTGCTCGCCATGGGGGTGGCGCCGGCCCGCCGCTCGCCCCCGCCGGTCGGAGAGCCCGTGCTGGCCCACGTCCGTCCCCGCCGGCCCGAGGTGGCGCCGCTGCTCGACGGTCTGCTCGGCTCGGCCGTCGCCGTCGAGGGCGGGTGGACGGCGGCCGTGGACGCCGCCCTCGCGCACCCCGACGCCGTGGTCGTCACCCGGAGCGGCGGCCGCTTCGGCGCGGGCGGTTGGCGTGTGTCCACCGACACGACCGGCGCCACCGGTGCCGCGCTGGACGAGGCTCGCGGCCGGGCCACGGCGGCTACCGAGGCCGCGGCGGCGGCCGACACGGCCCACCGCGACGCAGCCGCGGCGCTGGCCGCAGCCCGCGCCGCCGAGACCGAGGCCGCCGACGCCCGCGACCGCCGGCAGCGCACGATCGCCGCCGCCACCCAGGCGGGCGAGCGGGCCGCGGCCGACCGCGACGACACGCTGGCCGAGCTCGACCTGATCGCCGAGCAGGGCGAGGACACGGCCGAGCGCCTTGCCCGCGACCGAGCGCGGGCCGCCGAGCTCGCCGCCGAGCTGCCGCTGCTCGAGGCCGAGGAGACGGCGCGCCGGCAGCGGGCGGACGCGATGACCGACGCCCGCCAGCGGCTCGACGAGCAGGTCCGCCACGTGGCGCAGCGCCGCACCGACCTCGACAAGCGCCGCACCGCGCTGGCCGACCGCAACACCTTCATGCGCCGCCGCCTCGCGGAGGTCGAAGAGCGCCTGGCGGGGTCCGTGGCGGCGCGTCGCGAGGCCGAGGAACGGCGGGTCGAGCTCGACGCCGCCGAGACCGCCCTCGACCGGCTCACGGCGTTCGTCGAGGAGCGCCTCGCCATCGTCGAGCAGCGGGTGGCCGACATGCGGGCGCGGCGCGAGCGCGAGACCGCGGCGCAGCGGTCCCTGTCGGCCCAGCTCGACGGGCAGCGGCGTGAGCGGGTGGTGGCCGAGCGGTCGCTGGCCGAGGCGCGCGAGCGCCTCCAGCGGATCGAGCTCGACGAGGCCGAGGTGCGCGTGCGCCTCGAGCAGGCGATCGAACTGTGCCGCACCCAGCTCGACGTCGAGCCCGAGGCCGCGGTGGCGGCCGCGCAGCCCGAGCTGGCCGACGGCATGACGCCCACCGTGCGGGTGCGCGAGCTCGAGCGCGAGCTGCGTGTCATGGGCCCGGTCAACCCGCTGGCGCTCGAGGAGTTCGAAGCGCTGTCCGAGCGGCACGCCTTCCTCACCGAGCAGCTCGACGACGTGAAGAGCAGCCGGCGCGAGCTCAGCAAGGTCATCCGGGCCATCGACGACGAGATCGTGCGGGTGTTCGCGGCCGCGTTCGCCGACGTCAGCGAGAACTTCGAGCAGCTCTTCGCCACGCTGTTCCCCGGCGGGGTGGGGCGGTTGCGGCTGACCGACCCCGACGACCTGCTCAACACCGGCATCGAGATCGAAGCCAAGCCGTCGGGCAAGAACGTGAAGAAGCTGTCGCTGCTGTCGGGCGGCGAGCGCTCGTTGACCGCCCTCGCCTACCTGTTCGCGGTGTTCCGCAGCCGGCCCTCGCCGTTCTACGTGATGGACGAGGTCGAGGCCGCCCTCGACGACATGAACCTGCACCGCTTCCTCGACCTGGTGGGCGAGTTCCGCCGCGAGGCGCAGCTCATCATCGTGAGCCACCAGAAGCGCACGATGGAGGCCGCCGACTGCCTCTACGGCGTCACGATGCAATCGGGTGGCTCGTCGAAGGTCGTGAGCGAGAAGGTCGGCGCCGGCGCCTGAGATCAGGCGATGGCCTTGACCCGCTCGATCAGGCGGTGCAGAAGGGCCACGTCCGCTGTCGTCTCGACGACCTCGTGGACGTCGATCATGCCCACCGTGTAGAGGTCGGCCACCAGCACGCGGGTCACGGTGATCGGTGCGCAGATGGCGACCGCCAGCTCGGCCACCGACCGGGCGGTGGCGCAGCACTCGACGATGCGCCGTTGCTCGGCCGGCAGCGATTTCGCCGTCGCGCGCGCCAGCCGGGTGGAGGTCAGCACCGCCTCCACGGGCAGCTCGACGGACGGAGACGGCTGGGTGCGGCCCTTGGTGAACAGGTACGGGCGGACGATGCCGGCCTCCAGCTCCCAGGCATCGTCGAACCCGCCGTGGTCAGCCATCGCCGGCGCCGGTGGTCAGCGGCGGGTTGTAGGCGGGCGAGGGCGCCGGAGGCGTGACGAGCGCGGGACCGGGGCTCTCGGCCGCGGCGCCGCCGCCGGAGCCACGCGGTCGATCGCCCGCCGTCACGATCACCCGAGCCGGCAGCAGCACGTGCGCCGCCACGCCGCCGAAGCGCGAGTCGGTCAGCCTGACCTCGGCCCCGTGTCGCCCGGCGAGGCGGCCCACGACGTACAGGCCGAGGAACCGCGACACGGCGAAGTCGTCGGCGGGCGGCGCCTCGATGCGCGCATTGGCCTGGGCCAGGCGGTCGGGCGCCATGCCGAGGCCGCCGTCCTCGACCACCACGCCGTAGCGGCCGTGGCCGATGTGGCGGCCGGTGACGACCACCCGCTCGGTCGGGGGCGAGAAGGCGAGGGCGTTGTCCACCAGCTCGGCCAGCAGGTGCGAGATGTCGCTGACCGCGGCGCCGAGCACGGCCGCCGGCTCGAGGCGGACCAGGTCGACCCGCGAGTAGTCGGTCGACTCGGCGAGGGCGGCGCGGACCACGTTGACGATCGACACGGGGCGGACCCATGGCCGGGGCGACTCGGCCCCCGCGAGCACGAGCATGTTCTCCGCGTTGCGGCGCAGGCGGGTGGCCAGGTGGTCGAGCAGGAACAGGTCCGACAGCGTGTCGGGATCGTCCGTGCGCTCCTCGAGGTGGTCGATCTGGTCGAGCTGCCGGGTGATCAGGTTCTGTGTGCGCCGCCCGAGGTTGACGAACACCTCGCTGACGTTGCGGCGCAGCGTCGCCTGCTCCGCCGCGAGCCCGACCGCGGTGCGCTGCACGGCGTTGAAGGCGTCGGTGAGGTCGCCCAGCTCGTCGCGGCTCGGCGCCCGGAGCGGCACCGCCACGTCGTCCGCGGCGTCGGGCCCGCTGCTGTGGGCGACCGCGACGGCCCGGGGGAGGACGTCGCGGGCCACTGCGTGGGCGGCCGCGGTCAGGTCGCGGATCGGGCGCACGACCAGGCGGTGGAGCAGGGTCGCCAGGATGGCGATGAGGGCCAACGCCGCGGCTCCGAGCACGAGCAGCAGCACCCGGGACCGCTCGGCGGACGAGCCCCGGGCCTCCGCGGTGCTGCGCATGTCGGAGCCGACGTCGTCGGCCAGCGCCGCCAGCAGGTCGACCTTGCGGGTCGTGGACGTGAACCACAGGTCCCCGTCGTCGGGCACCGAGGCGCCGGGCCCGAGCGCCAGCACCTCGGAGCGCAAGCGGTCGGTCGCCGCCACCGAGGGGGACCGGCTCGCCTCCTCGTACCCCGCCAGCGCCTCGGTGCTGGCGCCCTGCTCGAACTGCGTCCGCCACGTGTCTTCGAGGGCCACCGCCGCGATCGCGCGGTCGCGCACGCCCCCGTCGAGGTGGCCCGCCGAGTAGGCCGCGACGAGCAGGCTCTGCTGGAGGGCGATGGCGTCGGTGAGATGGGTCAGGGCCGTGTACGACGACGCGGTGGCCCGCAGGTCGGCGTCCTCGATGGCCGCCACGCCCGTCTCGCCGGTCGACAGCAGCGTATGGACCACGGCCGAGTAGTCGGTCAGGCCGGTGTCGATCGTCGCCTGCCCGCCCTCGGTTCGGGCGCGGGCCTCCACCAGGGCGGCGACCACCTCGTCGACGACACCCCCAGCGATGTCGACCCCACCCGCGCCGGCGACCGCCGCGGCCAGCTGGTCGAGGGCGACGTCCGCCTGCCCGCGCTGGAAGCGCAGCTCCTGGCCGTAGCTGCCCGTGGGGTCGGCGATGACGGCGGCGGCCAGGCCGCGTTCGCGGGCCACCTCGAGCGCGGCGCGCGTGGACGCCAGTGCCACCTCGGTGCCGCGCACGGTGTCCCGGCTGCGGGAGGCGGCATCGGAGGTCCAGCGCACGCCGAGGCCGGCCAGGACTACGAGCGCGATGAGCGGGGTCGCGAGGAGGAGGACGAGCTTGGTTCTGATCGACGTGGCGCGGCGCATGGCTCCCAGCGGCGTGACCGGGCGGGCGGACGATCCGGTCGGCGCCGAGGCTGGGTCACGCCGCCGCGGCCGATCAAGCTCCTTGCCCCCCTTTCATCGCCGGTACACCCGTCCATCACCCGTCGATCGCCTGGTGTTCACCAGAGTCTCACCAGGCGGGGTCGGGCTCGCGCTGAGTGGGTGCTCGCAGGGTCTCAGCCCGGCGGGCGGTCGTAGCGCCAGACCTCGACCGGCTGGCCGCGCAGGACCTGCGGCTCGGGCGGCCGCACGGCGCCCAGCGCCCGGGCCACCGCCTGGGATCGCACGTTGTCGGGGTGGATCACGCTGCACACCCACGGCGGGTCGAGGTGCGCCCACGCCAGCGCCAGCGCGGCGGCGCCAGCCTCGCGGGCGTAGCCCCGACCCCACCAGGCCCGCCCGACGGTCCACCCCACCTCGAGCTGCGGCCATCCGCCCGGGTACCACAGCCCGCCGCGCCCGACGATGATGCCCGTGGCCTTCTCGATCCAGGTCGTGATCCCGTAGCCGCGCAGCTCCCAGTGGCCGACCCAGGCGGCGACGGCCCGCCACATGTCGTGGGCGTCGGGCACGTGGCCGTCGAGGTAGCGCACGACCTCGGCGTCGAACAGGGGGAGCAGACCCTCGACGTCGTCCTCGACCGGGCGCCGCATCACCAGCCGCTCCGTCTCGACCTCGACGGGCACGAGGGGCGTCACGAGGTCACGGTAGGCGCTGTGACCAGGCCAGGCTGAGCGAGCCGGCCACCGCCAGCAGCAGGATGCCGCCGCCGACGAACCAGCCGCTCACGTCCCGATCGACGTCGTCGTGGCCGACGACGCCCCGGATGTCGGCGTAGGCCGAGCTCAGGTCGCCCAGCGACTCGGCCTCGAACGCCGTCCCGCCCGTCGTCGACGCGATCTCCGCCAGCGGCTCGGGAGCGACCGGGACGGGCTCGGTCTCGCCGAGCTCGCCCTCGATCGTGCCCTCGGGCGTGCCGAAGGCGATCGTGTCCACCGGCACCCCCGCGTCCGCCGCCGCGGCCGCCGCCTCGTCGTTGGGGCGGCCGACGGTGGTCTCGCCGTCGGACATGACCACGATGCGGGCGGGCGCCGGTTCGCCGTCGTCGCCCCGGGGCGCGGCCTCCACCACGTCGAGCGCGGTGAAGACGGCGTCGCCGATCGCCGTCCCCTCGCCCAGCTCGACCGCGTCGATGGCGGCGGTCAGGGCGTCACGGTCGCGGGTGGGGGCGACGGCCACGGTGGTGGTGCCGTGGAAGGTGACCAAGCCGACCTCGAGCCGGTCGGGCAGGTCGGCCACGAAGGCGCGCGCGGCCTCCTGGGCGACCGCCAGGCGGTTCGGCTCGACGTCGTCGGCCTCCATCGACAGCGACGTGTCGAGGGCCAGGAGGACGGTGGCGTGCTCGTCGCCCACGCGGGTGGCCCGCACGGGGCGGGCGAACCCGATCACCAGCGCAGCCAGCGCCACGAGGAACAGCACGGCGGGAAGGTGCCGCCGCCAGCCGGGATCACGCGGCGCGATCACGTCGAGCAGCTCGACGTTGGTGAACCGCACGACGTCCCGGCGGCGCCGCACGGCGGCGGCCACCCAGGCGCCGGCCAGGGCGCCGACGCCCACGAGCAGGAACAGGCGCCACTCGACGAGGAACCGCATCACCGACCTCCGCGTGCGATGCCGAGCGCGTGCTGGCGGCGCAGGTGGGCGAGGCGGTGGGGGCGCCGGGCGATCCAGCCGACGAGGTCGGCGGTTGCGTCGCGGTCGGTGCGCAGCACCACGTGGTCGACGGCGAGCGCCCGCATGGTCGCCGCGGTCGCCTGCCGTTGCGCCCGTGCCGCCTCTGCGTAGCGCCGGCGGAGCCCGGCGTCGCCCGTGCGGACCTCTCGCTGCTCGCCGGTCTCGGGGTCGGCCACGACCAGCAGCCCGACGTCGGGGAGGTCGAGCTCGCGCGGGTCCAGCACCTCGACCGCCAGCGTCTCGTGGCGGGCGGCGACCGCTCGCAGTCCGGGCAACCACCCGGCCGTTCCCGGGAAGTCCGACACGACGACGGCCACCCCGCGGCGCCGCGAGCCCCGGGCGAGCAGGTCGAGGGCGTCGCCGACGTCGGGGCTGGGGGCGGCCTCCCCGTCCCGGTCCGCCCGGGGGGCGGCGGCGAGCGCGTCGAGCAGCGCCCGAGCGTGGGCGCCTCCGGACCGGGGCGGGATCGACGCGAGGCCGTGGTGGGTGAGCACGTGGGCGCCCACCCGGTCGCCGGATCGGGCGGCGAGGAGCGCCAACGCGCCCGCCGCGCCGACGACGAGGTCCCGCTTGGTGCAGCGGGCGGTCCCGAAGTCGGTCGACGGCGACAGGTCCACCACGAGCCACGACTCGACCTCGCGCTCGGCGATGGCATCGCGGACGTGGGGCACCTGCATACGGGCGGTGACGTTCCAGTCGATGCGCCGGGGGTCGTCGCCGGCCGCGTACAGGCGGCTCTCGCCGGCCTCGGTGCCGAGCCCCGGGACCCGCCCCTCGTGATCGCCGTGCAGCAGGCCGTCGACCCGCCGACCGAGCGTGAGCTCGAGGCGGCGGAGGATGGTGGTGGCCAGGGGCGGCGGGGGAGTGCCCGGCGCGATCGGAGCGGCTGTGCCGGCCGGTCCGCCGGCCGCAGTGCCGGCGTTCATGCCGGCCGGACCAGGTGCAGCCCGTCGCCGGCCGGCACGGGCGCGGGGGGCACGGGGCGGGCCGAGGGGTCCTGTGTGGGCGTGAGGCGCGGGGCCGGCACGGTGGCGAGGAGCTTGGCGACGATCTGCGTGGCCTCGACGCCCTGGGCGACGGCGTCGTACGACACGACGAGCCGGTGGGTGAGCACGTCGGGGGCGACGTCCCACACGTCCTGGGGGAGCACGTAGGACCGGCGGCGCAGCAGTGCCAGCGCTCGCCCGGCCGCGACGAGGCCGAGGGTGGCCCGGGACGACACGCCCGAGGTGATGAACGGCGCCAGCTCGGCCAGCCCGTGACGGGCGGGGTCGCGGGTGGCGGTGACGAGGTCGACCGCGTACTGCTGCACGCCGTGGTCCACGTACACGGCGGAGCGGGCCGCGGCCTGCAGGCGGATCAGGTCGTCCAGCGACAGCCGTTCATCGGGGACCGGCGGCTCGGTCCCCATGCGGCGCAGGATCTCGAGCTCCTCGGTGCTCGACGGGTGGTCGACCCGCACCTTCATGAGGAAGCGGTCCCGCTGGGCCTCGGGCAGGGGGTACACGCCCTCGGACTCGGCGGGGTTCTGCGTCGCCACGACCAGGAACGGGGCGGGCACCGGGTAGGTGGTCCCGCCGATCGACACCTGGCGCTCGGCCATGACCTCGAGCAGCGCCGACTGGACCTTCGCCGGTGCCCGGTTGATCTCGTCGGCCAGCAGGAGGTTGACGAACACGGGGCCCAGCTCGACGTCGAAGGACTCGGTCGACGCCCGGTAGACGCGGGTGCCCGTGATGTCGGCCGGCAGCAGGTCGGGGGTGAACTGCACCCGGGCGAACGACCCGCCGACGACGGTGGCCAGCGTCTCGGCGGCCAGGGTCTTGGCGACGCCGGGCGGTCCTTCGAGCAGCATGTGGCCGCCGGCCAACAGCGCCACGATCAGGCGCTCGACCAGGCGATCCTGCCCGACGATGACCTTGCGCACCTCGAACAGCGCGTGTTCGAGCAGCGTGGCGTCGTCGGTGTCCGGGCGGGGATCGGGCATGCCCGGACGGTACGGGCGGCCGGCCGCCGGCGGATGGGGGACGCCCCCGTGCCTCGTCGCGTGTTCATGGGGGCCACCACTAGGCTCGCCACGCCATGGAGATCGTGATCCTGCTCGTCGTGCTCGCCCTTGTGGTCATCGGCGGTGTCGCCTTCGTGGGCCTCCGGTCCCGCGGCGGAACCGCCCTCGAGCCGCCCCCGACGGCCCCCGAGGCCCCGCCGAGCGAGGGCCTGGCGGTCGAGGAGCCGGCGGTCGAGGAGCCGGCGGTCGAGGCGCCGCCGCTCGCCGAGCCCGAGGCCGAGGCTGTCGAGGCGCCGCTGGCGCCCGCGGTCCGGCCCAGCTTCCGCGACCGCCTGGCCAAGGCCCGCGGCACGCTCGGCGGGTACCTGGGCTCGATCCGGTCCCGCAAGGTCGACGCCGAGACGTGGGACGAGCTGGAAGAGGGCCTGATCAGGGCCGACGTGGGCGTCGCCGCCACGCAGGAGATCCTCGACGAGTTGCGCACGACCGCCAAGGCCGAGGCGATCTCCGACCCCGAGGTGCTGCTCGACCGGCTCAAGTCCCAGCTCAAGGACCTGCTGGTCACCGGCGACCGCACCCTGCGCCACGAGCCCGGCTCGCCCAACGTGTGGTTGTTCGTCGGGGTCAACGGCGTCGGCAAGACCACCACGATCGGCAAGATCGCCCGCCAGCAGCGGGCCGAGGGCCGCTCGGTGATCATGGCCGCGGGCGACACGTTCCGGGCCGCGGCCGCCGAACAGCTCGGCATGTGGGCCGAGCGCACGGGCAGCGACTTCGTGCGGGGCAACGAGGGCGGCGACCCGTCCGCCGTCGTGTTCGACGCCGTCGAGCGGGCCGCCGCCCGCGGCAACGACCTCGTGCTGGCCGACACCGCCGGCCGCCTCCACACCAAGACCAACCTGATGGAGGAGCTGCGCAAGGTCCGGCGTGTGGCCGACCGCGATCCGGGGAACGTGACCGAGGTGCTCCTCGTCCTCGACGCCACCACCGGCCAGAACGGCCTGTCCCAGGCGCAGCAGTTCACCGAGGCCGTCGACGTCACCGGCGTGGTGCTCACCAAGCTCGACGGCTCGGCCAAGGGCGGCATCGCGCTCGCCATCCAGGCCAGCCTGGGCATACCGATCAAGCTGGTCGGCCTGGGCGAGACGGTGGATGATCTGGTGGAGTTCGATCCCGACGAGTTCGTCGAGGCCCTGTTCACGTGAGCGAGCGCCGTGGGGCCGAGGGAGGCGAGACATGGTTGTCCGAGTGGTGACGTTGCCCGTGAAGGTGACGTACGGGGTCGGCAAGGCCGGCGTGAAGACCGGCTACGCCGCCGGGAGGCTGTCGGTCGGGTCGACCTACAAGGTCGGCCGCTTCGTGGGCGTCAGCCGCCTGCTGGCGCTCGGCGCAGGGGTCGGCATCGGGCTGCTCGTGGCGCCCACGTCGGGTCGGGAGCTGCGGGACACGCTCCAGCGCAAGCTGGCGGCGCGCCGGGCGCCGGTCAGCGACGACGCCGTGGCCGAGCGGGTCCGGTACGAGCTGTCGCACTCGCCCCGCACGTGGCACCTGCCCCAGCCGTCGGTCGAGGTGTCCGGCGGGGTCGCCATCCTGAGCGGCGGCGCCCCGCACGAGACGGGCAAGGCCGACATCGAACGGGCCGCCGCCGCGGTTCCCGGGGTCGCCGAGGTCGAGAGCCACCTGGTCGTCGGCGCCACCGGCAACGGCGACACGACGGCCTGACGATCAGGGGTTGGTGGGTGTGACGCCTCCGACGTCGGGGGTTACGAGCCCGGATTCGTAGGCGGCGATCACCGCCTGGGTGCGATCGCGCAGGCCGAGCTTGCGCAGCATCCGGCTGACGTGGGTCTTGACCGTCTCCTCGCCGAGGTACATGCGACCGGCGATCTCCGCGTTGGACAGGCCCTCGGCGACGAGGCGCAGCACCTCGACCTCGCGCGGCGTCAGGCCCTCGGTGAGGGCGCTCGCCCGGGACGGCTCGGGCGACGGCCGGGGTCGCTGGCGGGCGAACTCGGCGACGAGCCGGCGGGTCACGGTCGGCGCCAAGAGGGCGTCACCTGCCGCGACGACCCGCACGGCGTCGAAGAGCCGCTCGGCGGTCACGTCCTTGAGCAGGAAGCCGCTCGCCCCGGCGCTGAGCGCGTCGTAGACGTGCTCGTCGAGGTCGAACGTGGTGAGGATGACGACTCGGGGAACCGGGTGCCGGCCGTCGCTCGCCTCGGCGGTGAGCCGCGCCGTCGCCTCGACGCCGTCCATGGTCGGCATGCGCACGTCCATGAGCACGACGTCGGGGTGCCGGTCGTGGCAGACCTGCAGCGCCTCGGCGCCGTCGGACGCGGTCCCGACCACGGTGAAGTCGGCCTGGGTGTCGAGCAGCGCGGCGAACCCGGCCCGCACGACCTCCTGGTCGTCGACCACGACGATGCGCACCGGCAGGTCGTGGTTCATCCGGCGATCGTCTCCGTGGCGCGTCCGGCTGCCGGGAGGGTGGCCTCGACCATGAAGCCGCCGACCGGCGCGGAGCCGACCCGCAGGTCGCCGCCGACGGCGGCGGCGCGCTCGCGCATCCCCCGCAGGCCGTGGCCGCCGGTGGAAGCGCCGTCGGTCGCGATCGCACCGGACGGTCCCGGACCGTTGTCCCTCACGCGGACGAGCAACGCGTCCGCGGCGTAGTCGAGCTCCACGTCGACGGCCGCTCCGGGCGCGTGCCGGCGGGCGTTGGTGAGGGCCTCCTGGACGATCCGGTACACGGTGAGCTCGATGCCTGGGTCGAGAGGCGCGACGCAACCCCGGACGACGAGGCGCGTCGTCGCGCTGGCCGACGCTCGGGCGTCGTCGACCAGCTCGACGAGCTGGGGCAGGCCAGGCTGCGGCTGGCGGGTCGTCTCCGTGTCGGTGTCCTCCCGCAGGACACCAAGGAGTCGGCGCATCTCGGTCAGCGCGGTCCGCGCGGTGTCGCCGATGGCGAGCAGCTGGCGCGCGCCGTCGGCGGGCATGCCCGGCGTGGCCAGCCGGGCGGTCTCGGCTTGCACCGCGATCATCGAGATGTGGTGCGCCACGACGTCGTGGAGCTCGCGGGCGATGCGGGCCCGCTCGCCGCGAGCCTCGTACTCGAGGAACGCGGCGGTCATGCTCTCGTGTGAGGCGTTTCGGGCCCGGGCCCGGCCCCGTAGCTGGCGAGCCCGGCCGACGCCGACCGCAGCCGTGGCCACCACGGCCACGGCCACGGCCGGTCCGTTGGTTGTGTCCGGATCGGCCATCGCGAACGCGGCGTACGCGATGAAGGGGACGACCATGAGCGCCGCCGCGGGCCAACGGTGTCGCGCGCCCAGCCAGAAGAGGCTCACGGCCAGCGCCACGGTCCCGGCCACCGTCGGGCGCTCGTCGGTCAGCACCACCAGGAGCGTCGCCGACGCGATCGCGGCCGTCGCGACCACGAGATGGGTCCGGATCGCCGCGATGGGCAGCGTCGCTCCGAGGCCGAGCAGGATGGCCGTGGACAGGGCGGTGCCCGAGCGGTCGGCGTCGAGATCGGACACCAGGACGATCTCGATGGTGGCCAGAAGGGCGAGGACGAGGCCGGCCACCAGCAGCCCCTCCTGCGTCGCCACCAGCCGCCGGCCGGCCGTGCTGGCGCGGCCGAGGAGACCGGTGCGAACGCTCGTGGTCTGCACCTGTGCATTCTCGCGGCTGGGTGGTCGGCCTGGGATCCCCCACGAGAGTGACGCGGTGCCGGCCGGGTCACCCGCCGGCGAGGGCCGGAACGACTCCGAGGCGTGACGACAGCGACGGTGTGCCTTCCTTAGCGTCGCCCCCATGGACGCCAGCATCGAGGTGCGAGGGCTGACCAAGCGGTACGGCCGGACGACTGCCGTGGAGGATCTGTCCTTCACCGTGCGACCGGGGCAGGTGACGGGGTTCGTCGGTCCCAACGGGGCGGGCAAATCCACGACGCTGCGCGTCATCCTGGGGCTCGACGCACCCGACAGGGGGACGGCGCTCGTCGGCGGCCGGCGGTACCAGACCCTGCGGACACCCCTCCGCCACGTCGGGGCACTGCTGGACGCCACCGCGGTCCACCCCGGTCGACGGGCACGGGACCACCTGCTGTGGATGGCCCAGTCCAACGGTCTCGCCGGTCGCCGGGTCGACGAGGTGCTCGAGCTCGTGGGGCTGGCATCGGCCACGCGGCGACGCGCCGGCGGGCTGTCCCTGGGCATGCTCCAGCGGTTGGGCATCGCCGGCGCTGTCCTCGGCGACGCGCCGATGCTCCTGTTCGACGAACCGGTCAACGGCCTGGACCCCGACGGCATCCGCTGGATCCGCGGCTTCCTCCGGTCGCTGGCCGGCGAGGGCCGCGCGGTGCTCGTGTCCAGCCACCTGATGAGCGAGCTCGAGGACACCGCCGACCACCTCGTCGTCATCGGTCGCGGCCGCCTCATCGCCGACACCAGCGTGCGCGACCTCCTGGCGGCGGCGTCCAAGGATCAGATCCTGTTGCGCACGTCCGAACGGTCCGAGGCCATGACCGTGCTGGCCAACGCCGGAGCCACCGTCACCGCCAGCGACCGCGAGACGCTCACCGTCTCGGGCCTGCCCGCCGAACGCGTCGTCGCCCTGCTCGGCGAGCGTGGCCTGCCCGTCACGGAGGTTGCGCAGCACCGGGCATCGCTGGAGGAGGCGTACATGGAGCTGACCCGCGACGCGCTCGACTACGAGGCCGTCGCCGTGGGGGAGGGATCGCGGTGACCCGGCTCGTCCTGGCCGAGTGGACCAAGCTGCGGTCGGTTCCCCGCTGGGTGATGACGTTGGCCGCGGTCGTCGGGCTGACCGTTCTCGTTGCGCTGATCGAGGCCAGCAGCCGCGGCGGCGACATCGCCGACGGGGAGCCGCTCGAGCAGCCCGACTTCGCCGACGAGCTCCACTTCGTGCACCAGCCCCTGTCCGGCGACGGCAGCATCGTCGCCCGCGTGGTGTCCCAGGAGGACAGCCACGAGTGGGCCAAGGCCGGCGTCATGGTCAAGGAGCGCCTCGAGGTGGGCGCCCCGTACGCCGCGCTGATGGTCACGCCCGACCATGGCGTGCGGCTGCAGTGGGGCTTCGAGCACGACATCGCCGGGAGCGAGGATGGCGCCGCCCCGCGGTGGCTCAGGCTGACCCGCTCCGGCGACGTGGTGACCGGCTACGAATCGTCCGACGCGACGAGCTGGGAGGAGGTCGGCGAGGTCGACCTCGGCGACCTGCCGTCGACCGTGGAGGTCGGGCTCTTCGTCACATCGCCGATGTCGATGGAGATCGAGCGGCAGTACGGCAGCTCGTCCGTCTACGAGGAGCCCACGCTCGGGGAGGCCGTGTTCGACAGCGTCCGCGTCGACCCTGCCGAAGGCCCGCCGCTCCCGGCGGACGCGTGGAGCGACTACGACGCGTCGATGGAGCCGGTCGGCGGGGGCTCCACCGAGTCGGATGGCATCTTCACGCTGACGGGCTCCGGTGACGTCGGCGAGGTGACGCGGCCGTTCGGCGACGACCTGGTGCAGCTGAGCCTGGAGGGGGCAACGGTCGGCGTGCTGGCCGCAGCGGCACTCGGGGCGCTGTTCATGACGGCGGAGTTCAGGCGGGGCATGATCCGGACCACCTTCGCCGCCAGCCCAGGGCGCGGCCGGGTGCTGGCGGCCAAGGCGATCGTGCTCGGCGGTGCCACGTTCGGAGCCGGGCTGGTCGCCAGCGTCGTCGCGTTCCTGGTGTCCCAGCGGAGCCTCCGCTCCGTCCCCCGGACGCCCGGTCTCCCCGAGCTGTCGCTGGCCGACCCGACCGTCCTGCGAGCCGTGGTCGGTACCGCAGTGCTCCTCGCCCTCGTGGCGGTGTTGAGCCTCGCCGTCGCCACCATCGTCCGCCACACCGCCGTGGCCATCCCCCTGGTGATCCTGCCGCTGCTCGTGCCATCGATCGTCTCGACCGGTCTCCCGCTGTCCGTAGCGAACTGGCTCACGCGCCTCACCCCGGCGGCCGGGTTCGCCGTGCAGCAGACCATCGAGCGCTACGACACCGCCATCGCCCCGCTGGTGGGCTTGGGCGTTCTGGCCGCGTACGCGGCGGGCGCCCTCGGCGTCGCGACACTGCTGCTCCGCCGGCGGGACGCGTGACGCCGCTGCCAATGCGACGCCTGCGTCGCGCCGTCCAGGCCGAGTGGACCAAGCTGTGGACGGTCCCGAGCACGCCGTGGTTGGTGGCGGCCGCGGTCGCCTTGACGGTGGCGGGCAGCGCCGGCGCTCTCGCCGCAGTCGACACCTCGCAGTGCCCGACGCCGTCCGAGTGCTTCGAGGACACCACCCAGCTCAGCCTTACCGGCATCTGGTTGGGACAGGCGGCGGTCGTCGTGCTCGCGGTGCAGGCGATGAGCAGCGAGTACGGCACCGGAACGATCGGCTCGACCCTCGCCGCGAGCCCGTCGCGACGGCTGGTTCTGCTGGCCAAGGCGGCGGCTGTGGCCACGACCGCTCTGCTGGCCGGTGTTCTCGGTGTTCTCGGCTCGCTGGTCGCCGGCCGGGCCATCCTGCCCGGAAACGGGTTCACCCGCGCCAACGGCTACGAGCCCCTGTCCCTCGCCGACGGACCGACGTTGCGCGCCGCCGTCGGCACCGTGCTGTACCTCGCGCTGGTGGCGCTGCTCAGCCTCGGCGTCGCCACCGCCGTCCGCGACCCCGTGGGCGCGATCACCGGCGTCCTGACCTTGCTCTACGCCTTCCCGATCGTCGCCCAGCTCGTGGCCGACCCGCGCTGGCAGCAGCGCCTCGAGCGCTACGGGCCGATGGACGCCGGGCTCTCCATCCAGCACACCACGAGACTCGACGAGCTGCCGATCGGCCCGTGGCCGGGCTTGGGCGTGCTCGCCACCTACGCGGGGGTCGCCCTGCTCTCGGGCATGACGCTCTTCCAGCTCCGCGACGCGTGAGCGCCGGGCGGGGTTGCTGCGATGGATCCGGGACGGTGCCTTCAGCGAAGGTCATCCGACGACGTGGCGGTCGAGCGGCCCCTGGTGCCGCACGAGGAGGACGGCCAGCTTGGCGCGGTCGGGCACGCCCAGCGTCTCGAGCACCCGCGTCACGTGGTTCCTGACCGTGCGCTCGCTGAGGTACAGGCGCTCGGCGATCTCCCGGTTGGTACGCCCTTCGGCGATCAGGGCGACGACCTCACGCTGGCGCGGCGTCAATGACGCGAGCGCCTGGGTGACCGTGGCGCGGTCGCGCTGGAGGCGCAGCGACTCGGCCAGGCGGAGCGCCATGTCGGCGCTGAGCGCGGTCTTGCCCTCGGCCGCCCGGCGGACGAGGCGCAGCACCTCCGCCGGCTCGGCGTCCTTGCGGATGTAGCCGAGGGCGCCGTCGCGCAGCCCCCGCCGCACCAGGTCGGCGTGGTCGTGGGCCGAGATCATGACGACGGACGTCCCGCCCGCCACCTCGGCGACCGCGTCGACGGCGGACCCGTCGGGCATCTCGACGTCGAGCAGCACCAGGTCGGCTCCGGTGCGGGCGAGGTGGCGGCGTAGCTCGGCCAGCGAGCCGGCCTCGCCGACGACGTCGAGGTCGCGTTCCTGGGCGAGCGCGGCGACGAGGCCGGCGCGGAAGGGGGGGTGGTCGTCACACACGATGATGCGGATCGCCATGGCCGGTGGTCCCCCCGAGCCCCATCGCCACTCATCGTGGCGTGACCAGCATGCCATCTGCGGCGGCGAGCGGCTCGGCCGACGCGCGACGTGACCGCGGTCATAGCCGGTTCGTGACGCCCTCCTCGACCCCCGGGCCCGAGTGAGGGGCGGCCCCCATGGCCGCAAGGACTGCGACGTCGCACCCTGCCCGCATGATCGACATCAGGCGCGCCCTGCCGGCGATTCCCCTCGGTATCTGTACCGGGCTCTACGCCACGTACATGCTGGCGGCACGCGGGGTACCGCCAGTGGTCTCGGCGGTCGGCGGTGGGGCGGCCCTGGGGGGCGCGGTCGTGGCGCTGTACCGGGCGGCCGCCGGCTGGCCCGAACGGGCCCGACGGCAGGTCGGGTACGGCACGTCTGTGCTCCTCGGCCTGGTCGGCGGGGCGGTCCTCGTCTTCGCCGCGTTCGGGGCAAGCCTGTGCGGCATCTGGGGCGAGACGTGCTCGCCCGACGAGCTGGCCCTCATCGACCGCCTGCTCGTCGGCGCGGTGGCGGCGGTCCTCGGCGTCCCGACCGGGTATGCCGTCGTCGACGTCGTGACGCTACGGCGACGCTGAGCACCGGTCGGGTCGCCCGATACGCTGTGTGACTCATGTTCGAGTCGCTTTCCGATCGCTTCGAGGGGATCTTCGCCCGGCTGCGCAGCAAGGGGACGCTGCGCGAGTCCGACGTCGACGAGGTGCTGCGCGAGATCCGCCTCGCCCTCCTCGAGGCCGACGTCAACTTCGTGGTCGTCAAGTCGATGCTGACCCGCATCCGCGAGGCCGCGGTCGGTGCCCGCATCCACGAAGCCCTCAACCCGGCCCAGCAGGTCGTCAAGCTCGTCAACGAGGCGCTCGTCGAGGCGCTGGGCGGCGAGTCCATCCGCATCCAGTACGCCTCCAAGCCGCCCACGGTCGTGCTCATGGCCGGCCTCCAGGGCTCGGGCAAGACCACCAACTCGGCCAAGCTGGCCCGCTGGTTCCGCCAGCAGGGCCGCAACCCGCTGCTCGTCGGTGCCGACCTGCAGCGCCCCGCCGCGGTCGAGCAGCTCCGCACGATGGGCGAGCGTGTGGGCGTCCCCGTGTTCAGCCAGCCGGGCGATCCGGTCGAGACCGCCCGGGCCGGCGTCGCCGAGGCCCGGCGCCTCGGCCGCGACGTCTGCATCGTCGACACGGCCGGCCGCCTGGCCATCGACGCCGAGATGATGGACCAGGTCCGCCGCATCTCCCGGGCGACCGGCCCCGACTACACGTTCCTCGTCGTCGACGCCATGACCGGCCAGGACGCGGTGACCGTGGCCGAGTCGTTCGACTCGACCCTGGCCCTCGACGGCGTCATCCTCACCAAGCTGGACGGCGACGCTCGCGGCGGCGCCGCCCTGTCGGTGAAGGAGGTGGTGGGCAAGCCCATCGCCTTCGCCTCCACGGGGGAGAAGGTCGAGGACTTCGACCTGTTCCACCCCGACCGCCTGGCCAGCCGCATCCTCGGCATGGGGGACGTCCTCACCCTCATCGACAAGGCCGAGCAGGTCTACGAGAAGGAAGAGGCCGAGGAGGCGGCGGCCAAGCTGCTCGAGGGGAAGTTCACCCTCGACGACTTCCTCGAGCAGCTCCAGCAGGTGCGCAAGATGGGTCCCCTCCAGAACCTCATGGGGATGATGCCCGGCATGCCCAAGGAGATGCGCAACGCGGAGATCGACGAGGGCCAGGTCAACCGGGTCGAGGCCATCATCCGGTCGATGACCCGCGACGAGCGGGTCGACCCCACGATCATCGACGGCTCGCGCCGGCTCCGCATCGCCAACGGCAGTGGCACGCAGACCGCCGACGTCAGCCAGCTCATCAAGCAGTTCCGCGAGATGCAGAAGATGATGAAGCGCATGCCCGGCCTCTCGGGCACCAAGGCGTTGAAGGGCCGCAAGGGCAAGAAGGGCGGGCGCAAGGGCGGCGGCGGGCGAGTGACCCCCGCCGGCACCGGCCGCACCACCCCCAAGCAGCCCTTCACGCTCCCGGGTCTCAACTAACCAGCCCCGCGACAAGTACCCTGGTCGCCGGCCCGCGGTTTGCCCCGACACGCGCGCGCAGCGCATCATCGTCGGTCGCTCCGCACGAGGCTGCGCTGCTCCTTCCCGAGCGCGCGGCCGGGTGACACCCCGACACGGAAAGAAGACACGAGTGGCCGTCAAGCTCCGCCTCATGCGGATGGGCAAGAAGAAGCAGCCGACCTACCGCGTCGTCGCGGCCGATTCCCGGTCGCCCCGCAACGGTCGGTTCATCGAGATCGTGGGCATCTACGACCCCCGCCCCGACCCGTCCGCCATCCGCATAGACAACGACAAGGCTGTCGACTGGCTGCGCAAGGGCGCCCAGCCCACCGACTCGGTGCGCAAGCTGCTCGAGATCTCGGGCGCGTGGGAGACCTACAGCGGCACGGCCTCGACCCGTCCCGCGCCGGAGCCGAAGCCCGCCGCCAAGGCCGACAAGGCGGCGCCGGCAGCCGAGCCCACCGCGGCCGCGGCCGACGCCGAGGCCGACGAGACCGCGGCCGAGGTCGACACCGACGCCGCGGCCGCCGACGACACCGAGAAGGTCGGCGAGTGACCGACGGCAGCACCACGACGACCGAGGTGCCCACCGCCCACGCCGTGCTCGAGCACCTGGTCGGCTCGCTGGTCGAAGACCGCGACGCCGTGCGCATCGACGTGTCCGAGGGCCGGGCGTTGCCGCGGCTGACCGTGCGCGTCGGCCCGTCCGACATGGGCCGGGTCATCGGCAAGCGCGGCCGGGTGGCCCAGGCCATCCGCACCGTCGTCCGGGCGGCCGCCGCCCGCGACGGCAGCGACGTCGAGGTCGAGTTCGAGGACTGAGCAGCCCATGGACGCGTCCCGACCCACGCTGCTCGAGGTCGGGCGCATCGGCCGCGCGCACGGCCTACGGGGGGAGGTGGTGGTGTCGCTGACGACCGACCGCCTCGAACGCGTCGCCCCGGGCGCGGTGCTGGTCACCGACGCCGGCGAGCTCGAGGTGCAGGCCTCCCGACCGCACCAGGGCCGCTGGATCGTCGCCTTCGCCGGGCAGGACAGCCGTGAGGACGCCGACCGGCTCCGGGGGCTCGTCCTCCGCGCCGAGGCCGTCGACGACCCCGCCGAGATGTGGGTCCACGACCTGGTCGGCGCCGAGGTGGTCACTGTCGACGGCGACATCGTGGGACGCTGCACGGGCGTCGTGGCCAACCCGGCCGCCGACCTGCTCGAGCTCGACTCGGGCGCTCTCGTGCCCGTGGTCTTCGTGGTCGACCACACGCCCGGCCGCGTGACCATCGATCCGCCCGAGGGCCTGTTCGACCTCTGAACCACGCCCGCCGACCGACGACCGCCGTCGAGACGAGCCCGACATGCGCATCGACGTCTTCACGATCTTCCCCGACATGGTCGAGCACTTCGTCGGGCAGAGCCTGCTGGGGCGGGCTCGGGCCGCCGGCGCCCTCGACATCCGGGTCCACGACCTGCGGTCGTGCGCCACCGATCCGCACCGGTCGGTCGACGACGCCCCCTACGGCGGCGGGGCCGGGATGGTGCTCATGCCCGAGCCGGTGTTCGCGGCCGTCGAGGCGGTCGACCCGCCCCGGCCGCTGCTCTACCTCAGCCCGGCGGGCCGGACGTTCGACCAGGGCGTCGCCCGTGAGCTGGCGACCGGCCCGGGGTTCAGCCTGCTGTGCGGGCGGTACGAGGGTGTCGACGAGCGCATCCGCGAGCACCTCTGCGACGGCGAGCTGTCGATCGGCGACGTCGTGCTGTCCGGTGGCGAGGTGGCGGCCATGGTCGTGATCGAGGCCGTCGGGCGGCTGGTGCCGGGGGTGATGGGCAACGACACGTCGGCCGACGACGAGTCGTTCGGCGACGGCCTGCTGGAGTACCCGCACTACACGCGGCCGGCCGAGTTCCGCGGGTGGTCCGTCCCCGAGATCCTGCGCAGCGGCGACCACGCCCGTGTCGCCCGCTGGCGGCGGGCCCAGGCCCTGCGGCGCACGCTCGAGCGACGTCCCGACCTCGTCGTGGCCCGGGGTGGGATCGACGATTCCGAGCGTAAGCTGTTGGCCGAGTTCGGGCTGGACGGGGGGGATGTGGAACCACCGGCCGGGCTCGACTGATCTGCCTCGACAACGCATCTCCCCACCACGTGCCCTTCGCCGCGGGCTTTGTGCCGGTTCGCGGCCGCCGAGTAGCATCTCCTGTCCGCCTGAACACCGCCCCGCCGGAGCGAACGCGCGATGAACACCACCGACCTCGTCGATCACACCAACCTGCGCAACGACATCCCCGACTTCTCCCCGGGGGACACCCTCAAGGTCCACGTGCGCGTGGTCGAGGGCCAGAAGGAGCGCGTCCAGGTGTTCCAGGGCGTCGTCATCGGCCGCTCGGGCTCGGGCATCCGCGAGACCTTCAAGGTCCGCAAGGTCAGCTACGGGGTGGGCGTCGAGCGCACCTTCCCGCTGCACGCCCCCACGATCGCCAAGATCGAGCGCGTCAGCCGGGGCGACGTGCGGCGCGCCAAGCTCTACTACCTGCGCGACCGCATCGGGAAGGCCGCCAAGGTCCGCGAGAAGCGCGAGAGCTGATTCAGTCCAGGTGAACCGGGTCGCCGACGGCGATCCGGCCGCCGGTGGCCACGTCGGCATAGACGCCCAGGCACGGGTAGGGCGTTCCGTTCTCCAGCACGTCCACCGCGTTCTCGCGGGTGATCGTCCGCAGGACGTCCCGGTCGGCGGGGAGGTCGCCCTGGGCGAGCGTGGTCATGACGCAGCGGGGGACCGTGAAGGTCACCGCAAGGCTGGCGTCGCCGACGATGAGCGTGCGCCCCTGCCACGCCGTCTCGACGAAGCCGTCACCGGGCGTGTCGACCACGACGTTCGGACGGAAGCGGTGCGGGTCGAACCGGCTCCCGGGCGTGGCCCCCACCAGCGCATCGGTCGAGCTCGTGGTCACGACGTGGACCGACCCGTAGTTGAACAGGTTCCCGTGCGTGCTCATCTCCGAGCCGCCGTCGACCATCTCGTCGCCGTCCTCGACCCGTGAGGGCTCGCCGAAGTAGGGCTCGGCGCCGTCCTTCAGGTCGCGCAGCCAGACCTCGTCGAACGTCGCCCCCGGCGGCGGCCGGTCGACGACGGACACGCCCCGACCGAAGAACGTGCTCAGGCGGGCCGCGAGGTCGGGGTCGTCGACACCGAGGGCGGCGCCGTCGGGGAACGTGACCGCCACCGGCCCGCCGTCCGGCCGGCCCCCGGTCGACGCCGCCAGCTCGAACATGCGGGCCCACCGTTTCGGTCGCTTCACGCTCACGACCTTGCCCGACTCGTCGTCGACCAGGGCATAGGCCCGGTCGCCCACCAGCCCGCCCGCATCGAACTCGCCGGCCGCCAGGTCCTCGCCGAGCATCGACTTGACCGGGTAGCGGCGTACCGCAGCGACCACACCCACCTGTTCCACGGCCCTGATGGTGGTCCCGGCGGCGCGTCGCCGCAACGTTCTCGCCGGTTCGCCGCCGGCGGTGCGGCCGATAGTGTGCGCGGCATGAGTGCCGAGGACCTCGAGCGGTACGAGGCCGACATCGAGCTCCAGCTCTACAAGGAGTACAAGGACGTCAGTCCGATGTTCTCCTACGTCGTCGAGACCGAACGGCGGTTCTACCTGGCCAACCAGGTGAACCAGACGGTCCGCGACGCCGGCGGGCGCACGTACGTCGAGCTCGAGCTGCGCGACGCCTGGGTGTGGGACATGTACCGCACCAGCCGCTTCGTGCAGAGCGTGCGGATCGTCACGTTCAAGGACGTGAACATCGAGGAGCTCCCCACCAAGGACGTGTAGGTCGCCATGGTGACGGCCGGCGCGGGCGATGCGCCGCGAGCTCCCCGATCCGGGTCGGGGCCCGGGCCCAGTCGGCGGCAGCGGCTCGGCGCTCGGGGCGAGCAGCTGGTCGCCGAGTGGTACGCGGCCCGCGGCTACCGGATCGTGGCCCGAAACTGGCGTTGCCGGGAGGGCGAGATCGATCTGGTTGTGTGGTCTCGGCGCGGTGACCTGGTGTTCTGCGAGGTGAAGACCCGCTCGTCCGCCCGGTTCGGTGTGCCGGCCGAGGCGGTGACCGCGGCCAAGCAGCGTCGGCTGCGCGTGCTGGCGGCGCGGTTCCTCGCCACCCACGGGCCCGAGGTCGCCGGTCGCCGCGGCCTGCGTTTCGACGTGGCCGCGGTCACCGCAGGCCGTGTCGAGGTGATCGAGGCGGCATTCTGACGTGACGAGCAGGGCGATCGCCGCGGCGTGTCCGCCGCCTGTCAGCCGAGGACGGCCCAGGCCACGAGCGCCACGCAGACGAGCAGTGCGACCGCGACCATCAGGATGTCGGCGGGGGAGCGGCGGTGCTGGCGGAACGGGTTGAGGCCCACGTCCTCAGTATCGTGCGACGGCCACGGCATGTGCAGATCTGGTCCGTCGCACGCGTCGAGCACCCGGGCCGTCCCTCGCTGTCACACCCCGCCACTAAGGTGACCCCACGCACCTGAGCCGGGCCGGGCACACCCTGGGCCGGCGGCGGTGGCGCTCGTGGTCGCCCTCCTGCTGGGCAGGTGGCGACCGCTCACGATTCCCGTGTGTGAGGAGCGGCCGCCGTGCTCGCAACCGCCCATTCCGCCACCCTCCTCGGTGTCGAGGGGCGACCCGTCCGGGTCGAGGTCCACGTGTCCCAGGGCCTGCCCAGCTTCACCGTCGTGGGCCTGCCCGACACCACCTGCCGCGAGGCCCGCGACCGCGTCCGGGCCGCGCTCCTCTCCACCGAGCTGACGTGGCCCATGTGCCGCGTGACGGTCAACCTCGCGCCGCCGGGCCTGCGCAAGGTCGGGGCGGGTCTCGACCTCGCTATCGCCGCCGCGCTGCTGGCTGCGAGCGAGCAGGTCCCGGCCGGCGCTCTGCTCGGGCGCGCGTTCGTCGGCGAGCTCGGGCTCGACGGCTCGGTGCGCGCCGTGCCGGGGGCGCTGCCGCTCATCGACGCCCTGGCGGCGCCCGAGGTCGTCGTGCCCGAGGGGTGCACGGTCGAGGCTCAGCTGGTCGGCCGTCACGTGGTGCGGCCGGTGGCGACCCTCGGGTTGATGGTCGGGGCGCTCCAGGGCCTGCACCCTTGGCCCGACGCGCCCGAGCCCGTGCCGCCCCCGGCGCCTCCGCCCGGCCCCGACATGGCCGACGTCCGCGGCCAGCCGGTCGCCCGCTACGCGCTCGAGGTGGCGGCTGCGGGCGGGCACCACCTCCTGCTGGTCGGCCCGCCCGGCTCGGGCAAGACGATGCTGGCCCGGCGGCTGGCCGGGCTGCTGCCCGAGCTGAGCCCCGCCGACGCGCTCGAGGTGACGTGCATCCACTCCGCGGCCGGCCTGACCCTGCCGCCCGGCGGGCTGATCCGACGTCCGCCCCTCCGCGCTCCGCACCACGGGGCGTCGGCGGTGTCCCTCGTGGGCGGCGGGTCCCACACACTCCAACCCGGCGAGATCAGCCTCGCCCACCACGGCGTGCTCTTCTTGGACGAGCTGGGCGAATTCGATCCGAGCGTGCTCGACAACCTGCGCCAGCCGCTCGAAGAGGGGGTGATCCGGGTCGCCCGGGCCACGGCCAAGGTCACGTTCCCGGCCCGCGTCCTGCTGGTGGGCGCCATGAACCCGTGCCCATGCGGCGAGGGCACGGTGCCGGGCGCATGTCGGTGCACACCGTCGGCGCGGGCCCGCTACGCGCGGCGCCTGTCCGGCCCGCTGGTCGACCGGTTCGACCTGCGGGTCGAGGTCGGCCGGCCCGACGTGGCCGAGCTGTTGTCCGAGGTCCCCGGCGAGCCCACGGCCGCGGTGGCGACCCGGGTGGCGGCGGTCCGGGCGCTGGCGGCCGAGCGCGGGGTCGCCGGGAACGCCCAGCTCCCAGCGTGGCGCCTCGACGACGTGGCGGCGCTCGACCGCGACGGCGACGCGGCTGGTCGAGCGCACGCTCCGCATGGGGCGGTTGACCGGGCGCGGGCTCGGCCGGGTGCGCCGGGTGGCCCGCACGATCGCCGACCTGGCGGGCCACGAGGGGCCGCTGGCCGTCGAGCACGTCAGCGCCGCGTTGGCGCTGCGGGCCGAGCCCACGTTCCTCGACGGGAGGGCGGCATGACGCACCCCGCTCCGCACCGGCGACCGGCACCGACGACCGCCCGCCGCCCGAGGCGTTCGCGGCCGCCATGGCGGGGCTCCGGCGGATGGGTCCCGCCCGCCTGACGGCGATGCTGGCCACCGTGACGCCCGAAGAGGCGTGGCGCCGCCTCAGCGCTGGCGCGGCCTGGGACGACGCCGGCGTGGTCCAGGCGCTCGGCCGGGCGAGCGACGAGCTGCTCGGGGCGTGGCGAGCCGCGGCGCGCGAGGTCGACGTCGCGGGGCTCTGGCGCCGCACCGTCGACCTCGGGGTCGGGGTGACGACGCGCGGCTCGGCCGGGTACCCCGCCGTTCTCGCCGCCGACGTCGAGCCGCCGGCGGTCCTGTTCCACCAGGGCGACCCTGGCCTGCTCGACGGGCCGCGGGTGGCGATCGTGGGCACGCGGCGCTGCTCGGCGACCGGGCGCGGCGTGGCGTTCGAGCTGGGCCGCGACCTGGCGGCCGCCGGCGTGTCGATCGTGTCGGGCCTGGCCGCCGGCATCGACGGCGCCGCGCACCGCGGGGCGCTCGCGGCCGGCGGGGCACCGCCCATTGGCGTGGTGGGCTGCGGGCACGACGTGGTCTACCCGGCCCACCAGCATGAGCTGTGGCGGTCGGTCGCCGAGGTGGGCCTGCTGCTGTCCGAGGCACCGCCCGGCGCCCGCCCCGAGCGCTGGCGCTTCCCGGCGCGCAACCGCATCATCGCCGCGCTGGCCGACGTCGTCGTCGTGGTCGAGTCGCACGCCAAGGGCGGGTCCCTCCACACCGTCGACGAGGCCGACCGGCGGGCGCGCGACGTGTTCGCCGTCCCGGGGTCGGTCCGCAACCCGGCGGCGGCGGGCACCAACGCCCTGCTCGCGGAGGGGCGGGCGCCGGCCTGCTCGGCCGACGACGTGCTGGTCGCCCTCGACCTGGGCACCGGTCGTCGCCATCGGTCCACCGACGCCCGAGCCGAACCCGATCCCGCCGACCGCGCGGTGCTCGAACAGGTCGGCTGGGAGGCGGCCACGCTCGACCAGCTCGTCGTCCGCACCGGCCGCGACCTCGGGTGCCTGGCGCCCGCCCTCGATCGGCTGTGCGACGCCGGATGGGTCAGCCGCGCCGGCGGGTGGTATGAGCGGGCCGCCGGCCAGGGGACGAGCCGATGACGGCGACCTCCGCCATGCACCGCGCCGCTGCCGTGGTCACGGTCGGTGCCGCGGTCGCCCCGCGGCCGATCGGTACCGTGACCGGCATGGGGTGGCACCTCGACGAGTTCTCCCGGTCGCTGACCGCCGCGGCGCCGTCGACGGTCGAGGCCTACGCCCGAGATCTGCGGGCGTTCACCGCGTGGGCGGGCCGGCTGGGCCTCGACGCCCCCGCGGGTGTCGACCGCCGGACCCTGCGCCGCTACCTGGCCTACATGGCGACGCGCGGCCAGGCACGCCGCACGATCGCCCGCCGGGCGTCTGCACTGCGGCGCTACTTCGGCTGGCTCGTCCGGACCGGTCGCCTCGACCGCGACCCGACCGCCGGCCTCAGCGCCCCCAAGGGCGACGCCCGGCTGCCGCGGGTGCTCCGACCCGACGAGCTCCGGGCCCTGCTCGACGATCGCGACCACGCGGCGACGCCGGCGTCGTCCGCGGCGGCCGGAACGCCCCACGGGGCGGTCGAGCTGCGCGACACCGCCCTACTCGAGCTGCTGTACGGCAGCGGGCTCCGCATCGCCGAGGCGACGGCCCTCGACGTCGACGAGATCGACCTCGCCCGGGCGCGCGTCGTGGTGTGGGGCAAGGGTTCCAAGCAGCGCACCGTGCCGCTGAGCGAGCCGGCGGTGGACGCGGTGCGCCGCTGGCTGGCCGACGGACGATCGGCGCTGGCGACGGCGGCGTCGCCGGGGGGCGCGGTGTTCCTCAACCGGCGGGGCCGCAGGCTCACTCCGCGCGACGCCCGGCGCATCCTCGACCGGCGTGCGATCGAGCCCACACATCCGCACGCGCTGCGCCACACGTTCGCAACGCACCTGCTCGACGGGGGCGCTGACCTGCGAGTCGTGCAAGAGCTCCTCGGCCATTCAGACGTGGCGACCACCCAGCGTTACACTCACGTCTCGAAGGAACGGCTGAGGACAGTTTTCGACGCCACCCACCCGCGGGCATAGGGACGCGTACGTGACCAACGTCGATGTCGAGATCGCCACGGTGTGGCACGCGTACAAGCGTGTCGGCCAGCGACCGGCGAGAGACGAACTGATCTTGCACTACGCACCGCTGGTCCACCTCGTGGCCGGTCGGCTGGCCGCGAGCGCGCCCAGCCACGTCGATCGGGCCGACCTGGTGAGCTACGGGGTGTTCGGGCTCATCGACGCCATCGACAAGTTCGACATCGACCGCGGCCACCGCTTCGAGACCTACGCCCTCGCCCGCATCAGGGGCCACATCGTCGACGAGCTGCGGTCCTTCGACTGGGTGCCCCGGTCGGTCCGGGCCAAGGCCCGGGCCATCGACAACGCGGCGCGGTCGCTCGAGGCCGAGCTGCGGCGGGCGCCCACCGACGACGAGCTGGCCGAGGCCCTCGGCCTGACCGCCGCGGAGCTGCAGCGGGCGCTGGCCCAGGTGGCGCTCGTGAACCTGGTCAACTTCGACGCCACGCTCGGGGCTGCGGTCGACAGCGACCAGCCCCTCACCCTCGGCGAGGTCCTCGCCTCGCCCGACGATGCCCCCGGCGACCAGATCGAGCTCGATGAGCTGCGGCAGGCGCTCGCCCGCGCCATCGATCAGCTCAGCGACCGCGAGCGTGACGTCGTGGCGCTCTACTACCACGACGGCCTCACGCTGGCCGAGATCGGCGAGGTTCTCGGGGTGACCGAGAGCCGCGTCTGCCAGATCCACGGCAAGGCCGTGGGTCACCTGCGCCGGTGGCTGACCGCCGCCGAGCGCGAGCCCGTCTGACGGGCCTCGACCGCGCCCCCGGGCGCCTCCGACCGCCGCGCGCGCGCCTCGCGACCTGCCGGTCGCCGCATTCGCTGCTCGGAGGAGGCCCCGATGCTCCAGGTCCACCGGTCCATCCCTCGTCCGCGCCGCGGCGCAGCCCGCGGCCGTCGGCGCCGACGTCCCGTCTGGCCCCACGTCGCCACCGGCCGGCGGCCCGGTGCTCGGGCGCGCTCCGCCGGTCTCCGCACCGCGCTCCGGCGGGCCGTCGTGGTGCTGGTAGCGGCCGCCGGCGTGCTCGTGTGCGCGCCGGCGCCGGCGGACGGGCGCGCCCGCCAGCCGGCCCCGCGGGCCGGCACGGTGGCCCACACGCCGCCGGTCGACGCGCCGATCGCCGATCCCTTCCGGCCGCCGGCCGGGCCGTACGGGGCCGGAAACCGGGGGCTCGAGTACGCCACCTCGCCCGGCGACGTCGTGCGCGCCAGCGCGCCGGGAACGGTCGTGTTCGCCGGCTCGGTGGCCGGCTCGCTCCACGTCACCGTCCTCCACGCCGACGGCGTCCGCACGAGCTATTCGTTCCTGCAGGCCCTGGGCACGACGGTGGGAGCCACAGTGGCCGGCGGCGACCCGATCGGCACCGCCGGCGAGCGGCTGCACTTCGGCGCCCGGGTGGGCGACGCCTACTTCGACCCGTCCGCCCTGTTCGCGGCCGCGGGCACGGTCGAGCTGCTGCCGTTCGAGGTCCCGCCGGGCTCGACCCCCGACGCCGAGGCCCGGGCCCTGCTCGAGCTTGCCCTCCTCGACGGTGGCGGCCTTCCGCTCGGTGACCTGGGGGCGTCGTGGCGGTGGCTGCGTGCGGGCGCGGTCGCCGGCGCCACGGCCCTCACGGGTGGCGCGGGGCTCGCCGGCGCCGGGACCCTCGGCCGCGGTCTGTCCGTCGCCTCCGACCTCGCCGACCGGCTGGTGTTCCCGAGGCCCTGCTCACCCGGCCCACCGCCGGCTCGGCCGGTGGCCGGCGAGCGGCGGGTGGCGATCACGGTGGCGGGGCTCGGGTCGACCAGCGGGCCCGCCGCCATCGACGACCTGCGCACGTCGGACCTCGGCTACGACGAGGGGCGGGTGGTCCGCTTCAGCTACGCCGGCGGGCGCACGCCGGGTTCCGCCCCGGCCCTGCCCGGTCTCGACGCGTCCGGCTACACGTCGGGCGACACCGCAGGAAGACGCGGTCGCCGCCGCCGCTCGCCTGGCCGACCTGGTCGAGCAGGTGGCCGCCGCCGACCCGCAGGCCCAGGTGGACGTGTACGCCCACTCGCTCGGCGGGCTCGTGACCCGGCTCGCGCTCGCCGAGCTCGAGGCGCGGGGCTTCGACCTCACGCGGCTCGGCCTCGTGGCCAC
This sequence comes from uncultured Acidimicrobiales bacterium, assembly GCA_963796415.1. Classification (GTDB taxonomy): domain Bacteria; phylum Actinomycetota; class Acidimicrobiia; order Acidimicrobiales; family VFJN01; genus ZC4RG19. Next base: position 844,523 of record CAWCLR010000009.1, on the reverse strand, counting down.
GATCGCCTCGCCCCACGGGGGCGCCGACCTGGCCACGGCCGTGGCCGCCACGGCCGACGCACCACGGGCGGGCCCCGCCCTCGACGCCGTCACCAGCGTCCTCGGCCTCGGGCTCGACCCCGATGCCCCCGTGGTCGACCCAGCTCAGCGAGCGATCGTCGCTGGTCGACGGGCTGGCGAGGGTCGGGGTCCCCGAAGGCGTCCGGTTCCTGTCGATCGCGGCCCGGGGCGACCTCGTCGTGGCGTCGCCGCACACCGACGTCGACGGCGCCGACGAGGTCACGGTGCCCGTCGCCGGGCTGGCGGCGCACAGCACGGTCGTGGGGTCGGACGCGGCGACGGCCGAGCTCGCCCGCGCCCTCGTGGGTCAGCCGCCGGGCTGCGAAGCGTGGCACGACGTCGTGGCCGACGTCCTGACCGGCCACGCCATCTCGGCGGTCGAGGACGACGTCGGACTCATGCTGCGAGCGGCTGGGTGACGGGCCCGGGGCCCGAACGAACGTGCGGCCTCCACGGACCGCCCGATAGGCTGTCACGCCGGCCAGGAACCCCTGGCCGCGCCCCTCGACTCCTCACACCTCACAGCCGGCCCACCCCACGGTCGCCTCCGGGCGCCGGGCCGGCGACGCCGAACCATGGGAAGGACCACATCGTGGCCGTCGTCAGCATGAAGCAGCTCCTCGAGGCCGGTGTCCACTTCGGGCACCAGACCCGCCGGTGGAACCCGAAGATGAAGCGGTTCATCTTCGGCGAGCGCAACGGCATCTACATCATCGACCTCCAGCAGACGCTGGCCCGGATCGAGACCGCGTACACGTTCGTGCGCGACATCACCGCCAAGGGCGGTTCCGTCCTGTTCGTCGGCACCAAGAAGCAGGCGCAGGACCCCATCGAGCAGTACGCCGAGAAGTCCGGCATGCCGTTCGTGAACGAGCGTTGGCTCGGTGGCATGCTCACCAACTACCAGACCATGAGCAAGCGGGTCGCCAAGATGCTCGACCTCGAGCGCCAGCGCGACTCGGGCGAGTTCGCGGCGATGCCCAAGAAGGAAGCCCTGCTCAAGACCCGCGAGCTCGAGAAGCTCGCCCGCTACCTCGGCGGCATCCGCTCGATGCAGGCGCTGCCCCAGGCCGTGTTCGTGCTCGACACGAAGAAGGAGCACATCGCGGTCACCGAGGCCAACAAGCTCGGCATCCCCGTGGTGGCCGTGGTCGACACCAACTGCGACCCCGACGTCATCGACTACGTCATCCCCGGCAACGACGACGCCATCCGCTCGGGCACGCTGCTGTGCCGTGTGATCTCCGACGCGGTGATCGAGGGCAAGCACATGGCCTCGCTGGCGACTCCGGTGGCGCCGCGCTCCAACGACGAGGCGGCGCGCGTGGCCGCCGAGCAGGCCGAGGCCCGGCGCCTGGCCCTGCTCGAGGCGCAGCAGCGCGAGAGCCGAGTGGCGGCAGGTCGGCCGGCCCCGCGCCCCGCCGAGGTCACGCCGGTCGGCGAGGAACCCCTCACCGAGTCGATCGCCCCTGAGGTCGCCGAGGCCGAGGCCGAGGCCGGCGTGGACCTCACGCCCGAGCCGGCCGCAGCCGCCGACGCCGCCCCCGCCGAGACCCCCTCCTCCGACACGACCCCCACCGACACTTCCCCCACCGAGACTTCCCCCACCGACACCCAGGAGTCCTGAGCCCCGATGGCCGACTTCACCGCCAAGGACGTACAAGCCCTGCGCCAAGCCACTGGTGCAGGCATGATGGACGCCAAGAAGGCGCTCACCGAGACCGACGGCGACATGGACGCGGCGAGGAAGCTGTTGCGCGAGAAGGGGCTGGCCAAGGCCGACGACCGCGCCGGGCGCGAGAACGCCCAGGGCGCCATCGCCATCGCCACCAACGTCGGCACGGTCGGCATGGTCGAGCTCAAGTGCGAGACCGACTTCGTCGCCAAGTCCGACAACTTCATCCGCCTGACGCAGCAGCTCGCCGACTCGGTGGCCGCCCAGGGCGAGTCCGGCGTCGCCGCACACCAGAACGCCATCGACGACCTCAAGGTGACCCTGAAGGAGAACATCGAGGTCGGCGGCGTGGTGCAGATCAAGCTGTCCGAGGGCGAGACCGTCGACACCTACCTGCACCGCCAGGACGGGCGGGGCGTCAACGGCGTGGTGGTCGTTCTGCAGGGCGGCACGCCCGAGCTGGCGCACGACCTCGGCGTGCACATCGCGTTCGCCAAGCCGCAGTACCTCACCCGCGACGAGGTGCCCGAGGACCTGGTGGCCGAGGAGCGCGAGACGCTGCTCGGCATCACCAAGGCCGAGGGCAAGCCCGAGGCCGCCTGGCCGAAGATCGTCGAGGGCCGCCTCACCGGCTGGTACAAAGAGCGCGTGCTCGTCGACCAGCCGTTCGTCCGCGACGACAAGCTGACCGTGGGCCAGCTCGCCGAGGGCCGCCAGGCCACGATCGTCCGTTTCGCCCAGCTCTTCATCGGCGGGTGAGACCCGTCCCGGCGACCCCGTCCGGCGTCGCCGGGAAGGGCACGGACCGATGACCGGCATCACCTACGGCCGGGTCCTGCTCAAGCTGTCGGGCGAGGCGTTCGCCGGCGATGTCGGCTTCGGCATCGACGGCACCTTCGCCGAGTTCATCGCCACCGAGATCGTCGACGTCCGCAAGGCGGGCGTCGACGTCGCGGTCGTGGTCGGCGGGGGCAACATCTGGCGGGGCATGACCGGCGCTGGCGCTGGCATGGACCGGGCCCAGGCCGACTACATGGGCATGCTGGCCACGGTCATCAACGCGCTGGCGCTGCAGGACACGCTCGAGCGCCTCGGCCAGCCGACCCGGGTGCAGACGGCCATCCACATGGCGCAGGTCGCCGAGCCGTACATCCGCCGCCGTGCCATCCGCCACCTCGAGAAGGGGCGGGTCGTGATCTTCGCCGGCGGCACCGGCAACCCGTTCTTCACCACCGACACCGCTGCCGCCCTCCGCGCCGTCGAGATCGAGGCCGACGGCATGTTGCGGGGCACGCACTCGGGGGTCGACGGGCTCTACACCGCCGATCCCCGCACGACGCCCGACGCCACCCGGCTCGACGAGGTCAGCTACCTCGACGTGCTGAACCGGGGCCTGAAGGCGATGGACTCGACGGCGATCACCCTCTGCATGGACAACAAGTTGCCGATCGTCGTGTTCGACCTGTTGGGTGCGGGGAACATCCGGCGCATCGTCGAGGGCGAGCAGATCGGTACTCTGATCCACTAGTGGCCGCGAGCCACCACTAGCAATCGACGACAGCAGGGGGCAGAGGGGTTGCGCCCGTGCGCCCGGCTGGTCCGGGGGTCCTGCCCGCCCGCCGCCGTCGCTCTCGATCCAGGAGCACCTCGTGCCTGACGACGACATGATCGCCATGGTCCTCGACGAGGCCCGTGACAAGATGGCGAAGGCGGTCGAGCACGCGCGGGCCGAGTTCACCGGGGTCCGCACTGGGCGGGCCGCGCCGGCGCTCGTCGAGAAGCTGCCGGTCGACTACTACGGCACCGAGGTGCCGCTGCAGCAGATCGCGGGGTTCACCGTGCCCGAGGCGCGCCTGCTCGTGATCAGCCCGTACGACAAGAGCTCCGTCGGCGCGATCGAGAAGGCGCTCCAGAACAGCCGGCTCGGCCTGTCCCCCAACAACGACGGCCAGGTCATCCGGCTCAACTTCCCGCCGCTCACCGAGGAGCGCCGCAAGGAGCTCGTGAAGGTGGTTCGGGGCATGGCCGAGGAGGGGAGGGTCAGCATCCGCCACGCCCGGCGGGGCGCACGCCACGATCTCGAGGGGCTCGAGCACGACGGCGACATCTCCGCCGACGACCTGACCAGGGCCGAGAAGGAGCTCGACAAGCTCACGCAGAAGCACGAGGCCGACGTCGACGCCGCCCTCGAGCACAAAGAGCAGGAGCTGCTGGAGGTGTGACCCGCGCCGGCCCGCGAGGCCCGTGGCCGTACCCTCACCCACGGGCACGGCCGGGCCTTTGCCACCACCTGCGGTGGAGATGCGGTCAGGATGGTGGGGCGACACGGGATGACGCCCACGACATCCTTCACGACGTGAGCGAGGTGCGAGCTTCATCAAGGGCGGGTTCGACGGAAGGAAGACGACGTGACCGATCGGGATGACCGCCGCGACAAGCGCCACCGGGATCCCACCGAGGGAGTGCGCCTGCTCGGCGCCGACGAGGCGGCCGAGGCGCTCGAGCGCGACGACATCCGGCACCGCTTCGCCGAGGGCCAGCCCCGGTTCGGAGACCGCCCTGCGGCCCCGCCCAGCGAAGGGCCGCGCCCGGCCCTGCGCTTCCCGCTCGGGTCCTACGACGACCCGAACTCGATCGAGCGCCCGCCGGTCGTGCCGGTCGAGCGGCCGACGGATGCGCCCGAGTTGTCGCACTGGGCCGGATCGGCCGCAGAGGAGGTGCCGCACATGAGCGGACGCGACCCGCGCCAGGGTGACGACACGTGGTCCGGCTACGACTCCGACCCCCGATGGCGCGAAGAGCCGACGCGGGCGCCGGCGCCGGGGCCCACGAACTGGCCCGACCCCGTCCCGTCCGAGCAGCCGGGGCGCGGCGGCCGCGCCGCGCCTGCGCCGTACGAGGCCGGGGTCGACCCGTCTCCGGGGCGATCGGTGTTCGACAGCCCGCCGTCGGGCGGGCAGCCGTCGCAGGAGAACCCCTACGGGGACGCCGGCTACGACGAGGAGGGATACGAGGCGGGCTACGCCGAGTCGTACGACGACGTCTATGACGACGAGGTCTATGACGAGCCGGCCGCAGGCTTCCCCGACGCGCGGCGGGCGGGCGGGCCCCCGGTCGGCACCGCACCGCGGCGGGCGACCCGCCGGGCGCCCGACCGTGACCTCCGGACCGCCGTGCTCGTGGGCGTCGGGTTCCTGGCCGCGGCGCTGGCTGCGTTCGCCGTGCTCGGCCCCCTCGGTGGGATGATCGTCGCCGTTCCCGTGTTGGCGTACGCCGCCTACGAGTTCTTCGTGGCGGTCAACACGGCCGGGTTCGAGGCTCCGATGCCGGTGGGAGTGGCGGCCACGGTTGGCGGCGTGATCGCCGCCTACAACTACGGCGAGGGCGCGCTGCCGCTGGTGCTCGTCCTGTCGGTGGCCGTGTCGTTCCTCTGGTACCTCGTGGGCGCGGGCGGAGATCGCCCCGTCGCCAACATCGGGGTGACGATGCTCGGCATCGGGTGGATCGGTCTGTTCGGCTCGTTTGCCGGGCTGCTGCTGGCCGACCCCTTCGGGAACGGGGTGGCGCTGCTGCTGGCGGCTGTCATCCCGACGATCGGCTACGACGTCGGCGCCCTGTTCGTGGGCCGCAGCGCCGGGTCGCGGCCGCTGTCGGCGGCGAGCCCGAACAAGACGATCGAGGGCTTGGCGGGCGGCATGCTCCTCGCCGTCGTGGCCGCCGTCGTGTTCGCCATCCTGGGCGTGCACCCGTTCGACAGCTGGCAGGAGGGCCTGAAGCTCGGCATCCTCGTCGCCCTCGTCGCCCCGCTCGGCGACCTGGCCGAGTCGCTGGTCAAGCGCGACCTGGGCATCAAGGACATGGGCAGCATCCTGCCCGGCCACGGTGGCCTGCTCGACCGCTTCGACGCCCTGCTCTTCGTGCTGCCGGCGGTGTGGTACCTCGCCCGCATCAGCGACTTCTTCCTGACCTGAGTGTCCTCGCCGAAGCAAGCTTCGGCTCGGAGTTGTTTGGCCTCGCCTGCGGCGAGTCGTGTCTTGTCGCTCGACCGGCAAGCCGGATCGAGCGACGGCGGGGGGCTCCGGCGGAGCCTCTGCCCCCCGCACCCCCCGCCGCCTCGCCGCGCGCCGCTGCCCAGGTCGCGAGGGGGTGCCACACGCGACCTCGGGCGCCAGACACACGACAGCTACCCTTGCGCCGTGGCCGTGACGACCGTCGCCGTGGCCGGTTCGACCGGGTCGATCGGCACCCAGACCATCGACGTCGTGCGGGCCGAGCCCGATCGCTTCGAGGTGGTGGCCCTGGGGGCGTGGTCGTCGGTCGACCGGCTGGTGGCGCAGGCCCACGACCTGCACCCCAAGCTGGTGGTCGTCGGCGACGAGCGCCGGGCCACAGACGTGGCCCGCGCCGTCCCGCCCGGCACCGAGGTCCATGCCGGGGTCGAGGCCCTCGCGGAGATGGGCACGGTGGCTGACGTCTGCGTCAACGGGGTCGTCGGCTTCGCGGGCCTGCGGCTGACGCTGGCCACGCTGGCCGCCGGGCGGCGGCTGGCCCTCGCCAACAAGGAGTCGCTGATCGCAGGCGGGCCGGTCGTCCGCGCGGTGCTGGCGCGCCCGGGAGCGGGGGAGATCGTGCCGGTCGACTCCGAGCACGGCGCCGTGCACCAGTGCCTCGCGGCCAACGCCGGCGGTGCTCCCGGGCGGGTGGCTCGCATCGTGCTCACGGCCAGCGGGGGCCCGTTCCGCGGCCGCACCCGGGCCGAGCTGGCGGACGTGACGGTCGAGGACGCCCTCGCCCACCCCACGTGGTCGATGGGGCCGAAGATCACCGTCGACTCGTCGACGCTGATGAACAAGGGCCTCGAGGTGATCGAGGCCCACGAGCTGTTCGGCGACGCGCACGGCGTCGACTACGACCGCATCCAGGTGGTCGTGCACCCGCAGTCGATCGTCCATTCGATGGTGGAGATGAGCGATGGGTCGACCATCGCCCAGCTCAGCAACCCCGACATGCGCCTGCCGATCGGCTACGCCCTGGCGTGGCCCGACCGCATCGGCACGCCGTTCGGCAGGATCGACTGGACGTCGTGCGGGCCGCTCGAGTTCGAGCCGCCCGATCTCGACGCGTTCCCGTGCCTGGGCCTGGCCTACGCCGCGGGGCGGGCGGGTGGCCTGGCGCCGGCCGTGCTCAACGCGGCCAACGAGGAGGCCGTCGAGGCGTTCCTCGGGGGCAGGATCGCCTGGTCGGCCATCCCCGACGTCCTCAAGGCAGTGCTCTCACGGCATGATGGAGGGACTGCCGACGGGGTCGACGCGGTGATCGACGCCGACCGTCGCGGCCGCGAGGCCGCCCGTCGCGAGATCGAGAGGATCGCGGCATGACGGAGATGCGCCGACAGGACGAGGCCCCCGGGCCGGTCGACGCGCGCCCGACACCCCCTCCACCGAGTCCGGCCGACGACCAGCCGACCTACGAGACCGGCGGGCTACGCCTCGCCCTGCTGATCGCGGCGACCGTCGGCGTGGGCGTCGTGTGGGGGTGGCCCCTGCTCGTGATGATCCTCGGGGTCGTCGTCACGATCTTCATCCACGAGCTCGGCCACTACGTGACCGCCAAGTCGTCGGGCATGAAGGTCACCGAGTTCTTCATCGGCTTCGGGCCGAAGATCTGGTCGTTCCAGCGGGGCGAGACCGAGTACGGGTTCAAGGTCATCCCCGGGGGCGCGTACGTCCGCATCATCGGGATGAACAACCTCGACGAGGTCGACCCTGCCGACGAGCCGCGCTCGTATCGCCAGCAGTCGTTCCCGAAGCGGCTGCTCGTCGTGAGCGCCGGGTCGCTGTCCCACCTCCTGCAGGCGTTCGTGATCGGCGTCATCCTGCTCGGCGTGGTCGGCATCCCAGGCGGCAGCATCACCGACCCGCGGGCCGAGGCCTGGACGGTCCGCGAGGTCGTCGACGACAGCGCGGCCCAGGCGGCGGGCTTCCAGGAGGACGACCGCATCCTCGCCGTCGGCGATCGGTCGGCCTCCGACTTCACCAACCTGTCCGACGCTCTGTCGGCCTATGACGTGGGGGACGAGGTCGTCTTCACCGTCGACCGCGGCGGTGACGAACGCACGATCGACGCCACGCTGCGGGCCCGCCCCGAGAGCGAGAGCGGCGAGGCTGGCACGCCGTTCCTCGGCGTGGGCACCGACGGCGATTTCCAGGCCGAGCCGGACGGGATCGTCTCCGCCATCGCCCAGACCCCGGGCGAGATGTGGGGCGTCACCACCGCGAGCGTCGGCGCCCTGGGCCGGGTCTTCAGTCCATCGGGCATCGGCGACTTCGCCGAGGACGTCGGCAGCGCCCGCGACGAGGGGTCCGAGGGCTCAGGCGGCGGTGGCGCCCAGGCCTCCGACAGCGGGCGCAACCCCGACGGGCTGATGTCGATCATCGGCTTCGTCCGGATCGGCTCGCAAGACGTCGAGCACCGGGCCGCGTTCATCCTCGTGCTGTTCTTCCAGATCAACCTGCTGCTCGGGCTGCTCAACATGCTGCCGCTGCCGCCGCTCGACGGCGGCCACGCGGCGCTGGCGATCTACGAGCGCATCCGCTCGCGGCCGGGCCGCCGCTATCACGCCGACTTCACGAAGCTGCTGCCGCTGACCTATGCGGTGTTCCTGCTGATCGTGGTGCTCGGCGTCACGACGATGTACCTCGACATCGTCGACCCCCCACAGCTCTGACGCCATGGACCTCGGCGAATCCTCGTACCCCCGCCGCAAGACCCGCCAGATCATGGTGGGCGACGTGCCCGTCGGCGGCGACGCGCCGATCACCGTGCAGTCGATGACGACGACCAAGACCGCCGACGTCGACGGCACCCTCCAGCAGATCTACGACCTGGCCATGGCCGGGTGCGACATCGTCCGCTGCACGTGCAACGAGACCGAGGCGGCCGAGGGCCTGGCCCGCATCGTGCCCCGGTCGCCTGTACCGATCGTGGCCGACATCCACCACCAGCACCGGATGGCGCTGGCGGCGCTCGAGGCCGGGGTCCACTGCCTGCGGTTGAACCCGGGCAACATCCGCCGGCCCGAGCACATCAAGCTGGTGGCGCAAGAGGCCAAGGCCCGGGGCGTGCCCATCCGCATCGGGGTCAACGGCGGGTCGCTGCACCCCGACCTCTACAAGAAGTACGGCGGCCGGGTCACACCCGAGGCCATGGTCGAGTCGGCACAGATGGAGCTGGCCTACTTCGACGAGGTCGGCTTCGAGGACGTGAAGATCTCGGTCAAGGCCTCGTCGGTGCCGCTGATGATCGAGGCATACCGGCAGCTCGCGGACGCGGTCGACCACCCGCTGCACCTCGGCGTGACCGAGGCCGGGCCGATGCCGGGCGGCATGATCAAGGCCACAGCCGGCATCGCCACCCTGCTGGCCGAGGGCATCGGCGACACGATCCGCTACAGCCTGACGGCCGATCCCGTCGAGGAGGCCCGGGCGGGCCGGGCGCTGCTCGAGTCGATGGGCCTGCGGGAGCGCAAGAACGTCGACCTGATCGCCTGCCCGTCGTGCGGTCGCGCCGAGATCGACGTCATCGACGTCGCCCGCCGGGCACAGGAGGCGTTCGGCGACAAGGAGATCCCGCTGCAGGTCGCGGTCATGGGCTGCGTGGTGAACGGTCCGGGCGAGGCCCGCGACGCCGACATCGGCATCGCCGCCGGCAAGAACAAGGGCCACCTGTTCGTGCGGGGCCAGAACGTGGCAGTCGTGCCCGAGGACGAGATGGTCGACGCTCTCGTCGAGTGGGCGACCTTCATCGGCGACAACGGGGTCGACGCCGCCCTCGAGCGGGCTCGCAGCACCAGCGACGGGGCCCGCCGGGCGGCCGAGCGCGACCGCGCCGAGCTGCTCGGCGAGCAGGGCGCCGACGCCAACCACAGCGAGCAGCGCGTCGATCTGATCCGCAAGCTGTGACACGTTCGACCTGACGACCCGTGGCGGCTCGGCGGCAGTAGCCTGACCGCATGGCGCGGCCTGTGGAACCTCGTGGGGGTGGGCTCACGAGCCGCATCCTGCTCGGCCTCGTGGTCCTGGTCGTCATCTGGATCGCCGTGGACTCCGTGTTGGGGATGGTCGTCTCGCTCGTGCGGGGCGCGCTGCTGATCGCCTTGTTCGGGATCGTGGCCTGGGTCGTGCTGGTGGGTCGCCCGGGCGGACGGGACTGAGCGTTCGGGGGCGGGCCGTGCCTCGTGATCGCAACCCCGACGCAACGGAACCGTCACACGACTTTCGGTATCTTTCGTCGGTCGTGCGCACCGCCTCCCGCCCCCGCCGCTCCACCCTCACGCTCCTCGTCCTCGGCGTCCTCGCCGCCGTCGTCGCCGTCGCCGGGAACGCCCAGCCCACCCGGCCCGCGGCCGCGGCGCCCGCGGACGAGGCGCCCACCGACGAGGTCCGTCAGCTCGACTTCTCGGCCATTGCCCAGCCCGGCGTGGCCTGCTCCGACGCCCTGCCCGAGACGGCACCGCCCTCGATCGGCATCACGGCGGGCGAGAGTCCGCTCCTCGACGATGCCACGTTCACCCGGCTCGAGGTCGATCCCGAGGTGCTCTACGCCGACCTCGACGGCGACGGCGACGACGAGGCCGTGGTGCGCGCCACCTGCGAGTTCGGGGCCAACGGCGCCGAGGACACCGTGCAGGTCTGGTCGGCCAACGGCCGCCTGCCGCTGCTCGTCGACACGGTCACGGGCCCGCCCGGCTCGGTGGCCGACGACAGCCGCTTCCCCCCGTCGCTGCTCGACGTGGCCGTCGACGGAGACGAGCTGCTGATCACGTTCGGCGTGTACGACGACGACGCGCCGCACTGCTGCCCCACCTCCGAGGCCGTGGTGACCTACGAGCTCGACGGCGGGCTGTCCGTGGTCGGTCGCCCGCAGGTCCAGGCCATCGACTGACGCGGCCTCACGCCCGCCCGACCCGAGCGAACCGCTGCGGGCCGGGCGCGGGCCGGCCGGTACGATCCGTACCCCTATGGCGAAGGTGCTCACGGCGCAGGCCGACGACTTCCCCCGGTGGTACCAGGACGTGCTGTCCAAGGCCCAGCTGGCCGAGAACGGCCCGGTGCGGGGCACGATGGTCATCCGGCCGTACGGCTACGCCATCTGGGAGCGGATGCAGGCCGACGTCGACGGCCGCATCAAGGCGGCGGGCGCCGAGAACGCCTACTTCCCGCTGTTCATCCCCGAGAGCTACCTGCGGCGAGAGGCCGACCACGTCGAGGGGTTCAGCCCCGAGCTGGCGGTCGTCACCCACGCGGGCGGCAAGGCCCTCGACGAGCCCATCGTCGTGCGCCCCACCAGCGAGACGGTGATCGGCGAGTACATGGGCAAGTGGGTACAGAGCTACCGCGACCTGCCCCTGCTGCTCAACAGCTGGAACAACGTCGTGCGGTGGGAGCTGCGCCCCCGGCTGTTCCTCCGCACCACCGAGTTCCTGTGGCAGGAGGGGCACACCGCCCACGCCAGCCGCGAGGACGCCGCCGCCTACGCCACCCGCATCCTGTACGACGTGTACCGGGCGTTCATGGTCGACGTGCTGGCCATGCCCGTGCTCGTCGGGTGGAAGACGTCGAGCGAGCGGTTCGCGGGCGCCATCAACACGATGACGTGCGAGGCCCTGATGCGCGACGGCAAGGCGTTGCAGATGGGCACCAGCCACGAGCTGGGGCAGAACTTCGCCAAGGTGTTCGACATCAGCTACCTCGACGCCGAAGGGGCGACCCAGTACTGCTGGACGACCTCCTGGGGCTCGACGACGCGCATGATCGGCGGGCTGATCATGGTCCACGGCGACGATCGCGGCATCGTCGTGCCGCCCCGGCTGGCGCCCATCCAGGCGGTCGTCCTTCTCGTGAAGGACGAGGACGGGGCGGGGGAGCGGGCCGCGGCCCTGGCCGCCGAGGTCGAGGGCGCGGGGGTGCGGGTCCGTCTCGACGACCGGGTCGCCACCAGCTTCGGGCGGCGCGCCACCGACTGGGAGCTCAAGGGCGTGCCCGTGCGGGTCGAGGTCGGCCCGCGCGACCTGGCGCAGGGTCTCGTGACCGTCGTGCGCCGCGACACCGGCGACAAGGAGCAGGTGCCGCTGGCCGAGGCCGCGGCCCGGGTGGCCGCGCTGGTCGAGCGGGTCCAGGCCGACCTGCTGGAGGCGGCCACCGCCCGGCGTGACGCGGCCACGGCCGACGTGACCTCGCTCGCCGACGCGGCCGACGCCGCCCAGTCGGGCTTCGCCCGCGTGCCCTGGGCGCTCGTGCGGGGCGAGGGCGAGGCGGACCTGGCCGGCCAGGGCATCACGGTGCGCTGCCTGGTGACGGCCGACGGCGGCCTCCCGTCGTCCGAGGACGACGACGATCTCGTCGCAGTGCTGGCGCGCGCCTATTGATTACCGTATGCCACGGTCCGTGACGGGCCCTGTGCCGCTATACTCCAGCGTCCGTTTCGTTACGGATTCGTCACCGTTCGAGAGGTTCGAGCGAAGGCGTGGGCCCGGTGCCCACGCCTTTCGTATGAAAGGAAGGAGGCCAGCCCCGATGACCGTCGCCGATCGCGTACGAGACGTCGTGCTGCCCCTCCTGACCGAGCGGGACCTCGACCTGTACGACATCGAGGTCGCCGGGCCCGTGGTGAAGGTGGTCGTCGACCGCCCCGCCGGCCTCGACCTCGACGTGCTGGCCGCCGCCACCCGCGCCGTGTCACGTGCGCTCGACGAGGCCGACCCCATCGCCGGGGCGTACACCCTCGAGGTGACCAGCCCCGGCCTCGAGCGGCAGCTCCGCACGCCCCGCCACTTCGCCCGCGCCGTGGGCGAGAACGTCAAGATCAAGCTCACCGCGGTGGCCGGGAACGCCCGGGACGGCGAGCGCCGCCTGGAAGGCGAGATCGCCGCGGCCGACGACGACGGGGTCACGCTGCGCACCGGGTCCGGCAACGAGCGGTTGGCCTACGACGACATCGACCGGGCCCGCACCGTGTTCGAGTGGGGGCCCGCTCCCAAGCCCGGCAAGGGTCCGCGCCCGACCCCGACGCCGTCGGGCGCCCTGCCGACCACCACCGACGAGAAGAGAGACGAGAAGAAGCCATGAGCGAGACCGAGATGATGGACGCCCTGCAGGCGCTGGCCGCCGAGAAGGGCATCTCCGTCGACACGCTCATGGCTGCGCTCGCCGACGCCCTCGAGTCGGCCTACAAGCGCATGCCCGGGGCGCACGAGTACGCGTGGGTCACGATCGACCCCACCAACTTCAACATCCGCGTCTACGCGCAGGAGATCGACGAGGACGGCGAGCCCTACGGGCCCGAGCTCGACGTCACGCCCAAGGACTTCGGCCGCATCGCCGCCCAGACGGCGCGCCAGGTCATGACCCAGCGCATCCGCGAGGCCGAGCGCGAGCTGCGCTACGAGGAGTACGCGGGCCGCGAGGGCGACATCGTCACGGGCACGGTCCAGCAGGGCGACAGCCGCTACACGCTGCTGAGCCTGGGGCCGGTCGAGGCGCTGCTGCCCCAGGCCGAGCAGGTGCCGCACGAGCGACCCGAGGCCAACACCCGCCTGAAGGCCTACATCGTCGAGGTGCGGCGCACGTCGAAGGGCCCGCAGATCGTCGTGTCGCGCACCCACCCCGGCCTGGTGCTCGAGCTGTTCAAGCTCGAGGTGCCAGAGATCGCCGACGGCGTGGTCGAGATCAAGGCCTGCGCCCGCGAGCCAGGGCACCGCACGAAGATCGCGGTGTGGTCGAACGACAACAACGTCGACCCCGTCGGCGCCTGCGTGGGCGCCCGCGGCGCCCGGGTCCGCCAGGTCGTCAACGAGCTGCGGGGCGAGAAGATCGACATCGTGCCGTTCAGCGACGATCCGTTCGAGTTCGTCGCCAAGGCCCTGTCGCCGGCCAAGGTCAAGGAGGTCCGCATCAACGAGGAGACGGGCGTCGCCGAGGTCATCGTGCCCGACTACCAGCTCTCGCTGGCCATCGGGAAGGAGGGCCAGAACGCCCGCCTGTCGGCCCGCCTCACGGGCTGGCGCGTCGACATCAAGAGCGAGAGTCAGCTCGCCGAGGAGGAGACCTACGGCCAGCAGGACTGGGCCGACGGCGAGTGGGTCGTCGACGCCGAGACCGGCGAGCAGGTGTGGCAGCCCGCGGAGGGCGGCCCGGCGCTCAAGGCCGAGGACTGGGAGGCGGCGGCGTCCGAGGCTCCGGCCGAGGGTGAGGTGTCCGACGTGTCCGAGGCAGCTGCGTCCGACGAGGCAGCGTCCGAGGCTCCGGCCGAGGGTGACGTGTCCGAGGCAGCCGCGTCCGACGAGGCGGCGTCCGAGGACGCGGCTCCGGCCGAGGACGTGGAGGCCGAGCTCGACGCCGAGGAGGCGGTGGCCGAGGACGTGGCCGAGCTGACCGAGACCGAGGAAGAGGCCCAGAGCGCGGCCGAGGCGGGCGAGCCCGCCGATGACGAGTCGAGCGGGCGGTAGCTCGCCCCGGGCGGCCGAGCCCCAGCGCACCTGCATCGGGTGCCGGCGCACGGCGGGCCAGTCCGAGCTGGTCCGCTTCGTGCGGGGTCCTGATGGAACTCCGGTCGAGGGCCGTACACTTCCAGGGCGCGGTGCGTGGCTCTGCCGGGTCACGCTCGATTCCTGTCGGGCGCTCGCCGTCCGCCGTGGGGCGTTTGCACGAGCGTTTCGCGACGGCCGCGGACGCGCCGGCGGGCGCTGAGCGCACTGTTTCGCAATCGACGTTCGTGCCCGGGTCGCCGGCTGCGCGAGGATGGAGGGCCGCGATCCGCACCACTACCTGTGCGCATCGCGCCCCCGAGCAAGACGAAGGGCTGGTCAGAGACAACTTTGGCAGCGAAGATCCGTATCCACGAGCTCGCCAAGGAGCTCGGGATGACGAACAAGGAAACCCTCGATCTGTCCCTGGACCTGGGCATCGGGGTGAAGACGCACTCCTCGGGCATCGAGGAGGCGCAGGCCGACCGCGTCCGGCGCCGAGCCGAGCGCGACGGCCTCACGCGGCTCGAGCAACCTGAAGAGCCCAAGCCCGCCAAGGCCACGAAGGCCACGAAGGCGGCCAAGAGCACGAAGAAGGCCGCCAAGGCTCCGACCGAGGCGCCCGCCGCCAAGGCCCCGGCTGAGGTGCCCGCCGCCGAGGCTCCGACCGAGGCGCCCGCCGCCGAGGCTCCGACCGAGGCGCCCGCCGCCGAGGCTCCGGCTGAGGCGCCCGCCGCCACACCCGAGGCCCCCGCGGCGCCCGAGCCGGTGGCCGCCCGCGCCGAGGCTCCGGCCCCCGAGGCGCCGCCACGCGCGCCCGCCCCGGCGCGGCCCGCCCCCGGTGGGTCGGCCGACGCGTGGAATCCGCGCCCGTCGTCGCCCCCAGCGGCGCCGCCCCAGCGCACTGCCGGCCGGCCGGCACCACCGCCGCCCCCGGGCCGTCTGGTCACGTCGTCGGGCAGCGAGCGCCCGCCGCAGCCGCCGCGCCGCGAGGACGTGCCGGCCCGCCCGGCCGCATCGGCCGCCCCCACCGACGCGCCGCGCGCCCCGAGCGCTCGGCGCCGCGCGCCCCACGTCCCACCCCGCCGCCGACGGGCCGCCCGACGGCGCCCCCGCCCGGCGCCCCACGCCCGCCGGCCGGAGGCCCGC
This sequence comes from uncultured Acidimicrobiales bacterium, assembly GCA_963796415.1. GTDB lineage: Bacteria > Actinomycetota > Acidimicrobiia > Acidimicrobiales > VFJN01 > ZC4RG19. Next base: position 829,116 of record CAWCLR010000009.1, on the reverse strand, counting down.
CCCGGCCGAGCGCGCCCGCACCGGGCCGGCCGAGCCCGACGTCCACATCCGGGAAGCCGATCCCGCCGCCTCCCGGCCCGCCCGCCTCGATCTCGGGCAAGCCCATCCCGCCCCCGCCCGGCCTCGGTGGTCGGGGCCCCGCGCCCACGCGCGGCGGCCGTCCGGGCGGTGGTCCTCCCGGTCGCAGCGCGCGCCCCGGCGGCCCGCCCAGTGGTGGCGGCGGCCGCCCCGCTGGTGGCTTCGGCGGTGGCGGCGGTGGCCGTCCCGGCGGTGGCTTCGGCAGCGCTCCGGGCGGCCCTGGTGGCGCGCCCGGCGGTGGCGGTCGTCCCGGAGGCGGTCCCCGTGGTGGCGGTCAGCGCCCGCCGCGGCGACGTGGCCGGCGCCGTCGCAGCCGCGAGGAGCTGCAGCCGATGGAGGCGCCGAGCTACACGCCGGCGTCCGCTCCCGTTCCCGAGGGCACGATCGTCGTCGAGCGCGCCTCGACGCCGCAGGACCTCGGGCCCAAGCTGAACCGCACCGCGGCCGACGTGGTCCGGTTCCTGCTGCAGCAGGGCGAGATGGTGACGGCCACGCAGTCGCTCACCGACGACATGATCGAGCTGTTCGCGGCCGAGATCGGCGCGGAGATCCGCCTCGTCGACCCCGGCGAGGAGCAAGAGGTCGAGCTGCAGCGCCAGCTCGGGTTCGACGAGCTGTTCGACTCGGCCGCCGGCGACGGCACCGAGCCCCGCCCTCCGGTCATCACGGTGATGGGCCACGTCGACCACGGCAAGACAAAGCTGCTCGACCGCATCCGCAACGCCAACGTGGTCGAGGCCGAGGCCGGCGGCATCACCCAGCACATCGGCGCCTACCAGACCGAGAAGAACGGTCGGCGCATCACCTTCATCGACACCCCGGGCCACGAGGCGTTCACCGCCATGCGCGCCCGTGGTGCCCAGGCCACCGACATCGTCGTGCTGGTCGTGGCGGCCGACGACGGCGTGATGCCGCAGACCATCGAGGCGCTCAACCACGCCAAGGCGGCCGAGGTGCCGATCGTGGTGGCCATCAACAAGGTCGACCGCGAGCAGGCCAACATCGACCGCGTCAAGCAGCAGCTGTCCGACCAGGGCCTCATCCCCAGCGACTGGGGCGGCGACGTCGAGATGGTGCCGGTCTCCGCACTGCAGGGCATCGGCATCGACGACCTGCTCGAGACCCTGCTGCTCGTGGCCGACGTGCAGGACCCGCCGCTCGAGGCGAGCGTCGACGGCCGCGCCGCCGGTGTGGTGCTCGAGGCCAACCTCGACGTGGGCCGCGGCCCGGTGGCGTCCGTGCTGGTCCAGCGCGGCACGCTCTCGGTCGGGGACCCGCTCGTGGCCGGCGCCGCGTGGGGCCGTGTCCGGGCGCTCATCGACGACCACGGCAACAACGTGCGGGCCGCCGGTCCGTCGACTCCGGTCCAGGTGCTGGGCCTCAACGAGGTCGCCGACGCCGGCGACCAGTTCGTGGTGGCCCCCGACGAGAAGCTGGCACGCTCCGCGGCGCAGACCCGCGAGCACTGGCAGCGCGTCGCCAGCCTCGGCCGCGAGGCCGCGGTCACCAGCGGTGGCGCCAAGCTCGAGGACATCTTCGAGCAGATCCAGCAGGGCGAGGCCGCCACGCTGAACCTGGTGCTCAAGGCCGACGTGACCGGCTCGCTCGAGGCGCTCACCGAGGCGCTGCGCAAGCTCGAGCGCGACGACGTCAAGCTGTCGTTCGTGCAGCGCGGCGTCGGCGGCATCACCAGGAGCGACGTGCAGCTGGCGGCGGCATCCAACGCCACCATCATCGGCTTCAACGTGCGGCCCGACCGCACCTCGCGCGAGCTGGCGCTCGCCGAGGACGTCGAGATCCGCACGTACGAGATCATCTACCAGGTCCTCGAGGACATCGAGAACGCCCTCCTGGGCCTCCTCGCCCCCGAGTACGAAGAGGTGGTCACGGGCGAGGCCGAGGTGCGCGAGATCTTCTCGGTGCCCCGGGTGGGCAAGATCGCCGGCTGCTACGTCACCAACGGTGTCATCACCCGCAACTCGAAGGTGCGGTTCCTCCGCGAGGGAACCATCATCTGGAAGGGCACGATCACGTCGCTCAAGCGCTTCAAGGACGACGCCCGTGAGGTGCAGTCCGGCTTCGAGTGCGGCATCGGGCTGTCCGACTTCCAGGACCTCAAGCAGGGCGACATCATCGAGACGTTCGAGGAGCGCGAGATCCCGCGCTCGTAGGCCGTACGGCGCGGGCCGAGCGAGACCGTTGCCGGCACGTCCCGCCGTACGCTGATGGCGTGCATGCGGCGGCTCTCCGTATCGAGCTCTACCTGCGCGAGTGCCGCTCGCTGAAAGCGAAGCGGGCGCTGATCCGGCCCGTGATCGAGGGGCTCGCCCGGCGGCACCGCGTGTCGGTGTCCGAGGTCGCGCACCACGACGCCTGGCACCTGGCCACGGTAGGGGTCGCGGCGGTGGCACCGTCGCAGGCCCACCTCAACGACCTGCTCGACGACGTCGAGCGCTATGTCTGGTCGTTCCCCGAGGTCGAGGTGCTGCGGATCGACCGGTTGTGGATCGAGGAGGAGGAGATGACATGAAGCGCTCATCGGGGACCGCGAGGGACTATCCGCGCACCGCCCGGCTGAACCAGCTCCTCCAGGAGATCGTGGCCGAGGAGATCGAGCGGCTGGACGACGAACGGCTCGGCCTGTTCACGGTGGTGGGCGTCGAGGTCGATCCCGACCTGCGCCATGCCGTGGTCTGGTACACCGCGCTGGGGCTCGACGACGTCGAGGGGGCGGACGGGGCCGGGTCCGTCCAGCTGGCAGAGGCGCTCGACGAGCACCGGGCCCGCCTGCAGCGCGCCATCGGCCGCCAGGCGCGCATCAGACGCACCCCCGAGCTGTCGTTCCGCCCCGATGAGGTGATCAGCCAGGCCGCGCGGGTCGAGCAGATCCTGCGCGACCTCGGCGACGACGCCGATCAGCCCGCGGGGGAGAGGGCTCGCGAGGGCGGCACCGGCACACCGTGATGGCCCGGCGCCGCGGCCCCGACGGCCCCGACGGCCTTGCCATCGTCGACAAGCCGGCGGGCTGGACGTCCCACGACGTGGTGGCCAAGGCCCGCGGGCTGCTCGGGACGCGCAAGGTCGGGCACTCGGGCACGCTCGACCCCGACGCCACCGGCGTCCTCGTGTTGGGCGTGGGGCGGGCCACCCGGTTGCTGACGTTCCTGTCGGGCCTCGACAAGCGCTACGTGGGCGAGGTCGTGTTGGGGACCGCGACGTCGACGCTGGACGCCTCCGGCGAGGTCACCGGCACGTGGGACATGGACGCCGTCGGCATCGCCGCCGTGCGGGCCGCGGCGGCGGGGCTCACCGGGGCGATCGAGCAGGTGCCGCCGATGGTGTCGGCCAAGAAGGTCGACGGCCGGCGGCTGCACGAGCTGGCCCGCGCCGGCATCGAGGTCGAGCGGGCCGCGGTCCCCGTGCGGGTCGACGCGTTCTCGGTGGGCGAGCCGGTGGCTCCGGGCGTCTATCCGGTCGACGTGACCTGCTCGTCGGGCACGTACATCCGCTCCCTTGCCGCCGACCTCGGTGCCGCGCTGGGCGGCGGAGCACACTTGCGGGCCTTGCGCCGCCTGTCCGTCGGCCCGTACGGCATCGAGGAGGCCGTCGCACTGGAGGCGCTGGCCCCCGAGCGGCTGCTGCCACCATCAGCCGCGCTCCGGGGCCGGCCGAGCGTGACCGTCGACGACGAGGTGGCGGCCCTCGTCGGCAACGGGCGGGTGCTGGACGACGCGGCGCTCGGCGCGGCGGGGGAGGGGCCGTGGGCGGTGCTGGGCCCCGACGGCTCGCTGCTCGCGGTGTACGAGCGCCACCACCCCGGCACGGTCAAGCCGGCGGTGGTCCTGTCGGCGAGCCAGTAGCGGTCGTCTCGGCTGCAGTCCTGCCGGTCAGGGCACCGTGAACGTGCCGACCATCGCCGCGGGCGGAGGGAGGCGGTCGAGCGTCCCCGCGTGGGCGCCGTCCGCCGCCCAGACCAGGGGGTTGAGCCACGAGTCGATCGGCTCGCCCGCCTCGGCGTCGGGCAGCCAGGCCCGCCGGTCGAAGGTCTGGCCGGCGGTGGGCTCGGTGAGCCGGGTCCCGTCGGGCAGGTAGATCATGGTCATGGCCAGGCGGTCCCGGCCGGTGGCGTTGGGCCGGGCGCCGTGGAAGGTCCACCCCGTGTGCAGGGACACGTCGCCCGCCGAGAACGGCTGCTCGTCGGGCTCCATCTCGGCCCAGCGGGGGTGGCGGCGCATCTGCTGCTCGCCGTCGGCGCTGATGGCCAGGCCCCGCCCGAGGTCGACCTCGTGGCTGCGCCGCCGGAAGCGCAACGGCCCCATGTCGAGCGGCGTGTCCTGGAGCGGGATCCAGATCGTGACCGCCCGATCGGTGTCGAGCGGCCAGTAGTGCTGGTCGCAGTGCCAGGGCGTCCGGCCGCCGCCCGCCTCCTTCACCAGCGCCTGGTCGTGGTACAGGCGCACGCCGGTGGCGCCGACCGCGTCGGCGGCGACCCGCCCGAGCCGGGGCGAGAACACGAGCGGGCGCACGTCGGCCCGCCTCTGCCAGACGTTGGCCTCCTGGAGGAACGCCTGCTGGTAGACGCTGCGATCGGCCAGGGGCGTCCCTCGTTGCGACGAGCGACGCGCCACATCGGCGACCACGGCGGCGACGGCCGCGACCGTCGCCTCCGACAGCACGCCGCGCAGGCGGACGAAGCCGTCACGGGCGAGCGCGGCGCGGTCCACGTCCGTGACGACCGGAGCGTCGGCGGCCAGCTCGGCCCGGGCGTCCGGCGGGAGCGCGTGGTCGGTGTGGGGCGGTGCGATCCCGGCCATGGCGCCAGAGTCTTCCCGGCCGTCGCCGGGCGCGCCACGAGCACGGACGGCATCCCGGCCAGATGTGACACACCGTCAGGTTTCGGTAAGGTCGACCGCGCCCCCGTTCCCGGGGGTGGAGGAGGGATCACCGTGACCGAGGCCGAGGCACCGGATCCGTTCGCGCCGGCCACGCTCGGCCCCGTCCGCATGCGCAACCGCATCGTGAAGGCGGCCACCTTCGAGGGGCTGACCCGTGACCACGTGGTCAACGACCAGCTCGTCGCCTTCCACCGGGCGGTGGCGGCGGGGGGCGTCGGGATGACGACGCTGGCGTACTGCGCGGTGGCGCCCGACGGCTGCGGCACGCCGAACGAGCTGGTCCTCACGCCCGAGGTCACGCCCGGCCTGGCCCGGCTGGCGGAGGCCGTGCACGCCGAGGGCGCCGCGGTTTCCGCCCAGATCGGCCACGCCGGTGCGGTGGCCGCCGGCACCGGGCTGCCGGGCCTGTCGCCCTCGCCCGTGTTCAGCCCGCTCGCCATGAAGCGCACCAAGGCGGTGACGGTCGACCAGATCCGCCGCATCGTCGACGACTTCGCGGCCGCCGCCCGCGTGGTGGCCGACGCCGGCTTCGACGCGGTCGAGATCCACCTCGGGCACGGCTACCTGCCCAGCGAGTTCCTGAGCCCCCGCCTCAACCGGCGGACCGACGAGTGGGGCGGGTCGCTCGAGAACCGGGCCCGCTTCCCGCGGGCGATCGTCGTGGCGGTGCGGGAGGCGGTCGGCGACAGGCTGGCGGTGCTGGCCAAGCTCAACATGGCCGACGGCGTCCGCGGCGGGCTGTGGCTCGACGAGAGCGTCGAGGTGGCCCGCCTGCTCGAGGCCGACGGCGGGCTCGACGCCATCGAGCTGACCGCCGGCAGCTCGCTGCAGAACCCCATGTACCTGTTCCGGGGCGAGGCGCCGGTGGTCGAGATGTCCCGGGCGATGCCGAAGGCGATCCGCCCGGCGTTCCGGCTGTTCGGCCGGGCGTTCCTCCGCGAGTACCCGTACACCGAGGCCTACCTGCTGCCGTACGCCCGGCAGTTCCGGGCCGCGCTGACGATGCCGCTCGTCCTGCTCGGGGGCGTCAACCGGGTCGAGACCGTGCGGCAGGCGATGGCCGAGGGCTTCGACTTCGTGGCCATGGGCCGGGCGCTGCTGCGCGAGCCCGACCTGGTGAACCGCTGGCAGGCCGGGGCGACGCACGAGTCGCTGTGCGTCCACTGCAACAAGTGCATGGCCACGATCTACCGCGGCACCCGCTGCGTGCTCGTGGAGTGAGAGCCTCAAACCGCTCCGCGTCGACATCAGACCCCGAGGGGCACCGCTAGTGTCGGGGACGCTTCCAGCCGACCCGGGAGTCGCCATGTCCGATCCGTCTGCAACGCCGCAGATCGCCGACTCGCTCGTCGACCTCATCGGGGACACGCCGCTGTTGCGGCTCAACCGGGTGACCGAGGGGCTGGCCTGCACGATCGCGGTCAAGCTCGAGATGCTGAACCCCGGCGGCAGCGTGAAGGACCGCCCCGCCCTCGCCATGATCGAACAGGCCGAGCGCGCCGGCCTGCTGCAGCCGGGCGGCACCATCGTCGAGCCCACGTCGGGCAACACGGGTGTCGGCCTCGCCATCGTGGCGGCCCAGCGCGGCTACGACTGCATCTTCGTGGTCACCGACAAGGTGGCGCCCGAGAAGATCCGCCTGCTCGAGGCGTACGGCGCCCGCGTCATCGTGTGCCCGGTGGCCGTCGAGCCCGACGACCCGCAGTCGTACTACTCGGTGGCCGAGCGGCTGGTGGCCGAGACGCCCGGCGCCTTCCGGCCCAACCAGTACGGCAACGAGTGGAACCCGTGGGCCCACGAGCAGACGACCGGCCCCGAGATCTGGCGCCAGACCGCCGGCCGGATCACGCACTTCGTCGCCGGCGTCGGCACGGGCGGCACCATCACCGGCGTCGGCCGCTACCTCAAGGCCCAGAACCCGGAGGTCGAGATCGTGGGCGCCGACCCCGCCGGTTCGGTCTACTCGGGCGGGTCTGGGCGGCCCTACCTCGTCGAGGGCATCGGCGAGGACTTCTGGCCCACCACCTACGACCCCTCGCTGGTCGATCGCGTGGTGCCCATCACCGACGAGGACAGCTTTCTCATGGCCCGGCGCGTCACCCGCGAGGAGGGGCTGCTGATCGGCGGGTCGGGCGGCACCGCGGTGGCGGCCGCCCTCGAGGTCGGGCGCGACCTCGGGCCCGACGACCTGGTGGTGGTGCTGATCCCCGACTCGGGCCGGGGCTACCTGTCCCGGGTGTTCGACGAGGACTGGATGTACGGGTACGGGTTCGTGCGGGGCGAGGGCCACACGGTGGCCGACGTCCTGGAGTCGCGGGGCGAGGCCATCCCGCCGCTCGTCTACGTCCACCCCCACGACACCGGGCAGCGGGCCGTGAACATGATGCGGGGCTACGGCCTGTCGCAGCTGCCGGTGGCCAAGGGCGAGATGCCGCTGGCCGCAGCCGAGATCCTCGGGGCGGTCGACGAGCTGGCCCTCATGGAGCGGGCCTTCCGCGACCCGCACGTCCTCGACGAGCCGGTCGAGAAGGTGATGGGCGAGCGCCTGCCGACCATCGGCATCGGCCAGCCCATCGCGCTGGCCGTCGAGCTGCTCGACACCGCCCCCGCGCTGGTGGTCCTGGCCGGGGGGCGGCCCCGCGCCGTGCTCGGCCGGGCCGACGTGCTCGAGCACCTGTCGAGAGTGTCGTGAGCGACCGCGACGAGACCGCCGAGGACGCGCCCCGCGCCGGCGGGGCGCCCGACCGGTGGGGGTTCGAGACGCGGGCCATCCACGCGGGGCAGCAGCCCGACCCTGTCACCGGGGCCGTCGTCCCGCCGATCAGCGTCTCGACGACGTTCGCCCAGCAAGGGGTGGGCAGGCATGGCGGGTTCGAGTACTCGCGCAGCGCCAACCCGACGCGGGCCGCCCTCGAGGCATGCCTCGCCTCGCTCGAAGGGGCGCGCCACGGGTTCGCCTTCGCCTCGGGGCTGGCGGCCGAGGACGCCGTGCTCCGCCAGCTCCGGCCGGGCGCCGGGGTGGTGCTCGGCGGCGACGCCTACGGCGGCACGTTCCGCCTGATCGACAAGGTGTACGGCGCCGCCGGGCACCCGTGGACGGCGGTCGACCTCACCGACCCGGCGGGCCTGGCCCGGGCGTGGCCCGAGGGCACGGCGATCGTGTGGGCCGAGAGCCCCACCAACCCGGCGATGGCGGTCGTCGACATCGCGGCGGTGGCCGAGGTCGCGCACGCCCACGGCGCGCACCTGGTGGTCGACAACACGTTCGCCACGCCGTACCTGCAGCAACCGCTGGCCCTCGGCGCCGACGTGGTGGTGCACTCCTCGACCAAGTACCTGGGCGGGCATTCCGACGTGGTCGGCGGGTTCGCGGCGCTGAACGACGACGACCTGGCGTTCGGGCTCGGATTCACGCAGAACGCGGTGGGGGGCATCCCGTCGCCGGTCGACTGCTACCTCGTCCAGCGCGGGGTCAAGACGCTGGGCGTCCGCATGGACCGCCACTGCGACAACGCCCGCGCCGTCGTCGAGGCGCTGGTCGGGCACCCCGCGGTCGAGCGGGTGCTGTGGCCGGGCCTGCCCGAGCACCCAGGGCACGACGTGGCCAAGCGCCAGATGCGCGACTTCGGCGGCATGGTGTCGTTCGTGGCCCGGGGCGGCGAGGAGGCAGCGGTGACGTTCTGCGAGCGCACCGAGGTGTTCACGCTGGCCGAGTCGCTGGGTGCGGTGGAGTCGCTGGTCGAGCACCCCGCCCGCATGACGCACGCCTCGGCTGCAGGGTCGGCGCTCGAGGTCTCGCCCGGCCTCGTGCGGCTGTCGGTCGGCATCGAGTCGGTGTCCGACCTGGTCGCCGACGTCCGCCAGGCCTTGGACTCCCTGATCGCTTTAGGCGGATCCCGTGCGGGGGCCGGCGGCGGCGCCCGGTACGCTGCCGCCCCGATGGAGGTGCTGCGCGACCCGTCCGCCTGCCCGCGTCCCCCCGAGGGCACGGCGGTGACCATCGGGGCCTACGACGGCGTCCATCTCGGCCACCGGGCGGTGATCGCCGAGGTCCGCCAGCGCGCCGATAGCCCGGGGCCTGGCGACGGCCGTGGTCACGTTCGACCGCCACCCGGCGTCGGTCGTGCGGCCCGAGTCCGCACCCCGCCTGCTCACCGACCTCGACCAGAAGCTCGAGCTGCTGGCCGAGACGGGCGTCGACTACTGCCTGGTCATCACGTTCGACGAGACGCGCAGCCAGGAGCCGGCCGACGAGTTCGTGCGCGAGGTCCTGGCGCGGTGCCTCGGGGCCCGCGTCGTCGTGGTCGGCGACGACTTCCACTTCGGGCACAAGCGGGCCGGGAACGTGGCCCTGCTGCGCGAGATGGGCGCCGAGCTCGGCTTCGAGGTCGAGGGCCTCGACCTGATCGGCACCGACGGGCGGCCGGCGGGCGCCACGGACCCCGTCTCGTCCACCCGCATCCGCCACGCCCTCGCCGAGGGTGAGCTGGCGCTGGCCAACGAGCTGCTCGGCCGCCCGTACGAGGTGCGCGGTGTCGTCGCCCGGGGCGACAAGCGGGGTCGTGAGCTGGGCTTTCCCACCGCCAACGTGTCGGTGCCGGGCGACGTGCTGCTACCGGCCGACGGCATCTACGCCGGCTGGTACGAGCGGCCCGACGGCGAGGTCCACGCGACGGCCATCTCGCTCGGCCGGCGCCCGACGTTCTACGCCGAGGCGCACGCCAGCCTGCTGGAGGCCCACCTCCTCGACTTCTCGGGCGGCCTGTACGACGAGCACGCGAAGGTGCGGTTCGTCGCCTGGCTGCGCGGCGAGCTGAAGTTCGGGTCGGTCGACGAGCTGGTCGTCCAGATCGGCCGCGACGTCGACGACACCCGCAGCGTCCTCGGCGTCCCTCCGTCCGTCTGAGCCCCTTCCGGGGTGTGCGTCCCGCCCCGCGTTCGACACCGAGTCGTCACGTTGACGGTACGCGAACGCGTTCCTGTTAGGGCTTATCGTGTAAGTCAACGTCGCCACCGGCGGCGTCGGCACGTGAGGGCTGACCGTGGCGCACGACGAACCCAGCGGCAGGGACACCGAGACGTCGCTCGCGGACGTCATCCCGCTGCCGCACCCGCCCGACACCACGGCGTCGCCGCCGGCGTCCGACGTGCCCCGGGGCGCCCTCCTGCCGGTCGAGGCCCTCCCCGGCGACCCGGGCGACCCGATCGAGGGCCCGCAGCGGTCACTCCCCGAGACCGACCAGCTCGTCGCCGTCCCCCGCCTGGCGCGTCACGAGATCGTGCTCGACGACGACCACCGGGTGGGCGTGGCGGTGTGTGGGCGCGGGCTGCCGGTGGTGCTCGTCCACGGCTTCACCGCCGAGGGCATCCTCTACGCCCAGACGCTGGCCCGGCTGGTCGGCATGGGGTTCAAGGTGGTCGCCGTCGACGTGGCGGGCCACGGCGCGACCCAGGGCCTGCCCACCGGCGGGGACGACCTCGAGTCCTACACCCAGCTGCTGGCGCGGGTCCTCGACGAGCTGGGCATCCGCCGGGCGGTCTTCGCCGGCCACTCGATGGGGGGCCGGCTCGTGACCCAGCTGGCGGCCCGCGATCCCGATCGGGCGATCGCGGTGGTGCTCATCGACGCGGTGGTCGGCGACTGCTGGGACCGGCTCATCAAGGTGTCGCGGTTCGCCCCGCCGGTCCTGATCGGGCTGGCGGCGCTGCTGGTGGCCGACACGCTGTCGACCCTGCCGTGGCTGCGGAACCCGGCGCAGGCCGCCAAGCTGGGGCGCCTCATCTGGCCGACGCTCCTCGGCCATGCCACGCACCCGTGGCGCATGCTCGGGCCGGCGATCTCGATGATGCGGTCCGAGCCCAGCCGCGAGATGCTCGAAGGCCTGGGCGAGGCGGGCATCCCGGTCGTGGTCATCCACGGCGACCGGGACATGCCGGTGCCGTACGCCACCGCGGTCGACGCCGCCCGCCGGTCGTCGGGGACGCTCGTCACGGTGAAGGGCGGCACGCACTCGTGGGTGCTCAAGGACCCCGAGACGCTGCCGGCCATCATCGCCGAGCTGCTCGACGGCCCGCTGGCCCGGGTGCGGGCCGCGGCGCTGGGGGCGGCCGGCCTGCGGACCGACGCCACGCCCGAGCAGATCGAGTCGGCGTTCCTCGGCCCCCACGCCTGGGTGCGCCGGCTGACCCCGCCGGTCGAGCTGCGGGTCGGCACCGAGCACCACCGGGTGGCCCGCTACGAGTGGACGGTCGAGCAGCCGGCGTGACCCGCCGGGCCGGCACCGGCACCGGCGCCGGTCAACCCGGCGTGAAGGTGAACGTGTGGTCGCCCGTGCACGAGATGCTCTCGGTCGTCGACTGCGCCTCCACGTCGTCGACGGTGATGGTCACGCGCACGTCGCCGGGGAGGCACTCGGTGATCGCCCCGTCGGCGGAATCGAGGAAGAGCTCTCGTCCTCATAGCGGGGGTCGTCGTAGGACAGGATGTCCATGGGCCGGTCGGGGTCGATGGCCATGTAGCGCACGTAGTCGTGGCTCAGTGTGTAGATCTGGGGCTTGCCCGGCTCGATGGTGCCCTGGGCCCAGACCAGCTCGGTCGTCGACTGGCGGAGCGGGTCGTCCACGCCGCCGTAGGCGATGCGGGCCGGGGTCCCCGAGACGGTCTCGATGACGATGCTCATCTCGTGGCATCCCTCGCACTCGTCTGGGGTCGGGCCGTTCCAGTAGCCGCGGTCCCGGTCGCCTGCTGTGCCCAGCGGCCGGGTGAACATCTCGCCCCCGGCGACATCCGCCAGGTCGAACGCCTCCACCCCCGAGGCACCCGCCGCGACGACGAGCACGGCGGCCGGATCGAACCCGTCCCACGCGGCGTCGGCGTCGCGGGCGTGCCGGGCCAGGTCGAGGCTGGCGCCGGCGTCGGTGCCATCGGGGGCCGCCTCGGGCTCGGAGAGCGGGCCACCGCCGGCGCAGCGGGCGCGGGGGACGCCGAAGCGGTCTATCAGGACCGGCGTGCCGGCCTGCAGCACAGCGGGCTCGAGCCCGTCGCGGTCATGGGCGGTGACGCGGGTGTCGTACCGCAGGCGGACGGCGGTCAGCTCGCCGAAGTACTCCTCGCGGTCCTCGACATGGCGCCCGATCGCCTCGAACCAGGCGTCGGCCCGCTCGGACGCGCTGTCGCCGGCGAGCCGCTCGGTCAGGCCCTCGAGGTCGCAGACCGGCTCGTCGCGCGTCCCCGCGTAGAGGCCGGCCTCGGTGCCGCCGACCTGGCCCCCGGCGAGGAGCACCGGCTCGTCCAACGCCTCGGGCTCGGGCGCCACGTCCTCGGCGGCGTCCTCAGGGGCGTTGCCCGCCGAGGCCGGGTCGGCGGGCCCGAGATCGGGAAACCACGGGTCGTCGGGCGTGGCGGAGGCCGCCAGGAGCACCACCCCGCCGTCGGCCGCCCCGCCATCGCGGAGCACCACGAACGCGCCGGCCGCCGCCACGGTCACCGCGACGCCGATCGCGACCAGCGCGAGGCGCAGCGCCGGGCGCCGCCGTCGGGGCGCGACGTGCCGAGGTGTGGTCCCCAGGTCCATCTCGTGGTTCTAGCATCGCCCGGCAGGCGGGCCGCGCCGCCCGGCTGGCCCCGCGGCGAGCGGGAATCGCCGCTCAGCGCGCGCTGCTGGTAACCTGACTGGACGCTCTGGACCAGGCGTAGGTCATCGCAGGACGCGTTGCACGAGCGGCGCGAGCTGCGTCCCCCTCGGCACTCCCAGCCGAGCCGGTCGCGGAGCAGGGTAAACAGTCACCCGAACGAAGGAAATCACGCGTGTCCGACCAGATCGATGCCGCCAAGGGCGGGATCATCGACGACAACAAGCTCCACGACTCCGACACCGGGTCGCCCGAGGTGCAGATCGCGCTGCTCACCGCACGCATCAACCACCTCAACGACCACCTGGCCAAGCACAAGAAGGACCACCACAGCCGGCGCGGCCTGCTGATGCTGGTGGGCCGCCGTCGTCGTCTCCTCGACTACGTGCGATCGAACGACGTCGAGCGCTACCGGGCGATCATCGCCAAGAACGGTCTGCGCCGCTGACACCAGATGACCCCAGGAGCGGCCCCCATGGGCCGCTCCTGCCGCATCTGGGCCATCCCTCCCGCCTCCGGCCGATCCGGCGGCGGGACTGACAACAGAACAACCGGCAGCGTGAAGGTCAGCTGCCAGTCGCCGTCCCCCGTGATCGAGACCGATCGATGCGGAGGTTGCCGACTGGGAACTGGCCCCGCCGCCCGATCCGGCGGAGGATCCGCCGGGAAGGAGTGCAGCCACATGGCTGATCCCATCGTCGTGTCCGCGTCCCTCACGGGCATGGACACCCCCCTAACATTCGAGACCGGCAAGCTGGCGTTCCAGAGCCAGGGCTCGGTGCTCGCCCGCCTCGGCAAGACCGAGGTGCTCGTCACCGCCAACGGTGCCCGCAACATCCGCGAGGGCATCGACTTCTTCCCCCTCACGGTCGACGTGGAAGAGCGGATGTACGCCGCCGGGCGCATCCCCGGCAGCTTCTTCCGTCGTGAGGGCCGGCCCACCGACCTGGCCATCCTCACGTGTCGGCTCATCGACCGCCCCCTGCGGCCGAGCTTCGCCGACGGCTACCGCAACGAGACCCAGGTCGTCGTCACGGTCATGGGCGTCGACGGCGAGAACCCGTACGACGTCGTCGCCATCAACGGCGCCTCGGCGGCCCTGATGCTGTCGGGCCTGCCGTTCGAGGGGCCCATCGGCGCCGTGCGCATCGCCTGGTCGGCCGAGGGCCGCTGGGTCCCGCACCCGACCTACGAGCAGGGCGACGACTCGACCTTCGAGCTCGTCGTCGCCGGTCGCCAGAACGACGAGGGCGACATCGCCATCATGATGGTCGAGGCCGGCGGTACCGAGAAGGCCTGGGAGCTGTACCAGGACGGCACGCCGTTCGTCACCGAAGACGTCATCGCCGGGGGCCTCGAGGCCGCCAAGACGTGGATCCGCGAGTCGATCGACGCCCAGCGCGAGCTGGTCGCCAAGGCCACCCAGGCCGGGCTGATCCATGAGCTCGGGTGGGAGCCGCAGGTCGACTACACCGACGAGATCGCCGCCCGGGTCGAGGCCGTCGGCACCGAGAGCCTGACCAAGGTCGCCGGCATCACCGTCAAGGCCGAGCGCGAGGCCGCTCAGGGCGAGGCCGCCAAGGCCATCATCGACACGCTCCTGCCCGAGTTCCCCGACCAGCAGCGCGAGATCAACAACGCGGCCAAGTCGCTGCTCAAGAAGATCGTGCGCCGCCGCATCGCCACCGAGGGCGCCCGCATCGACGGCCGCACGCCCACCGACATCCGGCCGCTCTCGGCCGAGGTCGCGGTGCTGCCCACGGCGCACGGCTCGGGCCTGTTCCAGCGGGGCGAGACCCAGGTGCTCAACGTCACCACGCTGGGCATGCCGAAGACCGACCAGATCCTCGACAACCTGGGCAACCGCGACCGCAAGCGGTACATGCACCACTACAACATGCCGCCCCACGCCAACGGCGAGACCGGGCGCGTGGGCAGCCCCAAGCGCCGCGAGATCGGCCACGGCCTGCTGGCCGAGCGGGCGCTGCTGCCGGTGGTCCCGAGCCAGGACGACTTCCCCTACGTGCTGCGGCTCGTGTCCGAGGTGCTGGCGTCGAACGGCTCGACCTCGATGGCCTCGGTGTGCTCGTCGAGCCTCTCGCTGATGGACGCCGGCGTGCCCATCAAGGCGCCGGTGGCGGGCATCGCCATGGGCCTCGTCTACGCCGAGGGCACCTACACCACCCTCACCGACATCCTCGGTGCCGAGGACGCGTTCGGCGACATGGACTTCAAGGTCGCCGGCACGTCCGACTTCGTCACCGCCCTGCAGCTCGACACCAAGATCGACGGGCTCCCCGCCGACGTGTTGGCGAGCGCCCTGCAGCAGGCCTACGAGGCCCGCACGCAGATCCTCGAGGTCATGCACGACACCATCGCCGAGCCGCGCGACGAGGTGGGCGAGACCGCCCCGAAGATCGTCAGCTTCGAGATCCCGATGGACAAGATCGGCGAGGTGATCGGGCCGAAGGGCAAGGTCATCAACGCCATCACCACCGAGACCGGCGCCGACGTCAGCGTCGACGACGACGGCATGGTCGGCCGGGTGTCGATCGGGTCCAGCGACAAGGGTGCGGTCGAAGAGGCCCGCCGGCAGATCAACCTCATCCTCAACCCGCCCACGGCCGAGGTCGGCCAGGTGTACCCGGGCCGCGTCGTGAACATCACCAAGTTCGGTGCGTTCGTGAACATCCTCCCGGGCCGTGACGGGCTGCTGCACATCAGCAAGATCGGTGGCGGCAAGCGCATCGACCGGGTCGAGGACGTGCTCGACCTCGGTGACGAGGTCGAGGTGCGGGTCGACGACGTCGATCCCAGCGGCAAGGTCTCGCTGAGCCTGGCCTCGTCGCCCCCGCCCGCCGAGGGCGAGGGCGGGAGCCGCGGCGATCGCGGCCGCGACCGCGGCGACCGCGGCGATCGGAGTGACCGGGGTGACCGGGGTGAGCGGGGTGAGCGCAGCGAGGGGACCAGCTCCGCCGAGACGGTGAGCTTCGAAGAGAGCTTCGACGCCGAGCTGCGCGGCGACCTGGGCGACCTCGGCCCAGCGAGCGCGGTGTCCGAGGGGCGTGGTGGCCGAGGCGACCGCGGCGACCGCCGCCGCCGGCAGCGCCGCTGACCCGCCCGCTCATGTCCGCCGCCGCACCAACGGAAGAGATACGCGAGACACGCCTGGCCAACGGCGTGCGCATCGTCACCGAGCGCATGCCCGAGGCCCGGTCCGTGTCGCTCGGCGTCTGGGTCGGCGTCGGCGGGCGTGACGAGCCCGCCGCGCTGGCGGGCGCGTCCCACTTCCTCGAGCACCTGCTGTTCAAGGGCACGTCGACCCGCTCGGCCCGCCAGATCGCCGAGGCGGTCGACGCGGTGGGCGGCGAGATGAACGCCTTCACCAACCGGGAGCACACCGCGTACTACACGCGCCTGCCCGCCGACCGGGTCGACATCGGCATCGACATCCTCGGCGACGTGCTCACCGACCCCGCCTTCCGGCCCCACGAGGTCGACGCCGAGCGGCAGGTGATCGTCGAGGAGATCCTCATGAACCTCGACGTGCCCGAGGACCACGTCCACACCCTGCTGGCCGAAGCGCTGTTCCCGGCCCACCCGCTGGGCCGCGAGGTGCTCGGCACGCGGGAGACGGTCGAGGCCGCCAGCCGCGACGAGATCGCCGACTTCTTCGGCCGCTGGTACCTGCCGCGCAACCTCGTCGTGGTGGCCGCGGGCGACCTCGACCACGAGCGGCTCGTCGACGCCTTCGCCGGCACCCTCGGCCGCCTCGAGGGCGGCGAGCGGCCCGAGCGGACGCGCCCCGACGGGTCGGTCGAGCGGCTGGCGGTGCTCGACCACGACACCGAGCAGGTGCACGTGGCCATGGGGTGGCGCGGCGTCGACCACTTCGACGACGACCGCTACGCCCTGTCGGTGGCCAACCAGATCCTCGGCGGGGGCATGTCGAGCCGGCTCTTCCAGGAGATCCGCGAGGAGCGCGGGCTGTGCTACTCGGTCTACTCGTGGGCCTCGTCCTACGGTGACGCCGGCAACGCCGGGATCTATGCCGGCACGGCGCCGTCGCGTGTCGCCGAGCTGCTGGAGGTGGTCGACGACGAGGTGGCCAAGCTGGTCGCCTCGGGCGTGACCGAGTCCGAGCTCGACGTGGCCAAGGGGTTCATCGACGGTTCCATGGTGCTGGGGCTCGAGGACTCGGGCTCGCGCATGGCCCGCCTGGGGCGCAGCCTCATGGCCCGCGACGAGATCGTGCCCCTCGACGAGCAGCTCGAACGCATCCGGGCGGTGACGACCGACGACGTCGCGGCCGTGTCGTCGCGGGTCTTCGGCGCCCCTCGGGCGCTGGCCGTGGTCGGCCACGTCGACCCGTCCCTCCTGAACTGAGCGCGATCTCTCAGGAGCGCTCGATGACCTGGCCCGACGTGACCTCGACCACCCGGTCGATGCCGACGGCGTCGAGCATCGTGCGGTCGTGGGTGACGAGGACCAGCGTGCCCGCGAAGGCGTCGACCGCCTGCTCGAGCTGCTCGACGGCCTCGAGGTCGAGGTGGTTGGTCGGCTCGTCGAGGACGAGAACGTTGACGCCCCGCACCTGAAGTGCCGCCAGCGTGGCGCGCGTGCGCTCGCCGGGGGACAGGGAATCGGGCGCCCGCTCGACGTGCTCGGAGGACAGCCCGAACTTGGCGAGCGCCGACCGGGCGGCCGCGCGGTCGACGACGCCGGTGGCGGCATGGAAGCCCGCGAGCAGGGTGGGGGCGCCGGCGAACAGGTCGCGGCGCTGGCTGATCTCGCCGACCACGACGCTGGGCCCGACCCACTGGCTGCCCGCCGCGAGGGGCAGTTGGCCGAACAGCGCCGCCAGCAGGGTCGTCTTGCCCGAGCCGTTGCGGCCGACGACGGCCAACCTGTCGCCCCACGCGACCTCGAGCGACACCGGTCCGAGCCGGAAGCCCGGGGTGCCGTCGACACCCGGCCGTTCGACCACCGCGTCGGCCAGCCGGGCCACGACGTCGCCGCCGCGGCCGGCGTCGGCGATGGTCAGGCGTAGGTCCCACCCTTCCCACGGCTTGTCGACCGTGTCGAGCCGGGCGAGGGCCTTGTCGGTGATCTTCGCCTTGGCCGCCACGTGCTCGGAGCTCTGCATGTTGCGGTGGCGGATGAACTTGTCGGTCTCGCCCGAGCGCTTCGCCCGCCGCAGGCCCTGGTTGGCCCACTGGCGCTGGGTGCGGGCCCGATCGGCGAGCACGTCGCGCTTGTCGGTGTAGACCCGGTAGGCCTGCTCGGCGTGCTGGCGGGCGAGCGCCCGCTCGTCGAGGTAGGCCCGCCATCCGCCCTCGTAGCGGGTGAGCGTGTGGCCGTGGTCGTCGATCTCGGCGACCGCGGTGACCGTGCGCTCGAGGAACGCCCGGTCGTGCGACACCACCATCAGCGGGGCGTCGAGGCCGAGGACGAACCGCTCCAGCCGGTCGAGCCCGTCGAGGTCGAGGTCGTTGGTCGGCTCGTCGAGGAGGAAGACGTCGAACCGGGCCAGCAGCAGGGCGGCGAGCTGGGCGCGGGCGGCCTGCCCGCCCGAGAGGCGGGCCACCTCGCGGTCGAGCGCGGTGGCGGGCAGGCCGAGGTCGGCGGCCACCGTGGCGACGCGGGCGTCGAGGTCGGCCCCGCCCAGCGCCATCCAGCGGTCGAGGGCGGCGGCGTAGCGGTCGGTGGCGGCGGTGTCCTCGGCGTCGAGCGCGGCCGTCGCCGCGTCGAGCGTGGCCGAGGCCTCGGCGACCCCGGTGCGCCGGGCGAGCATCGCCCGCACGGTCTCGCCGGGGCGCGGGTCGGGCTCTTGGGGCAGGTAGCCGACGGTGGCGGCGGGCGGGGTCAGGCGCACGGTCCCTCCGTCGGCGGGTCGCAGGCCGGCCAGCACGCGCAGCAGCGTCGACTTGCCCGACCCGTTGGGCCCGACCAGCCCGATCCGGGCCCCGGGCGCCAGGACGAGGTCGACGCCGGCGAGGAGGGGCCGGGGCCCGGCGGCGACGTCGAGGTCGCGCACGGAGAGGGTGGCGAGGGATGCGGACAACGGCACTCCAGGGCTCGAGAACGGGATCGGGACGCTGGTCGGGGCCGTGTCGCTACATCGTTGGCCACGCTACCGGCGGCCACTCGCCTGTCCACAGCATTTCCCGACGCACGGGTAGTGTGCGAGGCGATGACTGTGCGTGTTGGCGTGTTCGGCGCGGGTGGTCGCATGGGCAGCACGGTGTGTCGGGCCGTGGCCGCCGACCCCGAGCTCGAGCTGGTCGGGGCCATCGATCCGCACCACGCGGGACTCGACCTGCGCCACGCCACCGGCGTCGACGTGCCCGACCTCCACATCGACCCCGACCCCGACGCCCTGCTGGCGGCCCGCGTCCAGGTCGTCGTCGACTTCACCGTGCTCGACGCGTCCCGGCGGAACCTGGAGTGGGCGGCCGACCACGGCATCCACGCCGTCGTCGGCACCACCGGCTTCACGCCCGACGACCACGAGCGGTTCCGGGCGCTGTTCTCCCGCAGCAACTGCCTGATCGCTCCCAACTTCGCCATCGGTGCGGTGCTGATGATGCGCTTCGCCGAGCTCGCCGCGCCGTGGTTCGACTCGGCCGAGGTCATCGAGCTGCACCACGACCGCAAGGTCGACGCCCCGTCGGGCACGGCCATGCTCACGGTCGAGCGGATGGCCGCCGCCTCCGACCAGTGGGCCGACGACCCCACCGAGAAGGAGGTGCTGGCGGGCGCCCGCGGCGCGACCGGGCCGGGCGGCATCCACGTCCATGCCGTGCGCCTGCGGGGCCTCGTCGCCCACCAGGAGGTGCTCCTCGGCACGGCCGGCCAGTCGCTGTCCATCCGGCACGACAGCTACGACCGCGACAGCTTCATGCCCGGTGTCGTGCTGGCGGTCAAGCAGGTGGCCGACCACCCGGGCGTGACGATCGGCCTCGACGGCCTTCTCGGCCTCTGACCCACCTGCTCGGCCTCGACCTGCCGGGCTAGCATCTGACGCGGCGTCAGGGATCGGCGGTCGATCGCCGGCGTGAGAGGGGAGCGAGCGCCATGCTGCAGGCCCGCAACATCTGGGACCTGATCGTCGCCAGGGCCGACGAGACACCCGACCGCGAGATGGCGGTCGACGAGACGGGCCGCCGGCTGACCTTCGGCGAGTACCGCGATCGCTGCGAGCGGGCCGCCGCCGGCCTGGCCGCCCTCGGGGTGGGCGACGGCACCGTCGTGTCGTGGGTGCAGCCGACGACGCTCGAGGCGATGGTCCTGTTCGGGGCCTTGCGGCGCCTCGGCGCGGTGCAGAACCCGATCCTGCCGATCTACCGCGAGCGCGAGGTGGGCTTCATCATCCGCCAGGCCGGCTCGTCGCTGCTCATCGTCCCGTCGACCTGGAAGGGCTTCGACTACGAGGCCATGGCCGCCGACGTCACCGCCGGCACCGACACCAAGGTGCTGGTCAGCGACCGCTCGCTGCCCGACGGCGACCCGGCGACCCTGCCGCCCGCCCCCGACGACGACATGCACGTGCCGATCGGCGAGCCCGTGCCCGTGCGTTTCCTCTACTACACGTCGGGAACCACGGCCGAGCCGAAGGGGGCCCGCCACGGCGACCGCTCGCTGATGGCTGCGTCCGTCGGCATGTCCGAGCGGCTGGGCCTGGCCGACGACGACCGCTTCGCCCTCGTGTTCCCGTTCACCCACATCGCGGGCGGCGTCTACATCTACGCGGCCGTCGCCTACGGGCTGACGTTCGTGCTCGACGAGGCGTTCGACCCGGCCACGACCCTCGACCTGCTCCGCCGGGAGGACATCACCCAGGGCGGCGCCGGCACCTTCTTCCACCAGATGTACCTGAAGGCCCAGCGGGACCTGCCGCCCGGGGAGAAGCTGTTCCCGAGCGTGCGGACGTTCCCCGGTGGCGGCGCACCCAAGCCCCCGAGCCTCCACTACGAGCTGAAGGAGGCGTTCGGCGTGGGCGTGGTGTCGGGCTACGGGATGACCGAGGCCCCGATCCTCACGATGAACCACCACGACGCCCACGACGAGGTCCTGGCCAACACCGAGGGACCGGCCGTGGCCGACACGACGCTGCGCATCGTCACCCTCGACGGCAAGGACGCCGGCGTCGGCGAGGAGGGGGAGGTGCGGGTCAAGGGCCCCCAGGTCACGCTCGGCTACGCCGATCCCGCCCTCGACGCGGAGGCGTTCGACGACGACGGCTGGTTCCGCACCGGCGACCTCGGGACGCTCGACGCAGACGGCAACCTCACCATCACCGGCCGCCTGAAGGACATCATCATCCGCAAGGGCGAGAACATCTCGGCCAAGGAGGTCGAGGACCTGCTGTTCACCCACCCGCAGGTGGGCGACGTGGCGGTGGTGGGCCTGCCCGACCCCGACAGCGGCGAGCGCGCCTGCGCGGTCGTCGTCACCGCCTCGGGCGCCGAGCCGATCACGTTCGACGAGATGAAGCGGCACCTGCTCGACGCGGGGCTCATCACCCGCAAGCTGCCCGAGCAGCTCGAGATCGTCGACGCCCTGCCCCGCAACCCGTCGGGCAAGATCGTCAAGGCCCAGCTCCAGAAGCAGTTCTCGGGCTAGCCCCCGAGCTGGCGATCACGCCAGGCGGGTGACCGTCGACGTGCCGTAGCGCTGGTTGAGCACCCACTTCAGCCCCCGCACGCCGCTCAGGGCACCCGGGCGGTGCCCGTTGACGAGCTCGCGCTGGCAGGCGCCGTCGCCCTCCCACGCCTGGGTGCAGCCCTCGGGGTCGACGTTGGCCAGCGCGAGGATGGCCCCGGTGGCGCCCATCGCCGCCGCCTGCAGCGCCAGGGCGGCGCTGCCCGTGTAGACGCCGGAGCGGGTCTGGTCGATCTCGATGGCCAGGCGGACGGGGTCGCCGGTCGAGTCCTTGATGCCGACCACCGGGAGCTCGCACACGAGGTCGACCGGGATGCCGGGCGCCGAGCGGCCGGGATAGTGGTAGGCCAACAGCGGCGCATCGAGCGCGGTGGCGATGGCGTCGTAGTAGGGCCGGGGGTCGTCCGTCGCCGGCGGCGACAGGGCGAGCAGGGCGTCGGCGCCGTCGTCGGCCGCCTGCCGGGACAGCGCCACCGCCTGGCGGGCGGACGGCGCGCCCGTGCCGGCGATCACCGGGACCCGCCCGTCGACTGCGGTGCGCACGGCGACGAGGAGCCGCGAGCGCTCGTCGGCGTCGAGGGCGGCGGCCTCGCCCGTCGACCCGGCCACCAGCACGGCGCGGACACCGCGGTCGACCAGGTGGCCGGCGTGGCGGGCGGTGGCCTCGGCGTCGAGCTCGCCGGCGGCGTCGAACAGGGTGACGAGTGCGACACCCACGCCGGTGAACGGCGGATCGGCGACATCCATGCGAGGACGATACCGGCGCGTCGTCGCCCCGCAGGCGGTCGGGGGCGGCGACGGTACGCTGCGGCCGTCCGTCTCCCGCCGGCCGCGAGGGGCCCGCCGACCCGAGGGGCGACCGCATCACCGACGATCTCGACTTCACCGCCGACGAGGCCGCCGCCGTCTACCGGGCGATCGCGCTGCGGCGCGACATGCGGCACTTCCGGCCTGACCCGGTGCCCCCCGACGTGCTCGAGCGGCTGCTCGAGGCCGCCCACCGGGCGCCGAGCGTTGGGTTCATGCAGCCGTGGCGGTTCGTGCGCGTCACCGATCCCGACCTGCGGCGGGCGGTGCACGGCGTCGTGGAGGCGGAGCGGCAGCGCACCGCGGAGGACCTGGGCGAGCGCCGGGCCGAGTTCCTGCGGCTCAAGGTCGAGGGCATCCTCGAGTGCGGCGAGGTGCTGGTCGTGGCGCTGATGGACGGGCGCGAGCGCTACGTGTTCGGGCGGCGCACCCTCCCCGAGATGGACGTCGCCTCCGCTGCCTGCGCCATCCAGAACGTGTGGCTGACCGCCCGGGTCGAAGGGCTGGGCCTGGGCTGGGTGTCGATCTTCGACCCCGACGAGCTGGCCCGCCTGCTGGCCATGCCCGACGGCGCCAAGCCCCTCGCCGTGCTGTGCCTCGGCTACGTCCACGAGTTCTACGAGCGGCCGATGCTCGAGCAGGAGGGCTGGGACACGCGGCGCGTGCTCGCCGAGCTGGTCGGCGAGAACCGCTGGCCCGAGGCCCCGGCCGGAGCCCCGGGTGCCGGCGGGTAGCGCCTCCCCCGGCCGTCGCGCGCCCGTCGTCCTCCTGCCCCCGTCCGAGGGGAAGGCGCCGGGCGGGCGGGGGCGTCCGTGGCGACCGGGCGGCGGCGTGCTCCCCGAGCTGGACGTGGCGCGGGCCGAGGTGCTCGCAGCGCTCGGCGACGGCGTGGCCGAGGCGCCGACGCGGCGGGCCATCGACCGCTACACGGGGGTGCTGTACGGCCAGCTCGACTGGGCGTCGCTCCCCGCGCCCGCCAAGCAGCTCGGCAGCCGGACCGTGCTCATCGTGTCGGGGCTGTGGGGCGTGTCGGCCCCGGGCGACCGGATCCCGGCCTATCGCCTGAAGATGAGCGCGTCCCTCCCGCCGCTCGGCCGGCTGGCGACGTGGTGGCGGCCGCGGCTGACCGCGGCGCTGGCCCCGCACGTGGCGGGACGGCTGGTGTGGGACCTGCTCCCCGGCGAGCACGCCGCCGCCTGGTCGCCCGCGGACGTGCCCGTCCGCCGGCGGGTCACGGTCCGGTTCCTCGACCGCGAGGGTCGGACGGTCAGCCACTGGAACAAGCTGCTCAAGGGCGCACTCGTGCGCCACCTGCTGATCGAGCGCCCCGCCGGGCCCGAGGACCTGCTCGGCTGGGAGCACCCGTCCGGCTACCGGGTCGACCCGGCGGCCTCCGATCTCGGGGGTGACCCGGCGACGCTCGTCATGCGGGAGGTCTGACCCGGCGACCCCACGTCACCTCGCCGGTGACCACAGCGCCTCGGGGACCTCGAAGCCCACGGGGGCGCCCCACCGGTTGCGGTACGACACCTCGTGCACCGGCCGGCGGCCCGCCACGCCCCAGCGACCCGTCGGGTAGCCGAACGAGACGCAGCAGGCCATGATCCACCCCTCGCCGTCGGGCACGCCGAGGATCTCGAGGGTCTCCTTCGGGTGGAAGAAGCCGAGCACGCTGGTCAGCGAGCTGCCCACGCCGTGGGTGCGGGCGGCCAGCATGGCGCTCCACACCGCCGGGTAGATCGAGCCACCGGTCGGGTCGTGCTGCACGAACCCGAACAGGAAGAGCGGGACCTCCTCGAAGTGGTCGGCCAGCCACTGGGCCGAGCGCTGCACCTTCACCATCTGGGCGCTCTCGGGGTCATCGGGATCGGCCGCCGCCGCGGCCAGGCGCTCGGCGTAGACCGTCGCCCACAGCTGCTCGATGCTGTCGCGGTACAGCGGCCCGATGGCGCCTTTGACCTCGGGCTCGTCGACCAGCAGGAAGCGCCAGTTCTGCGTGTTGCCCCCGCTCGGGGCCCGGATGGCGGCGTCGAGGATGGCGGCCTGCACGTCCTCGGGCACGGGCTCGGTGGTGACGCGGCGCATCGCGCGGGTCGTGTACAGCGCTTCGAGGGTGTCCATCCCCGCAGGTCTAGCGTCCGGGGCAGGCGGACTGCGGCGTCGGCCACCCCAGCCCGTAGGCTGATCCGTCCCCCGAAACGCCCGTCGCGAGGCCCGGAACGCCCCGGAACGCCCCGCAGAACAAGAGGATCCCGCAGTGCAGACCCGCGCCGACCTGCGCAACGTGGCCATCGTGGCTCACGTCGACCACGGCAAGACCACCCTTGTCGACCAGATGCTCTGGCAGTCGGGCGCCTTCCGCGAGAACCAGGACGTCGGCGAGCGGGTCATGGACTCGATGGACCTCGAGCGCGAGAAGGGCATCACGATCCTCGCCAAGAACACGGCGGTCCAGTACGGCGACGTGAAGATCAACATCGTCGACACGCCCGGCCACGCCGACTTCGGCGGCGAGGTCGAGCGGGGCCTGTCGATGGTCGACGGCGTGCTGCTGCTCGTCGACGCCTCCGAGGGGCCGCTCCCGCAGACCCGATTCGTGCTGCGCAAGGCCCTCGAGGCGAAGCTGCCGGTCATCCTCGTGGTCAACAAGGTCGACCGGCCCGACTCGCGGGTCGCCGAGGTGGTCCACGAGGTCGAGGAGCTGTTCTTGGACCTCGACGCCGACGTCGACCAGCTCGACTTCCCGATCGTCTACTGCGTGGCACGCGAGGGCCGCGCCTCGCTCGACCGGCCCGCCGACGGCGCCGGCCTGGCCGAGGGCGCCGGTCTGAAGCCGCTGCTCGACCTGCTGGTCGAGCGCATCCCCGCCCCGACCTACGACCCCGACGTGCCGCTGCAGGCGCTCGTCACCAACCTCGACGCCTCGCCGTACGTCGGGCGCCTCGCGCTGTGCCGCGTCCGCAGCGGCCGGTTGCGCAAGGGCACGGTGGTGGCGTGGTGCCGCACCGACGGCACCGTCGAGCGGGCCAAGCTCACCGAGCTGTACGTCACCGACGCCCTCGAGCGGGTGCCGGCCGAGGAGGCGGGCCCGGGCGAGATCGTCGCCATCGCCGGCATCCCCGAGATCACGATCGGCGAAACCCTCGCCGACCCCGACGACCCCCGTCCGCTCCCGGTCATCATGATCGACGAGCCCAGCCTGTCGATGACCATCGGCATCAACACCGCGCCGCTGTCCGGCCGCGAGGGCACCGCGCTCACGGCCCGCCTGGTCAAGAACCGGCTCGACCAGGAGCTGGTCGGCAACGTCAGCATCCGCGTCGAGCCCACCGAGCGGCCCGACACCTGGGAGGTGCAGGGCCGCGGCGAGCTGCAGCTGGCGGTGCTGGTCGAGATGATGCGCCGCGAGGGCTTCGAGCTCACGGTCGGCAAGCCGCAGGTGCTCACCCGCGAGATCGACGGTCGGGTGCACGAGCCCGTCGACCGGGTCACGGTGGACGTCCCCGAGGAGTACCTCGGCGTCGTGACGCAGCTGTTGGCCCTGCGCAAGGGGCGGATGGAGCAGATCATCAACCACGGCACCGGGTGGGTGCGGCTCGAGCACCTCGTCCCGGCCCGCGGGCTCGTCGGGTTCCGGACCGAGCTGCTGACCGAGACCCGGGGCACCGGTCTCATCCACCACGTGTTCGAGCGCATGGAACCGTGGGCCGGCGAGATCCGTCCGCGGCGGAACGGCTCGCTGGTCGCCGACCGGACGGGCGTGACCACCGGGTTCTCGCTGCTCAACCTCCAGGACCGGGGCCAGCTGTTCGTCGGTCCGGGCGTCGATGTCTACGAGGGCATGATCGTCGGCGAGAACGCCCGCCAGGACGACATGGACGTCAACCCCACGAAGGAAAAGAAGCTCAACAACATCCGGTCGTCGACGGCCGAGAGCTTCGAGAAGCTGATCCCGCCCCGGCCGCTGTCGCTCGAGCAGGCCCTCGAGCACATCTCCGACGACGAGTGCGTCGAGGTCACCCCCACGTCCGTCCGCCTGCGTAAGGTGACGCTCGATCAGGCGCAGCGCGCCCGCGCCGCCAAGCGCGCCAAGGCTTGACGTGACCGGGCACACCTGCGCTTGCTAGCAGGGATTACCGATCGGTAGCGCGGTCGGCGCAGCGCGGGACGTGCTGTAGCGAGTACGGTCGCGGTGAACGGTGTCACTGTCACGGTGACCGTTGGGGGAAGCAAGGGGGGAAGATGGCCGGTGACCGGCGACGGCTCCGCGGGGCCGAACGACGCCTGCTCAAGGGTTACGCGCCCCTGGTCGTGCTGGTGGCCGCACTCGTGGTCATGGTGGCCGTCGTTCCCAGCAAGGTGCCGGCCGACCTCGCTGCCGCCGGCCGGGGCGAGGCCACCGAGGTCTCCGTGGGCCAGCCGGCGACCGGCTGGAACGAGACCGTCACGGCCTGCCCCGACCGGCAGGTGCAGGTGCCCGACCTCGGCTACTCGCCCCCGTGCTTCGCGTTCGCGGGCGACAACGGCGGCGAGACCGCGCGGGGGGTCACCGCCGACACGATCCGGGTCAGCTACCGCGTCACGTCCGACCCCAACCTGCTCCTGCTCCTCGGCCAGCTCGGCGGCGTGCCGCTCGACGAGTCGAACGAGGAGATGTACCAGACGATGGCGGCGCTGGTGGAGTGGGTCAACGCCAACTTCCAGCTCTACGGCCGGAAGATCGAGCTGGTCCGCTACGACGGTCGCGGGCAGATCCTCCCCGAGTTCACCGGGGGCGGGCAGGACGCCGCCACGAACGACAGCATCAAGGTGGCCAACGAGATCGGCGCCTTCGCCGACATCACCGGGATCACCCAGCCGTACGCCGACGCGCTGGCGCGCAACGAGGTCGTGGCCGTGGGCGCCCCCTACATGTCGCGCGAGTGGTTCGAGGCCCACCGCCCGTTCGCGTGGAGCATCGTGCCCGACTGCACGATCACGGCCGAGGGGTCGGCCATCTACGCCAACGGCCGGCTCTTCGGCCGCACAGCCGACCACGCGGGCGACGACCTGGCCGATGAGGAACGCTCGCTGGCCGTGATCGCCCCCAACAACCTCGAGTACCAGCAGTGCGTCGATACCTTCGAGGCGCAGATCGGCGCGGCGGGCAACGAGGTCGCGCTGCGGCTGAGCTACACCCTCGACCCGGCCCAGCTGAAGACCCAGGCCGCCAGCCTCATGGCCAAGCTCAAGGACGAGGGCACCACGTCGGTGTCGTGTGCGTGCGACCCCGTGATGCAGATGTACCTGGGCCAGGAGGCGACCGCCATCGGGTACTACCCCGAGTGGCTGATCGCCGGGGTGGGCTTCATCGACTGGGACCTCGGCGGCCAGATCATCTCGAAGAACGCCCCCGACCAGTGGGTGCGGGCCTTCGGCGGCAGCCCGTCTGCCGCGCCGCCCCCGCCCGAGCGGAGCGTGGCCCACGCCGCCTACCGCAGCGTGCGTGACGGCGAGCCGTCGCTGCTGGTGCAGGACCTGTTCCACCAGCTGCTGCTCCTGGCGCTCGGCGTCCAGATGGCCGGTCCGAACCTGACCCCCGAGACGTTCGAGACCGGGCTGTTCTCGTGGCCCGGAGGCACCGGCCAGGCGGGGGCGTGGGACTTCGGGCCGGGCCACTACACGCCCATCACGGACATCCGCGAGATCTGGTGGGACCCCGTCGCGGTCTCGGCGTTCAACGGCGAGGCCGGGACCTACCGCGACAACGGCCAGCGCTACGGGCAGCAGGACGTTCCCGAGGGCGAACCGGAGGTGTTCCCGTGAAGCAGCGCAGCATCGCGATCGTCGGCGGCCTGGTCGCCGCGCTCGCGCTGGGGTCGATCCTGTTCCCCGACACCATGCCGGCCGGCATCATGCTCAAGGGCGCCCTGTTCGGGTCGGCCACCGGCCTGCTCGCCGTCGGGCTCGTGCTGACCTACCGCACGACTCGGATCATCAACTTCTCCTACGGCGCCATGGGCAGCCTGGGCGGCGGCTTGGCCGCGGCGCTCGCCGAGGGCAAGGGGTGGAACTGGGGCCAGGCTGCGCTCGCCGGCATCGCCACCGGTGTGGTCGCCGGGGCGCTGGTCGAGCGGCTGATCGTGCGCCGGTTCGCCAACGCCCCGCGCCTCGTGCTCACGGTGGCGACCATCGGCCTGGCCCAGCTGCTCGGCGGGCTCGCCATCTACCTGCCGAGCTGGCTGGACGCCCCCGCGTTCATCCCGCAGGTCGAGACCTCGCTCACCGACTCCACGGTCAACGTCGGACCGGTCACCTTCACGGGCAACGACCTGCTGCTGCTCGCGGTCGTCCCGATCGTCCTCGCCGTGCTGTCGTGGTTCCTGCTCCGCACCGAGGCCGGCATGGCGGTGCGGGGCATGGCCGAGAACATGGACCGGGCGCGGCTGCTCGGCATCCCCGTCAACCAGCTCTCACTGCTGCTGTGGTCGGTGGCCGGCGGCCTGGCCGCCCTGACCGTCGTGCTGCGGGCCCCGACCGAGGGCGTGCCGCTCACCGCGGTGGCCGGCCCGACGGTCCTGCTCCCGGCCCTGGCCGCGGCGGTCATCGTGGGCATGCGCTCGATGTCCGGCGCCTTCCTGGCCGGCGTGCTCCTCGGCGTCCTCGACCAGCTCGTGCTGTGGAACGTCGACGAGGCGGCGCCGACCTCGGTCGTCCTGCTCGCCGTCATCGTCGTCGCCCTGCTGCTGCAGCGCCGTTCCGGGCACCGGGCCGAGACGAGCGAGTCGTCGTGGTCGGTCGTCGGCGTCGGCCACGGGCTGGCGCGGACCTACGCCCAGCTCCGCGAGGTGCGCACGGCCAAGGCCGTGCTGGCGGGCCTGGTGGTGGTGGCGGTGCTGGCGCTGCCGGTGCTGGGCTCCGACTCGCAGGTCAACTTCGGCACGATCACGCTCGCCTACGGGCTCGTGGCGCTGTCCCTCGTGGTGCTGACCGGCTGGGGCGGCGTCGTCAGCCTCGGCCAGGTGGCGGTCATGGGCACCGGTGCGGTCGTGACGGCGAACCTCATCGCCGACCGCAACGTCGACCTGTTCGTCTGCCTCGTCCTGTCGGGCGTGGCCGGTGGCGTCATCGCCCTCCTGCTCGGCCTGCCGGCGCTGCGCGTCTCGGGCCAATTCCTCGCCGTGACGACCCTCGCGTTCGCGGTGGCGATGGAGCTCTACTTCCTCAACCCGGCCAACTACGAGCGGTGGATGCCCGCCGCGTACGAGCGCCCCGAGCTCTGGGGGGTGCTCGAGCTGTCCAACGAGCGCTGGCTGTACGCGCTGGCGGTCGTCCTGGTCGGTGGCGGGCGTGTACATCGTCCGCAACCTCAAGGCGGCCCGCGCCGGGCGGTCGATCTCGGCCACCCGCGACAACGAGCGGGGCGCGGCGGCGGCCGGCATCAACACGACCGAGACCCGGCTGGCCGCCTTCATCTTCGCCGGCATGCTGGCCGGCGTGGCCGGCGGCCTGCACGCCGTCGCCCTGCGCGGCATCGGGCAGTCGACCTACCCGGCGTCGATGAGCCTGCTCGTGTTCTCGATGGCCGTGATCGGCGGCGTGTCGTCGCTCGGCGGCACGCTGGCCGGTGTCGCCCTGGTCCAATGGGCCGGCTACCTGTTCCCGAAGGCGCAGCTGTTCCTGACCGGCGTCGGCCTGCTCGCCATCCTCCTCGTCATCCCGGGCGGCCTCGCCCAGGCGTTCGAGCAGTGGCGCGACCGGTTCGTGCGGGTGGTGGCACGGCGCCACGGCCTCGTGTCCCACGATGAGGTCGAGACGGTCGAACAGGCGGTCGAGCCGGGACACCGCGGCGCCATCCACCGCGACGCCTCGGGAGCCGGGCTCAGGGTCGGCAGCGTCCGCCGCGAGCGGCTGGGCGCCCACCTGCTCACGTGCGACGGCCTCGAGGCGTCGTACGGCTCGCTCCAGGTCCTGTTCGGCATCGACATGGGGGTCGAGCGCAACGAGCTGCTGGCCCTGCTCGGCACGAACGGCGCGGGCAAGTCGACCGTCCTCAAGTCGATCGCCGGCCTCCTACCCGCGGGCAAGGGCAAGGTCACCTTCGACGGGCGCGACATCACCCACCTGCCCGCCGAGGAGATCGCCCGGCTCGGCCTGTCGCTGATGCCCGGCGGCAAGGGCGTGTTCCCCACGCTCACGGTGGCCGAGAACCTGCGGCTCGCCTGCTGGATGCTGCGCCACGACCCCGACGCCGCCCAACGGATGCGCGACGAGACCGTCCGGATGTTCCCGATCCTCGGCGAGCGCCACGACCAGCTCGCCGGCGACCTCTCGGGCGGCGAGCAGCAGCAGCTCTCGCTGGCGATGGCGTTCGTGACCCGGCCGAAGCTGCTCTGCATCGACGAGCTCTCGCTCGGCCTCGCGCCCACCGTCGTCGACCGGCTGGTCGACAAGGTGCGGGAGATCCACGCCCACGGCACCACCGTCGTGGTGGTCGAGCAGTCGGTGAACGTCGCCCTCCTGCTGTGCCACCGCGCCGTGTTCCTCGAGAAGGGGCAGGTGCGGTTCCGTGGCCCGACCGCCGGGCTGCTCGACCGGCCCGACATCCTGCGGGCGGTGTTCATCGGGGCCGACGCCAACGGCCACGCGCCCGGGGCGGGCATCCCCGCCGCCCCGCACGCCGTCCCGCCGCCGTGGGAGCGCCCGAGCCGGGGTGTCACGCTCGAGGCCCGGGGCATCACCAAGCGTTTCGGCGGCATCCGCGCCCTCGACGACGTGCACCTCACGATCCACCCGGCCACGATCGTCGGCCTCATCGGCCACAACGGCGCCGGCAAGACCACGCTGTTCGACGTGCTCACCGGGTTCCTTCCCGCCGACGGCGGCCAGGTGCTGCTCGACGGCGTCGACATCACGCGCTGGCCGCCGCACAGGCGGGCGATCGCCGAGGTGGGCCGCACGTTCCAGGAGGCGCTCCTCTACCCGTCGCTGTCCGTCGAGGATGCGGTCGCGGTGTCGCTCGAGCAGCACCTGGCCAACCGCGATCCGCTGGCGGCGGCCCTCCGGCTGCCCGCATCGCTCGATTCCGAGGCGTCGGCCCGCGAGCGCGTCGACCAGCTCGTCGATCTGCTCGGGTTGGCGCCCTACGCCGACCGGCCCACCGGCGAGCTGTCGACCGGCATGCGGCGCATCGTCGAGCTGGCGTGCCTGCTGGCGCAGGACCCGGCCGTCGTGCTGCTGGACGAGCCGTCGGCCGGGATCGCCCAGCGCGAGACCGAGGCGCTCGGCCCGCTGCTGCGCCGGGTGCAGGCCGAGACCGGGTGCTCGTTGGTCGTCATCGAGCACGACATGGCGCTGCTGTCGTCGCTGTGCGACGGGTTCGTGGCGCTCGAGCAGGGTGCGGTGATCGCCGGCGGCACGCCCGCGCAGGTGCTGTCGAACCCCCGGGTCATCAGCTCGTACCTCGGCACCAACGAGGACGTGGTCCACCGCTCGGGCGGGCGGCGCGCCTCGTCCTCCTACAGCGGCGGCCGGCCCCCCCAGTGGTGACGCTCACTCGGGCGCGTCCGACCTCTCGGACGGGTCGGGCGGCGTCCCCTCGCCCTGATCCGGGTGCCGGGCCGCGTCGGCCTCGTCCAGCTCCTCGTCGAGGTGCGCCAGCGACCCGACCTCGGTCTCGCCCGACCGGGCCTCCAGCGCGATGGACACGAGGACGAGACCGATGGTGACGACGAGGAGGATCCCCCGGTTGTCCCCGATCCAGTCGACGACGACGTCGAGCGGCGCCTCGAAGGCTTTGCCGAACAGCCGGACCAGCCACAGGCGGAACAGCGATCCGGTGACGTTCAGCACGACGAAGGCCCGGATCGACATGCCGGCGGCCCCCGCGAACAGGCAGATGTAGTTGTTGGGAGCGATGAAGACGAGGGGGTACGCGGCCTTGCCGAACCACTTCTCGATCTGGCGCAGCATCTGGCCCCACGTGCGGGTGCGTCGCTCCATCCACTCGACCGCGGCGTCGCCGTACCAGTAGCCGAGCAGGAAGAACAGCGGGTCGCTGACGACGAGGCGCACGAACCCGATGCCGTAGTAGCTCCACGGGTCGAGGTCGTTGGTGACGAGCGCCAGGTTGCGGGTCCGCGCGTTGAGGGCGATCAGCCAGGCGGGGTGGCGGTCGACGAGCGAGGGCGCCATGGCGTCGCCGACGTAGCTGATGATCACGAGGAAGATCAGCGGGACGCTGACCAGGGTGAGGGCGCGCCGGGACGGGCGGCGCCGCACCGGGCCCGTCACCGTCTCGTCGTCTTCCGCCATGAGCGCGCGAGCCTAGGAGACGGCGCCGCGGGCCCGGGAAGCGGGGCGGAGCTGGTCGCCTCAGGCGAGGGAGGCCGAGACGCAGGCGACAACCGCACCGTCGACCATCGTCTCGTGCATCGTCGGCTGGCCGAACCCCGCGGCGGGCAGGGCGTCGACCAGGGTGGCCACCTGGGCGCGGGTCCGCCGTTCGTCGGGCGAGTCCACCACGAGGGCGAGGCGCCCGCCGGGACGCAGGTGGGCGGCGACGAACCCGAGCGCGGCCGGCCGGCCCATGGCGACGACCCGGGCGGCGAGGATGCGGTCGAACCGCGCCGGGCCGAGGTCGAGGGCGGGGACCTCGCCGACCCGGAACGTCGCCCGCCCGTCGGCCACCGCGGCCGCGTTCCGCCGCTGCGCGGCCTCGACCATCGCCGGCGAGCGGTCGACCCCGACGTAGAGGCCCGCCGTGAGGTGGTCGAGCACGGCGGACGCCGCCACGCCGTGGCCGCAGCCGACCTCGAGCACGCGGTCGGTGGGCGCGAGGTCGAGCCGTGCGACGGCCCAGGGGAGGCGGGACGAGGGAGCCATCCCGCCATGGTGCCCCGATCGCCTGACAGGGCCTCGTCACCCCCGGGTGTGACGGGCGACCGTCCCGGGCCCGGCCGTTAGGCTGCGCTCACACCCGACGAGGACAAGAGGGGACCCATGGACGGGCTCATGCAGGACTTTCCGCTGACGCTCCCGCACCTCCACATGCGGGCCGAGCGGCTCTTCGCCGACAAGCAGGTGGTGACCGTCACCGCCACGGGCAAGCAGACGGAGACCTACGGCGAGTGGGCCGACCGCACGCGCCGGCTGGGCGGGGTGCTCGACGCGCTCGGGATCAGCGCCGACGGCCGGGTGGGCACGTTCGGGTGGAACACGGCCCGTCACCTCGAGCTCTACTTCGCCGCGCCGTGCACCAACCGGGTGCTGCACGCCCTCAACATCCGCCTGTTCCCCGAGCAGATGGTCTACGTGGCCAACCACGCCGAGGACGAGGTCGTCTTCGTCGACAAGTCGCTGGCCAAGCTGGTCTGGCCGCTGTTCGAGCAGTTCAAGACCGTGCGCCACATCGTGGTGATGGACGACGGCGCCGGCGAGGTGCCCGAGGCCCCGGCCGGCAAGGACGTGCACGACTACGAGGAGCTGCTGGCCGCGGCGTCGCCGGTCGACTTCGACGTCCGCGACGAGAACCAGGCCGCGTCGATGTGCTACACGAGCGGCACCACGGGCAACCCCAAGGGCGTCGTCTACACGCACCGCTCGACGTTCCTGCACACCTACGGCGTGCTCACGTCGGGCGGGCTCGGGCCCACCGAGGAGGACCGGGTGCTGCCGGTCGTGCCCATGTTCCACGCCAACGCGTGGGGCCTGGCCCACGCCGCGGTGGCCTGCGGTGCCGACCTCGTCATGCCCGGCCCCGACCTGTCGCCCAAGGGCCTGGCGGCGCTCATCGAGTCCGAGCGCGTGACGCTGGCCGCGGGCGTGCCCACCATCTGGATGGGCGTGCTCCCCGAGCTCGAGGGCCGCGACACCTCGTCGCTGCGCGCCATCCCGTGCGGCGGCTCGGCGGTGCCCCGCGCCCTGTCCGAGGCCTACCGCGAGAAGGTCGGCCTGCCCATCACGCAGGCATGGGGGATGACCGAGACATCGCCGGTGGCGTCGAGCGGCCACATCAAGTCGACCCTGGACGCGATGCTCGACGACGAGGGCAAGGCCGACCTGCGCACGACCGTGGGCCAGCCGCTGTTCGGCGTCGAGGCCCGCATCGTGCAGCCGGGCTCGACCGAGGAGCAGCCGTGGGACGGCGAGGCGTCGGGCGAGCTGCAGGTGCGGGGACCGTGGGTCGCCTCGACGTACTACAACGACGAGCGTTCGCCCGAGTCGTTCACCGAGGACGGTTGGCTCAAGACGGGCGACGTCGCCACGATCGACGCCCACGGCTACATCCAGCTGCGCGACCGCACGAAGGACGTGATCAAGTCGGGCGGCGAGTGGATCAGCTCGGTCGAGCTCGAGAACGAGATCATGGCCCACCCCGCCGTGGCCGAGGCCGCGGTGATCGGCCTGCCCCACCCCAGGTGGAGCGAGCGCCCGCTGGCCTGCGTCGTGCTGCGCGAGGGCCACGTCGGCCACGAAGGACGAGATCGTCGCCTTCCTGGACGGCCGTGTCGTCAAGTGGTGGCTGCCCGACGACGTGGTGTTCGTGGCCGAGATCCCGAAGACGAGCGTGGGCAAGTTCTCGAAGAAGGACCTGCGCACCCAGTTCGCCGACTACACGCTGCCGACCGCGGCCGAGTAGCCGGGGCTCGTCACGTGAACGGAAGGTCGCCGGGGACTGTGAGCGGGCCATAGGCAGGCAGGCCGAGCCGCGCCGCGAGGCCCGCGAGCGTCCCCCAGGCCTCGAACCGGACCTGCCCGAGAGCCGCCGCGGGGTCCTCGCTCGATCGGGCCCGGCGTAGGCGTGCGACCGTCGGCATCCGGGGATAGGCGCGCACGTCGGGCTCAACCGATGGCGCCATCCCGGCCCGCTCGGTGGCCAGGCTCAGGGCGGTTCCGAGGCCGCCCAGCTCGTCGACGAGCCCGCGCTCGAGCGCGTCGGCGCCGGTCCACACCCGGCCGCGGGCGATCTCGTGTACGCGCTCGGCCGGCAGGCGACGACCATCGGCGACCTTGGCCGTGAAGTCGTCGTAGATCCGGTCGAGCCAGGCGTTCAGGTGCTGCCACTCGTCCTCGGTGAACGGCCGTAGGGGCGAGAACATGAGCCCGTGGTCGGCCCCCGCCACCCCCTCGTGATCGACGCCGAACCGCTCGGCCACCCCGTCGAACACCTGCTTGCCAGCCACGACGCCGATTGACCCGGTGATGGTGGCGGGCTCGGCGACGATGGCATCGGCGCCCATCGCGACGAAGTACCCGCCCGATGCGGCCACGTCACCCATCGACACGACCACCGGCGTTCCCGCACGCCGTGCGAGCGCCACCTCGCGCCAGATGGCGTCCGACGCGACGTACGATCCGCCCGGGCTGACCACACGGAGCACGATCGCCTTGACCTCGTCTGCCATCGTCGCCGACCGCAGCGCGGCGCAGACCGTGTCCGAGCCGGCGCTCTCCCCGATGAACGGCGGGCGTCCGCTCCTGCCCAGGTGGATGGGACCGGTCACGTCCACCAAGGCCACGGCGTCTCGCCGCGGCGGCGCGAGCCGCCGCGACACCTCGGCCAACCGGGACCGTCGATAGGAGCCCACATACATGAGCACGGCGTCCGACCCTGCCTTGTCCCGTACCGCCGCGTACACCTCGTCGCGGTACCCGAGCCGATCGACGAGCCCGGACTCGAGCGCCTTGGCAGCGGACAGCGGCGCTCGGTCGACGAGGGCGCGCACCTCGGCGGCGTCGACCCGCCGGCCCTCGGCGATGCCCGTCACGAGCTGCTCCATCATCGATTCCACGAGGCGCTCAGTCGCCTCCCGGTGGGCTTCGGTGAAGCCCCGCTCCGTGAAGAGATTGGCCGCGTTCTTGTACTCGAGGCGCTGGGCGAACTGGGGAGTGATGCCGGCCCTGTCGAGCGCCCCCCGCAGGAACGGCACCTCGGCGGCGACGCCGGTGAGGCCCACATCTCCCGACGGCTGGAGCCAGACCTCGTCGAAGGCGGTTGCGAGGTAGTAGGGCACGCTGCCCCGACCGAGCTCCCCGAACGTCTCGGCCCACGCGACGGTCGGCTTGCCGCTGGCACGTGAGCTGGCTCACCGCGTCGCGCAGCTCTTGGGCCCGGCCCATCGACATGTGGGAGCGCGACCCGCCGAGCTTGACCACCAGCGCCTGCACCCGGGGGTCACGGCTCGCCCGCCTCAGGCCGTCGAGCACCACCCGCAGGGCGGTCCTGTGCCGCGCCACCAGGGCGCCGATCGGATCCCGGGGCACGCCGTCGATCACCGGCTCGGTGAGATCGAGCTCGAGGATGAGGCCGAGAGCCCCGTGCCCCCGGGCCTTGCTGAGGCGGCTGACGATCGTCTCGGTCGCGTGCTTGGCACCTTCGATCATGGGTCGAGACTACGGATCGGTCGCGCCCTAGACCGCTCAAACCTGGGCCGATCGGCGCAGCCACGTAGCCGACGTGCACGACCACCAGCCCGTCGGCTCTCGCGAGCTTCATGAGCGGCCTGCCCCGCGTCTCGGGCGGCGAAATGGCCGCCCGGCGAGCCCGCTCGTAGCCTTGCCCCGTGGCGAAGGCCCGCTTCCTGCTCCGGCCCCGATGGCTGCTGTCGCACGTGCTCGTGCTGCTGCTCGTGGTCACGATGGTGAACCTTGGGTTCTGGCAGCTCAGAAGGCTCGACGAGAAGCGCGACCGCAACGCCCTGATCGAGGCACGCATGGACCAGCCCGTCGAGCCCGTCGAGGGCCTGCTGGAGCCGGGCGACGACGAGGGAGTCGGCGAGGCCCGGTTCCGCCGGGTCACGGCCACCGGAACGTACGACGAGGAGGCCACGGTCGTGGTCCGCAACCGCAGCCAGGACGGCGTGGCCGGCGCGTGGCTGGTGACGCCGCTGGCGCTCGCGGACGGCGCCCGGGTGGGCGTGCTCCGGGGCTTCGTCGCCCTCGACGCCGACGGTTCGGCGGTGCGGCCGCCGGCGCCGGAGGGCGAGGTCACGGTCGAGGGCCTGGTCGTGGACCCCGGCAGCTTCGACGGCACCGCCCCGGGGGACCTCGAGCCGCTGCTCGCGGAGGGGGACACGTTGCCGGGGCTGGTGCTGGCCGAGTCGTCGGTGCCGCGCGAGCCCGACGGGGCCGCGCCCGAGGCCGCCGACCCCGGCTCGATCGTGCCCGTCCCGCCCCCCGAGCTGTCCGAGGGACCGCACCTCGGCTACGCGGCGCAGTGGTTCATCTTCTCGACGATCGCCCTCGTCGGGTACCCGATCGTCCTGCGCCGGGTGGTGATCCGCCGGGGCAAGGAGGTCGACGACGACGACCCGGCCAGCGCCCCGGCGCGGCGCGGCGACCTCGACGCCGAGCTGGACGAGCTGCTGCGCCAGGGGGGCTGAGCCGTCACCGCCGCCCACGCGAGCTCACCGGCGCGCCAGC
Source organism: uncultured Acidimicrobiales bacterium (assembly GCA_963796415.1). GTDB lineage: Bacteria > Actinomycetota > Acidimicrobiia > Acidimicrobiales > VFJN01 > ZC4RG19. The sequence continues at coordinate 791,638 of CAWCLR010000009.1, read as the reverse complement.
GGATCGTCGACTCGGCCTACACGTGCATCGAGCGTGACGGCATCGGCGCCACGACGGTCGAGGCGATCGCCCGGGAAGCGGGGGTCAGCCGGGCCACGGTCTACCGGTCGTTCCCCGGTGGGCGCGACGAGCTGGTGTCGGCCGCGGTGGCGCGTGCGGTCGTCGACTTCTTCGCCGCGCTCGACGAGGACGTCGGCCAGGCCGCCGACGTGACCACGCTGCTCGAGCGCGGCATCGTCGCCGGCCACAGGCGGCTCGGCGACCACGCCACCCTCCAGCGGGCGCTGCGCGACGAAGCCGACCAGATCGTGCCGCAGATCGCCTCGGTCATGCCGATCGTGATCGAGCTGCTGCGGACCGAGCTGGTGCGGCGGTTGGCGGACGAACGGCTGCGCCCCGGCGTCCAGCCGGCGGAGGCCGCCGACCTGGTGGCGCGGCTCACGCTGTCGTTCATGGGTGCGGCCGGGACCTGGGACCTGGACGACCCCGCCGCCGTCCGGCGCCTGGTCCGAGGCCAGCTGCTGGCGGGGGTGCTGGCGGACACGCCCGAGCCCTGAGCGGTCGAACGGAGCCCGGCCGAGGGCGCTGGACGATGAGACGAATACGTGCATAGTGTCTCAGCGTGACCTCGGGCACCGCGACCTCCCAGATCGGCGCCTGGGCCGACGGCGCCGTCGGCGACGCGGCAGACCGGCCGCTGATCCAGGCCGCGGTGCGCTGCGTGGCGCGCTGGGGCATCCGGAAGACGTCGCTCGACGACATCGCCCGCGAGGCCGGCGTCAGCAGGGCCACCGCCTACCGGGTGTTCCCCGGAGGGAAGGACCGCGGTCGTCGAGGTGCTCTTCCAGCACCGGGCCGGGTGCCTGTTCCAGGAGTGGAGCGCCGAGCTGGAGGCCGCGCCCACGCTCGAGGACCTGCTCGTCGTCGGCGTGGGCGCCGCCCTGCGGTTGCCGCTCGACGACGAGGTGACCCGCGTCGTGCTCGCCCACGAGCCCGAGCTCGTCCTGCCCCACTTCGCCTTCGACCGGCTCGACCGCGTGTTCGACGTGGCCGACGCCCTCTGCCGGCCGCACCTGCGGCGCTTCCTGCCCGACGACGAGGTGCGGGCGGCGTCCGAGCTGCTGGCCCGCACGGTCCTCACGTTCGCCTTCCGGCCCGCGGCGTGGATCGACCCCCACGATCCCTCCGCTGTCCGCCGACTCGTCCGCACCTACCTCTTGCCCGCCCTCGCACCCGCTGCGCCCCCGCCTCAGGAGAAGCCATGAGCGCCACGAACGAAGAGCTGATCGGCCGCGCCGACGTCAACGATCTCGAGGCCATCCTCGCGGTCACGAACACCGACGTCACCGAGGCCATCCACACCGTCGAGGACAACGCCGCCGCCATCTTCACCTGGGACTACGAGAAGGGGTCGCGGCCGGCCCTCAACCGCCTGTACGAGAAGGCGAAGACGTCGCAGTGGAACGGCGAGACCGACCTGCCCTGGGAGACCGAGGTCGACCAGGAGGCCGTGGTGATGGCCAACGCCACCGCCAACATGGGCGGCCTGGCGGGGGGCATCGACCCCGCCCTCATCGCCGACTCGCCGTTCGCCAACTGGAGCGAGAAGGAGTGGATCCAGGTCGGCGTCGAAAGCCAGAACTGGACGCTGAGCCAGTTCATGCACGGCGAGCAGGGCGCCCTCCTGTGCACCGCCAAGATCGTCGAGACCGTGCCGTGGATCGACGCCAAGTACTACGCGTCGACCCAGGTCATGGACGAGGCCCGCCACGTCGAGGTCTTCGCCAAGTACCTCGACGACAAGCTCTCGGGCCACTACCCGATCAACGCCCACCTGAAGCTGCTGCTCGACGACATCGTCAACGACAGCCGGTGGGACATGACCTACCTGGGCATGCAGATCATGGTCGAGGGCCTGGCGCTCGCCGCCTTCGGCTTCATCCACCAGCTCACCACCGAGCCGCTGCTCAAGCAGCTGCTCCGGTACGTGATGAGCGACGAGGCCCGCCACGTCGCCTTCGGCGTGCTGTCGCTGAAGGAGTACTACGCCGAGCTGACCGACGCCGAGCTGGCCGAGCGGCAGGAGTTCGCCTTCGAGGCCGCGGTGCGGATGCGCGACCGGTTCCTCCAGCAGGAGGTGTGGGACCGCATGGGCCTCGACGTCAAGGCCGTGCTCCCGCTGGTGATGAACTCGCCCCAGCGGCAGATCTTCCAGTCGATGCTGTTCTCGAAGATCGTGCCCAACTGCAAGAAGCTGGGTCTGCTCGACGCCAACGGCGGCTGGCTCCGCACGAAGTTCACCGAGCTGGGCGTGATCGGCTTCGAGGACAACCCCGACACCGGCGAGGAGTACTCGATGTTCCAGCTCGCCGAGGGCGAGATCGCCGGCTGAGGGGGCGTTAGCCTCGGCCGCCGTGGACGGCGTCCATGACATGGGTGGGATGCACGGGTTCGGGCGGGTCGAGCCCGAGGCCGACGAGCCCGTGTTCCACGCCCCGTGGGAGGGCCGTACGTTCGGCCTGATGGTCGCGACTGCGGCCCGTGGGGTGCGCGCCGGTTCCATCCGCCCGGCCATCGAGGCGATCGACCCCGCCACGTACCTGGCCTCGAGCTACTACGAGCGCTGGGCCCGGGCGGTGGAGGCCCAGGTCGTGGCCGGCGGCAGCCTCACGCACGACGAGATCGACGAGCGGGCCGCGGACGGTGGCGCGGCGCCCGTGCGATCTGAGGCCACCGATCCCGACCTCGTGGCCGCGGTGCCCGCCTTCCTCGACGCGCCGCAGGAGCCCTCGGGTGAGGCCGTGCCGGCCCGGTTCGCGGTCGGCGACCGGGTGACGGTGGCCCGCATGGCGCCCGCGGGTCACCACCGCTGCCCCCGCTACGTGCGCGGCGTCACGGGCGAGGTGACTCGCGTGCCGGGCGGGTGGCCCGCGCCGGGGGAGGAGGGCGATCCCGAGGCGACCTACACCGTGCGCTTCGCCATGCGCGACCTCTGGGGCGACGACGCCGAGCCCGGGCTACCTGTTCATCGACCTGTGGGAGCGGTACCTGTCGTGACCGCGCGGGCATCACCCCACCGAGCCGTCGCCCATCGAGCGCCGCGTCGCCGCGCTCGAGTCGCTGCTCGTCGAGCGCGGGCTCATCACCTCCGACGTCGTCGACGCGGTGGTCGAGACCTACGAGCGCGACGTCGGCCCGCTCAACGGCTCCCGGGTCGTCGCCCGGGCCTGGGTCGACGACGACTACCGGGCGCGCCTGCTGGCCGACGGCACGCGGGCGATCGGCGAGCTGGGCTACGGCGGGGCCGAGGGCGAGCACCTCGTGGTGCTCGAGAACACGCCAGCGGTGCACAACCTCGTCGTGTGCACGCTGTGCTCGTGCTACCCGTGGCCGGTGCTCGGCCTCCCGCCAAGCTGGTACAAGAGCTTCGCCTACCGGGCCCGGGCCGTCCGCGAGCCACGCGCGGTGATGGCCGAGTTCGGCACCGTCGTGCCCGACGACGTCGAGGTGCGGGTGTGGGACTCGAGCGCCGAGGTCCGCTACATGGTGCTCCCGCTGCGGCCTCCCGGCACCGACGCCCTCGACGAGGACGCCCTGGCCGCGCTCGTCACCCGGGACCACATGATCGGCGTGGTGCGGTGAGCGCCCGCGCCGGCGCGCTTCCCTCCGACCTGCCCCGCCGCAACGGCGAGCTGGTGTTCGCGGCGCCGTGGGAGGGCCGGGCGTTCGGCCTGGCCGCCGCCTACGTCGAGGCCACGGGCGTCGGGTGGCCCGCGTTCCGCACCCACCTCGTGGCGGCGATCGCCGACCTCCCCGAGGGCACGCCGTACTACGAGGCCTGGGTCGAGGCGCTCGAGCGGCTGGTGGTCGCCCACGGCTGACCTGGACGGCGCGCGTCGTCAGTTCCAGGTGAAGGTGTCGGCGGTGAGCCGTTCGGCGAGGGGTGGGGTGTACGGGAGGGCGGTGGCCGTCGTGGGGTGGGCCGCCGCTGCGGGGTGGCCCGGGGTCGGGCGGGTCGAGGTCGGGTGGGGCGATGGGTTGGCCCCAGGGGTCGAGGAAGCGGAGGGTGCCGGCTTCGGGGTCGCCTTCGATCGAGAACTCGCCGAGGTGTAGGGCCCGGTGGTGTCTGGGGCAGAGGAGCACGAGGTTGTGGGGCTCGGTGGGGCCGCCGTGTTCCCAGTACCGGATGTGGTGGGCGTGGAGCCAGAGGCGTTGGGTGCACAGGGGGTGGGTGCAGCCTTGGTCGCGGCGGGCGAGGTAGCGGCGCAGGGCGCGGTTGGGGGTGCGCTCGGCGGGGTGGATGCCGATGAGTTGGCCGAGCCGGTAGGCCATGACCTGGATCTGGGCGTCGCAGGACAGGAACCGGGCCACCGGGTCGGGCACGACCGGGCCCATTTCCAGTTGGGCGGGGCCGAGGGTGCCGTCGGGCTCGACGTCGATGTGCAACACGACGGTGTTGCGTTCGCCGCGCTGGCCGGTGCGCCGGTAGGTGGGGTCGAGGGCGTCGGCGGCTTCGGAGGCCAGGCGTACGAGCCCGTCGGCCCACGACACCGTGCGGGTGCCCGCCGCCTCGACCGGGTCGGTGTCGGCGTCGGGGTGGGGGTCGGGGAGGTCGTTGCGGTCGCGGAACTCGGCGTCGCGGGCGCTGGTCAGCCCGAGCCGCACCACGGCGCCTTCGTCGGCGGGGAGGCAGAACCGGCCCCGGAGCCAGCCGTCGCGGCCGTCGTGCAGGCGCAGCATCCGCTCGGGCTCGGGCCGCGGCTCGGTGCCGCCGGGTTGTTCGGGCAGCGAGCGCAGCAGCCGGTCGAGCTGGGCGATCAACAGCGGCGGGGCGAGCGCCGCGACCTCGGCGTCCCGGGACGGCGGGGACCCGGCGGGCGATGCGGACCATGGCGTCCTCCCCCAGCCGCCCGGACTCGAACAGCGCCCAGCACTCCGGGCAGCTCACGCGGCGCGGCGGGCGATCGTCACCAGGCCTTCGGCCCGGGGGCGGGAGATGCCCGCCTTCCAGCACAGCCAGTGCTCGGGCGACTGGATGCCGATGCCCTCCCAGCCGTCGGTGTCGAGCAACCCCCGCACCGCAGCCACCAGCCGGGCCACCGCCACGTTCACCGTGCCCATCACCGCGACGGCCTCGGCCTCCGCGAACCACCACGCCTCCTCCTGGGGCGAGCGGCCCGCGCCGGCAGGCGGCGGGGCGGGGGCTTCGGCCAGGGCTGACATGGCTCCAACGGTACTCAGGGGGTGTGACACTTTACGGAGAACGCCCGAACGGATGGGAAGACATCCCGGAGACAGGTTCCGCCGCCAAAAGACGCAATGTGGTCATCGCCGACGAAGATCCCGGGGCGTTCTGTGCGGTCGGCACCTGTGGCGGCACGAGCGCCTAGCGGGCATTCGGTGTTCGCATTAGGTCGTCGGCTCGGCGGGTTGTCCCCTCACCTCGTGGCGAGATACAGGGCGATCAGCAAAGCCGGCGCAAAGACGTCGTACCAGAAGATGTAGCCGGCGTTTCCGGGTGCGAAGTTGCGGTCGCGAACCATGGACCTGACGTGACCGACCGCGGCTCCCAGCATGAAAATCGAGAACGCAATGATCGCGGCCAGCGTGTACTCACGCTCGAACCCCGAGGCGGTGACACCCAGTACGCCGTAGGACACGCCCGCCAGCCCCACCTCCCATTGGAAGGGGCTCGTCGGCCAGCCGATGCCTTCCGCAACGGGGCGCGGCATCAGCAGGTGACCGCTGCCCAGGATCATCCCGTTCACGCCGATGAGCCACAGGACTCCCACCTCGAGGGCCGTCTCCTGCCAGTCGTCGACACCGCCGAATAGGCGGATCAACAGGTCGACAACGAAGCCGGTTGCCGGAATGTACGGAACGAAGGAGACAAGCCTCGACACGACCTTGGGCCGTGCCGCATCGCCGCTCACGTCGCGAACGTCTACCAGTTGGCTCGTCCAGCCACAATGACGGACTACCGCGCTCACCATGCGGCAACATCTGCCGATCGGCTCGCCGGGGGCTGGGGGTGGGGTCGGCCGCACGGGGCGGCCCCGCTCCCGAGGAGTGTCGGGCTGCTCAGTCGGGCTGCTCAGTCCGGCTGCTCGATATAGGGCAGGATCTGTGCGGGCCACGAGGGCTGCCCGGCGGCGGTGGTTGCGGAGCTAAGCGCGCCGATATCCATGTCCCGGTTGGCCCAGCCGTCCAGGAGGGAGCCGACCCCGGAGGCCATGGCTTCCCACAAGTCAGACGGGTTGAGATCCATGTCGGGGGTGTCATAGCGGTTGGCCCAGCCGTCCACTCGGCTGCCGGGCTGCTGAGCGGTGGACGACGTCGAGTCCCGGTTGGCCGAGCTATCCGGCGCGTGGGCGGCCGCATCGGCGCGGGCCGGCCCTAGGAACATCCCAATCGCCGCGGCCGCCTCCACAGCCGTGATGCGGGCGAGGAGGTGTCGAGTTTCATTCGGTTTCGATGCTGATCAACGGCCCGGATGAGCAGGCCGCACCGAGCTGCCAGATGGGCGGTCGCTGCCAAGGCGACTGCCCAGATCGCATGCCCAGAAGGTCGGCCTCGAGCCGGCGTTCGGGCACGCCCAGCCATTCGTCTAAGGCTCGAGTCCGGCCGGGCGGGCCAAGGCAGAATCGGTGGCATGCGCCTGGGCGTCGCCCATCACTTCGGCTGGGCCGTGGCCGTCACGGCTTCAGCCGACCACAGGGTCGTGGACCGCAGGCGGATCGAGCTGATCGAACCGGGCATGGCGGCCGCACCAATCCACCACGAAGGCAAGCCTCTCGACGACGCCGCCACCGCGGTGCTGGTCGCGCAGGTTCGAGCGTCGGCGATTCGAGCGACCTCAGCTTCGCTGGACGAGCTCGCAACCGCACTGCCCGAACCGATCGTCTCGATGTCGTTGCGAGCCTGGCCACTGGACTTCCCCGACGACATCGCCGTCCAACGTCGCGCGCCGTACGAGTCCCACGCCGACTCCATCATGTACCGCCAGGTGCTGGCCGAACTCGCACGCGCACGCGGCTGGGATGTCCACCTCTACGACGCCAAGATCGTGGAGGGTCAAGCGGGCAGCATCCTGGCCGAGCGGGCCGACGATGTGCTGCACGGTCCTCGGGCAACGCTGGGTCCGCCGTGGGCAAAGGACCATCGGATGGCTCTCGCTGCGACGATCGTGGCCAGCTGAAGTCTTGGCGCCGCCGCACCCACGAACCACCCCCGAGCGATGCCTGCGGACCTCGATGTTCGTGGGAAGCTGTCGGGCGTGCGGCGGCCACCCCGGGCCGCCCGGCGCCCGTGAGGTGACCAGATCTCTCCCCGCATCGCGCTCGCGACGTCGGCCGACCACCCCGAGGGGCTCGGCGGCGAGGCCTTGCTCGTCAAGGCCCTGCTGGCCCGCGGTGCCCGGCCCGAATGGGTCGTCTGGAACGACCCCAGCGCCGACTGGACCGCCTACGCGCTGATCGTCCTCCGCTGCACGTGGGACTACCCCGAGCGGATCGACGAGTTCCGGGCCTGGGTGCGGTCGCCCGCGGTGGCCACGCGCCTGGTCAACACGCCGACGCTCGTGCTCGGCAACCTGCACAAGGGCTACCTGGCCGACCTCGGCGAGCTGGCGGTGCCGACGGTCGTGGTGCCGGCGGGGATGACGATCGACCTGACGCGCCTGCGCTGGCCGTCGTCGGTGCTCAAGCCGGCGGTCGGCGCCGGCGGGGTCGGGGCGGTGCGCGACGCGTCCCAGGCCGACCTCGACGCGCTCACGCTGGCGCCCGAGGGCGCGGTCGACGCCGTCGTCCAGCCGTACCTCGAAGACGTCGAGCACCGTGGCGAGATCTCGGTCGTGTGCATCGGCGGCCAGCTGACGCACGCGGTGCGGAAGATGCCGGCGGCGGGCGAGTTCCGCATCCACGATCACTGGGGCGGGACGGTCGAGATGGTCGAGCCCGACGCCGCCATCGTGGAGGTCACCCGGGCCACGCTGGCCGCGCTGCGCAGCGCCCCGGTGTACGCCCGCGTCGACCTGCTGTTCGACGGCGAGGGCCCGCGCGTCGTCGAGCTCGAGCTGGTCGAGCCCTACCTCTACCTCGAGATGGCGCCCGAGGCGGCCGAGCGGCTGGCCGGCCAGGTCGTGCGCCGGGCCGCCGACCGGTCCTGAGCGCGCCGGTCGGTCCGGGCGTGGCCGGCGGGCGCCAACCATTCGGGTCGCGGGGCGCGCCAGGCGTCGCGGTACCCTTCGCCCGATGCCCCCGCCGTCCGATCCGCGCCTGCTCGTGCTGCACGGCCTGCAGCTCAAGGGCAACGCCCCGGCCCCGGCGCTGGCCGACACCGTCGACCTCCCGCTGGCCGAGGTCGAGCGCGAGCTGCGGGCGCTGGCGGCCGAGGGGCTGGTCGTCGAGCGCACGAGCCCCCCGGCCGGGTGGGGTCTCACGCCGGCGGGACGCGAGACGGTCTCCCGTCTGGTGGCCGCCGAGGTCGACGCCGCGGGCGCCCGGCCGGCCGTCGCCGACGCGTACCACCGCTTCCGCGCCCTCAACGCCGCGGTCCTCGACGCCTGCAGCCGTTGGCAGGTCCGCGACGTCGCCGGCTCGCCCGTGCTCAACGACCACCGCGATGCGGCCTACGACGCTGGCGTCGTGGCCGACCTGGCGAGGATCCAGCGGCGCGCCGACCCCGTGGTCGACGACCTGGCGGGCACCCTCGCCCGCTACCGCGGCGTACGGGCCGCGGCTGCGCCGCGCGGTGGAGCGCGTCGAGGCCGGCGACGGCGAGTGGTTCGCCAAGCCGTCACTGCCCAGCTACCACAGCGTGTGGTTCGAGCTGCACGAGGACCTGCTGAGCACGCTCGGCCTCGACCGCAGCGCCGAGTCGCCCTCCGGCGGCGCCGACGAGGACGCTGACACGGCCGCCGATGCCGGCGCCCCGGCCGCCCGGTGACGCCCCGCCCCGTGGTCCCTTCCCCATCCCGCCCACCCACCCCGAGAGGAGCGCCGTAGACATGGGCACCGCTCGCTTCGGCAAGGTCCTGTCCGCCATGGTCACCCCGTTCCACGACGACGGGAGCCTCGATCTCGACGGGGCCGCCGCCCTGGCCCGCTGGTTGGTGGCCCAGGGCAACGACGGCTTGGTCATCGCCGGCACGACCGGCGAGGCGCCGACCCTGTCCGACGACGAGAAGGTCGAGCTGTGGCGCGCGGTGCGGGCGGCGGTCGACGTGCCGCTGCTGGCGGGGGCGGGCAGCTACGACACCCGCCACACGATCGGCCTGTCCGAGCGGGCGGCCGAGACCGGGGTCGACGGGCTGCTGCTGGTGTCGCCCTACTACAACCGGCCGACGCAGGCCGGCCTGGAGGCGCACTTCCGGGCGGCTGCCGGGGCGACCGACCTGCCGGTCATGGTCTACGACGTCCCGCCCCGGACCGGGCGGGCGCTCACGGTCGACACGATCGTGCGCCTCGCCAACGACGTCCCGACGATCGTGAGCCTGAAGGACGCGCGGGGCAACCCGCAGGAGGCGGCCGAGATCGTCGCGGGCGCGCCCGACGACTTCGACCTCTACTCGGGTGACACGGGCCTCACCCTGCCGTTGCTGTCGGTCGGCGCCGTCGGCGTCGTCGGGGTGTCGACGCACTGGTCGGCCGGCTTGAACGCCGACATGATCGCCGCGTTCGAGAAGGGTGACGTCGTGGCCGCCCGCGAGCTCAACGCCCGCCTGCTGCCTTCCTTCGCCGTCGAGTTCGGGCCGACCTGGGTGCACACGGCGTCGGTGAAGGCGGCCCTCGAGTTCCTGGGCCAGCCGGCCGGGCCGATGCGGTTGCCCTTGGCCCCGCTCGACGACGGGGTGCGCGAGGCGGTCGCCGAGGTGCTCGCCGGTCTGGGTCTCACCCGTGGCTGAGCCGGTCAAGATCACGTTCCTCGGCGGGCTGGGCGAGATCGGGCGGAACTGTGCCTGCGTCGAGGTGGATGGGCGCATCCTGCTGCTCGACGTCGGCCTGATGTTCCCCGACATGGACATGCTCGGCGTCGACCTGGTGCTGCCCGACTTCACCTACCTGCGGGACAACGCCGACCGGGTCGACGGGGCGATCATCACCCACGGCCACGAGGACCACATGGGGGGCCTCAGCTACCTGCTGCGCGAGCTGTCGTTCCCGATCTACGGCTCCGCACTCACCCTCGGCCTGGCCCGAAACCGCATCGAGGAGGCCGGACTGCTCGACCGCACCGAGCTGATCCCCGTGCGCGACGGGGAGCGCCGCCGGATCGGGCCGTGCCAGGTCGAGTTCATCCCGGTGACCCACTCGGTGCCGTACGGGTTCGCCACCGCCTTCCACACCCCGCAGGGCACGATCCTGCACACGGGCGACTTCAAGCTCGACCTCACGCCGGTCGACGGCCGGCTCACCGACCTGGCCCGCATCGGGGCCCTGTCGTCGGGCGACGGCATCCGCCTCCTGCTCAGCGACTCGACCAACGCCGACGAGCCCGGGTACGCCCGCAGCGAGCGGTCGGTGGGCAAGGTCCTCTACGACCTGTTCCACGAGCACGAGGGCCGGCGCATCGTCATCGCCTGCTTCGCCAGCCACGTCCACCGGGTGCAGCAGATCGCCGACGCCGCGGTGGCGTTCGATCGCAAGGTGGCCACGCTCGGCCTGTCCATGAAGAAGAACGTGCGGCTGGCCCGCGAGATGGGTCTGCTGCGCATCCCCGACCACGCGCTGGTCGACATCGACGACGTGCGTGACCTCCCGCCCGGGCAGGTGTGCGTCATCTCGACGGGCAGCCAGGGCGAGCCGATGTCGGCCCTGACGCTCATGGCTCAGCGCAACAACCGCTGGCTCGAGATCGACGCCGACGACACGGTCATCCTGTCGTCGCACCCGATCCCGGGCAACGAGATGAACGTGTCCAAGGTGATCGACGGCCTGGTCCGCCTGGGGGCCGAGGTCGTGCACTCGGGCGTCTCCGACGTCCACGCCTCGGGCCACGCCAAGCAGGAGGAGCTCAAGACCCTGCTGTCGATCGTGCGTCCCGACCACTTCGTGCCCGTGCACGGCGAGTACCGCCACATGGTCGCCCACGCCAAGCTGGCGCGGGCGGTCGGGGCCGTGCCGGCCGACGAGATCCACGTGTGCACCGACGGCGACCAGCTCGTGCTGGACGACGACGGCCTGCAGGTCGAGCGCCAGGCGGTGCCGTCGGGCTACCTGTTCGTCGACGGCATCATCGGCGACGTCGGCCAGGGCGTCCTGCGGGACCGGCGGGTGCTCGCCGAGGAGGGCGTCGTCGTGGTGGTCGTCACCGTCGACGTGAAGACCGGCGCCATCCTCGTCGGCCCCGAGGTGATCACGCGGGGCTGGGTCTACGCCCCTGAGGCCGAGCCCCTCCTGGCCGAGTGCGCCGACGCGGTGCGCCTGGCGGTGAAGGAGTCGGTGGCCACCGGCGCCGGCGACATCGAGGCGCTGCAGAAGGTCGTGCGGCGCGCCGCCGGCCGCTTCGTCAACGAGTCCACGAGACGCCGGCCGATGATCGTGCCGGTCGTCACCGAAGCCTGACCCGCTCCCGCCTTGCCCGAGCTGCCCGAGGTCGAGACGATCCGCCGGCAGCTCGCGCCGCTGATCGTCGGTCGGCGCCTGGGCGACGCGTGGGCGTTCCCGCATCCCAAGTTCACGCCGGCGCTGGAGGTGCCCGGTGCCGCCGTCGAGCGGGTGGACCGGCGGGGCAAGTACCTGCTGATCGGCCTCGACGACGACCGCGAGCTGGTCGTCCACCTCGGCATGACCGGCTCGCTGCGGGTCCGGCCGGCGGGCGACACCGGGGACGCCTACGTCCGCGCCTGGTGGGCGCTCGACGATGGGGGAGAGGCGCTCGAGTACCGCGATGTCCGCCGCTTCGGCCGCCTGGCGGTGGCCGAGGGCGGGCGTTACGCGGGCACGCTGGCCGTGCAGGGCCCCGACGCGCTCGACCGCTCGCTCGGTGCCGAGGAGTTCTGGCGATCGCTCCGGGCCAGCCGGCGGGCCGTGAAGACCCAGCTGCTCAGCCAGCGCCCCATCGCCGGGGTGGGGAACATCTACGCCGACGAGGCGCTGTGGCGCGCCCGCGTGCACCCGGCACGGCGCACGGTCACCCGAGCCCAGGCGGCCGCGCTGCTCGACGCGGTGCGGGACGTGCTCACCGAGAGCCTGCGCTACGGCGGCACCACGCTGTCCGACTACCGCACGGTCGAGGGCCGCGAGGGCCGCAACCAGCAGCGGCTCGACGTGTACGGGCAGGCGGGCCTGCCCTGCCCCCGGTGCGGGACGGAGCTGCGGTCCCGGACCCTCGACGGCCGCACGGCCACGTGGTGCCCCACCTGCCAGCCCCGCTGAGAACGGGGCCCGCGCTCAGGTCGGGCGGCGGTGGACCTGGCGGGCGCCGGCCTGGTCGCGGGCCAGTACCACGAGCTGGTCGACGTTCACGTGCGGGGGACGGGACGCCACCCAGCGGACGCACTCCGCCACGTCGTCGGCCGTCAGCGGCTCGACGCCCGCGTACACCGCGGCCGCCCGCGGCGCGTCGCCGCCGAAGCGGACGAGGCTGAACTCGGTCTCGACCATGCCCGGGTCGATCTCGCACACGCGCACCGGCCGGCCGAGCAGCTCCTGGCGCAGCACGCCCATCACCGCCCGCACCGCGAACTTGGCCGCGTTGTAGCCGGCGCCGCCCGGGTAGGGCTCGTACCCGGCGATCGACCCGATGGTCACGACCTGGCCGTCGCCGCTCGCCTCGAGAGCGGGCAGGAGGCGCTGGGTCATGCGCAGCACGCCGAGGACGTTCGTGTCGTACATCGTGCGCCACTGCCCCTCGTCGGCGTCGGCGATCGGGCTCAGCCCGAGGGCCCCGCCGGCGTTGTTCACGAGCAGGCGGCAGTCGCCCACCGAGGCGACGAAGGCGTCGACCGACGCTGCGTCGGTGACGTCGAGAGGATGGGCGGTGGCGCCGATCTCGGCGGCGAGCGTCTCCAGCCGGTCGAGGCGGCGGGCCCCGACGACGACGTCCCACCCATCGGCGGCGAGCGCCCGGGCGGTGGCGGCGCCGATGCCCGAGCTGGCGCCGGTGATGACGGCGGTGCCGCGGGTCATGCCGTGGGCTCCGCCGACCCGGCGCCGCCCACGCGGAGGCGGTTGCCGTCGGGGTCGGTGAGCTCGACCTCGCGCCCCCACGGCTGGGTCCTCACGCGCACGCCGAACTCGTCCGCCACCGCGCCGAGGTCCTCCACGTAGAGATAGACGAGCGTGCCCGGCCGGGCGTCGCCCGTGTGCTCGGACAGGTGGAGGAACACGCTTTCGCCGCGCTGGAGGAACACATAGAGGGGCAGGTCGGGTGCGAACCGGTGCTCGCCGGTGACCGTGAAGCCGAGCCGGGCGTACCACTCGGCGGCGGCGTGGCCGTCCGCCACGCGGAAGATGGGGGTGATGCTCTCGGGCACGGGCCGACCGTAATCCGAGGGGGTCCACCGGCCGAGCCGGCCGGGGCGCCAACATCGCAGCGTGCGTTCCTCGTCTCGCCGCGCTCTCCCCGCGGCCCGCCCCACCGGCACCTCCGGGTCGCTGATGCTGATGTTGCAGATGAGGCTCCTGGTAGCTTTGTTGCCGTTGTGAGCACGCGTCAGGGCTCCCACTCGGCGTCCCGCTCCCGGTCCGGGTCCTCCCGCTCCGGCGGGTCGGGCCGCTCGACCCGCTCCTCCACCGGGACGCGGGGCGGCGGCGCGCGGTCGAGCCGCTCGTCCCGGTCCAACCGCCGGAAGGCGCCGCCCACCCTGAGGTCCCGCGCCCTGCGCTCGTCGTCGCGGGTGCTCGGCGACCACGCCGACGACGTCACCGGCCTGCTGCTGCTGGCGGCGGCGGTCGTCACCGGCCTCGGCATCTACGCCGACGGGGGCGGCCCCGTGGGCCGGGCGCTGGGCGACTTCGCCGCCAACGCCCTCGGCTGGCTGCGCTACGCGCTGCCCCTCGCGCTCGTCGCCATCGGTGTCGGACTCATCGCCCGGCGGGCGCCGGCCGAGGCCACCGACGACGAGCGGCCGTCCACCGCCGCGCACGTCACGGTGGGGGCCACGCTCCTCGTCCTCGCGGTGGCCGGGTTGGCGCACGTCCTCGGCGGCAGCCCCTCGTTCGACGCCCCCGCCCGCGATCTGCAGGCCGCGGGCGGGTGGCTCGGCGCCGCCGTCGGCACCCCGGTCGAGAGCGCGCTGGGCGACGGCGGCGCGGTCGCCCTCCTGGTGCTGGTGGCCGTCGGCGGCCTCGTCGTGCTCACGCGCACGCCGCTGCGCGACGCGGCCGATCGCACAGTGGCCGGCGTGCGCCCGGTCACCGCTCGGCTCAACCGGCGCCTCGCCACCCTCTTCCGCCTGCCGTACGAGACCGACCGGGCCGACGAGGGCGCGCCGTTCCTCGACGAGATCGACCCCGCGCTCGTCCCAGACGACGACACGCTCGTCGAGGCGCCCGACGGCGGCGCCGACGCCACGCGGCCGGCCCGCGCCAAGCGCCGCAAGTCACCCAAGGTCGCGGCGCCGCAGCCCGAGGAGGCCGAGCCCGAGCAGCTCGAGATCGCCCTCGGCCCCGCGGCCAAGGCCTCGCCCTGGAAGCTGCCGCCCCTGACGCTGCTCGAGCGGTCCGGCTCGCTCCAGCTCGACCGCAAGTTGATCGAGGAGACGGGCCGCACGCTCGAGAAGGCCCTCGCCGACCACGCCGTCGAGACGCGCCTCGTCGGCATGGTCGTCGGCCCCACGGTCACGCGCTACGAGCTCGAGCTGGGTCCGGGCGTGAAGGTCAACCGGGTCACCAGCCTGCACAAGGACATCGCCTACGCCATGGCGACGCCCGACGTGCGCATCCTGGCGCCGATCCCCGGCAAGCAGGCCATCGGGGTCGAGGTCCCGAACGCCCGGCGCCAGATCGTGTCGCTCGGCGACATCCTCATCAGCGAGGAGGCCCGCCGGGCCACCCACCCGCTCGAGGTCGCCGTCGGGCGAGACATCAACGGGCGTTCGATCATGATGAACCTGGCGGCGATGCCCCACGTGCTCATCGCGGGGGCGACCGGCGCCGGCAAGTCGAGCTGCCTGAACACGATCCTCACGTCGATCCTGATGCGGTCGACGCCCGACCAGGTCCGCATGATCCTGGTCGACCCCAAGCGGGTCGAGATGGGCCAGTACGACCGCCTGCCCCACCTGCTCACGCAGGTCGTGACCAACCCCAAGAAGGCGGCCAACGCCCTGGCCTGGGCGGTCAAGGAGATGGAGCGGCGCTACGACCTGCTGGCCGAGGTCGGCTTCCGCGACATCACCGGGTACAACGGGGCGGTCGACAAGGGCGCCCTGGCCGACGAGTCGGCGGCGCTGCCGACCGGCGCAGCAGACGAGGACGAGACGGCGAGCGACGGAGACCCCGACGCGCCGGCGGCCGGCGGTGGTGGCGCCGCCCCCACGAAGTACCCCCGCCTGCCCTTCGTGCTCGTCGTCATCGACGAGCTCGCCGACCTGATGATGGTGGCGGCCCGCGACGTCGAGGAGTCGATCGCCCGCCTGGCGCAGATGGCCAGGGCCGTGGGCATCCACCTGGTCATCGCCACGCAGCGCCCCTCCGTCAACGTCATCACCGGCCTGATCAAGGCCAACGTGCCCGCCCGGATCGCGTTCGCGGTGTCATCGGTGACCGACAGCCGGGTCATCCTCGACCAGGGCGGAGCCGAACGCCTCATCGGCAAGGGCGACATGCTCGTCCTCGACGGCGGGTCGTCGGTCTCGCGCCGCATCCAGGGCGCCTGGGTCACCGAGGACGAGGTCCGCAAGGTCGCCTCGGTGTGGAAGCGCCAGGCCCCCGACGTCCGCTTCGACGACTCGGTGCAGGGGACCGACGACGGCCCGATGGGGTCGTCGTCCGGTGGTGGCGGCAGGGGCGACGACGAGGACGACATGCTATGGCAGGCCATGGAGCTGGTGGTGCGCAGCCAGCTCGGCTCGACGTCCATGCTGCAGCGCAAGCTCCGGGTGGGCTTCGCCCGGGCGGGCCGCCTGATGGACCTGCTCGAGCAGCGCGGCGTCGTCGGTCCGTCCGAGGGCTCGAAGGCCCGGGCGGTGCTGATGACGGTCGACGAGCTCGAAGAGCTCCTCGACAGCGGCGAGGGGTAGCCGACGGCCCGCCTGGCGCCCGGCGGTTCGACTACGCCACGGCGATGCCCTCGATCTCCAGGAGCCACTCCTCGCTGTAGATGCCCGTGATGATGATCGTGATCGCCGGGCGGTGATCGCCGAGCACCTCGGCCCGGATCCGGCTGTTGGCGTCCCGGTCGCGCCGGTCCGACAGGTAGACGGTGACCTTGGCCAGGTGGCTGAGGGACAGGCCGGCCGCAGTCAGCACCCGCTCGACGTTGCGCCAGGCGAGGCGGCATTGTGCGTCGAAGCCCTCGGGCACCGGTGCGTCGGCGGCCCATGGCGGCTGACCGCTGACGAACACGAGACGCTCGGCCCCACGGACGACCGTGCCGTGGGTGTAGGCGGCACTCGGCGCGGGCAGGTCGGTCGGGTCGACGGCGTCGATGGCGAGGGTCATCGGTGCTCTCCTGGGTGTGGTCGGAACCGGCGAGATGCTGTCGCGGCCTCGGTGGCGCCGACGCCGGATTTCCGGGCGCTCCTGCTTCTCAGCCCCCGAGGGCGGCGAGCGCCTCGCCGTCGAGCCGCCACGGTTCCCAGGTGACGTTGTGGCGGGCACCCAGCCGGCGGTAGAAGGCCTTGGCGGGCTCGTTCCAGTCGAGGACGGCCCAGTCCATGCGGGCATAGCCCTGTGCCTGGGCTTCGGCGGCCAGCGCGCCGACCAGACCTCGGGCCACCCCGCCGCCCCGCGCCGCGGGGTCGACGTAGAGGTCCTCGAGGTAGATGCCGTGCGTGCCGGTCCAGGTGGAGAAGGTGAGGAACCACACGGCGATGCCCACGACGCGCCCGTCCTGCTCGGCGACGTGGGCGAACACCCGGGGCGGGTCGGCGAACAGGTGCCCGCGCAGGCTCTCGGCCGTCGCCTCCACGGCGTCGGGCTCGCGCTCGTAGTCGGCCAGCGCCTTGATCAAGCGCAGGATGTCGGCCTCGTCGCCGGGTCGGGCGGGCCGGATCGTGGCGGTCATGCTGCCGATCGTGCCCGGCACGGCGGGTCCTCGCCAGACGGGCACTTCAGGTCATCCTCGCGGACGACGGCCGGTCGTCGCTGGGGACGACGACGTGACCAGGGACTCGCCGGTAGCGTCCGGGTGATGGCGCGCTTCTCCACCCTCTACGACCGGGTGCGCGACCCCCATCCGAAGGTCATCGACGTGATGGGCGTGCTGTGCCTGGTCGGCATCGGGGTGGCGACCGAGGTGGCGGCGCCGCACCAACCCGGCTACGAGCCGAGCGACGCGTTCAGCCTGGCGCTGAGCGTCCTGGCGCCGCTGCCCCTCCTGTGGCGGCGGACGCACCCGGCCGCGGTGCTGGCGATCACCTGGGTCACGATGGCGGTCCACGGGCTGCTGCTGTACCAGGGAGGGGGGCCGTTCCTCGCCCTCCTCACCGCCCTCTACTCGGTGGCCGCCTTCGGGTCCCCGCGGGCCGCGCGCCTGGGGTTGGCTGCGGTGCTCCTCGTCGAGCCGGTGGCCGTGCTCGACCCGCGCGATCCGCCGTACGGCTCGTGGAGCGACGTGGCGGTCGGCGTCCTGATCCTCACCGCCGTGTGGGTGTTCGGCGACAGCCGCCGCACGCGGCGGGAACAGGTCGAGATGATCGAGGAGCGCGCCGTACGAGCCGAGCGCGACCGCGACGAGCAGGCCAGGCTGGCGGTCCGCGAGGAGCGGGCCCGGATCGCCCGCGAGATGCACGACATCGTCGCCCACAGCGTCAGCGTGATGGTCGTCCAGGCCGGCGCCGCCCGCCGCCTGGTCGGGCGCGACCCGCACGCCGCGGCCGAGGCGGCGGGCCAGGTCGAGGCGACGGGCCGCGACGCGCTGCGCGAGATGCGCCGGGCCGTCGGCGTCCTGCGGGCCGACGGCGAGGGCGACGTCGCCGGCGCCGACGCCGCGCCGGCCGTCCTCGAGCCCCAGCCCGCGCTGAGCGACGTGCCGGCGCTGGTCGCCGGCTACCGGGACGCGGGCCTCGACGTGCGGCTGCGGACCGACGGCGAGCCTCGCCCGCTGCCCTCGGGCGTCGAGCTCGCCGCGTTCCGGATCATCCAGGAGGCCCTCACCAACACGATGAAGCACGCCGGCCCCGCACTCGCCGAGGTGCGCATCGCCTACGGGCCCGACGCGCTGACCGTGGTGGTCGCCGACGACGGCCGCGGCGCCGCGTTCGAGCGGGGCCCGGGCGGGCACGGGATCGCCGGCATGCGCGAGCGCGTCACGGTGTACGACGGCGACCTCGACGCCGGGCCGCATCCGGGCGGCGGGTTCCGCGTGCGGGCCCGCCTGCCGCTCGAAGCGATGGCGGCCGCCGCCGAGAGGGTCCGCCTGTGACGGCGAGCCCGATCCGCGTCCTCGTCGCCGACGACCAGGAGCTGGTCCGCACCGGGTTCCGGCTCATCCTCGAGACCGAGGACGACATCACCGTCGTCGGGCAGGCGGCCGACGGCGTCGAGGCCGTCGACCTGGCCCGTCGCCACCGCCCCGACGTCGTCCTCATGGACGTGCGCATGCCGACGCTCGACGGCATCGAGGCCACGGCCCGCCTGGTCGGGCCCGACGCGTCGCCGCCCGCGCCGGTGCGGGTGCTGATGCTGACCACGTTCGACATGGACGACTACGTGTACGCCGCCCTGCGGAACGGCGCGAGCGGGTTCCTGCTGAAGGACACCCCGCCCGAGGACCTGGTGCGGGCCATCCGCGTCGTCGCCGCCGGCGACGCACTGCTGGCCCCCAGCGTGACCCGGCGCCTCATCGAGGACGTGTCGCGGACTCGGGCGCAGCCCGTCGTCCCCCCGGGCATGGCCACGCTCACCGACCGCGAGCGCGAGGTGCTGGGCCTCGTGGCCCGTGGCCTGTCGAACGCCGAGATCGCCGGGGCGCTGGTGCTCGGCGAGACCACGGTCAAGACCCACGTCGGCCGCGTGCTGACCAAGCTCGGCCTGCGCGACCGGGTCCAGGCCGTCGTCCTGGCCTACGAGTCCGGCCTGGTCACACCGGGTCGCTGACCGGCCGCACGGCGTCGTCGCGCCGGGGCTGTGTCGTCCTCCGGGAGGACGAAGAATCGGCGCGAATGGTGACGACACCCCGTGCCCCGGGCCCTACCGTCGCAGGAATGGAAACGACGGCGGATACGCCCTTCCCCGACGACGGCGCCACCCCCGGCCCCGTCGACACCGCTCCCGTCCCGGCCGCACGCTCGTACGGGGCCACCAAGGTCTACGGTTCCGGCGACACCGCGGTGATCGCCCTCGACGACGTCACGGTCGAGATGCCCAGCGGACGCTTCACGGCCGTCATGGGCCCCTCGGGCTCGGGCAAGTCGACGCTCATGCACTGCATGGCCGGCCTCGACTCCCTCACCAGCGGCCAGGTCTTCATCGGCGACCAGGATCTCGGGCAGCTCACCGAGGACGAGCTCACGCTGCTGCGCCGCGACCGCGTGGGCTTCGTCTTCCAGGCCTACAACCTGATCCCGACCCTCACCGCCGGCGAGAACATCACGCTGCCGCTGACGCTCGCCGGCCGGTCGCCGGACGAGGAGTGGCTGGCCACCGTCGTGAAGACGACGGGGCTCGCCGACCGGCTCACGCACCGCCCGAGCGAGCTGTCGGGCGGTCAGCAGCAGCGCGTGGCGGTGGCCCGCGCCCTCGCCAGCCGGCCGCAGATCATCTTCGCCGACGAGCCGACCGGCAACCTCGACTCGCGCAGCGGCACCGAGATCCTCGACTTCATGCGGCGCGCGGTGCGCGAGATGGGCCAGACGATCGTGATGGTCACCCACGATCCGGTGGCGGCCTCCTACGCGGACGCCGCTCTCTTCCTCAACGACGGGAAGATCGTGGACCAGATGGATCAGCCCACCGCCGAGCGGGTCCTCGACCGGCTCAAGGCGTTCGGGGAGTAGTCCGATGCTCAAAGTCGCACTCCGGGGCCTGCTGGCCCACAAGGGCCGCCTGCTCACGACGTTCCTCGCGGTGGCGCTGGGCGTGGCGTTCATGGGCGGCGTGCTGGTGCTCACCGACACCACGAATCGCTCGTTCGACGATCTCTTCGCCGACGTGTTCCGCGACACCGATGCCGTCGTCCGGTCCGACCAGACGATCGACAGCGACTTCGGCGAGATCCGGGGCCAGATCGACGAGTCGCTGCTGCCCCTGGTCGAGGACTCCGACGGCGTGGCCGAGGCCGCGGGCAGCGTGGACGGCTACGCCCAAGTCATCGACAAGGAAGGTGATGCAGTCGGCGACCCCGCTATGGGAGCGCCGACGTTCGGCACGAACTGGGTCGACATCGACGACCTCAACCCGTTCGACCTCACCGACGGGCGCGCTCCCGAGTCCGCCGGCGAGATCGTGATCGACCGCGGCACGGCCAACGACACGGACTACCAGGTCGGCGACACGGTGCCGGTCCAGACCCGCGACGGTGTCGACGATTTCGAGCTGGTGGGGATCGTGCGGTTCGGCACCGCCGACAACCCCGGCGGCGCGTCCTTCGTGATGTGGACCGTCCCCGAGGCCCAGCAGCTGATCGGGGAGGAGGGCCGGTTCTCGACGATCTCGGCGACCGCCCAGGACGGCGTGTCGCAGCGCGAGCTGGCCGACTCGATCCAGGGTGCCCTCGAGGCCGAGGGCGACCAGGGCGTCGAGGTGGTCACCGGGGCCGAGATCACCGAGGAGACGCAGTCCGACATCAAGCAGCAGTTGTCGTTCCTGACGATCTTCTTCGGCGTGTTCGCGGGGATCGCCCTGTTCGTCGGCATTTTCGTCATCTACAACTCGTTCTCAATCATCGTCGCCCAGCGCACCCGCGAGATGGCGCTGCTGCGGGCCATCGGGGCGCGACGTCGCCAGGTGCGGCGGGCCGTCCTGGTCGAGGCCCTGGTCGTCGGCTCTACCGGCTCGCTGATCGGCTTCCTCGCCGGGTTGGGACTCGCCTCGTTCCTCAGCTCCTTCCTGCAGCTGCCACCCGGCTCGCTGGCGATCCTGCCCACGTCGGTCGTGACCGCGATCGTCACGGGCCTGCTCGTCACCGTCTTCTCGGCACTCCTCCCGGCCTGGCGCGCCTCGCGCGTGCCGCCGCTGGCGGCCCTGCGCGAGGTCGCGGTCGACCGGTCGGGGCGCTCGCTCGTGCGGTTCATCGTCGGTGTGGTCGTGCTGGCCCTTGGCGTCGGCATCGTGATCGCGGGCGCTCTCGGCGACGAGCCCGCGAGGGTCGGCCTCGGGGCCGTCCTGATGTTCGCTGCGCTCGTGCTCGTCAGCCCCGGGTTGGCCCGACCGGTCAGCAGGGTGCTCGGGGCCCCGGTGGCGCGGCTGCGTGGCGTCGCCGGTCGTCTCGCCCGCGACAACGCCGGCCGGAACCCCCGGCGGACGTCGGCCACGGCCCAGGCGCTGATGATCGGCGTCGGCCTGGTGGCGTTCATCTTCGTGATCAACGCCTCCATCCGAGCGTCGATCGACAAGACCCTCGACGAGAACTTCGCCGGCGACTTCGTCGTCGACTCGGGGACGTTCGGCCTGGTCGGGCTGCCGACGTCGGTGGCCACCGACATCGAAGCCATCCCCGATGTGTCGGTCGTGGCCCCGTTGCGGTTCTCGCCGGCCACCGTCGACGGGGACGAAACGAGCGTCACCGGGGCGACCGTGGGCGCGTTCGAGCTTCTGGACCTGCGGGTGGTCGAGGGCACGGACGAGTTGGCCTCAGGCGAGGTGGTGATCACGCAGGACAAGGCCGACAGCGACGGCCTGGCCGTCGGCGACCCGATCGCGGTCTCGTTCCTCGACGACCACCGGCCCGAGCCCGACCGCACGGCCACGGTGGCCGGCATCTACGACGACAGCACCGCCTCGGGCGGCATCGGGTCGGTCGTCCTCAACCTCGACGACTTCACCGCCGCGGTTCCGACCTCGACCGACGCCCAGGTCTTCGTCAAGCTGGCCGACGGGGTGTCGGTGGCCGAGGCCGAGCCCGAGATCGAGCGGGTGGTCGAGCCGTACGTCACGGCCAAGGTCCAGAGCGTCGACGAGTACAAAGACGCCATCGGCGGCCAGATCGACTTCATCCTCAACCTGATCGTCGTGCTGCTGGCCCTGTCGGTCCTCATCGCCGTGCTGGGCATCGGCAACACCATCGCCCTGTCCGTCCTCGAGCGCACCCGCGAGCTCGGCCTCCTGCGGGCCGTGGGCATGCGCCGCCGGCAGGTGCGGTCGACCGTGCGCTGGGAGGCGGTGATCATCTCGCTGTTCGGCACGGTGCTGGGCCTGGCCTTCGGGCTCGTCGGCGGCTGGGGGATCGTCCGGTCCCTGCGCGACGAGGGCTTCGGTGTGTTCGAGGTACCGGTCGGGCCGTTCGTCGTGCTCGCGGTCGTCGGTGCGCTCGTCGGGGTCGGCGCCAGCATCTGGCCGGCCTGGCGGGCCAGCCGCATGAACGTGCTCGACGCCATCGCCACCGAATGACCGCCGACGGTGGGGCGGTCGCCATCCCCCGCGGCCGCCCCACCCGGGCGGGCGTCCCGCGTGCGCCCCCCGACCGAACCTTGCGTGCCGGACCGGCCGCGCAGCGTAGGATCGGCGGCGTGAAGACCGTGGCCGTCGGTGACCTCGTCTCGCGTGCGCGCGACGGCGACGAGCGGGCCTGGGACGACCTGGTCGCCCGTTACCTCGGCATGGTCCACGCCATCTGCCGCGGCCACCGCCTCGGCGGCGAGGACGCCGCCGACGTCAACCAGGTGGTGTGGCTGCGTCTCGTCGAGTACCTCGACCGCATCCGGACCCCCGACGCCGTGGGCGGGTGGATCGCCGCCACCACCCGCAACGAGTGCCTGCGGGTGCTGCGCACGTCGGGCCGCGTGCTCCCCACCGAAGAGGCGAGCCTCGACGGCATCGACGTCCGGGACGCCGCCATCGACACCGGCCTGCTCGTGTACGAGCGCGATCGGGCGTTGATGAACGCGTTCGGACGCCTCGGCCAGCGGTGCCAGCAGCTGCTGCGCCTGCTCATGGCCGAGCCGTCACCCGCCTACGACGAGATCGCGGCCGCCCTCGACATGCCGGTGGGCAGCATCGGCCCCACCCGCGGGCGCTGCCTCGAGCAGCTCCGGCACCTGCTCGGGTGACACCGCACATGTATCACCGGCCGCCTCGAGGCCTCTGTGCCGTCGGTAGGCCCGCCGCCCAGGAGCCATCCCGATGAACGACACCGCCGCCTCCGCTGATCCGTCGGCTGACGACGCCGAGGACCTGCTGGTCACCGAGCTCCGCCGTATCGCGGGCGTCGCCGACCCCGTCCCGCCCGGGTGGGCGGATGCGGCGCGCGGCGCCTTCGCCTGGGCGGCCGTGCCCGGCGTTCCCGCCCGGCTCACCTACGACTCGCGCACCGCGGCGTCGGCGGGCCGCGGCGACGTGCTGTTCACCGGTCCCGCCCAGCGGACCGTGCGCTTCACCGCGGGCGCCGGTCCGGCGCGGGTCGAGGTCGAGCTCGAGCTCGACATCGGCGCTGACAAGGTGCGGGTGCTCGGGCGCGTCCGCCCCGGTCGCCGCGCCACGGTCGTGGCCCTGTCGACCGGCGGCCGCACGGCCGCCCACGCCGACGAGTCGGGCACCTTCCGTGTCGACGAGCTGCCCCGCCGACCGTTCTGCGTGCTCGTCGACGGCCCGCAGCCGATCAAGACGGGCTGGGTCGTCACGTGACGCGGCGACGGCGGCGCTGTCCGGATGCCCGCCGTCGCGCCCTCGACCAGTAGCCTGCCCGAGATGTCCCGCTCCTTCTGGATCGAGACGCTGGGCTGTCCGAAGAACCAGGTCGACTCGGACAAGCTCACGGGCACGATGCTCCGCGACGGGCTGGTTCCGGCCGGCGCGCCCGAGGATGCCGACCTGGTCGTGGTGAACACGTGCGCGTTCATCGACGAGGCGCGCCGCGAGTCGATCGACGTCATCCTGGCCATGTCCGATCTGCGGTCCGACGGCGCCGAGCTCGTCGTCACCGGCTGCATGGCCGAGCGCTACGGAGACGAGCTCGCCGATGCCCTGCCCGAGGCCGACGCGGTGGTCGGGTTCGGGGTTCCGGTCACCCTCGGCCCGACGCGAGCTGGCGCCGCCGTCCCCTCGCTGGACCTGCTGAACCTGCCCCGCCCCCCGGCGGCCGCCCCGTGGGCCTACGTGAAGGTGGCCGAGGGTTGCGACCGGGCCTGCGGGTTCTGCGCCATCCCGTCGTTCCGGGGCAAGCAGCGCAGCCGCCCGCTCGACGCCGTGATCGACGAGGTCGACACGCTGGCCGCGTCCGGCGTGCGTGAGGTCGTCCTCGTCGCGCAGGACCTGGCCGCCTACGGCCGCGACCAGGAACAGGCTTCCCGCTCCGACGGCCGCTCGGGCCGGGGCGAGCGACTCATCGTGCCGCTGGTCGAGGCGCTCGCCCGGCGGGTCGATCGTGTCCGCCTGCTGTACCTGTACCCGTCCGACCTCACCCCGGCGCTCGTCGACACCGTGTGCGCCACCGGCGTGCCGTACTTCGACCTGTCCCTGCAGCACGTCGCCGGCCCGCTGCTGCGGCGCATGCGGCGCTGGGGCGACGGCGACCGCTTCCTGCGCCGCATCGACGAGATCCGCGCCCGCGAGCCCGACGCCGCGTTCCGGTCGAGCTTCATCGTCGGCTACCCCGGCGAGACCGAGGAGCACCACGACCAGCTCCTCGACTTCGTGGCGGCCGCCGACCTCGACTGGGCGGGGTTCTTCGCCTACAGCCGCGAGGACGGCACGTACGCGGCCGACCTCGACGGTCAGGTGGCGCCCGAGCTGGTGGCCGAGCGCCTCGCCGAGCTGCGCGACCTTCAGGACGGCATCACCGCACGCCGGCGCGACGCGCTCATCGGCACGGTCGCCGAGGTGCTGGTCGACGCCCCCGGTGTCGCTCGAAGCCATCGCGAGGCCCCCGAGATCGACGGCGTCGTCGTCGTACCCGACAGCCTCGCTGTCGGCGAGCTCGCCAAGGTGCGGATCGAGGGGGCGGCCGGCCCCGACCTCGACGCGGTGCCGTTGTGAGTGCCCGCGTGGCCACCTCGTTCGGGCCGTCCGCCCTCGCCACCCCCGCCAACGCGGTCACCTTCGCCCGGCTGCTGTGCGCGCCGGCCCTGTGGCTGCTCATCCTGGCCGCGGCCCCGTCGTACGTGGTCCTCGCGATCTGGATCGTGCTCGCCGCCACCGACGGCGTCGACGGCTACCTGGCCCGCCGCCACGGCACCACTCGGTCGGGCGCCTTCCTCGACCCCCTGGCCGACAAGGCGCTGGTGCTGGGGGCGATGTGGGCACTGGTCGCCGCCGACAGCTTCTGGTGGCTGCCTGTCGCGCTCATCACCGTCCGCGAGCTCGGGATCTCGGTGTTCCGCTCGTACTGGGGGCGGCGCGGCCTCGCGGTGCCCGCCTCCACCTGGGCCAAGGTCAAGACCGTGGTCCAGGCCGTGGCCGTCGGCCTGGCGCTGTTGCCCCCGGTGGCCGAGCACCAGGCGTGGCTGGCGTCGACCGTGCTGTGGCTGGCCGTGGCGCTGACGCTCGGCAGCGGCGCGCAGTACCTGATCGAGGGCAGTCGGGCCACGGCCTCGGGCGGGGTCCGGTCCTGAGAGCCGGCGCGGGCACGGCCGGCGGAGGAGCGATCCGTGCGCTGTGAGGTCGTCGCCGTCGGCACCGAGCTGCTCCTCGGCCAGATCGTCGACACCAACTCGGCCTGGCTGGGTGAGCAGCTCGCGCTCGCCGGCATCGATCGCACGCACGGGCAGGTGGTGGGCGACAACCTCGAGCGGATCGTGGCCGCCCTCGAGCTGGCGCTGACGCGGGCCGACGCGGTGATCGTGTGCGGTGGCCTGGGGCCGACGCAGGACGACATCACCCGCGATGCCATCGCCGCGGTCATGGGCGTCCCGCTGGTCAGCGACGACGACGCGGCCGAGCGCATCCTCGAGCGGTTCGCCGCCCGCGGCCGGCGCATGCCGGCCAACAACCTGCGCCAGGCGCTGGTCCCGAAGGGGGCCACCGCCATCGCCGACCCGCAGCCCGGCACCGCCCCGGGCCTGATCTGCCCGGTGGGCGACAAGGTCGTCTACGCCGTCCCCGGCGTGCCGTACGAGATGCAGGAGATCGTGCGCGGGGCGATCCTGCCCGACCTCGCACGACGAGCCGGGACGCTGCCCGTCATCCGGTCGCGCACGCTGCGGACCTGGGGCGACAGCGAGTCGGGCCTCGCCGAGAAGCTGGCCTCGCACATGGCCGAGCTCGACACCGCCGGCGCCACCGCGCCGACGCTGGCGTTCCTGGCGAGCGGCATCGAGGGCCTCAAGGTGCGCATCACGGTCAAGGCCGACGACGAGGCCACCGCGCGGGCGCGGCTCGATGCCGAGGAGGCGGTCGTGCGGAACATCGTCGGCGACATCGTCTTCGGCGTCGACGGCGAGACCATGGAGCACGCCGTCGGGCAGGCGCTGCTCGCCCGGGGCCTCACCCTCGCGGTGGCCGAGTCGCTCACGGGCGGGCTGGTGGCCGCCCGCCTGGTGGACGTGCCCGGGGCCAGCAACTGGTTCCGGGGCGGGGTCGTGTCCTACGCGACCGACGTGAAGTTCTCGGTCCTCGGCGTGCCCGAGGGCCCGGTGGTCACCTCCGAGGCCGCGGCGGCGATGGCGACCGGCGTGCGCGACCTCCTCGGCGCCGACGTCGGTCTGGGCGTGACCGGGGTGGCGGGGCCCGAGAGCGCCGAGGGCCACGCGCCCGGAACGGTGTTCTTCGGCGCCGTCGTGGGCGACGACGCGCCGGTGACGGCCCAGGTGACCTTGCCGGGCGACCGCGTGCGGGTGCGACAGTTCGCCTGCATCTCGCTGCTCGACATGCTGCGCCGCCTGCTCTGACCGAGCGCGGCGCGCCGCTCGAGCGCGCCGCGTGCGCCAGGTCGAGCCGCCAGTAGAAGAAGTTCCGCGTCTCGTCCAGGATCTGCGTGCGGTGCTGGCTGTACGGCACGTGGCCGGCCCCCTCCCACGTGCGCAACACCGCGAGGAGTCCGGCCGCGGTGGCCCGATCGACGGTGTCGGTGGCCCACGAGTACGGCACCAGGCCGTCGTTGGTGCCGTGGAACAGGAGAGCGGGGGCGTCGCCCGCATTGATGGGCCCGCTCGCCAGCTCGGCGCCCGAGATCGACTGGACGGCGCGCACGGCGGACGAGAAGCCCTGGTGCTGGCCCGGACCGGGGTTCTCGGGGCTGTAGCCGACGTTGAGGGCGGTGATCGCCCCCGCGGACGAGCCGCCGATGGCGATGCGGTCGGGGTCGATGCGGTAGGTCGCCGCCTGCGACCGCAGGAAGCGCACCGCCGTCTGCGCATCCTCGCGGGCGTGACCGATGGCGGTGATGCACCGTCCGAGGTCGGCACCCGGTGTGCACCCGTCCTCGACGAGGCGGTAGTCGATCGACACGGTGACGTAGCCCTTGCGGGCGAACGCGTTGGCCTCCTCCACGAGCTCCGGCGATGTCTTCGACCCGCAGCAGAAGCTGCCGCCGTGCACCCACACGATCGCCGGGCGGGCGGTGACCGTGTCGCCGGTCGGCTCGTACAGGTCGAGTCGCAGCGTCGCCGTCTGACCGTCCTGGTCCACGGCGCTGCCGTAGGTGATGTTCGACGTCCTGGTGACCGTGGTGAACAGGTCGTCGCGGTAGCGCAGCGGCGCCTCGCCGCCGGGCGTCGCCAGCGGGTCGCACCCGACCAGAACGAGCGCGAGCAACGTGACCGCGGCACCCGTCAGCAGCCGGTGGCCCGGCATCCGGCGACGACCCATCCGATGACCCCCTCGTGCGGGCACCCGGGTCCGGGTGCACGCCTCGACTGCAAGCTAGCTGCAACCCACGACGGGATGCGTGACGGACGGCTCGCGGCGCCGAGGGTCGCCCGTCAGGGGAGGATGCCGGTGGTGCCCGGTTCGGGCAGCTCGACCCAGGTCCGCCCCGGCGTGAGGCGGATCGGCGCACCGGCCGCGTCGAGGTACTGCGTCGGCGCGTTGGCTGCGGGCTTGACCCAGCGGGCCGTGTAGGCGACGCCGCCGGTGAGCACGAGCGCCTCGCCCTCCCCGACGGTCTGGGCCTCGCGGATCGGCACGCCGAACTGGTCGTTGGTGTCGCTGTTCGCGTACGGGGTGTACTGGACGATCACGTTCTCGGGGGCGATCTGGGTGCCCTCGGAGTCGACGTGGGGCGTGCCGCTCTGCGTGCGGGCCCACCCCGCGCCGTTCCACACGAACTCGACGGGGGCCGACCCCGCCCCCTCGGCGAACACGATCCGCACGCCGGTGATCGGTCCGCCGCCCGGACCCGGGGGCTCGCCGACCGCCCGGTAGGCGAACAGCGAGGTGGGGGGTGGCGTCGCCTCGGGGTACGAGCTCGCCCAGACGTCGATCGTGCTGTTGAGCAGGAGGTTGTGCGGCGCGCGGCGGTCGCCCGCCCGGCTGTAGAACTGCGGCGCGACGGGCGAGCCGACGTCGACGATCCCCGCCTCCCGGATGCGCGCCTCGAAGATGGCATTGGCGCCCGACCAGGCGAACAGGGGCCTGTTGAGCGGCTGGAACAGGCCGATGTCGGAGGTGCGGGCCGAGCGCACCGGGCCGACCGGCATGGCGTCGTGGGAGTGGAAGATGGCCATGAAGCGCGTGACGGCGCCTTCGACGCGCTCCTCGTACACGACGTCCGCGTTGTTGATGCCGGCCTGGGGTCGCGAACGCGGGCTCGGCGTTGTCGATCTTCACGATCAGCGTCGGCCGGGCGGCCACGGCGGGATCGGTGACCGGGAGCCCCGTGAGCGGGTAGACGGGCGGCGGGGGAGGAGGGGGCGCGGTCGTCGTGGTCGTCGTCGACGTCGTGGTGGTGGTCGTGGTGGGGGCGGCGTCCTCGGACGAGGTCAGGCTCACCGCCGTCACGGCGCAGCCGGCCAGCAGGACGACGGCGGCGACGCCGGCGATGATCTTGCCGCGAGGGGTGGCGAGGATGGCTCCCAGCCGCGCCCCCAACCCGGTCGGGGTCGGTTCACCTGTCACGGGGGATGAGAGTGGCGCGGGCGGCGACTATGACGCCAATCACCGGCCCTGCCGGCTCGCGGTGCACACTGCCATCGTGCGCCTCTTCGTCGCCGTCGCCCTGCCCGCCGACGCGCTGGCGGTGGTCGCCCGGCTGGACCGGCCCGACGTTCCGGGCGTGCGGTGGACGACCGCCGACCAGTGGCACGTCACGCTGAGGTTCCTCGGGGAGGTCGAGCATCCGGGCCCGGTGGCGGCGGCGCTCGACGGCGCTCCCCTCGTGCCCACCATCGCATCGCTGGGGCCCCGGGTGGCGACGCTCGGGCGCGGCGTGCTGATGGTGCCGGTGGCGGGGCTCGACGCGCTGGCGGGGGCCGTCGTCTCGGCGACCGCGGGCGTGGGGCAGCCGCCCGGGGACCGGCCGTTCCGGGGCCACATCACGCTGGCGCGGGCCCGCCGGGGCGCCTCGGTGCGGGGCTTGGCGGGCGCGGCGGTGGCGGCGACGTTCCCGGTGGAGGACGTGCGGCTGATGCGGAGCCGGCTCGGGCGGGGCGGCGCCCGCTACGAGGACGTGCACGTCCGGCCGCTCGGAGATTTCCCGCGGGATCCTTGAACGAACAGGCGTTCGAAACTACAGTCGTGTCGTTCCGCAATCACGCTGCTCGCCGGCCGCAAAGTGTCACACCCCGTCCTTAGGGTCAGCAGCGTTCGGTCGGGCGCCTGCCGCCCCGCCGCTCTCGCACCGGCCGGCCCTCGGGTCGAGCCTCCGCCTCACACCTGCACCGCCGCACGAAAGGACCACACCGGTGGACCGTCAGAAGAACCTTGAGATGGCCCTCGGGCAGATCGAGAAGCAGTTCGGCAAGGGCTCCGTCATGAAGATGGGCGAGAAGGGCACCATGGCCATCGAGGCCGTGCCAACCGGTGCGCTCTCGCTCGACCTCGCCCTCGGCATCGGCGGCCTGCCCCGGGGTCGCGTCACCGAGATCTACGGGCCCGAGTCGTCGGGCAAGTCCACGCTCGCCATGCACGTGGTGGCCGAGGCCCAGCGCAACGGCGGCATCTGCGCCTACATCGACGCCGAGCACGCGATGGACCCTGTCTACGCCCGGGCCATCGGCGTCGACGTCGACGAGCTGCTCATCTCCCAGCCCGACACCGGCGAGCAGGCGCTCGAGATCGCCGACATGCTGATCCGGTCCGGCGCCATCGACGTGGTGGCCATCGACTCGGTGGCCGCCCTCACGCCCCGGGCCGAGATCGAGGGCGAGATGGGCGACTCGCACGTGGGCCTCCAGGCCCGCCTCATGTCGCAGGCCCTGCGCAAGCTCACGGGCAACCTCAGCAAGTCCCGCACCATCGCCCTCTTCATCAACCAGCTCCGCGAGAAGATCGGTGTGATGTTCGGGTCCCCCGAAACCACGCCGGGTGGTCGTGCGCTCAAGTTCTACTCCTCTGTCCGGCTCGACATCCGGCGCATCGAGTCGATCAAGGACGGCGTCGAGGTGGTGGGCAACCGCACCCGGGTCAAGGTGGTGAAGAACAAGTGCGCTCCACCTTTCAAGCAGGCCGAGTTCGACATCATGTACGGCAAGGGCATCAGCCGAGAGGGCTCGTTGCTCGACATCGGCGTCGACCTCGGCCTCGTGAAGAAGTCGGGGGCCTGGTACACGTACGACGGCGAGCAGCTCGGCCAGGGGCGTGAGAACGCCAAGCTCTTCCTGCTCGAGCACCCCGAGGTCATGGTCGAGATCTCCGAGCGCATCCGTTCGCAGCTCGGCATCGGGGCCGGGGGCGCCAGCGAGCCGGCGGCCACCGACACCCTGACGGCCGCCGACCCCATGACGGCCGCCGACAACCTGCCGATCACGCTCGACGACTGATCCCGTCCGCGGGTGTGGGGGTGGCGCGGCGGCCGCCTTCACACCCGCACGGCGGCGGTGCCCACGGCCCCACTAAGGTGCCGCGACGTACGACGAGCGCGGTTCTGGGGGACGATGAGCGTCGTGAGCGCTGTGACGCGCGGCACCACAAGGGCGGCCGTACTCCGGTCCTACGGCCCGGCCATCGCCATCGTGGCGGCGCAACAGATCCTGTTCCCGGCGCCGGCGGGCATCGTGGTCCGCGGGCTCGTCGTCGGCGGGCTCACGGCCCTGCTCGCGCTGGGCATGGCGCTGATCTACCGGGCCAACCGGATCATCAACTTCGCCCAGGCCGACCTGGGGCTGGCGCCCACGGTCCTGGCGTTCCTCCTCATCGACCAGTCGGGGCTGCCCTACGTGGTGGCGCTCGTCGTCGGTCTGCTGGCTGCGCTGGTGCTCGGGGCGACGACCGAGCGCGTTGTCATCCGGCGGTTCTCGCACTCGCCTCGCCTGCTGGTCACCGTCGCCACCATCGGCCTCAGCCAGGTGTTGGTCGGCGCCACCATTCTGCTGCCCCGCCTGTGGGACCTCGACCTGGTGGCCGGGCGCATCGCTCCGCCGTTCGACGCCACCCGCCAGATCGGCACGATCACGTTCGACGCCAACGACCTGCTCGGGCTCGTGGTGACGCCGATCCTCGTCGTGGCGGTCACCGTCTTCCTCCGCCGCAGCGACGCCGGCACGGCCATCCGGGCCAGCGCCGACAGCGCCGACCGGGCCGCACTGTTGGGCGTGCCGGTGGCGCGCCTCCAGACCCTCGTGTGGTCGGTCGCTGGGGCGCTGGCGTTCGCGGCCGTGTTCCTGCGCAGCGGCATCCTCGACCTCCCCACCACCACCGCACTCGGTTTCAGCGTCCTGCTGCGGGCGCTCGTCGCCCTCCTGCTCGGCCGCCTGACGGACCTGCCCGCGGTCGCGTCGGCCGCGGTTGCCCTGGGCGTGCTCGAGACCGCAATCGGGTGGGACCACTCCATCACCCTCATCGACCCCGTGCTCGGCCTGGTCGTGCTCGTCGCCATGGTGGTCCGGCGCCGCGAGGTCGGCCGCGTCGACCTCGCCGACGCCGCGGCGTGGCGGGCGGCCGACGACGTCCGGCCCGTCCCCCGGGCCCTGGCGGCGGTCCCCGGCGCTCGCCTCGCGCGTTGGGCCGTGCTCGCGGTCGCCGGCGTGGTGGCGGTGGCCCTGCCGGCCGTGCTGAGCCTGGACCAGCAGTTCAAGGCGGCCGCGGTCCTCGTCTACGCGGTGCTCGGCCTCTCCCTCGTGCTGCTGGCCGGGTGGGGCGGGATCGTCTCGCTGGGACAGATCGCGTTCTTCGCCATCGGCGCCGCGATCACCGGCTTCGTCGTGTCCGAGTGGGGCGCCGACCTGTTCGGCGGGCTGGTCATCGCCATGGTGGTCGGGGCCGCGGTGGCTGCGGTCGTGGGCGTGCCGGCGCTGCGGCTGCGCGGCCTGTACCTCGCGGTGACCACGTTCGCCTTCGCGCTGGCCACCACCTCGTTCCTCCTGAACGACGAGTGGTTCGGGTGGGTGCCGGTCGACCGCATCGAGCGCGCCCCACTCCTGGGCGGTTTCGAGGTCTCGTCCGAGGCGGCGACCTACTACCTGGCCCTCGCGGTGTTCGTCCTGGTGGGCCTCGGCCTGCGCGGCGTGCGCACCAGCCGCTTCGGGCGGGCCCTCGTCGCGGTGCGTGACAACGAGGCGGCCGCCGAGTCGTACGGCGTCGACCCCGTCCGCCTCCGCCTGGCGGCCTTCAGCCTGTCCGGCGCGATCGCCGCCCTCGCCGGGGGGCTGTTCGTCCACCACGAGCGGGCGTTCGATCCCTCCTCGTACTCCCCGATCGAGAACCTCGCGGTGCTCACCATGGTGGTGATCGGCGGCATGACGTCGCTGGTGGGTGCGCTGCTCGGCGCGCTGGCGCTGCTGGGCTCGCGCTGGTTCCTCGACCCCGAGTGGCAGTTCCTGGCCTCCGGCATCGGGGTGCTGCTCATCCTGCTGCTCGCGCCCGGCGGCCTGGCCGGGTTGGCGTACCGGGCCCGCGACGCCTGGCTGCGCCGGGTCGCGGCGCGCGCCGGGCTCGCGGTCGCCGGCTTCGGCGCCCCGCGTCCCGACCCCGGTGCCGATGGCGTGCTGGCGGCCCCCGAGGACGAGCCCGGTCCGGAGCCGGCCGCGCCCACGGCGCAGCCCGCCGAGCCGGCGAGCGAGCCCGACGCGCCGGCGACGGTGCTCCTCGACGTGCGCGGGGTCGAGGCCGGCTACGGCGGCGTGCCCGTCCTCACCGGCGTCGACCTGATCGTGCGCGAGGGCGAGGCCGTGGCGCTGCTCGGCACGAACGGCGCCGGCAAGTCGACGCTGCTGCGGGCGATCTCGGGCCTCGTCCCCGTCAGCGCCGGCACGATCGCGTGCGGCGGCGACGACATCACCGGGCTGGCGCCCGACCGGGTGGCGGCCCGCGGGGTGGTGCAGATGCCCGGCGGGGCGGGCATCTTCCCGTCGCTCACGGTCGCCGAGAACCTGCGCGTCGCCGGCTGGCTCCACCGCCGCGACGACCGCCCGACGCGGCAGGCCCGGGCCGACATGGCCGAGCTGTTCCCGATCCTGGACAGCCGAGCCGACGAGCGGGCCGGCAACCTGTCGGGCGGGCAGCAGCAGATGCTCGCCCTGGCGATGGCCGTGCTGATGCGGCCGCGGCTGCTCATGGTCGACGAGCTCTCGCTCGGGCTGGCGCCGGCCGTGGTCGCCGACCTGCTGCGGTTCGTCGACCGGCTGCGGGGCGAGGGCACGACCCTGCTGGTCGTCGAGCAGTCGGTCAACATCGCGCTCGAGATCAGCGACCGCGCGGTGTTCCTCGAGCGGGGCCGCGTGCGGTTCTCCGGCGCCGCCGCGGACCTGCTCGACCGGCCCGACCTGCTGCGGTCGGTCTTCCTCGGCGCTGCGTCGTCGAGCGCTGCGTCGGGCGCGGCACCGCTCACCACGGCCGCGGCGACCGAGACGTCCTCCGGCACGCCGGGCGAGCCGCTGCTGCGAGCCGTCGACCTCAGCGCCTCCTTCGGCGGCGTCCGGGCCGTCGACGACGTGTCGTTCGACGTGGCGCCGGGCGAGGTGGTCGGCATCATCGGTCCGAACGGGGCGGGCAAGACCACGGTGTTCAACCTCCTCGGTGGGGCACAGCCGGTCGACGGCGGGCGGGTGGTGCTGGCCGGCGACGACGTGACGCGCCTGCCCGCGGCGGCCCGGGCCCGGCGGGGCCTCGGGCGCTCGTTCCAGGACGCCCGGCTGTTCCCCGGCCTCACCGTCGACGAGACGATCGCGTTGGCGCTCGAGCGGTGGGTGCAGGTCGGCGACCCCCTGTCGGCCGCCTTCCACCTGCCGAACGCGGTCGGCAGCGAGCTGGCGGTCGCCCGGCGGGTCGAAGAGCTGGTGGAGCTGCTCGGGCTGGGCGAGGTGCGCTCGCTGTTCGTGCGTGAGCTGTCGACCGGCACGCGCCGGGTCGTCGATCTCGCCTGCCTCCTCGCCTTCCGGCCGCGGGTGGTCCTCCTCGACGAGCCGGCGGCGGGCATCGCCCAGCGCGAGGTCGAGCAGCTCGCGCCGCTGGTCCGCCGCATCCGCGACGAGACCGGCGCCAGCCTCGTCGTGGTCGAGCACGACCTCCCGTTCGTCCGGTCGATCGCTGACCGGGTCGTGGCGATGGACCAGGGACGGGTGCTCGCGGACGGGGCGCCCGCCGCCGTGTTGTCGGCCCCCGAGGTGGTGGCGGCCTACATCGGCGTCGACGAACGGGCCGCGAGCCGGTCGGGCCCGACCATTCCCGCAGGGCAGGCGCCATGAGCGAGCGGAGCGATCAGACGACGACACCCTCCCCGGGCGACGACCACCGGGGCGACCTGGCTGACGCTGACACCGACCGGCACCTGGCGCGCCGGTACGGCCCCATCGGCGCGGTGATGGCCCTCGTGGCCGCCCTGGTCGGCGTGTCGTTCCTCGGGAACGACGACCCAGAGCCCACCAGCTCGGCCGGCAGGGCGCCGAC
This sequence comes from uncultured Acidimicrobiales bacterium, assembly GCA_963796415.1. Classification (GTDB taxonomy): domain Bacteria; phylum Actinomycetota; class Acidimicrobiia; order Acidimicrobiales; family VFJN01; genus ZC4RG19. The sequence continues at coordinate 756,458 of CAWCLR010000009.1, read as the reverse complement.
GGCCACGGCCGAGGGCGAGCTGCCCGACGGCGTCACGACGTGGAGCATGGCCGAGCAGCAGGGCCTCGACGTCGAGTGGCCCGACACCTGCGATACCGAGACCGGCCAGGTCGCGATCCCGTTCTTCTTCCGTCCCGAGTGCGTGGTCGGCAGCGACGACAACGACGGCGCCACCGCGCCCGGCGTCACCGGCGACACCGTCACCGTCGTGGCGTGGCTGCCCAGCGACTCCGACCCGATCTACGGCCTCGTCCGCCAGGCGCTCGGCATCGACGACTCCATCGACGAGATCCGCGAGACCTACCTGGGGCTGGCCGAGGTGTTCCAGCGGTACTACGAGACCTACGGTCGCACCGTCGAGATCGAGTTCGTCCAGGCATCGGGCACGATGCTCGACCCCGTGGCGGCGCGGGCCGACGCCATCCGGGCGGCCGAATACGAGCCGTTCGCGGTGTGGGGCGGCCCGCTCCTCGCCTCGACCTGGACCGAGGAGCTGCATGCCCGGGGCATCGTGTGCATGCAGTGCCCTGGCATCAGTGACAACGAGCCCACGGCCTTCGGCATCCTGCCGAGCCAGTCGCAGATCCAGGCGCACGTGGTGTCCTACGTGGCCCGCAAGCTCGCCGGGGGCACGGCCGAGTTCGCCGGGGAGGGCAGCCGCGGAGAGGAGCGCGTCTTCGGCCTGCTGTCGCTGGCGCAGAGCGACTCCGACGAGCGCCGGGTCGAGCGGTACGTCGAGGCGTTCGCCGAAGAGGGCGTCGACATCGTCGAGACCGGGATGTTCCCGCTCGACCCTGCCCGGGCCCAGGAGCTCGCCACCGGCGTCGTCGCCCGGATGAAGGACGCCGGCGTGACCACCGTGATCGTCCGGGCCGACCCGATCACGCTGCCGGCCTTCACCCGCGAGGCGACCAAGCAGGGCTGGTACCCCGAGTGGGTGATCGGCGGCTACCAGTTCACCGATACGTCGACGTTCGCCCGCACGTTCGACCAGGACCAGTGGGCCCACGCCTTCGGGCTGAGCTTCCTGCCACCGGCGGCCCCGCCCGAGGTCACCCCGCCCTACCGCCTCTACGAGTGGTACCACGGCTCGCCGCCCCCCGCCGACGACAGCCTCATCCTGACCTACCCGCAGGTGGCGTTGTTCTTCACCACCCTCCACCTGGCCGGGCCCGACCTCACGCCCGAGCACTACCGCGATGCTCTGTTCGCCTTCCCACCCACGCCGACGGCCCGCACCCAGCCCTCGGTCGACTACGGGTTCGGCATCTGGACCGACCCGACCAGGCCGGCCGACGAGTACGAGGGCGACTACGAGGGCATCGACGACATGGTCGAGCTGTGGTGGGACGCCGAGGCCGAGGGCCCCGACGAGACGGGGGAGGACGGCACCGGCCTGTACCGCTACGTGAACGACGGCGAGCGCTACCTGCCCCACGAGTACACGTCCGACGTCGAGGTGTTCGACCGGGGCAACTCCGTCACGCAGATCGCGGACCCGCCGCCCGCGGAGATCCCGCCCGACTACCCCCCTCCGGCCCGCTGACACGAGTGCCCCGGCACTAGCCTGGAGCGGTTCCCGCGGCTGGCGCCGGCCGCCTCCCTCCGCCCCGACAAGCCGGTGATGAGCGACAAGACCTACATCGTCCGCACCTACGGGTGCCAGATGAACGAGCACGACTCCGAGCGCATCGCGGGCCTGCTCGAGGCCGACGGGCTGCGCCCGGCGGCGGGCGTCGACGACGCCGACGTGGTCGTCCTCAACACCTGCTGCATCCGCGAGAACGCGGACAACAAGCTCTACGGCCACCTCGGACAGCTCAAGGCGATGAAGGCCGAGCGGCCCGACATGCAGATCGTGGTCGGCGGGTGCCTCGCGCAGAAGGACCGCGACCTCATCGTCGAGCGGGCGCCGCACGTGGACGTCGTGCTCGGCACGCACAACGTCGGCCGGGCGGCCGAGCTGTTGGCCGAGCAGCGGGCGGCGGGGCGCTCGCTGGTCGAGATCCTGGAGGAGACGGCCGCCGAGGATCATGAATCGTTCCCCAGCGCGCTGCCCGCCCGCCGCGAGGTCTCGTACGCCGCCTGGGTGACGATCCAGATCGGGTGCGACAACTCGTGTGCGTTCTGCATCGTGCCGGCGGTCCGGGGGCGCGAGATCAGCCGCACGTTCGACGACGTCGTGCGCGAGGTCGGGGGCCTGGCCGCCGACGGCGTCACCGAGGTCACGCTCCTCGGCCAGAACGTCAACAGCTACGGGCGCGACCTCACGCTGGCCCAGCGTCGGGCGGGCGACGCCGTGCGGGTCCGGCCGCTGTTCGCGGACCTCCTCCGGGCGGTGGGCGCGGTCGACGGCATCCGCCGGGTCCGGTACACGAGCCCGCATCCCAAGGACCTGCGCCCCGAGACGATCGCGGCGATGGCCGAGGTGCCCGAGGTGTGCGAGCACCTGCACCTTCCGCTGCAGGCGGGCAGCGACCGCGTGCTGGCGGCCATGCACCGCGGCTACACCGCCGAGCGCTACCTCGAGCGTCTCGCGGCGGCCCGGGCGGCGATGCCCGACCTGGCGGTGACGACCGACATCATCGTCGGCTTCCCGGGCGAGACCGACGACGACTTCGAGCGCACGCTCGAGGTCACGGCCGAGGCGGGCTACGACAGCGCCTACACGTTCATCTACAGCCCTCGCCCCGGGACCGAGGCGGCCGAGCGGGTCGACGACTTCGTGCCCGCAGAGGTCACGCGCGAGCGGTTCGAGCGGCTGCGGGTGGTGGTCGAGCGCTCGGCCCTGGCCCGCCACCGCGCCCGCATGGGGCAGGCGGAGGAGGTCATGGTCGAGGGCCCGTCCCGCAAGGATCCCGCCATGACCACCGGCCGCACCGAGCACAACAAGCTGGTGCACTTCGCCGCCGACGAGCCGCTGCGGGCGGGGACGTACGTGACCGTGCGCGTCACGGGCGCCGCGCCGCACCACCTCACGGGGGATCTGCTCGAGGTCACGAGCCCGGCGCGGCACCGCACGCGGATCCCGGTGGCCGCGCTGTGAGCGAGCGCAGCGAACGAACCATGGGCACAGCGCTCGAGTCGGCGCTCGACATCACCCGCGAGCCGTTCGACAGCCCGGCCGCACAGGCGCTCGTCGAAGCCCTGATGGCCGACCTCGACGAGCGGTATGCCGAGGACTTCGCCGACGGCGACGACCCCGACGTGGCGGCCCACTTCACCGTCCGGGCCGAGCAGGTGACGCCACCCGCCGGCGTGTTCGTCGTGGCCCGGCTCGACGGCGAGCCCGTCGGATGCGGGGCCGTGCGTCCGGTGACCGGTGGCGTCCCCCGAGTCGGCGAGATCAAGCGCATGTACACGTCGCCCGCGGCCCGGCGCCGTGGTGTCAGCCGAGTGCTGCTGGCCCACCTCGAGGCCGAGGCTGCCGTCCTCGGCTACAACCGCCTACAGCTCGAGACCGGCCTGCGGCAGCCCGAGGCCATCGCCCTCTACGAGTCGGCCGGCTACCACCGCATCCCGTCCTATGGCCAGTACGGGGGGCACGAGCTGTCGGTGTGCTTCGCCAAGGACCTCGAGGCGGCCGCGCCAGGCACATAGGGCACGGTCATCCGAGGGCGTCGATCGGCCCGGGCGGGCCCGAGCGCACATACCACTCCCAGCCGTAGACCTCGGCGAAGTGGTGGTCCGGGAGCTGGAGGGCGGACGTCGACTCGGGGATCTGGCTGGCGTGGGCGGCCATCGCCGCCCGCTTGACCTCGAGGACGTCCCGCACGTCGACCGTGGCGCCGATCTCGACCGACGCCACGCCGATGTGCGAGCGCACCAGTCCGAGGTCTCCCGCGAGGATGGCCTCCTCGACCAGGTGCGACTCGACGAAGTGCAGGTACTCCCGGTCGACGGTGGCGTCGTAGACGGTGGCGACGCCCGCAGCCGTCGCCGCCCGGTGCCCGACGCGGTGGACCTGCACGTGGTCGGGGTGCCCGTAGATCCCGTCGGCGTCGTAGGTGACCACGGCCGCGGGCTCCTCCTCCCGGAGGACCGCGGCCAGCCCGTCCGCCGCGTCGGCGAGGTCGGCCGACCAGAACGACCCGTGCGCGTCGTTGGCGGGGTCGCCGGCCATCCCCGAGTCGTGGTACCCGAGCCAGGCCACCCGGGCGACGCCGAGCAAGGCGGCCGCCGCCGCCGTCTCGGCGGTGCGCCGTTCCGCCAGCGCCGCGATCCCGCGCCGCCTGCGCCGACCTCGACGCCCTCGGCCGTGAGGCCGAGCTCGCCCCCGGTGGCGACCACGAGCACCACCCGGTGGCCCGCCGATGCCAGCCGTCGCATCGTGCCGCCCGTGAAGATCGCCTCGTCATCGGGATGGGCGTGCACGAACACGACGGTCTGTCCCGAGGCCCTCACCCGCCCCAGTCTGGTCGCGGGCGCCGTCCCGGTGGGGCGGTCGCCCGGCCATGCCTACCGCACCACTCGGGTGCGGCTGCCGGTCAGGGCTTGGGGCCCGGCCGGGCGACCGCGATCTGTCGGCGGGCGTCAGACGTGCAGCGCCACCGATCGGCCGAGCGCCGACTCGAGCGAGTCGGCGGCGGCCACGACGAGCTGGTGTGAGACGTCGGCGAGGGCGCGGGCGACGGCGAGCTCCTCGCCCACGACCGGCATCTCGGGGTCGGCCGGGTGGCGCCGGGCGCGCCCCCACCCCGAGAACTCGCGGCCCCGCACGTGGAGCCGGGCCACCGCCTCGCAGTGGTCGGCATCCTCGGACACGCTCACGTCGACGTGCATCGCGATGCGGTCGGGGCCAGACCCGCCGCCGGATTCGACGTGGGTGTCGGGGCCGGGAGCGAGCACGGTCTCGTGCGCGGTCCCCTCCCATCTCACCCGGAGCCTCGGGCCGCTGGCCCCCTCGAGGATCTCGAGCACCTCGCCCCGCCGGCGGGCGTGCCCGACCTTGGTGCCCTCGACCACCACGTGGTCACCGACATGCGCTTCCATGGTCACCTCCTGCGACGGGTGGGAGGTCCGGCTGTGCCCGGTGTCACTCCGAGCGTAGGGCGCGGCCGGAGGGTCCGAAAGGGGCACCTGGTGCCGGCGCGGGTACGGTCCGTCGGCGATGGCCCCGGCCCGCTCCGCCGCCCCCCGGCCCGTGGCCCTCGTCGGGACCACGGCGTCGGGCAAGTCGGCCCTCGCTCTCGACCTGGCTCGGCGCGACCCGACGATCGAGATCGTGTCGGTCGACTCGATGCAGGTGTACCGCGGGATGGACATCGGGACGGCCAAGCCGACCCCGGCCGAGCGGGCCGAGGTTCCCCATCACCTGATCGACATCGCCGATCCCTGGGAGGAGTCCACGGTGGCCTGGTTCGCGGCCGAGGCCCGGCGGGCCGTGGACGACATCGCGGCGCGGGGGCGGCGGGCGCTGCTCGTCGGCGGGACGGGGCTCTACCTGCAGGCCGTGGTCGACGACCTCCAGGTGCCGGGCCGCTACGCCGAGGTGCGGGCCACCCTCGACGCCGAGCCCGACACGGTCGCCCTGCACGCCCGGCTCACCGAGCTCGACCCGGTCGCCGCCGGGCGGATGGAGCCGACGAACCGGCGCCGGGTGGTGCGGGCCCTCGAGGTGACCCTCGGCAGCGGGCGCCCCTTCTCGTCGTACGGCCCCGGGCTGGGCGCCTACCCGCCGAGTCCCTTCCACCTCGTCGGCGTGCGCCTGCCGCACGACGTGGTCGCCGAGCGCATCGCGGTCCGGTACCGCCGCCAGATGGCCGACGGCTTCCTCGTCGAGGTCGAGCGCCTCCTCGCCGAGCCGCGGGGGCTGTCCCGCACCGCCCGCCAGGCGCTGGGCTACCGCGAGCTGGCGTCTCACGTGGAGGACGCGGTGCCGCTCGACGACGCCCTCGACCTGGCCGTCCGCCGGACCCGGCGCTTCGCCCGGCGGCAGGCATCGTGGTTCCGTCGCGACCCCCGGATCCGCTGGCTCGACGCGGCCGGCGACCCGGCCACCCTGCTGGGCGCCCTCGAGGCGGAGGTGGAGACGGCGGACGGCGCCCGTGGTGCGACGGAAACGGGCTCGCACACCGCCCGCCGTCGGGCAGACTGAACCCCGACATGCGTCTCACGAAGCACCATGGCCTGGGCAACGACTTCCTCGTCCTGCTCGACCCCGACGCCTCCCACCCCCTCGACGCCGACCTGGCGCGCGCCCTGTGCGATCGGCACACGGGCGTCGGCGCGGACGGCATCATCCGGGCCACCCCGGCGCCGGAGGCGCCAAGAGCGGGAAGCACGACCCGGATGGAGCTGCGCAACGCGGACGGGTCCCCGGCCGAGATGAGCGGCAACGGCATCCGGTGCCTGGCCCAGGCGCTGCTGCTCGCCGACCCTGGGCTGGGCCCCGACGTGCCCATCGCCACCGACGCCGGCCTGCGCACGGTCACCGTGCACGAGCGGCTCGACGCCGTGACCCACAGCCTGTCGGTGGCCATGGGCGTCGCCCGCGTCGACGGCGAGGCCCCCGAGTGGGCCGGCGGCGAGGTGGCCCGCGCCCTGCTCGTCGACATGGGCAACCCCCACGTCGTGCTCGACCTGTCGCGTGCGGTGGCCGGGGCCGCGGAGGACATCGACCTGGTCGAGGTGGGCGAGACCGTCAACGGGAAGATCCCGGGCGGGGCCAACGTGCACCTGCTCACCGCCGGGCGCGCGCCCGGCGGCATCGCCATCCGGACCTACGAGCGCGGCGTCGGTCCCACGCTGGCCTGCGGCACCGGCGCCTGCGCGTCGGCCGTCGCCGCCCGGGCGTGGGGACTGGCCGGCGACCACGTGCCCGTGGCCCAGCCGGGCGGCACGGCCGAGGTCACGCTGGGTTCGAGCCCCGACGACGAGGTCGTGCTGCGCGGGCCGGCGACCTACGTCGCCGAGATCACGCTGGGGGCGTCGCCGTGGCGCTGATCGAACGCGCCTTCCGGGAGAAGATCGTCCTCGTCGGGGTGACCATCCCGCCCGAGACGGTCGAGGACACCGAGCAGTCGGTCGACGAGCTGGCCCTGCTGGTCGACACGGCGGGCGCCGACGAGGTCGGCCGCATCTACCAGCGGCGCCAGGCCCCCGACCCGCCCACGTACGTCGGCAAGGGCAAGGCCGAGGAGCTGCGCGAGCTGGCGCTGGCGACCGACTGCGACACGGTCGTGTTCGACAACGAGCTCACCCCCGCCCAGCAGTTCAACCTCGAGAAGCTGCTCGGCCGCACGGCCATCGACCGCACCGCGGTGATCCTCGACATCTTCGCCCAGAACGCCCACAGCCAGGAGGGCAAGGCGCAGGTCGAGCTGGCCCAGCTCCGCTACCGGCTGCCGCGGCTGCGGCGCCGAGCCGGCGCGCTCTCGCAACAGGCCGGCGGCATGTCGGCCGCAGGCGGCGCCCGCATCGGCACCCGCGGTCCCGGTGAGACCCAGCTCGAGGTCGACCGCCGGCGCATCGTGCGCCGCATCCACAAGCTCGAAGGCGACCTGCGCGAGATCGATCGCCACCGCTCGACCCAGCGGCGGGCGCAGCGGCGGGGCCAGCTCGCCAAGGCGGTGATCGTCGGGTACACCAACGCCGGCAAGTCGACGCTGCTCAACCACCTCACCGACGCCGGCGTGCTGGTCGAGGACCGCCTGTTCGCCACCCTCGACGCCACCACCCGCCGCCTCGACCTGCCCGGCGGCGAGTCGGTGCTGCTCACCGACACCGTCGGCTTCATCCGCAAGCTGCCCCACCAGCTCGTGGAGGCGTTCCGGTCGACGCTCGACGTGGCGGTCGACGCCGACCTGCTGGTCCACGTGGTCGACGCCAGCGCCCCCGACGTCGGCGGCAACATGCGAGCGGTGCGCGAGGTGCTCGCCGCGATCGGCGCCGACCACGTCCCCGAGATGGTTGCGTTCAACAAGGCCGATCTGGTCCCGTTCGAGGCAGAGCGGCTGCGGGCCACGCACGAGGGCTCGGTGGCGCTCAGCGCCGTGACGGGCGAAGGCGTCGACCTGCTCGTCGCCACCATCGGCGACCGGCTCCGCTCGCTCACGACGGTCGTCGAGCTGGTCATCCCGTTCGAGCGCGGCGACCTGCTGGCGGCCGTGCACCGTGCCGGCGAGGTGCTGGCCGAGGAGCCCGGCGAGGGGGGCATGCGCCTGCGCGGCCGCTTCGACGACGCCTCGGTCGGCCGGTTCCGCGAGTACGTGGTCGGCTGACGTGACCGGCGCCCGCGGCTTCGAGCCGCCTCCCTATCCGTACGACCGCCTCGACGTCCTGCGGAAGGAGGCCGAGAAGGTCCCCGGCGGCGTCGTCGACCTGGCGATCGGGACGCCCTACGACCCGCCGCCCGCGGCGGTGGTCGAGGCCCTCGGCTCGTCGGGGACCGAGCGCGGCTACCCGCCCTCGGTCGGGACGCCCGCGTTCCGGGAGGCGGCGGCCGGGTGGCTCGACCGCCGCTTCGGCGTCGCCGTCGACCCGCAGCACATCGCCGCCTGCATGGGCACGAAGGAGTTCGTGGCCGGCGTGCCCCACTGGCTCCGCCTGCGGTGGCCCGAGCGCGACACCGTGTTGTACCCGCGGATCAGCTATCCGTCGTACGCCATGGGGGCCACGCTCGCCGGCTGCCGGGCGGTGCCGTATGCCTCGCTCGTCGACGTCGACCCCGGCGACGCGGCGCGGGCCCTTTGCGTGTGGGCGAACTCGCCGGCCAATCCGACGGGCGACCTCGACGACCTGGCCGCGGCCGCCGCCTGGGGCCGCGCCCACGGCGTGCCCGTGCTGTCCGACGAGTGCTACATCGAGTTCACCTGGGCCGGGCCCGGGCGCACGATCGTCGCCGACGGCCTCGACGGCGTGCTCGCCGTGCACTCCCTGTCCAAGCGCTCGAACCTGGCCGGGGTGCGGGCCGGCTTCTACGCCGGCGACCCCGACCTCGTGCACTACCTGTCCGAGGTGCGCAAGCACGCCGGGTTCATGGTCCCGGGCCCCGTGCAGGCGGCCGCGGTGGCCGCGTTCGGTGACGACGCCCACGTGGACGAGCAGCGCGGCCGGTACGAGCGCCGCCTCGCCCTGATGATCGATGCGCTCGCCGCGGCCGGCGTCGCCTGTCCCGCGCCGGCCGGCGCGTTCTACCTGTGGGCGCCCGCTCCGGGTGGCGACGCCTGGGCGCTGGCCCACCTGCTGGCGGCCGAGGGCGGCGCCGTCGTCGCCCCGGGCGAGCTCTACGGCGAGGCCGGGGCGGACCATGTGCGCATCGCCGTGGTCCAGCCCGACGACAGGATCGCCCTCGTGGCGAACCGCCTCGGGGCCGTCTGAGGCCCAGGCACGGGTGTACGAACGACCTGTGATTCGGCCCTCGGGATGGTGGTTCGCCGTCGCCGGGCTCGCGGCGGTGATCGGCATCGTCGTCGGCGTGACGGTCATCGTCCGCGGCGTCGAGCGGCTCGCCGACGGGGTCGAAGCATTCGAGCGCGCGTCCATGCCCGTGGTCCTCGAGGTCGAGATCAGCGAGCCGGGCGGGTACTCGATCTACCACGAGTACCTGGGGTCCTCGTCGTTCGAGGGACGCGCCGAGCCCGATGTCCAGGTGACCGACCCGTCCGGCAACGACGTCTTCCTCCGGACCTACGACTCGGAGGTGACCTACGACGTCAGCGGCCACCACGGCATCGGCGTGTACACGTTCCGCGCCGGCCAGCCCGGCATCTACGAGTTCGACGCGACGATGCCGTTCGGCGGCAGGTCCGGCGACCTGATCGCCGTGGGGCCGGGGGTGGGGGAGGACCTGGCGCAGTCGATCGCCGCCGGCATCGGCCTGATCGGCGCGGGCCTCGTGGGCGCGATCGTCGTCGCGGTCGTGGTGGGCGTGATGCGCGGCCGGAGCCGTCGGGCCCAGATGCCGCCGCCCGTGGTGGCGTGGACGGCGCCGCCGGGTCCGTGGGCCGCACCGGGTTGGCCGGCAGCCGGACCCGGACCCGGGTCGTCGTGGTCGTACCCGCCACCTCCACCCCCACCTCCACCCCCAGCCCCGCCCTCGTCACCCGCCCCGGCCCAGGAGACACCGCCGCAGGACGCGCCGCCGCAGGACGCGCCGCCGCAGGACGGCGGCTGACGCGGAGCACTTGCGCGCGCCGGCGGATCAGGTGTTGCTGTGGAGCGCGGCGTTCAGCTCGACTGTGCCGCCCGCCCGGGCCAGCACCTCGACGGCGCCGCTGGTGCTGTTCCGCCGGAACAGCAGCCCGTCGGCCCCGCTCAGCTCGCCCGCCTTGGTCACGGTGCCGTCGGGCAGGGTCACCCGGGTCCCGGCGGTGACGTACAGGCCGGCCTCGACGACACAGTCGTCGCCGAGCGAGATGCCGATGCCGCCGTTGGCGCCGATCAGGCAGCGCTTGCCGACGCGGATCACCTCCTTGCCGCCACCCGACAGCGTCCCCATGATCGACGCCCCGCCCCCGACGTCGGACCCGTCGTCGACGATCACGCCCGCGCTGATGCGGCCCTCCACCATGGCGGTGCCGAGGGTACCGGCGTTGAAGTTCACGTAGCCCTCGTGCATGACGGTCGTGCCCTCGGCCAGGTGGGCGCCCAGCCGGACGCGGTCGGCGTCGGCGATGCGCACCCCGGGCGGTACCACGTAGTCGGTCATGCGGGGGAACTTGTCGATCCCGAACACCTGCAAGGGCGCGCCGCTGGCGCGCAGGGCCAGGCGGGTGCGCTCGAAGTCGTCGGGTGAGCACGGCCCGGCACTGGTCCACACGACGTTGTTGAGCACGCCGAAGAGGCCGTCGAGGTTGGCCCCACGCGGGCGTACGAGGCGGTGCGACAGCAGGTGCAGGCGCAGGTAGGCGTCGTGGGCGTCGACAGGCGGGTCGGCCAGCGAGGCGACGGCGGTCACGACGGCGACCCGATCGACGCCGCGGGCGGCGTCGGGGCCGAGGAGCCGGCTGACGTCGACGCCGAGCTGGGCCGAGGCCACCGCCGGGTCGAGACGGGCCGTTCCGGGCCCGCCGTCGTCTCCGACGGTGACGCCGATGGCGCCCGAGATCTCGGTGGCGACGGCCGCCGCGCCGTCGGGCACGAGGGTGGGGGAGGGGAACCAGGTGTCGAGGACCTGGCCTCCATCGGTGATGGTGGCCAGGCCGACGCCCCAGGCGCCGGCGTTCGCGGTGGGATCGGTCACGGCCGACCACGGTATTCGTGCGCCGTCCCGAGCGGCGACAGGGTTCCACCCACGTCACGCCCGCGAGGCACCAGTAGCCTCGACCGCCGTGACCGACCTGATCGAGCGGACCGCCGCCCTCGTCGCCGTTCCGTCCGAGAGCCACCACGAGGCAGAGCTGGCCGACATCGTCGAGCAGCGACTCGGCGCCGTCGCCCACCTTCGCGTCGAGCGGGTCGGCGACAACGTGGTGGCCCGGACCGATCTGGGCCGCGGCCAGCGGCTCGTCGTTGCCGGGCACCTCGACACCGTGCCGGCCGCCGGCAACGCCACGCCACGGGTCGAGGGCGACGTCTTGTGGGGCCTCGGCGCCGCCGACATGAAGGGCGGCCTCGCCATCATGCTCGAGCTCGCCGCCACGCTCGCCGACCCGGCGGTCGACGTCACGTGGGTGTTCTACGCCGGCGAGGAGGTGGCGCCCGAGCACAACGGGCTGCGGCGGCTGTTCGCCGAGCGGCCCGACCTCGTCGCCGGCGACGCCGCGCTGCTGGGCGAGCCCACCGACGGCGTGCTCGAGGTCGGTTGCCAGGGGACGATGCGCCTCCGGGTGACGCTGCGGGGCGCGCGGGCCCACACGGCCCGTCCGTGGATGGGCCGCAACGCCCTGCACCGGGCCGGTCACCTGCTGGCCGCGCTCGATGCCTACGAGGCGCGCCGCCCGGTGCTCGACGGCTGCGAGTACCGCGAGGCGCTGCAGGCCGTGTTCGTCGAGGGGGGCGTGGCGGGCAACGTCGTCCCCGATGTCGCCACGGTCACGCTCAACCACCGCTTCGCCCCCGACCGCACGGTCGACGAGGCCCGTGCGCACGTCGAGGCGGTGCTCGCGCCGCACATCGAGCCGGGCGACGACATCGAGCTGGTCGACGCCGCGGACGCCGCTCCGCCCGGGCTGCGCCACCCCCTGCTGGCCGCCCTGCGGGCCCGCAACGACCTCGAGGTGCGCGCCAAGCTGGGCTGGACCGACGTCAGCCGCTTCGCAGCCGCCGGCATCCCGGCGGCCAACTTCGGCCCCGGCGACTCGGCGCTGGCCCACACGCGCGACGAACGAGTCGAACGGTCGTCGTTGGAGGTCGTCTACGGGGCGCTCGCCGACCTGCTGCGTCGCGGCGCCTGACGCGGACCGGCGGGCCGGCGCCGTGGACCAGCGGCGTCGGCCCGCGCGAACTGGAGACGGCCGGGCTCAGAGGCGTCGCATCACGGTGACCACGCGGCCGAACACCTGGACGTCGGCCGGCTCGAAGACCATCGGTCGGAGCCGGGCGTTGGCCGGCTGGAGCACCACCTGGCCGCCGTCGGTGGTGAACGTCTTCACCGTGGCCTCGTCGCCCGGGATGCCGGCCACCACGATGTCGCCCTCGTCGGCCGTCGACTGCGAGCGGCAGACGACGAAGTCTCCGTCGAGGATGCCGGCCTCGATCATCGAGTCGCCGCGCACGCGGAGCATGAACAGGTCGCCGTCCCCCGTGAAGTCGGCCGGGAGCGGCAGCACCTCCTCGACGTTCTCCTGCGCGAGGACATCGGTGCCGGCGGCCACGTCGCCGACCAGCGGGACGTGGCGGACCGGGCGGCGGTCCATGACCGCATCGGACGTCGGGTCCCACCGGACCTCGAGCGCTCGGGGCTTGGTGGGATCGCGCCGCAGGTAGCCCCGGCGCTGCAGGGCGGCGAGGTGCGCGTGGACGGTGGAGGGCGAGGTGAGGCCGACGGCCTCGCCGATCTCGCGGACCGACGGCGGGTACCCCCGCTCGCGCATGTGCTGCTCGATGATCTCGAGGACTTCGCGTTGGCGGGCGGTGAGGGTCTGCTGGGCCATGGTGCGCTCCTGACGAACGGCGAAGACTCAGAGAGGACGCAGAACGGCGAACGCACGTTCTGGCGGGAACGTACCACCGGGCCCCGGGGAAGGCAAACACCCGTTCGGGGAACTGGTTGACGGCGAACGGAGGTTCGTGGTTGTGTGGAGTCGAACGGGCGTTCGGCTCCTCTCGCTCAGCTCCACCGCCGATCGTCGCACTCAGGAGATCGCCGGACCCACCGGTCGCACGGCCGCAAAGTGTCACACCCCGTCAGGAGACTGGGCCCATGGTCGCCATCCACATCCCCCGCCCGGCAGACGAGTGGGCTCCCACCCCCGAGGTCACCCCCGACGTCGTCCCCGACCGCACCCCCGTGCGCGAGCGGCCGCGCCGGTTGCCCGACCGTGCCACCCGCGTCCGGCGCCGGCGGCTGGTGGTGCTCGTCGCCGGGGTCGTTCTCGCCTTCGCCTTCGCCGGCGCGGCTCAGCTCGTCTCCGGCCTCGCGTCCGTGGACGAGTCGCCTCGGCCCGAGCCGATCTCCGGCGGCGGGTACGTCGTGCAGCCCGGCGACACGTTGTGGTCGATCGCCGCGCGCCTTGCCCCCGACGACGATCCTCGGGCCGTCGTCGACGCGCTGCGCGCGGCCAACGGTGGCGCCGACCTCCAGGTCGGCGACCGTCTCGACCTCGACGTCGGCTGATGCCGCGCCGGGCACCTCCTCAGGGGCCGGGCGTCAGCTTGTCGAACTCGTACGACAACGCTTCGCGCGCCGTGCGCAGCTGGGTTTCGACCGACTCGAGCGACGCGAGGAAGGTCCTCGCCCAGGCGAGGCGCCGCTCGAGGTCCTCCAGCTCGGGCGAGTGGTCCTCGCCCTCGCGGGCCCGCAGCTCGATCACGGCCTGCTCGGCGGCCGCGTCCGCCCGGTCGGTGGCGTCGTCGAGGACGCTCTGGGCGTGCTCGTGCGCCTCGGCCGCCAAGCGACGGCAGTACTCCTGGGTCTGGGCGACGTAGGCGTCGGCCTCCTGTTGGGCCCGCGACAGGATGTTCACCGCCTCGACCGTGGCCGTGGCCGAGTCGGGTCCCCGGCCGTTGACGTCCTCGGTGCGCGACTCGCTCTGCTCGCGCTGCCACTGCACCAGCGTGTTCTTGTAGTGGGTGGTCTTCGCCCGCAGCGACGTCTCGGCCGCGTCGCGGGTGGCGATCTCGTCGGCGACGCGCTGCAGGAACGCGGCCACCTCGTCTTCGGCCAGGCCGCGCCGCCCGATCGGGGTGCGCGAGAACCGCATCGACCGCACGCGGTCGGGGGTGAGGCGCTGGACCGTCCGCCTGGCGTACTGCTCGTCGGCGGCATCGGTCATGGCGTCGTCTCCTCGCTCCCGAACTCCTCGACATGGACGAGCGCCGGGTCGGCGCCCGCCTGCATCACCGCCGCACGGCTGCCGCGCACCATCTCGGGGGATCCGCAGATGTAGATCGCCTGCTCGGGCCAGGGGCCGGCACGCAGGGCGACGTCGACCACCGTGCCCGACTCGACCGGCCCGCTGCGACTCGGCTCGTCCGACACGCACGGCACCAGCCGCAACCAGTCGAGCCGCTCGGCGAGCGCGGCCATCGCGGGCAGGTCGTAGAGATCGCGGTGGTGGCGCGCCCCCCAGAACAGGCGCACCCTCCGGATCCCGCCGTCCGCCTCGACCTGGGCGATCAGCGCCTTCATCGGCGCGAGCCCGGTGCCGCCGGCCAGCATCACCAGGTCGCGCCCGGGGCTCCGCGGCAGCGTCAGGTCAGTGCCGACCGGGGCACCGGCGCGCAGGACGTCACCGGGGTGGGTGCTCTGCACGATGGCGGTGCTCACGGGTCCGCCGCCGACCAGCCGCACATGGAGGTCGAACCCACCGTCGGGCCCCGGCAACGACGCGGGCGTGTAGTACCGCCACAGGCGGGGGCGCTGGGGCACCTCCACCGCGATCGACTGACCGGCGGCGTAGGGGAGCGGGGCGTGAGGGACCACCCGCAGGACGGCGATGTCGACGCTGCGGCGCTCGATGTCGGCGACCGTGAGGTCCCACCACGGAGGTTGGTCGACGACCGCGTCGGCGGCGCCGATCATCACGTCGGCGACGATGCCGTAGGCGGACGTCCAGTCCTGCGCGACGTCGGGGGTCCAGTCGGAGCCGCTGAAATGCTCGAGCGTGGCGAGCAACGCCTGCCCGACCGCGGGGTAGTGGTCGCGGACCACCCCGAACTTGCGGTGGTCGCGCCCGAGCTGCTGCAGCACGGGCACCACCGAGTCGAGGTCGTCGACGCGGCTGATCACCTGGCCGAGGGCGGCAACGAGCTTGTCGCGCTGGTTGGCCATGCTGACCGGGAACATCTCGCGGTGTAGGGGTGGTGGAGGAACAGGTACGAGTAGAAGAACAGCGGGACCTGGTCGCCGTAGGCGGCGACCTGGCTCCAGCTCTTCTTCAGGCGGATGGGGTCGACCACGCTTACGAGCTGGCCGCGCCGCTCTCGACGATGTCGGCCTTGACGCCCCCCACGACGGCGCCGGCGGCGGCCAGCAGCTCGTCGTCGGCGCCGAGCTCGGAGAGCACCGCCACCAGGTGGCCGACGACCTTGTCGTAGTGGTCGCTCGTGATGCCGAGCCCGCGGTGGGCCTCGCCGAGATCGCGCCCGTCGTACTCGGCCGGGCCGCCGAGGACCTGGGACAGGAGGAGGACCTGGTGCCGCTTCACCTGCGTCACGTCGGCATCGACGAAGTACGGCGCCAGATCCTCGTCGGCGAGGACGCGGGCGTAGAACTGCTCGACGACCTCGCGGATCGCCGGTTGCCCCCCGACGCGGTCGTAATGGCTCTCCGGGGTCGTGGGCGTGTCGGTCGAGTCGGCAGCCAAGGGTGGACCTCCCAGCATCAGTCCGCAGAGCGTCGCGGCAACGCTCTGCGACGACGCTACCGCAGTCCGCGGCGTGGCAGATCCGCCACTTTGAGTGGGCGGGATCGGGCGTCTGGACCTGGCGTATAGCTTGCATGCGTGCGCTGCGCCGCCTGCGGGCATCTCGACTCGAAGGTGGTCGACTCACGCCAGTCCGACGACGGTGGCGCCATCCGCCGCCGTCGCCAGTGTCTGGCGTGCGGCGCGCGGTTCACGACGTTCGAGCGGCCCGAGTCCTCGGGGCTCGCGGTTCTCAAGCGGTCGGGCGAGCGCGAGGCGTTCGACCGCGCCAAGGTCGTGACCGGGATCCAGGCGGCGGTCAAGGCGCGCCCGGTGGGTCCCGGCGAGGCCGAGGCGCTGGCGCTCGCGGTCGAGGACGAGATGCGCGGGCTGCCGAGCGGCGAGGTCACGAGCGAGCGGATCGGCCGGGCCGTGCTCGAGGGGCTGCGCGAGCTCGACGTCATCGCCGCCGTGCGGTTCGCCTCGGTCTACAAGGGGTTCGACGACCTGGCCGACTTCGAGCGCGAGCTGACCCTGCTGACCAAGCGCACCGCACCCAAGCGACACTGAGCGGGTGCGCGGAGGCCCAGACCGACAGGGTGCGCGGAGGCACCGCGCCTCTCGGCGCAGCCTCTGAGCCGACCGGTCAGCGGGCGCGGAGGTAGCGCACGAAGAGGAGGTCGTCGGCCGCGAGGACGCGGGCGAGCGACAGGCCCCGGTCGGGCACGGGCGCCGCGCCGTGGGCGATGCGCGGACCGTCGCCGGCGACGAGCACCGGGGCGATCGTGAGGCACAGCTCGTCGAGGAGGTCGTCGGCCACCAGCTGTCCGATCGTGCTCGGGCCTCCCTCGCACAGCACGACACGCGCCCCGACCTCCGCGTGGAGCAGCGCGAAGGCGCGCGCCCAGTCGACCTGCTCGTCGCCGACGACGTGGACGTCCGCCACGGCCTCGAGCGCGCGGCGCCGGGCGGGGTCGGCGGCGGCCACGGTGAGCACGAGCGGGCGGGCGTCGGGCGAGGCCTCGGCGAACAGACGCCGGGTCGGCTCGATGGCCAGCGAGGCCGACGTGACCGCGATGCGGGGCGCGGGCGCCTGCCCGCGGGCGACGCGCTGGTCGCGGACGCGGGCAGGCGGGCGGCTCGGGCCGTAGTCCTCGGCGATGACCGTGGCCGCACCCGCGACGACGACGTCCGCGACGGCGCGGACGGCGCCGAACACCGCCTTGTCCGCCGGACCGCCGAGTCCGCCCGAACGTCCGCCGGCGTCGGTGGCGCTCCCGTCGGCCGAGGCGATCATGTTGGCCAGCACCCACGGGCGACCGGGTGGGGCGGGGCGGGCCTCGGCCGCGACCACGGCGACGGGATCGAGGTCGTCCTCACCCTCGGATGGGGTCGGCCACAGGATCCGCATGCGGCCTGCACGGTAGCCAGGCCGGCCCGTCCGGTGGACAAGGTGGCCGGCTGGGGAAATCCAGGTGACCTTTCCACCTCCAATTCACAGGTTCCTCCTCTAGCCGTCCACAGCCCCTTCCCCCTAGGTTGCCCCTCGTGCAACTGTGCCCCGGCGCGGACGAGCGGAATGGCGGTTGTCGCTTCCGTGTCTGTGGTGGGCTGAGCGACATCTGAGGGCGAACCGTCCGCCGGTGGCGGGTGGTGCGGTCCTCAACCTGCAAGTCCGCGCCGGGCCGGTCGCACGAGAGCTGGGTCGGGTCGTCGGGGGGCGTCCGTTCGACGGGCGTCCGCGCCGTGCCCCACCGCCGCGTCTCGTGCGATCGACGCCGTCCGCGTCGGGGACAGGGGCGCCGTTTCGGGAAGGATCCGGACCGCCGAGGCGTTGAACCATTGCTGGCTCCAACGGTGGGCCGTCATGGAACCGAAGCCCTTGACGGTGTAGTTACACGGCTGTAGTTTCCACCCACATCTTGTGGCTCTCCGGCTGGCTACCACAAGCCCTGGTAGTCGGTTCAGGTCGCAACTCTCCCCACCGTGATCTCCGACCGACCTGGAGGAATCCCCATGGCTCTCGCTCCCGAGCAGGCGGGCATCGGCATCCGACGACACTTCACGATCGCCGGCGTCCACCCGTACGACGAGCTCGAGTGGGATCGGCGCGACGCCCGGATCACGAACTTCCGTGACGGCTCGGTGGCCTTCGAACAGCTCGGGGTGGAGTTCCCCACCACGTGGTCGCTCAATGCCACCAACATCGTGGCCCAGAAGTACTTCCGCGGCACCCTCGGCACCCCCGAGCGCGAGTGGTCGCTGCGCCAGGTCATCGACCGGGTCGCCGACACCATCACGCGCTGGGGCGTCGAGGGCGGTTACTTCGTCGACGACGACGAGGCCGACAGCTTCAACGCCGAGCTCAAGCACCTGCTGGTGACGCAGAAGGCCGCGTTCAACAGCCCGGTGTGGTTCAACATCGGCGTGAAGGGCGTGCCGCAGCAGGCGTCGGCGTGCTTCATCCTGTCGGTCGACGACAGCATGGACTCGATCCTCAACTGGTACCGGGAAGAGGGCGTCATCTTCAAGGGCGGGTCGGGCTCGGGCGTCAACCTGTCCCGCATCCGCAGCTCGGTCGAGCTGCTCAAGGGTGGCGGCACCGCCTCGGGGCCGGTCAGCTTCATGCGGGGCGCCGACGCCTCGGCGGGCACGATCAAGTCGGGGGGCAAGACCCGGCGCGCCGCCAAGATGGTGATCCTCGACGTCGGCCACCCCGACATCGAGGAGTTCATCTGGTGCAAGGCGCTGGAGGAGCGCAAGGCGCGGGTGCTCGAGCAGGCCGGGTTCGACATGGACCTCGACGGCCGCGACAGCCACTCGATCCAGTACCAGAACGCCAACAACTCGGTGCGGGTCACCGACGAGTTCATGCAGGCGGTCGTCGACGACGCCGACTGGTCGCTGCGTGAGGTCACCACCGGCAATGTCGTGCGCACCCTGCGGGCGCGCGAGCTCTTCCGCCAGCTCAGCCAGGCGGCGTGGGAGTGCGCCGACCCGGGCATGCAGTTCGACACCACGATCAACCACTGGCACACGGCGGCGAACACCGGCCGCATCAACGGGTCCAACCCGTGCAGCGAGTACATGCATCTCGACGACTCGGCGTGCAACCTCGCCAGCCTCAACGTGCTCAAGTTCCTCAACGACGACGAGACGTTCGACGTCGAGGGCTTCCGGCACGCCGTCGACGTGATCTTCACCGGACAGGAGATCCTGGTCGGCCGGGCCGACTACCCGACCGAGGGCATCGCCGACACGTCCCGCCGGTTCCGGCAGCTCGGCATCGGCTACGCCAACATCGGCGCCCTGCTGATGGCGCTGGGCCTGCCCTACGACAGCGACGGCGGCCGGGCGTACGCCGCGGCCATCACCTCGCTCATGACCGGGCACGCCTACGAGGTGTCGGCCCGCACCGCCTCGCGCATGGGCCCCTTCGCCGGGTTCGCCGAGAACCGCGAGCACATGCTGCGGGTGCTGCACCAGCACCAGGAGGCGGCCGCGCAGATCGACGAGGAGCTGGTTCCGCCCGAGCTGCTGTCGGCCGCCCAGGAGAGCTGGGACATGGCATGCGAGCTGGGCGACCACTACGGCGTGCGCAACAGCCAGGCGTCGGTGCTCGCGCCCACGGGCACCATCGGCCTGATGATGGACTGCGACACCACCGGCATCGAGCCCGACCTCGGCCTGGTGAAGATGAAGAAGCTGGTCGGCGGCGGCACGATGTCGATCGTCAACCAGACGGTGCCGCGGGCGCTCGAGCAGCTCGGTTACGGCCCCGGCGAGATCGACGACATCGTTGCCTACATCGACGAGCACAAGTCGATCGTGGGTGCCCCGCACCTCGATCCCGAGTACCTGCCGGTGTTCGCCTGCTCGATGGGCGACAACACGATCCACTACTCGGGCCACGTGCGGATGATGGCGGCGGTGCAGCCGTTCATCTCGGGCGCCATCTCGAAGACCGTGAACATGCCCGAAGAGGCCACGGTCGAAGAGGTCGAGCAGCTCCACATCGACGCCTGGAAGCTGGGCGTCAAGGCCATCGCCATCTACCGCGACAACTGCAAGGTCGGCCAGCCGCTGTCGACGGCCAAGAAGGAGACGGCGGCGTCGCCCGAGGTGTCGGCCGCGGCCACGCCGGCCGAGGCGGCGGCGCAGGTGGTCGAGAAGATCATCAAGGTGCCGGTGCGCGAGAAGCTGCCCCGCAACCGCACGTCGCACACGTTCGAGTTCCGCGTGGCCGACTGCAAGGGCTTCGTCACCGTCGGCGAGTACGTGGACGGGCGGCCGGGCGAGATCTTCCTCAAGGTGTCGAAGCAGGGCTCGACCCTGGCCGGCATCATGGACGCCTTCTCGATCTCGGTCAGCTACGGCCTGCAGTACGGCGTGCCGCTGCGGAACTTCGTCGAGGCGTTCACCAACACCCGCTTCGAGCCGGCCGGCATCACCGACGACGCCGAGCTGCGCATCGCCACGTCGATCCTCGACTACATCTTCCGTCGCCTGGCGGTCGACTACCTCAGCTACGAGGAGCGGGCCGAGCTCGGCATCCTCACCACCGGCGAGCGCACGCAGCCCACGCTGCCCGGCGTCGAGGAGACGGTGGTCCAGACCCGCCAGGGCCAGGACGTGCCGGCCGACCCGCCGTCGATCGACTCGTCGTCGCCGACGCTGTTCGACACGGCCAGCGCGCCGAAGGAGCCGTCGCTGCTCGAGCGGGCGGGCGTCACCGACGCCGAGAAGCCGGCCGCCGACCGCCCGTCGCCGGCCATCAAGCCGCCGGCGGCCACCAGCATCGACGCCCCGTACTGCATGCAGTGCGGCGTTCAGATGCAGCGGGCCGGCTCGTGCCACGCCTGCCCGTCCTGCGGCAGCACCAGCGGCTGCAGCTGATTCCGGGCCGCCGAACCGGCGGTCAAGGATCGCTCGCTTCGTGGCCGAGGCGCGTGCCGCCGCCGAGCGACCGTCGGAGTCCTGAAGAACGCGCTCTGGAGGTGGTCGCCGCCTCGGGCTGCGATGCTGGGGAGCGGGATGTCTCTTCGGCTCGTTGCGCTCTGCCTCGATGCGAACGATCCGCTCGGTCTCGCGCGGTTCTGGGCTGAGGCGCTGCGCTGGGAGGTCGCTGACGAGACCGCGGAGAGGATCCGTCTCGTGCCGACCGACGGCACGAGGTTCGGGATGGACTTCGTGCCGGTCCCCGAGCCGAAGGTCGGCCCGAACCGGCTCCACCTCGATCTGACGAGCACGTCTCTGGACGACCAGCGGGAGTCGGTGGCCACGCTCGTCGAGCTCGGCGCGCGCCACATCGACATCGGGCAGCGACCCGACGAGGGCCATGTCGTGCTGGCTGATCCCGAGGGCAACGAGTTCTGCGTCATCGAGCCGGGCAACTCGTTCCTCGCGGGCTGCGGACGTCTGGGTTCGATCACCTGTGACGGGACGCGGGAGGTCGGGCACTTCTGGAGCGCCGCGCTCGCCTGGCCGTCGGTCTGGGATCAGGACGAGGAGACAGCGATCCGTTCTCCCGACGGCACCGGGCCGTTGATCACCTGGGGTGGTCCGCCACTGGCCCCGAAGCTCGGCAAGAACCGGCTGCACCTCGAGGTCGCGCCGATCGACCACGTCGGACAGCACGCCGAGATCGACCGTCTCGTGGGGCTCGGCGCGACCCGGGCCGACATCGGCCAGGGCGACGTCGACCGGGTCGTGATGACCGATCCCGACAGCAACGAGTTCTGCGTCGTGCGGCCCGCGCGCTGGCGATGAGTTCTCGCCTCGCCGCACGTCCCCCCGTCGTTCCTACCGCCGGGGTAGCGAAGGCGGAGCCGCTACCTGAGATCCAAGGACCAAGGACAAGGACGATGCGAGAACTCCTCGTCGACTTCATCACGTCGCTCGATGGCTACGCGGCCCCCGACGGCTGGCCGGGCTTGTGGGGGCTGGAAGGCCCTGAGTACCTCGCGTGGTTGGGAGAGGACCCCGAAGCGGGCTCCACGGTGCTCATGGGCGCAACCACGTACCGCGTCATGTCGGGATACGCCGCCGAGGGCGAGCCAGGCACCGATGTCCTAGCGGACATGTCGAAGGTCGTCTTCTCGTCCAGGTTGAGCGAGCCCCTTGCGTGGGCGAACACCGAACTCGTGGCTCGAGACCCCGTTGAGGCCGTGCGGGAGATGAAGGACAAGGGCTCCAAGTCGATGCGCACCATCGGCAGCCTCACCCTGTGCCGCTCTCTTCTGAGCGCCGGTCTCGTGGACCGCTTCCGCGTGGTCGTCTTTCCCGTCATCACCGGAAGCAGCGGCCGGGAGCGGATCTACGACGGCTATCCGGATGTTGCTCTCGACATGATCAGCAGCCGCACGTTCGATGGCCGCATCCAACTGCTGGAGTACGTTCCGACGATTCTGGCTGGGCCGCCGGGGCAGCCCGACCGTCCGGGTTCTACGGTTGAGTCATGAGCCTCGAGTGGGAGCAGACGATCATCGATTCACGCGACCCTGGCGCGCTCGGCAACTGGTGGCGAGAGGCGCTCGGCTGGATCGTCGTCAACGACGACCCCGATGAGTTCGAGATTCGACCCTCTCCGGATCGTCTACCGGGGCTCCTGTTCGTGCCTGTCTCCGAGCAGAAGACGATCAAGAATCGGCTGCACCTCGACTTCCGGCCAGACGATCGAGACGCGGAGGTCGAACGGCTCGTTGCGCTGGGAGCGACGCGAGCGAACATCGGACAAGGCGAGCAGTCATGGGTGGTTCTGGCGGACCCTGAGGGCAACGAGTTCTGCGTGCTCGGGTCGCGCCGTCTCTGACCCGGCGGTCCGTGACACCCTGGCGGATGAACGTGCCGTGCGTACTGGGGACACCTGCTGTGCCGGCGCGGCGTGAGCAGCCTGCTGGTTACGGTTCGGGGATCGGTTGTAGCGGCCGGCTCGTGCCGTCCGTTCTGGACAAGGAGGACCGATGCGCGTAACCGGCATCCATGCGAACCTTCCGGTCGCTGACATCGCCACTGCCCGTGACTTCTACACCGGCTACCTCGGGTTGAGTGTCGAGGAGTTCAACATGGGGTGGGTGGCGCGGTACTCGTCGCCGAGTGGCGACGCCTCCGTCCAGCTCGTCACTCGCGACGCCACGGCGCCGCACGACTCGGTCATCTCGGTTCACGTCGGGGCCGGCGTCGACGAGGCGTACGCGGAGGCCCAGCGGCGGGGGTACGAGATCGTTCACCCGCTCACCGAAGAGGCATGGGGCCTGCGAAGGTTCTTCGTGCGCGCCCCGGACGGCAACGTGATCAACGTGGTGAACCACAGCGACGAGTAGGTGCGCCCGGCCGTTCGTCGGTGATCGCAGAGCGGCTCGGACGACTGTCGGGGGATCAGGGCTGGACGACGACCCAGCCGCGGCGTTGCAGCTCGGCTGCCAGCTGCTCGGCCGGCATGCGCCGCAGCACCTGCTCGGAGGCCGACACCCTCGGGTTCGGTGGCCGGGGCACGTCGGGCTCGCCCGACGACTCGGTCTCCTCGAGCTGGGCGATGAACGCCGCCGCTTCGTCGCGCGTGAACTTGCCGGCCGCCTGGCGCTGCGTGAACCCCATCGGCCCGCGGGCATCGCGAAAATCGGTGTGTCCCGCGTCCTGCAGCAGCGTGAGCAGCTTCTGCACCTCGCGCGGCGACGCCGGCGGCCCTGCCTGCTGTCCGAATGCCATGCCCCCAGTCTCCCCGCTCGGCCACGAGCTCTCGGGGATGGGCCCGACGCTCCGCGCTTCAGATCCGAACGGGGGCTGTCCCGCCGCTGCTCCACCTCGGCGACGTCGCGCCGTCCGGCTCACCCCGTGGACGACGGCTCCGACTCGGCGTCCCGCTTCAGGCCGGCCAGCGTCTCGGGCATCCCGCTCTCCGCCAGCGCCTTCATGAGGTCGAGGCGCTGCTCGAGCGTCATGCCCGGGTTCTCCTCGGTGGCGAAGCCGTCGGCGTAGGCGGGCAGCACCTCCCAGGTCTGCGTGACCTCGGTGCCGCCGCCAGAGGCGGGCTCCAGCACGAACCCCCACCGCACCATCGCGTAGCGGCCGTCGCGCCCGTGGTTGACGAAGGCGAACTCACGGCCCCGATCGGCGACGACGACTCGACAACGTGTGTCCCACGAGGTGTCACCGATCGCGTTGGTGCCCGTGAACCACTCATGGCTGTCGTCGTCGTAGGCCCCACCCGTGCACACGGGACTCCACGTCCCCATGCGCGAGACGTCAGCGAGGAGGTCGTAGACCGCGGCCGGCGGCCTGTCGATGGTGGTTGACGAGCGGTGGCGATAGGCGTCGAGGTCCATGCGCTCACAGTAGGAGCGGTCGCGGGCCGACGGTCACGCCGGCGCTCGATCAGGCGTTCGACGACGCGCGACGGAGGGAGGTCACCGCCGAGGCGGCCGGGTGAACCGGAACACGACCTTGTCCCGCGCGTAGTAGTCGAGCCAGTCCATCAGGCCGCGCCGGTGCTCGTGCCCACCCCGTCGGGCCGAGACGGGAACGAACCGCACGTCGAGCCTGGCGACGGACACCTCGAACCCTGCACCGTCGAAGGCCTCGACCACCTCGTCGAGGTCGTACAGCCTGGGCAGGGCAAGCTCGCTGGCGGCGGAGCCGTGCCACGCCGACATCAGCCGGCTCCCGGCGTGGACCCCCATCACCGCGTAGTACGGCGCCCCCGGCTCGAGCGCGGCGAACGTCGCCGCAGCGTGGGAGGCCAGGTCGTGCAGCAGGTACAGAACCTCGTGGCTGAAGGCGGCGTCGAACTCGGCCCATCCTGCGGGCACCGTGACGGCTGTCTCGAACGTGAGCGGACGCTGGCCGGCGAGCCGGCGGGCGTCGTCGATCGCCCCCGACGCCGGGTCGTAGCCATGACCCTCCGCGATCCCCGACTCGTCGACGAGCAGCCGCAGGAAACCACCCCGGTTGCACCCGGCGTCGAGCACGCGGCGTCCCGCCAGGTCGATGTCGATCGTGTCGAGCAGCGCCCGCCAGAGGAAGCCGTGCTCCTCCTGCATCGCCTCGTCCTCAGTGGCACCCCGCCAGTACGGCTCACCCACGGCAACCACGCTAGAAGCGCCGTCCCTCGAGTGCCGTTCGGACCCCGAGGTCCACGAGGACTGGAAGTGGGAGAAGGCCACGTCCCCCGGGACGCCGGTCTGGTCCCATGACGGCGACATCTGTACGGGCGAGTCGTACAAGGAGGTCGTCAAGCTCACGTTCTTCCGAGGCGCCTCCCTCGACGACCCACAAGAGCTGTTCAACTCCAGCCTCGAGAGCGGCGACGACCGTGACGTCGCGGGACCGTACCTGAGCGCCGGTCCCGGCTCAGCCGTCCAGGGCGTTGAGCATCCGCTTCAGGGCGACCTGGCGGTACGAGGCATCCGCGAGCTCGCGCACCTCGTCCCAGTCGACGGGAGCGACCTCGAGATCGAGCGCGAGCCAGCCGCTCGGACCGAAGTACGGCGGCGAGTAGAAGCGCTCGTCCTCGAGCAGCGGCGCTCGCTCGTCGCTGTCGGGCTTGAAGATCAGACCCCAGGGGTGCTCGTCGGTCCCGGAGAAGACGCCGAAGATCTTCTTGCCGGCACGGAAGGTCGGCCGGCCCCACGCCTCGACCTCGACCGACTCGGGGAAGGCCAGGAACACTTCGCGGATCCCCGCCAGATACGGGTCGTCGTCCTGGTACATCCGGGGATGAGCCATGCCCGCAGGCTACGGGTCGGCGGGCGATCGGTCTTGGACGAAACGGACCGGGGCAGCATCTCGCTCGCCGGCTCGCTGCTGCGGGCGGGTTTCGTCGACGAGCTGCGGCTCGTCGTGGCCCCGACGCTCGCCGGCCGCGGTCGGCGCCTGTTCGACGACGACGCGCCGATGCACCGCCTCGAGCTGAGCGAGGTCGAACGCACGTCTGCGGGTTCGCTGTTCCTCACGTACCGGCGGCGCGCATGAGCGGGCGTTCGGCTGAGCGGGCGAGCCGACCGGCGCCGCGCGCCGGGGGTTTCCAGCGCCGCCTGCCTTCCCTGCCACCTTCAACGTACGACGCGGCAGGGGGATTGCTGCAAGTCGACTTTGCCGCTTCACTCGACCGAGTCGTGCTCTCGCCCGGAGAGCACAGGACCCATCCGCAGCGCGCCGCGCGGGTCGCGCGTTCGAGAGTCCGGGGGAGAACTTCGTGGACCTGATCAACGCTTCGGACGACCGGGTCGCGTGGCGACGCGACCAAGCCTGCGAGGGGAGTGGCCAGTGACGGACGCCGACGTGGTCATCGTGGGCGCCGGCCCGACCGGGCTGATGCTGGCCTGTGAGCTGTGCCTGGCCGGCGTGCGACCGCTGGTGCTGGAGCGGCGGCCGCAGATCAGCGAGATACCGAAGGCCGGCGGCCTCAGCGGGCAGATCCTGGAGCTGTTGCGCTACCGAGGTCGACTGGAACGATTCGAAGCAGCCAGCACCGAGCCCATCCCGGCCCTCCGGCTCCCGTTCGGCGGTCTGCATGTGGACTTCACACCCTTGGCCGAGCCCCCGATGCAGGTGCTGCCGCTCCCACAACCGCGACTCGAGCGCGTCCTCGAGGAGCTCGCACGCGAGCTCGGCGCCGAGATCCGCCGCGGGCAGCAGGTGGTCGGGCTGAGCCAGGACGAGGCCACGGTGAGCGCGGACGTGCGCGGGTCAGACGGGCAGCATCGGGTGACCGCCCGCTACGTCGTCGGTTGCGACGGGGCCGGCAGCCGTGTGCGCGACATGGCCGGCATCCCGTTCCCCGGCACCACGTACCCAGAGGTCCAGCGGCTCGCCCAGGTGACCGTGCCCGAGTCGGTGACCGTGCTCGAGAACGGCGACCTCGACGTCGCGGGGGTGGGCAGGATCCCCTTCGGCTTCACACGAACCGAGCGCGGTGAGTTCGCCGTCGGGTCGACCGACCCTGCGTTCCTGGGGCTCTTCACCAGCGAGGACGAGTCCGCCGACTACGACGACGACGAGCCGATGACCGTGACCGAGCTCCGGGACAGCATCCGCCGCGTGCTGGGCGTGGACCTGCCCTTGGGAGAACCGACCCGGCTGACGCGCTTCACCTTTCACGCTCGACATGTCGAGCGCTACCGCGACAGACGGATCCTGCTGGCCGGCGACGCGGCCCACCTGTTCCCCGCTCCCGGCGTCGCACTCAACGCCGGCCTGGTCGACACCTTCAACCTCGCATGGAAGCTGGCGGCCGCCATCCACGGCTGGGCGCCGGCCGGCCTGCTGGACACGTACCACGACGAACGCCACCTCGCCGGCGAACGCACACTGCTCCACACCCGAGCCCAGGTGGCACTGCGGCGCGGCCACGACCCGGCCGCCGACGCACTCCGGGAGCTCTTCCAGGAGCTGCTCGCCGACGAGCAGCCCCTGCGCCGCATCGGAGCCCTCATCGCCGGCACCGACATCCGCTACCCGCCACCCGGCCCCGACCACCACGCCTTGACCGGCACGTTCGCACCCGACCTCACCCTGCACACCGACCAGGGCACAACCAGCGTCGCAGCGCTCATGCACACCGCACGGCCCGTGTTCCTCGACCTCGCCGACCGCCGGGACCTGTGCGAGATCGCCCGAGACTGGCAGGACCGCATCGACATCCACACGGCCAAAGCCGACCACCGACCCGCCGACGCGCTCCTGATCCGCCCGGACGCCCACGTCGCCTGGGCCGCAACCGTCGACGAACCCACCGACACCGACCTGCTCGCTCTGCGAGCAGCGCTCTCCGGCTGGTTCGGCGCACCCCTGAAATCCTCCTAGAAGGGGTCGCCGAGGACTCGAGTCGGCGCGCTCGGACCCAGGTCGCCGTGATGCGCAAGGACGGAGGACAGACTGCGGGTGTGAGCCGGACCTATTCCGACGTCGACGCCAGCGCAGACCCTGCTGGAGCCGTCGATTGGCAGGAACGCATGGCCACGTGGCCGGCCGTCGCTGCCTACAAGCTGCGGACTCACCAGCTGCTCGAGGGTGCTGACCCGGTCCTCGATGTCGGGAGCGGAGCAGGTGACGATCTCGTGGGACTTGGCGTCGAGCGAAGCGTCGGCGCCGACCGCTCTCGAGCGATGTGCAGTCGGTCCGCCCAGCGCGGCGCCCGGGTGGTCCAAGCCGACGCGGCGGCGTTGCCCTTCCGGGATGCCGCCTTTGGCGGTGCTCGGTCGGACCGTACGTTTCAGCACCTCGATGACCCGGTGCCGGCGCTTCGAGAGCTCCTGCGGGTGCTGCGATCGGGCGCTCCAGTGGTGATCGCCGATCCCGATCAGGAGTCGCTCGTCATCGAGGTGTTTGGGGTACGCCGAAGCGTTCTGGATCGGCTCAAGGTGCTCCGTCGAGATGTTGGGTACCGCAATGGCCGCTGGATCTCACGGGCACCGGCGCTCCTCGAGAGGGTTGGTGTCGATGTGACGTCGGTGGACGCCTTTCCGCTCACCATCCGCGATCCAGCCGATGCGTTCGGACTCCCCGACTGGCCAACCGTCTGGCGGGATGAAGGTGGGTTCACGGACGACGAGCTCGCAGAATGGCAGGCGGCGATGAGGAGCTCACAGGACGGTCTTCCTCTTCTGCGTGACGTTCTTCGTGGTCGCGGGCCGAAAGCGATAGCAGTGGCTCATCGGGCGATGTCGGGCACGGCGCCGTTGCTACGGTCGGGGTGGTGACCCGGCCGACCATCATCGGCTAGGACGGTCAGGGGTGGGCGGCGCGGAGCCGGGCGGCGGTCCGGAGGTCCGACGCCGTCGCGACCGCGAGGCCGGCGGCGAGCAGCCGGGCGCGCCACGACCGGCCCGACACCACCGACACGGCGGCGATGACCGGATTCGTGGCGGCGCGGGCCATCATCCACGGCCACGACGGCCGCCCAAAGTGCAGGCCCGCGGCCAGCACCAGGTCTGCCACCCCGATGGCGCGCATCACACCGGGGGTTGCGTCGATGCCCGCGAGGCGCGCCGTTGTCGCGGGGGCCAGCGTGCATGCCAGACCCGCCGCAAGGCTGACGGCGGCCACCGCCTCCACCGACCGGTCCGGCCCGTCGTCGTCGACCAGCTCGCTCATCCGTCCTCCCGGCCGTGCGCGGATGTCACCGTTGGAACCTACCGTCCACTGGGCGCGAGCCCGCCCCCTCTGCCGTTGGCAGAATCACCGGTACGGTCGCGGTTCTGGCGGCGAGGAGGTTCGGCGTGGCCGATCAGGTGGTCCACGGGGTGCACGACTATGACGAGGATCCGCGCAACGACGCTGTGCTCATCTACGTGAACGGGGAGCTCAAGCACCGGGCCGAGGCTGTGGTCTCGGTCTTCGACTCGGGGTTCGTGCTCGGCGATGGCGTCTGGGAGGGACTGCGTGTGCACGGCGGCCATCCGGTGTTCCTCGATCAGCATCTCGACCGCATCTACGAAGGCGCGAAGGCCATCGCACTCGACATCGGGCTCAGCCGACACGACCTGCGAAGCGCGATCTACCAGACGCTGCGCGCCAACGGGATGACCGATGACGTGCACGTGCGCCTGATGGTGACCCGCGGTGTGAAGCGGACGCCGTACCAGGATCCTCGGATGACGGTGGGGCCGGCGACGATCGTGATCGTCCCCGAGTACAAGCAGCCGACGCGGGCCGTCCTCGACACCGGGATCCGCCTGTTCACCGTGCACGTGCGGCGCCCGTATCCGGACGTGCTGGACGCCAAGTTGAACACCCACAGCAAGCTCAACGACATCACCGCCTGCATCCAGGCCTACACGGCGGGGGCTGACGAGGCGTTGATGCTCGACCCGCACGGCTTCGTCGCCACGTGCAACTCCACCCACTTCTTCGTCGTCCGGCGTGGCGAGCTGTGGACGTCGTCGGGCGCCTTCTGCCTCGGTGGCATCACGCGGGCGACCGTGCTGCGGTTGGCGCTCGACGCCGGGATCCCGACCTACGAGCGCGACTTCAGCCTGACGGATGTGTACGGCGCCGACGAGGCGTTCGTCACCGGGACCTTCGCCGGGATCGTGCCCGTCCGCGAGGTCGATGGACGCATGATCGGCGACGGTGACAGCCGGCCGGTCATGCACCGCCTGCGGACGCTCTACCAAGCCGCCATCGACCGTGACGTCGCCGAGGCGGCACGACGCTGACGGTGGCGAGCAGCGTGATCCGGCTGGCCGTGTGGTCGGGCCCTCGCAACATCTCGACTGCCCTGATGCGATCGTGGGAGAACCGCCACGACACGGTCGTGATCGACGAGCCGCTGTATCCCCACTACCTGAAGGTCACCGGCCTGGACCATCCGGGCCGTGAAGAGGTGATCGCCGCCGGCGAGGCCGACTGGCGCAATGTCGTGGCTGCGCTGCTCGGTCCCGTTCCCGACGGGATCAGGGTCTTCTACCAGAAGCACATGGCCCATCACTTGCTGCCCGGCATCGAGCGAAGATGGATCGCCGGCCTCACGAACGTGATGCTGATCCGTGACCCACGCGATGTGGTCGCGTCCTACGTCCGCTCCCGGCCCGATGTCACCGCCGAAGATCTCGGCCTTCCCCAGCAGACCCGGCTCTACGACGAGCTGGTGGCGGCAGGAACGCCACCGCCCGTGATCGATGCGCGCGACTTCCTCCGCCATCCTGAGTCCTACCTCCGAGCGATGTGCCGCCACGTCGGGGTGGACTTCGCCGCCCGCATGCTGGCGTGGCCGCCCGGTCCTCGGGACTCCGACGGTGTGTGGGGCCAGTACTGGTACGAAGCCGTGTGGAAGTCGACCGGGTTCGCCGAGTATCGGCCCCGCGATCCGCAACTGGACGGCCGGGCGGCCGCGGTGGCCGACGAGTGCCTGCCGATGTACGAACGCCTCCACGCTGCCCGTTGGGTCCTCTGAGCCGTCGGTAGCGGATCGCGGGTGGGTCGTCGCGATAGCTCAGCCGATCAGCGTCCGCTTCGGTCGGAGGATGCAGAACTCGTTGCCTTCCGGGTCGGCGAGCACGGTCCACGACTCCTCGCCTGTCTGCCCGATGTCCACACGCCGGGCACCCAGGGCAAGGATGCGCCTGATCTCTGCTTCCCGGTCGTCGGGCCCGGCGTCGCCACCCGGGTTGAGGTCGAGGTGGACACGGTTCTTGACCGACTTCTCGTCGCCTGCGGGCATCAGGCAGATTCCGACCGCGGCGTCCACGTCGGTGCCGATCACGACCTCGCGTTCGCGTTCGGACAGGACCTTCCAACCGAGGACCTGACTCCAGAACCGAGCCAACCTGGGCAAGTCGTGGGCGTCGATGACGATGTGATGCAGGGACACGGTCATGGGAGAAGTGTGACCTCGATGCTGGCTGCCACGCCGCTGGCATGCGTCCCGCGGCACTGAACCGCCGATCGAGGGCCGGTCTTGACCCTCACCCGAGTGAGCCCTTCAGACTTGGCCCGTGAGCGAGCGTCGTGATCGGCTCCAGATCGGAGAGTTCGCCGCGACCACCGAGGGCGCCTCGAGGCACGCCTCGACGAGGTTCGCCGCCTCCTCGAGGCAGTCGACGCGATGAGTAGGGAGAACGCCATGAGCGCAACGACAGACATGTCCACCTGGTTGCACCTGATGCCGAAGCTTCCGGTCAGCGACATGGATCGATCCATCGCCTACTACCAGGAGGCGCTCGGTCTCAGCCTTGCCTGGCGCACCATCGACGGAACCCTCGCCGCCCTCGCTACCGGGGAGATCGAGGTGCTCCTCCTCGTGCCTTGGAACGGCGAGGGCGCGCCGCCGGCGCAGTCTTCGTACGTCTACGTCGAGGACCCGGACGCGCTGTGCGCCGAATTCGAAGAATCCGGAGCCGACATCGTCGATCCGGTCGCCTCCCGTCCGTACGGCATGCGGGACTTCGTCGTCTGCGACCCCGACGGTCATCGATTCACGCTCGGGTGCGGGGAGGAGGCGCTGCGCGACGTGGCCGACTACTACGGCCTCGACCGCGACGGGATCTCCGTCGATCCGTCATGGATCCAACATCGATAGAGGTCGTGGCCGCGGCGGCGATCGGGGGACTCCAGCAGTAGCAACTGGTTCATCCCGTGACCTGGTGGAGTTCGACGAGGTTGCCTGACGGGTCGGTGAGGAACGCCTGGTGGCTCGACCCCACCGGCTTGGGGTCGCTCACCTCGACGGCCCGCTCGCGGAGCTCGGCGACGGTGCCGTCGAGGTCGTCGACCAGCAAGGCGAAGTGCTGACCGCGCGCGGCCGGGGGTGAGCCCTCGATCAGGTGGACCTGTTGGCCGCCAGCGTCGAGCCATGCTCCACCGAACCCGAAGTCGGGTCGGTCGGTGCGGGGCGAGAGGCCGAGCAGGTCGGTGTAGAAGGCCAGCGCGGCCTCGACGTCATCGACATTGATGGACACGTGGTGCACAGCCAGTGGTCGCATGAGCCCAGTGTCGCCTCCGCCGTCACGCCTCGCTCGATCACCCGGCCGGCGGTAGGGGACGCTTCTGGGGACGTTGATGATGGCAGCACCTGACCACGGAGCCCGAAGCTCAATGATTGGGCGCCCGACAGCGGCGGCGCATTGAAATCCCGTTATGGGTCGAC
Source organism: uncultured Acidimicrobiales bacterium (assembly GCA_963796415.1). Taxonomy (GTDB): domain Bacteria; phylum Actinomycetota; class Acidimicrobiia; order Acidimicrobiales; family VFJN01; genus ZC4RG19. Next base: position 723,923 of record CAWCLR010000009.1, on the reverse strand, counting down.
GCTGACCTGGATCCGTAGGTCGACCTGGAATCGCCGTTCCCAGGCGATCATTGCGCCACCGACAGGGGTGACCGCGACTTTGGGGGATACGCCTGTCGATGCGACCACCTCTGGGGTCCCCAACGCTCCGGTCTGGGTCACCCGGCGTGCACGCACGCTTCCGACAGAGCCGTCGATGCCTTCGCCCTGCCAGACCACGACACCGTCACCGTCGTCGTCAACACCGACCGAGTGGAGGCGGCCGTACGGTGTCACGAGGACCGGCTCCTCGAGTGTTGCCGTGCGGGTGATCTGGCGTGCGTACATCTCCCCGCTCGGGAACCGATCCCACGTCAGCAAGACATCGCCGTCCAGGTCCCCCGCCACCGAGTAGTTCTGCACGTCGGGATGCGACGAGGGGGTGAGCTGCCGGACCTCGCCAACGGCCCCGTCACGAGACACCCAGCGTCCCCACACCTGGGTGCTCTGGTCTGCGTCGGTCCAGTGCCGCCAGGTCACCAGTGCGTCACCGTCCCGGTCGATCGTCACCCGCGCTGAGAAGTGGCGGTCGATCGGCGAGAGGTCCGCGGACACCTGCTCGAGCTCGCCGAGCGTCCCCGAAGCACTGAGGGTCCGGGCCTGCACCACGTTGTTGTTGGCCCACGTGAGGACGGCGTCGCCTTCCCGATCGAAGGCCACGGCGGGCGCTTCCGCAGACGCCGGGCTCGACGACAGCACCGTGGTCTCGGACAGCGACCCGTCGCTGGTGAACCGGCGCATGTTCGGGAAGACGCTGCCGTCGCGGTATTCGGCCCAGGTGACCACGGCGTCACCGTCGGAGTCGACGGCAACGTCAGTGCCGTAGATCGTCACTCCGGTGGGGGACAGCACCTGGAGCGTTCCCACTGTGCCGGTGCGGGACACCCTCTGGGCGTAGACGTGGTTGTCGGTGCCGTCGAAGGCGTGCCACACCACGACGGCGTCACCGTCGTCGTCGAGCGCGACCTTCGGGGAGTGCGGCGCCTGGTCCGGCGGTGACAGGGTGACGATGGAGCCCCAGGCGCCGGCGCGACTGCGGGACATGATCTGAACCCGCCGCGGGTGCGGATACTCGTGGGACACACGCACCCAGACGAGCAACGCGTCTCCCTCCCGGTCGAAGGCCACTCGCGGCTCGGACGAGTCGTACCCCGCCTCCGAAACCGAAACGCCTTCGCTGAACGCTCCATCCGTCGGCGGACCTGGTGGCGCGGTCGTCGTCGTGGGCGACGCCGTGGTCGTCGTCGTCGGCGCCGTGCTGGTCGTGGTCGGCGCCGTGGTCGTCGTCGACACCGCGGTGGTCGTGGTCGACGCCGTGGTGGTCGTGGAGCCGTTCCCACCACCCACCGGGCGGCACAGCGCAAGCGACCGAGACGAGAGCGAGCACGATCCCCACAGTCCACATCCGCACGCGCCGCCCTGCGTTCGCCACCCAGCTCATGCTCTGCCCATCGCTCGCTGGCCTCCAGCCGCCATGCGATTCATCGTCCTCGCCCCGCGGGCGCGGTCCGTAGCCCACCGGGCCCTCCCACGATCAGCCTCCTGGCAGTGCGCGACCACAATCGCTTCCCTAGGAATCGACTCTGCAGGCAAAAAGGGTGCGCCCCTGGGACAAAGGGCCGTGTGGCTAGGGACTTCACATGCTCACAAAGGGGCGGTGGCAGGATGTTCTCGATGACGGTGAGCCGCGAGCTGGCGACCGGCGGAGTCGCGGCTGGGGTTGACTTGGGTGAGCACGATGGCGGTCAGGGAGGCGACGCGCTCCGACCTCGAGTACGGGATGGGCGGTCTCTCCTGAGCATCAGAGGAGAGGCTCACCATGTCTAACGACGTGACTCCCCCAACGGAGCCAGAGGAGGTCGACGAGAAGCTCGTCATGGAGCCGGTCCCGTGACGGTCGACGCGGCGGGTTTCGTGGGGCTGCGCGTCGACCCGACGGTCGCCCGAGAGGTCGCCTCCGAGTACATCGATGCGCCGACCTTCGGTCGTCGTCGGCACGTACGTGCGGCCTACGCGCAGCTAATCACGGAGTCGGACCGGCTCTTCCGGCGGATCACCTCGCCGGATCGGCCCGATCGAGTACGCATCATGTTCACCACCTGCCGAGTGCCGTACGCCGACGCACACGAGCTCATCGTCTCGGTCAGGGACCACCGGGTACTCGAGGTCACCACCACCGCGGCGGAAACCGACCGTCGCCACCCACTGATGGGCAACGAGGCAGGCGGCGCCTACGACCGGTTCCGGGGCGTCCACGACGTCCTCGGCCACGCCCGCCTGCAGCTCGGTTTCGATCGAGACGGAGAGTTCGCGATCTGGCGGTGGCAAGAGCGGTTCCACAGCAGGCTCGCTCGCCCGGCGCTCGCCACAGAGCTGCACGGCCAGCACAGCGTCCGCTGGACGACGGGTGACCTGGCCGAACCCAAAGCCATCCTCCTCGACCCCCGACTCCTTCGTCGATCGAGAGAGTCGGGAGATCCGACACGTGCTTCTGACACACGATGAAAGGCTCCATCATGAAACTCGTAGTCATCGGCGGTCGAGAGCATCGTGATGAGCCGAGGACGCCCCACGGCGGCGCGAGGAGCGGACGGTGAGGCGCTTCGCGTTCCGGCCGACCCTCACGTTCCGGGGTCGCACGTTCAAGGGGCTGCGGGGTTGGTCGGGCAAGCCGCTGCACCCGCCGCTCACCGATTTCCCCGTCGCCGCGTACGTGCTCGCCGCGGCGTTCGACGTGATCTCGATCATCGGCGGTGACGACAACACGTGGGCGCGCGACTTCTGGCATGCCGGCACCTACGTCTTCGTCGCCGGCGCTGCGGTGTCGGTACTGACCGCGCTGACCGGCGTGTGGGACGCGTGGAAGTCCTCCGAGGCCGGCACGCAGGCGCGCCGCACGATCAACAGCCACGCCGCGATCATGACCACGGTCACCGTGCTCGCACTGGCCGACATCGCATGGCGACTCAACGACTACAACACCCGCGCCCACACGCCCGTCGGCATCGTGATCCTGTCAGTGGTGATCGCGTTGCTGGTGTCGGTGGGCGCGACCTTCGGGGGCACGCTCGTGTTCGACTACGGGTTCAACGTGGAAACCGCGGGCGACTCGCCGGTGTGGCACAAGTCCGAACGCGACGTGCTCCCTGGCCACCACGACGACTGAGGGGCGTCATACGAACTGCTCGGCGATGAGCTTCTTCGAGTTCGGCCAGCTCGACGTCGTGAAGGGTGAACGCGACGCGCTCGGCCGGGGTCATCGATTCGAGCACGACGAGGAAGGCCATGTTGATCCCAGGGCACAGTCGTGTCACGTGGGGGTCGTCCAAACGTCGGCGGAGCGCAAGGACGACCACCCTGTGCGTTCACCTGCTGTGGGTACCGTCGCCTCGAATGACCGCGTCGTCGACGAGCGACTGGATGCGCAGCCTGGCCGATCACTACGCCAGTTGTCGGGGGGCGTCGACAGGTGAACGGCTGCTGGTGGTGTTCGACATCGACGGAACCGTCTTGGAGGCGCACCGTCCACATCGCGGTGTCATGGAGGTCATCCGTTGGTTGCAGCTCCAGCCGTCCACGTTCGTCGGCTTGACCACCCGACGGCACGAGTGGCTGCGTGCCGCGACGCTGCGCTCGCTCAATGCGCTCGGTCGTGAGTACCGGGTGCACTTCGACGATGAGCTGCTCCAGATGAACCCAGGCGGTGGGGGTGCGCACATCGCGGCAAAGGTCGACGGGCTGCGAGCCTTCGCCGCGGCCGGGTTTCGCGTCATGGCGGTTGTCGACAACGAGCCCGAGGTCCTCGAGGCGTCGGTGGCTGCGGGTGGTATACCGGCGACACGCTGTTCCTGCACGCGCCGACGCTCTACGAGTCGCAACGGGTGGAGAGCCCACGCACGGTCGCAGGCGACGACTACGACCTGCGTTCGCTCATCGCCGAGTCAGACCTACCGCTGCACGTCCAGCTCGTGTGGCATGGCGTGAACGACTCCGCCAACCTGCGCCAGTTCCTTGCTTCGCCTGTGCATTGGGGCGAGGTCGACGTCCGCTACGACCCGCAGGGCGAGCTGGTGTTGCGACACGACGCGTTCGAGGCCACACCAGCCCAGGTGCACGAGCAGCAGTCCCGTCTGGTCGACTGCCTCGATGCGTTCGGTCGTGCCGGCCGGGGCGTCAAGCTGGACCTCAAGGACGCCGCCTCGATCGACGAGGTGCTGAGGCATGTGCGACACAGCGGCCTGGGCGACGACGATCTGTGGTTCAACGGGCGGCTCGACACGTTGGGCGAGCACGCCTTCCGGCACATCGTCGCGGAGCATCCACGGGCTGTCGTCCAATGTCCCATCGACTTCCTCGGCCCGGTGGCTGCCGCCGCGCCCGCCGAGGCCAAACACGTGATCGAAGCGCTGACATGCCTGGGCGTCAATCGCTTCTCGGTCAGTTGGGTGAGTCGGCACGTACGCCTCTTGATCGACCTGCTCGACGACTGGGGCTACGAGATGAACATCTACGCAGTTCCCGATCTGGAGCAGTTTCTACGGGCGGTGCTGTTGCTCCCCCGGTCGATCACGGCCGATTTCAACTTTCCCGAATGGCACTACTTCGGTCGCGGCGCCGGCCAACGAGGTCTCTACCATCGGTACCAGCTCGAGAGATCCATCGCCCCGGCAACCGACGTCGCCTGAGGAGCAGGCGGGCGAACCGGCCGCACCAACGTCTGACCCACTGGGCTGCCGCACGAGGTCGGTCGATGCCCCCCTGCGGTCAGCCGCCAGCGACAACTGCTCTCACAGCCGGCGTAGGGGATATCCGCTACTGCGATTCGATCCGTCGCTGCAGGGCCGGCACCCAGTGCCCGTGATAGCGGGCCTGCAGTTCTCGCAGCCGCCAGTCCTCGCTCGACACCCTCCCGCGGCAGCGGGCCGATTGGCAGCGACACGTCATCACGAAGCGTGCGGCGCCTGACTGCGTGGCGTAGTCGATCGTTGCCTCCTCTCCGGTGCTGAGGTCCCGGAGAGCCGCGAGTTCGTACGGGCCCGCGTGCCAGAGCGTGGGATCGCACGAGTGGTTGCAGAAGTGGATGGTCGTGTCGGGCGGAAGAACGAGGTGACCGTCGTCGTCGACCGTGATCGTGTCCACGTACGGGGCTGCTGGGTCGGCCTCGGCCGAGGCGATGAGGGCATCGAGTTCGGCAGACGTCACGAACCGTCCCGCCAATCGGATGACAACGGTTCCCGCGGGAACGGCATGCGTGACGAACAGGCCTCGGCCATCAATCGGGGAGTCCCGAACGACGAGCCTCTCGTCGACCCACACGTCTGCGGGCGGGGACGCCGCGGTGTTCACGCCACCATTGTCACCGAGCCGACCGATGAGGGTCAGGCAGAACTGCTGGTCCATTCGCTCGTGAGTTTGGGCCAGCGCACGCGGGTGGGACCATCGGCGGGGAAGAAGGCTTCGACCCGAAGTTCTTGAGCGGTGACGTCGATGGGCGTGCCGATGGTCGATACCAACGAGAAGAACGACAGCTCGTCGTCGCCGACAGCGAAGCGCAGATCGACCACCGGCACGCTCGAGGCGGATGTGTCGGGTATGGCGAGCACCTCGGCGACGTCGGGCCGGTCGCGCAGGGCGGCGACGAGCATGGCGGTGTCGCGGTCGAGCACGCCGCTCACCGCCTCCCGCCGGGCGCGCTCGAGGAGCGCCGGCACGACTGAGGCCCAGTTGCGGAGGCTGTCACGGACGGGACCTGGCTCGATCACCAGCCGGAGGACGTTGGCCTCGGCGGGCACGGGTTCCGGTGCGAAGAGACGGCCGAAAAGCTGCGCGGCGCCGTCGTTGGCCCGCAGGAGGTTCCAGGCGCGGTCCATCACGACGGCAGGGAAGGGGTCGTGGCCGGCGAGCATGCTGGTGAGCGCCTCGTCGACCCGAGCCATCAGGGGACTGGTCAGTGGTTCGAGCGAGTACAGAGGGGCGAAACCGGACGCGAGCAGCAGGTCGTTGCGCTCCCGGAGCGGCACGTCGAGCGCCCGAGCAAGGCGCACCACCATGTGCCGGCTCGGCTGGGCCCGACCGGTCTCCACGAAGCTCACATAGCGCGGCGTGGTGCCGGCATCACCGGCCAGGTCCAGCTGGCTCTTGCCTCGCACCGAGCGCCAGTGACGCAGGAGATCACCGAGCCCGCCGCGAGCGGCAACAGGGGACGACGACGACATCGCCTGCGAACGCTACGGCGGCGATCGGCGTCTGTCCCTTCCCTGCGGGGGAATCGCCAGGACACGTCGCAGGACCGAGGCTGCAACGAGCCGGCACTGCCGGGACGCCCGATCACACCGAGGACACGACCACATGCGACTGATCATCCAGACCCTCGACAGCGCACCCGCCGACTCCCGCCCGATCATGCAAGCCATCGCCGCGGATCTCGGGCTGGTGCCCAACCTCGCCGCCACCGCGGCGACCTCGCCCGCCCTGCTCGCCGGATTCGACGGACTCCGAAGGGCGGTCGCCTCCACCAAGCTCGACCCCGTGCTCCGCGAGGTGGCCGGGCTGGCGGTCGGCGTCGCCGTCGACAACCACTACGGAGTGGCGTTCCACTCGACGATGCTCGGCAGCCTCGGCCTCGACGAAGCCGACATCGATGCCATGCGCCAAGGGCACGCCCCGTCGGACGCCACCGCGGCCGCCACGCACCAGCTCGCCCGTGAGGTCGTGCTCGCACGAGGCAAGGTCTCCGACGCCACCATCGCCCAGGCCACCGAGGCGGGCCTCGACACCGAGGCCATCCTCGAGATCGTGCTCGAGGGCACCTTCGCCGGCCTCGTCGGCACCATCGACAACCTCGCCGACCACGTGGACCTCGACGAGTTCCTCGCTCCCCGGGCCTGGAAAACCTGACCCCCGGCGATCCAACACGGCCGCCTGCTGACGCAACCGCCTCCCTCAGGGCTCGCCGTTCACAGGGGATCGAGCCAGCTCGTCCAGGGCGGCGAGGTAGTCGTTGTCCCAGTCGATTGCGATGATCTCGCCGAGTGAGAAGTCGATCGTCTCGAGCGTGGCGGTCCCGTGTGCGTCGATCTCGGCGAGCGCGAGGTGATCTGATGTGACCGTGTCGACATAGCCGACGAGGCACTCGCCCGAACCCGTGCGGGTCGTGTAGACGGCGATGGGACCGGTGGCGGCCTGGAGCCGGCGAAGTAACGACTCGAGGTCGGTTGGCTCGGCGGTGGTGTACCGGGTGAGCGATCGTCGAAGCTTCGCCAGCCGGAGGGCGGGATGGTCCGGCTCGAGGTCTTGGACATCGACGAGCTCGTTCGCCCGGATCCATCGCAGGCCGGGGGTCTCCGCGAGGTCATGTATGGCGCTGATCACGATCCCGCTCGACGACTCGGCCCGCACGATGGCCGTCATGGTTTCGTGAGCACGATCCCACTCCAGCGAGACGATTCGGTTCTCGCCCGCGGGTGTCGCGCTCACCGGCCGGCAGTGTACGGGCGAGACCATGGCGCATGGCGTGCGGCTGTACCGGCGTTCGGTGCAACCGCCACCAGGTCGACCCGCCGCGCCTATTCGGACAGTAGGTGGCCGATGCCGGCCAACGTTCGCGGCGCCGGACCGAGAGCTCGGGGACGGTCGCGCACGGACCATGATGGGTCGGTCGACGCGACGCTCCCGGAGGCGCCACCATGACCGATCTGACCGGGCTCCTGCAGAGCGCTGAGGGCGACGGCGTGCACTGGACCCTCGAGATGCCCAGTGACCTGAACGTGAACCTGGTCCACCTGGACGCCGCTCACGTCGTCGGCGAGCACGCCAACGACGAGGTCGACGTCGTCATCGTCGTACTGGGCGGCCGCGGACGGCTCACGATCGACGGCCACGGCATCGACCTCGCAGCGCACGTCGTCGCCAACGTGCCGCGGATGTCGCCTCGCAGCGTGCGTGCCGCCGACGATGAGGGCCTGGACTACTTGAGCATCCACCGCCGCCGCAGCCCGCTCGGCATCCGGCGTGCCCGCTCCGATGTCACAGAGATGGGAGGCGCGCACGAAGAGGGTGGCGATCCAGCCTGCTGGGCCCATCTCTTCGAGAACGACGACACCGAAACACCGCGCTGATACATCAGGCCGCAGTCCCGGCGGTCGGGACGCGCACTGTTGACGGCTCAGCACGCCGATGGCGTGTTCGTCGCTGCCGCGCGTTCGGGCGGGAGGAGGCGCTGTGCCATCTGCAGGACGAAGGACTTCTTTGCCTGCCAGACGCCCCGCTCCTCGAACGGCCAGGCGTAGGTCATGGCCCCGTCGCGGATGCAGTCGCGCAGTCCCGGCTCGCCCAGCTCGTGGGCGGACCATTCGTAGATCTGCTGCAGTCTGGGGACGATCACTCCGAAGTCCAAGAGACGGCCGAAGCCGAGCTCATCGGACAGATAGGAGCCAACGTCGTCGGTGAGTGGGTACTCGTCGGGAAGTATGCGAGAGAGCTGGAGGAATATGCCCGTCATCCCGAGCCGTGGGTCGCCGAGGAGTGGCGCGAGTGGACGGAGCCATCCGAGCGACATCCGTGGCGCGGCGACGAGGGCGTGCGTGTAGAGCACCCGGCACAACACGACGTTCATGAAGAAACGCTCCGCGGCGTTCTCTGCCTCAGCAAGGTCCCGATGTTCGAGGTAGGCGGCGGCGACGCTCGCGTTGTGCGCCCGATACCAGGTGCGCGCCGTCGGGTGGTCGGCGAACGACAGCCAATGGTCGACCGTGCGCGACGAGGCGGGTCCGGCCCGGTCACCGCTGAGCGCTACCGCTTCACAGCCGTCACGCAGCAGGCGCTCGTTCACTGCTCGCCACCACGGACTCCCGGGCCGCTCGTGGTGTGCTGGCTCCAGCACACCACGGCGTAGTTGCCAGCGCATGAACGACATTGCGGCTCGCCGATACGGCAGGTGCCGGGGCGCCGAGCCATACGGTCCGCGATACAGGCGTTGCACGAGGTCGATTCGAGCGGCCGGGTCGTCGCGCACGGCCGCGACCTGCTCGTTGGCCCAATCCGCCGTCGACACCTCGCCAGTCTTCCGCGCTCGGTACACCGTCGGACGTAGTGCTGGGGGGAACCGGGTGCGTCGGCCCGGGTTAGGACGGGGCATGCATCGCCGAACGGTCCTCCTGCTCGCCGGTGTCGGAGCCGTCGTCGTCGGTGTGCCGCTGGGCGCGTACGGCTTCGTCGCGCTCAGCAATCGGGACGCACCCGAGCCCGCGGCGCTCGGCGCTCCGCCCGACGCCAGCGGCGGCGGTCGGGCCAGCGCGGAGGGCACCTGGGTCGTCGCGGACGCGGCAACGAACTTCGTCGGCTACCGGGTCCGGGAGCGGCTGGGGCCGGTCGCCGCGCCCAGCGACGCCGTGGCGCGAACCGATCGGGTCGAGGGCACAGCGATCCTCCGGGCGGGGGAGCTGACGGCGCTCGACGTGACGGTTGACCTCGCCTCGCTCTCGAGCGACTCACCGCGGCGGGACGACTTCGTCAGCGGCGAGGCCCTCGACGTCGACGAGTTCCCGACCGGTGAGCTGCACCTCGTCGACCCCGTCGAGATCGAGGCGTTCGAGCCCGGCCGACCGCACGACGTCGTGGAGCTGGCCGTGCCGGCCGAGCTGACGCTGCGCGGCGAGACGCACGAGGTCGTGTTCGACGTCCAGGCCCGATGGAACGGCCCCACGATCCAGGCGGCCGGATCGACCCAGATCCAGCGCCGCGACTACGGCATCGACGTCAGCAGCCGGGCTGGGTTCAACATCGCCGAGGAGGGGACGATCGAGTTCGAGCTGACCCTCACCCCCGAAGACGCTGTTGTCGGCACCCCACCTCCGACCCTGGTCGACAACCCGGCGACGATCTCCGACGAGGGCGAGTTCCGGCCGCCGTGTCAGAGCGACGACACCGAGTTGCGGCTCGACCGGCCGGTCCTGGTCACAGGCTCTGCGCTGAACGGCGACAGCACCCGGGTGGAGCTGGTCTCCGGTGCGCAACAGGTCGCGCCGGTGGTGACCTCATCCGGCCTCACCGGTGGTGCGGCGTGGTCGCCTGACGGTGGCCAGATCGTCTACTCGTCGTCCACCACGGTCGAGGATCCCCGCACGCTCGGGCTCGTCGCCGCCACCGGAGGCCTGCCGACGCCGCTCCCGGGATTGAGCGACGCGACGCATCCCGACTGGGGACCCGACGGCCAGATCGTGTTCGTCCAGCACACCGAGGGTGACCAGAGCGACATCTGGGTCGTCGAGCCAGACGGATCGGGCGCTCGCGTCCTCGTGGAGACGCCCGGCCTCGACACCGACCCTCGCTGGTCGCCGGACGGCGAATCGGTCGTGTTCGTCACCGTCGACGGCGCGCAGAACCAGGATGTCGTCGTCGTGGGGAGTGACGGCCGTGGCCTGCGGACGCTGGTCGGCACGCCGGCCTACGAGTACGCGCCCTCGTTCACACCCGACGGCGGGGAAGTGCTGTTCGTGCGCGACGGCTCGATCTTCGCCGTCAGCCTCGACGGCGAGGACGAGCGGCAGCTCACCGACGGCCCCAGCGACACGAATCCCGAGATGTCGTCCGACGGCCGCCAGCTCGCGTTCTTGCGCATGGGCAGCCTGTATGTCGCCGCGCCGGACGGATCCCAGCCTGCGTGCGTGGTGACGAACGAGTCGATCGGTGGCGGGCCCCGCTGGCAACCAGCTCCCTAGTGCCCTGGCCATGAACGTTCGCCCGTCCACGGCGAGTCAGGATCGTCGCTGGCAAGGACGCAGGACGAAGGCATAGCCGTAGTTACGTCGAGGACGAGGACGCAGCCAGCGGCGATCCTGGCCGGCGTGGTGGGCGCAAACGTTCGTGGCCAGGGCACTAGCGGGGGGTGGGCGTCGGGTCCACGAGGCGGGCGATCGACTCCGTCGCCTCCACGCCGAGGTCTGACTCGAGCCGGAACTCGATGCCCTCGTCGATCCACAGGACCACGCTGCCCGCGGCGACCCGGCGGTGGGGCGTGGCCAGCACGTGGTCGCCGGTGACGGACACCGCGCCCTCGCCCAGCTCGGCCACGGGCTGGACCGCGTCGGAGTCGTCCAGCAGCTTGCGCATGCGCGTGGCCGCCGGATCCTCGGTTGTGCGCACCCACAGGCTCGTCGCACCGTGGTCCCACCCGAGCAGCACGCCGCCCTCCGGCGGTAGGGCGATGCGATCGGGCTCCCCGAGACCGAACCGGGCGGCGTCGAGGTGAGGCAACGGCCGTCCCAGCACTGCCTCCGCTTCGGCGCGCGACACGTTCGGCAAGTTGGCGTCGAGCGGCGGCAGCCCGCTGGGATCCGCCTCGTCGGGGGCGACCCGCTCGAACCCGGTCGATCCGAAGCCGAACCAGTCGGCCACCGCCTCGCGGACGGGCGTGATGCCGAGGGCTCCCGCCAGGGCGACCCCGAGCAGCGCCGCCGCGGCCGCGCCGACGACACGACGCCCGCCGCGGCGGCGTGCCGCCGACGCGGGCGACCACGTGTCGTCGATCTCGGGGACCACCAGATGGTCGCCCACGCTCGCAAGGACCACGGCCAGGTGTTCGTCGGAGAGCGGCTCAGCCATGACGGCTCACCTCCTCGTCTCGGTCGAGCTCGGCCCGTAGCCGGGCCATCGCCCGCGAGAGTCGTGACTTCACGGTTCCGCTGGGGACGTCGAGCACGTCGACCATCTCGCGCTCCGAGAGCTGCTCGAAGTGGCGGAGTGCGATGACGAGCCGATCCTCGGCCCGCAGTCGGTTGAGCGCCTCGACCACCCGCCGGCGTTCGAGGTCGGCGACGATGGCCTCCTCCGGATCGGAGGCGGCACCGTTCCCGTTGGGTGCGTGGCTCGCCGCCCGAACGGCCAGGCGAGCAAAGCGGCCTCTGGCGCGGCGGTCGTTGCGGGCCGCGTTGGCGACGATCCGCAGCAGCCAAGGGCGGAAGGCCCGTCGCTCGTCGAAGCGGGGCATCGCCCGCCACGCCCGGACCATCGCCTGTTGCACCACGTCGTCGGCACCCTCGGATGTGCCCAGCACCACGGTCGCCACTCGGAGCGCGGCAGGCTGATGGCGCCGCACAAGGTCGCCATACGCCCCGGCGTCGCCCTGACGAGCCCGCCGCACGAGCTGACCCTCGATGTCGTCGATCGGGCGGATCCTGTCGGTTGATTCGCTGCCTGTCGTCGTCAGTTCACTCCGTGATCCAGTCGCGGCACGCCTGTGTCGCCGCATTCAGGAACACGTCGAGATCCTCATGCGCGGCGAGGCGATCCGGGCCGAGCGTCGTCCCGTGTGGTGGTTCGAGCATGTGGACACGGGGGATGCCCGACCCGCGGTAGCCCTGGGACACGCAGCGCGCCTGGGCCTCCGTGAGCCCGTCGGCCATGTAACTCTCGACGTCACGTCGCTCCAGGTCGAGGCAGTCGTCGTACGCCTCGTAGACCATGTCGCCTTCCGCCTCGGTCAGCTCGGGCTGCCACAGCGTCGGTGGCGTCTCGGTCTCGAGGTCCAGCCCGACCTCCTCCAGACGGTCGAGTCCGACCTCGGCCACAACATGCGTTGCCACGCAGCGCGCCTCCTCGTCCGCCCGAAAGTCTGCCCGCGGCACCGCCAACAGGTCCGTGGTGATGATCGCTACCGCGGCGTCATGGTCCGGGCCGGGGGAGGAGCGTTCCGGCTGCGCCGCCGATTCGTCGTCCGTGCACGCCTGCACCAGGACCAGCGCGATCGCGAGGGCTGCCACTCGTCTCACGCCCGTCCTACCCCACGACGGCCGCCAAGGTTCCGCCGGACAGATCACACCGTCACCCACGGGGAGTCCCGCTGCCGGGGCCGGGGATCTCGAGGGACCCCGGCCACCGGGCAGGGCCGCGGCGTGCCGGCGGCTGACCGGCGGATGTCAGCCGTCGGGCGACAGCCGCGGGGCGGGGAGAACGTGGCGAACGGAGGGGAGAGCGGAGGCGTGGCCGACCAGGGGGGAGGCGAGGTCGGCCACGCCCTCGCTCGCTCGCGGCTGGAGGACGCGAGCGTTGTCGTGACGACGTGGGCGGCTGGGGACGCCCTGGACCGGCGTCGGGCCCGCGACCGTTGGGGTCGGTCGGGTCGCCTGGACGGATCCACTTGTCGTCACGCTGAAGGACGCTATGCGGTCGCGGGGTGACGAAGCGTCATTCCATCCGGGTGATTGCGGGGTCACCCGGCCGGGCACACCTATCGATCAGGCAGAACGCAATGGAGGTCGGTCATCGCCAGCACAGATCGACTGAGCATGGTCCGCGGCAGGGCGGCGCTTCGGGCGACGTCGTGGTCGAGGCCGCCGAGGGCGACGATCGCGTAAGCGAAGCCGAGGATCGTTCCCGAGCGGTAGTCCTGCCACGCCGTCTCCGCGTCGTACCCGGCGACCGCCCGCGACGCCAGCCGGTCGAGATAGAGCGCGACGAGGTCGGCCTCGGCGGCCGCGCGGTCATCGGGCGTCATGCTCTGGGTGACGAAGTACGCGAGGTCGCGCATGCCCCGCGACCGCCCGGTGAGCTGCCAGTCGCACGCCCGGACCCCGCACGCCTCGTGGAAGAAGAGGTTGTCGAGCCGCAGGTCACCGTGAGCGAGGGTGACCGGCGGGCGGGACAGCGCCTCGGCGACGAGGGGGAGCGCGGCGGCCAGCCCGTCGCCCACCGACTTCGCGGCAGGAGTGAGCTCGTCGGCGAACCGGGCCCGGATCTCGGGCCAGTAGCCGTGGACCGCGTGGGCGATCTGTCCGGGGACGATGGAGTCGGCGAAGGGTCCGAGCCACGGTGCGCGGTCGAGGCCGGCCTCGTCCCAGTAGCGGGCGTGGTGGTCGGCCAGGGCGGTGACCACCTCGGCCGCGCGCGCGGGCGTGCAACCCGTGAGCTGGTCGACCGTGGTCGCCGCCGACATGTCGGCGAGGACGAGGACGAAGTCGTGCGTGCGCTCGTCGACGACCGCGTGGTGGCAGCCGACGGACAGGTCGCTGGCGGCGCCGAGATCCCGGTAGAAGCCCACCTCGCGGGGGTACATCCCGAGGGCGACCGCCAGGGCCCGGCTCTTCGCACCGGCCGCGGGGAACTTGACGACGACGCTGGCCGGACCATCGCCTCCCGCCCACGTGAGCGCGTAGCGGCGGAGCTGCCCGAGCAGCCCGATGCCCACGCCCACGCTGGTCACGTCCACGTCGACCACCCGGGCGGCCGAACCGACGGCCGGGCCGAGCACCTGTGTCAGCCAGGCGGCATCGACCTCGTCGGGGCTCCGAGGAACGTCGTCGTTCACCTCGAGGTTCATGCGCGCGCGTGACCCGCCCGTGTGTCCGCCGTCTGTCCCACCGCGAAATGAGAGCACGACCACGCTGAGTCGTCAAAGTCCGTACAGCCGGTGCGCCGAGGAGGCCGAGCGGATCGGCGGTCGAGCCGTCACGCAGTGTGACGACGCCGTAAGGTAGGGCCAGCTCACCCGTGGGGGGTGTGGGGCAGGGAGCCCGTATGCGACGACACCGCGGTGTCCATCGATGATCTCGGCGCGCTCCTCAGCGCACCTCCCCGGCCACCTCGTCGGTCGTGACCGCCTGGTGGCCGCCCTCGGACGCCCCGGCGCCCGGATCGTCGTCGTCACCGGCCCCGCAGGGTCCGGCAAGACGGTCGCGGTGCGGCAGTGGGCGGTGACCACCCCCGACCCCGTCGCCTGGCTCTCGCTCGACCCGCGGCACACCGACCCGGAGCACTTCCTCGACGCGGTGCTCATCGCGCTCGAGGAGCTCGTGCCCGGGGTGCTCGAGGCGGCGTTCGACGACGACCCCAGCGACCGCGGGGCGGACCGGGCCGTCGTCCGGGCGGTGCGGCACCTGTCCGAGGCTCCCGTCGCCACGGTGGTGCTCGACGACCTGCACATGATCGACCGGAGCCGCACGACCGACCTGCTGAACCGGCTCGTCGGCGCCATGACCGACACCAACCTGCGCCTCGTCATCTGCAGCCGGTCCGACCCGCCGTTGCGGCTCCACCGGTTCCGGCTGGCGGGCGAGCTCGTCGAGCTGCGAGAGAGCGACCTGCGCTTCAGCCGGGGCGAGGCCGAGGAGTTCTTCGAGCGGTTCCCCGAGGTCGACCTGGCGGCGGACCAGGTGGAGCGCCTGGCCGAGCGGACCGAGGGATGGGCGGCGGGCCTGCAGTTCGCGGCCCTGTCGCTGCGAGGCCGCGACGACCCCGAAGGGTTCGTCGAGCGGTTCGCCGGCAGCGACCGGCACGTGGCCGACTTCCTGCTCGACGAGGTCCTGCTGCGCCAGCCCGACGACGTGTGCGAGTTCCTCCTGGCGACGTCGGTGCTCGAGCGCCTGCGGTCCGACCTGTGCGCCCACGTCACCGGTCGGGACGACGCCGGCGCGCTGCTCCGCTGGGTCGAGTCCGAGAACCTCTTCGTCGTCCCGCTCGACAACGAGCGCGAGTGGTTCCGCTACCACCACCTGTTCGCGCAGCTCCTGCGGCGCGAGCTCCGGGTGACTCGTCCCGACCTCGAGCGGTTGGGGCACCTGCGGGCCGCCGAGTGGTTCGTCGCCCACGGCCAGCCCACCCGCGCCATCGACCACCACCTCGACGCCGGTCAGCTCGACGCGGGGTTCGACCTCATCACCACGCAGCTCGGCGAGCAGCTCGGGTCGGGCCGCCAGGAGACGGTGCGATCGTGGCTGGCGCGCCTGCCCGAGTCGTTCGTCGACGCCACGCCCGAGCACCAGCTCCTCCTGACCCTGGCGTACAGCCGGTCGGGCGAGATCGAGGTCGGCCGCCGGGTGATCGAGCGGGCCCGGGCGACGGCCACGCCCGAACAGCTCGCCGAGGTCGGGCTGCACTACGACGTGACGGACGCGGCGATGACCGCCATCAACGGCGATCCCGAGGCATCCATCGCGCTCGGGCTCGCGGCTTGGGCGCGACGCGACGAGGTCGACGTCGGCAGCATGACGCCGGGGATGGCGACCGCGGTGCGCGAGCTGTGGGGCTACCTGCCGGCCGCGCTGGCCCGGGCCTACGCCCTGCTCGACGACCGCGCCGGGGTCCGCCGGTGGGCGGCGATCATGCGGCGACAGGGCCCGCGCCTGCCCAGCGACCTCGTCGGGGCGCTGGGGGCCGAGGCCTGGGCCGAGGCCAGGAACGGCCGGCTGCGGGCCGCGGCCGAGCTGGCCGAGCAGGCGCTGTCGCTCGGCGCCGAACATGGACGCGGGTCGCGCCGGGCGATGATCGGCGCCCGCGTGGCGCTGGCGCTCGTCCATCGCGAGCGCGACGAGCTCGACCGGGCCGTCGTGGTGCTCGCGCCCCACATCGACGCCGCCCTGCTCGAGGGCCACGTCGCCATCTGCACGCTCGGCGAGGTCGAGCTCGCCCGGATCGAGTACGCCCAGGGTGCCGCCGATGACGCCATCGCCCGGCTGCTGCGGGTGCGTCGCGACCGGGCGGCTCGTGGCACCCCCCGCTTCCTGTCCTCGTTGCTCGACGTGGCCGAATGCCGGCTGCGCCTGCAGATGGGCGACGTCGACCGCGCCGCCGACCTGCTGGCCGACATCGCGGAGTGCCCCGAGCGCACGTTGCTGGCGGCCCGCGCCGAGCTGGCCGCCGGTCGCCCCGAGGAGGTGCCGGAGCTGTTGTCCGATCTGCTCGCCGCGCCCGACGACCGCCGGCGCTGGTTCGAGGCCGCCGCGCTCGCGGCCCGCGCCGCAGCCGAGGCCGGCGACCTCGCGGGGACGCGGCGGGCGCTCGGCGAGGTCGCCGCTGCCGCCCAGCGGGAGGGTGCGTTGCGCACGTTCCTCGAAGAGGGCTTCGACCTGCTCGACCCGGCCGCGGTGCTGGCGCTGGCCGCGTCCCCGCGGCCCAACGGGCACGTCGGGGTGGTCGAGCCGCTGAGCGAGCGCGAGCTGTCGGTGCTGCGCTACCTGCCCAGCCGGCTGTCGAACCGCGAGATCGGCGACGAGCTGTACGTGTCGCTCAACACCGTGAAGTCCCACCTCAAGACCATCTACCGCAAGCTGGACGTCGAACGCCGCGACGACGCGGTGCGGCGCGCCCGCCAGATGGGCCTCATCTGACTGGAAGTTCGACGACGCAGCGTGCGGCCGCCGCCATCACCCTCACGGGGTGTACATATTTCACCCCGCGTGAGTGCATCATGACCCGATGCCCGACGTGGCGCCCGACGTGGTCGAGATCACGCTGCGATGCCGTGCTGCGCCCCGCCTCACCGTCGGCTTCACGGGCTGGGAGGTCGAGCAGCGGGGCCCGGTGACCGTGTTGCGCCGGGCGGGCGCGACGTCCTCCGACGTCCACGCCGCGCTCGAGGAGGTCGGCGAGCTGGGCATCGAGCTCGAGTCGTTCCGCCGCCTCGAACCCGCCTGACGCCGGAGCAGCGCTAGCGGTCTCGGTCCTTGCGGCGCTGGGCCTCGCGCGCGATCCGCCCGAAGCGCCGGTTCCGGGCCCGGAGCAGGTGCGGGGCGGCCCGCAGCTCGGCGGCGGCGGCCTCGCGCTCGAGCGCCCGCCAGCCCTCGAGGCGCTCGGGGGCGAGGCGGCCGTCCTCGACGGCCGCGGCGACCGCGCAGCCCGGCTCACCCGCGTGGCCGCAGTCCGAGAACCGGCAGCCCGAGGCCAGGTCGTCGATGTCGGCGTAGGTGGCCGCGACGGCGTCGGGGTCGGCGGCGAGCCCCACGGCGCGGATGCCCGGTGTGTCGATGAGGACGCCGCCTCCCGGCAGGGGATGGGCCTCGCGCGTCGTGGTCGTGTGGCGGCCCTTGGCGTCGCCGGCGCGCACGTCGCGGACCGCCATGACCTCGTCCCCGAGCAGGGCGTTCGTGAGCGACGACTTGCCCGCGCCCGACTCGCCCACCAGCACGACGGTCCGCCCGGCGGCGAGGGCTCGCACGGCGTCGATGCCGTGGTCGTCGAGGACCGAGGCGGTCACCACGTCGAGGCCCGGGTGGGCGGCGGCCACCTCCTCGGCGATGGCGGCCGCGTCGTCGACCAGGTCGGCCTTGGCGAGGACCACGGTCGGGACCGCACCGGCGTCCCAGGCCAGCGTGACGAACCGGTCGATGCGTCCCGCCCGCACGGGTCGATCCAGCCCGCACACGACCAGCATGCCGTCGACGTTCGCCGCCAGTTGCTGCGTCCCGTCGCCGAACGCGGCACGTCGGGTCAGCAGCGACGTCCGAGGGAGGACCGCAACAGGGGCACCCTCGGACACCACCACCCAGTCGCCCACCGTCGGTGCCGGGTCGAGGGTCCGGGTGAAGTGCACCTGGCGCACCCCGTCGGGCAGCGCCAGCCCCAAGGCGACGCCGTCGTGGCGGACGACCCGCCCCGGCACCGCCCCGGGCGCGTCCACCTCGGCGAGGAGGGCGGCCCAGCGGTCGTTCCAGCCGTAGGCCGCGAGAGCCGCGAACGTCACGTCCACCCCCACGTACCGCGCGGCTCACGCACGCAGATTCACCCTCGGTGGGCGCTGGTCGGCGGCCGACGCGCTCGTTTCGCCTGACCCCTCGCGGATGCGGTACTCGTAGGGGGTACCCGGAGCCCCGTCCGCCCTAGGAGCGTGTCCGTGCCCCTGCTCGACGTCCATGGTCAGGCCCTCAACGTCATCGATCGGGGTGAGGGCGACGCCGTCGTCTTCCTTCATGCTTTCCCGCTCCAGGCCGCCATGTGGGACTACCAGCTCGACGCGCTCGACGGTAGCCACCGGTGCATCGCCATCGACATGCCGGGGTTCGGCGAGTCGCCCCCGCCGGCGGCGCCCGGCGACGCGTCGATGCAGGCGTGGGCCAGCCTCGTCGTCGGCGTGCTCGACCAGCTCGGCGTGGCCGACGCCACCTTCGTCGGCGCGTCGATGGGCGGTTACCTGGCGATGGCGGTGCTGCGCCACCACCCCGCCCGGGTCCGCCAGCTCGTGCTCGCCGACACGCGCGCCCGCTCCGACGACCCCGGCGTCGCCCAGCGCCGCACCGCCCAGCAGGCGCAGCTGGTCGAGGGCACCGCGGCCGAGGTGCTGGCGAAGGAGACGGTCGAGGGCCTCCTGTCGTCGGGCTCGATGTCGCGCACCGACCTGGTCGAGTACGTCCACGCGCTGGCGGCCGGTGCCCACCCCGACGGTTGGATCGCCGCGCTCGAGGCGATGAAGGACCGTCCCGACTCGATGCTGCTCATGCGCCAAGCCGACGTGCGCGCGCTCGTCATCGTCGGCGAGCTCGACCGGGTCACCCCGATCGCCGAGGCGATGAGCCTGCGGTCGCTGCTCAAGGGCGAGCTCGTGGTCGTGCCGAACGTCGGCCACCTGCCGAGCATCGAGGACCCGTTGGCGTTCAACGAGGCGCTGCTGGCCTTCCTGGGCGTCGAGCCCGAGCCCGAGGCCGAGCCCGCGCCCGAGCCCGAGGCCTGATCCGCCGCCACGAGGGCGCCGGGCGCGCCCTCGCCGCGTGTCCATGTCACGCGGCCTTCACCGTGCGGAGTGTCATGCCGCCTCGCCTGGTGGGTACGGTCGGTGACGCGTGTGTGGGTTCAGCGGTGAGCTCGATCTCGCGCGGGCGGCGGCCGATGTGGTCGCCGTGGCGCGCATGACCGACACGATGGCCGACCGCGGCCCCGACGGCTCGGGGCTGTGGGCGCAGGGACCGGTAGCGCTCGGCCACCGTCGCCTGAAGGTCATCGACCTGTCCGAGCGGGCGGCCCAGCCGATGGTCGACGCCGAGCTCGGGGTCACGATCGCCTTCAACGGCTGCATCTACAACCACCACGAGCTGCGTCGCGAGCTCGAGGCGGCGGGCTACCGGTTCTTCTCGACCGGCGACACCGAGGTCATCGTCAAGGCCTACCGGCACTGGGGCGACAGCTTCGTCGAGCACCTCACGGGCATGTTCGCCTTCTGCCTGGTCGAGCGCGACTCGGGACGAGTGGTGCTCGGGCGCGACCGGCTCGGCATCAAGCCGCTGTACCTGGCCGAGGTGGGGGGCAAGCTGCGTTTCGCCTCGACGCTCCCGGCCGTGCTGGCCGGGGGTGGCGTCGACACGTCGATCGACCCTGTCGCGCTGCACCAGTACCTGACGTTCCACTCGGTGGTGCCCGCGCCCCGCACGATCCTGCGGGGGGTGCGGAAGCTGCCGCCCGCCACGCTGCTGGTCGTCGAGCCCGACGGACGCCGGCACGAGTCCACCTACTGGCGCACCGACTTCGGCCGCCACCTCGAGCACGAGGGCTGGTCGGCCCGGGACTGGGAGGACGCGATCCTGTCCGCCCTGCGCACCGCCGTCGACCGGCGCATGGTGGCCGACGTGCCCGTCGGGTGCCTGCTGTCGGGCGGCCTCGACTCGAGCCTCGTCGTCGGGCTGCTGGCCGAGGCCGGCGTGCGCGACCTGCTCACGTTCAGCATCGGGTTCGAGTCGCACGGCGGCATCGAGGGCGACGAGTTCCGCTGGTCCGACGTGATCGCCGAGCGGTTCGCCACCGACCACCACCGCATTCGCATCAGCAGCGATCGCCTCCTGCCGGCGCTGGGCGGCGCCATCGCGGCGATGAGCGAGCCGATGGTCAGCCACGACGTCGTCGCCTTCTACCTCCTGTCGCAGGAGGTGGCGAAGCACGTGAAGGTCGTGCAGTCGGGCCAGGGCGCCGACGAGGTCTTCGCCGGCTACCACTGGTACCCGCCGATGCTCGAGCCCGGTGCGGCAGCGGACGGGGGCGTCCTCGCCTATTCGGAGGCGTTCTTCGACCGGCCCGACGAGGCGATGGACGAGGTGGTCGCGGCCGCCCACCGGTGTCCCGACGACGCGTCGGGCACCTTCGTCAGCCGCCACTTCGCCCGCCCCGGCGCTTCGACGCCCATCGACCGGGCGCTCCGCATCGACTCCGAGGTCATGCTCGTCGACGACCCGGTGAAGCGGGTCGACAACATGACGATGGCCTGGGGGCTCGAGGCCCGCGTGCCGTTCCTCGACCACGACCTCGTCGAGCTGGCGGCCGCCTGCCCGCCCGAGCTGAAGGTGGCCCAGGGGGGCAAGGGCGTGCTGAAGGAGGCGGCCCGGCGAGTCATCCCCGCCGAGGTGATCGACCGTCCCAAGGGCTACTTCCCGGTGCCGGCGCTCACCCACCTCGAGGGCCAGCTGTACGACATGGTGCGCGACGCCCTCACCGACCCGGCGGCCAAGCAACGGGGCCTGTTCGAGCCCGCCTACGTGGACCACCTGCTCGCCGACCCGAACGGCGAGCTGACGCCGCTGCGGGGCAACAAGCTGTGGCAGCTCGGGCTGCTGGAGCTGTGGCTGCAGGCCCACGGGATCGCCCCGTGATCGCCGCCGAGGGCGGCGACGCCCCATCGACATACGAGCGGGCCCGCCGCGAGGATGCCGAAGGCGGCCCCATGCCGCACCGCCTCGTCGGCGGGTGGGATCGCCACGACGCCATCTCGACCACGAGCTGGCAGGAGCCGCCCGAGCACCTGGTGGCGTCGATGGCCCGCGACGTCGTGGTCGACATGGGCTGGGGGCGGGTGCTGTTCGGCCAGACGTTCCGCTCGGCGACGGCCATCGTGGCCCACCTTCGGGACGAGGCCGAGGGGACGCGGGACATCTGCCTCTACGCCCGCGACCCGCACGTGCTCGTGGCCAAGGCCCCCCAGGAGCTGTTCGTCGACCCCTCGTACACCTACCGGTTCTGGCTGCACCGGGCCATGCCCCGGCGCGACCCGCTGCGCGGCGTCGTCGTGCGGGCCCTCGCCACCCGCGAGGACGCCGACGCCGTCAACCGCATCTACGTGCGGTGCGGCATGGTCCCGGCGCCCGCGGAGGTGCTGTGGGCCAACCAGCAGGCCCGCCACATCACCTACCTCGTGGCCGAGGACCTCCGGACCGGGGCGCCGATCGGCACCGTGGCGGGCATCGACCACGCCCTCGCGTTCGACGACCCCGAGGGCGGCTCCTCGCTCTGGACCCTGGCCGTGGACCCGGCGTCGCAGGCCCCCGGCGTGGGCGAGGCGCTCGTCCGGGCCCTCGCGGAGCGGTTCCACACCCGCGGGCGCGCCTACCTCGACCTGTCGGTGATGCACGACAACGCCCCGGCCATCGCCCTCTACGACAAGCTCGGCTTCGAGCGGGTGCCCGTGTTCGCGGTCAAGCGGAAGAACGCCATCAACGAGCGACTGTTCGTGGGGGAGCACGAGGGCCTCGACGACCTGAACCCCTACGCCCGGATCATCGCCGACGAGGCGCTCCGGCGCGGGGTGGCCGTCGAGGTCGTCGACGCCCGGGCCGGCGAGCTGCGGCTGTCGCACGGCGGGCGCAGCATCGTGACCCGCGAGTCGCTGTCCGAGCTGACGACGGCGGTGGCCATGAGCCGCTGCGACGACAAGCGGCACACGCGGCGCATCCTCGCCCGGGCCGGCCTGCCGGTGCCGGCCGGCCGCGACGCGTCGTTCGACGACGCCGACCACATGTTCCTCCACGAGGCGGGGGAGGTGGTCGTCAAACCGGCCCGGGGCGAGCAGGGGGCCGGCATCTCCGTCGGCGTCACCACCGACCACGAGCTCGACGCCGCCCTCGCCACCGCCCGCTCGCACTGCCCCGACGTGCTCGTCGAGGAACGCGTCCGAGGCGAGGACCTGCGCATCGTCGTCATCGACCACGAGGTCGTGGCCGCCGCGGTGCGCCGCCCGGCGACGGTCGTCGGCACCGGGCGCCACACGGTGCGCGACCTGGTCGAGGCGCAGAGCCGGCGACGCGCCGCGGCCACGAGCGGCGAGTCGACCATCCCGCTCGACGACGAGACCGCTCGCACCGTGGCGGGTGCCGGTCGCGCGCTCGACGACGTCCTGCCCGAGGGCGAGCGCCTGGCCGTGCGCCGCACGGCCAACCTGCACACCGGCGGGACCATCCACGACGTCACGGCCGAGCTGCACCCCGAGCTGGCCGCGGTGGCCGTGGCCGCATCACGGGCCATCGGCATCCCGGTGACCGGCCTCGACATGATCGTGCCCCGCGCCGACGGGCCCGAGGGCGTGTTCATCGAGGCCAACGAGCGGCCGGGGCTCGCCAACCACGAGCCGCAGCCGACCGCGGAGCGCTTCGTCGACCTGCTGTTCCCCACCACCCGGGGGCTCCCCTGGGGTTGGCGGCCCGAACCACCGTCCGAGGGTCACAACTAGCCACCCGTGTGACCCCCCGGCACGGCGCCGGTACCGTGCAGCGATGGCGCCCCTCCCCAAGATCGACGTGCCGTGGACGCTCGACCTGCTCCTGCGCCTGCTGCGCACCCCCAGCCCCGCCGGGCGCACCGACGCCGTCATGCAGCTGCTCGGCGACGAGCTGGCCGAGCTCCCGGTCGAGCTGGCGGTCACCCGGCGGGGGTCGCTGCTGGCCCGGCTGCCGGGCGGGAACGAGGGCGCCCGGGCCGTCGTGGCCCACGCCGACACGATCGGCTGCATGGTCCGTGACCTCAAGGCGAACGGGCGGCTGGCCGTCGTGCCGATCGGCACGCACAGCTCGCGCTTCGCCGAGGGCTGCCGGGTCACGATCCTGACCGATGACGCCGCCCGCACCTACACGGGCACGGTGCTCCCGCTCCTGGCCAGCGGCCACGCCTACGGCGACGAGGTCGACCTGCAGCCGACGGGCTGGGACCACGTCGAGGTGCGCGTCGACGAGCCGTGCACCGACGCGGCCGACCTGGCGGCCCTGGGCATCGCGGTGGGGGACTTCGTGGCCCTCGACTCGCTGCCGATCGTGACCGACAGCGGGTACATCAACGCCCGGCACCTCGACGGCAAGGCCGGCGTGGCCGCCGCCCTGGGTGCGCTGCACGCCCTGTGCCGCGACGGGCTGACCGTGCCCCACGAGGTGCACCTGCTCATCACCATCGCCGAGGAGGTGGGACAGGGGGCCAGCCACGGGCTGCAGGAGGACGTGGCCGAGATGGTGTCGCTCGACAACGCCGTGTGCGCCCCGGGGACCCACTCGATCGAGGACGGCGTGACGATCCCGCTGCTCGACCAGACGGGGCCCTTCGATTATCACTTCACCCGCTACCTCTGCCGGCTGTGCGAGGAGCACGACATCCGCTACGCCCGCGACGTGTTCCGGTACTACCGCTCCGACGTCGCCGCCGCCCTCGAGGCCGGCGCCGAGACCCGGGCCGCGCTGGTGGCGTTCGGCGTCGACGCCAGCCACGGCGCCGAGCGCACGCACGTCGACTCGATCGAGGCCGTCGCCCGGTTGCTCTGCGCCTACCTGCTGTCGCCGCTGACGTTCGCCCGCTGGGACCTCGAGCCGCAGGGCGACCTGCGCGACTTCCCCAGCGGCCGCCAGCCGGCGCCGACCGAGCGCTTCGGCGAGCTGCCCGACGACCCGCCGGTCGACTGATCGGGTGTGGGCCCGCGTCCGCCGTTCACGGGCGCGAGAGCGAGAGGGCGAAGGCCTCCGCCGGGATGTCGGGGAACACGGCGTGGATGTCGCGGTCCGGCGCCTGCTCGGTGGTGGGCCACGCCCCGACCACACGGTCGACGGGCACCGCACAGCCGGCGCGCCGGCGCCGGCACCAGGCGAACAGCCACCAACGACCCCGGTCGTATCCCGAGCGCGAGCGGCTCGACGGGCCGGCGGCTGTCAGGATCCCCGGCCTCCTCGATGACGACGACGACGCGGCGCCGCAGCGCGTCGTCGAGGGCGCGGGCGACCGGGCCGCGCTCCCCGGGGTCGCCGTCGTGGCGCACCCAGACACGTGATACGACGTGCGCGGCGTCGGCCCGGCTGTCCGGCGGCATGGCGCCGAGGAGCTTGGTCAGCGCGCTGCGGCCGTCGTCGCCGAACGGCAGCCCGGGTTGGGTGTGCAGCGCCACCGCGATGGCGGTCGCCTCGCCGACGGTGAAGGTGACCGGCGGAAGGCTGGTGGCGGCGTCGATGACGTAGCCGCCGCCCCGGCCGCCCTGGGCCCAGATGGGGACGCCTGCCTGCTGCAGGGCGGCCACGTCGCGCTTCACGGTGCGGGCGGACACCTCGTACCGCGCCGCCAGCCAGGCGGCGGTGCGGCCCCGGTCGCCGGCGGCCCGCAGCTCCTCCACCAGGGCGTACAGGCGCTCAGTCCGGTTCACGACGAGGCACCGATGTCACGGCGCCACCGTAGGGCGGGAGGTGGAGGTGGTCTGCATGCCCGCCGGAACGACACGGGTGCGGCAGGAAGTCCAAATCACACCGATGTTGTTTGTCATACCCCCTCGGGATGATCGCAGGCGTGGATCGGGGCCGCCGTGGCCCCCTCGACGCGGAGGCGACAGACGATGGGGTGGAACGATGACGACGAGACCGACAACACCGACAGCGACACCGGACGACACCGGACGACGACCGGCCGCGGTTCCCGGCGGCGGGCCGCCGGGCCGGGGATCCGGGCGCGCGCCGTGGCCCGGGGTGACGTCGAGCTGGTGGCGATCATGGCCCGCATGGGCGACGGCGACGAGGCGGCGGCCGTGACGCTCTACGAGCGCTACCACGGCCCGATCGCGGCGGCGGTGCATCGGGCGGCGAGGCACCGTCGGGGCCGCATCGACCCGCGGGACGTCGACGCGGTCGTGATGGACGTCTGCTTCGAGCTGGCGACCGTCGCGGCCCGTTGGTCTCCCAACGGGGGCGCGTTGCCCTGGGTGTGGGCGCGGCACCGTGTCACCAACGTGGTCGACCGGTTCCTCGGC
Organism: uncultured Acidimicrobiales bacterium; assembly: GCA_963796415.1. GTDB lineage: Bacteria > Actinomycetota > Acidimicrobiia > Acidimicrobiales > VFJN01 > ZC4RG19. Next base: position 698,179 of record CAWCLR010000009.1, on the reverse strand, counting down.
CCCTGGGTCGAGCCGCTCGACGACGGGCGCCTGGCCGCCGTCGCGGACGTCGACGACCGCTTGGTCGAGGGCGCCGAGCCGGCCGCCGACGGGTCGCTGCTCGACGCCCTCGACCGGCTGGTCCCCGACCTGGCGAGCGCCCGCCTGCTGGCCCAGGCGCTCGACGAGGCCGCCATCAGCCCGCGCGATCGCGAGCTCTGGTTCGAGTACCAGTACGAGAAGCACTCGGGCAACGCGTCACCGGCGGCGACAGTCGCCCCCGTGTTCGGCATGCGCGAGGCCTCGGTCCGCCAGGCGGCGCGGCGCGCCCGCCAGCGGCTGCTCCGCCTCGTCGCCACCGACGATCGCTTCGCCCCGCTGGCCGACCTCCCGCTGCTGGCATGACTGGGCGAACCGACGTCCAGAGGCACAGCTGGCCCTGCGCCACGACGTGGCGAGCCGGTCACCGGTGCGCCCGAGGGGTGCACCAGTGACCGGCCACGTCATCCCTCTCGCAGGGGCGCGGGCGGCGGCGAGGGCGGCGGCCCGCAGCCGGCACCCGGCCGCACGGTCGTGGGCACCCGACCGCACCCGGGTGCTCGAGCGCCTGGCCGACCGGGCCGGCCGGCGCGGTGCACCGTGGCCACGGGTGGCGGCGGCCGTCCTGCTGCTGCGCGGGGTCGCCGGTGACGACCGGGTCGAGTTCGCCCGGCGGGTGGGCGTCTCGTTCGCCGAGCTGGCCGACCTCGAGCTGGGCGTCACCCCACCGTCGGGAGTGCCTCCCCGCCTGCGGAGCGTGCCCGACCTGGTCGACTGGGGGTGGGTCGACGCCGTCGACGAGCCGGCGTAGGCGTCGCGTCGGCCCGGTCGGGGTCACCCCGCGTGAGGTCAGGGGTTCTGGTAGACGCGCACGGGCGTCACCAGGACGGCCGTGCGGCCCTCGGCGATCATCACCCGGTCGTACTCGGCCCAGTCCTCGTGGGCGCCGCCCGCGGCGGCATAGATCTCGCGCAGCAGCAGCCGCAGGCCCTCGTCGTCGACGCCGGGCAGCGGGTCGTCGGGCCCGCACAGCTCGATCGAGCCCTCGACCGTCACCCAGGCCCACGCGGCCCGCCAGGTCAGCGTGGCCCGGGGGTCGGCTCGCAGCAGGTCGAGCTTGTGCGTGCCCTGGCGCGCCACGAAGGCGGCGACCGGGCGGCCGCCGACCGGGTGCGGAACGACGCCCGCATTGACCACCGTGGCCTGGGGCGCGCCGTCTTTGCGGGGGATCGCCACCGACGCCAGCCCGTTGTCCAGCGGGATCAACGTCCGCACATCGTCGAGCGACGCCACGTCCACGCAGCGTAGGCGCGCCCACCCGCGCGCGCCCCGAGCCGTCTCTAGCCCTCCGCCGGGCCGTCCGTCCAGAGCTGGTGCGGCGTGCGATCACGCGGTCCCGTGAAGGGCAGCGCCTCGGGTTCGCCGGTGCGCGCCGAGGTGTAGGCGGCGCAGACGATCTCGAGCAGCAGCCGCCCGAACACCGGCCCGACCCGGGGCGTCCGCCGGGCCGCGGCGTCGGCCGCCAGCGCCCCCATCTGGTCGAGGTAGCCGAGGTGGTGCAGCTGGTCGGTGGGCAGCCCGTCCGGCGGCGCGGGCATCCGCAGCGGGGTGCCGTTGAGCTCGACCCCGGGATCGGGCACGAGCTCGACCCGGACGGCACTCGTGGCGCTGGCCGCCTGGGCGTCCCAGACGGGCGCCACGGCCCGCCACGTCGCGCGCACCTGGGCCGTGAGGCCGGTGTCGAACGTCAGGGTCATCTTGGCGTCGTCGTCGACGTCGATGCCGTCGCCGGCGAGCAGGTCTGCCGACACGCTCGTCACGCGGGCCGGGGCGGCCATGAGCAGGGCCAGGGCCAGCGCGTGGATCCCGAGGTCGAGCCCCGCACCCCCGCCCCAGGCCGCGGTCGTGCGCTCGTTCCCGCCCTCGGGCCGATCCTGGGTGAAGCGCACCTCGAGGTGGGTCAGCTCGCCGATGCGGCGGCAGGCGCCGATGGCCTCGGCCACCACGGGGGAGTGGACCAGGTTCTCGCCGTAGGCGAGCCGCGCGGAGGTCGACTCGGTCACGAGGGCGTCGGCGTCGGCGAGCGTCGCCGCCAGCGGCGCCTCGACGAGGACCGTGGCGCCGCCGTCGACCGCCCGCTCGGCCTCGCGGCGGTGGAGCGGGGGCGGCGTGGCGACGATCACGGCATCGGCCGCGCCGGGCAGGTCCTCGTAGCGGGCCGGCTCGCCGCCGGCCTGAGCCGCCCGCCGCGCCGCGTTCTCGGGCCGCCGCGACGCCACCGGGCCGACGCGGACGTCGTCGAAGACGCCCGCGGCCATGGCGTGGATCGCCGTCACCCAGCCGGCGCCGGCGAACGCCACCGTGGTCGGAGTCTCGGACACGCGGAGTTCAGGAGCCGGCGAGGCGGGCGACGACGGGTGCTGCGGCGCGCATGGCCTCCGCGCCCTGGACCACGAGGTAGGACGTGTCCCAGCGCTCGCGTCGGCCCACCAGGTCGTCGGCGATGTGGTCGATCGACCCCACCCAGGCGTGCGGGTAGGCCGCCAGCTCGTCGGGGGTCAGGCCGAACAGCGGCGCCATGGTCTCGAGCGTCCCGGCCCGGTCGTCGGTGACGACGCAGCCGAACAGCAGCATCTGCATCTCGACATCGCCGTAGCGCTCTCCGGCCGCGGCGCGGACCCACGCCACCTTCCGGTCGGTCAGCTCGGCCGCGCCGTCCTTGGCCGCGGCCGCGTCGACCCGCCCCGACCGGATGGCGGGGTTCACGCCCACGATGTCGGCCTCGCGCCCCGCCACCGCCAGCACCCGCGGGCCGCCGCCCCCGATGATGAACGGCGGGTGGGGTGACTGGGCCGGCAGCGGGAGGCCGTCGAGGTCGGTGACCTGGTAGTGCTTGCCGGCGAAGCTGAACGGGCCCGGGGCGAACAGGCCCTTGAGCACGGCCAGGCCCTCCTCGAGCCGGTCGACGCGGGTGGCGGCGTCGTCCATGGGGATGCCCGACTGCTCGTAGTCGCTGGCCATCCACCCGGCGCCGATGCCCAGCTCGAGCCGGCCCGACGACAGCAGGTCGAGCGTCGCCATCTCCTTGGCGGTCACGACGGGGTGCTTGTAGTCGTTGTCGAGGACGAGGGTGCCGACGCGCAGGGTCGTGGTGGCGTCGGCTGCGGCCGTGAGGGCGGGGCCGGGAGCGAGCTGCTCGCCGAAGTGGTCGGGGATGAAGAGGGTGGAATACCCGAGGTCCTCGGCCTCGCGGGCGAGGTCGGTCCAGTCGGCGGCCGAGCCGGCCGTGCTGAGCTGGACCCCGAAGCGGAACCGTCGTGCGTGCGGCATGCGCTCACCCTACGGTGACGGGTGGATGCGGGTGCCCGTTCGGTAGTCTTTGGCGCCTCCCCGCACCCTGGACGTCGATGCGCCGCCTCCTTCCTCGATTCGCTGCAGTCATCCTTGCCGCCGGTGTCGTGATGGCGCTGGCCGTCGCGGCGATGGCGGTCCCGGCCACCATGATCGACCACGTCGGGTCGGGCGAACCCGAGCCGATCGAGCTGGGCCCGCTCGCCCAGCGCTCCTACGTGTACGCGGCCGACGGCCAGCTCCTCGCCGCGCTCAAGGACGAGGAGAACCGGCAACCGGTGCCGCTGGCCGAGGTGCCGCCGCACGTCGTCAACGCCATCCTGGCGGTCGAGGACGCCGGGTTCTGGATCCACGACGGCTACGACGTGCGGGGCATGCTCCGCGCCTTCCGGGCCAACGTGGACTCGGGCGGCATCAGCCAGGGCGGCTCGACGATCACCCAGCAGCTGGTCAAGCTCAACCTGCTCAACGACGAGCAGACGCTCGATCGCAAGGTGCAGGAGATCGTGCTCGCGCAGCGCCTCGAGCAGCAGATGTCGAAGGAGGAGATCCTCGACCGCTACCTCAACACCGTCTACTTCGGGAACCACGCCTACGGCGTCCAGGCGGCCGCCGAGACCTACTTCGGCGTGGGGGTGCAGCAGCTCGACGTGGGCCAGGCGGCGATGCTCGCGGGGATCATCCGCAACCCGATCCAGTACAACCCCGTGCGCTACCCCGAGCGGGCGGCGCAGCGCCGCGAGGTGGCCCTCGACCGCATGGTCGACGCCGGGTGGCTCACCGAGGAGGAAGCAGCCGTCTGGCACGTCACGCCGACCGTGCCGAGCTTCCACCAGGTGCTGCCGAAGCCGAACGACTACTTCCCGTCGGAGGTCGAGCAGCAGCTGCTGAACGACCCGCGGTACACGATGCTCGGTGAGACCGAGGCCGATCGCCGCACGGCGGTGTACCAGGGCGGCCTGCGGGTGTTCACGACGCTCGACCCCCTGGCGCAGCAGCAGGCGCTGGCGGCCCGTGACTCGGTGCTCCCGATCGAGAACGGCGTCGTCCCGCAGCCCGGCGTGAACCCCTGACACGGGCGAGCCGAACCGCGCCTCCGTCGGGATGGCGTCGATCGAGCCCGCGACCGGCGCCGTCCGCACGATGGTCGGCGGCCCCGGCTTCGACGGTTACAAGTACAACCTCGCGACGCAGAACACCCGCGGCGTCGGGTCGTCGTTCAAGACGTTCGTGCTCGCCACGATCATGGAGCAGGGCTACTCGCCCGACGACATCATCAACGGTCAGGCCCCGTGCCAGTTCGCCGACCGGACCGCAGAAGGAGGGGTCTACGACGTCAGCAACTTCGCCGACGGCGGAGGTTCCCTGGGCTCGATCACGGCTGCGACGCTGGCCTCGTCGAACTGCGCGTTCGTGCGGCTCGGCATGATCGCAGGCGTGAACAACGTGGCCGAGATGGCGTATCGCCTCGGCATCCCGCGCGAGCGCCCCGACGCCGACGGCGACGGTGATCCCGAGCCCACGATATGTGCCTCGTGCAACTCGACGCCCCTCGGGCCGGCGGGCATCACGCCCGCTCGAGATGGCCTCGGCGTACGCCACCCTGGCCAACGACGGGGTCTACAACGCGCCGTACCTCGTCGACCGCATCGAGGACCGCAACGGCCAGGTGATCTATCAGCACACACCGGCCCCCGAGCAGCGGGTCTCGCCCGAGACGGCCCGGCTGGTGTCGAGCGTCCTGCAGCAGAACGTGCAGAGCGGCACCGGCACCCGCGGCTCGGATCAGCGGGCAGCCGGTGGCGGGCAAGACCGGCACGAACCAGGGGTCCCGCGACGCGTGGTTCGTGGGGTACACGCCGGCATTGTCGACCGCGGTCTGGCTGGGTGGCCTCGGGTACGAGTACGAGGTCCGCATCAGTGGCGGCCCGGGCATCACCGGCGGCCAGTACCCCGCCCGGATCTGGGGTGCCTTCATGAACGCCTGGCAGAGCGGCCGTGAGGCGGTCGGGTTCCCGGCCGCGCCGGGCCGCCCCGGCGGTCAGATGCTGACCGTGCCCGGTGGCATCGACCTGTCGCCGCCCCCGGCACCGCCCGAGCAGCCGCCGCCGGTCGACCCCAACCAGCCCGTGCCGCCCGTCGTGCCTACCTTCCAGGGGCAACCGGAGGGCAACGGGCAGGGCGGCGGCGGGGGAGGCGGGGGAGACGGCAACCAAGGCAACGGCGACTAGTGGCCGTGGTGATGCCGGAGATGCGGCAGATCGCGGGTAGGGTCGCCGCCTGATGAGTCGCTGGGAGTCGCTCCTCGTGGTCCAAGGGCACGACACCCGTGCCGATCAGCTCACCCACCGTCTCGCCACCCTGCCCGAGCGCGCCAAGCTCGCCGAGGTGGGCACGCAGGTCGCAGAGCTCGACGGCAGGCTCGCCGCCGTCGAGGAGCGCCGTGGCGAGCTCTCGCGCAGCCAGCAGCGCCTCGAGGACGAGGTGGCGTCGCTCACCGAGCGGGCCAACCAGGCGGAGAAGCAGCTGTACTCGGGCGCGGTGAGCAACCCCCGCGAGCTGCAGGCCCTGCAAGACGACATCGCCTCGATCCGCCGGCGCATCGGCCAGATCGAGGATCAGGAGCTCGAGATCATGGAGCTGTCCGAGCCGGTGGACGCCGAGCTCGCCACGCTGCAGGCCGAGCGCGAGCGGCTCGAGGGCGAGACCCAGCAGGTGACCGCCGCCATGGCCGAGGCCGAAGCCGCCATCGAGGTCGATCTGGCCGCGGCGCGCGACGAGCGCGCGGCAGCGGCCGCCTCCGTTCCCGAGGACCTGTGGCCCGAGTACGACGAGCTGCGGTCCCAGCTCGGCGGCGTGGCGATCGCCCGGTTGGTGGGCGCGACCTGCCAGGGGTGCCACCTGGCGCTGTCCGCCGTCGAGGTCGACCGCATCCGCAAGCTCAGCCCCGAAGAGAAGGTGCACTGCGAGGAGTGCGGTCGCCTGCTCGTGCGCGACTGACCCGCCGGGCCCGTGTTCCTCTGGTTCGCCGGTGGCGCGTTCCTGCTGACCTGGCTCGTGTTCCGCAGCCCCGCGGTCGACTACCGGCTTGTCATCGTCGGGGCGCTCCTTCCGCTCGTCGAGCTGCCCTTCGGGTCACCCCGCGTGCTGCACAGCCTCACCGGAGCGGTGGCGCTCCTGGGCCTGGCGATGGTGCTGACCCCGCGCCAGCGACTCGTCCAGCGGCGGCTGGTGGCCGTGCCGATCGGCGTGTTCGAGCACCTGCTGCTCGACGGGATCTGGACGGACACGCAGGCGTTCTGGTGGCCGTTCACCGGCCTGGCCTGGAGCGACGCCCGCCTGCCCGAGCTGGCCCGGGGGCCGTTCGACCTCGTGCTGGAGGCGCTCGGCGCGGCCGCCCTGTGGTGGTGCTGGCGGCGCTTCCGCCTCGACGAGCCGGCCCGGCGGCGCCGCTTCCTGCGCACGGGCCACCTCGACCGCGACGTGGCGATGCCGTGAGGACCGTCGCGGCATGATCGTCGTGGTGCGCCACGGGCGCACGGCCGCCAACGTGGGTGGGCTGCTGCTCGGGCGCGCCGATCCTCCGCTCGACGACGAGGGCGTGGGCCAGGCCCGGCGGCTGGGGTCGGCGTGCGCCGGGCTCGACGTCGCCCGTGTCGTCACGAGCCCGCTGGCGCGCTGCCGGGCGACGGCCGAGGCGCTGGCCCGAGGCCTCGGCTCGGCGCCGCCGATCGAGGTCGACGACCGGTGGATCGAGCTCGACTACGGCGAGCTCGACGAGCTCCCGCTGGCCGACGTGCCCGCGGCGACGTGGGCGACGTGGCGGGCGGACGTCACGTGGGCGCCGCCAGGCGGGGAATCCCTGGCTGCGCTGGGCGTCCGGGTGCGGGCCGCGTGTACCGATCTGGTGGCCGAGGCGGTGCGCCGCGACGTCGTCGTCGTCACCCACGTGTCACCGATCAAGGCGGCCGTCGCGTGGGCGCTCGGGGTGGGTGACGACGTGGCGTGGCGGATGTGGGTCGCGCCGGCGTCCGTCACCCGTATCGGTGTGGCCGACGACGGCACGCCGTCACTCCGGGGCTTCAACGACCTCGCGCACCTCGGCTGATCGTCACGCCTCACCGTGGAAGTAGAGGCGGAGGATCTCGCCCGTCTCCAGGTCCATCGTGGCGTCCCAGAAGCACGCGCCGCCGTCGGACACCTCGATCCAGCTCGTCTGCCACTCGGGGAAGTCGTCGGGGCGGCACAGGGCCGCCACCACGAGGTGGCGGGCGCCGCCGCCCTCGACGCCGGTGTACTGGCGGACGTAGCCGCCGAGGTCGTCGACAGTCACGGCCTCGTCCGACGCGTTCGTGGCCGTGGCCAGGGCGGCGGGCAGCCGCTCCTCGAACCGGCGGACGTCCTCCTCGGTGGGACGGAACGAGTCCACGTCCTCGACCAGCGTGCCGTCGGCCAGCTCGAGCCATTCGAGATCGGCCTCGAGCAGCACGCCCCGCCAGCCGTCCCCGCTCACCAGAGCGTCGTCGGCCGGCGTGCCGGGCTCGCCGGTCGCCACGGGGCCGTCGACGATCGGGGCGGCGGCCTCGTCAGCGCAGGCCGCGGCCGCGAGCGCGAGGGCGGCCGCCAGGGCCAGCGCGGCCATCGGTCGGAGGAGTAGTCGCATGGTGGTCCTTGGACGTCGGCGGAGCCGCGCGCGGTTCCCTCGGCGGAGCGGTCAGCGCCGGCGGCCGTCGAGGCGGATCGTCCAGGCGTCGACGCTGTCGACCACCAGGTGCGTGCCGCTCCACGGGTCGCGGGCGAGCGTCGAGCGTACGCTCGCCTCCGAGTCGGCCTCGACGGCGAGGACCACCCGCCGCTCGTCGGCCAACGGACCGCCCAGCACGACGACGCCGGCGTCGACGAGACCGTCCATGAACGCGGCGTGCTCGTCCCAGCCCGACTGCTGCTCGAGCGGCAGCGACGGGTCCCAGGCCGGCCCGGCGCGGCGGAGGAGGACGAAGAACGCCACGCCCCTTCCTACTCCGTCGCCGTGACGCGGCGGCGGTACCCTCGCCCGCGTCCCGAGACAGGAGGTCGTGGTGCCCGACCGCGCCGAGGTCGCCCCCGAGATCGTTGCCAGCCTTCGCTCGATCTGTCTGGGCCTGCCCGACGTGCGGGAGGAGGAGGCGTGGGTGGGCACCCGCTGGCGGGTCCGGACGAAGACCTTCGCCCACGTGCTCGCGATCGCCGACGGCTGGCCGCCCGCCTACGCCCGCGCGGCGTCGACGGACGGCCCGGCGACGGTCTTGACGTTCCGGTCGAGAGGCCCCGAGCTCGAGGCGCTGGGCGCCGTGGGACCGCCGTTCTTCCGCCCGGTGTGGCACCCCGAGGCCGTCGGCATGGTGCTGACCGACGAGGTCGACTGGGACGAGATCGCCGAGCTGCTGACCGAGAGCTACTGCACCCTCGCCCCTCCCGCCCTGGTGTCCCGGGTCGACCGCCCGTCGGGGTGAGCGACTGGGTGCGGCGTGACCCGCCAGTGGTCCGCCGGGCTCGAGGCATGCGGGCCCACGCCGGCCACGCCGACGTGCTCACTGACGTCGCAGGGCTCGGTGGTGACGGTGAGCCGGAGGAAGCGCTCTCAGAAGCGGTAGTGCACGACGATGGTTCCCGTCCGGGACCAGGCGGTGCTGTGTGCTGCCAGCCGGTGGTACCGGCGCCAGGCCGGTGGGAACTCGGCGACCTCGGGTTCCCGGCTGAGCAGGATCTCCCTGACCAGCTGCAGTTTGGGGTTCCAGCCTTCGGGTGCGCGGGGGTCGTCCATGCCGGGAAACTTGACGAGGTCGGCGACGGACTTGGTGCCGCGAGCGTGCCTGGCCACCCAGATGGCGAACCGGGTGTAGCTATTGAAGACGATCTCGCCACTGGGGAAGTGGCTGATGAGCCGGTCCCACAGCGAGACCAGCTCGTCCTGGCTGAGGAACGCCATCATGCCATCGGCGACGATCACGGCCGGGCGGCCGGTGGGGACGGTGCCCAGCCAGTCCGCGTCCCTCACGTCCGCGCCGATGACATGCGCGTTCGCACGATCCGGGAGCACGCTCTCTCGAGTGGCGGCGACGGTGGGGAAGTCGATGTCGTACCAGTCGACTGTGGGCGGCGGGGTGAGGCGGAACACCCGGGTGTCCAGCCCGGCGCCCAGGTCAAGCCCGACGGCGTCAGGGTGGCGAGCCAGGAACCGCGAGGCCACCTGGTCCAGCTTCTTGGCTCGGAGGGCGACGTTGAGGATGAGGTTGGTGTCGATGTGGAGCCGGCCGAAGTCGTAGTCGAGCTCGTCGACGAGCTGGTCGGCCGTGGCGTCGCCGAGGATGGGGTGCGGCCGGCGGTTGTCGAGGGCCCTGGCGTACAGCGTCAGGAACAGGCTGTCCTCAAGCGGTGTGAAGGCCGGAAGCGTGACCGCCATCGGTTCGACCCCCTCCTGGAAGTCGAGGACTTCGGACCACCATCCTCCCTGCCCGCCGAGGCGGTCGACAACACCCCTCCGGGTCGCATGCCCAGAGCACATGCCAGCGCTCTGACCAGGGGTGGTGACGGTGAGCCGGCTTGTAAGCCGGATTCTGTCCGGCGGGCCCCTTGCGGGGCGCCGCCTGGGTGGCCATCCATCTGTGCGGCCTACCTGGGGACATCGGCCGGGCCGGCCGTCCCACGCTTGGCCTTGCTCCGGGTGGGGGTTGCCAGCCGCCGGGGTCGCCCCCGACGCTGGTGCGCTCTTACCGCACCGTTTCACCCTTGCCTGTGCGGGCCGCCGGTCTCCCGGCGCCCCGCCATCGGCGGTCTGCTCTCTGTTGCCCTGAACCGGCAGGTCGCCCCGTCCTGGCTCTCGCCAGCACCCTCGCCCTGTGGAGTCCGGACTTTCCTCGACCCGGCCGCCGGAGCGACCGGACCGCGGCCACCTGGCCGGCTCACCGTCACCCACCAGTGTACGGCCGCCATCCCCTCGGTCCCGAGGCAATGAGTTCCGGCGGAACGAGGATGAGGCACAGGTTCCGGATATGGAACCGATTGCCTCGTCCTCCCTTTGGTGGAACCCATTGCCTCGCCTCCCCAGCGAACCCAGCCAGCCATCCACCCCTACGAGCGGAGCCAGCGGAGGACGGCGAGGACGCGTCGGTGGTCGGCGTCGGACTCGGGGAGGTCCAGCTTCATGAAGATGTTGCCGACGTGCTTCTCGACCGCCCGGGGGGTCACCACCAGCGCCGACGCGATGGCGGCGTTGGAGCGGCCCTCGGCCATGAGCCCCAGCACCTCGCGCTCGCGGGGCGTCAGGGCGGCCAGCCCGTCGGTGCGCCGCGACGCGGCCAGCAGCTGGCTCACCACCTCGGGGTCGAGGGCGGTGCCGCCGCCGACGACCCGGCGCAGGGCGTCGACGAACTCGCCGACGTGCGCCACGCGGTCCTTCAGCAGGTAGCCGACGCCGTCGGACCGGTCGGCCAGCAGCTCGGCCGCGTACCGCGTCTCGACGTACTGCGAGAACACCAGCACCGCCACCGACGGGTGCCGCCGGCGCAGCTCGATCGCCGCCCGCAACCCCTCGTCGGTGTGGGTGGGTGGCATGCGGATGTCGACCACGGTGACGTCGGGCGGGTCGGCGTCGACGGCCGCCAGCAGGGCCCCGGCGTCGCCGACGGCGGCGACGACGTCGAAGCCCCGCTCGTTCAGCAGGCCGACGAGTCCCTCGCGCAGGACCACCGAGTCCTCGGCGATCGTCACCCGGGGGCGCCCGCCCGGGTCGGTCACGTGGTCACCGTCGGTCATCGGGCGGTCAGGGGCAGCTCGACGACGGCGACGGTGGGGCCGCCGGCGGGGCTCGACAGGGCCAGGTGCCCGTCGACCGTGCCGACACGCTCGGCCAGCCCGGCCAGACCGCCCTCCTCGGCCAGGTGGGCGCCGCCCCGGCCGTCGTCGGTGACCTGGACGCGGAGGACGCCGTCCTGGGCGGTGACGGCGACGGTCGCCCGGGTGGCGCCGGCGTGCTTGGCCACGTTGGTGAGCAGCTCGGCGGCGCAGTAGTAGGCGATCGTCTCGATGGCCGGCGAGGGCCGGCTTCCGATCCGCACTTCGAGGTCGGTCGGGACGCCGCTGCGGGCCGCCAGCGTGGCGAGGGCGTCCCCGAGGCCCCGGTCGAGGGCCGGCGGGTGGATCGACCTTGTCACCTCCCGGAGCTCGGCGATGGCGTCGATGGCGTCGCGGTGGGCCCGTTCGAGCAGCTCGCGGGCCCGGGCGCTCTCCTCGGGCGGGCCGTTGTCGAGCTGGTCCCGGGCCATGTCGAGGTGCATGGCGAGGGCCACCAGCCGGGCCTGGGTGCCGTCGTGGAGGTCGCGCTCGATCCGGCGCAGGGTGGCCGCCGACTGGTCGACGGCCTGGGCGCGGGTGACCTCGAGGTCGTCGACGCGGTCGGACGTGCGCGTCGGCCCCAGCAGCCCCCGGACGAGCAGCCGGTCCACGGTCGTGAACCCGCGGGCCACCCACGGGATGGCGAACAGCAGGGCGACGCCGACCGCCGACACGGCGAACGCCCGGGGCCAGGTGTCGAAGTAGAACTCGCCGATCTGCAGGCCCGACTGGCGGACCACGCCCGCCGAGTCGACGTTCTCGGGGTCGTACACGCTCCACCAGATCGGGTACGTCACCATGGTCGCCGACGTGGCCCACAGGATGACGAGCGAGTAGGCGCCGGCGATCGTCACCGGGGTCGACACGATGATGAAGGCGATCGACCGCCAGCCGTCGAGGTCGCCGAAGTTCGCTCCGAGCCACCCGAGGAGCCCGGGCCGGCGGGGCCGGCGACGCGGGGTCGCCACGTGTTCGTCGAGCAGGGCGCCGGCGAGCCCGCGGGGCGCGGCGGCGTAGACCCGGGCGGCACGGACGGTCAGCGCGAAGAGCAGGATGCCGACCACGACCGTGGTGAGGATGATCGACAGCCAGAGGAGGGTCGCCAGCGTGCCGAAGGCGAAGGCGGCCATGATCGAGCCGACCAGGAGATACGCGTAGTCGCGCCAGGTTCGGGCGCTGAACGGGGCGTGGAGCACCGTGCGCCAGAGCGGCGGGCGGGTGGGCGGGGGAGCGGCGGCGGGGTCCGCGCCGGGGTGGGCCGGCGCGGGGGCGAGGGGAGTCACCATGCCCTCATCCTCGGCTCCTGCTGCGTCGTGGCCAATGGGGCGGCCCACCGACCTGCGGGTTCGGCTCACCCCACCGTGGGCGGTCCCATCACCCCTTGGTGAAGAAGATCTGGAACTCGAACGTGCCTTGGTCGTTGATCGACAGGACCGAGAACCCCGTGGGCGGGTCGATGTCGAAGTCGCCCAGCAGCACCGGCGCCTGGCCGACGATGGCGGCCGTGGTGCCCGACAGCTGGGCCTCGACCGACAGGGTGACGGCCTGCGTCACCCCGTGGATGGTGAGGTCGCCGGTGGCTTCGGCCGTGACCCGCTCGCCGCCGTCGGCCCCGGCCGGCAGCGCCAGCGGCTCGGTCAGCGCGAAGGTGGCGGTGGGGAACGTGTCGGACTCGAGCCCCCGCGACCGCAGCGCGCCGTCGCGGGTGCCGCTGTCGCTCTGGAGGGTCGTGAGGTCGACCTCGACGTCGACGGCGGAGACCTCGTCGCCGGCCACGGTCATCGTGCCGGTCACGTCGGGGGTGCGGCCGACGGCGGTGTTGGTGCCGATGCTGGCCAGCTCCTCCTCGAAGCGGTAGCCGGCCCACGTCCCAGAGAAGTCGTCGAACGATCCGACCGACGTGTCGACCGTCCAGGCGCCCTCGATGCCGCCGGTGGCGCCGCCCGAGGCGTCGCCGCCGGCCTGCTCGTCGAGGGTGCGCCCCGCGGTGTCGATGTCGGCCTCGGGCGGAGCGTCGTCGCGGATGAGGAACCACCACCCGGCGAACCCGGCCGCCGCCACCACGAGGACGGCGACGCCCATGATGATCCCGAGCGTGCGTCGTCGCGAACCTGCCATGTCTTCTCCAGATGTGCGGCGGTCAGAAGCTGATGGCGCTGAGGTCGGGCTCCCACCGGGCGGCCCGGTCGACAGCCTCGCGCCAACGAGCGCGGTCGAGGGCGCGGGCCGGCTCGACGACGGTCGACGGGCGCCACGTGGCGGCGAGGTCGTCCCACCCGTCCCACGTACCCACGGCGAGCCCGGCGAGGAAGCCTGCGCCGAGCGTCGTCGCCTCGCGCTCGGGGGAGACCTCGACCGGCCGGCCGGTGGCGTCGGCGAGGGCCTGCACGAACGTGGGGTTGCCGGTCATGCCGCCGTCCACGCGCAGCCGGTCGAGCGCCAGGCCGGTGTCGGCCTCGGCGGCCTCCACGAGGTCGGCGCCACGCTGGGCCACGCCCTCGAGGACGGCCCGGACGACCTGCGGCCGCCCCGTGCCGCGCGTGATGCCGAGCAGGGTCCCGCGGGCGCCGTAGTCCCATCGGGGCGTGCCCAGGCCCAGGAGGGCAGGGACGTAGACGACGCCGTCGGTCGTCTCGCACTGGGAGGCGACGTCGTGCGACTGCTCGGCCGTGTCGATGATGCCGAGGTCGTCGCGCAGCCACTCGACGTTGGTGCCCGCGGCCAGCATGATCGCCTCGACGCCCCACATGGTCTCGCCGCCCCGCCGCCAGGCGATGATCGGGAACGTGCCGGCGGGGCCCTGGCGGTCCGCGATCGGCGCGTCGGGCCCGACGCAGACGTCGAGCATCCCGCCGGTGCCGAACGTGATCTTGGCCAGGCCCGGGAGCACGCAGCCCTGCCCGACGAGCGACGCCTGCTGGTCGCCCGCGAGGGCGGCGATGGGCGGCGACCCGTCGAGGGCGCTCGCGACGCCGACGACCCCGCTCGAGTCGACGATGGTGGGCAACGCAGGCGCCGGGATCCGCAGTGCGTCGAGCACCTTGGCGTCCCAGCCGGTGTGGCCACTGTCGAGGAGCCCCGTGACCCCGGCGTTGGACGCGTCGGTCGCGAAGACATCGCCGCCCGACAGGTGCCACGCCACCCAGGCGTCGACGGTGCCGACGCACAGGTCACGGGTGCGGTCGGGGTCGGCCTGGTCGAGCAGGTGCGCGGCCTTGGTGGCCGACTCGTTCGGCGCGAAGCGCAGCCCCTGGGCCTGCCAGACGAGGCAGTCGCCGACCGTGCGCAGGTCCTGCCAGCCGAGGCCGGGGCCGACGGGCTCGCCGGTCGCCCGGTCCCAGGCGATGGTCGAGGCCCGCTGGTTGGTGACGCCGACGGCCGCCACCGGCCCGCCGGCGGCCAGCGCCGCCCGGGCGACCTCGAGCGCCGCGTCGGCCAGGGCGGTGGCGTCGAACTCGACCAGGCCGGGGGCGGGGGAGGAGGGGAGGACGGGCCGGTGCTGGACGGCGGTGACCGTCGCATCCGGGCGCACCACCGCGCCTCGCACCCCCGACGTGCCGACGTCGACGACGAGGATCGGGCCGGCTTCTGTTGCTGTCACAGCCGATGAGTCTGCCGGATGAGGCATGGCGCGCGTCACCAACCCGTCGGCGCGGCCCAAGGGGACGGCAGGCCGAGCTTGCCCGGGTTGAGGATGCCGTGCGGGTCGAGCGCCGCCTTGGTCGCCACCAGGACCCGGTGGGCGGGGCCGAGCGCCTCGGCCATGAACCGGCCGCGGTTGAGCCCGACGCCGTGGTGGTGGCTCAAGGCGCCTCCGTGGGCGAGGACCGTGCGCTGGCCGGCGTCCCACAGCTCCCGGTAGTAGGCGTCGCGCCGGTCGGTGTCGACCTGGCCGGCGAACGTGAAGTACAGGCAGCCGCCGGTCTGGTAGCTGTGCGACTGGTGGGCGGAGGCGGCGATCGTCCCCTCCACGCCGAGCAGAGCGCTCGAGCGTCGCCCGGTAGATCGTGGGCAGGTCGGCCCACGATCCGGCCACCTCCATCGTGTCGACGGTGTAGCCCTTGCTGGTGAGCGCCTCGAGGGCCGACACCTCGTTGCGGTGGGCGAGCCAGTGCTCGACGTGGGCCTCGTCGCCGCGGTGGCCGCCGGCCCGGAGGCTCTCCTCGGCCAGCAGCTCGAACGTGGCGTCGATGACGGTGCCGTCGCCTTCGTCGAGCGCCAGGAGCAGCGCCTTGTCGCCCGTGCCGTACGTGCGGTCGGCCTCGCTGGCGTCGTAGAGGCGCAGGACCGCCGGGTGGGCGCCCCGCTGCAGGACCCGACGCATGACGTCGAGGCCCACCTCGAACGAGCCCAGCAGCCAGGCGCCGCGCCGCTCGCGCGCCGGGGCCGGGTGGAGCCGCAGGCGAGCGCCGGTGATGACGCCGAGCGTGCCCTCGCTCCCCACGAACAGCTGGGTGAGGTCGGGCCCGACGGCGGCCCGGGGCCAGCCGCCGGTCGTGATGCGGGTGCCGTCGGCGAGGGCGACGTCGAGGCCGAGCACGATGTCCTCGATCTTCCCGTAGCGGCCGGAGAGCTGCCCCGCACCGCGGCAGGCGAGCCACCCGCCGACGGTGGAGAGCGCCACCGACTGCGGCCAGTGGCCGACGGTGACGTCGTGATCGGCCCGCAGGTCGCGCTCGAGCACGTCGCCGAACGTGCCCGGTAGCACGTCGAGCACCAGCGACGTGCGGTCGACGTCGACGATCCCGGCCATCGCCGTGAGGTCGAGGACGACGCCGCCGTGGAGCGGGACAGAGGCGCCGCACACCCCGCTGCGCCCGCCCGCGGCCGTCACCGGGACGCGGGCCTCGTGGCACAGCGCCAGCACGGACGCCACCTGGTCGGCGTCGGCCGGGCGGGCGACCGCAGCGGCCAGGCTGGCCACCTTCCCGGTCGTGGCCCACGCCATGGCCAGCGGCCACCAGTCGCGGCTGGCCTCGGCCACCGCTGCGGCCTCGACGGTCACGTCGGGGCAGACGTCGCGCAGGCGGGCCAGCAGGGCGTCGTCGACCGCCACCCGTTCGGCGTCGAGCCGGGCGGTCGCCGCGGCCGCGCCGCCGGCGATCGGGATGGGAGGCGTGGGGGCGCCGGAGCCGGGAGTGGGCGGGTCGTGAGGCGCGGTCATCGTCGCGATCCTGGCACGCGCGCCCTTCACCGCGGCTCGTCGGCGGGCGCCTGCGTCAGGCGCCGGCGATCAGCGCGCCGACCTCGGGGAGGCCGGGCACCTCCCGCTCGTGCTCGGCGGCAGCCACGTACGAGGCCACCTGGGCGGCCTGCTCCTCGGCCGACCATCCCAGCTCGGGTGCGACGAGGGCGGCCACGTCGGCCGCGGCCGCGGCCGTGGCGGCCCCGTCCCGCAGACGGGCGCGGGTGCGGCGGGCCAGCACGTCGTCGAGGGTCGTCGCCATCTCGTAGCGCACCGCGTAGACGGCCTCGGCCCGGAGGTACGGCAGCCCGGGCACGAGCGGGTCGCCGAGCGCGGGGTCGGCGTCGATCATGGCCGTCAGCACCCCGGTCTCGCCCCCGTAGCGCTCGGCGAGGTGGCGCTGCGTGGCCGCGGCCTCGGACCACCCGTCGGCGCCGCGCAGCCGCAGCTTGCGGGTGCGGCTGCGACCCGCCATCCGGGGGAGCGGGTCGCCGGCCTGGGCCGCCGCGGCCAGGGCGGCGTCGACCGCGTCCTCGGCCATCTCGCGGTAGGTCGTGAGCTTGCCGCCGATGACCGTGACGAGCCCCGACGGCGAGGTCGTCACCCGGTGCTGGCGGGACATGTCGGCCGTGCGGGTGCTGACCGCATCGCTGACCAGGGGGCGCAGGCCCGCCCACGTGCCGAGGACGTCGCTCTCGACGAGCGGTTCGGTCACCGAGTGGTTGACGGCCGACAGCAGGTAGGCGACGTCCTCGGCCGTGCACTGGGGGTCGTCGACGTCGCCGTCGTAGTCGGTGTCGGTGGTGCCGATGTAGGTGACCGAGCCCGGCCCGCCCACGGTGCCGTCGACGCCGGGCCACGGCACGACGAACACCGACCGGCGGTCCTTGGGGACGGGCACGACCGCGGCGATGTCGTTGCGGATCTTGTCCCACGGGACGGTGATGTGGATGCCCTTGGCGGGGCGGATCGTCTCGGGGTGGGCGCCCTCGTCGAGGGCCCGGACGTCGTCGGCCCACACGCCGGTGGCGTTGATCACCACGCGGGCGCGCACCTCGACCTCGCCGGTGCCCGAGCCGGCGTCGACCACGGCCCCGGTCACCCGGTCGCCCGACTTGAGAAAGCGGGTCACCCCGGCGTGGTTGGCGACCGTGGCGCCGAAGTCGATCGCCGCGGTGCGGGCGAGCGTGAGGGTGAGGCGGGCGTCGTCGGTCTGGGCGTCGTAGTACAGGTAGGCCCAGGCGAGGCGGTCGCCGAGGGTCGGCATGTGCGCCCGGGCCGCGTCGGCCTTGAGCCGGCGGTGGATCTTGCCGATGCGCAGCCCGCCGGTCAGGTCGTACATCCACATCGCCGAGCCGAGGGCCCGCGCCACCTGCTTGGGGATGAGGCCGCCCTTGCCGGTGAAGACCGGGATGAGGAACGGGAGCACCTTGACCAGGTGCGGGGCGTTGCGCAGGAGGCGCTGCCGCTCGTGCAGCGCCTCGTAGACCAGCCGGACGTCGCCGTTCTGCAGGTACCGCAGCCCGCCGTGCACCAGCTTGGACGACTTGGACGACGTGCCCGAGGCGAAGTCGTCGCGCTCGACGAGGGCGGTGCGCAGGCCGCGCGCGGCAGCGTCGAGGGCCACGCCGGCGCCCGTGACGCCGCCGCCGACGACGAGCACGTCGTAGGTGCCGACGCCCAGGCGGGCAAGGTTGTCGCTGCGGTCGAACGAGCCGAGGGCCATGGGGGGACGTCTCCTGGTGTTCACGTCCGAGACTAAGAGGTCGAGCGGGTCGGGCGGTCGTCGAAGCCCACGCGTGGCGATTTGGCAGTCGACCACCAGCTCCACAGCCGGCCGACGGGCAGCACGCCGGCCGCAACCCCTCGATGGCGTGAGCCGTCCGCGCAACTCTAACGGTGGTTGGTGTAAGCCACGCTTCACATGATCGTGTTCGAGAACGCCGGGACGATCGGTTCCAGGACGCCGCGAGCGCCCGACCTGCGGCAATAGACCCTTGCCACGGCCGCGTGTCGGTGCCAAGATCGGCCGTCCTCCGGCTGCGAGGCCTGCGAGACACTTCGTTGCGTGCGGGTTTGCGCGCGGCCACCTGGGGAACAGAGACTCCGATCTCGGGGCACGCCGTCTCGGCGTTGCCTGGCGATCGCGTACGACACGAATCAGTCACAGGGAGACATTCCCTCCATCATGAAGCTGACATGGCGACAGCACGCAGCCTGCCGCGGGCTCGACCCGCTGATCTTCTACCCCGTCACCGACGACGAGGCCGACGACGCCAAGGCGGTGTGCGGCGGGTGTCCCGTCCGTGAGACCTGCCTCGAGCACGCCCTGGCCGTGCGCGAGAAGGAGGGCGTCTGGGGAGGCGCCACCGAGCGCGAGCGCCGGCGCATCATCCGCCAACGCCGCCGGGCGTCCTAGTGGTTGCCCACGAGTGACATGACGTTCGAGGGGTGGGCGCCCGTCATCGGCACCCTCTCGTCGGGGGCCGACCTGACGGCCGACCGGGCGCGGGCGGCGATGGCCGAGATCCTCGACGGGGCGGCGACGCCGGCCCAGATCGCGGGGTTCATCGTGGCCCTGCGCATGAAGGGCGAGACCGTCGACGAGCTCACCGGCATGCTCGAGGCCATGCTCGCCGCCGGCGAGCGGGTGGACCTGCCGCCGGACATGGCCGTGGTCGACATCGTCGGCACCGGGGGCGACCGGGCCCACACGATCAACGTCTCCACGCTGGCGGCACTCGTGGTCGCCGGCGCGGGCGGCCGCGTGTGCAAGCACGGCAACCGGGCCGCGTCGTCGTCGGCCGGCAGCGCCGACGTGCTCGAGGCGCTGGGCGTCCGCATCGACTGCGGGCCCGAGGACGTGGCCCGCTGCGTGCGCGAGGCCAGCATCGGGTTCTGCTTCGCACCGCGCTTTCACCCCGCGATGCGCCACGCCGGTCCCACCCGGCGCGAGCTGGGCGTGCCCACCGCGTTCAACATCCTCGGCCCGCTGGCCAACCCGGCCGGCGCCCGCCGCCTCATGATCGGCGTCGCCGACGGGGCCATGGCCGAGCGGATGGCGGGCGTGCTCGCCCACCGGGGCGCAGCCCGGGCGCTCATCGTCCACGGCGACGACGGCCTCGACGAGCTGACGATCTCGACCACGTCGCGGGTGGTGGACGTGCGCGACGGGACCGTCGAGACCTACACGGTCGACCCGGCGGCACTGGGCATCGCGAAAGTTCCCGCCGACGCGGTCGTGGGCGGTGACCCCGCCACCAACGCGGGGCTCGCCCGGCGGGTGCTGTCGGGTGAGCCCGGCCCGCACCGCGACATCGTCACCCTCAACGCCGGTGCGGGGCTGGTGGCCGCGGGGCTCGCCGACGATCTCGAGTCGGGCCTGGCCACCGCCCGGGCCGCCATCGACGACGGGCGGGCGGCCGGGGCGCTCGATGCGCTGATCGCGGCGTCGAACGCCCCCGCCGTCTGAGGACCCCGAGCTTGACGCTCGTCACGGCCTGCCCTTGACTGGCGGCGTGGGAACCGAACCGGTCGACGTCTCGGACGACCCCACGCGCGACCGGCTGGTGGCGGCGGCCGCCGAGGTCTTCGCCGAGAAGGGCTACGACCGCGCGGGCGTCCAGGAGATCGCCCGGCGCGCCGGGTTCACCACGGGCGCCATCTACGGACGGTTCCGGGGCAAGGCCGAGCTGCTGGCGGCGGCGATCGACGCGCAGTCCGACGACGAGTTCGAGCAGCTCTTCGCCGAGCACCGCTTCGAGGGCGCCGCCACCGACATCCTCACCACCGTCGGCTCGCACCTGGTCACCGAGGAGTTCGACAACGGGCAGGCGCTGCTGCTCGAGGCCTTCGTGGCCGCCCGCCGCGACCCCGAGGTGGCGGCGGGCCTGCGCGACGCCATCGAGGAGCGCCGGCGCCAGCTCACCGACCTGGTCGAGGAGGCGAAGGCGACGGGCGACATCGACCCCGACCTCGACACGCTGTCGATCGTGCGGTTCTGCCACGCGGTCGGGCTCGGGTTCCTGCTGTTCGGGGCGGTCGACCTGACCCGCCCGGGCGTCGAGCCGTGGGAAGCGCTCATCACCCGCCTGGTGCGAGCGGTCGGCGAGCAACACGACTGATCTCCACGGCTGTTTCGGGGGTCCTGACCCCCGCTCCTGCTGTGGAGATCCTGGGTGGGGTCACTCGATGCCGAGGTTCCACATCGAGTCGAGGTCGTGCCGCGAGTAGGCCTGGAAGGCGATCATCGTCGTGGTGTGCACGACCCCGTCGAGCGACGAGATGTGGCGCGTGACGACGTCGGCCAGCCGCTCGTGCTCGCGCACCCGCACGATGGCCACCAGGTCGAGGTCGCCGGTCACCGAGTAGACCTCGGCGACGCCGTCGACGTCGGCGATCTCGGGGCCGAGGTCCGCGATGCGGTCGGGGGCGGCGTGGATGAGCACGAACGCGGTCAGCACGACGCGCAGCGTAGACCCGCCTCCGCGTGCCGGCGGCGACCGCGACGGCGGGGCGGCAGCAGCGTCGCGGCGAGCTCGGCCGCGTGCGTCTCGGCCTCGGCCGGCGACGCGCAGGGCACGTGATCGACCGCGTGGACGGTGCGCAGGAGGTGCCGGACGCCGGGACCCGGGTCGGCGGCGAACAAGGCCCGCACCGCCCGCCGGACGTCGGCCGCGGGCTCGACCCGCAACACCGCGCCCTGCGCGTCGCGCAGCACGTAGACGCCCGGAGCACGCGGCAGGCGGGTGGTGAGGCGGAGCTTGGCTGCAGGCGCGTGGCGGGCCAGCCCCGGCAGGTCGAGGAGATCGTCGAGCGCCGCCACGCCCAGCCCCGCGGCCCGTTCGAGCAGGACGTGGAGCAGGTCGGCGGTGGCCAGGACGTCGTCGAGGGCACGGTGGCTCGGCCGATGGGCGAGGCCGAGCGCGTCGGCCAGGGTGGCGAGCCGCAGATCGGGGGCGTCCTCACCGATCAGCCGCCGGGCCACCGCCATCGTGTCGACCGTCCGGGCGCCGACGACAGTGCGCGCGGTGGCGACGAGGGCGGCGTCGAGGAACGCCACGTCGAAGCGCAGGTTGTGGCCCACGAGCACGGCCCCCGCCGCGAACTCGGCGAGCGCCGGGAGCACGGCCTCGACGGGGGGTGCGCCCCGCAGCATGTCGTCGGTGATGCCGGTGAGCGCCGTCACCGCCGGCTCCACGGGCGCCGGCGCGTCGACGAAGGTCCGGAACGTCCCCAGGCACTCGCCGCCGCGGAACCGCGCCGCGCCGACCTCGCTGATGGAGCAGGTCGCCGCTGAGAGGCCGGTGGTCTCGAGGTCGACCACGCAGAACGTGACCTCGTGGAGCGGCGTGGCCAGCCCGTCGACGCTGCGCTCCATGTGGTGGAGGCTAGCGAACATACATTCGTGCCAACAAGCGTTCGATCTGAGCCCACGCGCGGGTGGTCGGTAGGCTGCGCTCGTGGCCACCAGATACCGCTGCACCGCCTGCGGGAACCTCACCCGGTTCGACGTGGTGACGACCCGCCGCACCCGCGCCTACCACCACTTCACGGTCGGGGGCGACCTGCGCATCGAGGACGAGGCGGTGCTCGCCGAGTCGGTCGACTCGGTCATGTGCCGCTGGTGCGGCACGGGCACGGCCGTCGAGCGCGTCGACGCCGCGGACGAGTCGTCGTCCGGGTCGGCCGTCGTGCCTGACTCGGGGGCGATCTGAGCGAGCGAAGCGAGCGAACCATAGGCCCAGTGCGTTTCTCGGCCCGGAGGGCCGATCGTGTGTTGCTCGCATCCCGAAGGGTGCGCCGATGAGCGACGCGGCCGGTGTGATCCGTCGCGCGGTGGAGGCCGCCCTCGCCGTCGCCCGCGCCGGCCTGACGGCCGACCCCGTGGTGCCCCCGCCGCCCGCCCTGCGCCGGTACGTGACCTTCGCCAAGCAGACCCCCCGGTCGCTCGACGCCGTCGCCCGGGTGGTCGAGGCCGACGGCGAGTTCCGGGCCCGCGTGGCCGAGGCCGTCGGCGAGGACGACGTCGGCCGGGCCGGGTGGCTGTGGCTGACCCGGCCCGAGGGCTGGCACGACGAGCTCGCTGCGCTGGAGGCCGACGAGTCGGCCCGGGCGGCCGACGCCGCCGAGCAGCGGGAGGAACGGGCCGCGACCCGCCGGCTCGCGGCCACCGAGGCGGCGCTGGCGCGGGCCGAGGGGGCCGCCACCGCACTCGCGGCGGACGCCGAGGGCCTGCGGTCCGACCTGGCGGCCGAGCAGGCCGCCCGGCTGGTCGCCGAGTCCCGGCTCGCCGACGTCGCCGCCGAGGCCGAGCGACTCGCGACCGAGCGCCGCGACGCCGTCCGCAGCCTGAAGGACACCGACGTGCGCCTCGTCGAGCGGGGGACCCAGCTCAACGCCGCCCGGGCCCGCATCAAGGCGCTCGAGGCCGAGCTGCGGGCGGCCACCCCGCCCGGCGAGGCCCGACCCCAGCCGCCCGGGGCGCCGGCCCGGTCCGAGCCGGCCGGCACTCCCCCCGCCGCGCCGTCGACGTCGGCCGGACCGCCGCCGACCATCGCCCCGCCGCCCGAGGCCCCGTCGCCGTCGCCCGGCCTGCCGGTGAACCCTCCGCAGGGGACGCCGCCACCCGTCGCCGTCCCCGCGACCGTGGTCACCGGGGTCGCCCATGCCGCGGCCGCCGCAGCGTCGCTGGCCGACGCCTTGGCCGGGGTCGCCGAGGCGCTGGAGCAGGCGCGCGAGGACGCCCGCGGCGCTCCGCCGGGAGGGGCGGGCGCGGCGGTCGCCACCGGCGAGGCCCTCCCCGCCGACGCGGCGGCCACCCCTGCCGGCGAGGCGGTGCCCGCGAGGGTGCCCCTCCGGCTGCCGGGTGGGATGTTCGACGACTCGGTCGAGGCGGCCGAGCACCTGCTGCGGACGCCCGGCTCGGTCCTGGTGGTCGACGGCTACAACGTGACGATGACGGGGTGGCCCGAGCTCCCGGCGGCCGAGCAGCGCCGGCGGCTGCTCGCCGCGGTCTCCGACCTCGCCCACCGCACGTCGACCCCGGTGGAGCTGGTGTTCGACGGGGCCGAGGTCGAGCCGCTGTCCGTGCCGGCTCCGACCCGGGCGCTGGTGCGGGTGCGGTTCTCGGACCCCGGGGTCGAGGCCGACGACGTCATCATCGACCTGGTGGGCCGCATCCCCGCCGCCACGCCCGTGATCGTGGCGTCGAGCGACAACCGGGTGCGCACGGGCGTGCGCCGGCGGGGCGCCAACCTCCTCCACGCCCGCCAGCTCGTCGCCCTCCTCGGCCGTTAGAGGCTGCGCCGAGGACGTACCTGTCCGCGCGCCCTCTTGAATGTCACACCCCCTGCGTACGGTACGCGCGTGTCACACCCCCACATCCCCCGGGCCGAGGGCGAGCCGCTCACGATCGACTGCGACGAGTGCGCCATGCAGGGCACCAGCGCCTGTGCCGACTGCGTGGTGACGTTCATCTGCTCGCGCGAGCCGGGGGAGGCCGTGGTGGTCGACGTGGCCGAAGAGCGGGCGTTGCGGTTGCTCTCGGGCGCCGGCCTCCTGCCCGCGCTGCGCCACGTCCGGCGAACCGGCTGAACGGCCTGCCTCCGCCGGGCCGGCACGACGCCGAGTTGCCGCCGCGGCCGGGTGTCGGCACGATGGCCCGGTGCCCACGGCCGTGCTGCCGCCCCGACGCGTCCCTGTGGTCGACGATCTCGTCGCCGCCGGGCGGGCCGCGGGCCTCGACGCCGTCGGCGTGACCGCCGCCGCCCCCTTCGCCACCACGCGCCGGCACCTCGTCGACCGCAAGGCGGCCGGGCTCCACGGCGGCATGCGGTTCACCTACCTGCACCCCGACCGGTCGACCGACCCGACCAGGGCCCTGCCCGACGCCCGGGCGCTCGTCGTCGGCGCCCGCAGCTACCGGCGCGCCCTCGACATGACGCACGACCGTGACACCACGACGGACGCCGGCGCTCTGCCCGGGCCCGCCGGCCGCGTCGCCCGCTACGCCTGGGAGGACCACTACGGGCCGCTGAAGGCCGCCCTCACGGTCGTCGCCCGGCAGCTGAAGGCCGCCGGGTGGCGGGCGCGTGTGCTCGCCGACGACAACGCCCTCGTCGACCGCGAGGCCGCCTACCGGGCGGGCCTCGGCTGGTACGGCAAGAACGCCAACCTGCTGCTGCCCGGCCAGGGAAGCTGGTTCGTGCTCGGCTCGGTCGTCACCGACGCTCCGCTCGCCGACGGCGGGCCCGCGGCCGAGCCGGTGCCCGACGGGTGCGGGGGCTGCACCCGCTGCCTCGAGGCGTGCCCGACCGGCGCCATCGTGGCTCCGGGTGTGGTCGACGCCCGCCGCTGCCTGGCCTGGCTGCTGCAGGTCGAGGGACCGTTCCCGCCCGAGCACCGGGTGGCCCTGGGCGACCGGCTCTACGGCTGCGACGACTGCCAGGAGGTGTGCCCCCCGAACCGGCGCCTCGACCGGGGCCGCAGCGCCGGGCAGGGTCCGACCCCCGCCGGCGAGCGGGCCCAGGCCACGGTGGACGTCCTCGACCTGCTGGCCGCGTCCGACGACGACCTGATGGCCCGCCACGGTCGCTGGTACATCCCCCGCCGCCAGCCGCGCTACCTGCGCCGCAACGCCCTGGTCGTGCTCGGCAACGTGGGCGACCCCGCCGATCCGCGGGTCGCAGCCGCCCTGGCCGCGGCCCTGGCGGCCGGCGACCCCCTCGTCCGGGCGCACGCCGTGTGGGCGGCCCGCCGCCTGGGTCGTGACGATCTCGTGCTGGCCGCGGGGGTGTCCACCGACGACGATCCGCTGGTGCGCGCCGAGCTCGCGGCGCCGGTCGACCCGCGCCCCAGCTGAGCGAGAGACTCCCACCCGTGTCCCACCTGCTCGTCACGAACGACTTCCCGCCGAAGGTCGGTGGCATCCAGTCCTATCTGTGGGAGCTGTGGCGGCGGCTCGACCCGACCTCGTTCACGGTGCTGACGACGCCGTACGAGGGCGCCGAGGCGTGGGACGCCGAACAGCCGTTTCGTGTCGTCCGCACCGCCGAGCGGGTGCTCCTGCCCACGTCGTCGCTGGCGCGCCGCGTCGACGCCCTCGCCGCCGAGGCGGGCGCCGCCCTCGTCGTGCTCGACCCGGCGCTGCCGGTCGGGCTGATCGGCCCCCGCCTGTCGCGCCCGTACGGCCTCGTGCTGCACGGGGCCGAGGTCACGGTCCCCGGACGGATGCCCGGCGCCCGGTCCCTGCTCGGCCGCGTGCTGCGCGGGGCGTCCGAGGTGATCGCGGCCGGGGGCTACCCGGCCGCCGAGGGCGAGCGGGCGGCGGGCCGGGCCCTGCCCGTCACCGTCGTGCCGCCCGGGGTCGACGTGGACCGCTTCGTGCCGCTCGACGCCGAGGCGCGGGCCAAGGCTCGCGCCCTGTTCGACCTGCCCGCCGACGCCCGCGTCGTGGTCAGCGTCAGCCGCCTCGTGCCCCGCAAGGGCATGGACGTGCTCATCGAGGCCGCGGCGCTCCTGGCGCCCGAGCGGCCCGACCTGCTGGTCGTCATCGGCGGCTCGGGCCGGGACCGCGCCCGGCTCGACCGCATCGTCGCCCGCACCGGCGCCCCCGTCCGCCTGGTCGGCCGCGTGCCCGACACCGACCTGCCGGCGCTCTACGGCTGCGCCGACGTCTCGGCGATGCTGTGCCGCAACCGCTGGGCGGGCCTCGAGCAGGAGGGGTTTGGCATCGTGTTCCTCGAGGCCGCGGCGTGCGGCGTCCCGCAAGTGGCGGGCGACAGCGGCGGCGCGGCCGAGGCGGTCGCCGACGGCGACACCGGGCTGGTGGTCGCGGCACCGAGCGACCCCGCCGCGGTGGCGCGGGCGCTGGCGACGCTGCTCGACGACGACGATCGTCGCCGCCGGATGGGGGAGGCCGGGCGTGAGCGGGCCGTGGGCACCTTCGGCTACGACGTCCTCGCCGCCCGGCTGGGGGAGGTGCTCGGCCGGTGGTGACCCCGGGCACCGAACCGCCCGACGACGAGGTCGTCGGTGATGCGGACGACGAGGTCGTCGGTGACGTGGACGACGAGGTCGTCGGTGCCGTCCGACGCCCACGCCGAGCTTGGCCCGCCGACGAGGGCGCCGGCGAGGGCCTCGTCCGCGCGAACGTCTGGGCGACGCTCGTGTTCGCGGTGGTTTCGGTCGCGGCTGCGATCGCGCCCGACCCCCTCGAGTACGTGGCCGTGCCCGTCGACCTGGTGCTGTTCGTCGCCGGTTGCTCGGCCTTCCTGTGGGCCTATGCCGTGGCGATCGGCCGCAGCCGCTACGACGACCTGACGATGGCCGGGGTGTTCTTCCTCAGCGACCGGGTCGCGCCGGCGCGGGTCACCCGCGCGTTCCGGCTGCTGCTGGCGGCCCAGATCGTCGTGGCAGTGGCCACGGCCGCGGCCCGGCCGTTCACCGCCCTCGCCTTCGGCGTCCTGGTCCCGGTGCTGGGCCTGGGGCTGATGGCGCTGTGGGGCGCCCGGCACGGGTCCTTCCCGGTGAAGAGTGTCCCCGACGCTGACGCGTGAGTCATCGTGAACGGGGTGACCCTCGGGGCGCACTAACGTTCCTGCGTCCGTTCGACACAGGTCAGGGGCACGACGCGATGGCTGACGAGGCGACGCAGCAGATGGTGGTCGGCGCGTCGCCCGAGCAGACCTGGCAGGTGCTCACCGACTTCGACCAGTACCCCACCTGGGCGACCGACCTGAAGTCGGCCGAGGTGGTGGCCCGCGACGACGAGGACCGCGCCCTCGAGGTGGCCTTCCGGGCGGCGGCGATGGGCCGCAGCACCAGCTACCGCCTGCGCTACGACTACTCCCAGGCCCCCGAGGTGTTGGCCTGGAAGCTGGTCGAGGGCGACATCACCCGCAAGCTCGACGGCTCCTACGTTCTGGCCGCAGTGGACGGCGACGCGGGCAGCACGCTCGTGACCTACCACCTCGAGGTCGACCTGCTCGTGCCCCTGCCGGGGTTCGTGAAGCGTCGGGCCGAGAGCCGCATCGTCAGCACCGCGCTCCGCTCCCTCCGCACCCACCTCGAGGGTTAGTGCCATGACCGCAAACGTTTGCGCCCACCACGCCGGCCAGGGTCGCCGCTCGCGGCGTCCTCCTCCTCGACGGGGGGCCTACCCAGCCTTCGTCGTCGTCCTTGCGAGCGACGACCCTGACTCGCCGTGGACGGGCGAACGTTCACGGTCACGGCACTAGCGAGGATGGGCACAGCTGGGGAGACGGCGGCAGCGGGCACTCGCATCCTGCTGTTCACAGGCAAGGGGGGCGTGGGCAAGACCACCGCATCGGCGGCCACCGCCCTGCGCTGCGCCGACGCCGGGCTGCGTACGCTCGCCCTGTCCACCGATCCGGCGCACTCGCTGGGCGACGCCTTCGACACCCCTCTCGGCCCGCTGGTCGTCCCCGTGGCCGAGAACCTGTGGGCCCAGCAGCTCGACGCGCAGGACCGCATGGAGGACGCCTGGGCCGAGATCCAGCGCTACCTCGTCGAGGTGTTCCGCTGGGCGGGGGTCGAGGGGCTCGAGGCCGAGGAGCTGTCGGTGGTCCCGGGGCTCGACGAGGTGTTCGCCCTCAGCGACATCAAGCACCACGCCACGACGGGCGAGTGGGACGTGCTGGTCGTCGACTGCGCGCCGACGGCCGAGACCATCCGCCTGCTGTCGCTGCCCGACGTCCTCGGTCGCTACATGGAGCGCGTGTTCCCCATGGGCCGCCGGCTCAACCGGGTGGTCTCGCCGATCCTCGCCCGGGTCAGCAGCCTGCCGGTGGCGGGTGACGACGTGTGGGCGGCCACCGAGCGGTTCCACCAGCGGCTCGCCGGGGTGCGCGAGCTGCTCTCCGACGGGCGCCGCACCAGCGTGCGCCTGGTGGTGAACCCCGAGCGCATGGTCATCGCCGAGGCTCGGCGTACCCACACCTACCTCTCGCTGTTCGGCTACCACGTCGACGCGGTGATCGCGAACCGCCTGCTGCCCGACGAGGTCAGCGACCCGTGGTTCGCCCGCTGGAAGGCCGCCCACGCCGAGCACCTCGCGTCGATCGATCGGGGGTTCGCGCCGGTGCCCGTCCTCCGGGTGCCGCTCCAGCCCACCGAGCAGGTCGGCCCCGCGGCCCTGCGTAGCTTCGCCGACGCCCTGTACGGCGACGAGGACCCCACGGCGCGGTTCGGGCGCCGCGAGCCCATGCGGGTGCGCCGGCGAGGGGCCGACATGGTGCTCGAGATCGACCTGCCGTTCTCCGACCGTGACGAGCTCGAGCTGGGCCGGGCGGGCGACGAGCTGTTGGTGCGCGTCGGTCCGTACCGCCGGGCCCTGGTGCTGCCCGACACGCTTCGCCGGCGGTCGGTGACCGCCGCCCGGCTGCGCAACGGCCGCCTGGTGGTGACGTTCGACCCCGCTGGTCCCGGCGACCGTTCGACCGGCGTCACGTCCCCGGCCTCGGTGCCGCCGTCGGGCGCGGCCAGCCTGGCCGAGCCCGTGCCGTAGCGCGGCACCCCGACGCGAACGAGGAGCAGACCATGGGCCCCACCACACACGACGGCGAGATGTCGACGGGCGCGCCGGCGCGGGCGCGCG
Organism: uncultured Acidimicrobiales bacterium; assembly: GCA_963796415.1. Taxonomy (GTDB): domain Bacteria; phylum Actinomycetota; class Acidimicrobiia; order Acidimicrobiales; family VFJN01; genus ZC4RG19. The sequence goes on along the minus strand of CAWCLR010000009.1, from coordinate 669,134 downwards.
AAGGGGTCGAGCACCTGCAGGCGGCGGCCCGCGAGCTCATCGCCGCGGCCCGGGCCGCGCTGGACGTGGCCGAGGAGGTCGTGAACGACCCGGAGACGCTGGCCACGCTGGCCGGCACGCTGGCCACGGTGGGTGACGTGGCGCGCCGCGTGACCGGCACCGGCGGGTGGCCCTCGCCGGATGCCGCGGCGGGTGGGCGCAGCGCGCACGGCGCCGGCCCGGCCGCCGACGACGCGCCCCGGGTGCAGCGGATCACCGTGACCTGACCCGCAGCGGGGCGGCCGGCGGTCGCGTACCATCGCCGTCGTCCGCACCCCTCCGGTCGGGGGCCCACCCGGCTGGGCCGTCCCCGATCGGGTGATCGCAGAGGAGGCGCCGTGGCGGCAATCACCGAGGCCGCGATCCGGGAGCTCGCATCGATCAAGGGCGAGAGGGCGCCGATCACGTCGTGTTACCTCGACGTCGACGGGCGCCGGGTGGCCCGCCACCGCGACCTCGAGCACGAGGTCGACGTCCTGCTCAAGGGGGCCAGATCCCGTGCCGACGGCGATGCCTCGGTGACTGCCGATCTGCGACGCATCGAGACCTACGTCCGCGACGACCTCAACCGGTCGCGGGTGCGGGGTGTCGCCATCTTCGCCTGCGCCGCCGACGACATGTGGCGGGTCATCGAGCTGCCCGTGCCGGTGCGCACCCGCGTCGTCATCAACCACACCCCGGCTGTCGGCCAGCTCGAGTCGGTGCTGCGCGAGCACGAGCCGATCGGGGTCCTGCTGGCCGACCGCCAGCGGGCCCGCATGTTCGTGTTCGAGCTGGGCGAGCTGGTCGATCGGTCCGAGCTGTTCGAGGAGGCGCTCCGCGACATCGACGGCCGGGGCGACCGCGACCGCGGCGACCACGCCCAGGCGTTCGAGGCCCGCGACCACCAGCACGTGCGGACGGCTGCGCACGTGGCGTTCACCGTGTGGGGCCAGCACCCGTTCGCCCACCTGGCCATCGCCGCGCCCGACGCGCTCGCCGGCCAGCTCGAGGCGGCGCTGCATCCCTACCTGCGGGAACGGCTCGCCGGCCGGTTGTCGGTGCCGGTCACCGCGAGCCACGAGCAGGTATTGGCGGCCGCCCAGCAGATCGAGGCCGAGGTCGAGCGGGCCCGCCAGGCCGAGATCGTCGACCGCCTGCGGGCTGCGGTATCCGCGGGCCGTCGGGGCGCCGCGGGCCTCGCCGATGTCGTCGAGGCCCTGGGCGAGCACCGCGTCGACACGCTGCTGGTGTCGTCGGGCTACTCGGCGCCGGGTTGGCGGTGCACCAGTTGCGACCGGCTCGCGGCCATGGGGCGGCGCTGCCGGACCTGCAAGCAGGAGATGGTGGAGGTCGAGGACCTGGTGGAGGACGCGGTGGAGGAGGCCCTCGCCCAGCAGTGCCAGGTCGAGATCTGCATCGGCAACGCCGACCTCGACGTGATGGGGCGTGCCGGCGCCCTGCTCCGGTATTGAGCGTGCCGCTGGTCGCCGGCATCGACGTCGGTGGCACGAAGGTCCTGGGCGTGGCGCTCGACCCCGACGACCCCACGACCGTGGTCGACGAGGTCCGGGTGCCGACGCCGGACGGCACGGCGCCGGTGCTCGACGCCATGGCGGACGTGGTGCGCACGCTGGGGAAGGACCAGGAGATCGGCTCGGTCGGCGTCGGCATCGCCGGCCTGGTCGACCGGCGTGGGGTCCTGCGTGTCGGGCCCAACCTGCCCGGCCTGTTCGGCGTGCGGGTGAGCGAGGAGCTCGACGCCCGCCTGGGCCTCCCGATCCGGGTGGACAACGACGCCACCTGCGCCACGTGGGGTGAACACGTGGCCGGCGCCGCCCGTGGGGTCAGGGATGCCGTGCTGGTCACGCTGGGCACCGGCATCGGGTCGGGCACCATCGCCGACGGCGAGCTGGTGCGCGGGGCGCACGGGTTCGGCGGCGAGGCCGGCCACATGGTGGTCGACCCGAACGGGCCGCCCTGCCCGTGCGGCCGCCAGGGGTGCTGGGAGCGGTTCGCATCGGGCAGCGGGCTTGGCCTCCTCGGCCGCGAGGCGGCGACGGCGAACCGGTTCCCCCGCGGCGTCGAGCTGGCCGGTGAGCCCGAGTACGTCCGCGGTGAGCACGTCACGCAGGCCGCGGCAGAGGGCGATGCCGACGCGCTTGCCATCTTCGACCACTTCGCCGAGTGGGTGGCGCTCGGCATCGGCAACCTGCTGGCCATCCTGGACAGCTCGCTGGTCGTCATCGGCGGTGGGCTCGTGGAGGCCGGGGACCTGCTGATCGACCCCGTGCGGCGGGCGCTGCCCGCCCGCATGATGGCGCCCGAGGAGCGGGCCGACGTGCGCGTCGTGGCCGCCGAGCTGGGCGAACAGGCCGGTGCCATCGGCGCCGCCCTGCTGGGCGCCCGCGAGGCGTCCGAGCGGGCGTCGGGCTGAAACCGTTCGAACTGGGGAGGGTTGTCAGGCATATCGCCTGACAACCGTCCCCAGGTCGGTTGCCCGTCAGTGGGGGGTGTCGGCGTGGCGCTTCCGGCAGGCGGCGATCTCGTCGACGGCGGCCGACTCACCCTCCCAGCCCCGGACGCTGGAGTGCTTCTCGGGCTCGAGCACCTTGTAGACCTCGAAGAAGTGCTCGATCTCGTCGACCAGGTGCGGGGGCAGGTCGGACATGTCCTCGACCTTCTCCCAGCGCGGGTCGCCGGCGGGCACGCAGAGGATCTTGGCGTCGGGGCCTGCGTCGTCCTCCATCCAGAACACGCCGACCGGGCGGGCGGTGATCCAGCACCCGGGGAACGTGGCGTCCTCGAGAATCACGAGCGCATCGAGCGGGTCGCCGTCCTCGGACAGCGTGTCGGGGATGAAGCCGTAGTCGGCCGGATAGGTGGTGGCGGTGAACAGCCGGCGGTCGAGGCGGAAGACGTGGGCCTCGTGGTCGTACTCGTACTTGTTGCGGCTGCCGCGGGGGATCTCGATGACGACGTCGATCTCGATGGTCACCCGCAGATGATCCTCGACTCCCGGCCCCGCGGCCAACACCCGAGGCCGAGTCGCGTCGGTGACAACACGAATCGGTACGGTGGGGCGTCATGGAGTTCCGGCGGATCACAGGCCTGCCCCCGTACGTCTTCACGATCATCGACGGGTTGAAGGTCGAGGCGCGCCGCGCCGGGCTCGACGTCATCGACCTCGGCTTCGGCAACCCCGACATCCCGTCGCCCGACCTGGCCGTCGAGAAGCTGGCGGAGGCCGCGCACAACACCCGCAACCATCGTTATTCGGCCAGCCGCGGCATCCCCAAGCTGCGCCAGGCGCTCGCCGACCTGTACAAGCGCCGGTTCGACGTCGACCTCGACCCCGAGCGCGAGGTCATCACCACGATCGGCGCCAAGGAGGGCTTCTCCCACCTCATGTGGGTGCTCTTGGGCCCGGGCGACGCCGCGCTGGTGCCGTCGCCGTCGTACCCGATCCACATCTTCGCCCCGCTCTTCGCCGGGGCGTCGGCCCGCGAGATCCCGATGTCGACCGACGGCAACTTCATCGAGCGGGTGCGCGAGGCCTACGAGTACTCGTGGCCCAAGCCGCGCGTCATCGTGCTCAACTTCCCCCACAACCCCACGACGGCGACGGTCGACCTCGACTTCTTCCAGCAGGTGGTCGACTTCGCCCGCGAGCACGAGGTGGTGGTCGTCCACGACAACGCCTACGCCGAGCTGGGGTACGACGGGTACGAGCCGCCGTCGATCCTGCAGGCGGAGGGGGCGAAGGAGTGCGCGGTCGAGCTGTACTCGCTGACCAAGTCGTTCTCGATGGCCGGCTGGCGGGTCGCCTTCCTGGCCGGAAACGCCGACGTGGTGCAGGCGCTCGCCAAGCTGAAGTCGTACCTCGATTACGGCACGTTCCAACCCATCCAGATCGCGGCCACGGTCACGATGAACGAGGCGATCGACGTGCCACGCGAGGTGCAGGCGGTCTACCAGCGGCGCCGGGACGTGCTGATCGACGGCCTGCACCGCATGGGATGGGACCTGCCGCGGCCGCGAGGCACGATGTTCGCGTGGGCGCCCATCCCCGAGGCGTACGCCGAGATGGGCTCGGTCGAGTTCGCGTCGATGCTCGTGCGCGAGGCGCAGGTGGCGCTGTCGCCGGGGGTCGGGTTCGGCCCGGGCGGCGAGGGCTACGTGCGCTTCGCCCTCATCGAGAACGAGCAGCGAACCCAGCAGGCGCTGCGCAACCTCCGGCGCACGCTCACCAAGCTCGGCTGAGCCCGCGGCGGCTCTGAGGTCGAGCGGATGGGCCGCTCGTCGCAGCACACGCGTGGGAATTGGGCTCTTCTGCTCGATCCGTGGGTCGGTGCGGCCATGGCGAGGCGATAGGTTCCGCGGCGGCGAGGGCGGTCAAGGGACGGCCGCAGGCCCACGCGTGGGGATTTGGTGGCCGAGCGCCAGCTCCACAGCCGGCCGACAGACAGCCCGCGTCAGGGGCGGTCGTCGGGCTCGGGCTGCGGGGCGTTGGCCTCGAGGCCGCGCCGGACCCCCGCGGTGAAGCTGCTGAGGAAGCTGTAGACGTCGTCGGCCCGCCGGCGCGACTCGGGTGAGCCGTCGCCGCCCGGGCCGGGCAGCGGCGCGACGGGCGGCGTCGGCTGCGGGCCGATGCCGCGGCGCAGCCCCGAGAGCGGGGCGGTGGCGGGCGGCGGGGCCGAGACGGATGGCGGGGCGGTGGCGGGCGGCGGGGCCGAAACGGGCGGCGGGCCCGCGGTGGGCGGCCGGGCCGCGGCGGGCGGGCGGTCGTCCCCTCCGCTGCGGCGCAGGCTGAGGGGTTGCGTGGCCGGCATCTGGGCGCCCCGGACGCGGCGGGTGAGCCCGCCGGTGGTGATCCCGGCGGAGTCGGGCGCAGGCACCGGACCCGCAGGGGGCATGGCGGCAGGACGCGCCGGCGCGGGTGGCATCGCCACCGGCGGCATCGCGACCGGCGGCATCGCGACCGGCGGCATGGCGACGGGTGGTGGCGCGCCCCGACCCTCGGGCGACGGTCGCCGGTGGGAGAGAGGCGTCGGCGGCAGGGGCTGACGCGGGCCGGGGCTCGGCGCCGGCGGGCCCCACGGTGCGGCCGGCGCCGTCGGGGGCGGCGCGCCGCGACCCTGGAGGTTGGTGGTGTGGCGGCTCAGGCTGTCGAGCAGTTCGCCGGTGGGCCGGTCGGCACCGATGGTGGAGCCGGCGGCGTCGCGGGAGTTGCGCTTGACCAGGCCGCTCTGCGTCCGGGCGGTCGGTGCGCCGTTCCCTGCGAAGGCGGGACCGCGACCGGCGAGCGGGCCGGGAGGGGCGTCGACGGGAGCGGGGGCGGCCGGGGCGAGGGTGCGGGGCGGGCCCGGCAGGACGGGGCGGTGACCGTGCGGCGGCGTGACCTCTGGCGCGAGGTCCTGCTCGTTGGTGAGGAGGGTGGGGGGGAGGTCGATGGTGGCGGTGATGCCGTTGCCGGGGGAGTTGTCGAGGGTGACGTGGATGTTGTGGCGGGCGGCGAGGTTTCCGGCGACGTAGTGGCCGAGGTATTTGGAGGGGGCGATGGTGAAGGATTCGGCGCCGGCGAGGCGGCGGTTGGCGGCGGTGACGTCGGCGGAGGGCATGCCGAGGCCGGAGTCGATGACGGCGAGGGTGTAGCCGTCGGGTCGGGTGCGGCCGCGGATGTCGACGGTTTGGTCGGGGGGTGAGAAGACGAGGGCGTTTTCGATGAGTTCGGCGAGGAGGTGGGCGAGGTCGGCGGCGGCGGAGCCGATGATGGTGGCGGGTTCGACGCCGCGGACGGTGACGCGTTGGTAGTCCTCGACTTCGCCGAGGGCGGCGCGGATGACGTCGGTGAGGCGGACGGGGGCGGCCCATTTGCGGGGTGGTTCGATGCCGGCGAGCACGAGGAGGGACTCGGCGTTGCGGCGCATGCGGGTGGCGAGGTGGTCGAGGCGGAACAGGTTGGAGAGGGTGTCGGGGTCGGTTTCGTTGGTTTCGAGTTCGGTGATGAAGTCGAGTTGGCGGCCGAGGAGGTTCTGGTTGCGGCGGCCGAGGTTGACGAAGCTGTCGGCGATGTTGCGGCGGAGGACGGCTTGTTCGACGGCGAGGTCGAGGGCGGTGTCCTGCACGGTGTTGAGGGCGGTGGAGACGTCGGCGACTTCGTCGCGGGTGTGGACCACGACGGGGTCGACGGTGGGGACCTGGACGTCGTCGCCGAGGGGGGTTTCGAGGATGTCGATGACCGCGTCGGGCAGGCGCCGTTCGGCCATCTCCTTGGCCTGGCGGGTCAGGGACCGCAACGGCTTGGTGATCGACCGCGACACCAACCACGTCACGGTGAAGGCCACGCCGAGGGCCGTGATGAGCAGCACGACGAACCACCGCTGGCGCGCCTCGGCGGCGGCCTGTAGCTCGTCCGCCCGGTCGGACAGTGCGGTGGTGACCGACTCGCGGAACACCGTGTAGCCGTAGGTCTCGGAGTCCTCGCCGGCCGAGTTGGTCACCACCGCATCGAGGTCGGCGTGGCCCGAGGCGATCGCCTCGTCCACCACCTGCGGGAAGGCGACGATCTCGGGGGCGGCGAACAGGTCGGCGGCCATCGGGCGGTACTCGCCCGTCGCCTTGGTGTCGATGAGCTCCTCGTTGGCGCGCAGCTCGCTCAGGGAGGCGGCGACCGCGGAGATCTCCTGCGGGGTGTTGAGCCCGTCGGGGGCGGTGCCGCCGACCTCGGCGAGGAGGACGTCGCGCACCAGGATGGCGATCAGGTTCGTCTGGCGCCCGCTGAGGTCGATCAGCTCGGAACCGCGGCGGAGCTCGGGGTCGTCGACGGCGAGGGCGACGCGCTTGTTGGCCGCGAAGAGGTCGTCCATCAGCGCGGTGTAGCGGTTGAAGTAGTCGGCGACCGGACCGATGTTGGACAGGCCTCGCTGGCCAGAGAAGGCGTCGATCTCGGCCCGCACGTCCTCGAGTTCGCCCAACCGGTCGAGGGCGCCCTGGTAGGCGGTCTCGACCGGACCCCCCAGGCTCGCCACCTGGTTGCGCAGGTCGGCCACCGAGGCGTCGGTGTCGGCGCGGGCCTCGGCGTTGTCCTCGACCGGCAGCGCGAACGCCTCGACCTGGTCGAGCAGGTAGACGGCGGCCGCGTTGCGCTCGTTCTCGAGGGTGCTGAGCAGGCTGACGGGGCCGATGGTGGCCTCGGCCAGCGCCCGCTGCTCGCGGGCCTCATCCGCATCACGCGCCGCCTGCACGACCTCGAGCACCGTCACGACGACGAGGGCCAGCAGCGGCACGGCCAGCGCGCCCGCGAGCTTCATGCGGATCGGGATCCGGCGCACAGCGGCTCCGTGGGGACGAGGGGACAGGTGCGGGCGCCGGGCATGGCGGACCCTCACCTGCGGCGCCCCGGGGGCGACGCCTGCGGGGCTTCCGGTCCCAGCGGCCGTGGTTGGCGGCCCCATCATCGCGGATCTGGCACCTCGGCGTCACGCTCAGCGCGTGCCCGCGAGAGCGTCACACGCTCCGTAGTGGCGCCGACGCGGGGACGCACGGTCGGCGCCTCCCGGAGTCGACGGCGATCAGTCCTCGCGCGCCTCGTCCAGGCCGCGCTGCACGCCGGCGGTGAAGCTGGTGAGGAAGCTGTAGACGGCGTCGGCCGACTGCTTCTGTTGCGGCGTCCGGGGCGCGGGCGCGGCCATGCCGGGCCCCGCCGGCGCGGGGGCGGGCCCGGCGGACGGCGGTCCGTCGGCCCGCCGCAGGGACACCGGGTTGGCGTTGGGAAGCTGGGCGCCCCGCACCCGGCGGGTGAGGCCGCCGGTGGTGGTGCCGCCGGGGTCGCCCGCGGGGGCGCTGTGATCGCCGCTACCCGCGCCGCGTGGGTCGAACGGAGACAGGCCGCTGAGCCCGGCGGCCAGGCCCCCGAGAGGTGCTCCGGCCGGCCGCCGCGGCGGCGCGGGGGGCGGGGCCGCCGGTGGCGGTGCCGCCGGCGGCGGGAACGCGGGCTCGGGCGGCCAGGGCGGTGCGAAGGTGCCGGGCGGCTGCGTCGGTGGCTGCTGCCGGTTGCCGGGGTCCTCGGGCGGGCGACCGCCACGCGTGACGCGGCTGAGCGACGCGAGCAGGTCGTCGTCGGGGTGCCGGCCGATCGCCTGCATCTCGCCGGTGTCGACGACACGGGGCGTGCGCTTCACGAGGCCGCTCGGCGTGCGCCGGGCCACCTCGTCGTCGGCGGGCATCGCGGGCTGGCGGCGGGCCAGGCCGCCGCCGGCCGGCGGCGCATCGGTCGCGTTCGGCGGCGCAGGCCAGGCCGGGCCGCCGCCGAGCGGCGATCCGCTCACGGGGCCCGGGTGCCCGGCCGCGGGCGCGGGCCAGGCCGGGCCGCCCGCATCGAAGGGCGACCCGGTGGCGGGGCCCGGGTGCGCGGCCGGGCGACGCCCGTTGTCGGGCACCGGCCCCGCGTTCCAGCCCGCGGGGCCGAGCGGAGCCACGGGGCCGCCGGAGCCGAGGGGACGGGCCGGGGCCGGGCCCCCTGCCCGCGGCAGGGTCGGCAGCCCACCAGGGGCGGGCGCGGGCGGCCACACGTCCCGGGCGGCATGGGGCTCGTCGGCCGCGGGCAGCGCGCTGTCGTTGGTGAGGAGGGTGGGGGGGAGGTCGATGGTGGCGGTGATGCCGTTGCCGGGGGAGTTGTCGAGGGTGACGTGGATGTTGTGGCGGGCGGCGAGGTTTCCGGCGACGTAGTGGCCGAGGTATTTGGAGGGGGCGATGGTGAAGGATTCGGCGCCGGCGAGGCGGCGGTTGGCGGCGGTGACGTCGGCGGAGGGCATGCCGAGGCCGGAGTCGATGACGGCGAGGGTGTAGCCGTCGGGTCGGGTGCGGCCGCGGATGTCGACGGTTTGGTCGGGGGGTGAGAAGACGAGGGCGTTTTCGATGAGTTCGGCGAGGAGGTGGGCGAGGTCGGCGGCGGCGGAGCCGATGATGGTGGCGGGTTCGACGCCGCGGACGGTGACGCGTTGGTAGTCCTCGACTTCGCCGAGGGCGGCGCGGATGACGTCGGTGAGGCGGACGGGGGCGGCCCATTTGCGGGGTGGTTCGATGCCGGCGAGCACGAGGAGGGACTCGGCGTTGCGGCGCATGCGGGTGGCGAGGTGGTCGAGGCGGAACAGGTTGGAGAGGGTGTCGGGGTCGGTTTCGTTGGTTTCGAGTTCGGTGATGAAGTCGAGTTGGCGGCCGAGGAGGTTCTGGTTGCGGCGGCCGAGGTTGACGAAGCTGTCGGCGATGTTGCGGCGGAGGACGGCTTGTTCGACGGCGAGGTCGAGGGCGGTGTCCTGCACGGTGTTGAGGGCGGTGGAGACGTCGGCGACTTCGTCGCGGGTGTGGACCACGACGGGGTCGACGGTGGGGACCTGGACGTCGTCGCCGAGGGGGGTTTCGAGGATGTCGATGACCGCGTCGGGCAGGCGCCGTTCGGCCATCTCCTTGGCCTGGCGGGTCAGGGACCGCAACGGCTTGGTGATCGACCGCGACACCAACCACGTCAGCACGACCGCCGTCCCGAGCACGACGAACGCCAGCGCGAGGAACCACAGCTGCCGGTTCCTGGCCGCGTCGCGCAGTGACTCGCTGCGTTCGTTGATCTGGTCGGCGACGGCGTCCTGGTAGGCGGCGTAGCTCTCGTCCCGAGGGATGTTGAGCGCCTCGAGGAGCACGTTGATGTCGACCCTGCCCTCCGCGATGGCGGTGTCGACCGCGCCGATGACGTCGTCGGTGAGCTGGGTGGGGAACGCGGTCGCCGCGATGTCCGCGTACACGCCGGTGGCGTTGCGCATCGTGTCGGCGTTGCGGATGAAGGCCGACTCGAACGTCGAGGCGCGGGTGATCTCGGCGGCGGTGTCGAGCCCCGTGCCGTCGGCATTGGTGACGTCGCGGATGACGGCGCTGGCGAGCTGCGACAGCACTTCGACCTGGCGGGCCGCCGCGTCGGCCAGCTCGGTGCCCTGGCGCAGCTCGGGGTCGTTGATCGCCAGAGCGATGCGGGTGGTGGCGTCGAAGATCGGTTCGATCAGCGCCGTGTACGTCTCGAACACGTGCGCGCTGAAGTCGCCGTTGTTCTCGATCGTCCGGGTCGGGATGGCGGCCACGTTGGCGTCGATCTCGTCCCGCAGCGGCGCGAGCTGGTCGAGCTCGTCGAGGACCGGCCCGTAGGCGGCCTCGATCGCCCCGCCCTTGGCCGTCACGAGCTCGCGGAACTCCCGGATGGCTTCGTCGGTGTCGCCCCGCGTCTGCTCGTAGCCCTCGACCGTCACGGTGACCATGCCCGCGTACCCGACGAGGTCGACGCCCGGCCAGGTCCGCTCGTTCTGCAGTGCGGTGATGAGGCCGGACGGGCCGGTGGCGGAGACCGCGAGGTCGGTCTGCTCGCGCACCTCGCTCACGTCGTTGACCGACTTGACCACTTCGAGCACCGTGACGACGCCGAGGGCCAGCAGCGGGATGGAGAGAGCAGCGGCGAGCTTCAGCCGGATCGGTACACGGCGCAAGAACGATCCCCCAGGTCGAGCCGAAGCCCCATCAGCTTCGCCCCGCCATCATCGCGCGCTCACGGGGTGTCCTCGCGCAGACTCGCGCCGTATTTCTGCGGATCAGCGCATGTGGGCTCGAGCCTGGGCTTTCGCGACCAGGCTCTCGAGCAGCGTGAGCAGCACCATCTTCACCGAGTCCTTGTTGCGGGCGTCGCAGTCGACGATCGGGGTGTCGCCCGAGACGCCGAGCGCCTCGCGGATCTCGTTGGTGGGGTAGCGGGGGGCGCCGTCGAACACGTTGACGCCGATGACGAACGGGATGGCGTTGGCCTCGAAGTAGTCGATGCCCGGGAAGCTGTCGGTGATGCGACGCGGGTCGACCAGGACCACGGCGCCGAGGGCGCCGAGGCAGATGTCGTCCCACATGAAGCCGAAGCGGTCCTGCCCGGGGGTGCCGAACAGGTACATGACCAGCGTGTCGTCGACGGTGATGCGCCCGAAGTCCATGGCCACCGTGGTGGTGGTCTTCGCCCCGATGTGGCGCGTGTCGTCGATGCCGGTGGAGGCGCTCGTCATGGCTGCCTCGGTGCGGAGCGGTTCGATCTCGGAGATCGCCCCGACGAATGTGGTCTTGCCGACGCCGAACCCGCCGGCGATGACGAACTTGACCGATGTGATGCGCGTGGCGGCGCTCTCGGCGGTGGATTGCACGGCGCGGAACCTCGTGTGGGTCGTGGTGCGGTCGGGGCGCGGCTCAGATGGCCCGGACGCGTTCGATCATCTTGGTGAGCATCGACAACTCGATCTCGACCGGGTCGGTGTGGTGCACGTCGAGCAACCCGGCGGAGATGAGGTCGTCGGCGAGGATCATGACCACGCCGACCACCAGGTTCAGGTGGGCGGCGACCTCGGCGACGGACAAGGCGCGGACGCACCGGTCGAGGACGAGCTGCTGCTCGTCGGGCAGGTAGGGAGGGATGTGCTCGCTCTTGGTCTGGAGCAGCGTCTCCACGCGCAGGTCACGCCTCTGGGCGCGTGTACGACCCCCCGTCATGATGTACGGGCGGACCAGATCGTGACCTTCGTTCATGCGACGACCCCTGCCTTCAACTCGGCGACCAGGGCAGGAGACAGGACCTGCCCGGCGCGCTCGACAAGGAGCGTCGTCTGGTAGCCCACCAGCCCGATGTCGCAGTTGCGGGTGGCGACCACGCCGAGGCAGCTGCCGTCGGAGATCGACGACACGAACAGGAACCCTTGGCGCATGGCCACGATGATCTGTTCGAGCCCGGCGAAGTCGAAGCACCTCGATGCACCGTGCCCGAGGCTGACGAATCCCGAGATGATGGCGGCGAGCTGTTCGGCCGAGGCCCGGTCGAGTGAGCTGGAGGCCGCCATGAGCAGGCCGTCAGAGGACACGGCGACGGCGTCGGTCACGCCCGCGGTCTGGTCGACGAAGCTGTTGAGCAGCCAGTTGAAATTGCGTGCCTCGTCGCTCAGGGTCATGGATTCTCCTTGGGGCCGTTCGGGTCGCGCCGGGCCTCTTCGAGCCCGCGTTGGACACCCTGGGTGAAGCTGGTCAGGAACCCGTAGACGCTGGTGGCCGCACTGTTGTCGTGATCACCGTTGCCCGTCGTGCCGGCGGGGGCGCGACCGCGGTCGTGCCCGTTCGCCAGCCCGTTCGTGTGGCCATTGGTGTTCCCGTTCCCCAGGGTGTGACCGATCGCGTCGTCGTGATCGTCGAGACGATATCCGGCGGGCGGGCCCGATGGGTGGTCTTGCCTGCGTCGGAGGTTCAGGGGCTGGGTCGCGGGCAGCTGCGCGCCGCGCACGCGGCGGGCGAGCCCGCTCGCGGTCGCCTCCCCCGCGGCGTCGGCCGGCGGTGGGCCGGCCGGTCTCGGCAGGTCCGGCGCGCCATTGCCGCCGCGGCTCGGCAGGGGCGGGCGGCCGAGGTCGTCGGGCGCCGCTGCGGGCCGCCCGAGGTCGGGCGGGGCCGGCCACGAGCGGTTCGTGACCTGGCGGTCGTGGTGCGCGGGAGGTGTCCACGGGTTGGCGGGTCGGGTCGCCTCGCGAGCGGCCGGCGCGGGCGGGATCTGCGGAGCCTGCCTCGGGAGGTTGCTGGTGATGCTCGACAGGCTGGCCAGCAGCTCCGCGTCGGGCACGGCCGCGGCCGGTGCGGTCTCGGGCCCGCGCCGCGACCGCTTGACCAGGCCGCTGGCGGTGCGGGTCGGCGGCGACGCCTCGACGGCGGCCGGGGGCGCGGGCACCGCGGCGGGCGAACCGAACGGGGCGAGCCCGTCGAGCTGCGCGGCATCGAACGCGGGCGCGGGCGGCGCCCCGACCGCACGCGGCGCACCGAGCGGCAGCGCGGGCACCCCGAATTCGGCGTCGCCCACCGACTCGCGCCCCGGCGGGGCCGGCACGGCGGCCAGCTCGCTGTCGCTCGTGAGCAGGGCCGGCGGCAGGTCGAGGGTGGCGGTGACGCCGTTGCCCGGGGAGTTGTCGAGCGTGACCCTGATGTCGTGGCGGGCGGCGAGGTTGCCGGCCACGTAGTGACCCAGGTACTTCGACGGCGCCACCGTGAAGCTCTCGGCCCCGGCGAGGCGCCGGTTGGCGGCCACGATGTCCCCGGCCGGCATGCCGAGGCCCGAGTCGATGATGGCGAGCGTGTAGCCGGGCGCGATGCCGTCGCCGCCCTGGCCCGGCCGGTTGCGGCCCCGGATGTCCACCGTCTGGTCGGGCGGCGAGAACACGAGGGCGTTCTCGATGAGCTCGGCGAGGAGGTGGGCGAGGTCGGCGGCGGCGGAGCCGATGATGGTGGCGGGTTCGACGCCGCGGACCGTCACCCGCTGGTAGTCCTCGACTTCGCCGAGGGCGGCGCGGATGACGTCGGTGAGCCGCACGGGGGCGGCCCACTGGCGGGGTGGCTCGATGCCGGCCAGCACCAGCAGCGACTCGGCGTTGCGGCGCATGCGGGTGGCGAGGTGGTCGAGGCGGAACAGGTTGGAGAGGGTGTCGGCGTTGGTCTCGTTGGTCTCGAGCTCGGTGATGAAGTCGAGCTGGCGGCCGAGGAGGTTCTGGTTGCGGCGGCCGAGGTTGACGAAGCTGTCGGCGATGTTGCGGCGCAGCACGGCCTGCTCGACGGCGAGGTCGAGCGCCGAGTCCTGCACGGTGTTGAGGGCGTCGGCGACGTCGGACACCTCGTCGCGGGTGTTCACCCGCACCGGCTCGACGGTCGGGACAGTGACGTCCTCGCCGAGCGGCGTCTCGAGGATGTCGGTGACCGCGGCGGGGAGGCGGTTCTCGGCCATCGACTTGGCCTGCTGCGTGAGCGAGCGCAGGGGTCGGGTGATCGACCGGGACACCAGCCACGTCACGAGGCCGGCCACCAGGAGGGCGAGGCCGCCCAGGGTCAGGTAGCGGAGCCGCGTGGCGGCCGACTCGGCGTTCAGCTGATCGGCTCGGTCGGAGATCTCGGTGTTCACGCTGGTGCGGAACCCGTTGTAGCCCTCGTCGTCCTCGCGTGACAGGGACGCCATCGTCTCGGTGATCTTCACCTCACCGGTCTCGATGGCCGAGCGCGCGAGGTCGGTGAAGCCCGAGGCCGAGAACTCTTGGTCGACCTTCGCGGCGGCGGGCTGGTAGCGCCCGGTGCCGAGCTCGCGGACCTGGTCGACGCCCGTCTCGACCTGCCCGAGCAGGCCGGCCGCCTCGGCCACGTCGGTCGACTCGTTGAGCCCGCCCGAGACGCCGGCCAGGAGCAGGACGCGGGTGAGGCGGGCCACGTTCTCGATCTGGTGCGAGGCGAGGTCGGTCAGCTCGACGCCGCGCCGCAGCGTGGGGTCGTCGATGGCGAGAGCCGCCTGGCCGTTGGCCTGGAACAGCTCGTCGATCAGCGTGGTGTAGCTGCCGAAGAACGGATCGGACACGGGCTGCGTCGACAGGTCGCGCGGGCCCGTGTACGTGCGCACGGTGTCGCGCAGTCCGCCCAGCTCGGACTCGATGTGGTCGAGCGCCGGCGCGTACGTCGTCTGCACGCTCTCGGGCTTGTCCTCGAGGTCGGCGCGGAACGTCTCGATGGCGTCGTCGGTCGCGGCCGCCGCCTCGTCGAACGAGGTCACGGGTAGCTGCAGCGTCGCCTCGAAGCCGAGTAGCCAGACGCTGCCGTAGTTGCGCTCGTTCTGGATCGTGGTGATGACGCCGCCGGGGCCGATCGACGCGGTGGCCAGCTCGGTCTGCGACCTGGTCTCGCGGTCGGAGTCCGCGCTCTGGCGCACCTCGAGCACCGAGACGAGCAGGAGGGCACAGATCGGTACCGCGAGAGCGGCGGCCAACTTGGTGCGGATGGGGATGCGTTTGGGCACGGTGCGGTTCCTCGGGGAGATCAGGTGACCGGATCTGGCCTGCGGTGGGCGTCGCCGTTCGGCGACGGTCGGGAGACGCCCGCGTCCGCCGCCAAGCGGGTCACGGCGCCGATGTCGTCGGGGAGGCTGATGGCCCATCCCAGGATGTCGGGATCGTCGGTGAGCAGCACGACCGGGCGCTTCTCGGACGCCAGCGCGAGCTGGTCGAGGAGCGCGTCGCGCTCGTCGGGGTGGTCGGAGATCGGATCGTCGAGCACCGCCGGCACGTCGCCGGCGCCCACCAGCTCGAGCAGGGCCCGGCAGCGGTCCTCCTCGCCGACGTCGTCGGTGGGCACGACGGTCAGGTGGTCATCGAGCTGCTCCTGGGTCTCGTCGATGTCGCGGCGCGCCCGCTCGAGGTCCTCGGTCGCCCCCGCCAGGGCGACCTCGGCGCGCTCGACCTCGGCGGCCAGCGTCTCCCGCAGCCGCGGCAGCTCGCCGAGGGGGTCGTCGCCGGCCCGGGGCCGCAGCGCCGGGGGCAGGGCCTCGGAGATGCGGCGCAGACGGCGCACGGCGTCGGACAGCGCCGCGGTGGCGCGCTCGACGCTGGCCTCGGCGGCCACGACGGCAGACTCGGCGGCGCCGAGCGACGAGGTGTACTCGTCCTCGGAGCGTTGGAGCGCCTCGCTCACCGCCGCGATCTGGGAGCGGAGCTGCTCGGCCGCCGCGATGCGCTGCAGGCGCCGCTCGTCCTGGGTGGCGCGGTCGGACAGCTCGTCCTCGAGCATGCGGACGCGGTGCAGGGTGGCGCCCACGTCCGCGTGGGTGCTGCTGACCAGCTCGAGGGCGTGGCGCGACGCCTCACCCGCCCGCACGTCCTCGTCGTCGAGGGCGGCGAGGTCGCGGTCGAGCCGCTCGACGTCGCGCCGGCACTCGTCGCGGATCGCCATCTCCTGGTCCTGCTCGACCAGCCACGACACGGCCGCCTCGCGGACGGCTACGCCGGCCGGGAGGATGTTGTGGTTGCGGAGCACGGCTGCCAGGTCGCGCGTGCGGTTGGGCGGCACGACCGGGTGGGCGTAGAGCAGCTCGGCGACGTTCCCGCCCGGGTCGCACCCGAGCAGGTCGGCGGCCTCGCGGTAGATGCGGTCGCGGCGGGTCCGGAGCGTGGTCACGATGGCGGGCGGCTCGGTGGCCGCTCGCAGCGACGCCAGCGTGTCCTCGGCCACCCGCCGGGCCCGCAGCGCGTCGAGCAGGTCGGCCTGGGCGTCGCCGTCGGGGCGGGGGCCGGCGAGGATCACGTCGAGGTACGTGTCGTAGCCGTGCCGGCGCAGCACCGCGTGTTCGATCTCGCGGGCCTCGTGCAGCCGGGCGAGGTCCTCTTCGTGGCCGCCCGACTGGTCGACGTCCTCCTCGGCTGCGAGCACTGCCTCGTGCGCGGCCTCGATCTCGTAGCGGGCGTCGGGCACCAGCTCGTCGCGGCGCCCCGCCGACTCGAGGTCCGCGATGGTCTGCTCGATCTGGGCGAGGCGGCGCTCGGCCGCCGCCATCTCGTCGGCCGAGGGAGGCTCGGGCAGCGCCGTCTCGATGCGCTCGATCTCCCCGTCGACCTCGATCCACTCGCGGGCGAGGTCGCGGGCGACGAGGTCGGGCTCGCCGATCCGCGTCTCGTTGTCGAACGCCGCCAGCGCCTCGCGCAGCTGCCAGCTGTCGACCAGCGGCGCCTCGATGCGGGCGACGAGCTCGGCCCGCTCGTGGAGGATGTGGTCACGGATGCCGGCCCGTGCCGCGGCGGACTGCTCGATGCTGCGCACCGCGTCGTTGGCCTCGGCGTGGGCCTCCTCGGCGTCGCGCAGGGCGTGGCGGGCGTTCTCGAGCTCGCGGCGCAGCGTGGTCTCGTCGAGCTCGGACGTCTCGAGGTCGCGGAGCTGGCGGGCCGCGTCGTCGATCATCTGGCCGGCGGCGTCGCGCTGCTCCTCGACGAGGACGAGCTTGCTCCGCGCCGTCTCGACGTCGGCGCGGCGGGCGTCGAGGGCGCGCCGTGCCTCCTCGGCCGCGTTGGTGAGCTCGCCGGCCCGTTCGAGGAGGCCGTCGCAGTCCTCGAGGTGGGCGTTCATGCGCCGGGCCCGGGCGGCCGCCTCGTCTCGGCGGTTGGCGGTGACGGCCTGCAGCTCGCGGGCCCGCCGCAAGCGGGCGGCCAGTTCGCTGCGGACGCGCTCGTGGTCTTCGACCCGGCGGACCGCGGCCTCTCGGCTGGCAGCTTCGAACGTCGTCGGGCCCCGAGCGCGATGCTCGGCGTCGTCGGGGCGTCGCCCTGGGCGCGGGCCACGAGGCGCGCCAGCCGCTCGGTCAGCTCGGCGCGGTCGCGCAGGCCTGCCGGGAGCACGGTCAACCGCCCGTGCAGGCCCGGCAGCTCGCCCGTAGTGCTCATGTGCGTCGACGTGGTATCGGTGGTGCTGGATGCGCTCACCGGCGGGGTCCTCCCCAGTCAGCAGACCGCATCGTCGTCCGATCCCCCAGGATCGGGTTGTCACGACAGTTGCGTTACAAGCAGTCTCGCGCGTTCGTGCACCAACGCGCGCATCGAACGCACACGGTGGGCGGCGCGCCGCCACGCTCAGCAGGTTCAGCGGGTCCCTGACGGCCCATCCGCGGCGGCGTCCACCGGCCCGCGGCGGCCCCGGCACGTGGCTGGCTGCTCACGCGTTCGTCTCGCATCCGAAACAATCGGTTCACACGTCCCCCTTACCGTGCGCTGCGTGGAAACGTTCGTGATCCGCATGTGGCTGCCGGACCGGCCCGGTGCGCTCGGCCAGGTGGCCTCCCGCATCGGCGCCGTGCGCGGCGACGTCGTGGGCATCGACATCCTCGAACGGGACGGCGGCCAGGCGGTCGACGAGCTCGTGGTCGAGCTCCCCGACGACACGCTGGTCGACCTGCTGGTCGCCGAAGTGCGCCAGGTCGACGGGGTGGCCGTCGAAGAGGTGCGGCCAGTGGCGGACGCGCTCCACGACCCTCGCCTCGACGCGCTCGAGGCCGCCGCCCAGCTCGTCGGCGCCAACGACGTCGACTCGCTGCTCTCCTCGGTCGTCGTCCACGCCCGGCGGGTCGTCGGCGCCGCCTGGGTGGCGGTGGTCGACATCGACGGGCGGGGCGACGGCGTGCTCGCCGCGGACGAGGGCGCCCCCAGCGCGGGCTGGCTCGAGGCCTACCTGGCCGGCAGCCGGGCGGCCGAGGGCTCGCACCGCTCGCCCGCCGTCACCGGTTCCGACGTGGTGTGGGCACCGCTCCCCGGGTCGGGCCTGGCGCTGGTGCTCGGCCGGGACGGCATGCCGTACCGCGCTCGGGAGCGCCGGCAGGTCGCCGCCCTGGCCCGCGTGGTCGACACCCGCCTCCGCGAGCTGCACAGGGTCCGCAGCCGAGCTCGCCATCCGAGCTGCTGACCGGGAGCACCCACAAGATCGTCGGGCGACGGGCAGCGTGTCCCCTCCATGCTCTCCGTCTCCCGATGCACCGGCGGCCGGCCCCTCCGGGGGCCGGCCGCAACGGTGGACCCGAGCCCGCGACGGTCGACCCGGCCGGCTCGCCGTGTGACTCATTTGTGCCGTGTCAGGCACTAGGAAGGGCGGGCCCAGCCGCGGGCCCGCTCGACGGCGCCGAGCCAGCGCTCGTGGCGGCGGTCGGCGTCCTCCGCGGCGGCCTGCGGCTCGCAGCGCAGGTCGAGCTGCCAGAGCGCGGCCAGCTCGTCGGTCGATGACCACACGCCCTCGACCAGGCCGGCGAGGTACGCGGCGCCGAGCGCAGTGGTCTCGTGGATCACCGGCCGGGCGACGGGGACCCCGAGCTGGTCGGCCTGCAGCTGCACGAGCAGGTCCATCGCCGACGCGCCGCCGTCCACGCGCAGCTCGCCGATCGTCTGCCCCGACGCGGCGAACATGGCGTCGACGACATCACGCGTCTGGTACGCCATCGCCTCGACGCCGGCGCGGGCGAGGTGGGCGGCGGTGGTGCCCCGCGTGATGCCCACGATCGTGCCGCGGGCGTAGGGATCCCACCACGGGCTGCCGAGCCCGGTGAACGCCGGGACCAGGTAGACGCCCTCGGTGTCGGGGCACGACGCCGCGAGCGGGCCCATGGCTGCGCTGTCGGGGATGATGCCCAGCCCGTCCCGCAGCCACTGCACGGTGGCGCCGGTGACGAACACGGCGCCCTCGAGCGCGTACGTCGCACCCTCGCCGACGCCGGTCCAGGCCACGGTGGTGAGCAGGCCCTCGACCGGCTCGGGGCAGCGGTCACCGACGTTCATCAGCACGAAGCTGCCGGTGCCGTACGTGTTCTTGGTCAGCCCCGAGGTGAAGCACGCCTGCCCGAACAGCGCCGCCTGCTGGTCGCCGAGGATGCCGGCAATGGGGACGCCCGGGACGGGCGTGCCCGGCGCGGTGACGCCGAAGCGACCCGCGGAGGGCCGGACCTCGGGCAGGCACGAGGGGGGCACCCCGAACAGGTCGGTCAGCTCGTCGGCCCAGGCCAGGGACCGGATGTCGAACAGCATCGTGCGGCTGGCGTTGGAGGCCTCGGTGGCGTGGACGCCGGTGGCGGGCCCGCCCGTCAGCTTCCACAGCACCCACGAGTCGACCGTGCCGAACGCCAGGTCGGGCCCCGCCGCGACGCCGCCCTCGGTGAGCAGCCACTCGAGCTTGGTCGCGGAGAAGTACGGGTCGAGCACCAGCCCGGTGGTCCGGCGCACCAGGGGCAGGTGGCCCTCGGCCGCCAGTGCGTCGCAGCGCGCCGCCGTGCGCCGGTCCTGCCAGACCAGCGCCGGGTGGAGGGGCCGGCCGGTGGTGCGGTCCCACACGACCGTGGTCTCTCGTTGGTTGGTGATGCCGATCGCCGCCACCGACTCGCCGTCGAGGCGGGCGGTGAGCTCGGCCAGCGTCTGCTCGGTGGCCGCCCAGATGTCGTCGGGGTCGTGCTCGACGAGCCCGGGGGCCGGGAAGTGCTGCGGGAACTCGCGGTACGCGTAACCGGCCGGGGTGCCGTCGGCGCGCACGGCGAAGCTGCGGACCCCGGTCGTCCCGGCGTCGATGGCGATCACCACGGACATCGGCGGCACGCTAGCTGTGCCTCGCAGAGGTGAGGTACGTGGCCCTGCGATCAACACCATGCGGTTGCGGCGTGGGAGGCGCCGGATGCTTGTGCCGTGTCAGACAACGTTTGCGCCCCGCCACGCCGGCCAGATTCGCCGCTGGCTGCGTCCTCGTCCTCGACGTAGCTACGGCTATGCCTTCGTCCTGCGTCCTTGCCAGCGACGAATCTGACTCGCCGTGGACGAGGCGAACGTTGCCTGACACGGCACTAGGTAACGTCGCGGGCATGAAGGTGGCGATGCTCACCGGTGGCGGCGACTGCCCCGGTCTCAACGCGGTCATGCGCGCCGTGGTCCGCAAGGGCGAGCGCGTGCACGGCGACGAGGTGGTCGGCCTGCGCGACGGGTGGCGCGGGGCGGTGGAGAACGACGTGGTGCCCCTCGGCATCGAGTCGTTCCGCGGCACCCTCCCCCGGGGCGGCACGATCCTCGGGTCGTCGCGCACCAACCCCTACAAGATCGAGGGCGGGGCCGACGCCGTGCGGGCGACCATCGCCGACCACGGCATCGACGCCCTCGTGGCCATCGGCGGCGAGGACACGCTCGGGGTCGCCGCCCGCCTCGCCGCCGAGGGCGTCGCCGTCGTCGGGGTGCCCAAGACCATCGACAACGACCTGTCGGCCACCGAGCTGACCTTCGGGTTCGACACCGCGGTCCAGGTCTGCGTCGACGCCATCGACCGGCTGCACACCACGGCCGAGTCGCACGACCGGGTCATGGTCGTCGAGGTCATGGGCCGTCACGCCGGCCACATCGCCACGTGGGCGGGCATCGCCGGCGGGGCGACGATGGTGCTGGTGCCCGAGCACCCGTTCGACATCGACGAGGTGTGCCGGGTGCTCCAGCACCGCCACGAGTCGCGAAAGCGCTTCGCGTCGATCGTGGTCGTGGCCGAGGGCGCCGTCCCGGCCGAGGGCACGCTCTCGGTGGCGTCGGGCGAGATCGACGCGTTCGGGCACGCCCGGCTGGGCGGCATCGGCGACACGCTGGCCCGGGCCATCGAGGACCGCACCGGCTACGAGACGCGGGCCATCGTGCTCGGCCACGTCCAGCGGGGCGGCACGCCCACCGCGTTCGACCGCGTGCTGGCGACCCGGTTCGGCATCGGCGCCATCGACGCCGTCCACGATGGGGCCTTCGGGTCGATGGTGGCGCTGCGGGCGGGCGAGATCGTCCGCGTGCCGCTCGCGGACGCCACCGCCGAGCTCAAGCTGGTCGACCCGTCGGTCTACGAGGTGGCCGAGGTCTTCTTCGGCTGAACCGTGGACCGACGGGCCACCGCCGGCGCCGGCTCTCGCGGGTCAGCCCGCGCCCTCGCCCTGGATCGAACCCTGCAGCGAGCCGCCGTCGGCGTCGACGGCCAGGCAGTACGTCTCGGTCTCGCCCGTCGTCCCACTGCTCCTGGGTGGGGGCGATCGGGCTCAGCTCGAGGCCGTTGGCGGCGGCCACCCCGGTCTCCGCCCCGTAGTAAGCGACCAGCTGGGGGGCGCAGGCGTTGCCGCCGTCGGTGCGGGCCTGGTCGACGCCCGGGTAGGGCACCGACGCGTCGGCCGCGGGGGCGACGGCGAACAGCTCGGCCGCGTGCGGCTCCGCGCAGTCCACGACATCGACGTCGTTGGCGTCGCCGGTGAAGCACTGGCCGACCTCGATGTCGGCCACCGAGGTCTCCTCGCTGCCCTTGGCCGTGATGGCGAGCGTGGCCAGCACCGCCACGATCAGGACGAGCATGCCGAGCCCGATCGAGAGTCGCCGGCGGCGCCGGTCGGACCGCTGCCGCTTCACCTTGGCCTCGCCTGTCAGGTAACCCGGCGGCAGCTCGCCCGACTGGCCGGGAGGGGGTGGCGTGGCGGCGCCCCGGTAGCCGCCCGGCGGCGGGGCGGGAGACGTCGCCTCGGCGAAGCTCGGGTCGCCCGGCGGGCGCCCGGGCGGCGGGGCGGGCCTCCCGGACGGGGGCGGCGGCATCGGCGCGGCGGACGACGGCGGCGCGGGCGCGGCGGACGGACCGGCGACCGGGCGCGACCCCGGGGGTGGGGGCGGGGGCGTGCCCGCCGCGGCGGCCGGGGCCGGCGCGTGCGCGGGCGGGGGTCCGGGGGGAGGCGACGGCGGGCCCGTCGGGGTCGCCGCGGCAGCGGGGGCCGGCGCGTGCGCGGGCGGGGGTGCCGGCCGCGCGGTCGGGACCGCGGCGGCTGCGGCCGCGGCCGTCGGGGCCGCAGCGCCGGGCGGAGGCGGAAGCGGCCGCTCGGGGCGGAGGGCGCCGCCGGCGCGGGCGGCGACGATGGCGGCGCCGAGCGCGATGGCGTGCTTGGGGTGGGCGTCGACCGCCACGGGGCGGCCCAGACCCGACGAGACCAGCTCGGACACGAGCGGGATGCGCGACGACCCGCCCACCAGCAGCACGTGGTCGACGTCCGCACCGGTGAGCCCGGCTGACCGCAGCGCCCGCTCGAGGGCGGTGACGGTCTCGGCCAGGGTCGGCCGGATCAGCGCCTCGAGCTCGCCGCGGGTCACCCGGACCTCGGTCTGCACGGTCGGCAGCAGCACCGGCACCCGGGCCTCGCTGTCGAGAGACAGGCCTTCCTTCGCGATCGTGCACTCCTCGCGCAGGCGGGCGACGGCGGCGACGGCCTGGGGGTCGTCGGGATCGAGCTCCTCCTGCGCGTCGCCGATGGCCGAGCAGACGTGGGCGAACACCGCGGCGTCGACGTCGATGCCCCCGAGGCGCTCGATGCCCTCGGGCGAGCCCAGCACCGTGAACCCGCCGTCGGCCTCCTTCCGCAGGACCGCGGCGTCGAAGGTGCCGCCACCGAGGTCGTAGACCGCGACGACCGCGCCCTCGTCGACCCGCTCCTGCGCCGCGTAGGCGATCGCGGCGGCCTGGGGCTCGGTCACGAGCACGACCCCGGGAACGCCGGCGATCTCGGCGGCCTTCTCGAGGAGGTCGCGCTTGTACGGGCCCCAGTTGGCGGGGTGGGTGAGCACGATCGTGGCGGGACGCTCACCGCCCCGGGCGTGGATCGTGGTCTCGACCACCCAGCGGAGCAGCTGGCCCGTGAGCACCTCGGCCGGGATGCCGGTGTCGCCGACGAGCAGGGGGGTGGGGTCGCCGAGGCGCCGCTTGAACTGGCGGGCGACGCGGCGGGGGTCGGTGACGGCGTGCCGCTCGGCCGCGTCGCCGGCGACGAAGCGGCCGTCGGGCTGCAGCCAGAGAACGGACGGGACTGTCGGGCCCCGCTCGCCGAGGGTGATCATCTCGGGCCCCCGCTGGGGCGAGCCGTCGTGCACCGCCGCCGCGGTGTACGTCGTCCCGAGGTCGATGCCGAGGAAGTAACTCATGGGTTTCCCGTCGTCCCCCTGACCGGGTGCCTCCCGGCGCGACCGGTGAGGCTACCCCGCTTGTCCGCGTGGATTTTCCGTGTTCGCTCGACGCCGACGAGACGCCGTCAGCCGCCGACGAGGTTGTCGTACGACGCGCACGTCAGCGGCGCGCTGCTCGTCTCGCCGTCGCCCATGGGGGGGAACACCGGGTCGCCCTCGATCTCGAACACGACGCCCTCGACACCGTCGAGGAGGTTCACGGTGCAGACCATCTGCCCGAAGGCGAGCCGCGCCCCGTTGCCCTGCACGCCGCGGATGCCGTCGTCCAGGTCGACGGTCAGGGTGCCGCCGTTGAGCTCGGGCTGGCTCGCCAGCGACGTGTCGTCCGGGATCTTGGTCACGATCGTCGGGTCGGCCGCGTCGTCGGTCGGCACGCCGCTCAGCAGGGCTTCGAGAACGGTGGCGGGGGTGGGGCGGCCGGACTCGCCGCCGGTCGGGACCTCGTGCTCGACCGTCGTGAGGACGTCACGGCTGCCGTCGAACCGGGTGAAGTACAGCTCCACCAACCGCGTCTGACCCTCCTCGCCGACCTCCGGGGTGGTGGTCGTCGTGTCGGGGATCTGCTCCTCGGTGATGGCGCGTGGCTCGCTGTCGGCGGGGATGCCGCAGGCGCCGAGAACGGCCGTGCCCAGCGCGGCGGCGCCCAGCACCGCGGCGCGCACCCCTTGCCGGCGAGCGGGCGGACGGCGGGATCGAGGACCGGTCACGACGCCTCCGCGGGCAGTTGGATCACGAAGCGGGCGCCCTCCTGCCCGTCGGCCCGGTCCTCGACCCACACCGAGCCGCCGTGGAGCCGGATGTGCTCGGCCACGAGCGACAGGCCCAGCCCGACGCCGTCGATGCCGCGCCGGTGCCCGGCCGAGCTGCCGCGGTTGAAGCGGTGGAAGATCGCCTCGCGGTCGTCGGCGGGGACACCGGGACCGTCGTCCTCGACGGCGATCAGCACCGCGTCCCCGCGCTTGCGCAGCTCGACGCGGGTGGCGCCGTCGCCGTACTTGGCCGCGTTGTCGAGCAGGTTGGCGATGACGCGGGACAGGCGCCGCTTGTCGGCCTTCACCACGACGCCGGCCAGGTCCGAGTCGATGTCCACCGGCACGTCGACGTCGGTCGACGTCGACACCGCCTGCAGCACGAGCTCGTCGACGCGGACCTCCTCGAGGTCGAGGTACATCACGCCGGCGTCGAAGCGCGAGATCTCCAGCAGGTCCTCGACGAGCTGCTGGAAGCGCTCGATGTCGGCCACCATCAGGTCGAGCGCGGCCCGCGCTCGGTGCGGCATGTCGTCGCGCTGGTTCTGCATCACCTCGATCGAGGCGGCGAGCGTCATCAGCGGCGACCGCAGCTCGTGGCTGACGTTCGAGGCGAACCGGGCGTCGCGCTGGATCCGTTCCTCGAGCGCGATCGCCATCTCGTTGAACGAGTCTGCGAGGGGGGCGAGGTCGGCGTCGGTGCTGGCCTCGACGCGGGTCTCGAGGCGGCCCGTGGCGATGGCGTGGGCTGCGTCCCCGATGCCCCGCAGGGGGCGCAGCACCCGCCGTGACGCCCACCACCCGACGCCGGCGCCCGCCAGCGTGGACAGCACGGCGGCGGCGAGCAGGGAGATGCTGATCGACTCGAGCGTCTCCTCGAGCTCGCCGAGGGACACGATCTCGAAGTAGGCGCCGTCGATCGACTCGATGGGGACGCCCACCGCGAGCTGGGTCTCGCCCTCGTGGTCGAACCGCATGAGGGCGGGCCGGCCCGAACGCACCGTCGTGCGCAGCGACGCCGGCAGCACCTCCTCGCCGAACTC
Source organism: uncultured Acidimicrobiales bacterium (assembly GCA_963796415.1). Taxonomy (GTDB): domain Bacteria; phylum Actinomycetota; class Acidimicrobiia; order Acidimicrobiales; family VFJN01; genus ZC4RG19. Next base: position 643,949 of record CAWCLR010000009.1, on the reverse strand, counting down.
GGGGGCGCGGGCGTACCAGCGGTCACCGACGACGAGCACGGGGTTCGATCCGGTCGGCGTCTGGATCGACTCGAGCAGCTCGGTGGGGTCGGCCGACGGGGTGTCGTCCCCCTCGGTGGTCGCCGGGAGCTGGAGCTCGGCGCTCGCCGCGTTCTGGTAGGTGCGCGCGGTGGCGGACGACTCGCGCTGGTCCAGCAGGTTCTGGCGGGTCAGGCCCAGGGTCGCGGCGGCGAGGACGACCGCCATGAACAGCGCGCCGACCGCGAAGGCGATGGTGATCCGGGCCCGCAGGCCGAGGCGGGGGAACAGGCGGGAGACGAGACGCGGCCGGCGCATCGGCGGGCGCGGGCCTCTAGGCCTGGAGCTTGTAGCCGAGGCCTCGCACGGTGACGACGTGGCGGGGGTTGGCCGGGTCGGCCTCGACCTTGGTGCGCAGGCGCCGCACGTGGACGTCGACCAGGCGGCCGTCCCCGAAGTACCCGTAGCCCCACACGCGCTCGAGCAGCGTCTCGCGGCTGAACACCCGGCCCGGGGTCGAGGCCAGCTCGACCAGCAGGCGGAACTCGGTCTTCGTGAGGTGGATCTCCTCGCCGGCGCGGCGCACCACGCCTTCGTCGGGGATGATCTCGAGGTCGCCGAAGCGCAGGTGGGCGCTGACCGAGTCGCTCGTGCGGGCCCGGCGCAGCAGGGCGCGGATGCGGGCCGACAGCTCCTTCGGCGCGAACGGCTTGGTGAGGTAGTCGTCGGCACCGGCCTCGAGGCCTGCGACGACATCATGGGTGTCGGCGCGGGCGGTGACCATGACGATCGGCACGTCCGAGACGCGCCGGATGGCCCGGCACACGTCGAAGCCGTCGATGCCGGGCAGCATGATGTCGATGAGCACGACGTCGGACGGCTGCCGCTGGAAGGCGTTGAGCGCCTCCTCGCCGGTGTCGGCCTCTTCGACCGACCAGCCCTCGTCCTCGAGGGCCAGCTTCACCGCGGTACGGATGCGTTCGTCGTCTTCGACGGACAGGATGCGGGTACCCACGGTCAAGATCGTGCCTCATCCTGGCGGCGCGCGCGCAGACGATCACGCACCGGCTGTCGCCCCGGGGCGTGGCGCCGGTGCCGTCACCTGCCGGCGTCGGGGGCCGGAACCTCGGTGTACGCGGCCATGAGGGCGTCGCGACCGGGCCCGCGGCCGGTGCGGTAGTGGAGGCCCTCGGGAAGGTGGGCACACAGGTCGCGACAGCTGACGAGGGCGCGGGCCCCGGCGTCGGTGTACGAGTCGAGCGACCGGAGATCGACGTCGATGCGCTCGGTGTGGGCGTTGACGGCCTTGGAGGCGGCGTCGAGCAGGGCGCCGCCTGCGGCCTCGTCCAGGCAATGGACGACGGCGAGCACGACGGTACGACCGTCGGACGTGACGGCGATGGGCGAGCGCCCGGGGTCGAGGGAGGGAGCTTCGACGGAGGTGGCGCTACCGGCGGCGGGGGGGCCGGAGGGGGCCCCAGCGGTTGCGGCGGACATCAGTCCTAGTGTGCCGACTGTTCGTGTCAGCGCGCGGTTCAACCGCGTTGCGATCCGGTGTCGACTGTGATTCTCGGTGACTCACGACACATTTTGTGCGCTCAGAGAGCGCAGAAGCTCACCCAGCGAAGTGGCGAGCGCAGGCGGGGCCGCGAGGACCGATCCGGCCTCGACCGGACCGCGGTCGAGGGACGCAACCTCGGCGCCCGCCTCGGTGGCGACGAGGCCACCCGCAGCGAGATCCCACCAGGAGAGGCCCCGTTCGAAGTAGGCGTCGAGGCGGCCGCAGGCCACCAGGCAGAGGTCCACGGCGGCGGCCCCGAGCCGGCGGATGTCGCGCACGTGCGGCAGCAACCCGGCGACGACGGCACCCTGCTCGCGCCGCCGCTCGGCGTCGTAGGCGAACCCGGTGCCGACGAGCGCGGTGGCGAGGTCGGTGGCGTCGGCGCAGGCGATGGCGGCACCGTCCCGGAACGCCCCGCCGCCGCGGGTGGCCGTGTACATCTCGCCCCGCACCCCGTCGACGACCACGCCCGCCACGACCCCGTCGGCATCCTCCGCGGCGATCGACACCCCCCAGCCGGGCAGTCCGTAGAGGTAGTTCGTGGTGCCGTCGAGCGGGTCGATCACCCAGCGCAGGCCGCTGGTCCCGTCCCGCGCCGCCCCCTCCTCGCCGACCATCGCGTCGTCGGGCCGGGCAGCGAGCAGGCCCGCGACGATCAGACGCTCGGAGGCGTGGTCCATCTCGCTGACCATGTCGGTCGCGGTCGACTTCGACCGGACCGTGGCGCGGCCGCGCGCCTCGCCGGCCAGCAGCAGGTCGACCGCCTGCGCGGCGACACCGGAGGCGAGCGCGACGAGCGCGGCGGGATCGGGCGGGGGGTGCGGCGGCGCGTGGGAGGACGGGCGGGGCACCGCCACGACGGTACCGAACCGGAGACAGTTGTCCGGCATATCACCCGACGACCATCGCCGGTTCCGTTCGTCGGTACGGTGCGGCGTGATGCCGGCCGCCCCACGCCCGCCCGACGGACCGCCCCGCCCGCCGCGGGTCGACCTGCGCAGCGACACCGTCACCCGCCCGACCGCCCCGATGCGCCGCGCCATGGCCGAGGCCGAGGTCGGCGACGACGGGTTCGGCGACGACCCGACCGTGTGGGCGCTCGAGCGCCGCTACGCCGACATGACCGGCAAGGCCGCCGCCGTGTTCGTCCCGTCCGGCACGATGGCCAACCAGATCGCGCTGCGGGCGCTCGCAGGCCCCGGCACGTCGGTCGTCGCGGGGCGGCGCCAGCACGTCGTGACCCACGAGGGTGGGGCCTTCGGCGTCAACCAGGTGGCCCAGCTGCACCTCCTCGACGACGACGACGGGACGCTCGACCCGGGTGAGGTGGCCCACCTGGTCGAGGCGGGGGCGCACCGGTGGCCGGCGCCCTCGGTCGTGTGCGTCGAGGACACCCACCTGGCCTCGGGCGGGCGCCCGTGGCCGCTCGACCGGCTGGCCGCCGTCGCCGCGGTCGGCGTGCCCGTCCACCTGGACGGGGCCCGCCTGTTCAACGCGGCCGTGGCCACCGGCACCACCCTCGCCGACCGCTCGGCGCCCGCCACCACCGTGACCAGCTGCCTGTCCAAGGGCCTCGCCGCCCCCGTCGGGTCGGTGCTCGCCGGGCCCGCCGACGTCATCGCCCGGGCGCGCGTCGAGCGCAAGCGCCTCGGCGGCGGCATGCGCCAGGCCGGCATCGTGGCCGCCGCGGGGCTGCTGGCGCTCGACACGATGGTCGACCGCCTGGCCGAGGACCACCGGCGGGCCCGGGTCCTCGCCGAGGCGGTGGCGGCGCGGTGGCCCGACGCGGGCTGCGACCCGGCCGAGGTCCACACGAACGTCGTGCTGTTCCGCCACGACGACCCGGCGGCCCTGCTGGCCGCGCTGGCGGCGCGCGGCGTGGGCGCGGTGACGCTCGGGCCCGGGATCGTCCGGCTCGTCACCCACCACGGCATCGACGACGACTGCCTGGCCCGGGCGGTGGCGGCGATCGAGGCGGCGCCGTGAGCGAGCGCAGCGAGCGAACCATGAGCACAATGAGTCTGCTCGACGACATCCCCGCCCGGGCGTTGGCGGTGTACGCGCACCCCGACGACCCCGAGGTGTCCTGCGGCGGGACCCTCGCGCACTGGGCCGCGCACGGCGCCGAGGTCCGCCTCGTGGTGGTCAACGCGGGGGACAAGGGGGCGTCCGACCGCAGCATCGACCCCGCCGAGCTGACCAGCCGGCGAGCGGCCGAGGTGCATGCGGCCGCCGAGGTCCTGGGACTGGCCGGCGTCGACCTGCTGGGCGTGCCCGACGGCGAGGTCACCAACGACCTCGAGCTGCGCGGCCGCCTCGTCACCCTGGTGCGGCGGCACCGGCCCGATGTGGTGGTCTGCCCCGACCCCACGGCCATCTTCTTCGGCGACAGCTACGTCAACCACCGCGACCACCGCGAGGTGGGGTGGGCCACCGTCGACGCCGTCGCCCCCGCGGCGGGCAGCCCGCTCTACTTCCCCGACGCCGGCGAGGCCCACCACGTGGGCGCCCTGCTGCTGTCGGGCACGTTCTCGGCTGACGCCTGGGTGGACGTCGGCGACGCGGTCGACGCCAAGATCCGGGCGGTGGCCTGCCACGAGAGCCGCATGGGCGGCGACCCCGACCTGGTGGCCGAGCTGCTGCGGGCCCGCACCGCGGAGACCGGCGCCGAGGTCGGCGTCGCCCACGCGGAGAGCTTCCGCCGCCTCCGCTTCGGCTGACGGATCTCCCCAGCCGTTTCGGTGGCGCTGACCCGCGAAACAGCTCTGGAAACCGCGCGGTTCGGATGGGCGGTCAGTCGGAGGAGCCGGGCTGGCGGTGCTGGATCGTGCGCCACTCGCCCATGGCCCGCAGGGCCAGGACCGCGACGACCGCCACGCCGGCGGCGCCGACCACCGCGCCGAACACTCCGGCCGCGCCGGCGACCACCCCGCAGTCGCCCGTGCACTGCAGGTCGACGAACGCCCAGCCGATCAGCCCGCCGCACAGCCCCCCGACCAGGATCGACACGAACGCCAACACCCGCGCCCCGGTCGAGGGCAGCGCGGTGGGGGCGTAGTCGTCGCCGGGGTCGGAGTCGGGGGCGGCGGGGCGGTCGGTCGGGTCGTCGGCCATGCGGACCGCCATCGTAGGGTCAGGCCTCTCGCAGCTCCGAGACGACGCCCCCGGTCACGCGCACGAGGTCGTCGGGGCGCAGGGCGAACACGTGCCGTGGGGTGCCCGCCGCAGCCCACACCACGTCGAAGGCCAGCAGGTCCTCGTCGACGTAGGTGGCGATGGGCTGCGGATGGCCGAACGGCGGCACGCCGCCGATCGGGAACCCGGTGGCCTCGCGGACCGCGGCGGCGTCGACCCGCTCGACCGGGGCGCCCGGCACGCCCGCCGTCGTGGCCAGCCGGGCCGGGTCGAGGCGGTTCGGTCCGCTGACCAGTGCCACCACGACCTCGCCGTCGAGCCGGAAGATCAGGCTCTTCACGATCTGCCCGACGGTCACGCCGATGGCCCGGGCCGCGTCCTCGGCCGTCCGGGTGCCCTCGGGGAACTCGCGCACCTCGACGTCGAGGCCGAGGTCGCGGGCGGCGCCGGCCACGGTCCGGGCGTTGCGGTGGAGCTGGTCGGGCGGGGGAGGAGGCGACGGGTCCACCGGCCAACGGTGCCACACTGGGCCCGTGAGACAGTGGTTGGTGGCTGGCGGACTGATCCTGGGCGAGGACGGGCTCCTGCTCGTGCGCAACCGCCGCCGCAACGGCGCCCTCGACTGGACGCCTCCCGGAGGCGTGATCGACGAGGGCGAGACGGTCCTGGCCGGTCTCACCCGGGAGGTCGAGGAGGAGACCGGGTTGGTGGTCTCCCGCTGGGCGGGCCCGGCCTACGAGGTCGAGGTCGAGGCGCCCGGGCTCGGCTGGCACCTGCGCGTCGAGGCCCACGTGGCGGTCGACTTCTCGGGCCCCCTCCGCGTCAACGACCCCGACGGCATCGTCGTCGACGCCGTGTTCGTCGACCCCGGCGCGTGCCAGGACCACCTGGCGGGGTGCCACCCGTGGGTGGGCGAGCCGCTGTCGGCCTGGCTGGCCGAGCGGTGGGCGACGGCACCGACGTTCCGCTACCTGCTCGACGGCGACGACCCGGCCCGGGCGGTCGTCACGCGGCGGTGACCGGGCCGTGACCGGCAGCGTGCCGGGCGGGCCCGGTGCGGCGGCGCCGGGCGCGGGCGGCGAGGGACCGGCGCGCACCATCCTGCACGTCGACATGGACGCGTTCTTCGTGTCCGTCGAGCTGCTGCGGCGCCCCGAGCTGCGGGGCCGGCCGGTCGTCGTCGGCGGCACCGGTGACCGGGGCGTCGTCGCGGCCGCCAGCTACGAGGCCCGGGCCTACGGCATCTTCTCGGCCATGCCCAGCGTCCGGGCCCGCCGTCTCTGCCCCCACGCCGTGTTCCTGCCCGGCGACCACGCCCACTATGCGGAGCTCAGCGGGCGGGTGATGGCGATCTTCCGGTCGTACACGCCCCTCGTCGAGCCGCTCAGCCTCGACGAGGCGTTCCTCGACGTCACCGGGCGCGCTCCGGGCGCTCGGCGACGGGCCCCGCATCGGGCGGGCCATCCGCGAGGAGGTGCTGGCCGAGGAGGGCCTGACCTGCTCGGTCGGCGTGGCCGCCACGAAGATGGTGGCCAAGCTGGCGTCCGAGGCCGCGAAGCCCCGCGCCACCCGCACCGGCCCCGAGCCGGGTGAGGGCGTGCACGTCGTGGCCGCAGGATCCGAGGACGCCTTCCTGCGTCCCCTCCCGGCCCGGGCGCTGTGGGGCGTCGGCCCCGCCACCCTCGCCCGCCTCGAGCGCCTCGGGGTCCGCACCGTGGGCGACATCGCCGACCTGCCCGAGGCGGCGCTCGTCGGCGCGGTGGGGCGGGCCAACGGCCGGCACCTCGGTCAGCTCGCCCGCGGCATCGACCCCCGGCCGGTCGTGCCCGACCTGCGGGCCAAGTCGATCGGCCACGAGGAGACCTTCCCGACCGACCTGCACGATCCGGCCGACCTCGAGCGCGAGATCGTCCGCATGGCCGACGCGGTGGCCTGGCGGCTGCGGCGCGACCGGCGTGCGGCCCGCACCGTCACGCTCAAGGTCCGGTTCGGCGACTTCCGTACGATCACCCGCTCGGTGACGGTGCCGGTGCCCGTCGACGACGCGCCGGCGCTCGTCGCCGCGGCCCGCGAGCTGCTGCGCGAGGTGGACCCCACACCCGGCGTGCGGCTGCTGGGCGTCACCGGCAACGGGCTCGTCGAGGCCGGGGCCCGGCAGCTCAGCTTCGACGACCTGGACGGCCCCGACTGGCACGACGCCAGCGACGCCGTGGACGCGATCCGTGAGCGGTTCGGCGACGCCGCGATCGGCCCCGCGTCGTCGGTCGGCCGCCGCGGGCTGCGGGTCAAGAGGCGGGGAGAGGCGCAATGGGGTCCCGACGACCAGAGATCGGGCGAAATGCCCGGAAATTGACTGTTTCCCTTGCCGACACGCGTTGTCGTTCGTCGCACCCTGTGGAACACTTGTGCGTGCCGGTTCGGTCTACCGGGCGACAAGGGGTTCACGTGCCGCTTTCCGAGGACGAGGAACGCATCCTCCAGGAGATCGCACAGCGCTTCTACGAGGACGATCCGACCTTCGCTCGCGAGGTCAGCGAGACCACGCTGTACCGGCACACCGTCCGCCGCATGAAGTGGTCGGTGGTCGGGCTGGTCGCCGGGGCTGCGTTCCTGGTGTTCACCCTGTCGACATCCTTCTGGCTGTCGTTCGCGGGCTTCCTGCTGATGCTCGTGTCTGCGCTGGTGTTCGAGCGGAACCTGCGCAAGCTCGGCCGGGCGGGCCTGGAGCAGCTCACCCGCACGGTCAGGGCCAACGGCGTGCGCGACGCTCTGGGTGGCGCGGGCCGGCGTGTGCGCGAGCGCTTCCGGCGCAACGAAGACGCCGGCCCCGACGACGAGTAGCGCGCCCGATCCCGGTCCCGCGCGCCTGTCGTGCTGGCGCGTCCACCAACGCGGCCGCTACACCGCGGCGGCGGTCGCCGTGCCCGTCCCGGTCACGATGCGGGTGCGCCGTTGCGGGCCGAACAGGCGCCGCACGTCGAACCATCGCAGGATCCGGCGCGGCCATCCCTGCCGCTTGTTGATCTCACCCTGGATCGCCGCCCGGTCCCGCTCGGCCGCCGCCAGCTCATCTGCGGTGGGCTCCGACTCGGCGTAGGCCACGACCTCCATCCGGCGGGCGAGGGCGGCGATGGCCGGGGCGCCGTCGGGGAACGCCGTCGCCATCGCCTCGGCCTTCTCCGCGACCGTCATCCAGGGCGGGAGACGCACGCCGGCCTCCATCGCCCCCTCGGTGGTGGTGCGCCACCCGAGCCGGACCCGGTCGCCCGGCGAGCGGGCGCGCCGCCGCCGCACGATCTGCTGCGCCAGGATCGCCAGCGGCACGAGCACGAGGTAGCTGGCGATACCGATGCCCAGGGCCGGCGCGATGTCGTCCACCATGCGGGCCAGAACCGGTTCGCTCTCCGCATCCGTGCCCGGGCCGCCGCTGGCCACCGCCCCTTCGCCGATACCGGCGCCGGGCTCGCGGTTGTCGTCGCCCGAGGCCGACGGTGCTCCTGACCCGGTGCCATCGCCGTCGAGCTGATCGGGATCGGTGACGGCGGACCCCCCGGCCGTGGTGTCCTGCTGCTCCTCGATGCCCAGCCACTCGGGCGCGCCGGGCGGGCCGCGGCTGATCGTGGGCTCGAACGGCACCCAGCCGTACTCGCCGAGGTACACCTCGGGCCAGGCGTGGGCGTGGATGCCCCACACCCGGAACAGGGTCGGGTCGTTGTCGTCCTGGATTCCGGGCGTGAAGCCCACCGCCACCCGCGACGGCAGGTCCACGGCCCGGGCGAGGGCGGCGAACGTGGCCGCGAACTGCTCGCAGTATCCCCGGCGCGTCTCGAACAGGAACGTCAGGAGCGCCTCGGTGCTGTGGCCCGCCCCCACCTCTTTGTCGTAGGTGAAGCGGTCGCTGCGCAGGTAGTTCTGCAGGGCCAGCGCCTTGTCGTAGGGCGTGGCCGCCTCGCCCGTGATCCGCACGGCCTCGTCGGTCGCCAGCTCGGGGAAGTCTGCGGGGAGCTGCGTGTACCGCTGGTCGATGTCGTCGGGGATCTCGGTCGAGGCCGTGCGCAGCTCGTCGGCCGTCCAGTCGGGCATCTCGGAGGTGACCGTGTAGGAGTAGCCGTCGGAGGTGGTGATCTCGCGGTCGACCATCAGGGTGCTCGACTGCTCGTCGTAGACCGCGGTCTGATCGGGGCCGGGGTCGATGGCGACGGGCTCGAGGGCGGCGGGCAGCCACACCGAGGCCAGGGCGTCGATCGTGATCTGTTGGTCGACCGTTTCGCTCTGCGTGGCCGGGTCGATCGCCCGCGGCAGCTCGCCGTCGGCGTCGTCGGTGCTGTACGACGAGCGCCAGATCTCCCCGTCGAACTCGTCGAGCGATGTGAGGCGCCAGTACGAGCTGCGCTCGCTGCGCACGTTGAACACCTCGACGAACGGTTGCTCGAGGATCTTGGTCTGCAGCGAGACCATGGGGCTGAGCACGACGCGGGTCGGATCGTCCTCGTTGATGTCCCGCCACGCCACCATCGCGTCGGCGTCGGCCCCGGGCAGCCGCGGGCCGGCGATCGACCCGGCGACGACGGCTCCGAGAGTGATGGCCACGCCGGTGGCCACCAGCGACCAGCGGCCCTGGCGGCGGTGACCGCCCGCCCAGCGCGAGGTGCGCTCCTGCGTCGCGGTGCGGTGGAGGAGCACGTAGACCAGCGCGGCGACCGCGAACAGGGCGGCGCTCGCGACCGGGCTGCCGTCCCCGCCCAGGGCGGCGGCGAACACGAACAGCGTCGTCGCCGGCAGTACGGCCTCGAACGTCGCCGACACCCGGAAGGCGGCCCAGTCGGCCAGGAACGCGATGGCCCACACCACCGCGGCGGTGGTGACGACGAAGCCGTTCTCGACGGGCGCCGGGGCCCGCACCTTGCCGAACAGGGACCACGCCGAGCTGACGTCGTCGCCCACGGCCCGGAACGTGTCGGTGGTCGGGAGGCCCCAGGCGGCAGTCTCGGGGAACCGGGTCCAGGTGATGAACAGGACCGCGGCGGCCGCGGTGATCGCGGCCGCCGGCACCAGGCGCACGCCGGCGCGGCGGAGCAGCGTCACGACCAGGTGCGCGAGGAGCGCTTGCAGGACCAAGGCACCGCGGTACGAGCCGTCGACGAAGAGCCGGTGCATGCCGACGATGGCGGCCACGGTCACGAGGCCGAGCGCCACCTCGGTCGCGGGTCGCAGCCGGTCGGCGGGCGCCCGGGTCGTCGCGGCGGTGGCGCTCATCGCGCGCTCCGCGCCACGCCCGGGCTCGACCGGGTCGCCGCCATCGCCTTGTTCCACGCGGGGGCGAACGGCGAGTCGTCGGCCACCCGGATCACGGACGCCGACGCCAGCGCGTCGCGCCCGTTCCCGTTCCCGTGGACGCGGTCGCGGCCGACACGGACGACGCTGACCATCCCGAACCGCTGCCGCAGCCGGGTGGTCGCCGACAGCTCGTCGTCGGCCGTCTCGCCGACGACGAGCACGAGGGCGCCCTGGCCGTCCCGCTGGACCACGTCGATCATCGCCCGCAGGCTGGCACTGCCGGTGGCCTCGACGACCGCCAGGTGCTCGAGCAGCGCGTGCAGGTGCGGCGTGCCCGAGCCGAAGCCCGAGTCGGCGCCGTCGGTGGTCGCCAGGCGCACGAGGTCACGGCGGGCGCTGTTGGCCGACACGATGCTGGCCGCCGCCGACACCGCCGCCTCGAGCGAACGGCTGTCGTGCGCCGCCCGCCGGACGTCGAGCAGCACCGTCGTCCGCCCCTGCCACGGCTGCTCCTGCTGGCGGACCAGCAGCTCGTCGTGCCGGGCGGTGGACGGCCAGTGGATGCGCCGCAGGTCGTCGCCCACCACGTAGGCGCGCAGGGCGTAGAAGTCGTCACCAACGCGGCCGAGGGCGTGCGGGTGCAGCACGCCGGCGAGCGGGTCGTGGCCGGTGGTGAACGGCACCGGCTGCACCTCGTCGACCTTCGGCAGGACGGTCACGTCGACCTGGGGCGCCGCCTCGACGCTCGCCTGCACCAGCCCGAACGGGTCGGCCACGACGACCTGCAGCGGCCCGACCTGGACGATGCCGCGGCGGTCGGTGGGCAGCCGGTACGAGGCCACCGAGGCCGCACCCTGGTCGAGCGGCGGGACGAGCAGCTCGGCGCCCGCGGTGCCGGTCACCGCGTCACGCAGCCGCAGCACGGGCGTGTCCTTCGCCCGCAGGTTGCGGACCCGGACCTCGACCCGGCTCAGCTGCCCGGCATGCACCCGGGCGGGGTGCACCACCCGGTCGACGTTGATGTCGAGGCGAGTCATGCGCACGTACACCGCGGCGACGGCCAGGAGCCCGAGCATCACCGCGCCGAGCACGTACAGCTCGCCGATGCCGAGCAGGCGGGCCACGGCCAGCAGGCCCAGGCCGCCCCACAGGCACAGCCACCCCTGGCGGGTCATCATCGCGGGGCGCGCCTGGTCGTGGGCAGTGTTGCCCCGCAGAGGTGACGTGCGTGGATCGTCGCGTCAGATTCGTCGCTGGCAAGGACGCAGGACGAAGGCATAGCCGTAGCTACGTCGATCGATACAGATCGGTACCTCTTGCCCCAGGCAGCAAACGCGGGTGCCGATCTGTATCGACTGACGAGGACGCCGCCAGCGGCGAATCTGGCCGGCGAGACACGTGCGGGACCTCTGCGGGGCAGCACTAGTGACCGCCGGGGACCGGCACCGCCCGCAGCACCTCGTCGAGGGCGTCGGACGGGGTGATGCCCTGCAGCTGGGCCTCGGGCGTGACCAGCAGGCGGTGCGCCAGGACGGGCACGGCCAAGGCCTTCACGTCGTCGGGGATGACGTAGCCGCGGCCCGCGGCCACCGCCCGGGCCTTGGCCACCCGCTGCAGCGCCAGCGTCGCCCGCGGCGACACGCCGAGGGCCAGGTGGGTGCTGTGGCGGGTCGCGTTGGCGAGGTCGACCAGGTACGCCTTGAGGCTGGGGGCCACGTGGACCTGGCGGGTCGCCGCCGCCATCAGCTCGACGTCGGCCGTGGCCACCACCGGGCCGATGTCGCGGAACGGGTCGTGGTCGCCGTGGCGGTCGAGGATCTCGAGCTCGGCCTGGGGCGCCGGGTAGCCGACCGACACCCGCATGAGGAAGCGGTCGAGCTGCGACTCGGGCAGGGGGTAGGTGCCCTCGTGCTCGATCGGGTTCTGCGTGGCGATGACCATGAACGGCGGCGTCAGCGGGTACGTCACGCCGTCGACGGTCACCTGCACCTCGGCCATGGCCTCGAGCAGCGCGGCCTGGGTCTTGGGGGAGGCGCGGTTGATCTCGTCGGCCAGGACGATGTTGTTGAAAACGGGGCCGGGGCGGAAGTCGAACGTGTTGTCGCCCCGGTTCCAGACCGTGAGACCCACCACGTCGGAGGGCAGCAGGTCGGGCGTGAACTGCACCCGTCCGAAGCTGCACCTGATCGACGTGGCGAGCGACTTGGCCAGGTTCGTCTTGCCGACGCCGGGCACGTCCTCGAGCAGCAGGTGGCCCTCGGAGACCAGGCACAGCAGCACCAGCTCCACGACCTCGCGCTTGCCCTGGATGACGCGTTCGACGTTGGCGACCACTCTCTCGTACAGGTCGGTGAACGTCGCCGCCCCCCGGGGTGCCGCGGTCTCGATGCTGGCCACAGCCCGGATCTCCCTCTGTCGCGTCCGTGAGCCAGGCCAGGTTACGCGCTCGTGGCCCAGACCTGACCCCGCCCCTTCCCGTCCGCCCTCCGGAGGCGGGTCGGACCGCTACCGTCCGCACCGCCATGGACCAGGCATCCGACACCGTATTGGCCGTCGACATCGGCGGGACGAAGCTGGCGGTGGGCCGGGTGGACCGGGCCGGGCGCCTGTCCGACCGGCGCACGGGCCCCACGCCCGCCCGCGGCGACGCCGAGACGATGTGGGAGCGGCTCGCCGCGCTCGTCGACGAGGTGCGCCGGGGCGACGAGGTCGTGGTCGGCGTGGGCTGCGGCGGACCCATGACGCCGGACGGCGCCCAGGTGTCCCCGCTGAACATCCCCGCCTGGGTGGGCTTCCCGCTGCGCGACCGCCTCGCCGGCCTCACCGGGCTGCCCGTGCACGTCGACAACGACGCCAAGGCCCTCGCGCTGGGCGAGGGGTGGGCCGGGGCCGCCCGCGGCGTGCGCGACTACATCGCCATGGTGGTGTCGACCGGGGTGGGCGGCGGGATCGTGGTCGACGGTCGCCTCCTCGACGGCGCGGCGGGCAACGCCGGGCACATCGGCCACGTCATCGTCGTGCCCGACGGCCGCACGTGCGGCTGCGGCGCCCGGGGCTGCCTCGAGGCCGAAGCGTCCGGCACGGGCATCCGGGCCGCGACCGGCCGCGACCCGGCCGAGGCCGACCAGGTGTTGCGGCGGCGTACGGGCACGCTCGTGGGACGCGCCGTGGCGTCGGTCGTCAACCTGCTCGACCTGCGGTTGGCGGTGGTGGCGGGGTCGGTGGCGCTGGGCTACGGCGAGGACTTCTTCGCCGCCGCGCAGGCCGAGGTCGACGCCCGCTGCCGCATCGAGTTCGCCCGCGGCGCCCGCATCGTCCCGGCCGGGCTGGGCGACGCCGGGCCCCTGGTCGGCGCGGCGGCCGTGGGGTGGCGGGGCGAGGGCGTCGACGTCGGGGTCGGCATCGACGCCCGCTGACCGGCGGTGCCGGCCGGCGTCGGTAGATTCCGCCCGTGGGCGAGACGGGGAAGAGCGATGCGCGGTGGCTGCGGGCGGCGGTCGTGGCCGTGGCTCGGCACCCGTCCCTGTGGCTGACCGGGGCGCGCCAGGCCCTCGTGCTCGCCGCGCCCGGGTGGTGGCGCCGCCCGCCGTTCCTGCCGCTCCCCGCGCCGGACTACCTCCGCTTTCGCCTGCAGACCGCCTACGGCGGGGACGGCGACCGCGCGCCCGAGCCCGAGGACCTCGTCACCTATCTGCGGTGGGTGCGGGACCTTCGCTGACCCGCGTGGACGCGGACCAAAGTGCCGACGAAGGCGCCGCCCCGCTTGTAGCGTTGCTGCGATGAGCCGGGCGCTCGTGCTCAACGCCACGTTCGAGCCCCTCTGCGTCGTCAGCGACCGCAGGGCGGTCGTCCTCGTGCTGGCCGAGCGGGCCGAGATGCTGCACGCCAGCGACTCGCTCATGCACTCGGCCCACCTGGTGATGGCCGTGCCGTCGGTCGTGCGCCTGCGCCGCTACGTCCGGGTGCCGTACCGGTGGACCACGCCGCTCAACCGCCGGTCGGTGTTCGCCCGCGACGGGCACCGGTGCCAGTACTGCGACGGTCCTGCCGAGAGCATCGACCACGTGGTGCCCCGCAGCCGCGGCGGTCTCCACTCGTGGGACAACGTCGTCGCCGCCTGCCGGCCGTGCAACGTGCGCAAGCGCGACCGCATGCTGACTGAGACGTCGATGACGTTGCGTCACCAACCGGCCGAGCCCCGGGGCACGAGCTGGCTCACGTTCGCGCTCGGGGTCGTGCCCGACACGTGGACGCCCTACCTGCAGATCGCGGCGTGATCCCGCAACCCGGCGCGGCCGGGTGGCGCGTCGAGCGCTGGCGCGCGCCGGCGGCCGACCTGCACGGTCGGCCGGTGCCCGACGCCCCGGTCCGTTCGGCGTGGGTGCTCGACGCCGATGCCCCGGCGCTGGTGCTGGGGTCGACCCAGGGCGAGGACCTGATCGACGGGGCCGTCGCACGCGCCCGCGGCGTCGCCGTCGTGCGCCGGCGGTCCGGCGGGGGCGTGGTGTACGTGGACCCGGCGACCACGGCGTGGGTCGACGTGATCGTGCCGGCCAGCGACCCGCTGTGGGACGACGACGTGGGCCGGGCGGCGCTGTGGGTCGGGCGGGCGTGGCGCGACGCGCTGGCCGACCTCGGCGTGGCGCCGACCGAGGTGCACGACGGCGCCCTGGCCTGCGGGCCCCTGGGCCGCCTGGTGTGCTTCGCCACGGTCGGCGCGGGCGAGGTCACGACGCCCGACGGTCGCAAGGTCGCCGGCATCAGCCAGCGGCGCACGCGGGCCGCCGCCCGGTTCCAGTGCGCGGCGTACACGGTGTGGGATCCGGCCCCGCTGGTCGACCTGCTCGGCCTCGACGGGGACGGCGCCAGCTCGCTGGCCGGCGCCGCCGCCGGCACCGGCCATGCGCCGTCGGCGATGGTCGACGCCTTCCTGGCCCACCTCCCGGCCTGATCCCCGCCGACCGGGCCGGCGCCCGCGCTCGCGCGCGCCGAAACGCGGGATGACGGCGGCGCGACCTGGGGGAACGGGGTGGGGTGCCTTGTCGAGGGGGAGGAAGTGGGGTACTTTCCCACGAAGTGGAGGACTCCCCCTTCCCCCGAGGCGCCCCTGCGGGCGCCGATCAGGCGGCCGGAGGCGCCGTCGTGGCCGCGGCGCGCCCAGCCGGGCCGCGGTTCTTCACGGGGTCCTTCGAGCACTCGGTCGACGACAAGAGCCGCCTCGTCCTGCCCGCCCCGTTCCGGGCCCGGCTGACGGGCGGCGCCTACCTCGGGCCGCTCGACGGCTACCTCGGGCTGTGGCCCGACGACGAGATCGAGGCGGTGTTCGCCAAGTGGGACGACGGCGTCGCGCTCGGCATCGTGTCCGAGGAGGCGGCCGAGGCGTTCGTCGCCTCCACGTTCCCGGTCCAGCCCGACGGGCAGGGCCGCATCGTGGTCCACAAGTCGCTGCGGGCCTTCGGCGACCTCGCCGGCCCGGTCATGGTCGTCGGCGCCCGCCGCCGGGTCGCGGTGTGGTCGCGCGACCGCTGGGCCCGCCGCATGGACGCCATCCCCGAGGGGCCCGACGCGGCCCTCCGCCAGGGCGCGAGGGACCTGAAGCTGTGACCGCCCCGACCGCCTCCCGTTCGTCAGCCCACCACCTGGGTGCGGGTCCGCTCACCGCCAGGCCTCCGGCCGGCGCGGTGCAAGGCCCTTCCAACTCCGCTCGCCTCACGCCGAGCCCGTTCCGGGGAGACATCCCGGCGGGCATCGACCGACCCGAGGTCGCACGGTGAGCGGGCCCGCACCTGCCTTCTCGCACCGCCCGGTGCTGGTCGACCTCGTGGTCGAGCTGTTCGCGCCCGTGCCCCCGGGCGTCGTCGTCGACGCCACGCTCGGGGGCGGCGGCCACGCCGAGGCCCTGCTCGAGGCGCATCCGCACCTGTCGGTCCTCGGCCTCGACCAGGACCCCGACGCCATCGACGCCGCCACCGCCCGCCTGGCGCGCTTCGGCGACCGCATCACCGTGCGCCGGACCCGGTTCGACGAGATCGCCCGCGTCGTGGCCGAGGTCCTTCCCGGCCTCGGCCACGACGGCGCCAGCGGCGCCCTGTTCGACCTCGGCGTCAGCTCGCCGCAGTTCGACCGACCCGAGCGGGGCTTCAGCTACCGCGGCGCCGGTCCCCTCGACATGCGGATGGACCCGTCCCGCCCGGTCAGCGCGGCCGACCTCGTGAACGGGGCCGCCGAGACCGAGCTGGTGCGCCTGCTGCGCGCCTACGGCGACGAGCGCCACGCCGTGCGCATCGCCCGCGCCATCGTGGCCCACCGCCCGGTGACCACCACCGACGAGCTGGCCGAGATCGTGCGGGACGCGGTGCCGGCGCCGGCCCGCCGGCGGGGTGGGCACCCGGCCCGGCGCACCTTCCAGGCCATCCGCATCGCGGTGAACGACGAGCTCGGCATCCTGCCCGCCACGCTCGACGACGCCCTCGACGTGCTGGTCCCTGGAGGCCGCTGCGTCGCCATCGCCTACCACTCGGGCGAGGACCGCATCGTCAAGGACCGCTTCCGCCACGCCGCCACCGGCGGGTGGACCGGCCCCTCGCACCTGCCCACCCCGTCCGACGTGCGTCCGACGGTCCGGCTGCTGCGCCGCGGCGCCTGGCGGCCCACCGACGCCGAGATCGCCGACAACCCCCGCGCCGAGGCGGCCCGCCTCCGCGCCGTCGAGAAGCTCGACCTGCAGGAGGTCGCCTGATGGCCACGGCCCGCGTCGTCCGCCCCCTCGTCACCCCGCGCCGCGACGGCGTCGACCGCTCGCGCCACCTGCGCGTCGTCCGCCCTTCCGGTCCCGGCTGGGGCCTGCGCCTCAGCCCGCGCGCCGGCGTGCTGCTGACCGTCCTCGCCTTCGCCGCCCTGTTCGCGGTGGCGGCCAGCCACGCCCTGCTCATCGAGCGGCAGGCGCGGGTCGACGACCTCGACGCGTCCGTGGCGGAGCAGCAGGCCCGGTACGAGGAGCTGAGCCTCCAGGTGGCGCAGCTCGAGTCGCCCGAGCGCATCCGCAACGAGGCGACCGAGCGCCTCGGCATGGTGCCGTCGGGCGAGGTCGTCTGGCTGACGCCCGACGAGCCGGCGCCCGCGAGCGAGGACCCGCCGAGTGAGGACGAGCTGTCGCCCGACACGAGCGCGGCGCGGGTCAAGCCGTACCTCGAGGCCACCCCATGACAGCCCGGGCGGGGTCCGGGCGCACCGCAGGCGGGCGACGCGACCGGACCGGGCGATCGGGGCGCTCCGGCACCCGATCCCCCGCACGCTCCGCCCGCAGCCAGCCCTCGGGCCGATCGACCGGCCGCACGGCGCCGGCGCGCGCCCGCTCGTCGGGCGCGCGCTCGGCGACCCGTCGGGACTCGGCACCGACCCGCACCGCTGCCCGCCGCCCAGCCTCCGAGCCGGGCACGCGCGGCGGGGGTCGCGGCGGCGGCTCGGGTGAGCGGCAGGGCGGTCGCGGGCCCCGGTCCCGCGGCCCCATGCGCCGGCTGCGGGGCAACACCCCCCGCACGCGGTCGTTCGCGCTGCTGGCCAGCCTGATCGTGCTGTTCCTCGTCGTGGTCGTGCGGCTGGTGTACGTGCAGACCATCGGGGCGTCGCAGTACGTGGCCTACGGCGTCGAGCAGCGCATCCAGCCGATCGAGCTGGCCGGCGGCCGTGGGGCGATCTACGACCGCAACGGCACCGACCTCGCCATCTCCATCCCCCAGACCACGATCGCCGCCGACCCCAGCATCGTCGAGGACCCCCAGGATGCGGCCCGCAAGCTGGCACCGGTGCTCGACATCGACGAGATCACGCTCCTCCGCCAGCTCACGGAGGACGTGCGCTTCGTCCACCTGAAGCGCCAGGTCCCCGACGAGGTGGCCGACGCGGTCGAGGCGCTCGACATCCCGGGCATCCTGCTGTTCGGCGAGCAGGCCCGCTTCAACCCGTCCGGCGACCTCGCCGCAGCGCTCCTCGGCAGCGTCGGCTACGACAACGACGGGCTGTCGGGCGTCGAGCAGGCCTACGAGGACCAGCTGTCCGGCGAGCCCGGCCACCTGGTGGTCGAGCGCGACCCCGAGGGTCGCACCATCCCCGCCGGCCGTCACCAGATCGACCCCGCCCGCCCCGGCGACGACCTGATCCTGACCATCGACCGCTCGCTGCAGTGGGAGGTCGAACGGATCCTGTCCCAGCAGATCAGCGCGGTGGGTGCCAAGGGCGGCATCGTGATCGTGTCGAACCCAGAGACGGGCGAGATCCTGGCGATGGCCAACCAGGAGACCGACCCGGCGACCGGCATCGTGCACAACAGCACCAACGATCGCGCGATCACCGCCAACTACGAGCCCGGGTCGGTGAACAAGGTGATCACGCTGGCGGCCGCCCTCGAGGAGGGCCTGGTCAGCCCCGAGCAGGTGGTCCAGGTGCCGTCGTCGCTGCAGGTGGCGGACCACACGTACCAGGACTCGCACCCCGGGAATCTCACCGTGACCGACATCCTGGCCAAGTCGTCCAACGTCGGCACGATCAAGATCGCCCAGCTGCTGGGGGAGGAGCGCCTCGACGAGTACCTCCGCCGGTTCGGCTTCGGCCGGGACACCGGCCTCGGGCTCCCCCACGAGGAGAACGGGCAGGTCCCGCCGGTCGACGACTGGTCGGGCACGTCGATCGGTTCGATCCCGCTGGGGCAGGGCATCTCGGTCACGGCCATGCAGATGCTCTTCGCCTACAACGTCATCGCCAACGACGGCGTCTACGTGCCCCCCGCCCTGGTGGCCGCGACCCGGGACAGCGAGGGCGAGCGGCACGACGCCTCGCCCGGAGCGTCGCGCCGGGTGGTCTCGCCGACGACCGCCGAGCAGTTGCGTGCCATGCTGGCCGAAGTGATCGACCACGGCACCGGCACCGCCGCCGCCATCGACGGCTACGACGCCGCCGGCAAGACCGGTACGGCGCGCAAGCCGCAAGACAGCGGCGGCTACGAAGACGCGGCCGGCAACTACCACTACATCTCGACCTTCGCGGGGTTCCTGCCCGCCGAGGACCCCAAGCTCTCGGTGATCGTCGTCATCGACGAGCCGACGACGTCGCCCTACGCGGCCACGGTCGCGGCGCCGGCCTTCGCCGAGATCGGCCGGTACGCGGCCCGCACGATGGGCGTCGCCCCCGGCCTGACGCCGCCGGCGGCGCCCCTCGCCATCGACACGAGCGGGGGGCGTGTGCGCGCCACCCCTGCGGCGGGGCCGACCACGGTCCCGCCGACCACCGCGGCGCCCGATCCCGCGGCCGCCGAGCCGCCCGCCACGGTGACACCCGATCCGGCGGCAGCCGCCACGGGTGCCGCCACGACCCCCGGGTCGCCCGGGGGATAGGGCGTGCGCCTCGCCGACCTCGTGGCCGCCGCCGAGGGAGTGCGCATCCGGGCCGTCGGGCCCGATCGTGATCCCGACCTCGTCGCGGTCGTCCACGACACGCGCGCCGTCGTCGGCGGCGCGCTGTTCTGCTGTATCCGGGGGACCCACGTCGACGGGCACGACCTGGCGCCGGAGGCCGTGGCGTCGGGCGCCGCGGCGCTGCTGGTCGACCACGAGCTCCCGCTGGACGTGCCCCAGCTCGTCGTGGAGGACGTCCGGGCCGCCCTGGGGCCCGTCGCCGACGCGTTCTGGGACCACCCGTCCCGCCACCTCGACGTCCTCGGCGTGACCGGGACGTCGGGCAAGACCACGGTCACCCACCTGCTGGCCGCCGTGCTCTCCGCCGCCGGGCGGCCGTGCGGGGTGATCGGCACCCTGTCGGGAGCCCGCACCACGCCCGAGGCGCCCGAGCTGCAGTCCCTGCTGGCCGACCACCGCCGGCAGGGCGACGCGGCCGTCGCCATGGAGGTGTCGTCGCACGGCCTCGACCAGGCCCGGGTGGGCGCCACGCGCTTCGCGGCGGCCCTGTTCACCAACCTGTCCCAGGATCACCTCGACTATCACGGCTCGATGGAGGAGTACTTCCGGGCCAAGGCCCGCCTGTTCACCCCCGAGTACACGTCCCACGCCGTCGTGTGCGTCGACGAGCCGTGGGGCCTCCGGCTGGCCGACGAGATCGCGGCCGACGGCCGAATCGCGCTGCACCGCTACTCCCTCGCCGACGCCACCCGACTCGAGCTGACGCCGTCCGGGGCCACGTTCCGCTGGCGCGGGGAGGACGTGACGCTGGCGCTGGCCGGGCGGTTCAACGTCCGCAACGCCGTCGGGGCGGCCGCCGTGGCAGCGGTCGTCGGTCTCGCCCCGGCCGACATCGCCCGAGGGCTGTCGCAGGCCGCGCCGGTGCCCGGGCGGTTCGAGGCCGTCGACGCCGGGCAGCCGTTCACGGTGCTGGTCGACTACGCCCACAAGCCCGACGCGCTCGAGCAGGCGCTCGCTGCCGCCCGCGAGCTGGTCACGGGGTCGGGCCGGCTGACCGTCGTGTTCGGCTGCGGCGGCGACCGCGACCGCGCCAAGCGCCCGGTCATGGGGGAGGTGGCGGCCCGGCTCGCCGACCGCACGATCGTCACCTCCGACAACCCCCGGTCCGAGGACCCGCGGGCGATCATCGACGAGATCCTCGCGGGCGCGCCCACCGGCGCCGAGGTCGAGGTCGTGCCCGACCGGCGCGCCGCCATCGAGCGGGCGGTGGGCGCCGCCCACCCCGGTGACGTGGTCGTGGTCGCCGGCAAGGGCCACGAGACCACCCAGGTGGTCGCCGGCCAGAGCTTCCCGTTCGACGACCGGGTGGTGGCGAGAGAGGCGCTCGCCCGCACCGCCGTCGTCGGCGCCGTCCCGGGGGCCCGCCGCCCCTCGAAAGGTTCGTGACCACCCGTGGTTCCCCTGCTCATCGCCGGCGGCCTCAGCCTCGTGGCCTCCCTGCTCGGCACCCGCTACCTGATCGACTGGCTCAAGGCCCACCGCGTCGGCCAGCCCATCCACGAGGACGTTCCCGACGGGCACATCACCAAGGCCGGCACGCCGACGATGGGGGGCGTCGCCATCGTCGTGTCGGCCGTGATCGGCTACGCCGCCGCCCATGTCCACGCGGGCGCGGTGTTCACCCGGTCGGGGGTGCTGGTGATGCTCGCCATCGCCGGGGCCGCGGTGGTGGGGGCGTTCGACGACTGGATAAAGGTCAGCCACGAGCGCAACCTCGGGCTGTCGAAGCGGGCGAAGATGGGCGGGCTGCTGGTGGTGGCGGTGGGCTTCGCCGTCGCCTGCGTGGCGTGGACCGACGTCGAGACCACGGTGAGCTTCACCCGCTGGGACGAGCCCGGCTGGCAGCTCACCGAGCCCGGCTGGGTGCTGTTCGCCGTGCTGCTGATCGCGGCGACCACCAACGCGGTCAACCTCACCGACGGCCTCGACGGCCTGGCCGCCGGGTCGTCGATCTACGCCTTCATCTTCATGACCGTGGTGGCGTTCTGGGCATTCCGCCACGAGGCCGTCTACGAGATCAACCACGCCCTCGACCTGGCGGTGATCGCCGCGGCCATGGTGGGTGGCATCACCGGGTTCCTGTGGTGGAACGCGCCCCCGGCGCAGATCTTCATGGGCGACACCGGCTCGCTGGCGATCGGCGCCGGCCTCGCCACGCTGGCGCTCACCCTCAACGTGCAGCTGCTCCTGCCGATCGTGGGGGCGCTGTTCGTGTTCGAGGCGCTGTCGGTGATCGTGCAGGTCGGAAGCTTCCAGTTGACCGGTCGCCGGGTCTTCCGCATGGCGCCGGTCCACCACCACTTCGAGCTGGGCGGATGGCCCGAGACCACCGTCATCATCCGCTTCTGGATCCTGGCCATCATGTCGATGGCGGTCGCCCTCGGCCTGTTCTACGCCGACTCGATCTCGGCCGGCATCCTGGACTGACTCGTGGTGATGGGTGCCACCGTCCCCCATGCGGTCGCCGCGGTGGGCGAACCTGGTGCGATGCACCGGCGGCAGGTGAACGTGTGCCAGGTGGACGGGTGCCAGATGGACGCGTGGCAGGTGGACGCGTGGCAGGTGGACCGATGACTGCGGCCGACGCCGGCGCCCGCGGGCGGCACCCGACCGCCCGGGCGGCCCGGGCGCACGCCGAGCGTCCCGGCCTCTTCCTGGGCCTGGCTTTCCTGGTCGCGGTGTTCAACCTGCTGGGCCTGGTCATGGTCATGTCGGCGTCGTCGGTGGTGGCCCGCGACGACTACGGGTCGGCCTGGTACTTCGTCGTGCGCCAGGCGGCCTGGGCCGCGGCGGGGGCGGTGGCGCTGCTCGTCATCGCCCGCACCGACTACCACCGCTGGCGCCGCCCGGCGGGGCTCTTCCTCGTGGTGGCGCTGCTGCTCCTGGTGCTCTGCCTGGTCCCGGGAATCGGGGTCAGCGCCAACGGCGCCACCCGGTGGATCGGCACGGGCTCGCTGTCGTTCCAGCCGTCCGAGCTGGCGAAGCTGGCCGTGCTCGTGTGGGTGGCCGACCTGCTGGCCCGGCGGGCTGCGCACATGCACAACACGCGGGCGACGCTGCGGCCCGTGATCGTCGTGCTGGCGGCGGTGGCCACGCTGGTCATGCTGCAGCCCAACCTGGGCACGACCATCGTGATCGCCGCCATCACCCTCGCCCTCTGCTTCGTGGCGGGGGCGCCGATCGGGAAGCTGACCAGCTGGGCGACGTGCAGCCTGGCGGCCGCCATCGCGCTGGCCCTGGCCGAGCCCTACCGCCGGGCCCGAGTGCTCACGTTCCTCGATCCGTGGGCCGACCCCATGGACAAGGGCTACCAGAACATCCAGTCCCTCGTCGGGCTGGGGTCCGGTGGCGTGTTCGGCGAGGGCCTGGGGGCCAGCCGGGCCAAGTGGGGCTACCTGCCCTACGCCCACTCCGACTTCATCTTCGCCATCATCGGCGAGGAGCTGGGCCTCGTCGGGTCGATCGTCGTGGTCGGGCTCTTCGTGCTGCTCGGCATCATCGGCGTGCGCATCGCCCTGCACGCCCCCGACCGGTTCGGTCTGCTGCTGGCGATCGGCGTCACGGCTTGGTTCTGCATGCAGGCGTTCGTCAACATCGGAGCCGTGATCGGCATCCTCCCCATCACCGGCGTGCCCCTCCCGTTCGTCAGCGCCGGCGGATCGTCACTCGTGTTCGGCATGGCCGGTGCGGGGCTGCTGCTGTCGGTGGCCCGCCAGGCCACGGCCCGCCCGCTCCCGCCCCGGGCGCCGGTCCGCGCCCCGGCGCGACGCACACCGGCGCGGGCCCGATGAGCCCCCGGCCCGCCGGCGCGCAGCACGCCCGCCGATGCTTCGCCCTCGTCGCCGGCGGTGGCACCGCCGGCCACGTGCAACCCGCCATCGCCATCGCCCGGGCCCTCGTCGCCCGCGGCCAGCGACAGAGCGCGATCGAGATGGTCGGCAGCGAGCGGGGCATCGAGGCCCGGCTGGTGCCCGAGGCCGGCTTCGAGCTGACCCTGCTGCCCGGGCGGGGCATCCAACGCAAGCTGAGCTGGCAGAACGTGAAGTCGGTGGCATCGCTGCTCGTGGCGTTCCGGCGGGCGTGGCGGCTCGTCGGCGAGCGTCGCCCACAGGTGGTGGTGTCGGTGGGCGGCTATGCCAGCGTGCCGTGCGCCCTGGCCGCGGTGGTCCGGCGGGTGCCGATCGTCGTGGCCGAGCAGAACGCCGCCCCCGGGGCCGCCAACCGGCTGGTCGGCCGGTGGGCGAAGGCGTGCGCGGTGTCGTTCCCCGACACGCCCCTGCCGCGGGCGGTCGTGACCGGGAACCCGGTCCGGCCCGAGGTGCTGGCGATCGACCGGGCCCGCGACACCCAGCCCGCCCGGACCAAGCTCGGCGTCGAGCCCGGTCGCCGCGTGGTGCTGATCTTCGGCGGGTCGCTCGGGGCGCTACGCATCAATCGGGCCGCCATCGAGGCGGCCCAGCGGTGGGCGGGGCGCGGCGACCTCCACGTCCGTCACGTGGTCGGCTCCCGCGACTGGGCCGAGCTGACGGCCGCCGGCCCGCCGGTCCCGCCCGGGGCGCCCCTGCGCTACGTGGCGATCGAGTACGACGACGACATGCCCACGTCCCTGGCCGCCGCCGACGTCGTCGTGTGCCGCTCCGGAGCCAGCACGAGCTTCGAGCTGCTGGCCGCCGGCCTCCCCTCGATCCTGGTGCCGTCGCCGTTCGTCACGGCCGACCACCAGACCGCCAACGCCCGCCACCTCGAGCGGGCCGGGGCCGCGGTGGTCGTGCCCGATGCCGAGCTCGACGGTGCCCGCCTGGCCGCCGAGGTCGACGCGCTGCTGGCCGACCGGCACCGGCTCGAGGCCATGTCCCGGGCCGCCACCGCCGCGTCCGCCCCCCGTGCCGCCGACGAGATCGCCGCCCTGGTCGAGACGTACGCCCGTGACTGACCCGACCGCCGCCACCCGGCCCGCCGCGCTGCGCCTCGGCGGCACGCTCGACCTGTCGCAGCCCCGCCGGGTGCACGTGGCCAACGTGGGCGGGGCGGGCATGAGCGCGGTGGCCACGCTGCTGGCCGAGAGCGGCCATCGGGTGAGCGGCCACGACCCGGCGGCCGACACCCCCTTCCTGCCGATGTTGCGGTCGCTCGGCGTCGAGGTGACGGCGGGAGGCGGCGCCGGCGTCGGCCCGGCCCTTCCCGACGACGCCGAGGCCGTGATCGTGTCCACGGCCACGCCCGACGACGACCCCACCGTGGTCGCCGCCCGCGAGCGGGGAGTCCCGGTGCTGCACCGCGCCGCTGCGCTGGCGGCCCTGTGCGCCCGCCGCACGACGGTGGCGGTGGCGGGCACCCACGGGAAGACGACGACGTCCGCCCTGCTGACCACGATCCTGGCGGGCACGGGCCGCGGCCCGGGCTGGGTCGTCGGCGCGTCCATCCCGCAGCTCGGTCGCAGCGCGGCGTGGGGTGGCGACGGCCCGCTGGTGGTCGAGGCCGACGAGAGCGACGGCACGTTCCTGGCCCTCGGCGCCGACCTGGCCGTCGTCACCAACGTCGAGCCCGACCACCTCGAGAACTGGGGCGGCGAGGCCGCCCTGCGCGCGGCGTTCCGCGACTTCGTCGCCGCGCTGCCCGGCCCGGCGGTGCTGTGCGCCGACGACGCCGGCGCCCGCGAGCTGGCCGTGGCCGCGGGCGAGCACGTGACCTACGGGCTCGACCCGTCGGCCGACTACCAGGTGCTGACGCCGGGCCCGTGGGAGACCGGGGTGGCGTTCGAGCTGCGCCACGGCGACGAGCGGGTGCGCGTCGAGCTGCCGTCGTCGCCCGGCGTCCACAACGCCACCAACGCCGCGGGCGCGCTGGCGGTCGCCCATCTCCTCGGTGTCCCCTTGGCCGACGGCGCCGCCGCCCTGGCGGGGTTCCAGGGCGTCGCCCGGCGGTTCGAGCGTCGGGGCGAGGCCGGCGGCGTGACCGTGGTCGACGACTACGCCCACCTGCCGACCGAGGTGGCGGCCGCTCTCGAGGCGGGCGCCTCGGGGCCGTGGCGGCGGGTGGTGGCGGTCTTCCAGCCGCACCGGTACAGCCGCACCGAGGCGCTCTGGCGCGACTTCGCCGACGCGTTCGCGGCGGCCGACCTGCTGGCCGTCACCGACGTGTACGCCGCGGGCGAGGCGCCGCGGCCGGGCGTGAGCGGCAAGCTCGTGGTCGACGCCGTGCTCGACGCCCACCCGTGGGCCAGCGTCGCCTGGTTGCCTGGACTCGACGACGTCCTGCTGTGGCTGTCGGCGACCCTGCGGCCCGGCGACCTGTGCCTGACCCTCGGGGCGGGTGATCTGACCTCCCTCGCCCCCCGCATCCTCGCCCAGCTCGAGGCGCGGTCGTGAGCTCCGGACGCGGCGACCTGGCGGCAGCGGCTCGCCTGCTCGGTGACCGGGCCCGGCGAGACGTGCCGCTGGGCCCGCTGACGACCTACCGCGTCGGGGGAGCTGCCGCCCTGTTCGTCGAGGCGCGCTCGGCCGATGATCTGACCGCCGTGGCGGACACGGTGGCGGCGACCGGCGTGCCGACGCTCGTCGTGGGCAAGGGCTCGAACCTGCTCGTGGCCGACGCGGGCTTCCCCGGTCTGGCGCTCGTGCTCGGCGAGGGTTTCGCAGCCGTCGACGTCGCCGGCACCACCGTGCGGGCCGGCGGCGCCGCCGCCCTCCCGGTCGCCGCCCGGCGGACGGTCCATGCCGGCCTGACCGGCTTCGAGTGGGCGGTCGGGGTGCCGGGGTCGATCGGCGGCGCGGTCCGCATGAACGCCGGCGGACACGGGTCGGACATGGCCGCGACCCTGGTGGACGCCCGCATCGTCGACCTGCGGACCGGCGTCGACGAGCGCGTGAGCGTGGCCGGGCTCGGTCTCGGCTACCGGCGGTCGAACGTCACCGGATCGCAGGTCGTGGTCGAGGCGACGCTCGGGCTGGCCGAGGGCGACCGCGCCGCGGGGGAGCGCACGCTGTCCGAGATCGTGGCCTGGCGGCGGGCGAATCAGCCCGGCGGGCAGAACGCGGGGTCGGTGTTCACCAACCCCGAGGGCGACTCGGCGGGCCGGCTGATCGACGCCGCCGGGTGCAAGGGCCTGCGGGTCGGCACGGCGGCCGTGTCGACCAAGCACGCCAACTTCTTCCAGGCCGACGCGGGCGGGTCGGCCGACGACGTGGTCGCCCTGATGTCCGAGGTGCGGCGGCGGGTGCTCGACCACGCCGGGGTCGACCTCCACCCCGAGACCCGCCTGGTCGGCTTCGCCGAGTCTGAACCTCTACCTCAGGTCGAGAGTTGAGGGTTGCGGGTGGCTGACGGGGACGGCGAGGGGCCCGGTCGGACGCCCGCACCGGGGGCCGCCGCACCGGCGGTGGTCGTGGACCCCCGCATGCGGTCCCGGCGCATCCACGTGCGGCGGTCGGCGGGCCGCCGCCGCCTGCGGCGGGTCTGGCTCGCGCTGGCGGTGGTGGCGGTCATCGTGCTCGCCCTGGCCGCCACCCGGACGCCGCTGCTCGACGTCGACCGCGTGCTGGTCACAGGGGTCGACGGCGCCCGCGCCGAGGCGGTGCGCAGTGCGGCCGAGGTAGCGCCCGACCAGCCCCTGGTCAGCCTCGACACCGGGGCGGTCGCCGACCGGGTCGAGGACCTGCCGTGGGTGGCATCGGCGCAGGTCAGCCGCTCGTGGCCCGCCACGGTCCGGGTGCGGGTCACCGAGCGCGAGGTCGTGGCCGCGGTGCAGGTCACCGAGCAGCACGTCGCGCTCGTCGACGCCGACGGCTACGTGGTGTCGATCGAGGAGGGCGCCGTCGAGCCCACCGACGGTGGGGACGACGCCGAGGCAGGCGGCGACGGCGGCGTCGCAGCCGGCGCGCTGGTGCTCACTGGCATCGAGGGGCCCATCGCCGAGGGGCGCCGGCTCGACGGCGATGCCCGCGACGCCCTCACGGTCGCTTCCGCGATGGCGGAGCGCCTCCCCGACACCGTGGCGTCGGTGTCGACCGACCTCGATGCGGAGCTGGTGGCCGGCGGCGTCGTGCGCTTCGGATCGACCGACGATCTCGACGAGAAGATCACCGCGGTGAAGACCGTGCTCAGCGACGTCGACACGGCGTGCATGGCCCTTCTCGACGTGCGCGTTCCGGGCAGTCCGGCCTTGACCAGGAACCAGGGGTGTCCGTAGGCTGCGAGAACTACCAGAGGTTGAGGAAAAGTATCGACCTTAACTTGAGATAGAGCTGCTGTCGAGGGGGCCTTCAGCCTTGGTAGCTTCTGGCGATTCGCTCGGGTCTGGCGGTCCGGCGGAGCGTCCTCTCCCCGTTATCCCCTGAAACGTGAGGTGGCACGACCCATGGCCGGCAATCCGCAGAACTACTTGGCCGTGATCAAAGTGGTCGGCATCGGGGGTGGTGGCGTCAACGCTGTCAACCGGATGATCGACGCCGGCCTCAAGGGCGTCGAGTTCATCGCCGTGAACACCGATGCGCAGGCGCTGCTGATGAGCGACGCCGACGCCAAGCTCGACATCGGGCGCGAGCTCACGCGGGGGTTGGGGGCGGGCAGCGACCCCGAGGTCGGCCGGCAGGCTGCGGAGGAGCACCGCGACGAGATCGAGGAGATCCTGAAGGGCGCGGACATGGTGTTCATCACCGCCGGCAAGGGCGGTGGCACCGGCACGGGCGGGGCCCCGGTGGTCGCCGAGGTCGCCAAGAGCATCGGCGCGCTCACCATCGGCGTGGTCACCCGGCCGTTCAGCTTCGAGGGCCGCCGGCGGGCCGTGCAGGCCGAGCAGGGCATCCAGCACCTGAAGGAGAAGGTCGACACCCTCATCGTCATCCCGAACGACCGCCTGCTCAGCGTGTCGAACGAGAAGACGTCGATGGTCAACGCCTTCAAGATGGCCGACGAGGTGCTGCTGCAGGGCGTGCAGGGCATCACCGACCTCATCACCACGCCGGGCCTCATCAACACCGACTTCGCCGACGTGAAGATGATCATGAGCAACGCCGGGTCGGCGCTCATGGGCATCGGCTACGGCTCGGGCGAGGGCCGGGCCCTCTCGGCCGCGCGCAACGCCATCTCCAGCCCGCTGCTCGAGGCGTCGATCGAGGGCGCCCGCGGCATCCTGCTCACCATCGCGGGCGGCAGCGACCTCGGCCTGTTCGAGGTCAACGAGGCGGCCGAGGTCATCCACGGCGTCGCCCACCCCGACGCCAACATCATCTTCGGCTCGATCATCGACGACGAGATGGGCGACGAGGTGCGGGTCACGGTCATCGCCGCCGGCTTCGACCGGTGGGACGACCGCGACACGTCGTCCGCCCACGCGCTGGTCCGCAACGGCACGAACGGCGGCGGCCGCAACGTCGACGAGGAGCTCGAGGCCCTGACCCGCGGCCCGTCCGTCGACGATCTCGACCTCGACGGCGACGACGAGTTCGACGTCCCGTCCTTCCTCAAGTAGGGGTCGCGTGACCCCGACGGCTCGGCGCGACGCGGCACTCGCCGACCGGCTCGACGCGGTGAGGGAGCGGATCGCGGCCGCCGCTCCCGACCCGGCTGCGGTTCGCCTCGTCGCCGTCACCAAGGGCTTCGGCGTCGACACGGTGCGGGCCGCGCTCGACGCCGGCCTCGCGGACATCGGCGAGAGCTACGTGCAGGAGCTGGTGGCAAAGGCCACCGAGATCGACGCCGAGATCGACGCCGAGATCGACGACGGCGTCGCCCCGGTCGGTCGGCCGCGCCCCCGGTGGCACGCCATCGGGCGGCTCCAGCGCAACAAGGTGCGGAAGGCGGCGCCCCTCGTCACGTTGTGGCACAGCGTCGACCGCCTGTCGCTCGGGTCCGAGATCGCCCGCCACGCCCCGGGGGCCGCGGTGCTGGCGCAGGTGAACCTGTCGGGGGAGGAACAGAAGGGCGGCTGTCCGCCGTCGATGGCGCCGGGCCTGGTCGACGGGCTGCGCGATCTCGGGCTCGACGTCCGGGGCATCATGACGATCGCGCCGTACGGCCCGCCCGAGGCGGCCCGGCCGGCGTTCGACACGGCGCGCCTGCTGCGCGACCGGCTGGGGTTGACGGAGCTCTCGATGGGAATGACCGGCGACCTCGAGGTGGCCCTCCAGGAGGGAGCCACGCTCGTGCGCGTCGGCAGTGGGCTTTTCGGTCCGCGCCCGTCACAGGGCAGAGTGCGAGACTAGGGGCGGCGACCAGCCGGTGGAGGACACATGGCATCGATGTGGCGCAAGGCGATGCTCTATCTGGGGCTCGGCCCCGACGACGAGTACGACGACTTCGAGGTGACCGGCGAGCACCAGCGCCCGGTGCAGCCGCGTCCCGTCGTCCGTCGCACCACCGGCGACGTCCAGCACGATCCCGAGCCGTCCGGCTCGGTGCGCACCCTGTCGCCGTCCGACGACCTCGACGACGGCCACGAGACGGGGCGCAACGGCCACGACCACCGGCACGAGAACGGGCGCGGTCCTGCAGTCGAGCGCGGCGCCGAGCGGGGCGCCGATCCGGTCCGCACCGCCGGCCGGCGCGCCACCGCCACGGCCGGTGAGCGGCAGGGCCGCGAGCGCAGCTCGGTCGTCCGCCCCTTGCCGTCCGCCGCCGGGTCCAAGCCGTTCGTGGTCGGTCCCAGCTCCTTCAACGACGCGCAAGAGATCGCCGACAAGTTCAAGATCAACGTGCCGGTCATCCTCAACCTGCAGGGCGTGGAGCGTGACCTCGCCCGGCGCATCATCGATTTCGCCAGCGGCCTCTGCTACGGGCTGGGGGGCCAGATGGAGCGAGTCGCGAACCAGGTCTATCTTCTGACTCCCAGCGACGTCGAGGTCTCGCCCGAGGAGCGCCGCCGCCTCCGCGAGCGTGGCTACGAAGCCTGATCACGCCCCCCACCGCCGGGAGTCCACCCATCGATGGCCAGCATCGTCTGCCTGCTCATCCAGCTCTACCTGCTGGTGATCTTCATCCGCATCATCATGAGCTGGTTCCCGCCCACCCCGGGCACCACCTACGCGCAGATCTTCGAGGTGTTCGATCGCGTCACCGATCCCGTGCTGTCTCCGGTCCGCGCCATGCTGCCGCCGGTGCGCATGGGAGGGATGGGCCTCGACCTGTCGCCGATCGTCGTCTTCCTCGTCGGCACCCTGCTCCTCCGCGTGATCTGCTGAGCGGTCCCGAGACCGCGGAGCGTGGCTGTCCCCCGGGTGGTGCTGCGGATTCGTTACTCTCTCCCGCATGGATCTGACTCCACAGTCGCTCCACTCCGTCGAGTTCCGTGAGGCACGTCGCGGTGGGTACAACACGCGCGACGTCGACGACTTCATCGAGCGGGTCGCCGCGGGCGTCGCTCACCTCAGCGAGAGGGTGCGCGACGCGCAGGGGCGCGCCGAGGCCGCCGAGGCGCGGATCGCCGACCTCCAGCGCGAGGTCGACGAGGCCCGCCGCCGTCCGGCCGCGCCCGAAGCGTCCGAGACCGACGAGACGCTGCGGCGCACGCTGGTCCTGGCTCAGCGCACCGCCGACGCCACCATCAAGGAGGCGAAGGAAGAGGCCAACCGCGTGCTCAGCGAGGCGCGAGAGGAGGCGGCCCGCACCCGGGCCGAGGCCGAGGCCGAGGCTCGCCGCGGCGCCGACAGCGCCCGCGTCAACGCGCAGGCCGAGGTCGAGACGCTGCTCGCCAACCGCGACAGGCTCAAGACCGACCTCGACGCGCTGACCCGCCGCATCGACGATCAGCGCAACCAGCTCCGCTCGGGCATCAACGAGATGCAGCGCCTGCTCGACGATCCCTCGGCCCTCAAGCCGCTGCCGCCGCTGTCACTGGCCGACGTCGACCCGCCCACCCCGCTGCCCCCGGCCCCCGAGCCGGCTGACGAGCGCAACGGCAACGGCAACGGGCAGCACGCCGAGTCGGGCGAGCTCCCCGACGTGACCACGCTGCAAGAGGCGCCCGCCCCCCCGCCGGTGGACCTCGGCCCGCCGACCCAGCCGGTGCCGTTCGCCCTGTCGGGCGACACCCGCGGCGGCTGGCTGCCGTCCGAGCTGCGGTCGCCCGCCGACGAGCCCCTGGGCCCGCCCCCGGCCCCGCCGGCACCCGGCGCCGACGCGGACGCCCCCGCCGTGGCCCCCGACCCCGGCAGCCGCCCCAGCGAGTGGGGCCGGGCCGTGTTCGAGCCCGAGCCGGCCGACGGCGAGCACTCGCGCTTCGGTCGCCGCCGCTGAATCCGTCCAGTTTCTGGCCGCGGCGCAGGCCCGGATCCCGCCACGTTCCGCGGCCGGATGTCCGCAGGGCTTCAGCGAGGGGTGACCGTGACGCGCACCGGGTGCCCGTCGACGGAGAGGTCGTGCCCACCGTCGGGAGCCGAGTCGGGCGCCTCGACCGTCAGCTCGACCGCCAGCACCTCCGCCGCCACGTAGTCGCGGTGGTGGGCCACGGCGTCGGCCACCGGCCCGTCGGCGGCCACGGCGACCGCCACCCGGTCGGACACCGCCAGCCCGATCTCCTTGCGGAGGTCGTTGAGGCTGCGCACGAGCTCGCGTGCGAGCCCCTCGCGCCGGAGGTCGTCGTCGAGCTCGAGGTCGAGCGCCACCGCCCACCCGCTCTCCTCGGCGAGGGCGAAGGCCTCGTGGCGCGTGGCCCGCACCTCGACGTCGTCGGCCGTGAGCCGCTCGCCGGCCACCTCGATGAACCCGTCGGCCTCGAGCCGTGACTGCAGCGCCGAGCCGTCGGCCGCGGCCAGGGCCGCCTTCACCTCGTTGACCCTTGGGCCCAGGCGGGGGCCGAGCGCCCGGAAGTTGGGCACGACCGTCCACGACATCAGGCCGGACAGCGTGTCGACGTCGTCGATGACCTTCACGTTCAGCTCGCTCGCCACCTCGGCCACCACGTCGCCGCCGAGCGCGACGCCCGGGTGCAGCACGAAGGCGCGCGGGAGCGGCTGGCGCACCTTGACCTTGGCGTCGGTGCGGGCCGCCCGGCCCAGGGCCACCAGCCGGCGCGCCGCGGCCATCTGGGTCGACAGGTCGGCGTCGGCCGCGCCCGTCACCGCCGGCCAGTCGGACAGGTGGACCGACGCCTCGCCGGTGAGGGCGACGTAGATCTCGTCGGCCAGGAACGGGCAGAACGGGGCCAGCAGCTGGGACGTGACCACGAGGGCACGGTGCAGCGTGGCGTGGGCCTGCGGGTCGCTGGACTTCCAGAAGCGGGGCCGGCTCCGCCGGACGTACCAGTTCGACAGGTCGTCGACGAACCGGGCCAGCCGGGTGGCGCCGCGCAGCGCGTCGAAGCCCTCGAGCGCCTCGGTGACCTCGGCGACGGTGGCGTCGAGCTCGCCGAGCACCCAGCGGTCGAGCACGTGGTCGGGGCGGGGCGCGCCGGCACGGTCGTCGTCGGCGTCGGCGGGAGGTCGCCAGCCGTCGAGGTCGGCGTACGTGACGAAGAAGCTGAAGACGTTCCACAGCGTCAGCAGCGTCTGGCGGGTCGACTCGCGGATGCCCTCCTCGTAGACCCGGCGGGGCGTCCACGGCTGGCCGGCCGAGAAGAAGTACCAGCGGAGGGCGTCGGCGCCGAACGACGAGAAGATCAGCCAGGGGTCGATGACGTTGCCCCTGGACTTGGACATCTTCTGCCCGTCCTCGTCGACGATGTGCCCGAGGCACACGACGTTGCGGTAGGGCGTCGCGCCGAACACGAGCGTGTTCACCGCCAGCAGCGAGTAGAACCAGCCCCGGGTCTGGTCGATCGCCTCGCAGATGAAGTCGGCGGGGAAGGCGGGGGGCAGGCCCTCGCCGGGTCGCACGTCGGTCGCGAAGGGGTGGTGCGCCTGCGCCGACGGCATGGACCCCGAGTCGAACCAGGCGTCGAGGACCGGCGGCAGGCGGCGGACGGTGCCCTCGCACCCGGCGCGCCGGCAGGTCCAGGTGACCTCGTCGACGAAGGGCCGGTGGAGGTCGAGGTCGGACAGGTCGCGCCCCGCCAGCTCCGACAGCTCGGCCACCGAGCCCACGCAGGTGTCGCCGCCGCAGCCGCGGCACCGCCAGATCGGCAGGGGCGAGCCCCAGTAGCGGTCGCGCGACAGGGCCCAGTCGACGTTGCCCTCGAGCCAGCGCCCGAAGCGGCCGTGCTTGATGTGCTCGGGGTACCAGCCGATCGTCTCGTTCTGGGCGAGGAGGTCACCCCGCCGCTCCTCGGTGCGGACGAACCACGAGGTCTTGGCCCAGTAGATGAGCGGCGTGCCGCACCGCCAGCAGTGGGGGTAGCTGTGCTCGTAGGCCTGCTCGGCCACGAGCAGGCCACGACCCCGGAGGTCGGCGATGATCTCGGGGTCGGCGTCCTTGACGAAGCGCGCCTGCCAGGGCGTCACCCGGTGGTCGAACGTGGCGTCGGCATCGACCGGGTTGAGGACGGGCAGGTCCTCGGCGCGGCCCACCTGGGAGTCGTCCTCGCCGAAGGCCGGGGCGATGTGCACGATGCCCGAGCCGTCGTCGTCGGTGACGTAGTCGGCGGCCACGACCCGCCACCCGTCCTTGCCCACGATCGGCTCGAGGAACTCGAACGGGCGCTGGTAGCGCCAGCCCGCCGCGGCCATGTCGGCGCCGGTCCAGCGGTCGAGCACCGGCGCCTCGGGGTACAGGCGGCCTGCGGCGCGCTCGCCGAGGATCAGGTCGCGGCCGCCGTCGGGGCTCGGCACGCGGACGTACGCGAACGTCGGGCCGACCGCGGCTGCCGCGTTGGAGATGAGCGTCCACGGCGTCGTGGTCCAGACCAGCAGATCGGCGTCGGGGGCGCCGTCGCCCACCAGCGGGAAGCGCACGTAGATCGACGGGTCGACCACGTCCTGGTAACCCTGGGCCACCTCGTGCGAGCTGAGGGCGGTCCCGCACCGGCCGCAGTAGGGCGTGACCCGGTGGCCCTCGTACAGCAGGCCCTCGTCCCACAGCTGGCGCACGAGCCACCAGACGGACTCGACGTAGTCGTTGTCCATCGTCCAGTAGGCGTCGGCGGTGTCGATCCACACACCGCTGCGGCTGGTCAGCGACGACCAGTCCTCGACGTAGCGCAGCACCGAGGCGCGGCAGCGGGCGTTGAACGCCTCGATGCCGTAGGCCTCGATCTCGTGCTTGTTGTGGAGGCCGAGCTCCTTCTCGACCTCGAGCTCGACGGGCAGGCCGTGGCAGTCCCACCCGCCCTTGCGGGGGACGTCGCGGCCCCGCATGGTCTGGAAGCGGGGGAACAGGTCCTTGAACGCGCGGGCCCAGACGTGGTGCAGGCCGGGCCGGCCGTTGGCGGTGGGCGGCCCCTCGTAGAAGATCCAGGGCTCGCCGCCCTTGCGGAGCCGGGCCGTCTCGGCGATGACCTCGCGCTCGCGCCAGCGCGCCAGCGCGCGCTCTTCCAGGGCGGGCAGGTCGAGATCGGGATCGACGGGGCCGAACGGCATGGCGTCAAGGCTACGGCATGCCGAGCGCCGTACTCGAAGCGGAAAACCACCAGGTCAGGGGCCCGAACCACAGCGGTGCAACTCGCGCGGTGGAATGTGGCTCGACTGCCTCTAGCCTGCGCGGACTCCTTGACCAGTCGTACTGGTCGGCATACCATCCGGCACCCTTTTCCCCGAGGACGGCGAGAACTCATGCCCCGAGCCACCAAAGACGCTCCCGTGAAGTCCGCCGGCAAGAAGGCAGCGCCGGCCCGCAAGGCCACCGGTGCCAAGAAGAAGGTCACGCTCGACAAGTTCCTCGAGGGCCAGCTCACCGACCTCGAGTCCGAGCGCGCCAACTACCTGCGCCAGGCCGAGTCCCTGCAGGCCGAGGCCGACTCGCTGACCGAGGACCGCGAGCCCGGCGACGTCCAGTTCGACGAGGAGTCGGGCGAGGGCGACACGCTGGCGGTCGAGCGCGAGCGCGACCTGGCCCTGTCGGCGCAGGCCCGCGCCGCCATCGAGCAGATCGACGCCGCCATCGAGAAGATCCACGCCGGCACCTACGGCCAGTGCGAGAACTGCGGGACCAGCATCCCCAAGGAACGCCTCAAGGCGCTGCCGTACGCTGCGTTGTGCGTGAAGTGCAAGAGCGGGGGCCTCGGCCTCCGGTGACCGACAGGGCCGCGCCGGTGCGTGACGACCGCGAGGATGACGCTCCCGCGGCCGACGGGCCTGCGGCCGAGGCAACCGATGTCGCGCCGCCCCGCCAGGCGCGGTGGGCGCTCCTGCTCGCGGTGGCGGCAGTCGTGCTCGCGCTCGACCAGCTCTCCAAGGCCTGGGTGGTGTCCGAGCTCGGCGACGGGCGGACCATCGAGCTGGTCGGCTCCCTGCGCCTGCGGTTGACCATGAACTACGGCTCGGCGTTCAGCCTCGCCAACGGGCGGGGCGCGCTCATCTCGTTGCTGGCGCTGGTCGTGGTGGCGGTGCTGCTGCGCACCGGCCGCCACGCCCGCAGCCCGGTCATGGCGGTCGCGCTCGGCCTCGTGGTCGGCGGCGCCCTCGGCAACCTGCTCGACCGGGCGTTCCGGGCCGGCGACGGGTTCCTGGGCGGCGGGGTGGTCGACTTCGTCGACCTGCAGTGGTGGCCCGTGTTCAACCTCGCGGACTCCGCGATCGTCGTGGGCGCCATCACGCTGTTCGTCGTGCAGTGGCGCGAGGGCGAGCCCGGCGCCGACGGCAGCACCTGAGGTGATCCACGAGGTCGTGCCGCGGGCGCTCGACGGCCAGCGGCTCGACCGGGTGGTGGCGCTCGTCACCGGGGGCAGCCGGGCCGAGGCCGCGGCGCTGGTCGACGAGGGGGCGGTGACCGTCGGTGGGTCGCCGGTGACGACGCGGTCGCACCGCGTGGCCGAGGGCGACGTGGTCGACATCGACCTCCCCGACCGCCCCGCCGAGATCGAGCTGGCCGCCGACCCGTCCGTGCCGCTGCCGGTCGTCCACGAGGACGCGGACCTGCTCGTCGTCGACAAGCCCGCGGGCGTCGTGGTCCACCCGGGCGCCGGCCAGGCGTCCGGCACGCTGGTCAACGGCCTGCTGGCCCGGTACCCCGAGATCCGCGACGTCGGCCAGCCCGACCGGCCGGGCATCGTCCACCGCCTCGACAAGGGCACCTCGGGGCTGCTGGTCGTCGCCCGCAGTGCCGCGGCCTACGACGGCCTGGTGGCGATGCTCGGGCGCCACGCGGTCGACCGCCGGTACCGCACGCTCGTGTGGGGGACGGTGGCGTCGCCGACCGGGCTCGTCGACGCCCCGGTCGGCCGCTCGGGCCGCGAGCGCACCCGCATGGCCGTCACCGTGCGGGGCAAGCCGGCCCGCACGTGGTACGACGTCGTGCGCACGTTCCACCGGCCGGTCGAGGTGACCGAGCTCGTGTGCCGGCTCGAGACCGGGCGCACCCATCAGATCCGGGTGCACATGGCGTCGATCGGCCATCGGGTCGTCGGCGACGGCCGCTACGGCGGTGACCGCCAGTCGCTGCCCCTGCCCCGGCCGTTCCTGCACGCGGAGCAGCTGGGCTTCGAGCACCCGATCACGGGCGAGGCGCTGACGTTCACCTCCCCGCTGCCCGACGACCTCGCGCAGGTCCTCGCCGGCCTCAGCTGAGGGGTGTGGGGCGTCAGTCCAGGCTGTCGGCCGTCTCCACGAGCGGCCACTCGCGCTCGCCCCGCGCCATGTGGGCGATGTCGTCCAGGGTCAGCTCGTCGAGGTGGCGGCGCATGTGGTGGCTGACCATCCCCCAGATGGACAGCAGGACGCACTGGCCCTCGTGGTCGCAGGCGCCGTTCTGGTGGGGCTCGCCGAAGTCGCCGACGGCGATCGGGCCGTCGACCGCGCTGACGATGTCGCCGAGCGTGATCGTCGCGGGCTCGCGGGCGAGGACGTAGCCGCCGCCGACGCCCCGCTTGGAGCGGACGAGCCCGGCGCCCTTCAGCGCCAGCAGGATCTGCTCGAGGTAGGGCTGGGGGAGACCGGTGCGCTCGGCGATGTCGCGGACGGACGTGGGGCCCGAGGTGTCATGCAGGGCCAGCGAGAGCAGGGCCCGACTGGCGTAGTCACCTCGCGTCGACACCTTCACGGGGCACAACTGTACGGGCTGTGGGCGGGCGAACCTCGGAGCCCGGCGCGAGCTGCTGGTCAGTACCGGGGGTGCGGCGGTTACGGTGGCCCGAAGGAGAACCTGAACCGCGTGAACGACCTCGTACTGCCCGACTACGGCGGGCCCTGCATCACCAACATCGTGCCGGCGTTGCTGGGGCCGCCCGACGAGGCACCGCGGTGGTTCCCGGCGTTGCTGGCCGACGCCGACCAGGTCGTGCTGTTCGTGGTCGACGGCCTCGGCTGGGAGCAGGTGCAGGCCCGGCTGTCGACCGTCCCCACCATCGCCACGATGGAGGGGCGGTCGATCACCACGGTGGCGCCGTCCACCACCGCCACGGCGCTCACCTCACTCACGACGGGCCTGCCCCCGGGCCAGCACGGCGTCGTGGGCTACCGCATCGCCACCCACGGCGAGGTCCTCAACGTCCTGCGCTGGTCCACGGCGGCCGGCGACGCCCGCCAGAGCATCCCGCCGGCCAAGTTCCAGCCGACCCCGCCGTTCCTCGGCGAGCGCCCGCCCGTGATCACGCGCGCCGAGTACCGCACGTCCGGGTTCACGGGCGCCCACCTCGACCCGGCCCGCTACTGGGGCTACCGCACGCTGTCGACCATGGTCACCGAGGTCGACCGCCGGCTGCGGGCGTCCGAGCCGTTCGTGTACGCGTACTACGACGGGCTCGACAAGGTGGCGCACGAGTACGGGCTGGGTGAGCACTACGAGGCCGAGCTGACCTGGATCGACCACACGATCGACCGGCTGCTCGCGGTGCTGCCCCGTCGGGCGGCGCTGGTCGTCACGGCCGATCACGGCCAGGTCCACGTCGGCGACAACGTCGTGGAGCTGGGGTCCGAGGTGCTGACGCTGTGCTCGATGCAGTCGGGCGAGGGGCGCTTCCGCTGGCTGCACGCGCGCCCGGGGCGGGCGGCCGCGCTGTGTGACACCGCCCTGGCCGTCCACGGGCGCGACGCCTGGGTCGTTCCCCGCGACAAGGCGGTCGCCGACGGCTGGTTCGGGCCCGAGGTCAACGATGTCGCGCTCGCCCGCCTGGGCGACGTCGCCCTGGTCGCCCGGCGGGACGTGGCCTTCCACGACCCGCAGGACACGGGGCCGTACCACCTGGTCGGGCGGCACGGGGCCCTGACCTCGGCCGAGATGCTCGTCCCGCTGCTCGCCGCCACCCGCTGAGGCGCTCGGCCCCAGGGGTCTGCATCCAGCCGGGAGCGTGGCAGGATGGCTCCCTATGTCGCACCCCGAGCAGTCCCCGTCGACGAACGGTGCCCCCGGCGCGGGGGAGGGCCCGGTCGTCCCCCAGGTCGAGCACGCCGAGGTCGTCACCGCGGGCCAGCAGGCCGCCGGTGACCAGCAGACCGAGGCGGTCGAACAACCCGCCAAGGTCATGCGCATCGGCTCGATGATCAAGCTCCTCCTCGAGGAGGTGCGCCAGACCGACACCGAGCT
This sequence comes from uncultured Acidimicrobiales bacterium, assembly GCA_963796415.1. Classification (GTDB taxonomy): domain Bacteria; phylum Actinomycetota; class Acidimicrobiia; order Acidimicrobiales; family VFJN01; genus ZC4RG19. The sequence goes on along the minus strand of CAWCLR010000009.1, from coordinate 604,943 downwards.
CGACGAGGCCAGCCGCGACCGGCTCCGCGAGATCTACGAGACATCGGTCAGCGAGCTGTCGTCGGCGCTGTCGCCCGACCTGCGGGAGGAGCTGGGACGGCTGGCCCACCCCTTCGCCGGCACGACGGCGCCCAGCGGCGCCGAGCTGCGCATCGCCAAGGCGCAGCTGGTCGGCTGGCTCGAGGGCCTGTTCCACGGGATCCAGGCCACCCTGTTCGCCCAGCAGATGGCGGCCCGCCAGCAGCTCGACGACATGCGCCGCCGGCTCCCCCCGGGCTCGCCGGCGCAGGGCGGCGACACCGAGGCCCGCCCGGGCACCTATCTGTAGGAGCGCTCCGAGCGCCTAGCCGCTGCGTGGCGCGGTGCACGCCCACCGTGAGCAGGGCGACAGCAAGCGGGACTGCACCGTAGGCTTGTCCCCGATGGGGCAGGCAATGACCGACAGGCTCTCGGGCCTGAGCACGGGGAACGCACGCGGCGCGCTGCTGGGCGCGGCCGTCCTCGCGGTCGTCGCCGTCGCGCTCGTCCTCACGGTCACCGGTGTGGCCGAGGGCGAGGTGGTGGCCACGCTGCTGTTCCTGCCGGTGTTCGCCGCGGGCCTGCTCGCCGGGCGCACGGCCGGCTACGGCGCCGCCGGCGTCGCGACGGCGGCCTACCTCCTGCTGCGGCGGGACGACCTCTCGGGCGCCGGCCTGGCCAACGCCGGGGTCCTGACGCTCACGCGGGCCGGCGCGTACGCCGTGGCCGGCCACGTCGGGGCGCTGGCCCGGACGCTCGTGGGCGCGGGCGATGCTGCGTCCCGCCCCGGGGCCGAGGCGCGTCGGGCCGCGCCCGGGCGGGCATCCCGACCCGGGGCGGTGGCGTGGGACGAGCCGTGGGAGGCCGAGCGATCACAGGCGCGAGCGCACGACGACCGCACCCGACCCGTGCTGGTCGGGGTCGGGCCGTCTGCGTCGCGGGGCCTCGTTCGCCGGCGGAGAGGACGGGTACGGTGACGGTCCGATGACGACGTCGGGGGGATGGCCACCGGAACCACCGCACGAGCGGGCGCCCGACGAGCACGTCGGCGCGCACGCAGGCGGGTGGGGCGATCCGGCGGACCAGGGCTGGCCCGACGGGGCCGGCGGCTGGCCGGCCGACACGCGCCCGGCGGCCGACGACGACTGGGAGGCCGTGCAGGCCTCGTGGCGGCGCCAGAACGGCCTGCCGACCGAGGACGAACCGGCGAACGGCGCGCTGCCACAGCGGCACGGTGGGCGGCACGACGACTGGGGTGCTCCCCAGGCGTCGGCGGCGCCCGACCCGTGGGGTCCGCCCGCGCCCGGCCCCGCCGGGCCGCCGTCGGATCCGTGGGGCACGCCGCCGGCCCACAGCGCGGGTCCGCCGTCGGATCCGTGGGGCGCGGCGCCGGCCAACGGTGCGGGCCGCCATTCCGATCCGTGGGGCACGCCGCCGGCCCACAGCGCCGGTCCGCCGTCGGATCCGTGGGGGACGGCGCCGGCCAACGGTGCGGGGCGTCACTCCGATCCGTGGGGCACGCCGCCGGCCCACAGCGCCGGCCCCGAGACCGACCCGTGGGGCACGCCCCTGGGGCCGGCCGCCCCGCCCTCGCCCGATCCGTGGGGTGGCGCGCCCAACGCGGCGCAGGCCTGGGACGCGCCGCCGGAACCCCAGGGCGCCGGGGGCCCGTGGAGCGGCCTGAGCGCAGGCACCTGGGGCGGACCGGGAGCCGGCCAGACGGGCCCCATGTGGGACGATCCGGCCGTCAGCCCGTCGACCGACGACCCGTGGGGCCCGCCCACGGGGCCGCCCAGCGGCGCCGTCCCCGCGGTTCCCGGGTGGTCCGCGGCCGCCGCGGGGCCCGCCGGCCGGCCCGTCCCGCCCCCCGCGGCCCCTCCTCCGTCCGCCCCCGTCAACCTGCCGGCCGTCGACCACGAGACCGGCCTCTGGACGGCCAAGTTCCTCCGAGACCGGCTGTCGGCCGAGCGGGCCCGCAGCCGCCGGTCGGGCCGCCCGTTCTCGCTCGTGCTCGTGCAGGTGCCCGACGGCCCGCTCGCCCAGCTGCCGTACCGCCGCCAGGTGACGCTGCTGCGCGAGCTGGGCTACCAGTTCGTGGCCGGCGGGGTGGTCGACCACCTCGTGCACGTGCCCGACGACGCGCAGCACTGGTTCGCGGTGATCCTGCCCGACACCGACCGGTCGGGGGCCCAGGTGCTCGAACGGCGCCTGCGCCTGGGCATCGGCGGCTACCTGTCGAGCCGCGGGCTGCGGCTGCGCGACCTCGAGAGCGCGTCGCTCACCGCCCCCGACGACGACCCCGCGATGGGGCAGATCTGGGAGGCCCTGATCGGGCCCGAGGACGGCGGCCACGGGTCCGTCGCCCTCGACTACTGAACCCTTCGGGGTCCGACCGGCGCTGGCGGAAAACGCGCTACCCTCGGTGAATCACATCGGTGTCATTTGTCCACAGCCTCCTGTGGACAATGGCGCCGTCGTGACGACCGCTCGCAGCGCAACCTGAGGGAGTCGACCGGGGTGACGGGTCGAGGAAGCTTCACCCACCTCCACGTCCACACCGAGTACTCGATGCTCGACGGGGCGGCCCGCATCGGCGAGGTGGTCGGCGCCGCGGTGGCCGACGGGCAGCCCGCGATCGGGATCACCGATCACGGGAACATGTACGGCATCCTCGACTTCTACAAGGAGTGCCGGAAGCAGGGCATCAAGCCCGTCCTCGGCACCGAGGCCTACATGGCGCACGACTCGCGCCACGAGCGTCCCGCCCGCCGGGGCCGGGTCGACGACTCGGGCGGCGACGCCGACGGCGGCAAGAAGCTCTACTACCACCTCACCCTGCTGGCCGAGGACAACACCGGCTACAAGAACCTCATCCAGCTCGCCAGCCGGGCGTTCATGGAGGGCTACTACTACAAGCCCCGGGTCGACTGGGAGACGCTGTCCGACCACGCCGGCGGGCTCATCGCCACCACCGGCTGCCTGGGCGGGCACGTGCTGCAGTCGCTCATGCAGGGCGACGTCGAGGGCGCCACCGCCAAGGCCGCCCGCCTGCAGGACATCTTCGGCAAGGACAACCTCTTCGTCGAGCTGCAGGACCACGGCATCCCCGAGCAGCACAAGACCAACCCGCAGCTGCTCGACCTGGCCCGCCGCATCGGGGCGCCGCTGCTCGCCACCAACGACAGCCACTACGTCCACCGCGACGACGCCGTCGCCCAGGACGCGCTGCTGTGCGTGCAGACGGGTTCGCTGATGAGCGATCCCAACCGCTTCAAGTTCCACGGCGACGAGCACTACCTCAAGTCCGCGGCCGAGATGCGCTCGCTGTTCGGCGAGGTGCCCGAGTCGTGCGACAACTCGCTGTGGATCGCCGAGCGCTGCAACGTCGAGATCGACTTCGGCAAGCCGCAGCTGCCCAACTTCCCGCTGCCCGAGGGCTTCGCCACCGACGGCGAGTACCTGCGGCACCTGACCTTCGAGGGCGCCCGCGAGCGCTGGGGCGACCAGCTGCCCGACGCTGCGGTCGAGCGCCTGGCCTACGAGCTCAAGGTCATCGAGGACATGGGCTTCAGCTCGTACTTCCTCATCGTGTGGGATCTCATCGCCCACGCCCGGCGCTCGGGGATCCGGGTCGGGCCGGGGCGGGGGAGCGCGGCCGGCTGCGCGGTGGCGTACACGCTGCGCATCACCGATCTCGACCCGATCAGGTACGACCTGCTGTTCGAGCGCTTCCTCAACCCGTCGCGCATCTCGATGCCCGACATCGACATGGACTTCGACTCCCGGTTCCGGGACGAGATGATCCGCTACGCCGCCGAGCGCTACGGCCGCGACCACGTCGCCCAGATCGTCACGTTCTCCACCATCAAGGCCCGGGCCGCGGTGCGCGACGCCGCCCGGGTGCTCGGCCACCCCTACATCGTCGGCGACAAGGTGGCCAAGGCCATGCCGCCGCTGATCATGGGCCGCGACACCCCGCTCTACGCCTGCCTCGAGCCGCATCCCAAGTACGAGGACGGCTACAAGATGGCGGGCGAGCTGCGCGAGATGTACGAGGCCGACCCCGACACCCGCCAGGTCATCGACGTGGCCAAGGGCCTCGAGGGGCTGCGCCGACAAGACGGCATCCACGCCGCCGCGGTGGTCATCACCAAGGAGCCGCTCACCGAGTACCTGCCCATCCAGCGCAAGCCCGAGAATGGCGTCCCCGTCGAGGAGGCGCCCGTCGTCACCCAGTACGAGATGCACGGCGTCGAAGAGCTGGGCCTGCTGAAGATGGACTTCCTCGGCCTCCGCAACCTCGACGTGATCACCGACTCGATCGAGGTCATCCGCCAGACCCGCGGCGTCGAGCTCGACATCGACAACGTGCCGCTCGACGACGCCAAGACCTACGAGCTGCTGCAGCGGGCCGAGACCATCGGCGTGTTCCAGCTCGAGGGCGGGCCGATGCGGGCCCTCATCCGCTCGCTGGCGCCCACGTCGTTCGAGGACGTCGCCGCTCTCGTCGCCCTGTATCGCCCGGGCCCGATGGCGGCCAACATGCACAACGACTACGCCGACCGCAAGAACGGCCGGAAGCCGGTCGAGCACCTTCACCCAGACGCGGAGGAGATCCTGGGGGACACGTGGGCCCTCATGATCTACCAAGAATCGATGATGCGGGTTGCGCAGAAGTTCGCCGGCTATTCATTGGCTGCCGCAGACAACCTTCGCAAGGCCTGCGGGAAGAAGAACAGGAGGCTCATTGCCAAAGAGCGGGCCAAGTTCATCGAGGGATGCGAAGCTACTGGATATGGGGCTGAGCTGGGCAAACAGTGGTTCGACATCATCGAACCATTTGCAGATTATGCCTTCAACCGCAGCCACGCGTTCGGCTATGGGTACGTCGCCTACCAGACTGCATTCCTCAAAGCGAACTACCCGGCCGAGTACCTTGCCGCGCTGCTGACATCGGTCAAGGCGAACCTCGACAAGGCCGCCATCTACCTCGCCGAGTGCCGCACGATGGGCATCTCGGTCGAGGTGCCCGACATCAACCGGTCCGAGAGCGACTTCACGCCGGTGATCGAGACCGACGACGCCGGCGACGAGATGCTCAGCATCATCTTCGGCCTGTCGGCCGTGCGGAACGTGGGCGAGGGCCTGGTCGCCCACGTCGTGGCCGAGCGCGAGGCCAACGGGCCGTTCGCCGACTTCTACGACTTCTGCCAGCGGGTCGACACCCAGGTCCTCAACAAGCGCACGGTCGAGTCGCTGATCAAGGCCGGCGCCTTCGACGACGTCGGCCACCCGCGCAAGGGCCTGCTCACCGTGTTCGAGCAGATCGTCGACCACACGGTGGCGCGCCGACGCGAGCGCGACATGGGGATCATGACGCTGTTCGGCGGCGGCGACGACGGCGGCCCGGGCGACGACTTCGAGCGCACCGCCATCCCCGACCTCGAGTTCGACAAGCGGGACCGGCTGGCGTTCGAGAAGGAGATGCTCGGCCTCTACGTCAGCGACCACCCGCTGCTCGGCGCCGAGGCCGCCCTGGCCCGGAGGACGGACGGCGCGGTCGACGAGCTCGACTCGTTCGATGACGGGGCGATGAAGTCGATCGGGGGCGTCATCACCGGCCTGCAGCGCAAGTGGACCCGCAAGGGCGACCTGATGGCCGTGTTCGCCCTCGAGGACCTGCGGTCGGCGGTCGAGGTCATGGTCTTCCCCCGGACGATGCAGGAGCAGGGCCACAAGCTGGCGGACGACGCGGTGGTCATCGTGAAGGGCCGGGTCGACAAGCGCGACGACGCCCCCAAGCTGATCGCCCAGAGCATCGACGTGCTCGAGGTCGGTGACAGCGTTGCCGAGCCGTTGCGCGTCCGGGTACCCCCGCAACTGCTGTCGCAGGCGACGGTCGCCCACCTCAAGCAGATCCTGGCCGACCACCCCGGGGGTGCGCCGGTGTTCCTCCACCTCGGCGAGCGGCAGGTCGTTCGCTTGCCCGAACGCTGGAACGTCGACACGTCGAACGGTCTGCTCGGGCAGCTCAAGGTGGTGCTGGGAGCAGGCGCGATCGTTGCGTGAGATGAACGCGGCGCGCGCGTGTTCGGCTACCGGAGTTGCACGTGGCGTGCCGTTTGACTGGACTAGTGGCTCGTTGTCCGTCGCAGAACGGGGGCTTTGCAGGAGATGTCGATCGCTGTAGACACCAAGGACTGCACGGCGCTGAGCGACGCAGAGCTGGTCGAGATGGCCGATCTGTGTGCCGAGGGCTCGCATCCGCACGAGGTCGGCACCCTGTCCAAGCAGGCCGAGGCGTGGGTGCTCATCACGCAGGTCCGCGACGAGGGCAGGCTCAAGGGCTTCGCCTTCTCGACCCTCGAGCGGATCGGCGGCACGCCGTGCGTGCTGGTCGGGCTCGCGTCCGTGCGGCGCACGTCCAAGCGCGACACGGTGCTGCGGGCCCTGGTGCAGGACCTCCTGCGCCGCGCCGTGCTCGCCTTCCCCGACGAGGACGTCCTGGTCTCCGCCCGCTTCGGGCAGCCGGGCGGGTTCGACGCCTTCAAGTCGCTGAACGACATCGTGCCGCGGGCCGGCCACCGGGCCTCGGGCGAGGAGCGGGCGTGGGGCGGCCGCCTGGCCAAGCGCTACGGCATCGAGGCGCAGGCCTACAACCAGCGCGAGTTCCACGCCAAGGGCGACGGCGGCGGCCACGCCGCGGTGTTCGACCACGAGAGCCTGCGCCCCGAGCACCTCGACGCCGAGGTGGTCGGGCGGTTCGACGGCCTGCACCCCCCCAAGGGAGACAGCCTGATCGCGTTCGGCTGGGCGATGGAAGAGGACCTGCGCAAGTTCGCCTGACAGCAGGCGCAGCCGTCGCCGGCCCCCGGGCGGACGGCTGACATGGAGCTGCGCGACGCCGTCCGGGCGCGCCGCATGGTCCGGGCCTTCGCTCGACGCCCGGTGCCGCGCGCCACCGTCGACGACCTGCTCGACCTCGCTCGCCGCGCCCCGTCGGCGGGCAACACCCAGCCGTGGCACTTCGTCGTCCTGGAGGGCGACGAGACCGCTCGCCTGTGGGACGTGACGCTGCCACCCCCGCGGCGGGAGGCGTTCCGCTGGTCGGCGCTGCTCGATGCTCCGGTCGTCGTCGTCCCGGTCGTCGATCCGGCGGCCTACGCGTCCCGCTACGCGGAGGAGGACAAGCGCGCCACCGGCCTGGGGCAGGGGCCCGACGTGTGGCCCGTCCCGTACTGGTGGGTGGACGGGGGCATGGCCGTGCACGGGTTGCTCCTGGCCGCGGTCGATGCCGGGCTGGGCGCGCTGTTCTACGGCCTGTTCGACCACGAGGCGGCGGTGCTCGCCGCGCTGGGCGTTCCCGACGGTTACCGCGCCCTCGGGGCGGTGGCCCTGGGGTGGCCGGCGCCCGACGAACCCGGGCGCTCGGCCGGGCGGCCGCGCCCGGCGCTGGGCGACGTCGTCCACCGGGGGCGGTGGTGACGCCCCCAACCGTTCTGTCAGACCTCAGCCGTCGCATCGCCGGTGAGGTCTGACAGATCGAACGTGACATAGCGTGCCGGTGTGGACCTGCAGACCGCCATCGACCTCGCCACGACCACGAACGAGCGCGTCGTCCTCCGGCGCCGCCCCGAGGGCCTGCTGAGCAAGGACGACGTCGACCTCGAGACCGGCGTGGCGCTGCCCGAGCTGGCCGACGGCGAGGCCCTCCTCGACGTCGAGTGGCTGGGCGTCGACGCCACGGTCCGGACCTGGCTGTCGAAGGCCGAGGGCTACCTCCCGGCCGTCGAGATCGGCGAGCCGGTGCGGGCCAGCGGCATCGGCCGCGTCGTCGCCACCCGGTGCGAGACGTTCCCGCTGGGCGACTACGTCTACGGCCTGCCCGGCTGGCAGCGCTACGGCGTGGTCCGCGACGACCCCCTCGCCACCCACCTCGGCCCCGAGGTCGACGCCCCGGCCATGCTGTCGGTCTACGGCGCCACCGGCCTGACCGCCTACGTCGGCATGATCGACATCGGCAAGGTCGAGGCGGGGCAGACGGTGGTGGTGTCGGCCGCGGCGGGCGCCACCGGCTCGCTGGCGGCGCAGATCGCCAAGATCCAGGGCTGCCGGGTCGTCGGCATCTGCGGCAGCGCCGAGAAGGCCCGCTGGCTCGTCGACGAGCTCGGCCTCGACGGCGCCATCGACCATCGGGCAGAGAACGTGCCGGCCCGCCTCAAGGAGCTGTGCCCCGACCGCATCGACGTCTACTTCGACAACGTGGGCGGCCCGATCCTCGACGCCGTCCTCGATCGCCTGGCCATGCACGCCCGGGTCGTGCTGTGCGGCGCCATCGCCATCTACAACGAGCACGGTCGCCCGCCGGGGCCGGCCAACTACTTCCAGCTCATCAACCGCAGGGCCCGGATGGAGGGCTTCCTGTCGCTCGACTACTGGGACCGCTTCGGTGAGGTGGCGGGCACGCTGGGCACCTGGATGGCGGAGGGAAAGCTGACGTACCGCACCGAGGTGTACGAGGGGCTCGACTCGGCGGTCGACGCCCTGAACGCGCTGTTCACGGGGGCGAACACGGGAAAGACCGTGATCCGCCTGTGACGTGCGTCGCAAGGCCTTGATCTCAAGCTGACTCGAGGTCGTACGTTCCCGCCGTGCGCCGAACGCCGTCCACCCTCGACCCCGCCGCCTCCGGGACTGAGCCCTCGCCGTCCGCTCCGGGCGGGGATGGCGTCGATCTCGGCGGCATCGACCCCGACGTGTACGCCAGCCGGTGGCGGACGCTCGGGGTGCTCTGCCTCAGCCTCACGATCGTCATGGTGGCGAACATGAGCCTGAACCTGGCGCTACCGGCCATCGCCCGCGACCTCGACGCCTCGACGACCGCGCTGCAGTGGATGGTCGACGCCTACGCCCTCGTGTTCGCCGGGCTGCTGTTCACCGCCGGGACGCTGGGCGACCGGTTCGGGCGCAAGGGCGCGCTGCAGGCCGGGCTGGTGCTGTTCCTCGTCGGCGCGGCCGTCGCAGCCACCGCCGAGACCTCGGGCATGGTGGTCGCCGGCCGCGGGGTCATGGGGGTGGCCGCTGCCTTCGTGATGCCGTCCACGCTGTCGATCATCACGAGCGTGTTCCCGCCGGCCGAGCGGGGCCGGGCCATTGCCACCTGGGCGGGCGTGGCCGCCGGCGCGGCCGCGCTGGGGCCGACCGGATCGGGCCTGTTGCTCGAGCACTTCTGGTGGGGTTCGGTCTTCCTCGTCAACGTGCCCCTGGTGGTGGCGGCGCTGATCGCCGGCGTCCGCTGGGTGCCGACCTCGCGCGACCCCGACGGCCACCCGCTCGATGTACCGGGTGCGCTGCTGTCGATCGTCGGCGTGGGCGCGCTCGTCTACGCCATCATCGAGGCGCCGGCGCACGGCTGGGCCGACCCGGTGACGCTGGCCGCGTTCGCCGGGGCCGCCGTCGTCCTCGGTGCGTTCGCCTGGCGGGAGACGACGGCCCGCGACCCGATGCTCGACCTGCGCCTGTTCCGGGACCGCCGGTTCAGCGTCGCCTCGGGCGGCATCGCCCTCACGTTCTTCGCCATGTTCGGCACGTTCTTCCTCTCGTCGCAGTTCCTCCAGCTCGTGCTGGGCCTGTCGCCCTTGGAGGCGGGTCTGCTGGTGCTCCCCATGTCCGCGGTCATGCTGCTCGTGGCGCCCCGGGTCCCGCGCCTCAGCGCGCGGTACGGGGTGGCGCGCGTCGTGCCGCTGGGGCTGGGCTTCGTCGCCCTGGGCCTGCTGGTGATGTCGCAGCTGGGCGCCTCCAGCCATCCGCTGATGGTGTGGATGGCCATCATCCCGATGGCGATCGGGGTGGCGGCGACCAGCGCGCCGCTCACCACCGTGCTGATGTCCGCCGTTCCGTCGGGACGAGCCGGGGTCGGATCGGCCATGAACGACACCAGCCGCGAGCTGGGCGGAGCGCTCGGCGTCGCCGTGCTCGGGTCGGTGCTGACCACCCGCTACGGCTCGGCGCTCGACCCGGCCGTCGCCGACCTGCCCGAGCAGGCCCGGGTCGCCGCCACGTCGGGTCTGGCGGGCGCCCTGCGCGTCGCCGGGGACCTGGGCGCGGGCGGCGACGGGCTCGCCGACGCCGCCCGACAGGCGTTCCTCGACGGGTTCGGCCTCGCCGCGCTGGCCGCCGCCGGCCTCGCCGTGGTCACCGCCCTGGCGGCGGCGCGGCTGCTGCCCCGGTCGGACGACCCGGATGCGGGCGCGGAACTGCGCGGCGCCGCCCTCGGTCAGCCCACCACCGAGCCCCGCGACCAGCTCGGGTCCCGGCCCGCCATCCCCACCACCCTGTCGAGCAGCGGGGCGTCGTCGGGAACGGGCACGACCGGCCCGAACAACCCGGCGCGGCTCTCCTCCTGACCCGGTCCCGAGAACTGGGCCACGAACCCGTGGACCGCGTCGAGTGACACGGGGTCGACGTCGTAGGGCTGGCCGCTGGCCCGGGCGACGTCCCACCCGTGCACGACGAGCTCGTCCAGCGCCACCAGCGCCGCCACCTCGGCGGGCATCTCCACGCCGCCGGCCACCGCGGTGCCGGTCCACGCCTGCGGTTCGGTCCAGGCGGCGGCCAGGGCGTCGAGGTCGCGGGCGATGCGGTCGCGCCAGCCCTCCTCGAGGCGCGACGCGTCGCCCGACGGGCCCTGCGACCCGCCGGGCGGCTCGGCCTTGCGGGCCGCCGCCGTGAACGCGACGGACAGACCGCCGACGTGGTCGAGCAGGTCGCCCAGCGTGTAGGCGGGGCACGGCGTGACGCCCCCGAGCTGGTTGTCGGACACGCCGCCGACGAGGGCGGCCATCCGCTTGGCGGCAGGGGCGAGGTCGAGCCGGGTCATGCCGGCATCATCCCGCGCCGGCGAGCTGCAGGGCGAGCGTCTCGGGGTCCTCGGCCGGCAGCCGGCAGGCGTAGTCGCGGCAGACGTAGGCGGCGCCGTCGTCCCGGCCCTCCCACAGCGGCGAGTCGTAGCGCTCGCCCCACGCCACCACGGCGCGGGGCAGGAACGAGGCGTGCACCTCGCGTACGAGGTCGGGCCGGTCGCCGGCCACCACGACCTCGTCGACCCCGTGCGCGGCCAGGTCGACGGCCACCAGCATGTGGCCGAAGGCGGAGGGATGCCGGGAGGCCAGGGGGCCGACCAGGCGCAGGATCTGGTCGGCGTGGTTCCGGTAGCGGGGCTCGCCCGTGAGCGCGGCCAGGCGCAGCAGCGCCACGGCCGCCAGGCTGTTGGCCCCCGGGGTGGCGTTGTCCATCAGGTCCTTGTTGCGGGTGATGAGCCGCTCGGCGTCGCTGCCGGTCGTGAACACCCCGCCCCGCCCGGCGTCCCAGAACAGGTCGAGCAGGGCGTCGGCGGTGGTGCGGGCCTCGTCGACCCAGCGGGCCTCGCCGGTGGCCTCGGCCAGCCGGACGAAGGCGTCGACCAACGCGCCGTGGTCGGCGGCATAGGCGAGATGCCGCGCCCGGCCCGAGCGGCCGGGGGAGCGGGAAGCAGACGCGTCGGCCTGCCACGACCGCAGCCAGCGGCCGTCGTCCCGCCGCAGCTCGCGCATCAGGAACTCGCCGTTGGCCACCGCCGCGGCCCGCCAGTCGTCGCGCCCCGTGGCCGCGGCCGCCTCGGCCAGGGCGGCGAGCATCAGCGCGTTCCACTCGGTGAGCACCTTGTCGTCGAGCCCCGGCCGCACGCGCTGCTCGCGGACGGCGAACAGGCGGCGGCGGGCGTCCTCGATGTGCGGCGGCCGCTCGAGGTCGCCGCGGTGGGCGAGCCGGTTCAGGATGGTCCGGCCCTCGAAGTTGCCGCCCGGCGTCACGCCGTAGAACGCCATGACCTCGTCGGCCAGGTCGGCATCGCCGTCCAGGGCGGCGACCACCTGGTCGGGCGTCCAGACGTAGAACAGCCCCTCCTCGCCCTCGCTGTCGGCGTCCTCGGCCGACGAGAACCCGCCGCCGGGCTGGCGCAGGTCGCGCAGCACGTAGCCGACCGTCTCGTCCAAGACCTGGAGATACCGGTCGAGGCCGGTGACCTGCCAGGCGTGCAGGTAGACGCGGGTGAGCAGCGCCTGGTCGTACAGCATCTTCTCGAAGTGGGGGACGAGCCACGCCTGGTCGACCGAGTACCGGGCGAACCCGCCGCCCAGGTGGTCGTAGATGCCGCCCGAGGCCATGGCGTCGAGGGACGTCTCGACGACCTGCCCCACCGCGGCGTGGTCGACCTCGGCGCCTCCGGGGGCGGCAGTCGGGGTGGCCAGGGCTCGGACCAGGACGTCCAGGCTCATGGCCTGCGGGAACTTCGGGGCCGCGCCGAAGCCGCCGTAGGTCGCGTCGTGCATCCGCCCGAGGTCGCGGAGCGCGCCCTCGAGGGCGTCGACGCCCGGCACCTGCTCGCCCGGCTCGAGCAGCGCGGTGCGACCGAGAGCGCCCGGTGAGCTGGCCGGCCTGCGCCTCCACGTCGTCGCGCCGCGTGCGCCACAGCGTGTCGATGCGGCGGCACAGGTCGGGGAACGAGATCATCCCGCCCCGCGCCGCGCTCGGGAAGTACGTGCCGCCGAAGAACGGGCGGCCGTCGGGCGTCAGGAACACGGTCATCGGCCAGCCGCCGTTGCCGCTCATGGCCTGGACGGCCTCCATGTAGATCTCGTCGACGTCGGGCCGCTCCTCGCGGTCGACCTTGATGTTGACGAACAGGTCGTTCATGAGGGCCGCGATCTCGTCGTCCTCGAACGACTCGTGCGCCATGACGTGGCACCAGTGGCACGCCGAGTAGCCGACCGAGAGCAGGATCGGCCGGTCGCCCTCCTGGGCCGCCGCGAACGCCTCGTCGCCCCACGCGTACCAGTCGACCGGGTTGTCGGCGTGCTGGCGGAGGTAGGGGCTGGTCTCGTCGGCGAGGCGATTGGTGCCGCGGTTCATGGTTCCCAACCTACGGCCGTCCCGCGCGGACCCGCGGGCGTGCAGCCCCCATGACCTCCGGGGTCATTGTTCCGCCTCCGCCCGGCCGCCACGATCGTGGCCATGACGCCCGACCAGGCCACCGACCTCGTCCGCTCGTCGATGCCGCTGTGCGACACGCTCGACATCCGGGCGGTGGCCGCCGGGCCCGCCGAGGTCCGCCTCGAGATCGACCACGCGCCCGGCCTGTGCACGGCCGGCGGCGTGCTGCATGGCGGGGTGGTCATGGCGCTCGCCGACTCGGCTGGGGCCACCTGCGCCTACCTCAACCTCCCCGAGGGCGCCTCGGGCACGACCACGCTCGAGTCGAAGACCAACTTCCTCGGGGCGGTGCGCGACGGCACCGCCACGGCGGTCGCCACGCCGCTGCACGTGGGCGGCTCGACGATCGTGATCGAGACCCTTGTCACCGATGCCGCGGCCCGCCCGGTCGCCAAGGTCACCCAGACCCAGATGGTGCTCCGGCCGCGCTGACCGCGCGGCTTCGCCGCGCCCCGAGGCGGCCGTTAGGTTCCTGCGGATGAGGATCAGCCTGGAGGGAAAGGTCGCCCTGGTCACCGGCGCCAGCCGCGGGATCGGCAAGGCCATCGCCGCCGCCTTCGCAGAGGCGGGCGCCGACGTGATGCTGTCGTCGCGCAAGCAGGACGCGCTGGAGGAGGCCGCCGCCGAGATCGGCACCGCCGGCGGGCAGACCGCGGTGTTCGCCGCCAATGCCGGCGAGCCCGACCAGATCGCCGCCTGCGTGGCGGCCACGGTCGAGCGGTTCGGCCGCGTCGACATCCTGGTCAACAACGCGGCCACCAACCCCTACATGGGCCGGGCCATCGACATCGACCTGCCCCGCTTCGACAAGACCTGGCAGGTCAACTACCGGGGCCCGGTCGTGTGGATCCAGGAGGCGTGGCAGGCGTCGATGGCAGAGCACGGCGGCTCGGTCATCAACATCTCGTCCATCGGCGGGCTGTCGGTCGAGGCGAGCATCGGCCACTACAACGTGACGAAGGCGGCGCTGCTGCACCTCACCCGCACGTTCGCCGCCGACCTCGCCCCCGGCGTCCGGGTCAACGCCATCTGCCCGGGGCTGGTGAAGACCGAGTTCGCCCGCGCCCTGTGGGAGCCCGCCGAGGAGGCGATCGCCAAGCGCATGCCGCTCCGCCGGCTCGGGCAGCCCGAGGACATCGCCAACGCCGCCCTGTTCCTGTCGAGCGACCTGGCGTCGTGGATCACCGGGCAGACGATCGTCGTCGACGGCGGCGCCCTACTGGGGGCGTCCCTGGGCTGACGCTTCCGCGACGGCGCCGCCGGCGAGGGTCGTCGCCAGCTCGGCGCGGGCGACCTTGCCCAGACCGGTGCGCGGGAGGGCGTCGACGATCCGGAGCTCCCGGGGCGCGGCGTACGCAGGCAACTCGGCCTTGACCGCGTCGCGCAGGTCGGCGAGGGCGGGCGGGCGCGCCTTGTCCCGGGGGACCACCACCGCCACGACCAGGGCGCCCCACTCGTGGTCGGGGACGCCGACGACCGCCGCCTCACCGACGTCGGGGTGCGCCGCCAGCACGCGTTCCACCGCCGCGGGCCACACCTTCTCGCCGCCGGTGACGATGACGTCGCCGATGCGGCCGAGCACGCGGAGCCGGCCGCTCGCCGCGTCCCAGATGCCGGCGTCGCCGGTGGGGAACCACCCGTCGGCGTCCCGCGGGTCGGTGCCGTCGCGGTAGCCGCGCAGCAGCATCGGGCAGCGCAGCCGGATCTCGGCGTTGACGACGTCGACCTCGACGCCGTCGAGGGGCACGCCGTCGTACACGACGCCGCTGCCGGTCTCGGTCATGCCGTAGGTGGCGACGGCGTTGGGGGGCAGGTCCGCCGGCATGGCCGAGCCGCCCAGGACCACCACGCGGAACAGCGCCGGGTCGACGCGGCGGAGGGCCGTGGGCACCAGCGACACGAGGGTGGCGCCGGCGCGGGCGGCCGCCTCGACGGCGTTGGCGTCGAAGCCGTCATGGACCGTGAGCGGGGTGCCCGTCGCCAGGGCCCGGGTCACGACCGACAGCCCGCCGACGTGGGCGAGCGGCAGGCACGCCAGCCACCGGTCCGCCGCAGGGTCGACCCCGAGGCGGGCGCTGGTGGCTCGGGCCGAGGCCGCAACCGCGTCATGGGTGAGCACCGCGGCCTTCGGCTCGCCCGTCGTGCCACTGGTGGCAACGACGAGGGCGTCCCCGTCGGCCACCGGTTCGTCGGGGCGTGCCGCTGCGAGCACCTGGGCGCGGGCGGGGGCCGGCAGGCGTGGGTCGAGCGGGAACACGGCGTCGCCGTCGTCCCAGGCGAGGCGCAGGCGGTCGACGAAGGCGTCGCCCCCGCGGGCCTCGACCACGATCAACCGTCGCATGCCGTCACGGTAACCGTGCCCCGGCCTCGGTTTTCCACAGCCGGTTCGGGGGTCGGGGCCCCCGAACCGGCTGTGGAAATCGCGTCAGGCCGGGTCGTCAGTCGAGCAGGGTCACCGGGTCGCCGGTGCGGACCGTCGCCGGGGTGGCGACGGTGGCGTAGACGCCGACGTTCTGGCCGAGGTCCTTGACGACGTGGCGGAGGATGGCGCGGTCCTGCGGCGTGTCGTCGTCGACCTCCCGGGTGATCATCACGCAGCGGGGGCAGGCGGTCGGAATCTCGAGCACGGCTTCGCCCACCCGCAGCCGGCGCCCGATCCAGTCGACCTCGGGGTGGCCGCCCGCGTCGCCTGTGTCGACGAGGAGGCTGGGGCGGAAGCGGCGGACGTCGATGGCGCTGCCGGGCAGCGCCTCCTGCAGCGACCGCAGCGCGGACGTCGACACCAGCAGGAGCGGGAAGGCGTCGTGGTAGGTGCCCGGCGGCGACTCGTGCTCGAAGATCTCGGGCGGGAACACCGACAGGTCGGGCAGCGGCTCGTCCTCGGTGCGACCGAAGATCGACCGCAGCTCGTCCATCGGGTCGTCGTGGTAGGCCGCCCCCCGGCGGTAGTGCGCGAGGTCGTCGGCGGGGCGCAGCGCCTCGAGCGTCACCTCATGGTCGATGGCGGCCGACACCGCGGCGGCGGCGCCGGGCTCGTCGGTCGACACCGACCGGCCGTCGGGGAGGGCGATGACCACCGGCCCGTCCACCCCGTCGGCGTAGCGGGCCGACAGGCGCATCAGGCCGCCGAGGATCTTGGCGCCGCGAATGCCGCCCCGGACCTGGTCGCGCACGGCCCAGGTGCGGTCACCGACGATGCCCTCGGCGCCGAGGTCGGCCGCCTCGACGGTCCCGCCGATCATGGACTTCACCGGGTAGCGCCAGATCTGGTCGACGTGCACGGCGACCAGCCTGTCAGATCGGCGCGTACGTCACCGTGGCCTGGGCCACGGGGTCGCCGGCGCCGTCGCTGTAGAGCAGGACGTCGCTGACCGACAACCGCCGCCCCATCCGCAGCAGCCGGCCCTCGGCCACCAGGTCGACGGGCTGCGGCCGGCGGAGGAACTGCATGGTCACGCTCGACGTCACCGCGTCACGCCCGGGCTCGAGGTGGGCGAGCGTGAGCATCCACGCCACCGCGTCGGCGACCGAGAACAGGGTCGGTCCCGACAGGGTGTCGCCCGGCCGCAGCGGGCGGTCGCCGACCGGCACCCGCATGCGGATCGTCGCGTCGCCGAGGTCCTCGATGCGGATCGCCACGTCGGGGTCGGGGGGCGGAAAGGCGGCGTGCAGGACCGCGATGAGCTCGTCGGGAGTGCGGAGGGGGGCCGGCATGCGGGCCCGATCATGGCGGTCCCGCGGCGCACGCCGCCAGACCCGGCGGGCCCGGGCGTGCGTTGCGGGCCGGGCCGTGCCAACCTGCGCTCGTGGAGGACCCGCCGCGGACACAGGTCGACAGCCCGGGTCCGGAGGGGTGGCGCGTGTGGGTGGCGGGGGCGCGCCCGCGCACGCTGCCGGCCGCGGTGGTCCCGGTGCTGGTGGGCACCGCGTGCGCCGTCGGCCGCACCGACGTGATCGCCTGGCGGGCGGTGGCCGCGGGCGTCGTCGCCCTCGCGCTGCAGATCGGGACGAACTACGCCAACGACTACAGCGACGGGGTGCGGGGCACCGACAGCGGCGAGCGCCGGGTCGGGCCGGTGCGCCTCGTCGGCTCGGGCCTGCGGTCGCCGGGCGCGGTCAAGCGGGCCGCGTTGCTGGCGTTCCTCGTCGCCGCTGCGGCCGGGCTGGCGCTGGCCATCGCGGTCGGTCCCGAGCTGCTGGTGGTCGGCGCGGCCGCCATCGCCGCCGGCTGGTTCTACACGGGCGGCTCGCACCCGTACGGCTACCTCGGGCTGGGCGAGCTGTTCGTGTTCGTGTTCTTCGGGGTGGTCGCCACCGCGGGGTCCGCCTACGTGCAGGAGGAGGCGCTGTCGTGGCTGGCGCTCGGCGCCAGCGTGCCCGTGGGCCTGCTGGCCACGGCGCTGCTCGTGGTCAACAACCTGCGGGACATCCCGGGCGACGCGCAGTCGGGCAAGCGCACGCTGGCCGTCCGGCTGGGGGACGCCCGCACCCGGTGGCTGTACGTGGGGCTGCTCGTGGGCGCGGTGGTGATGGTGCCGCTGGTCGCGGGCCTGGGGGAGCGGCCCGCGGCCGCGCTGGCGCTGGCCGCCATCCCGCTGGCCCGCCGCCCGGTGATCGAGGTGCTGGGCGGGGCCCGCGGCCCGGCACTGATCCCCGTGCTCGGGGCGACGGGGCAGGTGCAGCTGGTGTTCGGCGCGCTCCTGGCCGCGGGCCTCTGGATCTCGGCCTGACGCTCCCGGCTGATCAGCCGTCGCGGAGCGCCGCCAGCAACCCGTCCACGTCCTCGGGGGTGGTGACGATGCTGGGGCCGGCCCGCACGTACTCGTCGGCGTAGGGGGTGACCGACGTGTCGAACCCGGCCGCGGCCAGCCGGCCCACGACCGCCGCAGGCTCGGCGCCGTCGACGTCGAAGCACACGATGCCCGCGGACAGGTCCTCGGCGGCCGGCGTCACGACCCGGATGCCGGGCATGCCGGCCAGCCCCGCCTTGAGCGCCGTCGCCTGCTCGGTCGTGCGGGCCGCCACCCGAGCGCGGCCGATGTCGAGATGGAACCGGAACGCCTCGGCCAGCGCCCACCGATGCTCGAAGCTGTGGTAGCCGCCGGGCGTGAAGCGCCAGCCGTCGGTCGGCGCAGGCGGCAGCCCGTTGCGCCACTCGCCGAAGCTGTTCGGCTCGAACGCGGGGACGGCCGCGTCGACCTGCCCCCAGGCGTCCGCCCTGCCCCACACGATGCCGGTGCCCCGCGGGCCGAAGAGCCACTTGTGCGTGCCCGCAACCAGGAAGTCGCAGCCGAGATCGCTCACGCCGGCGTCGACGGCGCCGAGGCCGTGCACGCCATCGACGCACAGCAGCGCCCGCTCGTCGGGCCCCCGGCCCGCGTTGGCCGCGGCGAGGGCGTCGGCGATGGCCCGCACCGGGAGGCGCACGCCCGTGCCGGAGTGCACCCACGTGATGGCCACGACCCGGGTGGCGGGCGTGACCTGGTCCATCAGGCGCCCGACCATGGCCTCGGTGGTGGCGGCCGCGGGATCGTCGTAGAGCCGGGCGCGGCGGACCGCGATCCCCTCACGCGCGGCCCGCAGCTGCCACGCCTGGTGGGTCGAGTAGAAGTCGTGCTCGGTGGTGAGCACCTCGCGCCCGGCCGGGACACGGAGGCCGGCGTAGAGCAGGCCGAGCCCCATCGTGGTGCTGTCGGTCAGCGCCACCTCGGCGGGCGCCGCGCCGAGATACTCGGCGGCGGTGTCGTGGACCGCGGTCTCGGCGTCGGCCTCGGTGGCGCCGAGATAGGCGTGCGTGTCCTCGTCGAGGCCGGCCCGGTGGCGGGCGATCGCCTCGGCCACCGGAGCCGGGTGCGCGGCCAGCACGTACGCCGCGAAATGGGCGGAGTCCGATCGGAGCGGAAACTGGGCGCGCACCGACGCCCAGTCGTCGGGGTCGAACGGCGGAACCGCCGTGGTGCCCGTCGCCTCCTCTCCGTCAGGGTCGCGGGACGCCGCACCGTCGTCGGATCCCGAGCAGCCCGCGCCGACGCCCAGCGCCAGGCCTCCCGCGGCCGCCGAGGACCGGGTCAGGAACGCTCGGCGGGACAGTTCGGTCATGGCCACCCCCTCTCGACCCGCGCCGCCATTCCACCACGGCTCTCACGTGCCGGCGCTGCGGAGCCACGGCCGGACGAGGTCGACGAACCGTGCCGGCCGCTCGAGGTGGGCGCTGTGCCCCGCGCCGGGGACCAGCGCCGCCGTGGCGTTCGGCCCGATGGCCGCCGCCGTGCGCTCGGCGATGGCTGCGTAGCGGTGGTCGTCGGCGCCGGCCACCACCAGCACGGGGACGTCGATCGCCGGCAGCTCCGACCACAGCGGCGCCTGCGCCCCCGTGCCCGCGAGCTCGAGGCTGGTGGAGAGGCCCTCGGCCGTGTTGCGGCGCCGCTCGTCGACGAAGCGCCCGTCGGGCGGCAGCCCCGCGAACATCGGCAGGGCCAGCCAGCGGTCGACGAACGCCGGGACGCCGCCGGTGCGGATCCGCTCGGCGAGGGCGAGGTCGGCGCCGTGCCGCTCGGCCCGCTCGGCGTCGTCCTCGATGCCGGGGGTCCCGCCCAGCAGCACCAGGGCCCGCACCGCCTCGGGCGCTTCTGTGGCGACGTGCAGCGCCATGCGGGCGCCCATCGAGTAGCCGAGGTACACCGCCGGGCCCCCCGTGCCCGCAGCCAGGCGCCCGGTGGTGGGCAGGTCGGCGGCGACGGCGCTCGACCCGCCGTGGCCGGGCGCGTCGAGACGGACGACCTCGTGGTCGCGTGCCAGCGCCGGCGCCAGCGGTCCCCAGCACCGGGCCGTCTGGCCGAAGCCGTGGAGCAGGACCACCCGGGTCCCGGCGCCGTCGCGTTCGCTGTGCAGCACCACGGCGGGGAATTCTTGTCGCTGCGATGACGACACCGCCCCCCGCCCCGCCCCCCGCCGCGGCGCCCGCTGGCCCGGCCGACGTGCAGGCCACGTTCGCGGCCACCCTCGTCGACGAGTGGGTCCGCGCCGGCCTGACCGACGCGGTGGTGTGCCCCGGCTCGCGGTCCACGCCGCTGGCCCTCGCCCTGGCCGACGCGGCCGACCGCGGGCGGCTGCGCCTGCACGTCCATCACGACGAGAGGTCGGGGGCGTTCCTCGCCCTCGGCATCGGGCTGGCCACCGGCCGCCCGGCGGTCGTGCTGACCACGAGCGGGACGGCGGCCGCCGAGCTGCACCCGGGCGTGGTGGAGGCCGACCTCGCGGCGGTGCCGCTGCTGGCCTGCACGGCCGACCGCCCGCCCGAGCTGCGTGACGTCGGCGCGCCGCAGGCCATCGACCAGGTCCACCTGTTCGGGCGGTCCGTGCGCTGGTACGGCGACCCCGGGGTGCCCGACGACGCGGGACGGGACCGCTGGCGGGCGTTCGCGGCCCGGGCCTACGCCGCCACGACGGGCCACCGCCCCGGGCCGGTCCACCTGAACCTGCCCTTCCGAGAGCCCCTGGTCGGCGGCGCCGCCGAGCTGCCGCCGCCTCGCCCCGGCGGGGATCCGTGGGCCCGCGCCGTCGACGCCGCCGGCGACGCGGCGCCGACCCTCGCCGACCTGGCCGCGGACCTCGCCGGGCGGCGGGGGATCGTGGTCGCCGGCTCGGTGTCCGGCTGCGCCGGCGGCGTCGACGGCGGGCTCGACGGCGGGCTCGACGGCGATGCGGTGCACGCGGCGGCGGCCGCGCTCGGGTGGCCGGTCGTGGCCGAGCCCCGGTCTCCGGCGTGGCGGCCCGCCGACAGCCTCGTGCCCCACCTCGATGCGGTGCTGCGCTCGCCCCGGGCCGCGGCCGAGCTCCGCCCCGAGGTGATCGTGCGCCTCGGTGCGCCGGGCGCGTCCCGCGTGGTCAACGAGTGGCTGGCGGCCTCGGGCGCGGTCGAGGTGGTCGCCGGAGCGCCCGGGTGGTCGGACCCGTCGGCCACCGCAGCCGTGCTGGTCGACCGCGCCGGCCCGTTGGTCTCGGCTCTCGCCGCCGCGGCCGCCGCCGCCACCCCGCCCGACGGCTGGCTCGCCCGCTGGCGCACGGTGGCCGAGGCCGCCCGGGTCGCGGCCGACGGCGAGCTCGGGCCCGCGCCGCCCCGCGAGGACGGGCCCACCGAGCCCGCCGCCGCCCGCGCCGTCGTGCGCGGGGTCGCCGCCGGGACGACGCTGGTCGTGTCGTCGTCGATGCCGATCCGCGACGTCGAGCGGTACGCCGTGCCGCGCCGCGAGATCCGGGTCGTCGCCAACCGCGGCGCCAACGGCATCGACGGCGTGGTGTCGACTGCGGTGGGCGTGGCCTTGGGCACGCACGCGCCGACGGCGCTGCTCATCGGCGACGTCGCGTTCCTCCACGACAGCAACGGGCTGCTCGGGGCGGCGGGCCGCGGTATCGACCTGCTCTGCGTGGTGGTCGACAACGACGGCGGGGGCATCTTCTCCTTCCTGCCGCAGGCCCGGGCGTTGGCCGCGGACCGGTTCGAGACGCTGTTCGGCACGCCCCACGGCCTCGACCTGGTGGCGCTGGCGTCCGCCTACGGCGTGCGGGCCCGCCGGCTCGACCGGCGCGAGGACGTCACTGGCGCAGTGGCCGAGGCCGCGGCGGAACGGGGGGTCCAGGTGCTGGTCGTGCCGACCGACCGGGCGGCCAACGTCGAGGTGCACCGGCGCGTCGACGACGCCGTCGCCGCCGCAGTCGAGGCGGCGCTGGCGGGCTGAGGCGCCGGGCCGGCTGATCGCCGGCCTTCCGCCCGCGCTACGCGGCGCTGGCGAGGCCGGTGGGGATGTCCCGCAGCACCGCGGCGATGTGGGGGAGGAGGTCGCGGTAGACGCTGGTCGGGCGCCAGAACATGGCGATCTCGCGGCGCGGGACGGGTTCGGAGAACCGCAGCAGGCGGATGTCGGGCGACGGCGCCACCGGCGGCTGCACCGCCAGCCGGGGCAGCAGGGTGACGCCGACGCCGGCGGCGACCATCTGGCGCAGCGTCTCGAGGCTGGTGGCCCGGAACCCCGTCCGCTCGGTGGCGCCGGCGATGTGGCAGACATCGAGGGCCTGCTGCCGCAGGCAGTGCCCCTCCTCGAGCAGCAGGACGTGCTCGGTGGCGAGCACCGACGGGTCGACGGGCCCGTCGGCCTCGGCGAGACGGTGGTCGGCGGGGACGGCCAGGACGAAGTCCTCGGCGAAGAGCACCTCTGCATGGAGCTGGTCGTCGTCGACCGGGAGGGCCATGAGGCCGACGTCGAGCCGCCCGTCGCGCAGCCGCCGGTGCACCACCTCGGTCTTCTCCTCCACGAGCAGCAGCTCGAGGTGGGGGAACCGGCGGTGCAGCTCGGGAACCACGTGGGGCAGGAGGTACGGCGCCAGGGTCGGAAACAGGCCCATGCGGAGCGTCCCGGACTCGGGGTCGGCGGACTGCCTGGCGATGCCCCGGATGTTGTCGACCTCGGCCAGGATGACCTGCGCCCGCTCGACCACTCGGCGGCCCGGCTCGGTGAGCAGCACGTTGCCCGGGTTGCGCTCGACGAGCTCGACGCCGAGCTCGCGCTCGAGCTTCTTCAGCTGCATCGACAGCGTGGGCTGGGTCACGAACGCCGCCTCGGCCGCCCGGCCGAAGTGGCGATGCTCGGCCACGGCCACGAGGTACTCGAGCTCACGCAGGTTCATGGGTGGTGCCTCCGGACGCCCGCCCCACGCCGGAGGCTACGGGGCGGGTCGCCCGATCAGGCGACCGCGGCGACCGCAGCAGCCTCCGGCTCCGCCGGGGCGGACGTGCGGATCAGGTGGTCGAAGGCGCTCAGCGCCGCGGTCGACCCGGTGCCCATGGCGATCACGATCTGCTTGAACGGCACGGTGGTGCAGTCGCCGGCGGCGAACACGCCGGGCAGCGACGTGTGGCCGCGCTCGTCGACGTCGATCTCGCCGCGGGGCGACAGGGCGACGGCGCCGTCCAGCCACTCGGTGTTGGGCAGCAGGCCGATCTGCACGAACACGCCGTCGATGGCGATCTCGTGGGTCCCTCCGGTGGTGCGGTCGTCGTAGGTGAGGCCGGTGAGCTTCTCGCCGTCGCCGAGCATCTCGGTGGTACGGGCGCTCACGACGACGTCGACGTTGGGCAGGCTGCGCAGCTTGCGCTGGAGAACGTCGTCGGCCCGCAGCCGGTCGTCGAACTCGATCAGGGTCACGTGGGCGACGATCCCGGCCAGGTCGATGGCCGCCTCGACGCCCGAGTTGCCCCCACCGATGACGGCGACGCGCTTGCCCTTGAACAGGGGCCCGTCGCAGTGCGGGCAGTACGTCACGCCCTTGTTGCGGTACCGGGCCTCGCCGGGCACGCCGGTCTGGCGCCAGCGGGCGCCGGTGGTCAGTACGACCGAGCGGGCCTGCAGCGAGGCGCCGCTCTCGAGTTCGACCGTCACGAGACCGCCCGGCTCGGCGGCGGGGACGAGCCGCGCCGCCCGCTGGAGGTCCATGACGTCGACCTCGTACTCCTTCACGTGCTGTTCGAGCGCGGAGGCGAGCTTGGGGCCCTCGGTGTACGGGACCGAGATGAAGTTCTCGATGGCCATCGTGTCGAGCACCTGGCCGCCGAACCGCTCGGACACCACGCCGGTGCGGATGCCCTTGCGGGCCGCGTACACGGCGGCCGAGGCGCCGGCCGGGCCGCCGCCCACCACGAGCACGTCGAACGGGTCCTTGGCGTCGATGGCCGCCGCGGCGCGCTCGGCGCCGCCCGTGTCGAGCTTGCCGACGATCTGCTCGAGCGTCATGCGGCCCTGGTCGAACGGCTCGCCGTTGAGGAACACCGCCGGCACGGCCATGACCTGGCGGGCCTCGACCTCGTCCTGGAACAGCGCGCCGTCGATGGCGACGTGCGTGATCCGGGGGTTGACGACGCTCATGAGGTTGAGCGCCTGCACCACGTCGGGGCAGTTCTGGCAGGTCAGCGAGAAGTAGGTCTCGAAGGCGAAGTCGCCCTCGAGGTCCTCGACCTGCCGGAGCACGTCGGGCGAGGCGGTCGACGGGTGCCCGCCGACCTGCAGGACGGCCAGCACCAGCGAGGTCAGTTCGTGGCCGAGGGGGATGCCGGCGAAGCGCACGTCGACGTCGGTGCCGACCCGGCGGATGGCGAAGGAGGGGCGGCGGTCGTCGTCGTCGGACCGCACGACCGTGATGCGGTCGGAGAGCGAGGCGAGCTGGTCGAGCAGCGCCTCGAGCTCACGCGACTTGGGGCTGTCGTCGAGCGAGGCGGCCAGCTCGATCGGGCGGGTGATCTTCTCGAAGTGGGAGGTCAGCTGCGCGGTGAGGGCGGCGTCCAGCATCGGTGCTCCAGCAGGCCGGGGGAGGGGAGGGCAAATGACCGAACTGGGGACGGTTGTCGGGTCTATGGCCTGACAACCATCCCCAGTTCGGGTGGGATCAGATCTTGCCGACGAGGTCGAGCGACGGGGCGAGGGTGTCGTCACCCTCCTCCCACTTGGCCGGGCACACCTCGTTCGGGTGCTCCCGGACGTACTGCGCGGCCTTGACCTTGCGCAGCAGCTCGACGGCGTTGCGGCCCACGCCCTCGGAGGTGATCTCGACGATCTGGATCACGCCGTCGGGGTCGATCACGAACGTGCCGCGGTCGGCCAGGCCCTGGCCGTCGCGGAGCACGTCGAAGTTGCGGGAGATCTCGTTGGTCGGGTCACCGACCATCGGGAACCGGATCTTGCCGATCGTGTCGGACGTCCCGTGCCACGCCTTGTGGCTGAAGTGCGTGTCGGTCGACACCGAGTAGATCTCGACCCCGAGCCGCTGGAACTCGGCGTAGTTGTCGGCGAGGTCGCCGAGCTCGGTCGGGCACACGAACGTGAAGTCGGCCGGGTAGAAGAAGACGACCGACCACGTGCCCTTGAGGTCCTCATCGGTGACATCGACGAAGGCGCCGTCGTGGAAGGCGGTGGCCGAGAAGGGCGTGATCTCGCTGTTGATCAGCGGCATTGCGGGGGGAACCTCCGAAGGGGTGGTCAGTAGGCATCGACACCCTAGATGTGAAGCGGGGAAATCAATAGTTCATGTCGATCGAGACTGCCGCGTGTTGCCATCGAGAACCCTGATGGTTCGGTGCGCTTGACAGAAACGCGTCAGGACCGCAGGCGCTACGGGCGCACGAGGGCCGACAGCATCGCCTGGAACTTCACGCGGGTCTCGGCCAGCTCGGTGACCGGGTCGCTGTCGGCCACGATGCCGTTGCCCGCCCACACGCGTGCGGTCGTGCCCTCGATCTCTGCGCACCGGACCGAGACCGCCCACGCGCCGTTGCCGGCGGCGTCGACCCATCCCGCCGCACCCGCGTACCGCCCGCGGTCGACGCCCTCGTGCCGGGCGATCCAGTCGACCGCCACGTCGCGCGGGCGGCCGGCGACCGCCGGCGTGGGATGGAGGGCGGCGACGAGGTCGAGCACCGACGGGGTGGGCTGGGACAGGCGGCCCTCGACCAGCGTGGCCAGGTGCTGCAGGTTGGCCACCGCCACGACCGAGGGCTCGGCCTCGTAGTCGACGTACGAGCACCAGTTGAGCAGCGTGTCGTGCACGACGTCGATGGTGACCTGGTGCTCGTGGCGGTAGGTGGACGACGCCAGCAGCGACGCCGCCAGCCGCTGGTCGGCGGCGGGATCGCCGCCCCGCGGCGCGGTCCCTGCCATGGGGTGGGCCCGCACGATGTCGCCGGCCACCGCCACCAGCAGCTCGGGGCTGGCGGCCACGAACGGGCCGATGCCCACGATGTGGCACCCGGGGTAGCCGGTCCGCAGGCGTTCGAGCACGGCCAGGCGGTCGATCGGCTGGTCGGTGGTCACGTCCACCTGGCGGGCCAGGACGACCTTCTCGAAGTCGCCGCCGGCCATCGCCTTCGTCGCCTGCTGGACGAGGTCGCTCCACCATTCGGGACTGTGCGCGCCGGTCAGCGTGTAGGTCTGCGGCTGGCGCCGGTTGGCGCGGGGGCCGGCGAGGTCGGGATCGGGTGGTGCGGGGCGCTCGGCCGGCGTCACCGTCGTCACCCAGCGGGTCCCGTCCTCGGCTCGACCCGCGATCACCTCGGGGACCACGAGGCGCGCCGGGCCGCCCGGCACGAAGGGCAGCGCCCCGAAGGCCACCGCGCCCGTCCCCGGCGCTCCGACCGCGTCGTCGACGCCGATCGCGGCCAGCGCCGCGGTCACCGAGGCCGCGGCCACCGACGGATCACCCGCGGGCCAGTCGACGGCCAGGGCCTCGCCGCGACCGGCCACCCCCACCCGGCCCTTCTCGAACACGAACCCGTCGTCGCCTGCGAACGCCAGCAGGTCGACGTCGTGGTCGAGCCGCCGCGTGCGCGCCACCAGCGCCGGTTCGGGCGCCGCGGTCACGACCGCCTCGTCCCGGTGAGGAGCTGCGAGATGCCGCCCGACAGCAGCCGGCGCTCGACGGCGGTGAACCCGGCGTCGGCGATCATCGCCCGCATGTCCTCGGGGTCGGGCAGGTAGGCGACCGACCGGGGCAGGTAGCGGTAGGCGGAGGCGTCGGACAGCAGCCCCCCGATCTTCGGCACGACCTTCCCGAAGTAGATGCCGTGGCCCCACCGCAGCACGGGGTTGGCCGGTTCGGCGACCTCGAGCAGCGCGATGCGCCCGCCGGGGCGCAGGACGCGGCGCAGCTCGGCGAAGAACGGGGCCAGGTCGACGAGGTTGCGCAGGGCGAAGCCGCACGTGACGCCGTCGACCGCGCCGTCGCGCACCGGCAGGCGCAGGGCATCGCCCTGCACCAGCGGGGCGTGGGTCCGGGCGGCCGACAGCATGCCGAACGACAGGTCGACCCCAAATGGGGTCAGCCCCGCCGCGTCGAGCTCGCGGCACAGGTCGCCGGTCCCGCAGGCCAGGTCGAGCACGCGCGACCCGCGCCGCAGCGCCAGCGAGCCGACCGCCAGGCGCCGCCAGCGGACGTCGAGCCGGAACGTCATGATGCGGTTCACCAGGTCGTAGCGCGGGGCGATGGCGTCGAACATGCTCCGCACCGCGGCCGCCTTCTCCTCACCCTGGGGGAGGGTTTCCGGCATCGTCGGGTCGGGCATCGCCCGCATGGTACGGGCGGGGTGCCGAGGTCCCGAAACGCTGCCGCGGGGTGGGCGCGCCTACGCTGCCGGTGCGTGAAGCCGCACTTCCGCCTGTTCGGCATCCCCATCCGCATCGAGCCGTTCTTCGTGATCGTCGCCGCGCTCTTCGGCGTCCGGCTCGAACCGCTGTGGCTGGTGTTCGCCTGGGTGGTGATCGTGTTCGTGTCGGTGCTGGTCCACGAGCTGGGGCACGCCCTCGTCTACCGGGCCCTCGGCCAGCGCTCCGCCATCGTGCTGCACGGCTTCGGGGGGTTCACCGTGCCGACCGGCGGCGGGCGGCGGGTGCTGTCGAAGCCGAAGTCGGTGTTCGTCAGCATCTCGGGCGCCCTCGCCCAGATGTTGTTCCTCGGCCTGCCGGCCTGGCTGCTGTGGAAGAGCGACTGGTGGGAACAGGAGATGTTCGACTGGTTCGTGTCCGGGCAGGGCTTCAGCTGGGCGCCGATCGTCTACTACGTCCAGTTCGTCAGCATCTGGTGGGGCGTGTTCAACCTGCTCCCCATCCGGCCCCTCGACGGCGGGCACGTGGCCGAGACCCTGTTCGGGTTCGAGATGGCGTGCAAGCTGTCGATCGGCGCCGCGATCATCGCCGGGTTCGTCGCCTTCCGGTCCAACTTCATCGGGTTCTTCGGGCTGATCTTCTTCGGCATCTTCGCCTACATGAACTACCAGGACCTCCGGAACGGCATGAGCACCGGGGCGTTCGACGTCGAGGCGCCCGAGGGGGGCGGCGGGCGCCGGACCCGGACGCGGCGCGGACGACGTCGGGGCTCGCCCGGCCTCCAGGTCGTGCGGCCCACCGACGGCGTGCCCGACCTGGCGCCGCGCCTGTCGACCCCCGAGGCCGAGACGCGGGCGTGGAACGCGCTGCGCTCCGGCGACGGCGGCCAGGCGGCGGCGATCATGCGCCAGGCCGGCGACGGCGGGAACGCCTTCCTGCGGGCGAGCATCGCCCTGGTCACCGGCCCGGTCGAGATGTCCGACGACCTGTTCGAGTCGGCCTATCGGGCCGAGCCGGGCGGCCCGCCCAACCTGGTGCCCGCCACGCTGCTGGCCGACCGTGGCCGGGCGGTGCCCGTGGCCGCCGGCCTGGTGGCGTCGGGCGCAGCCGGTGTCGAGGCCGCCAGCGGTCTGCAGACCCACCTGCACTACGCCGAGCGCTTCCAGGCCGCGGCCGAGGTCGGCGAGCAGGTGTTCGCGGCCGGGCCCCGCAGCCCCGCACAGACCGCGTTCGAGGTGGCGTGCTCGTGGGCGCGCGCCGGGTCTCCCGACGAGGCGCTGCGGTGGGTCGAGGCCGCGGTCGACGCCGGCTTCCGCGCCCCCGGCGTCCTCGACGGCGAGCCCGACCTCGCCTCGGTGCGCGCCCTCCCGGGCTGGCCCGCCGTCCGCTCCCGCCTGTCGGCCTGACCTCCCGAGCGCCCGTCCAGGGCGCCGGGTGGGCGCCCCCGCTCAGCCGTACGCGACGAGCCCGCCACGGGTGCCGACGTACAGGCGACCGCCGGTCACCGCAGGGGCACCGGTCACCTCGCCGCCGGCGTCGGCGGACCACAGGTCCGGGCAGGTCGCGGCGCCGCAACCTCGGGCGTCGAACGCGTGCACCGAGCCGTCCGCCGAGCCCGTGTAGACGACGCCGCCGGCGACCGCCGGCTGCACGCCGATGGCGTGCCCCGTGTCCGCCGTCCAGACCGGATCGCACGTCGCCGTGCCGCAGCCGGTGGCGGCCAGCGCCACCAGCCGGCCGTCGACGGTCGGCACGAACACCGATGACCCGTCGATGGCGGGCGCGGCCCCGGCGGCGGCGCCCAGCGCGCCCGTCCACCGCACGGCACCCGTGGCCGCGTCCAGGGCGTGGAGCGTCCCGCCCGCGGTCGCCACGTAGACCGTCGCCGTCGCCGCGTCGAGGACGGGCGCACCGACGGGCGCGGCGTCGAGCGGCGCCACCCACGTCGGGCAGTCCACCTGCACCGTCGCGCCGGACGTGGTGACGGGGCACTGGGTCGCGGGGCCGTCGACCGCCCAGGCCCGCACCGCCCGCCCCGGCGTGGGGTCGCCGGGGACGGTGGTCATCACGCCGGTCCCGGCGTGGAACAGCGCGGCAGGGCCAAGTGTGGGGGTCACCGACTCGAGGGCGCCCGCCGGCGGCGTGACCGCCAGCCGGATCGTCCGGCGCACCGGGGCGTCGGCAGGGCCCAGGGTCACGCTGATCGGCGGCCCCCAGTCCTGGATCTGGACCGGGGGTCCGGTGAAGCCGACGAACGCCGGCTGGGCCAGCACGAGGTCCTCGCCCCGCTGGCCCACGACGATGCCGCTGAGCTCGGGCCCGGTCGGGGCGCCGGTCCGGACGTGGAGCGCTCGGGTGAAGGCGCCGAACCGGTCGCTCGGGGTGGAGTCGAGCGCCCAGGCCACGCCGGCGAACACGACGTCCTGGTCCGCGGCGAACGCGGGGGTCCAGATCCACCGCTGATCGACCGTGGGGCAGAAGGACGGGAAGGTCGTCCCCGACTCCCAGCGCACCTCGCCCGTGGCCGCCAGCGTGACGAGGCCGCAGCCCTCGACCATGGCGTGCACGCCGCCGGTGCCGACGACGGGATCGAGGACCGCCAGGCCACCTGTGGCGTGCGTCCACAGCGGAGCCAGGTCGCCAACCGTCTCGGGGGTCAGCCTCGTCTCGAAGGCGTTGTGGCCCGTGCGCTCAGGCGTGGCTCCGGGGACCAACCAGCAGCCGGCCAGCGCCAGCGCGAGGCCCGCCGACCCGACGAACCGGGCGGCGCGTCCCGCCGTTGACCGCATGCGAGCGCGTCGTGCCACCATCGGACCCCCCCAACACCGAGCTGCGGGGGCAGCGTAGACGCCCTCAGCGGAGGGTGCTCGTTACTCGTAGTAGCGGAAGAGGTTGTCGGCCACGCAGGACGGCTTGGCGGCGCCCTCGCACTCGAACGTGAAGCGCATCGTGACCTGGACGCCGCCGCTCACGTCGGTCACGTCCACGAGCTCGACGCCGACTCGCAGCTTCGAGCCGACCGGCACCGGCGACGGGAAGCGCACCTTGTCGCACCCGTAGTTGACGGCCATCTTGATGCCGTCGACGCGCACGACCTGCGGGACGAGGCGAGGTCCCATCGACAGGGTGAGGTAGCCGTGGGCGATGGGCCCGCCGAACGGGCTCTCCTTCTTCGCCCGCTCGACGTCGACGTGGATCCACTGGTGGTCGCCCGTGGCCTCCGCGAACAGGTTGACCTGCTCCTGCGTGACCTCGACGTAGTCGCTGTAGCCGAGGTGCTGACCCACGAGGTCGCGGAGGCCCTGGATTCCCTGCACGATGGTGGTCATGCCGGCGATCATGCCCCAGGGCCGCGACGCCCTCCCAACCGACGTGTGCGCGCTGGTGCTGGCCGCGGGGGAGGGGCGGCGCCTGCGGCCGCTGACCTGCCTGCGCCCCAAGCCGCTGTGCCCGGTGGGCGGGCGGCCGCTGCTCGACCTGGCCGTCGAGCGCGCTCGCACCGCCACCGCGGCCGTGGCGGTCAACGTGCACCACGGCCGGGAGGCGATCGAGGCCCACCTGGCGACCGGGCCGGCGGGCGCCGATGTCCACGTGTCGGTCGAGGAGACCGAAGCACTGGGGACGGCCGGGGCCGTCGCCCACCTGCGTGACTGGATCGCCGGGCGCGGGGTCCTGGTGCTGAACGGCGACACCTGGGCGCCCGGCGACCTGGCCGCGGCGACGGCGGGGTGGGACCGCGAGCGGGTCCGGGTGCTGGTCGCCGGGACCGACCGCCTGTGGCCGCCCGAGCGCCCGGCCAGCTCGGTCGCGGCCGCCTTCCTCCCGTGGGCCGAGGTCGCCCGCCTCGAGCCGGTGCCGTCGGGGCTGTGGGAGGCGTCGTGGCGTGGCCTGCATGCCGCCGGGCGCCTCGACGTCGTGCGGTGGGACGGCCCCTGCCTCGACTGCGGCACCCCCGCCCGCTACCTGGCCGCCAACCTGGCGAGCAGCGAGGGGGCGCCGGTGATCGGCGACGGGTGCGTGGTGGAGGGCACGGTCGTCCGGTCGGTGCTCTGGCCCGGGACGACGGTGCGCCCGGGCGAGGTGCTCGTGGACGCCGTGCGCGCCGGCGGCGGGGTCACCGTGCTGGTGCGCTGACCGCGTCCCGCGACCGCAGCTCCACGCGGGCGGCGAGCTGGCCGCAGGCGGCGTCGATGTCGGTGCCGCGGTTGCGCCGGACCGTGGCGTTGACCCCGAGGTCGTCGAGCTGGTTGCGGAACCTACGGACGCCCTCGCGGGGCGTGCCCCGGGTCGGGTAGCCGGGCGTGGGGTTGAGCGGGATCAGGTTCACGTGGGCCGGCAGCGGCAGGCCGCGGCAGAGCTCGGCCAGCTCGCGGGCGTCGCGCTCGCGGTCGTTGGTGCCGTCGATGAGCGCCCACTCGAACGACAGGCGTCGCCCCTTGGCCCGCAGGTGGTCGGCGCACGCCGCCATCAGCACCGACAGCGGGTAGCGCCGGTTGATCGGGACCAGCTCGTCGCGCAGCTCGTCGTTGGCGGCGTGGAGCGACACGGCCAGGTTGACCGGAAGGTCGCTGGCGGCCAGGCGCCGGATGCCCGGGACCATGCCGACGGTCGAGATCGTGAGGTGCCGGGCCGACAGGCCGACGTCCCCGTGCAGCCGCTCCACGGCGGGCCACACGTAGTCGAGGTTGGCCAGGGGCTCGCCCATGCCCATGAACACGACGTTGCCCAGCCGGCGGCCGCCCTCCCGGGACCGGCGCGCGGCCCGCACGACCTGCTCGACGATCTCGCCGGTGGTGAGCTGGCGCTGGAACCCGGCCTGGCCGGTGGCGCAGAACCCGCAGCCCATGGCGCACCCGGCCTGGCTCGACACGCACACGGTGGTGCGGTCGGGGTAATGCATCAGCACGGTCTCGATCCGCGCCCCGCCCTCCAGCTCGAACAGCCACTTCACGGTGTCGCCGGTCGCGTCGGTCGACTCGGCCACCGGGGCCAGCGCCGGCGGGGCCGCGTCGTCGAGCCGCGCCCGGAGGGTCTTGGGCAGCGACGTCATCTCGGCCGGCTCGGCGAGCTGGCGATACAGCCCGTCCCAGACCTGGTCCACGCGGTAGCGCGGCTCGCCCGCGAGCAGCTCGGCGAGCGCGCCGCGGTCGAGGTCGTAGCGGGTGGGCACGGCGCACCAGGGTACGGGCGCAGGAGAGCGATGGATACCGTTCCTGGCGTGATCCCCCACGTGCCGTCGGTCCATCCCGAGCACCACCACCGGGACATCCAGGGTGGTTCCGCTCGCGCCGCGGTGTTCGGGGTCAGCGACGGGCTCGTGTCCAACATGGGCCTGATCCTTGGCGTGGCCGGCGCCGACCCGGCTCCGGCCGTCGTCCGGCTGGCGGGGCTGGCCGGCCTCGTCTCGGGCGCCATCTCGATGGCGGCCGGCGAGTACAACTCGATGCGGGTCCAGGCCGAGCTGCTCGAGCGCGAGCTGGCGATCGAGGCCCGCGAGCTGCGGCGGCGTCCCGAGCACGAGACCGCCGAGCTGGCGGGCATCTACGAGCAGCGCGGCGTACCCGCCTCCGAGGCCCGGCACATCGCCGAGGCGATGATGCGCGACCCCGAGGTGGCGCTCGAGACCCACGCCCGCGAGGAGCTCGGCATCGACCCCGGCCAGCTCGGCTCGCCGGTCGCTGCGGCCGCCGCGTCGTTCGTGGCGTTCTCGATCGGCGCCATCGTGCCGCTGGCGCCGTGGTTCTTCGGGTCGGGCGCGGCGGCAAAGGTGGCCTCGCTCGTCCTCGGGGTCGTGGCCGCGGTGGTGGTCGGGGTGCTTGTCGCCCGGTCGACGAGGCGGCCGGTGGTGCGGGCCGTGGGGCGGCAGGTGGCGTTCACCGTGATCCCGGCCGCCATCACGTTCGCCATCGGCTCGGCGCTCGGCGTCGGCACCGCGTGACATTGCTCGGCCGAGCCGTGCGGCTGCCCCGTGCGCTCCAAATCCCCACGCGTGGGCTGCGACGAGCGCGCCACCCGCTCGGCCGAGATGTGGCGACGGTCGGCGCGCCTCGGGCTGAGTGCTTGGGTCAGGCCGCGGGGACGTCGCCGGTGTAGGCCCGGTCGACGTGGTGGAGGCGGAAGCCGAGGTCGTCGTAGAGCCGGGTGGCGGGGGTGTTGTCGGCGTCGACGTAGAGCATCCCCACGGTCAGCCCCGCCCGGGCCAGGTGGTCCAGCCCGGCGAGGACCAGCGCCCGCCCCAGGCCGCGCTGGTGGCGCGCGGGGTCGACAGCGATGACGTAGATCTCGCCGAGCGGGGGGTCGTGGTCGGCATGAACCTTGGTCCAGCAGAAGCCGGCCATCTCGCCGTCCTCCTCGTGGACGAGGAAGCCCTCGGGGTCGAACCACGGCTCGGCCTCGCGGGCGCGCAGATCGTCGAGCGTCCAACCGCCCTGTTCGGGGTGCCAGTCGAACGCCCGGTTGTTCACGGCCAGCCACGCCTCCTCGTCCCGGCCGACGACGAACGGGCGGGTGGTCAACGACCATGGCTCGTCGACCGGCAGCGGGAGGCGGACCTGCCACAGGTCCCGTCCCGGCGCCAGGCCGACGGACGCCGCGAGGCGGTCGTGGGCGGGCTCGGGTCGGGTGATCCAGAGGTGGACGTGGCCGCCCCCGCCGGCCCGCACGACGTCGAGGGCGCCGCGGAGGGCGTCGGACGCCGCGGCCAGGCCGGCGGCCTCGCGGGCGGGGGCGTGGTCGTACACGAGCTCGAGCTCCCAGCGGCGATCACCGCGCACCACCTGGCTGTAGGCGAGCGGCCGGGTGCCGTCCGCCGTCCAGGTCACCAGGCCGGCGACGTCCTCGCCGCCGCCGAAGGCGGCGTCGTGGAAGCGGTGGTCCGTCACGAGCTCCTGCCCGACCTCGGCCTCGGTGGCCTGGATCAGCTCCTCGACGGCGTCGGTGTCGCCGGACATGAGCGTGCGGGTCGGGCCGGGGGCGGTCACAGCCCGGGAGGCTAGAGCGGCGGGGCGGACTGACCCGCAGCGTGCGGCGGCACGTCACTTCCGAGGGGCAGCACTAGTGTCCCGGCCCGATGCCCACCGGTCGCCCCCGCAGCCCCAAGGGCCGTGCCCGTGTCGTCGCCGACCGATTGGCGGTCGAGTACCCCGGCACCGCGAAGGAGCTGTGCGCGCTGCGCCACCGCAACCCGTACGAGCTGCTCACGGCCACGATCCTCTCGGCGCAGACCACGGACGAGCGGGTGAACCTGGTGACCCCCGCGCTCTTCGCCCGCTACCCCACGCCCGCCGACCTGGCGGCGGCGGACCCGGCCGACGTGGAGGACCTCGTCCGCACCACCGGGTTCTTCCGCAACAAGACGAAGAGCATCATGGGCATGGCCTCCGCGCTGGTCGAGCGGTTCGGGGGCGAGGTGCCCCACCGCATGGCCGACCTGGTCACCATCCCCGGGGTCGGCCGCAAGACCGCCAACGTGGTGCGCAGCGTGGCGATGGGCGAACCCGGGCTGCCGGTCGACACCCACGTGCAGCGGCTGTCGGGCCGGCTCGGGCTCACGAAGCAGACCGACCCCGTCAAGATCGAGCTCGAGCTCAACCCCATGGTCCGGGCCGACGAGCGCGGGGCGCTGAGCCTGCGCCTGATCCTCCACGGGCGGGCGGTGTGCAAGGCCCGCAAGCCTCGCTGCGACGTGTGCGTCCTGGCCGACATCTGCCCGTCGGCGTTCAAGGTCTGAGGGCCGAGGGAGACCGACCGCCGGGCTCTCGGTCAGTCGTCCTCGGCGGCGACTGCGGCGAACACCTCGCCGAGCGCCCCCACCGAGTGGCCGCTCACCAGCGCGTCGACGTAGGGGAGCGCGGCCGCCATGCCCGCCACCAACGGCGCGTAGCCCGGCGCGGCGGTGCGGGGGTTGACCCACACGATGCGGTGCGCGAGGCGGGCGAGCCGGGCCATCTGCTCGCCGAGGACGGCGGGGTCGCCGGTGTCCCAGCCGTCGGACACGATCACGATCACCGCCCCGCGGGCCATGCCGCGGCGGCCGTGGTCGTCGAGGAACGTCGCCAGCGCAGCGCCGATCCGCGTGCCGCCCGACCAGTCGGGCGCGGCCTCGGTCGCCCGCCGCAGGGCGACGTCGGGCGGGGCGGCGGCCAGCGCCCGGGTCAGCCGGGTGAGCCGGGTGGCGAACACGAACGCCTCGGCCCGGGCGCCCCGCACCGCCCCGTGCAGGAGGTGGAGGTAGGCGCGGGCGTACGGCGCCATCGATCCCGACACGTCCGCCAGAAGCACGAGCCGCCGCGGCCGGCGCCGCCGGTGGCGGTACGCCCGGCGCACGGGGTCGCCACCGGTGGTCCGCGCCCGGCGGAGCGAGGCCCGCAGGTCGAGGACCCGCCCGCGCGGGTGGCGGACGGTGCGGCGCGACGCCCGCTGCGGGGTCGCCCACGGCTGGGCGGCCAGGCGCCGGCGGAGCGCGGCGAGCTCCTCGGGCGCGAGGTCGGCGAGGTCGGTGGCGCCGAGGCGCTCGTCGGCGCTGGCCGCGGCCAGGAGGTCGGCACCACCGGGGGGCGGGCCGGCGTCGCCGGCGGCGGGTGTGGCCGGCGCCGGCGGCGGCGTGTCCACGCCGCGGCTCGACCCGCGGGGCGGGGTCGGGCGGGCGGGCCCCGGCCCCGGGTGCGGGCGGTCGGGGTGCGCGAGCGCCGACGGGGTCTGCCCGCGCCAGTCGGCCGCGTCGGCGATGCCCCGGAACACCGCGGCGAACACCGCGTCGTATGTCGCGATCTGCTCGTGCCCGCTCAGCAGCGTGACCCGCCCGGCCCAGTACACCTCGTCGACCGTGGCCGACCGGCCGAGCGCCAGGGCGGTGGCGAACCGGCCGCTGCGCTCGGGCGTGACCGGCACGCCGGCGGCATGGAGGCGGTGGCCGACGGCGGCCACCACGTCCGCCAGGTCGACGGCGGGGACCGCGTCCTCGGTCACCCGCCGCTCGCCACCCAGCTCGTGCCCCGCTCGCGGGCGACGTCGAGGTCCTCGCGGTACTTGAGCACCGACCCCAGCGTGGCGTCGACGGCGGCGGCGTCGAGCCGGTCGAGGCCGAGGAGCTCGAGGGTGGCGACCCAGTTGATCGCCTCCGCCAGCCCGGGCGGCTTCTGCACGTCCAGCACCCGCAGCCGCTGCACCGCCGCCGCCACCTGCTCGGCGATCGTCGTCGACGCAGCCGGCACCCGCCGCCGGATCACCGCCACCGCCCTGGCGAGGTCGGGATAGTCGATCCAGTGGTAGAGGCAGCGGCGCTTGAGGGCGTCGTGCAGGTCGCGGGTCCGGTTCGACGTGAGCACGACGACGGGCGGGTGGGTCGCCCGCACGGTGCCCAGCTCGGGGATGGTGACCGCCGACTCGGCCAGCATCTCGAGCAGGAAGGCCTCGAACTCGTCGTCGGCCCGGTCGACCTCGTCCACGAGAAGGACGACCGGCCGTGGCCCGGGGTGGCGGATCGCCTGCAGCAGCGGGCGTTCGACCAGGTAGTCGGGGCCGAACAGGTCGTGCTCGCTCACGTCACGGCCGGTGGCCTCGGCCAGCCGGATGCCGAGCAGCTGCCGGGGGTAGTTCCACTCGTAGAGCGCCTCGGCCGCATCGATGCCCTCGTAGCACTGAAGGCGGACGAGCGGGGTGTCGAGCACCCGGGCCAGCGCCTTGGCGGCCTCGGTCTTGCCCACGCCCGCCTCGCCCTCCAACAGGACGGGCTGGGGCATCCGCACGGCGCAGTACAGCGCGGTGGCGAGCCCGAGGTCGGCCAGGTAGTCGGCGCGGTCGAGCAGCCCGCGCATCGTGTCGACGTCGCCGATCTCGACGGGTCCCGCCATCGGTCAGGCGGACGGTGCCGCCGGGTAGGCCCCCGGGTCGGCGGCGAACGCCCGCAGGCAGCCGGTCCCGCAGAACCAGTACCGGGCGTCGCCGTGGTCGAGGTGCAGCGCGGCGTCGTCGGCGACCACCGCCATGCCGCACACCGGGTCGGCGGCGAGGGTCGGGGCGCGGCCGGACGCCAGCGGCGGCGTCGTGGCGCCGCCGGACGGGCGGGGGCGCAGGGCCACGATCTCGGCCAGGATCGACAGCGCCACCTCGCGCGGGGTGCGAGCGCCGATGTCGAGGCCGGCGGGCGTGTGCACGGCCGCCCGCTGGGCGTCGTCGAGGTCGAGGGCGGCCACGACCGCCTCGCCCCGCTTGCGGCTGGCGACGAGGCCGACGTACGGCACGCCCGCCCGCACCGCGGATTCGAGCGTCTTGACCTCGTCACGCCCGTGGGAGGCGACGACCACCGCCGCCAGCCCCTCGGCGCCCAGGTCGCCCGCGACCTGGAACCCGACGCCGGCGCCGAGCGCGGCCAGCGCCGCGGCGATCGGGGAGTCGCCGATCACCGCGACGGCGGGGGCGGGGATCACCGGCTCGAGGAATATCTCCAGCGTCCCGCCGGACAGGCAGGGGTTGACGACGGTCAGCGCCCCGTCGGCGTCGGTCGCCGGCCCGTCGCCCTCGGGCATGATCCGGAGCAGCAGCGACTGGCCCGAGTCGAGCAGCGACAGGCCCTGGGCCCGGACGGTCGACTCGGCGCAGGCGCCGCCGACGAACCCGTCGATCGTCCCGTCGGGCAGGACCACGGCCTCGTCGCCGGGCTTGGCCGACGTGGGGCGCTCGGCCCGCACGACGCGGGCGTGCACGAACGGCACCCGTTGACGCCGCAGCTCGGCCGCCCGGTCCTCGACCTCGGGGTTCACTGCCTCGGGCTCCCCTCCTGTGGGTTCACGAGGTCGCCAGGTCCGTGCGCCCGGGGCGGCCCTGCATGGCCAGCCACACCTGGGCCGGGGTCAGCGGCATGTCGGCGTGGCGCACGCCGAACGGCTCGAGGGCGTCGATCACGGCGTTGACCACCGCGGCGGGCGACCCCACCGTGGCCGACTCGCCCACGCCCTTGCACCCGAGCGGGTGGTGGGGCGACGGGGTCACGGTCTCGCCCAGCTCCCAGGCGGGGCACTCGAGCGCGGTGGGCAGCAGGTAGTCCATGAACGAGCCGCCGAGGCAGTTGCCGTCCTCGTCGAAGGCGATGGCCTGCATGAGCGCCATGCCCACGCCGTCGGCCAGGCCTCCGTGGATCTGGCCCTCGACGATCATCGGGTTGATGCGCGGGCCGCAGTCGTCGACGGCCACGAACCGGCGCACCTGCACCTGCCCCGTGCCCGGGTCGACGTCGACCACGCACAGGTAGGCCCCGAACGGGTAGGTGAGGTTCGGCGGGTTGTAGACGGCGGAGGCGTCGAGGTGGCCCTCGACCCCCTCGGGCAGCTCGAGGCTGCTGTGGGCCAGCAGGGCGATCTCCTGGATCGTCTTGCCCTGCGACGGGTCGCCCTTGACGAACCAGCGGCCGTGCTCCCACTCGAGGTCGTCGGGCGAGCACTCGAGCGCGGCGGCCGCCACGACCCGGGCCTTGTCCCGCACCCGCTGGGCCACCACGGCGGCGGCCGCCCCCGACACCGGCGTCGAGCGCGAGCCGTAGGTGCCGAGCCCGAACGGCGTCTGGTCGGTGTCGCCGTGGACCACCTCGATGTCCTCGGGTGGGATGCCCAGCTGGCTGGACACGATCTGGGCGAACGTCGTCTCGTGGCCCTGGCCCTGCGTCTGCACGCTGAGGCGCACCACAGCTTTGCCGGTCGGGTGGACCCGCAGCTCGCAGCCGTCGGCCATGCCGAGGCCGAGGATGTCCATGTGCTTGCGGGGCCCGGCGCCCACGCCCTCGGTGAAGAAGCTGAGCCCGATGCCCATCAGCTCGCCCCGGTCGCGCTTGGCGGCCTGCTCGCGGCGCAGCTCGTCGTAGCCGGCCATCTCGAGGGCGAGCTGGAGCGCCCGCGGGTAGTCGCCGGAGTCGTACTCCCACCCGGTCTTGGTGGTGTACGGGAACTGCTCGGGCCGCAGCAGGTTGCGCATCCGCAGCTCGGCGGGATCCATCCCCAGCTCGGCGGCCAGGACGTCGACGATGCGCTCGACCAGGTAGACGGCCTCGGTGATGCGGAACGAGCAGGCGTAGGCCACCCCGCCGGGCGCCTTGTTGGAGTAGACCCCGGTGACCTTGCAGTGGGCGGCCTCGAGGGCGTAGCTGCCGGTGAAGATGTTGAAGAACCCGGCGGGGTACTTGGTCGGGTTGGCGCTGGC
The DNA here is from genome assembly GCA_963796415.1 of uncultured Acidimicrobiales bacterium. Taxonomy (GTDB): domain Bacteria; phylum Actinomycetota; class Acidimicrobiia; order Acidimicrobiales; family VFJN01; genus ZC4RG19. The sequence goes on along the minus strand of CAWCLR010000009.1, from coordinate 565,563 downwards.
GTTGAACGCTCCGTGGTCGGCGATCACGTCGACCCGCAGCCCCAGGATCTTGCCGTCCCGGGTGGCGGCGATCTCGCCGTGCATGTGGTAGTCGCGGGCGAACCCGGTGGACATGAGGTTCTCCGACCGGTCCTCGACCCACTTCACCGGCTTGCCCGTCACGATCGAGCCCACCACGACCAGCACGTAGCCCGGGTAGATCGGCACCTTGTTGCCGAAGCCGCCGCCGATGTCGGGCGAGATCACCTGGATCTTGTGCTCGGGCAGGCCGGCGACCAGGGCGTAGACGGTGCGGTGGGCGTGCGGGGCCTGGCTGGTGATCCAGGCGGTGAGCTTGCCGGTCACCTTGTCCATGTGGGCGACCGACCCGCAGGTCTCCAACGGCGCCGGGTGCGAGCGCGGATAGAGGATGTCCTGGCTGACCACGACCTCGGCGCCGGCGAACACCTCGTCGCAGCCGGCCTTGTCGCCGGACTCCCAGTCGAAGATGTGGTTGTCGGCCTTGCCGTCGATGTCGTCGCGGATGACGGGGGCGTCGTCGTCGAGCGCCCGGCGGCCGTCGACGACCGGCTCGAGCGGCTCGTAGTCGACCTCGATGAGCTCGAGGGCATCGCGCGCCGCGTAGCGGTCGTCGGCGACGACGAACGCCACCTCCTGGCCCTGGAACCGCACCTTGTCGGTGGCGAGCACGGCCTGGACGTCGTTCGACAGGGTCGGCATCCACGACAGCCCGAGGCCCTCGAGCGTGGCGCCCGTGATCACCGCCTTGACCTTCGGGTGGGCCTCGGCGGCCGCGGTGTCGATCGACACGATGCGGGCGTGGGCGAACGGGCTGCGCAGGATGGCGCCGTGCAGCATCCCGGGGAGCTGGATGTCGTCGAGGTAGTTGCCCTGGCCGCGGAGGAAGCGGGCGTCCTCCTTGCGGAGCATGCGGCCGAAGCCGATGGGGTTGCCGGCCTCGCTGCGGGGAACCTCGGTCGCCGTCATGCCCCCACCTCCTCGGCCGGTGCGCCCTCGGGGTGCTCGGCCGCCCAGCGCACCGAGCGCACGATGTTCTCGTAGCCCGTGCACCGGCAGAACTGGCCCGAGATCGCCTCGCGGATGGTGGCCTCGCTCGGGTCGGGGTCGCGGTCGAGCAGCCAGCGACCCATCATGAGCATCCCCGGGGTGCAGAACCCGCACTGCAGGCCGTGGCACTGCATGAACCCCTCCTGGAGCGGGTCCAGCTCGCCGTCGCGCTCGAGGTCCTCCACGGTGCGGACGCTTCGTCCGTCGGCCATGGCGGCCAGCACGGTGCAGCTCTTGACCGGCTCGCCGTCCATCCACAGCACACACGTGCCGCAGTTGGACGTGTCGCACCCCCAGTGGGTGCCGGTCAGGCCCAGGTGATCGCGGACGAAGTGCACCAGCAGCAGCCGGGGCTCGACGTCCCGCGTCACCTCGGTGCCGTTGACGGTCATGGTCACCTGCATCGCACGTGCTCCCCACTCTCGGCCTTCGGCCGGGCCGTTCCGGCCCGACAGGCTGGTCCGCAGCCACCTGCTCGAGTCCCCGGGCGTGGTGCCCCTGATCGGGACGCGACCGGCATCATCACGTCGCTGTTCACCTACGCCCCCTCTCCTCGGGCCCGGGCGACAGAGCGGCGCAGCGCCCGCAGCGTGAGCTCCTGCGCCAGGTGGCGCTTGTAGTCCGCTGGCCCGCGCTGGTCGGCCGACGGGTTGCTCCCCTCGGCGGCCGCCGCGGCCGCGGCGGCCAGGTTCTCCTCGGTGGCCGGCCGGCCCTGCAGCAGGTCCTCGGCCTCGGGAGCGCAGAAGTGCGGGGCCCCGACGGCCGTGAGCCCGATGCCGACGTCGCTGACGGTGTCGCCGTCGAGCGTCACGAACGCGCAGGCCGCGGCCACCGCCCAGTCGCCGACCCGTCGCTCGACCTTCTCGTAGGCGCTGCCGGCGCCCGGCCGCACGGGCACGCGCACTTCGGTCACGATCTCCGCGGGCCCCACCACGGTCTCGTACGGACCGTCGTGCAGCCCGCGGGCCGGCACGGTGCGGGTGCCCTCGGAGGATCGGATCACGATCTCGGCCCGGAGCGCCGAGGCGACCGCAGCGAGGTCCTCGGACGGGTCGGCCTGACACAACGACCCGCCGATGGTCCCGCGGTTGCGGACCACCGGGTCGGCGATGACCCGTTCGGCGTCGGCGAACACGGCGTAGTGCTCGCCGAGCAGCGGCGACGCCAGCAGGTCGGCGTGGCGGGTCATGGCCCCGATGGCGATGGCGTCATCGTCCAGCCGGATGTAGGACAGGTCGGTCAGGTCGTTGATGTCGACGAGGACCTCGGGCCGGGCCAGGCGCAGCTTCATCATCGGCAGCAGGCTGTGGCCGCCGGCGACGAGCCGGGCCTCGGGTCCGTGGCGGACGAGTAGGGCCAGTGCGTCGTCGACGCTCGTGGCCCGCTCGTACTCGAACGGCGCAGGTGTCTGCACGTTCCACCCCCTCAGCGGTGACGTACGTGGTGGGCGACGGGTTCCACCGGGATGGAGTGTGCGCTCGTCGCCTCGGGTTGTCCACGCCGCGCCTAAGCGAACCCTTAACTGGGGGCGTACGGTCCTGACGTGGCCCGTCGCCAAAGAGCCCGAGGAGCCCGAGCGTGACGCTGACCCAGCTCGAGGCGTTCGTGCTCGTGGCGCGCCTCGGCTCGGTGAAGGCGGCCGCCCAGGTGCTCGGGGTCAGCGAGCCGGCGGTGTCGGGGGCGGTCGCCGCGCTCCGGCAGCACCTCGGCGACCCGCTCGTGGTCCGGACGTCCGGCGGCATGGACCTGACCCCCGGGGGCCAGCGCCTCCTGCCGATCGCGTCGCAGATGGTGAACCTGGCGACCGAGGCCGACGGGGCGATCCGCCGCGCCCAGGGTGCTCCCGAGGTGCTGCGCGTCGTCGCCACCAGCACGGTCGCCGAGTACGTGGCCCGCCCGCTCCTCACCGCCTTCACCGCCCGGTTCGGGCCGGTCGAGGCGAGCCTCGGGGTCACGACCGCGGCCGAGATGCCGGCCCTGCTGATGGAGCGGCTGGCCGATGTCGGGCTCGGCCCGCGGCTCGGCGGCTTCACCACCGCCCCGGTGCTGCGCCATCGGCTGGTGGTGGTGGCCGCGCCGCGGCACCCGCTGGCCCGGTCGACCCGCGTGGGCCTCGGTGCCCTGGCCGCAGCCGACTGGCTGGTCGACGGCAGCGGCGCCGACCCCGCCACCGAGGTCGGGGTGCTGATCACCCAGCTGGGCGTGCGCGAGGAGCGCGTGCGGGTGTATCCGAGCCTCGGCGCCGCCTGGCGGGCCGCCGCCCAGGGCGAGGGCGTGGCGCCGGGGGTCGCCCACCTCGTGGCCGGCGACGTCGACCGGGGTCGACTGGTGGTGCTGCCGGTCGACGGCACCCCAGTCGACCTGATGTGGCACGTCAACACCCTGGGCGCGCCGCGGCGGCCACCCATCGCCGACAAGCTCTGCCGCTTCCTCGACACCCCCGACGCCCTGCAGGCCATGCATCGGGCCGACGGCAGCGTGCCCGTCTCGCGGTTCCGGCCACCGGTCCACGTCACCCTGTGGAGCTGACCCGCTTCACCCGGTTGTCACCGATCTGTCACCGGGCTGTGAACGGAACGTGACGCGTATTCGGCTGAGGCGTACCCCTCTTGGGGTGTCGAAGCGATAACGTGTGAAACAACCAGGTTCCCGCCACCTGGTTCCAAGCGACGTCGGGATCCGCCGCCTGACGTCGCCGCGACGGCGCCCCATCGGGGCGCCGTCGTCGTTTTTCTTTGCTGCGTGCGCCGCGGTCCGTGCTCCCGTCAACGCATGGTGCGGAGGACCCGATCCAGCTTCCGCGACGCGCTGAGCAGGGACCGCTCCACTTCGTACAGGCCGTCGGCGACGTCGGCCCGCGGGGTGCCGCGGTAGCGGTCGGCGGCTGCGGTGATCCGCGACGCCAACTCGTCGAGGCTGGTCGCCAGCGCGGACAGCTCGGCCCGGTCGTTCTCCATGGGAGGGTTTCTATCTCGACCTGGGGGTGACCAGGACAGGAGCGCGAGGAAGGAACCGCCTGCGGCAGGTCCGCGGGGTGCCACTACCGTTGTCGGTCGTGCTCCGCCGACTCGACCTGCGTGGAACCGGTGCGGACGACCTGCGTCGCCGCCTGCCGCGACCCGTCGCGCAGACCGAGCCGCCCATCGATGAGGTGCGCACCGTGCTGGCCGAGGTGCGGGCCGACGGCGACGCCGCCCTGCGCCGGTTCGCCGAGCGGTTCGACGGCGTGGTGCTCGACGACCTGCGGGTGCCCGAGGCCGAGGTCCGGGCCGCGCTCGAGGCGATCCCCGCCGACCTGCGGCAGGCCCTGGAGGCGGCGCACGACAACATCGCCGCCTACCACGCCGCCCAGCGGGGCGACGAGATCGTGCACCACAACGGCGCCGTCGAGATCCGCGAGCTGGTGCGCCCGGTCGACCGGGTCGGCTGCTACGTGCCCAACGCGCTGGCGCCGCTGGTCTCGACCGCGCTGATGACCCTGGTGCCCGCCAAGGTGGCGGGCGTACCCGAGGTGGTGCTGGTCAGCCCGGCACGGCCCGACGGGCGGGTACCCGAGGGCATCCTCGCCGCCGCGGCGCTGGCCGGCGCCGACGAGGTGTACCGGATCGGCGGGCCGGCCGCGATCGGCGCCCTGGCCTACGGGACCGAGTCGATCCGCCCCGTCGACGTGATCGTCGGCCCGGGCTCGGCCCGGGTGGCGCAGGCCAAGCGCGAGGTGGCCGGGCAGGGGCTGGTCGGCGTGCCGTCGTCGTTCGCGGGGCCGTCCGAGGTCGTGGTCGTGGCCGACGCCGCCACCCCGCCCGAGTGGGCGGCCGTCGACGTGATCCTCCAGGCCGAACACGGCCCCGACGGGCTGGCCTGGCTGGTCACGTGGGACGACGCGGTGGCCGACGCCGTGACCGACGCGGTGGCCCGGCTCGTGCCCGCATCGCCTCGACGCGAACACCTCGAGGCCACGCTGGCCGAGGGTGGGTACGCGGTGGTGTGCGACGGCCCCGAGCAGGCCATGGCCGTGGCCAACGCCATCGCCCCCGAGCACCTCGAGCTGCTGGTGGACGACGCCGAGGCGCTGCTGCCGCTGGTCCGCCACGCCGGCGCGGTGTTCTGCGGCCCGCTGGCCCCGGCGTCCATCGGCGACTACCTGGCCGGCCCCAACCACGTGCTCCCGACCTACGGCTCGGCCCGGTTCTCGGGGGCCCTGCGGGTCGACGACTTCCGCAAGCACGTTCACGTCGTGACCGTCGACGACAAGGGCCTCGCCGAGGTGGCGCCCCACGTCGTGGCGCTCGCCACCTACGAGGGCCTGCCGGCGCACGCCGACTCGATCCTGCGCTTCGCGAGGCAGGCTGCCGGTGACGGTCGAGCCCCGCGCCGGACGTGGCGCTGATGGAGGGCTACCACTCGCCCCAGATCGACGTGACCGTCCGCCTCAACGTCAACGAGGCTCCCGGGCCGCCCGCCGGCGGCCTTCGGCGACCGGCTGGCCGACGAGCTGGCCAGCATCGACTGGCACCGCTACCCCGACCGGGCGTACACGGCCCCTCCGCAGCGCCATCGCCGACCTGCACGGCGTCGCTCCCGACCAGGTGTTCGCGGCCAACGGGTCGAACGAGGTGCTGCAGACCCTGCTGCTCGACCTACGGCGGGCCCGGGTCGGACCGCAGCGGTGTTCGAGCCGACGTACGCCCTGCACAGCCACATCGCCCGCATCACCGGCACCGCCGTGGCGGTGGGCGAGCGCGCCGCCGACCTCGTCCCTCGACGTGGACGAGGTCCGCAGCGTGCTCGCCGAGGTGGCCCCCGACGATCACCTTCCTGTGCTCGCCGAACAACCCGACCGGCATGGTCGAGCCCGAGGACCTGGTCGCGCGGACCGTCGCCGACGAGGCGCCGGGCCTCGTGGTGGTCGACGAGGCGTACGGCCAGTTCGCCCCGTGGTCGGCGCTCGAGCTGGTCGACGGCGAACGGCCGCTCGTGGTCACCCGCACGTTCTCGAAGACGTGGTCGATGGCCGCGGCCCGACTCGGCTACCTCGTGGGGCCGGCCTGGCTGGTCGAGCAGCTCGACAAGGTCGTGCTGCCCTACCACCTCGACGCCTTCAAGCAGGCCGCCGGGGTGGCCGCTCTGGGGTTCGTCGACGAGATGCAGGCCCGGGTCGCCCACATCGTCGAGGAACGGGGCCGCGTCACCGCCGCGCTCGCCGACCTGCCGGTCGAGGTGTGGCCCTCCGGCCGCCAACTTCATCCTGTTCCGGCCCCGCGACAAGGCGGGCGAGGAGGTGTGGAAGGGGCTGGTCGAGCGCTCGGTCCTCGTGCGGAGCTGCACGTCCTGGCCTCGCCTCGACGGCTGCCTGCGTGTCACGATCGGCACGCCCGACGAGGACGACGCCTTCCTCGGCGCCCTCCGCGAGGTGCTCGCATGACCGATCCCCCCCGACCCGCCGCCGCCCGCTCCGCCAGCCGGCAGCGGACGACCAAGGAGACCTCGGTCTCGGTCGCGATCGACCTCGACGGGCCCGAGGGCAAGGTCCACGCCGCCACCGGGCTGCCGTTCTTCGACCACATGCTCGACCAGATCGGGCGCCACGGGGGGTTCGACCTCACGGTCGAGGCCCAGGGGGACCTGCACGTCGACGGCCACCACACCGTCGAGGACGTCGCCATCGTGCTCGGCGAGTGCTTCCGGGAGGCGCTGGGCGACAAGGCCGGCATCCGGCGCTTCGCCAGCGGGGCGTTCCCGCTCGACGAGGCGCTGGTCGAGGTGGCGCTCGACCTGTCGGGCCGGCCGTTCGTGGCCTACGACGTGCCGCTCGGCGAGGTGCTGCCGCTCGGCGACCCGCCGTTCAACCCCGAGATGGCCGAGCACTTCTGGCAGTCGTTCGCCGTTCAGGCCGGCATCACCCTGCACGTGACGCTGCGGGCCGGGCGCAACACGCATCATGTCGTCGAGGCCACGTTCAAGGGCGTCTCCCGCTGCCTGCGCGACGCGGTGCGCGTCGAGGGCGCCGCGGTCCCCTCGACCAAGGGCACGCTGTAGGCCAGTGCAACCGAACTGGGGAGGGTCGTCAGGCAATACGCCTGACAACCATCCCCGGTTCGACCAACGTCAACCGGCGAAGGCGAGGCAGTGGACGCCGGGAAGGGTGGCGGCGATCCGGTGCCAGGATGCGCCGCTGTCCTCGGACAGGTAGACCTCGCCGGTCGGCGTCCCTACGGCGACGAGCGGGCCGGCCGCGGCCAGGTCGCCGGTGTCGACGTTGTGGGGGAAGGCGCGGGGCAGCGCGTCGTCGCCGCACCGTTCGAACGGCGCCTGCGGGTCGGCGAGCGGGCGGCGGTAGACGGCGGCCTCGCGGGTCCCCGGCCCGGTGGAGGCGCCGGCCAGCAGCCAGCCGTCGGCGATCGCGACCGACCGGCAGTAGCGGCCGTGCAGGCCGTCGTCGCTCCAGTGCCACGTGGCGCCGCGGTCGCCGCTCTGGCCGACGCCGATGCCGGCCGCCACCGCGAGGACGCCGTCCCCGAACGTGACCTCGTGGTCGTCGGCCTCGGCCGGCACCACCTCGACCCAGTCGTTCGTCCCGGGACGCCAGACCCCACCCACGTGGACCCCGACGTACGGCCCGCCGGCGCCCGCGGCCAGCGTGCGGGTGTCGGGCGGACCGCCCCAGGGCGTGGTCCACGACCCGCGGGTCGGCACCGCGTCGAAGGGCTCGTCGCGGGCGGTGCCCCCGGGCCCCCCGACCTCGACGAGGCGGGCGTCGCTGGTCCCGACGAGCGCCCGACCGCCGTCGACGGCGAGCACGCAGCGGGCCACCAGGTCGTCGGGCAGCGCCACCGCGGCGCCCGTGTCGAGCGCCATCACCCCGCCGTCCGCGATCGCCCAGTCGCCGGACACGGCAGTGACGGCGGACCCGTGCAGGGTGTGCCGTTCCTCGGTGCCGTCGAGGGCGAGATCGAGCAGTCCGTCTGCGGTTCCGACCAGGAGCATCGGACCAGCATGCCCGGAGAGTGACCCCATATCACTCGGTGCGCACACGTCGCGCCCGGTGCGCCACGCTGTGTGTGCGAACGTGTCGGGGCGAACCCCGAGAGGAGCGCCCGTGGCCCGACCCGATGTGTGGCTCTGCCGGCACGGCGAGACCGAGTGGAGCAGCAGCGGACGCCACACCAGCCACACCGACCTGCCGCTGACCCCCGACGGCATCGCCGAGGCCCGGCGGCTGGCCGACGCGCTGGCGGGGGTCACGTTCGACGTCGTGCTGACCAGCCCGCTGCGCCGCGCCGCCGAGACGGCCGCGCTGGTCGGATTCCCCGAGGCCCGCCGCGACCCGGCCCTCGCCGAATGGGACTACGGCGACTACGAGGGCCTGACCACCGCCGAGATCCGCGAACACGCCCCCGGCTGGACGGTGTGGACCCATCCCGCGCCGGGTGGCGAGACGGCCGACCACATCGCCGCCCGGGCCGACCGGGTGATCCAGCGCCTGATCGCCGAGGCGACCGACCGGGCGCTGGTCTTCTCGCACGCCCACTTCCTCCGGGTCCTGGCGGCGCGCTGGATCGGCCAGCCGCCCGCGTTCGGGGCGCACCTGCTGCTCGACACCGCCACGATCTCGGTGCTCGGCTGGCAGCGCGAGGACCGGGCGATCGGTCGCTGGAACCTCGGGACATCGAAGCCCTCGCAGTGGGACTGAGGCTCCGGGCCACACGCCCACGCGTCCGTCAATACAGGCGGTCGGATCGGCCATGGCCCGTAGGATCGGCACCGCTATGGCGCTCATCGCGGTCCTCGACTACGGCATCGGCAACCTGCACTCCGCCCAGAAGGCCCTGCAGCATGTCGGGGCCGACGCCCGCCTGACCGCCGACCCCGCGCTGATCCGCGACGCCGCCGGGGTCGTCCTGCCGGGCGTCGGCAACTTCGGACGGTGCATGCAGGCGCTGGAGGAGAGCGGGCTCGACGAGCTGGCCATCGAGGCCGCCGGCTCGGGGCGGCCGTTCCTCGGCGTGTGCGTCGGCATGCAGATGCTGTACGAGGGGTCCGAGGAGAGCCCCGACGTGCCCGGCCTCGGCGTGCTCCCGGGCATCGTCCGGCGCCTGCCCGACGGCGTGAAGCGTCCGCAGATGCAGTGGAACCTGCTGGTGCGCTGCGCCGAGAGCGCCCTGCTGGCCGGGCTGCCCGACCCGGTGTGGGCCTACTTCGTGCACTCGTTCGCCGCCGAGCGCAACGATCACGCGGTGGCGACCTGCGACTACGGCGGCCCGGTGGTGGCCGCGGTCGAGCGCGAGGCGCTGTGGGCCACCCAGTTCCACCCCGAGAAGTCCAGCCGCACCGGGCTCGCCATCCTCCGCAACTTCGTCGGTCGCGCCACCGCCGCCGCCGAGGCGGCGTGATGCACCGCTTCGACCTCTATCCCGGCGATCGACCTCCGCGACGGGCGGTGCGTGCGCCTCTACCAGGGCGACTACGGGCAGGAGACCGTGTACGGCGACGACCCCGTCGCCCAGGCCCGGGCGTTCGCCGCCGCCGGGGCGCCGTGGATCCACGTGGTCGACCTCGACGCCGCCCGCACCGGCGACCCCCGCAACCGGGCGGTCGTGGCCGCCATCGCCGCCGCCGTCGACGTGCCCGTGCAGGCGGGTGGGGGCGTCCGAGACGACGCCGCCGCCGACGCGCTGCTCGACGCCGGCGTGCGGCGTGTGGTCGTCGGGACGGCGGCCCTGGAGGACCCCGCGTGGGTGCGGCGCCTCGCCGCTCGCCACCCCGGCCGGGTGGCCGTCGGCCTCGACGCCCGCGGCCGCGACGTCGCCGTGCACGGATGGGTCGAGGGGTCGGGGCGGGACCTCCTCGACGTGGCCCGGGAGTTCGACGATGCGGGCGTGGCTGCCCTCGTGGTCACCGAGATCGGGCGCGACGGCACGCTCGAGGGCCCCGCGGTCGACCAGCTCTCGGCGGTCCTGGCTGTCACGAGCCTCGACGTGGTCGCCTCGGGCGGCGTCGGGACGCTCGACGACGTGCGGGCGCTCGCCGCGCTCGACGTCGGCGGGCGGCACCTCGCGGGCGTGATCGTGGGCAAGGCCCTGTACGAGGGCGCCTTCGCCGTCGGCGACGCCGTGGAGGTGACGGCCCGTGCGTAGCGTCCGCGTGATCCCGTGCCTCGACGTCGACGCCGGCCGGGTGGTGAAGGGCGTCAACTTCGTCGGCCTCCGCGACGCCGGCGACCCCGTCGAGCTGGCCGCCCGCTACGACGCCGAGGGCGCCGACGAGCTGGTGTTCCTCGACATCACGGCCTCGTCCGACGCCCGCGACACCATGGTCGACGTCGCCCGGCGCACGGCCGAGAACGTCTTCATCCCCTTCACCGTGGGCGGCGGGGTGCGGTCGGTCGAGGACGCCCGCCAGCTGCTGCGGGCCGGCGCCGAGAAGGTGTCGGTGAACACCGCGGCCATCGACCGGCCCGAGCTGGTCGCCGAGTTGGCGACCGAGTTCGGCGCCCAGTGCGTGGTCGTCGCCATCGACGCCCGCCGGCGCGAGGGCGGCGGGTTCGAGGTGTTCACCCACGGAGGCCGGACGCCGGCTGGCCTCGACGCGATCGAGTGGGCGCGGCGGGCCGCCGACCTCGGGGCGGGCGAGATCCTGCTCACCTCGATGGACCGCGACGGCACCAAGGCGGGGTTCGACGTCGAGCTCACCCGGGCGGTGGCCGAGGCCGTCAACGTGCCGATCATCGCCAGTGGCGGCGTCGGCACCCTCGCCCACCTCGTCGACGGCGTCCTCGAGGGCGGCGCCGACGCCGTGCTGGCAGCGTCGATCTTCCACTTCGGCGAGCACACGATCGCCGAGGCGAAGGACGAGCTCGAGCGGGCCGGGGTCATCGTCCGCCCGGTGTAGGAGCGCCGTCGGCCGGCGCCGCGCTCAGCCCCGGCGCTGCGCCGCCCGGTCGACCACCCAGTCCGTCACGGTGCGGGCCACAGCGGCCGTGGCCCCGGCGAGGAAGTGGTCGGCCATCGGGGCCACCTCCACCGTCACGTCCGGCCAGCCCGCGGTCGCGCGCGTCACCCACGACGGCGGGGCGAACTGGTCGTGCTCGGCCGCCACCACCAGCACCGGGCGGTCGTCGCCGTCGCCGTCGCCCGGCCGGGCGGGGCCCGAGAACCGGAACGGGGGCGCCACGACCGCCCAGCCGGCGTGGCGGTCGTCGCCGACGGCCAGGGCGACGTCGGCCCCGAACGAGTAGCCGACCAGGTAGAGCGGCACGTCGAGGGCGACCTCGGTCGCCAGCCGATGGATCGCCGCCACGACGTCGGCCCGCTCGGACACGCCCTCGCGGGCCGCCGTCCGCTCGGCGCGGCGGAAGTCGAAGCGCAGCGCCGCCACGCCGGCGCCGGCCAGCCCGCGGAACAGGGCGTCGACCACGACGTTGCGGCGGTCGCCGCCGTAGGCGGGGTGGGGGTGGCACACGACGGCGGCGGCGCGGGCGTCGGCCGGGACCCACAGATCGCCGGCCAGCGTGTGGCCGTCGGCCGTGAGCAGGGCGATGTGCTCGGCGGAGTCGTGGGTCACGGAGGGGGCACGGTAGCGTCGGGAGGGTGCCAGAGCCTGCCGCGTCCACGGCCAGCAACGACCCCGTCCCGATCGATGCGAACACCGCGACGCCGGCCCCCAACGGCCGCGACCGCGACGACAAGCTGGCCATCAAGATGCTGAACGACCGGGTGCTGGTGCGGGTCGACCAGGGCGAGGGCGAGCGGACGTCGTCGGGCGGCATCCTCATCCCCGCCACCGCCCAGATCTCCAAGCGCCTGGCGTGGGCCGAGGTCGTGGCCACCGGCCCCAACGTGCGGGCGATGCAGCCCGGCGACCACGTGCTGTTCAACCCCGAGGACCGCTACGAGGTCGAGGTCCGCGGCGACGACTACATCATCCTGCGCGAGCGCGACGTCCACGCCGTGGCCGCCAGCCGCCTGGGCGAGGCCTCGACCGGCCTGTACCTGTAGGCCGACCGGCGGCGGAGCGGGGCACGAATCGATGCCTGGCCTGCACCGGAGTCGCCGTACGATGGCGGGGTGCCGGCCACGACACCCCCGACCACGACACCCCCGACGACGACACCGCCGCCAACGCTGACGTCCTCCGCCCAGCCGATCGTTGCCGCCGACGAGCAGCTCGCGCAGGTCACGTACAACGCCGACGGCCTCGTCCCTGCCATCGTGCAGGACGCCACCACCCGCGAGGTCCTGATGATGGCGTGGATGACCGCCGAGACGCTGCGGCTCACGCTGGCCGAGGGCCGCACCGTGTTCTGGAGCCGCAGCCGGCGGGAGGTGTGGCGCAAGGGCGACACATCGGGCGAGGTCCAGCTCGTGCGCCAGGCCACGTACGACTGCGACGGCGACACCCTGCTGTTCCTCGTCGACCAGCAGGGCGGCGGCGCCTGCCACACCGGCAACCGGTCATGCTTCTTCCGGTCGTTCGGCGCGGGCGACACGCCGGCGCCCGACGCCACCTCCTGACGGGCGCGTGCCGATGATCCGGCCCGGCCTCGACGAGTTCCGCACGCTGGCCCGCACCCACACGGTGATCCCCGTCTGGCGCGAGCTGCTCGCCGATCTCACCACCCCCGTCGCCGCCTACAACCGGCTGGTCGGCGACGGCACGGGCTTCCTGCTCGAATCGGTCGAACACGGTGAGGCCCGGTGGAGCCGTTGGTCGTTCGTCGGCCGCAACCCGCTCGCCACCCTCACGGCCCGCGGCCTCGACGTGCAGGTGACCGGCACCGTGCCGCCCACCGTCCCCCGCGACCGCGGCATCCTCGCCGCCCTCGAGGCCCTGCTCGCCGCCTGGCACGCGCCGGCGCTGCCCGACCTCCCGCCGCTGCACGGCGGCGTCCTCGGCTACCTCGGCTACGACGTCGTGCGCGAGGTCGAGCACCTGCCGAACGTCCCGAAGGACGACCAGGGCCACGCCGACGCGGTGGTGTCGGTCATCGGCCAGCTCGCCGCCTACGACCACTGGCGGCAGCGGGTGGTGCTCATCGAGAACGTGCTGGTGCCCGACGGCGCCGGCGACGACGAGCTCGACGCGCTGTACCGGGCCGCGATCGGCCGGCTCGACGATCTGGCCGCCGACGGCGCCCGTCCGCTCGACGAGCTCCTGGTCGAGCCGCCGTCGGGGGACGAGGCGCTGCCCGCGGTCCACTCGACGATGGGCAGCGAGTTGTACGCCCGGGCGGTCGACGTGGCCCGTGAGCACATCCTGGCCGGCGACATCTTCCAGGTCGTGCTGGCCCAGCGATTCGACTTCGACCTCGACGCCGAGCCGTTCGACCTCTACCGCGTGCTGCGCCAGGTCAACCCCAGCCCGTACATGTACTTCGTACGCCAGCCCGGCCTGACCCTGGTGGGGGCGTCGCCCGAGCCGATGGTGCGGGTGACCGACGGCCGGGTCGTGTCGCGCCCGATCGCCGGCACCCGGCGCCGGGGCGCCACCGACGAGGAGGACGCGCGCCTCGCCGGCGAGCTGCGCGAGCACCCGAAGGAGATCGCCGAGCACGTCATGCTCGTCGATCTCGCCCGCAACGACGTGGGCCGGGTCGTGCGGTTCGGCACCGAGCAGGTCGAGGAGTACCTCACGCTCGAGCGCTACAGCCACGTGATGCACCTGACCTCGCAGGTGGGGGGCGACCTGGCCGACGGGCGCACGGCCATCGACGTGCTGCGGGCCACGCTGCCCGCCGGCACGGTGTCGGGGGCGCCCAAGGTGCGGGCCATGGAGATCATCGACGACCTCGAGCCGACCAAGCGCGGCCCCTATGCGGGGGTCGTCGGCTACCTCGACTTCTCGGGCAACGTCGACACCGCGATCGCCATCCGCACGATGGTCGTCGACGACGACGGCCGGGCGTCGGTGCAGGCGGGGGCGGGCATCGTGGCCGACTCGGTGCCCGAGCACGAGGATCTCGAGTGCCGCAACAAGGCCCGCGCCCTGCTCGCCGCGGTCCCCGCCGCCCGCCGCATGACGGCCGCCCGCCGGGCCCGTCAGGGCTCGGCGTAGGTCCAGTCGGGCTGCTTGAGGGGCTGGCGATCGTCGTAGATGGCGACCCCGCCGGCCAGGTCGACCAGCTTGGGGACCACCAGCCCGCGGCGGGGGAGGGGCGCGCCGTCCAGGGCGGCGTTCACCTCGTCGGCGAAGGCGGTCACGACGCTGCCCACCACGCGCTGCTCCTGCACGGGCAGGTAGCAACGGTTGCCGTCGGTGACGGTGCGCAACCGGTAGGCCACGGTCTCGACGTCCTCGGGCACCGCCTCGCCGACGACCAGCCGGTCGAGGCCGTCGGTGACGGCCAGGCAGCCCAGCTTGCATGCAGGGCACTGCCCGCACGACTCGACGGCGAGGAAGCGCGACACGACCTGCGCCACCTCGACCATCGAGGTGGTGTCGTCGAGCACCCAGAAGCCGGCGGCGCCCATGCCGGACCCGATCGCCTCGAACCCCTCGTAGCTGACCGGCACGTCGAGCTGGTCGGCGGTGATCACCGGGTTGGCGGTGCCCGACAGCACGGCCTTGACCGTGTGGCCGGGGCGGACCCCGCCGCCGACGCGGTCGATGACCTCGCGCAGCGGCGTGCCCAGCTCGACCTCGCCCACGCCCGGGCGGACGACGTCGCCGACCACAGTCGCCACCACGACGCCGGGGGACCGCTCGGTGCCCAGCGACCGGTACCACTCGGGGCCGAGGGCGAGCACCAGCGGGACCGTCGCCAGGGTCTCGACGTTGTTGACCACCGTCGGGTTGGACGCCGCGAACTCGGTGGCCACACCGCCGGCGGACGGGCTCCACCCGGCGGCCGGCACGGTGGCGAAGAGCCCGTGGATGTAGGGCGGCACGTTGCGGGGCAGCGGGGCCTCGCCCTCGATGACCTGCAACAGGCCGGTCTCCTCGCCGTAGAGGTAGTGGTCGGGGCCGAGGACGACCTGCACGATGGTGTGGTCGAGGAGACCGGCGGCCGCGAACTCGTCGACCGCGGCGGCCAGGCGCTCGGCCTCGACGGTGAAGCGCTCCTTGATGCCGATGAACGCGCGCTCGGCGCCCACCGCCAGCGCGGCGATGGCCACGCCCTCGACGACGGCGTAGGGGTTGGCCCGGATGATGGCGCGGTCCTTGAACGTCGCCGGCTCGCCCTCGGCGCCGTTGCACACGACGAAGGCGCGGTCGGCGCCGCCGTCCTCGTCGTCGAGGTCGACCGCATCGCGCACCGACAGCCACTTCCGTCCCGTCGGGAACCCGGCGCCGCCCCGGCCCCGCAGCCCCGACAGCATCACCTCCTGGATCGTGGCGCCGGGGCCGAGCTCGTAGGCCCGCCGCAGGCCGGCGAGCCCGCCGCGGGCCTCGTGGTCGGTCAGGTCGGCGACGGGCGGATCGGCGAGCAGCACGGGCATCACCGCATCCTTCCCGACCGCCGGTCGGGTGTACACGGTGTTGCGGAGGGGAATCGGGGCCGCGGCTGCCAGACTTGGGCCATGACCGCCGACCTGCGCACGTCGCTCCACGCCATCGCCGTCGAGCGTGACATCGTGCGGGTGGCCGGCCCCGACGCCATCTCGTACCTGCAGGGCCAGCTCAGCCACGACGTCACCGACCTCGCCCCGGGTGAGGTGGGGTGGACGTTCGTGCTGCAGCCGACGGGCAAGGTCGACGCCTGGGCGCGCCTCGTCCGGACGGCCGACGACGAGGTCGTCCTCGACGTCGACGGCGGGTACGGCGAGGCTCTCATCGCTCGGCTGCGGCGGTTCCTGCTCCGGACCAAGGCCGACGTCGACCCCGTCGATTGGCGGGTCGTCGCGCTGCGCGGCCCCGGCGCCGAGGTCGCAGCCCGCGACGCGGCCACCGCGGACCTCCGTGTGCCCGCCGAGTGGCCGGGCGTCGAGGGCTTCGACCTGGTCGGGCCCGAGGTCGAGCTCCCTGCCGGTGTCCCCGTGGCCACCTTCGACGCCTACGAGGCGCTGCGCATCCGCAGCGGCATCCCGGCCATGGGGGCCGAGCTGACCGACGCCACGATCCCCGCCGAGGTCGGCCAGCACATCATCGACGCCTCCGTGAGCTTCACCAAGGGGTGCTTCACCGGCCAGGAGCTCGTGGCCCGCATCGACAGCCGCGGGGGCCACGTCCCCCGCCACCTGCGGGGCCTCGTCCTCGCGGGAGCGGCGCCGCCCGAGCCGGGCACGACGGTGGTGGTCGACGGCGCCGAGGTCGGAACCGTCACGTCGTCCGCACGCGCGCCGGGCGGCGGCGCCGTCGGCCTCGCGTACGTGAGGCGGGCCGTCGACCCTCCGGCCGAGGCGACGGTCGGCGGGGAACCCGCCACGATCCTCGACCTGCCCCTGCCGGGCTGATCGGCGGCGGGGGTGGGGGCGCGGTCGTACTACGAGGTGTTGGGGGTGTCGTTCGGCGCGACCGCCGAGGAGGTGCGCGCCGCCTTCCGGCGCGCCGCACGCGACCACCACCCCGACGCCGGCGGCGATCCCGACCGCATGACCGACCTGAACGCGGCGTGGCACGTCCTCGGCGATCCCCTGCGGCGGGCCGCCTACGACCGGGAGCTGGCGCGGCGGCCGGCGGAGCCCGGGTCGGTCCAGCGCCCTGCGGCCGAGGGGCCCGGCGTGGGCGGGGCGTGGGACTCGACCTCGGGGGTGTTCCGTACCGCGGAGGAGTGGGCCGAGCTCGTCGACGACGAGCCGTTGCGCCCGACGCGCTCGATCGAGGGCTGGTGGGCGCTCGTCCCGCCCGCCACGCTGATGGCGGCGGTCGCGTTCATCTTCGGCGCGTTCATCTTCACCGCGCCGAGCCTGCTGGCGGTGGCCGGGGGCCTGCTGGTGCTGTCGCTCGGCCTCTTCGTGCTCGCCCCGTTGCGGGCGATGAGCCGCAAGGACGAGTGACGCCCCCGGGCGGGGGTACCACGCCGCCCCCGCACTAGGGTCCCGGCCCATGGCAGAGATCGCAATGGTCGTGAAGCTGACCGCCGCCGACGGGAAGGTCGACGAGCTGCTGGAGGCCGCGGCCAACCTCGTCGCCGCCACCGAGGGCGAGCCCGGCACCCTGCAGTACGCGGTCCACACCAACGCCGCCGATCCGTCGGCCGTCTGGTTCTACGAGCGCTACGCCGACCAGGCAGCGCTCGACGCCCATGCCGGCAGCACGGCGATGGCCGAGGCGATGGGCGCCTTCGGGGGCCTGCTGGGCGCGCGGCCCGAGATGCACGTGCTGTCGATCGCCCAGGCCAAGGGCGCCGCCGGCTGACCCGGCCGAGCCCGCACCGCCGCGCATGGCGACGTACCTCGACCGCATCCTCGCCGCGCACAGGGCGGCCGCCCGGGTCGACGACCGGGCCCTGGCGCCGCTGGTCGCCGAGGCCCGGGCCCAGTCGATGCCACGGGGGTTCGCGGCCGCGCTGCGGGCGGCGGAGGGGATCGGGGTCGTCGCCGAGGTCAAGCGCCGCTCCCCGTCCAAGGGCGACCTCGCGGCCGACCTCGACCCGGCCGAGCTGGCCCGGGCGTACGAGCGGGGCGGGGCGACCTGCCTGTCGGTGCTCACCGACCGCGAGTTCTTCGGCGGGTCGCCCGACGACCTGCGCGTCGCCCGGGCCGCCACCGGTCTCCCGGTGCTGCGCAAGGACTTCACCGTGGCGCCCGCCGACGTCTGCGACGCCCGCATCATGGGCGCCGACGCCGTGCTGCTGATCGCGGCCGCCCTGGACGACGACGAGCTCGGCGAGCTGCACACCCTGGCCGTGGACGTGGGGCTCGACGTGCTCGTGGAGGTCCACGACGAGGAGGAGCTCGATCGCGCCGTAACGATCGAGGCGTCGCTGATCGGCGTGAACCAGCGCGACCTCGTGACCTTCGAGGTCGACAACGCCCGTGCCGCCCGGGTGGGCGGCGCCATCCCGGCGACCGCCGTGCGGGTGGCTGAGTCGGGGATCCGCGGCCCCGAGGACGCTGCGGCGCTGGCCGCCGCGGGGTTCGACGCCGTGCTGGTGGGCGAGCTGCTCGTCACCTCCGGCGATCCCGAGGCGGCGTGCGCGGCGCTGCGGGCCGCGGTCGCCGCGTCCTGAGCGGACCACGACCGCGGTATCGGGTTCAGCGGCGAAGAACAGGGTCGGTAGCCTCACCACGGTGTTCGTCAAGATCTGCGGGATCACGAGCGAGGAAGACGCCCTCCTCGCCGTGGCGATGGGCGCCGACGCCGTCGGCTTCGTGTTCGCGCCGTCGCCCCGCCAGATCGCCCCGCAGAAGGCGGGCGACATCGTCAAGCGCCTGCCCCCCGAGATCGTCACTGTCGGTGTGTTCCGCGACGAGACACGCGAACGGGTGGTCGACATCGCCCACGGCGCCCGCCTCCGCGCCGTGCAGCTCCACGGGCGCGAGACGGCAGCCGACAGCCACTGGATCCGCCAGCGGGTGCGGCTGATCATCAAGGCCTTCGCCGCCGGCGACCCCCAGCTCGATCAGGCCGACGACTACGCGGCCGACGCCTTCCTCGTCGATTCGGCGACGCCCGGCTCGGGCGAGGTGTTCGACTGGTCGCTGGCCGAGGGGGCGCCGTCGAACCGGCGGATCATCCTCGCCGGCGGCCTGACGCCCGAGAACGTTGCCGACGCCATCCGGGTGGTGCACCCATGGGGGGTCGACGTGTCGACGGGCGTCGAGACGGCCCCCGGGCGCAAGGACGCCCGCAAGATGCGGGCCTTCGTCGAGGCCGCCAAGGCCGCCGAGCCCGACCCCCCGCCCGAGCAGGGCGATCGCGACGTCCGCCCGTTCGACTGGATGGTCGACGAGCGCCCATGACGACCCCCGTGCCCTGTTCGCCGAGACGCCGCCCTACCAAGTCGCCCCTCCGCCCCCGACCCTGGATGACCGCATGAACGACTCCGCCGCGCCCGTGATGGGCGACCCCGGCGCAACCGGCCGCTTCGGCGAGTTCGGCGGCCTGTTCGTCCCCGAGACGCTGGTGCCCGCCTGCCAGGAGCTCGAGGCCGCTTTCCGGGAGGCGTGGGTCGACCCCGGGTTCCGGTCCGAGCTCGATCGTCTGCTGCGGGACTACGCGGGCCGGCCGTCACTCCTCACCGAGTGCGCCAACCTGTCTGCCCAGCTGGGCTGCCGGGTCCTGCTCAAGCGCGAGGACCTCAACCACACGGGCTCGCACAAGATCAACAACGTGCTCGGCCAGACGCTGCTGGCCCGGCGCATGGGGAAGAAGCGCATCGTCGCCGAGACCGGGGCGGGGCAGCACGGCGTGGCCGCGGCCACCGCCGCGGCCCTCCTGGGCCTCGACTGCATCGTCTTCATGGGCGAGGTCGACATGGCCCGCCAGGCGCTCAACGTGTTCCGCATGCGGCTGCTCGGCGCCGAGGTGCGGCCGGCGACGTCGGGCAGCCGCACACTCAAGGACGCCACCAACGAGGCCCTGCGCCACTGGGTGGCCGCGGTCGAGGACACGGCCTACTGCCTCGGCTCGGCCATGGGCCCGCACCCCTACCCGTTCATGGTGCGCGAGCTGCACCGCGTCATCGGCGACGAGGCCCGCGAGCAGTGCCGCTCGCTCACCGGCGGCGACCCCGACGTGGTCGTGGCGTGCGTGGGCGGCGGGTCGAACGCCATCGGCATCTTCTCCGGGTTCGCCGACCTGCCCGGCGTCGAGCTGGTCGGCGCCGAGCCCGCCGGGGGCGCGGCCATCGGGCACGGCATCCCGGGCGTGGTCCACGGGTCGAAGTCGTTCCTCCTGCAGGACGAGGAAGGGCAGGTCCTCGAGGCCGAGTCGGTGTCGGCCGGCCTCGACTATCCGGGCGTCGGCCCCGAGCACGCCCACCTGGCCAAGCTGGGCCGGGCCCGCTACGAGGCCGTGGCCGATCCCGAGGTGCTGGCCGCGTTCGAGCTGCTCGCCCGCACCGAGGGCATCATCCCCGCCCTCGAGTCGGCGCACGCCCTGGCCTGGGTCAGTCGGGAGCGCGAGCGGCTGCGCGACAAGGTCGTGCTCGTCAACCTGTCCGGACGCGGCGACAAGGACGTGGCCCAGGTGGCCCGCCTCCTGGGCGCCGACCTGTCGGGGACGGAGGCGGGATGACGGCGCCCGCGCAGGCCACCACCGGCGTCGGGCCCCTCGAGGCCCGACTGCGGTCCGCCCGCGACGCCGGGCGCAAGCTCCTCGTCCCCTACGTGACCGGGGGCTATCCCGGCTGGGAGCGGGCGGTCGAGGCCTGCGCCGCCGCCGGCGCCGACGCGATCGAGGTCGGCATCCCGTTCTCCGACCCGGTGATGGACGGCCCGACGATCCAGGAGGCGTCCGAGCGGGCGCTCGCGGAGGGTGCGACGCCACAGGGCATCGTCGGCGCGCTGCGCGACCTCGACACGGGTGGTGTCCCGACGGTCGTGATGACCTACTACAACACCGTCCACCGCTACGGGCACGAGCGCTTCGCCCGGTCCCTCGTCGAGGCCGGCGTGGCGGGGGCGATCGTCCCCGACCTCCCCCTCGAGGAGGCGGCCCCGTGGGCCGACGCCGCGGATGCGGCCGGGGTCGAGACGATCCTGCTCGCCGCCCCCACGGGGTCCGACGAGCGCCTGGCCCGCATCTGCGCCCGGTCCCGCGGGTGGGTGTACGGCATCGGCCTGCTCGGCGTCACCGGCGAGCGGGCGTCGCTGGCCCGGAGCGCGCTCGACATCGCCCGCCGGCTCAAGGGCGTCACCGACAAGCCGGTGCTCGTCGGGATCGGCGTGTCCGACCCTGCGCAGGCTGCCGAGGTGGCGGCCGTGGCCGACGGGGTGATCGTCGGCTCCGCCCTCATGCGTCGCCTGCTGGACGGCGGCGGGGCGGACGCGGCGGGGACCTTCGTCGCCGAGCTTCGGGCCGGTCTCGACGGCGCGTGAGCGCTCCCCCCGCCAGAGTGGTCGTTCGACTACGCTGGGGGTTGACCTGACCACGGGTGGAAGGGCATGGGGAGCGGTGGATGGCGACGGCGACTCGTCCCCACGACCGGACCGAACGTCGACGGGTGGTGCGCCGCCTCCGCCTCCCCGTGGGGATGGTCCTGGCCCTCGCGCTGCTCGGCCTCACGGGCTGCAACCTGCGCCCGGGGTTCCACGACTACGTCGTGTTCGACGGCCTCACCCGCCCGACCTCCGTCGAGTTCTCGAGCGACGGCCGCATCTTCGTGACCGAGAAGCGCGGGGTCCTGAAGGTGTTCGACGGCCTCGACGACACGACCGCCACGGTCGCCGCCGACCTCCGCACGAACACCTACAACAGCTGGGACCGGGGAATGCTCGGCCTCGCCCTCCATCCCGCCTTCCCGGCCGTGCCCGACGTCTTCGTCGCCTACACCCACGACGCCCTGCCCGGCGGCACCGCGCCGCGGTGGGGCCGCCCCGGTGTCGACAACGACACGTGCCCCACCCCTCCGGGCGAGACGGACGACGGCTGCGTGGTCGGCGCCCGCATCTCGCGCCTGCGACTCGCCGGGTCGGTGTGGGACGGCGTCGAGCACGTCCTCGTCGAGGACTGGTGCCAGCAGTTCCCCAGCCACACGATCGGCACGCTCGCCTTCGGCGCGGACGGTGCCCTGTACGCAGGGGCCGGCGACGGCGCCAACTTCGACTTCGCCGACCACGGCCAGCGGGGGAACCCGTGCGGCGACCCGGTGGGCGAGGGCGGGGCGCTGCGATCCCAGGACCTGCGGACCGCCGGCGATCCGCTCGGCCTCAGCGGCACGATCATCCGCGTCGACCCGGCGACGGGCCAGGGGCTGCCCACCAACCCGCTGGCCGGCTCCCCCGACGCCAACGCCCGGCGGATCGTGGCGAGCGGGCTGCGGAACCCGTTCAGGTTCGCCATCCGGCCGGGCACGAACGACGTGTGGCTCGCCGACGTGGGCTGGCGCACGTGGGAGGAGATCAACCGCACCCGGGGCGATGACGCCACGCTCGACAACTTCGGCTGGCCGTGCCATGAGGGCTCGGGACGGACCCGCGACTACGACGTGCTCGACCTGCCCGTGTGCGAGGACCTCTACGCCCAGGGCGGCACCGTCGGGCCCGTGTTCACCTACGGGCACGGCGAGGTCCTCGACGACGAGCGCTGTCCCACGGGCGACGGCTCGTCGATCTCGGGCCTCGCGTTCGCGCCGCCCGACACGCCGTACCCCGCCGAGTACCGGCGGGCGCTGTTCTTCGCCGACGCCACCCGGGGCTGCATCTGGGCGATGGGCGTGGGCGCCCACGGCCTCCCGGATCCCACGCAGATCACGTGGTTCGACCAGGGCGCACGCACGCCCGTCGAGCTCGAGTTCGGGCCCGGTGGTGAGCTCTGGTACGTCGACCTCTTCGGCGGCAGGATCCACCGGCTGGGGTATTCGGCCACCAACCAGGCGCCACAGGCCGCGGTCGTCCCCACTCCCTCGTCCGGCGACGCCCCCCTGACGGTCTCCCTGGACGCGGCCGGGTCGACCGACGCCGACCCCGGCGACGTCCTCACCTACGCCTGGGACACCGACGGAGACGGCGAGCTCGACGATGGGACGGAGCGCACGGTCACCGTCACGTACGAGTCGCCCGGGACGCGCACCGTGCGGGTGCGCGTGACGGACGCCGCGGGCGCCACCGACACCGCGACCGCGCTCGTCCGGGTGGGCACCGCGCCGCCGGAACCGGTGATCGCCGAGCCGGCGGCGGGCGAAACCGTGCCGGTCGGCGCCGCCGTCGCGTTCTCGGGCGGCGCCACGGTCCCCGGCGTGGGCGCACTGCCCGGGTCCGCCCTCACCTGGGGCGTCGACCTGTTGCACTGCACGACCCTGCAGCAGTGCCACCGTCATCCCGACGTGTTCACGGCCGAAGGTGTGGCCGAGGGCTCGTTCACGATGCCCGACCACGAGTACCCCGCGGCGGTCGAGCTGCGGCTGTCGGCCACGTGGGCCGGCGAGACGTCGACCGTGGTGCGGCGCATCGACTACACGACGGCCGAGGTCACGCTCGTCGGACCCTCCGAGGTCGAGCTCGCCCTGGCGGGGATGGTGGGCCCGCCGCCGCTCACCGGGACGCTCCCGGTCGGCTCCACGGTCACGGTCTCGGCCCCATCCTCGGTGCCCACGTCCTCGGGCACCCTCGTCCTCGGCTCCTGGTCGGACGGCGGGGCGCCCACCCACGAGATCGTCGTCGGTCCGGGTGAGACCACGCTTCTCGCCCGCTACGTGCTCGTGCCCTGACCGCCGAGGTGCCGGCGCAGGAAGGCCACGGTCCGGTCCCAGGCCAGGGCGGCGGCCGCCTCGTCGTAGGCCTCGCGGTCGGCCTCGAAGAACCAATGGCCGGTGCCGGGGTAGTCGTGGAACTCGACGTCCTTGTCGAGGACGTGCAGGTCCGCTTCGAGCAGCGTGCGCTCGTCGTCGTCGACGAACGGATCCGTCTCGGCGAAGTGGCCGAGGAATGCCGCGGTCGCCGGCGTCATGTCGATGCTCTGCGTGCCGTAGAACACGACGGTGGCCCCGACCAGGTCGGGGATGCGCCCGGCCAGCCACAGCGCCCACGACGCGCCCATCGAGAACCCCACCGTGCCGACGGGAGCGTCGGGCGTGGCCGGCATGCCGTGGAGCCTGAACAGGCTCGACCGCACGAGGTGGGCCATGGCGTCCATGTCGCTCTCGGCCAGGAGCGCCTCGCCGTCCTCGGGCGTGTCCGCGGTGCGGCCGGCGAACAGGTCGGGGGCGAGGGCCACGAAGCCGGCGTCGGCCAGGCGATCACACACGCCGCGGAAGAACGGCGTGAGCCCCCACCAGCTGTGGAGGACGAGCACGCCGGGGCCCTCCCCCGAGTCGGGGACGGTGACGTAGCCGGTGCCGGCGGAGCGGGACGCCATGCCGGGCGACGGTACCGGGCGTGCCGCCCGGTCCGTGCCACGGGCTGTCGGCGCCCGCCCCGCGCCCCGGTACGCTCGACCGACGTGGCCACCGGAGACCATGACGACAGGTGCGTGCTCTGCGCGGCCGAGAAGATCACGCCCTGGTACCACGAGGACGACGTGTGCTGGGTGGCCGACTGCGAGATCTGCGCGACCCCGATGGTCGTGTGGCGCTGGCACGGCACCGAGCCGTCCCCGGCCGATCTCGACCACATGCTCGGCCGGCTCGCCGACGCTGCCGACCGGGTGTTCGACGGCCACTACCTCGACGGCAACATGCGCAACATCCCCGACCACTTCCACATGCACGCCCGGCCCGAGGGCGGGTTCTTCGGGCACGGCTTCCGCCGCGACCGCGCCACGGGGCACCCGTGACGACGGCCGGCGGCCACCCGGCCGACCCCGTTCCCGGCTCCGAGCCCGCCCGGCGGGTCATCCCGGTCGGGGCGCAGCCCGGCCGACCCGGCGGCGAGGCGCAGCCGGTCGTCAACCTGTTCGACGCGGTCGGTGGCCAGGAGTTCTTCGACGAGCTGGTCGAGCGGTTCTACCGGGGCGTCGAGGAAGATCCCGTCCTCCGGCCGCTCTACCCCGACGATCTCACCGACCCCAAGCGTCACCTGGCCCTGTTCCTCGGGCAGTACTGGGGTGGGCCGGCGACCTACTCCGAGGAGCGCGGGCACCCCCGCCTGCGCATGCGCCACGCGCCCTTCGTCATCGGCGAGGCCCAGCGTGACGCCTGGCTGCGGCACATGTGTGCCGCGCTCGACCGCCTGGTCGACGAGCGCGACGTCCACCCGGCGATCGAGGCCCGCATGCTCGACTACTTCGGCATGGCCGCCGACGGCATGATCAACGCCCGCTGAGGGCGTCGGTCCGTGACGGCCCTCGGGGGGCCGGGTCTACCATCCGGCTGTCGCCACGCTGTGAGGTCGGCCGATGACGTTGCGCAGGTTCCTCAGCGATTACCGCGTGGCCATCGACACCGCGATCATCGTCGGCGCCATCGTGGGGGCGCGGGCGATCCTCGTTGCCGCGGGCGTCGACGGGATGACGCTCAGCCCGCTCACATCGAGCATCGTGGCCGGCGGCGTGTTCGTGATGGGCCTCGTGGTCGCCGGAACCCTGTCCGACTACAAGGACGCCGACCGCGCCCCCGCCGACATGGCCACCGAGCTCTACGGCATCCTGCGCGACTGCGAGTCGATGGACGCGGCATGGAACAAGCCGGACATGACGCTCCTGCGCCAGCGCCTGATCGCCGTGGTCACCGCGCTCCGGGCCGACATCGACGCGGGCAACACGCGGGAGTGCCAGCAGGCGGTCGAGGATCTCTCCGCATCGTTCCTCGAGCTGGAGGACACCGACGTCCCCGCCAACTACATCGTCCGGCTGCGGCAGGAGCAGTCGGGCCTGCGCAAGGCGGTCCTGCGCGTGTACCACATCCAGCGCGAGGAGTTCCTGCCGTCGGCCTACGCCATGATCGTCAGCCTCGTCGTGATCATCCTGGCCGTCGTCCTGTTCACCGACTTCGAGGGCACCGCCCAGTCGCTGGTGACGGTTGGCTTCCTCTCGTTCTTCTTCGTCTACCTGCTGCGCCTCCTGCGCGTCATCGACAAGCCGTTCAAGGTGGGACGCGAGCGCACCGACGACGACGTCAGCCTGTTCCTCCTCACCGAGTTCGTCGTGCACGCGCACGCCGCCGACGAGGGAGTCGCAGCCGAGGACGTGGAGGCGCAGGCGGAGGAGGTCGAGGAGCTCCTGAGCGATGTCGAGGAGCAGGAGGGCGACGTGACCGAGGTGGCCGACCTCGCCGACCAGCCGAGCTCCGCGGCGAACGACTGACCCGGCCGGCTACTCCTGGTGGAGGGCGACGTCGATCGCGAGAGCGGCCGCGACGACGAGGCTTCGCAGCGGCTGGTCGATCGGCTGCAGGATCTCGACCGCGTAGCTGTCTGCCGAGCTGAACGTGTCGTACAGGCCCTCCGAGAGCAGGTCCAGCATGGACAGGCCATCGAGTGTGTTGGTCAGGTGGGCGACGTCGGTGCCGAGGCGGTCCTGGACGACGAACTCCCACGATGTCCAGTTCTTACCGACCACCTTGCCCAGCTCTTCGCCGTCCGCTTGCAGCGAGAAAGACTTCTTGCCAAGGGCGTTCTCCTGGAGAATCTGACCGAGCTCGTTCCCCTCGCCGTCCTGAACGACCAGGCGGGACTTCACCAGCTTGGCGGGACGGCTCAGCATCAGCAGCACCTTGCCGTCCCGGTCGCTGACCCTCAGCCTGAAGGTCAGCAGCCGATCGGCGGGGGTACCGAGAAAGCGAAGCGCTTTCTGTGCTCGACCCTGGCCGACCTGGCGCACATCGGCGATCGACTCGCCCTGCTGGTCATGGATGGTGTACTCGTTGTTGACCTCGATCAGCTTCGTCTTCTGCCGCACGATCAGCACTGGTGCGGTGAAGATCGTGTCCGCCGCCATTCCTGTCATGCCGGGAACGTAGTCCCAGCCCAGAGCGCACATGCCGCGCGGGTGGCCCGGCGCCTGCGTCGCGCACACCGCAGATCGTCGGACCGATCCACGGGTCGCTGGCCGGTATCGTCGGCGGCATGGTCTCCGCAGGCGAACCGGCACCCACCTTCGAGCTCTCCGACCAGGACGAGAACACCGTCTCGCTGGCCGACTTCAAGGGCCGCAAGGTGCTCGTGTACTTCTACCCGAAGGCCGACACGCCGGGCTGCACGACCCAGGCGTGCGGCCTGCGCGACGTGCTGGGCGACATCGGCGACACCGCTGTTCTCGGCATCAGCCCCGACAAGCCGGGGAAGCAGAAGCGCTTCGACGAGAAGTACGGCCTCGGTTTCCCCCTGCTGTCCGACGAGGATCACGCGGTGGCCGGGGCCTACGGGGCGTGGGGCGAGAAGTCGATGTACGGGCGCAAGTACATGGGCATCGTCCGCTCCGCGTTCCTCGTCGACGAGGACGGCAACCTGGCCGAGGCGTGGCCGAAGATCAGCCCGAAGGACACGCCCACCAAGCTCCTGAAGGCGCTGGGCGTCTGAGCCCGGCGGCCGATCTCACGAGACGCCCGTGGCCGGCGTTGACCTCACGGTGACGCTGCCGCCCTTCCAGACGCTGCTCGACGAGCACGCCGCCGACGTCCACCGCTTCCTGGTGGCCTCGGTCGGCCCGCATGACGGCGCCGACTGCTTCCAGGAGACGGTGATCTCGGCGCTGCGGGCCTATCCAGACCTGCGCCACGCCGACAACCTGCGCGGCTGGTTGTTCACGATCGCCCACCGCAAGGTCGTCGACCACGCCCGCCGGGTCGGGCGCAACGCGGTGCCCGTGGCCGACCCGCCCGAGGTGGTGGTGGCTGCCGACGAGCTGCGGCTCGACGGCGACGCCGCGCTGCTCGCCGCCGTGCGCCAGCTGCCCCCCAAGCAGCGCACGGCCGTGGTCCAGCGGTACCTGCTGGACCGGCCGTACGCCGAGGTGGCGGCGGTGGTCGGGTGCAGCGAGGACGCCGCCCGGCAGAACGTGCGGGCGGGGCTCCAGCGTCTCCGCCAAGAGCTGGCCACGGAGGTGACCGCATGACCACGACCGACGACATCGCCGCCCGGCTCGCCGGACTCGCGACCGACCCTGCCGACGAGGGGCCCGACATCGTCGCCGACCTGGTGGGCCAGGCGCTCGCCCGTGCCGACGCCGACGGGCTGGTCGACGTGGCGTGGGCGGTCGAGGACACGCCCATCGGGCCGCTGACCCTGGCCGCGACCGCGTCCGGCGTCGTCAAGATCGCCTTCGGGACCGACGAGTCGGCCCTCGACGAGCTCGCCGCGACCGTCTCGCCCCGGCTCGTGCGCCTGCCGCGCCGGCTCGACGGGCTGCGCCGCGAGCTCGACGAGTACTTCGCCGGTCGCCGGCGCGACTTCGACGTCGGCCTCGACCGGCGCCTGTCGCACGGCTACCGCCTCGCCGTGCTCGAGGAGCTGAGCCGGGTCCCGTTCGGCGAGACCGTCACCTACAAGGACCTGGCCCAGCGCACCGGGCACCCCAAGGCCAGCCGGGCGGTGGGCACGGCCATGGCGACGAACCCGATCCCGATCGTCGTGCCCTGCCATCGCGTGCTGCGCACCGGCGGCGCGCTCGGCGGTTACGGCGGCGGCCTCGACACCAAGGCGTGGTTGCTGCGCCACGAGGGCGCGCTGTTGAGCTGAGGGCCGGCCCTCGTCAGCTGGGCACGTCGTCTGCGTACGGCCCGATGGCCAGCTCCTGCTCGTGCCGGGCGATCACCCGGTTCCGGTAGACCGCCACGCCGACCACGACCAGGGCGAGAAGCAGGAACAGCCGTCGCATGCCAGCAGGGTACGCTGACCTGTCCGCCCGGATGATGGAACTAGGCAGACATGGACGCCTCAAACGCGTCTGCCCGAAAGGGCGTGCGGGTTCGACTCCCGCTCCGGGCACTCGATGATCAGGCCTTGGGGCCCACGATGCGGTCCAGCTTGGCGACGCTCCCGCGGCGTGCCACCGAGACGTCGTACTCGCTCATGTGGCGCCACTCGATGCCCAACCGGTCGCACGCCGCTGTGAAGAGGGCACGTATGTCGTCCGACCGATTAGAGAACTGGTAGCGAACGTACGCGTACTCGCGGCCTGAGCTGTTGCGAACGCGATTGAGGAACCGGCTTCCGTCGCTGTGGATGAGGCCTCGAATGAACGGTTCGGGGTGCGCGTCGAGGGCGAGTGTCGTCTGCCAGGGAGCAAGGACGATCCGACGGCCGTGCTTCCGGCCCGGCCCGTGCTGCGGGAACAGGCACGGGAGGTGCTTCGAGTAGCAGTTCACGTCAATCGCCCCCGGCTTCGAGCGGCGACCGACCCGGTTGTCGGGGAGCACGGCCTCGAGGGCTGCGACGCACTCACCGACGATGGCCGGATACGCGGCGCAGCACGTGATGAAGAGCCGGTACACGCCGCGCCGCGTCAGAACGATGGTCCCATCACCGAGGTACTGGCCGAGCAGATAGGCATAGGCCGCGGGCGGAGCCGCGAGTACGAGAGGGCACTGCTGAGGACAGTCATTGAGCGCGCGTTGCCGAGCGGGTGCGTCCGCGGTGGCTTCAAGTCCGTGGCGCAACCAACGGCTGACCGTCGTCTGGCCGATGTCGAGAGTGTCGGCGATGTGCTGATGCGTCATGCCCAGATCGGCCAGTGCGAAGGCTGCGCGCACGGTGTCGGCGTGGTGCACTCGCCCACCGTAGACGAACACGTGTTCCCGTCGTCGACACGCGGCAGGTCAGCTGATCTCGGTGCCGCAGGTGATGTTGAGCGACGTGGCGGTCATCGTGCGGGCCCAGTCGGAGGCGGCGAACACTGCGGCATTGCCGACGTCGGCGAGCGTGGCCGCCCGCCCGAGCAGGGTGCGGCGCACGATGTCCTCGGTGATGGTGTCGCGCACGTCGGCGTACTCGTCGGGAATCGATTCGGGCACGCCGGCGGTCTGCAGCGTCACCACCCGGATGCCGTGCGGCCCGAGCTCGGCGGCGAACTGGCGGAAGAGCGCGTCGATGGCCTGGAACCCGGCCTGGAGCCCTCCGAGGTTGAAGTCGGGCATGGGGTCGCCGTAGCCGCCGAAGGCGAGGATGACCCCCGAGCCCTGCGGGATCATGTGCCGGGCCGCCGCCTGCGCGGTGAGGAAGTTGGTGCGCAGCCCGTTGACCACCGGCTGCTCGACGTCGGCCGCGGTCATGTCCACGAGCGGCGTGCCCTGGACGTCGCCGTGGGTGATGACGTTGAGCGTGACGTCGATGCTGCCCGCCTGCGCGGCCACGGCGTCGGCGTGGGCGGCGACCTGCTCGGCGTCGAGCGCGTCGAGCACCGCCGTGTCGACCGTGCCGCCTGCGCCGCGGATGTCGTCGGCCACGGCGTCGAGCGTGGCCGGCGTGCGCCCCGCGAGGAACACGTGCGCACCCTCGCGGGCGAAGGCCCGGGCGACAGCCCCGCCGATTGCCCCTCCGCCCCCGTAGACGATGGCGTTCCGGCCTTCCAGCAACATGGGCTCTCCTGACGTTCGGGTCGGTCGTGCCGACGTTCTCAGGGCCGCCGGCTCATCGGCGCGGACGGTTCCAGTCGGGGCGCAGTCCCGGCACGACGTCGGAGGGGTCGGGCGTCCAGTCGGCCCAGGCGGTGTCCCACCACCAGCGTCCTGCGTCGAGCTCTGCGGTCAGCCGTTCGCCGAGCGCGATGACGTGGTCGACGACGGTCTGGGTGAGGCGGCCCTCGGCCACCCGCTCGGGCAGGACGTCGAGGTCCTTCACCACGTAGTCGCCGTTCGGGGAGACGACGAGATCGAGCTCGAGGTCCATCGTGTCGAACCCGATCGGGGTCGGCACGAACGCGGTCTGGAGGTTGATGTACCAGCACGCGAACGCGCGGTCCTCGCCCGTCCAGAAATGCCACACGGCGTGGTCGTCGCCGGGGCGCTGGATCATCAGGCACTCGTGCCCCACCCAGGCGGCGCGTTCGTGCCACGGGTGCCGGCCGTCGGGCGTGGGCCAGGGCCCGTCGCGGAACCCGAACGGCGCCCCCGACGCGACGTAGGTGACGAGCCGATCGGCCGAGTCCTCGATGACCCGCACCGGCACGGCCATCCATGGCTCGCCCCACCAGACGGCGGGCTCGTCGGGCGTCGGGACCGGCCACAGCCCGAGCACCTCCCGCCGGACCACGACGTTGCCCGGGGGCCACCCCATCACCACGAACGGGAGGCTACGCGGCGCCCGAGCGTGACGGCGATCGGTCAAGATCGCGGCGTGGGGGACCGGCCGACGTTGCTGCTGATGACCGGGCCACCGGGGACGGGGAAGTCGACCCTGGCCGAGGCGGCGGCGCGCACCCTGGGCGGGCCCGTGCTGGCGTGGGACTGGGTGATGGCCGGGATGACCCGGTTCGACGGCATCCAGGCGGCCCTGCGGGAGATGGACCGCCCCGCCCATCGGTCGGTCGGGTGGTCGATCCTGTGGAACCTCGCCGTCGCCCAGCTCCGGCAGGGACGGTCGGTGGTTCTCGACGGGACCGCCCGCGCCGCCGAGGTCGACGGCACGCGCCGGACCGCCGCCGACGCCGGCGCCCGCGTCGTCGTCGCGGTCACGAGCTGCCGCGACGTCGCCGTGCACCGGGGGCGGGTCGAGGGCCGGCTCCGCGGCATCCCGGGGTGGTACGAGCTCGACTGGGACCACGTCTCGGCGTTCCTCGCCCGGTGGGAGCCGCCGCCGGGCGACCTCTGCCTCGACGCCACGGACCCGCTCGCCGACAACGTCGCGGCCCTCGAGGGGTCGCTGCGCACGGCCTGACAACTCCGGGTGCAAACGAGGCCAGCCCGCGAACCCGTGGCAGCCGGAGCCGTGGCGGGGGACACTGGGAGCCGATGACCCGGGTGTTCGCCGACCGTCGCGACGCCGGTCGGCGCCTCGCCCACCGGCTCGGCGACCTGTCGGACGCCGGTGAGCGCGAGCTCCGGCCCGGCGCCGGCGTCGCCCGCGACGACGTCGTGGTGCTCGGCCTGCCCCGGGGCGGGGTGCCGGTGGCGGCCGAGGTGGCTGCGGCGCTCGGCGCGCCGCTCGACATCCTGGTCGTGGGCAAGGTCGGCGTGCCGGGCCACGAGGAGCTGGCGCTCGCCGCGGTGGCGGACGACGGAACTGTGGTGGTGAACTCCCAGGTCCAGGCCGCGACCGGGCTGTCCGACCGCGAGGTCGACGCCCTGGCCCGGCAGCACGTCGCGGCGCTGGCCCGCCGGGGGGCGGAGCTGCGGCCCGGCGGCACCCCCGTCGACCTCGCCGAGCGGACCGTGGTCGTGGTCGACGACGGCATGGCCACCGGCGCCACCATGCGCGTCGCCCTCGAGGTCGTGCGCCACCGGGGCCCCCGCCAGGTGATCGTCGCCGTCCCCGTGGCGCCCCTCGACGCCGCCAGCGTCGTCGCTCCCGCCGCGGACCGGGTGGTCTGCGTGATGACGCCCCGTGACTTCCATGCGGTGGGGCCCTGGTAC
Organism: uncultured Acidimicrobiales bacterium; assembly: GCA_963796415.1. Taxonomy (GTDB): domain Bacteria; phylum Actinomycetota; class Acidimicrobiia; order Acidimicrobiales; family VFJN01; genus ZC4RG19. Next base: position 533,513 of record CAWCLR010000009.1, on the reverse strand, counting down.
GCGGACTTCACGCAGGTCACGGACGCCGAAGTGCGCGCCCTGCTGGCCGAGCCGCCCCTACGGGCGACGGAGCGCGTCGACGACGCGTGACACCAGCGGGTCGCTGAACACCTCACCCAGCGGCAGCGGCAGCGGGATCGACCAGTTGGGCCGCTCGTCGGTGGTGCCCGGCAGGTTGGGCCGCCGGCGCAGCGCGAGGGCGTCCTCCAGCGTGGCGCCCACCAGGGCGCTGGGCGCGGCGGCGAGGCGGCGGTGGGCCGCCACGACCACCTCGTCGACGGGAGCGTCGGGCCCCAAGCCGGTGAGGCCCATGAGCCTGCCCCGGAGGCGCTCGAGCGCCGGCTCGTCGGGCTCGATCCCGGCGGCCCGCTGGTCCGCCGCGTCCTCGCCGGACCACACGCCGGCCACGGTCGGCAGGTCGTGCGTCGTCACGGCGGCGAGCGCCTGCACGGGGTAGTCCTCGGGCGGCCCCTCCTCGAACCACGCCAGGCGGTACGACAGCAGCCCGCCGTCGCCCAGCATCGTGCGCACCTCGGGCTCGACGGTGCCGAGATCCTCGCCGACCACCACCGCAGCGGCCCGGACGCTCTCGACGGCCAGCACGGCCAGCATCTCGTCGCCCCGGTAGCGCACGTAGGCGCCGTCTGTCGGCCCGCCTCCGGGCGGGATCCAGAACAGACGGAACAGGCCCATCACGTGGTCGATCCGCAGGCCGCCGCCGCGCCCCATCGCCCCGGCCCACAGGCGGGCGACCGGGGCGTAGCCGGCGTCGCGCAGGGCGTGGGGCACGAACGGCGGCAGGCCCCAGTCCTGCCCGGACCGGTTGAACTCGTCGGGCGGGGCCCCGACACGCACGCCGTGGGCCAGCAGGTCCTGCATCACCCAGGCATCGGCCCCGTCGGGATCGACGCCGATGGCGAGGTCGGTGAGCAGCGGCAACGGCTCCTCGGCCCGCCGCAGCTGGTCGTCGAGGAGGAACTGCACCCACGCCCAGAACGCGACGCGGTCGGCGGCGGCCACCGCGAACGCCGCCACCGCCGGGTGATCGGGGTGGCGGTGGTCCTCGGGCCACCCGTGCCAGCCGCTGTCATGGTGCTCGGCGAGCGCGCAGAACCGCGCGTAGGTCTCGAGGTCGGCGCCCATCTGGGCGCGCCACCGGTCGAACCGCAGGTCGGGCCCGCGGGCCGCCCACAGGGACTCGAGCGCCCGCCGCTTGAGCGCCCACACCTGGTCGCGGTCCAGGAGCGGGCCGTCGTTGAGCCGGCGGCCCTGGCCGCCCAGCTCCGCCACGTCCCGTGCGCCAGCGGCCCCCGCCACGTCCTCGATGCGCAGCGCCAGCGGGTTGCCCCACCGACGGCTGGACGGGAAGTACGGGCTGGGCTCGACGCGGTCGACCGGCAGAGGGGCGTGGAGCGGGCTGACCGCCACCATCCCGGCGCCCCGGCCCGCCGCCCACGTCCCCAGCGAGCGCAGGTCGGCGAGGTCGCCGATGCCCCAGCTCGCCGTCGATCGGCAGGCGGGCAGCTGGACCGTGAGGATCCACGCCCGGAGGTCGTCGGGCAGGTGGCACCGACCCGGCGACACGATCAGCCGCGTCGTCGGGCCGCCGTCGAGCGGGTGCAGGTCGTGGTAGCCGATGGGCAGGTCGGGGGGCAGGGCCCCCTCGGCCCGGACCGCGGTGCCGTCCTCGAGGCGCAGCTCGCACGGACCCAGCAGCGGCTCCGCCGCCCCGGCCCGTACCACCCACAGCGGACGCGACGGTTCGGGGGGCCGGTCGGCGTCGCCGGTCATGGCCTCCCGCAGGGCGGTGCGCGTTTCGGGGGACGTGGGGTGCCACTCACCACGCACGTCGAAGTACCCGTCGTCGATGCCCCAGGGGTCGGTGGCCATCGCCGCGCACGGTACCGGCCATCAAGTCTCACGAGGTCCCTGCCAGAGCCACCTAGACTTGTGTCATGTCCCGGTCGTCCGTGGAGCGGCGCCTCAGCCAGGTCTCCGAGCGGCTCCGGCAGTTGCGCGAGGAGCTGGCCGTCAGTGCCGAGCAGCTCGACCACCTGGCCGACGCCGCCGACGACGCGCGCCTGCGATCGCTCGTGTCCGAGACCCCGGTCGCCGACCACGACCACCGCCAGGCCGAGCGGCACGCCGACGCCATGCGGCGGCACCGGGCCAAGGTCGAGGCAGAGATCGCGCGGCTGGAGCGCGATCAGGACGCGCTGCTCGACCAGTTCGTGGCCGAGTCCAAGTCGCGCTAGAACGCATCACGGAGATCGAAAGGAACGCCCTTGGCAACACGCGTCGTCATCGCCGAGGACGAGGCCATCATCCGCCTCGACCTGAAGGAGACCCTCGAGGAGGAGGGCTACGAGGTCGTCGGCGAGACGGGCCGAGGCGACGAGGCGGTCAAGCTCGTGCGTGAGCTCGAGCCCGACCTCGCCATCCTCGACATCAAGATGCCGGGCCTCGACGGGCTGGCCGCGGCCCGCGAGATCGCGGGCGAGCGCCGTGCCGCCGTGCTCATCCTCACCGCGTTCAGCCAGCGCGACCTCATCGAGCAGGCCCGCGACGCGGGTGCCCTCGCGTACCTGGTCAAGCCGTTCGAGCGCAGCGAGCTCGTGCCGGCGGTCGAGGTGGCCCTGGGCCGGTTCAAGGAGATCCGGGCCCTGCACGACCAGACCGCCAGCCTCGAGGAGCAGCTCGAGACGCGCAAGGTGGTCGACCGGGCCAAGGGCAAGCTGATGGACGAGTTCGGCCTGAACGAGAACTCCGCGTTCGCCTTCATCCAGAAGCGGGCGATGTCCGAGCGGGTGACCATGCGGGCGATCAGCCAGCGGGTGATCGACGGCGACCTCAAGCCCGACGCGTAGGGTCGGGCACGAGACGTGGCCGGCGACCCCCTCCTCCTGATCGACGGGAACTCCCTCACCTACCGCGCGTTCTTCGCCCTGCCGACCGACCTCGCCACTGCGTCGGGGCAGGTCACCAACGCGGTGTTCGGCTTCACGTCGATGCTCATCAACCTGATGCGCGACCACGGGCACCGGCGCATGGCGGTGGCGTTCGACCGGCCCGAGCCCACGTTCCGTCACGAGCGCTTCGAGGACTACAAGGCCAACCGCTCCGCGGCGCCCGACATCCTGCGCCAGCAGATGGGCCTCGTGCGCGAGGTGGTCGAGACGCTCGGCATCACCGTGCTCGACCTCGCGGGCTACGAAGCCGACGACATCATCGCCACGCTGGCCACGCAGGGCCGCGACGCCGGGCTCGACGTCATCGTGGTCACGGGCGACCGCGACGTGTACCAGCTGGTGGAGGACCCGCACGTCAAGGTGCTCTACAACCGGCGCGGCGTGTCCGACTACGTGCTCTACGACGAGGAGGGCATCGAGGGACGCACGGGCGTGCCGCCCCGCCTCTACCTCCAGTACGCGGCGCTGCGGGGCGACCCGTCCGACAACCTGCCGGGCGTGCCGGGCGTCGGCGAGAAGACGGCCGCCAAGCTCATCACCGCCTACGGCGGCATCGACGGCATCTTCGAGCACCTCGACGAGCAGTCGCCGAAGCTGCGCGCCAACCTCGCCGAGCACGAGGCGAGCATCCGGCAGAACGCCGAGCTCATGCAGCTCATCGTCGACGTGCCCGTCGGCGTCACCGTCGACGACCTCGACCGCAAGGACCCCGACGTCGACGAGGTCCGCCGCCTGTTCGACTTCCTCGAGTTCCACAGCCTGGCCGAGCGGCTGACCGAGGCCCTCGGCGAGGACCTGGGCGTCGGCGGGGCCCCGGCCGAGGTGCTCGAGGCCGAGGTCAACGCGCTCGAGACGCCGGCCGACGCCGTGCGCATCCTCGGCGAGGTCCGGGCCGGCGGCGCGGGCGAGCCGCTGGCGCTGGCCGCGGCGTGGGAGGGCAGCGAGGGCCGCACGCCGCTCGAGGGCCTGGCCGTCGTCACCGATCCTGGCGCGGGCGACGTGGCGTGGCTGTCGGCCGAGCTGCTGGCCGACGAGGCCGTGAAGGCCGCCCTCAGCGAGCTGGTGGCGGCCCCGGCGGCCGGGGGCCGGCCGATCGCCGCCCACCAGGCCAAGGCGGTCATGCGGTCGCTGCTCGACGCCGGCGTCGACGTGCGCGCCCTGGCGCTCGATACCGCCATCGCCGCCTACCTGCTCGACCCCGCCGAGTCGCGCTACCTGCTGGACGAGGTGCTGCGCCGGTACGCCAAGGTCGAGCTGCCCACCGACGGCGCCGCGGCCGAGGGCCAGCTCGACCTCGACGGCTCGGGCGTCAGCGTGGCGCTGCGCACGGCCCGCCACGCCCTGGCGGTCGAGCGGCTGATCGAGCCGCTCACGCGGGCGCTCGACGACCAGTCCCTGCGCCAGTTGTACGACGACATCGAGGTGCCCCTCGTGTGGGTGCTGGCCCGCATGGAGCACGCGGGGGTGGGCGTCGACGCCGGCGAGCTGCGCGGGCTGCGCGACCGGCTCACCGGCGAGGTCGAGCGGCTGCGCCAAGCCATCTGGGACGACGCCGGCATCGGCGAGTTCAACGTGAACTCGACGCCCCAGCTGCGCGAGATCCTGTTCGACAAGCTCGGGCTCACCCCGCAGAAGAAGACGAAGACCGGCTACTCGACCGACGCCTCGTCACTGGAGAAGCTGGCCGGCCAGCACCCGATCATCGACCACCTGCTGGCCTACCGCGAGGTCGAGAAGCTGCGGTCGACCTACGGCGACGGCCTGCTCGCCGAGGTGGCGCCCGACGGGCGCATCCACGCCACGTTCAACCAGACCGTGGCACGCACCGGCCGGCTGTCGTCCGACCAGCCCAACCTGCACAACATCCCGGTCCGCAGCGACGTGGGCCGCGAGTTCCGGCGTGCCTTCGTCCCCGCCCCCGGGTGCGAGCTGCTGGTGGCCGACTACAACCAGATCGAGCTGCGCTGCATCGCCCACCTGGCGCAAGACCCCGGCCTCATCGAGAGCTTCACCGCCGGGCGCGACATCCACACCGAGACGGCGTCGCGGATCTTCAGTGTCGAGCCGGGCGACGTCACGATCGACCAGCGGTCGAAGGCCAAGATGGTCAGCTACGGGCTGGCCTACGGCATGGAGGCCTACGGGCTCGGCCAGCGGCTGAACATCGCCACCGAGGACGCCGCGGTCATCCTCGACGCCTACTTCGAGGCCTTCCCGTCCGTGCGGGAGTACATGGACCGCACGGTGGCCGAGGCGCGGGAGCGGGGCTACACCGAGACGCTGTTCGGGCGCCGGCGCCAGATCCCCGAGCTGTCGTCGCCGAACTTCCGCATCCGCCAGGCCGGCGAGCGCCAGGCGATGAACGCCGGCATCCAGGGCCTGGCCGCCGACATCTTCAAGGTGGCGCTGGTCCACATCGAGACCGCCCTCGAGGACGCGGGCATGGACAGCCGGCTCATCCTCCAGGTCCACGACGAGGTGCTGCTCGACGTGCCACCGTCCGAGCACGACAGCGCCGCCAAGCTGGTGGTCGAGGCCATGTCGGGCGCGGTCGAGCTCAGCGTCCCGCTGGAGGTCAACCTGTCGTTCGGCAAGACCTGGGCCGACGCCAAGGGCTGACCGTCAGCCCAACGCGGCCAGCGCCTCGGGAATCGGCATGTCGCCCGAGCTCACCTCGAAGGTGCGACGAACAGCCAGGCCGTCGGTGAGCACGGACGCCAGCACCGCGGCGACGTCGTCGCGCGCGACCGTGCCGCCATGGTCGAGGCGCTCCGCCAGCGTCACGAGGCCGGTCCCCGGGTCGTCGGTGAGCGAGACGGGCCGCACGATCGTCCACGCGAGGTCGCTCGCCCGGAGCGCCTCGTCGGCGTCGGCCTTGGCCTGCAGGTACGCGCGCATCGGTCCCTGGCCCTCCTCGGGCCGGTCCGCCCCGATCGACGACACGATCAGGTAGCGGTCCACGTCGGCGGCCTGGGCGGCGGCGATGAGCTTCACCGCCGACCCGTAGTCGACCGTGCGCTTGCGCTCGGGCCCGCTGCCCGGTCCGGCGCCCGCCGCGAACACGACGGCATCGGCACCGCGCACCGCGTCGGTGAGTTCGGTCATGCCGGCGAGAGCCTCGAGGTCGAGCACGACGGGCTCGGCGCCCGCCGCCTCGACGTCCGCGGCGTGGTCGGGGTTGCGGATGATCGCCCGCACCCGGTGTCCGGCGCCCGAGAGCAGGCGCTCGAGGCGCAGTGCGATCTTCCCGTGGCCTCCGGCGATGGCGACATCCATGCCCGCAGCCTGCCAGGCGCGGGCCGGTCTCCGTCGGGACCGCCGAGCGGGTGCCAGGATCGGGTCGTGACCGACGCCCCCGACCACTGGTTCGAGCCCGTCGCCGACCACCTGGGCGGCGCCTACCTGCGCTACTCGTTCACCAAGGGGACCGAGCAGGAGGTCGGATTCCTGGTCGACGAGCTGGCGCTGGAGCCGGGAATGCGGGTGCTCGACGTGGGGTGCGGACCCGGCCGGCACGCCCGTGCGCTGGCTGCCCGGGGGATCGAGGTCGTCGGCGTCGACATCAGCCAGCGGTTCGTCGACCTGGCGGCCCAGGACGCGCCGCCGGGCGCCAGCTTCGTCCGCGCCGACGCCCGGGCGCTCGCCTTCGACGCGGAGTTCGACGCCGCCATCTCGCTCTGCCAGGGCGCGTTCGGCCTGGCGGGCGGCCCGGGCGCCCCGCTCGACGGGGACGGCGCGGTCCTCGACGGCATCGCCCGGGCGCTGCGGCCGGGCGGGGTGGCCGCAGTGTCGGCGTTCTCGGCGTACTTCCAGGTGCGCTGGCTCGAGGGCACCGACACGTTCGACGCCGCTGCCGGCGTCAACCACGAGCGGACCGAGGTGCGCGACGATCAGGGCGTGTCCACCGAGGTTGACCTGTGGACCACGTGCTTCACGCCGCGCGAGCTCCGCCTGCTCGCGGCACGGGCCGGCCTGCGCGTCCGCGGCCTGTGGTCGGTGACGCCCGGGGCGTATGCCGCGGCGCCGCCGTCGATCGACTTGCCCGAATTCCTGCTGGTGGCCGAACGAGAGGCGTCGAAAGTCAGCCACGGGCCGTAGCGGCCGCTGGGAATCGCCTGCTAGCCTTGCCGTCCGCGCTCGACGAGCGCGCCCCTGTGCATCTGCCGCGTCCTGCGTGGCGATGGACGATGTATCCCCTGTTCCCAACGAAAGCCTGTCTGTTCGTGTCCGACGTCCAGCCCACCGACCCCACCGCTCCCGAGCCCGGCGATACGCCGGCCGCGCCCGCCGCCGAGGCGCAGGCGCCCGAGAGCGGCTACACCCCCCGCCAGATCGTCGACGACGATCTGGGCGTCAGCTTCGCCGACGCCATCGACGCCACCCTCGTCTCCGTCGAGGACGGCGCGATCGTGACCGGCACGGTGGTGCGGGTCGACCGAGACGAGGTCCTCCTCGACATCGGCTACAAGTCCGAGGGCGTGATCCCCAGCCGCGAGCTGTCGATCCGCAACGACGTCGACCCGAACGAGGTCGTCTCGCTCGGCGAGGAGATCGAGGCGCTCGTCCTCACCAAGGAGGACAAGGACGGGCGGCTGGTCCTGTCGAAGAAGCGGGCCCAGTACGAGCGGGCCTGGGGCGACATCGAGCGCATCAAGGAAGAGGACGGCGTCGTCTCCGGGCCGGTCATCGAGGTCGTCAAGGGCGGCCTGATCCTCGACATCGGGCTGCGCGGCTTCCTCCCCGCCTCCCTGGTCGAGCTGCGCCGGGTGCGCGACCTCCAGCCGTACGTCGGCAAGTCGCTCGAGGCCAAGATCATCGAGCTCGACAAGAACCGCAACAACGTGGTGCTGTCCCGCCGGGCCTGGCTGGAGGAGACCCAGCGCGAGCAGCGCGAGGACTTCCTCGCCAACCTCAAGCCGGGCGAGGTCCGCAAGGGCGTCGTGTCGAGCGTCGTCAACTTCGGCGCCTTCGTCGACCTCGGCGGCATGGACGGCCTCATCCACGTGTCCGAGCTGTCGTGGAAGCACGTCGACCACCCCGGCTCGGTCGTGGCCGTTGGCGACGAGGTCGAGGTGCAGGTGCTCGACGTCGACCTGTCCCGCGAGCGCATCAGCCTGTCGCTCAAGGCCACCCAGCAGGACCCGTGGCAGGAGTTCGCCACCAGCCACCGCGTCGGCGAGCTGGTGTACGGCCGGGTCACGAAGCTCGTGCCGTTCGGTGCGTTCGTCCAGGTGGGCGACGGCATCGAGGGCCTGGTCCACATCTCCGAGATGTCGGCCCACCACGTCGACCTGCCCGAGCAGGTGGTCACCCCCGGCGAGGAGCTGTGGGTCAAGATCATCGACCTCGACCTGCAGCGCCGGCGCATCAGCCTGTCGATCAAGCAGGCGGCCGAGGGCGGCATCGTGGCGGCCGAGTACCAAGAGCACTTCGGCGAGCACGCCTACGACGACCAGGGCAACTACATCGGCGTCGCCGCCGAGCACTCGCCCGAGGCCGACGAGGCCTGGGCCGAGTACTACGCCGAGTCGGGCGAGCAGCCCCCGCGGCCGGCCCCGGCGAGGTCGAGGCTGCCGAGCCGGTCGCGGCTGCCGAGCCCGTCGCGGCCGCCGAGCCGGTCGAGGCCGAGGCCGAGGCCGCTGAGCCGGTCGAGGCCGAGGCTGCTGAGCCGGTCGAGGCCGACGCCGCCGACGAGCAGTAGCCCGCCGGTCGAACGACACCCACGACGACGCGGGGGCCTCGGCCCCCGCTTCGTCCCGTTTTCGGCGAGCAAGTAGCGTCCGCGTGCATGCTGGTCATCGGGCTCACCGGGGGCATCGGGTCGGGGAAGTCGACCGTGTCGGCCCTGCTGGCCGAGCGGGGGGCGGTCGTCGTCGACGCCGACGCCGTCGTCCGCGAGGTGCAGCAACCGGGCACGCCCGTGTTCGCGGCGATGGTCGAGCGCTTCGGCCCGGGCATCGTGGCCGCCGACGGCTCGCTCGACCGGGCCGCGGTGGCCGACCGGGTGTTCAACGACGGCCAGGCGCTGGCGGACCTGAACGCCATCGTGCACCCTGCCGTCGGCAAGGAGATCGCCGACCGCATGACGGCGCTGGTCGAGACCGACGAGATCGTGGTCCTCGACGTGCCGCTGCTCGTCGAGTCGAAGAACGCCTACCCGGTGGCGGGGCTGCTGGTCGTCGACGTCGACCCCGAGGTGGCGGTGCGGCGCCTGGTCGAGCACCGCGGGATGCGGGAGGAGGACGTCCGGGCCCGCATGACCCGCCAGGCCAGCCGCGAGGAGCGCCTGGCCCGGGCCGACCGGGTCATCGACAACAGCGGCACCCCCGACGACCTCGCCGCCGCGGTCGCGGACGCATGGGAGTGGATCCAGACGCTGCCCGCCGCGGCGTGATCACACCGGGGCGACGTCGACCGACACCGTCAGCTGTTGCTCGGCGGGCCGGCCCGAGCCCGGAAACGATGCGTGTCTGCTGGGCCCCGGGGCACCGTCCGGGCGTGGCGCGGCAATGACTGCCGGGACGAGGTTCTCGAGGCAATGGCGTTCGGCCCCCGCACACGGCTGCCTCGAGAGCATTGGAGCGGCAGCTAGTGCCTCGGGAGGAACGAGCTTGCCAGTGGTTCCCACGATCGGAAAGGGCCAGCCAGCGGCGCCGGCTGCGTCGGCGGCGTCGTCGCACCCCGACTCCACCGCTCTGGGCGGGCGGCCCAACCCACGGCTCGACAGAGGAGAGCGATATCCCGGCCAGGGCCGCGCTGGCGCCAGCCCATACTGGCGGGATGTCCCTCCCGCTCCTCCCGGCACTGCTCACCGGCCTCGGCCTCGGCGCCCTCGTCGCCGCGCAGGTGGGGCCCGTGTCGCTGCTGTGCATCCGCACCACCCTGCGGTACGGGTTCGCGCCCGGTCTGGCGGTCGGGGCCGGCGCCGCCGCGGTCGACACGGCCTACGGTGCGCTGGGCATGCTCGGCGCCGGTGCGCTCGTCACGGTCGCCCCCGTGCGCGTGGCGATGGGCGCGGTGGGTGCCGTCGTCCTGGTGGTCATGGGCGTGCGCACCCTCTCGGCCGCGCAGCGCGTGCGGCTCGGGCTCGAGATCCCGTCCGAGGTCGTCACGCCGGCGCAGGCGTTGCGCACCTCCCTGGCCGCCACCGCCTCGAACCCCCTGACCATCGCCTCGTGGGCCACCGCGTTCGCCGCGGCGTCGACGGCGTCGGTCATCGGCGGCTGGGCCGACGGGGTGGCGCTGCTGTGCGGCATCTGCGCCGGCAGCGTCGGGTGGTTCGCGGTGCTGACCACCGGCGTGGTGCTGGCCGGGCGCCGCCTCGGCGACCGCTCGCTCCAGGTGGCCGACACCGTCGCCGGTCTCGGGCTGGTCGGGTTCGGGGCCGTGCTCGGCCTCCGCACCGCCCGGGACGGCTGACCCGCGCGGCGGCGTGCCCGCGGGTCTCGAGGCGGGTCTCGCTGTCACGGCCCGCCGATACAGTCCTGATGCGATGCCTCCGCAGCAGCAGAACCCGTTCCGGATGGTCTCCGAGTTCGAGCCCGCGGGCGACCAGCCCGGCGCCGTCGCCGCGCTCGCCGACGGCATCGCCGGGGCGACCGCTACCAGACGCTGCTCGGCATCACCGGGTCCGGCAAGAGCGCCACCATCGCCTGGACCATCGAGCAGGTCCAGAAGCCCACCCTGGTCATCGCCCCCAACAAGTCGCTGGCCGCCCAGCTGGCCAACGAGTTCCGCGAGTTCTTCCCCGACAACCGGGTCGAGTACTTCGTCAGCTACTACGACTACTACCAGCCCGAGGCCTACATCGCCTCGAGCGACACCTACATCGAGAAGGACTCGCTCGGTCAACGACGAGATCGACCGCCTGCGCCACTCGGCCACCGCGGCCCTGCTCACCCGGCGCGACGTCATCGTCGTGGCCTCGGTGTCGTGCATCTACGGCCTCGGCTCGCCCGAGGAGTACAAGGAGCAACGTCCTCGTGCCAGCTGGTCGGCGAGGAGCATCGACCAGCGCTCGATCCTCCGCCAGCTCGTCGACATGCAGTACGAGCGCAACGACATGAACCTCGAGCCGGGGCAAGTTCCGGGTGCGGGGCGACACCATCGAGGTGCACCCCGCCTACGAGGAGACGGTCGCTGCGCATCGAGCTGTTCGGCGACGAGATCGAGCGCATCACCGAGGTCGACCCGCTCACCGGCGAGCAGATCCGCGACGCTCGACGACCTGTCGTCTTCCCCGCCACCCACTACGTCGCCGGCGACGAGCGCATGCAGGCGGCCATCGTGCGCATCGAGGCCGAGCTGCCGGAGCGGCTGGCGCTACTTCGAGAAGGAGGGCAAGCTGCTCGAGGCCCAGCGCCTGCGCATGCGCACCCAGTACGACCTCGAGATGATGCAGGAGGTCGGCTTCTGCAACGGCATCGAGAACTACTCGGCGCCCATCGACGGCCGCGGCCCGGGCGAGCCGCCCGCACACCCTGCTCGACTTCTTCCCCGACGACTTCCTGCTGGTCATCGACGAGAGCCACGTGGCGGTCCCGCAGCTGCACGGCCAGTACGAGGGCGACCGCAGCCGCAAGGAGCACGCTCATCGAGCACGGCTTCCGCCTGCCGTCGGCGGCCGACAACCGGCCGCTGCGGTTCGACGAGTTCGTCGAGCGGGTCAACCAGGTCGTGTTCCTGTCGGCCACGCCGTCGCCGTACGAGCTCGAGATCTCGATCCAGGTCGTCGAGCAGATCGTGCGGCCCACCGGCCTCGTCGACCCCGAGGTCATCGTCAAGCCCACCAAGGGCCAGATCGACGACCTGCATCGACCGAGATCAACGAGCGCGTCGACCGTCGGCGACCGCGTGCTGGTCACCACGCTCACCAAGAAGATGGCCGAGGACCTCACCGACTACCTGCTCGAGCAGGGCCTGCGGGTCCGGTACCTGCACTCCAACATCGACACGATCCAGCGCATCGAGATCCTGCGGGCGCTGCGGCTCGGCGAGTTCGACGTGCTGGTCGGCATCAACCTGCTGCGGGAGGGCCTCGACCTGCCCGAGGTGTCGCTGGTGGCCATCCTCGACGCCGACAAGGAGGGGTTCCTCCGCAGCGAGACGTCGCTCATCCAGACCATCGGCCGGGCGGCCCGCAACGTCGACGGCCAGGTGGTCATGTACGCCGACACGGTCACCGACTCGATGCAGCGGGCCATCGGCGAGACCAACCGCCGGCGCGAGCTGCAGATGCCTACAACGCCGAGCACGGCATCGACCCGCAGACGATCCGCAAGGCGGTCACCGACATCCTCGCCCACCTGCGCCCCGACCGAGGGCGCGCCGGTGCCCGGCGACGGGCGCCGGCCGCGGCCGCGGCCGGGCGGGAAGACGCTGCGCGACGAGCTCGGCCGACCTGCCGCCGACCGAGCTGGGCCGGCTCATCCAGACCCTCGAGGAGGAGATGCACGAGGCCGCGGCCGACCTGCGCTTCGAGTACGCCGCCCGCCTGCGCGACGAGATCAACGAGCTCAAGCGCGAGCTGCGCGAGGCCGGGGTCTGACGAGCCCCTGACGGGCGGCTGACGCGGCGCACCGGGCGACGGCGAGTGTTCGATCAGCCGTCATCGGACCGCTGCCTGGCGGGCACCCTGCCGTCGCCGTCGTCTCACGAGGCATCCGTAGCGTCCGACCGGCATGTCCGGTCCCGCGGTGGTGGAGCTCGTCGGCACGGCGGCGCCGCCGCAGGCTGGCCCGGCCGCGCCCCCGCCGGGCCGCCGACCTCGGCGCCGCGCGCCCGGCGGCGCCTCCCGCGGCCGAGCTACGGCTGGTCGGTGGCGGGCGCCGTGCTCGTCGGGCTCGCGCTCCGCGCCGCGATCGGGCTCACCGACGATGCGCCGACCACCGACGAGGTCGCCTACATCGCGTCGGGCGACGTCGCTCGCGCGACGGCGGCGGCTTCGCCCGAGGCGGCCATCCCGAGCTGCACTTCCCGCCGCTGGTGCCGTGGCTGCTCGGCGTCGGCGGCCGTGTGCTCGGCGACCCGCACACCGCGGCGGTGGTGCTCACGTGCCTGGCCGGCGCGGCCGTCGTGGTGCCCGTGGCCGTGCTGGCCCGCCGGCTGGCCGGCGACGTCGGCGGGGTGGTCGCCGCCTGGACCGCCGCGTCGGCGCCCGGCCTCGCCACCCTGCCCGCCACCCGGGGCGCGGGATCCGAGGCCGAGTACACGCTGCTCGCCGTGTCGGCCGTGGCGTCGGCGGTGCGCCGGGGCCGCGGGGCCGCCGCGGCGCATGCTGGCCTGCGTCGGCGGCGCCGGCCTGCTCGTCGGCCTCGCCTACCTGACCCGACCCGAGGGTCTCGCCGTGGCGCTCGCCGCTCGGCGCGGTGGCGATCGTCGCCGGCTGGCGGGCCGGACGGGCCGTCGGGCGGCGCGGGCCGCGCTCGTGTTCTGCGTGGCCCTCCTGCTGTGCGTGGCGCCGTACGTGGGCTACCTCCATGCGCACACGGGCGAGTGGCAGCTCACGGCCAAGTCCCAGGACGCGTCGCATCGAGGCGTGGCACGCGGTCGCCCGCAGCGACCGCGAAGCGCGGGACCGCGTGCTGTACGCCCTCGACGAGACCGGGCTGCGCTTCGAGGACGAGCGGGCGCCGCTGACGACCCTGGCCCGGCGCGATCCGGCGGGCTACGGGCGCATCCTCGCCACGAACGTCGACCACGCTGGGCAAGGACCTGTCGGGCTGGTGGCTGCTGCCGCTGCCCCTGTGGGGGCTGGCCGCGTGGGCGGCGTTCCGGCGGCGCAACGACCGCAGGGTCGTGCGTGGTCGGCGCGGTGGCGGCCCTGCCGGTTCTGACGGCGCTCGCCTTCTTCGTCCAGCCGCCGCTACCTGGTGGTCACGGCGGCCCTGGCGACCGTGCTCGTGGGGGTGGGCGTCGCCGACCTGGCGCCGCGGCGGCGCCGGCGCGGTCGTGGCCGGCGTGCTGGGGCTGGCGCTGGCGGCCTCGCTGGTGACCTTCGTCGGGCCCGCCGGGTGGTGGCACCCGACCGACCACACCGATCAGCAGGCGGCGGGCGAGTGGATCGCCGAGCGCACCGCACCCGGAGATCGCCTGATGACCCGCAGCTTCGTGGTCGAGCACTTCGCCGAGCGGACCGCAGTGGCGGTGCCGTACACCGACCTCGACGGCATCGTCGCCTTCGCCCGCCACTACGGGGTGCGCTACCTGGCGGTCGACGAGACGAGCGCTCGCCGGGTCCGGCCCCAGCTGCTGCCCCTCCTGGGCGACGAGCCGGTGGCCGGGCTGCGTCTGGTGCACGAGGCGAGCGCCGAGGGCCGCACGACGCGCGTGTTCGCCCTCGTGCCTGCTCCGCCGCGGTCGACCGAGGAGGCGCCGGCGCTCGGCGTTCATGGGCGACGGGGGATGATCCGCGGGGCCGCCCGACTGCTCGTCATGACCCGTCGCCGGCAGTACGTGTCCCTGGTCAGTGCGGTTGGCGCACGAACATCCGTTCGCGAGTCGCGCCGGTCGCGCCGATAGCCTGGACGCCGTGGCTGATTCGCTGGTGATCCGCGGTGCCCGCGAGCACAACCTCCGCAACGTCAGCCTCGAGCTGCCGCGCGACAAGCTCATCGTGTTCACGGGCCTCTCGGGGTCGGGCAAGTCGTCGCTGGCCTTCGACACCATCTACGCCGAGGGCCAGCGCCGCTACGTCGAGTCGCTGTCGTCGTACGCCCGGCAGTTCCTCGGGCAGATGGACAAGCCCGACGTCGACTTCATCGAGGGCCTGTCGCCGGCCATCTCGATCGACCAGAAGAGCGCCTCGCGCAACCCCCGGTCGACCGTGGGCACGATCACCGAGGTCTACGACTACCTGCGCCTGCTCTTCGCCCGCATCGGCGTGGCCCACTGCCCCGAGTGCGGCGCCGAGGTCACCCGGCAGACGCCCCAGCAGATCGTCGACCGCATCATGGAGCTGCCCGACGGCACCCGCTTCCAGGTGCTGGCGCCCGTGGTGCGGGGCCGCAAGGGCACCTACGAGACGCTCCTCGCGGACCTGGCCGCCCAGGGGTTCACGCGGGCCCGGGTCGACGGCGAGATCCACGAGACCTCCGACAAGGTCGAGCTCGCCCGCTACGAGCAGCACACCATCGAGGTGATCGTCGACCGGCTCGTGCGGCGCGACGGCATCGGGCGGCGCCTCACCGAGTCGCTCGAGACCGCGCTGAAGCTGGCCGACGGCGTGGCCGAGGTGCAGATCGTCCCACGCAACGGCAGCGGCGCCGACCGCATCCCGGGCGGTGGCGAGGGCGACCGGGCCGACCGCACGGGCCACGACGGCGGGGCGCCCGACAGCGATGCCGACACCGGTCCCGAGACGCTCACGTTCAGCCAGCACCTGGCGTGCCCCAACGGCCACGGCAGCTTCGACGAGCTGGCGCCCCGCAACTTCTCGTTCAACTCGCCCTACGGCGCCTGCGAGACCTGCGACGGCCTCGGCACCCGCTACGAGGTCGACCCCGAGCTGATCGTCCCCGACCCCGACCTCAGCCTCGAGGCCGGCGCCATCGCCCCGTGGGCGGGCGGCCACCAGCGCTACTTCCAGCGCCTCGTCGTGGCCGTCGCCGACGAGCTGGGCGTCGACATGGACGCCCCGTTCTCGTCGCTCACCGCCAAGCAGCGCCAGGCCGTGCTCTACGGCAAGGGCGTCGGGAAGGTGTGGGTCAAGTTCAAGAACCGCTACGGCCGCGAGCGCACCTACAACGCCAACTACGAGGGCGTGATCCCCTACCTGCAGCGCCGGCACGCCGAGGCCGAGAGCGACAGCGCACGCGAGCAGATCGAGGGCTACATGCGCGAGGTGCCGTGCAACGCCTGCGGCGGCGCCCGGCTCAAGCCGCTCTCGCTGGCGGTGACCATCGACGGCCACACGATCGCCGACATCGGCAACATGTCGATCGGCGAGGCGGCCAAGGCGCTGGCGGCGCTCGAGCTGTCCGAGCGCGACCGGCTCATCGCCGAGCGGGTGGTCAAGGAGATCAACGCCCGCATGGGCTTCCTGCTCGACGTGGGGCTCGACTACCTGACCCTGTCGCGCTCGGCCGGCACGCTGGCGGGCGGCGAGGCCCAGCGCATCCGCCTGGCGTCACAGATCGGGTCGGGTCTGGTCGGCGTGCTGTACGTGCTCGACGAGCCCTCGATCGGGCTGCACCAGCGCGACAACCGGCGCCTGATCGACACGCTCGTCCGGCTGCGTGAGCTGGGCAACACGGTCCTCGTGGTCGAGCACGACGAGGAAACGATCAAGGTGGCCGACCACGTGGTCGACATCGGCCCGGGCGCCGGCGAGCACGGGGGCGAGATCGTCCACACGGGCAGCGTCAAGGCCCTGCTGCGGAACCGGAGGTCGATCACCGGGCAGTACCTGGCGGGCAAGCGGTCGATCCCGGTGCCAGCCAAGCGACGCCCGACGGGCGACCGGTGGCTCACCGTCCGCGGGGCCCGGCAGAACAACCTCAAGAACATCGACGTGGCGTTCCCGCTGGGGTGCTTCGTCGCGGTCACCGGCGTGTCAGGCTCGGGCAAGTCCACGCTGGTCAACGACATCCTCTTCCGGTCGCTGATGCAGAAGGTGTACCGATCGAAGACGCCGCCCGGCCTGCACACGGGCGTCGACGGCATCGGCCAGCTCGACAAGGTCATCGACATCGACCAGTCGCCGATCGGGCGCACGCCCCGGTCGAACCCCGCCACGTACACGGGCGTGTTCGACCACATCCGCAAGCTGTTCGCGCAGACCCACGAGGCCAAGGTGCGCGGCTACCTGCCGGGGCGGTTCAGCTTCAACGTCAGCGGCGGCCGCTGCGAGGCCTGCTCGGGCGACGGCACGATCAAGATCGAGATGCACTTCCTGCCCGACGTGTACGTGCCGTGCGAGGTGTGCAAGGGCGCCCGCTACAACCGCGACACGCTCGACATCACGTTCAAGGACAAGAACATCGCCGACGTGCTGGACATGAGCTGCGAGGAGGCCCTCGACTTCTTCGCCAACCAGCCGGCCATCGCCCGCCACATGCAGACGCTGGTCGACGTCGGCCTGGGCTACGTGCGGCTGGGCCAGCCCGCCACGACGCTGTCGGGCGGCGAGGCACAGCGGGTCAAGCTGTCGAGCGAGCTGGCCAAGCGCTCGACCGGCCACACGATCTACATCCTCGACGAGCCGACGACGGGCCTGCACTTCGAGGACATCCGCAAGCTGCTCACCGTGCTGTCCCGCCTCGTCGACCAGGGCAACACGGTGCTCGTGATCGAGCACAACCTCGACGTGATCAAGACCGCCGACCACATCATCGACCTCGGGCCCGAGGGCGGCAGCGGCGGCGGCACGGTCGTGGCCACGGGCACCCCCGAGGAGGTGGCCGCCGAGCCCGCCAGCTGGACCGGCCAGTTCCTGGCCACGCTGCTGACCGGCGCCGGCCGCACCCGCACCGACGGGGCCGCCTGATCCGGCGCTCAGCTCGCCGGGGCCCAGCCTTCGGGCGCCAGCTCGAAGCCGTCGAACGAGAAGCCCGGGGACACCGTGCAGCCCACGAGGGTCCAGGCCCCGGTGGGAGCGGCAGCCTGCCAGGCACCCGCGGGGACGATGCCCTGCGGCGCCTGCCCGGCGGCCAGGTCGGGCCCCAGCACAACGATCCGCGTCGGCCCGTCCTCGGTGTCGCTGATCGACAGCTCCAGCGGGTCGCCGGCGTAGAAGTGCCAGATCTCAGCGGCGTCGACGCGGTGCCAATGCGACCGCTGGCCGGCGGCGAGCAGGTAGTAGATGGCGGTGCCGCTGGGGCGGCCGCCGCCGCTCGGCTCGTGCCGCCAGGTCTCGGCGTACCACCCGCCCTCGGGGTGGAGGCGCAGCCCGAGGTGCGCGATGACGTCGTCTGCGGTGATCGCCTCCGGCATCCGGCCAGTCTGGTCGACTGATCGGCGCCTCGGCCGCCCGTCTGACGGACGGCGAGGCACTGGGTTCCATGTGCCCGAGGATGAGGCGACAGTTCCACATGCGGAACCCATGACCTCATCCTCTGCCGAGCGGAACTCATTGCCTCCGGGATGACGCGCCGGCGCACAATCCCTCGCCACGCCGGAATCGGTTCCCTTCGTGGCGTCGATCGGGTATCCAACACCACGTGAACCGTCGTCCCTGCTCCCCGGAGGCCCGGTGCCCAAGCTCCCCGACACCGTGAGGGCCTGCCTCTTCGACCTCGACGGCGTGCTCACCGACACGGCCAGCGTCCACGCCCGGGCCTGGACGGAGATGTTCGACCAGTACCTGCGGCGGCGGGCGGACGAGACGGGCGAGCCGTTCCGCCCCTTCGAGCCGGTCGACTACGAGCGCTACGTCGACGGCCGCCCCCGCCTCGACGGCACCCGCGGCTTCCTCGCGTCACGCGGCATCGACCTGCGCGAGGGGACGCCCGACGACCCGCCCGGCAGCGCCACCGTGCACGGCTTGAGCAACCAGAAGAACGCCCTGGTGCTGCACCTGCTTGCCGAGGGCGGCATCAAGGTGTTCGAAGGGTCGATCCGGTACGTGCGGGCGGTACGGGCGAAGGGACTGCGCACGGCGGTGGTGTCGTCGAGCGCCAACACGGCCCAGGTGCTGGCCGCGGCGGGCATCGCCGACCTGTTCGACGCCCGGATCGACGGCGTGGTCGCCGCCCAGCGGGGGCTGGCCGGCAAGCCGGCGCCCGACACGTTCCTGGCCGGCGCCGAGGCTCTGGGCGTGGCACCTCCCGAGGCCGCCGTGTTCGAGGACGCCCTGGCCGGCGTCGCCGCGGGGCGGGCGGGCGGCTTCGGGCTCGTGGTCGGCGTGGACCGGGCGGGCCAGCGGGACGCCCTCCTGGAGCACGGCGCGGACATCGTGGTGGAGGATCTCGCCGAACTTCTGGACGAGGACGACGATCCGGGCGGCGCCGGTGACGGGAGCGAGACGTGAGCGAGCGAAGCGAGCGAGCCATGAGCACAGTGCCCTACCCGGCCCACGTGAGCGAGCGCAGCGAGCGAACCATGAGCAACGTGCCGGATTCGGCCCGAAGGGCCGATGGCTCATTGCGCGCATCCCGAAGGGTGCGCCAATGAGCCAGCAAGCGGTCCACGAGGCCGAGCACGTCACGATCAGCGGGCGGCGGCTGTTCAGCGTCGAGCCGTGGTGCGTGACCGAGGAGGAGCTGGACCTCGACGAGATCGCCAGCTCCGAGTCCGTCTTCGCCCTGTCGAACGGCCACATCGGCCTGCGCGGCAACCTCGACGAGGGCGACCCGCACGGCGTGCCGGGCACCTATCTCAACTCGTTCTACGAGCTGCGCCCGCTGGAGTACGGCGAGCGGGGCTACGGGTTCTCCGAGTCCGGCCAGACGGTCATCAACGTGACAGACGGAAAGATCTTCCGGCTGCTGGTCGACGACGAGCCGTTCGACGTCCGCTACGGCACGCTCGACGCGCACCGGCGCCGCCTCGACCTGCGGGCCGGCACCCTGGAGCGGACCGTCGAGTGGCACTCGCCGGCGGGCGACGGCATCCGCTTGCGGACGACCCGCCTCGTGTCCCTCACGCAGCGGGCCGTGGCCGCCATCGAGTACGAGGTCGAGCCGATCGACCAGTCGCTGCGCATCGTCGTGCAGTCCGAGCTCGTCGCCAACGAGGACGTGCCCGACATGGGCCCGGACCCCCGCACCGCGGCGGTGCTCGAGCGCCCGCTCGTCAACGAGGAGCACACCGCCTCGGGCACCGAGGCGCTGATGGTGCACCACACCCGCCAGAGCGGCCTGCGCATGGCGGCCGGCATGCGCCACGAGGTGGAAGGACCCGAGAACACCCACCTCGACATCTGGAGCTCCGAGGACGTCTGCCGGCTGACGATCGCCACCCGCCTGCGACCCGGCGAGAAGCTGCGCATCGTCAAGTACCTGGCCTACGGCTGGTCGAGCCAGCGCACCCGTCCCGCCGTACACGACCAGGTGGTGGCGGCCCTCGCCGGCGCCCGGCTCACGGGATGGCACGGCCTGATGGCCGAGCAGCGCTCGTACCTCGACCGGTTCTGGGCCGGCGCCGACGTCGAGCTGGAGGGGGATGCCGAGATCCAGCAGGCCGTGCGCTTCGGCCTGTTCCACATCCTGCAGTCGGCGGCCCGGGCCGAGCAGCGCCCGATCCCCGGCAAGGGGCTGACCGGGCCGGGCTACGACGGCCACACGTTCTGGGACACCGAGACCTTCGTGCTGCCGGTCCTCATCTTCACCACACCCGAGACGGCGGCCGACCCGCTCGTGTGGCGCAAGCTGACCATGCCCATCGCCGAGGAGCGGGCCCACGAGCTGGGCCTCGAGGGCGCGGCATTCCCGTGGCGCACGATCCGGGGCCGCGAGTCGTCGGGCTACTGGCCGGCCAGCACCGCCGCGTTCCACATCAACGCCGACATCGCGGACGCGGTCGTCCGCTACCTCGACGCCACCCAGGACGAGGTGTTCGAGCGGGACGTGGCCGTCGACCTGCTGGTCGGCACCGCCCGGCTGTGGCGCAGCCTCGGCCACCATGACCGCAGGGGCGCGTTCCGCATCGACGGCGTGACCGGGCCCGACGAGTACACGGCCATCGTCGACAACAACGTGTACACGAACCTGATGGCCCAGCAGAACATGCGGGCCGCGGCGGACATCGCGGCCCGTCACCGCGACCTGGCCGAGGGGCTGGGCGTGACCACCGAGGAGATGGCGTCGTGGCGCGACGCGGCCGACGCCATGGTGATCCCGTACGACCGCTCGCTGGGCGTCCACGCGCAGAGCGAGGGGTTCACCGATCACGCGATGTGGGACTTCGCGGCCACGGGCCCCGACAAGTACCCGCTGCTGATGCACGCGCCGTACTTCGACCTGTACCGCAAGCAGGTGGTGAAGCAGCCCGACCTGGTGCTGGCGATGCAGCTCCGCGGCGACGCCTTCACCAACGACGAGATGGATCGCAACTTCCGCTACTACGAGGCCATCACGGTGCGCGACTCGTCGCTGTCGGCCGTCACCGAGTCGGTGGTCGCAGCCGAGCTGGGCTACCTCGAGCTGGCGTACGACTACCTGGGCGAGGCCGCGCTGATGGACCTCGAGGACCGCAACCACAACACCCGCGACGGCCTGCACATGGCCTCGCTGGCGGGGGCGTGGACGGCGCTGGTCGAGGGTTTCGGCGGGATGCGGGCCCGCGACGGGAAGCTGTGGTTCACGCCCCGCCTGCCGAGCGACATCGGCCGGCTGTGCTTCCGTGTCCGCTACCGGGGGAGCGGCATCGAGGTCGAGACCGACGGGCTGTCGGCGACCTACCGCCTGTGGGACGGGCCGCCGCTCACGGTCCACCACGAGGGCGAGGCCTTCGACCTCGACAGCGAGGACGTCGTGCGCACGGTCACGCCGGTGCCGCACAAGCCGCGGCCGATCCAGCCGCCGGGGCGCGAGCCCCAGCGGCGCGGGCAGCTGTGACACAGCTGACCTGGCACTAGCCCAGGACGGACGCGGCGATCCTGCTGACGCGGTCCGCGTCCCCGATGGCGTCGATCTCGACGATCCGGCCCTCGGTCACGGTGAAGCCCATCACTGCGAACGGTCGCCCGTGGACCGTGACGACCACCCCGGCGGCGCCGTTCACGAGGGCGGGGTGCAGCTCGGCGGCCGGGACCGAGAACATGAGCGCCTGCCGGGCGACGTCCTCGGCCCCGTGCACGACTCGGGACGCGGGGCGGCGCCGGGCCCCGAAGTCGGCGCGCAGCACGACGTCGGGGTCGAGCAGCGCGACGAGCGCGTCGAAGTCACCCCCGCGGGCGGCCAGGAAGAAGGCGTCGACCACGTCCCGTTGCCGCGCGAGGTCGGCGTCGGGGGCGGGGACCTCGGCGCCCCGCACCCGTCGCCGGGCCCGGCTGGCGAGCTGGCGCGCCGCCGCCGGGGATCGACCGACCATCGGCGCGATCTCCTCGAACGGGAGGTCGAACATGTCGTGGAGCACGAAGGCCAGCCGCTCGGCCGGGGCCATCGTGTCGAGCACGACGAGCAGGGCGAGGCCGACCGAGTCGGCCAGCACGGCCTCCTCGTCGGGGGGCAGCGCCCCCTCGGGGGTGATGACGGGATCGGGGACGTGCGCCCCGACCGCGTCCTCATGTCGGGCGCCGCGCGACCTCAGCACGTTCAGGCACACCCGGGCGACGATCGTGGTCAGCCATCCGCCGAGGTTCTCGACCTCGCCCGCCCCGGCCCGGCTGACCCGCACCCAGGCGTCCTGGACGGCGTCGTCGGCCTCGGCCAGCGAGCCGAGCATCCGGTAGGCCACAGCCCGCATGTGGGCCCGGTGCTCCTCGAAGCGCTCGGCCAGCCACTCGTTCTCGTCCATCCGTCACATCTTCCCGTCGCTACGTGTCAATGAGGTGACCCCCTACACGCGCGAGATGTGACACGGAGACAACGCATGAACGCTCGAATCAGCTCACCCATTCTGGTCACCGGCGGTACCGGCACCCTGGGACGGCTCGTCGTCCCGCGCCTCGTCGACGCCGGGTGCCACGTCCGGGTGCTCAGCCGCGGCCGCCACGAGGACGTGGACGGCGTCGAGCACGTGACCGGCGACCTGGCCACCGGCGACGGCATCGAGGCCGCCGTGGCGGGCGCGGAGATCGTCGTGCACCTCGCGGGCGGCGCCAAGGGGGACGGCGACAAGGCCCGGCACCTGGTCGGGGCCGCATCACCGGCCGGGGTGCGGCACCTCGTGTACATCTCCGTCGTCGGCGCCGACCGGGTCCCGCAGGTCGGGCGCATCGACCGGGCCATGTTCGGCTACTTCGGGTCGAAGCTCGACGCAGAGCGGGTCGTGGCCGGCTCCGGCCTGCCGTGGACGACGCTGCGCGCCGCCCAGTTCCACGAGCTCATGGCCATGGTGGCGCGGCAGATGGCGAAGCTGCCGGTGATCCCGGTGCCGGCCGGGTTCCGGTTCCAGCCGATCGACGGTGGTGAGGTGGCGGGCCGTCTCGTGGAGCTCGCGCTCGGCCCGCCGGCCGGTCTGGTGCCCGACATGGGCGGACCCCGGGTGTACGGGGTGCGCGAGCTGCTCGGCAGCTACCTGCGGGCGCGTGGCAAGCGGCGGCCGATGGTGCCGGTGCGGCTCCCGGGGAAGGCCGCCCGCGCCTACCGCGACGGTGCGAACCTCGCTCCCGGCGGGGCGGTTGGCCGCCGGACCTGGGAGGACTTCCTGGCCGCGCGGGTGTCGGAGTCGGTCTCCGTCAGGTGATGTCGAGCATCCGCTCGAGCGCCACGCGGGCCCATTCGGCGGTGTCGGCGTCGACGTGGATCTGGTTGACCACCCGGCCCTCGACCAGCTCGTCCAGCACCCACGCCAGGTGGGGCTCATCGATGCGGTTCATCGTCGAGCAGGGGCAGATCAGCGGGTCGAGGGACACCACGGTCTTGTCGGGGTGCTCCTGGGCCAGCCGGTTGACGAGGTGGACCTCGGTGCCGACGGCCACCGTCGACCCGGCGGGGGCGTCGGCCAGGGCCCGGATGATGTAGTCGGTCGACCCGACCTGGTCGGCGAGCTGCACCGTCTCGTGGGGCACCTCGGGGTGCACGACGACGATGCCGTCGGGGTGCTCGGCCCGGAAGGCGGCGATCTGCTCGGGCCGGAACCGCTGGTGGATCGAGCAGTGGCCCCGCCACAGCAGGAACGTGGCCTCCTTGGCGTCGCGCTCGGTCAGGCCGCCGAGGTCGCGGCGGGGGTCCCACACCTGCATGTCGTCGAGCCCGTATCCCATGGCGACGCCCGTGTTGCGGCCGAGGTGCTGGTCGGGGAAGAACAGCACCTTGTCGCCCTGGCCACCGGAGGCGCCGGGGCCGCCGCCGAGGGCCCACTCGAGGACCGCGCGGGCGTTGGTCGAGGTGCACACCGCGCCGCCGTGGCGGCCGACGAAGGCCTTGATGGCGGCCGAGCTGTTCATGTACGTGATCGGCACGATGCGGTCGACGTCGGTCACGGCGCCGAGCGCCTCCCACGCCTCCTCGACCTCGTCGATGTCGGCCATGTCGGCCATCGAGCAGCCGGCGTTGAGGTCGGGCAGGATCACCGCCTGGTTGTCGGCGGTGAGGACGTCGGCCGACTCGGCCATGAAGTGCACGCCGCAGAACACGATGTACCGGGCCTGCGGGCGCTCCTGGGCCAGGACCGACAGGCGGTACGAGTCGCCGCGGGCGTCGGCCCAGCGGATGATCTCGTCGCGTTGGTAGTGGTGGCCGAGGATGAACAGGCGGTCACCGAGCGTGGCCTTGGCCGCCGCGATGCGCGCGGCCAGGTCGTCAGGATCCGCCGCCGTGTACCGCTCGTCGAGCGGGCTCTGGAGCCGAAGCATGTGGGGGTCTCCTCCGTGGCTGGCTCCGGTTGGCGGACGGTGGGGACAGCCCGGTCGCCTCTCCCACGGGGATGTCGTCCCCGGAACCCATATGCAGCCGGAATACCGGGCCGGCTTGAACAGCAGTTTACGGAGACCATGCGGGGATCTGACAACAGGGCGACCCCGACGCTGGGGCGCGCCGGGGCGCCGGGCGGCGCCCTTGCGAGGGCCGCCCGGCGCTGCGATGCAGGTCAGCGGCCGGACTTGGCGGCGGCCTTGCGGCCCGGACCGCTCCGGGTGGTGCGCCCCGTGCCCTTGGCCCTGGACGAGCTCCCCTTCGACCCCGACGACCGCGCCCGCTTCCCGCCGGCCGCCTCGAGCCGGCGCTTCCGCTCGGCGAGGTCCTCGACCACCGAGTCGAGCACGCCCCGGGCGCTGAGGGCCCGCTGGGCCTGCCCGACGATCGCGGCCGCCACCGCCGTCTCGCCCTGCTCCTCGAGCACCGTGGCGAAGCGGTCGACCGCCCGGTTGAACCGGATGTGGCCCAGCGTCTCGGCGGCGACGGGGGCGTCGTCGAGGGCCGCGTGGAGGTGCTCCTCGGCCACCTTCGGCTCGGCCTTCTTCACCGCGATGGCGCCGCCGAGCACGTGCACCGGCTCCGGGCCGCGCCGCTCCGCCGGGCAGCTCGAGCAGCTTGTGGGGGCGCGCCGCCGGCCGCCCGAGCATGAGGTGGGCGTGGCGGGCCACCGGCTCGTCGGCCATGCGGGCGACGACCTCCTCGAGCGTGTCGTTGGCGGCGTCGAGCACGCGGCTGCCGCCGAAGGTGTAGATGCGGGCGACGTCGTCGGTCAGGTAGTCCGACGCCAGGCGCTCGTGCTCCATCTGCTTGGGGGGCGCCACCCGCAGCTGGAGGCGGTTCGACACGAGGTGCTCGCCCGAGGGCAGCTCGAGCGCCAGCTGCACGACGTACCGCCCGGGCTCGTCGATCATGAACCCGCCCTGGGTGACCGACGCCAGCATGCTCTCGTACAGGGCCTCGCCCGGTGCCAGCGCCACGGGCGACGCGTGGTTGCACCACGAGGCGTACGGCACGCGCATGGCGGCCTCGCGGCCCTCGCGCTTGACCACGACGACCATGGCCGACCGGTCGAGCAGGATGTGCTCGTCGACCACGACCGGGGCGTCGCTGACGTTGGCCAGCTTGAGCTCGACGTACACCGGCTCGAGGAACCCGAACGTCGGCACGCCGTGCCAGTCCTCGCGGTGCACCCGCAGCTCGAGCGCCAGCTGGGGCTCGGGCGAGACGTTCGCCTGCTCGAAGCCGTGGTTGTCGAACCACCGGGCGTTGCCCTGCTGCACGAACCGCTCGGGCGCGTGGCGGAGGAACAGCAGCTCGTCGTCGGTGAAGCGGTAGGCGAAGTCTTCGAAGAACGCCGAGGCGCCCCCGGCTACCCGGTACGGGTAGTTCATGAAGGACCGGGCCTCGGGGTCGTCGACGAGCGGGACCCACGGTCCACCACCGCCGATGCCCAGCGACTTCTGCCAGGCGTGGGCCAGGTTGAAGGCGTGCCCGAGCTCGTGGACCGCGGTCCAGAAGCGGATGCGGGCCACCGCCGCAGCGGCGTCGGGGTCGCCGGGGGGCGGCTGGGAGATGAACGAGTCGTGGAAGATGGCGGTGCCCTGCCGGTGGTTGGGCCCGATGTCGTCGAACATGATCCCGCCGAGCCCCGACCCCTGGTCGGAAAGCGAGCCGAAGAACGTCCACACCGACCACTGGGGCACGTTGGCGAACCGGCTCCAGTAGGTCTGCATGGCGTCGTGCATCTCGGCGTCCGACCACAGGGCGTCGCCCCCCGCACCGGCGAGGGGCACGATGTTGTCCCCGTTGCTGCGCCGCACCCGGAAGCCCGCCCGCCGGTAGACGTCCTCGATCGAGATCGTCTCGGCGGCGATCGACGCCGGGCGGTTGGGGTGCGAGCCGATGTCGAACGACGTCACCGGCGACACGCCGGTGGCCGCGTCGTACTCGAACTCCACCTCGTGGGCGTAGCGGGAGCGGTAGTCGTAGCGCATGGTCAGGCCGGAGGTGCCGCCGCCGCTGAACCGCACGACGGCCGCCGTCGGCGGGCCGAGGAGCCCGGGGCGCACGACGATGATGCGGACGTCCGTGTAGGTGGTCGTCGCCCCGCCGCCGTCGCGGTAGAAGATCGACCCGGTCCACGTGCGCGGCCCGATCTTGGTCACCCGGGCGATCCAGTGCATCCGGAGGAACAGGCCCCGCCAGATCGTGCCGCTGGCGACCCTCAGCGGGTAGCGCCCGTCGACGTCGAGCCGGAGCTGGCCGCGGAAGTCGAGTGGCAGGATCGCCCCGAACGCGCCCTCCTCGCCCGCCATGACGTCCTCGTCCTCCATCGCCCGGCCGTCCCCGTCCGGCTGGACGCCTCGGGTCAGGGGGCGTTCGGGTGTCGAGACGGAGGCGAGCGGGGGAGAGATGGGGGGCACCCGGCGGGGGGTCTCGTACAGCCCGCTCGCCATCACGAGCGACCACGGGGGCGGCGCGGTTCCGGCCGCCTGCTCCTCGCTCCACGTTGCTTCCGTCGTCTCGTCGTCGATCGTCTGGCTCATGTCGGACCTCCTGGGTCGCCGCGGGGGCCACGATCGGACGGTCAGGCGTAGCGGAAGGGCTCGTCTGCCGTGCGGTGGACCACCTGGTCTCGGGCGATGGAGATGCCGACGTGCGTGCCGTCACGCACGTCGACCGGGACGTCGGCCACGAGGCCGCGGGACGCCACCTCGACGTTCAGCACCACGGGGCCCGGACGGACGTCGACCGTGAAGCGCTGGGCCACGCCGATCTGCGGGCGCGTCGTGACCTGGTCGGAGGAGAAGGCGATCTCGTCGCCGACCCGCACCGCCACCTCGTCACCGTCGAAGCCCTCCTCGAGGACCACCGCGAGCTGGCTCATGAGTCCGTTCCCGGCTGAGGCCGCCGCCCGGCCTCCACCGCCTCAGTGAGCATCCTCCGCGTGACGGAGAGTGTCAACGGGCCGCCCGTCACGCGGTCGGGTCGGGCACGCCCCGGCACCCTCTACCCTCGGCGTCGTGGTGCAGCGACCTCCTACCGGCACGATCCCCGACGCACCCGGCTCCTACCAGTTCAGGGACCGCGAGGGGCGCGTGATCTACGTGGGCAAGGCCCGATCGCTGCGCCAGCGGCTGTCCAACTACTTCCAGGACCCGCGCCACCTGCCGCCGCGCACCGCGGCGATGGTGGCCGCCGCCGAGACCGTCGAGTGGATCCAGGTCCGCAACGAGGTCGAGGCGCTCATGCTCGAGTACAGCCTCATCAAGCAGCACCGCCCCCGGTTCAACATCCGGCTGCGCGACGACAAGAGCTACCCGTTCCTCGCCGTCACGGTGGGCGACGAGTGGCCCCGGCCGATGGTCATGCGCGGGCGCAAGCGCAAGGGAGTCCGGTACTTCGGCCCCTACGCCCACGCCTACGCCATCCGGGAGACGCTCGACCTGCTGCTGCGCACGTTCCCGCTGCGCACCTGCAGCGACAACAAGTTCGGGCGGCACGAGCGCCTCGGCCGCCCCTGCCTGCTGTTCCACATCGAGAAGTGCTCGGGCCCGTGCGTCGGGGAGGTCGACCGCGAGACCTACGACCGCCTGGTCGACGAGCTCATCGAGTTCCTCGACGGCGACACCGACACCGTGGTGCGCCGGCTCGAGGGCGAGATGCAGGCGGCGGCGTCCGAGCTCGAGTACGAGCGGGCCGCCCGCCTGCGCGACCGGCTGACCAGCGTGCGCAAGGCCATCGAGCGCCAGCAGATGGTGGCCGACCGCAACGAGGAGCTCGACGTCGTGGGCATCGCCGAGGACGACCTCGAGGCGGCCGTCCAGGTGTTCTTCGTCCGCAAGGGCCGGGTCGTCGGCCGGAAGGGGTTCGTGCTCGACAAGGTCGAGGACGTGGCGCCCGGCGAGCTGGTCGGCGACGTGCTGGAGGGCCTGTACGACGATCCGCCCCTCGGCGTCCCGAAGTCGGTCCTGGTGCCGACCGAGCCCGACGACCCCGAGCTGTACGCCGACTGGCTGTCGCACCTGCGCGGCTCCCGGGTGGACGTGCGGGTGCCCAAGCGCGGGGCCAAGCGCGAGCTGCAGGCCACCGTCACCCGCAACGCCTCCGAAGAGTTCACGCGCCACCGCCTGCGCCGGGCCAGCGACCACAACGCCCGGGCCCGCGCCCTCAACGAGCTGCAGGACGCGCTCGGGCTGCCCGACGCCCCGCTCCGCATCGAGTGCTACGACATGAGCCACATCCAGGGCAGCGACTACGTCGGATCGATGGTGGTGGTGGAGGACGGGCTGCCGAAGAAGTCCGACTACCGCCGGTTCAAGGTGCGCACGGTGGCGGGCAACGACGACTTCGCGGCGATGGAGGAGGTGCTGACGCGGCGGCTGACCGCCTACCTCGCCGAGCGGTCGCAGCCCGTGGATGAGCGGTCGGGCAGGTTCTCGTACCCGCCGCAGCTCCTCCTCGTGGACGGCGGCAAAGGCCAGCTCAACGTGGCCGTGCGGGTGCTCGAGGAGCTGGGCCTCGACGAGGAGATCCCGGCGGCGTCGCTGGCCAAGCGGTTCGAGGAGGTGTACGTCCCGGGCGAGGCCGACCCCGTGCGGATACCGCGGGGTTCCGAGGCCCTGTACATGCTGCAGCGCATCCGCGACGAGGCGCACCGCTTCGCCATCACCTACCACCGCCAGCTCCGCGGCAAGCGGATGACCAAGTCGGTCCTCGACGACATCAAAGGGCTGGGCCCGACGCGACGCAAGCGGCTGACCAAGGAGCTGGGCGGGGTGGCGGCGGTGAAGGAGGCCTCGCTCGAGGAGCTGCGGGCGCTGTCGTGGCTGCCCGACGACATCGCCCTCGCGGTGTACGGCAAGATCCACGGCGGGCGCGTCGGGCGGGGTGCGGCGTCGTGACGGATCCGTCCGAGCGGTCCGATCCGCTCGACCTGGTCGGCGTGTGGGAGCACCACGCCGCCTGGTGGCAGTCCGGGTTCACCGGCGGCGCCGACGTCGAGTACGACGAGCAGATCCTGCCCATGGCGGCCCGCCACCTGGCCGGCGCCGCCCAGGTCCTCGATCTCGGCTGCGGCGAGGGGCAGATCGCCCGCCTGGCGATGGCCGGCGGCGCCCGCCGGGTCGTGGGCGTCGATGCCTCCGACGCCCAGATCCGCGAGGCGCAGCGCCGCGGCGGAGGCCCCGCCTACGTCCGGGCCGAGGCCACGCGGCTCCCGGTGCGGTCGGGCTGGTGCGACGCCGTGGTGGCGTGCCTGGTGCTCGAGCACCTCGACGACCTCGACGGCGCCCTCGACGAGGTGGCCCGGGTCGTCCGCCCCGGCGGGCGCTTCGTGATCTTCGTCAACCATCCCCTGTTCCAGACGCCGGGCAGCGGCTGGGTCGACGACCGGGTCCTCGACCCGCCCGAGCAGTACTGGCGCGTGGGCCCGTACCTCCCCGAGGTGGTCACGGTCGAGGAGGTCGACCAGGGGGTGCACCTCCCGTTCTTCCACCGGCCGCTCAGCCGCTACGTCAACGCCCTCGCCGAGCGCGGCCTCCACCTCACCCGCATGACCGAGCCGGCGCCCCCGCCCCGGTTCCTGGCGCTGGCGCCGCAGTACCAGGACGCCTCCACGATCCCGCGGCTGCTGGTCCTGCGGGCGGAGCGGCGCTGAGCGGCTCCCGGCGGCGCGACCACGTCCGGCAGGGTTCTACGGCTCCACCGACTGCCCACCCCATTCCTCGGGAGCCACGTCTCGCAGCGTCTGGGTGAACTGCCAGCGATGGCCGCCGAGGTCCTCCACGGTGCACTCACGCTCGCCGTACTCGTACTCGGTGGGCTCCTGCAGCACGCGCGCGCCGTGCGATCGGGCCCGCTCGAGCTGGGCATCCACGTCGGGCACGCGCACCTTGACCACGTGGGTCACGACACCCGGCAGCGGGGCCTGCTGCTCCCCTCGGACGTCCGCGACGATCACCGCACCGTCGTCCCCGACCCGCATCTGCGAACGGTGGGCCTCACCGATCCGCACGCGCTCCGCGAAGCCGAACGCCGCGGTGAGCCAGTCCACCGCCGCACGCACGTCGGCGTAGACGAGCACCGGGATCACCGTGGCGGTGGGGACCGAACGATTCGTCAGCACGCACGCGAGGCTACGTCCGCTCCCCACCGCGCTCTGCCGGTCCGGGCGGCCCACCCCGTCGGGACGCGCCCAAGGCCCCTCCCCCGAGGGGGAGGGGCCAGATGGTGGCCCCGGCTGATGGGGTGACGACCGGCGGTGCTGGGTTTCGCCTCGTGGCCGTCAGACCGGGGCCACCACCCGGCGTTGCCCACGTCCGTCACCCGGGTGGGGCGGCGACGGACGCAGGACCGTCACGGCAGGCGGTCGGTGATCGACCCCAGGGCCGTGGTGGGCGGCGTCGGCAGCGTCGGTGCCCCCGGAATCGTGGGGAGCGCCGGCAGTGCGGGGAGCTCGGGCAGGGTCGGCACGAGCTCGTCGGGCACGATGTCGACGCCGCCCGACCCGCCGGCCTCGGCTTCCGCCGTACCGGAGGCGCCGTCCACGCCTCCCGCGACCGCCGCAGCGGCGTCGCCCCCGGCGTCGACGGGCGGCGGGCCCATGGCCGCCAGGACCGGGTCGGCGTCGGGAAGGGCAACCGCCATCTGGGTCACGGCCTGCACCGTGCCGTCGACCACGTGGACGACCCGCAGCGTGACGATGTCGTCGGCCTCGACGGGGAGCCGCAGCGTGTCGTGGGCGTCCGGGGCCGACCCGAGCTCGAGGAGCTCCCCGAGCGAGACGCCAGCGGCGCCCGCCTGGGCCACGGCGTCGCCTCCGAGCGACACCGGTTGCCCGTCGACCCAGACGCCGACCGCCAGCTGCTCGGCATCCCCCGAGCTGCGGGCGACCGTGAACGACAGCTCGCTCCCGTCGTAGCGCACGTCGGCGAGGGCGACGTCCGAGGCCGCGGCGCCGACGACGGTCCAGGTCGGAGGCGCGCCAGCGGTGGACGTCGAGCGCAGGTACACCGTCCCGCTGGCGCCGCCGGGTGCGCCCGTGAGCGACCAGTCGACGGCGGCGGTCGTGTCGGTCGTGGAGCTGAGCTCCAGGGCGAGCGGGGCGGCGGGGTCCGTCGGGACGCCCATGGCCGCGAGGTAGGCCGTGGTGGCCGCCACCGGGTCGTCGATGCCGGTGGCCCAGACGGCCGCCGCCGCGCTCGGCATCGAATGCCGCCTCTCCGGGCGAGATCGTCACGATCGTGTCGGTCGCGGGGCTGGCGGTGGGCTCGGTGTCGGTGCGGCCGACGAGGACGGCGCCGGCGAGCGCCAGCAGCAGCACCCCGGCGGCTGCCGTCGCCATGCCCCTGCGGGGACGGTGCGCCCGGCCGCCGCGTCGCTCGCGGCCCTCGGTGCTCGCCGTGCCCGTGGGCACGATGCCGAGGTGCGAGCCCGCGGGTTCGGGCCTTGCGATCAGGTCCTCCCAGGCGGGCGGCCGCTCGCGCACGTCGGCGGCGAGGCGGTGCAGCATGGTGCGCACGCCGTCCTCGAGGTCGGGTCGGTGGTTGTCGTGGAGCAGGGTCATCGGGGTCTCCTGGCGAGGGGCGCTGGTGTGGTGAGGGACGGGCCGGGGGCTCACAGGTCGATCACCCGGCGCAGGGACTGGAGGCCGCGGTGGATCGCACTGCGGACGGTGGCCTGCCGGCAGTCGAGGATCTCGGCGATGCGGTCGTCCGGCATGTCCTCGTAGAACCGGAGGACGATGGCCGTGCGCTGCCGGTCGGTCAGCACGGCGAGGGCGTCCCACATCTCGTCGGCGGCCAGTTCGGCCGGGTCGGGCGGGCGGGGCCGGTGCGCACGCTCGACCGTGTGCCTCCGTCCCCACGAGCGGCACCGGTTGACGACGGCGCGCCGCACGTACGGGTACGGATCGCGGAGGTGCCCGTCGGCGCGATGCGTCGCGACGAATGCGTCCTGCACGATCTCTTCGGCGACGGCGGCGTGGCCGGTGAGCAGGTACGCGACGCGTACGAGCTTGCCGTAGCCCACGCGGTAGACCTCGACGAGGTCGCTGTCCCACGCGATGGGCGCCGGGCGGTCCAAGGGCTCAGCCTTCGGCATGGTGTTCATCGCGTCCTACACGCACGAGCACGCCGGGCTGTTGCGAGAAACCCCAGACTTCTGCCCCCGCGGCCGTGCGGGTCAACCGTAGGCGTGCCCGGCGGCGCCGCGCCCACCGGCGTACGGTTCGGGTCGTGCGCCTCGGCGTGCTGATCCTGCCCGAGCACCGCTGGTCCGCCGCGGCCGAGACGTGGTCGCGGGCCGAGGCACTCGGCTTCGACCATGCGTGGACCTTTGACCACATCGCCTGGCGGCAGTTGAGGGACGCGCCCTGGTTCGCGGCGGTGCCCACGCTCGCGGCGGCGGGGATGGTCACCTCCACGATCCGGCTGGGCACCCTGGTCGCGTCGCCGACCTTCCGGCACCCGGTGCCGTTCGCCCGCGAGCTCCTGACCCTCGACGATCTCACCGGCGGGCGCCTCACGGTCGGGATCGGCGCAGGCGCGGAGGGTTGGGACACCACCGTCCTCGGCAACGAGCCCTGGAGCATGACCGAACGGCAGGACAGGTTCGGCGAGTTCGTGGACCTCCTCGACCTGCTCCTGACCCGTCGAGCCACGACCTTCGAGGGCCGCTACTGGAGCGCGCTGGAGGCCAGGACGTATCCGGGCTGCGTCCAGCAGCCACGGGTGCCGTTCGCCCTCGCCGCGACCGGCCCGAAATCCATGGCCGTGGCGGCACGGCACGCGTCGGTCTGGGTGACCAACGGTGACCGGACCCACGAGGGTCCGCCCCTTGCGCCCGGGGACGGTGCAGCCGTCGTCGAACGACAGATGCGCCTGTTCGCGGAGGCGTGCGAGGCCGAGGACCGGGACCCGGCGGCGGTGGACAAGCTCGTGCTGACGGGGCCACGCCTGGACACCGGGCTCGGCAGCGTCGACTCGTTCCGCGCGGTCGTCGACGCCTACGCGGCCATCGGCGTGACGGACCTCGTCGTGCCCTGGCCCCGGCCCGAGCCGCCCTATGCCGGAGACGAGCGATCCTCGAGCGGATCGCCAACGTTCGCTGAGGCCGGCCGCCGCCGCGACAGGTCAGACTGGGGCGTGTCGTTCCCGGTGTCGGCGTCAGCTGTGGACCACCCGGTAGCGGAGGTGGGTCACGCCGTCCGAGGGGATGACGCTGATCTGCTCCAAGTCGATCGGGTCGGCCCCGAGGTGGTCGAACAGCCGGACGCCGCCGCCGAGCAGGCACGGGGTGATGCTCACCTCGATCTCGTCGAGCAGGCCGGCGCGCAGCAGCTGCTGCACCGGGTCGGCCGCGCACACCGACACGTACCGGTCCCCGGCGACCTCGCGGGCCAGCGCCACGGCGTGCTCGAGCCCGTCGGTCACGAACCGCACCTGGGGGCTCCACTCGCCCGAGGTCGGCGCCTCGTGGGTGACCACGAAGATCGGCACGTCGATCGGATGGCCGTCCTTCCACCCGCCGGCGATGTCGAAGGTGCGGCGCCCGCTGACGATCGCCCCGCACTCCGCCGACCACGCCTCGACCACCGGCAGGCTGGCGTCGGGTGGCGACAGGTACTTGTTGACCCTGTTCGTCTCGGGGCCGGCGTTCATCCAGGCGAAGATGCGCTCGCCGCCTACGCCCAACGGGTGCTCGAAACCGTCGTTGGGACCGGCGATGAAGCCGTCCAACGACACGCTGAGCCCGACGATGACCTTGCTCATGGTGCTCTCTCCTCCGTCGCTCGGATCGCCCGCCTACGACGGTCCGGGCCCCGGGATGTCATCGGTCCGGGCGGCCCCCCGGCTCCTGCTCGACGTAGGCCTGCCCGAGCGGCGGGCGGCGCCGACGCCAGCCACCCGTCGACGATCGCCTCGCGCAGCGCGCCCTCGTCGACGACGTCGAGCTGGATCAGGACGGCGGCGAAGCCGTCGAAGTGGGGGATCGTGAAGAACGCGTCCGGACGGGCGGCCAGCACCGCCTCCTTCTCGGACAGGTCCTCGACCTTGACCGCCAGGATCGGCCCGGCCGGCGGTTCGGCGTCCCCGAACCGCCGGATGTCCGCCTTGCTGAACGGCCGCTCCCACGCGAACGCCTTGCCGGCGACCGACCACGTGCGCCAGCCGCGGCTCTCGCCCTCGGTGACTTCGGGCAGCGCCTGCGCCAGCCGGGCCACGTCGTCGAGGTCCACCACGCCCACGACTGTACGGCCCGACCCGTACGCTGGGCGCGTGGGCGAGTTCGTCGTGATCACGGGGCTGTCGGGGGCGGGGCGCAGCCTCGCCGCCGACGATCTCGAGGACCTGGGCTGGTTCGTCATCGACAACCTGCCCCCCGAGCTCGTCCCGAAGGTGGTGGAGCTGGCCCAGACGCCCGGATCGCAGGTGCAGCGGGTCGCACTGGTGGTCGGGACGGGCCACTACCAGGACGAGATCATGCCCACGCTGGCCTGGCTGCGGTCGACCGGTGCCCGGGTGCGGGTCCTGTACCTCGACGCCTCGACCGACACGCTCGTGCGCCGGTACGAGAGCTCGCGCCGCCGGCACCCGCTCTCGGGGGCCGACGGCACCGAGCGGCTGGCGCCGGCCATCGAGCGCGAGCGGCTGCTGCTCGAGCCGGTCCGGGACGAGGCCGACGTGGTGGTCGACACCAGCGACCTCAACGTCCACGAGCTGCGCCGCCGCATGCACGCCCTGTTCGGCGACGACGGGCCCGAACCGGCGATGCAGACCACGCTGCTGACCTTCGGCTACAAGAACGGCCTGCCCCTCGACGCCGATCTGGTCTTCGACTGCCGCTTCCTCCCGAACCCGTACTGGGTCGACGAGCTGCGGCCCCTGACGGGGCTCGACGCCACGGTGCGCGACTACGTCCTGGGGCAGGAGGCCGCCGGCGAGTTCCTCGACAACCTGCAGCCCCTGCTCGAGCAGCTGCTCCCGGCGTTCGTGGCCGAGGGCAAGGCGTACCTGACCATCGCCCTCGGCTGCACCGGGGGCCGGCACCGCTCGGTCGCCATCGCCGAGGAGGTCGCCACCCGCCTGCGAGCCGGCGGCCACCGGGTCGGCGTCATCCACCGGGACGTCGACAAGTGACGGCGGCCGCCCGCGGCCCCCGGGTCGTGGCGGTCGGCGGTGGGCACGGCCTGGCCGCCACCCTCCGCGCCGCCCACCGCTACGCCGGCCACACGACCGCCGTGGTGGCCACGGCCGACGACGGCGGCTCGACGGGCCGGCTCCGCAGCGCCCTGGACATGCCGGCCCCCGGAGACATCCGCCGGTGCGTCGAGGCCATGGCCGAGGACCACGGGACCGCGCTGGCGGCCGCACTCGAGTACCGCTTCGGCGGGAGCGACGTCGAGGGCCACGCCCTCGGCAACCTGCTGCTGGCCGCCCTGCACGCCACGTCGGGTGACTTCGTCGCCGCCGTCGACGAGCTCAGCCGCCTGGTGGGGCTCGACCCCGCGAGCCGGCGGGTGTTGCCCGCCACGGTCGACCCCGTCGTGCTGCGCGCCGAAGCGATCGGCGGGCGGCGCGTCACCGGCCAGGTGGCGATCGCCCGCACGGTCGGCGTCGAGCGGGTCATGGTCGAGCCGCCCACCGCTCGGGTCCCCGACGAGGTCGTCGACGCGCTGGCCGAGGCTCACCAGGTGGTGCTCGGCCCGGGCTCGCTGTACACGTCCGTCCTGGCCGCCGCGGTGGTCGACGACGTGCGCGACGCCGTCAAGCGTTCGCCCGGGCGGACGGTCTACGTCTGCAACGTGCGGGCCGAGGCCGGCGAGACCAGGGCCTACGACGTGGCCGCCCATGTCGGGGCCTTGCGGCGCCACGGCATCGAGCCCGACGTGGTGGTGGCCCAGCGGGGCGCCCTGGCGGTGGGCGACCCCGGGGTCGAGGTGGTGGAGGCCGACGTGGTGCGGCCGCACGGCCTGGCCCACGACCCGGCGCTGCTCGGCGACGTCCTGGCCCGCCTCGCGGGCTGACGGCCGCCGCGTGGGCTCGCGCGGAAGGCCCACTAGGGTCGACCGCGTCATCCGTGACCAGAGAGAGGGCCAAGCGACATGACCATCCGCGTGGGGATCAACGGCTTCGGGCGCATCGGGCGCAACTTCTTCCGGGCCGCCAAGAAGGCGGGGGCCGACATCGACTTCGTGGCGGTCAACGACCTCGGGTCCGTCGAGACGATGGCCCACCTCCTCAAGTACGACTCGGTCCTCGGCCGGCTCGACTACGACATCGAGCCCACCGAGGAGGGCATCAAGGTCGACGGGAACACACTCAAGGTGCTGGCGGTGCGCGACCCCAAGGAGCTGCCGTGGGGCGACCTCGGCGTCGACGTGGTCGTCGAGTCGACGGGCATCTTCACCAGCCGCGACCAGGCCGCGCTCCACCTCGACGGCGGGGCACCGTTCGTCGTCGTGTCGGCCCCGTCGTCGGGGGCCGACGCCACCTTCGTCGTCGGCGTCAACGACGACACGTTCGACGGCGCCGCCCACAAGGTCGTGTCGAACGCCTCGTGCACCACCAACTGCTTCGTCCCGATGGTCAAGGTGCTCGACGATGCGTTCGGCGTCGAGAAGGGCCTCATGACCACGGTCCACGCCTACACGGGCGACCAGATGCTGGTCGACGGCCCCCACAGCGACCTGCGCCGGGCCCGGGCCGCCGCCATCAACGTGGTGCCGTCCTCGACGGGCGCCGCTCGGGCCACCGGTCTCGTGCTCGAGGCCATGCAGGGCCGCCTCGACGGCCAGTCCCTCCGCGTCCCCGTCCCCGACGGCTCGATCACCGACTTCACCGGCATCCTCGCCCGCGAGGTCAGCAAGGACGAGGTCAACGAGGCGTTCAAGGCGGCCGCCGAGTCGGGCCCGCTCGCCGACGTGCTCGAGTTCTCGACCGAGCCGCTGGTGTCGAGCGACATCGTCGGCTCACCGGCGTCGTGCACGTTCGACAGCCTGCTCACCCAGTCGATCGGCAACCTGGTCAAGGTGTTCGGCTGGTACGACAACGAGTGGGGCTACTCGAACCGCCTCGTCGACATCGTCGAGACCGTCGGCGCCGCCAACCAGGCCTGACGTGGCCGGTCGCCTCCCGACCCTCGAGGACCTGCCGCCGCTCGAGGGCAAGCGGGTGCTCCTGCGCGCCGACTTCAACGTCCCGCTGCGTGATGGAGAGATCGCCGACGACCTCCGCATCCGCGCCGCGCTGCCGACCATCCGGTGGCTGCAGGACCACGGCGCGACGATCGTCGCCTGCACCCACCTCGGACGCCCGAAGGGCAGGCCCGACCCGACGTACTCGGTCGCGCCGGTGCGCGCCCGGCTGGCCGAGCTGGCGCCGGGGGTCGAGCTGCTCGAGAACCTGCGCTACGACCCGGGGGAGGAGGGCAACGACCCCGCGTTCGTGGCCCGCCTGGTCGACGGGTTCGACGCCTACGTCAACGACGCCTTCGGGGCGTCGCACCGGGCCCACGCCTCGATCGTCGGGCCGCCGCAGGTGCTGCCCTCGGCGGCGGGGCGCCTGCTGGCCAAGGAGGTCGAGGTGTTGCTCGGCCTGCGCACGAACCCGCGCCGGCCGTTCGTGGCGATCCTCGGCGGGTCCAAGGTCAGCGACAAGCTCAAGGTCATCGAGGCGCTGCTGGAGGTGGCCGACGAGCTGCTGATCGGCGGCGGCATGTGCTTCACCTTCCTCGCCGCCCTCGGGAACGGGGTGGGCGCCAGCCTGCTCGAGGAGGACATGGTGGCGACGTGCCGCGCCCTGCTCGACGAGCACGGGGACCGGCTCGTCCTGCCGACGGACATCACCGCCCTCGGGCCGGGCGGAAAGCTGATGGACCCCGAGGCGGGCGGCGACGTCCGCCAGGTGGGCACGACCGTGCCCGAGGGCTGGATGGGGGTCGACATCGGCCCCGGGACCGCGGCCGACTTCGGCGACCGCATCGCCGAGGCCCGCACCGTGTTCTGGAACGGGCCCATGGGCGTGTTCGAGGACCCGCGCTTCGCGGCCGGCACCCGGGCGGTGGCCCAGGCGGTGGCGGACACCGCCGGCTTCACCGTGGTCGGCGGCGGCGACAGCGCCGCGGCGCTGGCCGAGTTCGGCCTCGACGACGAGGTCGACCACGTGTCGACGGGCGGCGGGGCGGCGCTCGAGCTGCTCGAGCAGGGCGACCTGCCCGGCCTCGCCGCGTTGCGTGGCGAGTGGAAGGATGGCGATGGCTGAGGCCCGCAAGCCGCTGATCAGCGGCAACTGGAAGATGAACCTCAACCACTTCGAGGCGACCGCGCTCGTCCAGAAGCTGGTCTACGAGCTGACCCCCGAGGACTACGACGCGGCCGACGTGTCGATCCACCCGCCCTTCACCGACATCCGCACGGTGCAGACGTACTTCCTGGCGGAGAAGGAGCCGATCCCCATCGCCATCGGCGCCCAGAACTGCCACTGGGAGGCGGCGGGGCCGTACACGGGCGAGGTGTCGCCGGCGATGCTGGCCAAGCTCGACGTCGCCTACGTGATCGCCGGGCACTCCGAGCGGCGCGAGCTGTTCGGCGAGACCGACGAGACGGTGAACCTGAAGGTCCGGGCCATCTACGCCCATGGCATGACGCCCATCCTGTGCGTGGGCGAGACGCTCGACGAGCGCGAGGCCGGCACGACCGAGGACAAGGTGACCGGGCAGGTGACTGCCGGCCTGGCCGGTCTGACCACCGAGCAGGTGGGGGCGATGGTCATCGCGTACGAGCCGATCTGGGCGATCGGCACAGGCCGCACGGCCACGCCCGACGACGCCCAGGCCGTGTGCGCGACGATCCGCGCCACGGTGGCGTCCGTGGCGGGGGCCGGCGCGGCCGACGGCCTGCGCATCCAGTACGGCGGCTCGGTCAAGGCCGAGAACGCGGCCGACCTGATGGCGTGCCCCGACATCGACGGTGCGCTGGTCGGCGGGGCCAGCCTCGAGGCGGGCTCGTTCGCGGGCATCATCCGCTTTCGCGACCGGGTGTGACGCACGCCACACGAACCTGCTAGGACGGTGGGGGGCACGAGGTGCCCCCGCACCGTGGGGCGCGTCGCACGCCGCGAGCCCCCAAGATGGCAGGTTGCGTGAAGATGTGGTGACAGACTGCCGAAAATGCCCAGAACAGGGCGGCTCGGCTGGCCACGCCGGTCACCGAAATCTCGACACGCCGGACGATCCTGCTATGTTCGGCCCGTTCACCGGGTGCGAACTCTTGCGCCCGGGTGCGAACACCGCAGGGAGAGTCGCCGTGACGACAGCCGTGGCCCGCTCCTCGCACGGGGGTCGTCATCTCGGCCGCCGTGACGAGTCGACCATTCGCCTCGCCGGTCCTTCCTGTGCCCTTTGACCATCATCAGGAGGTCCTCCAAGTGAGACGACAGCGCAGGAGCATCAAGCTCCTTGCTCTCATTGCGGGGCTCTCGCTCATCGCCGGCGCCTGTGGTGGCGACGATGACGACGAGGGCGCAGCAGACGACACCGGGGCGGCCGAGGAAGGCGAGCCCACGCAGGGCGGCGAGGTCATCGACCTCGGCACCTTCGTCGGCGACCCGCCTGAGTACCTTGACCCCGCCCTGAACTCGACGCTCGACGCGTACCAGGCGGTCAACGCCCTGTACGACGGGCTGACCGACATCGACTCCACCGACCCCGAGAACCCGGTGGTCGTGCCGCAGGTGGCCGAGTCGTTCGAGCCGAACGAGGACGCCACCGTCTGGACGTTCCAGATCCGCGAGGGCCTGTCGTTCTCGAACGGCGAGCAGGTGCTGCCCAGCTCGTTCCAGCTCGCCTGGGAGCGGGCCAGCGACCCCGCCCTCGCCGGCGACTATTCGTACCTGTTCAACTTCATCGACGGCGGTGCCGAGAAGCTCGACGGTGCGGCTCCCACGCTCAGTGGCGTGGCCGTCGACGACGACGCGATGACGCTGACCGTCACGCTCGACGCGCCCGTACTCCAACTTCCCGAACCTGGCCAGCTTCCAGATCTTCTTCCCGATGCCGACGGCCGTCGAGGAGATCGCGGACCCGACCCAGTGGGACCGGGGCATGATGGTCGGCAACGGGCCGTTCATGCTCGAGACCGAGCGCAGCGACACCGAGATCGTGCTCGTGCCCGAACCCCGAGTGGGACGGCACGCTGTACACCGAGCAGGACCTGCCCGAGCAGCCCTACGTCGACCGGATCACGATCCGCGTGACCGCCGACCCCGACACCTCGTACAACTCGTTCGAGGCCGGTGAGGGCGACACCGCGCAGATCCCGGCCGGCCGTTTCGTGGCCGCGTCCGAGACCTACGACACGACGCTCGACGTGAACATCCTCGGCTCGTACCACTGGGACATCAACATGAACGACCCGGTGCTCGGTGGCGAGGAGGGCAAGCCGCTCCGCCAGGCCATCCAGCAGGCGATCAACCGCGACGAGATCAACGAGGCCGTGTACGAGGGCATCGGCCGCACGGTGTCGAACGGCGTGACCCCCGAGGGCATCCCCGGCTGGGGCCCCGACCTCTGCGACATCTGCACGTACGACCCCGAGGGTGCCGAGGCCAGCTACCAGGAGTGGTTGGACGCCGGCAACGAGCTGACCGCTCCGATCCAGCTGCAGTTCAACACCGGTCAGAACCACGACCAGGTGGCGGCGATCGTGATCGACAACCTCGCCGACATCGGCATCGAGGCCGTCCAGGCCCCGATCGACCAGGAGACGTACTTCTCGCAGCTCGCCGACGGCGCCTGCATCGTGTGCCGGGCCGGCTGGTACGCCGACTACCCGACGTACGACAACTTCATGTACGACCTGTACCACTCGGACTCCGCCAACGGTGGCAACAACTACTCGAACTACCAGAACCCCGAGTTCGACGCGTTGGTGGACGAGGCCAAGGCCACGACCGACCTCGAGCAGCAGGGTGAGCTCTTCCGCGAGGCCGAGGCCATCCTCCTCGAGGACGCCGCGGTGATCCCCGTGAACTGGTACAAGGGTGAGTACGCCTTCAACGGCGACAAGCTCGGCGGCTTCACCCAGTCCAACCTGGGGCTCATCCCCTGGGAGACGATGTGGGTCAAGGAGTGAGCCAACTGCAGTGAGCACCGACCCCTGAGGTAGGGGTCTGCACAGGGTGAACCGGGGGCCGCATCCGCGGCCCCCGGTCACCCTCACGCACCGAGGATCTCGATGACCAGCTACATCATCCGCCGCCTGTTTCTCATCATCCCGACGGTGTTCCTGGCGCTGTCGTTCCTGTTCTTCCTGTTCTTCGCCCTGCCCGGCGACCCCGCCTCGCTGCTGGCCGGCGGCGAGGACCGCGTCGTCGACCCCGGCGTCGTCGAACGCATCAACGAGCGGTACGGCCTCGACGACCCGATCCTCGTCCAGTTCAAGGACTACTGGGCAGCGCACGATCACGTGGGACCTCGGCGAGTCGTTCCTCGACCGCCAGAGCGTGAACGACGTCCTGCGCGAGAAGTCGGTCAACAGCCTCCGCCTGGGGATCTGGGCCATCATCATCGAGATCATCGTGGGGATCTCGGTCGGCATCCTGTCGGCCATCCGCCGCTACTCGTTCAGCGACCGGCTCACCACGATCGCTGACCGCGGCCGCGTCCGCCATTCCGGTGTTCGTGCTGGGATTCGTGCTCCAGTACCTGTTCGCGGTCGTACCCAACAAGCAGGGGTGGCCCGACTGGGCGCGCCTGCGCACGTCGGGGTTGGGCCCCGACACCTGGACGTTCTTCTTCATCCCCACCGGCGAGCAGTGGCGCTACCTGATCCTGCCCGCAGTCACGCTCGCCTGCGTGTCGACCGCGCTCGCCGCCCGCATGACCCGCGGTTCGATGCTCGAGGTGCTGCGGGCCGACTACATGCGCACGGCCAAGGCCAAGGGCCTGAGCGAGCGCAGCGTCGTGGTCAAGCACGGACTGCGCAACGCCATGCTGCCGGTCGTCACCCTCATCGGCATCGACTTCGGCACGGTCATCGGCGCCGCCATCCTCACCGAGACCACGTTCTCGTGGCCGGGCCTGGGGTCCGAGATCGCCAACGCCGTCGGCGCCCGTGACCTGCCCGTGCTCCTCGGGTTGACGCTGGCGGTGGTCCTGGCGTTCGCGCTGATCAACCTGATCGTGGACGTCTCGTACGCGTTCTTCGATCCGCGCATCCGGCTCGGGAAGGGAGAGAGTTCGTGACGATCGTCGACCCGGCGGCCGTCGCCCCAGCGGTCGTGACCGGCGGCGACGCGCCGTCGACCGAGGAGCTGGGGGAGGCGCGCCCGCTCCGGGCCGACGTCTGGCGCCGGTTCCGCCGCAACCGGCTGGCGATGGTCGGGCTGGTGTTCCTCGTCCTCCTCATGCTCGCCGCCATCTTCGCCCCGCTCATCACGCCGTACAGCATCACCGAGCGGTCGCAGGAGTTCCGCCAGGGCCCGTCGTCCGACCACTGGTTCGGCACCGACGCCATCGGCCGCGACGTCTACAGCCGGGTCGTCTTCGGCGCCCGCGTGTCGCTGCGCATCGGGATCCTCGCCACCGTCATCTCGCTGCTCATCGGCGTCACGCTGGGCGCCATCGCCGGCTTCTTCGGTAGCTGGGCCGACACGGCGATCACCCGCATCGTCGACGTCTTCCTCGCCATCCCCTACGTGGTGCTGGCAGTCGCCATCGCCACCGTGTTCGGCCGCAGCGCGAACGCCGTCATCCTCGTGCTCGGCCTCACCGGGTGGCTGGCCA
Source organism: uncultured Acidimicrobiales bacterium (assembly GCA_963796415.1). Taxonomy (GTDB): domain Bacteria; phylum Actinomycetota; class Acidimicrobiia; order Acidimicrobiales; family VFJN01; genus ZC4RG19. Next base: position 490,300 of record CAWCLR010000009.1, on the reverse strand, counting down.
TGTCCCGCATCGTGCGGGCCAGCTTCCTATCGCTGAAGAACCTCGAGTACATCGAGGCGGCACGCGCCCTGGGGTTCTCGCGGGCGCGGATCATGTTCCGCCACATCCTGCCGAACGCGCTGCAGCCGATCATCGTCTACGGCACGATCGCGGTCGGCAGCGCCATCCTCGCCGAGGCCGCCCTGTCGTACCTCAACGTCGGGCCGCAGGACCCGACGCCGGCCTGGGGCCTCATGGTCGCCCAGGGCAAGGGCCTTCTGTCGAACGCACCCCACCTGCTGTTCTTCCCGGGCGCCGCCATCTTCCTGACCGTCCTCGCGTTCGTGTTCGTCGGCGACGGCCTGCGCGACGCGCTCGACCCGAAGCTGAAGTGATGGACGACGCTCTCGCCCCGTCACCGTCGGCCACCCTCACCGGCAAGGACGTCCTGCTGTCGATGCGCGACCTGCGGGCCGGCTTCGCGACCGACGACGGCTTCGTCCGCGCCGTCGACGGCGTGTCGTTCGACGTCGCCCGCGGCGAGGTGCTGGCCATCGTCGGCGAGTCGGGCTCGGGCAAGTCGGTCACCGCCATGGCGATCCTCGGCCTGCAGCCCACCCTCGAGGTGGCCGAAGGCGAGATCCTCTGGAAGGGCAACGACCTCCTCACCATGACCGAGGAGCAGCGCCGGTCCGTGCGGGGCAAGGAGATCGCCATGATCTTCCAGGACCCGCTGACGGCGTTGAACCCGGTGCACTCGGTGGGTCGTCAGATCGGCGAGATGGCCCGCATCCACGAGGGCATCGGCAAGAAGGAGGCCTTCGAGCGGGCCGTCGAGATGCTCGACCTCGTCGGCATCCCCGAGGCCCGCAAGCGGGCGAGGATGTACCCGCACGAGTTCTCGGGCGGCATGCGGCAGCGGGCCATGATCGCCATGGCGATCACCTGCAAGCCCGACCTGCTCATCGCCGACGAGCCGACCACCGCCCTCGACGTCACCGTGCAGGCCCAGGTCCTCGAGGTGCTCCTCGACATCAAGGACGAGATCGACTCGGCGATCATCCTGATCACCCATGACCTCGGCGTCGTGGCCGGGCTGGCGCACCGGGTGATGGTCATGTACGGCGGGCGCCCGGTCGAGACGGGCACGACCGACGAGATCTTCTACGAGACCCGGCACCCCTACACGCTGGGCCTTCTGGCCAGCCTGCCTCGACTCGACGACGTGGGGGACGAGCCTCTCGTCCCGATCGTCGGCTCGCCGCCCTCGCTGATCCGCAAGCCGACCGGCTGCTCGTTCCACCCCCGCTGCCGCTTCGCCCGCGTGCCGGGCAACTGCGAGACGGACGACCCGAACCTCCGGCTGGTGGCGGGCGACGCGCACCTCGCGGCCTGCCACTACGCGGAGGAGCTCACGGGGATCACGGTGGAGTCACTGCGCGAGAAGGTCGACGTGATCGCGGACGCCGAGCTGGCCGACCTCGGTGTCCCCTCAGCGATCTACGTCCCGGCTGGTGAGCCCGAAGACGAGATCATCGTGGGCGACGTCGCCGTCGCCGAGGGCGCCGCCCATCCGGGGGTCACCGAGTTCGCCGAGGGGCACGCGGAAGAGTGGGCGGTCCTCGACCCCGGCGAGCCCGAGGAGCCCGAGGACGAGGTGAACCGGTGACCGACGTCGTGACCGACGCCGAGCAGGTACCGACCGACGGCGCCGGGCCGCTGCTGTCGGCCACCGGGCTGGTCAAGGACTTCCCGATCCGTGGCGGCGTCCTCAGCCGCACGGTGGGCCTCGTGTCCGCGGTGGCGGGGGTCGACCTCGCGGTCGACAAGGGCGAGACGCTCGGCCTGGTGGGCGAGTCGGGCTGCGGCAAGTCGACCACCGGCCGCCTGCTGCTCAACCTCATCACCCCGACGGCCGGCACGGTGTTGTTCGGCGGTCAGCCGATCAGCAGGATGCGAGGCAAGGAGCTGTCGGCCATGCGCCGGCGGTTCCAGATCGTGTTCCAGGACCCGTACGCCTCGCTGAACCCCCGCATGACCGTGGGCGCCATCTTGGGCGAGCCGCTGAAGGTCCACTTCGGGCTCAAGGAGAAAGAGATCGAGACCCGGATCGGCGACCTGCTGCGCACGGTCGGCCTCGCCCCCGAGCACACCAACCGGTTCCCCCACGAGTTCTCGGGCGGCCAGCGCCAGCGCGTCGGCATCGCCCGCGCCCTCGCCCTCGAGCCCGAGCTGATCGTGCTCGACGAGCCGGTCTCGGCGCTCGACGTGTCGATCCAGGCCGGCGTGGTCAACCTGCTCCAGCGGTTGCAGGACGAGCTGGGCCTCGCCTACGTGTTCATCGCCCACGACCTGTCGGTGGTGCGGCACATCTCCGACCGCGTGTCGGTCATGTACCTCGGCAAGATCGTCGAGTCGGGCGTCCGCAAGGCGATCTACGAGAACCCCGGCCACCCGTACACCCAGGCGCTGCTCTCGGCCATCCCGCTGCCCGATCCGAGGGCCGAGAAGACCCGCGAGCGGGTCATCCTCACCGGCGACGTGCCCAGCCCGGCCGACCCGCCGTCGGGCTGCCGGTTCCGGACGCGCTGCTGGCGCAAGCGCGAGCTGGAGGAGGCGGGCGTCGACACGTCGGCGTGCGTCGAGGAGGAGCCGCTGCTCCAGATCCGCAGCGGCAGCGGCGCCGAGCACCCGGTCGCGTGCCACTTCGCCAAGACCGTGGCCGTTGTCTAATCTGGTTTCTCCGTCCCTCGCAGGAGTGCCCGCGTGCTCACCGCCATCACCGCCGCCCTGAACGTCCTGGCCTCGCTGATCCTGATCGTGCTCGTGCTGCTGCACAGCGGCAAGGGCGGCGGCCTGTCCGACATGTTCGGTGGCGGCATGGGCGCCAGCGCCATGGGGTCGACGGTGATGGAGCGCAACCTCGATCGCATCACGGTGGTCGTCGCCCTCGTGTGGGGCTTCACGGTGTGCGCCCTGTCGCTCATGCTCGGCTGACGACCCTCTCGTGAGCATCCTCGGCACGCGTGTCACGCGCATCGAGGACCCCCGCCTTCTGACCGAGGGTGGTCGCTACACCGCCGACCTGCGCGAGCCGGCCCTCGAGGGCGCGGTGCACGCCACGTTCCTGCGCTCGACGGTGGCGCACGCCCTGGTGGTCGGGGTGGACGTGGCCGAGGCGCGCGGCCTGCCCGGCGTCGTGGACGTCGTCACGGGGGCCGAGGTCGACCTGCCGCCCGTGCCGGGCGTGACCAACCGGGCGATGGCCCGGCCGCTGCTGGCGGCGGATCGCGTCCGCTTCGTCGGCGAGCCGGTGGCCGTCGTGCTCAGCGAGACCCCCGAGCAGGGGGCGGACGCCGCGGAGTGGGTGGTGGTCGACTACGAGCCGCTGCCTGTGGTCGTCGACCCGGTCGAGGGGCTCGCCAGCGAGGCGATCCTCTTCCCCGAGCTGGGCTCGAACCTCGTCGCGACCTTCGGTGAGGAGGGCGGGGCCGGCGTCCCCGGACGGGCTGCGGGCTGCGACGTCGTGGTGCGCCAACGCATCGTCAACCAGCGGCTGGCGGCGGCCCCGCTGGAGGGTCGGTCGTCCGCCGCCGCCTGGGTGGACGGGCGGCTCGTGCTGTGGTGCTCGACCCAGAACGCCCACGGCCTGCGCCACGCGGTGGCGTCGACCTACGGGCTGGACGAGGACCGTGTGCGGGTCGTCACCCCCGACGTCGGCGGCGGTTTCGGCGCCAAGATCGGCGGCCACCCCGAGGACATCGTGCTCGGCTGGCTGGCCCGGCGGTGCGGGCGCCCGGTGCGGTGGACCGAGACCCGCACCGAGAACATGACCGCCATGGTCCACGGCCGCGCGCAGGTCCACGAGATCACGATCGGCGGCCGCGGCGACGGCACCATCGAGGCCTACCACCTCGACGTCGTCCAGGACGCCGGCGCCTACCCGTCGATGGCCGCCTTCCTGCCCTACCTCACCCGGGCGATGGCGGCCGGCACCTACGCCATCCCCACCGTGACGTCCCACGCCCGCGTGGCGCTGACCACCACGACGCCGGTCGGGTCGTACCGAGGCGCCGGGCGTCCCGAGGCGACCGCGGCCATCGAGCGGGCCGTCGACCTGTTCGCGGCCGAGGTCGGCCTCGACCCGGTCGAGGTGCGGCGCCGCAACCTGTTGCCGGCGTTCTCCGAGGCGCGCACGACGGCGGCGGGCACGACCTACGACTGCGGCGACTACCCCGGGGCGCTCGACCGGGTGCTGGCGGCGGCGGGGTACGACGACCTGCGCGCCGAGCAGGCCCGGCGGCGGGCGGCCGGCGAGACCCGGGTGCTCGGCATCGGCGTGTCCTGCTATGTCGAGGTCACCAGCGGCCTGCGGGCGGGCAGTGAGTTCGGCCGCGTCGAGATCCGGCCGGCCCGCGACGCGGCGGCGGGGAACGCGGGCGCCGTCGAGGCGGTCGTCACCACGGGGACGTCGCCGCACGGGCAGGGGCTCGCCACCGCGCTGGCCATGCTGGTGGCCGACGCGACCGGCCTGCCGATCGCGGCCGTGCGGGTGGTGCACGGCGACACGGACGCGGTGGCCCGCGGCACCGGCACGTTCGGGTCGCGCTCGCTGCAGCTCGGCGGATCGGCCGTGCTCGAGGCGACCCGTGCCGTGATCGTCGAGGCCCGGCAGCGGGCGGCCGAGCTGATGGAGGCCGCCGTCGACGACGTGGTGCTCGACGCGGCCACGGGCGCGTTCCACGTGGTCGGCTCCCCGGCGATCGGCCTGTCGTGGGCCGACGTGTTGGCGTGCCTCGGCGAGCGCGGCGGGTCCGACGATCCCGACGGTCCCGACGGCCTCACGGGCCTCGTCGCCGACCACGACTTCGCCACGACGCAGGCCACCTACCCGTTCGGCGCCCACGTGGCGGTCGTGGATGTCGACGTCGAGACGGGCGACGTGCGGCTGCTGCGCCTGGTGGCGTGCGACGATGCCGGCCGGGTCCTGAACCCGCTGCTCGCCGAAGGGCAACGCCACGGCGGGCTCGCCCAAGGCGCCGCCCAGGCGCTCTACGAGCACGTGGCGTTCGACCCTGACGGCAACCCGCTGACGACCAACTTCGCCGACTACGCCGTCGTGTCGGCGGCCGAGCTGCCGTCGTTCGAGCTGGTGGACATGGAGACGCCCACCTGGGTGAACCCGCTCGGCGCCAAGGGCATCGGCGAGTCGGGCACGATCGGCGCCACGCCCGCGATCCAGAACGCCGTGTGCGACGCGCTGGGGCACCTCGGCGTCCGCCATGTCGACATGCCGTGCACCCCCGAGCGGGTCTGGCGGGCGATCCGGGTCGCCGCCGCGGGCTGAACCTCTAACTGAAAGTTGCCCGCGCAAGCGTGTTGACGCAGGGCTAGTGTGGCGCCCGTCACGCGGCTCCGGCGCGGTCACGCCGGTGCGCACCAGGGAGGGACGACTCGTGGAGATCACCCTGTCCGTCAACGGCGTGGAGCGCTCGGCCGACGTCGAGCCCAGACGCCTCCTCGTCCATCACCTCCGCGACGATCTCGGCCTGACCGGCACGAACGTCGGGTGCGACACCTCGTCGTGCGGTGCTTGCACGGTGCTGCTCGACGGCGAGTCGGTGAAGTCGTGCACGGTCCTCGCGGTCCAGGCCGACGGCCACGAGGTGACCACCATCGAGGGCCTGGCCGCCACCGCGAACGCGGCGGCCGGGAACGGCGAGGCGACGCTGCACCCGATGCAGCAGGCCTTCCACGAACAGCACGGGCTCCAGTGCGGGTTCTGCACGCCGGGCATGGTGATGGCCGCGGTGTCGTTCCTGAAGGAGAACCCGCACCCGTCCGAGCAGGACGTGCGGGTCGGGCTCGAGGGCAACCTGTGCCGGTGCACCGGCTACCACAACATCGTGCGGTCGGTGCTGGCCGCCGCGGGCGAGGAGGTGCCGGCATGAGCGAGCGTCCGCAATGCAGCGAGCGTGGCCCGAGCGGCCCGCTGCGGAGCAGCAGGAGCGGGGAACGATGACGGCGACCGAGACCCCGCCGGAGGCGGCGGCCGGCGGCGCCTTCGGGCAGCGGATGCTGCGCAAGGAGGACGCCCGGTTGCTCACCGGCGAGGGCCGCTTCGTCGACGACCTCCAGATCCCGGGGGCCCTGTGGGTGGGCATGGTCCGCAGCCCGTTCGCCCACGCCCGCATCGGGAACATCGACGCCAGCGAGGCGCTCGCCATGCCCGGGGTGCGTCACGTGTTCACCGGCGACGACCTGGCGGGGGAGTGGGCCGCGGCCATGCCGTGCGCCTGGCCCGTCACCGACGACATGAAGGCCGCCGACCACTGGCCCGTCGCCAAGGGCAAGGCCTGCTACGTGGGCGACATCGTCGCCGTCGTGGTGGCCGACACCCGCTACCAGGCCGCCGACGCGGTGGACGCCGTCGTCGTCGACTACGACCCGCTCGAGGCGATCGTCGACCTCGCGGACGCGGCCAGCGACCGCGTCGTCATCCACGACGACCTCGGCACCAACCGCAGCTACACCTGGACCCTGGCGCCCGATGACGACGCCGTCGACCGGGCCTTCGCCGAGGCAGCCCACACCGTCAGCGAGCGGTACGTCCAGCAGCGGCTCATCCCCATGGCGCTGGAGACCCGGGGCGTCGCCGTGGTCCCCGGCGTCTACGGCGGCGACGTGACGGTCTACTCGGCCACCCAGATCCCCCACATCCTCAAGGTGATGATCGCCGCCACCTGTGGGGTGCCCGAGCAGAAGCTGCGGGTCGTCGCCCCGTCGGTGGGCGGCGCGTTCGGCTCGAAGCTGAACGTGTACGCCGAGGAGCTGATCGCGGTCGCCCTGGCCCGACGCCTGGGCACGGCCACGCGGTGGACCGAGGGTCGCAGCGAGAACGCGGTGGCCACCATCCAGGGCCGCGGCCAGCTGCAGCACATGGAGCTGGCCGCGGACGCCGACGGCAAGGTGACCGCCGTGCGCGCCCGGCTCACCGCGGACATGGGCGCCTACATGCAGCTCGTCACGCCCGGCATCCCGTTGCTCGGCGCCTTCCTCTACCACGGCGTCTACGACGTGCCGGCGTACCACTTCGAGTGCACCGGGGTGTTCACCAACTGCACACCCACCGACGCCTACCGCGGCGCCGGCCGGCCCGAGGCGACCTACGCCCTCGAGCGGGCCATGGACAGCCTGGCCCGTGCGGTGGGGGTCGACGGGCCCGAGATCCGGCGCCGGAACTACATCCCGCCCGACAAGTTCCCCTACGAGTCGAGTGCCGGGCTCACGTACGACTCGGGAAACTACGAGCCGACGCTGGACCGGGCGCTCGAGATGGCGGGCTACGACGACCTGCGGGCCGAGCAGCAGCGCCGGCGCGACGCCGGGGACCACAAGCACCTCGGCATCGGCGTCGCCACCTACGTCGAGATGTGCGGGCTGGCGCCCAGCCGAGTATTGGCCTCGCTCAACTACGCGGCGGGCGGGTGGGAGGCCGCCTCGGTGCGGGTCCTGCCCACCGGCAAGGTGCAGGTGGTCAGCGGCACCACGCCTCACGGCCAGGGCCACGAGACCACGTGGTCGCAGATCGTGGCCGAGCGCCTGGGCATCGATCCCGGCGACATCGAGGTCCTGCACAGCGACACCGCGGTCAGCCCGCTCGGCATGGACACCTACGGCAGCCGCTCGCTGCCGGTCGGGGGCGTGGCCGTCGCCATGGCCACCGACGAGGTCATCGCCAAGGCGCGTACCATCGCCGCTCACCAGCTCGAGTGCGCCGAGGACGACCTCGAGCTCGTCGACGCCGAGCTCCGCGTGCGGGGCACGCCGTCGAAGGCGATGACCCTCCAGGCCGTGGCGTTCGAGGCGTTCAGCGCCCACGACCTGCCCGAGGGCACCGAACCCAACCTGGCCGCCCAGGTGACCTACGACCCGCCGAACTTCGTGTTCCCGTTCGGCACGCACGTGGCCGTGGTCGAGGTGGACGAGGACACCGGAGAGGTCGAGCTGCGCGACTACGTGGCGGTCGACGACTGCGGGCCGCTGGTGAACCCGATGATCGTGGAGGGCCAGCTCCACGGCGGCATCGTGCAGGGGGTCGCCCAGGCGCTGTGGGAGGGGGCCGAGTACGACGCCGAGGGCACGCTCCGCAACCCCACCCTCATCGACTACTGCATCCCCAGCGCGGTCGAGGTCCCGAGCTTCCGGCTCGACCACACGGTCACCCCCAGCCCGACGAACCTGCTCGGGGTCAAGGGCATCGGCGAGGCCGGGACCATCGGCTCGGCGCCCACCGTCATCAACGCCATCGTCGACGCCCTGGCGCCGCTCGGGATCACCGACATGGCCATGCCCGCCCACCCCGAACGGGTGTGGACCGCCATCCAGGAGGCCCAGGCATGATCCCCGCACCCTTCGACTACCAGCGGGCCGGCTCGGTCGACGAGGCGATCGAGCTGCTGGCAGCGCACGGAGACGACGCCAAGCTGCTGGCGGGCGGGCACTCGCTCCTGCCCCTGATGAAGCTGCGGCTGGCCCAGCCCACGGTCCTGGTCGACATCGGCCGCATCGGCGACCTGTCGTACGTCGAGGACGGCGGTGGCACCGTGCGCATCGGGGCGTTGACCCGCCATCACGACGTCGCGAGCTCCGACCTCGTGCGTGAACAGGCCCCGCTGCTGGCCGAGGTGGCCGGGCAGATCGGCGACCCCCAGGTGCGCCACCGCGGCACCATCGGGGGCTCGATCGCCCACGGCGACCCCGCGTCCGACCTCCCCGCGGTGCTGCTGGCGCTGCGGGGGACGCTGGTCGTCCGGGGTCCCGGGGGCGAGCGGGAGATCGCCGCCGACGACTTCTTCACCGGTTTCCTGGAGACGGCCCTGGCGCCCGACGAGGTGCTGACCGAGCTCCGCGTCCCCGCCGTGCCCGGGGCCGGGTGGGCGTTCGAGAAGTTCAACCGCCGCTCCCAGGACTGGGCCATCGTGGGCGTCGCCGCCGCCCTCACCAACGGGGCGGGCGGTCCCGGAGTCGGGCTCGTCAACATGGGGTCGGCGCCCCTGCGCGCCGCCGGGGTGGAGGATGCGCTCCGGTCCGGATCGGGGGCCGCCGACGCCGCCGCCCGCGCCGACGAGGGCACCGAGCCGCCCGGCGACCTCAACGCATCTCCCGAGTACCGCCGCCACCTGGCCCAGGTGCTCGTCCGCCGGGCGTTGGAAAGCGCGGGCGCCTGACCGCCTCAACCCATCGAACCGGAGATGGTTGTCGGGCACATGACCTGACGGCCATCCCCGGTTGGGACCGAGTCCCGGCTACGGCTCGCCCGTAGGCTGTGGCCATGCCTGACGAGCCCGCCGACGTCGCGTCCGTCGTCGACGGTCTCGCCGCGTACGACTACCTGGCCGACGAGGGGCTGGCGACGGCCGTGTTCCTCGCCCTGCGCCTGCAGCGGCCCCTGTTCCTCGAGGGCGACGCCGGGGTGGGCAAGACCGAGGTGGCCAAGGCCCTGGCCGCCTGGACCGGCGGTCGCCTGGTCCGGCTCCAGTGCTACGAGGGGATCGACGCCAACCAGGCGCTGTTCGAATGGGACCACGCCCGGCAGCTCCTCCACCTGCGGGCCGCCGAGGCTGCGGGGCGGGCCGCCGCGGCGGGGGTCGACGTCCTCGAGGGCGAGCTGTACGACGAGCGGTTCCTCGTGCGCCGCCCTCTGCTGCAGGCGCTGTACACGCCCGAGGGCGCGCCGCCGCCGGTGCTGCTCATCGACGAGATCGACCGGGCCGACGACGAGTTCGAGGCGTTCCTGCTCGAGCTGCTGTCCGACTGGGCGGTCACCATCCCCGAGCTGGGCACGGTGCGGGCCACCACGCCGCCCGTGGCGGTGCTCACGTCGAACCGCACGCGCGACGTGCACGACGCGCTCAAGCGCCGCTGCCTCTACCACTGGGTCGACCAGCCCAGCGTCGAGCGCGAGGTGGCGATCGTGCGCATCCGGGCGCCCGAGGTCGACGGTCCGCTCGCTCGCCAGGTCGCGTCCGCCGTGGCCGAGATCCGCGCGTTGGGGCTGTACAAGCCGCCGGGCATCGCCGAGACCATCGACTGGGCCCGGGCGCTGTCTCTGCTCGGCGCGGGCGACCTCGACGCTCTCGGGGCCAGCGCCACGCTGGGTTCGGTGGTGAAGTACCGCGAGGACGAGCAGCGGGTCCGCGAGCACGGCATCGACACCCTCGTGCGCGAGGCGGTGGCCCGCAGTGCCTGACGGTCTCGCGACCGACCCACTCGACCAGACCGCGGTCGCGCTGGCGTCGGCGCTGCGGGAGCGGGGCGTGCCCGTCCCCACCGGGGCGACCGTCGCCTACGCCCGGGCGCTGACCTTGGCGGGCGGGTCGCCGGCGGGTGCCTACTGGGCGGGCAGGGCGACGCTCGTCGTCCGCCCCGAGCACGTGCCCGCCTACGACCAGGCGTTCGGGGCCGTCATGGGTGGGCTGCGCTCGGCGGAGGTGCAGGTCGTCCCGCGCCCGGTCGAGGTTCGACTGGACGCGGACGATCCCGACGCCCCCGATCCGGCCGCCCCTGGTGAGGACCCTGCCGGCGCGGGCGAGGTCCGCACGGTCCGCTGGAGCGCCACCGAGTTGCTGCGCCAGCGCGACCTCGCGGCCTGCACTCCCGACGAGCTGGCCGAGGCGCACCGGCTGATGGCGCAGCTGCGGGTGCGGTCGGCCCGGCGCCCGAGCCGCCGGCGCCGCCGCGCGCCCGCGGGGCGCGGTGAGCTGGACCTGCGCCGGACGGTGCGCCGCTCGCTGCGAACCGGGGGCGAGGTGTTGTCCCGGGCCACCGTCGAGGCGGGGGAGCGGCCGCGCCGGCTCGTCCTGCTGCTCGACGTCAGCGGCTCGATGGAGCCGTACGCCCGCAGCCTCGCCCGCTTCGCCCACGCCGCGGTCGCCGGCCGGCGTCGCGGCCAGGTCGAGGCCTTCGCGGTGGGCACCCGGGTCACGCGCCTCACCCGCGAGCTGACCACGCACGATCCCGACGCCGCCCTCCGGCGCGCCGCCGACGCCGTCGCAGACTGGTCGGGTGGCACGCGACTGGGGGAGGGGCTCCGGCGGTTCAACGACCGGTGGGGAGTCCGCGGCCTCGGCCGGGGCGCCACGGTCGTGATCCTGTCCGACGGGTGGGACCGCGGCGATCCGGCCCTGCTGGGCGCCGAGATGGCCCGCCTCGGGCGCGTCGCCCATCGCATCGTGTGGGTCAACCCGTTGAAGGCGTCGCCGGGGTACGCGCCGCTGGCCGGGGGCATGGCGGCCGCGCTGCCGCACGTCGACGAGTTCGTCGAGGGCCATTCCGTCGCCTCGCTCGAGGCCCTGGCCGAGGTGGTCAGCAGCATGAGGGAGCGTCCCGGAAGGCGCAAGAGCGACCGAGGCCCGAGCGGCCCGGCCGACGGTCAAGAGCGGAGAGCACGATGAGAGACCTGCTGGACGAGCTCGACCGGTGGCGGGCCGAGGGCGTCGACGTCGCCGTGGCACGTGTCGTCGACCTCGACGGCTCGGGGCCCCGCGCCCCGGGGGCGGCCATGGCCGTGAACGAGCGAGGCGAGGTGGTCGGATCGGTCTCAGGTGGGTGCGTCGAGGGCGCGGTCGTGACCGAGGCGCTCGAGGTCCTCCGCACGGGCGAGCGCAAGGTCGTGAGCTTCGGCTACTCCGACGACGACGCCTTCGCGGTGGGGCTGACGTGCGGGGGCACGATCCACCTGTACCTCGAGCCGCTCGACTGGTGAGCGAGGGCCTGTACGAGGGCCTGTCGGCCGCGGTGCGGTCCGAGCAGCCGGTGGCGCTGGCGACCGTCATCGCCGGGCCCGGCACGGGCGGGAAGCTGCTGGTCCGCCCGGGCGAGCCGGCCGAGGGCACGCTGGGCGACCCCGACCTCGACCGTGTGGTCGCCCGCGACGCCTTGGGCGAGCTGGCGGCCGGCACCACCGCGGTGCGGCACTACGGGCCCCACGGCGAGGCCCGCGAGGCCGTGGTGGCCGTGTTCGTCGAGGCGTTCGCCCCGCCGCCGCACATGCTCGTGTTCGGCGCCGTCGACTTCACCGCGGCCCTCGTCCGGGTGGCCAAGGTCCTCGGCTACCGGGTCACCGTGTGCGATGCCCGGGAGGTGTTCGCCACCCGCGCCCGCTTCCCGCAGGCCGACGAGGTGGTCGTCGACTGGCCCGATCGCCTGCTCGGACGGGTCGGTGCATCGCTCACACCCCGCGACGCCGTCTGCGTGCTGACCCACGACGCCAAGTTCGACGTCCCCGCGCTGGTCGCCGCCCTGGCCACCGACGTGGGCTACGTCGGCGCCATGGGCAGCCGTCGTACCCACGCGGACCGCGTCGCCCGCCTGCGGGAGGCCGGGGTCGACGACGCCGGGCTCGCCCGGATCCGGGCCCCGATCGGGCTCGACGTCGGCGCCCGCACGCCCGAGGAGACGGCGGTGTCGATCTGCGCGGAGATCATCGCCCAGCGCACCGGCCGGGTCGACGCCCGCCCGCTGCGCGACACCGAGGGCCCGATCCACCGGGAGGCGTGACCCGTGACGACCGCGGCCATCGTCCTCGCCGCGGGCGGCGGCTCGCGCTTCATCGCCTCGGGCGGCGAGGGCCACAAGCTCCTCGCGCCGTACCTCGGGCGCCCGGTCGTCGAGTGGGCGATCGAGTCGGCCGCCGCGGCGGGGCTGGACGCGACCTACGTGGTGCGGGGCGCCACGGATCTCCCGGTGCCGGCCCTCGCCCAGGAGGCCGTGACGTTCGTTCGCAACGACCGCTGGCGGGAGGGCATCGCCACGTCCCTGCGGGCGGGCGTGGACCGGGCTCGGCGGGACGGGCACGCGGCCGTCGTCGTGGGGCTCGGCGACCAGCCGCTCGTGCAGACCGAGGCCTGGCGCCGCGTCGCCCGGGCGGCCACCTCCCCCCTCGCCGTCGCCACCTACGCGGGCGAGCGGGGCAACCCGGTGCGGCTCTCGTCGATGGCATGGCCGCTGCTGCCGGCGACCGGCGACGAGGGCGCCCGGCTGGTGATGCGGCGCCGACCCGATCTGGTGGTGGAGGTACCGTGTCCGGGGCGGGCCGCGGACATCGACACCGTCGACGATCTCGCGACCTGGACCGATCCAGGAGGATCCCCATGGAGCTGACCAACGACTTCCGAGTGGGCGTGCCGGTCGAGCAGGCGTGGGCCGTGCTCACCGACGTCGAGCTGATCGCCCCGTGCATGCCGGGCGCCCAGCTGCAGGAGGTCGAGGGTGACGAGTACCGGGGCATCGTCAAGGTGAAGGTCGGGCCGATCACGGCCCAGTACAAGGGCACGGCCCGGTTCGTCGAGCGCGACGACGAAGCGCACAAGGCGGTGCTCCGGGCCGAGGGCCGCGACACCCGGGGCCAGGGCAACGCCAACGCGACCATCACGGCCACGCTGACCGCCGACGGCGACGGCACCGCGGTCACGGTGGCGACCGACCTCACCGTGACCGGCCGGGTCGCCCAGTTCGGGCGCGGCGTGATGGCCGACGTGTCGTCCAAGCTGCTGGGCCAGTTCGTCGACTGCCTCGAGAACAAGCTCCTGGTCGACGTCGCCGATCCCGGTGACCTGCCGTCGGCCGCAGACGTCAAGGCCCGACAAGCGGCGGAGCGGGTGCTCCCCCCGGGCGAGCCCGCCCACGGACCGCTCGACCTGGCATCCGAGGGTGCCGCCGCGGCACGGGCGGTCGACCTGGCGGCCGACGAGGTCGACGCCGCGTCCGCGGCGTCGTCGCCCGCCTCCGGCGCCCGCATCGCCGGCACGTCGGGCCCGTCGGTCCGGGTCGTCGACAGCGCCGAGCCCGAGCCGGTCGACCTGCTCGAGGCCGCCGGCGCACCGGTCGCCAAGCGGATCGTCCCGGCCGTGGTGGGGCTGACGATCCTCTGGTTGCTGAGCGTCTTCCTGCGCCGCCGGCGCCGTCGCCGCAGCTCCTGAGCCCGATTGGGCGCCCGAGACGCTCGCGCTAGAGTGTTCCCCCTTGCCCGGCCCGCCGGGCAGCCACGTCGGAGTGGCGGAATTGGCAGACGCGCTAGGTTGAGGGCCTAGTGTCCGTTAAGGACGTGGGGGTTCAAGTCCCCCCTCCGACACGACTAATGCCGCCAGTATCGCTGGTTGGTTTGAGTTGGGCCATGGACCCCTCGGACAGGTAGTGGCGCTCGCCTGATTGCCACTCGTCGTGCCTGTCGGCCGCCGGTTCAGCGGTGCCGGCGGTACTGCAGCCCGACGGTCCCGTTGCTGAACTCGGTAGGGCGAAAGACGGTCCTTCGACACGAACAAACGTTCGATCGCACGCGCCGAGGACGATGATCGGCCTCGGGTGTTTTCGCGTCCAAGCGGGGCGATGGTGGACGATGGGCCCGTGGCCAATAGAGTTGGGCGGCGACCGATCGACTGATCGGCCGGTACAGAACAGAAGAGAAGCAGATCAAAGTGGCTACAGGAACCGTGAAGTTCTTCAATGCTGAGAAGGGCTTCGGCTTCATCTCACGCGAACAGGGCGACGACGTCTTCGTCCATTTCTCCAACATCCAGGGCGAGGGCTACAAGTCCCTCGATGAGGGGCAGCGTGTCGAGTTCGACGTCGCTCCCGGCCGGAAGGGCGAAGAGGCGCAGAACGTCCGCGTCGTCTGACCAGGACCAACCGTCCAGCACGCGAGCCGTCGACACTGTCGGCGGCTCGCGGCGCGTGGTCGCACCGAGCGGCCCGCATGGCGCCGAGGCTCATCACGACTCTCATCGCGGCGTGTCTTCCGATCCGTGGCGATCGTGCAGCACCTTGGCGACGAACGGCGACGTCATCGCCCGGACCAGCGCGCTGTAGTTGAGCTGGAACGCGATCTGGGCACCGACCTCGACGCGGCGATCGCCGGCGCTCAGGATGAGGTGGTCGCTGCTGGCCCCGATCACGTGGATGCCGGGGGGAGGCAGCAGGCCGGACGGGTCGACGTCCTGCTCGCCGATCGCCACGATCGTCCGCTCGGCGGTGCCGCGGTCGGTCGCCGGCGGCCGCGCCCCGAACGCCGTCTGCGCGAGGTCGCCCCACGGTCGGGACGGCTTGTCCTTGGCCTCGATCACCTCGGCGACGAGGGTGAAGGCGTCGGTGTGCAGGCCGTCGAGTGGTCGGCGGTGCAGGGGCTCCCGACCGAGCAGGATCGCTTCTCCCAGCCGCAGATCGTCGATCCGGCCGGTGTCCGCGCCGCTCAGGGCCCAGCCGAGGTTGCCGGAGTTGCCCCCGGACACGATGTCGAGACGTCTGCCGAGCGTCGCCTCGACCGAGGTGGCGATCGCCGAGAGCTCGGCCATGTTGCGGGCGTCGGGCACCACGCCGCTCTGGCAGGCGAGGTTGGCGCCCAGCCCCCTCAGCTCGAGGTCCGGGAAGCCGAGGGTGTGACGCACGACGTCCGCCACCCCGCCGGGCATGATCCCCTCGCGCAGGTCGCCGAGCTCGACCATCAGCACGATCCCGTGGGTCCTCCCGGCCGCCCGCGCCGCGCCGGCCAGCCCGGTGATGACGGCCGGCTCGGTGTTGAAGCTGACCTCGGCGTGCCGGACGACCCTGTCCACCTGGCTGATCATCGGTGAGCGGATGAGCGTCATCGGCACCGTCAGGCCTGCACCCCGCATCGCCTCGATGTTCTCGATCCGTGAATCGCCGAGCCGGGCCACCCCGGCGCGCAGCAACGCGCCGGCGATGGCGGGCGATCCCAACGTCGCCTTGGTGACCCCGGTAACCGAGATGCGCTTCGTCGCCAGGGAGGAGACGAGCGCGCGGGCGTTGTGGTGGATCTTGCCGAGGTCGATGTCCAGCCGCGGGGCGGTCACCGCGCGCTGGCGTTCAGCTTCTCCTCCAGCTCTGGGAACGCGGCGAGCACCATGTCCACGAGGCGTCCCTCGGGTCGGGTGAGCGCGTCGGTGGCCGGGATGCCGAGCTCGTCCTCGTACCGCGTGATGGCCGTCGAGACCTCGGCATCGGTCATGTTCTCGTGGTTGATCGTGAGGCCGATGACCTTGGTGGCGGCGAAGGTCTCGATGAGGTTGATCTCGGTGGCGGGCGTCGGCATCACGAGCGTCCCGAAGTCTCCGAGGCGGGTCCGGCCCGGCGCGTGCTGGAGGACGACGGCGTCGGGCCGGCTGCCCCGCAGGATGAATGTCGAGGTCAGGTACGCGGGGTGGCTGAGGGCGCCCTGGCCCTCGATGACGATCACGTCCGGGTGCTCGGCCTCGAACGCGTCGAGGATCGTGGCCTCCATCTCGCCCGAGCAGAACTGCGACGGGATGGCGTCGAGCGCGATGCCGTAGCGGGCGCCCTGGATCAGGCCGGTCTGGCCGGTGCCGACCATGACCGCGTCGAGGCCCCGCTCGTTGCAGCGCCCGGGTCAGGACCGTGGCGGTGGTCCGCTTGCCGATGGCGCCGTCGGTGCCCAGCACGGCGATGCGCGGGCAGGTGACCTCCGCGATGCGGCCGGTGAACATCCGCAGGTCCTTCTTGGCGCGGGGCCGGCGCACGTCGAGGATCTGCACGTCGTACGCCCGGCTGGCCTCGGCGAACTCGGGGTCGTCGTTCAGGAACTCGTGCAGCCCGTTGACGATGTCCATCCCGGTGGCGATGGCGTCGAGGACGACGGCTCGCTCGTGGGCGGAGAGCATGCCGCTCGACGGCGCCATCCCGAAGATGAAGGCGTCGGCCGCGCCGCCGGCCTGGGCGACCGCGTCCGCAAGGTCCCGACACACCGGGATGTCCGTTCGGCTTCTCGCCGAGCACCACGCCCGCGTCGGTGCCCGGCCTGCTGGCTGTCGATCACCGCGACGATCTCGTAGGTCTCCGAGTGGCGGACGAGCCCGTTGGCCGTCTTGCCGTCGGTATCGCCGAAGTTGGCTTCGCAGTAGACGACCGCGGTGGGACGGTCGCGGTCGATGACGGGCGCGTTCGACGACGCGGGCACCGGGGACTGGGACATGTCGCTCCTCGAGGTGAGCTCAGAGGAGGCGACGGGAGAAGGCCGACCGGATGGCGCCGGATGTCAACGAGAGGTCCCCACTAAGTCGGGTTAGGCCCGCACCCTACCGTGGCCCGGGTCCGGTCCCCTGCGGGGTCGTGCGCCTCTGTCGAACACCGGCCGCATACGCAGCAGGTGCGAGACGTCACCGCCGTCGGCGAACGCCTCGACCCCGTCCCGCTGGAACAGCCGAGCGGGCCCGGTGACGGTCGCCCGATCACCGCTGACCCGCAGCCACGATCCTTCGTACATGGCGAGCACGGGGCAGTCGTTCTCCTCGAGAAACTCTTCGATGCGGTTCTCGCGGGTCTCGCCCATGTAGGTGGAGAGCGGATCGGCGTCGATGTAGTGGAGGTTGATCTGGAACGGGATCAGCCCGAGGGCGTCGAACCCCGGTGGCAGACAGATCGGCATGTCGTTCGTTGTGCGGATGGTGGGACAGGCCACGTTGGTGCCGGCGGACGCGCCCATGTAGCGCGTCTCGCCGCGGCGCACCCGCTCGCCCAGCCCCTCGATCACGTCCAGGTGGTGCAATGAGTCGAGCAACCGAAACGTGTTGCCCCCGCCCATCATCACGACGTCGGCGTCGAGGATGGCACGGCGGGGGTCGTCGGACCGGTGCGCCGACGTGGCATCGAGGCCGAAGGCGCCGAGGGCGGCGATCGCCCGGTCGGCGTAGCCGTCCCAGTCCGCCAGGGCGTAGGGCACGAAGGTCACCCGCTCGCCGGCGGCGACGTCGACGAACGCCTCGGCCGCGTGGGAGAACATCGCTCGCCCGTAGTTGGTGGAGTTCGACAGCAGCAGGAGTTCCATGTGCACCGATCTCGGCCGTCACCCTGTCCCGGGCCGCTCGCCGAGGCTACGTCGCTATGTCGCGCGGCTTCAGCGATCGCTTCCCTCGCCCGGCCGGGTGCTTCTACGGCAGGGAAATGTGGTCGACGGGGAGTGAACGGAGGAAGTCCCTGGCGTCGAAGGCTTGGCCGGCGGTGAGGGCGCCGGTGCGTTCGACCAGCCCACCGAGGACGCGCTCGGTCGCCTCGACCACGAGCGGGGCGCTGAATGCGTAGATGTCGCGGCCGCCCGCGACGGCTCGACGTTCGGTCGTTCCGGATCGGACCACGACGTCGACCAGGAAGGTCTGCGACGACCGCCCGCTCTCGTCGACGGCGACCGGGGGTGACGGGTCTGGGTCGCTGACGTCGTTTGCTGCGGTGAGGGTCATGTAGCTCCTCATCGCGGGCGTGGCGAGGTGGCGGGGGATGGTGACGCAATCGGCCATGGTGAACTCGGCCAGGACCTTCTGCGTCCCGAGCGGCGCCGGGAAGCGCCATTCGTCGATCGGTGCGTCGTCGGTGCGGAGCTCGAGGTGCCCGTTGCGATACGCGAGGCGGCGTCCTTCGCGGCGTTGCCTCGAGACCTTGCCGGAGGCCAGCGTGCCCTGCGTCGGCCGCCAGCTGCTCAACCCGTAGGCGATGGTGACTTCGTCGGCCGACGTCCACCCCGGTGTCGCGGCGGTGGCCAGCAGGTCGCCCAATCCGCCGTAGAAGGCCATGGCCGGCACGACCACGATGCCGGCGTCGCGGGCCCGCTCGTCGTAATGGGCGAAGGTGTCGGCGACGGCCTCGATCTCGGCCGCCACGTCCAGGTAGGGGATGCCGGCCCGGAGCGCCGCCTCGATCACCGGCGCCGCGGTCCAACGGAACGGGCCGGCGCAGTTGATCACCGCCGCCGAACCGTCCAGCGCATGATCGATCGCGGTCGACGAGTCGACCGCCGCCGGGCGGATCTCCAGCTCGCCCTGTCCGCCCTCAGCGGCGGCCCGCAGCTTGTCGGGGTCTCGGCCCGACAGGACGGGCACCCAGCCGCGTCGACGCAGTTCGGCCACGACGAACTGTCCGGTATGGCCGGAGGCGCCGTAGACAGTGATGGTGCGGTTCGCAGTCATGACCGGCCACTGTGCCGGCCCTCCAGGTCGAGCTCTTGGACATTGCTGCGCGGCGTCGCCGGAGCCGACCCGATGCTGAGCACCCGTCGGCTACTCGACCACGGCGGTGTGACGCTCACCGATGTCACCTGCCGCCTCCCGACCGGCCGTGGCCACGCGCACGAAGCCGGTCACCATGCGATCGTGTTCGTGCGCAGCGGCTGCTTCGTCCGCACCGCCGATGCGACGAGCAACCTCCTCGACCCGACCCAGGCCTACTGCATCAACCCCGGGCAGGAGCAGCGCTACGACCATCCTCACGCCGGCGGCGACGACTGCACGTCGGTGTGGCTCGACCCTGCCCTGCTGGCCTCGTCTGTGGGGCGGCGACCCGGTCCTGCCGTCGGGCCCCGTGCCCAGCTCGCCGTCGGTCGATCTCGAGCACCGCCTTCTCCTCGCGGCGGCACACCGGGGCGAGCCGGCGGACGCTTTGCACGAGCGGGCACTGTCACTGGTCGCAGCAGCTCTCGCACAGGTCGACCCCGCACGGGTGGAGTCCGGTCGACCTGCGACGGCCCGCGCCCGTCGCGCCCTGGTCGACGACGCCCGAGAAGCGCTGGCGGCCGATCCGGACTGCTCGCTGGCCGACCTGGCGGCCACGCTGAACGTGTCCGCGACACACCTCAGCCGGCTCTTTCGTGCCGCCACCGGCCACACCATCGCCAGACATCGCATGCGCCTCCGGGCCCGGGCCGCGCTGGATCGCCTGGCCGGCGGGGAGCAGCAGTTGGCCCGGCTGGCCGCCGACCTCGGCTTCGCCGACCAGAGCCACCTCTGCCGCGTGATCCGCAACGAGACGGGGCACACACCGTCCAGCCTCCGCCGCGCCCTCAGCTGACCGGAGCGAGTGGGCTAGGGGTTCGAGCCGCTCACGGTGTCCGCGGGGGCGTCGGTCAGGTGCCGACGTAGGCCGCGAGGTGCTCGCCGGTGAGGGTGGCGCGGGCGGCGACGAGGTCGGCGGGTGTGCCCTCGAAGACGATCCGGCCGCCGTCGTGGCCGGCGCCGGGGCCGAGGTCGATGATCCAGTCGGCGTGCGCCATGACCGCCTGGTGGTGCTCGACGACGATGACGGACTTGCCGGAGTCGACGAGCCGGTCGAGCAGGCCGAGCATCTGCTCGACGTCGGCGAGGTGGAGGCCGGTGGTCGGCTCGTCGAGGATGTAGACGTCACCCTTCTCGGCCATCTGGGTGGCCAGCTTGAGCCGCTGCCGCTCGCCGCCGGACAGGGTGGTGAGCGGCTGGCCGATGCCGAGGTAACCGAGCCCGACGTCGGCGAGCCGGTCGAGGATCTTGTGGGCGGCCGGCGTGCGTGCGTCGCCAGCGCCGAAGAACTCCTCGGCCTCGGTCACCGACATCGCCAGCACCTCGCTGATGTCCTTGCCGCCGAACGTGTACTCCAAGACCGACGCCTGGAACCGCTTCCCCTCGCACTCCTCGCAGGTGGACTCGACCGTGGCCATCACGCCCAGGTCGGTGTAGATGACGCCGGCGCCGTTGCAGGTGGGGCAGGCGCCCTCGGAGTTGGAGCTGAAGAGCGCCGGCTTCACGCCGTTGGCCTTCGCGAACGCCTTGCGGATCGGGTCGAGAAGCTTGGTGTACGTCGCCGGGTTGCTCCGTCGCGAACCGCGGATCGCACCCTGATCGACGACGACCACGCCGTCGCGGCCGGACACCGAGCCGTCGATCAGCGAGCTCTTGCCGGAGCCGGCGACGCCCGTGACCACGCAGAGGACCCCGAGCGGGACGTCGACGTCCACGTCCTGGAGGTTGTGCGTCGACGCGCCGCGGATCTCCAGCGCGCCGGAAGGCGCACGCACCGACTCCTTGAGGGTGGCCCGGTCGTCGAGATGGCGGCCGGTCGTGGTGTCACTCCGCCGCAGCCCCTCCACGGTGCCCTCGAAGCAGACGGTGCCGCCCTCGGTGCCGGCGCCGGGGCCGAGGTCGACGACGTGGTCACCGATCGCGATGGACTCGGGCTTGTGCTCCACGACGAGCACGGTGTTGCCCTTGTCCCGCAGCTGCAGCAGCAGATCGTTCATCCGCTCGATGTCGTGGGGGTGCAGGCCGATCGTCGGCTCGTCGAAGACGTAGGTGATGTCGGTGAGCGACGAGCCGAGGTGGCGGATCATCTTGGTGCGCTGTGCCTCGCCCCCGGACAGGGTGCCCGCCGGCCGGTCCAGCGAGAGGTAGCCCAGCCCGATCTCCGCGAACGAGTCGAGGAGGTGTTGCAGCCCGGCGAGCAGCGGAGCCACCGACGGTTCGTCGAGGCCCCGGACCCAGTCGGCCAGATCGCTGATCTGCATCGAGCAGACGTCGGCGATGTTCATGCCCTTGTACTTCGACGACCGGGCCTCCTTGCTGAGCCGGGTGCCGTCGCACTCGGGACACGTGGTGAACGTGATCGCCCGGTCCACGAACGCCCGGATGTGGGGCTGCAGCGCGTCGACGTCCTTGGACAGCATCGACCTCTGGATCGTCGGGATCAGCCCCGCGTACGTCAGGTTGATCCCTTCGACCTTGATCTTGGTCGGCTCCTTGTAGAGCAGGTCGTGCAGCTCCTTCTTCGTGTACTTGCCGATCGCCTTGTCCGGATCGAAGAAGCCGCAGCCGCGGAAGATGCGGCCGTACCAGCCGTCCATGCTGTAGCCGGGGATGGTGAGCGCACCCTCGTTGAGCGACTTGCTGTCGTCGTACAGCGCCGACAGGTCGAAGTCGGTGACCGAGCCCATGCCCTCGCAGCGCGGACACATGCCGCCGAGACGGGTGAAGCTCGCCTTCTCGGTCTTCGTCTTGCCGGCGCCGCGCTCGATCGTGATCGCACCGCTGGCCTTCACCGAGGGGACGTTGAACGAGTACGCGTTGGGCGAACCGATGTGCGGCTGCCCGAGCCGGCTGAAGAGGATGCGCAGCATGGCGTTGGCGTCGGTGGCGGTGCCGACGGTGGACCGTGGGTTCGAGCCCATCCGCTCCTGGTCGACGAGGATCGCGGTCGTCAGCCCTTCGAGCAGGTCGACCTCGGGCCGCGCCAGCGTCGGCATGAAGCCCTGCACGAAGGCGCTGTAGGTCTCGTTGATCATCCGCTGCGACTCCGCGGCGATCGTGCCGAACACCAGCGAGCTCTTGCCCGAGCCCGAGACGCCGGTGAACACCGTCAGCCGGCGCTTCGGGATCTCGACGCTGACGTCCTTGAGGTTGTTCACGCGCGCGCCCTGCACGCGGATCAGATCGTGGCTGTCGGCATCGTGCCGCGCAGGCGACTGCGTGTCGGTCCTCGTGGCGTTGCTCATCGTGTCTCCGTGTTGTTGGGTCGGCGTGCGGTCGCGCATCTTGCGGGGTCGAAGCCGGTGGGCGCGACGAACCGGTCACCCCGCTCCCGCGGCAGCGCGTCGATCTCGAGGACCTCGACGTCGCCCTCGGCGTCGCGATGACGCTGAGCGCAGGAGCCGGGGGTGACGGCTGCGATCGCCGGACGGCTCAGCGCAGTTCCTGGATGCGGACCATGTTGCCCGCAGGATCGCGGACGGCGCAGTCGCGAATCCCGTACGGCTGCTCGGTCGGCTCCTGGACGACCTCGGCGTCGCTGGCCTGCAGCTGCTCGAAGGCGCCGTCGAGGTCCTTGGTGGCCAGGTTGATGCCGGCGTAGGTGCCCTTGGCCATCATCTCGGCGATGGTGCGGCGCTCGTCATCGGTGATGCCGGGGTCGGCGGCCGGCGGATGCAGGACGATGGACGTGCCGGGCTGGTTGGCGGGGCCGACCGTGATCCAGCGCATCCCCTCGTACCCGACGTCGTTGCGGACCTCGAAGCCGAGGGTGTCGCGATAGAAGGACAGGGCGGCGTCCGGGTCGTCGTGCGGGAGGTAGGCCTGGTGAATGGTGATGTCCATGGCGATCACGCTAAGTGAGGCTCGGTGACCTGCGCTTCTCGATTCCTGATCGGTCTGGTCACCCGTTTCGCCACGCACGGCGGCATCCCCGCCGTCACGCGCGCCGCATGGCGTCGGTAGGCGCTGGGAGGCATGCCGACCAGTTCGGTGAAGCGGGTGCTGAAGGTGCCCAGCGACGAACAGCCGACCGCGAAGCAGACGTCGGTGACGCTGAGGTCGCCACGGCGCAGCAGCGCCATCGCTCGCTCGATGCGCCGCGTCATCAGGTAGCTGTACGGCGACTCGCCGTAGGCAAGCCGGAACTGGCGGCTGAGGTGCCCGGCCGACATGTTCGCGCCGCGGGCCAGCGCCTCGACGTCCAACGGCTGCGCGTACTCCCGGTCGATCCGGTCGCGGACGCGGCGCAGCCACGCGAGGTCGCGCAGGTGCTGCGTTGCGGCGGGTCTGCTGGTCACCGTGAGATCGTGCCACGTCGCGCCGGCCTTGCCGAACGCGGGCGTCGCACGCGTGACACAAGCCAGGCGCGCGCCAGCAGGAGCCCGGCGCCCACCCCGCTCAGCAACGGCAGCAGGCTCTCCTCCACCGGTACGCCTGCGAGGTGAGCGATCACGTGGCGCCGCCGAAGGCTCGGAGCTGATGGGTCACCTGGCGCCTGACCCCCTGGCTGTCGACAGGCGCGAGGGGTCCTCGCTGCTCGTGGAGACACCCACTGCGTCCCGAGCGGATCGTCATCGAGCAGGCTCGCTGTGCCCTTCGGCCAGCACGCGGATGCCCGGACGGTCGAGCCAGCCGCCGCGGGTCAGAACGTGATGGCGACCTCGTTCGACAGCGGCGTGCCGCCCGGGTGGGACACGCGGTAGCTGAAGGTGCCGGTGCTGCGGCCGAGGCCGTCGGTGTGGGCACCGTCGTTGGTGGTGGTCGCGATGACCATGCCGTTGCGGCGGATCTCGACCTGCGCGGTGGTCGCTCCTGACCACGCCAGGTCGACGTAGTTCTTGCGCCTGACCGTGCGCCCCGTGGCCGAGAGGGTGATGGTGGCTGGTGTGGTCGTGGTGGTGGTCGTGGGGGGTGCGGCTGTCGTCGTGGTCGTCGGGGGCACGGAGGCGCGGAAGGGGCCGCTCACCTCGTAGGTCACGCCTTGGCCACTGCCGCTGGGGCCTCGCTGGGAGCTGAAGTAGAGGAGGGTGCCGTCGGGGCTGAATGCGGGGCCGGCGATCTCGGAGCCGGATTGGTTGAGCACCCGCAGGAAGACCGACACCGCGCCGTCGGGTTGGATCATCACGAGCTCCATGTTCCCGCCGTCCTCGGCCACGAAGAGGTCGCCCGAGCTCGATCCGACGACGTTGTCGACGCCGGTGAGCACGGGGCTGGGGGAGGTGTTGTCGTCGTAGATGACTCGGATGGTGTTGGGGGTGGCCCGGACGTCGAGCTCCCACACTCGGTTGTCGCCTTTGGTGGTGAACCACACCTTGCCGTCCGCGTACCACGCGCCCTCGCCACCGTTGAACGAGGTGCCGTTGGCGATGGTCGAGGTCCAGGTGACCGTCGTCCCGCTGACCACGGCGGCTTCGAGGGTCCCGTTCGACAGGTCGCCCCACACGGTCGGGCGGAACCGTCGCAGCTTGCCGGTCCCGGCGTCTTCGGTCAGGTAGACGTACTGACCGATCGGATCGCAGGCGGCGGCCTCGTGGTTGAAGGTGCCCATCGCCGGGCGGGCGACCGCGGCGTCGACCCCGAACGGGTCGCATTCCCACACCCGGCCCGAGCTGGTTTCCTCGCACGACAACCAGGTGTTCCAGGGGGTCGGGCCGCCGGCGCAGTTGCGCGTCGTACCCGACAGGATCCGGTAGGCGTCGGTGACGGCCCCGTTGGCGCCGAAGCGGAGGGCGCCGACGCCGCCGGGCGAGAGCTCGCTGTTGGACACGTAGACCCAGCCGCCGTCGGGGCTGGGGAAGCACACGCCGCCGTCGGGCGCGCCGTGCCAGGTGTACGACGTGCCAGGGACAACGGACCCGCTTGTCGCCACGACCCGCGAGGAGAACCCGGCGGGCAGTTGGATGCCGTTGGCGTTCGCTGGCTGCAGGGCGCCGTACGGCCCGTCGGCGGCGTACGCCCTGGGCAGAGCGGTCCCGAGGAACCGGGTCCCGACGAGGCCGGCGCCCACACCTGCGGCGCTGAGCTTGAGGAACGACCGACGCTGCATGGCAGACCCCCCTGGTTCCGGTGCCGCCGCGTAGCGTGCACGGCCGACCTTTCCGCCGAACGAGAACACGGCGAACACCGGACGAACGCCAGCGGTTGATCGGGCGACCCTTCGCTTCGAGTCCCCTCGGTCCGGCCGCCCTGGCGGCCAGGCCGTTGACGCTGGCCATGACATGTCACTAGTGTCATGATCTGCCAGACGTGCCGACCTACGGTCCGGTTCGAGGGGAGGACAGGATGGTTCGTCGTTTGATGGGGGCCGCCGCATGCGCGCTCATGCTGTCGGTCGGCTTGATCGGCTCGAGCCCGGTCGCGCAGGCGGATGCTGGGTCGCCGACGGTGTCGGGTCCGGTCACGGGCGGGAACGGCGTGCCGGTTCTGCCCGGCAACACCGCCTTCGATCTCGCCTCGGTGGGCTATTCGCAGTCGGAGTTCTTCGTCGAGGGCACCGCCAGTGCCTACTCGCCGACCTCGCCGCTGACGACGGATGGCCGGTGGAGCGTCGCGGCGTCGTCAGAGGCTGCCTACACGACGCGGATCGTCGTGAACCGGCCGGTCAGGCGCCGGGACTTCAACGGCACCGTCGTGGTCGAGTGGCTGAACGTGTCCGGGGGCGCGGACGCGGCGCCCGACTGGATCCACATGCACGACGAGCTGATCCGGGAGGGCTATGCCTGGGTCGGTGTGTCGGCACAAGCGGTGGGGCTCAACGCGCTGAAGGGGGCTCAGTTCGGGGATCCGGTGCGGTACGCGTCGTTGACCCATCCGGGTGACAGCTACTCCTACGACATGTTCTCGCAGGCGGGTCAGGCGATCCGTGACCAGGCCGCGACGGTGCTGAGTGGGCTGCGCCCCGATCGTCTGCTCGCCGTCGGCGAGTCGCAGTCGGCCGGGCGCCTCGTCACCTACATCGACGCGGCGCACCCGCTCGTGAACGTCTACGACGGCTTCCTGGTGCACAGCCGCAACGTCGCGGGTGCGGCCTTGGCGCAGGCGCCGCTGCCCGCGGTGGCGACGCCGGCGCCCACCTTGATCCGGGACGACCTCGACGTGCCGGTCCTGGTCTTCAACACCGAGACCGACGCGGGCGCCTTGCAGGCCCGCCAGCCCGACACCGGGACCTTCCGGCTCTGGGAGGCTGCGGGCACCGCGCACTTCGACCACTACGGCCTGGCGGTGGGCCGGACCGACACCGGGGACCGCCAATCGGTGGCGGCCTGGTTCGCATCGATGCAGCACCCGACGAACCAGCCGAGCCCGAACTTCACCTGCGACGTGCCGATCAACAGCGGGCCGCAGACCTTCGTGCTCCGGGCGGCGATCTCGCACCTCGACCGCTGGGTCGCCCGCGGCACGCCGCCGCCCCGGGCGCCACGCCTGGAGACCATCAGCATCCAGCCGCTCCAGTACGCCGTCGACGCCAACGGCATCGTGCGCGGCGGGATCCGGACGCCCGCCGTGGATGCCCCGGTGGCCACGCTCAGCGGACTCGGCCAGACCGGAGGGACGCCGTTCTGCCAGCTCTTCGGCTCGACCGTGCCCTTCACGGACGATCAACTGACCACGCTCTATCGCACCCATGGCGGCTTCGTCAGGGCGTGGGGCCGAGCGACCCTGAGCGCGGCCAGGGCCGGTTTCCTGCGGCCCGTGGACACCTTCTACCTGGTGGTCGCCGGGGCCGAATCCGACGTCCTGACGTAAGGGCCTACGCCCGCGGACGCCGGTGCGCGGGCTTGGTCGGGCCGCCGCTCCTCGGCCTCTTGGTGCGGCCGGACCAGGTCCGCGGATCGGAACCGATCCCGCCCTCCAGGACCTCGAGGCCCTCGGAGATCCTGGTCGCCAAGTCCCCGCCGTGGAGGAACCATTGCGTCTGGGCCGCCTGGATGACGCCGCCGACCGCCGCGGCCAGCATGGTGGGGACAAGATCGTCACCCGGCACACCGAAGCGCGCACCGAGGAACTCCGCGATCACCCGGTGGCTCTTGAGTTGGATCCCCCCGATCACCCCGTTCACGACGTTCGGGGTGGCCGCGACCACGGCGGTCCAGCGTCGGCCGTAGGCGGGGTCTTCGGCGGACACGACCTCCTCGAGCGCGACGCGGAGCGCGTGCAGCGGCGCCTCGTCGGTGGGCCGGGTCGACAGGGCGGCTCGGAGCGCTCTGGCCCGCCTGTCGATCTTCACCTGCAGCACGTCTTCCTTGGTGGGGAAGTAGCGGTAGAAGGTCCGCACCGAGATGTGTGCTTCGGAGGCGATGTCGTCGACGGTGACGACGTCGAACCCGCGCTCCTCGAACATCCGGAGCGCGACGCCCTCCAACTCCGAGATCATCAGCTCGGAACGCTTCGCCCTCATCTGGGCAGCGAGCGACTCGGTCGCCACTTCGGTCCTCCTCGGCATCACCGTGTTGCGATCGCACCCTAGGCCGTGGGGCCGTTGACGCCGTGGCCTTCGCGGCGATGGCGTCGCATTGTGCCGAACTTGACATGACATGCCAAATTCGGCTGGAGGGGGGATCCGATTAGCCGAGACCCCGCACGGACGCGTAGGCGGACAGGGCCGGCTGGCCGCCGAGATGGGCGTACAGCACCCGTGACCCGGCCGGGATCTCGCCCGAGCGGACCATGCCGATCAGCCCGGCCATCGACTTCCCCTCGTAGACCGGGTCGGTGAGCATGCCCTCGGTACGGGCGGCGAGGTGGATCGCTTCGATCGTCGACTCGTCCGGGATGCCGTACACCGGGCCGGCGTAGCCGTCGATGACGGTGATCTCGTCGGCGCGCAGCTCGCGTGCGACGCCGATCTTGTCGGCCGTGTCGTTGGCGATGCGCGTGACCTGGTCGACGGTCTGCTCGAGCGTCTTGGACGCGTCGATGCCGACCACCCGGCGGTCGTCCCGGTCCTCGAGGGCGAACCCGGCGATCATGCCGGCGTGCGTCGACCCGGTCACCGTGCACACCACGACGTGGTCGAAGAAGACCCCGAGCTCGGCCTCCTGGGCGGCGACCTCCCGCGCCCAGTTCGCGAAACCGAGCCCACCGAGCGGGTGGTCGGAGGCGCCGGCCGGGATGGCGTAGGGCCGGCCGCCGGCGGCGGTCACCGACTCCAGCGCCGCGCTTCCAGCTGTCGCGCATGCCGATGTCGAAGCCGGCGTCGTCCATCCGGATGTCGCCGCCCATGATGCGGGTCAGCTGGAGGTTGCCGACGACGTCGTAGTTCGGGTCCGGCCATTCGACCCAATGCTCCTGGACGGTCACCGCCTTCAGGCCGACGTGGCAGGCGACGCCGGTGACCTGGCGGGTGTGGTTGGACTGCACGCCGCCGATCGACACCAGGGTGTCGCATCCCTGGGCCAGAGCCTCGGCGACGAGGTACTCGAGCTTGCGGACCTTGTTTCCGCCGAAGGCGATGCCCGAGTTGCAGTCCTCTCGCTTGGCCCAGATCTCGACCTCGCCGCCGAGCGCCGCGCTGAGTCGGGGCAGCGGGTGGATCGGCGACGGGCCGAACAGCAGCGGGACCCGGGCGAAGTCGTCGAGGCCCATTGCCCGATTGTAAGCACCGCCCGTCCTGGCACGACCTGCGCGGCCCCGACGTGATTCCGAGCGGCTCTGGGGGCGTTCGATGCCGGAAGATGGAGTGAGGGGTACTCCTGCGCCGGGGCGCTGCTCGGTGTGTGCTGGGAGCGATGTAGAGGGGGTGGACCGTCATGAACAGAGATGCCCACGGTCCGAGGACCTACCTGTGTGTGGTCGACGTGCTGCCGATCGGACAGCTCGCGGCGATCGAGGTCGAGGCGACTGGCGTCCTGGCGGCCGAGCGAACGGCCCTGCGGACGCTCGGCGATCGCTACGAGTGCATCGAGGTCGTCGAGACCGTGAGGACCGACGACTTCGTTCCGGCTGGCTAGAACCGCGTCGCGAGCGCTAGCCGGGGTCGGCGATCGTCGAGCCGACCTCCGGCCACCCGTCTCGTGCGTCGTGGTCGATGGCGCGAGACTGACCGCCGTGGCTGAGTGGCCACTTGTCGGTCGGGCGGCGGAGCTGCGGACATTGCGCGACCTGCTGCTCGGCCGGGAGCCGCGCGGGGTCGTCCTGGCGGGGCCGTCCGGTGTGGGCAAGACGCGCCTCGCGTCCGAGTGCCTCCGGATGGCCGAGGACGCGGGGCTGGCCACGGCGCGGGCGACGGCGACGCGCTCGGCGGCCCCGCTGCCGTTCGGCGCCCTGGCGCCTCTGGTGCCGGCGGACCGTCCGGGTCCCGGCGCCGTCGACGACCGGGCCGATCTGCTGCGCCGGTCGATGGCGGCGTTGGTCCAACGAGCAGAGGGCCGCGGGCTCGTGCTGTTCGTCGACGACGCCCACCTGCTTGACGATGCCTCGGCCACGCTGGTCCACCAGGTGGCGGCGACCGGCGCCGCCACGGTGCTGGCGACGCTGACGGGCGGCGATCCCGCCCCGGACCCGATCGTCGCCCTGTGGAAGGACGGTCTGGTCGAGCGCATCGACGTCTCCGGGCTGACCGAGGAGGCCGTGGGGCAACTGCTCGCCGCCGTCCTGCAGGGGCCGGTGGACCCCGCGGCCGTGGCGCAGGTGACCGAGCGCTGCCGTGGCAACAGCCTCTTCCTGCACGAGCTCGTCGAGGGCGCCCGCCAGGACGGCACTCTTCACGACGACGGCGGCATGTGGCGCCTCCGCCGGCCGCTGGCGCCGTCCAGGCGGCTGATGGAGATCGTCGAAACCCGCCTCGGCCGGCTCGCCGAGGACGAGCGCGGCTTGCTGGAGCTGGTGGCGTTCGGGGAGCCGCTCGGCCAGGGCGAGCTCTCGACACTCGCCGACCTGGCGCTCGCCGAGGCCCTCGAGCGCCGTGACCTGCTCGCCAGCTCGATGGACGGACGGCGTCTCACCGTCCGCCTGGCCCACCCTGTCTACGGCGACGTGCTGCGGGCCCGCATGCCGGCGCTGCGCCGCCGCGCGATCGCCCGGTCGCTCGCCGACGCCGTCGAGGCGGCGGGTCTTCGGCGTCCCGAAGACGCCCTGCGTGTCGCGACGTGGCGCCTCGTGGGGGGCGGCGACCGGCCCGACCTGATGCTGAAGGGCGCCACCATCGCCCGCTGGCGCTACGACTTCCCGCTGGCCGAGCGCCTGGCCCGCGCCGCCCTCGACGGCGGTGCCGGCTTCGAGGCGGCCTTCCTGGTCGCCCGACTCGCCGGCTTCCAGGGCCGGCGGGAGGAGGCCGAGCGCAGGCTGGCGGCCCTCGCCGCCACGGCCGCCGACGACGCCGAGCGGGGTCGTGTCGCTGTCGCCCGCTACGACAACTCCTGGACCGGGATCGACCAGCTGCAGCTCCTCGATGCGGCCGACGACACGATCACCGATCCGTACTGGCACGACCAGATCGCCGCGCGCCGGCTGAGCATGCTGCTCAACGTCCGCGGCCCGCGGGCGGGCGCTGACGCCGCCCTGCCACTGCTCGCTCGCGCCCGCGGCGAGGCGCTCGTGTTCGCCTGCATGATGGGCGGGTATGGGCTCGCCCGGCTCGGTCGCCTCGACGACGCCATGGAGACCGCGGCGCGGGGCGAGGCCGCCCGGCGGGAGCTTTCCACCCCCGTCGCCTGGTACCCCTGGTGGCACGACATCACCCGCTGCCTGACGCTCCACTACGCGGGGCGCTTCGAGGAGGCGGAGGAGCTCGCCACCACCCAGCACCGCCAGGCGATCGCCGACCGCTCGACCGAGGCCCAGGCGACGTTCGCCCTGGCGATCGCCAACGCCGTGGGCGACCGGGGCCACGTGCGGGCGGCCGTGATCTCCGCCCGGGAGGCCCTCGCGCTGGACCAGCAGCTCGGCCGCGCCATGCTCGTCCGCCTCGACCACGTCTATCTCGCGCTGGCGCTGGCCCTCGGCGGCCACGCCCGCGACGCGGCCGACGCGCTCGCCGCGTTCGACGCCCTCGGCCTCCCGCCCGTTCTCCTCGACGAGCTCGATCTGATCCAGGCCCGGGCGTGGACGGCCGCCGCCGCGGGCGACCTGCCCGGCGCGCGGCGCCACCTGGAGCGCGGTGCCGACCTGGGCGAGGAGATCGGCGACCTCGTCGGCGCGGCCGCCGCTCTTCACGGCCTCGCCCGCCTCGGGTCCGCCCGAGACGTGTGTGAGCGCCTGGCCGCCATCGCCGCCGAGACGGAGGGGGACCTGGCCCCGGCGCGCAGCGCCCACGCCGACGCCCTGGCGCACCGCGACGCCGCCGGGCTCGAGAAGGTGTCACACGACTTCGAGGCCATGGGCGCCGACCTGCTCGCCGCCGAGGCGGCCGCCGACGCCGCCGTGGCCCGCCGGCGGGCCGGCGAGAGCCGGGAGGCGGCCGCCGCTGAGCGACGGTCGGGCATCCTCGCTGAGCGCGCCGAGGATCCCGTGACGCCCGCACTGCAGGCGATCGAAGCGCGGGCGCGGCTCACCCCCGCCGAACGGGAGACCGCCCTCCTCGCCGCCGGCGGCCAGACCAACCGGGCCATCGCCGAGCAGCTCTATCTCTCCTCTCGCACCGTCGAGAACCGCCTCCACCGTGTGTACGAGAAGCTCGGCATCTCGGGCCGCGCCGATCTCGCCGAGGCGCTCGGGGTCGACGCGGAGCCGCGGGGATGATCGGTCGGGCCTGAGGGTGCGCGACGGTGGCCCCGTGAGACGGCTCTACGTGCTGCGCCACGCCAAGTCGAGCTGGGACGACCCCGACCTGCCCGACCGCCTCCGCCCTCTCGCCCGTCGCGGGCGCACGGCGGTCACCGCGCTCGCACGCCACATGCGGGCGGCGGGGATCGCCCCCGGCCTCGTGCTGTGCTCACCCGCCGCCCGGGCGGTGCAGACCTGCGAGGGCGTCGCCTCGGGGCTACCGGCAGGGACTGCGACCGAAGTGGACGAGGCGCTCTACGGTGCCAACGCCCACGGACTGCTGGAGCGGCTTCGGCGCCTTCCTCCCGACATCGACTCGGTGCTCGTCGTCGGGCACAACCCCGGGCTCGAGGATCTCACCCTCGCGTTGGTCGGACACGGCGACCCCGCGCTGCGCCGGCGGCTGGAGACCAAGTTCCCGACCGGGGCCCTGGCCACGCTCGACGCGCCCGGCGCCTGGCGCGACCTCGGCTGGGGAACGGCGACGTTGGTCGCCTACGTCCTGCCCCGCGAGCTGTGAGAGCCGGCTGGCCCGGTCCGGAGTGACGGGTCATACGTAACGTGCCGGCAACCGATCCGCGCGGATTTCGTCGTCTCCCGGGACGACGGCGACGGATTCGGTTGCGAAGTCGTCAGTACATGCTGACGGGCTACGACGCCTCGGCACACGTGGCCGAGGAGACCAAGGACGCGGCCTGGCTGGCGCGGGCCGTGGGCGACGACCTCGGGAAGCCGCAGGCGCGGCTGCGGGTGGACGGCGGGCTTACCCGCTCACGGGTCCTCATGCAGACGCAGGCCGACCTGCTCCAGGCGCCGGTCGAGGTGTACGTGTCGCCGCATGCGACCGCGCTCGGCGTGGCGGCGCTCGCCCGCCTGGGCCTCGGGGCGGCCACGAGCGCGGCCGAGGCGGTCGGCACCTGGGAGCCGGCCGCCGTCTGCGGGCCGCCACCGCTGGGTACTCGGTGAAGTGCGGCTCCGAGCTCGAGTTCTACCTGTTCAAGGACTCGTACGACGAGGCCGAGGCCAAGGGCTACGACGGGCTCACGCCGCACTCGGCGGTCATCGAGGACTACCACATCCTCCAGACCACCAAGGACGAGTACCTCATCCGCCAGATCCGCAATGCCATGGACGGCGCGGGAGTCCCGGTCGAGTTCTCGAAGGGTGAGGCCGGCCGGGGTCAGCACGAGATCAACCTGTGCTACTCCGGCGCCCTCGAGATGGCCGACCGCCACACCATCTACAAGAACGGTGCCAAGGAGATCGCCGCCCTCAACGACCGCGCCATCACGTTCATGGCCAAGTACTCGATGGACGAATGCGGCAACTCGTGCCACCTCCACTGTGTGGGACGCGACAACCGCACCTGCGGCCTCCGGCTCGTCGGCCACGGCCCGGCCTTCCGGGTCGAGTCGCGCATCCCCGGGGGAGACTGCAACCCCTACCTCGCCTTCGCCGCCACCATCGCCGCCGGGCTGTACGGCATCGAGCACGACCTCGACCCCGGCCCCGAGTTCCACGGCAACGCGTACGAGGCCGAGGACGTCCCTCGGGTGCCCTCGACGCTCGTCGAGGCGATCGACGAGCTCGAGCGCAGCGAGATCGCGGCCGAGGCGTTGGGCAAGGACGTCCACTTCCACCTCGTCAACACCGCCCGACAGGAGTGGGCCTCGTTCAACCGCGTCGTCACCGATTGGGAACGCCGGCGCAACTTCGAGCTCATCTGATTCCGCCGCTCCCACCGAACGAGGCGGGGCAATCGCTCAGGTGGGGTCGTGTCCGGCGACCAGGGCTCGGTGGCGGTGCTCGTACAGCCCATCGAACAGAGCGCCGGTGATGGTCAACATGGTGTCGTCGTCGTGGACCATCGCCAGCCCGCGGCAGATGACGTCGAGCCCGGGTGCTTCGGGAGCGTCGAAACGATCGTCGGCGAGGTCGGCCTCGTGGACGATGCGGGCGATGTCCCAGAGGACGGGGTCGTGGAGATCGAACTGGTGGAGGATCGTCTCGAAGCTGCAGTCCCCGCGGTGGTGGGACAGGGCGACCCCGCGCATGTCGAAGGGCGTCGCGTCCTCGGGCACATCGGCAGGATCGGCGACGAACACGAACTCGGCGTCTGGGTCGATGCTGCGGCGCACCAGCCAGGCACAGGCGGCCCGGTCGACGTGGCATCCCGGGCGTGTGGCCCACCTCACCGGACGGTGGCCTCGTCGTCGGCGTCCCGGAGAGCGTCCAACGCGTGCACCGCGTGTCGGGCGCGGTCGCGCACCTCGGGCCGGAAGTGGTCACGGTCCTCGATCCGTCGCAGCTCACGCCGCAGGCGTTCCACGGCGCGGCGCGGCGGCGATCCGTTGGCGGCCAGCTTCTGGGCCTCGTCGAGCACGGCCTCGTACTCGTCGGCCGATGCGCTGCTCATCCGCGCGGCGAGCAGAGTCTGCTGGTGCTTCGATCCCGGCACCGCGGTCCACGTCCACGCTTCGCCGGCGGCGTCGACCACCTCGTCCGCGATCCAGTCGAGCTGCTCGCGGTTCCGAGCGGTCGCGGGGAGCGCGACCAGGCCATCCACCAGTTGGACCGCGCCCAGTCGCCTGAGCTTGCGCCACACGGCGATCCGCGGCGTGGACGGCTCACGCGGCAGCCGATAGGCCAGCAGCGTCCACTCGAACGGCTCGGGCACGTGGCCAAGTCTAGAAGCTCTGGAACCGTGGTTTCACCGACCGGTCGTGGTCACGGGGACGATCGGTCCGACTCACCGAGACTGCCCTGATGCCGGACCAGGCGCAGCGCGACCTGCTGATCGAAGCCGGCCAGCTGCACGGGCGGGAGCGGTGTCACGGCGAGCTCCTCGGGCAGGTCGTCGAACCCGTCGAGTGCGGCGGCGACGACAGTCGACGGTTCCGCCACGTGGACGGCGCGTGCGGCGAGGTTGACTACGGGACCGAAGCAGTCGCCGTCCCGGACGAGCACCTTCCCCCTCGCCACACCGGCGCGAGCCGCCAGCGGGAGTCCGTCGGCGAGGCGATCCACGACATCCTTCGCGGCGAGGCACGCGTCGGCCAGCGTGCCGGTGCGGAACATCACCGCGTCCCCGACGAACTTGATGACACGACCGCCGGGTCGGGCCAGGACGTCGATCGCGGTCGCCTCGAACGCAGCCAGGAGGCGTCCGACCTCCTCGAGCGGAATCCGCTGCACGAGTCCGGTGAAGCCGACCAGATCGACGAAGCCGACGGCACTCGTGGTCACCTCGAACATTGCTGCTGTCCCGCTGACGTTCGGGCGGGCGAGGCGCACGAGGTGGTGGCGGAGGAGGGTGTCCATCGCCCCCGTGAGCCGGTCCTGGAGCGAGGCGGCGAGCGCCGTGGTCTCGATCAGGGCGACGTCGTCGGCGAGCGAGGCGGGCCCGGCGGTCGTGACGAAGGTCGTGATCGCCGCGTCCGCGATGCGTGCCATCGACGCGGCGATGACCCGGAGGAGCTGGGACGCGGCCTCGGCGCCGAACAACCCGGTCGCCTCGAAGAAGACTCGGGCGAGCGCCGCGTCGCCGTCGGAGAAGGACCGCTCGGTCCGACCGACCTCCCCGAGCCCACAGGTACGCCACAGGGAACGCAGGTCGTCCACACTGACTCCCACCATCGAGGCGAGCTCGCCGACCGTGTGACGGCCGGCCGAGGGCGCGAACAGCAACTCACCCGCGAGTCGCTCGAGCTCACCATCCCCGACGGCGGCCGACATCGCCTCGAGCGACCCACCGCGCGCCGCGACCACGCGCAGCAGATTGAGCCGTTCGGCTGCGTCGGCCTCATCAGGGCGATAGAGCCCGGCATCCTCGAACTCGGCCGTGGCCGGCACCGACGCGGCGATCATGGTCGGCGGCAGCCCACGGAGGGCAGGGCTGGAGGTCATGTCGCCGTTCGAGCGACCGCGCGTCGAGCTCTTGCCTCGCGCCACGGTTGACCGAACGCAGTCACGAATCGCTGCGGGTACAGGTCGATCTCCCTGGGCACGCCCGTGCGCTCGTCCGGGGACGCGTCACGGATCAGCAGGCGCCCGCACAGCCGATCCCACACGGTGAACACGGTGCCCAGGTTCTGGTGCGAGCTCTCGGGCAGGTGGTGGAGCCGGTGCAGCCGCGGGGTCACGAACGCGAGCTCGACGAACCGGTTGCCGACGCGCAGGTTGCTGTGGCCGACGAGCGCAAAGCTCGCGTAGACCACCAGCACCAGCGCGACGGTCCCGGCAGAGAACCCGAGTGCGAACAGGCACGCCTGGGCGGGCAGGTTGCGGACCATGTGCTCGAACAGGTGGGTCCTGGTGGTCGCCATCGCGTCGAGGTGCAAGCTCGAGTGGTGCACCTTGTGCACCGACCACAGTGCCTGCGAGCGGTGGATGCCGGCGTGAACCACGAAGGCCACGCCGTCGTACACCGCGAGCGCGAGTGCCAACCGGGCAAGCGCAGGGACACCGGCGATCACCTGCGCCACCCGCGGAACGGCCAGTTGCGCGAGCACGGGGCGAAACACGAACGTCGAGACGACATTCGCTCCCGTCGCCACGAGATACCACGCACCGTCCGTCGCGAGGAAGGGCCGAAAACGGGGTCGTGGTGCGAAGCGCAGCCCCGGCACCCGTTCGAGCGCGCTGACGAACCCCAGCATCGACGAGAGAACGATCAACGACACCAGCGCGCTCATGCCCGACCTCCGTCACCTCGTGCTGCAACCACGGTTGCAACCCTATGGTCTGAAACCGTGGTTGCACCACATGTCGTTGGTCACAGACGGGGAGCCCTGAGCGCGGTCGCGCCTGTTCGGGAGCTGATGGTCGGCGCGGCGGTTGCTGGCGCGCCGCCAGAATCTCAGGCGTGGAAGGGTTCGAGATCGTCCTCGCCGGGGTGCTGGTGTCGGTGGCGGTCCTCAACGCGCTGGCCAGCCGCATCGGCATCCCGTACCCGATCGTGCTGGTCCTCGGCGGCCTCGCTCTCGGTCTCGTGCCGGGCCTGCCCCATGTCGAGCTCGAACCCGACCTGGTGCTGGTGGTCTTCCTGCCGCCACTGCTCTACTCAGCCGCGTTCTTCTCGGACCTGCGGGCTCTCCGGGGCTATGCCCGCGCCCTGTCGCTCACCTCGGTCGGGCTCGTGCTGCTCACGATGGTGCTGGTCGCGGTGCCGGGACACCTGGTGCTGGACCTGCCGTGGCCCATGGCGTTCGCGCTCGGGGCGATCGTCTCGCCGACCGACCCGGTGGCGGCGACCGCGATCATGCGCCGCCTCGGGGCACCCCGCCGCATCGTCAACCTGGTCGAGGGCGAGAGCCTGGTCAACGATGCCGCTGCCCTGGTCGCCTACCGCGTCGCCGTCGTGGCGGCGGTCGGGGGGACGTTCTCGCTGCTCGACGCCAGCCTCGAATTCGTGCTGGCCACCGTGGGCGGCGTGGCGCTGGGGCTGGCCGTGGGGTACGTGATCGGGGAGGTCCGCCGGCGGCTCGACGATCCGCCGACCGAGATCACGATCAGCCTGATCACCGGTTACATCGCGTTCCTTCCTGCCGAGAAGCTCCACCTCTCGGGCGTGCTGGCCGTGGTGGCCGCCGGCCTGTACCTCGGCTGGCGGTCGCCCGAGCTGTCCTCACCACCCACGCGCCTGCAGGCGTTCGCGGTGTGGGACGTGGCCTCGTTCCTGCTCAACGCCACGCTCTTCGTGCTGATCGGGCTGCAGCTGCCCGTGGTGGTCGAGGGGCTGACCGGGCAGTCGTGGCCCGAGCTCGTGGGGTACGCCGCGCTCGTCACGGCCGCGGTGATCGGCGCCCGCTTCGTCTGGCTGTTCACGACGCCGTACATCCTCCGGGCGCTCGATCGCCGCCCCGTGCAGCGGGAGCGCCGGATGGATGCCGCGGCGCGGGTCGTGGTGGCCTGGAGCGGCCTGCGAGGAGCCGTGTCGCTGGCCACGGCCCTGGCGCTGCCCCGGGAGACGGACGCGGGCGCGGCCCTCGCGGGACGCGACCTGATCGTCTTCGTCACGTTCGCGGTCGTTCTGGTCACGGTCGTCGGCCAGGGACTGACCCTGCCGGCCCTCATCCGGCGCCTCGGCGTTGTCGCCGACGGGCGGGAGGAGGAGCACGACGAGCTCGTGGCCCGGCTCGCGGCGAGCAGGGCGGCGCTCTCCGAGCTCGAGGCCATGGCGGAGGAGGGGTGGGCGGGTGACGAGACGCTCGACCGCGCCCGCCAGTACTACGAGCAGCGCAAGCGGCGGTTCGCGGCCCGGGCCGGGAAGGTCGACGACGACGGCTACGAGGACGCGTCCCGGGTCCGCGAGCGGGTGCTCCGGCGGCTCTACCAGGCTGAGCGGCGGGCGGTCGTCGAGCTGCGCAACGCGGGAGACATCAGCAACGAGGTGATGCACCGCCTCGAGCGCGAGCTGGACCTCGAGGAGTCGTACCTCGACCAGTAGCCGACCGGCACCGTCGGTTGACGCGAACTGATCCACCTGTCTTACTCGACGGTGAGCCTGATGATGGGCTCACCGACCGGGGGGACGGATCCATGACCGACGTGCTCGACGAGCGGATCGCCGCAGAGCCGGCGCCTGCACCAGCGGTGGTGGAGCCACCGGTCGAGGAAGTATCGGCGGTGGCGGAGACATCGCCGGCGTCGCGCCCCGAGCGGTGGCTGCTGTCCGCTCTGCTGGCGGGGGCGGCGCTGATCCACGCCGCGATGGCGCCGTCGCATCTCGGCGAGGCCGCCGTCGAGGGCGCCGGCTTCGTCGCCGCGGCGTGGGTGCAGATCCTCCTCGCCGTCGCCGTGCTGGTGCGCCCGACGCGCCGGGTGCTGCTGGCGGTGGTCGTCTCGAGCGCAGCCTTGATCGCCGTGTGGGCGGTCAGCCGCACGGCCGGCCTCCCGTTCGGTGACCACTCGGGGCACGCCGAGTCGGTGTCCATCGTGGACGGGGTCGTGCGTCGCCCTCGAGGTTGCCGCCCTGCTCCTGGCCGGGGCGCTGGCGCTCGGGATCGTGCGTTCGGGCGCCCGGCGGGGTCGGGGCCTGGCGCTCGTCGGGGCCGTCGGCGCGGTGGCGCTGGCGACCGCGGCGATCGCGTCGCCCTCGGCGCGGGACCACGCCGCGGGCAGCCACGGGGACCATGGCGGGGCCGAGGCGGCGGGTCACGCGCACGGCGCCGCTGAGGACGACCTCGGGTTCTCGCTGCTGTCCAACGGCCACCAGCACGACACCGGCGTCGAACCGCTGACGACCGAGGAGACGGTGGCGCTCGCCGGCCAGCTGGCGGCGACGGCCGAGCTGGTCCAGCTGTACCCCACCATCGCCGCAGCCGAGGCCGCGGGGTGGACGCGCGCCGGGCCGTTCTCCCCCGGCCTGGGCACGCACTACTCGGCGCCGTCGTTCCACCTGAACCCCGACGGGGTTATGGACACGCGCGAGGACCTCCTGTCACCGATGCTCGTCTTCGACGGCCTCGGCCCCGACGCGCCGCTGGCCGGGTTCATGTACCTGGCGTACGGCACCGAGGGCGAGCCCGCCGGGTTCGCAGGCCCGAACGACCACTGGCACTACCACGAGAAGGTGTGCATCGTGTACGGCGCCGACGGGACGATCGACACCCCGTTCGGCGCCGACCTCCCCGGCGTCACCGAGCAGATGTGCTCCGACGTGGGCGGCGCGTTCATCGCGTTCACGGGGTACATGGTCCACGTGTGGAACGTGCCCGCCTACGAGTCGCCCGACGGGATGTTCACCGAGCTCAACCCCCGCATCACGTGCCCCGACGGCACCTACTTCCGGATCCCGATCGAATCCGTCGGCACGAAGGACAGCGTCTGCCGGAACCCCTGACCAGCACGCGACCGGTCTCGGACCGGGCGAGCGAGACCACCGGCGAGAACCCGGGCCGGCGCGCCGCGTCGGCCCGGGCGCGCGGACCCGGGCGCGCCTCCTCGACGCCGCCGAGCGGCTGTGGGGCGAGCGGGGGGTCGAGGGGGTGTCGTTGCGCGAGATCCGCATCGCCGCAGGCCAGCGCAACAGCTCCGCGCTGCAGTTCCACTTCACCAACCGCGCGGGCCTGCTCCTGGCACTTGTCGATCGGCACATGCCACCGATCTTCGCCATCCAGGAGGAGCTGTACGCCGAGCTGGTCGCCACCGATCGCCAGGAGGACCTCGCCGCCCTGGTGGAGGTGATGGTCCGGCCCACGGCCGAGTACCTGCGCCGGGGACCGTCGGCGCGCGCCTGGGTGAGGATCTCGGCCGAGCGCCTGGCGCGGCCCGAGACGGGCCCGGCCCAGATGGCCGGTCACGTGCACCCGGTCGGCATCGAGGTGGGGACGCGGGTCCACCGACACCTCACGACGTTCCTCGACGACGACGTCGCCCTCGACCGCCTGCTGTCGGTGCTCGTGGCCACCCACCACCTGTGCGCTGACCGCTCGCGCGTGGAGGAGGCACCACCCGACGCGACCGGGCGGGCGCCGCTGCCCTTCGACCGCTGGCTCGCGAACCTGGTCGACATGGCGATCGGGGCGCTGTCGGCCACGCCCGCCGGCGGGCAGGGCGGGCGCCGACGCGCCTGAGCTCTCCCCACCCATCGCCGACGCGTCCGCGCGCGGGGCGTGACCCGTCGATGTATCTGCGCCTCGCGTCGCGACTCTGTCTCGTCGAAGCCCGGCTGAAACGGCGGAGCCAGGCGGAACGGCGGAACGGCGGAGCGGTGATGCCCATGTCCATCGTCCATGGCAAGGTCAGGGGCCCCGCGGGCGCCACGTTCGAGGGTCATCGGGTCACGCTTCTGTTCCATCGCAAGGTGGCGCTGGTCGCGACGGCGGCGCCGACTCCCGACGTGCCGGTGCCGGTGCCCGCACCTCCCGGCCCGCCGCCCAACGGCTCCGACCCCTCGGCCAACGGGTTCGCGCCGCCCCCGGCGGCCGTCAGCGCCGCTACCGGTGAGGACGGGCGGTTCACGCTCGACGTCCCCCCGCTGGACGAGATCGTCGAGCCCATCGAGATCGTGGTCAACGGCCCATCCGGGGTCGAGCTCGCCCGCAAACCGCTCGTGCCGACCGACCTGGGCAAGGCGGTCGTGGTCTCGGCCCGGCCGGAGCCGGCCTTCCCCATCCGGCCGAGCACCGATCCCACGCTCGGCCAGCGCGTGCGCTTGCAGGGACGGGTCATCGACGAGCGCGGCCGCATGGTTCCGGCTGGCCTGCCGGTGGTGATCTGGGGGGTGCCGGCCGAGGACGGCGGCGAGGACGGGGACGAGGACGAGACCGTCGTGGCTGCGGTCGCTCGAGTCGTCACCGACACGCAGCTCGGCGGCTACTTCGCCGGCAGCTGGCCGGCCGACGACCTGGCCGAGGCGTACGGCACCGTCAAGGGTGGACCGCCGCTGGCCATCCCCCTCGTCGAGGACCGGCTGCCGACCCAGGTGGTGCTGGTCACCACGCTGGATGACGACATCTTCGAGGACACCTGCTCGTGCGACGACGTCCCCCCGCGCGCGCCCGACCCATCCGACCTCACCGCCAACCCGGCGGCCTTCTCCCAGGACCTCGGGGGCGGCTGCGTCGACCTCACCATCCCCAACCGCGTGCTGGAGGAGTTCGCCTACTTCCTGGCGGTGCGCACCTCGGAGCCCGGGATCAAGGGTGTCACCCTCGACGAGCCCACCCCCGTCCCGGACAGCGTCAGGATCAAGCTCGCCCAGGCCGTCGAGGGCGCGGGCGGGTTCGGCACGCGGGCCCGGCTGGCGCTCGGCCGGGCGGGCGACGCCGACGAGGACGCCGACGGCGTCGTCGCGGCGGAGGCCAGCGCCACCGACGCGGCCCTGACCCTCGACGCGGCCACCGTCCGCAGCCTCGTGCGCACCGACGCGGCGCCGAGCATCGTCGAGCTGGAGAACGCCACGTTCGAGGCCGAGGTCGGGCACCTGCGCCGGGTCATCGACAGCTTCCTGCGCCCCGCGCCGGCCCGGGCCCCGCTCGACGCCAGTCACGCCGTCGACTGGGACGACTCACCCACCGTCTACCAGGCCACCACCGTCGCCCACGGGCACCTCCTCCAGTTCCGGGAGATCTGGCGGGCCGACGGCTACTCGCTCGGCGACCTCAAGCACTCGCTGCCGCTGGCACCCGGGCAGAAGCGTCAGATCGCCGTGCTCGACTGGGACCGCCGCACCACCTCGTCCCGCACCGAAGCACTCGACTCCGAAGAGCGCCTGGACTCGGTGCTCGCGCGCGACCGCGACGTGCTCGAGATCGTCGGCTCGCAGCTCAGCCAGGAGGAGAGCGGGAGCTCCCGCTCGACGACCTGGGGCGTCGCCGGGGGCATCGGCGCCGGGTTCATCGGCAGCGGCTTCGGCATCTTCGGCGGTGTCGCCGGTGGGGCAGGCGGGTCGTCGGCCGAGTCACGCCAGGACTCGAGCCGCACGCTGGCCGCCAACTCGCTCCAGCAGCTCAGCGACCGGGTCAACCAGCGGGCGTCCGCCGTGCGGGACACCCGCTCGACCGTGGTGCAGACCGTGGCCCAGGGCGAGACGGTCCGGGCCGAGACCGAGTCGATCGCCAACTACAACCACTGCCACGCCCTCACCATCGAGTACTTCGAGGTGTTGCGGCACTTCCTCGTCAGCCACGAGCTGGTGGACGCCCGCGAGTGCCTGTTCGTCCCCCTGCCGATGACCCGATTCGATCGGGCCAAGGCGCTGCGCTGGCAGGAGCCGCTGCGCCGGTTCCTGCGCAAGCCCGAGTTGGCGGGCGGCTTCGCGGCGATGGAGCGGATCGCCCGCAACTGGGACGGCTATGACTTCCCCGAGAGCCGGTTCAGCGAGGAGGCGCCCGAGGTCCTCGAGGGCGAGGTGCGGATCAGCTTCCTGCTGCCTCGACCCCGCGACGCGGCGGACGGCGCCTTCCAGGTCGACATGTGGGAGCCGTGGGGCGTCCTGCTGCCCACCGACGCGCTGGCCCTGTGGACGGCCAAGCTCAACGAGCGGACCCAGGCCGACCGCGACCGGGTGTTCCTGGCCGAGGTGGCGCCGGGGATCGCCGAACAGCTCGTGCAGAACCTCCGGTTCGCCTACGTGACCGAGACCGGGGCCGAGATCGCGGTCAACCTCGACGCGACCCTGGTCTCGCGTTACGCCGAGTCGGTCCCGCTGTACGTGAGCCTGCGGCCGGCCGGGACGCTGCCGAACCTGGCCCGCGAGGACATCGTGCGGTTCGAGATCTCCTACGAGGGCGACGACCTGCCCCCGGACGCCAGGGTCATCGTGCAGAGCGGCAAGGTTCGCTACCAGAGCCCGCACCTCACGTACCTGCTGTTCGACGCGCCCCGGCTCCTCAACGACCTGGGCAAGGGCGACGCCGTGGTCGTG
This sequence comes from uncultured Acidimicrobiales bacterium, assembly GCA_963796415.1. Taxonomy (GTDB): domain Bacteria; phylum Actinomycetota; class Acidimicrobiia; order Acidimicrobiales; family VFJN01; genus ZC4RG19. The sequence goes on along the minus strand of CAWCLR010000009.1, from coordinate 447,178 downwards.
TCGACGCCGGTCAGCCCGCGAGAGATGCGCGACCCCCGCGAAGAGGACCGCCAGCTGGCCGATCGCCTCGTCAAGCACCTGAACCGCAACATCGAGCACTACCACCAGGCGATCTGGGCGACCATGGACGCGAGCCGCCGGTACATGCTGCTCGACGGGGTGATCGCCCCCAACGCCGACGGCCGCAGCGTGGCTTCGGTCGTGGAGAACCGGCTGGCCGGGATCGTCGGCAACTGCCTGGTGATGCCGGTCGCGCCCGGCAACCAGCTGGACCCGGGTATCGCGCCGCCGACCCCGACCGACGACGGCGAGGAGCCCGAGCCCGTCGACCTGATCAACCGCTACGCGACCGACCCGCTCCCGCCGAGCCGGCTCAGCGTCCCGACCCGGGGCGTGTACGCCGAGGCCGTCATGGGCGACTGCTACGCCTGCGAGCAGATCGACGACCGCCGCTTCTGGCGCTGGGGCGAGGAGGGCGGCGGCACCGAGGCGCTCCAGCCCCCGACGATCGAGCCCGTGTCCACCGACACCCGCGACGAGGGCGAGCCCGACCTCACGCCCACGCCCCTGCCCCCGCCGATCGTCAACGTCCAGGCGGCCCCGTCGCTGCCGGATCCGCTCGGCCTGTCGGCCGCGTTCGAGGTGCTGAAGAACCCCGACCTGTTCAAGGACATCACCGGTCTGGAGGGCAGCCAGAAGGCGGCGCTGGCCGCGTTCTCCGGCTCGCTGGACGTCGCCAGCGCCCTCGGTGGCGAAGCGGCCAAGCTCGCCACCCAGCAGGAAGCGGCACGCACCGCGGACCGCACGCTGGCCTCGATCACCCAGGCCCAGCAGGACGGCCTGCTCACGGCCGACCAGGCCCAGGCGCTGACCGAGGCCGCGCTCTCCCGGCTGGTGGGGCAACCCTCCGCGACCGAGGCCAGCCAGGGCAACTCGGCAGCCGCGGGCGAGGTGCTCGACGGCGTCGTCGACGCGGCCGTGCAGTCGGGCCAGGGGGAGGTCACCTCGTCGACGCCCGAGCAGACGGTCACCGTCACCTTCGACGGGGCGCCGCCGACGGTGGGCGCCGCCAGCTCGATGGTGGGCATCGACACGCCGACGCCACCGCCGATCAAGCAGTCGATCATCACCGAGCGGATCGTGGCGAGCGGCCCGTCCCGCTCGTTCCTCGTCACCGACCGCAAGCGGACGAAGGCGGCGGTGCTGGCGTTGAAGCGGATCGACCTCGGCGCCGGCACGGTCCAGCACATCGGCAAGACGTTCTTCGACCACGGGCTGCTGGTCGACGACCCGGCCGACGCCTCCAAGTTCCTCGTGCCCCTGCGCCTGCGCATCGCCTATCCCGAGAGCCCCGTCTCGGCCGGCACCATCGCCGGGTCCGACAGGGTCCCGGTGGTCGTGCTGGTGCACGGCAATCACGCCTCCTGGGTACCGACGACCTTCGGCCCGCCGTCCGGCACGGTGACCCACGTCGACTCCAGCGGCACGACCCACACCCTCGACGTGCTCGACACGGCCACCTTGATGACCGACGTGCCCAGCTTCGAGGGCTACGCCTACCTGCAGGAGGACCTGGCCAAGCGGGGCATCGTCAGCGTGTCGGTCGATACCAACTTCGCCAACCGCTTCGGGTCGCGGATCGAGACCCGGGCCGACATGGTGCTCGCGGCCCTCGACCACATGCGGGCCCTCGACAAGGACGCGGCCACGCGCTACTTCGGCCGCCTTGACCTGAGCAAGGTCGGGCTCATGGGCCACTCGCGCGGCGGCGACGCGGTGGTACGGGTCGTCGAGAAGAACCTGGGCCGCTCGACCACCACCCGGTTCGGGATCGAGGCGGTCTGCTCGCTGGCCCCGACCGACATCTCCGGCACGGCGACCGACACCACCCGCACGCAGCTCAGCAGCGCCGACGTCGGCTTCTTCCTCGGGGTGTGGGGCACCCTCGACGGCGACGTCTCGGGGGTGGACGGCGCCGACAACGAGTTCGGCAACCCCTTCCGCCACTACGAGCGGACCGGGGCGCAGAAGTCGATGATCCACCTCGACCGGTGCGAGCACAACCGCTTCAACACGGTGTGGATGGGCGGCAGCCCGGCGGCCCCGTTCAGTGGCGACGACCCCGGCCTGCTGGCCTCCGACGTCCCCCTGCTGCGTTCGTTCGCCGAGCATCAGCAGCTCGCCATCGAGTACATCGGCGGCATGTTCGCCTGGCACCTGCTCGGCGACACGACGGCCCGCGGCCTGCTGCAGGGCACGGTGGCCAACAGCCTGGCCATCCCCGTGTCGGTCCAGTGGTCCTTCGGCGACCGCATCCGGCTGCTCGACACGCTCGACCGCGCCGCGCCGGAGCTGCCCGGGGCCACCCGCACCGTCTTCGTCGGCACCCGACTCGAGCTGGCCGACATCGAGGTCACCGAGGACACGATCACGCCCGGCGGCTCGCCGGCGACCGACGTGAAGATCACCGAGCACGTCGGCGCCCGCACCGGCATCCTCGAGGTCGACACGTCGGCCGCGACGGTCGACGACCGGGCGATGAGCCTGGCGGTCCCCGCCGCCCAGCGGAACTGGTCGACCGACGTCGACACCCTGACGTTCCGCCTCGGGGCGCTGTACGCCATCACCAGCGAGGCGGCCCTCAACGCGGGGCGCCAGCCCGAGGCCGCGATCACACTGTTCGACACCGCGGGGAAGACGGCGACCGTCGTCATCGCCCCCGGCCTCACCACGCCGTCACCGGAGCGGCCGCCCTTCCACCAGGTGGACTACGAGAAGGCGTCGGGCGGCGCCAGCATCCTCAACGCCACGTTGTTCCGGTCCGAGACCGTGCGGGTGCGGCTCGACCGGTTCGGCGGCGCGCCCGGCATCGACCTCGCCAACGTGGCCCAGATGCTGGTGAAGTTCGACAACGCCAACGGCACCCGCGTCCTGTTCGACACGTTCGCCCTGGTCAAGGAGTAGCCCGCCATGGCCACACCCACTGTCAGCCACGCGTTCTTCGAGCCGCTGCCCGACAGCGAGGAGTCCGGCTGGCTCGTGCAGGTCGCGCTCGTCGGCGAGGGCTTCGTCGAGCGCGCCGCCCCGCTCGTTGCCCGGCTGGGCGACGTCGAGGTCGAGGGGCTCAGCAGCACCGGCGAGACCGGGGCCGTGGGCTTCCTCTCCGAGGAGCCGCCCGGCGGCGCTCGCCTGAGCGTCGGCTACCTCGACACCGGCCTGGCCGAGACCGACATCACCTATCCGTCCCCACCCATCAGCTGATCGACCGCGGAACCCGAGGAGCAACCGTGCCAACCGTGCGTGGCCATCTCAGCGCCGCTACGTCGACGGAGTTCGCCGGCTACGGCGTGACGGCGGCGTTCCACGAGCGCATCATCTTCGGCGGCGACGAGACCGGCCCGAGGAACGATCCCCGCGCGCCCGAGGTCGTGTTCGTGCCCGCCTCGCGCGTCGCCGTCGTCAAGGCCGACGGAACCTTCACGTTCACGCTGCCGGACGGCGACGACGCCTGGCGCGAGCCGCTCGTGCTCACGGCGACCAACCCCGCCGGCGCGTTGGCCGGCACCCGGCCGGTCAAGGCCAGTGAGATCGGTGACGATGTCGAGCTGCCGGTGACCGCGACCGAGCCGGTCCCGGTGGAACCGAACGAGGATCCGACCCAGGGGCAGGCGGTCCGCCTGATCGGCCGGTTGCTCGACACCGAGGGGGCCGGCGTCCGGGCCGGCGTCCTCGTCGTGATCTGGGCGGTCCCCCAGGGTGGGGACGAGGCCGACGCCTACCCGGCGCTGGTGGCCGAGACGACCGCCGGCGGGTACTTCTTCGAGACCTGGCCACCGGAGCAGCTCGAGCAGGCCTGGGCGACGATCGCCGGAGGCGAGAAGATCCCCATCGCGCTCGCGGAGGACCACCGCCTGCCGCGCACCGTCGTGCTCGTGGCCGAGGCGCTCCCACCGCCCGACGACCAGGGCGACGGCGACGACGACTGCGTATGCGCGACGGCGCCGCCCGCGGCCCCCAGCTCCGTCGAGCTCGCCGCCGACCCGGCCGCGTTCGCGGCCGACAAGGGCGGGTGCGTCGACATGACGGTCCCGAACCGGGCGCTGGAGGAGGCCGAGTTCCACGCCGTCGTGCGCACCACCCAGCCCGAGATCAAGGGCGTGACCCTGCCGAACCCCAACCCGGTGCCGCCCCCGATCATCCGGCGCCTGGCCGAGCTGGCCCTGCTGGGCGACGGGCCGTCGCTCCCGACCGCGGAGCCCCTGCCGCTCGACACGGTGTCCCGGCCGGGCGGCCGGGCCCGCGACGAGGGCGAGGCCGGCGAGGACGACGCGGCCGGCGGTGGCGCCGTCCCGCCCGCCAACCGGCTGCGGGCCCGCCTGACCGCGGGAGGCGGCGAACTGGCGCTCCACCCCACGGCCCTGGCCGAGATCAGCCGCGACACCGAGACGCTGACCGCGGCCAAGCTGCTCAGCGCCGAGCAGGTCAGCCTGGTCCGCGACGTGCGCGACGCGGTCACCGTCCTCACTGCTCCCAGCCCGGGCCGGGTGGAGCTGGACGCCGACCACGCCGTCGACTGGGACGACACACCCACCACCTACCAGGCCACCACGATCGCCCACGGCCACCTCCTGACCCTCAAGCAGGTCTGGCGGTCCGACGGCTACTCACTGGGCGACCTGCTCTACTCGCTCCCGCTGGCGCCCGGCCAGCAGAAGCTGGTCGCGGTGGTCGACTGGGATCGCCAGGAGCAGGCCATCCGCCAGGCGTCGCGGCGCGAGACCGAACTGGTCACCGCCGACCTCGCGCACGACCGCGACATCTCCGAGGTCATCAACACCTCGTTGCACGAGACGATGCGGGGCCGGTCCCGCGCCGACACCGAAGCGGTGGCGGCCGGCATCGCCGGCTTCATCGGCCCGGTCGTCTTCGGCGTGGCGGGTGGCGTGAGCAGCGCGGGCTCCTCCGCCTCGCAGAGCTCGTTCCGCGACGTCGCCGGCACGTCGCTCAACCAGGCGCGGGACCGCACCCTCCAGGCGGCCAGCTCGGTGCGGAGCCAGCGCTCCACCGTCGTGCAGTCCGCCAGCCAGGGCGAATCGCTGCGGGCCCAGACCGACGCCGTGGCCAACAACAACCACTGCCACGCCGTCACCGTCGAGTACTTCGAGGTTCTGCGCCACTTCCAGGTCGGCCAGGAACTCGCGCACGCGCAGGAGTGCCTGTTCATCCCCCTGGAGCTGACCCCGTTCACCACCGACAAGGCCATTCGGCACCGCGACGCGCTCTACCGGGCGATGCGGCGGCGCGACCTGCGCGCCGGGTTCGACGCGCTCGAGCGGGTGCGGACGAACTGGGTCGACGCCGACTTCCCGCCCGCCCGTTACGGCGACGAGGTCATCACCGACATCGACGGCGATCTGTGGCTGACCATCAGCCTGCCCCGACCGGCCGACACCGAGGACGGCGACTTCGACAACGCTCAGTGGACCTCGTACGTCCCGTTCCTGAGCGAGACGCCCGAGCAGGTGTGGGACGCCTATATGGGCACCGTCCTCCCCGAGCAGCGTGACGCGGTGTGGAACACCCGCCTCGCGCCCCGGGTCGCCGAGCGCCTGATCAGCGACCGGCTGGTGGTGTCGCTCGTGCCGCCCGGCGGCGGCGCGCCGACCGACCTCTCGCTGGACGCCACCCTGGTCTCGACCTTCGTGCAGGACCAGCCGCTGCTGGTGAGCCTGCGGCCGTCGACGACCGTGCCCGCGATCACCCGGGCCGCCGTCGAGCGGGTGCGCCTGTCGATGAGCGGCGTGGTCCCGGTCGACGCCCGCATTCTCATGCGCTCGGCGGCGATGCACTACCGCACCGCGCACCTGCACCACCCGCTCTTCGTCGACTACCGCGTCGACAACGACCTCGGGGTGGCCGGCGAGATCGTCGAGATCCCCACCCGGCTCGACTCGACCGAGCGCCGCAACCCCCGCAAGGAGGACCGGCAGCTCGCCAGCCGGCTGATCTCCCACCTCAACGAGCACGTCGAGTACTACCACCAGGCCGTCTGGCTGGCCATGGACCCCAACCGCCGTTACCTGCTGCTCGACGGGTTCGTGGCCCCCAACGCCGATGGTCGGAGCGTCGCCTCGGTGGTCGAGAACCGACTCGTCGGCATCGTCGGCAACTGCCTGGTGATGCCGGTCGTGCCCGGCCTGCACCTCGATCCGTCTTACGAGCTCGAGCCCCGCACCGACGCCGAGCTGATCGACCTCTACGCCCACGACCCCGTGCCCCCCATGCGCATCAGCGTCCCCACCCGGGGCGTGTTCGCCGATGCCGTGATGGGCGCGTGCAACAGCTGCGAGGCCAAGGACGACACCCGGCTGTGGCGCTGGGACGAGTCGCCGATCCCCGACGAGCCGACTCCCATCGGTCAGGTGTCCACGGCCAGCCGGCGCTCGGTGCCACCGAGCCTGTCGCCGGACGTCTTCCCCGACCCCCTGGTCGGGTTCCAGGAGGTACCCGAGGCGCCGGGGTTCGCGGGCCTGGCTGCCGCGCTGTCGCTCATCGGGACGCCCAACTTGTTCCGGGACATCACCGGCCTGGCCCTCAACCAGGAGAACGCCAGCAAGGCCCTGCAGAAGTCGCTGGCCGCCGCCCAGTCGTTCGCCAGCCAGGCGGGGGCGCTGGCCCAGCAGCGCCACCTCGGCGGCGAGCTCGACCGCACCATTCAGCGGGTCAAGGACGCCCGCGACGGTGGCCTCATCACGCCTGACCAGGCGCGCACGCTGACCGACAGCGCGCTGCGGGGCGCGATCGGCGAGCCGCGGCCCGCTGCGGCCAAGCCCACCGACAACGCCGCGGTGCAGCGGGCGCTGCAGAAGGCGGCCGAAAGCCCCAACAGCAGCGTCAAGGTCGAGGAGGCGGGAGCGTCCCTCGAGGTGAACAAGGGCTCGGCCGCCGGCGGCGCCGTCGACGTCGACATCGACCCGTCGATCTCGCCCGTGCAACAACCGTCGACGATGACGTGCTGGGCGGCGGTCGGCACGATGATGCTGTCGTGGCGCGAGGGCGTCTCCCAGACGATCGAGGCGGCGCTCGACTCGCTGGGCGGCGACTGGCGGGCCAAGTTCGACGCCAACAGCGGCCTGACACCCGGGGAGCTCACCGGGTTCCTCACCGCCCTCGGGCTCACCGTCGAGCCTCAGCTGGCCTACCTGCCGTCGGGCATCGCCGGGCTGCTCCAGAGCCATGGGCCTCTGTGGGTCATCAACGACAACGACATCGTCGGCGACCGGATAGCCCACGCCCGCATCGTGACCGGCATCCACGGCGACGGGTCGCCGGACGGCACCACCGTCACCGTCGTCGACCCGGCCACCGGCACGACGGGCACCGAGACGTTCGCCCGGTTCTCGGACCTGCTCGAGGCCGGTGACGCCGTCGACGTCGCCACCGGCATCGCGCATTTCTAGTGGTGCGGGCGAGGGTGCGCTGTTCAGCGCGGACCTGCCGGGGGGCGGCTTCGACATCGAGTCCACCGACGCCGCCGGACCGACGTCGGGGGTGATCGTCGTCCAGTTCGCCCCGCCGTGACCGGCGCCCCTGTCAGGTCGTGGTCCGGAGGCGGCTGATGGTGTCGACGAGCCGGGGTGCGGCCTCGGCGGCCGCGGCCGTGTCCTCATCGTCGGCGGCGGCCCTGAGCTCCTCGAGCTGGGCCTGGATGTCGTCGGCGTCAGCCGGGTCGACCGTGTGGGCGATGCGGTCCCAGGTCCACTCGAGCGAGGTCACGTCGCCGGCGATGAGGCCGGCGTCGGGTTCGTCGCTCGCGGCGTCGACGACGAGCTGGTCGGCCCAGGTGCTGAACCGGCCGAGGTCGATCTCCGCCGGGGGCCGGTACTGCAGCTCGAGGTCGAGGGCGGCCATCTCGACGTCGAGCGCCGCATTGCGGGCGCCCTCGGGGTTGCGGTCGGCCACAGCCGGCACGAGCGCGTCGCCGGCGAGCGCGTCGAGGGCATCGCTCATCTGCACGTCCAGCAGCGGAGGCACCGTGCCGGTCGCCTGGTGGGCCGCCCACGCGGCGTCCATCGCACCGAGGGTGGACGTCGCCGTCTCCCAGTCGCCGGCCCCGGCGGCCGCGAAGATCTCGGCCGCGCCGCGCGAGATGGTCTCCAGCTCGGCCGGGACGCCGCCAGTCCGGGCGTCGGTGGGCACCGCGAGCGCCAGGGCTTCGAGGTTGGCACCGACGCCGGACCGGAACTCGCCGTAGCCCGGGGCGAAGGTCTTGTCCTCGAAGTGGCCCTCGAGCAGGTGGTTCTCGGTGCCGACCATGGCGCCGGCGACTGGGCCACGCGGGCCGTCCACGGTGAGGTCCACGGCCTTCACGACGACCTCTTCGAACACGAAGTCGGGGATGTTCTCGGGACGGTAGGCCTGGCCGACCTGGGGGTCGGCCGGCATGATCATCCCGATCGGGCCGTCCTCGCCGGCGATCCAGGTGCCGTCGGTGTCGGCGACGACGCCGTCCTCGTAGTTGAACACGTCCTCGCCGAAGTACCACACGTTGCCGGCGTCGTCCTGCGCGTACCAGTCGAGGGCGACCTCGTGGATGCGCCCGTCCACGTACGAGACGAACTGGGAGACGAGCGTCTCGACCTCCTGGCCGTCGACCTCGATGACCTTCGGCTCAGGGAGCAGCACCGTCTCGATGCGGAGCGGGTGCCGCTCCTCGTTGCCCAGCAGGACGGCCGAGTGGAGCTCGCCGATCGGGAACAGCGGGTTGTCCACGGCGGTGGGGTCGGAGAACGACGGCGTGTCGAGGTCGACCCGCTGGCTGTCCGGTGCGGTGGGCTGCGTCGGCGTGTCCGCGGCCGCAGACGCCGGCTCTGCCGAGCCGTCGTCCGCCTCGCCCGAGCCGCCGGAGTCGCCACTGCAGGCGGCGACCGCCATCGTCACCAGCAGGCAACCGCCGAGCAGGGTCCTGGATGGTCGGCGCACCGGTGCGTCGCCGCGCTCGGCTCGTGGTCGGTGGAGGTCCATGTCGTCGCCCCTTCAGCGGTCCCGGACGGATCGCAGGTCGGTCCGGCTCGCATGATGCGGGGCGCAAGCTGAGTGTCCGCTGACAGGCCGCCGCGGCCGGGTACCCGTGCGGTAGCGGGTACGTCTGTCGCACACCTGCACGGTTGCTTCGCCCCGTCGAGCAACGGTCACCACTGCCATACCTGAGCGCCCTTCGGGCGGGCGCCTCCGGCGTCACGCCTCCCGGGTGGCGACGAAGCGCATGAGCACCGGGGTCACGGCGTCGGTCGCGAGCAGCGTGTCCTCCCAGGCGGCGATCAGCCCGGCGGTCGCCCGCTCGCGGCGGGGTCGGCGATGGCGAGGCCGACGAGGAGGTCCCAGTACAGGTAGGGGTGCCAGGTGCGGGTGTGGGCGGCGAACAGCCGATCGAGCGGCTCGTCGATCTCCGCCGACCCGTTGAGCTGGTGCTCGACGACGTGCTCCTGCGCCCACTCCCACGCGATGCGCTCGACCGCCGCGTCGGGCTCGGCCGGGAGGCGGCCGTCGCCGCGGAACTGGCCGGTCGCCTCGAGCATGCCGCGGACCTGGGCCAGCCACCGGGCGGCGCGGTCGTCGAAGCGGTCGTGGAGGAAGTCCACGCACACGAACCGGCCGCCGGGGCGAAGCCACCGGCGGATTCGGGCGATCGCCTCGGCCGGGTCCTCCACGTGGTGGAGCGTGCGCGTCGTCACGACGACGTCGTAGCGGGCGTCGGGGGCGTCCCACGTCTCGACGCCCGCCCGGTGGTAGGCCAGCGGGCCGGCCGACGGCCCGGGCGCGCCGCGCCGGGCGAGGTCGATCGCGGTCTTGTCGGGGTCGATGGCGGTGACGTCGTGGCCCGCCCGGGCCATCTCGAGGCTGAGTGCGCCGGGCCCGCAGCCCACGTCGAGAACCTGCGCGGGAGCGGCGGGCAACGCATCGGCCACGAGCCGCCACAGCCGGCCGTGGGTGAGCTGCACGAGTGCCGGCGAGCGCCACAGGCTGTCCTCCAGCTCGGGCCAGCGCCCGGGGTGGCGCAGGTCCGCGACGAAGTCGGTGGGGAGGTCGGCGATCGGGTCACGCTAGTTGCCTGACACGGCACCACATCGAGCGGGGCTCGGCTTCTCGGATGCGCTCGTCGGCAGCGACGACGAGCTCGGTGCGAGGGCCGAACGCTCGCCTGGATCGAGAAACAGGGGCCCTAGGCCTCGACGCGGCACGCCAGGACTGAGACCGTGACGCCCGTGACATCGCGCTGGCTGTCGGCGACCCATCCGTTCCTGTACGAGATCAACACCTGGCCGTGGCTCCACGAGCTGAGCGTCGCTGCCGGTCGTCCCGTCGACCTGGCCAGTGTGCCGGAGGAGGAATGGGACGCCGTCGCCGCGGCCGGGTTCGATGCGGTGTGGCTGATGGGCGTGTGGGAGCGCAGCCCCGCGGGGGTGGCCGTCGCCCTGGCGGACGACGATCTTGTCGCCGGCTTCCGGGCCGCGCTCGCCGACTACGCACCCGACGATGTCGTCGGGTCGCCGTACTGCATCCGCGACTATTCGGTCGACCCCAGGTTGGGCGGTGCGGGCGGCCTCGCCACGGCGCGGGTCGCGCTCGCCCGGCGAGGGCTTGGCCTGATCCTCGACTTCGTCCCGAACCACGTGGCGCCCGACCACCCGTGGACAACGACGCACCCCGAGCGCTTCGTCCAGGGAACGGCCGACGACCTGCGCGACGACCCCGCGTCGTTCGTCGAGGTGGCCGGCCGGGTGCTCGCCAACGGGCGCGACCCGTACTTCCCGGCGTGGCCCGACGTCGTCCAGCTCGACGCCTTCTCGCCCGCGCTGCGCGCCGCGGTGATCGAGACGCTCCGGCGGATCGCCGACCAGTGCGACGGCGTCCGCTGCGACATGGCGATGCTCGTGATGAACGACACGTTCGCCCAGACCTGGGGACCGCGAGTCGGTGACCCGCCCGCCCAGGACTACTGGCCCACGGTCATTCCCGCGGTGCGCGCCACGCATCCCGGGTTCCGGTTCATCGCCGAGGCCTACTGGGACCTCGAGTGGGCGCTGCAACGGCAGGGGTTCGACTTCTGCTACGACAAGCGCCTCTACGACCGCCTCGTCCACGAAGGCGCCGAGCAGGTCCGTGAGCACCTGCTCGCCGACGTCGCCTACCAGGACGGGCTGGTGCGGTTCGTCGAGAACCACGACGAGCCGCGGGTCGCATCGGTGTTCGATCCGGCCAAGGAGAAGGGCGCGGCGGTGGCGACCCTGGCCCAGACCGGGGCGCGGCTGGTCCACCACGGCCAGGCGGACGGGCGGAAGGTGCGGCTCCCCGTGTTCCTCGGCCGCTTCCCGCCAGAGCAGGTCGACGCCGACATGGCCGAGTTCCACCGGCGTCTGCTGGCGGCGCTCGACGACCCGACCTTCAGGACCGGCACGTGGCGGCTGTGCGACCGCTCGGGCTGGCCGGGCGACGACACCTTCGAGGATCTCGTGGCCTGGTCCTGGGAAGGCGGCTCGCGGTGGCTGGTGGTCGTGAACCTCAGCGCGGAGACCGCGCGCGGTCACGTGCGGGCCCCGTGGGCCGACCTGCGCGGGCAGCCCTGCCGGCTCACCGACCCCACGACCGACGTCGCCTACGACCGGGCGGGCGACGACCTGTGCGACGGGCTGTACGTCGAGCTCGGTCCGTGGCGGTGGCACCTGTTCCTCGTCGAGCCGCAACCGGAGCCGGCGTGAGCGACGCAACCGCGCCACGGGCGGCGACGGCCGAGCACGCCCGCCTCGCCGCGGCCACCGGCCGCGCCGAGGACGACCTGTTCACCGCGAACCCCTGGTACGAGTGGGGTCCGTACCTGGCCGAGCGCGCCTGGGGCACCGTGCGCGAGGACTACAGCGACAGCGGGGACGCCTGGAGCTTCTTCCCGCACGACCACGCCCGCTCGCGCGCCTACCGGTGGAACGAGGACGGCATGGCCGGGCTCTCGGACGTCCACCACGATCTGTGCCTGGCGCTCTCGCTGTGGAACGGCGCCGACCCGATCCTCAAGGAGCGGATGTTCGGGCTGACGGGGCCGCAGGGCAACCACGGCGAGGACGTCAAGGAGCACTGGTGGTACCTCGACGGGCTGCCCAGCCACGCCCTGCTGCACTGGCGCTATCACTACCCCCAGGCCGCGTTCCCGTACCAGCGGCTGATCGACGAGAACGCCCGCCGCACCCGGGACGAGTTCGAGTTCGAGCTGCTCGACACCGGTGTCTTCGACGACGGCCGCTACTGGATCGTCGACGTCACGTACGCCAAGGCCACCCCCACCGAGGTGCTGGCGCACATCGCCGTGCACAACCACGGGCCCGACGAGGCCGCCATCGACGTGCTCCCCACGCTGTGGTTCCGCAACACGTGGCGATGGTCCGGCCGCGACGACGTCCCCGGCCTGTCGCTCGACGGCGACGCCATGGCCGTCGACCATCCCCGCCTCGGCGGCTACCGGCTGGAGGCCGGCCCCGCCCCCGACGGTGCCCGGCCGCAGTCGCTGTTCTGCGACAACGAAACCAACACCGCCCGGCTGTTCGGAGCGGCGCCGATCACGCCGTACCCGAAGGACGGGATCAACGATCACGTCGTGTCCGGGGCCGCCACCGTCAACCCCGGCCAGACGGGCACGAAGGCGGCGTGGTGGTACCACCTGACCGTCCCCGGGGGTGGGACGGTGGAGCTGCGGCTCCGGCTGGCGCGCCCCGAGCAGGACAGATCGGATGCGTCCGTCGTCCCGCTGTCGGCCGAGGCGTTGGACGAGGTCGTGGCGCGCCGGCGGGGCGAGGCCGACGAGTTCTACGCCGCCCTCGCGCCCCACGACATCGACCCCGAGCGCATGCGGATCCTGCGGCAGGCCTGCGCCGGGCTCGTCTGGAGCAAGCAGATCTACCCGTACCGGGTCCGCGACTGGCTCGATGGCGACCCCGGTGAGTCGCCGCCCCCTCCCGGGCACCGCCGTGGCCGCAACACCGGCTGGCGGCACCTCGACGCGTTCGACGTGCTGGCCATGCCGGATCCGTGGGAGTACCCGTGGTTCGCCGCCTGGGACCTCGCGTTCCACACGGTCCCCTGGGCTCACCTCGATCCGGCCTTCGCCAAGTACCAGCTGCTCGTGCTGCTCCGCGAGTGGTTCCTCCACCCCAACGGCGCCCTCCCCGCCTACGAGTGGAACTTCGACGACGTGAACCCCCCGGTGCACGCCCTCGCGGCCCTGCGGGTGTTCGGCATCGACGGCGGCCGCGACGTCGACTTCCTCGAGCGCGTCTTCCAGAAGCTCCTCCTGAACTTCACGTGGTGGCTCAACCGCCAGGACCCCGACGGGAACAACCTGTTCGCCGGCGGTTTCCTCGGCCTCGACAACATCAGCCCAGTCGACCGCTCACACCTCCCGCCCGGGACACGGCTGGAGCAGGCGGACGGCACGGCGTGGATGGCCTTCTACTCCGCCGCGATGCTCGTGCTCGCGCTCGTCCTCGCCGATCGCGACCCCGTGTACGAGGACATGGTGGTCAAGTTCCTCGAGCAGTTCGTGCTCATCACGGACGCGCTCGCCGACTCGGGCCTGTACGACCCCCACGACGGGTTCTTCTACGACCAGCTCCACGGGCCCGACGGCGTGACCACGGCGATCCGCGTCCAGACGCTGGTCGGCGTCATCCCCGCCCTCCCGGCGGTGTCGATCCCCGAGCGGGACTCGGCACGGGCCGAGCGGCTCAGGAAGCGCTTCGCCCGCAGGATCCGCCAGGGAGAACCCGACCACGCCTGGCGCGTGCGCGGCGAGGGGGCCTCCCGCCGGCTGCTCGTGTCGGTCCCCACCGAGGAGCAGCTCCGGACGCTGCTGGCCACGCTCTTCGACGAGGATGCGTTCCTGTCGCCGCACGGACTGCGCTCGGTGTCCAAGCGGTTCCAGGAGCCGTACACGCTGCCCGGGATGCCGGACGCGGTGATCGAGTACGAGCCGGCCGAGTCCCGGACGGCGATGTACGGCGGCAACTCGAACTGGCGGGGGCCGGTGTGGTTCCCCGTCAACTACATCGCGATCCGGTCCCTACTGCAGTACGCCGACTTCTTCGGCGACGACTTCACCGTCGAGTACCCCACCGGATCCGGCACCGAGCGCACCCTCCCCGAGATCGCCGGCGACCTCGCCGACCGGCTCGTCGGCCTCTGGCTCCCGGGGGAGGACGGCGGCCGGCCGGTGCAGGGCGGCAGCGACCTGCTCCGGCACGACCCTGCTTGGCGAGACAACCTCACGTTCAACGAGTACTTCCACGGCGACAACGGAGCGGGCCTCGGCGCCACCCACCAGACGGGGTGGACCGCCCTGGTCGCCGACCTCCTCCTCGACCCGCCCGGCCGGTGACCCTCACGGCCGTCGAGCCCCTCGGCGAAGCCGGCGTAGTCGCGTCCAGCAGCGGTCGCAGGGCCGGGTGCGGCGCCCGGCTGATCCCCGACGATCGGTTGCGCTCGGGTTCGACGTGGCCGTCGTCCCTCATGCACGGCGGCAACGCCTCGGTCCCGGCGATATTCCGTCGCTGGCCCAGGAGGTCGCCGCGTTCGGCATCAGGGTCACGCTCATCGAGCCCGGCGGCTACGCCACCGACTGGGGCGGCAGCTCCGCCGTGTCCAAGGCCGCCCAGGGCCGCTGAGCGCGGTCGTGTCAGCCGTCGGGCAGCGCGAACGGCGCTCGGACGTTGTCGAACATCGGGAAGTGGCGGACGTTGAGCGTCGCCAGCTCGAACCCTCGGACGTCCGCGGTCGCGGCGATCAGGTAGTCGCCGAGACCGATCCCCGAGTGCGAGCGTCGGTACTGCCGCAACAGCTCCCCGGCCCGCCGAGCGACGAGCTCGTTGACGTCCTGGGTCCGCAGCGTGGAGAGCAGCCTCCACACGTGACCGCGCTCGGCGGAGCGCATGCCGCCCGTGAGCTCGGTGACGGTGATCGCGCTCACGGCGAGCGGACCGCTGGTGCGGCGGGTGGCCGACAGCCAGGATCCCGCCGCCGGCAGTCCGCGCAGGTGGGCGATCAACACGTCGGTGTCGACCAGGATCACGTCCCGATCCGCCACACCCGGTCGAGGTGCGCCGACCGCTCGTCGGCGCCTCGGCGGGCGACGTCGACGTCGCTCAGAGCTCCGAACGCGTCGTCGATGGCGGCGAGGTCGCCCGTGAGGTCGTCGTCGGTTCCGGAAAGGGCGCGATCGATGATCTCCCGGATGAGATCGGAGCGTGTCCGTCCCTCGTCCTTGGCCAGCCGATCGAGCGCCCGCGCCTGGTCGGCGTCGAGGTAGATGTTCGTCCGCTGCATACACCGCAGTGTACACCGCCAAACCGGTTCCGTGGCAGGGGGCCCGGGGGCACTCAGCGGGCGCGCAACCGGCCAGCGTGACTCAGGACACCCCGGGTACCCTGCTCTCGACGGACGATGGACTCGAGGTGATCGCCATGGGCAACGAGGCGGGGGCGCAGATCAGCGTCGACGAGGCGCTGCGGGTGCTGGAGATCGTCAAGGAGTCCGACAGCATCGAGCTGAAGCTGACGGTCCCCGAGGGCGCCTACCGGTCGGGGGCCAGGGCGCTGGGCGTCGATCCGCTCGAGGGCCAGATCCGGCAGGTGTACTTCTTCGACACGCCCGACCTGGCGTTGAACCGGGCCGGCGTGGTGGCTCGGGCCCGCCGCGTGCAAGGTCGCGAGCACGACTCGGTGGTCAAGTTGCGGCCGGTCGTGCCCGACGAGCTCCCCTCCGAGTTCCGCAAGTCACCGAACATGGTCGTCGAGGTCGACGCCATGCCGGGCGGCTACGTGTGCTCGGCCTCGATGAAGGGCAAGCTGCCGACGAATGTGATCCACAGCGCGGTGGACGGCGGGAAGCCGCTGCGCAAGCTGTTCTCGAAGGACCAGCGGGCGTTCTTCGCCGAGTACGCCCCCGACGGCCTGGCCATCGACGACCTGGCGGTGCTCGGCCCGATCTTCGTGCTCAAGCTGAAGCTCGCGCCCGAGGCGTTCTCGCGCCGGCTCGTCGTCGAGATGTGGATGTACCCGGACGGGTCGCGCGTCGTCGAGCTGTCGACCAAGTGCGTCCCCGGCGAGGGGCTCGACGTCGTGAACGAGGTCCGCTCGTTCCTGGAGCAGAAGGGGATCGACCTCGGCGGCGAGCAGCACACCAAGACCAAGACGGCGCTCGAGTTCTTCTCGGCCGAGCTGCTCGCCCAGCACGACGTGATCCCTCAGCGCCGGGCGGAGACCGGCGCGCCGCCCACGACGACCGCGTACTGGCGGTCGGGGGCGTCGCACGCATCCCGGCCGGTGGGCGGGCCGGCGTGGGGGTCGCCCCGCAGGATCTCCGCGCCGGCGGGTGCGTACTGGAGGATGTAGGCCTTGCGCACGGCGTCGGTCGTGTTGGGGCCGGTGAGGTGCGGGGTCAGCGACGAGAACACGACCGCCCCGCCGGCGGGGACCTCGGCCGCCACCGCGCCGTCGGGGTCGTGCAGGCACTCCCATCCCAGCGGGTCGACGTAGGTGTGGGCGATCGTGCCCAGCCGGTGGAACCCCGGCGCCACCATCGGGCAGCCGTTGGCGAGCGTGGCGTCGGTGAGCGCCAGCCACACCGTCAGGTACTGCTGGGGCTCGACGAACGCGTAGCCGTTGTCCTGGTGCCAGGGGAAGCGTCGTGGCTTCTCGGGCTTCTTGTACACGGCCTGGTCCCAGTACAGGTTGACATCGGGACCGACCAGGTCGGCGCAGATCCCGGCGATCGTCGGGTGCAGGCTGAGGGCGCGCAGCACCTCTGACCGGGCCACCAGGTGGGTCGTGAACGTGATGGCGCCCGACTCGGCGATGGCGACGCGCCCGCCGTCGACCGAGGCCAGCAAGGCGGCCATCTCGTCCTCGAACCGATCGGTCTCGGCGCAGACCTCCGCCAGCGTCTCGCCGTCCACGAGCGACGGCAGCACGACGTAGCCCTGCGCGTCGAACTGCGCCACCTGGTCGGCGGTCAGGGTGCGGAACGGACCCGGGCGGTCGGACCAGGTGAAGTCGGTGTTCCAGGGGTGCGGGCGGGTGGCGGTCGGCGTCTCTCGCACGAGGATCCTCTCGTCAGCGGACGGTGACGAAGTCGTTCACCAGGCGCGGGCCGCTGTCGACCGTGCCGGTGGCGGCGTAGTGGAACACCATGGCGGCGCGGATCCCCGCCGACTCGTTGTCGGTGGAACGGTGCATCAGGTGGCTGTCGAACAGCAGCAGGTCGCCCGGGTCCATGAGGACCGGCTCGGCCGCGGCCATGTCGTGGTCGACGATCTCGACATAGCCGAGGTTGGCGTTCGGGCGGCGGTCGGGCACGTGCTCGTGAACGGGCTCGCGGTGCGAGCCGGGCAGGACGTGCAGGCACCCGTTCTCGAGCGTGGCCTCGGTGACCGCCAGCCAGGCGCCGACGATCGGCCGGGCGGGCTCGAACGCGAAGTAGAAGCTGTCCTGGTGCCACGGCTGGCCCCAGGCGCCGGGGTTCTTGAAGATGAACTGCGACAGGAAGCAGTCGAGGCGGGGCCCGACCAGGTCGACGAGGGACCCCGTCACACGCGGGTCGGCGGCGAAGACGGCGAAGACGCCGTCGCGGTGCAGGCGGAAGATCTTCGACACCAGGTCCTCGGGGTTCCCGCCCGAGCCCGCGAGGTTGGCCTCGGGGAGGACCAATCCGGGGGCGTCGCGATCTCCGCCGGCGTGGGCGCGGGCCAGGGCGACGACGCGCTCGAGCATGCGATCGCAGACCTCGAGGCCGGTGAAGCCCCGCAGGCGCACGAACCCCTGCTCGTCGTACTGGGCACGCTGCTCGCGTGTCAGCCCCTCGGTGTGCATCGTCCCCTCGTCCCCCGGTCGTCTCGTGCCGGGACGTCGTGCGCACCGTAGTGGCGCGGCCGCCGGCCGATCGTGCGGGGCGCCGCCTCACCCGTCGACGGGGGCGCCGACGAGGATGCCCGTCAGCACCATGACCACCACGCCGAAGGCGATCTCGGCCCCGAGGAACAGCCCGAGCATGTGGAGGGGCGGCGGCGCGTCCGCCGGGCGCGGCCGGCTCTCGACGTGCCGCAGCACGTACAGCCGGTTGCCGTTGGCCACGAGCAGCATGGCGGTCACCGCCGCGACCTTCAGCCAGAACGCGTGGCCGTAGCCGGTCGTGAACAGGTCGCCGAGCGATCCCGCCCGGCTCCACCCGTGGAGCACGCCGGAGACCGCGAGCACCGAGACGCACACCGTCGCCATCCGGGAGAACCGCTCGAGCGGCCGCTCCAGGCTGGCGGGTGAGCCGCGGGGCAGCAGCACGACCGCCAGGACGGCGAGGCCCCCGGCCCACACGCACGCCGGCCGCGATGTGGGCGAGCGTGACCACCACGGTGAGCCACCCCGGCGCCGCGGGGCCCGCGTACACCCAGGTGCCGGCCAGGACCAGCGCCAGTGCGAGCCCCACGAGCCTCGGGGCCGCCCGTCCGCGAAGGGCCGCGGACACCCACACCACCCCGGCCAAGAGCACGCCGATCCGCACGCCGAGAGCGGTCTCCACCCGGCTCCCGTCGGGCAGGGGCGCGCCCGATCCGTCCCGCAGGAGCAGCTGCGCCACCGTCGCCAGGAGGACCGTCAACCAGCCGACCCAGACCGTCGACGCCAGCCGGCGGGCCCGTTGCCCCTCGGGCCACGCGAGCGCGGCGAAAGCCAGGGTCCCGGCCAGCAGCACCAGCCCCACGTACGAGACGCCCCGCACGCCGGCCACGACCACCGGGCTGGCGGCGATGCCGCCCGTGCCGCGGGCGACGGCGGCGCCGGTCGCCACCGCCGCCGTGCCCAGCAGGACGAGCGGTGCCTGCCACAGCCAGCCCTCTCGGGGTTCGGGTGGGCGAGCCGGCGCCCCCTCGGGCGATGTCGCCTCGTCGGGCTGCGTGGCGGGGTCGGGCGGGGAGGCCTCGTCGGAGCGTGGGCGCAGCCCGGGTCGCAGCGCACCGACGGCCGACGGATCGTCCCCGCCGCCGTCCGGTCGGTCAGCCAGGCCCGGTCGCAGCGCCCCCACTGGTTCGGGGGGCGTCTTGCGCCGGGAGCGCCGCGTCGGCGCACTGGTCGTGCCGCGCCCATCACGTCCCGTGGTGGTGCTCACGGACGCGAGTATGACGACGGCGCCGGTCCCGGGCAGCACCCAGAAGGGAACGGGCGCGTTAAATCTGGCCGACCCCCAGGTCAGGGCACACAGTGGTGGCGGGTGGGGCCCGGGCCGGCGCAGAGTGTGCGCACCATGCCCGGACCACCCCGAGACCGTGATGCATCCGTGCGCCCGTGGCGCGACCACCTCCCGCCCGGGATGTCGGCCGGGGACCTCACCCTGGCGAGCGCCGGATCCCTGGTGGCCGCGTGGCGGCGGCGCTGGGAGGACGATCCCCGCCGCGTGCTGCTGACCGACGCCGCCGGCGCCCCGCTCCACGCGGCGGCCCTCGACGAGCGGTCCGCGGTCGCGGCGGCCCGTCTGGCGGCGGCGGGGGTCGGCCCCGGTGACCGGGTCGTGGTGTCGGCCGAGGCATCGCTCGACCACGTGGTGGCCTATGTCGGCGTGCTCCGGCTCGGGGCCGTGGCCCTGCCGTTGAACGGCGCCTACCGGGCGCCCGAGATCCGCCACATCGTGGGCGACGCCGAGGTCGCCGCGGCGGTGACCGACGACGTCGAGCGCGGGCGATGGATCGCCGCGGCCGCCCCCGCGGCGGTCGTCACCCCGCCCGACCTGAGCGGCCTCCCGCCCGCCGGGGGAGCGCCGGCGAGCCTCGACGCCGCGACCCGCGACGACCCGGCCCTGCTCGTCTACACGTCGGGGACGACGGGCGCCCCCAAGGGCGCCGTCCTCCGCCACGCCAACCTCCTGGCGTCGGCCGAGGCGGTGGCGCTGGCCTGGCGGTGGGCGCCCGACGACCGGCTGGTCCTGGCCCTGCCGCTGTTCCACATGCACGGTCTCGGCGTCGGGCTCCACGGCACGCTCACCGCCGGCGCGTCCGCCGTGCTGTTGCCGCGCTTCGACCCCGCCGACGTGCTGGCCCGCATCCGCGCCGGCGGCACGATGTTCTTCGGCGTCCCGACGATGTGGCACCGGCTGGCGGCGGCCGAGGGCGCCGAGGCCCTCGCCCGGCTGCGGCTCGGGGTGTCGGGCTCCGCGCCGCTGCCGGCCGACCTGCACGCGGCGGTCGCGGCCGTGGCGGGGCGTCCGCCCCTCGAGCGCTACGGCATGACCGAGACGGTCATGCTCGTGTCGAACCCGTACGACGGCGAGCGGCGAGCGGGGTCGGTGGGCTTCCCCCTCCCCGGCGTCGACGTGCGGCTGGCGGACGGCGGCGAGATCGAGGTGCGGGGGCCCAACGTCTTCGCCGGGTACTGGCGGCGGCCAGAGGCGACCGCGGGCAGCTTCCGGGACGGCTGGTTCCGGACGGGCGACCTCGGTGCCGTCGATCCCGACGGCTACCTCCGCATCGTCGGGCGCGCCAAGGAGCTCATCATCAGCGGGGGCTTCAACGTCTACCCCCGCGAGGTCGAGGAGGTGCTGCTCGCGCACCCCGGGGTGATGGACGCCGCCGTCGTCGGCGCCCCCGATGCCGAGTGGGGCGAGCGGGTGTGCGCCTTCGTCGTGGCGGAGCCGCGGGTCACCGACCGCGACCTCGCGGACTGGTGCGGGTCGCGCCTCGCGCCCTACAAGCGCCCCCGCCGGTGGGAGCGCGTCGACGAGGTGCCGCGCAACGCTCTCGGCAAGGTCGTACGCCACGCGCTCGTCGAGCAGCTGTGACGGCTGCGGGACCGGGCGTCAGCCGTCGCGAGCGATCGTGAGGTGCGGGCGTCCGAGTGATGGAGGCGGCCCCGGCGGCGTCGCGGTGTCGTCGACGAACCGGACGCGGATCGTGGTCCCCTCGCCCGGGGTGCTGTCGACGGAGAGCGAGGCGCCCGCCAGCGCCGCGAACGAGCGCATGGTCGCGAGCCCCGACTCGCGGCGCACGGCCGTGGGGTCGAACCCGACGCCGTCGTCGGTCACCGTGACCACGAGGGCGTCGTCGACGACCACGATCGAGACCGCCAGCTCGCGGGCCGCGGCGTGGCGGCTGACGTTGCCGACGGCCTCCTGCACGATGCGGAGCAGGATCGTCTCGGTGGTCCAGTCGAGGTGGATGGCGTCGTCGATCTCGATGCGCAGGGCGGGCGGTGGGACGTCCCCGTACAGGTTGTCGACGTAGGCGCGGATCGGCGAGGTCAGCTTGGCCGCCTGCGGGCGGGCGGCGGCGGCCGTGAGCGGCCGCACCGCCAGCATGAGCTGGCGCAGCGACTCGGCCTGCCCGGCAAGGTCGTCGCGCACGCGGGCCGACACGCCGGCGAGCAGGGTCGACGCGGCCGCGGGCGCGGCGTCGGACGCGGTGCGGGTCATCGAGTCGAACGCCACGTAGGAGAAGATCGCCTGGTCGTGAAGCTGGGAGGCCACACGGTGACGGTCCTCGTCGACGCTGCGCATCACGTCCGCGAGCAGGCGCCGGCGCTCGTCGGCGGCGTCGGTCACGAGCCGGTAGAGGCGGCGGGTCTCGTTGACCGCCAGGAGCTGGCGGGCCATCGACAGGGCGAGCAGCCCGAGCACGAGGACGGTGAACGCCTCGGGGGCCCACGCGATCTGGTCCTCCTGGCGCTGTGCGAGCACGAACACCAGCGGCAGGCACGCGAGCGTGAAGGCCACCACGACCCAGCCGTGACGGACCTGCGCCTGCGGTGGCAGGCGTTCGAGGCCCGCCGGGGCGGTGCGGGGGACGTACAGCGGCAGGAGCAGCAGGAGCCCCATCGCCACGGCCTGCAGGGCGAGCAGCGGCGCGCTCGGCAGCGTGAACCCGCTGAGCCCCTGGGCGAGCATGGCCCAGGCGTCGACCGTGCCGACCACCGCGAGGGCGAGGCCGAGCGTCTCGAGCTCGCGACTGGCGTGCGGCATGCGGGCGTACATGATCACGCTCCACACGAGCCCCGATGTGACCGCCACGGCGACGAGGGTCGTCGGGATCGTGAACCAGGCCTCGTCCGCCGTCCAGACGCGGTCGCCGGCCACGAGCAGCAACCCGAAGACGACGACGACCATCACGATCGTCGTCTCGACGACGTCGACCGACACCGCCCGCGAGCCCGACCGGGCCCGCATCATGGCGATGCCCGCGGCCCCGAACAGGACCACGCACGGGACGACCGCGGCGACCGCGAGCCGTTCGACGGCGGGGGAGTCGGCCACGGTCGTGAGCAGTAGCCCGGCGCCGTCGAGGTAGAGGGCGACGACGCCGAGGAACCACAGCCGCCACGCCGTCGCCTGGTAGCGGGTGCGGCGGGCTGCGGCCCACGTCACCACCATGGCGGGCGTCGTGTAGACGGCGCTCGCGTAGACCCAGGCCAGCAGGAACGCGTCCCGGCCGTCGATGAAGAGGCCGGCCAGACCGGCGAGCGGCGCGGTGACCGCGATGTAGACGATCGTGGGCCGGCGCAGGCGGCGGGGGAGGACACCGTTCTCGTCGGGGGCCTCGGCGAACCACTCCCGGCTGACCATGCTCACCGCCGACCGCTTCGGGCCGTCGTGGCCGACGATCCGCGGTGCATGGATGGGCACGAGCAGCAGCAGTCCCATCGTGACGGCCTGCAGCGCCAGGAGGGGCGACGCGGGCAGCGAGAACCCGCTGAGGGCCTGCGCCATGATCGACCACGCCGTCGCCGCCCCTGCGGACAGGGCGAGCAGGCCGACGCGGTTCAGCCGGTGCCCCGGCAGCCGCGACCGTCGCTGGTACCAGGCCGACGCCACCGCACCCGCGGTCGTCACCACGCCCACGAGCGCCGCCGGCCGCGCCAGCCAGCCGGCGTCGGCCCTCGCCAGGCTCGGCCCGGCCAGCACCACCACGACCGCGCCGACGACCGCCATCACGAGCGCCGTGGACCCGACCATCCGCACCGCCGAGACCGAGGTCTCCTCCTGCCCTCGCCCGAGCTCGACCACCGCCACCCCGATGAGCACGATCGGCGGGACCACCGCGGCGAGGCTGAGCGTGCGCAGCGGCGTGTCGGGCCGGGCGGTGATGTACAGCAGGCCGAGGCCGTCGATGTAGATCCACATCAGGCCCCAGCACCAGGCCCGGCCGCCCGGCATCGACCCGAGCTCGCGGCGGGCGACCATCCACGTCACCAGCAGGGCGGGCAGGGCGAGGGCGCCCCCGGTGTAGATCCAGGCGACGAGGAACGCCCGCTCGCCCTCGACGAAGAGGCCCCCGACCACCGCCAGCAGCGCCACCGCGACGAGGTAGCGCACAGCGATCCGCTGGAGCCGCCCCGGCTCGACGTCCTGCAGCCGTTCGTCCTCGGGGCCCGCGCGCCCCGACATGGCGGCCCATGTGGGTCGCGCCCGCGCGCGCCACGACTGCGCCACACCCCCCATGGCCGTATCCCCCTCCGACCCCCTCCGACACACGAACCGTAGCAATTATCGACAGGCGCGAAGGTAAACGGATCCTGCGCCGTCACGCCGGCCGCCGGTGTAGAAACGGCGGCCATGCGCGACGAACCGGTGCTCCTCGTCCACGGCTTCGCCACGTCCGCCGCCCGCACCTGGGGGGACAACGGCTGGATCGACCTGCTGGGCGACGTGGGGCGCGAGGTGATCGCCCCCGACCTCCTGGGCCACGGGGACGCGCCCAAGCCGCACGACCCCGAGGCCTACGCCTCCCTCGAGAGCGACCTGGCCGCCCACCTGCCCGACCGCCCGGTCGACGCCATCGGCTTCTCGCTCGGGGCGCGGGTCGTGCTGACCCTCGCGGCGGACGACCCCGGCCGCTTCGCCCGCATCGTCGTCGCCGGAGTCGGGGCCAACCTGTTCCGCGACGACGGCTCGGGGGTCGTGGCCCGGGCGATCGAGGGGGACGGCGACCCCGCCAACCCGGTGGCGCAGTACTTCGCCGGCCTGGCGGCCCAGCCGGGGGTCGACCGCGCCGCGCTCGGCGGCCTGCATGCGCCAGCCGCGGCCCCCGCTCGACGCCGCCGTCCTCGGCAAGATCACGTGCCCGGTGCTGGTGGTGCTCGGCGACCGCGACTTCGCCGGCCCCGCCGATCCGCTGGTCGAGGCGCTGCCCGACGCCACGTTCCGCCCGCTGCGCGGCGTCGACCACTTCGCCACGCCCAAGGACTTCGGGTTCCTCGACGCCGCCCTCGGCTTCCTCGACGCGCAACCCTGAGCCCAGGTGGGGGGCACGGCATGCCATCGTCGCGGCGTGGAACCGAGCGCGCCCGACCGGCGCCCCGCCGACCCGCGCCGCCGCGTGCTTGGCGCGCCGGCTGATCGTCGCCCTGGTGGTCGTGGTGCAGCTCGGCCTCGTGGCGCGGGGGTACCGGTCCGACCACAAGGAGCTCGCGTTCCAGATGTTCCCCGAGTCGAGCACCTGGCGAGCCGAGATCGTGCGGGTGGAGGCGGACGGGGACCGCGTCCCCGTCGCCGACGACTGGATGGGCTACCGGTGGAGCGACCTCGTCGACGGCCGCGGGCTCGACCGGCCCGAGGTGCGGCGCCACGCCGATGCCGGCCTCGACAACCAGCTCGCCTTCCTCGACGCCGCCCTCGACTGGGCCGCGGCGCACACGCCGCGCGACGACCGCACCCGCTACCTCGAGGCCACCGTCACCGTCTGGCGCAACACCGACCCGCCCGAGGTCGTCGTGCTGCGCAGCCGGGAACGGGACGTTGCGCCGTGAGCGAACAGAGCGGGCGAACCGGGGACACCGTGACGGCGTCGTCGCCGCTGGCGGTCCTCGACGAGGCGCTCGGACGCCGCGTGAGCATGCGCGCGCTCGCGCTGTTGCGCGTGCTCGTCGGGCCGGTCGTGCTGCTGCACCTGCGGCCGTTCCTGGCGGACGGCGCTGCGGGGCGGATCTACCGGGATACGTTCCACGAGCCCTACGCCGCCTGGTACCCCGAGCTGCCGCGGGGCCTCTACGTCGCCCTGCTGTGGGTGGGTGCGGCCGCCGCGGTGGCCATGACCGTCGGGTTCGCGACGCGGGTCGCCACGGCCACCACGGCCGGGGTGGTCGCCTACAACCTGTTCCTGTCCACGACGCACGTGCACAACAACCGGGCGTACCTCGCCATCGTGCTGGTCGGGCTGGCGGTTGCCCCGTGCGGGCGCGAGCTGTCGGTCGACGCCTGGCTGCGGCGGCGGCGCGGCCTGCCGCCGCTGGCCCTGACCGCCCCGGCCTGGCCGCTGCTCCTGCTGCGGTTCGAGGCCTCGGTCGTCTACGGCGCCTCGGGGCTGTCCAAGCTCGTGGACCCCGACTGGTTCGGCGGCACGGTCACGTGGCATCGAACCGTGCGCGTCCGCGACGAGCTGGTCGCCTCGCCGCTCCCCGGCTGGGCGATCGACGTGCTGGCCGACCGGTCGTTCCACACCTATGCCGCCAAGGTGATCGTGCTCACCGAGATCTTCCTGGCCCTCGGGCTGTGGTGGCGGGCCACCCGGGACGCGGCGGTGTGGGTCGCGGTCTGCTTCCACGTCATGATCGAGCTCACGGCGCGGGTCGAGGTGTTCTCGTACCTGGCCATCGCCGCCCTCGTTATCTGGGCGGTGCCCGCCACGCGTGACCGGGTGCTGGTCGTCGACCCTCGCCGCCCAGGGCACCGTTTGCTCGCGGCGCTGGTGCGGCGGCTCGACTGGCTCGCCCGGTTCCGGGTCGAGGACGGCCCGCACGGCGATCGCGTCACCGTGGTCGACCGCGGCGGGCGGGTCCTGACCGGTGCGGCGGCCGCGGCGCGGGCGCTGAGCCGGCTGCCCCTGACGGCGTGGCCGGCGCTCCCGGCGACGGCGGTCCTGCCCATGCGCCGCCCGGTACGCGGTGCCGTGACCACACCCACGGAGGTGTCGTGAACAACCCTCGACCGCGCACGGTCCGCCGGCGCGTGGCCCTGGCGGGCCTGGCACTGCTGGGCGTCGGCGTGGTGGCGTTCGGCGTGGCGGCGCCCCCCGAGCGGTGCCCCACGGTGAGCGCCGCCGAGCTGCGCACCGCCGCCACCGAGGCGGCCGACTGGTTCGCGCGCAACCAGGAGCCCGACGGCACCTGGCTGTACCTCTACGACGCCGGCGCCGACGTCGCCCCCGACGAGTACAACGTCGTGCGCCATGCCGGCGGGATCATGGGGCTGTACCAGGCCGCGGCCGTCGGCATCCCCGGCGCGCTCGAGGCCGCCGACCGCGGCCTCGCATGGGCGGAGGACCGGCTGGTCGAGCGCGACGACTGGACCGCGCTGAGCCACCAGGGCCGCACCGCCACCGGCGCCACCGCGCTGCTGGTGGCGGGGCTCGTCGAACGCCGCGAGGCCACGGGCGACGACCGCTACGACGCGCTGCTCGCCGAGCTGGGCCGGTTCCTCGCCGCCCAGACCGAGCCGTCGGGCGCGGTGCTGGCCAACTACGACCTCGGCGCCGACGCCCCCGAGCCGGGCGTGTACTCGGCGTACTTCACCGGCGAGACCTACTGGGCCTTCGCCCGGCTCCACCGGCTGGACCCCGACGCCGGCTGGGGCGAGCTGGCCGACCGGGTCGGGGCCTACCTGGCCACACAGCGAGACGACGTCGAGGACCACTGGCCGCCGATCCCCGATCACTGGGCGGCCTACGGGCTGGCCGAGACCGTGGCGTTCGACGACCGGCGCGGCGACGCCCCGCTGACCGACGACGAGGTGGCGTACGCCGAGGACCAGGCCGGGTCCTTCGGCGCCCAGGTGCGGTGGGTC
Source organism: uncultured Acidimicrobiales bacterium (assembly GCA_963796415.1). Classification (GTDB taxonomy): domain Bacteria; phylum Actinomycetota; class Acidimicrobiia; order Acidimicrobiales; family VFJN01; genus ZC4RG19. The sequence goes on along the minus strand of CAWCLR010000009.1, from coordinate 420,328 downwards.
GCCCAGCGCCACGGGCCCTGGGGCGCGCTGGCCCGCACGCCGCAGGTGCCGCGGGGCGGCGGGTACGGGGTGGTCGGCGAGGCGCTGACCGGGCTCTGGCGGACGGCCGGGGCCGAGCCGCGGCTGGCGGACCTCCGGGCGCCGCTGGCCGAACGCGCCACCTGCATCGCGGGCCTGGCCGTCGACCAGCAGGTGGACGCGGCCGAGGCGGAGGACTACCCCGATCCGGGCCGGGCCCGCGGCGCGTGGTTCCACGACGGCGAGACCCGGATGGACGACCAGCAGCACGCCCTGTCGGCGCTGCTCCGCACCGTCGCCATCGTCGAGGCGGACGAGGGCGCCGCGAGCGATGACGGCGACGGGGCCGACGGGCCCGCCCCGGCCGCCCTCCTCTGGGCCGTCGCGCTGGTCGCCGCCCTGAACCCGGTCCGGGCCGCCCTCGGGGTGCCCCGCGCCGGCGGGCGACCCCCCGTCGGCGTCGCCGCGCTGGGCGGGGCGCTGGGGGCCGCTGTCGTGGTGGCCGTGGCGCTGGCCGGCGATGCGCTGCTCGACGCGCTGGACGTGAGCGACCCTGCCGCTCGCATCGCGGCCGGCGCGGTGGCGGCGATCGCGGGTGCGATCGACCTGTTCCGCCGGCCGCCGTCGGCGGAGCCGGCCCTCGGCGGTTGGGGCGCGGCGCTGGTGCCGGTGGCGGTGCCCCTCGTGATCCGCCCCGCGCTGGTCTTGGGCGCGGTGAGCGCCCAGGCGGACCGCGGGCTCGGCGTGGTGGCCGCCGCACTCCTGGTCGGCGTCGGGGCGCTGGCCGCGGCGGCCGCGGTGCCGCTCACGGGCGCGGCCGGGCGCGTCGCCCGGTGGGCGGCCGCCCTCACGGGCGGGGTGCTGACGGCGACGAGCATCCTGCTGGTGATCGACGGCGTGCTGGCGGTGTGAGAGGCCGAGCGGACTGGGCGCTCGTCTCAGCCCACGCGTGGGAATTTGGCGTTCGAGCACCAGCTCCACAGCCGGCCGACAGGCAACACGCCGCGCCCGACCTACGTCACCTGCGGGCTCTGGCCCGCAGCACCGCCTTGTAGGCCTCTCCCGTCACCAGCACCGTCGCGCCCAGCGCGGCGCAGACACCCCACTGCGCCAGCGACAGCCCCGTCGTGTCGAAGGCGTCGTTCAACAGCGGCACGTGGACGACGGCGACCTGCAGCAGCAGCGACAGCGCGATGGCCGCCCACAACAGCGGGTTCGTGAAGAGGTGGTTCACGAAGCTGGCGTGGTCGCTGCGGGTGTTGAAGCAGTTCCAGAGCTGGGCCAGCACGAGCGTCGTGAACGTGACCGTGCGGGCCTCGGTCAGGCTGGAGGAGCCCTCGATCACGCCGCCCGGCAGGTACAGGTCGAGGCCGACGAGGGCGGCCACCGCCATGGTCAGGCCCACCAGCACGATGCCGACCTGCATCTCGGCGTCGATCACCCGGTCGGTCAGGCGGCGGGGCGGACGCTCCATGACGTCGTCGGGGGGCGGGTCGATGCCCATCGCCAGGGCGGGGCCGGTGTCGGTGAGCAGGTTGATCCACAGGATCTGGGTGGCCAGCAGCGGCACGGCCACGTCCTCACCCCGCCGTAGCCCGATGAGCCCGGCGCCGATCACGCCGAAGAACATCGTGAGCACCTCGCCGGCGTTCGACGACAGCAGGTACCGCAGGAACGACCGGATGTTGGCGAAGATCCCGCGCCCCTCGCGGACCGCGACCACGATCGTGGCGAAGTTGTCGTCGGCCAGGATCATGTCGGCCGCTTCCTTGCTGACGTCGGTCCCGGTCACGCCCATGGCGACGCCGATGTCGGCCGACCGGAGGGCGGGGGAGTCGTTCACCCCGTCGCCCGTCATGGCGACGATGTTGCCGTCGGCCTGCAGGGCGTCGACGAGGCGCAGCTTGTGCTCGGGCGCCACGCGGGCGTACACGGACGACGTGCGCGCCAGGTCCCGCAGGCCCTCGTCGTCGAGCCGCTCGAGGTCGGCCCCGAGCCGCGCGGGGGTCCCCTCGGGCGCCAGGCCGAGGTCGGCGGCGATGCGGGCGGCGGTGCGCGGGTGGTCGCCCGTGATCATCACGGTCCGGATCCCCGCGTCGTGCGCCTCGCCGATCGCCACGCGGGCCTCGTCGCGCGGCGGGTCGATGATGCCGACGACGCCGAGGTAGACGAGCTCGCGCTCGAGCCCCTCGAGCGTGGCGTCCGGCTCGGTGCCTGCGGGCGCGGGCGGCTCGAGGTCGGGGAGCGGTCGGTAGGCGACCGCCAGCGTGCGCAGCGCCCGGTCCGCCAGGCCGTCCACCTCGGCGGCGATGGCGGCGCGCCGCCCGTCGGTGAGCGGGCGGACCTCGCCGGCCACCCGCTCGTGCGTGCAGCGGACCAGCAGCGCGTCGGGCGCCCCCTTGGTCACGACGTCGATGCGCCCCTCGCGCTCGACATCGGCCTCGAGCGTGGTCATGAGCCGGCGCTCGGAGGTGAAGGGCACCTCGCCCACCCGCTGGAACCGGGCCCGCCGGGCGTCGGCGATGCCGAGCTTCGCCTCGGCCACCAGGAACGCCCCCTCGGTGGGGTCGCCCTGCACCGTCCAGACGCCGTCCTCCTCGTGCAGCACGGCGTCGTTGGCCAGGCTGCCACCCCCGAGCACGAACCGGACCTCGTCGGCGAGCGCGGCGTCAGCCGCGGGGTCGAGTGGGCGCCCGTCGACCCGGGCCTCGCCCTCGGGTCGGTAGCCCGTACCGGTGAGGTCCACCTCGCCCGAGCCGGTCAGGACGGTCGTCACCGTCATCTCGTTGCGGGTCAGCGTGCCGGTCTTGTCCGTGCAGATGACCGAGGCCGAGCCCAGCGTCTCGACCGACGACAGCTTCTTGACGATGGCTCGCTCCCGGGCCATGCGCTGCACGCCCAGCGCCAGCACGACCGACAGGATGGCGGGCAGCCCCTCGGGCACCGCGGCCACGGCGAGCGACACGCCCACCAGCAGCACGTCCACCAGGTCCTCGGTCGTGTCGACGTCGGAGGTCAGCACGATGGCGCCGACGACCACCACGGCGATGACCACGACGGCCACCCCAAGTGTGCGGCCGATCAGGTCGACTTCGCGCTGCAGGGGCGTGCGCTCCTCCTCGGTGTGGCCGAGCAGCCGGGCCACGTGGCCCATCTCGGTGCCCATGCCGGTGGCGGTGACGACCGCCCGGCCGCGGCCGCTGGCCACCGCGGTGCCGCTGAAGGCCATGTCGAAACGATCGCCGAGGGCGACCTCGTCGGGGAGGGTGGCGACGTCCTTCAGGACCGGCTCGCTCTCGCCGGTCAGCGACGCCTCGGCCACCTTGAGCGCCCGCGCCTCGACCAGCCGGGCGTCGGCGGCCACGGCGTCGCCCTCGGCCAGCACCAGCACGTCGCCGGGCACGACCTCGGTCGCCGGCACCCGCCGGACCTCGCCGTCGCGCACGACCCCGGCGTGCGCCGCGGCCATCCGCGCCAGGGCCGCCACCGCCTGCTCGGCGCGGGCCTCCTGGGCGTAGCCGAGGACCGCGTTGGCCGCCAGAACAGCCAGGATGACGATGACCTCGAAGGGCACCTCCTCCGAGTCCTCGATCAGCCACGCCACGAACGACACGACCACGGCCACGAGCAGCAGGTACACGAGCGGGTCCTGGAACTGCGCCAGCAGCTTGCGCCAGCGCGGCACGGGCGGCTCGGCCTCGAGCTGGTTGGGGCCGTGCCGGGCGAGCCGGGCGGCCGCCTCGTCGCTCGACAGCCCGCGCTCGGGGTCGACGCCGAGGCGGGAGGCGACGGCGGCGGCGTCCTCGGCCCACGGGACCGGGGCCGAGCCCGGCCCTTCCGGGCGCGCCGCGGCGGTCGACGTCATCCTCGTCGACCCTACGGCCCCGAGGTCCTGCGCGTCATCGGTCGGTGCCAGCCTCCCGGTAAGCCGGGCGGGAGCTCGGTGTGCCACCCTGACCGGCATGCGGTCCTTCGACGTGGCCGAGCGGCGGGCCCGGCTGGTGACCCGTCACCACCTCGCACCGGAGCACCGGGCGGACGACGTGCTGGCGGCGAGCGATGGGGTCGTGTGCCTCCACGCCACCGATCCGGCCGGCGTGTACGTGGCCGCCTGGGCGCGCGTCGACGGTCTCACGGTGGCCGAGGTGGACAAGGCGCTGTACGTCGACCGCACGCTGGTCAAGCACCTGTGCATGCGGCGCACGCTGTTCGTGTTCCGCCGCGAGCTGCTGGGCCTGACCATCGCCGCCGCCAGTGCCCGGGTCGCCGACCAGGAGCGGCGCCGGCTGGTGAAGGAGGTCGAGAAGGCGGGCCTCTTCGCCGACGGCGCGAGCTGGTTGCGAGCCGCCGAGGCGGCCACCCTCGAGGCGCTCGACGACCTGGGCGAGGCGACGTCCACCGAGCTGCGCGCCGCCGTCGACCTCCTCCAGGGCTCGACCGTGTACGCGCCCGACAAGCCCTACGGCGGCGACGTGCCGGTGGGCCCGCGTGTGCTGACCTGCCTGTCCGCCGCGGGGGAGATCCTGCGCGCCAGCAACCGCGGGGGCTGGACCGTGTCCCGGCCGGCCTGGGCGCGCACCGCCACGTGGTTGGGCGACGAGCCCGAGCCGTGGCCCGAGAGGGAGGCCCGGGCCGAGCTGGTGCGCCGCTGGCTGTTCGCGTTCGGGCCCGCCACGGTCGCCGACATCAAGTGGTGGCTCGGCTCGACCGTGACCGCGGTGCGCGCCGCCCTGGCGGACGTCGGTGCGGTGGAGGTCGACCTCCACGGTGAGCCGGGCGTGGCACTCCCCGATGACCTCGAGCCGGTGCCCGCGCCCGAGCCGTCGGCCGCAATGCTCCCCCCGCTCGACCCGACGACCATGGGATGGTTCGGGCGTGAGTGGTACCTCGGCCCCCACCGGCCGCAGATCTTCGACAGCACGGGGAACGGCGGCGCGACGGCGTGGTGGGACGGCCGCATCGTGGGCGGCTGGTACCAGGGCCCCGACGCCGAGGTGATCGTCCAGCTCCTCGAGGACGTCGGGGCCGAAGGGACCCGCGCGCTCGAAAGCGAGGCCGCCCGCCTCACGGCCTGGCTTGCCGGGGCCAGGGTGTCGCCTCGCTTCCCGTCGCCCCTCTGGCGCTCGGCAACCTCGGGGTGAGCCCCCGCGCCGCGGGGCGCGCCGATCAGAGCGCGGCCCGGTACGCGTCGACCCAGAGCTTGGGGTCGACGGGCACGAGCACGCCGGCCGCCAGGTACATGTCCAGCTGCAGCAGGAGGGCGTGCCAGGTGGCCGCGAGCTCGGCGTCGTCGCCGATTGCGTCGTGGATCAGCCGGAACAGGCTGCCGTGGTCGGTGGCCTCGACGTCCCAGCGCAGGGCGTCGGAGGTCAGCTCGCCGGCGCCCCACGCCGCCATCTCCGCAGGGTCGGTCGTGGCGTTCCGGACGCGGTCGGGCCCGACGTGTGTCGACCGCTCCCAGGTCATCGCCCCGCGGCCGTCGGGCCGGCCGAGCTCGGGGCCGAGGCGCTCGACGTAGCGCTGGTAGAGCACGAGGCCGTCGACGTCGGCGGCCTCGCTGCCCGGCGCATCCAGCAGGCGGCCCAGGGCGTCGAGGCAGGCGTGCCAGCCCGACCCGTTGCGGGCGGCCACCGACTGGTGGCTGAGCAGCTGGGTGAAGACGAGGAGGGTGCCGGCGCCCTCGGGCACCAGCTCGAAGCGCAGGAGCTCGCCGCCCCACGTGAACGAGAACACGTTGGGCGGGTCGTACACCAGGACGCGCCCAAGGAAGAGCGGGCCGTCGACGCGGGTCGGCTCGCCGTCGGCGCGGGCCGCCTCCCGCTGCGCCTCGTCGTCGAAGACCAGCTCGGCGCCGACGACGCGATCGCCGATGACCTCGGACGGGAACCACGCCCCCATCTCCTCGGGGGAGCTGACGGCGCGCCACACCCGCTCGGCGGGTTGGCGGAAGCGGCGCTCGAACCGCAGGGCGGGGCGGCCGTCGATGGTGACGAGGGTGCCGTCTGTGGTCATGGGTTGTCCTCCAGGTGGCGCTCGAGCCGATCGAACGACCGGCTCCACAGCCGTCGGTACGGGGCGAGCCACTCGTCGATCTCGGTCAGCGGCTGGGGCCGGACGCGGTAGAGGCGCCGTTGGGCGTCGGCGCGCACCTCGACCAGGCCGGCGTCGCGCAGCACGCGGAGGTGCTTGGACACCGCCGGCTGGCTGATGGCGAGCCGGTCGACGAGGTCGCCGACGGGGCGTTCACCGTCGCGCAACAGGTCGAGGATCTCCCGACGGGTCGGCTCGGCGAGGACGGCGAAGCTCACGGCTTCGAGTATGCAAGATCAGCTATATAGCTGTCAAGGCATGCAAGGTCGTGCGGGGTGACGTTGGTCCCTTGCCCGGGCCCCCGGCGTGCCACAGTCTGAGCCCATGGCAGAGATCGTCGTGGGCGTCGATGGGTCGGACCACAGCGCGGCTGCGCTGCGCTGGGCGGCACGGGAGGCGGACCTGCGCGGCCACGACCTGGTCGCCGTGCTCGTCTGGGATCTGTTCAACCAGCATCACGCCGACGGCACGCACCGCTTCGACCCCGAGTACGGCACGGACCAGGCCGATGCCGCCCTGGCCGCCGCGGTGGAGGCCGCACTGGGGGCGGACGCCGCGGCCACGGTGGTTCGTCGCGTCGTCTGCGACCTGCCGGCGCCGGGGCTCCTGTCCGCGGCCGACGGCGCCGACCTGCTCGTGGTCGGCGCCCGTGGCGTCGGTGGCTTCCGCGGGCTGCTCCTCGGCTCGGTCAGCCAGCAGTGCCTGCACCACGCCCGCATCCCGATCGCGATCGTCCGCGCCGACAGCCCCGAGGCCGGCGGGCGCGAGCGCGTCGTGGTCGGCGTCGACGGCTCCGAGCCGTCCGCGGCGGCCCTGCGCTGGGCGCTCGACGAAGGCGCGGCGCACAAGGCCGTGGTCCAGGTCGTCCACGCCTGGGAGACGCCCGTGATCTACCGCTCCGTGGGCGGCGTCTCGGGGTCGGAGATGGGCGGCGTCGAGAGCGGCGCCCACCGGCTGGTCGACGACATGATCGAGCGGCTGGGGGAGAAGGCGGCCTCCGTCGAGGTCGAGCGCACCGTGGTGCCGGGCGGCCCGGCGTCCTCGCTGCTCGACGCGGCCGAGGGCGCCGATCTGGTGGTCGTGGGCCGCCGCGGCCTCGGGGGTTTCGGCCGGCTGCTGCTGGGGTCGGTGTCCGAGCACGTGGCCCGGCACGCCCCGTGCCCGGTCGTCGTGGTCCCCACCGTGGCCGGCGCCTGACCAACGGCGGCGCGATCCGGGACCTTCGGCCCTGCCGGCGACGCGGGGTGACTCGTACGTTCCGATCAGAGCGGATCGACAGGTCCGGGAACGGAAGCGAGGAAGACGATGCCTGCTGTCACGCAAGCGCGGTCGGACAAGATGGTCGGCGATGTCCGGGCCGAGGAGGCCCGTCCCGACGCCCCCGTCGCGGGGGCGCCCGCCGGCGAGGTCCGAGATGACGTGATCCGGCTGCGGCGCCGGACGCTCGACAAGTTGCTCATCGCGGTCGGCAGCGTGGTCGCGGTGGTGTTCGCCACCGCGGGCGGGCTGCTGACGTGGGGTGCGAACTTCGCGGACGACTACGTCCACGACGAGCTGGCCTCGCAGAACGTGGTGTTCCCCGACGCGGCCAGCCTCCGTGAGGAGGGCCGCGACGACCTCGTCGCCTACGCCGGCGAGCAGGTCACGACGGGTGGGGAGGCCGAGGCGTACGCCAGCTACATCCAGGGCCACCTGGAGGGCATCGCCGACGGGCAGACGTACTCGGAGATCGACGACCGTGGCGCCGCCCAGGCCGTCGTCGACGCCCGCGAGGCCGGCGCCAGCGAGGCCGAGATCGCCGAGCTGCAGGCGACCGCCGACGAGCTGGAGGCCCAGCGGGACTCCCTGTTCCGTGGCGAGACGCTGCGGGGCCTGCTGCTCACCAGCTTCGCCTGGGGGACGATCGGCGAGATCGCCGGGATCGCGGCCTGGGTCGCCTTCGCCGGGGCCGCCCTGGTGGCCGCGCTGGTCCTCGCCGGCCTGGTCCACCTCCGCCGCACGAGGGCGTGACGCCCCCGGGGCCCGGCCTCGACCGGGCCCCGGGTAGGCATCGAAGGGTCGCCGGGTCGCCGGGCCCGGCGACCCGGCGCGTGCGAGGTTCGCCGCCGGGCGCGCGGACACGATTCAGCGAGTCGCTCAAGAAGTTCTTGCCGGTCTGTCATCGGATCGAGGGGGTCGGGCGTCAGTACTTGCGTCTTCTCACCGCAGGCGGCGGAGAGCGGGAGGTAGGGCACCATGCGCGGACTACGAGTGACAGTGGTGATGGCGACGACGCTCGCCGGGGTGCTGATGGCGTGCGGCAGAGGCCCTGCCGAGCCAACGCCGGGAGCATCGGACACCTCGTCGAGTTCCCCAACGACGACCACGGGGCATGTCGCCACGGCTGCTCCGGCCGGCACCCCTGCGACGGCGGCGTGCGACCGAGGCGAAGCTCTGGCTGCGGTGCTTGCGAGCGATGCTGCCGAAGGGGGCGGGCACATCGACTATCTCGCGTGCCTCGACGGATTTGGTTGGGCGCTCTACAGCCTGAGCGCCGACATGGACACGGCACACGTCCTCTTGTCCATCACGACCGACGGCTATCAGGTGCTGAACCTCGGGACATCGCTCTGCCCGCGTGACTCAGGAATGCCAGCCGACGTCGCTACGGCCATCGCACCAACACCGGCGGCGGCCAACGACTGCCCCGAGCCGGCCCCGACCGACGGCGAGACTGTCGGGGACGGCGAGCCGGCGCCCGATGACGAGGGCCATCAGCCCTGGCGCGAGGCGTGCGTCGAGGACCCGACCGCATACGCGGGCTGCCAGCCATGACGGCGCGCTGCCCCTGCGCCGCCGGTCTCACCAGCGCACCCAGTAGTAGAGCGGGCGTGGTCAGCTCGGAGGTGGGATGATGATCCTGATCTCGGGCGCCGGCCTGGCGCGGGCGATGACGAGGCGGCCGCCCTCGGCCTCGATCAGGCTGCGGGCGAGGGCGAGGCCGATCCCGTGGCCGGCGGCGTCGGGTCCGCGGCGGGCGAAGGCGGCATCGGGGTCCGCGAAGCCGGGGCCTTCGTCGCTGACGTCGACGACGACCCCGCCGCCGGTGCCGGGGGCGGCGGTGACGGTGACGCGCCCGGCGCCGTGGTCGTGCGCGTTGGTGACGAGTACGTCGAGAGCGTGGTGGAGAGCGACGGGGGAGATCGGCGCCTCGGCGACGCCGGGGCGAGCTTGCACGTCGAGGCGCCGGTCGAGCACGGCGAAGCGCTGGTGCCACTCGGCGTCGAGCTCGTCGAGCGCGGCGCGGAGGTCGGTTGTGGCGCGCTCGGCCGGGACGTCGTGGGCCAGGGCCAGGAGCTCCGCGATGGTGGCCTCGAGCCGGTCGGCGTGACGTAGGGCCTCGGCGATCAGATCGTCGCGGTCGGCTGCGTCGGAGTCGGTGCCCTCCACGCCGATCGACTCGAGGGCGAGGCGCAGGCGCGTCAGGGGCGTGCGGAGCTGGTGAGAGGCGTCCGCGGTGAAGCGCCGCTCGCGTTCGAGCGCGTCGCCGAGGCGTCGGGCGGTCCGGTCGAGGGCCTCGGCCGCGTCGTCGAGTTCGCGCACGCCGCTGCGGGGAGCGTGTGCCGCGAAGTCGCCCTCACCCAGTCGAGTGGCCGCAGCGGTGAGGGCTTCGACAGGGCGCACCAGGTGGCGCGAGACGAGCAGGCCGGCCACGCCGGCCCAGGCGACGACGACGGCGGCTAGGCCTGCCATGAGGATCCGGGCCTGGGCGGCGTCGTCGTCAGCGGAGCCCGTCGGCTGGGCCGCCCTTACGACGGCCACGACGTCCTCCTCGTCGAACACCGGCGCTGCGACGGCAAGCACGTCATTGCCGGAGCCGTCCACCACGACGCCACGGGCGGCCCGGGCGACGAGGGTCCCGCCCCACGCCGGGCCGGACCCGGCCACGCGGTGGCCGTCGAGGTCGTAGACCGCGGTCGTGATGCCGTCAGGGGCGCTCGGCAGCTCGATGGGGTCGGCGGTGGCCCGGAACGACTCGGGTACGGCTGCGACAGCGCGCTGGGCCTCACGCTGGAGGCGCAGGACGTCTTCGTCGCGGTAGACGCGGCCGACCCCGATCGCCAAGGGGACCGCGAAGGCGATGATCGACACGAACGCGACCACCACGACGGTGATGGTGATGCGCCGTCTCACGGTGGCTCGTAGCGGTAGCCGATGCCGCGCAGGGTCACGATCCGGCCCTGGGCTCCGTCGGAATCTCCCAGCTTCCGGCGCAGCGCCGAGATGTGCATGTCGAGGGTCTTGGTCGAGCCGAACCAGTGCTCGTCCCAGACCTCGCGCATGATGCGGTCCCGAGTGACCGCCCGGCCGGACTCGGTGACCAACAGCGCAAGGAGGTCGAACTCCTTGGGTCGCAGGTCGAGCTCGACGTCGCCGCGGAAGGCCCGGCGCGCGGCGACGTCGATCGCCACGTCGCCCGCCTGAAGCACGTCAGGGTGGCGCCCGGAGGCCCGGGGCCGGCGCAGGTGGGCCCGGACGCGCGCCAACAACTCGGCGAGCCGGACGGGCTTGGTGAGGTAGTCGTCGGCCCCGGCGTCGAGGCCGACGATGACGTCAATCTCCTCCGCTCGAGCGGTGAGGACCACGATCGCGGCCGTGGAACCGTCGGCGCGCAGGTCGCGGCACACCTCGACCCCGTCGACGTCCGGCAGCCCAAGGTCCAACAGGACCAGGTCGGGCTTCCACTCGGTGCTCTGGATGCGGGCGTCTCGACCTGTGCCCACCACGGTGACCTCGTGGCCCTGGGCCGCGAGGGCCCGCTCGAGGTGCCGGGCGATCGTCGGGTCGTCCTCGACGACGAGGATCCGATCGGCCACGACCGGAGCGTACGGGGGTCCGCCGCCGTCGTCCCGGACGGACCACGGGTTTTGCCGTCTGTTGACCCTGACGGGGGCTGGCGCGGAGGGACCCCTTCGTACGGTCGATCCATCCCCCCGACCGTCCGAGGAGCCCGATGCGCAGACCCGCCGTCCTCTTCTCTTTGGCCGCCCTGACCGGTGCCGCCGGCCTGGCCGAGTTCAGCAGCTCCTCCGGCTCCGGCACCAACGCCGGGGCCACCACTGCGGCCGGCGACCAGGTGGACCCCCACGCACCCGAGCGGAGCCCGCCCGGCGACATGCCCGACGACCAGCAGTTCGTGGACTTCACCTACCCGGGCGGTGCGTTCAGCGTGAAGGCGCCGGAGGGGTGGTCGTCGCACCGAGCCGGGCGGAACCGTCACCTTCACCGACAACTGCAACGCGACCTATGAGCCGGCTCCCCCCGCCGTCCGTTCAGCGAGCCTTCAGCGACGTCCCGTCAGACTTCACGTGTCCGGTCTCGACCGACCTGGTGGAGCACGCCGTGGCCGACCACCTCACCGTCGTCGCCACGCCCGTGGCAGCGGGTGACCTCCCGTTGTCACCGCCTGGCACGCTCCGCGCCATCCGTCGGCGCTGCCCGTGGCTCGCTCCCGCGTGCCTCGCCGTGTTCGTCCTGCTCGGCCTGGCCGCCGCGCTCTACGGCGGCACTGCGCTGGTGTGGGACCGGCCGATCACCAACGCCTGCGTGGCGCTCCGATCGCCGTGGATCGACCGCCTCGCGCTCTGGGCCTCGCGCCTGGGCTCAACCCCTGTCGTGCTCGCGGCCGGCGCTGCCGGAGTCCTCGTGGCCGCCCGGCGCTCCCGCTCGATCGCCCTCATCATGCTCGTCACGGTCGCGGCGCGGCCGCCCGTCGAGTGGCTCCTCAAGGAGGTTGTCGCGCGGCCGCGGCCGTCGGGCGCCCGGCTCGTGGCTGGCACGGGCTACTCGTACCCCAGCGGCCACGTGCTGGCCGCAGCCGCCACCTGGGCCTTCCTCCCGGTGATCGTCGGCCTCTACGTCCACCGTCGGTGGCTCTGGCGGGCCCTCACCACGTTGGCTGCGTCTGTGATCGTCCTCGTTGCCTGGAGCCGGGTCTGGCTCGGTGTCCACTGGACCTCAGACGTCATCGGCAGCCTGGCTCTTGCGTTCCTCGCCCTGTCGGCTGCGGAGATCGCCATCGCCTCGCGCGCCGGCCGGCCGACAGGAGGTCCGTCCCCCGGTGGGCAGGCGGCCGGTAGTCGCTCACAAACGATGAGTTCGTCCCACGTTGGTTCGCAAGCTCTCGGCGCCAGCGCCGAACACCATCTCTGACCTGGTCGTGTGGCAGGAGATTTTGAACTCCCGACCTCTGCGTCCTGAAGGCTGCTCAGCCGGACCATTGCGCTGTTCCTATCTCGGTTGCTGTGTCTTGGTGTGGACCCGCGAGCCGAGCAGATCGACGGCTCAGGGCGCGGCCAGAAAGGCGACGGCGTCCCATAATGCACGGCCGGGCTGCACTCGACCGCGACCCCGATGTGCCGCATCGAGTCGTTGCGGGCTCAGCCGCCCGCGACGAAGGCGACGACGACGTAGGCGGCGTGGCGGTCGAAGTTCTGGCGTCGCCGGTCGTAGATGGTCGTGGTTCTGGGGTCGGCGTGACGGGCAGCGATCTGGCCGTCCCTCAGGGGGACGCCGGGTGGTTTGCCAAACCCCGCGGGCTACACGAGGCGATGACACCCCGAACCTGACGACTGCGACGGACGCCCGGCCGACGCGAGCGAGGCGGCCGCGAGCCGCGTGTCCACCAGCGGCCGTTCTCAGTGGTGGTGGTGCTCGCCGGATGCGGCCACGGGCGCGGCGCCAGGACGGGTCCACTGGGCAGTCGGCCGCCCGCCCGTCCAGTTGTTCCCGACGCCGTCCTCGTGGCTACGCCAGAACCAGCCCGGCTTCTTGCCCTCCGGCCAACCCTCGGGGTAGTCCTGCCAGGCCTCCAGGCGGCCCCGTGCCGTCATGTCGAGCAGGGTCAGCGCCGTCATCGAGACCTCCAAGCCCCGGCCGGTCACCGTGTTGGTGAGGAAGACCCGGTCGCCCTGGCGCAGCCAGCACGTCCACGCGCCGTACCCGTCGCCGCTGACGAGGTCGTCTTCGACGTTGGCCGTGGAGTACCAGTGCTGGGGGTACCCCATGAACTCGATGAACGGCGCGAGCTCGGAGTACGGCGCCTGGGCGAACACGGCGAACGACACGCCGCGCGCGTTCAGGTACGCCGAGAGGTTCTGCGTGGCCCAGTAGGTCATGGTGCAGCCCTCGCACTGGTTCTCGAACGGTTCGCCCAGGAACCACATGTGCCGGTACACCACCAGCTCCTCGCGGCCCCCGAAGAGGTCGAGCAGCGTGCGGGGCCCGTCCGGGCCGACCACGGTGATGGTCGCGTCGACCTCCGTCATCGGGAGCCGACGGCGGGCGGCGGTGATCGCATCGCCCGCCCGCATGTGCGCCTTCTCCCGCACCAGCAGCTCGTCGCGGGCGGCCTGCCAGGTCTCCCGGTCGACGATCGGCGGGACGGCCGCCGGCTCGTGGCGCCCAGCGTCGTGCCCCTCGTGGTTCTGGGGGGTGGTGGTCATGGTCTCCTCCTGCTCCTCCTCCTCGTGCTGTCGTTCTCGGTAGTTCCCTCCGCCGGTGTTGACGAGCGTCCGGGCCGACGGTCACCGGCCCGCCACCCATCTTTACGACGAACGGGATCGGTCGAGTGCCCGTTTTTGACGGCACGCGGAACCGGAACGCATCGGTGGGATCGATCGCCGCCGTCCAGCCGGGTGGCGTCCCCGGTCGGCCTCCGTCGACTCGACCATATCGACGGGTACGCGAGTCGCCCTGACGCGACAGAACGGTGGGGCGCCATCTCTCGGGATCTTGCGAACATCGGCGAGAAATCGTTGGATACGTGTCGATCCGCCTCGATGAGTTCGTAGAGACGAGCAGCCACTCGCCGGCCGCAGGGGTCGAACCGCGCCCCGTGACGCGCGACCCCGCGCGGTGAGGCAGAATGGCGAACGCGTGGGTACGGCGGCGAGCGGATCGCCTGCTGCCCCACGCAGAGGCGGACTGGCAGGGGATGCGGGGAGCGATGACGGTGCGGGACCTCTGGGCGCAGCTGAAGGAATCCGTGGGCACGGCCCTCGACCGCGTGCACCCGAGCGTGCTGATCGTGACCGGCCTCGCGGCCGTGGTGATCGCGTTCGGCGCGCTGGGCCTGGCGATGCTGGACGACGGCTCGGGCCTCGGCGACCTGGGCCTCGGTGCTCCTCCCGACCGCGCCGCGGAGGGCGACGCGGCGTCGGGCACCGGCGGCGGGACGGGGGTCGGCAGCGACTCGCTGTCCGACGGCCTCACGACGCGCGGGCCGGGCGCCGGGAGCACGGATGACGGGCCGGCCGGCGCGGACGGGACCGGCGAGAACGCCATGGCCGATCCCGGCGCTCCATCGCCGGCCGCGGCTGGGGACTCGCCGGGGACAGCGCCCCCCACCACCGCCCCGACCACCACGTCCGCCACGGTGCCGCGGACCACGGCGCCCGCCACGCCGGCCACGACCGCGGGCCCGCCGTCCACGCCGTCCACCACCGCGCCGCCCCACGGGTCCGGCGTGATCGGCGGGCTGATGGACCTCCTCGGCCTCGGCTGACCCGGGCGGCCGCTGGTCAGCCGACCGCGACCGCCGCTTCGTCCGGTTCGTCGGCGCGGGCGGTGCGCACGTCGTCGACGGTGACGTTCACCTCGACCACCCGGAGCCCCAGCATCCGCTGCGTCTTGCGGGCGACGTTGAGCTGGACCTGCCGGGCCACGTCGAGGACCACGTAGCCGAACTCGACCATGACCGTGACGCTGATGGCGACCTCCTGGCCCTTGACGTCGGCCTTGACGCCCTGGTCGCCCCTCTTGTTGCCGAGCCCGATGCGCTCGCGCACGCTCTCGACCGCCCGCTCGAAGTCGCCGCCGAGATCAGCGACCCCCTCGACCTCCATGGCGGCCAGCCCGGCCACCTTCTCGACGACCTCGTCGGCGATCGTGATGCGCCCCTTGACCTCGGGCGAGCCGGCCGGCCCCTGCTCGGGGCGGGGCTGCTCGGAGCGGGGCTGCTCGGGGCGCGGCTGGTCGGGGCGCGGTTGCTCGGTGCGGGGCTGGGGCGCGAAGCGCGGGGTGGTGGTGGCCGGCGTACCCGGCGCGGGCTCGGGACGAGGCCCGAACGGCGCCGGGCCGTTCTGGCCGGGGGTGTCGGTGGTGAAGTCGGACATCGGGTGCCTCCTCGTTCCGGCCCGCCCGGTGGCAGGCGCGCGCCAGTGCCCGGCAGGTCCCCAGATGATCGCCGGCCCAGCCTCGGCCCCGTGACTGTAGGTCCCTCCGAGCGCCCTGTCAGTGTCGCCCCGATGGGGCACCACGAGTGGTGCGTCGCCGAAATGGTCAGGGTGCCTCGCCGGCCAGATTCGCCGCTGGCGGCGTCCTCGTCGTCGACGCAGCTACGGCTGCGCCTTCCTCCTGCGTCCTTGCCAGCGACGAATCTGACTCGCGAGACCCCCAGCCATTTCGGCGACGCACCACTAGGGTGGCCGCATGGCCAAGCCCGACGTGAGCATCCCCGACTCCGAGCCGCCGGCGGACCTGGTCATCGACGACATCGTGGTGGGCGACGGCGACGAGGCGACCGCCGGCGCCGCCGTCGAGGTCCATTACGTCGGAGTGGCCTGGTCGAACGGCGAGCAGTTCGACGCGTCGTGGGACCGGGGCGACACGTTCTCGTTCCACCTCGGCGCCGGCCAGGTCATCGAGGGGTGGGACACCGGCGTGCACGGGCATGCGGGTCGGTGGCCAGCGCCGCCTGACGCTGCCCCCGCACCTCGCCTACGGGCCGCGGGGCGCCGGTGGGGCCATCGGCCCGAACGAGACGCTGGTCTTCGTCGTCGACCTCGTGGGCGTGAGCTGAGGTCTCGTGCTGCCTCTCGCAAGTGAGGCGCACCTGCCTCGGCGGCCAGATGACGCCGCTGACTGCGTCCTCGGCCTCGCATTCACTGGTGGAGTGCGTCGGCCTGCGTCCTTGCCAGCGACGCCCCTGGCTCGCCGATACATGCACGTCACTTACGAGAGGCAGCACTAGTGGCACGCGGGCGGGGCGCGTCCTGGCGCGGGGCGGTCGTCGCGGCCTGCGTGGTGACCGCCGGTGCGGCGGCGTGCGTGCGGGCCGACGTGCCCGAGTCGCTGCCCGGTCCGACGTCCACCACCACGACGACCGCGGCGCCGACGGCCGAGCCCGCCTGCGGCAACCCCGAGGCGAGCTTGCGCCCCGCCGGGCCGGCCACCCCGGTCGTGCCCGCGGGCTCGACGATGGCCGAGATCCAGGGCCGCGGCCTGGTGCGCGTCGGGGTCGACACCGCCACCCTGCGCCTGTCGAGCGTGGACCCGCTGACCGGCGAGTTCGTGGGCTTCGACGTCGACATCGCCCGCGAGGTGGCCGCCGCGCTGTTCGGTGACCCCGGACGCATCGCCTTCGTGGGCATCCCCAGCAGCGATCGGGTGCAGGCGCTGGTCGACGGCCGGGTCGACATGGTCGCCGATGTGTTCACCCCCACCTGCAGCCGCCGCGAAGAGATCGACTTCTCGACGAACTACTACACGTCGCCACAGGTGGTGTTGGTACGCGAGGACGACCCGGCGCAGACCACCGCCGACCTGGCCGGCCACCGGATCTGCGGGTCGGCCGGATCGACGACGCTGGCCCGCGTGGCGGAGCAGCTGCCGGAGGTCGAGGCCGTGCCCGCCGCCGAGCGGGCCGACTGCCTGGTGAAGCTGCAGCAGGGCGAGGTCGACGGCATGTCCACCAACGACACGATCCTCGTGGGCTTCGCCGCCCAGGACCCCAACCTGCGCTTCCTCGGCGGGAGGCTCTTCGAGGAACCCACGGCGATCGGCCTCCCGCTCGGGCGCGAGGACTGGGTTCGCTACGTCAACGCCGTCCTCGACCAGGTGCGCACCTCCGGGCGGTGGACCGAGCTCTACAACACGCATCTGGCGGACCTGCTCGGGCCCACGGCCGGCCCGCCCGCCCCCGTGTACCTCGACTGACGCGACGCATCGTGCCCCGCACCCTGGCGGACCACCTGGCGGCGCTCGGCGCCCACCCCGAGCCCGACGCGGTGCTGGACGCGTTCACGTCCTGGGCCGAGGGTCGTGGGCTGGCGCTCTACCCGGCGCAGGAGGAGGCGGTTCTCGAGATCATGGGCGGCGCCAACGTGATCCTCGGGACCCCCACGGGTTCGGGGAAATCGCTCGTGGCGCTGGCCGCCCACGCCGCCGCCCTGGCCGCCGGGATCCGCACGTTCTACACGGCGCCGGTCAAGGCGCTCGTGTCCGAGAAGTTCTTCGACCTCGTGCACGAGCTGGGGTCCGACCACGTGGGCATGCTCACGGGCGACGCCGCGGTCAACGCCGACGCGCCGGTCATCTGCTGCACCGCGGAGATCCTCGCCAACCTGGCGCTGCGCGGGGGCGAGCGGGCCGACGTGGGCCAGGTCGTGATGGACGAGTTCCACTACTACGCCGACCCCGACCGCGGCTGGGCCTGGCAGGTGCCGCTGCTCACGCTGCCGCAGGCCCAGTTCGTGCTCATGTCGGCGACGTTGGGCGACACCCGCCGGTTCGAGATCGAGCTGAGCGAGCGGACCGGGCGCACCACCGCCGCCATCCGCAACGCCACCCGGCCGGTGCCGCTCGAGTACGAGTACCGCAACACCGCGCTGCACGAGACCATCGACACCCTGCTGGAGATCGACCGGGTGCCGGTGTACGTCGTGCACTTCACCCAGCGCGAGGCGGTCGAGCGGGCCCAGTCGCTGATGAGCGTCAACGTGTGCTCGCGGGCCGAGAAGGACGCCATCGGCGCGGCCATCGGCGAGTTCCGCTTCGGGCCCGGGTTCGGGCGGGCGCTGAGCCGCTTCGTCCGCCACGGCATCGGCGTCCACCACGCCGGGATGCTGCCCAAGTACCGCCGCCTCGTCGAACGCCTGGCGCAGGACGGGCACCTCAAGGTCATCTGCGGTACCGACACGCTCGGCGTGGGCATCAACGTCCCGATCCGCACCGTGCTGTTCACCCAGCTCTGCAAGTACGACGGCACGTCGTCGCGGCTCCTGACGGCCCGCGAGTTCCACCAGATCGCCGGCCGGGCCGGGCGGGCCGGGTTCGACACCGTCGGCTACGCCTGGGCGCAGGCGCCCGAGCACGTCATCGAGAACGAGCGGGCGGTGGCCAAGGCGGGAGACGACGCCAAGAAGCGGCGCAAGATCGTCAAGCGCAAGCCACCGACCCGGGGCTACGTGCCGTGGAGCGACGACACGTTCACGAAGCTGGCGGCGGCCCCGCCCGAGGCGCTCACGTCGAGCTTCACGGTCTCGCATGCGATGCTGCTCGACGTCCTCGACCGGCCCGGCGACGGCTGCGGCGCCATGCGGCGGCTGCTGCTCGACAACCACGACCCGCGGCCCCGCCAGCGCCAGCACATCCGCCGGGCCATCGCCATGTACCGCTCCCTCCTGCGGTCGGGCGTGGTCGAGCGGCTCGACACGCCGGACACCGATGACCGCCTCGTCCGGGTCACCGTCGACCTGCAGGCCGACTTCGCGCTCAACCAGCCGCTCTCGCCGTTCGTGCTCGAGGCGATCACCCACCTCGAACCCGCGTCCGACACATACCCCCTCGACGTGCTCTCGATCGTCGAGGCGGTGCTCGAGAACCCGGGCGTCGTGATCGCCGCCCAGCTCGACCGGCTGCGCACCGAGACGATCGAGCGGCTCAAGCGCGAGGGCGTGGAGTACGAGCAGCGGATGGCCGAGCTCGACAAGCTGGAGCACCCCAAGCCGCTGCGCGACTTCACCTACGGCCTGTTCGACGCCTACGCCGTCGAGCACCCCTGGGTGGTCGACCACACGATCCGGCCCAAGTCGGTGGCCCGCGACCTCTACGAGCGGGCGATGACGTTCACCGACTACGTCGGCTTCTACGGGCTGGCGCGGTCGGAGGGCCTGCTCCTGCGCTACCTGACCGATGCCTACAAGGGCCTGGTCCAGAACGTGCCCGAGGACGCCAAGACCGACGACCTGCTCGACCTCACCGAGTGGCTGGGCGAGCTGGTCCGCCAGGTCGACTCGAGCCTGCTCGACGAGTGGGAGACGCTGCGCCACCCCGGCGTCGAGGGCGAGGCCGCGCCAGCCCGCCCCGCGCTGGCGGACGAGGGGTCGGCGCGCCGGGGCGTCACGGCCAACGGGCGCGCGTTCCGGGTGATGGTGCGCAACGAGGTGTTCCGGTGGGTCGAGCTGCTGGCCCGCCGGGCGTACCCGGACCTGGCCGAGCGCCTGCCGGGCACCGCCTGGTCGGCCGAGGCGCTGGCCGCGGCCATGGCCCCGTACTGGGAGCGGCACGACGAGATCGGCATCGGCGGCACGGCCCGCGGTGCCGACCTGTTCCAGGTCGCCGAGGAGGCGGCCGGGTGGCGCGTTCGGCAGGCCCTCGACGATCCCGCGGGCGAGCGCGACTGGGCGATCGTCGGCGCGCGTCGACCTCGACGCCTCCGACGAGGAGGGGCGGGCGGTGGTCGTGTTGGACGACATCGCCGCCGCCGGTTGACGGCGGGGCGCCGTCGTCGGCAACGATCGCCGGCATGGATCCCCGCACCGCCCTCCAGGACGCCTTCGCCGCCACCGGCCCGGCCCCGGGCCTCGCCGACCAACTGGGCCTGTTCGGTCAGTTCGTCGGGTCGTGGGACCTCGAGGTCACCGACATCGCCCCCGACGGCACGGCGACGACGACGGCGGGGGAGTGGCACTTCGGATGGGCGCTGGGGGGGCGGGCGGTGGCCGACGTGTGGATCTGCCCGCGCCGCACGCCCGACGGGGACTCGCCGGGCGAGCACGGCCTCAGCCTGCGCTTCCACGACGAGGCGCTGGGCGCATGGCGGTCGACGTGGCTGGGCCCCGGTCGCCAGGTCGTTCGCCAGTTCGTGGCGCGCCCCGAGGGCGACGGCATCGTGCTCTCGGGCAGCTTCGACGACGGCGACCTGCAGTGGACGTTCTCGGACATCACGCCGAGCACGTTCCGGTGGCGCAACGAGGTGTCGCTCGACGGCGGCCGCACCTGGCGGGTGCAGCAGACGTTCGCGGCGCGCCGGGCGGCGCCGTAGCGCGGAGGCGCGTCAGGCCTCGGGCAGCAGCTTGCGCCGGAACAGGTCGAGGACCTGGTCGAGCGCCGCCCGGGTGGGCTCGCCCGGCACGTCGACCAGGTGCTCGGTCAGCACCGAGTGGGGGCGCATCGGAGCGTCGGGGTTGGCGTCGCCGTCGTCCAGCTCGACGGCGACGAAGGCGTCGCCCAGCTCGTCGCGCAGGAACTCGAAGCGCTCGCCCGGCGACAGCGGGTCGCCCTTGAACCGCAGGCCCAGCACCTCCAGGCCATCGGCCGCGCAGCGGTCCTTCACGACGGCGAGGTCGGCCTTCGAGATGTCGATGGACCGCTTCGTCCGCATCGTCGGGCCGAACGGCAGCGACGGTTGGGACAGCACCGGCGCCAGCAGCGCGGGAGAGGTCGCCATGGCCGAGCGCGAAGCCCCCGGTGAAGCACATGCCGACGGCCCCGACGCCGGGCCCGCCGCACTGCTGGTGCTCCTCGGCGGCGAGGGCCCGCAGCCAGTCGACGACGGGCGAGGTGCGGCGGGTCGCCAGCACCGTGAACTCGCGGCTGATGCACGTCGGGACGATCGACGACAGCGCGTAGCGCACCGCGCCCACCCGGCCGTCGGCGAACGGGTCGCGGCCGGGCTCGCCGAAGAGGTGGGGCACCACGGCCGTGCAGCCGATGTCGACGATCCGGTCGGCGAACGCGACCACGTTCGGGGTGATGCCCGGCATCTCGGCGATGACCACCACCGCGGGTCCCGTCCCGCGGCGGAACACGTCGCGCGTCTTGCCGTCGTGGGTGAAGGTCGTGCGCTCGTAGCCGTCGAGGACGTTCGCTGTCACGGCGCCGGAACCTAGTGCCTCGCACGCAGCTAGCTTCGTTCGGGCGCGGGCCCGACGAGGAGGACGGTCGATGCCAGCACGCACAGCCACGGCGCGGTGGGAGGGCGGCCTGCGGGACGGGTCCGGGACCATGCGCCTCGGCAGCGGCGCCTACGAGGGGGCCTACTCGTTCGCGTCGCGCTTCGAGGACGGCACGGGCACCAACCCCGAGGAGCTGCTCGGCGCAGCCCACGCCGGGTGCTTCTCGATGGCACTGTCGGCCGGGCTCGAGCGGGGTGGGCACCCCCCGACGTCCGTCGACACGACGGCCCGGATCCACCTGGAGCGGGCCGATACCGGCTTCCGCATCGGGCGGATCGAGCTCGAGTGCACGGCGGTGGTCCCCGGCCTCGACGACGCCGCCTTCCAGAAGGAGGCGGAGGCCGCCAAGGCCGGCTGCCCGGTCTCCCAGGCCCTCGCGGCGGTGGACATCAGCCTCACCGCCACGCTGGCGGGCTGAACCTCAGTCGCCGAGTGCGGCGAGCGCCTTGCGGACCCGCGGCGCGCTCACCGGCCGGGCGGTGCCCAGGACCTGGGCGAAGAAGCTGACCCGCAGCTCCTCGAGCAGCCAGCGGGCCGCGACCACGTCGGCGTCGCCCCGGCGGGCGCGCGGCAGGGCGGCCACCGTCGCCGCGTACTGGTCCTCGACCGCCCGGGCGGTCGCCATCAGCTCGCGGTCGCGGGCCGGGCGGTCGCCCAGCTTGTCGAGCCGGACCCGCACGCCCTCGAGGTAGCGGCCGAGGTCCCGCAGGCGGGTCAGCCCCGTGGCGGTCACGAACCCGGGACGGACCAGGGCGCGAACCTGGGCCCGCATGTCCTCGACGGCCGGCTGCAGCGCCGGCGCCCGGGCGGCGTCGAGGCGGGCGTCGAGCGCCACGGCGGCCGCGACGAGGTCGGCCGCCTGTGCCGCCGTTCCCGCGGCGAGGGGCGCCAGCCGTGCCCTGGCGGCCGACTCCAGCCGGGCGAACCCCGCCGCGTCCCACGCCGGGCCGCCCTCGGAGGCCACGATGCGGTCGGCCGCCGCGGTCACGCAGTCGTCGGCCAGGTCGGCGACCGACGGGACGTGGGCGGGCGCGGCCGCCAGGGCGGGGACGGCCCGCAGCCGCCGCTCGGCGTCGCGCCGGGCGGCGGGCACGGCGAGCACGAGCAGCCGCCGGGTGCCGGCCCGCATCGCCCGAGCCTGGTCGTCGGCCGAGGCCATGACCCGCACCGCCACCGACTCACCCTCGTCGAGCAGCGCGGGGTACCCCCGCACGGGCCGGCCGCCCGACTCGACGTCCACCGTGCGGGGCAGGGTCCCGATGTCCCACCCCGTCAGCCCGCGCCGCTCGATGCCGGGCGCGGCGTCGGCGACCGCCCGCCGTACCCGCCCGCCCAGGCGGCGCCGCAACTCGGCGAGGTCCCGCCCGCTGGCCACCTCGGCGCCGTCGCCGTCCTCGATGCGGAAACGCACCCGCAGGTGGTCGGGCACCTTCGCAAGGTCGAAGTCGGCCGCCGCCACCGGCTCGCCTGACAGCGTCGCCAGCCGCCGGGCCAGCACGTCGAGCAGCGGCCCGTCGTCGGGGCCGATCCCGCGCAGCGCCTCGCGCGCCCGGTCGGGCGCCGGCACCAGGTGGCGCCGGACCTGCTTCGGCAGCGAGCGCACCAGCGCGGTGACCAGGTCGAGGCGGTGCCCGGGCACCTGCCAGTCGAAGCCGTCGGGGCTGACCTGGTTGAGCACGGCCAGCGGCACGTGCACGGTCACGCCGTCGTCGGGGGCGCCCGGACCGAACGTGTAGGTCACGTCGAACGCCAGGACCCCCTGGCGCCACGTGGTGGGGAAGGCGTCGAGGTCGAGGCCGTCGGTATTGGCGGCCAGGTCGGCGCGGGTGAGGGTCAGCAGCTCGGGCTCTGCTCGCTGCGCCTGCTTCCACCACCGGTCGAAGTGGCGGGCCGACACCACCTCCTCGGGGATGCGCTCATCGAAGAACGCTGCCAGCCGCTCGCGGGTGACGAGCAGGTCGCGGCGGCGGGTGCGCTCCTCGAGCTCCTCCAGCTCGTCGACGAGCGCCCGGTTGGCCTCGGCGAAGGCGTGGTGGGTGCGCCAGTCGCCGTCGACGAGGGCGTGCTCGATGAACAGGGTGCGGGCCAGCGCCGGGTCGACGCGGCCGAGCTGCACCCGCCGACCCTCGACGATCGGCAGCCCGTAGAGCGTGACGCGCTCGGTCGTCATGGCCGAGCCGCGGCGCCCGTCCCACCACGCATCGCCGTAGGAGCGCCGCACCAGGTGCTCGGCTGCCGGCTCGAGCCACGACGGGTCGATGCGGGCGGCCATGCGGGCCCACAGCCGGTTGGTCTCGACCAGCTCGCCGGCCATGACCCATGCGGGGGACTTGCGGTTGAGGACCGAGCCCCGGGCGATCGTGAAGTGGGCCTGGCGCGCGCCGACGTGGTCGCGGGTGGTGCGGTCGTACATGCCGACGTGCGACAGCAGCCCGGCCAGCAGCGCTCGGTGGATCTGGTCGGCCGATGCGGGCTGCCGGTTGCGGCGCAGGCCGAGGTCGTTGGCCACCTCCCGCAGCTGGCGCACCAGGTCCTGCCACTCGCGGACGCGCACGTGGTTGAGGAACTCGGCGCGGCACATGCGCCGGAAGGCGCTCGACGACCGGGAGCGCTGCTCGGTCTCGAGGTGGTGCCACACGGCGAGCACCGACAGGAAGTCGGAGTCGGGATCGGCGAAGCGGGCGTGCATCTCGTTCGCCTCGGCCTCGTGGTCGGCGGGCCGCTCCCGGACGTCCTGGATCGACAGGGCGGCGGCGAGGATCACCACCTCGCGCACGCAGTCCTGGGCGCCGGCCTCGAGGATCATGCGGCCGAAGCGGGGGTCGACCGGCAGCCGGGCGAGGCGCCGGCCCACGTTGGTCAGCGTCCGGTCGGGGCGCATCGCCCCCAGCTCGACCAGCAGGGCGACGGCGTCGCGCACGGCGTGGGCGTCGGGCGGGTCCACGAACGGGAACGACTCGACGTCGCCCAGCCGCAGCGCCGCCATCTGCAGGATGACCGACGCCAGGTTGGTGCGGAGGATCTCGGGCTCGGTGAACTCGGGTCGAGTCTCGAAGTCCTCCTCGTCGTAGAGGCGGATGCAGATGCCCGGCGCCACCCGGCCGCACCGGCCCGCCCGCTGGTTCGCCGACGCCTGGCTGACGGGCTCGATGGGCAGGCGCTGGACCTTCGTGCGGCGGTTGTAGCGGGAGATGCGGGCGGTCCCGGGGTCGACCACGTAGCGCACGCCCGGCACGGTGATCGACGTCTCGGCCACGTTGGTGGCGAGGACGATGCGCCGGCCGCGGTGCGGCCGGAACGCCCGCTGCTGCTCGGCGGCCGACAGGCGGGCGTACAGCGGCAGGATGTCGGTGTCGGCCAGCTTCTCGTCGGCGAGGGCGGTGGCGGCGTCGCGGATCTCGCGCTCGCCGCTCAGGAACACGAGGATGTCGCCGGGGCCCTCCCGCCACAGCTCGTCGACCGCGGCCCGGATGCCGTCGACCTGGTCGCGCTCCAGTGGCCGGTAGCGCATCTCGACCGGGTAGGTCCGCCCCGACACCTCGACCACCGGGGCGTCGAAGTGGTCGGCGAAGCGCTGCGTGTCGATGGTGGCCGACGTGACGATCAGCTTGAGATCGGGACGGCGGGGGAGCAGGTCGGTGAGGTAGCCGAGCAGGAAGTCGATGTTGAGGCTGCGCTCGTGGGCCTCGTCGACGATGATCGTGTCGTAGCGCCGCAGCAGGCGGTCGCGCTGCAGCTCGGCCAGCAGGATGCCGTCGGTCATGAGCTTGACCTGCGTGTGCTCGCCGACCTGGTCGGTGAACCGCACCGTGTAGCCCACCCGACCGCCCAGCTCGGTGCCCAGCTCCTCGGCGATGCGGGCGGCCACCGTGCGGGCGGCCAGCCGGCGGGGCTGGGTGTGCCCGATCAGCGCCTCCGTGCCGCGGCCGAGGTCGAGGCACATCTTCGGCAGCTGGGTGCTCTTGCCCGACCCGGTCTCGCCCGCGACCACGACCACCTGGTGGTCGCGGATGGCGGCCATCACCTCGTCGCGCCGCTCGGTGATCGGCAGCTCGGGATACGTGATCGGCGGGAGCGTGGACATGGGCGGTCGGTCATCCTACGGACCCTGGTCCCGAGCCCGGCCCGCGATTCGAACAGCCGCATTACGGCGTCCGACGCGTGACCGACGTCACGGGTAGGGTGCCGCCGTGCACGCCACCCTGGACCTCACCGTCGACCCGACGGGCGCCGGGTTCGACCCGGCCCGCCTCGACCGCATCGACGAGCACCTCCGCACCCGCTACGTCGACGCCGGCAAGATCGCCGGCTGCCAGGTGGTCGTCGCCCGGGGCGACACGGTGGCCCACGCAGCCACCATCGGTCTGGCCGACCGCGAGCGCGGTGTCCCCGTGCGCCCCGACACGATCTGGCGCATCTACTCGATGACCAAGCCGGTGACCGGCGTGGCCCTCCTCACTCTCTACGAGCAGGGGAAGGTGGCGCTGAAGGATCCGGTCGAGCGGTACCTGCCCGAGTTCCGCGGCGCCCGCGTGCGCGAGCGCGGTCCCGACGGGGACGTCCGCCTGGTCGACCCCGCGCGGCCCATGACCGTGCGCGACCTGCTCATGCACACCTCGGGCATCGGCTACGGCCCGCAGGGCGCGCGCATGGACCTGGCGACGCTCGGCGACCGCCCACCGTCGGCCCGGATGTCCGGTGGTGGCGACCTGCAGGTGCTGGTGGAACGCCTGGGCCCCGAGCCGCTCCGGTTCCACCCGGGCGCCCACTGGCTCTACTCGTGGTCGACCGACGTCGCCGCCCGGGTGGTGGAGGTGGTGTCGGGCCGGCGGTTCGACGAGTACCTGCAGGCCACGATCTTCGACCCGCTCGGCATGGTCGACACCGGCTTCTCGGTGCCGGACGCCGCGATCGACCGCTTCGCCGCCCTCTACCGGCGCGACGGCGCCAAGCGGCTGGTCCTCAGCGACGACCCGCTGACCAGCGCCTACCGCACGCACCCAGAGTTCCTGTCGGGGGGCGCCGGCCTCGTGTCCACCGCGGCCGACTACCTGCGCTTCTGCCGGATGCTGGCCGGCGGCGGTGCGGTGGGCGGTGTGCGGGTGCTGGCGCCCCGCACGGTCGACCTGATGCGGGCGAACCACCTGCCGGGCGGGGGAGACCTGCGGGCGTTCGCCCTGCCGGGCGGCTACGGCGAGGTCGGCTTCGACGGCATGGGGTTCGGGCTGACCGTGGCCGTGTCGTCGGGTCCCGCGGGCACGCAGGCCGCGGGTTCGGCCGGCACGTTCCTGTGGGGCGGCCTGGCCTCGACGATCTTCTGGATCGACCCCACCGACGACGTCGTGGTCGTGTTCATGACCCAGCTCCAGCCGTCGGGCACGTTCGACTTCCGGGGCCAGCTCACGGCCCTCGTGTACGGCGCGCTCGTCGACTGAGACCCGGTGGGCCGCGTCGCGGACGGTCCCCGCTACTCGTCGGGATCGCCGATGAGGTAGCGGGGCCCGCTGCCGTGCTCGCCCGCGACGTCGCCCGCGTTCAGCAGGCGGCAGACCTTGAGCGAGAGGCACCCGCACCCGATGCAGCCGTCGAGCCGGTCCTTGAGGCGCTCGATCAGCTCGATCTGCGCGTCGAGCCGGGGACGCCAGGCCTGCGAGATCTGCGACCAGTCCTCCTGGGTCGGGGTGCGGGCGTCGGGCAGCGAGGCGAGTGCCTCGCGGATCTCCTCGAGGCTGAGGCCGACCCGCTGCGCCACCCGGATGAACGAGACGCGGCGCAACACGTCGCGGTGGTAGCGGCGCTGGTTGCCCTCGGTGCGGTCGGCGGCGATGAGGCCCTCGGTCTCGTAGTAGCGCAGGGCGGAGGGGGCGACCCCGGTGCGGTCGGCGACGGCCCCGATGCTCAGCTCGGTTTCCATCACGCGGACGCTACCGCCCGAAACCGTCACTTCGATCCAACTTGAGGTTCGAGGGAGAGGGAGGGGGAGGTCGTAAGGTTGTGAAAGGTAAGCACCAGAGGGGGAGCTCATGGGGAACGAGATCAGCCGCGCCGACGAGGCACGCGAGGCCTACCGCCGCTACGTCGAGGAGCGGGGGCGCGCCGAGCGGGGCGAGATCCCGTGGTCGGCGGTCGCCGAGGGCTTCTTCACCGAGGACGCCGTGTTCGTCGACCCGGCCTGGGGGCGCATCGAGGGCCACGCCGCCATCACGAAGTTCTTCGACGAGAGCATGGCCGGGCTCGAGGGCTGGACGTTCCCCGAGTCCTTCGCCATGTCCGACGGCGAGCGCATCGTCGCCCTCTGGTGGAACAGGCTCGAGGGCACCGGCCCCGACGGTCGCCCGCACGAGGCGCCGGGCGTGTCGATCGTCCACTACGCGGGTGACGGCAAGTTCAGCTACGAGCTGGACATCCTCAACATGGCCGAGGTGATGGAGGTCATCGCCGCCAGCGGCTGGACGCCGCCCGCCGACTTCAACCAACCTCCCCGCCGGCCGGTCCGCGACACGACGCCGACCGACGGGATGCCCTCGGCCTGAGCACCCCCCGGCTCAGGTCAGCGCCTCGTCGGCGCGCCACGGCCGCAGGCGGGGCACCCAGCCCGGCACGGCCCGCCGGTAGGCCGCGTACTGCTCGCCGTAGCGGGCGGCGAGCACCGGCTCCTCGTGCCAGCGCACGAACGCCACCATCCCGGCGCCGGCGACCACGGCGTAGGCCAGGAGCACGGGCCGGGCGAGGAGCGCCGCCTGGCCGACGATGGCGCCGACGACCGCCACGTACATCGGGTTGCGGACGTGGCGGTACAGCCCGCCGACGACCAGCCGCTCGGTCGGGGCGACGGGGGCGGGCGTCCCCCGCCCCTCGCGGACGAAGCGCACGAACGCCTGCACCAGCACGACCGCGCACCCGGCGACGAGAACCGCCCCTGCGGCCCGCACCGGCAGCAACCAGCCGGGCGCGTCGCCCGCGTGCCAGCCGGTCAGCGCCCACGGGACGACGCCGGCGACGACGCCCGGCGCCACGGCGAAGAACACGGAGCTCCCGACAGCGGCGGAGGTCGTGCGCATGGCGTCATCCTGGCAGGGAACCGCACGGGACGGGCCCGGCGCCCGCCGCACCGAGGCCGCGGTGCGGCGGGCACCCGATCCGGGAGGCCGACCGGCGGCCGCCTCAGGACTCGCGCTCGGGGATCGGCCCGAAGAACCCGGCGATCCTGCTGAGCCGCCCGTCGTCGGCCACGATGCCCACGTCGACGCCGGCGAGCGTCACGGCGCCGTCCTCGCCGGCCAGCTCCCACTCGAACCGCACGATGCCGTGGTGGGCATCGATGCCGCTCGTGCGGACGAACCGCTGCCCGGGGGCCTGCTCGTGCGCCATGACGGGCACCGCGGCCAGCTCGTCGTGGCCCATGGCCTGCTGCAGGGGGTCGAAGTAGCCGCCGTCCTCGGTCCACGCCGCGCGGGTCAGCTCGAGGCGCTTGGCCGCGTCGGTCTCGTTCAGCGCGGCGAGGTAGCGGTCGATCACGGGGACGTAGGTGGTCGGGTCTGTGGTGGTGTCGGTCATGCCCCCACTGTCGGCCCGCCCGCCGCCGCGTGGCGATGACCTGACACGTAAGCGCCGCCACGACCGCCGCTCGTTAGGGTCGGGCCATGGCCGCGACCCTCACCGCCCCCGGCGGTGCTCCGACGGTCGGCTCGCTGCTGCGCGACTGGCGCCAGCGGCGCCGGCTCAGCCAGCTCGACGTGGCCAGCGAGGCCGCCGTGTCGGCCCGCCACCTGAGCTTCGTCGAGACCGGGCGGTCGAGGCCGAGCCCCGAGCTCGTCATGCACCTGGCCGAGCACCTCGACGTGCCGCTGCGCGAGCGCAACACCCTGCTGCTGGCCGCGGGCTACGCCCCCCGCTACCCGCAGACGTCGCTCGACGCCTCGGAGATGGCCCCGGTGCGCGACGCGCTGGATGTGATCCTCGCCGGCCACCAGCCCTTCCCCGCCATCGTGGTCGACCGGCTCTGGAACCTCGTCACCGCCAACGACGCCGCGCTCACGCTGCTGTCCGACGGTCTCGCACCCGAGCTGCTGGAGCCGCCCGTCAACGTCATGCGGGCCAGCCTCCACCCGGACGGCATGGCGCCGCGGATCGTGAACTTCGGGCCGTGGGCCACCCACCTGGTCGACCGGATCCGCCGCGAGGCCGAGGCGACCGGCGATCCCGAGCTGGCCGACCTGCACGCCGAGCTGTGCTCGTACCCGGGCGTGGCCGGCTCGGAGACGGTGCCCGACACCGTGAGCCGGCTGTTCATGCCGCTCGTGCTGCGGATGCCCGACGGGTCGGACCTGTCGTTCTTCAGCACGGTGGCCACGTTCGGGACGGCCCGCGACGTGACCGTCGAGGAGCTGTCGATCGAATCGTTCTTCCCGGCCGACGAGGCCACCGCCGCCGCCCTGCCGGCGCTGGCCTGGCGCGGCTCGACCGCGCGACGTCTGCCTCACAGCAGGCTGAGCTGGTCGATCGTGGGGGAGGGGGGCGGCGTGCTGTCGGGAGACGGCGTCGGCGCCGGCGGCGGGCGCCGGCCGGTCATGTGCTCGGGGTCGCCGCGCTCGGCGGGCGTGCCTCCGTGGGCCCGGACCAGGTCACGCACCTGGGTGGCGAGCGCCTGCTGGTCGGCCCGCGGGGCGTAGGCCCGGTCGCGGTAGCGCCGCCGTATCTCGGGGACGAGGTGGGGATGGGTCTCGCCGAGGTGGGCGAGGTAGACCTCGCGCACCCCCGGCCGCAGGTGGAGCAGGACGGTCGAGATCGAGGCGGCCCCGGCCTCGACGCACGCCCCGACCACGGCGTCGAGCTGGTCGGGGCGGTCGGACAGACCGGGCAGCACGGGCGCCACCAGCACGCCACACTCGACGCCCGCGGCGTTGAGCTGCTCGACGGCCCGCACCCGGCGCCGCGGATGGGGCGTGCCGGGCTCGGTGGCGCGCCACACGTCCTCGTCGAGCGTGCCGATCGAGAGGTTGACCCGGACGCTCGTGCGCTTGGCGGCGCGGGCCAGCAGCTCGAGGTCGCGCAGCACGAGGGTCGACTTGGTGAGGATCGAGAACGGGTTGGCGAACTCGGTCAGCACCTCGACGATGCCCCGCGTGAGCCGGTACTTGCCCTCGGCCCGCTGGTAGGGGTCGGTGTTGGTCCCCATGGCGACGAGGTCGCCGCGCCAACGCCGGGGGTCGAGCTCGCTGCGCAGGTGGGAGACGGCGTTGACCTTCACCACGATGCGCCGCTCGAAGTCGCGGTCGGCGTCGAGGTCGAGGTAGGTGTGGGTGGGGCGAGCGAAGCAGTAAGTGCACGCATGAGAGCAGCCCCGGTAGGGGTTGATCGTGTAGCGGAAGCCGAACGGGGCGCCCTTGACCTCGTTGATGACCCGCTGCGCCCGGACGTGCAGGAACTCGATGCCCCGGAACTCGCCGCGGCCGGGCTGGCGCTCGAAGATCGGCTCGTCGAACAGCGTCTGTTGGGGCCGCGGCTCTTCGACGCGGTCCCAGCGCAAGGCGGCCATGCGCCGACTCTAGCGAACAGGTGTACGGGTGGCGAACAGGTGTGCGGGTCAGCGAGCCAGCATGGTACGGAGGACGTCGCGTGTCGTGACGATCGGCTCGGTCGACTGCTCGCCGCGGGCCATCACGACAGTGCCCTCGATGGCCGCGATCACGACGGTCGCCAGGCCGTGGGCCACGGCCGGTTCGCGGCCCTCGGCTTCGAGGGCCTCGGCCAGCACGCCGGTCCAGGTGCGCAGCGCCCGCCCGGTGGCCTCGGCCAGCAGGGGTTGGGTGGAGGCGGCGTCGAGGGCGACCGAGGCCACGGCGCAGCCCTCGGCGTAGGCCGTGCGCTCGAGGTGCTCGACGTAGCTCTCGAAGATGGCGGCGACGGCGTCGGCCACGGTGTCGTGTTCGGCGAGGATCTTCCGCATCCGGCCCGTCGAGCGTTCGGCGAACCGGTCGACGGCCGCGCCGGCGAGCTCGACCTTGCCCCCGGGGAAGTGGAAGTACATCGACCCGCGCGGCGCCTTGGCCTCGGCCATGACCTGGTTGAGCCCGGTCGCCGCGTAGCCCTGCGTGCGCAGGAGGCGGCTGGTCGAGCGGATGAGACGATCACGCGTGTCGGATGCCACACCCGCAGCATAGCAATATGACGACTGGTCTATTGACTATGACGACTGGTCTAGTTACGTTCGCCGTATGACCCTGATCACCGACACAGTCGGCGGCGGCTCGATCCAGGGCACGACGATCGCCCTGACGGTCGTGCGTCCGGCCCGGGCCGACGACCTTGCGGCACTGGCGGCGATGACCGCACGGGCGAGCGACGACACCCTCTGGCGGCGCTTCCACGGCGCCGGCCGCCGCGTCGTCGAGCGCGAGCTCGGCCGCATCGTCCACCCCACAGACGCCCATCGCTCGTGGGTGGCGCTGTCGCCCGACGGCGCGATCCACGGGACGGCGACGCTGGCCAGCGGCCGCGACGGCACGGTCGAGGCGGCGTTCCTGGTCGAGGACGGCTGGTTCCGGCGCGGGATCGGGCGCACCCTGTTCGCCGCGCTCGCAGTGGAGGCGCGCCGGTCCGGCGTGAACGAGGTGGTCGCCCGCGTGCAGGCCGACAACGAGCGGGCCATCCGCTTCCTCCGCGGCCTGCGGGCCGGCGCTCGCGCCACCTTCGTCGGCGACGGCGAGGTCGAGGTCGTGGTCCCGATGCCGCGTGCGGAGCACGCCGTCAACCGGAGCGCGGCGTGATCCGGCGCCCCCGACCCGACGTCTCCGTGTTCGCCGGGGCCGCCCCGTTCGCCGGCTACGGCGCGCACGAGCTCGCCCCCCTCGTGCCGCACGCCGACCGGCTCGTCGTGCTGCCGGGCGCCGCGCTCGCCGAGGCCGGACGGCGGCCGCACGAGGTGCTGGTGCTGCTGTCGGGCGAGGCGTACGTCGCCGGCGGGCCGGACGACGGCGCCGCGTTCGCCCCGGGCACGGTCATCGGTGCCCGCGAGGAGCTGGCGGGCGAGCCCCATGGCGCGACCGTCGTCGCCGGGGCCGGCGTGTCGGCACTGGTCCTCACCGGCCCGGCCTTTCGGTGGGCGGTGCAGTCGCTCCCCGGGCTGCGCGGCCGGCTCGGGCTCGATCAGCCCGCCGAGAAGGCCGACGCGGCCGCGGCGTAGGCGCTCAGCACGGCGGGCCAGCCGTTGCGGAACCCCTCGGCCTCGCCCTCGAGCCCGGGACCGAGGCGGTCCCAGCCCCGGTGCTCGACCTCGACCCGGGTGCGCCGGTCGTCGCCCGAGAACGTCACCTCGACCTCGGTGGCGCCGGCCCAGCCCGGCGCCTGCCACGTGAAGACGATGCGCACGGGCGGCTCGCAGACGATGACCTCGCCCACCTGCAGCTCGTCGCCGTCGGTGAAGCGCTCGAAGAACCGCCCGCCGAGCCGTGGCTCGAGGGCGATCGACGCCGCCCTCTCGCCGCCGTAGCTGAAGCCCTCGTGGAGCGGCCACCACTGGGCGATCCCGTCGGTGAACAGCTGGAAGGCGGCGGCGGGCGGGATCGCCACGTCGACGGACCGGCGGAAACTCATGTCGCCTCCTTGCCCTCGCCGGCGGACTCGGCGAAGCGCTCGAGGGCGGAGCTCCACAGGCCGGACGTGTACCGCTGCAATGCCTCGATGCCCGCGGGATCGAGCTCGTAGAGGCGTCGGGTGCCGTCGGCGCGGTCGACGACGAGCCCGGCCTCCTTCAGGACCTTCAGGTGCTGCGACACCGCGGGCCGGGTGACCGGCAGGGCCTCGGCCAGGCGGGCCACGGGCAGCGGGCCGTCGCGGAGCACGTCGAGGATCTGGCGTCGGGTGCGGTCGCCGACCGCGTCCAGGGCGGCGTCGAGCTCCGCGACGCCCGCGCCCGATGGTTCGTGTTGACTAACGGTTCGTACTGACTTACGGTTCGTCATCGCTGACCAAGTGTCCCACGCGGACCCGACGAGAGGAAACCCCCCATGACCACCCCCGTGACCTGGTTCGAGCTCACCGGCACCGACACGGCTGCCCTCCGCACGTTCTACGCCGACCTGTTCGGCTGGGAGATCACCCCGGTCGACGGCATGGACTACGGCATCGTCGCGGCCGGCGACGGCGGCATCGGCGGCGGCATCACGGCGGGCGACGGCGCCGCGACCGTCGTGTACCTCCAGGTCGGCGACATCCAGTCGACCCTCGACCGCGTCGAGCAGGCGGGAGGCAAGACAGTCGTCCCCGTGACCGTGATCCCCGACATGGTCACGTTCGCCCAGTTCGCCGACCCCGAGGGCAACGTCGTCGGCCTGACGGCCAGCTGACCGCCGTCACAGCCACCCGTTGCGGCGGAACAGCGCGTAGAGGCCGACCGACAGGCCGACGATGACCAGCGCGGACATGATCACGCCAGACGTCTCGCCGGAACCCGGGTACGGCACGTTCATCCCGTAGTAGCCGGTGACGAGCGCCGGAACGGCCACGATGGCGGCCCAGCTCGACACCTTCTTCACGACCTCGTTCTGCCGGTAGTCCCGCAGCGCCAGGTTGGCGTCGACGAGCGAGTTGACGATGTCGCGCAGCCCGTCGGTCGTCTCGCTGACGACCACGATGTGGTCGTAGAGGTCCTGCCAGTACGGCAGGACCTCGGGCCGCACCAGGGCGTGCTGGTGCCGCACCAGACTGTTGAGCGCCTCGCGCAGCGGGAGGACGAGCCGGTGGAACCTCGAGAGGGCGCGGCGCATCTCGAACCACTCGCGCTCCTGCCCGGGCTGCAGCGGGCGGTCGGCGAAGACCGAGTCGCTGACCCCCTCGTAGTAGGAGTCGAACTGGTCGACCACCGAGAAGTAGCCGTCGACCACGTCGTCCAGCAGGCTGTACACCATCATGCCGACGCCCTGAGCGGTCAGGGTCGGGTCGCTGTCCCAGCGCTTCACCACGTCGTCCATCGCGAAGTGGTCGTCGGCCCGCACCGTCACCAGCCAGC
Organism: uncultured Acidimicrobiales bacterium; assembly: GCA_963796415.1. Classification (GTDB taxonomy): domain Bacteria; phylum Actinomycetota; class Acidimicrobiia; order Acidimicrobiales; family VFJN01; genus ZC4RG19. The sequence goes on along the minus strand of CAWCLR010000009.1, from coordinate 386,212 downwards.
GACCCCCGATGAAGGCGTCGATCTCGGTCTTCTCCAGCCGGAGCCGCTCGGCGTCGAGCCGCACGGCGTGGCACGACAGGAACAGGTGGCTCGGGTAGTGGTCGATCTTCGGCCGCTGGTGCGGCTCGAGGGCGTCCTCGATCGCCAGCGCGTGCAACCCCAGCTCGTCGGTGAGCCCCGCGAAGTCGTTCTCGTCTGGATGAAGGAAGTCGACCCAGACGACCACGCGCTCGTCCGCCAGGCGCTCGGACACCTCGGCGACCGGGAAGTCCTCGTCGGCCAGCACGCCGTCGCGGTACGAACGGGTGCGCACGTGACCCATGGGCACAAGTGAACCACCCCGGCCCGGTTCTCACCGGTGACGGCCCCACCGAGGCCTCCCGGTCGGCGGTTCCCGATCGACGCCGGACGTCTCCACCGGGCACGCTGACGTGCATGGAGGCCAGCACCGCCCGGACGCTGTGGGCGACCGCCGAACCGCTGCACGCCCTCACGTACTTCGCGCCCGAGGTGCGGGCGGCGACCGAGGCCGCCGGCCTGCGGGGGTTCTGGCGCGGCTACTTCGCGACGCGGGCGGCGCCGCTCGGCGCCGTCGGGCCCGGGCCGGTCACGGCCGCCTTCTACAACTTCGCGCCGACGATGGTGGCCCGCGCCGTGCCCGACGTGTGGGCGTCGACCCCGCCCGAGCGGGCGTGGGCGGCCCGGCTCGACGGCATCGACGCGGCGCTGGTGGCGTGCTTCGGCGGCCGCCCCGGGTCGGACGGCGCCCTCGCCGAGGCCGCCGACCTCGCGGTCGAGGCGGTCGCCGCCGCCCCCGTCGAGGGGCGGGTGCTCGGCGCCGCGTACGCCTGCCTGCCCTGGCCCGACACGCCCCGGCTGGCCCTGTGGCAGGCGCTCACCGTGCTGCGCGAGCTACGGGGCGACGGCCACAATGCGGCCCTGCTGGCCGCCGGCATCGACGGCTGCGCCGCGCACGTCCTGTTCGCCGCCACCGGCGGTTCGGCGCGGGGGGTGACCCAGCCGAACCGGGGCTGGACCGACGAGGACTGGGACGCGGCCGCGGCGCGGCTGGCCGACCGCGGGCTCATCGACGGCGAGCGGACCGCCACCGACGCCGGGCATGCGTTGCGCGCGGGCATCGAGACCGCCACCGACCGCCTCGCCGCGGGGCCGTGGGCCGCCCTCGGCCGGGCCCGGACCGAGCGCCTGCGGGCGCTGCTCGCACCGCTGTCACAGGCGGTCGTCGAGGCGGGCATCGTGCCCGTCCCCAACCCGATCGGGTCGCCCTGGCCGCCGCCGTGATGGCGGGTGGTGACATGGCACTAGGTGCCGACCGGGTGCCAGACGGTCTTGGTCTCGAGGAAGGCGGTCATGCGGTCGAGGCCGGGGTCGGCGACCCAGTCGGGCGCGGCGACGGGCGGGCGGACGACCCGCTTGAGGTTGTCGGCCGCGGCGCGCTCGAGGTCGGCGGCGAGCTCGGGGTCGGTGATGCCGGTGAGGTCGAGCGCGTTGACGTCCATGTGGGACGCGAGCCACGGGGCGATCTCCGCGGCGTCGCCGGTGAGCAGGTTCACGACGCCACCGGGGACGTCGGAGGTGGCCAGGACCTCGGACAGCGTGACCGCGGGCAGCGGGGCGGCGCGGTCGGCGACCACCACGCACGTGTTGCCGGTGACGATGACCGGCGCCACCACCGACACGAGGCCGAGCAGCGACGAGGCGGGGGCGACGACCGCCACGACGCCGGTCGGCTCGGGCACCGAGAAGTCGAAGTACGGGCCCGCCACCGGGTTGGACGAGCCGCGCACCTGGTGCACCTTGTCGCTCCACCCGGCGTACCAGACCCACCTGTCGATGGCGGCGTCGACGATGCCTGCGGCGTCGCCGGGGGAGAGGTCCTCGGCGTCGGCGACCTCGGCCGCGAACTGGTCGCGCCGGCCCTCGACCAGCTCGGCCACCCGGTAGAGGACCTGCCCGCGGTTGTAGGCGGTGGCCGACGACCAGCCGCCGAACGCCTTGCGGGCCGCCACCACCGCGTCGCGTGCGTCCTTGCGCGAGGCGAGGGCGGCGTTGGCGAGGAAGCGCCCGTCGCGGGCGGTCACCTCGTACGTGCGGCCCGACTCGGACCGGGGGAACGCACCGCCGACGTACAGCTTGTAGGTCTTGCGCACCGCGAGCCGTTCCCCGCTCGGCCGGTCAGACATCGAGGTAGCCCTCCAGGCCGTGGCGTCCGCCCTCGCGGCCGTAGCCCGACTCCTTGTAGCCCCCGAACGGGCTCGTCGGGTCGAAGCGGTTGAACGTGTTGGCCCACACCACCCCGGCCCGCAGGCGCTGGGCCATCCACAGGATGCGGCTGCCCTTGTCGGTCCACACCCCGGCCGACAGCCCGAACGGCGTGTTGTTGGCCTTCTCGAGCGCCTCCGCGGGCGTGCGGAAGGTGAGGACGGACAGCACCGGGCCGAAGATCTCTTCGCGGGCGATGCGGTGGGCCTGGGTGACGCCGGTGAACAGCGTGGGCGGGAACCACCAGCCCCGGTCGGGCAGCTCGCACGGCGGCGACCACCGCTCGGCCCCCTCCTGCTCGCCGACCTCGGACAGCTCGCGGATCTTGTCGAGCTGCGTGGCGCTGTTGATGGCGCCGATGTCGGTGTTCTTGTCGAGCGGGTCGCCGAGGCGCAGCGTGGCGAGGCGCCGCTTGAGCCGGTCGAGCAGCTCGTCGGCGACCGACTCCTGCACCAGCAGCCGGCTGCCCGCGCAGCACACGTGGCCCTGGTTGAAGAAGATGCCGTTGACGATGCCCTCGACCGCCTGGTCGAGCGGGGCGTCGTCGAACACGACGTTGGCCGCCTTGCCGCCCAGCTCGAGGGTGACCTTCTTGCGGGTACCCGCCACCGAGATGGCGATCTGGCGGCCCACCTCGGTCGAGCCCGTGAACGCCACCTTGTCGACGCCCGGGTGCTCGACGAGCGTGCGCCCCGTGTCGCCCGCGCCGGTCACGATGTTGACGACGCCGGGCGGCAGGTCGGCCTGCCGGCAGATGTCGGCGAAGGCGAGGGCCGTCAGCGGGGTGGTCTCGGCCGGCTTCAGCACCACGGTGTTCCCGGTGGCGAGGGCTGGCGCGATCTTCCACGCCAGCATCAGCAGGGGGAAGTTCCAGGGGATGACCTGGGCGGCGACGCCCAGCGGCCGGGGATCGGGGCCGAGCCCGGCGTAGCCCAGCTTGTCGGCCCAGCCCGCGTAGTAGAAGAAGTGGGCGGCCACCAGGGGGAGGTCGACGTCGCGGCTCTCGCGGATGGGCTTGCCGTTGTCGATCGACTCGAGCACGGCCAGCTCGCGGGAGCGCTCCTGCACGAGGCGGGCCAGGCGGAACAGGTACTTGCCCCGCTCGCGCCCCGGCATGGTCGACCAGGGGCCCTCGTAGGCGGCGCGGGCCGCGGCGACGGCCCGGTCGACGTCTTGCGGGCCGGCGGCGGCCACCTCGGAGAGGACCTCCTCGGTGGCCGGGTTGACGGTCTTGAACCGGCTGCCGTCGATCGGGTCGACCATCTCGCCGTCGATGAACAGCCCGTAGCTGGGCGCGATGTCGACGATCGAGGCGGACTCGGGGGCGGGGGCGTACTCGAAGGCGGGCATCAGTCGAGGGTGAAGTAGTCGGGGCCGGCGTACCGGCCGGTGGCGAGCTTCTGGCGCTGCATGAGCAGGTCGTTGAGCAACGACGACGCCCCGAAGCGGAAGGCGTCGGGGGTGAGCCAGTCGTCGCCGCAGGTCTCGTTGACGACGACGAGGTAGCGGACGGCGTCCTTCGCGTTGCGGATGCCGCCTGCGGCCTTGACCCCGACGAGGCGGCCGGTCTGCGAGCGGAAGTCGCGCACGGCCTCGAGCATCACGAGCGTGACCGGCAGCGTGGCGGCCGGGGAGACCTTCCCGGTGGAGGTCTTGATCACGTCCGCGCCGGCGAGCATGGCCAGCCACGACGCCCGGCGGACGTTGTCGTACGTGGCCAGCTCGCCCGTCTCGAGGATCACCTTGAGGTGGGCGTCGCCGCACGCCTCCCTCGTCGCCACGATCTCGTCGTACACGTCGAGGTAGCGGCCGGCGAGGAAGGCGCCGCGGTCGATCACCATGTCGATCTCGTCGGCCCCGGCGTCGACCGCGGCCCGCACGTCCTCGAGCTTCACGTCGAGGGGCGCCCGGCCCGAGGGGAACGCGGTGGCGACGGCCGCCACCTTCACCTCGGAGCCGGCGAGGGCCTCGACCGCAGTCTCGACCAGGTCGCCGTAGACGCAGATGGCGGCGACCGGCGGGCAGGACGGGTCGGTGGGGTCGGGGCGGCGGCCCTTGGCGCACAGGGCCCGCACCTTGCCCGGCGTGTCCTGGCCTTCGAGCGTGGTGAGGTCGATCATGCGGATGGCGAGGTCGAGGGCGAACGCCTTGGCCGTGGTCTTGATCGACCGGGTGGCGAGCGTCGCGGCCCGGGCCTCGACGCCGACCTGGTCGACGCCGGGCAGCCCGTGGAGGAACCGGCGCAGCGTGGCGGTCGAGGCGACGGCGTCGGCCAGCTCTTCCGCGGCCGCTGACGGCGGCGGGGCGGTGGTGGTCACGGGGGTCAGGGTACTGCCGTCAGGTTTGGGTCGTCGTGTAACCGGTAATGATGGTTACATGTGGCTGACCGCCGCGACCGGCGAGACCTACCGGTTCGATCCCGGGGCCGCCTGCCTCGAGCTCGCGCACACCGGAGGACCGGGGTACCGCGCCGTGTACGAGTCGCTGCACACCCCCGGCCACCTCGCGGCCTGGCTCGACGGGTACCTGCACGGCGAGCCCCACGCCGGCCCCGGCCTGCACCCGCCCGGTGGCGTGGCCGAGTCGGTCGCCGACGCAGACGCGCCTCCCGGCATGACCGGCCCGATCACCGCCCAGGACCTGGCCGACGTGATCGCCCTCCGCGCTGCCCTCTGGGGGTGCGTGGACGCCACGATGGGGGGCGCCCCGCTGCCGGGCCCGGCGGTGGCCGAGATCAACGCGTGGGCGCGACGTCCCGCGATGACCTGGCAGGCCACCGCCGACGGTCGCCGGGTCCGCGCGACGCCCGTCACGGCCGCCCAGGTCCTCGCCACGTCCGCGACCGACGCCGTCGCTCTGCTGACCCGCCCCGCAGCCGAGCGGCTGCGCCAGTGCGGCGCCGACGACTGCTACCTCGTGTTCGTCGACACGTCCCGTTCGGGGCGGCGCCGTTGGTGCTCGATGGAGCGCTGCGGCAACCGGGCCAAGGTCGCCTCCTTCCGTAACCGTCACCGACAGGAGAAGGCCTGATGGCCGCCGAGACGCAGCTCACGTGGGACCAGGTTCTGGCCTGGCGGCTGGCCCAGCAGCGACTCGACGGGCCGCGCCGCGCCCCGGTCGACGCGGTCGGGCTGGTCGGTCACCTCGCCGGCGTGCAGACGCAGGTCGACTCCTCGGCCGCCCAGGTCCTGGCCGTCCGGGGGGCGCGCCGCGTCGACGTCGACACCCTGCTGTGGAAGGACCGGTCCCTGCTCAAGACGTGGGCCATGCGCGGCACGCTGCACCTGCTGCCCGCAGCCGAGTGGCGGACCTGGATCGCGGTGATGCGCACCCGCGAGTGGCGCATCACCCCGGGGTGGGAGAAGTACCACGGCATCACGAAGGCCGAGCTCGACGCCGTGACCGCGGCCATCCCCGAGGCGCTGGCCGGCGACCCGCTCACCCGCGACGAGCTGGCCGACCGCGTGGCCGCCCTCACGCGCTACGACCACCTCGGCGACGTGCTGCGCTCGGGGTGGGCGCAGGTGCTCAAGCCCGCCGCCAACCAGGGCCTGCTGTGCCAGGGTCCGCCGCGGGGCACGGCCACGACGTTCACCGCGCCGGCGCGCTGGTTGAAGGGGGTGGGGCAGCCCGACGAGCCCGACCCCGACGCCGCGGCTGCCACCGTGCTGGCCCGCTTCCTCGACGTCAACGGCCCGGCGACCCGCGACGACATCGCCCGGTGGCTCGGCGAGCGCCCCAAGGCGGCCCGGCTGCTGCTGGCTGCCCACGCCGACGGCCTCGTCGAGGTCGATGTCGAGGGGGCGACGGCGTGGATGACGCCCGGCGGGGCGGCGGCCGCCGCGGCCGCGGGCATGCCCGAGGGCGTCGTGCTGCTGCCCGGCTTCGACCCCTGGGTCCTCGCCCCGATCAGTCACCGCGCCCACACGATCCCCGACGGCCACGTCGACGACGTGTCCCGTGCCGCCGGCTGGATCTCGCCGCTGCTGCTGGTCGACGGCCGGGTCGCCGGCACGTGGGAGCCCGCCACCCAGGACGGGGTCACCACGGTCACGGTCACGCCGTTCGCCCGCCTGCCGAAGCGGGTGGTCACCGCCGCACGCGAGCACCTGGCCGCGACCTACGCCGCGGCGTTCCCAGGCGAGGTGCGCCTCGCCGTCGCGACCTGACGGGTACCCGCGGCTACAAGGCCTCGGCGCGCAGGGCCGAGAAGCCGGGCTTGATCTGGCCCTCGATGATCCGCAGGCGCTGGTCGAAGGGCCAGAACGCCGACTTCATGGCGTTGATGGTCAGCCACTCGATCTCGTCCCAGCCGAAGCCGAAGGCCTCGACGAGGCTGTGGAACTCGCCGGTCATGTCGATGTCGGACATGAGCCGGTTGTCGGTGTTGACCGTGACCCGGTAGCGCAGGCGGGTGAGCAGGCCGATGGGGTGCTCGGCGATCGACGCCGCCGCCCCGGTGTGCACGTTCGACGTGGGGCACATCTCGAGCGCCACCCGGCGATCGCGCACGAAGGCGGCCAGCCGCCCGAGCTGGGCGCGCCCTTCGTCGTCGAAGGTGATGTCGTCGACGATGCGCACGCCGTGGCCCAGCCGCTCGGCGCCGCACAGCTGCACCGCCTCCCAGATCGACGGCAGGCCGAATGCCTCTCCGGCGTGAATGGTGATGTGGCTGTTGGCCTTGGCGATCTCCTGGAACGCCGCCAGGTGACGGGTCGGCGGGTTGCCCGCCTCGCTGCCGGCGATGTCGAAGCCGACGACGCCCGAGTCGCGGTGGCGCAGCGCCAGCTCGGCGATCTCGCTCGAGTTGGCCGCGTGGCGCATGGCCGTGGCCAGCGTCCCGATGGTGATCGAGCGGCCCGCGCTGCCCAGCCGGAACCCCTCGAGCACCGACTCGACGACCTCGTCGAGGGTCAGGCCGCCGTCGATGTGCAGCTCGGGGGCGAAGCGGACCTCGGCGTAGACGACGCCGTCGTCTGCCAGGTCCTCGGCGCACTCGGCGGCGACGCGAACGAGGGCGTCCTTGGTCTGCATGACGCCGACCGTGTGCTCGAACGTTTCGAGGTACAGCTCGAGGTCGTGGCGGTAGGCCCCCTCGGTGAACCACCGGGCGAGCTCGTCGACGTCGGTGGTGGGGAGCGTGTGTCCGGCGTCGCGTGCGAGCTCGACGACCGTCGACGGGCGGAGGCCGCCGTCGAGGTGGTCGTGCAGCAGCACCTTGGGAGCCCGCCGGATCTGGTCGAGGGTGGGTGCAGCCATGCGCCAGGCTACCTGTCTGTATCGACTGGCCGGCTGGCCGCGGGGACTATGGGGTGCCGGGCTGCGGGACGAACTGCCAGGCCGCGCCGTCGGCCATCACCCGGCCGCCGGGGAGCGACGGGAAGTGGGTGCCCAGCACGAGTGCGTTCGCGTCGACGGCGGCGGCCAAGGCCTTCTGCCGCGTGGCGGCAGCCAGGACATCGTCGGCGTCGCTGACGAAGCCCACCGCCGGCTCGGCGCACTGGACCGGGTGGTGGATGATGTCGCCGGTCAGCAGCGCGTGGTGGTCGCCGGAGGTGAGCCACAGGGACGCGTGCCCCGCGGTGTGACCGGGCGTCGGGGCGAGCCGCAGTCCGGACCCCAGGTCGGCGTCGGGTTCGACGATGTCCGCCAGCCCGGCCTCGAAGACCGGTGCGATGGAGTCGTCGCGGATCCGGCGGGCGTCGATGCCCTCGTCTGCGGCCTGGGCGTCCAGCTCCGCACCGACGTAGATGTGCCGGGCCCGGGCGAAGGTCGGGACCCACCGGCCGTCGAGCAGGTGCGTGTCCCAGCCGACGTGGTCGACGTGGAGGTGGGTGTGCACGACCATCTCGACGTCGGCCCGGTCGTACCCGGCGGCCTCGAACCGCTCCATGAACGGCCACGACTGCTCGCTCCAGAACGGCTGCTCACGCACCTTGCCGTTGCCGACGCACGGATCGACGACGATGAGGCGCCCGGCCACCTCGACGACGAACGCCTGCACCCGCAGGCCGATGCGGCCCTCCGGATCGGCGAAGTGGGGGAGCAGCCAGGCATGACGCTGGACGGTCGCCTCGTCGACGTCGGGGAAGAAGAAGACCGGGGGGATGCCGTCGGTCTGCGCCTCGACCACGCTCGTGATCCGTGCGTCGCCGACTGTCCACCGCTGGGTCGCCTCGGTCACCGGACCTCCCTGCTGTGCCGATCGTTCCTCGCAGGACTCTACAGACCGGTCTAGTGAGCGGGAGGATCACCGGTCGACCCGACCGGCACCGCCGACCCGACCGGCACCGCCGACCCGGGCGCGCTCCCGACCGCCCCGCCGGCCGTGCCGGTCCCGGGCCGTCCCGCCTACACCGGCTGACCCGAGGCGCTGGGCCCGCCGGCGCCGACCTGCGACTCAGGTGATGCGCTCGTGGACCAGCGGGCGGGGGGCCGGCGGCTCGGGGCCGACCTCGACGGCCCCCTCCAGCGCGGCCAGCGCACCGGGCAGGCGGGCCTCGTCGTCGGCGTGCAGCAGCAGCACCGGCTCACCGGCCTCGACGGGGTCGCCCGGCTTGCGCAGGCAGATGGCACCGGCCGATGGCGACACGGGGTCCTCCTTGCGGGACCGGCCGGCGCCGAGGCGCCACACGGCCACGCCCACGGCGCGGGCGTCGAGGCGCCGGAGGTAGCCGGCCGCCGGGGCCCGTACCTCGCGGTGGACGGTGGCCGCCGGCAGGTCGGCGTCGGGGTCGCCGCCCTGGGCCCGGATCATGGCGTCCCACACCGCGAGCGCCCGGCCGTCGGCCAGGGCGGCGCGGGGACCGCCGTCGGGCGCCAGGCCGGCGAGGGCGAGCATCTCGGCCGCCAGCGCCACGGTCACCTCGACGAGGTCGGTGGGGCCGCCGCCCCGCAGGACCTCGCGGGCCTCGACCACCTCGATGCCGTTGCCGCAGGCGCGCCCCAGCGGCGTGTCCATGTCGGTGATGAGCGCCACCGTGCGCACCCCGTGCGCCTGGCCCAGGCCGACCATGGTCTCGGCGAGCCGGCGGGCCGTGTCGATCTCGGGGAGGAAGGCCCCCGACCCCACCTTGACGTCGAGGACCAGCGCCTCGGTGCCCTCGGCGATCTTCTTGGACATGATCGAGCTGGCGATGAGCGGCACGGCCTCGACCGTGGCGGTGACGTCGCGGAGGGCGTAGAGCTTGCGGTCGGCCGGGCACAGCGTCTCGCTCGCCGCGCAGATCACGGCCCCGACGTCGCGGAGCTGGGCCACCACCCGCTCGGTGGGCAGCGTCGCCTGCCAGCCGGGGATGGCCTCCAGCTTGTCGAGCGTGCCGCCCGTGTGGCCGAGCCCCCGGCCCGACAACTGGGGCACCGCCGCGCCGCACGCGGCCACCAGCGGCGCCAGCGGCAGCGACACCTTGTCACCCACGCCGCCGGTCGAGTGCTTGTCGACTGTCGGGCGGCCGACGCCCGACAGGTCGAGCCGCTCGCCGCTGTCGATCATGGCCTTCGTCCAGGTCGCCAGCTCGCCGGGGGCCATGTCGCGCAGCAGGATCGCCATGCACAGGGCCGCGGCCTGTTCGTCGGCGACGGTGCCGGCCGTGTAGCCCTCGATGAAGAACCGCACCTGCTCGTCGCTGAGCGTGCCGCCGTCCCGCTTGGTGCGGATCACGTCGAGGATGTCGGTCGCCACGGGTCGCTCCGTCGGATCAGTCGAGGTCGCCGCGCCCGAAGGCCCCGGGGAGCCACTCGGACATCGGGACCTCGTTCACCAGCAGCTCGGGACCGCCCGCCTCGAAGAGGAGCTGGCGGCACCGACCGCAGCACGCCAGGTCCTGCCCGTCGGGGTTGGTGACCGCCACGGCCACGAGGCGCCCCCCGCCCGTGGCGTGGAGCGACGACACCAGCCCGCACTCCGCGCACAGGGTCAGGCCGTACGAGGCGTTCTCGACGTTGCAGCCGACGACCACGCGCCCGTCGTCGACGAGCCCCGCGGCGCCCACGGGGAAGTGCGAGTACGGCATGTAGGCCCGGCTGGCGACGTCGGCGGCCGTGGCCCGCAGCGCGTCCCAGTCGATCATTCGACCACGTACGGTTGGCCGTCGGCGGCGGGCGGGCGCGACCGGCCGACCAGGCCCGCGACCACGATGATCGTGACCACGTAGGGGAGCATGAGCAGGAAGTCGGACGGGATCGGCGTGTCGAGGAGCGCGAGCCGCGTCTGCAGCTCCTCGGTGAAGGCGAAGACCAGGGCCGCGACGAACGCACCGACCGGGTGCCACCGACCGAAGATGAGCGCGGCCAGCGCGATGAAGCCCTTGCCGGCGGTCATGTTCTCGTTGAACCCGCCCGTGGCGTCGAGCGTGAACCACGTACCTCCGAGGCCCGCCACGGCGCCGCCGAGGATCACGGCTCGGTAGCGGGTGCGCAGAACGTTGATGCCGACGGTGTCGGCCGCCCGCGGGTGCTCACCGACGGCCCGCACCCGCAGGCCCCACCGCGTGCGGAACAGCGCCCACCAGAGCCCGATCACGAGGATGAACATGGCGTACACGTAGATCGTGTTGTCGAACAGCAGCGGACCGATGAGCGGCAGCCGCTCGAGGCCGGGGATGCCGAAGGAGCGGAACGAGCCAGGCCGGTTGAGATCGGGGTACTCGGCCAGCACGCTGGCGCCGAGGAAGCTGGTGAGGCCCAGGGCGAAGATGTTGATCACGGTGCCACCGATGATCTGGTCGACCCGGTAGCGGATCGACAGGACGCCGAGGAAGGCGCCGAGCAGCAGGCCCGACGCCACGCCGCACAGCAGCCCGACCCACGGGCCGCCCCACGCGCTGCCGGTCAGCGCGGCGGTGAACGCGGCGGTGAGCAGCATGCCCTCGATGGCGATGTTGACCACGCCCGCCCGTTCGCACAGGAGGCCGGCGAACGCGCCGAGGGCGATCGGCGTGGCCCGGAACAGCGTGCCGTCGACCAGGCCGATGATGCTGACGTCCGCGTCGCGGGCGGCCCAGGCGAGGAGCGCGATCACGAACAGCGCGAGGCCGATGCCGAAGACCAGATAGACGCGGTCGCGGACCACGCCCACCACGAGCAGGACGCCGAGCACGATCGTGATCGCGCCGAGGCCCACGCCGGTCCACCGGGCCGGCAACGTGAGGTCGGGGAGCTTCACCGCGTCGGCGTCGCGGCTGAGCACGAAGGTGGCGTCCAGGCCCGACTCGCTGCCGAACCCGAAGCCGAACAGCGCGATGAGGCCGAGGAGGACCGTGACGAGGCCGAAGCCGATGCGGCGGCGCGCCGAGGGCGACCCCTCGACGAGGGACGGCTCGCCGGCGGGCGGGACCAGCGGCTCGGTCAGGGTCGCCGTCATCACCCACCCCAGCTCGTCGTGAAGGTCTGGGCGGTGCCGCGCCCGGCCTTGATGCGGTAGATGGCGCGGACGAGGGCCGGTGCCGCCACGAACAGGATGATCAGCGCCTGGATCACGACGATGATGTCGACCGGCACCGAGGTGGCCGCCTGCATGCCGGTCGATCCGGCCCGCAGCGCGCCGAACAGCACCGCAGCCGCCAGCACGCCGACCGGGTTCGCCCGGCCGAGCAGGGCGACGGCGATGGCGTCGAAGCCGAGGAACGAGTAGTAGCCGGGCGTCAGGCTGAAGCTGGGCCGCCCGAGGATGTTGACCGTGCCCGCCAGCCCCGCCAGGCCGCCGGCGACGACCATGGCCAGGATGTACATGGCGGCGACGCTCATGCCCGCGTAGTAGGCGGCGTACGGGTTGGCCCCGACCGAGCGCAGGCGGAACCCGACCGTCGAGCGCTCGAGCAGCCACCACACCACGACTGCGGCCGCGAGGGCAACGAACACGCCGGCATGGACGGTCACGTCGCCGAACGAGACCTCGGGCAGCTTGGCCGACTCGGCCACCGGTTTGGAGATCAGGTCGTCGCGGCCCGCCGGCTGGAACGCGTCCGAGCGGAGCGCGTAGTCGAGCAGCCGGTAGGAGATGTAGTTGAGCATGATCGTGGTGATCACCTCGTGGGCACCGGTGCGGGCCTTGAGCACGCCGGCGATGCCGCCCCACACCGCACCCCCGACGAAGCCCGCGATGACCGCCAACGGGAGGTGGATCGGGGTCGGCAGGTCCCACGTGAACCCCACCCAGCCGGCACACATGGCGCCGACGATGAGCTGGCCGGCGGCACCGATGTTGAACAGCCCGGCGCGGAAGGCGAACGCCACCGAGAGGCCGGCCAGCGCCAGCGGCGTCGCCTCGACGAGGGTGCGGCCGATGCCGGGCGCCGTCCCGAGCGAGCTGCGCCACAGGGCCCGGTAGGCCTCGCTCACCAGGTCCCACGACGCTTCGAGCGCCCCGAGCGGGTCGCTGAAGAACGACCCCCACGCGTCGAGCGTGTCGGGGTCGCTGAACACCATGACCAGGCCGCCCACGACGAGCGCGGTCACCAGCGCCAGCGCGGGGATGATCAGGCTGTTGGCGAGCGAGCGCAGCCGGTCGAGCAGGCGGGACGCGGCACCCTGCGCCGCCACGGGCTCGCCGGGCGACGGCTCGGGGGCCGTCGTGGTGTCCACGCTCATGTGACCGTCACCTCTTCCTCGCCCGCGGTGGGCGCGACCTCGGCCGCCTGCTCGACCGCACCCGCCATCAGCAGTCCGATGAGCTCGCGGCTGGCGTCGGCGCGGTCGACCACCCCCACGATGCGCCCGCGGTAGATCACCGCGATGCGGTCGGCCAGCGCCAGCACCTCGTCGAGCTCGGACGAGTTGAGGAGCACGGCCACGCCCTCGTCGCGCTTGGCCACGACCTGCCGGTGGATGTACTGGATCGAGCCGACGTCGAGGCCGCGCGTCGGTTGGGACAGCACCAGCAGCCGGCGGGCGTGGAAGAACTCGCGGGCGACGATCACCTTCTGCTGGTTGCCGCCCGACAGCGTCGAGGCCGCCGTGTCGATCGAGGGCGTGCGCACGTCGAACTCGGCGACGAGGTCCGCGGCGTGGTGGCGCACCGCGCGGCGGTCGACGCGCAGTCCCCGGGAGAACGGGGCGTTGCCCACCTGGTTGAGCACGAGGTTGTCGGCGACGGGGAACGAGCCGACGAGCCCGTGGCGCTGGCGGTCCTCGGGCACGTGCGCCACGCCCGCGGCGAACATGGCGCGGGGCGACCGGCCGGTGACGTCGTCGCCGGCGAGCCGGATCTCGCCCGACTCGGGGGGGCGCAGCCCGCACACGGCGTCGACCAGCTCGCTCTGCCCATTGCCCTGCACCCCGGCCAGGGCGAGGATCTCGCCGGCCCGGACCTCGAACGACACGCCGTCCACGACGCGGTGCCCACGGTCGTCGACGACCACGAGGTCGTCGACGTCGAGGACCGGATCGCCGGGCTCGGCCGGCGTCTTGTCGACCACGAGCTGCACGTCGCGGCCGACCATCATCGACGCCAGCGCCTGCTCGTCGGCCTCGGCGGGCGTGGTCGAGCCCACCACCTCGCCGCCGCGCAGCACGGTGATGCGGTCGGCGATGCGGATCACCTCGCGCAGCTTGTGGGAGATGAAGATGACGGAGCGGCCGCCGTCGGCGAGCTGGCGGACGATCTCCATCAGCTCGTCGATCTCGGTCGGTGTGAGCACGGCGGTCGGCTCGTCGAGGATCAGACAGCGAGCGTCGCGGTACAGCGCCTTGAGGATCTCGACCCGCTGCTGGACGCCCACCGGAAGGTCCTCGACCGTGGCGTCGGGGTCGACCTCGAGCCCGTAGCGCTCGGACAGCTCGACGACCCGCTGCCGCGCTGCGCCGCGGTCGAGGGTGCCGAGCGGCACCGGTCGGCTCGATGCCGAGCATCACGTTCTCGGCGACCGTGAACACCGGGACGAGCATGAAGTGCTGGTGCACCATGCCGACGCCCGCGCCGATGGCGTCGGCGGGCGAGTGGCACACCACCGGCTCGCCGTCGAGCAGGATCTCGCCCTCGTCGGCCCGGTAGAGGCCGAAGAGGATGTTCATGAGGGTGGACTTGCCCGCGCCGTTCTCGCCCAACAGGGCGTGGACCTCGCCGCTCTCGACGGCGAGGTCCACCCCGTTGCAGGCCACGACGCCGGGGAACCGCTTGGTGATGCCCCGGAGCTCGACCTTCATCAGTGCAGGCGATCAGGCGTCCGGCGACGTCACGATCTCGCCGTCGATGATCCCCTGGCGCAGCTCCTCGAGGCGGTCCTTGACCTCCTGGGGGACCTGGTCCTCGAAGTCGTGGAACGGGGCGATCGCCACGCCGTCGTTCTCGAGCGTGCCGAGGTTGGTGCCGCCCTCGAACGTGTCGTCGGCGGCCGCGAGCGACACGTCGCGCACCGCGACGTCCATGTTCTTCATCACGGAGGTGAGGATCATGCTGCAGCTCTCTTCGACCGACACGCAGCCGTCGGTGTCGACCCAGATCACCTTCGTGTCGCTGCCGCGCGCCTCGATCGCGGCGAAGGTGCCGAGTCCGACCGGCCCGGCCACCGGCATGATGACGTCGGCGCCCTGGTCGATGAGGCTCTCGGTGTTGGCGCGCCCCTTGGCCTCGTCCTCGAAGTCACCGGTGAACAGCCCATCGTTCTCGGCGTTGCTCCAGCCGATCAGCTGCACGTCGGTGCCGTTGTCGGTGTTGTACTGGTCGATGCCGAGCTCGAACCCCTTCATGAAGATGTTCACGGTCGGGAGGTTGATGCCGCCGTAGGTGCCGACGGTGCCGGTCTCGGACACCGCCGCGGCCGCGTAGCCCGCCAGGAAGGCGGCCTGGTCGGTCGAGAAGACCAGCTCGGCGACGTTGTCGAAGTTCCGGTCCTCCTCGGCCTCGGTGTCGAACAGGTCGTTGTCGACGATGGCGAAGAGCTGGTCGGGGTTCTCCTCGGCCGCCGTGGCGGTGGCCTCGCCGAACAGGAAGCCGACGGTGACGACCAGCGTGCAGCCCTGGTCGATCAACGCCTGGATGTTGGGCGCGAAGTCGGCCTCGCTCTGGGACTCGAGGAACTGGGGCTCGAAGCCGAGCTCGTCGGCGGCGTCCTCGACCCCCTTGTAGGCGGTCTGGTTGAAGGAACGGTCGTCGACCCCGCCCGTGTCGGTGACCTGACAGGCGGTGAAGTCACCACCGCCGTCACCCCCGTCGCTGGCGGCGTCGTCGTCGTCATCGTCGCCGCACGCGGCGGCGACGACGGCCAACGCCAGCAGTGCAGCGAGGGCCTTGTACCTGCGTCGTTGCATCATCCGTTCGTTCTCCTGTCGTGGAACGCATGACCTGAGAGGGCCACCCCGCGCACCCTAGTCATCTTTCCCACTCCATCGAGTGAATGGGTTCGCTGGCGTTCAGACCTGTGACACCGTCGTAACCGATCTGTCACCACACGTGGTCGCGAGGTGACAGAACGGGCAGGCCGGTCGGCGCCGTGGGCGGAGGCGCCGGCCGCGCGCCACGGCCCGGGTAGCGTCGGTTCGTGAGCACGTCGCCGAGCACGTCCCCGACCCCGCAGCCTCCACCGCCCGACCCGTTCGCACTGGCGGCCGACGCCGCCCGCGCCCTGGCCGCCGCCACCGGTGTCCAGAGCCACGACGTGGCGGTCGTGCTGGGCTCGGGGTGGAAGCCGGCGGTCGAGCTGATGGGCGACACCGTGGCCGAGGTGGGCAGCACCGACCTGCCGGGCTTCCCGCCGTCGACGGTCCCCGGCCACGCGGGCGGCATCCGCTCGATCGCCGCCCCGGGCGGCCGGCGGGTCCTCGCCTACGTCGGGCGGGTGCACGGCTACGAGGGCCACGCCCCCAGCGCGGTCGCCCACGCGGTGCGCACCGCCCATGCGGCGGGGTGCACGGCGGTCGTCCTCACCAACGCGGCCGGGGGCATCACCGAGGGCCTCTCGGTTGGCCAGCCCGTCCTGATCGCCGACCACATCAACCTCACGGGGGGCTCGCCCGTGGCGGGCGCCATGCCCGCCGAGGGGGTGCCCATCCGCTTCGTCGACCTGACCGAGGCGTATTCGCCCCGGCTGCGAGCGCTCGCCCGCTCGGTCGACCCGACGCTCGCCGAGGGGGTCTACGCGGGGCTGCCCGGGCCGCACTTCGAGACGCCGGCCGAGATCCGGATGCTGCGGCTGCTCGGGGCCGACCTCGTCGGCATGTCGACCGTGTGGGAGACCATCGCCGCCCGCCACCTCGGGCTCGAGGTCTTGGCGCTGTCCTTGGTGACCAACCTGGCCGCGGGCCTGTCCGGCGAGCCGCTGAACCACGACGAGGTGCTCGAGGCCGGACGCGTGGCGGCCGAGCGCATGGGCGCCCTGCTGGCCGACGTCGTCGGCCGGATGTGATGGCGGCCGGCGCCGACCTCGTCGCCGCGGCCCGGGCGTGGCGCGACGAGGACCCCGACCCCGCCACCCGGGCCGAGGTCGACCGCCTCCTCGGCGGCGACGGGCGCGGGCCCGACGTCGACGCCCTCGCCGAGCGCTTCGGCGCCCGGCTCCAGTTCGGCACCGCAGGCCTCCGGGGCGAGATGGGGGCCGGTCCCAACCGCATGAACCGTGCGGTGGTGATCCGGGCCACGGCCGGGCTGGCCGCCCACCTCGCCGCCACCGGGCACGCGGGCGAGCCGGTGATCGTCGGCTACGACGCCCGCCACCTCTCCGACCGCTTCGCCCGCGACGCGACCGCGGTGCTGGCGGCCGCCGGGTTCCCGGTCCACCTCGCCGACCGGCCGCTGCCCACCCCCGTCGTGGCGTTCGGGGTGACGCACCTCGGCTGCTGCGCCGGCGTGCAGGTGACGGCCAGCCACAACCCACCCCGCGACAACGGATACAAGGTGTACCTCGGCGACGGGGCGCAGATCGTGCCGCCGTCCGACGCCGAGATCTCGGCGCAGATCGACGCCGTCGGCCCGCTCGCCTCGGTGCCGCGGGCGGCCGACGACGATCCCCGCATCACCCCGGCGGGCGATGCGCTCGTCGACGCCTACGTCGCCGGGGCGCTGGCCCAGGCCGTGGCGCCCGAGGCCCGCGAGCTGGGCATCGTGTACACGCCGCTGCACGGCGTCGGCCGCGACGTCCTCGTCGAGGTGCTGACCGGCGCCGGGTTCAGCCCGCCCACGGTGGTGGCCGAGCAGGGCGCGCCCGACCCCGACTTCCCGACCGTCGCCTTCCCCAATCCCGAGGAGCCGGGGGCGCTCGACCTGGCGCTCGCCGCCGCGCGCGGGTCCGGCGCCGACGTCGTGATCGCCAACGACCCCGACGCCGACCGCCTCGCCGTGGCGCTGCCCATCGCCGGACCGGGCGCGGGCTGGTCGGCGCTCACTGGCGACGAGATCGGCGTCGTGCTGGCCGACTGGCTGCTTGCCCACGGCACGGGGGCCGACCGGCTGGTGGCCACCACCGTGGTGTCGTCGTCGATGCTGGGCCGGCTGGCTGCGGCCCGCGGCGTCGTCTACACCGAGACGCTGACCGGGTTCAAGTGGCTGGCCCGGGCGGCGCTCGACCGCCCCGACCTCCGCTTCGTGTACGGCTACGAGGAGGCGCTCGGGTCGTGCGTCGGCACGCTCGTGCGCGACAAGGACGGCATCACCGCGGCCCTCGCCTTCGCCGAGCTGGCGGCCACCGAGCGCTCGGCCGGGCGCACGGTGCGCGACCGCCTCGACGACCTGGCCCGCGAGTTGGGGGTGCACGCGACGCGGCAGCGGTCGGTCCGGGTCGAGGGTCCCGACGGCCTGGCCCGCATGGTGGCGGCCGTCGACGCCCTGGCCGCGTCGCCGCCCAAGGTGGTGGCCGGCGTGCCGGTCGACGAGGTCGAGGACCTGCGGCTGGGCGAGCGGCTGCCGCCGACCGACGGCATCGTGCTGCGGGGCGACGGCGTGCGGCTGATCGTGCGCCCGTCGGGCACCGAGCCGAAGCTGAAGTGCTACGCCGAGGCGGTCGTGCCCGTCGGCGGGGGCGTCGACCTCGCCGCCGCCCGCGCCCGGGGCTCGGCCACCGTCGACGCCCTCCTCGACGACGCGGTGGCCCTCGTCACCTGAGTGCCGACCCCGCCGAAATCGTTCTCACGCGGTTCCGAAGAGGCGGTCGCCCGCGTCGCCGAGGCCGGGGACGATGAAGGCCCGCTCGTCCAGCCGCTCGTCGACCGCGGCGGTCACCACCCGCTCGACCAGGCCCGACTGCTCGATGTGGGCGAGACCCTCGGGCGCGGCGAGCACGCACACGCCCGTCAGGGGGCCCGCGCCCCGGTCGTGGAGGATCTGGCAGGCGTGCGCCAGCGAGCCGCCGGTCGCCAGCATCGGGTCGAGCACGAGGACGGGCCGGCCCGCCAGGTCCGCGGGCACCGAGTTCATGTAGGGCTCGGGCACCAGCGTCTCCTCGTTGCGGGAGACGCCGATGAACGCGGTGTCGGTGTCGGGCAGCAACCGGATCACCGCCCCGTGCAGCCCGAGCCCGGCCCGCAGCACGGGCACGACGAGCGGCGGGCGCGTGACGCGCACCCCCTGCGCCGGACCCATGGGCGTCGTGACGTCGACCGGCTCGGTCGGCAGCGTGCGGCACGCCTCGTAGACCAGCATCCCGGCCAGCTCGTCCATGGCCAGGCGGAACGCGGCCCGGTCGGTGGTCTCGTCGCGCAGGCGGGTCAGCAGCCGCGCGGCGAGGGGGTGGTCGACGACGGTCAGTTCCATGGTCACGGCAGTCTCGCACCTGCCACCGCCTCGGCGAGCGACCGCAGCTCGCGCTCGACGTCGGGCCCGCCGGGCTGGAACGCCACCTCGGTCACGCCGGCCTCGGCCAGCGCCGCGACGCGGGCGCCCACCTCGTCGGCGGTGCCGGTGAGGGTGAACGCCGGGATCATCGTCGCCGTCCCCGCGGCCAGCGCAGTGCGGTCGCGGTCGCTGAGCTCGACGAGGTGTCCCTCGTGGGTGGCGAGGTGGCGCCGCTCGGCCGGAAGCTCCTCGAGCGCGGCCCGCCACTCGGGCCCGCCCGGCAGGCCGTCGACCGCGGCCGCGCCGCCGCGCTCGTAGAGGCCGTGCAGCGCCACCGCCATCGCCGGGCCTGCGGCCTCGACGACCCGGGGCGCGTCGGGCGCCTCGCCCTCGTCGAGCACCGTGCCGAACTGCAACAGCGCGTGCCAGCCATCCGCCTCGGGGTTCGGAAGGCCGGCGGAGAACATCCCGTCGGCCAGCTCGCGGGCCACGACCGTGCCGCGGGGGCCGTCGGCGCCCAGGAGGATCGGGACCTCGATCGGGCGGGCCGCCCCGAACCCTGCGGGGTGGATCATGCGGATGGGGCGGCCCTCCCACATCGCCTCCTCGCCGCGCAGCAGGGCGCGCAGCGCAACGACGTAGGCGCGCACGTCGTCCCAGCGCATGGCCCGCTGCCCGAGCACGTGCCGGCCGGTGAAGCCGGCGCCCAGCGCCACCGCCACACGGTCGGGGGCGAGGTCGGCGAGGGTGGCGACGGCGGCGGCCGTGACCATGGGGTGGCGGAGGCTGGGCACCAGCACCGCCGGCCCCAGCCCGATCGTGTCGGTGCGCTCGGCGCAGCGGGCCAGGCTCATCCACACGTCGTGGTAGAGCGCGGGGGAGTCGTAGAGCCAGGCCCGCGCGTAGCCGAGGCGCTCGGCGAGCGCGACGTGGTCGGGGGTGTCCCGTCCGGGCGGGAAGGCGGCGGACAGCGTGAGTGGCACGAGCGGGGACGGTACCCGGGCGCGCGGCGGGCGGCCGCGCCGTGGGTCGCCTTCACCCGCGGCGGGTGACGACCGCGTCGCCGATGGGTGACGAGACTGCGAGCACCGATCCACCGAGAGGCGAGGCGTCCAGGAGATGAGCTTCCTCTACGAGGTCCGCGTGCGCGGCCGCCTGAGCCGCACGCTGGCGACGGAGTTCGAGCAGCTCGCGCTCGAGGCCAACGTCGAGCCGGTCGAGACGGTGCTGAGCGGCCCCATCGAGGACCAGGCCGCCCTGCACGGGCTGCTGCGGCGCATCGAGTCCCTGGGCCTGGAGCTGGTCGAGGTGCGCCGCTTCCCGCCACAGCCCGCGCAGACGCCCGAGAACTGACGGGTCCGGGCCAGGCACGCCGGGAGGGGGATCGGCGTCAGACGGCCCGGGCGGTCGGGATGGCGGCGGCCGCCGCCGGGTTCACGTGGTCGCGCACCTTGTGGAGCAGGGCGAGCAGCTCGACCCGTTCGTCGGCGGTCAGGGCGCTCGTGAACACCTCTTCGACGTGCACGAGATGCGGCGTCACGGCGCGTGTGATGCGCTCGACGCCCACCGGGGTGAGCGCGGCGAATGCCCCGCGCCCGTCGGACTCGCACGGCACGCGTTCGACGAGCTCCGCCGCCGCGAGCCGGTCGATCGCCCGGGTCAGCCCGCTGGGCGTCAGCCCGGTCTGGGCGGCGAGGTCGCTCATGCGCAGGTGGTGACCGGGGGAGCGGGCCAGCCTGATCAGCAGCTCGAACCACTGCAGGGGCAGGTCCACGTCCTCGGCCAGCCGGCGGTCGAGCTGGGCGCGCAGCGCGGACGAGCTCTCGAAGAGCAGCCCGACCAGGGTGAGGCGGTCGTCCTTCAGCTCGTCCACGACGGGGATACTACGGACGGTCGTTGCGTGGTCAAGGATTTCGCGGGTCCGCTCCCCGCGCGATCGCGCGACGATCGTGCACAGCGGGTGCAACTTTCCGGGGCGCCGTGCCATCATGAGGGACGCCGTCGTTCGCAGGACGGCCGAGCTCGCTGGACCGGAGGGGGAACCAGATGACCGAGCAGCCAGCGTCCGAGCATCCGGACGGCACGGTCGACGACGTCGTTGGCGGCGACTCCGACGACGCGCCCGCGGGGCCGGGCGGCGCCGGACGCACGACCGTCGGCGACGCGCTGCGGTGGCTCGCCGTCGCCGCCTGCGCCGGCGCGGCGGTCATCCACTTCGCCTACGCGCCGACCCACATCGAGGAGGACGCCACCCACGGCACGTTCTTCCTGGTGACGGCGTGGCTGCAGCTCGGCCTCGCCTTCGCGCTGGCCCGCTGGCGCACGGACCGCCGGCCGTGGCTGGCCGCCGGCGCGGTCAACGGTGCGGTCGCGGCCGTGTGGGTCCTCACCCGCACCGCCGGCCTGCCCGGCGAGGACCCCGAGCCGGTCGGCTTCCCGGACACGCTGGCCACGGCGCTCGAGGTGGTGGTCGTCCTGGCGGCCGTCGCCGCGCTCCGGCCTGCGTGGGCCCGGCGCCCGTCGTTCCGCCTCCACCCGGTGGTCGGGGGCGTGGCGGCCGTGGCCCTCGCCGCCGTGGTGTCGGCGTCGGTGACGCCGTCGATCGCCGGCGAGCACCAGCACGGCGAGGATGGTGGGCACGATCACGCCGTCGAGGGCGAGTCCGCCGCATCCGGCGGCCACGACCACGGCGGCGGGGCGGCGACCGAGGTCGACCCCGACGACAGGTGCGACCTCGGCTTCAACACCTCGGCGTTCAACGACGTCAGCGTCCCGGGCGTGCCCCATGCCCACGACGACGGCACCCAGGTCGACTTCACGCTCGCGGAGTGGGCCGACGTGTTCGTCGACCCGGCGAACGGCATCCCGCCCGACGTGGTCGCCGCTTACATCGAGGACCGCCCGGTCCTGCGCGACGGCATCCTCTCGGGCGGCCTGACCCACACCCTGGCCCCCGATCCCTGGAACCCGCTCACCGACCCCGACGAGTGCGAGGCGCTCGCCGACGAGCTGACCCGGGCGAAGGAGGTGGCGGCCTCCTACCCGACCATCGCCGACGCCGAGGCGGCCGGGTACCGCAAGGTCACGACGTACTACCCCGGCATCGCCGCCCACTACATGAACTTCGACTACGTCGACGGCGACTTCGAGCTGGAGAAGCCCGAGATGCTGCTCTACGACGGTGACGGGCCGACGGCCGGCATCGTGGGCCTGAGCTACTACATCGTGAAGGACGGCGAGGAGGAGCCGACCGACGGCTTCACCGGCGACAACGACCACTACCACCGCCACGTCGGCTTGTGCATCCGCAACGGTGTGGTGGCCGCCGGCTCGACGACCAGCGAGGAGGACTGTGGCGCCCTCGGCGGCGCCAAGTCGGACGGCACCGCGGGGTGGATGAGCCACGTGTGGATCACGCCCGGCTGCGAGAGCAACTGGGGCGTGTTCTCGGGCGCCAACCCGGCGCTGAAGGTGCGCGGTCTCGACACGACCGGGGCGGTGCCCACCGGCTGCGGCACCGGCCGGACGATGGCCGACCCGCTCGCCTTCGAGGACAGCGGCGACGGTCCGTCGCTGTAGGAGCCGCCGGGGGCCGGCACCCGGACCGGCCCCCGGTAGCTCATGGTGCGGGGGCACCCCTAGAAGTGGGGCACCCCTAGAAGTGCCAGGGGTAGGGCGACCAGTCGGGGTCGCGGCGCTCGAGGAAGGCGTCGCGGCCCTCCTCGGCCTCGGCGGTGCCGTAGGCCAGGCGGGTGGCCTCGCCGGCGAACACCTGCTGGCCCATGAGACCGTCGTCGATCAGGTTGAAGGCGAACTTGAGCATCCGCTGCGCGGTGGGGCTCTTGCCCATGATCCGGCGGGCCCACTCCAGCCCGACACGCTCGAGGTCGGCGTGGTCGACGACGGCGTTGACCATGCCCATGCGGTGGGCGTCGTCGGCCGTGTAGGTGTCGCCCAGGAAGAAGATCTCGCGGGCGAACTTCTGGCCGACCTGCCGGGCCAGGTAGGCGGACCCGAACCCGCCGTCGAAGCTGGCCACGTCGGCGTCGGTCTGGCGGAACCGGGCGTGCTCGCGGCTGGCGAGCGTGAGGTCGCACACGACGTGCAGGCTGTGGCCGCCGCCGGCCGCCCAGCCGGGCACGAGGCACACCACCACCTTCGGCATCGTGCGGATCAGGCGCTGCACCTCGAGGATGTGGAGGCGGCCCGTGCGGGCGGGGTCGGCGGTCTCGACCGAGTCGTCCTTGGCGTAGCGGTAGCCGTCGCGGCCCCGGATGCGCTGGTCGCCGCCCGAGCAGAAGGCCCATCCGCCGTCCTTCGGCGACGGGCCGTTGCCGGTCAGCAGCACGCAGCCGACGTCGGGTTGCTGGCGGGCGTGGTCGAGCACGCGGTACAGCTCGTCGACGGTGTGGGGACGGAACGCGTTGCGCACCTCGGGCCGGTCGAAGGCGACCCGCACGGCGCCGACGTCCACGGCCCGGTGGTAGGTGATGTCGGTGAGCTCGAAGCCCTCGACGAGCTGCCAGGCCGCCGGGTCGAAGATCTCGGAGACGGGGTGATCTGTCGCCATCGCCGCCCGGTCTACTCGGCGGCTGGCGTCGTGCCGTAACGCTCGAGGTGGATCACCTCGTCGACCGGCTTGCGGGCCTTGGGCCCGTAGCGGCCGATGGGCCACCCCAAGGGGACCATGCAGCACGGCTCGACGCTGAGCGGGAGGCCGAGGATGCGGCGGGCCACGGTCGTGGACCACAGGGGCAGCGTGATCAGCGAGGCCCCGAGCCCGACGGCCCGCGCCGCCAGCAGCAGGTTCTGCACGCTGGGGTAGATGGACCCGTAGTGCGAGCTGTTGGCGAGGGCCGGCATCGGCACGTAGGGCACCTTGCCGCCGCCCCGCAGGCAGGCGACCACGAGAACGGGGACCTCGGGCAGGTGGTCGACCTGCCACTGCACCGAGCGCAGGATCTTGGCGGTCTGCGGGTCGCGGCCCCGCACCCGCTCGCCCGCCCGGCCGTACAGCGACCAGGCCCGGCGGTACTGCACCTGGAACCGCTCCTTGGCAGCCCGCTCGGTGACGACCACGAACTCCCAGTTCTGCCCGTTCGAGCCGGTCGGGCCCTCGAGGGCGAGCTCGATGCAGCGGCGGACGATGCCAGGATCCACGGGGTCGGGCCGCACGCGGCGCACGGCGCGCTGCGTCGTGATGGCGTCGACGAGGGGCATGGCTGCCAGTCGACGCTCGACCTCGGCGAGGTCGTCTGTGGGGCGGAGCTCGGTGTCCATGCCGCCAGCCTCGCGGATGGGACGAGTGGTGCCGCTAGCCGGCGACGTCGGTCAGGTCGACCTGCGCGCCGAGCGCCTCCATCACCTGGGCGGCGAGGCGGTCGGCGCCGCCCTCGGTGAGGTGGATGCCGTCGTCCAGGCGGACGTCGACGGGGGCGCCGGCGGCGTCGGGCAGGGTCTCGGCGAAGGCGCCCGACGCGTCGGCGAGGCTGGCTGCGGCGTCGACGGGCACCACCCAGGGGCGCGACGCGGCCTCCGCGGCGACGGCCTGGGTCACGACCGCGATCCGGGCCGCGTAGTCGGCGTCCTGCATCGGCGGGAGCAGCACCCACAGCACCAGGCGGTCGTCGGCCCGGAGGTCGTCCATCAGGTCAGCGACGCGGCGGCGGTACTCGCCCGACCAGCGCGGGTCGGACACGTCGGGGACCGGCGTGCCGTCGGGTAGGACGATGCCCTGGCCGTCGTTGACGCCGAACACCACCACCAACACCTCGGGGTCGGCGGCGGCGACGTCGGCCCGCAGCGCGCCGGGCCAGTCGAAGTAGTCGGGCCGCGTCAGGCCCGACGCCATCTCGTAGTGGACCGTCGGCTCGACGAGGCCCGTCGCCCCGGCCGCCGTCGCCAGGGCGGGGCCGAACACCTGGGCCATCGAGTCGCCCCCGACCCACAGGCGCAGCGGGGCGCCGGCGGTGGGGGTGCGCAGCTCGACGGCCGCGGGCGCGGCCTCCGCCCCGCCGGCCTCGGGCGAGGTCGTCGTGGTGGCCTCGCGGGCCCCGTCGGCGGCGGGGCCGCGCCGGGTGTCGCGGGTGGAGGGCGCGGGCCCCTCGTCGTCGTCGTTGTCGTCGCCGACCGTCCGGTCCGCGAGCTGGCGGATGCGGTGGAGCTGGAGGGCGTGGCTCACGTCCTGCACCGGGTGCCACACCGCGAGTGCCCGGTCGCGGGCACGGCCCGGAGGCTGACGCTCGGCGCGGGCCACGAGGGCGTCGGCGTTGACCAGCATGGCGAGGACGAGGGCGGCCACGATGATCACCAGCACCCGCCCGGCGGGCTGGCGGCCGGCGACCGCGTCGTCGTGCTCGAGGTCGACGGGGATGTCCTCCACGGGCTCCGTCGGCGACGCCGTCGCCCTCGGTGGCCCCGTCGTCGTCGAGCGCCCGCGCCGGCTCGTCGGGTCCGGCCGGCGGCCGCTCGACCGGGGCGTCCGACCCGTCGTGGGGGCCGCGGCGGGTCCGGGCCCGCCGGTGCCGGCCGCGCCGCCGGCCCCCGAGGAGGGCCAGGTCCTCGGGCTCGGTCGGGTCGTCGCCCGGCCATCCCGGGGGCACCGGGACGCGGGGCGGCCCCGTGCCGGCGGGCGGGGTCATCGGGCGGACACGATCGTCGGGGTCATCAGAACGGGAGGTGGGCGTAGGGGAACGTGCCGTCGGGGCCCATGGCGGACACGAGCGTCAGCGCCAGCGCCAGCACCGCCACTTGGGCTGCCGGCGCCAGGGTCGTGAAGCGGGCGCGGAGCCCGAGCGTGAGGCCGGCCGGTACGAACTGGACGGCGACGGCCGCCACGACGAGGACGATCGCCAGCGCGGGGACCAGGGCCACCTCACCGGGGGCGAACGTCACGATGCGGCCGAGCACCTCGAACGCGCTGCCCACCGAGTCGGCGCGGTAGAAGACCCACGCGACGACGACCAGGTGGAAGGTGAGCGCCCACCTCAGCACCGCCCCGGTGCGCGTCAGCGGCACCCCCTCGGGCGCCAGACTCCCGGGATCGCCCGAGGCGCGGGCGGCCACCGCCCGCTCGCCCACGAGGTAGGCGCCGTGGACCGCGCCCCACACGACGAACGGCCATCCGGCCCCGTACCACAAGGCGCCCGTGATCATGGTGAGGACGAGGTTCCGGTAGGTGGCCGGCGTGCCGTAGCGGTTGCCGCCGAGCGGGACGTACACGTAGTCGCGCAGCCAGTGGGACACCGGCGTGTTCCACCGGTCCCAGAACTCGCGCACCGACAGGGCGGTGTACGGCGCGTCGAACGGGCGGGGGTACTCGATGCCGAGCAGCAGGGCGCAGCCGACCGCGATGTCGGTCAGGCCCGAGAAGCCGGCGTAGATCTGCACCGCGAAGGCGTACACGGCGGCGGCGAGGGCCCAGCCGCTGGCCGCGCCGGGGTCGGAGAACGCCGGGTCGACCAGCTGGGTGCCGAGATAGCCCGCGACGACCACCGCCTTGAACAGGCCCACGCCGACGAGCACGAACGCGTCGGTGGCCGGCACCCGGCGGGGGTCGGGCCGCTCGTGGAACTGGGGCACCAGCTCGTCGACGCGTACCGGGGGACCGGCCACCAGGTGCGGGAAGAAGCTCAGGTAGAGCAGCAGGTCGCCCCAGGCGACGGGCTCGACCTCGCCGCGACCGACGTCGACGACGTAGCCGATGGCGTGGAGCGTGACGATCGACAGGCCCACCGGCACCAGCAGGCCGAGCGTGGGGGCCGTGGCCGACAGCCCGAACGCGCCCAGCACGTCGGTCACCGAGTCGAGGAAGAACCCGTGGTAGGCGAACAGCCCGAGCACGGCGACGTCGATCACCACGGCGGCCGCCACCCAGCGGCGGCTGGCCGGCGTGGGCTCGCCGAGGTCGAGCGCCCGCGCCGCGGCCGTGGCCAGCACCCCGTTCACCACCGCCGACCCGACGATCAGCAGCGCGAACCGGACGTCGACCCACGCGCAGAAGTAGAGGCTGACCGCCACCATCGTCGCCCGCCACAGCAGGGCGTGCGGGCGCAGCAGCCAGTTGAGCGTGAAGGCGGCGAGGAAGAAGACCGCGAAGACTGCGGTGGGGAACGGCATGGGGATCCCCAGGGGAGGACGATGGCTGCGTCGCCGCCGATCGTACAGATGCCAGCCGAGGTGGCCGGCGATGGTCCCGGCGCCGCGATCCGGCTGCCGGGGTCGGTCAGGCGACGGCGGCCTCGATCCGGGCGACCACCTCGTCGTCGAGCCGGGCGAGGACGTCGAGCGCGCCCAGGTTCTCCTCGACCTGCTCGACCCGGCTGGCACCGGTGATCACCGTCGACACGTGGGGGTTGCGGGCGCACCAGGCCAGCGAGAGCTGGGCGAGCGAGCACCCCAGCTCGTCGGCCACCGCGGCCAACCGCCGCACCTTGGCGTTGCGGTCGGGGTCGGTCAGCATGGCCTTGAGCCATTCGTAGCCGGGCAGGGTGGCACGGCTGCCGTCGGGCACGCCGTCGAGGTACTTGCCGGTGAGCAGGCCCGAGGCCAGCGGGCTCCACGTCGTGAGGCCGAGGCCGATGTCGTCGTAGAGCCGGGCGTACTCGCGCTCGACCTTGCGGCGGTTGAACAGGTTGTACTCGGGCTGCTCGACGACCGGCTTGTGGAGGTGGTGGCGCTCGGCGATGTTCCACGCGGCCCGGATCTCGTCGGCCGACCACTCGGAGGTGCCCCAGTAGTGGGCCCGGCCCGAGGCCACGATGTCGGACATGGCCCCCACGGTCTCCTCGATCGGGGTCTCGGGATCGGGGCGGTGGCAGTAGACGATGTCGAGGTGGTCGAGGCCGAAGCGCTCGAGCGACGGGTCGACGGCCTCGAGCAGGTACTTGCGGTTGAGCGTGTTGCGCCCGTTGACGCCGCCGTCGAGGCCCCAGAAGTACTTGGATGACACGACGTAGGAGCCGCGCGGCCATCCGAGCGCGGCGATGGCTTCGCCCATGATCCGCTCGGACGCGCCGCCCGCGTAGGCCTCCGCGTTGTCGAAGAAGTTCACGCCCGCGTCGTAGGCGGCTGCAAGGCAGTCGCGCGCCCGGCCCACGTCGAGCTGGGGACCGAAGCTGACCCACGAACCGAACGAGAGCACGCTCACCTTCAGACCGGACCGTCCGAGGCGTCGGTACGGCATCTCCATGGCGGGTCTCCTCGCAGGTCGCGGCACGCTGACGCGGACCCTACCGGCGCCCGCCAACGCTGCCGCCCGGGTTCCCGCCGCCGTCGCGCCCTCTGCCAGAATCACCCGCATGCGAGCGGTGGTCATCTACGAGAGCCTCACGGGGAACACGGCGAGGGCGGCCCGGCTCATCGCGGACGAGGTGGCGGCGCAGGGCGTCGACGTGTCCGTGTACCCGATCACCGACATCGGGCTGAAGGACCTCGCAGAGGCCGACATCGTGTTCATCGGCACCTGGGTCGACGGGCTCGTCCTGTTCGGGCACCGACCCGGGCGCGCCGGGCGCATCAGGTCCATGCCCGTCATCGACGGCAAGCGCGTCGCCGCCTTCATGACCTACGCCATCCACGCCGGCAAGGCCCTCGACCGGTTCGCTCGGGTCCTCGAGGAACGCGGCGCCACCGTGGTCGGCCGCACCCTGCTGCGCCGCGACCGGCTCGAGGCGGGCATCGCCGAGTTCGTGGCGGCGTCGCTCGACACCGTCCCCGCGTAGCACCCGCTCTAAGGTCTCCGCCCTGGGGCCGAACCGGCCCCGTCCGCACGACTGGGGGAGTCTCCGTGCGTTCCTCGACCCGCCGAACCATCCTCTGGGCGTTGGCCCTGGTCCTCGGGCTGGTGCTCGTCGGCGTGGCCTATGTCCGCGGGGGCGAGGACGGCGGCTCTGCCGACACCGCGCCGGACTCCCCCAGCCCCGGGGTCCCTCGCGACCCCGGCGACGGGTGCGGCGAGGCGGCCACCACCGACCCCGAGGACCTGGC
Source organism: uncultured Acidimicrobiales bacterium (assembly GCA_963796415.1). Classification (GTDB taxonomy): domain Bacteria; phylum Actinomycetota; class Acidimicrobiia; order Acidimicrobiales; family VFJN01; genus ZC4RG19. Next base: position 357,243 of record CAWCLR010000009.1, on the reverse strand, counting down.
GGTCGACCGGATGCTGGCGCGCTGCGGACCGGACGCCCCGGAGGCCCAGCCGCTGGCCCAGGTCGCACCGGTGCGGGTGGCCGTGACCGAGCGGACCGAGACCGTGGCGCCCCTGCTGGTCGCCGACGCGCTCGGCGAGCTGGCGGCCGAGAACCTCGCGGTGGAGATCGTCGACATGCCCGGCCGGGACGCCTACGCGGCCATGGCACGGGGCGAGGTCGACGTCGTGGTCGGCGGCGTCGACGGCCCGTTCTTCGATGCGGTCCACGGCGGGCTCGGCGCCCGCCTCGTGCTCGGCGGGCAGGTGGCGCGCCACCCGAGCGACCTCGACACCCCGCAGGCGGGCCTCTGGCTCCGCCGGGGCCTCATCGACGACGACGACTGGGACAACGTCGAGGGGCAGACGGTCCTCGTCCCGGGCGGGCTGGCCGCCGCCGCCGTCCAGCCGATCGACACCCTCCTGGCCCAGCACTCGCTCGGCGTGAACAACGTCGACATCGTCCCGGCCCCCTCGTCCCAGGCCGTCGACACCCTCCACGCGGCGGCGGTCGGCGGCGCGCTGGCTGGCCGAGCCCGACGCCATCGAGGCGGCCGCCGACGAGGAGCTCATGCTGGCGACGACCACCCCCGGCAGCGAGTCGATCGACGGCACCGTGTTCGGCCCCCGGTTGCTCGGGGCCGACCGCGCGGTCGGGCTGGCCTACGCGCGCGCCCTGATCCGCACGATCAACACGCACCTGCCCGACGGGTACGAGGACGACGCCCTCACGGCCGTGGCCGAGGCGCTCGCCGTCGACGAGGACGTCGTCGCCGAGGGCCCGGCCCCGCTGTTCGACTGGGAGCTCCGGTCGGGGACGACCACCCGGCTGCAGGACGCGCTGACGGCGCTGGGCGGCGTCGGCTACGAGCGCCCGATCGCCGAGGACGGCCTCCTCGACCGGTCGCTCGCCGTCGACGTGATCGCCGCCGCCACCGATCCGGACTGACCGACCGGGGGCGGGTCGGCGCCGTGGGGATCAGCGCGCGGCGGCCGCCCAGGTCCAGGCGTAGTCGGGGTCCTCGCACGCCCGCGCCGCGCCGGCGAGGGCCAGCGGGGCGAACGTGTCGATCATCACCGCCAGCTCGTCGGTCGACTCGGCCCCGAGCGACGCCTCGACGCTGCCCGGCTGAGGGCCGTGCGTGAAGCCGCCGGGGTGCAGGCTGATCGAGCCGGCCCCGATGCCGGCGCCCTTGCGACTCGTGAAGTCGCCCGAGCAGTAGAAGAGGACCTCGTCGCTGTCGACGTTGGCGTGGTTGTACGGCGTCGGCACGGCGGCGGGGTGGTAGTCGAGCTTGCGGGGCACGAAGCTGCACACGACGAAGCGCGGGCCGGCGAAGGTCTGGTGGACCGGCGGGGGCTGGTGCACCCGGCCGGTGATCGGCTCGAAGTCGTGGATCGACAGCCGGTACGGGTACAGGCACCCGTCCCACCCGACCACGTCGAACGGGTGGTGGGCGTAGCGGTACCGGGTGAGCCCTGCACGCTGGCGCACGAGCACCTCCACGCCGTCGTCGCCGGGATCGTCGTCCACGATGTGCGGGCCGCCGGGGCCGTGGAGGTCGCGCTCGCAGTACGGGCTGTGCTCGAGGAACTGGCCGGTGCCGGACAGGTAGCGCTCGGGTGGGCCGACGTGGCCGCGCGCCTCGATCACCAGCGCCGCCACCGGCTCGGCGCCGTCCGCGCCGGTCGGGACCCAGCGGTGGGTGGTGCCGGTGGGGACCACCACGTAGTCGCCGGCGCGGCAGTCGAGGATCCCGAACGACGACTCCAGTCGCGCCGCGCCGGTGCGCAGGTAGACGATCTCGTCGCCGGTGGCGTTCCGGTACAGGCCGCTCGCCTCGGTGGGGGCCGCCGCCAGCAGCCGCACGTCGTCGTTGGCCAGCAGCAGGCGGCGCCCCGTGACGAGGTCGCCGTCCGCCGGCAGGTCGGCGGTCCTCAGATGGCGGGGGAGGAGGGGCTCGTTGGGCCGCAGGTCGTCCTCGGGCGCCGCGACCGTCGCCGCGCCGAGCAGGGCGGTCGGCGGGTTCCGGTGGTAGAGCAGCGCCGACGACGACGAGAACCCCTCGGTCCCCATCAGCTCCTCGGCGTAGAGGCGCCCGTCGGGGGCGCGGAACTGCGTGTGCCGCTTGGCCGGCACCTCACCGACGCGTCGGTAGTACGGCACGGCGTCCTCCTCTCGTCGTGGCGCCCGGCCGGGCGAGGCCGTTGCCGGCCAGGCCGTCGCCGATGCGCCGGGCGGCGGCCCGCAGCGCGGCGGCCACCTCGTCGTCGGGCGGGAACCGGTGGGCCGGGGCCACGACGGCCAGGCTGGCGATCGGCTGCCCGCCGGTGCCCAGCACGGCCGCGGCCGCGCCGCGGACCCCGGGCTCGAGCTCGCCCTCGGACACGCTGACGGCGCCGGGGTCGAGCAGGGCACGGCCGCTGGCGGCCACGGTCAGCGGGTGGCGGGTCCCGGTGCGGTAGTTGACCTGCAGCAGGCCGGCGCGGCCGACCACCTGGTCGACGGCCACGGCCTCGTCGCCGTCGCGGACGGTCAGCACCGCGGTCTCGCCGAACCGCTCGGCCAGGCCCTCGAGCTCGGTGCGGGCCAGCGCCCGCAGCTCGGGCTCGACACCGGCGGCCAGCGCCAGCAGCCCCAGCCCGGCCACCCAGCCGTGCGGCGTGCGCCGCGCGAAGCCGTGCGACTCGAGGGTGACCAGCATGCGCCCGACCGCCGAGCGCGACTGCAGGAGGTCGCGGGCGAGCGAGGCCGTGGTCGCCCCCTGCCGGTCGGCGACCAGGCGGAGGAGGGTGAGGGCGGTGTCGACGGTCTTCGACTGTTCGGCCATATGCGGCTCCGAACGTCGGCACGCCTGCCGGATCGTGGATCACGCCACACGGCCAGGCGTGTCGCCGGTACTCTCTGTGTCAGTTCGGTGAAGAGCGGCACACATTGCCGTCGTGAACCGATACCCGGACACTAACCTCCGCTCCCCGGAGGTGCCCGTTTGCCCACAGCCCTCAGGGCGGTGCTGCCGCATCTGTTCGACGATGCGGGGCTCTTCCCGCCCGCCAAGCTCCCCATGGCCGAGGCCCTGGCCGCGCACCAACGCGCCGTGACCGGGCCCTACGGCGACGTCGTGGGCCCCTTCCTGTGCCCCGCGACGCGGCTCGACGAGCTCGACGCCTGCGTCGCGTCAGGGGCCACCCGACCGTCTGCGATCGGCATCATCGGCTACGCCGGCCAGCTCGATTGGCGGCGGCCGATGGCCACGCGTGGCGTCGTGCAGGCCGAGGCGCCCCTCGGGGCCGGCATGCCCGTGCCGCCCGGCCGCATCGTCCCCTACCTCGAGCTACCCCACCGCGGGGCCGTCGGGCCGGCCCTCGACGAGGTCGTGCAGGCGCGGGCCCGGGCCAAGGTCCGCTGCGGGGGGCTCACCGACGACGCGGTGCCGACCGTCGAGTGGCTGGCGGAGGTCCTGGTCGGATGCGTCGAGCGGGGCCTCCAGCTCAAGGCCACGGCCGGGCTGCACCACGCCTTCCGCGCCGGCCGGCACGAGGCGCCCCGCCATGGCTTCGTGAACCTGCTGGCGGCCGCGGCGGTGGCCCGCTCGCGGGCCCCCGTCGGCGAGGTGGCCGCGGTGCTGGCCGCCGAGGAGGCCGACGCGGGCGACCTGCCGGGCCGGGTCGCCGGCGCCCGCGAGCTGATCGCGTCGATCGGCACGTGCTCGATCGACGAGCCCCTCGGCGAGCTGGCGGTGCGGGCCTGCTGTGACGCGCGTCTGCGGTCGTGGGTGCCGGGCGCCGACGGCTCCGGGTTCCCGGCCGAGCACCTGCCCTACGGCGTGGTGTCCACCGGCGACGGGCGGCGCCGGGTCGGTGTGCGCATCGGCGACGCGGTCGTCGACCTCGACCGGCTGGCGGCTGCCGGCGTGGGCGACCTCGCCGGGCTGCTGGACGGCACGGCCGCCCGGCCGGCGCTCAACGACCTCATGGCCCTCGGGCCCGAGCGGTGGGACGCGGTGCGGGCCCGGCTCACCGACCTGCTGTGCGACCCCGCGCCATCGGACGGCGGTCGAGCCGGCCCTCGTCCCCGTGGCCGCCTGCACGCTCCACCTGCCCGTCGAGGTGGCCGACTACGTCGACTTCTACAGCTCGATCGAGCACGCCACGAACCTCGGCCGGCTGTTCCGCCCCGACGCCGAGCCGCTGCTGCCCAACTGGCGGCACCTGCCCGTGGCGTACCACGGCCGCGCCGGCACGGTGGTCGTGTCGGGCACCCCGGTGCCCCGGCCGGCGGGGCAGCGGCGCGTGGGCGACGGCGTGGCGTTCGGGCCGAGCGAGCGGCTCGACATCGAGCTGGAGGTGGGCACGGTGATCGGGGTGCCGTCGACTCCCGGGCGGCGGTTGCGGCCGATGCGGCGATGGACCATGTCTTCGGCGTCGTGCTGGTCAACGACTGGTCGGCCCGCGACATCCAGGCCTGGGAGTACCAGCCGCTCGGCCCGTTCCTCGGCAAGTCGTTCGCCACGACGATGTCGGCGTGGGTGACCCCGCTCGCCGCCTTGCGGGCGTGCCGGACCGCCGGGCCCGGTGCAGGACCCGCCGCCGTTGCCGTACCTGCGGCTCGCCGACGACTGGGCGCTCGACCTGCACCTGTCCGTCGACGTGCGGCCGGCCGGTGCGGCCGCGGCCGACACCGTCAGCCGGACGTCGTTCGCGGGGCTCTACTGGCGAGTGCCGCAGCAGATCGCACACCTGACGGTCAACGGCGCCCACCTCCGCACCGGCGACCTCCTGGCGTCAGGCACGGTGTCCGGGGCCGAGCGGGGCACCGAGGGCAGCCTGATCGAGCTGACCCGCGGCGGCGCCGACCCGCTCACCGTGGCCGGGGCCACGCGCACGTTCCTCGAGGACGGCGACGAGGTGGTGCTGCGCGCCTCGGCCTCGGTGGCCGACGGGGTGACGCTGACCCTCGGCGAGGCGGCCGGGCGCATCGAGCCCTGGCCCGGGGCCGCCGTGATGACCGGCGGGGTTCGGTAGCTTCGCCAACGTGCCGACGCCGCCGATCCACCTCGCCGCCGGGGTGCCCGCCGGCGAGGTGGCGGCCGGGATGGCGGCCGTCCGCGCCGAGCAGGGCGTGCCCGAAGCGTTCCCCGCCCCCGTCGAGGCCGCGGTCAGCGACGCCCTCGCGGCCGTGGGCCGGGCCGCCGGCACGGGGATGGCGGCGCCGCGCCGGGCCGATCGCACCGGCGTCGCCCTGGTCACGATCGACCCGCCCGGCAGCCGCGACCTCGACCAGGCCTACGGGGCCGAGCGCCGACGGTGCGGCGGCATCCGGGTCTGGTACGCCATCGCGGACGTCGCCGCCTTCGTCCCGCCCGGCGGGGCGATCGACGCCGAGGCCCACCGGCGGGGGGTGACGTTCTACGGACCCGACCGGCGCATCCCGCTCCACCCGCCGGCGCTGAGCGAGGGCGCCGCCAGCCTGCTGCCCGACGGCGACCGTCCCGCCCTGCTGTGGTGCATCGACCTCGACGGCGACGGCGCCCCGGTGGCGACCCGGTGCGAGCGGGCGGTGGTCCGCAGCCGCGCCCAGCTCACCTACGCCGAGGTGTCCGACGCCGTGGCGGCCGGCACGGCCGACGAGGCCCTCGTGCTGCTGCGCGAGATCGGCGAGCGGCGACTGGCGGCCGAGGCGGCCCGCGGCGGGGTCAGCCTCCCGATCCCCGACCAGGTCGTCGCCCCCGGCGAGGACGGCCACCTGCGACTCGCCTACGACGCCCCCGTGCCGTCCGAGGCCTGGAACGCGCAGGTGTCGCTGCTCACCGGCATGGAGGCGGCGCGGATCATGCTCGAGGGCGGGGTGGGCCTGCTGCGCACGCTGCCGCCGGCCGACGACGCCACGCTCGCCCGCCTGCGCCGGTCGGCCCGGGCGCTCGGGGTGGCGTGGCCCGAGGAAGGTGGGTACCCGGCGTTCGTCCGGTCGCTCGACGCGACGAGCGCAGCGGGCGCAGCCCTCCTGGTGCAGGCGGCGCGGGTGCTCCGCGGCGCGGGCTACGCCGGGTTCGTGGGCGGCAAGGCGCCCGGCGACCCGGGCCATGCCGCCGTCGCCGCGCCGTACGCCCACGTGACCGCCCCGTTGCGCCGCCTGTGCGATCGGGCGGCCAACGAGGTCGTGCTGGCGCTGCTGGCGGGCGCCGCGGTCCCCGAGTGGGCGGCGGCCGAGGTGGAGGCGCTGCCCGAGGTCATGGCGGAGACGACCTCCCGCGAGTCGGCGTACGCGCGGGCGGCCCTCGACCTGGTCGAGGCGCTCGTCCTGCGCCCGGCCGTCGGTCGTCGCTTCCCGGCGGTCGTGATCGACGTCGACGACGAGCGGGCGCAGGTGCAGCTGCGCGACCCGGCGGTCGTCGCCCGGGCCGGAGCGCGGCGCCGGTGCGCCCCGGGCGACGAGGTCGAGGTGGAGGTGCGCGGCGCCGACCCCGCCGCGCGCCGCGTCGACCTCGAGGTCGTGTGAGCGAGCGAACCGACGCCTTCCTGGCGGGCTGCCGCCGGGCCGTCGGGGAGGCGGAGGTGGTGACCGACCCCGAGGTCACGGCCTCCTATGTCACCGACTGGACCCGGCGCTTCCACGGGTCGACGCCGGCGGTCGTCCGACCCGGGACTACCGCCGAGGTGGCCGAGGTGGTCGGGCTGGCGCGCCGGCACGGCGTGGCGGTCGTGCCCCAGGGCGGCAACACCGGCCTGGTGGCCGGAGCCGTGCCGCTGGCGGGGGAGGTGGTGCTCAGCGTCTCTCGGCTCCGCGCCCTCGGGCCCGTCGACGCGTTGGCCGGGCAGGTGACCGCCGGGGCGGGGGTCACGCTCGCCACCCTCGCCGCCCACGTCGCCGGCGCGGGGCTGGCGTTCGGCGTCGACATCGGGGCGCGGGACTCGGCGACGGTCGGCGGGATGGTCGCCACGAACGCCGGCGGGCTCCACGTCGTCCGCTACGGCGCCATGCGGGCCCAGGTGGTCGGCCTCGAGGCGGTGTTGGGCACGGGTCACGTCGTCAGCCGGCTCGCCGGGCTGGTCAAGGACAACACGGGCTACGACCTGGCCCAGCTCCTGTGCGGCAGCGAGGGCACCCTCGGGGTCGTGACCGCGGCCCGCTTGCGGCTCGTGCCGCCCCCCGCCCACACCGTGGCCGCACTGGTCGGCCTCTCGTCCGTCGACGCCGCGGTGCGGTTGGCGGGCGAGCTGCGGCGCACCCTGCCCGACGTCCTCGCCCTCGAGCTGATGACCGGGCCGTCGCTGCGGCTCGTCGCCGAGGTCGTCGGCGCGGCCCCGCCGGTCGCGCCCCACGCGGGTGCCTACCTGCTGGTCGAGGTGGGCGGCGCGTCCGACCCGCTCGACGCGCTGGCCTCGGCGGTGGGGGCCGGGAACGGGGTGATCGACGCCGGGGTGGCGACCGAGCGCGGCGAGCGGGCCGGGCTGTGGCGGTGGCGCGAGGCCCACTCCGAGGCCGGCGCCCATTGGGGCGTCGTCCACAAGCTGGACGTGACGCTGCCCGCCGCGGAGATGGCCCGATTCTGCGACGACGTCGTCGCCCGGGTCGAGGCTGCGTACCCGGGTGCCCGGACCTTGCTGTTCGGCCACGTGGGCGACGGCAACATCCACGTCAACGTCGTCGGCCCGCCGGCCGACGACGAGGCGGTCGACGACCTCGTGCTGGGCCTGGTGGTGGAGCGGGGCGGGTCGATCAGCGCCGAGCACGGCATCGGCACGCTCAAGCGACGGTGGCTGGCCCGCGACCGCTCGCCGGCCGACGTCGAGGCCATGCGCGCGGTCAAGCGCGCCCTCGACCCCGACGGCATCCTCAACCCGGGCGTGCTGTTCCCCTGAGCCGAGGGGTCAGCGCACCGCGTCGAGGGCGGGCTGCGAGCCCTCCTCGTCGAGGATGAGGACGGCCCCCGCCTCGTTGCGGTCGTTCGTCGTCGTCAACGCCAGCGGTTCGGGCTCGAGGCCGCGCAGGCCCCAGACGAGCCGCATGGCGTCGAACATCGACATCTCGTCGTCGATGCGCAGGCCCTCGGCCATCCCGCTGGCGACCCGGAGCATCGTGAACGGGTTGCGCGACCCGCTCAGCTCGTTGAACACGACCGAGAGGAACGTCTGCTGGCGCTGGATCCGCCCGATGTCGCCGGTGGGGTCCTCCACCTGCTCGCCGTCGATCGTCTCGGTGAAGTGGCGCGACCGGACGTAGGCGAGGGCCTGGTCGCCGTCGAGCTCGACGTTCCCCGCCTCGGGCACGAACAGGCCCGAGGCCTCGTCCTGCGCGGGGTTCTCGAACGGGATGGTCACCCCGCCGAGCGCGTCCACGAGGCCCGCGAAGCTGACGAAGTCGATCTCCATGTAGCGGTCGATGGGGATGCCGAGGCTCTGGGTGATCGTGTCCACCAGGCGCTCGGGACCGCCGCCGAGGTCGGCGTTGTAGGAGGCGTTGATCTTGTTGCTCCCGTCCGTGCCGGCGATCGGCAGGTACAGGTCGCGGGGCACCGACAGCATCTGGGCCTTGCCGCCCTCGAGGTGCACGATCATCATCGTGTCGGCCCGCTGGCCGCCGGGGGCCTCGGCGCCGTTGAAGCCGGCGTCGCCCTCTTCGACGACGTTCTCTCGCGAGTCGGAGCCGACGATGAGGTAGTTGGTGCCGCTCTCGGCCGAGGTCAGCGAGTCGCCGAGGTCGACCTTGTCGATGCGGTTGAAGATGCTGCGGGCGTACAGGTAGCCCCCGAGCATCATCAGGACCAGCAGGATGCCGAGGATGCCGAACACCCGCCTCCAGCGCAGCCGCCGGTACCAGGGGCGGCCGCCGCCCGGCGAGCGCGGCGGCGCCGAGGTGGGCGGGCGGTCGCCAGGCTCGCGCGGCGAGAACCGGCGCTCCCCGTCGGGACGGGAGGGCCGCGTGCGCTCGGGCGACGGCACCACCACGCGGTCGGCCGCCCCTCCGGCCCGGTCGGGTCGCGGGGGCGCGCCGGACGGGCGGGCGGAGGTGCCACCGCCGGGCGCCGTGGGGGCGGGGATGAAGACCCGCCGCGGATCACCCGGCGACGACCGTTCGGGCTCCTGGAAGCGGTCGGTCACGAAGGCCACAGCGTAGCGAGGCCCCGTCAGCCGGACGCGGCACCCCTACGCTCGGTGGCGCGTGCGTGCTGTCAGTCGGCCGGCAGTGGAGCTGGTGGTCGATCGCCAAATCCCCACGCGTGGGCTGCGACGAACCGTTCTGTCCGCTCGGCCGGGCAGCTCAACCCTTGTCCGACACGCCTGCCTGGTCGAAGGTGGCCATCTCGTGCAGGACCCGGGCCGCGGCCTCGACGAGCGGCAGGGCCAGCAGCGCGCCGGTGCCCTCGCCGAGGCGGAGGCCGAGGTCGAGTACCGGCTCGGTGCCCAGCTCGGCGAGCACCGCAGCCGAGCCCGGCTCGGCCGACCGGTGCCCGGCGATCACGCAGTGCTCGACGCCGGGCACCAGGCGGCTGGCCACCAGCAGTGCCGCCGCCGCGATCACCCCGTCGACGACCACCGGCACCTGCAGGGCGGCGGCGCCGACGATGAAGCCCGCCAGGGCCGCGTGCTCCAGCCCGCCCACCTCGGCCAGCACCGCCAGCGCGTCGTCGCCGTGCTGGTAGCGCGCCCGGGCCGCGGCCGCCGCCACCAGGGCCGTCTTCCGGGTCAGCAGGGCGTCGTCGATGCCGGTGCCGCGCCCGGTGACCGTGGCGGCCGGCCGGTCGGTCAGCGTGGCGATCAGCGCGGCGGAGGGCGTGGTGTTGGCGATGCCCATGTCGCCCGTGACGAGGCAACGGGCGCCGCCCTCCACGAGCAGCCGCGCGACGTCGGCGCCGACGTCGAGTGCCCGCCGGGCCTCGTCGGTCGTCATCGCCGGTCCGGTGGAGAGGTCGTTCGTGCCGCGGCGGATCGTGCGGCGGATCAGGCGCGGGCGGGGCGCGCCGCCGATGCCGGCGGCTCGGTCCCCCTCGTCGTCACCGGGCGCGGCGCCGGCGAGCCCGGGGACCGCGGTCGCCACGCCGACGTCGACCACGACGACCTCGGCGCCGGCCTGCGCCGCCAGGACGTTGACCGCCGCACCACCGGCGAGGAAGTTCGCCACCATCTGGGCGGTCACCTCCTGAGGCCACGGCGACACCCCCTGGGCGTGCACCCCGTGGTCGCCGGCGAACACCGCGGCGGCGGCCGGCCGGGGCACGGGGGGCGGCGACTCGCCGGCGATGGCGGCGAGCCGGGCCCCGATCTGCTCGAGGCGCCCGAGCGACCCCGGCGGCTTGGTCAACCGCAGCTGCCAGGCCGTCGCCGCGTCCGCGGCCTCGTCGGCCAGCGGACCGACCATGAGGCTGGCCGCGACGTAGGCGCCGGTGCGCTCGGCGAGCCACCGGTGCACCACCGGGGCGACCGCCTCGTCCGACACGACGGCCACCGGGTGGCCGGCACCCGACAGCCCGGCCGCCATCTCGGGGCAGCGGGTGACCACGAGCGTGCGGGCCCGCGTCGTGCCCGGCAGGGCGGCGTCCGCGTCGACCACCCCGAGGACGCCGGGCCCGAGCCCCACGGCCGCCAGGTGGTCGGCGCTCTCGGCCAGGTGACGTTCGCGGCTGCCGGGGCCCTGGTGCCGCAGCGCCAGGGCGCGGGGCGCCAGGCCGGCGTGGGCCAGGGCGACGACGAGGCGACGCACGCCCGGAACGGCCCGGGGGGTGGTGTCGGGCGCCGGCGCCACGGGGTCGACCAGGACGTTCATGGCGAACAGCACGGCATCGACCGGCAGCGCGGTCGCGGGGAGGCGAGCGAAGGTGGGAGGCATGGTCACCAGGTCCAGCGCGGTCGTGCGGGGAGGTCCCGCCGCTGCCCGCCATCATGGCGCACCGGCCGGGCGCTCGTGCACCCACGTGGGGCCGCTCGCCCAGCTCGGCGGCCGCGGCACCCGCGCGGCGGCTACCGCGGCGAGGGCCCGGTCGAGGCGGTCGAGCCCGTCGCCGTCGGGGACCGCGATGCGGACGTGGTCGGGCAGCCCGAACGAGGCGCAGCTGCGGACGACGACCCCCCGGCGGGCGAGCGCATCGCGCAGCCCGGCGGCGGCGGGGACCAGCACCCACGGGGCCTCGGACGGCAGCGGATCCCAGCCGTGGGCGTCGAGCACGGCGACGAGCTCGGCCCGGCCCTTGGCCACCGCCGCGGTCCACGCCGGCGGGTCGGCCACCGCCAGCAGGTCGGGCAGCACCGCGCAGGCGAGCGACCCGACAGCCCAGGCGGGGCGGGCCCCGCGCACGGCCTCGGCCGTCGCCGCGTCGGGGGCCAGCGCATAGCCCAGGCGCAGCCCCGGGCAGGCGAGCGCCTTGGTCAGCGAGCCCACCGCCCACCCGGGCCGACCCCGGGTCCACGTGCCGGCCGCCAACGGCAGGAACGCCTCGTCCCAGACGCCGGCCTCCTCGCCCGGTGCGGCCAGCAGCCCCGACGGGTTGTGGGGGTCGGACCGCCAGCGTGGTGCGGCGGCGTCGAGCCGGGGCAGGTGGCGGCGGTAGAGCGAGAACTCGGGCTCGTCGACCCGGCCGGCGCCGAGGTGGGCGGCGACCAGCGCGATGGCCTGGGCGCCCCCGGCGGTGAGCACCAGCCGGTCGGCCGGCAGGTCGAGCCCGGCGGCCAGGGTCGCCTCGGCGGCGTCGACGTCGGGATAGCGGCCCAGGGCGTCGAGGTGGGGCGCGGCCAGCGCGGCGACGTCGGGCGCGGCGGGGTTGAGGCTGGCCGACAGGTCGAGGACCTGGTCGGGCCGCAACCCGAGCGCCGCGGCGACGCGCGCCCCGTCCCCGCCGTGCTCCCCGGCCGGCGGCACCTCCTGCCGGTCAGCCGGGCGCACGACCGCCCCCGGTCCGGGGCTCGGCGGCGCGGGCCGTGAGGAGGAGCGTGGCACCCGCGGCGGCCAGGGCTGCCGTCAGGGCCCACGTGACGTCGCGTGACAGGGAGACCGCGGCGGCGATGTCGGCCGGCCCCGGGGCGCGGCCGTCGCCCAACTCGGGGCGGCGCTCCACCACGTCGCCGTAGCGGTTCTCGCCGCCGCCGAGGCGCAGGCCGAGGGCGGCGGCGAACGCGGCCTCGGCCACCCCCGCGTTGGGGGAGGGGTGGCGCCCGGCGTCGGCGCGGACGGTGCGCCACACCGCCCCGGCCCGCGCGGGGCGCGCCGCGGCCACCAGGACCGCGGTCGCCCGCGCCGGACCCCACGCCAGGACGTCGTCGAGGTGGGCGGCCGCGGTCCCGAACCGCTGGTAGCGGGCGTCGCGGTAGCCGACCATCGAGTCGAGGGTGTCGGCCGCCCGGTGGACGAACGCGCCCACCGCCCCGGCCGCCGCGGTCCAGAGAGCCGGGGCCACGACGGCGTCGGTGGTGTTCTCGGCGACCGACTCGACGACGGCCCGGGCGATGGCGGCCTCGTCGAGATCCGAGGGGTCCCGGCCGACGAGGTGGGTGAGGCGGTCGCGCGCGGCGGGGAGGTCGCCGGCGGCCAGGGCGTCACTGACCGCGGTGGCGGCCTCGTGCAGGGCCCGCCCCGACGTGGCGAGGTAGCCGGCGGCTGCGGGGGACCGGAGGATCGCCCCGGCGGCGCCCGCGGCGCCGACCCCGGCCGCGGTCAGCACCGCGCCCGGCGCCCGCCGGTCGTCGTAGATGCGGCCCTCGAGCGCGGCGATCCCCCGTCCGAGCACGGCCACCGGGTGGAGGGCGTCGGGCAGGGGCGGCTCGCCGGCGACGCGGTCGAGCACCAGCGCGCCGGCGGCCCCGAGGGCCCGGCGGGCCATCCGGCGCCGGGCCGCGGCACTCACCACCGGGCCGCCGCCACGAGCAGGCCCACCGTCTCGGCGACCACCCCCGCCGCCCCCAGCACGTCGCCCGTGTACCCGCCGATCCGGCGTTGGGCGAGCCCGACGACGGCCGCGAACCCGCCCGCGGCGGCGAGCGCGGTGACCGGTCCCGCCCACCCGCCGACGGCGACCGCCACCACCGCCAGCGCCACGACCGCGGTCACGGCCGCGGGCGCCACCGACCGCCCGGCGAAGCCGCTGGCGATCCCCTCCTCACGGGCATAGGGGACGAGGCCCATCGTCACGCCCATGGCGGCCCGGGAGGCCGCCCACAGGCCCGCCACCAGCAGGACATCGGGCGTCAGGGCGGCGAGGGCGGCGACCCGGGCGACGAGGACGACGACGAGCGCCGCCACCCCGAACGCCCCGACGTCGGGGGCCGTCATGATCGCCAGGCGCCGCGCCCGGGCGACCGGGGGCAGCAGCCCGTCGGCGCTGTCGGCCAGGCCGTCGAGGTGCAGGAACCCGGTCAGCGCGGCGTCGACCGCCACCGCGATCACCGCGGCCAGCAGCGGGGGCCACAGCTCGCCCGCGACCCACCAGGCGCCGCCCACCGCCAGGCCGACCAGCGCACCCACCACGCCGAACCACGCCGGGGCCCGGTCGTCCCGCGGGGTGGCTCCGCCGACGACGGTCAGGAACCCGAGGGCCGCCCGCATCAGCCCTCGGGGACCGCCCGGTCGAGCGGCAGGACCCGCCCGGCCACGACCAGCAGCACGCGGTCGGCGATCTCGGCCACGGCTCGGTTCAGCGTGCCCAGCGCATCGGCGAAGCGCCGGCCCACCTCGGTCGGCGGGTGGACCCCGAGACCCACCTCCTCGGACACCAGCACCGTCGCCCCCGGCGCTCGTGCGGCCCGGGCCCGGAGGGCGGCGACCAGCGCGGCGACGTCGGGCGCCAGGTCGGGGTGGGCGGCGACCCACGTGCCCAGCGAGTCGACGAGCACCGGGCCGTCGGCGCGCTCGACGGCGGCCACGAGATCGGCCCCCGCCTCCACGGTGGTCCACGTGGCGGGGCGACGCTCGCGGTGGGCGGCGATGCGGTCGGCCATGTCGGGGTCGGTGACCCGCCCGGTCGCCACGTACGTGACGGGTCCCGTGGCGGCGAGGAGGGTCTCGGCCACCTCGGACTTCCCCGAGCGCGTGCCGCCCAGCACCAACGTGATCACCGGTGAGTCGAGCCTCCTGGAGGGCGCCCCGGGCGGGTCCGGGGCCGGTGCGCAGCGTAGAACGCGGGCGCCGCCCGGCCGCAGCCCGATCCGGCCCGCGACGTGCGGCCGGTACGCTCGTGCGGATGTCCGCCGAGCCCCTCGCCGCCGGCCGCGACCAGTCCGCCGAGCCCACCCGCGTGCTGTTCGTGTGCTGGGGGAACATCTGCCGGTCGCCCACCGCCGAGGCGGTGATGCGCCGGGCCGTCGAGCGCGCCGGGCTGGCGGGGCGCATCGAGGTCGACAGCGCCGGCACCAGCGCCGAGCACGCCGGCGACCGCCCCGACCGCCGCGCCCTGGCCGAGGCGGATCGGCGGGGCCTCGACCTGCGCGGGCAGCGGGCTCGCAAGGTGCGGCCCGACGACTGGGATCGCTTCGACCTGCTGCTCGTGGCCGACGCCCCCGTCGAGCGGGCGCTGCTGCGGGCCGCGCCCGACGGTGCGGCCCGGGCCAAGGTCCACCGCATGACCGCCTTCGGCCCCGACGCCGACCTCGGCGAGGTGCCCGACCCGTACTACGGGGGCGCCGACGGCTTCGTCGACGTGTACGACCTGCTCGAGCGGGCCTGCGACGGCCTGGTCGAGCACCTGCGGGCCTCCGGCGCGACGTGAGCGGCGGCCCCGCGTCGGGGCTGGCCGCGGCGGTCGCCGCCGCCCTGGGCAGCGAGGTGGTGGGGTTCACCCGGGTCGGAGGAGGTTCGATCAGCGAGGCCGGCCGGGTGGACCTGCGCGACGGGCGCACGGTCTTCGCCAAGTCGGCCGCCGGCCTCGCACCGGGGCAGCTCGGCGTCGAGGCCGAGGGCCTGCGCTGGCTCGGCGAGGTCGACGGCGTCCCCGTCCCCGAGGTCGTGGTCGCCCAAGAGGGCCTGCTGGTGCTCACGTGGATCCCGCCCGGGCCGCAGGGTGCGGCGACCGACGAGCGCCTCGGCCGGGCGCTGGCCCGGTTGCACGCATCGACCGTTCCGGCGTTCGGCTGGCATCGCGACGGCTTCATCGGCCGCGAGCCCCAACGGAACACGCCCGTGGCGGACGACTGGCCGACCTTCTGGATCGAACGCCGCGTCGTCCCGCTCGTGGATCGGGCCCTGCGGCGCGGCGCCATCGACCCCCGGGCCCCGGGGTTGGTCGACCGGCTGCGGGAGCGTCTTCCCGAACGGGCGGGACCGGCCGAGCCCCCCGTCCGCGTCCACGGCGACCTGTGGACCGGCAACGTCCACGTCGACGACCGCGGCCGCCCGTGGCTCGTCGACCCCGCACCCTACGGTGGGCACCGCGAGGCCGACCTGGCGATGCTGCACCTGTTCGGGTCGCCGGGGCCGTCCTGCGTCGCCGCCTACGACGAGGCGCTGCCGTTGAGCGAGGGGTGGCGGGCGCGGTCGGAGCTGTGGCAGCTCGAGCCCCTGCTCAACCACGCCGTCATGTTCGGCGGTCACTACGGGGCCACGGCGCTGCGCGTCCTGCAGCGGTGGGCCTGACCGGCCGGGCCGGCGCCCGAACTCAGTACCCCGGGTCGAGCGCCAACCGGGCGACGCGCGCCATCTCCTCCCCGAAGCGGACCGCCCCCGGCGAGGCGACGGGGCAGGCGACCGTGCGCTCGTCGCGGGCGTCGGTGGGGCAGAAGTGGATGCGATCGGGCGACCGCACGGCCACCTCGCCGTCGTCGCAGCCCTCGTCCTCGCCCTCGTCGGCGCGGCACGGCAGCCGCGCTGCGTACGCGTGGTCGGCGCCCGACACGGTGGCCGCCGCGTCGGCGTAGCGCACCCGCCCGAGGTCGCGCCCCGCCCACTCGTTCACGACCCGGTTGTAGGCCTCGGTGATGGCCGCGTCCGCCTCGCCCGGGAGGCCCGGCGCCGCGGGGCCGCCCACCAGGACGACGCGGGCGCCCGCGGCCGCCCACATCTCGACGGCGGCGCGGACGTCGGCCTCGGTGCGGTCGGCGAGCGCCCGTCCGGTGAGGGGAGCGCCGTCCGGCCCCGACGTGCACGGCGAGCTGTTGTTGCCCACGTACTGGATCACCACGACGTCCGGCGCGGCGGGGACGTCCTCGTCCATGCCCGGGCGGGCGTCACAGACCGACGTGGCGGGAGCGAGACGGAGGAGCACCTCGGCGTCGCTCGTGCGCTCGAGCGCGTCCACGAAGGCGCCGGAGGCCTCGAGGGACAACGAGTCGCCGTAGAGGATCACGAGGCCGTCGGGGTCCGCGGGGGGCTGGCGCAGGACGGCGACGGCCGCAACGGACACGATCGCCGTGGCGACGACGCCGAGGAGCAAGCGGGGGCGCCGTGGGCCCCCTTCGGATGCGGCCCGGTCGCCGGAGGCGTCGGTGCCGGGGCCGGCGTCGTCGACGGGCGCCGAATCGGTCATCGCGGTGGTCCCCTCCTCACCCGGATCGAGCGTCGGTGCCGGCGAGCGGCGCCGCGCGAGCATGGCAGACTCCTCCGGTCATGACCCTCGAGGTGCCGACCCACGCCTTCGCCCTTCCCGAGGGCGTCGACCCGGGCGCCCTGCTGTCGTACCTCGGTGAGCGCTTCGAGGTCGCGGCCGATCCGCCGACGTCGGTGACCTACACGGTCGTCGACACCGCCGACCGCCGCCTCGGCGCCGCGGGCCTCGACCTGGCACTCGAGGGCGGGCGTACCGGCAACGTCCTCGTGCTGCGCGACACAGCGGGGTCGCCGGCCGTGACCGGCCCGGCCGGGCGTCATCGCCGCTGGCTGGCGGGCCACCTGCCGAGAGGCCCCCTGCGCGACCGGCTCGGGCCGGTCATCGAGATGCGGGCCCTGCTCCCGCTCGCCCGTGTCCAGGTCGACGTGCAGTCCCTGCGGGTCCTCAACGCCGACGCCAAGACCGTCGTGCGCATGCGGCTCGCCACGCACGCGGCGCTCGACACCGGGCCCGAGCCGCGGCCGCTCACGCCCCGGCTCGAGGTGGCGGGCGTGCTCGGCTACCCGCGCCCCCTGGCCCGGGTCGTGGGGGTGCTCACCAGCGAGGCGGGCCTCGTCGAGCCGCCGTCGACCATGGCCGACGAGGCCGTGGCCGCGTCGGGGGGTGACCCGGGCGGCATCCGCAGCAAGGTCCGCGTGCCGCTCCGGCCCGACGACCGCACCGACAAGGCGGCCGTGCGGGTGCTGCGCGACCTCGCCGGCATGGTCGAGGCCAATCTTCCGGGCACGCTGGCCGACCACGACACCGAGTTCCTGCACGACCTGCGGGTCGCGGTCCGTCGCAGCCGCTCGGTGCTGCGCGAGCTGAAAGGGGCGTTCCCGCCCGACGAGCTGGCCCGCCAGCGCGCCGCGCTCAAGTGGATCCAGGCGATCACCGGCCCCACCCGTGATCTCGACGTGCAGCTGCTCGACTGGGACGACCTGCTCACGGGGGTGCCGGCGGATCGCCACGCCGCGCTCGCCCCGGTGCGCACCCTGCTGGCCCGCCACCGGGCCGCGGCCCTGCGGGCGCTGAGGCGCGAGCTGCGCGGCCCCGCCTACCGCGACGCCTGGGCGTCCTACCGCAAGTTCCTCGACGGGAAGCTGGGGCCGGCCGCCGCCCGCCCCGACGCCAAGCGGCCGATCGCCGAGGTGGCGGGCGAGCGCATCCGCAAGGTCCACGCCCGCATGGTCGACATGGGCTCGTCGATCGACGAGACGAGCCCCGCGGGCGACCTCCATGAGCTGCGCAAGCGGGGCAAGGAGCTGCGCTACCTGCTCGAGTTCTTCGGCCCGCTGTGGCCCGACGACGTCGTGAAGCCCCTGGTCAAGTCGCTGAAGGGCCTGCAGGACGTGCTGGGCACGCACCAGGACCGCGAGGTGCAGGCCGACCACCTGCGCGAGCTGGCCGACGAGCTGGCGGGGCAGGTCGGCGGGCCCGAGGCACTGCTCGTGCTCGGCGTCCTCGTCGACCAGCTCGAGGCCGAGCAGCGCGCCGCCCGCGGCCAGTTCGCCGAGCGGTTCGCCGACTTCGCGTCCAAGCAGCAGCGCAACCTGGTGCGCAGGACGTTCGCCGGGTGAAGGTCGTCGCCACGTACAACATCAAGGGGGGCGTCGGAAAGACCTCGGCGGCCGTGAACGTGGCCGCCCTCGCCGCCGCCGACGGTCTGCGCACGCTGCTGTGGGACCTCGACCCGCAGGGCGCCGCCTCGTTCCTGCTCCGGGTCCGCCCGAAGGTGCGGGGCGGGGGGCGCAAGCTCGTCCGGGGGCGCAGCGACATCACCGAGCTGCTCCGCGGCACCGACATCGAGGGGCTCGACCTGCTGCCCTCCGACTTCTCCTACCGCCACATGGACCTGGTGCTCGACGAGTCGGGCCAGCCGATCCGGCGGCTCCGCAAGGTCCTGGCCCCGCTGGGCGAGCACTACGACCTGGCGCTGCTCGACTGCCCGCCGTCGATCTCGCTGGTCTCCGAGAGCGTGTTCGACGCCGCCGACACGCTGCTGGTTCCCCTCATCCCGTCGACGCTCACGCTGCGGACGTTCGAGCAGCTCGGCGAGTTCCTCGACGACGTCGACCGCCGGCCCGACGTGCTGGCGTTCTTCTCGATGGTCGACCGCCGCAAGCGGCTGCACCGGCAGGTGGTCGAGGCGCTGCCGGCGGGCCGGGGCGACATCGCGGCGGCCATCGTCCCCGCCGCCACCGAGGTCGAGCTGATGGGCGTCGACCGCGCCCCGGTTGTGGTGGGTGCGCCCCGCAGCCGCGGCGCCCGGGCCTACACCGCGCTCTGGGCCGAGCTACGGGAACGGCTCGACCTGTGAACGCTTGTCAGGCGTCGGGCTCGGTGTCGTCGTCGCGCTCGAGGTCGAGGCTCGCCGAGTTCATGCAGTAGCGCAGGCCCGTCGGCTGGGGGCCGTCCTCGAACACGTGACCCAGGTGCGAGCCGCAGCGCGCGCAGCGCACCTCGGTGCGGACCATGCCGTGGCCCACGTCGCGCACCAGCGTGACCTTGTCGTCGGCCAGCGGCTCCCAGAAGCTGGGCCAGCCGCTGCCCGAGTCGTACTTGGTGTCGGACGAGAACAGCGCCTGCTCGCAGGCGACGCAGCGGTACGTGCCGTGGTCCTTCGTGTCCCAGTAGATGCCGGTGAACGCCCGTTCGGTGCCACCCTTGCGGGCCACCTCGAACTGCAGGGGGTCGAGCCGCTCGCGCCAGCCCTCGTCGGTGCTGGGCAGCTCGTCGATCGGGATCTCGCGGGCATCGGCCATGCCCCAGGATGCCGTGCTGGAGGTGGAGTCGAAAGGTCACGCCCGATCGTCCTCGGCGGCTACGCCGCCGAGAGCGCAACGAGGTTGCTTCCGCTCGTGGCGCCTGCGGCGCCGGGCCGCTGGGCCCGGCCCGGCCTCGCCTGTCGGCTCGGCGTCAGGCTGGCCGCGACACGAGGGCGTCGACCATCTGGGCGAGGACGCGGTCGGTGGGCAGGCTCGCCGCCCGCTCCATCGCCTCGAGGGTGAGGAACGCCTCGGTGCCGTGGGCGCGGCCCTGCAGGGTGACGACGAGCGAGCAGGTCTCGCCGTCCTGGCGGATCACCGCCTCGAAGATGGCGCAGCTGCGATCGACGTAGCTGACGTTGCCGACGCGGTGCGCCGCCTCCAGCAGGAGGGCGAACGCCTCGTCGGGGGGCGCGGCCAGCAGGATCGTGTCGTTGCCGGCGACGGCCACGCCCACCTGCGGGGGAGGGGGTGGCGGCGGAGGGGGCGGGGGTGCCGCCGCCGGGGGTGGGGCGTCGAACACGCCCGCCTGACGGGCGCGGCGCAGCACCGCGTAGGCCTCGTTGAGGCGCACCGCGGTGGCGGTGGCCGCCCGACCGTGGGTATCGGGGTGCGCGGCGCGGATGGCCCGCCGGTAGGCGGTCCGCACCTCGGCCCAGCCGTCGCCGGCCGCCACCCCCAGCACCGTGCGCGCCTCGGCGACCTCCATGCGGTCGATCCTGTCAGGCGGGGGCGAGGAACGCGGCCAGCAGCGCCCGGTACCGGCCCGGGTCGTGGCTGCCGGCGTACTCGCGGGCTGCGTGCATGGCGAGCTGCGGCATGCCGACGTCGACCGTGGTGATGCCGAGCTGCGCGGCCGTGAGCGGGCCGATGGTCGAGCCGCAGGGCAGGTCGCTGCGCATGGCGAAGCGCTGGAGCGGCACCTTGGCCTTCTCCGCGGCCAGGGCCACGAGGGCGCCGCCGGGGGCATCGGTGGCGTAGCGCACGTTGGCGTTCGCCTTGAGGACGGGGCCGCCGTTGAGGGCGATGCGGTGCTCGGGGTCGTGGCGGTCGGCGTAGTTGGGGTGGGTCGCATGCGCCATGTCGGCCGACAGGCACGCCGAGCGGGCCAGGGCCCGGTGCAGGGCCTGGCGGTCGCCGCCGCGGGACAGGACCGACCGTTCGAGCAGCGTGGGCAACAGCGACGACGCCGCGCCGCGGTCGGAGGTCGAGCCGACCTCCTCGTGGTCGAACAGGCACACCATCGGAACGGCGCCCTCGCCGGCGGCCGGCGCGACCTCGGTCAGCGCCTCGACGGCGGCCCAGCACGAGGCGAGGTTGTCGAGCCGGGCCGAGCCGACGAGCTCGTCGTCGCGGCCGACGATGGCGCCGGGCGCGAGGTCGTGGAGCATCAGGTCCCACTCGAGCACGTCGGTGGCGTCGACCCCCAGCTCGTGGGCGACGAACCCGGCGAGCCCGGCCGTGCCCGTGCCTGCGCTGGGTGTCGCCCCCGCGGGCGGCTCGACGCCCCAGATCGGCGTCAGGTGGTGCTGGGCGTCGACGAGCAGGCCCGCGGTGTTCACCTCGCGGTCGAGGTGGATGGCGAGCTGGGGGATGGCGCACACGGGGCGGTCGACCCGCAGGAGGCGCACCATGGCCCCCGTGCCGTTGCGCCGCACGGCCACCCGGCCCGACAGGCCGAGGTCGCGGTTCATCCAGCTCGTGAGGAGCACGCCGCCGTACGCCTCGACGCCGACCTGTCGCACCCCCGCCCGCACGACGTCGGGCTGGGGCTTGATGCGGAGGTTGGGGCTGTCGGTGTGGGCGCCGACGATGCGGAAGCCGTCGTGGGGCTTGTGGCCGGCGGCCGTGGCCCAGGCCACCAGCGTGCCGCCCCGGACCACGAACCAGCGCCCCGGCTCGCCCGGCCACGCCGCGTCCTCGGCGAGGCGGGAGAACCCGGCCTCGGTCAGCAGCGCGGCCGCGGTGGCGCACGCGTGGTAGGGCGAGGGCGAGGCGTCGCAGAACGCCAGCAGGCGGCGGGCGGGATCGAGGTCGGCGGCGGGCAGCGTCACGGACCGGCGAGCCTACCTGCGCCGGTCACCCGGCCCGGACCCGGGAGCCGAGGCAATCGGTTCCGCGAACCCGAGCCTGAGGCAAGGGTTCCGGGTCCGGAACCCATTGCCTCGACCTCGGACCGGTGGAACCGATCGCCTCGGGACGCCTCATTGCTGCCTGCGGCGCCGGTTGGCGCCGTCGGACCCGGGCCGTCAGGATCGCGGCCGTGGCCCTCCCCGCCGTCGACCTCGTGATCGTGCACCGCGAGACGCCCGGGCCGGTGCTCCGCACGGTCGCGGACTTCCTCGACCAGAGCCTCGTCCCGCGCATCGTCGTCGTCGACAACGGCTCCACCCCGGCCACGGTCGCCCGCCTGCGCGCCGAGCTCCCGGCCGGCGTCGAGCTGGTCGAGGCGGGCGCCAACACCGGGTTCGGGCCGGGCGCCAACATCGGGTTCCGCTGGTTCCTGGCCCATGACCCCGCGCCGTGGCTGGCCGTGTGCCCGCACGACGCCCACCCGCTGCCCGGCTGCGTCGAGCGCCTGGTCTGCGTCGCCGCCGAGCAGCCCCGGGCGGGCCTGGCGTCGGCCGACGTCGGCGACGGCCTGACGCCCGTCCTGGATCGCTACTTCGGGGCCATCCCGGCGGCGGCCACCGTCGACGAGGGGTGGGAGCCGGCCGGCTACCCGCACGGGACGCTGATGCTCGCCCGGCGCGCCGTGCCTCACCGACGTCGGCCTGTTCGACGAGCGCTACTTCGCCTACTGCGAGGAGGCCGAGCTGGCCATCCGGGCCAAGGCGGCCGGCTGGCAGGTGGGTGTGGTGCGCGGCGCCGAGGTGCGGAACACCGACGTCGGCTCGCGGCGCCGCGGTCGTCGACTACCTGCAGCTGCGGAACACGCTGCTCATGGTGCGCGAGCACTCGGGTCTGTACCACGCCACGATCCGCCTCCTCATCGCCCTCGCGGACCTGGCGGTGGGCCTGGTCGACCGGTCCCGCCGCGGGCCGTACTGGGCCCCGCGGGCCCGCGTGCTCGCCATCGCCCACCACCTGCGCGGGCGTTACGGGCCGCCGCCCGAGGGCCTGTTCGGCCCGCCACGGCCGCCGGCGCCCGTGACCCGGCCCGACTCGGCGGCCTCGACCTCGGGCCGCACCCGCAGCAGGTAGACGCTCGACACCACCAGCCCGACGGCGAGGGTCATGGCCCCGAACAGGATCGCCGCCAGCCACACCACGCGGCGCCGACCCGCCAGCGCCCACGCCCACTCGGGCCGGCGGGCGGCGTCGAGCAGCGCCCACGCCGTCAGGGCCAGCGGCAGGGCGCACACCACGAGCAGGGCGGCGGTGGCGGCGGTGTCGGACCGGTCGATGCGCCGAGACTAGGACGGTGGTAGCGGGTCCTCGCCGGGCCGGACGCGGCGGAGGCGGTTGGCGGCGTCCTCGAACCCCGGCAGTGGGGCCTGCAGCGACAGGCCGAGCTCGGTGACCCGGGCGCCGACGAGGTCCTCGACCTCGGCCCAGTCGTGGGCTCGGGGTCCCGTGACCCCGCGGTTGTACGGCTGGTCGTACACGATGACGTGCGCGCCGTTCTCGCGGAGCGCCACGACGTTGTGCGGGGCGTCCTCGATGTAGCAGTCGGCCTCCACCTGCGGCTTCGCGCCGAGGAAGCACAGGTCGCGGTACGGGATCCCGGTGGCGTCGAGCCAGTCGACCGTGTCGGCCACCGCGGTGGCGTGCCCCCAGTTCACGTAGAGCCGATGGGTGATGATCCGGATCCACACGCCGGCGTCGGACAGGCGCCACAGCGCCTCGGCGACGCCCGGAATCGGGGGCATGGTGCGGAAGATGCGGTGCTCGAGCACCGCGGCCTGGTGCAGCGCCTCGAACTGCGCAGCCGTGAGCCCCCACTCGCGGAAGTCCCACGACCGCTCCAGGGGGAGGGCCTCGGGCGAGGTCCCCGTGCGCTGGACGACGACGTCGCGCAGCGCCGCGGTGTAGTCGCCGCACACGCCGTCGAGGTCGACGCCGAGGATGAAGCCGTCCGACAAACTCACGACGTGTCGGTGCGGCGGGACTGCCAGACGCGGTCGACGATCACGTCGGCCACCAGCAGCAGCACCGCCAGCCAGCCGAGGGGGTGGGGGCGCTTCATCTCGATCGGCCACTCGAAGCTCGGGGTGGGCGCCCAGCGGACCTGGATGTAGATCACGTACGCCGCGCACAGCGCCAGCGCCAGGGGGCTGGCCAGGAGCAGGTAGCGGCGGAAGGCCTCGTGGCGGGCGCCGATGCCGGACACGACCCCGAGCACGAGCCCGACGCCCGGGCCCGCCAGGACCAGGCCGAGCAGGCCCACACCCACCCCGGTCCAGATGGCCAGCCGGCGGGTCGGCAGGGCGCCGTCGTAGCGGTAGGCGAGGACCGACGAGTACGGCTCGGCCAGCGACGACGGGGCGTCGACGACCGTGCGGGGCCGGCGGATCAGGAGCGCGAGGCAGACGAGGGCCGCCGCCGCCGACACGATGATGGCGATGTCGACCCGCTGCTGGGGCGCGAACCGCAGGTCGACCTCGAACGACGACGAGGTGGGGGTGACCAACCAGCCGTTGGCGAACCCGTCGACGAGCACCGGCTCCCCGAGGTCCTCGCCGTCGGCGGTGGCCGTCCACCCGACGTTGTGGCTCTGGCCGAGGACGAGCCAGAACGGCTCGCCGACCGTCGCGCCGGTGACCTCGACACGGGCGCGGTCGTGGTCGTCCGCGACCACCTCGACGGCCGGCTCGGGCCGCCGTTCCGTCCCGGCCGTCGCCTGCTGTGTGAGCGTGCTGCCGTCGAGCGCGGATGCCCCGCCGCCCGCGCTCGAGCGGAGGACCAGGCGATCGACGTCGAGACCGGCGTCACGGCCCTCGGCGGTGTCGATCTCGTGGTCGCCCTCGGTGAGGCTGACCGGGGCGTCGCCGCACACGCGCAGCGGGAGCGGGCGGCCGGCCATCAGGTCTGCCGTCGCGCCCGTCACCCGGACCGGGAGGGGCTCGCCGTCGATGGCGACGAGGTCGGTGCGGCAGCCCGAGTCGAAGGTCTCGGGCAGGGCGGGAACGGGCTCGGCGGGCAGGCCGATCTCGGCGATGGCCGCAGGTTGGTCGATCTCGTTGTCGCTGACCCAGTCGTTGGTCGTGACCGGGCGCACCCCGGTCAAGCGGAGCCGGAAGGTCGAACCCGTCACCGCCTGCGGCAGCGCCAGGTCGACGGTCTCGACATGGTCGGCGAACTCGCTGTCGACGATCTCGGGCACGGGGACGCGGCCGACGGCGGTCCCGTCCACCGACACCTCGACCTCGGTGGGCACCGAGTGGCGGCCGTCGGCGACGACGCTGAGCGGGATGGTGTCGACGGTGACCGGCTCGGTCAGGTTGACCTCGACCCACTGCCGCTGGGGCTCGCTGCGCACGGTCGTCCAGGCCGTGGTCGGGTCGCCGTCGAACGCGGCCGCCGGCGTGTGCACGTCGCCGTTGAGCCGCGAGCTGGCCCGCACCCAGGTCACGGTCCCGTCGTGTGGCCGGCCGAGGGCCTCGTCGATGACGTACGACGGGTGGCGACGGTACAACCGCACGTCGCCGTCGACCGAGAAGGAGCGGCTCGACGGGAGCGAGAACAGGCGCTCGATGCTCCGCTCCTCGTCGAGGCGGGTCGTGTCGGTCGGGTCCTGCCGCTGGCGCGTCATCGTCAGGGCCATGGCGTGGTCGAGGTCGTCGGTGCCCACCGCGTCGAGCAGGTCGGTCGGCAGGACGATGGTGTCGTCCTGGAGCGGGGGGTCGTCGCCGACCTCGATCTCGGCGAACCCGACGCTCGACTGGCCCGCGTAGCGAGGCACGAACCCCGCCGAGTCGGCCAGGATTTCGATCGACAGCATGTCGAACGAGCGCGTCGGGAACGTGACGATCTGGCCCGGCTCGTCGCGGGACTCCTGGCCCAGCTCGACGTCGATCGGGTCCCCGCCGTCGAAGCGCAGGCGCACCTCGGTGATGAACCGGTTGCGGGCGCCGCTGGTGGGCTGGGTGAGCCTGACATGGTCGGTCGTCGTGGTCTCGGCGAGGGTCAGCTCGATGCGCTCGCCCCGGGCGTCGGAGAAGGCCGCGGTGCGCCACGCGGTCTCCAGGTCGCCGTCCACGGCCAGCGCGGGGCGCTCCTCGCTCGTGAACGTGATCGGGTTGCCGTAGGTGGTGGCGCGGGCCTCGACGCCGCCGCGCTCGGCGGTCACCGTCATGGCGTCGTCACCCTGGTCGGGGAAGGTGGGCAACCGGTTGTCGGTGGGATCTGTCGACAGCGGCTCCTCGCCGGGCGACTCGGTGTAGCCCCGCGTGTGGCGCACGGTCGTCCACCGCTCGCCCCGGTTGCGGTTGGAGTCGGTGACGAGCAGCGTGGCGCCGTCGTCGAGAGCGTCGGCGATCTCGTCGTCGGTCATGGACGCCGAGTAGCGGATCAGCTCGGTGCCGTCGATGAGACCTGCGGCCGCGGCGTCGACCAGCCCCGAGCCGTCGCCCGCCAAGAGCAGCGGGGCGTCGGTCGGATGGGTGGAGACGATCTCGACGGGATCGGTGACGGGGAAGCTGGCGAGCTCGGGCGGATCCTGCAGATCGGTGGGGGTCTGGAACATCAGCTCGTCGTCGAGCTGGACCTCCTCGATGGTCTGGTTGGGCTCGGCGGGCCCGAAGCCCGTCGGCGTGCCCAGGCCGGGCGCACGGGTGATGAAGTCCCAGAAGTTCTTCGGGCGGGGGGTGTTGTACCGCTCGTACTGCAGGTCGCTCTGCACGAGGATGTCGCCGGCGCGCATCAGCCGGGCGATCGCGGCGACGCTGTCGGGGTCGGCGGTGCGCTCCTGGAGCCCGAGGTCGAAGGCGTTGAGGAGGTTGGTGGACGCCGGCGAGCCGTACGGGATGAGCTCCCGCTGCACGGAGGGGCGGTCCATCAGGCCGGGGAGGATGGGGTCGACCGTGTTCCCCCAGCGGTAGCTGGCGAAGTCGCTGCCGGGCAGGACGAGCACCCGGGTGCCGTCGTCGCCGCGGTCGAGGTGGTCGGCGGCCTCGTTCCAGTAGTCGGGGATCGCCTCGGGTCGGCGCAGGTTCTCGGGCACGAACCGGCCGAGCCACAGGGGTGGCAGCGCCAGGAGGGCGATCAGCACCACGGCAGCCGGGATGAGGTACACGCGGTGCGTCCACCGCCGGGTCACGCTCGTCACGCCCGCCCCCAGCAGCACCGCCAGGCCCAGGGCGACGAGCGGGACGGCCCGGGGCAGGCTGCGCATCGACAGCCCGACGTCGGACTCCACGAACGCCTTGAGCGCCCGCGACCAGGGCGAGCCGCCGTTCCAGGGGTACGCGCCCACGGCGAGGGCCACGCCCACGGCCACGAGCAGCACGAAGTAGGCGCGGTGGCGCCAGCGGGCGACCACGCCCCCCATCAGCCCGAGGATCGGGAGCAGGTAGGTGAGGGCGATGAGCGGCAGGAACTGGGTGTAGTCGTCGCTCGGCTCGATCCAGGGGCCGAGGCGGTCGCCGCCGTAGAAGAACCAGTACCCGAGGCCCCGCAGCACCTCGTGGCTGACCGACAGCGCCGCCACGGTCCGCGCCGTCTCGGTGTAGCGGAGGATCTCGATGCCGTTGGTGCCCTGCACGGACAGGCCGGCGATCCACCACGCGGACAGGGGCACGGTGACGACCCCGATCCGCAGAGCGGCCCGGATCGCGGTGCGGAGGGAGATCTCGCCCGCCACCCAGACCGCGTGGGCCAGCCACAGCACCGGTGCGACGCCGATCAGCAGGAGCGCGGTGGCGTTGACGCTGCCGCAGGTCGCCACGGTGATCGCGAACAGCGCGGGGTAGCGCCACCCTTTGGTGCGGGCCGTGCGGATGGTGAGCGCCACCAGCCAGGGCAGCGCCACGAACGGCAGCAGGATCGCCGACAGCCGGGCCACCAGGGTCAGCAGGTACGGCGTCAGCGCGTAGACGAACGTGGCGCTGGTGACGCCGGGGCCGTCGCCCCAGCCCAGGGTGCGCAGGAGGTACACCACGCCGGCGCCCGCGGCGAAGATGATCGTGCCCCACCAGATGCGCTGGGCCGCCCAGTCGGGCACGCCCGCCCAGTCGAGGAGCCAGTAGAAGGGCCCGATCGGCCAGAGGTAGCCGACGTTCTGGTGGGTGACCGTGCCGAGGCCGATCGACGGGTCCCACATCGACCACGCCCGGCTCATCAGCTTCGCCGGGTCGAGGTACAGGTAGGTCTTCGTGTCCGCGCTCACCCAGCCCCGCTGAGTCAGGAGCAGCGGCACGTAGGCCACGACCGCCAGCCCGCCGAGCAGGCGGAGCAGGGGGCGACCCCCGGGCCCGCGGCCCGCACCCAGCGCGGCGCGGCGAGGGCGGGCCGCGGCCGAGGCCGAGGGCGTGGGCGCGGGGGCGACGGTGGCGAGGAGCGGCCGCCGCTGGCGGACCGCCTGCGCCAGCCGGGGGAACGGGATCCTCATCGATGCGCGCGGCGCCGAGCCACCTCGCCGGCGACCACCCGCATGAGCTGGGTCGCAGTGTTCGACCAGGTCAGCTCGCCGGCCCACGACAGCGCGCCGGCGCCGAGCCGGGCCCGCAGGGCGTCGTCGCCGAGGACCCGGGCCATGGCGTCGCCAATGCTGGTGGGATCGTGGTCGGTCAACAGGCCCGATCGCCCGTCGCGCACCGCGTCGGCGTGGCCGGCGATGCGGGTGGCCACCGCCGGGGTGCCGCAGGCGGCGGCCTCGGTCATGGTCATGCCCCACCCCTCGCGGGCCGAGGCGGAGGCGACGATCCACGTGGTGCGGTAGAGGTCGACCAGCTCGCTGTCGGTGATGTGGCCGCGCAGCGTGACCCAGTCGCTGGCGTCGAGCTCGTCGATGACGGCCTGCACACGGGGCTTCTCATAGCCGTCCCCGACGATGACGAGGCGCAGGCCGGGGACCCGGGCGCGCGCGTGGTGCGCGGCCCGCACGAGCACGTCGTAGCGCTTGACCGGGGCGAGGCGGCCGACCGCGACGACCATCGGGTCGGGGCTGCGCTCGCCGCCGGGCGAGAAGCGGGGGTCGATCCCGGGATGCACGACCGTGACCCGGTCGTCGCGGAAGCCCAGCTCGTGGACGAGCTCCTCCTTCGACGACTCGGACAGCGTGGCGATCGCCGAGCTGCGGTAGAGCGGCGGCGCCACCTTGGCCTCGAACAGGGCGCCGAGGGGGCCGAGGGTGTCGCCGAGCGTCATGTTCCACATCTCGGCGTGCACGTGGTGGAGGAAGATGACCCGCGGGCCGCGGTTCCAGACGGGGCTGAGGAACGGCATGCCGTTCCAGATCTCGACGAGCACGTCGCGGGGGCCGGTCCGACCCAGGATCTCGGCCACGGCCGCCCGGGGGAACACCATGTGACGGCCGGCGCGGCGGATGACCCGGTAGCCGTCGCGCACCGTCTCGGTGGGCTGGCCCTGGGCCCACGACGTGCGCATCGTGACCTCGAGCCCGGCCGCGGCCCACAGCTTCGCCACCTCGGCGATGTGGACCTCGGAGCCCCCCGCCTCGACGTCTTCGAGGTCGCGCCACGCGAGGACGTGGATGCGCCGGACGCCCGCAGACGCGGCCAGGTCGCCGATCTTGGCGACGGGGTCGGTGGCATCAGGCACGGCGTCGCTCACAGGTGGTCGTCCTCCCCATCCCCAGTGCCGGGTCGCCGTGCGCTCGGGGCGAGTTGTGCGCCCGCCATGCTACGTCGCACGGCACGCGCGTCCGCGTTTGAGCCTCGGGTACCGGATCGGCCGTATGCTACGGACTTCTGCGCCAGCGCACCAACGGTTGGGGGAGTGCGCCCGACGAGACGGAGCAGCCGTGTCCAGCAGTGACGATGCCACCATGTCCGACCTCGACGCGGCGCTCGAGGGGGTCGAGGGCTGGTTCAGCCCCGAGCAGGTCGCACGCGTGGTCGAGCGCGCCGCCGCGGTGCCGCCGACCGGTCGGATCGTCGAGATCGGCAGCTTCCGGGGCCGCTCGATGATCGCCATCGCCCGCTCGGCGCCCGACGGGACCGAGATCGTGGCGATCGACCCGCACGCCGGCAACGACCGCGGGCCGCAAGAGATCGAGGGCTTCGAGGACGAGGCGGCCATCGACAGCAAGGTGTTCCTCACGAACCTCGAGCGGGCCGGGGTGCGCGACCGGGTCACCTACGTGCGCAAGTTCAGCCATGACGCCCTCGACGACGTCCCCGGGCCCATCGACCTGCTGCACATCGACGGCGCGCACCGCTACAAGCCGGCGAGCGACGACATCGCCACCTGGGGCGCCAAGGTGGTCGACGGCGGGTCGGTGCTCATCCACGACTCGTTCTCGTCGGTGGGGGTCACGCTGGCACTGGCGACCAAGCTCGCCTTCTCGGGCCGCTGGCGCTACGCCGGCCGCAGCCGCTCGTTGGCCGAGTACGTGCGCGAGCCCGTCTCGGGCACGGCCCGGCTCGCCAACGTGGGGCGCCAGCTCGCGCAGCTCCCGTGGTTCGCCCGCAACCTCGCCATCAAGGCGCTCATCGTCGCCAAGCTGCCCAAGGCGACCCGCCTGCTGGGCCACTCGGGCGAGAACTGGCCCTACTGAGGGCAGGCCCTACTTCGCGGCGGCCTCGACGTCGGGCTCGCGGGCCGCAGGGTTGTCGGGCACGCCGCCCGCCCCCACGGCCGCCGGCACGTCGGAAGCGACCGTGACGGGGGACGGGGCGCCCGCCTCGGCCCGCGGGGGTCGCTTGGCGATGGGGCCGCTGCGCCGCAGGATGCGGTCGCGCAGCGCCCACCACGCCACCAGCGACATCGCCTCGCCGATGATGTGCCAGGACATCTTCGACACGCCGCGGATCCGGTCGTTGAACGTGATCGGAACCTCGACGATCCTCGCCCCGAGCCGGTGCGCCCGGTAGGACAGCTCGAGCTGGAAGCCGTAGCCGGTGGCCTTGGTGGCGCTCGCCTCGACCTCCTCGAGGATGTCGGCCCGGTAGGCGCGAAAGCCTGCGGTGGCGTCGCGCACGCCGAGCCCCAGCATCAGCGACGCGTAGATGTTCGCCGTGCGGGACAGGAGCCTGCGGACCAGCGGCCAGTTGGCAGTCGCCCCGCCCTTGACGTAGCGGGAGCCGATGGCGATGTCCGCCCCCTTGTCGACCTCCGCCAGCAGCGCGGGCAGGCGGTCGGGCGGGTGGGAGAGGTCGGCGTCCATCTGCACGACCACCTCGTAGCCCTCGCTGAACGCGCGCTGGAACCCCGCGCGGTAGGCGCCGCCGAGACCGCCCTTGCCCGGGCGGGACAGCACGTCGACCTGGCCGAGCTCCTCGCCGGCGGCGCGGGCGAGGTCCGCGGTCCCGTCGGGGCTGGCGTCGTCGACGACCAGCACGTGGGCGTGCGGGGCGACCGAGCGCACCTTTCCGAGCACGTCCGCGATGTTCTCGGCCTCGAGGTACGTCGGGATGATGACGAGCGTTTTCATGCGGATCCCCAGACGTCGTTCCTGCGGCGAACGCTACTCGGGACCTCGCGGCCCTGTCCCGTGGTCTCACGGTCCGTGGGAGACCACCCGTGTTCGTGGCCGGAGAGCTCGATCTGGCCCCCTGGTCGCGTCCCCGTCACTCGCTGACCTCCTCCTGGTCACACCGGATGTGGAGCTCGAAGATCGGGGCGCCCGGGCGTCCCGTCGAGATCGAGTTGTCGCCGTAGCGGTCGACGAGGCAGAACTCGTCGTCCAGCACCTCGTTGGGTTCCTCGGAACCCCGCTCCATCGACGTGTTCGGCTCGTGCCAGTTGTCGTACATCGTCGACAGGATCACGACGTCGGCGGCCCGCAGCTCGTCGGCCAGGCCCGAGTCGTCGGCGTTGGCCACCCCGGGGTCCATCTCGATGTAGTGCGTCCCGGGAACGAGGTCGGGGAGCAGGTAGTAGAGGTACGACTCGCTGTAGGGCGTGACGGCCAGGTCTCCGGGGCCGACGATCAGCCGGTCTCCGGGCTCGGTCAACCGGTCGATGTCGGCGAACATCTCCTCGGCGGCCACCCCCACGTCCTGCCGCCCGTAGTAGAAGCTGCGCCCGGCGTGGTCGACCGAGTAGAAGTGCCGGTCGTAGCCCACGCTCTGCCCCGCGTAGTCGGCGTACCAACGGTACGTGAAGTGCGGGAACAGCAGCATGAGCGCCAGCGGCGCCAGCACGACGGTGTGGGCGACCAGCGGTCGGGTGCCGCGGAGCCGGGCCACCTCGGCGAGGAACATCGGCAGCAGCCCCAGGCCGACGCACCCGACCCAGGACATGTGGGCGGTGTCGGCTCGCTGCACGGTCTGGGGCAGCAGGCCGGCGGCGAGGAGGCTGAGGGCGATGAGGCGCCAGCCGTGCTCGCTGCCCTGGCGCTTGGCCCACACTGCGATCACGACGAGCAGGACCGCCACGCCGAACACCGCGCAGAAGAACAGGAAGATCTGCATCGGCTGCTCGGGGGCCGGCAGCGGCCAGGGGAACTTCCGGAAGGCGAACGCCCGGTTCAGGAAGCTGGTGTACTCGTCGTGCGGCGGCGGGAACGGCAGTCGGCGGCCCGAGCGCAGGTCGAACACCGGCTCGAGGACCATGCCGCGGATGGCGTTGCCCGGCCCGGCGAGCACCAGGTGCACGAGGTACGGGCTGATCCCGACCGCGGCCCCCAGGGCCAGCCGCTTGCGGCCGGCGCCGTCGAGCGCGAACAGGAACAGGACGCCGAGTGACAGCCCCAGGCACAGGACCAGGTCGGGGCGGAACAGCAGCGCTGCGCCGGCCAGCAGCCCGGCGGCGGTGAGCCCGCGGGCCCGGTTCCGCCCGGGGTCGAGGGCCCGGGTCGCCGTGCCCACCGACCACACCGCGAACCCGATGCCGCCGACCCACGCCAGGGCGGTCACGCCGATGGGCGGGATGATGACGATGGCGGTGACGGCGCCGCTCAGGGCGGCGATGTAGCGGCCCCACCGGTAGCCGATCACGGTCACGCCTGAGATCAGCAGGACCAGCTGGAGCAGGCCGACCACGCGCTCGGTCCACATCGACACGCCGAAGACCTTGAAGAAGCCGGCGATCGTCCAGATGCTGCCCGGGCCGTAGAGGTGGAGGAAGTCGCGGTTGGGGATGTCCCCGTGCAGGAGGCGCTCGGGGAACACGATCATGAACCCCTCCTCCATCGGCGGCCCGGGCGCCCGGAACACGCCCCGGAGGGGGATGGCGATGACGATGCCCACGATGACGGTGGGCACGAGCCAGCGGTGGCGGCCGAGCCAGGCCCGCACCCCGCCCGGCGGGGGAGCGGCGGCGACGTCGCCGGCGCGGGACCCGTCGGTGCCTGCGTCGGGACCGTCGGCCGCGGCCGCTCCGGCGGCGTCGCCGGTACCCGTGGACACGGGGTCCTCGGTCGCCGTCTCGTCGGTCATCGCGTCACCGCCGGCGAGTGTGCCCCCGCGGGCAGGCCCACGGGCCGCCACTCGTCGAACAGACGCCGGCGGCGGTCCTTGAGCGTCAGCGCCGGCCGTTCGACCAGCACGTACGACACCGCGGCCACGGCCACGCTGCCGACGATGGTCGCCAGCAGGGCCGCCGGGAGCGAGCCGGTGAACACCGGGAGGTCGCGGGTGTCGCGGTAGATGTCGAGTACCCCCTCGTGCCACAGGTAGATGCCGTACGACAGCACCCCGAGCACCACCATCGGACGGCTTCCCAGCCAACGCAGCGAGCGGGGAAGCGTGGCACCTGCCAGGGCGATCGGCAAGACGACGAGGAAGCCGATGGCCGCGTAGAGGCCCTCCTTGACCATCGAGGTGCCGGGGTCGCTGGTGCCCACCTCGAAGCCGAGCCCCAGCGGCTCGGACACGGCCCAGAAGCAGGCGGCCGCCGCCGCCCAGCACGCGAGGGGGTGCCGGCGGGGCCACTCGAGCAGGCGGAGCGGCCGGGCGCGGCGGCGCGACCACTCCAGCCCCAGCGCGAGGGCCATGCCGGGCACGAACATGTGGAAGTTGGCGGGCAGCCAGTGGATGCGGGGGTCGATGGTCCCGAGCGTCACGTCGCTGGTGTCGACCGTGTGCACCCAGTAGCGGAACGCCAGCGCGCCGGCGGCGGCGAGCCCGAGCACCGCCAGCTCGCCGACCACGGCGCGGCGCGGCGCCAGCCGCCGCCCGGCCCACGCGGCCACGAAGGCCCAGACCGGCAACAGCAGGTAGAAGGCGACCTCGTTGGTCAGCGTCCAGGCCTGTTGCAGCCCGCCGAGGGCCGTATCGGCCGAGTAGCTCTGCAGCAGGCCGTAGTACATCACGTAGTCCCACAGCCCCTGGATCTCGTCGCGTCCCCGGACGTCGAGCACGACGACGAGCACGGTCAGGGCCAGCCAGTAGGCGGGGTAGATGCGCAGGGCCCGATTGCGCAGGTAGGTGCGGGTGTCGAGCCGGGGCTTCCCGGCGAGCCGGCGGGCCACGAAGGGCCGGTAGAGCAGGAAGCCCGACAGGACGAAGAAGATGGCCACGCCGACGTCGAGCCGGGCCAGGTAGTTGCCGGTGACGTCGCGGGTGGTGAAGCCCACCTTGAGGCCGACGTGCGTCACGAGCACGCCGAGGGCGGCGAGCGCCCGCAGGCCGTCGAACCCGGCGAACCGGCCGCTGGACGACCCCAGGCCGCCGGGCGGGTCGGACGCAGTGTCCTCGGACGTGCCCCCGGCGTCGGCGCCGCCCTCGCCGCGATCGACCTCGTCGCCGGTCTCGGGGGCCGGAGGGTTGGCGATCGCGGCCGCGCCGACGGCGCGTCGCTCGGCGTTCCACGCGTCCCACCAGCGGCGGGCGCCCCCGAGGGCGGCGTCGAGGGACACGGCGGCCGGCACCATCAGCGCCAGCTCGGCGGGCAGCCGGAACCGCGTGTTGCCGTACACCAGCGCCACGACCACGACCACGCTGCCCACCACGGCCACGATCGGGAAGATCGGCCGCCCGGCCCGGCGCAGCCCGATCAGGCCGATGCCGCCCGCCACGGCGATGCCGTACCAGACCACCATGCCGACCTGGCCGAGCACGATCTCCTTCTGGTCGACCGACGTGTCGAGCAGCAGCTGCTCCTGCGGCTGGTACAGGCCGAAGGTCCGCCCGACCCGGGCTGCCACCACGTAGGGCACCCGGTCGCCGTGCTCGCGGGCGTAGTCGAAGGCGATCTCGCGGAAGCCCCTGCCCTGCACCGAGGCGTCGCCCTCGGGCACCAGGTGCTCGGTCTCCTGGATGCAGGCCAGCGACCAGTAGCCGACCCGGTCGCCCTCGTAGACCGTCTCGCAGTTGGCGGTGCCGATGGTCTGGTCGAGCTGGGCCGACAGCGTGGTCGGCTCCTCGAAGCGGGACAGGTTGTACCCGACCCACGGGGCGACGACGACGACCGCCGCCAGGCCGGCCGCGCCCAGCTGGGGCGCCCACCCCACCCGCCCGCGGACCGGTCCGCCGGCTCGGGCGCCACGGTGGCGCCACCACACGAGGGGGACGGCGAGCAGGGGCCCGAGCAGGATCGACTCGGACCGCACGAGGGCGGCGACGCCGATCACCACGCCGAAGGTGAGCGCGCTGCGCAGCGTCGGCCGGTCCCACCAGCGGTACGTCGCCCACAGGATCGCGGCGGTGGTGGCGACCATCATCGACTCGGACACCACCATGGCGTCGAAGTAGAAGACGTTGGGGCTGAGGGCGGCGAGCACGGCCGCGATCAGCCCGACCCGCTCGCCGGCGATGCGGCGCCCGGCGACGCCCATGGCGGCGACGCCGGTGGCGCCGATCAGGCACGAGATGACCTGGTGCTGGAAGAACGACCGGAAGCCCAGCCAGGAGAAGCCGGCCAGCACGGTCATGAAGCCGGGCGGGTGGTCCGCGCCCGGCATGCGCACGCCGAAGAGCAGGAACTGGTACGGGTGCACGTACCCCTCGCCGTCGGCGAGCAGGTTGGCGCCCTGGTGGTAGTAGTACGGATCGCCGATGACCGGCCACGGGCTGCGCCAACCCACGAGGTAGACGAGGCGCACGGCGAGGCCGGCGGCGGTGATGCCGGCGAGCCACCACCCGAACCTGCGGACGCCCGGGCGCGCCGCGTCGGGCGCGGGCCGTGCGGCGCGCTCGGCGTCGGGCCCCGCGGGACCGGCGTCGGCCTCACGTGACGACGGGACGGTGTCCGGTGTGGTCGCGGTGCTGGTCATCGGATGGTGCCGCGCCGCTCCCCCGGCGGTTGTCGCCGAGGCCTTCAGCCCGAGCGGTCGGCCTGGGAACCTTAGTTCCGACAGGCTGACGGCCGACGGTTCGCACCCTCGTGGGGTCGCGGCGCGCGCTGTCACGGACGCGGCCGCGAGAACGGCGGGTGACTACTGTGGCGCGCCATGCCTGACGCGCTCGTGAGCTGGGGGAGGCGAGCGCTACCGCCCCTGCCACCGACGTCCCGTCGTGTGCGGTGGGCGCTCGTGGCCGTCGTCGTCGTGGGCGCGGCGCTGCGCATCGCCTGGGCGCTGCGGATGAAGCAGCCGGTCGAGCTGCGTGACCCGGTGCTCTACCTCATCCTGGCCGACCACCTGGCGGCCGGCGACGGGTTCCGCTACGGCTTCAGCGCCGACCAGGGGCAGACCGCGTACTACCCGCCCGGCTACCCGTTGGCGCTCGGTGGGGCGGTGTGGCTGGCCCGGTTGGCGCTGCCCGGCACCGTGTCGGCGTTCGACGTGGCGATCTGGCTCAACGTGGCGCTGTCGGTCGCCACGATCGGCCTCGTGTTCGTGCTGGGTCGCCGGCTCGCAGGCCCGGCGGTCGGGCTGGTCGCCGCCGGCATC
This sequence comes from uncultured Acidimicrobiales bacterium, assembly GCA_963796415.1. GTDB lineage: Bacteria > Actinomycetota > Acidimicrobiia > Acidimicrobiales > VFJN01 > ZC4RG19. The sequence goes on along the minus strand of CAWCLR010000009.1, from coordinate 321,033 downwards.
TGGGCGCTGTGGCCCAACCTCGTGTTCCACAGCGGCATCGTGCTCACCGAGACGCTGTTCCTGTTCCTGCTCGTCCTTCTGTTGATCGTGCTGCTGGGCGACCGCGAGCGCGCCGAGGCGCCCGGTGTGGCCCGCCTGGTCACGGTCGGCGTGCTGTTCGGCCTGGTGCTGCTCGTGCGCCCCGTCTCGGCCGTGATCGCGCCGTTCCTGCTGCTGCTGTGGTGGGGGCGGGGCGCCCGGGCCGCGCTGTGGCGCCTGGGCGTCGTCCTGGCGACGGCGGTGGTGGTCCTCGTTCCGTGGTCGATCCGCAGCACGATCGTGATGGACGAGCCGGTGGCCCTGTCGCTCAACTTCGGCGACAACCTGTGCCTCGGGCACAACCCGGGGGCCACCGGCGGCTTCGGCGACCTCGGCGCGCACTGCTTCACGGCCGAGGGTCTGCGCCGCCCCGAGGCCGAGACCCGGCGCAACTCCGAGAACATCGACCGGGCGCTCAGCTACATCCGCGAGCACCCCGGCGAGACCCTGCGCCGCACCCCGGCCAAGCTGCGCTACACGCTGCGGAACGACGCGGACGGCCTCCACGTGGCCGAGGACTTCGGGGCGCAGCCCCTCGTGGCGGACTCCACCCGTGACGCCCTGAAGGCCGTGGCCACCGGGTTCTACGCGGTGGTCGGCGTGCTCGCCGTCGGCGGCGGTGTCGTGCTGCTCCGCCGGCGCCACCACGCGCGGGCCGTGTTCCTCATCGTCGGCGGCCTGGCCCAGCTCCTCTCCCCGCTGGCGACGTTCGGCGACCCGCGGTTCAAGATGCCGCTCTACCCGACGCTCGCCGTGTGCGCGGCCGTGGCGGTCGTGGCCCTGTGGGAGGCGCGGACGCGCACCGGGGCCGCACCGCCGGCTGCCGGGGGCGACGACGAGGGCGACCCGGTCGACGAGCGACGGGGGAGCGGTCGCCCGAGGTGTCGCCGGCGACCGCTTGACCGTCAGGCCTTGGGCTTGCGGGGGAGGATCGGCGCGTCGCGCCCCGTCCCCTTGGCCCCGCCGGCCGCGGGCGTGGAGGCCACGGCCGTGGGGTCGTCGCCCTCCTCGTGGTACTCCTCCTCGACGTTGACGTCCCAGATGTCGTGGCCGGCGTCGGCGAGGATGTTCTCGACCGTGAGCATGGCCGTGTACATCGAGTGGTCCTGGTTGTTGTACCGGTGCATCCCGTTGCGCCCGATCGGGTGCACGTTGGGGGCGTTGGCGGTCGAGCCAGCCCCGCAGGACCTCGACGTTGGCCTGGTAGGTCGTCGTCGTACACGGGATACGCCTTCGGCATCCGCACCACGTAGCCCGGCCTCGACGTCGGCGGCGTTGCATGAGGCCGAGCGCCTCGAGCTCGGCCTTGCCCTTCTCGATGAGGTCGTCGTCGGAGGCCGTCCACCACTCGTCGCCCTCGTTCGACCGTGTACTCGAGGCCGAGCACGTTGCGGCCGTCCCTCACCATGTAGGGCGACCACGAGCCGAAGTTCTGCACCCGCATGGTCTTGACCTCGGGGTCGTGGATGTAGATCCAGTTGTCGGTCCACGGCACCTTGTCGGCCGGGACGACCAGCGCCACCGACAGGAAGTCGCGGAACGCCAGGTCGTCGGCGGCGGTCTGGACCTCGGCGGGGACCGGCGGGTCCATCGCCTTGAGCAGCAGCGTGAACGGCATCGACGAGACGATGTGGTCGGCGGCGTACTCGGTGGTGACGCCGTCGGCCTCGGCCACCACGGCGGTGGCGCGCCCGCCCTCGTGGCGGATCGTCGTGACCGGCGTCTCCATGATGACCTTGGAGCCCGCGGCCTCGACCTGCTCCCGGCAGCGCTCCCACATCATCCCGGGGCCGTGCTTGGGGTACTGGAACTCCTCGATCAGGCTGGTGACCTGCTTGGACCTGTCGCGCCGCGCGCCGGCCAAGCGGGCCCGCAGGGGCTCCCACACCGCGCTCCACAGGGTCATGCCCTTGATGCGCTGCGCGCCCCAGTCGGCGGAGATCTGCGAGGGGGGCGTCGCCCACACCTTCTCGCTGTAGGCCTTGAAGAAGTGGCCGTAGAGCCGCCAGCCGTAGTTCGCGACGACGTAGCCCTCGAGCGTCGATCTGGTCCTTCGGTGGCCGCACCCGGACCCAGAGGAACGACAGCCCGCAGCGCATGGCCTCGACCGCGCCGAGCTTGCGCAGGGCGTTGAGCGGCTCGAGCGGGTAGTCGAAGAACTTGCCCTGGTAGTAGATGCGGCTCGACCGCGGCCGCAGCATGAAGTCCTCGTCGGGGAGGATCTCGTGCCAGAAGTCGTCGACCCGCTTCACCTTGGTGAAGAAGCGGTGGCCGCCGATGTCGAAGCGCCAACCGTCGCGCTGCACGGTGCGGCTGATGCCGCCGACGACGTCGTCGGCCTCGAGCACCGTGGAGGTGACGCCGGACTTGGCGAGCTCGTAGGCGGCAGTCAGACCGGCCGGGCCGGCGCCGATGATGACGATGCTGCCGGCGCCCTCGCCCTGCGCCGAGGGCGCGGGGGTGCTGGTCTCGGACTGGGTCACGTGTCGCTCTCCCTCAGCACGGCGGACGTGGCGTGCCACTGTACCGAAGTCCGTCGCGAGGGGTCCCATCCGTCGCGGCGCCCGTGCCGGGGGCGGGAGGTCGGTGGATGCCGGGGCGGTGACGGACCGTTGCTACGCTCCGCGCCTCATGCGCACGGTGGTCAACGACGACCTCGGCCCCGACGGGGTCGACGCGTCCGAGGAGGGACAGGTGGCCGACGAGGGCGCAGCTGCCTTGGGTCGCCGGCTCCCCTCGTGGGCCGCGACCGCGGGCGTCGCCGCGGCCGTCGCCGTCGGGATCGTCGCTCGGTTCGTCCAGCGCTCGCCCCTCTGGCTCGACGAGGCGCTGAGCCTGAACATCGCCCGCCTGCCGGTCTCCGACCTGCTCGAGGCGCTGTGGCACGACGGCCACCCGCCCCTGTACTACCTGCTGCTCCACTTCTGGATGGAGGTGGTCGGCGAGTCCGACGTCGCCGTGCGGGCGCTGTCGGGGATCATCTCCGTAGCCACCCTGCCCCTGGCCTGGGTCGCGGGCCGGCGCCTCGCCGGCGCGGCGGGGGCGCGCTGGGCCGTGGTCGCGCTGGCGCTGTCGCCGTTCGCCGTGCGGTACGGCACCGAGACCCGCATGTACGCACTGGTCATGTTCCTCGTCCTGGCCGGCTACCTGTTGTTGACCGACGCCCTCGAGCGGCCGACGTGGGGGCGGCTCGGCGGACTGACCCTGATCTCGGGCCTGCTGCTGCTCAGCCACTACTGGGCCTTCTACCTGGTCGCTGCGGTGGGCCTGGTCCTCGTCCTCCGGGCGTGGCGCCGGCCAGCCGACCGGGCGTCCACCGTGCGCGTGACGGTCGCCGTCGCCGCGGGCGGCCTGCTCTTCCTGCCGTGGATCGGCGGGTTCCTGTACCAGTCGGGGCATACCGGCACGCCGTGGGGATCGCCGTTCCGGCCGACCGCGATCGTCCAGACCACCTTTGTCGAAATGGGCGGCGGCTCCGTCACCGAGGCGTCGCTCTACGGCGGGGTCCTGCTCGTGCTGTCGCTCCTGGGCCTGTTGGCGGTCCGCGCCGCCGGCCCCATCGTCGACCTGGACATGCGCACGGCGCCCACGGTGCGCTGGGAGCTCGCGGTGGTGATCCTCGTCCTCGCCGTCGGCGCGGTCATCGGGTATGCCACCGACGCCACGTTCCAGGGCCGGTACGCCGCGACCGTCGTGCCCCTGGTGCTCCTTGCCGTCGCCGTCGGCCTGGCCCGGCTGCCGGGAACTGCGGCGCTGGTGGCCGGAGGGGTGTTCGTCGCGCTCTCGCTGTTCGGCATCGTCTGGGTCAACTACTACCAGCGGACCCAGTCGGCCGACGTGGCCGCGGCCGTGCGGGACCGGGCGCAGCCCGGTGACGTGGTGGTGTACTGCCCCGACCAGCTGGGCCCCGCGTACTCGCGGGAGATGCCCGACGGCGTCGTCGAGATGGCCTACCCGACCCTGGGCGCGCCCGACCGGGTCGACTGGGTCGACTACGCCGAGCGCAACGGCGCCGCCGACGTGAGCACGCTGGCGCAGGAGATCCTCGCCGAGGCCGACGGCCACGCCGTGTTCACGGTGTGGATGCCCGACTACAACACCTACGGCACCCAGTGCGAGGAGCTGGTGAACGCGTTGGGGCTCACCGAGACCCTCGTGGTGCCCGACAGCGCGAAGTTCTTCGAGCCGGCCTACCTGCACTGGAGCCCGGCGCCGGCCGCCACCGGTTGAGCCCCGGGTCGCCGCGTGCGACCGCCGACGCGACGGGTCGGGCTGGACGGCTCGTCGACTCACCGATCGAGCGGTGGCGTGTCGTGCACGTTCTGCTCGGCGAGGTCGGGGAGGTGGCGGGCGGCGACGACGAAGTCGCGGCGCCCCGGTCGCCCGGAGCCGTCAGGAGGCGACGGCCCGCAGGCCGGCGGGCTCGCACCGGCGCACGACCATCAGGTCGGCGGTGCGGAAGCTCGCCATCCGGGTGCTCCACGAGTCGATCACGTCGCGGCCGTCGCCCCGGCGGAAGAACGTGGTCATGGGCCCTTCCTGCTGGTAGCTGTCGGCGCCGTCGACCGTCGTCACGGCGCCGTCTCGCATGGTCACCTCGAAGGTCGGCATGCCGTGAACGGTACGGCGGGGCCCCTGTGCGGTACGAGAGGGGCAACCCTGTGGATTAGCTGCCGCACCCCTGTGGATTGTGGACAAGCCCTGGTCGCGGCGCCCGAATTCGGTTCCGAGCATGGCCATCCGCCGTCCGGCTGGGCGGTCCGTGCCATCCTCTCGGGCGTGACCGACCCGCTCTCGTTCACCTGCCCCCGCTGCGGCACCGCCGCCGACGACCGGTACTACGGTCCGTGCGCGGCCTGCCGCACCGCGTTGCGCCGCGACGTGGCGGGGGAGGCCCGGGCGGTCGAGGACACGGCCTACGAGCCCAAGATGAACGTCACGCCCAACGCGGTGGCGCTGAAGGACGACTGACCTCCTGGCTCCATGTCAACCGTGTGACGAACGTCAACTGGTTGCGCGAGAACGCCCGGAGTAGAAAACTGCCCTCCGTACGGGCGCGCTGTCGCGCCGTGAACGCTGGGGATGCTGGGATCCGGTCGAGGTCCTCGGCTCCGACGAAAGATGAAACGGAGCCGACGGTGCTACGACGGATCCCGATCCGGGTAAAGGTCGCAGGGGCGCTGGCCCTCCCGCTCGTGGGCCTCGTCGCGGCGGTGGTCATCGGCGTGTCGGCGACGAACTCCGTGTCCGAGAGCATCAGCCGCCAGACCGGCCTGGCCAGCGCCTCGGTCGGCCACGCCGGCCTGATCGGCGCCCTGCAGGACGAACGCAACCAGTCGCTGCTGGAGATGCTCGGGCTCGGCGACGCGCTGCTGCTCGAGGTGTCCGACACGCCCACGGCCCGCACCCGCACCGACGCGGCCAGCACCGCGCTCCACCACTCGATCGCGGGCCAGCGCGACCGCCTCCGCGAGGACTACGCCACCGCCCTCGAGTCCCTCGTCGCCCTGCCCGACCTCCGGGCCCAGGCCGACGCGGCCATCGCGGGGCCGGGCCTGGGGCAACGCGAGGCCGCGCACGCGGTGTTCACCGGGTACACCGAGATCATCAGCACGCTGTTCGCGTCGCACGACCGGTTCTCGCTCGAGGTCGTCGATCCCGAGATCCGTCAGGGCGACGACCTGGTCCACTACGGCTCGCACGCCACCGACGCCGTCGCGCAGCTCGTCGAGCGCCTCGTCTACGTCGGCACCGGGCCGGGCGGGGTCGACCAGCCGATCGAGGCTGCGGAGATCGCCGCGCTGCGGCGCGACGTCGATCGCAACAACACCGCGGTGCAGGTGCGGGGCACCGGGGACTACGCCGGCGCGGCCGAGGCGCTGGCGGCCAACCCGCGGGTCAGCGGGCTGCCCGGCCTTGCCAACCAGGTCATCGCCGAATCCCGCACCGTCGATCCCGCCGCCCTCCTGGCCGTGACGCCGCTCGGCCCCGACGGCGGCTACCCCAAGTTCCGAGACGACGTCGTGGCCGTGCTCGACGAGCGGGCCGACGAGCTGCGAGCCGACGCCGACGCCCGCCGCCGGCTCTACCTCGGCGGCGTGCTGGCGCTCGTCGTGGCCGCCGTGGTCATCGCGTGGCTGGTCAGCCGGTCCATCACCCGTCCCCTGCGCGACCTCAGCGTCAAGGCCCACTCCATGGCCACCTACCGGCTGCCGGTCGCGGTGCAGGACATCCTCGACGCCCCGCCCGGCGAGGACCTGGTGGTCCCCGAGCCCGACCCCATCCGGGTCCGGGCCCGCGACGAGGTCGCCGACGTGGCCCGGGCGTTCAACGACGTGCAGGACTCGGCCATCGGCCTCGCCGTGGAGCAGGCCGCGCTGCGCCGCAACGTCGCCGAGTCGTACGTCAACCTCGGCCGCCGCAACCAGAACCTGCTCAGCCGCCTGCTCGACGTCGTGGGCGAGCTCGAGCGCGACGAGCACGACCCCAAGCACCTGGCCAAGCTCTACAAGCTCGACCACCTGGCCACCCGGATCCGGCGCAACGCCGAGTCGCTCCTCGTCCTCAGCAACGCGTCGACCGCCGCCACCTGGCAGCCGCCGGTCCAGGTGTCCGACGTCGTGCGGGCCGCCCTCGGCGAGGTCGAGAACTACGAGCGGGTGCTCGTGCGCACGCTGGCGCCCGCAATGGTGCTCGGCGGCGCGTCCGCCGACCTCGCCCACCTGCTGGCCGAGCTGATCGAGAACGGCCTGCGGCACTCACCTCCACGCGAGCTGGTCGAGGTGTCGGGCGTGGTCGGCCCCGAGGGCTACACGATCACGATCGTCGACCACGGCCTCGGCATGACGCCCGAGGAGATCGAGCGCGCCAACCAGCGCCTGGCGGGCGCCGAGTCGGTCACCGTCACCCCCGCCCGCTACCTGGGGCACTACGTGACGGCCGTGCTGGCGGCGCGCCACGGCGTGACGGTCAGCCTGCGTGGCTCGGTGGTCGTCGGCATCGCCGCGGTGGTCGAGCTGCCTGCCACACTCATCACCGAGCAGCCCGGGGAGGCGCTGACCGCCTCCCCCGTGCCCGTGCCGCCCCCGCCACCCCCGCCGCCCCGCCCGGCCCCCCGGGGGTTCAACGACTTCGAGTTCGTGACGCCCGAGGTCGAGCACGTGGGGCCGACAGCCGAGGCCGTCCGCACGGCGGTCGCCATCCTCCAGGGCACGCCCCCGCAGCCGACCAGGACGCCCGCCACGTCCGTGCCCCGCGCCATCCCGGCGACCGTGGCGCCGCCCCGCGCCCAAACCGGCCACGTCGTCGAGACGACCCCGCCCATGTCGCCGGCCCCGGCCGCGCCGCCCACACGCTGGCCGGCGACGCCGCCCGCGGGCCTCGCCCTGCCGTCCCCTGGCCCCGGCCGCCCGGCAGAGACGGCGCCCACCCCCGCGCCCGGCGCGCACGGCCAGCGGCCTCGTGCGACGGGTCCGCGGGGCCAACGTGCCCGTGGGCGCGGCCGCAACGCGTGGCGTCCCGGGCGGTCTCGGCGCGGACGTCGGCCCGGATGAGGCATCATCAGGGCCCGTGGACGGTGCCGAGATCCAGCGGTTCCTCACGAACCTGGTCGACGGCGTGCAACGCAGCCTCGACGAGCAGGACACCGCGGGGCCCGGCGACGAGAGGTGACGATGCTGACCGAGGAGGCCCGTAACTTCAACTGGCTGCTGACCAGCTTCGTCGAGGAGACGGCCGGGGTGACCGATGCCGTGGCCGTCTCGTCCGACGGCGTGCTCATCGCCCGGTCCAACAACCTCGACCACGCCGAGGGCGAACAGCTGTGCGCCATCATCTCCGGCTGCACCAGCCTGGCGCTGGCGGCCGACCGGGCGATGGACGGCGACGGGCTCGAACGCGTGATCATCGCCATGCAGCGCGGCTTCCTGTTCGTCAGCGCCATCGCCGACGGCAGCTGCCTCGGCGTCGTGGCCACCCGAGACTGCGACGTGGGCTCGGTCGGCTACCAGACCACCGACCTCGTGGCGCGCGTGGGGCAGCTGCTCACCCCGGCGCTGCGCGAGGAGCTCAAGGCGCTCGCGTCGTCCGGCTGACAGAGGCCCCGCGGACGGGGCGTTCCGAAGGGCACCCACGCGTGGGGATTGCTGCCGGGTCGCGGCTCGACGGCGGGGCCTCCTGAGAGAACGACGCCTGTCGGGACGGCGTTTTCAGGATTACCGTCGGGGGTGTGGACGGCCCTTCCGTGGCCCTGCTCCCGACGCGCTACTGGCACGCCCTCGACGACGGGCGGCTGCAGTGCGACGTCTGCCCCCGTGCGTGCAAGATGCGGCCCGGGCAGCGCGGCGTCTGCTTCGTGCGCGGCCGCGCCGACGCCGACGAGGTGGCCGCCGGAGCCGACGACGGGGTGGTGCTGCGCACGTACGGGCGGTCGTCGGGGTACTGCGTCGACCCCGTCGAGAAGAAGCCGCTCGACCACTTCCTGCCCGGGTCGTCGGTGCTGTCGTTCGGCACGGCCGGCTGCAACCTGGCGTGCCGCTTCTGTCAGAACTGGGACATCTCCAAGTCCAAGGAGATGGACACGCTCGCCGACGCTGCCGCTCCCGAGGACATCGCCCGGGCGGCGCGACGCCTGGGCTGCCGCAGCGTGGCCTTCACGTACAACGACCCCACGATCTTCCTCGAGTACGCCGCCGACGTCGCCGACGCCTGCCACGAGGTGGGCGTGCAGGCGATCGCGGTCACCGCCGGCTACATCTGCCCCGAGCCCCGCCGCGACTTCTACGCGCACCTCGACGCCCTGAACGTCGACCTCAAGGGCTTCACCGAGGAGTTCTACCGCCACACCTGCGGTGGCCACCTCGAGCCGGTGCTCGAGACGCTCGAGTACCTGAAGCACGAGACCGACCTGTGGTTCGAGATCACCACGCTGCTGATCCCGGGGCGCAACGACGGCGACGACGAGCTGCACGAGCTGACCGGGTGGGTGGCCGAGCACCTCGGCCCTGACGTCCCGCTCCACTTCACGGCGTTCCACCCCGACTTCAAGATGATGGACGTGCCGCACACGCCGCCGGCCACCCTGACGCGCGCCCGCCGCATCGGGCTCGAGCACGGCCTGCGCTACGTCTACACGGGCAACGTGCACGACTCGGCCGGCTCGAGCACGTGGTGCCCGGGCTGCGGCGAGCTGCTGATCGAGCGGGACTGGTACGAGCTCGGCGCCTGGAAGGTCGACGACGGCGGGCGCTGCCGCGCCTGCGGGTGGCAGCTCCCCGGCCGGTTCGACGGGCCGCCCGGCACCTGGGGCCGGCGCCGGGTGCCGGTGCGCCTGGCCGTCGAGGCCCGCTGACATGGCGGTGCCGGTCGTGGGGGAGTGGGTGCGCGAGCCGGCGGTCGCCGGGACGTTCTACACCGACGACCCGGTCCGCCTCCGGGGTGTCGTGCAGCGCCACCTGGGCGGCGGGGAGCGGGACGAGACCGATCCGCCGCCCGCGGCCCTGATCGCGCCCCACGCGGGCTACCGCTACTCCGGGCCGACCGCAGGGGCCGGCTGGGCCACCCTGGCGGCCGCCAAGACGACGCCCGACCGGATCGTGCTGATCGGTCCCTCGCATCGGGTCCCGGTCGGCGGGTCCGGCGTCGGCGTGAGCTCGGCCGCGGCGTGGCGGACGCCGCTCGGCGACGTCCCGCTCGACCGGGCGGGGGCGGACGCCCTGGTGGACGACGGCCTCGCCGTCGTGGCCGACGACGCCCACGCGCCCGAGCACAGCCTCGAGGTCCACCTGCCGTTCCTCCTCGAGGCGCTCGGCCCCGTGCCCGTGATCCCGCTCGTCACGGGGCGGTGCCCGGCCGAGGCCGCGGCCGCTGCGCTGCGCCGCCTGTGGGACGACGAGGGCACGGTCGTCGTCGTGTCGTCCGACCTCAGCCACTACCTGCCCGAGCCCGAGGCCCGCGCCCGCGACGAGCGCACGCTCGCGGCCGTCGTCGAGGGCCGCGTCGACGACATCGGCCCCGAGGACGCCTGCGGGCGGATCGCGGTCGGCGGGCTGCTCATCGCGGCGCGCTCGCACGGGATCGCCCCGTCGCTCGTCGCCGTGGCCACGTCCGCCGACACGGCGGGCGACGCCGCCCGCGTGGTCGGCTACGCCAGCGTCGCCTTCACGACGCCCACACCGCTCACGGACGCCGAGCGGGCCTGGCTGGTCGCGCGGGCGCGCGCCGCGCTGGTCCACGAGGTCGGCACCGGCGAGCCCGATCCGCTCGACGACACCGAGGTCCCGGCCCGCCTGCGCCTGCTGGGCGCGTCGTTCGTGACCCTGCGACGGGCGGGGCGTCTGACCGGGTGCATCGGCTCGCTCGAGGCCGCCCGGCCCCTGTGGTGCGACGTCGTGCACAACGCCCGGGCCGCGGCGTTCGAGGACCCGCGCTTCGCGCCGCTCGCCTCCGAGGACCTGGCCGACCTCGGCGTCAAGGTGTCGGTCCTGTCGGCCACCGAGCCCCTGCCGGGTGAGCGGGACGCCCTGGCGGCGGCCCTGCGCCCCGGGGTCGACGGCGTGCTCATCGAGGCCGAGGGGCAGCGGGGGACGTTCCTCCCGTCGGTATGGGACGCGGTGCCGTCCACCGACCGGTTCCTCGCCGCGCTGCTGACCAAGGCGGGGCTCCCCGACGACGGCTGGCCCGCGGGCCTGCGGGCGGCCCGCTACACGACCGACGAGTTCGGCGACTGACGTGCAGCCTGCCCGCCTCCCTGGCGGGCCATCCGCTCGGCGAGGTCGCGCGCCCAGGCGTAGTCGGGCTTGCCTGCTGGGGAGCGCTCCACCCGGTCGACCCAGCAGAACGCCTTGGGCACCTTGTACCCGGCGAGCGCCGTCCGGCAATGGGTCCGGAGCTCGTCGTCGCCGGGGGGCGTGACCCCCGGCCGGGCCGACAGCACCGCCACGATCTCGGAGCCCCAGCGCTCGCTCGGCCGCCCGGCGACCACGGCGTCGGCCACGGCGGGGTGGGCCGTGAGCACCTGCTCGACCTCCTCCGCGAACACCTTCTCGCCGCCCGTGTTGATCGTCACCGAGTCACGCCCGAGCAGCTCGATCGTCCCGTCGGCCAGGAGGCGCACGCGGTCGCCCGCCACCGCGTGGCGTACCCCGTCGACCGTGGGGAAGGTGGCCCGCGTCTTCGCCTCGTCGCCCAGGTAGCCGAGCGGGACCCGCCCCGACTGGGCCAGCCAGCCGATCTCGTCCTCGCCCGGTGTCAGGCGGCGGGTGCGGTCGGCCGACAGGACCACGGTCGACCGCTCGGGCCGGAAGGCTGCGTCCGTCCCAGCCACCGCCTGCCGCCCGGTCTCGGACGATCCGAGGACGTCGACGATGCGGAGCCCGGGGATGCGAGCCACCAGCCGCTCCTTCACCGGTGCGGACAGGACGGCCCCGCCCGACAGGAGGAACCGCAGCTGGGACAGGTCGTGGTCGTGGGCGTCGAGCTCGTCGAGGAGCGGGCGGGCGAACGGGTCGCCGACGATCTGGAGCGCGCTGACCCGCTCGCGGGCGCACGTGGCCAGGACATCGGCGGGATCGAGGCGGGTGGGGTCGTCCTGCACCACGACGGTGCCGCCCGAGGTCCAGGCCGAGATGGCGTTCCAGTGGGCGGCCCCGTGCATGAACGGCGCGGAGGGCAGGGTGCGCAGCCCGGCCCGGGCCCGGGCGGTCTCGACGATCTCGTCGAGGGGCGCCGTGACGCCGAGGGCGGCGGCCAGGAAGTCGCCCTGGCGCCACAGCGTGCCCTTGGGCATGCCCGTCGTGCCGCCCGTGTAGAGGATGTAGCGGTCGTCGGGCGACAGACCCTCGGGCGCCGCCGGCGACGCCGCGGCCAGGGCGTCCTCGTAGCGCAGCGCCCCGGGCACCAGGCCGGCGCCCGAGTCGTCGTCGACCTGGAGCAGCAGCGCGACCGCCGGCAGGTCGGGCAGCACCTCGGCCAGCGTGGCGGCGAAGGCCCCGTGGAAGATCACCGCCCGCGCCCTGCTGTCGGCCAGCACGTAGTGCAGCTCGGCCGCGACGTAGCGGTAGTTGACGTTGACGCCGGCGGCCCGCGCCTTCCACGCGCCGAGCATCCCCTCGAGGTACTCGTGCCCGTTGTGGAGGTAGAGGGCCACGTGATCGTGGGGCGACTCCCACGGCGCCAACGCCTGCGGGTCGGCGACGTCGGACCGCAGGCCGATGCCCGCCCCCGCCAGCACTGCCGCCAGCCGGCGGGTGCGGTCGTCGACCTCGGCCCACGTCCGCCGCATGCCCCCGGCCACGATGCACTCGCGCTCGGGCACGACGGCGGCGATCGCCTCGTGGAGGGCGGCCACGTTGTGGTCGCCGGGGATCGGTTCGGCCGTACCGCGACACCGGATCCGCGGTCAGCCGTCGCGCCGCTGGAGCAGGAGGCTCTGCGCTGCCCGGCCGAGGCGACCCTGCTCGTCGTAGATCGCGCTCTCGGCCAGGGCCATGCCCTGGTCGCTGGGCAGGGTGAGGGCGTCGAGGCCGATCCAGTCGCCCTGAGGCTCGCGGGCCAGGTGCAGCGTCAGGTCGGGGTTGAGGAAGATCCAGTCGTCGAAGGGCAGCACCCACGACACGCCGTTGCCGAAGTCGGCCGCGGCGGCGGCCCGCTGCACGCCGGTCGGCTCCTCGTCGCCCACGACGGGCCGGCGCAGGCGGAACCAGGCGCGGGCGGGGCCCGGCCGGTCGGCGCCGCCACCGACGAAGCGCACCTCCATACCCGTGCGGTGGAACGCGGGGGTGTCCTCGTCGGAGAAGCCGAACGGCAGCTCGAGGCCCTCCTCGGGCCCCGGCTCGAGGTACGAGCCGTGCCCCTCGCCCGTCGGCAGGTCAGCCCGGCGGACCGCGACGGCATGGGCCCGCACGACCTCGACCTCGAGGTCGCCGGCGCTGAGCGACACCGTGATGCCGAGCACCCGGCGGCCCGGGCGCGGGACCGCCACGTCGACCGCCAGCGGTTCGAGCGGGACGGGCCGCATCAGCTCGACGGTCAGGCGGGTCAGGCAGAACTCGGGGCCGGCCCGGCGCTCGACGGCGCGTGCGGCGAGGGCGGCGACCGCGCCGCCGTGCTGGTGCCGCGGATCCCACGGGCCGCGGGTGTGCTCTGACGGCACGAAGTCGGCGCCGCGCGGAATGAACAGCGGCTCCTCGGACATCTGCACGAGGCTACTTCCGTCGGGGTCGGCGGTTGGAACCGCGGGAGGGACCGTGGCGGGGAGCGTCAGGCCCCGGGCTTCTCGACGATCGTCACCGATCGCATGACATCGCCCTGCGCGATCTGCCCGGTCACGTCGAGGCCCGAGGTGACGTAGCCGAACAGGTTGTACGCCTTGTCGAGCTTGCGGGTGCAGTCGTCGATGCAGATGAAGAACTGCGAACCGTTGCTGTCTGGCCCCGCGTTGGCCATGGCCACGGCCCCATGCGTGTACTCGCCCTTCACCGGTTCGTCGGCGAACCGGTAGCCCGGTCCGCCCCGGCCCGACCCCTCGGGGTCGCCGCCCTGGATGACGAAGCCGGGCACCACCCGGTGGAAGGTCACGTTGTCGTAGAAGCCCTGCCGGGCCAGCGCGACGAAGTTGTTCACCGTGGTCGGCGCGAGCGCGGGGTCGAGCTCGAGCACGATGTCGCCCTTGTCGGTGGCGATGGTCACCTCGTAGAGGGCGCGCTCGTCGATCTCGAAGGCGGGAGGAGAAGCCATGGACGCGTACCCTACTGCCGTGACCGACCAACCCCTCGACGCCACCGAGCGGGCCGAGCTGTGCGACCTGTTCGTCGCCAGCGGACCCGACGCCCCCACCCTGTGCGAGGGGTGGACCACGCTCGACCTCGCCGCCCACCTGGTGATTCGCGAGCACGACCCCCGCAGCGGCCTGGCGATCCTCGGCGGCGACCGCTTCGCCGGCCTCGAGCGCAAGCTCATGGACGGGGCCCGGGCGAAGGGCTACGCGTCCCTCGTCGAGCGCCTGCGGTCGGGCCCGCCGGCCGTCCCGTGGCGCGTGCCGGGCCTCCGCCCGCTGCTCAACACGAACGAGTGGTTCATCCACCACGAGGACGTCCGTCGGGCCAACGGCCAGGGGCCCCGCGACCGTCCCGACATCGACGCCGTCCTGTGGCCGATGGTCCGCCGGATGGCGCCGATGATGGTGCGGCGCGTCAAGGGCGCCGGGGTGGCACTGGCCGCGCCGGGCTACGGCGAGGTCTCGGCCAGGGGCACGGGCCCCAGCGCCCGGATCGAGGGCGGCCCACAGGAGCTGGCCCTGTTCCTCTTCGGCCGCCGCTCGGCCGCCCGGGTCGAGATCACAGGCCCCGACGACGCCCTCGCGGCGGTGGACGCAGCCAAGCTGGGCATCTGACTAGCGTCCCGGACGGTTGATCTGGCGATTTCGCGGCGGATCAGCCGTCCGGGACACAAGGGCGTCGTCCCCTGGTCAGTCCGTCAGGGGGAAGTGGCAGGCCACGTACTGGTCGGCGCCGACCTGGCGGATGGTCGGCTCCTCGCTGGCGCACCGGTCCTGGGCCCGAGGGCAGCGGGTGCGGAAGCGGCAGCCCGACGGGGGGTCGACCGGCGACGGCAGGTCGCCGCTGAGCAGGTCGGCGTCGTCGGGCCGCACGTCCGGGTCGGGCACCGGGATCGACGCCAGCAGCGCCGCCGTGTAGGGGTGCGCGGGCCGGGCGTACAGCGCCTCCGGGTCGCCGACCTCGCAGATCTTGCCCAGGTACATGACGGCGACGCGGGTCGACACGTGCCTCACGACGGCCAGGTCGTGGGCGATGAACACCAGGGTGAGGTCGAAGCGGGACTTGAGGTCGTCGAGCAGGTTGAGGATCTGCGCCTGCACCGACACGTCGAGGGCGGACACCGGCTCGTCGCAGATGATCAGGTCGGGCTCCATGACCAGCGCCCGGGCGATCGAGATGCGCTGGCACTGCCCGCCCGAGAACTGGTGGGGCCGCTTGTCCAGGGCGACGTCGGGGTCGAGGCCCACCGCGTCGAGGGTCTCGCGGACCTTGGCCTCCTGGTCCTTCCGGCTGCCCCGCCCCCAGATCCGTAGCGGCTCGGCCAGGATGTCGCGCACCTTCCGCCGCGGGTTCAGCGACGAGATCGGGTCCTGGAAGATGAGCTGGAGGCGGGTACGGACCTGCCGCAGGCGCTTGCCCGACAGGCCCGTCAGGTCCTGCCCGTCGAACCGCACCCGCCCCGACGTGGGCGCCGGCAGCTGGATCACCGCTTTGCCGGTCGTCGACTTGCCGCAACCCGATTCGCCGACGAGGCCGAGCGTCTCGCCCCTGCGGATGTCGAGGGACACCCCCGAGACGGCGTGGACCTTCTGGCGGCCGGCCGGGAACTCGACGACCAGGTCCTCGACCCGCAGCAGCGTCTCGGGGGCGGGGCGGAGGTGGGCGGTGCCGGTGCCGGCCATCAGTGGGTCTCCGTCGAATAGGCGGGGGAGGCGGGCGCGGCGGGCACCGCGATCCTGGTGGCGTGGCCGTTCCCGTCGGGGGTGGGTCCGGAACCGACCGGGAACCAGCACCGGTACTCGTGGCCGGGCTCGCTCTCGACCAGCGGCGGGGCCGCCACGTGGCACTTCGCCTGGGCGTACGGGCAGCGCGGCGCGAAGCGGCAGCCGCTCGGGGGGTCGACGAGCTGCGGCGGCCGGCCGGGGATGGCCTGCAGCCGGGCGTGGCGGGGCTCGTCCAACTTCGGGATCGAGCGCAGCAGCGCCTCGGTGTACGGCATGCGCACGTTGCGGAACAGCGTGGCGGTCGGCGCCTTCTCGACGATCTGGCCCGCGTACATGACCGCGATGTCGTCGGCCCGGCCGGCCACCACCCCGAGGTCGTGGGTCACGAGGATCATGGCCATGTTCCGCTCGCGCTGCTGGCGGGCGAGCAGGTTGAGGATCTGCGCCTGGACGGTCACGTCCAGGGCGGTCGTGGGCTCGTCGGCGAACAGCAGCTTGGGCCCGCAGGCCAGCGCCACCGCGATCATCACCCGCTGGCGCATGCCGCCCGACAGCTCGTGGGGGTACTGCGACAGGCGCCGCTCGGGCTCGGGGATGCCGACCGACCGCAGCAGGGCGACGGCGTTCTGGTTGGCGGTCTTGCGGTCGACGCCGAGGTGGTGGCGAAGGCCCTCGGTGATCTGGTTGCCGATCTTGAGGACGGGGTTGAGCGCGGTCATCGGGTCCTGGAAGACCATCGACATCTCCGCGCCCCACAGGTTGCGCTGCGCCTTGGGGCCCAGCGCGGTCAGGTCCTGGCCGTCGTAGACGACGCGCCCCTCGCGCACGACGTTGCGCTTGGGCAGCAGGCCCATGATCGAACGGCTGAGCACCGACTTGCCCGACCCCGACTCGCCGACGATGCCGAGCGTGCGGCCGCGGTCGAGCGTGAGCGACACGCCGTCGACGGCCCGCACGAGGCCGCCGGCGGTGCGGAACCCGGTGCGCAGGTCGGTGACCTCGAGCAGCCGCCCGTACGCGCGCTGGTTGATCTTGAAGCCGACAGGGGCGTCGGAGAGGTTCGTGCGCTCGTTCACAGCTCCTCCAAGGCCTGCGGCCGCCTCGACGGATGGGAGCCCGGAGCGCGGGCGGGGGGTTCGGGTCGGCCGGAGGCCGACACCGACAATTCCGAGGCGAAGCTTGCTTCGGCGAGGACGTTCACAGCGCGGCCTCCCGGACGTCGAAGCGGGCCCGCACCACGTCGCCCAGGTAGTTGAGCGCGAGCACGGTGAGGAAGATGGCGATCGACGGGACGGCCACGATGTGGGGCGCCCGGGCCAGGTCGGAGCGGCCGAAGGCGATCATGTTCCCCCACGACGGCACCTCGGTGATGCCGACGCCGAGCAGGGCCAGGCTGCCCTCGGCCACGATCGCCACCGCGATGCCCAGCAGGGCGATGGACACCATGGCCGGCAGCACGTTGGGCAAGACCTCGCGCCAGAGGATGCGCACGTGGCCGGCGCCCAGCACCTCGGCGGCCTTGACGAACTCGCGCTCGGACCACGCCATCGCGCTGGCGCGGGCGATGCGCCCGATCAGCGGCACGGTCACGATGGCCAGGGCGGCGACCAGCACCGCCGACTTGCGGCCGTTCGACACGTCCTCCTGGGCGCTGGCGAAGATGGCGACGAGCGCCAGGGCGAGCACCAGCGCCGGGATGGACAGCAGCACGTTGAACACCGTGGTGAGCACCGCGTCGACCGTCCCCCGGAAGTAGCCGGCCAGCAGCCCGAGCAGCCCCCCGATCGCGAACCCCATGAGCACGGCCGACACGCTGATCCCGAGCGACGACCGGGCCCCGAAGATGACGCGGCTCAGCATGTCCCGCCCGCTGCCGTCGCCGCCGAGCACGTGCCCGGGCTGGACCGGCCCGACGCGCACGATCTCGAGGTAGCTCTTGTCGGGATCGGGGAGGGGCAGCCACGGAGCCACCACCGCGAGCAGGGTGATGCCGCCCAGCCAGAGGATCGAGAACCAGCCGAGCAGCCCGAGGCGCTTGGTGGGGCTGGCCTCGACGGTCTCGGCCGGCGGGACGGCCGGGGCGGGCGTCACCGCGGGCGCGGCGGTGCCGGGCGGGGCCAGCACGCCGCCCACGGGCGCCGCGTAGCGGTCAGCTGCGGGCTCGGGCATGACGGATCCTCGGGTCGACGATCGTGTAGAGCACGTCCACCGCGAAGTTCACGAGGACGTAGAGGATGGCGAGCACGGCCACGAAGCTCTGCAGGGCGACGTACTGGCGCTCGAAGATGGCCTGGCTGATGGCGAGGCCCATGCCGGGGATGCTGAAGATGACCTCGACGACCACCGCGCCGCCGATGAGCGTCCCCACGTTGAGCCCGGCCACGGTCAGCAGCGTCAGGCTCGACGGCCGCAGCGCGTGGCGCCACAGGACCCGCTGGTCGGAGATGCCCTTCGAGCGGGCCATCTGGATGAAGTCCTCCTGCAGCGTCGCCACCATGTCGGTGCGCAGCAGGCGCATGTACACCGCGACCTGGGCGGCGGCCAGTGTGGCGGCGGGCAGCACCATGCGGCGGACGTGCTCGAGGGCGTCCTCGCCGAACGGGACGTAGCCCGACGGCGGCAGCCAATTCAGCCAGACCCCGAGGTAGTAGGCGAGGCCCAGGCCGAGCACGAAGTTGGGGATGGCGAGGAGCGCGAACGCCCCCGTGTTGGCGGCCTTGTCGAACTTCGAGCCGGCCCGGTAGGCGGTGAGGACGCCCAGCGGGATGGCGATGACCAGGGCCAGCACCTGGGCGTACAGCATGAGCTGCAGCGAGACCGGCAGGGCGTCGGCGAGCCGGGCGCTGACCGGGTCGCGGCCCGACACCCGGAAGTACTCGCCGAAGTGCTCGCCGTTCTCGTCGCCGGTGACGAAGTCGCTGACCCAGTTCACGTAGCGCTGGGGCAGCGGCTCGTCGAGGTCGAGGTCCTGGCGCACCTGGGCCTTGAGGGCGTCGGCCTCCTCGGACTCGGCCAGCGGGACCAGCGTGTCGACCGGGTCGCCGGGGACGAGGCTCAGCAGCAGCGCCGAGAACAGCGTGACGAGGAAGAGGACGAGGGCCAGCGACAACAGCCGCTTGCTCAGCTCCTTGGCGACGCGCATCGCTACTGCTCCTGCCAGACGTAGGCCATGTCGTGTCCCAGGGCGAGGCCCGTGTAGTCGCTGCTCCCGTCGGTCGGGCGGGCGCCCACCACGCCGTGGAACGCCGGGTCCATCGGCACCGCCCACGTCGTCCACGTCGACCACAGGAAGTAGCCCCGCTCGGCGAGGACCCGGTTGAGCTCGCCGTAGATCTCCTGGCGGGCGGCGGGGTCGGGCGTGGCCCGGCCGGCGTCGAGCAGGCGGTTCACGTCGGGGTCGTCGAAGCCGGAGAAGTTCACCGGGTTCCCGCCGCCGTACCACCAGACGTAGTTGTTGTCGGGGTCGAGGCCCGGGTAGTTCCGGAACGTCATGAGCTGGAAGTCCTTGCTGATCGCCGAGGAGATCAGCGAGGACTGGTCGAGGCTGGTGATGCTCACGTCCATGCCCGCCTCCTCGAACATCTGGGCCGCGAACTGGGCGGCGGCCAGGGTGTCGGGCTCGGGGGTCGACGTGATCTGGAACTTCAACGGCTGGCCCGTCTCGGCCTCGTACTGGGCGACCAGCTCGCGGGCCCGCTCCTGGTCGCCGCGCGGCATCCCGGTGTCCTCGACGTAGCCGAGCGACCCGGGAGCGAAGGGCCCGTTGGCGATGATGGGGATGCCCTTGCCGTTGATCTCGTTGCCCAGCTCGATCAACAAGGCGTTGGCGATGGCCGACCGGGCGGTCTGGTTGTCGAACGGCGGCTCGGTGGCGTTGGTCATCAGGAACGACACCTCGGCCGCGTCCGCCGACTCGGCCATGTTCACCTGCTGGGCCTCGTCGAGGGCCCGCATCTCGTCGATCGTCAGCGCGGTCGACGTGTGGAAGGCGTCGATCTCGCCGGACTTGAGGCCGTTGATGCGCTGCTGCTGCTCGATCACCGGGCGGAACTCGAGCTCGTCGAGGTAGGGGAGCTGGTTGCCGTCGGCGTCGGTGCGCCAGTAGTCCTCGTTGCGCTCGAGCGACAGGTGATCGTTGACCTGCCACTCGACGAGCCTGAACGGCCCGGTGCCGACCAGGTCGGTGGCGCAGTTCTCGGGGTCGTCGAGCTGCGACTGGGCGATGATGCCGAGGCGGCCGCTGGAGTAGAGGAACGAGGGGAACGACGACCACGGCCGCTCGGTCGTGACCCGCACGGTCAGCGGGTCGACCACGTCGACTGCGGCGATGTTCGCCAGCACGAACTGGAACAGCAGCGACGTGCGTCCCGGGTACTGGCCCCGGTAGGCGTCCAGGTTGTTCTTCACCACCTCGGCGGTGAGCGGCGAGCCGTCGTGGAACGTGATGCCGGGCCGCAGGGTGATCGTCCACTCGGTGAAGTCGGGGTTCGGCGTCACCGCCTCGGCGAGGAACGGCACGAACTCGCCGTCGCCGTTGGGCACCGTCAGCGTGTCGTAGACCGACCGCGCCACCTGGATGCCGGCGATGGCGAGCTGACCCTCGGGCAGGCACCAACCGTTGGTGGTCTCGGCCTCGAGGCCGTACACGAGGCGGCCCCCGTACTGCGGCGCGCCGGCGTCGGCGTCGTCGTCGTCGCCCCCAGACACCTGCGTCGAGCCGCTCTCGACGCTGGCGCAGGCAGTGACCAGGAGGGCGAGGGCGAGCACGATGAGCGCCCAGAGGCGCGACAAGCCAGAGGGTCGTGGCACCCAGCGTCCCTTCGCAGAGGTCGTCGTCCGTGAGAGGTCACGTGACGGCGGTCACGAGCTAGTTACCAGACGGTAGGTGTGTCGTTGGACACCTGTCAATACGGCCTTGTGGCCCTGGTCACGCCCCGTCGACGACCTCGAGGAGCCGTTCCGGCGGTCGGGCGATCACGGCGCGGTCGCCGGCGATCACGATGGGCCGCTCGATGAGGATGGGGTGCTCGGCCATGGCGTCGAACAGCGCCTCGCGGTCGGCCGCCTTCAGCCCCAGCTCGCGGTAGACCGGCTCGCCGGTGCGCATCATCTCGCGGGGGTCGTCGACGCCGAGCAGCCCCGCGATGCGCACGATCTCGTCGCGGCTCGGCGTGTCGTCCAGGTAGTGCACGAGGTCGGCGTCCACCCCCTTCTCGGCCAGCAGGTCCCGCGCCTGCCGGCACTTCGAGCAGCGCGGGTTGTACAGCACGGTGCAGGTCTCGTCGGCCATGGCCGGCGACGGTAGCGAACCGCATCCTGGTCGGCCCCGCGCCGTTCTCTGACTAGAGTCAGGGAATCGAGGCCGACCTCGTTGCCCGGGTGCGGCGGTTCAACCGCCTCCACACGCAGCGGGTCGGCGCGCTCGAGGCCCGGTTCCTCGGACGTGACCGTCCTCTCGGCGAGGCCCGGGTGCTGTGGGAGATCGGCGAGGAGGGGCGCGAGGTCAGGGACCTGCGGCGGGAACTCGGCCTCGACTCGGGGTACCTCAGCCGCCTGCTGCGCTCGCTGGAGGCCGCGGGCCTCGTCACGGTCGGGCCGAGCGCCGCCGACAGGAGGGTGCGCACCGCCCAGCTCACCGCTGCGGGGCGGGCGGAGCGCGCCGAGCTCGACCGGCGGAGCGACGAGCTGGCCTCCTCGCTGATCGCGCCGCTGACGGACCGCCAGCGGGAGCGGCTCGCCGGCGCGCTCGACGAGGTCGAGCGGCTGCTCGAGGCCGGGACCGTCAGCATCGACGTGGTCGACCCCGGCTCGCCGGCCGCCCAGCGGTGCCTACGCGCCTACTACCGCGAGCTGGACCGACGGTTCCCCGCCGGCTTCGATCCCGGCGCAGCCTGCCTGCCGCGATCGACGAGATGCGGGCGCCGGCCGGCGCCTTCCTGGTCGCCGCCGGCGGGGGGAGCCGGTCGGGTGCGGGGCGCTCAAGTTCCACCCGGGCGCGCCCACCGAGCTGAAGCGCATGTGGGTCGATCAGAGCGCCCGCGGGCTCGGGCTCGGCCGCCGGCTGCTGGCACGGCTCGAGCAGCACGCGGCCGAGCACGGCAGCGACGCCGTCCGCCTCGAGACCAACGCCTCGCTCACCGAGGCGATCGCCCTCTACCGCAGCGCCGGCTATCGCGAGGTCGCGGCGTTCAACGACGAGGCCTACGCCGACCACTGGTTCGAGAAGCGGCTCGACGGCTGAGCCGGGAGCCGTGGGGCCGGGCGAGCCGCGAGCCCCGGGCCGCGGCGTCAGCGCTTCCGGGCGATCGTGAGCCCGTCGAACGCCGGGAGGATGGCGACCTCGACCCGGCCGTCGGCCGCCACGTGGTCGTTGAAGGCGCGCAGGGCGGCCAGGTTGGCGTCGTCGCCCGGCTCGTCGGTGATGCGGCCCGACCACAGCACGTTGTCGGCCAGAAGCAGGCCGCCGGGCCGCACCCGGGGAACCAGCTCGTCCCAGTAGGCGACGTAGCCGGGCTTGTCGGCGTCGATGAACACGAGGTCGATCGGCACGTCGGTGGGGAGCGCCCGCAGCGTCTCGAGCGCCGGCGCCAACCGCAGCTCGATGCGGTCGGCGAGCCCGGCGCGGTCCCAGGCCCGGCGGGCGAGCGCCGTCCACTCCTCGCTCACGTCGCAGCACAGCAGCCGGCCGTCATCGGCGAGGCCCCGGGCGATGCAGAGCGACGAGTACCCCGTGAACGTGCCGACCTCGACCGCCCGGCGGGCGCCCGCGATCCGGGTGAGCAGCGTGAGGAGCTGGCCCTGGTCGGCCCCGATCTGCATGCCGGCCGCGGCGCCGAGGGCGAGCGTCTCGGCCCGGAGGTCGGCCAGCACCTCGTCGACCGGCCACGACCCGTGGTCGACCACGTAGTCGATCAGCTCGGCGGTCACGGGCAGGGTGCGGATGTCGGCCATCGCGGTCGACGCTAACTCGCCTCGGAAGTACGGTCGGCGGCCATGCAGTCCGGGATCTTCCTGCCGATCTTCGACGAGCTGGCCGATCCGGCCACGCTGGCCCGGCTGGCGGTGCGGGCCGAGGACCGGGGCTGGGACGGCGTCTTCCTCTGGGACCACGTGGTCTACCGGCCGCCGACCGTGTCGGCGACCGACGCGTGGATCGCGCTGGCGGCGATCGCGGCGGCCACCGAGCGGGTGCAGCTCGGGCCCATGGTCACGCCGCTGGCCCGTCGCCGGCCGTGGATCGTCGCCCGCCAGGCCGTGGCCCTCGATCACCTGTCCGGCGGGCGGTTCGTGCTCGGCCTCGGGCTCGGGCTCGACGCGAGCGGCGGCGAGCTGTCGCGCTTCGGCGAGGAGCTCGACGACCGCCGGCGGGCGGGCATGCTCGACGAGGGGTTGGGGTGCTCACCGGCCTGCTGGCGGGCGAGCACGTCGACCACCACGGCGAGCACTACACGGTCGAGGACGTCACCTTCCGGCCCGCGCCCGCCCGGCCCGGCGGGATGCCGATCTGGCTGGCGGCCCGGTGGCCGAACCGGCGGCCGGTCGCCCGGGCGCTGCGGCACGACGGCGTGTTCCTCATCGACACCGACGACCCGGCGGCCCTGGCCGGCATCGTCCAGCAGGCCCGCGCCCTCGGCCGCCCGTTCGACATCGTGGTCACGGGGTTGCCGGGCGACGACGCCGCCGGGTGGGGGGCGGCGGGCGCCACGTGGTGGCTGGCGGACTTCGATCCTTTCGAGGTCACGGTGGCGGCGGTCGAGGCCGCGATCGACGCCGGCCCGCCCGGTGCGTCGGCGCTCACCGCCGCACGCGGTCGCATGCCGCGCCCCCGACCGCTGTGCGGCAGAGTGGTCGGCGACGACCAGGGAGGTCCCGATGTCCGACCGCGTGACCGTGCAGATCACCGAGGGCGTGGCCGACGTGCGGCTCAACCGGCCGGACAAGCTGAACGCCCTCGACGGCGACATGTTCGTGGCCCTGGTCGACGCCAGCGCCCGGCTGGCCCGCGACACGTCGGTGCGGGCGGTCGTGCTGTCCGGCGAGGGGCGGGCCTTCTCTGCCGGCCTCGACTTCTCGGGGTTCATGGCCATGGCCGGTGGCCGGGTCACGGTCGACACGGGCGGACCGGCGGAGCCGGCCGCCGCCGGCGGTGCGGGCGGAGACGGCGAGGCTGCCACCGGCGACATCGGCGCCATCGGCCGCACCGACGGGCGCATCACGCACCTCGCGCAGCAGGCCGCCCACGGGTGGTCCGAGGTCCCGGTACCGGTCATCGCCGCGGTGTCGGGCCATTGCCTCGGCGGTGGGCTGCAGATCGCCCTCGGCGCCGACCTGCGCATCGTCCACCCCGACGCCACGCTGTCCGTGCTCGAGATCCGCTGGGGGCTGTCGCCCGACATGACGGCCACCGCCACGCTGCCCCGCCTGGTGGGCATCGACGTCGCCAAGGAGCTGACGTGGACCGGCCGGAACGTGTCGGGCACCGAGGCCGTGGCGCTCGGCCTGTGCACCCGCGTGAGCGACGACCCGCTGGCCGACGCCCTGGCCCTCGCCCGCGAGATCGCGGGCAAGAGCCCGCGGCGATCCGGGGCACGAAGCGCCTGCTCGACCAGTCGGGCCGGGTGCCGCTGGCCCAGCAGTACGCCGACGAGCGCCACACGATCGCGTCGCTCATCGGCACGCCCAACCAGGTCGAGGCGGTGGCCGCCTACTTCGAGAAGCGGGCGCCCTCCTTCGCCGACCCCGATTGAGTCGGCCGAGGCTCCCCGGCGGACGGGCTCAGCCCGTGCGCTGCAGCTCGGCGGCGAGGTGGTGCTGGTGGGGCTGGCCGACGGCCGCCATGGCCAGCTCGTAGCGCAGGACGTCGCCCTCGACCGTGATGGTGCGCTCGACCCGGGTCACCTCCTTGGCCGTGGCCGTCCGGGCCACCGCCACCGACGCCAGCCGCAGCGCGAGACCGCCCCGCCGTCGGCCGCCCGGACCTCGCCCTCGGCCAGCTCGGCGATGCCCGTCGGGTGGGCGAGGACCAGCTCGACGCGGCCTCCGCCGGTCCCCCGGAGGTAGCCCGCCTCGGCGTGGGCGGGCAGGCCGGTGTCGAGCCGCACGGTGGCCTGGCGGTAGGCGAGGAACGGCTTGCCGGCGTGCGCCGAAGGTCACCTCTTCGCGGTAGCGGAACGGCTCGATGGTCGGGTACCTGCCCTCACCCGTCCCTGCCCACGTGCCGAGCAGGGGAGCGAGGACCGCGACATCGGGGTGCAGCGGGGCGGCGTCCATCGCTCATTGGAACAGCACGCTGATGCTCTCGCGGCGGGCGATGCGCCGGATCGCCTCGCCCAGAGGCCGGCCACCGACACGACCTCGATGCGCCCGGGCACGGTCGACCGGCTGCGTCTCGACCGAGTCGGTCATGAACAGGCGCTCGATGGCGCTGTCGTCGAGGCGCTCGATCGCCCGCCCGGTGAGCAGGCCGTGGGTCACCGCCGCGTAGACGGAGGCGGCCCCGCGCTCGATCAGCACCCGGGCGGCGTCGACCAGCGTCCCGGCCGAGATCGTGAAGTCGTCGACGATCAGGGCGGTGCGGCCCTCGACCTCGCCGATCAGGTCGACCACCTCGGCCGTCTCGGTGTGGTCGGCCCGCTCCTTGTCGGCGATGGCCAGCGGGGCGCCCAGCCGCTTGGCGTAGAGCTTGGCCTTCTTGGCGAAGCCGGCGTCGGGCGACACGACCACCAGGTCGGGCAGGGC
This sequence comes from uncultured Acidimicrobiales bacterium, assembly GCA_963796415.1. GTDB lineage: Bacteria > Actinomycetota > Acidimicrobiia > Acidimicrobiales > VFJN01 > ZC4RG19. Next base: position 295,718 of record CAWCLR010000009.1, on the reverse strand, counting down.
CTTCGAGGCGACGGCCTCGCAGAGCACGGGCGCGGCGTAGAGGTCGTCGACCGGGACGCGGAAGAAGCCCTGCACCTGCGGCGCGTGCAGGTCCATGGTGATGACCCGGTCGGCGCCCGCGGCCTCGATGGCGTCGGCGCACACCCGGGCCCGGATCGACACCCGCGGCTCGTCCTTCTTGTCGCCCTTGGCGTAGCTGAAGTACGGCATCACGACGGTCACGGACGTGGCGCTGGCCCGCTTGAGCGCGTCGATCCAGAACAGCAGCTCGACGAAGTTGTCGTTGGCGGGGAAGGCGGTGCCCTGCACGAGGAAGACGTCCCGGCCCCGGACGTTCTCGGGCACCCGCACGAACAGGTTGCCCTCGGAGAACCGCAGCGTCTCGCCCTGGCAGAGGGGGTGGTCGAGGTAGGCGGCGATGGCCTGCGCCAGGTGGGTGTTGGCGGACCCGGCCAGCAGCACGAAGTCGTCGCGCACGTCGCGGACGCTACTCCCGTCGGCCCGCCGCTCCGCTGGGCCCCGTCAGTAGCCGGCGGCGGCGCCGTCGAGCGACCGCGGGTCGGCGATGCCCGCCAGGACGCCGTCGGTGAGGGCGATCACCTGGGCGTGGCCGAAGCCGTGGTCGATGGCGGCGGGGCTGCGCCACACGTCGTGGCCGCGCTCGGCCAGGCCGGCGTCCCACGCCGCCGGGGCGTGGGCCTCGACCTCGACGCGCTCGGGACCGTCGCCCGCCCACGTGTCGAACCCGCCGTGCTCGCCGGCCGGGCGCGGTGGCCGAGCACCCAGCGGCCGGCGCGCACGGCGCGCCCGGGCGACTCGTCGTGGCGCAGCAGGCGGGCGAGGAGCTGCAGCGAGGATCTGGGGCTGCGAGTCGCCGCCCATCGTGCCGAGCACGGCCCGCAGCGATCCGTCGGGCCGGGTGACCAGCGCGGGGGACAGCGTGTGCGGGGGCCGGCGGCCGGGGCCGCACTCGGCCGGGTGGCCGGCGCCGAGGGTGAAGCCGATGCCGCGGTTGTGGAGGAACACGCCGGTGGCCGGGCTCGACGATGTGGGCGCCCCACCCCGAGGCGTTCGACTGGATGAGCGTGACGCCCATGCGGTCGCGGTCGACCGCGCACACGACGGTCGTGCCGCCGGACCGGCACGGCGGCGGCCGACGTCGGCGCGGCGGTCGGGGTCGATGCGGCGACCGCTGCGCGTCGAGCCGGTCGGGCGTCGAGCAGCGCCGCGCCGTCGGCGCGCGTCGTGCAGCACCGTCGGGCCGGTCGCTGCCGGCCACGCCGGGCGGCCTCGACGAGCAGGTGGGCCCACGCCGGCGTCGTCGGGGTCGTCGGGCAGCGCCGAGCCCGCTCGGCGACCCCGGCGCCGGCCAGCGTCAGGTAGCCCTGCGACGGCGGGCGGCGACGGTCCACGGTCGTGGCCCCAGGCGTCGACGGCCGAGCGGGTCGACCCACTCGGCCTGGTGCGGGCGAGGTCGTCCGCGGGTGAACACGCCCTCGCCCGAGCGCGCAGCAGCCCGTCGCCGAAGGCGCCGAGGTAGAACGCCGCCGCGGCCCGTCGGCGGCGATGCGCCTCGAGGGCGCGCGGCCACGCCGGGCCGGCGGAGCAGCGTGCCCGGGGCAGCCGGCCGCCGGCGGCCATGGCGGGCTCGAGGTAGTCGTCGACGCCGTCGAGCTCGAGCGACCAGCGGCGCCATGAGCGACGAGCAGGGGCGAGACCGGGAAGCCGGTCGGCGGCGTAGCGTGATCGCCGGCTCGAGCACCTGGCGAGCGGCAGCCGGCCGAAGCGGCGGTGCAGCGTCGAGCCAGCCGTCGACGCAGCCCGGCACGGTCACGGCGCGGATGTCGCCGCGGCACGGCATGCCGGTCGAGGCCCTCGGCCCGGAGCCGGAGCGGCGTCGGCGCCCGACTGCCGGCCCGGCCCGCGCGCGCACAGCGCCGCCGACCGGCTCGCCGGGCCGGTGGACGAGGGCGAACAGGTCGCCGCCCATGCCGCACATGTGCTGGTTGGTCACGGCCAGCACCGCGCCGGCGGCGACGGCGGCGTCGGCGCGCGTGCCCCCGGCCCGCAGGATCGCCACGCCGGCCGACGACGCCAGGTGGTCGGCCGTGCCACCATGCCCGACGGGGCGTGCGCCGTCGCTGCTCCGAACGCGCCCGTCGTCATCGGGCGGAGGCTAGCGGCAGCGCCGACCGGACGCAGGCGAGCTGGTCACCCGTCGACGAGCGGCGCCCGCGCGCCGGCGCCAGGCGGCCTCGACGCGGTCGAGGCGGTCGGTGGCGGAGCGGCGCAGGCGGGCGGCGACGCCGGCCACCAGCGCGTTGGCGAGGGCGAGGGTGCCGACGTGGCTGTCGAACGGGCCGGCGCCCTCGGCGGCGACCGTGAAGGCCACCTCGGCGCCGGGCGGCCAGCGGCGACAGCGGGCTGTCGGTGACCGCGACCACCGTGCGGCGCCGCGCCGCCGCGGCCGCGCGGCACGGCCGACGACCCAGCGCTCGTAGCGGCGCAGGTCGATCGCCGACCACCACGCGCCGGGCCGCGCAGCGCGGCCAGCTGGCGGGCGACCGCGCACGTCGGACCCGCCGACCAGCTCGACGCCGTCGCGCACGCAGGGCCAGGTCGGCGGCGAGCATGGCGCCGATGCCGCGACTCGGCGTCGCCGGCCAGCACCCGCGACCGCGCCGGCGGCGGTCGGCCAGCAGGTCGACCGCCCGGGCGAACGCGTCGGCGGTCGACCGCCTCGCAGCGTGCGCTGGACGTTGTCGAGCTCGGCCCGCAGCGTGCGCGCCACGACGTCGTCGCCGGTGCTCGGCCCGGATGCGCTCGACCGCCGGGCGCAGCCGCTGCGCCGAGCTCGGCCCGGACGGCCGCCTGCAGCCCGCTGAAGCCGGCGTAGCCGAGCCGGGTCGGCGAGCCGCACGACCGTGGCGCCGCGCGTGTCGGCCCGCTCGGCGACCCGGGCGACGGTGCCGAAGGCCACGGCCTCGGGGTCGCGCAGGACGACCTCGGCCACCCGGCGCTCGGCGGGGGACAGCACGTCGCGGTGCGTCGCTCGATCCGGCGACGCCACTCGGACATGGAACGAGATGATACGTTCCCGTGACCAGCCTGGAACGTTCGTTACAGACCTCGCAGGAGGCAGGCCGATGACGACGCTTCCGCTCGGTCAACCCCGCCCGGCCCGACGACGTCGTCGGCGAGTACCCGGCGCACGACGCCGCCGACGTCGACGCCGCGGTCGCGGCCGCGCGCCGCGGCCCAGCGGGCCTGGGCCCGGCTGCCCGTCCCGGCCCGGGCCGAGGTCATCGCCGCCGCCGGCGCCGTCCTCGCCGCGCGCAAGGACGAGCTCACCGACCTCGTCGCCCGCGAGGCCGGCAAGGTGCTGGTCGAGGCGGGCGGCGACGTGCAGGAGGCCGTCGACATGGCCGCCTTCGTCGCCGGCCAGGGCCGGTCGGCCTGGGGCGAGACCGTGCCGTCCGAGCTGGGCGACAAGCTGTGCGTGGACCACCCGCCAGCCCGTCGGCGTGGTCGGGCATGATCACGCCGTGGAACTTCCCGGTCGCCATCCCGTCGTGGAAGATCTTCCCGGCGCTGCTGGCCGGCAACGGCGTCGTCATCAAGCCGTCCGAGCACGCGCCCGCCTGCTGCGAGGCGTTCGTCGCCGCCTGCGTCGAGGCGGGCGTGCCCGGCCGACCTGGTCCAGGTCGTGCACGGGCTTCGCCGAGCCGGCCGCCGCCCTCGCCACCCACCCGGGCGTGCGGGCGGTGAGCTTCACCGGCTCGGTGCCCACCGGCCGCAAGGTCGCGGCGTCGCGCCATGGAGACCGGCCCCCGGCTGCGTGTCGCTCGAGCTGGGCGGCAAGAACGCCATGGTCGTCCGGCCCGACGCCGACCTCGACCTGGCCGTCGACGGGCGCGGTGTTCGGCGCCTTCGGCACCGTCGGGCCAGCGCTGCACGTCGACGTCCCGCCTGATCGTGCACCCCGACGTCGCCGGCGAGCTGGTCGACCGGGTCGTCAAGCGGGCCGGCGAGCTGCGCCTCGGCGACCCGCGCGACCCGGCACCGACGTCGGGCCCGGTCATCACGCGGCTCGTCGGCCGAGCGCATCGACGGCATGGTGGCGCGCCGCGGTCGACGAGGGCGCCACGGTCGCCTGCGGCGGCGAGACGGTCGACCGTCGACGGGCTGCGACGGCGGCGCGTTCTTCGCCCCCACCGTGCTCACCGGGGTGCGGCCCGGCCACCGCATCGCCCGGGAGGAGGTGTTCGGCCCGGTGCTGGCCGTGCATCGAGGTCGCCGACCTCGACGACGCCATCGACGTGGTCAACAGCGTCGAGTACGGGCTGTCGGCCGCCGTCTACACCCGCGACATCGACACCGCGCTGCGCGCCGTCGACGCGCATCGACACCGGGATCGTCTACGTCAACGCCCCCACCATCGGCGCCGAGATCCCGCTGCCCTTCGGCGGCACCAAGCACACCGGCAACGGCTTCCGCGAGGCCGGCACCCGGGGCATCGAGCAGTTCAGCCAGGTCAAGACCGTCTACGTCGACTACTCGGGCCGGCTGCAGAAGGCCCAGATCGACACCCACCCGCTCGACGACCGGCGGAGCCGCCGATGACCACCGCCGACCGCCGACGCCACCACCGACGTGGCTCGCCCGCGACCACGACGGCGCTGGCCGGGGTGCTGCCCCGCTACTACGACGTGGTCGCCGAGCGGGGCGAGGGCGTCGTGGATCGTCGACGTCGACGGCCGCCGCTACCTCGACCTCGGCTCGGGCATCGCGGTCAACACCACCGGCCACTGCCACCCGCGGGTGGTCGACGCCATCGCCGAGCAGGCCCGCACGCTCATCCACACGTCGGTGGTCGTGCACCACACCCGCAACGTCGAGCTGGCCGAGCGCATCGGCGCGCTGTGCCCGTTCCTCGCCGACCCGCAGGTGTTCTTCTGCAACTCGGGCGCCGAGGCGGTCGACGGCGCGCTCAAGCTGGCCCGCAAGGTCACCGGCAAGCCCGGGCGTCATCGCCTTCCGGCGCGCCTTCCACGGCCGCACCCTGGCGGCCACGACGCTCACCACGGCCAAGGGCCGGTACCGCGAGGGCTACGAGCCGCTGCTGCCCGGCGTGTACCACGCGCCGTACTGCGTGCCCCACGAGCACGCCACGCCCGACGAGGCGGTGGCGACCGCGCTCGCCGAGCTCGACCGGCTGCTCGCCGCTGCAGGCCCCGCCGGCCAACGTCGGCGCCATGATCGTCGAGCCGGTGCTGGGCGAGGGCGGCTACGTCGCCGCCGCCCGGGCCTGGCTGGCCGGGCTGCGCGACCGCTGCGACGACCACGGCATCCTGCTCGTGTTCGACGAGGTGCAGTGCGGCGTCGGCCGCACCGGACGCCCGTTCGCGGCCGAGGCCTACGGCGTCCGCCCCGACGTCCTGCTGTTCGCCAAGGGCATCGCCTCGGGCCTGCCGCTCGGCGGCATCGTGGCGCCGAGGGCGCTGATGGAGCGCTGGCCCACCGGCACCCACGGCTCGACCTTCGGCGGCAACCCGGTCGCCTGCGCGGCCGCCCTCGCCACGCTCGACGTGCTGGACGAGACCGACGGCTACCGGCGCACCGAGCGAGCTGGGCGAGCGGGCCGTCGCCCGCCTCCGCCGCGAGGTCGGCGGCCACGGCGAACGTGCGCGACATCCGGGGCATCGGCCTGATGATCGGCGTCGAGCTGGCCGACAAGGCCGTGACCGACCGGGTGTGCGCCGCCTGCCTCGACGCCGGCGTGATCGTGCTGTCCTGCGGGCCCGACGAGAACGTGCTGCGGCTGGTCCCGCCGCTCACGATCACCGACGACGAGCTCGACCAGGGCCTCGCGGTCCTCTGCGCCGCGATCCGGGCGGCGTAGCGGATCAGAACGCCAGGAGGGCGTCGAGGGCCGGGCGGAGGCGGGACTCGGCCGACCACACGGCTTCGAGCGACGGGGCGAACGGGATGGGGGTGTCCAGCCCGCCGACCCGGGCCACCGGCGCGTCGAGCCAGGCGAACGCCTCGGTGCCGATGGTGGCGGCCACCTCGGCCCCGAAGCCGCCGGTGACGGCCGCCTCGTGCAGGACCAGGGCCCGCGACGTGCGGCGCACGGAGTCGAGGACCGTGTCGCGGTCCCACGGGGCCAGCGAGCGCAGGTCCACCACCTCGACCTCGCCGCCCCCGTCGGCCGCCACCGCGTCGGCGGCGGCGACGGCCCAGCCGACGCCGCCCCCGTACGTCACGATCGTGGCGTCGCGGCCCGGCCGGGCGATGCGGGCCCGCCCCAGCGGCTCGACATGGTGCCCAGGCGGCACGGGGCCCCGGGCGCTGCGGTAGAGCCGCTTGTGCTCGAGGACCAGCACGGGATTGCCGTCGTCGAGCGCGGCGAGCAGCAGGCCCTTGGCATCGGCCGGCGACGACGGGGCGACGACCTTGAGCCCCGGGACGTGGCAGAACCAGGCCTCGACGTTCTGCGAGTGGAAGGGTCCGGCGCCGAGCCCGCCGCCGATCGGCAGCCGGACGACCAGCGGCACGGGAGCTCCCCACCGGTACCGGGTGGTGGCGACGTTGTTGACGAGCTGGTTGAAGCCGCAGGACACGAAGTCGCCGAACTGCATCTCGAGCACCGGCCGGAACCCGTCCAGCGCCAGCCCGAGCGCGGCGCCGACGGCCCCCGACTCGATGATCGGCGTGTTGCGCACCCGGTCGGTGCCGAACTCGGCGGCCAGGCCCTCGGTGGTCTTGAACACGCCGCCGTAGGCGGCGATGTCCTGACCCAGCAGCACGACGCGGTCGTCGGCGGCCAGCGCCACGTGCAGCGCGTCGCGCACGGCGTCGACGTAGCGCGCCTCGGGCGCCTGGCCCGGGACGCCGGCCGGGGTGGCGACCGCCCGCCGTAGCGGGGCGGCGGGGGCGAACACCCGTGCCACCTCGGCCTCGGGGGTGGAGGACGGGGTGGCGTCGGCGAGTGCGTCGGCCACCAGCCGGTCGACCTCGGCCCGCACCTCGTCGCGCACCAGGTCGCGCTCGCCGGCGCCCATCAGCCCCGACTCGTCGAGCCGGGTCTCGAAGCGGGCGATCGGGTCGCGCGCCACCCAGGCGGCGAGCTGCTCCGCGGGCACGTAGTCGGTGCCCGACGCCTCCTCGTGGCCGCGCATCCGGAACGTCTTGCACTCGAGCAGCGCCGGGCCCTCGCCCGCACGCGCCCGCCCGGCCGCCCAGGCCACCGCGTCGCGCACCGCCACGACGTCGTTGCCGTCGACGATCCGGCCCGGCATGCCGTAGCCGGCGGCGCGGTCGGCCAGGTCGGCGCAGGCGTACTGCTCGCTCACCGGAGTCGACAGGCCCCACTGGTTGTTCTCGACGACGAACAGCACGCCGAGGCGCCACACCGCCGCCAGGTTCATCGCCTCGTGGACGTCGCCCTCGCTGGTGGCGCCGTCGCCGACCAGCACCGCGGCGACGCGGTCCTCGCCCCGCAGTCGGGCGGCGAGGGCCAGGCCGTCGGCCACGGGTGCCATCGCCCCCAGGTGGCTGATCATGCCGACGACGTGGTGGTCGAGGGTCCCGAAGTGGAACGTGCGGTCGCGGCCGCCGGTGTAGCCGCCGGCCCGCCCGAGGATCTGGCGGAACAGCACCGCCAGATCGAGACCCCGGCCGGTGAACACCGCCAGGTTGCGGTGCACCGGCAGCAGCCAGTCGTCGCTCCGCAGGGCCGCAACGAGGCCCACCGACACGGCCTCCTGTCCGATGCCCGAGAACCACTTCGACAGCTGGCCCCGCCGCAGCAGGTTCAGCATCCGCTCCTCGATCGCCCGCGGCAGGATCAGCGCCCGGAACAGCGCGCCGGCCTCGTCGGCTGAGAGGGTGCCCTCCTCGGGGGCAACGGTCAGGTCGTCCACTCGCCCCGCTCCTGCAGGACCGCCTTCAGCACGTCGGCCCGGTCGGTCATGATCCCGTCCACGCCCATGTCGAGCAGCGACCGCATCTCGTCGGCGTCGTTCACGGTCCAGATGTGGACCTGGAGCCCGCGGTCGTGGGCCGCGGCCACGACCCGCTCGGTGACGAGCGGCACCGGCCCCCGCTTGACGGGGACCTGGATGCAGGCGGCGCTGAAGGTGCCCGACGGCAGGCCCCGGCTGGCGGCGAGGAAGCGGGCCACCTGCCGGGGGCCCATCGAGGTGCACACCTGCGGCCCGAGGCGCTGGCGCACCCGCGCCAGGCGGCGGTCGGAGAACGCGCCGATGCAGCACGCGGTCGATCGTGCCCGTGCGCTCGATCAGGTCGACCAGCGGGTCCACGGCCGCGTCGTGCTTGGGATCGATGTTGATGCGCACGTCGGGCCAGGCGGTCAGCAGGTCCTCGAGCAGCGGGATCTCGTCGCGCCCGCGTACGAGGGCATCCTTCACCGCGGCGTAGGGGAGGTCGCCGAGGACACCCTTGCCACCGGTCAGCCGGTCGAGGCGGTCGTCGTGGAAGGCGACCAGCACGCCGTCTCGGGTGGCGTGGGCGTCGGTCTCGAGGTACCGGTACCCAAGGGCGACCGCGGCCTCGAACGCTCCCATCGTGTTCTCGCCCGGACCGTCGGGCGAATGGGCGCCCTGGTGGGCGAACGCGAGCGGGCCGGGCCAGTCGAGGAACGGCAGGGGCACCCGCCGGACGGTAGCCGCCCGTTCGCACGGTGGCGCGGGGCGAGCGGGCGGCTAGACAGGTCGACGGAGCGCGCCGGTGCGACCGGCCGGGACATCGAGGAGCCTCCCATGACCGACGTGACACCCGTGCGGATCGGCGATGAGCAGGTGACCACCGGCGACGAGATCGTCGTCTCCTCGCCGTACGACGGCCACGAGGTGGGACGGGTCCCGGCCTGCGGGCAGGCCGAGGTCGACCGCGCCGTCGCCGCGGCCCGCGCCCGGCTGCACGCCGCGGCCGACGGGTCCGAGGCGTTCCCCGCCGCCGCGCGCGCTGCGGTCCTCGACCGGGCCGCGGCCCTCCTCGACGAGCGGGCCGAGCGGTTCGCCCGCATCATCGCCGAGGAGGCCGCCAAGCCCATCCGCACCGCGCTCGTCGAGGCCGGGCGGGCCGTCGACACGTTCCGCTTCAGCGCGGCCGAGGCCCGCACGCTCGCCGGCGACGTCGTGCCGCTGGAGGCCAGCGCGCCGGGCGCCGGCAAGATCGGCTTCACGCTGCGGGTGCCGATCGGCGTGGTGGGGGCCATCAGCCCGTTCAACTTCCCGCTCAACCTGGTGGCGCACAAGGTGGCGCCGGCCATCGCCGCGGGCTGCCCCGTCGTGCTCAAGCCGGCCAGCCAGACTCCGCTGTCGGCGCTCGCCCTCGCCGCCCTGCTGCTCGACGAGTGCGGGCTGCCCGCCGGCTGGCTCAACGTGGTCACCGGGCCGGGCCGGGCCGTGGGCGACCCGCTCGTCGACCACGACGACGTGGCGATGATCACGTTCACGGGATCGCCCGAGGTGGGCTGGGGCATCCGGGCCCGGGCGGCGCGGAAGAAGGTGAACCTCGAGCTGGGCAACAACACGCCCGTGATCGTCGAGGGCGACGCCGACTGGCGGACCGCGGCCGCCAAGCTCAAGGTCGCCGGCTTCTCCCACGCCGGCCAGTCGTGCATCTCGTCGCAGCGGCTCTACGTCCACCGGTCGATCCACGACGACTTCGTGGCCGCGCTCGTCGACGAGGTCGGCGCGCTGGTCGTCGGAGACCCGCTCGACGAGGCCACCGACGTGTCCGCGCTCATCTCCCGCGGCGAGACCGAGCGGGTGTCCGCCTGGATCGGCGAGGCCGTGGCGGGTGGCGCCAAGGTGGCGATCGGCGGCGAGGTCGGTGACGACGGCGTGCTGCGGCCCACGGTCCTGACCGGAGCGACCTCCGACATGCGGGTGTGCCGGGACGAGGTGTTCGGCCCGGTGGTCGCCGTGACCGCCTACGACGACCTCGACGAGGCGCTCGCGCTGGCCAACGACACCCGCTACGGCCTGCAGGCGGGCATCTTCACCGCCCGCCTCGACGCCGCGCTGGCGGCGGCCCGCCGGCTGGACTTCGGCGGGGTGGTCGTCAACGAGGTCCCGACCTGGCGGGCCGACCAGCAGCCCTACGGCGGGGTGCGCGACAGCGGGAACACCCGCGAAGGGCCCCACTACGCGGTGCGCGAGATGACCGAGCTGCGCCTCGTCGTGCTGCAGCCCTGACGGACTGCGCGGCGGCGAACTGCGGCTCAGGCGCCGGGTCGCCGCCCGTTCGGGCCGGCGTCGACCGTCGCCCGTTCGGCGCGCAGGCGGGCCTCCTCGAGGCCGCGCTGGACCCCGGCGGTGAAGCTGGACAGCAGCGTCTGCACGTCGGTCGCCTTGCTCGCGCCGCCGGCGGGCGTGGGGCGGGGGTCGAACGCGGGGCGGGGCGCCGGCGCGGTGCTTCCGCCCCGCAGCGAGATCACGTGGGCGTGGGGGAGTTGCGCCCCAGGCACGCGGCGGGCGAGGGCGTCGGGCGGGGTCAGGGGCGAGGCGCCGCGCTCGACTGACGGGGGGGCCGGCGCCGCCGGCGGTGCCGGTGCGCCCCACGCGCCCCGTCGGCGCGTAGCGGCGGAGCGCTTGGAGCAGGGTCTGGTCGTCGACACGCCCGCCGGGGGGCCGCTGGCTGGCGGGGGTGCGTCGGGCGAGCCCGCCGGGCGTGCGTGGCAACTCGCCCGTGACCTCCGACGCGGTGGGCCGGGGCCCGCCGACGATCCGTGGCCCGCTCGCGTGCGTCGTCTGCCGGGGCCACAGAGCGCCCGGCGGAGACGCCGGGCGGGTGCCGCCGGGCGCGGCCGGCATCCCCGGCGCGGCGTGGGCGGCCGGAGCCTGCCATGGCGCCGTGTCGGGGGGCGAGGCGGGCGCGGGGCCTGCGGCCGGGGGCATCGCCATGGGGGTCGCGGGCAGCGGCGGGAACACCGGCCCCGGGGGCGCCTCGGCTGCGGGCGCCAGCGGGCGGGTGGGGGGAGGAGCGTCCCACGGGCCGGGGACGGCCGGGATGCCGTACGGGGACGAGAGCGGCGCGGGCGCCGGCGGCAGGGCCGCGGGCGGCGCCATCGGGGCACGGACCGCCCGCTGGCCGTGCGGTGGGGTGACCGGGGCGCTGGTCACCAGTTCTGTCGTGAGGAGGCCGGGGGGCAGCGTGACGGTGACCGTGATGCCTTGGCCCGGCGACGTGTCGAGCCGGACGTGGATCTCGTGGCGGGCGGCGAGGTTGCCGGCCACGTAGTGACCCAGGTACTTCGACGGCGCCACCGTGAAGCTCTCGGCCCCGGCGAGGCGCCGGTTGGCGGCCGCCACGTCTTTGGCGGCCATCCCGAGGCCGGTGTCGATCACCGCCAGCGTGTAGCCGCCGTCCTCGCGGTTGCGGCCCCGGATGTCCACGCTCTTGTCGGGCGGCGAGAACACGAGGGAGTTCTCGATGAGCTCGGCGAGGAGGTGGGCGAGGTCGGCGGCGGCGGAGCCGATGATGGTGGCGGGTTCGACGCTGCGTACGGCGACGCGCTGGTAGTTCTCGACCTCGCCGAGTGCGGCACGGATGACGTCGGTGAGCCGCACGGGGGCGGCCCACTGGCGGGGTGGCTCGATGCCGGCCAGCACCAGCAGCGACTCGGCGTTGCGGCGCATGCGGGTGGCGAGGTGGTCGAGGCGGAACAGGTTCGAGAGGGTGTCGGCGTTGGTCTCGTTGCTCTCGAGCTCGGTGATGAAGTCGAGCTGGCGGCCGAGGAGGTTCTGGTTGCGGCGGCCGAGGTTGACGAAGCTGTCGGCGATGTTGCGGCGCAGCACGGCCTGCTCGACGGCGAGGTCGAGCGCGGTGTCCTGCACCGTGTTGAGGGCCTCGGCCACGTCGGACACCTCGTCGCGCGTGCGGACGCGGACGGGGTCGACCTGCGGCACGGTGATGTTCTCGCCGAGCGGCGTCTCGAGGATGTCGGTCACGGCGTCGGGCAACCGGTGGTCGGCCATGTCCTTGGCCTGGCGGGTGAGGGCGCGCAGCGGCCGGGTGATCGACCGGGACACCGCCCACGTCAGCCCGACGGCGACCACCAGCGTGACGATCGCCATCGCCACGTAGATCCGCTCTCGCCGCTCGGCGGCCGCGTTCAGCTCGTCGGCCCGCTCGTTGAGGGCCTCCACGAGCGCGTTGCGGACGCCCATGTAGCCCCCGTCGCGAGGGACGTTGAGCGTCGCGAGCAGCGACGCCATGTCGGGTGGCTCGCCGGTGAGCGCCTTGTCGAGCTCGCCCGTGAACCCCTCGACGAGGTCCGACGGGTACTCGGGCCCGATGACGGCGTCGAACGGCGGCGGGGCCTCGACCAGCCGCTTGTTGCCGGCGTCGAACGTCGATCGCAGGCGGGCGATGGATGCGATCTCGGAGGGCTTGTCGAGCCCGCCGCCCAGCGTGATCTCGAGGATGGAGGACCGCGCCAACTCGGACAGGGTCTCGAGCTGGCGCGTCGTGGTGTCGACGAGCGACGTGGCCTGACGGAGCTCGGCGTCGTCGATGGCGAGCGCCACCCGGCTGTTGGCGTCGAGGAACGGGCGGATGAGCCCGAAGTACTCCTGGTAGGCCTCGTTGGCGGCCCCGACGTTGGCGAGGTCGCGCGGCGCGGTGTTGGCGTCGATCGTCGCCCGGAGGTCGTCGAGCCGGTCGAGGGTGCCGAGCGCCTGGGCATAGGCCTCGGCCGCGGCCTCGCTCCCGCCTTCCAGGGTGTCGCGGAACGCGGTGATGGCCTCGTCGGTGAGGCGCCGCGACTCGTCGTAGCCCTCCACCGGGGCCTGCACCGCGTTCTCCTGCCCGATCATCTCGACGACCGCCCAGGTGCGCTCGTTCTGGATGGCGGTGATCACGCCCGAGGGCCCGACGGAGGCACGGGCGAGGGCGGTCTGGGCACGCACGTCGTCGACGTCGGCGGCGGTCTCGGCCACCTCGACCACGGTGATGAAGAACAGGCCGATCAGCGGCACGGCGAGCGCCGCCGCCAGCTTCATCCGGATCGGGATCCGGCGCATGTGCATCCCCCTCGCCACGATCACCGCGCCGTCGACGGCTTCGCCGACAGCCACGGCATCTCGGCGATCCTCCGTTGACTGCCCCCCACGCGTCGAGTGCGCCCCAACACGCCTCGTCATCATGCCAGACGCGTGGACGCCGTGTCGCCAGGCACCCGGGCCGGCGCGCGGACCCGTGTGGTGGCACGAGGCGCCCTCGACCGGCCACGCTGCCGGGGTGGCCTCCGATCCGACCGGCCCCGATGCCGTCCCCGTGCGCTCGTGGACGGTCGACGAGGCGAACGCCGCGCTCGGCTGGGTGGGTGGTGTCGTGGCCCGGGCGCAGGACCTCTGGCAGCGCTACCGGGGCCAGGCGAGCCGGCGGGCGCGGCTCGTGCGCCAGAACGGCCACGGCCTGGTGCCCGCGGACCCGGCGGCCATCCAGGAGTGCCTCGACGAGCTCGCGGCCGAGGGCGTCGTGCTGCGCGACATCGACCGTGGCCTCGTCGACTTCCCGGCACAGGCGCCAGGCGGGCGCTGGTACTGGTTGTGCTGGCTGGTGGGGGAGGAGGCCGTCACCTGGTGGCACTGGCCCGAGGACGGCTTCGCCGGCCGGACCCCGATCGACCAGCCGCCGCGCTGAGGTCCGCGCGCTCCTCGGGCGGTCACACGATGCTGCTGGCGTGCCCCGCCCAGTACTCGTCCTTGAGCAGCCGCTTGTACAGCTTGCCGGTGGGGTGGCGGGGCAGCTCGGCCCGGAAGTCCACCGAACGCGGGCACTTCACGTCGGCGAGGTGCTCGCGGCAGTAGGCGATGAGCTCGCGCTCGAGCTCGGGCCCCGCGTCGTCCATCGTGATCGGCTCGACGACGGCCTTGACCTCCTCGCCGAAGTCTTCGTTGGGCACGCCCAGCACGGCCACGTCGGCGACCTTCGGGTGCAGGGCGAGCACGTTCTCGGCCTCCTGCGGGTACACGTTCACCCCGCCGGTGATGATCATGTACGCCTTGCGGTCGGTGAGGTAGAGGAACCCGTCCTCGTCGACGTAGCCGACGTCGCCGAGCGTCGACCAGCCCCGGCCGCGGGGGTCGCGTGACGCCGCGGTCTTCTCGGGGTCGTTGTGGTAGCTGAACTCGGCGCCCCCGCCGAAGTACACGGTGCCCTGCTCGCCGGGCGGAAGCTCCTCCCCGTCGTCGTCGACGATGTGGATCGTGCCCACGAGGGGCGAGCCCACGGTGCCCGGATGGGCGAGCCACGCGGTGCTGTCGCAGTAGACGAAGCCGTTGCCCTCGGTGCCGGCGTAGTACTCGTGGAGCACCGGCCCCCACCACTCGATCATCTGCTGCTTGACCGCCACCGGGCAGGGAGCGGCGGCGTGGACGGCGACCTGCAACGACGACACGTCGTAGCGCTCGCGCACCTCGGCCGGCAGCTTGAGCATGCGGATGAACATGGTCGGCACCCACTGGCTGTGGCTCACGCGGTGCCGCTCGATGAGGGCGAGGGCCTCGGTGGGGTCGAACCGCTCCATCACGATGACCGCGGCGCCGGCCCGCTGGAACGCCATGCAGAAGCGCAGGGGGGCGGCGTGGTACAGCGGGGCCGGCGAGAGGTACACGCTGTCGGCGGTGGCCCCGAACACGGCGGTGGCCAGCAGGTAGAGCGCGTCGGGGGTGCCGAGCGGGGCGTCGGGCAGCGGCAGCTCGACGCCCTTGGGGCGGCCGGTCGTGCCCGACGAGTAGAGCATGTCGCGCCCCTCGACGCGATCCTCGGGCAGCGGGGTCGCCGGCTGGGCGGCGAGGGCCTCCTCCCAGCTCGCGTAGCCCTCGACCGTGCCATCCATCATGTAGAGGGCCACGTCGCCGCCGAGGCGGGGCGCCAGCTCGGCCGCCTGGTCGGCCTTGTAGGCGGACGTCACGAAGGCCCGGGCCCCGCAGTCCTCGATGATGTAGGCCATCTCGTCGGTGGTCAGCCGCGAGCTCATGGCGGTGTAGCAGAGGCCCGCGTAGTGGGCGCCCCACACGAGGGCGAAGTAGCGCGGGTGGTTCTCGAGGCACAGGGCCACGTGGTCGCCCGGCTCCAGGCCGAGCGAGCGGAAGACGTGCGACACCCGGTTGGCCTCGGCGTCGAGCTCGCGGTACGTGATGACCTGCCCGGAACCGGCCAGGATCACCGCGGGCGCGTCGGGGGTCGTCTCGGCGTGGGCACCGGGGAACATGGCCGGGCACCGTAGCGGGAACGAGCCGCGACGGCGCCGTGGGACGGGTCCGGACGGCAGGCCGGGGCGGGACGGATGCGGGCCGCCGGTAGCGTGAACACCAGTGGACATCACGGACCGGTTTGCCGAGCTCGTGCGCGGCCCGGACGAGGGGTGCCAGCTCGACCTGGGGGCGCTGCTGATCGCGGCCCACGCGCGGCGCGACCTCGACGTCGACCACGAGCTGGCGCGCCTCGACGCCCTCGCCGCCGGGTGCCCCGACGGCACCCTGGCGGGCGTGACCGCCCACCTGTTCGACGACCTCGGGTTCACGGGCGACACCGACGACTACGGCAACCCGCGGAACTCGCTGCTCGACGTGGTGCTCGATCGGCGCCGCGGCATCCCCATCACCCTGGCCGTGGTGCTCATCGAGGTGGCCCGGCGTCGCGGCCTCGACCTGGTCGGCGTGGGCCTGCCGGGGCACTTCCTGGTGCGGTCCGCAGGTGATCCCGACGTGTTCGTCGACCCGTTCCACCGCGCCCTGCTCGACCGCGAGGGGTGCGAGAAGCTGTTCACGACGCTGCACGGCGGCAGGGCCCGCTTCGAGCCGGGCTACCTCGACCCCGTGGGCCCGCGGGCCGTCATCGCCCGCATGCTCACGAACCTGCACCGCTCGTACATCGCCCGGGGCGACCGGGCGGGGGGCCTGTGGGCCCAGTGCCTGCGGGTGCTGGTGCCCGGCACGACCGTGCAGGACCGTCGCCAGCTGGCGGCCATGCTGGCCGCCAACGGGCGGTTCGACGCCGCCGCGGTCGAGCTCGACGCCATCGCGGGAGAGGGCGGTGGCGCCCGCGACCGGCTGGCGGCGCGGGCCCTGCGAGCCAAGCTCAACTGACTCACGGGCCGTCTCGCCGCTTGACCCGGCGGTCAAGTACGGTCGGCGGCATGGCGATCACCGAGACCGTGGGGGCGGAGGCGACGAGCGACGAGGCGCGCGTCCTCGCCCTGTGTGAGCAGCTCCTGGCGGAGGCGCCGCCCGCGACGACGTCGCCGGTCGAGTTCCTCGGACGACAGTTCGACCTGGGCCTCGCCTGGGTGCACTTCCCCGAGGGGCACGGTGGCCTCGGGCTGTCGCCGAAGCTCCAGAAGACGATCAACGAGACGCTGGCCCGCGCCCGGGCGCCGCGGGCGGGCGTCATGAACCCGATCGGCCACGGCATGGGCGCCCCCACGGTCGTGACCCACGGCAGCGAGGAGCAGAAGCGCCGCTACCTGCGGCCGCTGTTCACGAACGAAGAGATCTGGTGCCAGCTCTTCTCCGAGCCGGGCGCCGGGTCGGACGTGGCGGGCCTGTCGAGCCGGGCCGTGCGCGACGGCGACGAGTGGGTGGTCAACGGGCAGAAGGTGTGGACGACGCTCGCCCACATGGCCCGGTGGGGGATGTTCGTGGCCCGCACCGACCCCGAGGCGCCCAAGCACAAGGGCCTGACCTACTTCGTGGTCGACATGCACGCGCCCGGCGTCGAGGTCCGACCGCTGTACCAGATCACCGGCGAGGCCGAGTTCAACGAGGTGTACTTCACCGACGTCCGCATCCCCGACGCCGAGCGGCTGGGCGAGGTGGGCGAGGGCTGGCGGGTGTCGCTCACGACGCTCATGAACGAGCGGGTGTCGATCGGCGGGCAGATCCCGCCCCGGGGCAGCGGGTTCTCCGGCGAGCTGATGAAGACGTACGCCGCCACGGGGCCGCACGACGCCGCCACCCGCGACCGGGTGATGCAGCTGTGGATCCGGGCCGAGGTGCTGCGCCTCACCAACATCCGGGCCAGCCAGAACCGCTCGCACGGCACGCCCGGGCCCGAGGGCTCGATCGGCAAGCTGGTCATGGCCGAGGTCCACAAGGACATCAGCGAGTGCGCCGTCGACCTGCTCGGTGCGGCCGGCACGCTGTTCCCGGCCGGGTACCCGATGGCCCGGCCCGAGACGACGGCCCTCTGGTCCAACCCGCAGCAGGCGTTCCTGCGGTCGCGGGCCAACTCGATCGAGGGTGGCACGACCGAGATCATGAAGAACATCCTCGGCGAGCGGGTGCTCGGGCTGCCGGGCGACATCCGCACCGACAAGGACCGTCCGTGGACGGAGGTGCCGCGCTCCTAGTAGTGCCGGGGGCGCGGTCCGCTCCTCCTACCCTGGCGCCATGGCCACGACCGGCGACGCCGCGCCGCGGCGGCGCGGGCGACCGCCCGACCGGCGCAGCGAGGAGACGCTGGCCCGCATCCTGCGGGCCGCCCGCGAGTGCTTCAGCCGCGCCGGCTACGCGCAGACGTCGATGGCCGACATCGCCCGCGCTGCCGGCGTCACCCCGCGGGCGATCTACCACTACGCCGACTCCAAGCCCCGGCTGTTCGCCCTCGCCGCCGAGCAGGCCTACCAGCGGTTCGTCGACGAGATCGTCGGCCGCGTCTTCGCCCACGAGGACACGTCGGGACGCCTGCACGCCTACGTCGACGTGTTCCGGGTGCTGTTCCAGGAGGATCCGAGCGTCGTCGCCTTCGTGAGCCGCGCCCCGCTCGAGGCGGTCCGGACGCCCGAGCTGCGGGACGTGCTCCCCACCGAGATGCTGGGCGGCGTCGCCCTCAACGAGCGGATCGTGCAGGACAGCGTCGAGCGCGGCGAGCTGGCCGCGGGCCTCGACCCCGCGGGGGCGGTCGCCCTGCTCGAGGTGTTCGGCGCGGGCCTGACCCTGCTGGCGGGGGGCGACCGGGACCCCGAGTACCTGGCCATGCTCGACGTCCTGGAGCACCTCATCGACGGCTCGCTGCTGGTGGCGCCCGATCCAGTTGACCCTCGACCAGAATTCCACTAGCAACGAATTAATGCAGGTTCCCGAAGGGGAACCGTGGACCGGGGGGAGGCAGCCGTGGCGGTTGCGCGGACGTGGACGCGGGTGGTCGCGCTGGTCGCGCTGGCGGCGATGGTCGCCGCCGGGTGCAGCGGAGACGACGACGACTCGGGCGATGCCGACGGCGGGGACAGCGGGCTGACCGTCGACGTCGTGTCGTCGCGGCCCGAGTACGTGTCCGGCGGCGACGCCCTCGTAGCCGTGTCGGTGCCCGACGGGGTCGACGTCGCCGACATCGCGGTCGAGGCCGCGGGCGAGGACGTCACCGCTGCGTTCGCCGCCGACCCCGGCGACGCGGCCCGGCTGGTCGGGCTCGTCGACGGGCTGCCGGAGGGAGAGTCCGAGATCACCGCCACGGTTGGCGACGAGTCCGCTTCGGTCACGGTCACCGACCACCCGATCACGGGGCCGATGTTCTCGGGCGAGCAGCTTCCCCTCTACGCCTGTACCACCGAGTCGTTCGGACTGGCGCCGTCGACCCCCGCCGACGCGTGCGCGGCACCGACCGAGGTGACCTGGCAGTACGTCGACGCCGCCGGCCAGGCCCATGACCTGGTCGACCCGACCGCTCCGCCGGCCGACGCCGCGGTCGTGGAGGTCGACGGGAGCCGGGTGCCGTTCGTCATCCGCACCGAGCGGGGAACGATCAACCGGGCCGTCTACACGGTCACGGCCCTCGACCCCGCCCCCGACCCGACGGGCGCCACCGTCGACCGGAGCGCCTGGAACGGCCGCCTGATCTACCGCTTCGGCGGGGGGTGCGGCGTGTCGTTCACCCAGGGCTTCCAGCTGCTGGACCTGCCGTCGCTCGACCTGCTGCGGGCGGGCTACGTCACGGCCACCTCGACGTTCAACACCTTCCAGGTGCTGTGCAACGACGTGATCTCGGCCGAGAGCGCGTCGATGGTCAAGGAGCACGTCGTCGAGACCTACGGCGAGCCGGTCCACACCATCGGCGAGGGCGGCTCGGGCGGCGCCATCCAGCAGATCCTGATCGCCCAGGGCTACCCGGGACTGCTCGACGCCATCGCCCCCACCGTGCCCTTCCCCGACGCGCTGTCGATCTCGGGCGGGGTCTACGACTGCGCCCTGCTCGAGGGCTACTACGAGACGCCAGCGGGCGCGGCGCTCACCCCCGAGCAGCGGACCGCCATCAACGGGCACGCCGTGGCCGACACGTGTGAGCTGTGGGACAGCACGTTCGCGTCCGGCATCAACCCATCGGCGGGCTGCCGCACCGACTTCTCCAGCTTCGGGGGCGGGGGCGCGCTGCCGTTCGCCACGATCCCGCCCGAAGAGATCTACGACCCGGTCGCCAACCCCGACGGGTGGCGGTGCACGGTGTGGGAGAGCAACGTGCAGGTCACCGGGACCGACCCCGACACCGGGTTCGCCCGTCCCGGCTACGACAACGAGGGCGTCCAGTACGGCCTCGACGCGCTGAACGCCGGCGTGATCACGCCCGACCAGTTCGTCGACCTCAACGCCGCCATCGGCGGGTTCACCGACGACGGTGTGCCGGGGCCCGAGCGCTCGGTGGTCGACGACGACCTGCCCGAGCGAGCCTACGAGACCGGCCGGGTGTCGGGTCCCTACGGCGGGCTGCCCGACACGCCGATGATCCTCGTCAACGTCTACACCGACGAGCTGGGCGACATCCACGACCGCGTGCGGTCGTTCTCGATCCTCGACCGGCTGGCCGACGAGGACGGCACCTGGCCCGACACCGCCTCGCTGTGGTCGATCGGCATGCCCGAGGGATCCAGCCTCATCGACACGCTCACCGGGGCGCTGGGCGAGTTCGCCGCCGAGCCGACGATCGTCCTCGACCAGTGGCTGACGGACGCGGAGGCGCACCAGGCCGCCGAGGGTGGCTCGTGGCAGGACGCCCTCGCCGCCACCAAGCCGGACGCCGCCCGCTCGCGCTGCGTCCCCACCGGCGCCGAGCCCATCGTGGGCGACGACGCCAACGACGACCCCGCGTGTGTCGCCGCCTTCCCGGTCCACGAGGAGCCGCGCATGGCGGCCGGCGCCCCCCGGTCGGGCGACGTGCTGAAGTGCGCGCTGACGCCCGTCGACGAGGCGTCCGAGCAGTACGAGGTCGAGCTCAGCGACGCGCAGCTCGACCGCCTGACCGAGATCTTCCCGACCGGCGTCTGTGACTGGGACCAGCCGAGCCAGGGCTTCGTCGCCTTCGACCACACCTGGTACGACTTCGGGGGCGGGTAGCGAACCCGAGAGAACGGCGCGGGCGGGGCTGCGGCGCTCGCTACGGTTCTTCGGACCCATCGTCGTTCGGCGGAGAGCGTCCCCCCATGCGCCGCACCAAGATCGTCGCCACCCTCGGGCCGGCTTCCGGCTCGCCCGAGGTCATCGGCTCGTTGCTCGACGCCGGCGCGGACATGGTCCGGCTCGGCCTGGCCCACGGCACCGTCGACGAGCACCTCGCGGCCATCGACCTCGTCCGGTCGGCGGCCAGCGCCCGGGGTCGCGAGGTGGGCGTGCTCGCCGACCTCCCCGGGCCGAAGGTGCGCACGGGTCCGTTCCCCGAGGGCGGCGCCTTCCTGGCGGAGGGCGACCTCGTCACGCTGGCGGCGGGCGAGGGCGACAGCGACAGCGGCCACATCTGGGTCGACGAGGCGCGCCTCGCCGACATC
Organism: uncultured Acidimicrobiales bacterium; assembly: GCA_963796415.1. Lineage (GTDB taxonomy): Bacteria > Actinomycetota > Acidimicrobiia > Acidimicrobiales > VFJN01 > ZC4RG19. Next base: position 274,927 of record CAWCLR010000009.1, on the reverse strand, counting down.
GCCTCGCCCGGGGCCACGATCGTGCTCGGCGACGGGACCGTCACGCTCATGGTCTCCGAGGTGGACGGCGACCTCGTGCGCACCCGGGTCGAGAGCGGCGGCCGCCTCCAGGGCCGGCCCGGCGCCCACCTGCCGTCCGACCGCTGGTTGCCGTCGGTGCCCACCGACGACGACCTGCGCCTCATCGACGCGGTGGCCCGACACGCCGACTGGGTGGCGGTGTCGTTCGTGCGCACGCCCGAGGAGCTCGTGAAGGTGCGCGACGCGCTCGGGCCCGACGGCCCCCGCCTCATGGCCAAGATCGAGACCCGTGCCGCGGTGGCCCACCTCGACGGGCTGCTCGACGTGGCCGACGGGGTGATGGTGGCGCGTGGCGATCTCGGCATCGACCTCCCGATCGAGGACGTGCCCCACCTGCAGAAGCGCATCATCCGGGCCTGCGGCGCCCGTGGCCTTCCGGTGCTCACGGCCACGCAGATGCTCGAGTCGATGGTGTCCGCCCCCACGCCCACCCGGGCGGAGGCGACGGACGTCGCCAACGCGGTGGGCGACGGCACCGACGCGCTCATGCTCTCGGCGGAGACGGCCATCGGGCACGATCCGCCCCTCACGGTGGCCACCATGGCCCGCATCGCGGCGCGGGCCGAGCAGTTCCACGACCTGCACGCCGACTCCTACGAGCGCGGGCTCACGCGCCGCCGCGCGCCGTCGACCAAGGCCGTCACGGTCGCCATGGCCCACGCCGCCCTGCGGGCCGCCGACGAGCTGGGCCTGGCCGCCATCGTGTGCTGCACCCGTGCCGGCCCCACCGCCCGGGCGATGGCCGCCCTGCGGCCCGAGTGCCGGCTGATCGGCGCCAGCCCGTCGGTGGCGACCGCCCGCCAGCTCACGCTGTCGTGGGGGGTCGAGCCGCTCGAGGTCGACGAGTACCTCACCACCGACGAGATGGTGTGGTGCGTCGTCGAGGCCGCCGTCACGCAGGGGCTCGTGCAGCACGGCGACACGATCGCGGTGCTGGCCGGGGCGCCCGACGCCACCACCCGCACCACCGACGTGCTCCGAGTCGTGAGCGTCGAGTAGACGCGGAGCGATGAGCGAGCGTCCGTCCGCAGCGAGGCCCCGCCGAGCGAGGCCCGGCCACCGGAGCGAGCGTGGCCCGAGCGGCCCGGTGCGAAGCACCAGGAGCGGGAAGCCATGAGCGAGCGTCCGTCCGCAGCGAGGCCCCGCCGAGCGAGGCCCGGCCACCGGAGCGAGCGTGGCCCGAGCGGCCCGGTGCGAAGCACCAGGAGCGGGAAGCCATGAGCGTGCGCGGCAGCCGGACGACGCCCGACGGGATCTGGGCGCAGGAGGTCGGCGAGGGACCCCTGGTGGCGCTCGTCCACGGCGCCATGGACCGCTCGGGCGGGATGCTGCGGGTCCGGCGAGTCCTCCAGTCGTCGTGCCTGGTGCTGCGCTACGACCGGCGGGGTTACGCCCGTTCGTTGCCCGCCGGCCCGTCGACCAGCTTCGACCAGCAGGTCGACGACCTGGCGGGCCTGCTCGACGGGCGGCCCGCGGTGCTGGCCGGCCACAGCTTCGGCGGGCTGATCTGCCTGGCGCTCGCCCAGCGCCGTCCGGAGGTGGTCCGAGCCGTGGTGGCGTACGAGGCGCCCGAGATGTGGGCGCCGTGGTGGCCCGGGTCGACGCCGGGCAACGAGGTGATGGCGCTGCCCGACCCCGAGGACGCGGCCGAGGGGTTCCTGCGCCGCATGATCGGCGACGCCACGTGGGAGCGGCTGCCGGCCGCCATGCGGGCCGAGCGCCGGGCCGAGGGGCACGCCCTCCTCGCCGAGATGCGGTCGGTGCGCCCCCCCAACCGGCCGCCGTACGACGCGGCCGCCGTCTCCGTGCCCGTGGTCGCCGCGTTCGGCACCGAGACCCGGCCCCACCACATGCGGGCCACCGACGACCTCGCCCGCACCGCACCTCGGGGCGAGCTGCGCGTGGTCGAGGGCGCCGACCACGGCGCCCACCTGACGCACCCGAACGAGTTCGCCGACCTCATCCGCCGCGCCCTCGAGCGGGCCGGTGAGCCGATCCTCGGAGGCGCGTGATGGCGATCATGGCTCGGTGGCGCCGCCGGCGCGAGCGGGGGCCTGTGGCGTTCGTGCTCTCCGGGGGCGGCAACCTCGGGGCGCTGCAGATCGGGATGATCCGGGCGCTGGCCGAGCGGGGTATCCGCCCCGACCTGATCCTCGGTTGCTCGGTGGGCGCCATCAACGGGGCGGGGCTCGCCGAGGACCCCACGCCGGCCGGGGTCGGGCGCCTCGAGCGGCTGTGGCGCGACCTCGACGGGAAGCAGCTCATGCCGAGTGGGGTCCTGCCCCCCGCGGTGGCCCTGGCCCGGAAGGGCGAGGCGATCAGCGACAACGCCGGGCTGCGGCGCGAGCTCGAGGAGCGCCTCACCGCCCGCACGTTCGAGGAGCTGGCCGTGCCGTTCCAGTGCGTGGCGACCGACGTGATCGGCGTCCGCGAGGTGTGGTTCACGTCCGGCCCCCTGATCGACCCGATCCTCGCCTCGGCCGCCCTGCCGGCGGTGTACCCGGCAGTGGTGATCGACGGCGTGCGCTACCTCGACGGGGCGATCGTCGACGACGTGCCCGTCGGTCGCGCCGTCGAGCTCGGCGCGCGCACGATCTACGTGCTGCAGGTCAGCGGGTTCGCCCGCCCGCGGTCCGAGCCCCGGCGGCCCCTCGACGTGGCCATCCAGTCGTACTGGATCGCCCGCCACCACCGCTTCAAGCGCGAGCTCGAGGCGGTGCCGCCCGACGTCGACGTGCACCTCCTGCCCACCGGGCAGACCCCGACGATGCGCTACAACGACTTCACCCGCTCGGCCGAGCTGATGTCGCTCGCCTACGAGGCGTCGAGCGACTACCTCGCCGGCCGCCCGGCCCGGCCCGCGCTCCCCGTGGGGCCCGCCGAACCCAGCGGCGTGGCCGGCGAACCCCCGTCGGGTGACGGGGCCGACGATGAGGCGGTGCCGTCGCGGCCCACCACAATGGGCGCCGATGAGTGACTCTCCTGTCCACCTGACCGCCAGCGGCCCGCCCGAGACCGTCCTCGACGACGAGCCCGAGGAGGCCCAGGCCGCCCTCGCCGACGCCCTGGCTCGCCCCGTCGACGAGCAGCGCGCGGCCGTGGCCGCCGTGTTGGCCCGCTGGCCCCGCTACCTCGACGCCTGGGCCCAGCTGGGCCAGCTCGGGCGCGACGACGTCGAGTGCTACGCCTACCACCGCGTCGGCTACCACCGCGGCCTCGACCGCCTGCGGGCGAGCGGCTGGCGGGGCTCGGGCTACGTCCGGTGGCGCCACGCCCAGAACCGCGGCTTCCTGCGCGCGCTCGACGGCCTGCGGGCGTCGGCCGAGGCCATCGGCGAGCGCGACGAGGCCGAGCGCTGCGCCCAGTTCCTCCGGCAGCTCGACCCCGACTGGCCGTCGACGGGCTGAGACCTCGTCGAACTGGGGATGGTTGTCAGGCATATGACCTGACAACCATCCCCAGTTCGGTGGTAGTGCGGGCCGTCGACCGGCCGGGATGGGCATCCCATAGCCTCACGGGCATGGCTGCGCCCGGAGGCACCGGACCGATCGGACCCTTCCCGCCCCGCGTCGAGGGGGACGAGGCGCAGGAGGAGTACGACAAGCTGCGGCGCCGGCTGCTGTGGACGCTGCCGTACGGGCTCTACGTCGTCGGCAGCCGGGCCGGCGAGCGGCGCAACCTCATGACCCTCAACTGGGCGACGCAGGTGAGCTTCGAGCCCAAGCTCCTCGGCATCGGGGTCGAGAAGACCGCTCACACGCACCAGCTCGTGACCGACGGCGGGTCCTTCACGCTCAACACCATCGCCCGCGACGACCGGGCCATCGTCCGCAAGTTCACCAAGCCCGTCGAGCACGACCCCGAGGCCGGCACGCTCAACGGGTTCGCCTACCACGACGGTCCCACCGGCGCGCCGGTGCTCGACCAGGCCGTGGCCTGGGTGGCGTGCGAGGTCCGCAACCCGGTCGACTGCGGCGGCCACACGTTCTTCATCGGCGAGGTGGTCGACTGCGGGTTCGCCCGCCCCGAGGACACCGAGGTCCTGCGCATGGAAGACACCCGCATGAGCTACGGGGGCTGACGTGGCCGATGACCATCCCCGGTTCCCGGCGGCGGGCCGCCCCGTCGACGACGTGATCGCCGCCGTGCGTGGCGGCCGGGGCGACGACGCGGACTGGCGGGCGGGGCGCACCTTCAGCCTCGTCTACAACCCGGTCGACCCCGAGCTCGAGCGGATGCAGGAGGCGGTGGCGCAGGAGTACCTGCACGAGAACTACCTGAACCCCTTCGCCTTCCCCAGCCTGCTGCGGATGGAGCGCGAGGTCGTGGCCATGGGCGCCGACCTCCTGCACGGCAACCCGCGGGGCGGGAAGCTGACGAGCGGCGGGACCGAGAGCCTCTTCCTCGCGGTGCAGGTCGCCCGCGACCACGCCCGCACGGCCCGCGGCATCGCCGAGCCGACGATCGTGGTGCCGTCGACCGCCCACCCGGCGCTCGCCAAGGCGTGCCACTACCTCGACGTCGCCGAGGTGCGGGTGCCCGTCGGACCCGAGGGCCGGGCCGACGTGGCGGCCACCGCGGCCGCGCTCGACGAGCGCACGGCGTTGGTGGTCGGCTCGGCCCCCTGCTACCCGTACGGGGTCGTCGACCCGATCCCCGAACTGGCGGCCCTGGCGGCCGAGCACGGCGCGCTGTGCCACGTCGACGCCTGCCTGGGCGGCTGGCTGCTGCCGTTCCTCGAACGGCTCGGCGAGCCGCTGCCGCCGTGGGACTTCCGCGTCGACGGCGTGACCTCGCTGTCGGCGGACATCCACAAGTACGGGTGGTGCTTCAAGGGTGCGTCCCTGCTGCTGCACCGCGACGAGGCGATGCTGCCGCTGCAGTACTTCCTCTTCGACGGCTGGCCCGGCGGGCTGTACGGGTCGGCGACCACCGCCGGCACGCGGCCGGCCGCTCCCATCGCCGCGGCGTGGGCCACGATCACCCACCTGGGCATGGACGGCTACCTCCGCCTCGCCGACCAGGTGCGGGCGGCATCCGCGGCCTTGCGGGACGGCATCGAGGCCATCCCCGGGCTGCACGTGACCGGGGACCCCGTGCCCGGGGTGATGGAGGTGAGGGCCGGCGAGGGGGTCGACATCGGGGCGGTGGCCGACGTGCTCGAGGACCGCGGCTGGCACCTCGACCGCCAGCAGGGCGGGCTGCACGCCATCGTGTCCCCGTCCCACGTGGGCGCCGCCCCGCAGCTCCTGGCCGACCTCGCCGATGCCGTGGCCCGGCACGGCGAGAGCCGCGGCGTCGAGGCCCGCTACGGCGGCGTCGGCTGACCATGCCAGCAGCGCCCGCCCCCACGCCCGTCGCCTTCGCCGGGGCCGTCCTCTGCGGGGGCGCCAGCCGCCGCATGGGGTCGGACAAGGCGCTGCTCGAGGTCGAGGGCCGGGCGATGGCCGTCCGGGTCGCCGACGCCGTGGCCGCCGCCGGCGGCCGGCCCGTGCGGGCGGTGGGCGGCGACCCCGCCGGCCTCGCCGCCGTCGGGCTGGACGTGGTGCCCGATCTCGACCCGGGGGAGGGCCCGCTCGGCGGGATCGTCACCGCGCTCGGCGCCCTGCGGACCGATGTGGTGTTCGTGGCGTCGTGTGACCTGGTCGAGCCCGTCGCCCGAGGCCGTCGCCGCCACGGTCGCGGCCCTCGCCGCGTCGCCCCTGGCGTTCGTGGCGGTCCCGCTGGTGGCGGGCCGCCGTCAGTGGATGCACGCGGCCTGGCGGGCGGGGGCGGGGGCTCCGCTGCGCGCCGCGTTCGCGGCGGGGGAGCGGGCCGTCCACGCCGCGGTGGCCGCGGGGGGACTGCCGGTCGTCGAGCTCGCCCTCCCCGGCGCGGCGGTGGCCGACGCCGACACGCCGGCCGACCTGCGGCGCCCCTGACGCCACCCACCGCGGCCGCGTCGGCCCGGTGGTCGTGCGTCACATCCCGGCGGGTAGCCTCGGCGCCATGGAGGTCCCCGAGATCGACGTCGCCGAGCTGGCCCGCGTGCGAGCCGACGGCGCACCGCTCATCGACGTGCGCGAGCCCGACGAGTACACCGCGGCCCACGTGCCGGGGGCGACGCTGATCCCTCTGGCCACGGTCCCCGACGAAGTCGCGCAGGTCCCCGCCGACGGCACCGTGTACGTGATCTGCGCCAAGGGGGGTCGCAGCATGCGGGCCGCAGAGTTCTACCGGGCGCAGGGCATCGACGCCGTCAACGTCGCGGGCGGCACGACCGCGTGGGTCGAGGCCGGCCAGCCCGTCTCGACGGGGATGGAGCCGTAACGCCTCCGCCCGGCTCGTCCGGCTACCGCTGGATCGACTCCCAGCGCGACTTCGACGCCTTCCTCGACACGGCGTCGGGTGCCGACGCCTTCGCGCTCGACACCGAGTTCCACCGCGAGCGCACCTACTACGCCCGGCTGGCGCTGCTGCAGCTCACGGCCGGCGACGAGGCCGTGCTGGTCGACCCGCTGAAGGTGGACGTCGGCCCGCTGCGCGGCCTGCTCGACAGCGACGCCGAGTGCATCATGCACGCCGCCAGCCAGGACCTCGAGATCCTCGAGCGGGCCTGCGGCACCGTGCCCCGGCGCCTGGTCGACACGCAGATCGCCGCGGGGTTCGTGGGGCTGGGCTCGCCCGGGCTGGGCGTCCTGCTGCAGCGGCGCCTGGGGGTGAACCTGCCCAAGGCCGACCGGCTCACCGACTGGCTGCGCCGCCCGCTCGGCGAGGACGCACTGACCTACGCCGCCGCGGACGTCGCCTACCTCCACGCCCTGTGGGCGTCCGAGCGCGACGAGCTCGTCGACCGCGGCCGCCTCACGTGGGCGCTCGACGAGTGCGCGCAGGCCCGCGACCGCCACGGCGAGCCGGCCGACCTCGAGGTGGCGTGGTGGCGCATCAAGGAGGCCCGCCGGCTCAAGGGCCGTGCGCGGGGGGTGGCCCAGGCCGTCGCCGCCTGGCGCGAGGAGCGCGCCCGCGCGCAGGACCGGCCCGTGCGTCACGTGCTCCCCGACCTGGCCGTCGTCGCCATCGCCGAGCGGCCGCCGCGCACCCGCGGCGACCTCGGGCGGGTACGGGGCCTCGACGGGCGCCACGTGAAGGCCGGCGCAGGCGACGCCCTGCTGGCGGCGGTGGAGGCGGGCCTGAAGCTGGCCGAGGACGAGCTGCGGCTGCCGCCCCGCGACGGCGTGGACTCGACCTACCGGCCCGCGGTCACGCTGGCCTCGGCGTGGGTGAGCCAGCTGTCCCGCGACGCCGACCTCGACGCGTCGTTGGTCGCCACCCGGGCCGACATCGAGGCGCTGGTGCGCAACGACGGCACGTCGCGGCTGCTCACCGGCTGGCGGGCCGACGTCGCCGGCCGCCCGGTCCTCGACCTGCTGAAGGGCGAGGCCGCCCTGGCGTTCGACGGCGACGGTCAGCTCGTGCTCGAGGCCCGGTCGCACGAGCCGGCGCCGTCCACCCGCTGACCCCGTGGCGGGTCAGCCCGCGGGGTCGAGCAGCACCGCGTGGTCGGCGGCGAGCGTGCCGGCGAACGGCGTACCCTCGCCGGTTCCGTCGCTCGCCACCAGCACGGTGCCGGCGAGGTCCACCGCGGCGGGATCGGGCCCCATGTTCAGCACGACCACGCGGTCGCCCGGCCCGTGTGCGCCCGACGGGTCGGCCGTGCGCCGCCAGGCGATCACGTCGCCCGGCTGGTCGATCGGCTCGTACGCCCCGAGGGTCAGCGCCGGCGACGACCGGCGGGCCGCCAGGAGGCGCCGGTAGAGGTGGACGATGGCGCCGCCGTCGGCCTCCTGGGCCTCGACGTTGCGGGCGCCGGCGTCGGGCGGCCATGGCAGCCAGGCGTCGGTGACACCCCACCCGTGGTCGGGGGCGCCGGTCCAGGGGATGGGCGCCCGGCACCCGTCGCGGCCGCCGGGGTCGACCACCCGCTCGGGTGGGACGAACGCGTCCTCGAGCCCGAGCTCCTCGCCGGCGTACAGCACGGGCGAGCCGCGCAGGCCGAGCAGGAGGAACAGCGCGGCGCGGGCGCGGTCCTCGCTGCCGTAGCGCGTGCGGTGCCGGGCGTTGTCGTGGTTGGACAGCACCCACGTCGCCCAGGCGCCGCGGCCGTCGACGAGGGCATGCGTGTCGGCGATCTGCTTGCGCCACCGCTCGGCGCTCCACGGCGTGAGCAGGGGCGGGAAGTTGAAGGACAGGTGGAGCTCGTCGTCGTCGCCGTAGTACTCGGCGACCCGGCGCGTGGACAGGAGGTAGACCTCGCCGAGGATGAGCCGGTCGCCGGGGTACGCATCGACCAGCTTGCGCATCCCCCGGATCAGCTCGTGGGTCTGCGGGGTGTCGTTGAGGGCGCTGTGCGGGATGCCGGCGACCTCGGGCGGGTCGTCGGGGAGGCCCGGGTCCTTGCCGAGGCCGTGCACGACGTCGATGCGGAACCCGTCGACCCCACGGTCGAGCCAGAAGCGCATCACCCCGTGCATGGCCTCGACGACCTCGGGGTTGGCCCAGTTCAGGTCGGGCTGGGCGGGCAGGAACTGGTGGAGGTACCACTGGCCGGTGGCGTCGTCCCAGGTCCACGCCGACTCGTTGGTGAACGCCGCGACCCAGTTGTTCGGCGGGGTCCCGGGGTCGCCGTCACGCCAGACGTACCAGTCCCGCTTCGGGGCGTCGCGGCTCGATCGGGCCTCCTGGAACCACGGGTGCTGGTCGGACGTGTGGTTCGGGACGAGGTCGACGAGCAGGCGCAGCCCCCGGTCGTGGCAGGCGGCCAGCAGCCGGTCGAAGGCGGTGAGATCGCCGAACGCGGGGTCGACGTCGCAGAAGTCGGACACGTCGTAGCCGAAGTCGGCCTGGGGCGACGGAAAGAACGGGGAGACCCACAGCGCGTCCACGCCGAGCCACGTGAGGTGGTCGAGGTGCTGCTCGATGCCGCCGAGGTCGCCGGTCGGCCGGCCGGCGCTCGTCGCGAACGAGCGCGGGTAGATCTGGTAGAAGACCGCGGATCGCCACCAGGGAGCCGTCACGGCGGCATCCTAGAGAGGCCGAGCGGATGGTGCCGCCCGGCTCGCGACGGTCAACGACGTTCGTCCCGCGCCGCGGACGTGCTAGGAAAGGACCCGGGACACCCCGAGCGGCGGCCGCGGGACATGCCGCCGCGGACATCAGCCGGCCCGGGCGGCGATACACTTCCCGGCCGAACGCAACGACGTGGGAGCTGGCCCGTGAAGAAGGGTCGACATCGACGATTCGAGGAAGCGCGCGCATTGAAGCGCAGCAACGACCTCGACATCTCTGACATATTCGCTCCGGCGGAGACCGAGCCCTGTGCCGAGTGTGGCGCCGAGCCCGGAACCGACCATGCCGTCTGGTGCATGGCCGACTCTGCCGACGACGACTAGCGCGCTCCCGCAGTCGTCTCGCCTGGCGGGGTTGACCGAGGTCAACCGCGCCGCAGCGCTGGATGGGGCAGGAAGCTCTCGGTTCCGCGCGCCCGAGTGACCTGCTCGACGTGCTCGACGAAGCGGTCGTACGCCCACTGGCCGACCATCTCGACGATCTCGTCGCGCAGCTCGAGGTATACGGGCTGATGGCCCACGAAGGCGTCGGGAGCGTCGGTGCACCACCAGTGGAACTCGAAGCCGCCGGCCCCCCAGTCGCGGCGCTTCCACTCGCGCAGCGTCGAGGTCACCTGACCCGACTCGTCGGTGGTCTCGACGAGGCGGAGGGGCAGTTGCCAGCAGACGCTGGGCTTCCAGTCGAGGGGCCGCTCACCGGCCTCGAGCGCAGCCCGGTGCAGTGCGCAGCCCGCGCCGCCGGGGAAGCCGGGCCGGTTGAGGAAGATGCAGGCGTCGCCGACCAGGCGGGTGATCAGCGTGCCGTCGCCCTTGCGGCGGATCGGCCCGCCCCGCCGGACGGCGGCCCGCCGGTGCTGCCACTGCTCGTCGGTCAGGCGGTCCGCGGCGGCCAGCGTGGCGTTGGCGTCGTCCTCGTCGACGAAGTGGGCGCCGTAGCTGCAGCAGCCCTGCTCCATCTCGGCGGCGTCGGCCGTGAGGACGCCCTTGCACCCCTCGCCGTAGATGCACCGCCAGGAGCTGGTGAGGAAGGTGACGTCGAAGGCGTACGTGCGGTGCTCGTCGGGTGCGTCGAACGTCACGTACTCGTGCAGGTCGGGCAGGGGAGGGGTCGGCGGGGAGGCCATCGCCGTCACGTTCTCACACCCGGCCCCGTGCGGGCACGGGCGTCTGCGAAGCTGGGCGCGTGGCTGGGGAGTTCGACGACATCCGCCAGCGGCTCGAGGGCATCAGCGAGGAGCTGGCCGATCTGGCGATCCAGCGGCTGCGCGAGTCGATCGACGCCGGGGGCGACGAGCTGCCGGTCGACGAGCGCCGGCTGACGCGGGCCCGGCGGGCGGTCGACAAGGCGGTCGGACTGCTGCGCGAGCCCGACGACCGCGACGGCTTCGACGGCGCCTGACCCCTGCACCGCTCGGGGCGGCGTCACGCACCGGGCGGTGGGCCGTCGCTCACCGCCAGGGGTGGGGCGGAGGTCAGGGCGTTCACGGCCTGGATCAGGTCCCGGAAGCGCCCGCCCTTGCGGGGATCGAACGTCAGGACCAGGCGGTGGAGGTCGAGTGCGTCGCCGTCGGAGACCTCCGCGTTCAGCGGTCCCGACGGCTCGATCCGGCCCTCCAGGCAGATATCGGCGAACTCCTCGTTCAGAGCGGCGACCTCGGCGGGTGTCGGCTCGGCGCGCAAGCGGACGACGAGGCGGTTGCCGACCCAGCGGATGCCCTGGTAGTTGCGCCAGAAGCCGCGGATGGCCGCGACGGCCTCGTCGAGGTCGTCGGTGATCGTGTACAGGTTCACGTCGCCGGCGGAGATCCAGCCCGCGGCCACGAGCTCGTCGGTGACGAAGGTCTCCCACCCCTTCCAGAACGTCTGCCCCGGCACGTCGAGGAGCACGAGGGGCGCCGGGGTCGCCTTGCCGGTCTGCATGAGGGTGAGCAGCTCGAGCGTCTCGTCGAGGGTCCCGAAGCCGCCCGGGAGCGCCACGAACCCGCTCGACTCCTTCACCAGCATGAGCTTGCGGGTGAAGAAGTACTTCATGCTCACGACGCGGTCGGACCCCGCCAGCGGCCCGACGCTCGTGTCCTCGAACGGCAGCCGGATCGTGACCCCGAGGCTGCGGTCGGGGCCCGCACCCTCGGTGGCGGCGGCCATGATGCCCGGCCCCGCGCCGGTGACGACCATCCAGCCGGCATCGGCGAGCTCGCTCGCCAGGCCCCGGGCGTGGACGTAGAGCGGGTCGGTGGTGTGCGTCCGGGCCGACCCGAAGACGGTGACCTTGCGCACGTCGGCGTAGGGGGCGAACAGGCGGTAGGCGCTGCGCATCTCCTTGAGCGCATCGCGGGTGATCTTGAGGTCGAGCCGCTCGGCGCCGTCGGCGCTGAGGTCGTAGACGGTGCGGTAGATGTCGGCGAGGACGTCGCGGTTGCGGTTGGCGCCTGCCTCGTCCAGCAGGCTCTGGATGATGTCTCGTTTCATGTCGGGTTCAGCCTGCCATGCTCGGTGCGTGATCCGGTCCCCCTCCACGTGCGCGCGGTGCGGCGCCTCGGCCGACGCTCCGCTCGACGGCCTGCCCGAGGGGTGGTCGCTGGCGTCGTCCGAGCGGGGCGTCGACCGGCTGTGCGGCGACTGCACGCGGGAGAACGTGCGGGCGATCGAGGCGCGGCTCGACGAGGAGTGGTGGTGACCCGCGCGTCAGCCCCGCCGCAACTGGGGATGGCCGTCAGGCATATGCCCTGACGGCCATCCCCAGTTCGGGGAGTCGGTGGTAGGGCACCGCGGGCGGGGGCTGGTCAGGCGGACGTGGTGGCGGCGTCGACCGGGCCGTACAGCGTGGTCCGCTGCCGGAGCGTGCGCCCCAGCGGTTCGACCATCCCCCGGAAGTCGTCGGCCGTCATCTCCTGGCCGTGGGCGGCGCCCGCGGCCCGCGAGATGTTCTCGTCCATCAGGGTGCCGCCGAGGTCGTTGCAGCCCGCCTGCAGGAGCTGCATGCCGGCCGTCCGCCCGAGCTTGACCCACGAGAACTGGATGTTGTCGATGAGCCCCCGGTAGACGATGCGGGCGACGGCGTGCATGAGCAGCACCTCGCGGAACGTGGGACCCCGGCGGGCCTTGCGCTGCAGGTACAGCGGCGTCGCCATGTGCACGAACGGCAGGCCCACGAACTCGGTGAACCCGCCGGTCTCGGCCTGCAGCGCCCGGGTGCGCAGCAGGTGCCGCGCCCACGACACGGGTGCCTCGACCGCCCCGAACATGATCGTGATGTTGGACCGCAGGCCCACCTGGTGGGCGATGCGGTGGCACTCGAGCCACTCGTCGGTCGTGATCTTGTCGGGGCAGAGGATCTGGCGGACGGGGTCGTCGAGGATCTCGGCCGCGGTGCCGGGCAGCGAGCGCAGGCCGGCGTCCATGAGGCGGCGCAGGTAGCGGTCGAGCGGCTCGCCGAGCCGCCGGGCGCCCTCGGTGACCTCGAGGGCCGTGAAGCCGTGCACGTGGATGTCGGGCACGGCGTCCTTCACCGCCCGGGCCACGTCGATGTAGTAGTCGCCGTCGAAGTCGGGGTGGATGCCGCCCTGCAGGCACACCTCGGTGGCGCCGAGCTCCCACGCCTCACGCGACCGCTCGGCGATGTCGTCGAGGGTGAGCAGGTAGGGCGTGCCCCGCAGGTTGAGCGACAGCGGCCCCTTCGAGAACCCGCAGAACTTGCACTTGAACGTGCACACGTTCGTGTAGTTGATGTTGCGGTTGCGGACGAAGGTCACCGTGTCGCCGACCGCTTCGCGGCGTAGCTCGTCGGCCACCTCGGCCACGGCCACGACCTCGGGCCCACGGGCCGCGAACAGGGCGACGATCTCGTCCTCGCCCACGGTCTCGCCGGCCTGCACGCCGGCCAGCACCTCGGCCACCCGGCCGCGCACGGGGCCTCGTGGAACGTACGTCCCGCTCTCTGGCGCTCCGCGCCCGGGCCGCTCGGGCCCGGGCACGAGCGTCGGCGGCTCGGCGTCGGCGCCCGAGTACCAGGCGGTCGAGCGCACGCCGGTGAGCACGATCTCGGCGCCGGTGCCGGCCTTGGCGTTCTCGAGCGTGCGCTCGGGGAAGACCGATCCGGGGTCGTCGCGGCCGAGGCCCTCGGCGTCGGCCCGGTCGCCGACCGGGAACACGAGGCCCGCGTCGAGCCAACGGTCGGGGTGGGCCACGAACTCGGGGTAGATCGTGAGCCGGGGGGCGAGGGCGAAGCCGCGGGCCTCGGTGACGGCGCGCAGCCGGTCGAGGGCGGGCCACGGGCGCTCGGGGTTCACGTGGTCGGCCGTCACGGGGGAGACGCCGCCCCAGTCGTCGATGCCGGCGTCGAGCAGCACGCCGAAGTCGTCGGCCAGGTTGGGCGGCGCCTGCACGTGCACGTCGGGCGGCAGCACCAGGCGGGCGAGGGCGATGGCCTCGAGGTGGTCGTCGAGCGGGCACGGCTCGGCCCGGTGCATGGCGGTGCCGGGCTTGGGCAGGAAGTTCTGGACGATCACCTCCTGCACGTGGCCGTGGCGGCGGTGGGCGTCGGCGATCGCTTCGAGGGCGGCCAGGCGGTCGGCCCGGTCCTCGCCGATGCCGACGAGGATGCCGGTGGTGAACGGGATGCCGAGCCGGCCGGCCGCCTCGAGCGTGGCCAGCCGGCGCTCGGGCAGCTTGTCGGGCGACCCGTGGTGGGCGGCGAGGTCGGCCCGCAGCGTCTCGACCATCATCCCCTGGCTGGGGGCGACGGGCCGCAGCGCCGCCAGCTCGTCGGGGAAGAGGGCGCCGGCGTTGGCGTGGGGCAGCAGGCCCGTCTCGTCGAGCACGAGGCGGCACATGGCCGCGAGGTAGTCGACCGTGGAGGCGTAGCCGTGCTCGGCCAGCCAGTCGGCCGCCGCGGGGTAGCGCTCCTCGGGGCGCTCACCGAGCGTGAACAGCGCCTCGTGGCAGCCGGCCGCCGCCCCGGCGCGGGCGATCGCCAGCACCTGGTCGGGTGTCAGGTAGGGGGACTCGAGGCGGGCCGGCGGTTGGGCGAACGTGCAGTAGCCGCAGCGGTCGCGGCACAGCATGGTCAACGGGATGAAGACCTTGGGCGAGTAGGTCACCCGCGTGCCGGTGGCGGCGTCGCGCACCCGGCGCGCCTCGGCCATCAACACGTCGAGTGGGAGGTCGAGCAGGTCGGTGTGCCCCATCGGCGACGAGACTATCGGCGGCTCGCGGCAACCCTCCCCGGGCGCCGCCAGTCAGTCGGCGTCGGCGTGGGCGGCTGCGGCCGGCTCGTCGACCAGGGGGGCGAAGATGGCCGTCGGGGCGGCGCGGCCCCGCAGCGCGACCGTGCCCACGTCGTGCCAGCGGGACGCCTCGCCGGCGGCCCGGCGCACGGTCTCGGACGACGCCAGCACCTTGACCGCCCGCCCCTTGGCCACGTCGGTGAGCCGGGCCGCCTCGTTCACCGCCGGACCGAGGACCGTGTACTCGTAGCGGGCCTCGGTGCCGACGTTGCCGGCGACGACGCGTCCTGACGACACGCCGATCCCGGCGGCCAGGCCGGGGTGGTGCTCGGTGAGTCCGGTCAGGCCGAGGTGCAGGAGCCGGGCGGCCCGCAGCGCCCGGTCGGCGTGGTCGGGCTGGGTGCCCGGCACCCCGAACACGCACAGGGCGCCGTCGCCCTCGAACTTGTTGACCCACCCGCCCTGGCCGTCGACGGCGCGCACCACCACGTCGAAGAAGTCGTTGAGCGTCTCGACGACGTCGTCGGGGGGCAGAACCTCGGCCATGGCGGTCGAGCCCACGATGTCGACGAACACCGCGCTGGCGTCGGCCTCCTCGCCGCGCAGCCCCGTGCCCTGCTCGAGCGCCTGCGTGGCGACCTCCTGCCCGACGTGGCGGCCGAACAGGTCTTGGATCTGCCGCCGCTCGCGCAGCCCGTCGACCATCCGGTTGAAGCCGGCCTGGACCTCGCCGACCTCGCCGCCGTCGTCGACGACCAGGCCCACGTCGAGGTCGTCGTCGCGCACCCGGGCCAGCGCGTGGCGCAGCCCGTCGAGCGGCTCGGCCAGCGACCGGGCCGACGCCACGGTGGCGATGAAGCCCGCGGCCAGGCCCACGAGCGACAGCATCGCCAGGGCGTACGGCGGGATCTCGTCGCCGTCGAGGAACAGGACGAGGGCCAGCGCCAGCAGCGGGACGCCCGAGCCGACCGCCCAGGTGAGCAGCAGGCGGAGGCGGATGCCCGGCGTACGGGGCCGGCGGTCGGGCACCCGGTCGAGCACGTGGGCGAACAGCGGCCGGAACGAGCGCTCGATCAGCAGGTAGGCGAGGGCGCACGTCGTCACCCCGCCGAGCAGCGTGCCCTCGATCACCCGGGCGACGGTGATGAACGAGGCGCCGAACAGGGCGGTGATGCCCGCATAGACGAAGGCGGCGATGACCCAGAACAGCAGCGGGCGCAGGGCCTGGCGCCACGGCTCGCGCAGCACCGCGAACCGCTCGGCGAGCGAGGGCGATCGGCCCTCGAGGGCCCAGGCGATGGCCCGGGTGAAGGCCCGGTGGCCCCACAGGTAGCCCGGCAGGATCAGCAACACGGCCGGGGCGATGGGCCCGAGGAGCTGCAGCCACAGCGGCACCTCGGGCGCCAGGCTCTTGCCCGACGCGAGCCGCAAGAACGTGAGCACGGCCACGGCCCCGGCCACGTTGGCGAAGAGCAGGCGCCGGCGGATGCTGCGGCGGACGCGCTCGGCCGTGACCTGGAGGGAGGCACGCCCCGCGTCGGTCCGCCGTTGCATCGTGCCCCCGGGGTCAGGCCAGGTCGCCGGCCGCCGCCGGGTCGACGATCCACAGCACCCGGTCGGCCCGGATCCGCGAGGCGGGGACCGCGGGGTCGTCGGCGGCGACGCGGGCGAGCGCGGCGCGCTTGGCCTCGCCGGCCACCGTGACCAGCGCCAGCCGGGCCCGGGCGATGCCGGCGTACGTGAGCGTCATGCGCTCGAACGGGTTCCTGCCGGTGGGATCGGAGTTCATGGCCACGAGGCGCCCGGGGTCGGCGTCGAGCGCCGGCGAGCCGGGGAACAGCGAGGCGGTGTGCCCGTCGGGCCCCATGCCGAGGTGGACGACGTCGAGCTTGCCCAGCTCGCCCAGGCGGAGCTGGTAGGGATCGGGCCCCTCCTCGCAGCGCATCGGGTAGTTGGCGTTGACGGCGCCGACCTTCTCGAGGAGCGACTCGCGGCCGAGGCGGTAGTTCGAGCTCTCGTCGTCGAGCGGCACGCAGCGCTCGTCGCCCCAGTAGACGTCGACCTTCCACCAGTCGATCTGGCTGCCGGCGTCGTCGGCCAGGCGCTCGTAGCAGCGCCGGGCCAGGTCGCCGCCCGACAGGGCGAACGAGAAGGCGTCGTGGGGGCGGCCGTGGAACGCCTCGATGACGCGCTCGGCGAACTCGCCGGGGACGTCGTCGACCACCACCAGTTCGCCGTGCACCGCCGCACGCTACCCGACGTCACCGACCGACTCGCGCCCGCTCGCGGCGTCGGTACGGTCTCCTTGACGCGGGCTGCGGAGGAGCTACGCGACCTCGGCGGACTTGGCCTCGAGGGACGTGATCAGCTCGTCGAAGCTCTTGGCGAACGACGCCACGCCCTGGTCCTCGAGCACGCGGCTGACATCGTCGAGGTCGACGCCCACCGCGCTGATGGCGTCGAGCGTCGGCTCGGCGCCGGCGGGATCGGCGTCGACGGTCCGCGCCAGCGTGCCGTGGTCCTCGAACGCCTCGAGCGTGGCCTCGGGCATGGTGTTGACGGTGTCGGGCCCGATCAGCGTGTCGACGTACAGCGTGTCGACGTAGGCCGGGTTCTTCGTCGAGGTCGACGCCCACAGCGGGCGCTGGACCCGGGCGCCGCGCTCGGCGAGCGCCTCCCAGCGGGGCCCGCTGAACGTCTCGAGGAAGCGGGCGTAGGCCACCTGCGCGTTGGCCACCGCCGCCTTGCCGCGGAGCGCCAGGGCCTCGGGGGAGCCGATGGCCTCGAGCCGCTGGTCGATCTCGGTGTCGACCCGGCTGACGAAGAACGACGCCACGCTGGACACCGTTGACAGGTCGCCGTCGTAGGCCTCGAGGCCCGAGATGTAGGCCTCCATCACGTCGGCGTAGCGGTCGAGGCCGAAGATCAGCGTCACGTTGATGCTGTGGCCCTCGCCGATGAGGGTGCGGATCGCCTCGACGCCCTCGGCTGTCGCCGGCACCTTGACGTAGAGGTTCGGCTCGTCGATGCGGGCGTGGAAGCTCGCGGGCCGAGGCGACGGTGCCGTCGCGGTCGTGCGCCAGGTCGGGGCACCACCTCCAGGGACACGTAACCGTCGAGGCCGCCGCTCTCGTCGTGGACCGGGCGCAGGATGCGCAGTGCTGTCCTCGATGTCGGCGGTCACCATCGTCCAGTAGGCGTCGTCGACCGCGGTGCCGCTGCGGGCGAGCTCACCGAACTGGTCGTCGTACTCGTCGGAGCCGGCGATCGCCTTCTGGAAGATCGTGGGGTTGGACGTGATGCCCCGCACGCCGCGCTCGACCCAGCGGGCGAGCTCGCCGCCGGTGATCCAGCCGCGCCGCAGATTGTCGAGCCAGGGGCTCTGGCCCTGCTCGTAGTAGAGGTCGTGGAGCTTGGTCATCCGTCGTCCTCCTGCAGGTCGTGGACTTGGTCATCCGTCGACCCCTTGCAGGTCGTGGAGCTTGGTCATCCGTCGACCTCCTGCAGGTCGTGGACGAGCTGGCGGGCCCGATCCGCCACGTTCTCGGGGGTGTACCCCAGGTTGGCGAGGGCGATGTCGCCGGGCGCCGAGGCGCCGAACCGGTCGAGGCTGACGCTGTCGTCGGCCCAGCGGTCCCAGCCCAGGCTGGCGGCGGCCTCGACGGCCAGCGTGGGCACCTCGGGCGGCAGCACGGAGGTCTGGTACTCGTCGCTCTGGGCCGCGAACAGCTCCCACGAGGGCATGGACACGACCCGGGACGTGACCTCCTGGTCGGCGAGCAGTCCCGCAGCCTCGACGCACAGTGAGACCTCGCTGCCCGTGCCGACGAGCACGATGTCGGGCTCCCGTGCGTCGACGAGCACGTAGGCGCCGCGCGCGACGCCGTCGGGGTCGGTCCCCGGCAGCACCGGCACGTCCTGGCGGGAGAGGACCAGCGCGGTCGGCCCGTCGGACTCGAGGGCGATGCGCCAGGCGGCGGCGGTCTCGTTGGCGTCGGCGGGGCGGATCAGCCGCAGCTGCGGCATGGCCCGCAGCGACGCGAGGTGCTCGATCGGCTGGTGGGTGGGGCCGTCCTGGCCGAGGCCGACCGAGTCGTGCGTGAAGGAGAAGATCTCCTTCCAATCGGACATCGCGGCCAGCCGGACGGCCGGGCGCATGTAGTCGCTGAAGATGAAGAACGTGCCGCCGACCGGGATGACCCCGCCGTGGGCGGACATGCCGTTCATGACGCCGGCCATGCCGTGCTCGCGGACCCCGAAGTGGATCTGGCGGCCCGCCGGGTCGTCGGCGGAGAACAGCCCGTGGTCCTTGATGAGCGTGCCGGTGTTGCCCGTGAGGTCGGCGCCGCCGCCGATGAGGCCCGGCACCTTGTCGGCCAGGGCCTGCAGGCAGGCGCCGCTGGCCTTGCGGGTGGCGACCTGCTCGCCGGCCGTCCACGACGGCAGCGCCTCCTGCCAGCCGGGCAGCCCACGCAGGTTCATGCAGGCCTCGTAGGCCTCGCGGTCGCCGTCCCAGGCGGCCAGCCGCTTCTCCCAGGCCTCGCGTGCGTCGCGGCCGCGGCGCCCCGCCGACCGGTACAGCTCGAGGACGTCGTCGGGCACCCAGAACGTCTCGTCGGGCGGCAGGCCGAGGATCTCCTTCGTGGCCCGGATCTCGTCGTCGCCCAGGGGGTCGCCGTGGGCCTTGGAGGTATCGGTGAAGTTGGGCGACGGCCACCCGATGTGGCTGCGCAGCACCAGCAGCGACGGGGCCTCGTCGTCGGCGGCAGCCCGCCGCAGCGCGGCCTCGAGGCCGTCGACGTCGTTGGCCATCTCGCCGAGGTGCTCGACGTGCCAGCCGTAGCCCTCGAAGCGCTCCATCACGTCGTCGGACAGGGCCAGCTCGGTCTCGCCGTCGATGGTGATGTGGTTGTCGTCGTAGACGTAGACCAGCCGGCCCAGCCGCAGGTGGCCGGCGAGCGAGGCGGCCTCGTGGCTGATGCCCTCCATGAGGTCGCCGTCGCTGCAGATCACGTACGTGTGGTGGTCGCACAGCTCGGGGCCGAAGCGGGCGCGCAGCCACCGCTCGGCCACGCCCATGCCGACGGCGTTGGCGAACCCCTGGCCGAGCGGGCCCGTGGTGACCTCGACGCCGACCGTGTGGTGCACCTCGGGGTGGCCGGGGGTCTGCGAGCCCCACTGACGGAAGTCCCGCAGGTCGTCGAGCGTCAGCCCGTAGCCCGTGAGGTGGAGCATCGAGTACAGCAGGATCGACGCGTGCCCCGCCGACAGGACGAACCGGTCGCGGTCGGGCCAGTGGGGGGCCTCGGCGTCGTAGTCCATGATCCGGGTCCACAGCACGTGGGCGAGGGGGGCGAGCGCCATCGCGGTGCCCGGGTGGCCGCTGTTCGCGGCCTGCGGGGCGTCCATGGCGAGGCCACGGATCACGTTGATGGCACGCTGCTCGAGATCGGGATCAGGCGACATGCATGCGCCACCCTAGTGGGAGGTTTCGTCGGCCCCGACCCTGCGGACGGCGTGTTCGCGGGCCGTTCACCAGGCCCCTATCGGTCGTGGAACAGCACGATGCTGGCCGTGAAGCCGTGCACGAAGCTGCGGTCGTCCACCGGCCCGATCTCCCCGGCACAGAACATGCCGGCCACCGCGTCGGAGCGCAGGGCCTCGGTGACCGCCTCGGCGTCGTGGTCGGGCTCGCCGAACAGCCGGCGGCCCCGGCCGTTGCAGGTGAACAGCAGGGCGCCGTCGGCCAGGCCGCCGGCCGACGCCTCCGCGAGCAGCGCCCGCAGGTCGTCGTCGGCCGCGTCCGCGTCGCGCACCTGGAACTGCACGGTGGTGCCCACCGGGACCTGCTCGGTGGTGACGAGCGCCCCCGACTCCCTGTCGACGCCGATCAGGTTCCTGACCAGGAAGTCGCCCCGCCCGAACGTCGCACGGTGCTCGTCGACGGCGATGCCGAGGTGCAGGCCCTCGGCCAGCCGTGTGCGCTCGTCGGGATCTGCGGCCCGGGCGAGCGCCTCGATCCGGTCGAGCGCGGGCCGCCCGGCGAGGCCGAGCAGGCGGTTGCGGTCGGCCGCCGTCACGATCATGGGGTCGCCGATCGGCCGGCAGCCCTGGGACACGACGAGCGCGGTGGCCACCGCGGCCGGCAGGACGACCCCGACCGCCCCGTCGCTCGCCACCTCGCCGTCGAGCACGAGCCGGTTGCCACCGGGGCCTTGGGCCGCGGAGGCGGCGCCGCCGACGACCAGGACCGGCGGGTCGAGCTGGCCCAGCATGGCCACCACGTCGTCGATCGGCAGCGAGAACGGGTCGGCCAGCAGCACGAGGACCTCGCCCGGCCCGCACGTGTCGGCCGACAGTCCCCCGAGGGCGACGCCCGACGGCGTCCGGGCGGCCGTGACCCGGACCGGCCGCGGGGGCGCGGCGAGCCGCCCGGCCCACAGGGCGACGGCGGGGTCGTCCTCGACCTCGCGCGCCCCGCCCACCACGGCGACGCCGGTGGCGCCGACCAGGACGGTCGGGGACAGCAGGGCCCGCACCGCCGACGCGATCTCGCCGACCGCCTCGAGGTGGTGCGGCGAGCAGAACAGGACCGCCAGGTCGGCGCCCGTCCCGATCTGCTCGAGCAGGCGCCCGGCCACCTCGCCGGTGGCCTCGACCGGATCGGGGTGGACCGACAGCGCGCTGGCGAACGGCACGACGTCCCCGGTCCTCAGCCGCCGGCCGGGCCGGGGACGAGCGTGTAGGGCACGACGGTCGTGTGGCCCTGGTCCACCCGGCAGTGGGCCTCGACCGTGCCGTAGTCGGCGAAGTCCACCTCGGCCCGCACCAGCCGGTACGTGAACATCCCGGGCTCGACCTGGAGCGGCTGCACGTTGCGGGCCACCTGGTCGCCGTCGCGGCGGAAGATGACCTCGAGCACGCCGGTGCCGGCCTCGTCGGGGCCGCAGCGCACGAGCACGACGAGGTGGGGCGCCACCGTGCACGGCGGCGGCTCGGGCGGCGCGGCCGAGAAGTGCACGCCGGTCAGGTCGATCTGCGTGGGGCCGCCCTCGAACGCCGGCGACAGCTCGATGTTCTGGACGTACAGGGCGGCGACGATGTCCATGCGGCCACGTTACGGTCCGCGCCGCGGGCAGCCTGCCAGCTGCTCGGCCGACGGCGGCGGCCCAGCCCGCGCGGCCGGTCAGCCGACCGTGGCGGGGACACGCGCCGGCGCCCGCTGGTGGCGCACCGTCACCCAGCCGAGCCGGCGGAACACCCGGATGACGGGCCAGGCCGGGTCGATCTCGCCGCGCCGGAACGCCAGCCGGGCGGCCGTCGGCGCCGCGTGGTGGTTGTTGTGGAGGCCCTCGCCTCCGGTCAGGAACGCGAGCCACTGCAGGTTGGTCGCCGAGTTGTCGTGCGGGCGGGCGCCGAAGGTGTGCGTGACCGCGTTCACGGCGCCGTTGAGGCCCAGGTAGGCCACCATGTGCCACGCGGCGGCGACGAGGCCCCACGCGGGGCCGAGGACGGCGATCAGCAGGACGATGCCGAGGCCGAGCCCCAGCCACGAGCGGTCGAACAGGACCCGATCCCAGCGGTCGGCAGGAAGGTCGCGGGCGTAGCGGCGCACCGTGACGCCGTCGCGGGCGGCCCGCCGGTAGAGGGCGGCGTTGGTGAGCTGCACGCGCAGCCAGCCGAGCTGCGCGGGGGAGTGAGGGTCCTCGGGTTCGTCGGTGAACGCGTGGTGGCGGCGGTGGACCGCCGCCCACTCACGAGGCTTGATGCCCGTGGTCACCCAGATCACGAACCGGCAGGCGAACGTGAGCCCTGGTGCCAGCCGGACGGCCCTGTGGGCCAGCGCCCGGTGCAGGTAGATCGTGGTGGCGAACGTGGCGAGCTGCGCGGTGGCGAACCCGATGAGCAGGGCGGATAGGGGTTCCGGCACCAGGGCGAGGGTACCTACCGACTGGTCGGTAGACAACGCGGTGTCCGGTCGGTTCGCCCCCGGTGCTGCGGGAATCCCTCCGCGTGGTGCGGGCCGCGGACCGGTAGCCTCACGGCCGTGGCCTACGAGGGAGAGGCGAGCTCGACGCGCGAGGCGATCCTCCTCGAGGCGCGGAAGTGCTTCGCCGAGCACGGCTACGAGGGCACGTCCCTGAACGACATCGCCGCCGGCGTCGGCATCCGCCGGGCCAGCCTCCTGCACCACTTCCCGTCGAAGGAGGCCGTCTACCAGACGGTGTTCGAGCGGGCCCTGGCCGATTGGGGCGAGCGCATCAACAAGTCGGTCGACGACCCGCCGGCGGCCGCCGAGGAGGGCTGGACCCACGTCGACCGGGTGCTCACCGAGGCCGTCCGCTGGTTCTTCGAGAATCCCGAGTTCGTGCGCCTGGTGCGCCACGAGTCGCTCGCCGCCGGCAGCCACCTCGGCTTCGACCTCGGCGAGGCGATCCGCCCGTACTTCCAACGCGCGGTCAATCACTTCGACCGCGAGATGGGCGCCGGCCGGCTGCGCAAGCACGACCCCGAGCAGCTGATCATCAGCGGCTACGGGGCGATCCTGAACTACTTCAGCGACGTCCACTTCCTCGAGGGGCTGCTCGGCCGCGACCCCATGGCCGAGGACGCCATCGAGACCCGCATCCAGGCCATCCGCGACTTCTTCCGCGCCGCCCTCGAACCCTGACCCGCGCTTTCCACAGCCGTTTCAGGGGTCCTGACCCCCGAAACGGCTGTGGAAACCGAAGATCCCGGCCGACTTCTGGCGCCTGACCCCCGGTCACTAGCCTCACAGGTCATGCCCACGCTCTCCGAGGCGGCGTCGAAAGAGCTGCTGGCCACGTTCGGTGTGCCGTTCCCCACCGAGCGGGTCGTGTCCGCCGCCGCCGACGCTGCAGCGGCCGCCACGGAGATCGGGTTCCCGGTCGTGGTCAAGCTCGGGGGCGACGCCATCGCCCACAAGACCGAGCGCGGCCTGGTCCGGCTCGGGCTCGGCTCGGTCGACCAGGTGCGCGACGCGGCCGAGGCGCTGCTGGCGGCGGCGACGCCCGAAGACGGCGAGGTCCACCTGCTGGTGGCGCCGATGCTGCGGGCCACCCGCGAGCTCATCGCAGGTCTCCACGACGACACGCAGTTCGGCATGACCGTCATGCTGGGCGTCGGCGGCATCCTCGCCGAGGCCGTCGCCGACGTGAGCTTCCGGCTCGTGCCCATCACTCGGGTCGACGCCGAGGAGATGATCGACGACCTGGCGCTGCAGGCGCTGCTCGGGCCGTTCCGGGGCGAGCCCGCGGTCGACCGGGCGGCGGTGGCCGACGTGCTCCTCGGCCTGTCCGACGCGGCCGCCCAGCGGGCCGACATCGCCTCGGCCGACCTCAACCCGCTGCTCGTCGTCGACGGGCGCCCGGTGGCGGTGGACGCGCTCGTGGAGGTGCGGTGATGAGCGCCACCGGCGAACGGCCGTCCATCGCTCCCGATCGGTTCCGGGCGCTGTTCGAGCCCCGCGGCGTGCTCGTGGCCGGCGCCTCGACCCACCCGGGCAAGTTCGGCTTCGTCAGCCTCCACAACATCCTGGCCTGCGGCTACCGGGGCAAGGTCTTCGCCACGAACCGGGACGGCGCCGAGGTCCTCGGCGTGCAGTCGGTGGCGGACGTCGACGACCTGCCGGACGGCGAGATCGACCTCGTCTTCGTGTGCACTCCGGCGGCGGCCAACCCCGACCTGCTGCGGGCCTGCGCCAAGAAGGGCGTCACGGCCGCCTTCATCGCCTCGGCGGGCTACGGCGAGGCGGGGGAGGAGGGCCTGGCGGCCCAGGCCGACCTCGTGGCGCTGGCGGACGAGCTGGGCATCCTGCTGGCCGGCCCGAACGGCCAGGGCGTCGTGTCGCCGCCGGTCGGGCTGTGCGCGCAGATCGTGGGGCCCTTCCCGCCGGCGGGTCACATCGGCATCGCCAGCCAGTCGGGCAACTTCGTCAGCTCGTTCGAGAACTACGCGCAGCTCACCGGCGTCGGCGTCAGCCGTGCCGTGTCGGCCGGGAATGCCGCCGCGGTCACCGTGCCCGACTACCTCGACTACTACGCCGCCGACGCCGAGACCCGGGTCGGCCTGGCCTACGTCGAGAGCGTGGGCGACGGCCGGGCGTTCGCGGCGCGCCTGCGGGGCGTCGCCGAGCGCATGCCGGTCGTGGTGGTCAAGGGCGGGGCCACCGCCGGTGGACAGCGGGCCGCGGCCAGCCACACCGGCGCGCTGGCCAGCGACGACCGCGTCTTCGACGGCGCCACCCGCCAGGCCGGCGTGTCGCGGGCCCGGACGGTCGAGGAGGGGTTCGAGGTGGCGGCCACGTTCGCCTCGCAGCCCCTGCCCCGCGGCAACCGGGTCGTGGTCGTCACGACCGCCGGCGGCTGGGGCGTCGTGACCGCCGACGCCCTCGCCGGCACCGACCTCCAGCTGGCGACCCTGCCCGACGACCTGATGGCCGCCATCGACGCCGAGCTGCCGCCTCGGTGGAGCCGCAACAACCCCGTCGACATGGCCGGCGGCGAGACCCGCGACACGGTGCCGAAGGTCCTCGAGCTGGCGGCCTCCCACCCCGACGTCGACGCGGTGATCTTCCTCGGCATGGGCATCCAGTCCAACCAGGCCAAGCTCATGCGCGAGGGCCCGTTCTGGCCCGACCACGGGCTCGAGCGCATCGTCGGGTACCACGAGCGCCAGGACGCCAGATACGCCGAGGCCGCGGCCGAGGTCAGCGAGGCCACCGGCAAGCCCGTGCTCGTCGCCACCGAGCTCGCCGTGACGTCGCCCGAGAACCCCGGGCCCGCCGGCGTCCGGGCCACGGGGCGGCTGTGCTACCCGTCCGCCAACCGCGCCGTCGTCGCCCTCGACCACCTGTGGCGCCGCGCCCGCTGGCTCCAGCGGCGCGGCCTGGCGTGAGCGCGTGAGCGGATGACCGACCGGCGGGCGGACGAACCCCGGCACCTGGCCGGGCGGACGCGCATCGCAGGCACGGGCGGGGACGGGAGCGGCAGCCCGCGCCCCGAGGCGCCGGGCGGGTCGTCCGCCGCGCCCGCGCCCGAGGAGGGCGCCGCCCCCTCGGGTGGGTGGCGACGGTGGGTGCTCCCGGGGATCCTCGCGGCGGTGACCGTGAGCGCCGGTGCGGCCGCCGTCGCGCTGTCGAGCGACGATCCGGCCGCAGCCGTCGGCGTCGACCAGGTGGTCGCGACCCCGGTGCTGTCCGCCCGCCGGGTGCCCGAGGTCATCGCCGCGCCGGTCGCCGACCGCCGCCTCGACGCCGAACTCGACGCCTGGCTCGCCGGCTCGCCCGCCGACACCTGCCTGGTGGTGGCGACCGAGGGCCGCGACGTCTTCGCCCACAATCCCGCCACCCCCGTCACCGGGGCATCGACCCAGAAGCTGCTCACGGCCACCGGGCTGCTGCTGGCCCTCGGCCCCGACGCCACGTTCACCACCGATGCGGTGGCGGCGGCGGCGCCCCAGGGCGGCGTCGTGGCGGGCGATCTCTACCTCGTCGGGGGCGGGCCCGCCGACCTGGGCACCCCCGAGTGGCTGACGATGGGCCCCGGGACGCGCGAGCGCGTCGTGCACGACATCGGCGGCCTGGTCGAGGCCATCGCGGCCGCCGGCATCACCCGGATCGAGGGCAGCGTCGTCGGCGACGGCACGCGCTTCGACGACCAGCGCTACAACCCGTCACTCGCGCCGCGGTTCATCGACCAGGACCAGGTGGGGCCGATCTCGGGGCTCATGGTCAACGACGGCTTCGCGCAGTTCAGCCCGTCGCGGACCAACGCCGACACCGTGCCCGCCGCCGACCCCGCCGCCGACGCCGCCCGCGTCCTCACCGAGCGCCTGGTGGCCCGGGGCATCGCGGTCGGCGGCGCCCCGCGCTCGGGCGCCGCGCCCGACGGGGCGGCCACGGTGGCGTCGCTGGCGTCGCCGCCGGTCAGCCAGCTCGTCGCCGAGATGCTCACGACCAGCGACAACGAGGCCGCCGAGGCGGCGCTCAAGGAGATCGGCTACCAGACGCAGGGCGAGGGGTCCTGGGCCGCCGGCGCCGCGGGGCTGGCGAGCCTGTTCCAAGAGGCGGGCGTTCCGATCGACGGGGTGCAGGTCGCCGACGGCAGCGGCCTGTCGATCGAGGACCGCTTCACCTGCACCACGCTGGTGGACGTGCTCACCCTCGAGGGCACGGGGTCCGTGGTGCGCGCCGGCCTGCCGGTCGCGGGCCAGACCGGCACGCTCGCCGACCGGTTCGTCGGCACCCAGATCGCGGGGCGGCTGCGGGCCAAGACCGGCACGCTCCGGAACGTGACCGCGCTCGCCGGCGAGATCGATCCGCTCCAGGGCGGGTCGCTCACGTTCGCCTACGTCGCCAACGTGCCCGATCCCGGCGAGGTGACATCGGCCGAGGTCGGCATCGACGGGCTGGCGCAGATCCTGCTCGAGTACCCGCGGGGCGTCGATCTCGCCGCTCGCGCCGCTGCCGGCGACCCCGGCTCCGGGCTGAGGGGTCGTCCGCGAACAGGTACGTCCGCGCATTCGGCGGCTGCGCCGCCGAAGGTCAAACGACGCGGTGTTCCCGCTCTTGGCGCCTCCGGCGCCGGGCCGCTGGGCCCTTGGGGCAACGTCAGGTCCACGCGGGGCGGACGTGCGAGGCTGGGGGCGTGCCGGTGTCGCCCATGTTCCCGCTGGGCTCGGTCCTCGTTCCCGGGATGATCCTGCCGCTCCACGTCTTCGAGCCCCGCTACCGGGCGCTCGTTCGGGACTGCACGGCGGGCGACGGCGAGTTCGGTGTGGTGCTCATCGAGCGCGGTTCCGAGGTCGGCGGGGGCGACGCCCGCACCGACGTCGGCACGATGGCCCGCATCGTGCAGGCCGACGAGCTGCCCGACGGCCGGTTCGCGGTCGGCGCCGTCGGGATGCGGCGCATCCGCGTGACCGCCTGGCTGGTTGACGAGCCGTACCCGCGCGCGGAGGTGGCCGACTGGCCCGACCTGGACGTCGACGGGAACGGCGACGTGGCGGGGGAGGGCGCCGTGGCGCCTCCGGCGGCGACGGGCGCGCTGGTCGAGGACGTCGACGGCCTGCTGCGCCGGGTCGGCGCCCTGCGGACCGAGCTCGGCGAGCCCGCCCCGCCGCTCGACTTCAGCCTCGCCGAGGACCCCCTCGTCGCGGGGTATCAGGCCACCGCCCTCGCCCCGCTCGGGCCGCTCGACAAGCAGGCGCTCCTGGCGGCGTCGTCGGTGCGCGCCCGGCTCGACGACGTGCGGCGGCTGCTGGGCGAGCACGTGGAGCTGCTGCAGGCCCGCCTGGCGAGCGGCTGACCAGCCACGGCGCGGGCAGAGCATCATCCGTGCGGGGCAGGTGCGCGTGGTACAACCTGGTCCCCGTCGTCTACAGGAGCAGCGTCGCGGTGCCCGAGCCCGAGTCGAAGTCCATCCCCGAGGTCGCCACCGACCTGTGGGGCCTCACCAGGGACTACGCCCGCCAGGAGACGATCGACCCGCTCAAGGGCGTCGGCCGCTACTTCGGCTACGGGGGCATCGGCGCACTGCTCGGGAGCATCGGCGTGATCCTGCTCATGCTGTCCCTCCTGCGTGCGCTGCAGACCGAGACGGGCACGACCTTCCAGGGGAACTGGTCCTGGGCGCCGTACATGATCGTGCTGGTCGTGGCCGGGGCGGTCGCCGCCTATGCCTTCTCACGCATCTCCCGTGCCTCCGGCAAGTCGAACAGGTGATCCCGATGGCCGCATCCCGTGCCCCGTCCGACCCAATCACCCGCGACGACCTCGAGGACAAGTTCCGCGAGCTCGAGGGTGGCGCCCGCGAGCAGGCCGAGTCCGCTCGGTCCACGCTGGTCACCGCCGGGGTCGTCGCGGCGCTGCTCCTGCTGCTGCTCGCCTTCCTCCTCGGCACGCGGAAGGGTCGCAAGCGCAGCACC
The DNA here is from genome assembly GCA_963796415.1 of uncultured Acidimicrobiales bacterium. Classification (GTDB taxonomy): domain Bacteria; phylum Actinomycetota; class Acidimicrobiia; order Acidimicrobiales; family VFJN01; genus ZC4RG19. Next base: position 246,570 of record CAWCLR010000009.1, on the reverse strand, counting down.
GTGGTCGAGATCCGCAGGGTCTGACCGTGCCGGCGCGCAAGGGCCGCATCGACCAGGGCCTCCGGTACCTCCAGCGGCGGGGCATGAAACAGGGGGTCCGCGGCAGCTCGCGCGGCTGGCTGTGGGTCTTCCTCGTCAGCTTCGGGTTGCGCCGGCTGCGGCGGGCGGTCGGCAGCGAGTACGAGGTCGTCTGGCGGGGCGAGGTGCGTCCGGGCGAGACCATCCGCATCGGCCACCTGGCCGAGACCTACGAGGGCAAGCCGGTCAAGTCGCGCCGCCGCACGCCCAAGAGGCCGAGCGACTAGGGCGTTCGTCGCAGCCCACGCGTGGGGATTTGGTGATCGACCACCCAGCTCCACAGCCGGCCGCCCCGCAACACGCCGAGCGACTAGGGCGTTCGTCGCAGCCCAGCGAGTCCGGGTGCGGACGGGGGGTCCCGGCACGCGACAATGGGCGCGCCATGCGTGTGCTCCTCCGCAACCCCCGCCGCGAGCTGGACGTTCCCGGCCCCGTCACCGTCGGCAAGCTCCTCGGCCAGCTCGACCTCAACCGCGAGTCCGTGCTGGTGGTGCGGGGCGACACGCTCGTCCCGGGGGACGCGGTCCTGGCCGACGAGGACGTGGTCGAGATCCGGCCGGTGATCTCCGGAGGCGCCGCGTGAAGTGCACCGTGTGCCGCGCCCCGGCGGTCATCGACCTCCGGCGCCACAACGCCAACTTCTGCGCCGACCACTTCCTCCGGTTCTGCCGCGACCAGGTGGCCAAGGCGATCGACCGGCACGAGATGCTCGCCCCCGGCGACCGGGTGCTGGTGGCCGTGTCGGGCGGGAAGGACAGCCTGGCGCTGTGGGACCTGCTGCTGGAACTCGGCTACGAGGCCGAGGGCATGACGATCGGGCTGGGCATCGGCGACTACAGCGACGCCAGCACCGCGGCCGCGGTCGCCTTCGCCGAGGCGCGGGGCCTCGCGCTGCACCGCATCGACCTGCGGGGCGACTACGGCTACGACATCCCCACCGCGGCGGCGGTGACCCGCCGGGTGCCGTGCTCCTCGTGCGGCATGTCCAAGCGGCACCTCATCGACAAGGCCGCGCTCGACGGCGGCTTCGACGTCGTGGCCACCGGCCACAACCTCGACGACGAGGCGGCCGTCCTGTTGGGCAACGTGCTGCACTGGCAGACCGAGTACCTCGGCCGGCAGGCGCCGGTCCTGCCGGCCCGGGACGGGTTCCCTCGCAAGGTCAAGCCGCTGGTCCGGTTGGGCGAACGGGAGACGGCCGCCTACTGCGTGCTGCGGGGCATCGACTACATCGTCGAGGAGTGCCCGATGGCCGAGGGCAACCGCCACCTCCGCTACAAGGAGGCGCTCAACGCCATCGAGGCCGGGTCGCCCGGCACCAAGCACGCCTTCTACTTCGAGTTCCTCGACAAGGCGGCCGACCGGTTCCGGCCCGAGGCGGCCGAGGCCCAGGAGGGCCTGCAGGCGTGCCGGTCGTGTGGGGCTCCCACCACGGGGGAGGTGTGCGCCTTCTGCCGGTTGGTCGAGCGCGTGGCCGACGCCGAGCCGGTGCCGGTCGAGCTGCTGCGCAAGGGCGGCCGCCGCAAGGGTCGCAGCGCCCGGCGGGCCGGAGCGGCCACGGGCACCCGGGGCGACGACGCGTGAGCAAGCTCTTCGCCGAGGGCGAGCAGGTGCTGCTCATCGACGTCAAGAAGCGGCGCTACCTCGTCACCCTGACCGCTGGGGGCGAGTTCCACACCCACGCGGGAGTGATCGCCCACGACGACCTGATCGGCGCGGCCGAGGGCGCGTCGTTCGCCTCCAACCGGGGGGCGGCGATGCTGGCGATCCGGCCCACCCTCGCCGACTTCGTGCTCAAGATGCCCCGCGGCGCGCAGGTGATCTACCCCAAGGACCTCGGCCCGATCCTCATGCTGGCCGACGTCTTCCCCGGGGCCCGCGTGCTGGAGTCGGGCGTGGGGTCCGGCGCGCTGTCGATGACCCTCGTGCGGGCCGGGGCGGTGGTCCACGGCTACGAGCTGCGCGAGGACTTCGCCAACCGGGCGGTCAAGAACGTGGCCACCTTCCTCGGCGGCGACGCGCTCGACCGGTACACGGTCTCCCAGCGCGACGTCTACGACGGCATCGACGAGACCGACCTCGACCGGGTGGTGCTCGACCTGCCCGAGCCGTGGCGGGCGGTCAAGCACGCCGCCCGCGCCATGCACCGCGGCGGCGTGCTGGTGGCCTATACGCCGCAGATCACGCAGGCCGTGCAGCTGCGCGACGAGCTGAGCGGCGCGGGGTTCGGCATGGTGGACACGATCGAGGTCCTGAACCGCGGCTGGCACATCGAGGGCCAGTCGGTCCGGCCCGACCACCGGATGGTGGCCCACACGGGCTTCCTGACGAGTGCGAGGCTGCTGAGCTGACGATCCGAAGGCGGGCGCACGGAGTTGGGGAACACCAGGGGTGAACGTGTTCGACATCTTTCTGATCGTGCTCGTCGTGAGCGCGGCCATCGGGGGGTACCGGCTGGGGTTCGTCGCCCGCGCCACGTCGTGGCTCGGCCTCGCCCTCGGCCTCGTCGCGGGTGCCTTCCTGCTGCGGCGGATCGTGCCCGAGATGCAGGACGCCGGCCAGGCGACCAAGTCCCTCGTCGCCGTCGGGTTGCTGGTGGGCGCGGCGCTGATCGGGATGTCGCTCGGCCTGGTGCTCGGCAGCAGGCTCTACTCGGAGCTGCCTCCCGGCGCGGCGCGCCGCGCGGACCGGGCGGCGGGCGGGGTGATCGGCGTGGTCGGCGTGCTGGTCGGGCTGTGGTTGCTCTTGCCGGTGCTGGCGCACGTCCCGGGGCTCATGTCCGAGCAGGCCCGCGGCTCGGCGATCGCCCGCGAGGTCAGTAATCGGTTCCCCGACCCGCCGGACACGCTTGCCGTCCTGCGTCGGTTCGTCGGCGACGAGCCGTTCCCCCAGGTGTTCGACGCCCTCCGGCCGGCACCCGACGCCGGCACCGCGCCCGAGCAGAGCGGGCTGTCCACCGCCGTCGCCAACCAGGTCGTGCAGTCGACCGTGAAGGTGACCGGCGAGGCGTGCTCGCGCATCCAGGAGGGCAGCGGGTTCTTCGTCGGCCCCGACCTCGTCGTGACGAACGCCCACGTCGTGGCGGGAGAGAGCGGCACCGAGGTCGAGCTGGCCGACGGTCGCACCCTCGACGCCATCGTGGTCGCGTTCGACCCCGAGCGCGACCTGGCGGTGCTGCGCACCGACGGCGAGGCCCCGGCGCTGTCGCTGCGCGACGCCGACACGGGTGACGTCGGGGGTGTGTTCGGGCACCCCGGAGGCGGGGGGCTCGAGGTCAGCCCGTTCCGGGTGGCCGAGGAGATCACGGCCGTCGGGCGGGACATCTACGACCAGGGCTCCACGAGCCGCGACGTGCTGGTGCTGGCCTCGGACCTTGCACCGGGCGACTCGGGCTCCGCGCTGGTCGACCCGCAGGGCCAGGTCGTCGGGGTGGCGTTCGCGGTCGCCCCCGACAAGCCGGGCGTGGCCTATGCGCTGGCCATCTCCGAGCTGCGCGAGGTGCTCGAGCGGGACCTGAGCGGCGAGCGCGACACCGGCGGCTGCCTGGTCTAGCCCGCCGCACCACGCTGGCGCGAGCGCGAGGCACGGCGGGGGGTGTGGGGGGCAGAGGCTCCGCCGGAGCCCCCCACCGTCGCTCGATCCGGCTTGCCGGTCGAGCGACGAGAGTCGAGTCGGCCGCAGGCCGACACCGAAGAACTCGTTGCCGAAGCTCCGCTTCGGCAACGAAGCGCTAGTCGACTTCGATGAAGATGCACTCGCCGGGGCACTCTTCGGCGGACTCGATGACCGCCTCCTCCTGCCCGGCAGGCACCACGGCGAGGCCCTCGGCCCCACCGGGGTCGGAGAACACCTTGTCGCTCTCCTTGACGTACGCCAACCCGTCGTCGAGCAGGGTGAACACGTCAGGGGCGATCTCTTCGCACAGGCCGTCGCCCGTGCACAGATCCTGGTCGATCCAGACCTTCATACCGTGACTCGCTCCTGGCTCGGATGGCGGTGGGCCGTGGCCCCGGCTGTGCCCGACACGCGACTCGCGGGCGGACACGACGTCGTGGCCCAAGACTAGCCACCGGCCGGATAAACGCGGCAATCCCGGAAGAAACTCCGGCGTTGATGGTGCGGAGTCTCGGAATCACCGGTGTAGGGTCCGAGCGATCGAGGAGGTGGTCGCCGTGGTCGAGCACGATGACATTGGTCCCGAGGTCACGCCCGACCCTGACGGGCCGGCCTACATCGATCAGGTGCGTGCATTGGAGGAAGAGGTGCTGGCCCTGCGCCGGCGCCTGCAGGACGCCCCCAAGCGGGTGCGCACGCTCGAGGAGCGGTTGCTCGAGACGAAGGGCCAGCTCGCCCAGGCGGTGGCCCAGAACGAGAAGCTCACCTACACGCTGCGCGAGGCGCGCGACCACATCGGCGCCCTGCGCGAAGAGGTCGACAAGCTCACCCAGCCCCCGTCGGCCTACGGCACGCTGCTGTCCCGCAACGACGACGGCACGGTCGACGTCTACTCGGGCGGCCGCAAGATGCGCGTCGCGGTCCACCCCGCGCTCGACGCCGACGAGCTCGTGCGGGGCGGCGAAGTCGTGCTCAACGAGTCGCTGAACGTGGTGATGTCCCGCACGCCCGAGACCAACGGCGAGGTCGTCACGCTCAAGGAGATCCTCGAGGACGGGCACCGCGCCATCATCCTCGGCCGGGCCGACGAGGAGCGCGTGGCCGACCTGGCCGAGGGGCTCATCGGGTCGACACTGCGGTCGGGCGACTCGGTGCTGATGGACACCCGCTCGGGCCTGCTGCTCGAGAAGCTGCCCCGGCCCGAGGTCGAAGAGCTGGTCCTCGAAGAGGTGCCCGACATCTCCTACCGCGACATCGGCGGCCTCGACGACCAGATCGAGCAGATCGCCGACGCGGTCGAGCTGCCGTTCCTTCACCAGGACCTGTTCGCAGAGCACAAGTTGCCCGCGCCGAAGGGCATCCTCCTGTACGGCCCGCCGGGGTGCGGCAAGACGCTCATCGCCAAGGCCGTGGCCAACAGCCTGGCCAAGAAGGTCGGCTCCCGATCGGTCGACGCCAACGCCAAGAGCTACTTCCTCAACATCAAGGGCCCCGAGCTGCTCAACAAGTACGTCGGCGAGACCGAGCGGCAGATCCGCCTGGTCTTCCAGCGGGCCCGCGAGAAGTCCGAGGAGGGTTGGCCGGTCATCGTGTTCTTCGACGAGATGGACTCGATGTTCCGGACCCGCGGCACGGGCATCAGCTCCGACGTCGAGTCGACGATCGTCCCGCAGTTGCTGGCCGAGATCGACGGCGTCGAGTCGCTGCGCAACGTCATCGTCATCGGCGCCTCCAACCGTGAAGACCTCATCGACCCGGCCATCCTCCGCCCCGGCCGCCTCGACGTGAAGATCAAGATCGAGCGCCCCAATGAGTCGGCCGCCGCGCAGATCTTCGCCCGCTACCTGACGGTCGACCTGCCGCTCGACACCGACGCGGTGCGCGAGATCGGCGGCGGCGACGCGCAGAAGTGCGTGCAGGGGATCATCGAGCGCACGGTCGACGAGATGTACCGCACCGACAAGGAGAACGAGTTCCTCGAGGTGACGTACCAGAACGGCGACAAAGAGGTCATGTACTTCAAGGACTTCGCGTCCGGGGCCATGATCGAGAACATCGTCCGCCGGGCCAAGAAGCTGGCCATCAAGCGCGTCCTCGCCGACGGTCCCAAGGGGATCCGCCTCGCCGACATGGTCGAGTCGATCCACCAGGAGTACAAGGAGCACGAGGACCTGCCCAACACGACGAACCCCGACGACTGGGCCAAGATCTCGGGCAAGAAGGGCGAGCGCATCATCTACGTGCGCACGATCGTCAACCGCGACGAGGGCGGCGCCACCGGCGGCCGCGCCATCGAGCGGGTGGCCACGGGCCAGTACCTCTAGGTTCCCTCCAGGTTCGGCCGACCTCCCGCGCCGACGTCCACGTGACCTGGTAGACCGGGCCGCGTGGCGACGGCGACGCGGGGTCTGACCGACACCAAGGAGGGCCGCTTCGTCGTCATCGCTCTCGTCGGCGGCACCCTCATGCTGGTCGTGGCCGCCGGCAACCTGATGATGGCCGGCGCCGCCGACTCGGCGGCAGAGGAGGTGCGGACGGCCCTGCGCCGCGACCTCGCGGCCGTGTCCGACGAGATGATCGAGGGCTACCCGGCGACGCGCCAGGCCATCGAGGACGTGGCGGCCGAGGCGGTGGCCGGGGGGCCCGGACGGGTGCTGGGGTCGGCCCAGGTCGACGAGCACGAGGTGGTCGTGGCCGTCCAGTCCGGGTGGGGCTGGCAGGTCCGCTGCGTCGAGGCCGAGCTGCGGGGCGACGCCACCGTGCTCACCTACGTGCGCTCCCGGCCGTGCTGAGGGCCCCCTCGCCCAGCCACGTCCAGGGGGCGCGCCACCCGAGGTGGCAGCCACCACCCATCGCGTGCGCTGGTGCCCGGGGTAGAGGCGGGTAGGGTCCACCACGTGGCGTTGCGCAAGATCATCGGTGTCGAGACCGAGTTCGGCATCATCGTGCGCGGCGCGGTCGAGTCCAACCCCATCGCCGCCTCGTCCGTCCTGATCAACGCGTACGTGCAGGAGATGGCCCGGGCCAACGAGGGCTCGCGGGCCCACGCCAAGGTCGGGTGGGACTTCGAGGACGAGCACCCCGACATCGATGCCCGCGGCTTCAGCGCCGAGGGGGCGATGGCGCCCGAGGTCGAGACCCACCTGGTCAACGCCGTGCTCACCAACGGCGCCCGCTACTACGTCGACCACGCCCACCCCGAGTGCTCGACCCCCGAGTGCGCCGATCCGCGCAGCATCGTCGTCTACGACAAGGCCGCCGAGCTGATCCTGCAGCGCTCGATGACGGCGGCGGTGTCGCTCCTGCCCGAGGGGCAGGAGATCGTCGTCTACAAGAACAACTCCGACGGCAAGGGCAACAGCTACGGCTGCCACGAGAACTACCTGATGGACCGTCAGGTCCCGTTCGGGCGCATCGTGGCCAATGTGATGCCGCACTTCATCAGCCGGCAGGTGTACACGGGGGCCGGCAAGGTCGGCACCGAGGTCGTGGGCCTCACGTCCGACGACGTGCCGTTCCAGCTCACGCAGCGGGCCGACTTCTTCGAGGAGGAGGTCGGGCTCGAGACCACGCTGAAGCGGCCGATCGTCAACACCCGCGACGAGCCCCACGCCGACGCCCAGCGCTACCGCAGGCTCCACGTCATCGTGGGCGACGCCAACCTGTCCGAGGTGGCGACGTTCCTCAAGGTCGGCACGACCGCGCTGGTCCTGGCCATGATCGAGGACGAGTTCCTGCCCCGAGATCTCATGCCGGCGGCGCCGGTGGCCGCGCTGCGCAAGGTCTCCTACGACATGTCTCTGCGCCAGCCGATCGACCTGGCCGACGGCACCACGATGACCGCGGTCGAGATGCAGTGGGAGTACCTCGACCGAGCCAAGAAGTACGCCGAGGAGCACGGCCTCGAGTGCCTGGGGGCGACCGAGATCGGCGACGAGGTGCTGCGGCTCTGGGAGCACGTCCTCACCGGCCTCGAGACCGACCCGATGGCGCTGTCGCACCAGCTCGACTGGGTGGCGAAGTACCGGGTGGTCGACGGCTACCGCACGAAGCACGGCCTGCGCTGGGACGACGCCAAGCTCCGGGCGATGGACCTGCAGTACCACGACCTGCGGCCGGCCCGCAGCCTGGCCTCGCGGGTGGGCCTCCAGCGCCTCACCACCGACGCCGAGGTGGCCCACGCGGTGACCGAGCCGCCGACCGACACGCGGGCCTGGTTCCGCGGCAAGTGCCTCCAGCGGTGGGCGTCGCAGATCGTGGCGGCCAACTGGGATTCGATGGTGTTCGACATCGGGGGCGACCCGCTACGGCGCGTCCCGATGATGGATCCGACACGTGGAACAGAGGCCCATGTGGGTAGGTTGATGGCGGAAAGCACGACGAGCGCTGAGTTGTTGGACCGATTGGGCCAGTGAGCAGACGAGGTGCAGGGGCATGGCTGAACGCGAAATGAAGAAAAAGTCCACCCCCGCTCGCGAGGAACAGGAGGTCGTCGACGAGGCGCCCGCCACCTCCGAGCAAGGCGAGAAGATCAAGGCCGAGCTCGACGACCTCTTGGACGAGATCGACGAGGTGCTCGAGTCGAACGCAGAGGATTTCGTTAAGTCGTACGTACAGAAAGGCGGCGAGTAGGCACCGGATTGCACGAAAGTCTAGTGTCTTACTCGCCGAGTAGTCTGAAGACCGGGCGCCCCCACTGATTGATGGGAGGCGCCCGTGTCGCGTTCGAAGACCTGCCGCATCTGCGGCGAGACAAGAGCGCGCTCGACGAGCTTCTACAAGATCGGCTGGGATGCGCGATCGGGCATCGCAACGAGTGCAAGGCCAGTGCAACCTCGCCGACGAAGCGGCGTCGGTATGCGGATGATCCTGCGAAGTACATCGCCGCGGCATCCTCTGCCTGTCGTGCAACCAAGCCCTCGGTCACTTCCGCTGACGGACCCCGCGCTCCTCGAGACGGCGGCCCGGTACCTTCGCCAAGGCGTAACGCGGGGCGTGAAGGGGGCGGGGGAGTGAGCCGGTAGCCTCCGCCCCGATGACCTTGCCAACCTTCCGCGCCGACGACGACCCCGGGCCGTCGTTCCTCGACGTGCTGCGGCGCGCCGGCGGCGAGCCCCGCTGGGCCGACCAGCCGCACGACTCCCCCCGGCCCGACATCGCCCACGGCACCACAGTGGTCGCCCTCCGCTACGCCGACGGCGTGGTCATGGCGGGCGACCGGCGGGCCACCGCGGGCAACCTCATCGCGCACCGCTCGATGGAGAAGGTCTTCCCTGCCGACCGGCACTCGGGCGTCGCCATCGCCGGAGCCGCCGGGCCCGCGGTCGAGATGGTGAAGCTGTTCCAGCTGCAGCTCGAGCACTACGAGAAGGTCGAGGGCGCCGAGCTGTCGCTCGAGGGCAAGGCGAACCAGCTCGGGCAGATGGTACGCAGCCACCTTCCGGCCGCCATGCAGGGCTTCGTCGTCGTGCCGCTGTTCGCCGGATACGACCTGCGCCTGGGCACGGGGCGCCTCTTCGAGTACGACGTCACAGGCGGCCGCTACGAGGAGAGCGACTTCGCGGCCACCGGCTCGGGCAGCCTCCACGCGGGCACGGTCGTGAAGCTGGGCTACCGGCCGTCGCTCGACCGCTCCGACGCCGTCGAGCTGGTCATCAACTCGCTGTTCCAGGCCGCCGACGAGGACTCGGCGACCGGCGGTCCCGACCTGGTACGGGGCATTTACCCCGTGGTGGCCACCATCACGGCCGAGGGCTTCGCCCGCCTCGACGACACCGAGATCGCCGAGCGCTTCCGGGCGTTGCTCGACCGCCTCGCCGCCACGAACAGCACGACCACCACGGGCACCAGCCCGACGATGCCGGAGGGCCACGCCCGATGAGCATGCCCTTCTACGTCCCGGCCGAGCAGCTGATGAAGGACAAGGCCGACTTCGCGGCGCAAGGGCATCGCCCGCGGCCGTGCGCTGGTGGCCCTGAACTACGCCGACGGCATCCTCATCTGCGCCGAGAACTCGTCGTCGACCCTGCGGAAGGTCAGCGAGATCTACGACCGCATCGCCTTCGCCGGGGCCGGCAAGTACAACGAGTACGACCGGTTGCGCATCGCGGGCGTCCGCCACGCCGATCTCAAGGGCTACTCGTTCAGCCGCGAGGACGTCGACGCCCAGAGCCTGGCCAACGCCTACGCCCAGATGCTCGGCGACGTGTTCACCCACGAGATCAAGCCCATGGAGGTCGAGATCGTCGTGGCCGAGCTGGGGGCCGACCCGTCCCGTGACCGGCTGTTCCACATCCTCTACGACGGCACCGTGGTCGACGAGCAGGGCTACACGGTCCTCGGCGGCGAGGCCGACGCCATCCTCGAGCGGGTCAAGGCGAGCTACGAGCCCAATCAACTCCTCGGGGCCGCCCTGCGCACCGCGGTGGCGGCGCTGGCCGGGCCCGACAAGCAGCTGAGCCCGAGTGAGCTCGAGGTGGCGGTGCTCAATCGGGGCACCGGCCGCCGGTCGTTCCGCCGGCTCACCGACGCCGAGGTCGCATCGGCTCTCGGCGGGGGCGCCGTGGAGGTCGAACCGCAGGCCGACGCCCCCACGGCCGAGGCCACGGCCGCCGAGGCCGAAGCCGAAGCCGAAATCGAAGCCGAGGCATCGGGCGACGAGGGCTGACCGCCGTTCACCTTCCCGTCAGGGGAACGAGAGCATCAGCAGGCGGCCGACCAGGGTCGCGACCGCCAGGGCGGCGAGGCCGACGAGCACCCAGATCGCCCGTGACGGGCGGGCCGCGGCTCCCGCGGGCACGTCGGGCTCACCACCGGCGAGCGGCTCGTCGTCGGGTGCCTGTTCGGTGACGATCTCGCGGGCCACGGCGAGGTCGTCCTCGGCCACCAGCACGATCACCGGGCCGACAGGGTAGGGCCCGTCCACGTTGCCACGCAGCTCCCACACGATGCCCTCGGCGCCGAGATGGGCCGCCAGGATGCGCGCCTCGAACGAGCTCGCGGTCGTCGTCAGCGGCACCATGGGCCCGATCGTCACGGGCTCCACCGTACTGATCGGCCCCGAAGGCGGGGCCAGGATCGAGCGGCCGCCCTGGTCAGCGGCAATGGTCGGCGGCGTCGACCCCGGACGCGAGGCACGGCGGTAGCGTGCGCCCATGGAGCGGCGCATCTTCGGACTCGAGAACGAGTACGGGGTCACGTGCACGCTCCGCGGTCAGCGCCGGCTCAGCCCCGACGAGGTCGCCCGCTACCTGTTCCGCCGGGTGGTGTCTTGGGGCCGCTCGAGCAACGTGTTCCTCGCCAACGGCGCCCGCCTCTACCTCGACGTCGGCAGCCACCCCGAGTACGCCACCCCTGAGTGCGACTCCATCCTCGACCTGGTCACCCACGACAAGGCGGGGGAGCGCATCCTCGAGCAGCTGCTGGTCTCGGCCGAGGCCCGGCTGCGGGAGGAGGGCATCCGGGGCGTCATCTACCTGTTCAAGAACAACACCGACTCGGCAGGCAACAGCTACGGGTGCCACGAGAACTACCTGACCTCGCGGCGCGACGACTTCGCCCACTACGCCGAGGTGCTCATCCCGTTCTTCGTGTCGCGGCAGATCTACGCCGGGGCCGGCAAGGTGCTCCAGACGGCACGGGGCGCGCTGTACTGCATCGCCCAGCGGGCCGAGCACATCTGGGAGGGCGTCTCCTCGGCCACGACCCGCAGCCGGCCGATCATCAACACGCGCGACGAGCCCCACGCCGACGCCGAGCGCTACCGGCGGCTCCACGTCATCGTCGGCGACTCGAACATGAGCGAGTACGCCACCTTCCTGAAGGTCGGGGCGACGTCGATCCTGCTCCGGATGCTCGAGGACCCCTCGTTCGTGCTGCGTGACATGACGCTCGAGAACCCGATCCGGGCCATCCGCGAGATCAGCCACGACCTCACCTGCAAGCGCACGGTGCGCCTCGCCAACGGCCGTGAGGCGTCGGCCCTCGACATCCAGGCCGAGTACCTGGAGCGGGCCAAGCGCTACGCCGAGACCAAGGGCCTGTCGCCGCTCGAGGAGAAGGCGCTCGGCATGTGGGAGTACTGCCTGACCGGCCTCGAGTCAGACCCCTTCAAGCTCGACCGCGAGGTCGACTGGGTCATCAAGCACAAGCTCATCGACGCCTACGCCGACAAGCACGACCTGCCCCTCAGCCACCCCCGGATCGCCCTCATCGACCTGCAGTACCACGACGTCAACCGCGAGCGGGGGCTGTTCTACCGGCTCCAGCAGCGCGACATGGTCGAGCGGCTGACCACTGACGAGGCCATCGACGAGGCGGTCGAGACGCCGCCGCAGACGACGCGGGCCCGGCTGCGGGGCGAGTTCATCCGCCGGGCCAAGGAGCGCAAGCGCGACTACACGGTCGACTGGGTGCACCTGAAGCTCAACGACCAGGCCCAGCGCACGGTCCTGTGCAAGGACCCGTTCAAGTCGCGCGACGAGCGGGTCGAGCGGCTCATCGCCAGTCTGTAGGCGTCCTCGCCGAAGCAAGCTTCGGCGAGGAATTATCGGTGTCGGCCTGCGGCCGACGCGTCCACTGTCGCTCGACCGGCAAGCCGGATCGAGCGACGGCGGGGGGCTCCGGCGGAGCCTCTGCCCCCCGCACCCCCCGCCCGCCTCGCCGTGCCGTGTTGCGTCGAGTGACGGCTACCTTCCTCGACCATGCCGAGCTTCGTGACGGCCCACGTGTCCGAGGTGCTGGCGTCTCGCGACGGGCTCCAGCGGGTGGCGACCGACGCCGGCCGGGCCTACGTGCTCACCGACCTCGTCGGCCCGGTCGAGGCCGGCGACCGCGTGGTGCTGAACACGACCGCGGTCGAGCTGGGGCTGGGGACCGGCGGGTGGCACGTCGTGCACTGGAACCTCGCCCGCGACGCCTGGTCCCGGCCGGGTCCCGGCCACATCATGAAGGTGCGCTACACGAGCCTCCAGGTCGACACGGGCGCGGCCGAGGAGGACCACCCCGAGCTGCCGAGCACCATCCCGGGCCTTCCCGTGGTGGCGTGCTCGCTGCACAGCCAGGTGGCCGTCGTCGCCGCGGTCGCGCGGCACCTGCGCCCCGAGGCGCGCATCGCCTACGTGATGACCGACGGGGCCGCCCTGCCGCTCGCCCTGTCCGACCTGGCCCACGACCTGCGTCGCACGGGCATCCTCGACGCGACGATCACCGCCGGGCACGCCTTCGGCGGCGATCTCGAGGCGGTGGCGGTGCCCTCGGCCCTCGCCCTCGCCGCCCACGTCGTCGGGGCCGACCTCGCGGTGGTGGGCATGGGTCCCGGCGTCGTCGGCACCGCGTCGGCGCTCGGGACGACCGCGGTCGAGGTGGCGGGCGTCGTCGACGCCGCCGCCCGGATGGGCGCCCGCGTGGCGCTGTGCTGCCGCGCCTCGGGCGCCGACCCCCGCGAGCGGCACCGCGGGGTCAGCCACCACGTCCGTACGATCCTCGATCTGGCCGCGACCCGGCCCGAGGTGCCGCTGCCGGAGGAGCTGGCCGGCGAGGTGGCGGGGGCGGCGATCGTCGCCGATCCACCCGACGCGGCCGCGGTCCTCGCCGCCGCCGGGGTGCAGGTCACGACGATGGGTCGCGGGCCCGACGAGGATCCGACGTTCTTCGCCGCCGCGGCCGCGGCCGGCCGGTGGGCCGCCGACGCGATCGGCTAGTGCTGCCTCTGGTGGTGCGAGGCACCACTGGGCGGCCCAGGCCGCGCAGTAGCCTGCGGCCCGATGTCCGCGGCGAAGCTGGAACGCCTGCTCAACCTGACCGCGCTCCTCCTCGAGACGCCGCGGCCGCTGTCGGCGGCCGAGATCCGTGCCCGCCTCGGCGTCTACCCCGACGAGACCGACGCGTTCCGCCGGGCGTTCGAGCGCGACAAGGACGATCTCCGCGCCATGGGCGTGCCGCTCGAGGTCGCGACCGTTCCCGGGGTCGTGCCCGCCGTCGAGGGCTACCGCATCCCGAAGGACCGCTACTACCTGCGCGACCCCGGCCTCACCCCCGACGAGCTCGCCGCCCTGCGCCTCGCCGCCTCGCTCGTGCAGCTCGACGGCCTGTCCGCCCGCGAGGGGCTCCTCAAGCTGGGCGGGCTCGTGGGCGATACCGGCGACGCCGCCGACGTCGGAGTCGGTCTCGCGGTGGGCAGCCTGCCCGGGGGCAACGTGGCGCCGCTGTTCGGGGCGATCGCGGCCCAGGTGGCGGTGCGGTTCACGTACCGCGGCGAGGTGCGCACCGTCGACCCGTACCGCCTCGACTTCGCCCGGGGGCGCTGGTACGTGAGCGGCTATGACCACGCCCGGCTGGCCGAGCGGGTCTTCCGGCTCGACCGCTTCGAGAGCACCACCGAGGCGCTGCCCGACGCTCGGTTCGAGCGCCCGGCCGTCGCCGTGCCCGGCGTCCAGCTCGACCCGTGGAAGATCGGCGGGGGCGAGCCGGTCGAGGCCCGCGTGCTGGTGGACGCGGCCCAGGCGCCGTGGATCGTCCAGCACCTCGGCCCGGGCGCGGTCGCCGAGGAGCGGCCCGACGGCTCGGTCGTGGTCACCATGGCGGTGACGAACCGCGACAACTTCCGGTCGTTCGTGCTGACGTTCCTCGACCACGCCGAGGTGCTCGAACCGGCCGACCTGCGCGGCGAGGTCGTCGCCTGGCTCGAGAAGCAGGCGGCGTGACGTCCGCGCCGGCGGCCCGCACGTCCGCGTCCGACCGGGTGGCGCGGTTGCTGGCGGTCGTCCCGTGGATCGCGGCCCACGACGGCCCCACCGTCGACGAGATCTGCGAGCGGTTCGCCGTCTCGCGGCGCAAGCTGCTGGAGGACCTCGAGATCCTCATGCTCGTCGGGGTGCCGCCCTACACGCCCGACACGCTCATCGACGTCACGATCGAGGGCGACCGCGTGTGGCTGCGCTTCGCCGACGTGTTCGCCCGCCCGCTGCACCTGACGCCCGAGCAGGGCCTGGCGCTGGTGGCGGCGGGCGCGGCCTCGCAGGGGCTGCCCGGCGGCGAGCGGCGAGGGGCCGCTCGCCACCGCGCTGGCCAAGCTGGCCGCGGTGCTGGGCGTCGAGCCGGGCGAAGCGGTGTCGGTGACGCTGGGGGAGACCCGGCCGGGGGTGCTCGAGGCGCTGCGCTCGGCCGTCGCCGAGCACCGGCGGGTCCGCCTCGACTACTACGCGTACGGGCGCGACGAGCGGAGCTCCCGCGACGTCGACCCCCACGCGGTGGTGGCCCATGGCGGGGCCTGGTACCTGCACGGCCACTGCCACCTGGCGCGCGACCGGCGCCTGTTCCGGGTCGACCGGGTGGTCGACGTCGAGGTCCTCGACGCCACGTTCGACCCGCCGCCCGAGACCGAGGGCGACGCGCCGCTCGTCCTGGGGCCGGATGTCCCCCGGGTCACGCTCGACCTGGCGCCCGCGGCCCGGTGGGTGGCCGAGACCTATCCGGTCGACGACGTGTCCGAGACCGAGCACGGGTGGCTCCGCGTGCGCATGGCCGTGACGGCGACGCCGTGGCTGGAGCGGCTGCTCGTGCGACTCGGGGACGACGCCCGCGTCGTGGAGGCCGACCAGCCCGCGCACGAGGACGCCGGGCCCGCGGCCGCCCGCCGAATCCTCGCCCGTTACGGCGCTGGCTGAGAACCCTGCTCGCCACCCGGGCGAGACCGAGGCCCCGAGCGCGTGCCGGCGATCCGAGGCGGTAACGTCCACGGCGCCGTGCGCGACATGTCCACTCCCTCTGGTCTCCCCGGCGACGGCCAGCACCGCGACACCACCGAGGAGCCCCGGGAGGTGCGGGCCGTCGCACCCCGATCGGGGCCCCGCCATCTGGCCGCGCCCACGACCGACGGGGGCCGGGCCCCCGGCGGCACACCCGAGGACGGGTCCGGCGAACCGGAGGAACCCGACGAACACCCTGGTCACGGCCTCGGGCGCACGGTCCTCGAGTGGCTGGCCGTCATCGCATGCGGCGTGCTCATCGCGCTCACCGCGCAGGCGTTCCTCGTCCAGGCCTTCTGGATCCCGTCCGAGTCGATGGTCCCCACGCTCGAGGTCGGCGATCGCGTCCTCGTGAACAAACTGGCCTACAAGGCCCACGACGTGAACCACGGCGACCTCATCGTCTTCGAGCGACCGCCCGAGGCGGCCCAGGCCGGTCAGGACGACATCAAGGACCTGATCAAGCGCGTCGTCGCGGTGGGGGGCGACACCGTCGAGAGCCGCGACGGCCTCGTCTACGTCAACGGCGAGCGCATCGAGGAGCCCTACCTGGTGGAGGGCACCCCCACCGACCGCCTGCCGCTCACCGAGATTCCCGACGGCCAGGTGTTCGTGATGGGCGACAACCGCACGAACAGCGAGGACAGCCGCGACTTCGGACCGATCGACGAGGACACGATCGTCGGGCGCGCGGTGGTCAAGGTGCTGCCGCTGTCGGACATCGGCTGGTTGTGAGGTTCCTCGCCGAAGCAAGCTTCGGCTCGGAGTGGGGCGCCTGCGGCGAGTCCTCGTCGCCCGACCGCACCCCCGCGCCCGCCTCGCCGTGCCGTGGTTGCGTCGGTCGGGCGGTGATCGAGGTCGGCCGCTTGTGACCGGCTGTCAGCCCGCGGCGGGGTAGGCGGCGTCGACGGCCGCCACCATGCGGTCGACGTGGTCGCTGTAGACGCCGTCGATGCCGAGGTCGATCAGCTCGTCGAGGACCCGCGGCGTCTGAGCGTCCCACCCGAAGGCGAGCACGCCGAACCGGTGGAACAGGGTGGCCAGGCCCCCGGTCCAGTCGAGGTGGTGCATGTTGATCGCGTCCACGCCCCGGGACGCCAGGGTCGCGGCCCGCCGCTCGGCCCCCTCCTTCACCCGGCCGAGGCGGGTCGAGTCGACCAGGCGCACCTCGGCACACCGCCCGCGCCACTCGACCACCTGCTCCCATCGAGGGTGGCACAGCCACAGGTTCTCGAGCGCCCGCCCGCCGGCCGCCCGGGCCACCGCGATCACCCGGTCGAAGGCGGCCACGTCCTTGACGTCGAGCGACACAGCGACGTCGGTGCCGCACGTGGCGTACAGGTCTGCCAGCGTCGGGATGTGGCCGGGCAGGTCGGCGTGGTCCACCGCGGTGATGGCCCGGCGGCGGAGGCGCCCGCCGGCGACGCCGTCGTGGTCGAGCACCGCCTCGCCGTCCGCGGTGAGCCACACGTCGCTCTCGATGCCGGTGGCGCCGAGGCGGAGGGCCAGCGTGAAGGCCTCGATCGTGTTCTCGGGAGCGTGCGCGCGCGCACCGCGGTGCGCGAATGCGTAGGGTGGTCTGATGATCGCTGGGACCCGGGTGGGCATCGACCCTCCTCGGAATCGAGAAGTTTTTCCCGTGAACGCCGTCATCATGTCGCGTCCCGGCCCTCTCATCGGGTAGAGCCGAACGAGGAGTGAGATGGCCACCCTGATCCGAGCTACGTGCAGCGACTGCGGCGACGTCGAGCTGGGAACGCACGACCTGGTCGTCAGGTTGTGCGAGGAGACGGAGTCGGGGACGTACGTGTTCCGCTGCCCGCGCTGCGACGTTCCCGTCGTGCGCGCCGCCGACCGCCCCACGATCGACCTGCTCCTGTCGTCGGGGTGCCGGCTCGAGGTGTGGAACACGCCGGCCGAGCTGCTCGAGCAGCGCCCGTCGGGCGCACCGTTCACCTACGACGACCTCATCGACTTCCACGACCTTCTCGCGGGCCCTGATTGGTTCGGTGCGCTGCTGGGAGCGCACCGCCCCGAGGGCTGACGGACCACCGACAGGCTGATCGCGGCCGCTCTCGCCCGGCGCTGGGGCGGCTAGCTTGCCGCCGTGACCCTGGTCTGGGCGGTTCCGGTGGTGGCGGCCGCGGTGGCGACCGTCCTCGTCGCTGCCGCCGCCCGCCCCGTGGGCGACGAAGTGACCGCGCTGGTCGACGACGTGCGCAGCCTGCGCCAGCTGCGGGAGTCGCTCGACCGGGTGCGGGCCGCCACCGACGACAGCGCGGCGCTGGCGGCCTCCTACCGGCGACGCCACCCGCCCGTAACCCCGCCGGGCGCGGCCGACGACGCCGGCGCTGCCCCCGAGGACCCGGTCTGACCGCGCCCGGCGCGGGTCGTCCCGTCGTCTCGCAGCGCCGCCCGGCCTCTACACTCCAACCATGTTCAACGTCGGCGGCGGCGAGCTGCTGGTGATCCTGCTCGTGGCGCTGCTCGTGCTCGGTCCGCAGCGCATGCCCGGCGCGGCGCGCCAGGTCGGCCGGGTGATGGGTGACCTCCGCCGCATCTCGAGCGGCTTCCAGCAGGAGCTGCGGGACGCGCTCGATGCCGACGAGGCACCGCGCCGGCGCACCGAGCCGGTGCCGCTGGCCAAGGCCGTGGCCGACGCCGACGAGGCGACGTCCGACTCCGCCGCGCCGGCTGCCTCCGACGACCGGCCCCGAGCCGACTCGGCGCCACGGACCCTGCGCGAGGTCGACCCGGCCCGCGGCGACGCCTCGTCGGTGGCCCCGGCCGTGGCCGACGCGCTCGACGAGATCGTGGCGCCGGCACGGCCCGCCCCGGTCGACCCGCCCGCGGGCGACGCCGGCGACGAGGGCCTCGGCGGCGAACGTGCTGCGTCCTGACCCCACCGGCCCGGCCGGCGCCGTGCGTGAGGGGAGGCGAGCGTGAGCGCCCAGGCCTCCCCCACCGAAACCGGCATGACGCTGGTCGAGCACCTGACCGAGCTGCGCAAGCGCCTGGTCATCTGCGTCGCGGCCGTGGGCGTCGGCATGGTCATCGGCTTCATCGCCTACGACTGGATCTTCAACTTCCTGATCGACCCGTACAAGGACATCGCCAACAGCGAGAACTCCGTCGGCGGCGGCCGCCTGTTGCAGACCGATCCCCTCGAGGGCTTCGGCGTGCGGCTGAAGACGTCGGGCTACGCCGGCATCGCCCTGGCCATGCCCGTCCTGCTGTGGCAGGTCTGGCGCTTCGTGACCCCCGGGCTCTACCCCAACGAGCGGCGCTACGCGGTGCCGTTCGTGATCTCGGCGCTGGTCCTGTTCGTGCTCGGCGCGGGCCTGGCGTACTACACGCTGCCGCAGGCCCTCGACTTCCTGATCGGCATCGCCGGCGACGGCTTCATCACCGCGTTCTCGGCCGGCAAGTACTTCCAGCTGATCACCTACATGATGCTGGCGTTCGGCATCGGCTTCGAGTTCCCGATCGTCCTGGTGTTCCTCCAGCTCGCCGGGGTGGTGGACGCGGCCGCCCTGCGCCGGGCCCGCCGGTTCGCCATCGTCGGCATCTGCGTGCTGGTGGCGGTCATCACGCCATCCGGCGACCCGTACAGCATGCTCATGCTGTCGGTGCCGATGGTCATCTTCTACGAGATCTCCATCCTCATCGGCAGCGCCATCGCCAAGCGCCGGGCGGCGCGGGAGGCGTGACGCCCCTCCCGCCGGCGACGCCCGGCGGTCCCGGCACCGGCTCCCTGTACCCGTTCGAGCTCGACGAATTCCAGCGCCGGGCGGTGCAGGCGCTCGACGAGGGCGCCTCGGTGCTCGTGGCGGCTCCGACCGGCTCGGGGAAGACGGTCGTCGCCGAGCATGCCGTGGCCCGCGCCCTCGCGGAGGGGGGCAAGGCCTTCTACACGACGCCGATCAAGGCGCTGTCGAACCAGAAGTTCGCCGACCTGGCCCGCCGGCACGGGGCCCGCAACGTGGGCCTGCTGACGGGCGACAACAGCATCAACGGCGACGCCCCGGTGGTGGTGATGACCACCGAGGTGCTGCGGAACATGATCTACGCGCGCTCACCGGCGTTGGACGGCCTGCGCTTCGTCGTGCTCGACGAGGTCCACTACCTGCAGGACACCTACCGCGGCCCCGTCTGGGAAGAGGTGATCATCCACCTGCCGGCCTCGGTGGCGCTCGTGTGCCTGTCGGCCACCGTGTCGAACGCCGAGGAGCTGGCCGACTGGCTCACCACCGTGCGGGGCCCGACGCGGCTGGTGCTCGAGGAGCGGCGGCCGGTCGAGCTGCGCAACCTCTACCTGGTCGGTGACCGCCAGAGCGAGCAGCCCCACCTCCTCCCCACGCTCGTCGACGGTCACCCCAACCGTGAGGCCGACCGCCTCGACGACGAGGTCGTCCGCCAGCGCGGCGGGCGCCAGCGGGGCAACCGCCGCCCGCGCCGGCGGCTGTTCACGCCGCGCCGCCCCGAAGTCGTCGAGATGCTCGACGAGCGGGACATGCTGCCCGCCCTCTACTTCATCTTCAGCCGCATGGGGTGTGAGGAGGCCGTGGCCTCGTGCCTCGATGCCGGCCTGCGGCTGACGACACCCGACGAGCGGACCCGCATCCGGGCCATCGTCGACGAGCACACCGCCGCCCTGTCCGACGACGACCTGGACGTGCTCGGGTACGACCGCTGGTCGGCGGCACTGGAGATGGGGCTCGCCGCCCACCACGCGGGCATGGTGCCGCCGTTCAAGGAGGCGGTGGAGGCGTGCTTCGTCGAGGGCCTGGTGAAGGCGGTGTTCGCCACCGAGACCCTGGCCCTCGGGGTCAACATGCCGGCCCGCACGGTGGTCATCGAGCGGCTGACGAAGTTCACCGGCGAGGCCCGAGCGTTCCTGACGCCGGGGGAGTACACCCAGCTCACGGGGCGGGCGGGGCGCCGGGGCATCGACGATCTCGGTTACGCCATCGTGCTCTGGTCGCCGTTCGTGCCGTTCGACCAGGTGGCGTCGCTCGCGTCGAGCCGGACCTACGGCCTGCGCTCCGCGTTCCGGCCCACCTACAACATGGCCGCCAACCTGGTGCACCGCTACCAGCCCCCCGAGGCCCACCACCTGCTGAACCTGTCGTTCGCCCAGTTCCAGGCCGACAAGGCTGTTGTGCGGTTCGAGGCCCGCATCGAGCGCCAGGAGGAGCGCCTCGCCGCGCTCGAGCTGGACGCGCAGTGCGAGCGCGGGGACGTCGGCGAGTACCGGGCGCTCGTGCAGGCCGAGCGCGCCGCCAACGCCCCCACGGCCGCCGAGCGGGGTGCGGTCGCCTTCTCGCTGGCCCGCCTGTTGCCGGGAGACGTCGTCGCCATCGGGCGGCAGCGGGTGGCCGTGCTGTCGGTGGCCCACCGCAAGGGCGGCGACCTGCGCCTGAAGGGCATCGACGCCGGCGGCGAGCCGGTCACGTTCACGATCGACGACCTGCCGGCGCCGCCCGAGCGCCTCGGGCGCCTCGACCTGCCGCGGCCGTACCAGCCCAACAACCGGGCCTTCCAGCACAAGGTGGCCGACGAGCTGCGCCGGTCGCGGCTCGACGCGCCCGATCACGACTCGACGCGTGGGGGCACCGGCGGAGCCGATCGACCGCCGGCCCTGTCGCCGGTGGAGGCCCACCCCGTCGACGGCTGCCCCGACCGCGACCGCCACGTGCGCGCCCACGCCCAGATGGAGCGGGCCCAGCGCGAGCTGGCGGACATGCGCCGGGAGGTGCGGTCCCGTAGCGGCTCGCTGGCCCGGCGGTTCGACCGCGTCCTGCGGCTCATGGAGGCGTGGGGCTACCTCGACGGGTGGGCCCTGACCGCCAAGGGCGAGGTGCTGGCCCGCACCTACCACGAGTCCGACCTGCTGGTCGCGGAGGCGCTGACCTCGGGCCTGCTCGACGGCCTCGACCCGGCGGCCCTGGCCGGCCTGCTGTCGTGCTTCACCTACGAGCACCGCGGGCCGGGCGAGCCCGAGCCGCCGTGGTTCCCGTCCCGCCAGGTGCGGGCCCGGTGGTCCGAGCTCGAGCGGTTGGCCGCGGAGCTGCAGGCCGACGAGGAGGCGGCGGGGCTGCCCCCGACGCGGGCGCCCGACCCGGGCTTCGCGGCGCTGGCCCACGCGTGGGCCGCGGGCGAGCCGCTGGGCGACGTCCTCGGCGACGAGGACCTGTCGGGCGGGGACTTCGTCCGCAACGTGAAGACCCTCATCGATCTCGTGCGCCAGGTCGGCGTGGTGGCGCCCGTTCCCGAGACCGCCCGGGCCGCCCGCCAGGCGGCGGAGGCGCTGCACCGCGGCGTCGTGTCGATCTCGTCGGCCCTCGACGAGGTGGCGGGCGAGGGCGTCGCGCCCGAGGACGCGGGCGGTGACGGGGAGCAGGGAGGCGAGGCCCGCCCGACGCCCGCTGTGGCCTCGATGCGGGTGCCCCGGGACGCACCGTGACCGTGCGCAAGGGCGAGACGTGGGGTCAGGCGGGCGGCCTGCCCCCCGGCGGCGTCGTGGTCTCCGATGACGCCGAGGCGAGAGCGGTGGTCACCGCGGCCCGGCGCGCCGGCGACGCGGTGCCCCCGCTCGGTCTCCTCGGCGGCGACCTGTGCCGCACCCTCGGCGGCCGGGGGGACGCGCGACGCCTCCGGACCGACACCGGTGTGCGGCTGCCGGTCGACCTCGGCTCGGTGCTCGTCGACGGCCGCCAGCACTGGTTCGTGGCCCACCTCGTGGCGCGCCGGGGCTGGTGGCGGGGCCGGATCCTCGCCGCGATGAACGCGGAGTTCGTCGGACCCTGGGACGTGGCGCCGCGCGCCCACCCCGGCGACGGCCTGCTGGACGTGCTCGACGTGTCCCCGGCCATGTCGCTGACCGACCGATGGGCTGCCCGGTCGCGTCTGACGTCGGGGGGCCACGTGCCCCATCCCGCCATCGCCGTGAGCCGCCGGTCCGCGGTGCAGGTCGAGTTCGACGCGCCGACGCCGGTGTGGCTCGACGGCGAGCGGGTGGGGGACGCCCGCCGCCTGTCGGTGCGGGTCGAGCCCGACGCCCTCGTCTGCGTCGTGTAGCGGTCCACTAGCGGTGCGCCCACCCGAGGGCGTTACCGTCGGCGATCGTGCGCGCCTGGATCCTGGACGAATCACCCGGCAGCTACCGCGAGGGCGACCTCGACGACCCGCCGGTCGGCCCCGACGACGTGCGGGTGCGCCCCGTGGCGTCCGCCCTCAACCACATGGACCTGTGGGTGACCCGCGGCCTGCCTCGCCCCCCGCTGCCGCACGTCCCCGGCTGCGATGTGGCCGGCGTGGTCGACGCGGTCGGGGAGCAGGTCGCCCACGTGAGCCCCGGAGACGAGGTCGTGGTCAACCCGGCGGTCGCCCCGCTCGACGCCGCGGTGGCGCTCGGCGTGGATGCGCCGCTCGGCCGCGGGTTCGGCATCGTGGGCGAGCACCGGTGGGGCGGCCACGCCGACCTGGTCGTCGTGCCGGGGCGGAACGTCGTGCCGAAGCCCGACGGCCGCGCCTGGGAGGAGTGCGCGGCCTACCCGCTCGCCACGCTGACCGCCTGGCGGATGCTGCGGCGGGCCCGGGTGACCGCGGGCGAGTCGGTGCTGATCGTCGGCATCGGGGGCGGGGTGAGTGCGGCCGCGCTGGCCCTGGCCCTGCGGATGGGCGCCGTCGCCTACGCCACCTCCCGCGACGCGGCCAAGCGCCGGCGGGCGATCGAGGCCGGCGCCGCCGACGCCTTCGACTCCCAGGCCGACTGGCCCGTCACGGTGGACGTCGTGGTCGAGAGCGTGGGCCCTGCGACGTGGGACCGGTCGGTCAAGGCGCTCCGCCCGGGCGGGCGGCTCGTCGTGTGCGGCGGCACGTCGGGCCCGAACGTCGAACTGAGCCTGCCCCGCCTGTTCTTCAAGCAGATCGAGATCATCGGATCGACCATGGGCTCGTACATCGAGTTCGACGACGTCACCCGGCTCGTCGGCCAGGGCCTGCCCGTCCAGGTCGACGAGGTGTTCGACCGGGCCGACTACCCGAAGGCGCTCGAGCGCCTCGGCCGCGGCGAGCAGCTCGGCAAGATCGTCCTGCGCCACGCGTCCTAGCCCGGGCTCGTGCCGGCCTGGCGCCTCGGCCGGTGGCTACTGTCTCCAGCCAACGAGCTGGGTGCACAGGCGGAGCGGGTGATGAGCAACGAGATGGATCGTCCGGTGCCGGACGCAGGGGACAGCGCGGGGGCTCCCGCGGCGACGCCGGCGCCTGCCGGCCAGGAGGCCCTGCCGCCCGCCGGCCCTCGCCGCCCGCGGCTGCACCCCGGCGCTGGTCCCGCCGCCCGCTGCTGGCGGGCGCGGTGGCGCTGGTCGTTGTCGTCGGCGCCATCGCCCTCGCCGTCGGCCGGGGAGGAGACGAGCCGGTCGGCCACCGAGGCGCTCGAGCGCGCCCAGGCTGCGCTCGCCGAAGTCGACAGCTTCCGCATGCACTAGCGTGAGCGAGGACTGGTCGGTGACCGGCGAGGTGGGCGGCGCCGGGTCGTCGACCACCCTCCGCATCGGTCGCCGACACGGAGGTGGCAGGCGACGCCTGGCACGAGACCCACGACAGCGGCGACTGGGCCGACGAGCTGGTCGTGACCCCCGACGGGAGCTACCTCCGGTCGGCCGAGTCGGTCGCCGAGCTGGCCGACGAGCCGTGGGAGCTGATGCCCGCCGGTGCGTTTGACGCCGCGCTGCCCGAGGGAGACGACCTGCGCGCCCAGTTCCTGTTCTTGCTCGGCCTCGACTTCGACGGCGACGGGGAGGTGGACGGGAACGTCGCCGACGACGGGGGCACCCTCGTTGGCGACGAGGACGTCCTCATCACGGAGGAGGGCTTCGAACCCATGGTGGTCCCCGCCCTCGCGTCGTACTACCTGTTCGGCCTCGGCGGCCCGGCCGCGACCACGCCGATGGGAGGCCCGGTGCCCACTGCCGGCGGGCCTGGTCGACACGTTCGGCTCGTTCGAGGACGCCGAGGTCGTCTCCGACGACGACCATGAACTGGTCATCTCGGCCACCCGGACGGTGCCGCCCGAGTTGGCCGAGGGAGTGGACGTCGAGCTCCCGCCCGGCCGGTTCGAGATCACGCTCGGCCCCGACGACCTGCCGACGCGCCTCGAGCTGTCCGTCGAGGGCACCGACGCCCGCTACACCGAGTCGGTCGACTTCTCGGACTGGGGCGCCGACATCGTCATCGGCACCCCCGAGGGCGAGATCGACGAGACCCCGTGGTTGGACGAGGAGGCGCTGGCGGAGGTGCGAGGCATGGTGCAGGCCCTGGCCCCGACGGCGGTGCCCGATGGTCTCGTGCTCGGCATGATCGAGGCGACGTCCGCGGACGACTCCGAGGAGTATGGCGAGGAGCCGTGTGCCCAGCTGTACCTGGACTACCAGCCCCCGCTCACACGAGGCCTCCCGGGAGGGTTGGTACGAGCAGGGTGACTACCTCTCCGTGTCGCTCCTGCCCCTGGATTGCGCCCTCGAGTACGACGACACGCCGTTCGAGCCCGGCGAGTTCGGCGAGGTGCCGTCACGCGAGGACTACGGCTTCGTCGAGGTCCTCGTCGGCGAGACGGTCGTGCAGTTCGACACGACCTACACCTCCGAGCTGCCGGCGATGGTGGCGTCGATCCAGCCGTTCGACCTCGACGCCGAGCTCGCCCGGCTCGCGCCTCTCGCCGAGCAGATGTGGAACGACGTCAGCGGCGCCGACGGTGGCTGGTTCGCCTACGCCCCTTCCTGAACTGTTCTGTCAGACCTCAGCCGCCACATTGCCCGTGGGGTCTGACAGAACGGAGGGGGCGCGCCCCGCCAGTAGCGTGGCCGGCCATGGAGCCGACCCCGCTCAGTGACGCCAAGGCCCGGCTCGCCGCCGAGATCGACCGGCGGGCCGACCTGCTGGTCGACGTGTCGCACCAGATCCACGCCCGCCCCGAGCTGGGGTTCGAGGAGCGCTTCGCCCACGACCTGCTGACCGGCGTGCTGGAGGACGAGGGGCTCGCGGTCACCCGGTCGGCCTACGGGGTCGAGACGGCCTTCGAGGCCCGGGCCGGCACGGCCGGGCCTTCGGTGGCGGTCGTGTGCGAGTACGACGCCCTCCCGGGCATCGGCCACGCATGCGGGCACAACATCATCGCCTCGGCCGGCCTCGGCGCGGGCCTGGCGGCCGCGGCGCTGGCCGACGAGCTCGGCGGGCGCGTGGTGGTCGTCGGCAGCCCGGCCGAGGAGGGCGGGGGCGGCAAGGTCCCCCTGATCGACGGGGGCGCTTTCGCCGGGGTGGACGCAGCCATGATGGTCCACCCGGCCGACGCCGACCTGCTGAGCATGGACGTCGTGGCGCTGCACCAGGCCCACGTCACGTACACGGGGCAGGCGGCCCACGCCGCCGCGGCCCCGCACAAGGGTCGGAACGCCCTCGACGCCGCCGTCCTCGGCTACATGAACGTCGCCGCGCTGCGCCAGCACATCGAGGGCGGCGAGCGCCTTCACGGCGTCATCACCGAGGGCGGCGACAAGGCGAACATCGTGCCGGCGCACACGCGGGCCGAGTGGATCGTCCGGTCGACCACCGTGACCCGCCTCGAGGAACTGAAGGCCCGGTTCCTCGCGTGCCTGCAGGCCGGGGCCGACGCGGCCGGGTGCACGATGGAGGTCGAGTGGATCGACCCCGTGTATGCCGACATGGTCGACAACGGAGCCCTCGCCGAGCGCTACCGGGCCAACGCCGAGGCGCTGGGGCGGATCGTGCGGGCGCCGTCGTCCACCACGCGTGTGGTCGGGAGCACCGACATGGGAAACGTGAGCTACACAGTGCCCTCGATCCATCCGATGATCCAGGTGGCCCCTCCCGGGGTGCCGATCCACACGCCGGCGTTCGCCGGGTTCGCCGGCGGGCCCGAGGGCGACCGGGCGGTGATCGACGGCGCCAAGGCGCTCGCCTGGACGCTGGCCGACGTGTGGCTCGACGGCGGCCTCGCGGGTGTCGCACAGGCCGAATGGGCGGCGTCGGTGGCGGCCCGTACCGGCGACGGCCACGGCGCGTGACCGCACTCCGGGGCAGGTCGGGGCATCACCCTTCCCGAGGCCCCCTCCCCGTACGATCTGGCTCCCTATGACCGTCTACGTCAGCGAGGAGTACACCCCCGCGGAGGCCGACGTCCTGCGGCGGTACTTCACGAACCTCGACGGTCCGGTGTTCGCCCTCGTGAACCTGCCCGAGGTCGTGAAGGGGGCGCTGTTCGCCCGTTACTCGCGCTCGCCCAAGAGCCTGCGCCGCCTGTTCCTCGACGAGTTCGTGGGCGACCTCGACATCGCCGGCGACGCGTCGGTCGACGCCACGGTGGGCCTGCAGCGGGCCGAGGAGCTGTACGACAGGGTCTTCTTCGAGTACGGCGACGACTCGGTCGCCCAGCTCGGGGGCGTGCACCTCGCGTGCGAGCAGGCCTCGAACCTGCTGACCAAGGTGCTCGAGTGGGGGCGGCTCATGTCGTACCTCGAGCAGAGCACCCGCTACATCGCCTACGACGCCCGGCTCGGGGGCCGCTACCGCTACTACCGCGACCCCGAGATCCTGGGCAGCCCGATGGGGCTGCGCTACGTGGGTGACCTCGACCGCATGTTCGACACGTACGCCGAGATGGCCGAGACGATGCTCGCCTACTACCGCGAGCGCTTCCCCAAGGCTCCCGGCGACAGCGACTTCGTGCACCGCATGGCGCTGAAGGCCAAGGCCCTCGACGCCGTGCGCGGCGTCCTGCCGGCCGCGGCCCTGTCGAACGTCGGGATCTACGGGACGGGGCAGGCCTACGAGGCGTTGCTGCTGCGCATGCGGGCCCATCCGCTGCCCGAGGCCCGCACGTACGCCGATCTCATGCTCACCGAGCTGCGCAAGGTCATCCCGAGCTTCCTCAAGCGGGTCGACCTCACCGACCGCGGCGTGGCCGCCAGCACGTACCTGGCGACGACCCGCGCCTCGATGGAGGACATCGCCGACAAGCTGTTCCCGCGAGCACCCGAGCCCGACGAGGGGCCGAGCGTCGAGCTGGTCGAGTTCGACCCCGACGCCGAGGTTCGCCTCGTCACGGCGATGCTCTACCCGTACACCGACCAGCCCGAGTCGGTGATCGAGGCCAAGGTCCGCTCGCTGCCCGTGCGCGACCGGGTGGCGATCGTGCGGGCGTACGTCGGCGACCGCACCAACCGCCGGCACCGCCCCGGACGGGCTCTCGAGCGCCCGATGTACCGCTTCGACGTGCTCGCCGACTACGGGGCCTTCCGCGACCTCCAGCGGCACCGCATGCTGACCATCGAGTGGCAGCCCCTCTCGCCAGGGCACGGCTACACCCGCCCCGAGGCGGTCGACGACGCAGGGTGCGCCGACGCCTTCGACGAGTCGATGGGGCGCTCGCGCGACCTGCACGACGCGCTCGCCGAGCGGTTCCCGGCGCAGGCCGCGTACGCCGTGGCGTTGGCCTACCGCGTGCGCTTCTCCATGCAGATGAACGCCCGCGAGGCCATGCACCTCATCGAGCTGCGCAGCGCCCCGCAGGGCCATCCTGCCTACCGGAAGGTGGCGCAGGAGATGCACCGGCTCATCGCCGAGAAGGCCGGGCACCACGCCGTCGCCGCGGCCATGCGCTTCGCCGACCACTCGCCCGAACCGCAGCTCGAGCGGCTCGCCGGGGAACGCCGGGCCGAGCAGCGCCGGCTGTCCCGCTGAGAGGCCGAGCGGACAGGGCGTTCGCGGCCGCCAGGTGTGTTCTGTGTCACACCGCGTTGGCGTGCCGATGTCGCTACCCTGACCCGCCTCACACGTCGGGCGACCTGCGGCTGAGCAAGACACCGTCCCCCGGTGGCCGGCCCGCCGACTGCCCGTTCTGCCCTCGGTGACCGGCGTGTCTATGATCCGCCCGCGCAAGGCCGACCCCTGAAGGATCCGATGGCTGACGACGACATCTCCGACGACGATCTCGACGAAGAGGCCCCCGAAGACGACGACGAAGAAGAGTTCACCGAAGAGCCCGACGAGATCGTCGACGTCGTCGACGAAGACATCGAGGACGAAGACCTCGCGGACGAGGTGGACGAGAGCGCCGAGTTCGGCAACGAGTTCGTCGAGGACGTGACCGAGGCCCCGGCCGCGGTCCCGGCGACGAAGTCCAAGGGCACCACCAAGACCCGCAAGGCGACCGACGACGAGGAGGAGGAGGAGGAGGACGACGACGTCGACCCCGACGACGTCGAGGCCGACCTCGACGCCATCCTCAAGGACCGCATCGCCGCGCAACCCGAGGACGAGGACGAGGACGAAGACGAGGTCCCCGAGGTCGACGACCGGGGCGACGGCGCGGGCCGCATCCAGCCCAAGAAGGCCGACGAGTTCGTCTGCCAGTCCTGCTTCCTCGTCAAGCACCGGCGCCAGCTCGCCGACGAGGACCTGATGCTCTGCGTCGACTGTGTCTGAGACGACCGCTGTCTGAGAGGATCGAGGCCGTGACGAGCGACGACGACAAGACGCCCCTCGACCACCTGGTCGACCAGGCCGCCGACCTGTTCGTCTTCGCGCCGATCGGGCTGTTCTTCGAGGGCCCCTCGCTGCTGCCCAAGCTGGCGGAGCAGGGCCGCGTGCACGCGAAGAACGCCCGGCTCTTCGGCCAGTTCGCCGTGCGTCACGGCGAGGCCGAGCTCAGGCGCCGGGTCGGGGACTTCGAGCACCAGGCCGAGGGCGTGCTGCGCATGTTCGGGCTGCTGCCCGAGGACGACCAGCCGGCGCCCGGGCGCGACGAGCCCGCCGGTGCCGCTGGCGCGACGCCCGTCGACGCACCGATCTCGGGCAACGGCCATGCGCCTGCGCCGGCCGAACCGGCGGGGCCCGCAGTCGACGAGCTGGCGATCCCCGGCTACGACAGCCTCTCGGCCTCCCAGGTGGTCACCCGGCTCGACGGCCTGACGCCGACCGAGCTCGAGGCAGTTCGGTCGTACGAGTCGGCCAACCGAGGTCGCAAGACCATCCTCAACAAGGTCGCCCAGCTCCAGGCGTGACTGAGCGCAGCGACGTCCGGAAGGGCACGTGACGGCCACCCCTGCGCCCCACGAGTCGGCGCGCACCGCCACGCCGGCCGACGTCGCCGCCATGGTCCCGCTCGTCGCCGCGGCCGGCGACGAGAAGCGCCTGCAGAAGGGCGGCCCACTGTGGTTCCGCCGCGAGCGCCGCTGGGGCGATCCCGAGCCCGAGCTGCTCGCCGCGCTGGGTGCCGACGACCAGGAGGTGGCGGTCGGGACGATCGACGACGTCGTCGTCGGCTACGGGCTCGTGCGCGCCGAACGGCTCGGCGACGGCAGCCTGCTGGGCGTCATCGACGACATCTACGTCGACCCCGGGGCCCGGTCGGTCGGCGTCGGCGAGGCGCTGATGGATCACCTCATCGACTGGTCCCGGGCGCAGGGCTGTTTCGGGGTGGACAGCCTGGCGCTGCCGGGAGACCGGGCCACCAAGAACTTCTTCGAGTCGTTCGGGCTGGTGGCGCGGGCGATCGTCGTCCACCGGCCGCTCGGGTGACGAGCCCGACGGGCGCCGCGGCGAGCCCAGGACCGGGGCGCCCGCAGGTCGCGGCCAGTGCCGTGGCGGTCGTGCGCGGGCGGCTGCTGCTCGTCCGCCGCGGCGCGGCGTCGGCCAGCGCGGGCCGGTGGGCGCTCCCCGGCGGCCGGGTCGAGCCCGGGGAGGCGTTGCGGGACGCGGCGGTGCGCGAGCTGCGGGAGGAGACCGGTCTCGCCGCCCGGTGCGGCGACTTCGTCGGCTGGGCCGAGCGGATCACGGCCGACGGCCACTTCGTGATCCTGTCGTTCCGGGTCGAGCCGCTAAACGACACCGCACCGCTGGTGGCGGGCGACGACGCCGACGCCGCGGCCTGGGTGCCGCTCGCCGACGTCGCCGGTCACGACCTGGTGGACGGTCTGGCCGAGTTCCTCACCCACCACGGCGTCATCGCAAGCTGACGGATCGGGGGGATCGTCAGCGGCCCGCCCACTTCGGCGGACGCTTCTCGATGAAGGCGGTCAGGCCCTCGCTGAAGTCCTCGCTGGCCATCGCCTTGGCCATGCCCTCGAACGACATCTTCCAGCCGACCTCGTCGGGGGCGTTGGTGGCCTCCAGCACGATCTTGCGGGTCTCGCGCACGGCGACGGGCGCGTTGGCGCAGATCTGCTCGGCCAGACCGATGGCCACCTCGAGCGCCTCGCCCGGCTCGCAGAGCCGGTTGACGAGGCCGTGGTGGTGGGCCAGCTCGGCGCCGATCGGGTCGCCCGTCAGCGCCAGCTCCATGGCGACGTTGAACGGGATCTTGCGAGGCAGGCGGAACAGGCCGCCGGCCCCGGCCACGAGCGAGCGCTTCACCTCGGGGATGCCGAACGTGGCGGTGGTGGAGGCGACGACCAGGTCGCACGCCAGCACGATCTCAGTACCGCCGGCCAGCGCCGGGCCGTCGACGGCCGCGATGATCGGCTTGGTGCGGTCGCGCCGCACGATGCCGCCGAAGCCGCCGCGCTCGGTCTGGAGGGAGCCTGCGTTGCCCGCGTTGATCTCCTTCAGGTCGGCGCCGGCGCAGAACACGGGCGGCTCGCCGGTGAGGATGCCGACCCAGATGCTGTCGTCGGCCTCGATCTTGTCGATCGCCTCCTCGATCCCGTGGGCGACCGCGCCGTTGACCGCGTTGCGAGCCTCGGGGCGGTTGATCTTGACGACCGCGAACGGTCCCCTCTGGTCGAAGTCGACTGCCATGCCGGGCACCTTAGTGGTGGCCCCGTTCCTCGCACTGATCGTGCAAGGACGTCACCCATCACCCAGCGCGCGCAACCGTGCGGGCACCATGGCGTGAAACCTTCGCTATGGTGGCCGAGTCGAAGTCGGTGTGAGCAGGTGGAGCTCGGGGCACCATCCCGGTTTCGACAGGGGGACGACGACGACCGACATGGACGACAGCACCGGACACCTGCAGTGCCCGTTCTGTGGCGCCTATGAGGTCGACCGCCTGTTCATCGGTTCGCTCGGCGTGGACTCCTGCACCTGCCAGGGCTGTGGCGCCCGCTGGGACGAAGACCTGTCGACGGGCCGCTACCGCGGCCGCGGCAGCCTCGAGTCCGTCCTGGCCCCCCGCAAGCACTGAGCGCGGCCAACCCGGGCTGCCCGCGGCACGCCGCCGTTGTGGGCGACGTTGTGGTTGGCCGGCAACCACAACGCCTCCTAGTTGCGCAGCGCAACGATCTGCGCCTGGGCGAGGCCGAGCGGCTCGCGGCTAGCGGTTGGCGACCTCGTCGGCCGAGGCCTCGTCGCCAGCGTCCGACCCGGGCGCGGTGTCGGCCTCGGCGAGCGCGGGCTCGGCCGGGGTCGCGGCGGGCTCAGGAGCGGCGTCCTCGGCCCGTGCGGCGCCGTTGGCCGGGGGCTCGGCCGCCGCCTCGGCGGGCTCCGGTTCGGCTTGCGCGGTGGTCGCGGCGGCCGGCTCGGGCGTGGGCTCGGGGCTCGGGCGTGGTCGTCGGCGGCCGGCTCGGGCGTGGGCTCGGGCTCGGGCGTGGTCGCGGCGGCCGGCTCGGGCGTGGGCTCGGGCTCGGGCGTGTCGCGGCGGCTGGCTCGGGCGTGCCGGCTCGGCGCGGCTC
This sequence comes from uncultured Acidimicrobiales bacterium, assembly GCA_963796415.1. Taxonomy (GTDB): domain Bacteria; phylum Actinomycetota; class Acidimicrobiia; order Acidimicrobiales; family VFJN01; genus ZC4RG19. Next base: position 214,439 of record CAWCLR010000009.1, on the reverse strand, counting down.
GGTGCTCGGCGTGTCGGGCCGTGGTCTCGGCGGCCGGCTCCTCGGCGGCCTCGGCGACGGGCTCGGCCTCGGCCTCGGCCTCGGTTGCGGGCGTGGCCTTGGCCTCGGGGGCTGTCGACCCGGTGGGCTTGTCGCCGCCCTTGCCGCCCCCAGGGCCACCGGAGCCGCCGCGGCCCTTGCCGCCCCGGCTGCGGTCGCGGCCCTTGCCCCCGGTGCCGCGATCGCCGCCCTTGCGGTCGTCGCCCTTGCGGCCCCCACGCCGGGACGCGGCACGGGCGGCCCGCTCGGCGGCGGGGTCGGGCTCGATGTCGAAGATGTGCGCGATCTCGGGCAGGCGGGTGGCCAGCCGGGCGATCGTGGCCCGCAGGTCGGGGTTGAGCTTCTCGGGCAGCGACTGCGGCACCACCCGTCGCCGCACGGGCGAGTACGCCAGCGCGTCGAGGACGGTTGCCCACCGGTCGGGACCCGTCTCGCTCGTCAGCGACGCGGCTGTGGCCTCGGCCAGCTGGGTGGCGACGTCGCCGGGGATGGGGGCGCCGGCCTTGGGCGGGCGCGAGCTGAGGCGCAGCGCCCGGACGACGCGGCCGGCCTTCACGGTGTCGGCCAGCTCGGCCAGCCAGGCCGAGTGCTCCTTCTCGACGCGGTTGGCCAGCGCCTCGCGCAGCTGCGCGGCCAGCGCCTTGGCCTCGTCGTCGCGGCCGGCGTCGCCGGCGGCGTTGACGACCGAGCGGAGGTCGCGGAGGTCGAGCTCGTCGACGACGGCTGCCGCCGCTTCGGCGCGGTCGCGCCAGGCCGCGGCGGAGGCCTTGCTCCGCAGCTCCTCGGCGACGCGTAGGAGGGCGTCGGGCTTGACCTCGGTCTTACCGGCCGCCTTCAGCTCTTCGTTCTGCTTGTCGATGGCCTGGCGGACGGCCGGGATGCCCCCGGCCAGCAGCTGCTCGGCGATCGGCCGCTGCTCGGCGGGGACCGCCTCGAGCAGGGCGGCGCGGTGGACCTTGCCTGGCCGCAGGCGCTTGGGCTTCGGCTTGTCCTCGACCGGAGGGGGAGCGGGGCGCGCCGAGCGCTCGTGGCGGCCCTCCTGCCGGTCCCGGTCGCGCTCGCCGCGTTCGCCAGGGCCGCCGCGGCGCTCGCGTCGGGGGCCCTCGCGCCGGCCGCCGTCTCGCCCGCGGTCGCCGTCGCGTCCCCTGTCGTTGCGGCGGCCGCGCTCACCCGAGCGGCGCGTTGCCAGGGTGGACGTGACGAGCGGCTGGTCGCTGGCGGCCGACTTGAGCTCGAGCCGCTCGGGCTCGGTCCGCGGGGCCTTGGGGGGCAGGACCGCGACGATGCTGATGCCGTCGAGGTGGCCCTCGATCTCGGCGCGCAGCACCTGGCCGACGGCGGCGCCGTCGGGGAGGATCGCGCTCTCGACGGTGCCCCGGGGCTCGCGGGCCCCTGCGGCCCGCCAGGTCCAGGAGCCGTCCTCTCGCGCGCTGGTCAGCTCGATCTCGATCCGGCGGGACATAGGTGGTCAACGCTAGCGCGCCGGCAGGGGCCAACCCCCAGCCGGGGCGGCGATCGCACCGGCGGCGCGCCCCGCTCAGCGGCGGGCCCAGGCGCCCGGCTCGTCGAGGAAGCGGGCCGCCGACGCCGGAAGGGTTCCCGCGACGACGTCGGCCAGCGTGACCTCTTCGAGCACGGCGCGCAGCGCGGACCGTGTCGCGACCCAGACGGCCTGCAGGTGGGTGGCCGCGCCGCCGTACTCGACGGTCTCGGGAGGGATGCCGTGCACGTCGGCCAGCGGTCCCTCGACGGCCCGGATCACGTCGGCCACCGTGACCTCGGCGGCGGGCCTCGCCAGCCAGTACCCGCCGTCGGCGCCCCGCTGGCTGCGGACGAGCCCGGCCCGGCGCAGGTCGGCGAGGATGTTCTCGAGGAACTTGGGCGGGATCTCCTGCCGCTCGGCGAGGGCCTCGCCCTTGATCGGGCCCCCGGGGTCGGCGGCCATCTCGGCCACCGCTCGCACGGCGTAGTCGACCTTCGCGCTGATCCGCACGGTGCCTTCCTACCGCCTGCGCGCAGCGTGTGCAGGACGGAAGCGCCGGCGTGCTGCCGGGTCGGCCGGCAGTGGAGCGGGTCGTCCACCACCAAATCTCCACACGTGGGCTGCGACGAAAGCCCCACCCGCTCGGCCTCTTCGACACGAACCTGACGGGTCGTTAGATTTGTAACTCGTTCTAGTTCTGAGGGGGTCCCGTGAGAAGCCGACGTCACGCCATCGCCGTGCTGGCCGTCCTGTCCCTGGCCGTGGCGGCGTGCACCCGCGCCGAGGGCGAGACCGAGATCGGGGCCGCGGCCCCGGGGCCCGCGCCGGCGGGAGGCGAGACGGCGGGCGGCGAGGCGCCGTCCACGGGCAGCCGGCTCGACCAGGGCGGCTTCGGCGACCTGCAGGAGGTCTGCGCCGAGGGCGAGCCCGGCACGACGACCGAGACCGGCCTGACGGCCGACGAGATCCGCCTCGGCACGGTCACCGACAAGGGCTCGGGCGAGCGGCCCGGGCTCACGCAGGAGATGTACGACGCGGCGGTGGCCTTCGCCGCCTGGTGCAACGAGCACGGCGGCATCGGCGGCCGGAGCGTGGTGATCGACGACCTCGACGCCCGGTTGTTCGAGTACGGGCAGCGGATCGGCGAGGCCTGCCAGCAGGACTTCGCCCTGGTCGGGGGCGGGGCGGTGTTCGACGCGCAGGACGACGGCGCCCGGGCCGCGTGCGGGCTGATCAACCTGCCCGGCTACGTGGTGACCCCGCAGGCACGCGCCGCCGACCTCCAGGTCCAGCCCGTGCCCAACCCCGTGTACTCGTTCGCCTCCGCCGGCTACCGCTGGCTGCTCGAGGCCCACCCCGACGTCACGAAGTTCGGCATCCTCTGGGTCAACCTCGACGGGCCGTCGACCGTCCGGGCCCAGACGGTCGAGATGGCCGAGCAGCTCGGCATGGAGGTCGTGTTCGACGAGCAGTACCGGCCGATCGGCGAGACGGGCTGGCGGGGCTACGTCCAGAAGATGCGCGACGCCGGCGTCGAGGCCTTCGAGATGGTGGGCGAGCCCGAGAACATGGTCGCCCTCCAGCAGGCCATGCAGACCGAGGGCTGGTATCCCACGTTCACGGTGCTGCAGCCCAACTTCTTCGACGCCAAGTTCGCCGAGGAGGGGGGCGCGAGCGTCAGCGAGGCCACCTACATGCGCTCGGCCTTCCCGACCTTCGACATGGCGGGCGACGTGCCGGCCATGGCCGACTACCTCGAGCTGATGGAGCGGTACAACCCCGAGGGGAAGACCGCCATGCTGGGGATGCAGGGGCTCTCGGCGTTCCTCCTGTTCGCCACCGCGGCCAAGGCCTGCGGCGCGGAGCTGACCCGCCAGTGCGTGCTCGAGCAGGCGGCGGCCCAGGACGGTTGGACGGCCGGCGGACTCCACTCGGCGCAGACCCCGGGGAACCTCGTCGCCACGCAGTGCAGCCTGGCGATCCGGGTCACACCCGAGGGCTTCGACTACGACGAAGAGCTGACCGCCGCCAACGACGGCATCTACAACTGCGACCCCGCCAACGTGGTCGAGCTGGCGGGCGACTACGGGGTGGCGACGCCCGCCGCGTGACGGCCGGCCCGACGCCATGGACCAGTTCCTCCAAGCGACGCTGACCGGCCTCGCCGCCGCCGCCGTCCTGGCGGTGGCGGCCAGCGGGCTGGTGCTGACCTACACGACCACGGGGATCTTCAACTTCGCCCACGGGGCGGTCGGGATGCTCGGGGCGTTCGCCTACTGGCAGCTCCGGTTCGGGTGGGGCTGGTCGACGCCGCTCGCCCTGGTGGTCGTGCTCGGCCTGCTGGCCCCGCTGCTCGGGGTGGTGATCGAGCGGGTGGTGATGCGGGGGCTGTACGACGCCCCCGAGCCGTCGCGGGTCGTGGTCAGCATCGGCCTGCTCGCCGCCCTGCTCGGGCTGGGGCTGTGGCTGTGGCCGCCGGACGTGGCCCGGCCCTTCCCCCGCTTCTGGGGCAACGAGAGCGTGTCGGTGCTCGGCGTCAACGTGACGTGGCACGACGTGATCTCCCTCACCACCGCCGTCGGCCTCGCGGTCGGTCTCCGCCTGCTGCTGTACCGCTCGCGGCCCGGCCTCGCCATGCGGGCCGCGGTGGACGACCGCCCGCTGGCGATGCTCAACGGCGCCCGGCCCCACCGCTCGTCGATGCTGGCGTGGGCGATCGGGTGCACGTCGGCCGCGGTCGCGGGCGTGCTCGTGGCGCCGACCGTGGGCCTGTCGCACGTCAACCTGACGCTGATGATCGTCAACGCCTACGCGGCGGCGATGATCGGGCGGCTGCGCAGCCTGCCCATGACGTTCGCCGGGGCCGTGCTCGTGGGCCTGCTCGACGCCTACGCGCTGGCCTACCTGCCCACCGACGGCGTGCTGCTGTCGCAGTTCCGCTTCGCCATCCCGGTGATCCTGCTGTTCGTGGTGCTGCTGGTCCTGCCGCAGGGCCGCCTGCGCGGGCACAGCACACGCGCCACCCGCGAGTCGATCCCGCGCCCACCGTGGACCGGCTCGCTCGCCACCGCGGCGCTGTTCGTGGCCGCCGGAGCGGTGGCGGCCCAGATCGCCTCCGGACCCGACGCGGTGGCCCTGCAGAAGATCGTGGCGGTGGCCATCATCGGGCTGTCGCTGGTGCCGCTCGTCGGCTTCGCGGGGCAGCTCTCCTTGTGCCAGATGAGCTTCGCCGGCATCGGAGCCGTCCTCATGGCCCACCACGGGCAGGGCGGGAGCGTCAGCGGGCTGGTCGTGGCGACGGTCGTGACCGGCGCCATCGGCGGGCTGGTCGCGCTTCCCACCCTGCGGCTGGCGGGGATCTACCTGGCGCTGGCGACGGCGGCGTTCGCCATGCTGCTCGACCAGTGGATCTTCGGCCTCGCCGACTTCGAGGTGGGCTTCACTCGGATCAGCATCTTCGGTACGGGCTCGGTGGCCGTGGATCAGCTCGACGTGCCGGGGGTGTCGACACCCCAGGACATGCTCGTCTTCCTCAGCGTCGTGTTCGCGGTGCTGTACCTGGCGGTCGTGGCCGTGCGCCGCAGCACCTTCGGCCAGCGGCTGCTGGCGCTGAAGGACAGCCCGGCCGCGTCCGCCACCCTCGGCATCAACACCACCCTCGTCCGCTTGGCGGTGTTCACGCTGTCGGCGGCCATCGCCGGGTTCGGCGGCGCCCTCTACGGCGGCGCGCTCGGGGCCGTCACCCCGCAGAACTTCGCCTTCGTGCAGAGCCTGCCCCTGCTGCTGCTCGGCGTCGTGGGCGGCATCGGCAGCGCGGCGGGGGCCCTGGTGGCCGGCGTGATGATCGGCGGCCTGCCGCTGCTGATCGACGCCGCCCCGTGGTTCGAGAACGTCAACCGGGTGCTGCCCGGCACCATGGGCATCGCCCTCGGCCGCAACCCCAACGGCATCGCCTTCGCGCTGCGCGAGGGCTTCGCACCCCTGCGCCGCCAGCCGGCGCTGCTGGCGGGCACCGCCGTCGGCGTGGCCGCCGTGGTCGCCCTGCGGCTGACCGACGTCATCGACGGCGGCGTGTTCGCCTTCGCGCTGGGCGCGGAGCTGGCGGCCGGCGCGCTGGCCGCCCAGGTCCTCGCCGCCCGCCGCCACCCGCCCGAGCCGGCCGGGGCCGAGGCTGGGTCCGACGCCGCGCCCGACGCCGTGCCGCTCGAGTGGGCCGGCATCGTGCGGCCGTTCACCGAGGACGAGGTCGCCTCGCTCGACCGAGCCCTGGGCCTCGAGGCGCCTGCGGGGGCGGTTCGATGACGGCCCCGATGCTCGACGTCAGCGGGGTCACCGTGCGGTTCGGCGGCCACGTCGCCCTCGACGACGTGCGCCTCACCGCCGCCCCGGGCGAGGTCACGGGGCTCATCGGGCCCAACGGCGCCGGCAAGACCACGCTGTTCAACGTGATCACGGGGCTGCAGGCGCCCCAGCGCGGCAGGGTGCGGCTCGACGGCGACGACGTCACCGGTCTTGCCCCGTACCGCCGGGCCCGCCGGGGGCTGGGCCGAACGTTCCAGCGCCTCGAGCTGTTCGGCCTCCTGACCGTGCGGGAGAACGTCGAGCTGGCCGCCTCCGTCCGCGGGCGGCGCCCCGGTCGCTCGGCCGACGAGGCGCTGGCCCTGGTCGGCCTGACCGCCATGGGCGAGGTGCGGGCCGACGAGCTGCCGACCGGCAAGGCGCGCCTCGTCGAGCTGGCGCGGGCGCTGGCCACCGGTCCGCGGGTGCTGCTGCTCGACGAGCCGGCCTCGGGGCAGGACGACGCCGAGACCGAAGCGTTCCGAGACGTACTGCTGACCGTGGCGGCGGAGGGGATCGCGGTAGTGCTGGTCGAGCACGACGTGCACCTGGTCATGCGGACCTGCGCCCGCGTCCACGTCCTCGACTTCGGCCGGGTGCTGGCGGCGGGCACGGCGGCCGAGGTCCAGGCCGACCAGGCGGTGCTCGACGCCTACCTCGGCGCCGCTCCGGAGCCGACCCGATGAGCGCGGGCACGGCGACGGCGCCGCTCGTCGACCTGCGCGGCGTGCGCGCCGGCTACGGCCCGATCGAGGTGCTCCACGGCGTCGACCTCGCCCTCCTGCCGGGCGAGGTGCTGGCGGTGCTCGGTCCCAATGGGGCCGGCAAGACCACGGCCCTCAACGTCCTCGCGGGTCTCCACCCGCTGTCCGGCGGCGACGTCTTCGTGGCGGGCCGTCGGGTGAACGGGGCGTCCGCCACCGATCTGGCGCGCGCCGGGCTGTGCCTCGTGCCCGAGGGCCGCGGCGTCTTCCCGAACCTCACGGTGCGGGAGAACCTGCGCATGGCCAGCCACGCCCGCGGCCGGTCGGCCGACATCGAGGCCGTCGCCTACGCGCGCTTCCCCCGCCTCGGCGACCGACGCCGGCAGGTGGCGGGCACGATGTCGGGCGGAGAGCAGCAGATGCTCGCTCTCGCCCGGGGGCTGGCGACCGACCCCGCGGTGCTGGTGCTCGACGAGCTGTCGATGGGCCTGGCGCCGCTCGTGGTGGAAGAGCTGTACGCGCAGGTGGGCGATCTGGCCCGCACCGGCATCTCGGTGCTGGTGGTCGAGCAGTTCGCCCGCGTCGTCCTCGGCGTCGCCGATCGCGCCGCCATCATGCTGCACGGGTGCGTGGTGTCCGTCGGGACCCCGCACCAGATCGAGTCCGAGCTGTCCTCGGCATACCTGGGTGGTTGACGAGAAATGAACGACAACACGCAACGCATCGAGCAGTTCCGGGCCGAGGTGGCCGACATGAAGCTGCGCGACCCCGCCACTGGCGTCGACCGGCTGCTGGTGCGCCTCGGCGTCGTCGGGCTGGTGACGGGCCTCGGCTTCGGGGTGGCGGCCTGGTTCATCTCCCACGGCACCCGCAACCCGCTGCAGCAGCGCGACGCCATCGTGGTCGCCCTGCTGGGCCTGACCATCGCCGTCGTGAGCGGCGCGCTGTTCGTGAAGGGCGCGCTGGCGGGCTTCCTCCGGTTCTGGATGGCCCGCCTGTGCTACGAGCAGCAGGCCCAGGCCGACCGCATCGCGGCCTCGGTGGTCGCGGGCACCGGCGGCAACGGCCACGGCGAGCGCGCCGCCGTCCGATAGGGCGCCGGCCGGCGTCCCCGCCGCAGGCGGCCGCCAGCACCCCGGCCGCGGCGGCGAGGCGCGCGGCGGCGCGCAACCAGTGGGCCATCGGCGCGGTCAGCCCGCGCCGGCGGGCTTCCGGGCCGACGCCTTCCCGCCGCCGGAGGTCCCCTTCCGGCTCGTTCCCTTCCTCGGCCCGGCCTTGCGGGCGGAGTCCTTCTTCTCCGTCCTGCCGGCGGGCGCGGCGCCGTTGCCGGCCACCGCGGGCGGCGGGTCGATCTCGTCGGCCGCGGCCAGCAGGTCGACCATGATCCCCTCGACGACGTCGGCCATGTCCCACACGTCGGGCACGAGCTCCGCCCCGGCCAGGAACCCGAAGTCGACGTTGTCCATGTACGACAGGACGGTCACGTTGAGCCCCGCCCCCTCCATGATCGGCCCCATCGGGTAGGTGGCCACGAGCTCGGCCCCGTCGAGGTAGAGCGGGAAGTCGGGCCCCGGCACGTTCGACACCACGACGTTGTAGATCGGGGGGTGGCGGTCCGCGAGGTTGAGGCGCGAGTACAGGCGGGTGGCCAGCACGAACGTGCTGGGGGCCGCCTGCTCGGCCCAGTTCTGGATGAACTTGGCCCCGACGGCGTTGTGGTCGGCCTTGGCGCCCTTCGTGGCCTTCGCGATCGCCCGCAACCGCTTGGCGGGGTCGGCGATGTCGGTGCGCAGGTGCACGAACATGCCGGAGATCCGGTTGTCGAGCCGGCCGTGCTCGTCCTCGGTCCGCACCGAGACGGGGCACATCCCGACGAGTGGCTCCCGCGGCAGGGTCGACCGGGCCCTGAGGTACTGGCGCAGGGCGCCCGACACCAGTGTGAGCACCACGTCGTTGACCTTGACGCCGAACGCGGCGCGCACCCGCTTGACGTCGCTGAGCCGCACCCGGGCAAAGGCCACCGAACGGTGGGGCGTGATCGCAGCCGACCAGGGGGTGCGGGGCGCGCGCAGGGGCACGGCGCCGACCACGGCCTCGGGGTCGCGGTGACGGCTGATGAGGTGGCTCGCCGTGCGGACGGTGCGCCCGACAAGCGCCGGCAGCGACATCACCCGCCGAGCCTGCGACATCAGGGCGTGGCCCACCATCTCGATGTCGTTGGGGATGCGCTCGGCCAGGCCGGGGGACAGGGCGGGCTCGGCCGACCCGGCGACGGCGGCCGTCTCGTCCGGCGGGTGCGGGGTCAGGTCGAAGAGATGGATGAACAGCTCGGCTCCCGAGACCCCGTCGACCGCGGCGTGGTGGATCTTCCCGATGAGCGCGACGTTGCCGTCGTGCAGGCCCTCCACGACGTGGATCTCCCACAGGGGCCGGGCGCGGTCGAGCGGCATCCCGACGATGGCCCCCGTCAGGTCGGTCAGCTCGCGGGGGCCGCCCGGCGCCGGGAGCACGTGCCGGCGGATGTGGTAGTCGAGGTCGAGGTGGGGGTCCTCGACCCACAGCGGGTGGTTCAGCCGGAACGGCACCTCCACCACCCGCCGCCGAAACGTCGGCTGGCGCATCAGGCGGTGGGCCACGAACGCCTTCAGGTCCTCGAACGAGTACGGGGTCGACATCGTCGACGGGTCGATGACCGCGGCGATCGCGACGTGGAGGTGCATCGACGGCGTCTCGAACGAGAGGAACGCCGAGTCCAGACCTGACAACCGTTCCATCCCGGATCCTCCCCGGGCGCCGGCCGCCGGCACCCGCCCCGGAAGAATGCCACCACCGGTGCCGGCGCGCCCGCGTGACGTGCGGTCACGTTCGGGTCGTGCAGCGAGAAATCGGTCACGCCGCGGGCGGGAAGGTCCGGTAGCGTCGTCGTCCCCCCGTCCGGCGACCGCCGGGCGGGCGCCGACGCGCACGGGAACCGCCATGCCCCACCCCGAACTCGACGACGAGCAGGCCTACATCGACCGGGCGTACGTGTGCCTCGCCGCCATGCGCGACCGCACCGCCCGCGCCGCCGACATCTCCGACTCGGCGGCCCAGGCGGTCGACTCGGCCATCGCCCAGGCCCACCTGCGCCACCGGCTGGCCAGCCTCGACGCGGACGTGCCGGGGCTCAGCTTCGGCCGGCTGGACGAGGAGGCGGGCGCCCTCTGGTACATCGGCCGCCGCCACGTCGAGGACGCCGGCGGCGACGCCGTGGTCGTCGACTGGCGGGCCGAGGTGGCGACGCCGTTCTACCGGGCCACCGCGGTCGACCCGCAGGGCCTGCGGCGTCGGCGCCGGTTCGTCATGACCGGCCGCCGGATCGACGACCTCTTCGACGAGGTGTTCGACGACCCCGACAGCGTCGACGCGGCCCACCACGGCGGCATCCCCGACCCACTGCTGGCCGAGCTGGAGCGGGAGCGCACCGGCGAGATGCGCGACATCGTCGCCACCATCGCCGGCGAGCAGGACGTCGTCATCCGTGCGCCCCTCGACACGTGCCTCGTCGTGCAGGGCGGCCCGGGCACCGGGAAGACCGCGGTCGGCCTGCACCGTGCCGCGTTCCTGCTCTACGAGCACCGGGCCCGGCTCGACGCCGAGGGGGTGCTCGTCATCGGGCCGAACCCGATCTTCCTGCGCTACATCGCCCAGGTGCTCCCGTCGCTCGGCGAGGCCGCCACCCGCCAGACCACGCTCGAACGGCTGCTCGCCGGCACCGCCTACCGGGTCGCGGGCCGCGACGACGACGCCGCGGCCGCGGTGAAGGGCGACGGGCGCATGGCCGCCGTGATCGCTGCGGCCGTGGGCGCCGCGGTCCGCCCACCCGACGAGCGTCTGGCCGTCGGCACGACGTGGGGGACGGCACGCGTCGACCCGGCCGACGTGCGCGCCGCCCTCGCGGACGTGCGGGCCCGCGAGGTGCCGCACAACGTCGGGCGGGCGGCGCTCCGCACCCAGCTCACCCGGCTCGTGCGGGCCGACCTCGTGCGGCGGCGCAGCGAGGAGGTGGTGACCACCGAGGCGGTCGACGCGGACCTACGGCGGGACCGCGCCTGGGCCGCGGCCGTCGATCGCATCTGGCCCGCGCTCAGCGCGCCCGCCCTCGTCCGCCGGTTGCTGACCAACCGGGCCGCCCTGGCGGCGGCGGCCGGCGGGCTGCTGTCGGCCGACGAGCAGGCGGCGATCCGGCGCCCGCCGACCCGCCGTGCCGCGGACGAGCCGTGGACTGCCGACGACCTGGTGCTCGTCGACGAGGCCGAGGCCGCGATCACCGGCCCACCCCGCGTGTACGGCCACATCGTGGTGGACGAGGCGCAGGACCTGTCCACGATGGGGCTGCGGGCGCTGGCCCGGCGCAGCCGCGACGCCTCGATGACCGTGCTCGGCGACCTGGCCCAGGCGACCGCACCGGGGGCGCAGGAGTCGTGGGAGGCGGCCATCGCCGCGCTCGGCCGGCCGGCGCTGGCGCAGCGGGCCGACCTCGACCTCGGCTACCGGGTACCCGCATCGATCATGGACGCGGCCAACGGGCTGCTGCTGGAGGCGGCGCCGGACGTGACCCCGACGCGGTCGGTCCGCATCGGCGGCCGGCCGCCGGCGGTCGTCGCGGTCGGCGACGACGCGGCCATCGGGCCGGAGGTGGGTGCAGCCACGGCGGCCCTGGCGGCCGAGTACGCGTCCGTCGCCATCGTCGTCCCACCAGGGCTGCGCCACGAGGTCGACGCCGCGCTGGCCGACCTCCCCGAGTCGGACCGCGCCCGGGTCACGACGCTCGACCCGCCCGAGGCCAAGGGGCTCGAATTCGACGCCGTGGTGGTCGTCGAGCCCGCGGTGATCGGCGGCGGCACGTCCCGCGGCCTGCGGTTGCTGTACGTGGCGCTGACGCGGGCGGTCCAGGAGCTGGTGGTCGTCCACCGGCTGCCCCTCCCGGCCGGCCTCGACCTCGACCTCGACTGAACCCTCATGCCCTGGACGGGGCGACGTTGGGCTGCGTGTCGTCGGGCAGCGCGATGCCCCGCTCGGCGCAGGCTGCGGCCACGGCCTCGGGGAACACGTTCTGCAGCAGGTACAGGTCGCGCGCCATGTTGTAGGTGGGCGCCAGCTCCCTGGCGTAGCGCTCGAAGTACATGAGCTGCTTGCTCACGAGCACCAGCTCGCGGGCGGCACGGGCCCCGTACTCGCGCTGCAGCTCCACCTGCTGGCGCAGCAGCTGCGCCAGGCTGACCTCGCCGATCGCCAGGTCGAACATGGGGTCGAGCACGGCCTTGAGCCGCGCCGCCACCTCGTCGACCGGCCCGACGTCTGGCCCGAAGATGCCGATCGACTGCCACGCCTTCACGACCCGCGTGTAGTCGCCGTCGATCATCACCGTGTACTGGCCGGCCCGCACGGCGTCGCGGTGGGCGGGCGGCAGCTCGCCCATGATCCCGAAGTCGAGGTAGGCGGCGCGGCCGTCGTCGAGGACCCAGATGTTCCCCGCGTGCACGTCGCCGTGGAACGGGCCGTGGACGAGCGCCGACTCCATCCACACCTTCAGCCCGCGGCGCAGCACCAGCTCGCCGTCGATGCCGCGGGCCCGCACCTCGGCGAACCGGTCCATCGGCGTGCCGAACAGGCGCTCCATGCAGATGACCCGGGGGCCGCAGTGGTCGGCGTAGACCTCGGGCGCGGTGATCCAGGCGTTGTCGCCGAAGGCCCCGATGTTGTCGCGGAACCGGGCCTGGCGGTCGGCCTCGAGGGTGAAGTCCAGCTCCTCGTTGGTGACCTGGTGCAGGTCCTCGACGATGCCCGGGGCATTGAGGAGGTGCCCGGTGCGGGTGCGGTCGGCCAGCCGGGCGAGGCGGTACATGATCCGCAGGTCGCGGTTCATCCGGTCGGCGATGGCGGGCCGCTGCACCTTGAGCACCGCGGACCGGCCGTCGCGCAGCACGCACGCGTGGACCTGGGCGATCGAGGCCGCCGACAGGGGCGCGGGGTCGACCTCGGCGAACAGGTCGGCCGCCGGCGCGCCGAGGTCGTCCTCGACGATGGCGATGGCCTCGTCGGCGGGGAACGGCGGGACGTCGTCGAGCGTGCGCAGGCAGGCGTCGGCCAGGGGAGCGGGGAACATGCCCGGCGACGAGGCGATCATCTGGCCGAGCTTCACGTAGGTCGGCCCGAGCGCCATGAAGGCCTCGACCAGCCCGGTGGCCGCGGCGTCGGCGAGCGCACGCCGGGCGGCAGGGGTGTGCCGGAGGCGCAGGACGTCGCCGGGGCGGCGAGCGACGTGGACGACCACGGCCCGGCCGACGAACAGGCCGATGACCAGCCAGACCTCCGCGCCCCGGGCGGCCTCGCGCCAGCCGAACCGGGTCAGGCTCGGGGGCTCGGCCGGCGGCACGGGGTGGAGCGCGTCGGTCACCCTCAGAGCATGGCACCGGCCCGGCCTCGCCCGGCTAGTAGAACACGTTCTACTGTTGCGGCGTGGACTTCGACGACACGCCCGAGGAAGCCGCCTTCCGCGCCGAGGCGCGGGCCTGGCTCGACGCCCACGCCATCCCCAAGGGCCACCCCGACGACTTCTCGCTCGGGCTGTGGACGGGGGCCTACGACGAGCCCAGCTACATCGAGCGCTGCCAGCGGTGGCAGCGCGCCCTCTTCGACGGCGGCTGGGCGGGGATCACCTGGCCCAAGGAGTACGGCGGGCGCGGCGGCAAATCGATAGAGCAGGTGATCTTCAACCAGGAGCAGGCACAGTTCGGCGTGTCGAGCGGCGCGTTCATGATCTCGATCGGCATGGCGGGGCCGACGATCCTGGCCCACGGCAGCGACGAACAGAAGGACCGCTTCCTGCCCCCGATGCTGCGGGGCGACGAGATGTGGTGCCAGCTCTTCAGCGAGCCGGGCGCCGGGTCGGACCTGGCGGCCCTGTCGACCCGCGCCGAGCGAGACGGGGACGAGTGGGTCGTCACCGGGCAGAAGGTGTGGACCTCGTCGCCCGACCGGGCCCGCTGGGGGATGCTCCTCGCCCGCACCGACGGGGGCGTCCCCAAGCACCGCGGCATCAGCTACTTCCTGCTCGACATGACCACCCCCGGGATCGACGTCCGGCCGCTGCGGCAGATGACCGGCGAGAGCCACTTCTCCGAGGTGTTCCTCGACGGCGTGCGCATCCCGGCCGGCAACCTGCTCGGCGGCGAGGGCGAGGGGTGGCGCGTCACGCAGACCACGCTCAACAGCGAGCGCTCATCGATCGCTGGGGGCATGGGCGCCACACCCGCCGCGCTGATCACCTTCGCCCGCCGCTTCGACGGCGCCACCGCCGACCCGCTCGTCCGGCAGCGCCTCGCCGACACCCACATCCGCTTCGAGCTGCTGCGGTTCCTGCGCTACCGCAGCCAGACCGCCCTCAGCCAGGGCCGCCGCCCGGGCGGCGAGGCGTCGGTGATGAAGCTCGCCTTCGCCCGCTACATGAAGGCACTGACCGAGGCGGCCGTCGACACGCAGGGCGCCTACGGCCTGCTGGGCGGCGGCGACGTGGCCGACGACGGCATGTGGCTGCGGCGGTTCCTCCACTCGCCCTCGCTGCGCATCGCGGGCGGCAGCGATCAGGTGCAGGCCAACATCATGGGAGAGCGGGTGCTGGGGCTGCCGCCCGAGCCCCGCACCGACAAGGATGTCGCCTTCCGCGACCTGGCCCGGCGGCCGCAGTAGGTTCCGCGCGATGACAGAGGCCCATTCCCCCGTGCTCACCAAGAGCCAGGCGGCGCGCCGGGAGCGGGTGGTCCGCGCCGCCCTCGAGCTGGGGGCCGAGGGCGGCTACGACGCGGTGCAGATGCGCGACGTCGCCACCCGCGCCGAGGTGGCGCTGGGCACGATCTACCGGTACTTCCCGTCGAAGGACTCGCTGCTGCTGGCGGTCATGGTCCACTGGCTCGGCGACCTCGAGCAGCGGGTGTCGCGGCGGCCACCGACCGGGGACACGACGGTCGAGCGGATCATGGACGTCATGACGCGCGCCCTCGGCTCGATGGACCGCGACCCGCGCCTGACCGCCGCCGTCATCGGCGCCATGACCGCGGGCGATCCCGCCAGCGTGCCCGCCATCGACGAGGTCAGCCAGGCGATGGCGCGGATCATGCAGTCGGCCTTTCCCCCCGACGTCGACCCGGCGCTCGAGGCGGCGACCGCCAAGGTGCTGGGCCACGTGTGGTGGTCGGCCACGATCTCGTGGGCCAACGGCATGGGCGACATCGAGTGGGTCGCCGCCGAGCTGCGGGTGGCCGCCGAGCTGCTCGCAGAGCGTTTCGACTAGCTCACGGGTCGTCAGCGCGCGAGGTCGACGGTGGTGGACGCCAGGTCGACGCCGGCGGCGACGACCCGGACAGTCGCGGCCTGACCCGAGCCGAGCACCCCCAGCGGGAGCTCCAGCGTGGCCGCGTCGCCCGGCGCGACCGCGGCCAGGTCGCACGTGAGCGATGCGAGCAGGCTCAGGACCGCGCCGACGAGGCCGGGATCGGTGGCGCGGCAGGTCGTGCCGACGAGGCTCGTCGGCCGCGCGCCGGGGGAGAGGTCGACCACCACCTGCGCGCCGACGAGGGCGTCGGCCGCAGGGTTGGCGACGTCGACCGCCAGCGTCCCGCTGCCGAGCAGCCCCGCGTGCCAGGCCGCCTGGACCTCGACCCCGCCGGTGAGGCTCGCGCTCGCCTGCACGCCGGCGGAGACGCCCGGGACGGGCGCCACGGTCACGTCCGCGGCGACGCCCTGGCCGAGCTCGACCCCGAGGCCGGCGAGCGGGCCCGTACCCGACGGGGCCGAGGCGGCGGTGCCCGGCGGTCGTTCGGGCGTCGGGGAGGAGGGGGCGCCGGCCGCCGTCGTCGGCGGCGACTCGCCCGGGCGGGGCCCGGGCCCGGTCTGTCCGATGGAGTCCGGACCGCCCGCCTCGACGGTCGGGCGGTCGCCCCCGTCGCCCAGGTCGACGGGGGAGATCGCGACCAGACCGACGACGGCGGCGATGGCGGCCGCGAGCTTGGCGACCGTCGCCGCACCCAGGGCCGACCCGGCGCCGAGCCCGCCCCCTCCGACGGCGCCGAGGCCGGTGCCCCCGGCGGCGGCCGCACCGCCGCCCGCCCCGCCCGCTGCGCCCCCGGCGGCACCGCTCGTCGACCCGGCCACGAGCGCCCCGCCCTCGCCCGCCAGGGCGAACGCGGGCACGACGGCGCGGGCGAGCAGGCGGTTGACGTCGCCCAGCTCGTCCGCCAGCCGGCGGCAGTCCGCGCACTCGGCGAGGTGAGCGTCGACCGCTCCGCCGTGACGCCGGGTGAGGCCGCCTCTGACATGGGCGCCGAGGCGGGCGCGGTGGGGCGCGCACGTCTCGGGGCACGACGCCAGGATGTGCGCCTGCAGGTAGCGCTGGCGCAGCCGCTCCCGGGCGCGGTGGGCCAGCACGGCCACGGTGTTGGCCGGCATGCCGACCGCGCGGGCCACCTCCCGGGGTCGCTGTCCCTCGACGGCGGTGTGCCACAGCACGGTCTGCCAGCGATCGGGCAGGTCGGCGAACGCCTCGGCGACGAGAGCGCGCTCGGTGAGGTCGAGGGTTCCGCCGGCCTCGGCAGCCACCACGGCCTCGGGCACCTCGTCGAGGGTGTCGTGGTCGGCGCCGCCCCGGCCGGTGGTCAGCCGGCGGACGGTCACGAACAGGTACGGCCGGAACGCGTCGGCGGGCCCGCGCCCGCGCCGGAGCGCGCCCATCACCCGTTCGAACGCCTCGTTGACGACGTCCTCGGCGTCGGCCGCGGCGCCATAGCTACGGGCCAACCGCAGGGCGGCGTCACGGTGGCGCACGTAGAGCTCGCCGAGCGCGGCGTCGTCGCCGTCGCGCACCTGCCCCAGCAGCTCGGCGTCGGACCGTGTGGTGGCCGTCATCGTGGTCGTGCGCTCCCCATTCCCCCGCGCCCAGTGTGCCGCAGCACCACGGCTCGCGTCCTGCCCTGTGCCGGACTCCCTACAGATCGACACCCTTCCGGACCGAACCAGCCTGCGACAGGTGTCGATCTGTGGGACTGACCGCCCGGTCAACGGCCGTGACCACGACTTTCTGAGGCAGCGTCAGACCGATACGCTGCCGCGGAGATCGTCCGTCAAGCCTGATGAGGGGAACAGCCATGCGCGCAGCCGTGCTCCGCAACACCGGTGACGAGAAGCTCGAGATCCACGACGACGTCGAGCTCGGCCCGGTCGGCCCGGGCGAGGTCAAGGTCAAGATCCACGCCACCGGCGTGTGCCACTCCGACGTGTCCGGCATGAACGGCACGATCCCCCAGCCGGCCCCGTTCGTCCCCGGCCACGAGGGCGCCGGCGTCGTCGCCGAGGTGGGCGAGGGCGTGACATCGGTGGCCCCGGGCGACCACGTGATCATCGCCTGGAGCGCGCCCTGCGGCACCTGCAAGTTCTGCGTCGACCGCAAGCAGCCGAACCTGTGCATCAACATCCAGTTCGCCGCCAGCGCCACGATCCACTTCCAGCAGGGCGGCTCCCCGATCTTCGGCTTCGCCGGCGTGGGCACGTGGGCCGAGGAGTTGATCGTGCCGCAACAGGGCGTGGTGAAGATCGACCCCGACACGCCGCACGAGATCGCCTCGCTGGTGGGCTGCGGCGTGATGACGGGCGTCGGCGCGGCCCTCAACACGGCCGAGGTCACACCCGGCTCGTCCGTCGTCGTGTTCGGCTGCGGGGGCGTCGGCATCTCGGCCATCCAGGGCGCCCGCGTCGCCGGCGCGTCCGAGATCGTGGCCGTCGACCTCGTGGACTCGAAGCTCGAGGACGCCCAGCGGTTCGGCGCCACGCACGCGGTGAAGCCCGACGAGCTGGACTCGGTCAGGGCCTCGGTCACCGGCGGCGACGGCTTCGACTACGCCTTCGAGGCCATCGGGCTGCCCCAGACCATGCGGGCGGCGTACGACACCATCCGCCGGGGCGGCACGGCGTGCATCATCGGCGTGGGCGGCCTGGACAAGACGATCTCGTTCAACGCCTTCGAGCTGTTCTTCGACGAGAAGACCATCAAGGGCTCGTACTACGGCTCGGCCGACGTGCGCAGCGACTTCTCGCGGATGCTCAACCTCTGGAAGAACGGCCGGCTCGACCTCGAGGGCATGATCTCGAAGAAGATCCACATCGACGACGTGAACGACGCGGTGGCCGACCTCAAGGCCGGCACGGTCATCCGCTCGGTGATCACGTTCGACGACGGCGCCGCTCCGGCGGCCGCCGCAGAGAGCGAGGCCTCGGCCACCAGCTGAGACCACCCGAAACGGCGCGAGGGGCCCGCAATACGCGGGCCCCTCGGCGCGCCCGGGCGCGTTCGCCCTGCGTACCGGGTTTCTTCCGCGGGGATGTCCTACGGCGCGCGGAGCGCGTGTTAGCTTCGCCGCTGCGTCGCCGGAGACGGCGGCGGCGGGCAGGCCCTGATCCACGTGTGCGAACTGGTCGCTGCGACCGTGGGGAGCCACAGCGAAACCGGGCCCGCACGCAGTCTCGTGGTGCCGAGCGGCGGCACCGAGGAGCTCTGGGGAGAGAGATGATCACAGCGCAACGCCAACGTGGGCGTCGACGCGCCGCGGCGACGGTTGCGGCGATCGCAGCAGCCGCCGGTCTCGTCGCCGCGATGGCGACCCCGGCTGGTGCGGCCACCGCGCAGTTCAACGGGCAGGTCCCAGGGGAGAGCGGCTCGCTGGTCGGGTCGATCGACGGGGACGAGGGCTCGTTCGGCGGTGGCCTCTTCAGCATCACGATCGACGGTGAGGTCGAGAGCAAGGCCTATTGCATCGACATCCTCACCGACATCGACGGCAACCCGACCTACGACGAGGCGTCGTGGTCCGAGTCGGGCATCGCCAACCTCGCGGCCGTCGAGGCGATCCTTCGCCACTACTACCCGAACGGCAACGGGCCGGCGGGCTTCACCCTGGTGGGCTCGAACGCCGACAAGGCGATGGGCACGCAGGCCGCCATCTGGCACTTCACCGACGGCTTCGAGCTGAGCACGGGCGCCGGGGAGAACCCGGCCAACGTGATCGCCAACTACGAGACCATCCTCGCCGCGGTGGCGGACGGCCTCGACGGGTTCGGCGAGCCGACGGTGACGCTGGCCATCACGCCTCCCGCGTCCACCGAGGGCGAGGTCGGCGAGGTCGTCGGGCCGTACGTGGTCGACACCACGGCTGCCACCGTGACCGTCACGCCGTCCGAGGGCGTGACGCTGGTCGACAGCGAGGGCGCCCCGTTCACCGGCGACATCGTCGACGGCACCGAGCTGTGGCTGTCGTCCGACTCCGAAGGCGCCGGCTCGATCACGGCCACCGCCTCGGCGACGGCGACCGCCGGCCGCGTGTTCCTGGCCGATGGTCAGCAGAGCCTGATCCTGGCCGCCCCGGTCACGGTGAACGCCACGGCCGAGGCCGTCGTGTCCTTCACACCGGGGCCGCCGCCGACCACCGCGCCGCCGACGACGGCGCCGCCGACCACGGTTCCCGAGACCACGACCACCGTGCCGATCACGCCGAGCACGTCCGAGGTCACGCCTCCGACCACGGTGCCGGTCACGCCCAGCGGGGGTGGCCTGCCGGTCACCGGCGCCCAGTCGCTGATGCTGGCGGCCGTGGCCCTGCTGCTCGTGGGCCTCGGGGTCGGGTTCCGCATCATCAGCCGCCGGGCCGAATCCGACGGCTGACCCTCCACCACAACCGATGACAGCGACGACGGGGGCCTGCGGGCCCCCGTCGCCGCGTCCGGGCACGCCGCGCCCGGTTTCCGGGCTCCGGGCAAAGCTGCTAGAACCCTCCTAGGTAGAACCTGTTTCACTTCGAGGCAGGTCGTGGCTGAGCCCAGTGGGGGAGGTGGCATGTCAGAGGCCCGCATCCTGTCGGCGCCGCTCGTGCTCGAATACCCGTTCTCCCGGACGGTCGGTGCGGTCCAGAGCGCGTTCCTGACGGGTCTGCGCGAGGGGCTGGTCCTCGGCGTCCGCGGGGCGGACGGCCGGGTGATCTGTCCGCCGGTGGAGTACGACCCCGTCACCAGCGACGAGCTGACCGAGCTGGTCGAGCTGCCCGCCAGGGGCACGGTCACGACGTGGTCGTGGGAGCCCGAACCCCGCCCCGGCCAGCCGCTCGACCACCCGTTCGCGTGGGCGCTCGTGCGGATGGACGGCGCCGACACGGGCCTGCTGCACGCGGTCGACGCCGGGTCGGCCGACGCCATGCGCACCGGCATGGCGGTGCGGGTGCGCTGGCGCGACGAGCGCGAGGGCGCCATCACCGACATCGCCTGCTTCGAGCCGGTCGAGGAGGAGGGCTGATGACCGAGATCGTGCTGCCCGAGGCGCTGCGGGACGTCGAGCCCGTCCGCAGCATCCGCACCCCTGCCCGCCTCGAGTACCGGTTCACCGCCGGCGAGGCCACCTCGCGCTTCCTGCGGGGCATCGCCGAGAAGCGGATCCTGGGCGAGCGCTGCTCGGTGTGCGGCAAGGTCATGCTGCCGCCGCGGGGCTCGTGCCCGACCGACGGCGTGCCCACCACCGAGCAGGTCGAGCTGCCCGACCGGGGCGTCGTCACCACGTTCTGCGTGGTGAACGTGAAGTTCTCGGGCTCGGCCATGGAGCTGCCCTACGTCTGCGCCACGATCGTGCCCGACGGCGGCGACATGGGGCTGTTCGGGCTGGTGCAGGAGATCCCGTTCGACCAGATCCGCATGGGCCTGCGCGTCCAGGCGGTCTGGGTCGACGACGACGAGCTCGGGCCCGACCTCGGCTCGATCAAGTGGTGGAGGCCCACGGGCGAGCCCGACGCCGCCTACGAGACCTACAGGGAGCACGTATGACCCCCCTGTTGCGTTGTCGATGGTCACGGCGAGTCAGGGTCGCTGCTCGCAAGGACGACGAGGAAGGCTGGGTGGGGCCCCAGTCGACGAGGAGGACGCCGCGAGCGGCGGCACTGGCCGCCGTGAGCGCGGCGAACGTGACACGGGGGGTCATTAATGCGGGACGTCGCCGTCGTCGCCTTCGCCCAGTCGCACCACGTGCGCCGCGAGCAGCAGCGCAACGAGGTCGAGATGGTCATGCCGGTGCTGCACCAGGTCAAGGCCGACGCCGGCCTCGACCAGTCGCAGATCGACTTCACGTGCTCGGGCAGCACCGACTACCTGGCCGGGTCGGCGTTCAGCTTCGTGATGACGCTGGACGGGGTGGGCGCCTCGCCGCCGATCAGCGAGAGCCACGTCGAGATGGACGGGGCCTGGGCGCTGTACGAGGCCTGGGTGAAGATCCAGACCGGGGCGGCCGACACGGCCCTCGTCTACGGCTACGGCAAGTCGTCGCCCGGCGACCTGCGCACCGTGCTGACCCGCCAGCTCGACCCGTACTTCCAGGCCCCGCTGTGGCCCGACAGCCTGGCCATGGCCGCCCTGCAGGCCCGGGCCTGCATCGACGCCGGGGTCACGTCGGTGGAGGAGATGGCCGAGATCGCCGCCCGCAACCGCCGTGCGGCCGCCGACAACCCGTACGCCTACCTGCAGGGGTCGGACGACCCGGCGGTGCTGCTGAAGGAGCCCGAGATCGCGTCGCCGCTCCGCCGGCACGACTGCGCGCCGATCACCGACGGGGCGGCCGCCATCATCCTGGCGGCGGGCGACAAGGCCCGCGAGATCACCGACAACCCGGCGTGGATCCGGGGGATCGACCACCGCATCGACGCCCACGGCGTCGGCCTGCGGGACCTCACGGTGGCCCCCTCGGCCCGCATCGCCGCCGAGAAGGCGGGCGTCGGCGCCGGGCCGGTCGACGTCGCCGAGCTGCACGCGCCGTTCACGCACCAGGAGGTGCTGGTGCGTTCGGCGCTCGGACTGGGCGACGGGGTGAGCGTCAACCCGTCGGGAGGCACGCTGGCGGCCAACCCGATGATCGCCGCCGGCCTGGTCCGCATCGGCGAGGCCGCCGGCCGCATCAGCCGCGGCGAGGCCGGCCGGGCGGTGGCCCACGCCACCAGCGGCCCGTGCCTGCAGCAGAACCTGGTCTGCGTGCTCGAGGGGAGCAACTAGCTCATGGGCAAGAACAAGGTTGCCGTGGTGGGCATCGGCCAGACCCACCACCAGGCCACCCGCGGCGACGTCTCGATGGGCGGCCTCGTCCGCGAGGCGGCGCTCGAGGCGCTGGCCGACGCAGAGATGACGTGGGCCGACATCGACGCGGTCGTGATCGGCAAGGCGCCCGACTTCTTCGAGGGCGTGATGATGCCCGAGCTGTACCTGGCCGACGCCCTCGGCGCGGTCGGCAAGCCGATGCTGCGGGTGCACACCGCTGGGTCGGTGGGCGGCTCGACGGCGCTCGTGGCCGCCAGCCTGGTGCAGGCGGGCATCCACAAGCGGGTCCTGACCGTGGCCTACGAGAAGCAGTCCGAGAGCGAGGCCATGTGGGCGCTCACGCTGCCCATCCCGTTCTCGCCGCCGCTGGTCGCGGGCGCGGGGGGCTACTTCGCCCCGCACATCCGGGCCTACATGCGCCGCTCGGGCGCCCCCGACCACATCGGCGTGCTCGTGGCGCTCAAGGACCGGCAGAACGCCTGGAAGAACCCCAAGGCCCACCTCCACGAGGAGAACCTCAGCTTCGAGTCGGTCAAGGACTCGATCATGCTGTGGGACCCGCTGCGCTACTCCGAGACCTGCCCGTCGTCCGACGGCGCCTGCGCCATGGTCCTCACCGACGAGTCCGGCGGCGACGCCGCCACCGACCCGGCCTGGATGCTCGGCGGGGCCATGCGGTCCGAGCCGACCATGTTCCCCGGCCGCGACCAGGTGAACCCGCAGGGCGGGCGCGACTGCGCCGCCGACGTGTATCGCCAGGCCGGCATCACCGACCCGCGGCGCGACATCGACGTGGCCGAGGTCTACGTCCCGTTCTCGTGGTACGAGCCGATGTGGCTCGAGAACCTCGGCTTCGCCGAAGAGGGTTCCGGCTGGAAGCTCGTCGAGGAGGGCGCCACGGCCATGGACGGCGACATCCCGTGGAACTGCTCGGGCGGCGTGCTGTCGTCGAACCCGATCGGCGCGTCGGGCATGATCCGCTTCGCCGAGGCGGCGCTCCAGGTGCGGGGCAAGGCCGGCGAGCACCAGATCGACGGCGCCCGCGTCGCGCTCGGCCACGCCTACGGCGGCGGCTCGCAGTTCTTCGCCATGTGGGCCGTGGGCGCGAGCAAGCCGACGTCGTAGTGGGACGGCTCGACGGCAAGGTCGCCATCATCACCGGGGCCGCCCGCGGCCAGGGCGAGGCCGAGGCCCGGCTGTTCGCGGCCGAGGGCGCCCGGGTGCTGCTGGCCGACGTGCTCGACGACGAGGGCGAGAAGGTGGCGGCCGACATCGGCGACGCCGCCGCCTTCACCCACCTCGACGTCACCGACGAGGGCCAGTGGACCGCGGCCGTGGCCATGGCCGAGGACCGCTTCGGCCCGGTCACGGTGCTGGTGAACAACGCGGGCGTGCTGCACTTCCAGGCCCTGCACAAGACCGAGGCCGACGACTTCGACCGCGTGATGCGCATCAACGTGCGCGGCGTGTTCCTGGGCATGAAGGCGGTCACGCCCTCGATGACCCGGGCGGGCGGCGGATCGATCGTCAACATCTCGTCGACCGCCGGGCTGCAGGGCCTGCCGTTCCTGGGCGCCTACGTGGCCAGCAAGTGGGCGGTGCGGGGCCTGTCGAAGACGGCCGCCATCGACCTCGGTCCCAAGGGCATCCGGGTCAACTCGGTCCACCCGGGCGGCATCGACACGCCGATGATCGCCGGCACGGACAGCGAGGCCCCGTTCTACAAACGACTGCCGGTGTCGCGCATGGGCACGCCGTCCGAGGCCGCGGCCGCGGTGCTGTTCCTCGCGTCCGACGAGGCGAGCTACATCTCCGGCGCCGAGCTGGCCGTCGACGGCGGGGCGACCTGCGGCGACCTCGGCCTGATGACCTGATCGAGCGCCGGCATGGCCACGATCTGCATCACCGGCGCGGCCGGCGGCATCGGGCTGGCCACGCGCCGGCTCCTGGAGGCGCGAGGCGACACGGTGGTCGGGGTCGACCTGCGGGGCGCCGAGGTCGACGCCGACCTCGCGACCGACGAGGGCCGGGCGGCGATGGTCGCCGGCGTCACCGAGCGGTCGGGCGGCGTCCTCGACGGCTTGGTGGTCGGCGCCGGGGTCCAGGGCGCGGCGCCGTCGCTCGTGGTGTCGGTCAACTACTTCGGGGCGATCGCCACGCTGGAGGGTCTGCGACCCCTGCTGGCGGCCGGCACCGAACGCATCGGTGGTGGCCATCAGCTCGAACTCGGCGACGGCGATGCAGGGCATCGCGCCGGCCATCGTCGACGCCTGCCTGGCGGGGGACGAGGCCGCCGCCCGCGCCGCCGCCGAGGCGGCGGGGCCGTACGTCGACTACCCGTCGACGAAGCTGGCCCTGGCGCGGTGGGTCCGCCGCCGGGCGCCGGGCGCCGACTGGATCGGCGCCGGCATCCGGCTCAACGCCGTCGCCCCGGGCCCCACGGCGACGGCCATGACCGAGGCGCTGGACATGCCGGTCCTCGACCTGGGTGACCTGTACCCGGTCCCGATCCGACGCCTGGCCACCGCCGACGAGCAGGCGGCGGTCATCGCCTTCCTCCTGTCCGGTGCCGCGTCGTACATCGTGGGCGCGTTGCTCCCGGTCGACGGCGGCGGCGACGCCGCCACCCGCGCCGACGACTGGCCCACCCCCCGCCCCTGACCCAAGGGACGCGGTTTCCCCGTCAGGTTCGGTCGCTGGAGCGACCGAACCTGACGGGGAAATCCTGGGGAAATCCTCACGGGAGGATGAGGTGGCTGTCGCCGAACTCGTGCCAGCGGTAGCGCTCGGCGACCGCGGCCCCGTAGCTCGCCTCCAGGAGGGGGCGGCCGGCGATGGTCTCGAGCATCGCCAGGTGCGACGACTCGGGCTCGTGCCAGCCCGTCAGCAGGCCGTCGACGACGCGGACGCCCCGTTCGGGCGTCACCACGGTCTCGGTCCAGCCCTGACCGGGATGCGATCGACCGCGGTCGTCGGCCGTCGTCTCGAGCGCCCGCACGACGGTCGTCCCGACCGCCACCACCCGGCGGCCGTCGGCCCGGGCGGCGCTGACCAGCGCCGCCGTGGCCGGGGGCACGACGTAGCGCTCGGCGTAGGGCGCCTCGCCCGCCTCCTGCGACGACACGCCGGTGTGCAGCGTGATCGGGGCGACCACGACACCGCGGGAGACGAGGTCGGTGACCAGGGCGTCGGTGAACGGGCGGGCCGCGCTCGGCATCTCGGCCGAGCCCGGGACCCGGGAGAACACGGACTGGTAGGCGGCCAGCGGCCACGCCCCCTCGGTGTGGGCGTAGCGGACGGGCTGGCCGTGGGCCATGAGGTACCGCAGCGTGTCGGTCGCCAGATCCAACCGGGCCAGCCACAGCCGGGGCGTGCGCGTGCCGGCCGGGTACGGGGCGAGCAGCGTCGCCTCGCCCCCACCGGCGAGGAGCAGGCGCCGCGGCGGATCGTCCTGGTAGCGGGTCGAGCCGGCTCCCGCTCGGCGGCGGGGCTCGACCACCCAGAACCCGCCGGGCTGCTCGGTGGACAGGTGCAGTCGCAGCTCTCGGCCGTCGCGGCCCATGGCCTCGACCGCCGCGGGGATGACGGCGGAGGTGTTCACGACCAGGACGTCGCCCGGCGTCAGGGCGCCGCCGATGTCGGCGAAGCGCCGGTGGGTGACCTCGCCGGTCGAGCGCCGGGCCACCATCAGCCGCACGTCGGCCCGGGCGTCCGATCCGAGCATCCCGTCCCCGTGAGCGAGCTCGACCGGTGTCCCCGCCTCGCCCCCGGCCGGGATGCGGAAGGGGCGGGCCGTGGTCCGGGCCGTCGTGCGCTCGTGGCGGCCCGTCGGGAGCGGCGCCAGGCCGGTGGCGGCGGCCTCGGGCTCGAGCGTGTCGATCGCCCTCACCGGAAGGCCTCCGCCAGCGCCGGCACCGGCGGCTCGGTGTCGGCCTCGGGCTCGAGCAGGTCGTCGACCCGGTAGCGGCCGCTCGGCGGTCGGTACCGCACGAGGGTCAGCAGGCCGGGCACCCGGGTCTCGGGCTCGGGCCGGTCGCTGATGTCCTCGCCGGGGAAGGCGTCCTGGTGCATCTGCGTGCGCATGTCGCCAGGGTCGACCCAGTAGACGCGGACATCGGGCTCCTCCACGGAGAGGACCCGGCTCAGCTGCTCGAACGCCGCCTTCGACGCCCCGTAGCCGCCCCAGCCCTCGTAGCCCTCGACCGCGGCGTCGGACGTGACGTTGACGATGGTCCCGTGCGCGGCCCGCAGGTGGGGGAGGGCAGCCTGGATGATCCGCAGCGGCGCCACCACGTTCGTCCGCAGCGTGCGCTCGAGGTCGTCGGCCCGCAGGCGCGTGACCCGCGGCAGCGGGCTCGGGCCGAGCGAGCCCGCGTTGTTCACCAGGAGGTCGAAGCGGCCCTGGTCGACGGCCGCGCCCACGAGGCCGGCCACGTGGATCGGGTCGCCGATGTCGCCCGTGAGGGCGACGACGCTGCCGGGGCCGGCGGTGTCGATCTCGGCGCGGGCGGCCTCGAGGGCGACGCCGTCGCGGGCGTCGACGACGAGGTTCCAGCCGTCGGCGGCGAGGGCGGTGGCGAGGGCCCGACCAAGGCCCCGGCTGGCACCGGTGACGAGTGCGGTTCTGCGCATCTGGCGCTCCGTTTCGTGACGTTCTTGGAGACTCTGCGGAGAGGTGCACCGCTGCGAATTCGGCGGCTGCGCCGCCGAAGGTCAAACGACGCGGTACCTCCGCTCTTGGCGCCTTCGGCGCCGGGCCGCTGGGCCACGGCTGCGCCTCTCATTGGTCACGAACCTACGGAGCGCCGTGGCCGGCGCCGTCGGTCCCGAGGCGGTTTCTCCTCGGTCCGGAGACCTAGTCCGCCGTGACCGCCGTCACCGGCGGGGATCGGCGAGGCCGGTGCGGACGGCGAACAGCGCGGCCTGGGTGCGGTCGGGCACCCGCAGCTTGGCCAGCACGTTGGACACGTGCGTCTTGATCGTCTTCTCGGCCACGAACAGCTCGTCGGCGAGCTGGCGGTTCGTCAGGCCCCGCCCGAGCCCGGCCAGCACCTCGCGCTCGCGCGGCGTCAGCCGGGCGAGGTCGGGGTTGTCGGCGGAGGCGGGGGGCGCCGGCTCGTCGTTCCCTGCGGCCACGCGGGCCATGACCACCGCGGCGGCCTCGGGTGCGAGCATCGGCTCGCCCCTCTGGACGGCGCGGATGGCGTCCTCGAGCGCGGCCGGCCCCGCGTCCTTGAGGAGGTAGCCGTCGGCCCCGGCGCGGATGGCCGGGATGACCTGGTCGGCCCCGCTGAAGCTCGTGAGCACGAGGATCCCGAGCGGCCTGCCGGCGGCGCGCAGGCGGCGGATGGCCTCGATGCCGTCGACGCCCGGCATCACGAGGTCGGTCAGCAGGACGTCGGGGCGGGTGGCCTCGACGACCCGCACGGCCTCGGCGCCGTCGCCGGCCTCGCCGACGACGGCGAAGCCGCGGGCCTCGAGGAACGAGCGCAGGCCCTGGCGCACCACCGGGTGGTCGTCGCTGAGGACGACCCGGATCGGGGGCTCGTCGCCGACCGGGTCGGCCGCCGGGCGCGCCTCGGTGCCGGTCGCGGCCGCGGTCGACGCCTCACCGGTCACGCCGGGACCCGCAGCTCGACGGTCGTGCCCTCGCCGGCCGTCGACGTGATCGTCAGCCGTCCGCCGAGCGAGGCCGCCCTCTCGTGCATCGAGGTCAGCCCGAGCCGGCGCGAGCGGATGGCCCGGGCCTCGGGATCGAAGCCCCGCCCGTCGTCCGCCACGCGCAGCACGGCCTCGTGACGGCCGCCCTCCTCCGCCGTCCCCAGGCGGACCCGCACGCACGAGGCGCGGGCGTGGCGCAGGGCGTTCGTCACCGCCTCCTGCGCGATGCGCAGCACCTCGTGCTCGGCCGCAGGCTCGAGGTCGGGCGGGTCGTCGAGCTCCAGCTCGACGTCGACGCCATGGGCCCGCCCGGCCAGCGTCAGCTGGGCTCGCAGCACCGCCGCCAGCCCGTCGCGCTCGAGGTCGGCCGGGCGCAGGCCCTCGACCGTGGTGCGGAGCTCGGTCGCCATCCGGGACGACAGCGTCCGCACGATGGCGAGCTGCGCGGCCGCGCCGGCGGGGTCGACGGGCAGCAGGCGCTCGGCGGTGTCGGCGGCCAGCTGCAGGCTGAACAGGGACTGGCTCATGGCGTCGTGCAGCTCGCGGGCGAGGCGGCCCCGCTCCTGCGTCAGCGCCAGCTCGCGGCTGTCCTCGAACAGCCGGGCCTGGTCGATGGCGATGGCCGCGTGCGACGCCAGCAGGACGACGGCGGCCTCGTCTGCGGCCGTGAACCCCGTCCCGGTCTCCTTGTCGGTGAGGT
This sequence comes from uncultured Acidimicrobiales bacterium, assembly GCA_963796415.1. Taxonomy (GTDB): domain Bacteria; phylum Actinomycetota; class Acidimicrobiia; order Acidimicrobiales; family VFJN01; genus ZC4RG19. The sequence goes on along the minus strand of CAWCLR010000009.1, from coordinate 186,364 downwards.
AGAAGGCGCCGATGATGTCGCCCGCCGACACGATCGGCACGCCGAGGAACGACCGCATGGTGGGATGGGCGGCCGGCCACCAGCCGCGGAAGCGCGGGTCCTGCGTGATGTCGGCGGTCCGGTAGGGCGACGGGTCGGACAGCATGGCGTCGAGCAGGCCGTGCGTGCGGGGAAGCGGCCCGAGCCGGGCGACCAGCTCGTCGCTCATGCCCACGGTCACGAACCGGGCGAACTCGTCGCCCTCGGGCTCGGGGATGCCGATGGCCGCGTACCGCGCGTCGACCAGGTCGCGGGCCCCGGCCGCCAGCTCGGTCAGCACCCGTTCCAGCGAGGCGCCGAGGGTCATCGCCCGCCCCGCCGCCGACAGGGCGGCGAGCACCGCACGGGTGGCCTCGCCCTCCACGGTGGCGGGGGCGACGCGGTCGTCGTCGACGGTCGCCATCGGCCACGACGCTACCGGCGGTCGTGACTCCGGACGGCCGGCCGACGACCGGCTCGGGTCGAGCGGAGGGGCGTCAGCCCTCGGTGGTGCTCGCACCCGTGTAGCGGGCCGAGGCCGTTGCCTTCGCCGGCGCCTCGTCGACCCGGTCGGGCCAGAACGGCGGCGGGTAGACCAGGCGGTCGTCGGCCACGGGCTCGGCGTAGAACTGCGCAGCCCACTTGCGGAACTTCATGAACGGGCCGTCGTTGTCGGCCAGTGCGGGCCGGACGAGGTGGGCCTTGTGCTCCCAGATCGGCTTGTCCTCGCGGATCTGCTTGTCGACCTCGGCCACGAACGCGCTGCCGACGTTGCGGGTGGTCTTCTCGTCGCCCATCGTCTTGAACCGGAAGTTGAACCGCACGATGCAGCGGTCGGCCTCGATCGGCGTGGTCACGGCCAGGTTGAGCGTGTCGACGATGCCCGAGAAGCTGACGAGCGACAGCCCGGGCCCCCACGCGTGGGTGTCGATCTTGCCCTCCATCACGCCGCGCGGGGTCGGAAACTTCTGCGACGACCGCATGACCGCCTCGGGGAACCCGGTGGTGTACTCCTCGAGCTCGGGCACCGTGGCGGTGTTGTGCACGAACCGGAAGTGCGCCGAGTCGACGGCGTTCTCGGCCATCTCCTGCACGGAGGCGTCGATGGTGTGCTCGGTGCGGATGACCGTCGACCACTCGGGATCACCGCTCATCTCCGCGAACTCGGGCACCTCCCACATCGGCGGCTCGTCGTCGGGGTGGTACCAGACGAAGGCGGCGCCGTTGCGCTCGACGGTGGGGTAGGTGTGCAGCCGGGCCTTGCGGTTCAGGCGCTCGCTGTAGGGGATGGCCGTGTTGGCGCCCTCGGCGTCGTAGCGCCAGCCGTGGAACGGGCACACGAGCTCGCAGCCGTCCACCGTGCCGCCGTGGCCGAGGTGAGCGCCGAGGTGGGGGCAGAACGCGTCCTGGACGTGCAGCTCGCCCTGCTCGTCGCGCCAGGCGACCATGTGCGTCGCCCAGTAGTAGATGGCCTTGGCCTCGCCGACCGGGAAGTCCTCGGGGTAGCCCACGCAGAACCATCCGAAGGGCACGGGGAACGGGTAGCGGTTCGTCATGTCGGCTCCTCACTGGCGGGCTGGTGCCGCGCGGCGGGCTGCCTCCAGACTAGAACACGTTTCAATTGCGATCGAACCCCCGCTCAAGGGGGCAGATTTTTCATGTCTTTCGCCGTTCACCGTGGCAACCGCGGAGAATGTCTGTTACGACATCGCGCGTCGTCGTGGAACGGGACCGTCCATTGGTCCCGTCTGACATAGTTGGGGACCTATGGGCACAACTTCTTCGCCGTCGCCGGGCAACGGCGGAACTCCTGACTTCACCATCGTCCTCAGGGGCTACGAGCGGACACAGGTCGACATGTTCATCGAGCGGCTGCACGCCCGCATCGACGAGCTGACCGACACCACCGCGAAGGCCAAGACCGGCACGACCGACGCCCGCGACCGCATCTCCGAGCTGGAACGCAAGGTCGGGGAGCAGTCCAAGCAGCTCGAGGAGCGGGCCCAGCCCACGCTGTCCGGCCTCGGCACCCGGGTGGAGCAGCTGCTCCGCCTCGCCGAGGAGCAGGCGAAGGAGCATCGCGGCGAGTCCAAGCGCGAGGCCGAGAAGCTCATCGCCGCGGCCCACCTCGAGTCGAAGGAGGTGGTCGAGAAGGCGCGGGCGGTGGCCACTGCGGTCAAGACCGCCGCCGAGCGCGAGGCGAAGGCGTCCCGCGACTCCGCCGAGCGCGAGGCCAACGAGCTGCGCAACAACAGCCGGCGCGAGGTCGAGAGCATGCGCGCCGAGGCCGAGCGCGAGACCACCCAGCTCCGCACCACCACCGACCACGAGGTCGCCGAGCACCGCGCCACCGCCGAGCGCGAGATCGCCACCGTCCGGGCCACCGCCGAGCGCGAGATCATCGAGCTGCGCAACGTCGCCTCGCGCGAGGCCGAGGAGAAGCGGGCAGCCGCCTCCAAGCTGCTCACCAAGGCGAAGGAGAAGCGCGAGGCCGAGCTGCAGGCGCTCGAGCTCGAGCTGGCCGAGCGTCGCGAGCGGTCCGAGCGGGAAGAGGGCGAGCGGCACGACGCGGCCATGGCTGCCACGCAGAAGCTGGTGGCCGAGGCCGAGCAGCGCGCCAAGAACGCCGATTCCCGAGCCAAGGAGATCGACACCGCCGCCGAGCAGCGCCGCAAGGACAGCGAGGCGCAGTCGAACGACGTCCTCGAGAAGGCCAAGTCGTTCGCCGACCGCACGGTCACCGACGCCCGCTCCGAGGCCGAGCAGCTCGTCTTCGAGGCCAAGACCCACGCCGAGGTCACCAAGCAGACCGCCGAGCGCGAGGTCGGCGAGCTCACCCGCCAGCGCGACGCGGTCACCGGCCAGCTCACCCAGCTCCGCGAGATGCTGACCGGCCTGGCCGGCCTCGGCAACCTGCCGGGCACCGAGCAGAAGACCGTGGAGGAGGCGGCCGAGAAGGCCGAGGAGATCCAAGACGCGGTCGAAGACGTGGTCGACCAGGCGGTCGAGACCGGGGAGGCCCAGGCCGAGGCCACCGAGGCGGCCAACGGCGCCGGATCGGCCACCAGGGTCGGCGGGTGAAGCTCGGGCTCATCGTCGGCTACTGGCAGTCGAGCGGGCCGCCCGCCGACGCGCTCGACCAGATCGCCGCCGCCGAAGAGCTCGGCTTCGACTCGATCTGGACGTCCGAGGCCTACGGGTCCGACTGCTTCACCCCGCTCGCGTGGTGGGGTTCGCAGACCGAGCGCGTCAAGCTGGGCACCGCGATCACCCAGATCTCGGCGCGCACGCCGGCCTCGACGGCCATGACCGCCATCACGCTCGACCACCTGTCGGGCGGACGGCTCATCCTCGGCCTCGGTGTGTCGGGGCCGCAGGTGGTCGAGGGCTGGTACGGGCAGGACTATGCCAAGCCGCTGGCCCGCACCCGCGAGTACATCGACATCGTGCGGCGCATCATCGCCCGGGAGGCCCCGGTCGAGTACGCGGGCGAGCACTACGCCATGCCGCTCCAGGGCGGCACCGGGCTCGGCAAGCCCCTCAAGTCGATCGTGCGGCCATTGCGCACCGACATCCCCATCTACCTGGGGGCCGAGGGTCCGAAGAACGTCGCCCTGGCGGCCGAGATCGCCGACGGCTGGCTGCCCATGTTCTTCTCGCCGAAGGCCGACGCCTTCTACCGGGAGGCGCTGGCCGAGGGGTTCGCCCGACCGGGCGCCCGCCACACCGCCGACGACTTCGAGGTGGCCTGCGTGGTGCCCGTCGTGCCGGGCGACGACATCGAGGCCTGCGCCGACCTGCTGCGCCCCAACCTGGCGCTCTACATCGGCGGCATGGGCGCCCGCGACCGGAACTTCCACAAGGACGTGTTCGAGCGCCTGGGCTACGGCGCCGAGTGCGAGAAGATCCAGGACGCCTACCTCGACGGCCGGAAGGCCGACGCCGCGGCGGCGGTGCCGACGAAGATGGTCGAGGACGTCTACCTCGTCGGGCCGCCCGACAAGATCCGCGACGACCTCGAGCAGTGGCGCGAGACGTGCATCACCTCGCTGCTCGTCGCCGGCCCCCGGCCGCTCCTCGAGCAGATCGCGGGCATCGTCCGCGGCTGATCCCGAGGCTGCGGGGGGCGCCGATGCTTGACCGAAATTAGAACACGTTCTAATTTCGGGGTGTGCCCGGCACTCCTCGAACGTCTACGGGTAGGCCACGTCGACGCGGGTTGCGGTCGCGGCGCTGCCGGTCGGCCGGCTGTGGAGCTGGTGCACGCACGCCAAATCCCCACGTGTGGGCTGTGGCGACCGCCCAATTCGCTCGGCCTCCTACGCTGCTCCCGGTGAGGACGCAGACGACGGCCGAGGCCGACCACCGGCACATGCTGCGGGCGGTCGAGCTGGCCGCCGGCGTGCGCGCGACCACGTCGCCCAACCCGTGGGTCGGGTGCGTGATCGTGGCCGCCGACGGGCGCGTGGCCGAGGGGGCGACACAGCCTCCGGGTGGCCCGCACGCCGAGGCCGTGGCGCTGGCCGCGGCCCGCGACGCCGGCCTCGACCTGCGCGGCGCCACCGTGCACGTCACGCTCGAGCCCTGCAGCCACCATGGCCGCACCCCGCCCTGCGCCGACGCCCTGGTGGCCGCCGGGGTCGGCCGGGTGGTCGTCGCGCTCGCCGACCCCGATCCGCAGGTCAGCGGGCGGGGGATCGACCGGCTCCGGGCCGCGGGCGCCGACGTGACGACCGGCGTCGCCGCCGCGGTGGTCCGCGACCAGCTGGCCCCGTACCTCACCCACCGCACCACCGGTCGCCCGCACGTGGTCCTCAAGCTGGCCGCCAGCCTCGACGGGCGCACCGCGGCCCCCGACGGCACGAGCCGGTGGATCACCGGCGATGCGGCCCGGGCCGACGCCCACCGCCTGCGGGCCGAGAGCGACGCCGTGCTCGTCGGGGCGGGGACGGTCCGGGCCGACGACCCCGAGCTCACGGTCCGCCACGTCGATGGCCGCGACCCGCTGCGGGTCGTGCTCGGCCACGCGCCGCCGGGAGCGCGCGTGCACCCGGCGCTCGAGCTGGAGGGCGACCTCGGCACCGTGCTCGACGAGCTCGGCGCCCGGGACGTGCTGCAGGTGCTCGTCGAGGGGGGCGCGGGGGTGGCCGGCGCCTTCCACCGTGCGGGGCTGGTCGATCACTACGTCCTGTACCTGGCTCCGGCGCTGTTCGGGGGCGACGACGCCCCCGGGTTGTTCTCCGGTTCCGGAGCCGCCACCATGAGCGACGTCTGGCGCGGGCGTATCACCCGCGTGACACCCCTGGGCGACGACCTACGCGTCGACCTCTCGCCTCCGGAGGCACACTGACATGTTCACGGGCATCGTCGAGGAGCTGGGCTCGGTCGACGCGATCGACGGGGGCCGGGTACGGGTCGCCGCCACCACCGTGCTCGACGGCGCCCGGCTGGGCGACTCGATCGCGGTCGACGGCTGTTGCCTCACCCTCGTGGCGCAGGGCGCCGGCTGGTGGGAGGCCGACGTCTCCGACGAGACGCTCAAGCGCACCACCCTCGGCGACCGCCAGCCGGGAGACCGGGTCAACCTCGAACGGCCGGTCCGGGCGCAGGACCGCCTCGGCGGCCACATCGTGCAGGGCCACGTCGACGGCGTCGGCGACATCGTCGAGCCCGTCCCCGACCTCCGGGTCCGGATGCCGCGCGACCTGCTGCGCTACGTCGTCGAGAAGGGCTCGGTCGCGGTCGACGGCGTCAGCCTCACCGTGGTCGACGTGCTGGACGACGGGTTCACCGTGGCGGTGATCCCGCACACCTCGGCCGTCACGACGCTCGGGCACAAGGGCCCCGGCGACCGGGTCAACCTCGAGGTGGACGTGACGGTCAAGTACGTCGAGCGCCTGCTCACCTGGAACACCGGCGCGGCGCAGGCCGCGCCCCGAGAGGACACCTGATGCCGTTCGCCAAGATCGAGGACGCCGTCGCCGCCATCGGTCGCGGCGAGATCGTCATCGTCGTCGACGACGAGGACCGCGAGAACGAGGGCGACCTCATCATGGCGGCCGAGTTCGCCACGCCCGACAAGATCGCGTTCTTCCTGCACCACACCTCGGGCGTCATCTGCGCGCCGGTGACCCGCGAGCGGGCCCGCGAGCTCGACCTGCCGCTGATGGTGATCGACAACACCGAGTCGATGCGGACGGCGTTCACCATCAGCGTGGACTACCGCCACGGCACCAGCACCGGCATCTCGGCCTACGACCGCGCCGCCACGATCCAGGCCCTCGTCGACCCGTCCACACGGCCGGCAGACCTCCTGCGGCCGGGCCACATCTTCCCGCTCGAGGCCCGCGAGGGCGGCGTGCTCAAGCGGGCCGGGCACACCGAGGCCGCGATGGACCTGGCCCGCATGGCCGGGGTCTACCCCGCGGGCGTGCTGTGCGAGATCGTCAACGACAAGAAGGACGACATGGCCCGCGTGCCCGAGCTCGAGCGGTTCGCCGACGAGCACGGGTTGCTGATGATCTCGATCGCCGACCTCGTCCGCTACCGCCGCCAGACCGAGAAGCTGGTCAAGCGGGTGGCCGAGGCCCGCATCCCCACCCAGTGGGGCGACTTCACCTGCTACGCCTACGAGTCGGTGCTCGACGGCGAGCAGCACCTCGCCTTCGTGCGCGGCGCCGTCCAGGGCCAGGACGACATTCTGGTGCGGGTCCACAGCGAGTGCCTCACCGGCGATGTGTTCGCGTCGCTGCGCTGCGACTGCGGCCCGCAGCTCGCACGAGGCCATGCGCCAGATCGCCGAGGAGGGCCTCGGTGTCGTCGTCTACCTGCGGGGCCACGAGGGCCGCGGCATCGGCATCGGCCACAAGCTGCGGGCCTACGCGCTCCAGGAGCAGGGCCACGACACCGTCGACGCCAACCTGGCGCTCGGGATGCCGGTCGACAGCCGAGAGTACGGCATCGGGGCGCAGATCCTGGTCGACCTCGGGATCACGACGATGCGGTTCATGACGAACAACCCCGGCAAGTACGGCGGGCTCGAGGGCTTCGGCCTGAGGATCACCGAGCGGGTGCCGATCGTCACCACCCCGAACCCCGAGAACATCGCCTACCTGCGGACCAAGCGCGAGCGCATGGGCCACCTCCTCGAGGGCCTCGACGATGTGCTCTGATGCCGGGGTAACGGCGGCACGGGAGCGCACGGGTGGCTGAGGGATCGGAACGGGCGGGTACGCCTGACGGGCTCGACGGGGCCGGGCTGCGCGTCGGGGTCGTCCGCGCCCGGTGGAACGCGGGGATCGTCGAACGGCTCGCCGACGGCGTGGCCCGCGGGCTCAAGGCCCTCGGCGTGGTGCCCGAGGACGTGGTCGAGGTGTCGGTGCCGGGCTCGTTCGAGATCCCCTTCGGGGCTCGCGCGCTCGCCACCTCGGGCCGGGTGGACGCGGTGATCTGCATCGGGGCCGTGATCCGCGGCGAGACCACGCACTACGACATCGTGGCCGGCGAGTGCGCCCACGGCGTGCAGCAGGTGCAGCTCACGACCGGCGTGCCGGTGGCCTTCGGTGTGCTCACGGTCGAGGACGAAGGCCAGGCGCTGGCCCGCTCCGAGGGCCCCGGCGGCCACAACGTCGGCGAGGAGGCCGCGGTGGTCGCGGTCGAGATGGCGCGCATCGCCCAGCGCTACGTCGCCCCGTGAGGGGTTGTGTAAGCGATTGCCGCAGCGCCCGCCGGCCCGCCTACCCTCGTCGGTCGTGTTGAAGCTCGTCCTCCCCAAGGGCTCGCTCGAGCGGGCCACCCTCGAGCTGTTCGAGGCCGCCGACCTCACCGTCCGGCGGTCGTCCAGCGTCGAGTACAAGGCGACCATCGCCGATCCCCGGGTCGACGAGGTGCGCATCCTGCGCCCGCAGGAGATCCCGCAGTACGTCGCCGAGGGCCTCTTCGACCTCGGCATCGCCGGGCGCGACTGGGTCGAGGAGACCGAGAGCCGAGGTCGTGACCCTCGGCGAGCTCGAGTACTCGAAGGCGTCGGGCAACCCGTTCCGCATCGTGGTTGCGGTGCCCGAGGACTCGCCGTGGGACAAGGTCGAGGACCTGCCCGACGGCGTGCGGGTGTCGACCGAGTACCTGCGGCTCGCCCAGCGGTTCTTCGCCGAGCGGGGGGTGCGGGCCGACGTGCGCCTGTCGTACGGCGCCACCGAGGCGAAGGTGCCCGACATCGTCGACTGCGTGGTCGACGGCACCGAGACCGGCCGGGCCCTGCGGGCCGCCCAGCTGAAGGTGATCGGCGAGATCATGCCCAGCTTCACCGCCTTCATCGCCAACCCCGAGGCCTACGCCGACCCGGCCAAGCGGCACGCCATGGAGCAGCTGAAGACCCTGCTCGACGGGGTGCTCGAGGCCCGGGGCAAGGTGCTCGTGAAGCTGAACGTGGCGAAGGACGATCTCGACCGGGTCATCGCCCTCGTGCCCTCGATGAAGGCCCCGACGGTGTCCGAGCTGTTCGGGCAGGGCGGCTTCGCGGTCGAGACGGTCGTGGCCAAGTCGGTGATCAACACGCTCATCCCGGCCCTGTCCGACGCCGGGGCCACCGACATCATCGAGCTGCCCCTGGCGAAGATCGTCCACTGAGTCCTGCAGATGCCGGCCGAACCGTTCACCCAGGCGACCGGCATGGTCGACACGTTCGACGAGGTCCGGGGCCTCGGCACCGTGCGGTCGGACGGCGGCGACGTGCTGGGCTTCCACTGCACGGCGATCGCCGACGGGTCCCGCACCATCCCGGTCGGTCAACCGGTGCGGTTCCGGGTCGTCGCCGGCCGGCTCGGCCGGTGGGAGGCCACCGGCATCGTCTCGCTTTAGCGGTGCGTCAGCCGGCGACCGGGTGGCCCATGGCCGCGAGCAGCGCGCGGGCGTAGCGCTCGCCGCCGGCCTCGGTGAGGTGGATGCCGTCGTCGCGGCGCACCGCGACCGTGCCGTCGGGACCGCAGACGGCCTGCTCCCACGGCTCGCACGGCAGCGCCAGGTGGAAGGCGCCGTCGCCGCCGAGCACCGGGTCCGGGTCGACGACGGTGACGTCGTCGCGTGCCTCCGCGATGGCGCGGTACACGTCCCGGATGGCGGCGGCCGCGGGCTCGGAGGCGGGCGGTCCCACGGCCGGGGGCAGCACGAGGTAGAGATCGGTGGCCGTGCCCTCGAACAGGTCGAGGATCCCCGGCACCATCGCGGCGTAGGCGTCGGCGATGGTCTGCGGGTCGCGGAACCCGCCGCCGGTGGGGTTGATGCAGGGCGTGTTGTCGTTTCCGGCGAAGGACACGACGAGGGCCCGGGGACCCTCGGCGGCGTACTGCTCGAACTCGTCCTGCCAGTCGCACGGCGCGCTGCCGCCGAAGGCGACGGCCTCGACTGACAGCCCCAGCTCGCCGGCGTGCGCCGCGAGCTGGTCGCGGGACTGCTCGATCAGGGAGTCGCCGACGATGGCCACGTCGAGGCGGTCGCCGGCCGCCGCCTCACCCGGGCCCGGGGAGTCGGACCCGCCGTCGCGGGTCACCGCCACGGCCGCGGCCACGGCCACGGCGACGATCCCGACGATCCCCAGCCCCGCGACGAGCAACCGCCGGCGGGGCCGCCTGGCCGCGTCCTCGGTGCCCGTGCTCGGCCCCCCGGTGATCGTCACGTCGGTCTGTGCACTCGTGCCCTGGAAGGGCACTAGCCAGGTGATGGGGAATCGCCCGGCACCCCCGCACCCGACTGGCCCGACACCTCGACGAACGCCAGCTGGAGCTGGTTGAGGGCCTGGCGCAACGCCGGTTCGGCCTCGCCGAGGCGGGACCCGACGCGTTCCACCACGCCGGCCAGTGCGTCGATGGCGATGCGGGCGTCGTCGATGCGGGGCTCGGGCTGGGACAGGTGCAGGGCGGCGAGCTCGTAGAACTGCAGCGCCTGCTGGCCGACCACGAGGCCGGCCGGGGCGGCGAGGAGCTGCTCGCGGGCCGCATCGATCTGCTGGGCGTACTCCTCGGCTGCGGCCCGCTCTTCGGGGGTCAGCTCGCGGTCGGTGCCGGGCGGGGCCCCGGCGGCCGGCGGCGCGTCCGCAGGCCCGGACGCGGGGCCGGCGCCCGGGCGGTCGACAGGGTGCTCGCCCGACGGTGTCCAGAGGGTGCTCATGCCCGCTCGACGCTAGCGGCACGCCGCGGCGCTGTCGCCGGCCGCGAGAATGGACCACCGTTCACCGTGCGGTTGTGGACACGGATGGGAGCGCTGGTACCCTACGTCGGACAACTTGAGGGAAGCGGGGCCGCCCGGGTTCGCCCGGGGTCTGTGCCCCCACCCGGCCACGGTATGTGCGTCCGGGTTCGATCGGTCGCTCGGGCATTGCCCATCGCGGACGTCGGCTTCCCCCGGCGTCCGTTCGTCTTTTTCGCACGGGCGCCGGGTTGGAGAAATCGAAGTAACAGCAGCCATGCGTACGGAGGTTTTGCGCATCGATGAGGAGTGAGCCGCGATAGCCACGCCGGCGAACAACGAGCCCCGGATCAACGACCGCATCCGCGCCCGCGAGGTGCGCCTCGTCGGTCCGGATGGTCAGCAGATCGGCATCAAGCCCCTACCCGAGGCCCTTTCGATCGCACGGGCCGCAGACCTCGACCTGGTCGAGGTGGCGGCGCAGGCGAATCCGCCCGTCTGCCGGATCATGGATTACGGCAAGTACAAGTACGAGGCGGCGCAGAAGGCCAAGGAGTCCAGGCGCAAGGCGAGCAACGTCTCCATCAAGGAGATGAAGTACCGCCCGAAGATCTCGAAGGGTGACTTCGACACGAAGACCCGGAAGGTCGAGCGCTTCCTGGAAGAAGGGCACAAGGTCAAGGTGACGCTGACATTCCGCGGACGGGAGATGCACCACCCCGAGCTGGGGCGGCGCATCCTCGACCAGGTCGTGGAAGCCGTCGAGCACGTGGGGAAGGTCGAGATCTTCCCCCGGCAGGACGGGCGGAACATGACCATGGTCCTCGGCCCCGACCGCAAGGCCCAGGCCGCCGCGGAACGGGCGAAGCGCCAGGCCCAGGCCGACGCGCGAGGCGAGTCCCCGGCCCGATCCGGGGCCCGCAGCGCCCGGCCCGCTGCCGACCCCGCCGCCGACGCCGACGCTTCGGATCCCGCCGCCTCGAACGGTGAGGCGACGACCGAGGCACCAAGTGAGGCACCGACCGACGCCGCCCCCGAGCCGACGCCCGACGCCGACGCCGAGCCGACGCCCGTCAGCGCCACCGCCGCCGACGCGGGCCAGCCGGCCCCGCAGGACCAGCCGAGCGACGGCTAGGCGGGACTTCCCCCGCCGGGCCGCCGCCCGACCAGACAGGAAACGCCATGCCCAAGATGAAGACCCACCGCGGCGCCGCCAAGCGGTTCAAGATCACCGGCACCGGCCGGCTGCGCCGCCGCCAGATCAACCTGAACCACATCCTCGAGAAGAAGGCCCCGGCCCGGAAGCGCCGCCTGCGCACGGAGACCGACCTGGCCGCCGGCGACGAGGCCCGCATCACCCGCATGCTCGGTCGGCGCTGACGCCCACCGACTCCGCCCCTCCCCCGATCGACGAAAGGAGCGCCCCATGGCTCGGGTGAAGCGATCCGTCCACGCCAAGAAGAAGCGCCGTGTCACCCTCGAGCGCGCCAAGGGCTACTACGGCAACAAGAGCCGGTCCCGTCGCGCCGCCAACGAGCAGGTGATGCACAGCCTGCAGTACGCCTACCGCGACCGACGCGCCCGCAAGGGCGACTTCCGCCGCCTGTGGATCCAGCGCATCAACGCCGCCTGCCGCCAGAACGGCATGAGCTACAGCCGCTTCGTGGCCGGCCTGCGCCTCGCCGGCGTCGAGGTCGACCGCAAGGTCCTCGCGGACCTGGCGGTGACCGACGAGGCCGCCTTCCGTGCGCTGGCCGAGACGGCCGCCAAGGCCCTCGAGGACGCCGAGCCGGCCTCCAGCCCGGCCTGATCGGTCGTCGATGGCCGAGACGATCGGCGCCCGACACCACAGCTTGCAGCGACTGCGGCGCCTTTCGAGGCGCCGCAGTGCGCGTACCGGCGAGGGTGCCTTCGTCCTCGACGGGCCCACGCTCCTCGCCGAGGCCCTCGCCGCGGGAGTCGTCGTCGAGGAGGTCGTGGCCGAGCCGGGCTGCCCCGAGGCCCTGCTCGCCGAGGCGGCGGCCGCCGGGGCCACCGTGCGCCGGGCCCCCGAGGGCGCGCTGGCCCGCGCCGTCGACACGGTGACGCCGCACGGCGTCGCCGCGGTGGCCCGCATGGCCGAACGAGCCGCGGGCGACGTCCTCGTTGGGGCGGGCCCGCTGGCGCTGGTGCTCGTCGGCGTGTCCGACCCCGGCAACGCGGGGACGCTGCTGCGCTCGGCCGAGGCAGCGGGCGCCGGGGCCGTGGTGTTCTGCGACGGGTCGGTCGACCCGTTCGGCCCGAAGTGCGTCCGCTCGTCGGCCGGGTCGGTGTTGCGCCTGGCCGTGGCGCGGGACGGCGAGAGCGCCGACGCCCTCGCGGCCTGCGCCGAGCACGGCCGCCCCACCGTGGGCACCGTCGTCCGCGCCGGCACGCCCTACGACACGGTCGACCTGCGCGGCCCCGTCGCCCTCGTGCTCGGCAACGAGGCCCACGGCCTGCCGCCGGGCGTGGCCGAGGCGGTCGACGAGGCCGTGACGATCCCGATGGCGGGCCGCGCCGAGTCGCTCAACGTGGCCATGGCGGGCACGGTCCTCTGCTTCGAGGCGCTGCGGCAGCGCCGTGCCGGCGCCACCGCCGCTCAGCAGGGCAATCGACTGGACGAGACGCCGCCGCGGGCGGCAGGGTGCACGACGACATGACCGATCCCACGTCTCCTTCCGGCGACGACCTCGTCGCCGAGATCGGCCGGCTCGAGGACGAGGCCCGGGCCCGCATCGCCGCCGCGGCCACGCTCGACGACCTGCGCGCGGTCGAGTCCGAGGTGGCGGGCAAGCGGGCGCCGCTGACCGTGTTCCGCAAGCGGCTCGGCGGGCTCGACGACGAGGGCCGGCGCACCGTCGGCAAGGTGCTCAACGCGGCCAGCGACGCCGTGCGGGCGGCCGTCGCCGAGCGCCGGGCGGTGCTCGAGGTCGCGGCCCGCAGCGAGCAACTGCTGGACGAGCGCATCGACCTCACCGAGGTCCTCCCGGGCACGCCGGTGGGCAGCCTGCACCTCGTCACCCAGGCGATGCGCGAGCTCGAGGACCTGTTCATCGGCATGGGCTTCACCGTCGCGGAAGGCCCCGAGGTCGAAACCGACTGGCACAACTTCGGGGCGCTGAACTTCCCGCCCGACCACCCGGCCCGCGACGAGTACGACACGCTCTACGTCCGCTACGGCGCCCCCGGCTCGACGCTGCTGCGCACGCACACGTCCCCGGTCCAGGTCCGGGTCATGACGAGCGAGCCGCCGCCCTACTACTCGATCATGCCGGGGCGGGTCTTCCGGTCCGACACGGCCGACGCCACCCACATGCCGGTGTTCCACCAGATCGAGGGGCTGGTGGTCGACCGCGACATCACCTTCGCCGACCTGGCGGGCACCATCGACGCCTTCACCAAGGCGTACTTCGGCGGCGACTTCACGTCGCGGCTGCGGGCCTCGTACTTCCCCTTCACCGAGCCGTCGGCCGAGTTCGACATCCAGCGGCCCGACGGCACGTGGCTCGAGCTGGGCGGGTGCGGGATGGTCCACCCCAACGTGCTGCGCAACTGCGGCCTCGATCCCGACGAGTGGCAGGGCTTCGCGTTCGGGTTCGGCATCGATCGCCTGGCCGCCGCCCGGCACGGGGTCGCCGACCTCCGCGACCTCTTCACCAACGACATCAGGTTCCTGCGCCAGTTCTAGGCGCCGGCGGACACGATCGACCGAGGGCACCGATGAAGGTTCTCCTGTCCTGGCTGCGTGACTTCGCCCCGATCGAGGGCGACCCCGTCGCGCTCGGCGAGCAGCTCAGCGACCTGGGCATGGCGGTCGAGCAGCTCGACGTGATCGGCGAGGGCCTCGACGGCATCGTCGTGGCGAGGGTGCTGGCCACGCACCCCCACCCCAACGCCGACAAGATCCAGCTGGTGGACGTCGACGCGGGCGACGGCGAGGCGCTCCAGATCGCCTGCGGCGCGTTCAACATGGCGGCGGGCGACCTCGTGCCGCTGGCGACGGTCGGCACGACGATGCCGAGCGGATTGGAGATCGGCCGGCGCAAGCTGCGGGGCGAGTGGTCGAACGGCATGCTCTGCTCGGCCCGCGAGCTGGGGCTGGGCGGCGACCATGCCGGCATCCACATCCTGCCCGGCAACCTGCCGGTGGGAGCGCCGTTCGCCGAGGCGATGGGCATCGAGCCCGACGTCCTCTACGACCTCGAGATCAACCCCAACCGGCCCGACGCCATGTCGGTGGCCGGCGTCGCCCGCGACCTCGCCGCCCGCCTCCGGGTGCCCTTCGCGATCCCCGAGCCCGTCGTCGACGAGGTACCGGCCGAGCGGATCGACGCCGTGCGCGTCGAGGTCGAGGCGCCCGACCTCTGCGGCCGGTTCACCGCCCGGGTCCTGCGCGGCGTGACGATCGGCGACTCGGACCCGCTGATCGCCCGGCGCCTCACCCTGCTCGGCATGCGGCCCATCAACTCGCTCGTCGACGTGTCCAACTACGTGATGCTCGAGCTCGGCCAGCCGAACCACCCGTACGACCTGGCCAAGGTGCGCGGCGGGTTCCGGGTCCGCCGGGCCCGGGCCGGCGACTCGCTCGTCACCCTCGACGGCGTCGAGCGGCGGTTCGTCGAGGACGACCTGCTCATCTGCGACGGCGAGGACCGGCCGATCGGCATCGCCGGGGTGATGGGCGGCGCCGACACCGAGATCGACGCCTCGACCACCGACGTGTTGCTGGAGATGGCCTGGTTCCTCCCGATCTCGGTGGCCAAGACCTCGCGACGCCTGCGGCTGCGCTCCGAGGCGTCGGCGCGGTTCGAGAAGGGCACCGATCCCGAGATCATCGACCTCGCCCATCGGCGCTTCGCCGAGCTGCTGGCCGGCAGCGGCGCCCGCCTCGAGACGGGCACGGTCGACGTCCGCGGCGAGCTGCCCGACCGGCGGCCGGTGCACGTGCGGACGGGCCGCCTCAACCGGCTGCTCGGCACCGAGCTCGAGCCGGCGCAGATCGCCGAGCTGCTCGAGCCCATCGGCTTCGCCACCACCGTGGTGGGCGAGGACACCGACGTGACCATCCCGTCCTGGCGGTACGACTCGACGGCCGAGATCGACGTCGTCGAGGAGGTGGCCCGCACCTACGGCTATACGGCCATCGGGCGGAGCCTGCCGTCCTCGCCGCGTGCGGCCCAGCTGACGTCCCGCCAGCGCGACCGCCGTCGCTTGGCCGCGCTGCTGACCGCCCGGGGGATGTCCGAGGCGATGCCTCTGTCGTTCCTCGCCCCCGGCGACCTCGAGCGTTGCGGCCTGCCCGGCGACGGCATCGAGATTGCCAACCCGCTGGTGGCCGAAGAGTCGATCCTGCGGACGTCGCTGCTCCCCGGGTTGGTGAAATCGCTGGCCACGAACGCCGCCCGGCGAAACACCGGGGTGGGCCTGTGGGAGATCGGCCACGTGTTCCGCCGCCCGGCCGACGGCGAGGAGGCCGGGCCGCTGCCCGACGAGCGCGAGATGCTCGGCGTGGCCCAGGGCGGTCGCGACGCGACCGCGGCGGTGCGGACCTGGTGGGCCGTGGCCGAGCTGCTCGGCGTGCGGACGGTGTCGGTCGTCAACGGCCCTGTTCCGGGCCTCCACCCGACCCGGTCGGCGGTTCTCGTCGCCGAGGGCGGGGTCACCGTCGGCGCGGCCGGCGAGCTCGACCCGCAGGTGCTCGACGCCCACGGCATCGGCGAGCGCGTCGGGTGGTTCGAGGTCGACCTGGACGCGCTGGCCGAGGTACCCCGAGACCCGCACGTGTACCGGACGGTGAGCATCTACCCGTCGAGCGACGTGGACCTCGCTTTCGAGGTCGACGACTCGGTGCCGGCCTCGGCGGTCGAGGCCACCCTCGACCGGGCGGCGGGGGAGCGCCTGGCGGCGCTGCGCCTGTTCGACGTCTACCGGGGCCCCGGGATCGCCTCCGGCCGCCGCAGCCTGGCCTACGCCCTGCGGCTCGACGCTCCCGATCACACCCTCACCGATGACGAGGTGGCCGAGCTGCGGCGGCGCTGCATCGAGGCGGTCGAGAGCACGCTCCCGGCGACGCTGCGCGGCTGACGCCCGGCCCGGCTGTCGCGCGCCGGCCGGCGGCGCTGTGTCACACTCTGCAGCGTGGCGACGCTGCTGGGGCGGCCACGGCGCTGGCCCTCCCGCGGCGGCGCCGACGGGGCCGAGCGAGCGAATGGGAACGGTCACTCCGACGGCGCGCCCACGCCCGAGCCGCCCGTGCCCCCCCGCCTGGTCCACGAGCCGGCGCTCGACGGGCTGCGGGGCGTAGCGGTTCTCGCGGTCCTGGTGTTCCACCTCGACCGGCTGCGCGGCGGGTTCCTGGGGGTCGACCTCTTCTTCGCCCTGTCCGGCTACCTGATCACATCGCTGCTCGTCGTCGAGCGGCGCACTCGCGGCGGCATCGACCTGGCCGCGTTCTGGGTGCGCCGGGCACGGCGGCTGCTGCCCGCGCTGCTGGTGCTGCTCGTCGGCGTGGCGGTCCTGCTGGCCACCCTCACCGCGACCGCCGACCGCCCACGGTTCCGGGGCGACGCCCTCGCCACCCTCGGCTATGCCGCCAACTGGCACCGGATGGTGGCCCCGGTCAGCTACTGGGACATCTTCAGCCAGCCGTCGCCGCTCGACCACACGTGGAGCCTGGCGATCGAGGAACAGTTCTACCTGGTGTGGCCGCTCGTCGCGCTGGTGGTGCTCGGCGGGCTGCGCCGCCTCCGGCGCGGCGCGCCGGCGACGGCGGGTGAGGCCGAGGCGCCGCTCGTGGTCGCGGACGTCTCCTCCGACGCGGCGGACCGTGGGGTGCGCCGTCTCGGTCTGCTGGCGCTGGTCGGCGGCGCCGCCTCGCTCGTCACCCTGGCCGTGTTGTGGTCGCCTGTCGACACGAACCGGGCCTACTTCGGCACCGACGCCCGACTCGGCCCGACGCTGCTCGGCGCGGCGGTGGCGACCGTGACGGCCCGGCGCCCGCGGCGTGATCGCCCGCCGTCGGTGGCGCTCGACATCGCCGCCGTGGTCGGCGTGGGGGCCATGGCCGTGGCGTTCCTGGTCGTCGACGGCCAGGCCGCGGCGTACTACCGGGGCGGGTTGCTGGCGTTCACGGTGGCCGCGCTGGTCGTCATCGTCGCGGTCACGGGCGGTCCTCCAGGCCGCGTGGCCCGGGCACTCTCCTGGCGTCCTCTGGTCGGGCTCGGCGCGATCAGCTACGGCGTGTACCTGTGGCACTGGCCGGTGATCGTCTACCTCACGCCCGACCGCCTCGGCGTGCGCCGCATCGTCGCCCAGGCGTTGTGCGTGGTCGTGACGCTGGCGGTGGCGCTGGCGTCGTACCGGTTGGTGGAGCGCCCGGTCCGGCGCGGCGCACTGCGCGGGCGTGCCGCGGTGCTGGCGACGGCCGCCTCGGCCGCAGTGGTGCTGGTCGCCGTGGTCGTGACCACGCGGGGCCCGTCGTCGGGTGGGGGCGAGACCGCGGCCGACGCGGCGGTGGTGGCGCAGGCGGGCAGCAGGCGTGTGCAGTTCGTGCCCGAGGGCGCGCCCGCCGGAGCGACGGGCCTGCTGCTGGTCGGCGACAGCGGCCCGATCTTCCTCGGGGCCGAGCTCGAGGACGAGGCCGCCCGGACCGGCGACCGCTATGCCATCGGGCTGTCGGCGATCCTCGACTGCGCCCCCGCCCTGCTGAGCACCGAGGTCCGCTACGCGGGTGGCCCGATCGTCCCGCGGGAGCCGTGCCCCGAGGTGCGCCGGGAGCGGTGGGATCGTCACGCCCGGGCCATGGATGCGGACGTCGTCGTCTACTACATCGCCAACGCCGGCGGGCTCGGCGAGCAGTGGCTGCAGGAGGCGTGGCGGACCGACTGCGACCCCGTCTTCGACGGCCTGTTGGAGCGCGAGCTCGGCCGGGACGTGGAGGCGCTGGCGGCCACCGGGGCGACGGTCGTGCTGGCGACGAGCCCCGACGTGGCCATCTTCACGGCCGAGTCGAAGGACCAGACGGCGTGCCGGAACGAGACGTACCGCCGCATCGTGGCCGACCACCCCGGAACGCTGATGATCGACCTCCACGGGTTCGTCGGCCAGCTCGAGCTCCCGGCGGGCGAGGACGTGATGCGGGACTTCGTGCACCTCACCGAGCCGGCCGCCGACCGGGTGGCGGCCTGGATGCTGCCTGCCGTCGACGCCGCCCGGCGCGAGGCGGGTGCCGCCTCGCCGGGCGCCTGACCTCGCATTGCATGAGTATGCACGCGTGCGTATGCTGGCTCGGTGACATCGGTCGGCATCATCGGCGCCTCGGGGTTCACCGGGGCTGAGCTGCTCCGCCTCTGCGCCCAGCACCCGCACCTCGACGTGCGCCTGGCCACGGGCGACACCCAGGCCGGCAGCCGCGTCGCCGACCTCTATCCCAGCCTGGCCGCCGGCTACGCCGACCTGGCGTTCGAGAAGTACGACCCCGACGCCTGCGACGGCCTCGACCTGGTGTTCCTCGGCCTGCCCCACGGCGCCTCCCAGGACGTGGTGCCCGAGCTGGGCGGCCGCGTCGGGCGCATCGTCGACCTGGCGGCCGACTTCCGCCTGCGCGACCCCGCCCTCTACCCCCGGTGGTACGGCGAGGAGCATGCGCACCCCGAGCTGCTCAGCGACTTCGTCTACGGCCTGCCCGAGCTGTTCCGCGACCGCATCACCGGCGCCACCCGCGTGGCGGCCCCGGGGTGCTACGTGACCACCGCCGTCCTCGCCCTCGCACCGCTGCTGCGGGCCGGGCTGGTCGAGCCCACCGGCATCGTGGTCGACGCGGCCAGCGGGGTGTCCGGCGCCGGCCGGCCGCCCAAGCCCACGACGACGTTCTGCACGGTGGACGAGAACTTCACGGCCTACGGACTGCTGGACCACCGGCACACCCCCGAGATCGAGCAGGGTCTGAGCGACGTCGCCGGCACCGACGTGCAGGTGCTGTTCACGCCGCACCTGGCCCCGATGAACCGGGGCATCCTCGCCACCTGCTACGCCCGGCCCACCGGCGCCGCCGCCGCCGTGACCACGCCCGACCTGCTGGCCCTGTTGCGCGACACCTGGGCCGGCGAGCCGTTCGTCGTCGTGACCGACGGCTCGCCGTCGACCAAGGCGACCGCGGGGTCGAACTCGGTGCACGTCACCGCCATGGCCGACGAACGCACCGGGTGGGTCGTCGCCCTCGCCGCCCTCGACAACCTGGTCAAGGGGGCCTCGGGCCAGGCGGTCCAGTGCGCCAACCTCATGCTCGGCCTGCCCGAGGCCACCGGCCTCCCCGTCGTGGGCACCTGGCCGTGACGATCGTGGCCCCCCTGGGGTTCGTGGCCGGCGGCGTGGCCTGCGGGATCAAGTCCTCCGGCGCCTTCGACCTGTCGTTGGTCGCCACCGCCGACGGCGCCCCGGTCGCGGCGGCGGGCGTGTTCACCCAGAACCTCGTCGTCGCCGCCCCGGTCACCGTCAGCCGGCGCCACCTGGCCGCCACCGGTGGGCGGGCGGCCGCGGTCGTCCTCAGCAGCGGCAACGCCAACGCCGGCACCGGGACCAAGGGCGAGGCCGACGCCGAGCGGATGTGCGCCCTGGCCGCCGAGGCGATCGGGGCCGCGGCCGACGAGGTGCTCGTCTGCTCGACCGGCCTGATCGGCGTCGAGCTGCCCATGGACGCGCTGGCCGCCGGCATCCCCGCCGTCGCCGCGGCCCGGGGCGCCGAGCCGGCGTACGGGATCGCCGCCGCCGAGGCGATCATGACCACAGACACCCGGCGCAAGGAGACCGTCGTCCGGGGCGACGGGTTCGTGGTCGGCGGCATGGCCAAGGGCGCGGCGATGCTCGCCCCCAACATGGCGACGATGCTGGCGGTGCTCACCACCGACGCCGCGGTCGAGCCCGCGGCGCTGCGCACGGCGCTGCAGGCCGGGGTGGCCGACAGCTTCAACGCCACGACCGTCGACGGCTGCACGTCGACCAACGACACGGTGCTGCTCCTCGCCAACGGCCGAGCAGGCGTCCCCGACCCCGCGGCCTTCGCGGCCGCGGTGGCCGACGCCTGTCTCGACCTCGCCATGCAGATGGTGGGCGACGCCGAGGGCCACACCAAGGTGGTCAAGGTGCGGGTCACGGGGGCCGCGTCCGACGACGAGGCCCGGGCGGCCGCCCGCAAGGTGGCCGAGAGCCAGCTCGTGAAGTGCTCGTGGTTCGGCGAGGACCCCTACTGGGGCCGGGTGGCCAGCGATCTCGGCACCGCCGGCGTGGCGCTCGACCCCGAGGCCCTCTCGATCGCCTACGGCGGCACCGTCGTCAGCCGGGGCTGCGTCGGGATCGACCACGACGCCGCCGCGGTCGCCGCCCACATGGCGGGGGAGTACCTCGAGCTGACCTGCGACCTGGGAGTGGGGCAGGGGGCTGCCCGGGTGCTGACCAACGACCTCACGTACGGCTACATCGACGAGAACAAGGGCACCTCATGAGCACGTCGGCGTCTCTTTCCGGCGCCACCCAGCCGGCGACCGCCGACGGCGCCGAGCGGGTCGGCGTGCTGCTCGAGGCGCTCCCGTACATCCAGCGCTTCCGGGGCGCCGTGGTCGTGGTGAAGTACGGCGGCAACGCCATGATCGACCCCGGCCTCGGCCGGGCGGTGGCCGACGACGTCGTGCTGCTGCGGGCGGTCGGGCTCAAGCCGGTCGTCGTCCACGGCGGCGGCCCGCAGATCAGCGAGCTCATGGCCCGCCTCGGCAAGGAGCCCGAGTTCCGCGACGGCCTGCGCGTCACCGACGCCGAGACCGTGGACATCGCCCGCATGGTCCTCGTCGGCAAGGTGAACCGTGACATCGTGGCGGCGATCAACGTCCACGGCCCGCTGGCCGTCGGGCTGTCGGGCGAGGACGCCGGCCTGATCCTGGCCAGCGCCCGCGCGCCGGAGCTGGGCTACGTCGGCGACGTGCGGGCGGTCAACCCGACGATCCTCGAGCGCCTGCTGGCCGAGGACCTGATCCCGGTCGTGTCGACGATCGGCTCCGACCCGAGCGGCCAGGCGTACAACATCAACGCGGACACGGTCGCCGGGGCGCTGGCCGAGGCGCTCGGCGCCGAGAAGGCCGTGTTCCTCACCGATGTCGCCGGCCTGCTGGACGACGTCGACGACCCGGCGTCGCTGATCAGCCACGTCACCGCCGCCGAGCTGCAGGCGATGATCGACGGCGGGCGCCTGACCGGCGGCATGATCCCCAAGATCGCCGCTGCCCTCCACGCCGTGCAGAACGGCGTGGCGTCCGCCCACCTGCTCGACGGGCGCGTGGCGCACGTGCTGCTGCTCGAGCTGTTCAGCGACGCCGGCATCGGGACGATGATCACCGCCGCCGCGACCACCGAGGAGGAGGCCCCCACATGACGTACGACCGCCCACGTCGCGAGCCCGCTCATGCCCACCTACCCGCCGGCACCGGTGACGTTCGTGCGCGGCGAGGGCGCCTACCTGTGGGACGACGGGGGGCGCCGCTACCTCGACCTGCTGTCGGGCCTGGCCGTGACCTCGCTCGGCCACGCCCACCCCGCGGTGGCCGAGGCGCTGGCCACGCAGGCCCGGACGCTGCTGCACGTGTCCAACCTGTTCGGCACGACCATCGGGCCCGAGGTGGCCGCCACGCTCGACCGCCTCGTCGGCGACGGCGCCCCGCTCGGGGGCCAGGTTTTCTTCTGCAACTCGGGCGCCGAGGCCAACGAGTGCGCCATCAAGTTGGCCCGACGTTTTGGGGGCCGGGGCCGGCACGTGGTGGTGTCGGCCTACGGCAGCTTCCACGGCCGCACGCTCGCCACCCTCCACGCCACCGGCCAGCCGGCGAAGCACGAGACGTTCCAGCCGCTGCCCGAGGGCTTCCGGCACGTGGCCTGGCAGGATCTCGACGCCCTCGAGGGCGCGCTCGACCCGTCGGTCGCGGCGGTGCTGCTCGAGCCCGTGCAGGGGGAGGGCGGGGTCAATCCTGCCGAGGCCGCCTACTTCCAGGGCGTGCGGCGGCTGTGTGACGAGCGGGGCCTGTTGTTCATGGTCGACGAGGTGCAGACCGGGCTGGGCCGCACCGGCCGGTGGTTCGGGTTCCAGCACCTCGGCGTCGTGCCCGACGTGGTCACGATGGCCAAGGCCCTGGGCAACGGGGTGCCGATCGGCGCCTGCTGGGCCCGGGGCGAGGTGGCCGGGGTCTTCGAGCCGGGCGACCACGCCACGACCTACGGCGGCCAGCCCCTCGCCACCGCCGCCGCCCGGGCGGTGCTGGCGACGATGGAGGCCGAGGACGCCCCGGGCCGGGCCGCGGCCGCCGGCGCCCGCCTGACCGAGCGCCTGTCCGCCCTGCCGGGGGTCGCCTCCGTGCGGGGACGCGGCCTGCTCCTCGGTGTCGAGCTCGACGGCCTCGACGCCCGCGCCGCCGCCGCCGACCTGCTCGCGGCCGGGGTCGTGGTCAACGCAGTGACGCCCACGGCCCTCCGCCTGGCCCCCTCGCTGCTCATCACCGAGGCCCAGATCGACGACGCCGTGACCGCCATCGGCGACGTCCTGGCCGCCGCCCTCGCGACCCGGAGCACCCCATGACCCGGAGCACCCCGTGACCCTCCGACACTTCCTCGAGATCGACGACCTCAGCCCCGCCGAGCTGGACGAGGTGCTGCGGCGCGCCGACGCCCCGCCCGGCGAGCGCCCGCTGGCCGGGCGGACCGTCGGCCTGTACTTCGAGAAGCCGTCGCTGCGGACCCGCCACTCCTGCGAGGTGGCGGTCGTCCAGCTCGGCGGACACCCGGTCACGTTCCGGCGCGACGAGGTGGGCAGCGGCGAGCGCGAGCCGGTGGCCGACATCGCCCGCGTCCTGTCGGGCTACCACGCCGCCCTGGGGGGCCGGGTCTTCGACCACGGCCTCCTGGAGAACCTGGCGGCCGCGGCGACGATCCCGGTGGTCAACCTGCTGTCCGACCGGGGGCATCCGTGCCAGGCGCTGGCCGACCTGCTGACGATGCGGCAGCGGCTGGGCGACCTCGGCGGCGCCACCGTGGCCTGGGTGGGCGACTACAACAACGTGGCCCGGTCGCTCGCCCTGGGGGCGACGATGTGCGGGATGAAGGTCCACCTCGCCTGCCCTCCGGGCTACGGGCCGACCGACGCCGACATGGACCGCCTGCGGGCGCTGGGCGGCGAGCCCGTCGTGTCCAGCCGGCCCCACGAGGCGGTCGCCGGGGCCGCCGCCGTCCACACCGACGTGTGGGCCTCGATGGGCCAGGAGGGCGAGTCCGAGGCGCGGACCCGGGCCTTCGAAGGTTTCCAGGTCGACGACCGCGTCATGGCCGCGGCCGCGCCCGACGCGATCTTCATGCACTGCCTGCCCGCCCATCGGGGCGAGGAGGTGGCCGCGAGCGTCGTCGACGGCCGGCAGAGCGTGGTCTTCGCCCAGGCCCACAATCGCCTCCACAGCGTGCGCGGCCTGCTGTCGTGGCTCATCGAGGAGGCCGACGCATGAGCGAGGCCACCCCCAGCACGGCGGCGCCGACCGGAGCGGACGGCGACGGCGTCCCGGTCCGCACGCTCGGCAAGACGCAACGCCAGCATCGCATCGCCGGGCTGCTCGCGGACCAGGCCGTCACCAGCCAGGCCCAGCTCGTCGACCTGCTCACCGCCGAGGGCGTCGCCGCCACCCAGGCGACCGTCTCACGGGACCTCGAGGACCTGGGCGCCATCAAGGTGCGCGTGGGCGGGGGCGAGACGGTCTACGCCATCCCCGAGCTCCCGAGCGAGCAGCGCCTGCCGGTCGACCACCTGCACCGGGTGGTCGGTGACTGGGTGGTCGAGGTGGCGAGGGCCGGCAACCTCGTGGTGCTGCGCACCCCACCCGGGACCGCCCACGTCGTGGCCTCCGCCCTCGACCGGTCGGGCCTCCCCGGCGTCGTCGGCACCGTGGCCGGCGACGACACCATCGTCGTGGTGGTGGCCGACGGCACCGACTGCGCCGAGATGGCCGCCCGCCTCTCCGACATGGCCGGGCTCTGACCCGCCCGCCCCGCAACATCCCAACCCCGGCCCGCCCCCGGGCCCCCGAGCGAACAAGGAAGCAGACATGCCCAAGCGAGTGGTGCTCGCCTACAGCGGTGGCCTCGACACGTCCGTGGCCGTCCGCTGGATGATCGACAACATGGGCGTCGAGGTGATCGCCCTGGCCGTCGACGTCGGCCAGTCGAGCGACGACTGGGACGTCGTGCGCCAGCGCGCCCTCGGCGCGGGCGCGGTCGAGGCCCAGGTGGTCGACGCCCGCGACGAGTTCGCCCGCGACTACTGCGTCCCGGTCCTCAAGGCCAACGCCCTCTACGAGGGCCGCTACCCGCTGGTGTCGGCGCTCTCGCGTCCCGTCATCGTCAAGCACCTCGTGGCCGCCGCCCGCGAGCACGGTGCGGACGCCGTGGCCCACGGCTGCACCGGCAAGGGCAACGACCAGGTGCGCTTCGAGGTGTCGACGCGGGCGCTGGCTCCCGACCTCGAGGTGCTGGCCCCGGTGCGGTCGTGGGGGATGACGCGCGAGCAGTCGATCCTCTACGCCTACGACCACGACATCCCGATCCAGGCGACGAAGGAGAAGCTGTACTCCATCGACGACAACCTCTGGGGCCGGGCCATCGAGTGCGGCGAGATGGAGGACCCGTGGGCGGTGCCGCCGCCCGGCGTGTGGCTGCTGACCAAGCCGACCGAGACCGAGCCGACCGACATCGTCGTCGGCTTCGAGCAGGGCGTGCCGGTCACGGTCGACGGCGTGCAGCTGGGCCCGACCGAGGTGATCGCCACCCTCAACGAGCGGGTGGGGGCCTACGGCTGGGGCCGCATCGACATGGTCGAGAACCGGCGGGTCGGCATCAAGAGCCGCGAGACCTACGAGTGCCCGGCGAGCCTGGCGCTGATGATGGCGCACGCCGACCTCGAGTCGATCTGCCTCGAGCGCGACCTGCAGCGCGAGAAGAGCCGGCTCGAGCCGCGCTACGCCGAGCTGATCTACGACGGGCTCTGGTTCAGCCCGCTCAAGCAGGCGCTCGACGCCTTCGTCGACCAGAGCCAGAGCCACGTCACGGGCGAGGTGCGGCTGCGCGTGTCTCCGGGCTCGTGCCAGGTGACCGGGCGGCGCAGCCCCCACAGCCTCTACGACTACGGCCTGGCCACCTACGACGCGGCCGACAGCTTCCGCCACGAGGACAGCGAGGGCTTCGTGCGCCTGTGGGGCCTCGGCATCGAGACGTGGGCGTCCATCCAGGGCACGACCCCGTCGTGAGGTCCCCGGACCGATGAGCGAGCGGAGCGAGCGAACCAAGGGCGCGAGCGAGCGGAGCGAGCGAACCAAGGGCACGAGCGAGCGCACCAACGCCCCGAGCGACCGCACCCTCTGGCACGGCCGGTTCGAGGGGGGCCCGGCCGACGAGCTGCTCGCGTTCACCGTCAGCCTCGACTACGACCGCCGGCTGGCGGCCGACGACCTGCAGGGCAGCCGGGCGCACGTCCGCGGGCTGACCCGGGCGGGCATCCTGACGGGCGACGAGGCCGAGGTCGTCCTCGCCGCCCTCGACCGGGTCGAGGACGAGCTGCGGTCGGGCGCCTTCGCCTTCGCCCCCACCGACGAGGACATCCACACGGCCATCGAGCGGCGGGTCACCGACCTGGCCGGCGCGGCGGGCGCCAAGCTGCACACCGGCCGCAGCCGCAACGACCAGGTCGCCACCGACCTGCGGCTGTGGACCAAGCGCGAGCTGGCCGACGTGGCGCGCCGCATCGTGGCGCTGCAGCGGACGCTGCTCGAGCGGGCCACCGACGCCGGCGGCGCCTACCTGCCGGGCTACACGCACCTCCAGCGGGCCCAGCCGGTGCTGCTGGCCCACCACCTGCTGGCCCACGCGTGGGCCCTCGCCCGCGACGTCGACCGGCTGCTCGACTGCCGGCGGCGCCTCGACGTGTCACCGCTGGGGGCGGGGGCGCTGGCGGGGTCGTCGCTGCCGCTCGACCCCGACGCCACCGCAGACGACCTCGGGTTCGCGGCCCGCTTCGAGAACAGCCTCGATGCCGTGAGCGACCGGGACTTCGTGGCCGAGGCCCTGTTCGCGCTGACGCTGCTGGCCATCCACCTGTCGCGGATGGGCGAGGAGGTGGTCCTGTGGTCGACCGACGAGTTCGGCTTCGCCCGCCTCGACGACGCCTACGCCACGGGCTCGTCGATGCTGCCCCAGAAGAAGAACCCCGACATCGCCGAGCTCGCCCGGGGCAAGGCCGGCCGCGTGCTGGGCGACCTGACGGGCCTGCTGGCGACCCTCAAGGGCCTGCCGCTCAGCTACAACCGCGACCTGCAGGAGGACAAGGAGCCCCTGTTCGACGCGGTCGACCAGATGGCCCTCGCCCTGACCGCCGTCACGGGCCTCTACGCCACGCTCGTGTTCCAGACCGAGCGGATGCAACAGGCGGCCGACTCGCCCTTCGCCGCGGCCACTGACCTGGCCGAGTTGCTGGTCGAGCGCGGGACGCCGTTCCGCGAGGCGCACGCCCTCGTGGGCGCCCTGGTGCGCGACAGCCTCGAGCGGCACGTGCCGCTGGCCGAGCTGGTGGAGGCCCACCCCGACCTCGGGGCCGAGGGCGCTGCGCTGCTCGAGCCGGGCGTGCCCGTCGCCCGGCGGCGCACGGCGGGCGGCGCCGGCCCCGACCCGGTCGCCGTCCAGATCGAGCGTCTCCGCCGGCGGCTGGACGCGGACGCGCAGCGCATCGGGTAGACCCGCGCATCAGCCTGGGCGTGGCGCGCCGCTGCACTTCCAGTAGAAACGTCGGCATGGCCGAGCCGTTCCGCCACACCCTGCGGGTGCGCTACGCCGAGGTCGACATGCAGGGCCACGTCTTCAACGCGCACTACCTGACCTACGTCGACGACGCCACCGGTGCCTGGATGCGCGAGCGCCTCGGCGACTACCAGGCGGCCGGGTTCGACATCGTGCTCAAGACGGCGACCCTGACCTGGCACCGCGGGGCCGCCTACGACGACATGCTCGCCATCGACATGGCCGTGAGCCGGTGGGGCACCACGAGCTTCGACGTGACCTTCGAGGGCTCGGTCGACGAGCGCCCGGTGTTCACGGCCATCGTCACCTACATCTCGGTCACGCCGGGCACGGTCACCCCGGCCCCGCCGCCGGCGGCCGTCCGCGCCGCGCTGGCGTGACGGCTGCGGGGCCCGACCCGGCCGCCGTCGCGCCCGACCCGCCGTCCCCGCTGGCCCGGGACGCGTACCGGCGGGATCCCCGCGACCTGGCGCCCGACCTCCTCGGCAAGGTCCTCGTGCACGACGACCCGGCGACCGGGGCGCGCACCGGGCGGATCGTCGAGGTCGAGGCCTACTGCGGCGCCGCCGATCCGGGGAGCCATGCCTTCCGCGGCATGACGCCGCGCAACCGCACGATGTTCGGCCCGCCCGGCGGCCTGTACGTGTACTTCACGTACGGCATGCACTGGTGCGCCAACGTCGTGTGCGGCGACGAGGGCGAGGGCGTGGCCGTGCTGCTGCGGGCGGTGGCTCCGCTCTCCGGCCTCGACGCCATGCGGGCGGCCCGGCCCCGGATCCGCGGCGACCGCGATCTGTGCCGCGGGCCGGCTCGGCTGTGCCAGGCGTTCGGCCTGGACGGCGGGTTCGACGGCGCCGACCTGGTCACCGCGGACCGCGGCGTGTGGGTCGGCGACGACGGCACGCCGCCGCCGGCGCACCCGTTCCAGACGACGCGCATCGGCCTGTCGGCCGGGGCCGAGCAGCCGTGGCGCTGGTGCGTCCCGGGCGACCCGCACGTCTCGGGCACGGTGGCGATGCGTGGGCCGATGTAGCTTCCGCGGGTGGAACCTGTTCTCGTCGACCATCCCGAGCCGCACGTCGCCGTCGTCACGCTCAACCGTCCCGACCGGCTCAACGCGCTGTCCATCGACCTGGCGCTGGCCCTCGACGAGACGCTGGCGGCCGTGGGCGATGAGAACGACACCTGGGTCGTGGTGCTCACGGGCGCCGGCCGGGGCTTCTGCTCGGGCCTCGACCTCAAGGACTACGGGGTGCTGCCGGGCATCGACGGGCTCACGGTCGGCCGCATCGCCCAGCGCTCGATGCGGGCCTACAGCCGTCTCATCCTGACGTTGCGCCGGATCCCGCAGCCGGTGATCGCCGCCGTCAACGGCCCGGCGTACGGCGGGGGCATGTGCCTCTCCCTGGCCGCCGACCTGCGCATCGCGGCCCGGTCGGCGGTGTTCAACGCCACGGGCATCGTCAACGGTCTCACCAGCACCGAGATGGCGGCCGGGTGGCTGCTGCCCCGCCTGATCGGTGCGTCCCGGTCCAACGACCTGCTGCTCACCGGCCGCGAGGTCGGGGCCGAGGAGGCGGCGGCGATGGGCCTCGTCTCCCGGGTCGTCGACGACGGCGCCGCCCTCGACGAGGCCCTGGAGGCGGCCCGGGGCATGTGCCGGTTCAGCCCGTACGGCCTGTCGATGACGAAGAACGCGTTGTGGGCGAACCTCGAGATCGGCAGCCTCGAGACGGCGATCGAGCTCGAGGACCGGAACCAGCTCATGTTGGGGTTCACCGAGAACCTGCAGGAGGCGATCCGGGCCTTCGACGCCGGGCGCCAGCCCGTGTACACCGACGAGCCCCGGCGCGACCTGTTCGACCGCCCGTGACGCCACTGCGCCTCTTGCCGCCCGGCGACCCGGGGCTCGCCCCTGGGGCCGACCTGATGGCGGCCCGGGCGCACGTCGCCGCCGCGCTCCCGGGAGAGCCCGCCCACGAGGCGCACCGGGAACGGATCCTCGCCTTCGTCGACCACCACCCCGACGCCCTCGACCGCACGTGCGCCGACGCGCACCTGACGGGCTCGGCCATGGTGGTCGACCCGGCTTCGCGGAAGTTCCTGCTGATGCTGCACGCCAAGCTGGGCGGCTGGTTCCAGCCGGGCGGCCATGCCGACGGCGACAGCACCCTGCCGGGCGTGGCCTGGCGCGAGGCGACCGAGGAGACGGGCATCGCCGGGCTGCGGGTCGCCGTCCCGGCCGTCGACCTCGACATCCACGAGGTCGGGCCGCCGCACGGCCCGCACCTGCACCTCGACGTCCGCTACTTGGTGGTGGCGCCTCCGGGCGCGGTCGCGGTGGGCAACCACGAGTCTCTGGACCTGCGGTGGGTCGGCGCCGACGAGCTGCCGGACTACGGCGCCGACGACGGCCTGCTGCGCCTGGCCCGCGCCGCGACGACGGCGGTGGCGTCGCTGAACGTGTCGCAGCGACGGTACGGGTCTTCCGACGCAACGTAGTCTCGCGTCCGTTGTGGCGCGGCGGCGTGTGGGCATGGGGGGCGGCTACGACGCGCGTCCGCGCCGCGCCGCGCCGCACGACGCATCCCCTCGGGTACGGACACCAGGAGGACGTGAGATGCCCACGATCGAGGAGGCCCCCGAGCGGGTGGCGCGGGTGGCACAGGACCGGCAGCTCGGCCCGCTGCTGATGGCGACGAAGGGCAGCAACCCCTTCGCCAACTTCCTCACCGCGCTCGCCGGCGTGGCCCTGCTCGTCGGGGGCATGGCCGCCGTCGGCTGGCTGGGGTGGGGGTTCCTGCGCCCGGTCCTCGTGGTCGCGCTCGCCCTGGCCCTGCTCTGGACGTTCTACGCGGTCGTGGCCCTCGTGACCGGCTTCCAGCGGTTCTTCCTGTTCGCCGGCGGGGTCGTGCGGTGGCGCAACGGTGGCATCCGCTCGGTGACGTGGCCCGAGGTCGGCGACGTGCGGCGGCTCCGGGCGTTCGGTCGCCGCTCGGGCTACCAGCTCACGCCGCTCGGCGGCGGGAAGGTACTGGTGCTCGAGGCGGTCGAGGGCAACGAGCCGGGCGACGAGATGGCCCGCCACTTCGAACAAGCCGCGGCGGCCGCAGGCGTGCACGTGTGGGACTGAGCCGGTCCCCAAGCATCGTCGAACTGGCGATGGCCGTCAGGCATCTCGCCTGACGATCCTCCCCAGTTCTCGTTGCGGCGCCGGGCTCAGGCGTCGGTGGGGGTGACGCAGGAGGGCATGCGGTTGGCCTTGGCGAACTCGTCGATCCAGCCCGTCACCTGGCGGCCCTCGCCCGCCTTCTCGGAGACGAGCAGGCGGGCCTCGGGATCGGTGCGCAGCGCGTCGGCGTAGGCCTCGCGATCGGCCAGGTAGGTGCGCCAGTCGGCCAGCCACTCGGTTGCTCGGCGTCGCTGGTCGCCCGCCGGCGCCAGCTCGACCATGCCGTCGAGGTCGTCGAGCATGGACGCGAACACGGCGTCGGCCTGCACCAGCACCCCGGCGCGCTCGGCGGCGGTGGGCGACTCGCTCGCCACCGGGAGGTCGTCGATCTCGTCGAGCGCCTCGGCGCAGCGATCCTCGGCCGCCGCCGCGAAGGCCGGGTCGTCCAGCCGGTCGATCGGGGGCTGCCGCCCGGGACCGAACGCCAGGTACAGCACGTAGCCCCACATCGACACCAGCGCCACGACCACGACCAGCAGGAACAGGCGGGTCGGGCCCCAACGCCGGCCTGGCCCCGCCGTCCTCGGGGTCTGCTGGCTCGACCGGGGGCCGGGGGGCGTCCGTCATCACGGGCACCAGCGTCCCCGGCGGGCGGCGGCGCCGTCCAGTCGGCGCCGGGCGCGGGCGCGAACCGGGTTGGACCGCAGCGGCCGGGGCAGGGACGATGTCCCCGTGACCACCGCAGAGGGCCTGCTCGACGACCTCGAGGCGCGCGGCCTCGTGCACGACATGACCGACCGCCAGGCGCTGGCCGATCGCCTGTCCTCGGGGCCCCTGACCCTCTACTACGGCTGCGACCCGACGGCCGACAGCCTGCACGTCGGCAACCTGATCGGGCTGCTGGTCCTGCGGCGGTTCCAGGACGCGGGCCACCGGCCGGTGGCGCTGGCGGGCGGGGCCACCGGGATGGTCGGCGACCCCAGCGGGCGATCGGACGAGCGGAACCTGCTCGACGAGACCACGCTCAGCGCCAACGTGGCCGCCATCAAGGCGCAGATGGCCCGGGTCCTCGACTTCGACGACGGGCGGGCCGTGCTGGTGGACAACC
>CAWCLR010000009.1:0-150000 GCA_963796415.1 uncultured Acidimicrobiales bacterium | reverse complement strand
AGGTAGAGAATACCAAGGCGATCGGGAGAACGGTGGTTAAGGAACTCGGCAAAATGCCTCCGTAACTTCGGGAGAAGGAGGGCCCCACTAGGGTGACAGGCTTCGCGCCTCGAGCTCGACGGGGCCGCAGAGACCAGGGGAAAGCGACTGTTTACTAAAAACACAGCAGCGTGCTAAGTCGTAAGACGACGTATACGCTGTGACGCCTGCCCGGTGCCGGAAGGTTACGGGGAAGGGTTAGCCGCAAGGCGAAGCTCTGAACCTAAGCCCCGGTAAACGGCGGCCGTAACTATAACGGTCCTAAGGTAGCGAAATTCCTTGTCGGGTAAGTTCCGACCTGCACGAATGGCGTAACGACTTTCCTACTGTCTCAACCACCGACCCGGCGAAATTGAAGTACGAGTAAAGATGCTCGTTAGCTGCAGCAGGACGGAAAGACCCCGTGGACCTTCACTACAGCCTGATATTGGGTTTTGGTATGCGTTGTGTAGGATAGGTGGGAGACTAGGAAGCATTGGCGCCAGCCAGTGTGGAGTCGCCCTTGAAATACCACCCTGCGTATGCCGGGACTCTAACCTTGGTCCGTGATCCGGATCGGGAACAGTGTCAGGTGGGTAGTTTGACTGGGGCGGTCGCCTCCTAAAGAGTAACGGAGGCGCTCAAAGGTTCCCTCAGCCTGGTTGGCAATCAGGCGTCGAGTGCAATGGCACAAGGGAGCTTGACTGCGAGACCTACAAGTCAAGCAGGTGCGAAAGCAGGACATAGTGATCCGGCGGTTGCGTGTGGAAGCGCCGTCGCTCAACGGATAAAAGGTACCCCGGGGATAACAGGCTCATCTTCCCCAAGAGTCCATATCGACGGGAAGGTTTGGCACCTCGATGTCGGCTCATCGCATCCTGGGGCGGTAGCACGTCCCAAGGGTTGGGCTGTTCGCCCATTAAAGCGGTACGCGAGCTGGGTTTAGAACGTCGCGAGACAGTTCGGTCCCTATCCGCTGCAGCCGGAGGGAACTTGAGGAAGGCTGTCCCTAGTACGAGAGGACCGGGACGGACGCAGCTCTTGTGTGCCAGTTGTCTTGCCAAAGGCACTGCTGGTTAGCGACCTGCGGAAGGGATAAGCGCTGAAAGCATCTAAGTGCGAAGCCCGTTCCAAGATGAGGTTCCCCACAGGATCAACCTGGTAAGGCCCGTGGTAGACCACCACGTTGATAGGCCGGAGGTGGAAGCACGGCAACGTGTGCAGCCGACCGGTACTAATCGGCCGAGGGCTTGGATTAACAATGATGTTTGTGCTCGCTATGGAGTCCTCAGGGAGCGGGCGCCGGTGACGGCGCCCCCCGAGTGACAACAGATTTCGGTGGCTATGGCGGAGGGGTCACACCCGTACCCATTCCGAACACGGAAGTTAAGCCCTCCAGCGCCGATGGTACTTGGCGGGAGACCGCCTGGGAGAGTAGGTCGCCGCCGGATTTCGCTGTTGAAGAGGGCCGCCATTTGGCGGCCCTCTTCGCGTTTTCCCGTCCCGCGCGCCCGCCCCTTCGTGCGGGTCGCAGCACCCCCGTCAGTAGGATCGACCGTCATGGCGCCTCCCCGATCTCCCGGCGGCAACCGTCGCGGTGACTCCCGTCCCGATCGTGGGCGGCGCTCGGGCGCGCCCCCGTCCGGCGGCGCCGGTGGTCGCTCTGGTGGCCGTACTCAGGGCGCCGGTGGGCGTGGCAGCCCGCCGCGCCGTGGGGGAGCGCCCGGTCGCGGTGACGCGGGCGGGCGGTCCGGCCGAAGCCGTTCCGCCGACGGTGGCCCCCGCCGCAGCGGCGAGCCCCGCACGGCCCGCCCCGAGTACGGCGCCGGAACGCGCGGCGAGGGCCGCTCCGGGACTGGCGGCCCGGCGCGCCGGAGCGGCGCCGGTCGCACCGGCGGCGAGGGGCGCTCGTCCCGGGGTGCCGCGGGCGGCGGTGGCCGGCGTGACCGGCCCGAGGGCCAGGATCGCTCGCGCCGGTCCGGCGGTCCGGCGGATCGGGGTTCCTCCGCGCGTGGTGCCGGGGCCCCGAGCGGCGGGCGCGGGCGGCGACCAGACGACGAGGGGCGGTCCCGCCGTCCGGCTGCGGCCGCCGGTCGTCCGGACGGCCGGCGCAGCGAGGGCCGCGCCGACAAGCTCCCCGGGCCTCGGCGTTGGGGCGGCCTGGCCCGGCGAGGCGCCGACCGTGCGCTCGAGGGCGGCGCCTCCGACGCCTGGCGCACCGCGGACCGCGAGGCGCGGGGTGGGGACACCGGCGATGCCGCGCCCTGGGAGCCCGAGGAGTGGATCGACGAGGGAGAGCTGCGGGACGAGGCCGCCGGGGCGGTCGGGCGCAGCCGGTCGCCGCGCCGGCGGGGCCCCGCCGGCACCGGGTCGGGTGGTGGGCCCGCGGACGCGGGGCGACGCTCCCGCGGCGGCGAGCACGCCCAGGGCCCGGGCGAGGCGTACCGTCCCGATTCCCCCGCTCGTGACGACCTGAGCAACGCGGTCGGGGCGAACCGCGTCGCCCGCTTCGAGGCGCGCCTGAAGGACGCCTCTGACGCGTTCCGGCGTGAGCGGTACGAGGAGGCCCGCCGCCTGCTGCGTCCTCTGGCCGAGCAGGCGCCCGGGGCCTCGTCGGTGCGCGAGCTGTACGGGCTCACGCTGTACCGGCTCGGGCGCTGGGCCCAGGCCAAGCGGGAGCTCGAGGCTTTCCGCACCCAGACCGGCAGCACCGAGCAGCACCCGGTGCTGGCCGACTGCGCCCGCGCCCTCGGGCAGTACGCCGAGGTCGAGGAGCTGTGGGACGAGCTGCGCGCCGCCAGCCCCAGCGGGGCGCTGGTGGCCGAGGGCCGGATCGTGGCCGCCGGCGCTCTGGCCGACCAGGGGCGGCTCGACGAGGCGATCGCCCTGCTCGAGGGCGGGAACCGGCCGACCAAGAAGCTGATGCTCCACCACCTGCGCATGAGCTACGCCCTGGCGGACCTGTACGAGCGGGCGGGCGATCTCCCGAAGGCGCGCGACCTGTTCGGCCGCGTGGCGGCCACCGACCCCGACTTCGTGGACATCCAGGCCCGCCTCCGCGCCCTGCGGTAGCGCCGGGCTCGGGCCGCGTGACGGAGCCGCCGGAGGGAACGGTCGGCGGGGGCGCTCAACTACCCTGGAGCGCGCCCGATCCAGCGGACCAGAACGAGGGAGCCAGCACGTTGGTGGACATCCAGAGCCTGCTCGGGGACGAGGCCGAGAGCCTGCTCACCCACGAATCGAAGGGGATCCCCCGCGACGACCTGAACCTGCCGGGGGCCGACTACATCGACCGGGTGTTCTCGCTCACCGAGCGCTCGCCGCAGGTGCTGCGCAACCTGCAGTCGCTGTTCGACCACGGCCGCCTGGCGGGCACCGGCTACGTGTCGATCCTGCCGGTCGACCAGGGCATCGAGCACTCGGCCGCCGCCAGCTTCGCTCCCAACCCGCAGTACTTCGACCCCGCCAACATCGTCGAGCTGGCCATCGAGGGCGGCTGCAACGCCGTGGCCTCGACGTTCGGTGTGCTCGGGGCCGTGTCGCGGCGCTACGCACACAAGATCCCGTTCATCGTGAAGATCAACCACAACGAGCTGCTCACCTACCCGAACAAGTTCGACCAGGTGATGTTCGGCGCGGTCGACCAGGCCTTCGACCTCGGGGCCGCCGCCGTGGGCGCCACCATCTACTTCGGCTCGGACGAGTCGACGCGCCAGATCCAGGAGGTCAGCGAGGCGTTCGCCCGGGCCCACGAGCTGGGCATGTTCACCGTCCTCTGGTGCTACCTGCGCAACTCGGCGTTCAAGAAGGACGGCGTCGACTACCACACCGCGGCCGATCTCACCGGCCAGGCCAACCACATCGGCGTGACCATCGAGGCCGACATCATCAAGCAGAAGCTGCCCACCGTGAACGGCGGCTACAACGCGTTCGAGGGCTACGGCAAGACGAGCAAGCTGGTGTACGAGACCCTCACCACCGACCACCCGATCGACCTCTGCCGCTGGCAGGTGGCGAACAACTACATGGGCCGCATCGGGCTGATCAACAGCGGCGGCGAGTCGAAGGGTGCGTCCGATCTCGCCGAGGCCGTGCGGACCGCGGTCATCAACAAGCGGGCGGCGGGCATCGGCCTCATCTCGGGCCGCAAGGCGTTCCAGCGCCCGATGGCCGAGGGCGTCGAGCTGCTCAACGCCATCCAGGACGTCTACCTCGACGAGTCGATCACGATCGCCTGACCGCGCGTCCCCGCGGCGGTGACGCGATCTGCGCAGTGGGTCGGCCCCTCCGGGCCGGCCCACTGGCGCGTTCGGGCAGACCACGCGCCGTAACCGCAGCATCTCCGTCAGCGATGATGCCTCTCGCTACGAATGCCAGGCGATAGGGTCGATCCAGCAAAGGACACACGTCAAGGGGGACGGGATTGTCCGACACAACGCACAAGCCCCGAGCACCCGAGGTCGTCGACCGGGTGATCATCCGCTTCGCCGGCGACTCGGGCGACGGCATGCAGCTCACGGGCGATCGCTTCACGACGAGCAGCGCGCTCTACGGGAACGACCTGGCCACGCTGCCCGACTTCCCGGCCGAGATCCGGGCGCCCGCCGGCACGATGGCCGGCGTCTCGGCCTTCCAGGTCCACATCTCCGACCACGACATCACGACGCCGGGCGACGCCCCGAACGTGCTGGTGGCCATGAACCCTGCCGCCCTCCGCAGCCAGATCGGCCGCGTGGCGCCGGGGGCCACGATCATCCTGAACGCCGACGCCTTCGACGAGCGCAGCATGACCAAGGCCGGCTACGCGGCCGACCCGCGGACCGACGGCAGCCTCGACGGCTACACCGTGTACGAGGTCCCGATGACGTCGCTGACCCGGGGCGCGGTCGAGCCGCTGGGGGTGAAGACGCGCGACGCCGAGCGGTCCAAGAACTTCTTCGCGCTCGGCCTCATCTCGTGGATGTACACCCGGCCGGTCGACCCCACGCTCGAGTGGATCCAGCTGCGGTTCGTGGCGCGGCCGAAGGTGGCCGAGGCCAACACCGTGGCGTTCAAGGCCGGGCACGCCTTCGGCGAGACGGCCGAGCTGTTCGACCACCCGTACGAGGTCAAGCCGGCCGCCCTGCCGCCCGGCACGTACACCAACATCAACGGCAACACCGCGCTGGCCTGGGGGCTCGTCGCCGCCAGCCAGCTCTCGGGGCTGCCGCTGTTCCTCGGCTCGTACCCGATCACGCCGGCGTCCGACATCCTCCACGAGCTGTCGAAGCACAAGAACTTCGGTGTGCGCACGCTGCAGGCCGAGGACGAGATCGCGGGCATCGGCGCCGCGCTCGGAGCCGCCTACGCCGGGAACCTGGGCGTGACGACCACCAGCGGCCCGGGCATGGCGCTCAAGGCCGAGACGATGGGCCTGGCGGTCAACCTCGAGCTGCCGCTGCTCATCATCGACATCCAGCGGGGCGGGCCCTCGACCGGCCTGCCCACCAAGACCGAACAGGCCGACCTGCTGATGGCGTTCTACGGTCGCCACGGCGAGGCCCCGCTGCCGATCCTCGCTCCCCGCAGCCCAAGCCACTGCTTCGAGGTGGCGATCGAGGCCGCCCGCATCGCGCTGACGTGGCGCACGCCGGTGATCCTGCTGTCCGACGGCTACCTGGCGAACGGCACCGAGCCGTGGCGCCTGCCCGACGTGGACGCGCTGCCCGACCTGTCGGTCACGTTCGCCACCGAGCCGAACCACACCGACGGCGCCGGCGAGCCGGTGTTCTGGCCCTATCGAGCGCGACCCCGAGACCCTGGCGCGGGCGTGGGCGCTGCCCGGCACCCCCGGGCTGATGCACCGCATCGGCGGCCTCGAGAAGGAGGACGGGTCGGGCAACATCAGCTACGACCCCGCCAACCACGAGCACATGGTGCGGCTGCGGGCCGAGAAGGTGGCCCGGGTCGCGGCCTCGATCCCGCCGGTCGAGGTGCACGGCGACGTCGACGACGCCGACCTGCTGGTCGTCGGGTGGGGGTCGACGTGGGGCGCCATCGACGGCGCGGTCGCCCGGGCCCGGCGCTCGGGGCACCGGATCGCCCACCTGCACCTCACGCACCTCAACCCGTTCCCGCCGAACCTCGGCGACGCGCTGAAGCGCTACCCGCGGGTGATGGTGCCCGAGATGAACCTGGGCCAGCTCGCCCACCAGCTCCGCGCCGAGTTCCTCGTCGACGCCCGGGCGGTGACCCGGGTGCGGGGCCTGCCGTTCACCGCCGCCGAGCTCGAGCAGGCGATCACCGATCAGCTCAAGGACAACGCATGACCGACACCCTCATCCCGGTCACCACCCGCAAGGACTGGTCGAGCGACCAGGAGGTGCGGTGGTGCCCCGGCTGCGGCGACTACTCGATCCTCGCCGCCGTCCAGCTCCTCATGCCCGACCTCGGCATCCGCCGCGAGGACACGGTCTTCGTGTCGGGCATCGGCTGCGCCGCCCGGCTGCCGTACTACATGAACACCTACGGCATGCACACGATCCACGGCCGGGCGCCCGCCATCGCCACCGGGCTGGCGCTCGCCCGTCCCGACCTGCACGTGTTCGTGGTGTCCGGCGACGGCGACGCCCTCTCGATCGGCGGCAACCACCTGATCCACGCGCTGCGGCGCAACGTGAACATCACGATCCTGCTGTTCAACAACCAGATCTACGGGCTGACGAAGGGCCAGTACTCGCCGACGAGCGAGGTCGGCAAGGTCACGAAGTCCACGCCGTTCGGCAGCCTCGACCACCCGTTCAACCCCGTGAGCGTGGCCATCGGGGCCGAGGCGACCTTCGTCGCCCGCACCCACGACATGGACCGCCGCCACATGATGGAGACGATCCGCCGCGCGTTCGAGCACCGGGGGGCGTCGCTGGTCGAGATCTACCAGAACTGCAACGTCTTCAACGACGCCGCCTTCGAGGGGATCACGGGCAAGCAGGTCCGCGACGACATGCTGATCCCGCTGCGCCACGGCGAGCCGATCCGCTTCGGCGCCGAGGGCCAGCGGGGCGTGGTGATCGACTCGCAGCGCGGCGCCCACCTGGTCGACGTGGCCGAGGTCGGCGAGGACGCGCTGCTGGTGCACGACGAGACCCGCGACGACCCGAGCGTGGCGTTCATGCTGTCGCGCCTCGCCCGCGGGCCGTACGAGCCCACGCCGATCGGCGTGTTCCGCGACGTGGTGCGCACCGACTACGGCGAGGGGGTCGAGCAGCAGATCGCGGCGGCGCAGGCCGAGCGGGGGGCCGGCGACCTGAAGGCCCTGCTGCGGTCGGGCGCCACGTGGGAGGTCGGCTAGCGGCTCCCGCGTTCCGGCGTCCGTGCGTCGGGCATCGCCCGACGAACGAACGCCGGTAGGTTCGCGGCGATGCCCCTCGCACTGCGCATCTTCACCGAGCCCCAGCAGGGCGCGTCGTACGACGACCTGCTGGCCGTCGCCCGCGAGGCCGAGGCGCTCGGCTTCGACGCGTTCTTCCGGTCCGACCACTACCTCAAGATGGGCGACGTCCCGGGCCTCCCCGGGCCCACCGACTCGTGGATCACGCTGGCGGGCCTCGCCCGAGACACCGAGCGCATCCGCCTCGGCACCCTGGTCACGGCGGCCACCTTCCGCCTGCCCGGGCCGCTGGCGATCTCCGTCGCGCAGGTGGACGCCATGTCCGGCGGGCGGGTCGAGCTCGGCCTCGGCAGCGGGTGGTACGACCAGGAGCACGCCGCCTACGGCATCCCGTTCCCGCCCCTCGCCGAGCGGTTCGAGCGCCTCGAGGAGCAGCTGGCCATCGTGACCGGCCTGTGGGAGACGCCGGTGGGCGAGACGTTCTCGTTCGACGGCGCCCACTACCAGCTCACCGACTCGCCGGCGCTGCCCAAGCCCGTGCAGTCGCCGCGGCCGCCGGTGCTGATCGGCGGCTGGGGCAAGACCCGCACGCCCCGGCTGGCCGCCCGGTTCGCCGACGAGTTCAACGTGCCGTTCCCCCGGCTCGCCGACGTCGGGCCGCAGGTCGACGCCGTCCGGGCCGCGTGCGAGGCCGCCGAGCGCGACCCGGCAACGATGCGGTGGTCCGCGGCGCTGGTCCTGTGCTGCGGCGAGGACGAGGACGCCTACCGCCGGCGGGCGGCCGCCATCGGCCGGGATCCAGACGAGCTGCGGACGAACGGCGCGGCCGGCACCGTGGCCGAGGTGGTCGAGACGCTCGGGCGCTACGCCGACGCCGGGATGGAGCGCATCTACCTGCAGGTCCTCGACCTGCACGACCTCGACCACCTGCGCCTGATCGCCGCCGAGGTCGCGCCCGCGGTCTCGTGAGAGCGTCCTGCCGGACGTTCGAACTGGGGATGGTTGTCAGGTCATATGCCTGACAACCATCCCCAGTTCGAGAACGCCTGGTGACCGTCAGCCGTGGGTGGCCGGCCCGGCGCGCTCGACGGTCATGCGCAGGATGACGCGCCGGTCGCGCTCCATGACGGCCCGGTAGTCGTCCCAGTCGGGGTGCTCGCCGCGGATGGAGCGGTAGTAGTCGACCAGCGGTTCCATGGCGTCGGGCAGCGACACGATGTCGACCGGGCCCTCCACCTGCACCCACTCGCCGAAGAAGCCGTCGGTGAACGCACAGATGGCGGCGTACGGCAGGGCGCGCAGGTGGGCGACCTTGTAGGCCGTCTCGCGGGTCGACACCACCACGCGGTCGGCGTCGTCGACGCCGACCGTGATCGGCGACATCTGCGTCGTGCCGTCGGCCCGGGTGGTGGCGATGACGGCCTGGTGGTTGGCGCGCAGGAACGTGAGGGCGGCGGCGACGTCCATGCGCCGACGGTACCCCCCGCGGAGGAGGGCTCAGCCGAGGGCGCGGAAAACCAGCCCCGTGGGGGGCTTGGGATGGAAGAACGTGGTCTTCGGCGGCATGCGCTCGCCGCCGTGCGCCGTGTCCTCGATCTGGGCCACGGTCGCCGGGCGCAGCAGCACGCCGTACTGGGCGTCCCCGTCGGCCACGGCCGCGCGCACGTTGTCGACGCCGTGCTGGAAGCGGAGGCCGTGCTCGGGCAGCGAGGCGAGGGCGACGTCGAGCCGGGCCGAGTCGAGGTCGCGGGTGTCGGCCAGCGCGTCGGGCCGGGGGCGGAGCATCACCTCGCCGCCGGGGGTCACCGCGCACAGCGCCCCGGCCTGCTGCATCGCCTGCGTGACGGGAACGCCGGCCGGCGGGGGACCGATGGCCTCGAACCAGGGATCGAGGGCGGCGACGAGGTCGGTGCCCGGGGGCAGCCCGTCGACGAGCCGGTGGATGGCCCGCACGGTCAGCTCGTCCTCGACCAGCTCGACCACGTAGGCGAGCGTGGCCGCGGCCGCGCCGGGGTCGCCGTCGGCCTCCTCGCGCTCGGCCCGGTAGGCGAGCGATGTCTCGTAGCGGTGGTGGCCGTCGGCGATGACGACCGGGTGGGCGGCGACGGCGACGGCGATGCCCGCGCAGACGTTGGGGTCGTCGACGACCCAGACGGTGTGGACCACGCCGTCGCCCGCGTCGATGACCGCGGTCGGCTCGGTGTCGACCGGCAGCAGGTCGGTGAGGCCCTTGGCGAGCGACAAGCCCCAGATGGCCGAAGTGTTGGCCCGGCAGTGGCGCAGCATGTCGAGCCGGTCGCTCTTGGCCTTGGGTGTCGTGTGCTCGTGGGGGAGGATGTCGGTGCCCGGCGGGCTGAGCTCGAGGGCGCCGATGACGCCGGTCGTGTGCTGCGGGGTGCCGGCGTCGTCGACGTACGACATGCGGTGCACGGTGAACGTCGGCGCCCCGTCGGTGACGAGCACGCCCTCGGCCTGCCACTCGGCGAGGAGATCGCGGGCGACGTCGTAGCGGGAGCGCTGCCCGTCGTCGGCCGGCAGGTCGATCAGCACGGCGTTGTGCGGGTCGCGGGCGGCCAGCTCCTCCCGCTGGGCCGCGTCGATGACGTCGTAGGGCGGGCTGATCACCCGGGCCAGGTCGGCGGCGTCGAGGGCGTACCGGATGCCGGTGAAGGGCTGGAACTGGGCCACGCGTCCATCCTCGCAGACCACCTCCCCCCGACCGAACCGACCCGGGCGACCGTTCGCGGCATGGTGACCCGGGGTTGGCCGGGACGCCGCCCGGCTGTCACCATCCTCGCCCGTGACGTGGGTGCTCGACCTCGACGGCGTGGTGTGGCTGGGCGATCAGCCGATCCCCGGCGCGGCCGAGGCCGTCGGGACCCTGCGCGCCGGGGGCGAGCGAGTGCTGTTCGCCACGAACAACTCGTTCGCCCGACTGGCCGAGCAGGAGGCGAAGCTCGAGCGGTTCGGCATCCCGGCCCACGGGGACGTGCTGACGTCGGCCATGGCGGCCGCTCGCCTCGTGGAGGCGGGGGAGCGCGCCCTCGTCTGCGGCGGTCCGGGCATCGCCGAGGCGCTGGAGGGGCGGGGGGCCACGCCCGTGCGCGACGGCGACGCCGACGCGGTGGTGGTCGGCTTCCACCGGGACTTCGACTACGAGCGCCTGCGGGTCGCCGTGCGGGCGGTCCAGCGCGGGGCGCGCCTGATCGCCACGAACGATGACGCCACCTACCCGACGCCCGACGGCCCCATCCCCGGCGGGGGCGCCATCGTCGCGGCCGTCGCCTACGCCAGCGGCGTGCGCGCGGTCGTGGCGGGCAAGCCGCACGCCCCGATGGCGGACCTCGTGCGGGAGGTCGGGGGCGAGACGGGAACCGTGGTCGGCGACCGGCCCGAGACAGACGGCGCCTTCGCCCGCACCCTCGGCTACCGCTTCGCCCTGGTGCTGAGTGGCGTGACCCACGAGACCGACCTGCCCGTCGAGCCCGCACCCGACACGGTCGCCCCCAGCCTGGCGGCGCTGGTCGGCGGCTGACACGGCGCGGGGCACCGCCGGCGTTCGCCCGACCACATTCACCCGTTGCCACTGGCCGTGGCCAGCCCTAACCTCCGGCGACATGGCCGAGAACGATCTGCTCACGCGCCTCCTCGACGCCGGAATGACCTTCACCGCGCTCACGCAGGCCCGGGCCGAGGAGCTGATCCGCGACCTCGTGCGAGCCGGCGCGGTCCAGGCCGAGCAGGCGCAAGAGAGCGTCGACGAGCTGCTCGCCCGCAGCCGGCGCAACAGCGAGCGGGTGCTCGAGGCCGTCCGCAGCGAGATCGACGACCAGCTCGGCAAGCTCGACCTGGCCACGCGCGCCGACCTCGAGCGTCTGGTGCACCGCTTTGCCGACGTGGCCGCCACGCTCGTGGCCCAGGTGGCGCCCGACAGGGCACGCGGCTCGTCCACGACGGCGTCGTCGCGGCCCTCGCAGCCTGCGGCCGTCACGTCGACAACCGCGTCGGCGAAGAAGGCCGCGGCCAAGAAGATCGACGGCCAAGAAGGCGTCGGCGAAGAAGTCGGCGGCGAAGAAGACGACGGCGAAGAAGACGACGGCCAAGAAGGCCCCGGCGAAGAAGTCCACGGCGAAGAAGACCTCCGGCACGAAGGCGGCCGCCAAGAAGGCGCCCGCCAAGAAGTCGTCCGGCTGAGCCCGGAGCCCGCCACGCCACCCGTCCGCCGGCGCCTCGACGCCGAGCTGGTGCGCCGGGGCCTGGCGTCCAGCCGCCAGTCCGCCCGCGCCGCCATCGAGGCCGGGCGCGTCACGGTTTCCGGCGCGCCGGCGATCAAGGCCGCCCGTCTCGTCGCCCCCGACGAGCCCGTCGTCGTGGCGGGCGACCCGCCCCGGTTCGTGTCCCGCGGCGGCGAGAAGCTGGCGGCGGCGCTCGACCGGTTCGCCGTGGACCCCCGCGGCGTGCGGGCACTCGACGCCGGCGCGTCGACCGGGGGCTTCACCGACTGCCTGCTCCAGCGCGGGGCGGCGGAGGTCGTCGCCGTGGACGTGGGCTACGGCCAGCTCCACGAGCGCCTGCGCGCCGACGACCGCGTCGAGGTGCACGAGCGCACCAACGTGCGCGACCAGGGGGCCGGCGACCTCGGCCCGCCGTTCCCCCTCGTGGTGGCCGACCTGTCGTTCATCTCGCTGCGGGCGGTGCTCGACAGCCTCGTCG
Source organism: uncultured Acidimicrobiales bacterium (assembly GCA_963796415.1). Taxonomy (GTDB): domain Bacteria; phylum Actinomycetota; class Acidimicrobiia; order Acidimicrobiales; family VFJN01; genus ZC4RG19. The sequence goes on along the minus strand of CAWCLR010000009.1, from coordinate 137,903 downwards.
CCCTCGCAGCCCCGGCCGCCGACCTCGTGCTGCTGGTGAAGCCGCAGTTCGAGGCCGGACGGGCCGAGGCGTCCCGCGGGCGCGGCGTGATCCGCGATCCCGACGTGTGGTTCCGGGTCCTCGACGACGTCGTTGACGCGCTCCGCGCCCGCGGAGCAGCCATCATGGGGGCGATGGTGTCACCGATCACGGGTGCGGACGGGAACGTCGAGTTCCTCGTCCACGCCCGCACCGCACCTGCCGATCCCGCAGCTCACGGCCTCCCCGCTGTCGACCTCGCCGCCGTGGTGGCCGAGGCGCGCGGCGGCCGCGACTGAGGCGCGCCGTGGCCGTCGTCGGGATCCTCCTGCACCACGAGCGCGACCAGGCCGCCGAGCTGGCCCGCGACGCGGCCGCGTGGCTCGTCGACCGCGGCCACGAGGTGCGGTTGCCGCTGCGCGACGCCGGCATCGCCGGCCTCTCCGAGGCGGGCGTGGCCGAGGAGGGCTTCGCACACGGCCTCGACCTCGCCCTCAGCCTCGGCGGCGACGGCACGATGCTGCGCACGGTCGACCTGGTGGCGGACGAGGGGGTGCCCGTCGTCGGGGTCAACGTCGGCCAGCTCGGCTACCTCACCGAGGTCGAACCGCCCGGGCTGCGCATGGCGCTGAAGCGGTTCCTCGCCGGCTCGTACGAGGTCGAGGAGCGGATGCTGCTGCGGGTCACGGTCGACACGCGCCGACCCCTCGACGACGGGGCCGTGCCCGCCGACGGCACGTCGCGGCGCCCCCGCGGCGACCCCTCCACCTACCTCGCCCTGAACGAGGCGGTGCTCGAGAAGACCCCGATGGGCCACACGGTGCGGCTCGGTGTCAGCATCGACGGAGAGATGTTCACCCCCTACGCTGCGGACGGCCTGATCGTCGCCACCCCGACGGGGTCGACGGCCTACGCCTTCTCGGCCCGGGGACCGATCGTCGAACCCACCCACCGTTGCCTGCTGATGACCCCTGTCTCGCCACACATGCTCTTCGACCGCTCGCTCGTATTGGCCCCCGAGGCGCGGCTGCGGATCGAGGTGGTCGGCGACCGCCCGGCCACCGTCTCGGTCGATGGCCACAACCTCGGCACCCTGGAGCGGGGCGACGCCGTCACCATGACCGCGGCGGCCGAGTCGGCCCGGTTCGTCGCCTTCGGGCCCCGCAACTTCCTGCGCATCCTGAAGTCCAAGTTCGGGCTGGCCGACAGATGACCGGCGGATGCGACCGAGCGGGTGGACGGGCGTGCTCGTAGAGCTGGCGGTCCGCGACCTCGGGGTGATCGCCGAGCTGCGGTTGGTGCTCGGGCCGGGCATGACGGTCGTCACCGGCGAGACCGGGGCGGGGAAGACGATGGTGGTCGACGCCATCGAGCTGCTCGTCGGCGGCCGCGCCGACCCCGCGCTGGTGCGGACGGGCGCGGAGGAGGCCTGGGTCGAGGGCCGCTTCGTCCGCGGCGGGACGGCCCACGACACCGCCGACGCTCCCGACGAGGTGGTGATCGCCCGGGCGATCCCCCGTTCGGGCCGCAGCCGGGCCTACATCGACGGGCGCCTGGCGACCGTCACCGAGCTCGCCGCTCTCGGCGCCCTGCTCGTCGACCTCCACGGCCAGCACGCCCACCAGTCGCTGCTGCATCCCGCCGCGCAGCGCAACTCGCTCGACCGCTTCGCCGGGGTCGACCTCGCCCCGCTGCGGGCGGCCCGGGTCGCCGTTCACGACCTCCTCGACGAGCTCGGCCGGCTCGGGGGCGACGAGCGGGCCCGCGCCCGCGAGCTCGACCTCGTCCGGTACCAGGTGGAGGAGATCGAGGCGGCCGGCATCACCGGCGCCGACGAGGACCGCGAGCTCGAAGCCGAGGAGGACGTGCTGGCCGACGCCGCCGCGCATCGCGAGGCGGCCGCGCTGGCGGTCGCTGCGCTCAGCGGCGACGGCGACGACGCCGCGGTCGACGGTCCTGCGTCCGCGTCCGACGGGGTCGGGGCGGCCGTCGCGGCGCTGGCCGGGCGGGGGCCGTTCGCGGCGGCCGAGGAGCGGCTGCGGGCGCTCGCCGCCGAGGTGGCCGACGTGGCCGCCGAGCTGCGCACGGCCGGCGAGACCATCGACGAGGACCCCGAGCGGCTCGAGGCCGTGCGCCAGCGCCGCCACCTGCTGCGCGAGCTGCGGCGGAAGTACGGCGAGACGCTCGACGACGTGATCGCCGAGGGCGACCGCCTCCGGGCCCGCCTGGCCGAGCTGGAGGGCCACGACGCCCGCGCGGCCGAGCTCGACGGCGAGCTGGCGGCGGCCCGCGCCCACGAGGCCGCGATCGCCGCCGACGTGGCGGCGGCGCGGCGGGCGGCTGCCCCTGACCTGGGGGCCCGCATCCAGGCCAACCTGGTCGAGCTGGCCATGCCCAAGGCGGTGCTCTCGGTCGCGGTCGAGGGCGCCGACCCCGGCGACGACGTCGAGGTGCTGCTCGCCGCCAACCCCGGGACCCCGCCGCTGCCGCTCGCCAAGGTGGCCTCGGGTGGCGAATTGGCGCGGACCATGCTCGCGTTGCGCCTCGTGCTCACCGACGCACCCCCCACGCTCGTGTTCGACGAGGTCGACGCCGGCATCGGCGGCGCGGCGGCCGTCGCCGTCGGCCGGGCGCTGGCCCGGCTGGGGCGCGAGCACCAGGTGCTCGTCGTGACCCACCTGCCGCAGGTCGCCGCCTACGCGGACGCCCAGGTGCAGGTGGCCAAGCACAGCGACGACGAGGCGACCGTGTCGCAGGTCGCGGTCCTCGACCCCGACGAGCGCGTGATCGAGCTGTCGCGCATGCTGTCCGGCCAGCCCGACAGCGACGCCGCCCGCACCCACGCCGCCGAGCTGCTGGCCACCGCGGCCGGCGACAGGGGGCGTTAGTGGCATCCGCCGGCGAGGGCGCAGCCGAGGCCGAGGCCTCGCCGACCGGTGGCGGCCCGACCGGCGGCGTCGACCGTCGCAACGGCCGCCGCGTGGGCCGCCCGCGGCGGCGGAACCTGGCCAACGGGCCGGTCACCGGCATCGCCCGCATCGACCGGCGCACGAAGCGGCTGGTCAGGCGCCTCCAGCCGGGGGACATCGCGGTCATCAACCACGAGGACCTCGACCGGGTGGCCGCCGAGACGCTGGTCGACGCGGCCCCGGTGGCCGTGGTCAACGCCGCGGCTTCGATCAGCGGCCGCTATCCGAACCTCGGGCCGCTGCTGCTGTGCCAGGCCGGCATCCCGCTCGTCGACGACGTCGGCCCCGAGGTGATGGAGTCGATCCACGAGGGGGCGCCGATCACCATCGACGGCGACCGGGTGCTGGTCGGCGCGGACGTGGTGGCCACTGGGGTCCGCCAGACGACGGCCACCGTCGACGCCGCCATCGACGTCGCCCGGGCCAACATGGGGCCCGAGCTCGAGCGGTTCGCGGAGAACACCATCGAGTACGTCCGCGAGGAGATCGACCTGCTGACGGGGACGCTCGACCTGCCGGCGGTGCGCTGCAAGATCACGAGCCGGCACGTGCTCATCGTCGTGCGCGGCATCGACTACAAGGAAGACCTGTCGCTGCTGCAGCAGTCGGGCTACCTGCGCGGCGAGCGCCCCGTGTTGATCGGCGTCGACGGCGGCGCCGACGCGCTGCTCGAGATCGGCGCCGTGCCCGACATCATCATCGGCGACTTCGACTCGGTGTCCGAGCGCGCCCTGCGGTGCGGGGCCCAGCTCATCGTCCACGGGTACACCGACGGGCGCGCCCCCGGCGCGAAGCGGCTCGACGACATGGGCCTGCCCTACACGACCTTCTCGGCGCCAGGCACCAGCGAGGACATCGCCATGCTCCTCGCCTACGAGAAGGGTGCCGAGCTCATGGTGGCCGTCGGCACGCACAACAGCATGGTCGAGTTCCTCGACAAGGGGCGCGCCGGCATGGCGTCGACGTTCCTCGTGCGCATGAAGGTGGGCGACGCCCTCGTCGACGCCAAGGGCGTGAGCAGGCTCTACCGCAGCTCGGTTCGCACCATGGACCTCGTGTGGATGATCCTGGCCGCCGCCTTCACGCTCGCCGTGGCGCTGATGCTGTCCGAGCCGGTCCGGCTCGTGCTCCGCGCTTTCTGGCGCTCCCTGTTCTCGGGTTGATGATCAACTTCCGCTTCCACATCGTCTCGCTCACCGCCGTCCTGCTCGCCCTCGGCATCGGTCTCGTCCTCGGCACGACCTTCCTCGACGACGCCACCATCAACGGCCTCGAACGCCAGCTCGACGGGCTCGAGAACGACCTCGACCGGGCCCAGGCCCGCAACGACGAGCAGCAGAGCCAGCTCGAGGCCTACCGCGAGGAGGCGACGCAGCTCGATGAGCAGCTCGGGGAGCGCCTCTACGCCGGCCAGCTCGCGGGCGACCCGGTGCTGGTGGTGTCCACGCGGGGGATCGACGGCGAGCTCGTCGACGGCGTGGTGAGCTCGCTGGTGCAGGCCGACGCCGACGTCCTCGGCGTCTGGTGGCTCACCGATCGCATGTTGCTCGACGACGAGGGCGACGTCGCCGACCTGGCAGGGGCGCTCGAGCTCAGCACCGACGACGTCGACCGGCTGAGCCGGAACCTGGCCGTGCAGCTCGCCGACGTGCTGTTCGGCGCGTCCGACGTGGACCCCGCCGACACGGCCGCTCCGGCCGAGCCGCCGCTGCTCGCCCGCCTCCGCGAGGCGGGCTTCGTCGAGTACCAGCTGCCCGACGGGGTCGACGGAGATGTGGTGCGCCTCCCGGGCTCGGGGATGCGGATCGTCCTCGTCGACGGGCAGGACTCGTCGGTGCCCGCCGGCCAGGTCATCGTGCCCGTGCTCGGGGAGATGACCGTCGACGGCCCGATGCCGGTCGTCGCCACGCAGCCGACGGTCGACGCCGGCGACGACGTCGACCCCGCGACGCAGCCGACCCTGGTCGCCGCCGTGCGCGGGGACGACGTCCTGACCCAGCGCGTGTCGGGCGTCGATGATCTCGACCGGGTGTCGGGCCGCATCGCCACGATCCTCGCCACGGTCGACGCGGAGCCGGGTGGCCCGACGGTCGGTCAGTACGGCAGCGGCGACGGGGCCGACCGGCGACTCCCGCCGGTCGTAGGGGTCGGGTGAGCCTGGTGTCCCGTGGTGAGGCCACGGCTGCAGGCCGGGGCTCGACCACCACGCGCGCCGCCGCCGGGATGGGCGCCATCACCGCAGTGTCCCGGACGCTCGGCCTGGTGCGGGTCCTGGTCGTCAGCGCGGTCCTGGGGGTCAGCTTCCTCGGCAACGCCTTCCAGCAGGCCAACTCGGTGTCGAACGTCCTGTTCGAGCTGCTCGCCGCGGGCGCCCTGTCGGCGGTGCTGGTGCCCGCCTTCGTCGACCTGCTCGATCGCGAGGGCCGCGAGCGGGCCGAGCAGGTGGCGGGCGGGATCCTGTGGGTCGCCCTCACCGGGCTCGGCGTCGTCGCGGTGATCGGGGTCGTCGGGGCGCCATGGCTGGCCCAGCTGCTGACGGCGGCGGCTCCGCCCGAGGTGCAGGCCGACCAGCGCGCGCTGGTGACCGACCTGCTGCGGTTCTTCGTCCCGCAGATCCTGCTGTACGCGGCGGGCACGATCGCCACCGCGGCGCTGTACGCCCTGCGCCGCTTCGCGGTCACCGCCGCCGCGCCCATCGGCAACACGGTCGTGATGGTGGGGTGCCTGGCGGTGTTCCGCGCCGTGGCCGGCCCCGATCCCGGCCTGGTCCTGTCGACCGGCGAGAAGGCTCTGCTCGTGGCCGCCGGCACCGGCGGCGTGATCGCGTTCGTCGGCGTGCTGGTGGGGGCGGCCGAGCTGGCGGGCTTCCGCCTGCGCCCGCGCCGGCCCCGCGGTGACGCGCGGGTGGCCGAGGTGCTGCGCCACTCGGGGTGGGGGGTCGTCCTCCACACCGGCGCCGGACTGCTGCTCGGGACGGCCATCGTGGCGGGCGGTGGCGTCGAGGGCGGCGTGGTCGCCTACCAGGTCGGTTGGGTGATCTTCCTGGCGCCGTACGCGGTGCTGGCCCAGCCCATCCACACCGCGATCCTCCCCGAGCTGGTGATGGAGGCCCGCGACCACGGCCTGCTCACGGGTCGCCGCCTCGCTGCGGTGGGCGCTCGAGCGCATGGCGGTCCTCGTCGTGCCCGCCACCGCGGGCATGGTGGCCCTGGCGGAGCCGGCCATGCGATTGGTGTCGTTCGGCGACGCCCGGGGTGAGGGCAGCGAGGTGCTGGCCGCGGCCGTGGCCGGCCTGGCGCTCGGGCTGTTGCCGTACAGCGCGTTCCTGCTGCTGGCGCGCGGCAGCTACGCCCTCGGCGACAGCCGCACTCCCGGTGTGGTGTCGGTGGCGTGCGCGCTGGTGGGCGTCGCCGTCATGGTCATCGGCTCGGTCACGGTGGACGGCTCGGCCCGCATCTTCGTGCTCGGCCTCGGCCACTCGGTCGCCTACGCCGCCGGTGTCGTGGTGCTGGGCGTGGTGCTGACCCGGCGGACCGGGGGCTCGCTGTGGCCGGCCGCCCTCGGCCGCATCGTCGCCGTGTCGTCGGCCGTCGGCCTGGCGGTGTGGTGGGTGGCGGATCAGCTCGTCGATGCGGACTCGGGCCGGGCCGCCGACCTGGTGGTGGTGGCGGGCCTCGGGCTCGTCGGCGCCGGGCTGATCCTCGGGGCCGATCAGGTTCTCGGTGTGCGGCGGGCGCTCAGCCGCCGCCACCCCGTGGCCCCGGCGACGCCGGGTCCCACCACCACCGCCGAACCGACCACCGAGGTGGGGGCATGAGGCGGCGGCGCCTCCGGGCGGGGGTCCTCGCGTGCCTGGCCGCCGCCGTGGCGCTGGCGTCCGGGTGCGGCTCGCCGGCCGAGGAGGTCGGGGAGCGGCCGGTCGACCGCGTGCTGATCGTGTCGCTGCCCGGCCTCGACTGGGCGCGGCGTGCGGGCCGCGGACATGCCCAACCTCGACCGGTTCGTGGACGGCGCGGCCGTCGCCGACCTGACCACCCGGATCGGGCGGCAGGGCGCCGGCGCCACCGACGCCTACCTGACCATGGGGGCCGGGACGCGGGCGATCGCGCCCGCGGTCGACACGGCCGTGGCCGTCGAGCCCGACGAGTCCTACGGCGGCGTTCCGGCGGCCGAGCTGCTCGAGCGCCGGCTGGGACAGGTGCCGGACGGCATCGCCTACCTGGGTGTGGGCGGCGCCATCGATGCCAACGACACGTCGGCCTACGGCGCCGAGGTCGGCACGCTGGGCGACGAGCTGGCCGACGCGGGCGTGCGGCGGGCGGTGGTGGCCAACGCCGACGCCGTCGAGGGCTTCGTCAGCGAGGACCCGCCGCCCGAGGGCGCCTACGCCCGCGGTGCCGCCACCGCGCTCATGGGGTCGGACGGCATCGTCCCCGAGGGTGCGGTCAGCAGGGCCCTGCTGCGGGACGACCCCGAGGCCGCGTTCGGCTGGCGGCTCGAGCCCGACAAGGTCCTCGCCGCGGTCGACGACACGTGGGACGACGCCGACCGCGCCGTCGTGCTGGTCGAGGCGTCCGACCTCAGCCGCGTCGCTGCCTACGGCTCACGGGCCGACGCCGACCAGCGCCGCGCCCTGCGCGACGCGGCGCTCGCCGACGCCGACGCCCTCCTCGGCTCGCTGCTGGAGCGGGTCGACCCCGAGCGCGACGCGGTGGTGGTGCTGTCGCCGGTGTCGCCGTCGGCGTCGCCCACGTTGGGCATGGTGGCGGTGCAGGCGCCGGGGGTCGACGGCGGCCTGCTCGAGTCGGCCACGACCCGGCGGGGCGGCTACGTGCAGCTCGCCGACGTGGCCCCGACCGTGCTGACCCTCCTCGGCGAGGAGGCCCCGAGCGACATGGAGGGCCGCACGTTCCAGGTGACCGACGCGTCCGGCGATCGCACCGGCGCCCTGGCCGACGCCGCCGAGGCGGCCGAGTTCCGCGACGGCTCGATGGTCCTGGCCGTGACCGGCATCGTCCTGGGCCTGGTGCTGCTGACCGCGGCGACCCTCCTGCGCGACCGCCTCGGGCCACGGGCGCGGGGGGCGCTGGCCCCGCTGGCCTACGGCGCGCTGGGCCTCGTGCCGGGAACGTTCCTCGTCGGGCGGGTCGGCGCGGCGCGCGCCAACCTTCCGGCCCAGGCGATCATCGTGGTCGCCATCGCCGCGGTGGTGGCCGCCGCGTGCGTGCAGGTCGACCGGCGACGGCCCGGCTGGGGGGCGCCGGCGGCCATGGCGTCGATCGTCGGTCTCATCGCGTTCGACCTGCTGATCGGCGCGCCGCTGCAGCTCAACACGACCTTCGGGTACTCGGTCGCCGTCGCCGGACGGTTCACCGGGCTGGGCAACCTGGCCTTCGCCCTGTTCGGGTCGGCCACCATCGTGCTCGCCGCCCTCATCGTCGACCGGACCGGGCCGCGGGGGGTGCGGGTGGCGCTCGGCCTCATGGCCGCGGTCGTCGTCGTCGAGGGCCTGCCCATGCTCGGCGCCGACGTCGGCGGCGTGCTGGCGATGGTGCCCGCCTTCGGGGTCACCGCCCTCCTGCTGCTGGGCCGGCGGATCCGCGCTCGCGAGGTCGTCGGCCTGGTCGTCGCCACCGGGGTGGTGCTGTTCGCCTTCGCCCTCGTCGACGCGGCCCGGCCGCCCGAGGTGCAGACCCACCTCGCCCGCTTCGCCGAGCAGGTGTTCGACGGGCGCTGGGAGACGTTCTCGAAGAATCTCGGACGTCGGTGGCAGGCCAGCCTCGGCGGAGCCGAGCTGGCGGGCTGGATCACCGTCGGGGCCGTGATGGTGCTGGCCTGGCTCTACGCGGTGCTGGTGGCGATCGGCCGGATGGGGCCCCGGGCGACCCGACCGCTCCGCGACCGGCCGACCATCGCCGCGATGACCGGGCTGGCCGTGCTCGCCACGATCGGCCTGGTCGCCAACGACTCGTCCGTGGCGGTCCCGCTGACCATGCTCATCGTGATCGGCCCGGCCGGCATCCTCCAGGCGGTGGCGCCGGCCGCCCGCGACCGTGGTCCGGCGGCGGGCCCACCGGGCGCCCCGTCCCCGCCCGTGCCGGCCGGACCCGAGGCCGTCGCCGCTCGGCCGCCGGTGGGGCAGGCGTCGTGATCCGTTCCCGACACCCGCGCCCGGCCGCTCCCCGGCCGGTGGCCGGGGCCGATCGGCTCGGCCTCTTACACTCGAACGATGCCGTGGACATGCCGATGGTGATCCGGCTGGCCGGCAGGATCCGGGCCGTGCTGGCCGCGGCGGTCGCCGTCGCGGTGGCCCTCGTCGCGCTCGCCGGGCCCGCCGGGGCGCAGGACGCCGACGACACCGAGCGCGAGGACACCGGCATCGACCGCGTGCTCGTCATCTCGGTTCCGGGGCTCACCTGGGCCGAGGTGCGAGACCACGACCTGCCGGCGATCGAAGGCCTGCTCGCCGAGTCGGCGCTGGCCGACATGGCGCCGCGGGGCGTCAAGGCCCGTGCCACCCCCGGCGCCGCCTACCTCACGATCTCGGCGGGCACCCGGGCCGCCTCCGATCCGCTCGTCGACGGCCAGCAGCTCGCCCTCGGCGAGCAGGCCGGCGGCTCGTCGGCGGGCGAGATCTTCGAGCGCCGCACCGGGGTGCGGCCCGACGGGAGCTACGTCGCCCTCGCCTGGCCGACGCTCGAGCGCGTCAACGCCCGCGAGCCGTACGACGCCGAGCTGGGCCTGCTCACCGACACGCTGGCCGAGGCCGACCTCGGCGTCGAGGCCATCGGCAACGCCGACGGCACCGACTCCGTCGGCACCTCGTACGAGCGGCAGGTCGGCCTGGCCGCGGCCACCGGCGACGGGGTGATCCCCGCCGGCGAGCTCGACACCGACCTGCTGGTGCGGGACCCGACCCGGGCGTTCGGCCTGCGGCTCGACATCGACCAGGTCGACCAGCGGTTCCGCACCGCGTGGGAGACGCCGGCCGACCGCGACGGCGGCCTCGTCATCGTCGAGGCGTCGGACCTGGCCCGCTCGATGCGCTACCGCGACCGGGTCGACGAGCAGCGCTACCAGGAGCTCCGCTCGCAGGCCCTCGCCGACACCGACGACCTGGTGGCCCGGCTGCTCGAGCAGGTCGATCCCGAGCGCGACGCCGTGATGCTGCTGGCGCCGTACAACCTGCCGGGCGACCGCGACCTCACGGTGTCGGCGGTGCGGGCCCCCGACGTCGATCCGGGGTACATGCGCTCGGCGTCGACCCAGCGCTCGGGCTTTCTGACGCTGGTCGACGTGGCGCCGACCGTGCTCGACCTGCTGGGCGTGGATCGCCCGGTCGAGATGGAGGGGCGGCCGGCCGAGATGCTGGCGTCGGATCACTCGCTCGATCGGCGGGTCGACCGGCTGGTGACGCTGAACGAGGCGTCCCGCTTCCGCGAGCAGCTGCTGTTCCCGACCACCCTGGCCGTCGTCGTGGTGCTGGGGCTGATCTGCGCGGCGGCGATCGTCGTGCTGTCCCGCGGGCAGGGCCCCCGTATCCGGCGGGTCGTCGCGTTCGCGGCGGTGGCCGACCTGGCCGTGCTGCCGATGTCGTTCCTCGCCCGCGGCTTCCCGCTCGAGGACCTGGGTGCGGGGTTCTACTGGGCGTTCATCGTGGCCGGCGCGCTCGTGGTCGCCGCCGCGCTGACCCTGCTGGCCGCCCGGCTGACCCGGCCGCGCCTGGCGCTCACCGCCGTGCTGGCGCTCGTGCTGCTCGTCCCGGTCGCTCGACGTCATGACCGGTTCGCGCCTCAGCCTCAGCGCCGCGTTCGGTTACTCGCCGACCGGGAACTCGCGCCTGTACGGCATCAGCAACTACTCGTTCGGGATGGTCGCCGCGGCGGCCTGCCTGCTCGCCGCGTTCGTGGCCGCCCGGTGGCCGGGCCGCCAGGGCGCGGCCGCGTCGATCGGCCTGCTGGTGGCGGTGCTCGTGGTCATCGGGGCCCCGGTCTTCGGCTCGGACGTCGGCGGCATCATCGCCTTCACCCCGACGATCCTCGTGTTCGCCGTGATGGTGACCGGGTACCAGGTCCGGCTGCGCACGGTGCTGCTCGGGCTGCTCGCCACGGTGGCGGCGGTCGCCGCCTTCGGCCTCGTCGACCTGGCCCGCCCCGAGGGGGAGCGGGCCCACCTCGGGCGCCTGTTCGAGCGGGTGGGGGACGAGGGGCTCGAGCCGCTGCTGTCGATCATGGAGCGCAAGGCGCTCGCCAACCTCGGCGTGACCACCAGTTCGTTCTGGGTGGCGGTCATCCCGGTGGCGGTGGCCTTCCTCGTGTTCCTGGCGCGGTACCCGACGCGGCCCTTGGGCGAGCTGTACGCCCGCATCCCGCCGCTGCGGGCCGGCGTGTGGGCCGCGATCGTGGCGGCCATCCTCGGCAGCGCGGTCAACGACTCGGGGGCCATCGTCGGTGGGGTGACCCTGTTCGTGCTGGTCCTGGGGCTGGGCTGGCTGGCGCTCGACGCCATGCCCGCGACGGCCGGGGGCGAGGCGGACGACCGCGCGGCGGTGCAGGCGGGCGAGATCCCGGCTCCCGATCGGCCCGAGGCCGTCACCAACGGGTCCGGGGCCGGGGAGACGGCGCCCGAGCCGTCGCCCGCGGGCGCGGGAGCCGAGCCGTCGTGACCGATTCCGCCGCGGGCACGGGCGCCCCACCCGACGCCTCCGACCGCGCCCCGCGCTCGGCACGGGTCTTCGTCGCGGTCCTGTTCGCGCTGCTGCTGGTCCCGGGCGTCGTCGGGTTCGACGCCTGGCCGCTCACCGGGTGGCGGCTGTTCAGCGTCAGCCGCGACGCCGATCAGACCCGCTGGGTGATCCGCGCGACCGACGAGGACGGGGAGACGCGCACGGTCAGCCTCGAGGAGCTGCCGCTGCGCTACCGCCACGCCGAATGGCCGATGTCCGAGCTCCCGGGGGCGTCCGACGAGCGGCGCCGCGCGGTGTGCGAGGCGCTGTTCGAGCCCGTGGTCGAGGTCGAGCCCTCGACGGTCGAGCTGACGATCGCCCGGGACCGCGCCCGGCTCGTCGAGCGCGGCGGCGAGTGGGTGACCGAGCACCACTACGAGCCCGTCGCGAGTTGTGGGGGGATGTCTTTCTCCCTGCTGAGGCGGAATCCGTGACCGAGGCCGGCCGCCCACGCGGGGCACGCCTGCGTGCCGCCCTCGACGACGCCCTCTGGGGCCCCGAGACGGCGCTGCGTCTGCTCGTGGTGTACGTCGGGCTGTCGGCGCTCATCGGCGTGCGCATCGCCGCCGGGTCGTACCGTCAGCTGGCCGACACCCCCGCCGCGCTGGTCGACCCGGTGCCCATCCTCGGGTTCCTCGACACGATGCCGTCGGCCGAGGTGTTCGTGGCCATCCAGGTCGTCGGCACGCTGGCGGCCGCGGTCGCGGTGGCGGCCGCCCTGCTGCGCCGCCGCCCGCAGCTCGCCTTCGCCGTCGCCTGGGTGTGCTACCTGGTGCTGGCCGGCCTGCGGGGGAGCCGGGGCAAGGTGCTGCACAACGACCTGCTGTTGCTGTGGGTATCGGCCCCGTTCCTGCTGGCGCCCACGATCCGCGACGTCCGCGACCGCATCCCCCGCCGCCGCTGGGGGTGGCCGATCCGGGTGGCGATCGTCATCACCGCCCTCATCTACTTCTTCGCCGGCTACCACAAGCTGCGCCGTTCGGGCCTGGAGTGGGCCTACAGCGACAACATGCGATACGTCACGCTGTGGGGGCCGAGCATCGGTAGCCCCGGCTGGCCGGGGCTGGCTCGGTGGGTGGGCGACAACGTATGGGTGGCGCGGGCGTCGGGGGTGTTCATCCTCGGCCTCGAGCTGACGTTTCCCGTCGTGGTCTTCGTGCGGTGGACGCGGGTGCTGTACGCCGCGGCCGCGCTGTTCCTGCACGCCACGACCTGGCTGCTCCTCGGGCTGGACTACTGGGCGTGGGCCATCGCCGTGCCGCTCGTGCTGGTCGACTGGCCGGACGTGGTGGCCTGGGCGCGGCGCCGGATCGGTCGGGACCGGGGGCCGGCGCGGGCGCCCACGCCGGCGCCCGACGCCGCCGACGGCGCGGTGCCGAGCGCCACCGGGTGAGAAGGGGGAACACGAGATGATCGTCGTCGCCGCCTTCGCGGCCGGGGTGCTGCTGGCGCTGGCGCTCTGGCGCCTCACGGCCGGCGCCTTCGCGGTGCCGGTGTTCGAGCGCTCGAACTACCGCGAGCGGCGCCTGCCGACCGCGGTGGGGGTGCTCGTCGCTCTGGTCGTCCTCGCGGTCGACGCCGTGGTGGCGGTGGCCGTGGCCGCCGGCGCCGAGCCCGACACGGACGCGGTGATCGGCCTGCGGCTGGTCACCGTGACGGCCGTCGGCTTCGGCCTGCTCGGCCTGCTCGACGACCTGGGCGGGGCGGGGGAGAGCGGCGGGTTCCGCGGCCACCTCCGCTCCCTGGCGTCGGGGCGGCTGACCACGGGCGCGGTCAAGCTGTTCGGCGGCGCCGCGGTCGCGGTCGTGGTCGTGGCGGTGATCGAACCCGACAGCCTCGGCCGCCTGCTGGCCGACGGGGCGCTGGTGGCGCTGGCCGCCAACCTCGGGAACCTGCTCGATCGGGCGCCTGGTCGTACGACGAAGGTGACGCTGCTGGCGTTCGTCGTGCTCGTGCTCGGCGTCGGCGCCGAGCCCGAGCTGGCGGGCGTGGCGCTGGCGGTCGGGGCGGGAGGGGGGCTGCTGGTCGCCGACCTGGCCGAGCGCCTGATGCTCGGCGACGCCGGGGCCAACGTGCTCGGCGCCGCGCTGGGGCTGGGTGTGGTCCTGGCCTGCTCGCCGACCACCCGCACGATCGTCCTGGTGGTGGTGGCGCTGCTCAACCTCGCCAGCGAGCGGGTCTCGTTCAGCCGCGTCATCGCCGCGGTCCCGCCCCTGCGGGCCGCGGACCGCTGGGGCCGCGTGCCCTGACTCGACCCGAACTGGGGAGGATTGTCAGGTGATATGCCTGACAACCCTCCCCAGTTCGACGACCCGCGGCTGGTCACGGCGTGGCGGACCCGCCCCCGGCGGCCTCGCGCACGACGGCGACGACCGCCGGGCGCAGGGCGGCGGCCGTGACGTCCTGGGCGGCGAGGGCGCGGGCGCCGAGGCCGTCGTCGACCGCCGCGACCCCGAGCAGCAGGTGCTCGCAGCCGATGTAGTTGTGGCCGAGCTCGACGGCCGCGGCCAGGGTGCGCTCGAGGGCGGTCTTGGCGTCGCGGCCGAAGCGGATGTGGCCGCGGATGGTCGCGTCGGTGGGCGGGTTCGCCTCGTCGACGAAGGCCGCGAGCGCGGCCGCGTCGACGCCGAGCCGGTCGAGGGTGACGCGCCCGAGGTTGCCCTCGCCCGTCTCGTACAGCGCGAGCAGCACGTGCTCGGTGCCGACGACGTCGTGGCCGCGCTCGCGGGCCACCGTCTGCGCGGCGATCACCGCGGCGCGGGCCCGGGGCGTGAAGCGCTGGAACCTGCCGGCCCGCAGGCCCTCGACGAGCCGCCCGAGCAGCCCGACGCCGTGCCGCTGCTGGGCGGCCTGGCGGGTCACGCCGAGGGCCTCACCGATCTGGTTCCAGGAGCACCCCTGGTCGCGTGCCGCCTTGACGAAGTGGTCGAGCAGCTCGTCGCCGAGGGCCTCCATCTGGTCCTTGAGCGTGGCGGCCGCGGCGACTCGGTCGAGCGGGTCAGTGGTGTCGTCGCTCTCGATGACGTCGATGAGCTGTTCGAGGTCGAGGTCCATGGTGTCAACCTGACATTGACACTCCCACGGTGTCAAGGAGTGATTGACACATGCGGGCCTGCACCGTATCTGACGGTCCGTTAGGTTCTCGCCCCATGGGATCGATGCGTGCTGCGGTGCTGGAGGCGGACGGGAAGCTGGCGGTCGGCCAGGTCGACATCGAGGATCCGCGCCCGGGCGAGGTGCTCGTCCGGGTGACCGACTGCGGTGTCTGCCATTCGGACCTGTCCAGCCTCGACGGCAGCTTCCCGGCGGCCACCCCGACCGTGCTCGGCCACGAGGCCGCCGGCATCGTCGAGGCCGTGGGGCCGGGGGTGACCCGGCTGCGGGCCGGCGACAAGGCCGTCCTGACCCCGCTGCCGCCGTGCGGGCGCTGCTACTTCTGCACCCGGGGCCAGCCGACGCTGTGCGCCGAGTACTCGTCCGCTCTGTTCACCTCGACGCGGCCCGACGGCACCAGCCCGCTGTCGCGCGGCGGCGAGCTCGTCTACCGGGGCCTCGGCATGGGCGGCTGGGCCGAGTACGTGGTGCTGCCGCAGGACGGCGTGGTCAAGGTCGACGACGACGTCGACCTGGCCGAGGCGTGCGTCATCGGCTGCGCGGTGCAGACGGGTGTCGGCGCCGTCCTCCAGACGGCGCACGTCGAGGAAGGGGCGACGGTGCTCGTCCTCGGCGCCGGGGGCATCGGCATCGCCGTCGTCCAGGGCGCCCGGCTGGCCGGGGCGTCGGTCATCGTGGCGGTCGACCCCGTCGCCCAGCGGCGGGAGGCCGCGCTGCGCTTCGGGGCCACCCACACGATCGACCCCACCGACACCGACGTCACGGCATTCTGCATGGACCTCACGGGCATCGGCATGGACTACTGCTTCGAGGCCGCCGGCCAGGCCGCGCTGCTCGAGCAGGCCATCGCCAGCAGCCGGGCCGGCGGCACCACGGTCGGCGTGGGCGCGGCGCCGATCGACCAGGGCATCAGCATCCCCATGGTCGCCGGGTTCACCGCCACCGAGAAGCGCCTCATCGGCTGCCTGCTCGGCAGCGTGCACGCCCACCGCGACATCCCGCGCCTCCTCGCCCTGGCGAAGGCCGGGCGCCTCGACCTCGCCGGCATGATCACCGACCGCTACCCGCTCGACGACGTCACCGCCGCCGTCGACAACCTCCAGCAGCGCCGCGGCATCCGCACCGCCCTCACGATCGGCTGAGCTGCCGGACGACAGCACGAGACGCAGGTCACGGCCACCGTCCGCGGGCGCGGGCGGCGACCGGGTTATCCTGTGGGCCCGTGACAAAACACATCTTCGTCACGGGTGGTGTCGCCAGCTCCCTCGGCAAGGGCATCTCCGCCTCGTCACTCGGTCGTCTGCTGAAGTCGCGAGGCCTGCGGGTCACGATGCAGAAGCTCGACCCGTACATCAACGTCGACCCCGGCACGATGAACCCGTTCGAGCACGGCGAGGTCTTCGTCACCGACGACGGCGGCGAGACCGACCTCGACCTCGGCCACTACGAGCGGTTCATCGACGAGCCGCTGTCGCGGGGCAGCAACGCCACGACCGGCTCGATCTACTCGGCCGTGCTGGCCGCCGAGCGGCGGGGCGACTACCTGGGCAAGACCGTCCAGGTCATCCCGCACATCACCGACGAGATCAAGCGCCGCATCAACCGGCTGGCCGGCGACGACGTCGACGTCGTCATCACCGAGATCGGCGGCACGGTCGGCGACATCGAGATCCTGCCGTTCCTCGAGGCGATCCGGCAGTTCCGGCTCGACATCGGGCGCAACAACGTCGCGTTCGTGCACGTCACGCTCGTGCCGTTCATCGGCCCGGCGGGTGAGCAGAAGACCAAGCCAACCCAGCACTCGGTGACCGAGCTGCGGGCGCGGGGCATCCAGCCCGACGTGATCGTGTGCCGCAGCGAGCGGCCCGTCAGCGACTCGCTGAAGCAGAAGATCTCACGGCTGTGCGACGTGCCCACCGAGGCCGTCGTCAACGCCGCCGACGCCGGCAACCTCTACGAGGTGCCGCTCGTGCTGCACGAAGAGGGATTCGACGGGGTCATCTGCCGCCACCTCGGCCTCGACCAGACGCCACCCGACCTGTCCGAGTGGGAGGGTCTGGTCGAGCGGGCCGAGTCGGCCACCCGCGGCCTGAGGGTCGGCATCATCGGGAAGTACGTCAGCCTGCCCGATGCCTACCTTTCTGTGGTCGAGGCGCTCAAGCACGGCGGGTTCCACCACGGCGCCAAGGTCGACGTCGAGTGGATCCAGGCCGAGGACACCGAGGGCCTGCTGGCCGAGGGCCGGCTGCGCGACCTCGACGGCATCGTCATCCCCGGCGGGTTCGGCGAACGTGGCGTCGAGGGAAAGATCGCGGCCGCCAACTACGCCCGCGAAAATCGCATCCCGTGCCTCGGCCTGTGCCTGGGCATGCAGGTCATGACCATCGAGTTCGCCCGCAACGAGCTGGGTCTCACCGGCGCCAACTCGACCGAGTTCGACCCTGCCACGCCGCATCCCGTGATCGACCTCATGGACAGCCAGCGCGACGTCACCGACAAGGGCGGCACCATGCGCCTCGGCGCCTACATCGCCGAGCTGGCCGACGGGTCGCAGGTGGCCCACGCCTACGAGAAGACGGTGGTGTCCGAGCGTCACCGGCACCGCTACGAGTTCAACCCCCGCTACCGCGGCAAGTTCGAGGGCTCGGGCTTCGTGTGCTCAGGAGCGTCGCCCGACGGCCGGCTGGTCGAGTTCGTCGAGCTGTCGAACCACCCGTTCTGGGTGGGCACGCAGGCGCACCCCGAGTTCAAGAGCCGCCCCAACCGGCCGGCGCCGCTGTTCCGCGAGTTCGTGGGGGCGGCACTCGACCGCGCCGAGGGGCGGCGGCCGCACCTGTTCCCGGTCCACGAGCCGCAAACCGTCCGGTCGCTTCCGTGAGCGCGGGGGAGGCGCGCCCCGTGTTCCGCGTGGCTGCCGAGCACTCCGCCTGGCAGGGCCGGAGGATCTCGGTGGCGATCGCGGAGGTCGAGGGCCCGACCGGCCACCGCCACGAGCGCGAGATCGTGCACCATCCGGGGGCGGTCGGGATCGTCCCGATCCACGACGACGGGACGATCACGCTGGTCCGCCAGTATCGGGCGGCCCTCGACGCCGACGTGTGGGAGATCCCGGCGGGGCTGCGCGACGTCGACGGCGAGCCCGCCGAGCTCACGGCCGGCCGGGAGCTGGCCGAGGAGGTGGGGCTGCGGGCCGAGCGGCTCGAGCACCTGCTCACGTTCCACAACTCGCCGGGGTTCTGCGACGAGTCGGTGGTGATCTACGTGGCCTCGGGCCTCCACGAGGTGCCCGACGACCGGCAGGGTGCCGAGGAGGAGCACATGGTCGTCGCCCGCATGCCCCTCGACGACGCCGTAGCGATGGTCGACGACGGGCGCATCACCGACGCCAAGTCGGTCATCGCCCTCCTGGCGCTCGACCGCCGCGGCCGCCTGAGAGGCTGAGCGCCCGCCGCGGGTGCCGCCACGACGCTGGTCGGCCGGTCAGCCGCAGCCGCAGGCGCCGCCGCAGCAGCCCCCACCGCCACCCGAGGGCATGGCCGCGGCTGCCTCACCGGCCCGGCCGCCGACCGCCACCAGCGACATCAGCTTGACCGTGTCGCGGTGGCCCTCGGGGCAGGCGGCCGGGTCGCCGGAGGCGGCCATGGGGCGCGTCACCTCGAACGTGGCGCCGCAGGTGCGGCAGCGGAAGTCGTAGCGGGGCACCGCAACTCCTCGGTCCGGCCGGTGGTGGGTCACGTTAGTGCGGCCGGCGCCGCCGTACGGTGGCCTCGTGCCAGCGCACGCGGCGATCCGAGCCGAGACAGACGAGTGGGCGGACCCCGCCGACGATCCCCGCGGCCTGCCCCTCGACGCCGAGGAGTGGTTGTCGTGGCTGGCGACCGAGAAGGGGCGGGCACGGGCGACCCTGGCGGCCTACCGGCGCGACGCCCGCCGGTGGTGCGCGTGGCTGCGGAAGAGCGGCCGCGCGCTCGGCGACGTGGACGAGGCCGACATCGAGGCGTACGTCGCCGAGCTGCGCGCCGCGGGCCTCGCTCCGGCCACGGTGGCCCGGGCGGTGGTGGCCGTGCGTTCGCTCCACCGGTTCCTGGCCGAGGAGGGCCACGCCGCCCGCGACCCCGGCGCCCGGGTGGAGACGCCCCGCGTGCCCGCCGGCCTGCCCAAGGCGCTCAGCGAGCCCGAGGTCGAGGCCCTCCTCGGCGCGGTGATGGGGGACGACCCGACCGCCCGCCGGGACCGGGCCATCCTCGAGGTGCTCTACGGCACCGGGCTGCGCATCTCCGAGCTGGTGGGCCTGCGGCTGGGCGACGTCGACCTCGAGTCGGCGTTGCTCCGGGCGTTCGGGAAGGGTGCGAAGGAGCGGGTCGTGCCGGTGGGGCGGCCGGCCGTCGCCGCACTCGGGTCGTGGCTGGGCCCCGGCGGCCGCCCCGCACTCGTGCCCGAGCGGTGGGCGCGCCGGTCCGACGCCGACGCGGTGTTCCTCAACCGGCGTGGTGGCCGCCTCACGCGCCAGGGGGCGTGGCTGGTGGTCAAGCGCTGGGGTGCCGAGGTGGGCCTCGAGGCCCGGCTCACGCCTCACGTCCTGCGGCACTCGTGCGCCACGCACATGCTCGACCACGGCGCCGACCTCCGTTCCGTCCAGGAGCTGCTCGGTCATGCCTCGGTCAGCACCACGCAGGTGTACACGAAGGTGTCCGCAGAACGCCTGGTGGCGGCGTACCGCGCCGCCCACCCGCGAGCTCGGATCGCGGCCCCGTGAACACCATCTGAACCCGGCGTGGACGGCGGCCGACATGCACGCCACGCGTTCGCGGCGTCCGCTCCCGTGGTGGTGGCGCCGGTCCGGTAGCCTTCGCGTGATGCCCGACCAGACGCTCATCTCCACGCTGCGCGGCCAGCTCGAGGACGAGCGGGCGCGTCTCACCGGTCAGATCGCCGCGCTCACAGTCGGCAGCGACGACGCGCCGTCGTACGACGAGAACTTCGCGGACTCAGGGCAGGTCGCGGCCGAGCAGGGCGAGAACAAGGCGCTGCTCAACCAGTTCCAGGACCAGCTCGAAGAGGTCGAGCACGCCCTGTCGAAGTTCGACGCCGGCACCTTCGGCCTGTGCGAGGTCTGCGGCCGGCCGATCAGCGACGCCCGGCTCGAGGCGATGCCGGCGACGCGGTTCTGCATCGACCACGCCTGACGCCGTGCCGTCGGCGCGCCACCTGAGCCACCTCGTCTCCCGGTTCTTCGGCTCGCTCCGGCCCGGGGGCCCCACCGCGGCCGACGACGCGTGGGCCACCGCTGCGCTGTTGCCGGGCGAGGTCGTGCTGTGGCGCCGCATGAGTGGCGCCGACCGCCGTCACGCCGTCGGCGTCGCCCGCCGGGCCGAGGCGGCACTGGGCGATCGGGCGACCCGTCCGGTCCTGGCGGCGGCGCTGCTGCACGACGTGGGCAAGGTCGACAGCGGCTTGGGCCCGGTGCGCCGGGCGCTGGCCACTGTCGCGGGGATGGCGGCGGGGCACTCCGCCGCCGAGCGCTGGTCCGAACGGCGCGGCGCCGTGGGCCGGACCGGTCGGTACCTCTGCCACGACCGACTCGGGGCCGACATGTTGCGCGCCGCCGGCAGCGACCCCCTGACCGTGGCGTGGGCGGGGGAGCACCACCTCGACCCCGCGCGCTGGACGGTGGCGATGCCGGTCGCCCACGCCCTCAAGGACGCCGACGACGACTGACCGTGGTCTCTGCCCCGGTTTTCGTCGCGGATCTGGTCACTCTGGTGCGCAGCACCGCGAAGAAGATCCGCAGCACTCGGCCCGTCAGAGGCGGCGGTACATGATGTGCAGTCCGACGAAGCCGTGGGCCGGGTGGTCGAAGGCCTCGGGCACCGTCGCCAGCACCTCGAACCCCAGCGATCGCCACAGCGCCACGGCCCGCGTGTTGGTCTCGACCACCGCGTTGAACTGCATCGCCCGGTAACCGTCGGCCCGGGCCTCGGCCACGGCGTGCTCGGCCAGCGCCCGCCCGACGCCCCGGCCCGCCCGGCCCGGGTCGACCATGAACCCGGCGTTGGCGATGTGCGCGGCGGGGCCCCCGAAGTTCGGGTGGATCTCGGCCGTGCCGACCACCGCGCCGTCTTCGTCGACCGCGACCAGTGTCCGGCC
This sequence comes from uncultured Acidimicrobiales bacterium, assembly GCA_963796415.1. Lineage (GTDB taxonomy): Bacteria > Actinomycetota > Acidimicrobiia > Acidimicrobiales > VFJN01 > ZC4RG19. The sequence continues at coordinate 116,930 of CAWCLR010000009.1, read as the reverse complement.
CGGGGGGTCGTGCAGCCACATGGCGCGGGCCTCGTCCTCGCTGACGTCGCGGTCCCACACGAACGTCTCGCCCTCGGCGATGATGCGGCGCAGGAACGGCCAGATGGCCGGCCAGTCGTCGGGCTTGGCGTCGCGGATCTCCACGACTCAAGCGTGCCCGCTCGCGCCGGCGGACGACGAACCGGTTGCCACCGCCCGACCCTGCGCGGCCACGCGACGCGGTCCCCAGGCCGGGTCCCGCCGGCCGGTACGGTGGCCGCGGATCACCAGCACCGGTGGGGGCGAGCCGCGATGGCGTCGAAATCGTCAGGGAACGCCAGGCTGCTCGTCGTCGCGATCATCGCCTCCTTCATCGCGGGCTGCTGGATGGGCATGGGCAGCGAAGACGGCGGCGATGCCTTCTGCGTGGTGACGACGGCGAGCGCGCCCTCGCGGCCCGGCTTCGCCCCGGGCCAGTTCGTCGAGCGGACCGGAGACGAGTGCCAGGCGGGCGAGCCGACCGTCTGCGGCTCCTTCGAGCCCGCGACGGGGGACGACCGCGAGTTCGTCTCCGACGAGTGCGCCGACGACTGAACGGTCGCCGGAGGCGCCGGTGGCGACGGGTCGGCGAGCGACGGGCGGCCCCTAGCCCAGCGAGAGGCCGATGCGGTCACGCACCCGGGCGAGCGTGGCGCCTGCGGTCTTCCGGGCCTTGTCGGCCCCCAGGGCCAGGATGCGGGCGGTCTCCGCCGGGTCGGCCGCCAGCGCTGCGAATCGCTCCTGGACGGGCCGCAGCAGGTCGATGACGGCCTCGGCGGTGTCGGCCTTGAGCGGGCCGTACTGGTCGTAGCGCTCGGCCAGCGCCGCGGGGTCGGCGCCGGTGGCCGCGCCCAGGATCGACAGCAGGTTCGACACCCCCGGCTTGGTGTCGGGGTCGTAGCGCACCTCGGACTCGCTGTCGGTCACCGCCCGCTTGAACTTGCGCTCGATGACCTTGGGCTCGTCGAGGACGAGGACCGTGCCCTGGGGCGAGTCCACCGACTTGGACATCTTCCGCTCGGGGGCCTGGAGGTCCATGACCCGGGCGCCGACGGGCGGGATGGCGTGGGCGGGCACGACGAACGTGTCGCCGTAGCGGGAGTTGAACCGCACGGCCAGGTCGCGGGCCAGCTCGATGTGCTGGCGCTGGTCGTCGCCGACCGGCACCTTGTCGGTGTCGTACAGGAGGATGTCGGCGGCCTGCAGCGCGGGGTACGTGAACAGGCCGGCGGACACGAAGTCGGCCTGGTCGGCCTTGTCCTTGAACTGGGTCATGCGCCGCAGCTCGCCGAAGCTGGCCGTGCACTCCATGATCCAGCCCAGCTCGGCGTGCTCGGACACGTGGCTCTGGGCGAACAGCGTCACGACCTCGGGGTCGAGGCCGGCCGCGACGAGGATCTGCGTGAGCTCGAGGACCTTGGCCCGCAGCTCGGCCGGGTCCTTCGGGATCGTGATGGCGTGCAGGTCGACGATGCAGTAGATCGCGTCGTCGTCGTGCTGCTCCGCGACCCAACGCCGCACCGCACCCAGGTAGTTGCCGAGGTGGACATCGCCGGTGGGTTGGATGCCGGAGAACACACGGGCCATGGCCGGCGATGCTAGAGGCTGCCCTGGCAGGGGCCGAACCCCGATTCTGGCCCGGCGGCCGGTCCAGGGTGCACCGGGGAACGACAGGGGCGTGATTATCATCGACCCGATGCCCTACGCGGTGCGCACGCCCGTCTTCGAGGGACCGTTCGATCTGCTGCTGCACCTCATCCTGGCCGAGCAGGTCGACCTCTACGAGGTGAGCCTGTCGACGATCGTCGACGGCTACCTCGCCGAGCTCGGCCGTATGGAGGAGCTCGACCTCGAGATGGCGAGCGAGTTCCTGCTCATCGCCGCCACCCTGGTCGAGCTGAAGAGCCGTCGCCTGCTGCCGCACGGCGACGAGATGGACCTCGACGACGAGCTGGCGCTGTGGGAGGAGCGCGACCTGCTGCTGCACCGCCTCGTCGAGTGCAAGACGTTCAAGGAGGCCGCCATCGCCCTGTCGGTGATGGCGGGCGACGCCGGCCGCAGCGTCGGTCGCACCGTCGGCCTCGACGAGCGCTACGTCGGCCTGATGCCCGACCTGCTGGCCGGGATCACGCTCGACGACCTGCGCCTCGCCTACCTCCGGGCCATCGCCCCCAAGCCCCGCCCGCACATCGACCTCGACCACGTGGCGCCGATCCGGGCCTCGGTCACCGACGCCCTCGCCGAGCTGGTCGACGAGCTGCCCAGGGCCGGCCGCATCACGTTCCGGGCCCTCACCGGCGACCTGGTGGAGCGGCTGGCGGTGGTCGTCCGGTTCCTGGCCGTGCTCGAGCTGTTCAAGCTCGGCCTGGTCGACCTCGACCAGCCGCACACGTTCGGCGACATCGAGATCGTCTGGCTGGGCCGCGAGCACGACGACGCCCGGCCGCTCGCCGACGTCGACGCCTATGACGGCTGACGGGCCGGGCACGCCAGGCGCGCCCGACGGCGAGCGACGGGCCGAGGCCCGGCGGGCGATCGAGGCGATCGTGCTGGTCAGCGAGGCACCCATCGCCTCCAACCTGGTGGGCCAGCTCCTGGAGCTGCGCCCGGCCATCGTCGACGAGCTGTGCCGCGAGCTGGCGGCCGAGTACGAGGAAGAGGGCCGCGGCTTCCAGCTCGCCCGGGTGGCGGGCGGCTGGCGCTACCAGACCCACCCCGACGAGGCGGCGTACGTCGAGCGCTTCGTGCTCGAGGGCCAGACGGCCAAGCTCTCGGCCGCCGCCCTCGAGACCCTGGCGATCGTCGCCTACAAGCAGCCGATCTCCCGCGCGCAGGTGGCGTCGATCCGGGGCGTCAGCGTCGACGGCGTGATGCGCACCCTGCAGCAGCGGGGCTACATCGCCGAGATCGGCCGCGACTCCGGTCCCGGCCAGGCGGTGATGTACGGCACCACCAGCGCCTTCCTCGAGAAGGTCGGCGCCGACTCGCTCGCCGACCTGCCCGCGCTGGGCGGCTTCGTGCCCGGGGCCGACGTGGTGGAGCAGCTCGAACGGGGGCTGCGGCCCGACGCGCCGTCCTTCACCGAGCGTCTCCACGCGCTCGAGGGCAGCAACTCCGACCGCGACCACGCCACCAAGGCCCCGAACGGCAACGGGGGCGAGCCGGTCGACCTCGACGCCGAGCTGGGGGTCGACCTCGACGACGCCCCCGGCCTGCCGCCCGGATCCGACCCCGATCCGGGGTGACCGCGACCGGCGAGCGGCTGCAGAAGGTGCTCGCTCAGGCGGGGCTGGGGAGCCGGCGGGCGTGCGAGGAGCTGATCGCCGCCGGGCGGGTCACGGTCAACGGCGAGGTGGCGACGCTCGGCACGCGGGCCGATCCCGAGGTTGACGCCATCGAGGTCGACGGGGCCCGCATCGGCGTGCGCCAGGGCCTGGTCCACTACCTGCTCAACAAGCCCGCCGGCGTCGTGACCACGGCCTCCGATCCGCAGGGCCGCCCGACCGTCGTCGGCCTGGTGCCCGCCGAGCCGCGGGTGTACCCGGTGGGCCGCCTCGACGCCGACACCGAGGGCCTGCTCGTCCTCACCAACGACGGCGAGCTGGCCCACCGGCTCACCCACCCGTCGTTCGGGGTCGACAAGGAGTACCTGGCCGACGTCACCGGGACGCCCTCGCGCGGCGCGCTCCGGCGGCTGCGCGAGGGCGTCGAGCTCGAGGACGGGCCGACCGCCCCGGCGCGGGTGTCGCTCGTCGGCGACCACACGTTGCGCATCACGATCCACGAGGGCCGCAACCGCCAGGTCCGGCGCATGTGCGAGGCGGTCGGGCACCCGGTGCGGCGCCTGGTCCGGGTGCGGATCGGCCCCCTGGCCGACCGCCGGCTGCCGCCGGGGGAGTGGCGGCCGCTGACCCAGGCCGAGGTCAGAGCGCTCGAGCGGGCCGCGGCCGGGGTGCGCCCCCGCAATGGCCGCGCCAGACTGCCGCGCCAGTAACGTGGCAAGCCGATGCCATCCGCCGTCCGAGCCCTCCGGGGCGCCACGACGCTCGACGTCGACGACAAGGACCACCTGTTCGAGCGGGTGATCGCGCTGCTCGACGCGCTGTTCGAGCGCAACGACCTCCACCACGACGACCTGATCAGCGTGCTGTTCACCGCCACCGACGACATCCACTCGGCGTTCCCGGCCCTCGCCGCCCGCAAGTTCGGCCTCGGCGACGTGCCGCTCATCTGCGCCCGCGAGCTGGACATCGAGGGCGGCACGCCGATGTGCATCCGCGTGATGATCCACGTGCAGTCCGACCGCCCGCGGCAGGACTTCCATCACGTCTACCTCGAGGGCGCGCGCAACCTGCGCGACGACCTCCCGGCCTGATGGCCCTCGGCCGTCCCCCAGAGCCGGGCCGGGCCCTCGTCGTCGGGACCGGGCTCATCGGGGGCTCCATCGGCCTCCGCCTGCGCCGCAACGGCTGGCACGTGACCGGCCGCGACGCCGACCCCGTGTGCGTCGACAAGGCCCTGGCGCTGGGGGCGCTCGACGCCGTCGGCGACGATCCCGCGGCCGACGTCACGTTCGTGGCCACCCCCGTGGACGCCGTGGCTGACGAGGCGCGCCGGGCGCTCGCCACGACGACGGGCGTCGTCACCGATGTGGGCGGGGTGAAGGCGTCGATCGTCGACGCGGTGGCCGACGCCCGCTTCGTCGGCGGCCACCCGATGGCCGGCTCCGAGCAGGAGGGGGTCGAGGGGGCCGCGGCCGAACTCTTCGAGGGCGCCACCTGGGTGCTGACCCCCACTGAGGGCACCGACGCCAGCGCGTTCGCCGGGGTCCGCCAGATCGTCGGCACCTTGGGGGCCGAGGTCGTCGCCCTGCCGCCCGACCGGCACGATGAGCTGGTGGCGGTGGTGTCGCACGTCCCGCACCTGGCGGCGGCGACGCTGATGCGGTTGGCCGACGAGCGCAGCGAGGAGCACCGGGCGCTGCTGCGCCTCGCCGCGGGTGGCTTCCGGGACATGACCCGCATCGCCTCGGGGCACCCGGGGATCTGGCCCGACATCTGCGCCGACAACCGCGTCGCCATCGTCGGCGTGCTCGACGATCTGCGGGCCGCCCTCGGCGAGATGCGCGACCTCGTGGCCGCGGGTGACCGGGCCGGGCTGCTCGACCGGCTCGACAAGGCCCGGGCGGCCCGGGTCAACCTGCCGGCGCGGTTCCGCACTGCGGCGGACCTGCGCGAGGTGCGCATCCCGGTGCCCGACCGGCCGGGGGTCGTGGCCGACGTGGCCATCCTCGCCGCCGACCTCGACGTCAACATCGTCGACCTCGAGATCGCCCACTCGACCGAGGGCCCCCAGGGCGTGCTCGTGATGCTGATCGAGAGCGGGGCGGTGGAGGTGTTCCGGGCCGGCCTCGTCGGGCGGGGCTACCGGCCGGCCGTGCTGCCGATCGACGTCGGCTGACATGACCGAGCGGAGCGAGGTCCACAAGCCCGCCCTGCTGGTCGAGCCGATCGGCCACCCCGTCGACGCCATGGTGTCGGTGCCGGGGTCGAAGAGCCTCACCAACCGGGCGCTGCTGTGCGCCGCCCTCGGCCGAGGGGACCTCCACGATCGACAACGCCCTCGTGGCCGACGACTCGCGGGCCATGCGCGAGGCCCTCGCCGCCCTCGGCGCTCGCGTCGAGGTGGACGATGGGGACGAGGTGGCCGCCCGGGCCATCGTGACCGGCACCGGCGGCCGGCTGCGGCCCGGGCCGCTCGCCCTCGACATGCGCCTCTCGGGCACGACCAGCCGCTTCCTGCTGCCGGTGGTGGCCACGTTCGGCGAAGGCCCGTACCGGGTCGACGGCGGCCCGCCGCTGCGGGCCCGGCCGATGGGGCCCGTGCTCGACGGCGTCGCCACCCTCGGCGCCACCGTCGAGGCGCACGGCGAGCCCGGCCACCTGCCGGTCACGATCACCACGCCCGGCCGGCCGGTGGGCGGCGACGTGACCGTCGCCGGTGACACGTCGAGCCAGTACCTCTCCGGGTTGCTGCTGGCCGGCCCGGGCGCGCGCGACGGCGTCCGGATCACGGTGACCACGCCGCTCGTGTCCCGCCCGTTCGTCGACCTCACGGTGGACGTCATGGGCGCGTTCGGCGTCACGGTGACGGCGACGGGGGAGGTCCCGGGCGCCGGGCCCGTCCTGACCGTGCCGCCGGGCGGGTACCGGGCCGCCGCCTACCGGGTCGAGCCCGACGCCTCGGCGGCCTCGTACCTGCTGGCCGCGGCCGCCCTGCTCGGCGGGCGGGTCACCGTCGCGGGGCTCGGTGCGGCCACCCGCCAGGGCGACGCCCGGTTCGCCGACCTGCTCGGCGCCATGGGCGCGTCGGTCACCCGCACGGCCGACGCCACGACCGTGACGGGCGGGCCGGGGCCACTCCGGTCGCTGGGCGAGGTCGACATGCGGGACATGCCCGACATGGCGCAGACCCTCGCCGCGGTGGCGGTTTTCGCCGACGGCCCGACGCGGGTGCGGGGGGTGGCGCTGATCCGGGGCCACGAGACCGACCGCATCGCGGCGGTGGTCGCCGAGCTGCGCCGGGCGGGCATCCGGGCCGAGGAGCATCCCGACGGTTTCGTCGTGCACCCCGGCACGCCGCGCGCGGCCCGCATCGAGACCTACGACGACCACCGCATGGCGATGAGCTTCGCCCTTCTGGGCCTGCGCGTGCCGGGCATCGAGATCGCCGAACCGGGCTGCGTCGCCAAGACGTTCCCGGGCTTCTGGGACGCCCTCGACGTCCTGCGCGGGTCAGGTCGTCCCGCCGCCGCACAGTAGGGTGCTCTCCCCGTGAAGGTCATCGCGATCGACGGGCCTGCGGGGTCCGGCAAGTCGACGGTCGCCCGTCGGCTGGCCACCCGGCTGGGCCTCGACTACCTCGACACGGGGGCCATGTACCGCGCCGTCACGTTCGCCGCGCTGCGGCGGGGCATCGACCCGGCGGACCCCGAGCCGGTGGCCGCGCTGGCCCGGACGGTCGAGCTCGAGGTCGCGGTCGACACCGTCCGCGTCGACGGGGTCGACGCCACGATCGAGATCCGTGGCCCCGAGGTGTCGCGGGCCGTGTCGCTGGTGGCCGCCAACGCCGACGTCCGCACCGAGCTGGTGCGCCGCCAGCGCGAGTGGGCCAACGAGCGCGGCGGGGGCGTGCTCGAAGGCCGCGACATCGGCAGCGTGGTCTTCCCCGACGCCGTGCTCAAGGTGTACCTGAACGCCCGCCCCGAGGTGCGGGCCGAACGCCGGGCGGCCGAGGTCAGCGACCTCGACTACGAGACCGTGGCGGCCGACATGGCTCGGCGCGACGCGCTCGACCAGGGTCGCGAGACCGCCCCGCTCATGCGCGCCGACGGCGCGCTCGAGCTCGACACCAGCGACATGACCGTCGACGAGATCGTCGACGAGCTGGCCGGGAGGATCGGCGACGATGACTGACCACGAAGCGGACGCGACCCCGGCCGAAACCGAGCAGACGCCCGCGGCGGCGGCCGACGCCGACGGGACGTCCGACGAGGCGGCGGCCGCCCGTGGTGCCGCCAAGGTCGAGCCGGCGGGGCTGCGGGCGCCCGCGGTCGACGTCCATCCGCCGACGCGGCTCGAGCGCACCTCCTACGCCATCGTCCGCGGGGCGTTCCTGGGGCTGGCGAAGGCCTACTTCCGGCTGGAGATCCACGGCGCCGAGCACGTCCCGGCGCACGGGCCGTTCGTGCTGGCGCCCATCCACCGGTCCAACCTCGACTTCATCCTGGTCGCGACCGTCCGGCGGCCGCGCATGCGCTACATGGGCAAGGCGTCGATCTGGAAGTCGAAGGCGCTCGGGCGGTTCGTGTCGATGCTCGGCGCCTTCCCGGTGCACCGCGGCACCGCCGATCGCGAGTCGCTGCGCACCTGCCTCGAGGTGATCGAGAACGGCGAGCCGCTGGTCATGTTTCCCGAGGGCACCCGGCGCTCGGGCGACACGGTCGAGGACCTGTTCGACGGGACGGCCTACGTGGCCGCCCGGGCGGGTGTGCCCCTCGTGCCCGTCGGCATCGGCGGCTCGGACGAGGCCATGCCGGTGGGCGCCAAGTTCATCAAGCCACACAAGATCGTGCTGGTCGTCGGCCCGCCGATCCACCCGCCCGCGGGCGACGGCACGGGCCGGGTCAAGCGTCGGGTGGTGCGCGAGCTGACGGCGCAGCTGCAGGCCGAGGTCCAGCACGTCTACGACGAGGCCCGCGTCCGGGCGGGCTGACCGGCCGGCGGCCCCCGGGCTCGGGCGCGGCATCGGCCGCGGGGCGGATCAGCCGTGCAGCATGATCCCGAGCACGACGGCCGCGATCGACGCCACGCCGCCGACCGCGCCGGTCGCGGCGACCACGGCCCGGGACCGCACGCCGGCGTGGACCGCGGCGGCCACGCCGGCCACTGCGACGACCACGATCTTCACGAACAGCGTGACCTGCCACTCGGTGTCGAAGTCGCCGACCGGGAGCTCCACCAGGTTCCAGACGCCCGTCGCCACCAGGACGGCGAACGCCGGCCAGGCGATGCGGTTGAACGCCCGGGCCACGGTCCGGGGTGCGTCGTCACCGAGCCGCCGCAGGCTCGGCAGCAGCCCGGCCAGGACGAACTGCCCGCCCACCCACACGGTGGCGGCGAGGACGTGCAGCGACAGGCGGACGGTGTCGAGGGTCAGCGGCAACACGGCGCCGATCCTGTCAGCCGGTGGTGCCGCCCGACGAAGCCGGTCCCGTCCCGCCGGCGGGCGGGGCTCGAGATCAGTCGAGCATCGTGAGGACGTCGCTGGCGGCGAGGGCGCGGTCGTCGGGGGCGGGGCGGTCGGGGACCGAGCCGCCCAGGCCGAAGGTGGCCAGCACGTCGACGCCGGTGAGCAGGTCGCGCAGCTCGCGGGGCGGCGGGAAGTACTCGTCCTCGTCGGTGATGCGCACCTCCTCGACCCCGTCGGCGGGGGCGAGGCGGGCGATGACGGCCTCGATCAGTTCCTCGGGCGCCGACGCGCCGGCGGTGACGCCGACCGTGCCGGCCAGGTCGTCGGGCAGCTCGTCGGGGCCGTTGACCCGGTAGACGCGGTCGCCGCCGGCCTCGCGGGCCAGCTGCTCGAGGGCCCGGGTGTTGGAGGAGTTGGCCGAGCCGATGACGACGACGGCGTCGCAGTGCGGGGCGATCTCGGCCAGGGCCGACTGCCGGTTCGTGGTGGCGAAGCACAGGTCGCTGCGGCCCGGCCGCCACAGGCCGGGGAACCGTTCGGCGGCCCGCTCGGCGATCGCCGACCACTCGCGGTGGGAGAGGGTGGTCTGGGCCAGCAGCGCCACGGGCTGGTCGAGGTCGGGCACGGGCAGGGCGTCGACCTCGGCCACCGACTCGACCCGGTCGATGGCCTCGGGGGCCACGGCCATCGTGCCGACGGCCTCCTCGTGACCCTCGTGGCCCACGTACACGATGCGGTAGCCCTTGCCGGCCCGGGTCTTGACCTCGTGGTGCACCTTGGTCACGAGCGGGCACACGGCGTTGACGACGTAGCTGCCCCGCTCGCGGGCGGCGGCCACCACCTCGGGCGCCGAGCCGTGGGCCGACAGCATGATCGGACGGCCCACGGGCACCTCGGCGATGTCGTCGACGAACACGACGCCGAGGTCGCGGAAGCGGTCGACCACCAGCCGGTTGTGGACGATCTCGTGGTAGCAGTACACCGGCGGCTCGAAGGCCCGCACCATCCAGGCCAGGGCCTTGATCGCCATCTCGACACCAGCGCAGAAGCCCCGGGGCGCGGCGAGCAGGACCTTGTCGACGGAACAGGCTTCCCGCTCTTGGCCTTCGGCCGGGCCGCTCGGGCCACGCTCGCTCATGGTCCTCCGGAACGCTCGCTCGGAACGCCAGCGTACCGACGGCCCCGGCCCGGTCCGCCACGCCCGTCCGAACGTCCGTGCGGGGTCACGCCCCCTACGTCGTAGACTGCAACGCCTATGTCTCTGCCCCGGGTCGTCGCCGTCGCGCCTTCGTCGCCGGCCGCGCGCGCCGGGGTGGCCGAGGGCGACGAGATCGCCTCGGTCAACGGCGAGGTGCCCCGTGACCTGCTCGAATGGCGCTCGCTCGTCGACGAGCCGCACCTCACCCTCGACGTGCGCCGGGGCGGGCTCGAGTCGCAGCTCGTGGTCGACAAGCGGGCGGGCGAGCCGCTGGGCGTCGACGTGCACTCGGCCCTGTTCGACCGGGTCCGCACGTGCGACAACCACTGCGAGTTCTGCTTCATCTACCAGCTGCCCCCGGGCCTGCGGCGCAGCCTGTACCTGAAGGACGACGACTACCGGCTGTCGTTCCTGTACGGGAACTTCACGACGCTGACCCGCTTCACCGAGGCCGACCTCGAGCGGGTCGTGTCCGAGGGACTCAGCCCGCTCTACGTGAGCATCCACGCCACCGACCCCGAGGTCCGGGCCGAGATGCTGCGCAACCGGCGCGGCGCCACCAGCCTGCGGTGGCTGCGCGCCCTGCTCGACCACGGCATCGAGGTCCATGGCCAGGTGGTGGTGTGCCCGGGGGTGAACGACGGGGCGGTGCTCGACGACACGCTGGCCGGCACGCTCGACCGCTTCCCCGAGCTGGCCTCGCTGTGCGTCGTGCCGCTCGGCGTGTCCCGGTTCAACACCGAGGCGCGCATGCGCCCCCACACCCGGGCCGAGGCCGCGGCGGTGCTGGACGCGGTCCACGACTGGCAGGACGTCTACCTGCGTGTGCTGGGCCGGCGCCTCGTGTTCGCCGCCGACGAGTACTACCTGCTCGCCGACCGCCCGTTCCCCGACGCCGCCGCCTACGGCGCCTTCGCCATGTACGAGGACGGCATCGGCATGGCCCGGTTGTTCGAGGCCGAGCTGCTGGGCGGCGGGTCGGTGCCGCACCGCGCCGACGACGACCCCGACCGTGGCGCGTTCTTCCGCACCGCCGACGCCGAGTCGCCGACAGTCCGGACGAACCCCGCGCCCGGCGCCCACGCCGCGGGCTCGACCTCGTCGGGCGGCTGCGGGGTGGCCGGTCTCGGTCCCGCCGACGTCTCGGGTTCGACCGACGCCGACTACGAGCCGTACCGGGCCGTGCGGGCGACGGGCGACCAGCTCCTGCGCATCGGGCCCAGCCGCCGCGCCCCGTGGCGGTGCTCACCGGCCCCTACGGCGCCCGCGTCCTCGCCCCGCTGCTCGCCCGCCTCGGCCGGCGCGACGTGCGGGTGGTGGCCGTCGAGAACCGGTACTTCGGCGGCAACGTGGGGGTGTCCGGCCTGATGGTGGGGGAGGACCTGGCCCGCGTGCTCGCCGCCCAGCCCGAGGGCCACCGCTACCTGCTGCCCGACGTCTGCCTGACCCAGGGGGTGTTCCTCGACGGCACCGCCCCCGAGGACCTGCCCCGCCGGGTCGAGGTGGTCCCGACCGACGGCGCCGCCCTCCGCCGCGCCCTCGATCTGCCGCCGCTGCCCGACGGCGCTGCCGGGCGCCGGCGCGCCGTTCGCCGTCGCCGGCGACCCGACCGGATCCCGGAGCTGACCGTGGCGCTCCCCGTCGTCGCCATCGTGGGGCGACCGAACGTCGGCAAGTCGACACTGCTCAACCGGATCATCGGCCGGCGTGCCGCCATCGTCGAGGAGCGCCCGGGCGTCACCCGCGACCGCAAGGACGTCGACGCCGACTGGCTGGGCCGTCCGTTCCGCCTCGTCGACACGGGCGGCTGGCTGGCACGCGGGACCGACCTCGACGACAAGGTCAGCGCCCAGTCCGAGCGGGCCATCGCCGACGCCGACGTGGTGCTGTTCATCGTCGACGTCGTCACCGGCGCCACCGAGGACGACGCCGAGGTGGCCGAGCTGCTCCGCCGGTCGGGCAAGCCGGTCCTGCTCGTCGTCAACAAGGTCGACGACACCGGGCGCGAGCACCAGATGTGGGAGCTGCTGAGCCTCGGCCTGGGCGACCCGTACCCGGTCAGCGCCCTCCACGGCCGCGGCACGGGCGACCTGCTCGACAAAGTCGTCGAGTTGCTGCCGCCGCCCGACGAGGACGCGGACGCAGAACGACCCGCGGACGACGCCTGGGACGCGGCGATGTCTGATCCCGGTGACACCGACGACGAGCCGGGCGTCTCCGTTGCGATCATGGGGCGGCCCAATGTGGGCAAGTCGACTCTGTTCAACCGCCTGATCGGCGACGACCGGTCCGTCGTCCACGACCTGCCGGGCACCACCCGCGACACCATCGACACCGTCGTCGAGACCGATCTCGGGCCCCTGCGCCTGGTCGACACCGCGGGCATGCGCCGCCGGTCGCGGATCGACGAGGGGACCGAGTACTACTCGCTCGTGCGGGCGCTGCAGGCCGTCGACGAGGCCGACGTGGCGCTGCTCGTCATCGACGCCACCGAGGGCGTGACCGGCCAGGACCAGCGCCTGGCCGAGCGCATCGACGCCGCCGGCTGCCCGATCGTGGTGATCCTCAACAAGTGGGAGCTGCTCGACGCCGAGCAGCGGGCCGACGTCCGCTGGCAGGTCAGCGACAAGCTCCGCTTCGTCGGCGACGCCCCGGTGCTGCAGATCAGCGCCCTGTCGGGCAAGGGCGTCCACAAGCTGTTCCCCGCGCTGGCGGCCAGCGTCGACGCCTACCACCGGCGCATCCCGACCAGCCGGGTCAACGCCGTGCTGCGCGAGGCGCAGGCCGCCCAACCTGCGCCGGGCGGCGCCCGCGTCCTCTACGCCACCCAGGGGGCGGCCGAGCCGCCGACGTTCACCCTGTTCGTCAACCGCGAGCTGCCACGCACCTACATGCGCTACCTCGAGCGCAAGCTGCGCGAGGCGTTTGACCTGGGTGCCACGCCCGTCAAGCTGCGGGTGCGCCGGCGCGGTGAGTGACAGCTCCGTGACAGTCGGTACCTTCGCCCGCGTCCCGGCAGTAGCATCGGCCCTCACATGAAGCCGATCCTGGCCCTCGTTGGGGTCGCCTCTCTGGTCGCCGCCCTCGTCTGGGCGCGCTCGACGCGCCGCCACTACGTCGTGTGGAAGCGGGTCGAGAACGAGCGGGGTGCCGATGCGGACGTGTCGGTGCTGGCCCGCTCGGCGTTCCGGAAGGACCTGCACACGACCTGCCTCTACGGCGTGCTGGCTGTTGCTGCCGCGGGCGTCGTGCTGGCCGGAGAGCGCATCCCCAGCCTGCTGTTCCTGCTCATCCTCGTTCCTGTCGGGCTGTCGGTGGCGTACGGGCGCGACTTCGCCCGGGAGACCCGCCTGGCCGAGGACCGCACGACGCTCGAGCGCAAGGCCGAGGAGGTGCTCAGCCAGGAGGAGCTGGCCCCCAAGCGGTGGGCCGCGCGGCTCGCCCCCGAGGACCTGCCCGAGTTCGCCGGGTTCGAGCTGGGCCGCGTGTACCAGGCGGGCGACGGGGTCATGGCGGGCGACTTCTACGACATGTTCCGGGTGGCGCCGTCGCGGATCGTGGCCGTGATCGGCGACGTCACCGGACGCGGCATCGAGGCCTCGATCACCGCCTTCCAGGCGAAGTACCTGCTGCGCGTGTTCCTGCGGCAGTACCGCGACCCGGCGCAGGCGCTCGAAGAGCTCAACACACAGATGGCGGCGCCCGACCGCATGGAGGAGTTCATCTCCCTCGTCGTGGTCGTGTTCGACACCGACGCCGGCACGCTGCGCTTCGCCTCGGCCGGCCATCCCGCCGCCTGGCTGTGGCACGAGCGCGAGGTGCGCCCGCTGCGGGCCACCGGACCGCTGCTCATGCTCGACCCCCGCGGCACTTACCACAGCCGCGAGATCACCCTGAACGCCGGCGACCTGCTGCTGCTGTACACCGACGGCCTGGCCGAGGTGCGCAACGGCGACCAGATCTTCGGCGAGGAGCGCATCGCCAACTCTCTGCGCCGCGACCCCAACGTGGCGGCCGGGGTGCTGTGCAAGAACCTGCTCGAGACGGCCCGCGACTTCGCGTCCGAGTCGTTGAGCGACGACGTGGCCATCATGGCCATCCGTCGCACGTGACGTGGGCACCGACGGCGAGACGGGCGACGACACGGGCGACGGCGCACCCGCACCGCATTCCCCCGAGCAGCTCGCCCGGCTGACCGAGCGGGCCCTGGCGGGCAACCTCGCCCGCGGCGGCGACAAGCTGAAGGCGCAGAACAAGCTGTTCGTGCGCGACCGGTTGGCGCTGCTGCTCGACGCCGACTCGTTCGTCGAGGACGGGCTGCTCGCCAACAACCAGGCCGCCGACCTGCCGGCCGACGGCGTGGTGACGGGCGTCGGCCGCATCGAGGGGCGGCCGGTCTGCGTGATGGCCAACGACCCCACGGTGAAGGCCGGGTCGTGGGGCGCCCGCACGGTCGAGAAGATCGTGCGGCTCACCGAGTACGCGCTGCGCCACGAGCTGCCCGTGTTCTGGCTGGTCGACTCGGCCGGCGCCCGCATCACCGACCAGGTCCAGCTCTTCCCGGGCCGGCGCGGGGCGGGTCGCATCTTCTACAACCAGATCCGCCTGTCGGGCCGGGTGCCGCAGATCTGCTGCCTGTTCGGTCCGTCGGCGGCGGGCGGCGCCTACATCCCGAGCTTCTGCGACGTCGTGTTCATGGTCGAGGGCAACGCCTCGATGTACCTGGGCTCGCCGCGCATGGCCGAGATGGTCATCGGCGAGGTCACGTCGCTCGAGGAGATGGGCGGCGCCCGCATGCACGCGACGGTGTCGGGCAGCGGCGACAACCTGGCCGTCGACGACGAGGACGCCCTCGACCAGGCCCGGGCCTGGTTCTCGTACTTCCCGCAGTCCTGGCGGCAGCCGCCGCCGCGCTTCGAGCCGCGGCCCGCGGCCCGCGAGCTGACCGCGGACATGGTCCCCGCCGAGGAGCACGTCGCCTACGACGTCCACGACCTCATCGACGCCCTGGTCGACGAGGAGTCGTTCTTCGAGCGCATGCCGCTGTTCGCCCCCGAGCTGGTCACCGGCCTCGGCCTGCTCGACGGGCGCCCGGTCGGCATCGTGGCCAACAACCCGATGGCCAAGGGCGGCGTGCTGTTCGTCGACTCGGCCGACAAGGCCGCCCGCTTCGTGTGGCTGTGCGATGCGTTCAACATCCCGCTGGTCTTCCTGGCCGACGTGCCGGGGTTCATGGTCGGCACCGAGGTCGAGCGGGCCGGCATCATCCGCCACGGGGCCAAGATGGTCACGGCCGTGAGCGAGGCGACGGTGCCCAAGGTGTCGGTCGTGGTCCGCAAGGCGTACGGCGCCGGCCTGTACGCCATGTCCGGCCCGGCGTTCGAGCCCGAGGCGACCCTGGCGCTGCCGACGGCACGCATCGCGGTGATGGGCCCCGAGGCCGCGGTCAACGCCGTGTTCGCCAACCGCATCGCCGCCATCGAGGATCCCGACGAGCGGGCGGCCTTCGTGCAGGCCGAGCGCGAGCGGTTCGAGGCCGACGTCGACCTCTACCGCCTGGCGTCCGAGCTGGTGGTGGACGCGGTCGTCGACTTCGGCGACCTGCGGGCCGAGGTGATCCGCCGCCTCGAGCTGGCCGACGGGAAGGACCGCGCCTTCTCCGACCGCCGTCACGGGGTGCCGCCGGTCTGAGCCGCTGGGACCAGGTGGCCCGGCTGGCGGATCAGGACGTACCGTCGCGGGTTGCTGCGGCGGGACCACGGTCCCGGCCGACCCCGGCAGGTCCGCCGGGGGACGCACCCTGGCCTCGCTCCCTCCCGCCGCCGCCGGACAGTCCCATGCCCTGGTGCGAGACCTGTAGCCGCTTCCTCAACCCCAACTCGCTCGGTCCCGACGGGTCGTGCCCGACGTGCGGGCGTGTGGTCGCCGAGCCCAAGGCGGCGGGGGCCGAGGAGGAGGCCCCGAAGGCGCCGTGGCACTTCAAGCTGCTGCTGGTCCTGGTGATCGCCTACCTCGCGTGGCGGACCGTCCAGATCGTCGGCTGGATCGTCACGTAGCGGGGACCGTCCCCGGACCTGCCCTTCGGACCGTCCCGATGTGACATCGTTCACCGCAGCGACGGGTGGTGTGCATCTGGCGGCCACGGCGCGGCGACCGGGCGTTCGGAGGCCGTCCGTACGTTGCCGGGCATGACGACCATGCCCCGCCGCTCGTTCCTGCTCCGCGCCGGTGGCGCCGGGGCGGGTCTCGCCATCGCCGGCTCGCTGGCCCCGGTCATCAGCTCGGCCGCCGGTGCGTCGCCCGGCACCGCGCTCGACGGCCAGCGCCGCCGGCGGACCGGGTACGGCCCGCTCGTGGCCGATCCGGCGGGCCTGCTCGACCTGCCCGAGGGGTTCCGGTACGTGGCGTTCTCGAGCGCGGGCACCGACGTCCTCGACTCGGGCGTCCCGGTCCCCAGCTTCCACGACGGCATGGCGGCGTTCCGGGGTCGGGGCCGGCGCACCCTGCTGGTCCGCAACCACGAGATCGAGCCCGAAGACGTCGAGGAGGAGGGGGCCTCCCCGGTCCCGACCACCGGGGCGCCGACCTACGATCCCAACGGCACCGGCGGCACCACCACCCTCGTGGTCGACCGTCACCGCGGGCTCGAGTCGCACACGGTCAGCCTCGCCGGCACGCTCAACAACTGCGCCGGCGGCCCGACCCCGTGGGGCACGTGGCTGACCTGCGAGGAGATCGACGAGGTCGTCGAGGGCGTGCGCCACGGCTATGTCTTCGAGGTCGACCCGAACGAGGGTGGCGACCCCACACCGATCGTCGGGCTCGGGCGCTTCGAGCACGAGGCGGTGGCCTTCGATCGCCGCGGCGCCGCCTACCTCACCGAGGACGCCGACACCCCGTTCGGCCAGGTGTACCGGTTCCAGCCGGGCCGGTCCTGCCGGCGCCGGGGCGACCTCCACGCCGGCGGCGCGCTCAGCACGCTGCGCATCCCCGACCTCGACGGCACCGACCTGTCGGCCGTCACCGAGGTGGGCACCGTGTTCCGCCACCTCGATTGGATCCCGATCGACGAGCCCGACGTGGCCGAGGGCGAGAAGCTCCGCGAGCTGTACCCCGGCACGCCGATCCAGAAGGCCGAGGGCATCTGGTCGGGCCGCGACGACATCTGGCTGGTGTCCTCCTTCGGAGGGGGCCCCGACGCGGAGGACGAGGAGGACCGCAGCGCCGTCGCCCACGGCGGGCAGATCTGGCGCTACACCCCGGGCCGCGACCGGCTCGAGCTGGTGGTGCTGTTCGCCCCGGCCGACGACTTCGCCGGGCCCGACAACATCACCGTGTCGCCCTTCGGCTACGCGGTGATGTGCACCGACAGCGACGACGACGCCCAGTTCGTGGCGGGCATCACCGAGGACGGCGAGACGTTCCCGCTGGCGTTCAACCGGGCGAGCGACTCCGAGTTCGCCGGCGCCTGCTTCTCGCCCGACGGCGACACGCTGTTCGTCAACGTCCAGGACCCCGGCGTCACGTTCGCCATCTGGGGCCCCTGGCGCGGCTGACCCGCGGCCCGCACAGTCGGTTCCGGCGTTCCTGCGTGTCGATGTGCGACACGGAGCAACGCAGGAACGCAACCGAGCCGTCGATCAGTTGGCAGGCGAGCGGGCGGCGGTTGCTACCATGAACCTTCCCCGTCGGGCTGTGGCGCAGTTTGGTAGCGCACTTGACTGGGGGTCAAGGGGTCGCAGGTTCGAGTCCTGTCAGCCCGACCAGTGAAACAGCAGGTCAGAGCCGGTCCCGAGGGGCCGGCTCTTCTGCGTGCCGGGTCAACCCCGGGCGAACGCGTCCGCGGCCGCCTGGATGCGGCCGACGTAGGCGGCCCGGTTCTCGGCGTCGCCGGGGTCGCCGGGGCCCGCACCGCTGCTGCCGTCGACCGTCTCGCGCAGGATGTCCGCGTGGCCTGCGTGCTGGGCGGTCTCGGCGACCATGCGCACGAGCAGCGAACCGAAGGTCGTGGCGCGCCGGTCCTCGGGCCACCAGGGCACCTCGGCCGGGGCGTCGAGGGGCAGCCGGGCGATCGACTCGTCGGCGTGCCGCCACGCCGTCCGGTACAGGTCGACGAGGTCGGCCCGCGTCTCGTCGGGCGTGGCCCACATGTCGCCGTCGTCCCAGACCGAGCCGTCCTCGACCCACGGCAGCACGATGCCCGACGGGCGGCCCACGCACTCGCCCAGGTAGCCCAGCTCGAGGCCGGCGAGGTGCTTGACCAGGCCCAGCAGGTTGGTGCCGGAGGGCACCAGCGGACGGCGGACGTCGTGCTCGCCGAGGCCGTCGAGCTTGGCCACCACCGTGTCGCGGCCCTGCTGCAGGTAGCGCTGCAGATCGCCGGCCAGACTCGTGGTGCCGGGGGCGCCCGACGACGGGTCCGTCATGCCGCCGAGGTTACGACCGCCGCCGGCTCACGAGCGCGCCGGCCAGCCCCACGGCCACGCCGACGACCGCGCCGCCCAGGCCCACGGTGCGCGAGCGGGCGGGCAGCCGATCGTGGTTGGCGAGGCCGCCCACCAGGTCGGCCAGGTCGGCGCCGCCGCTGGCGAGGAACCAGCCGGCCGTGTCCTCGCCCCGCAGCCCGGCGCGCAGCAACATCCCGCCCACCAGGGCGTCGCGGTAGCCCATCGAGCGCAACAACAGGTTGGCCGTCGGGTTGTCGTCGGGGTCCGACCCCCACAGCACGCTGGCGGCCTTCGGGGCGACCAGGAACGACACCCCCGACGAGAGCCGGATCGCCCCGGCGCCGACCGCCAACCAGTCACGCTTCCCCTGCGTCATCCGGGCAGCATGCCTCACGGGCGCCGCGGCCGACGGACGTTCAGACCGACGAGCCCTCGGGGGACACCTGCTTGGGCCCTCGTGCCTTGCGGGCCTCGGTGGGCTTGTCGTCTCCCTGCTTGGCGGCGCGGACGAAGTCGCGGAAGCCGGCGTCGTCCTCCTCGACCGTCACCGATCGAAGGAGCTTGCGGAACGTCACCTTGGCCTTGACCTGCGCCTCGTCGGGCAGGCCGTCGAGCGTCCCGATGAACTGGCGCAGATCGCCCAGCGACATCGTGCGTGATGCGGTACGTCCGGTGATGGTGCGTTTCACGGCGCTCATCCTCCCTCACCTGTCCAGAGCGGGTGCCGCGCCGGGGCGTCGCGAGCGGGCGGTACCGTGCGGCGCATGTGTGGCCGCTTCGTGTCCGCCTCGCCGCCCGACGAGATCGCTCGGTACTTCGACGCGTCCGCACCCGAGGCGCTGCTCGAGCCGTCCTACAACGTGGCGCCGACCAACGACGTGTACGCCGTGCTGTCCGACGGGGGCGTGCGCCGGGTCGACGCCTTCCACTGGGGCCTCGTGCCCATGTGGGCCAAGGACCCCAAGGTCGGCTCCAAGATGATCAACGCCCGGGCCGAGACCCTCGCCACCAAGAACGCATACAAGCCGGCGCTCAAGCGGCGGCGGTGCCTCATCCCGGCCGACGGGTTCTACGAGTGGAAGAAGGTGCCGGGCGCCAAGCGCAAGCAGCCGTACTTCATCCACAGGCCCGACGGCGAGCCGTTCGCCTTCGCCGGGCTGTGGGAGGTGTGGAGGGGCCCCAAGGACGCCGAGGGCAACCGCACGGGCGAGCCGCTGCGTTCCTGCACGATCATCACGACCACGCCCAACGAGACGATGGCGGAGATCCACGACCGGATGCCGGTGATCCTGCCGCCGTCGGCGTGGGCGGAGTGGCTCGACCCCGACAACGACGACATCGAGACCCTGGGCAAGCTGCTGGTCCCCGCGCCGGCGTCGTTGACCGAGCTGCGGCCCGTGTCGACCGAGGTCAACAACGTGCGCAACAAGGGCGCCGAGCTGGCAACCGAGATCCCGGCAGACCAGATCATCGTCGGCCCCGACCCCGACGACGACTGACCGATTCTGGACGGAAATCTGGCCGCGGTTCGTCGGCCGGGCCGTGCACGTCCCGCGGTCAGAGCTCCGGACGGAATCAGGCGGGCGGAACCACGTCACCGTGGCCGGCGTCGCGCAGCGCGCCCCGCAGCCGCTCGGCGGCGTCGTCCAGCGCTGCCGGGTCGGGATCGTGGTCGGCGCGGGCGAACGAGAGGTCGGCCTCGGAGTCGATCGGGATCAGGTGCATGTGGCAGTGCGGCACCTCGAGCCCCGCGATGATCATGCCGATGCGGGTGGGGGAGAAGGCCGCCATCTGCGCTCGCCCGACCTGGCTGGCCACGTCCATGAGGTGGGCGGCGAGGGCCGCGTCGAGGTCGACCCAGTGGTCGACCTCGGCCACCGGCACCACGAGCGCGTGCCCGCGGGCGATGGGGGCGATGGTGAGGAACACGACCGCCTGCTCCTCGCGCCATACGAACCGGCCGGGGATCTCGCCCTCGATGATCTTGGTGAACAGGGTCGCCATCGTCGGCAGACCCTACGCTGTCGCCCGTCATGGCCGAGACCGTCCCCGCGGGCGCCAGCTCCCGCGTGCTCACGCTGCCGAACGTCATCACGCTCGTGCGGCTGTCGTGTCTGCCGTTGTTCCTGTGGCTGCTGTTCGCGCAGGAGGACCGGGCGGCCGCCGCCTGGCTGCTCGCCGCCCTCGGCGCCACCGACTGGATCGATGGCTACCTGGCCCGGCACATGCACCAGGAGTCGGAGCTGGGGAAGATCCTCGACCCGGTCGCCGACCGGTTGCTGTTCCTCGTGGGGGCGGGGGGCATCATGGTCGACGGCTCGGTGCCGCTGTGGTTCGCCATCACGGTCCTGGTCCGTGAGGTGCTGGTCGGCGCGACCACCCTGGTGCTGGCTGCGCTCGGCGCCCGGCGCATCGACGTCACCTGGTTCGGCAAGGCCGGGACGTTCGGCCTGATGATCGCCTTCCCGCTGTTCCTGGCCAGCCATTCCGACCTGTCCTGGGCCGACACGGCCGGCGTGCTGGCGTGGGTGGCGGGCATCCCGGGCCTGGCGCTGAGCCTGTACGCGGCGGCGCTCTACGTGCCGCTGGCCCGGCAGGCCCTGGCCGACGGCCGGGCCGATCGCGCCGCGCGCACAGCGACCTGAGAGCGCGGCCCACCGGGTACGGTCAGGGTCATGCAGGTGGTCCGCGCATGAAGGCCGTGATCATGGCCGGGGGCGAGGGCACCCGCTTGCGCCCCCTGACGTCGAACGCGCCGAAGCCGATGATGCCCATCGCCAACGCGCCGATGATGGAGCACATCGTCGCCCTCCTGCGCGAGCACGGGTTCGACGAGATCGTGGTGACGGTCGCCTTCCTGGCCAACCACATCCGCAACTACTTCGGCGACGGCTCCGAGCTGGGCGTCCGCATGGCCTACGCCACCGAGGAGACGCCGCTCGGCACCGCGGGGTCGGTGCTCAACGCCCGCGAGCAGCTCGACGAGCGCTTCCTGGTCATCTCGGGCGACGTGCTCACCGACATCGACCTGGGCGCCATCTGGCGCTTCCACGACGAGCGCGGCGCGATGGCGACGATCGGCCTCACCCCGGTCGAGAACCCGCTCGAGTTCGGCATCGTCATCACCCGCGAGGACGGCTCGATCGAGCGCTTCCTCGAGAAGCCCACGTGGGGCCAGGTGTTCAGCGACACCATCAACACGGGCATCTTCGTGCTCGAGCCCGAGATCTTCGACTTCATCGCGCCGGGGCGATCGGTCGACTTCAGCTCCGAGGTGTTTCCCCGGCTGCTCGACGAGGGCAAGCCGCTGTACGGCGCGGTGGTCGAGGGCTACTGGGAGGACGTGGGCACCCTCGAGGCCTATGTCCGGGCGCACAAGGACGTGCTCGACAACCGGGTCGAGCTCGAGATCCCGGGATTCGAGATCAGCGACGGCGTGTACCTCGGCGAGGGCGCCGAGATCAACCCCGCTGCCCGCATCGAGGGGCCGGTGATCATCGGCGACTACTGCCGGGTCGAGGCCAATGCCCGCCTCGGCGAGTACACGGTGCTGGGCACCAACGTGCGCGTCCGGGCCGGCGCCGACCTCCAGCGGGCGGTGATCCACGACAACACGTACATCGGCGAGAACGTGCGCCTGCGCGGCACGACCGTCGGGCGGTCGTGCGACCTGCGCAACGGCGTCCGGGCCGAGGAGGGTGTCGTGCTGGGCGACGAGTGCTTCGTCGGCGAGCAGGCCGTCATCAGCGCCGGGGTGAAGGTGTACCCGTTCAAGACCGTCGAGGGCGGGGCGGTCATCAACAGCTCGATCGTTTGGGAGTCGCGGGGCTCTCGCAGCCTGTTCGGGCGGCTCGGCGTGTCGGGGTTGGCCAACGTCGACGTGACGCCCGAGCTGGCCACCCGGGTGGCGATGGCGTTCGGCACGACGCTCAAGAAGGACGCCACGGTCATCACGTCGCGGGACTCGAGCCGGTCGGCCCGAATGCTCAAGCGGGCCATCATGGCCGGGCTCAACGCGGCCGGCGTGAACGTGCGCGACCTCGAGGTGGCGTCGATGCCGGTCACCCGCTTCGCGGTGGCCCGCCCCGAGATCGACGCCGGCATCAGCATCCGCCTCGAGAAGGACGACCCGCAGTCGGTCGTCATCCGGTTCTTCGACGCCAAGGGCGCCGACATCACCGAGGGCGCCCAGCGCAAGATCGAGCGGCTGTTCCTGCGCGAGGACTTCCGCCGGGTGTTCCCCGGCGAGATCGGTGACATCGGCTTCCCGCCGCGCCACCTCGAGCTGTACAGCACGGCCCTCGAGGCCGCGGTCGACGTCGAGGTCATCGCCTCGGCCGGATTCAAGGTCGTGGTCGACTACTCGTACGGGTCCACATCGTTCGTGATGCCGAACATCCTCTCGAAGCTCGGCGCCGACGTGCTGGCGGTGAACCCGTTCGCCTCGACCCAGGGGATCATGTCCTGGGACCGCGACGAGCACGCGGCCAGCGTGGCCAGCCTCGTCCGGGCCTCAGGGGCGTCGCTCGGGGCGGTGATCGACCCCGACGGCGAGCACCTCACGCTGATCGACGACACCGGCCACGTGCTGTCCGACGACGAGGCGCTGCTGGCGTTCGTCAGCCTCGTGGCGGGGCACGCGCCGGGTCGGTCGATCGCCCTGCCGTTGTCGGCCACGAGCCACGCCGACCACCTGGCGGACGAGCGCGACGTCGGCATCCTGCGCACGAAGCTGTCGAACGCCGCCCTCATGCAGGGGGCGGCGCGCCCCGACGTGGCGTTCGCGGCGAACACCGACGGCGGGTACATCGTGACGTCGTTCCTGCCCGCGTTCGACGGGGCGGCGGCCATGGTGAAGCTGCTCGAACTGCTGGCGATGGATGGCGTGGCGCTGTCGAAGGTGGTGGAGGCGCTGCCGACCGTCCACGTCGTCCACGAGACCGTGGTGACGCCGTGGGAGCAGAAGGGCACGGTCATGCGCACGCTGGTCGAGCTGTCGAAGGATCGCGAGGTCGACCTGGTCGACGGCGTCAAGGTCCACCACGACGGCGGCTGGGCGCTGGCGCTTCCTGACCCCGAGGAGCCCGTGACCCACATCTGGGCCGAGGGGGCGTCCGGCGGCGAGGCCCGCCGCCTGGCGCAGGAGTACGCCCGCCGCATCCGCCAGCTGCTGCGCTGACGGCCGCGCGCCCACGATGTCAACGCCGGCGCGGGTTCGGCTGGCGCTGTGTGCGTTGGTCGCGGTGCTCGGTCGGTGATCCCAGCAGCTCGGTGTGGAGCAGCTGGGTGAGCCAGCCCCTGTGCTGCTCGGCGGTCCAGGCGAGCTCGATCGTGAGCAGGTGGTAGAGCTCGGGGCTCGCGAGCGCGCAGTAGCGCTCTCCCGCCTCGGCGACCGCCAGTCCGGGTCGGAGCGCGTCGCCCAGGTACTGGCGGATGCGCTCGGTCTGGTTGGCCAGGCGTTCCGTCAGCAGTCGCCGGCCGAGCTCGGCCGCGAACGGTTCATTGTCGGCCGCGCCGCGGATGATGGCGTGGATCGGGAGGGTGCGGGCCAGGATCCGGCAGCTGTACTCGACCGTCTTCTCCAGCCGCTCGGCGGCGCCGGGCAGTCGAGCGACCATCCGCCACCATGTGTCGTCCTCGGCGGCGGAGTCGTGAGGACCGGTGATGTCCATGACGCCCTCGAGCAGGCCGCGCTTGCCGCCGAGGGTGACGTAGATGGTCTCGGGAGAGACCCCGGCGTCCTCGGCGACCGCGGCGACCGTCGTCCGGGCATAGCCACGATCGACGAAGAGCTCACGGGCCGACTCGAGGATCCGGCGCCGGGTCCGTTGGGCCTGATCGGCCCGCAGCGGTGACGAGTAGGCGCGACGCGGGGGCTTGACTCGGTCGGCCATTCGATTACAGTACCAATAAATTCACTACAGGCTCTATCTACGGAGCACATCTGCCGAGTCAATCTGCGGAGCACATCTGTCGAGCAAATCTACGAGCGGGGGTGGGTCGTGGATCGCTACGAGTTCGATGACGTCGAGCTGACCTATGAACTGCAGGGTCGCGGTGAGCCCGTGGTCCTCGTGCATGCGAGTGCCTTCGCCTCCTGGTACGTCCCACTCGTCGACCGGCTGACGGACGTCTCGACCGTGCGCTACCGGCGGCGTCTCCGTCCGTCCGAGCGCGGTGGGTACCGGGCGCTCACCGTCGCCGACGACGCGGCGATCTGCGCTCGGCTGATGGATCGCGTCGGCTGGGCGCGGGCCCACATCGTGGGTCACTCCTACGGTGCGCTGGTCGCACTCCAACTGGCGATGGATGCGCCCGAGCGAGTCGGCTCGGTCGCTCTGCTCGAACCCGCGGCCCGGGGCATCTCCAGCTCCGAGCAGGTCGCGGCCGCGCTGAAGCCGATCGTCGCCGCGTACCGATCCGGCGATACGGCGGGAGCGGTGGACGCCTTCCTGCGCCACGTGTGCGGCGACGGCTACCGCGCCGTCCTCGACCCGGTGGTCCCGGAGGCCTCCCGCGAGGCGCTCGGCGAGGCGGACCTGTTCTTCCAGGTCGAGATGCCGGCGGTGCAGCGGTGGCGCTTCGGGCCGACCGACGCCGAGCGCATCACCGCACCCGTGCTCAATGTGGTCGGAGCCGAGAGCGTCCCGCGGTTCAAGGAGGGAAGCGAGCTCGTGGAGTCGTGGTTCCCGCAGGCCGAGCGCCTCTCGGTGCCGCAGGCCGGGCACCTCCTGATGGTGCAGAACCCGACGGCGGTGGCCCACGGGCTGAGGGAGTTCTTCTCGCGCCATCCGATCGACGCGGGTCAGGCCAGCGTGGTGCGGCGCAGCTCGGCGGCGGCGCGGCGGACCTCGGGCGTGTAGCACACGCCCTTCATCCCCAGCATCTGGGCCGACACGCAACGGTTGGCGTTGCGGCACGCCGCGTGGGCGTCGCCGGGCCCCAGCAGGCGGCGGGCGAGGTCGGGCTCGGCGTAGAACGGCCGGCCGACGCCCACCATGTCGGCCTGCCCGCCCTCGACGATGCCCCGGGCCTCGGCGGCGGTGCGGATGCCGCCCACCGCGAACACCGGGATCTCGACGAGCCTGCGGACCTCGGTGAACAGCGCGCGGTTCCACACGGGGGTGAAGGGCGCCCGGCGCCCGCCGAGCCAGGCGCCAGCGATCAGCGTGGCGCGGCGCGCCCGGCGGGGCGCGGCAGCCCGCAAGCGGGTCCGCATGGCGGCGTTGTCCCACAAACCCGACGGCGCCGAGCCCCGGCTGAGCGTCGTGTCGGGGAGCACCGACACCTCGACGGGCGTCACCGCGTCGAACCCCCATTCGGCGACGAGGCGGCACGTCTCCAGCGCCTCGGGCCGGGTGACGTGCCGGGCGAACGGCGGGGCCACCTCGACCGGCACCTTGACCGTGCACGGGAAGTCGGCGCCTGCTCGCTCGGCCACGGCCCTTCGGATGACGTGCAGCACATGCGCCCGCCGCTCGGCCGAGCCCCCGAACTCGTCGTCGCGCCGGTTGTAGAACGGCGACAGGAACTGGTCGAGCAGCTTGGCGTTGGCCGAGCCCAGCTGCACCCCGTCGTAGCCGGCCTCGCGGGCCCAGGCGGCGACGTCGCCGGTCCGGCGGGCCATGGCGTGCACCTCGTCGGTGGTCAAGACGTGGACCGGGACGCCGGCGAACGCCGGCCGCAGGGGCCAGGGGACGGGCGACGCGGCCAGCAGCGGGCCTCGTCGGCGGCTGGCGTAAGGCTCGTGCCACGCCTCCATGGCGTAGAGGCCGCCGTGGCCGATCTGCAGGTGGATGGCAGCGCCCTCGGCGTGGACGGCGGCGACCATCGGCCCCAATGCCAGCACCCGGTCGCGGCTGCTGGCGAGGGTCATGCCGGGCGACGTACGCCCCTCGTCGTAGATGCAGGCGCTGCCCTGGATGATCAGGCCGACCCCGGCCTGGGCGTTGGGGACGAAGGCCTTGGCGTAGGCCCCGGCGGCGTCGGGGCCGTCGCCGGCGCCCTCGAGCACGGGCGCCCGGTACAGGCGGTTGCGCACGGTAGATGCGCCGATGCGCAGCTCCGACCGGAGCGTGGCGGGCGATCGGTCGATCCGCGCAGCGTACAAGCGCGGCCCGAACGCCGGCGGAAGTCTCGACAGGCAGTCGAGACTTGCCTGGTCACAGTGCCGGCTCGCGCGCAAGTCTCAACCCGGCGTCGAGGTTTGACAGGGTTCGCTAGCCTGCCCCCTCATGGACATCCCCCCGGAGCTCCGCTACTCATCAGACCACGAGTGGGTCCGGGTCGAGGACGGGCGGGTCCGGGTGGGCATCACCGACTACGCGCAGGACGCGCTCGGCGACGTCGTCTTCGTCGACCTCCCCGAGGTCGGGGCCACGGTCGAGCAGGGGGCGACCTGCAGCGAGGTCGAATCGACCAAGTCGGTGTCCGAGATCTACGCCCCGGTGTCCGGCACGATCGTCGAGGTCAACGGCGAGCTGGCCGAGAACCCGCAGCGGCTCAACGAGGAACCCTACGCCGAGGGCTGGATCTTCATCGTCGAGCCGTCCGACGCCGGGCAGGTCGAGGGGCTGCTCGACGCCGAGGGATACCGTGCGCTGATCGAGGGGTGACCGTGCCAGAGGATGTCTTCTGCAACCAGTGCGGCCGCGGCAACCCGCCGGGGTCGAACTTCTGCGCCTCGTGCGGGGCGCCGCTGTCGACCCTGCGAGAGGACCCCACGACGGTCACCTTCATCCCCGAGCCGGGCGAAGCGACCGACGACCTGTCGGTCGAGTTCGGCGACATGCCGCCCGGTGTCGGCATCCTCGTCGTCAAGCGCGGCCCCAACATCGGCTCGCGCTTCGCACTCGAGAAGGACGTGGTGCTCGCGGGCCGCCACCCCGACAGCGACATCTTCCTCGACGACGTCACGGTGTCGCGCCGCCATGCCGAGATCGCACGTGCCGAAGGGGGGTATGTCGTGCGCGATGCCGGCTCGCTGAACGGGACGTACCTCAACCGCCAGCGCGTCGAGTCGTCGCCGCTCGCCAACGGCGACGAGCTGCAGATCGGAACGTTCAAGCTCGTGTTCCTGACCGGGAGGGGAGATGCCACGTGACCCGCGCACCGACTGATCGGTCCCATCTGTCGATCGGCGAGGTCCTGTCGCTGCTGCAGGAGGAGTTCCCCGACGTCACGATCTCGAAGATCCGCTTCCTCGAGGCGCAGGGCCTCCTCGATCCCGAGCGAACCCCCTCGGGCTACCGCAAGTTCTACGACGCCGACGTCGACCGGCTCCGCTACATCCTGCGCGAGCAGAAGGACAACTACCTGCCGCTGAAGGTCATCAAGGATCGCCTCGACGAGACCGGCCCGGTCCGCACCGCTCCCACGGCTGCGGGCCCGTCAGGGCTCGACGACGGCGGCTACGCCGCCCCCGGTCCCGTCGCGGCGGCGCCGGCGTCCGACCGCCAGAACGGCCTCACCGCCGTCGCCCTCGACGACCGCCCGGCGCCGGCAGCCGAGCGGGCGCCCGCGCCCCCCGTGGCGCCGGCCGCCCGCAGCGCGCCGCGCCGCGCCGCGCCCGAGCGGGTGGCCGAGGTGATCGAGGCCCCCACCCCGCGCCCCCAGCCCCACCACGCCGGCAACGACGCGACCTTGCAGCTCACCGGGTCGACCGCTGCCGGTGCGCCCCCGGGCGCGGCGGCGCCCTCGGGCTCGGTCAGCCTGACCGCCGACGAGCTGGCGCAGGCGAGCGGGCTGTCGGCCCGGGCCGTGCGCGAGCTCGAGGGGTACGGCCTGCTGGAGACGCACGTCGTCGGCGACACGAACTACTACGACGCCGACGCGCTGGTCATCGCCCGCACCGCGGCGGGCTTCCTCGAGCACGGCATCGAGGCTCGGCACATCCGCGGCTACAAGGTGGCGGCCGAGCGTGAGGCGGCCCTGTACGAGCAGATCGTGCTGCCCCTCCTCAAGCAGCGGAACCCCGACGCCAAGCGCCGCGCCATCCAGACGGTGGCCGAACTGGTCCGCCTGGGCGACCAGATGCGCACCGTTCTGCTGCGCCGCGGGCTGCGCGATCACATCCCTCCGGGCTGAGGACCACGCGATCACGCCCACGAAAATCGGCCGGTAGGGGAGTAGTGTGGGCGCCGATGGCCGTCGAGATGGAACTCGTCAGCGTCGAAGCGCCTGAACGTCCGACGCGCACACCGGTGGTCATCCTGCGCGAGACCGCGGGGCAGCGACGGGTCCTCCCCATCTTCATCGGGACCCCCGAAGCCCAGGCGATCGCGCTGTCGATGCAGAACATCGAGACGCCGCGCCCGATGACGCACGATCTCATGAAGAACCTCCTCGAGGAGGTCGGCGCCGAGGTCGAGCGCATCACCGTCACGGCGTTGCGCGACGGCACGTTCTACGCAGAGATCGTGCTGTCGGCCGCCGGTGAGGTTCGCACCGTGTCGAGCCGCCCGTCCGACGCCATCGCCCTCGCCATCCGCATCGGGTCGCCCATCTTCGCCGAGGAGGAGGTGCTCGACGAGGCGGGGCGCGTCGAGCAGCCCGACGAGGAGCAGGCCGAGCAGATGGTCGAGGAGTTCCGCGAGTTCATCGACCACGTGAACCCCGAAGACTTCGCGCTCTGAGCGCGGCGACGACAGCCGGGCGTTGACCCTGGGCGGTCGGGGTCGTAGCCTCCCGTTTCGTGACATCGGCGTAATTCCGCCCGTGTCACCACCGCAGGCAGGAGAACTTGTGAGCGAGCACTCTCCCACCGACGCGTTCAGCGGCAAGAAGGCCGCGGACATCGTCGGCATCACCTACCGCCAGCTCGACTACTGGGCGCGCACCGACCTCATCCGCCCGTCCGTGGCCGACGCCAAGGGCAGCGGCAGCCGCCGGCGCTACAGCTACCGCGACCTGCTCGAGCTCAAGCTGGTGAAGACCCTCCTCGACGACGGCATCAAGCTCGAGTCGATCCGCGAGGCGTTCGGGTACCTGCGAGAGCAGCTCGGCGAGGACCTGTCCACGGCCAAGCTGGTGATCGCGGGCAACAGCGCCGTGCTCGTGCGCGAGAACGACGAGTTGGTCGACGTGGTCAACCGCTACCAGGGCCAGGGCGTGCTCAACCTGCTGTCGCTCGACGGGGTGCAGAACCAGGTCGACGCGGCGATCGTCGAGCTGTTCCCTCCTGAGCAGGCGGCCCCCGCCGAGGGCCGTGCCGAGCCGGCGTCGCGCGCGGCGTCCGCTCGCCGCTGAACCGGTCCCACCACGCTCCGCATCCCTCCCGAGGGGGCGTTGGCATCCCGCTAGTGGTGCCCCGCAGGAGTGACGTGCGTGGATCGTCGAGTCAGATTTGCCGCTGGCAAGGACGCAGGACGAAGGCATAGCCGTAGCTACGTCGAGGACGAGGACGCAGCCAGCGGTGAATCTGGCCGGCGAGACATGTGCGGGACTCCTGCGGGGCACCACTAGCCTCGGCGCCCGTGACGCTGCACACCTCGCCGCTCGACAACCGCCATCGCGCCCTCGGGGCGAAGATGGTCCCCTTCGGGGGCTGGGAGATGCCGATCCAGTACCCGACGGGCACGCTGGCCGAGCACCAGGCGTGCCGCACCGATGCGGCCGCGTTCGACGTCAGCCACCTCGGCACCGTGCGGGTCACGGGGCCCGGCGGCCTCGACCGGCTGCAGGCGGCGCTCACCAACGACCTGGGGAAGATCGCAGCGGGGCGCACGCAGTACACCCATCTGCTCGATCCCGACGACGCCTCCGTGGTCGACGACATCATCGTGTGGTGGGTGGGCGACGAGCGCTTCGACGTGATGCCGAACGCCTCGAACACCGCCCGCGTGGTGGCGGCCATCGGGGGCGAGGACGTGACACGCGGCCGCGCCGTGATCGCCGTCCAGGGCCCGCGTGCGCGCGAGCGGCTGGCCAGCGTGTCGGCGGCGGCCGCGGCGGTGCCGCGGCGGGCGGTGGCCGAGGTCGAGGTGCTCGGCACGCGGTGTGTGGTGGCCGGCACCGGCTACACGGGCGAGGACGGCGTCGAGCTGGCGGTGCCGGCCGCGGCCGCCGCCGCGGTGTGGGACGCCGTCGTCGCTTCGGGCGTGACGCCCGCCGGACTGGGCGCCCGGGACACCTTGCGGTTGGAGGCCGGCCTGCCCCTGCACGGCCACGAGCTGGGCCCCGGCATCACGCCCCTCCAGGCCGGCCTGGGGTGGGTGGTGGCCTGGGGGAAGGGCGACTTCCGCGGCTACGCGCCCCTGCAGGCCGAGCGCGAGCGCGGCGTGGCCCGCCGCCTGCGCGGGCTCGAGGTCGACGGCCGCCGCCCGCCGCGCGCTGACTGCCCGGTGCTGGTCGACGGCGAGCGCGTCGGCGTCGTGACCAGCGGGAACGTGTCGCCGATGTTGCAGCGCGGGATCGCGCTCGCGTTCCTGCCCCCCGACGTCGAGGAGGGCCGCGACGTGGTCGTCGACATCCGGGGCTCGCACGCCCCCGCGCGGGTCGTGCCGACGCCCTTCTACCGCCCGGAGTGACCCCGCTCTACCGCCCGGAGTGACCCAGGGCCGCCCGCGGCGGCGGTGACCTGACGGAAAACAGGTGCTGAACCCTGACCTGCGCCGTAGCCTTCCCTGCACACCCGAGCATGTTGGGGGTTGTGCGATGGCTTTGGCACCGCTGGTCGACGAGGTGCTGGGGGGCAACGTTCCGCTTGCCGTCGAGGCGTACGACGGCAGTCGCGCCGGGCCCGGCGACGCATCCACCAGGCTGATCATCCGAGGCCCCGACGCCCTGCGGCGCATCATCACCGCCCCGGGCGAGCTGGGCCTGGCCCGGGCGTACGTGGCCGGCGACATCGACCTCGAGGGCAGCATCTGGGACCTGCTGGCGCTGCGCGACCGGATGCCGAACGTGCGCCTCGATCCCCGGGTCGTCGTCCGCCTGGTGAAGGAGCTGGGCGGGTGGCGCGAGGTGCGCCGCCTCGAGCCGCCGCCCGAGGAGGCCCGGCTGCACGGTCGCCGGCACAGCAAGGCGCGCGACGCGGCGGCCATCAGCCACCACTACGACGTGTCGAACGCCTTCTACCGGCTCGTGCTCGGTCCGAGCATGACCTACTCGTGCGCGGTGTTCCACGACCCCTCCGACACGCTCGAGGCCGCCCAGGCCAACAAGTACGAGCTGATCTGCCGGAAGTTGGGGCTCGAGCCCGGCATGCGGCTGCTCGACGTGGGCTGCGGGTGGGGCGGCATGGTCATGCACGCCGCCGAGCATCACGGTGTGCGGGCCGTGGGCGTGACCATCTCGCGCCGGCAGGCCGACCTGGCCGAGAAGCGGGTGGCCGAGGCCGGGCTGTCGAAGGACATCGAGATCCGCGTCCAGGACTACCGCGAGGTCGCCGACGGGCCGTTCGACGCCATCAGCTCGATCGGCATGTTCGAGCACGTCGGCGAGGCCCGCCTCGGCGAGTACTTCGGCCGCCTGCGCGCCCTCGTCCGCCCGCAGGGCCGGCTCCTCAACCACGGCATCAGCCGGCCGTCTGGGCAGCGGGCCCGCCTGCCCGCGCGCAGCTTCATCAACCGCTACGTGTTCCCCGACGGCGAGCTGCACGACGTGGGCCGGGTCGTGTCGCTGGTCCAGCTCTCGGGGTTCGAGGCCCGGCACGTCGAGACGCTGCGCGAGCACTATGCGCTGACGCTGCGGCAGTGGGTGGCCAACCTCGAGGCCAACTGGGACGCGGCGGTCGAGGAGGTCGGCGAGGCCCGCGCCCGGGTGTGGCGCCTCTACATGGCCGGCTCGGCCGCCAACTTCGAGGCCGGGCGCACGCTCGTCCACCAGGTGCTGGCGGTACCCGCCAGCGACGACGGCCGCTCGGGGATGCCCCTGCGCCCCGTGTTCGAGTAGCTCGGGAACGCCGCTGCGCCCCGTGCCGATGTCACGCGAGCTGGCGGGCGATCGTGCCGGAGTCGTAGTAGACGCGAGCGCCGACCAGGCGCTCGCCCTCGAACGAGAAGATCACCGCGGTGCGGCACCGGAAGTGCCGCCCGGTCGCCTCGAAGTCGGGGCCCGAGCCCAGGTGGGTGCCCGACATCCACAGCTCGCACACTGCGGCGTCGTCGCCGTGGTGCACCGCGATGACGTCGAAGTGCAGGTCGGGGAAGTAGCGGCGGGTGACCTCGTAGTAGTGCCGCACCTCGTCGGCGCCGTCGTAGACCCGCTGGTTGCCCACCAGCTCGTAGCGCGGGTGGGCGAAGCAGGCGAGGGCGCCGTCGGCGTCGCCGCCGTTCTGGGCATCCAGCAGGCGACGGAGCACGCGCTCGCGCTGCTCGTGCTGCTTGGAGGCGATCGAGGTCACGTCGGCCACCGGTGGGCCTCCTCCGGGTCGGCCGTCACGCGTGGAAGGGTCAATCGAGCAGGTCGGGCTGCTCGGCCACGATCTTGTCGTACAGCGGCTGGAAGCTGAACCACCCGGCGATCGACGAGCCGACCTGGTCGTGGGTGAGGGTGGCGCACTCGTCGTCGATGAGCACCGGGTCGCCGGCGGCGTCGGCCATGAGCTGGACCTGGCACGAGCGCTCCATCGTGATGAACCACCAGGCGGCCTCGTCGACCGTCTGGCCCACGGTCAGCAGGCCGTGGTTGCGCAGGATCGCCGCCTTGTTGTCGGCGAGGGCATGGGCGATGCGCTTGCCCTCCTCGACGTCGAGCACGACGCCCGTGTAGTCGTCGAACACGGCGTGGTCGCCGTAGAAGGCGCACACGTCCTGGGTGAGGGGGTCGAGCGTCTTGCCCAGCGTCGAGAAGGCCCGCCCATAGGGGGAGTGCGTGTGGGCGGCGGCGTTGACGTCGGGGCGGGCGGCATGGATCTGGCTGTGGATGGCGAACGCCGCGGTGTTGACCGGCCAGTCGCCCTCGACCACGTGGCCCTCGTGGTCGACGAGGATCAGGTCGCGGGTGCGGATCAGGCCGAAGCTCATGCCGAACGGGTTGACCCAGAACAGCTCGGGGTGCTCGGGGTCGCGCCCGGTCAGGTGACCGGCCACGCCCTCGTTGAACCCGAACTTGTCGAACAGGCGGAAGGCCGCGGCCATCCGCTGCTTCATGTGGGTGCGCTCCTCGTCGGGCGAGGAGAACGTCGGGAAGTGGTGGGGACTGCGGTCGGACATCGTGCGCTCCGATCGTGGGATCTGATCCAACTCTACGACGCGCCCGCCGGCCGCAGCTCGTCCCACAGGGCCCGCAGCGCGGGCTCGGGGTCGTCCACGACCCGGGGCGTGCGGTCGAGGATGCACGTGGCCCGCCGGTCGACGTCGTAGGCCGGCCAGGGCAGGTCGTCGGTGGCGGGGGCGCCGGCGTGCGCCACCGCCGCCCATGCCGCCGATGTGCGGGACCCGAGCCGGATCGTGTCGTCGTCGAGCCCGCCGAGCAGCATGTCGACGCCGCCCCGATCGAGGTTGTCGAACACGAAGGGCACGTCGATGGCGTGGCAGGCGCCGAGGATGCCCCCCATGGCGGTGGAGGCCCGGTCGAACCGGTACATGGCCACCTCGGCCGTGTGCGCCACCTGGGCCTCGGCGAGCCGGATGGCCGGGTGGCGGAACACCATGTCGGTCATGGCCGCGCTGAGCAGCCCGTCGGGGTCGGCGCTCGGCCGGGCCCGGCGGTAGGCGTCGATGACGTCGTCGACACGGTCGCCCGGCACGAACCGCCCGACCTTGCGCCGCAGGCCGTCGTCGTCGAGGGCGCCGGCGATGCGGGCCTGGACGTGGAAGAGGTTCCACTCGTCGGCGGTGGTGCCGGCCACGAGGGGGACGCCGGCGGCGCGGCCGGCCCGCACCGCCGCGAGCGGCGGTTGCGGCAGGACGTCGCCCCCGACGACGGGCTGGAACGTGAGCGCCCCGACCGCGACGCCGCCGTCACCCCGGACGTCCCGGTTCAGCGGGGCGTCCACGGCGGCCTGGGCCCGGAGGAGGTCGGTGACCGGTGCCGCGAGCAGGGCGTCGAGGGCGCCATCACGGGACACGTCGAGGGCGCCGACGAAGGCGTCGGTCACGCGCTCGGCCGTGGCGGGCGTGTGGACGTGGGCGGCGGCCCCGCTCTGGGCGATGGCCCGGTGGAACAGCCCGGCCGCCGCGGGCGAGCCGAGCAGCGTGCCGACGCTCATGCCGCCCGCCGACTCGCCGAAGATCGTGACCCTGCCGGGGTCGCCGCCGAACCCCGCGATGTTGTCGCGGACCCAGGCCAGCGCGGCGATCTGGTCGCGGAGGCCGTTGGCCCCCGACCCGGCGAAGGCGGGGTCGAGGTGGTCGAGGTGGAGGAAGCCGAGCGCGCCGAGCCGGTAGTTGATCGTGACCACGACCACGTCGCCGGTGCGGGCCAGCGTCGACCCGTCGTACCAGACGACGTCGCTGCTGCCGGCGGTGAACCCGCCGCCGTGGATCCACACCATGACCGGCCGCACGGGGTCGCCGGGGCCCGGCGTGAAGACGTTGAGGTACAGGCAGTCCTCGCTCGACGGCCGCTCACGGGCGCCGAGGAAGCTCTCGGTTGCCGAAGGGTTCTGGGGGGCGATCGGGCCGAACGTGGTGGCCTCGCGGACCCCCGCCCACGGCTCGGCGGACCCGGGCGGGCGGAAGCGGTCGGCCCGGGCGTAAGGGATGCCGCGGAACTGGTGGACGCCCCGCTTCTCCAGGCCCTGGACCTTGCCGGTGAGCGTGTCGACGATCACCCGGCGGACAGTACCGCGTCCGCTTGACCGTCGGTCAGGCTGGAGCCCCCGGCCGGGTCGGCAGGGCACCACCTGGCGAGGCCCCGGCCGCCGCGCCGGAACCCCGCCAGGGGCGATCTGTCCGCTACTTGGCGATCGAGCGGGAGTAGGTCCGGACCGCCAGCGGGGCGCACACGAGCACGATCCCGACGATCCAGATGGCCGTGTACGCGACCGGGTGGGAGATCGACCACGGGTCGTCGGGCCCCACGGGCGTGTTGGGGTTGCCGAACAGCTCGCGCAGCGCGTCCGACAGCGTCGTGATCGGGTTCCACTGGGCCACGGCCTTGAGCGGCCCGGGCATCGACGACACCGGCACGAACGTGCTGGCGATGAACGTCAGCGGGAACAGGACGGCGAAGGCGATGCCCTGCACGCCCTCGGGCGTCGCCACCAGGCTGCCGAGCAGCACCCCGATCCAGATCATGGCGAAGGCGAACGCCACCATGAGCAGGTAGCCGCCGACCGCGTCGAGGATGCCCGAGCGGATGCGCCAGCCGATGAGGAGCCCGGTCACCGACATGATGGCGATGGGCAGCAGCGACTTGATGACGTTGGCCACCGTGTGGCCGCCGAGCACCGCGCCCTTGGCGATGGGCAGCGACCGGAACCGGTCGACCGCCTGGTTCTTCCGGTCGTTGGCGATGCTCATGGCCACGCCGAAGGCCGTGAAGACCAGGGTCTGGGCCATGATCCCGCCCATCAGGAACTCGCGGTAGTTGCCGCCGCCGGGCACGTCGATGGCGCCGCCGAACACGTAGGCGAACAGCACCACGAACATGATCGGCTGGATGGTGGCGTCGCTGAGCGCCTCGGGCTGCCGCTTCATGTGGACGAGGCCCCGGCGGGCGATCACCCACACGTCGTGGATCATGCCGCGGGACGGGTGCAGCTCCTCGGCGGCGGCCGGCGTGGCGACCGAGGCGATGCCCTCGAGACCTTCGGGGGCGAACGCGTCCGGGGACAGTGCGACAGTTTCGGTGGGGGCTGTCATGCCCGAGCCTCCTCGAGCTCGTCGTCGTGATCGATGGCCACCCCGGTGAGGGTGAGGAACACCTCGTCGAGGGTGGGCTGGCGCAGGCTGAGGTCCTCGACCCGCAGCCCGGCGCCGGCCAGCGTGTTGGCGACCGAAGCCAGGCCCGCCACTCCGGCCGAGGTGGGGGCGGTGACGGTGCGCAGGGGGCGGTCGACCACCGGGTCGCCGTCGGTGCAGCCGCGCAGCAGCTCGACGGTGCGGTCCAGGTCGGCGGGGTCGACGACGGTCACGCCGATGTTGTCGCCGCCGACCTGGCGCTTGAGGCTGCGGGCGTCGCCGCGGGCGATGACCTTGCCGTGGTCGACGACCAGGATGTCGTCGGCGAGGCGGTCGGCCTCTTCGAGGTACTGCGTGGTGAGCAGCAGCGTCGTCCCCTGCCCGACGAGGGTGTCGAGCACGATCCACAGCTCGTTGCGGGCCCGGGGGTCGAGACCCGTGGTCGGCTCGTCGAGGAACAGGACCTGCGGGCGGGCCACCAGCGTCGCCGCCAGGTCGAGCCGGCGGCGCATGCCGCCCGAGTAGCCCGAGGTCACCTGCTCGGCGGCGTCGGTGAGGTCGAACTGCTCGAGCAGCTCGACGGCGCGGGTCTTGGCCTCGCCGCGGCCGAGCTGGTGCAGCTCGCCGATCATCACGAGGTTCTCGCGGCCGGTCAGGAGGGGGTCGATCGTGGCGTCCTGGGCGGCCAGGCCGATGCGGCGGCGGACCTCGTTCGCCTGGGTGGCCACGTCGAAGCCGGCGACGGTGGCGGTGCCGGCAGTGGCGTCGGACAGGGTCGTGAGGATGCGGACGGCCGTGGTCTTGCCGGCGCCGTTGGGCCCCAGCACGGCGGTGACGGTGCCCGTGGGGACGCTGATGTCGACGCCGTCGAGTGCGGCCTTGGTGCCGTACAGCTTGACCAGGCCGGTCGCCTCGATGGCCAGGGGGGTCGTCATGGGAGCTCCGGGCGGGGGAGGGGAAACGATCACGTTGGGGAAGCTACGACCTCAAGGAAACTCGAGGTCAAGGAACACGAAGTCAGGCGGGTCAACTACTGTTCCCTGCGGGAACACGGCATCCTGCCAGTCGGCCGGGTTGCCTCCAACCGGTTTTCGGCGGCGCGGGCCAGTGCGATTGACTCCACGCCATGGATTCCCAGGCCAGCGACGCGAGCCTGTCGGGTCGAGTGGCACTTGTCACCGGTGTGTCCCGCCGCCAGGGCATCGGCCGGGCGGTCGCGGACCGGCTGAGCACGCTGGGCGCCACCGTGGTCGCCACCGGCTGGCGGCCGCACGACGCCGAGATGGCGTGGGGCGCCGAGCCGCTGGTCGGCGGGTCCGAGCCCGGCGGCTACCCGGTCGAGGAGCACGACCTCGAGGACCCCGCCGTGCCCGGTGCCCTCGTCGACGCCGTCGTCGACCGGCACGGCGCCCTCGACATCCTCGTGGCCGTGCACGCTCGCAGCTCCACCGAGCCGCTCGCCACGGTCACCGCGTCCGAGCTCGACCGGTGCTGGGCCGCCAACGTCCGCAGCATCGTGCTGCTGGCCCAGCGCTTCGCGGCCCGCCACGACCCGGCCCGCGCCGGAGGGCGGATGCTCTGGTTCACCAGCGGCCAGCACATCGCGCCGATGGGCGGCGAGATCGCCTATGCCGTCACCAAGGGTGCGCTCCACCAGATGACCCGGTCGATCGCCGACGCGCTCATCGACCGCGGGATCGTCGCCAACTGCATCAACCCGGGCCCGGTCGACACCGGCTGGGCCACCGGCGCCACCCACGACGCCGTGGCCCGCATGTTCCCGTCGGGCCGCTGGACGACGCCGGCGGAGATCGCCGACGTCGTCGGTCTGCTCGTGCGCGACGAGGCGGCCCGGATCCAGGGCCAGGTCATCGACGCGGAGGCCGGCTTCCGCCGCTGGGCCGCGGTCCCCGAGTGACCGTCACGGCTCGACGGCGGGGGAGGGGAGCACCGACGGCAGGTCGAACAGCGGGAACAGCTCGGGCTGGATGAAGGCGTCGATGGCGGCGATCCCGTCGTCCGCGATCGTGAGGACCTGGATGCCGAACGCCTGGTGCTCGCCGGGGCACGGGGCCGGGCGCAGCCGGTACTGGGCCAGCGCCGGCGACCCGCTGGCCGCCACGGGGACGAGCCGGGAGCCCCGGCACACCACGCCCTCCCGGTGCCACCAGCGGGCGATGTCGGGCGGGCCCTGCAGCCACAGCGAGCTCGGCGGCATCGACAGCGTGGCGTCCTCACGGAGCAGGCCGACGAGCTTCTCCACGTCGTAGCGCTCGAAGGCGTCGACGTAGCGGGCGAGGAGCGCCCGCTGGGCCTCGGTCATCTCGCCCGTCCCCGACCCGGCGCCGATGTCGGCGACCGTCGATCGGTGGGCCGCCATCGTGGCCCGGGCGCGCTGCAGCGTGCTCTTGACCGACACCACGGTGGTGTCGAGCAGGTCGGCGACCTCGGTCGCCCGCCAGCGCAGCACGTCGCGGAGGATCAGCACGGCGCGCTGGCGCGCCGGCAGGTGCTGGAGCGCGGCGACGAAGGCGAGGCGGATCGTCTCGCGCGAGACCGCGGCCTCGCCGGGGTCGACCGAGGCGGGCAGCACCCGGGCGTCCGGCGCCGGCTGCACCCACGTGTCCTCGGGCAGCGCCACCAGCGGGCCGGTCCCGGCCGACGGGCCCTCCAGGTCCATCGGCAGCGCCCGGCGCCGCCGGCCGTTCAGCATGTCGATGCACACGTTGGTGGCGATGCGGTACAGCCAGGAGCGCAGCGCCGCCCGGCCCTCGAAGGCGCCGTAGCCCCGCCAGGCGCGGACGAACGTGTCCTGCACCGCCTCCTCGGCGTCGACCGCCGAGCCGAGCATGCGGTAGGCGTAGCCCGTGAGGGGCACACGGTGCTCCTCGAACAGTGCGGCGACGTCGGGCCGCCCGGCGCCGGCCGGGCGGGAGAGCGCGAGGTCAGTCACGTGAGCTCCACTCCTCTGATCGAGCCCGGACGGGGGCGATCACCCGTCCGGGCAGGCAGACGGTCCTCATCCGGCGATCTCATCGGTGACGGCGAACGCCGGCTCCGCCGCGGGTCCGGAGGCGGCGGCGGGGACCTCGCCGGTCGTCGCAGGGGCGCCTGTCGCGGGAGCGGCCCGCTCGGCCCGCCGGAGCAGCAGCCCCGCGGCCGTCGCGGCGAGGAAGCTGAGCCCGGCGGCGACGAGCATGGCCCGCTGGAACCCTTCGGTGAGGGCCGTGCTGGTGGCAGCAGGCCCCGAGCCGGCCGACGCGAGCACGTCGTCGACCCGGGCCAGCGCGATCGTGGCCACCACGGCGACGCCGAGGGCGCCGCCGATCTCGCGGGACGTCTCGATCATGCCCCCGGCCAGCCCGGCCGTGGACTCATCGACCCCGGCGAACGCCGCGACCTGCACGGCCATGATCGAGAAGCCCAACCCGAGGCCGAAGGCGAGCAGTCCGGGGAAGACGTCGGTCCAGTAGGCGGCGTCGACCGGGACCCGCGTGAGCGACAGGAGGCCGCCGGTCACCAGCAACTGGCCCACCACCAGCGAGGTGCTGGCCCCGAAGCGCCCGACGAAGCGCGGAGCGACCGCCCCCGCCACGACGAGCGAGCTGACGGTGCTGGCCAGCCAGGCGACGCCGGTCTCGACCGCGGAGTACCCGAGGGCCTGCTGGAACCACAGGGTGCCCTCGAAGATCGTGGCGAAGAACGCGGCCCACAGCAGGGCGGCGACGACGTTGGCGGCGGTGAACGTCCGCCGCCGGAAGACCCGCAGGGGGACGAGCGGGGCGGGGGAGCGCCGCTCCACCGCCACGAAGGCGACGAGCAGCGCCACGCCCAGCGCGGCGAACCCGATCGTGGCCGACGACAGCCAGCCGTCGTCGACGGTCCGGTTGATGGCGTACACGATCGCCATCAGGCCGGCCGTCACCGTGACCGCGCCGGCGACATCCGCCGGCGTCCGCTCGGAGGGACGCCCGCCCGGGACGAACAGCATGACCAGCCCGATCAGGGCGGCCCCGATGGGCACGTTGACCAGGAAGATCCACTCCCACCCCGGTCCCTCGGTGAACAGCCCACCGGCGATCACGCCCACCGTCCCCGCAGCGCCGCCGACGGCGCCGAAGATGCCGAGCGCCTTGTTCCTCGCCGCCCCTTCCGTGAAGGTACTGGTCAGGATCGACAGGGCGGCAGGCGCCGCCAGCGCAGCCCCGATCCCCTGCACGGCCCTGGCGCCCACCAGCTGCCAGAGGGCGTCGGACAGTCCGGCAGCGAGCGACGCCGCCGCGAACAGCGCCAGGCCGCTCACGAGCACCCGCCGCCGCCCCAACAGGTCGGCCGCCCGTCCACCGAGCAGCAGGAACCCGCCGAGGGCCAGGCCGTAGGTGATGACCACCCACTGCAGGTCGGCCTGGTCGAGCTGCAGGTCCGCCTGCATCGACGGGATGGCGACGTTCACGATCGCCAGGTCGAGGATCAACATGAACTGCGCCCCGGAGACCACCGCGAGGATGGCTCCGGCGCGCACCGGGCGAACGAACGACATCGAGGGACCTCCGAGGGCCAGAGCTGCGTCGGGAGGTCAGACCGATCGGTCCGGCAAAAGGAACCGCGGGGCCGCGGGCAACGGAACAGCGCTACCGTCCGCCCCGTGGATCGGTCGGTGCTGTCGCGGGGCTCGCGGTGGTCCGTGCTGTCGTGGCGCTCGGTGGCGTCGGTCCTGTCGGCGGCATCGGCCGGCTCGGTGCTCTCGTTCGGCTCCGCCGCCTCGGCGGCGTCCCTCGGCTCGATCGGGTCGACCGGGTCGATCCTCTCGATCGCCTCCAGCGGGTCGATCCTGTCCATCGCGTCGAGCGGGTCGATCCTGTCCATCGGGTCGAGCGGCTCGATAGGCGGCGCCGGCCAGGGGGACGGAGCGCACGCGGCCACCGAGGTGGCGGCGCGCTGCCTGGCCGTCGCCGGCCTGATCGCGGCGCTCGCCGAGCGCTGAGCCGCCGGCAGCCGATCCTTCATCCGGGGTGGGGAGCGCTCCGAATCGGAAGCGTCGACGCCGTCCGGCCGCGCACGCCCCGGGTGGCCCAACCGTGGAGATCGATCATGCGCAAGACCACCGGATTCCTCGCCGCCGGCGCACTCGCCGCACTCGGGTTCGCGCTGGCCGCCACGTCGGC
This sequence comes from uncultured Acidimicrobiales bacterium, assembly GCA_963796415.1. GTDB lineage: Bacteria > Actinomycetota > Acidimicrobiia > Acidimicrobiales > VFJN01 > ZC4RG19. Next base: position 75,562 of record CAWCLR010000009.1, on the reverse strand, counting down.
CGGCATCCTCGCCGCCACCGCCATCGAGTACGGCCTGATCGCGGCCCTGATCCCCTGAGGTGCGGCCGGCGCGGCACCGGTGTGCCGTAGCCGTGCCGCGACGGGCGGCCTACTCGAGGTCGCGGCGGACCAGCAGGGCCGCGGCGACGGCGAGGATCGCGAGGATCCAGGCCACGAGCGCCAGCGTGGCGGTCGTGGCGCCGAGCATGTGGACGTTCTCCAGCCCCGCGTCGTCGGGCGGGAGCCCGGCGGCGGCGATGGGGAGCACGCCGAGGGGCGCGAATCGGCCGACACCGGGAGCGAGGGCGACCACGAGGGGCTCGACCACGAACATGACGACCAGCAGCGCCACGACCGCGGCGATCTGGTTGCGGAGCAGGGCGCCGAAGGCGACACCGAGCGCCGCCAGGGCGGCGGCCACGGCGAGGTTGCGCACGACCTGCTCGACGAGGGCGGCGGCGTCCGGCAGGGGCAGGCCCCGGATCGACAGGATCGTCGTGCCGACGGTGGCCACGGAGATTGCGATCAGGAGCGACAAGGTCACGCCAGCGGCCACGAAGGCGAGGGCCTTCGCGGTCAGGAACCGCAGCCGGTCGGGGGCCGCGAGCAGCGAACTGGTGATGGTCCGGTGGCGCCACTCGCCACTGATGCCGATGACGGCGAGGACGAGGATGAAGAAGCTGCTCGTGTCGGATGCGTAGACGTCGACCAGGACCGACTGCTCGGTGGGCTCGGTCAGGATGGCGACCAGCACCGTGACCAGCAGCGAGGTGGCGATCGAGATGCCGACGAAGCCGGCGAACGTGCGGGTGGTGCGCAGCTTCAGCAGCTCGGCGTCGAGGAGGTGGATCATCGTTCGTCTCCGGTCAGGGTGAGGAAGGCGTCTTCGAGCGATGCCCGGCGTGGGCGCAGCTCGATCAGCGGGACGCCGTGCTGGGCGGCCACGGCGCCCACGTGGGCGGGCGTCGTGGCCGACACGATCAGCCCGTCGGCGCCGTCGCTCACGACCCCGACGCCCGGCCGGGCATGGGCGACGAGCGCGCCCAGCTGGGAGGCGGCGGCGCTGCGGACGAACGTCTCCTCGGCGCCGCCGAGCACGGTGTCGAGGGACCCGGCGCCGCGCAGGCGACCGCCGGCGATGACGACGACGTCGTCCACGCTCTGGGCCACCTCGGCCAGGAGGTGGCTGGAGATCAGCACGGCCCGGCCGCGAGCGGCCTGCGCGCGCACGAGGTCTCGGACCCAGCGGATGCCGGGCGGATCGAGTCCGTTGGTCGGCTCGTCGAGGATCAGCACAGCCGGATCGCCGAGCAGCGCGGCGGCGATGGCCAGGCGCTGGCGCATCCCCATCGAGTACCCCTTCGACGCGCCGGCCGGCCGCGCCGGTCAGCCCGACCTCGTCGAGGACCTCGTCGACCCGGCCCGGCGGATGGGCGCCGGCGGCGGCGAGGACACGCAGGTGGTTTCGTCCCGTGCGCCCGGGGTGGAAGCTGGCATGCTCCAGCACGGCGCCGACGTGCGCGCTCGGACGGGCGAGCTGGGTGTAGCGCCGGCCGGCGAAGGTGGCCGTGCCGCGGTCCGCGTGGATCAGACCCAGAAGCATGCGCAGCGTCGTGCTCTTGCCGGCACCGTTGGGGCCGAGGAACCCGGTCACCCGTCCCGCGCTGACCGTGAAGCTCAGGTCGGTCACGGCCTGGACCGACCCGAAGCGCTTGGAGAGTCCGTCGATCTCGATCGCAGTGCTCATCGGGGTCGACGGTACGGAGCCGCCCCGTGGCCGACATCAGGCGTTGGGACGGTTTGGTGCCTCCTCCGTCAGGAGGACGGGCGCACGAGCCCGCTCTCGTATGCGTACACGACGAGCTGGACGCGATCCCGTAGTCCGAGCTTGCGCAGGATCGACGACACGTGGGTCTTCACCGTGGTCTCCGAGACGAAGAGCTGCGCGGCGATCTCCACGTTCGAGCGGGCGGCGGCCACCTCGTGCAGCACCTCGACCTCGCGCCCGGTGAGCTCGTCGGGCGGCGGCGGGGCGGACGACGGGTCGGGCAGCACGGCGACGAACCGATCGAGCAGGCGCCGGGTGACGGTCGCGGCCAGGAGGGCGTCACCGCGGGCCACGACCCGCACGCCCTCCACCAGGTCGGCGGGTCGGACGTCCTTGAGCATGAAGCCGCTCGCCCCGGCGCGCAGAGCGGCGTACACGTACTCGTCGAGGTCGTAGGTCGTGAGGATGATGATCCGGGCCAGGCTCGCCGAGGCCACGATGCGCCGGGTCGCCTCGATGCCGTCCATCTCGGGCATGCGCACGTCCATCAGCACGACGTCGGGCTCGTGCTCGAGGGTGACCGCCACGGCCTCGGCGCCGTCGCCGGCCTCGCCCACGACCTCGATGTCGTCGCGGCCCTCCAGGACCATGCGGAACCCGGCCCGCACCAGATTCTGGTCGTCCGCCAGGACCACGCGGATCGTCATCGCGGCGACTCCAACGGCAGGACGGCGTGCACCCGGAAGCCCCCGTGCGCGGTCGGCCCGGCGTCGAGGCGGCCGCCGAGCAGCGCGGCGCGCTCCCGCATGCCGATCAGCCCGAGGCCGGGAGCGTTTCCGCCGGCCGCTCGTGGCGATCCGCTCAGCCCGCCGTCGTCGACGACCTCGATCTCGAGCGCGTCGGGCCGATGCCGGACCGCGACATCCGCGCGCGTCGCCCCGGCATGACGCAGGACGTTGGTGAGGGCCTCCTGCACGATGCGGTACGCCGACACCTCCACCCCCGCGAGATGGGCGCGGGGCGCACCCTCCTCGACGATCTCGACCGTGACGCCGGCGGCGCGCAGCGGTCCGGCGAGCTCGGCGATGCGGCCGAGGCTCGGCTGGGGCGGTGCCGCGCCGCCGAGGGTCCCGAAACCGCCGTCGTCGCCGGCACCGGCGTCGGCATCCACATCGGGCGGGCGGACGCCGCCCAGCAGCCGGCGGAGCTCGACGAGCGTGGCGTGCCCGACCTCTTCGATCGATGCGATGGCGGCCCGCGCCTGGTCGGGCCTCCGCTCGAACACGTCGCCCGCAGCCCCGGCCTGCACGACCATCACGGTGACGCTGTGGGCGATCACGTCGTGCAGCTCACGGGCGATGCGGACCTGCTCGTCGCGGACCGCCCGCCGCGCCCGGTCCTCGATGGCCGCCCGCCGGCTGCGACGGGCCTCGGCCAGCGCCCACACGCACACGCCCACGACCATGACGAACCAGACGTCCCCGGCGGGCGCCCCGGCGAAGCCGATGGCCGTGACGCCGAGGAGGCCCGCCAGGCCGACCAGCGAGCGCGGCGGAGGCTCGACCGTCGCCAGCGCCCACACCGCCACCATGGCGCCGTACGGGACGAGGGAGGCGGGCGCGAGTGCGTGGTAGCCGGCCGCCAGCGGCAGCACGGCCAGCATCACGGCGCCCGGGTGGGTGTGCCGCCAGTGGAGCAGAACCGCCTGCCCGACACCCAGGACGATGGCGAGCCCCATCGCGGCTCCGTCGGCCGTGTCCGTCGCGGTCGTGACGAGCACGAACCCCACCGCCCACGGCACGACCCGGTCGATCACGGACCAGGCGGTGGCACGCACGCTGCCACGGTACGGCCCCGCCCCGTGTCCGGCATCGCTCCCAGGAACGGGCGTCGCCTCCTCCTCACGGACGAGACGAGACGATGATGCGACCGCACCGCGTCGTGGCCGCCGCATCATGGTTCAGGCCCTTCACCGCACCCGCACCGTGATGAGCAGGCGCTGACGGATGGGAGATCAGCTCGTGCTCGACGGATTCGGTGGATCGGTGGTCCCGCTGTTCACTGATGCGGTGACCTGCCTGAGCGTGGCGAGCAGCTCGCGGCTGTCCCGCCCGTCGAGCCCCATCGCGCAGGTGAGCCGCGTGGGGACGCTGTCGGCCCGGGTGCGCATGTCGTGGCCCGCTTCGGTGAGGGTGATCTCGACGGAACGCTCGTCCTCGGGTCGGCGGGCGCGTGCAACGAGGCCTGCGGATTCGAGCCGCTTGAGCAGCGGGGACAGGGTGCCGTAGTCGAGCTGCAGAACGGCAGCGATGTCCTTCACCGGCAGTGGCCCCTTCTGCCAGAGCAGCCGCAGGACGAGGTACTGCGGGTAGGTGAGCCCGAGCTCGTCGAGCAGCTCGCGATACAGCCCGGTGACGGCGCGGGAGGCGGTGTAGAGGGCGAGGCAGAGGTAGTCCTCGATCGGGACCTCGGCGGCGGGCTCGGTGCCGGTCGTCATCGGGGGAACTCTACCAGTCTCCACATGGGCACAATTACATTGTGCACAACTAAATAGAGAGCTATGGTTTCGCGCGTCACTCCATCAGACCAGCGAAAGGGAACCCCGCATGCCCACCGCCACGAGCATCGTCGTCCTCGAAGCAGCCGCCCAGGAGTTCGCGGAGGCGACCGCCAACCCGCCGTATCTCTTCGATCTCGGTCCCGAGAAGGGCCGTCAGGCGGTCGACGAGGTCCAGTCCAGCCCGGCCGACACACCGGCCGCCGATCTCCAGGACATCGCAGTCCCGGCCCCGGGGGGCAACGTCCCGATCCGGATCGTGCGACCGCAGGCTGCCTCGCGCGCGCTGCCCGTGATCCTCTACATCCACGGCGCCGGCTGGGTCTTCGGCAACCGGCACACCCATGACCGGCTCGTGCGTGAGCTCGCGACGAGCGTCGGCGCCGCCGTGGTGTTCCCGGACTACAGCCTCTCGCCCGAGGCGCGCTACCCGACAGCCGTCGAGGAGAGCTACGCGGTGCTCCGCTGGGTCGCCGACCACGGCGCCGCCTTCGACCTCGACCCGACGCGCGATCGCCATCGCGGGTGACAGCGTCGGCGGGAACATGAGCGCTGCGATCACGCTGCTCGCCAAGGAGCGCTCCGGGCCCCGGCTCGCCGCCCAGGTGTTGTTCTACCCGGTCACCGACGCGAGCTTCGACACCGACTCCTACCGCCAGTTCGCCACTGGCTACTTCCTCCGCCGCGACGCCATGCAGTGGTTCTGGGATCAGTACACCACCGACGAGGCCCAGCGGGCCGAGATCACCGCCTCACCGCTGCGCGCCAGCCTCGAGCAGCTCGCCGGCCTCCCGCCCGCACTCGTCATCACCGCCGAGGCCGACGTCCTCCGCGACGAGGGCGAGGCCTATGCCAACAGGCTCCGCCAAGCCGGCGTCCCCGTCGTCGCCACCCGCTATCAGGGCATCATCCACGACTTCGTGATGCTCAACGCCCTCCGCGGCACCAACGCCGCGGGCGCCGCGATCGCCCAAGCCGTCGGCTACCTGCGTCGCGCCCTCCACACCAACACCTGACCGAACCGAAAGGCCGGTGGCCGACCAACCGGCCACCGGCCGAGGTCTCGCACCTACGGGGTGCGGTAGCCGTCGCGAGTGAGCAGACGGACAGGATCGGTGCCGTCCCACGCGGCGCGCAAGTGCTCGTGTGACTGGAACCGCGAGATCGACGCGCGGGTGGCGATCAATCGTCTGGACGACGGCGGGGCGGACATGTCGCCGGAGGAGATCGCCCGGCGGTTCTCGGACCTGGCGGACTGGATCGAGGGGATGATCCAGTTCGACATGCAGCTCGTCCGCTACTACCGCCAACACCACGGCGTCAACACGCTGCTGCGCTCCACGAAGATCGACTCCATGGGTGGGCTGCCGAAGCAGGCCTACTACGACGGGATCCACGAGATCGACGACTCCGAAGCCCTGATCATCGAGACGGCCCTGCCGACGCAGTGCCGGTACTGGCAGGCGCTCGTCGCCGACGACCGCTTCTGCACCGTGGACTGGGTGAACCGGCAGTCGAGTCTGAACGACGCCCAGGCGCACATCGACTCCGACGGCAAGTTCCGCGCCGTCATCTCCCGGCTCGACCCCGGCGTGCCCAACTGGCTGGACAAGGCCGACCACCCATGGGGCGTGATCCAGATGCGCTGGAACCAGGCGAGTGACTACCCCGACCCCACGATCACGAAGGTGCCGTTCGCAGACGTGCGGACGCACCTACCCGCGGACACGCCGACCGTCACTCCTGGCGAACGCGCAGCACAGCTCCGCGCTCGACGCGAAGGGGCCCAGCTGCGGCGCATCTGGTGACAGACGTCGCTCACGTCGCTCCGCAGGTCGGGGCGCCGGGTCATTCGTAGGTGAGGGCGGGGGCGGGAGCGCGGCGGGCGCGGCGGACGGCGGGGACGCTGACGAGGGCGGCGAAGGCGACGGGGACGGCGATGGCGATCGTCAGCAGCGTGGTGGCGGGGACGTCGACCGGTGGCAGGTCGCCACCGTCCATCAGGCGCCACAGGCCGAGCCCCAGCGGAAGGCCGAGCGCCACCGCCAGCAGGCACGCCCCGAGCTGCGAGACCACGAGCATCGCCACGGTCTGCCGAGGCGTGGCCCCGACGGCCCGCAGGGTGGCGTGGTTGCGGGCGCCGTCGCGGGCCGCGAAGGAAGCGACGATCAGCGCGTTGACCGCGGCCAGCACCAGCAGCAGCCCGGCCGTTCCGAGGACGATCGCACGCACCTGGTGGTAGAGGTCGCCGACGCCCCCGGCGTTGAGCGCCTCGCCCGGCTGTGCGCTGGTCGAGCGCGACGCCGCCACTCGTGCCATGCTCGCCCGCAGCCCGGCGCCCACCACGATCATGGCGACGGCCAGAGTGAGCCCGGCGGCGTTGGTGACCAGGCGACTCGGCCGACGCCACGCCGACCGCAGGCCCAGGACACCGGCGAGCGGCAGGCCGATGGCTGCGGCCCACCGTGTCACGCGGCCCGGGCGTCGGGGCGGGCGGGCGCCGCTGGCCAGCGAGCGCAGGGTGCTGTGCCGCAGGCCCCGCACCGCGGGCCGGACCGTGGCCAGCACCACCACCGCGGCGGCCACCCCGGCGACGATCGCGACCCGGCCCCACGTCAGCGCCGGCGTCTCGGGCTGACCGAAGACGGCCTGCGAGGTCGACGCCAGGCGCGGTGCGATGACGCGTCCGGCACCCAGCCCCACCGCCGTGGCCAGACCGGCCAGGGCCAGGTTCTCGACCAGCAGGGCCAGCACCACCTGACGCGGGGTCACCCCGACGGCTTTGAGCGTGCCGATCTGGCGGGTCTGGGCCGCCATCCGTCCGGCCACGATGACCGCGGCGGTGGCCACCGTGAGCAGCCCGACCAGGAGACCGGCCGCGAACAGCGTGCCGGCCAGGATGTCGATGTCGGAGTGGGAGTCGGCCCGACGCTGCCGCCACGTCTCCAGGAAGAGCGTCGAGGTCTCGTCCCTGGCCTCGACGTCACGGTGGGCGGCGGCGAACGCATCGGCGTCGTCGGGGTCGTCGAGCCGCAACTGCATCTCGAGGCCCTCCTCGGTGAGGCCGGCGCGGCGGAGGGCCTCGCCGGTCGAGGGCGTGACCCAGATCTGCGCCGGCTGGCTGAGCGGGAAGCGGCCCCGGCTCACGGTCATCGCCGCGCCCCGCACGCGCAGCTCGTGGCCCTGGACCGAGATGGTGTCGCCCGGTCCGACCTCCAGCATGTCGGCCAGCCCGTCCTCGAGCACCACGCCGTCGTCGTCGGCGGCCAGCCACGACCCGGCGGTGACCAGGGGCTGGTCGACAGGGGAGCGGCCCGGATCACGGATCTCGGCGGTGAGCTCCTCGGTACCGCCGCCGACGACGTCGAGCAGCCCGTGGAGGTGGGTCCACGGTCCGCCGATCGCCCGGACGCCCGGCGCCGCGGCCAGCTCGTCGAACTCGGCCCGGGCCGCGCCCAGGTCGGCGTCGTCACCTGCGGCATCACGGAGGCGGTAGTAGTTGGCGCTCACGTGGAAGCCGTCGGTGGTGGCCCAGACGCGGTCCCACGGGCGGTCGGCACTGCCGTAGAGGGCCATGCCGACACCCAAGGTCCCGGTGGCCAGGGTGAGCGTGAGCAGCAGCAGAGCGGCCTGGGCCGGGCGGCGGCGCACGTTGCGCCGGGCCAGCCGCACGGCGAGGCGGAGCGAGCGCATCAGCCGACGCCGTCCAGGTCGGTCAGGCTGGCCAGAACGCTCTTTGTGCTGCTGCCGCCGTCGAGCCGGGTGTGGCCGACCAGCGCGCCGTCGCGCATGGTCAGCAGCCGATCGGCGGTGCTGGCCACCCGGGCGTCATGGGTGACGACCAACAGGCTCTGCCCGCTCGCCCGCAGGTCGGCGAACAGCCGCAGGATCTCGCCGGTGGCGCGGCTGTCGAGGTTGCCGGTGGGCTCGTCGGCCAGGATCAGCAGCGGGTCGTTGACCAGCGCCCGCGCCAGGGCCACCCGCTGGCGCTCGCCGCCCGACAGCCGGTCGGGCAGGTGGTCGGCGCGGTCGGCGACGTCGAGCCGTTCGAGCAGTTCGACCGCCCGCCGACGGGCCCGGCGGGCCGAGGCGCCGACGAGGAGGGCGGGCAGCTCGACGTTCTCCACCGCGGTGAGCTCGTCGACCAGGTTGAAGCTCTGGAACACGAAGCCGATCGTGCGGCGGCGGAGGATCGACCATGCGGTCTCCGACAGCCGGTCGACCCGGCGCCCGTCGAGCAGGATCTCGCCGCCGTCGGGGTGCTCGAGCCCGCCCAGCAGGTGCAGCAGCGTCGACTTGCCGCAGCCGCTGGGTCCCATCACCGACACGGTCTCGCCGGGCTCGACCTCGATGTCGACCCCGTCGACCGCCCGCACCGGGGCCTCCTCGGCCGCGTAGGTCTTGTACAGGCCCCGGGCCTCGACGACGAGCCCGCGACCAGTCTCGGCTTCGCTCGCTCATCCGACGCTCCGATCGAGCCAGCGCTGCTCGCACAGCTCGAGCCAGCGGATGTCGGCCTGGAGGCGCAGGGCGGCGCCCTCGAGCAGCAGGCCGCCGTGGCTGTCGGACGGCTGGGCGAGGATCGTCTCCTGGACCTCCCGCAGCTGGCGCAGCAGCTCGAGGCGCTGGGCATCGACGAGCGCCACCGGATCGGCCAGGCCGGCGGCCGCCGCGGTCACCAGCTTCAGGTGGAAGTCGGTGGGCGCCACCTTCGACCAGGACACGTCGGCCAGCCACTCGGCCACCCGCTCACGGCCCGCGGCCGTCAGCTCGTACACCTTCTTGTCGGGCTGGCTCTCCTGGCTCACCTGCTCGACGGCGACGAGCCCGACCTTCTCCAGTCGGGCCAGCGTCACGTACACCTGACCGGGGTTCAGCGCCTGGCCCGGAGGACCGAGCGCCTCGACCAGCCGGTGGCGCACCTGGTAGCCGTGGGCCGGCTCCTTGGCCAGCAACGCCAGGATCGGATCTCGCATATCCGATATCTATAACCGTTAACTAGTGCGCCGTCAAGGGCTCACGTGCGTTGTTCCGCGGACGTGTCACTCGGCGAACAGCACCTCGAACCGCTCGAACACAGTGGCCGCGTCGGGGTCGAAGCTGGCGCCGATCGTCGGGAGGTAGCGGCGGAAGAACGCCTGGTGCGCGGCAAGCCACCACTCACGGGTGCGGTCGCCTTCGCCTTCGGCCCACGCGAACGAGTCATCCACCGATGTGAGCGGGCCGATCCGAACGTCGGTGGTGCGCAACACGGCCCGGGCACGGCCGGCACCATCCGTCGCGATCGAGAGCATCCCTTGTCTCGGCAGTGTGGCGCCCTCGAGCTCGTACTCGACGAGCGCGCTGGCCGTTGCCCGCTTGGACCCGTGAACGATGAGATCGACCAGCTCATCGGCCAACTCGGCGCTGTCGCCGAAGGGTTCGACGGTCTCCGGCACGGGCGTCGACCGAGCGACGACGCCAGTCGCGAGAAAGCGCTCCCAGAAGAGCGCGACCTGCTCGGCGTCAATACGCGGTAAGGGCGTGGCCACGCCGCGATGCTACGGACGGGCACACATCCCCGGACGGGTTCGAGACAGGAGCCCCGGATCGAGGAGGACCGCCTTGGGCTCGGCCACCTCGCCTGTCGTCCAGCGCACGCTGTGCTGGCCGTGTAGCTCCGTGGCGAGTGCCCGGCGAGCGAGCGGGCTGTGGAACTGCTCTTGGGAGAGCCAGACCGCGAACTCGCCATTTCGATCGAAGCCCAGCCCCAGCCGGGCGTGGCCCAGGACGTCGTGGACGGCGCGGAACCGGTCGTAGGCGCCGCCCGCCGCGCTGTCCATCAGCGGGTGACGCCGGTCGGGGTCGGCGGCCACGCTGGTGACCTCGAGCATCCGGTCGTCGGTGACCGAGCGGATCAACTCTCGGGCATCGTCGTACGGCGTCGGACACCTCGTGAAGACGACACGCACCTGGTCGGCCCGATCCGGCGACGTGATCCGCCGGAAGAGCCGGTCCGACTCGGTCACGAGTCGGGCGTAGGCCGCGGGGGCGAGCGGGTCGCGTCGACTCGGCGCGTCGAGGTAGGCGGCGGCGACCTCGCGGGCCACCGCCGGGTCGACGCGCCGGTCGACGAGGCCACGCACGGGACGGGTTCGCTCTGGCGAGTACATCGGTCCATCACGGGGAGGCGACGGCCTCGAGGATCGTCGCGGTGACGGCCTCGGGCTCCGACACGCTCAGTGCGTGCGACGCACCGGCGAGCTCGCGGCTGACCTTGGCGCCGGCGCGCTCGGCCATGAACCGATGGAGCGCGACCGGGATGTTCAGGTCCTGGTCGCCGAAGACGAACCACGACGGGACGTGCCGCCATGCCGGGGCGTCGGTGGGCAGGCCGTCTGACAGGGCGGCCTCGGTGGCCGGGCGTTGGGTCGCCCCCATCACGGCGGCCTGCGCCGCGGGCACGTCGGCGGCGAACTGCTGGCGGAACGTGTCCTGCCTGATGGCGAACTCGTTCCCGCCGGAGGAGACGGGGTAGGCGACGAGGGCCCCGGCGAGGGTGCTGCCGGGAAACATGGTCGACAGCTGGAACGCCGATTCCTCGTGGTCGGGGGCGAACCCGGCCACGTACACGAGGCCGACCACGGCGTCGTTGTCCGCCGCCGCCTCGGTGATCACGATGCCACCGTATGAGTGGGCGACGAGCACGACCGGCGTGCCGATCCCGCGGATCACGTCGCGCACGTAGGCGGCGTCGCCCGCGACGCTGCGCAGGGGGTTGGCCGCCGCGACGACCGGGAGGCCGCGGGACTGCAGCTGTTCGACGACCGCGCCCCAGCTGGCGGACTCCGCGAACGCGCCGTGGACGAGGACGATGGTCGGGGTCAGTTCGGACATGGTGGTTTCCGTTCGTTCGGGATCGGTCACGTCGCAGCGTCCTCCCGCGGGGAGGCGCTCGCATCCGTGAGAGTCCCCGGTCGGCGCGTCGGATCCCGGGAGATGCCCCTCAGGTGGTGCGTCGCTCGAGCTGCGCCAGGTGGCTCCGGAGCTGCCGGCGCGAGCTGATGTCGAGCTTGGTGAACACCTTGCGCAAGTGGTATTCCGCGGTGCGGGGGCTGATGAAGAGCTGGGCGCCGATCTCGGGGTTGGTGTGACCCGCGGCTGCCAGCTGGGCGACCTGCGCCTCCTGCGCGGTGAGGACGTCGCGGACCTCCTCTGTGCGCTTCCGCACCGTCTCGCCCGTGGCCTGGAGCTCCCGGTTGGCCCGCTCGGCGAACGCCTCGGCCCCGAACCTCAGGAACATGTCGTGGGCGGCCCGTAGGTGCTCGCGGGCGTCCACGCGCCGCTGCTGGCGACGGAGCCACTCGCCGTAGACCAGGTGGGCGCGGGCGAGGTGGACGGCGATGCGGCTGCGCCCGAGACGCTCGATCGCCTCCTGGTAGAGCGCGTCGGCGGCGGGGCCGTCGCTCAGCAGGGCTCGAGATCGAGCCTCGATCCCGAGGGCCCAGTCGGTGCCGCTGGCTCGTGTCCGCTCGGCCAGCCGTTCGACGGTGGTGGCGGCGGCGTCGAGGCGATCGCTGCGGGCGGCCGCCTCGACGAGCTCGACCATCGCCCAGGCGACGAGGCCGAGGTCGTCGTGCGCACACGCCGCGTCGGCGGCGGCGAACGCGGCGTCGTAGTCGCCGAGTCCGTTGCGGAGCAGCGCGGTCGCGTAGTCGACCCAGGAGAGGCCCCGGCCTTCGCCCCTGGGGGTCGCGTCCCGGATGCCGAGCTCGATGAGCCGCACGGCCGGGGCCTCGCGGCCCCGCCAGGCGGCGAGCACGAGGCTGGAGTACATGAGCGGCGCGCCGCCGATCGATCTCGTGATCGCGTCCGCCTCGTCGATCAGGGCGTCCGCGCCGGCGAAGTCGCCGGCGTGCACCTGGGTGCCGGCGCGGTAGGTGAGGGCGAGGGGAAGGACGGCGAGGGCGCCGGCCTCCCGGGCGATCCTGACCTGGCGGGTGACCAGGTCCTCCCAGGTCTCGTCGTCCCACAGCTCCGACGCGAGGCGGCACGCCAGCCACAGCCAGCGGAGCTCGTCGGTGGCCGCGCCGTCCTGGTCCCGCACGGCCTCCAGGGCGCGTCGGAGCGGGGGGACCGCGGCGACGTAGCCCTCGGTGAACCGACACGCCACGCCGTCGAGGAGCAGGTCGATCGTCCGCGGCGGCTGCGGCCCCGGTGGCGCCGCCCTGGCGGCATCGGCGATTTCGGCCACGCCGGGCCCCTCGCCGAGGCGGCCGGCGAAGATCGCCGCCCCGAGCGCGTCGAGGAGTGTCTCGCGCGCCAGCGGGGCGTCGACCTGCTCGAGCCTTCTCGCCGCGTCGAGCAACAACGGCGGGGCGTCGCTACCGCGCGAGCGGGCGTACGCGATCTGCGCGCGCAGCCGGACCAGCCTCGCTCGCTGGAGCCGGTCGAGCGGGCAGGACTCCGCGGTCGTGAGCAGCTCGGAGGCCTCCTCCGGTGCTCCCGCATCCAGCTTCGCCTGCGCAGCGGAAAGGGCCCGTGCTCCACGCTTTGACCGGTCCGGCGTGAGCTCGGTCGCCCGCTCGAGGAACGCCGCGGCCGCCGCCACGCCTCCGCGGCCCGCCGCCCGGGCGGCCGAGCGCTCGAGCTCGCTCGCCACCTCCTCGTCGGGCCCCATCGCCGTCTGGGCGCGGTGCCAGGCGCGTCGATCGGGGTCGGCTGCGGGATCGGTGGCCTCGGCCAACGCCCGGTGTGCGTCGCGGCGATCGGGCGCCGTCGCTGCTCGGTAGGCCGCAGCCCGCACCAGGGGATGGCGGAAGCGCACCCGGCCATCGATCTCGATCAGTCCCGCAGCCTCGGCCGGCAGCGCCGCATCGAGGCCGATGCCGAGCCGTTCCGCGGCGTTCCGCAGCAACGACACGTCGCCGAGCGGTTCGGCCGCCGCCGTGAGCAGGAGCCGTTGCGTCGGGCCAGGCAGGGACTGGAGCCGCCCCAGGAAGCTCTGCTCGATGCGGCTCGCCAGTGGCTGCGCGTCGGGTCGCCCGAACCCCCCGGCCAGCTCCCCGGGGGTCGACGCCAGGGGGAGCTCGAGCAACGCCAGCGGGTTGCCTTCCGTCTCGGCGACGATCCGGTCGCGTACCCGCGGGTCGAGCCCGCCCGGGGTGAGCGAGTCGAGCAGGGCGCGCGCCTCGGCATCACGCAGCCCGCGGACCACCAGCTCGGGCAGGCCCACCAGATCGCGCTCGTCGCTGGGCTCACGTACGACGAACACCACGGCGACCGGTTCGGCCAGGAGGCGACGCGCCGCGAACGCGAGCACTTGAGCCGAGGCCCGATCGAGCCACTGGGCGTCGTCGATCAGGCAGACGAGCGGTTGATCGCCGGACACCTCCGACAGCAGCCCCAGCAGGGCGAGACCGACGAGGAACCGGTCCGGCGCCGCCCCGGCGGCGAGGCCGAGCGCCGTGTCGAGGGCGTCTCGCTGGGGGCCCGGCAGCCGGACCAGGCGGTCCAGCATCGGTGCGCACAGCTGGTGCAGCCCGGCGAAGGCCAGCTCCATCTCGGACTCGACCCCCGCCGCCCGTGCGACGCGGCACGCGGCCGCCCGTCCCTCGACGTAGTCGAGCAGCACGGTCTTGCCGACCCCCGCCTCGCCGCGCAGGACCAGCACCTGGCTGCGGCCGGCCCGGACGTCGGCCAGGAGCCGGTCCAGCGCCTCGCACTCCTGGTGCCGGCCACGCAGTCGAGGCCCGGCGTGACGATCGGGCATGACCACCACCCCGCTCGGAGGGACCGTCGGACGTACACCCCATGGTCGGTCTGCACAGGGTAATGACCGACGGGCGCGACGCGGACTGGGGAGTTCGACGGAGGCGACCCCGAACGGGGGAGCGCGACGATGGCGTCGTCCCCAGGGAGGAACCATGACCGTCACTTCCGACATCGCCCAGGCGTGGCCAAACGCCATCGTCGACATCGGGCCGATCGAGCTCACCGACCACTACTGGGGGATCGTCGGGTCGATCCCGTACGAGGGCCACGTCGTCCTCGCGGTCACCCAGACCGCGCCCCGATGGGGGGTGACCCGCTCATGACGATGTACCTGCCCAACCCGGATCTCCTACCCACCGGGTACGAGCCCGCCGAGTTCATCGACACCCACCGGGCAGGCGAGCCGGGGGACCGGCGTCCCGCCTACACCGAACTGCGGGCGGCCCCCGTCGTGCACCTCGACCCGCAGGCCCGGCTCGACATCACCCACCGGGCGGAGGAGTACATCTCCCGCCTCGTCGAGATCAACAACGGCGACCGCGAGGACGTGCGCACCGTCATCCACGACCTCCACTACCAGGTCAACGTCCTCGATCACGACGGCAACCCGCACGTCGCCGTCCGCCCGGTCGGGAACCCGTCCCAACACCCGGAACCCAGCAGAGAGGAATCACCATGAAGATCGTCGTCATCGGAGGAAGTGGCCTCATCGGGTCGAAGCTCGTCAGCGAGCTCCGCGCCGACGGCCACGAGGCGGTGGCGGCGTCACCCGCGTCCGGCGTCGACACGCTCACCGGCCGCGGGTTGGACGACGCTGTCGACGGCGCGACGGTGGTCGTGGACGTGGCGAACTCCCCGTCCTTCGAGGACGCCGCGGTCCTCGAGTTCTTCCAGACCTCGACACGCAACCTGCTTGCGGCAGAAGCGGCCGCGGGCGTCACGCATCACGTGGTGCTGTCGGTCGTGGGCGCCGAGCGGTTGTTCGAGAGCGGCTACTTCCGAGCGAAGAACGCTCAGGAGCAGCTCATCGAAGGCGCCTCGATCCCGTACTCGATCGTCCACTCGACCCAGTTCTTCGAATTCCTCGAACGCATCGTCGACGATGCAACCGACGGCGACACGGTCCGGGTGGCGCCCGTCCTCATCCAGCCCATCGCCGCGAACGACGTGGCTCATGCGGTGGCCGAGGTCGCCGTCGGCCGGCCGGTGAACGGCGTCGTCGAGATCGCCGGGCCCGAGCAGTTCCGGATCGACGAGCTCGCGCGGCACACGCTGGCTGAACGAAACGATCCCCGCGAGGTGGTCGCAGATCCACACGCCCGCTACTTCAACGCCGAGCTCCACGAGCGCACCCTCGTGCCGAGCGCCGGCGCCCGTCTCGCCGAGACCCGCCTGGACGACTGGCTCGACCAATCGACAGCTGAGACCGACCGTACCTAGCGGCCCGACACAGGGTTGTCCCGCAGGCTCCGCCAACGGGAAGGAGGCTTCAGCCTGCGCGGGCGTGTGTGGTCACCGCACGGTGAGTCGGATCACCGGATATTCCCGGTCGGACTTGCTTTGGTACTTCGCGATGCGGGGCTGGGCGGCGGCGATGCGCTGCCATGCCTGCTCACGGTCGGCGCCGCCGAGCCGGTGCGGCGTCGCCCGCACGGTGTCGCCGCCGGGCACTTCGATCGACGCCTGGTCGGAGTGCGCCATCATGTTGACGTACCAGTCGGGGTGCTGGCTCCCGCCGCCCGAAGTGCGGCTCGGCGACCCGCGCTTCTCGATTCCTGCTCGGTCTGGCGACCTGTTTCGCCACTCAGGTGTTCTGGATCGTGAGGCCGCCGTCCACCACGACCACGGCACCGGTGATGTAGGACGCCGCCGGCAGCACCAGCGACAGCGTCATGTGCGCGACCTCCTCGGGATCGCCGTAACGGCGCAGTGGCACCCGCCGGCGGGCGAACTTGGTCTTGGCCTCGTCGGGGATGGCCGCGGTCATGCCGGTGTGGATCGGGCCGGGGCAGATGCAGTTGACGGTCACACCCGTCGGACCCAGCTCGACCGCCAGCGACCGGGTCAGCCCGATCACGCCGTGCTTCGACGCGGTGTAGGGGGAGAGGTAGGCCGTGGCGCCCAGGCCCTCGGTCGACGCCACGTTCACGATGCGGCCCTGGCCGTGGCGTCGCAGATGGGGGAGCGACGCCCGGATGAGCGTCGTGTGAGCGGTGAGGTTCACCGCCAGGGTGGTGTCCCACGCCTGCTCGAACCCGTCGACGTCGATCGGCGCCGGCAGGCTCACCCCGGCGTTGTTCACCAGGATGTCGGGCGGGCCGAGCCGCGCCGTCACCTCGTCGACGGCGCGGCGCACGGCCGCGGCGTCGGTCACGTCCAGCGCCCAGGCCCGCGGCGGTGCCGCCGGCGGCGGCGATCTCGCCCACCACGGCGTCGACGCCGTCGGACGATCGGTCGATCACCGCCACCGCCGCGCCCTCGTCGGCCAGCAGGTGCGCGGTCGCCCGCCCCATCCCCGAGGCAGCGCCTGTCACGACCGCGACCCGGCCGGCGACGGTGCGTTCGAGACTGGTCAGCCGAGGCATGCGGCCGGAACCTAGTGCCACTGCGGGAGGCGCCGCCTCGGTGGGGTGGCGCCGGAGTGCGCTGCAGGTAGCGTCCTTCGGACGTACGGACGGCGGATGGTGTCATGAGCGACCTGCTGACCACGCACGCGAGCGAGGTCACCGAAGACCAGATCGATCACCTCGGGCACATGAACGTGCGGTACTACGCCGAGAACGCGTCGGCTGGCACGCGGGCCATGCTCGACGCGTTGCCCGGTTGGGGCCGGCGCCCGGTCGTCGTCCACGACGTCTACACCCGACACCACCGCGAGCAGCTCCTCGGCACCGCGCTGATCGTCCGCAGCGCCGTCCTCGGGGCGGACGGCGAGGCGCTGCGGCTGCACCACGAGCTGGCCGCCCGCGACACCGGGGTGCTGGCCGCGACGTTCGTCCACCGCGTCAGCCCGCTCGACGAGGGAGGGGTGCGCGCCCCCCTGTCCGACCGCCTGGTGGCCGCGGCGCAAGACCTCGCGTTGCCGACGCCCCTGCCGTACGCCGCCACGCGCACGATCTCGCTGGATGCCGACCTCGCCGCGTCGTCCCCGTCGCTGGACGAGGTCCGGGCGCGCGGGCTGGCGGTGCGCCGCGAGCGCCTCGTGACCGCCGAGGAGTGCGATGCCGCCGGTCGCTACATCCCCGAGATGGCCCCGATGCTGGTGTGGGGCGGCGCGCCCGTGCGCCCCGACTCCGGTCCGTGGCTCGAGGAGATGCCCGGCGGCGAGCTCATGGGATGGGCCTCGATGGAGACCCGCATCCAGACCCGCCGGCTGCCGCGGCTGGGCGAGCAGGTGCAGAGCTTCGGCGCCACCGTGGCCCTGCACGACAAGGTGACCCATCGCGTCCACTGGTGCTTCGACGTCGAGCAGGGCGAGCTGCTCGTCGGCTTCGAGATCGTGAACCTCGCCTTCGACACCCGGAGCCGCCGTCCGATGAGCATCCCCGACGGGCACGCGCAGCGCGAGCTGGCGACGCTGCAACCGGATCTGGCCCCCCGTCCCGCACCCTGACCGGCGCATCGACGCGTCAATGCGAGCGGACCGCGTCGGCGAGATCGTGCGGCCCCGACGCCGGGTACCCGCCGGCGGACCGGATCGCCTCACCCCACGGCAGGAGGATGCCGAGCAGCTCGTCGAGGTCGTCGCCGAGCGCCTCGACGATCGGGCGGCACTGCCGGTCGGTCGCCACCTCGACCTCCTCGCGCTCGGTCCGCCCCTCGGGGGTCAGGCCGCCGTCCTGCAGCAGTCCGCGCTCGACGAGCCGGGCCTCGGCGGCGTCCAGCTGGGCGTCCGTCCACGCCCGGGTCCGCACGTAGGTGCGCAGCGGCAGACCCCAATACGGCTCGGTGAGCAGGCCGATCTCGGTGGCGTCGAACCCGGCGGCCGTCCACGCCGACACGTGGGCGTCGCCTCGGTACTCGCGCAGCATGTCGGCGAGCCGCCAGGCGTCGGCCAACGGTTCACCCGGCAGCCCGAGCGACGCCAATCCCGCGTACAGCGGCCGACCCTCGGGACGCAGGGGTGCGACGGCCCGTGCCAGCAGCTCGCCGGCGCGCGCCACCCCCGCCGGTTCGTCGCCGAGGATGCGGCGCAGCTGGCCGATCGCGCCGGCGGTGCGCGCCGCGCAGATCGTGGGCGCGTCGGTGCGCGCCCACCCGGCGGCGACCGCCGGGACGACGACCTCGGGGTTGAACACCCCGAAGGCGGACGGCGATCACCTCGCCCGGTACCTGGCCCATGACCGATCCCCGGCTGCAGAAGTAGGCCGGGCCGTCGGGCGCGGCCACGTCGCCGAACCGACCCGGGCTGCCCGCGAACCCGAGGGTGGCGTAGGCGTCGTGGCACTCGGGTGAGAAGTAGACCTGCCCGGCGAACGGCTCGATCGCCCCGGCCAGCGCCCGTGCCCGCGGCGGTCACCTGCCCGTCGTCGATCACGCCGTGCGCCCGGTCCGTGCGACGCAGCCACCGGCCGCGCCCTGCTTCTCGACGTTCATGTTCTCCCTCTCTCCGGATCGGTGGTCAGCGGCCCGCGAACCGGGGTTCGCGCCGCTCGAGGAACGCGGCGACCCCCTCACGGTGGTCGGCCGTGCGGAACAGCTCGGCCAGGTCGGCGCTCACCTGGCGGCCCAGCGCCCCCCAGTCGGGGTCGAGGGCCGCTCGCAGACCCCGCTTGATGCGCTGGACGGCGAGCGGGGGGTTGGCCGCGATGGTGCGGGCCAGCGCGAGTGCGGCGCCGAGCAGGTCGGCATGGGGCACGATCCGCGACACGAGCCCGATGGCGCCCGCCTCGTCGGCGTCGATCACCCGCCCGGTGAACAGCAGCTCGGACGCCCGCTCCCGCCCGACCAGCGTGGCCAGCCGGCCGAGGCCGGCGACGTCGCAGCACAGCCCGCGCATGACGAACAGCTCGCCGAAGCGGGCGCGCTCGGACGCGACGCGGATGTCGGCCATGAGCGCCAGCTCCATCCCCCAGCCGACCGCCGCACCGTTCACGGCCGCCACCACCGGCACGTCGGTGTGCAGCAGGGCGTCGGCGGCCGGGGTGAGCCCGAGGTCCGTCAGCATCCCCGCCGGGTCGTCGGGACTGGGCGCTCCGGCGGACGCCGCGCCGAGGGGCGCCATCAGCAGCTTGACGTCGTCCCCGGCGCAGAAGGCCGGATCGGCACCGGTGATGACCAGGCAGCGGGCGGTGGTCGAGCGGACGGCGTCCTCGAGCTCGCGGTAGGTCGTGCGGGTGAGGGCGTTGCGCGCCTCGGGACGATCGAGCGTGACGAGGCCGACGTCGCCGTCGACCTCGTAGCGCAGCTCGCGGTAGGCCATGGCCGGATCCTCCCCGTCACCGGTCCTCGCGTCGGCAAGACATGACACTCGTGTCGACCCTTGTGTCGACACGAGTGTCGACATCATTGCACGTGTCCTGACCCATGTTCTCAGGTGAGTCGTGCATTCGGTTGACAGTGCTGTCAAGATCTCCGGCGTCGACGTGCACGCCTGGAGAGGGGACCCGTCATGCGGCTCCGTCTGCGTCCCGAGGACGACCTCATGCACCCGCTGGAGGAGGCGCAGAACTTCAACGAGAGCGCCTACTACAACTTTTCGGACCGCGGGTCGGGGCTCGGTGGCTGGGTGCGGATCGGCAACCGCGCCAACGAGGGCTACGCCGAGATGACGACGTGCCTCTACCTGCCCGACGGCCGCGTGGCGTTCTGGTTCGCCCGACCGCCGATCAGCTCCAACGACGCCCACGACGCGGGTGGGCTGCGCTTCGAGGTCGTCTGCCCGTTCGAGGAGCACCGGGTCACCTACGAGGGCCGGGTCCTCCTGCTCGACGATCCCGCCGCCATGGCCGACCCGACGCACGCCTTCGCCGAGAACCCCCGGGTGCCGTGCCGGCTCGAGCAGGTCCACCGCGGGCTGGCCGAGCCGTGGGGCGGCGAGCCCGAGCCCGAGGACGGCGAGGCACCGGTCGCGGTGGATCCCGAGAAGGGCTTCGCCCGAGGCCATTTCGAGCAGCACATGGCCGTGACCGGCACGGTGACGATCGGCGACGAGACCTTCGAGCTCACCGACGGCCTGGGCCTGCGCGACCACAGCTGGGGTCCCCGCTACTGGCAGGCGATCTGGTGGTACCGCTGGCTCACGGTCAACCTCGGCCCCGATGTCGGCTTCGCCACGACGGTCTCGGGCGACGAGGCGGGGGGCCGCCGGGCCCACGGCTTCCTCTACGACCGCCGGGTGGGCCCCGGCTGGGTGCCCATCCGGAACGTCGACCTCGAGACCGACTACGACGACCGCCAGTTCCACACGGCGGTGCGGGCCACGGTCCACACCGACCAGCGGGCGTACGAGGTCGAGGGCGAGGTGTGGTCGAGCATCCCGCTGCGGAACCGACGGAACGGCATGACCACCCGCATCGTCGAGGGGATGACCCGCTGGCGTGGCGACGGGCTCGAGGGCTCGGGCCTGTCCGAGTACCTCGACCAGATCGTCGACGGCCGCCCCGTCGGGGCGGGCGCCTGATCGCTCAGCGTGCGGCCACCTGGTCGCGCGCCCAGGCCGTGAGGCCCGTGTAGTCGACCTTCCCGTTGGGGGCGCGCCCGATGGTCGACCGTTCGAGCACGATCCGGGGCGCCTTGTAGTGCGCCAGGCCGGCTCGGACGTGCTCGACAACGGCGGCCGGGTCGACGCGTGCCCACCCGCGGGGCTCGACGATGGCACACACGATGTGGCCGAGGCGCGGGTCGGGGACGCCGACGCACACGGCGTCGACCACCCCGTCGCAGGTCTTGACGACCTCCTCGACCTCCTCGGGGAAGACCTTCTCGCCCCCGGTGTTGATGCAGACCGACCCGCGACCGAGCAGCGTGATCGACCCGTCGGCCTCGATCGTCGCCCAGTCGCCGGGCAGCGAGTAGCGGACGCCGTCGAGAACCGGGAACGTGGCTGCGGTCTTCACCTCGTCCTTGTAGTAGCCGACCGGGAGAAGGCCACCGACACCGACGCGACCGATCTCGCCCGACCCGGGCGCCACCTTGCGGCCGTCCTCGGTGACCACCACGGCGTCGGGACCGAGCGCGAAGCGGGCAGTGCGGGTCACGTTGCCCTTCGACGAGAAGCTCGCCGCCATGCCGATCGCCTCGGAGCTGCCGAGCGAGTCGAAGATCGTCGCCTGCGGCAGGTGGTCGAGGAGCCGCGCCTTGATGTCCTGGCTCCACATCACGCCGGACGACACCATGAGCCGGAGGCGGGACAGGTCCCACCGCTCGGGTTCCGCGTCGAGGGCGTCGAGCAGGGGCCGGGCGAAGGCGTCGCCGACGATCACCAGCACCGTGACGCCCTGGTCGTGGCACGCCTGCCACAGCGCCTCGGCGTCGAGCGAGCGCCCGGGCAGCGTCACCACGCACCCGCCGAGGGTCAGCTGGGCGAGCGCCATGATGTGGCCGGTGCCATGCATCAGCGGAGCCGCGGGCAGCACGACCGGCGGTGCCCCCGCGGTGCCGGCGAGGAGCTCACGGTAGGCCGCGATCGCGGTGCCGTCGCCCAGCGGGAGCGGGGACGTCTGGGTCGCCAGCCGCACGAGCGTGTCCTGCTCCCACATAACACCCTTGGGCAGGCCGGTCGTGCCCCCGGTGTACAGGAACCACCGGTCACCGCCCGACCGGCCCCACGGCCCCACGACCGGGCCCTCGGTCGGCGTCGCGGCGGCCGCGTCGGCGTCGACCGCCCACTCGGGGCACGGCCCGCTGCCGTCGTCGGCCCACAGCCAGAGCCGCACCTGGGGCAACCGGTGGCGGATGCGCTCGACGGTCGGCGTGAACGTGCCGTGGAACACGACGGCCGCAGCGTCGGCGTTGTCCCACAGGTGGATGAGCTCGTCGTCGCCGTAGCGGTAGTTGGTGTTGACCGGCACCATCGCCGCCTTGAAGCAGGCGAGGACGCTCCGCATGTAGGCCGGGTCGTTGGTGAGGTACTGCGCGACCTTGTCCTGGTGGCGCAGCCCGGCGTCGAGCAGCGTGCGCGCCAGCCCGTTCGCCCCACGGTCGAACTCGGCCCAGCTCACCGTGCGCTCACCGTGGACGGCGGCAGGCGCGTCGCCGCGCAGCTCGGCGCAGATCTCCCAGAGGTCCGCGAAGTTCCACCCCGGCATGGCGTCCCCTCCTCGTGGCCGTCGCGGGTCGACCCTCACGATCGACGCGAGCGCGACCGGCCCTGAACCGACACTCATGTCGACCCTACCCGTATACTCCGCCCGCGACGCCGACGAGCAGGATGGCGACGGTGACGGACACGCCTGTCGAGCACGGACGAGAGAACACCCCGCCCGTTCGTCGCGCCGACCGTGGGGGCCGGGGAGCCGGCGGCCGTACGCCCCGCGGCGAGGAGACCCGCAACGCGCTCCTGGCGGCGGCGTCGATGCTGTTCGCCCGCGACGGCTACCACGAGACGAGCGTGCCCGACATCGTCCAGGCCGCCGGGGTCGGTCACGGCACGTTCTACGAGTACTTCCGCAGCCGGCGCGAGATCCTCCTCGAGTTGACCCGGCAGGCGGCCGACAACGAGTCCCGGCTCCCTCGGCTCAAGAGCCGCGACCTGGGCGACCGCATCCGGGCCGAGATCTTCTGGTACCTGTCCGACCACGTCGAGCACCTCGAGCTGTCCAAGGTGTGGCACGAGGCGTCGAACTTCGACCCCGAGATCGCCGAGACCCGGCGGCGCGAGCGGGCCCGCCGGATCGGGCGGGTGCGCAAGGGCATCGAGGCGGCGGGCGTGCGCGAGGACATCCACGTCGACATCGCCGCCGCCGCGCTGACCGCCATGCTCGAGGAGTTCGCCCAGCGATGGTTCGTCGAGGGCGACGGCCCGGGCCGCAGCGCACAGGACGTCGTCGCCGCCTCCGAGACGCTGGCCGCCCTCTGGCTCGCGGCGGTCGGGCTGGGGCCCGAGGTCTAGGCGCTCGTCGCCTGGAGGCGGTGCAACGGGGCACCGGGCCGCGGCCATGTGGTCCGCACCAACCGGCCCGTGCTCGACAGGGTGATGAAGGCCGTCGTGAGGTCGGGCCCGCCGAAGCAGATGTTGGTGGTCAACGGGTCGTCGGCGGCGACGAAGTCGACGATCTCCCCGCTGGGGGACACGACGGTGATGCCGCCGTTGAGCAGCGTGGCCACGCACACGTTGCCGGCGCCGTCGACCGCCAGCGAGTCGAGATACTGCATTCCAGGTAGGCCGGCGAGGCAGTCGCCGGGGCCAATGGCGGGCGGGGCCAGCTCGCCCTGGCCCGTGACCCGGCGGTGCGTGACGCGGCCGTGCATCGTCTCGGCCCAGTAGAGCGTCGTCCCGTCGGGCGAGAGCCCAATGCCGTTGGGCGACGACACCGGGAAGGCGACCTCGCGGATGGCCGAGCCGTCGGCCAGGGCGTAGTGGATGCCGGTGAGGTGCTGGACGCGCGCTCCGTGCTCCGCGTAGCCGTGGTCGGTGAAGTAGAAGCCTCCGTGCTCGTCGAACACGAGGTCGTTGGGGGCGCGCAGCGGGTTGCCGTCGCATTCGGTGTAGAGGTCGGTGACCTCGCCCGTGTCGAGATCGACCCGCTGGATGCGCCCGCCGATGTACCGGTCGGGGTCGAACGGGCCGGGCAGCGTCAGGTCGCCCAGCTGCACCACGGAGAAGCAGCCGCCGTTGTTGCAGAGGTAGCCCGCCCCATCAGGGCCGATGGCCAGCCCGTTCGGCCCGCCGGACACCTCGGCGAGGGTCTCCTTCGTGCCATCGGGCAGGACGCGGGTGATCCGCTGCCCGAACATCTCGACGAGGACCACGCTGCCGTCCGGCATCGCCACCGGCCCCTCGGGGAAGGAGAGCCCCGACGTCACCTGCTCCAGCTCGGCCACAGCGTCCCCCTCGGTGCAGATCCACACACACTGACCCGACGGTGGTGTCAGGTCTTGCGCCGACACCGTAGGCCGGGCCGACATCACGTGCCACGCGATCGAGGCGCAGTCGGCGATGATGGTGCGGCTCGCGCCAGGGAGGGTGGGACGCGATGAGTTCCTGCGGCGGGGATCGTCTCGACGACCGGCACACCACCACCCCACGGATCAGGAGACCTGAGATGGCCACCATCACCGCCAGCATGTTCACGTCGCTCGACGGCGTCGTCGACCCCGGCGTCGGCAACTGGCACTTCCCGTACTTCAACGAGGAGATGGGGGAGGCGGTCTCCGGGACGCACGACACCGACGTCATGCTCTTCGGCCGCGTCACCTACGACAGCTTCGCCGGCGCCTGGCCCGACCGGGAGGCCGCGGGGGAGGACGACGCCGAGTTCGCGAAGCGCCTGGGTGACGTGCGCAAGATCGTCGTCTCGCACGAGCCGCTCGAGTTCACCTGGCGGAACTCCGAGCAGCTCGAAGGTGACCTCGTCGAGGCGGTCACCGCGCTCAAGGCCGACCCGTCGATCGGCCGGATCGGTCTGAGCGGGTCGGTCTCCGTCGTCCGCCAGTTGATGGCCGCCGGCCTGCTCGACGAGCTCCACCTGTTCGTGCATCCGGCAATCGCCGGCTCGGGGCTGCGGCTGTTCGAGGACGGCGCCCCCGAGCAGCCCCTGCGCCTGCTGTCGTCCCAGTCGTTTGCGACCGGCGTGCTCCACGCGGTGTACGGGCCCGACCCGGACCCGCCGACGGGGGGCTACGAGGAGGCCAAGGAGCAGCTCCCGCAGGAGTGACGCTGGGCCGGCGGGGCGCACGCCTCGGGCCGACCGTCCGCCCGGTGCTGGACGGCCGCCCACGGCCCCCTTGGCCGCGGGCGGGAAGTCACTCGTATTCGACTAGCGGATCTGACCGCGGATCTCGCCGGCGGGCAGGTCCCCAGGTCCCGTGCCTCCGGGAGCGACGCCGTCGTCGGTGTGCACGTTGACATAGGTGTTGCCCGCACGGATGGCATCCACCAGGGCCGTCAAGTCCTGGCCGAGCAGCGGGCCGATGAGGTCGTCCGCAGTGATCGTGCCCTGGGCGAGCACTCCGGAGAAGCGTCCGCCCGCGGCGGCGGTGGGCCCGTGCAGGAAGGCGACCACCGGGCCGTTCACCCCGGCAGGCGCGAGGTGGATGTGCGCGACAAACACGTTGTCGATGTTGGCGGAGATCAGCTTGTAGTCGAGCTGTGTGCCGTCCGCGCTCAGGTGGAAGATGGCTTGCCCCTGCGCCAACGATGCGTTCGACGGCACCTCGTCGCGCGCGCGTAGGTGGGTTCGGGAGTTCGTATCGCCGGCGTCGGCCGGGATGGCGACGAGTGCCACCACGGTCATGCCCAGGGCCAGAACAGAGAACAGCTTCCGCATGGTCCCCCCTTTTCGACCGCCGCGTCGTGGCGCGGCAGGCACCTAGTCTTCCCCGGGATCGACCGGCGGACAAGGGTCCCAGGGGATGCACACTCGCCCGGGTGCCGCGGGTCCCGGTGCGTGGCACGATCTGGCGGATGGCCATGCCCGCGGACGCCCTCACTCGCCTGCCCAAGGTGGAGCTGCACTGTCACGTCGAGGGCACCATGCGCCCGGCGACGGTTCTGGATCTGGCGCGGCGCAACGGCGTCGCACTCCCGACCGCGGACCCGACCGAGCTGTACCGCTACGACTCGCTGGACAGCTTTCTCACGGTGTTCTGGCTGGTGCAGTCGACCCTCGCGACACGGGACGACTGGGCGCGCCTGGCCTACGAAAGCGTGATCGACGGAGCGGCCTACGGCGTCGTCCACCGCGAGGCGTTCTTCACGCCTGCCCGGCACCTGGCCGGCGGCCAGGACTTGGCCGCCATCGTCGCCGGCCTCGACGACGGGATCGCTGCTGCCGAGGCCGAAACCGGTGCAACGTGTCTCCTCATCGCGGACATTGACCGGGCCTTCGGCCCCACCGCCGGGCTCGACCTGGTCGAGCGGCTAGTCGAGCTGCGACGCTCGGGGGCCGCGGGGATGGGGCGGGTCATCGGGGTCGGCATGGACTCGACCGAACGCGGGATCGATCCCGTGTCGTTCCGCCCGGCGTTCGCCGCGGCAGGCGCCGCCCGGTTCCGCCTCACGGCCCACCAGGGCGAGAACTCGCCGGCCGCAGCCATCGCAGCCGCCGTCGACGTGCTCGGCGTGGAACGCATCGACCACGGCCTGTCGATCCTCGAAGACCCCGAGCTCGTGCGCCGCGTGGCCGCGGCCCGGATCCCGCTCACGGTGTGCCCGACCTCCAACGTCCGCATCGCCAACGCCTTCGAGGGGCTCGACGACCACGTGTACCCGGAGATGCGAGCCGCCGGGCTCCTGGCCACGCTCAACACCGACGACCCTGCCCTCACCGACCTCGACCTGGCGGCGGAGTACCGCGCGGTGGCCGCCGCCTTCGGGTGGGGTTGGGACGAGATGGTGGCCATCGCGCTGGACGGCGTCGATGCCTGCTGGCTCGACGACGCCCCCAAGGCCGTGCTGCGGCGCCACGTCGCCGCGGCGGCGGAGGCCCTCGCCCGATAGTGCCCTGAGTTCGGAATCCGTTGGATATATCGGGAGGCGACACATCGCTCGATCGTCACGAGCGCTCGCCGTGTCGCGCCGTAATCTGCCGCCATGCTGCTGCTCGCGATCCTCGGGTTCGGAATCCTGGCCGGTGCTGTGGCTCAGCTCGTCCTCGGCACCGGGCTCTACCGCGTCGACTGGGGCGAAGCGCTCGTTGCTGGGCTTGTGGGGTCGTTTGTCGGCGGGACGCTTGCCAGCCTCGTCGCCGGCGATGGCTTGCGGCTGCGGCCGAGCGGCCTGATCGGGTCCATCATCGGAGCCATCGTCGTGACCGCCGCCTACCGCTGGTACCGGGCCCGCGGCCGCACCGCCTGAGCCACGCCATCGTCAACGTCTGGGCGTGCCGCTGCCATGCGTGCGCGTGCCCAGATTCTCGACGTCGCGGGGTCTACATCATCGACAAGTCGGACCGCGTCGACATCTCGTTCAACGCGGTCGGCATCCCGAGCCGCGATCGGGGGATGGGGCTCTACGGCTCGGGGATCCTGGGTGTACCGCTCGTCGAGCTGGATGTCGAGCAGTTCGCCCTGCCGATCACGACGAACGTCACGTCGTACTTCTGGGTGTGACGACGGCCGTTCGCACGCAGCCTCCTGTTCAGCGGCGACAGCAGAGCTGCGTCAGTCCAGGCAGAACTCGTTGCCCTCGGGGTCGTTCATCACGATGAAGCCGGCGCTCATCGGGGGATCGGGTTCGTCGCGACGTATCCGCGTCGCTCCCAGCGCGACGAGCCGGTCGCACTCGACCTCCAGCGCCGCCATCCGCTCATCTCCCTGCAGTCCGGGAGCCGCACGGACGTCGAGGTGGACGCGGTTCTTGGCGACCTTGTCCTCCGGGACCTGCTGGAAGAACAGCCGTGGGCCGTGCCCGTCCGGGTCCTCGATGGCCGATCTCGAGTTGCGCTGCTCCTCGGGTACGCCGACCCGCGCCAGGAAGTCGTCCCACGCGGCCAGCGGGTCGGCGTCCTCGGGCAGGTCGACTCCGGGCGGACCGGGGTGGACGTAGCCCAGTACGTCGCGCCAGAACGACGACAGCGCCCGCGGGTCGTGGGCGTCGAAGGTGACCTGGATGTGGCGACTCATCGGGTTGCTCCGTTCGTAGCGGGCTTCGGGTGCAGCACGGGTCCATCCATGGAGCCACCCTGTCACCCCTAGCGGACTGAATCTGTCCGCTATCTCCGGGCTGCCACACCACCCCGAGATCTTGGAGGCCGGGCGTACCCCGACCGTGCCGGTGGGTGGGGCTATTCGTAGGCGAGCTGTGGGGTGATGGGTCGTCGGGCGAGGAGTCTGGCCGGGGTCAGGGCGATCCCGGCGTACAGCAGAGGGGCGGTCAGGCAGACGGCGATGTAGGTGAGCGGGGTGAGCGTCACCCGACACCCATCGAGGGCCTCCACAGGCTCGGGGGCGTCCCTCGCGGGCTCACCCCGTCGGGGTGGTGAGGGCGACGGGGCCGGGTCCTAGGTTGGCCGACCAGCAGGAGGAGCGAGCGGTGAACAAAACGAACGCGGGGGCCGCCCGCAGTTCGGGGCCATGAGGCCCACCGCGGCGGCGGGGCTGGCGAACCTGTCGTCGTACCAGGCGCGTTGGCTGCGCCACGACATCGTGGCCGGGCTGGTCCTGACCGCGCTCCTGGTGCCGCAGGGGATGGCCTACGCGGAGCTGGCGGGCCTCCCCCCGATCACGGGCCTGTACACGTCCATCCTCTGCCTTGTCGCCTACGCCGTGTTCGGGCCCTCGCGGATCCTGGTGCTGGGGCCCGACTCGTCGCTCGGGCCGATGATCGCCGCCACCATCCTCCCGCTGGTCGCCGCGCAGGGCGACCCGGCGCGGGCAGTCGCGCTCGGGTCCGCGCTCGCACTCCTCGTCGGGGCCATCATCACGGCCGCCGGCATTGCCAGGCTGGGCTTCGTCGCCGATCTGATCTCGAAGCCCACGATCATCGGGTACATGAACGGGCTGGCACTGACGATCCTGGTCGGCCAACTCCCGAAGCTCTTCGGGTTCTCGGTGGACGGCGACGGCTTCCGGGCCGAGCTCACGGGTTTCCTCACGGGACTGGCCGACGGGGACACCGTGGGGGCCGCCCTGGCCGTCGGCGTGTTCGGTCTGGTCGTGATCGTGGGCCTGCAGCGCTGGCTGCCGAAGGCCCCCGGCGTCCTCGTCGCCGTGGTGGCCTCCATCCTCGCCGCCGTCGCCTTCGACCTGGCCGACCGCGGCGTGGACGTGGTGGGCGTGCTGCCCCAGGGGTTCCCGCCCTTCACCCTGCCCGACATCGGGCTGTCCGACATCGGATTGCTGGCGGGCGGCGCGTTCGGGATCGCCCTCGTGTCGCTGACCGACACCATCTCGACGGCGTCGTCGTTCGCGGCCCGCAGCGGCGACGAGATCGACGGGCAGAAGGAGATGATCGGGATCGGTGCGGCGAACCTCGCCGCCGGGCTGTTCCAGGGATTCCCCGTCAGCACCAGTGGGTCACGCACGGCCGTCGCCGAGCAGGCCGGGGCGAAGACCCAGCTCACGGGCCTGGTGGGGCGGCGGCGATCGCGCTCATCCTGCTGTTCTTCCCCGGCCTCCTCCAGGACCTGCCGCAGCCGACACTCGCCGCGGTCGTGATCGCGGCCTCGGTGTCGCTGGCGGACATCCCCGAGACGCTGCGGCTCCGCCGCGTGCGTCGCACGGAGTTCCTGCTCAGCATGGGCGCCTTCCTCGGCGTCGTGCTCCTGGGCGTTCTCCCCGGCATCGCGTTGGCGGTCGCCCTCTCGATCGGCAACGTCTTCCGGCGTGCCTGGTGGCCGTATCAGACGATCCTCGGGCGCGTGCCCGGTCTGGCCGGGTACCACGACGTGCGCAGCTACCCGCACGCATCGCTGCTGCCGCGCTGCGTCATCTTCCGCTTCGATGCGCCCCTGTTCTTCGCCAACACACGCACGTTCCGCGAGCAGGTCCGGGCGATCGCGGCGTCCGAGCCCCGGCCGCTGTGGATCATCGTCGCCGCCGAGCCGCTCACCGACGTGGACACGACTGCGGCCGACATGCTCCAGGAGCTCGACGAGGACCTGAATGCCCGGGGCATCAGCCTGGTCTTCGCCGAGATGAAGGACCCCGTCCGGGACAAGATCGACCGCTACGAGCTCACGCAGACGATCGATCCCGACCACTTCTTCCCCACGATCACCCAGGCCGTGAAGGCGTTCCAGAGGCAGACCGGAGCTGAATGGCAGCCCCCGTCCGCCGAGCCGTCGTGAGGCCAAGTGGCCGTTGGGCCGAGGTCGGACGAAGTGACCATCGACCCTGTCGGGTCGATCGTGGCTGTCGCACTCTGGCCGTGGCGTGCGCGGGCACGACAGAACGACGAGCGACGACGAGGTGATGAGATGGGAGCGGCGACGCAGCTTGAGATCGGTGGTGCGGTGAGCAGCGGGTTCGAGTCCGTGCGCGAGGCGTTCGTCGAGAACTTCACGCGTCGGGGCGAGCTCGGGGCGGCGTGTTGCGTCTATCAGGACGGCGAGAAGGTCGTCGATCTGTGGGGCGGTATGCGTGACCGGGCGAGCGGCGAACCGTGGCGCGCGGACACCATGGTTCTCGTCCACTCGGCGACCAAGGGCTTCGCGGCGATGGTGCTGGCCCTCGCCCACTCCCGCGGCTGGCTGGACTACGACGAGCGTGTCTGCACCTATTGGCCCGAGTTCGCGCAGGCCGGCAAGGAGCGCATCACCGTCCGTCAACTGCTCGCCCATCAGGCCGGGTTGTTCGCGTTCGACGACAAGGTCGATCGGGAGGTCGTCGCCGACCTCGACCGGTTGGCGGCGATCATGGCTCGCCAGCGGCCGGCGTGGGAGCCGGGGGAACGCCAGGCGTACCACGCCATCAGCCTCGGGTTCTACGAGGGCGAGCTCGTGCGTCGGATCGACCCGCAGCATCGGAGCCTGGGCCGGCTCCTCGCCGAGGAGATCGCCGAGCCCCTCGGCCTCGAGCTCTACATCGGCGTGCCTGAAGCGATCCCCGACGAGCGCCTGGCCCCCCTCGAGCCGCCCAGCATCTGGGAACGGCTGACCGCCATGCCGCCCCGGTTGACGCTCGCGGCGATGAACCCGCGGTCCGTTCTGCACCGATCCCTGGTCGCCAATCCCGGGACGGGGTTCTACGTCGATCCACGTCGCGTGGTCGTGCGGAACCTGGAGGTCCCCTCGGGAGGCGGCGTCGGCACCGCGCGCGCCATCGCCAAGGCGTACGGCGTGTTCGCCAGTGGCGGCCGCGAGCTCGGGCTGCGCCCCGAGACGATCGACGCGCTCGAAGCACCGGCAGTTCCGTCACGCCACGGGTTCTTCGACGAGTGCTTCCGTGGACCGGCCAAGTTCTCGCTGGGGTTCATGAAGCCCAGCGACACGTTCCCCTTCGGTCATGCCCGCGCGTTCGGGGCGCCGGGCGCCGGAGGCTCCATGGGCTACGCAGACCCCGAGGCCGGCGTCGGCTATGGCTACGTGACCAACCGGATGGGCATGCACCTCCAGGGCGACCCGCGAGACGTCGCGCTACGAGCGGCCATACCCACAACCGCCCGCATACCGTGAACCGAGCCAGTGCTCCGGGTGCACCGTGCCGCCTGCCTCGTCCCGTCGGGCGGGACTGGGATGACCTGGCCACGCCCACCCGCGATTCGAGGCCGTTCGATCCGGGCGTCCTCGACGGGCTGCCGGCACCGGTCATCCGCTGGGTCCGCCAGGCCATCGCGCCGGGCACGCCGTTGCAACGCTCGGTGCGGCTCACGATGCACGGCGAGATTCGCGTCGGACGGTGGCGGCCCTGTGGCTGTCGCGGTGGGGCAACGCGGACGGTGGCGCGTTCGCCGAGCATCCGTTTGGCGGGGAGCTCGGTGGCGAGGCGACCTATGAGGGGTACACGATCCCGACCACCCTGCGGGTGGGGTGGGGATACGGCACCGACGCCTGGCCCAACGGGGTCTTCTTCCGGGCCGTGATCGAGACCGCCCGGTACCGCTGACGGCCAGGAGGGCGCTGGTCACCCCGCCGTTCTGCTCGCGTGGTGGCGGTCCTCGGTCGGCCCGCGAGCCCGCCAGCGCCTGCTGGCCGCGTCACCTCTCATCCTGCGCCTCGCCACCTGAGCCGAGTTCCTGCGGCAGGGCCGTGACGTTCGCCTCTGGCTTGTCGGAGCGGAACGAGGGATCGTCGAGCCATGGACCACCTCGGCACCCGCGTCGCGAACCGGTATGGCGACTACCTGCGGTGGCTGTACCGAGGAGGACGCCCCAACCGCTTCGCCCGCCTGCAGAACCGGGCGTCGGCGCTCGTCTTCGCGGCAGGGATCTGGCCGCAGCGGCTGGCGGCGCTGGAGGTGCGGGGACGGCGCAGCGGCCGAACCGTCTCGTTCCCGGTCGTGATCACCGACCACGACGGCGAGCGCTACCTGGTGGCGATGCTCGGCGAGGGCGCCAGCTGGGTGCGCAACGTGCGGGCGGATGGTGGCCGGGCGGTGTTGCGCCATGGCCGACGGGAGAGGGTGCGCCTCGAGGAGGTCGATGCGGAGGATCGGCCGTCGATCCTGCGCCGCTACCTCGAACTGGCGCCGGGTGCCCGTCCCCACATCCCGATCGATCGCGCCGCTCCGCTCGACGACTTCGCGCGCGTCGCCCCCACGATCCCCGTCTTCCGCATCACAGACGACGACCAGAGCTGAGGTGGCGTCGACACCACAGGCGCGGCGGCAGGTACGAATCGTGCCGGGGGGAGGCGAGGGCTTGTGGTGTGGGAGCTCACGTCAGTCTGGTGAGTCCTGCGGTCGTGCCTGTCGGGTGCGGATCGTCGCCAGCGCGGCCGTGGGGTCGGCGCACCGCAACCTGACGGTGATCTGGCCGGATGCCTGGTCGTTGAAGACCGATGCGTCGACCTCGATCGCCAGGCTGGCATGTTCGACACGCAGGTCGAGGTACGTGAAGCGGGCATCGTCGAAGGCGACGTTGACGATCGGTCGGCTGCGGGCGAAGACCCCGAGTCGCCGATCGGTCACGACGAGCGCCGCGCGGATCGCTTCCTTGCTCCAGCTCGAACGCTCACCCGGGGCTCGGTAGTGGCGGTAGGTGATCGATCCCCGTAACCCATCCTCGCGGTGGACGACTCGCTCGGACTCGAGCTCGGCGTACAAGGCGTCAGACAGGTCGCCGCGGCCAAGGAACAGCCTCGTGATCGGGTTGGCCACGGGACGGATCGTAGTGACCGGACCATCGAGGGCCTGAGTCACATCGGTGTGGTTCAGTCGCCTACCGGGGCAGCCGACCAGGCTCAACTGCCGCCGTCGTCGGGAGGGTCGGCCCGGTCGCCGAGGTGGAGGAGGGTGAGCCGCAGCAGGTGGGCCAGCTCCTGCTGCTGGCGGGGTGAGAGCGCCGCGAGGATCTCTCGCTCGGTGGCGAGGTGCTCGCCGACCACCTCGTCCACCAGGTCGCGCCCCGGGCGGTGAGGCGGACGATCACCTTGCGGCGGTCGTCGGTACGGGTCCGCTCGACGAGGCCGCGGGCCTCCAGCCGGTCGATGCGGTTGGTGATGGCGCCGGTGGTGACCATCGACTGGCCGACCAGGTCGCCGGCCGTGAGCTCGTAGGGCTCGCCCGCTCGGCGGAGGGTGGCCAGGACGTCGTACATCCAGTTCTCGATGCCGAAGCGGGCGAAGTTGGCGGCGAGGCGCCGGTCGACGAGACGGGACAGGCGCGACACGCGCCCCACGATCCCGACGGGCGACATGTCGACGTCGGGGCGGACGGCGTTCCACTGGCCCGTGATCCGGTCGACCGCATCGTGCTCGTGCCTGGCCACGGCGCCGACGGTACCGCCTCGTGCCGGCCGCCGGTTGACGTTCATCATCTCAACGTTAAGATACCGAACGTGAAATCACTTCGGGCGGCCGGGATCGCCACGGCCGGGGCCACCGTCCTGGCCCCGATCTCGTGGGGCACGACCTACACCGTCGTGACCGAGACGCTGCCCGCCGGGCGTCCGCTGCTGGTGGCGGCGGCCCGGGTCGTGCCGGCGGGCCTCGCACTGCTGGCCGGCGGCACCCTCGCCTCCCGCTGGCGGCCGCGGGGCGCCGAGTGGGCCCGGACCGCCGTGTTGGCGCTGTTCAACTTCGGCCTGTTCTTCCCGCTGCTCATCGTCAGCGTCTACCGGCTCCCCGGCGGGGTCGCCGCGGCGGCCGGCGGCCTGCAGCCGCTGCTGGTCGCCACCGGGTCGTGGCCGGCCACCGGGCACCGGCCGCGGGCTCGGGACCTGGCCGTTGGGCTCGCCGCCGCCCTCGGCGTCGCCCTCGTCGTGATCCGCCCCGGCGCCGGCCTGGACCCCGTCGGCGTCCTCGCCGCCGTCGCCGCCAACGTGTCCTTCGCGGCCGGGGTCGTGCTCACCCGGCGCCTCCCTGCCCCGGCGCCGGCTCACCGGCTGGCGGCCACCGGGTGGCAGCTCCTGCTCGGCGGCGTGCTGCTCGTCCCGCTGGCCTTGGCCGTCGAGGGCCGGCCGCCCGCACTGACCGGCGGCAACGTCGTCGGCTTCGCCTACCTGAGCCTGGTCGGCACCGCCCTTGCCTTCCTCCTGTGGTTCGAGGGCATCCGCCGCCTTCCGGCCGCCGCGCCGCCGCTCCTCGGCCTGGCCGCGCCGATCACCGGCGCGCTCCTGGGCTGGGTGATCCTGGGCCAGTCGCTGTCGCCGGTCCAGCTCGCCGGCTTCGTGCTCACCCTCGGCGCCATTGCCTACGGGGCATTGCTCGGCGCGACGGCCGCGGTGGGCGATGACGGCCTGCGGGAACAACGTGTGCAGCGACACGACATTGACAGTGAAAACGACACGGCGTGTCAGCGAACGGCGGTTCGGCCGGAGATGACGACGGGCCGCGGTGGATCCCGCGGGGGAGGGCGTCGCCAGCCCCGTGTCCCATCACGAACGGTGATCTCTACGAGGTCAGGACCTCGCCGTCCACGCTGATCTCGGTGCGGTCCGGGTAGAAGGACAGCATCCCGGCGATGTCGGCCGCCGCAGAGATCGGCTCCTCGTAGCCCCAGACGACGCCGTCGTGCCGCTCACCGCCGACCTCGGCCGTCCAGTAGGACGCCTCGCCCTTGAACGGGCAGGTGGTGTGGAACGATGTCGCCTCGAGCAGGTCCATGCGGACATCGTTCTTGGGGAGGTAATAGCGCGCGGGCAGGCCGGTCTCCTCGAGGCGGAGGGCCTTGTCTGTCGCCGCCAACAGCTCGCCGCCGAGGCGAACCTCCACGTGGGCGTCGCTGGGCGTGATCGTGACGGTGTGGCCGGCGCTCATGCCCGCTCCAACCGGGACCCAGGCCTCACCATTCCCTCGCGTCGACCCGGTCCCGCGACCTCGCCGGCCTCGACCGTGCGCGACCCGCCAAGGTTCTGGTGTCGATGCCGGCTTTCTCTACCGGTCGAGGAACTCGAGGGTGGTCTCGACGAACTCGCGGTGGTTCTGGAAGATGCCACCGTGGCCGGCGTCGGGGTAGATGACGAGTTCGCTGTTCGGGAGGCGGCGGTCGAGGTCGACCGTGTTTGTGGTGGGCACCATCCTGTCGTTGTCGCCGTTGGCGACGAGCACGGGCTGCTCGATGACGGACAGGTCGGCGGGCTCCTGCCGACCCCAGCGGTGGATGGCCTTCAGTTGGGCGCGATAGCCGGGAAGGGAGATCGCCTTGTCGCGGTTCTCGGTGCGCTCCTTCAACCGGGCCAGGAACTCCTTGGCTGATCGTTTCCCGTTGACGGTCCTGGTGAAGAACAGGTACGTCTTCGGGTCCCGGAGAGTGAGCACCGCTCGTGCGATGTCGAGGTTCGAGATCCGGGTCACCTTGTCGATGCCCTCGCCGCCGGCCGGGCCGGTGCCGGTGAGGATCAGCTTGCGGATGAGCTGAGGTTCTTGCAGTGCGATGACCTGCGCGATCATGCCGCCCAGTGAGAACCCGAGGATGTCGACCTGCTCGAATCCGAGCGCCCGGATGAACGTGACAGCGTCGTTCGCCATCGCCTCGATCGTGTCGGGCACCTTGCCGCTGGAGGCGCCGACGCCTCGGTTGTCGAAGGTGATCACGTGCTGTTTCGCGGCGATGCCGTCGACGAGGCGTGGGTCCCAGTTGTCGAGGTTCGCCGCCAGGTGTGTGAGAAAGATCACCGGGATGCCCGTGGTCTGGCCGAGCTCTCGGTAGGCGAAATCCACGCCCCCGGCCGTGATGGTGCGGGAGGGGGCGTTCTTGTACGACGTGGTCGCGCCGCTCCGGGTCTTCGTGTCGTTACTCATGTCGGCTTCCTTTTGTGTTGGTTGGATGGTCGGTTCCTACGTGGACTGGGCTCGGCTGGTGACGTCCTCCAGCCCAGCTGCAGCCGCGCCGTGCAGAAGGGCTTCGACTCCCCATGCGGCGACGGGGCCGTGCGCGCCGGGGACGAGGGTGGTGTCGGGGTCGGCGGCGCGCGTGGCGCCCCAGGCGAGCAGGGACCCGGTCATCTCGTAGGGGTCGGGGCCGGTGAGGGCGGTCTTGGCGAGAACTCGGCCCGATGTGTCGCGAGCGGTGGCCAGAACGAGAGAGCGGCCGTTGGTGTCGGGTTCGCGATCGGCGCCCGGCAGCTTCTCGGCGCGCTTCGCCAGGTTCGCTCTGGCCTTCTCCGATCGCGTGAACGGTGCCATCAACGTCGACACCACCCGGACCGGACGCGTCCACCGCCCGAGCCAGCCGAGGTACACGTCCACCGTCTGGAGCTGGGGGTAGCTCTCCGGCAAGCCGAGGTGCTCGGAACCTCCCACGCTCATCGCGCCGCGCTTCACACCGGCGAACTCGAACGTGCGGGCGCGTGCACCCGCACGTTCCTCGTGCAGCTGAGCCGGCACACCCGGTCGCATCGGCCGATAGGCGAGGGCGTTCTCGGCCGATGCCGCCACCAGGGTCGCGCGGGTTCCTCCGGTGGTGAGGGTGTAGGCGTCGCGGAGCGTGCTGCGGTACCTCAGCTCGTCGCCGAACCCGGAGCGCGTGAGGAAGTAGCCGACCTCCACCTGGGTGGCCCGGTCTCCCGCCTGCTCCACGGCCAGGGCGCCGGCGAGATTGCCCGGTACGTAGTCGTACCCGAACGCGGGGATGAGTGTCGCCCCCTGTGCGGCGGCAACGGAGTCGAGGTCGAACACGCGGCGCACGAACGTCGCCTCCCCGCTCGAATCGAGGTAGTGCGCGCCGGCATGAGCTGCGGCGGTCACGGTCGCCAGGCCGAGCTTCATGAACGGGCCGACAGTCGAGAGCAGCACGTCATTCGACGTGAACACCCGCTCGAGATCGGCCGTCGACGTCACGTCCACCTCGACCACGGGCAGCTCGACCCCGAGGTGTGCGGCCGCAGCGGACATCTTGGCGCCGTTCCGGCCCACGAGCGTCGGCGTCTCTCCAGCGGCCAGCAGCTTCCGGAGCACCCGGTTCCCGGTGAACCCCGTCGCGCCGAGCAGCACGATGCGTCGTCCTGTCATGTCGACCGTTCGGCCATTTCCGTGTCCCACTGCGCCTGGAGCGCTGGATACAGCGTCGTGAGATCGTCGGGCAGTGCCGCTTTCACCATCACGCTGGTGGGGTCGGCGAGGACCTCCTCTGCGCCGTCTGCGACAGCGGTCACGATCTGTTGCGCAACGGACTCGGGGCTGACCTTCTCCCCGCTCACACCGGCGGCCATGTCCGTGTCGATGAACCCGGCGTGTACGGCGACAACCAGGGTCCCCTGCTGTCGGAGCTCGATGCGGAGCGCGTTCGTGAGCGACCACGCGGCCGACTTCGACGCGCTGTAGGTCGCCCCTTGCGGCATAGCCACGAACGACAGCACCGACAGCACGTTGACCAGGGCGCCGCCGCCGTTGTCCCGCAGGATCGGCGCGAAGGCCCGCGCCACCCGCATCGAACCGAAGAAGTTCGTCTCCATCTCTGCCCGAGCGGCCTCGACGGCGCCATCTGCCAACGATGCAGAAGCCCGGAGGATGCCGGCGTTGTTGACCACGATCGACACGTCACCGCACCTGCGCACGGCCTCCGCGACGTCATCGTCGTTCCTCACGTCGAGCCGAACCGGGATGACGCGGGCGTTCGTGATGCTCCCTGGGTCCCGAGCGGCGCCATACACGGTGGCACCCGAGTCCAGCAGGGCCTGCGCGATCGCGGCACCGAGCCCGCGATTGGCGCCGGTGACGAGCGCAACTGCACCTTCGACCTTCATGGCTGATCCCTTCGTGACACGGCCGTGCTCTTCGTCGACATGGCCATTGAGTTGTTTCATAGAACTCACGTTTGGGCGCGCGTGTGCCAGGGCGTACGCGCACGCGGTCAGCGGGTGAAGCCCTCCAGCAGCGTGCGCTCGTAGTCGGCGTCGACGGCGCCGGGCCCGGGTTCGGCTGTCACCGATCGAGGACCGAGCGGTTCGCCGCAGTGTGAGCACACCGCCACGGCATTGACCTCGCGGCCACAGGTCGAGTGGCGCATCTTCAGTGGCGGCCCGGCGGGCGCGACCCACCGGTCACCCCACTGACGCATCGCAGTGAGAACGTGCCAGAGGTCGCGACCCTTCTCCGTGAGCCGATACTCCGAGCGCGGTGGGTTGTCCTGGTACGGCACACGCTCGAGGACGCCGCTGTCGACCAGCCTCTTCAGACGCTGGTTGAGGATGTTGCGGGAGATGCCGAGCCGCGCCTGGAAGTCGTCGAACCGGCGCACGCCCAAGAACGCATCGCGGACGATCAGCAGGCTCCACCACTCGCCCACGACCTCGAGGCACTGCGCCACCGAGCAGTTCATGTCCTCGAAGCTCACGCGTTGCACCCCGCCACCGTAGTGAGTTGCATGATAGAACGCAACCCCTCGGGCACGCGGGGTGATGTTCTCGAGGCGGACCTGTCCGCTGCAACGCGCCGAACCCGGTGGCTCCTCAGCAGGGGGAGAACACCGGGTCCACTTCCAAGCGCTACTGCACTCAGCTCTCGTGTGCAGCGACACGAAGTGAACGACACCCGCTGTCAGCGAACGACCATTCGAGCACCGATGGGGGAGCGGGGAGGGGCACGCTCAGGATCGGTGGGCCCGGGCTCCGCAACACTCTCAAGGTCGTCCACCATCGCCAGCGTCTGCGCCGGTACCTGATCGGCCAACAGATCCGGTCGGTGACAGCCCAGCGGATGGGACCGCCAAGACGGGTGTCTATCTGCGATCTGAACTTGGCTTGGCAGTGCCGCCTGAGGTCGCTTCGGCTTTCGCGTAGAGGATCTCGGGGACCTGCTCCGCGGCGCGGAGGATGCTCTCGCTGATGAAGTCGCTGAAGCGGGCGATGTTCTCCAGGCGGGCGGCGGCCGCGCTGTCGCGGCCGAGGATGCCGACGCCCTGCCGTGCGGTCTCGGCGACCTGGGCGAGGCCGCGGGCGCTGGCGATCGTCGACTGATACCAGACGTCTTCGTCGACGAAGTAGCGCTCGCGGCGGCGTTCGTCGCGTTCCCGGCGGATGAGGCCCTGATCTTCGAGGAACGCGATCGCCTTGGAGACGGACGCCGGGCTGACCTGGAGGTGCTCGACGAGTTCGGACGCGGTGAGGCTGCCCGCGTCGGCGATAAAGAGGCAGGTCAGAACCCGAGCCGTCATCTTGGGCAGGCCCTGTTGCATCAGGAGGGTGACGAACGCCTCCTCGTACTCGCGCACGGCCTCGTCGTCGCGCCCGTGGCCCTGCGCCGGCGCTCCCTGCCCTCGGGGCGGGGTGTGCTTGCGCCGGTGGGCGCGGCGGCGTTCGGTGGCGCGGTGGGCCAGGTCGGCACGGTACGCAGTGGGGCCGCCGTTCCGCATCACCTCACGCGTGATCGTCGAGGTCGGACGGTCGAGGCGTCTGCCGATCTCCGCGTAGGCGAGGCCGTCGGCCAGTCCGAGCGCGACCTGCTGGCGTTCCTGCTGAGTGAGTCTGCCTCCCGGCATCGCGGTCTCCTTCGTGGCCCTTGGTCTCGCCAGTATAGCGTTCACTCCCAATCCATTGCAACGAGCACTGTGGGTGTCGTTGCATTAGAACAAAGGCCATTGCAACGATTTATCGCCTGTTACCT
Source organism: uncultured Acidimicrobiales bacterium (assembly GCA_963796415.1). Classification (GTDB taxonomy): domain Bacteria; phylum Actinomycetota; class Acidimicrobiia; order Acidimicrobiales; family VFJN01; genus ZC4RG19. The sequence continues at coordinate 35,742 of CAWCLR010000009.1, read as the reverse complement.
GCACTGATCGCGATCGTGTGCAACGGTTGTGTTGCCAGATCGTTGAATGCAACGTAGCGTTTCTGATATCAGAAACAGCGAGCCCAAGGAGAGCACGATGCAGATGTTCGACACCCCCGCCCCAGTCTCCGCCGTGCTCGACATCCCCGCGGGACGCATCCGGTTCATCGCCGCCGACCGGGCCGACATCACGGTCGAGGTTCTGCCCGCGGACGCCTCGAAGAGCCGCGACGTGAAGGCGGCGGAACAGACCACGGTCGAATACGGCGCCGGCGTCCTGCGGATCAAGGCGAAGAACCGGATCCTCGGCAACTCCGGATCCATCGAGGTGACCGCCCAGCTGCCCGCCGGCTCCCGCATCGAGGCGAAGGCGGCCAGCGCCGAATTCCGGGGCGTCGGGCGGCTCGGCGACGTCGCCTTCGAGGGCGCGCAGGGCTCGGTCGAACTCGACGAGGCCGCGAGCGCCCGCCTCACCACCGTCGCCGGCGACGTCTCGGTCGGCCGCCTGGGTGGCCCCGCGGAGATCAGCACCCTGAAGGGCGACATCCACATCGCCGAGGCCATGCACGGCACGGTCGTGCTGCGCACCCTGGCCGGCGAGGTGTCGGTCGGCGCCGCCCGCGGCGTCTCCGCCTCCCTGGACGCCGGCACCACCTGCGGCCGGATCCACAACGCGCTCAAGAACACCGACGGCGCCGCCGCCGGCCTGAACATCCACGCGACCACCACCCACGGCGACATCGCCGCCCGCAGCCTCTAGAAGGAGCACCCATCATGACCAACCTGGCCATCGCGGCGAACGGGCTGCGCAAGTCCTACGGCGACAAGGTCGTGCTCGACGGCATCGACCTGGCCGTCCCCGAAGGAACGATCTTCTCCCTGCTCGGCCCGAACGGCGCTGGCAAGACCACCGCCGTGAAGATCCTCTCCACCCTCATCTCCGCCGACCCGGGCACCGGCGGCATCCACATCGGTGGCCACGACCTGGCCAACGACCCCCAGGCGGTGCGCGCCACGATCGGCGTCACCGGCCAGTTCTCCGCCGTCGACAACCTGATCACCGGCGAGGAGAACATGCTCCTCATGGCGGACCTGCACCACCTCTCCCGCAGCGAGGGGCGGCGCACCGCCGCGGAGCTGCTGGAGCGCTTCGACCTGGTCGAGGCGGCGAAGAAGCCCGCCTCCACCTACTCCGGCGGCATGAAGCGCCGCCTGGACATCGCCATGACGCTGGTCGGCAACCCGCGGATCATCTTCCTCGACGAGCCGACCACCGGCCTCGACCCGCGCTCCCGGCACAACATGTGGCAGATCATCCGCGAGCTGGTCTCCGACGGCGTCACCCTCTTCCTCACCACGCAGTACCTCGACGAGGCAGACGAGCTCGCCCACCGCATCGCCGTGCTCAACGACGGCAAGATCGCCGCCCAGGGCACCGCAGAGGAGCTGAAGCGGCTGATCCCCGGCGGACACGTGCGGCTGCGCTTCGCCGACCCGGCCGCGTACCAGAGCGCCGCCCTCGCCCTGCGCGAGGTCACCCGGGACGACGAGGCGCTGGCGTTGCAGATCCCCAGCGACGGCAGCCAGCGCGAGCTGCGCTCCGTCCTCGACCGGCTGGACTCGGCCGGCATCGAGGCGGACGAGCTGACCGTGCACACACCCGACCTCGACGACGTGTTCTTCGCCCTGACCGGTACCGGCGCGCCGCCCGACCAGACCAGCCTGCCCAGCCAGCCCAAGGAGGCTGTCCGATGAGCTCCATCTCCCTCGCCGTACGCGACTCGTCCACGATGCTGCGCCGCAACCTCCTGCACGCGCGGCGCTACCCGTCCCTCACCCTGAACCTGCTGCTCACCCCGATCATGTTGCTGTTGCTCTTCGTCTACATCTTCGGCGACACGCTGAGCTCGGGCATCGGCGGCGGCGGTCCGGACCGCTCCGCATACATCGCGTATGTCGTCCCGGGCTTGTTGCTGATGACCATCGGCAGCACCGTGGTCGGAACCGCGGTGTCCGTCTCCAACGACATGACCGAGGGCATCATCGCCCGGTTCCGCACGATGGCGATCCACCGCCCTTCGGTGATCGTCGGGCACGTCGTCGGCAGCGTGCTGCAGTCGATCATGAGCGTGGTCCTCGTGGGCGCCGTCGCCGTGGCGATCGGCTTCCGGTCCACGGACGCAACCGCCCTCGAGTGGCTGGCGGCGTTCGGCCTGCTCGTGCTCTTCGCCATGGCGCTCACCTGGATCGCGGTCGGCATGGGCCTGGTCAGCCCGAACGCCGAGGCCGCCAGCAACAACGCGTTGCCGCTGATCCTGCTGCCGCTCCTTTCCAGCGCCTTCACACCGGTCGACTCCATGCCCGGCTGGTTCCAGCCGATCGCCGAGTACCAGCCGTTCACGCCCGCCATCGAGACCCTGCGGGGCCTGCTTCTCGGCAGCGAGATCGGCCACAACGGGTGGCTCGCCATCGTCTGGTGCCTGGGTCTCGCGGTGCTCGGCTACTTCTGGTCGACCTCGGTGTTCAACCGCGACCCGGAGTAGCCGCCATGACAGCGGGGGCAGCGTCCCGCAACTCGTCCCGCCCCGGGGCGGCGCATTCCGACACCGCGTCGGCGTACGCCGCCCCGTCGGCGTTCTCAGCCATCCACCGAACTCGCTCCGAGGACATCGTCGGCTGGGCCTCCTCAGCACCCCGAGCCGTTCGGCCAGCGCGAGCAACCGCGCTGGAGAAGGGTCCCCGCCGGCAAGGCCGCCACGGCGAGCCCGTGCGGGGCCGCGGCCGTCGCGGCCGGGGACGAACCCGGCCCGACACGCACAGCGAAGCGTGGACGGGCTCAGAGGTGCAGCGTGGGCCGGTAGATGAGCTCTTGGATGTTGCCGTCGAGCGTCCGGCTCTCGATCAGCTCGAGGTCGAAGTCGGCCGCACCCTGGAAGATCGGGTCCTGTCCGGTCTGCCCGCTGATCACGGGGAAGAGCGTCACCTGGAGGCGGTCGACCAGGCCGGCGGCCATCAGGGCCCGGTTCACCGACAGGCTGCCGTGCGAGCGCAACGGCACCTCGGACTCCTCCTTGAGCCGGGCGACGACGTCGACGGCGTCACCGCTCACGACGGTCGCGTCCGGCCAGTCGAGGGGCCCTTCCAGCGTGCTTGACACCACCGTCGCCGGCATGCTTCTCATCCGGGTGACCCACGAGTCACCCACACCGGACCCCTCGGTGCTCGAGCCCAGCATCTCCACGAACTCCCGGTAGGTGGTGGCCCCGAAGACCATCCGCTGCGGCCCGTCGTACAGGGAGAGGCGGCGGTTGACCAGCTCGGGGCCCTCCTTGCCCCAGTAGCCGCCCCAGTCGCCGTGCTCGTCGTAGGAGCCGTAGCCGTCGAGGGTGGTGAAGACGTCGAAGGTGTAGGTCGCGGTCATGGTGCTCTCCTCGAGTGCGGTTGATCGGGCCCGGTCGTCTGCCGGGTTCCTGCACCAGCTACGAACGGGCCCGGCGGTTTCGACAGGACAGTCGGACGATTCTTCTCGCAGTGCGGGTGTCGATTCGGGCGGTGGCGTTCGTGGAGGTGATGAGCGGCGCATCGGGCGGCGCCCACCACCGACCGCCCGCCGACGTTCCGTCCACGCGAAGGAGACTGTGACCATGCCCCAGTACCTGCTGTCCGTCTGGTTCGACGAGCCCTACGACGACGTCGACCTCTCCGCACCCGAGACCCAGCGCGAGATGGCTAAGACGGCCGAGCTCACCGCCGAGATGGAACGCGCCGGCGCCTGGGTGTTCGTCGCCGGCCTGCGGCCGGCATCGTCGGCGACCGTGGTGCGAGCCGCGGGCGGCGACATCTCGATGACCGACGGCCCCTACGCCGAGACCAAGGAGCAGATGGGCGGCTTGTGGGTCATCGAAGCCGCCGACCTCGACGCCGCCCTCGACTGGGCCGCCAAAGCGGCGACCGCCTGCGAGCGGCCCATCGAGGTCCGACCCACGCATGCCTGACCTCGCCGAGATCTTTCGCGGTGAGGCCGGCCGCTGCACCGCCACCTTGATCCGCGTCCTCGGCGACATCGACCTCGCCGAGGACGCGGTGGCGGAGGCGTTCGCCATCGCCGCCGAGCAGTGGCCGACCCAGGGTGTGCCGCCGAACCCCGGCGGCTGGATCACCACCACCGCCCGCAACCGCGCCATCGACCGGCTGCGACGCGAATCGACCCGCACCGACCGCCACCTGGCGGCCCTCCGACTCGAAACCGACGACATGCAACCCGACCACAACCCCGAGCTCGACGCCCTCGACGACTTCGTCGATGTCGTTGCGGACGACCAGCTGCGACTGATGTTCCTGTGCTGCCATCCCGCGCTCGCCACCGACGCCCAGGTCGCACTCACCCTGCGGCTCCTCGGCGGGCTCGACACCCCCGAGATCGCTCGCGCCTTCCTCGTCCCCGAACCCACGCTCGCCCAGCGGATCGTCCGCGCCAAGCGCAAGCTGCGCGACAACCACGCCCCCTACCGCGTCCCTCACGCCGCCGAGCTGCCCGAACGGCTACACGCTGTGCTGGCGGCGATCTACCTGATCTACACCGAAGGGCACACCGCGACCACCGGCGACAGCCTCACCCGCGTCGACCTCTCGCGTGAAGCCATCCGCCTCGCACGCGTGCTCACGGAGCTCATGCCCGACGAGCCCGAAGCCGCCGGCCTCCTCGCTCTCACGCTGCTCAGCGAAGCCCGGCGGCCGGCCCGCACCGCCACCGACGGATCGATGATCCGCCTCGCCGACCAGGACCGCACGCAATGGGATCGCATGCTCGTCACCGAAGGACACACCCTCGTCCGCGCGTGCCTGCGCCGCAACCAGCCCGGCCCGTTCCAGATCCAAGCGGCCATCGCCGCCGTCCACGCCGACGCCGCCACCGCCGCGGCAACCGACTGGTCCCAGATCGTTGCCCTCTACGACCAGCTCTTCGCGATGCGCCCCAACGCGGTGACCGCACTCAACCGGGCCGTCGCCATCGGCGAGATGCGTGGCGCCTCCGCTGGTCTCGACGCCCTCGACTCGCTCGACGTGACCCTGCTCGAGGACTACCAGCCGTACCACGCCGCGCGCGCCGACCTCCTCGCCCGTGCTGGATGGCGTGGCGCGACCGCCGCCTACGACCGCGCCATCGAGCTGACCGCCAATCCAACCGAACGGCGTTTCCTCGAACGACAGCGCAAGGCGGCCGCCGATCGGACGTAGCCGAGCACAGTGGACGAGGAGCTCGACCTCCCGACGCTCGGCCAGACCCTCGTCGGATCGACGACCCCGCCGCCATAGCTGTCGTTTCCACTGACAGAACCGGGTCGTTTCACTGACATCCGAGTGTCGTTGCTGTGCAGCGACACGAAACTGACAGTGAAACGACAGCCAATGTCAGCGAACGGCCGTTCGGTCACCGATCGGGAGCAGGGGAGGGGCGCCGCTCAGGATCGGTGCGCCCCGCTCCGACGCCCACCGTGCGGTGGCCGAGGGGGGCGTGCGCGGGCGGTTCGTGTTCCAGCCCTGAGGGCGGAGGCGGCCGTCGCCACGGCGATGCGCCGCGGGCGGCGGCCGCCCGTCGCAACAATTGGTTGCACATTTGGCCGACTCGTCCTATGGTGATCCGCAACCAAACGTTGCATCAGCCGGAGGAGAGCAGGGCCATGGAGTCAGGGACCATCGAGCGAGAGATCTACGTCGACGCACCGCCCGAGACGGTGTTCGACGTCGTCAGCAGCCCGGCGCACATCCGCGACTGGTGGAGCGCCGAGACCGACCTCGAGCCGGTGCCCGGGGGAACCGGCGAGCTCACGTGGCGCGACGAGGCGTCGGGCCGGGTCGACGTGGTGCCGATCACCGTGGTCGACGCGCAGCCGCCGCGGCTGTTCTCGTTCCGCTGGACCCACGACGCCGGTGAGGTCGCGACCGCCACGAACTCGATGCTCGTGACGTTCGAGCTCTCCCCGTCAGGCGGCGGGACCGTGCTCCGGCTCACCGAAACCGGCTTCCGTGAGCGCGGCTGGGAGATCGCCGTGCTCGAGGAGGCCTACCAGGACCACGTGCACGGGTGGGACTTCTACCTGCCCCGCATCGCCGAACTGGCCACCCGCCAGGCGTCCTCGCCGTGATGATCGTCATCGACGACGACCTGTGGTCGGCCGTCGGCGATCCGACCCGGCGTCGCCTGCTCGACCAGCTGCTCCGCGACGGCACCGGCACGGCGACGAGCCTCAGCGAGCACGTCCCGGTCACCCGTCAAGCCGTCGCGAAGCACCTCGACGTCCTCGACCGCACCGGGCTCGTCCACGCCACGGCGGTCGGGCGAGAGAAGCGGTACCGGGTCGACGAGGTCCAGCTCGCACGGGCCGTGGCCCAGCTCGCGTCCGTGGGCGCCACCTGGGACGCCCGACTGCGCCGCATCAAGCGGATCGCCGAGGCGATCCAACGCTCCCAGTTCCCACAACCCCACCAAGACCAGAGAGAAGGCAATGACGATGGTTGACATCCTGCATCGCATCGGAGCGACCGCCACGCCCGACAAGGTGTACGACGCGCTCACCACCCGGGACGGCCTCGCCGCCTGGTGGACCACCGACACGACTGGCGAGGGCGTCGTCGGCGGCACGATCCAGTTCCGCTTCGGCGACGCCGGCGGGTTCGACATGAAGGTGCTCGACCAGCGCCCGAACGAGCGGGTCGCATGGGAGGTCACCGACGGGCCCGAGGAGTGGATCGGCACCCAGGTCAGCTTCGACCTGAAGGAGGAGGACGACTACACGATCGTCCTGTTCAGGCACGAGGGCTGGCGCGAGCCGGTCGAGTTCATGTCCCACTGCAGCACCAAGTGGGCCACGTTCCTGATGAGCCTGAAGCAGCTGGTCGAGACCGGCACCGGCGCCCCCTACCCCGAAGAGGTCCGCATCAGCAATTGGACCTGACCGCCCGCCACGACATCCACGAGGGACCCTTCGTCGCTGCCGGCGGAGGGTCCCCGGCGCGTGGCGTGGCACGATCGTGCTGGTGACCGGGACGGCCCCCGCCGCTCAGGCGAACTCCGTGAACCGCAGAGAACCGAGGCGACCAGCGCGTCGCCCGGCCGGACCATCAGCCTGCGAGCGGGGGGTTGACCCGGGCAAAGCCCTCCTGGCGCCGGTACGGAAAGTGCGGATAGGGCACAGGCGGCATGCTGACCGCGTCCATGCGGGCGATCTGGTCGTCGGTCAGCCGCCAGCCGAGAGCCCCGAGGTTCTGTCGCAACTGCGCCGTGTCGCGGGCGCCGATGATCACCGAGGCGACCGTCGGTCGGGTCAACAGCCAGTTCAGGGCGATCTGGGGCACCGTCCGGCCGGTTTCGAGCGCCAGCTCGTCGAGCACGTCGACCACGTCGAAGAGCAGCTCGTCGTCGACCGGCGGGCCGAATCCGGCGGTCTGGTGCAGCCGGCTGCCCGCCGGCAGCGCGCTCCCGCGGCGGATCCGACCCGTGAGCCGGCCCCATCCGAGTGGGCTCCACACGAGTGCGCCCACGCCCTCGGCCGCACCCAGCGGCATGAGGTCCCACTCGTAGTCCCGCCCGACCAGCGAGTAGTACACCTGGTGGGCGACGTAGCGGGGCCAGCCGTTGCGATCCGCCACGCTGAGCGCCTGCATGAGCTGCCAGCCCGAGTAGTTCGAGACGCCGACGTAGCGCACCTTTCCCGCGTCGACCAGCGCGTCCAGGGTCGCGAGCACCTCCTCGGCAGGCGTGCCCGCGTCGTAGGCGTGGAGCTGGAAGAGGTCGATGCGGTCGGTGCGCAGGCGGCGCAGCGCGGCGTCGACTGCCGTGATCAGCCGCGAGCGGGAGGTACCGGCCTGCCATGGGCCGTCGCCGATGGGCAGCCCCGCCTTGGTCGAGATGAGCACCTCGTCGCGGCGCCCCTCGAGGGCGGCGCCGAGCACCTCCTCGGAGGCGCCGTCGGAGTACACGTCCGCGGTGTCGAACATCGTGATGCCCGCCTCGAGGCAGATGTCGACGATCTCTCGGGCCTGGGCCACATCGGTGGTGCCCCAAGCGCCGAAGAGGGGGCCGCGGCCGCCGAAAGTGCCGGCGCCGAAGCTGAGCGCCGGCACCACCAGTCCCGAGCGGCCGAGTCGTCGGTGTTCCATTGGTCGTCTCCTAACGGATCGAGGGTCCCGTTTGGTGACGCTACCAGCCCTGCCAGTTAACGGCACCATAGACCTGTTAAGGTTCCGCCGTGGCCACCTCCTCGCGGCGACCGGGCGGACGCACCGCTCGCATCCGCGCCTCGGTCATGCAGGCAGTGGGCGACGTCCTCGCCGAGCTCGGCCTCGCCGGCGTCGAGCTGGCCGACATCGCCCGGCGCGCCGGGGTGGGCAAGACCACCGTCTATCGGCGGTGGGGCAGCGCTGCGGCGCTGGTCGCCGACCTGCTGGCCGACATGGCCGAACAGTCGACGCCCCGCTCGCACACCGGGTCGCTTCAGGGGGACCTCGAAGCTAACGCCCGGCTGGTGCAACAGACGCTCGACGACCGCCGCCAGGGACGGGTGTTCGCCGCCCTCATCGCCGCCGCCACCGGCGACTCGCCGACCGCCCGGGCACTGGAGCACTTCTACGACGTGCGCATCGCGGAGTGGGAGCCGTGCGTCGACGAGGCGGTCGCGCGGGGCGAACTGCCGGCGGGCACCGATAGCGCCGCGGTGATCCGGGCCGTGTCGGCACCCCTGTACTATCAGCGCCTCACCCGCACCGATCCGATCGGCCGTGACCGGGCGATCACGGCCGCCCGGGCAGCCGCGGCGGCCGCCGCGGCGGGCGTGTTCGCCTGACTGGATCCGACGACGGATCGTGTCGGTTCACCGGCGCGGCGCGACACCCGGGGGCTGAACCGGGACGTCCTCCAACTGGCCCGACAGCACGGTCGGGGGCAGCGCCCGGGCGACGATCCCGATCCTCTTGACGCGCCGAGTCGATGGTCGCACGTGTCACGGGCTGGCCGCTGGGCCGAGGTCAGACGAAGTGACCACCCCGGCCCTGCTCGTCGGAAGGGGAGGGGGCACGCCCCGCAGGTCTCAGTCCGGTCACTGGCGACCTTGTCGCCGCCAAAGTCTCCGAGCGATCACTGACATCGGCGTCGTCGTCCACTGACAATCGCTGTCGTTTCGCTGACAGAACCGTGTCGTTTTCATTTACAGGCGACGGCCTGGTCGATGAGGTGGCCGGACAGGTGGCACTCGATCCCGTGGAGGATGGCGCGCCATGTGGTCTCGACCGTGTGCCAGGCTGCCGTCCCGCCATGCGCACGGACCGGTCGGGCACGCGGGGCCGGCCCAGACGAGGAGCGCACGATGCCCGATCCCAACGACGCCGTCGAGGCCAGGGCGTGGGTGGCGACTGCCCACGGCGACCCTGCGACGGTGCTGGAGCAGCGGACGATCTCGGTCCCGGCGCCTGGACCGAACGAGATCCGGGTCGCGGTGCGGGCGTTCTGCCTGAACTTCAACGACATCGACATCATCCGCGGCCGCTACGCCACGCTGATGCTCGAGCCGCCGTTCACGCCGGGGATGGAGGCGGTCGGCACCGTGGAGAACGCCGGGCCCGGCGCGGAGCACCTCCTCGGGCGACGGATCGTCGGCATCCCGGTGATGGCCCACGGCGGGTACGCGTCCCACGTCGTCGTCGATGCCGCCACGGCCCTCGAGCTGCCCGCATGGGTGGACGACGCGGACGGCGCCGCCCTCCACTACCCGTTCCACCTCGGCTGGTTCGCCCTGCACGAGCGCGCCCGGCTGCAGTCGGGCGAGACCCTGCTGGTGCACGCCGCGGCCGGCGGCACCGGATCGGGCGCGCTGCAGATCGGCAAGGCGCTCGGGGCCACCGTCATCGCCACGGCCGGCAGCGACGAGAAGCTCGCGTACTGCCGCGAGCTGGGTGCCGACTTCGCCGTCAACTACCGCACCACCGACTTCGTGGAGGCGGTCGACGAGATCACCTATGGGCATGGGGTGGACGTGGCGTTCGACGCCGTCGGCGGCGACGTGACGCTGCAGACGTTCCGGTGCATGGGCTTCAACGGCCGCCACCTGATCGCCGGGTTCAGCGAGGGGATCGAACTGGAGGACGCGGCGTACCTCACGCCGCGTCCGTTCGCTTACGGCAACTTCTCGCTGTGCGGGGTGTGCCTCGTCTACGTCAACGACCCGCTCGGGGTGCGTCGCACGCTGGGCTTCAACTGGCCGTCTCGGGCCGAGGGGCAGAAGGCGCACGCCACGATCCTCGATCTCATGCGTACTGGGCGCATCCGCACCGTGATCGGCCGCCGCATCGCCTTCGACGAGCTGCCGGCCGCGCTCGAGTCGATGGAACGGCGCGAGACGATGGGGCGCCTGGTGGTGGTGCGCTAAAGCCCCGATCCACCGATTTTGTTTGGGTGACGGTGGTCGTGTCGCATTGCGTTCGCCAGATCGTAAGGACGGTCGGCGCAGGCCCGTCGTCTCCATCGTGCCCTGGTCATGAGCGCGTGCGCTCGCGCGGCTCGGCAGTCACGTTCGTTCGATTCGCTGCACGTCTCAGCGGCGGCATGGGAATGAAGTCCAGAGATCGTTGGTTGCACCAACGGAGTGTGACCGTTGGTGACACCAATGGATCCCTTTTGGAGGCAACGATGACCACTCCGTTCGGCCCGCAACTGATCGGTGAGACTGAGAAGACGTTGACCGCACTGCTCCGCCGGTTCCTGGCAGAGACCGGCCTCACCGAACCGCAGTGGGTGACGCTGCGCGTGGCTCAGCTCTACGGCGCGGACGACACCGAGGGGCTCGCCGCCACGGTCGCCGATCGCGCGCACTTCCCCGACGCGAGCGACCTCGTCGGGTCACTGACCGATCGCGGCCTGCTCGAGGCCGGCCGGCTCACGCCCGCGGGACGGGACGTGATCAGCAGGGTGCTGGCAACGAGCGAGCGCGAGACCGGTGGAATCTGGCGCGACCACCCTGCCGCCGACGTCGAGGCCACGACACGCGTCCTCAACGAGGTCCTCGCACGCGCACGCGTTCTGCTCGACTGAGGGCAGCGACACGAAACTGACAGTTGGCACGACAGGGATGTCAGGGAACGGCCGTTCGACCACTCGCCGGGGGAGCGGGGGAGCACCAGGCCGCCGAGCCAGGCGTCGTGTCCCACCTGCTCGAGGTGCCGGTGCCGGACGCTGACGCGCAATTTCGCGCGGGCCCGTGAGCCCTGGGCCCGCGTGCTGTAGGAAGCCACCGAGCACGAGTACGGCGAGCGCGAGTGCACGATCGAAGACCTCGCCGGCCATCGCTGGCAGTTCACCCAGACCATGCGCGACGTGGCCCCGAAGAATGGGGCGGCGAGACCGTTGGCCGTGACGGTCCGGCAGCGCCGAACCCGCCGCAACAGAGCCCGCAGTCGACGAGGCGACTGTCGAGATCGCAACGCCCTCAGTGGGATCGGCACCCTGGCGGTCGCCATCCTCGGATGAGGGGCTACATCAGTTGCCTACTCGGCGGGCACCACCAACGGTGACGTCGGTAGCGGCCCGTGACTCACCAGGCTGTGTCAGCCACGGCGAGAAGCTGATCGATCAGGACTCCGGTCAGCCAACGCTCGTAGCGCTGCGGGTTCCAGTGCCTGTCCACAACAAGCAGCCGGAAGACCTCGGGCGACATGAGCGCGTGAATCACGTCGGCGGCATCGCGCTCTGGTAGTTCGGGCCGCAACGCCTCGGCGTGGGCCAACGATCGAGCGATCACCCGTTGGCCCTCCTGCCTTTGGCGCGTCAGTTCGTCGAGCAGCGCGGCGACCTCGGGGTCCGAGCTCGCCGCGCTGGCGAGGATGCTGTAGATCGGCGCGGTTCGCGAGTTCACCTCGACCGTGATGGCGACGAAGCCAGCCAGCTGCACCTTCGGGTCTGGATCGGCGAGAAGCGATCGTACGTGTGGGCGATCCGCCAGAGGGACGGTCTCGTCGTCGCCGACGATCGAGACATCGAGGAGAGCTTTCAGTATCCCGCGCTTGGAGCGGAACAACCGGTAGACCGTGGCCGGAGGAACGTCGGCCAGGTCGCTGATCGCCTCGATCGTCGTGGCCCCGTAGCCCCGCTCGAGGAACAGGGTCCGGGCCGCGTCGACAACCGCGGCCCGGGCGAGCCGCGTCCTCGCCTGGCCGCGGCCGGCGGAGGTTCCGTCGCCTGGGTCCTTGTGCATCGCCACGTCTTGACAGTAGCACTCTCGAATTGGTAGTTCTACTCTCACATCGTGAGCGCACGGGTGATGTGGCCCACACGACCTCAGGAGTGACCATGACCGACCGGCACACGGACACGACGACCGCCGCGCTGCATCCGCAGGCCGACCTGGCGGCGACCTGGGGTGACTTCGCCCGCGCCGACGCACCACGACCAGCCATCCATTGAGAGGGAGTGCTCGTCAACCAAGCGGCGAGCTGACCGACACGCTCGGCCCCAGCGACGCTCACATCGAGGAGCTTCTGACCCGACCACCACATCCGGGCGCCAGGCCCGAGACACCACCTGAACCGCTCACCACAACGCCCGGCTCCACCGGGCCCACCCGCTGAAGGAGAACGACAACCATGAAGACCATGACCTGCAAAGAGCTGGGCGGCACATGCGATCAGCCGCACCGAGCAGCCACCGCTGACGACCTGATCAAGCTCCAGGACAAGCACCTGAAGGAAGCGGTCGCCGGAGGCGACGAAGCGCACAAGCCCGCGCTGGCCGAGATGAAGGGTCGGTGGAAGCACCCCATCAAGGGCATGGGCTGGTACAAGAACGTCAAGCGCGAGTTCGCGGCTTCCCCAACTACCGGCTGACCCACCTCAGCCTGGTCTGCCCCGAGCGTCGTGGAGTCGGGGCAGACCATGGGCTCAGGTGGTTCGCGGACGGGCTGGCGAGGTGGCTCTTCAGGGTGCCGTTCGTACTCTCCGTCGGGGTGCGGGGGAGTGGAGGCGGCGCTCTTGATCCGTGCGCTCGGGCTCACTGGGCTAGCCGCCACTGCCGCGAGGGCGGTAGGCAGAGCAGCATGCAGATCGGCGTCGTGTTCCCCCAAACCGAGCTCGGTGGCGACGTGGGTGCCCTGCGCGCCTACGGCGAGGCGGTCGAGGGTCTGGGCTTCGAGCATCTGCTCGCGTACGACCACGTGGTGGGGGCCGATCCCGCGGTCCACCGCGGGTGGGCCGGTCCCTACGACATCGCCACCACGTTCCACGAACCCTTCGTGATGTTCGGTTACCTGGCGGCGATCACGTCTCTCGAGCTGGTGACCGGCATCATCATCCTGCCCCAGCGCCAGACCGTGCTCGTGGCCAAGCAGGCGGCCGAGGTCGACCTGCTCACCCAGGGCCGGTTCCGGCTGGGCGTCGGCCTCGGCTGGAACGCCGTGGAGTACGAGGCGCTCGGCCAGTCCTTCCGTGACCGGGGTCGGCGCCTCGGCCCGCAGATCGAGCTGCTCAGACGGTTGTGGACGGAGGATTCCGTGACCCAGGACGGGCCCGACGACAGGATCACCGGCGCCGGTCTGGCTCCGCACCCGGTGCAACGGCCGATCCCGGTGTGGGTCGGCGGTCAGTCCGACCCTGCCTACCGGCGGATCGGGCGGCTGGCCGACGGCTGGTTCCCACAGTTGCCGCCAGGCGAGCACCTCGACCGGGCCCTCGGGATCATCGCCGGAGCCGCGACCGACGCCGGCCGCGAGCCTGCCACCATCGGCATGGAGGGCCGCGTCAACTGGCAGCCCGACCACGATCGCTTCGTCCGCCAGGTCGAGCGCTGGCGCTCGGCCGAGGCCACCCACATCGGCCTCAACACCATGGGGGCCGGCCTGGCCAACGTCGACGACCACATCGCCAGCCTCGCCACCGCCGCCCAGCTCATCGGCGTTGCGGGCTGACTCACAGCTGGTTGACGGAACCCTGTCGTTTCACTGACATCCACGTGTCGCTGCACACCCGCAGACCCCGTGTGCAGCGACACGAAACTGACAGTCAAACGACAGCGACTGTCAGCGAACGAGCGTTCAAAGATTGCTGGCCAGGTTGGGGCCGCTTCAGCGCTCAGCGTTTCCGCCGACGCTCACATCGGCGACAGTGAAGGTCGGATCTGAGCAAGCGTCGCGCGCACAAGCCAAGTGAACGTGGCGCGCGGCGAACTCGTGCGTTGAGCAGGCGATATGTTTCGACGAGATGTCGTCGCGGCTGCGATCAGTGGCGCCGCGTTGCCGCAGAGGGTGCGTTCGATCGCCGCACACATAATCCGAAGAACTACGGATGACGACGAGCAGCGCCCAGGTCAGAGTTGCCACATGTCACGACGCGCGTCGGGCCGAGTTGCTGGGCCTCGGCCGCACCGGCAACATCGACCGCCCGATCACGTACGAGAAGATGGCCCACGACGCGGTGAAGCTGGTCGATCATCTCAGACTCTCGTTGGTGCATTGATCGCCGCCCTCATCGGTTTCGACAGCGCCGATGTCCGCCGCCTCCTGCCGTGTCAGGATCGATGGCCATCAAGTCGCCGCCACGAGATTCGTCGGCGCGCTGGGTGCTATCGGTCGGCCGACCAGGGGCGAAGTCTGAACGCCGTTGGAGCGTCGATCGACACGGAACCTCCACCCACGACGCTCAAAGGAGAACAAGCACATGGGCAATGTCCTCTGGCACATCTACATGTCGCTTGATGGCGTCATCGCACGACCCGGCGACGACATGAAGTGGATCTTCGACCTCGCCGAACCCGACGAGTTCGTCGACGAGGTCGTGAGAACCACAGGCGCCGTCATCATGGGGCGACGCACGTACGAGGTCGAGGACCGGGACCGCCCCGGTATCTACGGTGGCGCGTGGACCGGACCATTTTTCGTCGTCACCCACGAGCCACCGACCGACGTTCCCGACTGGATGACGGGAACGTTCGTGACGGACGGCGTCGAGAGCGCGTTGGAGCAGGCAGAGGCAGCCGCGGGGGACAAGAACGTCGTGCTTCTCGGTGCGAACCTCGCACGCCAATGCCTCGAGCTCGACCGGCTCGACGAGATCCTCGTGCAGGTCACGCCGATCCTGCTCGGTGACGGCGTCCGCCTGTTCTCTCGCCCGGATGGCCAACCGATCAAGTTGGAGAAGCTCGCTGCAGGCGAATCAGGCCAAATCACCGACATCCGATACCGGGTAGTGAAGTAGCGGCGGCGCCTCGGTGACTATCGCTGGGCGACGGCGGACCGCCAGCCCCGCCGGTCCGTGTGTGCACCGGCTCGTTGCTCGCGCGTCGACGAGGCACAAACACACCCGCGTCGTCCCCTCGCATCTGATCGTTGGCCCTCGCCGCCTGGGCGACCGGAGCGACAGATCGACTGTTCGCGCGTCGAGCGGTTCGGTCGCCTTGGCGAACCGAACGGGATCCGTGGCAGTGCGGTCGATGTATCGGTCAGCGGCGGAGGTTCAGCTCACGGTCTTCACGAACCGGCGGATCTCCGTCGCGCACGCGTCGGGGTCCTCGACCACACACGCGTGGCCGAGCTTCGGAAGCACAACGAGCTCCGATGTCGAGATCGCGGCATGGAGCGCCTCGGCGTTCGCGAGGGGCGACCGAGCATCGGCCTCGCCATGCAGGACGAGCGTCGGCACGTCGATGGTGGGCAGCACCGGCCGGAGGTCGGTCTCCGCCCCGATGTGGCCTGCTGCTCGAATCGTCGCCGGGCGTATGTTCTCACGCATCATCGTGGCCAACGCGGCGTCGCGGTCGGCCGGGATGAGGTCGGAGAACAGGCCCGGGTATGACTTCGGGTCGAACGCGTCGCCGAGCTCGGCCATGCCGACGAACATCTCGAGCCGTCGTGCCACCTCGTCTGGCGGCAACGAACCTGCCCAGCCCGCGTAGCCGCCGACGAGCACGAGACTCGCTGGCACCGCGGGATGGCGCCGGCACAGCGACAAAGCGACCATCGTCCCGAACGAGTGACCCACGAGGTGCGGTCGCTCGAGGCCGAGCGCAGCCACGAAGGCCGCAAGAGCGTCGGCGAACTGGGGCGCTCGCCAGCTGTCATCGATGTCCGACGACTCGCCGAAACCCGGCGCGTCCCACGCGATGACGGTGTGGTCTTGTGAGAGGTCCGGGGCCATCCACTGCCACGTGCGGCCGTCGCTCGGCGCACCGTGCAGCATGACCAGGGCCGGCCCACTGCCCACGCGCGTGAAGGCGATCCGCATCCCGTCAACGTCGACGTGTTCCACGCCTGAGAATTCTGCCGCAGAAGGGAACCAGCGTCCGAGCGCGAGATCCATAACGCTGGCGACTCGTGGGTTGGCCCGTCCCCAAGGTGCCGTTGGATCGCGACCCCTCGAGATGCCGTTGCCCGCCCAGCAGCCCTACGCAGCGTGGGGAAGTGGCCATCGGTGGGCGGCCAACCTGTTCCCAGCGGTGGCCAGCACGCAGCGTGGCAGTTGGGGAGAGGGGATGATCGCCCGGATCGCCGCTCAGCCGGCGTTGGAGGGCACATTCGACGGGCGACGTCATGCGCGTGCCAACACGCTCACGCGACCGGGCTCGCCGTTGCACTCGACGACGGTCAGGCCCTGGTCCTCGACTAGACGAGCGAGGGAGTTCGTGTCGTAGAAGCGGACGACGCCGGGCACGCGCTGGTAGCACGCTGCGCGCAGCCGCCAGTACAGGTTCTGGGACGTGAGCGACGTGCTGTCGCGGGCGGGAGCGGTGACCAACAGGTGCCCGCCCGGCCGGAGGCAGCGCCGGATCTCGGCGATGAAAGCCGCGGGATGCGGGAGGTGCTGTAGGACGAGGCACGCGAGGACACCTCCGAGCGACGCGTCCGCGAAGCGGAGCGGCGCGCTGACGTCGTGCACGTCGAACGACGCGTCGACCTCGTCGCGCGCGGCTCGTGTCCGTGCGACCTCGACCATGCGAGGTGACCCGTCGACACCGACGACGTCATAACCGCGCCGCGCGAGTACGAGCGCGTGCGCGCCAGGTCCGCAGCCGAGGTCGGCTACAGGTCCGGGCGTTGCAACCATTTTCGTGAGCTCATCGGCGGTCCGCTCGACCAGCTCACGATGCTCCGGCTCGTCTCGTCGCCGCTCCCAGGCCGCGCTCTCGCGGTCATACATGAAGCGAAAGAACCAGTGTGGGGCAGGCATGGCGGCGACGCTACGCGTGCGGCTGCTCGGGGGGGGTTCCCGATGCGATCCGTCAACTCGTCTGGGACCAACGGCGACGGCACGACACCGTTGGCGGAGGCCGACGGGATATGACCCGCACCCCGCCCGGACGCGAGGTGCCGGTTTACCCCGCGCGGCGGTGTCGTTGTGACCGGCGCCTCCGGGCCGTGGCGGGACCACGCGGGGCGCGGGTCTGTCAAGCTGGCTGTGGCTCTACGCTGTCCGGTCGGGTCAGGGCCGTGGTGACCGTGACGCCGTCAGTGAACAGGTCGAGGACCGGGCAGTGCTCGTTGACTGCAGTTCGCAAGTCGTTATAGCGATCAGGCTCCGGCCCTTCGATCGACACCGCCACCCGAACGGCTGTCAGCCCGGGACGGCCGTGGCCCTCGACTCCGAGCAGCCCACGTGCGTCGTAGTCGCCCTCCACGACGACTCTGATGTGGTCGAAGTGGATCCCCAGCCGTGTCGCCCACAGCCGGTAGGTGATCGCCTGGCAGGAACCCAGCGAGACCAGCGCGAGTTCGACCGGGCTCGGCCCCAATCCCGCTCCGCCAATCGTGGAGGGCTCATCGATGGTGATCTCATGTCCGTCGCTGTGCGTTCGGACCTCGTAGGGTCCGACGAGATCGCTGTTCGCTCTCGGCACCATCTGTCCGGCCGCGGGGTTCTTTGTGAGAAACGCCGAGACCAGCTCGAGCTGTTCGGCGAGCGTCATCACTGGGCCCGGATGTGCTCGATGACCGGCGTGAACTCGCGAGTGGGCGAGAAGTCGACGTACTCGGAGTCCTCGAGCGCTTCTGGCGCGTGGCCGGGTGCCCAGTAGAAGGCTTGGCCGGCTTCGTAGTCGTCGTCGCCGTGGTCGGTGTGCATCCGGACTCTCCCCACGAGCACGTACCCCCAGTGAGGGCACTGGCACAGATCACCCGGTAGCCCCTGGAGCGCTGGCCTGAAGTCGGCGCCCTTGGGCACGCGGACGAACGCGGCCGTCATGTCGCCGCCCACGGCGACCATGCGCAGCTCGACACCGTCACCCTCTACCGCCACCGGTGCGTCCTGTCGCGAGATTCCCGTCATTTCTCGCCTCCGTCTCTGATTGGAACCGTTCTCGACAGGATCGGCTCCAGTGGCGCGCCGCGCATCCCCTTGTGGGGCCATCGTCCGACGATGGATGCGATGGCCCCATCGGGCCATCAGATGAGGCCTTCACGCGTCGCCCGAGCGACCGCGGCTGCCTTCGTATCACCACCCAGCTTCACTCGTATGTTGGCCATATGGCGGTGCACGGTGTGGCCGCTGATGTGGAGGCGCGCCGCGATCGCCGGGTTGCTCAGTCCTTCGGCGGCGAGACGTAAAACGTCGAGTTCGCGCTGGCTGAGCCCCCATCGGTCAAGCGGGCTCGTGGACTCGGCGCGAGCAAGCGCGTCGCGCGCCCGCGTCGCTTCGAGCTCGGCGCCGAGCGCGACGAGGGCGTCGGACGCGCTCCGGAGCTCGTTGACCGCCTGGGGACGGCGGCCGAGCTCGAGGAGGACGCGGCCGAGGACGATCCGGGCACAGGCCGTCTCGAACGGCGCGGTGGCACGGGTGTAGCGGTCGACCGCGTTCTCGAGCGCGACGCGGGCCCCGTCGCCATCGCCGCGGGCGACGAGCACACGGCCGCGGGCGAGCTCCGCGGCGCCGTGCAGACGGTCGGTACCCGCCTGGGCGGCGCAGTCTGCGAGCTCCCTGGCGGCGGATGCCGCGGCGTCGCTCTTCCCACCCGTGACGTACACCTGGACAGCGAGCTCTTGCGCCCTGATATGAGCCATGCGGTCCCGTTCTGGACTCGCGCGCCAGTACCGGTCCAGCAACGACTCGGCCATCTCGAGGTCGCCACGCTCGAACGCCGCCGCGGCCAAGAACGGCAAGGCGGTCCAGCCGACCGAATGCTCCTTGAACAGTTCCGTGAGTGCGACGAGCTCCTCGATGCGTCCCTGCCGGAGTCGGAGGTCACACAGGCGAACGACAGCTTCGTAGGCGAGCGCCGGCGCCCCCGTCGCGAACAGCCGCGCCGACTCGGAGAACTCCGCCTCGGCCTCCGCCCAGCGACCCTCGGCGACGAGCACCGAGCCGTGATGCGCTCGACACAAACCGAACATCCCCGGCATCTCCCAACGCTCGCAGAAGCCGCGCATTGCCGCGCACCACTCGGCGGCGCGGCGAGTGTCGCTGACTCGCTCGCACGCGTAGATCACATGACAGCAGATCCATCCGGCGACGTCAGCGCCCGAGAGCTCGTCGCCGAGGACCGCGGCAGCTGCCTCCTCGACCAGCTGCATCCCCTCGGCGACTCGTCCTTCCGCGACGAGGGCGACACCCTCGAGAGACAGACCCTGCATCTCCAGGTCGAGATCGCCGCACTCGCGCCCAGCGGCTCGGGCCTGTGCGCCGAGATCGCCCGCCCGGGGAGCGTCGCGCTCGCCCAGCAAGGCAAACTGCCCCTCGTAGTAGTCCAGCGTGCCGCTTGCCAACGCCGAGTCGGTCCTCGCCTGCAACCGCCTGGCAACCGCGAACCAAGCACGCGCGATGGTCTCCTCACCACTGGGCAAGCCGCTGTCGCGCCCGAGCCACGCGGCCGCGATGGTCGCGCCCACGATGTCGCCGCGCTCGCGGAACAGCCGGAAAGCGCGCTCGCGAGCTGCGAGGGACTCCTCGAGCGCGCCCATGAACCGGCAGCACGTCGCCAGACCGTCATAGCCCTCGGGAGTCTCATCGATCGCGATCGCAGCTTCGAAGCGGGCCCGGCCCTCCCCCCAGGCGCCGAGCCGCAGCGCGTCCTGACCACAACGCAGCTCTGCGCCAGCGCCGGCAGGCAGCTCGATCGACATACGCATCCTCGGCTGTGGCTGCGCTGGTGAGTCGGGTACTGATCATATCCATGTGACAAAACACAAGCCCCAGGAACCCGCCCGTTGTGCAGCGACACGAAACTGACAGTGAAAACGACAGCGTGTGTCAGCGAACGACTGTTCGTCGCCGTGCAGGAACTGGGGAGAGGCCCTCGCGCTGGTCGCATCGAGGCCGGCTGGCGAGATCGAGATCCCACGCAGGCCGAGGTAGGTCACCCGGCGGTGCGCAAGTGCTGATGCGCCCAGATCCGGCGTTCGGGGACGCCGTGGTGCTGCCTTCGAGATGTCGTTCTGGGGCATGCCGCCGTGGTGGCGAGGCGAGCGCGCGTACCGGGCAATATGTGCGCAGCGGCGCAGCGGCGTAGGGGGGAGGGTGGAACTGGACGATGGACAGCCTTTTCTCGACGGAGGCGGGTGAGGGTCCGCTTGTGGTGTTCCTCCACGGCGGCATGAACACGGGGGAAGTCGCCTGGTTCGCACAGCAACCGCTCACGGAACACTGGACCGTTCGCTCCTACGACCGCGTCGGATACGGCCGCAGCGTGTCCCTGTCCCCCGGAGAGGACATCGAGCTCGACGCGGCGCTCATCGCCACACAGCTCGAGAGTCCGGTGCACCTCGTGGGCCACTCCTCGGGGGCCCTCGTTGCGATGCTCGTCGCGGCGCACGCTCCGGCCACGGTGCGCTCGCTCACCCTCATCGAGCCGCCAGCTTTCCGACACCTCGACGATCCGCGTTTGCGAGTGCGCGCCAACATCTTCGACGCCCTATTCGCGGATGTCGACGCTTCTGATCACGCATGGCTCACGAGGTTCATCGAAGACGGACTCCGCGCCGAAGTCCTTCCCCCGGATTCGATACTCGAGATTCTCGAGCAGCACATCACGCCGTTGCGGCACACGGTGAGTGCCGGTTGGGACATCAAGGTTCCAATCGACGAGCTCATGGCCTCGGGTATCCCTGTCATGGTCGTGTCCGGCGGGAACGACGAGGGCTTCGAACTGATCTGCGATTGCATCGCCGCCCAGCTCGGTACCCGCCGCGAGGTCGTACCGGGTGCCGGCCACGCGGTTCAATGGACCGGCCAAGCCTTCAACGACGCACTCGCGTCGTTCCTACGCAGCGTCGAAGCCGCCACGTAGTCGCGCCCCCGAACTGCGGTCGACCTTGATCGGCCGCTGTGGACGCCGTTCGGCGAGGTGCCTCTCCCCTCACCGACTGAGCGGCCGAGCGCGCCTGGCCGACGTCGCCTACGAGGCGCCGTAGTCAGGGCCCAGATCTGCCGATCTCGCGACTCGACGTTCTGTGCTCGCCGTCCAGGTAGGCAGGGGGCACCCGGAGCGGGCAATCGGTGCGTCGCAGCGCTCGGGCCCGCTGTCTAGCCCAGCTCGACGGCGCTTTGACCGCGCTGACGACCGGTCCTGGTAGGTGGCCGCGGGGTTCACCGACCCCGCCGGTCGCGTGATTCCCGGTTTCTGGACGACCGCCTACTGAAGGAGCCCCCTCAGCGCTCTAGATGCTTCGTCAACAACGCCTTTAGCCGATTCAGTGAACCCATCCATTGGCCCACCGGTACTCGCATCCTCCGCCTCCTTCAGGCAACGCTTGACCGACTCAGTAACATCTTCGTCCGACACTCGCGAACTCATCGCGCGCACCTTCATCACGTTTCTTCTATATCGGGCAGGCTGCCATTGCGTGTCATCGAGATGGTCTCTGGCGTCTTCCACAGCCAAATGGAGTGTCTCGACCGCGTCCTGAAGGCCAACGAGCGATTCGCGCAAGAAGTCGCACCCAACTATTTTGTCTTCTCGACGGGCTTCCAGAAATTGAGTGAGGAACTGGCCAATAATCACTATTGCGCCGCCTAACACGACACCCCAGAAACTGTTACTGAAATCACTCAAAGGGTGACTCTCCTTTAAGAGGGTCTAGTCTGCGGGACATCAGCCCGAGGAGATACCGAGCGCCTCAGCCGTCTCTGACCCGACGACCCCGTCGACGGTGAGTTGCTCTTGCTCCTGAAACGCTAAGACGGCGGCGGCGGTCTCTCGGCCATACACCCCGTCGACGGCGACGGGTAGGCCCTCGGCGGCAAGGCGCTCCTGGAGAATGACGACGTCTGGCCCTGAGTCGCCGACGCTCAACGGAGTGGAGATGGTCTCGGTGGTGGGCGCGGCCTGCGCGGTCTCGGTGGCCGATGCGGATGTGTCATCGTCGCGGAAGACCATCCAAAGGACGAAGATCACGGCGAAGACAGCAACCACCGCCGGCAAGATCCGATCGCCGGCGTCTGAAGTAGCCGTAGGTTGCACCGCGGGCCCCTCCTCCAGCGCCGCGTAGACCACAAGCACGATGGTGAGGGCGATCACCCACGCCGGTATCGGCGCCGGCGACAACAAGCCGAAAATGGCCCTGCCAACCCAAATGATGATCAGCCCACCCAATAGTACTAGAAGTATCAGCTGCACATGATAGAGCGTTTCGTCATAGCGATCCGCCCTAGCCAAGGAGATGTGTTCAGCCATCCATTGAGCGAAGATGTAGGCAACTACATAGACGCAGCAGTAGATCAGGATGACAAGACCCAGGGCGAGGTTGTCCGGGTCGTACTTGTCAACGAGGACTCCAGCTCCAAGCGAGAGACCCACGCCCACTAACGCGGCCACCCAGCCAGCCGCAGGCACCGCAGGCACCGCAGGACCATTTTCGGTGTCGTTCATCGCGTCCGTCCCGAGTCTGTTGGTGACACCCAACGCGCCACTCGAGATACGACAGGTGAGGAGCACCTGCCCGCCATGTGATGAGCGTACGCCGACGGAGTTAGCGGTCGATTAGCGCAACCGAGCCTCGGATAGCCACGTCCCCGAAAGGTCCCAAGCTGCCTACCGTGCCGCAGCGTCGGCTGGGCTCCTCCACGACCCATTCCGCTGGCACAGGAGGGACACAGAACTGCCGATCTCGCGCACCCACGAGATGCTCGGATCGCCCAGAACGCGCGCCCCATAACACCGGCCGCCAGGACCGCCGGCGCGTCCCTCATGTGCCGTTCGAGGACAGGCAACGTTGCCTGACGCGGTATTGGTGCCGGCGAGCTCGCCTGGGATCAGGCGCCAACGACGACGTACTCCCCCGGCGGGGGAGAGGCGGGGACTGCCCCATCGGGTCCCGGTCGATGGTTGCGTCTCGCACGTGGGCCTGTCATCGTCGACGTGTGCTCGCATCCAGGCGAGCCCACCTGTACCTGTCGAGCGTGACGTATTACGTCCCCGGCAGCGCCCACGACTGTGCAGCGACACGAAACTGACAGTGAAAACGACAAGCGTGTCAGCGAACAGACGTTCACAGCGGTTGTTTCGTACGCACAGGGGTCGACGCCGACCGAGGCCCGGAGGTCAGCGGCAGCCGGGGATGGTCGGGGTTGTGGTGCTGGCCGCATGCAACGGGCGACGGCCGCGTCTGTGTGGAGCTGGGGAACAGAGCTCCTGGGTGTCGTTTTCCTCTGACACGCATGACGTTTTCCACTGACAGAACCCTGTCGTTTTCACTGACAGATCCGTGTCGCTGCACACCCGCCCGTACCGCTTGGCGTCGTCTGCCCCCCACCTCAAGCGCCCAGAATCCTCGTTCTGTCAAGTAAGAGGAGAAACCCGCTCGAACCGGGTTCCGGCGCTCCTCCTCCGGCTTCCTGTGTTTCGGCGTGGATTCGTGTCGCTCACCGACACGAATCCACGCTGGAATCGGCGCTGGCCCGGCCCGGGCTGCGCGAGAGGCATGGGCACCCCGCGTCCGGCTCGGGGCCGGCCTGTCGCCCTTAGTTACGTCACTGTGACGCAATCACCGGCGTCACCGGTGGCCGTCGTCCGGCGGCGATAGCGGCGAAGCCGGCGGCGAGGGCCCGTCCGGTCGCCTCGGTGATGGCTGAGCGGGCGGCGATGTCGTCGAGCGCGGCGGCCTGCGCCGGGGTCGGCGGGCCGTGCTCCTCGGCCCACGCCGTCACGATGGCGGCGTCGACCTCGGGATGGAACTGGACGCCCCAGGCGGCGTCGCCGACGCGTATCGCCTGCGGGACGCCGTCGGGTGTGGCCGCCAGCAGCGTGGCGTCCGGGGGCAGCCGCACGACGATGTCGTCGTTCCACTGCACCGACTCGGGTGGCGAGCCGGGGTCGAACGACCCGAACAGGTGATCGGTGGTGGCCGCGGGCCCGAGGCCCACGGGCAGCACGCCCGTCTGCTTGCCGGCCGGATTGCGGGCCACCTCTCCCCCGCAGGCGACGGCGAGCAGCTGGTGCCCGAGGCAGATGCCGAGCGTCGGCCGGCCGGCGTCGACCGCCGCGGCCAGCAGGCCGCGGACGGGAGCCAGCCAGGGGGCCCGCCCGTCGTCGGTGGCGGACATCGAGCCGCCGAGGACGATGAGGCCGTCGGCAGACGTCACGTCGGGCAGCCCCTCCCCCGCGTACGGGCGGGACACCGTCACGCGGGCCCCCGCGGCGCGCAGCCAGGCGTCGAACAGGCCGAGGGGGCAGCCGTCCTCGTGCTGGACCACCGCGATGTGGGGAGCCATGGCGCTCATCTACGCCAGTGTGGCCAGTCAGGCACCGGACTCCCCGAATCGGAGCGTGGTGAGCGGCCGGGCGGCCCGGAGGATCCAGTCCAGCGCCTCGCGGTAGTCGTCCTCGCCGGGTGTCGTGGCCGCCAGGTCGCGGTCGACGTCCTCGATCGCGGCCTCGAGCTCGTACAGCCGGTCGTGCAGCGCGTCCAGCTCGGCCCGAGCCACGACGAGGCGGGCGTCGCCGAGCCCGAGGTCCTCCGCCTGCCGGCGCGCCTCGTAGTCACGTTGCCGGCAGCTCCGCCGGCAGTACAGCCGCGGCCGGCCGGGGCCCGGCGCCACCGTGAACGGGCGGGCGCACCACCGGCAGCGGCGGACGGTCGCCTCCCGCCCCGGGACCCGCTCCCCCACGCCGCTCGCGGTTTGCGTCACGGTGACGGAACCTACCGCCGCTCGGCCCTTGGCGGACGGACCCGACACGGCCCGGCGCCGCGGGCGCGCGAGACTGCCGCAGATGCAGCAGGCCCCGGCTCCCCTGGTGCTGCGCACCGATCAGCTCACCAAGGCCTACGCAGGCGGCCCGCCGGCGCTCGCCGGGCTGACCCTCGACGTGCCGGCGGGGTCGGTCGGTCTCGTCGGGGCGAACGGCGCCGGCAAGACCACCCTGTTCCGCCTGATGTTGGGGCTGATGCAGCCGACCTCGGGGCGGATCGAGGTCGCTGGGCGGGACGTCGCGGCCGACCCCGTCGGCATTCGCAGCCGCCTCGGCTACATGCCCGAGCACGACTGCCTCCCGCTCGATCAGACCGCGTCCGACGTCGTCGCCACGTTCGGCGAGCTGGCCGGGTTGCCGGTGCGGGCCGCCCGGCAGCGGGCGTCCGACATGCTCGACCTCGTCGGGCTCGACGAGGCCCGGTTCCGCCCGGTCGGCGGGTTCTCGACCGGCATGCGCCAGCGCACCAAGCTGGCCCAGGCCCTCGTCGCCGATCCCCATCTCGTGCTGCTCGACGAGCCGACCGCCGGCCTCGACCCCCTCGGGCGCGAGGAGATGCTCGACCTCGTGGCGCGGCTGGCCGGGTTCGGCATCTCGGTGATCCTCGCCACGCACCTGCTCGACGACGTGCAGCGAGTGTGCGAGCACGTCGTGATGATCGATCGGGGCCATCTCGTCCTCGCCGGGCCGATCGACCAGCTCATGCAGACCACGGGCCAGCTGCGGGTCGAGGTCGGGGGCCTTCCCGACGCCGTGGGCGTCCTCGCCGAGGCTCTGGCCGGCCGGGGGCTGGCGGCCCGCCCGCTCGACGACCACAGCCTCGAGGTCGACACCCGCGAGCAGGGTGACGCCGCCGCCGACACCGTGCGCGACGCGATCGCGGACCTCGGCCTCCGCCTGTACGCCCTGTCGACCCGCCACCGCTCGCTCGACGACGTGTTCCTCCAGCAGGCCGGCCGATGAGCGAGCGTGGCCCGAGCGGCCCGCTGCGAAGCAGCAGGAGCGGGGAGCAGTGAGTGCCCCGCCGCTCACGGGGGCAGTCTACGACCGGGGCTACCGGCCCTACACGGGCCCGCGTGGGGGCCGGCGCGAGGCGATGTGGGCGCTGTGGCGCCTGTCGGTGCGCCGGGCCCTCGGTCTGCGCCGCTCGTGGCGTCAGAAGGTGTTCCCCTGGACGCTGCTGGCCATCACCACGGTGCCCGCCATCGTCAACGTGGGCATCGGCTACGCCATCCGGAACGACCCGTTCGAGATCCCCGACTTCGAGTTCATCACCTACCGCGAGTACGTCGGGGTGTCGACGGCCCTGCTGCTGTTCGTCGCACTGACCGCCCCCGACGTGGTGTGCCCCGACCGCCAGCAGCGGGTGCTGCCGCTGCTGTTCTCGCGCCCGTTGACAGGGACCGACTACGTGACGGCCAAGGTCGGGGCCATCGCCTTCATCGTGTTCGGCTTCGGCTTCCTGCCTCAGGTGGTGCTGTTCGTCGGCCAGATGCTGGTGAGCGACGGCGCGCTCGACTACTTCACCGACAACGCCGAGGTGCTGTGGCAGGTGCCGGTGGCGGTCGCCGTTCTCGCCATCTACTACGCGGCCATCGGGGTGGCGCTCGCCTCGCTCACCGACCGGCGGATCGTCGGCGGCGTCGCCATCCTCGGCGTCGCCCTCATCACGTCGGCCGTCGCCGCCATCATCATCGAGGCGGCCGGCGATGGTGGCACCCCCCTGGCCGTCGTGAACGTCCTGGCCCTGCCACTCGACCTGCGGGACCTCGTGTTCCTGGGGCACCTCAGCGACGATTCGGGGCTGTCGGGCGTGTCGGGGGGCGGGGTGCTGGCGGTCCTCGCCTACCTGCTGGTTCTCGGGTCGGCCATCGCCGTGCTGCAGAGGCGGTACCGCGAGGTGGCGCTGTGACCCCGCCGGCGCCGGTCCCGGTCCCGCCGCCCGCGCCGCCGGCCCGGCTCGATCCGGCGTTCGCGGCCGACGCCACCGTGACCGTGGACCAGGCGTCGGTGTGGTTCGGGCACAAGGTGGCGCTCACCGAGCTGTCCTGCTCGTTCGGGCCGGGGGTGACCGGCCTGCTCGGGCCCAACGGGGCCGGGAAGACCACGTTGATGCGGGCGCTGACCGGCCTGCTCCCGCTGAACGAGGGGCGGGTCGAGGTGATGGGCGGCGACCCGCACCGCGACCGCGAGGTCCAGCGGGTCATCTCGCTCGTGCCCGAGGACGAGGCCGTGCCACCGGCGCTGACCGCCCGCCAGCTCGTCCGCTACACGGCCGCGATCCATGGCGTGCAGGACCGCGACATGCCCGACCGTTGCCTCGGCACGGTCGGGTTGCTCGACGTGGCGGACCGCAAGGTGGGCAGCTTCAGCAAGGGCATGCGCCAACGGGCCAAGGTGGCCTCGTCCCTCGTCACGGCGCCCAGGATCCTGGTGCTCGACGAGCCACTGAACGGCGCCGACCCCGTGCAGCGCGTGGCGCTGATCGGCCTGTTCCAGGCCCTCGGCGCGCAGGGCCGCACGGTGATCGTCAGCTCCCACGTGCTCAACGAGGTCGAGCGGCTGGCCTCACGCCAGATCGTCGTCATCCGAGGGCGCCTCGCGGCCGCGGGCGACCACCACGCCATCCGCGACGCGCTGGCCGACCGCCCCCGCGCCGTCAGCGTGCGCACTCCCGAGGCCCGGGCGCTGGCGGCCCGCCTGATGACGCTCGACGCGGTCCGCGGCGTGACGGTGGACGGCACGACGGTCGTGGTGTCGTCGCAACACGCCGGCGAGCTCGCCGAGGTGCTCCCGGTGGCAGCCCGGGACGTGGGTGCCCGGCTGCTCGAGGTGCGTCCGCTCGACGACTCGCTGGAGAGCGTGTTCCGGGAGCTGCTGCGATGACCCCACCGTTCGAGGCCCACGGGGCGGCCGATCCGCCGGCGCGGGCGGCACCCCCGGCCCCGCCGGCGCCGCCCACTCCCCCACCGCCGACCCCGGCGGCCCCCGCCTTGGCGCCGGCCGCAGCATCGCCCTCGCCGAGCCCCGCCCCCGTGGCCGACCGGCGGCCCCTCCCCCGCCCGTTCGTCGCCCTGCTCGGCTACACGCTGCGCGCCTGCCTCCCCGCCCGCCGCTGGTGGGGCGTCGTGCTGCCCTGCCTGGGCGCGTTGCTGTTCGCCTGGCTCGGCACGCTGGCCGACGTCTCAGCCGAGGAGGCGTTCGAGGTCGTGGCCGAGCAGGGCCTGTTCGGGCTGGTGGTGCCGCTCACCTGCCTCGTGATCGGCGACGCCGTGCTGGGCGCCGACCTGCGGGCCGGCACGTTCGCGTTCACCTGGCTGTCGCCGGTCCGGTTCTCGACGATCGCCATCGCCCGATGGCTCGGCGGTTGGCTGGTCGCCCTGGCCACGCTGGTTCCGGCCCTGGTCCTCGCCACCGTGGTGGCCGGCGTGCCCGACGGCGCCGGGCCGATGGCCCTCGCCGCCGCCACCGGCTCGGCCGCCTATCTCGGCCTGTTCGTCATGCTGGGCGCCATGGCCCGCCGCTCGGCCGTGTGGGCGCTGGCGGTCGTCTTCCTCGGCGAGCGCCTGCTGGGCGGGGTCCTCTCGGGCATCGCCCAGATCTCGCCGATGTGGGAGACGCAGCAGGTGTACGCGGGCCTGGCCGACGACGCCGGCGGCTGGCGACTGCTGCGGGACGGCACCCCCAACGGCTGGGGCGCCGTGGTACGGCTGGCGATCATCCTCGGCGTCACGCTGGCCCTGGCCTCGTGGCGCCTGGCTCACCTCCGCCCGACGGGTGGCGACGAGTAGTCACGGGTCGGGCGGCGCCACCACCACGTCGTGGGCGTCCGCCTCCGCGGCTGCGAAGGCCAGCAGGGCGCGGCCCTCGTCCTCGACCGCGGTCACCTCGGGCGGCGTCAGGGCACGGAACGGCACGACGGTCAGCGTGGCGGTCCCCGCGGCCCGGCCGATCGACCAGTGGGCCTCCACCCGGCCGTCGACGAGGACGGTGCCCGGCAGCAGGCCGTTGGCCCGCATCAGCCGCTTGCGGACGTGGTCGTCGACCAGGCGCGTGCGGTCCGCGTGCGACAGCGACACGTTGTCGAAGTCGGGCAGGAACCGCACGGGCGCCGGGACGTCGGGGTCGGGGCGCGGCGCGTCGGGCAGGTCGAGCAGCTCGCGCCCGGCCTCGTTGCGGAACCGGACCACCCGGTCGCCGAGGCGGTCGGCCACCTCCCGCAGCCGGGTGAGCCCCGACCAGGCCTGGACGTCCATGACCGACGCCGGCCCGTACACCGCCAGGTAGCGCAGCACCATGGCGTCGAGCGTGGCGGCGGTGGCGAGCGGCCGGCCGATCCAGTGCTCGAGCGTGGTGACCGTGACCTGGCCGGACCGACCCCAGACGGCCCGCGGCGGCACCTGGACGAGCGGCGCCAGGCCGCGCACCACCTGGGCGAGCGTCGCCGGGTCGCGGTCGGACCACCGCTCGGCCAGCAGCCTGCCCAGTTCGCCGAATGGGCGCGGCACCTCCTCGACGAGGGCCCGCCCGGCGGCCGCGACGGCGGGCAGGTCGAGGTCCACCAGGCCCGCCTGCCAGTTCGAGGTGGCCAGCGTCCGGGCGAGGTACTCGGCGTGCAGCGGGCGCAGGGCGAGGGCGTCGTCGGCCGTGAGCAGGTGGACCGTCCCTCGCATGATCACGATGCGGACCGCCCGCCGTTCGGTGAGCATGGCCCCCAACTCGTGGGGGTCGAACCCGGCGAGGCGGGTCCACAGCGCGGTGTACGGGCTCCAGGGGGCCTGCGCCTGGAGCCCGTACAGGTCCCGCACGGCGTCGGGCACCGACCGCTCGGCCCGCTCGAGCAGCATCTGCCGGGCGAGCAGCGCCCGATTGAGGGCCCTTTGGCCCAGCACCGGTGCGGTGGTCGTGTCTCTCGCCATGGGAACGCGCGCCTCCGATTCGGTCAGCGGACCGTGCGGAAGAACGTTCGCACGTCGTCGACCAGCAGGTCGGGCGTCTCCATCGCCGCGAAGTGGCCGCCGCGGTCGAACTCGCTCCAGTGCGTGATCGTGTTGGACACCTCGGCATACCGGCGGATGGCGATGTCCTGCGGGAACACGGCGACCCCGGTGGGGACGGGGCTGCGCTCGATCTCGGCGCCCCAGCCGCCGCCCGCGGCGTCGTGGGTGCCCTCGTAGTAGAAGTCGGCCGAGGAGCCGGCGGTGCCGGTGAGCCAGTAGATCATCACGTTGGTGAGCATCTGGTCACGGCCGACCGACGCCTCGGGCAACCCGGCGGGGTCGCCGGTCCACTCCTTGAACTTCTCGACGATCCAGGCGAGCTGGCCGGCGGGCGAGTCGGTGAGCCCGTGCGCCAGGGTCTGGGGCCGGGTCGACTGCAGCTGCACGTACCCCATCTGCTCCTGGGCGTAGTGGCCCAAGCGGGCCAGCCGGCCCTTCTCGGCGTCGGTCATCGTGGCGAGCTCGTCGTCGCTCGGTGGTGCGAACGACATGAACCCGCCGGTGGCCGCGTTCACGTGGACGCCGGCGACGGCGTCGGGGGCCTGGCGGCCCATGGCGGGGGCGATGATGGCGCCGTAGTCGCCGCCCTGGACGCCGTAGCGCTCGTACCCGAGCCGGGCCATCAGGTCGACGAACGCCGACGCCACCCGGTCGGCGGTCCAGCCCGGGCCGGACAGCGGCGACGACCACCCGAACCCGGGGATCGACGGCACCACCACGTGGAAGGCGTCGGCGGGGTCGCCGCCGTGGGCCGTGGGGTCGGTCAGCGGCCCGATCACGTCGAGGAACTCGACGATCGACCCGGGCCAGCCGTGCA
Organism: uncultured Acidimicrobiales bacterium; assembly: GCA_963796415.1. GTDB lineage: Bacteria > Actinomycetota > Acidimicrobiia > Acidimicrobiales > VFJN01 > ZC4RG19. The sequence goes on along the minus strand of CAWCLR010000009.1, from coordinate 4,778 downwards.
CCAGCATCAGCGGCACCGCGCCGGCTTCGGGCGACCGCACGTGCAGGAAGTGGACCGACTGGCCGTCGATCTCGGTGAGGAAGCCGGGCAGCTCGTTGAGGCGGGCCTCCTGAGTGCGCCAGTCGTACTCGTCGAGCCAGTACGTTGCGAGCTCGCGCAGGTACGCCGTGGGCACGCCGCGAGCCCACGGGTCGTCGCCGGGCAGCTCGGGGGCCCAGCGGGTGCGGGCGAGGCGTTCGGTGAGGTCGTCGAGGTCGGCTTGGGGCACGTCGATCTTGAACGGGTGGACCCGGTCGTCGTTGGTCATGACCAGGACGGTACGGACCATTGAGGACAGCTCTTGCCCTCGTTCGGCGCGAAGCTGGTGGCATGTGGGACACGCCGGGCCGGCTGCTGCGCCTCCTCTCCCTGCTCCAGCTCCGGCGCGACTGGCCGGGCCCCGAGCTGGCCGCCCGGCTCGAGGTCGACGTGCGCACGGTCCGTCGCGACATCGACCGCCTGCGAGCGCTCGGCTACCCGGTGAGCTCGACCTCGGGGGCCGCCGGCGGGTACCGGCTCGAGCCGGGAACGGACCTGCCTCCGCTGCTGCTCGACGACGAGGAGGCGGTCGCCGTCGCCGTGTGCCTCCGCACCGCGGCCGGCGGGACCGTGGCGGGCATCGAGGAGGCGGCACTGCGGGCGCTGACCAAGCTCGACCGGCTGCTGCCCACCCGCCTCCGGGGTCGCGCCGGCGCCCTGTCCGCGGCCACGGTGGCGATGACCGGCCAGCGCCCGGTCATCGACGCCGACGACCTCGCCGTCATCGCGGCCGCCTGCCGCGACCACGAGGTCCTCCGCTTCGACTACCGCTCCAAGGACGGGGCGGCCAGCCGCCGCACGGTCGAGCCGCTGCGCCTCGTGCACACTGGGCGGCTGTGGTACCTGGTCGCGTGGGACCGCGACCGCGGCGACTGGCGCACCTTCCGGGTCGACCGCATCGGCGGCCATCCCGTCCCGGTCGACACCTTCACGCCGCGTCCGCCGCCGGCCGAGGACGTCGCCGCCTTCGTCTCGCGCGGCACCGCGGTCGAGGCCTACCCGGTCAAGGGCCGGGTCGTCGTGCACGCGCCGCTCGCCGTCGCCGCGGCCCACGTCTCGCCCAACGCCGGCCTGCTCGAAGCGCGCGACGAACACACGTGCGTGCTGCACACCGGCGCCCGGTCGGTGCGCGACCTGGCCCACTACCTCCAGGAGATGGGGCTCGACTTCACCGTCGAGGAGCCCGACGAGCTGCGTGCCCACCTCGCCGCGCTGGCCGACCGCCTGGCGCGGGCCGCCCGGGCACCCGCGGGAACCGGCCGCACGTGACCTCCGTCATCTAGGGCTCGGGTAGGGCCGCGGGCTAGCCTGACCGGGCTGACGACCTCCGTGGGAGAGTCCCGGTGGCGGGTGGCCCACCCCGTCCCGGGCGCCGAAGGGGCAACACCCCGGAACCTCTCAGGCACAAAGGACCACAGGGGCGAGGCAGCTCTGGAGCCGGTGACGGCGACAGAGGGGGAGGCACCGCCGGCCGGGCGTGCCATCGCCACGCCCCTCGAACACCCGGAGCACGCACGTGATACAAGCACGAACCATGGGCACCGTGGGTGCCCGGCCCGAGGGCCGAGTCCTCATTGCGCGCATCCCGAAGGGTGCGCCAATAGCCAGCGCCGAGCAGTTCGCCGACCGCCACATCGGCCCGTCCCCCGACGACGTCGACCGCATGCTCTCCGCCCTCGGGGTGGCCTCGCTCGACGACCTCCTCGACCAGGCCGTCCCCGCCTCGATCCGCGACGGCAAGCCGCTCGAGGTCGAGGGCGCCCTGTCCGAGCCCGAGGCCATCGCCCGCCTGCGGGCGCTGGCCGACCGCAACCAGGTCTTCACCTCGCTGATCGGGCAGGGCTACCACGGCACCCACACGCCCGGCGTCATCCTCCGCAACGTGCTCGAGAACCCGGCCTGGTACACGGCGTACACGCCCTACCAGCCCGAGATCAGCCAGGGCCGGCTCGAGGCGCTGCTCAACTTCCAGACCATGGTCTGCGATCTCACCGGCGATGGAGATCACGAACGCCTCCATGCTCGACGAGGGCACCGCCGCCGCCGAGGCCATGACTCTGGCCCGGCGCTCGACCCGCCACCCGGGCAACGTCTTCTTCGTCGACGCCGAGTGCCACCCGCAGACCATCGCCGTGGTCGGCACCCGGGCCGAGCCGCTGGGCATCGACGTGGTGGTGGGCGACCCCGCCACCGACCTGTCCCCCACCGACGCCTACGCGCGTGCTGCTGCAGCACCCCGGGACCTCGGGCGTCGTCCGCGACCTGCGGCCGGTCGTCGACGCGGTGCACGAGGCCGGCGGGCTGGCCGTCGTGGCCACCGACCTGCTGGCCTGCACCCTGCTGGTCCCGCCGGGCGAGCTGGGCGCCGACGCCGCGGTCGGGTCGTCCCAGCGCTTCGGCGTGCCGATGGGCTTCGGCGGACCGCACGCCGGGTTCCTCGCCACCCGCAACGAGTTCCGCCGGGCCCTGCCCGGCCGCCTCGTCGGGGTCTCGGTCGACGCCGCCGGCCGCCCCGCCCACCGGCTGGCGCTGCAGACCCGCGAGCAGCACATCCGCCGCGAGAAGGCGACGTCCAACATCTGCACCGCCCAGGTGCTGCTGGCCGTCATGGCCTCGATGTACGCCGTGTACCACGGGCCCGACGGGCTGCGGTCGATCGCCACACGGGTGCGCACCGCTCACCACCGATCTGGCCGCCCGTCTGCGCGAGGCCGGGCTCGACCTCCGGAACGACACGTGGTTCGACACGCTGACCGTGCACGTCCCCGGCCAGGCCGCCGAGATCTGCGAGCGGGCCCGGCAGCGGCGCATCAACCTGCGCCGGGTCGACGGCGACACCGTCGTCGCTGTCGCTCGACGAGACCACGACGCACGACGTGCTGACCGACGTCATCGAGGTCTTCGGGCTCAGCGGCGGCTGGATGGCGTTCGGCGGCGGCGACGGCCTGCCCGAGGCCGAGCGCCGCACCAGCGAGTACCTCACCCACCCCGTCTTCCACGAGCACCGGTCCGAGACCGAGATGCTGCGCTACCTGCGCCGCCTCGCCGACATGGACGTGGCGCTCGACCGGGCGATGATCCCGCTCGGCTCCTGCACCATGAAGCTGAACGCCACCACCGAGATGGAGCCGGTGACGTGGCCCGAGTTCGCGGACATCCACCCGTTCGCCCCGGTCGACCAGGCCGAGGGCTACCTCGACGCTGATCCACGACCTCGAGGCCACGCTGGCCCAGATCACCGGCTACGACGCCGTGTCGCTGCAGCCCAACGCCGGGTCGCAGGGCGAGCTCGCCGGGCTGCTGGCGATCCGCGGCTACCACCTGAGCCGCGGCGAGGCCGCAGCGCGACGTGTGCCTCATCCCGGCGTCGGCCCACGGCACCAACGCCGCCTCGGCGGTGATGGCCGGCATGCGGGTGGTGGTCGTGGCCTGCGACGAGCAGGGCAACGTCGACGTCGACGACTTCCGGGCCAAGGCCGACGAGCACGCCGACCGGCTGGCCGCCCTCATGGTCACCTACCCGTCGACCCACGGGGTGTTCGAGGAGCGCATCGGCGAGATCTGCGACATCGTCCACGCCCACGGCGGCCAGGTGTACGTCGACGGCGCCAACCTCAACGCCCTCGTCGGCGTGGCCCGGCCGGGCTGGTTCGGCGGCGACGTCAGCCACCTGAACCTGCACAAGACGTTCTGCATCCCCCACGGCGGCGGCGGGCCCGGCGTCGGCCCGGTGGCGGCCCGGGCGCACCTGGCGCCGTTCCTGCCCAACCACCCGGCGGCGCCCGAGGCCGGCCCGGCCACCGGGCCCGGCCCGATCTCGGCGGCCCCGTGGGGCTCGGCCGGCATCCTGCCGATCAGCTACACGTACACCAAGCTCATGGGCCCCGACGGGCTGCGACGGGCCACCGAGGTCGCCATCCTCAGCGCCAACTACATCGCCGACCGGCTCGGCGAGCACTACCCGGTCCTCTACACCGGCGAGCACGGCCGGGTGGCGCACGAGTGCATCATCGACCTCGCGGCCGATCACCAAGGCCACCGGCGTGACCGTCGACGACGTGGCCAAGCGCCTCATCGACTACGGCTTCCACGCCCCGACCATGAGCTTCCCGGTGGCCGGCACGCTGATGATCGAGCCGACCGAGTCCGAGCCGCTGGCCGAGATCGACCGCTTCTGCGACGCGATGATCGCCATCAAGGGCGAGATCGACCGGGTGGCCTCGGGCGAGTGGCCCACGCCGACAGCCCGCTCGCCCATGCGCCCCACACGGCCGAGGACCTGCTCGTCGCCGACTGGGACCGCCCCTACACCCGTGAGGAGGCCGCCTACCCGGTCGCAGCCTGCGCCGGGGCAAGTACTGGCCCCCGGTCAGCCGCATCGACGGCGGCTACGGCGACCGCAACCTGGTGTGCGCCTGCCCGCCGCCCGAGGCGTTCGAGGACTGAGGGATGAGGCCACCGGTCTCGGGTGGTCAGTGAGGCCGGCCGCCCGACAGCAGGTCGAGGGCGTGGGGGACGACGTCGATCACCGCGTCGAGCGTCTCGACCGCCCCCTTCGACGAACCGGGAGTGTTCAGGACCAGCGCCTGCCCCACCGTTCCGGCCATGGCCCGGGACAGCCGCCCGAGCGGGCTGACCAGGCGCATCGCCTCGGCCATCCCGGGCGCCTCGCGCTCGAGCACGGCGCGGGTGCCCTCGGG
>CAWCLR010000008.1:0-152188 GCA_963796415.1 uncultured Acidimicrobiales bacterium | reverse complement strand
CCCGGGATCAGCTCGACGGCTCGGTGCCGACGATGCCGACGAAGCTCACCATCTCGCCCGGGTAGCCGCCGAGGTTGTGGGTGAGCGCGAGGTTGCGGTCGCGCGGTGGGGATGCGGCGCTCCTCGGGGGCCTCGCCGCGGAGCTGGAGCCACGCCTCGAACAGCATGCGCAGGCCGCTGGCGCCCACCGGGTGGCCGAACGACTTGAGGCCGCCGTCGGGGTTGACCGGCAGGTCGCCGTCGAGGTCGAAGCGCCCCGGCCAGGACCTCCTTCCACGCCGTGCCCCGCTCGGCAGAACCCGAGGTCCTCCATGAGCACGAGCTCGGTGGGGGTGAAGCAGTCGTGCACCTCGGCCATGGCCAGCTCGGCGCGGGGGTCGGTGATGCCGGCCTGGGCGTAGGCGTCGGCGGCGCAGGCGCACGATCTCGGGGAAGGTCGTGTAGTCGTAGGCCGGGTCGGTCGAGGCCCGCTGCCGTTGCCGGCCACGAACGACAGCGCCTTCACGTAGAGCGGCGTGTCGGTGTAGCGGTGGGCGTCCTCGGCCCGCACGACGATGGCGGCGGCGGCGCCGTCGGCCACGCCGGCGCAGTCGAACACCGACGAGCTCGCCGGCCACGGCGGGCATGGCGCAGATCTGCTCGACCGACATCTCCCGGCGGAACTGGGCCCGGGGGTTGCGGGCGCCGTTGTGGTGGTTCTTGGAGGCGATGCGGGCCAGCGCCCGGCGCAGCTCGTCGGGGTCGACGCCGTAGCGCTCGGCGTAGGCGGGCACGACCATCGAGAACATGGCCGCGGCGGTGAGCGTGCGGTTGGTGCCGTCGGTCGGGATGGGGAAGGCGTTGAGGCCCTGGTAGCCGGCGTCCTTCACCTTCTCGACACCGACGGCCATGGCCACGTCGTAGGCGCCCGAGGCCACGGCGTAGCCGGCCTGGCGCAGCGCCTCCGACCCGGTGGCGCACATGTTCTCGACCCGGGTCACCGGCTTGCCCTCGAGCCCCAGGGGCTTGGCCAGCACCATGCCGCTCATGCCCGACTGGGCCGTGCCCAGCCAGTAGGCGTCGACGTCGTCCTGGTCACGCCCGCCGAGGCGAACGCCTCGCCGGTGGCGTCGAGCAGCAGGTCGTCGACGCCCTTGTCCCAGTGCTCGGCGAAGCGGGTGCAGCCCATCGCCGACGATGGCCACCCGGTCCTTGATGCCGTGCGATCCCATTCAGCTCCCGTCTCCGTGGCGCCCGTGCGGACCGGCCGGGCCTTCCAGAAGTAGTTGTGGATGCCGTCGGCGGTGACGAGCCGGCGGAACGTCATCTCCACCCGGCTGCCCACGGCCACGTCGGCGGCGTCGACGTCGGTCAGCTCGACCGGCAGCCGGCCGCCGCCGTCGAAGTCGACCACGGCGAACACCACCGGCGGGCTGGCGAGTAGGCCAGCCGGTCGACCGTGAAGGTGACGACCGTGCCGGTGGCGTCGGCCATGGGCCGCCGTGGCGTCGTCGCCGGGCGGCCGGCGGCAGGTGGATCTCGCCGGTCGTCGCCCTGCGAGCCGACGAAGCCGAACTTCCAGTCCGCGCTCGGCCGGCGGCGCTGGCCGACGGGCGGGCCGGCTCGGGGCGCCGGGGCGGCTCGACCGGCAGGCAGCCCCGCCAGGCGCAGGTAGCTGCCGTAGGCGAGGGCGCGCCGGCCTCGACCTGGTCGGCGACGGCGGGCCGGCGGCGCCGGCGAGCGCGTCGGTGGTGCGGAACAGCAGGACGTCGGCGCCGTCGGCCAGCACCACCAGGGCGACGACCTGGCCGGGCGCGGCCGCGCTCGAGCGCGGCGGCCAGCAGCAGGCCGGGCTGGGCGGCGCCGGCGTTGCCGACGGTGCCGGCGAGGTCGTCGGCAGCGGCGATCGCCGACGGCCGAGCTTCTTGCCCAGCGTCGGCGCGGCCCGGGCGTGCGAGCCCGGCGACGACGACCCGGTCGACCTCGTCGGCCGTCGAGGCCGGCGGCCTCGAGGGCGTCCTCCCAGGCGGCGGCGCCGAGCGGCGACGTACTGGGCCTCGCCGAAGCGCTCCTCCCACGCTTCGAGCGGGCGTCGCCCGGGCGTGCGCCACCGGTCGAGGAACTCGGCGGTGGCCGCCGCCGTCCGACGCTCGGCGAGCACGGCGCCGTCGTCGGCCCCCGACGAGAAGCGCGGCGGCGGCGTCGCCCCCGGTCGGCCTCGTCCGGCGAGCCGGGCAGGCCGGTCCGCACGTCGGCGGCGACGACCAGGGCGGGCTCGCCGGCGGCCAGCGCCGGCCGCAGCGCGCCGACGGCCGAGCGCACCGCGCCGCCGAGGTCGAAGCGCCGCCGCGTCGGCGGGAGGCGGAGCGCGGCGTGGACGGCGGTGGCGTTGGTCTTGTCGACGTAGGGCGGCGCGTGGTCGAGAACACGCGCGGGGCGGCACGCCGTGGGGCGACGGCGCAGCGCGGCGGGCCGCCTCGACGGCCATCGTGGTGGCGTCCTCGTCGTAGGAGGCCACCGAGCGGGTGCCCTTGCCGCCCCCGCCGCCGGCGACGGCGGCGATCTCGGTGCGGTCGAGCCGGCGGTACGGCAGGTAGGCGCCGTAGTCGAGGATCCCCCGGGTGGCCATCCCGACCACGCTACGGCGAGATCTGACGGGTCGTCATATTTCTCTGGGTGGCGAGGCAATGGGTCCGGACGCCGGACCTGACAGACCGTCACATTTCGCCGTACCCTGCGCATGCGGCTGGGCGACGTGATCAACGCGAGGCAGCCCCCTACGGCAAGCCGCTCGACGGCGTGCGCATCCTGGCCGCTCGAGCCGATGCAGGCGCTGCCGTACGCCACCCAGCTCCTGGCCCGGCTCGGCGCCGACGTGGTGAAGGTCGAGCCCCCGGTGTGCGGCGAGCGGGCCGGGGCTCGTTCCCGCCCATGGTCGACCCCGAGGGCCGGCGGGTCGGGCGCCACGTTCCTGCGCAACAACCTCAACAAGCGGAGCATGGCGTCGACCTGAAGCAGCCCGAGGGCCGGACCTGTTCCTGGCGCTGGTCGCCCAGCTTCGACATCGTCGCCGAGAACTTCAAGGCCGGCGCGATGGCCGCCTCGGCCTCGGCTACGACGTGTCGCCGCGCGCCACCCGGCGGGATCTACCTGTCGCTGTCGGGTTTCGGCAACACCGCGACACCGCCGTACCGGGGCTGGCCGGCCTTCGCGCTCGATCGTCGAGGCCATGTCGGGCATCTACGTGTTCAGGCGGGAGCCGGGCGCGGCCCCCCGCGCCAACCCGGTCGGGGCCCTCGGCGACATCAGTTCGTCGCTGTTCACGACGATCGGCGTGCTGGCCGCGCTGCGGCACCGCGACCGCACGGGCGAGGGCCAGCACGTCGACGTGGCGATGCTCGACGCGGATGGTCGCCATGACCGACATCGTCACCAACCTCTGGTCGATGGGCGTCCACGGCCAGGTCGAGGACGTGATCAGCCATCTTCGACTCGTTCGCGGCCGGCGACGGCTGGTTCGTCCTCCAGGTGCGTGCGGCCCCGCAGTTCACCGCGCTGGCCGAGGTCATCGGCAAGCCCGTGGAACGACGACCCCCGCTTCGCCGCGCCCGCCGGGGCTGGTCGACCACCTCGGCGAGGTCGGGCCGCCATCGAGGCGTGGGCCACGCCGAGACCAAGCTCGAGGTGTGCGCCGCCCTCGCGCCGCCGGCCTGGCGGCCGGGCCGTGCTTCACGACGCCGAGGTGATCGCCGACCCGCACGTCGCCGCGCGCAACATGCTCGTCGAGCCGCCACGGAGCGACGGCGACGACGAGCCGGTGCTGGTGCCCGGGCAACCCGGTGAAGATGTCGAAGGTGGCCGAGGGCCCCGAGACAGCGTGCCGTGGCTCGGCGAGCACACCGACGAGGTGCTGCGACCGAGCTGGGTCGCGCCGAAGGGGACCTGGCGAACCCGACGAGGGCGTGATCGGCTGAGCCGGCGGTGGCGCCGACGCCGGCACGAGCAGAGGGGGGGAGCACATGTCCGACAGGGGGACGCTGACGCTGATCGCCGACGGCGTGACCGACATCGCGGCCGACGTCGACGGCGACCGGGTCTGGGTGGCGGCCGCCGACCTGCCGGCCGCGGCTGCCGGGAAGCTGATCCGGAGGGCCTGTGCGGGCTCGACCCTGCGTGCCGATCGACCTCCACCCCGGGCTCGTCGACACGGACCCGTGGGTGGACCTCGCCCGGTTGGCGACGCTCGGCGACCAGATCCTCGTGATCGACCCCGGCGAGCGCGTGGCCGTGCTCGGCGCGTCGGCCTCGACGCGGGCGTCGGACCTGCGGTCGGGCATCGCCCCCGAGTTCACCCTGCCCGACCTCGACGGGGCGGCGTGGTCCCTGGCCGACCAGCGCGGCCGGAAGACCGTGGTCGTGGCCTTCGCCTCGTGGTGCGGGTGCGCCTATGAGCTGCCGGGCTGGCAGGCGCTGCACGACGAGCTGGCCGACCAGGGCTTCGGTGTCGTGGCCGTGGCAGTCGACGAGGACCCCGAGGCGGTGCGCCCGTTCACCGAGCACATCGGGTTCCCCGTGCTGATCGACCGCGACCGGGTCTTCGCCGACCGGTACGCCCTGACCAACGTGCCGACGGTGGTGTGGGTGGATGAGCAGGGCGATATGGTGCGCGGCCAGGACGTCGCCTTCCCCACCGACACGTTCCGCGAGTTCCACCGCATCGACTCGACCGACCACCTCGACGGCATCCGCCGCTGGGTGCGCACCGGCGAGGCGCCCGCCGACGACGTCGAAGCCCACGTGCCCGACCCCGACGAACAGCTCGCCCACCTGCACTACCGGCTCGCACTGCACCTGTGGCGGGCCGACAGCCGGACGCGGCCCAGCGCCACTTCGACCGGGCCGCCGAGCTGGCGCCCCTCGACTTCACCGTGCGCCGGGCCGTGCTGCCACTGCAGGGCAAGGACCCGTTCCTCGGCGAGGAGTTCCTCGCGCTGTGGGCCGAGTGGGACGCCGCCGGCCGCCCGTACTACGGCCGCGCCACCTGACGGCCCACGCCCCCGACCCTGGCCGCGGTGACTCTCCGTGGCTAAGGTGCCACCATCGGAGCGCGAAGGGCGGGTGGTGCCTGATGGCACCCGCGGTAGGGCAGGAGCTGATGGGGGCCGGCGCCCGCGCCCGGCCCAAGGTCCCTTCGTCACCGGCAAGGGGGGCACCGGGAAGACCACGCTGGCCGCCTCGACCGCCCTCCGCATCGCCGATCGTGGGGCACGCACCCTCGTCGTCTCCACGGACGCCGCGCATTCCCTCGGCGACGCCCTGGCCCAGCCGGTGGGTGCCGACCCGACACCCGTGACCGCGACCCTCAGCGCCCAGGAGGTCGACTCCCAGCAGGTGTTCGACCGGAGTTGGTCGAAGGTGCGCACCTACCTGCAGGAGCTGCTCGAGTGGGCGGGAGCCGAGAGCGTCCGGGCCGAGGAGCTCGCGGTCGTGCCCGGTCTCGACGAGCTGCTCGCCCTCCGCACCATCGCCGACAACGTGGCGGACGGCTGGGACGCGGTCGTCGTCGACTGCGCCCCGACGGCCGAGACCGTCCGCCTGCTGGCGCTGCCGTCGACGCTGCGCACGTACCTCGACCGCGTGCTCCCCGCCCATCGGCGGCTCGCCCGCAAGGTCGCCCCGGTGCTGCGCCGCACGGCCTCGCTGCCGCCGGCGCCGACGGGCGTGCTCGACGCCGTGCTCGAGCTCACCGACGAGCTGAGCCACCTCCATGACACCCTGGCCGATCCCGCGCTGGGCCTCGATCCGCCTCGTCACGACCCCCGAGTCCATGGTGGTGGCCGAGACCCGACGCGTGTGGTCGTACCTCGGGCTGTTCGGCTACGCCGTCGACTCGTTGATCGTCAACCGCGTCGTGCCCGACGGGGCCGGCGATCCCTGGCTCGAGCGCCTGCGCGCCGCGCAGGCCCCCCACCTGGACGTGATCGATCGCGTGTTCCCCGACCTGGGGCGGGCCACCGCGCCGATCCGCCCCGGCGAGATCACCGGTCTCGAGGACCTGCGTGGTTTCGGCAGCGACCTCTACGGTGACCACGACCCGCTGCTGTGGCCGGCCGCACCGACCTCCCCCGCATCCGAGCGCCCCGCCGCCCCCCCGAACGTGCTCACGCTGCCCCTGCCCGGCGTCACGTCAGACGAGGTCGAGCTCGCACGATCGGGCACGGCGATGCTCGTGACCGTCGGGCCGTTCCGGCGATCGCTCCCGCTCCCTCGCCACCTGCGGGATCGGCGGGCGACTGGGGCGCGCGTGGCCGACGGGCAGCTCGAGGTGGAGTTCGCGCCGTGACCCGCGCCGTCGGCCGTCCCGCCGGCCACCCCCTCGTCGAGCTCGTCCACGACCTGCGCGCCTCGATCGGCGAGGACGAGCCGGGCCCGGACGACCGCGGGGGGAGGCCGGGCGTGTACGACGCGGTGCGGAGCACGCTGCACGCGGCCCGGCGGCTGGTCGACGCCCTCGAGCTCCTCGTGGTCGAGCTCGAGGCGCGAGATGCCGATGCCAGCGCCGGGCCACCGGTCGACCAGGAGGCGGACGATGCCGACTTCCAACGCATTCATGTCCGGTGACGGCGGCGGGGGCGCCGGCGCCGAGGGCGAAGGCCAGGGCGCGGGCGACCCCATCGACGCCATGCTCAGGACGGCGGAGCTCGCGCCGACAGAACCCGCAGTGGCGAGCGACCAGATGCTCGCCGGGTACTTCGACCTGTCCAACGTGCTCGGTGCACGGCTCCACGGCGGGGGTGAGAAGGAGAACGCGACGTTCCCCACGTTCGCCGCGTGGACCACCGAGACACTGCGGATCGACGTTGCCCGGCCGGACGATGATGGCGCGTCACCGCCCTCCCGGCCCAAGGGCCTCCGCCCAGGCCGGCGGATCTACCAGTGCGTGGCCGACTACGTCCTGGGTGGAAGCGGCGAGATCGCCGGCAACCTGGCGTCCGGCGAGGCGATGATCTACGAGGAGATCGGTCTCGCGCTCATGGCGCTGCTCACCGCTATCGAGGATGGTCCCCGTCGGGCCACGTGGGAGAAGAGGTGGGATCAGTTCAACCGCAACCTGGCTGACGTGTACAAGAACCTCAACGTCCGCCGGTCCAAGCGAGAGCGGCCCGAGCTGATCGACGGCACCATGCGGGCGGTGTTGCAGGAGGCGGTGCTGCCCTACTTCCGGGTCCTCGCCGAGGGACTCGCCGAGAAGGACGCCGGCGACCGGAAGCGGCGCGCCGAGCTGATCCTGCTCGGCACGATCAGGCTCGAGGCGTACGCGCAGACGCGCCTCCAGCCGGTGCTGAAGCGCAACCTCTCGTACGTGCCCGACGCACTCGCGGCGAGGGTCGGTAGCCGGATCACCGGGCGGACCACTCGCTCCACGGTCCGGCTCCGCCGCCTCTACGAGCGCAGCCAGGGCGCCCGCCGGTTCGCCGACGAGGCCTTCGCCATCGCCGCGACCCGCTACGTGTTCACGCTCGTCGTCGGCCTGGAGGTGCTCGGCCTCGGCCGCGACCTCCCGGTTGCGCCGCCGGCCAACCCGGTGCTCCGTGACCGTCTGCCGAAGGCCGACCGGGATCGCTACGTGGTCGGGTCGTTCTTCCCGCGCCACCTGCAGACCGTGCGGGAGCCCGACGTCTGGGCGGCATGGCAGCAGTTCGACCGGTCGACCACCGAGGGCACGCGCACCGCGGTCGACGACTGGCTGCGCTACGAGGAGCGGCTGAACTTCATCGTCAACCTGTTCCGCTCGCGCCAGCAGGTGAGCGGCCTCTACAGCAGGCCCGGATCGCTGCCCCCACCCGTGCCGCCCCGTCCGGCCCCGCTGGCCCCGGTCCTGCCCGACGCGTCGCCAACGACCCAGCAGCGGTTGGGCGAGGTGAGGAGGCGACATGGCAGCGACCACGCCACCTGTCCCGGGCACACGGTTCACCGAGGGCTGGCTGAACGACCTCGCCACCTGCGGCGACAAGCCGGCCGACAAGGTCATCAAGGCGCTCGCGACGCGCGGGTCGAACACCGACGCCGAGCGGCAGAACGAGTTCCCCGACCTCACGCGCCGGATCTGGGCGGACGTCGACCTCCTCGACAAGCCGATCCGGGATTTCCTCATGGGCGGGGACGAGGTCACCGAGCACATCGACGTGAGAAAGTGACCCACGCCCAGGCCTTCTTCGAGGAGCACGGCGTCGCCGTCATCACCGCGCTGTTCCACGCCGCGCTGCCCGAGGCGTACCTCGGGCGGCGGGGGGTGCAGGTGCTCGACCTCACGGGCGAGCTCGTCAGGAACTGGGCGCGGCGGATCCAGGAGACCGGCCAGTTCCTGCTCAACGTGCTCACCCCCGCGCCCGTGGTTGGACGAGAAGACCACCTCGCTGTCACCCGGCGAGGCGGGTGCGCACGCGGTGCGCCGCGTGCGCCTGACCCACGCCGCGGTCCGCTGGCTGCTCGACGCCACGCCCACCACGATCTTCACCCTGCTGAAGCTCGAGGACCTCGCCACGAAATCGGTCTGGGCCGCCCGCATGGTCGACGTCGGCGAGGAGGAGGAGAAGCACGTCGTGACGAGCCGTCCGCTCAACCAGCAGGACCTGCTGGCCACCCTCGGCACGTTCACCACCGTCACGTTCGACGCACTCGCCGGGCTCGGCGTGAGCTTCGACGACGACGACCGCGTCGCCTACCACCACCTGTGGGACGTCGTCGCCTGGCACCTGGGCATCGGCGACGCGGCATCGGTGGCCGAGCCCGGCGCACCCTGCCCCGCACCCGTGGACGGCGAACCACGTCCTGCCGCTCGGCGTCGGCGAGATGGACGCCCTGTACGGCTGGCTCAGCACCGAGCTGCAGCACCCCACCAGCCAGGGGTGCCGCCTCGCCAAGACGCTCGTGGAGGAGCTCTCCCTTCCCTTGCCCCGACCCCTGGAGGGGATGCCGGCCGTCGTCGTGCGCTACCTGATCGGCGACAAGAAGGCCGACTGGCTCCAGGTCGAACGCGGCGGGTTCACCGAGCTGCTGGCCGTCCGTACGGGGAGGCTGGAAGAGCTGGTGACGGCGCGGCTCCCGCGTTCCAGGCGGCCCGATGCTGATGTCGCTGGCCGGCACCACCCTCACGCGCTACGCCCTGCGGGAGTTCGTGGCGCGGTCGCGCGGCAGCGAGCGCGGGCTGCGCCTCGACCCCGCGATCGCCGCCCGATGGGGCGTCCAGGTGGGACCCGAGGTGGCACCCGCCGGGCGCGCCTGAGCACGGCTGAGCACGTCGCGCCCTCGCACCGCCGCCGTCACACCAGCTCGGGCGTGCGGTCCTGCACCTCGGCCAGGGCGCCGGCCGCGAGCACGGTGGCCGCCTCCCGGGTGAGACCGGAGCCCGCCGACCGGGCGTCCGCGAACGCGGCCGCGCCCAGCCGCACCCGGAGGTCGTCCATGACCGTGTCGACCTGAGCACGGTCGACCGCGGACTCGGGCATGACCATCTCGGCCTGCTCCACCGCGGTGAGGATCCGCACGGCCGGGTCGTCGATCCCGACCAGGCCGAGGCACATCGCCGCCTCGCGGAGCGTGTGCCACATCTGCGGGACGACGTCCAACCGATCCCAGTGGTCGAGCAGCTCGACGTGGAGCGGCATCGCGTCGAGCGGGCGTCCGAGCCGGCGACGCAGGGTCGCCAGCAGCGCGAGGGACACGCCGAGGACGAGGTCGCTGCGGACGCCACGGGCGGTCCGCACGCTCTCTTCGAGCAGCGCCTCGGCGCGCGGGGGGTCTGCGTACTCGAGCGCGAAGCCGAGCGACTCGAGCGCCCACGCGATCTGGCTCAGGCAGCCCGACCGGCGCGCCTGGTCCAGCGCCCGCTCCGCCAGGGCCGCCGCCCGTTCGTGGTCGCCGGCGATGTTCATCCCGTTGGCGCCGGTGGCCATCGTGTACGACAGCCAGTAGGGGTCGCCGACCTCGCGCGCCCACGCCACGAGCTCGAGGAACCGTCGCGGGGCATCAGACGTGATCGGCACGAGCCGGGGGTCGGCGGTCGGCGCGTAGGACGCCGCCATCACGATGGCGATGCGGGCCGGCACCGTCACACCCGTCCCCCGCTGGGTCTCGGCGTCGAACGCGGCCTGGCAGGAGCGCAGACAGCGCTGCAGGTCGTCCCGGACCCACGCGCCCAGCGCGTCGATGCCGTACAGCTCGGCCGCCCGCTCGTGATCGCCCAGCGGAAGGGCGGCGAACGCCTCCTCCACCCAGCGGAAGAACTCTCCCGAGGGGCGGTGGACCCCGTAGATCCACAGCGCGATCAACGGCCGCGCCGCGAGGTCGACGTCCTCGTGCTCGATCGCCCACAGGTGGGCCGACCGCAGGTTCCCGAGGTCGGCGTGCACGCTCGCCGCCCAGCGCGCCTCTTCGCCCGTGCGCATGCCGGCGCTGGCGGCCTCGGCGGCGCGGACGTAGTACTCGGCGTGGCGGGCGCGCAGCTCGCCTGCACGGCCGGCGGCCCCCAGCCGTTCGGCCCCGAAGTCCCGCAGGGTCGTCAGCATCCGGTAGCGGGTCTCGGTCTGCCCGATGTCGGGCACGACCATCGAGCGGTCCGCGAGATCGGTGAGGGTCTCCAGGACCGTGACGCCGTCGCCGCCGGCGCAGACCTGCCGCGTGGCGGCCGCGGTCCATGAACCCGAGAACACCGACAGTCGGTCGAACAGGGCCTGGTGCTCGGGGGCGAGCAGGTCGTACGACCACTGGATCGTCCCGAGCAGCGTGCCGTGCCGGGGGTGGTCGGGTGCCGCCGTCGCCAACAGCGGCGACGTGACGTCGAGGTGGTCGAGCAGGTCGTGCAGGCTCATCGTCCGCGCCCTCGCCGCGGCGAGCTCGACGGCGAGCGGGATGCCGTCGAGCCGGCGGCAGATCCGCGCGACCAGGTCGAACTGGGCGGCGTCGAGGGGGGCGCCGGGCCGCGCCGCCTCGACCCGTTCGACGAACAGGCGCACCGCCGGCGACGTGTCGGGCCCCGCGGCGACGCCCGGCTCCGGCAGCGCCAGCGGCGCCACGGGAAAGGTCACCTCCCCGACGCACCCGAGCGGTTGGCGGCTCGTACTCAGCACGGTGACCTCGCTCGTCGCCGCCCCCACGTCGCGGACGAGGGGCCCGACGACGTCGACCACGTGCTCGCAGTTGTCGACCATGAGCAGGACGTGCTTCCGCCCCAGCCAGTCGATGATGCTGTCGCGGAACGACTGGTCGCCGCGCCGCACCACCCCGAGCCCTGCCGCAACCGCGGCGAGCACGGCGTCGGGCGCGGCGGGCGCCAGATCGATCAGCCGGACCCCATCGCGGAAGCGGTGCGCCGCCTCGGCCGCCACCTCGACGGCGAGCCGTGTCTTTCCGACGCCACCGGGACCGACCAGCGTCACCGTGCCCGGCCGATCGATCAGCGTGGTCAGGTGCGCAAGCTCGTCGGCCCGGCCCACGAAGCTCGTGTCGGGCACCGCCACCCCCGCGGCGGCCTCGAGGGTGCGGGGAGGCGGGAACCGGTGAGGGAGGCCAGCGTGCGCGACCTGATCAGACGCGGTGGTCGCCGGGGATGCCCCGCAGCCGGTGCAATCCGAGGGGGAGGAGGCGGATGTCGTCGGGCAGCCGGTCGGCGACGGCCCGCACCGCTCCCGCGGACACCAGGGACTGACCCCCGTGGCCGGCGTCGCGGAGCCGGGCGGTCATGTTGGGAGCCATGCCGAAGAAGTCGCCGGCCCGCGCGATCACCGGGCCGGTGTGCAATCCCATCCGCGCCCGCAGGCCGGGCGTCCCGGGCCAGGACGCACCGGCCAGCGCGATCTGGGCGTCGACGGCGGCCCGCAGCGCGGCCGCCGCGTCGGTGAACACGGCGTTGACGCCGTCGCCCGTGCGCTTGAGCACGGTCCCGCCGTGCCGTTCGACCGCCTCGTCCAAGAGCGCGTCGTGCTGCTCGAGCGCAGCGGGCATCGTGTCCGTGTAGTCGGCCCACAGCCGGGTGCTGTCCTCGATGTCCGTCATCAGGAACGTCAGGACCGGTTGGTCGGCCGGCAGGTCCTCGACCGAACCGAGGTGAGCGGCCTCCTCAGCGGCGCCACCGAGGTCGAGCAGCGTCTCGCATCGCCGCACCAGCGCCCGCCGGAACAGGCCGCCGAGCCGTGCCGTCTCGCGCTCGGCCCACGCCGCGCCGGCCAGGTCGCCCAGCGGTGCGCCCCGCCACCAGGCGAGCGCGACGTCGAGGTGGGCGAGGCGGCGGTCGAGGTCCTCCTCGGCCTCGGCCGAGGCCACCCGATCCTCGAAGCGGTGGGCGTCGACGTCGGCCGCGTCCACCTTCGAGCATCCAGCCGTCGGACCCGACCCGCAGGACGGCTCCGTGATCCTGCAGCAGGGCACGGAGCCCTTCGCCGCAGTCGGAGAGCCGCTGCGCGCCGAGGTCGACCGCCACATCACCCCACAGCGCGGGGACGAGCTGCGCAGGCGGCACGGTATCGCCGGCGTGCGTCGCCAGATACGCCAGGAGCTGGCGCTGGTCGGGATCGTCGAGGTCCAAGGCGCCGTCGGCCGCGATGACCTCGAACGTTCCGAGGATCCGAAACTCCATCGCCTCACCCCTCGCCCGTCGTCGCAGGCCAGGCCGTCGCCACTCGGCAGCGTAATCCGGGCGGCAGGTGCGCACTCGCGACATACCTCGCGGTCTCACCCGAAGCCGCGTGGACGCCGCCGAGGCGCCGGTGCGGTCATGATGACCGGGTGGCGTACGCCGTCGATCTCGCACTGGCGGGGTTCCGCCTGCGGCACAAACGGGCGCACGTCGCGCTCGCACGCGACTTCGTCGGGTGGCTGCGGGTCGAGTTCCTCGGGACCGCCGCCGCCATCGGGGTACTCGGGGCGGTGGCCGCCGCACCTCGCACCCTCGACGAGCTAGCCGACGAGCTGGGTGTCGTGGCGGTCGACCTGCTCGACGGGTTCCTGTGGGTGGGCGCGTCGGTGGGATCGCTCGCCGTCGACGCCGACGGTCGCTGGCGGCTGGGGGGCGCGGTGGCCCACGCCATGGTCGACCCCGCTGTCGAGGGCCTGGCAGCTCTGCCCGAGGAGGCGGCCAACTACGGCGCCGACGTCTACCTGCGTCTGGGCGACCGGCTGACCGGCGCCGCACCGGGCGACTACCTCGACCACCACGGCGAGCTCGTGGCCCGCACGTCCCGGGTGGCCGAGCCGCTGCTCGGACCATTCCTGGCGGACGTCGTGCGCGCCCGCCGCGTCCGGCGGGTGCTCGAGGTGGGGTGCGGGTCGGGCGTGAACCTGCGCCACGTGGCCGGCGTCACCGCCGACGTCACTGGTGTCGGCGTCGACGTCGATGCCGCAGTCGTGGCGCAGGCCGAGCGGAACCTCGCCGCGTGGGGCCTCGCCGACCGGTTCTCGGTGCGGCGGGCCGACGTCCGCGACTCGCCCGACGATCTGGCGGGGCCGTGGGACCTCGTGCTGCTGATGCAGAACGTCTACTACTTCGCCGGCGACGACCGGATCGCCCTGTTGCACCGGCTGCGCGAGCTCGCTCCCGTCGGGGCCGTGGTGGTCGCCACGGCCGTCCGGGGCACGGGCGACCCCTTCGCCGCCCACCTCGACGTCGTGCTGCGGTCGACGGCCGGCAACACGCCGTTGCCGACGCTCGACGAACTGCGGGACGACCTGGCGGCTGCGGGCTTCAGGTCCGTGGACGCCCGCCACCTGGCGCCGCTCCAACCGATGCGCGCCGTCGTCGCCTCCTGAGCGGCAGCGGCGGTCGGGGGCGACTCAGCCCGCGCCGCCGAGAGGTCGATGGGCATGCCCGACACCGCTACCCCGGTAACTCGAGCATCACCCGCACGCCCAGCAGGCGGATGCGGCGGGCGGGCTCGAACCGGTCGAGCACGACCAGGGCCCGCTCGGCCACCACCGCCGGGTCGGTGGTCGGCTCGGACAGCTTCGACGACTTGATGCGGGTGAAGAACGTGGCGGTGCGGACCTTCACGTGCACGTGCGTCACCCGGCGGCCCTCGGCCACGACCGACTCGGTGACCTCGGCCGCCAGGCGTTCGACCTCGGCGCGGACCTGGTCGGGGTCGGTGAGGTCGCGCTGGTACGTGGTCTCCTTGCTGCGCGACCGCGGCACCCACGGCTCGTCCACGACCGGCGAGTGGTCGCCACCGAGCCCGAGCACCCGGAGCGAGGGGCCGATGCGCGGGCCGAACCGCCGGGCCAGGTCCTCGTGGTCGGCCCACGCCAGGTCGCGCACGGTCCGGACCCCGGCCTCGGCCAGGCGGTGGGCCGTCCGCTCCCCGATGCCCCAGATGGCCGTGACCGGCCGGTCGCCCATCGTCGGCAGCCACGTGGCCCGGGTCAGGCGGGCGACGCCGCCGGGCTTGGCGAACCCGGTGGCCGTCTTGGCCTGCAGGCGGGTCTCGCCGATGCCGACCGCGCAGCTCAGGCGGGTCCGGTGGCGGACCGCCTCCTTGATCGCCCGCGCCAGCGCCTCGGGGTCGTCGGTGGCGGCGCCGACGAACGCCTCGTCCCAGCCCCACACCTCGACCACCACCGGGAACGACCGCAATGTGGCCATCACCTCGGCCGACGCCGCGTCGTAGGCGGCGCGATCGGTGGGCAGGAACACCGCGTCGGGGCACTTGCGAGCGGCCGTGCGCAGCGGCATCCCCGAGCGCACGCCGAACGCCCGGGCCTCGTACGAGGCGGTCGCCACGACCTGCCGGGCCCGGGTGGGGTCGCCGTCGCCGCCCACGATCACGGGCTTCCCGGCCAGCTCGGGGCGGCGCAGCACCTCGACCGCGGCGAGGAACTGGTCGAGGTCGACGTGGAGGATCCACTCGCCGGACGCCGCAGGCACGGTGCTCATGGCTCACTCGCTGCGCTCGTTCACTGCGAGAGCATGCCGCCGATGGCGCCGGCCCGTTCCCTGCGGGTAATCTGACACTCCGTCAGATCCGGCGTCCGGCCGGCATGCCCGGGGGAGACGACACCCGCATGGACTTCGAGTTCTCGGAGGAGCAGCAGCAGTTCCTCGCCGAGGTCGAGGCGTTCCTCGACGAGCACCAGACCGTCGAGGTCATGGACCCGACGCGCGAGAACATGGCGCAGATCTGCGACACCCCCGAGCGCCGGGCGTTCATGGCCCAGGTCGGCGAGCGCGGCTGGCTGGGCATGACCTGGCCCAAGGAGTACGGCGGGTCCGAGGGCGACGGCGTCTACGAGTACCTGCTCAACGAGGCCCTGGCGCGGCGGGGCGCCCCGCAGATCGGCAAGGGCGTCGGCATCATCGGCAAGACGCTGATCAAGTACGGGTCCGACAAGCTCAAGGCCGAGTTCCTGCCCAAGATCCTCCGCAACGAGGTCGAGTTCGCCGTCGGCTACTCCGAGCCCAACGCCGGATCCGACGCGGCCAACATGCAGCTCAAGGCCACCCGCGACGGCGACGGCTGGCGGCTCAACGGCCAGAAGACGTGGACCACCTCGGCGCACTTCGCCGAGTGGTACTGGGTCGGCGCCCGTACCGACCCCGACGCCCCCAAGCACCACGGCATCACCCTGTTCCTGGTGCCGCTCGACGACCCCGGCCTCACCATCCGGCCGATCTGGACGATGGGCGACGAGCGCACCAACGAGGTCTTCTTCGACGACGTGTTCGTGCACGACGACTACGTGGTCGGCGACCTCAACCGGGGCTTCCAGTACATCGCCCAGGCGCTCGACCTCGAGCGCTTCACGATGTTCACCTACAGCCAGATCGAGGAGCGCATCCGCATCCTCACCGACCACGTGCGCGAGGCGACGATCGACGGCGAGTCGCTGAAGCACGACCCGGTGATCCGCCAGCGGGTGGCCCACCTCGTCACCGAGGGCGAGGTCGCCCGGGTGCTCGGCCTGCGCTTCGTGCACAAGTCGATGGAGGGCGGCGACCCGCCCCGGGCCGAGGCGTCCGAGTACAAGCTGTTCGCGACCGAGCTGTCGAGGCGGCTGGCCGACGCGTCGATGGACATCGGCGGGCCCGGCACCCAGCTGCGCGTCGGGACCGAGGAGGCCCCGATGCACGGCCGGGCCGAGTCGACCTACCGCTACACGGTGATCGACACCATCGGGGGCGGTACGTCCGAGGTGCAGAAGAACATCATCGCCACCCGCAAGCTCGGGCTGCCCAAGAACTTCTGATGGCGGACGGCACGGCGGACGGCCCGCTCGCCGGGACCACGATCCTCGACTTCTCGACGGTCGGCCCGGCCACCCGCTGCTCCCGCCTGCTGGCGGACTACGGCGCCCGGGTGGTCAAGGTCGGCGCGCCGCCCAAGGCCGGGGCGACGCCCCTCGTCCCCCCGTTCCACGCCTACAGCGGGCAGCGGGGCCTCGAGCGGGCGCAGTTCGACCTCAAGTCGCCGGCCGGGCGCGACGCCTTCCTCCGCGTGGCGGCCGGCTCGGACGTGGTGATCGAGAGCTTCCGCCCCGGCGTCGTCGACCGCCTCGGCATCGGCTACGACGCGGTGCGGGCCGTGAACCCTGCGGTCGTGTACTGCTCGACCAGCGGGTACGGGCAGAGCGGGCCCACCGCCGCCCGGGCCGGCCACGACCTGAACTACCTGGCGGCGGGCGGGTACCTGCACATGTCCGAGCGCACGGCCGAGGGGCGTCCGCCGCTCCCGGGCGCCACCGTGGCCGACATCGCCGCGGGCGGGCTGCACGCTGCGGCAGCGATCCTCGCCGCCCTCGTCCGCCGGGCCCGGACCGGCGAGGGCACCTACCTCGACGTGTCGGTGGCCGACGGCGTGCTGTGGATGCTGTCGCTCTACATCGACGAGTACCTGGCCACCGGGGAGGCGCCGGGACCGGGGCACTCCATCCTCACCGGGCGGTACGCCTGCTACGACGTCTACCCCGCCGGCGACGGGGGCTGGCTGGCGGTCGGCGCCATCGAGCCTGTGTTCTGGGCCAACCTGTGCCGCCTGCTCGGCCTCGAGCGGTGGATCGAGCACCAGTCGGACGACGGGGTCCAGGACGAGATCCGGGCCGACGTCCGGGCCGCGCTGGCGGCCCGCTCCCGTGACGAGTGGGTGGCCCTGCTCGCCGACGCCGACACGTGCGTGGCCCCCGTGCTCGACATCCCCCAGGTCGTGGCCGACCCCCAGGTCGCCGCCCGGGGCGCCATCGTCGAGGCCCGGCCCCCGGGCGGAGCCGCGCCGTTCCGCCAGCTGGCGCCGCTGCTGGCCGGCGCCCCCCGCCGGGACGTCTACGACCTGCCCGACCCGTCGCTCACCGACACCGAGGCGCTGCTGGCCGCGGCCGGCATGCCCGCCGCCGAGATCGAGGCCCTGCTCGCGGAAGGGGTGATCGCATGACCGCGGCCGCCTGCGGGGACCCGGTTCGCCGAGGCGATGGGTTCCGCCCGGCACAGCCCGAGGCAATGGGTCGCGTATCCGGAACCCATTGCCTCGACCTCCGCGAAGATGGAACCCATTGCCTCGCCTCGGAGGGACCGGTGAGCGCACCCGACGGGACCGCGCCCGTGCCCGACGAGGTGGCCGCCTGGATCGGCGAGACCCGCTACCCCGAGACCGCCGACTTCCCCGTCGAGCGGGGCTACGTCTGGACGTCCTGCGCCTCGGTCGAGAACGGCAACCCGCTGTACTGGGACGACAAGGTCGCCGCGGAGATCACGGGCGGGCCGATCGCCCCGCCCTCGACGCTGTCGCTGTGGTTCCGCCCCCACCACTGGCAGCCGGGCCAGACCACGCAGAAGCTGCCCCTCCAGGTGCACTTCGACCTCAAGGAGCGCCTCGGCCTGCCCGAGGCGATCATGAGCGACAGCGAGGTGGTGTTCCACGAACCGGTGCGTCCGGGCGACGTGGTCAGCACGTCGCAGGTCCTGCGGTCCCTCAGCGAGCCCAAGACGACCAAGCTCGGCACCGGGCGCTTCTGGGTCATCGACGTGCCGTACCGCAACCAGGACGACGTGCTGGTCGGCGTCGAGACGTTCACCGGCTTCGGGTACGTGCGGACCGCCCCGCCGTCGGCCACCAGTGCGACGGGCACGCCGACCGGCCCCCCACCCGTGGCGGACGCGCCCGGCGGCGACACCGGAGCCGTGCCCCGCTGGACCGCCGGGCGGGTCGTGCTGGACGAGGTCGCCGCCGGCGACGCGCTGCCCGACCTGCACCACGACGTCACGGCCACCACCGTCGTCCTCGGGGCGCTCGCCACCCGCGACTGGCGGCCGATGCACCACGACCGGGACTTCGCCATCGAGCGCAACGGCGCCCGTGACATCTTCCTCAACACCCCCAACCAGCAGGCCTGGTTCGAGCGGTTCGTGACCGACTGGACCGGTCCCCTCGGCCGGCCGGGTCGCCTGCACTTCCGCATGCGGGACTCGGTGTACCCCGGCGAGACGATGACGCTCACCGGCACCGTGACCGCCACCGAGGCCGACGCCACCGGCTGCGGCTGGGCGATCGTCGCCATCGACGTGCGCGCCGACCAGCGCCTCTGCACCACCGCCACCGTGCGCATCGCCGTCCCGACCTCACCCGACGACAACCCGTGGCGCCGCACCGGCGACCGCTGGGTCCCCTGACCCAAGGACGAACGACCATGCTTGATCTCGCCTTCACCGAGGAGCAGGAGATGCTCCGCGAGGTCGTGCGGAGCCTGCTCGCGGAGCACGCGTCGCCGACCGTCGTGCGCGAGATGGAGGACCATCCGGTCGGCTATCCCGCCGACCTGTGGTCCCAGCTCGGGGCGCTCGACCTGCTCGGTCTGCTCGTCCCCGAAGCCCACGGGGGCTCGGGCATGAGCCTGCTCGAGGGCGTCGTCCTGTACGAGGAGCTGGGACGGGCGCTGGCCCCGGCACCGCACTTCGTGAGCTGCGTGGTTTCGGCCGGCGCCCTGGCTGCCGGCGGGACCGAGGCCCAACAAGCGGGCTGGCTGCCCCGGATCGCCTCGGGCGCCGCGGTGCTCACCCCGGCGTGGGTCGAGCCCGACGGCGGCCACGGGCCGCGGGGGGTCCGGACCCGGGCCACGACCGACGACGGCGGCGAGACCTACGCGCTCACCGGGGTCAAGCGGCACGTGCAGTTCGCGGCGGCCGCCACCCGGCTGGTCGTGCTGGCCCGCACCGGCGACGCCGAGGCCGAGGTCGACCTGTTCCTCGTCGACCCGCACGCCGAGGGGGTCACGCTCACCCAGCAGCTCACCGTGGCGTCCGACACCCAGTACCGGGTCGACCTCGACGGCGTCCGCGTCACCGCGGCCGATCGCATCGGCGCCGCCGGCACCGGCTGGTCGACGTGGACCGCGGTGCGCGACGACGCCCTGATCCTCCTCGGTGCGTGGGCGGTCGGGGCCGGCGACCGCACGCAGGAGATGACGGTCCAGTACGCCAAGGACCGCGAGCAGTTCGGCAAGCCGATCGGCGCCTTCCAGTCGATCGCCCACTACCTCGCCGACCGCCAGGCCGAGCTCGACGGCGCCCGCACCCTGGTGCACGAGGCGGCCTGGGCCCGCGCCAACGGGCGGTCGGTCGGCCGCCTGGCGCCGATGGCCAAGCTGTTCGCCACCCGGGTGCTGCGCGACGTGACCGCCACCGCCCAGCAGATCTACGGCGGGAACGGCTTCACGCTCGAGTACGACGTGCAGCTCTACTTCCGGCGGGCGAAGGCGCTGCAGATCTCCTGGTGGCCGACCCGCGACCTCGAGGAGCTCATCGCCGCCGACGTGCTCGACACGTAGGGCAGCTGGCCCGGCGCCACCCGCGGCGACGACAGATTTGTGACAGATCGTGTTCGCGTGGTCGACGCGGAGCGTTGAGCCGGAGGCAACCGTTCAGGCGCATGGTGCCGTATAGAAGGCATGCGAGCGACGGGAACGCAGGGTGACATGGCTCGACACGAGCTCTGGGTGGAGTTGGCCGACCGACCGGGCAACCTCGCCGCCCTCGCCGGCGACCTCGCCGCCTGCGGCGCCAACATCGTCCACCTCGACGTCCTGGACGGAACCGGCGACACGGTGATCGACCGGCTCGTCGTGCAGGTCCCCGACCAGCGCAGCGGCGAGCTGGTGGCGGTGGCCCGGCGCTACGGCGCCACCCTGCGCCCGCTCGACGATTCCGACACGCCCCAGCCCCCGCCGCCGCAGGGCCCGGTGATGGTCCGCGCCGCCTCCTTCTCCGGCCGCATCGCCGAGCCCGGCCCTCCGGTACGCCGGTCGCCGATGACCCTCGAGCGCCTCGTGGCCCTGCCCGACGGGGGGTTGGTCCGCCTCCGGCACCTCAGCGCCGGCGACCGCAACGCACTCGTCGCCCACCACGCACGCTGCTCCGAGGTCACGCGGCGGCACAGCCGATTCCTGTCCCCCGGCGTCGACGTCGACGACGACGACCTGGTCGCCCTCGCGGCCCTCGTCGGCGGGGCCATCGTCGGCGCGGCCCGCTACGAGCTGCGCGACGGCGGGAAGCGGGCGGACGTGTCGGTCATCGTCGAGGACGGGCATCAGCGCCGGGGCATCGGCGCCCTGCTGGTGAACGAGCTGGCGACGCTGGCGTCGAACGCCGGGGTCGGGCACGTGCGGGCGGTCGCCCCCGGGGGCGGCGACGGGCTGGCCCGCACGCTGCGGCACGCCGGCCTCGACGTCACCGTCCGCCGCGATGGCGACGCGCTCGTGTTCGACTGCGTCCTCCCCCACGACCTGTCGGCGAGCGCCTGACGCATCGTTCCGTCAGACCTCAGCCGCCGTATCGCCCGTGAGGTCTGACAGAACGGAAGGGTTCAGTTCGTGGTGGCCTCGCTGGGCTCGGGGGCCGGCGGGCGGTAGAACGCGGCCAGCAGGCCCGCGGCCAGGGCGATACCGCCGACGAGGGCGATGAGGAAGCCGGCGGGTCCGTTGAGGTCGACGCCGAGGGCGTTGTCGAGGCTCCACTCCCCGGGCCCGATCGTGGCGACCACCACCCCGATGGTGCCGAGGACCAGGTTGTACTCCCAGCCTTCCTGGAACACGAGCAGCCCGTTGCCCTTGTGCACCGTCCAGAAGGCCACAGCCATCAGCCCGACGAGCCCCAGCCCGGCGAAGCTGGTCAGCAGGCCGAACGCGAGGCACAGGCCGGTGGCGACCTCGCCGGTGGCGGCCATGCGGGCGTGGACGTGCCCCGGCCGCATGCCCAGGCCCTCGAACCAGCCGGCCGTGCCGGCCAGCCGGCCGCCCCGGAAGAACTTGGCGTAGCCGTGGAAGGCGAACACGAGACCGACGACGACGCGGAGGAGCAGCAGGCCGAAGTTGAGCTGGTCCACGGTGGGCAGGTTCTCCATGGTCCGCACAGTAGTTCTCTGCGAAGATCTGACGCCCCGTCAGAGGTCGGGGTAGCGTTTCCCCATGACCGATGAGCGCCCCCTCGACGAGCAGCTCACCGCCCGCGAGGACGGTGGCGTGCTGTGGCTCACGCTCAACCGGCCCGAGGCCGCCAACGCGGTCACCCCCGACCAGCGCGACCGCCTGATCGAGCTGCTCGAGGACGCCAGCGGCCGGCTCGAGGTGCGCGCCGTGGTCATCACCGCGACCGGCAAGCACTTCTGCACGGGCGCCGACCTCCGTCAGTCGCGCCCCGGCCCGGTGCGGCCCGAGGGCGTGCCCGAGCTCGTCATCGGCGACGTCGCCCGCATGATCCTCGGGGGCGCCCAGCGGCTCATCACCGCGGTCGTCGACTGCGAGAAGCCGGTGATCGGGGCGATCAACGGCACCGCGGCCGGCATCGGCGCCCACCTGGCGCTCGCCTGCGATCTGGTCGTCGCGGTCGAGGAGGCCCGCTTCATCGAGGTGTTCGTGCGCCGCGGGCTGGTGCCCGACGGCGCCGGCGCCTGGCTGCTGCCCCGCCGGATCGGGTTGCAGAAGGCCAAGGAGATGATGTTCTTCGGCGACGCGGTCTCGGCGGCCGAGGCCGAGCGGCTCGGGCTCGTGAACCGGGTCGTGCCCGCCGACGAGCTCGAGAAGGTGGCCGGCGAGTGGGCCGCCCGGCTGGCCTCCGGCCCCACGCGGTCGATCGGCCTGACCAAGGCCCTGCTCAATCGGTCACTCGACAGCGACCGGGCCACGGCCTTCCGGGAAGAGGCCCTGGCCCAGGAGCTGAACATGCAGACCCACGACGCCAACGAGGGCGTCGACGCCTTCAAGGAGCGCCGCGACCCCGACTACCTGGGCTGGTAGCCGGGGCGAGCTGGCGCCCACTCGGTTACCCCTGAGTAGGGTTCGGGACGTGGCGCGCAGGGGAACGAAGGTGCTGGCAGCGGGGGCCGTGGCCGGCGCCGCGGTGGCCGCCCTCCAGGCGCGGGCCCGCGCCCGCGCCCTCGCCGACCGCAACGGCGACGCGCCGTCCGGCGCCGTGCCCCCCGGTTCCGCAGTGGTGGCCCGCACCCGCGGCCAGCGCCGGGCCGAGCTGGCCAGGATGGGCGGCCGGGCCGGCGCCAGCTTCGCCGTCCACAAGGCCCGGCGGGTGTTCGCCTCGGCCGAGCGCCAGACCGAGCTCGACCAGGCGTTCGAGCTGCGCACCGCCGAGCAGGTGGCCGAGGCGCTCGGCGGCATGAAGGGCGCCTTCATGAAGCTGGGCCAGATGGCGTCGTACCTCGACATCGGGCTGCCCGACCACGCCCGGGCCGCCCTGGCGGACCTGCAGCAGAACGCGCCGCCCATGTCGGCCGAGCTGGCGGCGGGCGTCATCGAGCGCGAGCTCGGCGCCCCGCCCGACATCGCCTTCGCCGAGTGGGACCCGGTGCCGCTGGCATCGGCATCGATCGGCCAGGTCCACCGCGCCATCACCCACGACGACCGCGCCGTGGCCGTGAAGGTCCAGTATCCCGGGGTCGACCAGGCCATCGAGGCCGACCTCGAGGCGGCGGGGCTCGTGTTCGGCGCCATGGGGCTGGCGTTCTCCGGCTTCGAGCCCGGCCCGCTGGTCGACGAGATCCGCGCCCGGGTCGTGGAGGAGCTCGACTACGAGAACGAGGCCCGCAACCAGCAGCTCTTCGCCGACTCGTACCGCAACCACCCCTTCATCCACGTCCCCGATGTGGTGACCGGCCTCTCGACCGCCCGCGTCCTGACGACCGATCTGGCCGAGGGCGTCCGCTTCGACGTGATGGAAGGGTGGGACCAGGCGCAGCGCGACCTGGCCGCCGAGGCGATCTACCGCTTCGTGTTCCGCAGCCTCTACCGGTTGCGCGCGTTCAACGGCGACCCGCACCCGGGCAACTACCTGTTCCAGCCCGACGGGCGGGTGACCTTCCTCGACTTCGGCCTGGTCAAGCACTTCACCGAGCCCGAGATCGGCGTGTTCGGCGACATGATCCAGGCGATGGTGATCGAGGGCGACACCGCCCGCTACCGCCGCATCATCGAGCAGATCGGGCTGCTGAAGCCCGGGGCCCCGGTGTCCGACCAGCAGGTGCACGAGTACTTCAGCCACTTCTACGAGTTCGTCATGCACGACGAGGTGGTCACGATCACGCCCCAGTGGTCGACCGACGCCGTGTCCCGCTACTTCGACCCCTCCGGGCCGTACGGCCCGGTGATCAAGGCCGCCAACCTGCCGGCCAGCTTCGTGATCATCCAGCGCATCAACCTCGGGCTGATGGCGATCCTCGGCGACCTCCACGCCACCGGGAACTTCCGCGGCATCGCGGAGGAGCTGTGGCCCTGGGTCGACGGTCCACCCGCCTCGCCGATGGGCGAGGCCGAGGCCGCCTGGTTGGCGTCCCGCTCGCGCTGACCGGGCGCTCCCTACCATCCAGGGGTGGCCCCTCGCCCGGCGCGGACCCTCACCGACCTGCTCGCCGACGTCGGCCTCGGCCCCGGGGACGACGACGGATCGACGGCGACGCGCCCGGCTGCGTTGGACGACCTCGCCGCCCTCCTCGACCATGCGGCCCGGCGAGCCGCCGCGACCGGCGGGTGGACGGCCGACGAGCCGCTGCGGCTCGCCAAGGGGACGGTCGGGTGGCTGCTGCGCTGCCCCCGCCGCGCCCTCGCCGCCCGCGACGGCGGGATGACCGACGACCTCGTCGCCGGGGTCGTCGTCGACGCCGCCGCCAAGCTGGCCACGCTGGTCCCCCAGCGGGCGCCGACGGTCGAGGCCGCCCTCGCCTACCTCGAGGCCACCGGCGACACGACCGTGGCCGACCACCTGGCCGACCGGGGCGGGCCCGGTGCGCTGCCCCCCGACGTGGCCGCCCGCATCGACCAGCTCGCCGGGGCCTGGCCCGCCATCGACCCGGGATGGTGGCCGCGCGTCGAGGAGCCGGTGCGGGCCGTGCTGGCCGGCGGTGCGGTCGTGGTGAGCGGCCGCCTCGACGTCCTGCTCGGCGGCCCGCCCTCGCCGCGGCCGGCGGTCGTCGTCGAGGTGAAGGCCGGCCGCTGGCACGACGGCGCCCGCGCCGACGCCCACCTGTACGCCCTGCTCCTCGCGCTGCGGGACGGCCGCCCGCCCGCCGCGGTCGTCACGGTCGTCGCCGACGGCACGACCCAGGTCGAGCCTGTCCGCCCCGCGGTGCTCACCACCGCCGCCGACCGCATCGTGCACGCCATGGACGTGGCGGCGGACATCGCGGCCGGCGAGCCGGCGCCGGCCTACCCGGGACCGCACTGCGGGCACTGTCCCCTGCGCCCGACGTGCCCCGAGGGGCGGGAGTGGCACCCGGACGCCACCGACGACGCCGTGAGGTCGCCGTGAACGACGCCGTCGGCGCCGCCGATCGCCTGATCACCGCGGTCACCGCCGGGATCGAGACTGCGCTGGCCGACGCCCCTGCGCCGGTGGCGGACGTGTACGTCGGCTGGGTGGCGGCCGCGGAGGCCGCCGACTGCCCGGCCCGCTACCGCGCGGCCGGCGAGGGCGGGTGGGGCTTCCCCGGCTGGTCGGCGCCGAACGCCGCCGCCGCTGCCGGGCGCGCCGCCCTCGACCACCATCTGCACGCCCGAGACGGTGGTCAGGCGCCGGCGCCCGACGACCTGCCGGCACCCCTCGAGGTCGTGCGGGGCTGGATCCGTGAGGCCGCCGTTGCCGGCAGCCCCGCGGTCGGCGGCTGGGTGGGCGACCTGCGAGCCGACGGCGATGCCGCGACGTTGGCCGCGACGGCGGGCCTCGCGACCCGCTGGCTGGCGGGCTTCGTCCGGGTGCTCGGCTGGCCGCTGCCCGACGGGCTGGCGCTGCTCGGCGTCACCCGCGACGACGGGGCCTCCGGCGCACCGCGGTGGTGGCCGGCGAAGGGCTCGCCGGTGACGGTGGCGTGCGGCGCCGACGCCCGCATCGGCCGGGTGACGGGATCGGGCGGGCACGTGCTCGTCGTCCACCGGCCGTCGTCGGCCGACGACGGCGAGGTCCACCGGCGGGCCACGTTCGAGGCTGCCGCCGGCGCCCTCGCGTTGCGCGTCGCCCCCGCCGAGGTGCTGGTCACCGCAGGCGACACCGGCGAGCGGGCGCGGGTCGTGGTCGACGAGGACCTGCTCTCGGCCGGCGGCGAGATGATCGTCGAGGTGGTCCGCCAGCGCGTGACCGCGCTCACCCGGGGCCACGACCCGGCCGACGCCCGCCCGTCGACCCGCTGCCGCTGGTGCGACGAGGCGGACCACTGCGGGCCCGGCACGACCTGGCTGGCCGGTCCCGGCCGCTGGCGGGGCGGCCTGCCGGTGCTGGCGCCGGCTCCTCCTCCCGCTGTCGCCTGACCGGCCGCGCCGAGTTCAAACTGGGGATGGTCGTCAGGTCATACGCCTGACGACCATCCCCAGTTGCGGATTTCAGCCGACGGGCGGGCGCCAGGCGGCGAGCTTGCCGACGGGCCCGTGCCCCGCGCCCAGGTGCCAGCCGGCCGAGGCGACCAGGCCCGCGTGGACGAACGCCTTGGCGCCGGCCAGGGCCTCGGGCACCGGGACACCGCGTGCGAGGAGGGCCGCGGTGGCGGCCGCGAAGGTGCAACCGGTGCCGTGGTCGTTGCGGGTGTCGACCCGCGGGGCCCGCAGCTCGGTCACCGCCCCGGTGGCGGTCTCGACGACCACGTCGACGGCATCCACGCTGGCCCCGCCGCTGTCCTCGTCGACCTGGTGGCCGCCCTTGATCACCACCCACCGCGGCCCGAGCCGGCCGATCTCGACCGCCGCCTCACGGGCGTCGGCGGCCGTGGCGACCGTGCCGCCCACCAGCGCCGACGCCTCGCGGGTGTTGGGCGTCACCACCAGGGCGTGCGGGAAGAGGGCGTCGACGTAGGCCCGCTCCGCGCCCTCGTCGAGCAGGCGGGCGCCCGTGGAGGAGACCAGGACGGGATCGACCACCAGGTGGGGCAGCCGGCCCACGGCGGCGACGTCGCCCACAGCGCGGACGACCTCCTCGGTCGCCAGCATGCCGGTCTTGACCGCCGCCACCGGGAGGTCGCCGAGCACGGCCTCGAGCTGGGCCCGCAGGAACTCGACGGGGGGCACGTGCACGCCGTCGACGCCGACGGTGTTCTGCGCGGTCAGCGCGGTGATGACGCTGGCGCCGTGGACGCCGTGGGCGGCGAAGGTCACGAGGTCGGTCTGGACGCCGGCACCCCCGCCCGAGTCGGACCCGGCGATCGTGAGCGCCACCGGCGGCGTGGTCATCGGTCGGCGCCCTCGCGGGCCGGGGTCGCCCGCCCGACCGCGACGACGAGGGCGCGCACGACCGCCGCGGGGTCGGCGGCACCCATCACCGCCCCCATCACGGCCACGCCAGCGGCACCGGCGGCGATGCAGCGCCCCGCGGT
Organism: uncultured Acidimicrobiales bacterium; assembly: GCA_963796415.1. GTDB lineage: Bacteria > Actinomycetota > Acidimicrobiia > Acidimicrobiales > VFJN01 > ZC4RG19. Next base: position 125,381 of record CAWCLR010000008.1, on the reverse strand, counting down.
GGTGGCGTCGACGCCACCCAGCGCCAGCACCGCGAGCGATGGCACGGCCCGGCAGCCCGCGGCCAGGCCGTCGGCGCCGAGCGGCGGCCCGTACCCCGGCTTCGACGCGGTGGCGAACACCGGCGAGTACGTGGCCCAACCAGCGTGCCGCTCCGCGGCGGCGACCAGGTCCTCGACCGTGTGGCACGACCGGCCGACGCGGACGTCGTCGTCGGGCCACGGGTCGGTCGACGCGAGGTGCACGCCGTCCGCCCCCGACGACACGGCCAGCCCGATGTCGCTCGCCACCAGGAGGACGGCCCCCGACGCGGCGGTGAGCGCGCGCAGGTCGTCGGCGAGCCGGGCCCGTTCGTCCCGGAGCAGGTCCTTCTCGCGCAGGAGCACGCCGCGGGCGCCGCCGTGGAGCGCGGACGCCACCGTGTCACGCAGCGCCCGGCCGGCCGCCGCGGCCTGCCGGCGATCGGTCACGACGACGACCCCGTTCACAGGTCCAACATGGCCTGCGGCCGCCTCGACCGATGAAAGTCCGGAGCGCGGGCGGGGGGTTCGGGGGGCAGAGGCTCCGCCGGAGCCCCCCGACGTGGGTCGATCCGGCTCCGCCGGTCGACCCACTGAGAAGCGAGTCGGCCGCAGGCCGACACCGACAATTCCGAGCCGAAGCTTGCTTCGGCGAGGACGTCCCTCACAGGTCGGCCATGCCGTCGAAGCTCGTCGACGCGTCGGCGTAGAGGCGGCGGGGGATGCGCCCGGCGCCCCGGGCCAGGCGGCCCGCCTCGACCGCATACCGCATCGCCTCAGCCATGCGGACCGGGTGGCGGGCCCGGGTGACCGCGGTGGCGAGCAGCACGGCGTCGCAGCCCAGCTCCATGGCCAGGGCGGCGTCGGAGGCGGTGCCGATGCCGGCGTCGAGGATGACGGGCACCTCGGCGGCCTCGCGGATGATGGCGATGTTGTAGGGGTTGCGGATGCCCATGCCCGAGCCGATGGGGGCGCCGAGTGGCATCACCGCGGCGACGCCGAGCGACTCGAGCCGGCGGGCCAGCACGGGATCGTCGTTCGTGTACGCCAGCACGACGAAGCCGTCGTCGACGAGCTGCTCGGCGGCGTCGAGCAGCTCGACCGGATCGGGCAGCAGCGTGCGCTCGTCGGCGATCACCTCGAGCTTCACCCAGTCGGTGTCGAGCGCCTCGCGCCCCAGCCGGGCCGTGCGCACCGCGTCGCGGGCGGTGTAGCACCCGGCCGTGTTGGGCAGGGCGCGGATCCCGTTGCGGTCGAGCACCGCGAACAGCGAGCCGGGGGCCGCCGGATCGACCCGCCGCAGCGCCACCGTCGTCAGCTCGGTGCCAGAGGCGACCAGCGCCCGCTCGAGCTCGTCCAGGTTGGGCGCGCCCCCGGTGCCGAGGATGAGGCGCGACCGGAACGACTCGCCGGCGATCACGAGGACGTCGTCGCCGGGATCGGCGTCGGGCAGCGGTCGGAGCGGTTCGGCCATCGTCATCCTCCCTGTGCGATCGACAGCACCTCGACCCGCTCCCCCGGCGCCAGCGCCCGCTCGGCCCACGTGCGGCGCGTCACCACCTCGCCGTCGACGGCCACCGCGATGCCGCGGGGCTCGAGGCCCAGGTCGGACACCAGCGCGGCCACGGTGGTGCCCGGCTCGACCGCGACCTCGTCGCCGTTCACCGACAGGTGGACCGACCTCGGTCGCACGTCACGAACGCACCTCGGCCGCGGGCACCGGCCGGTCGGCGGCGCCGCGAACCGGCGCGGGTCACACGGGCGCACCTCGTCGGGCACGGGACCGCCCGCGACCACCGCGGCGACCGCGTCGGCGGTGATGGGCGTGAGGAGGATGCCGTTGCGGTGGTGCCCCGTGGCCACGACCAGCCCCTCGACTCCGGTGGCCCCGACGATCGGCCGGTCGTCGGGCGAGCCGGGGCGCAGCGCGGCCCGGGCGGCGACGAAGGTGGCGTCGTCGAGCCCGGGCACGAGGGCGAGGGCGTCGCGCAGCAGCCCGTAGGCGCCCCCCGCCGTCGGCGTGGTGTCCCAGCCGCGCTCCTCGACCGTGGCCCCGACGACGACGCGACCGTCGTCCCGCGGGACGAGGTACACGCTCGCGCCCCGGACGATGCCCCGCACCGTGCGGGAGAGCAGCGGGTCGCCCGGCGGCTGCGCCAGCGTGAGGATCTGGCCCTTCACCGGGCGGACCGGCGGTCGGGCGGCCGCCGGCACGCCGGCGAGGGTGGCCGACCGGCAACCGGCCGCGACCACGACGGTGCCGGCGCTCAGGTCGTCCCCGCCCCCGAGCGCCACACCCGTGACGCGCGCCGCGCCGTCGTCGACCAGCACCCGCTCGACCTCGGCGCCGACCACGGTCGCGCCGGCCGCCTCGGCTGCGGCCCGCAGCGCGGGCAGCAGGGCGGTCGGGTCGACCGAGCGCTCGTCGGCCGCCAGCAGCCCGCCCCGCACGCCCGGGGCCAGCCCGGGCTCGAGGGCGCGGGCCTCGCGGCCGCGCAGGGGCTCGACCGCCAGGCCCATGGCCCGGTGCCGGGCCGCCAGGTCGTCGAGCACCGCCTGATCGTCGCGGTCGAGCGCCACCATGAGCGTGCCGTCGGCCCGGAACCCCACCGGCCGGCCCGACGCCGCCTCCACCTCGGCCGCGAAGCCCGGCCAGCGGGCCCACGACGCCCGGTTGAGTCGCCACAAGGCGTCCTCGCCCAAGCGGGCCTCGGTGACCGGCGCCAGCATCCCCGCCGCGACGCCCGAGGCGCCCGAGCCCGGAGCCGGGTCGACGACGACGACCGACGCCCCCCGCTGCGCGAGGCGCCAGGCCGAGGCGAGGCCGATCACGCCGGCGCCGACGACGGCCACGTCGTGGCGCGTGCCGGCGGTCATGAACGGGCTCCGTCGTCGCCCCACCGCTCGGCCGCCTTGGCCACCGCCATCAGCAGGTCGTGGGTGGCGATGTGGGGGTCCGGCGAGTCGGCCACCGCGCTGATCACGGCGACTCCGTGCGCCCCGGCGCCGATCACCTCGTCGACGAGGTCGGGGGTGATCCCGGAGATGGCGATGACCGGCACGTCGACTGCCCGGGCGACCGCCCGCACGCCCTCGACCCCGATCGGCTCGGGCAGCCCGCGCTTGGACCGGGTGACGAACGTGGGGCCGACGCCCAGGTAGGTGGCGCCGTCGGCGACCAGGGCGCGCGCGGTCTCGGGGTCGCGGGCGGTGCCGCCGACGATGGCCGCGGGCCCGAGGAGACGGCGCACGACCGCCACCGGCATGTCCTCGGCGCCGACGTGCACGCCGTCGGCGCCGATGGCCAGCGCCAGGTCGGCGCGGTCGTTGACCAGGCACGTGGCCCCCGCGTCCCGGCACCGCTCGGCGATGGTGGTGGCCAGGCGCAGGTGGTCGCGGTCGGTGCCGGTCTTCAACCGGACCTGCAGCGTGGGAGCCCCGGCCTCGAGGGCGGCCTCGGCCACGCCCAGCGAGTCGACGAGCACGTGCAGCCGGCCGACGCCGGCTGCCGCGCCGCCCCGGGGCCCGCTCCGCTGCGTCACGGCGCTCCGCGCCCCGCGGCGGGCAGGGCCGGGTCCTCGAGGTAGACGTCGCCGCCGGCGGCCACGAACTCGGCCGACTTCTCGCGCATGCCCTCGGTCAGGGCGTCGGACGCGCCGATGCCGTGCTCGGCGGCGTAGGCCCGCACCTTGTCGGTGATCGCCATCGAGCAGAACTTCGGCCCGCACATCGAGCAGAAGTGCGCGGTCTTCGCCGGCTCGGCGGGCAGCGTCTCGTCGTGGTACGCCCGGGCGGTATCGGGGTCGAGGGCCAGGTCGAACTGGTCCTGCCAGCGGAACTCGAAGCGGGCCTTCGACAGGGCGTCGTCCCACGCCTGAGCCTGCGGGTGGCCCTTGGCCAGGTCGGCGGCGTGGGCGGCGATCTTGTAGGCGATCACCCCCTGCTTGACGTCGTCGCGGTCGGGCAACCCCAGGTGCTCCTTGGGCGTGACGTAGCAGAGCATCGCCGTGCCGAACCACCCGATCATCGCCGCCCCGATGGCCGACGTGATGTGGTCGTAGCCGGGGGCGACGTCGGTGGTCAGGGGGCCGAGCGTGTAGAAGGGCGCCTCCTGGCACAGCTCCATCTGCAGCTCGACGTTCTCCTTGATCTTGTGCATCGGGACGTGCCCCGGGCCCTCGATCATCACCTGGACGTCGTGGCGCCACGCCGCCTGGGTCAGCTCGCCGAGGGTGGCCAGCTCGGCCAGCTGGGCCTCGTCGTTGGCGTCGGCGATCGACCCGGGCCGCAGCCCGTCGCCCAGGCTGAACGCGACGTCGTAGGCGGCGAAGATCTCGCACAGCTCGTCGAAGTGCGTGTACAGGAAGCTCTCCTGGTGGTGGGCGAGGCACCACGCGGCCAGGATCGAGCCGCCGCGGCTGACGATGCCGGTGACGCGCTCGGCGGTCAGCGGCACGTAGCGCAGCAGCACGCCGGCGTGGATGGTCATGTAGTCGACGCCCTGCTCGGCCTGCTCGATCACCGTGTCGCGGAACAGCTCCCACGTCAGGTCCTCGGGCACGCCGTCGACCTTCTCGAGCGCCTGGTAGATCGGCACGGTGCCGATGGGCACCGGGCTGTTGCGGACGATCCACTCCCGCGTGGTGTGGATGTCGCGGCCCGTCGACAGGTCCATGACCGTGTCGGCGCCCCAGCGCGTCGCCCACGTGAGCTTGGCGACCTCGTCGGCGGCCGACGAGGACACGGCCGATGTCCCGATGTTGGCGTTGATCTTGGTGAGGAAGCGGGTGCCGATGATCATCGGCTCGGTCTCGGGGTGGTTGACGTTGGCCGGGATGATGGCCCGGCCGCGGGCCACCTCGTCACGCACGAAGGTGGGCTCCATCCCCTCCCGCACGGCCACGAACTCCATCTCGGGGGTGACCTCGCCCCGCCGGGCGTAGTGCATCTGCGTGACCGTGCGCCCCGCGGTCGCCCGCAGGCGCGGACGGTCCGCGCCGGCGCCGGGGAACGGTTCGGCGGCCGACCGCCCGGCCCGGTACGAGGCCCGCCCGTCGTCGCGCAGCGTGGCGACGCGGCCTTCGTAGTGCTCGACGTCGCCCCGCTCGTGGATCCACGACGCGCGCCGCGGCTCGAGGCCCGTGTGCGGGTCGCTGCCCGGCCCGCTGGTGTCGTAGAGCCGGACGGGGTCGTTCGGCGGGTCGAGCGCGACCTCGCAGATCGGCACCTGGACGTCGGCGCGGCTCCCCGTGACATAGGCCTTGCGGCGGCTGCCCATGCAACAACACTCCCTTCGCCGGCATGACCCGGATCAGGTTCGGCGGTCGGCGTCGGTGCGCCCTCTCAGCCCTTCCGGGCTCCCGCGTGGTCTTGGTTGCCGGCCACCGTACCCGGCGCGGCCGCGCATCTGTCAGGTCTCGCGGCGAACGAGGGACGACGGCTCGCGCCCGCCCAGCGCCCACCCGGCCCCGGCCGCCAGCAGGGGGATGCCGGCGGCCAGGACGGCCAGCTCGGTCACCGGCACGTCGCCGAGCACGCCGAGCTCCCGCGCGTAGCCCGAGGCCAGCGCCAGGTAGGCGCCGAGCGCCCCGAGCGCGACCCCCAGCAGTCCGAGCGTCCCGGCCGTCCAGGCGGTGAGCCCCCGCCGCATGGCGGCGGTCGCACCGCTGGCGGTGAGCGTCCGCAGGTCGCCCGCCGCCTCGCTGCGCACCAGCCCGACGGTCATGGCCACCACCGCGAGGGCCAGCAGCGTGCCCGCGGCGATGGCGCCGACGCGCAACGACGTCGTCGCGTCGTCTCGCCGCGACTCGACGGTCAGCCCCGCGGCCGCCGCGATCTCCCGGGCCTCGCCCACCTCCTCGCCGGTGAGCGGCGCGCCCGCGGTGGCGAGCCACCCCACCGGCACCGTCTCCCACCGGTGGCGCTGCACGGCCTCGGGGGTGATGAGTGTCGTGGGCGCCGACGAGTAGGCCGTCACCTCCAGCGTCGCCCGTCGGGACACGGTCTCGGGGCGGGTTCGGTTCGCTTCGGTGAGGAACACCAGCGGCTCCGAGCTCACGGTGAGGACGTCGACGCCAGCGACCGCTTCCCCATCGACTCCGAGGTGGTCGAGCAGCTCGGGCGTGGCGATGTACGCGACGACGCCGCCCCACGTGTTCTCGTCGAGTGGGTATCCGAGGACCACGCCCGGGCGGGCGTCGAGGCCGGGCGGCGGAGTCGACCCCGGTTCAATCGCCATGTCGAGGCGCACCACCGCCGCGTCTCCGAGCCCGCCAGCGAGAACGTCAACCTGCGCGGCCATGGCCTCGAGCTCGTCCGCTGATGCCTCAGGCACCATGCCCTCTTTCGCATCGTCGATGCGGAGCAGGAGGTCGCGATCGGACAGGTTGCCCTCGGCCGCGCCCGCCTCCCCGGCCGCCGATGTGATCACGATCGCGATCGGGATGCCGACGGCGAGGCTGACCGCCCCGAGCGCCATGCCGGAACGGGCCTGGAAGCGGGCGAGGTCGCGCACCGCCAGCCGCCCCGTGATGGGCAGCCGGCGGGCGGCACGCCCTGCAACCCGCAGGGCGATCGGCCCGAGCAGCAGCACCCCGAGCGCGATGGCCACGACACCGGCCCCCAGGGCGACGACCTGTGGCGGCGTGAGCCTCCGTGGCGCGGTTCGGGTCGGACCACCAGATGGCAACGGTGCCGAGGCCAACCAGCGCGCCCGCCACCAGCGCAGACCGGTGGGCCGGGCGGGGCGCCGGCGGCCGGCCCGACAGCGCGGCCACCACGGGAAGGCGGGAGACGGCCCGGGCGGGCCACCACGACGCGGCCGTGGCGGTCCAGACCGCGAGCACCATCCCCGCGGCGATCACCCACCACGGCACGTCGAACCGGTCGATGCGGTGCCCGGCCGCCGGCTCGACGGCGCCCGCCACCGCCACCCACAGCAGCAACCCGGCCGCCGTGCCGACGACGGCGGCGACGGCTCCGACGACCACGCCGTTCGCCACCAGCACCAGCCGTAGATGCCGGTCGGTGGCGCCGGTGGCCGCCAGCAGGCCGATCTGCCGCTGGCGCCGCTGGGCCATGACCACGAACCCGGCCGCCGCCACGAGCGCGACGAGGAGTAGGACCACGGTCGCCACCATGTAGGCGAGCAGGGCGGCGGTCCCCTTTTCGACGGAGCCGCGGTCCTCGACGAACGAGCCGGCGTCGCTGCCGCTGTCGGCCCGCGCCCCGACCTGGTCGTCGGTGGAGTCGACCAGGACGGCCACGGTCTCGGGCCGGTCGTCGAGGGGGGCGCCGACCAGCGCAAACTCGTCTCCGAGATCCTCGGGGTCCTCGACTAGGCCGACCACGGTCCAGTCCCGACGTCGCAGCTGTACCACCGATCCGACCTCGGCGCCGAGGAGGTCCGCCGCGTCGTCGGTGAGGGCGACCTCGTCGCCACCTGACGGGTAGCGACCGTCGCGCAGCGCCAGCAGCGAGTGCCCGTACGGGCCGTAGGGATCCTGGAGGCGGACCTGAAGGTCGTCGGCCGACCCGGGCACGGTCGCGGTCCACGACCGGATCTGCTCGGTGGTGCCGAACCAGTCCTCGATCGAATCGAGCTCGACGGCCAGCTCAGCCGGGTCGCGGCCGTCGACCACGAGGCGATGGGAGGCGGTGCCGAACCCGGCATCGCCGGACGGCGCCATGTTGTAGGCCGCAGCGGCGCCCGCCACGGTCACGGCCACCGCCATGGTGATGAGCGCAAGCACCAGGACCTGCTGGCGCCATTCCCGGCGGAACAGGCGCCAGGACCAGCGGGCCACCGCCCGGCGGGCGGCCAGGCCGCCGTTCGCGCCCCGCCCCCGCCTCACGGCTGCGCGCCCGAGGTGAGCAGCGACTCGGGGCCGTCGGGCGGTGCGGTCTGGTCGACGACCCGGCCATCGCGGAGGAACACGATGCGATCGGCCCAGGCCGCAAGCTGCGCCTCGTGGGTGACCACCACCCCGGCGACGCCCCGGTGGCAGGCGGCGCGCAGCAGGCGCATGACGGCCTCGCCGTTCACCGTGTCGAGCGCGCCCGTCGGCTCGTCGGCCAGCATCAGCCGGCGGTCGCCGACGACGGCCCGGGCGATCGCCACCCGCTGGCGCTCGCCGCCGGAAAGGTCGTCGGGGTAGCCGTCGGCCCGATCGGTCAGCCCGAGGTCATCGAGCGCGGCCAGCGCCACGGTGCGGGCGGCCCGGGCCGGCGTGCCGTCGAGCTCGAGCGGCAGCGCCACGTTCTCGACTGCCGTGAGGCCGGCCAGCAGGTTGAACTCCTGGAACACGTAGCCGATTGAGCGGCGGCGCAGGCGTGCCTGCTCGCGGCGCGACATCGTCGACAGCGATGCCCCGTCGACGACCACCTCGCCGCTCGTCGCCTCTTCGAGGCTGCCGGCGATGGTGAGGAGCGTGCTCTTGCCCGAGCCGCTGGGGCCCATGATCGCCACCAGCTCGCCCCGGTCGACTGCGAGGTCGACGTGGTCGAGGGCGTGGACCTCGGCCGCCCCCGATCCGTAGGTCTTCGATACGCCGCGCACGTCGAGAATCGGGTCGGTCACGGCCGCACCCCCTCCGTACGGGCGAGCCGGGGCGGCCGCGCGGTCGTCGGCGCCGGCGCGTTCGAGTCGGCCGGGACGGGGGCGGGCCGGCTCGCGAGGCGGGTGTCGGCCGCGTCGAGCCACCGGACCACGGATTCGAGCCGGAAGATCTGGGCGTCGACCACGACGGCCAGTGCGACGTCCTCGTCGCCCGCGTCCCCCTTGAGCCGCGTGTACCGCTGCATCGCCTCGAGGACGTGGCGGCGGTGGGCCTGGATGACCTCGTGCACGTCCACCCCCGGCACCCGCAGCGCCACGAGCACCTTGATGACCAGCTCGTCCCGGGGTGGCTCCCACGTGTCGGTCGGCGTGCGCAGCCAGGCGTCGAGCTCGCGGCCGCCCGCCTCGGTGAGGCGGTACCCCTTCTGCGGCCCGTCGCCCTCGGGGTCCTCGGACTCGACCAGGCCGTCGCGCTCGAGCCGCTGGAGCGTGGTGTACACCTGCCCGACGTTGAGCGGCCACACCTCCCCGGTGCCGGACTCGAACTCCTGCCGGAGCTGGAGCCCGTACTTCGGCCCCTCGCTCAACAGCGCCAGCAACGCGTGCCGCACGCTCATCGTGACTCCCCTTTTCCGACCTCCGCTGCGGAGGATACTCCGTAGTATACTCGGTATATCACGTCGAGTCGAGACCGCATGTTCGCCGAAACTCCCGTGCCGGCCTGGCTCAGGGGCCGGTACAACGGTCCTCGTGACCACGGCGGAACAGGACCGGTCGACGACCAGCGCGTTCGCCCGACAGATGGTGGTAGCGGCAGACCCCGGGCACGCCGGGCGCTACCTGGTCGACGTCGACGCCCGGTGGAACTGCCCGATCGTCCCCCAGGGCGGCACGATGACGGCCGTCACCGCAGCGGCGATGGCGGCCGAGATCGGCGACCCGAGCCAGCGCCTGCGCACGATCACCACGGTCTTCGCCGCCCAGGTCCCGGCCGGCCCCGTGACCGTGGACGTCACGGTCCTGCGCCAGGGCCGCCGCGCCACGCAGGCCGTCGCCACCACCCGGGCCGCCGGCGCCGACGTGGGGCACACGTCGGTGGCGGTGTTCGGGCCCGACGGCGCCGGGTTCGAGTTCACCGACCTGGCGATGCCCGACGTGCCCGGACCGGCGGACTGCCCGTCGTTCCGGGACCCTCCGCCTCCCGAGTTCGCGGACGCCTTCGCGGACCGCCCGCCGATGCCGTTCTGGGAGCACGTCGAGGGCCGCCCGGCCATGGGTCACGCCCCGTGGGAGGACTACGTCCCGACCGCGTCCGACTGCGCGTTCTGGTACCGCTTCGACGAGCCGCCCCTCCGGCCCGACGGCACGATGGACTCCCTGGCCGCGGTGGCGCTGTGCGACCTGATGCCGTCTTCGGTGCACGAGCGCATGGGACCCGACCAGCCCGAGTGGTATCCCCCGAGCGCCGACCTCACCGTGCACCTCTTCGGCGAGCCGCGGTCCGAGTGGTTGCTCGGCCACCTGCGGGCGCGGCGCGCCGGCGGCGGCTTCGCCTCGGTCGAGACCGCGCTGTGGGACCCGACCGACCGGTCGCTGGTCGCCCACGGCTCCCAGGTCATGTACCTCGTCTTCCCCGACGACACGCCCACGGGCGACGCCCGCTTCCCACCCGACCAGCGCCCGCCCGCCGGCTGACGCCGGACCGCCACGCGGTGGCAGACTGGCGGCGTGGCGGAGCTGACGCTGGGGAGCCTCAACCTGCACATGGGCCGCGGCACCGGGGGCCACGACGCGCCGTTCTACGACGTCGTCATGGCCTGCAAGGAGGTCGACACCGACGTCCTCGTGCTGCAGGAGGTATGGGTGCCCGACGACGCCGAAGGCGACGTGCTGGCGGTCGCCGACGCCCTCGGCTACAGGGTGGCCGGCACGTTCGCGGTGGCTCGCGCGACCTGCCACGACCAGGTGCGGCTCGTCGCCCGCGACGGCCCCGAGGGCGAGGGGGACTGGGTGGTGGCCGTCCTGTCCCGGCTGCCGATCCGGTCGGCCGAGGTGGTGCACGTCGGCCCGCAGCTCCGGCGCGACCCCGGCCGGCGGGCCGTGGTGCGCGCCGTCGTCGACGTCGGCGGCGCACCGTTCACCGTGGTCGGCACGCACATGCCGCTGCTCAAGGACCCGGTCTGGCGCCTGGCCCCGGCCCTGCGGGCCACGCTGCCCGGCCCCGACGCACCCGGCGCCCTCGCCGGAGACATGAACATGTGGGGCTGGTGCGCGGACCGGCTGGCGGGCCCCGGGTGGCGGCGGGCGGTGCGGGGCCGCACGTACCCGGCCCATCGGCCGCACAGCCAGACCGACCACATCCTCGTGAACGCCGCCGTCAGGGTCGTGTCGTCCGAGGTGGTGCGCCAGGTGATGTCCGACCACCGACCGGTCCGCGCCCGCCTCCGCTTCTGACGCCGTGCCCGACCGGGCGGCGGCCATGATGGGCGCCATGATCGACCACCTCTCGATCCAGTGCGCCGACGTCGCGGCCAGTGCCGCGTTCTACGACACCGTGCTCGCGACCGTCGGCGGGACCCGGATCATGGACTTCGGCGAGGTCATCGGCTACGGCGTTCCGCCGATGCCCGACTTCTGGATCGGGCCCCGGTCGACGGGCGAGGGATTCCGCGAGTCCCACATCGCCTTCGCCGCGCCCGACCGGGCCGCGGTCCGTGCCTTCTTCGCCGCCGCCACCGCGGCCGGCGCCGAGGTGCTGCACGAGCCGCGGGTGCGGCCCGAGTACCACCCGACCTACTACGGCGCCTTCGTGCGCGACCCCGACGGGAACAACGTCGAGGCGGTCTGCCACACGCCCGAGTAGCGGGGCGGGTCACGCCGCCGCGGTCCGCACCAGGTCGACCACGTCGGCCGCACAACCCCACGACAGCGTGACGCCGGCGCCCCCGTGGCCGTAGCAGTGCACCACCGGGCGCCCACCACGGTCCTCGACGTCGAGCCGCACGGTGGGCCGGGCCGGGCGCAGCCCCACCTTGTGGCCGACGATCCGGGCATCGGCCAGCGCCGGGACGAGGGCGATCGCCCGTTCGAGGATCCCCGCAGCGGTGGCGTCGTCGACCGCCAGGTCATCGGCGCCCTCCTCCGCGGTGCCGCCGACGACGACGTCGTCGACCCGCGGCACCACGTACGTCAGGGCCCGACCATCACCGTCGTCGACCACCCACTCGTCGAGGCCGACCTGCTCGACCACGACCACCTGGCCCCGGACCGGCGTGACCGACGGGTCGGGCACCAGCGTGCGCGCGCCGAGGCCCGAGCAGTCGACGACGACCTCGCCCGCCAGCCGGGGGTCGGCGAGGTCCGCCAGGTCTGCGTGCTCGGGCACGACGCCCCGGACGGCGAGGCGGGACTCGAGCCACGGCAGGTACCGGCTCATGTCGACCACCGGGGCGGTGAAACGCCACCCGATGGCGAACCCCGCCGGGACGTGCGGGGGGCCGGTCACCTTCACCAGGTCGGGCACCGCGCCCGCCCACCACGGGTCGGGTCCGTCGTCGCGCCGCAGCTCGGTGCCGTTCCGAAGCCGCACGCCCGACGCCGGCTCGCCGCGGGCGAGCCCCACGAACTCGTGGTAGCTGGCATCGGCCCAACCCAGCACCCGGTCATACGGGAAGGCGCGGTACGGGTACCAGACCGCGGCCGCCACCGACGACGTCGTCGCCTCGCCCCGGTCGCGGGCCACGACCCGCACGCCGAACCCGGCCTCGGACAGGCGGACGGCGCACGTGAGCCCGACCACGCCGGCTCCGACGACGGTGATCAGCTGCTCGGGCACGACCGCGCGACGCTACATCGCGCCCACGAGGGGCGGTCGGCCGGCGGGCGGGGTACACCTGCGCCATGTCCACGGCGACGACCGATGCCCCGGCGGCGGCCGACCCCCCGACCGTCGCCCCACCCCAGACGGCCAACGAGCGGCTGCGGCGCGCCCTGCTGCGCCGGGGCCGCCGGCGGGCCACCGGCCTCCTGGTAGCGGTGGGCGCCGCGTTCGTGGGCCTCCAGCTGTGGGGTGGCGACGCCACCTGGGTCGGCTACGTCGAGGCCATGGTCGAGGCCGGCATGGTGGGCGGCCTCGCCGACTGGTTCGCGGTCACCGCCCTGTTCCGGCACCCGCTCGGCATCCCCATCCCGCACACGGCGATCGTCGTGGAGCGCAAGGACCAGTTCGGCGACACCTTCGGCGACTTCGTCCAGACGAGCCTGCTGACGCCCGACACGCTGGTCGAGCGGGTGCGGGGCGCCGCGGTCGTGCCCCGGGTGGCGGCGTGGCTGGCCGAGCCGGCCAACGCGGCCCGGGTCGCCCGGCACGCGGCCGACGCCGCGGTCACCGCGGCGGACCTGCTGCGCGACGACGAGGTGCACCGGGCCCTCGAGGACGTCGCCCGGCGCCGCATCGAGGCCACCCCGCTGGCGCCGCTCGCGGGCCGGGCCCTGCAGGCGATGACCGAGGACGGCCGCCACCACGACCTGCTGGACGTCATGCTGCGGGCCCTCGACCGGTTCCTGACCGAGAACCGCGCCAGCCTGCGCGCCCGGTTCGCCACCGAGTCCCCGTGGTGGCTGCCCGACGCGGCGGAGGACCGCATCTTCGAGCGCCTGCTCGACGGCGCCCGGCACGTGCTCGGCGAGGTGGCGCGCAACCCGCGGCACGAGCTGCGCGTCGACTTCGACGCCCGGGTCCACCGCCTGGTCGACGAGCTGCAGACGTCCGAGGCGATGCGCCAGAGGGGCGAGGAGCTCAAGCACGAGCTGCTGGACCAGCCCGAGCTGCGGGCGTGGGTCACGACCGTGTGGGCGGACGTGAAGGCCACGCTGCGCACCCAGGCGGCCGATCCCGACTCCGAGCTGCGGCGGCGCCTGGCCGAGACGATCGTGGCGTTCGGCCGGCGCCTGCAGGCGGACCCGGCGCTGGCGGCCCGCGTCGAGGACGGCGTCGAGGGGGGCGTGCGCTACGTCGCCGAGCACTTCAGCGGCGAGATCGGCACGATGATCAGCGGCACGGTCTCCCGCTGGGACGGGCGCGAGACCGCCGACCGGCTCGAGCTTCTGCTCGGACCCGACCTGCAGTACATCCGCATCAACGGCACGGTCGTCGGCAGCCTGGCCGGACTACTCATCCACGCCGCAGGCCAGGCGTTCTGACGGCTCAAAACTGGGGTGCTGGATAGTCGGGGACCTGGTCCTGGTCGGGCACCTCGTCGTAGACGGTCACCGACGAGCCGACGTCGAACAGGCCCGCCTCCTCGGGCGAGCCGGGCAGGTTGCCGATCGTGTAGCGCTCGCCGCCGTTGGCGTAGCGGTACATGCCCGTGCCCTCGCTGCCGACCTCGTCGGGCCCCGTGGCCGTGGGGTCCCACCAGAGCACGCCCACGTCGTCGACGCCGCCCCAGTCGAAGTCGGGCCAGACCCCGTGCTCGCCGCGCGAGAACTGCGGGACCGTGGGCCCGCCGCCGCCCACCGGCAGCCGGAACATGGCATCGCGGAAGGTCACGGGCGTGAGGTCGGGGCCCGCCATGTGGATGCCGGCGAACATCGTGCGGACCGGCGGCTCGAGCACCCGCACCGTGTTGTTGGGGGCGTCGGTGCCGTACGCCCACAGGTGCACCCGGAAGGCGTCCGTGGCGTCGCGGTCGGCGCGGGCCGGGTTGAGCGCCATCCCGAAGCCGTGCGACCACTGCTCCCCGTCGGTCCCCCGGGCGAAGATCGTGGTGTCGGCCAGCACGTTGGGGCCGAGGATCCATTCGGGTGAGTAGCCCTGCGCGGTCGCCTCCTTCGTCAGCGCGGACGGCGACAGCGGGTCGCCGTAGAAGATCACGGTCGTGACGCCCGCGTCCTTGAGCTTGGCGATCATCGTGCGGGCGTTCTCCTGCATGCGGGCCAGGTCGAGCTGGAACTCGACGTCGGTGGTCAGCTCGATGCCCTGGTCGGCCAGCGCGTCACGCAACGCCTCGAATACCGGCTGGTGCTCGCCCTCGGCGGTGTCGTAGTGGACGATGGCGTACCTGCGGTCCTCCTGCTGCAGGGCCGGGTCGCCCGCCATCACCGCGGGACCGGGGCCGGCCAGGTTCGCCACCATCTCTGCGGCCAGCGCCGCGGTCTGGTCGGGGGTGGGGCCCACCAGCCACATGTACGGGGCGTACTCCTCGATCACCGCCTCGGGGGCGGCCCCCGAGCAGCTCGGCCCACACACGATCCCGGCGGCCGCGATGTCGGGCCCGAAAGTGCTGAGCGCCTGGGCGGGGCCGCCGATCACCGCGAACGGCTCCTTGTCGATGATGGCCAGGGCGTCGGCCCTGGCCGCCTCGACGTCGTCGGACGCCCCGCTGCCCACGAAGCGCTCGACGACCACCGTGCGCCCGTACGTCTCGAAGTACTCGTTGTAGAGGTCGACGTAGGCGTCGATGGCCTGCTGGGCGGATTCGGGGTCGACGTCGGCGCCGATGTCACCGATCATGGCCGCGCCGAGGGGGTCGTTCGCCGGGTCGGTGGCGTAGTAGATGATCCTGACCTCGTCGGCCGTGACCCCCTGGGCCGTGGCGCCGCCGTTGTCGCCGGTGAACGGCTCGACGCAGGGCGGCACGAGGCGGATCGGGATGGCGAGCCGCCCGGTCTCGGGGTCGCAGTGGGGGCCGAAGTCGATGTCGTCGCGGCCCTCGAGCTCGGCCTTCTGCGGCGTCATCGGGCCCGAGCGGATGAGCTCGTCGCCACTGACGATCTCGGTGCTGCCGCCCGAGCCGGCGTCGTCGCCGTCGTCGCCCCCGCCGCCGAACACGACCACCGCGCCGGCCACCAGGGCCACCACCGCCACGATCGGCCCGTACCGCTTGATGGCCTTCGTCCAGCCCGGGCGCCCGCGCCGACCCTCGTCGCCGGCGTCGGCGCCGTCGCCCGCGGCCCCGTCGGCCGCAGTGGCGGGCCGGTCGTCGTCGGTGGTCGCCATCTCGCGTTCCCCCTCGTCTCGCCCTACTCGGGCGGCGGGTAGTCGGGTAGCCGGTCCTCTTCGGGCAGATCGTCGTAGACGGTGATGGATCGCTCGACGTCGAACAGGCCGATCTCCTCGGCGCTGGGCTGGTCCTCGTATGAGTAGCGCTGGCCGCCATTGGCGTAGCGGTACATCCCTTGGCCCTCGTTGCCGGTCTCGTCTTCCCCAGTGGCCGTCGGGTCCCACCAGATGATCGTGCCGTCGTCGCTTCCGCCCCAGTCGACCCCCGGCCAGAACCCGTGGTCGCCGCGCGACACGAGCGGCGCCGTGGGCCCGCCGCCGGCCGGCGGCGTCCGCCACATCGCGTCGCGGAACGTCTCGGGCGTCAGGTCGGGTCCGGCCATGTGGATGCCCGTGAACATCGTGCGGACCAGCGGCTCGAAGATGCGGAAGGCGTTGTGGGGCGGCGCTTCGCCGTAGGCCCAGTCGTAGATGTGATATGCCTCGGTCGCCTCGAGCGCACCCCGCGCCGGCACGGTCGACACCCCGAAGCCGTTCTTCCATTGCTCGCCGTCGGTGAGCCGGGCGAACACGGTGGTGTCCATGAGCAGGCTGGGGCCGAGGATCCACTCGGGCCAGTAGTCCTGCGCGGTGGCTTCCTTCGTCAGCGGGCCGGGGGTGATCGGGTCGCCGTAGTAGATGATCGTTGTGACGCCGGCCTCCTTCAGCTTGGCGATGATGGTGCGGGCGTTCTCCTGGATGCGGGCCAGGTCCAGCTGGTACGGGACATCGGTGGCCAGCTCGATGTCACGCGCCTCGAGCTGGCGCACGAACTCCTCGAAGACCGGTTGGTGGTCGCCGTTCTCGTTGTCGAAGTGCACGAGCCCGTACACCCGGTCCTGCGCTCGCAGTGCGGGATCACCCGCCAGCTCGGCCGGGCCGGGCCCGGCGAACGCTGCGATGGTGTCGGATGCGGCCAGTACGCCCTGGTCAGGCGTCTGCAGGGCCTGCCACAGGTAGGGCTCGAACTCCTCGACGATGTCCTCGGGCACTGCCTGCGTGCAGCTCGGCCCGCACACGATGCCGCGTGACGCCAGTTCGCCGGCGAAGACCGCACTCGACTGGGCGGGCCCGCCGATCACGGCGAACGGCTCCTTCTCGGCGATGGCGATGGCGTCGGCCCGGGCCTTCTCGAGGTCGTCGCCGGCGCCCGTGCCGGTGTACACCTCGAGCGTGACCGTCCGGCCGTAGGTCTCGAAGACCTCGTTGTAGATGTCGAGGTAGCCCTGGATGGTCCGGGCCTCGGCCTCGGGATCGACGTCGACTCCGGCCTGCGACGCGGTGGCGGCGGCCAGGGGGTCGAGGGCGGGGTCGGAGTTGTAGTAGACGATCTTGACCTCGTCGGCCGTGACGCCGGGCGAGGTGGCGCCGCCGTTGTCGCCCTCGAACGGCTCGACGCACGGCGGTGCGTACACCGACGGCAGCGTGATCGTGCCGCGCTCGGTGTCGCACCGGGGGCCGAAGTCGATGTCCTCGCCGAGCAGCTCGGCCTTGGCGGGCGTCATCGGCCCCGAGCGGATCAGCTCCTCCTCGGACGGCACGGCCCCGCTGCCCCCGCCCGCGTTGGTCCCGTCGTCGCCGTCGTCATCGCCGCCTCCGCCGAACACGACGACGGCGCCCGCGACCAGCGCCACGACCGCGGCGATCGGGCCGTAGCGGCGGAGCGTGCGCTGCCAGGCCGGCGGCTTCCCGGCGGGCGATGTGTCACCCGCCGGGCGCGCGTTCTTCTGGTCCTCGGACGTCGTCATGCGCGAGCCCCCCTGTTGCCGCGTCCGCCCTCAGCCGGGCGGAGGGTAGTCGGGCGGCCGATCCCCTTCCGGGACCTCGTCGTAGACCGTCACCGACGACTCGACGTCGAACAGCCCGGTCTCCTCGATGGACGTGGGCATGTTGCCGATCGTGTAACGCTCGCCCCCGTTGGCGTAGCGGTACATGCCGGTGCCCTCGTTCCCGGTCTCGTCTTCGCCGGTGGCGTTCGGGTCCCACCAGATCAGCGTCATGTCGTCGGAGCCGCCCCAGTCGTGGTCGGGCCAGACCCCGTGATCGCCGCGGGACACCTGGGCCTCGGTGGGACCGCCGCCCGAGATCGGGTACCGGTACAGGCCGTCGCGGAACGTCTCGGGCGTGAGCTCCGGTCCCGCCAGGTGGATGCCGTTGAAGATCGTGCGCAGCGGCGGCTCGAGGATGTTGGCCGTGTTGTTGGGCGGGGCGCCGCCGTAGGCCCAGTCCCAGATCTGGAACGCGCCGTTGGTCGAGCGCTCGCCCCGCGCCGACACGGCCGACACGCCGAACCCGTTCTTCCACTGCTGCTGGTCGGTGAGCCTGCCGAAGATCGTGGTGTCCATCAGGTAGCTCGAGGCCAGGATCCACTCGGGGAAGTACCCCTGGGCCGTCGCCTCCTCGGTCAGCGATCCCGGGGTGAGCGGGTCGCCGGTGTAGATGACCGTGGTGATGCCGGCCTCGCGCAGCCGGGTGATGAGGGTGCGGGCGTTCTCCTGGGCGCGGGGCAGGTCGAGGGTGAATTCGATGTCGGTCGTCAGCTCGATGCCGTTGGCCGCCAGCTGGTCCTGGTAGGTCTCGAACACCCCGGCGAAGTCGCCATCCGCGTTCTCGTAGTGCAGCAGGGCGTACGTGCGGTCCTGGGTCCGCATCGCCTCGTCGCCGGCGAGCTCGGCCGGCCCGGGCCCGGCCAGGTTGCCGATGGCCTCGGACGCCAGCGCCGCCGCCTGATCGGGGGTCGGTCCCTGGCCCCACACGTACGGCTGGTTGGCCTCGACCACGCTCTCGGGCGAGGCGATCGCGCAGGTGGGACCACAGATGATGCCCCGCGACGCCAGTTCGGCTGCGAACACGTTGTACGCCTGGTTGGGCCCGCCGATGACGGCGAACGGGTCCTTCTCCGCGATGGCGATGGCGTCGGCCTGGGCGGCGGCGACGTCGTCGCCCGGGCCCGTGCCCGTGTAGACCTCGACGTTGACCGAGCGGCCGTACGTCTCGAACAGCTGGTTGTACAGGTCGGCAAAGGCGCGCACCGTCTCGGTGGCCGACTCGGGGTCGACGTCCGCGCCGGCGTTCTCGACGGTCGCCGCGGTCAGCGGATCGAGCGCCGGGTCGGCGCGGTAATAGACGACCGTGACCGCGTCGGCGGTCACGCCCGGCGACGTGGCGCCGCCGTTGTCGCCCTCGAACGGCTCGACGCAGGGGGGCGCGTAGACCGACTTGAGCATGATGCGGCCGAGCTCGGTGTCGCAGTTCGCCCCGAAGTCGACCTCCTCGCCGAGCAGCTCGGCCTTCTGCCACGTCATCGGCCCCGAGCGGATCAGCTCCTCCTGCGACGCGGCCTCGGTGCCGCCGCCCGAGTCGCCGTCCTCGTCGTCACCTCCGCCGCCGCCGAAGATCACGACCGCGCCGGCGACGAGCGCCACGACGGCCACGATCGGCCCGTACCGCTTGAGGCCCTTCATCCACGGTGGTGGCGGGGGTGCGCCCTCGCTCGTCGTCTTGTCGTCGGTCGTGGTCATCGACCGCTCCTTTCGTCGTGCGTCGGCCGGCGCGCGGGCGCGTCAGCCGGCTGTCGGTGCACCGGATCGGGTGATGGCGGACTCGTCGGTCCCGAGGTACGAGGCCACCACGGCGGGGTCTTCGATCACCTCGGCGGGCGTGCCCTCGGCCACCACCCGCCCGAGGTCGAGGGCGATCATGCGGTCGGAGATCTGCCCCAGCAGGGGCAGGTCGTGTTCGATCACGAGCAGGCTGGCACCCAGCTCGTCGCGCACGCGGCGCAGCATCGGGGCGAGCGCCTCGGCCTCGCGCTGGGCGATGCCGCTCGACGGCTCGTCGAGGAGCAGGACGCTCGGGCCCTGGGCGAGCACGCACGCCAGGTCGACGACCCGGCGGGTGCCGGTCGACAGCTCGCGCACGAACTTGTCGCGGTAGGCGCCGAGGGCCAGCAGCTCGATCAGCTCGTCGACGCGGGCCTGCACCTTCTCCTCGGAGTCCTGCACCGAGGGCAGGTGGAGCGTGGCCGCGACCGGGTCGCGCACGTCGACGTGCTGCTCGAGGGCGACGGCGATCGACTCGTGCACGGTGAGGCCGGGGAACAGGCGGCCGTCCTGGAACGACCGCCCGAGGCCCCGCCACGAGCGCACGTGGGTGGGGACGGCGTGCAGGTCGACGAGCGCGCCCCCGGCGCGCAGGCGAATCGAACCGCCGTCGGCCGGGGTGTAGCCCGAGATGACGTCGAACAGCGTCGTCTTGCCGGCGCCGTTGGGCCCGATGAAGCCGAGGATCTCGCCCGGCCGCACGTCGAATGAGACGCCGTCGAGGGCGCGGACGCCGCCGAAGCGGCGTGAAACGTCGCGCACCTCGAGCACGGGCGCGCCGTCGCGCACCGCCGAGCGGGCCGCGAGCTCGCCCTCCTCGGCCTCGACCTCCGCGGCGGCCGCCCGCAGGAACACGGATCGCAACAGGTCGGGCCGCTCGAGCAGCTCGGAGGTCGGCCCCTCGAAGCGGATCTCGCCCTTCTCCATGAAGTAGGCGCGGTCGGCCACGGTGAGCGCCACGTTGACCGACTGCTCGACGAGGATCACGGTCGTGCCGCCGTCGCGCAGTGCCCGCACGATCTCGAGCAGCTGGGCCACCACCGCGGGCGCCAGGCCGAGCGACAGCTCGTCGATCATCAGGAGCCGGGGCTTGCCGATGAACGCCATGCCGAGCGTCAGCATCTGCTGCTGGCCGCCCGACAGGTTGCCGGCCGGCTCGTCGTGGCGCTCGCGCAGGATCGGGAACAGGTCCAGCACCTTCTCGGTGGCGGCCTTGACCTCGGCGGCCCGGCCCTTGTGCCCCCATCCCGCCAGGCGCAGGTTGTCGGCCACGCTGAGCTGGGTGAACACGCCCTGGCCGCCGGGGACCACCGACACCCCGCGCTTCGCGATCTCGTCGGGCGGCGTGTGGGTCATGTCGCGGCCGTCGAACACGACGGCACCCGCAGACGCCTGCACGAGGCCCGAGATGGCCCGGAGCAGCGTCGACTTCCCGGCGCCGTTGGTGCCCATCAGCGCCACGATCTCGCCCTCGTCGACCTCGAGGTTCACCCCGAAGAGCACCTGCACGTTGTCGTAGTGCACGTCGATGTCGCGGCCGAGCAGCAGCTTGACCTTGCCCTGCCGGCGGAGGTGGGCGACCTCGGCGCGCGCCGCGGTCGACTTCCACACCTGGGCGATGTCGTGCTCGACGAAGTTGCCGGCCGACGCCAGGATCAGGCCGCCGATCACGAACACCGGCGCCGCCACCACCAGCCCCGTCCGGATGCCGTACTCGTCGGCCAGCCAGCCGATCACCGGCAGCAGGACGAGCCCGGGCAGGACGAACAGCGTGCCGATGGCGTAGCCGAACGAGCGCACCTTGGCGGGCACGGCCAGCGACAGCGTCACGAAGATGCCGGGGATCAGCAGGAAGAACGCCGCCGACACGGCCGAGTTGGCCACGATGGCGACCGGCAGCGTCGGCGCCAGGGCGAACACCACCCAGGCGGCGGCGATGCCGAAGGACACCTTCCCGAGGAAGCGGACGACGTGGCCGGGGCCCTTGGCCATGAGCCGGGTGGTCAGCGGGATGCCGAACAGCAGGCCCACGAACTGCGCCCCACCCTCGAGGCCGGCGGCGGTGAAGCCCCGGGCCCGCTCGTCGAGGCCGAAGACCTCCTCGTAGTAGAGCCCGCTCAGGGTCAGCAGGCCCACGATGGCGATGGCGACGAACGGCAGGGCCACGAAGATCCGGCGGAGCGTCCGCACCTGCCAGACGATGCGGAACGACTCGGCCCACGACGGCGGCTCCTCCTCGGTGTTCACCACCTCCTCGTTCATGCCCATCGCCCGCCGCTCGAAGTGGCCGCGGATGGGCTCGCGCAGCCGGAACGTGGCGACGACGAGGAATGCGCTCAACACCGCGAACACCACGAACGGCGCCCGCCACCCGAGGGAGAAGGCGATGAGCCCGCCGAGCATCGGGCCGAGGAACTGGCCGAGGGCGTTGGCGTACCGGTGGACCGCGTACACCCGGGGACGCGCCGGGATGTCGTAGTAGTCGGCGAGCAGCGAGTTGTGCACCGGGTCATTGACGGCCCGGCCCAGCCCGGCGCCCGTGCGGGCGGCGCCGAGCACCCAGATGTTGTTGGCGGCCGCGGTGAGCAGCGAGAAGCCGCTCCACACCGCGGCACCGGTACCGGCGATCCTCGCCCGCCGCCAGCGGTCGGCGTAGAAGCCGATCGGCAGCGCCAGGATCAGCGCCGCGATCAGCGACAACGACACGACCGTGAGGATCCCGTTGTTGTCGAGCCCGAAGTGGTCGCGGATCTCGGGCAGCAGCACGCCGAAGGCGGTGCGGTCGAGCTCGTCGGCCATGTTGAGCCCGAACAGCACGCCCAGCGGGTAGAACGGCGCGCCCTGGGTGGTGCGCTGCTTCCACCGGGCCCACGGGCCGCCTGTGGGCCTGTCGCGGTCCTCGCCGCCGTCGGCGGGGGCCGCGGCGCCCGCGGCGACGCTGCGCACGATGGCGGCGGCGTCCTCGCCCGCTCCGCCGCCGTCGATGGCGTCGATCGGGGCGGCGCCGTCGACGAGGGCCTCGGCCGCATCGGCGGCGGCCCGCTCGACCGCCGTCTCGTCCTGGCGAGTCACGACCGCACCTCCTCGACCGTGTCGTCACCAGCACCAGTCCCGGCATCGGTGGTGACGCCGTGGGCGCCGTTGGGGACCGTCTCCGCGTCGCCGGGCGGCGCGCCGTCGGCGCCCGCGACCGGGGCGGGGGTCCCGCCGTCCGCGGCGCCGGCGTCGTCGGCCTCGGCCAGCTCGGCGATCTCGGCCGCCTCGGCCAGCACCGTCTCCTCGGGCGGCTGGTCGGCCACCTCCTCGACCCGCACGTCGGCCAGCAGGCTCGGCACGACGATCCCGCGGCGGGTGGCGATCTTCCGCAGCGCGCCGTCCCGCAGGTCGGCGAGCACCCCGCCGAACCCGCTGGGGAACACGAGCAGCACGAGCAGCAGGCCGACCCCGGTGGCGAGGAACTGCCACTCGACCGGCAGGAAGAAGTCGACCGAGTGGACGTAGGTGGCGCCGAGCAGGGCGCCCGGCAGCGAGCCGAGCCCGCCGATCACCACCATGGTGAACAGCTCGAGGCTGGCCTGCGGCAGGTACGGCTGGGCGCTGAGGCCCGTCTGCTGGTGCACGTAGAGCGCACCCGCCACCGCGGCCAGGAACCCCGACAGGGCGAAGGCCGCCAGGCTCGTGCGGGTGGCGTTGACGCCATAGGCCCGGGCGGCCTTCTCGTTCTCGCGGATGGCGATGAGCACCCGCCCCGTGCGGCTACGCCGCAGGCCCACGACCATGATCAGGCCGAGCGCCAGCACGGCCAGGCAGGCGTAGAACATCGCGGTCTCGCTCGAGAGCTCGATGCCGAGCAGCGTCCCCCGGTCGATGCGCCGCCCCGGCAGCCGGTCGCGCAGGAACGGGATCGTGCGGTTCAACAGGAATGACGAGACGAACAGGCCGAACGCCAGCGTCGACACTGCCAGCGTGAGCCCGCGCCGGCGCAGCGCCGGGTAACCGACGATGACCGCGGCGACGCCGCCGACCAGCCCGGCCACCACCATCGCCAGCGCCAGGTCCCAGTTGCGGTGGTCGGTCAGCGCCCCGCCGACCGCCGCGCCCACCCCCACGAACGCCATCTGACCCAGGCTGACCTGGCCCGCCCACCCGCTCAGCACCACCAGCGAGGCGGCGACGATGCCGAAGATCACGATGATCGTGGCCAGGTTGAGCCGGCTCGTCGACAGCCACAACGGCAGCGTGAGCACGAACACGGCCACGATCGCCCACAGGCCGGCGCGCCCCCACACGACCTCGGGCAGCCGCCGCATCTCCTGCGGGACGGGGCGGGTTTCGCGGATGGCCTGCCACGTGGACGACGCGTCGGTGTCGACGCGACCGGTGCCCCTGCCCCGCCGCGTCACGAGCAGCCCGACCAGCACGATGCCGAAAAGCACCGCGTCGTTGTAGGCCGGCTTGTTCCCCGACTGGAACGTCATGGATTGGTCGACGATGCCGAGGCCGATGGCGGCGGCCGCGATCGTCGTGAACCTTTCGAACCGGCCGAACACCGCCGCGGCGAGTGCCTGCACGAGGAACGTCGGGGCCAGCACCTCGCCGATCGGCAGGCCCACCGCCCCGGCTCGCAGGAACATGGCAAGGAACGCCAGCACCGAGGCCACCACCCACACGACCGTGTGCAGGCGCTTGACGGGGATGCCGAGCGTGAAGGCCCGGTCGGCCCGCTCGGCGGCGCCCACGATGGCGATGCCGATGGTCGAGCGCTGGAGGAACAGGGCGAGCGCCAGCAGGCACACCGGCACGACGATCATCGTGAGGATGTCATTGGCGTTGAACGTGACCCCGCCGAAGACCCAGCTGGCGTCGAACGGCTGGGGCAGGCGGGTGCCGAACGACTGGTCCCCGAAGGCCCGCGGGAGGAACAGCCCGGCCCCGGCCAGCAGCTGCGACAGGCCGATGGTGGCGACGGTCAGCACCAGCCGGGGTGCGGTGAAGAACCGGCGCACGATGAGGCCCTCGACGAGCACGCCGAGCAGCACGGCCGCCAGCAGACCCACGATGAGCCCGAACCAGTAGCTCCAGCCCCACGCCACGACCAGCATCACGCCGAGCACGGCCGGCAACGCGCCGAGGTCGCCCTGGGCGAAGTTGACGACGCGGTTGGCCCTGTAGATGAGGGCGATGCCGAGGGCGATGAGCGCGATGCGGCCGCCGACGAGCGCGCCGTTGAGCACGATGCCCATGGGCGCCGGGAAGAACAGCTGCTGGAGCAGCAGCAGCGCCGCCAGCGGTCCGAGCCAGTCCAGGCGCCGCACGACCTCGGACGTCTCGAACCTCCTGGTGCGATCGATGGCGGCGGTCGTCATCGCACGTGTTCCCCCATGTCGGTTGTGGTGCGGCGGTCAGCGGCCGTCGTCGGCCAAAGTGGATCGGGTGGCGCCGGGCGCTTGGTCGGGCGACTCGTCGGGCGACTCGTCGGGCGGGACGTCGGGCGCGGCGGTCTCGGTGTTGCCCGCGGCGGGCGCCCAGGCCCGCACGAAGGCGAGGATCATGGCCCGCACCTGGACGGTGGCCTCCTCCACCGACAGGTGCTGGAAGGTGCGCAGCGACTCCCAGGTCATGGCGCTGCTGGCCACGTCGATCGCCCGCAGCAGCGGCATCTCGTCGCCGTCGACGGCGGCGAGCTCGGGGGCGAACGAGCAGCCGACCTCGGCGCGCAGCGCCTGGCGACCGTTGGCCAGCACCTGCTGGAGCACGGGCGAGAAGGGCTCTTGCAGGAGCGCCGCCCGCCGCACGCCCGGGGCGAACTCGTGGATGACGACCCGCCGGGCGAGGAAGGCGTCGAGCCGTTCGGTGAAGGTGCCCTCGTCGACCAGCGGTGGCAGGGCGGCCGTCAGCAGCTCGCCGTGGCGGCGCGACGACTCGACGAAGAGGGCCTCGAGGTCGTCGAAGTGGACGTAGACCGAACGCAGCGACACCCCCGCCTCGGCGGCGATGTCGCGCGCGGTCGGGCGCAGGTGGCCGCGGGCGTTGAGGGTGAGCAGGGCGTCGACGACCGCGGTGCGGGTGCGGGCGGCGCGGGTGAGGCGCCCGTCGGTCGAGCCCCCGGATCCCGTCCCCCCGGCCGCGTCGCCCGTCGCAGAGCTTGTGACGGATGTCTCACCCACGAACGGGCACCGTAGGGAGTTTTCACAGGTCGTGCAATAGCGGTCGGGCAACTGTCATGAACTTGTCCTCGGGTTCATGTTCGCGACGCCGGGCGTCACTGGCGACGACCCTCCGAGGCAATGACTGTCGTCCGAAAACTCCGAGGCGAGCGCTTGCGGCCCCCGAACACCCTTGCCTCCAGAACTCCCAGCGACAGCTATTGAGTCGCCGTTGGGCGGAGTTCCAGGGAGATGCGGGTCCAGGCCCCGACGTAGATGCGATCGCCCGGACGGACCGTCCGGGGGACGTTGGCAGGCAGTGGCTCGAGCGACTCGTTGACGTACGTCCCGTTGGTCGAGCCGTGGTCGACCAACGACCACGTGCCGTCGTCGCCGGGAAGCAGCGAGGCGTGCGTGTGCGACACGGCTGGGTCCTCGGGAGGAATCGCCAGGTCGAGGGCGGGGTCGGTGCCCAGGCTGCGGCTCCGGCGGCCGATGGTGACCGGCACGGCGGGCAGTTCGATGACACGGGGCGGTGCCCCCACCGGGAACTGCACCTCACCCACCTGCTGGCTGTCGTAGTACGCCCGGTCGGCGGTGACGACGGCCAGGAGCAGTGCTGGGGCTGCCGCCCCCACGGGCCCGGACGACGAAGTCGACACCGGCGTCTGGTAGCGCGCGTCGAGCCCAGCCGTCGGCGAGGCGGGTGGCGGCAGAGGGGGAAGCATGATCGGTTGAGCCACGGGCGCGCTTGGCAGGCTGCCCGTCGCCGGGTCGTAGCCGCACACCTCGCAGAAGCGCGCGCCGGCGTCGAGCTCGGAGGAGCAATTGGAGCACTGACCTCCACCGGCCATCGGCACCGCCCCGCCGGGGCCGGTCGCCTCCGATGCGGACGCCCCGGACGGCGAGGAGGGAACCGAGCGCGCCCCCGGGGCGGGGTTCGGCACCAGGGTCGGTGTCGAGGCGATGGGCGGTCGGCTACCGCGCGAGGAGACAGGCGGGTCGGTGATCCACGCGCTGCACACCGAACAGAGATCCTGGTCCACGGAGGCGTGGCCGTTGGGGCAGACCGCCGTTGCCGGCCCACTCATTCCGCTCCTCCCCAGGTGCCCTCGCCGCTGGCCCCGGGAGGCACTGCCGACTCGGCCGCGCCGACCCGAACAGTCCGGGTGGAACGCGGGTGGTGGGTGTCCGCGTTGTCCTTCCGCACCCGCAGGGTGCGGGTGGACCGGGTCTCGAGCTCCATCTCGTCGGCCTTGTCGACCTGCCGACGGATGCGCACCGTGCCGGCCCGTTCGTCCTCCACGTCCACCACCTTTCTCAGCATCCGGACGGTGCCGTCGTGCCCCGAACGTGCAGCCAGGCGGGTGGCGTGACCGAGCCTCACCGTGGCGGACTTCTTGTCACCGGCCCTCAGCGCCTGCAGGCCCTGCTGGATGGCCGCCGACAGCTCGGCCTGTTGGCTGTAGTGGGCCACCTCGTGGCTGACCAGGGTGCTGTCGCTGTCGTCGGTCCACACCATCCGCACCAGCGCAGGGCCGACGACGCCGCCATCGACGACCAGGCTGAGCCGGGCGGCCAGCATCTCGACGCCCGTCTGGTTGGCCGGGACCGACACCGAGAGGTGATAGTCACGAGCCTCTGTGCCCCAGGCTCCGAGCGGGTACTCGCGAGTGCGGGCGTCGAGCTGCGTGCCCCAGCCGGTGAGGTCCTCGAGGTCAGGGGCGACCTGGCGGACGAAGCTCACCGCCGCCCCCTTCGGGCACCACACCCGCAGCGTCGCCTGGGCGGCCCGACCCATCGATGCCTCCATCAATGCCTGGAACTCGGCCTCCATGCCTTCGGGGTCGCGGATGATGTCGACCGTCCCGAGCAAGGTCGAGGCGATGGCGCGCAGCTCGCCGACGACCCAGTCGGTCCCGATGCCCCGGCAGTCCACCTGGAACAGGCCGCGGCATTGCTGCAGGACGGCCTCCAAGGCCCCCGGCATCTCGTTGTTCTCGCCGTCGGTGAGGAGGATGGCGTGGCGGCGGGGCGTCGGGCAGGTGGCGAAGAGGTCGCGCGCCATGAGCAGCCACTTCGACATGGCCGTCCCGCCCGAGGGCTCCAGGCGCCGGACGGCCTCGCGGGCCGCGGCCCGTGTCACGGCGTCGGCCACCACCAGCCCGGTACCCCATGCCGGGAAGACGGTGGTGGCATCGTGGTTGCCTGCCACGATCCCGAAGGGGACACCGTCGCGGATGTGGTCGACGGCCAGCCCTGCCGCTCGGATGGCGGCGCGGATGCGCCCGGGCGGCGAGTACATCGAGCCCGAGGTGTCGATGATGAGGATCTCGGCCGCCTCTCCGGGCCTGACCGGGGCGAGCCCCTGGGACGCGACGGTGACTACCGCGTCCATCGTCGTGGCCTGGGCGGGGACGTACTCGTTCTGGAAGACCTCCAGCGAGAAGTCGGTCACTGGTGCACCCTTCGGGCGCACCAGTGACCGGATCGCCACTTCGTGGCGCAGGGCCGACTGTGCTTTTGGACCTCGCTCCGCTCGGTCACCGCCCCTCCTGTCGGTCGATGCCGTGGGGACCCACGGCGACGGTGATGTTGTCGGCTCCCCCGGAGGCGTTGGCGAAGCCTGCAAGGCGGCGCGCCAGCGCGATTGTCGCCTCGGCCCCGACCGGGCCGATCAGGCTGGCCATCGCGTCGGCGGTGGGGGCGTAGTTCCACAGCCCGTCGGACGCCAGCACGACGAGGCCGGGCCCCGGCAGCTCGGCCACGGTCACGCTGGGAACGGCGCCGTCGGAGTCGACCCCCAGCCATCTGGTGAGGGTGTGAGCGTCGGCGCGCCGCATGGCCTGCGACGTGGTGAAGCGGCCCGAGGCGACCATTTCGGCCGCCAGCGAGTCATCCCGACCGATCTGCACAGCCCCGTGGGCGTCGACCCAGTACGCGCGGCTGTCGCCTACGGAGCCGAAGGCGGCCATGGATCCCCGCACGGCGGCGGCCACGAAGGTACAGGCCCCCGGCCCAACATCGAGGGAGGGGTCGTACGGCATGGCCGCGGCAGCCCGCTGGGCGGCTGCGGTTGCGTCGACCATCGCGGCGCCGAGGTCGCCCCCGGTCGCCACCGCCTCCCAGAGCACCTGCAATGCTGTGTCCACGGCAACTTGGGACACCAGGTGGGGGTCCTGGCTGACCGAAACGCCGTCGCACACCACCAGAGCGAAGCCCCCGGGTTTCCCCTCGACCCAGCGCACGCCCACGGCGTCCTCGTTGCGCCAGTGCGTCGAGCCCAGGTCGGTGACGGCGGCCACCGGTCCGTCGACCAGTTCGCGGTGGTCGTGGGCCGGCGTCCACGGCGGTGCGCAGCGATCGCACCAGCCGTCCGCACCCCCGTTCGGCTCCCCGCAGCCTGGGCAGAGAGATCGGCCGGGGATCGGTCCGGTGGCCCAGCGATCGACGCGCTCATCGGGGCCTCCGGGCGTGGCGGCGGCTGCCCACCGGCCAGGAGCAGAGGACCAGGCGCCGCCCGGGCCGGCCACGGTCGGCG
Source organism: uncultured Acidimicrobiales bacterium (assembly GCA_963796415.1). Classification (GTDB taxonomy): domain Bacteria; phylum Actinomycetota; class Acidimicrobiia; order Acidimicrobiales; family VFJN01; genus ZC4RG19. Next base: position 96,475 of record CAWCLR010000008.1, on the reverse strand, counting down.
GGCGGCCGGTGAGAGCGGCACCGCACACCTCGCACCAACGGTCGGCCCAGACCACGGGCTCGCCGCAGGCGGGGCAGCCCATGGGCGCGTCGGCTTCGTCCCCGTAGCTCACAACAGCGTCCGCGGTCGCACCCGGTTGGCCCGGTCGACCATGTCGTTGCGTTCACGGGGCGTCGTCGCCGTTCGGGCGATGTCGCGGTAGGCCGACTCCAGTCCCGCCCGCAGCGCGCTCTCGGTGAGGGGGCGCCCCAGGATCCGGCGACCCGAGGTGGGCGTGCCCGCGGCCAGGGCCGCCAGGCCGGCCTCGAACAGTTCGCCCGCGAGCTGGGCATGGTGCCGGGGGGCCAGCCGCAGCCCGTTCAGGATGGTCGAGGCCCGCTCGAGCTGCTCGGCCGTCGGTGGCGCGGCGTGGGGCCAGGTCGTCGAGGCGAGGGCGCGCACGGCAGCAAGGCGGGCGGCGACATGCGCACTGGAGGCCGCCGGCACTCGGCCCAGCGCGTCGACCGCGCCCTCGCGGTCGCCAAGGGCAACCCGCACCCGGGCCAGCCCGAATCCGCCGGACACATACGACGGGTCGGTGCGGCTGGCCCTGTCGTAGAGGCCGGCGCTGCGTGCCAGGTCGCCCGCCTGCTCGTGGGCCAGCGCCAGCGCCAGCTTGGCCGGCACCTCGCCGGGCAGCTCGGTGTAGACAGCGTCGAGCCAATCGACGGCCTCTGCGGCCCGGCCTCGGGCCAGTGCGGTCAGGCCCCGGTGCCACCACAGCCGCCAGTCGCGGTCGTCGCCGAGGCGGTCGAGCGTCGTGGCCGCGTCCTCGGGCATGCCGGCGTCGAGGTGCGCTCGAGCGAGGCGGAGCAGCGTCTCGGGCGTGGCAGGCACCGAGCCGGAGACCAGGGCCGAGGTGAGTGTGGCGACCACGGCGGCGGGCTCGCCGTCCGCCAAGCCGAGCAAGATGCCGACGCCGGGGTCACCGACGTCGACCCTGGGGGACGGCAGGAGACGCCAGTCGGGCCCCACCTCGTCGTGGGCACCGGCGCCCACGACGCCGCCGGGCTCGAACACCGTGCTCACCGCCGGGTGCGCCTCCCCGCGGGCCGCCGCTTCCTCCCGAAGGATGCCGGCCAGCTGCTCGGCCATCTCGTCGGCCGACTCGAACCGGTCGATTGGATCCGTGGCGGTCGCCTTGAGCACGAAGCGGTACAGCGACTCGTGGTGGTGGAACAGCGGTTCCTCGTCTGGCCCGGGCAGGCGATGGGAGTAGATGCTCTGAGAGCCCCGGGAGGCGAGGACCAGAACGGCCAACATGCGGCCGACGGTGTACAGGTCGGACGCGACCGTCGGACCGGTCTCCGCCACCTCGGGGGCCTGGTACTCGAGGGTGCCGTAGATCGCGGCCTCTTCGTCGTCGATGTGGCGGACGCCGCCCAGGTCGATGATCTTGAGGGTGTCGCCCGACAGCATGACGTTGTCGGGCTTCATGTCGCAGTACAGGAGGCCTTGAGCGTGGAAGTAGCCCATGGCCGGCAGGACGCCCAGCGTGTACGCGATCGCTCTGTCGACCGGCATGGGGTCGTTGCGGCCACCGCTGGCGTCGCGCCGGTCCGCGAGGATCGCCTTGAGGCTCTCGCCGCCGATGTAGTCCATGACGATGTAGCCCGCACCCTCGTGGGCGACGAAGTTGTGAATGCGGACGATGTTGGGGTGGTCGAGCGCGGCGAGGAAGCGGCGCTCGGCCACCGCCGCCAAGGCCGCCTCCTCGCTGGCAGCGTCGAGCAAGCCCTTGAGCACCACCCAGCGGTCGGAGACCGCCCGGTCACGCGCCACGTAGATCCATCCCAGGCCGCCGTGGGCAAGGGCGCCGAGCACCTGGTACTGGCCGCCGACCAGGTCACCCGCTCCGAGCCGAGGCGTGAAGGAGAACCGGGTCCGGCACTGGCGGCAGAATCCCTCCGGCAGTCCCGGCCGGTGGTTGCGGGAGCGCCCGACCGGGCTGCTGCACTTGGAGCAGAAGCGCCTGTCCTCGGGAACCTCCGCGACCGGCATGACCGCCGCCAGGGGATCGCCCGTGGGGACGGCGGGCACGTCGACGAGGCCGAGCCCCAGCCGTGTGCCCCCGGTCCGGCGGCTGACCACCTCAGCGGAGTCCCGGCCGGCGCGCGCCCGTCGGCCGGCCGAGTCGGTGCGTGACGCTGTCGGGCGCAGGCGAGGTCGGGCGAAGTACCGCCCGCCGGCCCCTGAGCCGTCGCCGCTCGCAGACGAGGAGTCGGCGACGGGCGAGGGGCCGACGCCCGGCGGAGGACCGACGACGGGCGAAGGGCCGACACCCGGCGGCGGCCCGGCGACGAGCGCAGCTGCCAGGGGTGCGCGCCCGCAGGTGTCGCAGTAACCACCGTCCAGGAACCCGCCACAGCCGGCGAACGCGCAAGGGCTTCCGTCGGTCATGCCGGCGCCCACACCCGTCGGCCCGCTTCCGAGGCGCCCACCGCGTCGGGCGGACGCTCCTGAGCAGGATCGAAACGCGTCCACATCGAACTGTCGGCCGCGCCCGACGGCATTGGCGGGCGCAGGCCCTCCAGCAAGGCCTCGATGGCGGACTCCGCGGCCGGGAGGTCACAGGGGACGGCCAGTGACCGTGCCGCCTGCCCCGCCAGCTCGGACACCAACGGGTCCTCGGCGCGGCCCACCGCCCCCGCCTTGACCCGGGTCGCTCGCAGCAGCCCCTGCAGCTCTCGGCGTCGGCGCCACGGAAGGGCGTTGGCCTCGGCCACCTGCCGGGCCACCGCCACGGTCTGCTCGGCGAGCGACCGCCACCGCTCGAGGCCGGCCACAGCCCGGGACACGTCTCCCTCGGACACGAGGAGCTCCAGGCGCGCCAGCCACGGGCGCAGCCCGGGCCCGCGGCTCAGCACGTCGGGGTCGACCGGCGCGAGCAGCCCCTCGGGGCTGGCGATCTCGGCGCGGCTGCGGTCGAATGCAGCACGGCCCTCGTCCAACAGTCCCTCCAGCTCGGCGAGCGTCCGGGCGGCTGCGGCTGTCGTCTCGCCCAAGCGGGCCAACTCGGCGCGGGCGCCGGCCACGTCCGCCAGAGTCGACTCGATCCGGATCAGCTCGTCGACGGCGCCCAGCGGGTCGATCACGATGCGCTCGGGAAGAGCGTCGATGACGGCGCGGGCCGCCGCCAGCACCCGGAGGCCCGGCAGCTCGGCGGCCAGTCGGGCGGCCTCGGCTGTCGCCCGGTCGAGGCGAGGGACCAGCTCGCGCCACGCGGCGTCGATCTCCGCCGCGATCTGGTGCGCCGGCGCGAGTGCACCCTGCAGGGAGGCGAGCAGGGCGTCGGGCGAGATGGCCCGCCGCGACCAGGCGCCGGACGGCGACAAGGCGGCGTCGCCGTCGCCATCCGGAGGGGCGTCGGGCGCCACGACGATGACGGGGCCGTTGAGCAGGGCCCCGAGCCGAGCGGCGTGGTAGTCGTCCCCGTGGCCGTCGTCCGTCTGCTGCTCGACCCGGCCCAGCAGGTCGTCGAGCAGGGCCAGGCACCGCCACAGCTCGGCCACCTGGGCCCGGGCAGGTCGCGCCCGTTCCGCCGTGGCCCCGGTGAAGTGGTTGCCGGCGGCCAACAGGGCGAAGGTGCCGCCTGCTTCCAAGGCCCGGGCCTCGGCGGCCAGTGCCTGCTGGGCGACGCGCAGCTCGCTCACCCTCCGGCCGAGGGCATGGCCGCCGGGATTCACGGCGTCACGACCTTAGAGTCCGCCACAGGACCTTACGTCGCCGGGCACGTTCGAGCTCGGCCCGAGACCGTCGACCGAATGGCGATCCCCGAGCACGGTGGCCACAAGGTTGCCCATGTCTCTCGCACCTCCTATCTGATCGTGACCTTTTTCCTCTATCGGCTGACAGAGCTGACATAACTACCGTCGACTTTGGCCTGGTCGAGCGGGATGTCGGGATGGACCAGCGCCAGCACCGAGCCGATGGCGTCGATGCTCTGCTGGATCTGTGGCTTGTCGAGCGGGAAGACCTCGTCATTCATGAACACGTTGGCGTCGCTGCTGCCGTAGAGCTCGATGCCAGCGATCAACGTCCTCGCGGTCTCGGCATCGAGCCCGCCGTCCGTGGCGTAGAACTGTTCCAACGCCGCCGGCCGGGCGAGGAGGTCGTCCATCGTCGAGTAGTAGGCCGCCACGATCGCCTGGACGGCGGCGGGGTCACGCTCGATCAGCCGGTCGCTGGCCACGATCACGTCCACGATGGCATCGGGGACGTCCGCGCTGCTCAGCGCGACCGTGTGGCCGGCCGCGCGGGCCGCGCTGGTGTCGGGCTCCCAGATCACCGCCAACTGGGCCTCGTCCGCCTCGAGCATCGCTAAGGCGGTGGCGGACTGGTCGACCGACACAAGCTCGAAGTCGGCCAGGCGTAGCTCGTCGGTGGTATTGGCCAGCTCGTTGAGCAACATTTCGGAGGGCGAGTTGCCGGTGTAGGCAAGGACCGGCTTGTCGCCGTCCTCGTCGAGCTGAGCGACCAGGGCCGGGAGGTCGTCGATGCTGTCGAGCTCGGGATGGTTCGCGGTGCCGAGGGCGAGGGCGTCGGCCCCCAGGCTCTGGTCGATGACCCCCACCAACGTCCCCTCGGGTTGCTGGAGCAGGTACTGGTCGAGCGACGTCACGGCGATGTCGGCTCGGCCGGCCGTGAGGTCGGCCGCCCGCACGTCCTGGCAGACCTGCTCGACGTAGAGGGCGGTGTACCCGGTTCCGTCGAGCAGCCCTGCGTCCCGGAACGGGGCGTAGCCCGACCAGGCGTCACCCTCGATGACCAGCGTGCTCTCGTCGTGGTCGGGGATCTCGCTCGGCGGACATGAGGCGGACGAGCCGCCCGAGCACCCGGCCACCGCCGTGGCTCCGGCGGCCAGCGCGGCCAGCGCGGCCACTGCCGGCCGGCCTCGCCCGATCGTACGGCTCATGTCCGATACTCCCGGAGCCGCTGGAAAAGGCCGAGCAAGGCGAGCAGGACGATGCCGGCGGCGGACAGGAGGTTGATCTCGTCAAGAAGCCGGGCGGCATCCGCGGCCGCCCCGGCCGCTTCGTCGAAGCTCTCCTGCTCGATGGACTGCGCCGAGTCGATGGCGGCGTCCAGCTCTGCGTAGGCCCGGCCGCTCGTGTAGGTCGCCGTCGCCGCCTCGGTGTCGCCGGCGGCCACGAGATCCTCCATGGCGGCGTCCTCGGTCAGGAAGGCCCCGAACGCGACCACGGCCCGGCGGACGCTCTCGGGGTCGGAGCTGGTGGCCCCCGGCCCGGCCACCCTGGCCAGGTAGCCGCCGGCACCGGCGGGGACCGAGCCGGTCTGGGCCAGGTCCGTCATGTCCGATCCCTCAACCCGCAGCAGTCTCCGCACCTGGTCCTGGAAGGCGGCCCGAGCGCCGTCCGCCGCCGGATCGAGCAGGAACTGGCCCTGCGCCTGCCGGGCCGACACGACGGTGGCGCGCGCCCGGGCCAGCACGTGCACCGAGTCGAAGGCCTGCTCGCGCGCCCTGGTGAGGTGCGCAGACGAGTCTTCGAGACGGTTGAGGGCGAAGACGCCACTGGCCACCGCCACCACGGTGGCCAGCGCCAGGCCGAGGTTGACCACCCGCCGGAACCTCCTCGCCACGAGGACCTGGGCCAGTACCAGGAAGGCCAGCAGGGCGAGCCACGACACCACGATCAGGCGGGCGGTGGACGCCGCACGCGCGTTCTGCCTGTCGTAGCTGTCGTTCAGCACGTAGCTGTTGGCCTTGTCGACGAAGTCGGCCTCGGGCAGCAGCGTCTCAGCCATCACCTGGTGGGCCTGGCCGTAGGCCCCGACGGCCCCGGCCGTGTCGTCGGCGAGCATGGCGGCGAAGGCGTCCTTGACCAGGGCGTGGTAGTGGGAGAGGACGTAGTCGATGTTGGCCAGGGGCTGCTCGTAGGCGGCGCCGGACGACGACACGAGGGCGGCGAGCACCAGGCTCTCGTGCACCTCGGCCCGCTTGGCGTTGTAGTCGCCGGGAAGGCCGTTCGCCTCCAGGGGAGCGCCATCCAGCAGGCTGCGGACGACGACCTCGTCCAGGTCCGCCAAGTCGACCTTGAGAGCCTGGGCATAGGTGATGCCGCGTGTCGCCTCGCTCCCCACGGTCCTCACCGTGCTGTCGTTGCGCTCGATGCCCAGCTGGACGGCCGTGGCGAACGCGATGACGGGGAGGCAGGCGAGCGCCATCCCCAGCCGCAGGAGGAAAGGCATGCTCGGCGCCCGGACGCGGCCGCGTACGGCCCGAAGCGCCCGACGGGCACGCCCGACGGGCGGCTGAGCCGGGAGGGCGGGGGCCGGGGTGGCGCCGTCCGGGACGGCGGGCGCATCAGCCCGGGGCGTGTCGACGAGCCCGTATGAGCCGGGCGCGGCGGGCATCGTGGCCGCCGCGCGCCCGTCGGTGGTGGTCATTCTGGTCGCCGCCGGTGCGCCCAGGCCCCGGCGACGGTCACTGGCCGCCCGCCGCCTCGAAGGCGGTCATGGCGGTGAGGGCGGGTTCGTCCGGGACCGGTCGCAGTCTCGTTCACGCGCTTGTCGATGCTCCCCAGCAATCGGTACGCCACCCATCAGCGCGGACAGGACGGCACGTTCAGGAACCAACACCTACCAAGAGGTGGAAGGGGTCTCCCCGCAGAGGCAATGAGGCAATACGCTCGGCACCGTAGCAGCCGCCGCCCGTGGCGTCTTGGCTCTGACGACGCCTCGGGAACCCACCATCATAGGCCCGAACACGCAGGTCGATTCGACCGCCACAGGTCGACCATTCGCCGCTCCCCGTCCGCTGTGCCCACCAGCGGCGAGTGTTAACTCCACGCACCATTTGCCTGAACTGAAGCTGACGCGTACCAGAGGATCCGCGGCTCAGCGGGGTTGGTGGAGGAGGTCGTCGACCTCATCTTCGAGGGCCATGAACCGCTCGTCGCGGCGCAGCTCGGGCCCGCGGGCGCGGCCGAACGGCACATCGACGATCTTGGCCACCCGGCCCGGCCGGATCGACATCACCACCACCCGCTCGGACAGGTAGACCGCCTCGCCCACGTCGTGGGTGACCATCAGGACGGTGGCGCCCGTGCGCTGCCACACCTGCCGGAGGAACTCGTGCAGGCTGCGCCGCGTCTGCAGGTCGAGGGCGCCGAACGGCTCGTCGAGCAGCAGCAGGTCGGGCTCGGTCACGAGCGCCCGGGCGATGGCCACCCGCTGGCGCATGCCGCCCGACAGCTCGCGGGGCAACCGGTCGGCGAACTCGGACAGGCCCACGACGCCGAGCATCTCCGCGACGCGGGTGCGGCGCTCGCCGCGCCCGACCTTCAGGCACTCGAGTCCGAAGGCCACGTTCTCGGCCACCGTCCGCCACGGGAACAGCGAGTACGCCTGGAACACGACGCCCCGGTCGGGCCCGGGGCCCACCACGGTGTCCCCGTCGACGGTCACCGTGCCGTCGGTCGGCCGTTCGAGCCCGGCCACGATGTTGAGCAGCGTCGACTTGCCGCACCCCGACACGCCGACCAGCGACACGAACCCGCCCGTGGGAACGTCGAGGTCGATGCCGTCGAGGGCCTCCACGCGGGAGGCGCCCGAGCCGAAGACCTTCACCAGACCGCGGATCTCGAGCTTCGCCGGCCGCTGGTCGTAGGGGACGCCCTCGAGGGCGAGCAGGGCGGGGTCGGCGACGACCGTGCCGGCGTCGGTGGGCTCGGTCATCGGTCCCACGGGGCCACCGCCCAGCGCACGCCGCGCAGCGCCAGGTCGCTGAGCACGCCGATCGCCCCGAACACGATGAGCACGGCGAACATCACGTCGAAGTTCAGGAACCGGGTCGCGCGGGCGATGCGCACGGCCAGGCCCTCGTCGGACGCCAGCAGCTCGGCCACGACCAGCATCAGCCACCCGGCCGCCAGGTTGATGCGGGCGACGTCGACCATGCCCGGCAGCGAATGCGGCACCACGACCCGGAGGATGATCCGCCGCCGCGAGCGCCCCGAGCGTCGCCGCCGCGTGCACCAGCTCGCGGGGTACCCCCCGGGCCACGTCCGCCACCATCAGGATGTTGAAGAACACGGTGCCGACGACGATCAGCGTGATCTTGGGCGCCTCGTCGACGCCCAGCCAGAGGAGCATGAGCGGCGTCAGCGCGCTGGCGGGGATGTAGCGCACGAACCCGATCGGCGCCTCGAGGCCGCCCTCGACGCCGGGGAACGCCCCGATGGCCACGCCGACGACGACGCCGATGGCGATGCTGATGCCGTAGCCGTACAGGATGCGCTCGCCGCTGGCGGCCAGGTCGGACTGGAGCGTGCCGCTCGACCACAGGTCCGTCAGCGCCGACCAGGTGGCGGCCACCGTGGGAACCCGCACCCCCTGCTCGGACCCCGCCGTCGCCTGGGCGGCGACGACCCAGACGACGACCAGTCCCACGAGCCCGACGGCTCCCAGCCCGAGCCGCCACGGCAGAGACAGCTGGCCGCGGATGCGGCCCAGCGTCCCGAGGGGGCGGCCCCGGCTTCCCGGCCGGGGCCGCCCTTCGGTGGTGCGACCGGTCTCCCCCGCGCCAGCCTCGGCCGGCGACGCAGCCCGGTGCTCCCCGACCAGGGAGGGCGTCAGGCGCGGCCGTCATCCGCCTTCGCGCTCGATGTGGTCCTGCAGGAACGAGTCGTCGTACAGGCCATCGAGCGTGGGCTCCTCCTCGACCAGGCCCGAGGCGGGCAGGAACTCGGCCACCTCCTGCGACATGGCGGGCAGGTCGGTCGGGGCGTCCCCGTTGATGCTGGCGAGGGCCTCGCTGGCCGTGAAGATGCGGGTGCCGCCGGCGAACGACGCGTACTCCTCGACCGTGACGCCGGCCCGCTCGGCCATGATGGCGTTGGCCTCGTCGGGGTTGGCGGCGATCCACTCGAGCGTCATGTACCAGGCGTCGATGATCTTCTGGATGTCCTCGGGCCGCTCCTCGACCACGTCGCCGTTGAACACGAGGAAGTCGGGGATGGTGCCGGGGAAGTCGGCCGAGTCGAACAGCACCTTGCTGCCCGGCCGCTCGAGCGCCTGCAGGGTGAACGGGGCGAACACGCCGGCGGCGTCGAACTCGCCGTTCGAGAAGGCGGCGGCCGCGTCGGCCGTCGGCAGGCCCGAGAACTGGATGTCGGCCTCGCTCATGCCGACCGAGTCGAGCCCCTGCAGCAGCAGGAAGTGGTCGACCACGCCGGGCTCGGCCGCCACGGTCTTGCCGGCCAGGTCCTGGATCGTGTTGATGGACTCGTCGACGATGATGGCGTCGTTGCCGGCCGAGTTGTCGTTCACCAGCACGACCACCTGGTCGTCGCCGGCCGACACGCCGACCAACGTGTCGTTGAGCGTCTGGCTGTTGGCGTCGAGCTGGCCCGCGCTGAGCGCAGTGAGCGAGGCCAGGTAGTCATCGAACCACTTGAGCTCGACCTCGACCCCGACCTCCTCGAAGAAGCCCTGCTCCTCGGTGACCGCCCACGGGAACCACCCGGGCCAAGCCGAGTAGCCGAGGGTGATCGGCTCGCTGGACGGGGCGGCGTCGCCGCCGTCGGTCGCGGCCTCGTCGTCATCGTCGCCGCACGCGGCGGCCGTGACGCTGAGCAGCAGCGCGAGCGACGCGGCGAGCCAACGGGCGCGCCTCGACCGGCGGGATCGGGAAAGGGCCATGTCCGCGGGGACCTCCAGCAAATGGCTGTCGTTCATGGCGGACCGTAACAGGCTCGGTCACAATCGAGTTTCCATTGAAATACGGGGGTTTTGCCGTTACCTGACGCGAGCCTGAACGATTGGCAAATAGGGATCAGGTCGACGCCGCGTGCCGCACGCGGGCGAGGTCGTCGGGGTCGGCCAATAGCCCCCGCAACGTGATGTCGGCGAGGAACTCGGCGATCTCGTCGACCGTGTAGTCGCCATCGGGCCGGCCGGCGAGCCGGCGCCCGTCGATGGGACGGTGCCAGTTCTGCACGCCCTCGTCGTCGGAGAGCACCACCAGCGCGGTCAGGCGGGGGTCGACCGGGCGGAACGCCCCCGACGCCACCCCACGGGCGATGAGCCGCTCGACCGCGTCGTTCAGCGCCTGGCGCTCCTGCCAGTACACCTCGAACGCGTCAGGCGCCCGGCGGCTCAGCCGGTGCACCTCGTTGATGTCGAACGGGAAGGCGCAGAGCGCGGCGACGTCGAAGCGGATGAGCCGCCACAGCTGGACCGCGGGGTCGCCCGCCTCCTCCTCCAGCTTGAGCACGAAGTCGAGCGGCACGCGGTTCACCTGCTCGACGATCTCGGCGAGGATCTCCTCCTTGCGCCGGAACCAGTAGTACAGCGACGCCTGGCGCAGCCCGGCCCGGCTGGCGATCTCGGACATGGTGACGTCGACGACGCCCTGCTCGGCGAACAGCCGCGTCGCGGCCGCCAGGATCTCGTCGCGGGGCGCCAGGTCGCCGTCGGTCGGGTTGGCGCGGGGGCGGCCGACCCGGCGCCGCGTCGGGCGGTCGGCGGGCAGCTCGGACCGGCTCGGCATGACTCGACGGTACCGGCAGGCCCCGGCACCACTGCGGCGATCTGTTTCCGCACCGTGAAATGGCCGACCGGCCCGTTGACCAGCGTGGGGCGGTGCCACCAGCATCGCCGATGGGATTTCGAACCATCGTTGAAAGCCGCCCCCGCGCGCCCCCGCCCGACCCCGAAAGGACGCCTCCGTGGCCAGCACAGCGAGCACCTACGGCGCCCGCGACCACGCCCGCGCCCAGGCCAGCCAGGTGGCCACCACCCAGCCGACGGTCCCCGCGGCCACGCTCCCCGACCCCCCGCCAGGGGTCGCCGCCGCCGACGTCCTGTGGGACGAGGTCATCGGCGCCGGCGGCTACGCGACGCGGGTGATGCCGATCGGCGCGCGGGTCCGCCTGGTCGACGTCGCCGGCGACACATGCGCCGGGCTCCTGCTCCACCGCGCCGACCACCCGGCCGAGCGCCTCAACGTGGCCGACACCGTCAAGCTCCAGTGGCAGGCCTACCCCGGGCCCGGCTACCTGCTGCTGTCCGACATGGGGCGCGTGCTGGCCTCGGTCGTCGACGACACCAGCGCCTGCCACGACACGTTCTGCGGCACCTCGAACCGCCGCGACAACGAGCGCCGCTACGGCGACGGCACGGCCCACGGGCCCACACCCGGCGGGCGCGACCGCTTCGTCGTGGCGCTGGCCAAGCACGGCCTCACCGAGCGCGATGTGGCCCCCAACGTCAACCTGTTCACCGGCGTGTTCGTCGAGGCCGACGGCACGCTGACCCTGCTGCAGGGCCGCTCGCCCGCCGGCGCCCAGGTGGTGCTGCGGGCCGAGATGCCGCTGATCGTCACCGTGGTGGCGGTCCCCCACCGCCTCGACCCGCGTCCCACCTACACCGCCGGTCCGGTGCGGATCACCGCCTGGCGCGGCACCCCCGCCGGGCCCGACGACCCGCTGCGCTCGGCGACCCCCGAGGCCCGGCGCGCTTACGAGAACACCGACGAGGAGCTGCGCGCCCTCGTGCCGGCCGAGGTCCTCCGATGACATCCCCACGGTCGTCCACGACGAGGTCGTCCCGGCCCGGTCGCCCTGGACCCGCCGCATCGACGCCGGCGACCACCTGCGCATCGTCGACCTCGAGGGCAATCAGGCGGTCGACTTCCTCGCGTACGTGGCCGACGACCCGGTCGAGCGCTACAGCGCCCCCGACACGATCGCGGCCCAGGGCAACCTCTTCCTCACCACCGGCACCGTCCTGATGTCCACCCGCGGCCGGCCGATGATGACGATCGTCGACGACACCTGCGGCCGCCACGACACGGTCGGCGGGGCCTGCTCGTGCGAGTCCAACACCGTGCGCTACGGGCACCACACCAAGCACCAGCACGCCTGCGTGGAGAACTTCCTGCTGGGCGGCGCCGCCCACGGGCTGGGCAAGCGCGACCTGCAGAGCAACGTCAACTGGTTCATGAACGTGCCCGTCGAGCCCGACGGCACGCTCGGCATCGTCGACGGCATCTCGGCGCCGGGGAAGCACGTCGAGCTGCGGGCGGACCTCGACGTGATCGTGGTCGTGTCGAACTGCCCGCAGATCAACAACCCCTGCAACGGCTTCGACCCGACCCCGGTGCGCATGGTCGTGACGCGCCCGTCCGCCGCCTGAACGAACCACGGTGACCAACTCGCCGGGGCCTGCCCCGTTCCGCCGCGTCCTCGTCGCCAACCGGGGCGAGATCGCGTGCCGCATCATCGCCACCCTGCGGCGGCGAGGCATCGCCTCGGTGGCGGTGTTCTCCGACCCCGACCGCGCCTCTGCGCACGTGCGCCAGGCCGACGCGGCAGTGGCGCTGGGCGGCGCGGCCGCCTCCGAGAGCTACCTGCGGGCCGATCGCATCGTGGAGGCCGCGCTCGACGCGGGCGCCGACGCGGTCCACCCCGGCTACGGGTTCCTGTCCGAGTCCGCCACCTTCGCCCGGGCCGTCGAGGACGCGGGCCTCGCGTTCGTGGGTCCGACACCGACGCAGATCGAGGCGTTCGGCGACAAGGACCGCGCCCGCAGGCTCGCTCGGGCCGCGGGGGTGCCGCTGTTGCCCGGAACCGGCGTCCTCCCCCACCTCGAGGCGGCGGCCGCCGAGGCCGCGGCGATCGGGTACCCCGTGCTGCTCAAGGCGACCGCCGGGGGCGGCGGCATCGGCATGGCGCGCTGCGACGGGCCCGACGAGCTGGCCGACGCCTGGGCCCGCGTGACGCGGGCCGGCACCGCCAGCTTCGGCTCGGGCGCCCTGTTCGTCGAGCGCTTCCTGCCCGTGGCCCGCCACGTCGAGGTGCAGGTCGTCGGCGACGGGCGGGGCGGCGTCGCGGTCCTCGGCGACCGCGACTGCTCGGTGCAGCGCCGCAACCAGAAGGTCGTCGAGGAGGCGCCCGCGCCCGCCCTGCCGAACGCGCTGCGGGCCGGCCTGCACGAGGCGGCCCGCGCCCTGGCGCGGTCGGTCGACTACCGCTCGGTGGGCACGGTCGAGTTCCTCGTCGACCCGGCCCGGGACGCGTTCCACTTCCTCGAGGTCAACACCCGCCTACAGGTCGAGCACGGGGTGACCGAGCTGGTCACCGGGCTCGACCTCGTCGGCCTCATGCTGGACGTCGCCGCCGGAGCGGCCGTCCCCGCCGACGCCACGCCGTCGGGCCACGCGGTCGAGGCCCGGCTGTACGCCGAGGACCCGGCCCGCGGGTTCCAGCCCAACGCCGGGCTGCTGACCGCGGTGGGGTTCCCGCCCGGCGTGCGGGTCGACACGTGGGTCGACACCGGCACCGAGGTCACCCCGCTCTACGACCCGCTGCTGGCCAAGGTGCTGGTGGCGGGCGACGACCGGGCGGAGGCGGTGACGCGCCTGGGCGACGCCCTGGCCGGCACCGAGGTCGCGGGCCTGGAGACCAACCGCGAGTGGGTCGGCGCCGTGCTGGCCGACCCCCGCTTCGCTGCGGTCGCCCACGGCACCCGCACGTTCGAGGACCTGCCGTTCCGGCCGCCGACCATCGAGGTGCTGGCGCCCGCGGGGCACGTCACCGTGCAGGACTGGCCGGGCCGGCTCGGCTACTGGGCGGTGGGGGTGCCACCCAGCGGGCCGATGGACGACCGGTCGTTCCGCCTCGGCAACCGGGCCGTCGGCAACCCCGAGGGCGCGGCCGGGCTCGAGTGCGAGGTGCACGGGCCGACGCTGCGCTTCGACCGGCCCGCGGTCGTCTGCCTGGCGGGGGCCGACATGGGCGCCACGCTCGACGGTGCGCCGGTCGAGCGCTGGGTGCCGGTCGACGTGGCCCCCGGCCAGGTCCTCGCCTGCGGCCCGGTCGCCGGCCCGGGTGCCCGCGGGTACGTGCTGCTGGCCGGCGGGATCGACGTCCCCGAGCACCTCGGCAGCCGGGCGACGTTCACGCTCGGCGGGTTCGGGGGCCATGCGGGGCGGGCGCTGCGGCCGGGCGACGTGCTGCGCCTCGGTCCGGTCGTCGCAGGGGCCGAGGACGCCGCCGCGCCCGCGCCGGTCCCCGTCGACCAGCGGCCCGCGCTGACCGACCACTGGGACATCGACGTCTTCGAGGGTCCCCATGCCGACCCCGAGTTCCTGACGCCCGCGGGGGCCGCCGCGCTCGCGGCGGCGACCTGGACCGTCCACTACAACTCGGCCCGCACCGGCGTCCGCCTGGTGGGCCCGAAGCCCGACTGGGCCCGGACCGACGGCGGCGAGGCGGGCCTGCACCCGTCGAACATCCACGACACGCCCTACGCCGTCGGCGCCGTCGACCTCACGGGCGACATGCCGGTGATCCTCGGGCCCGACGGCCCGAGCCTCGGCGGCTTCGTCTGCCCGCTCACCGTGGCGGCCGCCGACCGGTGGAAGCTGGGCCAGCTCCGGGCGGGCGACACCGTCCGCTTCCACGTGCGCGCCGAGCCGGCGGACGGGCGCGGGCCCGGCTTCCGGCCCGCGCCCGCGGTGCTGCGGCGGGTCCCGGGCGGCGACGACCGGCCCGGGGTGACGTACCGGCGCGCCGGCGACCGCGACCTGCTCGTGGAGTACGGCGACCAGGTGCTCGACCTCGACCTGCGAGTCCGGGTCCACCTGCTGATGGAGCGGCTGGAGGGGGCCGAGGTCCCCGGCGTCGTCGACGTCACGCCCGGCATCCGCTCCCTGCAGGTCCACGTCGACGGCGAGCGGCTCACGGTGGACGCGGCGCTCGCCCTCGTGCGCGAGCTCGACGCCGACCTGCCCGACGTGGGGGCCGTCCGCATCCCGAGCCGGGTCGTGCACATGCCCTTGAGCTGGGACGACCCCGCCACCCGCGAGGCGATCGCCGTCTACATGCGGGTCGTCCGCGACGACGCGCCCTGGTGCCCGAGCAACCTCGAGTTCATCCGCCGGGTCAACGGGCTCGACGGACCTCGACGCCGTGCACCGCACGGTCTTCGACGCCAGCTACCTCGTGCTCGGCCTCGGCGACGTCTACCTCGGCGCCCCGGTGGCGACGCCGCTCGACCCGCGGCACCGGCTGGTGACCACGAAGTACAACCCGGCCCGCACGTGGACCCCCGAGAACGCGGTCGGCATCGGCGGCGCCTACCTGTGCATCTACGGCATGGAGGGCCCCGGCGGGTACCAGTTCGTCGGGCGCACGGTGCCGGTGTGGAGCCGCCACCGCCCGTTCCGCCAGACCACGCCCGAGCGGCCGTGGCTGCTGCGCTTCTTCGACCAGGTCCGCTTCCACCCGGTGGGCGCCGACGAGCTCCTCGACCTGCGGGCCGACATGGTGGCGGGCCGGGGCGAGGTCCGGGTCGAGGAGACGGTCTTCGACGTGGCCGCGTACCGGGCCTGGCTGGCCGACAACGACCACGACATCGCCGCCTTCCGGGCCCACCAGCGCGCCGCCTTCGCCGACGAGCGGGCCCGGTGGGAGGCGAGCGGCGAGCTGCGCCGGGCGTCCGAGCTGGCGGAGGTGAGCGACGACGGTGGCGGTCCGGGCGGACAGGGCGGCGCCGCGGCCGCCGCGCCCCCGGGCGCGGCGCTGCTGGTGGCGCCGTTCGCGGCCAAGGTCGGCGACGTCTCGGTCGCCGAGGGCGACACCGTCGAGAGCGGCGACCGTGTGGCCGTGCTGGAGGCCATGAAGATGGAGGTCTCGGTGCCGGCCGACCGGGCCGGGCGGGTGACCTGGGTGGGATGCCGGCCCGGCCAGCTCGTCACGGCGGGCCAACCGCTCGTGGGGATCGAGCCGGCATGACCGCGGCGGCCGACGTCGACGGTGCGCTCGGGTCGCTCGGCGCGCTGCAGGCCGGACTCGCCGCCGCGACGTGGACGCCCGTGGACGTCGTCGAGGCCGTGCTGGCGCGCCGTGGCCGCGGGCAGGCCGCGGCCTGGATCGACCACGTGCCCGCGGACGTGCTGCGGGCCGCCGCCCAGCGGCTGGCCGACGAGGGCCCCGAGGGGCGGCCGCTGTGGGGCGTCCCGTTCGCGGTCAAGGGCAACATCGACGTCGCCGGGCTGCCCACGACCGCCGGCTGCCCGACCTACGCCGCCGGGCCGGCGGCGGCGCACGCCACGGTCGTGGCCCGCCTCGTCGCCGCCGGGGCGCTGCCCGTCGGGACGACCAACCTCGACCAGTTCGCCACCGGGCTCGTCGGCACGCGCTCGCCCTACGGCGCCTGCCATGCCGTCGGCCATCCGGGCTGGGTGTCGGGCGGGTCCAGCTCGGGCTCGGCCGTGGTGGTCGCCCAGGGCGACGTGCCGTGCGCGCTCGCCACCGACACCGCGGGGTCGGGCCGGGTCCCTGCCGCGCTCAACGGCATCGCCGCATTGAAGCCGACCCGCGGGCGCGTGTCCGCCGCCGGCGTGGTGCCGGCGTGCCGGTCGCTCGACTGCGTCGGGGTGTTCGCCGCCGCGCCCGCCGACGCCGCCGCGGTGGTGGCCGTCGCCGCGGGCCCCGATCCGCTCGACCCGTGGTCCCGAGCCCCCGGCCAACCCGTCGTGGCGCCCCGAGCGGACCGAGCGCCCCGCATCGGCATCCCGCCCGACGAGGCGCTGGACTTCGGCGGCGACCGCGCGGCGGCCGACGCCCACGCCGCCGCCATCGACCGCGCCCGGGCGCGCGGATGGCGGCTCGACGAGGTCGACCCGACGCCGTTCCTGGCGGCGGGCGCGCTGCTGTACGGCGGTGCGTTCGTGGCCGAGCGGTACGCGGCGGTGGGCGACTTCGTGCGGGCGGCCCCGGAGGGCCTGGACCCGGTGGTGGCGTCGATCATCGGGGGCGCGGCGGACGTGCCCGCGTGGCGGGCCTTCGCCGACGCCGACCGCCTGCGGTCGCTGGCGGTCGAGGCCGCGCCCACCTGGGACGCGGTCGACGCCCTGCTGCTGCCGGTCGTCCCGACGACCGTGACGCACGCGGCCGTCGCTGCCGACCCGATCGGCGCCAACGCCCGGTTGGGCACGTACACGACGTTCGCCAACCTGCTCGACCTGTGCGCGGCCGTGACGCCGGTCGACCCGCGCGCCGACGGCCACCCGTGGGGCGTCCAGCTCGTCGGGCCCGCCTGGGCCGACGAGCTGGTGGCGACCCTGGCGCAGGACCTCGGGTCGCCGGTCGCCGACGTCGCCGTTCCCACCCCCGGCGCCGTGCCCCCGGGCACCGTGCCGCTCGTCGTCGCCGGCGCCCACCTCCGGGGCGAGGCGCTGGAGCCCCAGGTCCTCGACTGCGGCGGTCGGTGGCACGCCACCACCCACACTGCCGCCTGCTACGCCCTCCACCTCGTGGCCGAGGATCCGCCCCGCCCTGGCCTGATCCGCACCGACGGCCCGGGGACGGCCATCGAGGTCGACGTGTGGGCGCTGCCGCCCGACGGGTGGGCCCGCTTCGTGGCGAGGGGCGTCCCCGGGCTGGCGGTCGGGCGCGTCGAGCTGACGGACGGCTCGGTCCTCCCCGGCTTCGTCGCGGCCGCCGACGACGCCACCGGCCGCCCCGACCTCAGCCCGTACGGCGGCTGGCGCGCCTGGCGGGCGGCGGGCTCGCCGCGCTGACCGTCGCACGCTCGTGGCAGGATGCCGCCATGACGAGCGAGCGCATCGAGGTCCCCCGCCTCATCCCGGCCAAGGCCGCGGACATCTTCCGCGTGCTGACCGACCCGCAGGGCCACGTGTCCATCGACAGCTCGGGGATGCTGCAGGCGGCCAGCGGCGAGCCGGTGTCGGCCGTCGGCGACAGCTTCGTCGTGCACATGGACCGCGAGTCCCTCAACGACTACGACCTCGGCCTCTACGACGTGACCGTGACCATCACGGCGTACGAGCAGGACCGCGAGATCGCCTGGACCATCCTCGGCCGGCTCCGGCCGCAGATCGGCCACGTCTACGGCTACCGGCTCGAGCCGGTCGACCAGGGCACGCTGGTGACGTCGTACTACGACTGGTCGGACATCGACCCGGTGTGGCGGGAGGCGGGCATCTTCCCGGTGCTGTCGGAGGGCGCGCTGCGGGCCACCCTCGGCATCCTCGCCCGGACGGTCGCGCCGGGGGTACCGCGCCCGGTCTGACCCAGGACCGCGCGTGCGAAATCTCGTCGGTCGGCTCGGCGACCACCGTTACGGTCGCCGCGTGGACTCGTCCCCCGTTGCCACGGCGTCGCCCGCGATCGAGGCCTTCCTCGCCGATGCGCCGAAGGTCGAACTCCACCTGCACCTCGTCGGCTCGGCGTCGGCCGCCACCCTGACGGAGCTGGCCGACCGCCATCCCGACGTCGGCGTTCCCCGGGATGCGGCAGACCTCGCGACGTTCTTCGAATTCCGGGACTTCCCGCACTTCATCGACGTCTACTCGACGGTGAACGACCTCGTGCGCACCCCGGCCGACGTCAGCACGCTGCTCGTCCGCGCCGCCGAGGACCTGGCGTCACACCAGGTGCGCTACGCCGAGGTGACGGTCACGCCGGTGATGCACGAGATGCGGGGGTTGCCGCACGAGGGCCTCCTCGACGGCCTCGACGACGGCCGGCGCCTCGCCGCCGCGCTCGGCGTCGAGCTGGCCTGGATCTACGACATCCCCGGCGAGCACGGACAGCCCGCCGCCGAGCGGACGTTGCGGCTGGCGCTCGAGCAACCGCCGGACGGCCTCGTGGGCTTCGGGCTCGCCGGGGCCGAGGCCGGCGTGGCCCGGCCCGACTACGCCTGGGCCTTCGACGAGGCGATCGCGGCAGGGCTCCGCTCGGTCCCCCACGCCGGCGAGGGCGACGGACCCGAGAGCGTCCGTGCCGCGCTCCACGACCTGCGGGCGAAGCGGATCGGCCACGGCGTGCGCGCCATCGAGGACCCCGCCCTGGTCGCCGAGCTCGCCGAGCGACGGGTCCCGCTCGAGGTCTGCCCGTCGTCGAACGTCTGCACCCGCGTCTATGAGCGGTTCGAGGACCACCCGGTCGCCGACCTCATCGACGCCGGCGTGGTCGTCACGATCAACACCGACGACCCCCACATGTTCGGCACCGATCTGTCGGAGGAGTACCGCCGCCTGTCCCGGGCGTTCGGCTTCGGCGTGCCCGAGCTGGCACGGCTGGTGGTGAACGGCATCGAGGCGTCCTTCCTGCCGGCAGACCGCCGGCGGCGGCTCGTGGCCGAGGTGGCCGAGGTGGCCGCCGGCCGATGAGGCGGCGCCGCCGGATCGAGCTGACCGCCGGCCGCCGCATCCCGTCGGTGGATCAACGCGACGGCACCGTGTCGGGGACCAGGTAGTCCTCGAGCAGGGCGAAGTGGAGCCCCGCTTCCTGGACCCGGTCGCGGATCACGTGCAGCTCCTGCACGAACGTCGGGCGGAAGTGCATGAGGATGACGTCGCCCGGCCGGAAGTGCAGGACCTCGCGGAACCCGACGACGCCGCCGTTGACGTGCTCCTGCCACAAGACGATGGCCCGCATGCCGCAGGCGGCGGCCGCTCGCTGGGTGGCTGCGTCGTAGTTCCCGTACGGCGGGCGGAACAGCACGGGACGGCGCCCGTAGGTGCTCTCGATCAGG
Organism: uncultured Acidimicrobiales bacterium; assembly: GCA_963796415.1. Taxonomy (GTDB): domain Bacteria; phylum Actinomycetota; class Acidimicrobiia; order Acidimicrobiales; family VFJN01; genus ZC4RG19. Next base: position 76,906 of record CAWCLR010000008.1, on the reverse strand, counting down.
TCGGCATTGCCGCAGATCTCGTCGCGCTGCTCGGCCTCGCTGAACGTTCGCATGTCGGGGTGGGTGCGGCTGTGGCTCTCGACCACGGCGCCGGGCAGGTCGCCGAACCAGGCCGCCGCGTCCTGGATGGGCTGGTCGACCAGGAACAGCGAAGCGGGAATGCCGAGCGCGGCGAAAGCCTCGCGACCCGCCTGGTTGCGGGTGAAGCCGTCGTCGATCGTGAGGAAGACGACGGGATCCGTCGTCTCGACACGGGTGATGACCGGCGCCACGGCGGGGGCGGTGGGCAGCGGGGCCACCGCGGTGGGGCCCCGATCCCACACCCACGGGCGCTGGGTGGCCGTGTCGGACTCGGCGATGCCCGCCGCCCCGACCGGCGCCGACGCCGCCGGCGGCGCCATCCGATCGCGCACGACGTCGATGGCGGCGGTCGTCAGGACGGCGACGACACCGCCCGCGGCCACGGCCACCAGCCGACGGCGGCGCATGACGTGCGGGGCCGGTACCGAATGAGCGGGCTGCATCGGCAGAGTGTTCCGCCGCCACCCCGGCAGGTGGTGCACCCTCAGCCGTCGCCTCCGGGTCCCGCCGCACCGTGCTCTACACAGCACCGGGCGCGCGCCGTACCCTCCCCGGCGAACGGGAGGTCGGCGACGTGGGCGACGGGTCGGACGACCGGCGCAGTCAGCGCAGGCAGCCGTGGGAGATCCGCGCCCAGGTGGAGATCGACACCCTGCGCGCCATGGCGCTCCAGGCGACGCCCCGGGCGCACCCGTGCCCCGACCCCGGGCCGTGGGCCGAGCATCTGTGCGAGGCCGAGGGCTACATCGCCGACGGGTCGAGCCCTCGCAAGTGGTTCAACGGGACGCGGGTCGAGGGCACATGGGGGCACATCGACGCGGCCGTCGTCGACATGGTCCGGTGCGTCTTCAGCGACGAGCAGATCCTCGGCATGGCCCCGCGCCTCCGAGCCACGTTCGCGCGCACCCTCGGCCCCCTGCGGCCCGAGCGCGTCGCCGCCTGCGCCGTCCTCGAGCAGGTCACCGGCGACCCGCCCGCGGAGATCGCGCAGCGCGACCGTGAGATCCTCGCCGGCGCGATCCAGGCGGCCAACGACTCGAACGCGGCCAACTACCAGCGCCTCCGCCGGTTCCAGAGCAAGCTCATCGGGGCGAGCGGGGCCCTCTTCGTGCTCGTGGTCATGCTGGTCGCCCTCGGATGGTGGCGGCCACATCTTGTGCCCTTGTGCTTTCCCGACCCCGACGCCCCCGTCGAGGAACAGTCGTCTGCCGACACCGCCGACGCCGCCGTGGTCCAGGACAACGCTCCGGTCGAACCCGCTCGCGTCATCTGCCCGAGCACCCCGCTGCCGCCCCGGGCCGACACCGGGGCCTTCACCGACGCCGCGCTCGGCGACGGCGACGCACGGGCCGACAACGCCGACGTGTTGACCGTCGTGCTGTTCGGCCTCGTGGGGGCGTCACTCACCAGCGTCGCCTTCATCATCCGACCCGCGCCGGCGACCGCCCTCCCGGCCAGCAGCATCCGCCTTTTCCAGGCGCTCGTGAAGGCCGAGACCGGCATCATCGCCGCGGTGCTCGGGCTGCTGTTCCTCCGCGCCGGCGTCGTCCCGGGCTTCACCCACGTCGACACCCGGTCACAGATCCTCGTGTACGCCGTCGTGTTCGGCGCGTCCCAGCAGCTCATCACCCGGCTCATCGACGCCCGGTCCGACAGCCTCCTCGGCTCCGTCAAGACCAACGCCAGTCCTGCGGTGACAGGATCCGCGGAGCAGGAGGTCGAGACGACGATCTAGGTGATGATCGTGGGGTCTCGTCCGCGGCGCGAGGCAAGGACGTGCGGCCCGCGCATGCCATGCCTCGAGAGCGTCAGGGCGATCGTTGTTGCCTTGTCGACCCGTCCCCGTTCCGACCCGCCTCGGCGCGGAACCGCAACCAGGCCTGGTAGCCGCCGTCGAGGTCGGTGGCCCGGCGCAGGCCGACCTCGCGCAACGTGGCCGCCGCCAGGCTGGAGGCGTAGCTCTCGTCGCAGAACAGCACGACCTGCTGGTCGGGGCCGGTGACCTCGGGGAGGCGCCACTCCCCCGTCGGGTCGAGCCGCCACTCGAGGACGTTGCGGTCGACCACCAGCGCGCCCGGTAGGAGGCCGTCGCGCTCACGCAGGTCGACCGGGCGGATGTCGACGACGAGCCCGCCTGCGGCCCACACGGCGTCGAGATCGGCGGGCCCGGGACGCGGCGCGATCGCGTCCCGGGCGCGCGCGCGAGCAGGTGGTCCACCCCGGTCGGGGCGACGGTCGAGGGCGCGCCGTCGACCCGGTCGGCGCCGTCGCCGGTCGCAGCCGCACGCAGCTCGGGGCTCACGCCGGCCCCCGCCTGGACGGGTGGAGCGCCCGGGCCGCCGACGCCGCGCCCAGCCTGGGGCGCTCGGGGGCGACGGGCTCTGTCTCGAGCGGCGCAAACGTGTCGTCGTAGTACGTCATGTGCGTGATCGGCGGCGAGTAGACGTGGATGCTCGTGGCCGGTGCGGCGCTCCGATTCACCACATCGTGCACCAGCCCCACCGCGAGGTGGCGCAGCCGGCCGGTGGCCAGCGATCGTTCGACCCGGCCGCCCCGCCCGTCGGGCAGCACCTCGGTCAGCTCGCCGGCAGTGACGACGAAGGCGCCGGCCGAGTCTCCGTGGTCGTGCACCCGCACGTTCTGCCCGGTGGTCCACCCGATGGCCCACACCTCGTAGCGCTCGGTGGCGATCAGGCGCACCGGTTGCCGGCCGTCGGGGTCGTGGCGTACGGCCTCCGACCACAGCGGCGTGGCGGCGGCGATGCCGGCGGCGATGTCGGCCAGCACGTGGGCGGGCAGCGGTTCGGCCGGCGAGGGCGGCGAGGGCGGCGACGCAGGCGAGTCGGGCGACAGGGCCGCCGCCGCGGCGGTGGTCGCGGCGGCCGGAGGGCGCCCGAGGGGGAGGCGCCCGCCGGCCGGCCGCGAGATCGGTGCCGGCGACACGCCGACGGGAGTGGGGCTCATGCGGGCCGGTCCCCCTGCAGCGTCACCCGGTGCATGACGCGGGGGGCGTCCCCGTAGTCGAGCGTGGCGTAGTGCATGGTCGCCCGGTTGTCCCAGAACGCGACGTCGCCGGGGCGCCAGCGGTGGCGGACCGTGTGCTCGGGCACTGTCATGTGGCGGTAGAGCTGGTCGAGCAGCGCCTCGCCGTGCCGGGCGGACAGGCCCACCACGTGCGACGTGAACTGCGGGTTCACGAACAGCGAGCGCCGGCCCGTCTCGGGATGGGTGCGGATCACCGGGTGCTCGGTCGGCTCGAGAGCCGCGAGCCGCTCGCCCTCCCACTCGACGGCGTACCCGGCGTCGATGAAGCCCCCGAACGTGCGCCGCCCGTCGTGGACCGCCGATAGCCCGTCGACCAGCCGACGGAGCGGCTCGTCGAGCGCGGCGTAGGCCGCCTCGCCGTCGGACCACAGCGTGTCGCCCCCCGCCGCGGGCACCACCCGGGCCGCCAGCACCGACCCGGCCGGCGGCGTCGGCACGAAGGTCACGTCGGTGTGCCAGCCCGCCTCGCGGGTGCGCTGCCGTGTCGGCGCGTAGGCGGCCTCGGTGCGGGCCCGCTCGCTGTCGAGCACGAGCACCTCGGGGTGGCCAGGCAGGGGCCCGGGCACGACCGGGTGGGCACGGGTGAGGGCGCCGAAGTGCCGGGCGAACGCCACGTGGTGCACGGGCTCGAGGTGCTGGCCGGGGAAGAACACGACCTTGTGGCGCAGCCACAGCCGGCGGATCTCGGCGGCGGTGGCGTCGTCCAGCGGCTCGCGCAGATCCACGCCGCAGATCTCGGCGCCGATGCTGCCGGTCAGGGGGCGGACGTCGAGCCGGGGCGCCGCGGGGGCGAGGGTGGTCATGGTGTGTTCCTGTCGCCCGCTGTGGGCAGAAACCAGTGGACGGAGAGCGGCACGGTGCGGACCTTCGGAGAGGAGAACGGTGATAAAGTTGATCGACTTAATCATAATTACTACCGGCCCGATCACCGGTGCGCAACCGAAATCCGACCTTTTCCGTCAGCTTTCGACGGTCAGCTCGCCACCAGCTCGCCGTCGCCGTCCGCCGGCCCGGCCGACAGCACCGTCGGCGCCCCCCGGATCGGGCGCAGCCACGCGGGCGAGCCCGCCTCGAGACCCAGCGCCTGGAACTGGGTGCGGGTCATGGTCACGAGGACGACCTGGTCCTCGCTCGCCACCTCCACCCGCACCTCGAAGCCGACCCGCACGACCCGGCCGACCGTCCCGGCGACGGCACCCCCCGGGTCGGCGGGCAGGAGCTCGACGTCGTGGGGCCGTACCAGGGCGGGACCGAGCCGGGTCACCGGCCCGAGGAACCGCATCACGAACTCGTTCGCCGGATCGTCGTACAGCTCGTCGGGCGAGCCGATCTGCTCGATGCGCCCGTCGTTGATCACCACGATCTCGTCGGCGACCTCGAGGGCCTCCTCCTGGTCGTGGGTCACGAACACGGTCGTGACGTGCACCTCGTCGTGCAGCCGCCGCAGCCAGTCCCGCAGCTCCTTGCGCACCTTGGCGTCGAGCGCGCCGAACGGCTCGTCCAGGAGCAGCACGGTCGGCTCGACCGCCAGCGCTCGGGCCAGCGCCATGCGCTGACGCTGGCCGCCCGAGAGCTGCGACGGCAGCCGGTCCGCGAACTGCTCGAGGTGCACCAGCTCGAGCAGCTCGTCGACCCGCCGGCGGATCTCGTCCTTCGGCCGCCGTCGGATCTCGAGCCCGAACGACACGTTGCGGCGCACGGTCATGTGCTTGAACGCGGCGTAGTGCTGGAACACGAAGCCGACGTTGCGCTTCTGCGGGGGCAGGAAGGTGGCGTCGGTGCCCGCGATCTCGACCGTGCCCTCGTCGGCGTGGTCGAGCCCGGCGATGATGCGCAGCAGCGTGGACTTGCCGCCACCGCTCGGTCCGAGCAACGCCGTGAGCTGCCCGGTGGGGATGCTCACGGTCACGTCGTCGAGGGCGACGAAGTCGCCGAACCGCTTGCCGACGTGGGAGACCTCGATACTCATGAGGCCGAGTCCTCCTTGGGGCGCACGAAGGACACCACCACGATGCACGCCACCGAGACGAGGGCGAGCAGGAAGGCGGTGGCGTAGGCGCCGCCCTGGTCGAAGTTCAGGTACTTCTCCTCGACGACGAGGGTGGCCGTGCGGGTCTCGCCGAGAACGTTGCCCGACACGACCTTCACGGCCCCGAACTCGCCGAGCGAGCGGGCCAGGCTGAGCACGACGCCGTAGACGACGGCCCAGCGGATGGACGGCAGCGTGATGCGCCGGAAGGTCTGCAGGGCGTTGGCGCCGAGGCTCCAGGCGGCCTGCTCCTGTTCGATGCCGACCTCCTCGAGCACCGGCACCACCTCGCGCACGACCAGCGGCAAGGCCACGAACACGGTGGCCAAGACGATGCCGGGGGTGGCGTAGATGACCTGGAAGCCAGCGTCTTCGAGCGCGGGGCCGAACCACCCGTCGCGTCCGCCGTACACGAGCACGAGCGACAGGCCCACCACGATCGGCGACACCGACAGCGGCAGGTCCACGAGGGCGTTGAGGGCCCGCCGGCCGGGGAACCGGTAGCGCACCAGCAGGATCGAGATGCCCACCCCGAACACCGTGTTGATGACGACGGCCACCACCGCCACCATCACCGTGAGCCGGAGGGCGTGCATCACGTCGGGGTCGTCGAGGATGCCTCGCAGGTCGGTCAGCCCGTCGGCGAAGGCGTTCTTGGCCACCAGCGACACGGGCCAGGCCACGAGCAGGAACAGGTAGGCGGCGACGATCGCCCGCATGACGTAGCGGCCGTACCGGCGCGGCGGCCGACGCCCGGCGGCGCCCCGGGCGCGAGCGCGGCGGGAGGAGGGGTCAGCCACGGCGGGCGATCCTGCGCTGCACGACGTCGAGCGCCACGATCACCGCCAGCGAGATGGCTAGCAGGATCGTGGCCACGGCAGCCGCGTTGGTGAGGTTGTCGTTCTCGATGCTGCTGAGGATCCGCACCGACGTGACCTCGGTGCGGAAGGGCAGGTTGCCCGACAGCAGCACGAGCGAGCCGTACTCGCTCACCGCGCGGGCGAACGACAGCGCCGCCCCCGCGGCGATGGCGGGGGCCAGGCTGGGCAGCACGACGCGTCGGAAGGTGGTGACGCGACTGGCGCCGAGCGAGGCCGCGGCCTCCTCGGCCTCGCGGTCGAGCTCGGCCAGCACGGGCTGGACCGTCCGAACCACGAACGGCAGCGTCACGAACAGGAACGCCAGCATCACTGCGGGCCGGGTGTTGGCCACGTCGATGCCGAGCGGGCTGTCCTGCCCGTACAGCGACAGCAGCACCAGACCCGCCACGATCGTGGGCAGGGCGAACGGGATGTCGATGAGCACCTCGAGCACGCGCTGGCCGACGAACCGGTCGCGCACGAGCACCCAGGCGATGAGCGTGCCCATGACGACGTTCACGGCAGTCACCAGCACCGCCATGCCGACGGTCAGCCGGATGGCGGCCGCGGTCTGTTCGGCGGTGACCGCGTCCCAGAACTCGGCCCATCCGCCCTCGGTCCCCGTGACCACGACGGCGGCCAAGGGGATGAGCACCAGGAGGCTGAACCAAATCATGGCCACGCCGAGGCCCAGGCCCGAGACGCGGGTGAGCCCCCCAGGTCGGGGGGGCCGGGCCGGCCGGCGCGAGCGCGCCGGCCGGCCGTCGGGGAGAACTGCGACGGTCACAGGTGATGGCCCGCAGAGGTCGCGTGGGCGAATCGCCACGACAGGTTCGCCGCTGGCAAGGACGCAGGACGAAGGCGCACGCCGTGTGCGTCGAGGACGAGGACGCCGCCAGCGGCGAACCTGGCTGGCGAGGCGTGTGCGAGACCTCTGCGGGGCATCACTCAGCCTTCCCGGAGGCGGCGATGATCTGGGTCACCAGCCCGGACTCCTCGTCGAAGAACTTGTCCGACAGCTCGTCCCAGCTCCCGAAGTCCTCGTCGACCGTCAGCAGGTTTGTGACCGCGGGGAAGGGGTCGGCGGGGTCGTTGGCGCCCTCGACCTCGTCGAACTCGACGCCCTCGATCACCGGACGAAAGCCCTTGAGGGCGAACTGGCGCTGGCCGTCCTCGCTCAGCACGAAGTCGAGCCACTGCTCCGCCTTGGGGTTGGCGTCGATCAGGACGGCCCCCGGGTTCTCGATGAGCATCGTGGTCTCGGGGATGAGGTAGTCGAACTCCTCGCCGTTCTGGTGGGCGAGGATCGCCTCGTTCTCGTAGGCCATCAGCACGTCGCCCGTGCCGCCGAGGAATGCAGTGGTGGCGTCGCGGCCGCTGTTGGGCAGGGCGACGACGTTGTTGAAGAAGCTGGTCACGTAGGCCTCGGCCTCGGCCTCGGTGCCGCCGCTCTCGATGACCTGGCCCCATGCCGCCGAGCGCGTTCCAGCGGGCCGCACCCGACGATGCCGGGTTGGGCGTGACGATCTCGATGCCGGGCTGGATGAGGTCCTCCCACGTCTCGATGCCCTCGGGATTGCCCTCGCGCACGGCGAACACGACGACCGACGACGAGACGATCCCCTTGGTGGGCCCGTCGTCCCAGGTGTCGGCCACGAGGCCGGCGTCGACCAGGCGGGTCACGTCGCTCGCCACCGAGAAGTGCACGTAGTCGGCCTCGAGGCCCGACTCGACGGCCCGGCTCTGGTCGCCCGACGCGCCGTAGGACGTCCGGAACTCGACGCCCTCGCCCTCTGGGGTCTGCGTCCACTCTTCGGCGATCGCCTGATTGGCGGCCTCGGGCACGGCGAACCCCACGATCGAGATCGTCGAGTCGCCGCCGCTGCCGGCCGCGGCCTCGTCGTCGTCCCCGCCGCAGGCGGCGACCACCAGCAGGCTGGCGGCGGCGAGCGCCGCGGCCGTGCGCACACGATTCTTCATCACGGTCTGTCCTTCTCGCCCCAAAGGCATGTCGTGACCGGCGTGGTCCCGGTCGGCCGGGTGAACGTACGCAAAGCAGACTACTCCGGTCAACTTTACCGGAATAGTCTAGGATCCAGGGATGCCCAAGCCCCCGTGGGTGCGCCCTCGGCCCCGCCCCCGCCCCCGAGGCCACGACGATTGCGCGTGACCGCCCGCCTGATCTACGGCCTCGACGCCCTCGTCGACCTGGCCGCCGCCGGTGTGCCGGTGAAGGGCGAGGTCCTTGCGGCGCGCCACGAGGTGTCGGTGGGGTTCCTCGAGAACATCCTCGCCGACCTGCGGCGGGCGGGGCTCGTGCAGTCGAAGCGGGGCGGCAACGGCGGCTACTGGCTGGCCCGGCCAGCGACGGACATCACGGTGGCCGACGTCATGCGGGTGCTCGACGGGGCCGGCCGGGCGGAGGCGAGCATCGGCGACCGCCTGCCGTCGGTTTGGCACACCATCAGCGCGGCCACGATGGCGGCCGCCGAGTCGTTCACGCTCGCCGCCATGGCCGCCGAGCGCGGGCCCGCCCTCGCCGGCGACCAGGCGACAGATAGTTGACCGAGTGGATCGGGATTATGCTGGGGCCGTGAGGTCCGCCGCCTTCCGCTTCCCCAACCCCGTCAACGAGAAGGCCGCCCGCGTGGTGGCCGGCGGGGTGGCCGCGTCGGCGGCGCTGACCCTCGCCACCGGGTGGCTCTGGCTCGTCCCGCTCGTCGCCGTCGGCTTCCTCGCCCGGGTGCTCGCCGGCCCCCGGTTCAGCCCGCTCGGCCGACTCGCCACCCAGGTCGTCGCCCCGCGGCTCGGCCCGCCCAGGCTGGTGCCCGGTCCACCCAAGCGGTTCGCCCAGGCCGTCGGGCTGACGCTCACCACGGTCGCCTCGATTCTCGGCCTGGCGCTCGGCTGGACCGGGGCGGCGACGGCGCTGGTGGCGGTGCTGCTGGTCTTCGCGCTGCTCGAGTCGGTCGTCGGGTTCTGCGCCGGCTGTTGGGTGTTCGGGCACCTGATGCGGCTCGGGGTCATCCCGCAGGAGGTCTGCGAGGCCTGCAACGACATCACCCTGCGGGCCCGCCCGGCCGCCACGGCCGTCGACTGAGCCGCGGCGCTACCCGAGGACGTCGGCGTCCGCCGTCACCGGATGACGCGCCGGAAGCACCGACATGCCGCCACGGTACTCGCGAGGTTCTGCCCACCAGGCCGCCTGACCGGTGGTCAAGACGTTGACCGGGGACCTATCTTGCGGGCATGAGCGACGCCACCGCCCTCGTCACCGAGCGGGTCGACAAGCTGCTGGCCGACGTCGACCCCAAGGCCGTCGACGACGTCACCTTCCGCGGGCGCCAGTACGACCTCGGGCTCGCCTGGGTCCACTTCCCCGAGGGCTACGGCGGCCTCGGCCTCCCTCCGGCGGCGCAGAGGGAGGTCGATCGGCGCGTCCACGCCGCCGGCGCCGCCCACCCCGGCCCCCGCCACTTCTTCGGTCTCGCCCTAGCCGGGCCGACGATCGTCACGAACGGCGACGAGGCCGTCAAGCAGCGCCTGCTGCGTCGGACGTTCACCGGCGAGGACGCCTGGTGCCAGCTGTTCAGCGAGCCGGGCGCCGGCTCCGACCTCGCCGGGCTCGCCACCCGGGCCGTGCGCGACGGCGACGAGTGGGTCATCTCGGGCCAGAAGGTGTGGAACACGCTCGCCCACATCGCGGACCGGGGCATGCTCGTGGCCCGCACCGACCCCGAGGCCCCCAAGCACAAGGGCCTCACCTACTTCGCCCTCGACATGCACGCCCCCGGCGTCGAGGTCCGGCCGCTGCGCCAGATCACCGGCGAGGCCGAGTTCAACGAGGTCTACATGACCGAGGTGCGGGTGCCCGACGCCGACCGCATCGGCGACGTCGGCGAGGGCTGGCGGGTGTCGATGACCACCCTCATGAACGAGCGGACCAGCATCGGCGGTGGCGGCGCCGGTGTGCCGCCCCGCGGCTCGGGTGCGATCGCCGAGGCGGTGCGCATCTGGAACGAGGAGGTCGCCGACAAGACCCCGGCCGCCCGCGACCGCCTCGTGAAGCTGTGGATCGAGGCCGAGGCGCTGCGCCTCACCAACATCCGGGCCGGGCAGAACCGGCGCGTCGGCAACCCCGGGCCCGAGGGGTCGATCGCGAAGCTCAAGTTCGCCGAGATCAACATGGCCGTCTACGAGCTGTGCGTCGACCTGCTCGGCGCCCAGGCACTCGTTGGCTACGACTACGAGATGCGGCGGGCGGAGAACCTGGGCCTCATCGGGCCGCCGGGGTCGGCGCGGAAGATGTTCCTCCGGGCCCGGGCCAACTCGATCGAGGGCGGGACGTCCGAGATCCAGCGGAACATCCTCGGCGAGCGCGTGCTCGGCCTGCCGGGCGAGCCCCGCGTCGACAAGGACGTGCCCTGGTCGCAGGTCCCCCGGTAGCTCGCAGGGCGCACCGGGGCCGGGGCATGCTCGGGCGAGTGGCCCCGCGTTCACCCGCCCGCCCGTGAGGGCGCGTGCCACGGCCATCGCGGTCGTGTTCGTCGCCAACGGCCTGGGAGGGCCCAGCTTCCTGCCGCGGCTGCCTGAACGGCAGGCGGCGCTCGGCCTCTCCGATGCCGGGCTGGGGCTCGTGCTCGTGGGCATGGCCTTGGGGGCGCTGGCCGCCAGCCCCGCCGCCGGGCGCGCCGTGGGGCGGCTCGGCAGCCGCCCGGTGGCCGTCGGCGGGGCCCTGGCGATGGCCGCTTCGCTGTGGACCGCGGGGGCCGCCCCCCACCCGGGGGTGCTGTTCGTCGCCTTGGTGGGGATCGGGGCGACCGACGCAGCGATGGACATCGCCATGAACGCCAACGGCGCCGCCTACGAGCGCGTGTCGGGGCGCTCGCTGATGCACCGCCTCCACGGCGCGTGGAGCCTCGGGTCGCTGGCCGCCGCCGGCGTCGCCGCGCTGCTGGCGGCGGCGGGCGTGTCGCTGACCTGGCACCTGCTCGGCGTCGGGATCGTGGTCGCCGCCGGCGCCCTGGCCTCGAGGCGCTGGCTGGTGGCCGACGACCACCTTCCCGACCGCCACGCCGCCGCGGCGCCGGCGTCGGGCGTCGCGGAGACCCCGCCCCGCCCCGGCCCGAACCCGACCCGGCGGCGGGCCTCACGGGCCGCCGGCCCGCTCGTCGCCCTCGCCGCGCTGACCGTGGCAGGCGCCGTCATCGAGGGCGGGCCGTCCGACTGGTCCGCGCTGCGACTCGAACGCCTGGGCGCCGGGCCGGGCGCGGCGGCCCTGGGATTCGCCGCGTTCGCGGCCGGGATGCTGGCAGGACGGCTGACCGGTGACCACCTCACCGACCGCCACGGGGGCGTCGCCGTCCTGCGGGGCGGCATGGCGCTCGTCGCCGCGGGCCTGCTCGCCGGCGCGCTGGTCGACAACCCGGTCGCGTTCGCCGCCGGGCTCGTGGTGGCGGGGGTGGGCGCGGCCGGCCTGTTCCCGCTGGCCTTCTCGGCCGCGGCGACGACGCCGGGGGTGGCGCCCGGAACGGGAGCGGCCACGGTGTCACTAGCTGCCCGGCTCGGCTTCATGGCCGAGCCCGTCCTCATGGGGACGCTCGCCGAGCTGGTCGGGCTGCGATGGGCATTCGCGGCGGTCGCCGGCGTGGCTGCGGCCGTCGCAGTGGCCGCCCGCCGCGTGCTGGGCCCACGCGTGCGGCTGGTCGGCGGCGACGAGGGCACCATCGCCGATCTCCGGACCGGTTGACCAGCGCCGGGCCGGCGCACCGACTCGGCACCCCGAACGCGCCAGTGCCGTACGATCGCCCGATCGTGGGTGCGACCCCCGCCCTCGCCGAGCGGCCCGATGCCGAGGATGCCCCGCCGGCGCCGAGGAGGCCCCGGCGGGATCTCCTGGCCCCCGCCGCGATCGCCCTCACGCTGACGCCCCTGGTGGTCGCGGCCGTGCACATGCTGCGGAGCGACGTCGTCCTGGTCGGCGACCTGGCGACGACCGAGCTCCTGACGAGGGACGTGGGCGTCCACACGCCCTCGATCGGCCCGTATTCGCGCGACGGCTGGCACCACCCGGGGCCGGCCCTCTTCTACACGCTGGCCCTGCCGTACCGGCTGCTCGGGCGGGACGGCGCCGCGCTCGCCGTCGGGGCCCTACTCATCAACGCGGTGTCGGTCGGCGCCATGGGCGTCCTCGCGCGGCGACGCGGCGGGACCGGCCTGATGCTCGCCACGTTGGTGGGCTGCGGGCTCCTGCTCCAGGCTCTGGGGCCGACGTTCCTGGCGACCCCGTGGAACGTCTACGTCACGGTGCTCCCCTACGGCGCGCTGCTGTTCCTCGTGTGGGCCGCCGTCCGCGACGAGCGCTGGGCGCTCCCCTGGGCCACCGTGGTCATGTCGTTCCTGGTGCAGACCCACGTCGGGTACGTGGCGCTGGCGGTCCCCCTGTGGCTGGCCGCCGTGGCCTGGACCGTCGGGGCCGCGGCTGCCGACCGCCGCCGGGCCGGGCGCGTCCGCGAGGCGATCGGCGACGAGGCCGTCGGCGACGAAGGTGGCGGCGACGAAGGTGGCGGCGAAGGTGGCGACGAGGCCGCCGGGGACGAGGCCGTCGGACCGGCAGATCCCGCCGCCTCGCCCCGCCGGGGCTGGCGGCTGGCCCCTGCGGTCGTCGCGGCCCTCGTCGCCGTCGTGATGTGGCTGCCCCCGGTGGTCGAGCAGGTGACCCACGCCGAGGGGAACATGGACCAGATCGTCGAGTGGTTCGGCGATCCGGGAGAGGACGCCCGGACCCTGCTCGAGGGCTGGCGGGTGGTCGCCGACCAGTACTCGGTGCCGCCCGAGTGGATCGTCGGCCAAGGGACCCTGAGCGTGGTGGCTGAGCCCGCCGCGGTGTACGAGGGGGTGGTCCCCGTCCTGCTGGTCCCGGTGGCCGCCGCCATCGCGGTGCTGTGGCGCCGCCGGGGGTGGGCGGCGCGAGCGCTCGCCGCCACCTGGCTGGCGGCGTCGGTGCTCGGCGTAGTGGCGACCGCCCGCACGGTCGGCCCGCTGTACGCCTACCGCCTCCACTGGGCCTGGGTCCTCGGGATGCTCGGCGGGGTCTTCGTCCTGTGGTGCGGGTGGGCGCTGGCGACCGACCGCGCCCCGGTCGCCGGTCGGCGGGCGGCGACCGGCCTCGCCCTGGCCGCACTGGCCGCCCTGGCCGCGGTGACCAGCGTGCGGGCCAGCGACGCCGAGGTCCCCGTGGAGGAGGCGTCCGTCCTGACCGCGGGCCTCGGCGCGCCCGCCGAGGCGGCCGTCCGCGACCTGCCGGGCGACGGGCCCGTGCTCGTGCGCATGGGGACGTTCGGGGCCATCGGCCCCGGCCTGGGTCTGGTGGCCGACCTCGAACGTCGCGGGGTCGACGTCGTGGTCGACAACGAGGGCGCCGGCGCGCATCGGCTGCTCGACCGTGGCGAGCACGCCAACGCGGTCCTGCACGTCGCCATCGACGAGGACATCCTCGAGGCCGCGTCGGCGGAGGGCTTCGAGCTCGTCGCGCTCGTGGGCGACGCGACCATGGCCAGCCTGCAGGAGAACGCCGACCGCTTGGCCGAGCTGGCGCGGCAGGCGTCCGCGGGAGCCATCACCCCCCAGGAGCAGCTGGACCGGACGGCCGCCCTCCTCCTGCCGACGTACTCGGCCGCGGCCGTGTTCCTCGAGCATCCGGCGCCCGACGCCGACGAGTGACGACCGCGTCGGTCAGCCCACGGTGGCGATGCCCCCGTCCACGGGGATGATCGCCCCCGTCAGATAGGCGCCCGCCCGGGAGGCGAGGAAGATGGCCGTGCCCGCCATGTCGTCGGGCCGCCCGATGCGCTTGAGCGGAGCGGACGCAGCGATCTGGTCGCCGAAGGCGTCGAGGGTGGCCGCCATCATCTTCGATTCGAACGGCCCCGGCGCGATGGCGTTCACCGTGACCACGGGGGCCAGGCGGCGGGCGAGGTGGCCGGTGAGCTGGTGCACGGCTGCCTTCGACGAGGAGTAGGCGAAGGTGTCGAGCATCGGCACGCGGATCCCGTCGATCGACCCGACGTTGATGACCCGAGCCGGTTCCTCGGCCGTCCCGGCCTTCTCCAGCAGCGGTACGAGGAACTTGGTGAGGTGGAACACGCCCTTCACGTTCAGGGCCAGCACCCGTTCCCACGCGGCCTCGTCGTAGTCCTCGAGGGGCGCACCCCACGTGGCGCCCGCGTTGTTCACGAGGATGTCGAGCTGCGACTCCCGCGCTGCCACCTCGTCGGCCAGGCGGCGGCACTCGGCCTCGGTGGACAGGTCGGCGGGCAGCGGGAGGCACTCGCCGTACTCGCTGAGCTCGGCCGCCACCCGCTCGCACACGTCGGCCTTGCGGGACGAGATGTAGACCTTGGCCCCGGCCTCGACGTAGCCGCGGGCGATCATCAGCCCGATGCCGCGCGAGCCCCCGGTCACCAGGGCGGTCTTGCCGGCGATGGAGAACAGATCCGTCGTCATCCCCGCAGCATGCCGCGACCTTGACCGCGGGTCGAGCCGACGGGCGGCCGGGCGGCCGGGCGCGGCGAGCCTCCGACGCCCACTGCTGCGCGGATGCCGTGTCGGCGTGGCACGGGCCGTTCTCTACCCGAGTGCGAGCATCGCCTCGGCGACCTCGCCGGCGGCCGCATCGGGGATCGCAGTGGCGGCCTCCTCGAGGACGAGCAGCCGCGCCCCGGAGATCTCGCGCGCGATCGCCTCGCCGTTGCCGACGGGGAAGAACGGGTCGCGGCGGCCGTGGACGACGAGCGTGGGGAGGTCGATCTCGGGCAGGCGCTCGCGCCAGCGGGGTTTGCAGTTGAGCGTGGAGAACACCATTCTCATCTGGTTGGCCATCTGGACCGGGGGTGCGGTGCCGGGTGTGCGGTCCCAGATGCGCGCGGCGATCGCGCGCGCGGCGACGGGGTCGTCGCCGAGGATCTCCGCGCCGGCGGCGGCGAAGTTCGCCACCGCCTGGCGGTCGGTCCAGTCGGGCATCGGACGCGCGAACAGCCGTCTCATCGTCGCTTTGTCGTGGTCGGGGAGGTCATCGTCGGGCGGGCCGGGCGCGACCGCTCGGGTGCCGGCCAGGGTGAGCGCCGAGAACGCGCCCGGATGGTCGAGCGCGGCCACCTGGGCGACCATCCCGCTGACGCCGATCCCGGCGAGGTGCGCGGGCCCGCCGCCGAGGGCGTCGGCCAGGGCCGCGGCGTCGGCGGCGAGGTCGCGCAGGGTGTAGGCGGGCCGCCTCCGGGTTACCGCCGTCGTCGACTCGCCGCTGTCGCGCAGGTCGTAGCGCACCACGCGGCGCCCGCCGGCGGCGAGGCGCTCGCAGAGCGCGTCGGGCCAGGAGAGCATCGTCGTCCCGCCCGCGAGCAGGACGAGCGGTGCGTCGTCGTCACCGAAGGACTCGATGCCCAGGGCCACCCCATTGGCGTCGACGGTGGTCATCGGATCAGGGCCGCTTGCCGTACCCGAGCGCCTCGACGATCTTCCCGTCCCGAACGCGCATGAGGTTCACGCCCCGGTAGTTCTCGGCGCCAGTGACCCGCCAGCGGATGACGGCGCGGTCACCGTCGACGTCGACGTGCTCGACCGCGAACTGGATGGCGGGGTCGGAGGCCAACCCCTGCCAGCCGGCGAGGCATTCGTCGTAGCCCGTCCATCGGTTGCCGTCGGGCGCCGGGCCGGTGCCCTCCATCACGCAGTCGTCGGCGATGAGGTCGACGAGCTTGTCGGGTGCCCGCTCGAGGAAGGCGGCGTTGTACTGGTCGATGACAGTGGTGGTGTCGGTCATGGCCGCATCGTCCGCGGCGCTGGGCTTCGCAGCAACTCCCTGGAGGGAATGGCATCAAGGCCGGGTGTGGGCAACGATCATCGGTGATGTCCCGATTCCCGACCGAGCTGCGGCGCTGGCGCACGGCGCGCCGGTTGAGCCAGCTGGAGTTGGCGACACGGGCGGACACGACCCAGCGGCACGTGAGCTTCATCGAACAGGGCCGCTCCCGACCGGGGCGCAACGTGGTCGTGCGGCTGGCGGAGTCGCTGGACCTCACGCTGCGCGAGCGCAACGAGCTGCTCCTCGCCGCCGGCTTCGCCCCGGCTTTCCCGGAGTCACCGCTCGACGACGCGGCGCTCCGGCCGGTCCGCAGGGCGCTGGACACGATCCTCGACGGCCACCTTCCGTACCCGGCGATGGTCGTACGGCCCCACGGCATCCTCGTCACCGCCAACCGAGCGTTCGACCTGTTCCACGAAGGCGTCGACCCCGCGTTGCTGGCGCCGCCGGCCAACATGTTCCGCCACGCCCTCCACCCCGATGGTCTCGCGCCCCGGGTGCGCAACCTGCCCGAGTGGGGCCGGCACATCACCGAGAACCTGCGGGCCCAGCTCGGGCGCAGCCCGGACCCGTCCTTGGAAGCGCTGCTCGCCGAGCTCGAGAGCTACCTGCCACCGCTGCCGCCGCGGGACGACGTGCTCGGCTTCGCCGTGCCCCTGGAGCTCAGTTCGGCCGACGGCGACCTCCGCCTCATCACCACGCTCACGTCGTTCGCCACCGCCGCCGACGTGACGCTCGCCGAGCTGCACCTCGAGGCGTTCCTGCCCGCCGACGATCGCACCGCCGAGGTGCTGCGCCGCCGATGGGGGTGACGATCGACGACGCCCGGGTTATCGCCGCCACGCTCCCTCGCTCGTACGAGGCGCTCGTGCGCGACGAGGTGAGGTTCCGGGTCGGCCACACGGTCTACGCCGCGTTCTACCACGACGACACGATCATCGGGAGGTAGACCTGTGGGCGCCGGCAGACTCATCGTTGCGACGGCACCCAGCTTCGTGCTCGTCGACCGCCTCGCCCGGTGCATCGGTCACCCCCGTCCCGCGGTCAGCGTCCGTGGACGCTCGGCAGCAGGCTCGGCAGGTATGCCGTGCGCCTTGATCCAGTCCCGCACGTCCGATTCCTCGAACAGCACATGCCGACCGATCCTGAAGCGCGCGAGCGCCAAGTGGCTCGGCGGCGGGTCGTTGCGTCAACTCGCGGTGGCAGCGGCGGCGTCGGGCCTGATGTGGGCGAACATGCTGCGGCCGTTCCAGCTCGGGAAGGCCCGTACGAGCCATGAGGGACCGTGGAGCTGGATCCGGGAGTCGCGGGTGGCCTCCTCCCAGGACAGCTGCCCGGCGTGCCACTTCACGAACGCTTCGGCGTCGGCGGTGATGTAGAGGTCTTCGTCCAGACCGGAATAGGTCTTGCAGATCTCGGCCTCGCCGTGCTCGAGCAGCAACCAGTACCGCTCGTGGGGGCGGAAGCCGGTGAAGTCCAACCGGACGACCACGCGCCGGTCCGGAAGTCGGTCACGACGGAGCGCGTTGCACATCGACCACAGCGCCACGAACGGATCGAGGTTCTCGGGGGCGATCTCGAGCCACCGAGCCCCCCACTCGCCGAGGGTCTCGCAGACCTTGAACAGATCGTGGCCCGAGCTCGTGAGCTGGTACCGGTGACCGCGCCCCTGAGCCTTCGGTGCCGACTCGACGACGCCGAGGCGTTCGAGCTGCGTGAGCCGCTGCGTGAGCAGGGTGCGGGAGAGTCCGGGCGCACCCTGGAGGATCTCGCCGAAGGTCTCACAGCCCAGATGCAGGTTGCGGATGATCAACGGCGTCCAACGCTCGGCGAAGATCTCCGCGCCCCGGGCGATCGGGCAGTACTGCCCGTAGGTCCTCACGAGCAGAGTGTCCCGCGTCTCTCGACCGCCGTGAAGTCCAGATTCCGTACGTCGAAGTCCAGATCGCTGACTTCTTCCCGGTGCACCTCGATGGTGCGATGAGCCCATCCACCCGAGGAGGAACGATGTCAGCACCAACCACGATGCAGATTGCTGGGTTCCGGGGCGATGTGATCCTCCCCGACCACCACGACTACGACGATGCCCGAGCCGTGTGGAACGGCACCGTCGACCGACGACCTCGGCTGATTGCCCTCTGCAGCGGCACCGCCGATGTGGCCGCAGCGGTGCGTTTCGCCCGCGACCGCGATCTCGAGATCGCCGTGCGCGGCGGGGGTCACGGCGTCGCCGGCACCGCGGTGTGCGACGGTGGGATCGTGATCGACCTGTCGGCGATGCGCGCCGTCTCGGTCGATCCTGTCGAGCGCACCGCCCTCGTCCAGGGCGGTGCCCTGTGGGGAGATGTCGACCAGGAGACGCAGGCGCACGGTCTGGCGACCACGGGCGGCATCGTGGGCCACACCGGCGTCGGCGGCGTCAGCCTGGGCGGCGGCCTCGGCTGGCTCATGCGCAAGCACGGGCTCACCGTCGACAACCTCGTACAGGCCGAGGTGGTCACCGCCGAGGGCGAGATCGTGGGGGCGTCCACCAGCGATCACCCCGACCTGTTCTGGGCCCTGCGAGGCGGAGGCGGGAACTTCGGCATCGTCAGCTCGTTCCGGTTCGCGCTGCACCCGGTCGGCCCCACCGTCATGGCCGGACCGGTGTTCTGGCCGGCCGAGGACACCGCCGACGTCCTGCGCTTCTACCGCGGGTTCCTCACCGACGCACCTGACGAGCTCGGGAACATCGTCCGGCTCGGCACGATCCCGCCGCTGCCGGGTGTCGACGAGGACCTCCACTTCCGGCCGGCCATCGCCGTGGGCAGCTGCTACGCCGGGCCCGTCGAAGACGGTGAGCGCGCTGTCCGTGCGCTCCGCCGGTTCGGGACCCCGCTCGTGGATCTGGTCGGACCCACCCTGTACGTCGACCAACAGAGCAGCATCGACGACACCGTCCCCCATGGCTGGCACTACTACTGGAAGGCCACGAACCTCACCCGCCTGTCCGACGAGGTCATCGACATCGTCGCCGCGCACGCCTACCGCGCCACCTCCCCGAGGACGTATGCAGCGATGTTCCACTTCGGTGGCGCAGTGGCCCGAGCCCCGCGGGACGCGACGGCCTACCCGGGGCGCGATGTCGACCACAACATCATCATCGACGCAGCCTGGCTCCCCGAGGAGGACGACACCGTCGGGGCAGCGGAGACCGCGTGGACCCGAGCGTTCCTCGACGCCCTGCAGCCCCACCGCGCCGGCGTCTACGTGAACTTCCTCGACGCCGACGACGACGCCAGCCGCGTCCGCGAGGCCTACGGCGACGACACGTACCGGCGGCTCGCCGAGGTGAAGGCCAAATACGACCCCGAGAACGTGTTCCACAACAACAAGAACATCCAGCCCAGCACGCCGGCGCAGTGATCGCTCACCGCATCAACTCGCTTTCAACCAGTGATGCGACCGCCTGCTGGCTGGTCGCCGCTGCCCTCGGGCAGAGGCCGGGCGAAGCTCAGCTCGTGCCCATCAGGATCACGGATGTGGAAGAAGCGTTCCTTCCAAGGAGCGTCCGCCGGTGGGGCCGAAGGAGTCAAGCCAGCGGCGAGGGTCAGCTCGTACATCGCATCGACGTCATCGACGTGGAAGATCACTCGCCCCCACACCGCCTCCGGGGGCATCCACGCGTCGTCTGCCTGCAGGTTCAGATAGCCGCCGCCCGCCCGGAAACTGGTGAATGGACTCCCCCTGCCGCCGTAGAGCAAGTGGAACCCGAGCCGTTCGTAGAAGGCGACCGACGCGGCCATATCCGTCGTCGCCAGCGTGACCGCACTGATCGCCTCGACCCGCTCGTCTCCGTCGTCCACCAACCCATCGTGCCGCGCGACCGCGGCTGTGAGAACTGCCGGATCCACATGACCTCGTCACAGTCCTCGGCCGCCGCCTGTCGCCGGCTCCGAGGCGACAGCTGTACGCCGTCCGCAGCCGCTACGGAGTGAGCCGCCCGCGGAGCTCGTCGAGTGCCTCACCGGGCGTGAGCTCGCCGGTGTCGATCTCGAAGGCATAGCGCAGGGACCGATGCACGCTGTTGGTCTGCGTGCCCGTCATCCCGACCGGACGATCGCCGCGCCGCAGCTCACGTTCGGCGGTGATCTCGGGCGAGCAACGAACTCAGCGTCGGCTCCATCGTCGGCACCTCGACAGGAACTCATCGATGCCCATCGCGAGCCAGAATTCGCCGGCGGCCACGCGCGTCGTCGTCGGAAGGCCGACGCGAGCGTGGTCTTCCCGGAGCTCGACGCCCCGTTGAGAATGATCAACCGTCCCGGCACACCCACCGGTCGCGACGGTAGCGGCGCGCCTCGAGCCTGTCCCCCAACGGTTCACTGTCGCACTCTCGGGTGTCGCGACGCCGCTCACCACGTGTCGACGACGGGGCGCTTCTTGCCGGCGCCGCGGGGTGGGCGAGGCGTAGAGGTGAGCATCGCGGTGATCCATCGGCGGCTGTCGGCCGGGTCGATGACGTCGTCGATCTCGAAGTGGCTTGCCGAGTTGAGCGCCTTGCCGTGCTCGTAGGCGGCGTCGACCATGGCCTGGAACGCCGCCTCGCGCTCGTCGGGGTCGTCGATGGCCGCCAGCTCCTTGCGGTAGCCGAGCCGCACCGCGCCCTCGAGCCCCATCCCGCCCACCTCACCCGTCGGCCACGCCACGCAGAACAGGGGCGCCTTGAAGCTGCCGCCCGCCATGGCCTGGGCGCCGAGTCCGTAGCCCTTGCGCAGGATGATCGTGCCGAACGGCACGGTGAGGCTGGCGCCGACGACGAACAGGCGGCTGGCGTGGCGCACCAGCCCTGTCTCCTCGGCCTCGGGGCCGACCATGATCCCGGGCGTGTCGCACAGGAAGAGCAGGGGCACGTCGAACGCGTCGCACAGCTGCAGGAAGCGGGCCGCCTTGTCCGCCCCGTCGGTGTCGATGGCGCCGGCGAGGTGCGCCGGGTTGTTGGCGACGATGCCGAGCGGGCGGCCCTCGATCATGACGAGGGCGGTGAGCATCCCCGGGGCGAAGCCGGCGCGCAGCTCGAGCACCGAGCCCGTGTCCGCCAGCCCGGTGATCACCGCCCGCACGTCGTAGACCCGCCGGCGGTTCTCGGGCACGAGCTCGCGCAGCGCGGCCTGGTCGGCCGCCTGCCATCCGAGGCCCGGACCGCTCGCGGCCGGATCGGCGAAGTAGGACAGGTACCGCTTGGCGACGGCCACCGCCTCGGCCTCGTCGTCCACCAGGACGTCGACCACCCCGTTGGCCACCTGGACGTCGACCGGCCCGACGTCCTCGGGGGCGAACACCCCGAGCCCGCCCCCCTCGATCATCGCGGGGCCGCCCATCCCGATGTTCGAGCCCCGCGTGGCGATGACCACGTCGCTGCTCCCGAGGATGGCGGCGTTGCCGGCGAAGCAGCGGCCGTTGGCGATCCCCACCCGGGGCACGAGCCCGCTGAGCCGCCCCCACAGGTGGAAGGCCAGCGTGTCGAGGCCTGACACGCCGGGCGCGTCGGTGTCGCCCGGCCGCCCACCGCCGCCCTCGGCGAAGAACACCACCGGCAGCCGCTGACGCTCGATGACGTCGAAGAGGCGGTCCTTCTTGTGGTGGTTGCGGTAACCCTGCGTGCCGGCCAGCACCGTGTAGTCGTACGAGAGGACCGCGGTCGGCCGGCCGTCCACGGTGCCGACACCGGCGACGAGGCCGTCGGCGGGCGTGCGGGCGATGAGGTCGTCGAGCGGGCGCCGGCGGCGCTGGGCCGCGATCACCAGCGGGCCGTACTCGACGAAGGAGCCCTCGTCGACGAGGTCGGCGACGTTCTCGCGGGCGGTGCGGTGCCCGCGGGCGTGACGGCGGTCCACCACGTCGGGCCGGGCGGCGTCCAGGCCGACGGCGTGACGGTCGACGACCTCGGCGAGATCGGCGCGCCCTGCGTCGGCGGCACGAGCGGCGGCATGGATGCCCGCCGCCCGCGACATGGCCTCCCCCGCCGGCTCGGGTTCGGCCGCAACCACGCCCTCCGCCGGCGCAGCGCCCTCGGCCACGACGGCCAGGACGTCCCCGGCCTGGACCGAGTCGCCCGCCACCACCCGCACCTCCGCCAGCGTCCCGTCCGCACCCGCGTCGATGGCGTACTCCATCTTCATCGACTCGACGATCACGACCGGCGTGGTCCGGTCGACGGGCGCGCCGACCGGGCGCTCGACGCGGGCGACCGTGCCGGTGAGCGGGGAGACGACGTCGACCATGCGGCGCCTTTCTACTGCGGAGCCACCGTCCGGGCCGAGACGGGCTCCAGCACGATCAGTCGGTCACCCGGCTCTCCGGCCTCGTCCACCGCGGCGGTCCAGTCGTCCCCCCGCAGGCGCACCAGCGCGAGGGCGCCGGCAGGCACGGCGTCGGCGGGGACGGTCCGCACGCGGCCACCCTCCTCCACCACGCGCGTGAGCAGCTCGTGCGTGACCTCGGGGGCGAACGGGCGGCGGGCCCGGGATCCGAACAGCGCCACGCGCGCCTCGATGGCCGTCACCCGTCCGTCCGCGCTGTCCGCGGGGTCGGTCCGGCTGGGCAGCACCCACACGTTCCGTCGCCCGAGCGCGTCGGTGAGCAACCCGAACGCCAACAGGTCGGTCTCGTCGTCCCGCGACGCGACCACCGCCCGCCCGACGTCGTCGAGCACGCCCGAGCCGGGCAGGTCGAAGACGAGACCCGTGTAGATCGCATACGGCAGGTCGCTGCGGACGAGGTCGGATCTGCCGCGTGCCGCCACGACCGTGGTGACCCCGGCCGCCGCCAGCTCGCGGGCGAGCGCCAGCGCCCAGGGCGCCCCCGACAGCACCAGCGCGCCACGGGCGGGCGGCCGCGCCACCCCCAGGAGTCGCGCCGCCGGTCTCGACCCGACCCCGTAGACCACGGCGAGGACGAGGATGACCGCGAACACGGCGGGCGTGAGGACGTCGCTGGGCTGGCCGATGTCCTCGAGGCGCAGCGAGAACAGCGCGGCCGTCGACGCCGCGACCACCCCGCGGGGCGCCATGCAGGCGAGGAACCCCCGGTCGCGCCGGCGCAGCGACGTACCGGCGGTCGCGGCCACCACCGCGAGCGGCCGCACCACGAGGGCGAGCGCCGCCGCCAGCACGAGGCCGCCGACGAAGTGGTCGCCGAGGGCGCCGGCATCCACGCCGGCCGCCAGCACGATGAAGAGCGACCCGATGAGGAGCACGACGACCGGCTCCCCGAAGGTCCGGATCTGTTCGATCGGCGCCCAACGCTGGTTGGCGAGCGCCAGCCCCATGACCGTCGTGGCGAACAGCCCGGCCTCGGGCCGGACCGTCTCGGCCACCGCGTACGCGGCCACCACGAACATGAGGGCGACCGCGACCTCGAGGTCGTCCGGCACGATCATCCGTCGCAGGGCGATCACGAGCAGCGCGGCCGCGGCCAGTCCCGCCACCGCACCGGCCAGGGCGACGAGCACGAACTCGCTCCACACCGCGCCCAGGGTCAGCCCGTCGATGAAGAACGCGTTGAGGCAGAACAGGGCGAGCGTGGCGCCGATCGGGTCGATCAGGATGCCCTCCCAGCGCAGGATGGCGGCGTCGGGCTCGGTCGGCCGGGCCAACCGCAGCAGCGGGCCCACGACGGTCGGCCCCGACACCACGAGGATGGCTCCCATCAGCAGCGACACCCGCACCGGCTCGTCGAACACGAGGTGGGCGGCGACGGCGCCCAGCAACCAGGTGATGAAGGCGGCGACGGTCACCAGCCGGATCACCGGCTGCCGCGCGCCGCCCCGCAGCTCGGCGAGGTCGAGCTCGAGACCCCCGTTGAAGAGCAGGAGGCCCACGGCCAGGGACACGATCGGGAACAGCGAGTCGCCAAAGATCAGGTCGGGGTCGACGAGGTCGAGCCCCGGCCCGACGACGAGTCCACCCAGCAGCAGCAGCACGATGGATGGCACGCCCAGGCGCCGCGCCGCCCACTGCAGCCCGATGCCGAGCAGCACGATGAGACCGATGCCGCGCACGACCTCGCTCTCCACCGCGCCCTCCTTCCCGCCCGGGTCGGGTCGGGGCGACGGTACCCCGCCATCCCCCCACGTGGTGAGGGGTGTCGCCGGCCCCGGCACCGGGTAGCAGTCCCACGAGGCGACCCCGGGAGGGAACGGCCATGGCCGAATGCGAGGTCTGCGGCAACGAGTACGACAAGACGTTCGAGGTGGTGGCAGCCGGCGTCCACCACACGTTCGACAGCTTCGAGTGCGCCATCCACCTGATGGCGCCGATCTGCGAGCACTGCGGCTGCAGGGTGGTGGGCCACGGCACCGAGGTGGCCGGGCGGTTCTACTGCTGCGCCCACTGCGCCAAGGCGACCGAGCACACCGACGCGGTGGTCGACCGGCTCGACACCCTGGTCTGACACCTGCGGACGCGGGTGCGGCCCCGGGGACGGGTGCTACCGGCCCGGCGGGGCGGACGGGTCGCGGCCCATGAACCCGGCCAGGCGGTCGATCGCCGGCGCGGCGGCCGGGGACCGGGACGATCTCGCCGAACGGCATGCCGTCACCCCGGTACTGGGGCGGCAGCGTGGCCTCGGCGCGCGCCAGCACCTGGGCGGCCTCGTCCTCGGTGAACGGGATCTCCTGCCCGCTGCCGACCGCGAGGTCCCATCCGTGGGTCAGGTACTCCATCAGGGTCATGTTGAACACCATCTCGGCCGGCTGCTCGCCCCCGCCCATCGAGGTGGTCCTGCCCAGCCCGTGCCGGCGCCACCCGTCCACGATCTCGGCCGCCACGGCGCGGAACTCGGCCGCCGGGTCGTCGCCGGCCCGGGCGGCGGTCGGATCGCCCTCGTAGGTCGTGCCCTGGGCCCCGGCGGCGAAGCTCGGTGCCCACCCGAGCAGGTGGTCGACCATGCCGGCCACATCCATCTCGGTGCACGGGGTCGGGTCGTGCCGCACGCCGGCGTCGACCCCGGCGATCAGGTCGCCCGTCTTGGTCATGATCCCGTCGAGCAGGTCGATCTCGGACATGCCGCCGAGGGTACGACCACGCGACGGGTCGGTCAGCCGGTGACGGCGCCCGCCTCGCGGAGCGCAGTGACCGCGTCGGGGGCGTAGCCCAGGCCGGCCAGGAGCTCGTCGGTGTGCTCGCCCGCCTCGGGCGCGGGGCGATCGACCGCCGCGGGGGTCTCGCTGAAGCGGGGCGCGGGGGCGGGCTGCGGGACGCCGTCGACCTCGACCACCGTCCCCCGGGCGACGAGGTGCGGGTCGGCCAGGGTCTCCTCGGTGGTGTTGACCGGGGCGACGCAGGCGTCCCGCCCGGCGAAGTGGGCGACCCACTCATCCCGTGTCCGGGTCAGGAACGTCGCCGCGAACCGCGCCCGCATGGCGGGCCAGTTGGCCTTGTCGTTCTGCTCGCCCAGCGACGCGGCGTCGAGACCGAGACCGGCCACCAGGGCCGCGTAGAACTGCGGCTCCAGCGCGCCCACCGCCACGTAGCGGCCGTCGGCGCAGGCGTAGCTGTCGTAGAACGGCGCCCCCGAGTCGAGCAGGTTGGTGCCCCGCTCGGCGGTGAAGAACCCGGACCGGAACGCCATGAAGAACGGCGCCATCAGGAGGGCCACACCGTCGACCATGGCCGCGTCGACCACCTGCCCGCGCCCGGTCTCCCGGGCCGACAGCACGGCCGAGACGACGCCGACGGCGAGCAACATGCCGCCACCACCGAAGTCCGCCACCAGGTTCAGCGGCGGGGTCGGCGGCTGGCCCGCCCGCCCGATGTGGGCCAGGGCGCCGGCCACCGCCGCGTAGGTGATGTCGTGGCCGGCCTCGGCCGCGTACGGCCCGTCCTGGCCCCAGCCGGTCATGCGGCCGTAGACGAGGCGCGGGTTGCGCTCGAGGCACGGCTCGGGCCCGACCCCGAGGCGCTCGGCCACGCCCGGGCGGAAGCCCTCGATGAGCACGTCGGACCCGGCCGCCAGGCGCAGCACGACCTCGACGCCCTCGGGGTGCTTGAGGTCGACGGCGATGGACCGGCGACCCCGGTTCATCACGTCCATGCGGGCGAAGCCCGAACCGCCGCCGGCGCGGTCGACCCGGACGATGTCGGCGCCGAGGTCGGCGAGCACCATGGCCGCGAACGGCGCCGGCCCGATGCCGGCCAGCTCGACGATGCGGACGCCGTCGAGCGGCCCCGTCACCGGTGGGGGCCCTCGGCGGCGAGGATGCCGCCGAGCGCCACGAGCTGGCGGCTGGCGCCGCCGAGCGTGAGCTCGAGCTGCTTCGCCAGCAGGAAGTAGCGGTGCAGGGGGTAGTCGCGGTCGACGCCCATGCCGCCGTGCAGGTGGGCGGCGGCGTGGACGACGCGGTGTCCGCCCAGCGAGGCGAAGTACTTGGCCACGGCCACCTCCCGGTCGGCCGGGGCGTCGTTGGCCAGGCGCCAGGCCGCCTGCAACATCGTGAGCCGGATGCCCTGGGCGTCGACGTAGGCGTCGGCCGCTCGCTGCCCCACGGCCTGGAACGTGGCGATGGGCCGGCCGAACTGCTCGCGGCTGGTCGTGTACTCGCCGGTGATGCGCACCGCCTCGGCGGCCAGGCCCGACATCACCGCGCAGGCGGCCACAGTGGCGTGCTCGAGCAGCCAGCGCAGCGCCGACCCGTGGTCGACGGGGCCGAGCACGGCGTCGTCGCCCAGCCGCACGCCGGTCAACGTCACGAGCGCGTCGGGGGTGCCGGAGGTCGTGTCCTGGCGCTCGCAGGCCACGCCGCCGGCGGTCGCCGGCACCAGGAACAGGGCCACGTCGCCGCCGTCGGTCGACGCCGGCACGATGATCGTGTCGGCCACCAGGCCTGCAGGGACGTTGGTGCGGGCGCCGTCCAGCACCCAGACCTCGCCGTCGCGGCGGGCGGTCACCGTGGCAGGGCGGGCCGGATCGCCGAGCGGCTCGGCCAGCGCCGCGGTCAGCACGGTCGTGCCGGCCACCACGCCGGGCAGGAGCGCGGCCTGCTGCTCGGACGTCCCGAACCGCGCCACCGGCAGCGCGCCGAGGGCCAGCGTGGCGAGGGCGGGGACCGGGGCGGTGCGCCGGCCCACCTCCTCCAGCACCATCGCCAGCTCGAGCACGCCGAGGCCGGCGCCCCCGTGCTCGGCCGGCACGGCGATGCCGAGCAGCCCCGCGTCGGCCATGGCGGCCCACAGCTCGCGGTCGAAGCGCAGGTCGTCGGCCTGCTCCACCGCCCGGATGGCGTCGGGTGTGCTCTTGTCGCCCAGCAGCTTGGCGGCCACGTCGATGGTGGCCTGCTGCTCGTCGCTGAGATCGAAGTCCATGAGTGTGTGTCCCCTCCGCCTCAGCGCTTGGCCATGGGCATGCCCATGCCGAAGGCCGCGATCAGGTCTCGTTGCAGCTCGTTGGTGCCGCCCCCGAACGTGAGGATCAGCAGGCTGCGGTACATCGACTCGAGCCGCGACCCGAGCAGCGAGCCGGGGGCGTCCTCGGTCAGGTAGGACCGCTCCCCCAGCACCTCCATGAGCAGGCGGAACGACTCGAGGTAGTGCTCGGTGCCGAAGACCTTGATGGTGCTGGCGTCGGCCACGTCGAGCTGGCCCCGGGTGGCGTCCCATGCCACCTTCCAATTGGCGAGGCGCAGGAACTCGAACCCGGCGTAGGCCTTGGCCAGGTTGATCTGCACCCACTCCTGGTCGATGACCCGGCGCCCGTCGGGCAGCGTGGTCTGGCGGGCCCAGTCGATCGTCTGGTGCAGCATCGCCTCGGCCATGCCGGGGCTGCACAGCGTGACCCGCTCGTGGTTGAGCTGGTTGACGATCAGCTTCCAGCCCTCGTTCTCGCCGGCGACCAGGTTCTCGGCCGGGATGCGCACGTCGTCCCAGTACACCGAGCAGATGTCGTGCGACGACAGCAGGTGGAGCGGCGTGCGCTCGATGCCGGGGCTGTCCATCGGGGCGATGAACAGCGAGATGCCGCGATGGCGGCTGTCCTCGTCGCCGGTGCGGGCCGCCAGCCAGCAGTAGTCGGCGTCGCTGGCCAGGCTGGTCCACATCTTCTGGCCGGTGATGACGTAGCTGTCGCCGTCGCGCACCGCCTTGGTGCGCAGCGAGGCGAGGTCGGTGCCGGCGCCCGGCTCGCTGTAGCCGATGCAGAAATGGATGTTCCCCTTCAGGATCTCGGGGAGGAAGCGCTGCTTCTGCTCGTCGCTGCCGAACTCCATGAGCGTCGGGGCGACGGAGTTGATGGTGAGCATGGGGACCGGGGCGCCGGCCCGCATCGACTCGTCGAAGAAGATGAACTGGTCGATCGGCCCGCGGCCCTGGCCGCCGTACTCGGTGGGCCACCCGATGCCCAGCCAGCCGGCGGCACCCATCTTCTTCACGACCTCGCGCATCACGGGCCCGACGCCCTCGGCGTGGCGCAGCTCGCGGACGATGTCCTCGTCGAGCAGCTCGTCGTAGTAGGCCCGCAGCTCGCGCCGCAGCTGCTCTTCCTCGTCGGTGTACGCCAGGTGCACGTGCCCCTCCAGCTCCGGTTGGGGCCAGTATGGCGCGCGACGAGAACGCGTTCTACTTCACCTCGCCGCGCCCGTTCACGCCGCCCGCAGCGGTTCGAGCGCGGCGTTCCGCTCGTAGGCCCAGCCGGGGCCCCGGAGCACGTAGCCGAGCCGGTCGCGCCACGTCCGCGCCCGGGCGACGTCCCGCAGGATGTCGGCGTGCTCGTGGGTGGCGATGCGCGCCGGGTTGAACGTGTTGATGTTGGAGGTCAGCCCGTACACGACCGGCTCGTCCTCGCGCTGGAACGTGCCGAAGAGCCGGTCCCACACGATGAGGATGCTGCCGTGGTTGCGGTCGATGTAGCGGCGGTTGCTGCCGTGGTGGACCCGGTGGTGCGACGGCGTGTTGAGCACCTCCTCCAGCCGGCCCAGCTTCCCGATGGTCTCGGTGTGGATCCAGAACTGGTAGAGGAGGTTGACGCCCCGGGCCGTCTCGATCAGCTGGGGCCGGAACCCGGCCAGCGCCATCAGGCTGTAGGGCACGAACATGCCGAAGGCGTCGGCCACCGGCTGCCGCAATGCGGTCGACAGGTTGTAGCGCTCGCTCGAGTGGTGCACGACGTGGATGGCCCACAGCCATCGGCTCTCGTGCATGGCCCGGTGGTTCCAGTAGTAGACGGCGTCCCAGACCGCGACGGCGCCGGCGACGGCCAGCGCACCGCCGCCGAGGTCGCGCCGGTGCCCGCGGCGGGCCCACACGCGGGCGACCGCGGTGCGGGTGGCCCAGGTGGTGGCGGCCGCGGTCACGCCGGCGGCCACCGTGGTCACGGCGGCGGACCCGGCGATGCGGCGGGCGGCGCGCCCAAGGCGGGCGGCCCGCGAGGGCGGCGCGGCCGCGGCCGGATCGCCGGCCGCCTCGTCCGCCTCGGCGGGCACCGCCGCCCCCGAGGACGCCGACGGGGCGGGCAGGGTCCCCGGCTTGCTCGCGCCCACCTCGGCCCGGCGGGCCACCAGGTCGGCGGCGGTGACGACGACCGCACCGCCGACGGCGGCCGCCACCAAGGCCTTCCCCCAGCGTCCCTTGCCCGGCGTCACCGGCCCGAGCAGCTTGGGCATGACCAGCGGCGTGACGAGGCTGGCGACGCCCATCGACAGGCTGGCCAGCGTGTCGCGGCGTTCGTAGTCGGCGGCGGCCGGGCCCTCGGTGGCCCGGCGTCGCGTCAGCGCGCGGTGCTCGAGCGCCATGGCGCCGAAGTAGAAGGGCACGGCGACGACCGTCAGATCGACGGCACCCTTGCCGCGAGGGTTGCGCATGGTCCGCCTCCGGGCGACGGGTGGGACAGCGTCACGCCAGCGGCCCCCACCAGGGCCCGCCGGTACCCACCAGGGCGGACGCGACCACCGAGTGTGCCCGCCCGCTCGGGGCGGCGGCAAACACGAATGCCGGTGGACACCATGCCGCCGCGGGTCGGCGACGGCGGCCCCGGTGACGCTACCGTCAGCTACGTGCCCGACCCGACCCCGTCCGCGACCAGCCCGTTCGTCGCCCCGATCGCGCCCATCGAGTGCTCCGACGACGAGATCCGCCGCTTCGTGGCCGACGCCGAGCTGCAGCCGCTGCTCCCCGCGCTGGCCTACACCACCGGCGACATGTCGCTGCTCCGGGACGACCTGCGGCCCGACCCGCTGCTGCTGGCCCTGCCGGCCGGCGGCTTCACGGACGAGCAGCAGTCGGCCGTACGGGAGCTTGCGCTCGAGACGCTGATCGCGTTCCGCGACGGGGGCTGCGTCCCGGCTCCCACGCCGACCGACGCCGACGTGCTGCGCATCATGAGCCATGCGGTCGGGGGCTTCGACGTGGCCTCCTACCTCCCGCTGCTCGAGGAGGAGCTGGCGCACCGGGGCGAGGACCGCCGCGGGCCGACGTGGCGCAAGGACGAGGTCGCGCCGGACACCGACTTCCGCGTCCTCGTCATCGGCGCCGGCATGTCGGGCCTGCTCGCCGGCCACCGCCTCGCCCAGGCGGGCGTCGACTTCCTGATCGTCGAGAAGAACGACGACGTCGGCGGCACCTGGTACGAGAACAGCTATCCGGGCTGCCGGGTCGACAACCCCAACCACAACTTCAGCTACTCGTTCGCCCAGCGCCACGACTGGCCGTTCCACTACTCGACCCAGCCGGTGCTGCACGGCTACTTCCGGGCCTGCGCCGACGCCTTCGGGCTGCGCGACGGCATCCGGTTCCGCACCGAGGTCGTGTCGGCCACGTGGTCGGACGACGACGGCCGCTGGACGGTCGTGCTGCGCGGCCCCGACGGCGACGAGACGGTGGTCGTGGACGCGGTCGTCAGCGCCGTGGGCCAGCTCAACCGGCCGCACATGCCCGAGATCCCGGGTGTCGGCGCGTTCGACGGACCCGAGTTCCACTCGGCGCGGTGGCGCCACGACGTCGACCTGACCGGCAAGCGCGTCGCCGTCATCGGCACGGGCGCCAGCGCCATGCAGGTCATCCCCGAGATCGCCCCCGACGTGGCCGAGCTGCTGGTCTTCCAGCGCACGCCCGCCTGGATGGTGCCCACGCCCGAGTACCACGAGACGGTGCCCGCCGGTCTCACCTGGCTGTACCAGCACGTGCCGGCCTACAGCGAGTTCAACCGCTTCTGCATCTTCTGGAGGATGGGCGACGGCGCGCTCGACAGCGTGCGGGTCGACCCCGACTGGGACGAGCAGGGCACCGTCGGCCCGATGAACGCCATGGTGCGGATGCTGTTCACCGAGTACCTCAAGGCCGAGTTCGCCGACCGGCCCGACCTGCTCGAGGCCGTGACGCCGACCTACCCGCCGGGCGCCAAGCGGATGATCCGCGACAACGGGGTCTGGGCCCGGACGCTCACGCGCGACAACGTCCGCCTGCTGACCGGCGGCATCCGGGAGATCACGGCCGGCGGCATCGTGGCGGCCGACGGCGAGGCGCACGACGTCGACGTGATCATCTACGGCACCGGGTTCACCGCGTCGAAGTTCCTCACGCCCATGACGGTGAAGGGCCGCGGCGGGCGCGACCTGCACGAGGAGTGGGACGGCGAGGCCCGGGCCTACGTGGGCGTGACCGTGCCCGGGTTCCCCAACCTGTTCTGCCTCTACGGGCCGAACACCAACATCGTCATCAACGGCAGCATCATCTACTTCTCCGAGTGCGGGGTGCGGTACATCCTCGGGCTGCTCGGCATGGCGCTCGGCAGCGGGCACCGCACGGTCGAGGTCCGGGCCGACGTGCACGACGAGTTCAACGCCGCGGTCGACGCCGAGAACGCCCGCATGGCCTGGGGCGCCAGCGACGTGAACACCTGGTACAAGAACGCCAGCGGCCGCATCTCCCAGAACTGGCCGTTCACCCTGCTCGAGTACTGGCAGCGCACCAAGGCCCCCGACCCGGCCGACTACACCCTCACCTGACTGACGGAACCCTGAACGCGTTTCCCCGTCAGTTTCGGTCGCTGGAGCGACCGAAACTGACGGGGAAATCCTGTGGAGAGTCTCAGCCCTCCTGTTCCGTGGGGCGGATCAGGAGCTCGTTGATGGCGACGTGGCGGGGGCGGGTGACGATGTAGGTGACGGCGTCGGCGATGTCGTCGGCCTCGAGGCGCTCGACGCCGGCGAAGCGCTGCATCGCCTGCTCGCGAATCTCGGGGCGGAGGTGGCTGGCCAGCTCGGTCGACACGGCCCCGGGTTCGACCAGCGAGACGCGCACGTGCCGGCCGGTGATCTCCTGGCGCAGCGACTCGCTGAAGGCGCCGACCCCGTGCTTGGTCAGGCTGTAGACGCCCGATCCCAGGCGCGCGACCCGGCCGGCCACCGAGCTGATGTTCACCAGGTCGCTCACCCGGCGCGGGCCGTCCTCGGCCGCGGCCAGCAGGTGGGGGACGGCGGCGTGCGCCACGTACAGCAGGCCCTGCACGTTCAGCGCCACCATGCGGTCCCACTCCTCCACCGGCGCATCGACGATCGGGCCGAGCAGCATCACGCCGGCGTTGTTCACCACCGTGTCGAGCCGGCCCAGCTCGGCGACGGTCCGATCGACGGCGTCGATCGCCTGCTGCTGGTCGGTGACGTCGGTCTCGAGCACCAGCGCCCGCCCGCCGGCGGCGCCGATGGCGGCGGCCAGGTCGTCGAGGCGGTCCTTGCGCCGGGCCGCCAGGGCCACGGCCGCGCCTTCGGCGGCCAGCGCCCGAGCCGTCGCGGCGCCGATGCCGCTGCTGGCCCCCGTCACGAGGGCCACGGTTCCGTCGAGTCTTGCGGTCATGCCACTTGTGTAGACCTTCGAGCGCGCTCGAACGCAAGGATCTCCCGCCCGGGTGTCGTGAACCCGTGCCCCGCTCCGACCCACGGGTGAGAGCATCCCGACCGGGGGTGCCTCACGGAAGGAACGCACCATGCCGCAGCTGCGCGTGCACAGCATCTCCATGTCCCTCGACGGCTATGCCGCCGGGCCCGACCAGGATCGCCAGCACCCGCTCGGCGTCGGGGGGAATCGCCTCCACACCTGGGCGTTCGCCACCCGCGGCCAGCGCAAGATGATGGGGCTGGACGGCGGCGAGACCGGCCCCGACGACGACTTCATCGTCCGCGGCGACGAGAACATCGGCGCCACGATCATGGGCCGCAACATGTTCGGCCCGATCCGGGGCGAGTGGGGCGACGACGACTGGCGCGGGTGGTGGGGCCCCGAGCCGCCCTACCACCACCCCGTCTTCGTGCTCACCCACCACCCGCACGACCCGATCGAGATGGAGGGCGGCACCACGTTCCACTTCGTCGACGATGTCGGCTCGGCGCTGGACCAGGCGTTCGCGGCCGCCGGCGGGGCGGACGTCCGCATCGGCGGTGGTCCCGCCACCATCCAGCAGTACCTGCGCGCCGGCCTCGTCGACTGGATGCACGTCGCCGTCGTGCCGACGCTGCTCGGCGGCGGCGAGCGCCTCTTCGTCGACGATCTCGGATCACTCGGCTACGAGGTCGTCGAGCACGTGCCCTCGGCCTCGGTCACCCACGTGGTGCTGGCCCGCCAGGGCGGATGAGCCCCGGCGCCTCTCGGTGCCGGGTCAGCGCCGGGTGAACGTGATCGGCATCGATTTCACGCCGTTCACGAAGTCCGACCTCAGGCGGCGTGGCTCGCCAGCCGGCGTGAACGCGTCGAGGCGGTCGACGAGCTGGCGCATGATGGCCCGGATCTCGGCCCGCGCCAGGTTGGCGCCCAGGCAGTAGTGCACGCCGGTGCCGCCGAACGCCACGTGGTCGTTCGGGGTGCGGCCGACGTCGAACCGGTGCGGATCGGGGAACACGTCCTCGTCCCGGTTGGCGGACATGTAGTACAGGACGACCTTGTCGCCGGCGGCGATCGGCTGCCCGCTCAGCTCGGTCTCGACCGTGGCGGTGCGCCGGAAGTTGTGGATCGACGTGCCCCACCGCAGCATCTCCTCGACCGCGGTGGGCCACAGGTCGGGGTCGGCCTGCAGCCGGCGGTGCTCGTCGGGGTGGTCGATGAGCGCCTGCATCGAGTGGTTGATCAGGTTGCGCGTCGTCTCGTTGCCCGCCACCACGAGGGTCACGAAGAACAGGTTGAGCTCGAGGTCGTCGAGCCGCTCGCCGTCCACCTCGGCCTGGACCAGGGCGGTCATCAGGTCGTCGCGGGGGTGCGCCCGCCGGTCGGCAGCCACCGCGTCGCAGTAGGCGTAGATCTCGGCCGCCGCCGACTCGGCCCCGTCGGCCTCGTACCGGAAGTCGGGATCGTCGGCGCCGACGAGCATGTTCGACAGCTCGAACATGCGGTGCCAGTCGGCCTCGGGCACGCCGATCATCTCGCAGATCATCTCGAGCGGCAGCTTGGCGGCCACGTCCTCGACGAACTCACACTCGCCGCGGTCGACCACCTCGTCGACGATGCGCTCGGCCCGCTTCTCGATGGTCTCGACGAGCCGGCCGACCATCCGGGGCGTGAAGCCGCGGCTGACCAGGCGCCGGTAGCGCGCGTGCTTGGGCGGATCCATGTTGAGGATCGTCAGCCGGATCTGCGCGAGCGCCTCGTCGGTCTGGTCGTCGACGAACGTGCTGCCGAGCTCGGAGCTGAAGGTGGCGGTGTCACGGCTCGCCCGGACCACGTCGGCATGGCGGGTGACCGCCCAGAACCCGGGGCCGTCGGGCTCGGGATGCCAGTGGACGGGCGCCTCGCGCCGCAGCAGGTCGAAGGCCTCGTGCGGGACGCCCTGCGCCCACGCGTCCTCCAGCAGGTCGATCTCGGCGAGTCGCATCAGGTGTCCCCCACGGGTGCAGGATCGGGTACGGCGGCGACGGGCGGGCGGGTCACGCGGGCGCGGCGGGCGGGCGGCCGAGGGCGCGCTGTGCCGCGCCCGGCGGCCGGACGCTCGGGGTCCGCCGCCTGGCCGCGGAGGAGGCCGCGCAGCGCGGCGACCACCGACGCCTCGCAGATGGCGTCGGGGACCAGCCGGTAGATCATCTCGAGCCCGAGCAGCGTGCCGACGAGCATCGTGGCCGCCTCCAGCGACGACGCCAGCGGGGCGATGAGGCCATCGTCGGCCCACTCGTCGAGCGCGACGGCGAGGGTTGCGCACTCGGACCGGTACCGGCGGCCCAGGCGGGTGGCGGCGTCGGCGTTGCCCGGGCGGTTGGCCCAGACCCACACCTCGTGCTCGAACTGCACCCAGTCGCGGGCCGCGGCCGGCGGGTCGGTGAAGTTCCGCCACAGCGCGGCCAGGCGCTCGTCGAGCGAGGTGGCGGCCTCGATGTCGGCGAACACGGACTCGGCCACCAGGTCGAGCGACTCGTCGAGCAGCTCGACGAGGAGGCCGTCCTTGCTGCCGAACTGGCCGTAGAGCGACCCCGACGTGCGCTCGGCCCGCTCGGCGATGGCGTCGACGGAGGCCCTCTCGATCCCCTGCTCGGCGATGACCGCCGCGGCCGCGGCGAGCAGGCGGGCCCGGGTCTCGACGCTACGGGCCTGGCGGGGCCGGGACATGCCGGCGAGCATAGACACGAACCGTAACGTGCGCTACAAATTGCCGGCCGACACGGCGTGCGAGGATGCAGGCTCTCCGCCGCCACGGGGACGAGCTGTCGACGGACGAGGACGAGGGGAAACGATGGAGTTCAACCTGGCCGACCTGTTCGAGCACGCCGCCGACACGTGGCCCGAGCGCGAGTACCTGGTGGCCGACGGGACGCGGCGCACCTACGCCGAGATGGAGGCCCGGGCCAACCGCCTCGCCCACCACCTCGCCGGCCAGGGCATCGGCCCCGGCGACCACGTCGGGATCTACGGCGTGAACTCCGCGGAGTGGATCGAGAGCCTCTGGGCGATCTTCAAGCTGCGGGCGGTGTGGATCAACATCAACTACCGCTACGTCGAAGACGAGCTGGCGTACCTGTTCGGCAACGCCGACCTCAAGGCCCTCGTGCACGACGCGGCGTTCACCGACCGGGTCGACGGCGTGATGGCCCACATGCCCGACCTGCGGCACCGGCTCGTGATCGGCGGCGACTTCGAGGACGCCATGGCCGAGGGGTCACCCGAGCGCGACTTCGCCCCCCGGTCGCCCGACGACCGCTACATCCTCTACACGGGCGGCACGACCGGCATGCCGAAGGGCGTGGTGTGGCGGCACGAGGACGTGCTGTTCGCCCTCGGCGGCGGCATCGACTTCCTCTCGGGCGAGCGGGCGACGGCACCCGAGCACCTCGTTGCGCGCGGCCAGAAGATGGGCTTCCCGCTCACGTTCCTGCCCATCGCCCCGCTCATGCACGGCGCCACCCAGTGGGCCGTCATGGGGCAGAGCTTCCAGGGCAACAAGGTCGTGCTCATGGCCCAGTTCGACCCCCACGAGGTGTGGCGGCTCGTCGAGGAGGAGAAGGCCAACGCGCTGATGATGACGGGCGACGCCATGGCCCGGCCGCTCGTCGAGGCGCTGGACGAGGAGCCGAGCAAGGGTCGCGACCTGTCGTCGCTGGTCTCGCTGTCGTCGACGGCGGCCGTGTTCTCGCCCTCGCTGAAGGACCAGTTCTTCGACCACTTCCCCAACGTCGTGATGACCGACGCCATCGGCTCGTCGGAAGGCGGGGGCAACGGCATCATCGTGGTCGAGAGGGGCAAGACCGCGATGAAGGGCGGCCCCACGGTCAAGCCCGTGCAGGGCACGGTCGTGCTCGATGATGCGCTGCGGCCCGTCGAGCCGGGGTCGGGGACGATCGGGCGGCTCGCCCGCACCGGCGACATCCCCGTCGGCTACTACAACGACCCGGTGAAGACGGCAGAGACGTTCGTGGAGGTCGACGGCACCCGCTACGTCATCCCGGGCGACCTGGCCATGGTCGAGGCCGACGGCTCGGTCACGCTGCTGGGCCGGGGCTCACAGTCGATCAACTCGGGTGGCGAGAAGATCTTCCCCGAGGAGGTCGAGGCCGTGGTCAAGTCGCACCCGGCCGTGTACGACGCGGTGGTCGTGGGCGTGCCCGACGAGCGCTGGGGCCAGCGGGTCGCCGCCGTCGTGCAGGCCCGCGAGGGCATGACGCCCGACCTCGAGTCGGTGCAGGCCCACTGCCGCACCAAGATCGCCGGCTACAAGGTGCCGCGCGAGCTGCACCAGGTGACGCTCATGCAGCGCTCGCCCAGCGGCAAGGCCGACTACCCCTGGGCCAAGCGCATCGCCACCGGCGAGGACTGAGCCGGCTCAGCCGAGGCACTGGGTTCCGGCCGGGCGGGGTCGAGGCAGGGGTTCCGGATCTGGAACCTATGACCTCGACCTCCACGCGGCGGAACCTATGACCTCGCGTCCGGGTCCAGACCGAGCGGGCGGCCGGGTCAGCGGCGGGGGGCGCGCTCGGTGGGTGGGGTCGGGCGGTCGGCGGCGTCGTGGCCAGGGCGGAGGTCGGCGACCGCCGACAGGCGGAGCGGCGCGAACGGCCCGGTGGTCGCGGCCTCGACCGGCTCGGTGACGACGCAGACGTGGTCGCCGCCCTCGTCGAGCACGGCAGTCTTCCGGGCCACGAGGCGGTGCGGGCACGCGGCCAGGACGGGGACGCCCTCGGCGCCCGCCTCGGCCTCGACCAGCGCGAACTTGTCGACGTCGTCGCCCGACACGGTGCCGAACAACTCGGCGAGCTCGCGGTCGCGGTCGGTGAGGAGGTGGATGCCCACGTGCGCGGCGAGCACCGTCACCCGGTACGTGTGGTTGGCCTTCGACAGCCACACGCAGTACCGGGCCGGGTCGATGCTGCTCTGCGAGTGGAACCCCACGAGGCACCCCGCGCGCTCGTCGCCCGCGGCCGCGGTGACCACGACCATCGGCGGGTCGAGCGACGCCACCAGCGAGGCGAACACCTCGGCGCTCATCGCGTGAGGCCGGGCGGGCTCGTGCCCGGCACCGGGCGTTCGTGGCCGAGCTGGGCGCGGTCGGCGGCCCGGACGCCGGCGTGCCAGCCCTCGGCGTTGCGCG
Source organism: uncultured Acidimicrobiales bacterium (assembly GCA_963796415.1). Lineage (GTDB taxonomy): Bacteria > Actinomycetota > Acidimicrobiia > Acidimicrobiales > VFJN01 > ZC4RG19. The sequence continues at coordinate 39,006 of CAWCLR010000008.1, read as the reverse complement.
CCGACACCCGCATCGTGCGGGTCTCGGGGAAGGCCTCGCCGAGGGCGCGGTCGGCGGCGACGCGCCGGGCCTCGAACAGGGGGACCACGGCGGTGCTCTGCCGTGCGGCGTCGGCGGTCGCCGCCTCGGACGCCCGGGCCAGCCGCTCGCCGATGCGCCCCGCGAACGCCACGAGGAACGCGTGGCGGAACGAGCGCGTGCGGCCGCCGTTGCCCGTGGCCGAGACGGGCTCGAGCACCATGGCCCGCGTCGCCTGCACCAGCAGCGACGTGAACAGCAGCTCGACCGCGTCGAGGTCACCCTCTTCGCCGAAGACGGTGGAGAACCCCCACTGCCTGGTCCACACCGCCCGGCACCGGTTGGCGTCGGCCACCGCCGACAGCAGCAGGTAGCGGGCGTTGGCGTAGGGGTCGTCGACTGCGACCCGCCGCCCGCCGGCGACGGGGTCGGCGCCGCGCCCGGCCTCGAGCTGCGCCCGGTCGATGGCGTGGCGCGTCATGAGCTCTTGCGCCTTGGCCGTGAGCGCCTCGGCCTCGTCGGGGAACGTGGTCGACTCGGCCTTGGCCAGCAGCGAGGTCACCTTGTGCAGCACGGCGGCGTCGGGCCGGGGCCGGTGGCCGCCGACGGCGCCGGTCTCGCCCGGGGCGGGGCCGAGCTTGGGCAGCCGGGGCAGTCCGCGCAGCTGCGCCAGCGTGGCGACGGCCACGGACACTGCCTGCACGCGCGCGACGCTCGGCTCGGCGGACGCGGTGGCCGGGCCGGGCCACGGCACCGCCCACGGCGCGCCCGCGGCGGCGGGCGACACGTCGGCGCCCAAGGCGTCGAGCTGCTGGCGCCAGCGCGCCGGCACGGTCGGCTCGGCGTGGCGCGCCACCTCGGCGACCATCGCCCGCACCAAGAGTCGGGCCGCCGCCCGACCGTGGGCGCGGGCGACGGCCCGGTGCAGGTCGGCCGGCTGCCAGCCCTGCTGCCACGCGTCGGCCACGGCGGCGACGAGGGTGTGCGCCAGCGCGCGATCGACCGGATCGGCGAGCTCGCCGGCGACCGGGGACGGCTCGCGGGCGAGGGCGTCGACGAGCAGGGGCGACGGCGCCGCGCCGTACCGGGCCGACGCCGCGGCTGCCTCGACCCGCGCCTCCACCGACCCGTGCGCCGAGCCCGACGCCCGGCCCGCGCCTGGCGCGCCGGACCGGCCGGCGCCGTTCGTGCGGCCGGTGTTGCCGGAACGGCCGGTGCGGCGGCTCTCGCCGCGTGACGTGCGCGTGCGCTGTCGCATCTGCATGATCCTCTCTCGTCTTCCCGCCCCGGCGACGGATGCCGGTCGGCATACGAACAAACGTACCCCTCCCGTATGACATCCTGGGACGGTGCGCTCCCCCACCGATCGCGGCCACCGTGTGCGATCTGACCGCGCCGCGTGCCGACGGCCCGCGAGCGGCACGCTCCTCGGTCGGCCCGGTGGTCGAATGGCCCAAGGTGGTGCACAATCGCCCGACAGGATCCTTCCTCGCGGACAGGCCGGCAGCGACAGGCACCCGGGCACGGCGCCCGGCACGGCCCCCGTCGCGACCGCGCGCCCGCGTCCGCCTCACAACCGCCAACGACCGAGGCAGGCACCATGCCCGCGACCTTCGACATCGAGGTGACGACCGAGGGCGACACGGTCGTGGCGCGCCTCTCGGGCGAGCTCGACCTCGCCGCCCGCGACGCGGTGGTCGAGGCCCTCGTCCCGCCCCTGTCGCAGGACGCGGCGTCGCGCCTGGTCGTGGACATGGCGGGCGTGACGTTCTGCGACTCGAGCGGCCTCGGAGCGCTGCTCGACGTCCGGCGAGCCGCCGCCGACGCCGGCGTCGCCATGGTGCTGCGCGCGGTCAGCCGCCAGGTCGCCCGGCTGCTCGACCTCACCGACGCCGACGGCTGGCTCACCCGGGAGTGACGGTGGCGGGGCGGCGACGCGCTGGGCGGGGCGCCCCGCGCGCGCCGGGGACGCCGGCGCGCCCGGCCGCGCCCGCCCCGCTGCGCCTGTGGCCGAGGGTGGCCGCGGTCGTCCTCGTGCTCCTGGTGGGCGGGGCGGGCGCCCTCGCCGTCGCCGACGACGCCCGGCGGGACGCGACCCAGCGCGAGGAGCTGCTCGCGGCGCAGACGGCGAACCTGGCGGCGGCGACGGTCCAGCAGCTCGTGGCCGCGATCAGCGGCGTGTCCGGCCTCCCCGACGCGTCGGGGGTCGTCGACCGGGAGGCGTTCGCGGCGTACGCCCTCGGTGCGGTCGAAGAGTCCCCGTTCGAGTCGCTGGCCTACGCGCCGGTCGTGGCCGGCCCCGACCGCGCCGCGTTCGAGGCGTCGGTCGGCCGGCCCATCACCGACCGGCCCGGCGGCGCGCCCGCCCCGGCCCGGGACACCTACCTCCCGGTGGAGTGGATCCGGCCCGTGAACCCAGACACCCAGGTCCTCGTCGGGTTCGACCTGGCGACCGACGAGGTCCGCCGGGCAGCGATGGAGGAGTCCCGCGACCGGGGCACGGCCGTCATCAGCCGCACCGTGGCGTCACAGCCGAGCGGCCGCCCTGCGGTGTTCGTCGCCCACCCGGTCTTCCGGGCCGGCACGCCAGCCGATGCCACCGTGGCCGAGCGGCGGGCGGCGGTCGTGGGCTACGTCACGACCGGGGTGCTCGGCGAGCACCTGCTCGCCGCCATCGCCGCCCAGGTCGACGACTCGCTCGGCATCCGCATCGAGGACGGCCCGACCGACGACGCCGCGACCGACGACGACGCCATCGGCCCGCTGCTGGCGTCGAGCCCGGCGCCCGACGGCGGGGTGACCGTCGAGCGCTCGGCCGGCGGGCGCGACTGGCTGGTCACGGTCGACGACCGCCGGGGCGCCCCCGCCGCCGCGGCATGGTGGGTGCTGGCGGTCACGCTGGCCCTCGCGGGCACGCTGGGCGTGCTCGCCTGGCGGGCCGAACGCCACCAGCGCCAGGTCGCCCGGCATGTGGACCTGGTCGACCGGCTGGCCGACCTCGGCCGGGCGCTGGCCGGCACGGCCTCGGTCGACGCCGTGACCCGGGTCGTGCGCACGTCGGTGCCCCCTGCGCTCGCCGCGTCCGAGGCCCGGTTGACCGTGCCGGCCCCGCGGGGGGCCGCCGCCGACGCGGTGCGACATGGAGGCGCCGGGGCGGGCGACCGCGGTCCCCGCCGCGGCGGCGGGGACGACCACCGCGACGGCCGCGGCGACCGGGTGGTCGTCCGCCGGCGCATCCCCGACGTCTCCGGCGCGACGGCCGGCACCCTCGAGGTCACCTGGGGCGCGGCAAGGCGAGGTCGACGACGTCACCCTGGCGGGACTGGCAACGGTGGGCGAGATGTGCGGGCAGGCGCTGGGCCGGGCCCGGGTCATCGACCAGGCGCGGCGCGATGCGGTCACGAGCCGCCTGCTGGCCGGCCTCGCCGAGGCGGCCGCCACCGCCGCCACGGCCGACGAGGTCGCCCGCCGGCTCGTGGACCGGGCCGGCGACGTGCCGGGGGCCACCTCGACACACATCGGCCTGCTCACCGACGACCGGCGCGCCCTGTCGGTGATCCACCAGGGCCTCGGCGTCGACGACGCGCGGGTCGACGTGCGCGGGCTCGACCGCCCGTGGCCGATGCTGGACGCCTTCCGGCGCAACGACATCGTGCTCCTCGGCGACCTCGACGCGGTCCGCGCCCGCTACCCGAGCATCGTCGAGGGCATGCAGGAGGCGGAGCTCGAGGCCCTCGCCAGCCTTCCGCTCGTCGGGACGGACGGGGTGCCGTTCGGCGTCGTGACGCTCGCGTGGGCGTCGCCGCAACGCTTCGACGCCGGTCAGGCGACCACACTGCAGGCGACGGCGGACCTGTGCGCCTCCAGCCTCGAACGGGCCCGGGCCACCGACCGGGCCCATGCCGGCACCTCGTCGCTGGCCACCCTCGCGACCCACCTGTCGGCCGCGAGCAGCTTCGATGACGTGGGGGCCGCCATCGTGGCTCATGCCACCCGCGCGCTGTCGGCCGATTTCGCCCTGGTCGGCGTCGTCGAGGGCCAGCACCTCCGGTTGCTCGCCCCCGAGGCGCCGAGCCTCGGGCCGCTCGCGCCCTACCTCGAGACCGACCTGTCGGGCGACTTCCCGGCACTGGCGGCCCTGCGCGAACGGCGGCTGGTCACGTTCCCGTCGCTCGACGACATCGCGGCCGCCGACCCCCGCGTCGCCGACGACCTGGCGGCCCTCGGCCTCCGAGCCGCGGCGTGCGCTCCGCTGATCGACGCCGCCGGCGCCGCGTCGGGGGTGTTCGTGGTGCTGTGGGTCACGTCGCCGACCTTCGACGAGGCGCTGTCGGCCCGCATCCGGGCCGTCGCCGACCTGTGCGCCCAGTCCATCGAGCGGTCCCGCCTGTTCGACGCCGAGCACCGGGTGCGGCGCGACCTCGAACGGACCGTGCTGCCCCCGCCGCCCCGGATGGACGGGCTCGAGGTCGCCACCCGCTACGAACCGGCGACCGCCGCGGTCGGCATGGGCGGCGACTGGTACGACGCCATCGCCCTCGACGACCGGCGGATGTGCCTCGTCGTGGGCGACGTCAGCGGTCACGGCGCGGGCGCCGTGGCGACGATGACGCAGATCCGCACGGTGGTGCACACCCTCGTCGTCGGCGGGATGACCCTGCCCGACGTGCTGATGCGCACGTCGGCGATGTTGCAGCGCGACCGGCTCGGCTACGCCACCGTGCTGCTCGCCGTGGTCGACCTGGCGCGCGGGGCGATCGACTACGTGACGGCGGGCCACCCTCCTGCCCTCGTGCGCCAGCCCGGCGGCGCGGTCCACGCGCTGACCGGTGGCCGCCACTCGGTCCTCGGCATCGACCTGGCGGCCAAGCCGGTGGGGTATGTGCCGTTCCCCGTCGGGGCGAGCCTCGTGGTCTACACCGACGGGCTGATCGAGCGGCGAGACACCGAGATCGCCACCTCGGTCGACCAGCTGGTCGTGCGCGTGCGCGACGCCGGCGCGCTGGCCGCCGGCGCCCTCGCCGACCGGTTGCTGGCCGCGCGCCCGTCGGTGGGGACCACCCAGGACGACGTGGCTCTCGTCGTCGCCCGCCGCACCGCCTGACCTTCGGCCCGCTGACCTTCCGCCCGGCCGCCGGTCAGGTGGCGCCGAGGCGGGACGTGTCGACCTCGGCGGCCGCGCGGGCCAGGCCCTCGGGATCGGCGGTGGCGACGCCGGCCGTGAACGGCAGGGCGGCGCGGAACGCCCGCCGCAGCCACTGCAGGACCAGCCCGCCGTGGCTCGGCTCGGTCTCGGGGTCGACCGGGCGGCGCGTCACGATCTGCACCGCCGCCCGCCGCACCCGCTCGAGGTCGGGATCGACCCCTTCGGCGCGGGCCCGGTGCACGAGGTGCGAGGCCACCATGCCCAGCTCGTCGGCGCCCCGGGTGACCGAGGCGACGAGGGCCGGCACCGCCGCGGCCACGAGGAACGCAGGGGTGCGCTTGGCCAGGAAGCCGAGCCGGCGGAACCGCGCCGCGATCTTGAGCGCCACCGCAGCGGTGGTGGCGCTGCCGAGCGCGGGGACGCGGGGCCTGGCGGCCAGCGCCTGCTCCAGCGCGCTCGGGTCGGCCATGTCCTTGCCCTCGGTGGCCGCACCCGTGACCATCCGGCGGCTGAGCGATCGCCCCGCGCTCTCGAGGGCATCGGTGACCGCCGAGGCGGAGATGGTCCCGGCCCGCCCCACAGCGTCGAGCGCGGCCCGCACCACGCCGCCGACGTCGTCGGCGACGGCCGGGTCGGTGACCGCGGGATCGGCCGCGGCTGCATCGATGGCCTCGCCGATGCGGGCCCGGTCGGACGAGCGGCCGTCGTTCGTGGTGTCACGCGCCTTGGGTGCCATCGTCGAGGTCCTTCGTCGGGGACAGCGTCGCGCTCAGGTGTACCCGCTGGGCGGCCGCCGCACACCGCGCCGGCCGGGGCCGGCCCGGGGGGACCGGGACCCCGGCCGCTACGTCGGCGCCGGGCCGCCCACCCGGGCCCGCACCCGCGCCAGGGTGCCGTGGTCGTCGATGGCGGCCGAGGCCCTCTGCCACATGACCCGGAACATCTCGTCGCCGCGCTCGGTCACCCCGGCCGTGAGCCGCCCGAGCAGGATGATGAGCGGGCCGTGGAGCAGGCCGTCGACGTAGTCGTCCCAGCAGGCGTCGAGGTCGTAGCCGGTCACGTCCTGGTCGGCGAGCGCCCGGTGGTAGACCGCGACCAGGGCCTGCTCGTGGCGGCGCCGGTCCTCGACGGTCAGGCAGGTCTCGAGGAAGTAGGCGAGGTCGCGGCCCGGCGGACCGAGGGCCGTCGTCTGCCAGTCGACGGCCGCCACCCGGGCCGGGTCGTCCTCGGGAAACAGCAGGTTGTCGAGGCGGTAGTCGCCGTGCACGACCGCGAAGCGCTCGCCCCGCTCGAACATCCACACCGGCAGCAGCTCGCGGGAGGCGTCGAGCACGTCGGCCTCGACGGGGTCCAGCTCGGCCGCGAACCGCGCCGCGAACGCGTCGGCGGCCGCGCCGATGACCGGCGCCATGAACTCGGCGGTGATGACGGCGTCGGTGTCGCCGCCCAGCCACGACTGCCGGGGCAGCGATGGGTCGCACCAGGTCGGCCCGTGCAGCCCGGCGAGGTTGACCACCGCGGCCTCGGCGTGGGCCACGGAGCACCCGGCGATCTGGTCGCCCTGGCGGGCGTCGGACAGGTCCTCGAGCACGAGCACGAACCGCGGGGAGCCCTCGGCGATGGCGGCGTACAGGCAGTCGGGGGTGCGGGCCGTCACCTTGTCGGCCAGCTCGGCGTAGAAGGCCACCTCCTTGGCGTAGGCCATCGCCGCCATCGTCGACTCGACATCGGCGCGGCCGTACTTGACCACCACGGTGCGCCGGCTGCCTTCCCCCAGGTCGAGGTGCGCCCGCACTGTCGCCGCCATCTGGCCGGTGCCCACGGGCTCGGTCGTGACCGACCGGACGGTCGACGCGGTGCCGGCCGTGCCGAGCACGGTGTCGAACCACTGCGGGGTCAGCTGGCTCGTGTCGTCGACCACGGCGGGGTCGGGATGCACCCCGTCCGGCGCGGTCGTCGACGGGGCGGCGTCGGTCATCTCTCCCCCTCGTCTGTCCCGGGCCCCGATCGGACGCGGCCCGTGGCCTGCACCGTACGCGTTCGACGCCCGCCGTGGCCGAAACGCGTTCTAGTCTCCAGGGGTAGCCGCTGACCAGCACCGTCACCCGCGAGGCCGACGGCGAGGGAGAGGGACCACACTGATGGACGTCCGGGTGATCGACCTGCTCGACGGCGACTTCTACGTCGACGACCCCTACGCCGCCTACCGGTGGATGCGCGAGAGCGCGCCGGTCTACTGGGACGCCATCAACGAGCTGTGGGGCGTCTCCCGCTACGACGACATCGTGGACGTCGAGCGGCGCAAGGACGTCTTCGTCAACTCCGACCAGGCCAAGGGCGGCTACCGGCCCAACATCCCGGCCGACCCCGCCATCATCGGGCTCGACGACCCGCTGCACCACCACCGTCGCAACCTCGTGTCCCGCCGGTTCACCCCGCGGGCGGTCGGCGCCCGCGAGGACCACGTGCGGGAGACCGTGCGCCGCCTGGTCGACACGGTGGAGGCGGGCGGCGGCACCGCCGAGATCGTCGACCAGCTCGCCGCCCCGCTGCCGGCCATGACCATCGCCTGGCTCCTCGGCTTCCCCGAGGAGCGCTGGCCCGACCTGAAGGACTGGTCCGAGCGCACGATCGCCATGGGCGGCGGCCCCCGCTACTACAACGAGGACGGCATGCTGGCCGCCATGGAGTTCGCCCAGGCGGCGAGCGACCTGCACGCCGAGAAGTCGCGGTGCCCGGCCGACGACATCATGTCGATCTGGACCACCGCCGACGTCGACGGCGAGCCCCTCACGGTCGACACGGTCATCTCCGACTGTCTGCTGCTGCTCGACGGCGGCGCCGAGACCACCCGCACCGTCATCGGCCGCACCATCCTCGACCTCATCGCCCACCCCGACCAGTGGGCCGCGCTCAAGGCCGGCGCCGACCTGGCGGTGGCCACCGAGGAGTTCATCCGCTGGGTCACGCCGATCCACAACATGTGCCGGGTGGCCGCGGTCGACGCCGAGGTGGGCGGCCAACCCGTCGAGGCCGGCCAGCAGCTCGTGCTGATGTACAGCTCGGCCAACCGCGACCCCGCGCACTTCGCCGAGCCCGAGCGCTACGACGTCACCCGCACGCCCAACAACCACATCGCCTTCGGGTTCGGCACCCACTTCTGCCTCGGCGCTGCCCTCGCCCGCATGGAGATCCGCCTCTTCTTCGAGGAGCTGGTGCGGCGGGTGCGGTCGATGCGGCTGGTGCCGGGCACCGAGCCGGTCGAGATGCCGAACGCGTTCGTGTACGGGCTGCGCTCGGCGCAGGTCGAGTTCGAGTTCGAGCCGGCCTGAGCTCGCCCGCCGGGCGCTCAGGCCACGGGATAGGTGAGGCCGATCTGGGCCCGGATGGCGTCGAGGGTGCCGGCGAGCGCGAGGGTCTCGTCGAGCGGCATGACCGGGCTCTCGATCAGCCCTTCGCGCAGGCAGCGGTGCACCTCGACGGCCTGGAACCGCTGCCCCTCGCCCTCCCACGGGGCGTCGATGCGCTCGGTCTCGCCGGCGGCGCCCACGACGAGGTGGTCGGGCGCGTGCATGAACGGCGGGATCTCGATCCACCCGTCCGTGCCCGAGATGCGGGCCGAGCACGCGAGCCCGGTGCGGATCGCCGCCTTCATGACCCCGAGGCGCCCGCCCGGGTGGTGCAGCACGGCGGCCACCTGCTCGTCGACGCCGGTCTCGCCGATCTGACCGTCGGCGACCACCCGGTCGGGGTGCCCGAGGACGAGCGCGATCAGCTGCGCGGTGTAGATCCCGAGGTCGAGCAGCGCGCCGCCGCCGAGGGCGAGGTCGAACAGGCGGTGCGCCGGGTCGATGTCCCGCCGGAAGCCGAAGTCGGCCTCGACCAGCCGCGGGTCGCCCACCCGCTCCTCGCCCAGCAGGTCCCGGAGGATGACGTAGGCGGGCAGGAACCGGCTCCACATCGCCTCCATCAGGAACAAGCCATGGGCCCGGGCGTCGGCCACCATGGCCCCGCCCTGCAGGCGGTCGAGGGCGAAGGGCTTCTCGCACAGCACGGGCTTGCCGGCGCCGAGGAACAGGCGGGTGTCGCGCTCGTGGGCCGCGTGGGGCGAGGCCACGTACACGACGTCGACGTCGGGGTCGGCGGCCATAGCCTCGGCCGCACCGTGGTGGCGCGGGATGTCGTGGCGGTCGGCGAAGGCGGCGGCCCGCTCTGCAGAGCGTGAGGCGACGGCGACGACCTCGGCGTCGTCGAGCTGGCGGAGCCCCTCGACGAACTGGTCGGCGATGTGCCCGGTGGAGGAGATGCCCCACCGGATCCGGTCGGTCACGGACCCGGAGCCTACGACCGGACCGATGGCCGAGTGGTGCGCCACTAGGGTCTCTGCCCGCGTGACGAGCACCGAGACCCCCGGCGACCTGCGGTTCAGCCCCTACGACTACGCCATCCACGACGACCCGTACCCCACCTACGCCCGACTCCGCGACGAGGCGCCGCGGTATCACAACGCGCGAGGACGACTTCTGGGCGCTGTCGCGCCACGCCGACGTGATCGACGGGTTCCGCGACACCGCCCGCCTGTCCTCGGCCCACGGCGTGAGCCTCGACGCCTCGGCCTACGGTCCCGGTGCCCACCGCACCAGCTCGTTCATCGCCATGGACCCGCCCCGCCACGGCCAGCTGCGCGGCCTCGTGTCGCGGGCGTTCACCCCCCGCCGCGTCGAACAGCTCGAGCCCGGCATCCGGGCCCTCGCACGCGCCCACCTCGACCGGGCGCTGGAGCGCAGCGACGAGCTCGACCTCATCGCCGACCTGGCCGGGAAGCTGCCGATGGACGTCGTGTCCGAGCTGATGGGCGTGCCGGTGGCCGATCGCGACGAGTTGCGGCGCCTCGCCGACCTCGTGCTGCACCGGGAGCCCGGCCTGCGTGACGTGCCGCCCGCGGGCATGGACGCCACGCTCGAGCTGGTCGCCTACTACGCCGACCTGGTGGCCGACCGGCGTCGCCGCCCCACCGAGGACCTGACCTCGGCCCTCGTCGCCGCCGAGATCGACGGCGCCCGCCTCAGCGACGACGACATCATCGCCTTCCTCTTCCTCATGGTCGTCGCCGGCAACGAGACCACCACCAAGCTGCTCGGCCACGCCTGGTACTGGGCCTGGCGCAACCCCGACGAGCGGGCCAAGCCGTTCGGCGATCCGGGGCGGATCGGCGACTGGGTGGAGGAGACCGTGCGCTACGACACGTCGACGCAGTTCCTGGTGCGCACCGCCACCCAGGACATTCCCCTGCACGGCGGGGTCGTGCCCTCCGGAGGGAGGGTCGTGCTGCTACTCGGGTCGGCCTGCCGTGACCCGCGGGCCTACGACGATCCCGACCGGTACGACCTCGACCGGACCCAGGACACCCAGCTCGCCAGCTTCGGCGTCGGCCGCCACTTCTGCCTGGGGGCGTCGCTCGCCCGGCTCGAGACCCGGGTCACGCTCGAGGAGCTGGTGGCCCGCATCGCCGACTACGACATCGACGAGGACGGTGCCGAGCGCGTCCACTCGGCCAACGTGCGCGGCTTCGCCCGCCTCCCGACGTCGGTCACCCGCCGGTGAACGCGCCGGAGGGAGGCCCGAGGGCCTCCCTCCGCACGAAACTGTCGGAAAGACCTGAACAACCGGTCATGAGCTCCGGGTGGGACGAGTCCCCAGCGATCGTTCAGGTGGTGGACTGGGTGGATTCCACCGAGTGGTCCGACCAACCGCTCTAGCGGCCAGCCACCTCCAGGGTCCCAGGACTACCGTCGTTCATGTTTGGACCACCTCCCTTCTCTGGTGGTCGCAATGTACCAACGACCGGGCGGATCGCACGCGCGTTTTGTGTCAGGCCAGCAGGCCCTCGCCCAGGTAGCCGTCGGCCGAGGTCACGCCCGGGAGGGCGAAGTAGAACCCGCCCCCCTCGGGGCGGATGTACTCCTCGAGCGGCTCGCCCGCGAGACGCTCCTGGGTGTTGAGGAACTGCGACATGCGCCGCTGGAACGACACGAACGCCAGGCCCTGGTCGAGCTGACCCGCAGCGTCGAACCCGCGAGAGAAGCTGAGGCCGGTGCGGAAGATGAGGTCGTCCTCGGCGTCGGGCGTCCGGGGGTTGGCCAGGCGGATGTGGGCGTCGAGGGGGGTGACATCGCCGTCGGGGTCGGCGGCGAAGTCGGGCACGTCGGTCTCGACCTCGCCGTCGAGCGGGGCCCCCGAGTCCTTGCGGCGGCCGATGAGAGCCTCCTGCTCGGAGAGGCGGGTGCGGTCCCAGAACTCGACCAGCATCCGGATGACCCGCACCACGTGGTAGGACCCGCCCGCCGCCCAGGCCGGCTCGTCGCCGCCGCCCTGGACCCACACGTAGCGGTCCATGACCCCGTCGTCGGTGGGGTCGAGGTTCGACGTGCCGTCGATGAACCCCATGAGGTTGCGCTTGCCCGCCTCGCCCCGGCGGGCCTCGGTGCGGCGGTTGTAGCCGCCGAGCATCCAGTGCAGCGCCATCGTCTCGCGGGTGGCCCGGTGCAGCTGGCGCAGGGCGAACAGGTTGATGTCCTCGTGGGTGCTGGTGATGCTGAGCAGCACGTCGCCGTGCGACCGGGCCGGGTCGAGGCGGTCGTTGGCGAGGAAGGGCATCTTCTCGAGTGCCGCCGGCCGGCGATCGGCCAGGCCGTAGCGGTCGTCGAACAGCGAGGCGCCCACCGACACCACCACCGACAGGTCCGCGGGCGGCGGCGGGTTGCCGACCGTGCCGGTGTACAGCGGCGGGTAGGCGGCGTCGCGGTCCTCGTACGGCTCCCCGGCCATGAGGCGCCGCGCCTCCTCGCTCAGCGCGACGAACGTGGCGCGGACCTCGTCGATGCCCGTCGCCGTGAGGTCGAACGCGGCCATCAGGCCCTGCTCGTTGGCGGGGTGCGTGATGCCGGTCTGGTGGGCGCCCTCGAAGTCGAGGTACCGGGCGGACGACGCCGATCCGCCGGTGGAGGCGGCGTCACCGTCGTCACCGCAGGCCGCGGCGGTCGACGCCACGCCGGCCACGGCGGCCGTGGACGCCAGCCCTCCGGCCAGGAACCGGCGGCGGCTCACGCCTGTCATCGGAGCTCCCGGCACCGCCGTCACTCCAGCCCGAGCACGCCCGCCACGGTGGCGAGGTTCTCGGACAGCGCCGCCAGCGTGGTCTGCATGGCGGCCTTGTCGGCCTCGGTGAGGGCGCTGTACGGCTGGTAGCCGCCGGCGCCGTCGGCGTACTTCCCGAGCTGGGTGTCGAGCTCGGCGAACTGGGCCTCGATCTCGGCCACCAGCTCGGCGTCCTCCTCCTCGATGGCCGGCGTCAGCAGCGTGAACGCCTCCTCGGAGCCCTCGACGTTGGCGGCGAAGTCCCACAGGTCGGTGCCCGAGTACCGGTCCTCCTCACCCGTGATCTTGCCGGTGGAGACCTCTTCGATCAGCTCGGACGAGCCCACCGCCAGCGCCGCCGGCGGGATCTCGATCTCGGCCAGCTCGGTATCGAGTGTCTGCAGGTCGGCGTCCAGCTGGTCGGCGAACGGGGCCGCGCCCTCGGTCGTGTTCTGGCTGAACAGGATGTACTCGATGCGGTGCCACCCGGTGAAGGTGGGGTCCTGCTCGTTCTCGAAGTCGTCGACGCGGGCGTCGACCTTGCCGTCGATCTCCTCGACGAGCCCGGCGATGGGCTCGATGCGCTCCCACCCCTGGCGGGACGGGGCGTACGCCGCCTTGGCCGCCGCCAGGTCGCCGGCGCGCACGGCGTCGGTGAACGTGGTCGTGGCGGCGATGGTCGCGTCGACCTGCTCGCTCACGTACGCCGTGTAGGCCACCACCGCGTCCTCGACGAGGGGGTTGTCGGTGCTCGAGCCCTCGACCTCGCCGGAGATCCCGCTGCCGCTCGCGCTGCCGCTGCCCGAGGGGCACGACGCCGACCCACCGGAGGCGGAGCCCGAGGCGGAGCCGCTGGCCGGAGCCTCGGTGGTCTCGGTGGTCTCGGACCCCGACGCCTCGGAGGTCCCGACGCCTCCGACCCCGACGCCCCGCTGGCCGAGGCGGAGCCGCCGCAGTCGTCGCCGATGTTGCGCACCCCGGCGCCGTCGTCGTCGCCACAGGCACTTACCATGAGCGCCAGCGGGACGAGAGCTGCGAGGAATCGATGACGGAGCACGTGCCCCTCCTGAGGTGGATCTGCCGCTTAGTGGAGGGTGACCCTACTGCATCTGTTAGGGGGCGTTACCAGTCTGTCGTCGGTGAGGTGTGATGACCGACTGGGCCCGGGCACTGATCATCGGCGGCGGCCTGCTGCTGGCCTCGTGGGCGCTGCTCGTCGTGCTGGCCGCCCGGCTCCCCGACGGGGCGCTCAAGGAGCTGGCCGGGTTCCTCCCTAACTGCGTGCACACCGCCCGGCGCGCTGCGCCGCCACCCGGCCGTTCCCCGACGCGCCAAGCTGGCGGTGGGGTTGGCGGCGCTGTGGTGCCTGTCGCCGATCGACCTGATCCCCGAGTTCCTGCCGGTCATCGGGCCGCTCGACGACGTGGTCGTGGTCGCCCTCGCCCTCCGCTACGCCGCCCGCCGGGTGCCGCGCCCGGTGCTCGAGTCCGCCTGGACGGGCGATCCCGCCACGCTCGACCGCCTCCTCGGCCGTCGCTGACCGCCGGGCCCGGGTCAGGCCAGGCGGTCGGCCCGCCGCACCACGAGGCCCCACGTGAGCACGCCCGACAGCGCCACGAGCACGATGCTGGCCAGCGCGGCTTCGGCCAGGAACACAGCCTCGGTGTCGGCCCAGATCCGGGTCGTCAGCGTCTCGAACCCGATCGGCGCCGACAGCAGCGTGATCGGCAGCTCCTTCATCGTGGACAGCAGCACCAGGCCGCCGCCCGCCGCCAGCCCGGGCAACATCAGCGGCAGGTCCACCGTCACGAGACGGCGCACTCGCCCCGCGCCGAGCATCCGGGCGGACTCGTCGAGCCGCTTGGGCACGGCGCCCACCGCCACCTGCGCCGCCCGCAGCGACTGCGCGCCGAGGTGGACCACGTAGGCGACCACGAGCATCGTGAAGCTCTGGTAGAGACCCCAGGCCTCGGGCAGCTGCCGGCTCCAGAACACCATGGCCAGGGCGATGACCAGCCCCGGCAGGGCGAACCCGGTGGCCACGAGGGCGTTGGGCAGGTCCGCGGCCCGGGACCGGTACCGGCCGGCCAGGTAGGCGAGCGGCAGGAGCGCCGCCACCGCCACGAGCGCGGTCACCAGGCTGATGCCGACCGTGTTGAGCGCCGGCTCGACCAGGTCGCCCAGCCGTCGCTCGTCGCTGGCGAGGCTGCTCGTCTCGCCCGTCACCCCCCGCCACGCCCACAGGCCGAGCGACGCCAGGGGGGCGCCCAGGGCCGCCGCCACCCACGCGGCGACGGCCGCGACCGCGGGCCAGCGCCAGCGCCCGAGCGGCACCCGTAGCGCTCCGCTGGTCCCGGTGGCCTCGATGGCGGGCCGGCGCCGGGCGAGGGCCCGCTCCCCCGCCACGACGGCGAGGGCCAGCAGCGCCAGCAGCAGGCTCAGCGCCACGGACTGGTCGCGGTCGAGCACCCGGTTCGTGTAGATCGCCCGGGTCAGGGTGTCGTAGCGCAGCAGCACGACCACCCCGAAGTCGCTGAGGGCGTACAGGAACACGAGCAGCGCCCCCGCCCCCACCGCCCCCCGCACCTGCGGCACGACGATCGTGCGGAACACCGCGAACGGGCTGCGCCCCAGCAGGCGGGCGCTCTCCTCCAGGGAGCGGGGCAGGCTCGCCAGCCGCGCCGCCACCGGCAGCAGCACGTAGGGGGTCGTGAACAGCGTGAGCACCAGCCACGCGCCCCAGAACCCCTCGGGCCGGGTCGTCTCGACGCCGACGGCGCCCAGCGGCTCGTCCAGCAGGCCGCCCGGCGACAGCGAGGCGGTCAACGCCAGGGCCCCGACGAACGACGGGAACACGAGCGGCAGCGCCGCGAGCGCGGCCCACATGCGCCCCAGCGGGAGGTCGGTGCGCGTGGTGAGCCAGGCGAGCGCCGTCCCCAGCACCGCCGTCGACGCGGCGGTGGCACCGGCGAGCACCAGCGTGTTGCGCAGCGGGGTCAGCGTGGCCGACGACGTGTACAGCTCGACCAGGTGCTCGTCGCCCGTGGCTGTCCGCCACACGAGGTAGGCCAGCGGGGCGGCGAACACCGCGCCGATGAGCATGGCCGCCGCCACCAGCGGGGCCGGGCCGCGCCGGTCAGCTGTTGAGGCCACTCTCATCGATCAACTCGGTGGTGCGCTCGAGGCCGCCGCCCAGCTCGTCGAGGTCCACCCGCGTCGTCGAGATCTCCTCGAACGGCGGCAGCTCGGGGTTCGGCTCGGCGCCCGAGGCCAGCGGGTACTCGAACGTCTCGTCGCTGAAGTACTCCTGCGCCTCGGTCGACAGCAGGAACTCGACCAGCGCCTCGGCGTCGTCGCCCTTGCCGGTGCCCTCGATGATCGACGCCGCGGTGACCAGCAGCGTCGAGCCGAGGTCGCCCTCGGGGAAGAAGTGGTTCTCGACGGGGAGGTCGGGGTCCTCGGCCCGCGCCCGGAAGGCGTAGTAGTGGTTGACGAGCCCCATCGGCACCTCGCCGCGGCCGACGGCCTCGACGATGGCGGTGTTGTTGTCGAACGTGGGCGGGTCGCCCGCCGCCATGGCCTCGAGCCAGGCCTGGGCCTCCTCGTCCCCCAGCTGGTCGCGCATGACGGTCACGAAGTCCTGGAACGAGCCGTTCGTGGGGGCGAGGGCCACCCGCCCGGCGAACTCGGGCGCCGTCAGGTCGAGCACCGAGTCGGGCAGCTCGGCGGGGTCGACGAGGTCGGTGTTGTACACGAGCGTGCGGACGCGCCCCGACAGCCCGACCCAGCCCTGGTCGCCGGCCGCGTCGCCCTCGGGCACCATGTCGACCACCGCGTCGGGCAGGGTCGAGAGGCGGCCGGCGCCGTCGAGGAAGCCGACCGCGCCGGGGCTCTGGGAGATGAACACGTCGGCGGGCGTGCGGTCGCCCTCCTCGTCGATGAGCAGGGCGAGGTTGGCCGAGTCGCCGTAGCGGACGTCGATGCTGACCCCCGACTCCTCGGCGAAGTCCTCGAGCAGCGGCCCGATCAGGTCCTCGGTGCGGCCGCTGTAGACGACGAGGCGGTCGCTGTCGCCACCGCCGCAGGCAGTGATCGCGGTTCCGATGGTCGCCAGGGCGACAAGCGCCCCGACCGTCCTTCCTCGCCGGCTCATGCGGCGCAGGCTAGCCACGCCATCTCCCGACTATGAAGCGCGGCCTAACCCGCCTCGCGCACCGCGCCGGGCCCGTCGGTGTAGGCGATGGCCGGGGCGCCGGCGTAGCGCACCGTCACCTGGTCGCCGCGGCGGAAGCGCGGCGCGGCGCCGGCCCGGACCCGGATCGTGCCGCCTTCGCCGGGCCGCACCAGGTAGACGGTGTCGTGCCCGTGGTACTCGGTCAGCTCGACCGAGCCCGGCGCGCCGGGCAGGGCCGCGTCGGCCGCGTGCGCCGGGGTCAGCACCAGGTCCTCGGGGCGCAGCACCAGGCGCACCGGCCCCGTCCGCGGCGCGTCGAGGGCGATCGGCCCCACCGGGGTGGCGGCCGTGTGCCCGTCGGCCGTGGCCTCGACCAGGTTGGCGTCGCCCACGAACGTGGCGACCCACGGCGTGGCCGGACGGGCGTAGAGCGTCGCCGGCTCGGCCTGCTGGACGATGGCGCCCTCGTGCATGACGGCGACCTCGTCGCCCAGCACGAACGCCTCCTCCTGGTCGTGGGTGACGAACACCGTGGTCACCCCGAGGTCGGCCAGGAGCTGGTGGACCTCGGTGCGCACCTGCACCCGCAGCGCCGAGTCGAGGTTCGAGAACGGCTCGTCGAGCAGCAGCACCCCGGGCTCGGGGGCCAGCGCCCGGGCCAGGGCCACCCGCTGCTGCTGGCCGCCCGACAGGGTGCCGGGCGACCGGTCGCCGAGCCCCGCGAGTCCCACCATGGCGAGCGCGGCCTCGACCCGGGGTCCCCGGCGGTCGACCCGGGGCAGGCCGTAGCCGACGTTCTGGGCGACCGTGAGGTGCGGGAAGAGGGCCCAGTCCTGGAACACCATCCCGACCCGGCGCCGCTCGGGCGGCACGTGCGCGCCGGGCCCCGACACCACCGCGTCGCCGATGCGGACCTCGCCGCCGTCGAGGCGCTCGAGGCCGGCGATGGTGCGCAGCAAAGTGGTCTTGCCGCACCCGCTGGGGCCGAGCAGCGCCACGATCGCCCCCGGCGCCACGGCCAGGTCGACGTCACAGAGAACCTCGAGGTCGCCGAACCGCTTGCGCGCCCCGCGCACCGCGATCGCCGCGGTCGGGGCCTCGGACGCCGGCCTGGTCTCGGGCTCGGGCCGGAGGCGGGACGCGGGTTCGGTGACCTGCATGATGCCGGTCACCGTAACCCGACAGCGGGTGAGAGGCACCCCTTCCCAACGGTGGGCGGACGGCGAGTGGCACACGGATCATCCGATGCGGACGATGCGGCGTGCCGCGGCCTGGGTCAATGCTCGACGGAGTCGCCACGCGTCCAGCCCATCTGCGGCGCGATCAACACCGACGTCAGGGAGTCCGAACGTGGACGGCGGTTTCGCCCGAGTGCACCCGGGTTCATGATGGGGCAGGGTGAGCGTTGGCAGGGAGACCGTCGCGTCGACCTGAGCGCCCACGAGTTCCACCAGCTCTTCCGGGAGCTCACCAACTGGGGTCGGTGGAGCGAGCGGGCAGAGGTGGGAGCCCTCAACTACCTCACCGCCGACCGGATCGCCGCGGCAGCCCGACTGGTGGGCGGCGGGACGACGGTTTCGCTCGGCCGGCCGCTCAACACGCATCGGGGCGTCGACAACCCCAAGCCGGCGCATCACGAGATGACGATGTTGCCCGACGTCGACATCGGATCCGGGAGCGTGCGCTTCGCCAAGGACTACGTCGGGGTCGACTACCACAACGAGGAGCACAGCCACATCGACGCCCTCTGCCACGTTGCGTACGAGGGCTCCCTGTATGGCGGGACGCCCGACGCGGAGGTCACCTCCCGAGGCGCCGCGGCCGGCGCCATCGACCTGCTCCGCGACGGCCTTGTCGGTCGCGGAGTGCTGCTCGACATACCCCGCGCGCGGGGCGTTCGCTGGCTCGAGCCGGGAGAGTACGTGCTTCCCGACGACCTCGAAGCGGCAGAGCGGGCGCAGGGCGTCAGCGTGGATGTCGGCGACATCCTGCTCGTCCGCACGGGACATGTGCGCCGTCTCGCCGAGCTCGGGCCGTGGGACACGAGCAAGGCCAAGGTGGGCCTGCACCCGACCGCGGCGAGGTTCCTCGCACACCGACGCGTCGCTGCGCTCGGGTCGGAGGGGAACAACGACACGGCTCCGAGCACAACCGAAGGGGTCGCGTTCCCGATCCACGTCCTCGCGATCAACGCCATGGGCATCCACCTGCTCGACTACCTGCAATTCGAGGACCTCGTCCGGCGGTGCGAGGAGACAGAGCGATGGGAATTCCTGTTCGTCGCCGCACCGCTGCGAATCGACGGTGGGACGGGGTCGCCGGTCAACCCGATCGCGATCCTCTGATACGTAGCCTCACGTGAGAACGTTGACGGCCCGAGCGACGACGAGGCCGATGACCACGAGTGAGACCGTTGCCTGCACCGCCATGGCCGACTTGGCCCAGGGAACGAGCGGCATCACGTCCGTCGGGCTGAACGCCGTGCTGTTGGTGAAGCCGAGGTACAGGTAGTCGACAAAGATCGGGCGCCAGCCCGGCGGCGCGAGCTCCGGGTTGAGCTGTTGGGGGAACGCGAACTCCGGGTAACGGGCCGGTCGTTCGAGCCGCGCCAAGGGCCCACCCGAGTCGAACTCCCAGTACAGCAGCGCGAAGGTCAAGTTGTTGCCGACCAGTACCAGGGCCCCTGAGGCGAGCAGATACCCAGCCGAGTTGGTGTGCGGCGACCCGTTGATCAGGTGTTCGGTGAGGATGACGGTCGCCCACAAAGCGGCAGCAACCAGCAGCAGGACGAGACCGATCGAGGCTCGCCGGAGCCACCGCGATCGCCGATCGACCCCGAGCGGGTCGCTCGCGAGCAGGACGCCGAGCAGGACGAGCTCGATCGACGGAAGCAGCCACGGCACGGCAATCAAATGCTCTGCCGGCAGCCAGAATCGCAAGCCCGCGTTCAACACGACGAACACGAGCACCGCCACGACCGGCGGCCAGCGCGACTCGACGCGGCTGCGCCCCTTCTTCACCGCGGCCGATTCCGACTCGGGCAGCACCAGGAGCAGTCTTCCCCGGCGCGACGGGCGACGAGCGGATCCATGCCCGCGGGCCTCGCCGCCACCGGCTATCACGTACCGCGCAGGATATACCCTATGGGGGTATCTGACGGCTGGTAACCCGGTCTCGGATGTTCGCCTACGGTGCCGTCGATGGACCTGATCGACACCATCCGCACCACCGGTGCCGTGCGCGAGTTCACCGACGAGCCGGTGCCCGACGACGTCCTGGCCCGCGTGCTCGACACCGCCCGGTTCGCGCCGAGCGGCGGCAACCGGCAGGGCTGGCGGGTCGTGGTGGTCCAGGATCCCGAGACCCGCCGCCGCCTGCGCGACCTGTACCTCGACGGCTGGTACCCGTACCTGGCGCTGGCCTCGGCCGGTCTGACCCCCTGGGGCGCGCTGGCCGACCGCGAGGCAGAGGCCCGGGCGCTGGCCCAGGCCCCAGCCATCGCCGAGCAGTCGGCCTCGGGCCCGGGGGGCTTCGCCGAGCACCTCGACCAGGCCCCCGTGCTGCTCGCCCTGTTCGCCGACCTCGGCGCCCTCGCCACCATCGACCGCGACCTGCCCCGGTACGGCCTCGTGGGCGGCGCCTCGATCTACCCGTTCGCGTGGAACGTGCTGCTGGCCGCCCGCGCCGAGGGATTGGGCGGCGTCATCACCACGATCGCCACCCGTCGCGAGGACGACGTGAAGGCGCTGCTGAGCGCGCCGGCGGAGATGGCGCTGGCGGCGGTGGTCGTCCTGGGACACCCGGTGCGCCAGCCCCGGCGCCTCACGCGGGCGCCGGTGGCGGACTGGGCGGTCGTCGACCGGTTCGGCGGCGCCCCGTTCGGGGCGTAGTGCGCCTGCTGAGCAGGCTTCCGGCTCAGCCCCGGAGCTGGCCCATGAGCCGCAGCACGTACCAGAACAGCAGCATCACCGAGGCGAAGAGCTGCACCGAGGCGCCCACGTAGGCCTCCTCCGGGTAGCGCCGGATGATCGTCTGCGTCGTGTAGAGGATCGAGCCGCCGGCGAGGGCGATCATCGCCACCGAGAACCAGATGCCGAGCGACAGGCCGAAGAGGATGGCCGCACCGATCAGCACGAGGGCGCTGACGCCGCCCCACAGGAGCAGCGGGCGCAGGAAGGACAGGTCGCGCCGGGTCACGAACGCCACGGCGGTCAGCCCGGCGAACCCGGCGGCGGTGATGAGCGCAGCCGCGACCACGGTCGAGCCGCCGTTGGGCTGCACCTCGAAGAAGTAGTGGAGGAACGGGGCGAAGATGAGCGCCTCGGCCGCGGCCAGCCCGAACAGCCCGGCGTACTGGCGACTGGGCTCGAGGACGTCGTGGGCGGCGCTGGTCGCAAGCCAGCTCACGACCATGAACCCGCCGAGGAGGAGCAGCCAGGCCGCGCTGCTGGAGGCGAAGAAGTCCCACATCGCCTCGGCCACGCCGAGGTTGATCAGCAGCGCCTCGAACAGGACGAAGGCGCCGACGGCGAGCAGAAGGTGCTGGTAGACGCGGGTGATGAACGCACTGCGGGCGGCGTCGTCGAGCGTGGCGACGGGGCGGTAGCCGACAGGGGCGGCGGACATGCGGAATCTGGCCTCCTCGGCGCCGGGGGCATCCCGGGCCTGCGGGTCATGGTATCCAGCACCGTGCGGTCGGCGGGTGGCGCGGTGGTCCGCCCGTCATCCTGGCGGCGTTCCCGTCATTCGCGTGGCAGGTCGACCGCTCAGGGTGATCTCGACCCAGGCCACGGGCCGTCGATGGCTAAGGTGCGCCCACGAGATCGTCGCTGGAGCACGGGTTTCCCGAGACCCTCGCCGCCGCGCGCGGGTGACCCTGCCGCGCTCAGCGAGATATTCCGCACGTACCAACCCCGGCTGCTCCGCTATCTGCGGGCGCAGGAACGGGAGATGGCCGACGATCTCGCGGCCGAGGTGTGGCTGGCCGTCGCCCGGGGGCTCGATCGCTTCGACGGCGACGAGCGCGGCTTTCGCGGGTGGCTGTTCACCATCGCCCGGCACCGGCTCGTCGAACACCGCCGGCGCCAGGCGCGCCGGCGCACCGAGCCCTTCCCTTCCGAGCGCCTCGACGGCGCCGTCGATCGCGGCTGGGGTGGCGACCCGGCCTGGCTCGTGGTCGAGCGGCTCGGCGTGCAGCAGACGGTGGAAGAGCTCATCACCGATCTCGCCCCCGACCAGGCCGAGGCCGTGCTGCTGCGCGTGCTCGGCGGGTTCGACGTGGCCGAGGTCGCTCGCATCATGGACCGCTCCCCGGGCAACGTCCGCGTTCTGTGCCATCGCGCGCTGAAGCGGCTCGCCGTCCGGATGAGCGAGGAGGCACTGGCGGAATGACCGAGGCGGACGACAACGTGGTCGAGCTGCGGGACCTCGACCAGCTCTTCGAGGACGTGCTGGCCGGCCAGGCCCTGGGACCGGAGGCGCCGGCGTGGTCGGCCGACCTGGCGCGCCTCGTGCGCGGCGCCCGCGCCGAGGCGGTGCCGGGCGAGCTGGCCGCGCACGACGCCGTCGTCGCCAGCATGCTCGAGATACGGCGGTCGGCCGAGGCCGCCAGCCAAGCCGCAGGCGCGCGTCCCCGCCGCCCCGCCGCCCCTGCCGATCGCGGCGGTTCCCACCCCACCCGACGGGACGCCCACGCTCCCCACCGAGGCAGGGAGCGTGGGCGCGCCCCACCTCCCCCGCCACGTCCGCGGCGAGCGTGGCTACCGGGCCAAGCACGCGGCGGCCCGCACGCAGGCGTCGGGCAACCCGACCGCCCGCAACGTCGGCCGGCTGATCGCCCTGAAGGCGGCGGCGGTGACCACGGCCGTCGTCGTGGGCACCGTGGCGGCCGCCGCGGCGACGACCGGGATCGTCGCCAACGTCGTCGTGCCCGCCTTCACGAGCAAGGCACCCCACACGCCCCCGGCGTCCAAGACGACGATCACGCAGCGTCCGGGCGGGGGCGCCGGTGGCGGCCAGGACGAGGACCTCGATGCGACGGTCCCGGTGCCGGCCTGCCAGCTCGCGCCGGTCTGCTCGCCGTTGACTCCGGCCGGCCCCGGGTCCGACGACCCCGTGCCGGCCCGCCCCACCGGACCGACCGTGCCGACGACCGAGCGGCCCGGCACCTCGACCACGACCACCGAGCCACCGGCGACCACCACGACGACCGGGGCACCTACCACCACCGAGCCCGACCCGACGACGACCACCACCGAGACGCCGCCGACGACCCAGCCCGAGCCGGTGTCCACGTTCTCGACGCCCGACGCCTCTCCCTGATCCTCTCCGATCCGGCGGGTCGACCCGGCGGTCAAGAAAAACTCGGAAGCGTGTAACGCTGGCGTCCTGCCACGCGATCTAGAGGGTGCAATCCACTCCCTCGGTGCTGGGGAGTTGGTCGGACGGACCAAACTCCCACGCAGGAAGCCTTCGGGCGTGCGGGCGGTGCACCGGTGGAGTACGGCGAGGAGCCGGGGTCGGGCGGGCGACCCCGGGTCCAGCCGCGCTCGTGATCTCCCGGCTCGGCGGCCCGGAGCCGCCGTGCACCGGCGGGCCGGGCCGCTCAGGGCCGGGCGCGGTGTCGGTCGCTAGTGCCGTGTCAGGGAACGTTCGTTGGTCCAGGCCGAGTCAGAATCGTCGCTGGCAAGGACGCAGGACGAAGGCGCACGCGTGTGCGGCGAGGACGAGGACGCAGCCAGCGGCGATTCTGGCCGGCGTGGGACAGCGCAAACGTTTCCTGACACGGCACTAGGCCGGGCGCGGTGTCGTCAGCTCGGTGACGTTGTCGAGCAGCACGCGCCGGCGCGCCGCCGGGTCGAGCACCTTGGCGTCGGCCAGGTAGTCGAGCGGCTGGGGCAGCGCCTCGATGTGCGGCCAGTCCGACCCGAACAGCACCCGGTCGGCGCCCATCCAGTCGACGACGGACGCCAGGTCGTCCTCCCAGAACGGGTTGATCCAGACGTGGTGGCGGAAGACCTCCACCGGGTCGTCGGGGAACCAGCCGCGCATCTTCCGGTCGACGGACCGCAGCTTGCGGAACAGGTCGGGGAGGAACTCGGCGCCGTTCTCGACGGACGCCACCCGCAGGTTGGGGAACTTCTTGAAGTGGTTGGCCAGCACCATCGACAGCAGGTAGTCGTGCACCGCCTTCTCGATGGCGAACTGCTTGAGCGAGGGCGCGTACCCACCCGAGAACGTGGCCGCGAAGCCGTCGACGGCGTAGCCGTCGGACGAGACGCCGCTGTCCCCCGCGTGCACCACGACCGTCACACCCGCCTCGTTCACCCGCGCCCAGAACGGGTCGAACATGGGATCGAAGGGCGAACGGCGACCGACCGCGGTCGTGGGGGCGGCGGTGCGCATGACGACGAGCCGGGCGCCCTCGCCGAGCGCCCATTCGAGCTCGTCGACGGCCCAACCCGGGTCGGCGAGGGTGAGGTAGGGGGCCGAGAAGATGCGGTCGGCGTGGGCGAAGCCCCAGTCCTCGAGCAGCCAGCGGTTGAAGGCCCGGAACGTGTGGCACACGGCCTCGGGGTCGTGGTGCAGGGGCTCCTCGTAGATCATGCCCAGCGTCGGGAAGAGCCAGCACCCGGCCAGGCCCTGCTCGTCGAGCGTGACGAGGCGGGCGGCCGGGTCGCGGTACTCGGGCCGGATCGGCTCGTGGTCGCGCAGGCGCTCGAGCGGGTTGACGCCGTCGGTCTTGCCCCGGAAGTAGTCGTAGAGGCAGCCGGGCTTGGACACGGGGTCGAACGTGGCGTTGCTCACGGCCCGGCTGACCCGACCGCCGACGACGTGGTACTGGCGGCCGTCGATGGTGGCCCACTGGACGCACCGCGGCCCGAGCGCGGGGTCGAGGTGCCGGGTGAAGGCGTCGAGCGCCTCGTAGTAGTGGTTGTCGGCGTCGAAGACGGGGTGCCCGAGCTCGTCCATGCCCCCAGGGTAGAACACGTTCTCGCCCGGCGTCCGGTGCGACGAACGTCCTGTCCGCTCGGCCTCTCAGGCCGGGCGACGCTGGAGGGGGTGGACGTCGGCCGGGCGCGCCTGGGCGGGGGCGGGCGGCCGAGGAGCCGTGCCCCGCACCAACCACCGCAGGCGGTCGACCAGCCCGGGCAGGCCCGGGCGCGTGGCGGGAACCGCGGGAGGGGCGGACGGTCGCGGCGCGGCCGCGTCGGTCAGCCCGTCGACGATGAGCCCCGCCAGCGTGGCTGCCGCCTCGACCTCGAGCCGGGCCGCGCCCGTGCACACGTCGCGCGACCACGTGCTCACGACGAACTGGCGCTCCTCTGGATGCCATGTCACCCGCAGGTGGTGTCCGCTCCTCCGGGCATCCTCGACCAGAACCCGGCGGCGTCGGGTCGCGCGTTGACTCGGTCGTTCCCCCATGGATCGAGTGTGCACGCGACCGGGGCCGGCCGCAACGGGATCTGGTGGCCGCCCGTGGCCGGCCGTCACCCGGGCCGGGTTCAGCCGGCCGGGGTCCATCCTTCGGGCCGGGCCGCGAGCGCTCCACCCGGGGGCGCGAACGGCGGGTAGTGCGGGACCTCCTCGTCCGGCCACGCCGCCCGCAGCCGGTCCTGCAGAGCCGTGACCACGGCGAAGAGGTGCGGGAAGGCGTCGGGCGCCGCCGGTGCGGCCGCGAACGCGTCGGCCCAAGACAGAAATCGTGGGCGCATCGTCGTGGTGCCCCACACCGACGGGCGGCCGGCGTCCTCGAGGGACTCAGCGGTCTGGCTCCCGCGGACGACCACCCAGGCGCCGAGCGCGGCCGCCACGGCGACGTCCCAGCCGTCGCCGAGCACGATTCCGTGGTCGGCCAGGGCCCTGCGGTGCGCGGCGAGCGCCGCGCCGGCCAGGTCCTGCGGCACGCGGCCGAAGCACCAGCAACTCGGGAACGGGGCGAGCAGGTAGGCCGCGTCGAGGGCGATCGATCCCGGGCTGCACCGTTCGAGGTCCAGCAGCCGCACCCGCCCCGCCACCACCGCGTTGTCGGGGCACGGGTCGCCGTGCACGAACCCCCGCCAGCGCCCGCCCGCGAGTGCGGTGTCGAGCGCGTCGAACTCGCCCTCCAGGACGGAGCCAGTGGTGGAGCCACCGAGCCCGAGGCGGTCCAGTGCGTCGAGGAACGGCGCCCGTTCGGCCCGGAAGACGTCACCCCACCACGTGCGCTCGGGGCGGGCGACGCCGTGCGCCGCCCGGAGCGCCGCGAACGCGTCGGCCCGCCCGATGCTCCACCCGTGCACGGCGCCCAGGGCGGCCCCGAGGCCGACCACGTCGGCCCAGGCCCGCTCGGGCTCGTCCCCGAGCAGCGAGCCCGCCATCGTCCGCTCGACGGCCAGGTCCTCGAGCACGATCACTGCGAGGTCGCCGTCGCCGCCGAGCAGCGCGGGCACGGGGGCGCCCGGCATCGCCGCGAGGTGCTCCAGCCCCGCCCGTTCGACTGCGATCCCGTGGGAGGCCGCGCCCCACCGCCCGCGGGGGCCGTCCCCGGGGCGCTTGACCACCGCCGAGCGCCCGTCTGCGGTGGTCACCCGCACGACGTGCGCCCGGTCGGCGAGCACCTCGGCCGTCTCCACCACGACCGGTGCGCCCCAGGCGTCGGCCAGCAGGCGCTCGACACCGGCCCGGATGTCGGGCCCGAGGTGCCGGTCGGGCGGATCGCCCGCGCCGTCGGCGGTCACGGGGTGCGGAAGCGGTCGAGCTGGCGGCGGTCGCGCTTGGTCGGCCGGCCCGTGCCGCGCTCGCGCACGAACACGCCGGGCGCCTGCTCGCGGGGCGGAGGCGGCGGGCTGTGGTCGACGACGCACTCGGCCGCGACCGGCGCACCGACCCGCTTGTCGATGACCCGGGCCACCTCGAGGACGCGCGGATGGTGGTCATGCGCCCGCACCTCGACCTGGTCGCCGACACGGACCGTGGCCGCGGGTTTGGCGGGCGCGCCGTTGACCCGGACGTGGCCGCCCCGACAGGCCGCGGTCGCCAGTGCCCGCGTCTTGAACACCCGCACGGCCCACAGCCACTTGTCGACACGGGTTTCGTCCACGGCACCAGGTTGGCAGACCCGAGAGGATCACCCTTGCCGGGCGAGGCGCGATGCGTGTCCCGGGCGCGCTGATGGGTCCAGAAACGCGAGCCAGAGGAGCACGCCGTGACCGACTACGACGCCGGGTTCGACTCGATCCCGCCCCCGCCCCGCCCCGTCGAATACGTCGACGCCGACGCCAGCGGCTGGTGGCTCTCCGTCATCGGGGGCATCGCCCTCGTGCTGCTCGGCGTGTGGCTGCTGACCAACCTCTTCGAGTCCGTCACCGTCCTGGCCTGGCTGATCGGCATCTCGCTGATCGTCGCCGGGGTGGTCGAGATCCTGGCCCTCCACAGTGTTCGCGAGGTGGCCGCCGCCGCCTGGATCTCGGGAGGGCTGTTGGTGGCCGCAGGGATCGTGGTGCTCGTATGGCCCGACGCCACCCTGTGGGCCATCGCGGTGGTCGCGGGAATCGGCCTGATCCTCGCCGGCGTGCTCCGGATCGTGGTGGCGCTCGCCGACCGCGACCACGCCGACATGCCGTGGCAGCTGGGGCTCGGCGGCCTCACCGTGGCGCTCGGCGCCATCGTGCTGGCCTGGCCGGACCAGACGCTCGTCGTGCTGGCGGTCCTGCTCGGCATCCGGGCCATCGGCTCGGGGCTGGTCGCCATCGGCGTGGGCTGGCAGATGCGGCGCTTCGCGAGCTGAGGCGGCGACCCGGCGGGGGTTCATCCCGTCGGGACGATGTCCGAAAGACCGATCCGGGGTCCCATGTGACCGACGGAAGGGGAAACCATTGGCCCTGCACCAGAAGCTCATCGAGGACCTGACGCCGCTGGTGCTCAGCCCCATGTACGCCCGGCCGGGTGAGGCTCACCGCGCCTCGCGCCACACCATCCCGGATCTGGAGACGGCGCCCGACACCACGTACCAATTCGTGCACGACGAGCTGATGCTCGACGGCAACGCCCGGCTGAACCTGGCCACGTTCGTGACGACCTGGATGGAGCCGCAGGCCCGCCAGCTGATGGCGGAAACGTTCGACAAGAACATGATCGACAAGGACGAGTACCCCCGCACGGCCGAGCTCGAGCAGCGGTGCGTCAACATGCTCAGCCGCCTGTGGCACTCCCCCGACGAGGAGGAGGCCACGGGCACGTCGACCACCGGCTCGAGCGAGGCGGCGATGCTGGCCGGGATGGCGCTCAAGTGGCGCTGGCGCGACCGCCAGCGGGCAGCCGGCCACCCCACCGACCGGCCCAACATGGTGATGGGCGCCAACGTGCAGGTGTGCTGGGAGAAGTTCTGTCGCTACTGGGAGGTGGAGCCCCGCCTCGTGCCCATGGAGGGCGAGCTGTACCACCTGACCGCCGACCGGGCGGTCCAGCACTGCGACGAGAACACGATCGGTGTGGTGCCCGTGCTGGGCTCGACGTTCGACGGGTCCTACGAGCCCGTCGCCGACATCTGTGCCGCGCTCGACCGGCACCAGGCCGAGACCGGGCTCGACATCCCCGTGCACGTCGACGCGGCGTCGGGCGGGTTCGTCGCGCCGTTCATCGACCCCGACCTCGAGTGGGACTTCCGGCTGCCCCGCGTCCAGTCGATCAACGCGTCCGGGCACAAGTTCGGCCTCGTCTACCCGGGCGTCGGCTGGGCGATCTGGCGCACCCGCGACGCGCTCCCCGAGGACCTCGTGTTCCACGTCAACTACCTCGGGGGCGACATGCCGACGTTCGCCCTCAACTTCTCCCGGCCGGGCAACCAGGTGGCGGCGCAGTACTACAACTTCATCCGTCTCGGCATGGACGGCTACCGCCGCGTCCAGCAGACGTCGCGCGACGTGGCGCTCTACACGTCGGAGGCCATCTCGAAGCTCGGACCCTTCCGGTTGCTCACCGACGGCAGCGAGCTGCCGGTCTTTGCCTTCGCGCTCAACGACGCCGACCGCCCGTACACGGTGTTCGACGTCTCCGAGCGGCTGCGCGACCGCGGCTGGCTGGTGCCGGCCTACACGTTCCCCGAGAACCGCCAGGATCTCGCGGCGCTGCGCATCGTCGTGCGCAACGGCATGTCGCGCGACCTGTCCGACCTGCTGATCGGCGACCTCCGCCGCCACGTCGCCTACCTCGAGGGCCTGCCCGCCCACCTCCCCCAGCCCGAGCACCGCCACGGGTTCCACCACTGACGAGGAGATGGTCCGATGAGGATGCCGACCACGCTTGCGGTCGCCGCGGCCGCCTGCCTGCTGATGGGCGTCGCCTGCGGGGACGATGACGACGACAGCAGCTCGGGATCGGGTTCGGGTTCGGGCTCCGACGGCGGGGTGTGCGACACGCTCGAAGGCTTCGACTCGACGGTCGACGAGATCACCGGCACGGGGGGCGACAGCGACGCCGACACGACGGTGGCCGACGTCGAGAGCGCGATCGACCAGTTCCAGTCCGACCTCGAGGACGTGCAGAACGAGAACGACGACCTGCCGTCGGGCGTGGCGTCGGCCCTCGACAGCGCGGCGTCCGCCCTGGAGAACGCGATCGACGACCTGCCCAGCGACGAGACGCTGGCCGAGGCGGGCGACGCCGTGGCGTCTGCGCAGTCCTCGCTGGCCACCGCATGGACGGACCTCCTCGACGCCATGAACTGCTCGTCCTGAGGCGATGAGCGAGCGTCTCGTGCCCGCCGAGCGAGGCCCGGCCCCGGAGCGAGCGTGGCCCGAGCGGCCCGCTGCGAAGCAGCAAGAGCGGGAAGCGATGAGCGAGCGTCCGTCCGTAGCGAGGCCCCGCCGAGCGAGGCCCGGCCACCGGAGCGAGCGTGGCCCGAGCGGCCCGCTCGGCGCGCCCTGATCGTCGCGGCGTCACGACGGGTGCGGCCGTCGCCGCCATGCTGCTCGTGCGGCGTCGGGCGCCCGAGGGCGGCTACTTCAACGACGGCGACCGGGCCGCCGGTGTGTTCGGCGTGCTGGCCACCGGCTTCGCCGTCCTGCTGGGGTTCGTGGTCTTCCTCGCCTTCACCAGCTACGACTCGGCCAGGGCAGGCGCCGAGGAGGAGGCGGTGCTCGTGGCGCAACAGGTCGCGACGGCCCAGCTGCTCCCGGCGGACGTGTCCGGGCCCCTCACCGTGCAGCTGACCTGCTACGCCCGCTCGGTCGCGGGCGTGCAGTGGGATCGCATGGAGGCGGGCACGATCGGCGAGGAGCTCAACCCGTGGGGCGTGGCGATGTTCGAGACGATCGAGACCGTCGAACCGGAGACGGCGGCCGAGCAGGCCGCCTACGGCAAATGGCTCGACCAGTCGTCGGATCGCGAGCAGGCACGAGTGGACCGCATCCACGGCGCCGTCGGCGTGATCCCCACCCCGCTGTGGTTCGTGCTGTTCTTCACCTCGGCCGTCATCTTCGTGTACATGCTGTTCTTCGCCGACAGTGGCGAGCGGGCGATCGTCCAAGCCGTGCTCATGGGCTCCGTCACGTCCGTCATCGTCACCATGCTGATCCTCCTGCAGTTCCTGGACGACCCGTTCCACGGCGGGGTCGGCAGCCTCGAACCCAAGGCGATGGAGCGCACGCTGGTCATCATCGACGAGGAGATGGAGGTGATCGGCGGTGACGAGCCCTTGCCCTGCGACGAACACGGCAACCCGTTGTAGGCGCCACCTTCGCGGTCATTCGCCCGGCCCCAGGAGCCGATGATGTGGCTCACGTCGCAGCCCGTCTGGCTGCTCGTCGTCGGCTCGCTGGTGCTCGCACTGCTGCTCGCCGGCGCGAGCAGGCTCGCGGTCGCGGCGATCGTGCCGGCGGCGGAGGCCGACCACGTCCAGGCCATCGCCGCGCCGCTCATGCCGGCGCTGGGCGCCACGTTCGCCGTGCTCACCGCCCTGACGTTGTCGAGCGAGGCCGGCTACCTGCGCACGGCCCAGGACATCGTCAGCCGTGAAGCGGCCGAGGCATCCCGGCTGGCGTGGGCCTCGACCAGCCCCGGGATCGACTCGGCGTCCATCCAGGAGGCGCTGGCCGTCTACCTGCGGGCGACCCGGGACAACGAGTGGGAGGGCGTGGACGAGATCGCGAGCGCGGACGAGGCCACCGCCGATGCCCTCGCGGAGCTCGAACGGGTGGTCCGCGACGAGGCGGCCCGCCCCGAGCTGGGGACCCCGGCGAGCACCGAGCTGCTCGCCTCGCTCGACGCCCTCACCACGGGGCGCCGGACTCGGATCGCCGCGGCCGACCGCGAGCTCCCCGCGCTCTACGTGATCACGCTCGTCGTCAGCGGGGCCGCCCTGATCGCCAACGCCGGCGCGCTCGTGTTCCGCACCAGCGCTCGAACGTCACTGCTCGTGGCCGGCCTCGCGTGCGTGGTCGGGCTGAGCCTCGCCCTGCTCTTCGCCATCGCCGCACCCTGGGAGGGCGGCCTCGTCGCCTCCGACGACCCCATCGACGCGGTCCTGCGCGATCTCGAGTCCAGCTTCTTCGCGTAGGTCGCGCAGGTGAGGAATCGTCCGGTCTGGGCGATGCTCGATCCGTGTCGCTCGTGCTCACTGACCGGTGAAGGGACGCCGGTCCGTGAAGCCAGAGCACGAAGACCTCCTACGACGATTGGCCCTCAACGACGAGGGCGTTCTCGAGTCGCTGTTCGGCGCCGGGTTCGCCGATGCCCAGCGGTCGGAGCTCGACGCCAAGGCGCTCGCGCTCGTGCGTCTGGCGGCGCTCGTCGTGCTCGAGTCCGCCCCCGCGTCCTACCAGTGGACGGTGGCCGCCGCGTTGGCGGCCGGGGCGACCGACGAGGAGATCGTGGGGGTCCTGGCCGCCCTGGTGCCCATCGCGGGCACCGTGCGGGTGGGTGCGGCGGCGCCCGAGGTCGCGCTGGCGATGGGCTGCGACCTGGGGCTCAGCGACAACGCGTGAGAAGCGGAGACGCAGACAGTAGTGGCGCCGCTCCCTCCCGTGGGCACGCCCTGGTGCCGCCTTGCTTTCATCCCGTCGAGGCGATGCGACGTGCCAGCGCCCGCGGTCCGATGGGTGCGTGGACGAGAAGACCGCGTCCCTGGCTCGCCTGGCCGCACTGGTGGCGCTCCATGCCGCACCCGCCTCGTACGAGCGAGGTGTCGGTGCCGCCCTCGCCGCGGGCGCGACCGCCGACGAGGTGGTCGACACGTTGACGGCCGTGGCACCGACTGTCGGCCTCGCCCGGGTCGTCTCTGCCGCGCCCGGTCTGGCGCTCGCCCTCGGCTATGACATCGACCGCGCGCTCGAGGGGGTCGACGACCTCCGGCACTAGTCGGCGGCCAGGAGACCGATTTCGTGCATGCGCGTGATCGCCTCGCTGCGTGACGAGACATCCAGCTTGCGGTAGATGGAGATCGCCTGGGTCTTCACGGTGTGGCGGGAGACGTACAGCCGCTCCCCGATCTCCCGGAACGAGAGGTGGGTCGGCAGCAACGTCATCAGCCGGAGCTCGGCCGCCGTGAGCGAGGATGCCCCGGGAGCGTTTCCCCTGAGCGTGTCGAGCTGCAGCCGCACGGCGTCGGCCTGGGCGGGCAGGACGCCGAGCTCGGGCCGTTGGTGGAAGATGTCGTTCACCTGCCGGAGGACGGCCCGCCCGCCGGCGGGATCGGCGAGCGCGATGTAGGCGCGCGCCATCTCGAGCAACGCCTGGGCCGACACCACGGGCAACGCGTAGGTGAGCAGCGGCCTCAGGCGAACGGCTCGCGCCACGTCGTCCCGCCCTTGCGCGACGTCGCCGCGATGCAACGCGACACGGGCCAACCAGGCGTAGACGAGCGCGCTCGTCCAGTAATCGTCGAAGCTGCCGTCCTGCATGAACGACCGCGCCGGTTCTGCGAACTCCACCGCCCCAGCCCAGTCGTCGCGTTCGATGGCGAGGATGCCGCGCTCGGCGAGGAGGACGGGGACGAAGGGCAGGACAGCGGCGTCGGTCGCCGCATCGACGGCACGAGCGAAGATCACGTCGGCTCGGTCGGCGTCGCCGGCGAGGAGATGGGCGAGGCCCTCGGCGTGCAGCATCGTTGCCCGATACGGGCTCGCGGTGCTGAGCCCACTCCAGGCGGTCTGCGCGTCGCGTCGCATGGCGTCGACGCCCTTGCGGCACAGGAGTGCCCGGAGGTACGCGAGGGTGCCTTCGACGGTGTTGCCGTCGGGGAGCGATCCGCTGGACGCCGTGCGCTCGGCGGCCGCAGCCCACCGCTCGGTGTCCGCCGGCCGGCCCATCAACGCAGACATCAGGGCGCCGTGGACGGCGACCCCCGGGTAGCGCTCGACCAGGCTCTCGGTCTCGAACCACTCCATCCAGCGCATGACGGTGTCGGCCCGCCCGCTCGCCCACACCGGGTTCGCCAACTGCAACACCAGGCGACCCACGCAGTCGGCGTCTCCGCCAGCCTGCGCGTGCTCGATGGCGATCTCGGGCCTGCCGTTGGCCTCGTACCACGCCGCGGCCCGGAGGTGCAGCTGCGGGACGACCTCGGGCTCGCGCCTCCGGAGCTCCGCCGCCAGCAGCTCGCGGAACAGACGGTGGTAGCGGTACCAGTCCCGGTGTCGATCGAGTGGGACCACCAGCAGGTTTCGGCCTTCCAGCTCTTCCAGGACCGCGCTCGATCGCGTCCGACCCAGCGTGGCGTCGCAGAGCGGACCGCACATCCGGTCGAGGATCGAGGTGCGCGTCAGGAACGACACTTCGGTGGGCGACAGCCGGTCGAGGAACTCGGAGCGCAGGTAGTCGCCGACGAACCGGTCCTCTCCGGTGAACGTCGACCCGACGTCCGTGTAGGGCCTCCCTGCCCTCATGGCCAGGGCGGCGAGGTAGAGGCCGACCGGCCAGCCCTCCGTGCGCACGACGAGCTCGCGCACGTGCTCCTCGACGGGCTCGATGCCCGCCCCCTCGAGCAGGGAGGCCGCCTCGTGCTCGTCCATCGCGAGGTCGTCCACGCCGATCTCCAGGATGCCCCCCTGGGCGCGCAGGCGCGCCGCCGGCAGCGGGGGCGTGTCACGCGAGCCGATGGCGAGCTGCGATCCCGCCGGAAGGCCCAGTGCGAGCTGCGTGATCGCGTCGAGGCACGCGCGGTTGGTGACCGCCTCGAGATGGTCGACGACGAGCGTCACGGGCTGGTGCATGGCGGCGATGGCGGACGCCAGCCGCGCGGGGACGGTGACGGCCGCCGCGGGGGACGTCAGGGCCCGGAACACGGTCGGGTCGATCGGCTCGATCGGTTCGACCCGGTCGACTGCCACGGCGATGGCGGCCAGCAGGACTGCGGGGTCGTTGTCGCGATCGTCGGCCGAGACCCAGCCCACGCGCGCCTGCTTGCGCTCGGCCCACTGCGCCAGCAACGTCGTCTTGCCGTAGCCGGGCGGGGCGACGACCGAGACGACGGGCGGGGTGTTCTCCGCGGCCAGACGGTCGACGAGGAGCGACCGGATCACGATCCCCGGCCGGGCGACAGGGGGATGGAGCTTCGACTCCGACACGTGGAACGGAAGCCGGGCGGCAGGGCGACGCGCTGGCGCGGCGGTCGCGCGAGGTCGGTCCTGGGCCCGCGTCGACACGACCGGAGCTTACCCGGCGTGGCGATCCCACCACTGGTGGAGATTCGTCAGGAGGCGGGCGTCGACGCACCGGCGGCCGGACGGGAGTCCACGCCCTCCTCGGGCAGCAGGCTCCGCTGGTCGAGCACGTAGAGCAGCGCGAGGGACGGCACGATGACGACGGCGGCAACGCCGAACACCACGAGCAGAGTCCCCAGCGTCGCGGACGGCGCCGCGGCCGCCGACACCTTCAGGCTTGTCGGGAGGATGTACGGCCATTGGGCCACACCCCAGGCCCAGACGATGCTGGCCACCGCGCCGGCGGCGAGGACGCGCGCACCACGTGGTGACCGTCGCAGGAGCAGCCCGAGCGACCCGATCCCGCACACCACGGAGAGCAGGACGAGCGGCAGGGCGCGCGACGTCAGGCCGTCGAAGACGTAGCGGGCGTCGGCGCGCAGCACGAAGATCCCGACGAAGGCCACCACACCGGCGGCGACCGCGACGACGACCGCCCGCTGCCGGAAGTACTCGACCATGGGCTCGTCGGCCAACCGGCGGGCGTCCCAGATGAGGTACACGGCCGCCAGGTAGGCGCCGACCGTCACGGCGAGCACGCCGCCGACGATCGACGCCGGGTTGACCCAGCTCGTCCACGGATCGCCGGCCTCGCCGCCCGCAGGTACCCGCCCGGACGCGATCGCACCCGCGACGGCGCCCATGCAATACGGCACGAGGACGGAGGAGAACGCGAAGATCACACCGAACACCCGCCGCTCGGACGTCCGGAACAGGGTCTTGCGGAACGCGAAGCTGGCCCCGCGCAGCACGATGCCCAGCGCGACGAGGGTGAGGGGGACGAAGACGGTGAGCGTGATCGAGGCGAACGCCTCGGGGAACCCGGTCCACAGCACCACCAGCGCGAAGATCAGCCACACGTGGTTGGCCTCCCATACGGGCCCGACCGAGTGATCGATGACGGCCCGCGGCCGGGCGCCCCGCACCGCTCCCCCGGCGACGAGATCCCAGAACCCCGCGCCGAAGTCCGCGCCCGCGAACACGGCGTAGGCGCTCACCGCGACGAAGAGCACGACGGCGACGGCGTCAGCCACCGACGGGCTCTGCTTCCTCCGTCGTCTCCGGCAGGGGCTCGCGCGGGCCGTACGGGACGTCGCTGTCGACCATGTCGACCTGGCGCCGGAACCGCCGGCTCATGCTCCGGAGCACGAGGACGACCGTCGTCGCAAGGGCCAGATAGATGACCACGACGGCGATGAACGTGATCCAGACGCCCTCGTTGCCGGTCGCCGCGTCCTCGACCTTCATGTGCCCGCGGACGATCCAGG
Organism: uncultured Acidimicrobiales bacterium; assembly: GCA_963796415.1. Taxonomy (GTDB): domain Bacteria; phylum Actinomycetota; class Acidimicrobiia; order Acidimicrobiales; family VFJN01; genus ZC4RG19. The sequence goes on along the minus strand of CAWCLR010000008.1, from coordinate 3,585 downwards.
GCTGGCGGCCCACCTCGGTGACCACCCACCCCGCCTCCATCGCCAGGACCGCGGCCACACCGGCCACGGACGCGACCCGGAGGAACAGCTTCGATCGCGGCATGTCGCGCCGGAAGATCCAGGCGATCCAGTACCACGCCGACAGCAGGAACAGCAGCGTGCCGAGGCCCACCATCACGTCCCAGGCCAGATGGACGGTGTTGACCTCCCCGGTTGTGGGTCGCTCGTCGGCCGGGAACGCGTCGAGCCCCTGCACGACCGTGCTCGTGCCGGTGCTCGGGTCCGACAGCCACGATGCGAGCCCGGGGATCGCGATACCGCCCGTGACGTCGCCATCCGAGTTCAGGCTGCCGAGCAGCGTCTCGGGCACGTCGCTGTCGGTCTCGGGCACCAGCTCGATCGCCGCGAACTTGGTCGGTTCGTTGTTGTAGACCCACCGGGCGAGCGTGTCGCCGACCACCATCTGGATCGGTGTCGCGACGGCGGCGACGGTGAACGGGATGAGGAACCCGAGCCGGTGGTACCGGTCCCGGCGGCCCTTCAACATGCCGACCGCGTAGACCGACGCGACGAGGAACCCGCCGACGAGGTACGCGGCCACCAGCATGTGCGACGCCTCGTAGGGCCAGGCGTCGTTGAAGATCACCTTCAGCGGGTCGACGTCCACCACCTCGCCGTCGCTGTTCAGCGTGAAGCCGGCCGGCTCGTTCATCCAGGCGTTGGCGGCGACCACCGAGAGCGTGCCACCGATGCCGGCGATGACGATCGGCACCCCGGTCCAGAAATGCGGCCACGGCCGGAGTCGCTTCCAGCCGTAGATGTAGAGCGCGATGAAGATCGCCTCGATGAAGAAGAACAGCCCTTCGACCGAGAACGGGATGCCGAAGGCCGCCCCCCAGGTCCCCATGAACTTCGGCCACAGGAGACCGAACTCGAACGTCAGGACCGTGCCCGTCACGGCCCCCACCGCGAAGGTGACCGCCATGTACTTCGACCAGCGCTGGGCCAGCAGCAACGCGTCCTCGTCCCCGCGCCTGATCGCCCGCCAGTTCGCCACCAGGGCCATGAAGGCCCACGACACGCCCAGCGGGACGAGGATGATGTGGCAGGCGAGCGTGAACGCCATCTGCGCCCGCGCCCACGGCACAGGGTCGACTGCCAGGATCCCCGCTCCGGAGAGCGAGAACGTGCTCATCAGGCCGCGCCCAGCCGTTCGAGCAGGTGATCACCGACGCGCAGCGCGTTGGCCATGGCGGTCAGCGCCGGGTTCACGGCGCCGATGCTGGGGAAGAAGCTGGTGTCGACGACGTAGAGGTTGTCGACCTCGTGGGCCCGGCAGTCGACATCGAGCACCGAGGTGGCGGGATCGGTGCCGAACCGGCAGGTCCCGGCCTGGTGGGCGCAGCCGGCGACGGGGATTGTCGGTCTTCAGGTACGCGTGCCGGGGGATCAGGTGATCGGGGTGCAGGCCGAGGTGGCCGAGCATGGACTTGAGCTGGTGGTAGAGCCGGTCGCTGGCGGCCTGGTTGCCCACCTGGTAGCTGAGCCTGATGCTGCCGTCGCGCTCGAGCGTGACCCGGCTCTCGGGCCGGGGCAGGTCCTCGGTCGACAGCCAGAAGTCCACGGCGTGGGTGGCGATGTCGCGCAGAACACGGGTGGGCGCGAGCTTCGTCTCGATCGGCTTCTCGCCCCGGTACATCTCCTCGGTGGACTTGCCCACCATCTGGATGTTGCCCATCGGGTACTCGAAGTCATCGGTGCCGAAGTAGAAGTCGTTGACCCCGAGCGTCTTCTGGAACACCGTCGGGTTCGGCTCGTGCGACAGGGCGAGCACCGCCTGGCTGTTGTGGAACACGAAGTTGCGCCCGACCTGGTCGGAGCCGTTGGCCAGGCCGTTGGGGTGCCGGTCGTTGGCCGACGCCAGCAGCAGCTTGGCGGTGTTCGCGGCGCCGCAGGACACGACGACGATGTCGGAGGTGAACGTCTGGCGCTCGCCTTCGTGGTCGACCTCCACCTCGGTGACGGCCGAGCCGGCGGGGTCGGTGACCAGCCGCACGGCCATCGCGTTGGTCAGCAGCGTGACGTTCGGCTGCATCAGCGCCGGACGGACGCCGTGGACCTCGGCATCCGACTTGGCGTGCAGCGGGCACGGGAAGCCGTCGCAGAACGCGCAGCGGACGCACGTGCTGTACGGCATGTTCGCCTCGTCGAGCATCACGCCGCACGGCGCGTGGAACGGGTGGTAGCCCGCCGCGGCGAGGTCGTCGGACAGCTGCTGGATCCGCGGCTCGTGCGACAGCGCCGGGAACGGATAGGGCGCGCTCGACGGCGGCTCGGTCGGGTCCTCACCGCGCGCCCCGTGCACCTGGTACAGCTGCTCGGCCTGGGTGTAGTAGGGCTCCATCTCGTCGTACGAGATCGGCCAGGCCGGCGAGATGCCGTCGTGGTGTTTCAGCTCCCCGAAGTCCTCGCGGCGCAGCCGGTACAGCGCGGCGCCGTAGAGCTTGGTGGCGCCGCCCACGAAGTAGTGGATCTGCGGCTGGAACGCCTTGCCCTTGGCGTCGTACCAGGTGTCCGGCGACACGTAGCGGCCGTCGACGAACACGTCCTGGGCCGACCAGTTCTCCGGCTCGCGTGGTAGCCAGTCGCCCCGCTCGAGCAGCAGGATGCGCTTCCCCGACGGGGCCAGGTGCCGAGCGAGGGTGCCGCCACCGGCCCCGGTGCCGACGATGACGACGTCGTAGTGGTCGGCCGTCATGTGAACTCCCGCATCCGTTCGGCGAGGACGATCCGCGCTGCCGCCTCGATCAGCGCCAGGTGGGAGAACGCCTGGGGGAAGTTCCCAAGGTGGTGGGCGGTGTCCGCGTCGAACTCCTCCGCGTACAGGCCCAGTGGCGAGCCGACGCGCAGCAGGCGTTCCATCAGGTCGCGGGCCCGCTGCTCCTCGCCGACGATCGCAAGGGCGGAGACGAGCCAGAACGAGCAGATGAGGAACGTCCCCTCCTTGCCCGACAGGCCGTCATCGGTCTCGTCGGTGCGGTAGCGGAGCACGAACCCGTGCTCGGTCAGCTCGTCGGCGATGGCCAAGACGCTGTTGCGCAGGCGCTCGTCGTCACCCGGCAGGAACCCGAAGATCGCTGCCAGGAGGGTGGAGGCGTCGAGCGCGTCGGTGTCGTAGTGCTGGCGCAGCACGCCGCGACCGTCGACCCCGTGCTCGAGGATGTCGGCCTTGATCTCGTCGGCGGTGGCGCCCCAGGTCGCTTGCAGGTCGGTATCGCCGCGGATGGCGGCCAGCTTGCTGGCCCGGTCGAGCGCCACCCAGCACATGAGCTTCGAGGACACGTACTGCTGAGGCTTACCGCGGGCCTCCCAGATGCCCTGGTCGGGGTCGCGCCACACCGCCGTGGCGCAGTTCGCCTGCGACTGGACGAGCGGCCAGAGGCCCCGAGGCAGGCGCTCGCTGCGCCTGGTGTGGAGCAGGATCGAGTCGAGCACGGCGCCGTAGACGTCGTTCTGTCGCTGGTTCCACGCACCGTTGCCGGTGCGCACGGGGCGGGCTCCGGCATAGCCGGACAGGTCGTCCCG
>CAWCLR010000007.1:0-33024 GCA_963796415.1 uncultured Acidimicrobiales bacterium | reverse complement strand
TCGAGGGTCGAGTCGAGGAGCCGTCAGATGGCGCGGAGCTTCGAACAGCTGGTGGCCGAAGCCGAGGCTGCGCCTGTCGCCGGCTGGGACTTCTCGTGGCTCGACGGCCGCGCCACCGAGGCACGCAAGCCGGGACGAGCGCCGGCCGGGTCCGTGGCGAGGCAATCGGTTCCAGAATCGGGAGGTCGAGGCAATGAGTTCCGTATCCGGAACCCATGCCTCAACCTCGTCCGGATGGAACCCATTGCCTCGGGTTCCAGCCGCGGCGTACCGGACGGGCCCGGGGGTCACAGCAGTCGGGCGCCGTCGTCGGTGACGAGCACGAGGTCGCGGCGGTGGTCGCCGGCGACGCTGGCCTCGACCGACAGGACCATGCCGGCGACGAGCGCAGCGGCGGCGCCGAGGTCGGCGGTCACCACGGGCGGCTCGTACCCCATCCCGCTGCCCCGCACGAGCCAGTGGTCGGCGCCCGCGTCGGACGCGGCGCGGGCGACGTCGGCACCCGTCGCACCGGCGCGGCAGGCGGCGAGGATCCGCCGCTGGGCCCCCGCCGCGGGACCGTCGTCGCCCACGGCCGGCCCGCCCGCCCCGACGATCCGGCCGATCCCGCCCTCGTAGGCGTCGACGAGGACCCCGACGTCGACGCGCCAGCGAGGATCGCCGGCGGCGACCGGCGCGACGGCGACGCCCGACGTCGGGATCAGGCCGCCACGCTCGGCGAGCGCCGCGAGCGCCGCGGCGCGGGCGGCTGCCGCTCCCCCGCCGGCCGCCACCACTTCGGCCGCCGCCTCCAGGCCCGAGCGGGACACCGCGACGGCGGCGGAGATGCGCTCCACCTCCGCAGGGAGCTTCATCGTGCGGGCCGACCGCACGACGTCGTCGGCCGGCACCAGCGTGGCGCCCGGCGCCAGCCGCGGGAGGGCGCGGGCGAACCCCGGCGACCAGGCGTCCACCCCCACCCGGCGGGCCTCGGGCAGGCCCGGGACGGCCCGGAGCGCCTCGGCCATCACGGCGGGGTTCCACGTCACGCCGAACAGCCGCTCGAACGGGATCTCCGGCGGCACCCCGGCGTCCCAGGTCGACAGGAGGTGGGTGGCCTGCGTGGCCCCCACCACCACGCACGCCGGCCCGAACGGCCGGGTGCCGGCCGTCCAGAGGGCCCGGGCGCCCGTGGCGTAGGCGACGTCGTCGCGCCGGCCGAGCACCAGCACGTCGAGCCCGGCGGCGTCCATCGCCGCGACCACCCGCCCCCGCCGGGCCGCTCGCAACGACGCATCGAGGTCCGGACCGGTCGCAGCGCCCGACGGAGACGACGTGGTGGTCACGGCGCTCCCTCCCCGAACGGGGCGTAGCCGTGCCCGCCGCCGAGGTGGCACCAACCCGTGTCGGTGACAGCCACGATCTCCTCCGACCGGTAGCCGCCCACGCCCTCCCGCCAGGCGACGGGCTCGAGCACCAGCACCATGCCCGGCGCCAGCACGAGGGCGTCGTCGAACGCGGCGCCGAGATCGGTGCCGACGAGCGGCATCTCCGCGCTCTCGATGCCGACCCCGTGGGCCAGGTAGAAGTGCGCCAGCCACGGCCGCCCGCCCGACCCGGGGCCGCCGTCGACGCCGACGGCCGAGGCGGCGCGGCACAGTTCGCCCGCGGTGGCGCCCGGCCGCAGGACCTCCAGCACGGCCTGCCATCACGGCGCACCAGCGGGTGAACAGGTCCCGCTCGTCGGCCGTGGGGTCGCGGCCCACCACCCACGTCCGCCCGAAGTCCGAGGCGTAGCCCAGGTGGTCGACGCCCGCGTCCACCCACACGAGGTCGCCGGGGGCGAACGTCACGTCGGTCGTGCCGGTCGGGAAGGCGACGCCGCCCGTCGTCGTGCGCGGGCCGTCGACGACGCGACGGGGCATCCGCTCGAAGATCGGGTCGATCATGTTGGCGGGCTCGCCGTCCAGGGCGAGCTCGGACAGGAAGGCGCCGGCCAACCGGTTCCGGGTCACCCCTGGCCGCACGTGCGCCTGCACCGCGGCCATGGCCCGCTCGTTGCGACGCTGGGCCTCGGCGATGCACGCCAGCTCGTCGGGGGACTTGGTCAGCTTGGCCGCCCCGACCACGTGGGCCGCGTCCACCACCTCGGCCCCGTCGAGGACCCCCGCCCGCAGCATGGCGCCCGTCTGCTCGTCCACCGCGATCCGGCGCCCGCCGAGCGGGCCCACCACGCCGGCCAGCGCGCCGGCGAGGCCGAGCGCGCCCTCCTCCAGCTCGGGGCGGACGGCAGGGTGCGCCTCGACGTCCAGACCCGCCGGTGAACCACCGAGCAGGTGGGGCCGGTTCTCGCCGGCGACGACGACCGCCACCGGCCGCTCGAACACGGCGTGGGTCACGTCGACGCCCCGCACCGGCTGCCCGGTGGCGTAGCCGACGTGCGGGGCGTGCAGCAGCACGGCCGCCTCGACGCCCTGCTCGGCCATCGCCGTCTGCAGCCGGGCGTGGCGCTCCCGGCGCATCCGCCCGGCATCGATCGGGGCCGCGGGCAGGCGGTGGCCGGCCAGCAGGCGGCCGAGGGCCGTGTCCAGCGCGTCTGCCTCCATCCGCGACGCTCCTCTCGCAGCGGCCACCCGACGGCCCTCTTCATACCCCAGGAATGACGCCAACGTCAGAAACGGCGGCGGCGGCGTGCTATCAACAGGGTCAGCCACCGCGACGGGCACGGAGGGGAGCGTCACCATGGCCGAGAGGCGCACGGTCGACACGCCGGTCGACACGACGGTCACCCCCGCGACCGTCGACTTCGACCACCACAGCGACGAGTTCCACCGCGAGCGCCACGCCCGCTGGGCCGCCTTGCGGGCCTGCCCCGTGGCTCACAACCCTCGCTTCGGCGGGTTCTGGGTCGTCAGCGGCTACGACGACGTCGCGACCGTGGCCCGCGACGCCGACACCTACTCGAGCCGTCACGAGCGCGACGCGGACGACGGCATCGACTACCTCGGCATCGCCGGCATCCCCCGTGGGCCGTTCATCCCGACCGCCGGCATCGCCGAGGTCGAGGGCGGCCTGCACGCCGCCTTGCGGCGGGTGCTCAACCCGTTCCTCGTCCCCGCCGCCATCGACCGGCTCGCCCCGCGGATGGAGGCGACCGCCGACTGGTTCCTCGACCGCCACATCGCCTCGGGCCGCATCGACCTCGTGCTCGACTACGCCAACCCGGTCCCGGCCGTGTTCACGATGGACCTCGTCGGCCTGCCGGTCGACAACTGGCACCACTACGCCGAGCTGTTCCACGGGACCATCGCCCACGCGCCGCGCAGCCCCGAGTACCGGGCGGCCGTCGCCAACGTGCCCGCCATGCTCGCCGAGCTGGCCGCCGAGGTCGCCGACCGCCGGGCGCAGCCACGCGATGACCTGCTCACCGCCCTCGTCGCCATGCAGGTCGACGTCGAGGACGGGGCCGGCGCGGACCGCGCCGCAGGGACAGCGACGCGTCCCCTCACCGACGACGAGCTGGTGTCGGTCCTGTGGAACCTGATCGGCGGCGGGCTCGACACCACGACCTCCCTCACCGCGCTGGCGCTCCACCACCTCGACGCGCACCCCGACCAGCGCCGGCGCCTGGTCGACGCGCCCGACCTGCTCGGCCCCGCCACCGAGGAGTTCCTGCGCTACTTCTCGGTCAACGAGACCCTCACCCGCACGGTCACGTGCGACGCCGATCTCGGCGGCCAGCGCCTGCGCCGCGGCGACCACCTGATGCTGAGCTGGCTGTCGGCCAACCGCGACGCCCGCGTCTTCGAGCGGCCCGAGGAGGTCGTGCTCGACCGGGACGTCAACCCGCACCTCGCCTTCGGCGTCGGGCCCCACCGCTGCATCGGCCTGCACATGGCCCGCACGATGTTCCAGGTGCTCGTCCGCCGCGTGCTGGCGCGGCTGCCCGACTACGCGGTCGACCGCGCGGCCACGCAGTTCTACGCGGGCAACCCCGAGCTCAACGGCGTGGTGCGCATGCCGGCGACGTTCACTCCGGGCCCGGCCACGGGTCCCGCCGAGCGGCCGTTCTGACCGTGGCCACCACCGACCGCGTCACCGCCTGGGGCCTGCGCTCCGTGCCCGGCGACCTGCGGGCCCGGTACCTGGGCGACGGCTCGTGGACCGACGACACGTTCGCCACGTACCTCGACCGCCGGGCGGCGGCGGCCCCCGGCCTGCGGGTGCGGATCTGGTCGGACGAGCGGCCGTGCACCACCACCGTCGCCGACCTCCACCGCCAGGCGGCCCGGGTGGCCGGCGGCCTGGCCGCCCGTGGCGTCGGGCCGGGCGACGTGATCGCCTACCAGATGCCCAACTGGGCCGAGACGCTCGCCGTGATCTGGGCCGGGTTCCGCCTCGGCGCCACGGTCGTCCCGATCATCCACTTCTACGGGCCCGACGAGGTGCGCTTCATCGTCCGACAGTCGGGGGCGCGGGTGCTGGTCACCCCGCCCGCGTTCGGCGGCGTCGACCACCTGGCCAACCTGGCCGCGGTGCGCGCCGACCTCGGCGGGCTCGACACCGTGGTCGTGGCCGGCACGGCGGACGAGGCCCGCGGGGTCCCGGGAGGGGTGACGCTCGCCGACGTCGCCGCCGCCGCGCCGCTCGCCGAGCCGGCGCCGGTCGATCCCGACGCGCCGGCGATGGTCGGGTACACGTCGGGGACGACGGCCGACCCCAAGGGCGTGGTCCACAGCCACCGCACGCTGCTCGCCGAGGTCCGCCAGTTGGCGGCGCTCCAGGCGTCGAGGAACCGCCCCGCGGTGATGGCGTCGCCGCTGGCCCACATGACCGGCATGCTCGGCGGCAGCCTCGTCCCCGTCCACAACGGCGTCGCCATCGAGCTGATCGACCGGTGGGATCCAGCCCGGGTGCTGGCCATCGCCGCCGAGCACGACGTCAACCCCGGGGGCGGGGCGACGATCTTCCTGACGAGCCTGCTCGACCACCCCGACTTCGGCCCCGAGCACCTCGCCGTCATGCCCCACTTCGGCCTCGGCGGCGCGCCGGTCCCCCACGCGGTGGCCGACCGGGCCGAGGCCTTGGGCGTCCGCGTCACCCGTGCCTACGGCTCGACCGAGCATCCGTCGATCACGGGGTCGTCGCCCGACGCCCCGGCGGCCAAGCGCACCCGCACCGACGGCTGCGCCTTGCCCGGGGTCGAGCTGCGGCTGGTCGACGAGGACGGCGACGAGGTACCGGCGGGTGTGCCCGGCGAGATCGTCAGCCGGGGACCCGACCTGTTCGTCGGCTACACGGACCCGGCGCTGACGGCGACAGCCATCGACGCCGACGGCTGGTACCGCACCGGCGACGTCGGGGTGCTCGACGACGACGGCTACCTGACCATCACCGATCGGCTGAGCGACATCATCATCCGCGGCGGCCGCAACCTGTCGGCCAGCGAGATCGAACAGCGGGTCGCCGCCATACCGGCCGTCGCCGAGGTGGCGGTCGTGGCCGCGCCCGACCCCCGCCTCGGTGAGCGGGCGTGCGCGATGGTGCGGCTGGCGCCCGGCGCCTCCGCCGAGGCGGTGACCCTCGAGGCGGTCCAGGCCCACCTGGCGACGGCGGGGCTCGCCAAGCAGAAGTGGCCCGAGGAGGTGCGGGTGGTCGAGGCGTTCGACCGCACCCCGTCGGGCAAGATCCGCAAGCGCACCCTGCGCGACGCCCTGCGGGCCGAGGCGACCTGACCCGACCGCCACACCGCCGTTTCTGACAATCACGTCAGGGTAGGCTCCGCCGCCATGGTGGTGGATGCGTGGGTCAACGTCTTCCCCGAGGGGTTCGCGGAGGCCTGGTCGGCCCAGCAGGAGAACGCCGGCGTGGGCGTGCTCTTCGGCGAGGACCTCGCCCGGGGCCGCACGGTCGACGAGCTGCTCGGGGCGATGGACGAGGCCGGCGTCGACACCGGCGTGCTCACCGCCGGGCTGGGCGAGCCCGACCGGATGCACGACGCCGGGATGTACGCCGCCGAGGACTTCCTCGCCATCGCCGACGCCCATCCGGGCCGCTTCCTCGTGTCGGTCACGGTCGACCGGGCGACCAAGCCGGTCCGGAACTGCAGGCGCCTGCGCGAGCTGGCGCAGCACGACAAGGTCGTGCTCGCCCGGGTCACGCCGCTCGTCGAGCAGTACGAGCTGAACCACCGGCTCTACTACCCGGTGTACGCCACCTGCGCGGAGCTCGGGCTGCCCGTGTCGGTCAACGTCGGCGTGCCCGGGCCCCAGGTGCGGTCGCGCTGCCAGGATCCGGTGCTGCTCGAGGACCTGCTCATCGACTTCCCCGAGCTGACCGTCATCGGCGCCCACATGGGCCACCCGTACGAGGCGCTGCTCATCCAGTACATGCTCAAGTGGCCGCAGCTCCACCTCATGACGTCGGCCTACCTGGCGACGTACATGGACCCGGCGCTGGTGCGGTTCATGGACTCGTCCCGCGGGCGCGGGCGCGTGTGGTTCGCGTCCGACCACCCGGTCATCTCGGTCGGCCGGGCGCTGGCCGCGGCCCGGAAGCTGCCCCTGTCCGAGGAGGCCATGGCGCTGTTCCTGGGCGACGCGGCCCGCGCCGTCCTGGCGCGGTCGACCGGCTGAGCCGGCGGCCGCTCGCGCCGCCCTCCCGGCTCGCCCGAGCGATGATTCCGGGTGCGGAGCGTCGTCTGAGGTGCCGAGCGGGCGGTGAGAGGTCGCCGCCGCAGGATCACAGGAGACCTTCCATGCCCGACACTCCCAAGGGCCCGGCGTCGTACTTCCCGTCCATCGAGGCCAAGTACGGCCGCCCGATCGCCGAGTGGCTCGAGGCCCTGGACAGTTCGGGCATCGACAAGCACATGGACATGGTGGCGTGGCTGAAGACCGAGCACGCCATGGGCCACGGCCACGCCAACGCCCTCGTCGCCCACTACCGGGCCCACGGCACCGACCCCACCGCCTGACGTCGCCGTGTCTTGCGGGGGCCGGGGACGGGTAGCGCGGGCTGATCGGCGTCAGCGGTGTTCCGGGTTGGGGAAGTCGAAGCGGCAGCCGGCATCCCACTCCGCGCGCTGGTTGCCGTGGGCGGGGATGCCGCCGGCGTCCTTGAGCATGCGGGCCACGTGCAGCAGGTTCCAGGTCATGAACGTGGTGTTGCGGTTGGTGAAGTCGTTGTCGGGGCCGCCCGAGCCCGGGTCGAGGTAGGAGGGCCCGGGGCCGGCCTCGCCGATCCAGCCGGCGTCGGCCTGGGGCGGGATGGTGTAGCCGAGGTGCTGGAGGGAGTAGAGGACGTTCATGGCGCAGTGCTTGACGCCATCCTCGTTGCCGGTCACCAGGCAACCGCCGACCCGGCCGTAGTAGGCGTACTGGCCGGCGTCGTTGAGGAGGTGGGAGTTGCCGTAGAGGCGTTCGATGACCCGCGTGCAGACCGACGACTTCTCGCCCAGCCAGATGGGCGTGCACAGCACGAGGATGTCGGCGGCGATGACCCGCTCGAACAGGGCCGGCCACTCGTCGCGGGGCCATCCGTGGGAGGTCATGTCCGGCCAGACGCCGGTGGCGATGTCGTGGTCGATGGCGCGGACCGCGTCGACGGCGACGCCGTTCGACTTCATGATCGCCATCGAGATGTCGGCGAGGCCGTCGGTGTGGGACACCTCGGGTGAGCGCTTCAGCGTGCAGTTGACGAACAGCGCCCGCAGGTCCGAGTAGTCGGCTGGCGCGCTCGCGGACCACGCCTGTTGCCTCTCGTTCAAGGTCATGCGACCACCGTCTCCGCGGGGCGCGGTTCGTTACAGCGTCGCCACTCCTTCAGGACGTCAGGGCGTAGCCGGTCTCGAAGAACGCCACCAGGTCGTCGCCCGACCCGAGTGCGGACGACGTGCGGCTCGCCCCGAACGGCTCGTTCCAGAACCCGCCGTCGAGACCGTCGAGGCTCCACGGCCCGACGTAGGCGTACCCGGACTCGTGGCCGTCGTCGCCGGGCGAGCTGCCGTAGTTGACCTCGCCCATCGAGATCGCGAGGTCGAAGTGCTCGGGCCACAGCTGGGCGATCGTGGGCTGCGCCGGCTCGTGCGCGCCACGGAACCGCTCGAGCGCCTCGGCGCTGGCTCGGAACCACTCATGGATGGCGGCCGCGGCCGACGGGTCGATGGCGAGCGGAGCGTCGGGATCGAGCGGCGTCGCCGGCGTGTAGACGGACCGCGGCGCACCTGGCTCGATTCCCGACGAACGCGGCGGCCTGGCGGACGGTCAGGAGTGGGCCGCGTCGCTCGCTCACACCATGGTTCACGACGATGTCGGTGCCGTCGATGCGCACCTGCCGCTCAGTTCCGGCGCCAGGGAAAGCCGGGGTGCCGAAGCCTCCGGGTGTGACGCGTAGACCGATGCGACCCGTCGCGTCGTGCAGCGCGGCCGCCAGCACGTGCTCGGCGACGGCATGCAACGCCCGGCGGGTCGCCGCGTACACGGTGGGAACGCTGTCTGGCATCTGGTCGATCTCCCGCTGGCGCGACGAGACGTGGCGCACTCGTCCTCGGTCTCCCGGGCGGCGGCCGCGTTACAGGATGGTGTAACGGATCGACCGTTCGGCAGACGGTGCCTCAGACGCCGATGATGGAGGCCGGTGGATGAGCACTCCGACGACGCTGCGGTCGTGGCGGCGCTGCGCGCCGGCGACGAGGACAGCTTCGCCCAACTGCTCGACCGCTACGACGCCCCCCTGCGCCGCCTGGCCCGGTCCTTCGTCTCGTCGTCCGCCACCGCCGAGGAGGTCGTGCAGGACACCTGGCTGGCCGTCATCGAGGGCATCGACCGCTTCGAGCAGCGGTCGTCGCTCAAGACGTGGATCTATCGCATCCTCATGAACAAGGCCCGAACCCGTGGCGCACGCGACAAGCGCTCGGTCGTGTTCTCGGCAATCGCCGTCGACACGGACGGCCTCGGGCCCACGTTCCCGCCCGACCGGTTCCTGCCGCCGGGCGATCCGACGTGGCCGGGGCACTGGGCGACCGAGCCACCAGCCTGGGAGAGCCTGCCCCAACAGGAGCTCGAGGCCCGCGAGACGCTCGAGCGGGTGCGCGCCGCCATCGGAGACCTGCCCACAGTGCACCGCCTGGTCATCACGCTCCGCGATCTGGAGGGGTGCTCGTCGGCCGAGGTCTGCGAGCTGCTCGACCTCACCCCGGCCAACCAGCGCGTGGTCCTGCACCGGGCCCGGGCCAAGGTCCGGGCCGCGCTGGAGGAGTACTTCGCGGCGGTGATCCCGTGACCGATGCCCGGGTTCCCGACCTGCCCTGCAACGAGTTCGTGGCGATGGTCACCGACTACCTCGACGGCACGTTGCCCGGCGATCTCGTCGCACGCATCGATGCGCACCTCGCCATCTGCCCCGGCTGCCGCCGCGTGGTCGCCCAGTGGCGCGAGGTCATCCGCCTCACCGGCCAGCTGGCCGAGTCCGACCTCGACCGCATCGACCCCGACACCCGCGCCCAGCTCATCGCCACGTTCCGGCGCCGGCACGGCACCTGATGCGCGCCCGTCGGTGCCCGGCCATGTAACGGATCGCCGGCCGTCGAGACGGAGTCGTGTCGGCGCCGCGCACTCGGAGGAGGCCAGATGCCCGACGACTCGTTCACCAGCCTGGCGGTGATCCTGGCCGTCGCCTTCGCGGCGCCGCTCGTGCTGGGGATGTTCCCGCGGGTGCGCCTGCCGGCCGTGGTGCTCGAGATCGTCCTCGGCATCCTCATCGGGCCATCGGTCCTGGGATGGGCCGAGGCCGACGACGTGGTGCGCGTGCTCGGCATCGTCGGCCTGGCGTTCCTGCTGTTCCTGGGCGGGCTCGAGCTGGACCTGCGGCGGCTGCGTGGCCCGACGGCCCGCCGAGCCGGCGCCGGGTTCGCGCTGTCGCTGGGGCTCGCGGCGCTCTGTGGCCTCGGGCTGGGCGCGGTCGGGTTGACCGACGACCCGCTGCTCGCCGGCGTGATCCTGACGGCCACGTCGCTCGGGCTGGTCATCCCCACGCTCAAGGAGGCCGGCCAGGTGTCCACCGGCCTGGGCCAGCTCGTCATCGCGGGGGCCTCGATCGCGGACTTCGCGGCGATCCTCCTGCTGTCGGCGCTGTTCTCCACCGATGGCACCGGCCCGACCGCCAAGCTCGTCCTGCTGGTGGAGTTCAGCGCGGTCGTCGGCGCGGCCGGGCTGCTGGTGGGCGCATCGGGGCGGTCCCAACGGCTCTCGTCGTTGCTCGTCCGCCTGCAGGACACGACCGCCGAGATCCGCGTGCGCGGCGCGGTGCTCCTGCTGGTCGTGCTGGTGGTGCTGGCAGAGAAGTTCGGGTTGGAGACGATCCTCGGCGCCTTCATCGCCGGTGCGCTCGTCGGCTACATCGACCGTGACCCGGCGATGACGCACCCCCACTTCCGCCTCAAGCTGGAGGCCATCGGGTACGGCTTCGTGATACCGGTGTTCTTCGTCGCCAGCGGCATCACCTTCGACCTCGATGCTCTGCGCGACAGCCCCTCGACCCTGGCGCTGGTGCCGGTCTTCCTCGCCGCGCTGCTCGTCGCCCGGGGCGTGCCCGCGATCGTCTACCGCCCCCTCGTGGGCGAACGCGGCGTGGCGGTCGCCGGCCTGCTGCAGGCCACGTCGCTTCCGTTCATCGTGACCGCGAGCCAGATCGGCGTCACCATCGGGGCGCTCGAGCGCGACACCGCGGCCGCCTTCATCGCCGCCGGCCTGGCCTCGGCGCTCGTGTTCCCCGCTGCGGCGGTGACGCTGCTGCGGTCGCGGTCGGATCCGACCACCCCGGCGCCCTCGGCGTCGACCTCGACGTGACCTCGCGGTGAGGACGACGACGCCCGCCTCCACGGTTGCGCCGTGCGGTGCCGTTCGACGCGGTCACGCCCGCCAGGTGGCGCGGCCGGCCATGCCGTACTGCTTGAGCGCCAGGGCTCGCTGTGGGGTCACGGCCACGAAGCACACGCCGGGCGAGTCGGGGCCGTCGGGGGCGAAGTCGTCGAGGTTGTAGTCGAACACCCCGGTCCACAGGCGCTGCTTGGTCTCGGCGTCGGTGTGCAGCGAGGCCGTGCCCCACAGCTCCACGCCGTCGCCGCTCTCGTCGACCTGCCAGTGCAGCGCCACGTCGGGGCAGGCCGCGATGTTGCGGGCCTTGACGGTTTCGGCGCCGGTCATGATCCACATCGTGTCGCCCTCCCAGGCCGGGAAGACGGGCGCCACGTCGGGCTTCCCGTCGGCCCCGACGGTGGCCATGTGGGCCAAGGGCGACAGCCGCTTGGTCTCGGCCTTGATCGCGTCGAAGTCCATCGTCGTCTCGTTCCTCTCGTGAGCCTGGTTCCCACTCAGGGTCCTACGCCTCGGCCGTGACCGCCAGGGTCGAAGGTCGCGTCCCGGTGCAGCCACGCCAGCAGGTCCGCCGGGGCAAGCGCAGCGACTCGGTCCCGGTAGGCGGCCAGATCCGCCGGCGCGAGCAGCGCCCGTCCCTCGCCGGAGGTCCCACGGCGGAAGAACCGGCGGTGATCCCGCAGGACGCCCATGGGGTCGGGGGCGAGTTCGCTGGCCCGCGTGCGCATCGACTCGAACCCCGCCGCGGCGACGAGGGCCGGCCACACGCGTCCGGGGACGTCGACGCGCAACCGGTGGGACAGCCGTCGCATCTCCGCGTCGATGTCGGCGGACAGGTCCTCGTAGTGGAGGAGAACGACGTTCGGCTCGTGGCGGCGCGCCCAGGCGTCGCCGACGTGCCACATGACGCCGGCCAGCGAGTCGAGCTCGGCTCGCGGCGCCGCGTCCTGCCCGATCCAGCCCCGCAGCCACTCGTCGGCCGGCGGGCGTGGCCCGTCGCCCGTTGGCGCCACGGCGCCGGTGAGGGCGCGCAGGCGCGTCCGATCGATGTTCTCGCCCTGGTGGTACAGCGACACGGCGGCGTCGAGCGGATGCCGGGCCACCACCACGTAGGTCACCCGACCGTCGATCGGGACGCCGTCCAGCGGCGTGTGCGTCTTGATCACCCGGCGGTGCCGCTGCGCGGCGAGCGCGGCCCACACCTCGTCTCGGGGCACGACACGCCAGTCGAGCCACGGCGACAGCTCGCCGAGCGGGGCGGGCAGGTCGGGTGTGCCGAGGACCAGCATGAGGCAGATCGCCTGCACCCACGTCGTCCCGTGCTTCGACCGAGTGCTCACGACGATGTCGCCGTCACGGAACGGGGAACCCGGTCCATCGGCCGCTGTCCTCGTCGGGTGATCGGTAGCGCACGTGGGCCACGGCGTGATCCTCCCACCGCTCGGTCGGCGGACGCCCGCCGGGCGCGCCGCAGCCCCGGCCGGACGACCGGGGCTGCGGACGAGATGACGGATCCGGGACGGTCAGACCGTCACACGGGGGCGTAGAAGCGGCAGGTCGAGCCCGCCAGGTTGGTCGGACCCGTGGTCTTGTCGAGGGTGCCGAAGCCGAAGTTCGTGAGGATGGACGCCTTGCCACCGCTGCACAGCGGGCTGGTCAGAGCCGTTGTTCTGGTTCTGGAACCCGACGTAGCGCTGGGCGCTGGCGAAGCTGGCCGACGAGCTGTCGATCACGTTGAACACGAACCGGATGCCCGGGTAGGCAGGCGTCGGGTCGACGAGCTTGACGTTGGCCTCCTGCACCGGAGCGTTGGGGTCACCCGTCGCCGCCGGCGTCGCCAGCTGGGAGCTGGCACCCGACCCGAACACGATGTTCTGGCCGTTGAGGGTGCCGATCACCTGACCGGCCCGCAGCGTCGGGGGTGATGCTGCCCCTCGCCATGGCGACCCAGTTCGCACCCGAGAAGGGCACGATGCCCGACTGCTGATCACCGTTGGCGGCGATGACCTGGCCCGTGTTCTCCTGGGTGAGCTGCACCGCGGGGCAGCTGCCGCCCGAGAACAGCGTGGGGTCGAAGCCCAGCACGTCGCTCTGGAAGAACGCCCGGGTGCCCGAGCCGGCCTGCGGCCAGTAGCGCTCGATGGCCTGGTTGGCGCCACCGACCTGGTTCCAGTTGGTGAAGGTGCAGTTGTAGATGCCCTGCAGCTGGGCAAGGGTCAGGCCCCCGGCCGGAGCCGCGGTGCTGGCGGTCGAGTAACCGACGGCATCGAGGGCGTAGGCGTAGTACTGGAACGTCGGCAGATCCTGACCGGCACCCGTGCCCGCCGGCCGAGGACCAGCCGACGAGCGGGCGACGTCGATGCAGCCGTTGTTGGCCTGTACCGAGGCCTTGAGGGCGTCACGTCCGGCGCTCGACCCGTTGGGGGCCAACACCTCGGGAGGCGTCGGCGGCGTGTGGTAGGTGAGGTTGCCGCAGTGCTCGTCGCCGGCCACCGCGTTGGGGTTGGCCTCGACGGACAGGATGTTGTCCAGCGAGTCCTTGTCGACGCCGGGGATGTCGGGATCCTCGTTGTAGTTGGGGTCGGCGTTGTAGTTGGCGACCAGAGCACCGACGACGTCCTGCGTGGTGTCGGACCCGGCGAAGGCGATCACGTCGGGATCGCCGTCCGGACCGAAGTCGCAGGCCGCCAAGCCAAGGAGTGCGAGCATTGCCGTACCGCCGATAGCGGCGCGACGCGCGCGACGGGGAATGTGGATTTTCATCACCTGTCCCTCTGTTCAGTGACGCCCCAACGGGCGATGACGAGCGGCGATCGCAACCACCGCAACGCTTTTGTGACATGCCCAGGTGAACGCCCCAGACCGCCACGAGGACGTCGACCTGAACACCTTCCCCACGCCGGGTTGCGCCGTCGCGCGGACGCCTGCCGGTGGCTGTCCGTTAAACGGCCGACACCGCACGTTCACGTGCGGTGTCGGCCCGAGCTGGGGATTGTTTCGGCGTCAACGCCGTCGTGGGAGGGGTAGTCGGCGCACGACGCCGCTCGCGCCCGCTCGCACGCGGCGCGCTGCCGGACGCCAGGGCTGGCGGCGCCGGCCGGCCGGAGGTCAGGAACGCGGCGCCCGATGTGAGGACGACGACGAGCAGCAGGGCTATCGGCGAGATGATCTCGCTCACCGCGGCGATGCCGAGGAATGGTGGCAGTGTCGGCTCTGCGGCATCGGCGAGCTCTGCCGCACCCGCCAGCTCGGTGGGCGTTGACGGGCTGAGAGCGCCCGCATCGAGCCCTGAGCCGCTGCCGCTGCCAGTGCCGCCCGAGCCGGAGCCCGAGCCAGAGCCTCCGGTGCCGGTCGCGCCGGTCGGGCTCCCGCCCGGTCCGGCCCCCGCCCCCCCGGACCCGGGTCCGCCCGGGCCGGTGGGGGTGCACACCGCGGTCGACGGCGACGCGCCCACCTTGGGCGATCGCCTGCTCGGCGTCGGCGGCCAGGTCGGGCGTCAGCGGCACGAAGCCGGCTGCCGAGCGCCCTCCTGGCCCGGCCCCGTGAGGAACGCCAGCCACGACGAGAGCACTTGCTGCGACTCGGGCGAGGCGCTGCACGCGGCGTCGACGAGGGTCTCGGCGGGCGCCATCGCGTACTCGATCATCGTCAGCGGATACGCGCCGGGCGGTGGCGCCCGGATCGGGCGTACGGCGACCGTCGGGCTCGACCGTCATCGTCGACGACGCCGGCGGCGATCGACTCGGGGCGTCGGCAGCACGAACTCGCCTGCCGCGTTCTCGATGGCGACGGGCGTGAGACCGAGCTCGATCGCGGTGGCGTAGTCGGTCAGTACCCACGCCAGGACCGGGTCGCGCAGCCGTCTGCCGCGAGTCGACGTTTCGCAATGCCGCCAGCTGCGACTTCTGAGCGATCGGCGTCAGCGCGCTCGCGAAGCCCGGTTGAGCCATCGCCCAGCTGTGCATCGACCCCGCGATCCTCGCAGACTCCGGCGGACGCCGGATCCACGCATCGGCGGCGAGAGAGTCGAGGAACGACGTCACGAACAGCGACACGGCGGTCGCATCCTGGGCAGCGCCACCGGGTCGGTCAGCTTGTCGTCTGCTGGGCGTAGTACGACCACTCGGCCGAGTTGAGGGTTCCGGGCCAGGAACACGGGCCGGTCACTCGGGAGAACGAGAAGAAGAACTGCCCTTGGCCGACAGGGTCGCCACTTCGGCCGCAGTCATGCGGATCGGCTGCGAGTACGGCCTCGGCAATCCCGACCGGCCAGGCGGATCGTCGGTGATCGACCTGCCCTCCGCCCATCGCTGCGATGACGACGGCGTTCAGCGCCACCGGCGTGTAGACCGCCGGGCGCTGCGGTGACAGGTCGAAGCCCGGATCGGGCCGATACCCCGCGGCCGTGTAAGCCACGTCGACGTCGCCGCTCGAGAAGGCGGCGAGTCCCTCGCCCTCGCCTCTGGGTGCGAACGCGTCGACGCACCGGCCGACGCCCCGCGAGTCTGGCATTGCGCGAGGGTCGAGCTGCGCCCACAGATCCTGCATGCGGTCGGATCCTGCCGATGCCACCGCCGCCGGGTCCCTGCTGCCGCAACCGGCGGTCGGATCTGCGCGTCGCGAACGTGAGCTCGACCGCGGCGATGTGGTCGGTCGTCGCGCCACCGCCCACAGATGCCGGCACCTTCACCACGAGCAGGCACGGTGCACTCGTGCCGCACTCGAGGGTGGCGTTGGGAAGTCCGGGACCGGGCGACCACTCGGCAACACCGATGCCGACGGTGATGTCGCCCTCCTGCTCGCGATCCGTCCGCCAGCGCGTAGAGCGGTGCCGACCCCTCGGAGGAGGTCGACACGCTCGTGGCGCTCGACGGACAGTTGCCGGACGCGGACGCGAGGTCGGCGACGGACGTGTACGTGACGCCCGGCACGGCAGATGTAGCAGGTCGTTCTGGTGCTCTCGTTCTCGATGCGGGTCCCCGGATTAGCCCGCACGGTGACCTCGACCAAGTCGCCGTCGAGCAGGCCGCTGGTCTGGCTCACCTCGACGGTGAACGGAGGGTCGGCGGTCTGCGCCGACGACGACGGGCCCGGGGCGAGGGCCCAGCCGAACGAAGCGGCGACGGTGGCGGTGGCGAGCAGTACGGCCGTGCGGCGGCGGAGCCAGGCCGACCGGAGAGAACGCGTCATCGTCACATACCTCGATGAAGGGGAAGCGGGGGGATCAGGTCCATGCGGGCAGGAGCCGGGCGACGGCCTCGGCGGTGAGGATCGTGGCCGCCACGAGGGGCGGCGCGGTGAGGAGGTAGGCGGAGCGCGGACGAGCCCTTCGGTAGAGGACCACGGCCGCCGCTACCGCCACGAGGTAGGCCAGCGCCGCCAGCATCAGTGGTGCGAGGGCGTTGGCGTCACCGCCGCGACCATCCTGCGGCGCCGTCCGCCCCGACTGCGGCGTGGGCTGGAACGGCCGGCCGCGCATCTCGGCGATCACGACGGTCGCACGCTCGGTGTTCCACGGCCGGGTGGCCGCCGACGTGACCAGCGTCAGCCGGTCGTCCTCGGTCGGCCCGTACACGTCGTCGGTGGTGAGCGCGCCATCGGGAAGCGCGGCGTCGAGGATCGGGGGCGCCGGCGGCGCCTCGGCGGCGCGGATCGATAGCGGTGGCGCCTCGGGGGCCGGAGGAGCCGTCGTCGTCGTGGTCGCCGTCTCGGCCTCGGTCGGTTGCGGCCTGGTGCCCGCCCCGTCGGCGACTTCGTCGCTGCGCACTTCGGTGACGACGTAGATCGACTGCCCTTGCGTGGTGGTCACCAGGATCCTGTCGCCCAGCTCGAGGCTGCCGAGCGGACGGAACGGGCCACCGAACGCCGAGCGGCGGGCGACGATCGCGCTGTTGCCCGGCTGGCCCGGCCCGGCCGTCCCTGGCACATGGCCCGGCCCACGCCGCGTCTGCTGCGGGCCGACACCCTCGACGACGACCTGCTCCATCTTCATCGCGGGGATGTCGAGGATGGCGACCGGACTGCCCGTCTCGGGCGCCCGAGTCGGCAGCTCGACGCCGGGCAGGCCGTTCGTCTGGGCGGCCGCCTGCCTGATGTCGACGCGGTAGTCGGACATCAGCGCTGTCTGGTCGCGCTGTTCGAGCATCGGGCCGATGCCGTAGAGGACGACCGGAACGCAGATCGCCGTCACCGCCAGCCACGCACCTACCGCGATGGCGATGGCGCGCGGCGTGATCGGCCGGGGCGGGGCGTCACCGCCGGCCGGCTCCGGCGGCGCGGGTGGCGGAGGCGGCGCGCCCGCGTTCGTGTCGTCGTCCGCCGCACGATCTTGCGATCCGGCGGGAGGTGCGCTCGTCAGCGCCATCAGGTCGTGCCCCTCGGGTCCGGTCCAGCTCTCGACTCGTTCTCGCACACCGAGGTGAACGACGAGCTGCACGGGTGGCGAACGAGCAGTGAACATGCGGCCCCGTCTCCCGCCGTTCATGCAGGTGAGCCGCCTGTTCACCCGCCGTTACGTCGTGGTCTGTTGAGACGCGTACGAGTGGTTGCTTTGATCCGAAACGACATGGCTCGCTCCCCTCGCGCGGTCGTCGACGAACCCACCCGCATCGACCGGTTGTTCGGGGCGGCGACGACAGCATCCGGTCTTCTGGTCCTCGTGCTGCTCGCCCTCGTGGGCTACTTCCTGTTCCTGCGCGCAGGCGATGCGTTCGACGTCGCGGGCTGGTCGTTCTTCACGACCGAAGAGTGGCGCACGGACGTCGACCCACCCGAGATCGGCGTGCTCGGCCTGGTGTGCGGCACGGTGGTCGTGGCGATCATCGCCGTGGTCATCGCCGTGCCGCTCGGCACGTGTGCCGCCCTGTTCATCACCGACTACGCCACCGGCCGCTGGCGCAGCCTCCTCACCGGCCTCGTCGACCTACTGGCCGCCATCCCCAGCCTCCTCTACGGGGTTTGGGGCTTCTTCGTGCTCCAGGACCAGATCGAGCCGCTGTCCGAGTGGCTCGGCCGGCACCTGGACTGGATCCCCATCTTCCGCACAGACGCTGACGCCGAGCTCACGGGGTCGATGCTGATCGCGGGGACGGTCGTGTCCCTGATGGTGCTTCCGATCGTCGCCGCCGTCGCCCGCGAAGTGTTCACCCAGACCCCACCCGGTGAGAAGGAGGCCGCGCTGGCGCTCGGCGGGACGCGGTGGGGGATGATTCGCACGGTCGTCCTCCCCTTCGGCCGGGGCGGCATCATCGGCGGCTCGATGCTCGGGCTCGGCCGGGCCCTCGGCGAAACGATCGCCGTCTCGCTGCTGCTGCCGCAGGTGCCCGAGGTGACGTTCCGGATCCTCGAGAACGGTGGCGCCACCGTGTCGGGCTTCATCGCCCGCCGGGCCGGTGGTGGGGAGTTCAACACGTCCGCGCTCATGGCCGCCGGCCTGGTGCTGTTCGGCATGACGCTGCTGACGAACATGCTCGCGTCGATGGTCATCTCGCGCAGCCGTTCTGGGGCCGGGGTCGAGATCTGATGGCCGACGCTGGGGTCATCACCGCACCAGAGGCCGCGCCGTCGGGCGGCGTGCCGCCCGACCCGCCGCCGCCCCCGCGCCCTCGGGCGCCCGTGCGACCGCGGGAGCTCACGGCCGTGGACTACGCCACGATGGCGGGCTGCGCGCTCAGCGCGCTGGCGCTGACGTGGCTCGTCTTCACCCGCCTGACCGACGGGGTGGGGTGGCTCGGGTTCCTGGTCGTCGCCTACGTGACGTTCCTCGGGTTGTTCGCCCTCGTGACCGCCGATCGGGTGAACGGGCTCGTGGCCCGCGATCGCCTGGCGACCGTGGCGATCACGTCGGGGGCCGTGGTCCTGCTGGCGCCGCTGCTGTGGCTCGTCGGCTACGTGGTCGTGAAGGGGCTTCCCGCACTGCGGCCCGGCTTCTTCACCGAGGACCAGCGCGGCATCACCCCCACCATGCCCGCCACCGAGGGCGGCGGATCGCACGCCATCATCGGCAGCCTCGAGCAGGTGGCGCTGGCACTGCTGATGACCGTGCCGCTGGCCCTGGCGACAGCCGTGTTCCTGAACGAGACGCGCAGCCGGTTCCGGCGTCCGGTGCGGATCTTCGTCGACGCCATGAGCGGGCTGCCGTCGATCGTGGCCGGCCTGTTCATCTATGCCGTGCTGATCCTGCCGTTCGGCACCTCGGGGTCGATCTTCGGGTTCAACGGCTTCATGGCGTCGCTCGCCCTGGCGATGATCATGTTGCCGACCGTGACGCGCACGATCGAGGTCGTGCTGCGGCTCGTGCCCGACGGCTTGCGCGAGGCGAGCCTGGCGATGGGGGCCTCTCGGGCCCGGACCGTCTGGTCGGTGGTGCTCCCGACCGCACGGAGCGGCCTGACCACGGCGGTCGTGCTCGGCATCGCCCGCGCCGTGGGCGAGACGGCCCCGCTCCTGTTCACCTCGTTCGGCTACAAGCTGTTCAACTCGAACCCGTTCTCGGGCGCCCAGGAGAGCCTGCCGCTCTTCGTCTACCGCAACATCCAGCAGCCCAACGCGTCGGCCATCTCGCGCGGGTTCACCGGCGCGCTGGTCCTGCTGATGATCGTGCTCGCCCTGTTCGCCATCGCCCGTTTCGTGGGGCGTGATCGCTCGCGGGGTTCGACCCGCCGGACTCCCGGCGCGGCGCCCGGGGCTCCCACGTTCGACGACATACTCGACGCGCTGCCCCCGCCCGGAGCGCCGATCGTCGCCCGCCAGGAGGGAACCTCGCCATGACCGATCGCGCCCGCAACGACGGCGCCGGCGGCGTCGCCAGCCCGCCCCACGCGGGGGAGCACGAGGACAGCGAGGCCGAGGACACGCTCGCCCAGGTGGTCTCCACGCCGCCGACCGAGGTCATCGATGCCGACCCGCTGGCGGGTCGACCGCCCGTCAAGCTGTTCGGCGGCCCGCCGCCCGGGGCGGCGACGCTCGAGACCCGCGACGCCTGCGCCTGGTTCGGCGACCACCTCGTCCTCGAGGGGGTCGACCTGAGGATGCCCGCCGGGGAGGTCACCGCGCTCATCGGGCCGTCGGGCTGCGGCAAGTCGACGTTCCTGCGCCTGCTGAACCGCATGCACGAGTTGGTGCCGAGCGCCGCTCTCGCGGGCGAGGTGCTGCTCGACGGCGAGGACATCTACGGGCCGGGCATGCGGGCCCAGCAGGTGCGCATGCGCATCGGCATGGTGTTCCAGAAGCCGAACCCGTTCCCGGCCATGAGCATCCGCGACAACGTGCTGTCGGGGCTGAAGCTGGCCCGCATCAAGACGCCGCAGAAGGCCGACCTCGTCGAGCAGTCGCTCATCCGGGCCGGCCTGTGGCGCGAAGTGCGCGACCGCCTCGACGCCCCCGGCGGGGCGCTGTCGGGCGGTCAGCAGCAGCGGCTCTGCATCGCCCGGGCCCTGGCCGTGCAGCCCAACGTGTTGCTCATGGACGAGCCCTGCTCGGCCCTCGACCCGACGTCGACCCGCCGCATCGAGGACACCATCGCCGAGCTGCGCCACCAGGTCACGGTCGTGATCGTGACCCACAACATGCAGCAGGCCTACCGGGTCTCCGACCGCTGCGCCTTCTTCCTCGCCGCCGAGAACCAGCCCGGCCACGTCGTCGAGCAGGGCGCGACCGAGCACATGTTCTCCGACCCCGACGATCCCCGCACGCTCGCCTACGTCGAAGGGCGGTTCGGCTGACATGCGCACACGTCGAGTGCTCCTGGGGCTCGTGGCCGCCGCCGGCATGGCAGCTGTCGGCACCGTGCCCGCGCCGGCATCGCCGCACGCGCCAGCGGCCGCCCCCGCCGCGATCAACGGCAGCGGGTCGACCTACGTCGCGCTGGCCATGGACCTGTGGACGTCCGAGGCGCAGACCCTGGGTCTCGACGTCAACTACACCCCGTCGGGGTCGCCGCAGGGGCTGGCCCTGTTCCGCGACCGTTCGATCGACTACGCCGGCACCGAAGCCGAGTTCTCGTCGCTGGGGATCGGCAGCGACGAGGCCGTCGCGCGCGGCTTCCAGTACGTGCCCGATGTCGCGGGTGCGGTGGCCATCATGTACAACGCGCAGGACGAGGCCGGGCGGCATGTCGACTATCTGCGGCTGTCACGCTCGACCGTGGCCAAGATCTTCATGGGCTACATCACCCACTGGGACGACGACCAGATCACGAACGACCTCGGCGGCCAGATCCGGTTGCCGCACCAGCCGATCACTGTCGTCTACCGGTCCAGCCCGTCCGGCACGACCGCGTTGTTCTACGACTTCGTGCAGAACACCGAGCCCGGGCTGTACGCCCAGTGGGTGGCGGCGCACAACCTCCCCCCGAGCAACCGGATCATCGAGCTCCCGCCGAACTTCGCACCGAGCACCAACGGGCAGGGCTCGTCCGACCAGATCGCGTCGTTCGTCGCCCGCACGCCGTGGTCGATCGGCTACGACGAGTTCGGCTACGCCCAGGTGTACGGCAACGACGTGGCGTGGATCCAGAACGCCGCCGGGCTCTGGGTCAAGCCGTACGCCGCCAACATCAGCGCCGCCCTCGAGACCGCCACTCTGCGACCGGACCTCAGCCAGGACCTGCGCAACGTCTACGCCAGCCAGAACCCGGGCGCCTACCCGATCTCGGCGTACAGCTACATGGTCACGCAGTGCGCGGCCGCTGGCGACCGGCCGACGTGCAAGGGCAACTACCCCAACACCGGCGTGTCGGAGACGCTCGACGCCTTCATGCGCTACGTGGCGTGCGAGGGCCAGATCCAGATGGCCGACATCGGCTACGCGCCCCTCCCTCCCCAGCTCTCGCAGTTCATCGCCGACGCCATCGGGCGCATGTGGGGCCGCGGCGCAGAGACGTTGACACGCGAGAACTGCGCCAACCCACGCTTCGACCCGAACTACTTGCTTCCCGGCGGCGAGCAGCCGCCGCCCCTCCCCGATCCGCCAGGGGTGGAGAACCTCGGCTCCGGCGGCAACGCACGGACGGCGACCACTGGTGCCGGCGGCGAGACGGACACCACCGGCGCCGCGGCTGAGACGGCTGCCGCCGGACGCGCCGGCGAAGAGGAGGCAGTCGGCGGCGGGTCGGGCGACTGGCGCGACGTCGACCCCGTGGCGTTCGACCGGCCGGGCATGGCCCGCATCGGGCGGTGGCCGCTCTTCGTGGTGCTCCTCGTCCTGCTCCTGCCGGTGGTCGGCGGCATGATCTACCGCGCCGCCCAGCAGGGACGGCTCCAGCGCGCGGAGCTGGGCGCTTCGCCGCCCCCACCCCCCCCCGCCTCCAGAACCGGATCCTCCGCCCGGCGACTAGCGGGCCCTCGCTGTTTGCTCCTCGGCCCTCGCCGGCGTACGGGCCTTCACGAAGACCGACGAGAGGCCGTCGGCGACGGTGTGGTCATCGATGATCTCGATGTCGACGAAGCCCGCGTCAACGAGCTGCGATCGGTAGTTGGACGGGTGACCGCGCCCCGATGCACCCCGCCCAGGCGGTCGGATCGTCACGCACCGCCGGGTCGAGCTCCTGGTCGGCCACGCACGTCGGCCACCGCCAGCCGCCCACCCGGACGGAGCACCCGGAACGCTTCGGCGAGCACCGCAGGCTTGTCGGCCGACAGGTTGATCACACAGTTCGACAGGAACGACGTCGACGCTGGCGTCGGGCAGCGGGACCGCCTCGATGGAGCCCTCGATGAATTCGGCGTTGGTCGACGCCGGCGCGGAGCTCGTTGGCCCGAGCGAGGTCGAGCATCTCGCCGGTCATGTCGATCTCCGTAGACACGCCCAGCGGGGCCCACCCGCCGCGCCGCAGCAGGAGGACGTCGATGCCGCCACCGATCCGAGATCGAGCACGTCCTCGCCTGGCTCCAAGTGGGCCAGGGCGACCGGGTTGGCGCAGCCGATGCTGCCCGGCGATGGCCGCGTCGGGCAGCTCCGCCAGCTCGGCCGGGGTGTACAGACCCGAGCCGAACACGTCGCCGCATCCCTGGCGCACAACCGTCGTCGTGCGCCGTCCCGCCGTCGTCGATGGCCGCGTGCGCCGCTGCTGCCTGGCGAGCGCCGCTCCGTAGTGGGCCTTGAGACTGGCCGTCGAGCGCGTCGTCGGTCGTCACATCGTCCTCCTCGTCGGTCGGGTCGCGCGCGTCGGTCGCGCCGTCGGTACGGGGCTCGGTCTGCCACGGCGCGGCGCACGCCGCAGGCAGAGGGTCGTAGCGAGGCAGCCGCCCCATGACCACCTCGGCCGCCGAGGGGAACACCTCGAGGCACCGTTCGTTGACCCGGTACAGCCGCGTGGTGCCGCGCCGTTCTGCCAGCACGAAACCGGACCTCGGTCTAGAAGCTTGAGGTGGTGCGACACGGTCGACTGACCGACGTCCACCGCGTCGACGATCTCGCCGACGGTCAGCGGCCGGCGGGCCACCGCGAGGCGGTTCAAGATCAGCACCCGCGACGCGTCGCCGAGCGCCCTGAACCATCCGGACCACACCTCCGCAGAGCGACGATCCACGTCCATCGATGATCGACGATAGTCGATGATCAGGTGGAAGTCAACGCCTCCCGTTCGGCCACAGAAAACTCTTCAGCGCTCATTGCCTCAACATCACCTGATCCATATCGTGTGCCACGTGTCACGGCCGATCGTTCTCCTGTCGTGCGCGACGACGATGTGGGTTGCACCCAGGTCAGCCGCTTTCTGCAACGGCAGGGCTTCCGCACCGCGATGGCCCACGACGGGATCCACGCCCTGGAGTCGGCCCGCACCATCCGGCCCGATCTTCGTGCTGCTGAGCCTGCTGCTGCGCGACCTGTCCGGCCTGGAGGTCTGCTGCCGGCTGCGACGACGATCCGAGGTGCCGGTCGTCATGCTGTCGGGAACCGACTCGGTGAGCGAGCCCGAGGTCGGCCTGGCGCTCGGGGCCGACGACTACGTGGTGTGGCCCACGCGACGGCGGGAGATGGTCGCGCGCCTCCGAGCCGTGCTGCGACGGACGAACGGCCACAGCGCGCCGGCGGTCGTCCACGAGCCGATCGAGGTCGGCGGGTTGTCCCTCGACCCGGGGGCCTACGAGGCGAGGCTCGGCGGGCAGCGTCTCCAGCTCTCGCCGAAGGAGTTCGAGTTGCTGGAGTTGCTCGTCGAGAACACGAGCCGGACCATCCCCAAGCGCATCCTCGCGCCTTCGGCTGTGGGGTTCCGTCTACGACTTCGCCTCGCGACGGTTGGAGGCCAGCATCACTCGGCTGCGGTCCAAGCTCGCACAGGCCGACGCGGCGGAGAGCCGGATCGTCACGGTGCCGCGGGATCGGCTACGCGTACCTGCAGGACCGGAGGCGCAGCCGTCGTGCGACAGCAAGCCCCGCATCACTTCATCAGCGATTGATTCAAGGGTTGCTGAACCATAGAGTTTCGGCGGCACACCTGTGCCATTCCACGAGCGGCCATCGCCGTGCAGGAGGTTCGCCATGCCCGACCTCGACTCGCTCAACCTCGACCAGCGTCTCGCGCTCAACCAGGCAGCCAAGAACCTGCGCGACCACTTCGCCGGGACCTTCTCGCAAGAGACCATCGAGCTGTTCCTGGAGTCCAGCTACGACCAGTTCGCCAACCGCGCCAATTCGACCCACTTCCTGCCGCTGATGGCAGAGCGCTTCGCTCGCCAGCGGCTCACGGCCCTCGCCCGCGTCGAGGGCAAGCACGACGACGGGCGTTCCGATCGTGCTGTTCCTGTGCGTGCACAACGCAGGCCGCTCCCAGATGGCGCTCGGATGGTTCAACCGCCTCGCCGGCGACCGGGCCGTCGGCTGGTCGGGCGGGTCAGCGCCCGCAGGCGAGATCAATCCCGCGGTCGTCGAGGCGATGAGCGAGATCGGCATCGACATCGCGGGCGAGTTCCCCAAGCCGTGGACCGACGAGATCCTCCGGGCTGCCGACGTGGTCATCACGATGGGCTGCGGTGACGCCTGCCCGATCTTCCCCGGCAAGCGCTACGAGGACTGGGAGCTCGACGACCCTGCGGGCCAGGACCGTCGCCGATGTCCGTCCCATCCGCGACGAGATCGGTCTTCGGGTGCGCGGCCTCCTCGCCAGCCTCGAGGTCCCCGTCGGCTGACCCGCCGCCGATACCACCGTGCACCGTTCATCCGCGCTTCATTGACTCAACGTGGGTTGACTCTTATCGTCGCCTCTGTGGACAGGCGGATCGAACGGCAGGCGGCTGTGCACGCCGCCCTGGGGGAGCCCGTGCGCCTCGCCATCGTCGAGCGAGCTCGCCGTCTCCGACTGGGCCCCCTCGGCGCTGTCCGCGCAGTTCGGGCTGACCGGCAACCTGCTGGCCCACCATCTCGACGTCCTCGAGCGGGTCGGGCTCATCACAGCGCCAGGTCTCCGACGGGCGATCGTCGCCGCCGCTACGTGCGGCTCGACCGCCGTCTCCTGGGGGATCTTGCGGTCGGAACGCACGGCCGTCGTGGCGGGCGGGCTGTGTTCGTGTGCACGAAGAACTCGGCACGCTCGCAGCTGGCGGCAGCTCTGTGGCGGAACCGAACCGGCGATGACGCCGCCAGCGCCGGCACCCATCCGGCCGCCCGGGTGCACCCCGGCGCCGTCGGCCGCGGCGCGCCGGGCGAGTCTCGATCTCGGCGACAGCACCTCCGCACGCTCTCGAACCGGCGGACCTCGAGGTCGAGCCTCATCGTCACTGTGTGCGACCGGGCACACGAGGAGCTCGAGTCCCCGACCGCGCTGGCTCCACTGGTCCATCCCCGACCCCGTCGACTCCGGCACCCGGCGCGCGTTCGACGCCGCGCTGGCCGAGCTCGACCAGCGGATCACCGTCATCTCCACGCCCCGCCCCCAGCAGACGGACAGGAAGACATGAACGCTGACGGTTCGCCCCACGAGCTCACCGCCGAGCGGCCGCTCCCCACCTCGGCGGCCTCACCGCCCGCGGCGGGCCGCCCAGCGGTGCTGTTCCTCTGCGTGCACAACGCCGGCGTTCACAGATGGCGGCCCGCTCGCTGCGCACCTCGGCGGCGACGCCGTCGACGTCTACTCCGGTGGGTCCGACCCCGGACCCAGCACCAACCCGAGCGCGATCGCCGCCATGGCCGAGATGAGCATCGACATCGCGTCCGAGCTCCCCAAGGCCTGGACCGACGAAGTCGCCAGGGCTGCCGACGTGATCGTCACCATGGGCTGCGGTGACGCCTGTCCCGTCTACCCGGGCACACGCTACGAGGACTGGGAGCTACCCGACCCCGCCGGCCAGCCCCTCGATGTGGTGCGCGCCATCCGCGACGAGATCGAGGCCCGTGTCCGTGCGCTGATCGCCAGCCTCGACCTCCCCGACCAGACGTGACCACCACCAGGCGCCCGGCCGCGGCGGACCGCGTTCCCCACGGGACGCAGCACGCCGGCCACGCCCGCTCCGCTGGGCTCTCGTTGGACTCCGTACCGCCGATCGTGCGCCGGCTCACCGCCGGAGCTCACCGGACCGCATTCCTGGTCGCCGCTGTCGTCGGTTCCGGGATCATGGCCCAGCGCCTCACTGACGACCGGGCCTCCAGCTCCTGCAGAACGCCGCGGCCACCGCCGGCGTGCTGGTGGCCTTGATCCTGGCGCT
The DNA here is from genome assembly GCA_963796415.1 of uncultured Acidimicrobiales bacterium. Classification (GTDB taxonomy): domain Bacteria; phylum Actinomycetota; class Acidimicrobiia; order Acidimicrobiales; family VFJN01; genus ZC4RG19. The sequence continues at coordinate 6,530 of CAWCLR010000007.1, read as the reverse complement.
GGGCGCGGCGTCGGGCGCGCACTTCAACCCGGTCGTCACGCTTGTCGACCGTGTCTTCGGAGGCATCGACACGCCCACCGTGATCCTCTACTCATCGCCCAGGTCGTCGGGGCGATCCTCGGGTGCCATCGCCGCCAACGTGATGTTCGACCTGCCCGCGGTCGAGCTGGTCGACCACCGCGCGGTCGGGCGGCAACCTCTGGTTCGCCGAGGCGATCGCCACGCTCGGGCTGCTGGTCGTGATCTTCGGCGTCGTGCGCTCGGGCCGCTGCACCGTCGTCGCGTTCGCGTCGCCGGGTACATCGCCGGCGCCTACTACTTCACCTCGTCCACCAGCTTCGCCAACCCAGCCGTGACCATCGGACGGGCCTTCAGTGACACCTTTGCCGGCATCGAACCGGCGTCGGTGCCGATGTTCATCGTCGCCCAGCTCGCCGGCGCCGTGGCTCGCCACCGGCCTGATCCTCGTCATCTACCCGCGCGTCGCGCAGGTCGCCGGCGACGTGATCGTCCCGCACGGTGGCGAAGAGTCGGCGAACGGAGCGGAAGGCGGCGGATCCTCGCCCTGACGCCGAGCCAGGCGCGGTCAGCCGGACGGGGCGAGCGTGTCGGCCGCGACCTCGTCGCCGAGCGCGGCGCGGATTGCTGCGAACCCCTCGCGTCGAAGCCGGAACCACGCCCACTTGCCCCGCTGCTCCCGGTCGATCAGGCCCGCCCGTACGAGCACAGTCAGGTGATGGCTGATCGTCGGCTGCGAACGGTCGAGCAGCCCGGGGAGATCACAGGCGCAGATCTCGCCTCCCGGGGCCCCGGCGATGATGCTCACGAGGCGCACCCGCACCGGGATCAGCAAGGGCTTTGAAGAGCGCAGCCAGTCTGCGTCGCGGCGTCCTCGTCGAGCCGGCCGGCGGTCACCGGCGCGCAGCACGGCGTCACGACCTCGAGCGCGATCCTTGGTGTCCTTCATATTGACATCTCTCGATCCGTTGGTATCGTATCGACCGGCATCGAATCGATGTTCGTCGAAGTGAAGCCCTACCCTCGCCTCGCAAGGAGCGACCGCCATGCGCCTCCAGCTCGCCCTCAATGTGTCCGACCTCGACAAGGCCATCGACTTCTACACCCGCATGTTCGGCGTCGAGCCCGCCAAGACCCGGCCGGGCTACGCCAACTTCGCCATCACCGACCCGCCCCTCAAGCTCGTGCTCTTCGAAGGCCAGGGCGAGGCGGGATCCATCAACCACCTCGGCGTCGAGACCGAGACCACCGAGGAGGTCGTCGCCGCCGAGGCCCGGCTCGCCGAGGCCGACCTCGAGACCACCGGTGTCGCCGACACACAGTGCTGCTACGCGCAGAAGACCGAGACCTGGCTGACCGGTCCCGACGACGCCCGCTGGGAGTGGTATGTCAAGACCGGCGACAGCGAGCAGTTCGCGAACCTCGTCGTCGAGTCCACGGGCGGGGCTGCTGCTCGGCCTGATCGACCTCAGCCCAGCACCGCCTCGCCCGCCGCGATCGCCGCGTCCAGAGTCGTCCGGGGGCAACTCGTCGAGCCGGATCGGTCCGGCGGGCGGCTCGTCGCCGTCGATCAGCGGCCGCTGCCACCAGCCGACGTCGTGCCAGGCGCCGTGCTTCCACCCGACCGCCCGGTACACGCCCACCGGGGTGAAGCCCATCGACTCGTGCAGGCCCACGCTGGCCGCGTTGGGCAAGGTGGCCCCGGCCATCGCCTGCCGGTAGCCCTGGGCGGCCAGGCACGCGAACAGCGCGGTGTACAGGCCGCGCCCGACGTGCCGGCCGCGGGCCGCCGCCGCGATGTACACGCTGACCTCGACCGACCAGTCGTACGCGGCTCGACCCGAGAACCGCCCGGCGTAGGCGTAGCCGACCACGCCGCGCTGGTCCTCCGCGACCAGCCACGGGTGCGCCGGCCACCGCTCGGTGATGCGCGCCGCCATCTCCTCGACCGAGGGCACGACGAGCTCGAAGGAGGTCGCGGTTTCCTCGACCACCGGCGCGTACACGGCCAGCACGCCGCCGGCGTCTCCGGCGTTCGCCAGCCTGATCCGCACCGGCGCACGCTATCTGGCCTCGGCGGACGGACGGGCCGCCTTGCGGCCGGTCAGGCCTTGTCGGGGAACGGGGTCCAGAGCGCGACGACCGCTCCGGCCGGGTCGGCGATGGTGACGGCGGTGCCGGCGGGTCCATCGGCCTTGCCGGCGACGACGGTGGCACCGAGCGAGGTGGCCTTGTCGACCGCGACGTCGAGGTCGTCGACCCGGACGTACGGGACCCAGCGGCCCGCGGTCGCGTCGTTGGCTTCGATCACCGAGGCCCAGGGCTGGTCGCCGTCCATGATCCAACCGTTGTACGGGCCGGGGTTGGTGTCGGGAGCGATGGTCCAGCCGAGCAACGTCGCGTAGAACTCGCGCACGGCATCGGCGTGGCCGGGCGTGGCGGTCACGTCGTACCAAACGAAGGGTGCACCCATGTTCGTTCTCCTTCAACTACACTATTGATAGTGAGTACAGCCGAAGGTGTAGTGGAGGTTGGTATTCCCGGTCAAGGCCGAACTATCACTGATGAAGTGTCGTCGGAACGGCCGTCATGAGTGAGAGCTACGAACAGGGCTGCCCCATCGCGGTCGCGCTCGACCTGATCGGCGACCGGTGGACCCTGCTGCTGCTCCGCGACCTCGCCCACGCCCCGATGCGCTTCACCGACCTCCAGCACATCAATCCCAAGGTCTCCCCCAACCTGCTCACCAAGCGGCTGCGCACCCTCCAGGCTGCTGGCATCCTCACCCGCCGCGAGCTCCCGCCTCCCGCCCCCGCGGTCGTCTACGAACTCGAGCCCCGCGCCCGGGAGATGCTGCTCCCGATCCTCAACGGCCTCGGCCGCTTCGGCGCCTACCTCTTCGAGGACGCACCCGCCGGCCCCACCGATGCGGTCCTGGGCCAGATGCGCCGCAACGGCCAGTGGGTCCTGGCCAAGGGCGTCGACTTCGACGCCACCTACCGATTCCGGATCGACCCCCACGACATCGGCCTCACCGTCGGCCCCACGGTCTTCGAACCCACTGCCACCCCTCCCGACCGCCCCGACGCCACCATCAGCTCGGATGCGGTCTCGTTCACCAACCTCTTCAACGCCGGCCTCACGCTCGCCGACGCCGAGGACTCGGGCCGCCTCCGCATCGACGGCGACCGCGACCTCGCACTGGCCCTGCTCGAGAAGCTCACGCTCGGCACCTGGCACGGCTGACCGACCCCGGAGTCCCACGATGCGACAGCCCGATCCGACACCCGAGACCGCGTTCTTCTGGGAGATCGCCGAACCGTTCCTCGCCGACCCTGCCACCGGCATCGGCACCCTCATGCAGTTCCCCTGCCTGCGCGTCCACGGGAACTTCTTCGCCACCTGCGACCACCGAACCGGCGACCTCATCGTCAAGCTCCCCCGCGGACGGGTCACGCAGCTGATCGACGAGGGCCGTGCCCAACCGTTCGCTCCCGCCGGCCGCACGTTCAAGGAATGGGCCACGGTCCCGGAGCGCGACGAGGCGATCTGGGAGGCCCTGCTCACCGAAGCCGCGTGCCTACGCCGCCGGGCGCTCCTCGACGACGGAGCCGACGACGAACACCACGTGACTCGCCGCGTTCGGTCGGACGCGCCGAGGCGGCGGGACGAGGGGGCTCGTCCCGCCGCCATCGACCGCCGGTCAGGCCCGGCGGAACGCCCGCACCGACAGCGGCACGAACACGGCCAGCAGGCCCACGAGCCGACGTCAGGCGGACGCCATCCGAGCCCGCGGCCGTGCGATCGTGCTGGCGATCGTCGCCTCGTCGTGGCACGGTTCAGCGCCGTGACGGCGGCGACGATGCGGGCCTGGGTGGTCGACGAACCCGGTCCCATCGACGGCGGCCCCCTGCGGCTCGTCGAGCGGCCGGTGCCCACGCCCGGACCGGGGCAGGTGCGGGTGCAGGTCAGCGTGTGCGGCGTCTGCCGCACCGACCTCCACCTGGCCGAGGGGGACCTGCCGCCGAAGCACGCCCAGGTGGTGCCGGGCCACGAGGCGGTGGGGACCGTCGACGTCGCGGGCGAGGGCGCCACCCGGTTCGGCGTCGGCGATCGCATCGGGGGCCCTGGCTGGCCCGCACGTGCGGGGTCTGCGCCTTCTGCCGTGCCGGCCGCGAGAACCTGTGCGTCGATCCGCTGTTCACGGGCTGGGACGTCGACGGCGGCTACGCCGAGTACCTGGTCGTCGACGAGCGCTACGCCTACCCGCTCCCGGACTCGTTCGCCGACGACGTGGCGGCCCCGCTCCTGTGCGCGGGGATCATCGGCTACCGGGCGCTGCGGCAGTCCGGATGTCCCCCGGGCGGGCGGCTCGGGATCTACGGCTTCGGCGGCTCGGCCCACCTGACGGCCCAGGTGGCGATGGCCGAGGGGACCCGGGTCCACGTCCTCACCCGGTCGGCCCAGGCCCGGCAGTTGGCGCTCGACCTGGGCGCCGCCAGCGTGGGGGCCGAGGCCGACGCGCCGCCGAACCGCTCGACGCCGCCATCCTGTTCGCCCCGGTCGGCACGCTCGTCCCGCCGGCGCTCCGGGCCCTCGACCGCGGCGGCACGCTGGCGGTCGCCGGCATCCACCTCAGCGACATCCCGCCGCTCCGCTACGCCGAGCACCTGTTCGAGGAGCGGGTGCTGCGCAGTGTCACGGCCAACACCCGCGACGACGGCCGCGAGTTCCTGGCCACCGCGGCCCGCATCGGCATCGAGGTGACCACGACCCCCTACCGGCTCGACCAGGCCGACGCGGCGCTCCGCGACCTGGCGCACGGCCGGGTCCGCGGCGTCGCCGTGCTCGACATGCGGCATAGCGAAATCCTGTCGGGGTGTCGTCGGGGCGCCGCCGCCGTTCGTCGTGGGTGCGTACCGTCTCTCGCAGGAGGACCACCCATGCAGTACATGCTGTTCATCGCCACCGACACGGACCGGGGCACGTCGACCGACGAGCCCGACATCGACGAGTGGGTCGCCGAGGGTGAGCGGCGCGGCATCCGCATCCGCGGCGACGCCCTGCGGCCGCCCGAAGAGGCGACGACCGTCCGCGTCCGTGACGGGCAGGTGCTGGTGTCCGACGGTCCGTACACCGAGGCGAAGGAGTGGATCGTCGGGTTCGACCTCCTCGAATGCGAAGACCTCGACCAGGTCATCGACTACGTGACGCGCCACCCCATGGCCCATCACGGGCGCATCGAGATCCGGCCGTTCGAGAAGACCGACGGGTGACACCGGCGGCCGAGGCCGTCGCCCGCGCCCACCGGTCGGAGTGGGCGCGGATCGTGGCGGGCTCATCCGCCTGACCGGCGACTGGGCGCTCGCCGAGGACGCCGCCAGCGACGCGTTCGCGACGGCGCTCGTGCGCTGGGAGGCGGACGGGACGCCGCCGAACCCGCCGGCGTGGCTGGCGCTCACGGCGCGGAACCGGGCCATCGACCTCCTGCGCCGGGCGGCGAACGAGCGCTCGAAGCTGGTGGCGGTCGCGGTGGCCGACGAGGAGGCGATGGCGGGCGACGAGCGGCTCCGCTTGATCTTCACGTGCTGCCATCCCGCGCTGGCCCTCGACGGGCAGGTCGCCCTGACCCTGCGAACGGTGGCCGGGCTCGAGGTGGCCGACATCGCACGGGCCTTCCTCGTCTCGACGCCCACGATGGCGCAGCGCCTCGTGCGGGCTCGCCGGAAGATCGCCCACGCCGGGATCCCCTACCGGGTGCCGGCCCCCGAGCAGCTCGAGCCGCGGCTGTCCGGGGTGCTGGGCGTCATCTACCTGGTGTTCAACCAGGGCTACTCGGCGGCCGCCGACACGACCCTGGCATCGACCGCGGTCGAGCTGGCGCGGCAGCTCGTCGAGCTGATGCCCGCCGAGTCGGAGGCGCGCGGGCTCCTGGCACTGGTGATGCTCCAGCACTCCGGCGCGACGCCCGCCTCGGCCAGGACGGCGCGCTCCGGACGATCGAGGAGCAGGACCGCAGTCTCTGGCGGCGCAGCGAGATCGCCCGGGCCGCCCGGGAGCTGCGGGCGGCAAGGGAGCGCGGGCCGTACGTCCTGCAGGCCTCGATCGCCGAGGTCCATGCGACCGCGCAGTCCCCCGACGCCACCCGGTGGGACCGCATCGTCGCGCTCTACGACGAGCTTCTCGTCGCCGCCCCGTCGCCGGTCGTCGAGCTCAACCGGGCGATCGCGGTCGGGATGCGCGACGGCACGGACGCGGGCCTGGCGCTGCTCGATGCGGTCGCCCCCCGCCTTACGGGATTCCGGCTGCTCCCTGCGGCGCGGGCCGACCTGCTCGCCCGGGCCGGCCGGCTCGACGAGGCGGTGGAGCAGTACCGCGCCGCATTGGCCCTCGCCTCGGCGCCCGCCGAGCGGGCTGCGCTCGCCCGCCGACTCGGGGAGGCGTCACCGCTCCGACTGGCTTGCGATGACGTGGGCGCCGATCCGGTCGGCGAGGCGCGGGCGATCCGTCGA
>CAWCLR010000006.1:0-188852 GCA_963796415.1 uncultured Acidimicrobiales bacterium | reverse complement strand
CGAGCCGACGAGATACCTGGAGCTCCGCGGCCGGGTGCACCTCGTTCCCGACCCGCAGCTTGCCCTCGAACGCGAGGTCGCCATCAAGTACCGCGGCGCGCACGTGGACGTCGAACCGCCGGGCACGATGCGGTTCGCGGCGACGCTCGGCGTCGACCGGGTCACGAGCCAAGCGGGCCACTGACGCAGCGGCTGACGGATTGCGAATCCCCGACCAGCTCCGGGGAGAGTGCCGAGAACGCGTCGCTCGCCGGCGCACGGTCGGCGACACCGCACGCCGGTTGGCGGTGGTCCTACGACGCCGGGATCTTGAGGGCTTGCCGCCTCCTACCAGTTCGAATCCCAAGGACTCGAAGCACGCTCCTGCCCCCAGGCTGACGTCCCAGACAGAGACCTCAGCAGGTTGATCTCATCCTCTCGGGTCCACTCGATCACGGTTGCTGCCACGAGCCTCCCGGCGCCAATGCCCCTGCGGTCCTCGAGGACCGACCCGAACGCTGACCACGCCACCACCCCGCCTGCCCTGGCTGCGCGACACGGGCGTCCTACGGCTGCGGGCCGCCGCAGAGGCCGCCGGGCGCCCCATTCCGGCGCTCTGCTCCCGGATCAACCTCGAACTGGCCGACGCCGACCTCGACGAGGATCGGCGCCGCACGGGCGTTGGCACCCTGGCCCAGATCCTGAGCGACCTCGATGAGCTGGCCGCCCTGGGTGCGGACTACGTCATGCTCGACACCTACACCGGGAGGCCCGTGGGCCGACGGCTGGCGACGGAGGACTGGCGCACGCTCGACGAGGTGGCCGCCCGGTGGCATGCGCGGCAGTGGACGGCGGGTCACGGCCATGGCTCCTCGACCGCCGAGGGTGTCGACGCGCGTGAGCGGAGCCGCTCGTTGAGGGCCGCTCGGAATGCGGTGTCGCCGACGACCCGGTGAATGAGTGCGTCTCGATCCAGTTCGAGGTCCGCGGCCAGTCGATCCAACATCCGGGCTTCCGTGAGCGCTGCCCATCGGCGTGCGGTCGCACTGACGGCCTCGAGGGCGAACGGAGCACCGTTCACCTCCATCGGCCCGGCGATCGACCGGTAGCAGGCGACGGGGCCCGCCGACGGGATCACCACGTGCAGGCTCTGGCCGCCCACCCGGATCGAGTCAGCCGCGAGCTCGACGACCTCGTAGGCGTCGCCCAACGACTCGGTCTCGTTCATGCGATCGAACTGGCCCGGCGAGAGCAGCGTCAGCTTCACATGCGCCGTGGTCCCCGGAGAGCTGGCGACCGTCGCCGGGATCGCACCGTAGGTCGACACCCTCGCGGCGAACACCACGTCGATGTCGGCGACGTCCGCGGAGACCACGGGGATCATCCGGTCGCCGCTGAAGTCTGCGAACTTGCGAAACAGCTGGGACGGCGCCGCGTTGGAGCCCACGGCCAGCACGAGCCGGCGACCATCGGCGAGCTCCGCCGCGGCCGCGTCGCGGGAAGGGCAGACCCGCCGCGTGGCCGTGTCGACAACGTACGAACCCGATGGCCTCCCGTAGGGGTAGCTCAGTGCTCACGCGACGACCGGATCGGTGGCGGTCACTGGCGCTGAAGGCTAGGCCACCGGCCGGAGGCGGTCCGCCGCGGGTGGGTGAGGAACATCACTCCGCTGGTCAGCTTGGTGTTGTCTGTGAGGTCCCAGAGGCGCGGATCGAACAACGCGATGCGGGAGAAGAGCGGTATGCCGGTCCCGATTGTCAGCGGTGCCACCTTGAGGATCATCTGATCGATCTCGGCTCGATGGCGATCGAAGGATCGGTCGTGAGCTGGGTGGCGAACCGTCGGCGCCACCACGTCCACAGCGACAGGGCCGGCGACCCGCACTCGCCGCACGCGACGCGCCACGGCGTGCTCGGACCCGTCCGCGGGTTCCTGCACGCGCACGTCGGCTGGATGTTCACGAGCGACCCCTCCACGCCCGAGCGGTACGCGGCCGACATCGTGTGTGACCGCGACCTCTCCGCGGTCAGCACCCTCTTCCCCGTCTGGGCCGCGGCCTCGCTCGCACTGCCGTTCGGCATCGGCTGGCTGTGGTCCGGTTCACTCGTCGGCGGCCTGACGGCGTTCGTGTGGGCCGGGATCATGCGGATGGCGCTGCTCCACCACGTCACCTGGAGCGTGAACTCCATCTGCCACATGGTCGGAGCGCGACCCTTCGTCACCGACGACCAGAGCCCCAACGTGCCCACGCTTGCCGTCGTCTCGTTAGGCGAGTCCTGGCACAACCTCCACAGGTCGGCACGGGCGTAGCCTCCGCGCTCATGGGGTGCTGGAGGAAAGTGATCGGCGTGGCGACGACGCTCAGTGTGCTGATCGTCGCTGCCTGCTCGGCAAACGAGGGAGGCGACGCCGACGGCAACGGACCCGGCGCCACGGCCACCGACGTCGAGCCCCTGGCCCCGATCGCGGAGCTCGGACCGCTGTCGGTCGCCCGCGAGGGGCGCCCACGGATCGTCGACAACCAGGGCCGCGACGTCCTGCTGCGCGGCGCCAACTTCAACGCGCTCGGCGACTACCACCAGGACGACCCCGAGCTGTCACCCACCCGATCCCCCACCGCGGACGACTGGGACCAGATGGCGGCCAACGGCTTCTCGGTGGTGCGCCTCATCGTGTCATGGTCGGCGCTCGAGCCCGAGCGGGGCGAGCTGGACCAGCGCTACGTCGATCGCATCCGCACCGCGGTCGACGACGCCGCGGACCGCGGCCTCTACACGGTCATCGACTTCCACCAGGACGCCTACGGCAAGTACATCGCCACGCCGGAGGGCACCGCCTGTCCGCCGGGCACCGAGGCGGCGATCGGTTGGGACGGAGCGCCCGAGTGGGCCACTCTCACCGACGACGAGAGCACGTGTCGGCCGGTCGGCTACCGCGAGGGCGCGCCAGCGGTGCAGGCGGCGTTCCGCAACTTCTACGAGAACACCGACGGCATTCGGGACGCGTTCGTGGCCACGGTCGCCGGGGTCGCGGGCGAGTTCGCGGACGAGCCCGCGGTCGCCGGCTATGACCTGCTGAACGAGCCCAACATGGTCCTGCCGGCCGACGAGTCGTCCGCCCGATACACCGAGCTGGCCGGCGGCCTGGTGACCGCGATCCGCGCCGCGGAAGTCGACGCCGGCGGGTTCCCCCACCTGCTGTTCCTCGAGCCGCTCGTCCTGTTCCCCCTGCCCGGCACCATGCCGGACGAGGGGTTCGCCGACGACCACGACATCGTGTTCGCTCCCCACAACTACGCCGAGTCGATCGGCCCCGCCATCCTGACCGTCGAGCAGACCGCCGACATCGATGCGGGCACGGCACGCGACCGGGGGTGGCCCCTGTGGGTCGGCGAGTACGGCATCTTCGAGACCGGCGACGACAAGCTCGACGTGCTGCGCCGCTTCGCTGCTGCCCAGGACCTCAACCTGTCGGGTGGTGCGGTGTGGCAGTGGCGCCAGTTCTGCGGCGAGCCGCACACCGTCGGCACGCCCGGCAACGTCGCCGACGGTCGCGTCGTGCAGCTCAACTTCGTCGACTGCCCCGGCGACCGGGACGGCGGGCCCAACATGCCGTTCCTCCACATCGTGGGCCGGGCCTACCCGCGGGCTGCGCCGGGGGAGCTGACCCAACTGCGATCCGACCCCGATACCGGTGCCCTGCTCGTAGCCGGGACCACCGAGTCCCACCCTGACTCCGCACCCGATACCGAGCTGGTGGTGTGGGTACCGGGCACCGACGCCCCGGTCACCCGGGTCGATGGGCTGACCGAGCCCGACGTGACCCCGGTCGATGGCGGCGCATACCTCACCGCCACGCCCACTGGCACCACCTACCGCCTGGAGGTCGACCCCACAGACTGAGCCCGGACGTCGCTCGGCCACCCGCGCCTGCATGCGACATGGCTGGGCCTAGTTCGTTAGGCGCGAATGCGGGCACCCTCGGGGTCGTACACGGGATCTTTGACCACCTCCGCCCCGATCCACTGGCCGAACACCTCCACGTCGACGCGGCGCCCGATGGCGGCACGGTTGGCGGGGAGGTAGGCGAAGGCGATCGCCCGTCCCACGCGGTAGCCCTGGTTGCCGCTGGTGACCCGGCCGACGATGTCGCCGTCGACCCGGACGGGCTCGGAGCCGAGGGGGACGGCGAGGGGGTCGTCGAGCACCAGGCATCGCAGCCGCCGCGCTCGGCCCCTGCTCCTTGACCTCGGCGAGAGCGTCCCGGCCCACGAACCCGCCGGGCTTGTCCAACCGCACGGCGAATCCGAGGCCGGCCTCGTACGGGTTGTCCTCCGGCGTGATGTCGATGCCCCACACCCGGTAGCCCTTCTCGACCCGGAGCGCGTCGATGGCCCGGTAGCCCCCGGCGACGAGGCCGTGGGCCTCCCCGGCCGACCACAGCTGGTCCCACAACGTGGCGCCGTATTCGGTCGGGCAGTAGAGCTCCCAGCCCAGCTCGCCGACGAATGTCACCCGCACGGCGACGACGGGCACGGCACCGACCGCCAGCTCTCGGGCCGTCAGGTACGGCATGTCTTCGTTCGCGAGTGACGTGCGGGTCAGGGGCTGGAGCAGCGCGCGGGCGGCCGGCCCCCACAGCCCGTAGCAGGCCCAGGCGGACGTGACATCGAGGGCCACGCACGCGTCACCCTCGGGGAGGGCAGCCTGCTGCTTGTGGATCCACGCAAGGTCGTGGTTCCCGAACGCGGTGCCGGTGACCAGCAGGTAGCGGTCCTCGGCCAGCCGGGTGGCGGTGAGATCACACTCGATCCCGCCTCGGTCGTTCAGCAGCTGGGTATAGGTGACCGACCCGACGGCGCGGTCCACGTCGTTGGCGCAGATCCGGTTGAGGAACGTCGCCGACCCGGCCCCGACGACCACCATCTTGGAGAAGCTGGTCTCGTCGAACAGCGCCGCGGCATTGCGGCAGGCGAGCGCCTCGGCCCCGATCGCCGGGCTCCAGTGCTGACCCGCCCAGCCGCGTGGACGGAGTGACTCGTCACCGGCTGCCTCATTGACCGCGAACCAGTTGGGCCGCTCCCACCCGCTCTTCTCGCCGAACTCGCAGCCGAGCCGGGCCAGGGCTGCGTAGGCCGGCGACCTGCGCAGCGGTCGTCCGGCCCGACGTTCCTCGTTGGGGTAGTGGATGTCGTAGTAGGTGGCGTAGACCTCGACCGTGCGGGCGACGGCGTGGTCGCGGCTGCGGTACTGCGGCCCGAACCGACGGATGTCCATCTTCCACGTGTCGAAGCCCGGCTCGCCGTCGAGGATCCACTCCGCCATCACCCGGCCGACCCCGCCCGCCCCCGCGATGCCGTGGGCGCAGAACCCGGCGGCCACGAAGAACCCGGCCACCGCGCTTTCGCCCAGCACGAACTCGTTGTCAGGTGTGAACCCTTCCGGGCCGTTCACGAGCTGGACGATGTCGGCGTGCTCCGCCACGGGCACACGCTGGCAAGCCAACGTCATGAGCGGGGCGAAGCGGTCCCAGTCCTCGGGCAGCAGGCGGCTGTTGAAGTCGTCGGGCACGCCGTCGACGGACCACGGCGCCGGGTCCCGCTCGTACCCGCCCAGGAGCAGCCCTCCGCCCTCCGCGCGGAAGTAGACGAGGTTGTCGGGGTCCCGGAGCTGGGGCAGGTCCTCAGTGACCCCGTCGACGTCGCGGGTGATCAGGTACTGGTGGGCCATCGGCACGATCGGCACGTTGACCCCCGCCAGTGCCGCCACCTGCGGCGTGTACATGCCGCAGGCGGCCACCACCGTCTCGGCGACGACGTCGCCGTGGTCCGTGACCACCCGGCGGACGCGGCCCCGGTCGGCCACGAGGTCTGTGACCCGCACACCCGCCTCGACCGCCACTCCCTTCGCCTTGGCCGCGCCGAGCAGGGCGTAGGTGAGGCCGCTCGGGTCGAGGTACCCGTCGGTCGGCAGCCAGGCGGCGCCGAGGACGCCCGTTGGATCCATGAGGGGGAAGAGCTCGTGGGCCTCGGACGGCGTCACCATCTCCATCGGCAGCCCGAACGTCTTGGCCCACCCGTGTTGGCGGCGCAGCTCGTCGAGGCGTTCGGGCGTGGAGGCCAAGCGCAGCGAGCCGACTTCCCGCCAGCCCGGCGAACGACCGGTCGCCGCCGACTCGGCCTCGAGCCGGCGGTAGACGTCGACGCTGTGCATCATCATCCGGGTCAGCGGCAGGGACCCCCGGAGCTGACCCACGAGCCCGGCCGAGTGGAAGGTGCTGCCGCTGGTCGGCTCGGACCGGTCGAGCACGAGGACGTCGGTGCAGCCGGCCTCGGCGAGGTGGTAGGCGACGGAGGCGCCCCCCACCCCGGCCCCGATGATGACGACCCGTGCGTGGTCACGCATCGCCGGCGGCGTCCTCCAGCAGGCGCCCGAACCCGGGCCGCGACGCGGTCTGGCGCAACCGCTCGAAGTGCACCTCGGCGTAGGCGAGGAAGTCGACCTCCAGGGAGCTCACGCCCGCCTGGACCAGCCCCCACATCGCTTCCCGCAGATCACTGATCACCCTCATCAGCCGCAGCCGGGCCAAGCGGCGGCCGGTCACCGCACCGAAGTACGCCTCCACCAGGGTGACGTCGCCGTCGAGGTCGAGCTCGTTGTTGACCGCGAAGTTGCCCAGGTCGAAGTAGCGGTCGTTCATCCCCGCGTACTCCCAGTCGACGAGCCGCACGCCGTCGACCGAGAGCAGGAAGTTGGCCGCGAGGAGGTCGTTGTGGCACGGACAGACCGCGTCGGGCGAGGCGGCGAACGCCGCCCGGACCTGAGCCGCGACCTGCATCGCCTCGTCGTAGACCGCCGGGACATCGACCCCGTGTGCCCGGGCCGTGGCGGCGTAGGCCTGTGGCACCCGGTACCAGTCGAACACGGCGGCGATGGCCGGTCCCCCGTGCACCACCCGAAGCAGGGATGCGACCTCACCGAGCAGCGGGTCTGTGCGCAAGGCCTCGGCGTCCGGGGCAGCGCCGTCGACGAAGCGGGTGACCAGCGACCCCTCGGGCTCGACGAAGGCCACGACCTCGGGGGCGACGCCGAGGGCCGCCGCCTGGCGGGCCGCTTCCTGCTCGTGGTTCCGGTCGATGCCCAGCAGGTCGGTGCTCTCGCCGGGAGCGCGCACGACGAAGCTCTCGCCCGCCAGCGTCACCCGGTAGTTGCGATTGGTGATGCCACCCGCGAGGGGCTCGACCGTGCGTGCCCGGCCCGCCCAGCCGGGCACACGGTCGAGCAGCTCGTCCAGGCTCAACTCCCGGCGAGCTCCAGGTCGCGCTCGATGGCTCCCAGCTCTTCGGGCGTGCCCTGGATCTTGGGGCCGGTGAACCACTTGCGGGCCGACAGGAACCAATACCCGAACACGAATGCCATCAGGATGGCCAGTGCGATGGGCGCGTAGTTGAAGCTGGCCCAGGTGATCGGGCTGAACTGGGGCAGCAGGAAGTAGATGCTGATGAAGACGACCCACGTCACCGCGATCCAGCCGATGATGTAGGTCCACCGGCCGAGGTGCCACGGCCCCCGCTCGAAGGCGTCGCCCTGCCGCAGCCGGAGGAAGACCGGGATGATGTAGGCGATGTACAGCCCGATCACCCCGATCGACACGATGGCGAAGAACGTGGCCGGGAAGCCGCCCGCCTCGCGCAGCGAGGGCACGCCGGCAAGGAAGGCGAGGACGGCGCAGATCCAGATCGCGTTCGTCGGCGTCCGGGTCCGCGGGTTGATGCGGTGCCACAGCTTGTGGCCCGGCACGGCCCCGTCCCGGGAGAACGCGTACAGCATTCGCGAGTTGGCTGTGAGCGATGCGTTGCCGCAGAAGAACTGGGCGACGCAGGCGATGGCGATGAGGATCTTCGTACCATCGTCGCCGATGGCGTCGAGGAGGATCGGGATCGGCGCGGTGATGAGGCTGCCCGCCGCGGTGAGCGTGTCGAAGCCCGGTGCAATCGCGAAGGTCACCGCCAGCAGGAGCACGTAGCCGGCGATGCCCGAGAGCCACACCGAGGTGACCATTCCCTTGGGGCCCGCCACCGCCGCGTTCTCGGTCTCCTCGGTCATGTGGGCCGAGGCGTCGAACCCGGTGATCGTGTACTGAGCGAGCAACATGCCAATGACGAACACGTAGATCCCCGACCCGGGCCCGCTCCAACCGGTGTTGTTCTGGAAGTCGGTGAACACGAACTTGGCCGACGCGTGCTGGTCGGGCAGCACCACCAGGAACCCGACGAACACCGCGACGCCGATCAGGTGCCACCACACGCTGACGTCGTTGAGCAACGCGGTGACCCGGATCCCGAGCGTGTTGAGCCCGCCGTGGAGGACGAGCACGACGCCATAGATGAACAGCAGCGAACCGGGGCTCGGCACGTAGTCGGTGGTCAGGGCGAGGAAGCCCCCGATGAAGTTGGCCAACGCGAAGTCGATGCTGGCAGTGATGGCGACCTGGCCTATGAGGTTGAACCATCCGGTCGTCCAGCTCCAGAACGCACCGTTGCGCTTGGCCAGCTTCGCCGACCAGTAATAGAGGCCGCCGGCCGTCGGGTAGTGGGAGCACACCTCCCCCATTGACATGGCCACGGTGAGGGCCATGACCGTCACGATCGGCCACCCGTAGGCGACCGCCGGGCCCCCACCTGCGAACAACACCAGGTAATAGGTCGTCAGGCACCCGGCCAGGATCGAGATGATCGAGAACGAGACCGCCATGTTCGAGAAGCCCTGCATCTTCCGGCCGAGCTCCTGGGCATAGCCAAGCTCGTGGAGACGATCGGTGTCGGACTTCGGAACCGCAGGCGACCCCGGTGTTTCGACGGACATGCGCTTACCTCCCCCTGTGAAACCCCCGGTCAAGCGCGTGCGATGTCTAACAGGTCCGCGGACGAAGCGCTCTCATCCCCAAAACGATGTTCGCTCCCGGTCGATGTGGCGTGTTTGTTCCCTGCGATGTGCGACGCCTCTGCGGTCGGAGTGGAGGCCTGCCGGTGGTCCGCGGGTTGGTCGGTCCGCTCCCCGGTTCCTGGGGCGACCCGAGCGCTGACGCGCGGGGTGGCACTGCGCCATGGACGGCCGGGACTCAACGGTGACGTCGCTCCGGCCGTCGGCCCAGCGGGCCCCGACCCACACGTGATGCTCGCCGCTCCTGTCGACCTTGCCTTCGAACCGCTCCGCGAGCGGGACCACGGCTCGGGATTCATGATGGCGCTCGAGAGGATGTCCAACGCGCCCGGGGCAGCGGTGCTTCGATCGCTTCTTGAACGGCTCGCAGACCATTTCGGGCGGTGTGCCTGCGCTCGGGGGGCAGGGCTCGAACCTGCAACAACCAGCTCCAAAGGCCACACCCGGCTGTCCAGGACGTGTCGCACAGCTCGCTGAGCTGCGGGTTCTCACTCGATCCGTCCAGAGAGTCGTGTCTGTTTCGAGTCGTTCTCCTGAGATTGACTCCTGCATATGCACTTATCCGAGGGCGCGTCAGACAGCGGTCGCAGCGGCGAGTCGCCGGTCGAGCCCACGACTGCGCGCCTCTGGCGGGGCATCGAGTCCGCGCTGAGTTCCAGTACGTCGAGGGCTCGTCCTGCCCCATCCAGCTGCCGCCCTTGATCTCGATGGAGCTTGTGCGCGGAGGGCCACCTGCTGCCTACGAGATCGGCCCGGAGCGCAACGAACCGATCCGAATGCGCCCAGCGGAGCGGGGACGCCCGAGCGGGACGGTACACCTAGGGCGGGCATGGCGCCGCCGGTGTGTCGCCACCTTGAGAGGGCGCAGACGATTGCTCAGGGCGTCCTGTGGTCTCCATGAAGTCCTGGTCACAAGGCTGCGGATCCGCACCCCGACCCGCTGAACGCATCGGGTTTCGCTGAGTAGGTGGCACGTCGGATGGCATGTCGAGTCGGCCGTCCGCGCAAGGGTTGACCACATCCCCGTGTGTCGGCGGCCATCGGAACCTGCCCAGGGGCGGCCAGCGTGTTCCCAGCGGTGGCCAGCACGCAGCGTGGCAGTTGGTGACAGGGGATGATCGCCCGCATCGCCGCTCAGCCGGCCGTTTGGTGCCACCTCCAGGCGGGCCTGACGCGACGGGCGGGGGCGGGCCTCGAGCCAGGCGCTGGGGCCGCCGGCGCTGCGACCGGCCACGACGTCGAGGAGCTGACCGGCGCGCACGTCCACGATCGAGGTGCACCACCGCTGGGTGCGCCAGGCGCCGGCCCGGCAGAACAGCGTCTCGTCCAGGCCGACAGCGTCGACCCCGCCGATGCGGTCGGGGTCTTCGACCAGCGGGGTCCCGTAGGCGATGACGGCGTCGTTGACGGTGTGCCAGTCACAGCCCAGCTCACTGGCGACCTCGGCCACGGTGCGGCCCGACCGGCCAACCTGCGCGCACGCCCAGCGGCCGGCCCGATCCGTCATCGCCGCCCGTGCGGGGGCGATCCGCGGGTCCTCGCCAGTCCAGGTGCCCATCGCACAGTCTCGGTCGGGGCAGCACCAGCGGTGCTTGCGCCGCACCAGCCTGGCCGGGCGACCGAAGCACGGCAGGTCCACCAGCTCGACCGGCGGCCGGTCCTTCACCCACGCGGGGGTGCCGCACACCGCACAGCCCGGCCGATCGACACGCAACTCGACATGCACACGGATCGGCTGGGCGGGCTCGTCGTCGACGCCAAGGACGGTCACGTCGGGCAAGCCGACAAGCAGCACGCACATGCGCGTAGCGTTGGTCTCCACAGGGGCTCCGGAGGTGCGGTTGGCGTAGGAACCACCAATTCTCCGCCCCTGTGCCGCGCCCGGTGGACCCCCCGCTACCGCCCTACCCCGCTCAGATCCGAAGCGCCCGTTATGTGATGCCGCTCGTACGCGAGCCGAGCGCATAACGCCGGTTCCGGGTGCGTCTCCCACCTTTCGGCCGCGCGTTCTGTGTGCGGGCGGATGAGCGTTCTGGGCGTGTCGGTCAGGCCACCGATGCGAGCCGCACATCGTGACGGCTGGCGATCCGCCCACAAACGGTGGGGACCGTCTCGGCGGTGCGTTCGGCTGCAGCCCGCACGTATGTCACCAGGGCCTCGAGCGCCCAGAACCACAGGTCATCGGTGCGCCACCAGCTCACCTCGTCGAGCAACCCGGGATCGACCCCCGCCGGACCATCGCCGCCGCCGGCAGCGCATACTCGGCCTTGTGGTGCTGGGCCTTCGTGTGAGCCCGATCTTCGGGAAGGTGGCGCTTGCGGATGCCTTCGAACTCAAGCGGTCGCTCCCGGGTCGCACCCGCTTCCTCGATGGCGTCAGCGGCCAGCCCGAGCAGGACCTCACCGGGGAAGGTGTCGTTCTTCGGATGCAGCGGGACAAGCAGCGCCGCCAGCTCGCCGAGTTCCAGATCGTCGGCGATACCCGACAGCGCCAGCCGGATCGCCTCGGTCCGATCCTCGGGCTGAGGGCTCCGCTGCTTCACCATCACCACGACCGTACTTGGGCTGGACCACACGGGAGCATGACGCAACCGGAGACCGCCGCAGCGAGGCCGCGGATCGAAGCCTCTTTGTGTCAAGGGGCCGTTTCGGGGCGCGTCGACGCAGCGCCGTGGGCGCGGGCGTAGCGTGGTGTTCGGGTCCGGGAGTGACTGTTCCGAAGTGCCGGTGTTCAGGGTTCAGCCGGCCACGCTGGATTGAAGAGTCGTCCCTGGTTGTCCTCCCGGGCCCGTGTGGTCAGCGGCGGCCGAGATCGACTTGGAGCTGGCGCCAGACGGCGTCGCTGATGCGACGCTTGAGGGCGCGCAGCGCCTCCTTCTTCGACTTCCCTTCGGCGATCTTGCGCTGGTAGTAGACCCGGCCCGGCGTGTCGTGGCGGACCTGGGTGACGGCGGCCAAGTGAAGGGCGTGGTTCAGCTTGCGGTTGCCGCGCGGGTTGAGCCGGTGGCGGCTGCGGGGCCCGCTGGAGGCGTCGATGGGGGCGGTGCCGTTGTAGGACGCGAACCGTGCCGGGGTCGGGAACCGGGCCGGGTCACCGACGTGACCCAGGATCAGCCCGGCGACGATGGGGCCGACACCGTGCAACTCGAGCAGCGACGTGCCCGACGCGGTCGACGGCGTCGCTGACGCGGCGCCTGGCGGTGGCGATGGCGCGGTCGAGGCGACGGACATCGGCCACAAGCTCGAGGGCGAGACGCTTGCGTTCGACCCCGGCGGCCCCCTGGGGGTGGACGCGGCGCAGCAGCCTGGCGGCCCGCTGCGCCCCGAGACGGCGGGGGGCGCCGCCGGCGATGAGCTCGCGCAGCGCCACATGCAGCCGACAGGCCGCTTGGGTGCGCAAGGCGACCAGGTCGTCGTAGCGGTCGATCACCATCCGGATCACCGCGGTGTGATCTTCCGCCCGCACCGCCCGGAGCCCGCAGTGCCGCAACCCGGCGATGGCGGTGGCCAACGCGTCGTTCGGGTCGTTCTTGCCCGCCTTGGTCGAGCCCAACAGCCGCACCCTGGCGGCCAACGTCGGGGGCACATCGATGACCTGCTCACCCGCCTCGACGAGCTGCTGGGCCAACAACTTCCCCAGCCCCTCAGCTGATTCGACCGCCCAGGTCCGCTCCGCGCCCAGCGGTTCCGCCCAGGCCAACAGCCGCGGCACCTGACAGCGGTCAGCAACCAGTTGCACCCGGGCGAGCGGCTGCTCGTCCCGGTCGATCGCCACCGCCGTGTGGGTCGACTTGTGCGGGTCGACACCAATCATCACCGTCATAGACGTCCTCCTTCTCGTGAACGCGTGTGAGCGTCACGACGGGCACTCCTGATGAAGGTGCTGCTCGCCTCTTTCGAGCCACGCCGCGACCGGACCCTGGCCGGCTGGCGCTTCGTTCGGAAGCCAACCCGACACGCGAGCAGCAGGCAGTTCGAGAGCCAGCCGACCAAGACCCGAGGACGCTACGCGCACACGCTCAACGCCCAGCCAGATCGAACCATCAGGCAGATCTGGCGCGTCAAGCGTCCTCGCCGACGTCGGGTTGTTAACCATCGCGAGCGCCCTGGACCGGCAGGTATCTGGAGTCCTCGTAAGCGTGTCCATGACGTAGCCGACGGAGCAGTTGAGCTCGCGCGGTCGTTGAGAAGGCCGTCGAACCACTGGCGGGCGACGGGCTCGTGGCCCCAGAGCGTGTAGAGGTCCTGCAGCGCTATCTATGCGCCTGCGAGGCGTCGTGGACCTCGCCGTGAGGTCGCCGGCGCCGAGCAGGCCGCGCAGGCCGCGCACATTGGGCTGGCCGCGATCATCAAGTCGCTCGGCGGCGATCACGAGCAGCTTGCGGATCCGGTAGAGGGGGTCGTGCGATGAGTTTTGCAGCCGTCTCTGGTCGACACATCGGAGCAGATCCATCCGAGCCTGGGAGGAACCGTGACCGACCAGACCGCCAGCGCCCTACCCCCCGTCGTCGACCGGCAGACCTGGCAGGCCGCGCTCGACGATCTGCGTGTGCGGGAGAAGGCTGCCACCCGTGAGCTCGACGCCATCGCTGCACAACGCCGCAGGCTGCCGATGGTCGAGCTCCCGGACTACACGCTGATCGGTCCGGACGGCCCCATCCGCCTGGTCGACGTGTTCGACGGGCGCTCCCAGCTCATCGTCTACAACCACATGTGGTCCGACGGCGCGGAGTGGCAGTGCGGCGGCTGTACGGGGCTGACGTCGCAGTACGTCCGGCTGGGCTTCCTCGACAACTACGACGCCCGCTTCGTCATCGTCACCAACGGGCCCATCGACGAGGCGCTGGCCTACAAGGCCAAGGTCGGCAACATGATGGACTGGTACTCGTCGTCGGAGAGCTCGTTCGGCGCCGACGTCGGCGCGCCGCCCGGCGCGGGCTTCGCGGTGAACGTGTTCCTCCGCGACGGCGACAAGGTCTACCGCACCTGGCACACCGACGGCCGCGGTACCGAACAGCTCAGCTACACCTTCGCGTTGGTCGACATCCTGCCGTGGGGCCGCCAGGAGGAATGGCAGGATTCGCCCGAGGGTTGGCCGAAGTCGCCTACCTACTCCAAGTGGCTCGACTCTCCCGACGTCGCCCGGCTCTACGGCCCGAAGTGATGGCGACGGAGCCTTCGCGCAGCGGTCACCTGCCGATTAACGGTCTGAGCCTCTACTACGAGGTGCATGGCGAGCTCGGCACGTCGAGAACGTCTCCGTTGCTGCTCATCCCTGGCGCGTTCATGTCCACCGACTCGATGACGTCGTGGGTGTCCGCCTTCGCGGGCGAGCGAACCGTGATCGTCGTCGATCAGCAGGGGCACGGCCGCACCCCGGATACCTCGCGCACGATGTCCTACGAGCAGTTCGCCGACGATGCCGCGATGTTGCTGCGCGCGTTGAAGGTCGAGCACGCGGATGCGATGGGCTACTCGCAAGGCGGCGGGGTCGCGCTGCAGCTCGCGCTCCGTCACCCCACGCTCGTCAACAAGCTGGTCTCGCTGTCGGCCACCTACCGCAAGGACGGCTGGTACCCGTCGGTGTTCGAGGCCATCGAGGGTCTCAGGGCCACGGCGTTCGCCGGTACGCCGGTCGAGAAGGCGTTCAAGGAGCACACGCCGGACGCCGCGGCGTTCGACACCTACCTCGAGAAGATGAAGGTCCTGAGCATCGACGACCAGAACATCAGCGACGCGCAGATGCGTTCGATCTCAGCGAGGACGATGGTCATCATCGGTGATGCGGACGCCGTGAAGCCGGAGCACGCCCTGGCAATGTTCAAGCTGCGCGGTGGCGGCGACGACGAAGCCGCAGCGTCGGGGACGCTGCAGAAGGCTCCGGCTGCGCGCTTGGTGATCCTGCCGGCGACGTCGCACGTCGGCATCGCGGGTGAGTCAGCCGTACTGGTGCCGATGGTGAGCGCGTTTCTCGACGATGTGACGCCGGCGACGCCGAATCTCTTCTAGACGCCTCCCGCACAGCCGAAGCGAGATTCGCCCACCTGCGGCGGGCTGCAACTGGGGACCTACTCGGAACCCCACCCCGCTGAAACGCGAAGCGCCGCACTAGCTGCGTTGCGGACATGTCCACGACGCAGACCCGCAGGCCAGCGACCCACCTGTGGGACGGACTCCAGATAACGGCACTTGGGGGCTGGTCAGCTGGAGCGACGCAGCCGCGCGTTCTGCGGCACCGTGAAGCTCGTCGCACCGGTAGCCCTCTGGCCTTGCCTACTACTTTACATCACAGAATAGCTGGCATAGTCTGACCGTATGTCGGGAGACCATGATCCCCAGCTCCTGAAGGGCGTCCTCTCCCTCCTCCTGCTCCACCTCCTCGCAGAGCGCGAGTCCTACGGCTACGAGGTGGTGCAACGGCTGCACGAGATCGGCCTCTCCGACATCGCCTCTGGCACCGTCTATCCGGCGCTGTCCCGACTTGAGCGCGAGCGACGCCTGACCGCCCGGCTGGTGGCGTCCGACGAGGGCCCTGCCCGCAAGTACTACCGGCCGACGGCGGCCGGCTACGAGGCCCTGGCGGCGGGGGCGGCTCAGTGGGCATCCCTCACCGAGTTGGTGTCCGGCCAGCTATCCCGACCCCTCCCGCCTCCAACGAAAGGCCGATGACATGCACAACGACGTGAACCTCCTCGATCGCCTCCGGATCGAGCGGGTGGTGTGGAGCCTCGACCAGCGCCTCTACGACCTGCCTCGGAAGACGCGTATCGAGCGGCGTCGCGAGCTGCGCACCAACCTCCTGGCCGCCGCTCGCGACGCCGGCACGTCGACCGCACTGCGCGACGTCGGGGACACCGGCTCCTTGGCCGCCGAGTACCTCAACGCCGAGCTCGGCCCCGGTCCGCGGCACTCGTGGACGGCGGCGGGTGTCTTTCTGCTCACGAGCACGCTGCTGCTCATGTCGGTGCTCTCCGACGCGGCGGACGCTTTCGGTGACGGCATCCTCGCCGGCAACCCCGACGCTGGCGGCACCTTCACCTGGCCTGGCATCGGCTACCTACAAAACGAGGTGACCTACACGGTGTCCGATGGCGAGCACTCCTATGTCGGTGGCGCCTTCACACCAATGACCTGGGCGCTGCTGGTCATCGGGACGATCGCTGTCGGCCGCCTCTGGCGTGCCCTGCCGAGGTGGCGTCAGCTCCGCACCACCGGGATGTAGTGCCGGAGATCCACATGGGTCATCGGGGCGCCCGATTCGGCGATCTGAATGGCGACTGTCCCCAGACGCCGGCTTGATGATCGACATCGCAACACCCTCGGCTGGACCCGCTCGCGATCGCGAGCGCGACCGATTGCCCGAACCGCGCACCCCTCGCCTGTCGGATCTTCAGCACAGAACGACGGGGCGCGAGATCGGCAGTTCGGCGCTATGACGCCGACGGGGCCGCGGTCGTCGTGTAGATGTTCAGCTCGTTGCCCTCCGGATCGGCCAGCCGCGCCAGGCGGTACCCGTCGTCAAGGTCGTCCACGACCTCGATGACGCTGACTCCTCGATTCCGCAGCTCCGCGAGAGTGGCGTCGAAGTCGTCGACCGCAACGTTTGGCGCGCAGCGGTTCCTACCCCGGAGGTCCCGCGTGTCGTCGCCGACAAGATGCAGGACGGCACCGCCTCCCGGTAGACCAAGCACGGCAAACCGGTGGTCATCCTCGACGTACGCAGGGGAGAAGCCGAGCTTGTCCTGGTACCACTCCAGCGCCGACGACCAGTCGTGCACGTACATCGCGACCATGTCGATCCGCTGCAGCATGAGGCCTCCACACACGACTGCTGGTGCTGGCACAGATTGCCCTGATGGAGGGTGGGACGCACGGCGTACGACGGGTTCGTAGCGTCGAGGAACCTGACGGGCGTGTCTCCTGAATGCCCTGCCACGACAGTTGTTGGCTTTCGAGCGAAGCGACCGTCCGTCAGGTTCTGCCACCGGCGTGGCTCGAAAGAGGAACGGCAACCATCCCCACATCAGGTCTGCCCGCCGGGGGCGCCACCCACTGCACCCCAGGCTTGGAGCACACCGTGATCACCATCGGGATCGACCCTCACAAGGGTTCCCACACCGCCACCGCCGTCGACGCCTCCGAGGCCGTCGTCGGCGAACTTCGCGTTGCCGCCGACCGTCATCAACGGGCCCGGCTCCTCGAGTGGGCGGCTCGGTTCGAACCCCGCCGGTGGGCGATCGAGGGCGCCACCGGCATGGGTGCGCTGTTGGCCCAGCAGCTCGTCGGAGCCGGCGAGCACGTCGTCGATGTACCCCCGAAGCTCTCGGCCCGGGTCCGGTTGATGGACACCGGCCGGATCGACAAGACCGACCCCAACGACGCCCGCTCCGCCGCCGTCGTCGCGCTCCGCAACGCCACGTTGAACACCGTGGGCGCCGACAGCGAACACCGGGTCGTGCTGCGGCTGCTGGCGGACCGCTACCACCAGCTCACCGCCCAACGCACCCGCAGCGTGTGTCGCCTCCACGCCGTGCTGTGCCTGCTCATCGAGGGCGGCACCGGTCGGTCCCTCAGCACCGCCCAGGGCCATGAAACTCCTGGCCGGCGTGGCTATCGGTGACCCGATCATCGCGAGCGGGTCGCCGACCTGCCGCCAGTTCGTCACCGAGCTCGAGCTCCTCGACCAGGCCCTGGTCGACATCCGGGCCCGGACCGTCACCGCCGTCGACCGCGTCCAAGACGTCAGTCATCGACGTGTACGGCGTCGGACCGATCGGCGCCGCGATCATCCTCGGGCACAGCGGCGACATCCGCCGGTTCCCGACCGCCGGGCACTACGCCCGCCACAACGGCACCGCCCCCATCGAAGCGTCCTCGGGCCCCAAGGCCCGCCACCGGCTCAACCCCCGAGGCGACCGCCAGATCAACCACGCCTCCACACCGCGGCCCTCACCCAGATCGCCCACGATCACCCCGGCCGGGTCTACTACGAACGCAAGCTGGCCCAGGGCAAGACGAAGAAGGAAGCGCTGCGGGCCCTCAAGCGGCGTCTCAGCGACGTCATCTACCGGCAGCTCCTCGCCGACACCTGACACCGCTGCAGACAGCCGAGCTCGCGCCCAGCCAAGGCTCGCCGCTCGAGCGCCGACCGTGGGCCCGGGAGGACAACGTGGGGACGACTCGTGAATCCAGCGTGGCCGGCCTCGCACCCCACAACAGCCGACTCTTCGGATCAGTCACTCCCGGACCCAACACGACCCTAGAACCCCCGCCGCTCCAGCAACGCCGCAAGCGGTCTTCGACGCGCCCCACCGACCACCGAAACCCGCCCTTGACACAAAGAGGATTCGCTCTGGAGCGATCTCGCGAGCGAGACGTACGGTCGGCGGCCTCTGATGGTTGCTGGGGCTGCTTGACCGGTCCCGGCCACTGGAGCCTCGGCATGACGCTTGGAGGTTCCACCGTGGACGTTCCCATCTCGACAAGCACCGCGCTCGCAACCCGCGATGAGGTGTTCAGCACCAACGAGGAGCTGGCGTTGGCTGGGTTCCTGGCCGGCTACAGCGGTCTCACCCGCGACGCCTACACCCTCGACCTGCGCCAGTACGTCGCCTGGTGCACCGAACACCGAGTGGCGGTGTTCGGGGCGCGCCGCGCCGACATCGAGTGCTTCGCCCGCCACCTCGAGGCGCTCGGCCGGGCCCGGGCCACGATCGCCCGCCGGCTGTGCACCGTGTCCTGCTTCTACCGCTACGCCGAACAGGAAGGCCTGATCGCGGTCTCCCCGGCCGCGCACGTGCGGCGACCCCGTCTGGACTACGAGTCCCACGCCACCGGCCTGGACCGCAACGAGGTCGGGGCCATGCTGGTCGCCGCCGGACTCGCCAGCGCGCGGGATCACGCACTGATCAGCGTGCTGGCCCTCAACGGACTGCGGGTTTCCGAAGCCATCGGCGCCGACATCGAGGACCTCGGACTCGAGCGCGGCCACCGCACCCTCACGATCCTGCGCAAAGGGGCAAGATCGTCACCGTGCCCCTCGCCCCGCGGACCGCCCGGGCCATCGACCTGGCGGTCGGCGAACGATGCGAGGGACCGATCTTCGCCTGGCGCCAACGGCGGGCGGATCGACCGTCACGCCGCCGGTCGCATCGTGCGCCGTATCGCCCGACGGGCGGGGATCGCCAAGCGGGTGGGACCGCACACGCTCCGCCACGCGTTCATCACCGCGGCCCTCGACGCGGGCGTTCCACTGCGCGACGTGCAAGAAGCCGCCAGTCACGCCGATCCCCCGCACCACCATGCGCTACGACCGCGCCAGAGTGTCGCTCGACCGACACGCCACCTACATCGTGGCAACGTTCCTCGCTGGCGCCAGCCGCTGACCCACGTGCCCGCTCTGAGCAGCGCGAGCGCTCCAGAGGGCAATCTGGGCGGGTGCAGGACGCTCGGCTTGGACTGCTGCGAGAGGCCGTCGACGCATTGGCCATGGACGCGCCCGCACAGCTGCGCTGGCTGGCGGAGGGACAGATGCCCGTCGATGAACTGGCTCTGGTCTTCGACGACGTCTACCGCGTCGTGCCGAAGATGAGAGCTGACGGCGTGCCCTTCACCGACGAGGCGGTCGAAGCCCTCGACCACCTCGATGGTCGCCGCGCTGCCATGAGGGGCCGCCGCAACGCCGAACTGTGGACCGAGGCTGCGTTGTCTGACAACCCCCGATGGAGCGAGCTGCGACACGCGGCCAGGCGCACGCTCCATCATCTGCCGTAGGCGCCAGAACTGCCGCTCGGCGTGCCCGGCGTTCTGCGCTGCGCGCTGACCGAGCGGGCGGCACGCGGTTCGGGCAATCTGGCGCGGTGAACGCGAACGAAGAAGCGACCGAGCGCGAGCGTCGCCAACTCCGCCTGATGCTCGATCGCCTCGATCGGTTCCGATCGGGCGAGCTATCGATCGGACCAGTGATCAACGATCTGGAGGCGCTGCTCAACGAACTCCAACTCGTTGACGAGGACTGGCACCAGGAGTTCGTCGACGCGTGGTCAGAGTTGGAGATCCCGTTTGCCGTCGCACTCGACCGGTTAGAGCCGATTCCCATAATCGCCGATGCAACAGTTGCCGCGGGCGTCGACCAGATGGACAAACTCGTCAGGGGCCAGCTCGAAATGTTGAGCACCTAACTGCCGATCTCGCGCCCCGTCGTTCTGTGCTGACGATCCGGCAGGCGAGGCGTGCCCTGTTCGGGCACTATGCGCTCGTGTCGCCTCCTGATCGCCGCGCGATGGAAGCGGCGCTGACCCTCATTCCGCTCCCGATGATCGGCGGGGCGCTGCTGGCGGCCGGCGCAGTGACGGCTGCGGTCGCGGTCCTCGGCGCGGGGGTCGTAGTTGCGATCGTCGGCGGCGTACGTGTCTGGCGCACCCGTCCATAGGTGCGCCGTCACGACCAGATGATCTCTCGCCGGTTCATTCCGTCCTCAGGATTCGATCGAAATCGGCCGCCCACGTCGGGCAATCGCTCGCGCTCGCGATCGCGAGCGGGTCCAGCCGAGTGTCTTGGATACCGATTATCAAGCCGGCGGTAGGGGACGCCTGAGCGTGCGCGATGCGGGTTGCTCAGGTCAGAGGTCGGCGTAGTAGCCCGTACCGGTCGCCTTCCGCGCGACGTCTGCAAGAGCGATCGCTGTCCGGTGGATCCGACCAGCCGAGGCCAACTGCGCGGCGTGGAATCGTTGTCGGTCTTCGGCGAGGCGCTCTTCCGCGAAGTGATTGTCAGGCTCGCGGAGGACATCGTTCTCGAGTTCACGAATCCGATCACTGAGAAGGAGATCTGGCTCGTAGTTCCACTCGTCGGCGAGGTCGTGCAACGCGATGCTGTTCGCGATCATCTCATCCCTCGACTTCGAGAATAGTCGGATCGACGATGTGGCGATATTGCGCAGATACGAAGACACCGCGATGTACGCATCACTGTAAGCCTCGGCGTTGACTGTCGCCGCCGTGTCGAAACTTCTTGCGGCGTTCTCGACAGAGCGGGCGAACTCGTCTTGACTAAGACTTGCAGCGCTTGGATCGAATCTCGGCGTGGAATTCGGCACCATTCGGTCGAGACCTCTCATCGTGAGTGCGATCGTTGCTCTCAGAGCGAACCTGTCACGATCGCGATCTCGTTGATCGGCGTCTCGTCGGAGTACCGCTTCCAGCACGAAGGTCGTGAACAGGACACCGGCGATGAGCCAGAACATTTCAGTCAGCGCCGTGTCGCCGAACGCTCCATCGACAGAGCCCGCTAGCACTGCGACGACAGCGGCGGCGACTCCCAGGAGGGCAAAGATCGAATTTCTACTGAGAGCCATGACGAGGATCAGACCACCTCACACACTCACATTCAACTGACTGCGGCCTGAGAGCGACGGAGCGTCCATCCATCGGACTGGACTCGGAGGCTACAAAGCATCCTCGATTCACCGCAGCGTGGCCCATCATCGTCGTTGACCCGCTCGAATGCGCCACCCAACCGGCGTTCGGGGGCGGCCGTTCGGCGTGTCGGTGCTCTGTAGCCTCTACCGATGTGGGGAACCCGTGGCGGCTGATGTTCTTTGAGCCCGATGAGGCTCACACCGTCGTGGACTTCCTGGTCGAGACGATCAAGCTCGAGGAGAACGTCAGGACCTGCCTATCGCGTCACCAGGTCCGCGATGACGGCACGTTTGGACGAGCGGTTGAACGGTTGGGACCGGTCTTCGTCCAGCACAGCGTGGGCGACACCGACTGGGCGGTCCTCAAGAACGTCATCACGGTCCGCAACTGGATCGTGCACCACGCGCCGGCACTCGGCTACTTCGAGGACGCGAGCGACGAGAACAGCTACATCGCGGTATGGGAAGGCCGGCACGGACGACTCATCCAGATCGCCGACATCGATCAGGCGGCCGACGACGCGTCGCGGTTGGCCTCGCTCGTTTAGCGGACTCCGCCCCATCTCAAGCGGCGCTGAGAGACAACGGGACAACTCGCGCGACATCGTCTGACCCGGGCTGCGGTGTCGGACAGGGTCTCGCCGATACCGAGGACGAAGGCCAGCGCCGGGGGTAGCGTCGCCGCGTGGTTGGCTACGGGACGACCGTCCGAGTACCTGTCGGTCGAGATGACCTTATGAGGCGGCTGATGGCCGCCGCCCAACGTCGCGCCGAGGCAACCCTTCTCGACTTTGGTTACCGCCCGAAGCCCGCTGGGGAGTTCACAGACTGGGAGATGCTCGTGAACGGCCACGGCTTCCGCGTGGCGGCCTGGTCTCATCAGCTGGAACGAGATCTTCCGACGGTCGCCGAAGGGTATGAGGGCCTACCAACTCCGACGGCGGTCGGCTTCGCCAAGGCCCTCGTCGGGCGCTGGTTCGACGACTGCATTGGCACGTCTCTGCGCATGGAGGACGACGATTCGGCGCCCGTCGTGACCGACGACGGTCGGAATGAGTGGTGGTGGCCGATCCTGGCCACTGAGTTCGACGCCTTGCCGGTCGAGTCGAGGCGCCGGGTTCAGCAGGCTGATGACCTCGTTGGCCGCTGGATCGTTGGCGAGCTGCCGGTCGAGACGATTGTCGAAGAGGTGCACACGGTTGCCGAGGCGGTCTTGCGATCGGCGACTGGCCTCGGTCGTGGCTCCAACTGGCCCTCGCTCGTGAAGGAGGCTCTGGCGCGGCGAATGATCACTGCCGATGATGGCCACATATTTCTGCGCTTCTCGACCGTGTACCGGAACAGATTGAAGCACGAGGCAGGGATGTTGGGCATTGACTCCGATCCGGAGGCCCTCGTGAGCAACGTGATCCTCGTGCTTGACCACGTTGAGCGTTTTGCCAAAGCCCCATTATCAAACGCTGCGGCCTCGGAGCTGGATGCGCTCCGGGACAAGGCCGAGGAACTGATGGCGAAGGCATACATAGAGGCGGGTCTGCCTCCGCCGCAGGGATGCTGACTCCCAGAGATGGCCACGGAGCGATCACTGGACGCTGAGGTTCGGCGCGCGATGGAGGGCTCGGTCCATAGTCCGTACGGCAGATTCCTGCGGTCCGGAATTGTCCGGGCAGAACGAGCACTCAGAACGAGCGTGACGGCGCGGGCCGGCCTGCCCACCAAATGCCGGTCGAGGGCGCTTGCGATGGTGAGCAACCTGACGTCAGGCCACGACGCCGGACGCGCCAGATCTGTAGATCGGCGTTCACGGCGTTCTGGGTTGCCTGCTGTCAGTGCGGGGTGCACGCGGTTCGGGCAATATGCGCTGGTGCCGCCTCTTGATCGCCGCGCTGTGGAAGCCGCGCTGATCCTCATTCCGATCCCGATGATCGGCGGGGCTCTGCTAGCGGCCGGCGCAGTGACGGCTGCGGTGGCGGTCCTCAGCGCGGGGGTCGTAGGTACGATCGTCGGCGGCGTACACGTCTGGCGCACCCGTCCCTAGGTGGCCCGTCACGTTTAGATGATCTCGCGCCGCGTTCGTTCTGTTATGACGATTCGATCGGCAGCGGCCGCCCGCATCGGGCAATCGGGCGCGCTTGGAGCCTGCAGCAACCACCGTGCCTCGAACCTCGGGAGCGCGACGATGGCTACGAGTGTTCCGATCGGAGTCGAGTCGTTGCATCGGCGACGGATCGCAGCCAGTCGCCCCACTGAGCTGGGTCTGCCGTGGTGCCACTGCCCTCGCGCTCCGTCCACCGTAGGAGCGCCTCGAACCGCTCTCGATGCTCGGCAGGCTCTCGCTCAGCGAACTGACGTATGAACGAGCGCATGGCCTCGAACGCCTCGATCACACTCAACGTCTCCATGGGTTTCAGCCTCTCACGCACCCGCTCCCCGAAGTGCCGGCCTAGGACGCTCGCGATGGTGAGCAACGCCATGTCGGGCCACGGCGCTTGACGCGCCAGAACTGCCTGATGGTTCGATCTGGCTGGGCGTTGAGCGTGTGCGCGTAGCGTCCTCGGGTCTTGGTCGGCTGGCTCTCGAACTGCCTGCTGCTCGCGTGTCGGGTTGGCTTCCGAACGAAGCGCCAGCCGGCCAGGGTCCGGTCGCGGCGTGGCTCGAAAGAGGCGAGCAGCACCTTCATCAGGAGTGCCCGTCGTGACGCTCACACGCGTTCACGAGAAGGAGAACTTCTATGACGGTGATGATTGGTGTCGACCCGCACAAGTCGACCCACACGGCGGTGGCGATCGACCGGGACGAGCAGCCGCTCGCCCGGGTGCAACTGGTTGCTGACCGCTGTCAGGTGCCGCGGCTGTTGGCCTGGGCGGAACCGCTGGGCGCGGAGCGGACCTGGGCGGTCGAATCAGCTGAGGGGCTGGGGAAGTTGTTGGCCCAGCAGCTCGTCGAGGCGGGTGAGCAGGTCATCGATGTGCCCCCGACGTTGGCCGCCAGGGTGCGGCTGTTGGGCTCGACCAAGGCGGGCAAGAACGACCCGAACGACGCGTTGGCCACCGCCATCGCCGGGTTGCGGCACTGCGGGCTCCGGGCGGTGCGGGCGGAAGATCACACCGCGGTGATCCGGATGGTGATCGACCGCTACGACGACCTGGTCGCCTTGCGCACCCAAGCGGCCTGTCGGCTGCATGTGGCGCTGCGCGAGCTCATCGCCGGCGGCGCCCCCCGCCGTCTCGGGGCGCAGCGGGCCGCCAGGCTGCTGCGCCGCGTCCACCCCCAGGGGGCCGCCGGGGTCGAACGCAAGCGTCTCGCCCTCGAGCTTGTGGCCGATGTCCGTCGCCTCGACCGCGCCATCGCCACCGCCAGGCGCCGCGTCAGCGACGCCGTGACCGCGTCGGGCACGTCGCTGCTCGAGTTGCACGGTGTCGGCCCCATCGTCGCCGGGCTGATCCTGGGCCACGTCGGTGACCCGGCCCGGTTCCCGACCCCGGCGCGGTTCGCGTCCTACAACGGCACCGCCCCCATCGACGCCTCCAGCGGGCCCCGCAGCCGTCACCGGCTCAACCCGCGCGGCAACCGCAAGCTCAACCACGCGCTTCACTTGGCCGCGGTCACCCAGGTCCGCCACGACACCCCGGGCCGGGTCTACTACCAGCGCAAGATCGCCGAAGGGAAGTCGAAGAAGGAGGCGCTGCGCGCCCTCAAGCGTCGCATCAGCGACGCCGTCTGGCGCCAGCTCCAAGTCGATCTCGGCCGCCGCTGACCACACGGGCCCGGGAGGACAACCAGGGACGACTCTTCAATCCAGCGTGGCCGGCTGAACCCTGAACACCGGCACTTCGGAACAGTCACTCCCGGACCCGAACACCACGCTACGCCCGCGCCCACGGCGCTGCGTCGACGCGCCCCGAAACGGCCCCTTGACACAAAGAGGCTTCGATCTCGCGCACCCTGCGAATACGCGGAACGCGCCAGAACGCGAGCACAGATCATCTGCACCAGAACATCGGGCCGTCGCTCCCCTGGGGCTGAGCACAGATCGGCGCCTCTGGCCCCTTTCAGCGACCAAGGCTTGACGTACAGATCGACCGTTCCGGGGGCCCGGCTGAACAATTCCGGGTGCTCAGGCGATCACACACCTGGTCGCACCGCCGAGCGTCCCATAGTGCTCGGGAGTCGTTGCGGGTCTGGATGCTCAGAGCGCCAGCGGGCCATCGCGAAGCACGCCCCGTACGTGGTCAAGCGTTACCGCCTCGGGGTCGGGCTCTGGGAGCCACCACGTGGCGCCCGCGGCGGCGTACGGCGCAGGATCGACACCGACGGGGAGACTGACGACGAGGTCGAAGGGGGCGGTGGTGTCCTGTCGCGCCTCGGTGACCGTGGCGACGACTTCGGCGAGCTGGTCGGGATGCTCGAGGTTGACCGGGAAGAACCCGTCGTACCGGGCGGCCCGGCGCATCGGCCTGGTGTTGCCGGGAAAGCCGGCGATCCACACCGGGATTCCGGGTTGCTGGGTCGGCCGGGGGAGGAACTCGATGTCGTCGACCGTGTAGTGGTCGCCGTGGTGGTGGACGGGCTCACCGCTCCAGGCGGTGGTGAGGATCTCCAGTGCCTCGTCGAGCATCCGGCCCCGGGCGCGGTCGTCGAGCTGCTCGCCGGTCTTCGAGAGCTCGTGAGCGAAGCGGTCGCTGCCGATGCCGACACCGAGGGTGAGGCGCCCACCGCTGAGCAGGTCCAGGGTCACGCTCTCCCGGGCGACCTTGGCGGGGCGCCGGCGAGGCAGGGGCATCACCATGGGGCCGAGGCGCACCTGCTCGGTGGCGGTGGCGATGGCGGCCAACGCGATCCATGGGTCACCCGCTTGCCTCACCGGGGCCCGCCATCGGAGATGGTCCCAGACGAACACGCCGTGCCAGCCGGCTTCCTCCGCCTCGGCGGCCACGCGCACCACTGTCAGCGGGTCGGCGAGCTCGTCGAACAGCGGCAGCCACAGAGCGGACTTCATGACGCGGGTGGCCGCGTGTAGCCGTCGAGCAGGTTCGCCAGGTCGTGCGGTTGGCTCAGCGCGACGCAGTGGCTCGCCGCGATCTCGTCGGGCACGACACCGAGCCGCTCGGACACCACCCGCCGCATGAACGGGGCGGGGAAGAACCGATCCTCCGTGCACAGCACGAACCTCGTCGGCACGGCGGGCAGCGAGTCGAGTGGCCACGGGTCGTTGTAGGCCGCGTCCGACTCGGACCGCTCGTTACTGATCGCCTCCTCGGCCAGGGCGCGCGGGACGTCGTGGTAGTAGGCGACGAAGGGGTCCTCGGAACCGGTCAGCCCGCCATCGAGTCGAGCCTGCTCCTCGACGGCCTGCCGGTAGCCGGTGTTCTCCCACCAGTCGGCCGGCGTCTCGCCGGGAGCGGGGACCATCGCCGCCACGAAGACGAGGGCGTCGACGGGAAGCCGGCCGGCCACGAGGGCGGCGGTGAACCCGCCGTAGGACTGGCCGACCACGATGAGGTTCCGGCGCTCGTCGATGGCGTCGATCACGGTGTCGGCGTAGTCGCGCAGGGTCGCGGTGTCGTCCTCGCAGGGCAGGTCGGGCGCGACGACGTCGTGCCCGCGCTGGCGCAGGGCCGCCTCGACGAGGTGCCAGTACCACCCGACGTCGCCGCCGCCGTGGATCAACGCAAAGGTCGCCATCGAACCTCCTTCTCGGCGGGGCGTCGCGAACGACTGACAGCAGGGTGGGCCTGGAGCTACGAACCGTCAGCGGCCCGGACGAAGCCCTCGGATGACTAGACTTAGTGTCGGGTCGATTTTTAGACTCAAGTCTAGGAGTCTGTCAAGTGCCCGACACCCGGCCGCCGTGAGCGCAAGAAGCTGGAGACCAGAGAACGCATCTTCGAGAGCGCCGTCGCCCTGTTCGCCGCCCACGGATACGACTCGACGACGATGGAGCAGATCGGCGAGCGCGCCGACGTGTCACGGGCGACCGTCTTCAACTACTTCGCCCGCAAGGAAGACATCGTCTTCGAGTGGTTCGGACGCATGCGAGTCGAGTTCGCGGCCGCCCTCGCCGAGGACGACCAGGCCACGGTCGACTCGACGAGCCGGCTCCGTCGAGCGTTTCGCGTGCTCGCCGATGGGTACGAGGCCGACCCCGCGACCGGACGTGCGATGGTGCGCGCCTGGCAGCGCGCTGGAGGACCGCTGCTCGCAGACGAATCGGACGCACCCCA
This sequence comes from uncultured Acidimicrobiales bacterium, assembly GCA_963796415.1. Lineage (GTDB taxonomy): Bacteria > Actinomycetota > Acidimicrobiia > Acidimicrobiales > VFJN01 > ZC4RG19. Next base: position 161,290 of record CAWCLR010000006.1, on the reverse strand, counting down.
GCTCGTGGCCAACACGGTGCGAGCCGGGCAACGAGCCGGCGACATCCCACGCGGCGTCGATCCCGATCGAGCCGCCCTCATCCTGTTCGACGTGTACCTCGGAGTCCTCTACCGGTGGGTCGCCGACGAAACGGATCAGCTCGCCCTCGGCGAGCAGCTCACGGCCACGCTCGACCTGATCCTCCCCGCCATCACTCGCGCATCCTCCGTCAGCGCCAACGGGCCGAACCATCGGCGCACGGCTCAGAACCGCCACACGTCGTAGCGCAGTCAGCCCAGCCCTGAGACGGTGCCCTTCGACGCTCGACCGCCTCCTCCGATCAACGGTCCTGACGGTTCACGGCGCTACCTCACGATGGTTGGTGTCCGGTCGGTTGGCACGAGATGCTGCGACCTCCGGAGGTCGCCATATCCCGCTAAGCGGGTGGGCGATCTGACACCGAGCGGCTGGTGAGTCCCCCCTCGACCACAGGCTTTCGGTCCTGACCTGGTGACGTTCTGCTGGTCAGGCTGCTCGGCAACCGTCACCGCGAAGTTCGGGGAGTCCTTCGCGTTGCCTGTACCCCTCACTCACCATGGCTGGAGGGGGCGTCTGGGCGCGCCGATCACCCGACCGCACGTGGCTCGTCATGTCTTCCGAGGGAGCGTCCTTCTGACACACGCCGTGCTACCCCGACGGAGTCGCGTGGTGCGTGCCCCGCACGTAGGCGCTCGATCCCGCCCAGATCGGCGGTTCGGTGCCCCGTCCCTCGCGGGGTCAGCACCCTTGTTATGTGCGCCCTGAGCCGGCGTTATACGTGTGATCGGTGTCAAGAGGTTTAGTCCTCGGCGCTGGTGATGAGGTCGTCGTAGAGGCGTGGCGCGGTCGGTCTGGTGGTGGGTGCGGGCGTGGTCTCGTTGGCGGAGCAGGACGGGCACGAACTCGGGGCCGGTCTCGAAGTAGGCGCAGGTCTCGCAGATGGTCTCCATGCGGCAGTCGAGCTCGACGGGTCGGGTGCACATGCCGTTGCCGAGCATGCGGGCGTGGGACTCGCTGGCGGAGCCGGGCCATGGCCTGCGGTCTCGATCTCGGCGGGGAGCGCGCCGGGCGTGGCGGCGGTGTTGTAGAGGGCGTCGATCTGTTCGCACACCGAGGCGTATTCGTCGGCGACGACCCGGTCGGTGATCTTGGCGTAGACCAGGGTCATCTCGAGGGAGCGGTGGCCGAGCAGCGCGGCGATGGCTTCGAGGCGCATCCCGCGGTTGATGGCCTGGGTGGCGAGGGTGTGGCGCAAGCGGTGGGGGTGCATGTCGTCGATGCCGGCGATGGCGCCGATGCGGGCGATGATGCGGTGCACGGTGCGCCGGTCGATCGGGGCGTGGTCATCGGCGAGCAGCCGACGGGTCGTGCGGATGTGCTCGGCGTTGGTGGCGGTCCACTCCGCGAACAGGTCGACGACTTCGGGGTGGAGGGGGATCATGCGGTCGTTGCGGAGCTTGCCGACCGGGACGCGGAGCCAGTAGCCGTCGTTGCCGATGCGGGTGACGGCGTCGGCGGCGAGCTCGCAGAGCTCTGAGGCGCGCAGGCCGGTGCGGGCGAGCACTTGGGCGACGAGCCGATAGCGCGGGACGGGGTGGGCGCGGGCGGCGGCCATGAACGCGGCGGCTTGTTGGTCGGTGAGGAACTTGGGGATCGGCTCGGTGCGGGGCGGGATGTCGCCGTGCAGGATCGGGTTCCGTCCCGGAGCGTCGGGCCAGTCCCATTCGATGAGCCGCTCGAGGAAGATCCGGATCATCCGCAGCCGGTGCCGCTGGGTGTTCTTGGCCAGCAGCTTGCCCTTCTGGCCGGGCTGGGCGGCGAGCCACACCTTGTAGTCCTCGATGTGGGTGCGCTCGATGTCGGCGACGATCGGTGATGTCGGTGGCGGTGGTGAGCCAGCGGGCGAACTGACGCAAGGTCTGGTCGGCGACCTCGACGCTGCGGGGTGCGCAGGAACGTGGTGAGCTGCACCAGGTAGCGGCGCATGGTGGACACCAGCTGCGGAGCGACGCTCGACATGCGGGCCCACTCGCGATTCGAGGCGTTCGACGGGAACCACGATCGACCTGGTCTCGGCAGCGGCAGCGACGGCGGCGGTCATCGGTTGATCTCCTGCATGGCGAGCAGCTCGGCTGCGGCGTCGGCGTCGATCCGCTCCGCAGCCCGTCGATACTCAGCGGCGAGCCAGTCGTCGGAGAGGTGCAGGTAGATGCGGGTCGATTCGATCGAGACGTGACCGGCCTGGGCCTGGACCGCTTCGAGTTCCATGCCCGCTTCGCGGAGCCGGGTCAGGCAGGTGTGGCGTAGCTGATGGCACGTCGCCCGCTCCAGACCGGCCCGGGCGCGGGCGCCGCGGAGGATCGTGTCGACCCCGTCCGTGGTGAGCGGCCGGCCACGGTTCGGGCCCTTCAACGTGACGAACACCCGATCCGTCTCGGCCTCTCGTGGCCGTTCGTGGCGGAGGTAGTCGCCCACGGCGGCGAAGAACGTGTTCGAGATCGGGATCACCCGCTGGTGGCCGCCCTTGCCCTCGGCGATGAACAACGACCGCTCCGGCACCTGCATGTCGCCGAGGGTCAGGCCGAGGACCTCGCAGCGGCGCAGCCCGCCCAGCACCATCGCGTAGACCATCGCCCGGTCCCGATGCGTGCGCAGCGCCGCGAGCAGCGCGGTCACCTCGGCCGGGCGAGAGGATCTTCGGGAGCGTGCGCGGCACCCGCACCAACGGCACCTGCCGACGCCGGCCACCCCGACGACGAGTCGACAGTCCCCGCGGGACCGGGTTCGACGTGACCGGCGTGTCGCCCCGGGCGACCAGGTACGCGTAGAAGCCCGAGATCGACGAGAGCCGTCGGGCGATCGTGCGCGCCGACAACCCCGACTCGCCGTCGCTGATCCGGACCACGGTGCGGTCGCCGCGCTGATCGGCGACGAACTCGAAGATGTCGGCGGCAACGACCTCGACGGGGTCCTTGTCGATGACGGTGAAGAACGTCTTCAGGTCATGGGCGACCGCCCGCAGCGTGTTCGGCCGGGACCGCCCAGCCACGAACGCCAGGTACGAGTCGACGAGCGGATCGCCCAGCGCGTAGCGGGCCTCCCCACCCGCGGTCGAGGTTCGGATCAGGCACGGGAACTGGTTCATCCCGGCATGCTCCCGCGCCCATGCGAAAGACACGGGGATGCCACATGGATCATCCGTGTATTAGGCGGTAGGGGACACCCCTAGAAGGCCGCTCGCGCGCGACGCGTACCGACACCTGCGCCGGGCGTGCGAGCGACCGGACCATCCCCTGAGGATGGTGCTCCAGCGCCGCTCCTGACGAGCCACCGGCGGCGACCGGGCGTCAGATGAGCTGGTGGTCTCGGGCGGCCTGGACGGCGGCGTGGCGGTCCCCGACGCCGAGCTTGCGGTAGATGGCGCGGCAGTGGGTCCGCACGGTGTGGATCGACACGTACAGCTCCCGGGCGATGTCACGCTGGTTGAGGCTGCTGGGGAGGTAGCGCAGCACAGCCAGCTCGCGGTCGGTGAGCTGCTCGACGAGGTCGGCCACCGGTGCCGGCCGTGCGGTGGTCATGCCGTGGCGTGCCTCGGCGCGGGAGAGATGGCGGCCGGTGATGCCTGGGTCTCGGAACCGATCGACGACCGAGCGAGCCTCCTCGAGCAGCGCTGAGCCGGCCGGGTCGCCGTGGTCGAGGAGCGTGTCGCCGCAGACCGCGAGCACGAAGGCGAAGGCCAGCGGGGTCGACGATCGCCGGACGCTCGCCAGCGCGTAGACGACGTCATCGCGGACCTGGGCGGCATCGTCGCCGGTTCGAGCCCGGATGGCGAAGGCGGGCGCGATGCCGTGGTAGCCGGACAGCCCGAACCGCTCGGCGTCGTCGATGGCCGTCTGAGCTGCTCGGTGGGCGACGGCAGGCGCGCTGTGCTCGAGCTCGACCACGCTCCGGTGGACGAGAGACACGGCTTGGGCCGTGCGGCTCTGCTCGACGTCGGCTCGCGTCACCGCCAGGTCGAGGGCGGAACGCGCCTCGTCGGCCACGCCTGCCCAGGCGTGCGCAGCACCGATGGCGGTGGCCAGCTCTGGGAGGCCGTCCTCGAGCGGGCCCGCGGCCAGGGCGGTCCTCGCCTCGTCGAGCGCACCGGCCACGTCGCCCGTGGCCAGGGAGAGGTTGATGCGCAGCGACGTCGGCGCTGTCGAGCCGGCGGGCAGGAGGTCGACCACGATGTCGAGCCACCGCTCGGCCTCTGCGTAGCGACCGGCGAGGAACTCGCACCATCCGGCGAGGAAGGCGCAAGCCACCTCCGCGCGGGTGACCTCACCGAGCCGCTCGAGCAGGCTGCGGAGAGTGTCGATCTGCCCGGCGCGCAGCAGCCGGGGCCCGTGGACGCGCATCAGCCGGGCGACGTCTTCGAGATCACCGGCGGCGAGGCGGTGGCTCACCGCTCGGCCGTGGTCGTCCGCGGCCTCGAACCAGGAAGCGGCCCGCCGGTGGAGCTCGGGGAGGCGCTCGGGCATGGCCGCCTGCGCCTCGAGGCGGAGCAGATCTCGTAGCAGGTGGTGGTAGCGGAACCACGTGCCGGTGCGATCGAGGGCGACGAGGAGCTGGTTCGCCTGAGCGCGTCGCGTGCAGCCACTCGGCGCTACCGCTGTCCTCGGTGACGGCATCGACGAGATCGCCGGTGAACTCGTCGAGGACCGAGGTCTCCAGCAGCCGTCGGTGATCCTCGGCGTCGAGGCCCGTGAGCAGCTCGTCGCGGAGGTACTCGACGACGAGGCGGTCGTCGCCCCGGAACGCCGCGATGAAGCCTTCGGGGTCGCCAGCGTGCTGGAGGGAGAGACCGGCGAGGACGAGGCCCGCAGCCCAGCCCTCCGTGCGGCCGCACAGCTGGGTGATCAGAGCGGGGGTCGAGGGAGGGATCGGTGCCACCGAGCAGGCCGGCCGCCTCCTCGGGGGTGAACCGGAGGTCCTCGGCGCGGATCTCCACCACCTGTCCACGCACGCGCAACCGCCCGATCCGAAACGGCGGATCCATGCGGGTCGCGAGCGCGATGGTGACCTGCGGCGGGCACAGGTCGACGAGGCGCTCCACGCCCCGGTGGACTCGGTCGTCGTCAACGAGGTGGTAGTCGTCGACGACGACCACAAGCGGATCGGGGAGCTCTGCCAGTCGGTTGACGAGGGCGGGGATCACTGCGGCTTCGTCGCCGTTCGAGGCGACGACCACCGGTTGGAGCGCGGCGACGATGCTCGGCTGGGTCCGCCCGATGGCCTGCGCGAGGTGGGACCAGAAGCGGGCCGGGTCGGAGTCGGAGTCCTCGACCTGGAGCCAGGCCACTGCCTCGGGCCGGGTGGCCAGCCAGGCCCCCAGCAGCGTGGACTTGCCAGAGCCGGCCGGAGCGCTCACCAACACCAGACCGACCTGCGCGTCGACGGCGGTGTCGAGGGCGACGTCGAGCCGGGAACGGTGGACGAGGTGCCGGGGCGGCACCGGCGGCTGGACCTTGGTGGCGGCGAGGCCCGACTCCCAGTCCTGCGTCACCTGGCTCACCCTACGGTTCGATCTCACCCGGGTGAGATGACGGGGTGGATGAGGCGGTCTCGTCCAGGTGGGGGCGATGGTGCCTCCATGCCGCAGACCACCACCTACGAGATCGTCCTGCGGGGCCGGCCGAGCGCCCGGCTCCTACGGCCACTGCTCGACGACTTCACCTTCGACCACGGCCGAGACGGCATCACCCGCCTCGTCGGCGAGATCGGGGATCGCTCACACCTCCACGGCGTCCTCGCCCACCTCACGTCGGTGAACGTCGACGTGATCTCGATCGCGCCCACCGACGCCGCCCACCACCACCCCGCCCACACCCACGGAGCACAGACATGATCAACGTCACCGGACTCACCAAGCACTACGGGGAGCGGCGCGCCGTCGACGACCTCAGCTTCGAGCTGGAGGCCGGCCGGGTCACCGGCTTCGTCGGCCCCAACGGCGCCGGCAAGTCCACCACCATGCGGATGATGGTCGACCTCGCCCGGCCCGACCGAGGCGAGGTCCGCTACGACGGTGTCCGCTACGTCGACCTCGCCCACCCCGCTCGAACCGTCGGTTCGGTCCTCGACGCCCGCTGCATGCACCCGGGTCGCACCGCCCGGAACCACCTGCGGGCCACCGCCGCCCTCAGCAACATCCCGACCTCTCGGGTCGATGAGGTGCTGGCCGACGTCGGGCTCGAGAGCGTGGCCGACGAGCGGGCGGGCGGGTTCTCGCTCGGCATGCGCCAGCGGCTCGCGCTCGCCAGCGCACTGCTGGGCGACCCCCGGGTCCTGCTGCTCGACGAGCCGTCCAACGGCCTCGACCCCGACGGCATCCGCTGGCTGCGGAACCGGCTGCGCAGCTTCGCCGACGCAGGCGGCACGGTCTTCGTGTCCAGCCACCTCATCGCCGAGCTCGCCAAGTTCGCCGACGACCTCGTCGTCGTCGGCGCCGGGCGGCTCATCGCCGCCGAGACCGTCGAATCCGTCACGTCCCGGACCGGGATGTCGCTCGAGGACAGCCTCCTCGAGATGACCACGGCGTCCGCCGAGTTCGCCTCCGCATGACCACCGACACCGCCAACTCCACCACTGAGCACGAGGAACCCCCCATGACCACCACCGAGGTCCCGCTCCCGCTGGCCGCCGAGGCCACGACCACCTCCGGCCCGCGCCCCGCCGGCCAGCTCGCTGCGGTCCTGCGCAGCGAGCGGATCAAGTCCACCACCGTGCGGGCCAACAAGGTCCTCCTCGCCATCTCGGCGATCATCGGCCTGCTCACCTCGTGGGCCACCGCCGCCTTCGTCACCGACGAGGTCCTGACCGTCACCGACGTCTTCATCTACCCGACACTGCTGACCGCAGTGCTGGCCGCCATCGCCGGAGTCCTGCTGTTCACCTCCGAGGTGCAGCACGGCACCCTGGCCGGTTCCCTCACCGCCCACCCGTCGCGGTGGCCCGTCGTGGTCGCCAAGACCCTCCTTGCCACCGGCTTCGGCCTGGCGCTGGGTGTCGTCGGCATGACCACCGGCTTCCTGGGCGCGATCGCTGGGGGCATCGAAGTCGGCAGCACGTCGGGCCTCCTCGCCACGGTGCTATGGGCGCTGCTCTACACCTGGGGCTCGGCGCTGCTCGGCCTCGGGGTTGGGATGGTCGTGCGCCACAGCGCCGGCGCGGTCTCCGGTGTGCTCGTGTGGTGGCTGGTCGTCGAGGGTCTCGTCGTCCAGTTCGCCCCGGCTGAGGTCGTGCGGTTCCTGCCCTTCGATGCCGGCTTCCGCACGCTCGGGGTCGAATCGGACTTCGACTCGCCCGAGATCGTGGCATCGGCGCTGTCGAACTCGCTCTACGCATCGATCTTCTGGGGCTACGTCATCGCCGCCCTGGTCCTCGGGACGGCGCTGCTGGTGCGACGCGACGCCGACTGAGACGACGAAGCCTCCGGCCAGACGCAAGCCCCCGGTACCGGCTCGACCGGTGCCGGGGCGCTCGTCGCGCCTGAGGTCACCAGACCTGAGCACCCAACCGAGCTTGGCGGGTGCCCCCAAGGTGCCGATCGGGGACGCTCGCGCCGATCGGGGTCGGCGTCCGATACCGCGCGACGCAAACGGTCAGCGCGACCGCCCAGAGGGCAGCGCGGAGCGCCGGTCGACGACGCTCGCGTCAGCAGCGGATCCGCTGCTCACGGTCGGGGACGGCGGCGAGAACGTCGTTAACGGCGACCTCGCCGGCTCCACATCGCAACACACGCCGACATTCCGCAGATCGAGATCGAGTTCCTCGAGGAACACGACCCCGTGGTTCGGCGCGATCGGGGCCAAAGGAATCGGCGAGATGGCGAATGTCGGCGGACCGGCCGCCATCGGCAACGCGATCTTCAACGCCACCGGTCGACGTCTCGGGACGCTCCCGTTCACGCTCGACAAGGTGCTCACCGTCTGACGCGAGACGGAACGGTGAACAGGCGGTCTGCGAGGGTGCAGCAGCTTGCTGCGTGGACACTCGGGGTCGACCAGGTGCGCGCCGTGATTCAGGGCGAGGGCCCGATCAGTTACGTGCTGAGGCGGCGGATCCGCTGGCCAAGGCCAAGCTCTACGCGGGCTTAGCTACTTCGACCTGACGAACTCCGGGGAGGTTCGTTGCGCGGGCGGTTCGCGAACGCTCAATGCCGAGCCGTAGAGCGGGTACATCCGGGACGTCTTCTTCGGCATGGCGCTTGTCGGCGGGCGCCAGCCGACCGGGCTACCGGGGCTGGCGGTCGCTCCCATGTCTGTGTGTCGCGCGCCACGGCTACGCGGCACTCGGATGGTCGAGCGTCGCGGTGTGGTCCGGCCCGACCGCGGATCCGAAGTTGACGGTCGGCGGCTCGGTGCCGGCGAGGCGGTACCCGGCGACGATGCCGCGTGCAGCCTCGGCGGCGGCTCGCGACACGGCGACAACGACGTCGTCGTCGATGCCATGTGCGTCACGCTTGGCGGCGGCGACGACGGCGTCGCGCGCGGCGCGTGCGGCTACCCCTGCGAGTCGGGAGAGGTGGGCCTCCCGGAGGCGGCGATCGACGTCGATGGTCGAGCGCCACCACGCCAGCTCGTCGTGGGTCGCCTCGAGCCGGGTGGCGTGGCGGCGGATGTCGTCGGGCGACATCGCTTGAAGCGACCGCGTGAACGTGCTGACACGAGCTTCGAGGGTGGCATGGGTTGCGGACACGGCGAGGACCTTTCTGTCGGGTGTCTCCCTACGGCGACGTTTCGGGTGGCGAACGAGGCGGCGCGCCTAGGGGATCACGGTCTCTGTCTCAGGACGCCAAGCGGGTCGACGGGTCGCTCCCGATGGCCGCGGCCAGGTGGGTGCGGGAGGTGATTCCGAGCTTCGGGAAGATGCTGTACAGGTGCGAGCCGACGGTCCGGTGTGACATGTAGAGCCGCTGCGCGATCTCGCGGTTGGACAGCCCCTGCGCGGCCAGGTGGGCGATCTGCTGTTCTTGCTCGGTCAGCTGGACTCGAGCTTCGGGCTGTTGGCGCGTCGCCTCCCGGGAGGCCCGGAGCTCCCGTGTCGCCCGTTCAGCCCATGGACGGGCGCCGAGTGCGTCGAATGCGTCGCGTGCCGCGCGGAGAGGCACACGTGCCGCGGCGATCCTGCGTCGGTGGCGCAGCCAGGTGCCGTACTCGAGGATCACGCCGGCACGTACTTCTTGGGAGTGATCGCATTCTGGCCGTCGTTGACGTAGCCGAGGTCGGCGAACCACGTGGCGTTCGCTCGATCGGTCACCTGGTCCCAGTTCGCCTTCAGGTCGTCATCGGTGAGGTCGGGTTTCGAGTAGCCCACCGTGAGGCCCATGAAGGCCTCCTGAACAGATCCGCCGCCGGCCTGCAGGAACTTGCCGGTGCACGGGCACTCGTCGTGGCTCAACAGCCCGACCGCCGGCGCCACGAGTTCCGGCGGCATGTGGTCGCGGAACAGTCGCGTCCACTCGGATTCGTTGTTCGAGTGGGTGACCGAAACCCCGAAGGCCGCCGGACCGAGCGTGTTGACCTTGATGTTGTGGGGAGCGCCCTCCACGGCAAGGTTTCGAGAGAAGGCGTAGATGCCGCCCTTGGCTGCACCGTAGACAGACACATACGTGAGTCCCCAGGCGGCCGCCGACCCAGTGTTCACGATGCGCCCATAACCCTGTCGGGTCATGTGCGGCCAGACGGCCCGGCACATCCAGATGGTTCCCTCGAGGTGGACGTTGACCATCCTGTGCATGTCGTTCGCAGACAGCTCATCGAACATGGCCATGTGCGCCACGCCCGCATTGTTGATCAGGACGTCGACCCTGCCGTAGTTGTCGATGGCAGTCTGAACGATCGCTTCTGCGGAGTCCGGGTCAGCGACGCTGTGGAGGTCTGCCACAGCTTCACCACCGGCAGCTCGAACCTCTTCGACGACCGCCTCGGCGTTTGCTCGTGTGACGCCGCGACCGTCGGGGCCGACGCCGAGGTCGTTGACAACGATCCGCGCGCCGCGCCCGCCGAAGTAGTGCGCGTATGCGCGACCCAAGCTGGGGTTACCCCCGGCGCCGGTGATGATGACGACCTTGTCGTCGAACTGCAGGGGCATGTTGAATCTCCTTCTCCTCAGAGCTAGGGCTTCGGTCACGAGCCACGTTTTACAGAGCGAACCGCAGCGCGGCGCCCGTGAGACCACTGCTTGGCAGTAGCCCTCGAGGCCCGTGCTTGGGTGCGATCACTGAGTCCCGAACCGGGCGATTGCAGCAATCGTTGTCGGCGCAGACTCTGCGCGGTACCGAGCGACGAGCGTCCACCCTGTGCGTGATCACCGGCCTCCGGCCGGCAGCGGGCGGCGGTGCACGAGGGGAATCGGGACGCGCGATGATGGGTTCGGGATGCCAGCAGTCTCGTTGGTTGGCCGGAGTCACGAGGCAGGCGTGATCGCCCGCCTGCTGGAGGGTTTGCCTGAACGGGGCGCAGCGCTGGTGGTGCGAGGCCACGCCGGGATCGGGAAGTCGGCGCTTCTGGCGCAGGCGAGGAGCCTCGCCACCGATCGCGGGATGCTGGTCATGAGCGCGACGGGCGTTCAGTCCGAAGCGGACCTTGCGTTCGCGGGCCTGCACCAGCTCCTGCGGCCGGTGCTTGCTCACGCTGATCGCCTTCCAGGGCTTCAGCGCAACGCGGTCATGGCCGCATTCGGCATGACCGACGCTGCCGCCCCTGAGCTGTTCCTGATCGCGCTTGCCGCGCTCGAGTTGCTGAGTGAGGCCGCGGCGCACTCGCCCGTCGTTCTGATCGTCGAGGACGCTCAGTGGCTCGACCGGTCCACCGCCGATGTGCTCGCGTTTATCGGCCGGAGAGTGGAGTCAGACCCGATCATTCTCCTGGCAGCCATCCGCGAGGGGTACAAGAGCTCGCTCGGCGGACTGTCCGAGTTGCATGTGGAGGGACTCGCCGATCGCGCCGCTCGAGAGTTGCTGGAGGCGCACTACCCAGAGCTCGCCATCGCCGTGCGCGAACGGGTGCTCGATGAGGCAGCGGGCAACCCGCTGGCGCTGCTCGAGCTACCGCTCGCGCTTCGCTTCCGCGTCGGGGACGAGGAAGGATCTCTGCCCACGCCACTGCCGCTGACGGGTCGCTTGGAAGAGACATTTGCGTCACGTGCCGCCGAGCTGCCCAGCGCCACGCAGAGCGTCTTGCGCATCGCAGCGTTCGATGAGAGAGGGGTTTTGGCGGAGGTTATGAGGGCCGCGGAGATCGCTGACGGCGTCACTCCATCGGTCGAGGCACTGGTTCCGGCGGTCGACGCGCAGCTGATTGTCTACGATGGTTCGGCACTGCGATTTCGCCATCCACTCGTGCGCTCGGCGATCCAGGCAGCGGCGAGCGTCACCGAGCGTCACGCGGCGCACGCAGCGCTCGCCGAGGTGCTTGCGTACGACCCCGACCGGCGCGTGTGGCATCGGGCGGCAGCGACTGTCGGACCGGATTCGGCGGTCTCCACGGAACTCGAAGAGGCAGCGGTCCGCGCGCAGAGGCGTGGGGCCTTTGCCTTGGCTGTCAATGCCTTCGAACGGGCGGCGGCCCTCACCGAAGAACCTGCTCGGCGAGCTGCCTTGCTGCTACGTGCGGCCGCCTTGGCGCGCGAGCTCGGGCGGCGCGAACTCCTGATACGTCTCTTGCGCGAGGCGGATTCGCCTGAGCTCGGACCGCATGACAGGGCGCTGTCGATGTGGTTGGCGGACGGTTATAACCAAGGTCCCGCGGGGGATCCGGCCAGGGTGCATGCCCTCGTCGAAACGGCGGGACAACTGATCGTCGGCGGAGACACCGATCTAGCGCTCAATCTTCTCTTGGCCGCCGCGTTCAGGTGCTGGTGGGCTGACCCAGGCGAGCAGGCGAAACACGAACTGATCGCAGCGACCGATCGGAGCGGAGCCTCTCCAGAAGACCCGCGACTGCTCTTGATCCAGGCGTACGCGGCGCCGATCGAGCGAGGCTCGGTGGTCATTGATCGGCTGGCAAGCTCGGTGGCTGATGTCGGCCCCGACGGGTCATATCTCCTTGGTACGGCGGCCCAGGCCGTCGGCGCCTTCGATCTGTCGTTGCCGCTGCTCGGGACAGCCGTCGCCAGACTGCGCGAGCAGGGCCGCCTCGGCGTGCTGGCGCAGGTGCTCGTGAGCCATGCCTGGGCCGCGATCCAGCTCGCCGACTGGAGCGTCGCCATCCCGGCCGCCGAGGAGGCCGCCGCGCTGGCGGCAGAGACCGGGCAGCCGTTGTGGGAGGCGGGAGCGCAGTCCACCACGGCGATGATCGCGGCACTGCGCGGCGAGCAGAGAGCGGTCGAGGATCTCACCGCCAAGGCCGAAAGCGTCGCCCTGCCTGCGGGCGCTACGGCCGTGCTCGCCGCGGTGCAGCTCGCGCGGGGTTGGTCGGCGCTTGGACAGGGACGCCACACAGACGCCTACGACGAGTTGCGTCGACTGTTCGAGCCCGGCGACCCGGCCAATCACCACATGATGCGTTGTTGGGCGTTCGGCGATCTCGCCGAGGCAGCCGCGCACAGCGCTCACCACGATGAGGCCCGGGCGATCATGCGCCAGCTCGAGCTGCTGGCTCGCCAGACACCGTCCCCATGGTTCCACGTTGGCTTGCTGTACGCGCGCCCACTCCTTGCGGCCGAGGAAGACGCCGAGCCGCTGTTCCGTGACGCCCTCGCCACCGACATGGCCCGCTGGCCGCTTCACCGTGCACGTCTGCTGTTAGCTCTTGGGCAGTGGCTTCGTCGACAGCGGCGGATTGCGGACTCGCGTGCGCCGTTACGCACTGCGCGGGATGCGTTCGATGCGCTTGGGGTCGGCCCGTGGGGTGAGCGTGCGCGCCAGGAGTTGCGGGCGTCGGGTGAGAGCAGCCGCCGGCGCACGCCCGACACGCGGGACGAGCTCACGCCACAGGAGCTTCAGATCGCACAGATGGCCGCCGCCGGGCTGTCGAATCGCGAGATCGGTCAGCGGCTTTACCTCTCGCATCGAACCGTCGAATCGCATCTGTATCGGCTGTACCCGAAGCTCGGGGTCACCTCGAGGGCGCAACTCTCCGACGTGCTCGGCGGCGTATCAACCGAGTCGACCTGAGCCACCGCGCAGCGTCCGACTCAGTAGCCACACCTAAGCGACGTCCACGCCGGGCACTGCACGGCAGTGGCCGCACGGGCGCAAGCTCCACCACTGGCGGCCTAGAACAGAGGTCATGGCCTCTATCGGCGCATCTGATCTGGACGTCTTTCCGCTCGCGCTGGGGACCAACAGCTTCGGCTGGACGGCTTCGCCTGCGACGTCCCATGCGATCCTGGACGCCTTCGTCGCCGGCGGCGGGAACTTCATCGACACCGCCGACACCTACTCCTACTGGGTTGCCGGAAACTCGGGCGGCGAGGCCGAGGCGATCCTCGGCGATTGGCTCGCCGCACGGGGGAAGCGGCCCGACGTCGTCGTCGCAACGAAGGTCTCCGGTCTGCCGGCGTACGCGGGGCTGAGGGCCGCGAACATAGCCGCTGCGGTGGAGCAATCGCTGCGGCGCTTGCAGACCGACTACATCGACGTCTGCTACGCCCACTACGACGACCCCGACACCCCGCTCGAGGAGTCCATCGGCGCACTCGACGCGCTCGTGAAACGGGGCGTCGTCCGCTACACGGGACTCTCGAACTACAGAGCGGAGCGTGCACAGGCGTGGATCGAGGTCGCGATCAGCACCAGCGCCACCCTCCCCGTCTCGATCCAGCCGCACTACAACCTGCTAGTCCGCGAGCCGTTCGAGGCAACGCTGAGGCCCCTCGCCGTCGAGCACTCGCTCGGGGTGGTGCCGTACTTCGGGCTGGCGGCTGGGTTCCTGACCGGCAAGTACCGATCGCCTGGCGACGCGGACAGCGTCGCGCGATCGTCGATGGTCGCCGACTATCTCACCGACGCCGGATTCGCCGTGGTTCGCGAGCTCGACGCGATCGCCAGAGAGCACGACGTCCAGCCGGGAACCGTCGCCCTCGCCTGGTTGCGCGCGCAGCCCACGATCGTCGCGCCGATCGCCGGCGCCAGCGCACCAGAGCAGGTAGCACCACTGCTCGCCTCAGCAAAGCTCGAGCTGAGCGATGAAGAGCTCGCCCAGCTCACCCGAGCGTCGGATGCGTACGCGGACGCGACCGTGGCCACGGCGTGACCTCGTGAACCACATCTCACTTGACGGCCTGGAGGTCTCGCGGCTCGGCCTCGGCTGCATGGGCATGTCGGCCTACTACACGGGAGCGGGCGTCGACGACGCTGAGTCGATCCGCACGATCCACCGCGCCCTCGACCTCGGGATCACCTTGATCGACACGGCCGAGGTCGACGGCCCCTACGCGAACGAGGAGCTCGTCGGACGCGCGATCGCGGGGCGCCGAGCCGAAGTGGTCCTGGCGACAAAGTTCGGGGTGGTCTCCCACCGCCACGGGGACGCAGCCGAGTACGACAGCCCGCAGAACATCCGTACCGCCCTCGAGGGATCGCTGATCCGCCTCGGGACCGACCACATCGACATCTACTACCAGCACCGCGTCGACCCGGCGACACCGATCGAGGAAACGGTCGGCACCCTCAGCGAGCTGGTCGAGGCAGGCGAGATCACGCACATCGGCCTTTCCGAGGCTGGGCCCGAGTCGATCCGGCGTGCGCACGCCGTGCATCCGGTGACGGCGCTCCAAACCGAGTACTCTCTCTGGACGCGCGGCCCGGAGGCGGAGGCCATACCGCTGGTTCTTACACTCGGCATCGGCTTCGTGGCCTACGCCGCCGCTCGGCCGAGGGTTTCTGGCCAGCCGGCTGCGCGCACAGGACCACCGGATGAGCATTCTCCGGTTCATCGGCAGCAACTTCGATCAGAACCTGCGGATCCTGAACGAGGTCGAGGCGGTCGCGGAGGAGGCCGGCGCGACGCCGGCGCAGGTCGCGCTCGCGTGGCTTCTCGCACAAGACGACGACATTGCTCCGATGCCCGGCACCAAGCGGGTCTCGCGCCTCGAAGAGAACGCCGCGGCGGACACCATCGCGCTGACCGCGGGCCAGCTCGCGCGCACCGCCCGTGGGCGACCGCCGTCCAGTCTCATCGTCAGCAACCCGATCATCGCGTTCACCATGATGCGCGACGACCTGATCGGCGGGGCTCTTCGCACCCGTCGAGAACCTGCCCGTCGAGGGAGACGACGGAAACGGGTGCACCGTGGCGTACGTCCTGCCGTCCTCCTCGTCGCCGCAGCGAACCCCTCGCTGCTGCCAACCGCCCGTCAACTCGACAAGAAACTCGGCGCCCTCATCAATGGCGCCACAGGCGTGGCGAACCCATCCGCAACCAGTCCATCAACGAAACCCCGATTGGAGACAACCATGCACAACCACACGTTGGAGCCGGCAGCACGACAGTTCGCCGACGCCACCGCACAGCCCCCGTTCCTGTACGAACTCGGACCTGACGCTGCCCGCAAGGTCCTCGACGACCTCCAAGCTGCGCCGATCGCGAAGCCCGACGTCGACGAGACATGGATCACCGTGCCGGCAGAGGTCGGCGACGTCGCCGTCCGCATCGTCAAGCCCCTCGGTGCAACCGGCCCCCTACCAACCGTGCTCTATGTGCACGGCGGCGGCTGGATCCTCGGCAACGCCGGCACCCACGATCGCCTCGTGCGCGAGCTGGCGGTCGGGACGAACGCCGCGGTCGTGTTCGTGGAGTACGACCGGTCCCCGGAAGCGCAGTACCCGGTCGCGATCGAACAGGCCTACGCCACCGCGCGCTGGATCACCGAGAACGGCCACGCTCACGGCCTCGACGCGTCACGTCTGGCGGTTGCCGGCGACTCCGTCGGCGGCAACATGACCGCGGTGCTCGCGATCCTCGCCAAGCAGCGCGGCGACGTCACCTTCGTGCACCAGTCGATGTACTACCCGGTCACCGACGCCGCCCAGGACACCGACAGCTACGTCGAGTTCGCCGACGGCCCGTTCCTCACCGCCAAAGCCATGGCGTGGTTCTGGGACGCCTACTGCCCCGACGAGGCAAGACGATCGGAGATCACCGCGTCGCCGCTGCGCGCCAGCCTCGACGACCTGGCCGGCCTGCCTGAGGCGTTTTTGATCGTCGACGAGAACGACGTCCTGCGCGACGAGGGCGAGGCATACGCCCGCAAGCTCACCGAGGCCGGCGTGCGTACGACCAGCGTCCGCTTCAACGGCGCCATCCACGACCTGCTCATGCTCAACCCTCTCCGTGACACGGCCGCGACCACCGCCGCGCTCGATCAAGCGATCCACGTCCTGCGCAAGGCCCTCGGCAGCAACCAGCCGACAGCTCAGTAGAGCAGCGCTCGTCGACCCGGACGCAGGGACGGGAAATGCAACCCGCAGGGCTTGTGATCCCCGCAGTGTCCTCCAGGGTGCGAAGGAAACCAACCACGAATGGGTCCCCGCCGGGATCGGCGATGGGGCCACCAACGCGAAGGAAGGTCCACAGCCCATGGCTCAGCTGCTCTACCGTCTCGGCCACTGGTGCGTGCGACGCCGACGCGTCGTGGTCGTCTTCTGGGTCCTCCTGGTCGGCGGCATCGGCACCTGGTCCAATGCCGCCGGCGGCAAGACCACCGACACGATCTCCATCCCGGGCACCGAGTCCCAAGAAGCTCAAGACCTGTTGTTGGAGCGATTTCCGACGCAATCCGGAACGACAATACGCATTGCCGCCGAAGCGCCCGAGGGGCGAACACTCGCTGACTTCACCGACGACGAGGAGCTCAGGGCCGGTCTCCGGCAACTCTTCTTGCTACCCGACGTCGTACCGCCCGCCGATCCGATGTCGTCCGTGACGACCTCGCCCGACGGACGAATCGCCTTCATCGAAGTCCGCTTCAGCAAGGCGGCGGTCGACCTCGACGAGGAACAGATCCGCACGGTCATCGAGGCCACCCGTGAAGCGGCGCCCGCGGCACTGACGGTCGCGTTCAGTGGTGACGCGGTGAGCAAAGCGGTCGAGGAGCCGCAGGCGCCCGCCGAGTTGATCGGGTTCGCCGTCGCCATCATCGTGCTGTTGATCGCGTTTGGTTCCGTCATCGCGGCCGGTCTGCCACTGCTCACCGCCCTCGTCGGCGTTCTGATCACGGTCCTCGGCATCACGCTCGTCTCGGCGTTCACTGATTTGACCAGCACCGCACCGACGCTGGCGATCATGATCGGACTCGCCGTCGGCATCGACTACGCGCTGTTCATCGTGACTCGTCACCGCGCTTTCCACGCTGCCGGACTCTCCCCAGAGGAATCCGCGGCACGCGCCAACGCCACGTCCGGTGGAGCGGTCGTCTTCGCTGGCGGCACCGTGATCATCGCCCTTGCCGGATTGTTCATCACCGGCATCCCCTTTCTCGCCGTGATGGGCCTGTGCGCAGCCGCATCCGTCGCCGTCTCCGTGCTCGTCGCCATCACTCTCGTCCCAGCGTTGCTCGGATTCGCCGGCGACAACATCGACCGCTTGACCATCCCCGGCATCAAGGTCACCACCGGTGAAGGTGTCGCGATCGAGGAGTCCGTCTCGGGACGGTTCTCCAAGCGGATCACCGACCGGCCCTGGATGTACCTCCTTGGTGGCATCGCCGTCATGCTCGTGCTGGCCGCACCGTTGCTGGCCATCCGTCTCGGCCTTCCCGACGACGGATCCAAGTCGCCCGAGACCACAGAGCGCGAGGCGTACGACATCCTCGCCCAGGGTTTCGGGTCGGGATTCAACGGCCCCCTGGCTGTCGTCGCCGACCTCCGTGGAGTCGACGACCCGTCTGCCGCACTGATGGCGATCAGCTCGGTCGCCGAAGCGGACCCCGATGTCGCACTCGTCGGTCAGCCGATCACCAACGCAGATGGTGACACCGCGATCGTGACCGTCATCCCGAGGTCGGGTCCAGCGAGCAGCGAGACCGAAGACCTCGTCCACCGTCTCCGCGAGGGGTTCTCGACCAGTTCCGTGAGCGACACAGGAGTGAGCACCTATGTGGCTGGCAACACGGCATCGAACATCGACATCTCGGACAAGCTCAGCTCCGCGCTTCCCAAGTACATGGCATTCGTCATCCTGCTCACGATGCTGCTGCTGATGGTCGTCTTTCGATCCATCCTCATACCAATCAAGGCAGCTATCGCCATCCTGCTGTCCATAGGTGGGGCCCTCGGCGTCACTGTCGCCATCTTCCAGTGGGGCTGGCTCTCCGGCTTGATCGGAGTCGACACCACCGTCCCCATCGTCAGCTTCATCCCGACGATCATGTTCGGCGTCCTGTTTGGGCTCTCCATGGACTACGAGGTCTTCATCCTCTCTCGCATCAGGGAGGAGTACTCCCACACGGGCGACCCACACGGCGCCGTCCTCAACGGGCTCGCGATGTCCGCCCGGGTGATCACTGCTGCCGCCATGATCATGATCGCTGTCTTCGGAGCGTTCGTGCTCGGCGACGACGTCATCATCAAGATGTTCGGCATCGGACTCGCCGTGGCCGTGTTGCTCGACGCCACCGTCGTGCGCATGGTCATCGTCCCGGCTGTCATGACGCTCTTCGACCGGAGAGCCTGGTGGCTCCCAGGGCCCCTGCGGAAGATGCCCGACCTCGATGTCGAAGGCGCACGACTCCTCGAGCACCTCGCGGACCTGGAGGCACGGACCTCCACCATCTCGGATGATGCAGTTCCAGTGCCGCAGCCGACCTGCCCCCGTCCTCTCACAGAAGCGGAGGCGCCCCATGACCGACATCGACAACATGAACAACTGGAACGCGGAGATCATCGCTGAGTTCCGCGCCAACGGCGGCGAAGTCGCCTCGCTCGGCGTCATCCCGATCGTCATCCTGCACAGCAAAGGCGCCAAGTCGGGTCTGGAGCGGGAGAACCCCCTGGTGCCGTTGATCGACGGAGACGCCCTGTACCTGTTCGCCTCCAAGGCCGACGGAGGCGACTTCCCCACGCACGACGACGGCGTGTAGCGACACCACATCGGTCAGCACCGCGCAAACAGCCCGGAACTAATCGCCTTGGGAGCTGACTCCACAGGCGGCCCGGGCGCCTCGACCGCTTGGAACAGTCACAACCGATCGCCGGCTCGGGTCGTGTGCTGGCGAAGGAGACGCCGTCCCATAATGGGCGCTTCCTTTGGGCCGAGGCGCGTCCCCGAGGTGCCGGTAGGCGGCGCCCAGAACGCGCACGCCGAACGTCGACGAGAGCGGGGCCGCTCGCCGTGCAGAACGGCGCATCTGCATCGGGCGTCGGCGCTGCGCGTTACGACGAATCGCGGGTGCGCCGCGACCGAGGCGCCGGCGTCTCATGGCGTGCCGGCACCCCTGGTGAGCCCGTCCGCAAGTGGCGATGGGTGTGCCATTTTGGGGAGGCCGTTGCCGGCGTGCCCCAAGGGACGTCGGCCACCTTACGCGGGGCCGGTACGTGCTTCCCCCGTACTGCGAGGGCGCTCGAAGACGCCGAGCTGCGCCATCCCGCGACCGACCACGACGCGTACGCCGCGACCGACCGTTTTGGGCGCCGCTCGACGGGCTGTGGCCCTCGCACTGGACGGCCACATTATGGGTGGTCTGAGGCGAGCCGACGCGCTCGTCCCCTACGTGACCGAGGGCGTCGTCGCCGTCGGGGACCGCCGGCGACGGTTGCGGGGGGGCGAGGTCAGGGTGTGCGAGGCGCTGGAGATCTCTGAGGCCAACCAGCGCGTGCTGCTCCACCGCGCCCGGACGAGGGTCCGCCACGCCCTCGACGAGTACCTGATGGCCCGGGAGGCAGCTAATCCGTGACCGCCCCAGACATGACGTGCCAGGAGCTGGTGGAGGTGGTGACCGACTACCTCGAAGGACGGCCTGCCGGACGAGCCACGCCGCCGCTTCGAGGAGCACGTCGCCTCGTGCCCGGGGTGCCGCATGTACCTGGCGCAGATTCGGGAGACGATCAACCTGACCGGGACCCTACGAGAGGAGGATCTCAGCTCCCGGGTGCGGGACGCGCTCCTCGCGGTGCTGCACAGTTGGAAGCACGGGGAGGCGACATAGCACACCAGCGGGCAAGCGGCGTGGCCCGCGCGGCGCCCCCCGACCTCGCGACGGCGGCCCAGGAACTTCAACCGGGCCTGATCCGCGTCGCCCGGGTGGGCCGCGACCAGGGGCACGCCTCCGCCGCGACGGCCGTCGTGAGGGAGTCGGACGGCGGCACAGCCCGGCGGCTCATGGGCCGTGACCTGCGCTTACCTTCGTGGCACCGCAACGGGATTCGAACCCGTGTCGCCACCTTGAGAGGGCGCAGGCGAGTCCTCACGGCGGCGCGTGGTCTCCATGAGGCCCTGCTCATGAGGCTGCACGTCCACACCAAGTCCCGCTCAGCGCACCGAGTTTCGCCGAGTAGATGGGACGACAGATGGGACGGCGCGGCCTCAGTCTCTTGCCCACATGCCACGCAACTGTCAGCTCGCGGTCAGGTCGCCATGCAGGGCTCCAACAGGAAGGAGCGGGCGCAGTGGCCCGTCGGCCTCGATGCCACCGCGCCTGGGCCTAGCGTCGAGCGCCGCCCGGTGGCAAGGGGATCGAGTGACCGTGCAGACGGGTACGAAAGCGTTCACGACTTCTTTCATAATTTTTCAAGAATTTGAGTCGTTTACTGATAATGATGATATACTTTCGTTACAAAACATGACAAGAGGAGATATACGATGCTTGTACGCTTCGATCAATTCCGCGACTACGACCGCCTCACTGACCAGTTCGACCAGATCTGGCGTCGACCGTCCTCGACCGTCGCGATGGACGCCTATCGACACGGCAACGAGGTCAGCATCGACCTCGACCTCCCGGGCGTGGATCCCGACGCCATCGACCTCACCGTCGAGCGCGACGTGTTGACGATCTCGGCCAACCGCGAGTGGGATCACAATGAGGACGACGAGGTCTTCGCCGCCGAGCGACCGCACGGCACCTACACCCGCCGCGTGCTCCTGGGCGACAGCCTCGACAGCTCCAACCTCCAAGCGTCCTACGACCATGGTGTGCTGACCGTGACGCTCCCCGTGTCCGAGCAAGCACAGCCGCGCAAGATCGCGATCGGCTCGGGGAACGGTCGAGCCCTGATCGAGGCCTCGACCAGCAACTGATCCACCGGCTCCCCCGGGAGCCCGATTCGAGAGCGGAGAGTGCCGATCCGACCGGCGTCCTCCGCTCCGTCCGCGTCCGGGTCGGGTGCCCTCGGCAGGACTCGAACCTGCGGCCTACCGCTTAGCTTAGGAGACCGCTCCCGAACGTCCAGCCGGTGCGGTCCGGTGCTGTGACCTGCGCCGTGTCGTAGGTAACCAGACCCGTGTTCGGGCGATCCGGGATCGGCAACACCGAGCGTGCGTGCCGGTCAGGTGAGTTCGCCATGAACCGTCTCCGTTCCTCCAAAGACACCCAACGCATGGATGCGATGAACTCATCACCGAGCAGACGGTCCAACTGGCGGCGCCAGGACCGGATCGATCGGGGTCTCGAGGCCGGCCTGAGCACGGGTGGGCTCGTCACCCGAGGAGGGTGAACCAGCATTCTGGGCCCGCTATCCCTCGTCGTCGGGTGCGGCCCGGTCGGCGGTGAGGGAGATCGGACTGTCGGGGTCCACGACGGCGTCGCCGTCACAGTCGGCGGCCATCTCGATCGTCTTCTCGTTCTCTCCGGCGAGGGCCTGCTCAACGCTGCGGCGGGATTCGGCGAAGGTCGCACCTGTCTCGTCGGGAAACTCGTCGTAGGGCGGGAACTCGCCGGTGAAGGCGAACTCGATGTCGGAGGGGTCGACGCCTCGCCGCACGAGGTGGTCCTCGATGCCGCCCGCGATCAGCTGGTCGAGCCCCACTGCCTCATCGGCCGCCCGCAGGCAGGCGGGGTTGAGCGTGGCAAGCTGGGCGATCCGCAGGATGCTCTCGCTCGTGCCAGCGTTGAGGTCGGTCAGCCCGAGCGTCACGCCGTCCGCCAGCTTCGTCATCACGCTCTCGGCGCCTTCGGGGTCGAACTCGAACGCACCCGTCGTGTACTCGCCGTCCGCAAGGAACACCCGGGTGCCGGGCTCGATCGGCAGGCCGCTCCCCTCCACGAGGCGACCGTCGGCCACGGTGAAGCCGACGGGTTCGCGCAGCTGCTCGACCCGCTCCTGCACGAACACGCTGTCGCGGGCGATGGTCACCCGCACCCGGTCACCGTCTCGGCCCTCACCCTCGACGACGTCGATGTCGGGGACGTCCTCGATGCGCAGCTCGACGAAGCCCGGCACCTCGGCCGGGTACACGTCGGTGTACAGCGGCCGTTGCTCGCCGAACAGCTCGACGTCGTGGGTCACGCGCAGCTCGATCGAGTTGTGTACGGCCAGCACGGCGAGGGTCGTCTCCAGCTCGGACGCGGGGAACAGGAGCTCGCTGTCCGTGCCCCTCCCCTCCTCGGATCGACCAAACCCGAACTGCGACGAGCAGTAGCCGAGCCCGAACGCCGCCAGCCCGACGGCGGCGACGGCCGCGATCGCCGTACGCACGAGCCCGGCCGGGCCGCGCTTCACCGTGGACTCCGTGGGACCCGGCGGCGACTCACGCCGGCGAACCCACCAGGACCGACCGGCCCGGTAGAAAGCCAGCATCACACACACCCCCGTCCCCGGCGCCCGGACACCACGTGCCGGTTCCGCTACGAGTCGACGTCGTACGACTACCCGCCCGGGGCCGACGGGACACGTCGGTGAGCCGGAGAGATGGCCGATGACGGCCAGCCGACCGCGTGACCGGCCGCGGGAGCGCCTCGTTCCCGAGGGCTAGCAGCGCGTGGTCGCGTCGCCTGGCCGGCCCGGGTCACGTTGGTCAACATCTCGTCGAGTCCTTCGCTCGACAATGCGTCGCCACGCGTTGGGCCCTTCAGCGGGACGAACACGCGCTCCGTCGACGCGTCCGCGGGTCGTTCGTTGTTGAGGTAGCGGGCGACGGTCGCGAAGAGCCGTCTGCGACACCGGCACCAGCCGCTGATGACCGCCCTTGCCCGCACCAGCGAACCCGTCGCGCCACGGGTTCTTCGACGAGTGCTTCCGCGGCCCGGCGAAGTTCTCACTGGGAATCATGAAGCTCAGCGACACGTCCCCCTTCGGTGGTCCCGACGCCTTAGGAGCGCCCGGCGCGGGCGGCGCGATGGGCTACACCGACCCGCAGGTCGGTATCGGCTACGGATACGTGACGAACCGTATCGGCACCCACCTCCAGGGCGATCCACGAGATGTCGCCCTCCGGGCAGCCATCCCACTAGCGACGACGCCACAGCCCGCGCCGTCCCACGAATCCCGGCTTCGGTGTAGGCGGACAGCAGGATCTGCCCAACGGTGGCCATGACAGGCTGCCCGATGACGGCCATCTCGCCACGCAGCGTGCTTGCGGCGGCAGCCGACTCCCTCGTCCGAGCGCGTCACCCACCGGCAGTTACACGGACGCGGAGCCCGTTGATGGTTGAGCATCGGGTGGCTTGCCAGTGGATTGGGTAGATATCGGAGTGAGGACAGTCGGCCAGAAAGGACAACACCGTGGGACAGCCGGTTGTGCACTTCGGGGTCACCGGGAAGGATCCTGTGAAGCTTCGGAGCTACTACAGCGCCCTGTTCGGATGGGAGTTCGACACGAGCGTCCCGGTCGCGGCGGCGATCTCCGAGCCGGGCAACTACGGCTTCATCGAGCGCAACACGACCAGCGACGGAACCGGAATCCCAGGCGGCGTAGGCGGAGGGGACTGATCACGACAGCCACGCGATCTTCTACGTCGGCGTTCCCGACGTCGAGGCCGCGCTCCAGAACGCCGAGCGCCTCGGTGGGACGCGCCTGATGGGCCCCGAAAAGAATCCAGGAGCAAACCTCGTGGTCGGCCACTTCGCTGACCCCGAAGGCCATGTGATCGGCGTTGCCGGGCCGGCGTAGCCCTCTGTGACCGCAGTTGCGAACGGCCCCGCTTCGGCGGTGGCGGCGACGTGACGCGACATCGCTGGGGTGATCCCGCGGTCCGATGGACCGTCCGTGCTCGGCGCACGGCGCGGCAGGTCTCGCCCCCCAGTGCACGCTGCACCGCTCGTGGATCGGGCCCGGACGTCAGTCGATGAACGTCGCTCCCTCGGCGATCGTGATCTGCAGGACTGCACCGGCGCAGCTGTCGTCCTCGATGAGGTGGACCACGCAGGCAGCGACGTCCTCGGGCGCCAGGATGCTCCCGGACGCGCGCAGCTCGGCCAGAGCGTCGTCCCCCATGGCGAGTGCCATCGGTGTGTCGACCAGTTCCGGACAGATCGCGTTGACGCGGATACCCGAGTCGGCGGCGAGATGAGCAAGCGATCGGGTGAAGTTGACGACACCGGCTTTTGCCGCGGAGTACACGGGCGCAGCTGCCATTGGATGCAACCCGATCAGCGAGGCGAGGTTGACCACGACCCCGCCGTGGGCACCACGCCGCATGGCGCGCACGGCGAGGCGGGTCGCGTCGACGACGGCCGTGAGATCGATGTCCACGACGCGACGCCAGTCGCCGGGATCGTCCGCAAACAGATCACCACCGTCACCGATACCGGCGATGTTGGCGACGATGTCGAGCCGACCAAACACGTCGACGGCCGAGTCGACCGCAGCAGCGAGGTCGTCACCCTCGGTCACGTCACAGGAGCGGAAGACGACACGGTCGACCGCAGCGGCGCGGGCGATGGTCTCCTCGGCACCTTCCTCGTCCAGGTCGGCGAAGACGACCGTTGCGCCCTTCCCCGCCAGGGCGACGACGGTCGCCCGGCCGATCCCCGAGGCACCCCCGGTGACGAAAGCGATCCTCTCCTGGATCTCCATGGGACCCCTCGTCCTCCTTCGTTCGGGCGGACACGAGCCGACGCCGACGCTCCGCCAAACGCTCGGACGCATCATGGCATCGCCCGAAGACGTGCACTCGGCGTCGCTGGGAACCACACCAGTGTCCCTGAAACGTCTTGGCTCATCAGCGCGGTGACCGCACGGTGGTTCGGATCAGCGACGGCGAGTCGGGGCTGTCGGCACGCACCATCGCCCGGCGTCTGTCGTCGATCTCGGGCTTCTACTCGTACCTGGTCGCCCGGGGTGACACGCCGGTGCGGGCCAGCCCGGTGCCGAGTGGTCTGTCGACCCGCCGGCGGGGCGGCCGCCGCCGGCCGCAGGTGCCGTTGGTGCGGGTGCCGCGCACGTTGCCCAAGATCCTCTCGCCCACCGAGGTGGGCCTGCTCGGCTCGAGGCTCCCCGCCCGGGGGGCTGGCACGACGGGTACGGTGACGTCAGCGACCAGGAGGTCCCAATGACCGGCGCTGAGCACGATCACCTGCGGCCCGTCGAGCGCCGGGTTCTGCGGTGGGCCGAGATCGGCCTTGACGACGCGGAGATCGCCCGCAGGTTTGGGCGGAGCGAGCGGTGGGTCGCCCAGGTGCGGTTCCTGGCCGGCCTCGACCGGTCTGAGCCGCTGGACCAACCCGACAGGTTGGACCGATCAGACACGTCGGACCAACCCGCCGACCGGCTGCGGCCTCTCGAACGCCGGCTGCTCCGGTGGCGGCGTGCAGGGGTCCGGCACGAGGATCTCAGCGGCCGGTTCCGCCGCAGCCCCGAGTTCCTCGCGTGGGTCGAGGACTACGCCAACTACAAGCTGGCGATGGCCTGACCCACCCAGCCGAAACGGATCACGCAGAGCGCCCCCGAACGCCGGCTTGACGATCGACATCCAACGCCCTCGCCGGACCCGCTGGCGATCGCGAGCGCGACCGATTGCCCGCTCTGGAGCGATCGCGCGGGCCAGAGCGGGCGGATCGGTGTCAGCGGCTCGCGCCGGCGAGGAAGGTCGCGAGACGATGTAGGTGGCGTGCCGGTCGAGCGAGACCCGGGCCCGGTCGTAGCGCATGGTGGTGCGGGGATCGGCGTGGCTGTCGGCCTCTTGGACGTCACGGCGGCACGCCGGCGTCGAGAGCGGCGGTGATGAACGCATGACGCAAGGTGTGGGGTCCGACCCGCTTGGCGATCCCCCCGGCGGGCGGTGCGGCGCACGATCCGGCCGGCCGTGTGGCGATCGATCCGCCTGCTGTCGGTTCCGACGAAGATCGGCCCGTCGCAGAGTTCGCCGACCGCCAGGTCGATGGCCCGCGCCGTCCGCGGTGCGAGCGGCACGGTCACGACCTTGCCGCCTTTGCCCGCGATGGGGAAGCGTGCGGTGGCCGCGTTCGAGCCCCAGGTCCTCGACGTCGGCGCCGATGGCTTCGGAGACGCGCAGCCCGTTGAGGGCCAGCAGGCTGATCAGCGCGTGATCCGGGCCAACGGGTGTACGGTGACCGACGACACGGCGAAGCCCGAACGTGTCGGAGTCAGCCCGACTGGCTCTGGGAGCGTTGCTCTTGACCCTGGTAGCGCGTCGAACCGACGAACGCACCAGGAGTCTCGTGGCGGACGCGATCATCCCCGAGGCACCCCACGAGCTGGCTTGGCGTATGCATCCGTCGAAGCTTTCGGTCGTCGCGGCAGTGACCCGGCGGCTCCTGCCCTATTTGATCGAAGCGACGCTCGTCCCCACTCTGCTGTTCTACGCGTTCTTGATCGCATTGGACCTGCGTTGGGCGTTCGTCGCTGCCCTCGTCTGGTGCTACACGATGGTTGCTCGGCTGATCCTTGGTGGGCGGCCGATCCCGGGGCTGCTGGTGCTCGGATGTCTCGGCATCACCATGCGGACCATGATCTACTTGTTGAGCGCCAGCGCCTTCGTCTATTTCGTGCAGCCGATCTTGCGGACGCTCGCCACGGCCGCCACGTTCGGACTCTCGGTCGTGATCGGCCAGCCGCTCATCGCCCGGTTCGCGGCCGACTTCTGTACCCTCAGCCCCGACGTCCTGGCGAGACCGGGCATCGTGCAGCTGTTTCGACGACTCACGTACCTGTGGGCTGCGGTAAACGCGTCGGCTGCCGCCGTCAGCCTCACTCTGCTCTTGACGGTCCCGACGGCAGTGTTCGTCGGAACCGCGACCGTCGCCGCGTGGGCCATCACGTGCACAGGTGTCGTCCTGACGGTGTCGGACTCGGTTCGCACCGCCCGCTCGGAGGGCCTGGCGACCGCGATTGAGCCGAACGGGGCCCTGCGCGCGTACGCCGTGATACGGGATTGACGCTGACGGTCGAGGGCATCGGCACCTCCGGAATTGACAGCGACTCTGTGACACTCGGTCGCCGACGACTCCCATGGCGACCGCTGAGCACCACGATGAGGAGGTGGTGCGGTGCCAACCCCGGTGGTGTCGGCGCTGAGCGTCGCCGGTCCGACCACCTCGGACCGTGCCGTTGATGCTCGAGGTAAGTGACGCGAACCACAGCTGGTAGATGGGGATGCCCGACTGCACCGTGGCCGACGCCATGATCGACCGCCTCGTCCACCGGAGCTTCCTCACCAACCACGCGGGCACACCATGCTCTGCATCGCTGATGACCCCGGTGTACGTGTCCGTGACATCGCCGTCGAGGTCGGCATCACCGAGCGCACCACACAGCGGATTCACCGGGAGGCTGACCCTCAGCGACACCGCGATAGTGGTAGCTGCCGACGAGAGGAGCACCCATCGGTTCCACTTCACGGACTCCTGTCCTGCCGGACATTGTCCGCCGGGTTCGCAGCGCCGTGGCGACCGCGCGCGCCGAAGACGTCTTCCTGTACTCGGCTGCCCTCGCTTTCTACGGGCTCATCTCCGTAGCCCCTCTGGTCGTGGTCGCCCTGTGGGTCACCAGCCTTCTGGTCGGTCCGACGCAGATCGATCAGGCTGCCGCAGAGCTCGCCCGCTTCAGCCCCCAGGCACTCGGCGCCGACCGGGCGCTCGAGCGGGTCGCCGACCTCGGCACCCGGCTTGGGCTAGTGGCTGTGGTTGCCGCCGTGTGGCCAGCGACCGCCTACGGGTCTGCGCTGGTACGAGTTCTCGACCGGCTCGCGGGCGACCGCGACGCCACCGGTCTACGACGGCGAGGCGCAGCGCTGCTCCTCGTCTGCCTCGCGCCCGTGCTCATGCTGGCCAGCCTCGTCGCCAGCTATGCCGGTGCCACCGCGCTCGGGGACACGCCCGGTGAGCTCGCCGTTGGGCTCGCGGCGGCCCTCGTGTACGGCTTCGGCGCCACGCTCGTGACCGTCGGCGTCATCTACAGGGTCTTCCCCCACACCCCGCTCGACTGGCGCTCGACGATCCACGGAGCACTCATCGCAGCCGCCAGCATTTCGGTGCTGTCCGTCACGTACGTGGCTTACCTGCGGCTCGGCGCCAACTTCGAGCGCCGGTACGCGTCCGATGCCCTGGCGGCGGTTGTGCTGCTCGGCCTGTGGCTCTTCGCCGCCAACACGGCGTTGCTCATCGGCTATCGAGCCGCCCACCGGCGCGACCCTGCCGCCCGAGCGTCGGGGGTCCCGCTTCGCAGTCCGAGCGCTGCTCCAGAACGAGGACATGGTGAGCACGCGTGACTAGAGCTGTCGCGACGACCACAGGACAGCGGCGAGGATCACCGACGTGAGGCCAACGGCCAGGCCCACGATCCAGCCGGCAACGCTCTGGCTCACGAGCACGGCGCCGAGGACGGTGGCGAGGCCGATGATGCCGCCCGTGGCCAACACCCGCATCGAGCCCCGCTCGAGCTTGGTGCGGCGCACCGATCGAGCCGGGATCATTCCCTGAGGCCGTTCCCGGCGCGCACTCTCAGAGGTTCGGGGTGCGGTCCGCGAGGACGACGCGTCCTTCTCAACTCGCCCGCGGCCCTCGTCGCCCGGCCGAGCACGGGCGGCGTCTCCAACCTGCCCCACAGAACGATCAGTGTCTCCGGGTTGTCCCACCGACGGATCAGTCATGAGTCCTCTCCACGTCCGCCGTCTCGACCAGGCGGGCGAGCACGGACCAGCGGACGTCGGCTACCACCGGGCCACCTGGGTCCGGGGCGACGGCCTGGTCGCCCATGACTCGGCGACCCGACAGAGCGTACCCGGCGTGGACACGTGCAGGCCGTGCCTCGTCGCCCGCACGTCGCGCACCGAAAACCTGCCCGGCACGCCGCTATCGAAACCCACCCCACGGAAGTCGGACTCTTCCCTTCGGTGTACGGTCCGTGTGACACGACAAGAACCCTGACGTGTCGGGCCAGCTTCGGTTGGCTCGGGAGCGGTGCTCCGGACCCTGGTAGCGCATCATCGCAGCGCCTGATGCCAGGAGGGTGCCATGGCTTCCATCGAGTCCTTGTCCGTCACCGTTTCTCGTCGACGTTTGTCGGCGTTCGCCCGGCGCGACGCCGCTCGCACTGTCGTCTGGCTGCGCGGCGAGCACGACGACTCCACCGTGGCCGCGTTGTCGGAGACCATGGCTCGGGCGATCGCGCGCGACGACGCCGATCTCGTGGTCGACTTGAGCGAGGTGCAGTTCATGGGCGCGGCCACGGTCGGCGTCATCGTCCGGGCGCGGGAGCTCCTCGGACTGCGATCGCGGTCTTTGGCGCTGCGATCTCCGTCGCGGTGTGCGCGGCGGATCCTTGACCTGTGCGGTCACACGGATCTCCTTGATCCCCGCCGTGTTGACGCCACGCCCGCGGCGGGAGCCGTTGGTGCGCTCGGCACGTGGGTGGCGGTGCCCGCCGCCGACCGAATCGACCAACGCGCTGACGCGTCCGCGCCGCAGCCCATCAGCGCTCCCGGTCTGGTCCCCGTTGCCCGCGTCGTTGCCGCGAAGGTGTCGTCGGTGCATGCACACCATCGGGCGGATGAGCCCACCACGAACGTGGTCGGTCGCGGAGGACCGTGAGCTGTGGCGGGCGAACGGCGTCTTCGGATTCTCGCCCGGCTCGTCGGCAGCGGGGCCCCCGATCGGGAGACGAAGCGCCTGTGCGAGGTGTGCGCCGACGTCACCGGCATGACCGGCGCCGGGATCATGCTGATGTCCGGCGACGTGCCGCAAGGTTCGGTCTGCACCACTAACGATGTGAGCGCCCTCATCGAGCAGTTGCAGTACGCGCTCGGGGAAGGGCCGTGCGTGGACGCCTACCATCAGGACCGGCCCGTGCTCGAACCGGATCTGGCCCATACCAACAGACCCCGGTGGCTCGCTTTCACGGGCCCAGCCATCGAGGCGGGCGTGGGGGCCATCTTTGGCTTCCCCCTCCAAGTCGGCGCGGTCCGCCTCGGGGCCCTCAACCTCTACTCTGCCCGGCCGGGGCCGCTCACCGACGACCAGCACGCCGACGCGCTGGTCATGGCCGACATCGCTGCCCAGGCAGTCCTCGTGCTGCAGGCGAACGCGCCGCCCGGGAAGCTGGCCGCCGAACTGGAGGCGGGCGCCGACTTCCATTCTGTGGTGCACCAGGCCTCCGGCATGGTCGCCGCCCAGCTCGACGTCAGCGTCGGCCAGGCTCTGATCCGGCTGAGGGCGTACGCATTCGGCAACGACCGCCCCCTGGCTGAGGTGGCCAACGACGTGGTGGCCAGAAAGCTGCGCTTCGACGCCCGAAGCGGCGAGAAGGACCTCGGGCCGTGAAGGCGCTCCACCGCGCCGAGGCCGCAAGACGCGAGCCCCAGCCGTCGTAGCATGCAGCGGGAGCCACGCTCCCTGGGCCGGGGCACGGTCACAGGGCCGTGGCCGAGGCAACTGGGAGGTCCGATGCCTAGAGAAACGATGCTCGCCAGGACGCTCGTCGAGTTGGCGGACACGCTCGTGGCGGACTTCGACGTGGTCGAACTGCTGACTGTGCTCACCGACGGTTGCATCGACGTGCTCGACGTCGGGGCAGCGGGACTCATGCTGGTCGCACCAGACGGCGACCTCCGGGTCATGGCCTCCTCCAGCGAGGCCATGCGGGTGCTGGAGCTGTTCGAGCTGCAATCCCAGGAAGGCCCCTGCCTGGACTGCTACCGCACCGGCCAGCCGGTCGTGAACCAAGACCTGGCCACGGTCAACGGCCGCTGGCCCCGCTTCGCGGCCGAGGCGCTCGCCGCCGGCTTCCACTCCGTGCACGCGTTGCCCATGCGACTGCGAGGCGCCGTGATCGGCGCCCTCAACCTGCTTCACATCGAGCCGGGCGAAATGCGACACGCCGACATCGCCGCCGCCCAAGCGATGGCCGATGTCGCCACCATCGCCATCCTCCAGCACCGCGCCACACTCGAGGCTCAGGTCATCAACGAACAGCTCAACCACGCCCTCACCAGCCGCATCGTCATCGAGCAAGCGAAAGGCATGGTCGCCGAGCGCTCGGGCCTCCACATGGAACAAGCGTTCTCTATGTTGCGCGACCACGCCCGGAACCACAACCTTCGGCTGGTGGACGTCGCCCGCGACGTCATCAGTGGCACGCTGCCTGCGGCCGCGCTCGATCGTCCGTCTTCAACGCAACCATGCTGAAGAGGCCGGGCGAGGGCGTGAGGGCCGTCAGCGACGCCTACCAGCGCCCGGCCAGATCCACCGGCACAGCGTCAGCCTTCGTTTCCGTTTCCGTTTCCGTTTCCTTTGCCGCTGCCCCGGGCATCGCCGTTGCTCTGCGCGCTGTTGTCGTCTGAGACTTCGGCCGGCACTGTGGCCTCGCTTGAGCCGTGTACGTCTGTGGCGGGCGGCGGCGCGGGCTGCGTGGTCGGCGTCGGTGTGATGCTGGCCTCGATCGATGCCGTCGGGCCCCGTTCAACCGCCGCCGTCGTCGGTATCGATGGCGTCTGCGATTCGGTCACCTCTAGGCCACTCCCTCCGAACGGCCAGATGGCCAGGAACAAGGCGAGGATCGCGACGGCTGCGGCGGTCGTCAGTGCACCGCCACCGAACGCGAGGGCGAGAGGGCGTCGACCGCCTCCCACATCCCATGACGGTCTTGGGATTCGGCGGCTCCCGATCCTGGCGCTCGAGCCCACGATCGCGCTCGTGGTCGTGCCCGGTGGAGCGCCGGTCGACTGCGCGGCGGCTTCCATCGCCGCGGTGGATGCAAGGACGGCCTCGACGGCCCGACGACTGAACGCGTCGGCCACCGCCGCGGCCGGCGGTCGACGAACAGGGTCTCGGGCCGTCATCGCCCGGAGGGTGTGGCCCAGCCATACCGGCAGCTCGTCCGGAACGACGGGCGCCCGATGGAGCCGAGCCATGGCCGCCTGCACGAGGCTGCCGGGGTAGCACCGGGTCCCGGTCAGACACTCCAGCACGACCAGCCCGAGGGCGTACACGTCCGCGGCCGGCCCCACCTGACCTTCCAGCTGCTCGGGTGCCAGGTACGCGGCGGTGCCGATGCACGCGCCGGCGGCCGTCATCCGGGTGGTGTCGCTGAAGAGTGCGATCCCGAAGTCGGCCAGCCGGACGCGCGGCGGCTCGGCGTCGCAGATCACGTTGGCGGGCTTCACATCGCGATGGACGATGTCGAGGCCGTGCGCGTGCATCAGCGCCTCGGCCAGCTGCTGTCCGATCGAGATCGACTGCTCGACGCCGAGCGGCCCACCGGCCAGCACGTCGGCGAGCGACGGACCGTCGACCAGTTCGAGCGCCAGATAGGGGACGCCGTCGTGCAATCCCGTGCCGCACAGCCGCACCACGCCAGGGTGATCGAGTCGGCCGAGCACCTCGATCTCTGTTCGGAACCGGCCCATGCTCTGCGGATCGACCATGCGGAGGAGCTTGATGGCGACCGACTGGCCCGTCGTGAGGTCCTTGGCGCGGAACACCTCCCCCATGCCACCGCGGCCCAGCAGTTGCTCGATCTCATGGCGCTCGTCGATCAACACCCCTGAAGCGAGCACGGCATGAGCTCCCACGGCTAGTTGCCCCAGCTTCTACCCGTCTGGTGAGCCTGCGAGTCCTGCGGCCGTGGGCCCAGGCGACGTCACTGCAGGCGTCAGCCACGCCGCGCGACCAGCCGCTTGCGGACGGACAGCTGGCCGACGGCGCAGTCGGAGACGTACGACCCAGACAGCGGCGCGACGTCGGCGTAGTCACGCCCGACGGCGACCGTCACGTACCCGTCGCCCGCCGGCCGGTCGTGGGTCGGGTCCCAAGCCTGCACCGCCCACTCGCCGGGGCGGTCCGGTTCCGGGACCAGCGCCTCGACCCAGGCATGGCTGCCGCCCTCGCCGACGAGGTGCCCGGAGACGTAGCGGGCGGCGATTCCGGCGGCTCGGCACCCAGCGATCATGATGTGGGCGAAGTCCTGGCACACACCTCGGCCGACACGGATCGCCTCTGCTGCGCTCGTCTGGACGCCGGTGATCCCCCACTCGTAGATGAGCGAGCGGCTCGCTCGGGCGCAGATGTCAGCGGGCCCGGCTCCGGGGATGACGAGGTCGCGGATGCGAGCGTCAGCAATGGTGAGCGGGGTGGGGCGAAGGAGGCGAGGGTCGACCGGGATGGTGTGGAGATCGTTCGTGGCGACTCGTTCGACTGCCGCACTGGCGCCGAACTCGATCCATCGTTCAATGCGTCGCGCCCCAATGTCGATGACGACGTTGCCGAACCTGTCCGTACGTGTGCGGCTGACGGGGGCGTCCACACCGTCGACGGTGAACGACCAGTCGCGTCGGCGCTGCGCGCCGTGGACGGGGGGCGGGACGACGATCAACCGCTGTCGTAGCCGCTCGACCGGCGTCGAGTACTCGTATCGGATGCGCTGCTCGAGCAGGAGCGTGCGGCTGGTGGTCGCCGCGGCGAGGAGGGTCACGCTACGGCCTCCTCGGCGCGCACGACCATCGCGTCGAGCTCGACGCCACCGAAGGTGGTGATCATGGCGACGTCGAGGGCGTCACGACCGCGGCCGATCAGCACGCGGCCCACCCGCGGGACGTTGTTGCGGGGATCGAAGGTCCACCACCGGTCGTCCAGGAGGACCTCCATCCAGGCGCAGAAGTCCATGGGGGCATTGGGAGGCGGGACCCCGATGTTGGGCAGGTACCCGAAGACATACCGAGCCGGGATGCTGAAGGCCCGGCAGAACGTCACCGCCAAGTGGGCGAAGTCACGGCAGACACCGGCTCGGGCCTCGTACACATCGACCGCGGTCGTGAGCACCGTGCTGCGCCCGTAGTCGAACTCGATCGCGTCGTGCACCCAGTCGCAGATCGCCTGGACCCTGCTCCATCCCGGGTCGACCGACCCGAAGAGCGCCCACGCCGTGTCGGCCAGCGCGTCGGACGGGCAGTACCGGCTCGGCAGCGTGAACACGAGGGCGTCGGCGGGGAGCTCGTCGGCGGCAACCTCCCGTGCACCCGCGCGCACGGGATCGGGCAATCCGTCGATCTCCACCAGAGCGTCATAGCTGAGCGAGGAGCGCCCGTCGGGGATGGTCAACCGGCGGCAGAGGTTGCCGTAGAGGTCGACGTAGGTGGTCCCCGCCGCGGGCGGGTCGTTGTCCCAGCCGTCCTTGACCACCGTGCCGCCCACGTCGCGCCGTGGCTCGACCTGCAGAACGGCATGCGTCGGGGTGGTCGCCACGTGGACGAAAGAGCACCCGACCCGGACCAGCACGGACTCACCCTCCTGCAGCGACGTATCCGCGGTTGGGCGCGAGTATGAATGAACTGTGAACAGGCAGGGCCGCGAAATCAAGGGGAAACATCTCTCCGATAGGGACAATGGGGTGGCCCTCTTCGATTTCGACTCCTACGAGCCGAGCGGCCGGGCCTGGGACGAGATGTTCGACGAGCGTGGCGCGACCCGTCCGCACTACGGCGCCGTGCACGACGCCCTCGGAACGCTGACCGTGGACGACTTCCGCGAGCGCTGCATCGCGCGCGACCGCAGCTTTCGGGACCAGGGCATCACGTTCTCGCTGTCCGGCGACGAGCGACCTTTCCCGCTCGACCTGCTGCCGCGGATCATTCCGGCGGCGGAGTGGGAGGTCATCGAGTCAGGCGTGGCGCAGCGCGTGACGGCACTCGAGGCGTTCCTCGACGACGTCTACGGCGCGGCGCGGGTGCTGGCCGACGGGGTCGTCCCCCGATCGCTGCTGCTCTCCTCGACCCACCTGCGTCGGGAGGTCGCCGGGTTTCGACCAGCCAACGGTGTCAGGATCCACGTCGCGGGGATCGACCTGGTTCGGGACGCCCACGGCCGCTTCCGCGTGCTGGAGGACAACCTCCGCACGCCGTCGGGGATCTCCTACGTCATCGAGAACCGCCGGGCGATGACCCACGTGTTCCCGGAGCTGTTCGCCACTCAGCGAGTCCGACCGGTCGCCGACTATCCGGCGCATCTCCTCGAGGCGCTGCGGGCGGGGGCGCCGGCGGGTCCGGCGGATCCCACGGTGGTGGTGCTGACGCCGGGCGTGCACAACGCCGCGTACTTCGAGCACGCGTTCCTGGCGCGGCAGATGGGGGTCGCGCTCGTGGAGGGCCGCGACCTCGTCTGCCGTGATGGCGTGGTCTTCATGCGCAGCACCTCCGGCAGGCAGCGCGTGGACGTCGTCTACCGACGGATCGACGACGACTTCCTCGACCCGCTCCAGTTCCGCCCGGATTCGGTGCTTGGGCTGCGCCGGGATCGTGAACGCGGCGCGGCATGGGCAACGTCACGATCGCCAACGCGGTCGGCAACGGCGTCGCCGACGACAAGGCGCTGTACTGCTACGTCCCGGACCTGATCAGGTACTACCTCGCCGAGGAGCCGATCCTCGCCAACGTCGACACCTTCGACCTGCGCGATCCCGACCAGCGGGCCCATGTCCTGGATCGGCTCGACGAGCTCGTGGTCAAACCGGTCGACGGGTCCGGTGGCTACGGCATCGTGATCGGTCCCTCGGCGTCTGACGAGCAGATCGAACGGCTGCGGCGCCAGGTGCTCCAGAACCCACGTGGATGGATCGCCCAGGAGGTCGTGCAGCTCTCCACCTCGCCGACCCACACAGGTGACGGGTTCGCGCCTCGGCACGTCGACCTCCGGCCGTTCGCGGTGAACGACGGGAACCGCCTCTGGGTGGCACCGGGCGGGCTCACCCGGGTCGCGCTGCCGGAGGGGCAGCCTCGTCGTGAACTCCAGCCAGGGCGGCGGCTCGAAGGACACGTGGGTGCTCATGCCCTCCGGCGACGCGCTCGAGCGACTCGTCGCCGCCGGCGCGCGCCAGCCTGGTGCCGTGTGGTCGCGTCCGCCGGCCGAGGCCGCTGCCGATTCGGCGGGGGCGCAGCACGCGCAGCAGCAGCAACAACAACAGTCGAGGTCCGGACCATGCTGAGCCGCATCGCCGAGTCCCTCTACTGGGTGGGGCGCTACACGGAGCGGGCCGAGGACACCGCCCGGATCCTGGACGTGCACTACCACCTGCTGCTCGAGGACCGGTGGGTCGACGAGGCCGCCGCGTGCGCCGCGCTGCTCGAGGTCATGGGTGTCGGTGCAGACCGTGCCGGCGGCTGCGACTCCGCCGCCGTCACTCGCATCCTCGCGTTCGACGGGGACTACGCCAGCTCCATCGTGGGCTCGATGTCCGCCGCATGGCGCAACGCTAGAGGCGCCCGGGAGGCGATCTCGTCGGAGATGTGGGAGTGCCTGAACGCCACCCACGAAGCCCTCCGCTCCGGGGCGGCGGTGCCCCACGAGCAAGGCGCCTACGCGTTCTTCCGATGGGTGAAGGAGCGGGCAGCGATGTTCGCCGGTCTGGCCGAGTCGACGATGAGCCGCGACGACGGGTGGCGCTTTCTGCTGCTGGGGCGGAGCCTCGAGCGCGTCGACATGACGGCACGCCTGCTGTCCGCCCGGTACGGCGAGAGCTGGGGCGAAGCGGGCTGGGTGACGACCCTGCGATCCTGCGGCGCTTACGAGGCGTACCTGCGCACGTACCAGCGAGCAGTCGACGTCTCCCTGGCGGCGGAGTTCCTCGTCCTCGACCGGCTCTTCCCGCGCTCGGTGTTCTCTGCGCTGCACGCGGCCGAGGAGTGCCTCGCCGAGCTGGATCCGTCCTTCGGACGCGCCGGGCTCGACGATCCGGCCCGTCGCAACCTCGGCCAGGCCCGGACCGAGCTCGAGTTCTGCTCGGGGGACGACCTCGTGGGTGACCTCCCCGGGCACCTCTACCGCTTGCAGCAGCACTGCTTCGATGCCGGCACCGCGATCGCGGCGCGCTACTTCCGGGAAACCGCCCCGCTGGAGTGGAGCACATGAGTTGGCGGCTCGGCATCCGGCACACGAGCGCCTACAGCTACGTCCAGGATGTGGTCGCGTCCTACAACGAGGTCCGCATCACGCCGCTCACCACCGTCGGTCAGGCCACGATCGACGCTCGGGTCGAGGTCACGCCACCCGCTCGCCCTGTCAGCTACCGGGACTACTGGGGGACGCTCGTCCACGCCTTCGACGTCCACGTCCCCCACCGCGAGCTCGTCGTGGTCGGATCCTCCATCGTCGAAACCCCCGCCTCCCATGCCCCGACCGAACACCACGCGATCAGCTGGGCCGAGCTCGACGCTGACGCCGTCGGGGAGGCGTACTTCGAGTATCTCGCGCCGACGGAGGCGACGGCGGCGGATGACGGCGTTACGGCGATCGGCACGACCCTCCGCAAGGAGGCGTCCACGCCGCACAAGGCACTCGAGCTCGTCGGCGAATGGGTGCGCGCTGCTCTGGTCTACGAGCGGGGCAGCACGAGCGTGTCGACCTCCGCGACGGACGCATGGAGGAACGGGCGCGGCGTGTGCCAGGACTTTGTCCACCTGGCGATCGCGCTGCTGCGGAACATGGGCATCCCCGCCCGTTACGCGTCGGGGTACTTCCACCCGCAGGCCGACGCCCAGATCGGCGACACGGTGCACGGCGAGAGCCACGCGTGGTGCGAGGCGTGGACGGGAGACTGGTGGCCGGTCGATCCGACGAACGCCGTGGCCGTCGGGGAACGCCACGTGCTCGTCGCCCGCGGTCGCGACTACCGCGACGTCCCACCGCTGAAGGGCATCTTCAGCGGGGCGCCATCGACCACGCCGGCGGTCTCGGTCGAGCTCACCCGGCACGCCTGATACACCGCCTGAGCGTAGACGGTCGCGCTCGACGGCGCGGCGAGCGCGACCGCCTGCGGGAAGGCGACGGTTTCGTCCAGCGACATGCCGACGCGGCCACCCGACCTCGTGCAACGCGCGTTTCACGGGGCCAGACCCAACGAGTAGTGCGTTGTCGATTTCGCCTATGTCGCGACGTGGTCGGGCATGGCGTTCACCGCGTTCGTGAGCGACGTGTTCTCCCGGCGCATCGTCGGGTGGCGCACCGCCGCCTTCCATGGCGGCGTTGTCGAACGCGTCGCCGATGCTCCCGAAGCTCAACGCGACGTTGGCCTCGAATCCCGTGTCACAGAATGCCATCGAGGTGTATATGGCTGGGTGCCGGCGTCGCTGTGGTGCACCACGCCATCGACCATCTACCCGACCGACTGGGATTACTCGCGGCGCTGCCATTGACCGTGCCGGCGCGAAGTTGCCTCCCGCGACCAAGTCGAAAGTTCGTTCGGCAACAGACACGCCCCCATGCTCGTCCTTCTCGCGCGCCTGCCTCGCTCGCGTCCAGTCGCGGGCGCGTCGACCGTGTCCCCGAACGCGCGGCGCGGACGGCCGGTGGGGGCACAGCGGTGAGGGCACGATGCGCGAGTGGCGCAGTGTCGCCGGGTGCCCCTGGCTGCGATGGCGGGTCGGCGCGGCGTTCCGCCAGGTCTGGGGGGCTCGGCTGGTGGGAGTCGGGGCCTCTGGTCCGGAGCGTGGCCTTGGCTTCTTCTCGGCGTTTGCGACCCCATCGGTCCGTGCGTTCGAAGAGACGGCCGAGTTCGGCGCCAGACAGGGGTGTGCCGAGGTGGTGACTCTGAAGCCAGACGGTGCGGGCGCGCTCGCGTAGCTCAGCGTCCCGGTTTGTGGAGATGTCAGGACCTGATCCGACGGCGGTCGGCGTGTCCATGGTGGTCATGGAAGGCGGCCTCTCGGGCTGCGGCTCGTGCACTGAGCCGTGGTGGTGTGGAGGAGGCCATGCGCAGCACCGGGGCTGGTCGAACGCCGTCACGTTGCTGCGCGGCGAGCCGTCGGTAGACCGACGGTGAGTGCCGAGACGAGATCAGGCGGATCCCCGGGCCTGAACCTCAACGGGCACATCTAGCGGCCAACACGTTAGACGGGCGATCCCACGACAGGATGGACCGAACCCCGTGGTGTCGGGAACTCTCGCACGGCGCCGTCGGCGGTCGCGTGGGCTCACGCGGCGGTGTAGTACTTACGGAGCCGGGCGTGAGCGTTGGCCCGGACGGCGTAGGCCGTAGACGCCGATGTGCCAATGGTGCTCGCCACGGCCGCGACCGGCTGTTGATGGACCGAGGTGAGCCAGACGAGGTCGGCGGCGGCCTTCGTGACCGCGCCCTGGGCGACCGCGGCGTCGAGCACGGTGCGGGCGAGCGGGCCGTTCAGAGCGACGGCCTCGGCCGGGGCCGCCGTTGGGCCTGCAGCAGTTCGTGCCTTCCTGTCGATTGCGAACTCCGCCGATCCCACGCCCGCCGACGTAGCCCCGTCCGGGTGTGTGAGGCGGGCGCGTGAGGACGTCGCGGCGGATGGACCGCAGCAGACAGCTGGCGGTGTGGATGGTGACGATTCGGTTCTGCACGCGGTCGATGCACGCCCACGCGGCCGTGATCACCTCGGCGCCGATGCTCGGCTGCTGGGGGGAGCCGAGATCTCGAGTGATGCGCACGAGTCCCGGCCGCAGCATCTGCAGGAGGGCGCGGGCGGCTGTCGCGTCACCGGTGCGAGTGAGGCGCAAGACCGCGGCGAAGTGGGCTCTCGGGA
Source organism: uncultured Acidimicrobiales bacterium (assembly GCA_963796415.1). Taxonomy (GTDB): domain Bacteria; phylum Actinomycetota; class Acidimicrobiia; order Acidimicrobiales; family VFJN01; genus ZC4RG19. Next base: position 121,410 of record CAWCLR010000006.1, on the reverse strand, counting down.
TCGGTTTGCCCGGGGCGGCGATCTGGTCGAGGTGGGTGAGATCGGCAAGGGCCGGCTCCTGTCGAGCCCAACAGGCAAGGGTGCCGGTGCGGCGGTTACGGCGACAGGTGATGGCCCAGTCCTGATCGAGCTGGGCGAAGACAATGGCACAGTCGGCGAGCGGGATGGTCATGGCGGGGCCTCCTCGATGGGTCATGGCCCCGACGGTGCGATTCCCGGTCCCGGCGACCGTCCCGGACCGCGTCCCGGTAGGCATCCCGTTTTGCATTTCTGGAGACAGGTCGGCGCCCAGAGTCCCGTTTCGCCTGGTCCCGGTGGCGTTTCGGGCCTTAGACGGCCATGGAGCTGCACCTTGCGCGCATCGACCACCCGTCCACGCTCGTCCGCCTGTGCGGCGTCACCCCGGACAGCCCCTACGTCGAGCGGTGCTGGGGGCCGCTGGTGGGCCCATCCGTGGTGGCCCTGATCCGCCGCACCCACGAGCTGACCGCCCAGGCCGGCGGTCCCGCCCGCATCGACTGCCGGGACCTGGCCCAGCTCTTGGGACTGCACGCCTCCGAGGCACCCGGCCGCAACAACCCGATCGGGCGGACCATGCGCCGGGCGGCCAGCTTTCGCCTGGCCACCGCCGACCTCGACACCGGCACGTTCGCCATCCATGACACGGTCGCCGTGCTCACCCTCCGCCAGTTCCGGCGCCTCCCCTACTGGGCGAAGGACCAGCACCTGGTCGTCATCGACGATGTGGTCGGGCGGCTGCGGGCCGCCGGGGTGGACCCGTCAGTCTTGGCAGGCGTGACCCAGCTCCGGAACGGACCCCTCCCGGAACAGCGTGGCGATGCACACGGGCTCGAGGCCCGACGGCTTGGGGGGCCGAGAGAGGGCCGAACGGCGCGGCTCGCCACCCCGGACCAGGTGGCGACCGCGCAGCTCGACCGTCTCACCGCCCCCGATCAGACCGGTCTGCGACCCCCGAGCGTGTCGCTGTGACCCGCCCCGCCCTGCCGCCCACTCCCACAAGCCCGCGGCGAACGCCCGCACCGCGCACCGGCCCACACAACCCGAACGCACCCACGCAAGGCGGTCGACGCGGCCGATCCCGCGTCACGACTCGCCATCCCGGAAACACGATCCCTCCGCACCCCGACGCGCCGACAGACCCATGCAGGTTCACCTCCGGTGAACCTGCGGGACGCCGCTCCGGCGAGGCGCGGACGTGGCCCTGAGGTGAGGTTCACGGTGACCGCCTTGGGGGCGGCCGGCCGCCGTCGCCCGGTCGTCGCCGACATCGTCGAGTACCTCCACCGCGGAACAGCGCCAGCAGCCGGCCGGAACGGGGAGGCATCCCGCGGCCGCCCGGAACGGCGAGCCCGCCGGTTCCGGTTCCCGGTGCGCCGGCAGGGAACGGAACGGGGGCTCACCCGGCGGTACTACGCGGATGCTGGCGAGGGGCCGGGGCGGTGGCTCGGAACGGGGGCCGGAACGCTCGGCCTACGCGGATGGCGGAGGGGCGTTCCGCGACACGTTCCGGAGCTTGCTCGCGGGGCGGCATCCCGCAACCGGTGAGCGACTGATTTCCGCTCGGGGTCAGCAGGACGGGTGACCGATCTGGGGGCGGGGTCGGTCGCTGCGACGCAGCCAACGGGGAGGCCCTCTACGTGGCGGAACGGCACGGATGCGTCACCGAGCTCGGAGACCCGTTCGAGCGGTTCGAGTCGACGGGTCAGGCCGATCTTGACGACACCTGGACCGAACGAGCCCCGATTCGAGATGACGTAGACGTAGCCGGCCCGGATGTTGGCCGCCCGGTAGTCGTTCGCCTCGATCGCTGCGTCGATCGTCGGCGAGGCTCGCTTCAAGCGCTGGATCGGACCCGCCTGAGTTCTCTAGTGCGGCGAGAGCGTTCGCGAGGTGCGCTCGCTCCTTGTCGAGCCGTTCGCGCTCAGCGTTGAGCTCCTGTTGGACCTCGACGTTCCTCACGGAGGCGTTCGCGTTCCTCGCGAGCGTCTTCCTTCTCCTGCTGCTTCATCATCAGCCAGTCTGCGGTTAGCTCGATCTCCTCGACGCGCAGCGCGTGGAACTCATCGCTGATGTGCATCTCCATCATCGCCCCAAGCCTCGCGATCGACGTTCGGGACGCATCGAGGCGCTTCTTGGCGGTCACGACGTTCCCGACGCGAAGCGATCGGATGCTGTTGTCGGCCTCGGCGTTGTAGGCGCGCAGCATCAGCTTCGACAGGTCGGCCGTCATCTTCCGACCCTTGGCGAGGGAGTTGTCGAAGGTGAACATGCTCGACACGACGATCGCCGTACCGGCCTTGACGGACTCGGCGATCCGGCCGCTCAGCTCATCGAGTCGCTCCTTGAATGCGGCGGCCCTCTCGAGCGGATGGTGGTACCGGTAGATGCCGACGGACTGGAGGACACGGTCGTCATCGAGCCGACGTACGCGTCATCGTTGTCGGCCGATCCTGTCAGCCGAGCGCCGGAGAGCCGCGTATCTCTGCTTCAAGGACGGCAATACGTGCACGCAGCTCCGCCTCTCACTCCGAGTTGCTCAGGCTGCTCCGTAGGAGCAGGAGTCAGCGTCTCCATGTCGCTAGGGACGGCTGGACGCGGTGGGTGCATTGCGACGAGTGTCGGCGGGTAGCCAGAGTTGCCAGCCAGGCGGAGGCTCGGGCCAGGACAGATCCGGGGTCCACCCCGCCGGTGGCTTCCAACCAAGTGGGCGCGCGGGCCACCCGGGCGGTGGGTTGAAGATCAGCTCGTCGCTCACGTCCTGCGAACCCCCGACACATCCGCGGAGATCTAGGCCGAGCGGGTTCTTGGACATCGCCGCCCCAAGGTGCACAAGCGTCGCCTCTGGCACGACCGCCGCGAGGTCGAACCCAGTGAAGGTGACCCGATCTGCGCCGACAGCGACGAACGGCACGTAGGCCTCGACACCGGTCGCGGGGTCAATCGTCTCGGTGCCCACCTGCAGCGTGATTGACTGGATCAGACCGCGGCGTCGGCTTCGAACACCTCATGCAGTGACCGCAACGCCACCTGGTTCACGGCACCGGCGTAGCGGTCCTTTGTGGCCTTCTGCGGGAGCGCGTCTCGGTGATCTCATCGGCGGCCTTCGCGTACTTGTACGCCTTCGTCGTGGGGATGTGGTTCGGGCCGGGGACGAGGCAGCGCAGCGAGAGCTCCGCGGTAGACGGGTCGAACGTGAACTCGTGGCGGACGGGGAAATGCTCCGGGTACACCGAGTTCGACAGAACAATCGAGATGTACTCCTCGATGGCTTCGGTCGCCCCGTACGCCGAGATTGGAAATCAGCGCATCGAGCGCGGCGTTCTTGTCGGCGGCCTCCGCCTCCCGGGCCGTGCATTCCGCGGCGTAACGTGTCCGCTCCGCCTCCAGCCGCTGAACACGGAGCTGCTCACTCTTGGCGTGCTCGTCGGCGGCTGCCTGCCGACGAGCGGGCAGCCACGCGACCTCGGCCTGCCAGGCACGGTGGGCCTGCTCGTATTGAGCCCTGGCCACCTCGATCGCCTCCGCGTGCTTCTTCTTCTTGCCGAACAGCCCCGGGGGCGCGGGCGGCTCGACGTACTGCGGCTCGGAAGGATCGATGATCGGTGGCGGTGGCCGATCGCGTCGCCACCTCCTGGGCTGGTCGGCTGCCCGGACACAGGCGACGCGGCAGCGGAGGGGAACGCGTGGCGGTGGCCCGGCCCGCCTATTCGAGTTCGTTGCGGGAAACGGGACTGGTCCCGGTCTCGATGACGCTGCCGGGATCGGCATGGTCCTGGTCCCGGGTCTGGCCGGTGACGGGTCCGTGCTGGTCCGGGAATCGGAGCTGACCCGGGTCGAGGCGCTGCAATGAATCCTGGTCAGGCCGACTGCTGACCGGGACCAGTGATCCCGGCGAGGTCGTGAACGCGGCGGAGGCGGCCCAGCTCATCGGTGCGTCGCGGTCGGGTTTGGCCCGGCTGGGCCGGACCTGGGAAGAGCACCGGGACGAGACCGTGGCCGGCGCCGGGACCGGGCGGGACCGGGACGCCGCGGCGGCGCGCCTACGTGGAGGCAAGCCGGGATGCCGGCGGCGGGTGGCGGATCCGCCGGGAGGACACGTCCGCTTTGGTAGAACGGCGCCGCCAGCCGGCGGTGCGGGTAAGCGACGACATCACCGCCACCACCGACAAGCCCAGCAGCGTCCTCGCCCTGCTCGGCGGCGCTGACGTTCGCGGGAGCGCCCGTACGTCTTGTCGCCGTCCCGACTCATGGCGGACACCACGTCGCACGGGTACCCACGCAGTCGTCCATGGCTGGCTCCGGTGCTCCGGACGACGGGTCTCGTGGTACAACGCAGCCGGTCCTGAGTCTGCTGGTCCCACGGCAGATCGTTGTCGGGTCGAGCTGAGTGGTCCATACTGACTGTGCCCGTTGCAGTAGCGGCGGGAAGTGCACCCGGTGTGCTCTCCGGACGGTGAGCAGCCGGGTGTTGCGCGTTCAGGGCACGTCGATCACATCGATCTCAGCCGACTGGCGCTCGAGCGCCAGCCAGGCGAGGCCGTCAGCGGCCCACAGGAGCGGCTCGCTGTGCGGCGGCCGGTGGTCATAGACGAACTCGTCCCGGTGATCGAGTCGCCGAACAGCATCGGCGATGATGCGCCGATCGCGTCGGTCCTGCACCGGCTCGACTGATTCGATCGCCCACGACGCCACCCGCATCCCGATCAGCTCAGCCGTCAGGGCTGCCATGACTGACTCCCGAGCGTTCGGCATCGACCGGCCACCCATCACGGTCGCCACGGCGCAGCACTCGATCGGAAGATCACCGACAAGTGCGGCAAACTGCCGCCGGCGCGCCGGGCTCTCCTTGGCCATGTGCACGCGGCGCTGGTTGGGCCGCAGGAATCGACGCAGCTCGCTCCGTACGGCGTTGACGTCGCTGGTCTCGACGACAGCGGTCGCGATCACGAGCCGGCCGCCACGCCGGCTCTCGTCGCTGAACGCCCACTTCATCCGGGCTGGTCGTGCCGGCCGTGGACAACCTGTCCGAGGAAGTCGGCGGCCTTGCGGTCAGCCGACGGGCGGCCGCGGCGCGTAGTGCTTGACCAGCACCTGCGGTCCATGGCCTTGGCGCCGGGCGACCATGCTGATGTTGAAGCCGGCGTCGAGCAGCTCGGACGACGTGAACTTGCGAAGAGCAACGATCGACCCGTCGAAGTAGTCGACCTCGCCACGGGCAGCGACCTCCTCCCGTCGCAGGGCCGACAGCACCGCCAGCTCCGCCCACCGACGCGACCGTCCAAGCGTGCGGCCGATGTCGGGGAACGACATCCCGCCCTTCGGCGCCGGTCCCCGCTTGCCCGGGGGCCGCGGGGCGGGCGGCTGCCGGAACAGGCGCAGAGCCTCGTCCTCCAGCGCCACGGTCTCGGGCTGCTTGCTGGCGATGCCCAGATGCTCCTTGAGCACCGACACCTGCCGGGTCAGCCACTCGGCCGGCATCGGCAATGAACAGTCCGGCTCGAGACTGAACACGAACCCGTCCCCAGCCACCTCGACCCCGAACAGCTCCGCTCGCTCGTCCATGCGGTCGCAGTGACGTTTGAGCATCTCCAACGTCGCCACGTCGAGGGCGACATCGCGCTCCACACGAGTCTTCGTCGTCTTCACCCGTTTGCCAGCGATCGCGGTGTCGACCCGCAACCGGCGCCGCCTCGCATCGAGCCCCGAGCGACGGACCGACACCAACTCGCCCCGCCGCATCCCGGTCACCGCTCCCAGTGTCAGAACCGGTGCGACCTCCGGAGCCAGCTCGACCGCCATCGCCAGGTAACGGCTCAGCTGGTCAGCCTCGGGAGGCAGACGCTCCCGGGCCACGTGCAGGCTCGTCGGCAGCTCGAACTCCGCCATCGGGTTCCGGGCAACGATCCCCCGACGCCGAGCCCACCGGAACATCGGCGCGTACAGGTTCCGAGCCGCGTTCATCCGCGACGCGCTCAGACCCGCCTCCCGCATGCGGCCGAACAACCGGTCGACCATGGCCTCGTCGATGTCCCGAAGCCGCCGGCCGCCGATCTCTGGCGAGAACCACTTCGAATGAACGCCCCGGTACTCCTCGATCGTCCCCTGCTCGCGGCCACGCTCCTGTTGCAGGTGCTCAGCCAGGAACCGCTCGACGGCCTCGTCAACGGTGACGTCGCGCTCGACCCTGGTCTGTGGCGTCGTGGCGGAACGAACCTCCGCGACGAACTCCGCAAGGGCATGCGACGCCTCCACATCACCACGGACATGAACCGTCCTGTGATGCCGGCGCACCGAGCCGTCCGCATACCGTCCCGCCGAAACCGTGAGCTTCCACACCCCGGGCCGAACCATTCGCTTGGAGCCGCCCCCGCGTGGGCCGCGGGGGCGTGCCGCCCGAGCCGCGATCCCGCTGACCGTCAAGTGGGTCGTCCGAACGCACGCCGGGTCATCCGGGCAGCCACCGACCCTGGCTCCAGACGCGAGTGGACCGTGCTCCAGCTCCCACCCCACCCGGCGAGCCGTGGTGAGCTTGCCGTCCACCCGGATGACACCAACGCCGTCGGCCTGGACGGGCGCCGATCCACACGTGATGCTCGCCGGACCTGTCGACCTTGGCTTCGAAGCGCTCGGCGAGCGGGGCCACGGCTCGGGAGTTTAAGACGGCGTTTAAGAGAATGTCTAACGCTGCCCGCGCAGACAGTGTTCGGGACGCCTCTTAAACGGCTTGCAGCCGGGATTGGGCGCCCTACCAGCGCTCGGGGGGCAGGGCTCGAACCTGCAACAACCAGCTCCAAAGGCTGGCGTTCTACCAGTTGAACTACCCCCGACTGATCGCCCTCACGGTACCCGCGGTGTGGCGGCCGGCCGCACCGGCCCAGGTTGGAGGGCGTGCGGGCCCACCAGTAGGGTTGCAGCCCTCATGGGCTCTCTCATCAAGAAGCGCCGCAAGCGGATGCGCAAGAAGAAGCACAAGAAGATGCTGAAGCGCACCCGCTGGCAGCGCCGCGCCGCCGGCAAGTAGCCGGCCGGGCGCCACGTCCAACCGATTCGCACGCCGAGCGCCCCGTCGACGGGGCGCTCGTTGCGCGTCCCGGCGCCCGGTCCGCCGGACCGAGCGACCGTCACCCGTAGGCGGGGATGGTGCGGGTGACGATGCGGCCCTCGCCGGGGAAGGCTCCGGGGACGAACCACGTCGAGCCGGACCCCGCGAGCTGGGGCGTCTCGCCCGTGGCGTCGCCGAGCGCGTCCCGGAACGCGGCCATGCGGGGCTCGACGACGAGCGCGGCGGGCTCGAGGTCGTTGGGACCGTCGGCGGTAGGGCCGCCCAGGTCGTCCCACGCGGCGTAGACCGCCGGGGTCGAGCACCCGTACGGCGGCATGGCCAGCGTGATCGTGCGGGGCTCGAACGGCAGCGGGTCGAGGACCTCGCCGATGCCGGTCACCTGGGCCCGGCCGCCCCGCAGGCAGAACGGCACGTCGGCCCCCAGTGATGCGGCGATCTCGAGGTCGTCGCAGCCGGCCCAGCGCAGCACCGTGGCGGCGTTGGACGAGCCGCCGCCGAGTCCGCCGCCGGCCGGGATGCGCTTGCGCAACCGGACGTGGGCGTCGCGCCCGACCGCCTTCAGCGCCCGCCCGACAAGGTTGTCGTCGGGGTCGACGTGCCCGAGGTGCTGGCCCTCGACCACCTCGAACCCGTGGCCGACGTCGAACGTGAGCTCGTCGGCGAGGTCGAGGCTGACCATCTCGGCGTCGATGAGGTGGTAGCCGTCGGCCCGCACCCCGGTGACGCGCAGCGACACGGTCAGCTTGGCCGGCGCGGGGAGGACGTCGGTCACGCCCACCACCCTCCCATACGGCCCGTTCAACCACCGACCTCGGCCAGGCGGGCCCAGGCGTCGAGGTCGAGCTCCTCGGCCCGGGCCTCGGGCCGAACGCCGGCCCGCTCGAACCCGGCCGCGTCCACCAGGCTGGCGAGCGACCGGCGCAGCATCTTCCGGCGCTGGCCGAACCCGGCCTCCACGAGCCGGAACAGGCGGGCCGGGTCGGCGTCGACCCGCGGTGTGGGCAGCCGCGTGATCCGGACGAGGGCCGAGTCGACCCGCGGGGGCGGGACGAACACCGTCGGCGGCACCCGGCCGACGACCTCGGCGTCCGCCCGGTACGCGACCTTGACCGACGGGATCCCGTACGCCTTGTCGCCCGGGCGAGCGGCCAGCCGCTCCCCCACCTCGCGCTGCACCATGACCAACATCCGGGCGATGGCGGGCACCCCGGCCAGCAGGTCGAGCACCAGCGGGGTCGCCACGTTGTACGGCAGGTTCGCCACCAGCGCCCACGGGCGGGCCGGGTCGGGCGGGCCGAGCACGTCGTCCCAGTCCAGCCGCAGCGCGTCGCCGTGCACGATGCGCACGCCGTGCGGCTCGACCACCTCGCGCAGCGCCGGCAGCAGGTGCCGGTCGAGCTCGACCGCGGTGACGTCGGCGCCCGTCTCGGCGAGGGCCAGCGTGAGCGACCCGAGGCCGGGCCCGATCTCGACCACCCGGTCCCCGGGGCCGACCTCGGCCAGCCGGGCGATGCGCCGGACGGTGTTCGCGTCGGCGACGAAGTTCTGCCCCAGCGCCCGGCTCGGCGAGAGCCCGTGGGCGTCGAGCAGGTCGCGCACCTGCCGAGGACTGAGGGTCACGGCCCGAGGCTACGGCGACGGTTTCAGTCCAGGCCGTACACGCGGGACGCCGTCGCCCACGTGGCCTCGGCCACGGCCTCCACCGTGGTGCCCATGGCCTCGGCGAGGGCGGCGCCGACCAGCGGCAGGAGGGCCGGCCGGTTCGGGCGACCGCGGTGCGGAACCGGCGCCAGGTACGGGCTGTCGGTCTCGACCAGCGCCCGGTCGAGTGGGCAGGCCGCGGCCGCGGCGCGCACGTCGCCGGCCGTCTTGAACGTGAGGATGCCCGAGAACGACAGGTACCCGCCGCGCTCGAGGCACGCCTCGGCCTCGGCCGGGCCGCCGGTGAAGCAGTGGAAGACCGTGCGCTCGGGCACGCCCTCGGCGTCGACGACGGCGAACGTGTCGTCCCAGGCCTCGCGCGTGTGGATGACGAGCGCGAGGTCGTGCTCGTGGGCGAGGCCGATCTGCGCGGCGAACTCCCGACGCTGCACGTCGCGCGGCGAGTGGTCGTAGTGGTAGTCGAGCCCGCACTCCCCCACCGCCACCACGCCCGGCTCGCCCAGGAGGCCGACCAGACCGGCCAGCCCGTCCGTGGCGTCGTGCGGGTGCAGGCCCACGGTGGCCCACACCACGCCGGGATGGCGAGCGGCGGCGGCCACCGCGTCGGCCGAGCGGTCACGGTCGGTACCGACCGTGACCAGGCGGTCGACCCCCGCGCTCCGGGCGTCGTCCACCATGCGGTCGACGAGCGCCGGGTCGGCCGGCCCGTCGCCGTCCCACCCCAGGTGGCAGTGATCGTCGGTCCAGCGCAGGGGCACGTCGGGACACTACCGGTCGTTGCCTGCACAACTACGCTGGCGGCGTGGCGGGTAGCTCGATCGTGGGACTCCTCGGACCCCTCTGTGTGTGGGGGGCCGACGGGAAGACCACCACCCTCCGCGGCCACGCCGCCCACCTGCTGGCCCTGCTGGCGCTGCACGCCGATCGGGCGCTGTCGGTCGACGAGCTCGCCGGGCGCCTCTGGCCCGCGGGCGCACCGCCGACGGCGCGCACCGCGCTCCAGGGCCATGTGTCACGGCTGCGGCGGCTCCTCCCTGCCGGCGGCCCGGTGCGCATCGAGACCGTGCCTGGTGGCTACGCACTGCGCCGCGACGACCCCGGCCGGGGCCTCCCGGCGCCGATCGACGTCGACGAGGCCCGAGCGTGTGTCGACCGCGCGGCCGCCGCCCGCGCCACCAGCCAGCCGGCCGAGGCCGCGGCCGACCTCAGTGCGGCATTAGCCCTGTGGCGGGGGCCGACGCTGTCGGACCTGCGCGACGACGACCCCGCCCTGGCGGCCGAGGCGGCGACGCTCGACGACGAACGCCGCGCCGCCGAGGACGCCCTCGCAGACGCCCTCACCGCGGCCGGCGACCTCGACCGGGCCGTCGCCCTGCTCGGTCGCCTCGTCAACGAGGAGCCGCTGCGCGAGCGGCGGTGGGCGCTGCTGATGACCGCGCTCACGCGTGCCGGCCGGCAAACGGACGCGCTGCGGGCGTACCGGCAGGCCGCCGCACTGCTGGCCGACCGCACCGGTCTCGAACCCGGCCACGAGCTCCGCCGGCTGGAGACCGCCATCCTGCTTCAGGACCCCACGCTCGACGCGGCGCGGTGGCAGCCCGCGCCCGGCAGCCGCCCGGCGCCCCTGGCCCCACTGGTGGGGCGTGACGACGAGCGCGCCGCGGTCGCCACCCGTCTGGAGAGCCACCGCGTCGTCAGCATCGTGGGCCCCGGAGGCGTGGGGAAGACGGCGCTGGCGGTCGAGGCCGCCGCCGGCGTCGCCGACCGCTTCTCCGATGGGGTGGTCGTGGTGGACCTGGCCTCGGTCGGTGGTGACGGCGTGGCCACCGCGCTGGCGGCCGCCGTCGGGGCGCCCCCCGTCGAGGGCGGCGATCCGCTGACCCGGGCCGTGGAGCTGCTGGCGGGACGCGAGGCGCTGATCGTGCTCGACGGCTGCGAGCAGGCTCGCGAGGACGCGGCCGCGGTCGCCGTGGCGCTGCTGCGGGCAGCCCACCGGCTCCGCCTGCTGGCCACCGGCCCGGCGCCGCTCGGCGTGACCGGCGAGGCCGTGATCCCGCTCGGCCCGTTGGAGCTCCCGCGCGCCGGGGCCGGCACCGACGAGATCCGCGGCGCGCCGGCAGTGGCGCTCTTGGTCCGCCGCCTCGACGAGCAGGGCGTGACGGTCTCCGACGCCTCCGGCTGGGCCGCCGTGGGCGCCATCGCCGCCGCGCTCGACGGGCTGCCGCTCGGCCTCGAGGTCGCGGCCGCCGGGGCCCGGGCCGAGCCGCTCGACGCTCTCGCCCGCCGGCTGGCCCACGACGCGTCGGCGGTCCTGGAGGCGGACCGGCCGGCCGGGGCGAGCGGCCGCTCGTTGGGCGCCGCGCTCGATGCCGCCGTGGCCCGGCTCGCACCGGGAGCGCGACGCCTCTACCCGGCCCTCAGCGTGTTCCCCGGCTCGTTCGACGCCTCGGGGGCGGCCGGCGTGGCCGGCGTCGGCAAGGCCGCCGCCCACGGCGGACTCCGCCACCTGGCCGAGGCCTCCCTCGTCCAGCGCGAGCCCGGCGGGCACCGCTATCGCCTCCTGCGGCCGGTGCGGGCCCACGCCGCGGCCCGGCTCGGCCCCGACGGCACCCGCGCGGCGCACGACCGCCTGGTCTCGTGGTGCACGACGCTGGCCGCCGAGCTCGAGATGGCGGCCCGCGGGACGGACGAGTCGGCGGCGGTCGAGCGCTTCGTCGCCGAGCTGCCGACCGTGCGGTCGGTGTTGCGGCGCCTGCTCGACGCGGGCGACATCGGCCGGGCGGCGGCGCTGTTCGAAGCGCTCGTGCTCAGCTGGGTCGACTCGCCCGCCAGCCCCGAGGCCCTCGTGTGGGCCGACGAGCTCCTCGGGCACGCCGACCGGCTCGAGCCCGGGCCGCGGGCCCGGCTCGAGGTGGCCGCGATCCACGCCCAGTACGCGTTCGAGCTGATCGCCGCGAAGCTCGACCTCGCCGAGAAGGCGCTGCGGCGGGCCGAGGAGGCGGGCGACCCCTTCGCAGTGGCGGCCGCCCAGGTGCAGGTCGCCATCGGTCTCGGGTGGCGCAACATCGACCTCGACCGGGCGGCGGCGCTCCTCGACGCGGCCCGGGTCGGGATGGACGACATCGACGAGCCGCACTGGGCCGCCATCGCCCTCGAGATCCGGGGCCTGCTCGCCCTGCGCCGGCTGGACATCCCGGACGGGATCGCCACGCTCGAGCAGGCGGCCGCGGAGCATCGCCGGCATGGCCGGCCGACCGACGTCGCCCACGCCCTCACGTTCATCGGCTACGCCCGGCGAGCCGTCGGGGACCTCTCGGGTGCGCGGCGCGCCTTCGACGAGGCCGCTCGCGCCCTCGAGGGGACGCGGGTCGGGACGTGGCTGCGGGCCGTCGTGGGGTCGGCCCACGCGGCGCTGGCCCTCGGCGATCTGGCCGGGGCGGTCGACGGCTTCCGCGCCGCCCACGACCGGGCGGTGGAGATCGGCGACCGGCGCATCGTCGGCACCGCGCTCGCAGGCCTGGCGGCCACCGCGCGGGCCGAGGGCGACGACGACCGCTGCGTGGCGCTGCTGCTGGCGACCACCGACGCCGCGCTCGGCGGCGGCGACCCCACCGACGCGGTCAGCGCCGCGGGGATCCTCGGCGAGATGCTGCTCGCCGGCGGCGCGGCCGACGAGGCCGCCGTGCTCCTCGGGGCCGCTGGCCTGGTTCGCGACGAGGTCGGCGTGCGCGTCGACTTCGGGCTCGTCCACGACCTCGAGCCCCTGCGGGCCGCGCTGGTCGAGCGCCTCGGGGCCGAGCGGACCGTCGACCTGGCGGGGGACGGGCGCGTCATCGGCCTCCAGGCCGCCGTGCGCCGGGCCGGCGAGCGGCTGCTCCCGCCCTGACCAAGCCGGCCCTGTCGTCCCTGTTCCAGCCACCCCACACATCCCCGTGCCCGTACGTGTCGGCGCCGGGGATGGGCGCCCGCGTGGGGCGCAGCCGTCCGGGGAGAAGCGCCTGCGCTGGGGCACCCATCCTCCGTCGCCTTCAAGGGTGGGACAGGGCGGTGTCCCGCCCGCTGGCGCCGCCCATGTCCCACCCCTCGCCTCCTCCGCCGGGAGGCTTCGCCCGAAGGTAGGCGGGTCCCGGCACCGCTGTCATCCACCCGGACGCCGTCCGTTAGGCCGCCGTTAGCGCCGCCGAGGCCCGGACGACGGCGGATCGCGGGCGCGGCGCGGCGCAGATGTTCCCCCGAGGTCGGCGGGCGGCCAGCGGGCGTCCAACCGGGCGTCACCCACTCGTGGTCCGCTGGCCTCGGGAGCCGGCGGCGCCGGCCGCCACACCATCGCACCCCACGCAGGAGGACATCGTGCGCACCTCGTTGGTCCGAACCGCCGTCGCCGCGGCCGTCGCCGCCGCCGTGGCGTCGGCCGCCACCGCCTGGGCCGACCGGGGGCACCAGACGCCCCCCGCCGTCCAGCACAGCGAGCTGGTCGGACGGTCGATCCTCCCGGCCGAGACGTACCGCCCCGGCAGCGCCCCGTCGGGGTACTTCACCGGCACGACCGCCCCCATCGCCGCCCCGTTCCCGGGACAGCCGGTGCAGGGCTTCTCAGCCGTGCACCGCAACGCCGACGGCAGCTACCTGGCGATGAGCGACAACGGGTTCGGGGCGAAGACCAACAGCCAGGACTTCGAGCTGTGGGTCCATCGCATCGTCCCCGACTTCACCACCGGCGTCACGCAGGTCGTCGACGGCGGCTTCGGGCTGTCCGACCCCGACGGCCACATCCCCTGGACCATCTGGCGGGACGGGGGTTGCAGCGCAGCCCCGACGCTGCCCGCGGGGTACGCGTGCCCGGCGCCCGACCGGGTCCTCACCGGCTGGGACTTCGACATCGAGTCGATGCAGATCGCTCCCGACGGCACGTTCTGGTTCGGCGACGAGTTCGGCCCGTTCCTGCTGCACACCGACGCCGAGGGCCGGCTGCTCGGGGCGCCCGTCCCGACCCCCGGCGTGGCCTCGCCGCAGAACCCGACGCTGCCGGCCGGCCAGTCGCCCAACCTCGCCCAGTCGAAGGGCTTCGAGGGCATGGCGCTCGCGCCCAACGGCCGCACGCTCTACCCGATGCTCGAGGGCCCGGTGGCCGAGGACGTCGCCGCGGGCCTGGCCGCCGACCTGCGGATCTACGAGGTGGCGCTCGGCCGCCGCGGCCCCGCCTACACGGGCGACATGTGGCGCTACCGGATGGAGCACCCCGCCAACGCCATCGGCGACTTCATCGCGGTCGACGAGGACCGCTTCCTCGTCATCGAGCGCGACGGCGGGTCGGGGCCCACGGCCCGCTTCAAGGCCGTGTTCCTCGTGGACCTCGGCGACCAGGACCGGGACGGCTACGTGGACAAGGACCTGCTGGTGAACCTGCTCGCCGTGCCCGACCCGCAGGGCGTCGCCGACCGGGGGCCGTTCTTCGACTTCCCGTTCGTGACGATCGAGGACGTCGAGATCGTGGACAGCCAGACCATCGCCGTCCTCAACGACAACAACTTCCCGGGTGCCGGCGGCCGCGGCGCGGGCGTCCCCGACCCCAACGAGTTCATCCTCATCCGCCTCGACCGCGACCTCGATCCGTCGCGGCGGGTGCTCTCCTGACCCGACCGTGCCGAGCCGCGCTGACCCGCGCCGTGCGTGGGTCAGCCGGTCAGGCGCGGGAACAGCGGGGCGCCCTTGGTGACCGTCAGGCCGCCCGGGTAGCCACCCCACTGGGCCGCGGCCGGCAGGCGCTGGTCGAGGGGCGAGCCGTCGAGCCCGAGGCGACGCCACGCCTCGGCGCTGGCGGTGGGCAGCGCCGGGCTGGCCAGCACCGCCACGATGCGCAAGCGCCTCGAGGGCGTCGCCCAGCACGGCCTCGACCTCGGGGCCGGGGTCCAGCTTCCAGGGCTCGGCGTCCTCGAGCAGGGCGTTGGTCTCGCGGATGATGCGCCAGGTGGCGTCGAGCGCGGCCGAGGGAGCCACCTCGCCCCAGGCCCGGGCGGTGGCCTCGTAGGCGTCGGCGACCACGGGCGCGAGGGGGCTGTCGGGCCGGGGCGCGGGCCCGACGCCGTCACACTTCTTGCCGACGACGGTGGCGACCCGCGACAGCAGGTTGCCGAAGTTGTTGGCCAGGTCGCCGTTGTAGCGCTCGACCATGCGCTCGTAGCTGAAGTCGCTGTCGGGGCCGACCGGGGTGTCGCGCAGGAAGTGGTAGCGGAACCCGTCGACCCCGAACTCCTCGACCAGGTCGGCCGGCGCGATCTGGTTCACGGCCGACTTGCTCATCTTCTCGCCGCCGACCAGCAGGAACCCGTGCACGGTGATGTCGGCGGGCGGCTCGAGGCCCGCGGCCAGCAGCATCGCCGGCCAGTACACGCAGTGGAACCGCAGGATGTCCTTGCCGATGACGTGGTGGGCGGGCCACCAGGCGGCGAAGCGCTCGTCGTCGGTGCCGTAGCCGATGGCGGTGAGGTAGTTGACCAGGGCGTCGAACCACACATAGGTGACGTGCGCCGGGTCCCACGGGATGGGCACGCCCCAGCTGATCGAGCTGCGGCTGATCGAGAAGTCGTCGAGGCCGCCCCGGATGAAGCCCAGGGCCTCGTTGCGCTTGGTCTCGGGGCGCACGAAGCCGGGATGGGCGGCGTACCAGTCGAGCAGCGGCTGCTGGAAGCGGGAGAGCTGGAAGAAGTAGTTCTCCTCCTTCACGTGCTCGACCGGCCGGTTGTGGATGGGGCACAGCGACCCGTCGACCAGGTCGTCGACCGTGTAGTAGGCCTCGCACGACACGCAGTACAGGCCCTCGTACGTGCCGAGCTCGATGTAGCCGTTGTCGTTGACCCGCTGCAGGATCTGCTGCACGGCGGCGTGGTGGCGGGGCTCGCTGGTGCGGATGAAGTCGTCGTTCGAGATGTCGAGCAGCTTCCAGGCGTCGCGGAAGCGCTCGGAGGTGCGGTCGGCCCACTCGAGCGGCGTGACCCCGTTGGCCTCGGCCGCCCGCTGGACCTTCAGGCCGTGCTCGTCGGTGCCGGTGAGGAAGAACGTGTCGTCGCCCAGCAGCCGGTGCCACCGGGCGACCGCGTCCGCGACGACGGTCGTGTACGCGTGCCCGATGTGGGGCGCGTCGTTCACGTAATAGATCGGCGTCGTCAGGTAGAACTTGGCCACGGCTTGTAGAGAGTATCGGCGCGCCGACACGACCCCGCCTCCAGTTCCCCGCGACTCGTTCGTACCGTGCGGGGACGCGCGCAGTCCGGCGTCGATGGACAGGCCAGGCGCCGCGGTGGGTAGTGTTGTGGGACCGATGGGGACGTTCCGTGAAGCGCGGACGCACCGGAACGCCCCGCTGCTGGCACCACGCTCGGACGTGGAGGATCGACGCTGACCCCCTCGCAACCACCCCCGCGCGACCGCTCCGCCGCCGCCGAGGAGGCACGGGCCTGGGTGGAGCGCGAGCGTGAACGCGTGCGCCGGTCCGCCCGGCGCGGTGCGCCCCGCACCGGCGACGCCGCCAGCCGAGGTGGGCGGGACGAGCGGCTCCCCGACGAGCGGCTCCCCGACGAGCGAGTGCCCGACCCGCGCCCTGGCGCCGACCGGGCCGGTGACGGGGGCCGTGCCGACACGGGCCGGTACGACGCCGGCCGCCGCTGGGACGGCGGCGGCACCGACGAGCGCCAGGACGCCGGGCTGGATGGCCGCGCCGACGACCGCAGGGACCGCCGCGGCGACGACCGCAGCGCGGGGCCGCGCCCCCGACCACGCACCGACCTGCCCGACTGGTACGACGCCCCCGCGCCGACCGACCGCGATCGTGGGCGCGACGGCCGGGGCCGGTCGGGCCGCCGGGCGCAACCCGACCCCCGCGCCGACCAGCGGTGGGACCACGACCTGTCCGACCCCAGCGAGCTGTCCGGGTGGCGGTCGCCGTCGCGGCCCGACGAGTCCCGCCCCAGCGCCCGCGCCGACCGTCGCGGCCGGCCCGAGAGCCCGCCGGCCTCCTGGCGGCGGCCCGACGTGCAGCCGGCACCCGCCCCGGCCCCTGCGCCGCCCGGGCCGGGCCCGCTGAGCGACGGCCCACCGGCCCCCGAGCCCGTCCGCGCCCGCACCCGCGTGCTCGACGAGCGCTGGCGGCAGCGGTCACCCGCTGCGCCACCCGAGACCCGGCCGCAGCCCGGGGCGCGCCGAGACCGCTACGGCCCGCTCGGGCCGACCGCACCTCCGCCGCCCGCCCCGGTCGTCGAGCCGGCGTGGCCCGACGACGAGCCGGGCGGCTACGACCCCGAGGCCGAGCTCTACGCGGAGGCCGGGCCCGACCCGCGTCACTTCGACGACCGCGAGCCCGAGCGGGCCCGCACCCCCCGGACGGCTCCCGGCCCCCGTCCCGAGCTGCCCCGCGTCGCTGCGTTCGACGGCCTGCGGGCCGTGGCGTTGCTGGCGGTGCTGGCGTTCCACCAGGGCTTCGACCTCGCACGCGGCGGGTTCCTCGGCCTGTCCAGCTTCTTCACGCTCTCGGGCTTCCTCGTCGCGACCATCGCCCTCGCCGAGTGGGCGCAAGACGGGCAGCTCGCGGTCGGGAGGTTCTGGGAGCGCCGCGCCCGCCGCATCCTGCCCGCCCTCTTCCTGACCGTGGCCGCCGTGGTGGCGCTGCAGGTCACGCTGCGGGTCGGTGCCGGGCCCCGCTACCGAGGCGACGTCCTCGCCGCGCTCGGGCAGGTCCTGAACTGGCGGTACGTGCTCGACGGCGCGGGCTTCGCCCGGGTGCTCACCGACCCCTCGCCGGTCCAGCACCTGTGGTCGCTGTCGCTGCTCGTGCAGCTCACGGTCCTCCTGCCGCTCCTGTTCGTCGGGCTCATGAAGCTCACGCGGGCACGGTGGCGGGCCGCCGGCGCCGGCTTCGCCCTGCTGGCGGTCGCCAGCTTCGCCGCGGCCTGGTACACCGCCGGCCGGTCGGGGAACGACGGCGCGGCCTACTTCGGCACCCACACCCGCGCCGGCGAGCTGCTGGTTGGTGTCGTGCTCGCCTACGCGGTCCTGAGCCCACGCATGCGCCGGGTCGTCGGCTCCCCCCTCGGCGCCGCGGCCCTGCGATTCGGCACCCCGGCCGCCCTGGTGGCGCTGCTGTGGCTGTGGTCGACGACCGGCCTGTACAGCCCCAACCTGTTCGGCGGCATCACCGCCGTCAACGCCGTCCTCACCGCCTGGGTGATCTTCGCCGTGACCCTGCCCGGACGGGCGTCCGACGCGCTCGGCAGCCCGCCGCTGCGGTGGGTCGGGTTGGTCAGCTACGCCGCCTACCTGGTGCACTGGCCGCTGTTCCTGCTGCTCGACGAGGACCGTCTGGGCTTCGGCGGACCCCTGCTGTTCGTCGTGCGGGTGGCGGCCACCCTCGCCGCTGCGGCGGCCGTCACCTACGGGCTCGAGCGACCGCTGCGCCGGGCGCGGCTGTCGCCACCCCGCCTGGCGATGGCGCTCGTCCTGGTCGTCGTGGTCGTCGGGGCTGCCGCGTTCGCCCTGCCCCAGCAGCCTCCACGGGGCGTCAGCCTCGCGATCGACGGCGGGAACGGCGCGGGCGAGCTCGACGTCGTCGCACCGGCCGGCGGCGAGGCGGCATCGATCGCCGTCGTCGGCGACTCGCTGGCCGGCTCGCTGACCCCCGGGTTCGAGGCCTGGAACGCCGACCACCCCGACCAGGGAGTCCGCGTCGCCACGCACGTGGCCACCGACTGCCCCCTCTCGGGCCCGGGTCCGGTGCGGCTCGCGGGCGAGACGGTGGGCGAGGACACGACGTGCATCGGCTTCGGTCCCCGCCTGCCCCACCTCCTCGACGCGGCCAACCCCGATGTGATCGTCGTCGTGCCGGGCGCGGGCGACCTCGGCGAGCGCGAGATCGACCGCCAGTGGGTCCACGCGGGCGACCCGGTGTACGACACCTGGCTGCGCCAGCACCTCGACGACCTGGCCGACACGCTCTCCGAGGCCGGCGTACCGGTGGTCTGGGCCACGACGCCCCACGTGCGGCTGGCCCCGGCCGGCGAGGGCGACTGGACGTCGGTCGACGCCAACGACCCCGCCCGCGTCGACCGGCTCAACGAGATCGTCCGCCAGGTGGCCTCCGGCCGTCGCGACATGTCCGTCGTCGATCTCGGCGCCTGGGCACAGCGGTTGCCGCGCGGCGAGTTCGCATCGGGGCAGCGCGTCGACGGGCGCGACCTGACCGAGGACGGCGCCGTCCGGGCCGCGGAGTGGCTGGTCCCCGCGCTGTTCGAGGTGCTGGGGATCACGGTGGAGGAGCCGGCCCCCGACCCCGCCGCGGCCGCGCCCGTGGACCCCGCGGCGGCCGTGCCGGTCGACCCCGCCCTGGATCCCACCGCCGCGCCCTGATCGCGCACCTCACGGCCCCGCAGCTCCTCGCCCGGCTGCCATCCTGAGGGCGTGCCGCGCGTCCGCGTCCAGACCACGATCGACGCCCCGCCGCGGGCCGTCTGGCGACGGCTCGCCGACATCGCCGACCACGTCTCGTGGATGGCCGACGCCGCGTCCATCCGCTTCACCGGCGACCAGCGGTCGGGGGTCGGCACGACGTTCGAGTGCGAGACCCGGGTCGGGCCCCTGCGGACGCTCGACGTCATGGAGGTCACCGAGTGGCGCGAGCGCCGGTCGATGGGCGTGCGCCACCGCGGGCTGGTCACCGGCACCGGGCGCTTCCTCCTGCGCCGCCACGGCCGGCACGGCACCCGCCTGATCTGGGACGAGACGCTGCGGTTCCCGTGGTGGCTGGGCGGCGCGCTCGGCGGGCTGGTGGGCCGACCGGTGCTGAAGTGGGTGTGGCGGGGGAACCTGCGCCGCTTCGCCGCGCTCGTGGTGGGGGAGGCCGGTCAGGCCGGGGCGAGGCCCGGGACCGACGGCAGGTCCACCGGCTGAGCGACCAGCAGGCACCCGACGAACAGCGCGACGGCGATGGCACCGCAGGCGATCACGGGCAGGGGCGAGCGGGGCCCGAGGCGCGGCGCCCACTCCCACAGGATCCACGCCCCCACCGCACCGGTGATCAGGCCGCCGACGTGGCCCCCGATCGAGATGCCCGGGATGGCGAAGGTGAAGACGAGGTTGATCAGGATCAGCGGACCGATGCCCGTCTGGAAGGGGTTGATGCCGCGCGACCGCATGGCCACGAACGCCGCGCCCATCAGGCCGAACACCGCGCCTGACGCCCCGATCGTCACCGCGTCGTTGTCGATGATCAGGGTCAGGAACGAGCCACCCAGCAACGACATCACGTAGAGGGCGCCGAAGGCCCAGCGCTTGACCGCCGGCTCGAGCAGGATGCCGAGCTGCCACAGCAGGAACATGTTCAGGCCGATGTGCAGCGGGCCGTCGTGGAGGAAGCCGCCCGTGATGGGCCGCCACCACTCGCCGTCCGCCACCGCGGGGCCGTAGAGGGCGCCGTCGGCGGTGACCTGGTGCAGGCCGCGGAACGCGAGGTCCTGCACCGACTGGATCGCCACCTGCGGCGACATGAGGTCGGCGACGAACACGCCGATGTTGGCCGCGATCAGGGCGAACGTGACGACGGGCCGGGTCACCAGCGAGCGGGCGGTGACGACCTTCTGGCGGCCGCTGCGGGTGCAGTCGGGGCAGTGGAACCCGACCGACGCCTGGTGCATGCACGCGGGGCAGATCGGCCGGTCGCAGCGCTGGCAGATCACGCCCGCGCGCCGGTCGGGGTGCCGGTAGCACGTCTGGACGTCGGTGGTTGCCACGAACGTCCAGGCTACCGGTGGGTCGGATGTTCCAGTGGTCGGGAAGGGGTCAGCCCGGGAGCGGCAGCGGGCGCGGCGACACGCCGAGGCGGCGGGCCAGCGGGGCGAGCCGGGCCCGCGCGTCGTCGCCCACGCGGGGGTCGCGGAGAGCGGCGTGCACCCGCTCCTGAGCGGCGTCGAAGCTGACGTCGAGCGCCACCTCCCGCACCAGGCGGACGAGACCGACGGCCCGCTCGACGGTCGCCTCGTCGGGGGTGGCGGCCGCGTCGTCGACCGCCCGGCTGACGACGTCGGCGAGGGCGGCCGCGGCCACCGGCGACGACGGGCGAACGCCCTCCTCCCGCGCCTCCCGCACGAGGGACCGCACGGCGCGGTAGGCGGCGGGGTCGGTCGACCCCTGTGCTGCCGCCACGGCCGCCCGCAGCCGGCGGTCGAGGGCGACCTCGACCGGGCCGCGGAGCTCGGCCGGCAGGGGCGTGCCGGCGGTGGCGAGGGCGGCGAGCGTGTCGTGGTGGTCGGTGCGGAGCTGGTCGTAGGCGGCGACGAACCGGTCGGCCAGCGCGTCGGCCGTCGAGCGCACAAGGTCCTCGCCGACGCCGGGGAGCGCGTCCTCGAGGCCGAACTCGCGGGGCCCGAACCGGTCGACGACGGCCCGGAGCAGCGCCGTGACCCGGGCTCCACCCCGGGTGGCCGCGAGCAGATCCTCGACGTCGGCGGCGTCCCGCCCGTCGTGACCATCCTCGGTCGCAGGGCGCACGGCGCCGAACACCTCGAGCCCACCGAGGTGCACCGCGGCGTAGGCCCAGCGGGTCGTGCGACGCGTGCGCCGGTGGGTCACCGCCACCCGCCCCGCGCACACCGCCACGCCGCCACGGTCGACGGCGTCGTGCATCTCGCGGGCGACCTCGTAGCCGGCCACCGGACCGGGGTCACCCGCGCCCGCCAGCAGCTCGGTCATCGCCAGGTGGGCGACCACCCGGGCGGGATCGACCCGGCTCGTGTCGACGTGCCGGCGCCATACATCCCGCCCGCCGCCCTCGTCGGGATCGTTGCTCTGCGCCTCGGCCAGGATCGCCACGACGTCGTCGACCGGCGGCGACTCCCCCAGCTCGGCCAGCAGGCCGGCGCAGCAGGCCGCGTAGCGCATGATCTGCACGGTCTCGAGGCCGGCGAGGTCGTTGAAGAACCACCCGCACGACGTGTACATCAGCAGCGCGTGGCGCTGGCTCTCGAGCAGGGTCAGCGCCTCCACCAGGTGCTCGCCGTCGCCGCGCACGTGCTCGGCGGCGAACCGTTCGATCGACGTCACCCCCAGCAGCACCTCGACGTAGGCGTCGCGGGCCACCCAGGGGTCGTGGAGCACGACGGGGCCGCGCCGCTCGAACACCTCGACCGCGGCGTCGCGCATCCGGTCGAACGCCGCCCGCAGCGGGCTCCGCCACGCCTGGTTCCAGCCGGCCTCGCCGCCCGTGTGGCAGCCGCAGTCCTCCATCCACCGCCCGACCCCGTGGACGCACGACCACGCCGACACGCGGACCCGCGCCTCGTGGGTGGGCGAGTGCTCGGCCAGCCAGTCGGCCAGCCGGGGCAGCGCCACGCCGCGCCGGTCGGCCTCGACGGTGAGGGCGTAGGCCACGCCGCGGTCCGCGTAGTGGTGGTGGTGGCCGAACGTCTCGCCGTCGCAGGCCACCGCCACGAGCTCGCCGCCGGCCCGCCCCACGATGCGCTCGACGACGACCTGGCTGGGGAAGCCGCCGAACGCGACGTCGTGGCTGATCGGCCCGTCGTAGATCACGAGGTCGACCCCGCGCGCCGGGTCGTCGGGGTGCCGCCAGCGCGCCGTGCCCGGCAGCGCCACCCCCTCGTCCACCCCCGGCGTGCGCCAGGCGCCCTCGCCGTCACCGTCGAGGCGCCGCACGGCCGCGATCTGCCCGGGCGCCAGGATGGTGAAGCGCACCCCCTCCTCGGCCAGCACCGCCAGCGTCCGATCGTCGACCGCGGTCTCGGGCAGCCACATGCCTTCGGCCGGGCGGCCGAAGCGGTGACGGAAGTCGGCGAGCCCCCAGCGGACCTGCGTGCGCAGGTCGCGGTCGTTGCACAGGGGCAGGATGGCGTGGCCGTACGCCTGCGCGATGGCCCGGCGGGTAGCGCGGTCGGCGTCGACGATGCGCGCATACGTCTCGGGGGCGTGCTCGTCGAGCCACGACATGAGGGTCGGGCCGACGTTGAACGACAGGTGCTCGTAGTTGTCGACGATGGCGACGATGCGCCCGTGGTCGTCGAAGATGCGCGCCCACCCGTTGGGCCGGTAGCACTCGGCGGTGATGCGCTCGTTCCAGTCGTGGAACGGTGCGGCGGCGGGCTGCCGGGGCACCACCTCCGTCCACGGGTTCTCCCGGGGCGGCTGGTAGAAGTGGCCGTGGAGGACGAAGGCGACATCGGCCATCGCTCCGACGCTACCGGCGCCCCGCGAGGGCGCCCCAGCCTGGCGGCCGCCCCTCAGGCCGTCTCGGCCGCGGCGTCGTCGTCGTCCTCCAGCGTGACGCGGACGGGGGCGCAGTCGGCGAGCGGGACGGAGGGGGCATAGGCGGCGTCATCGTCCGCCGCGGCCGCGACCGCGGCACGCGGGCGGCCGATGCGGGCGCGCAGCAGCGTCTGCGCGATCAGGCCGCCGAACGCGAGCGCTCCGGCCGCCGCGAACCCGGCCCGCTCGTTCCCGCTGGTCAGCGACACCACCACCCCGACCAGCGTGGCGCCGAGCCCCTGCGAGATGTCGAAGAACACCGAGAAGGTCCCGACCGCGTGGCTGCGCTCCTCCTCGGGCGCCGCGCCCATCACCGCGGTGAACAGCGACGGGTACATGAGCGACATGCCGATGGCGAGGAACACCGCAGCCACCCAGATCGAGGCCACCGACCCCGACGCCGCCACCACCCAGATGCCCACGGTCACGCCGGTCAGCGCGATGGCCGATCCCTTCCGCCACCCCAGCCGGTCGGGCAGGCGGGCGCCGACGATGCGCACGATCAGCACCAGGCCGGCGTAGAGGCCGAGCACGCCGCCGACCGAGTCGAGGCCCACCTCCTCGCCGTAGAGCGGCACGAACGAGGCGAAGGCCGTGAACGGGATCAGCCCGAGAAACAGGATGAAGCCGGGCCAGATGGCCTCGGGCTGGAGCCAGGGGCGGTCGGCGGCGACGGCGACGGTCTTGCCGCGCGGGATCCACATGCTCACCACGGCCGCCACGCCCGCGAAGACCGCCAGCACCAGCCACAGCGTCGTGAACCCGTGGGGCACCAGCGCCTCCCCCACCGGCGGCCCGACCGCGAGGCCGCCGTACAGGGCCACCGAGAAGTACGAGGCGGCCTCGCCGCGCCGGTGGTCGGGCGCGAGGTCCTGCGCGGCGGTGGCGAGGCCGACGAACACCGCGGCCTCGCCGGCGCCGGTCACGAGGCGGGCGATGACCAGCATCCACAGGTTGGTGACCAGGGCATACAGGACGAACGACGCGGCGACGACGATGCTCCCACCCACCGCGAGCAGCCGGCGGCCCTTGGTGTCCCCCAGCCGGCCGACCCACGGCCGCAGCACGGCGGCCGACACGGCGTAGGCACCGACCCCCACGCCGACGGCCACGCCGCCACCGGCGAGCTCGTCCTCGACGAAGCGGGGCACGGTCGGCAGCAGGGCGCCCATCGCCGTGAAGTACGCGAAGGACGCGATCATGACGACGGCGAACTGGGGCGAGATCAGGCTGGGTTCGTCGGCGTCGAGCGGCTGCGGGGGCACGTCTCCGATCACGACGGCCGCGTGCCTATCACCGTTGCCTGCGCAACGACCAGCTTGATTGGCGCTCCCGCGGGCGCCCTCGGCGCCCGGGAGGTCAGCCGGCCGGGGCGAGCCAGCGCACCGCCAGCGGCGGCAGCGTCAGCACCGCGGAGTCGGGCTGGCCCTGCCACGGCGTGCCGTCGGCACCCACCTCGGGCTGCGTGATCCCGCTACCGCCCCACCGCTCGTCGTCGGTGTTGAGCACGTCGACCCACCGCCCACCGCGGGGCAGGCCCAGCCGGTAGCCGTGGCGCGGCACGGGCGTGAGGTTGGCGACCACCGCCACCACCCCACCCTCGCCGAGCCGCAGGAACGAGTACACCGACGTCTCGCGATCGTCGGCGTCTAGCCAGGCGAACCCCGCCGGCGTGGTGTCGGCCGCCCACAGGGCCGGGCGCTCGGCCTCCACCCGGTTGAGCTCGCGCAGCAGGTCGCGCACACCCCGGTGCAGCGGCTCGGCCAGCAGGAACCAGTCGATCTCGCGGTCGTGGCTCCACTCGCGCTCCTGCGCCATCTCGGCGCCCATGAACAGCAGCTGCTTGCCCGGGTGCGACCACATCCAGGCGTACAGCGCCCGCAGGTTGGCGTAGCGCTGCCACCGGTCCCCCGGCATCTTCCCGAGCAGCGACCCCTTCAGGTGCACGACCTCGTCGTGGCTGAGGGGCAGCACGAAGTTCTCGCTCCACGCGTAGGTCAGCCCGAACGTGAGCAGGTCGTGGTGCCACTTGCGGTGCACCGGCTCGGTCGAGAAGTACGTGAGCGTGTCGTGCATCCAGCCCATGTTCCACTTCTCGCTGAACCCGAGGCCGCCGGCGTCCACCGGCCGGGACACGCCGCCCCACGCCGTCGACTCCTCGGCCACGGTCAGCACGCCGGGGATGTCGCGGTGCACGACCGTGTTCATCTCCTGCAGGAACGCGATCGCCTCGAGGTTCTCGCGCCCGCCGAGCCGGTTGGGCACCCAGTCGCCGTCGTTCCGCGAGTAGTCGAGGTAGAGCATCGAGGCCACCGCGTCGACCCGCAGCCCGTCGACGTGCATCTCCTCCAGCCAGTAGCGGGCACTGGCGATCAGGAAGTTCCGGACCTCGTTGCGCCCGAAGTTGAACACCAGCGTGCCCCAGTCGGGGTGCTCGCCCTGGCGGGGGTCGGCGTGCTCGTAGAGCGCGGTGCCGTCGAAGCGGGCCAGCGCCCACTCGTCCCGGGGGAAGTGGGCCGGCACCCAGTCGACGATCACGCCGATGCCGCGGCCGTGGAGGTGGTCGACCAGGTCGCGGAACCCGTCGGGGTCGCCGTGGCGGGCCGTGGGGGCGAAGTAGCTGGTGACCTGGTAGCCCCACGACGGCACGTAGGGGTGCTCGGTGGGCGGCAGCAGCTCGACATGGGTGAACCCGAGGTCGGCGACGTGGTCGGCCAGCTTCTCGGCCAGCTCGCGGTAGTCGAGGCTGCGCCCGTCGGGGTGGCGCATCCACGAGCCGAGATGCACCTCGTAGACCGACATGCGCTCGTCCCACGGGCGGGACGCGGCCCGCTGGGCCATCCAGCCGTCGTCCTTCCAGTCGTGGGCGGAGCGGAACACGACGCTGGCGTTCGCCGGCGGCATCTCGGTGGCCTGGGCGAGCGGGTCGGCCCGGAGGCGGGCCTCGCCGTCGGCCCCGACGACCTCGTACTTGTAGCGGTGCCCGGGCCGGGCCTCGGGGACGAAGATCTCCCACACACCGGACGCCCCCAGCGAGCGCATGGGGTGCACGCGGCCGTCCCACCCGTTCCAGTCGCCGACCACCCGGACCGAGCGGGCCGCGGGCGCCCACACCGCGAACGCCGTGCCCTCGGTGCCCTGGTGGGCACGGGCGTGGGCGCCGAGCACGGTCCACAAACGGTCGTGGCGGCCCTCGCCGATCAGGTGGAGGTCGAGGTCCCCGAGCGTCGGCCAGAACGACCACGGGTCGACGACCGTGTGCTCGCCGCCGCCGTCCCACCCGAACGTGACCGGGTAGCCGGGCGTCAGCTCGGCGTCGACCAGCACCTCGAACACGCCGTCGTCGTGGACGCGGCGCATGGGCCGCCCGTCGAGCGTGGCCGTCGCGGCGCCGGGCCGCCAGGTGCGCACGACGACCTGGTCGCCGACGCGGTGCACGCCGAGCACGCGATGCGGGTCGCGGCTCGTCCCGGCCGCCAGGGCGGCCACATCCGCGTCGATGTCGGTCTGGTGCGACGGTGGGCGCATCGTCAGCCTGCGGCGAGCGCCAGGGTGCGGCGCACGGCCGACGCCGGGATGTCCACCCAGTCGGGCCGGTGCGCCAGCTCGTAGATGACCTCGTAGATCGCCTTGTCGAGCTCGAACGCCCGAAGCACCTTGTCGCGGTCCGCGTCGTTGGCGGGCAACAGCTCGTCGACGCCCTCGACGTGGTGGTAGCCCGCCAGGTAGGCCTCGACCGCCCGAACCTCCCAGGCGTCGGCCAGATCGACCAGCTCGTCGTCGACGTCGCGGCCCCGCTCGGCCAGGCCCGTGCGGGCGGCGTAGTGGAACGAGCGGACCATGCCGGCGACGTCGCGCAGCGGCGAGGCCGCCGCCTGCCGCTCGGCGACGGGCCGGACGGGCTCGCCCTCGAAGTCGAGGACGAACCACCCTGCGTCGCCGAGGAGGAACTGGCCCAGGTGCAGGTCGCCATGGATGCGGAAGGCGCGACCGGCGTCGTCGACCTCGACGAGCTCTGCGAGCAGCGCCTCCGCCGCGGCGACGTCGACGACCTCCGCGGCCTCGGTCGGCTCGGGCTCGGCGGCCCCGCCCTCCTCGGCCGCAGCGGCGTCGTCGCCGCGCCACTCGAGCTTGGGGACCCGCGAGAGCTGCGCCCGGAACGTGTCGAGCCAGGCGTGGGGGTCGGGGCTGCCGGTGCCGAAGGCCTCGGCCAGCGCGACGTGCAGGCGCCCGGTGACCTCGCCGAGCGCGAAGGCCTCGGGGCCGAAGTCGCCGCCGGCCTCTTCGGGCGGCATGCGGGTGCCGAGCAGGTCGCGCAGCGACGTGTGCGCCAGGTTCCACGCATCGGTCGAGCCCAGCAGGTACTGCCGGACGACGGCCAGGTCGGCGCGGTCGGAGCGGAGCGTGGCGAGCTGGGGGACGACGTGCGGGAACCCGCGCTCGCCGAGGATCTCGGTGATCTCGACGTCGGGGTTGGGCTCGGGGTGCACGCGGCGGAACAGCTTGAGGATGAGCCGCTCGTCGTACACGACCGACGAGTTCGACTGGTCGACGACGAGCGGCCGGGCGATGGTGGCCGACTCGTCGGGCGCCACCTTCTCGAGCACGGCGAGGGCCAGCTCGGGGTCGACGAGGGCGTCGTACCACAGCCAGCCGTCGACCTCGCCGACCGTCACGCGCTCCTTGCCCAGCAGGAAGTCGTCGTCGCCGCGGGCGGGCCGGCCACCCAGCACCACCTGGTAGGTGGCCACCCCGCCGTCGGCGTCGCCGACGTCGAGCAGGTACCACGCCAGCGCCGGCTCGCCGTCGCGCAGGTCGAGGGGGGCGACGGCCACCGAGGTGGGGGTCTCGTGGCCTGCGTACCACCGCTGCCGCGGCAGGAACTGCGCCAGCAGCGGAGCCAGCTTCTCGGCCAGATCGTCGAGGCGTGGCACGTCACCTGCCTAGCACTGATCGGACATCTACGGTTCGCTCGTGACCGAGGGCACAAGCGGTCCGCACCGCTGAACAGGGGCTACCCCGAAGGGTGGTCGCCGATCCGCCACTCCCCGCGCACCCAGGTGTCCACAAGGTGACGGACCCCGGCAGCACCGGTTCGCAGGCCGGCACCAGTCCCCCGGCGCGCGGCCGCCGGGGCCCCGCCCGAGCGGAGCCCCGGCGTTCACGCTTGGGGTTAGCGGTCGAGCGGGATGGCGATGTCGGTCACGGCGACATCGAAGTTCCCACGGTGCGACGCGCGGCCCGTGAAGAGGTTGATCTCGTACAGGCCGGAGTACCCGCCGACGGTGAGCGAGGCGAACGCCTGGACGTCCTCGGTCGTGCCGCGGCGAAGGTCGCTGAAGATGTCGAAGCCGACGACGGTGTCCGTGTCGACGCCGAGCTTGCCGACCGGGTTCAGCGTGCCGTTGTTGGGCGGCGCCTGGATCGACAGCTGATCGGCGGCGGTGTCGATGTCGTACAGCGTGGTGGCCGTGTTGGGGTCGGCGTCGTTGTTGGTGTAGCCCACGCCGGCCACGCCCTGAGCGCTCAGCGGCGCGTCGGGCGGTGAAGCCATGCCGGTGTCGGGGTTGGCGCGCAGGTTCTGGCCGGTGTCGCTGACGATGCGGAGCCGGTCGACGGTCGGGTTGAAGTCCACGCCGAACGCGTTGCCCGACAGGGCCTCGGACAGCTGCACGCGGTTCGACGCCACGCCGGTGGCGGGATCGACGGTGTAGATGCCGCCCTGGTTGCCGAGCCCGACGAGGGCGCCGGTGGCAGGCCGGTAGTCGATGCCGACCAGCGCGGTGTCGCCGGTCAGACCGGTGACGGGGACGCTCCCGCTGGAGCGGCCCGGACGCCGGGTGTCGGAGCAGGCCAGCGCCCCGTCGGCGGTGAGCACGACCACCCGCAGTGACCGGGAGTAGCCGTTGTTCACACAGTTGGCCTGGCGCCGGTCGTGCGAGCCACTGGAGCCGGTGGCGCCCGCCACGCCGGGGGCGAGCACCGACGCGGCCAGCGCCGCGGCGGCCATGCGCGCCATCCACTTCGTACCTCGTTGCATCGTTCTCTCTCTCCTGTTGGTCGGGCCGGGGCGAAGGAGGGAGAGCCCCGACGTCATCCCATGGCGCGCGAGGCCGCCGTGTCACACGACGGTCGTCACGCAGTCGCCGCAACTCGTCGATCCCCCCGTCCAAGGTGCGGGTCGGCACCGGATATGTCGTGACGCCGGTCGTCTTGGCGACATGGGAGGTCAGGTGCACGGCGACAAGGGGGTACACGACGAGCGACATCTGGTGGCCCTGGCCGTCGCCAACGACCCCGACGCGTGGGAGGCGTTGTACCGGCGGGCCTACCCGGGCCTGTTCGCCTACGCCCGGCGCCGGTTGTCCTCCGACGACGCCGCGGACGACGCCGTGAGCGAGGCCATGATCCGAGCCCTCGACCGCATCGCGTCCTTCACGTGGCAGGGCGCGGGGTTCGACGCGTGGCTCACCGGGATCCTCCGCAACGTCGTCCTCGAGGCGTACCGCCGCGACCGCCGCCCCGTTCCCGTCGCCGCCTTCGTCGCCGGCGACCCCGGCGGGCCCCTCGACCAGGTGGTCGCCGAGGAGGAGCACGTGGCGGTGCGCGCCGCCTTCGACCGCCTGGCGCGACACGAGCAGGAGGTGCTGGAGCTGCGGCTGGTGCAGGGGCTGAGTGCCGAGGGAGTCGGCGAGGTGCTCGGACGCGGGGCCGGCGCGGTGCGCATGGCCCAGTCGCGCGCCGTCGGCCGCCTCCGCACGTTCTACGAGGAGCGCACCGGTGCGGTCTGACGAGGAGCTGCTCGACGCGCTGCGCACCGCGCTCACCCCGGTCCGCGTGCCCGACCCGGCCCGGGTCGCGGCCCTGCGGGCGTCCGTGGCCGAGCGGGCTGCGGTCGCCGCGGCCTCTCCGGGCCGTCCGGTCGCGCTGGTCCCGCCCGCGGGACCGCGGCGCCGCTGGCGCGTGCCGGCGGGGATCGGCATCGGTGCCGCGGCCGCCGTGGCGGCGTTCCTCCTCGGCGGCGTGCTCGCCCAGCCCGACGACCCGGTCCGTCCCGACCAGGAGTTCGCGGCCACGCTGGTCGCCCCCGAAGGTGACGGCACCGCCGCGGTGACGGGCACCAAGGTCGGGACGGGTCGGATCGTCCGACTCGCCACGGACGACCTGCCGATCCTCCCGACCGGCGAGCTGTACGAGGTGTGGTTCGTCGGCCCCGGCGACACGCCGGACACCCCCAACCGGATCTCGGCCGGCACGTTCCACCCCGACGCCGACGGCCGCTCCCGCGTCGAGCTGACGGCTGCGGTCGACCCGACGCTCTACCCCACGATCGTCGTGACCGCCGAGCCGGGCGACGGCAACCCGGCGGCGAGCGGCGTCGAGGTGATGCGGGCGGACATCCAGCTCGAATAGCCGGTCAGGGCGGCAGCGGCACGGGTTATACTCTGCGGTATGACTCACCGGGTCGGGCCCAAGGGGCAGGTCGTGATCCCCAAAGATCTGCGCGACCAGCTCGGCATCGAGCCCGGCGACGAGGTTTCCTTCGAGCGAGAGGGCGACCACGTCCTCGTGCGCCGCGCCGGCCGCGACGTCCCGCTGCGCGGGCGGTTCCGGGGCAGCGGGCTCACCGACGAGCTGGCACGCCAGCGCCGTGCCGACCGCGCCAGGGAAGCGGCCCGGTGACATCCGTCCCATGACGGTCGTCCTCGACTCCTGGGCGATCCTGCGCTACCTCGAGGACGACGGCTTGGCGGCAGACGCGGTGGCGTCGCTGTTGGCGAGCGAGCGACCGGTGATGAGCTGGATCAACCTCGGCGAGGTCTTCTACGTCATCCACCGCGTGCACGGCGAGGAGGCCGCGACCGATACCGTGCGCGACCTCCGCGAGGTCCTGACGCCTGACCTTCCCGGCGCGACACGCGTGCTCGACGCCGCCCGCATCAAGGCCGAACATCCGCTCTCGTATGCCGACGCCTTCGCTGCGGCGACCGCCGTCGTCTTGCACGCCGAGCTCTGGACGGGCGATCCCGAACTGCTCGTGGCGGACGCGCCGTGGAGATGGCGCGATCTGCGGCGACCTGTGACCTGAGCCGCTCGCTCAGCGCGGGGCGCCCGGGCCCGACAGCGTGAGGGTGAGCGTGTCGTCGGTGTTGGGCGGCTCGACCAGCTCGAACCAGTAGAAGCCGTGCGGCGCCAGGGTCACGAAGTACGGGAGCTCACCGATGGCGGGGAACGGCACCCTGCCGGTCAGCTCGATCGGGGTCTTCCCCGCGAGCTGCTCGAGCATCAGCTCGCACGGCTGCGGGAAGCGCGACAGGTTGTTCACGCACAGGACGATGTCCTCCTCGCCGTCGTCTCCCAGACCCCGGCGCAGGTAGGCGAGCACCGACGGGTTCTGGGCGTGCAGCATCTCGAGCTCGCCGATGGCCAGCACCGGGTGCTGCTTGCGCACGTCGAGCATGCGGCGCAGCCAGTGCAGGAAGCTCGACGGGTCGCGGCGCTGCGCCTCGACGTTCACCGCCTGGTAGCCGTACACCGGGTCCATGAGCGGCGGCAGGAAGAGCTGGGCGAAGTCGGCGGTCGAGAACCCGGCGTTGCGGTCGGGGCTCCACTGCATGGGGGTGCGCACGCCGTCGCGGTCGCCCAGGTAGATGTTGTCGCCCATGCCGATCTCGTCGCCGTAGTACATGACCGGGCTGCCCGGCATGGAGAACAACATGGCGTGGAACAGCTCGGCCTTGCCCTCGTCGTTGTCGAGCAGAGGGAACAGTCGCCGGCGGATGCCCAGGTTGATCTTCATCCGCGGGTCTGTGGCGTACTCGCTGTACATGTAGTCGCGCTCGTCGTCGGTGACCATCTCGAGGGTCAGCTCGTCGTGGTTGCGCAGGAAGATGCCCCACTGGGCGCCGTCGGGGACCTCGGGCGTCTGGGCCAGGATCTCGGTGATCGGGTGCCGCTGCTCCTTCCGGACCGCCATGAACATCCGGGGCATGAGCGGGAAGTGGAAGCACATGTGGCACTCGTCGCCGTTGCCGAAGTAGTCGACGACGTCGGACGGCCACTGGTTCGCCTCCGCGAGGAGCACCCGGCCGGGGAACTCGGCGTCGACGGTCTTGCGCACGCGCCGCAGGTACTCGTGGGTCTCGGCCAGGTTCTCGCCGTTGGTGCCGTCGCGCTCGAAGAGGTACGGCACGGCGTCGAGGCGGAAGCCGTCGAGCCCCAGCCCGAGCCAGAACCGCACGACGTCGAGCATGGCCTCGGCCACCTCGGGGTTGTCGTAGTTGAGGTCGGGCTGATGATGGAAGAACCGGTGCCAGTAGAACTGCTCGCGCTCGGCGTCCCACGTCCAGTTCGACGGCTCGCTGTCGACGAAGATGACCCGGGCGTCGCTCCAGCGCTCGGGGTCGTCGCCCCACACGTACCAGTCGGCCTTGGGATTGGTGCGGTTCTGCCGCGACTCCTGGAACCACGGGTGGGCGTCGGACGTGTGATTCATCACCATGTCGGCGATGACGCGGATGCCGCGGCGGTGGGCCTCCTCGAGGAACCGGGCGACGTCCTCGACCTTGCCCGACTCGGGGAGCACGGTCAGGAACTCGCTGATGTCGTAGCCGCCGTCGCGCAGGGGCGACTGGTAGAAGGGCAGCAGCCACAGGCAGTCGATGCCCAGCCATTCGAGGTAGTCGAGCTTCTGCGTCAGCCCGATGAAGTCGCCGAAGCCGTCGCCGTTGGAGTCCGCGAAACCCCGTACCGCGACCTCGTAGAACACGGCGCGTTGGTACCAGCGGGCATCGGTCGGATCGACGGGCGTCGGCATCGCCCACAGGGTGGCATACGCGCGACCGGCGTCACGCCAAGACCGCCGGCGGCGCAGGCGATTCGCCGAGGTGATCCATGCCCCCTCGGCATCGGTCTCGTCGAGGAAGGGACTTTGTGCCGGGCGTCACCTCCGGGCAGGATGCGCCGATGGACCGCCGGGGGTTCTTCCGGGTGGCGCTGGCCTCGGCCGGGGCCACCGCCATGCTGCCGACCGCGGCGATGGCGGGCGCCGCGCACCGCCGGCAGGCGGCCGAGGGACCGTACGGGACGATCGACGGGCGGACGCCCGACGGCAACGGACTGCTGCTGCCCGAGGGCTTCACCTCCCGCCGCATCGCCGTGGCCGGCGAGCCCGTGGCCGGCACCGGATACCGCTGGCATGTCTTCCCCGACGGGGCGGCCACCTTCGACGACGGTGACGGCGGCTGGTTCTACGTGTGCAACAGCGAGGTCTTCGGCCCCGACGGCGCGGGCGGTGCGAGCGCCGTCCACTTCGACGCGGAGGGCGAGATCGTCGATGCCTACCGGGTGCTCGAGGGCACGACCGCCAACTGCGCCGGCGGCCCGACGCCGTGGGGCACGTGGCTCTCGTGCGAGGAGCGCTTCGACGGTACGGGACAGGTGTGGGAGGTCGACCCCACCGGCGAGTCGCCGGGCGAGGCCCGTCCCGCCCTCGGCCGCTGGGCGCACGAGGCCGTCGCCGTCGATCCCGACGACGAAGTGCTGTACCTCACGGAGGACGACCCCGGCGGCAAGCTCTACCGGTTCACGCCCGACGCCTACCCCGACCTCTCCGCCGGCCGGCTGGAGGCGGCGGTGGTCGCGTCGGACGGCTCGGTGACCTGGACCGCGGTTGCCGACCCGTCCGGCACCACCGCTCCGACCCGCGACCAGGTCCCCGACGCCACCACGTTCCCCGGCAACGAGGGCATCTGGTACCACGACCGCACGATCGTGTTCACGTCCAAGGGCGACAACCGGGTCCACGCCATCGACCTCGACGCCCAGCGCTACTCGCGCCTGTGGGACGGCTCGTCCACCGACCCGCTGAGCGGCGTCGACAACATCACGGTCGCCGCCGCGTCGGGCGACGTGTTCGTGGCCGAGGACGGGGGGAACATGGAGGTCGTCCTCGTCACCCCCGAGGGCGACGTCGTGCCGTTCGTGCGGGTGGTCGAGCCCGGCCACGAGGGGAGCGAGATCACCGGACCGGCGTTCTCGCCCGACGGCACCCGCCTGTACTTCAGCTCGCAGCGGGGTCCGACGCCCGGAACGCTCACCGAGATCGCCGGCGACCGCGGCGTCGTGGGGGACAGCCGCAACGGGGGCACGACGTGGGAGGTGACGGGTCCGTTCCGCTCGGGCGGATCTGGAGGCGGCTCGCCCTCGACGACGCTGGCCGGCGCGGCGGAGGGTTCCGCCGCAGACCCCGAGGGCGACGGCGACGGCTCGTCCGCCGTGCTGCCGCTCGCCGGCGCGGCGCTGGCCCTGGGTGCCGTCGGCGCCGGCGCCTGGTGGGTCCGGTCCCGCCGCACCGCCGCCGCGCCGACCGCCGGCCCCTCCGCCGGCCCCTCCCCCGGCGACGACCCGGCCTCGTAGGCTCGCCTGTCCACCTGGGGTTCGCCCCGTGGACGCCCAAGGTTGCAGCTCGTTGTGACACGATGCCGCCATGCATCGCGCGTGGAGGGGACGCGCCGCCGTCGCGGCGTTGCTCGTGTCGGTGACCGGCCTGCTGGTGGCGTGCAACCCGCACCCCGGCGAGGGCCAGGTCACGGTGACGGGCGCGGTCGAGGCCGACGACGTGGCCGGCACGGTGACGTGCCAGAAGCCGGGCGACGGCGGCGAGACCTACATCCCGACCTGGGAGTGGGAAGGCACGATCGACGGCGAGGCGGCCTCCCTCGGGGTTTCGTCGCAGACCACGTTCACGCCCACCGAAGGCGCCTTCCGGGTCGGCTCCCGCACCTGGTTCCACTTCCTCCCCGGCGCGCCCGGCGAGATCGTCGCCGAGCGCATCGACAGCGACGGCACGCTGCACCTGACCGCCACGCTGCCGCCCATGTCCGGTACCGGCGACGTCGAGATCACCGCGACGCTGCGGTGCCCGGGCTGGGGTCACAGCGTGCTCACCGGCGCAGTCGCCGGCACGCTCGACGGCGTGTCCCGCTGCCCCGCTCCCGGCCAGGGGGGCAGCGATGCGTACGTCGCCTTCATCGTCCCCAGCTCGAACCTCGAGGGCCAGATCGCCTCGTCCGAGCTGTCGTTCGCCGGGCTGGCCGGGCCCGCGATCGACACGGCCGTGCTGCGCCACGCTGGCGTGACCTGGGGTGCGGCCAACCAGGCGGGGCAGCCGCCACAGATCGACGCCGAGGTCGACGACCAGGGCGTGCTGCACGCGTCGGCCACCCTGCGCCGCCTCGACGGGCAGCCCGGCACGGTCGAGGTCGACGCCGTCGTCCGCTGCCCCTGACCCCCAGCTGCCCGACCCAGCTCCCAGACCCCCAGCTCTGGCCCCAGGCGGCCGAGCCGTCGGCGTCAGGTGACGACGAGGACCAGGGCGATCAGCGCCAGGACGACGATCGCCACGACGAGGGCGACCATCAGGGTGCGGTTCTGTGCGGGAGCGGCCGGGTCGGAGGGCTGCTCGACGTAGGCACGGAACATCGCTGTGTCCGCACCGGGATCGTCGCGATCGTCCGTGGGCATGACCGGCATCGTACGCCGGGCGCCGAGGCCGCGGTGGTTACTCGTGCCGGACGGCCCGAGCGACCGCCAGGTCGGCCCGGTCGGGAGGCGGGGCGTAGCCGGCCGACTCGACCGCCACGTGGCGGACGGTGCCCGAGAACGGGAACGGCGGGGCGTAGTCGTCGTTGACCGGGAAGCCGATGTCGTGCCCGATGCGCAGGCCCGCTCCCCCGATCTGCCAGCGGAACGGCAGGTCCTCGGGCAGCGTCCCCTCGCCGACGACGGCGCCGTCGACGCGCAGCGTCAGGACGCCCCCGCCGGCGGCCTCCCGCCCGTAGCCCACCTCCAGCGTGTGGGCGCCGGCCGCCAGCGGCGCGTCGGCCGCCACGCGGCACGGCGCCCCGAACAGGCTGAACGCCACGGTCGGGCGCCCGTCGAGGAGGTACCAGGCCCAACCGTTGCTCCAGTCGCCGAGGGCGCAGATCACGCCGTCGGCCCCGCCCTCGGGCACCTCGACGTCGGCGATGAGCCGGAAGCCGCCGCCCATGGCGGGGAGGAAGTCCTCGGCGATGCCGCCGCCGCCGGGGCGGTAGACGCGGCGGGGCCCGGGCGGCCACGGGTGGCGCTCCATGGCCACCGCCCGGCCGACCAGGCTGTCGTCGAGCGGCAGCACCTGGTTGCGGCCGGCCTCGTGCCACCACAGTGCCTCGAGCTCGGCCACCCGCTCGGGGTGCTCGGCCGCGAGGTCGTGGGCTTCGGCGAAGTCCTCGTCGAGGTGGAACAGGGCCCAGTGGTCGGCGGCGAAGTCGTGGCTGCCCGGGACCTGCTCCCGCTCGACGGTGATCTGGTTCCCGATGTGGTCGGTGGTCGCCTTCCAGCCGTCGTGGACGATCGAGCGCGACCCGATGATCTCGAAGTACTGGGTCGACCGGGGGCTGGGGGCGTCGGCGCCGTCGGCCGCGAACGTCGGCCGCAGGCTGGCGCCGTCCAGCGACAGCTGGCCGACGCCGTCGAGCACCGCCGGCGCCGCCACCCCGGCCGCGTCGAGCACGGTGGGCAGCAGGTCGACCGCGTGGGCGAACTGGTCGCGGACCTGGCCCGCGGCAGCCGCGTCGATCCCGGCGGGCCAGTGGGCGATCAGCGGCGTGCGCACCCCGCCCAGCCAGGCGTAGCGCTTCCACAGGCGCAGCGGCGTGTTCCCGGCCCACGCCCAGCCCCACGGGTAGTGGTTGTAGGCCCGGAACCCGCCGAGGTCGTCGATGCGGGTCAGCGTGTCGGCCACGTCGTCGACCCGGTCATGCGTGAAACGGTGCTCGTTGAACGACCCGGTGGGCCCGCCCTCGCCGCTGGTCCCGTTGTCCGAGATCAGCAGGACCAGCGTGTCGTCGAGCTGGTCGGTGGCCCGCAGGAAGTCGAGCACCCGCCCGATCTGGGCGTCGGTGTGGGTGACGAAGCCCGCGAACACCTCCATGAACCGGGCGTAGAGCCGGCGCTCGTCGGGCGACAGCCCCGCCCAGTCGGGCACCCACGGCGGTCGCTCGCCCAGCGTGGTGCCCTGCGGGGACGATGCCCGCGGCCACCTGGCGGGCGAACGTCCGCTCGCGCCACGCCTCCCACCCGTCGTCGAACTGGCCGCGATAGGCGTCGATGTAGGACGCCGGGGCGTGGTGGGGGGCGTGGACGGCGCCGGTGGCCAGGTAGCAGAAGAACGGCTTGCCGGGGGTGGCCTGCTGCTGGTCCTGGATGAAGCGGATGGCCCGGTCGGCCAGGTCCTCGGTGAGGTGGTAGCCCTCCTCGGGCGTGCGGGGCGGCTCGACGAACCCGTTGTCGGCGACGAGGTCGGGCGCCCACTGGTTCGTGTCACCGTTCAGGAACCCGTAGTAGCGCTCGAAGCCCAGCCCGAGCGGCCAGTGGTCGAACGGGCCCGAGGCGCTCTGCTCCCAGCGAGGCGCCAGGTGCCACTTGCCGACGGCGAAGGTGTTGTACCCCGCGTCGCGCAGCAGACGGGGCATGCCGGCTGCGGTGCGGGGGATGCGGCCGTCGTAGCCGGGGAAGCCGATGGGCAGGTCGGCCACGAAGCCCATCCCCACCCGGTGCTGGTTGCGGCCGGTGAGCAGGCAGGCGCGGGTGGGCGAGCACATGGCGGTCACGTGGAACCGGCGGTACCGCAGCCCGCCGGCGGCCAGGCCGTCGATGGCGGGGGTGGCGATGTCGCTGCCGTAGCAGCCGAGCTGGGCGAACCCGAGGTCGTCGAGCACGATGACGAGCACGTTCGGCGCGCCCGCCGGCGGCCGAGCCACCGGAGCGAAGGCGGGCCGGGAGTCACGGATCGTCCGCCCGATCACGGCCTGCCGTCGTGCGCCTGATGCAGTGGCCACCCGGGGTCCCCTCCCGCTCGCCTGGTACGACGGGCAGGACCGTACCGGCCCGTCTGACACCCCGTCAGGTCCGCCGGGACGGGCGCGCGTCAGCCCCGCCAGGGGAAGGTGTCGTCCTCTTGCGACCAGTCGCGCAGCATGACGCTGACGTGGTGGGACGACGAGGCCCAGTTGGGCACGTTGATCACCTCGGGCTCCCCGGTGCCCGACCGGGCCACCGTCTCGACGGGGATGGACCCGTCGGGCGGGGTCGTCGCCGGCAGGAACAGGTCGCCGCCGCTGAGGAACGGCAGCGCGAACAGCGCGCCGATCGGCTGCGACAGGTCGCTCACACCGTCGACGCCCTGGTCGAAGGCGAACAGCCCGATCACCCGCTTGGCCTGGGGCGTGAGCGCGGGCGTCGCCAGCGGCTGACCGGCCACGCTCAGCACGTCGCCGGCGGCACCCTGATCGCCCCAGATCTCCTGGTTGCGCACGAGCGTCAGGCTGGTGTGGTGGTCGCTGGTGGCCCGTAGCAGGTCGAGCCCGGTCCCCGGCTCGGACGTGAGCAGCCGCACGAAGTGGCTGCTGCGCACGAACGGCGACGCGTAGAAGTGGTGGGCCGTGCCGCCCTCGCGCGAGAGGACCAGCTCGTAGGACTTCCGGCCGTTGACGCGCCAGGGCCCGAACGAGCCGTCCTCGGGCAGCACCTGTCTGGCCTCGGGCTCGTCGTCGAGGCGGTGGCCGGTGGCGGGGTCGACCCGCCACAGCTCGAGCGTGGCACCTGCCGGCCCCACGTTGGACAGGAACAGGCTCGCCCGCCCCGCGATCTCCACCCGGCCCGGCGGCTCCGGCACGATGTCGGTCGTGCGGGGCGCCCGGCCGGTGAGGAACTCGTACATGACGGCGAACGTCTCGGCCGACGTGGCCACCTCGACGTGGCTCTGGGCCGGGTCGCGGTAGTTCTGGGCCCCGACGATCTCGCGGGCCGGGTCGCCCATCCCCCATACCGCCAGCGTGGCCACCCCGCCCGGCGGAGTGGCCGCCGTACGGCCGTCGATGTTGACGTAGTGCGCCACCCGTGCCGCCCGCTCGGCCGAGCTGGTCAGGTATCCCTGCAGAACGGTGGTCCCCAGCGAGTGCCCCGCCAGGTCGACCTTGGCCGCGCCGGTGTCGTCGAGCAGGCGGGTGATCCGCTCGTCGAGCGCGATCCACACCTGCTCCATCGTTGCGAGGCCGAAGAGCGAGTCGTACTCGAGTGCGCCGATCCAGTCGGCGGGGTACCCGTTCGACGTGAAGCGCAGGGCCTGCGACTCGAACTGGGCGGCCGACCCCGCGAACCCGTGCACGAACACGATCGGGTGGTCGGGGCGGTGGTGACCGTGTCCGCCACCGGGGTGGCCACCCCCGGGCCACGGGCGCCCGCACCCGGTGACCAACACCAGTGCGAGCGCGACCAGCAGTGCGATCCCTCGGCGTCGCATGGCTCCCCCTCCGACGCGTCCCTCTCCGGGCACCCTACGGAGGGCACGGGGCGCGGACAAGGTCTCGGTCGAGGGTGGGTGCCCCGGGCCCGGGCGGCGGGAGGGGAGAACCTCGCCGCCCGGGTCCGAAGGGTTAGCCGCCGAGCCAGCCGGCGGTGGCGAGCGTCCCCGGGGTGGTCCGGGTACGGGACCGCCATGCGCCGGCCAGCCCGCGGAGGGCGGCGGAACCGTCGCCCTCGAACGACGTGCCGTGCATGGTGGCCAGGGTGTGCGGCGCGTACCCGGCGAGGTGGTCGAGCGCGTCGGGCACGGAGGGCCCCGCCGGGGCGCTGTGCAGCACGTCCTCGGCGTCGAGGGCGCGCTCGATCAGGCATTCCGACGTGAGGGGCGACGCGGGGCCCAGCTGGGTGAACAGGTCGCCGCACAGCAGCGTCCCCGTGGTCTCCTCGAACAGGACCTGGGCCTCCTGGTTGTGGGGCGCATGCGGGGTGGGGATCGCCACCACCCGGCGCCCCCCGAGGTCGAGCGCCTCTCCGGGGCCCAGCGAGCGGGGCGTGCGCTCCCCGAGGAGGTCGTCCAGCGACAGCGCGCACCCGAGCGCCCCGAAGGCGACCTCCGTCCGGGGGCAGGCGGTCAGGAACGCGTCCAGCGCCCCGCATTCGTCGGCCTCGACGTGCCCGAACGACAGCCACCGGAGCCGCTCGGGCGGCAGGATCCTCGCCAGAGCGGCGAGCGTGTCGGGGAAGCTGCCCCGCAGGCCGGTGTGGAAGAGCAGGGGCTGCTCGGCCAGCACGAGGAACTGGTTCACCGTGACACCCCGCGCCAGCACGGCGTCGGGGTAGTACGACGAGATGCGGATGATGCCGTCCGCGATCTCGTCCACTCGGGTGCGTGCCATGGGCCTCGTCCGCCACGGATCGTGCGTGCCGGAGCTGGGGACCGCCCCCGTCCGCCAACGGCGGTCCCCGTCGCTCCGCTGGGTGGGTCCACCGTGCATGAGCCTCATTAGCGCCCGCGTAGCGCCTGCTCAGAGGGCACGAGCGACCACGGCGAGCGTCCCTCGCCTCGGCCTCGTAGCCTCGGCGGCGGTGCCGCGATCGTTTCGGTTCCAGCCACCCAGCCCGCGGCCGCTGTCGCTCACTCGCCCGCGCCTGCTGCGGGCCCTGCTGGGACGCTGGGAGCACCGCGTGACGTCCGTGGTCGGCGGAGCGGGGCTCGGAAAGACGACGCTGCTGGCCCAGGCCATCGCAGAGAACCGCTTGGCCTCGCGCGGCGATGACGTCTGGATCGGGGTCGAGCCCGGCGACGCCCACGGCGAAACGCTCGCCCACGACACGCTCGCCGCGGTGGACGGCGCCGCCGGCCCGGGCGACGGGCGGTCCGGCACCACAGCTCCGGAGCCCGAGGCGGTGGCCGACGCGGTCTGGCGGCGCAGCCCGGCCGCGGTGTGCCTGGTGTTCGACGACGTCCACCTGCTGCCGGCGGGGTCGCCGGGCGCGCGGTGGTTGGCCGACCTGGTCGACGCCCTGCCGTCGAACGGCCACGTGCTCCTGGCGGGTCGCACCGACCCGCCGGTGCCCCTCGCCCGGCTGCGCGCCCAGGGCGAGGTGCTCCACGTCGGCGACGACGACCTGCGCTTCACCGACGAGGAGGTGGCGAGCTTCGCCGCCGACCGGGGGGTCCGCGACGTGAGGTCGCTCGGGTCGGCGGGCGGCTGGCCGGCGATGACCGAGCTGGCCGCCAGCGTGCCCGGGCACCGGGCCGACGACTACCTGTGGGAGGAAGTGCTCGCCCCGCTCGGCGAGGCCCGCCGCCACGTGCTGGCGGTGGTCGCCGATCTCGGCGGGGCCGACGACGACCTCGCCGGCGCCGCCCTCGACGAGCCGGTCGACCTGGGCGCCGTCCTCGACGGCGTGCCGCTCATCGCATCCGACGACCGGGGTTGGCGGGTTCCCCACCCACTGTGGCGCACGGACCCGGCCCTGGCGCTGGCCGACGACGACCGCCGTCAGGTCCGCCGGCGGGCCGTCGCCCACCACCTCGCCGGGGGCCGCTTCGACGACGCGCTCACGCTCGCCACCGACGCGGGCCTCGACGACGTGATCCCGAGCATCCTCCGCGCCGCCTGCCTGGGCCCCGGCCGACCGCCCGCCGAGCGCCTCACCCGCTGGCTCGCAGACCTGCCGCCGACCGCCGCCGGGACAAGCGGCGCCGCCCTCGCCACCGGGCTGCACGCGGCCCTGGTCAGCCCCGGCGACGCGATCGAGCCCCTGCGCGCCGCGTTGGCTCTCTTCCGCGCCGACGGCGACCTGGACGGTGAGCTGGCGACCATCGCCCTGCTCGGCCGCGTCGCCTGGTGGCTGGCCCGCATCGACATCCTCGGCGAGCTGTTTCCGCGCCTGCTCGAGCTCGAGGCCGAGGGCCACCCGCTCGCCCGGGCCCTGGCGAGCATCGGCCACGCCGTGGTGGCCGATCTCGACGGGGACGACGCGACGGTGATCGCGGTGCTGGAGGGCATCGAGCCGGGGGCGCTCGATCCGGGGTGGGCCGCCGTGGCCGACTGGCTCCACGCCAGCACGTTGGCGGGCTCGGGGCGGGCCTCGGAGGCGTTGGCGGTGCTGGACGCGATGCCGCCCCCGACCGATCCCGCCTTCGCAGCGACGTCCGACGGCGCCCGGCTGACCGCACTGTGGTCGCTGGGTGGCGCGGATGTCGTCGCCGAGGAGATGCCCAGCCTCCTCGACCGGGTCCGCGCCGCGGGGCTGGCGCAGAACCGGCTGGTCGGACTGGCCCAGGCGGTGGTGGTGTGGGCGACCCTCGGGTGAGGTCGAGACGGCGGCCGCCCACATGGAGGAGGCGCGTCTCGCCGAGAGGGAGGCCGGGGCCGGCGCCTCGGCCCGGTTGGCCCTGGCCGAGGCGACGCTCCGGGCCGCTTCCGGGGACGAGGCC
The DNA here is from genome assembly GCA_963796415.1 of uncultured Acidimicrobiales bacterium. Taxonomy (GTDB): domain Bacteria; phylum Actinomycetota; class Acidimicrobiia; order Acidimicrobiales; family VFJN01; genus ZC4RG19. The sequence goes on along the minus strand of CAWCLR010000006.1, from coordinate 79,072 downwards.
CTCGCCACGACGCTGCTGGAGGAGACGATCGCGCGGTACGGCCTTTCGTCCGGCAGCGACCGGCGCCCGTGGCGCGTGGCGTTGCCGCTGACCTACGTCCTCGTGCCGTCGACCCGCGCCACGTGGGACGGCGCCGAGCTGGTCGGCCACCTCGACGATGCCCGGGCGTTGGCCCGCGCCGTCGTCGGGCTGCGGGCCGGGGACGGGCGGGCCGTCCCGGCGCTGATGGCCCGCGGCGTGCCGCCGGTGCAGGCGATCCGGAGCGCGCTCCTCCCGCGGTTCGCCGTCGAGCTGGCGGTCGGGCTCCACGCCGAGGGCGCACCCGAAGGCGCCGCGCTCCTCGAAGCGCTCGGGGCGACCGGCCGCGACGCCGCCCGCTCCCTGGCGGCCGGCGCGGGCGCGGCCAGCCGCCCGGCGCGGGCACTGCTGGCGGCCGTGCCCGCCCCGCCGCCCCACCCGATCGAGGTCGGTGTGCTCGGCCCGCTCGAGCTGATGGCGGACGGCCGCCCCCTCGCCGGGGAGCTGCGGCGCGGGCGCGTGCGGGCGCTGCTCTCGTTCCTCGCCGCCCATCGCAGCACGACCCGGGCGAAGGTCGTGGCCGCGCTGTGGCCCGACCTCGACGAGCGGGCGGCGGCCAACAACCTCCGGGTCACCCTCAACTACCTCCTGGGGGCGCTCGAGCCGTGGCGAGGGAAGGGCGAGCCCTCGTTCTTCGTCCGCATCGACGGGAACGCCGTCACCCTGGCCGGCGGCGACTGGCTCCGGGTGGACGCGGAGCGCTTCGACGACCACGTGCGCCGTGCGACCCGGGCCGACGCCGACGGGGCGCCGTCGCTGGCGCTGGAGCACGCCCTGGCCGCGGCCGCCCTGTACCGCGGCCCGGCGCACCAGGACGTGGGGGACGCCGACTGGGTCGACGTCGAACGCGAGCACTACGCCACCCGATTCGTGACCACGGCCGTGCGGGCCGGCGAGCTGCTGGTGGGACACGGAGACGCCGAACAGGCCGAGGACCTGGCCCGCCGCGCGCTGTCCGTCGATCCGTGGTGCGACGACGCCTACGCGGTGACCGTGTCGGCGGCGCTGTCGCGCGGGGACCGGGTCGCGGCCCGCCGCACCCTCGACAAGGCCGACGCGGCCCTCGCCGAGCTGGGCGTCGACCCCTCCCCCGAGCTCCAACGCCTCCGCCGGCGACTCAGAGGCTTCGCCGTCAGGCGAAGCCGTGGCCCGAGCGGCCCGGCGCCGAAGGCGCCATGAGCGGGAAGCAACCTCGTTGCGCTCTCGGCGGCGCAGCCGCCGAGGACGAGCCGACGTGACCCCGTCCGCGAAACCTGTCAGGTACCGAACGTGAGGACGTGCGCGACCTGGCCGGCCGTCGGGTCGAGGCGCACGTACGGGCGGTTCCCCTCCCACACGTAGGTGTCGCCCGTCAGCTCGTCGGTCACCGGCAGCGGGCCCTGCCACGGCAGGCCAACGCCGCCGAGGTCGAGGTCGAGCACCGTCTCCTGTGCCTGGTGGGGGTCGAGGTTGACCACCACCAGCACCAGGTCCCCGTCGCGGACGTGCCCCCGCGTCCACACGAGGAACGCCTCGTTCGACGACGCCGTGGAAGCGGACGTTGCGCAGCCACCGGAACGCCGGGTGCCGCCGGCGGATGCCGTTCACCGTGGCGATGAACGGCGCCATCGAGTCGGCCCCGCCCCAGTCGCGGGCACGCAGCTGGTACTTCTCGGAGTTCAGGTACTCCTCGTTGGCGTCGCTGGCCGGCTCGTTCTCGAACAGCTCGTAGCCGCTGTACATCCCGTAGCTGGGCACGAGCGTGGCGGCCAGCACGAACCGCATCAGGAACGCGGCCGGCGGCCCGTGGCGCAACGGGCCGGACAGGATGTCGGGTGTGTTCGGCCAGAAGTTGGGCCGCATGTAGTCGGCCAGCGGGCCGTGGGCGACCTCGTCGACGTACTCGCGCAGCTCCCACGCCGCGGTGCGCCACGTGAAGTAGGTGTAGCTCTGCGTGAAGCCCACCTCGGCCAGCTTGGCCATCAGCTTGGGCCGCGTGAAGGCCTCGGACAGGAAGATCACGTCGGGGTGGTCGCGCTGGATGCGCTCGATCAGCCAGGCCCAAAACGCCATGGGCTTGGTGTGCGGGTTGTCGACGCGGAACACCCGCACGCCCTGCTCGATCCAGTACCGCAGGACGTCGCGGCACGCCTTCCACAGCGCGGCGCGGTCGGCGTCGCGCTCGGGCCAGAAGTTGATCGGGTAGATGTCCTGGTACTTCTTCGGCGGGTTCTCGGCGTAGCGGATCGTGCCGTCGGGCCGGTGGTGGAACCACTCGGGGTGCTCGCTCACCCAAGGGTGGTCGGGCGAGCAGTTCAGCGCGTAGTCGAGCGCCACCTCGAGGCCGACGTCGCGGGCCTCGCTCACGAACCGGCGGAAGTCGTCGAGCGTGCCCAGCTCAGGGGCGATGGCCGTGTGCCCACCCTCGGCGGACCCGATGGCCCACGGGCTGCCCGGGTCGTCGGGGCTGGGGTCGAGCGTGTTGTTCGGGCCCTTGCGGTCGGTGACGCCGATGGGGTGGATGGGCGGCAGGTAGACGATGTCGAAGCCCATCTCGGCCACCGCGGTCAGGCGCTTGGCCGCACCGGCGAGGCCGCCCTCGCTGCGGGGGAACAGCTCGTACCAGGCGCCGTGGCCGGCGAGCGGGCGGTCGACCCAGAGCGGACGGGTCACGGTGGTGATGTCGGCGTCGGGGATGCCCGTCACCAGCTCGGCCACCCGGTCGTCGAGCCCGGCGTTGAGCCGGACCTGCAGCGTGCACGACGTGCGCCGGAGGGCGGCCACGGCGTCGAGCACCCGCCGGCGAGCGCGGGCCCCCAGGCCCCCGGCCAGCGATTCGAGGATGCGGGCGCCCTCCTCCAGCTCGACCTCGACGTCGTCGCCGGCGGCAGCCTTGATCTCGATGTCGTGGCGCCAGGTGGCGAACCGGTCGCGCCAGGCCTCGACCACCATCTCGTGGCGGCCGACGTCGGCGGGCTCGAGAGTGCCCTCCCAGCGGTCGTTCACGACCGGGCGGAGAGGCGCCGAGCGCCACTTGGACCGGCCGGCGCGGCGCCACCGCACCCGGGCCCCGAGCAGGTCGTGCCCGTCGCGGAAGATGTCGGCCGAGACGGGCACCCGCTCGCCCACCACCGCCTTGGGCGGGAACTCGCCGGACGGCGTGGCAGGACGGACGGCGTCGATCGTGATGCGGCCGAGCACGGTGAAAGGGTACGCAGACGTGCGGGTGCGTAACCCCGGCGCGGATGCGGCCGACAACCGACCCCGGTATCGTGTCAACGAACGGCGACATCACGCACGGGATGGCTCGATGGCAACGGCAGTCGATGCGGCAGACCTCGGTGCAGCGATCCGCGCCGCCCGCCGGCGGGCGGGCCTCACCCAGGCCGAGCTGGCCGATCGGGCAGGGGTCAGCCGGCAGTGGCTCGTTGCGGTCGAGAAGGGCCACGACCGGGCCGAGATCGGCAAGGTTCTTGCCGTCGCCGGTGTCGCGGACCTCGATCTGCACACCAGACCCGCAGGGCCGCCGGCACCGGCCCGCCGCGCCTGGCTCACGGCCGCGGACGCGGCGCGGGCCGTCCGCGCCGAGGTCGAGCGGGGTGACGAGTCCTTCGCGCTACGTCTCATCGCCCGCGCGCTCTCCGACCTGCGCGCTCTCCACGAGCCCGCCGACGTCCGCGCCTGGCTGGAGGAGCCTCCGAGCACCGGCGACCCCCGGTGGGACACCCTGCTCGCGGCGGCGACCCGCCGGGAGTGCCGACGCCTGTCGATCCGCGCCGCCGGGCTGGACCCGCGCCGAGCCCCTCGATCAGTGGTGGTTCCCGGCGTTCGAGCCCGTTCTCGCCGCCCGCACCTTCCAGCGCACACCTCCCGAGCTCTCGGTCCACGGGATCTGGCTCGACCCCCGCGCCCTCGAGGTCGCCTGATGTCGCAGTCCGTCGAGCTCACCCACGACGAGATGCGCGCGCTCCTCACCGAACTCGGCGCACGGCTGCACGCTGCGGGCGTGGAGGCGACGCTGTACATCGTCGGTGGGGCCGCCATCGCGTTCGAGCTCGACGTCCGTCGCGTGACCGCCGACATCGACGCCGTGTTCCACCCCGAGACGACCGTCCGCGCCGAGGTCGCCGCCATGGCGAACGAGAAGGGCCTCCCCCAGGGCTGGCTCAACGACAACGCTCGGGCGTTCGTCCCCGGAGGCGACGACGACGCTGTGCCCTTCACGGTCCCCGGGATGTCCGTGGCGCTGGCGTCGCCACGGCACCTCCTCGCCATGAAGATGGCGGCCGCCCGACCCGGGCAAGACCTCGACGACCTGGCGTTGCTCTTCGACACCCTGGGGCTCACGTCGCCCGAGGCCGCGGCCGACGTCGCGCTCGCGGTCTACGGCGAGGGTTCGGTCGTCCTTCCCGAGAGAGACGAGCTCGTCCTCACCGCCCGTGCGGTGCTCGATCGGCTCAGGCGTCGGCGCGTGCGCTCCGCACCATCGGGGCCACCGGGCTGAGCAGGAGCCAGCGGGGCAGGCCCGAGACGACCCAGCGGGCGCCCGACAGCTCGACGGCGCCCGACCTCACGGCGTCCAGCAGGTCGATCTCGGCCGACCACACCTGGTACAGCGTGGCCAGGTCGGCGCGCATCACCGCGTCGACCTCGAAGCCCGGGTCGGCGTAGCAGACCGACGCGTCCTGGGGCTCGATGACCAGCCAGAACAACCGCCGGTGGTCGGTGATGTCGACCTGCACCACCGCCCGCCGGGACACCTCGTCCGTGGCGATCCGGCCGTGGAACCACCACATCAGCGTCTCAGGGTCGAGCTCCTCGGGCCGGGGATCGCCGAAGGCGTGGCGCGCGCCCCACTCGGCCAGCCCGAACACGAGCGGGCGGAGGTCCTCGCCCGCCGTGGTGAGGTCGTAGCCACCATCGGCCGCCCGCACCACCAGGCCCGCGTCCTGGAGCTGGCGCAGGCGGCGGGTGAGCAGGGCCCGCGACAGGCCCGGCAGGCCCCGCGCCAGCTCGTTGAACCGCCGGGCGCCGGTCAACATCTCGCGCAGGATCAGGAGGGTCCACCGGTCGCCGAGCACCTCGACCGCCCGGACGATGGGGCAGTACTGGGCATATGTCCGCACCCCGCCAGTGTCGCGCCGTCGCCGCGGGCGCGCCGTCGCCGCGGGTGCGCCGGTTCACTTGTTGTACTAGGCCCCGGCGCGCCGTCGCCCCTACGGTCGAGGCAACGAGACCGGGCCGGCGGCGGCCCAGGAGGCGGACATGACCACCATCGACGTGACGATCCCGACGCGCCCCGACGGGGCCAATGCGGGCACCGGCACCTACCCCACGCCGGTGCGACCCGACGACACCGCATTCGTCGGCATGGCGGCGAGCATCGGCGCGATCGCGGCCGAGCACGCGGCCGATCACGACCGCGACGCCACGTTCGTGGCCGAGGCCTACGCGGCCATGCGGGACACGGGCTACCTGGCGCTGGCCGTGCCCGAGGAGCTGGGCGGGAAGGGCGGCACCCTGCGCCAGATCTGCTACGCCCAGGCCGAGCTGGCCCGCCACGACGGCGCCACCGCGCTCGCGGTGACCATGCACCTGTACCTGACGGCGATGCAGGCGTTCCGGTACCGGGCCGGCGCCCCCGACGCCGAGGCGGTCCTGCGCCGGGTGGCCGACGAGGGCATCGTGATCGCAACCAGCGGCGGCTCCGACTGGCTGTGGCCCACCACGACCGCGGTGCTGGACGGCGACGTGCTGCGCGTGTCCGGCCGGAAGGCCTTCTGCAGCCAGTCGCCCGGGGCCACCGCCGTGGCGACCTCGGCCGTGATCGGCGAGCCAGGGGACGGCGCGGAGGTGGCGCACTTCTCGGTGCCGCTGGCCGCCGAGGGCGTCACGATCGTCGAGACGTGGGACACGCTCGGCATGCGCGGCACGGCCAGCCACGACCTGTTGCTGGAGGACGTGGTGGTCCCGCTCGACAAGGTGAGCGCCCGCCGGCCCTACGGCGAGTTCGGCGCGCCCCTGATGTTGGCCGCCCTCCACTTCGCGCCGATCGGCGGGGCCTGCTACCTGGGCATCGCCTGCGGGGCGCGGGACGTGGCGGTCGACGGTGCCCTCGCCGGCTCCCGCGGCCCGAGCGGCATGGCGGCCCTCCCCCGGGTCCACCGGCAGGTGGGCCTCATGGACGCCAAGCTGCGGAGCGCCTGGTGGGCGCTCATGGGGTCGCTCGACGAGATGGGTGACGACCCGAAGCCGGGCCCGGCCCTGCTGACGACGGTGATGATCGCCAAGCGGCAGGCGGTGCTGGACGCCATCGCCGTGGTCGACCTCGCCATGGACGTGCTGGGCGGCCGGTCGTACTTCCGCCGCTCACCGCTCGAGCGGGCCTACCGGGACGTGCGGGCGGGTACGTTCCACCCGCTGCCGCCCGAGACGACCCTCACGTACGCGGGCAAGGTGGCGCTGGGCGATCCGGGGGTCGCCGAGTAGCGGTCGGGGCTCCGGGCCCGGTCACAGCGCTTTTCCCAGGCGCTCGAGGATGTCGGCGAGCACCGCCAGTTCGGCCGCCGGGTCGTCCCGGCGCGCCGCACCGGGCGGCGTGCGGTCGGAGGTGATCCAGCCGCGGGCGTGCAGCATCATCGCCGCGTCGTGGCGGTACGCGGGGACCGGAGCGCGGAAGGCGTAGAACCCGAGGTACTGGAGCAGGTCGTTGAGCTCGCGGAACGACGGGTCGCCCGCGGCCCAGCGCCGGTCGCGCTCGGCGAAGGCGTCGGGCGCGAAGGCCGACAGACCGAGCAGGTAGTCGGACCCGTCGCAGATCATGTCGATGGCGAGATCGTTCCCGGTGAGGACGAGGAAGGTGGGCCGGACGCGGTCGCGCACCGCCAGGCGGTCCCACTCGGCCTGCCGGGACAGCGACGAGTGCTTGGCCCCGATGCAGGCGTCGACCCCCAGCAACGCCTCGTAGGCGTCGAGCGAGTAGATGCGGCCGTAGGGCACGAACATCGGGCCGAGCTCGAAGGCGATGAACCGGTCGCAGCGCCGCCCCATCTCCTCGTGGGCCGCCACCCAGTCCTCCTCGCTGCCCCCGTTGAGGCCGTGCGACGGGAAGACGACCGGCGTGCCGCCCCGCTCGGCGACGGCCTCCAGGGCACGGACGTGACCGTCGACGTCGAGCGCGTCACCGGGTCGGTCCTCCACGTAGGCGCCGGCGACGAAGGCGCCCGGCCCGCAGACCGACGCCGCCAGGTCGAGCACCCGGGCGCGGGTGGCGGTGTCGATGAGCTGCACGTAGCCGGTGTCCATGTTGACCGCCGGGGTGAGCCCGGCGTCGAGGGTCCGCCGCAGGAGCCCCTCGAACGACGCCCAGTCGACCGCCCCGGTGGCGGCGAGCGGAAGCAGCACGGCCGACATGCCGACGACCGCACGGCGGGGACCCACGGGTCGGCGCACGGACCGGGACGGTAGTCGGGAGCCGGGCAACGCTCGTCAGCCGCGGTCGAGCTCGTCGCCGATCTGGCCGAGGATCGACTCCACGCGCGACAACGCCTCGTCGACCTGGCTGCCCAGCTCCGCACCACGAGGCCGGCCACACCCACTGCCGACGGCGCCCGTCGGCTGGCGTGAACCCGTCGTGAACGCCGTCCCACGATCTCCTCCCGAGTACGACGGGGGTATCGCCGCTCGCTACGGTGCGCGACTGATGAAGGCCCTTCGCAGCTTCACCGTCCGTCCCTCCCTGCCCGCCGAGCTCTCCACCCTGGAGGAGCTGGCCTTCAACCTGCGGTGGTCGTGGGACGACCAGACCCGTGACCTGTTCCGCTGGGTCGACCCCGACCTCTGGGACGCCAGCGTGCACGACCCGGTCCGCCTCCTCGGGCTCGTGGCGCGCGAGCGGCTCGACGCCCTCGCCCACGACGGGGGCTTCAAGCGGTTCCTCGGCGAGGTCCACAGCGAGCTGCAGCGCTACCTCGACGGCGACCGCTGGTTCCAGGCCCGGGGCGACAGCCCGCTCGACCTCGTCGCCTACTTCTCCCCCGAGTTCGGCATCGCCGAGGCGGTCCCGCAGTACTCGGGCGGCCTCGGCGTGCTGGCCGGCGACCACCTCAAGTCGTCCAGCGACCTGGGCGTGCCGCTGGTCGGCGTCGGGCTGCTCTACCGGCACGGCTACTTCCGCCAGAGCCTCGACGCCGACGGCTGGCAGCAGGAGCGCTACCCCCTCCTCGACCCGCACGTCATGGCGCTGACCCCGTGCGACGGGATCCGTGTCGAGGTCGACCTGGCCGGCGTCCCGCTCGTGGCCCAGGTGTGGAAGGCGTGCGTCGGACGGGTGCCGCTGTACTTCCTCGACGCCGACGTCGAGGAGAACCCCGACGAGGTCCGCCAGGTCACCGACCGGCTCTACGGCGGCGACACCGAGCACCGGCTGCGGCAGGAGATCCTGCTCGGCATCGGCGGCGTCCGGGCGCTGCAGGCCATCGGTGTCGAGGCCCAGGTGTTCCACACCAACGAGGGCCACGCCGGGTTCCTCGGCCTCGAGCGCATCCGCCAGCTCGTCGTCGACCAGGGGCTCAGCTACCCCGAGGCCATCGAGGCCGTGCGGTCCGGGTGCATCTTCACCACCCACACCCCGGTCCCGGCGGGCATCGACCGGTTCCCGCTCGAGCTGATGGACCGCTACTTCGGCACCTGGTGCAAGGAGGTCGGGGTCCGCCTCGAGGACCTCGTGGACCTCGGCCACCGGCCCTCCGACGAGACCGACGAGCCGTTCAACATGGCGGTGATGGGGCTGCGGCTCGCCGGCCGGTCCAACGGCGTGGCCAAGCTCCACGGCGAGGTCAGCCGGGACATGTTCGGCGACCTGTGGCCCGACCTCGAGCCCGAGGAGGCGCCGATCGCGTCGATCACCAACGGCGTGCACGCCCACACGTGGACCTCCCCCGAGATCACCGACGTGCTGTCCCGCTACGTGCTGCCCGACTGGGACGAGGCGAGCGCCGACCAGTGGGCCCGCATCGCCGAGGCCCCCGACGACGAGCTGTGGCGGGCCCGCGAGCAGGCCCGCGAGCGCATGGTCACGTTCGTGCGCCGCCGGCTGAAGGAGGCGTCGGCCGCCCGCGGGCTCACGGGGTCCGACGTGGCGTGGACCGACGAGGTGCTCGACCCCCGGGTGCTGACCGTCGGGTTCGCCCGCCGCTTCGCCACGTACAAGCGGGCCACGCTGCTGCTGTCACAGCCCGACCGGCTGCGCGAGCTGCTGCTGTCGCCCGACCGGCCCGTGCAGCTGGTGTTCGCCGGCAAGGCCCACCCGGCCGACGAGCAGGGCAAGGAGATGATCCGCCAGATCGTGGCGTTCTCGTCCGACCCCGAGATCCGGCACCGGTTCGTGTTCGTGGACGACTACGACATCGCCGTCGCCCGTGCCCTCTACCAGGGGTCGGACGTGTGGCTGAACAACCCCCGCCGGCCCCAGGAGGCCTGCGGCACCTCGGGGATGAAGGCCGCGCTCAACGGCGGTCTGAACCTGTCGATCCTCGACGGCTGGTGGCACGAGATGTTCGACGGCGAGAACGGTTGGGCGATCTCGTCCGCCGAGGACGTCGCCGACCTCGACCGCCGCGACCGGCTCGAGGCCGGCGCGCTGTTCGACCTGCTCGAGCGCCAGGTCGTGCCGCTCTACTACGAGCGCTACGGCGGCCCGGTCCCCCGGCGCTGGCTGAAGAAGGTGCGCCGGTCGCTGGCATCGCTCGGCCCGCAGGTCACGGCCTCGCGCATGGTGGCCGACTACGTCACCGAGCTGTACGAGCCGACCGGGGCCCGCGCCACGGCGCTGACCGCCGACGGCCTGGCGCGGGCCCGGGCGCTGGCCACGTGGAAGGCCCGCGTGCGGGAGGCGTGGCACGGCGTCCACGTCGACCGGGTGGACGGCGACCTGTCCGCGGCCGACGTGGGCGGGTCCCGGGCGGTCGAGGCGGTCGTGGCGCTCGGCTCGCTCGGGCCCGACGACGTCGACGTGCAGCTGGTCCACGGCTCGGTGGGCCAGGCCGACGAGCTGACGTCGAGCACGATCGTGTCGATGACGCCCGCCGGTCCGGCCGACGAGGACCATGCCCGCTACACGGGGTCGGTGCGCACCGACCACGCCGGCCGCTACGGCTTCACCGTCCGGGTCGTCCCCCGCCACCCCGACCTCGTCGGCCCGGCCGAGATGGGCCTCGCCGCCTGGGCCTGAGGGGGGCCGCCGTCAGCGGCCGACGAAGGTGGCCTTGCCCGGGCCGTTCTCGAGGAAGGACGCGACGCCGATGCGGGCGTCCTCGGTGGCGAACGACTGGGCGAAGAGGTCCTGCTCGAGGGCGAGGCCGTCGGCCAGCGTCGTCTCGAGGCCCTGGTCGACCGCCCGCTTGGCCAGGCCCTGCGCAACCACCGCCCCCGCCGCCAGCTCGGCGGCGAGGGCGAAGGCCCGGTCGTGCAGCTCGTCGGGCGCCACGACCTCGTTGACCAGACCGATGCGCAGGGCCTCCTCGGCGCCCACCTGGCGGCCGGTCAGGATCAGCTCCTTGGCCAGCGACGGCCCGACCAGCCGGGCGAGACGCTGCGTGCCCCCACCGCCGGGGATGATGCCGAGCAGGACCTCGGGCTGACCGAACTTGGCCCGCTCGGAGGCGATGCGCAGGTCGCACGCCAGCGCCAGCTCGCACCCGCCGCCGAGGGCGAACCCCGACACGGCCGCGATCACGCACCGCGGGATGGCGGCCACCGCGTTGAGCGCCCGGACGAACCCGCCGCCGATCGTGCGGGCGTCGTCGGGCCCACCGAACTCGCTGATGTCGGCGCCCGCCGCGAACAGGCGGTCGCCCCCGGTGACGACGACGGCGCCCGGCGGGTCGTCGGTCAGGGCGCGGGCGGCTGCTTCGAGCTGGCGGAGCAGCTCGGAGGACAGGGCGTTGACCTTCGGGTGGTCGAGGCGGACCACCGCCACGCCGTCGGCGCGGCGCTCGGTGTGCACGAGCGGGGTGTCAGCGGGCATCGCCCGACCCTACCGGCCTCCCGCGACCGGTACCGTCGGCGCGGCGTGCGCTGGATCGTCGACGGCAACAACGTGATGGGGGCCGGGGCCGACGGCTGGTGGAACGACCCGCTCGCCGCCGCGGCCCGCCTCACCCAGGCGATCGCCGAGTGGACGCGGCACCACGACGACCCGGTCACGCTCGTCTTCGACGGCCGGCCCGAGCGCCGCCTGTCCGAGCTGGCCGGCGGCCCGCTGACGGTGGAGTTCGCGACGCGCCCGGGGCGGGACGCGGCCGACGACCGCATCGTCGAGATCGTGGAGGACGTCTACGCCGCCGAGCCGGACCTACGGGTCGTCACGTCCGATCGGGGCCTGGCCGAGCGGCTGCCCCCGGGCGTCGAGGTCGAGGGCGCCGGCGCGTTCCGGACCCGCCTCGGCCTCACCCCCGACCGATCTCGCCGACGCCGGGGCGGGTGAGATCTCGAACCGGGGATGGTTGTCAGGTCATATGCCTGACAACCATCCCCAGTTCGGTTACCTGGCCGGGGCACCCTCATCGCCCGGCACCGTCATCGCCCGTCGTGGACCCCGAGCAGCTCGTCGGCGGCCGACCACGGGTCGACCTCACCCGCCGCCACGGCGTCCGCCAGCTCGCGCCCGCGGGCGCTGCCGGTGGCGGCCCTCGCCCGCTCGGTCAAGCGGACGGCGACGAGGCGGGTCACCTCCTCGGCGGCCCGGCGCCGCCGGCGCTCGGCCAGCTCGCCGCCCGCCGCGAGGTGGGCGCGGTGGTCGACCACCGCCTGCCACACGTCGGCCACCCCCTCGCCGGTGACGGCGGTGGCGCACACGACCGGAGGCCGCCATCCCTCGACCGCGGCCATGTCGAGCATCCGTTCGAGGTCGCGGGCGGCCTCCTTCGCACCGGGCCGGTCGGCCTTGTTGACGACGAACACGTCGGCGATCTCCATGAGCCCGGCCTTGTTCGCCTGCACCGCGTCGCCCCAGCCCGGGTTGACCACGACCAGCGTGGTGTCGGCCTGGCCCACGACCTCGACCTCGACCTGGCCGACGCCGACGGTCTCGAGCAGCACCCACGGGTAGCCGGCCGCGGTGAGCACCCGCACGGCCTCGGGGGCGGCGACGGCCAGCCCGCCCAGGTGGCCGCGGGTGGCCATCGAGCGGATGAACACGCCCTCGTCGAGCGCGTGGTCGCCCATCCGCACCCGGTCGCCCAGGATCGCCCCGCCTGAGAACGGCGACGACGGGTCGATGGCGAGCACCGCGACACGGTCGCCGCTCGCACGCACGAGGTCGACGAGGGCGCTCGTCAGGGTCGACTTGCCGGCCCCGGGCGCACCGGTGACGCCGATGGTGTAGGCGTCGCCGCCCTGGCCGTGGAGGGCACGGCCGACCTCCCGCGCCTCGTCACCGCCGCGCTCGACCAGCGAGAGCACGCGCGCCAGCGCCGAACGGTCACCGGCGCGGGTGGCGGCGACGAGCTGCTCGGGCGTCGGACGGGCCACGCGGGGAACGGTACTGCGGCGGGTATGGGCCGCCGTCCACCGGCGGGAGCCGCGCGACCGCGGTGACGCCGGTCAGCCGATGCCGACGGCCGACTCGGTGGGGGCGCCCACGTCGACGACCTCTGTGACGCCTGGCACCCGGTCCTTGAGGATGCGCTCGATCCCGGCCTTGAGGGTCACGGTGGACGCCGGACACGAGACGCAGGCCCCGACGAGCTCGACGCTGACCACGCCGGTCTCTTCGTCGACGCCGCGCAGGTAGATGTCACCGGCGTCCGCCTGGATGGCGGGCCGGATCACCTCGATGACCTCGCTCACCTTGTCGGTATCGACCACCTGGTCTCCTCGGTCCTCAGCCGGTGCATGCTCGCGAAACGGCCACAAGGGAGCAACACCGCGCCGCCCCCGGCTGTTCCGCGGTCCGGCGCCTGGTGACGCCGTTCACGCCCGCATCGCCTCGCCAACCGAGGCGGCGAGCAGGCGCAGCTCGTCGGGTGGGAACTCCAGCCAGCCGTTCCGCACGTCGAACAGCGCCGTCTGCTGCTCGTGGTACGGCACGCCCGGCGGCAACCGCACGAGGTGCCAGTGCACGTGCCGGTTGCCCTGTTGGCTGCCCAGGCTCAGAACGTAGAGCCGCTCAGTGGGCAGGACGGACGTGAGCGCCCGGCCCGCCCGGTGCACGAGGGCCTGCAACCGCAGGTGGTCGTCGAGGGACACGTCCTCGACCACGTGCTCCCTGTGCGCGACCGGGGCGACGAGCACGTGACCCCACACCACCGGGTACCTGGCCAGGAACACCACCCCGACGTCGTCGCGGTGGACGACGTCGTGTTCGGAACCCGGCTCGCCCGACAGCAGGCCACAGACGAAGCACCCCACCCGGACACGAGCGAGGTAGGCGTCCACGTCCCAGGCGACCCGTCGGCCCTCCACGCCGCGGAGTCTCCCGCGTCCGGACGCCCGTCGCGGCCGTAGCATCGCCGCCCATGCTCGCCCACACCGGCGGGGCGGCGGCCCTCGACGTCCCGACGTGGCTGCTGGCGTACGGGGCGGCCGCGGTGGTCCTGGTGGTGACCGCGGGCCTCCGCGGGCGGCTGGTCGTGGACGCGGCCCGGTGGGACCGGAGCGAGCCGGATCGGACCGCCGACGACCACGTCCCGGGCGGCGGCCGACGACGGCGCCGGCGCGGCACGCGTCGGGCGCGTCGTCGGGAGGGTGCTCGGGCTCGGGGCGCTGGGGCTGGTGGTGGCCGCGGCCCTGGTCGGGCCCGAGGCGTCGGCCGCGAACCTCGCGCCCAGCACCGTGCTCGTCGTGTGGTGGGTGGGGCTGCCGCTCGCCTGCGCCGTCGCCGGTGACGTGATGGCGTGGCTCGACCCGTTCGGGACGCTGACCAGCGCCGCGTCCCGGGCCCTCGGCCGGTCGGGGACGGCGCCGGCTGCCGCGGGTCAGCGCCCTCACCGCGGCCGCGTTCCTGGGCGCCTTCACCTGGTGGGCGCTCGCCTACGACGACGGGCGCGACCCCCGGGCGCTCGGGTGGTTCCTCGTGGCGTACGCCGCGGCGGCGACCGCCGGCGGGGTGGCGTGGGGTGCGCACTGGGTGCGGTCCGGCGAGGGCTTCGGGGCGCTGTCGTCGGGCCTGGCCGCCATCCGGCGGGCGGGAGGCGGTTCGGGGCCGGCCTCCGCCGTCGTCGGCGCGGTCGTCGCCGTGTGGTTCGGCGGGCTGGCGTTCGACCTCTTCAGCGGCACCCGCGCCTGGGTCGACCTGGCCGGCGCCACCAGCGGGTGGGCCCGCACCGGGCGGGCCACCGCGTGCCTCGTCCTCGCGGTGGCCGGCGCGGGGGCCGTGGTGGCCGCCACGGTCGTGGTGGCCCGGCGGCGGGCGCCGGACGCGGGGCGCGCACCCCGGTCGACCGCGCCGTGACCGGCGCGTGGCTGGCCACGACGGCCGGCGCGGTGGTCGCCCACGGGCTCACCCTGGTGCTCGTGGACGGGCAGTTCGCCATCGCGCTGGTGTCCGATCCGTTCGGCCGGGGCTGGAACCTGTTCGGGACGGCCGACCGGGCCATCGACTACAGCCCGCTGTCGCCGGGCATCGTCGGGGTCGCCCAGATCGCACTGGCGATCGCGGGCGCCACCTGGGGCGTCGTCGCGGCGGCGCGCATCCTCGCCGCCGGCCGGTCCACCGGGCTCGACGCCCGGGGCGCGCTCGCGGCGCTGTGGGCGACCGGCATTGCGGCCGCCTGCACGGTGGCGGCCGTCGTCGCCCTGCTCTCCAGCGATCTCGAATGACCGGCGGGCCGGATGGGCGCGGTGCGGGGCTGGGGTGCCGCCCCGAGTAGCGACGGGTCGGGTGGCATGGGAACCTGATGGTCGTGACGCCCGTGCTGCTGGCCCACCAGGGCGGATGGGACGAGATCCTGATGGTGCTCGTCCCGATCGCGCTCTTCGCCGTGCTGCTCGTGATCGCCAACCGCCGGGCGAACGCCATCGAGGGACGGCGCGAGGCGGGCGAGCCGGCAGGCGAGCGATCCGGGCCGGGGCGCGGGGACGGCCCGCCCGACGGGCCCGGC
Source organism: uncultured Acidimicrobiales bacterium (assembly GCA_963796415.1). GTDB lineage: Bacteria > Actinomycetota > Acidimicrobiia > Acidimicrobiales > VFJN01 > ZC4RG19. The sequence goes on along the minus strand of CAWCLR010000006.1, from coordinate 63,914 downwards.
CGGTAGGACGGGTGCCGGGCTTCACCGTCCGGTCGGTCGTCGACCAAGGCCCCGAGCGCCTCCTCCGCCCGCGCGACGACGTCGTCGGCGAGCGCGCCGTCGACCCCGGACCGGGCGAGACGGCGAGGTTCGCCCTCGACCACGGCCCGTTCGCGACCTACGAGCGCACGGTCACGCTCATCCCCGTCGACACCCACGGGGACGGCCAGGCGGACGGCGACCCCGTCCGCCCCGGCGAGACGCCGGGCGGCCGCACCGAGGCGGTGGAGCGCGTCCGGTTCACGCTCCCCCGGGGCACGTGGCCGTTCCTGATGAACTGGCCGATGCGCTCTGCGCTGCGTCACCCCCGGTCCGACGGCCGGCTGCCCTGGTGGTACCCGCCTCAGCGGCCCGACGCCCGGGCCGCCACCGTGCTCGGGCTGCTGGCCACGCTCTCGCTCGTGGTCGGCTACCACGGCACGCTGCTCAGCCGGACCATGACCTTCGCCGCCGACGAGTTCGGCGCCGGGTCGGCCGCCCAGGGTGACGCCCTGGCGGCGGCCCGGATCGGCGGCGTCCTCGCCGTGGGGCTCGGCGCCCTCGCCGACCGCCGCGGCCGCCGGCTCATCCTGTCGCTCGCCTTGTTCACCTGCATCGGCGCCACCGTGGCCGGAGCCTTCTCCCCCGATCTCGCGACCCTGGCGGGGACGCAGGCCGTCAACCGGGGCGCCTGGGCCGCCTCCGCGCTCCTGCTGGCCGTGATCGCTGCCGAGGAGATGCCCGCCGGCGCCCGGGCCTACGCCCTCAGCCTGCTGTCGATGACCGGCGCCCTGGGCGCGGGCATCGCGCTGTGGGTCCTGCCGGTCGCCGACCTCGGCGAACGCGCGTGGCGCGTGCTCTACCTCGTGCCGCTGGTGTTCGTGCCGGTCGTCATCCGGTTCGGCGGGTTGATCCCCGAGAGCAGGCGGTTCGTCCGCTCCCATCTCAACGTGCCGCTGGCCGGCCACTATCGCCGGCTCGTGCTCGTGGCCGCCATCTGGCTGCTGTACAACATCTTCGCCGGGCCGCAGTCCCAGTTCCTCAACGAGTACCTGCGCGACGAACGGGGCATGAGCGCGGCCATGATCTCGCTGTTCATCGTGATCACGTCCACGCCGGCCAGCATCGGGATCGTCGTCGGCGGGCGCCTGGCCGACACGCGGGGGCGACGGGTCGTGGGCGCCCTGGCCGCCAGCGTCGGAGCCGCCCTCATCGCCCTGTCGTTCGTGGTCGGCGGCCTGGGCATGTGGGTCGCCGCGCTGCTGGGCGGGATCGTCGCGGCGGCCATGGTGCCGGCGCTCACGGTCTTCGGACCCGAGCTGTTCCCGACGTCGCTGCGCGGCCGGGCCAACGGCATCGTCAGCATGACCGCCATGGGCGGGAGCGTCGTCGGGCTGGTGGCGGCCGGACGCCTCGAGGAGAGCCTGGGGTCCTTCGGGCGCACGATGAGCCTGCTGGCGGTCGCGCCCGTGCTCATGGCGGTGATCGTCCTGCTGTTCTTCCCCGAGACGGCGCGTCGCGAGCTCGAGGAGATCAACCCCGAGGACGACATCGCCAGCCGAGCCGACCAGCCCGACGATGCCGGTCCTCCACCGCCGGCGGCCGTCGACGCCCCGGCCCCGGTGAGCGGCGACGCCGACGAGGTCGGCTCGGCCGCCCCCGGTTAGCATCACCCCCCGATGACCCGCTTCCGGCGATGGATCGCCGCCGGGGTCGTGGCGTCGCTGGTGCTGGGGGGTGCGTGCTCGGACGGAGAAGAGCCCGACCTGTCCGCGCCGAACGACGTCACCTCCTCGTCCGGCGGCACCGACGACGCAGACGACGGCGCCGGTGATGCGCTGCGCGACGAGACCTTTCACGTGGCCGAGTCGCTCGACCGTCACCTCGTCGTGCGCGACGCCGCCAGCGCGAGCGCCCACGAGCTCGTCACCCTCACCGCGGCCGAGGCGGTGAGCGGCCGGATCGTCTGCCTGGTCGTCCAGCAGGTGGGCGACTGGGTCGAGGTCGACCTGCCCACCGGGCCCGCGGGGCGCACGGGGTGGGTGGCCCGCGACGACGTCGCCCTCAGCCGCCACCGGTTCCGCATCGAGGTGGCCCGCGGGGCACGGACCCTCACCCTGTTCACGGGGTCGGTCGTGGCCCTGTCCACGCCCGTGGCGCTGGGCCCCGACGCCCCCGCTGCGGGCGAGCGCCGGTTCATCACCGAGCTCGTCCAGCCGCCCGATCCGGCCGGGGTCTACGGCGCCTACGCCTACGGCCTGTCAGGGGCCAGCAACGACGTCCCCGCGTATGCGTCCGGTCAGGGCGTGGTCGCGATCCACGGGGTGGTCGACGGGACCACCCTCGGCACGGATGCGGCCGCCGGGTCGATCGGGGTGGCGCCCGACATCATGTCCCGGATGGCGGACACCCTCGGCCTGCCGCTCGGCACGCCCGTCGACATCGTCGCCTGAAGCCCTCGTGGCGTCCGATCAGAGGCCGCGCAGCCAGTCGCGCACCGCTCCCGCGACTTCGGCGTCGCTGCCCCTCAGGTCGTGGCGGCCGCCCTCGACCCACACGTGGGTGACCGGGCCCGCGATGGCGGCCGTGTGGGCGGCGAACTCGTCGGGCGTGCCGAACGGGTCGCGGGTCCCCGACACGAACAGGCACGGGACGTCGATGTCGGGGAAGTGCTCGACCCGCAGCCGGTCGGGCTTGCCCATCGGGTGGAGCGGGTAGGCGATCAGCACGAGGGCGGCGGCGGGCAGCCCCTCGGCCACGGCCATCGAGCACATCCGGCCGCCGAACGACCGGCCGCCGAGGGCCACGGTCGCCGGATCGATCCGGGCACGGTCGGCCAGCAGGGCCGCCTCCTCGCGGACGCAGGCGATCGCCTTCGGCGGACGGTCGGGGGCCTTGCGGCCCTCGCGCCGGTAGGGGAAGTCGGCGCGCACCACCGTCGATCTCGTCGGACAGCGCCCGGTCGAGCGCCACGAGGGCCGGGGCGTCGCGCGACGCGCCGGCCCCGGGGAACAGCAGCAGGCCGCGGACCGACGGCGGCGACCCGGGCGCGGACGACGTCATGGGCCTCCGGTCATCCTGCCAGCAGGATGCGCCGGGCCTCGGACAGCTCGGCCAGCCGGCCGGCCGCTTCGGCGCGGTCGCCGCCGTGATCTGGATGCGCCTCGCGCACCAGGTCCCGGAAGCGCCGCTGGATGGCCCGGCGCCCGGGGCGCTCGCCCGAGCGGTGGAGGTCCAGCACGGCCAGTGCCCAGCCCACCGGGTCGCGGTGGGCCTCGGCGGACCAGTCGTGGTGCCGGGCCAGGCCCGACAGGTGGGCCACGAGCGACGGGTCGATGGCCCCGGTCCACCGCATGGCCTTGCGGATGGCCTCCATGACACGGCTGCGGGCACCGAGGGGAAGCTCGCCCGCGGCGTACACGGCGGCGAGGATGTGGTGCGCCGGAGACCCCTTTCCGTCGATCTCGAACGACAGCGCCTCCCCCTCGCCGTGCAACCGGTGGACGCTGCGCTGCAGGCCGACCCGGTCGACCTGGAGTCGGTGGCGCAGCCGGGGCTGGGAGATCTGGTAGCCGGCGTCGAGCTGGCGGGTCAGCCGGTCGAGGTCGTCGAACATGTCGGGGTCGAGCACCCCGATGTAGGCCGCCACGACGCCGCCGAGCAGGATGCCGCCGAAACCCGGTGCCGGCGTGACGGGCAGGTCGCGGTCACCGAGCGCCAGGCGGCGTGTGGGCGCGATCGCCCGGGAGTGGAACACCTCCAGCTCGGCGAGTGTCGTCAGCACGGGCGCAGCCTACTGACGGCGGACCGGCGCGGCGGACGGGTCGCACACGTGCCTTCGGCACGGCCACGGCGCCCGGCCGCAGCCTACGAGCCGGGGGGTCGGCGCTGACCGGCCCGTCACACGTACGGGCGCATCACCGCCCGCACCTCGCGGGCGGTCTCCATGACCTTGTCCTCGTCCAGCGTGTCCTCGGCCAGCACGTCGGCGAACCGGCCGACCGCGGCGCACACCGACTCCCAGTCGCGGGCGCCCATGCCGTACGGGGCGTCGAGGTCGTCGATCGTGAGGGCGATGTCCAGCAGCGACGACGTCCCCTCGGTGTCCTCGGCGTCGTGCTGCAGCCGGTCGGCGGCGACGAAGACGTCGCCCAGCAGCTCGGCGGTCGCGGTCCCCTTCGGGTTCTCGTCGTCCTCGGGCGCGAGCTCGTCGGGGTGCTGCACCTTGTCGAACAGCTCGTCGACGGCCGCCTCGTCGTCGGCGTAGATGTACAGCTCCTCGTCGCCCCAGGCGTGGGCGATGCCGGCGGTGCGCAGGGCGTCGGCCAGGGCGTCGAGCTCCTCGTCCTCCAGCTCTTCGACGTCGTAGGCCATCTGGTCGCGCTCGGGGTCGAGCGGCTCGTCGGCCTCGTCGGCCGACTCGCCCTCGACGATGTCGAGGATGTTCTCGACGACGCCCTCGTCCACCGCCGCGATCAGCAGCTGCGGGCCCTCCCACCCGTGGGGCACCCCGGCCTCGCGCAGCCGCTCGGTGATGGCCTGGCGCTCGAGGTCGCTCCAGTCGTCGAGGTCGTAGGTGATCGATTCGCCGCTGAGCCCCTCGTCCACGGCCACGTCGTCACCCTCGTCGTCATCGGCGAGGTCGGCGTCGGCGACGGGCCCCGAGGGCCGTTCCGGTTCGAGCAGATCGCCGGGCAGCCCGGAGATGGTGATGCCCTCCTCGTCGTCTTCGCCTTGCTGGTACGGATCGGAGAGCTGGCCCACGGAGCCATTGAACCAGGCCGAGTATCTTCCCCGCATGACCGAGAAGCAGCGCCCTGACCGCAACCTGGCCATGGAGCTCGTCCGGGTCACCGAAGCCGCGGCGCTGGCCGCGTCGCGCTGGATGGGCCGCGGCGACAAGAACGGTGCCGACGCCGCCGCGGTCGACGCCATGCGCATCGTCCTCGACAGCGTGCCGATGGACGGCGTCGTCGTCATCGGCGAGGGCGAGAAGGACGAGGCGCCGATGCTCTACAACGGCGAGCAGATCGGCGACGGCAGCCCGACGCTCACCGACATCGCGGTCGACCCGATCGACGGCACCACGCTGACCGCCCTCGGGCGGGGCAACGCGCTGGCGGTCATCGCGGTGTCCGAGCGGGGGACGATGTACGACCCCGGGCCCTGCGTCTACATGGAGAAGATCGCGGTCGGCCCCGACGGCGTCGGTGTGGTCGACCTGACGCGACCGGCGTCCGACAACATCGAGGCGCTGGCCAAGGCCAAGGGGACCAGCCCGCGCGACATCACGGCCGTCATCCTCGACCGGCCCCGCCACGAGGACCTCATCGCCGACGTGCGCTCGACCGGGGCGCGCATCCGCCTGATCCAAGACGGCGACGTGGCCGGCGCCATCTCGACGGCGTGGACCGAGTCGGGCGCCGACATCCTGCTCGGCATCGGCGGCACGCCCGAGGGCGTCATCACCGCGGCCGCCCTCAAGTGCATGGGCGGCGAGCTGCAGGGCCGGCTGTGGCCCCGCGACGAGCAGGAGCGGGCGGCCGCCATCGCCGCCGGCTACGACCTCGACCAGGTGCTCGGCACCGACGACCTGGTCAAGGGCGACAACTGCTTCTTCGCCGCGACGGGCATCACCGACGGTGAGCTGCTCAAGGGCGTGCACTTCTCGCGCCACACCGCGTCGACGCAGTCGCTGGTCATGCGGTCGAAGTCGGGCACGGTGCGCCTCATCAACGCCCAGCACCAGCTCTCGAAGCTGGCGTCGTTCTCCTCGATCGACTTCGCCTGACCCCTTTCTTCGCGGTTCTGCGCGCCAGAGCGACCAGAACCGCGACGAAAACGCGACGAAAGCGCGCTGCTCGCCGTCAATGTGACGGACACCTTCTGTACAAACCCGCGCTCTGGGTGCAGAATTGACCTCGCGGAGCGCGGGGCGGCGTGCGCTGTCATCGCGCGCAACCCGCACGGCAGACGGCGGAAATGCGCATGGACGAGCGTGTCTTCGTGAACGGCGTCAACGGGGCGACCGGGGACTACCTGCTCGCGCCACCGTCGCTGCGGGACATCAGTGCGGTCGCCCGGGGCGAGCCCGTCGACCGCGATCAGCTCGGTGAGCTGCGCTGGTGGCACCGCCGGAGCGCCGAGGCGACGTTCGCGCCGCGCGAGGGCGTCGACCCCTTGAACCTGGCGGAGGCCGGCTGGGGCGTGGTCTTCGCCCACGACGCCGACCCGGCGGTCCACGAGGCGCTCCGGCCGCTCCTCGATCACCGGCGGTCTCAGGCGGGTGCGATCGACGAACGCCGCTACCGCGAGTTCCTCGGCGCCGACGGCTACCGGCAGGGGGAGACGAAGCAGGACTTCCTGCGCCGGCACGGCGCCGGCCCGGGCCCGGCGGACCCCGATGTCGTCCCGTACTACCTGCTGCTGGTCGGGGACCCCGACGCCATCCCCTTCACGTTCCAGTACCAGCTCGACGTGCAGTACGCCGTCGGTCGCCTCGACCTCGACGGTGCGGACGCCTACGCGAGCTACGCCCGCAGCGTCGTGCGGGCCGAGGAGTCGACGGCGACCCGCCCGCCACGGGTCGCCCTGTTCGGCGCCCGGAACCCCGACGACCGGGCGACGGCGCTCAGCTCGGCCCAGTTGGTCGCGCCGCTGGCCGACGCCCTGGCCCGGCGGGCCGGCGACGTGACGGTCGACGAGCCCCTCCTCGGCGAGGCCGCCGGCAAGGAGGCGCTCGCCGCCCTCCTGTCGGCCCCCGGCCGGCCAGACGTGGTGCTGACCGCCACGCACGGCATCGGCTTCCCGGCCGACGATTCGCGCCAGCGCGCGCACCAGGGCGCGCTGGTCTGCCAGGAGTGGCCGGGTCCCCGAGCTGCGCCCGGCCCCGTCCCCGAGTCGCAGTACTTCTCGGCCGACGACGTGCCCCCGGACGCCGACCTCGCCGGCCTGGTGGCGTTCCACTTCGCGTGCTTCGGCGCGGGCACCCCGAGCTTCGACGGCTTCGTCCGTCACGACGGCGAGCGGGCCCGCCTGGCGACCCGCCCGTTCACCGCCCGCCTCCCGCAGCGGCTGCTGTCCCAAGAGGCGGGCGGAGCGCTCGCCGTCGTCGGGCACGTCGATCGCGCCTGGGGCTACTCGTTCACGTGGCCGAGCGTCGGCAGCCAGACCGAGGTGTTCGCGAGCTCGCTGCTGCGCCTCCTCGGCGGCCACCCGGTCGGCTCGGCGTTCGAGTACTTCAACGAGAAGTACGCCGAGATCGCCACCGTGCTCAGCCAGGAGCTCGAGGACGTCGACTTCGGGAAGCGGCCGGACGACCTGGCCCTGGCCGACCTCTGGATCGCCAACAACGATGCCCGCAACATCGTGATCCTCGGCGACCCCGCCGTCCGTCTCGCGGCCACCCGGTCGCCCGCGGCAGCGACGACCTCGTCGGAGGCGTCGGTCGCGACCCCGAGGGACGCGCGGCCCACCCAGCCCGCGGCCCGGGTCGCGACGCCGGCGCCCGCCGAGCCGGCGGTCGTGGCGGGCGTGGATGATCGCATCGACGCCGAGGTGGACTTCGGCCTGCTCGACGGCGTGCGGCAAGCGCGCCGGCGGGTCGCCGAGGGGTTGAACGGCCTGGCCCGCACGCTGCAGGAGGGCCTCGAGGACATCGTGGAGGGCATGGCCGCGATCGAGGTCGTCACCTCGGTCGCCGACGACCTCGATGCCGCGGTGTTCGACAAGGACACGGGACGCTTCACCGGGACCGGCGCCCGGGCGGTGACCCGGGTCGGCCTCACCGGCGACGTGCAGATGACCGTCGCCAGCGAACGCCGGCCCGACGACGCCCAGCTGTGGGACCTCCACACGAAGATGGTCGGGCACGCCACCTCGGCCCGGGCCGAGATCGTGCGCACCGCGACGTCGGCCCTCACCTCCCTCGTCGACGTCCTGAAGGCGGTGTGACGCCCGTGGCCACGATCCCGACGTTCGAGCTGCGGCCGGGCGGGGGCGACCTCGGCCTGTGGCGAGCAGATCGCCCGCCGCGCCGGCGCCCAACCCGACCCCGACCCCGACACGATCACGTGGCACGGGGACGTGGCCGCCGTCGGCCATCTGGGGGCCCTGCGCCGTCGCGTCGACGCCGCCACCGACGCCCTGCCGGATGCGTCCGGCCGCCTGCTCCGGACGGCCGGCGAGGCCGGCAGCAGCGTGTCGTTCGGTCCACCCGGGGGCGCGGCCGCGCCCGACCCCGCCGAGCGCGAGCTGCTCGCCTGGCTGGACGAGTGCTCGACGGTCGACGGGCGGGTGGCGTTCGGCGGGCCCGAGGCGCCGGCCTGGTGGACCCGGGCCGAGCGCGAGCTCGCCGACCTCCTCGAGCGGCTGCGGTCGTGGGTGGCCCCGACGGCCCTGGTGCGCACGACATCCGGCGACCGTGCGGTGGCCGTGACGGCCCACCGGTGGTCGGGCCGGACGGTGACCGCCGCGGCCGCGGGCGCGAGCGGGCCCGAGCTTCGCCTTCACGACGACCTGCTCGAGCTGGTGGCGGCGTCTCGCCGCATCGTGGTGCGCGTCGTCGGGCTGGCCGTCGAGGGGGCGGTGCGGATCGGCAGCAGGCTCGCCCTCCCCGGCGGGCCGCTGCTCGCCCTGCCCGCCACGTGGCGGTTCGTCCATCGGGTGCTCGACGAGGTGGAGGGAAACCACGCGATGACCGGATACGACCTGGAGATCGCGCTGCACCGGCGGGACGGGGTCCACTGGGCGGTCGAGCTGCGCTTCGACGATCCGACCACCGAGACCGAGAACGCGCTCGTCCCCCAGTCGGCGCTCGCCGTCACGTTCGACTTCGAGAAGCTGGACGAGCTCGCCCATCAGGACATGGACGAGTACGGCCGGGTCCTGGGCCGGAGCCTGTTCACGAGCGACGTCAACAGCGCCCTCGGAGAGTCGCGCGCCGCCGCGCAGCGGGCCGGCCAGCCGCTGCGGGTCCGCCTGTTCATCGGCCCGTCCGCGCCCGAGCTGCAGGCCCTGCAGTGGGAGACGATGCGCGACCCCGAGACCGACGAGCCCCTGCTGACCGACGAGTCCGTGCACTTCTCGCGGTTCCTCACGAGCCTCGACTGGCGCCCCGCCGGGGCCCGGCCCAAGTCGAACACCCGGGCCCTCGTCGTCGTCGCCAACCCGAGCGGCCTCGCCGACTACGAGAACGACGAGCGACGCCTCGCACCCATCGACGTGTCCGGTGAGGTGGAGCGCGCCCGCTCGGGCCTGCGGACGGTGCCCGTCACCGTGCTGGCCCGGCAGGCGGAGGGTGACGACCCGGTCACCCTCGACGAGATGGTGGACCGGCTGCGCCACGGCTTCGACGTCCTCTACCTCGTGTGTCACGGCTACATCGCCCAGGGCGAGACCCAGCTCCTCTTCGAGGCGGCGACGGGCGGCGTCGCCCGGGTGGCAGCGACCGAGTTCGTCAGCGCCGTCCGCCACCTCGAGCGGACGCCCCGCCTCGTCGTGCTGGCCTCCTGCCAGACCGCGGGCACGGGCGACGCCTGCTCGACCGCGGACGCCGGGGCGCTCGCCCCGCTCGGCCCGCGGCTCGCCGAGGCGGGCGTTCCGGCCGTGGTGGCCATGCAGGGCGACATCTCGATGCGCACCGTCGGCCAGTTCATGCCGATCTTCTTCAGCGAGCTCGACAGCGACGGGCGCATCGACCGGGCCGCTGCGGTCGCCCGGTGGGCCGTCCGCAACCGCCCGGACTGGTGGGCCCCCGCTCTCTACATGCGCCTCAAGACCGGTCGACTCTGGTACTCGCCCGGCTTCATCCGCGACATCGACATGCTGCCGGGCATCGTCAACTACATCGCCCGGGGCCAGTGCACACCGCTGCTCGGCCCCGGGCTGACCGACTCGCTCATCGGCTCGCGCCAGCAGCTCGCCCAGCGGTGGGCCGGCACGTTCCGCTTCCCGATGGAGCCCCACTACCAGGACGACCTCGCGAACGTGGCCCAGTACCTGGCGGTGAAGTACGGGGAGGAGTTCCTCCCGGGCGAGCTGGGCAACTACCTCCGCCGCGAGCTCGTCGACCGCTACGGCGGCGTCCTGACACCGGAGGCTCGGGCCACGGTGGTCGACGGCAGCATGGACGACGCGCTGAGCACGGTGGCCGGGCTCCAGAGAGACGCCGGCGAGTTCGACCCCTTCGATGCGCTGGCCGAGACACCGTTCCCCCTCTACCTCACCACCGACCCGTCCCATCTGCTCGAGCGGGCGCTGACCCGCGCCGGGCGCACGCCGCAGGTGGGGCTGTGCCCTTGGAACGACGACCTCGCGAACCAGTTCAAGGCCGACGATGCCGTCCAGCAACGGCCCACTGCGGCCGCGCCGTTCGTCTACCACCTGTTCGGCCGGCTGACCGACCCCGAGTCGCTGGTGCTCACCGAGGACAACTACCTCGACTTCCTCATGGGCATCACCGCCTACCGCACGCTCATCCCCGACTTCGTGATCGGCCAGCTCGCCCAGTCGGCGCTGCTGTTCCTCGGGTTCCGGCTCGACGAGTGGGAGTTCCGGGTGCTGTTCCGCAGCCTGATGAACCAGGAGGGGCAGGAGCGCCGGCGCCGGTTCAAGCACGTCGCCGTGCAGATCGACCCCGAGGAGGGTCGGACGATCGAACCCGACCGTGCCCGTCGCTACCTCGAGAGCTACTTCGGCGAGAACCGCATCGACATCTACTGGGGGCGGACGAACGACTTCGTGCACGAGCTGCACACCGCCTGGAAGGGGCGATCCGGGTGACAGCGGTGGCCGACCGCCTGGGCACCAACCCCTTCGTCGGTCCGCGCGCCTTCACGCGCGGGGAGACGCTCTACGGGCGCGACAGCGAGGTGCTCGACCTGATCGACCTCGTCGTGGCCGAGCGCATCGTGCTGCTCTACTCGCCGTCCGGGGCGGGGAAGACGTCGCTGCTCCAGGCTGCCCTGATCCCGGCGCTCGAGGAGCAGGACTTCGTGGTGCCGCCGATCATGCGGGTCGGCGCCGAGCTCCCGGGCGTCCTCGAGCTGAGCCCGTCGGCCCAACCGCTACGTGCTGAGCGCACTGAGCCTCCTCGAGACCGCGGTGCCCGTCGACGACCAGCGGAGCCCGGCCGAGCTGGCGGCGCTCTCCTTCAGCGACTATCTGGACCGCTCCTACCCCCCGGACCAGGGCCACGTCGTGCTCGTCTTCGACCAGCTGGAGGAGGTGATGACGCTCGACCCGACCGACGCCGCCGCCAAGGTCGAGTTCTTCCGCCAGCTGGGCGAGGCGCTGCGCGATCGGCGGCGCTGGGCGGTGCTCACCCTCCGCGAAGACTTCGTCGCCGCGCTCGACCCCTACATCAAGGCGTTCCCCGCACCGCTGTCGCGGCGGTACCGCCTCGACCTGCTCGGCCCGGATGCCGCGTTGGTCGCGCTCACGGCGCCCGCGCAGGCGGCGGGGTGACCTTCGACGAGGCGGCCGCCACGGCGCTGGTCGACGATCTGCGCAGCGTGCGCGTCGAGCGGTGGGGCGAGACCACGGTCGAGCCCGGCCCCTACGTCGAGCCGGTGCAGCTCCAGGTCGCCGCCCGCCAGCTCTGGGCTCGCCGCGACCCCGAGTCCCGGTCGATCGGGGTGGACGACGTGACCCGGCTCGGCGACCTCGACGACGCGCTCGGCGAGTACTACGACGAGCAGGTCGATGTCGTCGCCCACGGCGTCGACGAGCAGCGGGCCGTGCGTGACTGGGTCGACGCCAAGCTGATCACCGAGCACGGGTTCCGCAGCCAGGCGGTCGGCGGGCCCGACGGCGTGGAGCCGCCGACAGCATCGTCTCCCATCTCGTGGACTCCGCACCTGCTGCGGTCCGAGAGCCGCCGCGGCACGACCTGGTACGAGCTGGCGCACGACCGGCTCGTCGGTCCGGTCCGCGACCGCAACGCCACCTGGCGGCAGGCCCACCTGGATCCCGTCGAGCTGCAGGCGGCGCTGTGGGAGACCGAGGGGCGACCCGACCATCGGCTGCTCGCTGGCGCCGAGCTGGAGGAGGGAAGCTCTGGGCGGACGCGCGATCTGGAGACCTGTCGCCGACCGTCCGCGACTTCGTCGACCGCTCCGAGGGCGTGCGCCGGGCGCGGCACCGCAGGCCGGTACAAGCGCATCGGCCTCATCGCTGGCGTGCTCGCGCTGATCATGGCGTCGGTGGCGGGCTTCGCCGGCTGGCTGGCGAAGCGGGCCTCGGACGATGCGGCCGAGGCGACGACCCGCGAGCTCATCGGCCACTCGACGCGCCCAGCGGAGACGTCGATCCGGCGCTGAGCACGCTGCTCGCCCTCGAGGCCTTCGACCGTGACGCCGGGCTCGCTCGACGTCGATGCGCTGGCCGGGCTCTACGGCGCGCGTCAACGCCGAGGACACCCCCGTCGCCGACGAGTTCGTGGCCTCGCCACGGCCCCCGAACTTCGCTCGTGGTCGCCTACGCGCCCGACGGGCAGACCGTCGCCACCGGTCCGGCGACGACGGCGCCGCCATCATCTGGGACGCCGCCACCGGCCAGCCCCTGCACCACCCTGTCGGCCACACCGACTGGGTCAGGGCCGTCGCCTACGCCCCCGACGGCACCACCCTCGCCACCGCCAGCGACGACACCACCGCCATCATCTGGGACACCGCCACCGGCCAACCGCTCACCACTCTCGCCGGCCACACCGGTTGGGTCAACGGCATCGCCTACGCCCCCGACGGCACCGACCCTCGCCACCGCCAGCGACGACACCACCGCCATCATCTGGGACACCGCCACCGGCAACCCGCTCACCACGCCTCCAAGGGCCACACCGACTGGGTCAGGGCCATCGCCTACGCCCCCGACGGCCAGACCCTCGCCACCGCCAGCGACGACACCACCGCCATCATCTGGGACACCACCACCGGCCAACCGCTCACACCCTCATCGGCCACACCGACTGGGTCAGGGCCGTCGCCTACGCCCCCGACGGCCAAACCCTCGCCACCGCCAGCGACGACACGCACCGCCATCATCTGGGACACCACCACCGGCCAACCCGTGCACACCCTCACCGGCCACACCGACTGGGTCAAAGGCGTCGCCTACGCCCCCGACGGCAGCACCCTCGCCACCGCCAGCGACGACACCACCGCCATCATCTGGGACACCACCACCGGCACCCGTGGTCACCCCCTCAAGGCCACACCGACTGGCTCAACGACGTCGCCTACGCCCCCGACGGCCAGACACCTCGCCACCGCCAGCGACGACCCCACCGCCATGATCTGGGACGCCGCCACCGGCCAACCGCTCACCACCCTCGACACAGACCCCCGACGTGAGCCCGGGCTTCACCGTCTCGCGCGACGGGCGGCGTGTGGCGATGGCGGGTGCCGTCGTGCGGGATCTACGACCCGACGCAACGAGGCGCCGGGACGCGAGCTCGACATCAGGGGCCCGCCGTCACCGCGCTCGCGTTCATGGCCAGCGGCGAGTCGCTCGTGTCGGGCGACGACGTGGGCGCCGTCCGGCTGTGGCGGGCCGACACGGGCACCGAATCCCGCGAGCTGCTCGACGGCGACGGCGCGATCGCCGACCGTGGCCGCCAGCGCAGATGGTCGCCTGATCGCCGTGGCGACAGCCGGGTCGCCGGACGTCGAGATCATCGACCTCGACGAGGATGCGCCCGCTGGCAGCTCCCCGCCATGACGCCGACATCGTCGACCTGACCTTCGCACCGGACGGCGAGTGCTGGCCGTAGCGCAGGCAGACGGCACCGTGGCTCTCTGGGACGCGATCGATCGGCGATCGATCAGCGACCTCGGGCGTCATGGACGACGGTCAGGTCACGGAACTCGCGACCGGGGGGTCGCCGACTCCTGGCGGGTCGCCGCCGCGTACGACGACGGATCGACGGTGGCTGGTCGCCTAGTGACGTGACGAAGAGGTCGCGTCGCCGCCGGTCGAGCTCGACGACTCGACGGGGTGCCCCGTCGACCTGTCGCCATTAACGCCGAGCGGGTCGGAGCTGGCCGTCGCTGACCTCGGACGGTGTCACGTCGCGTCGGCAGAGACGGACTGGCAGCCCGAGCCGCTCGATGGCGAGTTCTGCTCGACTTCGTGGTGCCCGCTCGGCATCGGCTACGTCGGGCCGGGAGATGGTCGCGATCGCGTCCGCGGGACGGCAGCGTCCAGACGTGCGAGACGGCACCGTCAGCCAGCCACGGTGTGGCACCGATCTACGCTGTCGCCGTCGAGTCCCGACGGCGAACGATCGTCGCCGGGCGACGCGTGGGATCTCGGGAGCGCCTCGTCCCGTGGGCCCCTTGGGAGCCCGCCGAGGGCGATCCGGCGGGGCTGTCCCGGTGCGCCCTACGGGACTCCGACGAGGGGTCTCGCCGACACGGTCTCGCCGGACTCAACGAAGCGTCGACGCGGCGGCCGAGCTATGGCAACGACGTGGCTACTCGCCCGCGGGCCGGGTCGCCGCGAGCGGAGACCGCAGGGGGCGATCTGGGACGCAGCGGACGAGCAGAGACCCGACGCTGGCAGGGCCACGACGACGCGGTGCTGGGCATCGACTTCTCGCCGGACGGGAGCCGCGTGGCGACAGCCAGCCGGGACGGCCGCGTCATCGGTGTCGGGACCCCGAGACGGGCGAGCCACTCCACGGGATCGAGGCTCATGAGGGCGGGGCCTGGGACGTCGCGTTCTCGCCCGACGGGAGGCGGCTCGCCAGCGTCGGCGACGACGAGGTGGTTCGCATCTGGGACGCCCAGACTCGGCGAGGCGATCGACGTGCTCCGCGACGAACCGGGCACTCCGACGTCGTGTACAGCGTCGTCTTCGATCCCGACGGCGAGCTGCTGGCCACCACGGCGCAGACGGGACCACCGTCGTCTGGGACGCCGACGACCGCTGAGGTCGTGCTACCAGTTCGACGATCACGACGGCCACGTCTTGAGCGCCGCGTTCCATCGCGACGAGGAGCGGGAGCTCCTCGCCACGGCCAGCGACGACAACACCGTGCTCCTCTACGACCTGTCCAGCGGTGACCTCGAACGCCGGATCGAGCTGCCGTCCGCCGCCTACTCGGTGGCGTTCACGCCAGACGGCGACGAGGTCGTGGTCGGGACCGGCACTCGGGCGGATCGTCGTCGCTCCGGTCGACGCCGACGAGCTCGTCGAGAAGGCCGAAGAGCGCGCCGGGCGCGAGCTCACCGCCGAGGAGTGCGAGCAGTTCCTCCACGATCGCGGTTGCGCCGCCGACGACGACAACGGCTACTGACGACGCCGCACGACCTCGTGCGCTCACATGCGCTTGGCGACCCGGGCGGCGACGCGGCGCTTGAGGGCCCGCGGGACCGGGTTGGCGGCGGCCACCATCACCTTGTTGAGGGCGCCCGGGACCAGCCACGGGCGGCCGGCGCGGGTGGCGTCGATCGCGGCCGCGGCGACGTCGGATGCCGACTGCCACGCCGGCTCGGGGATCTTGCGGCCGCCGATGCCGGCCCGCTCCGCGAACTCGGTGCGGGTGAACCCCGGCAGGACCGTGGTGAGCGAGACTCCGGTGCCCGCCAGCTCGCCGGCCACCGCCTCGCCGAAGCTGGCGACGAACGCCTTGGTGGCGCCGTAGGTGGCGTTGCCCGGCGTGGCCTGGAGGCCCGCCACCGACGAGATGTTCAGCACCGCACCGCGGCCCCGGGCGAGCATGCCGCCGAGCGCGGCGTGGGTCAGGCGCACGACCGCGGTCACGTTGACGGCGATCTCGCGGGTCTCGCCGTCGACGTCCAGCGTGGCGAGGTCGCCGTAGGTCCCGAACCCGGCGTTGTTCACCACCAGGTCGACCGGGCGGTCGGCGTCGGCCAGCCGGGCCTCGACCGCGGCGAGCTGCGCCGGATCGGCGAGGTCGGCCACCAGCACCTCGACCGCGACCGCCACCTCGGCGGCCAGCGCCTCGAGCCGCGCCGCGTCCCGGGCCACGACCACCAGGGCGGTGCCCTCGGCCGCCAGCTGGCGGGCGATCTCGCGTCCGATGCCCGACGACGCGCCGGTCACCAGGGCGGTCCGCCAGGTCGGCACCACGGGCCCGGGCGCGGTGTTCGGCGAGGTCACGGGTTCGGCGGCCGTCATGGCGGGAGCGTAGACGGGCCCGTCACGGGCCCGGAGGTTCCGACCCGAGGCAATCGGTTCCGCTGGCGGGAGCCCGAGGCAATCGGTTCCACATGCGGAACCCGTACCTCATCCTCGACCGAGCGGAACCCATGACCTCGCCATATCACCTCGACCGCGGCCCGTCACCGCCGCCCGAGACGCGCCGCCTACTTCGGGCGGATCGTGGCGCGCCCCTCGACCGTGCCCCGCAGGACCCGCACCGCGAGCTGGCCGTTCGCCAGGCTCGCCTCGGCGCCGCCGCCCCACCCGTCGGGCAGGTCGAGCTCGCGCTCGAAGCCGCCGTAGTCCCACTCGTGGACCAGGTAGTCGCGGGGCGGGGCCGAGCGCAGGGCGGCGGTGATGCGGAGGCGACCCGGCCACAGATCGATGGCGACGTCCTCGGGCTGCACCGCCGGCAGGGCGGCCACGACGACGAGCGCGTCCGAGGCCCGCCACACGTTCACCGGCACCTCTTGCGGGCGCATCATCCGCTCGGTGTCGGCGGTCGCCTGCGTGACCGCGTCGCGCTGGGTCAGGTCGCGAGCCATGCCCGGGACGGTACCCGGGGCGAGAGCGGTTCAGTCCGGACGCCTCCAGCGGTGACCGCCGCCGGGCCTCAGCCCGCGGGGCAGGTGGACACCGGGGCCTCGCCGGCCAGGCGCTGGCCGATCCACGCGAGGCCGTCGTTCACCGCGTCCGGGACCGCATCCACGTGGGACTGGCCCCTGTCGTACACCCGCCGCTCGACGACCTGGCCGACGTCGCACATGCGGTCGGCCAGCAGCTGGCTCAGCGCCGCCGGCACGGTGTTGTCGGCGGCGCTGTGCACGATCAGCACGGGCGCCTCCGTCGAGACGTTGCCCGGGTCGTTCTCCTCGGCCAGCGCGGCCCACGCGCCGCTCGTCAGCCCGCCGGGCACGAGCAGCGCCGAGCTGTCCGACCCGGCGAACTGGTCGATCACGTCGCCCACGCACGCCTGGTCGACCACCGACAGCCGCGCCTCGCCCTCGGCCGTGAGCACGGCGGACAGCGGGGCCTCGTCGGGGTAGGCGTCGTTGAACCCGGCGATGATCATGTACAGGAAGCCGGAGATCGGCAGGCTGCCGGCGGCCCGCACGATGACGGGCAGCTCGGTCGCGGGCGCTCCGGCCACCGTCCCGACCAGGTCGAGGTCGGGCGTCCACTCGGCGGCGAGCTGGCCGGCCCACAGCGCACCGTGACCGCCCTGCGAGTACCCGAAGATCGCCATCCGGTCACCGGGGTCGGCGTCGGGGAGCTGGCCCGCGGCGCGGGCGGCGTCGAGGACGCCGCGCCCCTCGCTCTCGCCCACGAGGTACGGGTGCCGGCCCGGGGTGCCGAGGCCCTCGTAGTCGCTCATCGCCACCAGGTAGCCGGCCTCGATCGCCGGCCCCATGAGCGCCAGCTCGCTCGCGCCCGGGGCCGGTCGACGGCGCGCACTGGTCGGCGATGCCGCGTCGTGCCGTGGGCGATGGTCAGGACCGGGCGCCCGCCGCCGGCGGCGGGCGTGGACGGCACGAGCGCCGTGCCCGTGACCGCGATCGGCTCGCCGCCGAGGTCCTCGGACAGGTACATGATCCGCCAGGCGCTCGCCCCCGCCACGTCGAGGCCGTCCACGGGCTGGTAGCGGATCAGCGTGCCGTGGTCGCCCTCGGGCAACGGGTCGGGCACCTGGTAGAAGTCGCCGCCGGCGAACGGCGCGAGCTCGGTGCTCGACGCCGCCTGGCTGCCGGCGTCGGGCCCGGCGCCCTCGGATCCGCGCCGCCCGAGCCCGAACCCGAGCACGCGGCGACGAGCGCCAACCCGGCGACGAGCGCCACGCCACCCCTCCACCGCGACATGCGCCGAGTCTGTCCGACGAGCGCGACGTCGGTCACAGTCCACACCGCGAGCGTGCGCGGCGACACCGGGGCTGCGGCTCAGTGCGTGGCGAACCCGCCGGCCGCGGCCAGCCGCACGTGCGCCCGCTTCACTGCGGCGTCCGCCTCGGCGTCGTGGTCGGCCGCGGCGTGCTGCTCGGCCCGCTCCTGCGCGGTCCGGGCCCGCTCGACGTCGATCTGGTCGGCCAGCTCGGCGACGTCGGACAGGATGGTCACGGTGTCGTTGGACACCTCGACGAACCCGCCGTGGACCGCCACGAGCTGGTCGCCCACGGCCGTGCGCAGCGTGACCGTGGCGATGTCGAGGGCGCCCACGAAGGGGGCGTGGCCGGTCAGGAAGGCCAGCTCGCCGCCGCCCACCGTGCGGGCGATGACCATGTCGGCCTCGCCCGAGAAGAGGATGCGCTCGGGCGACACCAACTCGACCTGGAGCGTCATGGCGACCCGCTCACTCCCCCGCGACGCGGCGCAGCTCGTCGGCCTTGCGGCGGGCGTCGTCAGCGCCGCCGACGTTGAGGAAGGCCTGCTCGGGCAGGTCGTCGAGGTCGCCGTTGACCAGCGCCTCGAACGAAGTGACGGTCTCCTCGACCGGCGTGAAGATGCCTTCCAGGCCGGTGAAGTTCTGGGCCACGAACATCGGCTGCGACAGGAACCGCTGGATCTTGCGAGCCCGCGACACGGTGACCTTGTCCTCCTCGGACAGCTCGTCGAGGCCGAGGATGGCGATGATGTCCTGCAGCTCCTTGTAGCGCTGCAGGATCTCCTGCACCCGGCGGGCGACGGCGTAATGGCGCTCACCTACGACGTCGGGCTGGAGGATCGTCGACGTCGAGGCCAGCGGGTCGACCGCCGGGTAGATGCCGAGCGCAGCGATGTCGCGGGACAGCTCGGTGGTGGCGTCGAGGTGGGTGAAGGTCGTGAACGGCGCGGGGTCGGTGTAGTCGTCGGCGGGCACGTACACGGCCTGCAGCGACGTGATGGAACGCCCCCGCGTCGAGGTGATGCGCTCCTGCAGCTCGCCCATCTCGTCGGCCAGCGTGGGCTGGTAGCCCACCGCCGAGGGCATGCGGCCGAGCAGCGTCGACACCTCGGAGCCCGCCTGCACGAAGCGGAAGATGTTGTCGACGAACAGCAGCACGTCCTGGCCCTTCACGTCGCGGAAGTACTCGGCGATCGTCAGGGCGGACAGGCCGACTCGCAGGCGCACGCCCGGCGGCTCGTCCATCTGGCCGAACACCAGCGCCGCCTTCTCGAGGACGCCGGTCTCCTTCATCTCGAGGTAGAGGTCGGTGCCCTCGCGGGTGCGCTCGCCCACGCCGGCGAACACCGACACGCCGCCGAACTGCTCGGCAACGCGACGGATCATCTCCTGGATGAGCACCGTCTTGCCCACACCGGCGCCGCCGAACAGGCCGATCTTGCCGCCCTGCAGGTAGGGGGTGAGGAGGTCGATGACCTTGATGCCGGTCTCGAACACCTCCTTCTTGGGCTCGAGGCTGTCGAACGCGGGCGCCTCGCGGTGGATGTCCCAGTAGGCGTCGATCTTGGTTTCGTCGAGCTCGGGCACGTCGAGCGGCTGGCCTATGACGTTGGTGACGTGGCCGAGCACGCCGTCGCCCACCGGCATGGTGAGGCCGGTGCCGAGGTTGCGCACCTCGGTGCCCCGGGTGAGGCCGTCGGTGGGCTTGAGGCAGATGGCCCGCACCCGTGAGTCGCCGATCTGCTGGGCGACCTCGGCCCGCACGGCGACGCTGTCGCCGTCGACGGTGATGGTCATCTCGAGGGCGGTGTTGATGGCGGGCACGGCATCGGGTGGGAACTCGACGTCGATGACCGGGCCGGCGATGGCGACGACGCGGCCGTCCTTGTGCGTCGCCCCGGTGTCGGTGCTGGTCTCGGTGACGGTCATTCGGGGGCTCCTGTTGCCTATGCGCGCGAACGGTTGAGGCTGTCGGTCAGGACGTCGGCGGACATGAGCGCGTGGTCGACGAGCAGGTCGCCGCCGTTGGCCTTGGCGGCACGCATCGCCTCGGCGCCGCCGACGATCTCCATGATCTCGGTGGTGATGGCGTCCTGCCGGGCCCGGTTCATGGCCCGGCTGTAGCGCACGATCAGGTCTTCCGCGTTGTCGGTGGCCGACTTCATGGCCTGCTGCTGGGCGGCGAGGAACGAGGCCGCACCGTCGAGCAACGCGGCGAAGAGCCTGGCCTCGGCGTAGCGAGGCAACAGGCGGTCGAGGATCTCCTGTGGGTCGGGCTCGAACTCGTAGTCGGCCGACGGGCCTTCGGAGGCCTGCTCGATCATCGCCTGATCGAGCGGCACGAACCGGCGGATGACCACCTTCTGCGACGCCGCCGACAGGAACTGCGTGTACGCCAACTCGACCCGGTCGTAGTCGCCCGACTGGAACCTGTCGACCACGAACTCCGCGATCTGGCGGGCGTTCTCGTAGGCGGGCTGGTCGGCGAAGCCCTCGAAGCTGCCGTCGATCTGCCAGCCGCGGAAACGGAAATAGGCCGAGGCCTTCTTGCCCACGGTGATCAGGCGCGTCTGGCGGCCCTCGGCGCGCTGGCGCAGCATCGAGCGCTCGGCGGCCCGGATGACCGTGCTGTTGTACGCGCCGCAGAGGCCCCGGTCGGCGGCGACGACCACGTAGGCCACGGTGCGCAGGTCGTCGTGCTCGGCCAGCAGCGGCGAGTCACCGCCGGCACCGGCCGCGGCCAGGTTGCGGATGACCTCGGTGATGCGCTCGCTGTAGGGGCGAGCCGCGACCACCCGCTGCTGAGCCTTGACGATGCGGCTGGCGGCGATGAGCTCCATCGCCTTGGTGATCTTCTTGGTCGACTGCACCGAGCGGATCTGCCGCCGCAACGCCCGTTCCTTGCCGCCCGGCATCAGTCGCTCGCGTCGCTCGCGACGTCTGAGGGCGTGGCCTCGCCCTCGACGACCGCTTCTTCTGGTTCCGCCGAGGCAGGGCCTTCGGCGGCCTCAGCGGCGGACGCCTCGTCGGCAGCTTGCTCCCACGAGAACTGCTCGGCGAAGCCCTTGATCCCCACTTCGAAGGACTCGACGTCGGGAATGTCGCCGCTCGTGCGGATGGCGTCGAGGATGTCGCGGTGGCGGAGGCGGAACCACTCGAGCAGCTCGCGCTCGAAGCGCCGCACCTCGGTCACCGGCACCGCGTCGAGGTAGCCGTTGGTCGCGGCGTACAGCGACACGACCTGCTCCTCCACGGGCATGGGGCTGTTGAGCGGCTGCTTGAGCAGCTCGACCAGCCGGTAGCCGCGGTCGAGCTGCGCCTGCGACACCTTGTCGAGCTCGGAGCCGAAGGCCGCGAACGACTCGAGCTCGCGGAACTGCGACAGGTCGCCCTTGAGCGTGCCCACGGCCTTCTTCATCGCCTTGATCTGGGCGGCGCCGCCGACGCGCGACACCGACTGGCCGGTGTCGAAGGCCGGGCGGACACCCGACTTGAACAGGTCGTCCTGCAGGTAGATCTGGCCGTCGGTGATCGAGATCACGTTGGTGGGGATGTAGGCCGAGATGTCGCCCGCCTTGGTCTCGATCACCGGCAGCGCCGTCAGCGAGCCCGCACCGTTGTCGTCGGACAGCTTGGCGGCACGCTCGAGCAGGCGGCTGTGCAGGTAGAAGACGTCGCCCGGGTAGGCCTCGCGGCCCGGCGGGCGGCGCAGCAGCAACGAGATCTGCCGGTAGGCCTCGGCCTGCTTCGACAGGTCGTCGTAGATCACCAGGGCGTGCTCGCCGCTCTCCATCCAGTGCTGGCCCATGGCGCAGCCGGCGTACGGCGCCAGGTACTTGAACGGAGCGGGGTCGGACGCACCGGCCACCACCACGACCGTGAAGTCCATGGCGCCGTGCTGCTCGAGGGTCGACACGGTGTTGGCCACCGTCGACTCCTTCTGGCCGATCGCCACGTAGATGCACTTCACGCCCTGGCCACGCTGGTTGATGATCGTGTCGATGGCGACCGTGGTCTTGCCGGTCTTGCGGTCGCCGATGATCAGCTCGCGCTGGCCCCGGCCCACGGGCGTCATCGCGTCGATGGCCTTGATGCCGGTCTGCAGCGGCTCGTGCACCGGCTTGCGGCCCATGATGCCGGGCGCCTGGATCTCCATGCGCCGGTCGGCGACGTTGGTGAGCGCGCCGCCGCCGTCGATCGGGTTGCCCAGGGCATCGACGACCCGTCCGAGCAGGCCGTCGCCCACCGGTACCGACAGGATGCGGCCGGTCGCCTTGACCGCCTGGCCCTCCTTGACCTCGGCCGCGTCGCCGAGCACGACGGCGCCGATCGACTCTTCGTCCAGGTTGAGGGCGAGGCCGACGTCGCCGCTCTCGAACTCGAGCAGCTCGTTGACCGCCGCCTCTGGCAGCCCCGACACGGTGGCGATGCCGTCGCCCACCTCGGTGACGCGCCCGACCTGCGCCGTCTCGACGCCGGGCTTGAAGTCCTCGAGGTTCTTGCGGAGCGCAGCGGCGATGTCTGCGGTGTTGATGGTCAGCTCTGCCATCGATGTCGTCCTCGTCCTCGTTGTTTCTAGAAGGCGTTCTTCAGCTTGTCGAGCCGGCTGCGGACCGACCCGTCGATGACGGTGTCCCCGACCTGGGCGACGATGCCGCCCAGCACCGACGGGTCGACCACGACCTTGACCTCGACCTGCTTGCCGGTGGCGGCGCCCAGCGCCTTGGCGAGCCGCGCCCGCTGGTCGTCGGTCAGCGCGACCGCCGAACGCACCTCGGCAACCTCCTTGTTGGCCTCGGCCGCGCTCATCTCGACGAGCTGGCGGATGATGGCCGGCAGCTCGCGGGCCCGACCCGTGCCGACCACCATCGACACCAGGGCCGCGGTGGTCGGCGACGCCTTGCCGCCCAGCAGGTCCTCCACGATCTGCTGGCGCCGGCTGGCCGGGATGCCCGGGTCGGTGAGCGCGTCGCGCAGCTCGTCGTTCCCCTGAAGGGTCTGCGAGAAGCGGAACAGCTCGTCTTCGACCTCACCGAGGGTGCCCTCGGCCCGGGCCACCCCGAAGAGGGCCTGGGAGTAGGCGAGCGTGCGGTCGTCTGCCATCTCGGCGTGTGCTCCTACTCGGCGTACCTGGTGGGCGTGGGGGCGCGGCCACTCATGAGCGCTGCGCCGCCACCTGGTTGATGTAGTCCTCGACGAGCTGGGTCTGCGTCGCCGGGTCGAGGCTGCGCTGCACCACGGTCTCGGCGGCGCCGATCGCGAGCTGCGCCACCTCGCCCCGGAGGTCGGTCATCGCCTGGGCCTTGGCCGAATCGATGTCCGCGATCGCCCGCTGCCGCAGCTCGGCCAGCTCGGACTGCAGCCGGACCTCCTGGTCGCGCTTGATCGCGTCGGCCGCCTGGCGGGCCTCCTCGATGATGCGCCCGGCCTCGGCCTTGGCGTCGTTGAGCTGGGCCCGGTACTGGTCGAGCACCCCCTGGGCGTCGGACTTGGCGGCGTCGGCCGCCTGGAGCTCGGCGCGGATGCGCTCGGTCCGGGCGTCCATGGCCTGCTTGACCGGTGGGTAGGCGAACTTGTAGAGCAGGAACATCAGTACCGCGAAGCTGATGGAACCCCAGACCAGCTCGTCGGTGGCGGGCAGGATCAGGTTCGGCGACTCCTGGCAGGCCTCGGGGTCGTTGGCCTCCTCGGCCAGGTGGATGCACTCCTGGGTCTCCTCCGAGAGCTCCTCACCGCCCTCGGGCTCCTGCGCGGACGCGGCAGGTGCCAGCGCCAGCAGGCCGACGACGGCGAGCAGCAGGCTCGCGAGCAGTGTGCGGGTGCGCACGGTGGCCTCCTCAGCCGGAGATGATGAACGCGAGGACGAAGCCGAACAGGGCGAGGGCTTCGGTGAAGGCGATGCCGAGGAACATGGTGGTGCGCACCATGCCGGCGGCCTCGGGCTGGCGGGCCATGGCGCTGATGGCGTTGCCCACCACGAGGCCGATGCCGATGCCGGGGCCGATGGCGGCGCCGCCGTACACGATGCCACGACCGACGGCGGTGAGGCCCGCCTCGAGCTCCCCTTCGGCCTGCTGGGCTAGGACGTGAAGCACGGGACTGTTTCTCCTTGGGTATGCGCTCAGTGCGCGGGGTTCATCGCGTCGGCGATGTACACCGCCGCGAGGATCGTGAAGATGTAGGCCTGCAGGAACGCGACCAGCAGCTCGAACGCGCTCAGGAAGATGAGCAGCGCGAGTGGCAGCGCACCGCCGATGATCGTGGACGTGACCAGCGCCTGGGTGATGACGGCGAAGCTGACGAGCAACAGGTGGCCGGCGAGCATGTTGGCGAAGAGCCGGACCGCCAGGCTGAGCGGCTGGGTGATGAACTTGGTGACCAGCTCGATGGGGGTGAGCAGGATGTACATCGGCCACGGCACGCCCGGCAGGAACATGATCGACTTGAGGTACTTGATCGGGCCCTGATGCCGGACGCCCGCCGCGTGGTAGATCACGTACACGACGAGCGCCATGAACACCGGCAGTGCGATGCGGGCGTTGACCGGCATCTGCACGCCCGGGATCAGGCCCCAGATGTTGCAGGTGAGCACGAACGTGAACAACGTGAGCAGGAACGGCGTGTAGCCCAGGCCCTGGGGACCCATCGTCTGCAACACGATCTGGTCCTCGACGAACTCGACCGTCGACTCGGCCACGTTCTGCACGCCGGTCGGCACCAGCGCCCGCTTGCGGCCGGCGAAGAAGAACAGCGCGAGCACGAGCGCCACGGAGATCCACATGAACAGGATCACCTTGTTGACGCCGAAGGCGCCGCCGCCGAACAGCGTCGGCCACTCGACGACGTGGCTGATCGGCGGGAACTCCAACCCGAGGATCACGACGGCATTGCCTCCTTGTCACCCGGCTTGAGCGCCGGAAAGGCGAGGGACGCGGACACGTAGCGCAGCTCCCAGAACAGGAGCCCGAGG
The DNA here is from genome assembly GCA_963796415.1 of uncultured Acidimicrobiales bacterium. Lineage (GTDB taxonomy): Bacteria > Actinomycetota > Acidimicrobiia > Acidimicrobiales > VFJN01 > ZC4RG19. Next base: position 38,884 of record CAWCLR010000006.1, on the reverse strand, counting down.
TGGGTGACCAGCACCGTCACGCCGAGTGCGGTGAGGTCGATCCACGACTCGTCCTTGACGAGCAGCAGCACGACCGTGACAAGGCCCATGCGCACGGCGAAGCCGCCGAGGGCGACGGCCATGACCAGCGTGAGCGAGCGGCGCGCCGCCCACGACAGCGACAGGGCGGCGAGCACGAGGTTGACGACCACGACCGCGATCGCCACCAGGGCCGACGACGCGCCGTCGCTGCCCCAGATCGCGGTCGCGGCGATGACGATCGCCGGCGCGAACCAGATGCCGCGCTTGAGCATGTCGAACGCGATCTCGCGCTCGACCGCGGGCGACTCGGGCACCGGTGCCCGCAGGTCGGCGGCGCGGGGCTTCACGGCCGGGGCTCCTCTCGGGGAGCCAGGCCCGCGACCTTGGCCTCGTGGTCGCGCATCTGCGCGTCGTAGCGAACGAACAGCTTCCAGATCTCGTAGCCCATCACGAACAGGAAGAGCAGCAGCAGGAGGAGCGGCGACGTGCCCAGCCAGGCGTCGAGCCGCCACCCGACGAAGGCGAACACGGCCGGGGTGACCGCCAGCTCGATCGCCGTCGACAGTGCGTCACCGGCGCCTTGGTGAAGTTCGCGCTTCGCGGAGAGATCGGCCACCCGTTGCTCCTTGCCATCGGGCCATCTGCCGACCGCGGATGGCCCTTGTGAATTGATTCGCAATCTACCGGACCCGGTCTACGTGCGGGCAAATCAGCCACCCGCAGGGGACGGCGCGGCAGGTTAGCAACACCGCGAGTCAGAGTTCCCAACCGGCAAAACCCGCGGACGATCGGTCACACGACGACGAGCCTCGGGGCGCCTGGGCCCAGATCCGGAACCTATGACCTCGGGCCCGTGGGGGCGGAATCCAGGGCCTCGCCCGGTCGGCCGACCGCCTCGGCAGCCACGCCCGCGTCGGCCTCGCCCAGGGTGCCGTTGCCGTTGGCGCGACGGGCCTGCCAGCCAGGGGCGAACAACGTGAACAGGAGGAGGGCGACCGCCGCCATCGCCAGGGGGATCACGCTCAGGACGTCACCCGTGTAGACCGGCACGAGCACCGCCCCCGACAGGATCGCCGTCCACGCCCACAGGATCACGACCGCCCGGCGCTGCCCGTGGCCGAGGCGCATGAGCCGGTGGTGCAGGTGGTTCTTGTCGGCGATGGTCAGCCCAGAGCGGTTGCGGGCCCGGCGCAGCAGCGACCAGGCCGTGTCGATGATCGGGACGCCGAGGATGACGAGCGGCAGGAACAGCGGGGCGAAGAAGAAGAACGTCTGCCCCCGCACCTCGGCGTCGGTGTTGCCCCCGATGGCGATGGTCGCCGCCGCCATCAACAGCCCGAGGGTCAGCGCCCCGGCATCGCCCATGAAGATCTTGGCGGGGTGGAAGTTCCACGGCAGGAACCCCAGGCACGCCCCCACGACGCAGGCGGCGATGACCGCGCCGATGTTGTCGTCGCTGATGATCGAGTCGGCGTTGTCGAGGTGCTCGGCGAACATGAGCACGGCCCCGGCCGCGATGCCCACCACCCCCGTGGCCAGCCCGTCGAGGCCGTCGATGAGGTTCACCGCCTGGGCCATGCCGACCACCCACAGGACGGTGATGAGCGGCACGAGGTCGGGAGGCAGGGCCACCAGGCCCACGAACGGCACCCGGAAGAACAGGATGGCGACGCCCGAGGCGGCGAGGATGCTCCCCGCCAGCACCGAGCCGGCGGTCTTGGCCGGCGCCGACACGTCGCGGAGGTCGTCGAGCTGGCCGACCAGGTACATGGTCAGCGTCGCCAGCACCACGCCGAGCGGCGGGGCGATGGTGCGGAACACCGGCCGGAACTCGCCGGTCAGCCAGGCCACGCCGAAGCCGACCAGCACGCCCGCCACGATGGCCGCCCCGCCGAGCCGGGGCGTGGGCCGGGTGTGGACCCGCCGGGAATCGGGCCGGTCGACGACGCCGAACCGCCACGACAGCCGGATCATCACCGGCGTCAGCGCAAGGGTCACCAGGAAGGCGGCCCCGATGACGGCGACGTAGCCGATCACCGCAGGCGCCCGCCCTGCGTCGGCATCACGTCGGGTAGGGGGCGAACTTGGAGCAGAGGGCCGCCACCTCGTCGCGGACGGCCGCGACCTCGCCCTCGTCGTCGCGGCCCACGAGCACCCGGTGGATCAGCGCCGCGATCTGGGCCATCTCGGGCTCGCGCATGCCCTGGGTCGTGATCGCGGGCGTGCCGATGCGCAGGCCGCTCGTGATGTACGGCGGGCGGGGGTCGTCGGGCACCGTGTTCTCGTTGAGGCTGATGCCCGCGCGGTCGAGCGCCAGGCGCGCCTTCTTCCCCGACAGGTCGGCGTCGAAGCTGCGCAGGTCGACCAGCATGAGGTGGTTGTCGGTGCCGCCCGACACCAGGCGCAGGCCCGTCGCGGCCAGCGCCTCGGCCAGCGCGGCGGCGTTGGTGACGATCTGGCGGGCGTAGTCGCCGAACTCGGGCGTGGCCGCCTCGGCGAAGGACACCGCCTTGGCCGCGATCACGTGGTCGAGGGGGCCGCCCTGCAGGCCCGGGAACACCGACTTGTCGATCTTCTCGCCGATCTCGGCCCGGGAGAGGATGGCGCCGCCGCGGGGGCCGCGCAGGGTCTTGTGGGTCGTGAGCGTGACGATGTCCGCGCTGTCCACAGGGTTGGGGTGGGCGCCACCCGCCACCAGCCCGGCGATGTGGGCGGCGTCGAACATGAACAGCGCCCCGACCTCGTCGGCGATCGCCCGGAACGGCGCCGGGTCGATGATGCGCGGGTAGGCGGTGGCCCCGGTGACGATGAGCTTGGGCCGGTGCTCGAGCGCCAGGTCGCGCACCTGGTCGAGGTCGATGCGCTCGTCGCTCGGCGTCACGCCGTAGGAGACGAAGTGGTAGAGCCGGCCGCTGGCGTTGACCGGCGACCCGTGCGTGAGGTGCCCGCCCTGGTCGAGGCGCAGGCCGAGGACGGTGTCGCCCGGCTCGAGCAGGGCGAAGTACACGGCCATGTTCGCGTTGGCGCCCGAGTGGGGCTGGACGTTGGCGTGCTCGGCCCCGAACAGCGCCTTGGCCCGCTCGCGGGCCAGGTCCTCGACCTGGTCGATGACCTCGTTGCCGCCGTAGTAGCGCTTGCCGGGGTAGCCCTCGCTGTACTTGTTGGTGAGCACCGACCCCGTCGCCCGCAGCACGGCCGGCGACGTGAAGTTCTCGCTCGCGATGAGCTGGACCGTGGTGTTCTGGCGTTCGACCTCGCGGTCGATCAGGCCGAACAGCTCGTCGTCAGGGGTGGTGGGCCAGGGCATCGGGCTTCCTCGGCTGGTGACGAAGGCGCGGGGGCGAACCGAGGCTAGTCGTGCCCCGGGGTCACCCCAGCTCGATCTCGGCGATCTGGGCGATGCGGCGCTCGTGGCGGCCGCCCTCGAAGGGCGTCGTGAGCCACAGCGTGAGGATCTCGTCGGCCAGGGGCGCGGCCACGATGCGGGCGCCGATGGCGAGGACGTTGGCGTCGTTGTGCTCGCGGGACATGCGTGCCGTGTACAGATCGTTGCACAGCGCGGCCCGCACGCCGCGCACCTTGTTGGCGGAGATCTGCTCCCCCTGGCCCGAGCCCCCGAGCACGATGCCGCGGTCGACGTCGCCCTTGGCCACCAGCCGCCCGACGTGCGCGCAGATGGGCGGGTAGTCGACCGACCGCTCGCTGTCGGTGCCGACGTCGACCAGCTCGTGGCCGAGCGAGCGGAGCGTCTCGGACAGGTGGCCCTTCAGGAGGAAACCGGCGTGGTCGGAGCCGATGGCGACGCGCACGTCATCTCCGGTCAGTAGCGGATGCTGGGATCGCCCGCGTACTCGTCGCTGCGGCCGTCGTCGGCCCGCCGCACCCGGGCGCCGTCAGCGTAGGCGGCGCTGCGGGGTGGGCCGCCGACCAGCAACTGCACGAACCGGCGGAGCTGGTCCTCGAGCTCGTCCGCCGTGATCTCGTAGACGTCACGGGGCTGGCCCACGGGGTCGGCCACGTCGTCGGCCGGGTCGTCGCCGATGAGGTCGGCGGTGCGGCGGCCCGTGTTGAGCCGGGCCAGCCAGGCGTACACCGACTCGCCGTGGACGCGACCGCCGAGCTCCGCGCCCCGCCGCACCAGTTCCTTCAGCGTGAACGTGCGCTCCATCGGGGCGCCGTAGCCGGCGCACAGCTCGCGCACGTGGTGGCGGGTCATGGCGAGGATCAACGGCGCGTCGCGCACCATCTCCTCGGAGACCGTCTGGCTGACGTGGTCGGCGATGTCGACCCGGCGGTCGGCCATGGTCGCGACGGCGTCGGGGGTCGCGGGCGCCCCGCCGCGCAGCAGCCCGGCGGATCCGACCGATGCACCGACGCCCGCCTGGGCGAACAACCTGCGGAGCAGGCCCTCCGCCATGGGGGATCGGCACTGGTTGGCGGTGCAGACCAACAAGATGTCGATGCCTGGATTGTAGAGGCGCCCCTGCGATTCCTACAGTCGCCCGCGCCGGTCCCCTGTCACGTCCACCGGTCCCGTCCGCCTCTCCTGGAGCGTCGATGGCCCTCGATCCGCGCACCCCCGTCCTCGTCGGCGCCGGCCAGTGGAGCAACCGCGTCGACCGCGGCGAGCCCGCCGTCGAGCCGGTCGAGATGATGGCCGAGGCCCTGCGGCGCGCCGCCGCCGACAGCGGCGCCCAGCGGGACGTGCTCGCGGGGGCCGACGCCGTGCGGGTCGTGTCGATGTTCTCGCGCCGGTACCGGAACCCGGCCCGCCTCGTGGCCGAGCGCATCGGCGCCCACCCCCGCGACGAAGCGCTCAGCCCGATCGGGGGCAACGAGCCCCAGGCCCTCGTGAGCGAGGCATGCCTCGAGATCGCGGCGGGCGACCTCGATGTCGTCCTGATCTGCGGCGCCGAGGCGTGGCGGACCCGATCGGACACCGCGCCCGACGAGCTGCGCTGGACGACACAGGACGACTCGGTGCCCGAGGCCCGCCACACCGCCCCCGAGGTCGACCTGAACCACCCGGCCGAGGTGGCGCGCCACCTCTACATGCCCACGCAGGTGTACCCGCTGTTCGAGCAGGCCCTGCGCCACCGGGCCGGCCGCTCGATCGACGACCACCTGGTCCACCTCGGCGAGCTGTGGGCCGGCTTCGCCGCGGTGGCGGCCGAGAACCCGCACGCGTGGATCCGCGACGGCCTGTCGGCCGAGCAGATCCGCACGCCCTCCGCCACCAACCGCTGGGTGACGTGGCCGTACACGAAGGTCATGAACGCCAACAACGCGGTCGAGCAGTCGGCGGCGCTGATCGTGTGCTCGGCCGAGCGGGCCGAGGCGCTGGGGATCCCTCGTGACCGCTGGGTGTTCCCGCAGGCGGGCACGCAGGCCCACGACACCTACGCGGTGTCGCACCGGCCCGACCTCGCCTCGTCGGGGGCCATCCGGTTGGCGGCGCGCGAGCTGTTCGCGCTCGCCGGGCGCGGCGTCGACGAGGTGGCCCACGTGGACCTGTACTCGTGCTTCCCGTCGGCGGTGCAGATCGCCGCGGAGGAGATCGGGCTCGGCCTCGACCGCCGGCTCACCGTGACCGGCGGCCTGTCGTTCGCCGGCGGGCCCTGGAACAACTACGTGTCCCACTCGATCGCGACGATGGCCGACGTGCTGCGGGCCGACCCCGGCGCCCTCGGTCTCGTGACCGCCAACGGCGGCTACGTCACCAAGCACGCCCTCGGGCTGTACTCGACCGAGCCGCCGGCCGGCGGGTTCCGGTGGGCCGACGTCCAGGACGCGGTCGACGCGCTGCCCCAGCGCGTGCTGTGCGAGGCCGTCGACGACGAGGTGGGCGGCGCCGCCACCGTCGAGTCGTGGGTCGTGGTCCACGGCCGCGACGGCGCGCCCGAGCGCGTGCTGGCCGCCACGCTGCTCGACGACGGCCGCCGGGCCTGGGCGTTCACCGACGACGACGCCACGGTGGCCGAGATGCGCTCGGGCGCCGAGCAGATCGGCCGCAGCGTCAAGGTCGACGCCGACGGCCACCTCCACCTCTGACTTGTCCACAGGATTTCCCCGTCAGTTTCGGTCGCCATGGCGACCGAAACTGACGGGGAAATCGTCCTCCTCCTACGCGGTCATGTCGCGGAGCTTGGCCTGGAAGGCCTGCTGCTCCTCGGTGGGCGGGCCGCCCGCCTGCATGGCCATGAGCTTGGTCATGTCGCCCTCGACCTTGATCTGGCCCGACATGAACGCCTGCATGCCCGCCTGCTGGTTGCCGTCGATGAACATCGCCTTGGCCACGTCGTAGGGCACGGTCAGCTTGGTGGGGGCGTCGTCGACGAGACCCTGCTCGAACTGGCCCGCCGCCATGTGGATCTCGCGGTCGCCGTCGGGACCCCCGGCGACGACGATGTTGAGCTTGAGATCCTTGATCGCCGCGGGCGGCTCGGGGACCTCGTCGCGCAGGGCCTCGACGGCCTCGAACCACTCGTCGGACAGGAAGTTGCTGGCCATGGTCTCGTTCCCCTCGTCTCGGGTGTCGCCGGGCCCATCGGCGCGGCGAGGACCGACGGATGCTGGCACACCCGGACCGCGCCGTGCTCGCGTCTTGGCAACGGGCGTGCCCAAAGTTCGGCCGCCGGCGCACCCGGATGGGTCGGACCGACGGGATCAGGCGGGCGCGGGCGACGCGTGGCGGGCGAGGACGGCCTCGACCGCGGCCGCGTCGGCGCCGACGGCGCGGACGACGTAGCGCGCGGCTGCGTGCGCCGCCTGCTCGATCGCGACCTCGCCGGGCCCGTCGAATCCCCGCCCCTCGGCGTGCAGCAGCACGAACTGGTACACGACCCCGAAGTTGGCCAGGGCGAGCGTGGTCGGGTCGTCGTCGTCGCGGATGACGCCCCGCGCCTGGCCCTCGGCCAGCAGCGCGGCGGCGTCGTCCACCTGCACCCGCTGCGTGCGCGACCGCGTCTCGCGCAGCCGGCGGTCGCCGCGCACCTGGCTGGAGATGATGCCGTAGAGCCGGTAGTTGCCGGCCACGAACCGCACCGACTCGGCCATGCCCACGTAGAGGCGCTCGAGCGGGTCGTCGATGCCGGCGATGGCCCGCCCCTGCGCCCGCCGCAGCCGCTGTCCGATGTCGACGACGATCTCGTCGAACAGCGTGTCCTTGTTCTCGAAGTACCAGTAGACGAGGCCCTTGGCCACGCCGGCCGCGGCGGCGATGTCGATCATCCGCGTGTCCTCGTAGCCCCGCTCGGCGAAGAGCTGCTCGGCATGGCGCAGCAGCTCGGCCTTCCGGTCCTGGCCGTGGCGGGTGAGGCTGCGATTGTCCTGGGACACGGGGTCACGCTAGTGGGGGCGCCTGCTGGGGGTGCGCGATCGGCACCCGTGCGGGCCGGCGCTCAGCGGGCGGGCGAGGCGATGCCGCCGCCCGACGCCGCCGGGTCGGCGCCGTCGGCGCTCCCCTCGGCCCCGGCCGCGCCGCGGCGGGGGCCGATGCGCACCTCGGTGATCGCCCGGCCGTCGACGGCCAGCACCTCGATCGACCGCCCCTCGACGACCACGAGGTCGCCCGGCGCCTCGGGCACGCGCCCGAGCCGGTCGAGCACCAGCCCGGCCACCGTGGCGTACGGCCCCTCGGGCATGTCGTCGATGCCGACGTCGACCAGGTCGTGCACCGGGAACCGTCCGGGCAGCACCAGCGACCCGTCGGGCTCGCGCCGCACGCTCACGACGTCCCGGTCGCTCTCGTCGTAGATCTCGCCGACCAGCTCCTCCAGCAGGTCCTCGATGGTCACGATCCCGGCGGCGGCGCCGTGCTCGTCGACGACGAGGGCGAGCTGCAGCCGGCGCGCCTGCATCTCGTGGAGGACGTCGAGCACCCCCGCCGTCTCGGGGAACGCCACCAGCTCGCCGGCCACCTCGCCGACCGGCCGGTCACCCTGGTCGAGCAGGTCCCGCAGGTGGACCAGGCCCACCACGTCGTCGAGGTTGCGCTCGTGCGCCACCGGCGCCCGCGAGTGCCCGCTGGCGGCGAGCTCGCGGATGGCTCGGCTGCACGGCCAGCTGGCGTCCAGCACGAGCACGTCGGGCCGCGGCCGCAGCACCTCGTCGAGGGTCCGCTCCGCGATCTCGAAGGCGCCCTCGATGATCAGCCGCTGCTTGGGGGTGAACGTGGTCTGCGTGCCGACCAGCTCGCGCAGCTCGGCCTCGGTGACCTCCTCGCGCTGCAGCGAGGGGTCGCCGCCCAAGAGCCGGACCGCCAGGTCGGTCGAGCGCGACAGCAGCCACACGACAGGCCGGGTGAGCGTGGACATGAGCGCGAGCGGGCGGGCGGTCACCAGCGCCCAGCGCTCGGCGCGCTGCATGGCCACCCGCTTGGGCGCCAGCTCGCCGAACACCAGGGTCACGTAGGCCAGCACGAGCGTGACGATGACGATCGACACGGGCCGGGCTGCGCCGCCGAGGAAGTCGAGCTGCTCCTCCAGGGGCTCGGCCAACGACACCGCGGCCGCGGCCGAGGCCAGGAAGCCGGCCAGCGTGATGCCGATCTGGATGGTGGCGAAGAAGTTGTTGGGGTCGCGGGCGAGGCGCGCCACCAGGGCACCGGTGCTCGACCGCTGCTCGAGCCGCTGGAGCTGGCCCTCTCGCAACGACACCAGCGCCAGCTCGGTGCCGGCGAACACGGCGTTCAGCAGCACCAGCACGCCGACGAGCGCCACCTGACCCCACAGCCCACTCACGGCTCATCCCGACGGGAGATCCCGCATCAGACGCCGCCCGCGTCAGGCCGCGCCGCCAGGGGGCCACGGCGGTGCGGGGGGAACACGATGGGGGGTCGACGGCGCGTCTCACGGTGGCTCCACAATGGTAACGACTCGGCGCCGGCGTGCGGCACGCTGGGACGTCAGCCGGTGCCCCGGAGGGCGGCCCGCACCTGGGCCGGGTCGTCGAGGTCGACGGAGTCGGGGTCGACGCCCATCTCGGCCAAGTGGTCGCGCAGCAGCTCGTGACGGGCCCGGACCACCGCGCCGGGCGGCGGGCGGAACTCGGTGTCCGCGAGGACGGCGTCGACGACCAGATCGCTGAGCCGGGTGGTCGAGCAGGTCTCGCCGTCGACGAACCCGTCGTGGCGCAGGAGGATGCCCGTGGCGGCGTCGAACCACAGGCGGTGCTCGATGCCGACGAGATCGCCGTGCAGGCGGAGGGCCTGCGGCGCCGCCGCGCTGGCCAGCGACGTCCCGAAGGCTTCGGGCCGGGGCACCGCACGGACGACCCAGCACCGACGTCCCTCGACCTCCGACGGCGTCGGGTCGGCCAGCTCGAGCCCGCCGAGCAGCGCGCCCGGGTAGAGGAAGGCGCCGATGACGCCGGCGTCGGTGATGGCGGCCCGGCTCGAGTCACGCTCGGTGACCAGCGTGCTGGTTCCCGCCCAGCTCCGCCGGCCGTCGCTCACTGCGATCTGGCCGCGGCCGACCACCCGCCAGCGGTCGGGCGGGGCGACCGCCACGTACCACGACAGCAGTACCTCGGGCGCGCCGTCCGCGTCCCCGGGGCGGGGCGGCGGCCAGTGCCCGAGGGCGAGCGACGCCGCGGCGGCGTCGTACGCCCCGGCGGGGTCGGCCTCGTCGTCGGGCGGTACGTCGTCGTGCTCTCGGATCTCGTCCGCGGCGCCGTCGTCGCGCCACGACGCGCCCCGCAGCGGGGCAAGGTCGCCGAGCCGGCCCGGATCGTCGCCCGCCCGCTCGGCCGCCCAGGCCCGCGCCTCGGCCGCGAGCTCCTGGTGGGTCCAGGTCGTGAGCGCTCCCTGGAGCGTCCGCAGCTCCCCCGGCGCTCCGTCGACCAGCGCGAGCAGGTCCCCCCTCGTCGTCATCCTGAGCAGGACAGTAGGCAGCCCCGCCGGTCCGTGCGAGCGTGAACGCATTGCGCGCGTTTGCTACTCCAAGCCGTGACGAACGTCACCGTACGCGCGGAGGTCATGGCGCAGCGGCCGCCTCGATGGACGCGAGGGTCACCGCGCCCTCCCGGAGGACGCGCCACGACGGGCCCGTCGCGTCGACGACGGTGGAGGGCGCGCCGTCGCACCTGCCACCGTCGACCACCAGCGGCACCCCGCCGCCGAGCGCGGCCGCCACTTCGGCCGCCGTCGACGGCGTGGGCTCGCCGTGGCGGTTGGCGCTGGTGGTGGCCAGCGGCCCGACCTCGTCCGCCAGCGCCCGGACCAGGTCGTGGTCGGGGCAGCGCACGCCGACCGTCGTCGGCGGGTGGCCCAGGGCGAGGGCCAGGCCCGGACGCCGCGGCAGCACCACGGTCAGGGGGCCGGGCCACAGGCGCGCGGCGATCCGGCGCACGTCCGGGCCGAGCGACGCGGGGTCCGCCAGCGCCAAGGCCTGGTCCGCGTCGTGGCACAGCACGGCCACCGGCACGTCGACCCCCCGGTCCTTGAGCGCGAACAAACGGTCGGTGGCGCCCGGCACGGTCGGCAGCGCGGCCAGCCCGTACACCGTGTCGGTCGGCACGACGATGGCCTCGCCGGCCCGCAGCAGGGCGGCGGCGCGCGCAACCACGGGCGGGTCCACGACGGCGTCGGACCCCGCGGCGCGTGCGTCGACGATCTCCGTCACCCGGCCCCGCGGTCGTCGGTGACCGTCGCGGGCCGGCGCTCGCCGCTCGCCGTCACGCTTGTGCTCGCTCACAGGCGGGCGAGCACGATGCGGTCGCGGCCCGCCAGGTCGGGCCACACGGTGGCGGACGCGAAGCCGGCGCGCAGGGCCTGAGCCCGGGCGGTGGCGGCCTGGTGGGGCGCCAGCTCGACGAGCAGCGACCCCGGCCGCGCCAGCCAGCCCGGAGCTTCGGACACGATCTGTTCGACGTCCTCGAGGCCGGTCGGGCCCGAGCACAGCGCCTCGCGGGGCTCCCAGTCGCGCACCTCGGCGGGGAGCTCGGCCATCTCGGCCTCGGACACGTACGGGGGGTTGGTCACGATCACGTCGATCCGCCCCGCCAGCTCGGCGGGCAGGGCGGCGAACCACGAGCCGGCGGCCAGGCGCACCCGGGTCGCGGCCCGGCCGAGCCCGGCCAGGTTCGCCCGGGCCACGGCCAGCGCGTCGCCCGACGTGTCGGTCCCCCACACCTCGAGCCCGGGGCGCTCGGCGGCGAGGGCCAGGGCCAGCGCCCCCGAGCCCGTCCCGAGGTCCACCGCCACCGCGGCGTCGAGGCGGCGGCACTCGTCGAGCGCCAGCTGCGCCAGCACCTCGGTCTCGGGCCGGGGGATCAGCACGCGGCGGTCGACGTAGATGTCGAGGGAGCGGAACCCCCAGCGGGCCATGGCGTACTGCAGGGGCTCGCCCGACGCCCGGCGGGCCGCCATGGCGTGGACGTGGGTCGCCCCCCGCTCGGTGGCCGGCTCGTCGAGGCGGGTCAGGACCTCGGCAGGCCCGAGCCCGGTTGCCCGCTCGACCAGCCACCGGGCCTCCTGGTCGGCGTTGTCGACCCCGGCGTCCCGCAGCACGGCCGCCGCGTCGGCCAGCACGCTCCGCCACGGCAGGACGTCGCCCGTGGCCGCGTCGCGTGGGTCGCCGTCGGTCGGGAGCTCGGTCGGTGCCCGCTCTCCCCCCACGTCAGGTCGCCTCGCCGAGGCGGCGGGCCTGTTCGTCCGCGACGAGGGCGTCGCTGATGTCGTCGAGCTCGCCGGCCAGCACCTTGTCGAGCTTGTACAGGGTCAGGCCGATCCGGTGGTCGGTGACCCGGTTCTCCTTGAAGTTGTAGGTCCGCACCTTCTCGGAGCGGCCGCCCCCACCCACCTGGCCGCGGCGGGCTGCCGACGCCTCGTCGGCCTGGCGGTCCTGCTCGGCCTTGAGCAGGCGGGACCGCAGCACGGCCAGGGCCTTGGCCTTGTTCTGCGTCTGGCTCTTCTCGTCCTGCATGGACACGACGGTGCCCGTGGGCAGGTGGGTGACCCGCACGGCCGAGTCGGTGGTGTTGACGCTCTGGCCGCCCGGCCCGGACGACCGGTACACGTCGATGCGCAGGTCGGCGGGGTCGATGTCGACGTCGACCTCCTCGGCCTCGGGGAGGACGGTGACCGTCGCCGAGGACGTGTGGACCCGGCCCTGGCTCTCGGTGACCGGCACCCGCTGGACCCGGTGCGGCCCCGCCTCGTGGTGCATCCGGGCCCACACGCCGTCGCCCTTGACCGCGAACGTCACCTCGTTGAACCCGCCGAGGTCGGACGGGTCGGTGCCGAGCACGTCGACCGACCACCCCTGGCGGGCCGCGAACGCCCGGTACATCTCGAACAGGTCGCGGGCGAACAGGTTCGCCTCCTCGCCGCCTTCGGCCCCGCGGATCTCGACGATGACGTTGCGCTCGTCGTTGGGGTCGCGGGGCAGCAGGAGCAACCGCAGCTCGCCGGTGAGACGCTCGATCGCCTCCTCGGCCTGCTCGACCTCGGCGCGCACCATGTCCCGCTCGTCGTTGGACGCGCCCGACAGCATCTCGCGGGCCGTGGCGAGGTCGTCCTGCCGGGCCTGCAGCTCGCGGGTGCGCTCGACGATCGGCTCGAGCTCGCGGTAGCGCTTGGCCACGACCTGGTACCGGGCCTGGTCGGCGATCAGGTCGGGATCACCGAGGCGCGCCTCGACGTCGAGGAACTCCTTGTCCAGCTCTGCGAGGCGTTCGAGCACGACGAGCGAGGGTACTGCCGCGGCGTGCCCGTCCCTCGCCTCGCTGCATCCGAACTGGGGACGGTTGTCAGGTGATATGCCTGACAGCCCTCCCCAGTTCGACGAGGGCTCGGGAGCCGTCAGCCCGCCGCTCGCCAGTCGCCCGGCACCGGCGCCACGGTCGCCGGCGAGCGTAGGCGGGCGGCCAGGCGTCGGGTCCCGGGGTGGTCGTCGCGCTCGGGCACGGCGAGGAGCAGGCGGGACGGGGGCGCGTCGGCATGCATCCCGCCGTCCGTGTCGATCGTCAGCCGCCCGTCGGCGGCCGTCGGCACCAGGTCGAGGGCGATGCCGACCGAGCAGGCGACGACCACCGGATCCCCGGCGGCGTCCTCCCCCACGGCCAGCGCCACGTCGCGCTCGGTGAGGTTGGGACGGGGACGGGCACCCTCGGCGGGTCGCAGGGTCGCCAGACCGATCAGCTCGGGGGCGCGGCACAGCACGGCGCGCAACCACCGGTCGGGCACGAGCTGGTTCAGCGGGTGTCGCGGCGCATCGGGACGGCGGTGGCTGCGCACGATCTCGGTCACCCGGGCGAGCTGCTCGACGGCCGGCAGCCCGCTGTGGACCATGGCCGTGAGCTCGCGGTCGGCCTTGCCCACCCCCACCTCGAGGCGGGGCTCGTCGATGGGCTCGCCGGCCGTCGTATGGCCGTCGACGATGCGGGCCACCTCGAGGCCGTTGACCTCGCCCCGGACCATGCCGCCCTCGACGACGATCTCGAGCCCGGCGTCGATGAGCAGGTCGACCAGGTCGGCGGGCGCCGGCGCCGGCGCCCGGCCCGCGGGTGGCGCCGCCTCGGCGCGGGTGAGCGTCGTGCCGTCGATGGCCCACACCCCGGGCCCGTTGGTGAACAGGCCGGCCTGGCGGGCGAGCACGCCGGCGGCGGACCCGGGCTCGGCCACGAGGTCCAGGTCGGTCACGCCGGCACGGTCGGCCCAGGCCAGGGCGGGACCGAGCGCCCGGGCGGCCTCGCCGTCGGGCAGCACCCACCCGTGCAGGCCGGTGGCCGTGCCCGGGGTGGGCGGGCCCTCGTCGACCAGGGTGGCCGCGGCGCCGAGGGCGCCGCGCCTCCGGTCGCCCGGCCCCCAGTGGGCGGCGACCAGGCCCGACAGCTTCGCCCCGTTGAGCGCGGCCCGGCGCTCGACGTCGATGGCCGCCCCGGCCGCCCGGGGAGGCGGGGATGTCATCGCGCCCGCCGTGCGAACTGCTGTCGCGAGCCCCGGACGCGACGAACGCCGGCCATCGGCCCCACGAGGGGACGACGACCGGCGCACGGCGTGCCGGCAATCAAGGCCAGCACGGGGACTACTTGGACTTGCGCTTGCCGTACCGGCGCTCGAACCGGTCGATGCGGCCACCCGTGTCCACCAGCTTCTGCTTGCCGGTGTAGAAGGGGTGGCACTCGCTGCACAGCTCGACGTGCAGGTCGGAGGCGGTCGACCGGGTGGTGAACGTGTTGCCGCACGAGCAGCGCACCGTGGTCTCGCCGTAGTTGGGGTGGATTCCAGCCTTCATCGTGGCTCCTGGTGAACGAAAGACTTTGCAGTCTACGGGCGGGTCAGCCTGCGGCCAACCTGTTCTTCGCCACCTCGGACAGGAACTCGTCGTTGGTGCGGAACGTCTTCATGCGGTCGATCAACAGCTCGAGGGCGGCCGCATTCCCCCCGTCGCTCGACGACAGGCCCGACAGGACCCGCCGCAGCGCCCACACCAGGTCGAGCTGCTTGCGGTCGAACAGCAGCTCCTCGTGGCGCGTGGAGCTGGCGTCGACCGCGATGGCCGGGTAGACGCGTCGCTCGGCCAGGCGCCGGTCGAGCCGCAGCTCCATGTTCCCGGTGCCCTTGAACTCCTCGAAGATGACCTCGTCCATCTTCGACCCGGTCTCGATGAGCGCCGTGGCCAGGATGGTGAGCGAGCCGCCCTCCTCGATGTTGCGGGCGGCGCCGAAGAACTTCTTCGGCGGGTAGAGGGCCCCCGAGTCGACGCCACCCGACATGATGCGGCCGGTGGCGGGGGCGGCCAGGTTGTAGGCCCGGGCCAGGCGGGTGATGCCGTCGAGGATGATGCAGACGTCCTGCCCGTCCTCGACCAGGCGCTTGGCCCGCTCGATGGTCAGCTCGGCCACCTGGGTGTGCTCCTCGGCCGGGCGGTCGAACGTCGACGCCACCACCTCGCTGCCGGGGCTGCGCAGCCAGCGGCGCATGTCGGTCACCTCTTCGGGCCGCTCGTCCACGAGCAGCACCATGAGCTTGACCTCGGGGTTGTTGGTCTCGATCGACCGGGCGACCTGCTTGACGATCGCCGTCTTCCCCGCCTTGGGCGGCGACACGATGAGGCCTCGCTGGCCCTTCCCGATCGGGGAGATGAGGTCGACGATGCGGGCCGTCATGTTGGTGGGGTCGGACGCCGTCTCGAGCTGCAGCTTCTCGTCGGGGAACAGCGGCGTGAGGTCCTCGAACCGCCGGCGGCCGCGGGCCTGGTCGGGCTCGACGCCATTGACCTTGTCGATCCGCAGCAGCGCCGGGTTCTTCTCGTTGCGCATCGCCGGGCGGCTGGCCCCGGTGACGTGGTCACCCTTGCGCAGCCCGAACTGCCGCACCTGCTTGACCGACACGTAGATGTCGTCCTTCGACGGCAGGGAGCCACGCACCCGGAGGAACCCGTAGCCCTCTTCGCGCAGGTCGAGGAGGCCCTCGACGGCGACCGGCTCGCCCGAGAACTCCTCGGCCGGGCCCTGCTCGTCCTTGCCCCGGCGGCCCCGGCGACGCCGGCGCCGGTTCCCCGCCTCGTTGTCGCCGCCGTCGCCGCGCTGGTCGTCCGCCCGCGGCTGGTCGCCGCCGGGCTTGTCGCCCGCCGCGTCGCCGGACGTCGTGGCCTCGGCCCTGTCGCCCTGCCGGCTCTCGCCGCGGCCCTGGGTCCGAGGGCCGGCCGTGCCGTTGCCGGCGCGGGCGTCGGTCGCCGACGGGGCCCCGTTGCCGGCCGACGGGCTGGCCGCCGGGCTGGCGGACTGGCTGGGGGCCGGCGGGTCGACCACGTCGGTGGTCCCCCCGAACTCGAGCTCCCAGTCGGACGGCGGCTCGCCGGCCTCGCCGGCGGAGGGCGCGGCGTCGGGCGTCGGTGTCGGCGTCGGTGTCGGCGTCGGTGTCGGTGTCGGTGTCGCCACCGCCGTTCGTCGCCGCGGCCTCACCGGACGCCTCCGCGCCGGCGTCGGACGCCTCGCCGTTCGCATGCTCGTCGCCCGCCGCGGCCCCGCTGGGCTGCTCGACGCCGGTCAGCTCGAGGATGAGCTGCACGATCTCGGCCTTGCGGGCGCGGGACGGCGGCTTGGCCCCGAGGGCCTGGGCGATGGTCGTCAGCTCCTCGCGATCCTTCCGCTCGAGGGCGGACCGTTCGAGGGTGCTTGGCTCCACGCTCATCGGTGGTGTCACCTCACTGCTTTTCGGGGGAGACCGGTGGACGGCCGTCATCGGCGTGCACCAGCAGAGACTGGGTGTGCGGCGGAGGCGGCCGGCTCGGAGAGCGACCACTCTGCCTGCGGAAGGGGCTGGGGGGCCTCGATCAACCGCAACGATGCAGTGGCGCCCCCCAACAGAACGCGACCACTCTAGCGCGGGTCTCGCTCACCGAGCGAGAAGCCGGCCGAGCATCTCGTGGCCAGGGATCGGCGCCGCGGCGGCGGTCCCCGCCTCGGTGTACTGGCCCCCCGGCCCGTCGACCGCGCTGTCGACGAGCAGGTACGGCACCGAGTCGGACGTGTGGGTGCGCAGCTCCACGGGGGTGGGATGGTCGGGCAGCAGCAGCATCCGCCACGGGCCCATGGCGTCGAGCCCGTCGACCAGCCCGGCCAGGATGCGGCTGTCCCACGCCTCGAGGGCCGTGATCTTCTCGTCGAGGTTGCCGGCGTGCCCGGCCTCGTCGGTGGCTTCGACGTGCAGCAGGAACACGTCGGCCCCGTCGGCGAGCGTGCGCAGCGCGGCGTCGCGCTTGCCCTCGTAGTCGGTGTCGAACCACCCGGTGGCGCCGGGCACCTCGACGATGTCCATGCCGGTGAGCACGCCGAGGCCGCGGATGAGGTCGACGGCGGTGACCAGGGCGCCGCTGCGGCCCGTGGCGTCGGCGAACGACGGGAGCTGCGGCTGGTGGCCCTGGCCCCACAGCCAGATCTGGCTGGCCGACAGGGCCGACGGCCCGACGATGGCGCGGCTGGCGTCCATCAGCTCGATCAGCTCGGCCGCCGCCGGCCCGCGGGGCAGCATGGCCGGCCGGCCCGTGAGGTCGTGCGGCGGGGTGCACGAGGCGTCGCCCCAGCTCTCGGGGGCGACCACGATGTGGCGGTACTGGACGCCGGCGTGGAACTCGATCTCGCCGCCGGCCCCGCGCCCCAGCTCGGCATCGAGCGCCTCGATGACCTCGGCCGCGTCCTCGGAGGACGGATGCCCGCCGGCGAAGTCGACCATGATCCCGTCGCGCCCCACCTCGACGAGGTTGCAGCGGTAGGCGATCTGGTCGGGGCGCAGCTTCAGCCCGAGGGCGGCGGCCTCGATGGGCGCCCGGCCCGTGTGGTAGCGGGCGGGGTCGTAGCCGAGGATCGACATGTTGCCCACGTCGCTGCCGGGCGCCATGCGCGGCGGGATGACCGCGGCGCGGCCCACCTCGCCGCGCGCCGCCAGCCGGGCCAGGTTGGGCATGGCGGCGACCTCGAGCGGCGTCCGCCCCCCGAGCGCGTCGATGGGGTCGTCGGCGCAGCCGTCGGGGACGCAGATCACGTACTTCACGGCGCCAGTCTCGCAGGTGGCACGGTGCCTGCCGCCAACGGACGACGGCACTCGTCAGATCGGATGGTGCTCGATCGTGGCCCCGTGACCATGGGCGCGCGCGAGCGGCCCGTCGCAGGTCACGAGCGGCGCATCGATCGCCTCCGCCAGCGCGAGGTAGGTGGCATCGTACGAGGTCACCGACTCGCGCAGCTGGTGCACGCGCGACAGCAGCCGCGAGTGCGGGTGACGGCGGAGCGGCCAGCAGCGGAGGCGCACGACGGCCCGGTCAGCCGAGTCGGCTGCGAGCTCGCTCGCACGGATCAGCCGCCGAAGGGCGGACAGCACCTCGATGTCGATCAGGTGGGGGGCCTGCAGTCGCTCGCCACGCAGCCGGTCGCGCAACGCAGACGCATGGTCGCCCTCGACGACCAGTGCGGCCACCATGGCGGATGCATCGACGACGATCACCGTCCGTCGCGCTCGCGCCGTACCTCGCGCCACGCCCTGTCGAACGCGGCGGGTAACACGGTGGCCTCGGCATCGGCAGCATCGAGCAGCTCGTCGATCTCGGCCTGCCGAGCGATCTGCTCGAGCTCGACCCGCAGGTAGTCCGACAACGTCATCCCGGCGGCCGCCGCACGCGCCTTGAGCGTTCGGTGCACACCGTCGGGCACGTGGCGTACCTGGATCATCTTTGACATGTGAGTCACATTACTGCATGTGCATCACATGACGACCTGGCCGCGCCAGACGTCGGCGGAGAGGACGCCCGGCCCGCCCGGACGCTCCAGCCCGGGTCAGCGGCCGGCCACGCAGCGCTCGACGTGGGCGCGGACAGCCTCGGCGTCGGCCGGGAGGACGTCGTAGCGCTCGGGCCGGTCGAACAGATCGGCCATGTGGTCGGGCAGGGCGGGGCGGACGCCGGTGGCCTGCTCGACCGCGTCGGGGAACTTGGCCGGGTGTGCGGTGGCCATGCACACGACCGGTCGCTCGGCCGCCTCGGGGTCGCCCGCCCGGCACCGCCGGGCGGCGCCGATGCCGACCGCGGTGTGCGGGTCGGCGAGGTAGCCGGTGCGGTGGTAGAGGTCGGCGATGACCTCCAGCGTGGCGGCGTCGTCGAGGCTGGCGGCCACGAACGTGGGGTCGGACGGCGCCTCGACCGCCCCGACGCCCCGGAACCGGCCCATCAGCTCGGCGGTGGCCGCGCCGTCGCGCCCCAGCAGCTCGAACAGCAGGCGCTCGTGGTTGGACGACACCTGGATGTCCATGCTGGGGCTGAGCGTGGGGACCACGCCGAGCTGCGCCAGCTCGCCGGTTCCGGCCCAGCGGGTGAGGATGTCGTTGCTGTTCGACCCGATGACCAGCCGCTCGATGGGCGCCCCGCCGTGCCGCGCGATCCACCCGGCGAACACGTTGCCGAAGTTGCCGGTGGGCACGGCCACGTCGCAGGCCCCCACGGCGGCGGTCGCGGCGACGTAGTACACGATCTGGGCGGCGACGCGGGCCCAGTTGATCGAGTTCATGGCCGAGAGGCCGATGCGTTCGCGCAGGGCGGCGTCGGCGAACAGCGCCTTCACCAGGTCCTGGCAGTCGTCGAACGTGCCCTCGACCGCCACGTTGTGGACGTTGGGGGCGTCGACGGTGGTCATCTGCCGGCGCTGCACGTCGGACACCCGGCCCGCGGGGTGCAGCACCACGATGTCGAGCATGGGCCGGCCCACGCAGGCGGCGATGGCGGCCGACCCCGTGTCGCCCGAGGTGGCGACCACGACGGTGGCCCGCTCGCCCCGGCGGGACAGCTCGTGGTCGAACAGGCGCCCCACCAGCTGCAGGGCCACGTCCTTGAAGGCCAGCGTCGGGCCGTGGAACAGCTCCACGACGTGCACGCCCGGCTCGATCTCGACGAGCGGGCACACGTCGGGGTGGTCGAAGGTGGCGTACGCGGCGGCGACCATGGCATCGAGCTCGCCCCGTCCGAGCGGCGATCCCTCGACGTACGGCCACAGCACGTCGGTGGCGAGGTCGGCGTAGGGCCGCGGGGCGTCCCACCCGTCGGGGAGGGCGGGCCACGCCTCGGGCACGTACAGCCCGCCGTCGCTCGCCAGCCCGGCGAGCAGCACGTCGGCGAAGTCGAGGACGGGCGCCTGCCCGCGGGTGGAGACGTACTTCACGCTCGCCCTACTCCGGCGGTCCGACCACCCGCAGCACCGACGTGATGCGGTCGACGGCGTCGAGGTGGTGCAGGTCGCGGATGGTGGCCTGGACGGCGGCCTCGCGGGCCACGTGCGTGATGAACACGAGCCGGGCCTCGCCGCCCAGGCCCTCCTGCTCCATCGACCGGATCGACACGTCGTGGGCGCCGAACACGCCGGCCACCGCGGCCAGCACGCCCGGGCGGTCGAACACGTCGAGGTTGAGGTAGTAGGCGCTCTCGACCTCGTCGATGGGGCGGATGCGGGCCTTGGCCAGCTTCCCGATGGTGGCGTGGCTGTTCCGCTTGCGGTTGAGGGCGGCGTCGATGACGTCGCCCAGCACGGCGCTGGCGGTCGGCGCGCCGCCGGCGCCGCGCCCGTAGAACATGAGGTCGCCGACGGCCGCGCCCTCGACGAACACGGCGTTGAAGCTGTCGCGCACCGAGGCCAGGGGGTGGTCCTTGGGGACCATGGCCGGGTGGACTCGGACGGCGACCTCGCCGCCTGATCCATCGGGGGCGTCGTGCTGCTCGGCGATGGCCAGCAGCTTCACGACGAAGCCCATCTTGTCGGCGTACGCGATGTCGGCCGTCGTGACCCGCGAGATCCCCTCGTCGTAGACGTCGCCGGCCACCACCCGCACCCCGAACGCGATGGAGGCGATGATGGCGGCCTTCGCCGCCGCGTCGTGCCCCTCGACGTCGGCGGTGGGGTCGCGTTCGGCGTAGCCCAGGCTCTGCGCCTCGCTCAGCGCGTCGGCGTACGACGCGCCCTCCTCGGTCATGCGCGTGAGGATGAAGTTCGTCGTCCCGTTGACGATGCCCATGATGCGATCGATGCGCTCGCCGGCCAGCGACTCGCGCAACGGCCGGATGAACGGGATGCCCCCGGCCACCGCCGCCTCGAACAGCAGGTCGACGCCCGCCTCCTCGGCGGCCGCGAAGAGATCGGCGCCGACGTTGGCCAGCAGCTCCTTGTTGCCGGTGACGACGGGCTTGCCCGCCTTCAGGGCGGCGAGGACGAGCTCGCGGGCGGGCTCGATGCCGCCGATGACCTCGACCACCACGTCGACCTCTGGATCGACGACCACGCCCGCAGCGTCGAGCGTGAGCACGCCCGCCGGCAGCTCGACCGGGCGCTCCTTGGCGAGGCTGCGCACCGCCACCTGGGTCACGTCGAGCACCACACCGGTACGGGCCGCGATGGCGTCGCGGCGGCCCTCGATGAGCTCGACGAGGGCGGCGCCGACGTTGCCGCAGCCCAGCAGGCCGATGCGGACGCGTTCGGGGGTCACGACGGGCCATGCTACGGCCGAGCTGAGATGGCGGTCGCATCAGTGGTGCACCTGGCCCCGGGTGCCGAACGTCCCCGCTCACGCTCGCCGCCACGCTCGCCGCCTGGCTGGCATGCCGCGCGCCTGGCAAGATGTCCGCCGGCCGAGGCGGCGCGGGGTGGCTCACCGACACCCCCGTGTGCGGGGACGCACTGGGACTTCGGCAGGCGGAGGTGCATGTGACAGCACGTATCAGGGAGTTCGTCGTCGACACGTTCCTGTTGGGCGACGACGACGGCTTCGACGACGACGACTCGCTGATCGACGGCGGCATCGTGGACTCGACCGGCGTGATGGAGCTGGTGAGCTTCCTCGAGGCGACCTACGGGATCGCCATCGAGGACCGCGAGCTGGTCGCCGCGAACCTCGACTCGATCACCCGGCTGCGGGCGTTCGTCGACGGCAAGGTGGCGGCCGCCGCGCCCGCGGGAGCGGCCCCCGAGGCCGAGGACGCCGCGGTCTGACCGCGGGCGACGGCCCGTGACGCTCCTCCTCCACGACGAGCTGGCGAGGACGGCCGAGCGCCGCCCCGACGCGACCGCGCTGATCGCCGGCGACCGGCACCACTCCTTCGCCGAGATCGACGGCGACGCCGCGGCGCTCGCCCACACGCTCCGGGAGCGGGGGGTGGGCCGGGGCGGCCGCGTCGCCGTGATGGCCGACAACTCGGCCGAGGTCGTCATCGCCCTGTACGCGGCGCTGAAGGCGGGCGGCGTGTTCGTGGTCGTCAACCCCACGACCAAGGCCGACAAGCTCGCCTTCATCCTGGCCGACTGCCAGGTCACGGCCCTCGTGGTCCACCGCCGGCTCGCCCGCGTCGCCCGGCCGGCGCGGGCCGAGGCGCCGTCGGTGACCACGACCGTGTGGATCGGCGGGCTGCCCGGCGACCCCGACGGACCCCGCGACATCGCCTGGGACGACGCGGTGGCCGCGGGCCGGGGCCGGCAGCCCGAGGACCCGGGCGTGATCGACGCCGACCTGGGCGCGCTGATCTACACGTCGGGCTCGACGGGCCGCCCCAAGGGCGTGATGCTCACGCACCGCAACCTCGTCCACAACGCCTGGTCGATCTCGACCTACCTCGGCCTGCGCGACGACGACGTCATCGCCTGCCTCCTGCCCCTGGCCTTCGACTACGGGCTGTTCCAGGTGCTGATGGCGGCCCGCGTCGGCGCCGCGGTGCTGCTCGAGACGTCGTTCGCCTACCCGCGCGACGTGCTCGATCGCATGGCCCGGCACGGCGCGACCGTGTTCCCCGGCGTGCCGACCATCTGGGCGACGCTGCTGCCGATGGCCCCGTTCGACGGCGTGGACCTGTCGGCCGTGCGCATGCTCACGAACACGGCGGCCGCCCTGCCGCCCGCCCACATCCGCCGGCTCGCGGCGGCGTTCCCGCAGGCGCGCCTGTTCTCGATGTACGGGCTGACCGAGTGCACGCGGGTGTCCTACCTCGACCCCGTCCGGCTGGCCGACAAGATCACCTCGGTGGGCAAGGCGATGCCCAACACCGAGGTCTACGTGGCCGACGCCGACGGCCGCCGCCTGCCGCCGGGCGAGACCGGCGAGCTGGTGGTGCGGGGCGCCAGCGTCATGCGGGGCTACTGGGGGCGTCCCGACGCCACCGCCGCCTGCCTGCGGCCGGGCGAGATCGAGGGCGAGCTGGTGCTGCACACCGGCGACCAGTTCCGCACCGACGAGGAGGGCTTCCTCTACTTCGTCGGGCGCACCGACGACGTGTTCAAGTGCCGGGGCGAGAAGATCAGCCCCAAGGAGGTCGAGCACGTCCTCTACGAGCTCGAGGCCGTGGCCGAGGCCGCGGTGATCGGCGTGCCCGACGAGATCGACGGCACCGCGATCAAGGCCGTCGTGGCCGCCCGCCCCGGCGCCACGCTGACCGAGGACGCCGTGCGCGGCCACTGCCGGGCCCGCCTCGAGAACTACATGGTCCCCCGGTTCGTCGAGGTGCGCGACGCGCTGCCCAAGACCGACACCGGCAAGATCCGCAAGGCTGCGCTGGCCTAGCGGCGGCGGGACGACCGATGTGCGGCATCGCAGGCATCGTGGGAGCGGCGGGTGGGCCACCGGTCGACCTCGACCGCATCCGCTCGATGCTGGCGGTCATCGCGCACCGCGGCCCCGACGGCCACGGGCTCTACCGCGACGACCGCGTCGCGCTGGGGCACGTGCGGCTCAGCATCGTGGACCTGGCGGGCGGCTTCCAGCCCCTGACCGGCGAGGACCGGTCGGTGTGGATCACGTTCAACGGCGAGATCTTCAACCACGTCGAGCTGCGGCGCGAGCTCGAAGCGCTGGGCCACCGCTTCGCCACGGCCAGCGACACCGAGGTCATCGTCCACGCCTACGAGCAGTACGGCGAGCGGGCCTGGCCGCTGCTGAACGGCCAGTTCGCCTTCGCCCTGTGGGACCGGCGGGCGGGCCGGACCTGGCTCGTGCGCGACCGGCTGGGCATCCTGCCGCTGCACTGGGCCGAGGCCGCCGGGCGGGTGGTGTTCGCCTCCGAGGCCAAGGCCCTGTTCGCCAGCGGATCTCGTCTCCCCCGCCCTCGACCCGGCGGGGCTGGGCCAGGTGTTCACCCGCTGGTCGGCGATGGCGCCGACCACCGCGTTCGTGGGGGTCCGGTCGGTGCGACCGGGCAGCGCGCTGTGCATCGACACGGGCGCCGGCCGCGCCGGGCCGGCCGGCCGGCCGGCCGTCCGCGAGGTGCGCTGGTGGCAGCCCGACCTGGCCGTCGATCCGGCCACCGCCGCGCTGTCGCCCGAGGGGGCCGCCGACGCCCTGGGCGAGCGCCTGGCCGACGCCGTCCGCCTGCGGCTGCGGGCCGACGTGCCGGTGGGCGCGTACCTCAGCGGCGGCCTCGACTCGTCGGTCATCGGGTCGCTGGTCCGGCAGGTCGACGCCAGCCCGCTCGAGACCTTCGCGGTGCGCTTCCGCGACGCGGCGTTCGACGAGACGCCCGAGCAGCGGCGCATGGCCGGCCTGCTGGGCACCGACCACCACGAGATCGTGTGCGGCGCGGACGAGATCGCCGGGGCGCTGCGCGACGTCGTGTGGCACTGCGAGGCCCCGCTGCTGCGCACGGCCCCCGTGCCGCTGTACCTGCTGTCGGGCCTGGTGCGCGAGGCCGGGATGAAGGTGGTGCTCACCGGCGAGGGCGCCGACGAGCTGCTGGCCGGCTACAGCGTGTTCAAGGAGGACCGGGTCCGGCGGTTCTGGGCCCGCCGCCCCGACTCGACCGTCCGGCCCGCGCTGTTCGCCCGGCTCCACCCCGAGGTCCAGGCCGGCGGCGCCCGCGCCACCGACATGTGGGCGCGCTTCTTCGGACGCGACCTCGCCGCGGTCGACCAGCCCTTCTACGCCCACCTCGTGCGCTGGTCCAACACCGCGTGGACCACCCGCCTGCTGCACCCCGACCTGCGGGGGGCGGCCGCCGCTGCGCCGCCCGGCGGCTGGGGCGCCGACGACGCCCTCCTCGCCGAGATGCCCCCCGGGTTCTCCGCCTGGGATCCGCTGGCCCGGGCCCAGTGGGTCGAGATCGCCACGTTCATGTCGTCGTACCTGCTGGCCTCGCAGGGCGACCGGGTCGCCATGGCCCACGGGGTCGAGGTGCGCTACCCGTTCCTCGATCCCGAGGTGGTCGCCTTCTGCAACGGGCTGCCGCCCGAGCGCAAGCTCGTCGGCCTGCACGACAAGGCCACGCTGCGCCGGCTGGCGTCGCGCTCGCTGCCGCCCGAGATCTGGCGGCGCCCCAAGCAGCCCTACCGGGCGCCCATGACCACCGCACTGTTCGGCCCCGAGGAGCCCGGGTACGTGAGCGAGCTGATGTCCGACGCCGCCATCGACGAGCAGGGCCTGCTCGACCCGAAGGCCGCCCGCCTGCTGCGCGACCGCGCCCGGGCGCGCGACGGCGTCCTGGCCGGCGAGCGCGAGGAGATGGGGCTGGTGGGGGCCCTGACGCTGCAGGCGCTGGCCCGGGCCTTCCTGGCCGAGGGACCGGCGCGGGCGGCCGAGGCCCGCGCCCGGTTCGACGACGGTCCGCCGCCGCAGGTGCTCGTCGACCTCACGGACGCGGACAACGGTTCCGGCGACGGGCCCCGAGCCGGCGACGTCCCGTCCGCCCACGCCTCGGCGGGGCACGCCCGATGACGTCGCCCGCCACGCCGGCGCCGGCCTTCGACCGGGACGTCCTCGGCATCGACCCCGCCGCCGAGGTCGCGCGCATCACCGCGACCACGACGCGGGCGCTCACCCGCGTGCTGCGCCGGCGCGGCCTCGTCGTCGGCGTGAGCGGCGGCGTCGACTCGGCCGTGTGCCTGGCCCTCGCCGTCGAGGCGGTCGGCGCCCGGCGGGTGGTCGCCCTGCTCATGCCCGAGGCCGACTCCGACCCCGAGTCGCAGGCCCGGGCCCAACGCCTGTGCGACGACCTCGGCGTCGAGGCCGTGGTCGAGGACATCGCCCCCGCGCTGACCGCCCTCGGCTGCTACGCCCGGCGCGACGCCGCGGTGCGCCGCCTCGTCCCCGACTTCGGGCCCGGGTGGCGGCTCAAGATCACCCTCGCCCAGGGGCTGCTCGACACCGACCGGGTGAGCTGGTTCGACCTCACGGTCGCCGACCCCGACGGCTCGCTGACCACCGCCCGCATGCCCACCGACGTGTACCTCGAGGTGGTGGCGGCGACGAACATGAAGCAGCGCACCCGCAAGCTGATCGAGTACACGCACGCCGACGCCCGCAACCACGCGGTGCTGGGCACGCCCAACCGGCTCGAGTACGAGCTCGGGTTCTTCGTGCGGGGCGGCGACGGGCTGGCCGACGTGAAGTCGATCAGTCACCTCTACAAGACCCAGGTCTACGCGCTGGCCGAGCACCTGGAGCTGCCCGAGGAGATCCGCAGCCAGCCGCCCAGCACCGACACGTACAGCCTTCCGCAGACGCAGGAGGAGTTCTACTTCGCCCTGCCGTACGCGGAGATGGACCTGCTGCTGTGGGCGTGGCACCACGATGTGGCACCCGCCGACGCCGGCCCGGTCCTGGGGTTGCGGCCCGACCAGGTCGAGCGGGTCTACCGCGACATCGTCGGCAAGCGGCGGGTCGCCGAGCGCGGCCTGCGGGACGCGGTGGTGATCGAGCACGTCGACCTGTCGTCGGCACCGCCGGCGCCGCCGGCGACCGCGGCCGACAACGGGGCGGGCGGGTGAGGGTCCCCGACCGGTACCGGGCCGGCATCACCCGGTGCACCCCCGCCGACGCCGACGACCTGCGGGCGTTCCAGCTCCGCACGTTCGAGGCCGGCAGCCGCGAGGTCGACGCGGCCCGCACGGCCTGGCTGTTCGACCGCAACCCGTGCCGCACCGCCGACGGCACCCGGGACATCTACGTGTGCCGGCGCGACGGCGAGATCGTGGGCCAGCAGGCCGAGATCCCGTTCGACCTGCGGGTCGGCGGCCGCGACCGCCGGGCGGCGTGGACCGTCGACCTCATGGTCGACGACGAGTGGCGCCTGCGCGGGGTCGGGCCCGGGCTCATGGCGACCCAGCTCGACGCCCGGCCGCTGTCGTTCGGGCTCAACCTGTCCGAGAAGGGCTACGCCACCTACACGCGCAGCGGCTGGACCGACCTGGGCGTCGTCCCCGTCTACCTCCGCCCCCTCGACCTGGCCGCCGCCGCCCGCGGTGGCCTGCTCCCCGGCCGCGCCGGGCGGGTCGCACCCGTCGCCGGGCCTGTGCTGCGCTTTGCGGACGTGGCCGCGGCGGGCGCACTGCGCGCCGCCGGCGCCCGCCTGGTCGACGTCGAGCGCCTGGACGCCCGGAGCGACGACGTGTGGGCGGCGGCGTCCGGCCACTACCCGGTGCTGGCCCGGCGCGACCTGGCCGCCCTGGCCTGGCGCATCGACGACCGGCCCGACGCGGCGCTGCTCCACCGCCACTACCTGGTCGTGCGCGGCCGCCCGGTCGGGTACGCGGCGGTCCGGGCCGGGGGGACGCCGGCGACGCCGACCGCGGTCGTCGTCGACTACCTCGCCCCGCCCCGGTGGGTCGCCCCGCTGCTGGTGGCCACCGGCCGCGCCGCCCGGGGCCGGGGCGCGGTGGCGATGTCCGTGAAGACGCGCAACGGCCCGGCCGACCGGGCGCTGCGGCTGGCAGGCTTCGTCCGCCGGGAGCGGGGCGCCGACGAGCCCATCCGCTTCATGGCCCACGCCGAGGACGACGATGGGGGTGTGAACGCCCTCGTGTCCGAGCCCGGCGCCTGGTTCGTCACGTCCGCCGACAGCGATCTCGAGTACGCCATGACGCCCGCCACCGATCCCGACCCGCCGTCCGGGCCGCACCGGTCGTCTCCCGCGACGGCGACCCGCACTCCGTGACCGATCTCGCGCTGGACGTCGTCACCGACGACGCCGGGCTCGCCGAGCTGCGCGGCGTCTGGGCCGACCTGTCCGCCGCCGATCCCGACCCCAACGTCTTCCTGACCTGGGCGTGGGCCTCGACGTGGTGGCAGCACTTCGGCGCCGGGCGCGACGACCGCGAGCTCCACGTCGTCGTCGTGCGGGACGGCGCCACGGTGGTCGGCCTGGCGCCGCTGTACCGCGCCCGGTCCGGCGCCGGGCCCCTGCGCACCTCCGTGCTCCAGCGGCTCAACCCCGACGCCGGCGACTACGGCGGCATGCTGCTGGGCCGCCGGGCCGGCGAGGCGGTGGCCCTCCTCGTCGACCACCTCGGGGCCCAGCTCCAGCGGGACGTCGACGTGGTGGTGCTGACCCGCCTGGCCAGCGACGCCCGCTTCACGGGGCTGCTGGGCGACGAGCTGGTCCGCCACGCCGCCACCATCGAGACCGTCGTCGACCAGCTCGGCGACGCCTGCCTGTTCACCGACGTGCGCGGCGACTTCGATCTGCGCAAGCAGGCCAAGAAGCACAAGATCGGCCAGCGCACCCGCCGGCTCGACGATCAGCACGGCGGCGTCGTGTTCCGCGAGCACACCGGCGACACCCTCGAGGAGGGCCTCGACCGGCTGGTCACGCTGCACGACCTGCGGTGGGCGCAGCTCGACGAGCCCATGCAGGGGCTGATGGCGGCCGAGGACACGACCGCGTTCCTGCTCGACGCCATCCGGGCCCTCGACGCCGAGGGGGCGGTGCGGCTGCTGTCGGTCGAGGCCGGCGGGAAGCCGGTGGCCGTCGAGCTGGACTTCGTCCACGGCGACCGGGTGTTCCTGTTCAAGGGCGCCTTCGATCCCGAGTTCGCCGCGTTCAGCCCGGGCCAGCTGCTGCACCACAAGGTGTTCGAGGACGGGCTGGCCGACGACGTGGTCGTGTTCGACTTCTGCCGGGGCGACGCCGCCTACAAGCGGCGATGGGCGACCGGCGAGCGCCACCTGGCGACGGTCACGCTGTCGCGGACGGGGCTGCCGGGCGCGCTGGCCCGCCAGCGCTTCCGGGCCGGCCGGGCGGTGGCCCGCCGGCTTGCTGCTCGCCGCCGCGGTCGCTGAGCGCCGGCCGTTCCGGCGCGGGCTCAGGCGTCGAGGCGCAGCAGGTCGTCGAGCGTCTCGCGGCGGACGACCACGCGGGCGTCTCCGCCGCGGGCGAACACCACCGCCGGGCGGGGCACCTTGTTGTAGTTGGACCCCATCGAGTGGCCGTAGGCGCCGGTCACCGGGGTGGCCAGCACGTCGCCGACCGCGATGTCCTCGGGGACCCGGGCGTCGCGGACCAGCAGGTCGCCCGACTCGCAGTGCTTGCCGACGACGGTGACGGTGTGCGGGCGGGGGGCCTCGACCGCCCGGGGCAGGAAGGCCTCGTAGCCGCTGCCGTACAGGACCGGGCGGGGGTTGTCGCTCATCCCGCCGTCGACCGCCACGTAGGTGCGCACGCCGGGGATGTCCTTGATCGTGCCCACCGTGTAGAGCGTGACCGCCGCCTGGGCGGCGATCGACCGGCCCGGCTCGGCGGTGATGCGGCTCCGGATCCCGGCGGCCCGGCACGCCTCGATCACCACCCGGCCCCACTGGGCCAGCGTGGGCGCCTCCTCGCCGTCGACGTAGGGGACGCCGAGCCCGCCGCCGATCGAGAGCTCGGCCAGGTCGAGCTCGCGCACCCACGGGGCGACGACGTCGACGGCCTGGCGGAAGAAGTCGGCCACGAAGACCTGGCTGCCGATGTGGAGGTGGACGCCCACCAGGTCGACGCTCGGCGCCGCCGCGGCCCGCTCGACCGCCTTGGCCAGGTCGCCCGAGGCCACGCCGAAGCCGAACTTCGAGTCGATCTGCCCGGTCTGCACGAACTCGTGCGTGTGGGCCTCGACGCCGGGGGTGGCCCGCAGCAGCACCCTCGGGACCCGCCCGTCGGCCGCGTGCAGCCGGTCGAGGCGGTCGAGCTCGTCGGCGCTGTCGACCACGATGCGGCCGACGCCGACCTCGCGGGCCCGCGCCAGCTCGGCGTCGCTCTTGTTGTTGCCGTGGAGGACCAGCCGGTCGGCCGGGACGCCGGCCGCCAGCGCCACGTGCATCTCGCCGCCGGTGGCGACGTCGAGGTGCATGCCCTCCTCGTGGACGAGGCGGGCCATGGCCAGGCAGAGGAACGCCTTGCCGGCGTAGCTCACGCCGTCGCCGAAGGTGGCGACGGCCTCGCGGCAGCGGGCCCGGAGGTGGTCCTCGTCGTAGACGAACAGCGGGGTGCCGAACTCGGCGACCAGGTCGGCCGTCGAGCACCCGCCGATGGCCAGCCACCCGTCGTCGCCCACCCGGGCCGACTCGGGCAGCAGGCGCCACGGCACCGGCCGCCCGCGGTGCCCGTGCGCCTCGTCGTGATGCGTCCTGTCCAGCTCCCCGGGATCGGGGATCACATCGACTCCGGGGCGTCGACGCCCAGGACGTCGAGGGCCACCGCGAAGCCGATGCGCGACGCCTCGACCAGCCACAGGCGGGCCTGGGTCGTCTCGGCCGGGACGTCCTCACCGAGGATCCGGCAGTCGTGGTAGAAGCCGTGGAACCGGTCGGCCAGCTCGCGCACCCACGCCGTCACCTTGTGCGGCGCCCGGTCGTTGCACGCCAGCTCGACGACCTCGGGCAGCGTCGACAGCGTGCGCAGCAGCTCGATCTCGCGCTCGTGCGTCAGCGGCGACAGGTCGACCGTGGCGAGGTCGGCCCGGGTGACGCCCAGCTCGCTCGCCTTCTTCCCGATCGAGTGGATCCGGGCGTGGGCGTACTGCACGTAGAACACGGGCGACTCGCGGGACTCGCTGCGCACCTTGTCCAGGTCGATGGTCGGCGACTGGTCGATCGACGCCACCAGCGACAGCAGCCGCATCACGTCAGGACCGATGTCGTCGACGAGGTCGTCGAGGTCCACGGCGTTCCCGAGCCGCTTACCGATGCGCCCGCTCGCGAGGGACACCATCTGCCCGATGCGGACCTCGAGGCGATCCTTGTCGACGCCCAGCGCGGCGACGCCGGCCTGCAGGCTGGCGACCTGGCCCTGGTGGTCGGCGCCCCACACGTTGATGACCCGGTCGAAGCCCCGCAGGAGGAACTTGTTGCGGTGGTAGGCGATGTCGCCGGCCAGGTAGGTGTAGTCGCCGCCCTGGTCGGGCGACTTCCGCAGGACCCGCTTCTCGCGGGGGTCGCCGTGCGCGGCCGTGTCGAGCCACAGCGCGCCGTCCTCCTCCCACACGAGGCCGGTCTCCTGCAGCTGGGCGACGGTCTCGGCGAGGGCCTCGCTCTCCTCGATGGAGGCCTGGCTGAACCACTCGTCGAAGTGGATGTGGACGGCCTCCATCTGCCCCTGGATGAAGCCGAGGATGTGCTCGGCGGCCCAGCGGCCGGCCTCGGTGATGTCGTCGGGGCCGTCGTAGGCGCTGGCCAGGCCCTTGACGAAGCCGCTCGGGTACCCACCCTCGGGGATGGGCACGCCCGCCCGCCGAGCCAGGACCGACTCGCCCAGCCGGCGGATCTGCCCGCCGGTGTCGTTCACGTAGTACTCGCGGCTGGCCTCGTAGCCGCACCGGGTGAGCAGCCGGGCCAGCGAGTCGCCGAAGGACGCGAACCACCCGTTGCCGACATGGATCGGCCCCGTCGGGTTGGCCGACACGAACTCGACCTGCACCCGCTCGCCGGCGCCGAAGTCGAGCCGGGCGTAGTCGGCCTCGCCCTTGGTGACGACCTCGGTCAGCACGTCGTGCAGCCAGGTCGGGGCGAGGTGGAAGTTGACGAACCCGGGCCCCGCGACCTCGGTGCGGGTCACGTGCGGCGGCGGTTCCTTCGTGAGCGCCTCGACCAGCTCGCCGGCGAGCTCACGCGGATTGCGCCCGGCGTTCTTCCCGGTGGCGAGGGCGACGTTCGAGGACCAGTCGCCGTGCTCGCGTCGCGCCGGGCGCTCGAGGGCGATGGTGGCCGGCGGCTCGATGCCGACCGACTCGAGTGCGCTGCGCAGGGACGCTTCGAGGACGTCGCGGATCATGGTCCACCAGGGTCGACGGGGAGGAACGGGGTGGACCGATGGTAGCGACCACGGTCCGGATCCCCGTTACCGGTTGCCTGGGTGTGGTGCGGGTCGTCTCCCCTGGTGGACCACGACGTTGGCGCCCGGGATCAATCGACTGGTAGGGCCGTGAGTCCTGCCAGCACGGCGGTCGGACCCCACGCGAGGACCGCAGTGGTCGCCAGCGCGACCGCAGCGGCGATGAGTCGAGTCGGTGTCATGTGGATTGCCTCCTGGATGGTTGGTGGTCGTCGCGCTGGGTCAGTCGAGGCCGTTGAACGAGATCCCCGCCAGGACGGCGGTCGGACCCCACGCGAGGACCGCGGTGGTCGCCGCGGCGACCGCGGCAGCGATGAGTCGGGTCGGTGTCATGTCGATTGCCTCCTGGATGCCTGGTTGTGGCGCGCTGGTTCAGTCGAGACCGTTGAATGAGATCCCCGCCAGGACAGCGGTCGGACCCCACGCGAGGACCGCGGTGGTCGCAACCGCGATCGCAGCGGCGATGAGTCGAGTCGGTGTCATGTCGATTGCCTCCTGGATGCCTGGTAGTCGTCGCGCCGGGTCAGTCGATGCCGTTGAACGTGATCCCCGCCAGGACGGCGGTCGGTCCCCACGCGAGGACCGCGGTGGTCGCCGCGGCGAGCGCGGCGGCGATGAGTCGTGTAGGTGTCATGTCGATTGCCTCCTGGATGCCTGGTTGTGGCGCCCTGGTTCAGTCGATCCCGTTGAGCGAGATCCCCGCGAAGACAGCGGTCGGACCCCACACGAGGACCGCGGTGGTCGCCGCGGCGACCGCGGCCGCGATGAGTCGAGTCGGTGTCATGTCGGTTCGCTCCTGGATGCCTGGTGGTCGCAACGCCGGGTCAGTCGAGGCCGTTGAGCGAGATCCCCGCCAGGACAGCGGTCGGACCCCACGCGAGGACGGCGGTGGTCGCGGCGGCGAGCGCCGCGACAACGAGACGACGAGGGGACTTCATGGCAAATACCTCCGTGATCGGCGGTGGACGGCCGTCATTCGGGACAGCCAGGCACCACGGATCACGGAGGAGATCCGCCTCAGTCGATCCCGCTGGCCGTGATCCCGCCGAGGATGGTGGTCGGGCCCCACATGAGGGCGGCCGTGGCCGCGGCGAAGATGGCGCCGGCAACGAGACGGCGGGTGGACTTCATGGCAGGTACCTCCGTGATCGGCAGTGGACGGCCGTCCTTCGGGACAGCGCCCACCGCAGATCACGGACTGCTCTGGCTCAGTCGACCCCGGTGGCCACGATCCCGCCGAGGACCGCGGTCGGACCCCACATGGCGGCGGCGGTGGCAACGGCAACCGCGGCACCGATGACGAGACGACGCGCTGAATTCATATCGGGCACCTCCACTATCGGCAATGGATACCCTGATTCGGTGCGACAAGCACAGTGGATGCGCGTGTGGTTTCAATGTCCTCTTTGGAAAGCGGAGTTCGGCTGAATCAGTCGACACCGCTGGCCGTGATCCCGCCGAGAACGGCGGCCGGCCCCCATATCGCCACCGCAGTAGCGGCGGCAACGGCGACACCAAGGACGATACGGATGGGCTTCATGTGTGGAGCTCCTTTCGACGGGCTTGTGCTGCTCAGAGGGTGGTCAGTCGAGGCCAGTGGCCACGATCCCGCCGAGGACGGCGGTCGGCCCCCACATCGCCAGCGCGGTGGCGGCGGCGACGGCTGCACCGATGACGAGATGACGCGTCGACTTCATTTGGATTGACCTCCGTGAATGGGGAGCGGTATATCCGTCATTCGACGCGGTGACGTCACCAGATCACGGTTTCTTCCTGTGCTTGTCATTGCACTCATTGTGCTTGTCTCTGGCTGACACAGGCGGGGCCGCGGCGCGTTGGCGCGGACCGGGCGGCGACGCCACCGATGACTTCCGCCCGTCCGGAGGGTCAGAGTGGAGACGGGCGGGTGCGCCCACCACAGAGGAGGCCCCTCATGTTCAAGAATGCGAAGGCGTTCAGCGGGTTCTCGGTCGACGACATCCCCGCGGCGCGGGAGTTCTACGGCACGACCCTCGGGCTCGACGTGACCGACGCCGAGGACATGCTCGACGTCACGCTCGGCAGCGGCTCGCACGTGCTGATCTACCCGAAGCCGAACCACGAGCCGGCCACGTACACGGTCCTCAACTTCCCGGTCGCCGACGTCGACGCCGCGGTCGACGACCTGGCGTCACGGGGCGTGGCGTTCGAGCGCTACGACGAGCCAGACCTCAAGACCGACGAGAAGGGCATCTTCCGCGGCCAGGGCCCGACCATTGCCTGGTTCCGCGACCCGGCCGGCAACATCCTGGCGGTCCTGGAGGCCGAGTAGCTGGCCGCCGCGCCCTCACGGCCGCAGCTCCACCAACGCCGCCGCGGCGAGTCGTCGTCGAGGTCGAAGCCCGTGGCCCTCACGCTCGATAGATCACGACGTCGATCTCGCCCGCGGCGCTGATGTCCCCGCGCGACCCGAAACCCGCCAGGGAGCGCCACGGATCGTTCCCGCTACGGACGTCGTCCGCACCCTGGAGGACGGCAGCCAGGATGCGCCGGATCAGCTCGGCCTTGGAGATGCCCGCCGCACGGCCACGGCCCGCACCCGTGCATCGAGCTCGTCGGGCAGCCTGATCGTGGTCGGCCTCACGCCAGGCACGCTACAGAGCTCCCGATCACCGGCCTTCCGAGGTTCCGGTCGACGTGATCCCGGTTCGGCCGCCGAGAGCGGGGGCGCTACCCTGTCCCTCCCTGCCCTCGTAGCTCAGGGGATAGAGCATCGGCCTCCGGAGCCGTGTGCGCAGGTTCGAATCCTGCCGAGGGCGCCGCACCTGATACGCCGTGACCAGGGAATAAGCCCAGGTCACGGCCTTTTCGCTTCTTGACCGTGGTTGACCCCTATTCACCCGGTTTGGCCGTGGTTCGCGGGAGGGGCGCGGGAGGAGACGCAGGTTTCGCAGAGCCGATGTCTGCGATCCATGCCCGACTCGGCCCGAGGGCGGAGTCGATCAGCTCGTTGGCCGCGGTGTCGTCGCCGTCGAGCGCGCCGACGTAGGTGCCTACGAGGCTCTCGACGCTGTGGCCCAAGCGGCGGGCCACCTCGCCGAGCGGCACGCCGGCGCCACCCGCACCGACCGGTCTCACCGCGCGTTACCTGGGACACCGTTCTGGGACACCGTTCGGTGCTCGCGCTCGAAAGGTCGCCGATGTCTGGCTACTTCGATTGGTCCCCGCAGCCCACCCAGATCGCCGGTTACGCGTGCGTCCTCACCCTGTCGCCCGCGCGTTCTGTGCGCCGGCAGACGGACGATCTGGGCGCCGGGCTCCCCACAGGGCATCCACACGGAGATCGACGCGGCAGTGGTCGGTCTCATCGAGGGTCCGCCACGCCGCCGTGACCCGGACACGGAGGCGTCGGTGAATGGTTCGGACACGTCGACTGCGGGCACGACTGACGGAGACGCCACCAACAGCAGGAGGCTGATGGCTGATCCAGAACGCTCGGCAATCGTGCCCGCCCACGTCGACGCCGCGAGCGGGACCCGGTGCTGCCATGGCTGCATCGGGAGTTCAACAACCGTCGCCGGCAAACGCTTGCGGACGCGTTGGCCGAGATCGGTGTCGCCGACCCGCAGCCGACTGCCACCGCGATGGCCGGCACCGTGTTGTACGGCCGAGTGATGAGTGGGCGACCCACAACCCCGAGCGCGCCGCCGACCTGGTAGCAACTTTGGCAGGACCCGACCGGGTCTCAGCCTGACCGGGGCGAATGCGCTGGCGTCGCGATGGTCGCCTGTGCGTGGAAGGCTTGGTGCGAGTGATCACGTCGGGGAGGTCCTCAATGACGCCCAAGGGGCAAGGCACGAGCGCGGGGCGCGCCGGTACCGAGGGTGCGGGCGTCGAGAGCAGCGAAGCCCTGCTCCCGGAGCTCGTGGCCCACCTGCGTGAGCACCGTGCTCAGCTGCGCCAGGAGTGGGCGCGCCGCATCACCGAGGCCGGCCTGTTGACCGCCATGACGTCGGAGGAGGTGTTCGACGAGGCGACCAGCGTCTACGACGCCTATGTCGGGGTGCTCGAGACGGGGAGCGTCGAGGCACTCGAGGACTACGCGCGCAGCCTGTCCGAGCGCATCATCCCCCGGGGTGTCGAGACCGACGAGGTGATCGGCATCGTGCTGTTGCTGCGCGACGTCCTCGCCCGGTCGCTTTTCGAGAAGTACCAGTCCGACTTCGAGATGCTCAACCGTGTGCTCGACGCCTACGAGCCTGCCGCCAACCGCATCGCCAACACGGTGAGCGTGAGCTTCGTCCAGGAGCGTGAGCGGGTCATCCGTCAGCAGCAGGAGGCGATCCGCGAGCTATCGACGCCGGTGTTGCAGGTGCGCGAGCAACTCGTGATCCTGCCGATCATCGGCGCTCTCGACAGCCAGCGGGCGCGCCAGCTCACCGAGCAGCTCCTGCGCTCCATCCGCACGAACCGGGCCAAGGTCGTCGTCATCGACATCACGGGTGTACCCGAAATCGACTCGACGGTGGCCAACCACCTCGTCCAGACGGTCGACGCCTCGCGCCTGATGGGCGCGAGCGTCATCATCACGGGGTTGTCGGCCGACATCGCGCTGACGCTGGTGACCATCGGGGTCGACCTGTCGAAGATGAACGCCGTCGGCGACCTCCAGGGCGGGATCGAGGTGGCCGAACGCCTGCTGGGCTACGAGGTGACGAGGTCGCAGCCCTCCCCCGCGTCGGTGGAGCTGCGCTGATCGTCGATGGCTGTCCCCATCCTCAAGCAGGGCGGCTACCTCATCGCCACGATCCAATCGGCGATGACCGACAGCGAGGCGGTGCGCCTGCGCGACGACCTCATGCGGCAGATCGGGGTCTACCGGTCGCGGGGGATCATCGTGGACATCACGTCGCTCGACGTGATGGATTCGTTCGCCGCCCGGTCGCTGCGCACGATCGCGCACATGACGCTGCTGCGGGGGGCCGACACGGTCGTGGTCGGCATGCAGCCCGAGGTCGCGTTCGCGATGGTGCAGCTCGGTCTCGGGTTCGAGGACGTGCACACCGCCCTGGACCTCGAGGAGGGCCTGGCCTTCCTCGACCTCCGCCGGGGGGCGTGACGATGCCGCTGGGTCGAATCCGGATCGTCGTCTCGACCGACGGCGACATCGTCGTCGCGCGCCAGGCCGGTCGCGACCTGGCGACCCAGGTCGGCTGCTCGGCCACCGACGCGACCTTGGTCGCCACGGCCATCTCCGAGGTAGCGCGCAACATCGTGAGCCACGCCGGCAAGGGAGAGGTCCTCATCAGGGCCGTACCGGTCGGCGCCGATGCCCAGGGAGCCATCGAGGTCGTAGCAAGGGACGAGGGCCCCGGCATCGTCGACGTCGAACGGGCCATGCAGGACGGGTACTCGACCGGTCGTGGCCTCGGCCTCGGGCTCCCCGGGGCGCGCCGGCTGATGGACGAGTTCGAGATCGTCTCCGACGTCGGTGTCGGGACAACGGTCGTGATGCGCAAGTGGTGCACCCCGTGACGGTGCCCGGCACGCCGGCGCGGGATGGCTCGTGCGTCGAATGGTCGGCTGCCGGCCGAGCGCTGCCGGGCGAGGCAGTGTCGGGTGACGCAGCCCTGGAGGTCGACCTCGATCGCGGCGGTGCACTCGTTGCCGTCGTCGACGGGCTGGGTCACGGCGCCGAGGCGGCCGCCGCGGCCGAACGGGCGTGCGAGGTGGTCGGCGCCGCCGCCAGCGAGCCGATCGACGAGGTGCTGCGCCTGACCCACGACGCGCTTGCCCGCACCCGGGGTGTGGCGATGACGGTCGCATCGATCGCGTGCTCGGGCGAGATGCGCTGGGTGGGCGTCGGGAACGTCGAGGCGCACGTGCTTCGGCGCGACGGGCATCGATCGCGACGGGCCGCCAGCGCCGTGCTGTACGGCGGCGTGCTCGGCTACCGGCTTCCGGCCGTGCGGGTGTCGACCCACCAGCTCGAACCCGGCGACATGATTCTCATGGCCACCGACGGCATCGCACCCGACTTCACCGACGACGTGGCGCTCGCTGATCCGGTGGCGCGGGTGGTGGCGACCGCGCTCGAACGGTGGGCGCGCCCCACTGACGACGCACTCGTCGCAGCGGCCCGCTTCCGCGGGACGGCATCATGACGCCGGTGCACACGACATCGCCGCCAAGTACCGGACCGGCCTCGTCGCGTAGCTACAGGCGCCCGACGAGACCGGGCGTATCCATGCCTACGGGCTGGGACAGCGTGTGGTCGAGGCGCCGATCGGCTTGCTCGAGCCCGTGGCGATCTACCGCGGAGCGCGGTCACCTCGGCGGGCGAGAGGATCTTCGGCAGCGTCCGTGGCACCCGCACCAGCGGCACCTGCCGGCGCCGGCCGCCACGCCGCCGCGTCGCCAGGCCACGCGGCACCGGGTTCGCGGCCACCGGCGTGTCGCCGCGGGCGACGAGGTAGGCGTAGAAGCCTGAGATCGACGACAGACGCCGGGCGATCGTGCGCGCCGACAACCCGGACTCGCCATCAGAGATCCGCACCACCGTCCGGTCGCCGCGCTGATCCGCGACGAACTCGAACACATCGGCCGGGGCGACGTGGACGGGATCCTTGTCGACGATCGTGAAGAACGTCTTCAGATCATGAACGACCGCTCGCAGCGTGTTCGGACGAGACCGGCCCGCGACAAACGCAAGGTAGGAGTCCACCAGCGGATCGCCCAGCGCGTAGCCGGCCTCCCCACCGGCAGACGAGGTTCGGATCAGGCACGGGAACTGGTTCATCCCGGCTTGCTCCAGCCCACCAGCGAAAGACACGGGGATGCCACATGGATCATCCATGTATTAGGCGGTCGGGGACGCTTTGCGTGGCCGGTTGGGGCCGGGGGATCACGTCATCGCCAGCTTGTACCTGGCGTAGTCCTCGACCCGCGCGAGGAACTCGGGGCTGCGGCGGAACCGGCCGCTGAGGTCCTCGTGCGGGACCCCGGCACGCCGCCAACGAAGCAGCCGGCGTTCGAGAGGCCGCAGCCGGTCGGCGGGTCGGTTCGACGTGTCCGATCGGTCCGATGCGTCGGGTTGGGCTAGCGGCGCAGAGCGGTCGAGGTCGGCCAGGAACCGCACCTGGGCGACCCACCGCTCGCTCCGCCCGAACCTGCGGGCGATCTCCGCGTCGTCGATGCCGATCTCCGCCCACCGCCGAACCCGGCGCTCGACGGGCCGCAGGTGATCGTGCTCAGCGCCGGTCATCGGGACCTCCTAGTCGCTGATGCCACCGTACCTGGCGTGCCAGCGCCCCTGAGCGGGGAGCCTCGAGCCGGCGTTTGGTGCTACC
>CAWCLR010000005.1:0-294137 GCA_963796415.1 uncultured Acidimicrobiales bacterium | reverse complement strand
CCCACCGGCGGCCCGCGCCGCGCGTTCGGGGACACGGTCGACGCGCCCGCGACTGGACGCCAGCGAGGCAGGCGCGCGAGAAGGACGAGCATGGGGGCGTGTCTGTTGCCGAACGAACTGCCGACTTGGTCGCGGGAGGCAACTTCACGCCGGCACGGTCAATGGCCGCGCCGCGAGCAATCCCAGTCGGTCGGGTAGATGGTCAGCCCGTATGGGTTTCGATCGCCCACACGGTGTCTCGCTCTGGCTGGTACGAGCAGAACGCACCGGTGCGGATGGAAGCGTCGAGATGCCGTCCGAGCCGGGGGTGGGCGTGCGCGATCCGGGTGATGGCGTCGCGCAGCCGGCGGCTGACTGCTTTCCTGGCGCGCTCGACGTGGTCGGGTGTTCGGCGGGAGCGACCGCCGAGGCCGTAAGCGGCGGTTAGCTGGGTGATGAGCGCGTCGAGCTCCTCCTGGGCCACCGCCGCCGCTTCACCGTCGCCGCGTTCGTGCGCCTGGTCGATCTCGGTTTCGAGCTCGGCGATTCGGCGCTTGTACTGGGCCAGGGCCGTCTGGTCGATCACTGGCTCGCCCCGGCCTTGAATGGCGAGTCCCGCCTGGGCGGCCGCGCTCGCGGAGACGGACCGGGCACCGGTTCCCTCCGCTATGAGATCGAGGACGTGGATCTCGCGTCGGGGTTCGGTGAGCAGGTGAGCGAGGTCGTGGAGGCCCTTGCTGTCCCGGAGGGTCACCACGAGGCCCCGGTAGCCGACGGTCCAGTACTCGCCGTCACGGCGGAACACGTTGGCCTGTTCGCTGGCGAGCCGACGGGCGACGTCGGGTCTGACGCCCTGGCGGACCACGGGCAAGACCGTCCGGTTCCCGGCGATCCCGGCCAGCTCGACGTCACGTCCCTCGCCGAAGCGGACGCCCGAGCCGGCGACGAGGTCGCGTACGGTGCTCGATGCCAGGATCTCGCCTGGCTCGGCCAGGTCGGCAAGTCGGGCACCGACGTGCACGGCGATGCCGCGAACGTCCCCGTCCACGATCTCGCACTCACCAGTGTGGACGCCGACCCGGAGGGGAAGGCCGCGTCGCTCGGCAGCGTCGCTGATGCCGAGGGCGCAGCGGATGGCGCGGGCGGGGCCGTCGAAGGCGGCCAAGAAGCCATCGCCGAGGTGTTTGACTTCTTGGCCACCGAAGCGGGCGAGGTGCCGCCGCACGTCCTGGTCGTGGGCGGCCAGGAGCTCACGCCAGACATCGTCGCCCCGCTCGACGACCCGTGTGGTCGACTGGGCGATGTCGGTGAACACGAGCGTGAGCAGGCGCCGCTGACGGGCGGTGTGCGCTCGTGAGCCGACCAGGAACTCCTCGATCTCGGTCGCTACCGCCTCGGCGTCGCCGACGAAGGGGAGGTGGTCGACTCCGTCCAGCTCGACGAGGTGACCGTCGGGGATCAGTGACGCGATGCGACGGGCATAGGCCACCGGCGCCAGGGGATCGTCGCGGCGGTTGAGCACGAGCGCCGGCACGCGCACTGCCGGGAAGACATCGGGGAGGGCGTACGCGAAGTTCGTCATCAGCAGCGGCACGATCTCGTTGCGGCTCACCGACTGGCGCATGTAGCGGCCGAGCCATCTGGTGAAGTCGGCGTCGCCTGTCATGCTCGCCGCCCACAGGGGCACCCCGGCTTCGGCCGCCTCCTCCGTTCCCCACCCTGCGCCCATGCCGACGAGGAATTCCATGGCGCGCTGCTCGTCGTGCCAGTCCAGCGGATGCTCGATGTCCGGGAGGCGGCAGACCGTGCCGTACAGGATGATGCTGGTGGTTCGCTCCGGGTGGGTCGACGCGAACACGGCGGCCAACCCGGCGCCCTCCGATACCCCGAGGATCGAGGCCCGCTCGGCGCCCACGGCGTCGAGCACGGCGAGGATGTCGTCCGCGCGTTCCTCGAGTGTCGGGGTGGTCAACACGCCGCCTCGGTCCGAGAGCCCGCAGCCCCGGCGGTCGAAGATGAGAAGCCGACTGAACTCGGCCAGCCGCCGGAAGAACGCGGCAAGCGACGGCTCTTCCCAGAACACCTCGACGTTGGACGCCAGCCCGTAGGCCCACACGAGATCCACCGGACCCTCACCGATGACCTGGTAGGCGATGCTCACATCGCCCGCCCTGGCGTACCGCGTGACCGGCTGGCTCATCGCTGCCTCTCCCAGTCCTGGTTGCGCTCCACCATTCTGCTCCTCCACCCGCGGCCGATGGCGCGGGCCACGCATCAGGCGCTACACGTCGCGTCGCGACGCGACGGCGCCTGTGGCGCCCTTCCTCCCGAACGAGTCCACAGCTCGACGGAGGACAAGCCAATGCGACACGTCAAGGTCAACGGCGTCGAAGTCGCCTACGAGGTCGTGGGTCGGGGCGAGCCGATCCTGTTCATCCACGGCGCCCACATCGCCGACGCCATGCGGCCACTCGTCGAGGATCCGGCCCTCGACCGGTTCCAGCGCATCCGCTACCACCGACGCGGCGTCGGCGGAAGCAGCTGCCCGCCCGAGGCGCGGGCAACGGCGGTCGCCGTGCACGCCGAGGATGCCGTCGGGCTCCTCGAGCACCTCGGAGTCGATCGTGCTCATGTGGTGGGCCACTCGAGCGGCGGATCCATCGCCCTCGAGATCGCGTCCCGCCACCCCACCAGGGTGTCGTCGCTTGTCCTACTGGAACCGGCGCTCATGATGGTGCCGAGCGGCGCGGCCTTCGTCGACCTGGTCACGCCCCTCGTCGGACGCTACGAAGGTGGCGACGCGGAAAGTGCCGTCCATGGCTTCCTGGCTCTCGTCGGTGATCGCGACTGGCGCAATGCGATCGAGCGGACGGTGCCCGGAGGGATCGCGCAGGCGGTGAAGGACGCCGCCACGTTCTTCGTCAGCGAGCTACCTGCCGTATCCGACTGGACCTTCGGACCCGAGCAGGCCACGGCCATCACGTGCCCGGTTCTGTCCGTGCTCGGCTCCAAGACGAGCCCCTTGTTCGTCGAAGGTCATGAGCTGCTCCACGAGTGGTTCCCGCAGTGCCACGACGCGGACATCCCCGGCGCCAGCCACCTGCTCCAGATGGAAGCCCCCGGACCCGTCGCGGCGGCGATCGCCGCCTCTTGTTCCGACGCTCTCCAAGCACCACCGCTGCGGTAGCCGCGAGACGCGGCGATCACACGAGCACGAGCCGTCTGGGCCAGATCAGGTGAGCACACCCACCCGTGTCAGCACACCTGCCGAATGCCCGGCTCGTTGGAGGCACGTCCTCAACAACACCTGACCGTCGCCTGATCGCGGTGCCGGACACTGACTGCCACGGACACAGACGGCCGCCCAGGCGAGGTTCCCAGCTGCTCCAGATCACCGAATCTGGCGCGAGGCCCAACGGCCGCACACCGATCGGCGCCTCTGAACCATCGGATATGCCGCGGCCGGCGCACAGGCCGTCCGCCGCCGGATCTGCCTGATTGCCGCTGCCCCCCCGGGCCGATCACCGTGCCAGCAGCACCCTCTACTGGGAACTGAGGACGAACCCGACGCGGCCGCGCTCATCGACGGTGGCGTCGAGAACCTTGTCGTCGAGTATCGCCGCCGCGCCCGGCTCGAGGAACACACGGGCACCTTGGTCTTCGACGACCTGGTCGCCTGCTTCCGGCACGGCCGCCGTCGACACGGTCAGTTTCCCCGAACCGCTCTCATCCCCAGCAATGCGCAGGCCAGCCAGATCTGGCAGCTCCGGACGTTCGACCAGGTCGCGGATAGTGGTGGACGCATTCTCGGAGAGTTGGAGCATGAGGGCCTCCCGATCGACAACGCCGCCAGCAGAGACGCGTACCCAGCAATCCCACGTCGCCAAACGGTCACCGCCGCGCGCGGCCTTGGGCCGCCCCGGT
This sequence comes from uncultured Acidimicrobiales bacterium, assembly GCA_963796415.1. Taxonomy (GTDB): domain Bacteria; phylum Actinomycetota; class Acidimicrobiia; order Acidimicrobiales; family VFJN01; genus ZC4RG19. The sequence continues at coordinate 290,234 of CAWCLR010000005.1, read as the reverse complement.
GGGTTGACCACATGAAGCCGGTCGATGTCCTCGGGCTCAACCTGGAGGCGACACGGCAGCCCGCTGGTTGCTACGCGAGCAGGACTCCCCGCAGCGGGTTCTGTCGATCTTCATCGGCGGGCGCGAGGCGCTCGCCATCGCCTTGGCACTGAGCGGGGAGCCACCGCCGCGGCCCTTGAGACACGACCTGCTCGTCGCCCTCATCGAGGGCCTCGACGTGCGGGTCGAACATGTGGAGGTGACCGAGGTCCAGGAAGGAGTGTTCGTCGCTGAGCTGGCGGTTCGGGGGCCTGGGGGCGGTGTCAGCCTGGACAGCCGGCCCTCCGACGCCATCGCGCTGGCGTTGCGAACGGATGCTCCCCTTTATGCCAGCGACGAGGTGCTCGACCACGCCGGGGCGCTGGTGGTCGCCGAGCATGAGGAGCGGGCCATCGATGAGGACGTCGACCGATTACGTAGCTTCCTCGACGAGATCGACCCGGCCGACTTCGACCAACATCACGGTCCCGGAACCTCCCCGGACCAGACCGGTGTGGTTGAGCGGCCTCCTCGACTCTCACCGTGGCCTGTCGCCGATGAACCGCGAGCACGAGCCCCCTCGCTGCTCCGGGCAGTCGCTGGCCAGGAACAGCACTCACCGGCTGAAGCCCGCCACTAGCGTGGCTGGAGCCGCACCTGGCGATGATGAGGGTGAGCGGTGAGACCGTTAGCAGGCGGGCGACGGTCCGTGCAGCGACCCTGGCCCAAGATCGTCGTCCGCCGGACCGGCTGATCGATTGCCCCATCGGAACATGGGTGGAAGTCCTCGAAGCATCTGCCGTCCCGTGTCCGCGACAGCAACGAGCTCGCGCTCCGAGTTGCCTGCCACCGGACGATGCGTAGTTGTGGCCGGCACTTGCTGGAGGGTGTTTCACAAGGAGTGCAGGTCGGGGTCCGTGCCTCGGTCGCGAGCCAGCCTCAACAGGAGATGCCCATCCCTGAGGTCACGTGCTCGTCGGGGTCGTCGCCCTCGGCTCTCATCACGTCCACGATCTCGCAGGTCGTGGCGTCGGCCCGTTGGTCGAGCGCCTCGAGCGCCGCGACGTCGTCCGCGGCGGCAGCCTCCCCGTCGCCGCCGGCCGTCGCAGTTGCCTCGATCGCAGCGAGGACGGCCGCCCGCTGGTCGAAGATCCCCACCAGCTCCTCGTAGAGGAGAGCGGAGCCACCCTCCGCCGATGCGGCCAGCGCACCGAGGTCCCCGCGGTACGTGCCGATCCACAGACGGGCGTCCGCAGCTGCGGTCGCCAAGCCGTTCGCGTCGTCGCCGCTCGCCTCGTCGGCGACGTGGTCGTGCTTCTCGGCCCATTCCTCGGCGTAGGGGGCGTAGGCGTCCATGGTCTCGGCCGCATCCGCATCGGCGCCGTCGCCGCTGACGTCGCCGGTCATGGTGGCGCTGACCGTGCCCGCCACCATCCCGACGCCCACGAGCAGCATCGCCATAGCAGCGAGGACGGCCAGCATCCAGGCGTTGGTCGACCGCGAGGCGCTCAGTCTCGCCCGGTGTGACCCTGACCGGCATAGGCCGGTCCGGGATCTGACGGGTGCCGCAGACGGAGCAGAATGCGGCATCGCCGTCGACCAGCTTGCCGCACCCGCGGCATCGGCTTGTAGACGTGCGTGTCATCGCCACAGCCATGTCGCGATCCTTCCCCGACACGGCCACGTCAACCGGATCTGTCACGATCACATGTTCGGCCGCCGGGTGGTGTTGCCCGTCCGCCGGCTCGCACCAGCCCCTCGACGGTCGACTCGCCGTCCTCGTTCGAGCCTGATCCGGCGCGTCGACCTCGTCCTGGACCTTGTCCCCGATGTCATTGACCCGGTCCTCGCCTTCCGGGATCTCCTCGTCGGTCGTACCGCCATCCTCGTCTTCCCCGCAGGCGACCCCGTCCAGGGCGAGCACGGTAGTCAACGACAGCGATGCGGTTCATGGAGCGCTCCTCCAGCTCGGGCGCCCGCCCGACGTCGGAGCTGGCGTACCCGACAGCGCCCCAGGGCGCCATACCCTTGGGGGAGCGGAGGCGTTCCGGGCGTCGCAGGCGTCGCGTTCGGCTACGCCAGGAACCACGTGATCCCCCGCTGGCAAAGCGCGCGCAACCGGGCGCTCGTCGACGCCGTGTACTCCGCACTCGCCGCCTGACCAGCGTCGATCCGGAAGAACCGATTGGGGAGCGGCCCGGGGGCGCGTCACTAGCCCTCCCGCTCCCGAAAAGACCCTCCATGATCTGCACCCGACCAACCATCAGGAGATCCCAGCGCGTTGGGACGCCCGACCGAGCTGGCCCGCACCGCGCACGGGAAGGCGCCAAGGCGGGCCACTCCCCCGGTGCGCGAAACCGCGCAGTTTCACACCCCCAAGAGCCACCCAAAAGAGGCCGAACCGAGCCAACCCCACCGGGCGGATCAACGCCTGGAAGGGCATCCTGAACGCACTGACCATCCACTACGGCGACCGCATCCAGGCCGCCAGCTGACCAGCACCGTCACGGCCGGTTACACAACGTCCGAGTGTCATCATGAGCGGCGCCGGCGCCCCAGCCGGGGGTTACGGTCCGGTTCCTGCGCTCGGCGCTGACTCCACAACGTTCAATGGCCGTGTGCCTGTTGTCAGACCTGTCGTGCCGGTGTGGGACCGGCAGGTGCGCTCCTGGCTTGAAGGGAGCCTGTTCGACCTCGACTCGGATCTGACGAAGCACTCCTGCCGTTCCCGGACCCACCGGAAGCGCCTCACCTTCCAGCAGGAGACACTCATGATGACAGCACCCGTCGGCGGGGATCGACCCGCACCAAGACACCTTCACCATCGGCATCGTCGACCGCAACGGCGTCGAGCTCGCCCACGCCATCGTTCCCGACGAGCGCCGCCGGCTACCTCGAAGCGATCGAGCTGTTCACCGCCCACGGTGTCGAGCCAGGTCGGCGTCGAGGGCTCCGCCAGCTGGGGCGCGCACGTCGGCGATCGCGCTCGTCGCCGCCGGGTTCGATGTCCGCGAGGTCCCCGCGCAGCGCTCCGCCGCAGCAGCGGCGCGCACGTCGGCTGGACAAGACCGACGCCGTCGACGCGGTCGCCGCAGCCCGGGCGTTGCTCGCCGAGCCCACCCTCGGGCCCGCCGCAGGCTCTCGAGATCTACGACCCGCTCGTCGCCAAGATCGAAGCCGTGCTCGAGCACCGCCGCTGCTGGTCGACCGTCCGCACGCTGGTGCTTCACCACGTCCAGGACCAGCTCGGCGAAGCTGCCGGTCGAGATCCGCGACCAGCTCACCGACCACCGGCAAGATCGAAGGCCGGCTGCGCCGGCTCGAAGCACATCGACACCACCATCGTGTCGACCCTGGCCGGCGCCTATCGGCTCTCCTGGCTCCTCCCGCTCGTCGACCAGGACCGCGCCGCCCGCCGCCAGATCCGCCGGCTCGAACGCCGACATCGACGCGCTGCTCGACGAGCACGGCACCACCCTGCGTGACGAGCCCGGCATCGGCCCGATCGCCGCGGCGACGCTGCTCGTCGAGGTCGGTGACCCGTTCCGGTTCGCTCGCGAGTCGAAGTTCGCCCGCTGGTGCGGCACCGGCGCCGTCGCCCTCTCCTCCGGTGAGGGCGACGGCCAACCGGTCCAGCACCGCCTCGACTTCCGCGGCAACCGCCGCATCAACAGCGTGCTCTACATCGCCAGCGTCACCCAGCAACGCGACCTCGACGACGCCCGGACCTACATCGACCGCAAGCTCGACCGAGGGCAAGACCCGACGAGAAGCTCGTCGGGCCCACAAACGCCACCTCGCCAACCGCGTCATCCGCCGCATGTGGAACGACGAATCACGCCGCCGAGACAACCCGCTCACCGATCGCTGCTTGACAAGGGAGCGTCGGACAGTCCCCGCAAGCAGGCAAGAGGGATCGGGTGCGGCAGCGTGTCAGGGACGGTGGTTGGTGACATCGAAGGCGTGGGGCGCGATGGCCATCCACCGGGTGGTGCTGCCTAGGGTGCGGCTTCCATCGAGGGGACGGCGTTGAGTCGGTCGAGCGCTGAGTCTCGGCCCTTGATGTGCAGATCGAAGAAGGCGAGGGCCGCCTCGGCGACGAGTGGGGCGGAGGGGCCGCTGCGGTAGACGTCGGAGTGGTCGCCGCCCAGGACCGTGAGGAAGTACTTCGGCGGCTCGGCCGCCTCGAAGACCGCGTGGGACAGGGCCGGCGGGATGAGGTCCGCGTCTCCATGGATGAACATCACCGGCGTGCCCGTCATCTCGCCGGCATCCTCGCCGTCGGGAGGGACGGGCAGCGCCTCGGCCAGCACGGCATCGACGCGCGCGTCGCCGCAGCACGGGCTGAACGCGCTGCTCAACGCCACGATCGCGCCCGAGGAGTGCCCGGCGACCGCGAGGTGGTCGACATCCGCGAGGTCGGACAGCTCGTCGTCGATGCGGGTGACCACGAACGGCACGTCGCCCAATTCGCCCTCGACGTCGTGGGCGAACTGTGCTCCGGGCCCGCCCCGCACGGTCAGCGGGTGCCGCGGGGCGGCGACGACGTATCCGGCGCGGGCCCACAACTCGAACGAGAGCGCATACTGGCCCGGCTCGCCTTGCTGACCGTGGTTGAACACGATCAGGGGGAACGGCCCGTCCGCGGCTGGTCCATCGGCGACCGGCCCGCCGGCAGGATCTCCTTCGGCGGGATACCACAGGTCGGTGACCACCGTCGCGTGCCCACGGCAGGCGAGGCCCCGTACGCCGGGGTGGGCCGCGAGTCGTCGACGAAGCCGACCGACCGGGTTCCCACCCGGTACGGACCGGTCGTCTCGACCGCGTGGTCATCACCGCACGAGACGAGGCCACCGACGGCGAGCGCCACGACGGCGACCCGACCCGTGGATACGAGGGTCATGCCGGCAGGCATACCCCGCCGCCCCCCAGCACATCCCAGGCGCCGGATCATGTGGGAGGGCGTCGGGCGCCGACGTACATCACGGAGCCGGTGTTACGGGACGCACCAGCCTGACGTGGCCATCCGCTCATCGCGCGAAAGTCAGCGGGTCTCCCATCGGAAGTAGCGGTGGGCGAGGACGGTGCCGATGAGGGGCCGGACTGCGAGGACGGCAAGGTTGGTGAGTGGCCAGGTGGCGATGGCGAGGACGGCGGCGATCTTGGCGAGCGCTGGGACGGGGTGGCGTGACGCCGAACGCGAGCCGTCCGAGCATTATCGTGCTCACCGCGATGGCGAGTGAGGTTGCCAAGACACTGCACAGTTGCCCCGCGAGGTAGGCGCTGGGTCGGAGCGTCGCACCGGAGATCCCGAACACCGGCCATTGGTCTTCGACCTTGATGCCGGCGCCCGTGGTCACCGCCCACCTGATTGCCCAGAGCGCACCGGTGGCATATTCCCGGTCGCCCCAGCAGCGTGCCCTCTGGGCGTGGGATCGCCAGTTCGATGCTTGTCAGGAGCGCGGTTGGCATCGCTGTTCTGTGCGTCCCAGGTCGGTCGACGGGCCGGCCGCCTCGTCAGCTCCCGGGGCTGGCCGGCTCAGCCTCACCGTCGTCGTGAGTGTCGTCGACGGTCAGGCTGAGCCGGCGGCGCTCGAGCTCGATGATCCGGCGCTCGGCCTGGGCCCGTGGCGCGGCGGCGAGGGCCGACACGTCGATCGCGTGGGGGCTGGCGTCTTTGAGGTCGCTCATCCGCACGTACTCGTCGAACAGGTGGCGCTTGGTGGTCAGGATCTCCCGCATCCGCTGGTCGACGCCGCCGTCGGTGAGCAGCCGGTGGACGTGGACCGGCCGCAGCTGGCCCAGGCGGTGGAGCCGGGCGACGGCCTGGTCTTCGATCGACGGCTTCCACTGGGGCTCGGTGAGAACCACCACCGACGCCGCCTGGATGTTCAAGCCCACCCCGCCGGCCTGGATCTGGCTCACCAGCACGAGCGGCTCAGGTGACGCCGAGAACTCGTCGACGAGCGCCTGGCGCGACGACGGGTCGAGGCGGCCGGTGAGGAGGCCCGCGGACCGCCCGTCGAGCGCCTGGTCGACGGCTCGGAGCACGTCCAGGAACGACGAGAACACGACCGTCTTCCAGCCGTTGCCCGCCGCTTCGTCGACGATCTCCACCAGTCGGTGCAGCTTGGCGCTCTGTTTGACGGCGGCGGCCTCGAACGCGGCGCGGCGCATGGCCATGAAGTTCCCCGACGCGACCGCGCGGGCGTAGGCGTGACGGTCGGCCGGCGTCGGCTCGACCCACTCGTCGTTGTCGATCCGCGGTGGCAGCTCCTCCAGCACGTCGGACTGGTTGCGGCGCAGGTAGACGTCGGCGACGGCAGCTCGGAAGGCGTCGGTCCCCACCAGCCCGGATCCCGGCTCCATCCTCTCCGCCAGGTCCGGCCGGATGTGACCGACGAGGTTGCGGAACTCCTCGAGCCGGTTCTCCATCGGCGTGCCGGTGAGAAACAGCACGCGGGCGACGGCCGCGATGTGACGCAGCGTCGCCTGCGTGCGCTTGGCGGCCGGGTTCTTCACGTAGTGGGCCTCGTCGGCCACGAGGAGCGCCACCGGCAGCCCGTCCGGGACGGTCAGGGACTTCAGCGAGTCGTACGTCACCACGCCGACGCCGCCGCGTTGCACCCAATCCCGCAGGTTGCTGCGCCGGTCGGCGCCGTGGAGGCGGAACGCTCGCAGGTGGCTGTGCTTCTCGACCTCGTGGGCCCAGTTGGCCAACACGCTGGCCGGGCAGACGACCAGCGAGTGGGTGGCGCCGCCGGCGTGGAGGTGACCGATGGCGGCCAGCGCCTCGATCGTCTTGCCCAGGCCCATCTCGTCGCCGAGGATCGCCCGGCCCTGCGCGAGGGCGAACCTGGCGCCGAAGGCCTGGTAGCCCCGGAGCGACACGTCCAGCAACGACGTGTCGAGCTCGTGGGTGTCTATACGCTCGGCGATCTCCGACGGGATGTGCCCGTGCCCGGCCTCGGGCTCGCCATCGAGGTTGGCGATGGCGACGAGCAGGCCGTTGTAGGCGACCGGGCGCTCCCGGAAGTCGTCCCAGATCGACCCGTCGATCTCCGGGACGTCGGGCCGCAGACCGAGCGCCCGCCGCCAGCGGGGGTCGGCCCGGTCCATCCCAGACCCGGAGACCAGACCGTGGAGCTCGTCGAGCGCCGCCCTGGCCTGCCGGCGTCGTCTGCGCCCGGCGAGGAGCATCCGCAGGCGACGTCCCGCCAGTGACGCCACCGGTAGCAGCGACTCGACGCGTCCGACGAGGTCAACCAACTCGTCCCGCACAGGATCCGTCGCCTGCACGGCCTCCTCGACGTGGCGCAGGCAGGCCAGCAGCCGGGTCTGGGCGTCCGGGCGACGGTCGACGTCGAACCGGACCCGGACGCTGCGCTCCAGCGCCCGGTGCAGTCGCCACGTGGCGCCGACGACCTGGGCGGCAGTGTCAGGCCCGACCCCGTCGATGACCTGGAGACGGCCCACCCGCTCGTTGACCAGGGACGCCACGGTGGTGAACCCCACCGCCTCCAACGGGCCCAGCCGCAACTGGTCCTTCGTCATCTCCCGGAGCCGAGACACCGGCAGCCGTACCAGCTCGTCCCGCACCGCCTCCGCCCTCGCGGCCTCGTACGCCGTGCGGGCCGCCTGCCGTCGCCCATCCACCGTGCCCACCACGGTCGCAGCGGCCGCCGCGTCGCCCTGCGCTCGGTCGAGGACCCGCCGCGCCGCCGCCCCCCACCGCACCCGCGCTCGCCCCCTGCGGTCGCTGAACCCTGCCCCAGTCGTCATCATCGTCCCCCGCACGACGCCATATCTGCCCGCTCCCCGCCACCTTCAGCCCCGGTCAATCCTCCAGCATCGGGGTGCTGCCGCCAGCCGAGCCACCGCGGGATCCTCGTGCTGCGCCGATCGGAACGCCTTGGAGCTACACGTCGCGCCGCCGGCACCATGCGCGTGGGTTTACGGCTGCATGGTGCACTGGCTCAGGCCTCTCCCGCGGGGGGTTGTGGTTGGCCGGTGGTCTGGTCGGCTGACCACAGGTGGTAGCCGTCCGCCGGGTCGCCGGCTGAATGGGTGGCGTACCAGATACGGAGGTGGCCATCGTTCAGATGAATCGCGGTCGGGCTCCGCACGTGGCCGGAATCGTCATGGACGTGGCCCGGTGCGAGAGTCGTGCCTCGCCGGGCCCAGGTCACACCATCGTCGGACGTGGCCATGTCGATGGCGGTACGGGCGCCGTCGTCGCTGACGTAGAACATGGTGAAGTGCCGGTGTCGCACGAGGACCCAGGGCTCGGAGACCGCCACCTCGTCGCGAGCGGGCTCGACGACCGGCCCGAGGCGGTCCCACGACGCACCGTTTTGTGAAACCGCAGCCATGATCGCCGCCCGCCGACCGTTGTCAGAGCCGTCGTAGCCCGCGTAGTAGAGCCACCAGTGCTCGCCCGTTACGACGAGGCAGGGATGGGTGGCGCCGATCGCGTCGGGCTCGCCCCGCTGCATGAACGTGCCCTGTGCTTCCCACCGGTGACCGTGGTTCGACGAGGCCATGTGAAGACGAGTCTCGGCCCCGTCGGAGCCGGCATAGGCCATCAGGAATCCCACGGGTGTGAGTACGACCGACGGTGCTTCGACTCCGAAGGCGTCACTCTCGCCGGAAAAGCCGGAGTCGAGGCTGATCCCTAGACGCTGCCAGGCGTGCCCGGGTTCCTGGACCGCCTCGAGAATCCGCCCGGTCGAGCCGTCGTGGCCCGAATACCACATCCGTAGCGTTCCGTTGTCGGTCTCGAGCACCGAGGGTCGGAACGACCGCAGGCGATCAAGATCGGCAAGTGAGCCTGAGTCGGTGAGGACCTCGCGGTGGCGAGTCCAGGACATCGTGACGGTCACGGTACCAGCACGAGCGTGCGTGATCGTCTGGCCGCCGACCACACAACGTGATCCCTCGCGGTCGCCGCTGCCAGCGAATGCAATCGGCGTGTCGGGTCCCCCGAGAGGCTTCGATCCGCGCTCCATCGACCAACACAGAACGCCGCGACAGAACGTCGTCGCGCCAAGGCCGCCGCCGAGCCCAGATCGGCGCATATGGGTCGGGCCGTCAACCGGAACGACTGATACCCGCCTGCTTCAGCACCGTCGACGGTACGCCGACCTCGCGCCACGTGGCGTAGGTGATCGACTTGCGCCGGCCGTACTCGCCGGCGGCCGCTACGAAGTCGGCCTGCAACGCGTCGAGGTCGACCGCGGTTTCCGTCGTATTGATGGCTTCCGTGAGGTCAATACGCTCTTGTGCGAGATGCAGGCGCCTTAGCGGATCTGCGGTGGCAAGTTCCGACTCGATCGCTTCAAGGCGCTTGCGCATCGACTCCTCGCTGCGTCGCCGACCGCGTTTCGGTCGTTGGGCGTCCAACGCCTCCAGGTAACGGCGCACCGCTCGACCCTGCTCGCGGCCCTCTGCAAGCGCGGCCTTGTGGTCCTCAGAAATAGATCCACGTTTCGCTGTTGACTTCGTTGGCCTGGCCATCGTTGACGATCGTAGGACGGCGGTGTGGAGCGTGCGACTCGTCGTCGGAGAAGCGTCAACGCGCCCAGCCTGTCCACTCGGCGACGCTGTCCTCAGGTGTTCGTTGGTCACGGGTTGCTTCAGGGAACACCTGTGGAGGCTGTCGAGCCCACACGCAACCACGACACTGAACTGCGCCGACTCATCCGCCTCGAGGTCCTGATCCTGGATGACTTCTGCCTCCACACCCCCGACCCCCACCGCCGTCATCAACGAGCTCATCGTGGAAAGCCGCTGCGAACGGGTGCACATCCCCGGGGGCGTGCGAGGCATCTGAACGTGGTGGTCGAGGACAACAAGCCATCGACCTACCGGTCACGCTCCAATCCGGCATCCTGGGTCACACCAGCGATGGTGAGCGCGTCCCGAAGCGCACATTTCGCATCTCCGGCCGATTGATGCTCGACGCGAACGGGTTTCGATGGACACCGCTGCTGCCATGGCGGCACCCCCGTCTCGTAGAGGTGGCTTGGAGCGCCGTGACGCAGATCGACACCGGATACGTCAGCACCGAAGGCTGGGACACGCTGTTGATAGAAGATGGACGACAGATCCAGCGAACCCTCGAGGCGGCCGGTTTCACGCTGCATCGGAGCCGAGCGTGGCCTGACCGATGGTTCGCGCTGCCCGCCGATGTCGTGCCCGACTGGAACCGAGTTGACCATGACTACGGATGCCTCATCGGCGTCTCGGCGCCGCACGAGCCATCGGCAGGCACATGACGACGCAGACTGTGGCCCGTGCGTGGCCCATATCGCTGTCGCTGTAGCCCCGGGAGCAGAGCGACGGAACAGCGAAACGCCGCCGACCTGCGCCGCTCACTCGGTGGAGACCATGGGAGTGGAACCCACGACCCCTGCCTGCAAAGCACTCCGGGGGGTCCGTGCCGATACGTGCAAGTCGGGCGTCGTCCACGTCAGAAGGGGTGACAGGACCGTGACCGATCTGCCCCTCGGTCACGGGTCCGTGTGCGCCCACGTCACTAGCCTTCGGGCGTGGGCGTCCTGGAGCAGTGGAGTGAGCGCAACCAGCGCCGCGCCCGCCGTGATTACGAGCGACTCGGCGGAGATGACTGGGTGGCCCGGATCGACGCGAAGACGCCAGGGCCGCGTTGGGCCTGGGCGATCGCAGGCGTCTCCCTGTGGTCCACTGGATCGGTGACGCAGCGATCGCGGTGGATGCTTGGCGGCGGCGAAGGCGCGAACCGCGTCAGGGCCTCGACCCTGTACAGATCTGCCTGATTGGTGTGCACGGCGTTCTGCGCTGCCCGCTGACCGAGCGGGGTGAGGCTCCCCCCGCTGACCGGTCACGTTGATTACGCGGCTAGGTCGGCCTGGGGTTGGCGGTGCTGGTTCTCCCACTCGACGGGTGGGATGTAGCCGAGGCTCGAGTGAAGCCGCTGGTGGTTGTAGGTGTTGATCCAGGCGAAGATCGCTCGGCGGGCGGTGGCCCGGTCCGGGAACCGGTAGCGGTGCACCAGTTCCCGCGTGAGCGATGACCAGAACGATTCGGCCACCGAGTTGTCCCAGCACACCCCGGTCCGGCCCACGGACTGGACCATGCGGAGGTCGGTGATCTGCTGGCGGTAGTCACCAGCCAGGTACTGGCTGCCGCGGTCGCCGTGGAAGATGATCCCGTCGGTGGCGCCGCCCCGGGCGCCCGCCGCCATCGTGAGGGCGTCGACGACGAGCTCGGTGCGCATGTGGTCGGCCATCGAGTAGCCCAGCAGTCGCCGGGACCCGAGGTCGAGCACCGACGCCAGGTAGAGCCAGCCCTCGCCGGTCGGGACGTAGGTGATGTCGCCGACCCAGGCGACATCGGGCGCGCCCGGGTCGAAGCGACGGCCGATGAGGTCGGGCAGCGGCGGGGCGTCGGTGGCGGGGATGGTGGTGCGGACCTTGGCGGGTTTGTGCACGCCCACGATGTCGTGGGCTCGCATCAGCCGCTCGATGCGCTTGTGGTTCACCGCCCGGCCCCGGCGGGCCAACTCGGTGGTGATGCGGGGCTCGCCGTAGGTCCCGTCGAACTCGTCGTGGATCTCGCGGATCTCCGCGACCAGCGCAGCCTCGGCCTGCTCGGCGTCGCTGGGCCCGGCGGCCTGCCGGGCCCGCCAGTCACCGAACGCCTGGCGGGACACCTGCGCGACCTGGCAGGCCACGGTGATCGGGAAGCCCTCGGCCTTCCGGGCAGCGACCCAGCGGTAGCGGGTCACTGTCCCGACTCCTTCACCCAGAAGGCCGTCGCTCGTTTGAGCAGATCTCGTTCCATCCGCAGCCGCGCGTTCTCCTTGCGCAGCTCGGCTAGCTCGGCCCGTTCCGACGTGGTTAGACCGGCCCGTTCGCCCCGGTCCGTGCGGGCCTGCGCCACCCAGTTCCCCAACGTGCCCTCGCCGATGCCGAGGCGGCGGGCGACATCGGCGATCTTGTTGCCGTCATCGAGCACCATCGCCACCGCGTCACCCTTGAACTCGTCGGTGAACGAGCGCCGCGTCCTCGCCGGCTTCTCCTCCATCACTGACATGGCTACCTCCTATTCGAGGTGACCAGTCAGGTGGGGGACCCTCAGGTCAACTCCAAGGCCGAAGGCGCGTTCCCGATTGGTAGCTATGCGTGACTGAGGACGTAGACCTTCCTTGCCTCCGGCGCTCGAGTGGAGCGTCGTCGTACTTCGACGTCTCGATCGACATCTACACGCGTTCGTAGGTGAGGTGCACGGCGTTCCGCGAGGGGCGAACGTCGCGTTGCCGGTAGATCTGGCGCGTCCCTGGCTTGAACAGCGGCGTGCCACCACCGAGCACCATCGGGGCCAGGTGCAGGCGCAGCTCGTCGACGAGGCCCTGTTCCAGCGCCTGGCCGACGACGTCGCCGCCGCCCATGATCACGACGTCACCATGGATCGCAGCGGCCCGCGCCTGGTCGATCGCCGTGACCAGATCGCTGACGAAGGTGATGCGCATTCCCAGTTCGCGTTCCAACCGGACCTCTTGCGGCGGCGAGTGGGTGACGACGTAGAACGGCGGCGTCCCCGTTTGATCGGCGCCGTACCCCATCTCCTCGTTCCAGCCATCGGGGCCGTTGACGACGTCGAACAGCCGCCGCCCCATCACCACCGCACCGCTCTGCGCCGTCGACTGTTCGAGGATCTTGGTGTCGACCGCGTCCTGCTGCATGACCCAGGTGTGGAGCTCAGGTGCATCGCCGAGCCCGTGTTGCTCATCGGCACCATCCCCCGTCACGAACCCGTCGAGCGACATCGAGATGTCAGCGATCACCTTCGGCATCAGAGCCTTCCTCTCACTTCCAGCTGGGTCCTGGCGACATCATGCGGTGGGGTCGAGCGGTGGGTGCTCGAGGACGCGGGGCCGGTACTCGACCAGCTGGATGCGGCCGTCGAAGCTGCGGTTGTCGATCATCTCGAGGGCGACGTCCGGATAGCCGTCGTAGATGCGTTCTGCTCCCGTGGCGCCGGTGATCACCGGGAACATCACGACCCGGAAGCGATCAACGAGTCCGGCTCGCAGCAGCGACCGGCACAGGCTGATGCTGCCGATCGTGCTCATGAGGCCCGAACCGCCCTCCTTCATCGCCCGGACCGCTTCGACCGCGGCATCGCGCACGAGCGTCGAGTTGGCCCACGTGAGCGGCTCCTCGAGAGAGGCGGAGAACACCACCTTCGACGCTCGCGTGAGTCCGTCGACGGACGCCTCCTCGTCGGCGGTGAACTCGTCCGTTCCCGCTGGGGTCTCTCCGGCAGCGAAGCCCGACATCAGCCGGTACGTGTTCGCTCCCATCACGTACGTGACCTCTGGTTGTTCACCCAGCCAGGCGAGGTACTCAGGCCCCTCGAGACCCCAGAAGCCGGGCCAGCCCTCCGCCGACGCGTAGCCGTCGAGAGAGGTGATGAAGTCGACGAGGAGTTCCGGCATGGTCGTGTCCTTGTCCTTGGATGTCAGGTAGCCGCTCCTGCCTTCGCTACCACGGCGGCATGAGGTTGGACGGGCGGCGAGTCGAGAACTCATCGCCAGCGCGCGACCGAGGCGGTGATGTGGACGTGGCAGATGCGTACCGAACGGCGCCCAGAAGGCGCGTGCCGAGGCACGCCGTTCGCGCCGCCTGACGCCGGCTGAGCGGTGAGCCTCGGCAGCCCACGCTCCAGCGCTGCTACCTCCCGCGAGCGCGCCCGATCGACGGCTACGTGTGCGGCTTCGTGTGCCTAGCCAGCGCCAGAATGACGCCCGGCGTCGTCGACTGGTGTGGGATCGTCGCGGGGTGAGGCTCGTGTGGTTTGAGGAGGGAGGCGGCGCGACCTGCGCCGAGTTCCTGGCGACTGTGCCGCACTGGTTCGGCAAAGCCCAGGCGAACGAGGAGTACCGACGCGTCGCCGATCGGTGCCCGACTCTCGTCGCCATGGACAATGGGCAAGCGGTCGGCTTCCTCACGGTCGTCCGCCACTCCCCGCACGCCGCGGAACTTCACGTCATGGCCGTCCGTCCCGAGCTCCATCGGCACGGGATCGGTCGAACGCTGGTCGCTGCGGCGCAGGACCGGCTGCGATCGGAAGGCGTGGAGTACCTGCAAGTGAAGACGCTCTCGGCCTCGGCGGGCGATAAGCCCTACCTGGGAACCCTGGCCTTCTACACCGCGCTCGGCTTCCGCGTCCTCGAAGAGATGCCGTCACTCTGGGACGCCGACAACCCCGCCGTCCTCCTGATCAAGCGCCTGTGAGTCATCGCGGAGCGCGATCGAACGACGGTTCTCGTGCGGCACGAGACGCGCCTCGCGTTAGAGCATGCCGAGGCGAGCGGAGCCCAGCGACCAATACCGATCTGCCGAACTCGCGCAGGGTGCTCATGGCGACGGCACGGTCAGTCGGTGAGTGTCACTTGGTCGCCGACGCGCACGACGCCAGGCGTCTGCACGGCGGTCCAGACGCCGAAGGTCGCGCCGTGGTGGCGCGAGAGCGTTTTGAAGATGTCGAGATCGCGATCGAGGCCTGGTTGTGGCCGTGTCACCATCGTGCAGCGCTCGCACGGCGCTGCCGGTTGCACCGCGGCGGCGCCTACACGGACCGTGCGTCCGCGCCACGTATCCTCGACCCAGCCGTCGTCCTCGACGTCGACCACGATGTTGGGCCGGAAGCGGCGTGTTTCCCACGCGCCGTCGGGGTACAGATTCCGGCCCTGGCGCAGGCTCGCGGTCGTGACGACGAGGAGCGGGAGCGCGTCGACGAACCGGCCCGGTGGCATCGTCCACGACACGACCGCGCTGGTGTCATCGGTCGCGTCCGCGAAGTACTCGCCGACGCCCGCGCCGAAAGACTCGGCACGGACAAGCGCGACCCGACGGCCGATCCACTTCGACAAGACGTCATCCGCGTACGCGCTCGGCGCACTGAGCCGGTCGCCGTCCGGAAGCATGAGCTCGACCCCGGAGTCACTTAGCCGGGAGGTCGCGAGCAACAGCGACGGCACGCGCCGTGCGGTCAACACCATGCCGGTCTCGTTGTCGACGATGCCCCACCGGCGATCACCCGCCAACCCTGAGTTCTCGACGACCGCCTCGTCGAGCGGCTCACCTTGCAGCGACTTCACCGGATAGCGCCACAACTCGGCGACGTGCACGGCCGTCCTCCTTCCACGCGGCCGGCCTTCCGCGCCCGCCACGAAATCGTGGCACGCGATTCTGCATCATGACCGTCGAGAAGCCGAGCACGAGGAGCGAGCGGCCCCAACCGACCGCGGCGAACCGCATCTCGCCGCGCCAGAACTGCCTGATCTCGCGCGCTCCTCGGATCCGCGGACCGCGCCAGAACGTGAGCACAGATCACCCACGCCAGAACGTCGGGTCGTCGCGCCGTGGAGACTGCGCACCGAACGGCGCCTCTGTGGTCGGCCGTCGATAGGGCGTCGGCGCACCGAATGACCGTTATGCCGGTGATCGGCGTTTACCTAGCGATATCACACGTGGGGACGTGGGAGCAGCACTGAGCGAGGGTGAAGTGTCCGTGGCCATCTCAGGCTGCCCAGTGGGTGGCCACCGGATTCCCAGCAGCGGCCAGCACTGAGGGTGGCGGGTTGCTCGTCGGACGCAGGCGCCGTTCGGGCACCTCGGCCCGGCGTTCAGGGGCACGGCGCGCGGAACCCGAAACCGCCGGCCTAGAGCTTCGTCCGACGGAACTCCTGACCTTTGGCAACGGTCGCTGCTCGGCGTCACCCCCGACGCGCTCGAAGCCGA
Organism: uncultured Acidimicrobiales bacterium; assembly: GCA_963796415.1. GTDB lineage: Bacteria > Actinomycetota > Acidimicrobiia > Acidimicrobiales > VFJN01 > ZC4RG19. The sequence goes on along the minus strand of CAWCLR010000005.1, from coordinate 274,428 downwards.
AGGGATCGTCGGACCGACCCGGCCAACAACCGTGGGAATGGCGTCGAACTGAACCTACCCCAGAGGCTTCAGGCGTTGTCGGGTCACGTCCCTGCGGCGCTGGAGGCCGCGACGGAGCTGAGGTGGGTGACCGCGCATCGCCAGCCGTCGGCGCGGCGGATGAACACGTCGGTGGACCACTCGTCGAGCTGGAACGGGTTGCCTTCGAAGGTCCCGCTGTTACGGACGCGCGCCGTGACTATGGCAACGTCGCCGTACACGCGCACGTTGTGGACGTCAGAGGTCATGAAGTCGTGGGTGACCCGGCCTTTGGCCACGGACTCCAGGAACTGGTCGCCTGGAAAGATGCCGTTCTCGCCGACGAAGACCCAGTCCGGCTCCGCGAACCGGCCGATCGCTTCGGGGTCGTTGGCGACGATCGCCTCGTTCCATTCGGTGAGCAGGGTGCTGAAGCTCTCAGCGTCGCTGGCAGCGCTGGCGGTCATGTCGTCGGCATCGTTCAGGGGCTCGCTGGTCATGCCCGAAGCGTCACACGTCTGCGCTCCCGTCGTCTTGGATGAATGGGAGCTCGGCCACGTCCGCACAGCTGATCGCCCCATGAGGCTCCAGCCGTCCTCGTCGCCGGCATCGACGGTTGCCGGGCTCGGTCGATCTGATGCCGGGGCTGACGATCCGTGCGTCGCTGGCGGCGGGCGGCCCAGTTCTGCGGTCATGCCGTCGTGTCCTGCGGGGCCGGCGTTAGGGAATGGGGCCTCGCTCGATCCAAGCACGCGGTGGATGTCCTGACTCGGAACGGGCCGATCTGCCGGGATCGGCTGCCTGCCTTACGGTGACAAGCGTGGTCGACGAGGCTCGCGGTCGATTGCTCGGGCGTGGTCCTCACGCCACGGCACAGAGCAGAGTGGAAACCATGGACAACGGCACCCGCGACCAGCTCCTTGAGCGGCTGGCCGGGGCGATCGAGTCCGTCACGACCGCGCACCCGGTGCGGGTCGCCGTCGACGGGCCGCCCACCGCCGGCAAGACCACGCTGGCCGACGAGCTCGCCTTGGTCCTGCACAACTGGGGCCGCGAGGTCATCTGCTTCTCGATCGAGAGTTTCCTCTTGCCCCGGGCACAGCGCTATCGGCGCGGCCAGGACTCGCCCGAAGGCTGCTACCACGACAGCTTCGACTTCGACCCGCTGCACCGGGTCCTTCTCGATCCGCTCGGCCCAGACGGCGACCGACGGGTTCCAGCAGGCGGTCTACGACCGCGACACGGACACCGCGCTGCTCCCGCCGGTCACGACGACGGCCGCCGACGCCGTGCTTGTCTTCGACGGCGTGTTCCTCCTGCGCCCGGAACTGATCGACCGGTGGGACCGGCGCATCTTCGTGTTTGCCGCGTTCGAGGAGACCCTGGCTCGCGCCCGCATCCGTGACCTGGCGCCGTTGGGATCCGCCGCCCGGGTCGAGCAACGCTTCCGCAACCGCTACCTGCCTCCGACCGCACTGATCAGTGGCACGAGATCCTGACTCGGACGCGGAACCGGCGGTCGGGGGCGCTTTGCGTGACCGGTTGCGGCTGGGGTGGATCAGGTCATTGCCAGCTTGTACCTGGCGTAGTCCTCGACCCCGCGAGGAACTCGGGGCTGCGGCGGAACCGGCCGCTGAGATCCTCGTGCCGGACCCCTGCACGCCGCCAGCGGAGCAGCCGGCGTTCGAGTGGCCGCAGCCGGTCGGCGGGTCGGTTCGACGTGTCCGGTCGGTCCGATGCGTCGGGTTGGTCCAGCGGCGCAGACCGGTCGAGGGCGGCCAGGAACCGCACCTGCGCGACCCACCGCTCGCTCCGCCCGAACCTGCGGGCGATCTCCGCGTCGTCGAGGCCGATCTCGGCCCACCGCAGAACCCGGCGCTCGACGGGCCGCAGGTGATCGTGCTCAGCGCCGGGCATCCGGACCTCCTGGTCGCTGATGCCACCGTACCTGGCGTGCCAGCGCCCTGGACGGGGAGCACCGAGCCGGCGATAGGGGCGGGCTACGGGAGCCGCCACAAGCCGATGACAACGACTGCGACGGTCCTGCGTCCGGAAGGCGAGATCCAGGTCAGCCGGACGCAGGGGGCGCCTCCGCGTAGGCGATGAGGTTGCCGTCGGGATCCGGGATGGAGACGTGGCGAACACCGTTGTCGTAGGTCTCGATCGGCTCATGCTCGATGCCCGCAGCGTTCAGCTGCTCGAGCAGCTCGTCGAGGCCGGTCACGGTGAAGGTTATGTGTCCGCTGCCGGCGGCAGCCGGGTTGGGCTCGATGAAGAGCGTCGCGCCGGGTCGAACGTCCCAGAGGATCTCGTCGCCGGCGACCAGATCGGGCTCCCGGCCGAAGAACCGCCGGTACCACTCCATGCTGGCGTGGAGATCGGACACCGGGACGCCGGCGATCAGGTCGGTCAGCTCTCCCACATCGACCTCCAGTCGATCGGCCTGTGGTGTGGACGTGCCGGAGGATCGCCGATTATCGGATCGCCAGCCGAAGTCACGCTCCCGGCGTTCGGGGACGGTTGCTCTCGAGGCCGGCGCTACGACGTCACCCGTACATGTGGGGCCCACCGCCGCACGTCGGTGAGGAGGCCGAACACATCGGGGACAGCCCCGACGAGGTCTTCGGTGACCCCGTCCACCCGCGCCCACGTCAGGCGCGGGTAGCGCCCCCTGGGCCAGCGTCACGCTCGCCAGGTCGGACCACGGGATCGTCGTCGCCCGCCCCGCGGCCGACCACAGCGTGACGGCTGCGACGCCCAGCTCGATCCGCGACGGTGCCGTCCACCACGTTGCGATGGTCAGTTCCGCTGTGGCCGCCGCCAGAGTCAGCGCGAGCAGAGCGAACTGCGTATGCCCCTCGACGGCCCCGGAGCCGGCGGCGGCGAACAGCACAACGCTGACGCCGAACATCACCGGCGTCCCCCGCCGGCGCCGAGGCAGCTCGTACATCTGGGCGCTCACGGCCGTTATGAAACGGCCGCCCCCTCGATCCGGCAGGGCCGAACGACAAGTGGGAGCTCGGCGTGCCGTGCGGCAGGATGCCTCCGTGTCTCTCGGGTTCGACGTGCGCCCTTCCGACACACCGCTGGTCGACTGCGTATGGCGCAGCCGCAGTTCGGACGTCGGCCAGCTCGTATCGGTCTCCTCGAGCCACTGGCATCTGGTCGTGGGCGAGATCGAGGGGCTCACCGAGGTGACGGTGCACGGTCCCGAGACGCGCGCAACGAAGGGCCCGGTTCCGCCTGACGCCACCTGGGTCGGCATCCGGTTCCAGCTCGGCGCCGCCCTGCACGACCTATCCGTCGCTGGCCTCGTCGACCGCAGCCTCACCTTGCCTCCGGCCGGCCATCGGTCCTTCTGGTGGAAGGGCACCGCCTGGCGACTACCGACCTACGACAACGCCGAGGGGCTGGTCGAGCGGCTTGTCCGCGAGGATCTGATCGGCTCCGAGCCTGTCGTCGACGACGCACTTGGTGGCACGAGCGCCGAGCTGTCCTTGCGCACGATCCAGCGCAGGTTCCATGCGGCGACCGGGCTGACCCGCCGTGCCGTCCGACAGATCGAGCGGGCGAGGCTGGCTGGTGTGCAGCTCCGCGAGGGCGCAACGCCGGCCGAGGTGACCCACGAGTTCGGTTACTACGACCAGCCGCACCTGACCCGGTCGTTGCGGCGCTTCCTCGGCCAGACGCCTGCGGAGCTCGCCGATCCCAGCCGCGACGAGCAGCTGTCGCTGCTGTACAAGACCGACGCCGCGGGGTCTCCTGCGGTGCCCTTCGAGCGGATTCGGCACCCGAGTTCCCGGGGCCCTCGCCACGAGCAGCCTGTCACTTCTGTACAAGACCGAAGCAGCGGGCACCCCTACGTTGCCGTCGACCGTCGTCCGGCGCATGAGAGGCAGCGTGATGAGGAAAGTCGTCCTCGCGATGGCGACCACCCTGAACGGCAGGCTCAATGACCCCGACTCCTGGGTGAGCGGACAGGCACGACGCCGCCGGTCCGCCTGACGCATCCCGTTCCCGACCACCCGCCACCGACCAGGAGAACCCCTGCTATGCGCAAGATCGTCTGTTTCACCCACGCCACCCTCGACGGCTACATCGACACCCCGCACGAGTGGTCGTTCCAGTACGCCGACGAGGAGTTCCAGGACTACGGACTCAAGATGACGCTCGCCGCCGACGCACTGCTGCTCGGCCGCATCACCTACGAAGGCATGGCACAAGCCTGGCCCACCAGGAGCGGCAACCCCTTCGCCGACCACGTCAACTCGATCACCAAGTACGTCGTCGCCTCCCAACCGGTCGACACCACGGCGTGGGATCCGACCGTAGTCATCGCCGGCACCGACCTGCTCGACGAGGTCAGCCGACTGAAGCAGGCCGAAGGCGGCGACATCCTCATCTGGGGCACCGGCCAGCTGACCGACGCCCTCGCCGCGGCCGGCCTGCTCGACGAGTACCGGATCTGCACCTCCCCCGTCATCAAGGGAGGCGGCGAGCCCCTGTTTCGCCCCGCCAGCACCGGCACCGTCGAGCTCCTCGACACCAAGATCTTCGCCACCGGCGCCGTCATCCACGCCTACCGCCCCACCCCAGCCCCCTGACCCGTCGATCCAGGCTCGTTCGAGGCGCGTGGCATAAGTGCCGTTGGATGACTTCGGGCGGAGTGTCGGGCGGCTCACTACCGCAACGCTGCGTGACGAGATGGGCGTGTCCGAGCAGTTTCCGTTGGCCGCCAGCGGGCAGATGCCGCTCGCCGCCCACATAGGGGAGGGAGTCGCGCTAGGGACCCTCCTCCGGCCGTCAGCCAGCCGACGATGACAGGTCGGTGGGAGTGTCGTCTCGCGGGAGGAGTGCGGGAGGGCTCGGTTGGCAGGCATCGCCGCATCCACCCCTACCAGGCGCTGCGCCGCGATGTACTGGTGCCCTCCGGAGCCGTGTGCGCAGGTTCGAATCCTGCCGAGGGCGCTGCTGTAGATGGCGTGTGAACAGCGCACGTGCCCTGGTCATTGGGCTGGCCACCGTCGGCGCCGCGCTGGGCAACTCCATGGCGACGACACCACGTCCAGAGAAGAGCTAACGCTCGTCCACCTCCACGCGCGCCGCCTCGTCGACCTCCTCGGTGGCCAGTGCCGGCTCGCCCTTCGGGAAGATCAGGTAGCCGGCGACGAGGGCGCCGAGCACCAGCACGAGCGCCACGCCGACGGCCGCGCGGATGCCCTCCACGAACGCATCGTCGGCCGCCTGCTCCAGCTCGGGCTCCTCCTTCACGTCGGCGCTGAGCGGCTTGCCCGGTCCGAGCAGCGCGGCGACCGCGCGGGGGTTGGCGTCCTCGACCACCTCGTCGACCGCTTCCTCGCGCTGCTGCTCGTCGGGCAGGTAGGGCTCGAACTTGTCCGGCAGCGTGAGGGAGACGACCGCAGCCAGCACGCTGCCCATGATGGCGAAGCCGGCCGTCGAGCCCAGCGCCCGCTGCGCGCTCAGGATGCCCGACGCCATGCCCGATCGTTCGTCGGGGATCGAGCTCATCGCCACGCTCGTCACCGGCGTCACCGCGAGACCGCCCGCCGCGCCGATGAGTGCCAGCCCCAGCAGCGTCCATGCGAGGTTTCCTCCGACAGTCGCCGCCAGGACGGCGAGGCCTGCTGCGATCAGCGACACCCCGATCAGGGTGGGCCGGCGGCCGCCGCCGCGGGCGGTGAGTCGGCCGGCGATCGGAGACAGCACGATCACCGGCAGCGTCATCGAGATCATCAGGAATCCGGCGTCTTCCGCGCTGTAGTCACGGATGTTCTGGAAGTACTGCGTGATCACCAGCAACGTCCCGTAGATGCCGAACAGCACGCAGAAGATGGTGATGATCGCCGTGCTGTAGACGCGGTCGCCGAACACGCGCAGGTCCATCATCGGCTCGGCTCACGCGGCGCTCGACGAGGACGAACGCGGTGACGATGACCACGGATCCGAGGAGCAATGCGAGGATCAAGGGTGACGTCCAGCCGCTGTGCGGTCCCTCGACGAGCGCGTAGGTGATCGCGGCGACCCCCGCGATGAAGAGGACCTGCCCGGCCCAGTCGAGGCGACGTTCGGTCGGGTCGCGCGACTCGCGGACGAAGAGCAGGGTGAGCACGATCGCCGCCGCGCCGATCACCGGGTTGACCCAGAAGATGCTGCGCCAGCTGAACGCGTCGGTGAGCACACCGCCGACGGTCGGACCGATGGCCAGGCCCACGGCCGCGATGCCGGTCCAGCTCCCGATGGCCTTGGCCTTGGCGGCGGGATCGGTGAACGCCGCGCCGACGAGTGCCAGGGAGGCGACGTTGACGATCGCCGCACCGGCTCCCTGGAGGCCCCGCGAGATGTTCAGCACCATCAGCGACGGCGCGACACCACAACCGATCGAGGCAACGCAGAACAGGATGATGCCGCCCATGTAGGCGAGCCGCCGCCCGCGGGCGTCCGACAGCGTGGCCGCGGACATCATGAACATGCCCATCGTCAGGCTGTACGCGGCCACGACCCACTGCAGACCCTGTTCGCCCGTGTCGAACTCGTTCTGGATGTCCGGGAGCGCCACGTTCACGATGGTGGCGTCGAGGAAGATCATGAACAGGCCGAGGCCCGTCGCCACCAGCACCAGGACGGGCCGGGCCTCCGGCGGACGCTGGTCCATGGACCGAACCTAGACTCCCGGTCCTTCTGGTGCCGGGGTGGCACCCGCCGACGATCGCGCCGTCATCGGAACGGCAGGAGTCGGTCGACCCAGTCGATGGTCTCGTCGAGCCACCCGATGAGGCCCAGGGTCGAGGTGAGCGCGCGCGGCGGCCGGCCGACGAGGGTGTCGGACGCCAGGACCCGGGCGAAGTCGACCTCGACGGTGCCCGCCGGGCGGGGCGCACCGTCCTGGGTGAAGAACGGGACGCGGGCGTGGTCGCGGAGCAGGCGGGTGATCTCGCGGGCGATGATGCCGTAGCTGATGGTCGTGGGGTGGACGCCGTCGAGGGAGATGAGCCCTCCGTCGGTCCTGCCATCAGGGCCCGAGCGGAAGAAGCGGGTGTTCGGCGTGGGGGTGAGCGCCGTCACCTCGGGCGGGAGCGGGTAGGGCGTCCACCACGGCGGCCGTGCGGCGGGCTCCTCGATGTAGCGCCGCGTGGCCAGGCGGTCCAGCAGACCACCGAGATCGAAGAGGTACCAGTCGCGTCCGCTCTGGCGCGCCGTCCGCACGGACTCGGTGATCGTGGCGTTGTACTCGTCGATGGCCGAGTCGACCATGCGAGCCTCGTCGGCGGTCAGGTGCGCGTCCCGGCCGGGGTCGAAGTCGTCGTCCGCGATCCAGGGTCGGACGTAGAAGCGGAAGTAGCGCGAGTAGCGGGAGATCTTGCCGTGCGCCCCCCTGGCGATGGGTGCGATCGTGACCTGCGGAACGGTGGCCACCACCACGTGGCGAGCGTTGATGGCGTCGAGGGAATCGACCAGCAGTCCCCACTCCTCTGCGAAGTGCTCCGGCTGCCAGACGTTGAAGGGCCCCTTGCTGGCGAGACGGGCCTCGGGCGGTTGATCGAGGTAGTCGTCGGGGGTCCAGCGGACATCCAGGTCCACCACGGTGCCCAGCGCATGGTTGGCTCCGAGCATCACCACGAGCGTCTCGATGCCGGGGCCGGCCTCCCCGTCGATCGTCCCCTCGTCGCCCATGGCCCGTGCGGCGTCGAGGACGGTGCGGGCGGTGCCGTCGGGAGCCCGGCAGCTCTCGAGCACGACCCGCCACGCCCGGTCGTTGTCACGGTCGACGACCTGCACGAACGGGTCGTCGCTCGAGGGTTTCTCCAGGCGGGCCGCGATCCGGTCGGCGTCGAGCAACAGGACGTCGAGGAGGTCGGCGCCGTAGACCCCGAGGTTGTGGTAGGGCGCGTTCACCTGCGGCACGTCGTTGCCGGGCCCGCGCTCCCACCAGTCCTCCACCCGGTCCATGTAGGACCGCACGAAGCGCAGCGCCCGGACAGCCTCGTACCAGTCCACCCGGTCGCCGACCCGGCTCTCGAGGCCGCGCACGAACCGCTCGAGGTCGAGAGGAAGACCGCCCGGCCCGCCCGGCGGTTCGTACGCCGGGTAGCGGAACCCCTCGCCGGCGCGCAGTCCCAGCTCATAGGCGACGACCGCGGGCCACGACAGGTCGGTGCGGAAGACCGCGGCGCTCATGAACCCCTGGGTCAGGGAATCACCGATGGTCACGAGACGATGCGCCGGACGACCCGAGCGGTCGACCTCGACCGCGATCCCCAGCGTCGGATCCTCGACCGGACGCCGCGGCTCCCAGTGGACCGGCACATCCGGGTCCTCCTGCGCCGTTGCCTCGCCGGCCATCGCCCGCTCCCTCGGTCAAGCGCACGCACGTTCCGCGCCTCTACGAGAGCCCCCGACCGGTGCCCCAGATACACGGAACCCCGGCATCGTCACGCCACCGGCGAGTCCCGGCCTACGCTTCCGCCGTGAGCTCGGACGTCACCGCGTCGCGGGCCGCGGGCGTTGCGGGTGCCGCTGGTCGTTCGGTGCTGGTCACGCTTGCCGCCGGCCAGTTCCTCATGGTCCTCGACAGCTCGGTCATGAACGTGTCGATCGCGACGGTCGCCGAGGACGTGGGGACCGACGTCACCGGCATCCAGACGGCGATCACGCTCTACACCCTCGTCATGGCCGCGTTGATGATCACCGGCGGGAAGATCGGGCAGATCCTCGGCCGGAAGCGCGCCTTCGCCATCGGGTGCGTGATCTACGGCTGTGGCTCGCTGATCACCGCGCTGTCCCCGAACCTCACGGTGCTGATGCTGGGATGGTCGCTGCTCGAGGGCATCGGCGCGGCCTTGATCCTGCCGGCGATCGTCGGCCTGGTGGCGTCGAACTTCGGCCGGGACGATCGGCCCCGCGCCTACGGGCTGGTCGCGTCGGCCGGAGCGATCGCCGTGGCCGCCGGCCCCCTCATCGGCGGATTGTTCACCACGTACGCGTCGTGGCGCTGGGTCTTCGCGGGCGAGTCCGTGGTGGTGCTCGGCATCCTCGCCATGACCCGCAAGATGGCCGACGAGCCCCCCGAGCGTACCGACCGCCTCGACCTGGTCGGGACGGCGCTGTCGGCGCTGGGCCTCGGCCTGGTCGTCTACGGGATCCTCCGCTCGGGGACGTGGGGCATCGTGTTCCCCAAGGAGGGCGCGCCCGAGTGGCTCCGGCTGTCACCGGTGATCTGGCTGATCACCGGAGGTGTGCTGGTCCTGATCGTGTTCGTGCACTGGGAGAGCCACCTCGTCGCCCGGGGTCGCACCCCGCTCGTCGACTTCGAACGCATCTGGAACCCGACCCTCCGGGCGGGCCTCACGTCGTTCTTCTTCCAATACTTCGCCCAGGCGGGCCTGTTCTTCGCCGTGCCCCTGTTCCTGTCGGTGGCGCTGGGGCTGTCGGCGATCGCCACGGGTGTGCGGCTGTTGCCCCTGTCGATCACGCTGCTGCTCGCGGCGGTGGGCGTGCCCCGCTTCTTCCCCCAGGCCTCGCCCCGCCGTGTGACGCAGCTCGGGTTCGCCGCCCTGGTCGCCGGGATCATCGTGATGGTGATCCTCCTCCAGGAGGGCGCCGGTCCCGAGATCGTGACGTGGCCGATGCTGCTGGCGGGCCTCGGCATCGGCGCGCTGGCGTCCCAGCTCGGCGCGGTCACGGTGTCGTCGGTCCCCGACGAGCAGAGCGGCGAGGTCGGCGGCCTGCAGAACACCCTGACGAACCTCGGCGCGTCGATCGGGACCGCGCTCGCCGGCGCCGTGCTGATCTCGGCCCTGACGTCGTCGTTCCTCAGCGGGTTGGCCGACAACCCCGACGTCCCCGACTCGGTGACCGCCGAGGCGAACGTCGAGCTCACGAGTGGCGTGCCATTCGTGTCGGACAAGGAGCTCCGCACTGCGCTCGAGGAGACCGACCTCCCACCCGAGACGGTTGACGCCATCGTCGACGAGAACACCGATGCCCGGCTCGACGCCTTGCGCGCCTCGCTCGCGATCCTCGCCGTGATCACGGCGGGCGCCATCATCGCCGCCCGCCGCCTCCCCGATCGGCCCGGGTCGCGCCGCCGGAAGCGTCAGTGACCCGCGGTCGCCGTCCCGCAGTCGCCGTCCCGCAGTCGCTTGCTAGCGTGCGGCGGTCCGTCACCGGTCGGGGTGGAGCATGAAGGCTGCAGTCTGCGAGCGCTACGGGCCGCCCGAGGTCGTGCAGATCCGCGAGGTCCCGACCCCGGTGCCGGCCGACGACGAGGTGCTGGTCAAGGGCGCGGCGACGACCGTCAACTCCGGCGACGCTCGGTTGCGGGCACTACGAGTGCCGCGCGGCATGAGCCTGCCGGTGCGGCTGAAGCATCGGCTTCAGCAAGCCGAAGCAGCCCGTCTTCGGGTTCGACATGGCGGGACGGGTCGAGGCGGTGGGCAGCGCGGTCACGCGCTTCCGGCCGGGTGACAGGGTCGTCTTGTCGCGTGTGTTCGACTTCGGTTGCCATGCCGAGAAGGCGACCGTGGCCGAGGACGGGGCCATCGCCACCATCCCCGAGGGTCTGGGCGACCAGGATGCGGTGGCGCTGTGCTTCGGCGGCATGACGGCCGTCCACTTCTTCCGGCGAGGCGAGCTCGCGTCGGGTCAGGCGGTGCTGATCAACGGCGCCTCCGGTGCGGTGGGCACCATGGCCGTCCAGCTCGCCAAGCACCTCGGTGCCGAGGTCACGGCCGTATGCAGCGCGGCCAACGCGGAGCTGGTCACCGGGCTCGGCGCCGACCACGTCATCGACTACGCGGCCGAGGACTTCACCCGCAACGGGCAGCGCTACGACGTGATCATGGACAACCACGGCAACGCGCCCTACTCGCGGATCAAGGGCTCGCTGAAGCCGGGCGGCCGCTTCCTCATGGTCATCGGCGATCTCTGGCAGACGCTCGCCGGGGCCGTGCAGAAGGCCACGATCACCGGCACCGCCGACACCTCCTCGCTGAACGCCGACTTCGAGACCCTGATGTCACTCGCCGAGGAGGGATCGCTCAAGCCGGTGGTCGACACGGTCCTGCCGTTCGCCGAGATCGTCGAGGCGCACCGCCGGGTCGACGGCGGCCACAAGGTCGGCAGCCTCGTGCTCACGTTCGACCAGGACGGCTGACCGACCCGGGACCGTCCTGCAGTGAGCGACCGGTGGTCTCGGCCTCAGGCGGTGACCGGCGCGAAGGCGGCGACCAGGTCCGCGAGGCGCTCGGGCTGGTCGACCATGACGAAGGTCCGGCTGTCGTCGACGAGCTCGACGTGGGCATCGGGGAAGATGGCCGCGAGCCGCTCGGCGTCGCGGATCGGGAACAGCTTGTCGTCGGTGCCCCAGGCGAGGAGCACCGGGCGGTCGAAGCGGCGGAGGCGATCGGTGGCCGCCAGGAGCGGCGCGGGGTGCATCTCGCGGGTGAGCAGGCGGGTGTCCTCCCGGACCTGCGCGTTCTCGACGATCGGTCGGACCCAGCGGGCGGCGCGGTCGTCGATCGGGGCGTGCGACAACAGGCCGAACCCGGTTGGCGCACGGCGGAGGGCCCCGATCTGCACCGACCGGGCGACCGCGCTGAAGGCGAGGCGCGAGCGGGCGATGGTCCGGAGGGGCTTGAACAACGACGGGGGGAAGTTCTCGAACACGTCGCAGTTCGTGAGGACGAGCGCCCCGACCCGCTCGGGGTGGTGGGCCACGACCAGCTGGCAGAGCGCACCGCCCGAGTCGTTGCCGAGGAGGACCACGTCGCGCAGGTCGAGCGCCTCGAGGAAGGCCGCGATGCGGCCGGCGTGGGCGAGCGGGCTCCGGTCGGAGCTGTCGGGGAGCGGATGCCGGTGAGCGCCGAGCGGCCAGGTGGGCGTCAGCACCCGGTAGCCGTGGGCGACGAGCGGCGGCGCCAGGTCGTCCCACAGGTCACCGGCGGCGAGGTAGCCGTGAACGCACACGACCGGCCGGCCCGAGCCCCGATCCTCGTAGTCGATGCGGGCGTCCGAGAGCTCGACGTGTGCCATGCTGATCCTCCAGATACCGACAGGGTGTTGGTAAGTTACATACAGACTGTATGGAAATCAAGAGACGCACCCAAGCCGAACGGACAGCAGCCACCCGTGCCGCGCTCGATCGCCGCCGCGCGCCCGCGGTTCGGGGCGCAGGGCTACGCCGGGGTGAGCACACCCGAGGTGGTGGAGGCCGCCGGCGTCTCCCGCGGCGCGCTGTACCACCACTTCGAGGACAAGGCGGCCCTGTTCGCCGCCGTGCTGGAGGCCGTCGAGGCCGAGGTGACCGAGCGGATCGCCGAGGCGGCCCTCTCGGCGACCCCTGGTGACGCGCTCGAGGCCCTGCGTGCGGGGGCCGCCGCCTGGCTGGACGCGACGGCCGATCCCGAGGTCCGCCAGATCCTGCTGCTCGACGGGCCAGTGGTGCTGGGGTGGACCGGCTGGCGGGACCTCACCGCCCGCTACGGGCTCGGCCTCACCGAGGCGGCCCTCGCGGCCGGCGTCGCCGACGGAACGGTCCGGCCGGGCCCCGTCTCCACGATGGCGCACCTCCTGCTCGGCGCCCTCAACGAGGCCGCCCAGCTCGTGGCCGGCGCCGAGGATCCCGCCGCCGCCCGCGCCGAGGTCGATGCCGTCGTCGACATTCTGCTCGACGCCCTCCGCCGGCCCTAGCGTGGCGCCGTGGGGAACGGCCAGCGGTACGAAGTGATCGCGCACAACACCGCGACCACGTCGACGAACAAGATCCACGACGACGACGTGGCCCGGCGGTACGGGTTCGGCGGGGGCCTCGTGCCCGGGGTCGACGTGTACGCCTACATGACCCGGCCGGCGGCCGCAGCGTGGGGGCTCGACTGGCTGGCCGGCGGCACGATGCGGGCACGGTTCCTCAGCCCGGTGTACGACGGCCGGACGGTGGTGGTGACCGGGGGCGAACCCACGTCGACGCCGGCCGGGCCGACGCTGGCGATCGAGGTGCGCGCCGACGACGGCACGCTGTGCGCCACCGGCGAGGCGGGCCTCCCCGGCCCCGGCGGCGACGGACCGCCCGCGTCGACGTGGCCGGACGCCGCGCCGGCCACTGATCCGCCCGAGGCATCCCCCGAATCGCTCGCCGCGGGGACGCCGCTGCGCCTGCCGGCCCACCGGTTCCGCGCCGCCGATGCGGGTGCGTACCTGGCCGACGTCCGCGAGGACCTGCCGCTGTACGAGGATGCGCGTGTGGCCCACCCCGGGTGGCTGCTGCGAGACGCCAACCACGTGCTGGGGAGCAACGTCCGCCTGGGCCCCTGGATCCACGTCGAGTCGCGGGTCCGCCACCTCTCGCTCGTGCGGGACGGCGACGCCGTCGAGGCGCGCGCCGTCGTGACCCGGGAATGGGAGCACAAGGGACACCGCTTCGTGGAGCTGGACGTCGGGCTGCTGGCCGACGGCGAGCGGCCGGTGGCCCACGTGATCCACACCGCCATCTACCGGCCGCGGGACCCGGCGGTCCACCTGAGCCCCGGCTTCAGTCGGCGGCGAGGATGTAGGTGGACCCGACCACCGAGGGGCCGTAGCGGTCGGGCGAGAACCGCGCCGCCAGTGCAGCCTTGGCGCGCCAGCCCGTGCAGTGGCCCGGCGCGACGATGCGGGGGCGCACGAGGTGGTCGAGATCGTCGACTGTGGCCTCGATCCGGCGCTCCATGGCCCCGCCGGCGAGGTGGAAGCCGCCGAGCAGCAGGTCGATCGGGCGGTCCGGCCAGCTGGCCTGCGCCGCCAGTCCCACGTTCACGATGCCGGCGTGCGAGCACGCCGACAGCACGGTGACGCCTCGCCCGCGCACCTCGGCGGCGAGGAAGCGCTCGTCGAGGATGAGCGGGTCGGGACGGCCGGTGTCGCCGTCGAACGTGACGTGGCCGTCCAGCCCGGTTTCGTACGGGGTCTGCCGGGGGATCTCGCCGCTGCCGAGGAAGAAGCTCGCGCCCACCAGATGCGCGTCGGCCTGCTGGGTCACGTCGCCGCCGGCCTCGCGCAACGAGGCGAGCGTCGGCTCGGCCGGCAGCAGCGCGACCGTGCCCGACGGCAGGACGACGCCGCGCTGATCAGGACGGTCGGGGTGCACGTCGACCACGACGGGCGCCTCCAGCCCGGCCGCGCGCCGCGCCTCCGAGATCGCCGCCAGCGCCACGGGAAGGCCGCCGCTGTGATCCCAGTGCCAGTGGGACAGGAAGACCGCCTCGATGGCCGCCAGGTCCAGCCCGAGGCGCCTCGCGTTGTCGACCCACACGTCGCCGTACGGCCCGACGTCGAACAGCACGCTGTGCCGCTCGTCGCCCACCCGGCCGGTCAGCAGCACCGACAGGCCGTGGCACGCGACGCACAGGTGCCCGAACACAGGGATGGCGTCGTGTCCGTCGTAGCGACGCGCCGGCGGGATCCGCCCGAGGAGCGACGCCACCTCGGGCAGGCGGGGGATCCCCGGGTCGGTGCTCGACAGGTTGTCGGTCTCGTTGTCGACCACGACGGTCACGAGCAGCTCGTCGAGGGCCGTCGGCCGCACGCTCATGTGGATCGCTCCCCTCCCGCGACGCGACGGAACAGGTCCGCCGACATGACGGGAGCCTAGGACGGGGGGCGACGCGGTGACGCGCTGCGCACAGACCGCCGCTGGACGCCGGAGCCAGCCGCCGGCGCGGCACTATTGACCCCTTTGCCGGTAGTGTCTGGGCGCTGGCGATACGGAGGGGACCCGTCACATGGAGGTGCTGATCGTCTCGGCGGGGTCGTGGGGCGACATCGCCCCGCACACGGGCATCGCCCGCCGGCTGACCGAGGCCGGGCACACGGTCACGCTGGCGACCCATGACCGGCTCGCGCCGCAGATCCGCGCCCGTGGGTTCGCGTTCCGCTCCCTCGACATGGACATCAGCGACCTGTTCGGCGCAGCGGCCGAGGAGGGTGACGACGGCGTGGTCCGCCCCGCCCGGGGCGCTGCCTCTCCGCTGACCAACCTGCGGCAGGGGGCATCGCTGATCCGCCGGCTCGCCGAGGGGGTCCGCGGCGCGATGGACCCCGCACCGGGCGCGGGCCCGGCCCCCGACCTGGTGCTGCTGTCGGCCACGGTGGCGCCGCTCGGGTGGCACGTGGCCGACGCGCTCGGCGTGCCCACCCTCGGCGCCTACCTGCAGCCGGCCACCCCCACGGGCGAGTTCCCTCCCCCCTTCCTGTCGGGCGCGGTGTCGTTCGGGCGCGCCGGCAACCGGGCGCTGACCGACCTGATGCACGTCGTCATCGACACGGGCGCCTGGCCGGCCGTCCGCCGGCTGCGGGCCGAGCTGGGCCTGCCGCCGTGCCGGCCGGCGGTGCGACGCCGGCGTCTGGAGGAGGACCGCTGGCCGGTGGCGTACGGCTACAGCCCCACGGTCGTCCCCCGCCCGGCCGACTGGCGCGCCGGCCTCGACGTGACCGGGTACTGGTTCCCGCCGCACCCGCAGGGGTGGGAGCCGCCCGCCGATCTCGTCGACTTCCTCGCCGCCGGGCCGCCGCCGGTGCTCGTCAGCTTCGGCAGCATGGCGGCCGGCCACGGGGAGCGGGTCAGCCGGGTCGCCCGGGACGCGCTCCGGCGGGCCGGGGTCCGCGGCATCGTCCAGGCCGGGCTGGCCGGGCTGTCGGTGGCGGACGACGACATCCTGACCGTCGACGAGGTCCCCCACGACTGGCTGATGCCGCAGTGCGCGGCCGTGGTCCACCACTCGGCCGCGGGAACCACGGCGTCGGGCCTGCGCGCCGGCATCCCGGCCGTCCCCGTGCCCGTCCGCACGGACCAGCAGTTCTGGGCCCACCGCCTCACGGCCCTCGGCGTCAGCCCGGGCCCGCAGCCGTTCCGTCGCCTGCGGGCGGACGACCTTGCCGACGCGCTGCGGCGGGCCACGGCCGACACCGCCCTGCGCGAGCGGGCCCGGTGGGTCGCCGGCCGCATCGCCGCCGAGGACGGCGCCGGCCGCGTCGTCGAGATGGTGGAAGCCGCCGCCGCAGCCCCGGCACGCGAGATCGCGGGGGGTCAGGTCTTGCGGGCCAGGACCCGGTAGGTGTTGGACAGCTCGGGGCGGGCCGCGACCAGCGGGCGGAGCAGTTGGTCGCCGACCATCGCCGCGCCGGCCAGCGGGAGCAGCGACGCGAACACCGCGCCTCGGCGGGCCTGCCGCCAGCGGCTGCGGGGCGGATCCCACGGCATCGACCCGGCCGGGGCGAGCCGCATGGCGAGCAGCATCACCGCGAACACGAGGTCGACGGGCTGGTGCGCCTCGGCCCGCTCGGTGGCGACGATCTCGAACCCCCGCCGATCGAGGGCGGCCACCAGGTTGGCCAGGGGAACCAGGTGCTGGTGCTGGGGCTGGAACCACGGGCCCCACGCCCAGCCCAGCCAGCGCCCGAACGCGCTCTCGGGGGCGGGCAGCTCGACGAGCAGGTGCCCACCCTCCTCCAGCACCGTGTGGGCGGCGTCGAGCTCGAGCCCCGGCTCGCGGGTGTGCTCGAGGTAGTGGTGCATGCTGACCACGTCGTAGCGGCCGGCCAGATCGGCGGCGAGGTCGGGGAACAGCCCGCGGTGGCCCCGCTCGACCCAGCCCCGCCGTTCGGCCTCGTCGATGCTGTCGGTCATGTCCAGCCCGTCGAAGCGGGTGTCGGGCCAGGACTCCCGGGCCACCAGGCAGAAGTGCCCGTGGCCGGTGCCGACGTCGAGCCAGTGCTTGGGCGCGGCGTCGACGACCCGCTCGAGCAGCCGGGCCCGCCCGGTGTAGGCGCCGGCGGTGAACGAGAACAGCAGCTCGGTGTGGTCGGCCTGCAGGCCGTCGTAGAAGTCGCGGTAGTAGTGGTCGAGGCCGGCCAGCGACAGGCGCGGGTTCTGGAACGTGTGGGCGCAGGCCCGGCAGCGGTCGAGGCGGAACGTTCCGGGCTTGCCCTGGACGAGGTCGGGCATCTCCCGCGCCCGCTCGATCTCGGGCGACCCACACCACGGGCAGGTGTGGCGTGGCGGGTCGAACAGCCGCTCGGGCTGCGCCGCCTCGGCCGCGTACACCCGGCGGCGCGCGGCCAGCTCGTCCCGCTGAGCGGCGCGCAAGGCGCGAACCGCTGGGGCCGGATGGACGACGAGGGGGCGGACCACGTCGACGACGTCGCGCAGCGGCCGGGACACCAGCCCGACGAGCCGGCGCGCCGGCGACGCGCCCGGCCCGCCGAGGTCCCGGGGCCGGACGGGGCCGCCGACGGCGACGATCGCCGGCTCGGCGACGTAGGCGCCCAGCGCCGCCCCGCCCGTGCGCCGGGCGACCGCCGGGGCGGCGGCCGCCAGTGCGGCGCCCACGGCCGGCCCGGGCGCCAACAGCGGCATGGCCACCCCCAACAGCGCCCGGAGGTACGGCAGTCGCCAGCTCGGGTGGGCGTCCACGCTGCGCAGGCCCGGGGCCACGGCCAGGTCGGTGGACGTCGGCGCGTACCGCTTGAGCTGCCGGGCGAGGCGCAGATAGGCGACGGGGTCGAGGTCGCGCCGGTCCACCGAGCCCGACGCCTCGCCCCGGGCGATGCGGTCGAGGACCGAGCGCCGCACGACCGCCGCGTGCCCGGCGCCCCACCCGATCGCCAACCCGTTGGTCCGGTAGCGGGCGGTGTCGACCTGCGTGGCCAGCTCGATGAGGCGCGTGACCGGGAGGTCGCCGGGCACGAGATCGACGACGTCGAGGTCGTGGGCCTCGGCATGGCGGACCGCTCGGGCCAGCGTGGCGTCGTCGAGGACGACACCGGCGGCCGTGACCATGGCGAAGGCGCGGTCGTGCCCGTCGGGCTGCTGGGCGTCCGCAGGCGGCGCCGGACGGGGACCGGCCGCGTCGGCGTCGAGGACCGCGAGGCGGCGGACCCGAGCCCGCAGCCGCACGGCGTTCCCGGCGATGCCGGCGGCGGCGAGCGCGCAGGTGACCGACGACAGCGACCGCCGCAGCCGACAGGCACGGTCCATCGTCACCCCTTGCGGGCCAGGACCCGGTAGGCGTTGGACAGCTGGGGGCGGCGCCGCACGACGGGCACGAGCGCCTGGTCGGCCGCGACGGCGACGCCGGCCAGCGGCAGCAGCGCGGCGTGCGTGGCGGCCCGCCCGAGCCGCCGCCCCACGGTGGGAGGCGGGTTCCACGGACTCGCCGCCGCCGGCGCCAGGCGGTTTGCGAGCAGCATGACCGCGTACCCGAGGTCGACGGGCTGGTGGACCTCGCCCCGCTCGGCGGCCAGCACCCGGAACCCCCGCCGCTCGAGTGCGGCCACGAGGTTGGCCTCGGGCACGAAGTGCTGGTGCTGGGGCTGCAACCACGGCCCCCACAGCCAGCCCAGCCGGCGGGCGAGCGCGCTCTCGGGCGCCGGCACCTCGACGAGCAGGTGCCCGCCCTCCTCGAGCACCGCGGCGGCGGCGTCGAGCTCGGCGGCCGGGTCGCGGGTGTGCTCGAGGTAGTGGTGCATGCTCACCACGTCATACCGGCCGGTGAGCTCGTCGGCGAGGTCGGGGAACAGCCCGTGGAACCCCCGCTCGACCCAGCCCCGGCGTTCGGCCTCGACGACGTTGGGCGTGAGGTCGAGCCCGTCGAAGCGGGTCTCGGGCCACACCTCCTGGGCCATTAGGCAGAAGTAGCCGTGCCCGGTGCCCACGTCGAGCCACCGCTTGGGCTCGGCGACGCCGCGCAGCATGCCCGCCCGCCCCCGGTACGACGCCCCGGCCAGGGTGAACATCGTCTCGGTGTGCTCCTGCGCCAGGCCGTCGTAGAAGTCGCGGTAGTAGTGGTCGAGGCCCGCGAGCGACAGGCGCGGGTTCTGGAACACGTGGGCGCAGGCCCGGCAGCGTTCGAGATGGAAGATGCCGGCCTTGCCCTGGAAGAGGTCGGGCACGGTGACCTGCGGGGCCAGGTCGCCGGCACCACACCAGGGGCACGTGTCCCGTCTGGGCTCGAAGAACGACGCCCGGCGGGAGGCGTCCGCGGCGTAGGCGCGTCCGGCGCGCCCGCTCGTCGGCCCCGGTCTTGTCCGCCCGGGCGACGACCCCCGCGGGTGGCGCGGTCGTCAGCGGTCGGACCGCGTCGGCCACGGCCCGGAACGGCCGGCGCAGCAGGTCGCGCACCCCGATGTCGCACGGGCGGACCGGCGTACCCCGGGCCACCAGCGCGGGCTGCGCCAGGTATGCGGCGAGGGCGGCGCCGCCGGCCACGGGGTGCACGAGCGGCGCCAGCAGGGCGAGCACGGCGCCCATGGCGGGCATCGGTGCCAGCACCGGCGCGGCCACCCCGGCCAGCGCCCGGAGATGCGGCAGCCGCCAGCCCGCGTCGACGGGCACGGACCGCAGGCCGGGCGCGACGGCCAGGTCGGTGGCCGTGGGCGCGTACCGCTTCAACCGGCGGGCCACCTCGAGGGCGGCAACGGGGTCGAGGTCCCGCCAGCCGTCGCCGGGGGGCGGGTGGGCGGCCGCCACCCGGTCGAGCACCGCGGTGCGGACCACAGCGGCGTGCCCCGCGCCCCGCCCGACGGCGAGGCGGTCGTCGCGGTAGCGGGCCGGATCGATCTGCAGCAGCAGGGCCTGCAGCACCCCCGACGGCAGGTCGCCGGGCACGAGGTCGAGGACGTCGAGGTCGTGGGCCCGGGCATGGCGGGCGGCTGCGACCTGCGTGGCGGCGTCGACCGCGACCCCGGGGGCCGTGACGAGCGTGTAGCCGTCGTCCGGCAGGTCGGCGGGCTGGCGGCCTGGGCGGTCGTCGAGCACCGCGAGGCGGCGCGCCCGTCGGTTCAGCCAGTGGCTCGCACCCGCGACCGCAACGGCCGACGCGGCCAGCGACCCGCCGACGAGCGGCGACCGGCGCCTGCGCTGGACCCTCGACCCCGGCATGATCGCTCCCCCCGCCCGGCGGCCCGCCGGGCTCCGGCGAGTCTAACGAGGGTCAACAACGAGCACAGATATCCGGCGTTTCGTCAATAGCGGCCACCTACCTACTGCTGATAGCGCTCAACGATCTCGGGCGGGCGCACCGTGGCCTCGTCGGGGTTCTCGCCCATCTCGCGGCGGGCGCGGCGCTGGCGCAGCAGGTCCCAGCACTGGTCGAGCGCGACCTCGATCTCGCGCAGACGATCCTCGGCGGCCTCGTCGGGACCGCTGGCGGCCTGCCCGCGCTCGAGCTCGTGCTCCTCGTCGACCAGCGCACCGATGTGCCGGATCACCTCGGGGTCGTCCATGGTCACTCCTCGCCTCGACCGACGCCCGGCATCCTGCCACCGCCCGGCGCCGGACCCAACCAAGGGGCTCAGCGGAGCCGGACGTCGTGGTCAGCAGGTGGCGCCCTCGGGCGCGGCGCCGATGACGAACGGGTTCTCGGTCGTCGGCGTCGTCTCGGGCGGTGCCGCCTGTGCCTCGGCGGGCGCCTCACCACCGGTGGCGGGCTCGGCGGGCGCCGCGCCCGGGGCCACGGGCATGGCCTCGATCGGCGTCGCGTCCTGGTGGACGGTCGTGAAGTCGAGCCCGGCGATCAACCGCACGGTCCCCGCGGCGACGTCGGGGTTCTCGGCCATGGGGATGGCCGTGGCGCTGGTGATGTGGCGGGCGACCCGCTGCGCGTAGGCCTGCTGCCCCGGCGCGTACTCGATCGTGGTCTGCGAGTAGAAGTCCTCGGCGTCGTCGGGGGCCGCCATCTGGAAGCCCACCTGCTGGAGGGCGCCGCTGACGTCGGTGGCGAGGCCCTCGCGCTGTTGCGCCTCGTCGGCGACGGTGCCGTTCAGCACCTTGACCGTCACCAGGCCCGGCCGGATCTCGCCCGCGGCCAGGCCCCGGAACACGTTGAGCATCGGCTCGGCGCCGGCCTCGTCGAGCAGCAGCCGGTTGGGGTCGGGCGGGTACTCGGTCACGGGCAGCGGGTAGGTCTCGAGCTTGGACGCGTCGAAGCCCTTGAAATGGTCGGCGAGGTCGAGGATGTCGCCGATGCCCAGGTTGGGGTCGAGCGAGACGTTGCTCACCCCGATGTCCACCAGCTCGCGCAGCCGCAGCGGGTTGGACTTGACCTCGGCCAGGGCATCGGTCATGGCCCGCTGGATGAAGATCTGCTGGCGCTGGACGCGGTTCTGATCGGACAGCGGGTCGTTCACCCAGTCCTCGTCCTCGTCGAGGATCTCGAGCTTGCGGCTGCGCACGAACGCCAGACCCTGCTCGCCGTTCATGTTCACGCAGCCGAGCTGGTCGTTGTAGAAGCCCGACGCGGGGTCCCGCGCCGCGGTGGGCATCCAGACCGGCACGCCGCCGATGGAGTCGACGACCTGGCGGAAGCTGTCGAAGTTGACCTGCACGTAGTGGTTGATCTGGATGTCGAAGTTCTGCTGCAGCGTGCTGATGAGGTTCTGCTCGCCGCCGGTGTCGCGGGCGAACGCCGAGTTGATCATCCCCGTCTCGCCCGTGTCGGCGATCGTGACCATCAGGTCGCGGGGGAACGACGTGATCGCCAGGCGGTCGGAGGCGGGGTCGACGCGCAGCACCATGATCGTGTCGGTGTTCTTGCTGCCCTGCCCCTCGCGGGTGTCCACCGCGACGATCAGGTAGTTCTGGGGCTCGCCCGACGCCGCCGGGGCGATGTCGAGGCCGCCCACCCGGTCGATGCTCTCGTACTTGACCAGCACGTAGCCGGCCACCGACCCGCCGAGCAGGCAGCACACCACGATGACCACGCCGACGGCGAGGACCAGGCGCTGGGGCCACGAGCGCTTGCGCTTGCCCCCGGGCTCGTCGCCGTCCCGCCGCACGTGGCGTGGGCCGTCGCCTCCCCCGCCGACGGGGTCGCCGATGACGACGCGGCGGGGATCGCGACCCGACGTCGGCTCGTCGTACCACCCGCCCCCGCGGCCGTCGCCCGACCACGGGTCGCGCGTGGGGTCGGCCACACCGGTGCTGGCGGCGGGGGCGCGGGCGCCGCGGGTCGGCGCGGCCCACGGCGCCAGGTCGGGGTTCCTCGCCGGTTGCGGTCGGCCGGCACCGTCGCCGCCGTTGCGGCGGCCCGTGCCGTTCCCGTTGCCCGCCCCGTTCCCGGGCCAGGTGCGATCGGGGCGACCGGCACCGTTGCCGCCGCCGGCGGCCCCGCCGTGCCCCGACCACGACGTTCGGTCAGGACGGCCTGCGCCGTTGCCGTCGCCATAGGCGGCCGATCTCCCGGGGCGCTGGGGCGCGGCGCGGCCGTCGCCGCCGCGCCCGCCACGCACCGCTCGCGGCGGCGGCCCGCTGGCGCGTCCGCCCTGGCCACGGCCACGGATCGGTCGCCCAGGGGCGTCGCGCCACCACGCATCGTCGTCGGCGCGCGGGCGCGGAGGTCGCGACGGATCGCCGCTCGAGTCCCAGGAGTCGCGCGCCATTCGGGGAGACGCTAGTGGCAACCGGGGGTCGTGGCGACGTCGCGGGTCAGCACGCACCGTCAGGAACGGCGCCCACCAGGGCCGGCGACGTGGTGGTCGGTGCCTCCGGAACCGTCGTCGTTCCGTCGTCACCGCCGCCCGAACCCGCCCCCTCGCCCTCGTCCGCCGGGGCGCCACCAGGAGGGGGCGGGAGCTGGTCGAGCGGCGTCGGCTCCTCGTGGACGGTGGTGAACCCGACCCCCGCGATCACCGTCACGGTTCCCGGCGCCAGCGAGCGGTCCTCCTCGAGGATCACGCCGCCGGTGATGTGGCGGGCCACCCGCTGGCCCGCCGCCAACCCGCCGCTCGGGTAGAGGACGGTCGTGTGCTCGTACAGCCCGTCGGCGTCGCCCGGCGCCCCGGTGGCGAACCCCAGCGTCTCGAGGGCGGCGGTCACGTCGCCGGCCAGCCCCTGACGCCGGCGGGCCGCGTCGGCGACCGTGCCGTTGAGCACCGTGACCTCGATGTTCGCCGGGCTGACCTCGCCGGGGTCGAGGCCCCGGAAGACGTCGAGGATCGGCTCGGCCGCCGACTCGTCGACGACCACCGTCGAGTCCTCGTCGCCGGGCCGGGGCAGCACCGGCAGCGAGACCGTGTGGAACGCGTCGGAGCCGAGGTCGCGCACGCGGTCGGCCAGCTGGCGGACGTCTCCGAGCGTCAGGCCCGAATCGATGGTGACGTTGGCGGTGCCGATGTCGATGAGCTCGCGCAGCCGCACGGGGTTGTCGGCCTCGCGGAGGGCCTCGTCGAGCGCCTCGGTCATCAGCGTCTGCTGGCGGACGATGCGGCTCAGGTCGGACTGCGGGTCGCGCACCCAGCCGTCGTCGGTGTGGTACTCGGCCTTGCGCGACCGGGCGTAGGCGAGGGCCATCGTCCCGTCGAGGGTCACGCAGCCGAGCTGGTCGATGTAGAGGCCGGACGCCTCGTCGCGCAGGCCCCGGTCGAAGTAGAGGGTGACGCCCCCGATGGCGTCGACGAGCCGGCGGAACCCTGCGAAGTCGACCTCGATCCAGTGGTTCACGGCGATGCCGAAGGCGTCGCGGATCGTGTCGACCAGCACCTGCTCCTCGCCGGGCGCGTTGTAGGCCGAGTTGATGCGGGCCGACTCGCCCGTGCCGGCGATCGGCAACCAGAGGTCCCGGGGGAACGAGAGGAGCGTGACCTCCTCCGACTCGGGGTCCAGGCGCAGCAGCATGATCGTGTCGGTGCGCTTCCCCTCGACCGCCGCCTCCTGGTCTGCGCCCTCCCCCTCGCGGCTGTCGCTGCCCACGAGGAGGAAGTTCACCGGTTCGCCCGAGCCGGCCTCGTCGGTGTCGACGCCGACCCGGTCGACGCTGCGCCACTCGTACCATCCGTAGGCCACGACGGCCGACGCCAGCAGGCTGACGGACGACACCAGCGCGCCCCCGCCGAGCACGCACCGCTGGCCCCAGCTCCGACGGGGACGGCGCCCATCCCACGGCGGCCCTCGGCGCCGCGGCGCGGCGGACGGGTCCCAGGACGACGCCATGCCCGCGGGAGCGTACCCAGCAGCCGCCGCAGGGGTGCGGAGGGCGGGTCACGCCAGGTGTGGCACTTCCACGGGGCTCCACTAGGTTTCGGTGCATGGCTGTGACCGACAGCGCCCCGCCCGTCGCCAAGCCCGCACGGTGGACGGCGCAGTGGAAGGAGCTCTACTCCGAGGTCATCCAGTCGGGCCTGTGCACGGGCTGCGCCGGGTGCGTCATCTCCTGCCCGCACGACGTGATCGGCTACACGCACGAGCCCGGGGAGTACAAGCCGTTCCACCTCGAGGAGGAGCTGGGCCTCGACAACTGCATCCACGGCGAGAAGGGCTGCACGAGCTGCACGCGGGCGTGCCCCCGGTTCCGGTCGTGGGAGCCCCAGGCCGACGAGCACCTCTTCGCCCGCACCCGCCAGCCCGACGAGGTCGCCGGCGTCTACCAGGACATCCTGCTCACCCGGGCCAGCGACGACATGGTCCACCGCATGGGCCAGGACGGCGGGCTGGTGTCGGCGCTGCTCATCTGGGCCATGGAGAACGACTACGTCGACGCCGCGCTGACCTCGTTCCTCGAGGGCGACGGCACGACGTGGAAGGCCAAGCCCGGCGTCGCCGCCACCAAGGAGCAGGTCCTCGAGTCGGCCGGCAGCCGCTACACCTACTCGGCCAACACCCTCGCCCTGCCCGAGGCCGTGGCGGCCGGGCACACCCGCCTGGCGCTGGTGGGCATGTCGTGCCAGTCGTCGGTGCCGCCGATCATGTGGTCCCGCAAGGCCGGCAAGGTGTCGAAGCCGATCCTGTTCAACATCGGCCTGCTGTGCTCGAAGACCTTCGACGACTCGATCTTCACCGAGCTGTTCGAGACCAAGTACGACCTGCCGATCGAGGACATCCTGAAGATGAACATCAAGGGCGTCTTCCAGATCTGGATGCGTGACGGCAACTATCACGAGATCCCGCTCAAGGAGTGCCACGCCTGGACCCGCGAGGGCTGCACCCACTGCCCCGACTTCGCGGCCGAGCACGCCGACATCTCGACCGGGGGCATCGGCAAGGACAACGACTGGACCCTGACGATCGTGCGCACCGACCTCGGCCGCGAGATCATCAGCCGCATGATCGACGACGGCTCGATCATCGCCCGCCCCGGCGACGAGGACCCCGGCGCCATCGCACTGATGAACAAGCTGGCGGCCAAGAGCCGCGAGCGCTGGCCCGAGTTCGCAGTCGACGACCCTCGCCTCCCCGCCAAGGCGGGCGCCTGACGGAGCGACTCGGCTCGGCGCCTGTCAGGCGCCGGTCGTGCAGCCGTCGACGATCGTGGCGATGTCGGGGAACTCGGCCGCCACGGCCTCGGGATCGTTGGCGAGCTCGGGGTCGTCTCGGAGCTGGGCTTCCATCACCGCGAAGTCCTCGAACGGGATCTGCTCGACGATGCCGTCCCACATGCACTCGCACAGGTCGCCCCCGCCACACTCGGCCATGAACTCGGTCTCGACCTGGGCGGTGTAGCCGCTCGGCACCGTGCCGTCGCCGGACGACCCGCCACCCTCGTCGCCGCCGCTGCTGGCGGCGGCGAGGATCACGATCAGCGCGACCAGGGCGACGACGCCCAGCACGATCCAGACGACCCTGTTGTCGGCGAGGGAGCCGCCGCCCGAGTGCGCCGGCGGGTAGCTGCCCGACGAGTGGCCGCCGATCGGCGTGCCCCCCGCGCGTGGTGTCCCCCCGTACGGCGTCGGCGGGGCCGTCCCACCGGCGAGCGGGCGGGCGCCGGGCCCCGGCTGCGGGCCGGACGGCGGCCGGAACCCGCCGGTCGCGGGGCCCTGCGGGGTGACCGCCGGCCGCTCGCCCGAGGGGACGGGGCCCGCCTGCGGGCGGGGCGGTGCTGTCGGCCCCGACAGCGGAGCTGAGCGGGGCGGGGCGGCCGACGGCGGGGCCGGACGCGCCGGCGACGCCGCAGCCGGCGGTGCGTCGGCGGGCGGCGCCGGACGCTGCACGCGGGCGCCTCCGGTCGCTGCCGAGCGGGCGCCGGCCGCACCGGCGGCGGCCGCGGGAGCGGCCGGGACGGCCCCGGTGCGAGGCGGTGCGGTGGGCGGCGGAGCCGGGCGGGCCGGCTGCTGGCCGGGCGCCGGTGGACGCGGGGCCGCGGGCCGGGCCCCGCCGGGGGGCGGCGCGGGCCGGGCGGCGGCACCGGGCGGAGGGGCCGGGCGGGCGCCGGGCGGAGGGGCCGGACGGGCGGCGCGCCGCATGGCGTCGGGCGACTGCGTGGGGGGCGGCGGGCGCGTGTCGGCCAGCACGGTCGTAACCGATTCGGGCGTGGCCGAGCCCCGCCGCGCGGCCACGGCGATGGCGGCCCCGAAGGCGATGGCGTCCTTCGGATGGGCGTCGATGGCGATCGGGCGCCCCAGCTCGGCGCCCACCATCTGGGCCACGAGCGGGATGCGGGACGAGCCGCCGACGAGCAGGACCGCGCTGATCTCGTCGTTCGACACCTTTGCCGACCGGATGGCCCGCCTCAGCGCCACGATCGTCTCGGAGATCGCCGGCCGGATCATCGCCTCGAACTCGGCTCGGGTGAGCCGCACCTCGGTCTGCAGCCCCGGCAGCAGCACCGGGATCGACACGTCGGTGTCGCTGGACAGCGCCTCCTTGGCGTCGATGCACTCCTGCCGCAGGCGGGCCACTGCGGCCTGGGCCGCGGGCTCTTCGGGGTCGAGCCGGTCGAGGCCTTCGTGCACGGCCTCCCGCACGTGGGCGAAGACGGCCTCGTCGAAGTCGATGCCGCCGAGGCGCTCCATGCCCTCGGGGCTGCCGATGATCTCGAAGCCGTCGTGCTTGCGGCGCACCATGGCGGCGTCGAACGTGCCACCGCCGAGGTCGTACACGGCGACGACCGAGCCGGGCTCCAGCCGGCGCTGCGACGCGTAGAACGTGGCCGCCGCCACCGGCTCGGCCAGCATGAGGGCGGCGTCGAGGTCGACCTGGCGGACGGCCTGGGTGAACAGGTCGAGCTTGTAGGGGCCCCAGTTGGCGGGATGGGTGAGGGCGATGGCCCGGGGAGGCTCGCCCTGCTGCTCCTGCACCCGGTCGACCGACCAGCGCAGCAGGCGGGCCATCAGCATCTCGGCCGCGTACGGCGTGCCGCCGAGGATGATCGGCGTCGGGTCACCGACCCGCCGCTTGAACTCGCGGGCCACGCGGCCGGGGTCGCTGGTGGCGCGGCGGGTGGCCGCCTCGCCGACCAGGATCTCGCCGTCGTCGCGCAGGTAGACGACCGACGGCACCGACGCCGTGCGGTTGCCGAGCGTGAGGGCCTCGACCACGCCCGACCGCTCGGCGGCTGCCGCCGTGTAGGTCGTGCCGAGATCGATCCCCAGGTGGTAAGCCATTCCCTGCTCCTCGGGCGCGGTCCCAGTCACGCCCTGGTGATCTGACCCCCCGACGCACCGCCGCCTCGAGGGAAGGACAGGACGCCGACGCTAGTCGCCTCCTGGACGCAGGCGCGACCGCGCCCGTTGGCCCGCGGGCGGGAGGTCCGCCAGCGAGCGGGCGCGGAGGAGGACCGCGTCGAGCATCGGCTCGGTGAGCCGGCCGGTGAAGGTGTTCTGCTGGCTGACGTGGTAGCTGCCGAGGACCGTGCGCCCGTCGGGCAGCACCGCCTCGACGCCGTGGGCGAAGGGCGGGCGGCGAGGCAGCCCCAGCAGGCCGCACAGCGCCTGGTAGCCGAACTGGCCGAGGGCCACGAACACCCGCAGGTCGCCGAGCAGCGCCAGCTCGCGCTCGAGGAAGGGGCGGCACCGGTCGCGCTCGGCCGGCGTCGGCTTGTTCGCCGGTGGGGCGCAGCGGACAGGGGCGGTGATCCACGCCCCCTCGAGCGCCAACCCGTCGTCCTGCCGGACCGATGTCGGCTGGTTGGCGAAGCCCGTGCGCCACAGCGCCGCGTAGAGGAAGTCACCCGACCGGTCGCCGGTGAACATGCGCCCGGTGCGGTTGGCGCCGTGCGCCGCGGGGGCCAGGCCGACGAGGGCGACGCGGGCTTTGGGGTCGCCGAACCCGGGCACCGGCCGCCCCCAGTAGTCCTCGTCGCGGAAGGCGGCGCGCTTGTCGTGCGCGACCTGCTCGCGCCACGCCACGAGCCGCGGGCACGCCCGGCACGCCGTCACGTCGGCCTCCAGCCGGGCGAGAGAATCCACGCCCTCCGACGATAGGTTGGATCGGCGATGCGGCCAGCCGACAGCGACACCCAGGACCCGGCCGCGGGGGCGACCGGCGCCGAGCCCCGACCGGCGCCACGCCGGGGCCGGGGCAAGCAGCCCGGCCCGACGGTGGTCGTGCTGGTCCGGCACGGCACCACCACGACGACGGGCCACGAGCTGCCCGGGCGCGCCCCCGGCCTCCACCTCTCCGACCAGGGCCGCGAGCAGGCCGAACGCGTCGCCGGGCGCATCGCGGCGATGGCGGGCGTCGCCCCGCCCCCGTCCCCGACCGTCAACGGTCACGAGCGAGCCAATGGGGACGAGCCACCGAAGCCGGCCCGCACCCGCCGTCGCAAAGCGGTCCCTGGGCCCTCGATCACCGCGGTGTACGCCTCGCCGCTCGACCGCACCCGCGAGACCGCGGCGCCGATCGCCGCCGGGCTCGGGCTCGACGTCGTGATCGACGACGGGCTGGTCGAGCTCGACGTGGGCGACTGGACCGGGATCGAGCTCAAGGCGGCCCGGAAGCGCAAGGAGTGGGCGACCATCCAGCGCTACCCCAGCGGCTTCACGTTCCCGGGCGGGGAGTCGTTCGTGACGATGCAGGCCCGCATCGTCGACACCCTCGCCCGCCTCCGGGCCGCCCATCCGGGCGAGACGGTGGTGGCGGTGTCGCATGCCGACCCGATCCGGGCCGCCGTCGCCCACGCCATGGGCACCCACCTCGACCTGTTCCAGCGGGTCGTGGTCTCGCCGTGCTCGGTCACGGCCATCGCCTACGGCGACGAGGGCCCGACCGTCCTGACCGTGAACGACACCTCGGCGTCCGGATCCCTGGTGCCGTCGTGACCATGGGCGAGTCGTTCGACTTCCCGCGCGCCGACGTCTTCTGGCCGGGCGCCGACGGCCCCCCGGGCCAGCGCGTGTTCTTCCTCGCCGGCGGTGACGAGGGCGGCCTCGTCTACCTCCGGTGCGAGAAGCAGCAGGTGGCGGCGCTGGGCGAGTACCTCCTGGCGCTGCTGGAGGACCTGTCGCCCGAGGTCGAGCCCGCCCAGGGGCCCGGCACGGTGACGCCGCTGCCCTTCGCCTGGGACGTCGGGTCGATCGGCGTGAAGTACGACGAACCCGAGCGGCGCATCGTGGTCGTGCTCGAGGAGCTGGCCGAGGAGGACGAGAAGCCGGCCACCGCCCGTTTCTGCTTCACGCTCCCCCAGGCCAAGGCGTTCGGGCACTTCGCCCTCGATCTCGTGGCGCAGGGCCGACCCGACTGCGGGTTGTGCGGCCTGCCGATCGACCCCGACGGCCACGCATGCCCGCGGATGAACTGACGCCGTCCGCCGGCCCGGCGCCCGGCGCCCCGGCCGAGGTCCTGGACGTCCTCCGCACGGGCGACGTCGAGGTCCTGGGGCGCATGCCGTGGAGCTCGAACGCCACGCTGCTCGTCGACGTCACCCACGATCGGGGTTGCCTGCGGGCCGTGTACAAGCCCCGGCGGGGCGAGCGGCCGCTGTGGGACTTCCCCGCCGGCCTCGACCGCCGCGAGGTGGCGGCCTACGAGCTGTCCGCCTGGCTGGGTTGGGACATCGTGCCCGAGACGGTGCTGCGGGCCGACGGCCTGCCGTTCGGGGTGGGCTCGCTGCAGCGGTTCGTGCCCTTCGACGTCGAGGCCCACTACTTCACGCTGCTCGAGGACCCCGCCCGGCACCCCGCGCTCCGCACGATCTGCTGCTTCGACCTGCTCGCCAACAGCGCCGACCGCAAGGGCGGTCACTGCCTGGCCGGCGACGACGGACGCGTCTGGGCGGTCGACAACGGACTGTCGTTCCTCTGCGAGCGCAAGCTGCGCACGGTCATCTGGGACTTCGGCCGCGAGCCCGTGCCCGACGACCTGCTGGTGGGCGCGGTCAGGCTGGCGGACGAGGGCGGCCCCGAAGCCCTGGGCGACCTGCTCGACGCCGACGAGCGCGCCGCCCTGGTCGAGCGGGCCGCAGCGGTGGTGGTCGACGGGAGGTTCCCGGTCGACCACACCGGGCGCCGCTACCCCTGGCCGCTGGTCTGATCGCCGGCGGGCTGCGCCTCGGGCTCGGAGGCGCCGGCCGCGTCGACCACCGCGCTCTCCTCGCCGGCGACGTCGCCGACCGCGCCGTCGCCGGCCGCCGCCGTGGCGAGGTCGACGGTCACCGCCCCGTTCCCGGCCGCGGCCTCGGCCGCATCCTCCGCCGGCGCAGAACCGTTCCCGCCGGCGTCGTCGACCGCCGCAGGCTCGTTGCCGGCCGCGGCAGCCTCCTCGACCGCCGGCGACCCGAGGGCGGCGGCGCGGTCACGGTCGCCGTCGCCGTCGGCACCTGCGCCCAGGGCGGCGTGCCGGGCGGACATCTGCGCCTGGTAGGCGGCGATCTCGTCGGCGTAACGGTCGTCGAGGTAGTCGAACTCGTTGGGTGGACGGCGGCCGAGCCACTCGCTGAACTGGTGGGCGGTCAGCGGCGGGCACACGACGAACCCCTGTGCGAGGTCGCAGCCCAGCTGGGTGAGCAGGTCCCACCCCTCGCGCGACTCGACGCCCTCGGCCACGGTGACCAGCCCGAGGTCGCGCCCGAGCGCCAGCACCGAGCGGGCGATGGCCCGGTCGCTCTCGTCGACCGCCATGCGGGCGATGAACGACTTGTCGATCTTGATCTCGCCGATCGGCAGCCGGCGCAGGTGGGCCAGGGACGAGTAGCCGGTGCCGAAGTCGTCGCAGGACAGCTTGACCCCGAGGTCGTTGAGGCCCGCCAGCACGTCGACCGACCGCTGCGACTCGCTCATCACCATGCTCTCGGTCAGCTCGAGCGTGAGCGTCGACGCCGGGACGCCGGCCTCGTCGATGGCCGCCGACACGTCGTCGACGAGGTGGAGATCGAGCAGGTTGCGGGCCGAGAGGTTGACCGCCACCGACATGTCGAGCCCGAAGTCGCGCCAGCCGCGGCACTCGGCCAGCGCTTTGCGCATGACGATCATCGTGAGCGCCCGGATGTCCCCCGTCTGCTCGGCGATGGCGATGAACTCGTCGGGCTTGACCCGCCCGAGGCGGGGGTGGTTCCAGCGCACCAGGGCCTCGGCGCCCCGCACGATGCTGGTGGCCAGCTCGACCTTGGGCTGGAAGCACACGTCGAGGCCGTCGGTCTCGAGGGCCTCGCGCAGGTCGGCCGCCAGCGCCAGGCGGCGCGGCGTGGCGGGGTCGTGCGTGGGGTCGTACAGCTCCCAGCCGCTGCGGTGGCGCTTGGCCGCGTCGGCGGCGATGTGGGCCCGCTGGATGAGCGACGGCACGTCGATCGCCTGCTCGGGGTAGACGGCGATGCCCACGTTGACGCTGAGGGCGAGCAGCACGCCCTCGGTCTGGAACGGCGGGTCGAAGCCGGCGATCAGCAGGCGCGCCGCTCCGACGACAGCCTCGGAGTCGTCGACGTCGGGCAGGACGATGGCGAACTGCTCGCCGCTCAGCCGGGCCAGGATGGCGGACTCGGGCACGAGCCCGCGGATGCGCCCGCACGCCTGGATGAGCAGGCCGTCGGCGCTGCTGTGGCCGAAGGCGTCGACGACCTGGCTGAACGAGTCGACGTCGACGACCAGCAGCCCCACCCGCCCCCGGGTGGCGTAGGCGGCGTCGAGGGCATGGCCGACGAGGTCCTCGAGCCGTGCCCGGTTGGGCAGGCCGGTCAGGGGGTCGTGCGTGGCCTGGTGCGCCCGGTCGGCGGCCTCCCGCTCGAGCCGGTGGAAGAGGATGCCGTTCTCGATGGCGATCGAGGCCTGACCGGCCAGCGAACCGAGCAGCCCGGCGTCGGCGTTGCCGAACGACGCCACCGCCTTGCGGCGGGCCTGGGTGACCACGAGCGCCCCGACGACCGTGCGGTCGGTCGACGTGAGCGGGGCGGCCATCGCGTGGCCGTTGGTCAGGTCGCGCAGCCAGCCCGGCGTGCGGTCGTCGATGGCGACGCGGCACGGTTCGGCACCCGGCATGAGCGCCCGCAGGTCGCTCAAGTGCTGAACCGGCGACACGTCGGTCAGCTCGCGCTCCGCTGCGCCGAGGCGGACCCTCCGGGCCGGCTCGCCCTCGCGGGAGGGGCGCAGCAGCAGCACGGCGTCGTCGGCCCGCAACAGCTTGCGCGCCGCGGCCAGGACCGAGGACGTGATCTCGGACAGCTCGGTCGATCGCACGACCGATGACACGAACTCGTAGTGGGTCTCGAGCCCCTTGTAGCGGTGCAGCAGGCCCCGGTAGGCCCGGTTGCACACGATGCACGCCAGAACGATGGCGGTCAGCACCAGCAAGACGTTGGGGTGGTCCCACAGCGCGGCGACGAGACCGGCCCCGATGGCCGCGTTGAGCAGCGCGGCGACCGCGCCGGTGCGGACGATGACCGAGGTCGTGTGCCCGTCGGGGATCCTGCCGTGGACGAACCCGACGCAGATCGTGAGGGCGACGGCGGCCATCGTGAACGAGCCGAGCAGGGCCACCAACAGTGCGAAGGCACCGTGCACGCCGGCGACGTCGTCGTGATCACCGATGACGATGCGGAAGAGCAGGACCGGGACCACCACCTGCAGCGCGTGCACCGCCAGCTCGTACACGACCTCCTGCACCTTGCGCTGGCGCGAGATCACCGTCGCGGCCACGAGGGCGACGGCGACCCCCGCGAGGCGGGCGACGATCAGCTCGCTGGGCGCGACGTAGGCCAGCCCGACCGCCAGCGGGACGAGCGCGAGCGTGAAGCCGTACGACTCGCCGTGGATGCGTTCGATGCGGAGGGCGTAGAACTCGCACGCGAAGAACACGACCGCCAGGAGCGGCAACGGGACGTCGGGACCGGCGGCGTAGGCACCTTCGTCGCGCAGGAAGAGCGCGTAGAGCCCGCCGGCCACGGTGGCGTGGAACACGCCGGCCAGCAGGACACTCGTCTCGATGCTGCGTGCACGAAGCAGCGACACGCCCCCGGCACCTCCCTTCCCCGAGAGAAGGTCGCCGCAGCACCGTGCCGCACGAGCACCGGAGGGTCAAGACGATGCGTGCGGTTTTTCGCAGCTCGCTCCCTGCTCGCACACGATATCCGGCCCAGACCACACGTTGCGTGGTGAGCACGCCACGCTGGGGGCGACGTTCCCGCCGCCCGTCGCCCGGGCCACGACGATCGGGCGCTGGCCTTCCTGGTCCCCGCAGGGTACGCAGGGGGCGTGCGATGGCGCCGGACCGACAGCGAGCACTACCAGCGGCGGAGCGGCATGGGCGGCGTCGGCCTCCCTGCGCTGGCGGGGGGCGGTGGGGTCATCGGCCTCCTGGTGTTGCTCGCCGCCGTGCTGCTGGGCGGCGGAGGGGGCACCGGAGGGCTCAGTGGGTTCGGCGAGGCCCTCGGCGAGGAGCCGACCGGCCCGGCGACCGAGGACGAGGAGTTCGTCGAGTTCCTCGCCGAGGACACGCAGGCCGTGTGGGCCGACATCTTCGCCGAGGAGGGCCGGCAGTACAGCTACGCCACGGTCAACACGTTCACCGGCCAGGTGCAGACCGGGTGCGGCGGCGCCACGTCGGCGGTCGGGCCCTTCTACTGCCCGGCCGACGGGCAGGTGTACCTCGACCTCGGGTTCTTCGACGAGCTCGCGTCCCGCTTCGACGCCCCCGGCGACTTCGCCCAGGCCTATGTCGTCGCCCACGAGATCGGGCACCACGTCCAGAACCTGGTGGGGACGAGCGCGGCAGTGCGCGAGCGCGAGCAGGCCGCGAGCTCGCAGGAGGAGGCGAACCAGTGGTCGGTGCGCCTCGAGCTGCAGGCGGACTGCTACGCCGGCGTGTGGGCCCACTCGGTCTACGTGCGCGGCGAGGAGGACCCGACCGGCGACGTCGGCCTGGACGAGGGCGACATCGAGGAGGGCCTCGCCGCGGCCGAGGCGGTCGGCGACGACCGCATCCAGGCCCAGGCCGGGATGGACGTGAACCCCGAGTCGTGGACCCACGGCTCGTCCGCCCAACGCCAGGAGTGGTTCAACCGCGGCTTCGAGTCGGGCGACTGGACCCGCTGCGACACCTTCTCGTGACCCAACTGGGGATGGTCGTCAGGCATATGACCTGAAAACCATCCCCAGTTCGGCGTGTCAGCGGGACTGGAGGGCCTCGAGCAGCTTGGGCAGGACCTTGTGGACGTCGCCCACGATGCCGAGGTCGGCGACCGAGAAGATCGGGGCCTCGGCGTCCTTGTTGATGGCGATGATGTTCTTGGCGCCCTTCATGCCGACCAGGTGCTGGGTGGCGCCCGAGATGCCGGCGGCGATGTAGACGTTCGGCTTCACGACCTTGCCGGTCTGGCCGACCTGGTAGCTGTAGGGCACCCAGCCGGCGTCGACGATGGCCCGCGACGCACCCGGCGCACCCTTGAGGGCCTTGGCCAGGTCCTCGATGATCTGGTACTTCTCGGCGTCGCCCAGGCCCCGGCCGCCCGAGACGACGATGGCGGCCTCGTCGAGCTTGGGGCCCGACGACTCCTCGACGTGCCGGTTGACGACCTTGGCCGAGCCGTACTCGGGCACCTCGATGGTCACGACCTCGGCGGCGCCGCCGCCCGATTCCTCCGCCGCGAACGACTTGGGCCGGATGAGCGCGATGTTGGGGCCGGCCGTCGTGAACTTCGTGCGCACGAGCTTGGTGCCGCCGAACACCGGCTCGGTGAGCACGACGTCGTCGCCCTCGACCGCGATGTCGGTGTTGTTGGTGATGACGGGCTTGTCGAGCGCCACCGACAGTCGGGCGGCGACGTCGCGGCCCTCGTAGGTGGTGCCGAAGAGGATGAGGTCGGGGGTGTCGCCACCCTCGATCAGCTTGGCCATCGCCGACGCCACGGGCACCGCGGGGGTGTGCCCCTGCAGGTCGCCGGTGGCGTAGACCTTGGAGGCGCCGTGGGCGCCGAGGGCCTCTGCGACGGCGTCGGCGTCACCGTCGCCGTAGACGGCCTCGACGGTGCCGGCCAGCTCGCCGGCCTTGGTGAGCATCTCGAGGGTGATGGGGGCGACCTTGCCGTCGGCGGCCTCGGCGTAGACCCAGATGCGGTTCAGAGCCATGTCTGTGCGTTCCTTCTGCTGCGTCCGGGCGGTCTCAGATGACCTTGAGGTTCTCGAGGTAGGCGACGATCTTGGCGAAGCCCTCGCCGTCGTCCTCGACGATCTCGCCGGCCTCGCGGGCGGGGGCGTCGTCGACCGCGACGATCTCCTGGCCCGCGCCGGCCGAGCCGACGGTGCCGGCGTCGATGCCGAGATCGGCCAGCGTGAGCTGGTCGACCGGCTTCGACTTGGCGGCCATGATCCCCTTGAAGCTGGGGTAGCGGGGCTCGACGACGCCGGCGGTCACCGACACGAGGGCGGGCAGCGAGGCCTCGACCTCGTCGTAGCCCAGCTCGGTCTGGCGCTGGATCTTGACGGCCTGGCCGTCGATCTCGACGTGCTTGGCGAAGGTCACCGAGGTGAAGCCCAGCAGCGCCGCGACCTGCTCGGGCACGGTGCCCGTGTAGCCGTCGCTCGACTCGGTGGCAGCGAGCACCAGGTCGGGCTCGGCCCGCTTGATGGCGGCGGCCAGCACCTTGGCGGTGTCGAGGGCGCCGGCGCCCGACAGGGCGTCGTCGGAGACGAGGATCGCCTTGGCGGCGCCCATGGCCAGCGCGGTCCGCAGGCCCGAGGTCTCGTTGTTGGGGGCCATCGAGACGAGGGTGACCTCGCCGCCGCCCGCCGCCTCGGCAAGCTGCAGTGCCATCTCGACGCCGTAGCTGTCGGACTCGTCGAGGATCAGCTTGCCGCCGCGATCGAGGGTGTTGTCGGCCTCGAGCTTCCCCGGCTCGGCAGGGTCGGGGATCTGCTTCACGCATACGACCACGTTCATGCGGGCCATGCTGCCCGTCACCCGGCGAGCGGACCAAATCGCCCAGAGCACAAGTGACCGCGCGGTAACCGCAGCGAGATGGCCAACCGCGTCTCGACCCCGGTTGTTCACACCACTACCTTGCGGCCCCTGTGCGGGTCGTCCTCCTGGTGAACTCCAACGCCTCGTCGGTGACCCCCCGCGGCCGTGTGGTCATCGGCAAGGCGCTGTCGGCCGACCATGAGGTGACCCTGGCCGAGACCAGCCGGCGGGGCCACGCCACCCGGTTGGCGCGCGGGGCAGCCGCGTCGGGCGTCGACGTGGTCGTGGTCCTCGGCGGAGACGGCACGCTCAACGAAGCGGCCAACGGACTGGCCGGGACCGGCTGCGCCCTGGCGCCCCTGCCGGGCGGGTCGACCAACGTGTTCGCCCGCACGATCGGACTGCCCAACGACCCGATCGAGGCGACCGGCGTGCTGCTCGACGCCCTGGCGCGGCGGTCGATCCGCCGCGTCGGCCTGGGGTCGGTCAACGGCCGCTACTTCCTGTTCCACACCGGCGTCGGGTTCGACGCGGCGGTGGTCGAGCAGGTCGAGCGGCGCTCGGGGCTCAAGCGCTACGCCGGGCACCCGCTGTTCGTCTACGCGGGGTTCGACACCTGGATCCGGCACTTCGACCGCAGCCGCCCCCGCCTGGCCGTGCACCATGCCGACGGGTCGGTGATCGACGACGGGTACCTGACCATCGTCCTCAACACCAGCCCCTACACGTACCTGGGCAACCGGCCGCTCGACCTGGCGCCCGAGGCCACGCTCGACCGGGGCCTGGCGGCCGTCACCGTGCGGACGATGGACTTCGGCCGGTTCATCCGCATCATCGGCTCCGCCCTCGGCAGCGGAAAGGCGTTGCGCCGCAGTCGGTGGGTCGACCTGCGCACGGACCTCGAGGCGCTGACGGTCCGGACCTACGGGCCGGTCCCCTACCAGGTCGACGGCGACCACCTGGGTGACGCCGAGGTGCTCGAGTTCCGCCACGAGCCCGAGGTCCTCGACCTCGTCCTCCCCGAGCCCACCGACGACCTGCCCGCCCGCTCGGTGCGCTCCGCGGCGAGGCCATAGGTTCCGCCGCGACGAGGTCGAGGCCATGGGTTCCACATGCGGAACTCACGCCTCATCCTCCCCGGACCGGAACCCATTGCCTCGGGTCGGTCGGACGGTGCGGGGATCAGAACCGGTCTGCGGTCAGCTCGCTCGGCCGAGGGCGGCGAGCGCGACGTCGGGGACGTTGGTGATCACCGCGTCGACGCCGGTCTCGGCCAGCCACACGATGCGCTCGGGATCGTCGGCGGTCCACGTGTTCACCGCGACCCCGACGGCGTGCGCCGCGTCGACCAGCTCGCGGTTCACGAACGCGTGATGCGGGTGGAGCGCCCGGTGCCCGCCATCGGCGACGGCCGTCACGGTGTCGTCCAGCGCGTTGCCACCGAGCGTGGCGATCGGAGCGCCGAGCGGACCGATGCCCGGCCCCACCACCAGCCACCCCGTCGCGAGCTCGGGCGCCCGCTCGCGCACCCGGTCGACCGTCGGCAGGTGGAAGCACGACACCAAGAGAGCGGCACGCTCGGTAGCGGGGCGGGCGAGGAGGACGTCGACCACCGCGTCGACGACGGCGAGCGACGGGTCGAAGTCGACGTCGTCGGGCCAGTTCTTGATCTCGACGTTGACCGTCCCGAGACCCGCGCAGGCGTCGAGCGCGGCGGCGAGGTCGGGCACGTTCTCGGGCATGTCCGCCCACGTCGTGGCCACGATCGCCCGCCCGTCCGGAAGGTGGGCGTCGTGATGGACGGCGAGCGCCCCGTCGGCCGTGCGGCGGACGTCGAGCTCGACGCCGTCAGCCCCTTGCGCGGCCGCGGCGTGGAAGGCGGCGAGCGTGTTCTCGCGCTCCGCGCGCGAGGCTCCACGGTGTCCGATCACCTGTGTCACGAAAACTCCCTGTTTCGACGCGGAAAAAAATCCTTGCCCAAAGTGTGACCGACCGGTATCTTTGCTCCGTCACAGCCGCACGCTTTCGGATACTGACCGCGGTGGCATGTGAAACTCGTCACAAACCGGTGACCCGATTCCGCCGTGGAGGTCCCGTGGCCCTGACGCAGAGCCGCAGCTTGTCCCTGTCCATCGAGCGCGACGATTGGCGTGAGTTCAGCGCCTGTCGCGATACCGATCCCGATCTGTTCTTCCCCGTCGGCACGACCGGCCCCGCCATCGAGCAGATCGAGACCGCCAAGGCCGTCTGTCGGGCGTGCGACGTCCAGAAGGACTGCCTCGACTACGCCCTGACCACCAACCAGGACAGTGGCATCTGGGGCGGCACCTCCGAGGAGGAGCGCCGCACGGTCCGCCGCCAGTGGGTCGCCCGCCAGCGCAAGGCCGCTTCCGCCTGAACCACCCGGCCCCCGCTCGCCGGGGGCCACCCGACGCCGGTCACCGCCGGCGCCGGTCACACGCACTGCACTCGCTGGGACGCTGGGGAGCCCCTCATCCGGGGCAACGGACGTCACGCTCTCAACGCGATCACGACCTCGCCTCGGCGAGGTCGTCCTCGTTGTCCGCCGAGATCGGCACGCGCAGCTGGACCTGCGTGCCGGGGCGGTCGCCGTCGCCGGTGCCGTTCCGCACGCTGATCTCGCCCGACAGGTCGCTTGTCACGAGCGTGCGCACGATCGACAGGCCGAGCCCGGTCGACGACTCGAGGTCGAAGCCCTTGGCCAGGCCGACGCCGTCGTCGGTGACGCGCAGCAGCAGCGCCGGGCCCTTCCGGTCGATCTCCACCCGCACCCGCCCGGGCTCCTCGGTCAGGTCGAGCTCGCGCGGGTAGGCGTGGTCGACGGCGTTCTGCAGCAGCTCGTTGAGCACGACGGCCAGCGACGTCGCCACGCTGGCCGGCAGGATGCCGCCGTCGCCCTCGACCTCGAACCGAATCGGGTGCTCAGGCGAGATCATGCTGTCGGCCACCATGTTGACGACCGGCCGCACGATGTCGACGAACGGCACGTCGTCGCCCGCCTCCCGCGACAGGATCTCGTGCACCAGGGCGATCGAGCGGATGCGGCGCACCGACTCCTCGATCGCCGTGCGGGCCTCGGTCGTGTCGAGACGCCGGCCCTGCAGGCGCAGCAGGGACGAGATGGTCTGCAGGTTGTTCTTCACCCGGTGGTGGATCTCGCGGATGGTGGCGTCCTTCGACAGCAGGAGAAGGTCGCGCCGGCGCAGCTCGGAGATGTCGCGCAGCAGGACCACCGCGCCGGTCACCGCCCCCTGGTCGAGCAGCGGGATGCCCCGCATCAACACCGTGATGTCGACCCCGCGGGGCAGCTCCTCGGTGACCGGCACGCCCAGTGCGAACGCCGTGCGCACCACCGACTCCTCGAGCCCCAGCTCGGAGAACCGCAGGCCCTCGGCGTTGGCGTGCACCCCGAGGCGGTGCAGCGTCGAGACCGCGTTCGGCGACGTGTACTCGACCCGCCCTGACGCGTCGATGACGATGACGCCGTCGCCCACGCGCGGCGCCTCCTCGGTCTCGACGTCTTCGGCGTCGAACGGGAAGTCGCCGCTCGCGATCATGCGGGCGAAGCGGTTGAACACGTCGACGTAGGT
This sequence comes from uncultured Acidimicrobiales bacterium, assembly GCA_963796415.1. Taxonomy (GTDB): domain Bacteria; phylum Actinomycetota; class Acidimicrobiia; order Acidimicrobiales; family VFJN01; genus ZC4RG19. The sequence goes on along the minus strand of CAWCLR010000005.1, from coordinate 234,717 downwards.
GCGTTCGAGCTCGCCGGGCTGTCGACCGAACGACGGCGCCGACTCGCGGGTGAGCACGCCGATCACCCGGCCCCGGTAGCGGATCGGGATGCACAGCACGCGCACCCGCTCCTTCAGCGGCGAGATCGTCATCTCCCCCTCGATGATCTCGCCGAGCCGGTAGGCGCGGGCGACGAGCGGCCGGTCCTCCTCCTCGAGGACGGTGCCCACCCAGTCGGCCCGGTAGACGGTCTGCGCCGTGGTCGGGCGCACCTGGCCGAGCACGACGAAGCGGTTGCCGCCGTTCTCGCGGGGCTCGCCGACCACGCCGAACAGCAGCAGGTCGGCGAAGCAGAAGTCGGCGAGCAGGCCCCAGCTCGCCGCCAGCCGCTGCAGGTGTGAGACCGACGGCGTGTCGAGGCGAGTGAAGAACCGGGCGAGCTCGGCGAGGGTGGCCATCGAACGTGAGTCTCTCCGGGTCAGGCCCCGGTCGCCACCGACGGCCGGGCGCGGCGGGTCACCGCCACAGCGACTCGCCCAGCTCGAGCAGGCCGGCCAGGTCGGTGATGTCGTGGTCGGCGAACGGGATGGTGGCGACGACGTCGGCGTGCGTGGACAGCTCGCTGCGCTGCTCGGCCTCGCGCTTGGCCACCACCTGGAAGTTCAGGAAGCTCTCGCCCACCTCGCCGAGCACCCGGGCGAGCTGGGCGGGCTGGCCGACCGCGGGCGATGCGGCCGCCACCTCCTCGGCCAGCGGACGGGCGTCCCGGGTCAGCCGCTCGGCCGTCCCCCTGGAGCCGCGGTCGAGGAACCATCCGGGCAGCGCCTTGTTGATGACCACCGCCCCGAGGTGGAGCTTCCGCTCGGCCAGCGCGTCGACGAAGAACTCGGCCTCGCGGGCCGGCGACGCCTCGAGGGTGGAGACCACGACGAACGTCGTGCGCTTGTCGGACAGCGTGCGGGTCACGGCGTGGGCCCGCTCGACGAACCCGTCGTACATCGTCTGGAACAGGAGGAAGAACTCGGCGATGTCCTGCAGGAACTGCGACCCGAGGATGCGGTCGGCCACCGTGTAGAAGGGCTTGGACGCCATCGTGAACACGCGGCTGCGGGCCGGCACGGTGAGCCACCGCAGCAGCCGGCTCGAGAAGAAGTCGGCCATGCGCTCGGGCGCCTCGAGGAAGTCGATGGCGTTCCGGGTGGGGGGCGTGTCGACGACGATCAGGTCGTAGCGGCCCGACGCGTGGATCTCGTAGAGCCGCTCCATGGCGATGTAGTCGTGGCTCTGGACGAAGCGCCCGGTGATGTTCTCGTAGAGCGGGTTGGCGAGGATGGCGTCGCGGGTGGCGGCGTCCGGCGCGTGCGACCGCACCAGCTCGTCCCACGACAGCTTCGTGTCGAGCATGGCCGCCCACAGCTCGCCCCGCGGCTCGACCCCCGCCGCTGCGAACAGTCGGGACGGCACCTGCGACTCGACGTTGCCGAACTGCTCGAGCCCCAGTGCGTTGGCCAGGCGGCGCGCGGGGTCGACGGTGATGACCAGGACCTTCCCCCCGAGGTGAGCGGCCGCCATCGCCGCCGCGGCGGCTGCGGTCGTGGTCTTGCCCACCCCGCCCGAGCCGCAGAAGATCACGATCTCCTTGGCCGCCAGCAGCGGCTCGAGGGACGTCTCGGGCGAGTTCCGCCGCTTGGCGGCGGCCATCAGTACCCGAGCTCCGCGCTCGAGGGCGTCGGCGATCTGGCGGGTCGCCCGCACCCCGTGCGTGCGCTGGAAGAGCTCGGGGACGTAGAGCAGCTCGACGCCCTTGGGCAGGCCCGCGCGCAGCTCGCCCAGGTGCTCGGCCCGGGTGCGGCGCATCTTGACGGCCAGCTCGGCGCCGTCGAGCAGCGGCGCGACGGGCCCGTCGACCGCCGCCGCCAGCGCGGCGCTGGCCGCCTCGTCCCGCACGGCCCGGAACACCTTCTCCTCGCCCCGGCCGAACAGCTCGGGCAGCACGCGGTTGACGACCACCGCGGCCAGGTCGACCTTGGTCTCGGCGTGCAGCCGGCCCGACAGCTCGAGGGTCTCGTTGACCGGCATCTCCTCGGGCGTGGCCACGATCACCGCGCCGGTCTGCGCGGGGTCGGACAGGATGTCGATCATCCAGCCGGTCTGGTCGCGCACGGTGCCCACCTGCACGAGATCCTGGATCGCCTGTGGCGCCGCCAGCTGACCCACGATGTGGCCCGACGCGGGGGCGTCGACGACGACGATGTCGTAGTGCCGCTCGCGGACCTCGTGGCACAGCTTGCCGACGACGAGGATCTCCTTGACGCCGGGGGCGGCGTTGGCCACGAAGTCGAACGTGCGGGCCAGCGGGCCGATCCGGGACAGCAGGGGCACCCTGAGCTGGAGCCGCAGGTACTCCTTGAGCGACGCCTCGGTGTCCATCGACATCGCCCACAGGCCCGGCTGGATCTCCCGCTCGGCGAAGGTGGTGGGCCCGGTCTCGAACGCGCCCGCCAGGTTCCCCTTGGCGTCGACCTCGCACAGCAGCGTGCGCAGCCCGCGGGCCGAGGCGAGCTGGCCCAGCGCCGCCGCGATGGTGGTCTTGCCGACGCCACCCTTGCCGGTGACGAACAGCAACCGCCGGTCGAGCAGGTCGGTGGCCATGCGTGGGAGACGGGACGTCGCGGGGCGGGTCGCCGGAACGTTGCCGGGCGAGCGGCGCCCCCGCCAGGGGCGGCCGGCCCGGCCCGGCGGGCGGTCAGCCGCCGAAGCCGATGCGCCGCCCGGCGTCGGTCGAGCCGATCTCGACGTACGCGACCTTGTCGACGGGCACGCCGTACTGGCGGCCGCGGCGGTCGGTGAGCCACAGGGTGACGCCGTCGGAGAGCGCCTTGTCGATGTGCTCGCGCACGGCGTCACCGTCGGTGTCCTCCGCGAGCAGCACCTCGAGCTCCTTCGGTGAGTTCTTGACCCCGATGCGCACGTCCACGTGTTCCTCCAGTTGTCGAGCGGCGGTCATCGTAGGGGGCGGTCGGCCCGTTCACCGACACCGGCCGCGACACCACCGTCCGGCGCGCCGTCCTCGCTGTCGACCATCTCGGCCGCCCACCGGGGGTGGCGGTCCGCCGCCCAGAACCGGGCGACCCGGCCCGTGACCATGCCCCGCAGCGACATGCGGTCGGACAGCGCGAACACGATGTGGCCGGCCACGATCACCCAGGTGGCGATAGCCGTCCAGTCGTGGACGAACGTGGCGCCCGTGCGGTAGGCGATGTCGACGCCCAGCGGGTCGTACCACCGCATGATGACCCCGGTGGCCAGCATGATCGGGATCATCCCGGCGACGAAGGCGGCGTTCGCCTTCTGGCCGGCGTTGAACTTGCCCACTTCGCCCGTGGCGTCGCGGCCGCGGGACAGCAGCCACCGGCGGTCGGCGCGGGTCCACCGCGCCAGGCGGCGGACGTCGGCCCGCACGGCGGCCCGCCAGCGGCCCGCATAGGCGAGGACCAGAGGCACGGGCATGAGGACGCCGGCGACCACGTGGACGTCGCGCAGCAGCGTCCGCCGGCCGATCAGCGCGGGCGGCCACCCGACGTAGAGGACGAACCCGGTGACGGCGCAGGTCAGGACGGCGAGGCCGGTCGCCCAGTGCAGCGCCCGCTCGGCGCGCGTGAACCGCGGGATCATCGTGTCGACCTTCGCCTACGACGTCGGCTCGTCCTGGCGGCCGTTCGACTGGCCGACCCAGGCGTCGACGTCATAGCCGCGGACCTCCCAGTAGCCCTCGTGCAGGGCGTCCACGACCTCGATGCGCTCGAGCCACTTGAGCGACTTGTAGCCGTACATGGGCCCCACGAACAGGCGGACCGGCCCGCCGTGCTCGCGGGTCACGGGCCCGTCCAGCATCTCGTGGGCGACGAGCACGTCGTCGCGGCGGGCCTGGTCGAGCGTGAGGCTCTCGGTGTAGGCGCCGTCGAAGCTCCAGATGCGCAGATGCGTGGCGCCGGCCGTGACGCCGGCCTCGTCGAGGAGGTCGGCGACCCGCACGCCCTTCCACCGCACGTCCTGCACCCGCCAGCCGGTGACGCACTGGAAATCGAGGGTCAGCTCGCGCTGGGGGCGGGTCAGCAGGTCGGCGAGCGACAGGTCGAGCGGCCGGTCGACCATGCCGTCGACGGCGAGGCGGTAGTCCTCGCGGCTGCGCTCGGGAAACCCGCCGGTGACCGAGTAGATGCGGAACCGGCCCGACGTGGGCACGAACGACGACAGCCCGGTCGGGTCGTTGGCGGTGACGGGCCGCAGGGCGGACTCGAGGCCCGCCTGCACCCGGTCGCCGACGACGATGCCCACCGCACCGAGGCCCAGCATGCCGAGCACGATGCGGCGCCCGATGGGCGTGCCCTTCTCGGCGGGCAGGTCGACCGGGTCGCCGTCGTGCCCGGGCCCGGCATTCGGACCTCGGTCGGCGCCCGGCGCGTCGTCGATCGGCACGGGTCGAGGTTACGCCTCTGCGCCCCGGATCCGGCCTGGGGGCCGGCCTGTTCCGGGATTCGTCACATCTCGCTGGCCGGCCGGATCGGCGGAGCTGTCAGCCCAGGTGGCGGCGGAGGCGGGAGAGGCGGTCGTCCCAGCGCCGGCCGGCGGCCTCGGCCCACGCCGCGAGATCGTCGAGGGGCTCGCTGACCGCGGTGAACCGGGTCTCGCGACCCTCGCGCTCGGGCGCCACCAAGCCCGCCTCCCGCAGCAGCGCGAGGTGCTTGGCCACGGCCTGGCGGGTGACCGGGAGGCGACCGGCCAGCGCGGTGGCGGTGACGGGTCCGTCCTCGGCCACCGCCCGCAGGACGGCGCGCCGGGTCGGGTCGGCGAGCGCGGCGAACAGGGCGTCGGGCGGCTCGCCCCCGCCCACCCCGGGGCGACCGCGGGCCGGGAGGGCCGGAGGGTCAGGCGACGCCGGCACGGGCGGCCACGAACAGCAGCTCGAGGCCGAGGAGGCGGGCGTCCCACCGGTCGCGGGCACAGTGCACCCAGGCCGGCGACCGCCGGGCGCTCGCCGCGCCGGCCGAGGCCGAGGCCGAGACCACGGGCACGGGCACGGGGGCGGGGATCGCCTCGGTCACGACCACGCGGGTGCCGCCACCGAGCACGGGCGACAGCTCGACGGTCACGGTGCTGGCGTCGTCCTCGTCGCCCGGATGCCACCACGTCCACACCAACCGGTGCCCGGGCGCGGCCTCGTCCACGCGGACACGACGGGACGCGGCGTCGGGATCGTCCAGCCACAGCGCCCGCTCGCCGGGGTCGGTCACGGCCCGCCACACCTCGTCGGCGCCGGCGTCGAGCTCGACGCTGCGGGTCACCTCCCGCGTCTCGCCGTGGGTCTCGGGGGAGGACTCGTCGGCCATGCGTGCAACCTTACAGTTGCGCTTTGCCGCGTCCACCCCTACCGTGCAACACGCAACCAACTGGTTGCCCGTCGAGGAGGACCCGTCCCGTGCTCATCCCCACCGTCATCGAGACCACCAGCCGCGGCGAGCGGGCGTACGACATCTACTCGCGCCTGCTGCGCGAGCGCATCGTGTTCCTCGGCAGCGCCCTCGACGAGAGCGTGGCCAACCTGATCATCGCCCAGCTGTTGCACCTCGAGGGCGAGGACGCCGAGCGGCCGGTCAACCTGTACATCAACTCCCCCGGCGGCGACATGACCGCCCTGTTCGCCGTGTACGACGCCATGGAGTTCATGGGACCGGCCGTGCACACCGTGTGCGTCGGCCAGGCGTGCTCGGCGGCCGCGGTGCTGCTCGCGGCAGGCGAGCCCGGCCACCGGTCGGCGCTGCCGAACGCCCGGATCCTCATCCACCAGCCCCACGGCGGCGCCCAGGGCCAGTCGACCGACATGGAGATCCAGGTGCGGGAGATGGTGACCATGCGCGAGCGCATGGTCGACATCCTCACCGAGCGCACCAACCAGACCCGCGAGCGCATCGAGGCGGACATCGACCGCGACTACATCCTGCGCGGCGAGGAGGCGGTGGCCTACGGCCTCGTCGACGAGGTCATCGTCCACCGCCGCCCCCGCCCGGTCCCCGGCTTCGTCCGCACCGACGAGCCCGCAGCCGCCGCCGTCTGACCCCGGCAGGGCCTCCATCCACAGGATTTCCCCGTCAGTTTCGGTCGCCATGGCGACCGAAACTGACGGGGAAATCGTGGAAGGGGCTCACCGCGGGTCGGTCTCGGTCCAGGACGGGGCGTCGTCGCCCGGCTCGGCGGGGGGCTCGGCCGGGATGATCGTGGCGGCCCGGGTCTCGACCACGAGCACGCCGCCGGGCTCGGCCCGGCCGTGGACCGTCGCCAGCGCCCGCCCGCGCGTCGCACCCAGGCCGCCGTCGCGCGCCCGCAGGACGAGAAACGGCCGGGTGCCCACCGGGTCGTCGGGCGCGAACAACGCGACGAAGACCTGATCCGCGCCCGGACGGCGCTCCCGGCCCGACCACAGCCGCGTCAGCAGCCCGGTCACGTCGGGGCCGCGCGCCCGCGCCGACGCCGACCACCACATCACCTTCACGCGGCGTCGAACGCCGCCTGCGTGGCGCGCCAGGTGGTCGGCGGTGAACGCCGCCTGCTCGGCCCGCCACCGGGTCTCGTCGTCCACGGGGGCCGAGCGTACGGCGCGCCATCCACCCGCCGTCGATGACGAAAGTGTCACCGCCCGGCTCCCCGAGGGCAGACTGCCGTGATGGACGCCTCCCCCGGCCCCGCGCTCCGACTCGCCGGCGACGGGCTCACGCTCGCCGCCGACACCTACGGTCCCGCCGAGGGGCCGCCCGTCCTGCTGTTCCACGGCGGGGGCCAGACCCGCCACGCCTGGGGTGGCACGGCCCGCCTGCTCGGCGACAAGGGCTGGCGGGCGACCACCGTCGACCTGCGCGGCCACGGCGAGAGCGACTGGCCCGCCGCGGGCGACGGCAGCGGCTACACGCTCGACGAGTTCGCGGCCGACGTGCGTGCCGTCGCCGCCGTGCAGTCGCGGCCCCCCGTGCTGATCGGCGCCTCGCTCGGCGGCTTGAGCTCGCTCGTCGCCATCGCCGAGGCGCCGGCCGGGGCCAGCGTGGCGTCCGGGCTCGTGATGGTCGACGTGGCGCCGCGGCTCGAGGAGAAGGGCATCGAGCGCATCGCCGAGTTCATGCTCGGCAACCTCGACGGCTTCGCCAGCCTCGAGGAGGTGGCCGACGCCGTGGCCGCCTACAACCCGCACCGGCCCCGGCCCACCGACCTGTCGGGCCTGCGCAAGAACGTCCGCCTCCGCGACGACGGCCGCTGGTACTGGCACTGGGACCCCGCGTTCCTGCTCGGCGGGCGCCAGGACGAGCCCCGCAGCGTGCGCAACGAGGACCGGCTCGAGGACGCCGCCCGGGCGCTCACGGTGCCGACCCTGCTGGTCCGCGGCCGCCAGAGCGACGTGCTGTCGGCGGAGGGCGCCCGGCAGACGCTCGAGCTGATCCCCCACGCCCGGCTGGTCGATGTCGGCGGGGCCGGCCACATGGTGGCCGGCGACCGCAACGACGCCTTCAACGACGCGGTGATCGAGTTCCTGCGCGAGGAGCTCCCGGCCTAGCCCCCCACCCGGTTTTCGTCGCGGTTATGCGCACCAAAGTGCGCAGAACCGCGAAGAAAACGCGGAGAGGGGGCGGGTCAGCCGATGCGGAGCTCGGAGTGGTAGATGCGCTTGGGGGCCAGCTCGACGTCGATCGTCTCGGCGATGTCGGCGAACACCCCCGCCGCCTCGCCGTCGGGATGGGTGGCCACGATCGGGGCCCCCGAATCGCTGCCCGCACGCAGCTCGGGTACCAGCGGCACCTTGCCGAGCAGCGGCACGCCGAGACGGGCGGCCAGGTCGGCCCCGCCGCCCGCGCCGAACAGCTCGTAGCGCTTGCCGTCGTCGCCGGTGAACCACGACATGTTCTCGACGACGCCCTTGACCTCGAGGTTGACCTTCTGCGCCATGAAGGCGGCCCGCTGGGCCACCCGCTGGGCGGCCGGCTGCGGGGTGGTCACGACGTAGACCTCGGCCCGAGGCAGGAACTGCGCCAGGCTGAGCGAGATGTCGCCCGTGCCCGGCGGGAGGTCGATGACGAGGTAGTCGGGATCGTCCCAGAACACGTCGGTGAGGAACTGCTCGAGCGCCTTGTGGAGCATCGGGCCCCGCCAGATGACCGGCTGGTCCTCGGCGGCGAAGAAGCCCATCGAGATGCAGCGCACGCCGTTGGCCTCGGGCGGCACGAGCATCTCGTCGATGACCACCGGCGGGTGCTGCACGCCCAGCATGCGGGGGATCGAGAAGCCCCACACGTCGGCGTCGACCACCGCCACGTCGCGACCACGGCGGGCGAGCGACACCGAGAGGTTGGTGGTCACCGACGACTTGCCGACCCCGCCCTTGCCCGAAGCGACGAGCAGCACTCGCGTCTTGCTGCCGGGATCGGCGAACGGGATCGCCCGGCCCTCTGCGTGGCCGTGGGCCTGCTGGCTGCCGGCCGTGGCGGCCGGGTCGCCGTGGAGCATGGTGCGCAGCGCGGCCCGCTCTTCGTCGGTCATGACCGTGAAGTCGAGGTCGACTGCGTCGACACCGTCGAGCGCGACCACCGCCCCGTTCACCCGGTTGGTGATCTCGGCCCGGAGGGGGCACCCGGCGATGGTGAGCGCCACGGTCACGGCCACACGGCCGCCGTCGACCTCGATGCGCCGGACCATGTCGAGGTCGACGATGCTGCGGTGCAGCTCGGGGTCCTGGACCGGGCGGAGGGCCTCGAGGACCTGGTCTTCGGAGACGGGCATCATGCTCCCGGGTCGGGACGGTCGGCCGGTCTGCGCCCCCGGCGAGCGGGCGCGCAGGCGGACCAGGGATTTCCACTACGGCGATAGGTAGAATACCGGCCGTGGACCGGCCGCCCCTCTCCCCGACCGATTTCGCCTCGGTCGTGACGGCCATCACGTCGGCGTTCGGCGATCCCACGCGGCGTGACATCTACCTCTTCGTCCACGAGCACCCCGACGGCATCACCGCGGGGGCCGTGGCCGAGATGTTCGACCTGCACCCCAACGTCGCCCGCCACCACCTCGACAAGCTGGTGGCCGGCGGATACGTCGAGGTGGCGGTGGCCCGTCCCACCGGCGGAGGCGCGGGGCGCCCGTCCAAGCGCTACCAGGTGGTGGCGCCCGAGATCGCCCTCGACCTCCCGCTGCGCCACGACGACGTGCTGATCGAGCTGCTGGGCCGGGCGCTCGCCGAGCTGGGCAACGAGCGGGCCGAGCGGCTGGCCGAGGATGTCGGCGTCGACTACGGCCGGGCGATGGCGGTGGCGATGGCACCCGGGTCCGAGCAGCACCGGTCGTTCCAGTCCGCGCTGCACGCGGTGGCCGACGCCCTCACCGCCCACGGGTTCGCGGCCCACGCCGAGCGCAACGGCGAGCAGCTCCGCATCGTGAGCGAGCACTGCCCGTTCGGCGGTGCGCCGATCGAGCACCCGGTCATCTGCGCCGTCGACCGCGGCATGGTGCGCGGCATGCTCGGCGCCCTCTACGGGCAGGACCTCATGACCGAGACGTCGCTGTCGCTGCCGACCGGCGGCGAGCGGTGCGTGACGTCGGTCCAGGGCGCCTGAGAGGCCGAGCGAACAGGGCGTTCGACAACGCCTACGCGTGGGGATTTGGCGCTCGAGGAGCGGCTCCCCAGCCGGCCTCCCGTCGACGCCGCGATTCCCGAAATCCGATCTGGTTGATCGGGAATTCCTCCGGCGAGCGCGCGGTTGGCAGCCCCGAACCCGACCGAGGAGGTTCCGCCGTGCCCAAGGCCGTCCGCTTCGACCGCTATGGCGGCGTCGACGTGCTCGACGTCCGCGAGGTGCCCCGACCGATTCCCGGCCCCGGCGAGGTCCTCGTCCGCGTCCGCGCCGCCGGGATCAACCCCGGCGAGGCCGCCGTCCGCGAGGGCCTCGTGCACGACCGCTGGCCCGCCACGTTCCCGTCGGGCCAGGGCAGCGACCTGGCCGGCGTGGTCGAGGAGGTGGGGCCCGAGGTCACCGGGGTGGCCGTCGGCGACGAGGTGATCGGCTTCACCCACGTCCGGGCCAGCCAGGCCGAGCTCGTCGTCGTCGAGCAGGGGCACCTGACCGCCAAGCCGGCGGGCGTGCCGTGGGAGGTCGCCGGTGCCCTGTTCGTCGTCGGCACCACCGCCTGGGCCGCCGTCCACGCGGTGGCGCCCGAGAAGGGCGAGACGGTGGTCGTGTCGGGTGCGACCGGAGGCGTCGGGTCGCTCGCCGTCCAGCTGGCCGCCGCCGCGGGTGCCACGGTGATCGGCCTGGCGAGCCCACGGCACCACGACTGGCTGCGCGCTCACGGCGTCATCCCTGTGGCCTACGGCGACGGCGTCGCGGACCGCATCCGCGACGCGGCGGGCGGACCCGTGGACGCGTTCGTGGACACCTTCGGCAGCGGCTACGTCGACCTGGCGATCGAGCTGGGCGTCGCCCCCCAGCGGATCGACACGATCATCGACTGGGCCGCGGCCGCGCGGCACGGCGTGCGCACCGAGGGCAACATGGCCGGCGCCCGTCCCGAGGTGCTGGCCGAGCTGGCCGAGCTGATCGCGGACGGACGGCTCGAGGTGCCGATCGCCGCCACGTACCCCCTGGACCGCGTGCGCGACGCCTTCCGCGAGGTCGAGGAGCGACACACGCTGGGCAAGATCGTCCTCGTCCCGTGAGCCGCGCCACGGGCGGACCAGCGTGCGTCCGCCCCGGCCGCCGTTAGCGTTTCGGTCGTGACCCCTCGGTCGTACCTCGACCACGCCTCGACCTCGCCGCTGCGGCCCGAGGGCCGGGCGGCGATGATCGAGGCGCTCGACGTCGTCGGCGATCCCGGGCGCATCCACGCCGAGGGGCTGCGCACCCGGGTCATGGTCGAGGAGGCCCGCGAGCAGGTCGCCGACCTGGTCGGGGCCCGCGCCCGCGAGGTCGTGTTCACCGGGAGCGCCACCGAGGCGATCGCCGCGGCGTGTTGGGGCGCCGCGGCCCGGGGTCGGCACCAGGTGGTGCCCCCCGTCGAGCACTCGGCCGTGCGCCTGGCCGCGGCCCGCCACGGGGAGGTGACGACCGTGCCCGTCGACGGCCGGGGCCACGTCGACGTGGACGCGCTCATGGCCGCAGTGCGGGACGACACCGCGCTGGTGCACCTCCAGTGGGGCAACCACGAGGTCGGGACCGTCCAGCCCGTGGCCGAGGCGGTGGCCGCCTGCCGCGAGCGAGGGGTGCTGGTGCACGTCGACGCGGCCCAGGCCGCCGGCCGCGCCCGCGTCGAGTTCCGCGCCCTGGGGGCCGACCTGATGTCGGTCAGCGCCCACAAGCTCGGCGGGCCCGCCGGGGTCGGCGCCCTGCTGGTGCGGCGCGGCCTGCGCCTGCCGCCGCTGCTCGTCGGCGGCGACCAGGAGCGCGCCCGGCGCGCGGGGCTCGAGAACGTCGCCGCTCTGGCCGGGTTCGGCGCAGTGGCCGGGGTGCTGGCCGCGGGCGGCGGCGCCCGCGTGCTCGCCGAGGCCGCGGACCAGCGGCGCCTGACCGACCGCGTCCTCACCGCGGTCGGCGCCCCGATCGGGACGGACGGCACGACTGCGGCCGAGCCCGCGCCCGGGCTCGACGGCCTCGTGGTCTACGGGGACCCGGTCGACCGGCTGCCGCACATCGTGTGCCTCGGGGTCGAGGGGGTCGAGCCCCAGGCGGTGCTCCTCGGCCTGGACCGGGCGGGCGTCGCCGCCCACTCGGGCAGCGCGTGTTCGTCCGAGTCGCTCGAGCCGTCGCCGGTCCTCGAGGCCATGGGCGTCGACGCCCACCACAGCCTGCGGATCTCGGTGGGCTGGTCGACCACCGACGCCGACATCGACCGCCTGCTCGCGGCCCTCCCCCGCGTCCTCGCCGACCTGCGGGCCCTGACTCGCGCCGCTCAGGGTGGCGCGTGACACCGCGTTACTCACGCCCAGTGGGGGCGTAAACGATCCGATCTGGCATCATCGTGCGGTGCTGGGTCGGACTTCCCCAGGCCGGCGACAGTGACCCGGCGCATGAGGCTGTACGTCGTCCGTCACGCTGACGCCGGCGGCCGCTCGTCCTGGGACGGGCCCGACGAGACGCGCCCGCTCACCAAACGCGGACGCCACCAGGCCGACGCCATCGCCGAGGACCTCAGGTCCGCCGGGGTGACCCGGCTGGTGAGCAGCCCCTACCGCCGGTGCACGCAGACGCTCGTCCCTCTGGCCGCCCACCTCGGCGTGGCCGTCGAGAGCGACGAGCGGCTCGCCGAGGGCGCAGGGGGCGACAACGCGCTCACCCTGGCCGACGAGCTGCGCAAGGAATCCGAGGCCGCGGTCGTGTGCAGCCACGGCGACGTCATCCCCGAGCTGCTGCGCATCCTCAAGGCGACGACCGCCCGCTTCCGCGACCCGTTCATCTGGCCCAAGGCCTCGACCTGGGTGGTCACGTGGGACGGCGACTGCTGGTCCAAGGCCCGCTACATCGCCCCGCCCGACCTCCACCACCACCGGTAGCCCGACCGGGCACCAGAGCGGTTTCCCCCACGAAAGCCGGCCTCTTCTGCTCGATCCGTGGGTCGGTGGGCCGTGGCGAGGCCATAGGTTCCCCGGCGGCGAGCTTGAGGCGTGGGTTCCGTATACGGAACCCATTGCCTCGTCCCCTCCAAAGCGGAACCCATTGCCTCGGCCAGCAGCCCCAGTGACCAGCCGTCGCCGGGCGGGCTTCGGGTCGAGGGCGGTCAAGGGACGGCCGCAGGCCGAGCGAGGACACGGAGCGCAGCGGAGTCCCGCAGCGTGCCCTTGACGGCCCGGTCGTGAGCGCCACGGCCCTGCCCATGATCGAACACGGCCAGCCAGCGGCGCTGGCTGGCTCGACAGCGTCGTCCTGGGCGGTGTCGACCGGTCCAAGCGACCGGCCGGACTCACAGATCCAGCAGAAGCGCCCGCAATCGGCTGGACGCCCGGCCGCCGCCGACGACACTGGCGGGCTCAGGGAGCGGGCGCGGTGGTGGGCGGGGTGCCGGCCGCCGCCTCGAGCCGGGCGCGCATGCCCGCCACCAGCTCGAGGATGTACGGCGGCGGGTCGAGCGCGTCGAGCCGGTCGAGCTCGGCGAGGGCGGCGTCGGTGCGGCCGGCCTGTTCGAGGATGACGGCCAGGAACGCATGCGTGGGTGCGTAGTCGGGATCGGCCTCGGCGGCGGCGATCAGCGACTCGATGCCGGCGCTGTCGCCGCTCTGGAACTGGAGCCAGCCCTTGTACGTGAGCGCCTCGACGTTGGTGGGGTCGTCGGCGAGCACGTCGTCGTAGATGGTGAGCGCACCCGCATAGTCGCCCTCGCTCGCCGTCTCCAGCGCCTCGGCGAGGTCGGCGCGGGTCGACTGGCGGATGTCGCCCGAGAGCGCCTCGCCCGACCCGCGCCGCCCCGAGGCCTGGGCCACGAGGACCCCCGCCAGCACCGCGAAGGCGAGGACGCCGGCCACGGTGGCGACGATCCGCCGCGACGACCGTGGGCGCCGCGCCGCGCGCGCCCGGGCCTGGTGCGACTCGACGGCCCGGATGGCGCGGGCGGCGCGGGCCGTGTAGTCGTCCTTGAGCGTCTCGTAGTCGTGGTCGTCGACGTCTCCCGCGTCGTGCTCGCGCTCGAGGTCCTCGAGCGAGCGGAGCAGGAAGTCGCGCTCGTCGACCAGCGCCGCCAGCGCGTCGGGGTCGATGTGGCGGCGGGCGGCCGCGGATCCAGCCGTAGCACGCGGGGCGTCGCCCCCGTCGCCGGCGTCCACCGCGGGCCCCTCGGTCGTGGTCACGAGGACGCCCCGCCGCGTTCGCCGTCGGGTCCGGGCGCGGCCTGCGCCTGGGCCACGAGCGCCCGGTCGGCGTCGGAGGCCCGCCCCGCCGCGTCGCCCCGCCACCGGCGGAAGGCGTACGCCAGCCCGCCGAAGGCCACGACCACGGCCACCACGGGCAACGTCCACACGAGGCTCGACACGCCCGACCGGCCCGGCGTGAGCAGCACCCGCTCCCCGTAGGCCGCCGCCAGCTCGTCGCTGGATCTGGGCGTCGGAGGCGCCGTCCGCGATGCGCTCGTCGATGCGCAGCCGGATGCCCTTGGCCGCCTCGGAGTCGGAGTCGGCGACCGACTGCCCGTCGCACTGCGGGCAGGCGATCGTCTCGGCCAGGTTGCGCGCCCGGTCGCCGGGCGAGCGGGGACCGCCGTCGTCGAGCGTGCCGTACGCCAGGGCGCCGACCACCACCACGACGAGCGCGGCCCAGCCGAGCAGGCGGCCGCGGGTCACGAGCCGTCACCCCCCGACGCGGCCTCGGTCAGGGCGGCGATGTCGCGCTCGATCATGTCCTGGGTGACGCCGCCGGTGTACTTCTGCACGACGAGGCCGTTCGGCGCCACGAGGTACGACTCGGGCACCTTGACCACCCCGTAGTCGACCGCGGGCAGCAGGCCGTCGGAGAGGACCGGCCAGTCGCCGCCGCGCTCGGCGAAGAAGTCGCGCACCCGGTCGAGGTCGGACTCGTCGTACACGACGCTGACGACCAGGGCGTCGTCGGCGGTGGTGTGGGCCTGGCTGAACCGGACGAGCTCGGGGTGCTCTTGGACGCACGGCTGGCACCAGGTGGCGAAGAAGTTCACGAGGACCCACCGGCCCCGGTGGTCGTCGATGTCGAAGGAGCCGCCGTCGACGGTCTCGCCGGCGAGGGCCGGGGCCACCTTGCCGATGAGCGGGCTGCTGGCCCGGCGCTCGGTGGCGGGCTCGCGGGTGGCCAGCACCGCCACGAAGGCGACGAGGAGCACGGCCACGACGGCGGACACGATCAGCCCGACCCGCCGCCGCCCACCGCCGGGCGCGCCGGTGCCGGACTCGGCCTCGCCACCGGGATCGGGCGCGTCGGGGGGCTCGACCACGTCGGTCACGTCGGCACCTCCACGCGGTCGGGCGTCCCGTCGGAGCGGTCGTGGTCGGCCGCACCGTCACCCGCGCCCGCGGTGCTCCCGGTCACGGAGACCTCGGCGCCGTCGCCGGATCGGTCGCGGCCGCCGGACCCGTTGCCATCGCCGCCGACCGCCGCGGCCGGCAGTGGGGCCGACACGGGGTCGATGGGGTTGCGGCGCCGCCCGGGGAAGGCGGCGAGGATGGTGCCGAGCGCCATGACCCCCCCGCCGATCCACAGCCACACGACCATCGGCTGCACGATGACCCGGATGGCGGCGGTCTCGCCGGCGTCGTCCTGCGGGGCCCGCTGCAGCGTGAGGTAGACGTCCTGCGTGAGCGACGTCCGCACCGACGGGGTGCCGATGGCCTGCCCGCTCACGTCGAACCGGTTGATGGCCGGCTCGTAGACGTCACCGTCGACCCCGACCTGCGCCCGCACCGAGGTCTTGTTGGACTGCTGCACGGTCCGCGATCCGAGGTACTCGATCTCGTGCCCGGCCACGGTCGCGGTGTCGCCGATCTCCATCGTCAGCTCGCGCTCGGTGTCGTAGCTGCCCGACGCAGCCAGGGCGACGGCCACGATCACGACGCCGAGGTGCACCATCATCCCGCCGTTGGTGCGCCCGACCAGCCCGCGCCACCCCTGCCGGCGGGTGGCCAGCACCACCTGGCGCACGGCCGCGCCGGCTGCGAACCCGCCGAGCCCGAACGCCAGGAGCGGGGCCAGGCCCCGGGCGCCGAGCGCCAGGGCGACCAGGACCGCGGCCGCGCCCGCCCATGCGGGCCAGAACAGGCGCGTCGACAGCACCTCGGTCGACGCCTTGCGCCACGGCAGCACGGGGGCGATCGCCATCAGGAACAGCAGCGTCAGCCCGATGGGGATGGCCATGCGGTCGAAGTACGGGCTGCCCACCGACAGCTGGTCGTCGTTGGCCGCCTCGACCAGGAGCGGGAACACGGTGCCCAGCAGCACCACGAAGGCGAAGCCCGTGAAGATCACGTTGTTGGCGAGGAAGGCGCCCTCGCGCGAGACCGGCGAGTCGATGATGCCGGGCGAGCGCAGCCGGTCGGCCCTCCACCCGATCAGCCCCAACGTCACGGCGACCGTGAGCCCGAAGAAGCCGAGGAGCCACGCCCCGATGTCGCCCTCGGTGAAGGCGTGGACCGAGGCGATGACGCCCGACCGGGTGAGGAACGTGCCGAGGATGGTGAGGCTGAACGTGGCGCACACGAGCGACAGGTTCCAGACCCGCAGCATGCCGCGCCGCTCCTGCACCATCACCGAGTGGATGAAGGCGGTGCCGGTGAGCCACGGCAGCAGCGAGGCGTTCTCGACCGGATCCCACCCCCAGTAGCCGCCCCAGTTGAGGACCTCGTAGCTCCACCAGGCGCCGAGCACGATGCCGACCGTCAGGAAGCCCCAGGCGAACAGCGTCCAGCGCCGGGTCTCCATCAGCCAGCCCTCGCCGACCCGCCCGGTCACGAGGGCCGCCACCGCGAAGGCGAACGGCACCGTGAACCCGACGTAGCCGAGGTAGAGGATCGGCGGGTGCACCGCCATCAGCGGGTGGTTCTGCAACAGCGGGTTGGGGCCCGGTCCGTCGAAGCCGGCCGGCGGGTCGAAGGCCTGGAACGGGTTGGCCGGGAACAGCAACAGCAGGAAGAAGAAGGTGCTGACCGCGAGCATGACGAGCATCGCCCAGCCCACGAGCGGGTCGTCGAGCCGCTTGCGGAACTTGTGCACCACCAGCGCCATGTAGGCGGTGAGCACGAGCACCCACAGCAGGATCGACCCCTCGAGCGCGGCCCACAGCGACGCGACGTTGTAGAGCGCCGGGGTGCGGCTGCTGCCGTTGTCGGCGACGTACTGGACGGTGAAGTCGCGGGTGATCAGCGCCCGCTCCATGGCGGCCACCGCCAGCACCGCCCCGACGAGGGCGAGCAGCACGTAGGAGCGGCCGACCGCCTGCAGGTGGCGCTTGCGCTGCCCGAGGGCGAACGCCAGCGTCACGACGCCGCCGATCGACGCGGCGACGCCGAGGACGATGCCGGCCGTGCCCAGCGCGGCGTTCACCCGGAGGACCCCGAGGCGCCCGTCGTGCCCTGGCCCGCCTCGCCGCCCTGCTCGGCCTCGTCGATGCGCTCCTGGTAGTCGTCCTGCGACTCGTAGCTCTCGTCGTGCTTGATGAGCATCCGGTCGCTGGCGAAGACCTCGCCGCTCCAGTGGCCCTCGAGCACGACGGGGATGCCGGCGCGGAACATGTCGGGCGGCGTGCCGACGTGCTCGACGGGCACCTCGACGCCGTTGTACGCCACGTCGAACCGGACGACGTCGCCCTCGACCGCGGGATCACCCACGACCGTGCCCTGCAGGCGGAACCGCTTGGTGCCGAGGTCGTCGCGCTGGGCGACGGCCTCGTCGGCGTTGCGGAAGTAGAGCGTGGCGTCGTTGAGGCCCTTGTAGACGAGGGCGCCGAGGCCGAGGACCACGACGGCGAGCACGACGAGGGGCACCCACCGGCGGCGGGTGCGGCGGCGCCGGGACCGGGGCGGCCGGGGGGTGACCTCGCCCTCTTCGACGGTGACGTCGTCGTCGTCGAGGGCGCGGGGCGTCAGCTCCACCGGCGCTCCTCGGGCGGGACCTGGCGCGACAGGGCGCGGCCGCGCCGCAGCACCGTGAGCGCGTAGCCCCCGATCAGGGCGAAGGTGCCGATCCACCCGGCGGCGACGTACCCGGCGTGGGTCATGGCGATCATCGGGACGTGACCTCGGTGGGAGCGGCGGCGCCGTCGGCGCTCGCCGGCGGCTCGGGGACGGTCGTCGTTGCGGTCGGCTCGGGGGCGGTCGTCGCTGCGGTCGGCTCGGCCGGCGGGGCCTGCGCCTCCGCCCGGCGCGTGGCCAGCGCGGCGTCGAGGTCGACCCGGTCGGCGGCCTGCTCGAGCCACGCCACCCGGAACCGGTGGATCATGAGCCACGTGAAGATGAGCCCGAAGGTCAGGTAACCGATCATCAGGGCGACGAGCATGTCGCCCTCGATCGAGGGGTCGAGCTTGAAGAGCGTCGACTCCTGGTGGAGGGAGCGCCACCACTCGACAGAACGGTTCACGACCACGAAGTTGGGGAGGAGCAGCAGCCCGAGCACGGCGGCGCGCACCGACCGGGCGTCGGGGTCGAGGTCGAGGCGGCGCAGGGCCAGGTAGCCGACGAGCATCGCGGTGAGCACGGCGGTCGAGGTCAGGCGGGCGTCCCAGGTCCAGTACGTGCCCCACGTCGGCCGGCCCCAGAGCGAGCCCGTGAGGAGGGTGATCGCCGCGAACACGAGGGCGACCTCACCGCCGGCCTCGGCGAGGGCATCCCATCCCGCGCTGCGGCGCCGCAGCCACAGTGCCGACGCCACGGTCGTGATGAGGCAGCCGAGCGCCAGACAGATCGCGGACGGCACGTGCACGTAGTAGAGGCGCACCGAGTCGGCCATCTCGACGTCGGCCGGGCTGATGACCAGCCCGTAGAGCACGAGCAGGCCGATCGCGGCGAGCGCCAGCAGGCCGATCACCCGGGTGGCCCGGGAGCCGGTGCTCGCCGGCCCGGGGTGCGCAGCGGGACGGGGGTGCGTCTGCGTGGGGGACGGGGGCCCACCGGCGGCGCCGGCGGTGGGGGTGGCGGTCACTGGTGCGCCTCCGCAGAACCAGCGTGCGTGGATCGGCGAGTCAGGTTCGCCGCTGGCGAGGACGCAGGACGAAGGCGCAGCCGGAGCCTGCGGTGAGGACGAGGACGAAGTCCAGCGGCGAAGCTGGCCGGCGAGACATGTGCGCTGGTTCTGCGGGGGTGCACTAGCCCTCCAGGAGCGTGCCGTAGGCGAACGCCCCGGCGACCGAATAGAGAACAGCGAAGGCGGCGAGCAGGCCGCACCAGGGCCAGCCGTCGGCGGGGGCGCCGTCGAGCGCCGCCTCGAAGGCCCGCGTGGCGCCGATGAGGACGGGCGCCAGCACGGGGAGGAGCAGCAGGGGGAGCAGCGTCTCGCGGACCCGCAGACCGCTGACCAGGGCGCCGTAGAGCGTACCGGTGGCGGCCACCGACACGGTCGCGGCCAGGCAGGTGGCGACGAGCAGCCCCAGGCCCGCGGGGTCGGCGCCGTAGAGGACGACGACCCCGACGCCGAGCATGACCTCGAGGGCCACGAGCTGGGCCGCCACCGCCAGGGCCTTGCCGACGAACACGCCCGCCGGCTCCAGGGCGCTGAGCCGCACCGCGTCGCGGACGCCGTCGGCCTCCTCGAGCTTGGCGCTGCGGGCGAGGGCGAGCAGGGCCGAGAACAGCACGGTCACCCAGTACAGGCCGGGGGTGGCCCGCTCGAGCACCCCCCGGTCGGGGTCGAGGGCGAAGCCGAACAGCAACAGCACCAGCAATGCGAACGGCGCCACCTGGTGCAGCGTCACGTGGCTGCGGGCCTCGACGTGCAGGTCGCGGCCGGCGACCAGCGTGGCGTCACGCCACATGGCTCACCTCCGCCGCCCGATCGGCGGCCACCGCGGGCGGGGTCGCCGGCGCCCGCGACGCCCGGGCCTGCCCGCCGTCGAGGACCACGACCCGGTCGGCCAGGGCCTCCGCCCGGTCGAGCTCGTGCGACGCGAGCACCACCGTTGCCCCCTGGTCCACCGCCTGGCGGACGAGGCCGTCGAGCAGGTCGCGGGCCTCGCCGTCGAGGCCCGCGTGCGGCTCGTCGAGGAGCCACAGCTCGGGCCGCCGGGCCAGCAGGCAGGCCAGCGACGTGCGGCGCCGCTGCCCGGCGGAAAGGCGGGCGACCGGCACGTCGCGCAGCCGGCCCGCGAGGCCGGCCAGACCGAGCGCGGCGTCGATGTCGGCCCCGCTGGCGCGGGTGGCCCGGCCCCAGAAGGTCACGTTGTCGGCCACGGTGAGGTCGTCGAACAGCCCGGTGGCGTGGCCCAGCAGGCCGACCCGGCGGCGGACGGGCCGGGGGTCGACGCGCAGGTCGTGGCCGAGCACCCGCGCCTCGCCGCGGACCACCGGCACGAGCCCGGCCAGGGCGCGCAGGACCGTGGTCTTGCCTGCACCGTTGGGCCCGCGGAGGAGGACGATGTCGCCGCGCGCCACGTCGAGGTCGATCCCGGCGAGCGCAGGGAAACGTCCGAGCAGCGCAACGGCGTCGCGGAGGTGGACGACCGGCTCCATGGAGACGACGCGAGGGTACTGACGCACCGCGCGGGCCTCCAAGACAGCGGCCCCCTCGTGGCACCCGCCACACACCGTGAAACAGACCCCGGTGCGAGGGTCTGTACGCTCTGCGCCCGTCATGCGTCTGGCCAGAGTCCTCGGAGCGATCGGCCGCACCTGCATCACGGCCGGTGTGCTCATCCTGCTCTTCGTCGTGTACCAGCTCTGGGGCACCGGCATCCGCGAGGCGCAGGCGCAGAACGCGCTCGAGTCCGAGTTCGAGGAGCGCGTCGTCGACGTCGAGGACACGACGACCACCACCGTCCCCGACCAACCCGACGCGCCCGCCGAGACGCCCGCCGCCACCGAGCCACTCCCGCCCCCGCCGCCGCCCGCCGACGGCGACGCGGTCGCCCGTCTCCGCATCCCCGACATCGACGTCGACAAGATCGTGGTCGAGGGGGTCCAGGTGTCCGACCTCAAGCGGGGCCCGGGGCACTACCCCGACTCACCGCTGCCGGGGCAGCCGGGCAACGCGGCCATCGCCGGCCACCGCACCACCTACGGGGCGCCGTTCAACCGCCTCGACGAGCTGGAGCAGGGCGACGAGATCCTGGTCACGACGGCCCAGGGCGCCTTCCGCTACGAGGTCCAGCGCCAGCTCATCGTGAACCCCGACCAGGTCGAGGTGCTCGACGAGTTCGGCGACGACCGCCTCACACTGACCGCCTGCCACCCCAAGTACTCGGCCCGGCAGCGCATCGTCGTCGTGGCCTCGCTGGTCGGCGACGCGGCGCCGGGGCCGGCGACGGGACCATCGGGTGACGGCAACCCGGGCAACGACTCCGGGATCGGGTCCGACGACGACGCCTCCGACGACGGCGACGGCGGCGGCGGCGCCCAGACGATCGACGCGGGGCTCGGCGGCGAGCGGGCGACGGCCTGGCCGGCGATCATGCTCGGCGTCGCCTGCGCCCTCATCTGGATCGCCGCCTGGCTGCTGGGGAAGCTGTGGCGCAAGTGGCCGGCCTACCTCGTCGGCCTCCCCGTGTTCCTGGTCGTGCTCTTCTTCTTCTTCGAGAACTTCTCGCGGCTGCTGCCCGCCAACTTCTGACCGAGCTCGGCCGTCGACGAACGGAACGGGCGCGAACACCCAGCGTGGCTGACGCCAGTTGACGGGCCTGGTGGTTCTACGATCGGCCCGCTGGCGGGGCTGCGGCCTCCCGCAGCGTCCCCTCACACACCAAGGACGAACGATGAGCGCACCCACTCCCGGGTGGAATCCCGACCCCTCCGGTCGCCACGAGTACCGGTACTGGGATGGCAGCAACTGGACCGACGACGTGTCCGACAACGGCGTCACTTCGATCGACCCCCTCGCGGCGGCGGGCGGTCCGAGCTATCCCACCGATCCGGCCCCCACGGCGCCCTTCGAGCCCACCCAGGCCTACGGGCAAGGGCCGGCGGCTCCCGGCTACGGGGAGCCGAGCCCTCCCGGCGGCGGGTACCCGCCCGCCGGCCCCGGCGGGTACCCGCCCGGGCCGGGAGGCCCTGGTGGGCCCGGCGGCTACGACCCCTACGGCACGGGCGGCGGCCTGCCCCCGGCGACGCCCCCCAAGTCGGGGCCGCCGGTGGGGCTCCTCATCGGGCTGGGCGTCGTTGCCGTGGCGGTGATCGCGGTCATCGTGGTGTTGCTGACGGGCGGTGACGACGACGACACCGCGACCGACGACACCACCACGACCACGCAGGAAGACGCGACCACGACGACGGCCGAGCCCGAGGAGACCACCACGACGACCGAGGCGGCGGACCCTGACGGCGAGACGCAGGACGTCTTCGCCCTCGGCGTCGGCGACTGCGCGGCCGACTCGTCGCTCGAGGGCGAGGTGCAGGAGGTCACGATCATCGACTGCGGCCAGCCGCACGCGACCGAGGTGTTCCACTCGTACCTGATCCCGGACGCGGAGCTGCCCGACGACGCGGGCATCCAGACGATCGTCGAGGAGCAGTGCCTCCCGGCGTTCCAGTCGTTCGTCGGCCTCGACTACTACGACTCGGTGCTCGAGGTGACCTTCCTCAGCCCCACGGCCGAGTCGTGGGACGCGGGCGACCGCGAGCTGCTGTGCCTGATCGTCGACCCGGCGGGTGACGTGACCGGCAGCCTGGCGGGCGCCAACCGCTGACGCCTCTGACCTGTGACGTCGTGGTTGCCGAGCAGCCACGACGTCACACAGGTCCCGCGTCGCGACCCACCCGCCACGCGACCGGTCAGCGGGCGTGGAACACCGGGCGGCGGCGCTCGCGAAACGCCGCCAGCCCCTCCTGCAGGTCGTCGCTGGCCCACGCCCGGGCGATGGCCGCGGCGGCGTCGGGCTCGGGCTCCAGCGCGGCCTTGTGCGCCCGGACGGTCAGGGGCGCCAGGGCGGCGATGTCGTCGGCCCAGGCCAGCGCGTCGGCCAGGTCGCCGAGGCGCTGCACCAGCCCGAGGCGGTGGGCCTCGTCGCCCTTGAGCACCTCGGCGGCGAGCAGCATGGCCCGCGCCGGCCCGCCGCCGGCGAGGGCGGCGAGGCGGGCCACCGTCCACTCGTCGACGGCCAGGCCCAGCCGGCCTGCGGGGATGCCGAAGCTGGCCTGCGGGGTCGCCACCCGGAGGTCGCAGGCGACCGCCAGCTGGGTCCCGGCTCCGAGCGCGGCGCCGTCGGCCGCGGCCACGGTCACGAACGGCGCCAGGCGCAGCCGGTCGAGGACCGAGCGCAGCAGGGCGGGGAAGCCCGCGTCCTTGACCCCGGCGAGGTCGGCCCCCGCGCAGAAGTGCCCGCCGGCGCCGGTGAGCACGACCGTGCGGACGTCGTCGCCGCAGCCGTCCAGCGCCGCCGCCAGGGACTCGAGGGCGGCGTGGTCGACCGCGTTGCGCCGCTCGGGGCGGTCGATCGTGAGGACGACGACGTGGCCGCGGGGCTCGGAGTGGATCACGGCCGAGGACGCTAGTGGGGTGGCTCGTAGGGCCCGATGTCGCGCCAACCCCACCAGGTCCTACGATGCGGACCCGGCGGACGCGCTCGCGGGGGCGGGCGCCACGAACGCAAGGACCATCGCATGAACGCAAGCGCGCCCGGGTGGCAGCCCGACCCCTCCGGCCGGCACGAGTACCGGTACTGGGACGGCGGCACGTGGACCGACGACGTCTCCGACGCCGGCGACACGTCGGTCGACCCCGCCCCCGGCCTCCCGGCGCCCGGCGGCCCGGCGCCGTCCGGCGAGCCCACCTCGGTCATGGACCCCACGCAGGGCTTCGCCCCGACCGCCGCCTACGGCACGCCCACGCCGCCGGGCGGTCCCGCCGGCTACCCACCCGCCGATGCCGGTGCCGGGCCCGGCGGGTACGGCCCCACGACCGGGTACCCGGCGTACGGCAGCGGCCCGGTCCCGCCGGCCAAGCCGCCGCGGTCGGGCCCGTCGACGGGGCTGCTCGTCGGCCTCGGCGCGCTGGCCCTCGCCCTGATCGTCGCCATCGTGGTCGTGCTCACGGGTGACGACGGCGACGGCGACGAGACCTCGACCTCCGACCCGACGGGGTCCGTGACGACCGAGCCCGACACCGACACGCCCGACACGACGGTCGCGGACGACACCACCGACACCTCGATCGACCTCAGCAGCGGCGACATCGACTTCGACGACCCCGAGGTGCGCGCGGCCATCGTCGACGTCGTCGCCGACCAGCTCGAGAGCTCGGGCTTCACGCGCGAGCAGGCCGAGTGCTTCACCGAACGCGATGCTCGACGGGCTCGGGCCCGACCGGCTGGCCGAGATCGGCGAGTCCGGCGGGGACATGTCGTCGCTCACGCCCGAGGACATGTCGTCGATCCTCGACGCGGTCACCGACTGCGGCATCACCGACCTCCCCACCGGCGGCGAGGGCTGACGTCAGCGGCCCGACGGCGAGCGAACGCGCCGACATGCGGCGCGCCGTCTGGCCCGCGGGCCGACGGGGTTGGCACGATGCGGGGGTGGACCCCTCCCCCGCCGATCCCGTCCTGGCGCGCCGCCGGCAGCTCGCCCGCGGCGCCGAGCTGGCACAGCGGGTCGGCTACGGGCTGTTCGGGGCGGCGGTCGTGCTGTTCGTGGTCGGGTTCGTCGGCGGGTTCACCGGGGCCGTCGTCACCGCCATCCTGGTCGCGCTCGGCGTCGGGTCGGCGTTGCTCGCGCCCGCCATCGTGATCGGCTACGCCGTCAAGGCGGCCGACCGCGAGGACCGCGAGCGCGGCGCCACCCGCTGAGCCGCGGGCAGGGTCCCCCGCACGCGCGGCGCCGGACTGTTACCGTGAAGTAACTGATATGAACGGCGTCACACCCCTGGAGAACCGTCGCCCGACGTGGGCGCGGGCCCGACGCCTCGCTGGCCTCCCATGAAGGACGACATCCGCGTGTCCACCCGACTCCCCGCCGCTCGCCGGCGTCGACAGCTCCTCGACGTGGCGATGCAGGTGTTCGCCGAGCGGGGCTTCCACGACGCGTCGATGAACGACATCGCGATCGCGGCCGGCGTCACGAAGCCCGTCCTCTACCAGCACTTCGCGTCGAAGCGCGAGCTGTTCGCCGAGCTGCTGAGCGACGTCGGGCGTGATCTGCAGGACACGATCACCAAGGCCGTCACGGCGGCCGAGGGGCCGCGCGAGATGGTCGAGCTCGGGTTCTCGGCCTACTTCTCCTACGTCGACCGGCACCGCGACGCCTTCCGCCTGTTCTACGGCGGCTCCATGGCCCGCGACGAGGAGTTCGCCGAGGTCGTGAACCAGACCGAGACCGCGGTGGCGGCGCTCGTCGCCACGCTCATCGAGGTCGAGGGTCTCAGCCCCGAGCAGCGCCGGGTGATGGGCCACGGCATCGTCGGGATGATCGAGGGGGCCAGCATCCACTGGCTCAAGTCGAACAGCGACGCCGACCCCGATCGCCTGGCCCACCAGCTCGCCGACCTGGCATGGCGGGGCCTGCGCGGCGTGCAGCCCTGACACGGCAGAGGCGTCGCGTCACCGGCTGAGCAGGTCCTGGACGCGACAATGCCGCCTGCAGGGGGGATGCAGACGGCACTGTCATTTCTGCAGAGAGCGACGAGTGGAGGGGGGAGTACTCGTACTCGATCCGCAGGCCTTGAGTTGTGAAAGACCCAGTTTGTGAAAGACCCTGAGCCCCCGAGTGGGAACCCCACCCGGAAGCGTCGAAAGACAGTGTACGGCCATCCACGCGTCAGCAACCGTCATTCTGAAGTGTCTGTTGTCACATGGGCGCCGGCTGTGCCCCGCGGACGAGGCGGCCCGGGAGCGCGCCGGTGGGCGTGCCGTCCCGAGCGATGACCCGGCCCGACACGATCGTGGCCACGTAGCCGTCGACGCGCTGCAACAGCCGCTTGCCCCCCGCCGGCAGGTCGAAGCGCATCTCGGGCGCGTGCAGCGTGAGGTTGTCGAGGTCGATCACGTTCAGGTCGGCCTTGTAGCCCGGCGCCACGACCCCCCGGTCGAGCAGCCCGACGGCCTCGGCGTTGCGCCGGGTCAGGGCGTGGACGACCCAGGGCAGCTCGAGCCGCTCGCCCCTGGTGCGGTCCCGCGTCCAGTGGGTGAGCATGGTGGTCACGTTGCTGCCGTCGCAGATCGTGCCGACGTGGGCGCCGCCGTCGCCCAGCCCGACCAGGGTCTGCGGGTGCAGCAGCATCTCGCGGATCGCCTCGAAGTCGCCGTCGACGTAGTTGGCGAACGGGAAGTAGAGGAAGCCGGTGCCGCCGTCGGCGACCATCGCGTCGTAGGCCAGCTCGGCCGGGGGCCGACCCTCGGTCCTGGCCCGGCCCCCGACGGACCGCTCGGGTGGCTGCTCGTAGTCGGGCGGCTCGCCGAGCAGGTACAGGTCGTCGAACCGGCCGGCGTCGTCGGGGCTCTCGGCGGCCAGGATGCGGGCCCGGACTGCGGGGTCTGCCAGCGCGGCCAGGCGCTCGTCGAACGGCAGGTCCGCCACCTCGGCGTAGGCCGGGTTGCTCGCGAAGGGGCTGAACGTCGCCTGCAGCCCGAACAGCGCGCCGATCGGCCGGGCCGCCACCTGGGCCTTCATCGGCAGCCCTTCACTGGCGACGGCATCGAGCAGCCAGAGCATGCCCCGGTAGGCGTCGCTGCTGCCCTGCTGGGCCAGCGAGATCGTGAGCGGCCGTCCGGACCGCTCGACCATGTGGCGCAGGCGCTGGAACTCGGCCAGGCCGTCGGGGAAGTCGGAGATGAGCTCCATCACGCCCGCGCCCGTCTCGCCCATGGCCTCGGCGATGCCCACGAGCTCCTCCTCGGCCGCGGTCAGCGTCGGGGTGGAGTCGCCCGTGCTCGTGCGGTGGTTGAGCGTGCGGGAGGTCGTGAAACCGAGCGCGCCGGCGCGCACGGCCTCGGCGACGAGGCGTCCCATCTCGCCGATCTCCAGGGCGGTGGCGGGCTCGCGCCGGGCGCCCCGCTCGCCCATGACGTAGAGGCGCAGCGCGCCGTGCGGGACCTGGGCCGCCACGTCGATGTCGTGGTCGAGCCGCTCGATGGCCGTCAGGTACTCGGGGAACGTCTCCCAGTCGAACGGGACCCCCTCGTGGAGCGCCGAACCGGGGATGTCCTCGACGCCCTCCATCAGCTCGATCAGCGTGGCGTGGTCGCTGGGGCGCACCGGCGCGAAGCCCACGCCGCAGTTGCCCATGACCACCGTGGTCACGCCGTGCCACGACGAAGGAGCGAGGCTGGTGTCCCACGTGACCTGGCCGTCGTAGTGCGTGTGGATGTCCACGAAGCCCGGCGTGACGAGCAGGCCGTCCGCGTCGAGCACCGCGCCCGCCCCGCGGGTGCGCCCCGGCTCGGTCACCTCGCGGATGCGCCCGCCGGAGACCGCGACGTCGGCGGGGCGCGGCGGTCCGCCGGTGCCGTCGACGACGAGCCCACCGCGGATGAGCAGATCGTGGTCCGCCGTCTCGGATGATCGCCCCTCGCGCACCGTTCCCCCTCGGATCGTCCGGCGTGGTGCGCCAAGGCTACGCCCCCTCCCGCCCGTCGAGCCGAACGACCCAGGATCCCGGGCGGGAGGAGCCGCGTCTATCGCTTGTGGGTTGGCTGGAAGTAGTTGTCGAGCGCCCAGTCGCCGACCTGCGTGCCCGCTTGGTTGCCGACCACGTCTGCGGTTCGGAAGTGGATGCCCGACCACACCCGGGCATCGATGGCCGTCCTGCTGGAGCTGAGACGCGGTCTCGTAGTGGCGGGTGACACCCGCCACCGTGATGTTCAGGTCGATGCGATCCCCCCCGAGGTCGTGGACTCCGGTCAGGGCGCGGGTGGCCGCGCCCATGATCGTGGTGAGCCCGCTGGTGTAGTCGGGATAGGGAGGAGTCGCGCAGCAGGGAAGCCCAGTTGGGATCCGGGTCCGTCTCCGGGTTGCCATCGGTGTCGGCCAGCTGGATCGCCGTGATCGGCCGCCAGAAGCCGAACTCCAACTTGGCGTCCCAGGAGGCGATCAGGCCATCGGCCGCGCTCATGTCGACTGCCGCGAACAAGCGTGCGCTGTCGCTGATGTCCAGCTGGTATCGGGCAGCCAGGTCTTGCATCGAGGAGCTGACCAGCTGGAAGCTGGCTAGCGCCATGAACCGCGCGGTCGCGGTCTGTTCCGGTGTCCGCACCGTGCTGGTCGACGAGCCCACGTCCTTCACCTCGTTGAAATCCTCGGTGTAGGTGGCGGAGGTCAACGCGGGAGGCGGACCCGGCCGGAACTGGCTGGGCGAATCGAGCAGCAGCGGCTCCACCTGTGCCATCCACGGGTCGAAGAACGCCATGAACGCGGGTGGGGTCGGGCGCCAGACGCCGGGCGCGGGCGGGACGTCGAACGTGATCGGCGCGTTGCGGCCGTCGTCCTCGCGGAGGTCGATGAGCCGGTCGGCCGCGCGCTCGCCGTAGCGGATGCCCTGGTCCTTTGGAGGACCGTCGGGAACCTCGGCGAGGGACGCCGCCAGCGCGGAGTCCAGCTTGATCTCCGACGCCGGGAAGTACTCGAGGAGCACGTCGTGCGCGGCGACTGCGGCGGCCGCCTGAGGCGACGCCCCCCGCGGACCACGACGGTTCCAGTTGTAGAGCTCGTACTGCCGGGTGATGCCGACGACGGCGTTGTAGACGGCCGCCTGCTCGAACGCGAACCACATGAACGCTTCCGCGTTCTGCTTTCCGGCGTCGACGATGATCGTGTCGTACGCAACCGCGTTCCAGTCGCTGATGACCTGCGGATCGGCGGCGCCTCGGGGCGGGGAAGCCGCCGCCCCGACACTGCCGACGCTGCTGACGCTCGTGGCTACCAGTGCGGCGACCACCAGAGCGGCCGCCATCCCGCGTCTCCGACGGTGGACGACCTCGCGTCGAGACCGAGAAGTCAACCCGGAACGATCCGTGAACCGCCGCATCAGACCATCCTCCTCCGCGCCCAGAGTGGCGCGGCTGCCCGCATGTGACGCGCTATGTGGTGAAGGGGCTACCACGCTCCGCGCGGGAACGCAATGAAACCGGTGCCTTGCGGGAGGCAGGCCTCCTCGACGCGAAGTCCCGAGATCGCCCGCGGCGATCCTCGACACGTCGGCGGCCCCCGCCGCCCGCGGGCGGAGGGGGCCGATCGACGCCCTTCCCGGCTGCTGGGTGCTCGGACACGAGCACCGTTGCGAATTCGGCGGCTCCGCCGCCGAAGGTCAAACGACGCGGTGCTTCTTGGCGCCTCCGGCGCGGCGTCGCGACCTACTCGACCCGGAGGCCGCTGATCGCCCGCGAGATCACGAGCTGCTGGATCTGCTCGGTGCCCTCGAAGATGTCGTAGATCTTGGCGTCGCGGTGGAACCGCTCGACCGGGTACTCCCGCGTGTAGCCGTAGCCGCCCAGGATCTGGATGGCCCGCTCGGTGACCCACACGGCGGTGCGGCCGGCCTTGAGCTTGGACATCGAGCCTTCGGCGTTGGTGTAGCCGCCGTTGCGGGCGAGCCACGCGGCCCGGTGGACCAGCAGCCGGGCCGCGTCGATCTCGGTCGCCATGTCGGCGAGCATGAACGCGATCGCCTGGTTCATGATGATCGGCTTGCCGAACGCCACGCGATCCTTGGCGTAGCCGAGGGCGTACTCGTAGGCGGCGCGGGCGATGCCGACGGCCATGGCGCCCACGGCCGGGCGGGTGGCCTCGAAGGTGGCCATGGCCGGCTGCTTGGCGCCCGTCCTCTCCTGCTCGCGGGCGCGGGCCAGCTTCTCGTCGAGCTTGTCCTTGCCGCCGAGCAGCAGGCGCCCGGGGATGCGGACGTCGTCGAGCACGACCTCGGCCGTGTGCGACGCCTTGATGCCGTGCTTGCGGTACTTCTGGCCCTGCGACAGGCCCGACGTGCCCGGCGGGATGACGAAGCTGGCCTGGCCCCGGCCCTTGAGCGCGGGGTCGACCGTCGCCACGACGACGTGGACGTCGGCGATGCCGCCGTTGGTGATCCACGCCTTGGTGCCGTTGAGCACCCACTCGTCGCTGGCCTCGTCGTAGACGGCCTTGGTCTTGAGCGAGCTGACGTCGGAGCCGGCGTCGGGCTCGGACACGCAGAACGCGCCGAGCTGGATCTCGTCGGGGGTGCCGAAGCATGCGGGCACCCACTCCATGACCTGCTCGGGGGTGCCGGTGCCGGCGATGCCGGCGGCGGCCAGGCCCGACCCGAAGATCGACAGCCCGATGCCGGCGTCACCCCAGAACAGCTCCTCGAGGGCCACCGGCAGCGTGAGGCCGCTCTGGTCGCCGAGCGAGGCCTGGGCGAAGAAGTCGAAGGAGTAGAGGCCGATCTTGGCCGCCTCCTCGACGATGGGCCACGGAAACTCCTCGCGCTCGTCCCACTCCTCGGCGGCCGGGCGCACCACGGTCTCCGCGAAGTCGTGGACCCACTTCTGGATCTGTTGCTGGTCTTCGTTCAGTGAGAGTGAGAACTCGCTCATGGGATTGTCCCTCGGTCGACTCTCTGGCGTTGGTTCCCTCGTCCGGGTCACCACACGATGGGTGACCACGCCGCGAGCAGGGGTGGTTACCGGTCGGTAACAAGACTACCGGTAGCGTAGCGGTCCCGGCCAGACTCTGCTCGCCCACGGTCGTGTCCGCGTTCGGAAAACGGAGATGACCGCGGCGCCGTCCCCTGCCACCATGCGGGCGGCCGCCCCGGCGGGCACACGGCCGGCCGTTTCGCGAACACGAGGGAGAGTCGATGTCACGGCGTGGTTGGGTGCTGTTCGCGGCGATGGGCGTGATCTGGGGCATCCCCTACCTACTCATCAAGGTGGCGATCGAGGACCTCTCCCCCGCCAGCCTCGTGTTCGCCCGGGCCGCGCTGGCCACCGTCCTGCTCGTACCGCTGGCCGCCGCCCGAGGGGCGCTCCGGCCCCTGGTTCCGGCCTGGCGGCCGCTGCTCATCTACACGTTCGTCGAGATCTGCATCCCCTGGGTGCTGCTCGGCCAGGCAGAACAGAAGCTGTCGAGCTCGCTGACCGGCCTGCTGGTGGCTGCCGTCCCGCTGGTCGGGGCCGTGCTCGTCACCGCCACCGGGGACGACACCCTGGGCGGCAAGCGGGTGGCCGGGCTGCTCGTCGGCTTCGCCGGCGTCGCCGCGCTGGTGGGCTTCGATATCGGGGCGTCGAACGCGGGCGCCGTGGCCGCCGTCGGCGGCGTGGCGATCTGCTACGCCATCGGGCCGATGATCCTGGCCCGGACGCTGGCCGACCTCCCGGGCCTCGGGGTGGTCGCCGGCTCCCTCGCCATCACGGCCGTGTTCTACACGCCCTTCGGCCTGGCCTCGTGGCCCGACCAGGCCCCCGACAGCGACACGTGGCTCGCCATCGTGGGGCTGGCCGTGATCTGCACGGCCATCGCCTTCGTCGTCTTCTTCGAGCTCATCGCCGAGGTGGGCCCTGCCCGCTCGACCGTCATCACCTACGTGAACCCGGCCGTCGCCCTGGCGCTGGGGGCGATCGTCCTCGACGAGGAGATCACGGCCACGACCGGCCTCGGCTTCGCCCTGATCCTGGTCGGTTCCGTGCTGGCGACGTCGCGCGACCGCGCCCCGGTGCCAGAGCCCGAGCCGGCGCCCGTCGCGGTCGGCGCCGGCACCGGCGCCGACGGGCGCTCGCCCGAACACCACGACGTACGAGCCGGCGAGGTCGCCGACTGCCACGTCCCCGAGCCCTGACGGACCATCCCGGCGCCGGGGCGACCTGCCTCTCCGACGCCGCGTGATTCCTCGCCCACCGACGGTCGTGACACGGCGATCGGCGCGCCGTACCGTTCGCTCGTGACCTCCCCCTTCCCCGGCGGCGAGTACGCAGCCCCGGCCGGGTATGCCGCCGCTGTGCCGGCCGGTGTCGACCCGACGAAGGCCCTGTGGCGGCGCATCTTCGCCTACGTCATCGACGCGGCCATCGGCACGCTGATCGCGCTGGCGGTGGCCGGTGCGCTCGGCGACGTCGACACGCCGGACGCCCGGCGCTGTCCCGACCAGGTACCCGACGACCGCGTCTGCATCGACCTCACGTCGGGCACGGGCGACGACGATGACGAGCAGATCCTCCTGATCGACACGAGCGCCGTCCTGATCGCCGCCGGCGCCTGGCTCGCCTGGGTCGTCGCCAACGACGTGCTGCTGCAGGGAACCACCGGCGCCACCGTCGGCAAGTTCGTCACCGGGGCCCGCGTCGTGCGACCCGACGGCGGCCGGCCCGGCATCGGCAAGGCGCTGGGACGGACCCTGCTCCTCATCATCGACACCATCTCGCTGATCCTGCCCCTCGGCCTGTGGGTCGCCATGTTCTCCCGCGGCCACCGGCGCATCGGCGACATGGCCGCCGGGACGTACGTCGTCAAGGCCCGATACGCCGGCCACCCGGTCGTCCTGCCGTAGGGCGGCCTCCGCAGCCGGCAGGCCTCAGGCGGGGCGGACCACCGCGCCGGCGGGCGTGTCCTCGACGACATAGCCGGCCCCCACGATCTGGTCGCGCAGGGCGTCGGCCCGCGACCAGTCCTTGGCGGCGCGAGCGGCGTCGCGCTCGGCGGCCCAGCCGAGCACGTCGGCGGGGACCTCACCCGCAGCCTCGGCGTGTAGGTCGAGGCCGAGGGCGCCGGCGATCTCGGTCGCCGCCGCGGCCAGGGGCGCGGCCGCGGCGGCGTCGCCGGCGTCCAGCGCCACGTTGGCCCGGCGCACCAGGTCGAAGAGCAGCCCAGTGGCGGCGGGCGTCTGCAGGTCGTCGTCCATCGCCGCCCGGAACCGGGCGAGGGCCTCGGGGTCGGGGGCCGCAGCGCCCAGGTCGGCGGCCGCGGCCACCCGGCGGGCGAAGGCGTCGAGCCGGGCGAGCGCCGCCTCGGCGTCGCGCAGCGTGTCGTCGGTGACGTCGATGGGCGACCGGTAGTGCGACCGCAGCACCAGCAACCGGTAGGCGCGGGGGTCGTACTGTTTGACCAGGTCGAGCAGGTTCGACACGTTGCCTAGCGACTTGGACATCTTCGTGCCCTCGACCTCGACGAACCCGTTGTGGACCCAGGTCCGGGCGAACCGGCGACCGTCGGCCACCGCCTGGGCCCGC
The DNA here is from genome assembly GCA_963796415.1 of uncultured Acidimicrobiales bacterium. GTDB lineage: Bacteria > Actinomycetota > Acidimicrobiia > Acidimicrobiales > VFJN01 > ZC4RG19. The sequence goes on along the minus strand of CAWCLR010000005.1, from coordinate 201,935 downwards.
TCGTTCTCGTGATGCGGAAAGGCCAGGTCCTGCCCGCCGCCGTGCAGGTCGAAGTCCTCGCCGAGCAGGTCGAGCGCCATCACCACGCACTCGGTGTGCCAGCCGGGGCGGCCCTCGCCCCACGGCGACGGCCAGCTGGGCTCGCCGGGCTTGGCCTTCTTCCACAGCGCGAAGTCGACCGGCGACCGCTTCTCGTCGCTGCCCTCGACCCGCGCCCCCGCCTTCAACGAGTCGAGCGGCTGGCGGGCCAGCAGCCCGTAGTCGTCGACCGTCTCGGACAGGAAGTAGACGCCGTCGGACGTCTCGTAGGCCGCGGCGCGGTCGACCAGTCGGCCGATGAGGGCGACCATGTGCTCGACGTAGGCGGTGGCGTGGGGATCCTGGTCGGGCCGGCGCACGTTCAGCGCGTCCATGGCCCGGTACCAGACGGTCTCGCAGCGTTGGGTGATGTCGCGCCAGTCGCGGTCCTCGTCCTGGGCCCGCTGGATGATCTTGTCGTCGATGTCGGTGATGTTCGACACGTACGTGACGTCGAGGCCGGTCCAGGCCAGGTAGCGGCGCAGGACGTCGAAGACCAGGGAGAACCGGCCGTGCCCCAGGTGGGGCGGGCCGTAGACGGTGGGCCCGCAGACGTACATCGACACCTTGCCCGGCTCGCGGAGCTGGACGGGGGCCACGGCCCCCTTCGCGGTGTCGAACAGCTGCAGCATGGGTGGTCAGGGTACTTCCGCCCCCTCCCCGGCCCTGCACGTGTTCCCGCGGGTGGGTAGTGGACCCGAGTCACATGCCGTCGGTTGTTCCCGTCGTCGCCGGTCGGCAGGCGCTGTTGTGGGACCGCAGAACCGCAGCTAGGCGCTCTTCCGCTGGCCGCCGTGGTGACGCCGCCACAGGATGGCGGGCGCAATTGCCCAAACTAGACCGACGATGATCATGGCGACGGTTGCGCCGACCGGCCACTCGCCGGAACGGCTCTGTGCGCCGGACATGGCAACGATCCCAGCGCAGGTGACGCCGAGGAACGTCCAGACGATGAGCAAGGTGGCGACGACGAACGATCGCTGAACGACCTTCCACCTGACCACCGGTACAGAATGCCCTGACGGCGGCTGCCCCGCCCGTCGAGGCGATGGCTGCCGCTGCGACGCTCTCGAGGCAACTGCGTGCGGGGGCCGAACATCATTGCCTCCAGAGTCCCGGAACGAGCGCCATTGCCTCGCCGGCCGATGCCGCCGCCCCCTCCCCGGCCCTGCACGTGTTCCCGCGGGTGGGCGGTGGGGTCAGCCCCACCCGCGAGACGCCAGGGCGCCGGATGGGCGACGCCGCGGGGCGTTCGTACGGTCGATCCATGCGGGAACGACTGCGCCGTCTGCCGTGGAAGAAGCTGCTCGCTGGCGGGGCCGGAGTGGCCGTGCTGCTGGTGGCCCTGGCCGCCGGGGCCGGCGCGTGGGTGTGGTCGCGGGCGAAGACGTCGACGGTCGGCGACCTCGACTTCGCCAACGCCCTGCAGATCCCGCCGCTGGCCGAGCCTACGATCGCGCCGGACGGCACGAAGGTCTTCGACCTGCGGTTCACGGCCGGTCAGACCGACATCGTCGACGACGGGCCGAGCGAGACGTGGGGGCTGAACGGTACCTACCTCGGCCCGACCCTCCGGGCGAATGCGGGCGACGACGTGCGGGTGAACGTGACCAACGGCGTCGACGAGCCCACCACGCTGCACTGGCACGGCATGCACCTGCCGGCGGCCATGGACGGCGGCCCGCACCAGATGGTCGACCCCGGCGCCACCTGGTCGCCGTCGTGGACCGTCGACCAGCCCGCCGCCACCCTCTGGTACCACCCGCACCTGCACGGCGAGACCGCGGCCCAGGTCTACCGGGGCGCGGCGGGCCTGTTCCTCGTCGACGACCCCGCAGCGGCCCCCGACCTGCCCGCCACCTACGGGGTCGACGACGTGCCGCTGATCGTGCAGGACAAGTCGTTCGACGGCGACGGCGAGCTCGACAGCAGCGAGCCGCTGTTCAACACCGTCGGCTTCCTGGGCGACACCATCGTCGTGAACGGCACCGTGAACCCCCACCTGGACGTCACCACCGAGCGGGTGCGGTTCCGTCTGCTCAACGCCTCGAACGCACGGGTCTACGACTTCGGCTTCGCCGACGACCGCACGTTCCAGCAGGTCGCCAGCGACGCCGGCCTGCTCGAGCGGCCGCACGAGACCGACCGCGTGCAGCTCTCGCCCGGCGAGCGGGCCGAGATCGTGGTGGACGTCGACCCCGGCGAGCGGACGGTGCTGCGCAGCTTCGCCCCCGACCTCGGTGTCCCCCTGTTCGAGCGGTTCGCCGGGGGCGACGACAGCTTCGACGTCCTCGAGCTGCGGGCAGCCGACACGCTGGCGCCGGCGCCGGCGGTGCCCGACACCCTGGCCACGATCGACCGCCCCGACCCCGACGACGCGGTGCGCACCCGCGAGTTCCGGCTGGGCGACAGCGCCATCAACGGCGACCGGATGGACCTGGACCGCGTCGACCAGGTCGTCACCGTCGACACGACCGAGATCTGGGAGATCCGCAACACCGACGGCAACCCGCACAGCTTCCACCCGCACCTCGTGCACTTCGCGGTGCTGGACGTCGATGGTGAGCCGCCCCCGCCCGAGCTCGCCGGGTGGAAGGACACGGTGTACGTGCCGCCGAACACGACCATGCGGATCATCGCCCGCTTCGAGGACCACGCCGACCCGACGACGCCGTACATGTTCCACTGCCACGTGCTGCGCCACGAGGACCAGGGGATGATGGGCCAGTTCGTCGTGGTCGAGCGGGGCGACGAGCCCGACCTGTCGGGCATGGACGGGATGCCCGGCCACGACCACTGACCGAGTCTCGAGGATTTCCACAGCTGTTTCGGGGGCTGGGACCCCCGAAACAGCTGTGGAAAGCGCGATCGGTCACGCGGTGGGCGCGGGCTGCGGGTCGAGGTACCCGTGCTCGGCCAGCTGCACGCCCATGACCTCGTGCATGACGTCGTGCTCGGCCGACGTCAGGTTGTCGCGCCACCCGCCCGGCGACGCCGACCGGATCTCCTTGCGCTCGCCCTTGTCGGACGGGGGCACGGCCTCGTAGGCGTGCTCGTCGGCCACCGCCGCCAGCCGATCGGTCGGCGCGTCGAGCGGGAGGACCACGCACAGGCGGGTCAGCTCGGCGCAGGGGTCGGCCACGAGGTCCTCGTAGCGGATCATCACGCGGCGATCGGGCGGGTGGGCGTCGTAGGCGCGCCGCACGACCTCGGTGCGGAACGCCCACACCGCCGACTGCCAGCGCACGAGCGCCTCGCGGCCCCGCGTCCGTCACCGGGAACGCGCCCTCGTCGAGCGCCCACGACCCGGCGCGGTAGGCGGCGAGCCACGAGTCCACGACGTCGCGCCCGTCGCGCAGCAGGAAGACGAGGCGGGAGTCGGGGAACAGCGACACGAGCTGGTCGGCCACGTGCGACCCCGGCTCCTTCACCACCACCAGCGGATCGGGGACCCGGGCGGTGTCGGCGACCTGTGCGTCGAACCGGTCGACGATCAGCCGGCGCAGTGCCGGCGCCCACGCGTCCCGGTAGCGATCGGCGAAGAAGTAGCTGTCCTTGTCGTGCTTCACCCGGTCGAGCGTGGTCAGGTCGGGCGGGTGCTCGGCTGTGGCCCACGCCAGCGAGATGGGGCGCCACACGCCGAGGTGGTGGCCGAGGTGCGGGTCGTCGATCGGCACGACGGAGTCCAGCGAGGCGAGCATCCGCAGCAGCCAGGTGCTGCCGCTGCGCGACGAGCCGAAGATCCACGCGAGGCGGTCCTCGACGTCGGCGACCGAGCGAGGCGGCGGACCGGGACGGGTGGGGCGACCGCTCATTGCTCCCCGCTCTTGCTGCTACGCAGCGGGCCGCTCGGGCCACGCTCGCTCCGGTGGCCGGGCCTCGCTCGGCAGGGCCTCGCTGCGGACGGACGCTCGCTCATCGTCTGACCTCCGGCGATGGGTGTCGTGCCGACGGGTGCAGTCTTCCCCATGAGCGCGCCGTGGAGACAGTGCCGCCCGCCACACCCAGCGACGGGCCGCGGCGCGACCGTGTCCTGACCTGCGGCGGCGGCGCCAACCGCTTTCGGGGCCGTTGCGGCTCCTCAGTAACCTGATTGCGTGAGCGAGCGCAGCGAGCGAACCGTCCCCGACAAGCCCAGCCTCGACGGGCTCGAGGCCAAGTGGCGCGCGGTCTGGGCGGACGAGGGCACGTTCCGGTTCGATCGCACCAAGACGCGTGACGAGATCTTCTCCATCGACACGCCGCCGCCCACGGTGTCGGGCACGCTGCACCCGGGGCACGTGTGCTCGTACACCCACACCGACACCATCGCCCGCTACCAGCGCATGCGCGGGCGCGAGGTCTTCTACCCGATGGGGTGGGACGACAACGGCCTCAACGTCGAGCGCCGGGTCCAGATCCTGACCGGCACGCGCTGCGACCCGTCGCTGCCCTACGACCCCGACTTCCGGCCGCCCGAGAAGGTGTCGAAGAAGGACAAGCCGATCCCGGTCAGCCGGCCCAACTTCGTCGAGCTGTGCGGCAAGGTCGTCGAGCAGCTCGAGCAGAGCTACTTCGACCTGTGGTCGGACCTCGGCCTGTCGGTCGACTGGACCCAGACCTACCGCACCATCGGCCCCGAGGCGACCAAGGCCAGCCAGCGCGGCTTCATCCGGCTGGTCGAGCGCGACCTCGCCTACCGGTCGGAGGCGCCCACGCTGTGGGACGTCGACTTCCGCTCCGCGGTCGCCCAGGCCGAGCTGCAGGACCGCGAGATCCCCGGCGCCTACCACAAGATCCGCTTCGACGGGCCCGACGGGCAGCCGATCTGGATCGAGACCACCCGCCCCGAGCTGCTGCCCGCCTGCGTCGCCCTCGTCGCCCACCCCGACGACGAGCGCTACCAGCCCCTGTTCGGGAAGACCGCCCGCACCCCGCTGTTCGGCGTCGACGTGCCCATCGTCGCCCACGAGCTGGCCGCGCCCGACAAGGGCACCGGCATCGCCATGATCTGCACGTTCGGCGACACCACCGACGTCACGTGGTGGCGCGAGCTCCGGCTGGCCCTGCGAGCCGTCGTGCAGCGCGACGGGCGCCTCCGCCCGGTCACCTGGGGCGAGCCGGGGTGGGAGTCGGCCGACCCCGCCGCCGCCCAGGCCGCCTACGACCAGCTGGCCGGCCGCACGGTCAAGCAGGCCCAGGCCCGCATCGTCGAGCTCCTCGGCGAGGCCGGGCTGACGGAGGGCGAGCCCCGCCCCATCACCCACCCGGTGAAGTTCTGGGAGAACGGCACCCGGCCGCTCGAGATCGTCACGTCGAACCAGTGGATGATCCGCTACCCCGACAAGGACGCCATGCTGGCCCGGGGCCAGGAGATCGCGTGGTGGCCCGAGTTCATGCGGGTCCGCTACGAGAACTGGGTCAACGGCCTGCAGGGCGACTGGAACGTCACGCGGCAGCGGTTCTTCGGCGTCCCGTTCCCCGCCTGGTACCCCATCGACGAGGACGGCGTCGTCGACTACCTCTCGCCGATCCTGGCCAGCGAGGACAGCCTCCCCGTCGACCCCACCACCGACCCGGCGCCCGGCTACGACGACGACCAGCGCGACAAGCCGGGCGGGTTCACGGCCGACCCCGACGTGATGGACACCTGGGCCACGTCGTCGCTGTCGCCGCAGATCGCCACCGGGTGGGTCGACGACCCCGACCTGTTCGCCCGCACGTTCCCCATGGACCTGCGGCCCCAGGCGCACGACATCATCCGCACCTGGCTCTTCTACACGGTCGTCCGCTCGCACTACGAGCACGACGCCATCCCGTGGACCAACGCCGCCATCTCGGGCTTCATCGTCGACCCCGACCGCAAGAAGCTTTCGAAGTCGGCGGCCAACGCGCCCGACGACCCCGCCGAGCTGATCGCACGCTACGGCGCCGACGGCGTGCGCTACTGGGCCGCCAACGGCCGCCCGGGCATGGACGTCGTGTTCGACGAGGGCCAGCTCAAGATCGGCCGCAAGCTCGCCATCAAGCTGCTCAACGTCGTCCAAGTTCGCGCTGGGCCTCGCCTCCACGACGGCCGGAGAAGTCACCGAGCCGCTCGACCGGTCGATGCTGGCCGCGCTGGCCGACCTCGTCGCCGAGGCGACGGCCGCCTTCGACCGCTTCGACTACGCCCGGGCCATCGAGCGCACCGAGGGCTTCTTCTGGTCGTTCTGCGACGACTACGTCGAGCTGGTGAAGAACCGGGCGTACGGCGCCGACGGCGACGCGGGGGCCGCGTCGGCCCGCACCGCGCTCGGCCTGGCGCTGCGCACGCTGCTCGGGCTGTTCGCCCCCTTCCTCCCGTTCGTCACCGAGGAGGTGTGGTCGTGGTGGCAGGAGGGCTCGGTCCACCGGTCGTCGTGGCCCTCGGCCGACGCACTGCGCGAGGCCGCCGGCGCCGACGACGCGGCCTCGCCCGGCGACGAGCCCGACCCGGCGGTCCTGGGCGTCGCCGCCGCCGTGCTCGGCGAGGTCCGCGGGGCCAAGAGCCAGGCCAAGCGGTCGATGCGCACCGAGGTCACCTCGGTCGTCGTCACCGACACGCCCGAGCGGCTGGCGCTGCTGGCGCTGGCCGAGGACGACGTCCGCTCGGCCGGGCGCATCGGCACGCTCACCATGGTCCCGGGCGAGCCGTTCTCGGTCGCCGTCGAGCTCGCCCCCGAGGGTTGAGACGCGTCAGCGGGCGGGCGGGGGGTCGTCGCCCGAGGTGAGGGGGGTGTCGTCGTCGGGCGGGGCGAGCAGCTCCTCCTCACCATCGACCTCGTGGGACGAACCCGCGTCGCGGCGCACCCACACAGAGCGCTGGGGGAACGGCATCTCGATGCCTTCCCGCAGGAACGCCTCGGACAGGCGCCGACGTAGCTCACGCATCACCGGGAACTGATCGCCGGGGCGGGTCTTGACCACGAGGCGGATCGACATGGCGTCGGGGCCCATGCTCTCGATGCCCCACACCTCGGGCGGCTCGAGGATGCGGCCTCGCCACGCGGGATCCTCGGCCACGCCGTCGGCCACGGCCTTGATGACCTGTTGCGCCTCGTCGATGTCGGTCCCGTAGGCCACCTCGACGTCGAGCAGCGCCCGAGCCCACTGCTGCGACATGTTGCCGACCCGGTCGATCGTGCCGTTGGGGACGTGCCACACGGTGCCCTCGACCGACCGGATGCGGGTCGTGCGCAGCGTCACCGCCTCCACCGTGCCGGTGGCCTCGCCGACGTCGACGATGTCGCCCACGCCGTACTGGTCCTCGACGAGCATGAAGATCCCAGACAGGAAGTCCTTCACCAGGCTCTGGGCGCCGAAGCCGAGGGCCACGCCCGCGATGCCGGCGCCCGCGATCAGCGGCCCCAGGTTCACCCCCAGCTCGCCGAGGATCATCGTGACGGCGATGGTCCAAATGAGCACGGACGCGATCGATCGCAGCACCAGCGCCAGCGTCTGGGCGCGAGCGGCCGACCGCAGCGACACCGTGCCCGTATCGACGATCGCCGTGGGGGCGCGCTTCTTGAGCTTCTGCATCCGCTGCTGGGCGTCGGGGTCGGCGATCTTGTCGGTCAGCCGCCTGATCGCCCGCCGCACGATCAGGTGCGCCACGTAGGCGAGGAGGACGATCAGCAGGATCGTGAGCGGCGTGGCGACCAGCTTGTCCGCGGCCTCGGCCCAGCCCGTGCTGTCGGTCCACTCGAGGACCCGGCGGCACACGAAGGAGGGATCGTCGCCGCAGGCCTGTTGGATGTCCGTCGGATCGGGCGCTTGGGCCGGGACCACGGGAAGCGACACTAGTGACGCCGTGTTGAGCGTCACGCGCTCAGGGTTTATGGGTGGGGAATGTGAAGGGCTCCCCTAGGGTTGTTTCCTCCGACAAAGACTTTCGATCCCGTCCGTGCTGAAGGGGGCCGAAATGGCCGAACTGGACACCATGACACTGCCGGTCCTGCCGCTCACCAACGACGTGGTGCTGCCGGGCATGGTGGTGACCCTCGCCCTCGAGACAGACGAGGCGCGAGTTGCGGCCGACGCGGCCGCCAAGGCGGGTAGCACACTGCTGCTCGTCCCCCGCCTGGCCGACGGCCGCTACGCCCGCGTGGGCACCGTCGCCCGCATCGAGAACCGCGGCAACCTGCCCGGTGGCATGCCGGCGCTGGTGATCCGCGCCACGACGCGCGCCGAGGTGGGCCTCGGCGTGATCGGCGAGACCAGCGGGCTGTGGGTCCATGCCTCCCCCGTCGACGACGACGAGGTCACCGACGAGATCGCCACCAAGGCGACCGAGCTGCGCGCCGCGCTGCGAGCGCTGTTCGAGGCGCTCGGCGGCCGCCGCCTCACCGAGGTGCTGCGCGGGGTCGACGATCCCTCGGCCCTGGCCGACCTTGCCGGCTGGTGGCCCGACCTGGGTGTCGAGCGCAAGATCGAGCTGCTCGAGACGCTCGACCTCAGCCAGAGGTTGAGTCTCGTCCTGCAGTGGACCAAGGATGCCCTGGCCGAGCACGAGCTGTCCGAGAAGATCCGCAACGACGTCACCGAGGGCCTCGAGGACCGGCAGCGCGAGTTCCTGCTCCGCCAGCAGATGGACGCCATCCGCAAGGAGCTCGGCGAGGACGAGGAAGACTCGGTCGAGGGCTACCGCGAGCGGCTGGAGAAGCTGGTCGAGGCCGGCGCGGTCACCGAGGCCACGCGGAAGGCGATCGGCCGTGAGATCGACCGCTTCGAGCGCACCCCCGAGCAGAACGTCGAGCACGGGTGGATCCGCAACTGGCTCGACACCGTGTTCGAGATCCCGTGGGGCGAGCGCAGCGTCGACGACTACGACATCGACCGGGCCCGCGCCGTCCTCGACGCCGACCACACCGGCCTCGAGGAGGTCAAGGAGCGCATCGTCGAGATGCTGGCCGTGCGCAAGCTGCTGGCCGAGCGCGCCGCCGAAGATGCGGCAGCCGAGGCGGCCGAGCAAACCGAATCCGGCGACGCCGAGGTCGACGCCGAGGGCGACGAGTCGGGCGACGACCGCACCGACGAGGTCGACGAGGCGACCGTCCCGGTCGTGGCCGAGCTCGAGACCGGCGACAACGGGCGCAAGCCCGGCGCCATCGTGGCGTTGGCCGGCCCTCCCGGCGTCGGCAAGACGTCGCTCGGGGCCTCGATCGCCCGCGCCCTCGGGCGCAAGTTCACCCGCGTCTCCCTGGGCGGCATCCGCGACGAGGCCGAGATCCGGGGCCACCGGCGCACCTACGTCGGCGCCCAGGCCGGCCGCATCGTCCGGGCCCTGCAGGAGGCCGGCACGATGAACCCGGTCATCCTGCTCGACGAGGTCGACAAGGTCGGCGCCGACTGGCGGGGCGACCCCTCCTCGGCGCTGCTCGAGGTGCTCGACCCGGCGCAGAACCACACGTTCCGCGATCACTACCTCGAGGTCGACCTCGACCTGTCCGACGTGCTGTTCCTGGCCACGGCGAACATGCTCGAGACCATCCCCGGGCCGCTGCTCGACCGCATGGAGGTCATCCGGCTCGACGGCTACACCCACGACGAGAAGGTCGCCATCGCCCGCGACCACCTCTTCGACCGCCAGCGCCAGCGCAACGGCCTGCGCGAGGGCGAGGTCGAGGTGACCGACGCGGCGTTCGGCGAGATCGTCGAGGGCTACACCCGCGAGGCCGGGGTCCGCAGCCTCGAGCGCGAGATCGGCAAGGCCCTCCGCAAGGCCGCCACCCAGGTGGCGACCGGAGCGCAGACGCCGATCGTCATCGACTCGGGCGACGTCGCCACGTACCTCAAGCGGCGCCGGTTCCACGACGAGGCCGCCGACCGCACGTCGGTCCCCGGCGTGGCCACCGGCCTGGCGGTCACCGGCGTGGGCGGCGACGTGCTGTTCGTCGAGGCCACGTCGATGCCCGGCGAGTCGGGCATGACCGTCACCGGCCAGCTCGGCGACGTGATGAAGGAGTCGGCGCAGATCGCCCTCTCGTACGTCCGGTCCAAGGCCGACCAGCTCGGCATCGACCGGTCGCAGCTCGAGGGCAAGCGGTTCCACGTCCACTTCCCCGCCGGGGCCATCCCCAAGGACGGCCCGTCGGCCGGCATCACCATGACCACCGCACTGGTCAGCCTCCTCCGCGGCGTCAACGTGCGCTCGACGGTCGCCATGACCGGCGAGGTCACGCTGTCGGGGCGGGTGCTGCCCATCGGCGGCGTCAAGCAGAAGGTGCTGGCCGCCCACCGGGCGGGCCTGCGCACGGTCATCCTGCCGCTGCGCAACGAGGCCGACCTCGACGACGTGCCCGAGGCGGTGCGGAACGAGATGACGTTCCACCCCGTCGACGACGTCGCCAAGGTGCTCGAGCTCGCCCTCGAGCCTGTGGGCGCCGACTCCGGCGCCGGGGCCGGTGCTGGGGCCGAGCCCGTCGCCGCCTGACACCGGGCGGCGAGCTCGAAGGCGCCTCCCGTGCCGCACCATGCGGCGCGGGAGACGCCGCGCGCCCCCGTAACTCAGGCGACCACACCGGTGGTGACACGGTACGATCCGCGTCGGCGGGCCCCCTGCTCACGCACCGGGCCCACGGGACGGGTGGGTATGGAGTTCCGGATCCTCGGTACGTTCGAAGTCGTCGGAACGGGTGGACAGCTCTCCGTTCGTGGACCAAAGCGGCGCGGGCTCCTGGCCTGCTTGGTCGTCCACGCGGGCCACGCGCTGAGCACCGACCTCCTGGTGCACGAGCTGTGGGGTGAGCAGGCCCCGGACGGCGCGAACCGCACGGTCCAGACCTACGTGTCCCAGCTTCGCAAGCTCCTCGAGGATGGCGCTCGCCTCGAGACTCGTCCTGGCGGCTACGCGCTCGAGATCGCTCCCACAGACGTCGATGCCCAGCGATTCGAGCGCGCCGTGTCCGTGGCCAGTCGGATCCCCGAGCCCGCACGTCGGCTGGCCGGGCTCGATGTGGCGCTCGCTTGGTGGCGCGGACCACCGCTGGCCGAGTTCGCGGGCGTCGGGTGGGCGGACCGAGAGGCCAGGCGACTCGACGCCATCCGCTTGGATGCGCTGAAACGTCGCCACGACGCGCTCCTGGCTCTGGGTCGTGCCGCCGACGCGGTCTCTGCATTGGAACCTCTGGTTGACCTTCATCCCCTCGACGAGGGGTTGTGGGCGCAGCTCATGCTGGCGTTGTACCGGAGCGGCCGGCAGAGCGACGCCCTGCGGGCCTACCAACGGGCCCGCAGCAACCTCGCGCAGGACGTGGGCATCGAGCCCGGGCGTGAGCTCGCCGACCTCGAGCGCCGGATCCTCGACCACGACCCGACGCTCGTGTTCCGGGCCGAGCGAGGCGAGGTGACCCTGGAGCGGGACCCCGAACTCACCTTCCTCTTCACCGACATCGAGGAGAGCACCCGCCTGTGGGCGGACTTCCCCGAAACCATGGCAGGTGCCCTGGAGGCGCACGACGCGATCCTCGACGATGCGGTCGCCCGGCACGGTGGCACCGTCTTGAAGCGGACGGGCGACGGCGTGACCGCCGCGTTCCCCGAGGCTGTCGGTGCGCTGCACGCGGCCGTGGCCGCCCAACTCGCGCTCGCCGGCACGGCGTGGCCGACGCCACTGCCGGTGCGGGCGAGGATGGGGATCCACTTCGGGTCGGCCATCGAGCGCGACGGCGACTACTACGGCATGGCCCCCAACATGACCGCCCGGCTGCGAGACGCAGGTCACGGAGGGCAGACACTGGTGTCGGACGCAGCGGTCCAAGCCATCCCCGAGCTGCCCGAGGACATCTCGCTCGTCCTCGCGGGCGTCCACCGGCTGCGGGGGATCCCCGGCGACCACCGCGTCCACCAGGTGCGGCACGCCGGTCTGCAGGAGCGCTTCCCCCCGCTCCGCACGCTCGACGCCGCCTCGGCGGTGACCGTGCCCGCGACCAGCTTCCACGGACGGGAGGACGAGCTCACCCGCCTGAGCGAGCTGGTGGCTCGGCCCGGGGCTGTGACCCTCGTCGGGCCGGGCGGGGTCGGGAAGACCAGGCTCGCTGTCGAGCTCGTCGCCGAGACGGCCCACCGCTTCCGAGACGGGGCCCGGGTCATCGACCTGGCGCCGATCCATGGCGACGCCGTCCCCGCGGCCGTCGCAGAGGGTCTGGGATTGGTGCGCCGCGGGGAGCGGTCGTTCCGTGCCAGTGTGGTCGACTGGCTCGGAAACAAGCACCTCCTGCTCGTCATGGACAATTGCGAGCACGTCGTGGAGCCGGTGGGTCACCTGGTCCGCGAGGCACTCGAGGCAAGCCCACAGCTGACGGTCGTCTCCACGAGTCGGCAGACGCTCGGCTTCCCGGGCGAGGTGATCTTCCGCGTCGAGCCGCTCGGCCTGCCGACCGGCGACGGCGACGCGCTCGGGGCGTCGCCGGCGGTCCGTCTGTTCGCCGATCGAGCAGCAGCCGCGCGGGGCGGCCGGCAGGCCGAGCCGGCGGAAGTCGACGTCGTCGCCGAGATCTGCCGGCGGCTGGACGGCATACCCCTCGCACTCGAGCTCGCCGCCGGGAGGGCGCGATCGATCGGCCTGCGGGACCTGCTGGCGCACATGCACACGACGTCACCTCTCCTGGCCACGCAGGTGCCGGATCATCCACGGCATCGCACCCTGCTGAGCACGGTGCAGTGGTCCTACGACCTGCTTCCCGCCGAGACGCGTTCACTCTTCGACCGGTTGTCAGTGTTCTCGGGTGGGTGGACGGTCGGGGCGGCGTGCGCCATCTGCGGTGACGACCACAGTGCCGAGGACGTGCTGTCGCTGCTCGCCGATCTCGCCGACCGGTCGATGATCGTCGCCGATCTCGGCGCCGGCGAGACCCGCTACCGGATGCTCTCGACCCTGCGTGACTTCGCAGCCGACCGATTGGCCGGCGCTGAAGGGACGGCCAAGGTGCGGTCGCGACACGCGGTCCTCTACCGCGACCTCGCCGAGAGGGCCGAAGCCGGTCTGCGAACGGCTGACGAGGCCACGTGGGCGCGACGGATCGCCGCCGACTTCGGCAACCTGCGCGCCGCCCATCTGTGGGCGGTCGACAACGCCGACGTCGACCTCGACGCGCAGCTGCTCATGGCGTTGTGGAACTTCGGCCTTCAGCGGCTGTCGGCCGAGTACTTCCGCTGGGTCGACGAGGCGTTCGACCGGCTGTCGTTCGAGGATTGTCCCTTGCTGCCCGACCTCCACGGCATCGCCGCGCTCGGCGCATGGCTCCGGGGCGACCTCGGCCAGTGCCTGACGGCCTGCCAGGCCGCGTTCGACGCGGAGCAACGACTGGGCACCGGCGTGAGACTCCCCGCCCGCATGGCGATCATCTTCGCGACCGCGTACGCGCCGCGCATCGGCGACCCGGCGCTCGGGCCGATGGAGGCGCAGGCCCCCGATCGCTTCCTCGAGATCGTCGCGTGGAGCAAGGAGTTGGGCGATCCCTACTGGCTCGTTTTCAGCCTGGCCACCGGTTCGCTCGGCATGGTCATCAGCGGCGGACACGAGCGAGCGATGTCGCTGGCGAACCGCGCCCTCGACATGGCCTCCCAGTCGGGATCCCCGACGGCAGTCGCGCACGCCTTGTTCGCGGTGGCGACCGCGACCGAGCAGCCGGACCCCACGCGTGCCGAGGTCGCGCTCGCAGCGAGCGTCGACGCCGCCCGGGGCGCCGACAGCCCGCTCGTGCTCGGTCTCTCGATGTCACGGCTGGCCACGCTCCGGCGACGACTCGACCGTCCCCAGGAGGCCGTCCCGCTCTTGCTCGACCTGCTCGTCCACTGGGACCGGCTGGGCGACAGGCCGCAGCTGTGGCACACGATCCGTGAATCGGCGATGTGTCTCGGCCTTCTCGGCGACGACGAGACCGCGGTTCGCCTGCTGGCCAGGGCAGAGCAGGCCCAACTGGTGATGCCGTCGCTTCCGATCGACCGTGCCCATGCGAGCGATCTCGGCGTGGTCCTCAGTGAGCGGCTCGGTGCACACGCGTTCGCTGCAGCCAGCGAAGCCGGAGCGCGGCTCACCCGGCCCGAGGCGGTGGTGCTCGCCGCCCGGTCACTCGCCGACATGCACGCGGCATCGCCCGCCCCGGCGTGAACGCCGGAGAGGTGACCCGGACTGTGGCGCTCACAGTCGGGCACGCGACTCCTGGATCAGCAGCTCCGGGCCGGTCTCGACTCCCCACCTGCTTGCGGTGTGCGGATCGATCGTGAACCCGCGGGTGCTCTCCCGCGACCGCGGACGAAGTTGCGCAGCGCGTAGCGGGTCAGCATCTGCGCCACGGCGGACAGCACGTATTCGCCGAAGACGCTCATCCGGGTCTGCTGAGCGAGCCGTTCGAGCGCCCCGGTGCGTCGCGCCACCAGCCCGACGTATCCGCCACCGGTGATGTCCAACTTGTCGGCCGCATCGTCGCCGATGAGATAGCGAACGATGAACGCGGGTGCCCCCTGCATCGGTCGAGGCAACGGGTACGAGAAGTCCTGCACGAGCGTCTTGGCGAGGCGCCGGCCCTGCTCGGTCTCCCCCTCGAGGAGACTCTGGAGCCGCTCGAACAGGGTGTCCATCTCGTTGACCTCCAGGGGGAGGATTCTGTTGTTCGGCCAGCGATCGCTGAGGCCGGTGGGGACCGCGGCGAGGGCGGCGTCGTCGCCGATGCCGAGGTGCCATCCCACGATGTTCCACAGGTGGTGGTAGGCCTTCCGGTGCTCCTCGTCGAAGGGCACCGCCAGCTTGTCGAGTGCCCGGAAGACGACCGTCGTGAAGGTCCCGAGCGTTGCGAGCAGATCCTCCTGGTTCAACGGCTCGCTCAGATCGGCCCCGCCCGGCTCGCAGATCTGCGTCATCCGGAGATGCCACAGCGTCTTCGGCTCCGGGAGGTTCTCGCAGGCCAGGCTCCGGAGCTTCGGGTCGTACCGGGCCTTCAGCAGCCATCTGACTGCGGCGTGGGTGAGGCGCACCCGACGCACCACGCGGGCCCCGATCTCACCGTGGTGGAGGGTGGTCCTGTCCGTCTCGGCCATCGTCGGATCCCGGGTCAGGACGTTGACCAGGAACTGGCCCGTCTCCTGGATGCGCCGGCTCCAGTTGGCGACCAGCTCGCCGGTCATGTCGAGCGTCTGCACCCCGCGGCGCCCGAGGTAGGCCTGGGGCAGTGACGCGAGGAAGAGGCTGGTGATGACCGCAACGCCGTGCTCCTCGAAGAACTCCTGTGCGCGATGCACGAGCTCGGGCTGGATCAGGTCGTCGATGTCCTTTCCTTGCCGGAGGAAGGGCGCGACCGGCGCGGCCTCGTCGTCACTCCCGATCTGCGCCCATGAGCTTGGGGTAGGCGGCACGCGGCGCGCCTCCCAGTTGGGATCGCCCTGGCCGAGGGCGAAGCGAGGTCACGATGTCGGCGACGACCTGGTCGGCGTCCGGGTCGGCCGCACGGGCCAGTTGGCGCAGGATGTCGTCGTCCAGGAGTGGGGCGCTCATGGGTTCCCTCCATCGAAGTGCGGCAGCGCCTGTTGTGCCAGCGGTGGCACAGGGGGCAGGCCCGGGAGGAGCTGCACCGGCTCGAGCGCGACGGGGAGCGTCGGGGCCGACCGGGGCGCGTTGTACAACGTGCTGACCTGCTGGCGTGACCGAAACAGGTTGACCAGGAAGTTGAGGCGCTCTCCGTACCGAAGCCAGTTGTCGACAGCGGTGCGGGCACCCTCGCCGCTGGACCGGTCGTGACGCTGAACCTCGGCCCACACCGGCCGCCATTGCAGGTTCTCGAGGTGGTACGGGAAGAACGCTCCCGAGCCGTACCGCTTCCTGTCCTGCTCCGGCTGGCGAGCTCGCAGCACAGGGTTGGCCGGCGGCGGCATGGGAAGGTCGCGACCGAACCGCAGTTCCTCGGTGCCGAGGACCATCGAGTAGATGCCTCGGGTGGCAGCAATCTGGAACATCTCCCGCAGGCTGCTCTCGGCCGTGCCGGCGCGCTTGTAGGCGAGGCGCAGCATGCGGTCGAGGAGCGTGTTCCTCCCCATCAGCTCGCCGCCGAGCCAGGACCGGACGGTTTCGGGCAGGTAGGCGAGGTTTCGCTGCAGGACGGGCTGGACCCGCTTCTGCTCGTACGCCAGGAGGCGGACGTTCGCCAGCAGGATGAGCTGCGCCCGGCGCCGCCTGTCCTCCTCGCCCAGATCCGGCCAGGACAGTCCCTTGGCGATGACCTCGAAGTACGGCTGCACGGCACGCTGAAGGAGAAACACGTCCGTCTCGTCGAGCTGGTCGTTCGTGCGACGACCGTTGATGGTCGTGGCCGCGTCCTCGAGTCTCGTGGAGTACGCCGTCCACGTGTCCGACAGCTCGTCGTCGGACAGCGGCCCCGGCCCGAAAGCCTCGATCGCCTCCAGCGAGTGTCTCAGAAGGTGATGGGTCGTGGTGGCGATCTCCTCGTACACCGTTCCTTCGCCGTGAACGATGTTGCGGACCACCGCGTCGTCGCTGCCGAGGGCTTCTCTTGCCAACCACCTGTACGCCCTGCGGGCGGGTCGGAGGCCGGCACCGGAGGGCGAGATTCGTGGGACGGTGCCGTCGACCGACCGCACGATGTCCGGCCGCAGGCTCTCGGTCGCCCAGGCGGCGAAGGTCAGGAACGTGGCGTTCTCGGGGACCCCGATGTCCGAGTGAAGCAGCCGGCCCAGCGCCTGAGAGAGGTAGAAGTACCCCGCGAGGATCTCGAAGTTCGCGTCTTGGGGGTCCACGGCGGCGAGGTCGACGGTGTCCTGGATCCGGTCGATGCCCGGCACGTCGGCGAGGACGCCCTCGTACGACGGCAGTCCGACGGCCGTGCCGACCGTGTCAGGGACTGCTGATCCGGATGATCTGGAAGTCGTCATCTTGCCTCCCGTCCTCGGGTGTTCGTTCCCCCGGCTCCTCCCTCGACTGCCTCTCGAGCCCGTCCACGAGCTCGTCGAGCGCGTCGACGAGCCGGCGCGCCGAACGCAGCGTCTCGTGCAACCGGCGATAGACCTCCGCGCGGGGCACCGTCAGCTCGGCGTCGTCCGACAGCGCCCGGTCGACCGCGACCCGAAGGTCGTAGGCCATCTCGACCATGGGGTGACCGGGCGGACGCCGTGGGTCTCTCATGACCCGGCGAACTCCACCTCGAGCTGGCCGTTCGCCACCCGAGCGTCCGTGGCCACCCGCCCGCGCAGATGCGGCGGCAACGGGAGGGACCGGCGGTACGGCCCGACGGTGATGAACATCACCGCCCCCGAGCGAGCGAGACGCACCTCGCCGCCTTCGGCACCGGGGAGCGGGAGGGTGAGGACGTGCCCGGCGAGCGCGCCGTCGGCCCGGGAGTCGGTTGCCGGCGCGGGGGCCGGCCAGTCCAGGGGATCGTGCACGCCGTAGATCTCGGCGCCGAACGAGCGCAGCTCTTCGATGCCCGTCACCTCGCCGGGACGGATCGGCGCCCGAGCCCGGCCGAGGTCGACGAAGAGCTGCTCGATGGCGGCGAGATGGGGCTGCTGCGCCTGGTGGAGGCGGCCGAGCCAGGGGTCGGTCGTGCCGTCCGGCACGACGCGGTTCACCAGGACCGAATCGACGTTGAAACCGAAGAGCCCCAGGTAGGACCAGACCCGCCGGGTCTCCGACACCACCATCGACTCGGGCGTGGTCACGAGCCGGATCGAGGCGACCCGCGGGTCCGCGAGCGTGTCGTGGAGTCGCCCGAGCTCGTCGGTCAGCTCGAGCACGCTGTCGAGGACGCCCGCGGGCGCCGGGGGCATCGACGTGGCCCGACGCAGGACGGGCGCCACCGAGCGGGCGAGGCGCCGATGAGCGGGGAGCACACGGTCGAGGTATGTCCGCAGCGTCGAGGGGAGGGCCAGGAGACGAACGGTCTCGGCGGTCGGGGCGCAGTCGACGATCACCGCATCCCACTCGCCCAGCGCGTGCTCGGCGATGGTGCGCAGCGCGAGCAGCTCGTCGAGGCCAGGGACCACCGCCAGTTCCTCGGCGCGGACGCTGTCGGCGCCCGCCCATTCGAGCAGGTCCTGCAGGTAGGTCCGCACCGTCGACCAGGAGCGGTCGAACAGCTGCTGCGCATCGATCTCCTGGGCGCTGAGCGTCGGCGTGACCGGTGTCGGATCGCCCCCGACCGCGCACCCGAGCGCATCGCCGAGGGAGTGCGCAGCGTCCGTGGACACCACCAGGGTTCGTGCACCGCGGTCGGCGGTCAGCAGCGCGGTGGCCGCGGCCATCGTCGTCTTGCCGGTCCCACCCTTGCCGGTGACGAGCAGGATCCGCGGCTGCGGGGGCGCCGGGCGCCCGCGAAGCGGTTGCCGGGTCGCCCCCAGCGCCCCGCGTGTCGCCCACTCGTCCACCGCCCGTCCCGCCTTCCGCGCGACTGCGTGTCACTATAACTGCGCAGAGTGAGGGGCTACCAGGAAAACCCTGGATGGCCAGTGCCTTCGCCGCGGATCAGCCGTCCTCGTCCAGGCAGATCAGCCATACCTGACGAGGTCGAGGCCCAATGCCCTCGCGGCGCCGTCGACCGGGCCCTGCCACGTGCTGAAGGCGCGGTGCGGCCGGAAGCCCATCTCGACGTTGATCGCCAGCATGTGCGGGTTCGACTCGGCGTTGTAGGTCTCGATCACGGCGATGCCGGGCTGGTGGGCGAGCGCCCGGCGCAGGTTCTCGGCCTTCATCCAGCGCCCCAGGCCATGGCCGCGGTGGGACGCCACGACCCCGGTGTCTGCCTGGCGGCCGACGTACGGCCGCAGGCGCGAGGCCAGGAGCTGGCTGGCGCCGGCCGCCGAGCCGTCGGGCGCCAGCGCCAGGGTGGTCACGATGTCGAACCCCTCGCCGTCCCACCCGCGCTCGCGGGCCTGGAGCTGGGAGGGCGGGAGCACCTGCGGATCCCAGTCGATGTCGTCGAGCGGAGCGTCGATCATGGCGGCCAGGGCGGCGGCCAGGCCCTCGGCCCACTCGTCGGGGCACACCCCCACCCACCCGACGAGGCGGTAGCCGGCGGCCCGGCCGGGGGCGTCGTCGATCCAGCGCCGCTGCTGGTCGGGGTCGACGTCCACGACGCGCACGCGGCTGCACCGGTCGTCGGACCGGTGGGTCAGGCCCAGCCGGCGGCACAGGGCCACGCCGGCGTCGTCGAGCGTCCAGCCGAGCAGCGACGTGCCGCCGTCCGCCACGACGCGGGGAAGCGCAGCCCGGAGGAGGGCCCGGCCGAGGCCGCGCCGCCGCCGCTCGGGGTGGACGATGGCGTAGACCTCGATGGTGGCCTCGTTGACGCCGTCGAGGTCCTGGTCGGTGTGGGCCAGGCCGGCGGGCTCGCCGTCGATGGTGGCCAGCCACACGCGCCGGCGCTTGTGGGCGGGGATGCCGAACAGGTCGCCGCGCAGCTCCTGGAGGGGCATGGGCGGATCGTCGGGCTCGAGCACCTCGTCGACCGCCCGCCACACGGCCAGCAGGCCGTTCATCTCCGGACCGTCGCCGCTCCGCACCTCGACGACCTCGATCACGCCGGTGGTTACCACAAGGCCTGAATACCGCTCACCAGGCGGACCCGCCCAGCGAATATCCCGAGGCGGGGCAGCAGCGGCAGACTGCGGGGGTGAGCTCGGACAACGCCGCGCACACGGCGCTCGCCGCCGACCTGGCCGCGGCGCTGGCCCCCGACCGGGTGCGGACCGGGGGCGTCGAGCTGGGGCTGTACGGCCGCGACGCCTCGGTGCTGGCGGGCGAGGCCGCAGTGGCCTGCTTCCCCACGTCGACCGCCGAGGTCGCCGCGGCCGTCCGCATCGCCCGGCGGCACGGGCGACCGTTCGTCGCCCGTGGCTCGGGCACGGGGCTGGCCGGCGGCGCGGTGCCGGTGGGGGACCCGGTGGTGATCGTGACCACGAAGATGGATCGCATCCTGTCGGTCGACCCCGACGACCGCGTCGCCTGGGTCGAGCCCGGCGTCGTCAACCTCGACCTGACCCGGGCCCTCGCTGCGCACGGCCTGCACTTCGCCCCCGACCCGTCGAGCCAGCAGGCCTGCACGATCGGCGGGAACGTGGCCAACAACTCGGGCGGCCCGCACTGCCTGGCGTACGGGGTGACCAGCGCCCACGTGCTGGCGGTCGAGGTGGTGCTGCCCGACGGGGACGTGACCGTGCTCGGCGGGCTCGACCCCGAGCCGGCGGGGCTCGACCTGCGGGGGGCGTTCGTCGGCAGCGAGGGCACGCTGGGCATCGCCACCCGCATCGCCGTGCGGCTGACGCCGGACCCGCCCGAAGTGGCCACCCTGCTGCTGGACTTCGGTTCCGTCGACGCCGCGGCCGAGACGGTCAGCGGGATCATCGCCGCCGGCATCCTGCCCGCCGCCCTCGAGATGATGGACCGCCGCATCACGCAGGCGGCCGAGGAGTTCGCCCACGCCGGCTACCCCACCGACGCGGCCGCCGTGCTCCTGGCCGAGGTCGACGGCCTGCCGGCCGGGGTCGCCGACGCCGTGGCCCGCATCGGTGACATCGGCCGCGCCCACGGCGCCCGGGCGGTACGGGTGGCGGCCGACGACGCCGAGCGGGCCCTGTTGTGGAAGGGCCGCAAGTCGGCGTTCGGGGCGGTCGCCCGGGTGGCACCCAACTACTACCTGCACGACACGGTGGTGCCCCGGACCCGCCTGGTCGAGGTCCTGACCGAGGTCTACGCCATCGCCGAACGCCACGACCTCGACGTGATGAACGTCTTCCACGCGGGCGACGGCAACCTCCACCCGCTGCTGCTGTTCGACGCCCGCGAGCCCGGGGTCATGGACCGAGTGCATGCGGCCGGCGACGAGATCGTGCGCGTGTCGCTGGCCGCGGGTGGGGTGCTGTCGGGCGAGCACGGCATCGGTCTCGAGAAGCGGGACCTGATGCCGCTGCTGTTCGGCCCCGACGACCTCGACGCCCAGGCCCGCCTGCGCGAGGCGTTCGATCCCGACGGCGTGGCCAATCCGACCAAGGTCCTGCCGGCGGGCAGCCGGTGCGGCGACCTGCAGGCGGTGCCCGAGGGCGTGTGGGTGTGATGTCCGGGGAGCCCGTGACCGACCCGGTAGCCGCCTTCGCTGCGGAGGTCGGGCCGGCCGAGGCGGGGCCCGTGGTCGCGGTCGGGGGCCGCACGCAGTGGGACGTCGGCGGCGCGGTCCGGGCCCGGAACGGCGCGACGGTGCGAGAGGTGCGGCCACCGGCCGGGATCGTCGCCGTCGAGGCCGCCGACATGACGGTGCGCGTGCGGGCCGGGACCACGGTCGCCGACCTCGACGACGCCCTCGCCGAGGTCGGCCAGACCGTGGCGCTCCCGCCGTGGCCCGGCGCCACCGTGGGCGGCGTGCTGGCCGTCGGCCACAGCGGGATCCGCCGCCTCGGCTGGGGGCCGGTGCGCGACACCGTGCTCGAGGTGCGCTACGTCTCCGCGGAGGGTGCGGTCGTGAAGGCGGGCGGGCCGACGGTCAAGAACGTGTCGGGCTTCGACCTGTGCCGCCTGCTCGTCGGGTCGCTGGGCACGCTAGGCCTGATCGCCGAGGTCGTGCTGCGCACCCGGCCGCTCCCCGCCGCCGAGCGCTGGCTGTCCGGCGCGGCCGACCCGTTCGCCCTGGCCAGCACGGTCTACCGCCCCGCGTCCGTCCTGTGGGACGGCACCACCACCTGGGTGCTGCTCGACGGCCATCCCGACGACGTCGGCGCCCAGGCTCTGGCGGCAGGCCTCGCCGACGCGCCCGCCGGCCCGCCCGAGCTCCCGGCCCACCGGTGGTCGCTGCGTCCCGCGGACCTGCGGTGGCTCGCCGCCGGGGGTGGCCCGGACCGGTTCGTGGCCCAGGTGGGCGTGGGCGTCGCCCACGCCTCGGCACCGCAGCCGCCCCGCCCGGTGGCCGCCCCGGTGGTCGAGCTCCACCGGCGGATCAAGGACCTGTTCGACCCCACCGGGCGCCTGGCGCCCGGTCGCGACCCGCTCCCGGCGGGAGGAGCCGGCTGATGGACCTCGGCATCGCCGACGACGACCTGGCCACCTGCGTCGCCTGCGGGTTGTGCCTCCCCCACTGCCCCACGTACCGGGTGACGGGCGAGGAGGCCCTGTCACCTCGCGGCCGGGTGGCCGCCATGCGCCAGGTGCAGTGGGCGGGCCTCGCCGCCGACGACTCGTTCGTCCACTCGATCGAGACGTGTGTCCAGTGCCGGGGGTGCGAGACGGCGTGCCCGTCGGGCGTGCCCTTCGGCCGCCTGATCGAACCGACGCGCGCCACGCTCGCCGAGGGCTCGCCGTCGACCCCGTCGTCCGGGCCACGCAGGCAGGCGCCCCGGTCGCTGCGCCTCGGCCTGCGGGCTCTCGGCCGGCACCGGCTCCTGCTCGCGGGGTCGACGGCCCTGGCCGTCGCGCAGCGACTCCGGCTGGTCCCGCCCCGCCTGTCGCGCCGCCTCGGACTGCCCGCCCGCCTGCCCGTGCGGCGCCCCCGCCTCCGACCGTCGGGCACCGACGTGTGGTTGTTCACCGGGTGCGTGATGGACGCCTGGATGCGCGACGTCCACGCCGACGTGCAACGCGTCATCGAGGCGACGGGAGCCGGCGTGGCACTGCCCGGGCCGGGCGGCGCCTGCTGCGGGGCGCTGGCCCTGCACGCCGGGCTGGCGTCGGACGCCCGGGCCCGAGCACGCCGCACGATGGCGGCCTTCCCCGGCGACGCTCCGATCCTCGTGGACGCCGCGGGCTGCGGGGCGATGCTCCGCGACTACGGGCACGTGCTCGGCACCGAGGAGGCCCGGGCCTTCAGCGCCCGCGTCCTCGACGTCCACGAGTGGCTCGCCGGCCGCGTCGACGCCCTCCGCGCCGCCGGCCGTCGGGCGCCGGCGCGCCCCGGCGAGCGTCCGGTGGTGGCGGTCCAGGATCCCTGCCACCTACGCCACGTGCAGCGCGCCCACCTGGCCGTGCGGACGGTGCTGTCGCCGTTCGCCACCCTCGTCGAGCTGGACGACGAGGGGTTGTGCTGCGGGGCCGGCGGCGCCTACGCCGTCGCCCAACCCGAGCTGGCCGGGGCGATCCGTGACCGGAAGCTGGCGGCCATCGCCCGGTCGGGGGCACCGCTGGTGGCGAGCGCCAACCCGGGGTGCGCCCTGCACCTGGCGGCCGCCGGTGCGAACGTCGTCCACCCCTGCACGATCGTCGCCCGCGCCCTCGAGCCCGAGGTCGACGAGACCCCGTGACGGCCGAGCCGAGCGCGGTCGGTCACACCACCTCGCGCAGGCGGCCGGTGGCCACGTCGACCACGAAGCCGCGGACCGCGTCCCGGTGGGGCAGGAAGGTGGCCGACCGCACCCGCGCCACCGAGTCGCGCACCGAGGCGTCGAGGTCGGCGAAGGCGCCGAAGGCGAACGGCGGCCGCTCCCCCACGTCGGCCTCGATGTCGGCGAGCAGCGCCGCCTCGTCGAGCCCGTAGAGCCCGCAGTCGGTGTGGTGCACGACCATCACCTCGCGCGTGCCGAGCTTGCGCTGCGACAGCGCCAGCGAGCGCAGCACGTCGTCGGTGGCGATGCCGCCCGCGTTGCGGATGATGTGCGACTCGCCGAGCCGCAGGCCGAGCAGCGGGAACAGGTCGATGCGGGCGTCCATGCAGCAGACGACCGCCGTGTGCCGGGTCGGCCGGGGGGACGAGATGTCGGCGCCCGCCGCCCGCGCCGCGAACGTGTCCGCGTAGCGGGCGTTGGCCGCGAACAGCTGGTCGATGGTCGTCGCCGGGTGGGTGATGCTCGGCTCGGTCACTGGTGCACCCTGACGGCCCGTGCGCTCGGCCGCAAGGTGGCACATGCCACGTGCCCCGAGGCCGACCGTCGTCACGTGCGGCGGGCGTGGTCCTCGTCGTCGTAGCCCGCGAAGAAGGCGCTCAGGTCGTCGACCATGTGGTCGAACGACTCGGCGGCGAACAGCACGGGCTGGTAGCGGGTGATGTCGTACGCGAGCGTGCCCATCTGCGCCAGGTCCCACGGGCGGACCTCGGCCCGGCGGAACTCCTCGATCTCGCCGTACGACGACAGCAGGCCCGCGCCGTAGGCCCGCAGCTCGCCCTCCTCCCACACGACGCCGAACTCCAGCGTGAACCAGAACACCTTCGAGAAGAAGTCGAGGGCGGCGTCGGTCTCGGCCCGCTGCGAGGCCTGCCCGCGAGCTGGTAGAGGTCGGCGAACACGGGGTTCCCGAGCATGTTGGCGTGCCCGATGATCTCGTGGATGATGTCGGGCTCGGGTGTGTAGAAGGGCACCGAGTGGTGGCGCACGTACTGCGTCGAACGGAACACCCGATCGGCGAGCGAGCCGTAGAACTCGCGGGTCGGCACCAGCCCGGGCACGGGCTCGATGCGGAAGCCCGTCAGCTCGCGCACGCGGGCGTCGACCTCGCGCAGCTGCGGGACCCGGTCGGCCGGTAGCGTGACGGCCTCCGCGCCGATCCGGTAGGCGCGGCAGGCGTACGCCTCGTGCTTGCGGGCGAGCTCGGAGGAGACGAGCCGCCACACCTCGTCCTCCTCGGGGGTGTAGACCACGTCGGGGATCGGGGCACCGCGCCGGTAGCTGCGGCCCACCTCGGCGATCGCCGCCCGCCGAGCGCGGTAGTCGGGGTCGGACACGCCAGGGTGATCGGCCGGCAGCTCGAACGACGCCGGCTCGACGTCAGTACGAACCATGACCAGAGCGTTCCCGCTGGCCGCGGGTCGTTCAACGCACACGCAAAATTCCAGACGGATCATCACCGAATGGCGTAACTTCCCGGACGATTCGCAGCGCACGAGGCCAGGAGCGCCAGCATGTCCCCATCGCTCGATCACCCGCTCGACGACATCGACCGCCGCATCGTCGCCGCCCTCGTGGCCGACGGCCGGCTGTCGGTGAACGGCCTGGCCAGCGAGGTGGGCGTCAGCCGGGCGACCGCCTATTCCCGGCTCGACCGGCTGCGCAGCGAGGGGGTGATCACCGGGTTCACCGCCACCGTCGACCCGGCCAAGGTGGGCCACGGCATCGCCGCCCTCATCCTCGTCAACGTCGAGCAGAACGAGTGGCGGTCCGCCCGCGACGAGCTGCTCGACCTGCCGGGGGTCGAGTACCTCGCCTTCACCAGCGGCGGGTTCGACATGGTCGCCCTCGTGCGGGTGCCGACCATCGAGGCCCTGCGCGACGTCGTGCTCGACCACCTGCACGGCGCCACCCACGTCCGGTCGACGCAGACGGTGTTCGTGCTCGACGAGCAGCGCCGCCAGATCGCGCTGCCCTGACCGACCCCGGCCGGGGCGGTCAGCCGAGCAGCTTGGCCTTGGCGGCTGCGAACTCGGCGTCGTCGAGCAGGCCCGCGGTCCGCATCTGGCCGAGCTTCTCGAGGTCCGCCATCATGTCGCCCCCCGCGGGTGCGGCGGGGGCCGCGGCCGGCGGGGGCGGTGCCGCCTGCGCCTGCTGCGCCTGCAGGTCGTCGTTCTGCTCCTGGGCGGCCGCGTCTGCTCGGCCGGCCTGCCGCCGCTGCACCCCTCCGGCCACGGCTGTGGCGGTGCCGGCGACCACGGCCGTGCGGGCCATGGTCCCGACCAACCCGGGGCGTCCCCTACGTCGTAGCATGTCGGTCTCCTCGTCTCGTTCGGTGTGCGGTCAGTCCGCTTGCGGCGCGGTGGCGAGGATCTCGTCGACCACGCTGCTGGGGATGCGCAGGTTGGCCACGAGCTCGCCGCCGCCCCGCACGAGGGCGTCGCGCAACGGGATGGCCCAGGTGTGCTCGAACACGAGCACGGCGGCCGAGCTGTTGGGGGGCAGCGACGCGGTGAGATCGTCGACGTCCTCGTCGGACACGAGGCCCTCCACCCGCTCGAGCACGCCGGCCAGGGCCGCGAACTCGTCGTCTTCGAGGCTGTCGAACTCGACGAACGTGGTGGTGCCGTCGCCGTCCTTGCTCGCGAACACGCCGTCGACGATCGAGATCGTGTCGGACTGCACGAGGCGTTCGAGCTCGGGGAGGATCTCGCCGGTGAAGCGGTTCTCGGGGAACCCGAGGACGACGACTTCGATGGGGCCGATGGACATGCGGGCCGCCTCTCTCACGCTGCGGCCACCGCGACGGGGCGCGGGGCCGAGTCGATGTGGCCGAACGGTACTCGGGTGTCGGTGGACATGAGGGTTGGACTGGACATCAGTCGCGATCCAGCCTCGCGGTGCGCGGCGGTCGAGTTGTCACCCGCAGGGGGTGATCGGAACTTCGTCGCCGGAAATCTGGCCGCGGGAACGGCACTGGGCACACCACCGACCGCGGCCGGAAATCCGTCCAGACAGGTGCTCAGTCGGCGAGGCCGCCGATGCCGTTGCCGATGAGCTTGGCCGCGAGGACGAGGCAGACCACCGCCATGATCACTGCGTTGTGGTCGGACATGAACTGCTTGACCTCGCCCAGCGCCCGCTCGGCCCGCTCTCCCATGAACAGGTAGGCGAGGACGGGCCCGGCCACCGTGACCGAGCCGATCACGACGAACACCGCCAGCCCGACCGCGTCGCCTCCCGCCGACAGCCCCGCCTGGGCCAGCGATGCCGCGGCCGCCAGCGTGAGGGCCAGGTTCTTCGGGTTGACGCCCGAGAGCAGCACCCCGAGCCCGAACGAGCGCCCGGCGGTGAACTCGTCGATGGCCGCCATCCACTTCGGCATCTCGGGCGTCTCGCCCGGCCTCGGCCGGCCCCGCCACTGCTTGACGGCGACCGCCAGCAGCAGCACGCCGAACAGCAGCACCACCACGTCGACCGCGGTGCTCGTGTCGCCGCTCGAATCGGCGTTGCCGGCGACCAGCAGCACGATCACGCCCACCGTCACCAGCCCCGCCACCCACCCGGCGGCGAAGGCCGGCCCATTCGTGCGGGCCCGGGGCGTGCCCAGCATGAGGATCACCGCCACGATCGGCACCGGGCTGAGCGCCACCCCGACGGCCGCCGGCAGCAGGTCACCGATCGCCTCACCGAGCATTGCGGGCCTCCGTCATCCGCCGGACGGCCGGATCGTGTTGCGGCCGCGGGCCGCCCGCCTCACCCCGGTCGGGTGACGGGGCCCGACCGCGCACCGGTGGATCAGTAGCCGAAGTCCTGCGTCCAGGTCCACGCGGTCTGGTTCACGCCGACGCCGATCGTCGTGAAGCCGCAGTTGAGGATGTTGGCCCGGTGGCCCGACGAGTTCATCCAGGCCTGGTGCACCGACTGGGCGTTGCGTTGGCCCTGGGCGATGTTCTCGCCGCCCGGGCTCGGGTAGCCGGCGGCCCGGAGCCGGTCGGCGAACGAGCGCCCGTCGAGCGAGTCGTGCGAGAAGTAGCCGTTGGCGGCCATGTCGTCGCTGTGGGCCTGGGCGGCGGCCGTGATGCGGGCGTCGACCCGCAGGGGCCCGCATCCCGCCTGGGCCCGTGCCTCGTTCGCCAGCGCGACCACCTGGTCGGCCGCGCCTGCGGGCGGCGGGGGCGGCGGCGCCGTCGTCGGCGGCGGCGGGGCGGCGGTGGTCGGAGGCGGCGGGGCGGCGGTCGTGGTGGGCTGAGCGGTGGTGGCGGGTGCCGGCGGGACGGTGGTGGCTGGCTCGGTCGAGGGGGGCACGGTCGCGGACGGGGCCGTGCCAGTCATGCTCGGGCCTACGCCGACCGTGATCGGCGCGTCCGGGTCGGTGACGCGCCCGTCAGGGTCGCGGCCGTCGGCCGTCTCGACCTCGCCGTCCTCCCCGGCACCCCCGTGCGCCAGGCCGGTGGCCATGACGACGCCGACCGGAGCCAGGAGCGCCAGCACCGAGCGCGACGAGCAGCGCGGCGGGCGACGGGCGACGGGCCGGCAACGTTCGAGAACCTAACCGCGCACCGTGGTAGGCGTGGCGCACATCGTCATCGAACTGTCAGAGACAAATCGCACCGGCCTGGGTAAAGATCGCAGCACTCGGCTCCACCCTCCCCGGTGGCCGGGGGGGCACGGCGAGCAGCGCCGGGTCTCGATCGCCCGTGGCGGGCCCGACAGAAGGTGGCGAGGCAATGAACGAGATCCTGATCCTCGGACTGGTAGCGATCGCGGTGGTGATCGTGATGGCCGGTTTGCTCGGCCTGTTGGTCGACCACGACGACGTGCAGTCGCACATCGAAGGGTGATCAGCCTCCCCACGCGCTGATCGTTCCACAGAGTTCTAGCCGACGCCCCGCTGCCCCGTCAGGCGGCGGGGCGTTGTGCTGCCTGGCAGGCCCGCGCCCGTCACTCGCAGAGCAGGCGGTGGGCGGCCGTGGCGATGTCGTCGACCTGGGGGAGGATCGCGTCCTCGAGCTCGGGGGCGTAGGCCACGTGGCACTCCTGGGCGCCGACCCGGCCGATCGGGGCGTCGAGCTGCCAGAACGCCTGGTCTGCCACCCACGCCGCGATCTCGCCGCCGAACCCGGCCCGCACGACGTCCTCGTGCACCACGAGCAGCCGCGACGTCTTCGCCACCGACTCGGCCACCATCTCCTGGTCCCAGGGCACGAGCGTCCGCAGGTCGATCACCTCGATCGAGGCGCCGTCGGTCTCGGCGAGCTGCGCGGCCGCCTTGCGGGACCGCTCGACGGTCGCCCCCCAGGTCACGATCGTCAGGTCGGTCCCTCGGGTGACATACCGGCCCCGGCCGAAGGGCAGGACGAAGTCCGCCCCCGGGAACGGGTCGCGGGTGTACGGCTGGCGGAGCAGGTGCTTGTGCTCGAGGAACAGCACCGGGTCCTCGCACCGGAACGCCGCCCGCAGCAGGCCGGCGGCGTCGCTGGCCCGCGACGGATAGGCGATGAGCAGGCCGGGGATGTGGGCGAAGATCGACTCGCCCGACTGGCTGTGCCAGATCGATCCGCCCTGCAGGTAGCCGCCGATGGGGACCCGCATGACCGTCGGGCACGTGAACGCCCCGTTCGACCGCCAGCGGATCGTCGCCGCCTCGCTGCGGATCTGCTGCATCGCAGGCCAGATGTAGTCGAAGAACTGGATCTCGGGCGCCGGCCGCAGCCCGCGGATCGCCTGGCCCACCGCCCGGCCGATGATGTTGGCCTCGGCGAGCGGCGTGTTGTAGCACCGGGCTCGGCCGAAGTCGCGCTGCAGGCCGTGGGTGGTGCCGAACACGCCGCCCTTGCCCTCGACGTCAGCGAGGATCGCCTCGCGGGCGTCGGCCACGTCCTCGCCGAACACGCGGATGCGCTCGTCGGCCTCCATGGCCTCGTGCAGGGTCCGGCGGATCGCCTCGCCGAGCGCCACCACGTCCTCGCCGTCGGGGCCGGTGGCGGCCTCGCCCGGGTCGGGGATGTCGGGCAGTGCCACCACGTGATCGAGCACGGAGGCCGTGTCGGGGCGGGCTCGGGCGAGGGCGGCCTTGGCGGCCTCGGCCACGGTGCGGCGGGCCTCCTCCCGCAGCTCCGCCGCTTCGTCCGCGGTGAGCACCCCGCCCGCCACGAGGGCGGCCTCGAGGCGCTCGATGGGGTCGTTCCGGGCCTCCCACTCGAGCTCGTGGGGCAGGCGGTACTTGCTCTGCGTGTCGGCCGCCGAGTGGGAGTACGGACGTGTCACCGTGGCGTGGATCAGCGCCGGCCCGACGCCCGCCCGCACGTGGCTCACCACCGCCTTGGCGGTCCGGCGCACATCGAAGTAGTCGGTGCCGTCGACCGTCCAGGTCTGCAGGCCGGCGAACCCCTTCACCAGCTCGCTGATCGGCGCCGGCGACTGCTCGGCCGACGGAACCGAGATGGCGTAGCCGTTGTCGGCCACCAGGAACAGCACCGGCAGGTGCTCGGTGCAGGCGGTGTTGAGGCTCTCCCAGAACTCACCCTCGGACGTGGCGCCCTCGCCCAGGCTCACGTAGGTGACCTCGTCGCCGTGGGCGGGCAGGCCGAGCTGGGGCCGGCGGACGATGTAGCGGCCGGCCTCGGCGCAGCCGACGGCCGGAATGCACTGGCTGCCCGTCGGGCTCGACTGCGTCACGACGTTGCGGTCGCGGTCGCCCCAGTGCGCCGGCATCTGGCGGCCGCCCGACGCCGGATCCTCGGCCGAGCCGACCGCCTGCAGCAGGATCTGCTCGGCGGAGATGCCGAGCCCCAGCATGAGGGCGAGGTCGCGGTAGTACGGGAAGAACCAGTCGTGGCCCGGCCGCAGCTCGTGGGCGAGTCCGAGCAGCAGGGCCTCGTGGCCGGCGCCCGAGATCTGGAAGAACACCCGGCTCTGCTTCTGCAGGGCGATCTCGCGGTCGTCGATGGCTCGGGAGACGCGGGCGAGGAGCAGGTCACGCCGCAGCTCGTCGGCCGGGTAGGCGCCGATGTCGTCGGGACGGTCGGCGGAGGCCGGGACGGCATCCACCGCCGTCGCCGACGCGGCAACGGGGATCGACGCCGGATCGTCGAGGTTGGGGTTCTTCGTGTCCATCTGTCGGACCTCGCCCTTCGTCGGCTTTGCCACCCCGCCGCCCGCGGCCTGCTCGGCCTTGGCCTTTCTGGCCTTCTTCGTCCCGCCGTCGTTCCCGTCCGCCAGCGCAACGACGGCCGAGTTGGCCGCTCCTGGCCGCCGCGCCTTCTTGCCCCGCTCCGCCCCGGCCTTGCCCCTCTTGCCCTTCTTGCCCGACTTGGCGGCCTTCGCCTCGGCCTTCCTCGCGGCCTTCGCCTTCTTGCTCCGCTGCGACTTCGCGGCCTTCTTCGCTGCCTTCGCCGCGGCCTTGGCGGCCTTCTTCGCTGCCTTCTTCGCTGCCTTCGCCGCGGCCTTCGCCTTGCCCTTGCCCGCCGGCGCCACGCGCGCCGCGGCCGGGGCCCAGTCGGCCAGGGTCACGACCGCCGCGCTCGACGGGCCCGTCAGGTCGATGGCCGCGGGTCGGGGCCGGCTCCCGTGGGACCGACCCGACCCCACCGAGGCGCCCGCGGGGGCGATCGGCGCGGCGGGGCGGCCGGGCGGCCGGGCGGAACGGTCGCGGGTGGCGGACGGCTTGCGCGGCCTGGACCCCACGGGCGACCTCCTGGGCGATCTCCTCGACGAACTTCTGCACGATCTTGTGGACGAACTGCTTCTGGACGATCAGTCGAGCGTCCCGGATCGATCGTCTCACATCTGTATAGCGACTGTCGGCGATCCGACGCGATGTGACACACCGTTCACGCAGCGGCTGGCCCGACGGCCCCACGACGCGGGATCCGTGCCCGCTCCCCTACCCTGACAGACCACCCGCACGTTCGAAACGGTCACGATGCCGCCTACCACCCTGACACCCCGGTACCAGGAGACGGCGCCACCGGCGCCCCTCGCCGGGCACCTGGCCTGCGTGTGGGTGCGTCGGGCGGCGGCCACCGACACGGCCCCCGTCGTGCCCGACGGGTGCACCGACCTCATGTGGATCACCGACGACGGCCGGGCACGCCTCGTCGTCGCCGGTCCCGACACGCACGCCCACTCGGCCGGGATGGGCTCCGACACCACCATCGCCGCGGTCCGGTTCCGCCCGGGGGCGGCGGCCGACGTGCTCGGCGTGCCGCTCGACGCACTGCGCGACGAGCGCCCCGACCTGGCCGAGCTGTGGGGCCGTCCGGCGACCGAGGCGCTGGCCGATGCACTCGCCGCCGCCGACCGGCCCGAGCACGCACTGGCCGAGGCGGTCGCAGACCGGCTCACGGCGAGCGGCCGGGGAGTGGCGTCGGTGGACCCGGTGGTGCGCCACGTCGCCGACGCGCTGCGCGACGCACGCGAGCCGGCGCCGGTGCGCGGTCTCGCCGACGCCATGGGCCTGTCCGAGCGGCAGCTGCACCGGCGCTCCCTGGCCGCCTTCGGGTACGGACCCAAGACGCTGCATCGGGTGCTGCGGTTCCAGAACGCGCTGCGCCGGGCACGCGCCGGCGACGACCTGGCGCGGGTGGCCCACGAGTGCGGCTACGCGGACCAGGCGCACATGGCCCGGGACGTGTCCGCCCTGTCCGGGATCACCATGACCACCCTCCTCGCCGGCTGATCCGACTGACCTCGGGTCCCGAGCCCGACGGCCCTCGATCACACGCTCCAGCGGCCGTGGGCCCGGAGGAGCTTCAGGCGTTCGACCGTGGCGTACCCGCGCCACTCGGCGACGGTCACCGGCGCCCATGCCTCCCAGTTGATGCCCCACCCGCCGTCGTCGGCCTGGGCCGCCACCAGAAGGTCGAGGTGGCGCTCCAGCACGCCGTCGTCGAACAGCCGCGGCCCGAACCCGTCGGGCCGCGGGGCGAACTCGATCGGCAGGTGCACGTGCCCCGGGGCGTCCGGATCGAACGTGACGGTGGCGAGCACGGCGTCGCGCACACCGGCGAACGCCTTCTCGGCCCAGTCGCGGTCGGGCACGTGGTCGAGGAAGTCGAGGACGGCGACCGCGGTGTAGGGACCGAGGTCGGCGCCGTCGGCGGCGACCGCGTCGATCCGCTCGCGGCAGAACCGGGTCGCGCCGTCGAGCCACGGATGGTCGTGGCCGTGGGCGTGGAGCAGCCCGGCGATCGGCGCGGTGGGCACGAGGTCTCCGGGCGTCCCCTCGACCGGCTGCCACCACGGCGCCCGCGGGGCGTCGACCACCGACGGGAGCACCGAGGGCACCCCGCCGTCAGGGGCGCTGTTGGCCGCCAGCCAGTCGCAGGCGGCGTCGACCAGCGGGCCGGCGAAGGCGGCGCCGCCGTCGGTCTCGTCGAGGATGCGGAACGCCACCTCGACCGGCTCGGGCTGGCTGGGCGCGCCGCGCAGGTCGGGCTCGAGGGCGTTCCCGAACCCGCCGTCGGGGTTGGCGTAGGGTCCGAGCGCGGCGACGACCGCGGCGCCGGGCCCGCCGCGGAACTGGTGGGCGAAGCGGTGGCGGTCGATGAGGCGGGAGTCGCCGAGCACGAACCGCTCGGCGGCGTCCAGGGCGGCGGCGTCTACGTGGTCCATGCGGCGACCGTAGGCCCGGGGCCGGTCCGCCGTCTTGGACGGAACGGACATCGCGGCCGGCGGAAATCGCGCGGCTGGCACGGGCGCCGCCCGTCCTAGCCTCCGCCCCATGACCCGGGGGGAATCGGTGGCCTTCGACCGCATCGCGGCGGACTACGACGCCACTCGGGGTGGGCTCGAGCGCGGGCAGCGCATCGCCGCGGGCGTGGTGGACTGGCTGCGGCCGGGCCCGGTGGTCGAGGTCGGGGTGGGCACCGGTGTCATCGCCCGCGAGCTGGTCGACCGAGGCCACGGGGTCGTCGGCGTCGACCTGTCCCTGCCGATGCTGACCCGCGCCCACGTGCGCCTCGGGTCCTGCATCGCGGTCGGTGACGGCTACCGCCTCCCGCTGCGCCCGAGGTCGGTGCCGAACGCGCTGACCGTGTGGGTGACCCAGCTGGTCCCCGACGTCGGCGCGTTCCTCGCCTCGGTCGGCGAGGTCGTGGCGCCCCGAGGGCGGCTGGTGATCGTGCCGGCGGGCATCCAGACCGACCGCGACGAGATCGATCGGGTCGTCGGGCCGATGGCCGAGGTGCTGCGCCCGCAGCGCGACGGCCCCGACCAGCTCGCCGCCCTGGCCGAGGGGGCGGACCTGCGGGTCGTCGAGCGGGCGACCACGGGCGACGGCGTCTGGAGCATCTCCCCCGGCGAGCAGGCGGACCAGATCGCGGCCCGCTCGTGGTCGATGCTGTGGGACCTGCCCGACGATGTCTGGGACGAGGTCGTCGTCCCGACGATCGCCGCGCTCCGCGCCCTGCCCGAGCCCGACCGGCGGCGCGACCGCGCCGGCCGCTTCGATGTCGTCGTCTTCGAGCCCCGCTGAGCCACGTGGCGTGACCGACGCCCCACGACCGGTGGGCGGGACGCCTCCGGCCGGGTCCGGGGGGAGCCGGACCCGACCCCTGAATATCCGGGCGGCGGTGGCGACGCCCACCGGGACGCGACGCACGATAGTTGGGGATCCGACGATCTGTCTACCGAGAGTAACTCTTCCGATCACCTGCCATCCGACCACCGGATCCCCGATTGCTGGACATCCGACGTAAGATGCCGCCGTGCCCTACCAGAGGTCGATGGACTTCGACGTCCTCGCCGAAGCCCGGCGGCAATGGGAGGCCCGAGGCTGGGCGGCGCCCGCCGCCATGACGGCCACCACGTCGATCATGCGGGCACAGCAGCTCATCCTCGCCTGCGTCGAGGACGTCCTCCGCCCGTTCGACCTCACCTTCGCCCGCTACGAGGCGCTGGTGCTGCTGGCGTTCAGCCGTGAGGGGGCCCTTCCGCTCGGCAAGATGGGGACGCGGCTGATGGTCCACCCGACCAGCATCACCAACATCGTCGACCGCCTCGAGAGCCAGGGCCTCGTGCGCCGCTCGGCCCACCCCACCGACCGCCGCACGACGCTCGCGGAGATCACCGACGACGGTCGTCGCACCGTCGACAAGGCCACCGAGGCGGTCAGCGCCACGAGCTTCGGCATGGCCGCCCTGTCCGAACGCGAGCTGGACCAGGTCACCGGCCTGCTGCGCAAGGTCCGCATCGACGCCGGCGACTTCCCGGGCTGACCCGGAAGCAGCTGGGGAACCCTGTGGAGATGCGTCAGGCCGAGTCGACGTCGGGGAGGGCGTGGATCTCGCCGGTCTGGATGCGCCACAGCGCGGCGTAGAGGCCGCGCTGGGCCACCAGGGTGTCGTGCGTCCCCGCCTCGACGACCCGGCCCTCCTCGAGGACGTGGATGCGATCGGCGTGGCGGACCGTCGACAGGCGGTGGGCGATCACGATCACCGTTCGCCCTCGGCCCACCAGCTCGAGCGACCGCTGGATGGCGGCCTCGGTCTCGTTGTCGACCGCGGACGTCGCCTCGTCGAGCACGAGCAACGGCGGGTCCTTGAGGATGGCCCGGGCGATCGACAGCCGCTGGCGCTGGCCGCCCGACAGCTTCTGGCCCCGCTCGCCGACGACCGTGTCGTAGCCGTCGGGCAGCTCGACGATGAAGTCGTGCGCCTCGGCCAGCCGCGCCGCCCGCTCGAGCTCCGCGTCGGTGACATCGGCGGCGTCGGGCCGCCCGTAGGCAAGGTTGTCGCGGACGGTCCCCTGGAACAGGAACACGTCCTGGCCCACGTAGCCGACCTCCCGCCGGAGCGCGACCAGCGACACGTCGTCGACGGGCACGCCGTCGAGCGTGATCCGCCCGTCCTGCGGGTCGTAGAACCGCAGCAGCAGCTTCACGACGGTCGACTTGCCCGCGCCGGTGGACCCCACGATGGCGTGCGTCTCCCCCGGCGGCACGGTCAGGTCGAACCCGTCGAGCACCGGTCGTCCGGCGCCGTAGCGGAACCCCACGCCGGCGAAGCGCACCTCGCCCCGCAGCGGCGACGGGAGCGCGCCGGGCCCGCCCACGATCGTGGGGTCGACCGCCAGCAGGTCGAGGATGCGCCGGGTCGACGCCATGGCCCGCTGGTAGAGGTCGAACGTCTCGCCCAGCCGGGTCAGCGGCCAGAGCAGCCGCTGGGTCATGTACACGAGCACCGAGAACGTGCCCACCGCCAGCGAGCCGTCCAGCGCCGCCTGGCCCCCGACGATCAGCGTCACCGTGAACGCGGCCAGGATCGCCATGCGGATGAGCGGGATGAACGCCGAGGACAGCTTGATCGCCCGCCGGTTGGCCTCGCGGTAGGCGGTGCTGGCGGTCGCCACCCGCTCGGACTCGCGCTCCTCGGCGGTGAACGAGCGGATCGTGGCGATGCCCGACACGTTGTTGGCCAGGAGCGCGCCGAGGTTGCCGGCCGCCTGGCGGACCTCGGTGTAGCGGGGCTCGAGCCGGTGCTGGTAGCGGACCGAGGCCCACACGATCAGCGGGATGGGGGCGAACGCGACGACCCCGAGCACCGGCTCGGCCACGAAGAACACGACGCCGACGAACACGACGTTGACCAGCGTGCGCACCAGCTCGTTGGCGCCGATGTCGAGGAACCGCTCGAGCTGGTTGACGTCGTCGTTGAGGATCGACAGCAGCCCCCCGGTCGACTGGTCCTCGAACCAGGCGAGCTCGAGCCGTTGGACGTGGCGGTAGGCGTCCATGCGGGCCTCGTGCTCGATGGTCTGCGCCAGGTTCCGCCACAGGATCTGGGCGATGTAGTCGGTGAGCGACTCGACGATCCACACGCCGACGTTGATGGCGGCGAGCACGAGGAGCTGCTGGAAGCGGTCCTCGACGCCGAAGGCCTGGGCGACGATCGAGTCGTTCCCCCGCACGACGACGTCCACGGCGGCGCCGATGAGCAGCTCGGGCATGACGTCGGCCAGCTTGTTGACCACGCTGGCCGTGACGGCGGCGACGACCGTGCGGCGGTGCCCCCCGGCGTACTCCCACAGGCGGACGAGGGGGGTGGCGGTGGCGGGGTCGGCGTGGCGGGGCATGGTTCCGGTGAGCCTACGGAGCCCTCGCTCCGGCGCCGCCCGGATTGCCCCGGACCATCGTCAGGTTGACACCCCTGTACTAGTTAGGCTTACCTAACTATCTGTGAGGGACGAGCACGAGCACACGGTCGCCGGGCACGACGGCGGCGACGGGCAGGGCGATCCGTTCGCGGGCGACTGCCCGGTCCGGTGGCTGGTCGAGGACATCGGCCGCTTCCTCGCCGGCGACGACGCCGCACCCGCCGAGGTCGGCAGCGCCGGGCGGCAGGCGCTGACCCGGGCCGCCAGCGAGGTCCACGATCTGCTCCGGAGCGCCTACTCGGCCCACGAGGTGGTGGCCACCGAGCTGCGCTTCGCGGGCCCCCAGCGGGGCTTCCGCCGCACGGTGTTCGCCCTGTCGCCCACGCCCGCGGCGCTCATGCTGCTGGCCATGCGGATGTGCGACACCGGCGACGACGTGACCGTGCTGCAGCACACCGCCGCCCGCGGCACGAGCAGCCGCCACGGCCAGTGGCCGTTCGGCATGGCCGAGGCCGAGCGCCTCACCCGCCCACCCGGTGGCGACGACGACCTCTCCGCCGCGCTGGCTGAACTGGCGGAACCTGGCGAGGCCGGGAGCTGAGGTCGCCCGGCCTGTACGCGGGCGGTCAGCCCTCGCGCCAGGCCCGCTCGAAGGGGAGGCGCCAGGCGTTGGGCGCGACGAGCTGGTGGATGGCGTTCGGCCCCCACGAGCCCGGCGGGTACAGCCGCACCGGGGGCGGGTTCTCGAGCAGCGGCGTCGAGATCTCCCACAACCGCTCGATGCCCTCGGCCGTGGTGAACAGCGTGTGGTCGCCGCTCATGGCGTCGTAGATCAGCCGCTCGTACGCCTCGAGCACGTCGTTCGCCCGCCCGGTCTCGTGCAGGGCGAACTGCAGGCTGAGCTTGTCGAGCTTCATCCCCGGGCCGGGCCGCTTGCCGTAGAACGACAGTGACAGCTTCGACGCGTCGGCCAGGTCGAACGTCAGGTGGTCGGGCCCCTGGCCCCCCACGCCCGACCCCGCGGGGAACATGCTCTTCGGCGGCTCACGGAAGGCGATCGAGATGATGCGGGCGCTCTCGGCCATGCGCTTGCCGGTGCGGAGGTAGAACGGGACGCCCGCCCACCGCCAGTTGTCGATCTCTGCCTTCAGCGCCACGAACGTCTCGGTCTCGGAGTGCGGCTCGACCCCGACCTCGTCGCGGTAGCCCTGGTACTGGCCCCGCACCACGTGACTGGGGTCGATCGGCAGCATCGACCGGAAGACCTTGTTCTTCTCCTCGGTGATGGCAAGCGGGGTCAGCTCGGTCGGCGGCTCCATGGCCATGAACGCCATGACCTGGAACAGGTGGGTCACGACCATGTCGCGGTAGGCGCCGGTCTGCTCGTAGAAGCCGATGCGGGTGCCGATGGCCAGCGTCTCGGGCACGTCGATCTGCACATGGTCGATGTGGATCCGGTTCCAGATCGGCTCGAACAGGCCGTTGGCGAAGCGGAAGGCGAGGATGTTGAGCGCCGCCTCCTTGCCGAGGAAGTGGTCGATGCGGAAGATCCGCCGCTCGTCGAACACCTCGTGCAGGCCCTCGTTCAGCTCGACAGCGGACTCGAGGTCGGTGCCGAACGGCTTCTCCATGATGATGCGGGACCGCTCGACCAGGCCGGCCTCGTCGAGCATGCGCACCACGTCGACCGCGGCGGCCGGCGGGACGCTGAGGTAGTGGAGTCGGCGGACGTCGTCAGGGGAGCCGAGGGCCTTTTCGGCCTCGGTGACGGCGCGGGCCAGCGCGTCGGGCCCGGACTGCTGGGGCACGAACGTGAGGCGGTTGGCGTAGCGAGCCCACTGCTCGTCGCTGATCTCGCGGCTCGAGAACTTCTCGACGGCGCGGCGGGCCAGGTCGCGGAACGCCTCGTCGTCGAGGTCGTCGAGTGCGGTGCCGACGATGCGGCACTCGGGCATCATCCCGGCCGCCGACAGGTGCAGCAGGCCGGGCAAGAGCTTGCGCTGGGCCAGGTCACCGGTGGCGCCGAAGAGCACGATGACGTGTGGCGCCAGCGGCTCCATCAGGCCGGTGCTGATGTCGCTGGGATCGCTCGGATCGATGCGTCGTCGCCGGACCATCCGGGGACAAGAGTACGGCGGAGGTGTTGCGTCCGCGTGTCCTGCCGCGGAGCGGGACGTGAACCGCAGGCGCCAAGGAGCTGCCCCGGGGCTACCTTGCTGTGTGATGACGCTCGTGCGGCTCGGGCCCGACGCCGCGGTCGACGACGTGACCGCCTCGCTCGACGAGCACGGGTACGCGCTCGTCGAGGGCGTGCTCGACCCCGCCGACGTCGCCCGCCGCCTCGACGCCCTGCACGACCTGTTCGCGGCCACGCCCACCGGCCGCAACTTCTTCGAGGGCTTCCACACCCAGCGGATCTACGCGGTGTACGCCAAGACCCGGGCGTTCGACGACCTGGCCGTCCACCCGGTGCTGCTGGCCGCCCTCGACCACGCCCTCGGCGAGCACTACCAGTTCTCGGCGCCGGTCGCACTGCAGATCGGGCCGGGCGAGAAGGCGCAGATCCTGCACCGCGACGAGGACATCTACCCGCTCCCCCGCCCGCACGCACCCGTGGTGGTCAACAGCATGTGGGCGCTGTGCGACTTCACGGCCGACAACGGCGCCACCCGCCTCATCCCCGGCAGCCACCGCTGGCCCGAGGACCGGCGCCCCGAGGAGGCCGAGGCGGTGTCGATCGCCATGCCCGCCGGGTCGGTGCTGATCTACCTCGGCGGGCTGTGGCACGGTGGCGGCGCCAACACCACTGACCGGCCGCGGCCCGGGCTGCTGCTCGAGTACGTGGTGTCGTGGCTACGGCCGCAGGAGACCCAGCTCGTGGCCGTGCCGCCCGACGTGGCCCGTGAGCTGCCCGAACGCCTGCAGGAGCTGATCGGCTACAACGTCTACCCGCCGTTCCTCGGCTACGTCGACGGCCGCCACCCCCGGCGGGCGCTCGACCCGGCGCACGAGCGGACCGACGACGTCCTCCGCTCGATCCCCGAACCCGCGCACGCCCCCGGCCGGACCGAGTGGGGGCACCGGCAGGGCTGAGCCGGCCGGCCGCACCGCCGGGCGCGCGCCGGGTGCTACCCTGTAGCACATGGAGAGGATCGGGGTTCGAGAGCTGCGACAGCACGCCAGCCGCTACCTGGCGCTCGTGGCCAACGGCGAGACCGTCGAAGTGACCGATCGCGGGCGCCCGGTCGCCCGGCTCATCCCGATCGATGCCGACCCGTGGCAGCGCCTGCTCTCGCGCGGCGCCGTCACACCCCCCGAGCTCGATGGCGACATCGTCGACGAGGCGCCGTCGGACTACGGGGTGCCCGCGTCCGTCCGCCTGGCGGCGATGAGGGCCGAGGAGCGGTGAGGCTGTACCTCGACTCCTCGGCCATCGTGAAGCTCGTCCAGGCCGAGAGCGAGTCCTCGGCTCTTCGGCGCTACCTCCGCCGCCACCGGGCCGACGACAAGGTGACCAGTGAGCTCGCTCGCGTCGAGGTCGTGCGGGCCGTTCTGCCGGGTGGAGCAGACGCGCTCGGCAAGGCACGTCGGCAACTGGCCCGCGTCCACCAGGTGAGCCTGAGCCGCGATCTGCTCGACGTGGCCGCGACGCTCGCACCCGAGTCGCTGCTGCGAAGCCTCGAGGCGATCCACGTTGCGTCAGCCCGGATGCTCGGCGGCGACCTTCGTGCCCTCGTCACCTACGACGGGCGGATGGCCGACGCCGCGCGAGCGCTCGGCGTCGAGACGGCGAGCCCGAGCTGACCGGCTTTGATGAACGCCTGACGCCATCGTTCATGTTCTGCTCGTCGGCGGCATCGACGGTAACGGCGTTCACCAGCGAGTGACGGTTCGGGCAGAGTGGGCCCGTGACTGCAGCCGACATCCACGACACCGACGATGCCTCCGCCACGCTGCGCGCCCTCGCCGACGGGTACTGGGAGGCGCGCCTCGAGGCCAGCCCCCTGTTCGCCACGTTCCTCGGCGACCACCGCTACGACGACCGCGTCGACGACCTGTCCGCCGAGGCCGAGCAGCGGCTGCGGGCGACGTGGGTCGGCCTGCGCGAGCGGGCCGCCGCACTCGACGCGTCGCTCGACGACGCCGACGCCGTGACCCGCGACCTTCTGGTTCACGAGCTCGACGACGCCGTGCGGGGCATCGACCTGCGGTTGGCCGAGATGGCGTCCGACCAGATGGAGGGCGTCCACGCCGACCTGCTCATCACCGCCGGGCAGCTCAGCGCCCCCGAACCCGAGCACGCGGCGATGGCCGTCGAACGCACCCGGGCCTACGCCACGATGCTGGCCCAGGCGGCCGCCCGGTTCCGCGAGGGCCTCGCCGCCGGCCGTACGCCCGCCCGCATCAACGTCGAGCGCTCGATCAACCAGGTCGAGGGCTACCTCGAGTCGCCGCTCGACGCGGACCCGTTCGCCACGCTGCCGGGCCCCGAGGGCTGGGACGGGCTCGCCGCCTGGCGGGCACAGCTCACCGACATCGTGCGCGACGTCGTCCGCCCCGCCTTCGCCGACTACCGCGACATGCTGCGCGACGAGCTGCTGCCCGTCGCCCGGCCCGACGACCGCGCCGGCCTCGTCCACCTCGACGACGGCCCCGAGATGTACCGGGCGCTGATCGAGATGCACACCGGCCTGCCGCTCACCGCCGACGAGCTGCACGCCATCGGCATGGAGGAGGTCACGGGGTCGCTGCCCGCAGAGTTCGCCGAGGTCGGCGGGCGGCAGTTCGGCACCGACGACCTGCCGACCGTCTTCGGGCGGCTGCTCGACGACGCCGACCTCCGCTACCGCGACGGCGACGAGATCATCGCCCACGCCACCGCCTGCCTCGACGCCGCCACCGCCGCCATGGGCGACTGGTTCGGCATCCTGCCCGAGGCGCCCTGCGTGCTCACCCCGGTGCCCGACTACCTGGCCGCCGACGCCCCGGCCGCCTACTACACGCCGCCGGCGCCCGACGGCAGCCGCCCGGGCGAGTACCACGTCAACCTGCACGACCCCACCGGGCGGGGGCGGGCCGAGACCGCGTCGATCGCGTTCCACGAGGCCATCCCGGGCCACCACCTGCAGCTCGCCATCGCCTCCGAGCGCACCGACCTGCCCGCGTTCCGCCGCCTGTCGTGGGGCCACACGGCCTTCGTCGAGGGCTGGGCGCTGTACACCGAGCGGCTGGCGGACGAGATGGGCCTGTACGACAGCGACCTCGACCGGCTCGGGATGCTGGCCAGCGACGCGTGGCGGGCCTGCCGGCTGGTGGTGGACACCGGCCTGCACGCCCTCGGGTGGACCCGCCAGCAGGCGATCGACTTCATGGTGGCCCACGCCCCCGTGAACCGCGACGAGATCGTCGTCGAGGTCGACCGCTACATCGGCATGCCCGGCCAGGCGCTGGCCTACAAGGTCGGCCAGCGCGAGATCCTGCGCCTACGAGCCGACGCCCGGGCCACGCTCGGCCCGGCCTTCGACATCGCGGGCTTCCACGACGCCGTGCTCGGCGGCGCCACGATCAGCCTGCGCGTCCTCCGCGCCCGTGTCGCGGCGTGGACCTCGGCGAGGCAGTAGCGGCTCCCCACTGGATCCGTGAGTCGGGCTGCTCGCCTGGTCCCGAGGCATTGGGTTCCGCCCAGGAGAGGACGAGGCAATGGGTTCCGCATACGGAACCCACGCCTCAGGCTCGCTGCCGCGGAACCCATTGCCTCGCCACCGCCCCCCACGGACGAGCACCGCCGGCCGACGATCAGGCGTAGCCCTCGGCGGTCTCGGGGCGCTCCTCGATCACGAAGTAGTGCACCAGCCCGGCCAGCACCGCGCCCAGGATGGGCGCCAGCCAGAACATCCAGAGCTGCTCGAGCGTCCAGCCCCCGACGAACACGGCGGGACCGGTCGACCGCGCCGGGTTCACCGACGTGTTGGTCACCGGGATGCTGATGAGGTGGATCAGCGTGAGCGCCAGGCCGATCGCCAGCGGGGCGAAGCCCGCCGGCGCGCCGCGGCCGGTCACGCCGAGGACCACCAGCAGGAAGAAGAAGGTGAGCACCACCTCGGCGATCAGTGCTGCGACCCAGTCGTAGCCGCCGGGCGAGTGGTCGGCGAACCCGTTCGCCGCCAGCGTGTTCTCGCCCGCACCGGTGCCGACCGAGAACCCGTCGACCCCGTTGGCGATGGCGAACACGATCCCCGAGCCGAGGATGGCGCCCACCACCTGGGCGACGATGTACACGACGGCCGCGCGCGCCTCGATGCGCTTGGCGACCAGCACCCCGAGCGTGATGGCCGGGTTGAAGTGCCCCCCGGAGATGTGGCCGAGGGCGTAGGCCGCGGTCACGACGGTCAGGCCGAACGCCAGCGAGACGCCGAGGAAGCCGATGCCGGTGCTGACGACGCCGTCCTGGAAGTCGGACAGGAAGATGGCGGCGAGCACGGCGCTGCCGGTGCCACCCAGCACCAGCCACAACGTGCCGAGCACCTCGGCGATCGCCTTGCGTTGCAGGTCCATGGAGGCCCTCCGTGGTTGGTCGGTGGTGACCCAGCTACGTGCGGTGGCGGTCCGGTGTCCTCACCCGACGGGAGTGATGCGCGCGCCCGGGTCCCCGATCGCCCCCCCGGCGACCGCTAGGGTCCGCCTCGACCACCCCGACGGCCCCGGAGGACGGCCCATGCCCCAGGACGGCCCGACCCGCCGGTCGGCCCGGGTGCTCACGCTGGTGGTCGTGATCGCCGGAGCGCTGGCTGTGCTGGGGACGATCGCCTTCTGGCCGCGTGGCGATGCGCCCGACCTCGGGACCCAGCCCAACACCTACGTCGACGCCACCGTGACCGGCATCGACACCGACTCGTGCCAGGACCCAGAGATCGACGCACCCGGGCCCTGCCAGCTGGTGAGCGCCGAGCTGACCTCGGGCGACGACGCGGGCGACGACATCACCTTCGAGGTGCGGTCGACCCAGTTCGACGTCCCCGAGCTGGCCCGCGGCGACGGCATCGTGCTGCTCGACGTGGCCACCAGCCCGCCGCGCTACCGCTACTCGTTCGCCGACTTCCAGCGCGAGACCCCGATGCTGTGGTTGCTGGGGCTGTTCGTCGTGGTCGTGATCGCCTTCGGCCGGTGGCAGGGCGTGCGGGCGCTGATCGGCCTGGCCGCCAGCGGGGCGGTGCTGCTCGCGTTCCTGGTGCCCGCGCTGCTCCGCGACGAGCCGGCCGTGGCGGTGGCCCTGGCGGCCACGGTTCTGATCGCCTTCATCGCGCTGTACCTGGCCCACGGCGTGAACACCGGGACGACCGTGGCGCTGGCCGGCACCCTCGCCGCCCTGGCGATCACGAGCGCGCTGGCGTTCGGCGTGGCCGCGGCGACCAACCTGTCCGGCCTCGCCGACGGGCGGGCCCAGACCCTGCGGGTCACCGCGGAGGCTCTCGACCTGCGGGGCCTGCTCGTCGCCGGCATCGTCGTCGGTGCCCTCG
The DNA here is from genome assembly GCA_963796415.1 of uncultured Acidimicrobiales bacterium. Taxonomy (GTDB): domain Bacteria; phylum Actinomycetota; class Acidimicrobiia; order Acidimicrobiales; family VFJN01; genus ZC4RG19. The sequence continues at coordinate 157,938 of CAWCLR010000005.1, read as the reverse complement.
GCGTGCTCGACGACGTGACCGTGAGCCAGGTGTCCATCGTGTCGGCCCTGCGGCGGGCCAACCCCGGGCTGTCGCGCCGCTTCCTCTACCGCGAGGCGACGAAGGTCGGCCGCGATCACGTGGCCTCCACGGTCAACACGCTCGTGCTGGCCTACGCCGGGGCGTCGCTGCCCTTGCTGCTGTTCTTCGTGCAGGGCGACCAGCCCGCCGGGCGCCTCCTGACCAGCGAGCTGATCGCGGTCGAGGTCGTGCGCATGCTGGTCGGGTCGATCGGCCTGGTGGCGTCGGTGCCGATCACGACGGCGCTGGCCGCCGCCGTCCTGGGCTCGGGGGACGACCTACGCGGCCACGACCACGGCGACGGGGGTCTCGACCAGGGGTGGGGCGCGGGCATCGACGCGCCCGAAATGGGCACCGGCGAGAACGACGGGGACGGTCCCGCCCGCCATGCCGCACCGACCGGCCGGCGCGTCCGGCGGCGCCGCGCCGTCACCCCCGAGGGGTGATGGCGGACGGGCCAGACGGCGTGACGCTCCTCGTGGTGCTTCGGCGACCGAGGAGCAGCGATGGCGACCCTCACGGTGTGGAAGTTCGACGATCCGGTCGGGGCGGACCACGCCGAGCAGACGCTCGTGTCGCTGTCCAAGCAGAACCTCATCACGATCCATGACGCTGCCACCGTGAGCTGGCCGCCCGACAAGAAGCGCCCGAGGACGCGCCAGATCGAGAGCCTCGCAGGCGCGGGCGCCCTCAGCGGGTCGTTCTGGGGGCTGCTGTTCGGGTTGCTGTTCTTCGTCCCGCTGCTCGGCATGGCGGTCGGCGCCGCCGCGGGCGCGCTCGGCGGATCGCTCACGGACGTCGGCATCGACGACGACTTCATCGACTCGGTCAAGGCGAAGGTCACCCCCGGCACGTCGGCGCTGTTCGTGTTGTCGAGCGACGCCGTGCTGGACCGGGTCCACGACGCCTTCGCGGGACAAGGCCCCGAGCTGATCGAGTCGAGCCTCTCGGGCGAGCAGGAGGGCAAGCTGCGGGAGGTGTTCGCAGACTGACGCGCGACTGCGACTACCTGACAAGCACCTGAACGACGCCGGCCCCCAGAACTCACCCCGTGCGGTATCACCCGCACAGGGTGAAGCGCGTCTCACCCGCGCACGGCATCATCCTTGGTGACAGTGACGTCACTCCCCTGAGGTCGCCCTCACCGAGGAGACGGTCAGGTGCCGCCATCGCCCGTCGCCGCCATCGCCCGCCGACCGACCGCCATCACCACCGCGCCCGACCGGCTCGTCCGCCGCGACCGGCTGGAGGCCCGGCTGGGCGACGACCACCGCCGCCCCGTGACCCTCGTGTCCGGGCTGCCCGGCGCCGGCAAGACCACCCTCATCGCGTCGTGGCTGCGCGTCGACGACCGCCCCGCCGCCTGGGTCTCCCTCGACGAGCGGCACGACGAGCCCGGCCGCCTCGCCCGCAGCGTCGTGAAGGCGCTGGCCGGCGCCGGCGCCGTGCCCGACCCGCCCCGCCGCCGGCGCGCCGACGCGGCCCTGGTCGACCAGGCCGTCGACACGCTGGCGCCAGGCCCGTGGGTCCTCGTGCTCGACGACGTCCACCACTTGCGCTCTCCTGCCGCACTCGGGGCGCTGCGCCTCCTCCTCGAGCGCGTTCCTCCCCGCCTGGCCCTCGTGCTCTGCACGCGGGCCGACCCGCCGGTCGCGCTCGGACGCATGCGGCTCGACGGGCGGCTCGGCGAGATCCGCAACGCCGACCTCGAATTCACGCTCGACGAGGCGACCGAGCTGCTCGCGGCCCAGGGCGTGGACCTGCGGAGCGACGACGTGCGCGCGCTGTGGTCGCGCACGCAGGGGTGGGCGGCCGGGCTGCGGTTGGCGGCCGGCGCACTGGCCGCATCCAGCGACCCCCACGAGCTGATCGTCAGCACCACGGCCACCGAAGCCGCGCTGGCGGACTACCTACTGGAGGAGGTACTCGATCGTCAGGACGCGGCCGTCCAGGACTTCCTCCTCCGCACCAGCGTGGCCGAGCGCCTCACCCCCGACCTTGCGGCGCTCCTGACCGCCGACCACCGGGCGGGCGAGCGGCTCGACGACCTCGAGCGGTCGGGCGTGTTCCTCATGGACACCACCGACGACGGGTGGTACCGCTACCACGCCCTGTTCGCCGACCTGCTGCGGGCCACGCTGCGCCGCCGGCACCCCGAGCTCGTCCGCGAGATGCACGAGCGCGCCGCCGGATGGCTCATGGCAAACGGCCGTCCCGCGGACGCCGAGCGCCACGCCCGCCTCGCCGGAGACTGGCCCCTCGTCGGCCGGCTGGCGATCGACCGCTGGCTGGCGGCCGCACTCGACGACGCGGACCCGGTTCCCGACGCCGCGTCCCGGGTGCCGGCCGGCGCCCTCCAGGAGACGCCGGCGCTGGCGCTGGTCGCGGCGGGCGCCGCCTGCCGCTCGGGCGACCGCGACGCCGCGGACCTGCACCGCGACCACCTCGACACCCTCCTCGGCCCGGTGCCGGAGCGGGCGACCCGCGCCTCCGGCGGCCTGTACCGCCACCTGCTCGACCTGGGACACGCCTGGGCGTTCGGCACCGACGCACGCGCCCGCGCCGCCGCCGGCGCCCTCGCCGTCGCGGACGAGATCGACACGGCGACGTCCGCGGTCCGGCGCCTCGCCCGCCTGCGAACGGGCGAGCAGGCGGCCGACCTGGGGCGCTTCGACACCGCCGTCGCCACCCTCGACCGACTCGCCGGCGGGCGCGACGAGGACTGGATGGCGGCCGAGGCCGCGGCCGTCGCCGCCCTCGTCACGGCCGCCGTCGGCGGCCCGGCGGACGCGGCGCGCCGCGCCGCCGCGGTGCTGGGCGCAGGCGAGATCATCGAGGCTCACCCGACGGCCCGGCGCGCCGCGCACCTCGCCGCCGCGCTGGCGTGCGCCCAACGGGGCGAGCGCCGCACCGCGCTCGTCCACCTCGACGAGTCCGCCGCGGCCGTCGCCCCCGCGTCCCACGTGCTGCAGGCCGTCACCAACGCCGCCCGCGCCGCCCTCGGGCCGGCGGGGGCGAGCTCCGCCTGGCTGGACTCGGCCACGGCCCGGCACCCGCTGGCGGCGCAGGCACTGATCGCGTGCGGCGTCCTCGAGGTCGTGGACCCCGACCGGCGCGTCGTCGCCGTGGGCGGCCCCGCCGAGCGGGCCGTCGTCCGGGCCCGACAGGACCTCGGTCGGGGCGCACCCGAGGCGGCGCGCCGCGGCCTCGATCGGGCGCTGCGGCGCGACCACCCGTCGGTGCACGTCCGCACGCTGATCGAGGCGTGGGTGCTGTGCGCCATGGCCTGCGACGCCGGCCACGACGTGCTCGGGGCGGGTGCGCACCTCGAGGCCGCGCTCGACCTCGTCGCCGACCACGGCGTCCGGGCCCCGCTGCTCGACCACGCCGCCGCGGTGTCGGCCGTGCTCGACCGCACCGACATCGCCAATCACCGCGGCCTGGTTCTCGAGCTGCGCGACCACCTGCAGCAGGGCGGCGGCCGGGCGACGAGCCCGGTCGAGGTGCTGACCGACCGGGAGACCGCGGTGCTGCAGTACCTGCCGACGCTCATGTCCAACGCGGAGATCGCCGCAGGCCTGCACCTGTCGATCAACACGGTGAAGTCCCACCTCAAGGCCGTGTACCGCAAGCTCGGCGTCGAGGGCCGCCGCGACGCCGTGCTCCGCGGCCGCGAGCTCGAGCTGATCTGACGCCAGCCGGTTGGCCCGGCGCGGGCGGAACCGGCACGATGCGGCATGACCACCGCGCAACTGGAAGGAGCGATCGAGCTGCCCTCCGGCGAGTCGGTGCGAGGACGCGGGCTGCGTGCGCCGCGCCCCGCGGGCCCGCCCCCCGACTACGGCCTCTACCTCGGCGGTCGGCGGATGCGGCGGCGCCACGACGGTGCGCTGACGTGGCCCCACGACTGGGTCGACTGGCCCGACTTCCTGCTGCCCCGCGACCGGGACCTGGCGATCGACCGCATCCAGGCCCTGGGCGCGCGGGCCGCCGCGGGCGAGCGGGTCGAGGTCGCGTGCGGCGGCGGGGTGGGCCGCACCGGCACGGTGATCGCCTGCCTCTGCGTGCTGTCCGGCCTGCCGGCCGACGAGGCCGTCGCGTGGACCCGCGCCCACCACCACCCCCGAGCCGTCGAGACCCCGTGGCAGCGCCGGTGGGTCGCCCGCTTCCCGCCCGGGTGAGGTCGGCCGGGGCTACGGGCGGACGATGCAGCGGAATCCGAGGTGCGAGGTCGAGGTGTCGATCGCCTGGGCCATGCGGGCCGCCGGGCGGTAGCGACGGCAGTAGCTGGGGGCGCACAGGTGCGATCCGCCCTTCATGACCCGGCGGGGGACCGCCGCCGGGTCGCCCGGCTCGGTGCTCGACTCCCGCGTGCCGCCCCGCGGAGTTCTCGACCGCGCAGCAGGTGGGCTGGGGGGCGGCGGCCGCGTGGTCCTGGTACCAGTCGGTCGTCCACTCCCACACGTTGCCGGTCATCTGGAACAGCCCGTAGCCGTTGGGCGGGAACGACTTGGCCGGCGCCGTGTACTCCCACCCGTCGGCCTTGGTGTTGTGGTTGGGGAAGTCGCCCTGCCACACATTGGCCATGTGGCGGCCGCCGGGCGTGAGCTCCTCGCCCCACACGAACTCGGCGGCCTCCAGGCCGCCCCGGGCCGCCCGTTCCCACTCGGCCTCGGTCGGCAGATCCTTGCCGGCCCAGGCGGCGTACGCCTCGACGTCGGCCCAGGCCACATGCACCACCGGGTGATCTCCGAGGCGGCGGATCGAGCTCTGCGGCCCGCGTGGGTGCCGCCAGTCGGCGCCCGGCACCCACGTCCACCACGTGTAGGGGTCGTCGAGCGACACCGGCCGGCCCGGTTTGCGGAACACCGACGAGGCCGCCACCAGCATCTCGGGGAGCGCCCCCGGGTAGTCGGCGGCTTCGGGCACCTGCTCGGCCATCGTGACGTGCCCGGTCTCCTGCACGAAGCGGGCGAACTCGTCGTTGGTCACCGCGCAGCGGTCCATCCAGAATCCACGGACGGTCACGAGGTGCGCCGGGGCCTCCTCGGGATAGTGGTCGTCGGACCCCATCCGGAACGTGCCGCCCGGAACCCACACCACGCCCGGGGTAGGGGGCGGTCCGTCGGGCGGGGCCGCGTCGGTGCCGTCGGCGTCGGGGGTGTCGGTGTCCGTCACGCGCGACCAGCCTGCCAGGCACTCCGCGGACGTGCAGTCACCCGGTCCGGGTGAGCGCCCGGGCCCGCAGGCGCCGTACATTCCGGCGCGTGAGCGACGGCGTGGGTGCCGTGGCGGTGCCGCATTCGCTGTTCGCGTCCGCCGGGGACGAGCCCCGGCGTCGGCGCGTCGACGATGCGGTCATGCTCGGCGCCGCCGCAGTGGTCGTCCTCGTGGCCGCGCTCGCCAGCCGCGGGTCGTCCACCGGCGCCGCGGAGGCGACCGAGGCGTTCGACCGCCTGCTCGGCTGGCTCGAGCCGGTGTGGTCGGCCGCCTACGGGGCGGCCGCGGTCCTCGTGGTCGTGCTGGTCGTCGGCGCCATCGCCGCCCGGCGGTGGGCGCTGACCCGCGACCTCGTCCTGGCCGCGGCGCTGACCGTGGTCGTCGGCGGGGCCATCACCGAGGCGACGGACGGGCGGTGGCCGTCGTTGACCGGCGTCATCTGGTCGCGGGCGGAGCCGTCGTACCCGTCGCTGCGGGTCGCCCTCGTCACGGCGGTGGTCGTGGTGGCCGCGCCCGACATCGCGCGACCAGTCCGCTACGCCGGGCGGGTCGTCGTGGGGCTCACCGCGGTGGCGGCCGTCGTGATCGGCAGCGCCTACCCGGCGCACGTGATCGGTGGGCTCGCCTTCGGCGTGACCGTGGCCGCGGCGGTGCGCCTGGCTTCAGGCTCGTCGGTCGGGTTCCCGTCGGAGCGGCGGGTGACCGCCGAGCTGGCCCAGCTCGGGGTGACGGCCGCCGACCTGTGGCGAGCGGACCGCCAGCGCGGCGGCGTCGCCCGCTACCACGGCCTCGACGCGACCGGCTGTCCGCTCGGCGTCGCCGTCTACGGTCGCGACGCCCGGGACACCCAGCTCCTGGCGCGGGCCTGGCGGGGGCTCTGGTACCGCGACCCCGGCCCGGCGGCGTCGCTGACGCGGCGCGGGCAGGTCGAGCACGAGGCCCTGATGCTGTACACCGCAGCGGCGGCCCGGGTCCCGGTCCCGCGGGTCGTCGCTGTCGGCACGATCGAGACGAGCGACGCGCTGCTGGTCACCGACCTGCCCGAGGCCCCGCCCCTCGACGAGGTCGACGGCGCGGCCGACGAGCTGATCGACGAGGCGTGGGCAGCCGCGGCCGGGCTGCGGGCCGCCCGCCTCGGGCACGGCCGCCTCAACGCGGCGTCGCTGATCGTGACCCCCGCAGGCGTGCTGGTCACCGACATGTCCGCCGCCCGCCCGCACGCCTCGGACGCCGTGCTGGCGACCGACGCCGCCGAGCTGCTCGTCTCGTCCTCGCTCATCGTCGGAGAGGACCGGGCGCTGGCCGCCGCCCGCACCGCCCTCGGCAACGCCGCCCTGCAGGACGCCATCCCGTTCCTGCAACGGGCGGCCCTCACGCCGGCGCTGCGCGACGCCGCCCGCCGGGCGTCCCTCGACGTCGACCGGCTGCGCGAGCGCGTCGTCGCCGACACCGGTGGCGAGATGCCCGACATCGCCGAGGTCCGGCGGGTCTCGCTCCGCGACGTCCTGTTGACGGGCCTCACCGTGATGGCGGTCTACCTGCTGCTGGGGCAGCTCGCCGACATCGGGATCTCGACCCTCGTCGACGAGCTCGCGGACGCGAGCTGGGGGTGGGTGATCGTGGCCCTGGTGCTGGCCCAGGTGCCGCTGGTGTGCGACGCCGCCGCCACCGTCGCGGCCGTCGGGATGCCGCTGCCGCGCGGGCCGACCACGGTGCTCCAGTCGGCCATCAAGTTCATCAACCTGACGGTGCCCAGCACGGCCGGAAAGATCGCGCTGACCATGCGGTTCCTCGAGCGCCAGGGCGTGACCCGGGCGGTGGCGCTGACGTCGGGGTCGATCGACGGGCTGGCCGGGTTCGTCGTCCAGGCCCTGGTGCTGATCGTGGTCGTGCCGCTCGTCGACATCGACGTCGACCTGGAGGACGCCGACGTCGGGCCCCTGGTGTGGGCGGGCATCGCGGTCCTGGCGGTGGCGGCGGTGGCCGCCGTCGTGATGGTCGCCGTGCCCTCGCTGCGGGCACGAGTGTGGCCGACCGTCGCCGCCGCCGTCACCAACGTGCGCGCCCTGGCGTCGTCGCCCGGGCGGCTCGTGCGCCTGCTGGCCGCCAACGTCGGGTCACAGATCCTGTACGCGCTCGCCCTGGGGGCCTCCGTGCACGCCTACGGGGCGGACGCCACGCTGCCCGAGTTGCTGCTGATCAACACCGGCGTGTCGCTGCTCGGCGGCCTCGTGCCGGTGCCCGGAGGCATCGGCGTGACCGAGGCGGGCCTCATCGCCGGGCTGGTGGCGGTGGGCGTCGACGAGTCCGCCGCCCTGGCGGCCACGCTGACGCACCGGATGGTGACGTACTACCTACCCCCGGTGTGGGGGTGGTTCTCCCTCCGCTGGCTCAGCCGCCACGACTTCGTCTGACGCGGGCGGCCCGGCCCGGTCGGTCGTACTGCGGAGCCTCGCCGGGCGTGGGACGGTCAGGCGCGGGACGCGAGGTCGGCGAGGACGCGGCGATAGGCCACGCTCAGGCGGTCCGCGCGCGAGTGGACCTCGACCTTGAGGTCGAGCGCCAGGCTGCGGTCGCGGTAGCGCTCGAGGATGGCGAGGTCCTCGTCGAGGACGAGGTCCTCGTAGGCGACCAGCTCGGCGATCCGCTCGGACGCCTCGGCCGCGACGCCGTACCCGCTGCGCGCCATCTGCTTGTAGACCCGGGTCGACGTCGCCGTCTCGGGCTGGCAGGCGAACAGGATCGCCAGCCGCTCGCCCGTCACGGGGAAGTCGAGCGTCAGGCGCACCGCCGCCGCGGGGCGGCCGACCTTGGTGAGCACGTGGTCCTGGATCAGCGGGTGCTCCCCCGACGCCACCAGCGGGTCGTCGTGGTTGCGGTAGGGGGCGTGGTAGGTCGTGCGCACCTCCCACCCCGCCCGCTCGACCTCGTGCGGGCTGACGTACGCCGCCTCGGGCGTGCCGAACGTCTGCGTGTGCACGGTCGGGAAGTGGGCGGCGTCGAGGAAGTTGTCGGCGAGCTGCAGCGCGCCGGCAGGCGTGCGCCGCGGCGGCGTCGCCGCCCGCACGAAGCCGGGGTCGTCCCACTCGGGGAACTCGTGCAGGTCGCACACGGGCGGCTCGGGCGCCAGCCACACCAGGCCGTAGCGCTCCACCACCCCAGCGGGCCGCGCCAGGGACGCCCGCGCCGGGATCGGGCCGTCCTCGCCGTTGGCCGGGATGCGCGTGCAGGCGCCGCCGGCCTCGAACGCCCAGCCGTGGTAGCGGCACACGAGCCGGCCGCCGGCGACCGACCCGGCGGACAGCGGCGCCAGTCGGTGCGGGCACCGGTCCTCGAACGCCCGCACCTCGCCGTCGAGGCGGACCAGCACCCACGGGCGGTCGAGCAACAGCACCCCGACCGGCTGGTCGCCGACCTCGGCGGACGCCGCCACCGGGTGCCACGCCGCCGCCAGGCAGGGCGAGGTGTTGTCGAGGGCCAGGGGCGCGGTGTTGTCGAGCGCCGGGGGCGCGGTGGCCGGCTCAGGCACCGCGGGTGGTCACCGAGCCAGGCGCTCGGGCGCCCAGCGGGCCAGCGTCACCTGCTCGAGGGCGCTCACGACCGCGGCGAACAGCACCGACACCACGGTGACGATCACGACCGCCGCCCACAGCTTGGCGAACTCGGCCGTGATGGTGGACAGCGACATCAGGGCCCCGAGCCCGGTCCCCGTCGACAGCCATCCGTTGAGCAGCGACCCGAGGATCGCCAGCGGTGCGCACACCTTGGCTGACGCCGCCAGGCTGGGGATGGCCGACGGCAGACGCACTTTCACGAGCTGGGCGAACGGGCCGGCGTCGTAGGCCCGCAGCAGGTCGAGCGCCTCGGGCCGCACCGACCGCAGGCCGTTGGCCACGAGCACGAGGGCGGGGAACCACACGATGATCGACACGATCACGAGGCTGCCGACCAGCTCGCGCCCGAAGATGTAGGCCAGCAACGGGACCATGGCCACGATCGGCACCGAGCGCAGCGCCAGGGCGATCGGCATGACCGCCCGCTCCAGCGGCCGGGACAGCACGAACACCACCGCCGCGACGACGGCGGCCGTCAGCCCGGTGACGAAGCCGAGTCCGGACTCGACCAGCGTCTCCTTCGTCGCCTCCCACAGCTCGTCTCGCCGCTCGGCCCCGGCGACGGGATCGGTGACCCAGTCCCACACCTGGGTCGGCGTCTTGCCCACGTAGCTGTTGACGTCGAAGACCTCGAGGAACCCGATCCACAGGCCCAGCAGCAGCGCCGTCACCAGCACGAACGTGCCGAGCGACCGGACGACGCCCCACGCCACCCGCCGGGCGATGGCCCGGCCCGACCGGCCGCCGGCGTCGCCGGGGGCGGTGGTCGGCGCCGCGGGTGCCGGGTCTGGCTGCGTGAGGTCGACGAGCGCGGTCATGTCCCGCTCCGTCGGGCCGACGGCGCCCATGGGGTGAGCAGGCGCCCGACCAGGGCGATCAGCGCGTACCCGAGCCCGGCGACGGCCGTGGCCACCAAGGCCACGCCCCACACCCGGGCGGAGTCGGCGTTGGCCCGGGCCGCGACCAGCGCGACGCCGAGGCCGTTCTCGGACCCGCCGATGAACTCGCCGATGATGGCGCCGAGCACGGCGGCCGGGGCCGAGATCTTGAGGGCGGCGAAGTAGTCGGGCAGCGCCGCCCGTACCCGTACCCGGCGCAGCACCGCGGTGCGCCCGCCGCCGAGGGCTCGGATGAGGTCGACGCTCGCCCGGTCGCAGGCCCGCAGCCCGACGATCGTGCCGACCAGCGTCGTGAAGAACACCGCCAGCCCGGCCAGCGCCGAGCGGGGGGCGTCGCCCTCCAGCGTGACCTGGAAGATCGGCCCGAGGGCGATGATCGGCAACGCCGTGATGGCGACGGCCACGTGCAGCACGGGGCGCTCGAGCAGGGGCAACGCCACCGCCAGCGCCCCCAGTGCGGTGGCGATGACGTTGCCCCAGAACCAGCCGGGCCACGCCTCCCGAAGCGTGGTCCGGGCGTTGCGCATGTAGACGTCGAGGTCGCCGACCACGTCGCCCACCACATCGGTCACGGGCGGGAACGCCTTGGAGTCGGCGAGGAACGTGAGGGCCGCCACCTCCCACAGCACCAGCAGGGCGACGACCAGGACGAGCGACGGGATCCACGGGCTGTCGCCCAGCGCCCGCAGCACCGACCCGACGGAGCCGCGGCCCGACGGGCGGAGCGCGGTCGCCGTGTCGGTCACTGGTCCACCCTTCGGGCGCACCAGTGACCGAATCGCCACTTCGTGGCGCAGGGCCGACTGTGCTTCTGCACCTCGCTGCGCTCGGTCATGACGAGACCTTCACGTCGGGGGCAGGGGCGGGCTCGGGCGCCGGCTCGGTGGCCACGTCGGCGTCGTCGGCCACGCGGCCGAACAGCAGGTCGGCGATGTGGTCGACCAGGCCGTGGAACTCCTCGCTGCGCTGCATCTCGACCGTGCGCGGCCGCGGCAGGTCGATGGGCACGACCTCGCGGATCGTCGACGGCCGCGGCGTCATCACCACCACCTGGTCAGCCAGCAGCACCGCCTCGTCGATGGAGTGGGTCACGAGCAGGGTCGTCGTGACCCGGTCCATCCAGATGCGCTGCAGCTCGAGGTTCATGCGGCGCCGGGTCATCTCGTCGAGGGCGCCGAACGGCTCGTCGAGCAGCAGCACCGTGGGGTCGGTGACGAGCGCCCGGGCGATGGCGACCCGCTGCCGCATGCCGCCCGAGAGCTGCTGCGGGCGGGCGCCCTCGAAGCCCTCGAGGCCGACGAGGGAGATCAGGTCCGAGACCGCTGTCGGCGACGCCTCGAACCCGGTGACCTCCAGCGCCAGCCGGATGTTCTTCGTCACCGACCGCCACGGCAGCAGCGCCGCGTCCTGGAACGCGATGCCCAGCCGGTGACCCTTGCGGGCCGCAGACGGGTCCTCGCCGTGGACGAGGACCGTGCCTGCGGTGGGCTTCTCCAGGTCGGCGAGGATGCGCAGCACCGTCGACTTGCCGCAGCCGGACGGGCCGAGCAGCGCCGTGAACGACCCCTCGGGGGCCTGCAGGTCGACGCGCTCGACGGCCGTGATGGTCGACCGCTTGAGCGCGAAGTCCTTGCGCAGGCCCTCGATGAGCAGGCCGCTACCGCTGCTGCCGGTGGCGGGGTCGGTGATGGCCACGGCACTCAGAGGCTGCGCCGATAGGCGCAGCCGTGGCCCGAGCGGCCCGGCGCCGAAGGCGCCAAGAGCGGGAAGCAACCTCGTTGCGCTCTCGGCGGCGGAGCCGCCGAGGACAAGTAGACGTGACCCATCCGATGAACCTCTCAGGCGGTGTACAGCGTGATGCCGTCGGCGTAGACCTCGTCGAGGATCTCGTTGGTGTAGAGGTCCTCGGTGACCGGAAGGCCGAGGTCGTTGAGCACGCGCAGGTTGTTCTCGAGGTCGGCCTCGCCCATGTAGAAGAGGCCGTTCGACGCCGTGGCGTCCGAGCGCTGCAGCTCGATCTGCGACTCGATCTCGAGCTGCTGCGACTCGGAGTCGAGGTCGAGGTCGGCGCCGTAGTCCTCGAGCGTCAGGTCGATGGCGAGCTGGTTGTCGGCGATGGCGTGCTGCCACCCCTTCGACTCGGCCCGGAGGGCGGCGACGAGCTGGTCGCGGTTGGTCTCGAGCGACTCCTCGGTGACCGTGTAGAGCTGCTGGTAGAGCGTGATGCCGACGTCGGACAGGTTCAGCGTCCCCACGTCGAGCCCCTTGACCCGGAGGATGTTGGGCTCGTTGGTGATGAAGCTGAAGAAGCCCTGCACCTCGCCGTTCTCGAGCGGCGTGGGCTCGAAGTCGACCGGGACCTTCTTGACCTGGTCGGGGCCGTCGCCCTCCTCGAGGCCGTTGGCCCGCAGGAGCGCCTGCCAGATCTGCTCGTTGGCCTGCTGGACGCCGATCGTCTTGCCCTTCAGGGCGGCGGGATCGGGGATCGGGTCGTCGGCCAGGAAGAGGATGCAGAAGGGGTTCTTCTGGAAGTTGGCCCCGATGATCTTCAGCGGGGCGTCGTTGTTGAGCACGGCGTTGGCGACCGTCTCGGACCCGCCGAACGAGTAGAGGACGTCGCCCGCCACCAGCGGGGCGATGGCGTCGCCGGGGCCTGGGATCATGTTGAGCGAGCTGAAGCCCTCGTCGGTGAAGTACCCCTTGTTGTCGGCGACGTAGAGGCCGGCGAACTCGATGTTCTTGATCCAGGACAGCTGGACCGATAGCTCGCCGAAGTCGCCGCCGCCCCCGCTCCCGCCGCTGGTGGAGCTCTCGTCGTCGTCGTCGCCGCAGGCGGCGAGGATGGTGGCGCCGCCACCGAGGAGCACGGCGCCGGCGAGGCCGCCGCGCGTCAGGAACCGGCGCCGGGTGATCGTGTCGGGCAATCTGACCTCCGAGTGTCCGCCGGGACCGCACCGCGCCGTCCTCTCCGAGCGAACGCGCCCCACGCTTCCGGGCGGCGGTTTCCCATCCATTGCCTGTTCGTCAACGGAGTGTGAACGCCCTCAACAACTTGTTGAACGCAGACGCCCGCGAAACTCCGGCGAAACACGGCCTCCGTACGGTCGTCGCCGATGACGACCGCGGTCCCCTTCGAGCTCGTGGTGGCCACCTCGGTCGGCGACGCGGTGGAGGCGCTGGCGGGCGAGCGCCCGGCCCGCGTGCTGGCCGGCGGGCAGAGCCTGGTCCCCCTGCTGGTCACCCGGGCCGTGCGCCCGTCGGTGCTGGTGGACGTCAACGAGGTCGGCCTCGACGGCGTCGCCGTCGACCGCGCCGCCGGGCTGCTGCGGCTGGGCGCCACGGTCCGGCACCGGACCGTCGAGCGCCACCCCACGATCCGGCGGTGGGCGCCGCTGCTCGCCGCGGCCGCCGCCTGGGTGGGGCACCCGCCGATCCGGCACCGGGGCACGCTCGGCGGCAGCCTGGCCCACGCCGACCCGGCGGCCGAGCTGCCCGCCGCCGTCGTGGCGCTCGGCGGCTCGGTGACCGTGCGCGGGGTCACCGGCGCCCGCGTGCTGGCGGCGGCCGACCTGGTGGCTGGGCCGTTCGCCACCGTCCTCGCCCCCGACGAGCTGATCGCCGAGGTGGCCGTGCCGCTCGCCGGGCAACGTGCGGGCGCGGCCTTCTGCGAGTGGGCGCCCCGGCACCGGGACCGCGCCGAGGCGGGTGTCGGGGTGGCGGTCGAGGCCGACGCCCGCGGCGCCTGCATCGGCGCGTGGGGCGCCACGTGCGGCGTGACCCCCCGGCCGGTCGACCTCACCGACGTGCTCGACGACGCCCTGCGCGGCGTGACCGTGGGCGGGCCGCTGCCCGAGGCGCTCGTCCGCCACGTGGCCGGCGCCGTCACCGGGGTGTGCCGCGAGCACGGCGCCGGTACGGACTCGGCCGCGCTCGCCGGGGCCATGGCGGCGCGCGCCGCCGTGCGGGCCACGGGCCGGACACCGGAGGCGGAGGCCGCGTGACCCGGCGACCGATCAAGGTCGAGCTGAACGGCGACCCGGTCGAGGTCGTCGTCGAGCCGCGGGTGCGCCTGGCCGACCTCGTGCGGGACCGGGGCCTCACCGGCACACATCTCGCGTGCGAGACCGGGGCCTGCGGGGCGTGCACGGTGTTGCTCGACGGGCGCACGGTCCGCTCGTGCCTCCTGTTCGCCGCCCAATGTGACGGGCACGCGGTCACGACGATCGAGGCGTTCGGGACGCCCGACGCCCTCCACCCCGTGATGGCCGCCTTCCGCCGGAACCACGGGCTGCAATGCGGGTTCTGCACGCCGGGCATGGTGCTGACCGCCATCGAGCTGCTGGCCGAGGAGCCCGATCCCGACGAGGCGGCCGTCCGCTCGTGGCTCGCGGGGTCGATCTGCCGGTGCACCGGCTACGCGGGCATCGTCGCCGCGGTCCTCGACGCGGCCGCCGAGCGCCGCGCCGCGGGAACCGGGCGGGACACGGTCGCGAGGACCGAGGCGTGATCGGCGAGGCCCGGCTGCGCACCGAGGATGCCCGGCTGCTCACCGGCCGGGGCCGCTACCTCGCCGACCACGACGTCCCCGGCCTGTGCCACGTGGCCTTCGTCCGCAGCCCGATGGCTCACGCCCGTGTCCGTGGGGTGTCGACCGCCGCCGCCCGGCGCCTCCCCGGCGTCGTCGCCGCGGTCACCCAGGCCGACCTCGCCGCCGCCGGCGCCCGGCCGATGACCCACAGGCTGCCCATCCCCGCTGCCCGCCCGCTGTCGTGGGGGCTGCTGGCCACCGACGTCGTCCGCTTCGTCGGCGAGCCCGTCGCCGCGGTCGTCGCCACCTCCCGCGCCGTCGCCGAGGACGCCTGCGCCCTCGTCGACCTCGACCTCGAGCTGCTGCCGGCCGTCGTCGACCCGGTCGCCGCGCTGGCGCCCGGCGCGCCCCTCCTCTACCCCGAGTGGGGCACGAACGTCTTCCTCCACCTCTCGGCCGGGCTCGACGCGGTCGACGCCGCCCTCGCCGCCGCTCCCCACCGCATCCGCGAGCGCATCGACCACCATCGCATCCAGGCCCTGCCGATGGAGGGCCACGGCGCCCAGGCGAGCGTGGACCCCGCCACCGGGCGGCTCACCGTGCTGGCGTCCAACCAGCAGCCCCACCAGCTGCGCACGGTCATCGCCGAGGCGTGCGGACTCGGCGAGTCCGACGTGCGGGTCGTCGCCCCCGACATGGGGGGCGGGTTCGGCCCCAAGCAACACTTCACCCGCGAGGAGTGCGTGGTGGCGATGCTGGCCCGGATCACCGGCGGCCCTGTGCGGTGGAGCCAGGACCGGGCCGAGGGGCTGACGAGCGGCGTCCACGCGCGGCCGCAGGTCCACGACCTCGAGGTGGGCCACGACGGCGACGGCCGCGTGCTGGCGTACAAGGCCACGGTCACGTCCGACATCGGCAACCCGGTCCTGTACTTCTCGGGGGTGGCGCCGTCGCTGGTGACGATCGGGGCGCTGTCGGGCGCCTACGACTTCGGCGTGGTCGGGTTCGACCTGCGCTGCGTGGCCACCACGACCGCCCCCGTCGGCGCCTACCGCGGCTTCGGCCAGCCCCAGGCGCACCTGAGCACCGAGCGGGTCCTCGACCGCATCGCCGCCGACCTGGGGCTCGACCCCGTCGAGGTGCGGCGCCGCAACCTGATCCCCGACGCACCCCGACCGTGGGTCACCGCCTCGGGCGGGCGCATCGACGTCGGTCCCCTCGGCGACCACCTCGACGAGCTGGTGGCCGCGTTCGACATGGACGGCTGGCGCGCCCGCCAGCGGGCCGCCCGGGCGGAGGGCCGCCACGTCGGCATCGGCGTGTCCACGCTCGTGCAGGGCACGGCGCCCACGCAGTTCGGCGTGGCCGGCCGGTTCGGGTCGTTCGAGACGGCCTCGGTGGCGGTGCTGCCCGACGGCCACGTCACGGTCACGGTGGGGACCAAGAGCCAGGGGCAGGCCCACGAGACCGTGCTCGCCCAGGTGGCGGCGTCGGTTCTGGGCACGGACGCGTCGTCCGTCTCGGTGCGGGACGGCGACACCGACGCCGTGCCCTACGGCATGGGGACGTGGGGCAGCCGGTCGGCGGTGATGGGCGGCGGCGCTGTGGTCCGGGCGGCCGAGCAGGTGCGGCGGTCGGTCGACGCCATCGCCGCGTGCCTCCCCGGCGAGCCGACCCTGCCGGAGGTGGCCGCGGCCGCCTGGTGGCACCCCCATGTGCTGCCGCCGGGCCTGGACGCCCCGCTGGCCGCCACCGCCGTCTACGCCCCCGGCGGGACGATCCCGGTGCCCGACGAGCACGGCCACACCCACTTCGACGAGACGAGCGCGGCCTTCATGACGGCGGTGGCGGTCGAGGTCGACGCGGTGACCGGTCAGGTGACGGTGCTCGACGCCGTGCTCGTGTCCGACTGCGGGGTGGTCATCAACCCGATGGTCGTCGAGGGCCAGCACCAGGGCGGCTTCGCGCAGGGGCTCGGCGCGGTGCTGACCGAACGCCTCGCCTACGCCGACGACGGCACGCCGCTCGTCACGACGCTCGGCGACTACGCCCCGCCCACCGCCATGGAGGTGCCGGTGCTCCGGGTCGTCCATCGCCAGACGCCCTCCGCGCTGGCCGGCGGGTTCCGGGGGATGGGCGAGGCGTCCATCACCGCGGCGCCGGCCGCCCTGGCGGGCGCGGTGGCCGACGCCCTGGCCCCGCTCGGCGTGCGGATCACGTCGTCGCGCCTCCACGCCGCGCACCTACGGGCGCTCCTCCGGGACGCGGGCCACACGCCCGACGTGGTGGCGTTCGCCCGGGGTTGACCTGCAGGGAGCCTGCGGTCAGACGCCCGCGGCGGCGAGGACGTGGGCCCGGCGGTCGAACAGCTCCTCGGCCGCGGCCTGGGCCTCGGCCCGCACGGAGGCGACGTCGAACGTGAGCGGCAGCCCGCCGGCCACCAGCCGGCGGCCGTCGACCCACACGTCGCGCACGTCCCGCCCCGAGGCGGAGAACACGAGGTGCGCGGGCACGTTCAGGTCCCGCCCGTGCAGCACCGGCGTCGTGTGCAGCCCCCGCAGGTCGACGGTGACCACGTCGGCCCGCTTCCCCGCCTCCAGCGAGCCCGTGACGTCGGCCAGCCCGAGGGCGCGGGCGCCCTCGATGGTGGCCATGGCGAGGATGTCCCACGGGTCGCCCACTGTCGGGTCGAGCGTCGACACCTTCTCGAGCAGCGAGGCGAACTTCATCTCCTCCAGCAGGTCGAGCGAGTTGTTCTCCTTCTCGCCGTCGCTGCCCAGCCCGACCGTGACCCCCGCGCCGCGCATGTGGCCGATGCGGGCCGGCCCCGACGCCAGCTTCATGTTCGAGCACGGGCAGTGCGCCACCGCCGTGCCGGTCTGCGCCAGCAGCTCGATCTCCCGGTCGTCGAGCCAGACGCAGTGCGCCACGACCGTCCGCGGGCCGAGGATGCCCCGCTGCGCGAAGACCTCGATTGGCCGCCGCCCCCACCGGGACAGCGACTCGTTGACCTCCCAGATCGTCTCGGACGAGTGGGTGTGGATACCGGTGGCGAACTCGTCGGCCAGGGCGACGGCCTGGGCGAAGCACTCGGGCGTGCAGTAGAGCAGGTGCTCGAGGCCGACCCACCCGCGCACCCGGCCGTCGGTGCCGGTGCGGTCGTCGGCCACCGCCTCGAGCAGCGCCCGGTTGGAGGCGATCGACTCGAAGTAGTCGTAGCCCTCGGCGTCGGCCACGTAGGGGACGAGCGTGGCCCGGATGCCGAGCTGCGCCGCCACCGCCGCCGATCCCTCCATGTAGCGCCACATGTCCATGACCGAGGTGGTGCCGGCCAGCAGCCCTTCGGCGTAGCACTGCAGCGAGGCGACCCGGGCGATCTCGGGGGTGAGCGCCTTGTGGGCCGGGTCGACGTAGGTGCGCAGCCAGTCCCACAGCGACAGCGACTCGGCCGTGCCCCGCAGGAGCCCGGAGTGCAGGTGGCAGTTGTGCAGGCCGGGGATGACGGCGTGCCCGGTGGCGTCCACCACCTCGGCGTCGGCGGCCCGCGGGTCGGCGTCGAGCGTGGCGACGTCGCCCACGGCCACGATGCCGGCGTCGTCGATGAGCACCGAACCGGGGTCGAGCACCTGCCGGGGTCCGGACATGGGAAGCACGACGCCGCCGCGCACGAGGGTGGGCATCGGCCCACACAAGAGCCTCCTCAACAATCTGTCAATGCGCGAGACACACTCTTCACAGGCCGGAAACGGCGGCGGGTACATTCCGGGCCGTGTCCGCCCGCCATCCGCTCCTCGTCGCGCTCGAGCCGGTGGCCGAGGTCCTCGGCGCCACGCTGGTCCCGGCGTCGCGGGTGACCGCGGGAGACGTGCCGCTGCGGTGGGACGGCGAGGTCGTGGGCGGGCTGCGCCTGCCCGGGGTGCACGGCACGCTCGAGCGGATGATCGCCGCGGTCGAGTCCGAGCTGGGGGCGCGGCTGGCCGCGCTGTCCCGCGAGGACAAGCAGCGGGCCGTGCGCCTGCTCGACGAGCGGGGCGCGTTCCAGCTCCGCAA
The DNA here is from genome assembly GCA_963796415.1 of uncultured Acidimicrobiales bacterium. Taxonomy (GTDB): domain Bacteria; phylum Actinomycetota; class Acidimicrobiia; order Acidimicrobiales; family VFJN01; genus ZC4RG19. Next base: position 139,567 of record CAWCLR010000005.1, on the reverse strand, counting down.
GGCCGTCGAAGACGTGGCCGACGCCCTGGGCGTGAGCCGCTTCACCGTCTACAACTACCTCAACGCCGAAGGGGGGTGAGCGCCCTGTCGCTGGTCGTCGAGTTCACCATCGAGCCGTTCGTCGAGGGCGAGCCGGGCCCGCATGTGCGGGCCGCGGTCGAGGCCGCCGAGCAGTCGGGCGTCACCGTCGACTTCGGCCCGTTCGGCACGACGGTGTCGGGCGACGACGACTCGGTGCTGACCGCGGTCGACCGCCTCCTGCGCGCCGCCACCGGGGCGGGCGCCACCCGCGTCTCGCTGCAGGTGATCCGGGAGGGCTGACCGACCCCCACCGTTCTGTCAGACCTCACCCGCCACATCGCCCGTGAGGTCTGACAGAAGCGGCAAGCCGGCGAGCGGCGACGCGTTGCGGCTCGGTCAACGGGGTGTGAACGCCCGGGACGCCGCCCGCGGCCGCCGATAGGTTCGCGGCCATGGCCCCCGGACCCGCCCCCGCATCCAACGGATCGCCCGTCGACCTGCTGGTCCAGGGCGCCGACCTCGTGGTCACGATGGACGAGGACCGGCGTGAGATCGCCGGCGGCTGGGTGGCGTGCGCCGGCGGGTTCGTCACGGCCGTGGGTGGACCGGCCGACCCGCCTCCCCCCGCGGACCGGGTCCTGCGAGCCGACGGCTGCCTGGTCACGCCCGGCCTGGTCAACACGCACCACCACATCTACCAGAACCTGACGCGGGCCTTTCTCCCCGCCACCAGCAGCACGCTGTTCGACTGGCTGACCACGCTCTACCCCCGCTGGGCGCTGCTCGACGAGGAGGCGTCGTACGTGTCCGCCTGGGTCGGGCTGGCCGAGCTGGCCGTGGGCGGGTGCACCACGTCGACGGATCACCTCTACGTCCACCCGGCCGGGGGCGGGGACCTGCTGTCGGCCGAGATCGAGGCGGCCCGCGACCTGGGCGTGCGGTTCCACCCCACCCGCGGGTCGATGTCGCTGTCGGAGAAGGACGGGGGCCTGCCGCCCGATTCGGTCGTGCAGGACGACGACGCCATCCTCGCCGCCAGCGAGGAGGCCGTCGCCCGGCACCACGACCCCGCCCCCGGGGCGATGGTGCGGGTGGCGCTGGCGCCGTGCTCGCCGTTCTCGGTGACCCCCGACCTCATGCGGCGGACGGCCGAGCTGGCCGAGCGCCTCGACGTCCGCCTCCACACGCACCTCGCCGAGGACCCCGACGAGGACACGTTCTGCCTCGAGACGTTCGGCCGCCGGCCGATCGAGCACTTCGAGGACTGCGGCTGGGGCTCCGACCGGTCGTGGGTCGCCCACTGCATCTACCCCGACGAGAAGGAGATCGCCCGCATGGGCACATGGGGCACCGGCGTGGCCCACTGCCCCAGCTCGAACATGATGATCGGCGGCGGCGGCATCGCCCCGGTCGTCGACTACCGGGCGGCGGGCGTGCCCGTCGGGCTCGGGTGCGACGGGTCGGCGTCGACCGACTGCGCCTCGCTGTGGCTCGAGGCCCGGGGCGCGCTGTTGCTCGGCCGCCAGCGGGGCGGGCCGACCTCGTTCACGGCCCGGGATGCCCTCGAGCTGGGGACCCGCGGGTCGGCGGCGTGCCTCGGCCGGCTCGGCGAGCTGGGCGTGCTGGCCCCGGGTGCGGCGGCCGATCTCGTGGCGTGGAAGCTGGACGGCCTGGCGTTCGCGGGCGCGCTGACCGACCCCGTCGAGGCGCTGCTGCGCTGCGGCCCGACCCAGGCCTTCCACACGGTGGTCGCCGGCCGCCCGCTGGTCGAGGACGGCGAGCTGCGGGTCACCGGCCTGTCCGACGTCCTGGCCCGCCACCGCCGCGCCGCCGCCCGTCTCCAGGGCGTGGACGCGTAACGGCGCTCAGGAAGGGTCGGGACGCCAGCCCACGGGAACGACGTCGACGGCGAGCGCCCGGTAGGTCGCCGCCGCGCGCCGGTCGCAGCTGGCCAGGGACGCACCGTGCGCCAGGGCGGTCGACGCGATCAGAGCGTCGTAGATCGCGCCACCGGAGATCGACGCGGTGGCGCCCGTGCTGAGCAGGCGCCGATGCCGGGCTCCCGACAGCGTCAGCCACGGCTCGGGAAACTGCGCGAGGAGGAACTCGTGGACGACGTCGATGGGAGCACGGTGCGGACGTGGCAGCCGGGTGAGCACGGACAACGTCTCGATCGCGGCGTGAGCGATCAGACGGGGGCCGTCGTCGAGGACGGCGCTGGCTTCCTCGTGCTGCTCGCTCCAGGAGGCGAAGCCCGCGATGGCGACACTGGAATCGACGGCGATCACCGGCGGACGCGCTCCAGTGCGTCGCGCACGGTGTCGGCCGTCAGGGGCGGAACCTCGGTGTCTGGCACCGCGACGATGCGCCTGCCGCGCCGTTCGAGGTGCATCGGCGTGGGGACGGGCTCGACCTCGAGCCGACCGTCACGGACGGAGATGTCCAATGGCTGACCCGGCGTCAACCCGAGCGCGTCACGCAGGGCCTTGGGCACGACGATGCGCCCGGCGCGGTCGATGGCAGTCTGCATGGGGCCAGAATACCAACTGATCTGCCATCGATCGTCGGCCCGACGCGGGGCTGCCCTCGGCCTCCCGCCCGCTCCGTGCTGTGGTGTGACGTCACGCAGGCTTCCCGGTCGACCCCCGCGCCGGGACCGCGGGCCGCGCACTCCACAGTCGCCGGTACCCGACGACGCTGGGAACGACCCAGGTGGCCAAGACCAGCAGCTGGATCGCCGGCGTCATCCCCTGGTCGTGGATCGGGAGCACGAAGTAGTGCTCGACGAACCCCTCGATGACCGGGCGCCCGTCGGCGGCACGGAAATGGTTCTCCCAGGTGGTGAGCGGACAGTCCAGTCCCGCGAGGAACACCGCTGCGGTGGCCGCCACCGCTCCGAGGTGCGGGCGCACGAGCCGCGGCCAGCGCCGAGCGAGCAACGACCCGCTGACGAGAAAGGCGATGAACAGCCCGTGTGTCATGGCCATGAGGGCGGCCAAGGTGTGGTTCATCGGTCGTCACTCCGACCGATGGCGACCACAGCGAGGGCGCCGAGGACCGAGCCCACGATCGAGAGCGCCAGATCACCGATCGTGTCCCGATAGGCCGACATCGCCTCGGTGGGGTGATCCTGCACAAAGGTGACGTACTCACCGAGCTCCCAGCCGGTGTGGGTCACGGCGCCGAACCCGACGACCAACCCAACCACGACCCACCGCTGCGGGACCCGCGGTGCCACGACGAAGCCGAACGCCATGACCCACGGAACCCACGTGGCGACATGCATGGCGTCGTCCCACCACCAGACGCTGTCGTACAGGTTGGCGCTGTTGCCGGCCGTGTCGAGGAGGAACGGTGCGGTCAGGCACAGGTCGACCGCATGCGGGTACCGACCCCTGCCCCGCAGCGCCCACCACGACGGGACGGCGAGGGCCGCCAGCGGATAGACGAGGAGGCGGTACCCCATGGCCTTGTCGGCGTACTGCGGGAGGTCGGGGTGGACGGCGGCGTGCGCCAGCAACGCAGCGAGCACGGCCTTGGCGGCCACGTTCCCCGCGGCCACGACCGCGGGTCTGGGCGACGTGGCGGTCGACGACATGGTGGTCATGCCCAGACCGTCGCGTCCGGCGATCGGGGCCACCATCGGGCGGTGCCCTCATCGGCGGCTGGGGCCCGCCCTGGGACCGCGACGCCTCGCCACCCGCCGTCCCTAGACTCCCCGGCATGCCGATCGACGGGGAGTACGAGCCGAGCGCCTGGAACTGGGTGGCCAAGCAGGTCGACCAGATCGAGTCCTCGGGCGGCACCACGGGGCTCACGCTGCAGGGCAAGCCCGTGGTGGTCGTGACGATGCAGGGCCGGAAGTCGGGCAAGGTGCGCAAGGCGGCGCTCATGCGGGTCGAGCACGACGGCGCCTACGCGATCGTCGCCTCGAAGGGCGGCGACCCCCACCACCCCGGCTGGTACCACAACATCGTCGCCGCCCCCGAGGTCACGCTGCAGGACGGCGCGGTCGTGCAGGACATGCGCGCCCGCGAGGTCGAGGGCGCCGAGCGCGACGAGTGGTGGGACCGGGCGGTCGAGGCCTGGCCCGACTACGCCAACTACCAGCGCAAGACCGACCGCACGATCCCGGTCATCCTCCTCGAGCCCGCGGGCTGAGCGCCGGCGGCCATGCGCCGCTCATCGGGCCGCAACACGGGGGAAACACCCCGTCCCTAGCTTCAACAACATGTTGAACGCCTCCCCGCCCGGCCCCGGCGACACCGCTGGCGCCGACGCCCTCGTGTTGCGCGGCGGCCGGGTGATCGACCCGGCATCGGGCACCGACGGCGTCGCCGACGTCGTGATCGCCGGCGGGCGCATCGCCGCGGTCGGGCCCGGCGCCGGCGACCGGCCCGCGCCCGGGGCCGGCGGGCGCGACGCCACCGTCATCGACTGCGCCGGGCTCGTCGTCACCCCCGGGCTGATCGACCTCCACGCCCACGTCTTCCCCGGCCTCGGTGAGTTCTGCGTCGAGCCCGACCGGGCCGGCGTGCAGACCGGTGTGCCCACGGTGGTCGACGGCGGCACCAGCGGGGTGGCCACCTTCACGCTCGCCCGCAACTGGCTCGAGGCGTCGGGGCCGGCCACCCGGGTGCTGGCGTTCATGGACCCGTGCCAGCTCTACCTCGCCACCGGCGACTTCATCTGCCACAAGCTGCGCATCGCCGACGACGAGCGGAACCTCGACCTCGACTCGACCGCCGCCGCCCTCGCCGCCCACGAGGACGTGGTCGTCGGCTTCAAGGTCCGGGCCACCCACACCGGCGACGACACGCACAGCCCGTTCCTGTCCGGCGCTCAGCAGGTGGCGGGGGACAAGCCGGTGATGGTGCACCTCGGCCGCTTCCCGCACACCCCCACCATCACCAACGAGGCGCTGCTCACGACCCTGCGGGGCGGCGACGTCATCACCCACGCCTTCCGCGCCGGCGGCGGCCAGCTCGACCCCGAGACCGGCGCCGTCACGCCCGAGTTCGCCGACGCCGTCGACCGAGGCGTCCGGCTCGACGTGGGCCACTCGGGCACCGACTTCCGCTACCGCACCGCCCGGCGCCTGTTCGAGGCCGGCTACCTCCCGCACTCGATCTCGACCGACCTCAACATCTACAACGTCGACGATCCGGTGGGTTCGCTGCCGCGGACGATGTCGAAGATCTGGGCTCTCGGCGTCGACCTGCCGGCGGTCGTGGCGATGGCGACGACCGGGCCGGCCGCGTCGATCGGCCGCCAGGACGAGCTGGGCAGCCTGGCCGTCGGGCGGTCCGCCGAAGTCAGCGTCCTGCGCGTCGAGGACGGCCCGGTCGAGTTGTCCGACGGCCACGAGACCATCACCGCCGACCGCCAGCTCGTCCCCGTGGGCTGCGTGCGGGCGGGGCGGTGGCTGCCCGTCGACGCCCTGGTGTCGGCGTGATGCCCCGTCTCACCGCGCTCGTGCGCGCCTGGCTGGCCGCGGTGATCCACCCCGCCGAGGGCAGCGTGGGCCGGTGCGTCGCCGGCGCCGCGGCCCGCCCGCCGCGATGACCGGCGCCGCGCCGCGGGCGGACGGCGCGATGACCGCCACCGCTCCCGGGGTGGACGGCGGCACGCTGGCCGACGGCCTGCGGGCGGCGCTGGCCCACCACTGGCACCCCGTGTGCTCGGCGGACGACCTGCCCGGCCCGGTCGGCGTGCGTCTCCTGGGACGCGACCTCGTCGTGGCCCGGCTGGGCGCCGGGCGCGACCCCGGCGGCCGCGTCGTCGCGCTGGTCGACCGCTGCCCGCACCGGTCGACCCGCCTCTCGGTCGGCGAGGTCGACGGCGACTGCCTGCGCTGCGCCTACCACGGGTGGGCCTACGCGTCCGACGGCCGCTGCGTGGACATCCCGTCGCTTCCCGGCGGGCCCATCCCCGGCCGGGCCGCGGTCGACGCCTTCGACGCGGTGGTCGAGCACGGGCTGGCGTGGGTGCGGCTCGACGCGTCGGTGCCGACCAGGGTCCCGGCCTGCCCGGCCCGGTCGGACCCCGAGATGAAGGTGCTGACCGGCGAGCCGTACACGTGGCCGGTCGCCGCCCCCCGCCGGGTCGAGAACTTCGTCGACCTCGCCCACTTCGCATTCGTGCACGACGGCAGCCTCGGCCGCCGGGACGAGCCGGTGCCGCCGATCCCCGACGTGCGCCGCGTCGACGCCGAGCTGCGCTTCGACTACGACCCGCCCGCCTACCCCGACGAGCGGGACGCCACCGCCATGCTGGCCGCGAGCGCCTACCGCATGCCGATGCCGTGCAGCGTCGACATCGCCTTCACGTACCCCGACGGCCGGCGGCGCCGCCTGTGGATGGCCGCCAGCCCGGTCGACGACGCCACCTGCCGCACGTTCTGGTGCATCGGCCGGACCGACGACCTGGCGGGCGACGACCGTGACCACCTGGCCTTCCAGGCCCGGGTGCTGGCCGAGGACGAGCCGGTGGTGTGCAACCAGGTGCCGCCCGAGATGCTGCTCGACCCGGGAGCCGAGCTGTCGGTGCGCACCGACAAGGTCTCGATCGAGTACCGGCGCTGGCTGCGCGAGCTGGCGACGGCCGCGTTGGCCGGGCCCGCGGCGTACGCGGCGGCACTGGGCCTCGACCGCCCGGGACCGGCGGTTCACGGACCGATAACATGCGCGAATTCAACAGTTCGTTGAACACGACCAACCTCCCGCACCGTGACCACCCTCGTCCCCGATCGACTCGACGATGCGCTGTCGGCCCTGGCAGACGACTCGGGGCTGACCGTTCTGGCCGGGGGCACCGACCTGATGGTCGAGGTCAACTACGGGCACACGCGCCCCGACGGGGTCCTCTCGCTGCGGCGGCTGGCCGAGCTGCGAAACTGGCATACCGTCCCCGGTGACGGCGACGGTGACGGCGATGGGAACGAGGCCGGCGAGGTCGTCCTCGGCGCCGCGACCACGTACACGACGCTGCTCGGGCCCGAGCTCGCGACCCTGCTGCCCGCGCTGGCCCAGGCGGCCCGCACGGTCGGCAGCCCGCAGATCCGCAACACCGGCACGATCGGCGGCAACCTGGCCACCGCGTCGCCCGCGGGCGACACGCTGCCGGTGCTGGCGGCGCACGGCGCGTCGGTCGAGCTGGCGTCGACCGCCGGCCGCCGGACCGTCACCGTGACCGACTTCCTCACCGGCCCCAAGCGCACCGCGCTCCGCCCCGGCGAGCTGATCACCGCGGTGCGGGTGCCGCTGGTCCCCGGGCCCGCGGAGTTCCTGAAGATCGGCGTCCGCAACGCCATGGTCATCGCCGTGGCCAACTGCGCCCTGGTCGTCGACCCCGGGCCGCGGACGGTGCGGTGCGCGCTGGGGTCGGTCGGGCCCGTGCCGATGCAGGACCCCGAGGCCGAGGCGTGGGTCGCCGACCGGCTCGACTGGGACGGGGGCGCGGCGTGCGATCCCGCCGTGGCCGCCGAGTTCGGCGCCCGCATGGCCGCGGCCAGCCGGCCCATCGACGACCACCGCGCCACGGCCGACTACCGGCGCCACGCGGTCGGCGTGCTGGCCCGGCGGGCGCTGCTGCGGGCCTGGCCCGGTCCGGCGGCGGGGTCGGAGGCGGCGGCATGACCGACGTGTACGACCTGGTGGTCAACGGCACGCCCCGGCGCGTCGAGGGCGCGCACGGCGGCGACAGCCTGCTCCACGTCCTGCGCGACCGGCTCGGGCTGCCCGGCGCCAAGAACGCCTGCGAGCAGGGCGAGTGCGGCTCGTGCTCGGTGCTGGTGGACGGCGTGCTGGTGTGTGCCTGCCTCGAGCTGGCCGAGGCGGCGGTCGGGTGCGCCATCACCACCGTCGAGGGTCTCACGCCGCCCGGGGGCGAGCCGGGGGACGCGGCGCTGGCGGAGCGACGTCCTCACCGACGTCCAGCAGGCGATGGTCGAGGCCGGCGGCGTGCAGTGCGGCTTCTGCACCCCGGGCTTCGTGGTCGCCATCCACGACCTCCTGGCCCGGGTGCCCGAGCCCGGCCCGCTCGACGTGCGCGAGGCGCTGGCCGGCAACCTGTGCCGCTGCACCGGCTACGGCCGGATCCTCGCCGCGGTCGAGCAGGTCGTGACCGTTCGCGCCGCGGCGGCGATCACAGAGACGGGATCGGCATGACCGAGCGAAGCGAGGTCCAGAAGACACAGTGGACCTGCGCCACGAAGTGGCGAGTCTGTCAGCGGTGCGCCCGAAGGGTGCACCGATGACGGACCTCCAGGCGCCTCCTGCCGTGCGGGGCGGACCGGCCGACGGGCGCGTCGGCGACAGCCCGGTCCGCCCCGACGGCACGCCCAAGGTCCAGGGCCGCTTCGCCTTCTCGTCCGACCTGTACGCCGACGGGATGCTGTGGGGCCGGACGCTGCGGTCGCCCCATCCGTACGCCCGCATCGCCGCCATCGACGTCGGGCCCGCGCTGGCGATCCCCGGCGTCGCCTGCGTGGTCACGGCCGACGACGTCCCCGGCTCGGCCACGTACGGCCTGATCTCGGCCGACCAGCCGGTGTTCGCCCGCGACGTCGTGCGCTTCGTCGGCGAGCCCGTGGCCGCGGTCGCCGCCGACCACCCCGACACGGCGCGCCGCGCCCTCGACGCCATCGCCGTCACCTACGAGGTGCTGCCCCCGCTGGTCGACGCCGAGGCCGCCCCCGAGGCGCCGCCGATCCACCCCGAGGGCAACGTCATCCGCCGGTTGATCATCGAGCACGGCGACATCGCGGCGATCCCTGGTGAGACCGACGTGGTGGTCGAGGGCACCTACGAGGTCGGCATGCAGGACCAGGCGTTCCTCGGCCCCGAGTCGGGCCTGGCCGTGCCCGACGGCGCCGGCGGCGTCGACCTGTGGGTGGCGACGCAGTGGCTGCACGAGGACCGCGACCAGGTGGCGGCCTGCCTCGGCCTCGGCCCCGACGACGTGCGGCTGCACCTCGGCGGCGTCGGGGGCGCCTTCGGCGGGCGCGAGGACGTCAGCATGCAGGTCCACGCCTGCCTGCTGGCGCTGGCGGCCGGGCGCCCGGTGAAGATGAGCTACCTGCGGGACGAGTCGTTCCTCGGCCACGTCCACCGCCACCCCGCCCGCCTGCACTACCGGCACCACGCCACCCGCGCCGGCGACCTCGTCAAGGTCGAGGCCGAGGTCGTGCTCGACGGCGGGGCCTACGCCTCGTCGTCGTCTGCGGTCATCGCCAACGCGGCCCGCTTCGCCTGCGGGCCGTACCGCCTGCCCAACGCCCGCATCGACGCCGTCGTGGTGCGGACCAACAACCCGCCGTGCGGCGCCATGCGGGGGTTCGGGGCGGTGCAGGTGTGCTTCGCCCACGAGGCGCAGATGGACCGCCTGGCCGCGGCGCTCGGCATGGACCCCGTCGACCTGCGGCTGCGCAACGCGATGGCCTCGGGCGACGTGCTGCCCACCGGCCAGCGGATCACCGGCACCGCCCCGGTGGCCGAGTGCATCCGGGCGGCGGTCGCGCACCCCCTGCCGCCCCCCGCCGGCGACGGGCTGCTCGAGCGGCCGGGCGGAGCCGGGCGCACCGACGACCCGGCGCGGACCCGGCGCGGCGTCGGCGTGGCCGTCGGGTTCAAGAACCTCCTGTACTCCGAGGGCTTCGACGACACGTCCGAGGCGCACGTCCGCCTGGCAGGAGGCGTGGCCACCGTGTCGTGCGCCGTCGCCGAGGTCGGGCAGGGCTTCGTCACCATCGCCGGGCAGATCGCCCGCACGGCGCTCGGCTGCTCGGCCGCGGTGGTCGAGCCGGCGGGCACGGTCACGATCGGGTCGGCCGGGTCGTCGTCGGCGTCGCGGCAGACGTGGATGTCGGGCGGCGCGGTGCTGCGAGCCTGCCGCCTGGTGGCCGACCAGGTGCGGGCCGACCTGGCCCGGCGGATGGGCGTCGCCGCCGAGAGCCTCGTCGTCGACGACGAGGGGCGGATCACGTCCGCGGCGGCGCCGTCCGGTGCGGCGGGGTCGTCGGGTGACGTCTCCGGGGTCGGGCTCGCCGTCGACACGACCGTGGCCGAGGCGGCCGGCGACGAGGTCTACGAGGCCACGGCCGTCCACCGCCACCGGCCCACCGTCCCGCTCGACGAGCGGGGGCAGGGCGATGCCGACGTCAGCTACGCCTTCGCCGCCCACCGCGCCGTGGTCGACGTGGACCCCGACCTCGGGCTCGTCCGGGTCGTGCAGGTCGCCACCGGCCAGGACGTCGGCCGGGTGCTGCACCCCACGCAGCTCACCGGGCAGGTCGAGGGCGGGATCGCCCAGGGCGTCGGGCTCGCCGTGATGGAGGAGATCGTGGTCGACGGCGGGCTGGTGCGGAACCCCAGCTTCACCGACTACCTCATCCCCACCGTGGCCGACGCGCCCGAGGTGCTGGCCACGTACATCGAGCAGCCCGAGCCGGGGGCGCCGTTCGGGGCCAAGGGCGCGGGCGAGCCGCCGACGATCTCGTCGACCGCCGCGGTGGCCGCCGCCATCCGCGCCGCCACGGGCGTCGACGTGACGCGGGTGCCCGTGCGCCCGTGGGACCTCGTGTGAGGGCGCGCGGGTGACCCCCGGCGTGCCAGAGTCGGCGCCATGGACGACGTGACCGCCGCCGGCGCCCGGGTCGACGACGACTGGGAGGAGGCCGGCCCCGCGGCCGACCGCGAGGTCCTGACGTGGGACCGGTTCGGCACGGCGGCGCGCGAGCTGGCGCAGGTGGTGGTCGACGACGGCTACCGGCCCGACGTCGTCATCGCCATCGCCCGCGGCGGGCTCACGGTCGCCGGCGCGCTGTCGTACGCCCTCGGGGTCAAGAACTGCGGGTCGATGAACGTCGAGTTCTACACCGGGATCGACGAGCGGCTCGACGTGCCCGTCGTGCTGCCGCCGACGCTCGACCTCGTGGACGTGCGGGGCCTGAAGGTCCTCGTCGCCGACGACGTCGCCGACACCGGCCACACGCTGCGGTTGGTGCGCGAGGTGCTGGCCCAGCACGTGGCCGAGGCCCGCACCGCGGTCCTGTACCGCAAGCCCCGCTCTGTCGTCGCCCCCGACTACGCCTGGCGGGAGACCGACCGGTGGATCGTGTTCCCCTGGTCGGCCCAGCCCCCCGTCACCGGCGCCCAGCAGCCGTGACCGCGCCCGACGTCGACGGGAAGCGCCTGCTCGCCGACCTCGAGGCGCTCGCCGCCGTGGGCGACACGGGCGACGGGGGCAACTGCCGCCTCGCCCTCACCGACGAGGACGCCGGCGGCCGCGAGCTGGTCGTCGGCTGGATGCGGGCGCTCGGGCTCGACGTGCGGGTCGACCGCATCGGCAACGTCGTCGCCACCCGGGCCGGCACCGACGACGGCCTCGACCCGGTGATGACCGGCAGCCACATCGACACCGTCCGCACCGGCGGCCGCTACGACGGGACGCTCGGCGTGCTGGCCGGGCTCGAGGTGGTGCGCGCCCTCGACGACGCGGGGATCCGCACCCGGCGGCCGCTGACGGTGGCGTTCTTCACCGACGAGGAGGGCAGCCGCTTCGCCCCCGACATGCTCGGCAGCCTCGTGTACGCCGGCGGCATGCCGCTCGAGGACGCGCTCGAGACCGTGGCCATCGACGGCGCGGTCCTCGGCGACGAGCTCGAGCGCATCGGGTGGGCCGGCGACGCCCCCGTGCCGGGCCCGGCGCCGCACGCCTACGTCGAGCTGCACATCGAGCAGGGCCCGCTGCTCGAGGAGCAGGGCGTCACCATCGGCGCCGTCACCGGGGTCCAGGGCATCTCGTGGCAGGAGCTGACGCTCACCGGCCAGTCCAACCACGCGGGCACGACGCCGATGCGCCTGCGGCGGGACGCGGGGTTCGCCGCCGCCGAGGTCGCCGTCGCCGTCCGCCGCCTCGCCGCCGACCTGGGCGGCCACCAGGTCGGGACCGTCGGCCGCATCGACCTGCACCCCAACCTGGTCAACGTCGTGGCGGCCCGGGCCACGCTGACCCTCGACCTGCGCAACACCGACGAGGCGGTGCTGGCCACGTCCGAGCGGGGCCTCCGGGCCCGGGTCGACGAGATCGCCGCCGCCGAGGGCGTGACCGCGTCATGGCGGTCGCTGGCCCGGTTCGCCCCGGTCGCCTTCGCCGAGGACGTGATCTCGCTGGTCGAGCGGGCCGCCGGCGACCGGGGCCACACGGTGATGCGCCTGCCGTCCGGCGCCGGCCACGACGCCCAGATGCTCGCCCGGATGTGCCCCACCGGCATGGTCTTCGTGCCCAGCCGGGGCGGGGTCAGCCACAACCCGGCCGAGTTCACCGAGCCCGAGGACCTGGCCGCAGGCTGCCAGGTTCTGGCCGACGTTCTGGTAGAGCTTGCGTCATGACGAGGGTCGTGAACGTCGCCGCCGCCCAGATGGGCCCGATCGAGCGCGAGGACAGCCGGGCCGACGTCGTCGAGCGGCTGGTCACGCTGCTGCGGACGGCCGCCGGCCGGGGCGCCGACCTGGTCGTCTTCCCCGAGCTGGCGCTGACGACGTTCTTCCCCCGCTGGTGGTACGAGGACGGCGACCCGGCCCTCGACGCCTGGTTCGAGACCGAGGTGCCCGGGCCCGACACGAAGCCGCTGTGGGACGAGGCGGTGCGCCTCGGGGTCGGGTTCTGCCTCGGCTTCGCCGAGCTGACCGCAGACGGGCACCGGTTCAACACCGCGGTGCTGGTGGGGCCCGACGGCACCGAGGTCGGCCGCTACCGCAAGATCCACCTGCCCGGCCACGGCGAGCACGAGCCGTGGCGGCCGTTCCAGCACCTGGAGAAGCGCTACTTCGAGCGGGGCGACCTCGGGTTCCCCGTCTACGAGGGCTTCGGCGGCAAGGTCGGGATGCTCATCTGCAACGACCGCCGGTGGCCCGAGTCGTACCGCGTGGAGGGGCTCGAGGGCGTCGAGCTGATCTGCATCGGCTACAACACGCCGCTGCACAACCCGCCGGCCCCCGAGCACGACCGGTTCAGCGACTTCCACAACCACCTGGTCATGCAGGCGGGCGCCTACCAGAACGGCACCTTCGTGGTCGGCGTGGGCAAGGCCGGCACCGAGGCGGGCATCGAGCACATCGGCGGGTCGTGCGTGATCCACCCGTCGGGCACGATCGTCGCCGAGTGCACGACGCTCGGCGACGAGGTGGCGGTGGCCGCCTGCGACCTCGACGACACGGTGTCGTACAAGACGACGCTGTTCGACTTCGCCCGCCACCGCCAGCCCGACCAGTACCGCCCGCTCATCGACCCGCACTGATATCCACAGGATTTCCCCGTCAGTTTCGGTCGCTCTGGCGACCGAAACTGACGGGGAAATCACGGTCAGGGGCGGGGTGGGCGGCCGACGATGCGCTCGAAGCTGGCCGGGTCCGTGACGCCCTCGGTGGCGAGGAGGAGGACCGTGGCCGTGGCCGGGATCGGCAGCTCGTCGCGGTGGTCGTCGACGCACGGCCATCAGGCCGGCGAGGGCCGCGGCTCCGGTCTCGCCGACGTCCATGCCGGCCTCGGCGTGGGCCCGGATGGCCCGCCGGCAGGTGTCGTCGTCCACGGCCACGAGGGCGTCGAACGTGGCCGTGACGGTGGGCAGCGCCAGCATCGACGCCAGCCCGCAGTTCAGTCCCGCCATCAACGACCGGTGAGGGCCGGGTACCTCGACGACGTGCCCGGCCCCGACCGCGGCCGCCACGCAGGCGGCGGTGTCGGGCTCGACGCCGACGAGCAGCGGGCCGGCGCCCGGTTCGAACCCCGCCCGCAGCGACGCGCCGGCCGCCGCGCCCAGGGCCCCGACCCCCAAAGGGACGACGGCCACGTCGATCGTCACCGGGTCGGCGACCTCGATGCCGTCGTCGGTCACCACGACCTGGTCGGACGCGCCGCCGGGCGGGTCGACGCCGCCCCCTTCGAGGGCGGCGTCGATCTCGGCGAAGATCGTGGCGTACCCCTCGATGACCCAGCGGGGCGGGCCCTCGTAGCCCGGCCAGGACGTGTCGGAGATGACCAGGTCACGCTCGCCGGCCATCTCGGCCGAGAGCGTGATCGCGTCGTCGTAGGTGCCCGGCGCGACGATCACCTCGGCGCCCTCGGAGGCGATGCCGTCGATGCGGGCGTCGGCCGTGCCGTCGGGCACGAGGATCGTGGCGGACAGGCCCAGCAGTTTGGCCATCCGGGCCACGGCGCGGCCGTGGTTGCCGTCGGTGGCCGCCACCAGGCGCAACGGACCGAGCCGGTCGGCGACGACCGCCGCCAGGTCGTCCAGCGTCGACCACGACGGCTCCTCACCCAGCCGGTCGCACAGCACGCGGTAGGTCGCCCACGAGGCCCCCAGGATCTTGAACGCGGGTAGCCCCAGCCGGCTCGACTCGTCCTTGACCAGTACTCGCCCGACCCCGCACGCGTCGGCCAGCGCCGGCATGTCCCGCAGCGGCGTGGGTGCGTAGCCGGGAAGGCGCTGGTGGAACGCGTGTACAGCGACGCCAGGGCGGGCGTTTGCGGGCAGCACGGACGTCCGGTGGTTGACCAGGAGGCGGGACGGCATGGCCGCCGTTCTACCCCGCCCGCGGTCCGGTTTACGGTCCTGACACGCGAAGGACTTCAACAGTTTGTTGAGTCGTGGCAGTGTGGAGCTTGTGACCGCCCACTTCACGCTCAACGGCTCCCCGGTCGAGGTGGGCGACCATCCGCACGTGCTGGCGGCCCTCCGGGAGGAGCTCGACGTCACCAGCCCCAAGGACGGCTGCTCCCCGTCAGGCCAATGCGGCTGCTGCACGGTGCTGGTGGACGGCAAGCCGGTGATCAGCTGCTCGATCGGGCTCGACCGGGTCGAGGGCAAGGCCGTCACGACGCTCGAGGGCCTGCCGGCCGACGAGCGCGAGCGGTACGCGGCCGCCTTCGCCACCACCGGCGCGCTCCAGTGCGGCTTCTGCACGCCGGGCATCGTCATGCGGACGAAGTACCTGGTCGACAAAGACGGCCCCGCGCTCACCCGCGAGAAGGCCGCCCGCCACCTCGGCGGTCACCTGTGCCGGTGCACCGGCTACCACCCCATCCTCGACGCCGTCGACCTACTGGCGTCGGGCGAGGAGGTGCCCGTCCCCTGGCCGGCCGCGGCCGGCGCGGGGGACGGGCCCTCCGCAGGCCCCGCCCCCGGGGCGGCGGTCGGGGCCGACGATCGCCCCACCTGGGGCGTCGGCAGCCGCAACAGCAGGTACCAGGCCGGCGAGATGGCGCTCGGCGACAAGGACTACGTCGACGACATGCGGGTGCCCGGCCTGCTGCACGCAGCGGTGGTCCTCGCCGAGCACGCCCGCGCCGACGTCCTGGCCATCGACACGACCGCGGCGGTCGCGGTCCCCGGCGTCGAGCGCGTGCTCACGGCCGCCGACGTGCCGGGCGAGCTGCGCATCGGGCTGATCCACCGCGACTGGCCGGTGTTCGTCCCCGTCGGCGGGCGCACGTCGTACACCGGCGACCTGCTCGCCCTGGTCGTCGCCGCCGACCGGGCCACGGCGCGCCGGGCCGCCGAGCTGGTCGAGGTCGCCTACGCTCCGCAGCCCCCGTTCGCCGACGCCCTGGCCGCGCTCGACGCCACCGAGCCGGCGGTGTGGCAGATCGGCGACCCTGGCACCCCCAACGTCCTCTCCCGGTCGACCTACGCCCGCAGCGACCACCCCGACGGGCTCGACGCCGACGCCGCCCTCGCCGCCAGCGCCCACACCGTCCACGAGGTGTTCCAGACCCAGCGCATCGAGCACGCCTTCCTCGAGCCCGAGTCCACGCTGGCGGTGCCCCACGACGACGGCACGCTCGAGGTGTTCTCGGGCGGGCAGGGCGTGTGGGACGACCGCCGCCAGATCGCCGAGGTCCTCGGCCTCCCCGAGGACCGGGTGCTCGTCCACCTCGTCGCCAACGGCGGCGCCTTCGGCGGCAAGGAGGACTGCGCCAACCAGGCCCAGACCGCTCTGGCCGCCTGGCTGCTCGGCCGACCGGTGAAGTGCACGTTCAGCCGTGAGGAGTCGCTGCACGTCCACCCCAAGCGCCACCCCGTGCGGGTCGAGGCGTGGGCCGGGTGCGACGCCGACGGGCAGGTCACCGCGCTCAAGGCCCGCATCGTCGGCGACTCGGGGCCGTACGCCTCGGTGGGGATGAAGGTGCTCGAGCGGGCCGCGGGGCACGCCAGCGGGCCCTACGCGTGGCCGGTGGTGGACGTCGACGCCGTCGCCGTCCGCACCAACAACCCGGTGTGCGGCGCCTTCCGGGGCTTCGGCGCCAACCAGGCCCAGTTCGCCACCGAGGGCCTGCTCGACCGGCTGGCCGACGCGGCGGGCATCGACCGCTGGGAGATCCGGGCCCGCAACGTCGTGACCCCGGGCGCCACGTGGGGCCCCGGCCAGGTGATGGACGACGGCTGCCTCGGGGCGCGCGACTGCCTCGACGCGGTGCGGCCGGCGTGGGACGAGGCGGTCGCCGCCGGCAAGGCCGTCGGGCTCGGCCTCGGGCTCAAGAACTCGGGGCTCGGCAACGGGTTCAAGGAGGTGGCGAAGGCCGTCGTCCGCTTCGACGACGACTGGCGGACCGGCGACGGCGGCGTCGAGGTCCGCCACTGCTGGACCGAGATGGGGCAGGGCGTCCACACCGTCGCCCTGCAGGTGGCGGTGGAGGAGTTGGGGGTCGATCCGGCCAAGGTGCGGGTGGTCGTCGACACGTCCCGTGAGCTTGGCGCCGGCCAGACGACAGGAAGCCGGGGCACGCTCATGGGTGCGGGCTCGGTAGCCGCCGCCTGCAAGGCGGCGTGCGACGACGGCTGCCGGCCCGGCGTCGACTACGAGGGCGAGTACCGGGTCGACTGGACCCAGGCCATCGGCACGGTCGACCGGCCCACCATCCACTCGACGTTCGGCTACGCGGCCCAGCTCGTGGTCATGGACCGCGAGACGGGCGAGATCGAGCGGGTCGTCGCCGCCCACGACGTGGGCCGGGCGGTGAACCCGCTGCTGTGCGAGGGCCAGGTCATCGGATCCGTGCACATGGGCCTGGGCTACGCGCTGACCGAGGACTTCCCCACCGACGACCAGGCCCGCCCGACCGCCATGACGCTCCGCCAGCTCGGCATCCTGCGGGCCAAGGACGTGCCGCCCATCGACGTCGTGCTGGTCGAGCGGCCCCAGCCCCGGGCGCCGTACGGGGTGAAGGGCGTGGGCGAGATCGGGCTGGTCCCGACCGCCGGCGCGGTGGCCGGCGCCCTGCAAGACCTCGACGGCGAGTGGCGCTCGACCCTCCCGATGCGCCGGAACGGCTCGTGAACCCCACCGAACTTGCGACAGTTCGGCAGGCCCCAGCCACGCGTCCGTCGCACGTTCCGTCGCACGTTCCGTCGGCATGACCGCCACCACCCCCGGGCTCGTCTGCGCGCACCACCACCTCTACTCCTCGCTGGCCCGGGGCATGCCGGCGCCGCCGGCCACGCCCACCGACTTCACCTCGATCCTCGACCAGGTGTGGTGGCGGCTCGACCTGGCCCTCGACCTCGAGCTGGTGCGCTGGTCGGCGCTGCTCGGCGCGGTCGAGGCGCTCGAGGCCGGCACGACCGCCATCGTCGACCACCACGCCTCCCCCTCCGCCATCGACGGCAGCCTCGACGTCATCGCCGAGGCCTGCGCCGAGGTCGGCGTGCGGGTGGTGTGCGCCTACGAGGTCACCGACCGCCACGGCCCCGACGGGGCCAAGGCCGGCCTGGCCGAGAACGAACGGTTCCTGCGGGCCGGCGGCCGGGGCCTGGTCGGGGCGCACGCCTGCCTCACGCTGTCGGACGACACGCTCGACGCGGTCGTGGGCCTGGCCCGGGACCTCGGTGTCGGCGTCCACATCCACGTGGGCGAGGACGCCACCGACGCCGGCGCCGCCGACCGCCTGCGCCCGCTCGCCACCGACGACTGGCTGCTGGCCCACTGCGTCCACGTCGACCCGCCGCTGGCGGGCACGATCGCCCACAACCCCCGGTCGAACATGAACAACGGGGTCGGCTACGCCCGCCCGGCCCGCTTCGCCGGCGCCGGGAACCGGGTGGTGCTGGGCAGCGACGGCATCGGGGCCGCCATGGTGGACGAGTTCGCCCTGGCCTACGTGGCCCAGCGGGCCGACGACGTGACCGCCACGCCCGACGACGCCTGGGCCTGGCTGCAGGCGGGCGCCGACCTGGTGCCCGAGGTGCGCAGCGACGAGGTGACGTGGGCGGCCGACCGGGCCGACCCGTGGTACCTGGCCTTCACGCCGGGCGTGCGGGCCGAGCGGGTGGTGGTCGACGGCGAGGTGGTGGTCGACGGGGGCGTGTGCACCCGGGTCGACGCCGAGCGGATCCGGGCCCGGGCCTGGGAGGAGGCGCAGCGGCTGTGGTCGATGTTGTGACGGGCGGGCCGCTCGAACCGGGCCCGCAGGGGCGCGCACTCCCGACGACGTCCTGGCCGGCGTGCCGATGGCGCTCTACGTCCAGGACGCCCACCCGATCCGCGAGGCGATGGCGTTCGTCCGCCGGGCCGAGGACCTCGGCTTCGCGGCGGTGTGGCAGGCCGACAGCCGCCTGGTGCGCGAGGCGACGGTCCCCATGGCCGCCTTCGCCGCCACCACCGAGCGCATCGCCGTCGGGTCGGGCGTCATCGACGTGTGGTCCCGCAACCCCGCCCGGCTGGCCTCGCTGTTCTCGACGCTCGACGACCTCGCCCCGGGCCGCGTCCTCGCCGGGCTCGGCGCGTGGTGGGACCCGCTGGCCGCCAAGGTCGGCATCGCCCGCGACCGGCCGCTGCGGGTCATGCGCGAGGTGGTCGAGGCGGTGCGGGCCCTGCTGCGCTGCGACGGGCCGGTCACCTACGACGGGACGTACGTGCACCTCGACGGCGTCGAGCTCGACTACGTCCACCAGGAGCGCCGGGCCAAGCAGGTCCCGCTCTACATCGGGGCGACGGGCATGAAGATGATGGCGCTGGCGGGCGAGATCGCCGACGGGGCCGTGCTCAACTACCTCGTGTCGCCCGCCTACAACGAACGGGCGCTGGCCGCGCTGGACGAGGGCGCCGCCCGGGCGGGGCGCACGCTGGCGGACATCGACCGGCCCCAGCTCGTCGTGTGCTCGCTCGACGCCGACCGCGACGCCGCCCTCGACGCCGCCCGCCTGCTGGTCACGCAGTACCTGGGCCAGCAGCCGCACATCATGGCCGCGTCGGGCGTGCCGTCGTCGCTGCTCGACGAGATCGGCGAGGTGCTGACCTGGCCCGCCACCCACGACCAGGTGGTGGCGGCCAGCAAGCTGGTCCCCGACGAGATCGTCCAGATGCTGTGCGCCGCGGGGACCGAGGACGAGTGCCGGGCCAAGGTGGCCGAGTACGTGGCCACCGGCTGCACGTCGCCGATCCTCTACCCGCTCGGCGACGTCGGGGCGACGCTGGAGGCCTTCGCCCCCACCCCCTGACGCGATCGGGCAGGCTGGCCGGTGATGACCATCCGGCTGGCCGAGGGATCGCTCGTCGTGCTCGTGGGGCCGCCCGCGTCGGGGAAGTCGACGTGGGCGGCGTCGCAGTTCCCGCCGCACCAGGTCGTGTCGTCCGACCGCCTGCGCGCCGTGGTGGGCACCGGCGAGCACGACCAGCGGGCATCGAAGGACGCGTTCGACGTGCTCGACCTGGTGGTCGAGCGGCGCCTGCGGCGGCGGCTCACCACGGTCGTCGACTCCCTCGGGACGGACGACAAGCGCCGCCGCCGCTGGCTGCGAGCCGCCGCCGACGCCGGCGCCCCGTGCGTCGCCGTCGTGTTCGACACCGACGCCGCCACGTGCCGGGCCCGCAACCGGGCACGCCCGCGGTCGATCCCCGCCAACGTGATGGCCTCGATGCTGGCCCGATGGCCCGAGGTGCGTGACGCCCTCGCGGACGACGGGTTCGCCGCCGTCCACCCGCCCGGTGACGTCATCGTCGTCGCCCCCGACCTGGTCGCCGCCCCGGCTGCGGCCGCCCGCCAGCAGGAGGCTCCGATGCCCCTCGAGTTCGGTCTGCAGATGCCCCGCTTCATGTTCCCGGGCGGCCCCGCCGAGACACGCGACCGGCTGTCCGAGCTGGCCGTGACCGCCGAGGGCGCGGGCTTCACGAGCATCTGGGTGATGGACCACTTCCTGCAGATCCCCCCGGTGGGCCCGCACTGGGAGGACATGCTCGAGAGCTGGACCACTCTGGCCTTCCTCGCCGGCCGCACCGAGACGGCGCGGCTCGGCACCCTGGTCACCGGCGTCACGTACCGCAACATCGCCCACCTGGCCAAGACCGTCGCCACCCTCGACGTGCTGTCGGGGGGCCGGGCGATGTGCGGCATCGGGGCGGCCTGGTTCGAGCGCGAGCACCGAGCGTACGGCTGGACCTTCCCGCCGCTGGCCGAGCGCTACGCCATGCTCACCGACGCCCTCGAGCTGCTGCCGCTCATGTGGGGCAAGGGCGCGCCCGCCTACTCGGGACGCACGATCGAGGTGACCGAGGCCGTCTGCTACCCCCGCCCGCTGCAGGACCACGTGCCGATCCTGGTGGGCGGGTCCGGCGAGCGGACGACGCTCAAGCTCGTCGCCCGCCACGCCGACGCCTGCAACCTGTTCGGCGACCCCGACACCGTGCGCCACAAGGTGGAGGTGCTGCACCGCCACTGCGCGGACGAGGGCCGCGACCCGGCCGAGATCGCGGTGACCGTGCTGTCGACGGCGGACGCGCCGTCGACCGAGGACCACGTCGGCCGCTACCGGGCCTTCGCCGAGGCGGGGGTCGACACGGTGATCGTGAACTTCCCCGAGCTGACGTCGCCCGAGCCGCTCACCCGGTTCGCCGAGGTCATCGCCGCGTTCCGCCGCTGAGGTCGCCGACGGCGTCGGCGTAGTAGGAGGACTCGGCGACGTGGAACGCGACCTCGCGGAGGGTCCACGCGTCGCCCTCGGGCCGGTCCAGGCGCTCGTCGTCGAGCGACCGCAGCCGCACCTGCCACACGAGCGCCAGCCGCTCCAGCCGGCTGTGGGCCTCGTCGCGGTCCTCGTCCCCGAACGGAGCGAGGTCGGACGCGGTGGTGATGGCCGACGCGTGCCAGTGGTCGGGGACGGTCGGCTCGCCCGCGAGCCGGGCCTCGACCTCGGCCAGGTGGTCGACCATGTGGTCGGCCACGCGGCGCACGGCCTTGTGGGGCGTGTAGACGCGGTCGTCGACCCCGCGTGGGGTGCCGTCCCAGCCCGGCCACGTGTCGACCAGCGCCAGGACGTGGTCGACCATGCCGGACACGACGTCGGCGGGGTGGCGGTCGTCGGTCACCGGGCGGTCGTCGGCCATGCCACGAGTCTCGCGACGGGCGCCCGCCCGAGGCTCGTGAGTTCCGGAAACACCCTCGCCACGGCCCCGGCCGCGGTCCTACGGTGCGGGCATGGCAGCGATGTTCGTGACGGTGCTCCGTGCCCGCCTCCGGGAACGTCCGGTGGGGCTGGCACCGTCTCGCGCCGACGTGGGCCGCGCGGGTCGTCGCTGACGCGGGCGTCCGCCCCGGCGATCTCGTCCTCGACATCGGCGCCGGCACCGGCGCGGTCACCGCGCCGCTGGTGGCGGCCGGGGCGCGGGTCATCGCGGTCGAGCTGCACCCCGAGCGGGTGGCGATGCTGCGCGAGCGGTTCGCCGGTGACGACGTGACGGTCGTGCGCGCCGACGTGGCGGACCTCCGGCTGCCGCGGCGCCCGTTCCGGGTGGTGGCCAGCCCCCCATTCGCGGTGACCAGCCAGGTGCTCGGCCGGCTGATGGCACCGGGCTCGCGGCTGGTGCGGGCCGACCTGGTGCTGCAGCGCGGGGCGGCCCGCCGCTGGGCCGCAGGGCGGGCGCCCGGGGCGGGCCGCTGGGCGCGGCACTACGCCGTCGGGGTCGGCCGGCCGGTCCCCCGCCGGGCGTTCACGCCGCACCCGCCGGTGGACTGCGCGACCCTCGTCGTCACCCGTCGGGCATGAGCCCGGCGGCGAGGGCCGCCCCGAGCTCCCAGCAGGCGTCGCGGTCCTCCTTGGTGGGCGCGCCGATCACCGAGACCGGCGCCTGCGCGGCCGCCCAGCGCAGGCCCGTCGTGATCTTGTCGATCGCCCGGAGCGCCCCGGCGGTGTCGTCGTTGCCGTGGACGTACACACCGAACGGCCGCCCGGCGGTCGCCTCCAGGCACGGGTAGTAGATCGTGTCGAAGAAGTGCTTGAGGGCGCCCGAGATGTAGCCGAGGTTGGCCGGGGTCCCGAGCAGGTAGCCGTCGGCCTCGAGGACGTCGATCGGGCCGGCGACGAGCGCCGGGCGGGCGACGACCTCGACCCCGCTGATCTGCGGGTCGGTCGCCCCGGCGTGCGCGGCCTCGAACAGCGTGTGCAGCGCCGGCGAGGGCGTGTGGTGGACGATCAGCAGCCGGGCCATCCGCCCCGGAAGGTACCCGGGCGCCCTTTGACCTGAGGCAATGGGTTCCGCCGGTCCGAGGATGAGGCATGGGTTCCGAATGCGGAACCCATTGCCTCGACCTGCCCGCGTTCGGAACCTATTGCCTCGGCTCTTCGGGGTGGGGCTCGGTCGTGCGGTAGTCGCCGAAGGGGCGGTCGCGGTGGGACAGGGCCGCGGTCAGGCCGTGCTCCTGGGCGTCGGCGATGAACGCCTTGAAGCCCTCCTGGTGGATGGCGAGCGAGCACAGCTCGGTCCCCGAGCGGATGGCGGCTCGCAGGCCCATCACGTCCATGGCCCGG
Source organism: uncultured Acidimicrobiales bacterium (assembly GCA_963796415.1). Taxonomy (GTDB): domain Bacteria; phylum Actinomycetota; class Acidimicrobiia; order Acidimicrobiales; family VFJN01; genus ZC4RG19. The sequence continues at coordinate 116,742 of CAWCLR010000005.1, read as the reverse complement.
TGCACCGTGCGCTTGTTGAGCTGGACGATGTCGGGCGGCACCTTGGCCACCCGCTCGGCGACCGCCAGCACGTGCTCGTCGAGCTCGGCGATCGGGTAGGCCTTGTTGGCCCAGCCCAGCCGGGCCGCCTCGACGCCCGAGATCGAGTCGCCGGTGATCATCATCTCCATGGCCGCCCGCATGCCCATGAACCAGGCGTGGAACTGCATGTCGGGGGTGCCGAACCGCACGGCGGGGTAGCCGATCTTGGCGTCAGTGGCCACGTAGACCAGGTCGCACCCGGTGGCGAGCTCGGACCCGCCGGCCAGGCAGTAGCCGTGGACCTGGGCGATGACCGGCTTGGCCAGGTCCCAGATCGACATCCACCCCTCGGTCACGTGCCGGGGCCACTGCCCCTCGCCGGCGGCGGTGAAGAACGGCAGCTCGGTTCCCGCGTTGCCGCCGCCGAGGTCGTAGCCGGCCGAGAAGCACGTCCCGGCGCCGCGCACGATCGTGACCCGCACGGCGTCATCGCCGTCGGCCTCCCGCAGGGCGGCGATGAGCGCACCGCGGAGCGGGTTGTTGAGGGCGTTGCGCTTCTCGGGCCGGTTGAGGGTGACGCGGCGGATGCCCGGACCGGGGTCGTCGACCAGCACCAGCGGCTCCCCGGCGGCGTTGGTGGCGACCCCACCGTTGCTGGCGGGTTGCGGCTGGGCGGCGCTGCCGTACGACGGGGTGTGCGAGGACGTCGACGCGTCGCTCACAGCCAGTCCCCGACCGAGTTGAGCAGGGCCTCGTTGGGCTCGGCGGGCATCTCGGTCAGCGGCTGGGCGATCTCCTCGACCGTCGGGCCGAACTTCCGGGCCAGCGGGGCCAGCGCCGCCAGGTCGAACCCGTACAGCTCGGCCACGTTCCCGGCGAGCAGCCGCTGCAGCTCGGCGGGGTCGGTGTCGTGGAACAACGCCCGCAGGTGCTCCCGGGTGAACGGTGCGGTGCCCTCGTCGTGCGGGTAGTCGCTGCCCCACATGAACTTGTCGAGCCCGATCACGTGGCGGGCGGCGGCGTCGTCGGGCCCGGGCTGGCTGACGCCCATCCACACGTTCTGGTGGAAGTACTCGGTGGCGGAGCGCGGCAGGACGTGCTCGTCGCCGTAGCGGATCTCGCCGGTCGCCCCGGTCTTGCGGATCCGCTCGAGCACCCGGTCCAGGCGCTTGAGCAGCGGCGGCACCCACGCGCATCCGCTCTCGGTGATCACGAACTTGAGCCGGGGGAACCGCTCGAAGATGCCGGACAGGATGAACTGCACCAGCGGCCGCTGCGAGTAGAACGACGCCTCGTTGATGTAGAGGAGCATCGACACCGGGTAGGGCCCGTAGTCGGGGACGCCGGTCCCCCCGTGCACGTTCACCGGCAGCCCGAGCGCCTCGATCTCGGCCCACAGCCGGTCGTAGACCGGGTCGTACAGCGGCTTCACCCAGGTGACGTCGGGCGAGATGTTGGGGAGGAGGATGCCGCCCCGCAGGTTGTTCTCCTTGATGAACCGGACGTCCTCGAGGGCGTCGTCGATGTCGTTGAGGAAGATCTGCCCGATGCCGGCGCGCCGCTCGGGGAACTCGCCGCACCAGTCCACGAGCCACCGGTTGTGGGCCCGGATGCCGGCCAGCCGGTGCTCGTAGTCGTCGGGCTTCGGCGGCTGGGCGAACAGGACGAAGTTCGGGAAGAACGGCGGCACGGTGTTGGGGAACACGACCTCGCCCACGATGCCGTCGGCCTCCTGCTGGCCGTTGCGCATCTCGTTGTCCCAGTTGCGGTACCGGCGGGTGTCGCCGAGGTCGCGGAAGGGGTTCTTGTACTTGCCGCGCCAGGCGTCGAAGTCGTCGAGGTACCGGGGGTCGAGGTACTCGCGGTACTGCTTGTGGCTGCCCCCGGCGTGGCAGTCGGCCGAGATGATCGTGTAGTGCTCGGCGGTCGCTGCGGTCATCGGATCCCCTCCTCCGCCGGCTCCGGTCTCCGGCGGCTCGGGGCCAGTGTATGTAGAACGCGTTCTCGCAGCCCACTGCGGGCGGCTCGTTCTCCCGATCGCCATTGACGTCTACCGTCGTTGGGGTCAATACTGAGGCCCGACATGAGCCTGACGTCAACTTGGTGGCCGTCGGCTGGGAGAGGGGACAACATGAGGACGACTCGATTGACCGTCGGCAGCGCGCTCGCGGCCGTGGCCCTGACGCTCGGAGCGCTGGTCGCCACGCCGTCGCCGGGCGGGGCGCAGACCAACCCGTTCCAGCGGGGCCCGGCGCCGACCGCCGCCAGCGTGATCGCCCAGCGGGGCTCGTTCACGTTCAGCCAGGTCTCGGTGACGGGCAGCTCGGCACTCGGGTTCAACCGCGGCACCGTGTACTACCCGAACGACACGAGCCAGGGCACCTTCGCCGCCATCGCCGTCATCCCCGGCTTCGTGTCGCCCGAGTCGTTCATCGCCTGGACCGGGCCCTTCCTGGCCTCGAACGGGTTCGTGGTGATGACGCTCGAGCCGTTCAGCGGCTTCGACAACCCCGAGGCGCGCGCCACCCAGCTCAACGCCGCCCTGAACTGGCTCAAGAGCTCGAGCCCGGCGGCGATCCGGAGCCGCGTCGACCCGACCCGCCTCGGCGCCATCGGCCACTCGATGGGCGGCGGCGCCACGCTCGAGCTCGCCCGCCGCAACTCGCAGCCCAACCTCAAGGCCATCGTGCCCCTGCAGCCCTGGTTCCTGATCCCGAACTTCTCGGGCGTGCGGGTCCCCAGCATGCAGGTCGGCGTGTCCGACGACTTCATCGCCCCGCCGGGGTCGAACGCCGAGGTCTTCTACGGTCAGCTGCCCACGACGACCGAGAAGGCCTACCTCGAGGTCAGCTCCGGCACCCACTTCCTCGGGAACGTGTTCAACAACGAGCAGGCCCGGGCCACGCTGTCGTGGATGAAGCGCTTCCTCGACAACGACACCCGCTACAGCCAGTTCATCTGCCCCGGGCCCACCGGCGGGCTGGTCGCCGAGTACCGGTCGACCTGCCCCGTCTGAGAGAGGCCGACAAGCAGCGCGACGGCGGCCGTCGTCCCCCTTCCAGGTGGGACGGCGGCTGTCGTCGCGTCAGGGGTCAGTTGCGGGTGTCCTCGAGCCCGCCGGGGATCACGACGGGCGGGTTGGGCAGCAACCGCACGTCGCGCTCGGCCAGCAGCGCGTGCCACTCGTCCTGGCGGGCGGGGACCGACCGCGGGTCGCCCATCATCACCTCGAACAGCACCACGCCGTCGGGACCCGCCACGAACGGCCCGAAGTCGTCGCCGTGGTCGAGGGCGATGTGGGTGCCGGGTCGACACTCGGCGTCGCCACACGTCATCGACCCCTCGAGCACGAACACGACGTGGTCGCTGTTGTGGCCGTGGGGCTGCACCATCATCCCGGGGTCCCAACGGGCGTAGAGCGACAGGAACCCGCCGTCGATGTCGAGCCACCTCTCGTAGACGGAGGCCGTGCGCTCGGGGTCGGGCCCGTGCTGCTGCCGCCGGACCTCCTGCCATGCGACGTCGTCGACGTGGACGATGCGGGGACTGCGCTGCGATGGGCTGTGCGTCGGGATGCCGCTCGGTCATGGCCGGAGTCAAGCACGCCCACGACGGGACGTGGGATGCTCGACGCGTGATCCGCACGATCGTCGAGGGCGAGCCCGGCATCTTCCCCGAACCGGTGGCGCGGATCATGCGGGGCATCGGCGGACTGTTCCGCCGCAAGCCGGAGGCCGAGGGTGCGACTGGAGGTGCGACCGGCGACGCCGTTGCCGATCCGACCGACGCGGCCGCACCCGACAGGCCCACGGACGGGGTCGGTCCCGACGATCGCTCCGGTCAGTCGGGCGACTCGACGTAGGCCTCGGTCAGCCAGGCCCGGACGTCGTCGTCGACGTCCTCGGGGCCGCGCAGGTTGACGACGAACCAGGTCCGGTCCCCCGACGCCGGCATCCGCCGGGCGATCTTCGGGCTGTCCACCGGGTGCGGGAGCCCGAACGAGAGGGCGACCCATCGCACCTTGGGGCGCAGCTCGGCGAAGCCCTGCGACCGCTTGAGGAAGATGCCCACCGACACGGGCTCGACGTGGACCGGGCCGAGCGTGTCGAGGTGGGCCATGACCGCCTCGAAGATCGGGCGCTCGCGCTCGGGGCCCGTGGCGAAGTACTCGTCGAGCGTCATCGCCGGCGCGCACTCGTGCGACTGCCCCCGGCGACGGAACCGCCGCCGGCACTCGGGACACGTCCACGCGGGCACGCCCCGATCCTGCCGCACCTGAACGCGCTGGGTCGGCCCGGGTCGAGCGGCGACACTCGCGGCGTGATCGTCCGCCGAGAACGTCCGGGTGCTCCCGCCGACGCCGATGCCATCCGCGCCGTCCACACGGCCGCCTTCCGGAGCGCCGGCAGCCCCGACGGCACCCCCGTGGAGGCGCCGCTGGTCGACGCCCTCCGCGCCGACGATGGCTGGTTGCCCCGCCTGTCGCTCGTGGCGGCCGTCGACGACCGTGTGGTCGGCCACGTCGTGTGCACGCGGGGCTGGATCTCGACGGGCGCCGCCACCGACGTCGCCGTGCTCGGACTCGGGCCGCTCGGGGTCGTGCCGGCGCACCAGGGGTGCGGCGTGGGCACCGCGCTGATGCACGCCGTCCTCGGCGCGGCGGACGCGCTCGACGAGCCACTGGTCGCCCTCCTCGGCGACCCGCGGTACTACGGGCGCTTCGGCTTCCGACCGGCGGCGGCCCAGGGCATCACCGCGCCGGATCCCACCTGGGGCCCGCACTTCCAGGTGCGTCCCCTCGCGGCGTGCGACCCGGCGCTCGCCGGTGCGTTCCGGTACGCGGCGCCCTTCGCGCGGGTCTGACCGGGCCCCCAGGTCGGTTGTGAGGAAAACGAGAATGTGTTCTACTCCGCCCATGTCACAGGGGGGACGCGAGGGGCACCTGCTCACCGAGCGGGACGGGCACGTCCTCGTCGTCACGATGAACCGTCCCGACCGGCGGAACGCGTTGTCGCTCGAGATGATGCAGGGCATGTCCCGCGCCTGGGACGAGGCCAACGCCGACCCCGACGTCCGTGTCGTGATCCTGACCGGGGCGGGCGGCGCCTTCTGCGCCGGCGCCGACCTGGCGGCGATGACCGAGCAGGCCCCGGGCGACGCGTTCGCGGCGGCCGAGGCCGCCGGGGACGAGGCCAGCGCCGCCGACGACGCCAACGCCACGGTGGCGGAGATCGCCGACGGCGTCATCAAGCCCCTGCTCAAGGGGTTCCTGCTCGACAAGCCGCTCATCGCCGCGGTCGAGGGCCCCGCCATCGCCGGCGGCACCGAGATCCTGCAGGCCACCGACATCCGCATCGCCGGGGAGAGCGCCCGGTTCGGCGTGTCCGAGGTCCGGTGGGGCCTGTACCCGCTCGGCGGGTCGGCGGTCCGGCTGCGTCGCCAGATCCCGTACACGGTCGCCGCCGACCTGCTGCTGACCGGCCGCCACCTCACCGCGGCCGAGGCGCAGCGCATCGGGCTCATCGGCGAGGTCGTGCCCGACGGCACGGCCCTCGACCGCGCCCGCGAGGTGGCCGCCGCCATCGCCGCCAACGGACCCGTCGCCGTGCAGGCGGTGCTGCGGGCGCTGCGGGCCACCGAGGGCGTTCCCGAACGCGAGGCGATGCGCATCGACTCGCAGATCGGCATGGCCGTGTACGCCAGCGACGACGCGCGCGAGGGCCCCAAGGCCTTCATGGAGAAGCGGACGCCCCAGTTCACGGGGAAGTAGCGAGCGCCGGCCCGCCGTCCGCGGGCATGGTGGAGGACCGGATCGAAGCAAGGGGGCCAGCCGTGGACGTCGCCGAGATCGACCTGCTGAACCGAGACCGGTTCACCGAAGGCATCCCGCACGAGTGGTTCACCTGGCTGCGGGCGAACGCGCCCGTGTACCACCACGACGAGCCCGGCGGGGACGGCTTCTGGGTCGTGACCCGCTACGACGACATCGTGGCCGCCAACCGGGACGCGGCGTCGTTCTCGTCCGCCCAGGAGCGCGGCGGCGTCGTGACCCTCGAGGGCCCGGTGGCGCCCATCGAGGGCCAGGAGATGGCCGGCGAGATGATGCTGTTCATGGACCCGCCGCGCCACAGCCGCTACCGCAAGCTGGTCAACCGCGGCTTCACGCCGCGCATGATCGCCGCCCTCGACGAGCACCTCCGCGACCTCACCGTCCGCATCGTGGACGACGCCATCGCCAAGCGCGACTGCGACTTCGTCGTCGAGGTGGCGGCGGAGCTGCCGCTCGAGGTCATCGCCGAGCTGCTGGGCGTGCCCCGCGAGGACCGGTTCAAGCTCTTCGACTGGTCCAACCGCATGATCGGCGCCGACGACCCCGAGTACCGGGTCAGCGACGACAAGGTCATGGAAGCCCAGGTCGAGATGTTCATGTACGCGCAGTCCCTCGCCGAGCAGCGGCGAGCGGACCCGCAGCCCGACATCGTGACCACCCTGCTCAACGCCGAGGTCGACGGCGACTCGCTGACCGAGATGGACTTCAACCTGTTCTTCATGCTGCTGTCGGTGGCAGGGAACGAGACGACGCGCAACGCCATCGCCCACGGCATGAACGCGTTCCTCGACCACCCCGACCAGTGGGCGCTGCTGGTCTCCGATCCCGACCGGTACATCGGTGGCGCCGTCGAGGAGATCCTGCGCTGGGCGTCGCCGGTGATGTTCTTCCGCCGCAACTGCACCCGCGACATCGAGCTGGGCGGCCAGCTGATCCGCGAGGGCGAGAAGATCAGCCTCTGGTACATCTCGGGCAACCGCGACGAGTCCGTGTTCGACGAGCCGTTCCGGTTCGACATCACCCGCGACCCCAACCCGCACATCGCCTTCGGTGGCGGGGGCCCGCACTTCTGCCTGGGAGCGCAGCTCGCCCGGCTCGAGATCAAGCTGCTGTTCGAGGAGCTGGCCACCCGGGTGCCGGTGCTCGAGTCGCTCGGCGAGCCCGACCGCCTGCGGTCGAACTTCATCGGCGGCATCAAGCACCTGCCGCTCCGGCTCACCCCGGCCTGACCGCGCCCGGCGGACGGGTCGTGGCCGGCCGCTCTCCGGCCCCGACCGAGAACCGGTTCTAGACTGCAGCGCCGTGACCAGCGTTCCCCGCGATCTCGACGGCGACGGCGTCGGCTGGCGCAGCGCCAACGGCGACCAGCGCGAGCGACGTCGCCGTGTGATCGACGCCGCGTTCGAGCTGGGCGCCGAGCGCGGCTACGAGGCCGTGCAGATGCGGGACGTGTCGGCCATCGCCAACGTGTCGCTGGCCACCATCTACCGCTACTTCTCGTCCAAGGACCACCTGCTCGCCGCGGCGATGACCGAGTGGACGACGAAGCTGCAGGGCCGGGTGGCCCAGTCGCCCCCGAAGGGTGACACGGCCGCGGACCAGCTGGTGGACGTGCTGTCGCGGGCGTGCCGGGCGATGGCCCGCCAGCCGAAGCTCAGCGCGGCCCTCGTGCGGGCGCTGTCGTCCTCGGACCCCGGGGTGCAGCAGAGCGCCAGCGACGTGCAGCGCCAGATCGAGTCGATGGCCTCGGGCATCCTGTCCGACCTCGACCCGCAGACCCAGTCCGACATCCTGGCCGTGCTGGGCCACGTCTGGTACTCCGCGCTGGTGGCGTGGGCCAACGGCCGCATCGACTTCGACCAGGTCACCGCCGAGCTCGACCGGGCGGTCCGGGTCCTCGTCGAGCCCTACGAACGCCGGTCCTGACGCCGACGCCCGGCCAGCAACCGAACCGGGGATGGTTGTCAGGCGATATGCCTGACAACCATCCCCAGTTCCGCTAGCTGGGTGCGCCGTGGGCGTGGTCGCAGAGGCGTTCCTCGCCCGCCTCGATCTGCCCGCCGCCGATGCCCTCGAGGGCGGCGAACGGGCCGCAGGGATGCGGGCGGATCCACACATGGACCATCGGCACGTGGTTGTTGCCGAGCCGGAAGGTGCCGGGCCGGCACTCCTCGCCCTGCGGCGCCACGTCGCCGACCCTCCAGGCGTTCGTCTCGCCCATGAAGCAGAGGTTGTCGTGGATGTGCCACTGCACCAGTTCGCCGCCGAGCGCGGGCACCGTCTCGAGCGTGTCGCCGAGGTTGGACATGTACATGGCGGCGGCGAGCGTCTTCTCGCCGGTCTCGCGGTTGACGTCGAACACGAGCGACTCGGGGTAGTCGGGGTCGAGCACCCGGCCGTCGTTGATGAGGTCCCACTTCATGAAGTGCTCGTTGCCGGTGCCGGCGTCGCCGATCGAGCGGTAGCCCATGGCCTCGATGGTGGGGATGTCGCTGAACTGGGGCAGCTTCTCGAGCGAGATCGTCACCAGGTTCTCGGCCTCGGCCTGCTGCTCGGGCGTCACGCCGGGTGTACCGCCGAGGTCGACCGGCAGCGTGGCGTCGTACGGCTTGGGCTCCGCCACGGCGGCCTGGTCGGCGTGGTCCGTGTGGTCGTCGGTGCCGGCGTGGTCGTCGGTGCCGGCCCCGTGGCTGTGCGAGGCCGTCTCGGCGGCGTCGTGGCCGCCGGCGTGCGAGTGGCTGCCGGTGCGGACCATGCCGGGGACGGCGAGGGCGATGACGGCGACGGTCGCCACCCCGACCACTGCCGGGTGCGGGCGCGCGGTGAACGACCGGTGGCCGGCGAGCGCGGCCAGGGCGCCGACGACGGCGACGGCGGCCAGACCCGCGGCGACCGCGTCCGCGAACTGCACGCTCTCCTTGGCGTCGAGCCCGGTGACGAAGCTGATGCCGCTGGTCTTGGCCATGACCCAGCCGCCGATGGCGGCGGCGTTGATCGCGGCGCCGATCAGACTGACGAGCCGGCCGGCGCGGCTGTAGGCCCAGGCGCCCCAGCCGATCTGCGCCACCGCGATGAGCACGAAGGCGATGACGGCGGAGCGGTGCTCGCTGTGTGCTCCTGCGGCAGTGGCGTGGATGGCGCCGGCGCCCAGCGACGCGATGGCGGCCACCCGGAGGACGCCGGGCACCGCGGCCGGATCGGCAGCCCGCGCCTCGTCGGTTGTCAGCGTTTCGTCGCTCGCTGTCACGGTGTGCTCCCCCGAAATTGGCCCGCGGTCAAGGAAAACTTACCCGCAGAAATTTCCGATGTGAACCCCGTCACGGTGAACTCTCTCCCCGGTACTCGTCCCGCAACCGGCGCTTGTAGAGCTTGCCACTGTCCGTGCGCGGCAGGCGATCGGTGAAATCGACCCGCCGCGGGCACTTGAAGCTCGCCAGGGTCGCCCGGCAGTGGGCGACGAGCGCGGCGGCGAGGTCGTCGGACGGCGTGACTCCGGCACGGGGCTCGACCACGGCCACGACGATCTCGCCCCAGTCGGGGTCGGGCACGCCGATCACCGCCGCGTCCCCCACGTCGGGGTGGGCCAGCAGCTCGGCCTCGACCTCGGCCGGGTAGACGTTCACGCCGCCGCTGATGATCAGGTCGGCGCTGCGGTCGGTGAGGAACAGGTAGCCGTCGTCGTCGAGGTAGCCGACGTCGCCCATCGTGAAGTGGTCGCCCCGGTAGCTGCCGGCGGTCTTGCCAGGGTCGCCGAAGTAGTCGAAGCGCCCGACCGGCGGCGCCGCGATGTAGACCGTGCCGATCTCGCCGGCCGGCAGCGGCTCGCCGGACACCGGGTCGAGGATGCGGATGTGGTCGGGCGTGGGGGGCTTGCCGACGGTGCCCGGCCGGTCGAGCCACTCGACGCTGGTCACGAACGTGCCCGTGCCCTCGGTGGCCGCGTAGTACTCGACCAGCACCGGCCCCCACCAGGCGATGATCGCCTGCTTGACCGCCACCGGGCAGGGAGCGGCGCCGTGCATCACGACCTGCAGCGACGAGACGTCCGCTGCGGCCCGCACGTCGTCGGGCAGCCGCAGCAGGCGGTGGAACATCGTCGGCACCAGGTGCGAGTGGCTGATGCGGTGCTCGGCGACGAGCCGCAGCGTCTCCTCGGGCGACCACCGGTCCATCAGCACCACCCCGCACCCCGCGTTCAGCGGGAGGGCGAGCGAGAACGCCAGCGGGGCGGCGTGGTACAGCGGGCCGGTGCACAGGTGCCGCGACTCGCCCGCGACGTAGCCGAACAGCGCCCCGATGCCCGACGCCGGGGGCACCTCGGCGCGGTGCACGCCCTTGGGCCGGCCGGTGGTGCCGGACGTGTAGAGCATCGACCGCCCGAGCTGCGGGTCGTCGAGCGCGGACCCGTCCTCGGCCGCGAGCGCCTCGTCGTAGGGCTCGAACCCGTCGACGGGGCCGCCGACCGCGAGGCGCACGGTGGCCTGGGGCGAACGGCCGGCGGCGGCCGCCGCCACGTCGGCGAAGCGGGCGTCGGCCACGAACACCCGGGCCTGGCAGTCGCCGACGATGTAGGCGGCCTCGTCGGCCGTGAGGTGCCAGTTGATCGGCGTCACCCGGAGCCCGGCCCGCTGCGTGGCGGCGACCACCTCGACGAACTCGGGCCGGTTCGCCACCATCAGCGCCACCGCGTCGCCGGGCAGCACCCCGCGACTGCGCCACGCCCGGGCGAGGCGGTTGGCGTTGGCGTCGAGCTCGGCGAACGTGCGGTCGCCGTGCGGGGACACGATGGCCGGCACGTCGGGCTGCCGGCGCGCCCAGTAGGCGGGGATCATCCCCACCCGGGCGGCGGCGTCGTAGTCGGCCGTGATGTCCTCGGCGTCGATGGTCATGCGGACGATCCCCCTCGTCTCGCCCCCCGGCCGGTCAGGCCGGTGCGAACTGCGGCAGGTGCCGCCCGTCGGACAACGGCTGCCACACGAGCCTGACGGGCATGCCCACCACCACGTCGTCGGGCGGGCAGTCGACCACGTTGGCCATCATGCGCGCCCCCTCGGACAGCTCGACCAGCGCGACGACGTACGGCCCGTCGGCGGGGTCGCGCCCCGGCCCGACCTTGTGATGGACGCTGGCCGCGTACACCGTGCCCTCGCCGCTGGCCTCGCGCCACTCGACCGGCTGGTCGGGGGCGGCGGGGTCGACGCGGCGCGGGAACCACATCGGCACGCCGCGGGCCGTGCTCCACGGGAGCACGAAGCGCTGCTCGCGGGTGGCGTCCCAGAACGGGGCGCTCTCGTCGGTCACCGGCGGCTCGATCACCGACGGCCACCGCCGCTCGTCCGCGCCGGGGCCGCTCACAGGGTGTCTCCGGTCCCGAGCACGACCGTCCCCATCGTCGACAGGACTCCGCCCGAGCCGTGGGCGACGGCGACCCGGTGGTCGGCGATCTGGCGGTCGCCGGCCTCGCCCCGCAGCTGGCGCACGGCCTCGACCAGCAGGAACATGCCGTACATCCCGGGGTGCGTGTAGCTCAGCCCGCCGCCGTTCGTGTTCGTCGGCAGGGATCCGCCCGGGCCGAGCGTGCCGTCCTCGACGAAGGCGCCGCCCTCGCCCTTGGCGCAGAAGCCCAGGTCCTCGAGGTGCAACAGCAGGGTGATGGTGAACGAGTCGTACCCCATCAGCAGGTCGACGTCGTCGTGCTTGATGCCGGCCATCTCGAACGCCGCCGGCCCCGACACCGCCCCGCCGGTCACCGTCAGGTCGGGCATCTCGGTGATCGCCTGGTGCGTGCCACCCGTGGCGGCGCCGAGGACGTAGACCGGCGGGCGGCGCAGGTCGCGGGCCCGCTCGGCCGAGGCCAGCACGAAGGCGCCGGCCCCGTCGGTCACCAGGCAGCAGTCGAGCAGGTGCAGCGGCGAGGCGATCATCGGCGACGCCAGCACGTCGTCCACGGTGATCGGTTCCCGGTAACGGGCGCGGGGGTTCATCGCCGCCCACCGGCGCGTGTCGACCGCGATCTGCGCCAGCTGCTCGGGGGTCGTGCCGTACACGGCCATGTGGCGGCTGGCGGCCAGGGCGTACGCCCCCATGGGCAGCCGCAGGCCGTAGGGGAGCTCGAACTCGAACGCCGGGTTCGGGCCCGGCGGCATGCCGCGAGCCGGGGCGTTCGGGCGCTTGCGGTCGGACCGGGGCGTCGAGGCGTAGACGCCGACGACCACGTCGCACAGGCCGGCGGCGATGGCCGCGGCGGCGTGCTCGACGTGCAGCTCGTAGGAGGACCCGCCGACCACCGTCCCGTCGAGGTAGGTGGGCCGCACGCCCAGGTACTCGGCGAAGCCGGCCGCCGAGCCGGCATAGGCCACGCCGTCCACGTCGTCGAGCGTCAACCCCGCGTCGGCCAGGGCCTCGTGAACCATCGCCACCTCGAGGGCGCGGCCGTGGCTGTCGAGCTCGCCCGTCGGAGAGGCGGCATCGGCCACGCCCACGAGGGCGGCGGCGCCCCGCAGGGTGCGGGGAGTCACGAGGCGGCGGCGTCGCCCGATGCGGCCGCGGCCGCCCGGTCCTGCGCGACGGCGTCGTAGGTGGCGTAGTCGGTGCCCGTGTCGTCGGCGAACTCGAACTCGAGGAGCCCGCCCTCGTCCCACGCCTTCCGCAGGTAGCCGTCGTTGGCGTCGAGCAGCCCGAGCTTGCGGACGTTGGGCACGAGCTTGGCGAAGAACGCCCGCTGGAACCCGGCGTACGGGTTGACCTTGACCTTGCCGGACGCTTCGAGGATGCAGGGATAGACGGCCTCGGCCGAGACGCCCATGCGCTCCCAGATCTCGGGGGTGGTCGAGCGCTGGCGGTTGCGCAGGGTGTTCTCGACGAGGAACTCCTGGCGGTCCTTGAGCTCGGCCTGGCTCAGGCCCTGGTAGTACTCGGCCAGGCTCAGCACGCCGAACGCCACGTGGCGCGCCTCGTCGGACATGACGTAGCGCAACAGCTTCTTGAGCAGCGGCTCGTCGGTGTTGCGCAGCATCGAGCCGAAGGCGGCGAGCGCCAGGCTCTCGATGACGATCTGCATGCCGAGGTAGGCGATGTCCCACCGCTCGTCCTCGAGGAGGGACGTGATCTGGTCCTCGAGGAACGGGCTCATCGGGTACGCCTCACCCAGCTTGGTGTGCAGGTACTTGGCGAACACCTCGGTGTGGCGGGCCTCGTCCATGGTCTGGGTCGCCGCGTAGTACTTGGCGTCGATCCACGGGACCGTCTCGACGATCTTGGCCGCGGTCATCATGGCGCCCTGCTCGCCGTGCATGAACTGGCTGAGCTGGGCCTTGAAGCTCTCGACGCCGAGCTGGGTCAGCTCCTTGTCGCCCCAGTTGGCGATGGGCGAGCCGTCGACCTCGCGGGCCGCCGCGGTGAGCTGCATGAGCGGGGTGGACCGGTCGACGAGGCTCTCGGGGTCCACCTCGGTGTCCCAGTCGAGCTCGGTGACGCTGTTCCACTGCGAGCTCATCGCCTTGTTGTAGAGCGTGACGAGCTGGCCACGGGACCGGTCGTAGTTCCACAGGAAGATGCGGTCCGCGTGGTCGTGGACGATCTTGATCGTCGCGTCGACCTCGTCCTGGTCGGGCAGTGCGGGTGCCGGCTCGGTCGCCGTCATCGGGGGTCCTCCGGTGCGCCTGTCGTGCGGTCGGGATCGAGGTCGGGGTCGAGGGCGGGGGTCGGGGGGCGGGCGGCGTCGCCCGCGGCCGGGCGGCCGAAGCTGGCGACGATGCGGTCCACGAGCGACTGCCAGGCGGCGGCGTCGGGGCCGGGCAGGCCCGAGCCGCGGTGCAGCAACAGCCCGAGGTTGAGGATGCGGACGAGGAACAGCACGGCGTCGGGGTCGACGCCGTCGTCCACCGTGCCGTCGACCTGCGCCTCGGCCACCACGGGGGCCAATCCCTCGCGGAACAGGTGGTACGACTCGTCGAGCGCGGCCGCCACCTCGGGCTCGCGGCGGGCGGTCACGTAGGCCTCGAGCCGCAGCGCCTCGGCGTCGGACAGCGACGCGTCCGTGCGCGTGGCCACCGCGGTGATGAGGTCGGCCACGCGGTCGACCTCGGGCCCCATGCGAGAGGTCCGGGCCGAGTGCGTGATGATCGCCTCGCGCAGCAGGTCGTTCTTGGAGCGGAACCGCCCGTACACCGCCCCGGTGGACAGGCCCGACTCGCGGACGATGTCCATGATCTTGGTGCCGTCGTAGCCCTGCCGGGCGAACACCGCGGCGGCGGCCCGCAGCAGGCGCTCGCGCAGCTCGTCGGCGCTCGTGGCGGCGGCGGCGTCGAGCGCAGCTGAGACCTCGGTCACAGCCCAAGAATAAACGTTCTTCGCGGCGCGTCAATCCCGCAACCGGGCGGATCCACCGCCCGACGTCAGCCGCCGGGTTCCAGGACCTGCGTGACGGGGTCGCCGTCCACGGCGGCCGCCAGCATCGGGACGAGCCCGTCGAGCAGCGTGGGGAGGCTGAGCACGGTCTGGAACGAGGTCGCCTCGCCCAGCGTCTCGAAGTTCGACACGCCCGTTGACCAGGCGCGGTCACCCTGCTCGGTCGCACCTCAGCCGGCCGGACGCCCGGGCGGCCGCCACCAGGTCCGCCACTGCGTCGGTCCCGCCGGGCGGATCGACGAGGACGTGGCGCGGCTCGATGTCCGCCCCTGCGAACGAGTCGTGCATCTTCCGGGTGGCGGGCTCGTCGGTGAACCCGTGGCCCACGCGGGTGCGCACCCGGTCGAGGCAGCGCTCGAACGACGGGAGCAGCACCACGTAGTCGAGGCGGTCGACCCCGCTGGCGTCGACGAACGCCGGCAGGAACCAGGGCCCGACCATCCCGTCGAACACGGTGTCGTAACCCTCGGCCGAGAACCGCCCGGCGGTGGCGGCCGCCGCCCGGGTCACGATCTCGTTCTGCTCCTCGGTCCCGGGCAGCCACGGAGCGACGGCGCCGCGGGCGAGGAACCCGAAGAAGGCGTCGCCCTCCACGAGCGCACTCGGCGCGGCATCGGCGCCCGCACCCGGGTCGGCGGCCGCACCCTGCCCGGACCAGCCCGGGACCGCAGGCGGACCCGCCAGCAGGCGGGCGACGGTCGACTTCCCCGCCCCGGGCGGGCCGGTCACGACGATCAGCGGCACGCCCGCCAGTGTCCTGCAGACACGTTGCGTCGCTGCTGTCGATTTCGCCGGCGGGCGACGGTCGTCCCCGACGGGTACGCCCGAACGCCGAGGCGGCGCCCCCGGCCCGACAGCCCTACGGGTGGCGGCCCATGAACGCCAGCAACCGGGTCTGCGCGTCGGCGTCGTCGGGCACGGCCACCCGCGGGCCGTAGTGACCGCTGGAGCGCATGGCCTCGTCCACCTCCGGCGGCATCGCGTCGACCTCGGCGGCGCCGCGGGCGACCTCGCCGGCGTCGAGCGTCTCGTCGAGCCCGGCGGCCCGGGCGAGGTCCCACGTGTGGATGAGCACGTCGGGCGTGCAGATCATGTCGATCTGCTGGGCGAAGGACGACGGGCCCATCCGCGTGTCGCGCACGCTGTCGGCGACGGCGGGGTCGTCGAGCGCATCCTGGATGGCGCCGTCGACCGCCAGCCACGCCCCCAGCGGGTCCTCGTCGACGGAGGGCGCCGGTCGGGGCTCGATGCCCCACTGGTCGAAGAAGAAGCCCGGCAGCCAGTCGGTCAGGTGCCGGACGACGTCGCGGGCGACCCAGGCCTCGCACGGCGCGGGGTTGGACCAGGCATCGTCAGGAACGGCCTTGACCCGCTCGGTGAACTGCCCGGCCACGTTGCGGTAGCGGTCGGAGATCTCGGACATCGGTGTCACCGCGCCTTTCTGTTGTCGGTGTGGTCTGGTGCGACCCCGCCCGCGAGCACGGCGGCGAGGCGCTCGTAGCTCTCGCCGGCGCCCCGTTCCATGTTCGTGGCGAGCATGGCGTCGCGCAGCCGCTGCGACGGGTAGCGGACCGTGGTGGTCATGGTCGTGCGCCCGTCCCGCTCGTCGAGGCGGGTGGTGACGACGGCGTGGCCCTCGTCCCAGCCGTCGAACGCCTCGGTGTGGACCAGCCGGGCCGGGGGGTCGACCTCGAGGTACGCCCCCGACATGCCCATCGTCTCGCCGCCGGGGCCGGCGGAGACGAAGCGCCACGCGCCGCCCGGCCGGAGGTCGACCTCGCACTCGACGAGGTTCCAGCCCTGGGCGCCGTGCCAGCGGACGAGCAGATCGGGCTGCGTGAGGGCGGCGAACACGAGGTGGCGCGGGGCGGCGAAGGCGCGGGTGAGGACGATCTGGTGCGGTGAGGGCGCCGTCACCGAGAGGCGTTCGCTGGCGTGGCTCACCCGTCGCTCCGCTCGTCGTGGCCAGAGGCGGCCTCCCCGGCCGTGAGCTCGCCGAGGAGGTCGTCGAGGCGCTGGTAGCTCTCGTCCCAGTAGCGGCGGTAGCCGTCGAGCCAGTCGGTGGCCGCCTTGAGCCGGCGGGCCTCGAGCCGGCATGGCCGGCGCTGCGCGTCGCGGCGGCGCGACACGAGGCCGGCGCGCTCGAGGACCTTGAGGTGCTTCGAGATGGCCGGCTGGCTCATGGCGAACGGCCGTGCCAGCTCGGTGACCGTGGCCTCGCCCGCGGTCAGCTGGCGGAGGATCGCCCGGCGCGTCGGGTCGGCCAGCGCCATGAACATGGCGTCGAGCTCTGCGTCGTCGTCGACGCCCCGTGGTTCTCCATAACCGATCTGTTGCATAACAGCTTGGTTATAGACCTCGCGATCGGGTTGCGTCAAGGCGTGCTGCCGTGGCTGCGATGATGCGGGCGTGGCGCGGTCCTACCTGTGGGTGATGTGGGCCGGCGGCGGGAACGTGGGGCCGTTCCTCTGCCTGGCCGAGCACCTGCGCGCCGCCGGGCACACGGTGCGGGCCGTCGCCCCGGCCGGGCTGGCCGACCGGTTGGCCGAGGTGGGCGCCGACCTCGTGCGCTCGCCCGACGGCTGGCTGCCCGGGGCCGACGACGTCGTCGCTGCGGCCGCGGCCGATCCACCCGATGTCGTGGTCGTCGACTACATGCTCACCGACGCCCTCGGCGGCGCCGAGCAGGTCGGCCGGCCCACGGTGGCGCTGGTCCACACGCTGTACCGCGAGCTGCTGGCGGACGGTGCGCCCCACCCGATCGGGATG
This sequence comes from uncultured Acidimicrobiales bacterium, assembly GCA_963796415.1. Classification (GTDB taxonomy): domain Bacteria; phylum Actinomycetota; class Acidimicrobiia; order Acidimicrobiales; family VFJN01; genus ZC4RG19. The sequence goes on along the minus strand of CAWCLR010000005.1, from coordinate 99,713 downwards.
GGCGGGCCGGTCGGGGCGCTCAACCCGGCGCGGGTGGCCGCGGGTCTCCCGCCGCTGGCGTCGCATGCCGACCTGCTCGCGGCTGTCGATTGCGTGCTCGTCGCCGCCCCGCGATCTCTCGACTCTCCGGGCGAGGTGCCGGCCAACGTCGTGTACGCCGGCCCGCTGCTCGAGGGCCCGGGACCGGACGCGGGGTGGACGCCGCCGCCCGGATCGGGCCCCCTCGTGGTCGTGTCCGTGGGGACGGTGGGCGACCCGGCGACCGAGGTGCCCGTCCTGCAGCGGATCGTGGCCGCGCTGGGCGCGCTGCCGGTCCGGGGGTTCGTGACGCTCGCCGACTACGTCCCGGCCGGCGCCCTCGGCGACCTGCCCGCCAACGTCACCGTGGCGGGCTATGTCCGCCACGCCGCCGTGCTGCCCCACGCCGACCTGCTCGTGACCCACGCCGGGCTCGGCTCGGTGGTGGCCGCGCTGGCCCACGGCGTGCCGATGGTGGCGCTGCCCCTCGACCGCGACCAGCCCGACAACGCCCGGGCCCTGGTCCGCGTGGGCGCCGGCGTGGCCCTGCCTCCCGATGCCCCGGTCGCCGACATCCGGCGTGCCGTCGCCGAGCAGCTCCGCCGCTCGACCTCCCCGCGGGTCACGGTCGACCCCTCCCCCGCCATCGACCTGCTCACCTCGCTGTGACCTAGTGCTGTGTTCAGCCCTCGGCGACGGCCAGGCGGTAGCCGCCGTCGTAGCTGGCCTGGGTGCGGAGGTGGCCGTGGCGGCGGTCCCAGGCGCCGGACGCGAGGTCGCGGCGCAGGCGGTCGGTGCCGCGGCGGCGGGCGCCGGCGGGGAGCAGCGCCAGCCACGACATGCCGGCCTGTACCGCCGGGTCCAGGTACGCCTCGGGCCGGGCCCAGTAGGCGGCGCCGAACCCGTCGCGGCAGTCGGCCGGGACCAACACCGGCCGCACGTCGCGCACCGACAGCGCCGCTCGGAGGTCGTCCTCGCCGGGCGCATCACGCTCGAATGGGAGATCGACCGCGCCGGGGAAGTACTCGAGCGCCCAGAAACCGTGGCTCTCCAGCGGCTCGAAGAAGAACACGACCTGCCGGCGGCTCACGCGGCGCATCTCGCGCAAGCCGGCTGCACGGTCATGCCAGTGGTGCACGGTCAGCACCGCGAGGGCCGCCTCGAAGGCGCCATCGGCGAAGGGCAGCGCCTCGGCGACCCCGCGCACCACGAGGGCCGAGCGGCCCTGCCGCTGGGCCAGCATCGTCGGTGACGGCTCGACCGCGACCACCGTGCGGTCCCGCGGCTCGTAGCTGCCCGTGCCCGCCCCCACGTTCACGATGGTGGCGGCGTCGCCGAGGGCGGCGTGGATGGCCGCGGCCACGTGTGGGTCCTCCCGCCGGGTCGTCGTGTAGGTGCCGCCGATCGACTCGTAGAGGGGCTGCGGTGCGATCGCCTCAGCGTGCCACCCGCGCCCTGCGGCGTCCGGCGAGTTCCGTCAGGCGCGGCCCGAGCCGACGAGCAGGTCGTGCCAGGGGTCGTCGGTCGTCGGGGGCGGGCACCAGCCGGGGCTGCGCCAGTGGGGCCAGTCGCGGGTGTGGTCGCGCAGGCGGGCGCAGGCGTCGGCGGGCGGCGCGAGGACCACGCCGAGGCCGGTCGACACGTCGTGGGCGTGGAGGACCAGCTCGAGCGCGCCCCGGGGCGCGAAGTCGTCCGGACCGCGCACCTCGACGCGGGGCCGGCGCCAGATCACGGCCCGAGCGTCGGGCGGGGCGGCGGACACGACTGCCGACAGGATGCGGGCGACCGTGCCGAGCGCCTCGACCAGGTCCTGGGGGCGGGCGTCGGGGCCCATGGTGAGCTCACCCCAACCCCAGTCCGGGTAGCCGTCCTGCTTGCGGGAGGCGAGGAACAGGGCGACCGCCAAGACCGCGTCGACGGTGTGATCGGCGGTGCGCCGGCAGCTCCACTCGAGCGTGCCGGCCCGTGCTGACCAGTCGCGGTCGAGCCCCTGCCGCCACGCAGCGACGGCCACCTCGGCCAGGTGGTCGAGGTCGACCGTCGTGAACGGTCGGGAGGGATCGGTCGGCATCGGTCGGCGACACCCCGGGCCCGGTGGGCTACAGCGTCCCGAGGTCGGGGGTGCCGGACATGACCTCGACGCGGACGCCGTCGGGGTCGGTGAGGTACATGGTCTTGACGGGCCCGCCGCCGACGCCCATGCCGTCCTGCGCGCTGCGCGTGGCCGGGAGGACCGCGCCACCGGCGGCCTCGGCGGCGGCCGCCATGGCCCCGAGCTCGTCGACGTCGTCGACGCGGAAGCACAGGTGGGTCATGCCGAGCCGGTCCATGGGCCGGCGCCCGCCGTCGCCCCTGGCGACTGGATCGATCCAGTGGAGCAGCTCCAGCCGCAGGTCGTCGCGGGCCAGCATCCGGGACCGGAACCGGCCGTCGATCTCCATCGTGGCCGCCACCTCGGGGCCCAGTTCCACCGTGAACAGCTCGCGGAACCCGAGGACGTCACGGTAGAAGCGCGTCGACCGGTCGAGATCGGAACAGCACACGCCGACGTGCGAGAACCCCTGCAGCCCCATGCGCGCAACCTAACAGCCCGTCAGATCGCGTCCCTGGCCCGGGCGACGAGGCCCTCGACCATCGCGGCTGGCGGATCGTCGACGTCGATGCCGGGGCCGGCCACCTGGCGGCCGTGGCGGTGCGGATGCCCGACGGCGCGCGCGTGCGCGTGGACGTCAGCCGCGTCGGGCCGGAAGTCCTGGTGCGCCCGGCCCCCACCGGCCCCTGACCTCGCGCACCGTCAGCGGCTCGCGGCAGTGCGAGCACACCACCTCGGCCTCGGTGTCGTGGTCGCACGCCGTGTGGCGCAGCACGACCGGCGGGCCCTCGTCGCCGGCCAGCCAGCGGTCGCCCCACCGCATCAGGGCTGCGATCACCGGGAAGAAGTCGCGGCCCTTCTCGGTCAGCACGTACTCGTGCCGGGGCGGGTGGTCCTGGTAGGGCCGGCGCTCGAGCATCCCCTCGTCGACGAGGCGCCCGAGCCGCTGCGTGAGGATGTTGCGCCCGATGCCCAGGTTGCGCTGGAAGTCGTCGAACCGGCGCACCCCCCAGAACGCCTCCCGCAGCACGAGGGGCGTCCACCAGTCGCCGACCAGGTCGACGGTGCGGGCCACCGAGCAGGGCCAGTCGGCGAACGTGGTGCGCTTCACGGCGGATTCCCAGGCAGCCGGCTGGGAGGCTGAGGGTCGGTCTCCAAATCCCCACGTGTAGGCCGCGCCGATCGATCCACCTGCTCGGCCGCACGTCTCCCGGCCTCGCCCGCCGCCCCGGCGGGCGGCCGCCGACTCGCCGGCACCGCGTCGCCGACCCGGATGCCCGCGAGCTGCGTGGCCTGGGCCACCAGCCGGCCGCGGGCGTCCCACACGTGGCACACCTCGTCGAACATGTCGGCCTCGACGAGCGCGGCCCGCTGGCGCACCAGCAGCGGACCCGGGGCGGGCAGCGCCCGGACGTAGGCGGTGAGGGCCAGGGTCGGCACCCACCCGGTGGCGGCCAGCTCGAACGTCGCCGGCGGGAAGGCGTCGAGCACGTAGAGCAGGGAGACGGGGTCGGGCACGTGGCCGTCGTGGAAGCGGAGCCAACCACGCAGCTCGCCGCCTCCGCCGGGGCGGCCGTCGCGGAACCCGGTGACGGCAGGGTCGAGGCGGATGTCGACCCGGTCCATGATCGGCAGGCGGATGCCGGTCGGCCCGGTGCCCTGCACCGCCACGCAGTCCTCGGGCGGGGGGATGTCGGGGGCCGGCACGTCGCTCCACCACGGCTCGGTCGCCGCGTCGAGGCGGCCGAGCGTGTACGTCGCCTCGACGAACGAGGCGCCGTCGCGCACGAGCCGCGCCCGGGCCTGGCTCATCCGCCGGCCGCGCCGCAGGACCTCGACCTGGACCTGCGCCGGGCCCGGCGTCGGTGACGCGAGGTAGGTGGCGGAGGCCGAGATCGGGTGCGGATGCGCCGGGCCCTCGATGGTCGCGATGGCGGCGACGGCCGCCCGGGCCATGGTGGCGAGCAGGTAGCCGCCGTTGGGCTTGTCGCCGATGACCCAGCCGGGATCGACGGCGATGTCGTAGACGCCCTCGCCCTCCCCATCGCCGTCGTCGGGCGCCGCGGGCGTGACCGCGGAGGCGCGAGCGAAGTCGACGTCGACGTCCGCGGTCACCGGGCCTCCTTCGTCAGCGCCGCGAGCAGCGAGAACGTGCGGTCGCGCTCGCCGGGATCGCCGTAGATCGACGCCACGAACTCGGTGGCGCCGGCGACGTCCAGCTCGGCGATCTGCTCGGTGACGGCCGCCTCGTCCCCCACGAGGGCCACGTCGCCCGGGCCGGCCGCCTGCTCGCGGTCGAGCATGGCGCGGTACGACGGCAGAGTCCCGTACACGGCGAAGTCCTGGGCCGCCGTGGCCCGGGCGGCGTCGACGTCGTCGGTGACGCACACGGGCAGGGCGACGACGACCCGCGGCGCGGGACGCCCGGCGGCCTCGGCGGCGCCGGTGATCGTGGGGACGATGTGGTCGCGGACGGTCGCGGGGCCGGTCATCCACGTGGCGGTGCCGTCGGCCACGGTGCCCGCCAGCTCGAGCATGCGGGGCCCGAGGGCGGCGACGACGACCGGCGGGGCCGGCGCGTCGATCTCGAGCGGGCCCCACGTCGTGCCCGACAACACCTCGCCCTGGAACGACGCGGCCTCGCCTCGCAGCACCGGCATCAGGATCGCCAGGTACTCGCGCATGTGGCGGAGCGGGTGGTCGAACGACTGGCCGAAGACGTTCTCGACGACGATCTGGTGGGACAGGCCGATGCCGAGCGTCAGGCGCCCGCCCGTGGCTGCCTGCACGGTCAGCGCCTGCGCCGCCAGCATGACGGGGTGGCGGGGGTACGTGGGCACCACGCTGGTGGCCAGCCCGATCCCGGGGACGCTCTGGCCGACGAGGGCCAGCATGGTCAGGGCGTCGTAGCCGAAGATCTGCGACGAGGCGGCGGTGGCGAAGCCGGCGTCGGCCATCCGTTGCACCTGCTCGATCACCTGGGGCAGCGGCTGCCCGGTGTCGATCGTGAGTCCGTAGCGCATCGTCCGCACCCTAGCCGGTAGTGCGTTGCACTAGTGAACTGACTCGGGTTAGCGTCGGCGTGTCCGACAACCGTCGAGTCCGGGGGATCACGCAGATGACGACCAGCGAGGCGACCGCACCCGTGGCGGCGTCCACCACCACCGAGGCCGCGTGGCACCCGACCGCCTGCATCCTCTGCGAGTGCAACTGCGGCATCGAGGTGCGGCTCGGCGGCGGCGACGGCCGCCGGTTCGAGCGCATCCGCGGCGACAAGGCGCACCCGATGTCGCAGGGCTACACGTGCGAGAAGGCCCTGCGGCTCGACCACTACCAGAACCCCGGCGGCCGCACGGTGGCGGCGCCCGGCGTGCCTGGTCCGGGCCAGCGGCTGACCCGCCCGCTGCGGCGCCGGGCCGACGGCTCGTTCGAGGAGGTCGACTGGGACGCCGCCGTCGGCGAGGTGGCGGCCCGCCTCGGCGCCGTGCGCGACGCCCACGGCGGCGACGCCATCTTCTACTTCGGCGGCGGCGGCCAGGGGAACCACCTCGGCGGGGCCTACGCCAGCGCGTCGCTGGCCGCCTTCGGCGCCGGCCGGCACCGCTCGAACGCCCTGGCCCAGGAGAAGACCGGCGAGTTCTGGGTCAATGCCCAGATGTTCGGCACCAACGTCCGAGGCGAGATCGAGCACGGCGAGGTCGTGGTCTTCATCGGCAAGAACCCGTGGCAGAGCCACAGCTTCCCCCGGGCCCGGACGACGCTGAAGGAGATCGCCCGCGACCCCGCCCGGTCGATGATCGTCGTCGACCCCCGCCGCACCGAGACCGCCGAGCTGGCCGACATCCACCTGCAGGTGCGGCCCGGCACCGACGCCTGGCTGATCGCGGCGCTCGCCGCCGCCATCGTCGACGAGGGCCTGGTCGACCGGGCCTGGGTCGCCGAGCACACCACGGGCGCCGACGAGGTCGTCAACACGCTGGCCGACATCGACATCGCCGGCCACTGCGCGGTCGCCGGGGTCGCCGAGGACGACGTGCGCTCGGCCGCCCGGCTGATCGGGCGGGCCGCCAGCGTGGCCGTGTTCGAGGACCTCGGCGTGCAGATGAGCCTGCACTCCACGCTCGTCAGCTACCTCGAGAAGCTGATGTGGACGCTGACCGGAAACTTCGCCAAGCCGGGCGCCCAGTACGCGGCGTCGGCGATGGCGCCGCTCGGCAGGGTGCGGCGGGCCGAGGCGACCGCGGGCGACGACGGACCGCGCAGCCCCGTGGTGGGCGCCCGCATCGTGTCGGGGCTGGTGCCGTGCAACGTGATCCCCGACGAGATCCTGACCGACCACCCCGCCCGCTACCGGGCGATGGTGGTCGAGAGCGGCAACCCGGCCCACTCGCTGGCCGACTCGCCCCGCATGCGCGCGGCGCTGGCCGCCCTCGACACGCTCGTCGTCATCGATGTGGCCATGACCGAGACGGCCCGCCTGGCCGACTACGTCCTGCCCGCCCCCACCCAGTTCGAGAAGTGGGAAGCGACGTTCTTCAACTTCGAGTTCCCCCGCAACGCCTTCCACCTGCGGCGTCCCGTGCTCGACGCGCCCGACGGCCCGCTGCCCGAGCCCGAGATCCACGCCCGCATCGTCGAGGCCTCGGGCGCGCTCGACGGCGAGGGGGTGCCCGAGGCGCTGGCAGCCGTGCGGGCGGCGGCCGACGCCGGCCGGGCCACGTTCGCCGACGCCTTCTTCGGCCTGCTCGGCGCCCACCCCGAGCTCGGCCCCGTGGCCCCGGTGCTGCTGTACCGGACGCTCGGCCCCACGCTGCCCGACGGCGCCGCCTCGGCCGCCGCCCTGTGGGCCGCGGCCCACCGCTGCGCCCAGGCCAACCCCGACGGCGTCCGCCGGGCCGGGTTCGGCGAGGGGCTGGCCGCCGGCGAGGCGCTGTTCGACGCCATCGTCTCGTCGCCGTCGGGCGTGGTCATCACCGAGGACGACCACGACGAGGCGTGGCGGCGGGTGGCGACCGACGACGGCCGCATCCACCTGGCGTTGCCCGACCTGCTGGACGAGCTGGCGGGCCTGGCCGGCGAGGCGCCTCCCGGGGCCGACCCCGAGTGGCCGCTGGTGCTGTCCGCGGGCGAGCGGCGGGCCTTCAGCGCCAACACGATCTTCCGCGACCCCGAGTGGCGCAAGCGCGACGTCAGCGGCCTGCGGGTCAGCCCGGCCGATGCCGCCCGCCTCGGGCTGGTCGACGGCGGGCGGGCCCGGCTCACCACGCCCCGCGGGTCGGCCGAGGTGGCGGTGGTCGTGCACGACAGCCAGCTCGACGGGCACGTGTCGCTGCCCAACGGCCTGGGCGTCGACCACACCGACGGCGACGGACGCACGGTCGTGGCCGGGGTGGCGCCCAACGAGCTGACGTCGTCGGGCGACCGCGACCCGTGGGTCGGCACCCCGCACCACAAGCATGTGCGGGCCCGGCTCGAACCGCTGCCTCCCGCCGATGCGTCGGCGTCCGAGGGAGCCGCGGCATGACCGGCGACGAGTGGGTCGCCGCCTTCGCGGCGTCGCTGGGCGTCGAGCCACCCGACGCCGAGACGGTGGAGACGTTGCTCGACCTGGCGGGCACTGCGGCCCACGCCTCCGAGCGCACGGCCGCCCCGATCGCCTGCTACCTGGTGGGCCTGGCCGGCGCGTCTCCCCCCGCCGCCGGCCGGCTCGCCGAGGCGGTCGCGCCTCCGTCGGGTTGACCCCGAGACCTCGTCGAACTGGGGAGGGTTGTCAGTTGTATTGCCTGGCGACCATCCCCAGTTCGGTCGGGCCGTCGACCGCCGGACCCCGCCGGGGGGACCAGTCCCGGCGAGGTCGGCAGCGAGGGAGTGCCGCGGGTCAGCGGACCGCGGCCACGATGGCGTCGGTGCCCGACCGCCAGGCCACGCCGGCCTCGGCGAAGCCGGCCGCCTCCAGCGCCGCGAGGTGCCAGCCCGCCGGGGGGCTGAACGACGGCGGGTGATCTGCGCCGCCGAACAGCGTCGCCCGCTCGGCCATCGGCCCGGCCAGCACCGGATCCGCGGCAGCACGCTCCCACCAGGCGTGCCAGGACTCGACGCCGCGGGCCAGCGCGGCGGCCTCGCGCCGCTCGGCGAGCGCCGTCAGGGCGCTGCTGAGGCGCGGCAGGTCGTCGGCCGGCATGGTGTCGGCGTTGGCGACGAGGCCGCCGGGCCGCACGAGACGGAACAGGTCGCGGTAGACCCGCGCCAGGTCGTCCTCGGGCAGCCAGTGCAGGGCCGTGGAGGTGACCACGGCGTCGGCCTCGATGCCGCCCAGCCGCTCGACCCAGGCCGGGTCCCGCAGGTCGGCCCGCACGATGCGCACGCGCTCGTCGCCGCCGAGCGACCCACGGGCGATGGCGAGCAGGACCGGATCGACGTCCACCGCGACCGCCCGCGCCCCGGGCAGGCGGGCCAGCAGGCGGCGGGTGATCGACGCCGTGCCGCAGGCCAGGTCGACGACCGTCGGGGCCGGGCCAGCCGTCACCTCGACGAGGTCGAGCAGGGCGGCGAGGCGCTGCTCGCGATCGAGCATGAACCCTCCTTGCTGGGCGTCCCACGACGCCTGCCAGGCCTCGGCCCAGGTCCGCGCGTCCTCGTCGGTCATGCGCGAGCCGGTTGTCGCGGTGACGTCGATGTTCATGGCGGGGCTCATGGCGGGCCTCCTCGTGCCCCCGCCACACCCATACGCTCCGGCTGTGACGGTCAGGTTCTCGGTAAGGTTCTAGGTAAGGTTCATCAGCAACTTATGACCCTCACACCATCGCACGGATTCGTAAGGATCGCAAGTGGACTTTGATGGTTACGCATCGGACGCCGTGATGCTCGTGGGGACGACCCCCGACGCGCACCACGCCGACGACCCGCTGGCCTCGGTCGACGCCTTGCGGGCGTTCCTGGCGCCGCGACCCTGGATGGCCGATCGTGTCCGCCCGAGCGACCTCGCCCCCCTCCGCCGGCTCCGCACGGACCTGCGGGCCGTGTTCGACGCCGCGGCCGCCGGCCGCCAGCCCGAGATGGTCGAGCGGCTCAACGCCCTGCTGGCCCGCCACCGCCTCAGCCCCAGCATCTCGGGCCACGACGCCTCCGACTGGCACCTCCACGTCGCCCCCGGCGACGGCCCGCTCGCCGACGACTACGCCGCGGGTGCGGCGATGGGGCTGACGATGGCGTTCCTCGACCTCGGCCCCGGGCGGTTCGGGAGATGCGCCGCGGATGGCTGCTCGGGCGTGTTCATCGACACCTCGCGCAACACGTCGCGGCGCTACTGCTCCGACCGCTGCGCCACCCGCGAGAACGTCGCCGCCCTGCGGTCCCGGCGCCGCGGCGCCGGCTGACCGGCTGCGCCATCCCGCGGTCGGTGTGCCAACCTGACGGCGTGTCAGATGCCGCCGCCCCGCTGGTCCTCGCCGACGACCCCGCCGATCGGCCGGGCGTCCGCCTGCTGACGCTCAACCGGCCGCAGGCGCTGAACGCCTTCGACACGCCGCTGTACCGGGCCGCGGGCGCCGCGCTCGAGGCCGCCCGGGCGGACGACACCGTGAAGGTCGTCGTCGTGACCGGCGCCGGCCGGGCTTTCTCGGCCGGGCAGGACCTCGACGAGATGGCGCGGCTGGCCGCCGGCGAGGCGATCGACTCGGGCTTCCCGGTGCTGCTCGAGGCCCTGCAGGCGTTCGACAAGCCGCTCGTGGCGGCGGTGAACGGGCCGGCCGTCGGGATCGGCTTCACGATGCTGCCGCACTGCGACCTCGTCCTCGCGGCGGACGACGCCCGGTTCCGCACCCCGTTCGCGGAGATGGGCGTGCCCCCCGAGGCGGCGAGCAGCCTGCTGTTCCCCGCCCGCATGGGCTGGCAGCGGGCGGCCGAGGTCCTGTTCACGTCCCCGTGGCTGACCGCCGAGGAGGCGGTCGACTGCGGCATCGCCCTGCGCACCGTGCCGCCCGACGACCTGCTCCCCCACGCCCTCGACCTGGCCACCGCCATCGCCGCTGCACCCCTGCCGGCGCTGCGGGCGATCAAGGGCACGATGCTGGCGGCCCGCGCCGACGCCGTCGCCGCCGCCCGCGCCCGCGAGGAGGCGGCGTTCGCGCACGTCCTCGGCCTGGGCTGAGGTGCCCGCGTCCGTGACCGGAATGGGCCGGTCCGACCCGACCAGCATCGCTACGATCCGGGCGACCGGTGGCGGGGCCGGCGCGAGGGCGGAGGCGCAGATGCAAGGTGGCGGTGGACGGACCGTGGTCGCGGCCGCCATCGCGGCGGTCGTCAGCGTGCCCCTGGTGGCACTCGTGGTCGTCGGTGCGCTCGGGTACGTGGACGCCTCGGACGAGGCGGATGACGCCGCGCAGCCAGGCCTGGCCGACACGCTCGGACCAGCCGTCGACGTCGCCATCAGCCTCACGACCGAACGAGCCCATCAGGGCATACGGGCGATGGGGTACGAGGACGCCATCGAGGGACCCGGCCCCGAGTCGATCGAGCAGACCGATCGGGCCATCGCTGCCCTCCGCGCCGCCGGGGGTCTCGGTGCGTCCACCGAGGTCCTGGCCGAGCTGCCAGAGCTCCGCACCGCGGCCGACGCCGCAGCTGCGGCCGACGCCGCGTTCTCGGAGTCGGTCGTGGCGGCCGGGGAGGCCGTGACCGACGGGTATGCACGGGTGATCGCCGCGTTCGGCGACGACGTCGAGGCGGCGATACGCGAGCTCGACGGCGCGGACGGCACCCGGACCGGCGCGATCGTGGCCTGGAGGGCGTACGCCCTCCGCCGGGCCGCGGTGGACCTCGTGCAACGCACGATCGCGACCACGATCGTCACCGTCCAGAGCCCCGAGCAGATCTCGGCCCTGGTCGCAGCGGCCGGCGAGGTCAGGTCCGGGGTCGCCGCCCTCGCCGAGGCCCCGGCGCCCTACGACCGCATCGTCGCCCTCGGCGCCCCCGACGCCGCCGTCGCCGACGTGCTGGCCCAGGCCGACGCCGTGATGGCGGGTGCGCAGGTGTCGCCCGGCGTGCTGCTCGACATGGCGGCGGCCCCAGAGCTGACCGGCCTCGACGAGATCGGGTCGGGCGTGATCGAGCTCCACGACCAGGTGCAGGACGACAGGAGGGACGCCGCCGACCACCGCGCCCGCACCGGCGTGCTGCTTGCCGCCGGCGGGGTCGCCGGCCTCCTCGTGCTCGTGGTCTTCGTCGTCGGCGTGGCGGTCGGCAGCGGTCGGCGGCGCCGGCCGCCCGCAGACGGCCCCGGACCCGTTGCCCCGGTGACGCTGCCGCCTCCCCCCGGCGTCGGAGCCGGGCGCCGCTGACCGGTCCGCGACCACGAAGCGCCCGTCACCCGGGTCGGACCACCGGGCGCCGCGGTCAGGCGTCCGCGAGGACGACCACGCCGTCGGGGGGCAGGCGGATCGCTGCGTCCCCGGCGGGTCGGACCGCGTCGGCAGGCCACGCCAACAGCACCTCGCCGGCGCCGGCGACCGGCACGTCCTGATCCTCGTCCCCGAGGTTCACCGCCACCGACACGCCCGCGGCGCGGCGGTGGACGACCAGCCACCGGGCGTCCTCGTCCAACGTCACGGCCACGTCGTCGAGCGGCCCCGTGGCGAGCCCGGGCCGGCTGCGGCGCAGCGCGATCAGCGCTCGGTACCAGTCGAGGACGTCGGCGTGCCCCGGCGACCCGAGCTCGTCCCACCGCAGGACCGAAGCGGCGAACGTCGCCGGGTCCTGGGGGTCGGGCACCTCCTCGGGCGCCCAGCCGAAGGCGGCGAACTCCTGCCGGCGCCCCTCGGACACGGCCCGCCCCAGGTCGGGGTCCTCGTGGTCGGTGACGTACAGGAACGGCGTCGACGCCGCCCACTCCTCGCCCTGGAACAGCAGCGGCACGAACGGCGCGGTCAGCAGCAGGGCGGCGGCGATGCGCACCCGGCCCGGCGACACCATCTGCCCGAGCCGCTCGCCGCGGGCCCGGTTGCCGACCTGGTCGTGGTTCTGGGCGGCCACCACGAACTGGGCGCCGTGCAACCCCACCGGCGGACGGCCGTGGACCCGGTCGCGGTGCGGCGAGTAGGTCCCGTCGTAGACCCAGGCCTGGCGGAGCGCCTTGGCCAGCAGGGCGAGCGAGCCGAAGTCCCGGTAGTAGCCGTCGGCCTCGCCGGTGAGCGCCGCGTGCAGCGCGTGGTGCCACTCGTCGGCCCAGGCGGCGTCGAGCCCGTACCCGCCGCGGTCGGGCGGGAGGACGAACCGGGGCGCGTTGAGGTCGGACTCGGGCATCAGCCACAGCGCGCGGCCGACCTCGCCGGCCAGCTCTCGCACCGACGCGGCCAGCTGCTCGAGGACGTGGGTGGCCGACTGGTCGGCGATGGCGTGGACGGCGTCGAGCCGCAGCCCGTCGGCGTGGTAGTCGCGCAACCACATGTGGGCGTTGTCCACGACGAAGGCCCGCACCTCGTCGCTCCCCGGCCCGTCGACGTTCAGCCCGGGGCCCCAGTTGGTGGGGTGGCGGTCGGCGAAGTAGGGACCGAACTCGGCCAGGTGGTTCCCCGTCGGGCCGAGGTGGTTGTAGACGACGTCGACCACGACGCCGAGCCCCCGGGCGTGACAGGCGTCGACCAGGCGCTTCAACCCGTCGGGGCCGCCGTAGGCGTGGTGCGGCGCCCACAGGTCGACGCCGTCGTAGCCCCAGCCCCGCCGGCCGGGGAACTCGACGACGGGGAGCAGCTCGACCGCGTCGACGCCGAGGGCGACCAGGTGGTCGAGGTGGGCGATCGCCCCGTCGAAGGTCCCCTCGGCCGAGAACGTGCCGACGTGCAGCTCGTAGAGGACGGCCGACGGCAGGTCGAACCCCGCCCAGCCCGTGTCGGTCCACGGGAAGGCGTCGTGGTCGACGACGCGGGACGGGCCGTGGACGCCGTGGGGCTGGTGGGCCGATCGCGGGTCGGGCCGGGCGGGCCCGCCGTCGAGCGAGAGGGCGTAGTCGGCGCCGGGCCCGAGCCCGGGGACGTCGCCCGACCATCGCCCGCGCTCCTCCGCCGCCAGCGCCACCTGCCGCCCGCCGGCCACGACCTCGACCGATCGGCGGGCGTGGGGCGCCCACACGGAGACGATCACCCCCGTCCTCCGGGCCGGGAGCGCCGGTGTGGCGAGGCAATCGGTTCCGTTCCTCCGAGCCCGAGGCGACGGGATACGAATCCGGAACCCATGGCCTCGTCCTCCCTCCGGTGGAACCCATTGCCTCGGGTCACGGGGTGCGTTCCAGGAGGGCGACGGGGAAGGCGGCCAGCAGCTCGGCCAGCGGGACCTGCCGGGCGGGGCCGTCGGGATCACCGGACGGCGCGATGTCCCGGGTGGCGCCCGTCAGCAGGTCGGTCCAGCGGCCCGCCGGCAGGGTCACCGCGGTGTCGGCCCAACCGCCGCCGGCGGCCAGGCGCAGCACCAGGCGCGGGACCACCACCGCCACCGCCGGGTCGCGGTCCTCCGGCCCCACCGCGCCCCGTGTGAAGCCGACGGCGTGGGCGGCGGCGGGCCCGGCGAACGGCAGCGGCGCGTACGCGCCGGCCTCACCGGCGCCGAACACGGCAGGCAGCCGGCGGCGGAGGTGGAGCGCCTGGCGCACCACCCGCAGCTTGGGCACCCCCGGATCGTCGGGGTCGGCGAGCGCGGCTCGCAGGTCATCGGGCGAGACCGAGCCCACGGTGGCGAGCAGCGCCCGGCGCAGGCCGAAGTCGACCGGGCGGCGGTTGTCGGGGTCGACCAGGCTGAGGTCCCAGAGCTCGCTGCCCTGGTAGGTGTCGGGCACGCCCGGCGCCGCGAGTTGCAGCAGCGCCTGGGCCAGTGCGGTGACCCGCCCCGGCTCGACGAGCGGGGCGACGAACGCGGCGACGTCCTTCATCAGCGCCTCGTCGGCGAAGACCCCCGCCACCCATGCGTCGCGGGCTCCGTCGAACGCGGGGTCGGGGTCGGTCCATGACGTGCGCACCTTCGCCTCGCGGGTGGCCTTCTCCAGGTACGCAGCCGCCCGCTCGACCGTCAGCGGCCAGGCCCCGACCAGGGTCTGGAACAACAGGTGCTGGGTGTGGCGGTCGGGATCGCCGCCGGGCCAGCGCCCCGCCGACGCCGCCATCCACCGCCCGCACACGTCGGCCCAGGCGTCGGGGATCTCGGACAGCAGCGCCAGCCGGGCCCGCACGTCGGCCGACCGCTTGGTGTCGTGGGTCGACAGCGCGGTCATCGTGGTGGGCCACCGCTCGTGCGCCCCCGCGTTGGCCTCGTGGAACGCGTCGACGGGCACGCCGAACCGGGCCGGATCGCCGCCCACCTCGTTCAGCGCCAGCAGGCGGGTGGCCCGGTAGAAGGCGGTGTCCTCGACGCCCTTGGCCATGGCCGGCCCGGTGAGCTGCTGGAAGCGCATGACCCACTCGTCCTCGAGCGGCGTGCGGTCGTCGAGCTGCAGCAACAGGAGGTCGGCCAGGAACACGAGCAGGGCGGGGTCGATGTCGGGCCGCTCCTCGGCGACGCGGCCGACCGTCGCCGCCACCGTCGCCTCGTCCTCGCGGCGCACCGCACCCGCCGCCGGCCGGACGTAGGTGCGGTACACGGGGAAGGCCACGAGCAGGGCGCGCACGGCCTCGTGCAGCTCGTGGCGGGTGCGGTCCCGCTGGTGGCGGCGGCGCTCGCACACGTCGACCAGCAGGGCCGTCAGCCGGGTCACATCGGCGGCCAGCAGCTCGTTGACCGCCAGCTCGCGGGCGGCGCGCACCACGGCCGCCACGTCGGTGTCGGCCCCCGTGAGCCGGCCGTAGCCCTCGGTGACGGCCGGCTCGCCGGCCGGATCGACGAACAGCCCGCCGATCACGTTCAGGCGGTCGTAGCCGGTCGTGCCGGCGACCGGCCACGAAGACGGCAGCTCCTCGCCCGCCGCCAGGATCTTCTCGACGACGGTCCACACGCCGCCCGTGGCCCGCGCCAGGCGATCGGCGTACTGCTCGGGGTCGCCGAGCCCGTCGGGGTGGTCGACCCGCAACCCGTCCACCACGCCCTCGGCCACCCAGAGCAGGATCAGCTCGTGCGTGTCGGCGAAGACCTCGGGGTCCTCGACCCGCAGGCCGATCAGCGTGTCGATGTCGAAGAAGCGCCGGTAGCCGAGCTCGCGCTCGGCTGTGCGCCAGTAGGCGATGCGATGGTTCTGCTGGTCGAGCAGGGCGTCGAGGGCATCGACGTCGGCGTTCAGGTCGGCCAGGGAGGCGTCGACCGCGGCCGACGTGGCCGGGCGCTCGTCGAGCAGCCGGGCGAGCTGGCGGCGCAGGACCTGGGCGTCGCGGTGGCCCTCGGCCACCGCGGCCGGGTCGGTGCGCGTCGCTCGCGGCAGGCGCCGGTAGGCGCGCGCCACGTAGTCGAGGTCGTCGTCGGCGGCGCGGGCGGCGGCGTCGGCCAGCAGCCCGGCCAGCGACCGGGGCGCCACCGGGAGCACGTGGTCGAAGTAGCGCACGACGAACCGGGCGCCGTCGCGCTCGATCGTGACCTCGCCCCGGTCGAGCACCCGGCCGTAGTGGTCGCCGAGGATCGGCATCAGCACGGTGTTGCGCAGCTTCTCCTCGGGGGGATCCCAGGTGACGTCGAAGTGCCCCGCCCACGGCGACGACTGCCCGTGCTCGAGAACGTCCCACCACCAGCGGTTCTCGGGCCCGGTGATGGCCATGTGGTTCGGCACGATGTCGAGCACCTGCCCCAGCCCCGCCGCCCGCAGCGCCGCCACCAGGCGCTCGTGCCCCGCGGCGCCCCCGAGGGCCTCGCTCGGCCGGCTGTGGTCGACGACGTCGTAGCCGTGCGTCGACCCGGGCGCCGCCTGCAGCACCGGGGACAGGTAGGCGTGGGTCACGCCGAGGTCGGCCAGGTAGCCGGCCACCGCGGCGGCAGCGTCGAACCCGAACCCGGGGTGGAGCTGCAGCCGGTAGGTGGCGAGCGGCGCGGTCACGACGGCGGGAAGGGCGCGGTCAACCGTCCGCGTCGGTCTCGAGGCGGCGCAGGACCAGGATCGACCGGTCCGCCAGCTCGACCTCGCCGGCCACCTCCTCGTCGCCCTCCTCGGGCGGGCCGTTGGTGGTGTCGAGGATGCGGTGCCAGCGATCGCCCCACGGGCCGCTGATCGACCACTTGCGCGGCTCGGGCGACGCGTTGATGAGCACGAGGAACGAGTCGTCGCGGATGCGCTCGCCCCGCGGCCCCGGCGACGTGATGGCCTGGCCGTTGAGGAACATGCCGACGCAGGTCTGGTGCCCCTCGGTCCAGTCGGCCTCGGTCATCTCGGTGCCCTCGGGCTTGAGCCACTCGATGTCGGCGGTGCCCCGCAGCGGCCGCCCCTGGAACCAGCGGCGGCGACGGAACACCGGGTGGTCGCCCCTCAGCGCCACCAGCGCCGTCGTGAAGGCCAGGAGCTCGTCGTCGATGTCGGCCCAGTCGAACCAGGAGATCTCGTTGTCCTGGCAGTAGGCGTTGTTGTTGCCGCGCTGGGTGCGGCCCGCCTCGTCGCCCGACAGGAGCATGGGCACGCCCTGCGAGAGGAACAGGGTGGTGAGCAGGTTGCGCTGCTGGCGGGCCCGCAGGTCGAGGACGGCGGGGTCGTCGGTGGGGCCCTCGACCCCGCAGTTCCACGACCGGTTGTGGCTCTCGCCGTCCTTGTTGCCCTCGCCGTTGGCCTCGTTGTGCTTCTCGTTGTACGAGACCAGGTCGCGCAGGGTGAACCCGTCGTGGGCGGTCACGAAGTTCACGCTGGCCGACGGACGCCGCGAGTCGGACTGGTAGAGGTCGGAGCTGCCGGTCAGCCGCGACGCCAGCTCGCCGACGATGGCCGGCTCGCCTCGCCACACGTCGCGCACGGTGTCGCGGTAGCGCCCGTTCCACTCGGACCACTGGGGCGGGAAGTTGCCGACCTGGTAGCCGCCCTCGCCGACGTCCCACGGCTCGGCGATGAGCTTCACCTGGCTGATCACCGGGTCCTGCTGCACGAGGTCGAAGAAGGCGGACAGGCGGTCGACGTCGTGGAACTGGCGGGCCAGCGTGGCCGCCAGGTCGAACCGGAACCCGTCGACGTGCATCTCGGTCACCCAGTACCGCAGGCTGTCCATGATCAGCTGCAGCGCGTGCGGGTGGGCCATGTTCAGGCTGTTCCCGGTGCCGGTCGTGTCGTAGTAGTGAGCGAGGTCGTCGGGCACGAGCCGGTAGTAGGCGCTGTTGTCGATGCCCTTGAACGACAGGACCGGGCCCATGTGGTTGCCCTCGGCCGTGTGGTTGTAGACGACGTCGAGGATCACCTCGATGTCGGCCTCGTGCAGCGCCCGCACCATCGACTTGAACTCGGGCACCTGCGACCCGTCGGAGCCCGAAGACGAGTACTCGTTGTGCGGGGCGAAGAAGCCGATCGAGTTGTAGCCCCAGTAGTTGCGCAGACCCCGCTCGACGAGGTGGGCGTCGTGGACGAACTGGTGCACCGGCTGCAGCTCGACGGCCGTGACGCCGAGCGACCGCAGGTAGTCGATGGCCACGGGGTGCGCCAGGCCGGCATAGGTGCCGCGCAGCGGCTCGGGGATGTCGGGGTGCGTGGCCGTGAACCCCTTGACGTGCACCTCGTAGATGACCGACTGGTGCAGCGGCACGTCGGGCGAGCGGTCGGCCCCCCAGTCGAAGTACGGGCTGACGACGACGGCCTTCGGCACGTGCGGCGCGCTGTCGTCGTCGTTGCGGCTGTCGGGGTCGCCGAAGTCGTAGGGGAAGCAGGCCTGGTCCCAGTCGACGCCGCCGTCGATGGCCTTGGCGTACGGGTCGAGCAGCAGCTTGTTGGGGTTGCAGCGCTCGCCACTGGCGGGGTCCCACGGGCCGTGGACCCGGAAGCCGTAGCGCTGCCCGATGCCGACGCGCGGCAGGTAGCCGTGCCAGCAGAACCCGTCGACCTCGGTCAGGGGGACGCGGGTCTCGCCGCCGTCGGCGTCGAACAGGCAGAGCTCGACGGCGTCGGCGGCCTCGGAGAACAGGGAGAAGTTCGTGCCCGTACCGTCGTAAGTGGCCCCCAGCGGGTAGGGCCGACCCGGCCAGACCTCGATGTCGTTGGTCACCGCAGGGACTCCGGTCTTCGGAGCGGTTCGTGAGGGCGTGTGCCCGAAGGGACAAGGTTAGAGCGCGGCGCGCCCCGCCCCCGCCCGGGCGACCGAGCGTGTTGCCCCCGTCACATCCCGGGCGGTCAGAGCCCGAAGGCGACGAGACCCGCCTCGGTGCCCACCTTCATCAGGCGCCCGGGTTGGCGGCCAGGCCGTCGAACCGGCCGGCCGGGCGCCGCGCCCGGTAGGCGGTCACGACCGGGGCGAGCTCGGCGGGGCTGGCCCCGTGCATGATCACGCCGTCGACGCCCAGGTCGAACTGGGCGAGCACGGCGTCGGCGCACGCCTCGGCCGAGCCCCGGGCCGCCGGCGCCAGCCAGTCGTCGGGCAGCAGCGTGGCGATGTGCTCGAGCTGGTCGGTGGTGGCGACCTGGTCGATGGCCCCGCCGACCGACTGCACGACGGCATCGGCCCGGAACCGCTCGAGGACCGCCGGGTCCCACCGGTTGGTCCGCACCATCAGGTCGCCGTAGCCCTGCAGGTACGTCGCCAGTCGCCCGACCGTCTTCTTCAGCCGCACGTCGTCGGGAAGGTGGTCGCCGACGGTGGCGAAGCAGGACCACACGCGGACGTCATGGGGGTCGCGGCCCGCCTCCTCGGCCGCCCGGCGCACGGTGGCCACGGCGCGGGCGGTGGTCTCGTCGGTGAAGAACGTGTGGAGCACGACCATGTCGAGCAGCCGCCCGCTCAGCGCCAGCGAGTTGGGGCCGAAGGCGGTCAGCCCGATCGGGATGTCCTCGTCGAACGCCGAGTCGAGGTGGAGCACGGGGAACGACCCCGCCGGGCCGTCGTGGCCGAAGATGGCCTCGCCCCGCCACAGCCGCCGCATCAGCCCGACGAAGTCCTCGATCTGGGCGCTCGTGATGCGCGGGAGGCCGAACGCGTCGAACAGCGGCTCGATGCCCCGGCCCAGCCCGAGCGTGAAGCGCCCACCGGTGAGGCGGTGCATGGTGGTGGCGTAGCTGGCCGTGATCGCCGGGTGGCGCGTGTTGTGGTTGGTGGCCGCCGTGGCGATGCCGAGTCGCTCGGACACCGCGCCGGCCGCACCGGACAGTGTGGCCGCCTCCTTCACGTTCCAGCGCTCGGAGATGAACGCCGACCCGAGGCCCATCGCCTCGCCCGCCCGCACCTCGTCCAGCAGGTCGCGGGGCGATCTCGGCGCCCCGGCCAGCGTGTAGAAGCCGATCTCGTTCATGGCGGGCGGGGGACTGGTCCTCGCCGTCGGATCGACACCCGTTCCGGTTGCCTGAACGCTCATTCACGGAAACGTAGTGCGATCGCCGGTCACAATCCCTCGACGGGCATCAGGGAGTGATCAGTCGGCGAGCACGGCCGCCAGCTTGCGGCGGGCCTGGTCGGCCATGAACGCGTTGGTGCCCTCGTAGTACGGCAGGGAGATGATGGCGGTCGACAGGGCCCACCCCCGGCCGCGGGCCCAGGTGGCGTCGTCCACCCCGAGCCGCGTCCGCAGCGCATCCCGGCCGCCGGCGTCGAGCATCTCCCACGCCACCAGCAGGTCGCAGGCCGGGTCGCCCACCCCGAGCGCCCCCCAGTCGATCACCGCGCTCACCCGACCGTCCTCCACCAGCAGGTTGCCCGACGGCGATGTCGCCGTGCAGCCACACCGGCGAACCGTCCCACGCGGGAACGCGCAGGGCGTCGTCCCACGCCGCCGCCACCGCCCTCGTGTCGACCAGGCCCCGGGCCTTCTCGATCCACCGGCGGGTCTCGTCGTCTCGCAGCGCCAGGGGAACGCCCCGGCCGAAGTTGGCGGCGCTGGGCCGCGGGCCGCCGGTGGGGTCGATGCCCCGCAGCGCGGCGATGAAGCCGGCCAGGTCGGCGACGAGCAGGTCGCGGTCGAGCGGGGCGGTCGTGGCGTCCTCACCCGGCATCCAGGACACGACCGACCATGTCCACGGGTAGTCGTCCGTCGGCTCGCCCTTCGCCACGGGCACCGGCACGGCCAGTGGGAGGTGCGGAGCGAGGATCGGCAGCCACCGGGCCACCCGGTCGATCTGGCGGGTCGACCCCGGGCGGAGTGGCAGCCGCACGACGAGGTCGTGGCCCAGGCGGTACAGGGCGTTGTCCGTCCCGGTCGACGGCACGTACTCGATCGGCAGCTCCGCCCAGTCGGGCTGCTGGGCGGCGAGGAGGCGGCGGACGAGGTCTATGTCGTGGGGGATCTCGTCGTCGTGCATCGGGGCCGGCATCGGCCGCACATGCCAGCGGACGGACCACGCCCGGTCCACCGAATTGCGCTAGTGGGGTCGGCCCGTGCGTCAGGCCACGGGATGCCGGGCGAGGAACGCGCGCACGGCCCGGTCGAAGGCCTCGGGCCGCTCGAGGTTGCAGACGTGTCCCGCGCCCTCGAGCACCACCACCTCCTCGGCGCCGACCGCGTCGCCCAGCGGCTGGGCCAGCTTGACCGGCACGGCGACGTCGTCGGCGCCCCACACGACGAGCGTCGGCGCCGCGGCGGCGATCTCGTCCGCCCGCCCGCTCGTGTCGTGGTCGCAGATCGCCTCGGCGGCCGCGGCCCAGCAGTGGGGGTCGTTGCCCTCGGCCTCGCGCAGGTTGTTCCGGGTGACGACCCCGGCGTCGCCGGCCGCGGGCCAGGCGCCCGAGGCCTCGGACATCAGCGTGGCGAGTGTGCCGAGCCCCTCGGCCCGCACGAGGCCGGCCGCCATGCGCAGCCCGGCGACACCGGCCGAGCCGGTGCGCAGGAACGTGTCGCACAGCACCAGCGCGTCGACGAAGCCGGGATCGGCCAGCGCCATCTTCTGGGCGATCATGCCGCCCATCGACAGGCCCACCACGTAGGCGTGGTCGACGCCGAGACGGCGGCAGGCGGCCAGCGCGTCGGCGGCGAACTGATCGGTCGAGTACGGGCCCGGCACGCGGTCGGACCGCCCGTGCCCTCGGTGCTCGATGACCAGGACCCGGTGGTCGGTCCGCCAGCTCTCGACCTGCGGTTCCCAGTCGCGCCAGCATCCACCCAGCCCGTGCAGGAACACGATCGGCTGCCCGGTGCCCTCGTCGAGCACGTTGAGGCGCACACCCTCGATGTCGCGGAGCATCGTCCCTCTAGTGTCCTGGCCCGTCTGTCGGGGAGGATGCTGTCACGCGGCCCGGGTGACCGCCCGCATCAGCCGCAGGCGGAGCAGGTTCCCACGAGGTCGAGCCGGTGGTGGTCGGCCGAGAAGCCGTGCTCTCGGGCGATGCGCCCCAGAGCACGGTCGAGGTCGCCCTCGAGCTCGGGCGACACCGTGAAGTCGCGCACGTCGCCGCAGGTGGCGCAGATGAGGTGATGGTGGTGCTCGGTCAGGTCCTCGGCCAGCTCGTAGCGGGCGAAGTCGTCGGCGGCGACGATGCGATGGACGACGCCGGCTCGTTCGAGGACGGCCAGGTTCCGGTACGCCGACGACTGGGCCAGGGACCGGTCGTGGTCTCGGAGCTGCGGGATCGAGAGGGGGGCATCGGCCGCGGCCAACACGTCGACCAGGCCGCGCCGCGAGCGCGTGTAGCGCTGGTCGTGGGCCCGCAGCCGGCGGGCCGCCTCCTCGTGGAGCTCGTCGGTGGCGCCGGGGTCGCCCCCGCCGTTCACCATGACCCCCGTCATGTCGGGGACCCTAACCATGGTCGCCGTGGTCGTGACACGGATCGTCCATCACCATCACGCCCTCGGGCACACGAAGGACCCGACCCCCGTAGGCCGCGGACAGCGGCCCGTCGGTCAGCACCTCGTCGGGCGGCCCGAAGGCGACGACCCGGTTGGCGAGCAGCATGACGACATCGGCGCGCCGGGCGTCAGCGAGGTCGTGGGTCGACACCACGACAGTGCGGCCGGCGGCCCGCTCGGCGGACACCGCCTCGAGGATGAGCTCGCGCGACACCACGTCGAGGCCGGTGACCGGCTCGTCCAGCAGGAGCAGGTCGGCCTGCTGGGCGAGGCCCTGGGCCACCAGGACCCGCTGGCGCTGGCCGCCGGACAGCTCGTGGAGCTGGCGGCCGGCGAGGTCGGCGACGTCCATGCGGGCGAGCGCGGCGTCGACCGCGGCCCGGTCGTCCTCCCGCAGGCGGGCGAAGGCACCGCGCAGGGCGTAGCGGGCCATCGTCACGGTCTCTCGGACCGTGACGGGCAGCGTGCGGTCGACGTCGGTGGTCTGCAGCACGAGCGCGACGGCGCCGCGCCGCTGGCGGGCCGGGACCTCGAGGCGGCCGGATCGGGGCTCGAGCAGCCCGGCCAGCGCCCGCAGCAGCGTCGACTTGCCCGACCCGTTGGGGCCGATCAGCGCGACGGTGCGCCCGGCGGGGAGGGAGAACGTCGCGTCCGACAGCGCCGCCCGTGACCCGTAGGCGAGCAGGAGGTCGGTCGCAATGGCCGCGTCGACGGCCGTCGTCGGCTCGGTGGGGATCGTCTGGGTTGCCATCGGCGCGCCTGTCTGGTTGCTAATGAGAATCGATCTCATTAGCTTACGGAGCGAGATCGGTTCTCACTCCCGTCTCGCTCCACCCCGAATGCTACGAGGTCCGCCATGCGCCGCCATCCCCTGATCGCCGCAGCCGTGATCGTCGGCGTGCTCGCCACCGCCTGCGGCGACGACGGTGCGGCCGACGCCGGCTCCGCCGACACGCCCACGATCGCGGTGACGACGTCCGTCCTCGGCGACGTCGTGTCCGAGATGACCGGCGACCTGGCGACCGTCGACGTCGTCATGCCGGCGAACGTCGATCCCCACGAGTTCCAGCTGTCGGCCCGCGACGCCGCCGACCTGCGCGAGGCCGACGTGGTGGTGGCCAACGGCGCCGGCTTCGAGGCCGGGCTCGAGGAGACCATCCACGGCGCCGAGGAGGATGGCACCGTCGTGTTCGAGGCGATCGACCACGTCGCCACCCTCCAGATGTCCGAGGACGCCCCAGCGGAGGAGGACGAGCACGCGGACGAGGAGGGCGAGGGTGAGGAGGCCCACGAGGGCGTCGACCCCCACTTCTTCAACGACCCCGCCCGCATGGCCACCGCCGCCGAGGAGCTGTCCGGGTTCCTGGCCGACGAGGTGCCCGCCCTCGACACCGCCGCGTTCCGCGACCGGGCGGCGGCCTACGTCGCCGAGCTGCGGGCGCTCGACGCCGAGGTCGAGGCGACCCTGGCGGTCGTCCCGCCCGAGCGCCGCAAGCTCGTGACCAACCACGACGTGTTCGCCTACTTCGCCGACCGCTACGGCTTCGAGGTCGTCGGGGCGGTGATCCCTGCGACCACCACGCAGGCCTCGGCCAGCGCGGGCGACATCGACGCCCTGGCGGCCACGATCGCCGCCCAGGGGGTGCCCGCCATCTTCGCCGACACGTCGTCGCCCGAGGACCTCGCCGACACCCTGGCCAGCGAGGTCGGGGGCGACATCGCCGTGGTCGCGCTGTACAGCGAGTCGCTCGGTGAGCCGGGCTCGGGTGCCGACACCTACGCCGGCATGATGCGGACCAACGCCGCCCGCATCGCCGAGGCCCTGGCCCCGGCGTAGAGCCGGGCCCAGGGCGTCGCGTCGGTAGCGTTCAGGCCGATGATCGAGTGGTTCACCGAGGCGTTCGAGCCCGAGTTCATGCAGCGGGCGCTGCTGGCCGGGCTGCTGGCGAGCGCCGCCACCGCCGTCGTCGGCACGTGGGTCGTGCTGCGCGGGCTGACGTTCCTCGGCGACGCCCTGGCCCACGGCGTCATTCCGGGCCTGGCCCTCGCCATCCTCTGGGGGTTCAGCCCGATCGTCGGCGCGTTCGTCGCCGCCCTTGTGATGAGCGGGGCGGTGACCCTCGTCAGCCGGCGCGCCCGCGTGCGGGAGGACACGGGCATCGGCCTGCTGTTCGTCGGCATGCTCGCCCTGGGCGTGGTGATCATCTCGCGCTCCGACAGCTTCTCCACCGACGTGACGTCGGTGCTGTTCGGCGACGTGCTGGGCGTCACCACGGGCGACCTCCGCGGCCAGGCCGTCGGCGCTGCCGTCGTGGTGGTGGCGTCGGTCGTGCTGTACCGCCCGTTCCTGGCGCTGGCGTTCAACGCCGACAAGGCGGCCACGCTCGGCCTGCGCCCGACGCTCACCCACGTGGCGCTGATGGTGCTCCTCGCCACCTCGATCGTGGCCTCGTTCCAGGCCATCGGCACGCTGCTTGTGTTCGGCCTGCTCATCGGGCCGCCGGCCACGGCCAGCCTGCTCGTGCGGCGCGTGCCGCTGATCATGGTCACCGCGGTGGTGCTCGGGGCCCTGGCCGTCGTGGCCGGGCTGACGATCAGCTACCACCACGACACCGCCGGGGGCGCCACCATCGCCGGGCTGGCGGTGGCCGAGTTCTTCGTCGTGCTGGCCGCGCACGAGGCGACGAAGGCCGTGCGCCTCGCCCGCCACCGCCACGCGGTCTGAGTCGTGCTCCCTGCCGACCTCGCTGTCGAGCTGCTCACCGACCGCCAAATGCCCACGCGTGGGCTGGCGGCGGGCCCTGCCTGCTCGGCCGGTCAATCCAGGGGCGGGATCTCGCCGTAGGGCGACGGCACGTCGTCGCCGATCACGACGTCGTCGACGCCCGGCAGCCGGATGTCGCTGACGTCGACCCGGCCGTCGTCGTGCAGCGCCAGCCCGGTCGCGCCGACCCACTTGGCGCCGATCGGCGACTGGATGCGGTCGGGCAGGACCGCCCAGCTCGACGGCGCCCACACATGGGCCACGCCGTCCCGATCGCGGCGCAGCGCCTGGTGGATGTGCCCCGACACCACCAGGCGGGTGTCGACGGCGGCCAGCAGCGCGAGCAGCCGGCGGCGGGCGGGCTCGGGGACGTAGCGGGCCGGCCGGTCGCGGTCCCCGTCGGGGGGCACCAGCGGCTTGTGGAGGACGAGGCCGACCGGCGTGCCCGGCGCCACACGACCGATCTCGTCGCCGAGCCAGGCCCAGTGCTCGTCCTCCTCGGGCTCGCCGGACCCGAACAGCTGGGCGTTGACGCCCAGCAGCCGCCACGTGCCCACCTCGACCGAGAACCGGTCGAGGCCGAACGCGGCGCGGTACCGCCCGAGCGTCTCGGCGCCGACCACCGCGGCGCCGTCGTAGGTCCACGCCGCGCCGTCGCCGATGTCGTGGTTGCCCGGCAGGACGGCCAGGGGCGCCGCGATCCGGTCCAGCTGGGTGCGGGCGTACGCGAGGTCCTCGGGAACGACCTCGCCGTCGGTCGAGATGTCCCCGGCGTGGACGACCAGGTCGGGGGCCGCGGCCGCCACGTGCTCCACCAGCGCGTCCCAGTGGGCCGTGGCCTCGGGCGTACGCGCCGAGAGGTGGCTGTCGGACACCACGATCACCCGGGCGGCGCTCATCGCACCGACCCTACGGGGTCGTCACGGGACCCTGGGGCTCGGGAGTCGGCTCCTCCTGCCCGACGATGTGGCGCTGGATCGTGGCGCCCGCGTCCTCCAGCCACGCCACCGACAGGCGGTCGTAGGCGACCAGCCGGCGGGTGTCGGGGTCGAAGTACAGGATCGACGCCGTGAGCGGCTCGGGCTCGTCGCCCTGGAGGCCACGCAGGCCGGCGCCGCCGGTCGAGCCCTCGACCAGGAGCAGGGTGTCCTCCGCCGCCTCGGTCGGCACGCTGGTCGTGGTCGGCTCGGCTGTCGTCGTCGTGCCGTCGCCGGTGTCGTCGGCATCGCCCGTGTCGTCGGTGCCCTCCTCGGGGTCGGGCGGCTCGATGAGCCCCTCGTCGGGCTCGTGCCCGTGCCCGGCCAGCACCAGCGGCACCAGCCCGCCCAGGTCCTCGGCCATCCGCCGGTCGTGGACGAGGGCGACGTCGACCGGGGGCGGCTCGTCGTCGACCAGCCTCTCGGCCACGTCGGGGGCGAAGGCCGAGGCCCGCTCCTGCTCGGTGCCCTCGCCCTGCTGGCTCTTGTCGGGCGTGTAGCGGGGGTCGCCGATGCCCCAGAAGCGCAGCCCCGCCACCGTCGCCCCGTCGCCGTCGAGCACCACCGCGTTGGGCTGGTCGGCAACCGCGTCCTGGGTGTTGCTCGAGTCGTGGTTCCCCCGCACGTACACGTACGGCACGCCGAGCTGGCCGATGCGGGCCACGAGCTGGGCCTCGGGGTCGGTCCCCCAGTCGGTGATGTCGCCGGTGTCGGCGACCGCGTCCACCTCGAACTGCTCGATGAGGCGCTCCATGAGGTCGAACGCCTGCGGGTTGAGGTGCACGTCACTCACGTGCAGCACCCGGATCAGCCGGCTGTCGATCTCGAACACCGGCAGCTCGGAGCCCGCCAGGTAGAGCGTGGCCATGTTGTCGACCAGGTCGGAGAGCTGCTCGCGGTACTCACCGAAGCGGTCGAGCACCCGGTCGATGTCGCCCACCGCGGCGGGCGCCCGGGTGAGGAGGCCCGTGTAGCGGGGCTCGGCCACCGCGTCCGCCCGGAACGTGGCCCACGATCCGAGGCCCAGTGCGGCCACCAGCAGTGCGCCGACCGCGGCGCCGCCGAGCGCGGTCCGCCACGCCAGGCGGGCGACGAGGGCACCGGCGACGCCGCCGAGCAGGCCCACGATCAGGGTGCGCACCGCCAGGCCCACCAGCGCCGACCGCACCTCGTCGGCCGCGTCGTCACCCAGCGTGTCGAGCTGGGAGGGGTTGTCGGCGATGCGCTCGGCGTCGGCCACCGCGATCTCGTCGACGCGCAGGTCGAGGGCGACGGGCCAGTCGTGGGTGTCGAGGTCGATGGTGCCGAGCGGCGCGAGGTGGACGACCGTGTGCCCGTTCAGCGAGGGGCGGACCGCCATCGTCGTCTCGAACGGGCCCACCTTGGCGGGCACACGCCCGAACAGGGCGATGGCCAGCGCGGCGCCGGCGAGGGCGAACAGCGCGACGCGCAGCCAGGGAGCGCGCCGTTGGACGCGGGCCGCGGCGGCGGCCACGACCCGGGCGGCCCGGCGCACCGCCGCCCAGGCAGCCCGGACGCCGCGGCGGACGGGCGCGAGCCAACCGGGGGGCGCCGGCTCGCCCCGTTGCGAGGCGCCGTCCCCGGTCGGCTCGTGATCGGGCCCGGCCCGTGTGCGCATCCCGCGATGCTCGCGGAGTCGGGGCGGGTCGGGTAGTCGTTGTGTGCTGCTACGCCGACTTGCGGCCGCTGCCGGCCGACGACTTGCCGCTCTCGTCGTCCGGCTCGACCGTGCCGGCCACCGCGTTCACCGCGGTGTCGGTCGTGTCGACGAAGCGCTGCTCGACGGCGTCACCCAACCGGCGAGCGTCGGTGCTGACCGTGTCGGTCAGCCGCTGCACGCGCGGGTTGTCCCGCACGCCCGACCACATCCGGTCCAGCGTGGCGCGGCGCTCGTCGGCGGGCGTGGAGCCGAGCCACCAGCCGGCGGCGAGCCCTGCGGCGAATCCGAGTTTGAACCTCATGGGTGGTCGCGTACCCACGATCGCCGGGCGTCATGCACGCGGAGAGCCGCGTTCGGCGCGGTACAACATCGGCATGTCCCCCGAGCGCGGCACGGCCGGCGCGGTGCCGGCCGAGGCCGTGCTCGACCACGTCGACGACGGCGCCGACGTCATCGTGCCGCTGGCCAACGGCGAGCCCGTGAGCGTGATCGACGCGCTCGAGGCCGGGGCCGCCGCCGGCCGGTTCCGCGGCGTGCGCGTCCACCAGATGCACGCACTGTACGACCGGCCGTACCTCTACGGCACGCTCCGCGACGCGCTGCTGCACGTGTCGTACTTCCTGTCCCACGTGACCCGCCCCGCGTTCTACGAGGGCGGCTGCGAGCTGGTGCCCAACCACTTCAGCGAGGTGCCCCGGCTGCTGCGCGAGACCACCCGGTGCTCGCTCGTGGCGGCCGCCGCCGCGCCGATGGACCGCCACGGCTACTTCTCGCTCGGCACCAACTGCGACTACGCCGCGCCGTTCATCGGCCGGGTTCCGTTCTTCCTCGAGGTCAACGCCCGCATGCCCCGCACGTTCGGGCGCAACCAGATCCACGTCAGCCAGGTCGTCGGGTGGACCGAGGTCGACCGTCCCCTTGTCGAGGTCGAGCCGGTCGGGGCCGGCGAGGTCGACCACGCCATCGCCGCCCACGTGGCCGAGCGGGTGCCCGACGGCGCCACCCTGCAGGCGGGCATCGGCAGCATCCCCAACGCCCTGCTCGAGCAGCTCCGGGACCACCGCGACCTCGGCGTCCACACCGAGCTGCTGTCGGACGGCCTGATCGACCTCGTCGACCGCGGCGTCGTCACCGGCACCCGCAAGCGCCTGCGCACCGGCAAGATCGTGGCCACCTTCGCCCTCGGCACCGCCGCGCTCTACGACTTCCTCGACCAGAACCCGGCGATCGAGATGCTGCCGGTCGACTACGTGAACGACCCGCGCATCATCGGCCAGGAGGACTGCTTCGTCTCGATCAACGCCACCACCGAGGTCGACCTGGTGGGCCAGTGCGCCTCCGAGACCGTGGCGGGGCGGTACTGGTCGTCGAGCGGGGGCCAGGCCGACTTCGCCCGCGGCGCCATGTTCTCGCCACACGGGCGGGCCTTCGTCGTGCTGCCGTCGACGGCGCGCGGCGGCAGCGTGTCCCGCATCCGCGGGGCGTTGACGAGGGGGTCGATGGTGACCACGATCAAGAACACGGTCGACCAGATCGTCACCGAGTACGGCGTGGCCGAGATGCGCGGGCGCTCGATCTCCGAGCGGGCGCGGGCGCTGATCTCGATCGCCCACCCCGACTTCCGCGAGGAGCTGACGGCCGAGGGCCGCGCCCTCGGCTACCTGTGACTGTGGAGGACACCGTGGACGAGACCCACCCGCGCCCGAACATCCCGAACATCCCGAACATCCCGAACAACCCGACGAACCCCGACGACGTCATCGCCCGGCTCGAGGCCGTGCTGCGCAACCGGCGGGCCGAGCGCCCCGAGGGGTCGTACTCGGCCCGGCTGTTCGCCGACCCCGAGCTGGTGCAGCGCAAGGTGATGGAGGAGGCGTTCGAGACCTGCCTGGAGCTGGGGCGCACGCCCCGGTCCCGCGACCGCCTGGCCTCCGAGGCCGCCGACCTCGTGTTCCACCTGGTGGTGGGGCTGGTCGACGCCGAGGTGCCGTTCGCCGACGTGCTGGCCGAGCTCGACCGGCGGGCGTCATGACGACAGTCGTCGCGGTCCCGTCACGCGGGCGGCTGCGCGACTTCGTGACCACCCTGCTGGCCGACGCCGGCTTCCCGGCCGGAGGGTTCCGAGGTGGCGCCCGGGCCCGGGTCGACGGCGTCGAGCTCATCGAGATGCGGCCCCGCGACGCGGCCGCCTGGCTGCGCGCCGGCCGGCTCGACGGCGCCTTCCTGTCGACCGACCTCGTGCTCGAGGAGGACCTCGGCGCCCTCGTCCAGGTGCCGCTCGGTGCCGCCCGCTCGATGCTCGTCGTGGCGAGCCGCGAGGACGACGGTCGGGCGTCCGCCGCCGACCTCGCCGGCGGCGTGATCGCCACCCACCTGCCGCGGGCGACCGCCCGGTGGTTCGCCGAGCAGGGCATCGACGTCACGGTCGTGACGATGGGCGGCGCGCTCGAGGGCGTGTGCGCGGCCGGCATGGCCGACGCCATCGTCGACCTGCGCGAGACGGGGCGCAGCCTGGCCGAGAACCGCCTGCGGGCTCTGGCCGAGATCGCGGCGTGCGAGGCGCTGTTCGTCCACGACGGCGACCCCGACCTCGACGATCTGGCGGTGCGCATCGGCGCCGTGCTCGCCGCCCGCCGCCACCGCTACGTGATGCTGCACGTCGACCCCGCCCGCGTCGGGGACCTGGCTGCGCTGTTCCCCGGCCTGGCGGCGCCGACGGTGCTGCCGCTCGCCGGCCGCGACGACCTCGTGGCCGTGCACCTGGTCACCGAGGCCGGCACGTTCTGGACCCGCCTCCAGGATCTGCGGGCCCTCGGGGCCACCGGCATCGTCGCCCTCACGCCAGACGCGCTGGTGGACTGACCGCGCGCGGTACGATGCGTCGGACGCCGAACAGCCCGGCGGGTCGAGATCGTGGGGTTGAGAGCATGGGCGCGGAGATCGCAGAGACCATGAGTGAGACCGACGACCTCGAGTTGCACGACCTGTGGCGGGTCTGGGTCACGCCCAGCGACCGCAAGCGGTGCACCTACGTGACGCGCGACGAGCGACCGCTGGCCGCCACCGGCGGCCGCGCCAACGCCGTCATCCGCCACTGACCTGCGGGCTCGTCCGTCCGCGGCCGACGCGCGCTCGCACCACCCTCACGCCTGGCCTTCGGCCATGCCCGCGGGCCGCTCACCCTGCACCGACGTGCGCTGCACCCACGCGAAGCCGCCCGTGGCGGTGACCGTGGCGATCTCGATGGGACCGCCCACGCCGGGCCACGAGAACTCGGGGGCGGTGGCCAGCGGGCCGAGCGTGAGCCGCTGCACGTCGATGGTGGTGCGGATGCAGAGCACGGCGAAGTCGATGCCGTCCTGCAGGTTCATCGAGTCGAACGGGATGCGGTAGCTGCACTCGTCGAGCATCGGCATCACCGCGTCCAGCTCGGCGCCGAGCTTGTGCACGGCCGCCAGCCGGACCAGCAGCTCGAGGTCGGCGCCGCGGACGATGCGGGTGACCACGTCGGACTGGCCCCGCCAGGCCGCGCCGCCCCCGTTGGCGGTGGTGGCGATCTGCTCGACGGCGCGGTCGGGCAGCGTGACCTCCCACGCCTCGCCGACGCCGGCGTCGTCGTAGCCCGACACGAGGAACCCGAGGGCCGCCACCCCCGGCGGCGGTGCCCCCTCGTCGTCGCCGAGCGCGGCACGGTGGGCGTCGTACCGGTCGCCGAAGAAGGCGGCCAGCTTGCGCGCCGTCGGCCCGGGATGGGCGCAGTTGCCGGCCTCGACCACGGCGAACTCGGCCATGTGGCTGGCGATGCTGCGCTCGTCGACGAACGCCTCGCCGTAGGTGGCGACCGCCACGCCGCCCGGGGCGAACACCTTGTGCGTGAAGTCGCTGCCGACCCGCAGCATCCGGTGGTTGCCGAGCGTGGTGCGGCTGTCGGCCGCCACCACCACGCCGTCTTGGCACACCACCGTCACCGCCAGGGTCATCGTCCACTCGTCTCTCGGCCTGTCGAACCGGAGGATCGTAGCGACGCCCTGTGACGCTCAGGACCGCGGCGGCGGCACTCCTGGCGAGGCAATGGGTTCCGTCGGCCGGAGGTCGAGGTCATGGGTTCCGTATGCGGAACCCCTGCCTCAGGCTTCCGTTGGCGGAACCTATCGCCTCGGGTTCTCGGGGCCCGCCGGGTCGGCGTACGTCGGGTTGGCGACCGCCAGCTTGGCGGCCACGGCCGCCCGCACGACGGCGGTCACCTCGGCGGTGCGGGCGTCGAGGGCGCCCGAGCGGACGGCGGCGGCCAGGTCCGCGTCGGTGGCGCAGCCCAGGGCGGCGAGCCGGGTCGCGTGGGCGCGGGCGGGGGCGTCGCCGGCGGCCAGCTCGCGTTCGACCTGGGAGAGCACCCGCCCGGCCACCCGGGCGTGGAACCTGACCCGGCCCTCGGCCGACGCCATCACGTCGCCCTCCAGGAACTCGCGCACGGCCTCGACCAGCTGCGCCGCCGTGGGCGCGTCGTGCAGTTGCGGCAGCGGCGCGGCCTCGGGCGGCGCCGACCGGACGTCCACGGACGGGACCGCTGCGGCCGGGTCGCCCCCGGGCAGCAGGAGCAGCAGGTCGTGCTCGACCTCGCACACCCGGCGGCCGATGGCGGCCAGCTCGACCGACCGCACCACGCCGTTGAGGTGCGTGGCCGCCTGGACCACGCAGATGACGCCCCACTTGAGCGTGCCGAGCACCTCCCACCAGTGCAGCGCCGCCCGGTCGACCACCTCGCCCGCGGTGGCCTCGTACGCCCCGACCAGCTCGTCCACCGGACCGAACCCGCCGACCCGCGGCTCGGCCCCGAACCGCCAGGCCCGCACGCAGAGCCACCCCAGGTCCTCGAGGGGGTCGCCGCGGTGGGCCAGCTCCCAGTCGAGCACGGCCCGCAGGCCGTCGGGCCCCACGACGAGGTTGCCGTTGCGGAAGTCCCCGTGGACCAGCGTGTCCCGCCCGCCGACGGCGGCGGGGCGGTGGCGGTCCAGCCAGCGGAAGCCCAGCTCGAACGCCGGGTGCGGCTCGCCCGTGGCGTCGAGGGTGGCGCGGAGCTGGGCCAGCTGGTCGCCACCGGAGAGGCCGGGCACCGCGTCGAGCGGGATGCGGTGGATGCGGGCCAGCGCCTCGCCGCACTGGGCGGCCAGGAGAGGGCGCGCCGCGGAGAACTCGTCGTCGCGCAGGATCTTGCGGGCGATCGTCTCGCCCGGCACCCGGTCGACCACCATCCACGCCGCGCCCAACCCGGCGCCGGCCGGGTCGCCGGGGCCGGCGCCGTCGATGGACTCCGACCGCGCGGCCCCCGTCGCCACCACTCCGGGCACGGGCACGCCCTCGGCCGCCGCGGCCCGCAGCAGCGCGGCCTCGGTGGCCATGCCCGCGGTCCCCGGGCCGCCGGGCCGCGCCCGCTGCAGGATCAGCGGCCGGCCGCCGGCGTCGAACGCCCACGTCTCGCGGGACGCGCCGCCCGACAGCCGGCGCAGCCCGGTGATCGCGCCGGCGTCCGTGCCCAGCGCGCCGGCCAGCGCGCTCGCCAGGTCTGCGGCCGACCCGCCCCTCGGCGGCTGCGTCACTCGATCGGCACCAGCGGGCGACCGTCGTCGTCGAGCTGGTGCAGGTACTCGCTGATGCCGTACCCGGTGCGACCCTCGTAGGTCCATCGGGCCAGGCCCTCGTTCACCACCGTGCGGCGGTCGCCGGTGCGGTGGGGCACCCCGTAGACGCGCATGATGTCCCCCCGCAGCTCGTGGGCCCGCCCGGCCTTGTCGGTGGCGGTGACGTGGCTGACCCTGTGGGTGACCCCGTCGTCGGCCAGCTCGGAGCGGACGTCCCACGACCGGATCGACGCCGCCTCGCCACCGCGCCACACCCACCCCCGGTGGAGGTCGCCCGCGGGCGTGCCGATGCGGATGCCCCCGAAGTGGGTGCCGACCTCCTCGCCGTCGCCGGGGATGTTGATCGAGAACCAGCGCCACATCTGCGGGCCGCCCCACCGCCGTGGCCCCCACGACTTGTCGCGGTTGCCGCGGGCGGTGGCGGCGTGGAGGCGCCACGTCTCGCCGTCGAGGCCGATGGTCCCCTCCCACGTGCCCGACTGCTCGAGGTGGCCCTTGCCGACCGTGGACGCGGTGGACGCGGCGCTGGCATCGCTGCGCTGCGACCGGGCGGCGCCGTCGGTGCCGATGGCCGGGATCAGCGACGTGAACGTGAGATCCATGGTCACGCGGCCCGGCCGGCCCGTGCCGGGCGTGACGTCGCCGCCCAGGTCGAGGACCTCGGCGTCGGCGTCGGCGGTGAGCCGCCACCGGCGCATGGGCTCGAGGCGCTCGTAGCGCACGCCGCCCACGTCGAGGTCGCTGTCGGTCATCACGGTCTGCTCGCGGACGCCCCGCACGTTGGCGATGCGGTCGCCCGGGAGCCAGACCGACAACCCGACGTCGATCGTGCCCTCGTTGGGCCGCACGCCGATGCGGGTGAAGATGCCGGCGTCGACCGCCGGGTCGTAGGCGTTGAAGTAGTACGACTCGCTCCAGGCCGAGTCGCCCTCGACCTCGTGCGCGAAGTCATGGCTGGCGTCGAGTACGGGCACGCGCTCCCCCTCCGGTCGCTCCGTCCCCTGTCTACCGCGCTCGCACACGGCTGGCTGACGCAGATGTCACCGGAACCACCGCGCCGTGCGGCGACGTACGATGCGCCGCCGTGAACGGCTTCCTGTGGCTCGGCGTGGTGTCGACCGTGCCGTTGCTGGTGGCCGTCGTGGCCGACGGGCTGGGCGATGCGATCGATGCGTTCGACATCGGGCCCGACTGGCTGTCGGTGCCCGCCGTGTTCGCCTTCCTCGGCGCCTTCGGCTTCGGAACCGGCGCCTTCTGGGGGTCGCTGGGCGCCGCCGCGCTGGTCCCCGGCATCGCCGCCGGGCTGCTGTTCGGCTGGGGCGCCGTGCGCCTCGTCCGCGCCGCGGTCCACATGCCGACCGATCCCACCGAGACCCAGGCCGGCCTGCTGGGCTCGCTCGGCCGGGTCGTCACGGCACCGGCCCCGGGCCGCTACGGCGAGGTGCTGCTCCAGCGGCCCACCGGCCCGGTCAAGGTGGCCTGCACCGCCGCCGCGCCGATTCCGGTCGGCACCGAGGTCGTCGTCGTCGACGTCACCTCCTCCACCCTCGTCGAGGTCGCCCCGTTCGACCTCGACGCGCACGACACCCGCGTCCTCGACGGGTGACCCCTCGACGCCCGGCCGTCACCCGCCGCCGGCGGCCGGCATCGACCACCACCGACAACCGCAATCTGCTGGGAGACACGACATGGAATCATCACCCACCCTCATCGCCGTCGGCGGCGGCGTCGCGCTGGCGCTGCTGCTGGTCATCTTCGTCATCACCCGCATCCGGGTGGCGGGGCCCAACGAGGCGTTCATCATCACCGGCCGCAAGGGCAAGGGCGGCGGGGGCGACACGTCCGGCCAGAAGGTCGTCATGGGAGCCAGCGTCTTCGTCGTCCCGTTCGTGCAGAAGCTCGGGATCATCGATCTGACCAGCCGCCAGATCGGCCTCAGCGTGCCGGCCGCGGTGTCGTCGAACGGCATCCGGGGCTCCCTCGAGGGCGTGGCCGTCGTCAAGGTCGGTGGCACCGAGGAGCTGATCCGCGCCGCGGCGCAGCGGTTCCTCGGCCAGCAGGACGAGATCGACGTCTTCACCAGGGAGGTGCTGGCCGGCTCGCTGCGGGCCATCGTCGGCCGGCTGACGGTCGAGGAGATCATCCGCGACCGGGCCGCCTTCGCCGCCGCCGTCGCCGAGGAGGCCGAGAACAGCCTGACCGGCCAGGGCTTGGTCCTCGACACGTTCCAGCTCCAGGACATCCAGACCGAGGGCAACTACCTGGCCGACCTCGGCCGCCCCGAGGCCGCCCGGGCCGAGAAGGAGGCCGCCATCGCCGAGGCGGTCGCCCGCCGCGAGGCCGAGCAGGCCCGCATCCGTGCCGAGGAGGACATCGCCGTCGCCAATCGCGAGCTCGCCCTCAAGCAGGCCGAGATCAAGGCCGAGACCGACGCAGCGTCCGCCAACGCGGCCGCGTCCGGCCCGCTGGCCCAGGCGGCGAAGGATCAGGACGTGCTCGCCGCGCAGGAGCACGTCGCCGCCCGCCGCGCCGAGCTGAAGGAGCGCGAGCTCGACACCGAGGTGCGCAAGCCGGCGGACGCCCAGCGCTACGCGGTCGAGCAGGCGGCGGCCGCCGAGAAGGCCCGCGAGATCGCGGAGGCCGAGGCGCAGGCCGAGACGACCCGCCTGTCGGGCGCGGCCGAGCGCGAGCGCCGCACCGCGCTGTCCGAGGCCACCCGGGCCGAGGGCCTGGCCGAGGCCGAGGCCATCGCGGCCCGGGGGCAGGCCGAGGCCGACGCGATGCAGCGCAAGGCCGACGCCTACGCGCGCTACGGCGACGCCGCGGTGGTCGACATCGTCGCCGCCACCCTGCCCAAGGTGGTGGCCGAGGCGGCCGCGCCGATGGCCAAGATCGACCAGATGACCGTGATCTCGACCGACGGCGCCAGCCAGACGGTCCGCTCGGTGGCGTCGACGGTCGCCCAGGGCAGCGAGATGCTCAAGGCACTGTTCGGCGTCGACCTCGCCGAGCTGGTGCAGGGGTTCGGCGCCAAGGGTTCCAACGGCAACGGCGCCGAGGCGTCCGCCGACCCGCCCCCTCCCCCGGCCCTCGACCCCGCCGCCAGCTGACCCGGGCCGCGCGCCCGGCGCCCGTCACTCGATCCAGGTGAGGTCCGCGACCTCGGCGTCGCGGGCCGTCCGCAGCGCCGAGGCCCACCACACGAGGTCGTCGAGCATCACCTTGGCCGCCTCGGCCGGACCGCTGGGCTCGACCAGCGCGCCCGACTCGTCGAACAGCAGCGGGTGGCGATGCAGGCTGACGGTCTCGCGGATGGTGGTGGCGTGCAGCTCGGCGAACACCTGCCGCAGGTGCTCGACCGCCCGCAGGCCGCCCGACAGGCCGCCGTACGACACGAATGCCACCGGCTTCCGCCGCCACGGGGCGTTGAGCACGTCGATCGCCTGCTTCAGCGAGGCCGGGTACGAGTGGTTGTACTCGGGCGTGACGACGACGAAGGCGTCGGCCCGGTCGATGCGCTCGGCGTAGGCCTGCACCTCGGGGGTGTGGCGCATGGGCAGAACGGCCGGGATGTCGACCTCGGCCAGGTCGACCACGTCGACGAGCAGGTCGGGACGCTGGCGAGCCTCGTCGGCGAACCAGTGGGCGACCTTGTCCCCCCAGCGCCCCTCGCGGGTGCTGCCGATGATGATCGCGAGCTGCAGGTTCTGTGCGGGCATGCCCGGACGGTAAGACCTCGAGGAGACTTGAGGTCAAGCACCTGCACCCGGGGCCTTGCCGGCACGGGCTCAATAGGGGAACATCTGTTCGTGTGAGACCGCCGACCGGCGAGGCCACGATCCTGCATGCCGACCTCGACGCCTTCTTCGCGTCCGTCGAGCAGCGCGACGATCCCCGGCTCCGCGGCCGCCCGGTCATCGTCGGCGGCGGCGTGGTCATGGCGGCGAGCTACGAGGCTCGGGCCTGCGGCGTGCGGGGGGCGATGGGCGGCCGCGAGGCCCGCCTCCTCTGTCCCCACGCCGTCGTGGTCGAGCCGCGGATGGCGGCGTACAGCGAGGCGAGCCGGGCGGTGTTCGCCGTGTTCGAGCGCACGACGCCGCTGGTCGAGGGCATCTCCATCGACGAGGCGTTCCTCGACGTCGGCGGGCTGCTGCGCACGGCCGGGACCCCGCCCGAGATCGCCGTCCGGCTCCGCCGCCAGGTGCGCGACGAGGTGGGCCTCGCCATCACCGTGGGCGTGGCGCGGACCAAGTTCCTCGCCAAGGTGGCGAGCGCCGGCGCCAAGCCCGACGGCCTGCTGGTGGTCCCGCCCGACGGCGAGACGGCGTTCCTCCACCCCCTGCCGGTCGAGCGGCTGTGGGGTGTGGGGCCGAAGACCGCGGCCAAGCTGCGCGCCCGCGGCCTCACCACGGTCGGCGAGGTGGCGCTCCTGCCCGAGGCCGCTCTCCTCGCCATGCTGGGGCCGGCG
Source organism: uncultured Acidimicrobiales bacterium (assembly GCA_963796415.1). Lineage (GTDB taxonomy): Bacteria > Actinomycetota > Acidimicrobiia > Acidimicrobiales > VFJN01 > ZC4RG19. The sequence continues at coordinate 62,223 of CAWCLR010000005.1, read as the reverse complement.
TCGGGGCGGCACCTGCACTCGCTCGCACACCACCGCGACCCGCGCCCAGTGCAGGGCGGGCGGCGGCGGAAGTCGATGGGAGCCCAGAGCGCCCTGCGCCTCGCCCGCCACTCGCCCGCGGAGATCGACGCCCGCCTCGTCGCCCTCGTCGACCGCGTCGCCCGGCGCATGCGCACCGCGGGCCGGGTCGGCCGGACGGTGACGCTGCGGCTGCGGTTCGCGGACTTCGCCCGCGCCACCCGCGCCCACACGCTGGCCGAGGCGACCGCCCACACGCCGACGCTGCTGGGCGCGGCCCGCGACCTGCTCGCCACCGCCATGCCGACGATCCGCCACCGGGGCATCACGCTCGTCGGGATCTCCGTCGGCAACCTGGCGGACGACGACGCCGTGCAGCTCGCCCTGCCCTTCGAGCGCACCACGGCCGGCACGCTCGACGCCGCGCTGGACGACCTGCGGGCGCGCTTCGGCACCGGCGCCGTCGACGCGGGCGGTGCACCTCGGGCGTGAGCTGGGTCCCGAGATGCCGCTGCTGCCCGACTGATCACGACCGCGCGCTACGTCACACGGCCAGCGACACGGCGAGGAACGTGGCGGCGACGACGCCGAGGAGGCTCCGCACGTTGTTCCACCGCGTCCAGCGGATCAGGAAGTCCGCCCACACGGACTGCCCGGCGGCGGTGGACGCGTCCGCGGCGTCGAGCCGGTCGTTCATCGGCACGTTCACGACCATCGTCTCGACGAACACGCCGACCACGTACAGCACGCCGCCGGCCAGGCGCCAGCCGGCGCCGTCCTGATCGCCCGTGAACGGCGCCGACACGGCCACCACGAGGCACAGCAGCGCCGAGCCGCCGAACAGGAGGCCGAAGATCGGGTTGAGGATCGTGCCGTTCATCGCCTGCATGGCGGCCATCCCCTCGGCCGGCGGGCGGCCGGCCAGCGCCGGCATGACGCTGGTGGAGAAGGCGAACAGCACACCGGTCAGCACCGCGCTGCTCACGGCGGCGGCGACGGTCAGGGCCGGGACGAGATCGGACATCGGACGCTCCTCGACGGGCGGGATCGGGGCGGGCGGGTGCGCCGCCGTACGCCCATCGTGCGCAAGATGCCCCACCGGGGCCATCGCCGGGCGTCGCGCATCCATACCTCAGCGTCCACGTCTGCCGCGCCCTTTTCGCTCAGGCCGCAGGTTCGGCGGACGGCTCGCGGGTGCGCGCCGACCGAGAGCCCAGCGCGAGGATCGCCGAACCGACGACGGCGGCGACGGCCGACGTGGCGAGGATCGCCAGGCGGGCTGCGTCCTCCAGGCGAGGGTCGTCGTAGGCGAGGCCGCCGATGAACAGCGACACCGTGAAGCCGATGCCGGCCACCGCGCCCACGCCCACGATCTGCCGCCACGCCAGTCCGTCGGGCAGCCGGGCGAGGCCCAGGCGGACTGCCAGGGCGCTGGCCCCGGCGATCCCGACCGTCTTGCCCACGAGCAGGCCGACCGCCACGCCGCCCGCCACCGCGGCGGCCCCGGGGGCGTCGAGCACGTCGCCGGTGATGCGCACGCCCGCGTTGGCAAGGGCGAAGATCGGGACGATGACGAAGCTGGTGATGGGGTGCAGCAGGTTCTCCAGCCGCTCGGCCACCGAGACGGTCTCGGTCGCCATCACGGTCATCTGGCGCAGCTCGGCCGCGGTCGGCTCGTCAGACAGGTCCTCGGCCCACTCGCGCGCCACCTCGGCGGGGGCCCGCGGCCGGGCTGGCGCGAGGAGGCCGAAGGCCACGCCCGCCAAGGTGGGGTGCACCCCCGACTCGAACGCCGCCAGCCAGCACACCACGCCGAGCGCGGCGTAGGCCGGCATCCACCAAACCCGCGCCCAGCGCAACAGGGCGGCGCCGGCGACCGCGGCCAGTGCGACCAGCACGGCGACGCCGTCGACCCGGTCGGTGTACGCCACCGCGATGACGCCGATGGCGCCGATGTCGTCGACGATGGCCAGGCTGAGCAGGAACAGCTTCAGCGCCGCCGGGGCACGCGACCCGAGCAGGGCGAGCACGCCCACGGCGAAGGCGATGTCGGTGGCCAGCGGCACGCCCCAGCCCGACGAGCCCGAGCTACCCGCGTTGACCACGAGGTACAGCGCGGCGGGCACCACCATGCCGCCCACAGCGGCGAGGACCGGCAGGGCGGCCACCCGCCGGTCGCGCAGGTCGCCGACCACGAGCTCGCGCTTGATCTCGAGCGCGACCACCAGGAAGAACAGCGTCATCAGGCCGTCGTTGACGAAGTGACGCAGGTCCATCTCGATGCCGAACGAGCCCACGCGCACGTTGACGACGTTGTGCCAGAAGGTCTCGTAGCTCTCGTACCACGGCGAGTTGGCCCACGCGAGCGCCACCAAGGCGGCGGCGACGAGGACGAGCCCGCCCGCGGCCTCGGTGTGCAGGAAGCGCCGCACGGGGACCGGCAGGCTGCGAGCCGGGAGGGCCTGGCGCGCCGTCGGTCGGTCGATGTGGAACTGCATGGTGGCTCCGGGGCGGCTGGCGTCGACTCGCCGACCAGACTTCCCGGCACACCGTCGGTCAGGCTAGCGGCCAGCCCGCGCGGCGTGATCAGCCGATCTGCTCCTGGTCATCGGCGCCCGGGGCGGGACGGCGCGGCGCCGGGCGAGCACCCTCCGCGGTCGATCCGTTGACATCCGCCACTCAGAGAGTTTGACTGGCTACGTCCCGGCGGCCGATGTCGCCAGTGCGCCGCCGTCCTCCCGGTGGTGCGCCCGCGACGGAGACGATTGGACGAACGGTGGCGGACATGGACAGGGGCCTGTCGAGCGCCTCGAGCGCGGTCCTGGTGGCGCTCCCGGACGGCGAGCGGGCCGCCGAGATCGCCCGGGCCCTGGCGGCCGAGCACCTGATGCCGGCCATGGCCTTCACCACGTCCGCGCTGACGGACTTCGCGGCCGACCCGAACGTGGCCGCAGTCGTCGTCGACCCGGCCGTGGGCTCGCCACCCGGGAAGACCCCCGGAATGGCGGCGCTGATCCGACGGGTGCGGGCGGTCACGGCGGTGCCCATCGTGCTGCTGGGGTTCGTGCCGGGGGACGGGTGGGGCCCGATCGGCGACGAGATCGACGGGCTGCTCGGGGCTGACGCCTCTGCGGCCGACGTCGTGGGGACGGTGCTCACGGCCATCGCCCGCCGCCGCGTCGCCGCGGACGAGGTGGTCACCTGGGCGGACCTCGTCGTGGACCTGCACAACTACGAGGCCTGGCAGGGAGCCCGGCGCCTCGTGCTCACCCTGACCGAGCTGCGCGTGCTCGGCGGGCTCGTCGCCGCCGGCGGCGACGTCGTGACCAAGCAGGACCTGCAGAAGGCGGCGTGGGGCACCGCGGGCGCCCACGACGACAACCGGCTGCAGGCCCACGTGCGGCGGCTCAGGTCGAAGCTGGCCGACCCCGAGGCAGAGCGGACGTGCCGCATCCGCACGGTCCGGGGCGTGGGCTTCCGGCTCGAGCAGGCGGGCGCGTTCACCGACCCGCCCTCCGTCCGGAACGATCGCCACGGCGCTAGCGCACCACGCTCGACGAGTTCTGCGTCGACATCTATCTATCCCCCGCCCAAGCGCTGACAGGCCCTGACGGCGCAGCTTCGGAGAGGCCCGTCACCCGGCGCGTGCGGCCGCTACCGTCCGGGCCCGTGCCCGACGTCACCGGTCCGCCGCCCGACGAGGTCGCCGAGGCGGTCGACCACCTCGGCGTTACCCGCCTGCTGTCCACCTACGCGGACGCGGTCACCCGGCGCGACTGGGACGCGTTCGAGCGGCAGTTCCTGCCCGACTGCGTCGTGGACCTCGACCTCGTCAGCCGCCCCGCGCAGGAGCTGGTGGGGCCCGACGCCATGGCCGAGTTCGTGTCCGAGGCCATCGAGCGGTTCGAGTTCTTCGAGTTCGTGGTGCTCAACCACCACGTGGACCTGTGGCCCGGCGGCGACCGGGCGGCGGCCACCGGGCGGGTGTTCATGTGCGAGCTGCGCCAGCTCCACGGCGAGACGCGGCGCACCGATGCCTTCGGGCGCTACGACGACACGTACGCCAAGGTCGACGGGCGGTGGATGTTCGCCGGCCGCCGCTACCGCTCGATGGCCCGCTGGCCCGAGGGCGTCGTGTTCCCGATGATCCAGGACATCTGAGACCGGGTCACTCCGCGGCGTGGGCCTCGCCCGGTTCGCCGGGGTCGTCGAGCGTCGCCGGCAGCCCGAACCGGGGGAACATGCCGGAGCCGAACGTCGTCACCTCGGCCACCCTCCCCTCGACCAGGCGGACGACGTCGATCTTGAACGCCCGGAACTGCGTGTCGCCCCACGCCTGGAGGTAGGAGGCGGCCGCCGGCATGCGGTTGGCCCGGACGGGGACGAGCCGCCACTCGCCGACCTCCTCGACCCCGAACGCCGTCTCGAGAGCCGGCCCGACCACGTCGACACCCTCGAAGAGGAAGGGGTGCGGCGGCATGGTGATGCGGATGTCGTCGCGCAGCATGGCGGCGGCCGCGGCGGCGTCGTGCCGCTCGTGGGCGGCCATGAACCGGGCCATCACGTCGCGCTCGTCGTCGGTGGGCGCCGCCACCGACCAATCGGCCCGGCGCGCCGGCAGGCGGTCGCCGAGCGTCACCCGGGCCCGCTGCAACGCACTGTTGGCCGCGGGCACGGTCATGTCGAGCAGCGCCGCCGTCTCGGCCGCCGACCACCCGAGCACGTCGCGGGCGAGCAGCACCGCCCGCTGGCGGGGCGGCAGGGCCTGCAGCGCGGCCAGGAACGCAAGCTCGACCGTCTCGCGGGCGACCAGGGCGGTGTCGGGCTCGTCGTCGCCCGCGGCGATCTCGTCGAGCTCGGCGTCGGGGTAGGGCTGCAGCCACGGCACCTCGGCGAAGGTCCCGCCGGCCGGCACCCGCCGGCTGGTCCGGCGCAGCATGTCGAGGCACGTGTTGGTGGCGATGCGGTAGAGCCAGGCCCGGAAGTACGGCCCCCCGTCGAAGCTGTCGCGCCGCCGCCACGCCCGCAGCATCGTCTCCTGCACCGCGTCCTCGGCCTCGTCGTACGAGCTGAGCATGCGGTAGCAGTGCACGTGCAGCTCGCGCCGGTGACGCTCGACGAGGGCCGAGAAGGCCGCCTCGTCGCCGCCCACCGCGGCGGCCACCAGGTCGTCGCTCTGCTCGGCTGTTGCGGGCACGGTGGCCTCTCCCTGGTCGCGGCCGCCCGGTCCCCACACCGTAGGTCCCGGACCGTGGAGTCGTTCCGGGGTGATCGCCACCGCTCAGCCCACCAGCCCGCAGGTCACGTTGGCGATGGCAGCGGTCATGCCCGAGCTGCGGTCGGAGGCGAGGAAGGCGGCCACGTCGGCCACCTGCTGGATGCGGGGCGCCCGCTTCAGCATCGACGCCTCGCCGATCATCTGGGCGATCACCTCGGGGTCGGGCATGTCGTCGCCGCCCACCTCGGCCAGCTTCTCCTTCGTGAGCGTGTCGGCCACGCCGGCGGTCCAGATGCCGAGCACCCGGACGCCCTGCGGCCCCAGCTCCATCGCCAGGTTCCGCATCAGCGCCTCGGTGGCGGCGTCGGCCGAGCCCGTGCCGCCCATCATCGGCGCCTGACCGCCGGACGAGCCGCTGTTCAGGTGGAGGATGACCCCGCCGCCGGCCGCGACCATGTGGCGGGCGGCGGCCCGGGCGGTGACGAAGTTGCTGCGCAGCCCGGTCTCCACCGGGCGGGCCAGGTCGTCGACGCGCATGTCGAGCAGGGGCTGGCCCTGCACGTCGCCCCGCGTGATCAGGTTGAAGGAGACGTCGATCGAGCCGGCCGACGCGGCGACGGCGTCGGCGTGGGCGACGACCGCCTCCTCGTCGACGGCGTCGAGGACGGCGACCTCGGCGGTGCCGCCCGCCGCCGCGATGTCGCCGGCCACGGCGTCGAGCGGCCCGCGGGTGCGCCCGACGAGGTGGACCGTGGCCCCCTCGCGGGCGAACGTGCGGGCCACCCCGCCGCCGAGCGAGCCCCCGGCCCCGTAGATGATCGCGGTCTTGCCTTCCAGCAGTCGTGTCATGTCCGTCATGTCAGGTGCAACGCAGCCAAGGCCCGGCACTCATCGCTCGAACGATGATTTCTCACGGCTCGGACCGTCTCCGACGGGGTCGACGCGGCCGTGGCCCTGGCCCAGCGGGCCGCAGGCGACAAGGACGTGTGCGTGATGGGGGCCGATCGTCGGCGCCCAGGCCCTGCGGGCCGGACTGGTCGACGAGCTGTCCGTCGATGTCGTCCCCGTCCTGCTGGGTGAGGGCGCGCGCCTGTTCCACCGCGACGGTGGCGCGCCCATCGAGCTCGAGCGGACCGCACTCGTCGCCACACCGGCTGCGACACACGCCGCCTTCCGGGTCCTACCCTCGCGCTGATGAGCGACGGCATCTCCTACCGGGTCGGTTCGCGGACCGTCAAGATCACGCACCCCGAGCGGGTGCTGTTCCCCGATGACGGACTGACGAAGCACGACCTCGCCGAGTACCACCACGCGGTGGCCGACGTGATGCTCCCCCACCTGGTCGAGAGGCCGCTGATGCTGCAGCGCTTCCCCGAGGGCACCGGCGGACCCGGCTTCTACCAGAAGGAGGGTGGGCGGGGCGTCCCGGGGTGGATCCGCACGGTCGAGGTGGCCAAGGAGGGCGGCACGGTCCGCCACCCGGTGGTCGACGACGAGGCGGGGCTGCTCGCCCTCACCAACCTGTCGACCGTGTCGTTCCACCGCTGGCCCAGCCGGGCCGACGCGCCCGAGCGGCCCGACCTGCTGATCGTCGACCTGGACCCGTCGTCCGACGACTTCGGCGAGGTCGTCCGGGCCGCCCACTGGGTGCGGGCCGTGTTCGAGGAGCTCGACCTGGCGGCGTACGCCGAGGTCAGCGGCTCGCGGGGCATCCACGTGGTGGCGCCCCTCGACCGCTCGGCGACGACCGACGCGGTCGCCGCCTTTGCCCTGGGCGTCGCCCACCTCCTGGCCGCCCGGTACCCCGACGAGCTCACGGTCGAGGCTCGCAAGGTCGCCCGCAAGGGCCGGCTCTACGTCGACGTGGCCCGCAACGGCTGGGCCCAGACGGTGGTGGCGCCGTACTCGGTGCGGCCCCGGCCGGGCGCGCCGGTGGCCATGCCGATCGAGTGGGACGAGCTCGACGACCCGGGCCTGCGCCCCGACGGCTGGACCATCGCCACCGCCCCGGCCCGGGTCGCCGACGTCGGCGACCCGTGGGCGCGCCTCCCCCGCCACGCCCGGGCCCTGGGGCCGCGGGCCAAGAAGTTGGACGCCCTGCTGGCCGAGGCGGGGGCGGACACCGCGCCCTGAGGACCGAAGGGCGTCGCCTGGCCCCTCGATCCAGGGGAGGCGAGCGGTCAGCCCGCCTGCTCCACCCGCGACGCCGTGACGAGCCAGTGGTCGCCCGGGATGCGGACCCCGTCGCCCGTGAGGTACGGCCGAAGGGCCACCGCCAGCACGGCCTCGGCCTTGGCCTCGTCGAGGCTAGGGTCCGCCTCGATCGCGGCCCGCACCGGCCCGCTGCCAGCGTAGAACCGGGCCGCCGTGGTGACGTCGGCCCCGAACCACAGGGCGTGCGGCGCGGGCTCGATCGCCACGTCGGCGAAGCCGGCGCGCGCGAGCAGGCGGGCCGTGGCCTCGGGGTCGGCGAGCGAGAACATCTGCGACGGTCGCTCCTCGGGCGTCGGCGAGCGCCCGGTCAGCGCGGCGAGCGGCGCCGTGTACCAGGCGCAGCGCTCCATCGCCTGCGGCACCACGAACGCCAGCCGGCCGCCGGGGCGCAGGGCGCGGGCGAGATTGGCGAAGGCGGCCGCGGGATCGTCGAAGAACATGACGCCGAAGTGGCTGACGACCACGTCGGTGACCGCCTCCCAGAAGGGGTGCACCTGGGCGTCGCCGGAGACGAACGTGACGTTGGTCAGGCCCTCGTCCGCCGCCGCCTCGGCGGCCTGCTCGACCATCAGCCTGGACAGGTCGATGCCGAGGGCGGTCACGCCGGGCGCGGCGCGGGCGGCACGTCGGGTGGCACCGCCCATCCCGCACCCGACGTCGAGCACGAACTCGTCGGCCGAGATGGCGGCCGCGGTGAGCAGCGGCCCGACGAGGTCGGCGTCGTCCGGGGAGGCGAGAGCGTGGGACTCGGCCCAGTTGGCGCCCTCGGGGCCGTTCCAGGCGTCGGCTTGCGGGGTGTCGGGACGGGGAGACGATGTGGTGGTGGACATGTCCCGATCGTCACGGTCGCGAGCCATGAGCACAACTGCAGGTTGATCATGTTTGATATACGCTTCACGCATGCCTGACTTCTGGTCGCTGCGGATCCTGGTCACGGTGGCCGAGCACGGGTCGTTCTCGGCCGCGGCCGACGCTCTCGTGCTCACGCAACCCGCGGTGTCGCGCCAGATCGCGGGGCTCGAGCGCCAGGTGGGCGTCCGGCTGTTCCGCCGGGTGCCCCGCGGTGTCGCCCCCACCCCCGCCGGCACGGTGGCCGTCGACCTCGCCCGCGGGGTGCTCGCCCGGGTCGACGCCTTCGAAGCCACGATGCGCAGCCACGCCGGCCTCGACGGGGGCCAGCTCCGCCTGGCGGGCACGCCCAGCGCCAACACGTCGCTGCTGCCCGACGCCATCCGCCGCTTCGGCGACGCCCACCCGGGGGTCACCGTGTCGCTGCGCCAGGTCGACGCGTTCGGCGTGCTCGACGCGGTGCGCGACGGCGACGTCGACCTGGCCCTGGTCACCGAGTGGCAGCTCGTCGAGGACCCGTGGCAGGCCCGGGTCGACCCCGACTTTCCCGGCCTCGACCCCGACGACATCGCCGGCCTCGACCTCGTCCCTGTGCTCGACGAGCAGATGCTGCTCGCCCTCCCTGCCGACCACCCGCGGGCCGCAGCCGAGAAGGTGTCGCTGGCCGACCTCCGCGACGAGACCTGGGTCGATGGCGCGCCTCCCGACTGCCTGGGCCCGCTTCACCGCCTGACGCACGCGATCGGTGGCCCGCCGCGGGTGGGGTTCATGTGCGACGACTGGACCGGCAAGCAGGCGCTCGTCGCGGGCGGGGCCGGGGTGATGGTTGTCCCGACCCTGGCGGCGCCGGCCATGCGCGCCGGCATCGTGCTGCGCCCGACCGCCCCCCAACTCGAGCCGCGGCGGCTGTTCGCCGCCGTGCCCGAGCGCCCGTACCGCACCCCGCCGGCCGACGCCATGGTCGACCTGCTGGTGGCGGCCGGCTCGTCGTGGCCGGCCGCGCCACCGAGCGCGGTCACCCCGCGCGGGTGAGGGGCGCCGGCCTCCGCGGTTGGTACGTAGGTCATGCATGATCTGCCCCCTCCTCACCGTCGCGGCGGCGGTCTGATGCGGCGGCCCGGCACCGCGCGCTTCGTCCTCGCCGTCGGCGTGGTGGCGGTGACCGGCCTCGCCGCGACCGGGTGCGGCGGGAACGACGACGCCGACAACGGGGCCGCGACCGCGGGCGTACCGTCGACGCGCATGGACATCGAGGCGCACGAGTGGGTGCTCGACCGCGACGACAGCTCGCTCGCGGTCGACGACGACAACCCGGTCACGCTGGGGGTCGACGGGGACACCGTGTCGGGACGGGCACCGTGCAACACCTACCGGGGGGCGTTCGACCTGGGGGACGACGGGTCGGTCGAGATCGGCCCCTTGGCCCTGACGCGGATGGCGTGCCCCGGGTCGGCGATGGAGGCCGAGAACGAGTTCGTCGCCGCCCTCGAGGCCGTCGACCACGTCGAGGCGGACGTCGACCGCATGGTCCTGACCGGCGGCGACGGCGTGCGCCTGTCCTTCCGCTCGTACGACGCGGAGGAGCTGCTCGTGGGCACGTGGACCATCACCGGCGTGGCCACGGGCGACAGCATCGACAGCATGCTCGACGGCACCGAGCCGACCATCTCGTTCGGCGAGGACGGCGACCTCACGATGGAGACCGGCTGCAACACCGCCGGCAGCTCGTGGGAGCTGGACGGCGACGAGCTCACCATCGACCGACCCCGGACCACGCTCATGGCCTGCGACGACCCGCCGGGCGTGATGGAGCAGGAGGCCGCGCTCCTGCGGGCGCTGGAGTCGGCGGCCCGGGTCGAGGTCGCTCCCGACGCGCTCACGATCCTCGACGCCGAGGGAGCGATCGCCATCGCCGCGGTGCGGGGATGACCCGCGCCGCACCGCGCGGGCCCCGGGCGCGGGACCGGGTCGTCGTCTTCCTGGCGCAGCTGCTCGCCCGCGCGTTCTTCCGGTCGGTCGAGGTGGTGGGCGCGCCGCCGCCTGGCGGCCGGGTGATCCTGGCCGCCAGCCACCTCAACGGGTTCGTCGACCCGGTGCTGCTGGTGGCCGAGCTCGGCCGGCTGCCGCGCTTCCTGGCCAAGGCCACGCTGTGGTCAGTGGCGCCGGCCCGCATCCTGCTGAACTTCGCGGGGGCCGTGCCCGTGCAGCGCCGCGTGGACGCGGGGGACGCCACCGACAACCGGGCCACGTTCGCCGCCGCGGTGCAGGCCCTCGAGGACCGCCACGTCGTCGCCGTGTTCCCCGAGGGCACGACCCACGACGACCCGAGCATCCGCCCGCTGCGCACCGGAGTCGCCCGCATCGCGCTGGCCGCGTCGGCCGCCGGGGTCGACGGCGTCCGCATCGTCCCGGTCGGCATCTCGTACGAGGACAAGGTGGCGGTGCGGGGCCGGGCGCTGATCGAGTTCGGGCCGCCCCTCGACGTCCCCGACACCGCCCAGCTCGACGCCACGGGCGCCCCGCAGCGCCACGACGTCGACGACCTCACGGCCCGCCTCGAATCGGCGATCCGGGCCAGCACGCCCGACTTCGCCTCGACGGAGGAGGCGGTGGCCCTGACCAGCGGCGCCACCATCGCCCTCCGCCCACCGGGGACGTCGCCCGCCGCAGTCCCCCTGGCCGAGAGCTCGGCGCTGGCCCGCCTCGTGGCCGCCACGGCGCCCGAGCACGTCGACCGCGTCGTCGACTCGGTGGCCCGCTACCACCTGCTGCTCGGCACGATCGGCCTCGTCGACAACCAGGTGGCCAACGGCCGCACCCTGGCCGTCCTGGCCTGGCGCACCGTGCTGCTGGCGGTCCTGCTGGTGGTGCTCGCCCCGTTCGCGCTGGCGGGCCTGTTCACGAACCTGGTGCCCGCAGTGGCCGTGCTCGTCGCCGGGCTGCTTCCCCGGGCGCCGGTGTCGAAGGGCACGGTCCGGCTGCTGGTGGCTGCCCTGGTGTTCCCGCTGACCTGGCTCGCCATCGCGGTGTGGGACGTCGGCACGGGCTGGTGGGCCGACACGGTGCGCAACCTGGCGTTCCCGCTCCAGCCGGTGCTCGAGGACGTGTACGGGACGCGGCAGGGCTTCTGGCCGAGCGCGTTCGTGTTCCTGTCCATCCCGGTGCTGGGCTTCCTGGCCCTGCTCTTCGTCGAGCGGGCGTGGACCCTCGTCCGGGACTGGCATGCCTGGCGGGCGCGGCTCGACCGCCGCGGGCAGCTCGAGGAGATCCTCGACCGCCGCGCCCGCGTGGCCGACCTCACGCTGCGCACGGCGGGGCGGGCCCATGGCTGAGGGGCGCCGCCGGCGGGAGCGGAGGCTTCCCGCGGTCGTCGCCGCGTCCGACTGCGAGCGCTGCCGGCCCGGGCTGGTGACGCAGCCCGCCAACACGGCGTCGAGCCTCGCCTACGTGGCGGCGGGCGCCGCCGCCCTCGCCGACGCCCGGCGCCACCCCGCCCCCGACCGCCCGGGCGCCCGGGCCGTGGGATGGTCGCTGGTCGCCGCCGGCCTGGGCAGCGTCGCCTACCACGGGCCCGGCGGCGTCGTCGGGCGCTGGGCGCACGACGCCTCCCTGCTGGCGATGACCGGTCTCATCGCCCTGGCCGACGTGCACCACGGGCGCGGCACGCAGCCCGCCGCGGCCGAGATCGTGGCGGTGACGGCCGTGGCCAGCGCCGCCGCCCACCCCCGCACCAGCGCCGTCGCCCAGGCCGTGGCGGCGGGGGGAGCGCTGGCCGCCGAGGTCCACCGCCACGTCGTGCACGGCCACGACGACGGCCGGGACGTCCTCGCCGCCGCCGTGTTCGCCGCCGGCCTCGGCCTCCACGTCGGCGGCCGGACCGGGCGACCGCTGTGCCAGCCCGGCTCGCCGCTGCAGGCCCACGCCGCCTGGCACGTCCTCTCCGCGGCGGCGGTGTGGCTCCGCACGCGACCGGCGGCGCCGGCGGACGTCAGCCCTGCCGGCCGTTGGTGACGGCCTCGTCGACCCGCGGCGTCACCGCGCCAGGGTGATCGCCTTCCCGCCGGTCACCCGACGGCGTGGCGGCCCTCAGACGCCTCGGCCGCGATCTTCTCGACGCGAGCGGCCCGGGTCTCGGGACGCTTGGCCGTGACGAGCCACGTCAGCATGGCCTTCCGGGGCGACTTGCCGAAGCCGTCCCACTGGGCGCGACTGCCCGGGCGGCGGTCGAACGCCTCGGCCAGGTCGGGCGGCACGATCAGGTCCTCGACGTCGTCGAGGAGCGTCCACGACCCGTCGGCCTTGGCGGCGTCGATCACCACCCGACCCGCCGGCTGCATGAGTCCCTGCTCTTCGAGCCTGAGGATGCGCTCCTTGTTCGGCCGCGACCACCCGCTGCCCGGCCGGCGGGGGCACATCACGAGCCGCGTGCGCTCGTCGTCGACGCTCATGCCCTTCGTGTCGATCCACCCCCAGGCCAGCGCCTCCTCGACCTTCTCGTCGTAGTCGAGCACCGGCTTGCCCGAGGACTTCTTCCAGGTGACGAGCCAGATGCCGGGGGACGTGGCGTGGTTCTCGGCCAGCCACGCCCGCCATTCCTGGCGGGTCTCGGCCTGGAACCACTCGAGGTCGTCGAGCTTTCCCACGCCCCCAGTCTGCACGGCGAGCCCGGCGGCCGGGTACAGGGGGGCGAGGCATTGACTCGCGATCGCGGACTCTCGAGGCGATCGCGTGCGGCCCCCGCACACCATTGCCTCGCGACCGCCGGAACGACAGCCATTGCCTCGAGCGTCAGACCGCCACTGCGCCCACCTGTCGCCAGTGGCGGATGTGCACGTCGACACACCACGCCTCGACGGGTACCCGGTCGGGTCCCGGCGGCAAGCGCTCGTCGACGGCAAGTCCGGCCAGGCGGGCGTCGAGCTCGAGGCAGACGCGCCCACCATTCGTCGAACGCCACGTCGCCCCGCCGGACCGCCCGCAGCCAGTCGGCCTCGGGCCCCGCGATCGGCAGGGTCAGCGCCCGGGTGGTGAGCAGCTCGATGCACTGGTAGCCGAGCCGGGCGCAGTGCATGGTGTACTTCGTGTCGTAGCCGTGGGCGGCGATCAGCTCCTCGCGCCCGCCGCCGCCCCGCCGGCCGTGGCCTCCGCCCCTGGTGCCAAGCAGCCGCATGGCCTGCGACTGCATGTACCCGCGGTAGCGCGGCACGACGTGGCGGCCGACGAAGGCGTCGGCGAGTGTCCGGAGCTCGTGTCCGTCGGCGGTCGCCTGCAACACGGGGGCCCAGAGCGCCATGAGGATCGACGGGTTCCCGCCCGCCGCCATGCGCACGAAGCGGCGCAGCGAGTGCAGCGTGCGGTCGGTGTCGCCCGGCCCCGACCGGGACCCCTCGGGCTGGGTCCGCTGCATGACCGTGCGCAGCCCGCGGTCGTCGAGCCCGACCACCTGTGCAGGCGCCTCGATGACGACGCCCATCTCGTCGTGGTCCTCGCCGCCGGGGATGCCGGTGCCGTGGGCGGCGGAGCCGACCTCGACCAGCAGGATCGTGGACGGGGGCAGGGGCGGGATCTCGAGCATCGTCACAGCCTCGGGTCCACCGGCTCGCTCTCGAGAGCCAGCACGCCGAACACGCACTCGTGGACCCGGTGCAGCGGCTCGCCGGCCACGAACCGCTCGAGCGCCTCGATGCCGAGGGCGAACTCGCGCAGGGCCAGCGAACGCTTGTGGCCGAGGCCGCGCGACGCGCAGGCGCTCGAGGTTGTCCTGGCGCCGTGTACTCGGGTCCGTAGATGATGCGGAGGTACTCGGGCCCCCGGCACTTGATGCCCGGCTGCGTCAGGCCCTTGGCGCCCACGGTGCACGACCTCGACCGGCTTGACCACCATGCCCTCGCCGCCGCGGCCGGTGAGCTCCGTCCCACCAGGCGGCGGCCGCCGCCTCGCTGGCCGGGTCGCCCAGGTCGACGGCCGCGCGTCGCGGTGGCTCGGAAGGTCGCCGGGGTCGGCGCCGGCCAGGCGGCCGAGCACCTCGAGGTGCCACCCGTGGTCGCGTGAGGGCGTGGACCCCGCCCTCGCCGGCGAGCACCTGGAACGGCGCGAGCCGCAGGTCGTCGACCGACGTCGACCGGCCAGCAGTAGCGGCGGTAGGCGTCGACGAACCCGCTCGGCCATCGCCGTGCCGGTCGAGCGTGCGCGGCCAGCAGGTCGTCGACGTCGGCGCCCCGGGCGCGCGGCCGCCTCGAGCACGGCCACCTCGGCGGCGAGGGTGGCCGTGGCCGCCGCCCCGACCGAGGCGTACTGCTGACGCAGCAGGTCGCCGGCCTTCGCCGACCACGGCAGCAGCTCGGCGTCGAGGACGACCCAGTCGGTGGCCAGCTCGTCCCACAGCCCGGCCGACGGTCGAGCCCGGCGCGCACCTTGGCGAGCAGCGCCACCTCGTCGGCCGCGGTCGCCGAAGAACGGGCGCCCGGTGCGCGTGACGACGGCGCCCGCGCCCCTCGTCGGCCGCGCCGTGGTCACGCCGAACCGGCGGCGCGGCCACCTCGTCGTCACGGCACACGACCACGACGGCCCGCGAGCCCATGTGCTTCTCCTCGCACACGACGCGGGCCACGCCGGCGCGGCGGAAGTCGGCGAAGGCCTCGGCGGGGTGCTCGAGCAGGCCGGCCGACTCGGACGTCGCGGTCGGCGCCATGGTCGGCGGCAGGTACACCAGCCAGCGCGGGTCCACCGCGAAGCGGCTCATCACCTCGAGGGCGGCGATCGGCGTTCTCCTCGCGGACGGTCACGGTCGACCGCAGCCGCGTCGTCGACGATGCGCTTGCCGATGACGTCGTCGAGGTCGAGGTCGGTCGGGCTCGCGGCGCGGCGGCTCGAGCTCGGCGGCGCCACGGGGCGCGACCGGCTCGCAGTAGGTGCGGGCGGACGGCACCGACACGAGCTCGCGCTCGGGGTAGCGCAGGGCGGTCAGCTCGCCGCCGAACACGCACCCGGTGTCGATGCAGATCGTGTTGTTGACCCACGTCGCCTCGGGCACCGGCGTGTGGCCGTACACGACGGTGGCCCGGCCCCGGTAGTCCTCGGCCCACGGGTAGCGCACCGGCAGCCCGAACTCGTCGGTCTCTCCGGTCGTGTCGCCGTACAGCGCGAAGGCCCGTACCGCGCCCGACGCCCGGCCGTGGATCGTCCTCGGGCAGGCCGGCGTGGGCGACGACGAGCTTGCCCGTCGTCGAGGACGAAGTGGGTGACCAGCCCGTCGACGAACGCGGCCACCTCGCTGCGGAGAACGCCGGCGGCTCGGCCGCGAGCTGCTCCAGCGACTCGGCCAGCCCGTGGCTGAGCGTCACGTTCCGGCCCCGGAGGGCCCGCAGCAGCTTGTTCTCGTGGTTGCCGGGGACGCACAGGGCGTCGCCGGCGGCCACCATGCCCATGACCAGGCGCAGCACCGCCGGGCGTGGCCGGGCCGCGGTCGACCAGGTCGCCGACGAAGCACGGCCCGCCGACCCTCGGGGTGGTGGGCGCCGGGTGCCGTCGGGCGCGACCGCGTAGCCGAGCTCGCCGAGCAGGGCGACCAGCTCGACGGCGCACCCGTGGACGTCGCCGATGATGTCGAACGGACCGTGGTCGTGGCGGCGGTCGGTCCACAGGCGGCTGGCGCTCGACCGTGGCGGCCTCGACCTCCTCGACCCCGTCGAGCACGTGCACCTGGCGGAAGCCCTCGCGGCGCAGGCCGCGCATCGACCGCGCGGAGCTGGTTGCGCTGGTGGCGCAGCACGTGCGGCGCCGAACTCGCGGTCGGGCCGGGCGGCGTTGCGCTCTGCGCAGATCGCCTCGGGCACGTCGAGCACGACGGCCACGGGCAGCATGTGGTGCGCCTTGGCCAGCGCGACCAGCGGCCGGCGGGCCTCGGGCTGGACGTTCGTGGCGTCGACCACGGTGAGGCGTCCGGCCTCCAGCCGCTTCGCCGGCGATGGTGTGGAGCACCTCGAAGGCGGCCTTGGTGGCGGTCTGGTCGTTCTCGTCGTCGGCCACCAGGCCACGGCAGGCGTCCGACGACACGCACCTCGGTCGGCAGGAAGTGCCGGGCCGCGAAGCTCGACTTCCCCGACCCGGACACGCCGACGAGGACGACGAGGCGACAGCTCGGGCACGGTCGACCGTCGTCATCGCGCGGAACACCGCCATCTGCGTCGGCGCGCCGCGCTCGGCGTCGTCCGGACCGATGCCCGAGCACCGACACCGCATAGCCGTGACGGGCCGCGACCTGGCCGGCCCACTCGGCGAACTCCGCCCGCGTCCACTCGAAGCGGTGGTCGCCGTGGCGCAGCGCGCCCGGACGGCAGCGTCCGCGAAGCAGCGCGTTGTACTCGACGTTGGGCGTGGTCAGCGACCACCGTGGCCGGACGGGCGTAGCCGAACAGCGCGCGCTCGAAGGCGCCCGAGCCGCGGCGGGTCGAGGTGCTCGACCACCTCGACGACGGTGGCGAGCGTCGAAGCCGCACGCAGGCGCCGGTCGCGGTAGGTCAGCGCGCCCTGCACCAGGTCGACGCGCTCGCGCTGGCGCGGCGCCATCGTGTCGAGCCGCAGGCGGCGGGCGGCGCGGTCGAGCGCTCCGTGGGACGACGTCGACCCCGAGGATCGTGATCGACGTCGGTGTCGCGGAGCAGCGCGCTGGACGAGCGGCCCTCGCCGCAGCCCAGGTCCACGACACGCCGGGCGGCGCTCGTCCGCACGATCTCGGCGACCACGGCCGAGGCGCTGTTCGTTGAGGCTGCAGCGGCTTCTCGACTGCCTCGCTCCTCGGCGTCGTGCGCGACCGCCGCCGCGTCGGCTCGCTCGGCCTCGTCGCCGGACCTGCAGCCGCCGTCGTCGCCAGCAGGCGCGCCAGCGCAGCGCCCGCGAGCTGACGGTCGTGGCGCAGGTAGCGGCGGGTGATCAGCTCGCGGTCGGGGTGGGCGGCCAGCCACCCGCCGCCGCGGCGCAGCAGCTTGTCGACCTCGTCGGCGCCGACCCAGTAGTGCTTGGCGTCGTCGAGGACGGGCAGCAGCACGTACAGGTGGTCGAGCAGGTCCGCGCAGGCGCAGCGGTGGCGCTCAGGTGTGACGTCGAGGTAGCGGCTGTCGCCCCACTCGGGGACGGTCGGGTCGAGCGGGATCGGTCGGTCGTCGACCGAGTAGCCGAGCGGCTCGAACAGCCGGCGCAGCGATCGCCTCGCCGCCCGCGGCAGGGGACAGCCGGCAGGCGCGGCGTCCAGCGGTATCGGCGGTGGCGGCGAGGTCGGGCCGCTCGCGACTGCGCCCGGCCATGCGCCGTGCCGAACACCTTGCTCGAGCGCGACCGACAGGAACGACGAGGCGACGTACGGCCGGTCGTTGACGTACTGGGCGAGCGTCGGCGCGCCGTGGGTCTTGGCGCCGGGCCTCCGCCGCGGCCCCGCACGAGCCCGACCGGGTCGACCTCGACCAGAAGGGCCGCCGTGCACCGGTCGTCGCCCACCTCGGGGTACACCACGTGCGCCGTCCCGAACGAGAGCTCGACCGCGTGGGCGCGCGCCGGGTTCTTGTGCAGCAGGAAGCCGAGGTCGGTCGCCGGCCGGTGGGTCGTGGACAGGGTGAGCAGCATGGGGTCGCCTCCGCGGAGGGGTCCAGATCATGGACGACCCGCCCGTCGCCCCGCCACGCGGTATGCGCGGCCGGTGCCATACGCTGTGTGCCGGCGGTCGCACCCACAGCTCGGCTGGAGGGCACATGGGTCTGTTCGGCAGGAAGCGCAAGGACGGCGTGCGCGGCACGGCGCGGGTCATGTCGTTGAACCACGCACCGCACGCCACGCACGGCTCGCTGCGGGCAACGCTCGTGGTCGAGGCCCCGGGCATCCCGGCCTTCACGCACGTGTACAAGAAGTTCGGCGCCCGGGTGGACAAGTGGCCCGAACCGGGCGATGTGCTGCCCGTCGCGATCGATCCCGACGACCATGGCAACCTCGACGTGCTGTGGGACGAGATCCCCACCACCCGGGACGCGGCGGCGCAAGAGGCCGAGCAGCTCGCCGCCTTCCTCCGCCAGCAGCAGGCCGCGGCCGGCGGCCATCCGCCGCCCGGCGGCTATCCCCCACCGGGCGGGACGCCCGGGGGCACCGATCTCGCCGGGGCGGCGGGCGTGGGAGACATGGTCAGCCAGCTCCAGCAGATGTTCCCCGGCGCCGTGGTCAGCGTCGGCACGGAACCCGCCGATGCGGGCGCCTGGGGCGGCCCCGCGCCCGGGGTGCCCGGCGCCCCGCCGGCGGGCCCGCCCGGGGGCGTCAAGGTCGTCGCCAGCCAGTCCGACGCCGATCCCGTCGAGCGGCTCGAGAAGCTGGCCCGCCTGCGCGACGCCGGGGTCGTCGACCAGGCCCAGTTCGAGCAGCTCCGGGCCCAGATCCTCGGCCAGGCCGGGCTCGACGGCCCCTGACTCGCCCCGGGCGACGCCTTCAGCGCTCCGCGACCCACGCCTCGATCATGCGGCCGGCGATGCTCATCGTGGGCGGCACCATCGGCAGCTCGTCGGGGGCGAACCAGCCGGCCTCGGCGATCTCGTCGGCCTGGAGGACGAACTCGCCCGCCACGTACCGGGCCCGGAACCCGACCATCAGCGAGTGCGGGAACGGCCATGGCTGGCTGCCCCAGTAGGTGACGTCGCCGACTGTCACGCCGACCTCCTCGAGCGTCTCGCGGACGACGGCCTCCTCCAGGGTCTCGCCGGGTTCCACGAAGCCCGCCAGCAGGGAGAAGAACGGCACCGGGAAGTTGACGTTGCGGGCCAGCAGGATGCGCCCGTCGTCGCGCTCGATCAGCGTGATGACCGCCGGCGCCAGGCGGGGGAAGGCGACGAGGCCGCAGCGCGGGCACCGGCGCGACCGCTCACCCCGCGTCGGCTCGGTCGGCGTGGCGCACCGGCCGCAGAAGCGGTGGGTGCGCTGCCAGTCGACGAGCTGTGCGGCACGGCCGGCGACGGTCCAGGTGACCTCGTCGAGCGTTCCCCACAGCATCCGCAGGTCCCGGAACCGGTCGAGGTCCACGTCGGGCTCGTCGAGCACGTCGACCGCGAAGCACCACCGGCCGTCGAGCACGCCGAGGAACAGGCCGTCGCTCGGGGCCTCGTCGTCGACGACGAAGACGGCGCGCCCGTCGTGGACGGCCACGACGAGGGCCGGTCCGTCGGGCGTCACGCCGTCGGGGGGTTCGGTCAACGGGGTGAACGGCACCCTGGATGTCTAGTGCCAAGGCCACGAACGTTGCGCTGCGAGGCGTGCGACCGGCCGAACTGACGGGCCGGCGGCGAGCGCAGCGACGTACTGTCGGCCGGATGAACCGCGAGCACCTGGAGCTGCTGGCCAGCGACGCGTGGCGCGACGTGCTCCGCGACCTCATCTTCCCGTACGCCCTCGGCGACGTGGAGCTGGGCGCCGACGTGCTCGAGGTCGGCCCGGGCCCCGGCACGACGACCGACCTGCTCCGCGGCCGGCTCGCCCGGCTCACGGCGGTCGAGATCGACGCCGGGCTGGCCGCCGCCCTCGCCGAGCGCCTGGCCGGAACGAACGTCGAGGTGGTCCAGGCGGACGCCACCGCCATGCCGTTCCCCGACGGGAGGTTCTCGTCGGCGGTGTCGTTCACGATGCTGCACCACGTCCCCACCGCCGACGCCCAGGACCGGCTGTTCGCCGAGGTCGCCCGCGTGCTCGCACCCGGAGCCCCGTTCGTGGCCTCCGACAGCGTGGCCAGCGACGAGCTGCGGGCCCTGCACGACGACGACGTGTACAACCCGGTCGACCCTGCCGGCGTCGACGCCCGCCTGACCCGGGCTGGGTTCGCCTCGACGACCGTCCGGTCCAACGAGTTCGGGTGGGCGGCGCACGCCGTCCGGTGAGCCGGTGGCGCGCCGCGCCGCTCAGGTCGGGGCGGTCCGGCCGGCAGGAGTGGCGGCCGCCCAGGCGGCGTAGCCGCCGATGAGATCGGCGACGGTCGCGAAGCCGTGGGCGCGCAGCGAGGACGCCGCGATCGACGAGCGGTAGCCGCCGGCGCAGTAGACGATCGTCGGTGCGGCCGGGTCGAGCTCGTCGAGGTGATCGAGCAGCTGCGGGAGCGGGACCGGCCGGGCCCCGGGCAACGTCCCGGTGTCGGCCACCTCACCGGGGCTGCGGACGTCGACGACCTGGACCTCGGGGTCGTCGGCCAGCCACGAGGCGACCTCGCGGGCGGGCAGCCGCCGGGCGGGGACCGCCAGCTCGGGGCGGTCGGCGAGCGCGCGCTCGACGTCGTCGACGGCGCCGGCCACGGCGTCGAACCCGATCCGGGCGAGCCGGACCTTGGCCTCGATGCCGCGGCCGGCGTCGCCGAGGAGCACGACCCGCTGCCCGGGCCGGACGACGTCGCCGGCGTACTCGGCGAAGCGGCCGTCGAGGCCGACGTTCACCGAGCCCCGCAGGTGCCCCGAGGCGTACGACTCGGGCGATCGGGTGTCGATCAGCGCCGCGCCGGTGCGGGCGAGGGCGAGGGCCTCGTCGAGGTCGAGGGTGGCCGGCGGCTCGTGGTCGTCCAGGAGGGCGTGGTCCTGCCGGTTCGCGTTCGCCGCGAACGCGAAGTACAGCGGGGCGACGCTCTGGCCCTCGGTCACCGCCTCGACGAACTGGTCGTCGGTCATCGGTGCGAGGGCGTAGTTGGTGGCGCGCTGCTCGCCGATCGTCGACGACGCCGCGGACGAGAGGTGCTTGCCGCAGGCCGACCCGGCGCCGTGCGCGGGGAACACCAACGTGGCGTCGGGCAATGTGAGGAGCTTGGTCTGCAGGGACCGGTGGAGGTCGCGGGCCAGGCTGTCGGCCGTCCGGCCGACCGACGTGAGCAGGTCGGGGCGGCCGACGTCGCCGATGAACAGCGTGTCCCCGGTGAGCACGGCCCAGGGCTCGTCGTCGGGGCTCTGGCGCACGACGATCGAGATCGACTCGGGGGTGTGGCCGGGCGTGTGGCGGATCTCCAGCGTGACCTCGCCCAGCGAGAGCACCTGCCCGTCGGCCAGCGGGTCGATCGGGAAGTCGGGCTCGGCGACGTCGCCGTAGCACACGGCCGCGCCGGTCGCCTCGGCGAGCTCGAGGTGGCCCGAGAGGAAGTCGGCGTGGAAGTGGGTCTCGATCACCCGCTCGATGCGCAGGCCGTGCGCGTCCGCGTCCGCCAGGTACTCGCCGATGTCGCGCTGGGGGTCGACCACGACGGCCCGGCCGGTCGTGGAGTCGCCGATCAGGTAGCTGTACAGCGAGAGGCAGGCGAGGTCGTACTGGCGGAAGAACATCGTGCCTCCTACGGGTGGGGAACCCGTCGTCAGGGGACCTTGGCTGCGAGCACGTCGGCCGGCAGGATCTCGGGGGGCGCCGCCAGCAGGCGGTCGGCGTTCGCCATGAGCGCGGCGGCGATCGGCCCCTCGATGTGGGCCTGCCGGGCCGTCTCGGTGGCGAAGGCGTCCACGATCCAGAACGTCGTCGCGTCGGTCTGCAGCGCGAACCAGACGACGGTGCCGGCCTCGGCGTTCGCCAGCTCGACCGCACCGGTGAGCAGGTCGGCGAGGTCGCGGGCGGTGTCGTCCTTCGCCACCAGCTTGGCGACGAAGGCGAGGGTGAGGGTCGGGGTTGTGGTGGCCATGCCGCCAACCGTAGGCACGGGCCCGCGGAGAGAGAAGGGTGACGGGTGCGCGCTCGCGCTCAGTCGATGTGCCAGGGGACCGACGTGACCACCGTGTCGCGCCGGTAGAGCAAGCGGGCCTTGAGCAGGAGGGCGCTCTGGTTGTGGAGCAGCTGCTCCCACCAGCCGTGGACGACGAACTCGGGGATCACCACGGTGAGCGTGTCGTCGGCCCACAGCGCGTCGGTGCGGGTCAGGAACGCCTCGATGGGTTCGGAGAGGTCGCGGTATTCGTCTTCGATGATCTCGAGCGGGACGTCGAGGCGGGCGTTGTCCCACGCCGTCTGGACGTCGGCGCGCTGCTGCGGGTCGTGCACGACGGTGAGGGCGAAGAGGTGGTCGGGCCGCATCGCCTGGGCGTAGCGGAGTGCGTGCACGGCCGGCCGGGTCGGGCCGGCGACCAGCACCACCACGGTGTGGCGCACGACCTCGACCAGGTCTGACGGACGGACCCGGAGGTTCTCCGCCACCTTCCGGTAGTGACGGTGGATGGCGAGGAACACGAGCGTGATCAGCGGGATCACCAGCGTGGGGACCCAGGCGCCCTCGGTGAACTTGGAGGCGAGGATCACCACGAGGACGACGGCCGTCGCCACCGCACCGAGCGCGTTGATGGCCAGGCCGAGCCGCCAGCTCGGTTCGCGCAGCCGCCAGTGGTGCACGACCATGCCGGCCTGGCTGAGCGTGAAGCTCATGAAGAGCCCGACGGCGAAAAGGGGCACGAGCAGCGTGACGTTGGCGTCGAACGCCACGAGCAGGGCGGCCGAGGCGATCGCCAGCGCGATGATGCCGTTGGAGAACGCCAGCCGGTCGCCGCGGTTCGCGAGCTGGCGGGGCATGAACCCGTCGGAGGCGATGACCGCCGACAGGCGCGGGAAGTCGGCGAAGGCGGTGTTGGCCGACAGGATCAGGATCGCCGCGGTGAAGAACTGCAGCACGTAGTAGAGCGGGTTGTTCTCGCCGAAGACGGCGCGGCCCATGGTGGACAGGATCGTCTCGTCCTCGCTCAGCGTCGGACGCAGCTGCAACGCCAACGCAGCGACGCCGCAGAACAGCCCCGCCAGGATCGTGCCGGTCCACGTGAGCACCCGGGCCGCGTTGCGGGCCTCGGGAGGGCGGAAGGCCGGCACGCCGTTCGAGATGGCCTCGACCCCCGACAGCGCGATGGCGCCCGACGAGAAGGCGCGCATCAGCAGGAACAGCGACGCGCCCCCCAGCAGCGCCCCGTTGTTGGTGATCTCGTTGAGCGCCTCCTGGTCGACCGGCAGCGGCCCGAGATCGCCGAACACGCTGCGGATCAGCCCGTAGCCCAGGAACACGATCATGATCGCGATGTAGCCGTAGGTGGGCGGGGCGAACAGCCGCCCCGACTCGCGCAGGCCCCGCAGGTTGGCGACCGCCAGCCCGACCAGCAGGACGGTCGCCGTCCCGACCTCGTGACCCCGGAGCGGCTCGATGGCGGAGGTGATGGCGGCCGTGCCGGCCGCGATCGAGACGGCGACGGTCAGCGTGTAGTCCACCAGTAGCGAGGCACCGGCCACGAGGCCCGGCATGGTGCCCAGGTTGTCCTTGCTGACGATGTAGGAGCCGCCACCGTTCGGGTAGGCGTGGATGGTCTGGCGGTAGCTGAAGACGACGATGGCCAGCAGCGCCACCACCAGCAGCGACATCGGCGTGAGGTAGCCGATGGCCGCCATGCCGGCCACCGGCACCAGCACGTGGAGGATCTCCTGGGTGGCGAACGCGCTCGACGCCACCGCATCGGAGGAGAAGATGGCGAGCCCCACCGGATTGGACACACGCTCGTGCAACGACGCACTCGTCGCGAGCGGCCGACCCACGAGGACGCGCTTGACCGTCGAGTAGGCGCTGGGCACCGGGTCAAGCTAGGGCGTCACAAACGTGCGCGCGAAACGCTCCCTCAGCGTCCGTGATCCGTATCCTCGGACGCCGCCAGCAATGCCGGGAACCGCCGCTGGAGGTCGTCCCACAGGGCGGCCGGTGCGGCGAACCGGTCGAACCGGTACAGGTCGCCGATGGCCATGACCTCGTCGAGCTGCCGGGCGACGGGCTCGATCCAGACGCGCACCTCCTCGCGGGGATGCTCGGCGAGCGGAAGGTGGTCTCGGCGCAGGATCCCCGCCTGCTCGCTCGCCGCGATCTGCCGGCCGCAGCGGCACGGGTTCGCCGGATCGACGAGGCCGCACCTGTTGTCGATCACGTAGCGGAGCGTCCGCCGCGCCCGTGACACCCGCTGGCGGAACGCCGCCCGACTGCAGTCGAGCACCTCGGCCCCCTCCACGTCGGTGAGCCCGACCACGTCGGCGAGCAGGTAGGCGGCCCGCTGCGGGCGGGGGATGCACAGCAACATCCCGTAGGTGCAGCTGATGCGCACCTCCTCGCACAACAGGCGGTACTCGGCCTCCTCCACGGTCGGGTCGATGTCACCCATGCCGGCGTCCAGGAACGCGGCGAACCGCTCGGGCCCCTGGACCGACGTCTCGACCGTCCTCTGCTTCGTGCGCAGCAGGCTCCTCGTCGCCACGGTGTAGGCCCATGTCGTGAACTTGGAGCGATGCTCGAAGCTGCCGAGATGGGTGACGATGCGGATGAGGATCTCCTGGCAGGCGTCCCGAGCGTCCTCGGGATGGCCGAGGAACCGGAGGGCGAGCCGGTACATGGGGTGCTGAAGGTGCTGGACCAGGGCCGTCAGCGCCTCCTTGTCCCCGTCGCCGGCCCGCGTCGCCAGCTCGTCCAGGTCGACAGGGGCGTCCGTACCGCGGTCGTTCACGAGCCGGCCACGACCTCGCCGCGGCCGATCGGCTCGGCCTCCTCGAGGAAGGCGTGCATCCGGTGCAGGGCGTCGAACTCGGCGGCGCGGGCCATCAGCCGCTCCTCGCCGTCCGGGACGCGCCACCTGAGCACGTCCAGCCACGTGCCGTCCCCCACGCGGACCAGCTCGGCTCGCAGCAGGTCCGGGCAGAGCCGCTGTGCCTCCGCGATCGCCGCAGGCCGCACGGCCAGCAGCTGGTCCACGCCGTCGTCGGCCACCTTCGCCCGCCACACCTGGATGTACTCCGGCATTGCGCCTCCTGTCGTCGGTCGCGGCGTCGCGCCCCTCGCGCACCGCTGACAGATGAGAGACGTCGCACCGGCCGAGTGTGACGCACGCGGCGCGCAACCAGGGAGGCTCAGGACACCTCGGCGTGTCGGCGGAGGACGGACACGACGAGGTCCGCGATCTCCTTCGGTCGGGTGATGAAGGGCGAATGATCCGTCGGCCACTCGACGACCTCGTCGACGCGGGTCGCCACGACGCGCTGCGCCTCCGGGGGGAACACACCGTCGTTGGTACACAGCACGTAGGTCGACGGCACCGACTTCCATGCCGGCTCCGAGCGCGGCCCCGGGGCATCGGCGAGCGTCATCGGGCGCAGGCGCGCGACCAGGTCGCGCGCGGTCGCGTCGTCGGAGTCGCCGTAGAACAGGTCCCGCGCCGCGTCGGGGTCGACCGCGACGCCGTCGTCGGTGACCACGAGTCCGTCGAACAGCTTGCTCCCATGGGTCGCCAGGAGCGCGGCGTCGTCGTCGCCGATGTCCGGCACGAACGCCCCCACGTACACGAGGTGGCACACGTCGGGTAGCCGGGACGCAGCCTGCGAGATCACCGCGCCGCCGTACGAGTGCCCGACGACGACCGAGGCGCAGCCGATGTCCTCGATCGCTCGCCGCGCCACCGACACGTCATCGTCGAAGCCGGTGAACGGGAGCTCCACGGCGATTGCCGGCACGCCGCGGCGATCCAGCTCGGCGACGACGCCGTCCCAGCACCAGCGGCCGTGCCACGCACCGTGCACGAGCACCGCTCCCCCACGCCGCGTCACCGGCCCCCCTGCGTCGTTCATGGGGGCATTGTGGTCGTCGGTCACGTCCGTCCGGAAACGCTCCTCGATGACCGCGGGTCAGGCGTGGGCGCGTTGGTGCCCGCGAAGGGCGTGTGGATGCGTCAGGGGGTGGGTGCGGCCGATGTAGGTCAGCGCGACGACGAGGCCGACGGCCGCCAGCGCGGCGTCGACGCGGAAGGCGAGTCGTATCCCCTCGGAGAGCTCGGACTGCGAGAGGACGATGGCCGTGTTGACGCCCAACCCGAGGGCGCCTCCGGCCACCTGGCACATGTACACGATCCCGCCGGCCAGGCTGGACCGCGAGGGGTCCAGCGACGTGACGGCCGCGGTGGTGATCGACGAGTAGAAGAGGCCGATGCCCAGCCCCAGCACGACCATGCCGGGCACCAGGGCCAGGTAGTCCCACCCGGCGTCCAGGAACGAGAGCATGAAGATCCCGACGCCCAGGAACGCGGCGCCGGCGCTGACGACGGTGCGAGCGCCGAACTTGTCGTAGAGCGTCCCCGATGCGAAAGACATCGCGGCGAACACCACCATCACCGGCAGCAGCCCGGCGCCCGCCTCGACGGCCGAGAAGCCGAGCTCCTTCTCCATGAACTGCGGAAGGTAGAGCAGCGCGGCGAAGAAGATCGCCGACATCAGCAGCACGACCGCGCACGCCACGACGAACTGCTGCTGGCGCATCACGTCGGGTGGCACGAGCGCGTTCGCCCCCTGACTCCGCTCCACCAGCACGAACGCACCGAGCAGCAGCACGCCCGCGACGAGGAGGGCCACGATGGCCGGGCTGCCATACCCGTCGGCGGTGCCCTGGTCGAGGCCCACGAGGATGGCGACCACGCCGGCCGACAGGGTGGCGATGCCCAGGGAGTCGATGCCGGCTTCGGCGCCTTCGCCCACGTCCTCAGGGACGTTGCGCGCGGTGACCAGCATGGCGAAGGCCGCGATGGGCACGTTGAGGAAGAACACCCACCGCCAGCTGAGGCCGTCGGTGAGGGCGCCGCCGATCAACGGGCCCACGGCGTTGCCCAGCCCGGCGACGCCGAGGATGAGGGCACCGGCCAGGCTGGCCCGCTCGTCGGGCAGGATCGCATAGGTCATGCCGAGGACGGCGGGCCACATCATGGCGCCGCCGATGCCCATCACGGCCCGGCACGCGATCAGCAGCTCGATGTTGGGGGCCAACCCACCCAACAGGGAGAACACGGCGAACACCGACGCGCCGATCATGAAGACCCGCCGGCGCCCGAACTGATCGGCCAGGCGTCCACCGGTGACGATGAGGACGCCGAACACGACCGAGTACCCGTTGATGACCCACTGCGCTCGGTTGAGGTTCGTGTCGAGGTCGGACTCGATCTCGGGGATCGCCACGCTCAGCGCGGTGAAGTCGTTGGCGATGACGAAGACACCGAGGCTCATCGCCACCAGGGCGAGAACCGTGGCCCTGTCGAGCCGGCTGTCGGCGGGGCTCGTTCCCATGGAATCCCCCTTCGCCACCGACTCCAAGTCTGCCATCCGACCCGCCGACGGCCGAGGGAAGGACCCTCAGACCCCGGTTCGACGCGGGCCGGATCCGGCGCTCCCACGAGCCGGATCCGGCCCTCGTTTCGTTCAGCCTCCGGCGGCCAGCTGCTCGCGCAGGGCGAACCGGCGGATCTTCCCCGTCGGCGTCTTGGGCAGCTCGTCGACCTCCAGGAGCCGCCGGGGCCGCTTGAAGGCGGCCATGCGCTCGCGGCAGTGGGCCTCGATCGAGGCCGGGTCGATGGTGTGGCCGGCGCGGGGGACGACGAAGGCCACGGTGGTCTCGAGGCCCTCGGCATCGGCCGCGCCGACGACGGCGGCCTCGAGCACGTCGGGGTGCTCGACGAGGACGCCCTCGACCTCGGCCGGCGACACCCAGATGCCGCCGGCCTTGATCATGTCGTTGTTGCGTCCGAGGAACGTGTAGTAGCCGTCGTCGGAGCGCACGTAGACGTCGCCGGTGCGCAGCCACTCGCCCCGGAAGGCGGCGTGCGTGGCGTCGCGCCGGCACCAGTAGCCGGTCGCCGTCGACGGGCCCTTCACGTGCAGGTAGCCGGGGACGTCCGGCTCGGTGACCTCTCGGTCGGCGTCGTCGAGCAGCTTGACCTCGTAGCCGGGCACGGGGGTGCCGGACGTGCCGGGTCGCTCGTGGCCGGCCCGGTTGGACAGGAAGATGTGCAGCGCCTCGGTCGAGCCGATGCCGTCGAGGGCCGGGTGCCCGAAGCGTGCGCTGAAGCGCCGCTGGAGCTCCGCGGGCAGGGCCTCGCCGGCCGTGACCGTCAGACGCACCGACGAGAACGTGTCGACCGGCGGGTCGGCGTCGAGGAGGGCGGCCACGAAGCCGGGCGTGGCGAAGAACAGGGTGGGGCGCTCGGCCACCAGCAGCTCTGCCACGCCGGCCGGCGTGGGCCGGCCGGGCTCGAGCACCGCAGAGGCGCCGACCGAGAACGGGAACGTGAGCGAGTTCCCCAGCCCGTAGGCGAAGAACAGCTTGGCCACGGACAGGCAGCGGTCCTCGGGGCCGATGCCGAGCACCTCCCGGCCGTAGGTCGTGGCCGTCGCCTCGAGGTTGGCGTGGCGGTGCATGACGCCCTTGGGGGTGCCCGTCGTACCCGAGCTGTAGAGCCAGAACGCCGGCGAGTCGGCCTTGGTGGCGGCGACCGGTGCCTCGGTCGTGTCGTCGAGGTCGGGCCAGTGGTGGACGGTAACGACGGGGTCGGCCCCGGCGGGGCCGAGGACGACGGCGGCACGCAGGTCGGCGGCCTGCTTGGCGATGGCGGGCAGGTGCCCGGCGTAGGGATCGGACAGCACGACCAGGCCGGCGCCGGCATCGGCGACCACGGCGCCGAGGTCGTCGGCGGTGAGCATGGTCGACAGCGGCACGGGCACGACCCCGGAGCGCAGCGCCGCGAGGAACCACGCCACGAAGGCGGGCTCGTCGTTGACGACCAGGGCGACCCGGTCGCCCGGGCGCGCGTCGAGCGCCCGCAGGGCGTTCTGCGCTCGCCACACCTGGCCGAGAACTTCGTCGTAGGTGTGGCGCTCGCCGCGGTGGACGATCGCCACCCGCCGGCCGTCGCCGGCTTCGACGTGGCGGTCGAGCAGCCACGTCGCCGCGTTGTAGGCCCCTTCCATGTTGCCCCCCTTGCTCACATGCGGACGTACTCGAAGTCGAGCGGCTTGCGGTGGATGCCGGTCGACGGCGGAGCGACCCATGAGGCGACCTTGCCGGGCTCGCGGACCGGTCGCATCAGCGACAGCACGTGCTCCTGGTCGCTGTCCGTGGGCAGCCAGTCGGGCAGACCGCTGGTCCACTCGTCCTCGGAGACGAGCCGGCCGTCGGGGCTGACGCGGTGGCCGGCGAACTCGCCGACCGCCCGGTTGAAGCCCACGTGCGGCAGGCGCAGCTCCATGCCGACGGCGGCCAGCGTGCGGTTCCAGCGGTCGACGCCCTTCTGGCAGTCGGCGGCGTAGTCGTCGCGCAGCGTGGTGTTGAGCGCGGTCAGCGCGGGCGCCTCGCGGGCATCGATCCGGTCGTCCGCCACCCGGGGCACCGAGACGGTGGCGTCGTGCAGCCGATGGTCGTCGTCCCTCCGCTCCTCCTGGAACCGACCCTTCAGGCCGCCGGCGAAGTAATTGGCGGCGTTGGTCGAGGTCTCGGCGCCGAACAGGTCGAGCGACACGCAGTAGTGGAAGTTGAGGTAGCGCTGGAGCGTGGCGACGTCGAGGCCGCCGTACGGCCGGACGTCCTCGGTGTCGTGGGTCTGCATCAGCTCGACGGTGCGCTGCACCACCCGCCCGACGCCGGTGGCGCCGACGAACATGTGATGCGCCTCCTCCTTCAGCATGAAGTCGCAGGTCCGCGACAGCGGGTCGAAGGCGCTCTCCCGCAGCGAGGCGAGTTGGAACTTGCCGTCGCGGTCGGTGAAGTACGTGAAGAAGAAGAACGACAGCCAGTCCGGAGTCGCCTCGTTGAACGCACCGAGGATCCGGGGGTTGTCGGCGTCACCGGAGTGGCGTTCGAGCAGCTCGTCGGCCTCGTCGCGGCCGTCCCGCCCGAAGTAGCGGTGGAGCAGGTACACCATCGCCCACAGGTGGCGGCCCTCCTCGACGTTGACCTGGAAGAGGTTGCGCAGGTCATAGAGGCTGGGGGCGGTCAGGCAGAGCTCGCGCTGCTGCTCGACCGAGGCCGGCTCGGTGTCGCCCTGGACGACGAGGAGCCGGCGCAGGTCGGACCGATACTCGCCGGGCACCTCCTGCCACACGGGCTCGCCGAGGTGGTCGCCGAAGGCAACACGCCGCTCGGGCTGGGGGTCGGCGAGGAAGATGCCCCAGCGGTAGTCGGGCATCTTGACGTGGCCGAAGTTGGCCCATCCCTCCTGCCCGACGTCGATCGCGGTGCGCAGGTAGATGTCGTTGTCCTGGAACGCGACCGGGCCGAGCTCCTTCCACCACTCGATGAACCTCGGCCGCCACGACTCCAGCGCCCGTTGGAGGCGGCGGTCGCCGGCCAGCTCGACGTTGTTGGGGATGGTGGCGCCGACGTCGACAGCAGTCACCCTGATCACACCCTCGCCCGGTCGTAGTCGGGGCGGCTGCCGGTACCGAAGCGGCGCAGGGCTCCCGCCTGCCCCACGGCGTTGGGCCGCTGGAAGATCCAGTTCTGCCACGCCGACAGGCGGGCGAAGATCTTCGTCTCCATCGTCTCGGGCCCGGCGAAGCGGAGGTTGGCCTCCATGCCCGTCAGGGCATCGGGCGAGAAGCTGTTGCGCTCCTCGAGCGTCAGGCGCACCTCGTCGTCCCAGTCGATGTCATCGGGCGCGAACGTGACCAGGCCGGCCTCCGCGGCCTCGGGCGCGAGCAGCTCCTTGCCGAGCTGGGCCCGGGCAGCGCCGAGCCGGTCGTCGCGCCCCCAGAACCGGGTGGCGAGGCGGGACAGGCCGTTCGCCATCGGGTACCAGCCGTCGTTGGCCTCGGTGAGCTGCACGGCGGGTGCGGGGCGGTCGTCGTCTGGCCAGGGCGCCGTCGAGCATGAACGACCGGTCGGCGGCCAGCAGCAGCTCGGCCGGCGTCCCGGCGAAGCAGCTGCCGGGCTCGACGAGGGCGACCAGCGTGCGGGCGGACACGTCGAGGCGTTTGAGCGTCCGCCCCCACAGCAGCCGGACCTCGCGCACCAGCCAGTGGTCGGCGCGGTGGCGCAGCAGCTCGTCGGCGGCGAGGACCGAAGCGGGGTCGCCCTCGGTGCGCAGCACCCACGTGCCGACCTCGGGCTCGTTGAACCGGAGGTCGAGCAGGGCGTGGTCCAGCTCGCGGGCGGCGGCGATCACCCAGGCGCCCGCCCCGGCCTCCGCCAGCTCCTGTGGCGTGGTGGGTTGGGGGACCGTGGGAGCGTGCACCGTGACGTGGGCCGCCCCGACCGGGCGCTCGATGCGCACCGTCACGTGCCCGTACCGAACCTGGTCGTCGCTCACCTCGGGCGCGATGGGCGTGAGCTCGACGCCCTCGCCGTCGGCCGGCCGGTCGGACGCGGCGGCTCGCGCCGCGGCGCGCTCCCCGACCAGGTCGTCCCACCGGCTGCGCGGGGCGACGGCATCGACCAGGCCCCACTCGACGGCCTGGCGGCCCTTCACGCCCTCGGTGCGCGTCGCGAAGACGTCGGCCAGGTCGCGTCGCACGTGGCGCTTGTCGACGACCCGGGTGAGCCCGCCCGTGCCCGGCAACACCGCCAGCAGCGGCACCTCGGGCAGGGACACGGTCGACGACCGGTCGTCGACGAGGAGGATCTCGTCGCAGGCGAGCGCCAGCTCGTAGCCGCCTCCGGCGGCCGTGCCGTTGACCGCCGCGATCCACACCTGGCCCGAGTGCGCGCTGGCCTCCTCGATGGCATTGCGGGTCTCGTTGGTGAACTTGCAGAAGTTCACCTTGTGGGCGTGCGTGGCCCCGGCGAGCATCTGAATGTTCGCCCCGGCGCAGAAAACCTTGTCGAGACCGCCGGTCACGACCACGGCCCCCACCTCGGGGTGCTCGAACCGGAGGCGCTGGACGGCGTCGTGCAGCTCGATGTCGACACCCAGGTCGTAGGAGTTGAGCTTGAGCTCGTAGTCGTCGCGCAGGCCCGCATCCGGTGTCACGGCCATGACGAGCGCGGCGACCGGCGGGGTGATCTCGAGCCGCCAATGCCGGTACGCCGCCGGCCCGGTGTCGAACACGATGCGCTCGGCCAAGGGATCCCCTCCTCACCTTGCGGATCCCGGTTATTCTACGACTCTTCCTAGTTGCGTCAAGAGATTGTAGAATCTCGTCGCGGTGACGGCACGGAGGTACAACTGGTCGATGGTCGAAAACGCCCTCCGCCCGCGATCGGGGTCCAGCGCCAAAGCGCTGCTGCTGACCATCCTGGGCGAGCTGGTGCTGCCGCACGGCGGCACCGTGTGGACTCAGACCGTCGTACGCCTGCTGGAGCTGTTCGACATCGAGGAGCGCAACGCCCGCCAGGCGGTCGCTCGACTCGCCGAGCAGGGCATCGTGACGAACGAGCGTCGGGGGCGGCGCGCGCTGTGGCGGCTGACCCCCGAGGGCCGCGAGCTGCTCGTCACGGGGACCGAGCGCATCTACGCGTTCGGCGCGGCGACCGACGGATGGGATGAGCACTGGCTGGTCGTCCTCTGCTCGGTCCCCGAGGAGCAGCGGACCAAGCGGCACCGGCTGCGCAGCCGATTGTCGTTCGAGGGGTTCGGGTTCCTCGGGGCCGGCGTGGCCATCACCCCGCACCTCGAGCGCGAGGACGTCGCGAACGCGATCCTCAAGGACCTCGACCTGGTGCCGACCGCCGTCGTGCTGCACGCAGAGGCCGGAGCGCTCGTGCCCGCGACCGAGGTGCTCCACCGGGCGTGGGACCTCGACGACCTCGCCGATCGCTACCGGACCTTCACCGACAGCTTCCGGCGCCGCTCCCCCGTCAGCGACGAGTCCCGGCTCGCCGCGCTCGTCGAGCTGGTCCACGCCTGGCGACGGTTCCCCTTCGTCGACCCCGAGATCCCCGACCGGCTGCTCCCCCGCTCGTGGCCGGGGCGGCGGGCGAAGGCCCTGTTCGACGACCGCCACGCGGCCTGGTCGCCCGGCGCCCGCCGGTGCTTCACGACGTTCGAGGCCGCCAGCAGCTGACCACGGTGCCACCCGACCTCAGCGGTGCTATATCTCCTGTGGGCCCAGGTGAGAGGGGCACGTGATGGACGATGTCTCGGTGCGGTTCCTCGACGCGCTGTCGACCCTCGACGACGTGGCTGACGAGGTGACGCCCGACAAGGCCGCAGCGCAGCTCGACGATGCCGCGCTGCAGGTGTTCTGGCGTGACTGGCCGCGGCTCGGGTCGTGGGCAGGGGCGCTGTGGCGACAGCTGAACGAGGACCTGGCCGGGCCGTCCTCGGCCTTCGACGAGGACGGGCTGGACGAGGTCGGTGGTGAGGGTGGCTGAGGCGGGCTGATGGTCGACCTCGCCGAGATCATGACCGCCGATGTGTTCACCGTCGCGCCGGAGAGACCGGTCGCGGAGACCGCGCAGGCCATGGTGCAGGGGCGCTTCGGTTCGGCGGTCGTCATGCAGGGTCGGATGCTCGTCGGGATCTTCACCGAGCGCGACGTGCTGCGGGCGGCGGCGTCGGGGACCGACCTGACCCAGTCACCGGTGTCCCGGTGGATGACACGTGACCCCGAAACCGTCGGGCGCGAGGTCGACTCCGACCGAGCCGCGGAGATCATGCTCGGCGGCGGGTTCCGCCACCTCCCCGTGGTCGAGGACAACACGGTGGTCGGCATCGTCAGCCTGCGCGACCTCCTCAGCACCCGCGTCCGCCGGCGCCCGTCCTCCTGACGGCGTCGTCGCGCTGTCGGGTGCCGCGTAGCGTCGCGGCATGGACGTCATGCTGATCCCCGGCTTCTGGCTCGACGGCTCGTCGTGGGGCGACGTGGGGCCGGTGCTCGAACAGGCAGGTCACCGGGTGCGCGCCCTCACGCTGCCCGGCCTCGAGTCGGCGGACGCCGACCGCCGCGGCATCGGGCTGCGCGACCACGTCGACGCGGTCGTCGCCGCGATCGACGAGGCCGACGGCCCGGTGGTGCTCGTCGGGCACTCCGGGGGCGGTGCGATCGCACACGCGGCCGCCGACGCCAGGTCCGACCGGGTCGCCCGGGTGGTCTACGTCGACTCCTGGCCGCTGGGTGAGGGGCGGGCGATCAACGACGAGCTGACCGCGGTCGACGGCGAGATCCCGCTCCCGGACTGGTCGGAGTTCCCCGAGGAGGACCTGCGCGACCTCGACGACGAGCTGCGGGGGGCGTTCCGGGCGCGGGCCGTACCCCAGCCTGCGGCGGTGGCGTCGGACCCCCAGGTGCTGGCCGATGACCGACGTTACGACGTGGCGGCGACGATCATCGTGTGCGAGTTTCCGAGCCAGCAGCTGCGGGAGTGGATGGCGCAGGGCGAGCCCCCCCTCGCCGAGCTCGCGGCCATGCGCGACGTCGAGTACGTCGACCTGCCCACGGGCCACTGGCCGCAGTTCACGAGGCCGCGGGAGCTGGGGCAGACGATCCTTGCGGCGGTCGATCGGGCCAGGACGTAGCCGATCGGCTAGGGCCGGACGGGCGGTGGGTTAGGCTCGGCGCGTGAGCCCCTCGGATGTCGCTGACGTGCGCGACGCCGGCTCGGTCGCGCTCGAGCGCGGCGCAGGCGCGCATCATCACGGCGGCCCTCGAGCTGTTCGCCCGGCACGGCGTCGGAGGCACGTCGTTGCAGATGATCGCCGACGAGATCGGCGTGACGAAGGCGGCCGTCTACCACCAGTACAAGACCAAGGACGAGATCATCCTGGCCGCCGCCGAGGCCGAGCTCGCCCGGCTGGAGGCGGTCATCGACGCCGCGGAGACCGAGCCCTCGCCGAAGCGGGCGCGCGACGCGCTCGATCACCGGCATGGTCGACCTCGCCGTCGACCGCCGGCGCACGACGAGCACCATCCTGAGCGATCCGGTGATCGTCGGGTTCTTCGCCGACCACGAGACGTTCCGTGACGTCATGCATCGCCTGCGCCGCCTGCTCATCGGCGACGACGCGGGGCCCGAGGCACGCGTGCGGACGGCGATGCTCATCGCCGCCACCAGCGGCGCGGTCATGCACCCCTTCGTCGTCGGCCTCGACGACGACATCCTGCGCGCCGAGCTCCTGCGCCTCGCGCGACGCTTCCTCGGCCGACCGGGTTGAGTCGACCGGACCCTTCGGAACTGGGGATGGCTGTCATGCGATATGCCTGACGTCCATCTCCAGTTCGGTGCGTTGGGTCGTCAGCGCGGCTGCTGCAGGTAGACGTCCAGGTGGCGGATCTTGCCGTCCTCGTCGAACTCGAAGACCGTCATCGAGTTGACCACGTGGACGTCGCCGCCCCGGAAGTGCCGCTCCTCGATCTCGAAGTAGACGAGACCCGAGAGCTCGGAGATCCGCCGCACGGTGGTCTCGAACGTCTCGGTCGCCGACGCCCACTGGGTCAGCATCTCGGTGTACTGCTGCCAGTTCTGCACCTCGAGGAACGTGCCCACCCGCTCGAAGGTGTCCACGGCGACGAACTCGGCCAGCGGGGCCCAGTCAGCCGGAGCCTCGATCGTGGGCACCAGGCGCTTCATGGCCTGCTCGTAGTCGAGGACCTTGCGGGTCAGTGGGCCGGCGTTCTCACGTCATCGTCAGCGGGGCGGGGACCGCGGGGAAGGAAGTGGGGAAGGTCCTCGGTCGTGAGGATGCCGGGGCGCGCCGCGCACACGGCGGGGATGGCGTTGACCGGCCCGTTGGCGTTGTACGCGGGCACGAACGACGCGAGGTCGTCGAGGGGCACGGGGAACGGCATGCTCAGGTCGAACGGTGCGTCGCCGTGGATGCGGATCCGCCAACCGGTGGGCTGCAGGCCCCAATCGGGCTCGACGTCCATGGCGACGAAGCCGTACTGCGTGAAGCGGATCCGGTCGACGCCGCCGCTGCGGCCGTTGACGATGATCCGCTGCGCGGCGGCGGTCCCGGCCTTGATCTCGCCGGCGACGATCGTCATGTCCTCCTTGGCCGCCGCCACGCCGCCCTCCGCGGTCCACTCGTCGATCTCGAAGCCGGCGATGTCCGCCAGCACGCTGAGCGGCGGCTGGTACTCGCCGAACAGGTGGTTCTTGCGCCGGTCGGGATCGAACTCGGCCAGCGGCTTCCCGAATCGCATCTGCTCCATCACCATGTGCGGTGACGGCCGGTGGGAGAGGTCGCCGAACTCCTCGATCTCGATCAGGTCGACGCGCCGCTGCACGGAGAGCAATGCGAGGGGAAGGGTTTCGGTGATGAAGCCCGGGTCGCTGCCGCTCGCCCAGGTCGATGCGTTGCCCTTCTCGCACGCCTCGCGCACCCGGGCACGATTGGCGTCGCTCAGCCGCACACCCCCCGCGAACAGGTCGCTGACGGTCGTGACGATGTTGGTACCCGATCCGAGCAGCGCCACCACGTCCTCGACGAGCTCGTCCTCGGTGAGGCCGGCACGGGTCTGACCCCGGCCGGTGGCGCGCGGCATGTAGATGCAGCAGTCGGCTTCGAGCTTCAGGACCGCGTCGCGATCGGTCGTGGCCAGGACGCCGGTCGGGCCTTCGCCGCACAGCTCGCCCGCATCGACACCGTCCTTCGCCGGGTCGTACACCAACACCCCGACCAGGTCGAGCGACGGATGGCGGATCACCTCCCGGAGCGCACGCTGGCCGGTGTTCCCGGTCGCCCACTGGATCACGCGGTACTGCGACGAGCCCATGCATCCCCTCCTCAGGTCAGGCGGCGAACGGCCAAAGTAGCCGATCGGCTACTTTGGGACAAGCCGATCAGGCGATGGACACGGGGAGCGACTCCCAGCCCCGCACCGTCGACGTGGGGGCGCGCCGGGCGTTGTCCCAGTCGACGTCCCACTCGGGAAAGCGCGCCAGCACCTCGTCGAGGGCGACCCGGCCCTCGAGGCGTGCGAGCGCGGCGCCGAGGCAGTAGTGGATGCCGTAGCCGAACGTGAGGTGCTGGCCGACCTCGCGGTGGATGTCGAACCGGTCGGCTTCGGGGTACTTGCGGTCGTCTCGGTTGGCGGACCCACTGAGGCAGAGCAGGGCGCTCCCGGCGGGCACGGTCTCGCCGTGCAGCTCGACGTCGCGCGTCACGTAGCGGGCGACGTGCGGCGTGATCGGCTCGAACCGCAGGAGCTCCTCGATGGCGTTCGGGACGAGCGAGCGGTCCTCGACCAGCTCGCGGCGCTGCTCGGGGTGCTCGGCCAGCACCTTGCCCATCCAACCGATGAGGCGATTGGTCGTCTCGTTCCCGGCGCCGGACAGCACGCTCACGTACATGAGCACCTCGTCTCGCGTCAGCCGGCGCGTCGTTCCGGTCTCGTCCTCGAACTCGGCGAACAGCAGCTCGGTCATGAGGTCGTCGGACGGGTGCTCCTCGCGCCAGGTTGATGTAGTCCGCGAAGAAGTCCTGGGACCCGATCGTCATCTGCGACGTGTCCATCGGCTTGCCCGGATCCGTGCGCAGCTTCTCATCGGCGCGGTCTCGGGCCTCCTCCTGATCGGCCTCCGGGACCCCGAGCAGCATCCCGATGGTGCGCATCGGCAACTGCGCCCCGAGATCGGCGACGAAGTCGAAGCGCCCGGCACCGACCAGCGGATCGAGGGCCCGCGCACAGAACTCGCGGACCTTCGGCTCCAGGGCGTTCATCTTCTTGGGCGTGAACACCCGGGAGAGCAGGCCGCGGTGGACGGTGTGCTGCGGCGGGTCCTCGAAGATCACGATGCCCGGCGGCATCTCGATGTTCGCCTTGATGAACTCCAGCACCGAGCCGCGCGCCGAGCTGAACGTCTCGCGATCGACGAGCCCCCGCTGGACGTCGTCGAACCGGCTCACGGCGTAGAAGTCGTACGGCTCGTTGTAGTAGAGGGGCGCCTCCTCGCGCAGCCGG
Source organism: uncultured Acidimicrobiales bacterium (assembly GCA_963796415.1). Taxonomy (GTDB): domain Bacteria; phylum Actinomycetota; class Acidimicrobiia; order Acidimicrobiales; family VFJN01; genus ZC4RG19. The sequence goes on along the minus strand of CAWCLR010000005.1, from coordinate 24,287 downwards.
CGGAAGACGGGATACGGATCCGCGTCGATCTCGCGGTCGTACGGGTCGTAGGAGAGATCGGTCGTCGTGGTCATCGCGTCAACTCCAAGTGGTGGGTCGTCGAAATGGCTGGGGGCCTCGGCGAGTCAGGTTCGTCGCTGGCAAGGACGCAGGAGGAAGGCGCAGCCATAGCTGCGTCGACGACGAGGACGCCGCCAGCGGCGAACCTGGCCGGCGAGGCACCCAGACCATTTCGGCGACGTGCCACTAGTTCGAGGCGATCAGCGAGACGATCTCGCTGGGGCTGAGCGGTTGGTTCCGGATCGTCACCCCGAGCGGCGCCAGCGCGTCGGCCACCGCGTTGATGACGGCGGGAGGCGAGGCGATCGCGCCGCCTTCCCCATGCTCCAGCGCGGTGCTCCAGAAGCCGGTGAAGAAGTCGGCGGCCGCGAGCCGCCGCCGACCACCGGCCGACACCACCTCCATCTCCGCATCCATCGCCAAGGCGACAGCGGGGTACTCGGCCGCCGGGTCGGCGTGGGCGAGCGAGCCGCCGAGGGTGCCCCGATTGCGGATCTGGAAGTGTCCGATCAGCGGCGTGGCCCGCGCCAGCAGGGGCACGGCGGCGGCCACCTCCGCGCTCGCCTCGATCGTCGCCTGGGTCGTGCCGGCGCCGACGGTCACCCCGTCCGCGGCGACGTGGACGCCCGCGAGCTCGCCGATCCGGCCGACGTCCACCAGGTGGTCGAACGCCGCCAGCCGCAGCGACAACATCGGGACCAGGCTCTGCCCGCCGGCAAGGACCTTCGCCCCGTCGCCGAGCTCGGCGAGGAGCGCCACCGCTTCCTCCGCACTCGACGGCGCGTGGTAGTCGAAGGCCGAAGGCTTCACAGCCCGCCAAGGTAGCCGATCGGCTAGCCTCGTCGGGCAAAACGGACACCTTCTGGAGGATCGGCATGGGGGAACTGGACGGCAAGGTCGCGGTCATAACCGGTGCGGGGTCGGGGATGGCGAGGGCCTCGACGAGGGTCTTCGTCCGCGAGGGAGCCCGCGTGCTCGCGGCCGACATCAGCGGACGCGAGAAGGAGACCGCAGACGAGCTCGGTGAGGCCGTCGTGCCCTTCCGCTGCGACGTGACCAAGGAGGACCAGGTCGAGGCGATGTTCGCCGCCGCGCTCGACGCCTTCGGACGCGTCGACGCGGTCCTCAACGTGGCGGGGATCGGCAGCGCAGGTGCGCTCGCCGACGTCACGATGGACGAGTACGACCGGATCATGGACGTCGACCTGCGGGGCGTCATGCTCGGCACGAAGCACGGCATCAGGACGCTGCTCCCGACGGGCGGCGGCGTCATCGTCAACTGGTCGTCGACCGGCGGGCTCAACGCCACACCGTTCCCCGTGAGCGTGTACTCGGCCGCCAAGGCCGGCGTCATCGCGCTCACCAAGGCCGCCGCAGTCGAGTACGGCACCCAGGGCGTCCGGGCCATCGCCATCTGCCCCGGCTTCATCGAGACCGAGATGTCGGGAGGACCGGGCGCATCCGAGCGACTCCCCCAGCTCGTTCGGGGCACCGCCCTCAAGCGGGGCGGCCAGCCCGAGGAGGTGGCCGAGCTGGCGGCGTTCCTCTGCTCCGACAGGGCGAGCTACATCACCGGTGCCGTGATCCCGGTCGACGGCGGGATGACCGCGACCTTGGCCTGACGACCGGGCCCGTCAGCCCGACGGCCGGCGTCCGTTCCCGTCGCGCTCGGCCTTGCCGAGCGCTTCGCGGACGAGGCTGCGCCACCTGCGCCGGTGGTCGAGGGGAACCGAGAGCCACTCGCGCATCTTGCGGCCGTGTCCAGGGTCGAACCGGCTGCCGATCCCGGACGTTTCGAGCTCGTCGACTCGCACCGCGTCGAGCTTCACGACCAGCTCGCCGCGGCACAGCATGGCGAAGTACTTGTCCCCGAAGCGGAGGCCCTCGGATCGGAACATCGTGCCGGCGGTGACGCGGGGCTCCTCCACACAGCGGTCGACGATCAGCGACCAGGCCCGCTCGGCCGTCACGGCTCGGCCCACGGGTCGGGCCCGGGGTCGCCCCCGGCACCGGCGATGGCGAGGCGGGCGAGGAAGTGAGCCCAACCGATGTCGTGCTTGGGTGCTTCCTCGGGCGGCAGGTCGCGATGCGCGAGCTCGAGCAGGGTCCCGTCGCCCTCGGGGCGCAGCTGGATCTCCACCGTGGTCGATCCCGGGGCGAGCACGTCGTTGCCCGCGGCGCCCCACGTGAACACGACGCGGTGGGGTGGTTCGACGACGAGGTACTCACCGCGGATGGGGACGCCGTTGATGTCGAGGACGAACTTGCCGCCCGGTGTCGGGTCCAGGTCGGCCCAGTTCCCCATCCACCGCACGATCAGCCCCGCGTCCGTGAGGTAGGGGAACACGTCGGCGGGGCTGGCGTCGATGCGGACCGAGGTCGTGTAGGCGTCGGTCACGGCCGGCGTCCCTTGTCGGTCTCGACGGTGCGCTTGAGGCGCTGCAGGGAGGCGGGCCACAGTTCGTCGAGGAAAGCGCGCACGGGCTCGATGGCCTCGGGGCGGATGGCGTAGAGCCGGCGGGTGCCGTCGCGTCGTTCCCGCAGCACGCCGGCGTCCTTGAGGACGCGGAGGTGTTGGGACACCGCCTGGTGGGTGATGTCGAAGTGCTCGGCGATCTCCCCGGCCGGCAGCTCGCGGTCGCGGACCACGGCGAGGATGCGCCGCCGCTGCGGCTCGGCCAGCGCCCGCAGGACGGCGTCCGTGCTCACGGGCGGCGGCCGAGGAAGGCGGCGAGCCGGTCGGTGCTGGAGGCGCCGGCCGCCGCGGGGATCTCGGGGCCGATGCGGGGCTCCCGGGTGTCGGCGGTGATCGTCTGGCGAGCGAAGCCGAGCAGGATCTCGGCCAGGTCGTCGTCGATGGCGGGACGCTGGCCGGTCGCGACCGCGAGGTCCCAACCGTGCACGGCGATGTCGAGGGTGGTGAACCCGCCCAGCACCGTGCCGGGCATGTCGCCCAGCGGGGTGGCGTGGGGCCGGTCGAGGGCGTCGCCACCGGCCGCGGCGAGCAGCGCCTCGACACCGGTCCGGTAGGCCTTCTGGTGGTCACCGTCGAGCACGTCGGTGCCGGGCAGCTCGCCGGGACCCATGGCCACGGTCGGCGCCGTGTCCGACAAGAGCGCGGCCCCCAGCGACAGCGTCCCGACGACGTGGTTCAGCAGGGCGCGGACGTCCCACTCGGAACACGGTGTCGGCAGGTGGAGCTGGTCGGGCGTGATGCGCTCGACCGTCTGGTCGGTGGCTGTACAGGCCTGCGTCATCGTCGTGAGGTCCACGGGGCGTCCTGCTTCCTGGGTGTGGGTTCCTCCATCTAAAGCGATCACTTTGTAAAGTGTCAACCGTAGAAGCGCTTCCTGGCTCGGGCACTCCCCATCCACAACCGAGGTCGCCATGTGGGTGCCGAGGAGGCCCCTAGGCTCCGACCATGATCGCCACTGTTCAGCTGGCAGACCTCGGGCCGGCGAGCACGTTGCGGGCGATCATGCGCCGGCCGAAGCCGAGCGACACGCCAGGTCTGAAGGCGGCGGAAGTCGCAGTGTTCGCGCCGCTGGCGCTCTCGGGCCCGCCGCCGATCCGACGAGCCGGACTGATCGCGTTCTGGGACGACGATGACGCGTTCGACCGCTTCGTCGACAACGACCCCATCAGTCAGCGGTTCTCAGGAGGCTTCCAGGCTCGCCTGCGACCGCTCCGCGCCCATGGGTCCTGGCCCGGACTTCCCGCGGATGTTCCCACGAGCCGTGCGGTCCAGCACGACGGGCCGGTGGTCGTCCTCACACTCGGCCGGCTCCGCATCTCCCAGGCGGTCCGCTTCTTGCGAACCAGCCGTCCCGCCGAACGCGCCGCGGCGGCACACGACGGCATGATCTGGGGAAGCGCAGCCGCCCGTCCCCCGTTCGTCGCGACGATGTCCATCTGGGGGAACGCCCAGGTGACCGCGGCCTTCGCCTACGGTCGGCAGCCGCCCGCTCACAGCGATGCCATCAGCGCACAGCAGCGCAAGGACTTCCACCGGCAGTCGGCCTTCATCCGGTTCGCCCCCACCCGACTGGAAGGCACGCTCCGCGGGTCGAACCCGCTCGTGGCGTCTGATATCGCCATCTGACCGGCGTAGCGGGCATCACGCGAACGCGTGTATCTGCTGTCAGCGCGTTGACTGGCCCCCGCCTGCACCCGACAGTGGGAGCGCCCGAACCGGTTTCGCAGGCGCGAGTGGAGGCTCGATGTGGCAAGCGATCGTCGTCGGTGGAGGTGCGCTGATCGCGGGATCGGTGGCGACGCTCGCGGTCATCGAGGCCCTCGACCGGCACCACCGACGGCGGGCCCGCCGCTTCGGACGCCCGGAGGAATACTGGCGCGCGTACCTCACCGAGGCCCGCGGCCCGATCGACCGCCGGATGGGACAGGCCGTCGTCCGGCGGACGGGCGTCATGGCGTTCTGCAAGACCTGCTTCGCGCCGTTCGCGGGGCCGCTGGCCCGTTCGCTGCGCGCGGTCGGGCACGGGCCGTCGCCCCTCGCTCCGGACCTGTGCCGGCGCTGCCATGCGCACGTTCCCGTCGGTGGCGCCGAGGTCGAGATCACCGTCCTGTTCGCTGACCTCCGGGGTTCGACGAGCCTCGCCGAGCACGTGCCGGCCACCGAGCTCACCGAGCGGCTGAACTGCTTCTACGAGTCGGTCGTGCCGGTCCTCGTCGGTCACGGCGCCCTCGTCGACAGGCTGGTCGGAGACCAGGTCATGGCGCTGTTCGTGCCGGCCTTCGCCGGCCCGCACCACGCCGAGCGGGCGGTGCAGGCGGCCATGGAGCTGCTGCGCACCGCCGCCGACGGCGTGGCGCTCGGTATCGGCGTCCACACCGGTCCGGCGTTCGTCGGCGTCGTGGGCGTCCCCGACGAGGTCGCCGAGTTCACCGCTGTCGGCGACACCGTGAACGTGGCGGCGCGGCTGGCGGCCGAAGCGGCCGAGGGCGTGGTGCTCTCCACCGAGCACACCGCGGCGGGGCTGCCGACCGACCGAGCGACGGCACGCTCGCCCGAACGCATCGCCGTCCGGGGACGGCAGGAGCCGGTCACCGTCCATGCGTTTCGCCTCGCACCGACCGACGATCGAACACCGACCAGGCGTGGCCGGCAGGTGAAGGGGTTCCACCCGGTCTTCGGATCGGGCAGCCTCACGCCGACCGAGCACGACGTGGCGCTGCTCGTCGCCGAGGGCCTGCGCAACCGCGACATCGCCGACCGGCTGGCCATGTCGCCCTACACCGTCGACACCCACCTGCGTCACGTCTTCGCCAAGCTCGGCGTGCGGTCGCGCGCCGCGGTCGCCGCCGCCGTGGCCCGCCACAACCCGGGCGAGCCTGTGGTGTCCCCGTGACCGCGGGGCCGTCGATCGGGCGCCTGACCCCGCGCCAGGTCGACGTGGTCCTCGAGATCGCGGTGCTCGTCGTCGTGGCCAGCGGCATCGCGTCGCTGGCCGTGGGGACATCGTGGGGACGGGGCCTGACCGCGGTGCACGGCATCGGTGGGCTCACGATCCTGGTCCTTGCGCCGGCGAAAGCGCGCGGCTCGGTCAGGACCGGGCTCCGGCGGCGACGGGTGAGCCGGTGGCTGTCGCTCGTGCTGGCTGCGCTCGTGCTCCTGACGATCGCGCTGGGCATCGCCCACAGCACCGGCGTGTGGTTCGGCGTCGGCTACTGGTCCCCGTTGTGGACCCACGTGCTCGCCGCCTTCGTCCTGCTCGGCATCTTCGCCTGGCACGTCCTCAGCCGGCGCGACCGCCCCAAGGTCGCCGACCTGGATCGCCGGGCCGTGCTGCGCGCCGGCGCGGTGGTCGCCGCGGCGTCGGTCACGTACGGCGTGCAGGAGGTCGCCACCCGGGCGCTCGGTTCGGCCGGCGGCGACCGGCGATTCACCGGATCGCACGAGGTGGGATCGTTCGATCCGGCGCGGCTGCCGACTGTGTCGTGGATCGACGACACGCCGCCACCGTCGACGGGCGCGGACGGCTGGCGCCTCGACGTCGGCGGCGAGGCGGTGCCGCTCGACAGGCTCCGCTCGCTCGCCCGGCCGGTGGAGGCCGCCATCGACTGCACGGGCGGGTGGTGGAGCAGGCAGTCGTGGGACGCCGTCCCGCTCACCGACCTGCTCGACGGCCGACGAGCCCGGAGCATCGAGGTCACGTCCACGACCGGCTACACCCGGCTCTTCCCCTTCGGGGACGGCCCCGACCTGTACCTGGCGATCGGCTACGGCGGGGAGCCGCTGCGCCGCGGCCACGGAGCGCCCGTCCGCCTGCTCGCACCGGGGCGCCGGGGGCCGTGGTGGGTCAAGTGGGTGCGGTCGGTGGACCTCGTCGATCGACCCTGGTGGCTGCAGCTCCCGTTCCCGCTCGACTGACGACGAGGCGCGCCGAGCTGTACGTTCCCTGCCGGTACGCGAGCGGGAGGGGAACGCATGCCGACACGGCCCGTCATCGGTGCCGTCGCGCTCGTTGCCGTCGTGGTCTTCGTCGGCGGGGTGACCGTCGGCGCGCTGGTCGTCGCCGACGACGCGGGGGATGACGAGGGAAGCGGCTCCGCCACCGATGGGACGACCGCGACGGCCGAGAGCGCGCGGGCCGAACCGGCCCCTCCGGTCTCGATGGCGCCGGCACCGCCGATGGAGGACGTGCCCCAAGGGGATCCCGAGCGGGGAACCCTTCAGGGATCGCCTCTCGACGACCTGCCGGAGGGCGTCACCGTCCTCACCGATTTCGGGCAACGACCCGACTGGTCGCCCGACGGCAGCGCGATCGTGTTCCTCGACGACTCGCCCCTGGGCGACGTCTGGACCGTCGACGTCGCCACGGGGACCACGCGCCAGCTCACCGACCGGTTCGAGCACCGAGGGTTCTCCCGGGCCGCCTACCTGGCCAACGGCGACCTGCTGCTGTGCGGTCCCACGTCGGGGCCGGCACCGACGAGCGAGCGACCCGAAGCGGGACGGTTCACCGGCGTGCTGTCGGTGCTGCGAGCACCGTTCGACGAACCCCCGCAACCGCTCGGCATCCCGTGCTGGGAAGGGATCGCCACGGCGCGGACGTCGATGCGCATCGCCTGGAACCGCTCCGACATCGACTACACCGACTCGGACCTCGTCGACCGCGTGGTCAACGGGATCACCGAGGTCTGGACCGGTGAGATCCGTGACATCGACGGCCGGGCCACCGTCGTGAACGCCCACAAGGTGCTCGACCGTGACGCCTTCGGCTCCCTCGCGGTCTTCGAGGTGCAGGCGTTCCGGCCACCGGACGAGAACGAGCTGCTGCTCACCGCCTACGCCTACCAGGGCGGTGAGGTGATCGGGCTCGACCTCGACACCGGGGTCGTCCGCAACTACTCCAACAGCAGCGCCTACGAGGAAGCCGAAGGCATCGCCCCCGACGGCGACGCGATCTACGTCGAGCGGGACATCGCCTACGAGGGGGTGGACCCCGGTGCGCTGGACGTCTGGCGACTCGGCCTACGGGACCCGAGCGACCCGTCGTGGGAGCGCGTCGACGTTCTTCAACCGCTACGCCCCCTACTACGCATCGAACCCCAGCGTCGCCCCCGACGGGCAGACCCTCGCGTTCCAGCTCTCCGTCAACGGTGACGTCGAAGGACAGGGCGAGGGCATCCTGCTGCTCGACCTCAGCTAGTGTCCCGGAAGGCTGGTCCGGTGATGAAATCGGCGTGTCAGATTCGTCGCTGGCAAGGACGCAGGACGAAGGCATAGCCGTAGCTACGTCGAGGACGAGGACGCCGCCAGCGGCGAATCTGACCGGCGATTTCGCGGCGGATCAGCCTTCCGGGACACTCGTAGAGCAGTCACTGCTGCGCTCGCCTTCACACGCCGGCCAGCGCCTTCCAGGCGGCGCGGGGCATCGGGCTCCCCGGAGCCTGGAGCACCTGGAGGCAGACGTGGTCGGCGCCGGCGACCCGGTGCTCGTCGACGCGGGCGGCGATGGCGTCGACGTCGCCCCAGGCGATCAGCGCGTCGACGAGCCCGTCGCTGAGCGACGCCACGTCGTCGTCGGTGAAGCCGAGCCGCTTCCAGTTGTTCACGTAGTTCGGGAGCCCTGCGTACCCGCCGAGCATCTGGCGGGCGATCTGCCGGGCGGTGTCGGCGTCGGTCTCGAGCACGACGCCCTGCTCGGGCGCCACCAGCCCGTCGGGACCGACGGCCTGGCGGGCCCGCGCGGTGTGCTCGGGGGTGACGAGGTACGGGTGCGCGCCGGCGGTGCGGTCGCGAGCCAGCTCGAGCATCTTGGGGCCGAGGGCGGCGATGCAGAGGTGCTCGGTGGGCACGGACAGGGCGTCGAGGAACGCCCGCATGGCGGCCAACGGGTGGGACCACTCCTCGCCGATCATCGAGCCGTGGCTGACGCCGAGGCCGAGCAGGGTCCGGTCCTGGTCGGCGGACGGCAGCGCCGACCACCAGGCGTTGGTGGCCTCGGGTGTCTGGCGCCAGATGTTCAGGATGCCGGTGGCGACGGTGACGGTGGCGGTCGCCTCCAGCAGGAGGTCGAGGGCACCGAACACGTCGCCGCCGGGGTCGGGGATCCACAGCGCGCTGTAGCCCAGCGCCTCCAACTCGGCCGCCGCCTCGGCGATCGCGGCCGGCTCGGCGTAGCGCAGATCGGCCGACCAGATGCCAGTTCCAGTGAGCATGCGTGAGAGCGTACGCGGGTAGCGCCGGTTCCCCGCGGAGTCATATATGTTATGCGATGACAGAGGGGACTTGGCGTCATGAGAGCAGCGCGGGTCGAGGACGGGGTTCTGTACGTCCGGAACGTTCCGGTCCCCGTCCCGGGCGACGGGGAGGCGTTGGTCCGGATCAGCGCGGCCGGGGTCTGTCACTCGGACCTGCACCTGGCGCGGGGCGATTGGTTCGGGGTCCAACCGGAGGCCATCGGGCACGAGGCGATTGGCGTCGTCGAGGCGCTCGGCCCGGGAGCCGAGCAGTGCGTGGCGATCGGCGACCGCGTGATCCTCGGGCTCGGTGGCACAGGCGGCGGCTACTGGTGTGGCGCATGCGAGTACTGCCTGAGCGGCCGGCCGCGCCACTGCTCGCAGAGCAAGGGCATCCTCGGCACCTTCGCCGAGCGCTTCTCGGTGTGGGCGCGGTCGCTCGTGAAGGTGCCGGACGGCATCGGCGACCACGAAGCCCCCCTCGCGTGCGGCGGGCTCACGGCCTACGGCGCGGTCAAGAAGCTCCAGCGGTACGGCGTCCTGCCGGGTCGCCCGGTCGCGGTCATCGGCGCCGCCGGTGGTCTCGGGCACTACGCCGTCCAGCTCGCGACCGCGTTCGGCTACCGGGTCGTCGGGGTCGACATCGGGGAGGAGCGCCTCGAGTTCGTCCGTAGCCTCGGCGCCCACCTGGCGGTCGACGCCGGCGAGGCGGCCGGTGTGGTCGAGCGGGAGCTGGGCGGTGTCGATGCGGCCCTCGTCTTCTCCGCGGCGCTCGCGGGGTTCGACCTCGGTATGACTCTGCTGCGGAAGGGTGGGCTGTTCGTGGCCGTGGGTGTGCCCGCCACGCGGGAGGGCAACTTCGAGCTGAACCCGTTCGAGCTGCTGATGAAGGACCCGACGATCATCTACTCGGCCGTCGGGACGGTGCAGGACATGCGCGAGCTCGTCGACCTGGCGGCTGACGGGCGGGTCAAGAGCCACGTCTCGCGTGTCGGCGATCTCTCGGACCTCGCCACCATCCTGGACGAGCTCGAGGCTGGCAAGTACCTCGGCCGCGCCGTGGTGGTGATGGCCGAGGACGGATGATCGGGTGGTGGCGACGACCCCCGAGGAGGTTCGGCCCTGTGGATGCGCACGACGTGGACAGGGGACGAATCCCGACGAGTCCGGTTGGCGTCACGACGCGCTGGCCTCCAGGCCCCGCCGGACGAGCACCTTCGCGAGATGGCGGCGGTAGTCCTCGCTGGCGTTGAGGTCCGCCGTCGGCGACGTCCCCTCGTCCGCGACGGCGGCGGCGTCGGCGGCCGACGCGCGCCGAGCCCAACGCCTGCTCGACGGCGGTGGCGCGGATCGGCGTCGAGCCCATGTTGGCGAGGCCGACGCCGGTACCACCCTCCCAGCGGACGATGGCAGCGCCCACGATCGCCCAGTCCTGGGCCCGCTTGACGAACTTCTGGTACGAGAACCGGGCGCCCGGCGTCTTCGGCACCCGTACCTCGACGAGCAGCTCGTCGGGCGCCAGCGCTGTCTCGAGGAACCCGCGGAAGAACTCGGACGCCGGCACGACGCGGTCGCCGCGCGTGCCGCGCACCACGAGCGAGCCGCCGAGCGCGACGACGGCGGCCGGCAGGTCGGACGCCGGGTCGCCGTGAGCGATCGAGCCGCCGATCGTGCCGCGATGGCGGACCTGGGGGTCTCCAACGAACGAGGCGACGTGGGCGAGCAGGCCGCACTGCTGCCGGACCAGGTCGGAACGCTCGACGTCGTGGTGGCGCGTGAGGCCGCCGACGCGGATCTCGTCGCCCTCCTCGCGGACATAGGAGAGCTCGGCGAGGCGGCCGACGTCGACGAGCACCGCCGGCGTGGCGAGCCGGAGCTTCATGAGGGGCAGCAGCGAGTGACCGCCGGCGAGGACCTTGGCTTCGTCGCCGTGCTCGGCGAGCGCGGCGAGCGCCTCGTCGACCGAGCCGGCCCGCACGTAGTCGAACGCGGCCGGGATCACTGCCCGCCTCCGGACTTGGCCGCCGCCAGCACCGCCTGGACGATGTTGTGGTAGCCGGTGCAGCGGCACAGGTTGCCCTCGAGACCTTCACGCACCTGTGCCTCGGTCGGGTCGGGGATCTCGCGCAGCAACGACGTGGCTGCCATGACCATGCCCGGTGTGCAGAACCCGCACTGGAGGCCATGGTGTTCCTGGAATGCCCGCTGCATCGGGTGGAGCTCGTCGGGCGAGGGAGCGAGACCCTCGATGGTCGTGACCGACCGGCCGTCGGCCTGCACGGCGAGCACCGTGCACGACTTGACCGCCTCGCCGTCGAGATGGACGGAGCACGCGCCGCACGACGAGGTGTCGCAGCCGACGTTGGTGCCGGTGAGACCGAGCACCTCGCGCAGGAAGTGGACGAGGAGCAGCCGAGGCTCGGCGTCGTCCTCGTGCCGCTCGCCGTTGACCGTGATCGTGACCGTCACGACGTTGCTCCCTGGATCGTGTCCCAGACGCGCTGCGGGGTAGCGGGCATGTCGATGTGGCGGACGCCGAGGTGGGACAGGGCGTCCACGACCGCGTTCTGCACCGCGGGGGTGGCGCCGATCGTCCCCGACTCGCCGATGCCCTTGGCGCCCAACGGGTTGGCGGGCGTGGGCGTCTCCATCGGGACGAGCTCGAAGCTGGGCAGCTCGCACGCGGAGACGAACGTGAAGTCGGCGAGGTTCGACGTGAGCGGGTTGCCGTCCTCGTCGTAGACGAACTCCTCGCACAGCGCCTGGGCGATGCCCTGGGCGAGGCCACCGTGGCGCTGGCCCTCGACGATGAGGGGGTTGAGGATGCTGCCGGCGTCGTCGACGGCGACGAGCCGCTCGACGGTGACCTTGCCGGTCTCGGTGTCGACGTCGACGACGGCGATGTGGGCGCCGAACGGGAACGTGGAGGCCGCCGCCTGGAACGTCGTGTCGACGACCAGCGGTTCGTCCGCCGCCAGCTCGGCCCAGGTCTTGCCGATCGCGGGCGTCCCGGCGACCTGGAACGACCCGTGGACCCGGTCGAGCACGACGTCGTCGGGATTCGCCTCGAGCAGCTCGGCGGCACGCTTCCGGGCGAGCGCGACCATCTCCACCGACGCCTGGTGCACGGCGGCGCCGCCGAGCTGCAGCGACCGGGAGCCCGACGTGCCACCGCCGACGGGGACGAGATCGGTGTCGCCGTGGATCACCTCGATGCGGTCCATCGGAATGCCGAGTTGATCGCTGGCGAGCATCGACCACGAGGTGACGTGGCCCTGGCCGTGCGGTGACGTGCCGGTGTAGACGCGGGCGCCGCCGCCGGGCGTGATCTCGACCTTGGCCACCTCGTTGCCGGCGTACGGCCCGCCGGTCACCTCCACGTACACGGCCACGCCGAGGCCGAGCTGATGCACGTCACCCGCCTCGCGCCGGCGGCGCTGCTCCTCGCGGAGCGCGCGGTACCCGGCTGCCTCGACTGCGAGGTCGAGGGCCCGCTCGTAGTCGCCACTGTCATAGGTCGTGCCCATTGCCGTCGTGTACGGGAAGGCGTCCTTCGGGACGAGGTTCTTGCGCCGCACCTCCACGGGGTCCATGCCGATCTCCGCCGCGAACAGGTCCATCGCCCGCTCGATGGCGGCCGCCGCCTCCGGCCGCCCGGCACCGCGGTAGGCCACCGTCGGCGTCGTGGTCGTGACGACGCTGGCGCTCGTGAACTCCACCTTCGGGATGGCATAGACCCCCGGCACCATCAGCCGGGTCATGAACGGCAGGATCGCGCCCATGCCCGCGTACGCCCCGCCATCGGCGATGACGTCGAGCCAGTACGCCTCGACGGTGCCGTCCCGGGTCCCGCCGATGGTCACCCGCTGGATCTGGGCCCGACCGTGGCCCATGGCGAGCATGTTCTCGGTGCGGGTCTCGGTCCACCGCATGGGCCGGGTGAGGTGGCGGGCCAGCCACCCGGTGACGATCTCCTCGGGGCTGGGCGACATCTTTGCGCCGAAGCCGCCGCCCACGTCGGGGGCGATGAGACGGACCTGACCCGGCTCGAGGTCGAGGAGCTCCTGGTAGGCGTCGCGGGCGCCCTGGGGCGCCTGCGTTGCGAGCCAGACCGTGAGGCGCTCGCCGTCCCAGGCCGCCGCCGTGCTGCGGACCTCGAGCGGGGCGATGCCGATGCGCTGGTTCACGAGGCGCTCGCTGACGACGACCTCGCAGCCGTCGAAGAGGTGCTCGTCGACCGGGTCGCCGAGGCGCATCGACACGTTCGTGCCGGCGGCCTCGTGGACGATGACCTCGTCCTTCAGTGCCTCCTCGGGATCGACGACGGCGGGCAGCGGGTCGTAGTCGATGAAGACGAGCTCGGCAGCGTCCTCGCCCTGGTAGCGCTCCTCGGTGACGATGGCGACGACGGGCTCGCCGACGAAGCGCACCGCGCCGGAGGCGAGCGGCGCGCGCTTGACCTCCTGGTTGAGGAGCACCATCCCGGGCACCGCCGGCAGGCCGACGTCGGCGGCGGTGAACACACCGACGACGCCCGGCGCCTGCAACGCGGCGGCGGTGTCGATCGACGTGATCCGGGCGTGGGCCATCGTCGAGCGCACGAACGCGACGTGGGCGGCACCGGTCAGGCGATCGTCGCGCACGTCGTCGACGTACGTGCCGCCAACCGTCAGGAACTTCGGATCCTCTCTCCGCAGGACACGATTCCCCAGAATGCTCACTTCCGCTCCTCTCCGGATGCCGAGCCGTGAGCACGGCACCGGCCGCACCCTAGCGAGTTTGGCTAGCCAAAGTCACCGGCGACGCATAGGGTGCTGAACGGCGTTCGCGCCGACGACCGGAGGAGACGGTGACCGATGAAGCGCCTCACCGATGCGGAGATCTGCTCAGCTGCCGACTTGTTGGTCGGGGCCCGGGAAGGCCGGGTGACGCTGGCCGGGCTCCCGCCGGAGCTGACCCCGGAGCACACGGCCGACGTGCAGCGCATCATCGACGCGGTCTCCGCCCGCGTCGACCGGCCGGTCATGGGCTGGAAGACCTACACCGTCTACAAGCCCATGCAGCCGCCGTTCCACGCGCCGATCTACGACCTGCTCCCGAGCGGCTCCGAGATCCCGGCCGGCATCTCTCCGGGTCGGCTGATCGAGCCCGAGGTCATGTTCCGCGCCGACCGCGACCTGCCCGCGCGCGACCGTCCCTACGCCATCGACGAGATCGCCGGCGCGGTGACGGCGGTGATCGGGTTCGAGGTGATCGGCTCGCGCTACCGCAGCGATGGTGAGCTCGGTGAGGGATCGCTGTACGGCTCGTACGCCGACCACATCGCCAACGGATGCATCGTGGTCGGCGACCCCATCCCCGGCTGGCAAGAGGTCGTCTTCGAGGACGTGCGGCTGCGCGTGACGGAAGACGAGCGCGAGCTCGCCGCCGTCGTCGGCTGCCATCCGTTCGACAACCCGTTCCTGCCGGTGGTCGTCGCGATCAATCGCCTCCGACGCACCTCCGGTGTGCAGGCGGGCCAGGTGATCGTGACCAGCTCGTCGACCAGCTTCTTCCCGGTGCAGACGGGGGCGGTGATCCGCGCTGTCTACGAGCGGTTGGGTGAGGTGACGGCGGCGTTCGGACACAGCTGAAGGGGATCCGTGGCGAGGTCAACCGCATACCGGGATCTGGCTGACCGTTTGGTCGCCGACATCGGCGCGGGCCACTACCCGGTGGGGTGTCGGTTGCCGACGGACGCCGAGCTGTGCGCCGAGACCGGGCTGTCGCGCGGCACGGTGCGTCGTGCGCTGGGGCTCGTGTCGGACCTTGGCCTGATCAGTCGCCGGCCGGGCGACGGCAGCCGTGTGATCGCTACGGCACCGCTCGACGAGTATCAGCCGATCGCCGTGTCGACCGATGACCTCGTCACTGCGTCGAGGCGGACACGGATCGAGCCGGCCATCGTGCGCGACGTCGTCGCGGATGCGGCGCTCGCCCGCCGTCTTCGCGTCCGTCGTGGGTCGACGTGGCACCTGATCGAGGGCCCGCGTGTCCGGGTCGCCGGCGACGACACGCCACTGTGCTGGAGCGAGCACTACGTCCTCTACGGCACGCGCGGCGTCGAGATCATCCAGCGGGGCAACTACACGGACGCCGAGGCCGCAATCGGCGACATCGAGCAGATCGTGACCGCGGAGCCGCTCGAGGCGTCGCTCGCTGCTCGTCTGCGCACCGACAGCCGTGTCGCGCTGGTCGTGACCCGGCGGCGGCGGGACGCAGACGGACGGATGCTCGCGGTGTCCATCCACACCCATCCTGCCGATCGCCACGAGTTGCGGACCGTGGTCCGCAAGAAGGGCGAGCGCCTGCCGTGAGGGCCTTCACGGACCTCCTCCTGCGCTACGTGCGCGAGTCCGAGCCCCCGGCGGGCTGACCGGCCACGGCGTCGGGCGGGCTTTCCAGGGTCGCCAGGGCGTTCTGCGCCAGCTCCACGATCGAGGCCGGCTCCGCCGCACCGGCGGCTCGGGCGACGTCGAGCATGATGCCGACGTCCTTGCGCAGCACGCCGGCGTGCTGGCGCATTCCCGTGGTGTCGAAGCCGGACGCACTCAGGATGGCGGCCACGCGGCTCCCGCCGCTGCCGTGGGCCAGCACCTGCGCCAGCGCGGCCCGGTCGACCTCGAGCCGGTCGGCGAAGGAGAAGGTGTCGAGGGCCAGGGTGATCTGGGCCGTGAACACGAGGTTGTTCAGCAGCTTGGCCATCTGGCCGCTGCCGAGGGGGCCCAGGTGGACCACCGGGTCGCCGAAGGTCTCGAAGACGGGGCGGCAGCGGTCGACGTGCTCGGCGTCGCCGCCGGCCATGACGAGGAGCTTGCCCTGGGCGGCCGCCGGGCCGCCGCCGCTGACCGGCGCGTCGACGACGGCGACGCCGCGCCCGGCAGCCTGCTCGGCCAGGCGCCGGCAGGTGTCGGGGTGGATCGTGGCGTGCACGGCCACGACGCCGCCGGGCGCCATGCCGGCCAGGACGCCGTCGGGCCGCAGGACCACGTCCTCGACGTCGGCGTCGGCCACGACGCAGATCCCCACCACGTCGCTCGCCGCCCCCAGCTCGGCCGGCGTCGACGCCGCGACCGCGGCCGTGTCGCCGAACGGCTCGAGGGACTGGGGGCGGCGGGCCCAGAGGGTGAGCGGGTAGCCCCCCTCGACGATGCGCCGGGCCATCGGCCCGCCCTGGCTCCCGACCCCGATGAACCCGACCCGGCTCATCGTCCGACCTCCCCGAGTCGAGACAGGTAGGCGTCGATGTCGGCGCCATGCTCGCGGAGCTCGTCGGCGGCTTCGGGGGCGGTGAGGATGAGGAACCGGTCGTCGCTGACCCCGTCGGCGACGATCTCGCCGACCGTGTCGGCGTCGAGGACCGGGAACGCCGGCCCGCGGGGTGGCGCCGGCTCCCCGTAGAAGGTGATCTGCTCGAGGATGTTGGTGGCAACCCCGGCCGGGCACAGGCACGACACGCCGATCCCGCGGGGCCGCAGGTACAGCGCCAGCGACTCCGAGAGCCCGACGATCGCATGCTTGGTTGCCGTGTACGGCAGGCGATCGAAGCCGTAGGGCAGCAACCCGGCGGTCGACGCCGTATTGACGATGTGGCCCGATCCCTGGTCCAACAGCAGGGGCAGGAACACGAGGTTGCTGCGCACCACGCCGAACAGGTTGATGTCGACGGTGCGCTCCCAGGCCTCGATCGGGATGGCCTCCACAGGGCCGACGGCCAGCACCCCGACGTTGTTCATCACGAGGTCCACCCGCCCGAAGCGCTCGAGCGCCACGTCGCGGGCCGCCTCGAGATCGGCCACGCTCGTGACGTCGCAGCGCGCCCCGAGACCCTGGTCGCCCAGCTCGGCGGCGACGGTGGCCGCCCGGTCGCCGTCGATGTCGGTGACGACGACGCGTGTGCCACGTCGGGCGAACGAGTGGGCCGCGGCACGGCCGATGCCGCTCCCGGCGCCGGTGATCACCGCCACCGCGTTGGCCAGGTCGATGCTCATGGGCGGCTCGTTTCGCTAGAGAAGCAGGGGCCGGGCGACGCGCTCGAGGTCGGAATCCTCGAGGGCGGCGAGGGCCGCCGGGGAGACCGGCGCCTCGAGGAAGCCGACGAGGCCGTCGAGCAGATCGGTGACGTGTACGGCGAACGAGATGACGTCGTAGCCGTGGGCCCGGATCCGCTCGCGGTCGGCGGTGGCGTGCACGCTCAACGCCAACGCCTGGGCGATGCGGTGGGTGCGCAGCGGCTCGGGGATGTGGGCGAGGAGCTCGCCGACCTGTTCCCGGAAGAGACGCGTCGACTCCCGGGCCTCCTCGGGGATGCGCTCGAACACCTCGCGGTGCGCCGACTGCTGGAGCATGGCGACGAAGCCGAGGTAGTGACTGCCCGCCTGCTCCCCCTGCTCCAGGATCGGCAGCACGTAGCACTCGACCCACGACCGCAGGTCGTCGGGACGTCGCTGCGCGACCAGCAGCCTCCGCCGCTCGTCGAGGTACGGCAGCCGATCCTCGAAGATGGCCTGGACCAGCTGGTCCTTGGACCCGAAGTGGTACTGCACCGCCGAGTTGTTGCCGTTGCCCGCGGCGGCGCCGATCTGGCGCAACGACACGCCCTCCAGGCCATGCGTCGCGAACAGGCGCTCGGCGGCGCGGACGATCTGCTGTTTCGTCGACGGCGGGACAGCGGGCACCGGACGCATCGAAGCACCCTGGACGGCGGAGAGTCAACTGTCTTAGATTTCAGGCGGCCGTGCCATCCACGGAGGAGGGACCCATGGAAACCGCAGACGCGGCGCAGACCTACCGCGAGGTCATGACCCGCGAGCCGCCGCCGACGGCCACGCCGTTCGAGGCCGCAACGCGCGACTTCGTGTTCGGCGAGGTCTGGTCGCGCCCGGGACTGAGCCGCCGCGACCGGCGGTGGGTGACCCTCGCGTGCGTCGCCGCCGCGGACGCACCCGAGCCCATCGACGACCACGTGTACGCGGCCCTCAACAGCGGCGACATCGAGCTCGAGGCGATGCTCGAGTTCGTCCTCCAGTTCGCCGTGTACTGCGGCTGGCCCAAGGCGTCGCACGTCGAGGGCGTGATCCGCCGGCAGTGGGCTCGCATCCAACAGGAGCGGGGTGGTGAGCCCACGGCGTGGCCCCTGCTCGCCGACGACACGCTCGGTCCCGAACGACTGGGCGCAGCGGCTCGAGCGCGGTGCACAGGAGTTCGCCGACGTGAACCTCGTGCCCGCCCCGAAGCCCGACTCGCCCTACACCCAGGCCGGCATCCTCAACTTCGTCTTCGGTCACGTCTGGCAACGGCCGGGCCTCACCCGCCGGGAGCGCCGCATCATCACCGTGTCCTGCGTCGCCATCGACGACTCGCCCACGCCGTTGTGGTCGCACGTCACCTCGGCCCTCCACTCGGGCGACCTCACCAAGCAGGAGATGGACGAGATCGTCCTCCAGTTCGCGGCCTATTACGGCTTCGCCAAGGGGCGAGCGCTCAGCGACACCGCCGACACGGCGTGGGCCGAGAAGGAGCAGGCGTGACCGGTCCGACCACCGTCGTGGTCGATGTCACCGGCCGGGTGCCGATCGACGGCGACCACCACGTCAGCACGTGGGTGTTCACGCCCGACCCGCTGGATGGACCCGTTCCCCTGCTGCTCTGCCTGCCGGGGGGCAGCTACACGAAGGCGTACTGGCACCTCGAGGTGCCGGGCCGCTCGGGCTACAGCTTCGGCGAGCACATGGCCGCCAACGGGATGCTCGTGGTGGCCGTCGACCACCTGGGGACCGGTGAGAGCTCCCGGCACCCCCGGGCGATCGAGCTGACGCCCGAGGTGGTCGCCGGGGCCAACGCCGCCATGCTGGCCGACGTTCTGGCCCGAGCCGCCGACGGCACGCTCCTGCCCGACATCGGCCCGATCGAAGTGAGCGGCACCTTCGGGGTCGGCCACTCCATGGGCGCCATGCTCGCCATCTTCCAGCAGTCGCTCCACGGCAGCTTCGACGCCATCGCACCGCTCGGCTACGGCACCATCGGGCCGATCTGGGACCCGGCGCCCGAGCTCGGCAAGGGCGTCCACGCCCCGACGCTCGAGGCGATCATGGCGCAGGCTCGCTCCGGGGCGCTCGACGAGCCGTTCGCGGCGCCCCGGACCATGCCGGCCATGCGCCACCACTTCTACTGGGACGACGTGCCCGACGACGTGATCGCGGCCGACGACCTCACCAACACCCACCTGCCCGGCGTGTGCGGGCCGCTGTCGCTCGTGCCCTTCATCGCATCCGACCATGCCGGCCGGGTGAGTTGCCCGGTCTTCATCGGCCTCGGCGAGCGCGACTCGACGCCAAGCCACCACGACGAGGCCCGGGCCTACGCCTCGTCCAGCGACATCACCCTGTTCGTGCTGCCGGGCTCCGCCCACTGCCACAACTCGGCGGGCACCCGTCACGTGCTCTGGGACCGCCTCGCCCGCTGGATCACCCCCGGATCGGGTGGAGACCGATGAAGCACGTCGCCAAAGAACTCGATGTGAGTTCGAAGGACATTGATAAAGCCGTAAGGGAAGCCGCCAACGAAGTCAGTTGAGCACGCGCAGGAGGAGATCACGGCTGGACTCGATGTGGTCTCCACGCGTTGTTTGATCCAAACGACACGCCAAGTTCGGCAGTTATGAGCGCTTGAACATGAGCCGCCGAGCGTCGCTAAAAGGCACCACGAGGAACACGGCGAGGGCGAAGTACAACACGACTGCGAGCATTGGCAGGGCGAGCCCGACAAGGATCGCTACGACGTAGCTGATGACAACGGGCACCAACGTTCGGCGGTCGGTCTGCAGCTCTTCGTCGGCTTTTTCGTGCGAGTAGAGGCGCTCGCGTCGCGCGTACGCGTCGAGGGCGAACCCGAGGAGGCGGATGGCTGAGCAGCGTCACGCCGTACAACGTGACGAAGACGCGCTCACCATTGGTGTCGTCGCCGATTGCGTCGACGATGAGCTTCGTCGGAAATGGTAGGAACGCGATGACGAGTAGCAGCAACAAGTTGATGCGCAGGAGTAGTGAGTCTGCGCGTGTCAGGCGGTCTGTCATCGCGCTGTGTCCGAGCCAGGCCGCACCGATCGTCAGGAAGCTGATGACGTAGCCGAGATACGCGGGCCACGCGTGGAGCACTTGTTCTAACGGCTTTCCCGGTGGTTCAAGCGCGATGTCGAGTACCAACAGTGTCGCCGCGATGGAGAACACACCGTCGCTGAACGCCTCCATTCGCGAAGAGCTGAGCGATCGCGGCATGTGCGCATATTGCCCTGATGGTTCTGTGGCTGCCAGGCGCTCGTAACGTCTGGGGGCCTGGTGGCCGGTGAACCGTCACGCAGCTTCCGGCTCTCCTGGCCCGCCACGGGGGGTGGTGGTTGACTGGAGAGTCACGGCTCCCGTAGGGACCGGTCTGGAGGTGCGTCATCGTGGCCCAGACCACCACACGAACGGCGAAGGCCGCGGAGGCGGCAGCGGCATCGGATCGACGCGATGTCGGGGCCGAACGTCCGAGCCCCGAGGAGCGGGCCGCGTCGGGGAAGGCGGCACGTGCGAAGGCCCCGCTGGAGGCGCACGCCGACTTCCAGCCGGCGGCGTCACGCGATCCGGTGGGGTTGTTGATCGGCCAGGCGAAGACCCGCGTCCCCGAGCTGGTGCCCATCCGCTACGGCCGGATGTTGGCGTCGCCGTTCGCGTTCTACAGAGGCGCGGCACTGGTGATGGCCGCCGACCTCAGCACCACGCCGACGCCAGGCCTGAGAGCCCAGCTTTGCGGCGATGCGCACCTGTCCAACTTCGGTGCGTACGCCTCCCCCGAGCGTCGCCTGGTCTTCGACGTCAACGACTTCGACGAGACACTGCCGGGCCCGTTCGAGTGGGATGTCAAGCGCTTGGCTGCGAGCCTCGTCGTGGCGGGACGGGAAAACGGGTTCACCAGGAAGCAATGCCGGAATGCGAGCCTGGCGGCAGTGACGAGTTACCGCAAGGCGATGCGAGCCTTCGCCACCCAGCCGATCCTCGCGGTCTGGTACGCGCACCTCGACGTCGACGACGCCGTCACGGAGTTCACGTCCACGCTCAGCGCTCGGAAGCGCAAGAAGGACAAGGCCAGCCTCAAGGCAACCCAGCGCTGGGTCGCGAAGGCCTACACCCGCGACAGCATGCAGGCGATCGGGAAGCTGACCACCGTGAACAACGCCAGGCGGATCATCAGCGATCCGCCGTTGATCGTCCCGATCGACGAGCTGACCGAGTTAGACCAACACGGGCTGCTCGGGCGGATCAGCGACCTGCTCGCGACCTATCGCGGCACCCTGCAATACGACCGGCGGCACCTGATCAATCACTTCACCCTGGCCGACGTCGCGCACAAGGTGGTCGGAGTGGGCAGTGTCGGCCTCCGGGCGTGGATTCTCCTGCTCGAGGCCGGAGGAGGCGGAAGCCCTTCTCCTGCAGGCCAAGCAGGCCGAGCGGTCGGTCCTCGCCGCCTACGCGGGCGAATCGGACTACGCCAACCAGGGTGAGCGCGTGGTCACCGGTCAGCGCCTCATGCAGGCCTCGAGCGACATCTTCCTGGGCTGGCTGCGCGCCCGACCCACGGGCGACCAGGACGAGGACTACTACATGCGCCAGCTCCGGGACTGGAAGATGTCGGTCGTGATCGAAGACATGAGCCCCCGGAGCATCCGCGTGTACGCCAGGCTCTGTGGCTGGACGCTCGCCCACGCCCACGCCCGTTCCGGCGATCGCATCGCGATCGCGGCATACCTCGGCAACTCGGCCACGTTCGACAACGCACTCGCCTACTTCGCGGAGACGTACGCCGACCAGAACGAAAGCGACCACGCCGCGCTCGCAGCCGCCGCCGATGCCGGAAGGGTCGAGGCACGGACCGGGATCTGATTCAATCGTCCTACTCGAACGTGAGCACGACGCTGCCGGCCTTGCGGCCGCCGTCGACCCGGCGATGTGCCTCGACGATCTTGTCCATGATCACGTCGTAGCGAGAGTCCACGATTGAGTTGGCCAGTGGAATTCGAACTCGCGAATGATCGCACCTTCCTGGCGTGGATTCGGACCGGGATCGCACTGTTCGGGCTCGGATTCGTCGTCGCGAAGGTCGCCTTGATCGTGCAGCCTGACGAGGCTCGGCTTCACAACGAGGACCTCTACAGCGCCGTCGGAGTGGCCATCGTCCTGTGTGGCGCCGCGCTTGTCGTAGTCGGCTACCTCCAACATGCACGGAGCACCGACTCGCCGACGGTGCCGACCAACAGGGTTGAGGCCGACGCCTCGATCACGGGCGCCGCTCCCATTCGTTCAAGACCGCGAGATCCGGCCCGTGCGACGATCCGCCGCATGAGGCTCCACGACGACGAACGCAACGCGATCAACCTGCTGACCACGCCGCTGCACCTCGGCCTGGGCTCCCGAGCGCGACCGATCGAGGGCTTCGCCTGGGACCCCGGGATCCTGCAGGCTTACAGCGAAGCTGTCGCCGCCGACGGGGCCGAGGGCCGCATGGTGATGATCATCGACGGCGAGGGTCCCGGGGACCACTGGGAGAGCCACCCGGCAGGTGACGAGGTCGTCGTCTGCCTCAGCGGGCGGGCGAAGGTGGTGCGTGAGTCGGACGGCGCACCCGACGAGGTCCTGCTGGGCCCGGGCGAAGCCACGATCAACCGGGCCGGCGTGTGGCACGTGGTCGACATGGACGGGCCGCGCGCATCCTGGCCATCACCGCAGGGGCCGGCACCGAGCACCGACGGCGGTGGTAGTGCCGCTACCCCTGCTGTCCGAGGACCTCGCCGCGACGCCAGGCCGTCGGCGACCGCCCGGTGAACTCGCGCCAGTCCCGCACGAGGTGGGCCTGGTCGGCGTAGCCCGTGGCCGTGGACACCTCGACCCACGACGGGGGGTCGTCCGCCGTGGCCAGCTGGTACGCATGCTCGAAGCGCAGGATCGCGCACGACGATCTTCGGCGTCAGCCCGATCTCGCTGCGGAACCGATCTCCGAGGTGCCGCCGACTCCACCCCAGCTCCGCCGACAGGGCGCCGACCTGCACCTGGCCCCTGGTGGCGACGAGGCGGCGCCAGGCTTCCGCCACCTCGGGGCGGACCCGGTGCACGGCCTCGCCGTCGACGATCCCACTCTCGACCGAGCGGACGAGCAGCGCATCGAGCGCGACGAACCGCGCCTCCCAAGTGCTGGCCCCGCGCAACCGGTCCACGAGCTCGACGCCGATCGAGCCGAGCAGGTCGTCGAGCGGGACGAGGTCGTGGGCCAGCGCCGCGGCTGGCATCCCGAAGATCGCCCGCGCTCCCAACGGGGTCAACGACAGCCGCATGCCGTGCTGGTTGCCGTCGTGTCGGATGGCCACGGACCTGGAGGTCAAGCCGCCGGCGACGGTCTCGAAGCGTCCGCGGCGCGGCGCGGCGCCCGGCACGACCGCCACGTCGAGGGGCTCGGACAGGCTGATGACGACGTTGAGGGCCCGGTTCGGCGTGCCGAGGTGGATGCCGGACGGGAACCCTCGGAGCTCGAAGCCGACGTACGAGGTGACGTAGGGCCGGAGCGCAGGGGTCGGCCGTGCCTCCACCTGGACCGCGGTGCGCCCTCCCACGTCCCCCCACCATACGAGCCCTGAGCGGGCGAGCACGGCGCGCCCATTTGGAGGAACTGAAATGGTGACCAGGCTCTCGTGCCTCGGTGACAGCATCACCCGAGCGCAGGTCAGCGTCGACTACCTGGACTTGCTCTCCCGGCGACATGAGCCAGGAGAGCTGTGCCTCTCGCGGTTCGGCGTCAACGGCGATTTCGCCTACAACCTCCTACAGCGCCTCGACCAGGTCTTCGCGACCCCGTCCAAAGTGATCACGGTGCTCATCGGCACCAACGACGCTCGGGCGAGCCTCGCCGGCTACCCGATGGATCGGGCGATGAAGCGTAAGCAGTTGCCACGGCGACCGGATGGTGCTTGGTTCCAGGACTGCCTGGTCGCGGTCGTCGAGCGACTTCGAGCGGAGACTGACGCGACGGTCGGGTTGCTGTCGCTGCCGGTGCTCGGCCAGGACCTCACCGCACCGGGGGCGAACACGTCAGAGGCATACAGCCGGATGATCGCCGAGGTCGCTGCTGCCCATGGACTTGCCTACCTCCCGCTCCACGAGCGGCAGGTCGAGGAGATCCGCCGGACCGGTGCGGCTCCGATCCCGTATCGGGAGGCAAGGCACCCCCGCGTTCAACAGCACGGTCTTCCAGCGGTTCGTACTGCGCCGCAGCCTCGACGCGATCTCCCAGAGCCGGGACCTCCTGCTGACGACCGACTTCGTCCACCAGAACGGCCGCGGCGCCGCCCTCATCGCGGAGGTGATCGACGGAAGCGGCCTGCTGACCGGATCCGCTGGGTGACGCGGCGATCGACGCCGCTCAACCCTTGCCTCCAAGGGCCACGAGTGGCCCCG
>CAWCLR010000004.1:0-343732 GCA_963796415.1 uncultured Acidimicrobiales bacterium | reverse complement strand
CACCGCCACGGCAGGGGCCAACTGAGCCCGATGACGAAGCCCGTAGGACCTGCTGGATCCTGAGGTGGGAGGAGGTACGTCGTCGACGAGATCCGCCTCGGCACCAGCTTCGTCTGCGAGGGACCGGAGAAGCTCAGAAAGGGAACGATCGTTTCGTTGACGGGTATCGGTCCGCATGGCTCAGCACCAAAATGGCCACCTTCCACCCCTCGAAGTCCTCCGGTGGGTCAGGCCTGGTGCGCGCCGCCGCGACTGGCGATCTGCCGAGCCGACCAGGCCACGACGGCGGCGTCGCACGAGGCTCGTTGATTGCCACAGGAACATCACGCCCGCCCAAAGCCAGCCCACCGGCGATCCGAGCTCGGAACATCCACTTATGCCGGCAGCCGAAGGTGGTAGCCGTAACGTAGACGTTACGGCTATCCTGAACGGCATGACATCGGCACGGACCGGAGCAGAGCACTATCTCGCCCGTCGCCTCGACGATCCCGAGTACCGCCAGGCCTACGAGGAAGCTCGCGACCGAATCGATCAGATCGATTCAGTGATCCGCGCACTCGATGCCCGTCGCGAGGAACTGCACCTCACCAAGGCTGAGCTGGCCCGCCGAGCCGGAGTGAAGCCGGAGGCTATTCGTCGTCTCTTCTCCGCCGAGAAGCCGAACCCGACTCTTACAACCCTCGTGGCCCTGGCTGGAGCTCTCGATTTGGAGATCCGACCCACCCCCCGTCGGGACGCTCCGGCTACTCGAGCACGGTCCGCCGCTTCTGGAACTCGGCGCCGTAGCGCTTGACCCGCTTGTAGTCCCTCGGATGTGCCGCTGTCCGCGGCCGCTTCGACACACCATCGATGCACACGATGCTCGACCCTCCGAGGTCGTCGGCGTCGCGCTCCAAGACGCAGAACAGCCGGTGGTTCATCCCGCCGCCCTGAACTCGGACCTCGAAGTAGCCGGCCATGTCGTCGTGCATCGCTTCCCACTTGCCCCCGCCCGAGAACGACGGCGGCGGCGCGGCAGCCACGGCGTCGAGAACGGCGTGGATCTCGGCAGCGACCTTGGGGGGAATGTTGTCCAAGAAGCCGATCGCCGGCACCTCACGGTTCGGATCGTCAGCCTTGTCGCGCTGGAAGAAGTGGATCCGCCATGGGTCCTTCGAATGCCTAGCCACGGGAGGCGTCCGGAGGTTCAGGCCTCGGTTCGCCAGGCACAGTGGCTTCGTCCTCGATCGCCAGCGACTCGATGAACGCCGTAAGGCGTCGAGCCTCGCGGCGAGTCAAATCCGGCGGTAGTTCTAACGAGGCGAGCACACCATGCCGGAGCGGAAACGGGTAGGTGATAATCGCTGAACCATGCCCTGGATGCGGAGTCGGCGGGTCAGCGGAGGGTGAGGAGCCGGCATGCCCCTCGGCGCGAGCCTCAGGCGGACTCGGTCCAGCGAGGGTGCTGCTGGTTCCCTTCGTCCGCGACCGCTGCTTGACGCTCGGCCGCCAAGTGGCGGGGCTTGCCCGGAACTCGTCGAACATCGCTGCGGCCCGCGAGTAGCGACCCTTGTACGTGTGCAAACTGCCCGCGGAAAACTTCATCGCCCTGAGCGTCTCGAACCGACGAAGGACATCGTCCTCGTCCAAAGTTGTTAGATCCACCGTCTCCCAACCATCGGCTCCCTCGGTCGCCGACAGCACCTCCTTCACGGCCGTCTTCATCGCCTGTCCGGTAGCGGTCTTGAGATACCCCTTCTGTATTGCGTAGTCGAGGAAGGCGACGAGGCCAGCCCCGGTGGCCGTTGGGCTGAAGTTGATGTCACTCATGCCTCGGGACACTCCATATCATGCAGTTCTCGACGGCCGCATCATACCGTCTCAGCATAGAATACGTCGCCATCCAACGATATAAGCCTGGCAGGGATGGACGACGTCTTCCTGAGGACTCCTCCCCGGCGGCCTCACCTGGGCAGGCCTCTCGCAGCGGGGCCCAGCGTGGACAAGCTCCGCGTCGACGCTCCACGGGCCCGAGCAAAAGCGGCGACGGCCGTCACCCGTCGGATGACAACCGAGACAGCAAGAGGCCCGGTCGCTGGGACCGGGCCTGACCTGCGTGTCGATTGGTGGCGGGGGCGGGATTTGAACCCGCGACCTTCGGGTTATGAGCCCGACGAGCTACCAGACTGCTCCACCCCGCGTCGTTGTGGGAACGACACCTTACCGGCCCCTGTCCCCGCCGCCAACTTCCCTGGTCAGCGAGCTGCGGCTGGCGGCTACGAGCCTGCGGTCGTGGTGGTGGTCGCGGGGGCGTCGTCGGCGTTGAGGAGGTCGATGGCCTGGTCGACCAGGTCGCGGGCCTCTTCGACGCGCTCCT
This sequence comes from uncultured Acidimicrobiales bacterium, assembly GCA_963796415.1. GTDB lineage: Bacteria > Actinomycetota > Acidimicrobiia > Acidimicrobiales > VFJN01 > ZC4RG19. Next base: position 341,376 of record CAWCLR010000004.1, on the reverse strand, counting down.
CGTAGATGCCGAGGTCACCGTTGGTGAGCGCAGCGTCGGCCTCGCCGAACAGCTCGTTGGCCTGGTCGAGCAGTGTGGCGGCCTGCTCGGCGGCCGTGCCGGTGGGAGCCGACTCATCCGGCTCGGTTCCGCCCGGCTCCGTGTCGGCCTCGCCAGGGATGGGGGCGGCGGGCTGCTCCTGGGTGACCGCTGTCTGTCCGAACATCGAGGTGAGCGCTCCGCTGAGGGTCTCTTCGATCACGACGTCGTCGCCATAGGCGACGATGACCTGCTGCAGCAGGGGCAGGTTGCGACCCTCACCCACGACGTAGAACGGCTGCACGTACAGGAGGGCGTTGTCGATGGGGACGAGGAGAAGGTTGCCGAACCGCACCTCGGACCCACCGGTCCCCAAGCGATTGCGCAGCACCGACACGTCCTCGTCGGCGCTGATGCTGGCCGCGGCGATGCCGGGGCCGGGGGGCAGCTCTTGCGCCGACAGCTCGTACACGACCAACTCGCCGTAGCTGCTGCCGTCCATGCGCGCGGCCATGAAGGCGGTCAGCAACTGGTTGGAGTCGTCCTCGCTGAACGGCACGAACGGCCGCATCAGCACCATCTCGGCTTCGGGCGACGGCGTGCCCGAGGCGTCTTGCGGCAGCTGGAGCAACTGGTAGTACGGGCTGATGCGGGGGGCCCGCTGCTCGCCGGTGAGCTGGCCCTGCTCGTCGGTGACCGGCGTCGTGGGGTCGGCGCCGGCGGTGCCGGGATCGCGGGCCACGCGCCACGAGTCCTCTTGGGTGAAGAACGTGTCGGGGTCCTCGAGGTGGTAGCGCCCGTAGGCCGCGGTCTGGATGCGGAACAGGTCCTCGGGGTAGCGCAGGTGAGCCTGCAGCTCGTCGGACATCTCGTCGCCGTCGGTGAACAGGTCGGGGAACGCGTCGTCGTAGGCCCGGATGATCGGGTCCTCGTCGTCGACCAGGTAGAGGGTTACCGTGCCCTCGTAGGCGTCGACCGTCGCCTTCACCGAGTTGCGCACGTAGTTGAAGTCGTGGTTGAGCCCGCTCTCGCTCGTGAGCTGGTCGGTGTCGGCCTGCTGGCCGTACGGGTAGCGCGCCGTGCTGGTGTAGAGGTCCACCACCCAGGTCACGCGCCCGTCGACGACCACCGGGTACGGGTCGGCGTCGGCGTCGAGGAACGGCGCCAGGGACCGGACCCGGTCGATCACGTCCCGCTTGTAGATGACCTTCGAGTCGTCGGTCATGAAGTCGGAGATGAGCGGGTTGAGGTCGCCGAAGCGCAGCGCGAACGCCGCCCGCCGCAACAGCGAGTTGGCCGGGACGCCGTCGGCGCCGTCGTAGGCGGTGGTCTGCGTCTCGTTGTTCTCGTCCTGGAAGTCGATCTCGTCGCGGTCCGTCCCGACGACCACGTAGCCGTCGAGGTCCTCGCCGAAGTACAGGCGCGGCTGTTCGAGCGCGAAACCCGAGTCGGAGAGCGAGGCGTCGATCTCGGGCGGGACGTTGCCCACGAGGAAGTCGGGCTCGCTGCTGACCGTGGCGTTCGACGGAGCCAACACCACGCCGTAGCCGTGGGTGTAGGCGAGGTGGCCGGCCTCCCACGAGTCGCCCGGCACGTCGTCGGGGCTGATCGACCGGGCGCCGATGTTGACCTGCGTCAGCTCTCCGTTGATGTCGTAGCGGTCGACGTCGATGTCGTCGATGGCGTAGTAGTTCCGGATCCGCTGGAGCTGCTCGAAGGTCTGGCCCGACAGGCTGGCCGCCGGGTCCCACAGGCGGATGTTGCGGATGGTCGAGCCGGCGCCCGCCAGATCGACGGAACTCGTGTCGGTGTTGGGCGTGAAGCGCTGCACGGTCACGTCGCGCAGGTCGAGGGCATCGAGCGTGGCATCGATGTTGCGCTGGATGTACGGCCGCTCCTTCGCCGACTCGTTCGGCCGGACCTGGAAGCTCTGCACGATCTGGGGGTAGATCCCGCCGGCCACGACGGCGACGAACACCCAGAGGCCGACCGCCAGCACCGGGAGCGCCCAGCCGCGTCGGAAGATGTTGGCGATGAAGAGGATCGCGGCGGCCACCGAGATCAGCACCAGCAGGTTGAGCGCCGGGAGCTGGGCGTTCGTGTCGGTGTAGGTCGCGCCGTCGACCACCCCCCGGCTCGACACGGTCAGCTCGAAGCGCTGCAGCCAGTAGTCGAATGCCTTGACGATGGCCAGGGCGGCCAGGAGGACCGACAAGTGGGCCTTGACCTGGGGCGTCACCCGGGGCGACGGCGGCTGCACCCGGATGCCGCCGTTGAGGTAGTGGGCGACGATCGTGACGATGAGGACGATCAGCAGCGAGGCGAAGAGCCAGTCGACGACGAACGACAGGAACGGGAGCTTGAAGACGTAGAACCCGACGTCGCGCCCGAACTGCGCGTCGTCGATGCCGAAGTTGCCGCCGTTCGTGAACAGGATCCACGAGTTCCACTCGGCCGACACGCCGGACCCGGCGATCAGGGCCAGCAGGCCCGCGACGACGACCCGCACCCAACCCGCCCGCTCTGAGACGAGGTCGTGGTAGCGCTCGAGCAGCTCGTCCTCGGGCCCGGCCACGCGGAACGGCGGCGCGATGCGGTCGGCGATGAACAGGTTCGCCCAGGCCAGCACGAAGAACAGCGCGATGAACAGGACGGCCAGCACGACCTTGGCGCCGAGCACCCCCCGCCACACACCTGACTGGTCGAGCGAGTCGTACCAGAGGAAGTCGGTGTAGAAGCGGGCGATCCCGCGCAGCGACGTGAGCAGCACGATCACCGCGATCACCGCGACGATCAGGGTCGTGCGCCCCCGGCGGCCGCGCCCTGCCCGACGAGGGCGGCGCGGCAGGTCATCGGGGGCTCGCATGGGCGCCGAGCCTACCCACGCGCTGGGGTCACCCGGCAGCAGAGCCGGGACGGTGCCGTGGCGGCCGGCGCGGGGCTACCCGAGGCGGGACACCGGCACGACGAGGCAGCGACAGTCCTGGTGCGCCGGGGGCCGCGTGTCGCCCGTCGGAAACGAGTCGCCGTGGGCAATTTCACCGGCGAGCGCGTTGTCGTCGCAGTCGGGGCACGCCTCGCACGAGGGGTCGACGAGCCAGCGCTGCACTTCGCCCTTCTGCACCACGTCAGCGGCACCGAACGAGTACGCGGCCGCGGAGTAGTGGTGGACGGCCCGGCCGATGTGCTGGCCCTTCCACTCGCGGTAGAGGGCACGCAGGCGCTCGGTGACCTCCTCGAGGTCGCCGTCGGCATCGTCGAACGAGCGCTGCACGCGGCGTCGCAACGGGTCGACCAGGGTGCGCCCGAGGGCGCCGGCCAGCTCGTCGCACGACGCCGCCGTCGCGCCGCCGGCGGCCTCGGCGCCGTGCTCGGCGGCGGCGTCCAGGCCGGTCGACGCCGCGATGGCGTAGCGGTCGGCGTGCTCGTCGCCGGCGGGGAGCACGTCCGAGAACTCGACCGTTCCGCCGCGGCGCAGGGCGTCGAGCACCTGGTTCTGCTCGTCCGCCAGCACCCGCTTGAGCCGCCGTCCCATCTCCCGCTCGACGGCGGCGAGCATGTCGTCGCGCGCCTTCAGTGCGGCCGCACGAGGGTCGAGCGGCTCGTCGTCGGCCTCGCCGGCGTCGGGCTCCTCGCCGGCGGCCTCGGTCGCGTCCGCCAGGACCGCCACGGTGGCGGCCGGGCGAGCGGGCTCCTCCGCTGCCTCGTCGGCGGGGCTCCGCTCGCCCCGGATGCGCGCGAACAGCTCGTCGACGTACGGGCCGGTCTCGCCCTCGTCCTCACCGGCGGCGGGGGCATCGTCCGCGACCGGGGTGGCCGCGGCCACCGGTGCGCCCGACGGCACCTGATCGGGCCGCGCCGCGGGGGCCTCGGCGCCGGTGACGGGCGTCGGGGCGGGCTGGGGCGGGGCGGACGTTTCGGCGGCACGGCGACGGGACGAGCGTGGCAGCCGCACGCCCCAGCGCTCGGCGTCGGACTGCCCCCCTGCCGGCGGGGCCGCCGCCGGCGTCGGCGCCTCGACGTGCGCCGGACCCCCAGAGGCCGCGCCGTCGGGCTCGTCGCCACCGTCCGGGGCTGGGTCGACGACGGAGCCCACAGGCTCGTCGTCCGGCCGCCCGCCCTCGTCGCCTGGCTCCTGCATCGGGGTGGCGGCGCCGACGTCCTCGGTCTCCTCCGGCTCCGCCTCCTCGGCTCGGGCGCGGGCCTCCTCCTCGGCCAGCTCGCGCAGCATGGCGTCGAGCTCGTCGTCGGTGACCTCGGCGCCGGCCTCGACCCCACCGGACATGCGGGCGACGGACAGCTCGGCCTCGAGGACCTCCACCGACTCCTCGGGCTCCTCCCGCACCCGCCGGACGGCGGCCTCGCTGGCCACCCGGGCCTCGGGCAACGACACCCGGAGCTCGGTCGTCGCCTCGTCGACCGTGCGCCGCACCACCTCGTAGGCGGCGAGGAGGCGCTCGCGGGCGCCGTTGAGGCGTTCGAGCTGCTCGCGGGCGACGCGGCGTCGCCGGGACAGGTCGGTCAGGATGCGCTCGCGCACGGCCTGGGCCTCGCCGACCAGCCGACGGCCCTGGTCGCGGGCCGACGCCCGGATCTGCTCGGCCGCCGCATCGGCCTCGGCCCGCACCCGCGCCGCGTCGGCCAGCATCTCGTCGCGCGCGGCCTCGGCGGTCCGGCGGAGGTCTTCGGCCACGACCTGGCCCTCGACCCGCCGGCGTTCGACCTCGTCGTTGGCCTCGCGCCGCAGCGCGTCGGCCTCGGCCAGGATCTCGGTGCGGCGGGTGGCGGCCTCGCGCTCGGCCTGGTCGGTGAGGGCGTGGGCCTCGACCTGCGCCTCGCGGATCATCCGGGCGGCGGACTCCTCGGCCTTGGAGCGGATGCCACCGGCGGCCTCCCGGGCCGCCTCGAGCACCCGGGCCGTCTCCTCGCCCAGCAGCTCGACCAGGCGGTGCTCGTCGAGCTGCTCGGCGAGGTGGGCGCGGGTCTCGGCCCGCTCGGCCCGCTCGTGCTCGTGGGCCTCCACGCGCTGGATGCGGCCCACCACCTCCGACAGCTCGTTCAGAAAGGCGCGCACCTCGGTGGGGTCGTAGCCCTTGCGGACGGTCGAGAACTGCCGGCGGGCGATGCCCGTCGCGTCGAGGGGAGGCTCGGGCCGCATGGCCCCGCATCGTATGACTCGAATCCGCCGCGCGCCGAGGGTCGATCTGTCGACCTCCGTCCGTGGCCGACACACCCCCGAAATGCTGGGCATTCGGGCCGACCGCCGCAGTCGGCGGTGCCGCCGTCACCGTCCGAGAACTGCCGCGCGGTGCCCGCGGGACGCCGGCGCGGCGCCGCTCAGTGCGGGATCCCGGCCGCCGTCTCCCCGACGGCCGGCAGGTCGTCGACGTTGCCCCCGTGGTCGCCCAGCGCCTCCAGCGCCTCGTCGATCGTGTCGACCGCCACCACCTCGAGGTCGTCGCCCGCGTGGGCCACGGCGTCCGCGTAGTCGTCGCTCGGCACCAGGAACAGGTCGAGGCCGTCGCGTCGCACCGCCGCCGCCTTCTGCCCGGCGCCGCCGATCGGTCCGACGCTGCCGTCGGGCTGGATCGTGCCGGTCACCGCGACGTCCGCACCGCCGGTCAGGTCGCCGGGGGTCAGATCGTCGATGAGGGCCAGCGTGAAGGCGAGCCCGGCCGAGGGCCCGCCCACGTCGCCGGTGTCGATCGTGACCTCGAACGGGAACTCGAAGTCCATGGCCACCGGCGCGACCTGCACGCCCATGATCGCCCGGGAGGGATCGTCGGGCGACGCCACCAGCGCCAGCTCGACGTCCTCGTCCCGGCCGGGGGCGGTCTGCACGGACACCGTCACCTGGTCGCCCGGGACCTCGTCCGCGAGCAGGCGGGTGAGGTCGTCAGGGTCGTCGAACTCCTCGCCGTCGATGGCCGTGATGACGTCGCCGGGCTCGATCAGGCCGTCGGCGGGCGAGTCGGGGACGACGTCGCTGACGGCCTGGCCCACCATCATCGACACGTCGTAGCCGAGGCGCTCGAGGGCGACGAACGTCGCCACCTCCTTGGAGTCGGTCATCATCTGCAGGTTGAGCTCGCGATTCTCGTCGACGTCGCGGCCGCTCAGGACGTCGTCGCGGGGGACGACGTCGATGTCGTCGTCGAGCCAGCCCTGAGCGAGGCCCAGCAGGGTGGCCTGGCGCAGGGACACGGTCGTGTAGCCGATCGAGCCGTCGGACGGATACACCTCGGCGCCCGACACGCTGATGAGCGGCTGGGTGTCGTGCACCGACCCCGGCTTGAACAGGTAGTACGGCAGCGGGACGAAGGCTGCGCCGACGAGGAAGGCGGTCAGGAGGAAGGCGACGACGGCGAGCGCGATCCGGCCCCGGCGCCGCCGGCGTGGCGCGACGGGCGGAGGGGGTGGCGGCGACAGTGGAGCGCGAGCGTCGACCTGGCTGCCCTCGGCGGGCGCTGGCCCACCCCCGAGCGGGGCGTCCTGGGGCGGCGCCACGGGTGGGGCGGGAGGTCGGACGGCCGCCGATCCGTCGTCGGGTGCCTGCTCGCGGGCCGCGTCGGGCGCGTCCTGACCCGCCAGATCACCGTTGGGCTCGGGCTGCGGCGGCGCCGTCATGGCGTCGTCCGCGCGTGCGTCGGCCTCGGGAGACGCGGGCGGGACGACGTCAGCACCCTCGTCGCCGGGGTCCGCCGGGCCGCCGTGGGCATCGGGTTCGGTGGGCGTTACCATCCGCGGTGGCGTGATCCCCTTCGTACTCTGCGTGGTCATCCTTGGCGTCTGCGCGATGATCGTGATGGCCGGCGTGCAGTCGAGCGCGCCCGAACAGCCTGCCACGGACCGGTCGGAACCGAGCAGCGCGGGCCGCGACGGTGCGGGCCCGGACCCCGATCGTGGGCCCCGCAGTGCCAGTGCCCTCGGCGGCGACCTCAGCGGCGACCCCGACGCGGGACCGTCAGCGGTGCGCCGGTTCGGCGTGGTCACCGCGGCGGCGAGTGCCGGCGACGCCGTCCGCCGCGCCACCTCCCGCGGGGCCGGCGCCGCGCAGGCCGCGCGGCGGCGAGCCGCGCCGGTCGTCCGGCGGGCCGGCGAGGGGGTCGCGTCCGGCAGCCGGCGGGCCGCGTCGGCCTCGGCGCGCGGTGCACGCCGGGCAGGGAGGGCCAGCCGGCGGGCGGCCGCCTCCGCCTGGGCCACCATCGCCGCGTGGGCCAGCGCCGCGTGGGCCGGCGCCTCCCGCGGCGCCGGCCAGTTCTGGGAGGTGGCCTCGCTGCACGGCGGTCGGGCGTGGGCCGCCACGACCCGCGAGGCCCGCCGAGCCCGGTCCGCAGCCGGCCCCCAGGCCAACCGCGCGGCCGCCGCCACGCAGCGCGGGGCCGGTCGCGCCTGGGCCGCCACGGCCACCGCCTCGCAGCGGGCATGGCGGGCGACCCGCCGCGGCACAACTGTCGCCTGGGCCACCACCACCCGATGGGCCCGAGCCGCCTGGGCCGCCACCCGCCGCGGCGCACCGTCGCCGGGCCACACCACCCGATGGGCCCGAGCCGCCTGGGCCGCCACCCGCCGCGGCGCCCGAGCCGCCGCACTCGCGGTGGCCGCCGCGGCCGTCGCCACGTGGACGGCAGCCGGGCGGGCGGCACGGGCCATCGCAGGGACGGCCACGCGTGGCGGGCGCCGCGCCGCCGGCGCGACGTCCGACGTCGGCCGCCGGGTGGGCTCGGAGGTGGCGGATGACGCTCGGGCGGTGGCCGCAACCGCCGTCGCCGCCCGCCGCCTTCTGCGGCCCGAACCCCAGGTCGACGACGAGGTCGACGGCGCCGACTACGAGGTCGAAGCCCTCTACGACGGCGGGGGCGATCCGCCCGGCAACGGGTCCGCGGTGCCGGCGCCCGCCCCAGCCGAGGGGGGCGAGGCCCCGACCGCCGTGCTCGCGGCCGTCGCGACCGGGGCGGCGGATGCTGTCGCGCGGGGTGGCAACGGCGCCGCCTCCGACGCCCTGGTCACGGCTCAGAGCCGAGGGGCCACGACCGAAGACACGGCAGTCCGGCCCGACGCACCGACCACGGCCGAGGCCACACGAGCGCTCCCCCCGGACCAGCCGACCACGGCCGAGACCACAGAGGCGCTCCCCGCCGACCAGCCCGGCACCGCCGAGACCACGGAGGTCCTGCCCGACGGCCCGTCAGCGGCCCCGACGCGCTCGCGGGACGGCATCGTCGTCCCCCTCCGGGTCCCGCTGCGGTTGCGGCTGCGCGCCGCCACCGGGCTCATGATCATGGTGGTGGTGCTCGGCGTCATCACCGCCGCCGTCGTCGTGGCCCTCGCGCTGGCCGGCGCCCAGGTCCTCAACAACTTCTGACCCGGGCGAGGCCCGCAGCTCAGCTCTCGACGTCGCCGAAGATCGACCGGTACCAGAGGTCGGCCAGCGTGGTGACCAGGGCTTCGGGGTCGCGCGGCCGGTCGGGCGCCGGCTCGCCCAGCACCAGGTGGGTGAACGCCGACCATTCGGTCATGGCCGCCAGCGCGTGGGCCACGGTCATCGTGTCGAACTCGCGCACGCGGCCCGCGCGCTGCTGGGCCGCGAACGTGTCGGACAACCGCACGACGATGTCCCGCCGCAGGTCGAGCCACATCTGCTGGACGCGCGGCGATTGCAGCATCCCCTCGAGCAGCGCCCGCCACAGGCCGGTGTGCTTCTCGTACACGCCGAGGAAGGCGCGGATGCCCTCCTCCATCGCGGGCCGCGGGGCATCATCGAGGGGGACGACCACGTTGCCGGCGAGCTCGTCGACGATGACCGACTCGATCACCTGGCAGAAGGCGTCCTCCTTGTTCCGGAAGTAGAGGTAGAAGGTGCCGTGCGCCGTGTTCGCCCTGTCGGTGATGGCCCCGACCGTCGTGGCCTTGTAGCCCCGTTCCTCGAACACGGCGCCCGCGGCGTCGAGCAGCTGGCGCCGCGTCGCCGCGGCCTGCTCCTGCCGGGAACCGGCCCGCACCGTCTCGTCCACCGTCGTCAATCCGTCTCTCCCCCCGTGATGCCACGGTGCCGCGCAAGGTAGCCGACGACGTCGCCCGGCGGCGCGAGGCCGCCATCGCGGGCCACCGCGGGGACGTGGCGGCTGCCCGGGCGTTCCTCGCCGACCCCGCCCCGGCGGTACGGGCCACCGCCCTCGGCGCGCTCGCCCGGGCGGGGGGACTGGCCCCGGACGACCTGGCCGCGGGCCTCGCGGATGTCGCCGCCACCGTGCGGGCGCGCGCCGCCGAGCTGTGCGCCACCTGGCCCGGTGACGAGGCGCCCGGGCTGGCGTCCGCCCTGGCCGACGACGACCCCCGCGTCGTGGAGGCCGCCGCCTGGGCGTCGGGCGAGCGCGTCCCGCCCGAACCCGGGATCGTCGCGCCCCTGGCCACGGTGGTCACCGGGCACGACGACCCGCTGTGTCGCGAGGCGGCGGTGGCGGCGCTGGGCGCCATCGGCGACGCCGAGGGTTTGCCGGCCGTGCTGGCGGCGACGACCGACCGGCCGGCGGTGCGGCGGCGGGCGGTGCTGGCCCTGGCGCCGTTCGAGGGCCCCGAGGTCGATGCCGCCATCGCACGCGCCCTGACGGACCGCGACTGGCAGGTCCGCCAGGCCGCCGAGGACATCAGCCGCTGAGCGCCCCGTCGTGGCGCGCTACGACTCGGCTCCCGGCGCCGCGACATCGGAAGCTCCTGTGTCGGTGTGCGGCATCCCGGTGGATGCCGCACGGCCTGGTCGGAGCCACCGGCCGGTCCTCGACATCGGTCACCAATCGTTCCGTCGGACGTCACGAGCGATGTGGCGTGACCGAGGTCTGACAGAACGCCGGAGGACGGCTACCGGTGCGTGCCGTCGTGACGGGCGCCGCACCCCCGGCAGGTGGCCGACCAGCCGGTCGGCGTGACCTGCACGGCGAGCCACCGCCCGCAGTCGGGGCAGTAGTGCCACGGATCCGACGGCCGCACGCAGCCCGGGCACTCGGCCGTGGGCCGCCCGCACCCGGCACAGAAGGCGGCGACCGCCACCGGACCGCCCCTCAGATGACCTTCGACAGCGACCCGATCGGCATCTTCAGGCCCTGCAGCATGACCACGTCCTCCTGCGGCGAACGCCCGAGGGTCGTCAGGTAGTTGCCGGTGATGAGGGCGTTGATGCCCGAGGTCATGCCCATCTCCTGCAGGTCGCCGAGCGTGACCTCGCGGCCGCCGGCGTAGCGCAGGATGACGTCGGGCAGGGCCAGGCGGAACAGGGCGATCCAGCGGATGGCCTCGAGCGCCGCCATGTGGGGCCGGTCGGCCAGCGGCGTGCCCGGCCGGGGGTCGAGGAAGTTGACCGGCACCTCGGCAGGACCGACCTCGCGCAGCTGGCCGAGCAGCTCGATGCGCTGGGCGTCGGTCTCGCCCATGCCCAGCAGCACGCCGCAGCACAGCTCCATGTCGTGCTCGCGCACGAGCCGGCAGGTGTCGAAGCGGTCCTCCCACGTGTGGGTGGTCACGATCTCGCCGAAGTGCGACCGGGCGGTCTCGAGGTTGTGGTTGTAGCGGTGGGTGCCGGCGGCTCGGAGGCGGGCAGCCTGGTCCGCGTCGAGGATGCCGGCGCTGACCGCCACGTTCATGCCCCGTCTCGCGGCCGACCAGCGGCACCACCTCCTCGAGGTGGGCCATCAGCCGCTCGTCGGGGCCGCGCACGGCGTAGACGAGGCAGAACTCGCTGGCGCCCAGCTCGGCGGTCTCGCGGGCGGCCCGCAAGCACCTCGTCGTCGGTGAGCAGGGGCACGGCCTTGACGGGCGAGTCGAACTTCGACGACTGCGAGCAGAAGTGGCAGTCCTCGGGGCAGCCGCCGGTCTTGGCCGACAGGATGCCCTCGACCTCGACCGTGTCGCCGCACCAGGTCACCCGCACCGCGTGGGCGGCGTCGGCCAGGGCCGGGACGTCGTCGTCGGGCAGCGCGGCCAGGGCGGCGAGCTCGTCGAGCGTGAGCTGGCGCCGGTCGTCGACGAGCGCCCGGCGGGCGGCGTCGATCAGCTGGGTGCCGGACATCTCGGGCGCGGGCGCAGACACGCCGGAAACGCTAGTTGTCCCCAGCTCGGCGGAGCATTTCCACGCCAGTTTCGGTCGCTCCCGCGACCGAACTGGCGTGGAAATCCTGTGGATGACTAGCGGCCGCCGCCGGCCTGGAAGGCGACGCGGAGGGCCGCCGGGTCCTCGATGCAGCGGCCGGCGCCGAGGACGACCGACTCGAGCGCGTTCTCGACCAGGTGGACGTCGATCTCGGTCGCGTGGGCGATGCGCTGGTCGAGCCCGGCCAGCATGCCCCCGCCACCCACCAGGTACATGCCCTGGGTGATCAGGTCGTGCGCCAGCTCGGGCGGGGCGCTGCCGAGGCAGGTGATGACCGACTCGACGATCTCGACGATGACGTCGTCGAGCGCCTCGCGGATCTCGGCCGGCGTGAGGATGACCGTCTTCGGCAGGCCCGAGGCCAGGTCGCGGCCGCGCACCTCGGCCTTCAGCTCGTCGCGCACGGGCCACGCCGACCCGATCGCCACCTTGATCTCCTCGGCCGTGCGCTCGCCGACGGCGATGCCGTACTCGCGCCGGACGTAGGCCTGGATGGCGGCGTCGAAGTCGAAGCTGCCGACCCGCACGGCGTCGAGCCCGACGACCCCGCCGAGCGAGATGAGCGCCGTCTCGGTCGTGCCGCCGCCCACGTCGATGACCAGGTTGGCGACCGGCTCGTGGATCGGCAGGCCCGACCCGATGGCCGCGGCCATGGGCTGGTCGATGAGGAAGGCGTCGGTGGCCCCGGCCCGGCGGGCGGCCTCGGCCACGGCCCGCCGCTCGACCTCGGTGATGGCCGACGGCACGCACACCACGACCCGGGGGCGGTTGAACCGGCCGACGCGCACGCGGTGCAGCAGCAGCCGGATCATGCGCTGGGTGACGTCGAAGTCGGTGATGGCGCCCTGGCGGAGCGGTCGCTCGGCCACGATGTCGCTGGGGGTGCGGCCGATCATCTGCCAGGCGTCGTGGCCCATGGCCAGCACCTCGCGGTGCGGGTGTTGAGGGCGATGACCGTCGGCTCGTTGAGGACGATGCCCCGGCCGCGCGCGTAGACGAGCGTGTTGGCCGTCCCCAGGTCGATGGCGAGGTCGCGGGCCACGGCTAGCGCCTCATCGCTTCCGCCAGCGACGCGGGGTGGGCTCTTCGTCGCGCGGGGCGAGCGCCTGCATCTCGCGGCGGAAGTTGTCGATGCCCGAGTCCAGCGAGGTGGGCGTGCGGCTGCGCAGGTAGAGGACCAGCGAACCGACCACCGAGATCACGACGGCGATCATGAGGAAGACGATCGGGTCCACCGCGTCATCCTGCTCCTGCGTCGACGATGTGCTGCGCTTCGAGGCCCCAACTCTCCCCGTCGGCCCAGGTCTCGCGCTTCCAGATCGGCACCGACCGCTTCAGCGTGTCGATGCAGAACCGCGCCGCCTCGAACGCCTCGGCCCGGTGCGGCGCCGACACGACCACCACGACCGCCGACTCCCCCACCTCGAGCACGCCGGTGCGGTGCAGCAGGGCGATGCGGCCGAGCACCGGCCATCGCGCCCGCGCCTCGTCGGCCACCGCGCCGAGCCGGGGCACGACCTGGGACTCGTACGCCTCGTACTCGAGCCGCTCGACCCCCGGCCGCCCCGCAGCGTGGTCGCGCGCCGTGCCCGAGAACAGCACCAGCCCCCCGCAGTCGGGGCGCACCGCCCACGCCACCGCCTCGGCCACCGGCAGCGGGGCCGACGTCAGGCCCAGCCATGTCTCCCCCTCGGGAGGGACCAGCGCGCCGGACGAGCCCATCCGGGCCATCGTACGGCAGAAGGGCGCCACACCCCGCGCCACGTGGGCGCGCCGCCGCCGTTAGTCTCGCAACGTGCCCTTCGACGACGACGCCGAAGCGGACAACCCGGGCTTCCGTCCACCGCCGCACCCGGACGATCGGCTCTGGCGCCATCCCTCCGAGATGCGCGCCCATCCGATCGCACCGATCGACGGCTCGGAGACTCGCCCGGCGCCGCCGCAGATCGCCACCCCCAGTGGCGACCGCCGGCGCGGGCGTCCGTGGGGCGCGGTGGTCGCCGCGGGCACGGCGGGGGCGGTCCTCGCGGGGGTCGGCGTGGCCGTGCTCGGGGTCGGCGAGCGTGTGGTCGAGCGCCCGGTCACCGAGCGTGTCGCCCTCGATCCGACCGCGTCCGCCCTGGAGGCGCCCGCCACCGGTGCGACCGAGGCGGTGCGGCAGCGCACGGCGCCCACGATGGTCGGCGTCGAACCGGCGGGCTCAGACGGCGGATCGGGCATCGTCGTGCGTGACGACGGCATCGTCATCACCAGCGCCGCCTTCGTGGTCGCGGGCGCCGTCCCCGTCGTGCGCCTGCCCGATGGCCGGACGCCGCGGGTCGACCTCGTCGGCACCGATACCACGACGGGCCTCGCAGTCCTCGACCTGGCCGGCGGCGGGTACACCCCCAGCGTCCTCGCCACCGACGAGGAGCTCGTGGCCGGCCGGTCGGTCAGCGCGCTGGGCGGCGGTGGCCCATCAGGCATCACCACGACCGACGGCGAGATCGGCGACGCCGAGCGCTACGTGGGCCCGCAGGGGACCGCGCTGGACGGGGTCGAGGTCGAGGGCGACGCCGAGACGTCGGCCCTGGGCGGCGCCGTGACCGACGAGCGGGGCGCGGTGCTCGGCGTGACCACCGCGGTCGCCGACGACGAGGCGTGGTACGTCGCTCCGGTGGCGGTGGTCGACCGGGTGGCCGACGAACTGCTGACCGACGGGGTCGCCCGCCACTGCTGGTTGGGGATCGAGGGCACCGAGCCGGGCGAGGACGCCCCCGCTCCCTCGGGGACGCTCGTGGCGTCGGTCGTTCCCGACACTCCGGCCGCCCTCGGCGGCATCCGGCCCGGCGACGTGATCGTGGCGCTCGACGACGAGGAGGTGGCCGACATGGCCGACCTCATCGTGCGCCTCCGGGCGCACTCGCCGGGCGACCGGGTCGAGGTCACGGTCGTGCGCGCCGACGAGAGCCGCGCCGCGCTGCTGATCCGCCTCGACGACGCCCCCGCCGACATCGCGGCCTGAACCCTCCCGGCACGTGTCCTTCCGGCGCGCGGGTGGTCCTCAGCCGGCGGCGCGCCGCAGGAGGCGCCGGATCACCACGACCGCCCCCACCACGACCCCGACCAGGCCGACCCCGGCCACGCCGAGGGCGATCTCCTGGCGGCGACGGGGGCTGAGCGTGGCCCAGGGGCCGGCCTCGTGCGCCTCGACGCACGCCTCCTCGTTGGACACGGCCGGCGTCCACCCCTCGGCCCGCAACCGGTCGGCGGCGACCACCCACGGGTGCAGCACGTAGGGCACCAGCTCGGGCGGCGTGGGGCCGAGACCCCACCGGAAGCCCCAGCGCAGCACGCGGCTGGCGATCCGCTCGGGCAGCGGGACCTTGGGCGGCACGCCCACGAGCGAGCGCACCTGATCGCCGGGGATCGACCCGTCGGGCGCCACGTTGAACGCCCCTTCCAGCCGCCGGCGGCGGGCGACGTCGACCGCAGCGGCCACGTCGTCGAGGTCGACGAACTGGACCGGCGGCTCGTCGGCGGTCTCGGGCACGGTCGGCGCCGGGCGCAGAACCCGGACGAGCCAGTCGCGGTCGCCGGCCGCCGCGGCCCGCGCCGGCCGCAGCGCGGCGGCCGTGGCCCCAGGATGGGCCTCGCGCCACTCGGCGGTCAGGCGCTCGATCTCGGCGCGCTCGGCTGCGAAGGGCACCCCCGGGTTGGGGCGGAGCGGGGCGTCCTCGGTCAGCGGCACGGGGTTGTTGGCCCACGCGCCGTAGACGGTCGCGCTCGACAGGACCACGACGTGCGGGACGCCCGCGTCGCCGGCGGCGTCGAGCACGCGACGGGCCACGCCGACGTCGTCGGTGGCGGCGGTCGGCGACGCGGGCACCGACGTGGCGAGGTGGAGCAGCGCCGCAGCGTGCTCGAGGTGGGGCTTGATGTCGTCGGTCCGCAGGTCGACCCGGCGCACGTCGACCTCGGCAGCGAGGTCGGCCACGGACGTGCCGGCCAGCCCGACCACCCGGGCGCCCGGGTCCTGGGCGACGCGGCGCGCCACGCGTCGCCCGAGGGGGGTGTCGACACCCGTGATCACGACTCTCTCCATGCCCTGAGCTTGCCACCCAGCGGCCTGCCAAACCCCAAACGTCGTGGCCGGGCCTCGGCTCGCCGCCCGTTCCGATCGGCGACGGGGCGCGGTTGCCGGGACAGTGCCCCCCTGTAGCGTTGACGGCGTGAGTGACCCCGGCTCGCCCAACCCTTTCGAGGGGTTCCCCCTCTTCGGCGACCTGGCCAAGATGCTGGGCCAGACCGGGGGCACGGTGCCGTGGGACGCGGCCCGCAACCTGGCCAACGCCGTGGCCACCGACAACACCAGCGAGGCCAACGTCGACCCCATCGAGCGCATCTCGCTCGAGAAGCTGGCGCGGGTGGCCGAGCTGCACGTCGCCAACGTGACCGGCCTGTCGACGTCGACGACCGGGCGCGAGCTCACGGTGCTCCCGGTCAACCGGGGGGCGTGGGCGCAGCGCACGCTCGAGGACTACCGGCCCCTGCTCGAGAAGCTCGCGGCGTCGCTCGGCGCCACCGACGCCGCCGCGGGGGCGGCCGACGACGATCCCGACCTCGGCCTCGGGGCCGAGGACCAGTTCACGGCCATGCTCGGCCCGATGCTGCAGGCCATGCAGCCGATGATGGTGGCCATGACCGCAGGGTCGATGGTCGGCCACATGGCCCGCCGGTCGTTCGGGCAGTACGACCTGCCGATCCCCCGCCGGCCCTCCGACGAGCTGCTCATCCTCGTCCCCAACCTCGACGCCTTCGGGTCCGAGTGGAGCCTTCCCGCCGAGGACCTGCGGCTGTGGATCTGCCTCCACGAGATCGCCCACCACGCGGTGCTCGGGGTGCCCCATGTACGGGCCCGCATCGAGGCCCTCATCGGCGAGTACACCACCAAGTTCCGGAACGACCCCAACGCCCTCGAGGAGCAGCTGGGCGAGCTCGACATCACCGGCGGCCCCGACGCCATGGCCAGCCTGCAGCGGGCGCTCGGCGAGCCGGGCGCGCTGCTCGGAGCCATCCAGTCCGACGAGCAGCGGGCGCTTCTCCCCCGGCTCGAGGCGGTCGTCGCGGTCGTCGTCGGCACGGTCGACCACGTGATGGACGAGGTCGGCACCAAGCTCATCGCCAGCTACGGCATGCTCACCGAGGCGCTGCGCCGCCGGCGGGTCGAGACGGCCGAGGCCGACCGCTTCGTCGAGCGACTCCTCGGGCTCGAGCTCACGCAGTCCGTCTACGACCGGGGCTCGGCGTTCGTCGAGGGCGTGATCGAGCGGGCGGGCGAAGAGGGCCTGGCCCGCCTGTGGGAGAACGAGAAGATGCTGCCCAGCCCGCCCGAGGTCGACGCCCCGGGCCTGTGGCTGGCGCGCATCGACCTCCCCGACGACGCCTGACCTGACCGCCTCCGGCGTCAGAGGTTGGTGGGGTCGATGACCACCCGGCCCTCGTTGCGGGTCATGTGGGTCGGGGGCTCGTCGTCGTCCTCGGACGGGGCGGGTGACGCCGCGCCGGCCGACGGAGCGTCCCCCTCGGCCGGCTCGTCGAACAGGCGGGGAGCGTTCGGATCGGGCGCCGGCTCGACCGCGGTCGGGGCCTCGGGCTCGTAGCGGTCCGGCCTCGTCGACGAGGTCGTCGTCGGCCGGGGGCGGATCGCCGTCGGTCTGGTCCACGGCGAAGCCCAGCCGGCGCCGACGCAGGCGCGACGTGATCACCTCGGTGGGCCGCCGGCGGACCGGGAGCTGCCCCCGCGCCAGGCCCCGCAGGCCCGCGAGGTAAGAGATCACCGCGAAGGCGGCCGCCGCTGCGATCACGACGAAGCCGACCGCCATCGGGATGGTGATCACGACCGGGAGGAACGCCCCGACCACCCACGTGAGCTGGAACCGGGTCTCGAACCGGGCGAACGACCGCCCGCGGTTGGCGTCGGGCGCGTCGCGCTGGACCACCGAGTCGAAGGCCAGCTTCCCGCTGCTCGCCGCCAGCCCGACGCAGAGCGCCAGCGCGGCCGCGGCGGCGATGCCCCCGGCCCAGGCGGCCAGGAGGCCGGCCACCGCGGTGGCGGCCAGCACGATCTGCAGGATGCGCTCCTCGGCCATCCCGGCGCGCCGCAGGGGCGGCGCCACCAGCGATCCGAGCAGCGCCCCGATGCCGCTCGCCGCCAGCACGAGGCCGAACTGGTAGGTCGGCGCGTCGCTCGACCGCAGCGAGAAGGCAACCAGGAACGTGAGGAACCCGACGATCCCGCGCAGCACGCCCATGGCCGACGCCGCCAGGACGATGCCCCCGCCGCGCAGCTCCACGCGCTCGGTCTCGGACGTGCGGTCGACCGCCACCTGGGTGGCCGGCACCTTGATGCCGAACACGGCGGCGACGGCGAACACGATCACCGCCAGCACCAGCACCCCCTGGCTGCCGGCGACCAGGAAGGCCAGGCCGCCGGGCAGCGCGGCCGCGAACGTGACCACGCCGGACAGGAACGACAGGCGCGAGTTGGCCTCGATCAGCTCGTCGTCGGACCGCACGACCGTGGGCACGATGGCCGACTTGGCCACGTGGTAGCTCTTCGCCAGCACCAGCACCACGAACGCCTCGGGGAACAGCGCCAGGCTGTCGAGGTCGCGGATCATCAACACGCAGATGACGGCGCGCAGCGCGTTGGCGCCGATGACCATGAGCCGCCGGCCACCCCGCATCCGATCGAGCGCCGGGCCGATGAGCGGCGCCACCACCGCGAACGGCGCCATGGTCAACGCCAGGTAGAGCGCCACCTTGCTGCGGGCCGCGTTGGGGTCGATGTCGAAGAACAGCGAGTTGGCCAGCGCCAGGGCGATGAGCGTGTCGCCCGCGACCGCCGCGGCATGGGTGCGCGCCAGCCTCGTGAACGGCGAGATGACGAACGCGCTGGCGCCCTCACGCCGCGGCGGCTTGGACAGGGGCTGCCACCCGTTGTCGAGGGCCATCCCCTGCGAGGGTACAAGGCCCCCACGGCCCGGCGGCGCGGGCTTGTGTCAGCTCCGCTACGACGCGCGCGGCGTGTCGTACTTGTAGCCGAGGCCCCGGATCGTGACGATGCGGGTCGGCACCGCGGGGTCGTCCTCGACCTTGGCCCGCAGCCGCTTGACGTGGACGTCGAGCGTCTTGGTGTCGCCCACGTAGTCGGTGCCCCACACCCGGTCGATGAGCGTGTCGCGGGGCAGCACGCGACCCGCGTTGAGCAGCAGCAGCTCGAGCAGCTCGAACTCCTTCAGCGGCAGCTTCACCTGCTCGCCCCGGATCTCGACCTCGTGGCGCTCGGGGTCGAGCCGCACGTCGCCGACCTCGAGGACGTCGCCGGCCCCGCTGCGCGAGGAGGCGTCGGCGGGGCGCCGGCGCAGCACGGCCCGCATGCGAGCCACCAGCTCGCGCAACCGGTAGGGCTTGGTGACGTAGTCGTCAGCCCCCACCTCGAGCCCGACGACGGTGTCGATCTCGGAGCCCTTGGCCGTGACCATGATGATCGGCACGGTCGAGCGGCGCCGCAGCTCGCGGCACACGTCGACGCCCGAGATCTTGGGCAGCATGACGTCGAGCAGCACCAGGTCGGGCTTCACCACGTCGAACAGCTCCAGGGCCTCGGCGCCGTCCTGCGCCGTCTGCACCCGGAACCCCTCGCGTTTGAGGCCCAGCGTCAGCGCCTCCACGAAGCTGTCCTCGTCTTCCACGAGGAGGACCGTCGCGTCGGGCGTGGTCATCCTGCCTCCTTTGTGACGGCGACGGGTCCCGGGCCGGCCGGGAGCCGCAGCGTGAACGTCGACCCCGCCCCCTCGCGGGACTCGACACGGATCTCGCCCCGATGGTTCGAGGCGACATGGCGAACGATGGCGAGGCCCAGCCCGGTGCCGCCGGTGTCGCGGCTGCGGGCGCGGTCGACCCGGTAGAAGCGCTCGAAGATGCGTTCGAGGTCGCGGCGCGGGATGCCGATGCCGTGGTCGCGCACCGTGACGTCCACCCAGCGCCCGTCGGTGCGGGACGTGATGTGCACCGTCGACCCGGGCTCGCTGTACTTGACCGCGTTGTCGAGCAGGTTCGTCACCGCCGAGACGAGCTGGCGCCGCTCGCCCACCACCGACAGGCGGGCCGGGGCGGACTCGACGTCGATCTCGATGCCGCGCTGCTCGGCGGCGGGGCGGACGCGGTCGGCCGCGTCCTGCACGAAGTGCGCCACCCCGACGTCGTCGGCGGCGAGGCCGGTGGCGACCTCCAGGCGGGACAGCTCCAGCAGGTCGTCGATCGTGTTGCCGACCCGGAACGCCTCGGACGCCAGTCGCTCGGCCAGGCGCCGCGTGACGTCGGGGTCGTCCTCGTCGAGCAGCGTCTCGGCCAGCAGGGCGAGGGCCCCGACCGGGGTCTTCAGCTCGTGGCTGATGTTGGCGACGAAGTCGCGGCGGACGTTCTCGAGCCGGCGGCGCTCGGAGGTGTCCTCCACGACGACGAGCACGCCCGACGGCCGGTGCTCGTCGGCCAGCGGCACCGCCCGCACGCTGAGGACCCGCCGGGGCGGGCCGAACAGCTCGAGCTCGCGTTCGGCGCCGCGGCCGCGCAGGGCGTCGGCCGCCATCGTGGTGATGGCCTCCTCGACCAGCGCGTCGCTGTGCCGGGCGGCGAGGAACGAGGCGGCGGGGTCGTTGCGGTAGGCGATCTCGCCCCGCTCGTCGAAGATGACCACGCCATTGGCGATGGCGCCGAGCGCCCACGACAGGCGGTTCTCGGTCTCGGCCACCCGCTGGCGCCGCTGCTGCTCGGTGACCGTGACGCGCTCGAGCTCGTCGAGCGCCCGGTCGAGCGTCGGCTGGTCGCGCTCGTCGCGGCCGGGCCGGTCGCTGTCGAACGTGCGGATGGCGGCGTCGACGCGCTGCGCCGCGGCCCGACGGGTGACGGCGGCCGCGACCAGGGCCGCCACGGTGCCGACCAGCGCCAGCACCAGGACGGTCACGACGATCACCACAGCACAGCTCGCGTGCTTCTCATGCGGGTCTCCGCACGTCGGCGACCAGGGTGTCGAGCACGCCGCCCACGTCGACCCTGTCGTCGAGGTGGACGCCGGTGATCGCCGACACGGCGACGAAGCCGGCGGCGACGAGCGCGGTGTCGCATTCGGGCGGCAGGTCGGCCTGGGTGGGCCGCATCTCGAGCTGCAGGCGCCCGTTGGTCTCGGCCGACTCGACGACTGAGGTCCGGACGGTGCCGAAAGGCGCCAGCGTGGCCGCCCGCGCCCCGGCCAGCTCGTCGGGGGCCCGGTCGGGGACGTTCACGTTGAGGACCGTGCCGGCGGGCGCGGCCATCAGCCAGTCGAGGGCGCGCGCGGCCGCCGCGGCCGCCGTGCTCCAGTGGCAGGGCCCACGGGTCCGGGACGCCCGACCGTTGGCGTCAGGGGCGGTTCCGTCGCCGTCGCTCGCACCCTCCGCGGTGTCCACCACGTCCATCGAGGCGGCCTCGCCGTCGGCGACCCGCACCGCCCCCTGCTCCTGGATGCGGGTCGACACCACGTCGATGCTGACCGCCAGCCCGCGCACGCCGAAGTTGGCCGCCGTCAGCGCGGCCCCGACCGTGCCCGAGTGCAGCACCGCCCGCCCGGTGTTGCAGCCGGGGTTGATGCCGGACATCACGACGTCGGGCGGATCGCCGAAGCCGCCGAGACGGGCGGCGAGCACGCACAGGCCGGGGGCGCCGTCGAGGGCGTAGGCGGGGATGCCGGCCAGCCCCGGCAGCTCCACCCGCCGGGCGTCGATGCTCTGGTCGAGGTGGACCTGCCCGATGGCCGCACCCGACCCGCTCATGTCGCGGGCGGGCGCCACCACCACGACGTC
Organism: uncultured Acidimicrobiales bacterium; assembly: GCA_963796415.1. Classification (GTDB taxonomy): domain Bacteria; phylum Actinomycetota; class Acidimicrobiia; order Acidimicrobiales; family VFJN01; genus ZC4RG19. The sequence continues at coordinate 320,334 of CAWCLR010000004.1, read as the reverse complement.
GCGGCCGTCGGCGACGAGCGCCTGCGCCAGCGCGTGCAGGCCGGGGGCGTCGATGCCGTCGTCGTTGGTGACCAGGACCTTCATCGGGTGCGCTCCGTGGGGGGTCGCCACACCACAGAGTGTGCCGCCGTCAGGTTCGAGTCACGTGCAGGCCAGGCCCCGGAGGCCGTCCCAGGGGCCGCCACGACTGGTCCTACCGGACCTCGGCGACGAGGTGGGCCGCCTCGCCGGTGAGCAGGTAGCGCAGGCGGGCGCCGATGATGGCGGCGTGGTCGGCGATGCGGTCGGCCGCCTGGCCCGCCACGAACAGGTGCATGGCGATGGCCACCGCGTCAGGCCGGTCGAGGCGCCGCAGCTCGTCGACCAGCCGCTCGTGGACCGTGTCGAGGCGGGGGCGGTTCTCGACGAGCTGCGTCGCCAGGCCGAGGTCTTGCGACGACCACGCCCGCAGCGCGGTGCGGTACTGGTCGACCGCCACCTCGACGAGGGTCCGCACGATGTCCCATGCGGGACCGCTTTCGGACAGCTCCTCGACACCGGGCGCAAGCTTGATGACTCGCAGCGCCAGGTCGCCCACGCGCTCCAGCTCGGACAGGATGCGGACGACCGACACGAGGAAGCGCAGGTCGCTGGCCATGGGCGCCTCGCGGCCGAGCAGGCTGTAGCACCGCTCGAGCAGCGACACGTGCATGGCGTCGATCTCGTCGTCGGCCGCGAGCGCAGCCTCGACCACCACGCCGTGGGCGTCACCGTGGTCGAGCACCTGCCGCATGCGCTCGAGGTTCTGGTCGACGCGCACCCCCATCAGCTCGACCTGCAGGCGGAGCTGGTCGAGCTCCTCGTGGAAGACCGTCCGCAACGGGACCTGCTCGGGCGCGGTCATCGACGCCCCCCGCGTGCCATCAACCGAACCGCCCCGTGATGTAGTTCTCGGTGCGCTCGTCGGACGGGTTGGTGAAGATCGTCTCGGTGCGGTCGAACTCGACCAGGAGGCCGGTGCGGCGGTCGGACTCGGGGTTCACCTCGGTCGAGTAGAACGCGGTGGCGTCGGACACCCGGGCCGCCTGCTGCATGTTGTGCGTCACGATGACGATCGTGAACTCGTCCTTGATCTCCTGCATCAGGTCCTCGATGCGGGCCGTGGCGATGGGGTCGAGCGCCGAGCACGGCTCGTCCATCAACAGCACGTCGGGCCGCGTGGCGATGGCCCGGGCGATGCAGAGGCGCTGCTGCTGACCGCCCGACAGGCCGTTGGCCGAGTCCTTCAGGCGGTCCTTGACCTCGTCCCACAGGGCCGCCTTCACCAGGGACTGCTCGACCACCGCCTCGAGGTCGGCCTTGCGCTTGGTGCCGAGCAGGCGCGGCCCGTAGGCGACGTTGTCGAAGATCGACTTGGGGAACGGGTTCGGCTTCTGGAAGACCATGCCGATGCGCCGGCGCACCTCGACCGAGTCGACCTTGGGCCCGTAGAGGTCGACCCCGTGGTACAGGATCGTGCCCTCGGGGTGGGCGCCCGGGATGAGGTCGTTCATGCGGTCGAGGCATCGCAGCACCGTGGTCTTGCCACACCCCGAGGGGCCGATGAAGGCCGTGATCTCGTGCTGCTTGACGTCGATGTTCACCTCGCGCACGGCCCGGAACTCGCCGTAGTACACGCTCAGGTCGCGGATCTCGAACACCACCGGCAGCGCCGCCGGATCGTGGTCGGAGCGGTGGACCTGCGTGCCCTGGGGCAGCGGCCCTCGGGCGTCGACGGGGGCCACGTCGGTCGCGGTATCGGTGGCGGTGGGCTCGGTCATTGCGACCTCTTCTTCTCGAACCGGTTGCGCAAGACGATGGCGATCGAGTTGATGAACAGGACGAAGACCAGCATGGCCATGATGGCGGCGGCCGTGTTCTGGATCTTGAACTCGTCCTGCGGCAGCTTCGCCCAGGTGGTGATGATGTTGGGCATGGCCGTGAACCGCTCGGTCAGCGAGCTGGGGTCGAGCAGGCTCTCGAAGCTCAGCCCGGGCGAGCGACCGGCGAGCCCGGTGAGCGCGCCGACGAGGATGAGCGGCGCCGCCTCGCCGATGGCCCGGGCGATCGACAGAGCGCGCCGGTGATGATGCCGGGGAGGGCGTACGGCAGCACCTGGGTGCGGATGACCTCCCACCGGGTAGCGCCCACGCCGTAGGCGCCCTCGCGCAGCGCCTGGGGCACGGCGCGGATCGCCTCGGAGGTGGTGATGATCATGATCGGCAGCACCAGCACGGCCAGCGTGAGGCCGCCGGCGATCAGCGTGCGGGTACCGACACCGTCGGCCCCGCTGAACCCGCTGAACAGCTCGACGAACACCGCCAGGCCGAGGAGGCCGTAGACCACCGACGGCACGCCGGCGAGGTTGCGGACGTTCACCTCGATGAACGACGTCAGCCGGTTCCGCGGGGCGTACTCCTCGAGGTAGATGGCGGCGCCGATGCCGAGCGGCACGGCCACGACGACCACGCAGACCGCGATCCAGAACGAGCCGATGAGCCCCTGGGCGATGCCCGCCCGGTTGGCGGTCTGCGACAGGCCGCTGTCGAGGAAGTCGAACGCCCCGCTCCTGGTAGACGACCGAGCCGTCGCCGACGACGTCGACGATCAGCAGTGCCAGCACGGCCAGCGAGATCAGCAGGCACAGGACGAGTCCGGTCTCGAAGAGCCGACCCTTGATGTCGACGCGCCGGCCCTCGATCTCCGCGCTCGACGCGCCCCCGCACGGCGGCGGCGCTGCTGTCGATGGTGGTGAGTGCCATCAGCCGTCTCCGCGATCAGTAGGCCTGGCGCACGCGGCGCACGAAGCGGTTGCCGACGATGTTCAGCGCCAGCGTGAGGAAGAACAGGACGATGCCCACCATGAACAGGCTCGGGTAGGCGAGGCTGGCGCCCCTGACGCTCTCGGTGCCGGTGGCCAGCGAGGCCATCCCGGCCGTCATGGTCAGGCCCGAGTCGAGCGGGTTGGTGGAGTAGTTGCCGACCGTGGCGGCGCCGGCGGCGATGAACACGACCATGGTCTCGCCGATGGCCCGGGACACCGCCAGGATGAACGCCGCCACCAGGCCCGACACCGCCGCCGGCAGCACGACGCGCACCGTCGTGGTCATGCGGCGGGCGCCCAGCCCGCCGAGGCCTCGCGGAGCGCCAGCGGCACGGCCCGCATGGCGTCCTCGGACACCGAGGCGACCAGCGGGATGGTGAGGATGCCGACGCCGATGCCGGCGGCCAGCATGCTGCCGCCGCGCCCGTTCTCCTCGCCGAACAGGCTGCCCACGATGTTGGGGGCGATCCACGCGAGGGCGAAGAAGCCGAGCACCACCGACGGCACGCCCGCCAGGACCTCGAGGATGGGCTTGAGCGAAGGACCGGATGCGGGGCCGGGCGAACTCGGAGAGGTAGACCGCCGCTCCGAGACCGAGCGGCACCGCCACGACCATGGCGACGCCGGTCACGATCAGGCTGCTGACGACCAAGCGGGCGGATGCCGAAGCTGTTCTGCCGCGGGTTCCACGTGTCGCTGGTGAGGACCTCGCCCCAGTCGGCGTTCGAGATGAACTCCCACCCCTTGCCGAACAGCGACAGGACGATGGCGGCGCTGATGACGACCGACAGCGCTGCGGCGGCGAAGAACACCCCGCCGACCGCCCGTTCGCGACGATGCCGCCGAGCGTCACCGGACAGGTCGGGCTGCGGCGGGCTTCCGGGCGGGATGGTGGTGGCGGCCATGCGTCCTCACACGGGGGGTCGATGTGGGGGGCGGGGGGCCGGGTCGTACGACCCGGCCCCCCGGGGGGCGCTCGGTGTGGCGGCCGAGCGGCAGTTCACCGAGTCAGCGACCTTCCCAGGCGGCTGTGGTGGCGCTGAGCTGGTCGTCGGGCAGCGGCACGTAGCCGGTGGACTCGACGAACTCGTTCAGGTTCTCCAGGTAGAAGTCGACGTAGCCGCTCACCGCGGAGTTCTCCTCCGCGTTGGCCGTGTTGACGTAGATGTAGAGCGACCGGGACAGCGGGTAGCTGCCGTCGGCGATCGTCTCGGCGTCGGGCGTGACGCAGGTGCCGTTCGGCTCCTCGGACACGCCCAGCTCCTTGATGGCGTCGCCGGCCTGCTCGGCGAAGGCGAAGCCCACCCAGCCCAGCGAGGTGTCGCTGGCCTCGATGTTCTGGATGATGACGTTGTCGTCGGGCGAGGCGTCGTAGTCGGTGCGGGTGGTCTCGATCTGGTCCTCGGGCAGGCCCCGCTCCTCGGCGATGCCGGAGAGGGCCAGCTCGATGAACGAGTCGTAGGTGCCCGACTCGGTGCCGGGGCCGGTCAGCGCCAGCTCAGCGTCGGGCAGCGTCGTCGAGCTGCCGAGCGCGGTGGCGATCTCGGTGCCGTCGCTCCAGTTGGCGAAGCCCTCGGACTCGGGCCCGATGAGCGAGTACAGGTCGGCGAAGCTGAGGCACTCGACCGCGTCGTTGTTCGCGTTCGTCATGACCGTGATGCCGTCGTAGGCGATCTGCAGCTCGACGTACTCGACGCCGCTCTCGGTGCAGGCGTCGATCTCTTCCTGCTCGATCGCACGCGAGGCGTCGGAGATGTCGGTGTCGCCGTTGCAGAACAGCTCGAAGCCGTCGCCGGTGCCGGGGCCGTCGACGTTCACGGTGACGTCGGCGTTCTCCTCCTGGAACGCCTCGCCCGCGGCCACCGAGATGGGCTGCACGGTCGAGGAGCCGGAGACGTTGACCTCACCGGAGGCGCCGCCGCCCCCGCCGCTGTCGCTCGCCGCGGTGTCGTCGTCGTCATCGCCACAGGCGGCAGCGAGCACGCCGATGGTCAGGATGACGGAAAGCCACGCCACACGGCGGCGGTGCTTGGATGACTGCACGAGATGCCCTCCCTTGGGCCTGCTGTCGTCGGGGAGCCAGTCAGCTCCTCGTTGCATCGGCCACGACCGTAAGGACGGCAGGTGAACGAGCGGTGGGGACGCAGGTGAACCAGAAGTGAACGAGCCACCAACGTTGGGCCAACGGGGCGGCCGTCGGCGGCTGAACGGCGAGATCTCCCACGGTGGGGGGGCACGCCCGCTCGCAGCGTCGACCCGGGAGGGATCAGCCCAGCTCGTCGCGGAGCTGCGCCAGCAGCTCGCGGTCGTGCTCGTACGTGAGCATGTCGGCGGCCTCCTCGACCGTGACCCAGCGGCGCTGGTCGATCTCGTCGTTCGGCTCCCAGGGCTGGATGCCTACCACGCGCATCGCCCAGTAGCGGACGAGCTTCGTGCGGCCCTTACCGTCGAGGTACCACGTCGAGGGCAGCTCGAGGCCCAGCTCGCAGACGAGGCCGGTCTCCTCGGCGACCTCCCGAATGGCCGCCTCCTCGTAGGTCTCGCCCTTGTCGAGCTTGCCCTTGGGGAACGACCAGTCGTCGTAGCGCGGCCGGTGGACCACCACGATCTCGACGCCGGCGCGGGCCTCGCCGTCGTCGCCCGCGACGAACGTGGCCCGCCACGCGAGGCCCCCCGCCGCCCGGACCTCGGGCTCGGGAGGCGGGGCGCCCTTCGACTTGTTCTTCTTCGGCGCGGGGGACGACATGTGCGCCTGTTCATACCCGAGCGGCAGCCCTTTCCACGACGCGCCGCAAGGGACCCCTGCTCACAGCGTGCGGATCACGCGACGGCGGCGCCGAGGCACGGCGGCGTCAGTCGTCGGGGAGGTCGGCGATGACCTCGCCCAACCGGTCGAGGCGGGCCTCCCACACCCGGCGGTTCGCCTCGATCCAGCGCGAGGCGCTGGCGAGGGCCTCGCCCTCGAGCCGGCACGGGCGCCACTGGGCGTTGCGGCCGCGGGCGATCAGCCCGGCCCGCTCGAGCACCTTCAGGTGCTTCGACACCGCCTGGAGGCTCATCGGGAACGGCTCGGCCAGCTCGTTCACCGTGGCGGCCCCCGTGGCCAGGCGGGTGAGGATCGCCCGGCGGGTGCGGTCGGCGAGCGCGCTGAAGACCAGGTCGAGCTGGTCTTCCGTCATCGTCGTCGCCATCCTGCACCGCTCCATATTCAACCAAGAGTTTTATCAACCAATGGGTTGACTATGCGCCGAGACGGCGCGAAGGTCAAGCCGTCACCCACTGGAACACACAAGGAGCACAGCGAGATGGCCGAGACCGCAGCCGAAGACCGGGGCTACACCCTGACCCGTACCTACGACGCACCCCGGGCCAAGGTGTGGCGAGCCATCAGCGAGAAGGACCTGTTCGCCCAGTGGTTCGGTGCTCAGGTGGAGCTCGAGATCCACTCGTGGGATCTCCGAAAAGGCGGTGAGTGGACGGGCACGATGACCTACGAAGGCACCGAGATCCCGTGGGCCGGCAGGTTCGTCGAGGTCGACGAGCCCCACCGCCTTGCCGTGCAGATCACCGACGAGGGCACGGTCAAGGACACCGACGACGTGCTGACCTACACGCTCACCGACAAGGGCGACCAGACCCTGCTCGAGATCCGCCAGAGCGGCGGCGGCCTCACCGACGAGCAGTACGAGCAGGCACGCGAGGGCACCGCCGGGTTCCTCGAGGAGCTTGCCAAGGTGGTCGCGACGCTCTGACCCGTGGGCTGGGTGCCGTTGCGGCTGCTGGACAGCCACGACGGCACCCAGACCCGCGTTCGGGCCCGAGGAGGTCAGCCTGCGGCGGACGCCGGCGGGCGAGGCAGGGGGCGGACGTCGCCCGCCGCTCGGCGGCGGGCCTCGGCGTCGCCCAGCGCCGGCTCGGCGCAGGACGCATCGAGCGTGAGCTCGGCCGCGGCGCCCTGCCCCGCCGGCGCCGGCGCGGGAGCAGGCGCGGCCAGCGCGCCGCCCGTCGCACCGTCTCCGTCGCGCCGGGTGCGCAGCTCGCCCACGCGGTCGAGGTGGCGCTCGAGCTGGCGGCGGCGCGTGCCCGAGAGGTCGTCCCAGCTGCGCCGGACCGTGTCGAGGCTGCGCCCGACCTTGTCGAGCGCCTCGGAGAACTTGCACCACTGCTGCTCGAACGCGGCCAGGCACGCCAGGATCTCGTCGGACGTGCGCTGCAGCTGCGTCTGCTCGACCGCCTGGCGGATGACCGCCAGCACCGAGAACAGCGTGCTCGGCGAGCACAGGACCACCTTCTGGCGCAGGGCCACCTCGACGAGGTCGCGGTCGTGCTCGTGCACGAAGGCGTACACCGCCTCGTTGGGGATGAACAGCAGCACCTCGTCGAGCGTCTCGTCGGGGTCGATGTACACCCGGCCCGACAGCTCGCGCACCCGCGCCCGGACGTCGCGCACGAACGCGATGGCGTACTGGTCGCGCTCGCGGTCGGAGCGGGCCTCGAGGTAGCGCAGGTAGTTGTCGACCGGGAACTTCACGTCCATGTGCAGCACCCGACCGCCCGGCAGCAGGAACGTGAAGTCGGGGATGGTGCCCGCCGCGGTCGCGGTCTGCTTGCGGTAGCTGATGCCCTCGACGAGGCCGGCGGCCCGCAGCACGTCGTCGGCCATGCGCTCGCCCCACTGCCCCCGGGCCCGGGGGTTGGCCAGCGCCTGGCGGAGCGACTGGGTCGTGTCGGCCAGCCGGGCGCTGACCTGGGCCACCTCGGTGAGGCGCGACTCGACCCGGCCGTGCTGCTCGGCCCGCTCGCGCTGCAGCGTCGCCACCAGCTCGGTGACCCGGTGGAGCTCGGCCCGCACGTCGCCCATGTGCTGCTCGACCGTGGCGCCCCGCAGCGCCATCTGGTCGGTGAGCGCGCCGCTCAGCTGGCCCACCCGCTGCTCGAAGGTGTGCTGGCGCGCCGCGAGGTCGCGCGCGCCCGCGTCGGCCTGGGCGCCGAGGCGCTCGCCCGCCACCTTGACCACGGTGTCGACCGCGGCGTCGACCGCCGCCCGCACCGTGGCCTCGTGCTCGGTCGCCCGCCGCTGCTCGTCGGCCCGGCGGGCCGCGCGCTCGGCAGGGCCGCCGGGCCGCAGCCGTGCCGCCAGCAGCCACGCGCCGGCCAGCCCGGCCACGAGGCCGGCGGTGAGACCGATGAGGACAAGGGCGGCGTCCATGCGGCGCACCCTAAGGACGGGGTGTGACAGTTACGGGCCGACCGGTACGCTCCCTCGCGCACCCCGGGCGGGGTCGCCGGGATCCCCCGGTCAGGCGACGGTGAGGCGGAGAGTGAGGTCGCGATGGTGAGGCCGCGATTGTGAGGCGGGCGTGACGGAGGCCGACGGCAACCCGACGGCCGGCGACCCGCGGGCGGGAGCGGCGCTGCACGGCGTCCTCGTCACCTACCGGCGGCCCGCTGCCCTCGCCGAGATGCTCGACAGGCTCGGCGACCAGCGGCGGCGGCTCGACACCCTCGTGGTCGTCGACAACGATCTCGACGAATCGGCACGGGCCGCGGTCGCGGCGTTCGCCGGGTCGACCACGGCCCCCCGCCGGGTCGACTACCTGCCGGCGGGCGCCAACACCGGTCCCGCCGGCGGCATCGCGCTCGGGATGCGGTCGGCGCTCGACCACGCGACCGACGACGACTGGGTCGTGTCGCTCGACGACGACGACCCGCCCCCCTCGGTCGACGTGTTCGCCGAGCTCGAGCGCCTCGGTCGCGAGCTGCGGGCGGGCGGCGAGCAGGTCGGCGGCATCGGGATCGTGGGCGGGCGCTTCTCGCCCGACCGGGCGCGTGCCGTCCGGGTGCCCGACGAGGAGCTCGTCGGGGCGGTGCGGTGCCACTGGATCGGCGGGAACCAGTTCCCGTTCTACGCGGTCGGCGCGCTGCGCGAGGTCGGGGTGTTCGACGAGCGGCTGTTCTTCGGCTTCGACGACCTCGACTTCGGCCTCCGCCTCGGCGCCGCCGGCTACGGCGTGTTCGCCGACGGCGAGCTGTGGCATCGGGAGCGCACCCGCACCGGGCGCCTCGGCGTGACGCCTGAACCGTCACTCGGTCTCGAGGACCCCTCGTGGCGGCGCTACTACAGCACCCGCAACATGGTCTACATCCTCAGGAACCAGGGCCACCCGCGCGGGGTGGCCCGGCTGGTGGCGCGCAGCCTGGCGAAGCCAATCGTCAACCTGCCGCGACACCCGCGGGTGGCGGCCCGGAACCTGGCGCTCAACACCCGCGCCATCGCCGACGCCTTCCGCGGCCGCATGGGCCTGACCGTCAGCCCGGGATAGGCCTCAAACTGCAGCAGGGCGGTCAGACGACCGAGCTGGCGATGGCCTGGGCGGCGCGATCGACCGTGGCCTGCTGCATCACCGTGTGGGTCTCGATGGTGCCGCCGACCGGGGCCCGGGTCCACACGCCGTCGGGACCGAGCGCCCACGAGAGCACGTCGTCGCGCAGCTCGAGCTCCAGCGCCTCGTCGAGACGGGCCTGCAGCTCCTCGCCGGTCAGCGGCACGAGCGCCTCGACCCGGCGGTCCAGGTTGCGCGGCATCATGTCGGCCGACCCGATGAGGTGCACCGCGTCGCCCTCGCCCGCTCCGTTGGCGAACCGGTAGATGCGGGAGTGCTCGAGGTAGCGCCCGACGAGCGAGCGCACCCGGATGTTCTCGGACATCCCCGGCACCCCGGGCGTGAGGCAGCAGATCCCCCGCACGATGAGGTCGACCTCCACCCCGGCCTGCGACGCGCGGTACAGCTCCTCGATGACGCCCTCGTCGACGAGGCTGTTCATCTTCATGGTGATGCGCCCCGCCCCCGGCGAGGCGGAGGCGGCGTCGATCTCGCCCTGGATGAGGTCGTAGAGGCCCGGGCGCATCAGCCGCGGCGCCACCAGCAGCCGCTGGTAGTCGATGTTGCGGCCGTAGCCCGTCAGCTCGTTGAACAGCTGCGTGAGGTCGGACCCGATGGCCGGGTCGCACGTGAGCAGGCCCAGGTCCTCGTAGATGCGGGCGGTCTTCGAGTTGTAGTTGCCGGTGCCGAGGTGGCAGTAGCGGCGCAGGCCGTCGGACTCCTCACGCACGACCAGCGCGGCCTTGGCGTGGACCTTGAGCCCGATGAGCCCGTAGGTGACGTGCACCCCGGCCTCCTCCAGCTGGCGGGCCCACTCGATGTTGGCGCTCTCGTCGAACCGGGCCTTGAGCTCGACGATCACCGCCACCTGCTTGCCCCGCTCGGCCGCCCGGATCAGCGACCGGGCGATCGGGCTGTCACCGGAGGTGCGGTACAGCGTCATCTTGATGGCGAGCACGTGGCGGTCGGTCGACGCCTGCCGCACGAACTCCTCGACCGTCGTGCGGAAGCTCTCGTACGGGTGGTGGACGAGGATGTCCCCGCGGCGGATGGCGTCGAACACGTCGACGCGCTCGCCGTCGGAGTCGCTCAGCCGGGGCGGCGTGACCCGCTGGTACACCGGGTCCTTCAGGTCGGGCCGGTCGAGCCCGTGCACCGCCCACAGCCCGCCGAGGTCGAGCGGCGCGGTGTGGACGTAGACGTCGTCGTCGGACACGTCGAGCTCGCGCTGCAGCAGCGTGCGCACCTCGTCGGACATGGCGGCGTCGATCTCGAGCCGCACGGCCCGCCCGAAGCGGCGCCGGCGCAGCTCGACCTCGACGAGGGCCAGGAGGTCGTCGGCCTCCTCCTCCTCGAGCGTGAGATCGGTGTTGCGGGTGACCCGGAACGGGAACTGCTGCTCGATCTCCATGCCCGGGAACAGCTTGTCGAGGTGGGCCGCGATGACCCGCTCGAGCGGGACGTAGCGCTCGCCGTCGGGCAGGACCACGAACCGCGGCAGCAGCGACGGCACCTTCACCCGGGCGAAGCGGCGGACCCCGGCGTCGGGGTCGCGCACGATCACGGCCAGGTTCAGCGACAGGTTCGAGATGTACGGGAACGGGTGCCCGGGGTCGACCGCGAGGGGCGTCAGGACCGGGAAGATCCGCTCCTCGAACGTCTCGACCATGAACTTCTCGTCGTCCTCGTCGAGGTCGGCCCACGACGACAGCCTGATGCCGGCGTCGGCCAGGCCCGGTGTGACCCCCTCGAGGAACGCCGCCTGCATGCGGGGCAGCAGGACGTCGAGGCGGTCGCGGATGTCGAGGAGCTGCTCCGCGGGCGTGCGCCCGTCGGGGCTGGCCTTGCCGACACCTGCAGCCACCTGGTCCTTCAGCCCGGCCACCCGGACCTGGAAGAACTCGTCGAGGTTCTGCCCGAAGATGGCGAGGAACTTGGCCCGCTCGAGGAGGGGCACCCGCTCGTCCTCGGCCAGGGCGAGCACGCGGGCGTTGAAGTCGAGCCAGGACAGCTCGCGGTTGCGGTACCGGGGCGGCGCCGCGTCGCCGTCCGCCGACGGGTCGGCGGGCGGATCAGGGGTCGCCGTCGAGAGATCGGGAAGGGCGGCCACGGGGCGAGGGTACAACCGCCCGAGGTGCCGCCGCCCCCGGGTCTCGTGAACCCTCGGTGACCGTCAGCGCCCGGCGCAGCACCCTGGGCGGGCACAACACCCGATCGGCTCCGCCGCCCGGCGGGCGGACGCTCAGCGGGCGGGCTCGTCGTCCTCGGGGTAGCCCAGATCCCACTCGAGCAGCAGGTGCTCGCGCTCGGCGTCGCGCACCACCCGCTCGCGGTTGCGGCGGAACTGCGGGTCGTGCGGCGGCAGCAGCACCAGGCGCGCCATCACGCGCGACCGGAAGTCGTCGATGATCTGGCGGTCGCCGAAGTCGGACTGGATCTCCCAGTGGGGCGCCACGGGACCGAGGTAGACGACGCGGGCGTGGCCGCGGGGCGGTTCGACTTCGGGTGCGACGTCAGACATGGCCGACGAGCCTACCTGGGAGCCAGGCAGATCCCCGAGGCCAGCCGGGCAGATCCCCGAGGTCAGCCGCCCTGGCGGCCGATCTCGGCGGTGAGCGTCTGCTCCTGGCCGCCGCGTTCGACGACGATCTCGATGGTGTCGCCCGGCGAGTGGCCCCGCACGATCTCGCCCAGCTGCTCGTTGGACGTGATGGCCTCGCCGTCCACCGACAGGATCACGTCGCCCTGCTCGACGCCGGCCGCGTCGGCCCCGCTGTCGGGCACGACCTCGACCACGAACGCCCCTTCGTCGGCCTGGATCTCGAGCTGCTCGCGCACCGAGTCGTCGACCGTGTCGAGCGGCACGGTGGTGACGCCCAGCCGGGGAGTGTCGGGCGTGATCTCGCTCTCGCCGTTCTGGATGCGCTCGATGATCGGCTTGGCGGCGTCGATGGCGATGGCGAAGCCGATGTTCTGGCTGTCCTGGATGATCGCGGTGTTCATGCCGACGACCGCCCCGCTCGAGTCGACCAGGGGTCCGCCCGAGTTGCCGGGGTTGATGGCGGCATCGGTCTGGATCAGGTCGGCGAGCCGGCCCTCGGGGCTGTCGATCGAGCGGTTGACCGCGGACACGATGCCGGTGGTCACGCTGGGCTCGCCGCCGAGGTTGAGGGCGTTGCCGATGGCGATGACCGGCTCGCCGACCAGGAGCGCCTCGGACTCGCCCAGCTGGGCCGGGCTCAGGTCGTCCACGCCGTCGATCCGGATGATGGCGATGTCGCTGGCCGGCTCGCTGCCGACCAGCGTGGCGTCGTGCTCGGCGCCGTCGAACAGGCGCACGGTGATGCCATCGGACTGGGAGATGACGTGGGCGTTCGTGATGATCAGACCGTCGGCCGACAGGACGATGCCGCTGCCGGCGCCCGAGAACACGCCGCCCTGGGCGGTGACGTTGGTCTCGATGGTGACGACCGACTCCTCGACCTGGTCGAGGATGGCCTGGATGTCCATGACGCCCTCGGGCGTTGACACCGGCGGGCGGGCGACGATGCGCTGGGCGTCGCCGTCGTCGTCGTCGACCAGGGCGGTGACGCCGAACGCGGCGAGGCCCCCGGCGATGGCTGCGACGAGCGCCACCAGCCACAGGCCGCCGCGCCGGCGGCGCGGCTCGGGGGTGGGGGGCGAGGCCCCGGCGGGCGCCGGCACGGGGGCGGACCCGCCGGGCGGTGTCGCCACGGGCGGCCGGCCGGTCGGTGGTCCGCCGAAGGACCCTGCGGCGGGCACACCCGGCGGGACCACGCTCACGGGAGGACCGCTCCCCGGCATCGACAGGGGGCCGGCCGGTCGCGGCGGCGGAGGGGGCGGAGGCGGTGGCTGGGCACCTGCCGCGGCCGTCCGGCCGGCGTCGTCGTCGCCTTGCGGGTGCTCGCGCGGTGCCTCGGCCGAGTTCACCGGTCCATGCATACCGGATCCTGGCCGTCACGAGACAGCGCGCACCCCGCAGGTACGGGAATCCGCCGGGTGAGGACGGGGGTATCCCCCATGTCGGCTGCTGTTCTCTCAGGCAACACTCAGGTGAGACGGGTAATCAAGCACACGTGGTGCCCTGCACCTCGTCGGCGGACATGGACCAGCGGAGATCGCGACAGCGGAGATCGCCATGAGACCTGGAGGATCGATGGACACCGTATGGATGGCGAGGGGGAATTGCGCCAGCCAACCCCCGTCACTGTTCTTCCCCAGCGACGGCGTGGGGGTCGAGGTCGCCCGGCGCATCTGCGCCACCTGCCCGGTGAAGGACGAATGCCTCGAGCATGCCCTGGTCAACCGCATCGACCACGGAGTGTGGGGCGGGGCCTCAGAGCGTGAGCGGCGCCGCATCCTCAAGCGGCGGCGCACCGCGGCCCTCAGCGGGGCGCGCGACTGATCACCGGCTGCGGCGGGCACCCTGCGGGGTGACCGCCGCACGCCGGGGGTTCACGCCTTGTCGCTGGGCGTCTCGTCCTCGTCCGAGCTCGAGTGGCCTTCCTTGATGCCACGCTTGAACTCGGTCTGGGCCTGCCCCATCGAGCGGGCAAGCTTGGGCAGCTTGGTTCCGCCGAAGATGAGCAGGACGACGAGCAGGAGGATGAGGAGTTCAGGTGCGCCGATGCTTCCCACGGAGGCCACTGTACCTTTCGTTGGTTGGACTGCCGCAGGCGGGCGTGACCGATGCTTGAATGCGTCGCAAACATCTCGGAAGGCCTGCGCGTGGACACGGTCGCCGCCATCGCCGCGACCGCTGGTGATTCGCTGCTCGACGTGCATGCGGATGCCGACCACAACCGGTCGGTCCTCACGCTGGTCGGCGAGGAGGCGCCGCGGAACGTGGCCCGGGCAACGGTCGACCGGCTCGACCTGCGGCGCCATGTCGGGGCGCACCCGCGGTTCGGGGTCGTCGACGTCGTGCCGTTCGTGCCACTGGCCGGGGAGACGATGGCCGGCGCCGAGGAGGCCCGCGACCGGTTCCTCACTTGGATCGCCGACGAGCTGGGCGTGCCCGGCTTCGCCTACGGGCGGCACCGGACGCTGCCCGAGGTGCGGCGTCGGGCCTTCCGCGACCTGGCCCCGGACGCCGGCCCCGGCGAGCCGCACCCGACCGCCGGCGCGATCGCCGTGGGCGCCCGCGACGTGCTCGTCGCGTGGAACGTCTGGACGGCGGAGCCCGACCTGGCGCGGGCGAAGGACGTGGCGGCCGCCGTGCGGGGCCCGCACCTGCGCGCTCTGGGGCTTTCCGTGGGCGAGCGGGTCCAGGTGTCCATGAACCTGATCGCGCCCGACGTCGTCGGCCCGGCCGAGGCGTGGGACGCCGTCGCCGCCCGCGTCCCGCTCGCGGGCGCGGAGCTCGTGGGGCTGGTGCCGGCGTCGGTGCTCGCCCGCACCGACCCCGAGCGATGGTCGCAGCTCGACCTCAGCGAGGAGCGCACCATCGAGGCCCGCCTGGACCGGCGGGCCCGTGCCTGACCACCCACGCGTGCGCCGCCAGCGGACCGAGGTGGGGAGGCGAGCGGCCTGACGTCGGGCGCCGACGCCGACCGCGTGGGACGTCTACGCCCCTGCTACCGCCGCTTGGCGGGCCAGGGCGCGCTGGCGGCGGATGCGCCGACGCTCGCGCTCGCTCATCCCGCCCCAGATGCCGAACTTCTCGCTGTGCACGAGGGCGTACTCGAGGCACTGGGCGCGCACGATGCAGCCCCGGCACACCTCCTTGGCCTCGCGGGTGGACGCCCCCCTCTCGGGGAAGAAGAGGTCGGGATCGACACCGAGGCAGTTGGCGTAGTCCTGCCAGGTGCGGTCGTCGGGATCTGTGGCCACGGGGAGTTTCATCTGGCCCCCTTCCCGGTGGTTTCGCCATTCGGACGTGCGGCCCGTGATCGATCGGGGTTCACTCGGTGGAGTCATCTCGTGGGAGCTGACCACCCGGAGTTCTCCCGGGATCCGCGGGCAATACCACACGTGTAATTACATTGGTGGGATTCTTCCCCGGATCGCGGCGACGTGCAAGAGGTAGCCCGTGATTCACCCGCCCGACATCGAGGTCGTGACCGGCGACATCACCGCCCTGGCGGTCGATGCCATCGTCAACGCGGCCAACACCAGCCTGCTCGGGGGCGGCGGCGTGGACGGGGCCATCCACCGTGCTGCGGGGTCCGGACTGCTCGCCGAGTGCCGGACGCTCGGTGGCTGCGCCACCGGCGACGCCAAGGCGACGGGGGGTCACCGCCTGCCGGCCCGATGGGTGATCCACACGGTCGGACCGGTGTGGCGCGGCGGCGACGCCGCCGAGGCCGAGCTGCTGACGTCGTGCTACGCCCGGGCGCTGGCGGTGGCGGACGAGCTCGGCGCCGCCTCGGTCGCGTTTCCCGCCATCTCGACCGGCGTGTACGGCTTCCCGCGGGACGAGGCGGCGACCATCGCGGTCGACACCGTGCGCTCGACCCCCACCGCGGTTCGCCGCGTCCTCCTCGTGGCCTTCGACGCGGCGACGGCTGCCCTGTACACCGAGCGGCTGGCCGATCGCACTCCGTGACAACTCGTTCGCGACGGCGGCCTCCGGGCGCGGGACGCCTGGCGCGGTGGTCGGCCGCGCTGCATGATGACGGCGTGACGCTGGGGGAGGGTGGCTCTGTCGGTGCCCCTGCGCCGTCGCCGTACGTCGGCGCCGGCGTGATCGCCGCGGGCCTGATCGTGCTCGTCGTCGGCGTCGTCTACCTCAACCGCTCCGACGAACCGCCCCGGCTCGCGATGCCCACCAGCGACGGCGTCACGCTGCCGACCGACTCCGACGGGCGCACCGTCGACGTGCCGCCGAGCCAGCCCGCCGGTGTCGTCCACCTCGGCGCCGACGGCTCGGTGCTGCGTCCCGACCCCGTCCGGGCCCGCATCGTCGACCGCGAGACCGGCATCGAGATCCTCATCACGCTGCCGCCGAACACGACCATCGACGCCATCACCGGCGAGGTCATCCCCCGGCCGCCGGGGACGAGCGGCCCGACCACGGTGACCACCGGGCCGACCACGACGTCCGGACCCGGGACGACTGGCAACCCCACGACGACCGGGGCTCCCACCACCACGGACGAGCCCACGACGACCACCGAGGCGACGACCACCACCACCGAGGCGACCGACGACCACCGAAGAGCCGACGACGACCACCGAGGCGACCACCACCACGGAAGTGCCTCCAACGGACCCGCCGATCCCCTGACACCGCTCGGCGGGCGTCGCGGCCGTCAGGCCGTGCGGCGGCCGCCGGAGGTGCGGCGCAGCTCGCGCTTCTGCTCGATGAAGTCGACCAGCACGTAGTCGCCGAGCGTCTCGGGCGACGTGAAGAACGCCCGGCCCTTGTTCAGGCGGGTCAGCTTCTCCACGAACGTGCGCAGGTGGCCGTTGGGGTCGAGCATGAACGTGTTGATGCGGATGCCGTCGCGCGTGCACCGCACGACCTCGCGCAGGGTGGCGTCGACGGTCTCCCGCACCGGCGGGTACGAGAAGAACGGCTCGGCCATGCCCGGCTCGAAGTGGGCGGTCGGCTCGCCGTCGGTGATCATGATGATCTGCTTCGTCCCGGGCTGGTGGGCCAGGAGCCGGCGGCTGATCTGGAAGCCGTGCTGCATGTTGGTGCCGTACACGAAGTCCCACGAGACCTCGGGGAGATCCTGCGGGCGGATCTCGCGGGCCACCTCGCTGAACCCCACCAGCCCGAGGTAGTCCCGCGGGAACTGGGTGGAGATGAGCGAGTGCAACGCCATCGCCACCTTCTTGGCGGCGAGGAAGTTGTCGCGCATCGGCATCGACAGCGACAGGTCGAGCATCAGCACCGTCGACGAGCGGACGAGCTGCTCGGTGCGCTCGACCTCGAAGTCGTCGGGGCGCAGGTGCACCGGCGTCCCCCGGCCGTTGCGCCCGACCGCGTTGCGCACCGTGCGCTCGATGTTCAGGTTGAACGGGTCGCCGTACTCGTACGGCTTGGTCTCGTAGCTGCGCTCGTGACCCACGCCCGTCCGCTCGAGCTCGTGGCGGCCGAGCTTGTCGCGGGCCAGCTTCTCGAACAGGTCGTTCAGGGCGTTGCGGCCGATGCGGCGCAGGCCCTTGGGCGTCAGCTCGAGGCGGCCCTCCCGCTGGTCGATGAGCCCCGCCTCCTGCAGCATGCGGGTGAGGCGGCCCAGCTCGTCGAGGCTGCGGGCCGCGTCGTCGCCCAGCAGCTCGCGGGCCCGGTCGATGTCGGCCTCGGCCAGGGCGCCGGGGTTGGCCGCGTTCCGGAGGAGCTGCTCGAGGCGGTCGAGGTCGCCCAGCTCCTCGAGCGTCGACGCGGCCTGGGCGAGGCCCATGGGGTCCTGCCCCCGGAAGTCGTAGCCCTGGTCCCAGCCCATGTCGGGGAACAGGCCGCGCAGCTGGCTGCCGAGCTGCTCGACCTGCCAGCGCAGGTCCATGTCCTCGAGCAGCTGGTCGGCCAGCGCCGCGATCTGGGCCCGCTGCTCGGGCGTCATCGACGCGAGCATCGCCTGCATGGCGGCCATGCGCCGGGCCAGCACCTCGAGCAGCTCGTCGAGGTCCTTCGGGTTCTCGGGGAAGAAGTCGCCGTAGCGCTCCATGAACCCGTCGAAGTCGGGCTCTTCGCCCCGTGACCGCTGGTCGAGCATCTGGTTGAGCTCGGCCATCATGTCCTTCATGCGGGCCATGTCCTCGGGCGTCATGGATTCGACGGCCCCGGTCATGCGGTTGACGTAGCTGTCGAGGACCTGCTGGCGCAGCCGCTCGACGAGCTCCTCGAACCGCTGTTGCGCCTGCGGCGAGGCGAAGTCGTAGCTCTGCAGCTCGCGCACCATGCCGGCCAGGTCGGGCGGCAGCATCTCGAGCTGCATGTTGCGCTCGTCGGCGCTGCCCTGGGCGGTCTCGGCCCGGCGGGGGTCACCGCTCTGCTGCGCCGCGCGGAGCTGCCGATCGATCTCGTCGCGCTCGGTCTGCACGACCTCGCGGAGCTCGTCGGCGATCTCGTCGTAGACACCCCCGAGGTCGAAGCGGTCGAGCCGCTCCTCGCGCTGCTGGCGCAGGCGTTCGAGCAGGTCGCGCACGCCCTGGACGTCCTGGCCCTGCCGGTCGCGGAAGCCCTGCTGCAACAGGCGGCGCAGGGCGGCATGGAGGTCGCCGTGGTAGAGGAGGTCGTCGGTGATCTCCTCCAGCACCGCGTCGGCGTCGAGGTCGAACCCGACCTGTGTGCCGTCCCACCGGCTGTAACGGAACCGCGGCGTGGCCATCGGCGGCCACGGTATCCCTCCCTGGGGGATCCCCGACGCCCGATGGGGGATCCACTGGGTCGTCGCGGGCGTGCCGGGCCCGGACGATGCCCGTGTCGATCGCAGCGATCGGCCCGCACGCACAGGAGGACCCGTGAGCCAGCATCAACCCCCCGCCGCCCAGAGCAACGGCTGGATCGTCCAGACCTACATCTCGTTCGCCGTGTCGATGTCGGCGCTCGCGCTCGGCATCGCCTACATGCCGGGCGACCCGTGGAAGCGGGCCTTCCTCGGCGTGGCCGCCCTCTACGCGGTGACGTCGTCGATCAGCCTGAGCAAGACGGTGCGCGACCAGCACGAGTCAGCCCGTGTCGTCGCTCGGGTGGACGAGGCCCGCTTCGAGCGGCTGCTGACCGAGCACGACCCGTACAAGGCGCCGCTCTGAAGCTCCCCGGCTCCCGCCCCCGGAATGCACGTCCGGGGGCGGGGGTTGGGGGAGGCATGCGCGTGGAGATCTGGTCCGACGTCGTCTGCCCGTGGTGCTACGTGGGCACGCGCCGGTTCGAGCAGGCCGTCGAGCGCCTCGGCGCCGAGGCCGACGACGTCGAGGTGGTGCACCGGGCGTTCGAGCTCGACCCCACCGTCCCGGCCGAGGGGATGGACCTGGCCGGCTACCTGGCCCGGAAGTTCGGCGGCGCCGACCGCCTGCACCAGGTGCGCGACCGGCTCGACCACGCTGGCGCGGACGTCGACATCGACTTCCGGTGGGACGGCAAGCGGCGCGTCAACACCTTCGACGCCCACCGGCTGACCGCCTGGGCGCTCGACGCGGCTGGAGCCCGCACCCAGCACGCGCTGCACCAGCGGCTGTTCCGCGCCTACTTCACCGACAACCTCGACGTGGCCGACCACGGCGTGCTGGCCCGGCTGGCCGGCGAGGTAGGGCTCGACGCCGACGCCGCCGCCGAGGTGCTGGCCACGGGCGGGTACGCCGAGACCGTCCGGGCCGAGGAGTTGCAGGCCGCAGAGCTCGACATCCACGCGGTGCCAACCTTCGTGATCGAGGGCCGTTGGGCGATCCCCGGCGCCCAGGACGTCGACACGTTCGCCGAGCTGCTCGAGCGGGCCCGCGAACGCCTCGCCCCGCTGACGGTCGGCGCCCCGTCGCCCCGGCCTGCCCCCTCCCCCGCCGGGTCGGCGGGCGCGGCCGATACCGACACCGACAGCAACGCCGATTGCGACGACGGCTCCTGCGCCGTCTGACCAGCTCCGCCCGGCGGCGGTCGAGCGGGGTGGCGAGGCGATGAGTTCCATCGACCCGAGCCTGAGGTCATGGTTCCGGATCCGGAACCCATTGCCTCGACCTCGGTCGCACGGAACCGATTGCCTCAGCACGTCCGCAACCCGGGCATGCTCCTGACATGACCAGCCCACAGCCCGGCGACGCCGAGGGCCCGTGGTGGGGCACCGCCGCGGCCGCCACCCAGTGCGAGGGCGCCGCGCCCCGGTCCGACTGGGCCGGATGGGAGGCCGAGGGCCGTGCGCCCGCGTCGCGCGACGGCAACGGCTTCCGCACGCGCTACGCGGACGACCTCGCCCTGCTGGCCGACCACGGCGTCCGCCACCACCGCCTCACGATCGAGTGGGCCCGCCTCGAGCCCTGGCCGGGGAGGTGGGACGACGACGAGGTGGCCCACCTCCGGCGGGTGCTCGGCGCGGCCCGGGCCGTCGGGGTCGCGCCCTGGGCGTGCCTGCTCCACGGATCGGCGCCGGGCTGGTTCACCGACGACCAGCGCGGCTGGCTCGACGACAAGGCGGTGCTCACCTGGGCGCGGCACGTGGACCGGGTGGCGGAGGCCATCGGCGACCTGGTGGCCGGCTGGGTCCCGATCCACGAGCCAGCGTTGGCCGCTCGCCTCGGGTACGGCGAGGGCACGTTCCCTCCCGGCCGACGGAAGGACGACGACCAGCGCGACGCCCGGGCCGCGCTGCTGGCCGCCGAGGCCGAGGCAGCCCGCCTGCTGCGCAGCGGGTGGGCGCCCGTGGCCGTGAGCCCCGACACGGGCGACCCGCACGAGAGCGACGACCTCCTGGTGGTGAGCGCTCCGGTCGACGGCCTCGAGGGCGCGCTCGAAGGCACGGCCGAGGCCTCACCGCACGCCCGGCTGCTCGTCGTCACCGGCGACCCGGAGGGATCGCCGGCGGGCGCCGCCACCGGCGGCGACCGGACCGGCGACGGGACGGGCGACGGGGTGGGGCCGGGATCCGGGGGCGGCGAGGCCGAACGGCGCCAGCGCCGCCTCGAGCGAGCCGCGGCGACGGTGGCCGAGGCCCACGCGGACGGGATCCCCGTCGTGGGCGCCTTCCACCAGCCGGCGGTCGACGGCTACGAGTGGCACCGGGGCTTCGACGCCCGGCTGGGCCTGTTCGACCGGGACCGCAACCCCCGACCGGCCCTCGACGCGCTGCCCCGCCCGCGCCGTGGCTCCTGAGCAGGCTCGCGCTCAGAGGCCGTCCGCCAGCGGGCCGAGGGCGAGGGCCGGCAGGTAGGTCAGGCCCCCCACCAGCACGATCACGCCCGCCAGGACCAGGCCGAACGTCACCCCGCTGACGGGCAGGGTCGCTTCGGTGCGCACCCGCACGGATCGCCGGGCGAACGCCCCGGCCAGGGCCAGGGACACGACCAGCGGCAGGAACCGGCCCCCCAACATGGCCAGACCGAGCGTCGTGTCGTACCACGGGGTGTCGGCGGCCAGCCCGCCCAGGGCCGACCCGTTGCCGTTGGTGACCGAGCCGAAGGCGTACAAGATCTCGGTGAACCCGCGTGGCGTGCCGTCGTGCGTCGCCGCCGCCGTCGCGGTGCTCAGCGCGACCGACGCCGCCGCGCCGCACAGCACCAGCAGCGGGCCGGTGAGGAGGTAGAGGGTGGTGAGCGTCATCTCGCGCCGGCCGAGGGACCGCCCGAGCAGGTCGGGCGTCCGGCCGACCATCAGGCCGCCGACGAACACGGCGAGCACCGCGAAATGGATCGCGCCCACGAGGCCGCTCCCGACCCCTCCCGGGCTCACCTCACCGATGAGGATCGGCCCGAGGGCGGACGCCACGCCCGCCGGCCGGTAGCTGTCGATGGCGCCGGCCGCCACCCCCGTGGTCGTGCCCATCGTGCCGACGGTCAGCATCGTCGACTGCACCGCACCGAGGCGCAGGTCCTTGCCCTCCAGGTTGCCGTCGGGGGCGCCGTCGCCCTCGACGATCCCCCCGGCCGCCTCGACCACGGCGGGGTCGGGGTTGGCCTCGGAGAAGGCGCCCACCACGATCGGCGCCAGGCACAGCAGCGCCATGACGGCCAGCAGCGTGAGCGCGTGGCGCCGGTGGCCGACGAGCCGCCCGTAGGCCACCACCAGCGCCAGGGGCAGGAGCAGCGAGAAGGCCAACTGGAGGGCGTTGGTCAGCCCGTCGGGGTTCTCGAACGGGTGGGCCGAGCCGGTGGCGAACAACCCGCCGCCGTTGTTGCCGAGCAGCTTGATCGACTCCATGGCGGCGGCCGGGCCGCCCGGGACGACCTGGGCGGTGCCGGAGGCGGTGACGACGGTGCGGAACCCGTCCAGGTTCTGGATGGCACCCCGGGCGACCAGCAGCAGCGCCCCGACGACGGCAAGCGGGATGAGGACCCGCACGAGGCCCCGGATCAGGTCGGCCCAGAAGTTGCCGACCGAGGCCGCCAGGGCCGCGGCCCGGTGGTCTGCGGGGTCCCGCCGGCGCAGCGAACGGACGAGCGCCATCGCCACCGCCAGCGATACGGCCGGGGCCGTGAACTGGGCGACCACGAGCCCGGCGAGCTGACCCCCGTGGCTCATCGCCACCTCGCCCGAGTAGGCCTGCCAGTTCGTCCCCGTGACGAAGCTGGCGGCGGTGTTGAAGGCGAGGCGTGACGACATGCCGGGGGCGTCGGTGGGGTTCAGAGGCAGGCTGCCCTGCAGGCGCAGCACGGCGTACAGCCCGAGCACCGACACGGCCCCGAACAGGACGACCGACACCGCGTAGCCCCGCCACCCCTGCCCCCTTCTGGGATCGACGCCGACCACCCGGTAGGCGGCGCGCTCGATCGGCCCGAACACCCGGTCCCCCGGCGCCGGCCCACCGTCGAACACCCGGGCGAGGTAGCGGCCCGCGAACGGGACGGTCACCGCCAGGATCACCGCCACGACCGCGAGCGCGGCCCCGTCGGCTGCGGTCACGACCCACCTGCTGCGGACGACGTCGAGGCGGCGGCCTCGAGGTCGGTGTTGAGACGCTGGACGTTCACGCCCTCCGCGCCGAACACGCCCAGGATCCGCCCGTCGAGGTTGGCGTCGACGAGGGCGAGCACGTCGTCGAGCGGGAGGTCCCGGGCCTCGGCCACCCGCGGCGCCTGCAGCCGGGCGTTGGCCTCGGAGATGTGCGGGTCGAGGCCGGAGCCCGACGCGGTCACCGCGTCGAGCGGGACCGGGTCGCCCGGCGCCAGCCCGTTGACGTCCCGGTAGGCCGCCGCCCGCTCGGCCACGGCGGCGAGGAGATCGGGGTTGTCGGGCGCCAGGTTGCTGGCGGCCGACGAGGTCGACGCCCGGTCGCCGAGGTCGACGGCGTCGCCGGCGCCGACGGCGGCGGTGCCCGCGGCGGACGGGCGGGCGTGGAACCACTCGTCCCCCGTGAGACCGGCGCCGATGAGGGCGGACCCGGTGATCTCACCGTCCGGACCGCGCTCGAGCATCCCGTCGGCCCGGTCGCCGAACACGCCGGCGGCGACACCGGTCACGAGCAGCGGGTAGGCCAGGCCGCACACGACCGTGACGATCAGGAGGGCCCGTACCGAGGCGGCGAGCGTGGGCAGCAGGGACAGCGGCGAGGGCCGCACCACCGGGACCGCAACGGCGGTGGCATCGGGGTCCGCGCCGGACGACGGGCGCGAGCCGTGGCCGTCAGCCACCGCTCAGAGGCTGCGCCGACAGGCGCAGCCGTGGCCCAGCGGCCCGGCGCCGAAGGCGCCAAGAGCGGAGGCACCGCGTCGTTCGACCTTCGGCGGCGGAGCCGCCGAATGCGCGATGGTGCATGTGTCCGCCCACCTGCTCACGGAACCGTGTGGCGGTGGCGGTCGTCGTGGTTCGCCGTGACCGGCGGGACGACGCGCAGCGCCGGCTCCGGCCGCCGGCCGCCCTTGCGCCGCTCGCGGGCCACATCGAGGGCGACGAGCGCGGCGATCACGAGGATCACCGCCAGGCGAACCAGGGGCTCGGGGAGATCTGGCATGCATCGGTCGTACACCCGGTCCCCCGGGGCGACCACCGGCCTTGTCGCAATCTTGACGCCCGCGCCGCGTCTCGTGACGCACGCGAGGCGAGTCCTTAGCGCCCGCCTAGGGTCTCGGGATGACCGCCGTGCTGGCCCGGAAGATGTGGCGGACCCTCGAGCCGTACCACGGTCTCGTCTACTTCACGCCGCACGCCGCGGCGGCGTACGCCGCGCTCGGAGTCACCGGTCAGGCCGGCTACTTCGCGTCGCGCGCCGCGCCGATGGGCCCGGTCCCGGCGGGGGTCGTGATCGCCACCTTCTACAACTTCGATCCCGGGGTGGTGCGCGCCGCCGTCCCCGCCGTCTGGGGGGCAGCGTCGCCGGCGGACATCACGGCCGCCCGCCTCCGGGCCATCGACCTCGCCCTGCGGGACGCCCTTGGCGAGGACGCGGTGGCGTCCTCCGAGGTGGTCGAGGCCGCCGCCCTCGCGCGCCGCGCCACCGGCGGCTGCACGCCCGAGGGCCGCCCGCTCTACGCCGCCCACGCCGAGCTGGCGTGGCCCGACGAGCCGCACCTCGCCCTCTGGCATGCCGTCACGCTGCTGCGCGAGTTCCGCGGCGACGGCCATGTCGCCGCACTGGTCGCCGAGGGTCTCGACGGGTGCGAGGCGTTGGTCACCCATGGTGCGATGGCCGATGTCGGGCTGCCGGCCGGCATCCTGCAGGCGACGAGGGGGTGGAGCGACGAGGCGTGGGATGCGGCCCGCGACCGCCTGCGCCACCGCGGCCTGCTCGACAGCGGAGGGGCGCTGACCCCTGCCGGGGCGGCCGTGCGCGACCGCGTCGAGGCGGTGACCGACGAGCGGGCCATGGCGCCCTGGCGTCACCTCGGCGAGGACGACGCGGCCCGCCTGCGGACGCTGGTACGCCCGTTCAGCAAGGCGATCGCCGCCAGCGGCGCGTTCCGCGGTCGACCCGCGAGCTGACGGTCGGCCACAGGCGGCGCGGCTCGGCGGGGCGCCGCTACGAGCGCGAGCGGTAGGTGGCCCGACCGTCGACGCCGTCCTTGTTGAGGCGCTTCGACAGGTGCAGGCCCTCGAGCACCAGCTCGACGGCGCTGGCCACCACGGCCGGGCTCTCGTCGCCGCCGGCCAGGCGGGCGACCGGCTCGCGGAGCGCCGGCACGTCCTCGACGAGGCGGGCCAGGTCGGCCGAGTTCACGTCCTCGCCCGTGTGCACGACGCGGCCCTCGTCGAACGCGACCACCACGTCGCGCAGGCCACCGGGGTCGACCGTGGACTTGAACACGGCCAGGGTGGCGGCGCGCAGCAGGTGATCGGCGATCTGTTCGTCGCGGCCGTCGTCGAGCGCCTCGATCTCGACCTTGCCCATCGTCGAGGCAGCGAGGGCGTCGAGGTCGCTGATGCGGGGGCTGACGTCGCGCTCGCCGTGGTGCAGCGCCCGGCGGATGGCGTTGGCCACCAGCACCTCGCTGTTCGACACGGTGAGCCGCACCGACACGCCCGACCGCTGGTTGATGTGGGCGCTCTCGCGGGCCAGGTGGCTGAGCGTGGCGACGATCTCGGTCATGTACGGCGGCACGGTGACGCGGACGCCGTCGACGGCGAACGGGCGGGACTCCTGCTGGGCGATCGCCACCTCGGTCTCGATGTCGAGCGGGTAGTGGGTGCGGATCTGGCTGCCGAACCGGTCCTTCAGCGGGGTGATGATGCGGCCCCGGTTCGTGTAGTCCTCGGGGTTGGCCGAGGCCACCAGCACCACGTCGAGCGGCAGGCGCAGCTTGTACCCCCGCACCTGGACGTCGCGCTCCTCCAGCACGTTCAGCAGGCCGACCTGGATGCGCTCGGCCAGGTCGGGCAGCTCGTTGATGGCGAAGATGCCCCGGTTGGTGCGGGGCACGAGGCCGTAGTGGATGGTGAGCTCGTCGGAGAGGTACCGGCCCTCGGCCACCTTGATCGGGTCGACCTCGCCGATGAGGTCGGCGATCGATGTGTCGGGGGTGGCGAGCTTCTCGCCGAAGCGCAGGTCGCGGTGCACCCAGGCGATCGGCGTGTCTTCGCCCTCGGCCGCCACCAGGTCGCGGGCGTAGCGCGAGACCGGGGCGTAGGGGTCGTCGTTGATCTCGCTGCCGGCGACGATCGGCATCCACTCGTCGAGCAGGCTCACCAGCGACCGGATCATCCGGGTCTTCGCCTGCCCGCGCTCGCCCAGGAATATCACGTCGTGACCTGCGAGCACGGCGTTCTCGAGCTGCGGGAGGACGGTCTCTCCGTAGCCGAGGACCGACGGGATGAGGGCCTCGCCGGCGGCGATGCGCGCCACGGCGTTGCGGCGGATCTCGTCCTTGACCGGGATGGAGGTCCACCCCGATGCCCGGAGCTCACCGAGGGTCGCGGGGCGAGGTGTGTCCGACATGGGGGCCAACCTACCCAAGGTCCGCGGAATCGCGAGATGGCCGCCGGCTCGACGCGGGTGCCGGGGCCGACCTCCTTGGTCACCAGCGGGTCGTCGACCGTCCCGGGGAGCGCCGACGAGATGGTCAACGTGCCGGCGCCGGCGCACCCCGACCGGGTCGTCGCCACATCGTCGAGGCCACGACGGCGGCCGCGAGGACCGCGGCCACGACGGCGACGGTGAGGCCGAGCCACCCGCCCGGCCGCCCGGGGGCGGCGGGCCCCGACGCGGCCGGCCCCGAGCCGGCCGGGTCCGCCGCGGGTGCCGGCACGACGAGCTCGGACTCGATGCCGAGGGCGGCCAGATCGGCGGCCAGCCGGTCGGGCGCCCGGAACCAGCCGCCGCGGGTCAGGTCCGACGCGAAGAACCGCTGTCCGCCGGCCGTGTGCACGAGCGCCCCGCCCGCAGCCAGGGGATACAGCGTCTGCACCACCCGCGGCGCGTACGCGGGATTCGAGGGTACGGCGTTGTACATCGTCCATTCGACCCGCAGTGAAGGGCCGAGGTGCGCGGTCGGGGCCTCGGGCACGAGGGCCTGCCCGTCGCCGGTGACCTCCCACACCCCCAGGTCCTCGGCGAGGTCCATCACCAGGTCCGAGTCGCCGGCGTCGGTCGCCGACAGCTCGACCGGCACGCCGCCGGGCACGCCGATCGCCACGTCGGTCGGGCCTTTGGCGGCCGCTGTTCCCGCGCCCGCCAGCGCCACCGCGCCCGCGACGCCGACCACAGCCACCGTGCGCACCACCGCTCGCATGCCCATCGTCTGCACCCCTGCTCTCGCCGCGCCGACGCGCTGACGCCTCGGTCACAGGTCCTACACCGCCCGGCCGCCGCCGGTTCCGTCCCGTCCCCGCCGGGAACGGGGTCGGTACCCTGCGAGCCGTGACCGCGCCCAGTGTGACGCGATCAGCACTCCCCACCGGCCTGACCGCGGCCGACGTCGCCGAGCGGATCGCGGACGGGCGGGTCAACCGCGCGCCGGGTGGCACCAGCCGGTCGCTGTGGGAGATCGTGCGGGCCAACGTCTTCACCCGCTTCAACGCCATCCTCGGCGCGCTGCTGGTCGTGATCCTCACCGTCGGGCCCTACCAGGACGCATTGTTCGGCGTGGTGCTCGTCGCCAACACGGGCATCGGCATCTACCAGGAGTGGCGGGCCAAGCGGACGCTCGACCGGCTCACGCTGCTCACCGCGCCCCAGGTCACGGTCGTGCGGGGCGGCGAGCGGCAGGACGTCGGCGTCGAGGACGTCGTGGCCGACGACACGATCGAGCTGGGGCAGGGCACGCAGATCGTGGCCGACGGCACGGTGCTGGCCGCCGACGCCCTCGAGGTCGACGAGTCGCTGCTGTCGGGCGAGTCGGTGCCGCTGGCCAAGGGGCCGGGCGACCAGGTGCTGTCGGGCAGCTTCGTCACCGCCGGGCAGGGCTGGTACCGGGCGGAGAAGGTCGGCCCTGAGAGCTACGCCAACCAGCTCACCGCCGAGGCCCGCCAGTTCTCGCTGGTGCGGTCGGAGCTGCGGCGGGGCACCGACCAGATCCTGCGCCTGGTCACGTGGCTGATCGTGCCCACCGCCGCGCTGCTGATCTTCAGCCAGCTGCGCTCGAACGCGTCGGTGAACGCCGCCCTCCGCGGCACCGTCGCCGGCATCGGGGCGATGATCCCCGAGGGCCTGGTGCTGCTGACCAGCCTCGCCTTCACCGCGGGGGTCGTGCGCCTCGGCCGCCGCAACGTGCTGGTGCAAGAGCTGGCGGCCATCGAGGGCCTCGCCCGGGTCGACGTCGTCTGCACCGACAAGACCGGCACGCTGACCGAGCTGGACCTCGAGGTGGCCGAGGTGGTGCCGCTCGGCGGCGCCGACGCCGTCACCGTGCACGCCGCGCTCGGCGCCATCGCCGCCGCCGACCCCGAGCCCAACGCCAGCGGTCGGGCACTCGCCGCCGCGTTCGCCCCGCCGGGGTGGACCACCACGTGGCGGGCCGCGTTCTCGTCGGCCCGGCGGTGGTCGGGCGCCGGGTTCGTGGGCGAGGGCGACTGGATCATGGGCGCCCCCAACATCCTGCTGGAGGCCGCCGCCGGCGGGCACGACGACGACGGCCGGTTCAGGGAGGCCGCCGACCTCGTCGACGTCCAGTCCCGCAAGGGTCGCCGGGTCCTCCTGGTGGCCCGGACCGACGGTCAGCCGCCGGCCGACGCCCCGCCCGTCGGCGAGCCCGCCGCCCTCGTCGCCATCGAGGAGCGGGTGCGGGCCAACGCCCGCTCGACCCTCGACTACTTCGCCGCCCAGGACGTGACCGTCAAGGTGATGTCGGGCGACGATCCCCGCACCGTCGGCGCCGTGGCCCAGCGGGTCGGCCTGCCGGCCTCGGAGGAGCCGTTCGACGCCCGCCACCTGCCCGACGATCCCGACGAGCTGGCCGACGTGGTCGAGGCGACCGGGGTGTTCGGCCGGGTCGGGCCGCAGCAGAAGCAGGCGATGGTCCGCGCCCTGCAGGGCCGCGGGCACACCGTGTCGATGACCGGCGACGGCGTCAACGACGTGCTGGCCCTGAAGGAGGCCGACCTCGGCGTGGCCATGGGCTCGGGCGCGGCCGTGAGCCGGTCGGTGGCCCCCGTCGTGCTGCTCGACTCGGACTTCGGCGGGCTGCCGCCCGTGCTGTCCGAGGGTCGCCGGGTCATCGCCAACGTCGAGCGGGTGGCCAACCTGTTCGTGACCAAGACGGTCTATGCCACCCTTCTGGCCCTGTCGGTCGGCGTGCTGGACTGGCCGTTCCCGTTCCTGCCCCGGCACCTGACGATCATCTCCAGCCTGACCATCGGCATCCCCGCCTTCTTCATCGCCCTCGCCCCCAACGACCGGCGGGCCGTGCCCGGCTTCGTCGAGCGGGTCCTGCGCTTCGCCGTGCCAGCCGGCGTGCTGGCCGCCGTCGCCACGATGTCGTCGTACGGGCTGGCGCGATCCCAGGACGTCCCGCAGATCGAGGCCCGGACCACGGCGACGATCACGCTGTTCATCGTGGCGATGTGGGTGCTGGCCATCCTTGCCCGACCGTTCACGTGGTGGCGCTACGAGCTGGTCGGCGGCATGGCCGGGCTGTTCGTCCTGGCGCTGCTCGTGCCCTGGTCGCGGCACTTCTTCGCGCTCAACATGGCCCGACCCGCCATCACCGCGGCCGCGATCGGCATCGCGGCGGTCGCCGCCGGCCTGCTCGAGCTGGGCTGGCGGTGGTCGGGCTGGCTGCGTCCGGTGCCCGACGACCCCGCTGACGCCGCGGGTTCTCCGGGGAGGTCATAGGTTCCGCCGCCGCACCGGCCCGCCGAACCCGGATCGGGTGGCTGACAGCAGGCACTACCCTGCCCGGCACCATGGAACCGGCGCCGGGGGCTTCCCGCGACCAGAGCGTCCGCGAGCTGGCCGACGGGTGGCGGGCCGCGGCGGCCGACGACCACCTGCGGCGGTCCTACACCGAGCACGACTTCGACGACGTCGCCTGGCATCCCGTCCCCGTGCCCGGGCACTGGCGGTCGACCCCCGCCTTCGCCACCAGCGACGGGCCCCTGCTCTACCGGTGCCGGTTCGACGCCGCCGCGCCCCCGCCCGGGCGCCGGGCCTGGCTGACCTTCGACGGTCTGTTCTACCAGGGCGACTGTTGGCTGGACGGCGGCTACCTGGGCGATACCGAGGGCTACTTCCTCCCCCACAGCTTCGAGGTGACCGGCGCCCTGCGCGACCGGTCCGAGCACGCAGTGGCCGTCGAGGTGACCTGCACGCCGCAGCACGGCTCGTCCGCCAAGCGGAACATCACCGGGATCTTCCAGCACTGGGACGCCGTCGACCCCACGTGGAACCCCGGGGGGCTGTGGCGGCCGGTCCGCCTGAGCGAGACCGGGCCGGTGCGCATCGCCAGCCTCCGGGTGATCTGCGCCGAGGCGACGCCCGAGCGGGCCGTGCTGGCGGTGCGGGCGTTGCTCGACAGCGACGCCGCCCGGCGCGTGGTGCTGCGCACCGAGGTCGGGGCCCTCGACCACGAGCTGTCCCAGCCGCTGGCGGCCGGGACGAACGAGGTGAACTGGTCGGTGACGATCGACCGCCCGGACCTGTGGTGGCCGCGGGCGCTGGGCGACGCGGTCCTGCACGACGTCCGGGTCGCGGTCGTGCTGACCGAGGAGGGCAACGGCGGTCCGCGCACCGCCGGCAGCGACGGCCCGAGCCGTGATGCGAGCCTCACCGTCCTCGACGAGCCGGGGGCCGTCAGCGACGAGCGCCGGCTCCGCACCGGGCTGCGGTCCGTCCGCCTGCGGCGCTGGATCGCCTCGGTGAACGGGGAGCGCCTGTTCCTCAAGGGCACGAACCTGGCCCCCAGCCGCATGGCGCTCGGCGAGGCCACGCCCGACGAGCTGCGCGGCGACGTCGACCTGGCGGTCGACACCGGGCTCGACCTGGTCCGCGTCCACGCCCACGTCACCCGCGACGAGGTGTACGACCGGGCCGACGAGCGCGGGCTGCTCGTCTGGCAGGACATGCCGCTGCAGTGGGCGTACGCCCGCAGCATCCGGAAGCAGGCCACCCGCCAGGCGCGGGCGATGGTCGACCTGCTCGGGCACCACCCGTCGATCGCCGTGTGGTGCGGGCACAACGAGCCGGTGTCCAACGTCGGCGCCGACCAGACCGACTGGGACCGGCGCAAGGTCCTCGCGTTCGCCACCCGCATGACGGCCGAGCAGCAGCTCCCCACGTGGAACAAGAGCGTGCTCGACGCGGCGGTCAAGCGAGCGCTGCAGAAGGCCGACGGGTCGCGGCCGGTGGTCCCGCACTCGGGCGTCACCCCCCACCTGCCCCAGCTCGACGGCACCGACCAGCACCTCTACTTCGGCTGGTACATGGGCGACGAGCGCGACCTGCCGACGTTCGCCCGGCGGCTGCCGCGCATGGTGCGGTTCGTGTCCGAGTTCGGCGCGCAGGCCGTGCCCTCGGGCGACGCCGCCGCGTTCGCCCACCCCGAGCGCTGGCCCGATCTCGACTGGGACGAGCTCGAGCTGCGGTTCGCGCTGCAGAAGCCGGTGTTCGACCGCCACGTGCCGCCCGAGGGCTACGCCACGTTCGCGGGCTGGCGCGACGCCACCCAGCGCTACCAGGCGCGGGTGATCCGGCGGATGGTCGAGGAGCTCCGGCGCCTGAAGTACCGGCCGACCGGCGGCTTCGCCCAGTTCATGTTCGCCGACGCCCAGCCGGGGATCACGTGGTCGGTGCTCGACCACGAGCGCGGGCCCAAGCTCGGCCACGCCGCGCTGCGGGAGGCGTGCCGCCCGGTGATCGTGGTGGCCGACCGGCTGCCGGTCACCGTGGCCGCGGGCGCGGCGCTGGCGCTCGACGTCCACGTGGTGTCCGACCTGCGGTCCCCGCTCGACGACGCCCGGGTGACGGCCCGGCTGGCCTGGCCGGGGGGCGACCACACGTGGCGGTGGGGCGGGTCGGTCGACGCCGACGCCTGCGAGCGGGTCGGCACGATCCAGGCCGTGGTCCCGACCCTCGACCCCGCCCACGCGGGCCCGCCGGTGCTGACGCTCGACCTCGAGCTCCACCTCCCCACGGGCGAGGTCGTCACCAACCACGACGAGTCCCGCATCACGTAGCACCTTTCCACAGCCGTTTCGGGGGTCGGGACCCCCGAAACGGCTGTGGAAAACCCTCGGGGGCCGTCAGACTGGGCTCGTGGTCGCGTCCGCTGCCCCCGATGCCGCGAGGGACGAGGACGCGGGGGCACTGGTCGTGCGGCGGTGGCGCGTCGAGGACGCGCCGCTGATGCACGACGCCGTGACCGAGAGCATCGAGCACCTGCGGCCCTGGATGCCCTGGATCGCCGACGAGCCCGTCACGGTCGAGCAGCGCCGCGAGCGGATCGCCGGGTGGCGGACCCAGTGGGACGACGGCGACCGCGTCTACGGGATGTTCGTGGGCGAGACCGTCGTCGGCGGCTGCGGCCTGCACCCCCGCATCGGGCCGGGCGGGCTGGAGATCGGCTACTGGGTCCGGGTCGGGCGCACGGGCCGGGGCTACGCCACCGAGGCGGCCCGCCAGCTCACCGACATGGCCTTCGCCACGCCCGGCATCGACCGGGTCGAGATCCGCCACGACGCCACCAACGCGGCCAGCAGCCGCGTCCCCGCCAAGCTCGGCTACGTCCGGGTCGAGGACCTGCACCGGCCCCCGCTGGCGCCGGCCGAGACCGGCGTGGATCACGTCTGGCGCATGACGCGCGAGGCGTGGCTCTCCCGCCCCGCATCGTCCGCCTGAGCGCCGGTCGACACGGCACCGTCACGGCACCGACACGGCACCGAAATCGCGGCCCGGGGGCGGCGGGTCCAGGCCGTTCCACCTGGGGAATCGGGCACAATGACGGGGCCCCGCACCGCCTCGACCGATTTCCTGGTTGGCGGAACGTTGGGAGTACGGTGCGGCTCGGTCCCGTACACGAGCCCCGTTTCCAGGAGGCTGAACGAGCGATGCAGACGATGGAGCGGCAGTCCGTCGCCCCGGTGCACCCGAAGAGCCGGCGCCCCGCTCCCTGGCCGGTCGAGTTCTACCGGTCGGCCGTCGGCAAGAAGTGGGTCATGGCCGTCACGGGCATCCTGCTGATGGGCTACGTGTTCTTCCACATGCTGGGGAACCTGAAGGTGTACCTGGGGGCCGAGGACCTCAACCACTACGGCGAGTGGCTCCGCGACCTGCTCGTTCCCTTCTTCCCCCGCACGGTCACGCTGTGGCTGCTGCGCATCGGGCTGATCGCGGCGTTCGTGTTCCACATCCACGCCGCCTACGGGCTGACACGGATCAACCGGCAGGCCCGGGCCGCCGGTGGCTACATCTCCAAGCGCGACTACCAGGCCGCCAACGCCGCCAGCCGCTCGATGCGCTACACGGGCGTGGTCATCCTGCTGTTCCTGATCTTCCACCTCGCCGACCTGACCTGGGGCACGGTCAACCCCGACTTCGTGCGGGGCGACGTGTACCGCAACCTGGTGGCCAGCTTCGAGCGCCCCGCGGTGTCGGCCATCTACATCGTCGCCAACATCGCCCTCGGCCTGCACCTGTTCCATGGCGGCTGGTCGATGTTCCAGAGCCTCGGGCTCAACAATCCGAGGTGGAACTCCTGGCGGCGAGGCTTCGCCGTCGGGTTCGCCGCCATCGTCACGGTCGGCAACCTCACGTTCCCGATCGCCGCGCTCACCGGCATCATCAGCGCCGACGACAACTCCGACTGCCGGGTGCAGGGCGACACGATCGAGACCTGCGAGCTCTACGAGGACGAGGGAGCCAACTGATGATCGGCGAGCTCAACGGCCACGTCCCCGAGGGCACCATCGAGGACCGGTGGACCCAGCACCGCTTCGACATGAAGCTGGTGGCGCCGAACAACCGCCGCCGCTTCGACGTGATCATCGTCGGCACCGGCCTGGCCGGCGCCTCGGCCGCCGCCACGCTGGGTGAGCAGGGCTACAACGTCAAGGTCTTCACGTACCACGACAGCCCCCGGCGGGCGCACTCGATCGCCGCCCAGGGCGGCATCAACGCCGCCAAGAACTACAAGAGCGACGGCGACTCGGTCTTCCGCCTCTTCTACGACACGGTCAAGGGCGGCGACTTCCGCAGCCGCGAGTCGAACGTCTACCGCCTCGCCGAGGAGTCGGTGAACATCATCGACCAGGCGGTCGCCCAGGGCGTGCCGTTCGCCCGCGAGTACGGCGGCCTGCTCGACAACCGCAGCTTCGGCGGCGCCCAGGTCTCGCGCACCTTCTACGCCCGGGGCCAGACCGGCCAGCAGCTCCTGCTCGGCGCGTACCAGCAGATGATGCACCAGGTGGCGCTGGGCACGGTCGCGCTGCACACCCGCACCGAGATGCTCGACCTGGTGGTCAAGGACGGGGTGGCGTGCGGCATCGTCGTGCGCGACATGGTCACCGGCCAGGTGATGTCCCACTCGGCCCACGCGGTGCTGCTCTGCACCGGCGGCTACGGGAACGTCTTCTTCCTGTCGACGAACGCCAAGTACTCCAACGCCACAGCCGCCTGGCGGGCCCACCGGCGGGGCGCGCTGTTCGCCAACCCCTGCTACACGCAGATCCACCCGACCTGCATCCCGGCCAGCGACGAGTTCCAGTCCAAGCTCACGCTGATGAGCGAGTCGCTGCGCAACGACGGGCGCATCTGGGTGCCGGGCGACCCCGACGACACGCGCTCGCCCGACCAGATCCCCGAGGCCGAGCGCGACTACTTCCTCGAGCGGAAGTACCCCAGCTTCGGCAACCTGGTGCCCCGCGACGTGGCGTCGCGCAACGCCAAGACCGCGGTGGACCAGGGCAAGGGCGTCGGGCCGCTCAAGAACGGCGTGTACCTCGACTTCGCGGCCGCCATCGCCCGCGTCGGGGAGGACACGATCCGCGAGCGCTACGGGAACCTGTTCGACATGTACGAGCGCATCACCGACGAGAACCCGTACAAGGTCCCGATGCGCATCTACCCCGCCGTCCACTACACGATGGGCGGGCTGTGGGTGGACTACAACCTCATGTCCAACGTGCCCGGGCTGTTCGTGCTGGGCGAGGCCAACTTCAGCGACCACGGCGCCAACCGCCTCGGCGCCTCGGCCCTCATGCAGGGCCTGGCCGATGGCTACTTCGTGATCAGCTACACGCTGGCCAACTACCTGGCCGGCCTGCTCGGCACGTCGCCCGTCCCCACCGACGACCCCGCGTTCACCCAGGCCGAGACGTCGGTGGGCGACACCGTGGCCCGGCTGCTGTCGATCAACGGCACCCGCTCGGTCGACCACTTCCACCGCGAGCTGGGCAAGCTCATGTGGGAGCACTGCGGCATGGCCCGCAACCGGACCGGCCTCGAGAAGGCGCTCGGCGAGATCCCGGCGCTGCGCGAGGAGTTCTGGAAGGACGTGCGCGTCCTCGGCGGGGCGTCGCTCAACCAGTCGCTCGAGAAGGCCACCCGCGTGGCCGACTTCTTCGAGCTCGGCGAGCTGATGGTGCGCGACGCCCTGCACCGCGAGGAGTCGTGCGGCGGCCACTTCCGCGAGGAGCACCAGACGGACGAGGGCGAGGCGCTGCGCGACGACGAGCACTTCGCCTACGTGGGCGCCTGGGAGTGGACGAGCAAGGGCTCCGAGCCGACGCTCCACCGCGAGCCCCTCGAGTTCGACTACGTGAAGCTGACCCAGAGGTCGTACAAGTGACGGTCACCGAGAACGCCCCCGTCGGTGCGAACGGCGACGCCGCCGCCGCCCAACCGACCATGGACATCACCCTCCACGTCTGGCGCCAGGCGCCCGGCCAGGAGGGGCGGATGGTCACCTACGTCGACGAGGCCAAGGGCATCAGCCCCGAGATGTCGTTCCTCGAGATGCTCGACATCGTCAACGAGCGGTTGATCGCCAAGGGCGAGGACCCCATCGCCTTCGAGCACGACTGCCGCGAGGGCATCTGCGGCTCGTGCGGGATGATGATCAACGGCCAGGCCCACGGCCCCCAGAAGGGCACGGCGACCTGCCAGCTGCACATGCGGAAGTTCAGCGACGGCGACGAGATCTACGTCGAGCCGTGGCGGGCCCGGGCGTTCCCCGTGCTGCGCGACCTGATCGTCGACCGCCAGGCGTTCGACAGCATCATCGCGGCCGGCGGCTACATGACCGCCCCCACCGGCGCGGCCCCCGACGCCAACCTCATCCTGGTGCCGAAGGAGGTGAGCGACGCCGCCATGGACGCCGCCGCCTGCATCGGCTGCGGGGCCTGCGTCGCCGCCTGCCCCAACAGCGCGGCCCAGCTGTTCACGTCGGCCAAGCTGCAGCACCTCAACCTGCTGCCCCAGGGCCAGGCCGAGCGCTACCGGCGCACGGTGGCGATGGTCGACACGATGGAGTCGTACTTCGGCTCGTGCACCAACCACGGCGAGTGCGAGGACGCGTGCCCGAAGGAGATCTCGATCGACTTCATCGCCTACATGAACCGCGACTACGTCAAGGCGCAGATCAAGAACCGCAAGCTCGCGGGCCAGAAGTAGGCACTCGGATCACCGGCAGCGCCTCGACCGCTCGCCGTCGACCGTGCACAACGCCGCGGTGGCGAGGCGATGGGTTCCGATCGTGGCGAGGCAATGGGTTCCATCGCGTTGAGGATGAGGCATCGGTACCGCATACGGAACCCATTGCCTCAGGCTCCGCGGAACGGAACCCATTGCCTCGCCAGGTGTCCCCCCCGCGCCCGCACCACGCCCCACGAAGTGCTTGCACGGTGCGATACACACCGGTAGCGTGGTGTCCGTGGCTGATGTGAACGTGCGCGCCGTTCCCGACGACGTCGTGGCCCGCCTGCGCGAGCAGGCGGCGGCCGAGGGCGTGTCGATGAGCGAGTGGATCCGGCTGGCCCTCGCCGACCGGGCGGCGCTGCCGACCACGGCCGAGCTCGCGGCCCGGCGGGCCGGCCTGGCCGAGTCCGCGCAGCCCCGCGACGAGTTCGACGTCTGGTACCGCCAGCGCCTGCACCGGCGGCCCGACCGCCAGCTCGCCTGACCGGGCGCCCGCATCCGCATGATCGCCGTCGGCGACCTCGGTGCCGTGCTGCGCTGGGTCGGCCTGGTCCCCGGGCCGGCGCCGGCCCTGCGGCGCATGGTCTCGGCCGATGCCCTGCTGGGCGAGATCGTCGAGTACCTCAAGGTCCGGTTCGACAGCCGCGACGACCGCGTGGCGTCCTCGCTGGCCGAGATCCAGTTCTCGGTCCACGAGTGGTACCCGACCTGGCCGGTCGCCGGGCGGCTCGCCACCGTGGCGACCCAGGGTGGCGTCGACCTCGACGCCACCCTGCTCGTCCCCATCGCCGTCGCCGCCGACACCGGCCTGCCGCTGGCCACGACCTCGGTCGAGATCGCCGAGCTGGCCGCGCCCCACGTCGGCTCGGTCCTCGTCGTCTGACGGGGCGGGAGCCGGCCGCCCGATCGCGCACCTTTCAGAGCAGCGTCGTGTCCGTGTCCTGCCCGGCGAGGACGGCACCGGCCGTGACCATCGTGTCGGGCCGGACGAGGAAGTGCTGCGTGACGGCATGGATGTCACGCAGGCGGCGCTGCAGCGGGCTGGTCGCGTACAGCGACGTGCCGCCGCCGGCCCGGTAGGCGGCGTCGACGACCGACGCCGCCGTGTCGGTGGCCCACGTGGCCGACGCCCGGACCCGGGCGCGCAGCTCGAGGGTGATCTCCTCGCGGGCCTCGGCGGTGGCGAACAGCTCACCCGCGTCCTCGCGCAGGACAGCGCGCGCCGCCCGCAGGCGGGCGTCCGCCGTCGCCAGCGTCTCTTGGAACACGGGCCCCGAGGCGAGGGCCGCCGGGGCGAACAAGGGGACCTTGCCGGGGGCCAGCCCCAGGACGTCGTCGAGGGCGCCCTGGGCGATGCCGAGGGCCACGCTCGCCACCAGCGCGGCGAACGGCGTGGGCAGGGGGATGCGGGTCATCGCGGTGTCGACGCACGGCTCGGCGGTCATCAGCGCGTACGTGTGGTCGGCGGGCACGACCACGTCGTCGGCCACGGCATGGTGGCTGCCGGTGCCGCACAGCCCCGACACCGTCCACGTGTCCTCGATGGCGATGTCCTCGGGAGCGAACATCGCCACGCGCATCGGCGGCGGGCCCTCGCCCGCAATCTCTGCCTCGCCTCTGTCGATGCAGTTCCCGTAGACCACGTCGGCGTGCTCGCAGCCGCTGGCGAATCCCCAGCGGCCGCTGACCGCGTAGCCGCCGTCCACGGGCGACGCCGTGCCCGACGGGGCGATCACGCCGGCGGTCACGATCGGGCCGCCGGCATAGAGGGCGTCGAACGTGGCCCGTGGCAGGTGGCACAGGTCGAGCCAGCCGGCGCAGCCGATCCCGACGGTCCAGCCGGCCGACCCGTCGGCCCGGGCCAGCTCCTCGAGCGCCCGGATGCCGGTGACGAGGTCGACCTCCTCACCACCGTGGCTGCGCGGCAGCAGCATCCGGAAGCACCCGGCCGCCCGCAGCTCGTCGACCAGGTCAGGCGGCAGCCGCCGCCCGGCCTCCGTCTCCGCCGCGCGCGCCGCCAGGCGCGGGGCGAGCTCGGCGACGGCCGCCAGCACGGGGGCCGTCGCGTCGGGCCGGGAAGCGAGTGGTGCGACCATCGTGTCCTCCTCGCGGGCGGCGCTCCGCCGGCCGCCCTGTCCACCTCCGACCGTACGGAACCGGCCCGGCGCACCGCATCGGGCGAAGTGCTCAATTCGCCCCGCGGTGGGGATGGGTCATCCTCTGTAGCGGGAGGGCACGATGTCGTGCTCGTAGGCGTAGGCGGTCGCCGCGGCACGCGACGACAGCCCGAGCTTGGCGAAGACGTTGCTCAGGTGGCGCGCCACGGTCTTGTCGCTGATGTGCAGCTCGGCGGCCACCTCGCGGTTCGTGCGGCCGGTGGCCACGAGCGCCACGACCTGGCGCTCCCGCGGGCTCAGGACGTCTGCGGCGGCGCCGGTGGGCGCACCGGCGACGGCGCGGGCGCGCGCCACGTCGGGGACGGCGCCGAGCCGCTCGAACGCCGCGATGGCGGCGTCCAGCTCGAGGTCCGCGCCGTCGTCGTCCTCCAGCGCCCGGCATGCCACCGCGGCCAGGACCCGGGTGCGGGCCGACTCGTACGGCGCGCCGAGCGCCCGCCACGCCACCTCCGCGGCGCGCAGGTGCGAGAGCGCCCCGAGATGGTCACCCTCGGCGATGGCGACGGCGCCGGCGGCGCGGTCGGCCGCCGCCTGCAGCCACGGGGCGCCGACGTCGTCGGCAATGGCCACCAGCTCGTCCGCCGCGGCCCGGGCGCCGGCGACGTCGGCGGCCGCCAGCGCCACCTCGACCTGCGCCGGGAGCAACCGCGAGCGTGCCAGCGGCCCGGCCGCCTCGGTGAGGGCGCGGGCCAGCGCCGCGCTCGGCAGCGGCGACCCGTCCCTGCGCCAGCCGCAGCAGCGCGAGGCCGGGCTGCGGGGCGTGCCCCCAGTGGCTCGCCCGGCGGTAGGCGTCCTCGGCGGCGTCGTGCTCGCCCCGCAGGCGGTGCAGCTCGCCGCGCTGATAGCAGGCCCCGCCCACCCCCATGTGCCCGGGCGGGCGGGACAGTCGCTCGATCGCCCTCCGGGCCTCGGCCATCGCCTCGTCCCAGTCGCCCTCGAGCTGGAGGACCTCCGCCCGGTGCACGAGGCAGTTCCCGCGGTAGGGCTCGAGGTCGGGCTGGGCGGCGCACCAGGTGGTCAGCGCGTCGGTCCACGCCCGGGCTCGCCGCAGGTCGAAGGTCTCCTGGCAGATCTCGATCACGGCGCAGTAGGCCAGGCCGGCCAGCACCGGCGTCACCTCGCCCGCGGTCACGGCCACCATGACCTCGTCGAGCATCGCCAACCCGTCGGACCGCCGGCCCAGCAGCACGAGCGCGTGACCGAGCCCGAGGCGTCCGAGCACGGCCAGGTCGGCATCGCCGTGCCGTTCGGCGACGGCGACGATGTCGACGAAAGCGGCCCGGGCCGCCGCCGCGTCCTCGTCGACCATGAGCGCGGCCATCGCCCCGGGGACCCGCACGTAGCCCTGCTCGACGCAGTCCAGCCCGGCGTCCGCGATCAGCCGGCGGCCCCGCTCGTACCACCCGGCGGCGGGCGCGTCCGTGCCGGTGATGTCGAGCGCGAACCCGAGCCAGAAGGCGCAGCGGGCGGCACGGGCCGCGTCGTCCTCGGCGAGGCAGGCGTGGTGGGCCCGCGCCCACGCCTCGGTGCTCTCCCCTTCGACCCCCGTCAGGAACAGGGCGATCGCCAGGAGCTCGAGGTCGTCGACCGAGAGCGGCGTCGCCGCGTCGGCGGCGCGCAGCTTGGCCACGGCCTCGCCCCACCGCCGACGCGCCCACGCCTCCCGGCCGCTGTCGAGTGTGCCGGACACGGTCACAGTGTCCCCCACGCGCGCCCCTCCGGCCACCGAAGGGTGGCACGCAGCGTGCGGACGCGAGAGACTGGCGCTGGTGGGTGGCGCGCAAGCGGGTGGTCGGCAAGGCGGCAGGTCAGCGGCGACGATGACCGAGGTGGCGTCGCGCCTGTTCGACGTCGTGGTGGCCGGGCTGGTGCTGCTCGTGGCCTGGCCGGTGCTCGCGGCCGTGGCGGTCGCCATCCGGCTGACGATGGGCTCGCCCGTGATGTTCCACCAGCAGCGGGCCGGGCGTGACGGGAAGACGTTCGAGCTGGTGAAGTTCCGCACGATGCGCACGGCCGCACCCGGCGACGACGGGCCCGAGACCGACGAGGCCCGGCTCACGAAGCTGGGCAAGGTGCTGCGGGCGAGCAGCCTCGACGAGCTGCCGACGCTGGTGAACGTGCTGCGGGGCGAGATGAGCCTCGTCGGGCCCCGGCCGCTGCCCATCCGCTACCTGCCCCGCTACTCGGCCACCCACGCCCGCCGCCACGAGGTGCGGCCGGGGATCACGGGGTGGGCGCAGGCGAACGGGCGCAACGCCCTGACCTGGGACGATCAGCTCGACATGGACGTGTGGTACGTCGACAACCGCTCGGTGGGGCTCGACATGCGCATCATCGTCGCCACCGTCCGCAGCGTGGCGCGGCGCGACGGCATCAGCCACGAGGGCCACGCCACCCGGCCCGAGTTCCCCGGCTCCGGCGTCGACCGGGCCGCGGCGGCTCAGTGACCGCCGCGGCGTCCGGCACCGGCCCCGCATCACGCCCCGGCCGGCCGGTCACGGTCCTCGTCTCGTCCGCGGGCCGCCGCGTGGAGCTGCTGCGCGGCTTCCGCCGGGCGCTCGCCTCGCTCGGGCTCGACGGGCGGGTCATCGCCACCGACGCCACCTGGTACTCCAGCGCCTTCCACGAGGCCGACGAGGGCATCGTCGTCCCCCGCCTCGACGACCCGGCGTTCGTGCCCACCCTCCTCGAGGTGTGCGAGAAGCACGGGGTCGACCTGCTCGTGCCGACCATCGACACCGAGATGGCGGCGTGGGTGGGCAGCCGCGACCAGTTCGTGGCCATCGGGACGACGATCTCGCTGTCGGGCGGCGGGGTGGTCGACATCGCGGCCGACAAGCAGCTCACCCACGAGTGGCTCGTGGCCAACGGCTTCCCCACCGTGGACCAGACGACCCCCGACGCCGTGCTGGCCGACCCCGGCGCCTGGACCTTCCCGCTGCTCGCCAAGCCGCGGTTCGGCAGCGCCGGCATCGGCGTGGGCGTCGTGCGCGACCTCGACGACCTCGCCGCGGCGGTGCGCCGTCCCGAGCTGGGCGAGATGGTCGTGCAGACCCTGGCCGGCGGGCGGGAGCACACCATCGACGTGCTCGCCGACCGCGACGGCCGCTGCGTGTGCGCCGTCCCCCGCCGCCGCATCGAGGTGCGGTCGGGCGAGGTCAGCAAGGGCGTGACCGTCCGCTCGCCCCGCCTGCAGGACCTCGCCGCCCGCATCTGCGCGGCCCTGCCCGGCGCCTTCGGCACGATCACGATCCAGGTGTTCGTCGACGGCGCGCCCGACGACCCCGCCGCCGACCTGGCCGTGATCGAGATCAACGCCCGCTA
Source organism: uncultured Acidimicrobiales bacterium (assembly GCA_963796415.1). Taxonomy (GTDB): domain Bacteria; phylum Actinomycetota; class Acidimicrobiia; order Acidimicrobiales; family VFJN01; genus ZC4RG19. The sequence continues at coordinate 278,498 of CAWCLR010000004.1, read as the reverse complement.
CGGCGGCGGGTTCCCGCTGGCCCTCGAGGCGGGCGCCGACTTCCCCCGCTGGCAGCTCGAAGAGCTGCTCGGGTTGCCGTCCACCGCCGCGGCGGACGGCTGGCGCGACGGGCTGGTGATGCTGCGCTACGACGCCGCCGTGTTCGTCGACGAGGCGGACGCCCCGGTGTGACCGAGCGGAGCGAGGTCCAGAGGCACAGTCCGCCCTGCGCCACGAAGTGGCGATTCGGTCACTCGTGCGCCCGAAGGGTGCACCAGTGACCGCGAGCGGGCGGCGACTGGTTGTGCTCGACATCGACGACACCCTGTACCTCGAGCGCGACTACGTGCGCAGCGGGTTCGCAGCCGTGGGGGCGTGGGCCCAGGATGAGCTCGGCGTCGACGGGTTGGGCGACCGGGCGTGGGCCGCGTTCGAGGCCGGCACCCGGCGCACGATCTTCGACGAGGCGCTGGCCGCCTCGGGCGTCGAGGCCACCGACGACCTGGTGCCCCGGCTGGTGCAGGTCTACCGGTCGCACGCCCCCACGATCGAGATGCTGACCGACGCCCGGGCCTGGCTCGACCGCCTCGCCCCGCACGTGGCGTTGGCCGTGGTGACCGACGGGCCGCTCGCCAGCCAGCAGGCCAAGGCCGAGGCCCTGCTGCTCAGCCGGTGGGCCGACCTGATCGTGTTCACCGAGACCCTCGGGCCCGGCCGGGGCAAGCCCCATCCGGCTGCGTTCGAGCAGCTCGAGCGCGAGGTGGGCCTGCACGGCGACCGCTGCGCCTACGTGGCCGACAACCCCGCCAAGGACTTCGTCGCGCCGCACCGGCTCGGGTGGCGGACCGTGCGGGTGCGCCGCCCCGAGAGCCTGCACGCGGACGTGTCGAGCGGCGCCGACGTCGACGCCGAGATCACCAGCCTCGACGACCTCGACACCGCCCTGGCGTGGGCCGAGCCGCCCCTCAACGGTTTTCACCGCGGGATCGCGCCCCCCGGTGCGCAGAACCGCGAAGAAAACGTCGAGGGTGGAGAGTTGTGACGCTCCACAACAGCGATGGCGGGGACGAGCGGCCTCTGACCGTCGCGCACCTCACGACCGTCGACTCGAGCCTGCGCTACCTGCTGTACCCCCAGCTCACCGCCGTACGCGACATCGGCGGGGACAGCGTCGGCATCAGCGCCCCCGGACCGTACGCGGACGGCCTCGTGGCCGAGGGGATCCGCCACGTCCCGCTGTCGTCGTCGACCCGCAGCATGAACCCGCTGGCCGACGTGATGGCCGCGGCCGAGCTGTGGCGCATCCTGCGGCGCGAGCGGCCCGACGTCCTGCACACGCACAACCCCAAGCCCGGGCTCTACGGGCGGATCGTGGGGCGGCTGGCCCGGGTGCCGATCGTGGTCAACACGTGCCACGGGCTGTACTTCACCGAGACCGATCCCCTGGTCAAGCGCACGATCCTCCTCGTGCTCGAGGGGATCGCCGCCCGCTTCTCCGACGCCGAGCTGGTGCAGAGCGTCGAGGACCGCGACCGCCTCGTCCGCCGCCACGCCTACCCGCGCCGGCGCACCCGCCTGCTCGGCAACGGCGTCGACCTCGGCCGCTTCCGGCCCGGCGTCCTGACCCCCGACGAGCGGGCCCGGCTGCGCGCCGACGAGCTGGGCGCCCGCGACGACCAGATCGTCGTGGGCATGGTGGGCCGGTTGGTGGCCGAGAAGGGACTGCTCGAGCTGTTCGACGCGGCGCGGCGGCTGGACGACCGTTACGTGGTCGTGGTCGTCGGCCCCGACGACCCGGCCAAGCCCGACGCCCTCGACCGCGAGACGATCCACGGCGCCACCGAGCACGGCGTGCGGTTCCTCGGGATGCGCGACGACGTCGACCGGCTGTACGGCGCCATGGACCTGTTCGTGCTGCCGTCGTGGCGCGAGGGCTTCCCGCGGGCGGCGATGGAGGCCGCCGCGTCGGGGCTGCCGGTCGTCGCCAGCGACGTCCGCGGCTGCCGGCAGGTCGTCGACCACGGCGTGACGGGACTGCTCGTGCCGGTGCGCGACGGCGCCGCGTTGGCGGACGCCATCCGGGCGCTGGGGGACGACCCCGACCGCCGGGCCGCCATGGCGACCGCGGCGGTCGAGCGGGCCGCGGCCACCTTCGACGAGCGGCGGGTGGTCGACATCGTCCTCGACACCTACCGCCGGGTGGCCGGCCGCAAGCGCCTCGACCGCGTGGTCCGGGCGCTCGACGTCCCGCCCGAACGCCGGGAGGCCGGGGGTCAACCCACCGAGGTGCGGTAGCGGACCCGGTTGAGCCCGCGACGGATGCTGTCCTCGAGGGCCATGCCGCCGCGCGCCTTGCGGAGGAAGTACGCCGCACCGTCGCTGACCTGCACCGCGGTGCGGGAGAGCCGGTGCACGTCGGTGCCGCGGTAGGGGTTGGGCCGGTTGCCGCCCAGGGCCGCCGACCGGTACCGGGCCCGCACGAGTGGCTCGACCTCGGCCGACGCCGCCACCGCCTTCGGGTAGGCGAAGTGATGGGCGGGGGCGCCGACGTGGTGCTCGATCAGGTCCTTCGACCGGTCGAGCTCGTCGACGGCCTCGGCGGGCGGCAGGCGGTCGAGCAGCAGATGGGCGTGGGTGTGCGACCCGAACGTGACGAGCCCGGTGGCCGCCATGTCGCGCACCGCCGCCCACGACAGGGGGGTGCCGTCGTCGGGGAAGTCGAGGCCCTCGTCGACGAACCGCGTGGCGAGGTAGACGGTGGCCGGCACGCCGTGGCGCACGAGGATCGGCGTCGCCACGTCGGCCAGGTCGGCGGTGCCGTCGTCGAACGTCACCACGATCGGGCCTTCGTCGGGCGCCACGGCGTCGTCCGCGCCGCCGTCGCCCGCGGCCAGCTGCACCACGGCGTCGTCCAGCGAAACCACCCGGCCCGTCGCCGCCAGCCAGGCCATCTGCTCGTCGAACGCCTCGGGGGGCAGGTCGACCTCGGTGCCCGAGCCGCCGCCGACCCGGTGGTAGATCAGCACCACGACGCCGGGCGTCGGAGGGCGCACGCGGTCGCCGGCCGCCGCCAGCGTCTTCAGCGTGCGGAGGGCCATCGATCGGGTGTCCGCCATCCCGACAGCCTACGTACGACCACACCCCTCCGCCCCCGGGCGACGTTGCGGGACTTCGGTCAGCGACGCCGGACCCACTACTGTCCGGCGCCGGACACGACGATGTCGGCGGAGGCTTGGACGTGACCACGATCACGGTCGTTCTGACGACCCACGACAGGGCCGAGCTGGCGGATCGAGCGTTGGCGTCGATCCGCGCGCAGACGCACGAGGTCGACCATGTGATCGTGGTCGACGACGCCAGCCGCGAGCCGTACTGCCCACCGGGCGACGACGTCACCCTGGTCCGGAACCCCGTCAGCATCGGCGTGTGCGCGGCCCGGAACCGTGCGCTGTCGCTCGCGGCGACCGACCTCGTGATGTTCCTCGACGACGACGACTGGCTCGGCCGCGACTTCGTCGCCGAGCAGTTGCGCGGGCTGGAGCAGACCACCCTGCCCGGCCCGGTCGCGGGGATCGGCACCCGCGTCTTCGTGGGTCCCGATCGCACCGAGCGCCGCGCCACCTCACGCAGCTACGTCAAGGGCGAGGACTGGGTGACCGACCCCGCGTCGACCGCCGAGAACACGCTTGTCGCACCCGTGGCGGCGCTGCGGGCCATCGGCGGCTTCGACCCCGATCTGTCCAGCTGGGAGCACGTGGACCTGATGCAGCGGCTGGTCAAGGTCTGTTCGGTCGAGCACAACCCGTCGGCCGAGTACTTCGCGCCGGACGACGACGGGATCCCCCGCCTGTCGTCCTCGTGGGGGAAGGTTGCCAACGCGATCGAGCTGACCATCGCGAAGCACGAGGACAAGATCCGCCCCGACCGCCGCCTCCGCGCCCGCTACCTCCGCGCCGCTGCGGCGAATCGCGCCATGGCTGACCAGCGACGCCGGGCGCTCCAGCTGGCGTTGCAGTCGGTGTGGGCGCTGCCCGACCGACGCAGCGCGAAGGCCCTCGCCCAGGCGGTCATGGGTCCCCGGCTGTTCGTGCGCGCACAGGCGCTGGCGCGTCGTCTCCGCCGCTGACCGCCCGCGCCTACCGACCGGGAGGGGCTGGGCGCTAACCTCGTCGTCGGTGGGCACAAACAGTTCCGGTGTGCGCGGGCGCCCGGCCGAGGCGGCGGCAAGCCTGATGGTGCGTGAGGCGACCGATCGCGACCTGCCGGCGGTGCTCGACCTGCTCCAGGCGTCGCTCGGGTGGGTGCCCGACGACGACTACGCCCGCTTCTTCGCCTGGAAGCATCACGAGAGCCCGTTCGGGCGCTCGCCGGCCTGGGTGGCCGTCGACCCCGCGTCCGCCGACCGGGTCGTGGGGTTCCGGACCTTCTCGCGCTGGCGGTTCGACCAGGGTGGCGTCGCCGTGCCGGCCGTGCGGGCCGTCGACACCGCCACCCACCCCGACTACCAGGGCCGCGGCATCTTCTCGCTGCTGACCCGCCACGCCCTCGAGGCGCTGCGCGACGAGGGCGTCGCCTTCGTGTTCAACACGCCCAACGACAAGAGCCGCCCCGGCTACCTGAAGATGGGCTGGCGGCTCGTCGAGCGCCTGCCGGTGGCGGCCACGGTGCGCTCGCCCGGGTCGCTGCTCCGACTCGTGCGGGCCCGGACGCCCGCCGACAAGTGGTCGGCGCCGACGAGCGCCGGCGTGCCGGTCGACGAGGTCCTCGCCGACGCGCCGGCCGTCCGTACCCTGCTGGACGCGGCCCGCACCGACGACGGCCGCCTCCGGACCGACCGCACGCCCGAGTTCCTGGCCTGGCGCTACGGCTTCGGCCCGTTGCACTACCGGGCCATGGTGGCGCCGGGCGGGACCGAGTCCGGCTTCGTCGTGTTCCGGGTGCGGCGGCGGGGCGCGGCGCTCGAGGCGGCGATCTGCGAGCAGATCGCGCCTGCCGGCGACGACCGGACCGGTCCCACGCTCGTGCGGCGCGTGTTGCGCGAGACTCGGGCCGACCACGCCGTGCAGATCGGGGTGGCCCGTCCGGCTCGGGGGCAGTTGCCCGTGCCGGGGCAGGGGCCGACCCTCGTGTGGCGCGACGTGGTCGCGACCGACATGCCGCCCGCCGACCGGTGGGCGCTGGGGCTGGGCGACATCGAGCTGTTCTGATGGCCGACACCGACCACACCGCACCACCGCCCCCCGAGCCCCCGCTCGACCCGCTGCCCGACGGTCGGCGCGGGCCTCCCCGGTTCACGCGTCGCCAGGTGCTGACGATGGCGGGAGCGGGCGGCCTGGTCGGCGCCGGTCTGGTGGCCAACCGGTGGATCGACGACTCGCCGGTGGCCGACCGCCGTCCGGCCGACCGCGGGGCGCGGCGCGCGGCCGACGCACAGACCGCCCCCGGGGCCCCGCAACCGCCGCCCGACATCGCCCGGTGGAGCGACCCCGCGACGTGGGGCGGTCAGGTGCCCGGCCCGGCCGACGTGGCGGGCGTGTCCCAGCCCGTGCTCCTGGACGTGGACGCGGCGGTGGCCGGGGTCCAGGTGGCCGAGGGGGGCGAGCTGATCTTCGACCCGGCCGCCAGCCGCACCCTCACGTCCACCGGCAACGTGGTCGTGGCCGGGGCGCTGCGGGCGCGGCCGGCCGACGCCTCGGTCCGTCATCTGCTGGCGTTCGCCGGCGTCGACGAGTCGCGCTTCGTCGGCGACCACACCATGACCCCGCTCGACTCGGACGTGGGCCTGTGGGTCATCGGCGCGGGGATCCTCGACCTCGTCGGCACGCCCAAGAAGGCGTGGACGCACCTGGCATCGGGGGCCGACGCCGGCGACACCACCATCACGGTGGCCGACGCCAGCGGCTGGCAGGCCGGAGACGAGGTCGTCGTCACCCCCACCGAATCGACCGAGGCCGAGGGCTTCGCCGAGCACCACGACCGGCGGGTCGTGCGGTCGGTCGACGGCGCCGCGGTCTCGCTCGACCGCCCGCTGGCCTACGCCCACCCCGCGGTCACCGTGCGGGAGGGCGTCACCCACATGGCCGAGGTGCTCAACCTCTCCCGCAACGTGGCCGTCGAGGGCACGCCCGAGGGCCGGGCCCACGTGATCCTGCTCGACGTCAGGGCCGCCCAGACGATCTCACACGTCGGGCTGCGCTACCTGGGTCCGCAGCAGTCCTTCAGCGACGAGGGCGAGTCCGGCGTGCGCGGGATGACGGGTCGCTACTCGCTCCACTTCCACATGAACTACGACGGCAGCCGCGGGTCCGTGGTCGACAGCGTGGTCGCGTACGACGGCGGGAACCACAGCTTCGTGCCCCACCTGTCCAACGGGATCACGTTCCGCGACTGCGTGGCCCACGACCAGGCGGAGACGGCGTTCTGGTGGGATCCCGCCGGCGGTGAGCAGGAGGGCGACGCGGTGCCCTCCCACGACGTGCTGCTCGAGCGGTGCGTGGCATCGCACGTCGCCACCACCGCCGGCGGCGAGTACGACACGGCCGGGTTCCTGCTCGGGGCGGGCGACCGCAACGTGGCCCGGGGGTGCGTGGCGGTCGGGGTCCTCGGCTCCGACGAGTCCAACCCGGGGTACAAGTGGGACCCCGGATCGTCGAGCGGGATCTGGACGTTCGAGGACAACCTCTCGCACAACAATGACGGGTCGTCGATCTACTTCTGGGTCAACAACACGCCGTCCTCGGTGATCGACCGGTTCACGGCGTACCAGGACCGGCTCGGCATCCGCGCCGGGTCGTACACCAACCTGGTCTCGTACCGGGACACGACGGTGTACGCCTGCAGCGACGTGGGAGTCGTCGTCATCGCCGTCCCCAGCGTCCCCGACGAGGACGAGCCCTCGGATCGCACCGTCACCTACGAGAACCTGTACATCGACCAGGCTGGCCTCAGCGACTACGCCTTCGCGATCGCCGGCCACGTGGTGGAGACGACCCAGGTGACGCAGGTGATCGGCTGCGAGTTCCGCGGCGCGAACAAGGCGCAGGTCGGCTTTCCCGAAGCCGACGAGTACCCCCAGCTCTACGAGTTCACCGACTGCTCGTACGAGGGTACGGCCTTCTGGCTGGCCGACGACCTGACCGAAGTGGTCGACATCAAGGTTCGAGACTCGGTCAACGGCGCCATCGCCCTGCACCCGGCCGGCCGGGACGGCGAGCCGCGGCCCGAGTGGAACGCGGCCGTCACGGCCATCTGATCGCCCGGTCAGACGTCAAACGCCGGATCGCGCGTCGCGTCCGCGTCGAGGCGAGCGGCGAGGTCGCCCATCGTGAGGATGTCGAGGTCGCCGTCGTCGCGCAGGCGGGCCGCCGCCGCGCAGATGCGGTCGAGGGCCGCGAACGCCCGTTCGGGGGCGGCCGTCACGTTGTACGGGTGGAACCACAGGTGGAACAGCGAGCGGTGGCGGGCCGCCTGGCGCAGGCGGGCCACCGGCCGGCGGGCCCACTGCCGCGCCGGCAGACGCGACGCGGCGGCCGGGGCGAAGAGGTAGGTCTGCGGCACGTTCCACACCCCGCCGGCCCCGGGCGCCGGGAGCACCGCCGAGCCGGCCAGCGGCCGCAGCTTGTCGGCCAGGCCGAGCGCCCGCCGCTGCCAGGCCGGCCGGCCGGCGAACGGCGGGGCCGGCCGCCCGCCGCGATAGCACCGGAAGCCGTGATCGGCGAGCCGGGCGACCTGGGCGACCTTGTTGCGCGGGTACACGAAGGAGCGCAGGGAGATCTGCCGCTCCAGGGCCACCGCGGCGGCGGCCGCCAGCTCCGAGTCGAACACCTCGGGCGTGCACGCCGGGTCGTCGACGATCACGTGCGAGAACGAGTGACTGGCCACCTCCTGGCGCACCGGGCAGGCCAGGATGGCGTCGACGATGTCGCGCCCGTACCAGTAGGGGTCGTCGGCCAGGGTCGTGGCCGGGTCGACGGCCAGCCAGTCGTCGTCGAGCCAGGCGTAGTCGGGCGTGACCAGCTCGGGGTGCGGGCCCCGGCCGTCATCACCGCAGGCGTCGAGGAAGAGGTGGCCGACCACGGCCCACGTGGCCGCGATGTCGTAGCCGGCCAGCAGGTCCAGCAGCCGGTCGATGACGTCGCGCTCGGCGGCGAAGTGGTGGCGCCCGCCCGAGCCGTCCCGCCGGTGGACCTCGCCCCAGGCAAGCTCGGTGTCGATCGACACGACGCACGCCCCCCGGCCGAGCCGGACGGGCGCCCCGGCTGTCTCGTCGCTCAACTCCGCCTCGCCGGCGTGCCGATGCTGTGCGCGTCCACGCGCGCGACGAGCAGGTCGCCGAGCCGGTCGGCGACGGCGTCGAGCGAGTACGTGGCGGCCGCCCACCGCTGCGTGGCGACCGACCGCTCCTTCCGGTCGGGCGCCTGCCAGGCGGCCAGCATGGCGTCGGCGAGGGCGGAGGCGTCGCCGGGGGTCGCGAGCCAGGCGCGCTGGTCCCCCTGCGTGAGCTCGGCCACCGGCGGGATGGCGAACGCGGCCACGGGCGTGCCCAGCACCATCGCCTCCGCGACCGCCCCCGGCGAGCCCTCGGACACCGAGCTGAAGGCGAACACGTCGGCCACCGCCACCAGCGCCCGGACGTCGGATCGGAACCCGAGCAGCGTCACCGAGTCGCCCAGGCCCGTGCGCTCGACGGCGCGCTGGACCGCAGGCAGGGCGGGCCCGACCTCGCCGGCGATGGCCAGCCGGGCGTCGGGCACCTGCTCGCGCACGCGGGCGAACGCCTCGACCAGGAGGTGCTGCGCTTTCTCGGGGACGATCCGGGCCACGTTGACGAACAGTGGCGCGTCCGCGGGCACCCCGAATGGTCCGCGGGTGGCGGCGCCGACGGCGGCGGGGTCGATGCGGACGCCTCGGGGGACGACCGTGCAGGCCTCGAAGGGCAGGCCCATCGCCGCGCAGTTGGTGGTGCGGGCGTAGTCGCCGACCGCCCGGTAGTGGACGTCGCCGCGCCGCGCCACCCGGCGCCCGATCGCCTGCAAGGTCCGGCCCTTCCACGACGAGACACCGGGCTGGAGGGCTCTCTGCAGCTCGAGCTCGCCGGTGCGGTTGAACGTCGACACGACCGGGATGCCCAGACGAGCCCCCGCGAGCTGGCCGACCAGGTTGCCGGCGAACAGGGAGGTGTGGATGACGTCGGGAGGGTCGTGGCGCAGCTCACGCACGAGGCGGCGGGCGGCGGCCGGCCACCAGCGGCCGGCCCCCGCGGCCTTGAACCCGAGTGCGATGACCGGCACGCCACCCTCGGCCAAGCGGACGTCGAAGAAGTCGCGTTCGAACAGGCGGACGAGGCGCTGGTCGAACCGCTCGGCGAGGGCGAGGACCTCGTCGACCAACCGGTTCTCGGCGCCACCCGAACCGGCGAGCGAGTCGATGACGTGCACGACGCGCAGCTTGCGGGCCGAGCCCGGGGCGACGCCCACAACCGCGCGACCGCCCGGGCCGGGGGTCGCGTCCGTGGCCACGACCGCCGGGTCGCCGTCGTGCCCCAGCCTCAAGCGTCCGCCTCCGTCCCCGCGGGTCGCGCCGTCCCGTTCGCCGGCGCCCCCGACGCCAACCGCGCCGCCAGCCAGCGGGCGGTCTCGTCGACAAGGGCGTCGGCCGGCGCGCCCGGCACGGGGAGCCCGTCGCGCTCGTCGTCGTAGGTGTGGGCCACGACGTCGACGGCCAGCCCGCGGGCCCGGCACCCGGCCACGATCGTCTCGCGACCGCCGGCGGTGGGCGCGGCGACGAGCAACGTCCGGGGGCCCCGACCCAGCTCGTCGGCGAGGCTGCGCACCGCGGACCCCCCGGCCAGGTCCGCCGCCAGTCGGGTGTCGAACAGGTCGACCGGTCCGTCGAGCTCATCGGGGGCTGCGGGCATCGCCGGCTCGCCGGTCATCCCGCCGGACACATCGTCGGGCGACCACCCGCCGCTGTCCGCGCCGCGTGGCACCGGCCCGGAGCCGTTGGTCGCGCCCGTCCCGTTCGCCCCGTTCGCCTCTGCCCCGCCCCCACGGGATGCCGCAGTGGCCTGGCGCGCCACCCGGGACCGCGCCGCCTGCTCGAGCGCGGCGCGGGGATCGGGCACCGGCGCCCACAGCGCGACCGGCGCCCCGGGCTCGCCGCGGGCCACCCGGGCCGCGACCAGCGCACCCAGCCGGGCGCCCACGAACCCCACCCCGCGCACGCCCGCCCGGTCGCGCAGCAGGTCGAGCGCCCGCGTCGCGTCCTCGACGAGGTCGTCGAACCCGACGACCCGCGGGTCGCCGTCGCTCGGCCAGCTGCCCCGGTAGTGGAAGCGCTGCACGGCCACGCCCGCGTCCGCGAGGCGCCGCCCGAGGCGTGCCGCGCGGCCCTCGTCCACGAGGCCGTCGGACGGTGGGCCGAGGCACACGAGCACGCCGGCACCGGACACGACCCCCGGCAGGTGGCGGCATCCGAACACGAGGTCCGGGCCGCCGAAAAGGTCGATCTCCTCACGCAACGCCATGCACCCCCGCCCGGGTTCGGTCGTCCGACGACGATACGGCCGGGTCCCTCCGACCCGCCAGCCGAAGCACCGCCCGCCTCACCACTCGCTCACGTCCAGCTCGCGACGACGTCGACCGGCGCCGGCCGCACGATACCCGACGAGCCGGGATCGGACCGGCCGAGTCTCGGGTGGACGCAGGCGGCGGGGTTTGCGGTGTTCGTCGGTGCCGCGGTCGCCGTGTGGTGGCGGGACGCTCGCGCGTCGTACGGTGGTTCCTGCCCGTGGCGTCGCCGGGCCGCGCGGGCACCTGTCCGGCCTCCCCGCCGCCCAGGAAAGCACGGTGCTGGCGTGCGCCTCGGACGAGCGAGCAGTGTGCGGGCTGCCGACAGGCCCACGACAGGCGGCCCCTTCGGCGGGCGCGGCACGGACGGCGGACGAGAACGGATGCGGGGACGCATCGGGCGGCAGGTGACGGTGGCAGAGGACAACGGGGATCAGACCGGGGGCCACGGCGGGGACCCGGCGCCTGCGGACCCGGTGCTGCACGTGATCACGTCCACCCAGCGCCGGGGGGCCGAGACGTTCGCGGTCGACCTCGCCGCCGCCCTCGGCGCCCGAGGCGTGGCCTCCGAGGTCGCCGCCCTGGCGCCCGGCGCCGGCGACACGTTGGACGTGGCGACGCTCGGCCCGGCGGGCCTGGCTCCGGCCACGCTCCGGGCGCTGCGCCGGCGGGCGGCGGGCGCCCCGGCGGTGGTCGCCCACGGCTCGCGCACGTTGCCCGCCTGCGCCCTGGCCCTGGCCGGCCGGCGGACCCCGGTCGTGTACCGCAGCATCGGCGACCCGGAGGCGTGGGCCGGCGGGCCGGTGCGCCGCCTGCGCACGCGGGTGCTGCTCGGTCGCATGACGGCGGTCACCGCCCTGTGGCCGGCGGCCGCCGACGCCGTCCACGATCTCTACGGGGTCCCCCGCGCTCGGCTGCACGTCCTCCCCAACGGGGTCCCCGCCGACCGCTGCCCGGTCCCGGACGCGGCGGCGGGGGCGGCGGCCCGCGCCCGCCTCGGCCTGCCGGCCGGCGTGCCGGTCGTGGCCGCGATCGGCGCGCTGTCGGCCGAGAAGCGGGTGGCCGACGCCATCGACGCGGTGGCGGCGGTGGAGGGCGCCCACCTGCTGGTCGCGGGCGACGGGCCCGAGCGGCCGGCGCTCGAGGTCCGGGCGGCCGCGACCCTCGGGGAGCGGGCGCACTTCGCCGGGGTGCTGCCCGGCCCGGCCGACGCGCTGGCCGCGGCCGACGTGGTCGTGTCGTGCAGCCGCACCGAGGGCATGCCGGGGGTGCTGATCGAGGCGGGGCTGTCGGGCCGTCCGGCCGTGGCGACCGATGTCGGCGGGGTGGCGGAGATCGTGCGGGACGGCGAGACGGGGCTGCTGGTGCGCCCGGGCGACGTGGGCGGGCTGACCGCCGCGCTGGTGCGGGCGCTGGCCGAGCGCTCCCGCCTCGGGGCCGCGGCCCGCGCCCACTGCCTGGCGACGTTCGAGATCGGCGTGGTGGCCGACGGCTGGGCCGACCTGCTGCGCACGCTGACCGCGGCCGCCCGGAGCCGGGCATGACGGGCGAGCACGGAGGCGCCGGCCGCCCCGCGCGGGTGCTCATGTTGACCAAGGGCCTCGGCCGGGGCGGCACCGAGCGGCTGATCGTCGGCGCCGCCCGGCTGGCCGACCCCGCCCGTGTCGAGCTGGAGGTGGCTTACCTGCTTCCGTGGAAGGACGCCTTCGTCCCCGACCTCGAGGCGCTCGGCACCCCGGTCCACTGCCTCGACGGGCCCCGCGCCGCCAGCCTGGGCTGGGTCCGCCGGCTGCGGCGGTTGGTGCGCGAGCGCGACATCGACCTGGTCCACACCCACATGCCGCTGCCCGCCGCGTTCGCCCGCGTCGCGCTGCCCCGCCGGCAGCCCGCCTTCGTCCATACCGAGCACAACATGTGGGGCCGCTACCGCCCGCCCACCCGCTGGGCCAACGCGGCCACCTACCGCCGCAACGCGCGGGCCATCGCCGTGTCCGACGGGGTGGCGGGGTCGATCCGCTCGTCGGTGCCGGTCGAGGTGGTCGTGCACGGCACGGACCCCCGCCTCGTCGTGCGGGGCGAGGGGGTGCGGGACGCCGCCCGCGCTGAGCTGGGGCTCGCGGCCGACGCCCTCGTCGTCGGCACGGTCGGCAACTTCACCGCCAAGAAGGACCAGGCGACGCTGCTGCGGGCCGCGGCGGCGCTGCCGGCGCGCGACCGCGACGTGATCCTCGTGCTCGTCGGGCTCGGCCCCCTGGAGGACGACCTGCGGGCGCTGGCCGTCGAGCTGGGGATCGGCGGGCGAGTGCGGTTCCCCGGCTCGCGCGACGACGTGTTCGCCCTGCTGCCGGCGTTCGACACGTTCGTCCTCAGCTCGCGGTTCGAGGGCCTGCCGATCGCACTGCTCGAGGCGATGGCGACCGGCGTGGCGCCGGTCGCCACCCGGGTGGGCGGCATCCCCGAGGTCGTCACCGACGGTCGCGACGGCCTGCTCGTCGAGCCCGGCGACCCGGCCGCCCTCGCCGGCGCCCTCGACCGCATCCTCGGCGACGACGCGCTCCGTGGCCGTCTCGGCGTCAACGCCCGGGAGCGGGCGCTGGCGTTCGATCTGGCAAACGCAGTGCGACGGACAGAGGCGATCTACGCCGCCGCCCTCGGCCGGGCCGACATCGACAGCGACGGCTCGAGGACGTAGCCTGGTGCGCACGGCGGACCAGGGCGGATGCTGGACGTGACCGACAGACCACAGGGCACCGGGTACGCGCCACGCGGCGGCGCACCCACACGGGGCGTGGCGCGCCCATGACAGCACTGCTCACCCGCGCGCGCCTCCCCCGGTCGACCGACCTCAGCCGCTACACCTGGTTCTTCGCTGCGTTCGCCTACGTGTTCGTGATGTCCGTCGCGTCCACCCGCATGTCATGGGACATCTGGGCCGGCATCGCCTTCGCCCCGATCCTCTTCGCGGTCACGATCCCGCTGCTGAAGCGGGGCCTGCGGAAGGACCCCGACCCTTTCATCGGCCGGGTGGTCGTCGTCGCCTTCGTGGCCAAGATGCTCGGCGCGGGGGCCCGCTACGCCCTCACCTACGGCCTCTACGAGCGGGCCGACGCCTCCGAGTACCACGCCTCGGGCACCCGCCTGGCCGAGGCGTTCTGGGCCGGCAACTGGGCCCAGGTCTCGCAGATCGAAGTGCCCGACCTGTCGGGCACCCCGTTCATCCGCCTCGTCACCGGCCTCGTCTACGTCGTCACCAAGCCGACGATCTTCGGCGGCTTCGTCGTGTTCGCGTGGCTCAGCTTCCTGGGGCTGTTCTTCTTCTACAAGGCCATCGTGGTCGGGTTCCCCGAGGCCAACCACCGCCGGTACGCCTACCTCGTCTTCTTCCTGCCCTCGATGCTCTACTGGCCGTCGAGCATCGGGAAGGAGGCGTGGATCTGCTTCGGGCTCGGCCTCGCCAGCTACGGCGTCGCCCTCATCCTGCGCCACCAGCCGCTCGGCTACCCGGTGGCCGGGCTCGGCCTGCTCGCCACCGCGGGGCCGCGCCCGCACATCACGGTGCTGTGCACCGTCGCGCTCGGCATGGCCTACGTGCTGCGACGGCGGTCGTGGAGCGACTCGACCCTCGGGCCGGTCAGCAAGGCCGTCGGGATCGCCGTGATGCTCGCAGCCGGGGTGGTGGTCGTCAGCAAGGCCGCGGCGTTCTTCGAGGTCGACCAGGTCAGCTCGGGGTCGGTCACGTCGGTGCTCGACTACGCCGACCAGCAGTCGGGGCAGGGCGGGTCCGAGTACGAGGCGGTGCGCGTGAAGTCGCCGGCCGAGTTCCCGAACGCCTTCCTGGCCGTGCTGTTCCGCCCCTGGCCGTGGGAGGCCAGCAGCGGGCAGGCGCTCATCGCCTCGGCCGAGGGCACGATGCTGCTCGTCCTCGGGGCGGCGTCGCTGCCGCGCCTCGTCCGATTGCCCCGGTACATCTTCCAGGTGCCCTACGTGGCCTATGCGCTCACATACACGATCATGTTCGTGATCGCGTTCTCGTCGATCGGCAACTTCGGCATCCTCACCCGCCAGCGCACGCAGGTGCTCCCCATGTTGCTGGTCCTGCTGGTGCTGCCGGCCGAGCGACAACGCGTCGACGAGCACACCCCCACGGTGGAGGAGCGCGCCCGCACCCTGATGCGCTCCCCCGCCCGACCGAGCCCACTCTCGTAGCGCGGGAGGCAGCAGGCCGGATCACCGAGCGGTGTCGGGGGTGCGGGGGAGGGTGTCCACGTCGACCCAAACGCCGCCCGATGCCTCGACCTCGGGGAGCCGGGCGCGCACCTCGGCGAGGAGGTCGGGCAGGAACAGGGCGACCGCGTCAGGGCGCGCCGCCACGAGGTCGGCCGGGGCGACGACGGGCACGTCGGTCGCCGGCATGCGGCGCCCCTGTTTCGCCGGCGACGCGTCGGCCACGGCGGCCAGCAGCGACCGGTCGATGCCGGCGCGGCACAGCAGCGCCACGGCACGCGAGGCGGCGCCGTAGCCGAACACCCGGCGTCCCTCCGCCCGTTGGGCCTCGAGCCACGACCGCAGCGAACGAGCGTGGGACTCGGCGTCGCGTTGCAGGTGACGCAGCCGCTCGGGGTCGTCGACACGCAGGCCCCGCTCGTCGGCGAGCAGGGCCTCGACCGAGCCGTCGGGCCCCGGGGCCCCGGGACCGGCCGTCTCGGGACGGGTCACGGCCAGCAGGACCGTGCCCGAGTACAGGTCGAACACCCAGGCCGACCGGGGCACCAGGCCGGCCGACGCCAGCAGCGGCAGCAGCGCGGTGGTCGAGTAGTAGGCGAAGTGGCCGTGCCGCAGCGAGTTCCACTGGCCGTGGCGCACGATCGTGGCCAACGAGTGGAACTGCAGCAGCAGCACGCCCCCGGGCCGGAGCCGGCCGGCCCGCTCGGCCACGGCCGCCGCCTGGTCCGGGGCGTGCATCATCCCGAAGCAGTCGAGCACCACGTCTGCGGGCCCGACGCCATCGACCACGGTGAGCCCCCGGTCGGCCAGCAGGCCCAGCCACGAGCCGCCGTGGGGGCTGCCGTACTCGGCTGCGCTGGCGCCGGCGGGCAGCCAGCCGGCCTCGGCGACCCGGGCCACGGCGTCGACCGCCTGCTCGACCAGGGCGGCGGGCTCGGCGCCGCGGGGCTCCTCGGGGGTGGTCGGATCGGTGAGCAGCTGGGCTAGGCCGCACTCGGCGCACAGCCACATCTGCAGCGGGTGGACGGGGTCGGGGCCCGCGTCGCCGGCCGGCGGGAAGTGGTCGGCCGCCGGCTGGTCGCCGAGGTCGAGGACCACGTCGCCCGTCGGCGAACCGCAGGCACGGCAGCGGTGCGGGGGCGTCGGTTCGGCCTCTGTCATCTCTGGGTCCCGTCGGCTGGCACGATGGTGGTGTGCACGTTCGTACCACGTCGCTCGCCGGCGTCCTGGTCTTCGAGCCGACGCCGCACCGCGACGACCGGGGTCTGTTCACCCGGACGTTCGACGCCGAGGTGGCGACCGCGCACGGCGTCGACGGCGCCGCGTTCGTGCAGGACTCGCAGTCGCGCTCGACCCGGGGCGTGCTGCGCGGGATGCACGGCCGGGGCGGCGAGGGCGAGGCCAAGCTCGTGCGGTGCGCCCACGGCGCCGTCCACGACGTCCTGGTCGACGCCAGGCCGGGCTCGTCGACCTTCGGGGCGCACGAGGCGTTCCTGCTCGACGACGACGCCTTCCATCACCTGTACGTGCCGCCGGGCCTGCTCCACGGGTTCCAGGCGCTCACCAACGTGGCCGACGTCTGCTACCGCATCGACCGGCCCCACGACCCCGCCGCCGACCTCGCGGTGCGCTACGACGACCCCGATCTGGCGATCGCGTGGCCCCAGCCCGTCGAGCGGGTCAGCGCCCGCGACGCAGCTGCCGGCTCGTGGGCCGACCTCCGCGCCGCCCTAGGGGCGTAGTGCCGGACGGGTACGCAGGGCGGCGGGTGCTCGTGACCGGGGCATCGGGGTTCATCGGGGCGCGGCTTGCGCGTGCGCTGGTGACCGCGGGCGCCGAGGTGCACGGGGTGGCTCGCACCGCCGGGGCGGACGGCGACGTCCGCTGGCATGCCGCCGACCTCGCCGACGCCGACGCCGCCGCCCAGGTCGTGCGGGACGCGGCACCCGACACGGTGTTCCACCTCGCCAGCCACGTCAGCGGCGCCCGGGCGCTCGACACGGTCCTGCCCACGGTCCGGGCCAACCTGCTGAGCACGGTCGACCTCCTCGTCGCCGCCGCCGGCCTCGGCACGCCGCCGGGCGTCGTCCTCGCCGGGTCGATGGAGGAGCCGGCGGGCGGCGACGCCGTCCCGGGCTCGCCCTACGCCGCGGCAAAGGCGGCGGCCAGCGGCTACGCCCGCATGTTCCACGCCCTCTACTCCCTGCCCGTCGTCACCCTGCGGGTGTTCATGGTCTACGGGCCGGGCCGGCAGGACGAGGCCAAGCTCGTCCCGTATGTGACCAGGTCCTTGCTGAACGGCGAGGCGCCCCGCCTGTCCAGCGGTTTCCGGGCGGTCGACTGGGTTTATGTCGACGACGTCGTGGCCGCCTTCGTCGCCGCCGGGAGCCGCGCCCTCGCCGACGAGGTCGCGGGCCGAGCCATCGACGTCGGCTCGGGCGAGCTCACGACGATCCGCTCGCTGGTCGAGCGCGTGGCCGGGCTGGTGGGCGGCGAGGCGGAGCCGCAGTTCGGAGCCCTGCCGGATCGCCCGCTCGAGCGCGAGCCGCGGGCCGACCTCGGCCCGGCCCGCGACCTGTTGGGGTGGGCGCCGCAGACGCCATTGGACGAGGGGCTGGCCCGCACGGTGGCATGGTTCCGGGACCAGGACCGCTGACGGGTGTCCCGGGCGCCAGGGAGGACGAGGGACGATGGCTGACCGACCGCTGGTGACCGTAGGAGTGCCGGTCTACAACGGCGAGGCCACGATGCGACGGGCGCTCGACTCGCTGCTGGCGCAGGACCTGGCCGACGTCGAGATCATCGTCTGCGACAACGCGTCGACCGACGCCACACCCGACATCGCCACCGAGTACGCGGACCGCGACGACCGGGTCCAGTTCCACCGCAACCCCACCAACCTCGGGCTGGCCGGCAACTTCAACCGCACGGTCGACCTGGCCCGCGGGCGGTACTTCAAGTGGGCCACCCACGACGACTGGCACGCCCCCGAGTCGCTGCGCCTCACGGTCGAGGCGCTGGAGCGACACCCCGACGCGTCGGTGTGCGCCACGGGCGTGTCGTGGGTCGACCAGCACGAGGTCGAGTTCGACCGGTGGCAGCCCACGATCGACCTGCTCACCGTCGGCCCCGCGGAGCGCATGCGGCGCGTGGTGCGGACGCATGGCCGAGACCCACCCGATGTACGGCCTGCTCCGCACCGACCTGCTGCGCCGCACACACCGCATGCGCAGCTTCGTCGGGTCGGACCGCACGCTGATCGCCGAGCTGGCGTTGCTGGGGCCGATCGTGCAGATCCCCGAGGTGCTGCACTTCTACACGGTGCCCACCGACCGGGTCGGGTCCAAGCCGTCGCTCACCTACGACCCGGCCAACGCCGAGCGCCTGCCGCTGCGCACGTGGCGGCTGATCTCCGAGCACCTGGCGGTCGTCGCCCGCTCCGACCTCGGGCCGGTCGACAAGGCGCGGGTCGGGGCCACGGTCCTCCGCCGCTTCGCGGTCGGCGACGCCCGCCGCCTCGCCGCCGAGGCGTACCACTCGGCCCGCATCCTCGCTGCCCGCGCCACCCACCGCACGGGTCCCGAGGCTCGCTAGGTCAGCGAGAGGATGGCCTTCTCGACCACGAAGCCCTCGGCGTAGCGGTGATGGCACTCGACACCGCGCAGGCGCATCAGCCCGAGGAACGTCTCGTCGTCCCACCAGTCGCGGCCCACCTGCGACGGGTAGCACTCGTCGAGCAGCGCCACCTTGCGGCGGGCCGTCACGGGGTCGAGCGGCACGTGGTGGGTCACCCGGCCGAGGTCGCCGTCCCACTTGGGGATCTCGTAGCGCAGCACGAGCGCGTCCCGCCACACGGTCGACGCCAGCTCGGCCACCAGGCGGTGGTCCTGGTGGGCGTCGTCGCGCCGGGGCGCGAACACGAGGTCGGGCGGTGGCGTGGCTGCGGCAACGTCCTCGAGCATCGTCTTCACGGTGTCCCAGGAGGCGGGCAGGCGCCCGTCCTGCAGGCCGAGCAGGTGCACGTCCACGTCGGCGCCCGGCAGGAAGGCGGCGGCCGCCTTGCGGCTCTCGGCGTGGCGCTCGGGCGTGCCGGTCGGCACGACGACGGTCGCCCGCGCGGACCGGGACTCGGCCAGGGTCAGCAGGGTCCCCCCGCAGCCGATCTCGACGTCGTCGGGGTGGGCGCCGAGGCACACGAGCTGCAGCGGCCCGGCGGGGAGCCCGAACCCGATCACCTCACGCCCGGCCGTTGAGGTCGGGCACGTCGAGCGGCGGGACAGGGCGGGGCACCGCCGGCGCGGCCGGCCCGGGGCGGGCGACGTCGGTGCGCCACACGGCCCATGGGCACCTGCCGGTGCGCCACAGGTCCTCGAGCACCGACCGCTCCTTGAGCGTGTCCATCGGCGCCCAGAACCCGTCGTACGGGATGGCCAGCAACCGCCCGTCGGCCGAGGCCCGGGTGCAGCCGTCCATGACCAGGTCGTCGCCGGGCTGCAGGTAGTCGAAGATGCCCTGGCGCAGCACGAAGTAGCCCCCGTTGATGCGCAGGTCGAGCTCGGCCGCCGGGGTGAACCCGGTGACGCGGTCGCCGTCGCCGACTCCGACCACGTGGAACGACCCCTCGGGGGGCACGGCCAGCAGGCTGCCCACCGCGTCGGAGTCGCAGCACGCGATCGACGATGTCGCCCAGCGGGGCGTCGGTGAGGACGTCGCCGTAGTTGGCGAGGAACACCTCGTCGTCGTCGAGGTGCGGGCGCACGCGCCGCAGCCGCTCGCCGATGGCGGTGTCGATGCCGGTGTCGACGAACGTGATGCGCCACTCGCTGATGTCGGTGCTCAGCAGCTCGACGTGCTCACCGCCCTTGGTCAGCACGAAGTCGTTGGAGTGCGTCTCCTGGTAGTCGAGGAAGTAGTCCTTGACCGACCGGGCGCCGTAGCCCAGGCACAGGATGAACTCGGTGTGCCCGAAGTGGGCGTAGTACCGCATGACGTGCCACAGCACCGGGCGGTCGCCGATGGGCACCATCGGCTTGGGCGCCGAGTCGTCGCTCGACCGGATGCGCAGCCCCAGCCCGCCGCAGAACAGCACGACCTTCACGGCAGCACCTCGAGCCGGGGCAGCGGCACGACGAGCCGGCCGCCCCAGTCGCGCACGTAGGCCAGCTGCGCCGAGATCTCGGCCCGCAGGTTCCACGGCAGGATCACGACGAAGTCGGGCTTGCGGGACGCGATCTCGTCGACGTCGAAGATCGGGATGTGCGTGCCCGGCAGGAACCTGCCGTGCTTGAACGGGTTGCGGTCGACCGTGAAGGCCAACAGGTCGGACCGGATGCCCGCGTGGTTGAGCAGCGTGTTGCCCTTCCCGGGCGCCCCGTAGCCTGCGACGAGCGCGCCCTCGCGCGACCGGGCCACCAGGAACTCGACCAGGTCGTTGCGCACCGCGGCCACCTCGGCCGCGAAGCCGGCGTGGCCCTCGAGCGTGTCGAGCCCCGCCGCGGCCTCGGCCGCCAGCACCGCGGCGACCGCCGGGGTCGGATCGGGCGCCGACTCGGTGGGCGCCGACCACGTGCGCAGCGAGCCGCCGTGGGTGGGCAGCTCCTCGACGTCGACGACCGTCAGTCCCGCCGCGCGCCAGCACCCGCTGGGTGGTGAGCAGCGTCAGGTACGAGTAGTGCTCGTGGTAGATCGTGTCGTACTCGCGGCCCTCGATGAGGCGCAGCAGGTGGGGGATCTCGATGGTCACCCGGCCGTCGTCGGCCAGCAGCGCCCGCAGGCCCTTGGCTGAAGTCGACGATGTCGGGCACGTGGGCGAACACGTTGTTGGCCACCACCAGGTCGGCCGGGCCGTGCTCCGCAGCCACCTTGGCGCCGGTCTCCTCGCCGAGGAACAGCACCTCGGTGGGGACGCCCTTGGCCACCGCCGCCTCGGCCACGTTGGCCGCCGGCTCGATGCCGAGGGCGCGGATGCCCTTGGCCACCACGTGCTGGAGGAGGTACCCGTCGTTGCTCGCCACCTCGACCACGAACGACGACGGACCGAGCCCCAGGCGCTCGACGGCGGCGCCGACGTAGCGCCCGGCGTGGGCCACCCACGAGTCGCTGAACGACGAGAAGTAGGCGTAGTGGCTGAAGATGTCCTCGGCGGCGATGTAGGCCGGGAGCTGCACCAGCAGGCACTCGGAGCAGATGCGGACGTGCAGCGGGTAGAAGGTCTCGCCCCGGTCGAGCTGGTCGGCCGCGAGGAAGCTCTCGCACGGCGGCGACATGCCGAGGTCGACGAACGTCTCGACGAGCTCGGCCGCGCACAGGCGGCACCGGGGGTTCACGACGCGCTCCCGTCGTCCGCGGCACCGGGGGCCGGCGCCCGGGTCCGCATCCGCAGGTCGTCGTCGAGCACGCCCGCGGCCATCAGCGACCGCACCCGGGCCACGCGCACGAAGCGGGGGCCCTCGAAGTCGTCGGCCGACAGCCCGATGGCGCGCATGTCGCGGGCCAGCTGCTCGATGCCACGGGCCACCGTCCACTGCGGCTCGAAGTCGGGGAGCAGCTTGCCGATGCGGGTGAAGTCGACCCGGTAGTCGCGGGTGTCGGGGCCCGCGCCCTCGGCGAAGGTGACCGGGGCGTCGAGCGCGGCCGCGACCTGCTCCGCGATGGTGCGGATCTGCACCACGTCCTCGTCGCGGCCCACGTTGAAGGCCACGTCGTGCACGACGTCGCGCGGCGCCTCGAGGGCGGCCAGCACGGCGCGGGCGATGTCCTCCGCGTGGACGAGTGGCCGCCACGGCGACCCGTCGCTCTGCAGCCGCACCTCGCCTCGCGTGAAGGCGGTGCCGGTCAAGTTGTTGACGACGATGTCGGCCCGCAGCCGGGGCGACGAGCCGTAGGCCGTGGCGTTGCGGAGGTAGGTGGGGCTGAAGTCGTCATCGGCCAGTGCCGCCAGCCCCGCCTCGGCCCGCACCTTGCTCTCGCCGTACGGCGTCACGGGGTTGAACGGCGCGTCCTCGTCGACGGGAGCGTCGCCGGCGCGTCCGTACAGCGAGCACGACGAGGCGAACACGTAGCGCTCGACCCCGGCCGCCTTGGCCGCCCGCCCGAGGAGGACGGCTCCGTCGGCGTTGACCGAGAACGTGGCCTCGGGGTTGAGGTGCCCGACCGGGTCGTTGGAGATGGCCGCCAGGTTCACCACCGCGTCGATGCCAGCGAGGTCGCCCGGCTGGGCATCGCGCACGTCGCCCGTCCGCCGCTCGTCGGCCGGCGGCACTCGACCGAAGTCGCAGCCGTCGTACCATCCGGCGTCGAGGCCGACGACCCGGTGGCCGTGGGCCTGGAGGAACGGCACGAGGACCGCGCCGAGATAGCCACGATCGCCTGCCACGAGGACCTGCATCACTCCGCTCCTCCGCCTGAGGGGTGAGGGTCGGCGCCGCCCGCCGACGGGGGTCGAGGGTATCGCCGGCCGCGAGCACCGTCGACCGGCCGGCCCGGCGGCTCGTCGATCCGGCGCAGCCACGTCTCCCGCCAGTACGTGTAGATCTTGCGCCGGCACAGGGCTCGGTAGGTGCCCTGGCACCAGACGCCGTCGAGCACGATGCAGTCGCGCAGGGCCAGCATCTGCCCGGTCTTCTCGTCGATGATGCGGTCGACGCGGCCCAGCACTCGGGCCCGGGTGCCGCAGAAGGGCAGCATCTCGGCGCTGAAGCGCAGCCCGCGGACGGCGCTCTTGGCGTCGAGGGTGGCCTCGATCTCGGCCTGCGAGCGGATCTCGACCATGTCGCCGGGCTCGAGCCCGAGCGCGTCGTCCCGACGACGCTCGCCTGTCGGCGCGAACCACGGCCATGTCTCGCCGCCGTGGATGCGCAACGCCCGCGGGAGGCGCTGGCTGAACCCCTGCCACTTGTTGAACACGAGCACCGCCAGGCTGACCAGGGCGTCGCGGGCGCGGGCGTTCCCCGAGCGCGACATCCGCCAGCCACGGACCCGCCCGACGGGTCGACACGAACGAGCTGGCCTCGAGCAGCTCCGTGGCCTGGCACGACCACGCGGGCTCGTCTGCGGTGGACGTCGGGGCGACCGTGGCGTCCACCAGGAGAGCCGGCGGGCCGGGCGGTGGGCTCGTGGGGTGCGTCGGGGCGGCCCCGGTGCGCGTCGACGGCAGCCGCTCGAGCCAGGCCTCATTCCAGTACACGAGGCACCGGGCCTGGCATCCGCCGTGTGCCGAGCCGTCGCAGCGCACGCCCGCCAGGTGCACCACGTCCTCCATCCTGCGGGTGGTGCCGCTGGTGCCGCCTGTCTTGACCGTGTCGCACGTGCGGTGCACGACGGCGTCGACCACCAGCGTGCGGCCCAGGTACTGCCACATCTCGGGCATGAACGGCAAGCCGTCGTGCCGGCCGTCGGCGTCGAGCGTGGCCAGGATGGCGTCGGCGTCGCGCACCCGCACCCGGTCGCCGACCCGGTAGCGGCTGCGCACGTTCACCAGGGCAGGCAGCGCCGCCGCGCCGGCCGACCGTGCACCGCCGACGGCCTGTGACGCGCCAGCCATGAGTCGCTCGTTGAGATCCCTCACGGGCGCACCCGTCGGGACGCCCGCAATGAGCCCTCGGCCGTCGCCACCCGGTCGTCGAGCGTCGCCACCCGGTCGTACAGCGCAGCCATGCGCCGCGCGCTGGCCTCGACGGTGAAATCGGCCTCGAACCTGGCCCGCCCGGCGCGGGCCCGCCCGGCGGCGACCGCGGGGTCGGCGAGCACGCGGAGGATGCCGCCGGCCAGGTCGCTCGCGTCGCCCGGACGGGCGAGCTCGGCCGTCGACGCGTCGACCGTCTCGAGCAGCGTCGGGAGCGAGGACGTGACGATCGGCGCCTCGAGCGCCATGGCCTCGAGCAGCGTGCCTCCGGCGCCCTCCCACCGGGACGGGAAGGCGAACACGTCGGCTGCGGCCAGCAGGTCGGCCACGTCGTCGCGCATGCCGAGGAAGGTGACCGTCTCACCGAGGCGACCGGCCCGCACCGCGTCACCGAGCGCGACGGAGGCGCGGCCCTCGCGCCCTGCGATCAGGACTCGCACGCCCGGGTGCCGGGCCCGCACGGCCGGAACGGCCTGGAGCAGCACGTCGAGCCCCTTCTGCGGTTCCTGCCGGCCGACGGCGACGACGAGCGGGTCGTCGGGACCGACGCCGAGGCGGCGGCGGACCTCGGCCGTGCGCGCGGGCGTTCGGCGGCCGAGGACGGCGTCGTCGCGGCCCCGCGGGATGACCTCGACCTTGGATCGCGGGATGAGGAGGCGCCGGCTCATGACCCGGGCGACGTGATCGGTCACCGCGTGGAACCTCGTCACTTTCCGAGCCGTCCACGCGTCGACCGCCTGGGCGGCCCGCAGCTTCAGCCGGTTGACGTTCTCGCGACCCGCCTGCGCCGGCCCATAGGTCGTGTTCACGAAGCTCGACACGCAGGGCACCCTTCGGCGGGCCGCGGCCCGTCGTCCGGCGAGGTCGGCCTCGAACAGCGTCGTGTGGACCACGGCTGGGTGCAGGTCGCGCGACGAGGTCGGTCGTCCGGGCCAGCCACGTGCTGCGCCCCGCGCCGCGTGACGCCAGCGAGACCACCGGCACCCCGGCCCGCTCGAGCTCGCTGTGCAGCCCCTCGCGCTCCACCAGGTAGGCGACGTGGAGGTCGACGCCCTCGGTGACCAAGTGCGGCGCGAGCGTGGCCAGCGACTGCTCGGCGCCCGCCCGCGCCAGGGAGTCGATGACCTGCAGAACGCGGAGCCGCTCCGTCATGCCGTCATGTCCCGACGACGGAGTACGCGAGCTGGTGGGCCACCTGCTTGGCGACGCCGGCCTCGAGCGTGACCTCGGGGGCCCAGCCGAGCAGCCGGCAGGCGCGTTCGATGGTGGCGCCCGTGGTGCGGACATCGCCCGGTTGCGGCGGGAGGCGGTCGACCGACGACCGGTCGCCCGACGCTGTCGCCGACCAGCGCCAGCACGTCCTCGACCGTGGCCGACGACCCGCCGGCGATGTTCATGACCGTGCCAGGGGCCAGGTCCTCGCACGCCGCTGCTGTGGTGGCGGTGGCGACGTCCCCCACGTAGGTGAAGTCGCGGACCTGGCGACCGTCGCCGTAGACCGGCACCGGCTCGCCCGCCGCCACCCGATCGATGAACCGGTGCATCGCCATGTCGGGACGCTGCGCCGGCCCGTAGACCGTGAAGTACCGCAGCATCACGACCGGGACTCGCCAGTTCTCGACGTAGGCGCCGGCCAGGTGCTCCATCGCCAGCTTGGTCACCCCGTAGGGGCTGAACGGACGGGTCGGCGAGTCCTCGGAGACGGGGTAGCTGGCAGCGTTGCCGTACACCGACGACGACGAGGCGAACACGAGCCGTGGCACCCGGGTGCGGCGAGCGGCCTCCAGGAGTCGCTGGGAGGCGTTGACGTTGCGGTCGACGTACGTGTCGAAGCCCTCGGCCCACGACAGCCGGACGCCCGGCTGCCCGGCCAGGTGGATCACCGCGGCACAGCCCTCGATGAGATCGTCGAGCGGCTCGGTGACGAGGTCGAGTTCGACAGGCGTGAACCGGTCGCGGCTCGACAGCCACGCCGTGTTGGCGCGCTTGCGCACGGGGTCGTAGTAATCGGTGTACGCGTCGACCCCGACGACTTCGTGCCCCTCTGCGAGGAGCGCGGTACAGACGTGCCGGCCGATGAACCCGGCCGACCCGGTAACCACGTATCTCATAGACTCCGCCTTGGCTGCCCGCCCGAGCCTGTCGCCCGAGTCCGCGTGGACTTTGCCGCCTCGTGACAGGGTAGGGCGGAACGTGGCTGGCCGTCGACTCTGAGCGACCATTGTTCCGGCGCTGTTTACGAGGCTGATCCCGACGGTGCAACGGCCCTGTGGGCGGCGAGGACCACGAGTGTGTCACGGGTCACACCCGGGATCGGCAGCCCCGGCGCCCGGGTCGCCACACGCTGTGCCCACAAGGCCGGCGCCGAGGCGGCCACCTGCCACGTGCGCTCCACATCCAGCCCGCACGACAGCAGGAGGAGCTCGAGCTGGTCGAGCGTCCACTCGCGGCGATGGTGGGGATCGGAGGGAGGTCCGAGCGGCCGCTCCGGATCGGAGGCGGCCTGGTCAGGAGTGGACAGCATCACCGGCCCGCCTCCCGACGACGATGGTGAGGCGGTGCAGCAGCGCCACGGGATCGTCGACCCGGTGGAGGGCGTCGTGGCACAGCACCAGCGGCGGGACGTCCCCGGATCGTGACGGAAAGCGCTGCCCGTCGGGCGGCTCGTCGTGCGCCTCGGCGTCGCCGAACACCTCGACCACCGGCCCCCACCCCCGCCGGCGGGCCACCCGCTCGGCCAGTCGCCGCACCGGGTGCGGGCCCGCCGGCGCCCGTCCCGCGCCGGCGCCCGTCCCGCCTCGGGCTGCCACGTCGTCGCCGGTGTGCGGGAGCGGCGGGTTCTCCTCGTAGCGCCAGGCCAGGAACAGCTCACGTCGGGCCGGCGGCGCCGCGGCGAGGTCGGCCGGAGCGGGCTCGTCGGCGGTCGCGGGCTCTTCGGCGGCGAGCCGCGGCGGGAGCTGGCGCAGCACCCCGACCTCGGTCGAATCGTGGGTCGCCCAGTCACCATGGCGGTTCCACACCCGATCGGCGAGCGGCGGGACGGAGGCGAGCGCCAGGCGGCCCCAGGCCTCGCGGGACCGCGGTGTCGCCCGCACCGCCCGGCGCAGGCGGCGGCGGGCCGCCCGCCAGTCGCCGAGGCGGGCCGCGTTCGTGCCGACGACGCCCTCGAACAGGCCGATGAGCTGGGGCTGCCCGGCGAACGACCGGGGGTGGCGGGCCATGATCCAGCGGGTGCCGTCGTACAGCCGCCGGGGGTTCACCCCGGGGCGGTCGGTGGCGAGGCGGGCCTCGATGTGGATCAGGAGCTCCGGCACGGTCGACACCCGGAGCCCTTCGGGCTCGGCCAGCGCCAGGAGGCGGATGAACAGCTCGGTCTGGTGCCGCGTGCCGAGGCCGTCGAGGTAGCCGCCGGCCCGGCGGGCGAGGTCGGTGCGCACCGCGAACGTGCCTGCCAGCGTCGACGCGACCAGATCGCCGAACGGGGGCCCGAGCGGCACCGGCGGGCGGGTGAACAGATCGTTGCCGTCGACGTCGACGAACTGGGCGCCGCAACAGGCGATGCCGACCGTGTCGTCGGCGCCCTGGGCGACGAACGCCGCCAACCATCCCGGCTGAGCGGTGTCGTCGTCGTCGATGAACACCACCCATGGCGCGGTGGCCGCCGCCAGCCCCGTATTGCGGGACGCCGACAGGCCGCCGTTGGGTCGGCGCACGACCCGCATGCGGGGGTCGTCGATTGCCGCCAGCGCGGCCGGCGTGTCGTCGGTCGACCCGTCGTCGACCACCACGAGCTCGAGGTCGGCCCCGTGCTGGTCGAGGATGGCTCGGACGGCCGCGCCGACCCGGTCGGCGCGGTTGTACGTGCACAGCACGACCGAGATCTGGGGGACGACGGATCTCATAGGGTCAGCGGATAGGTCACGTGGGCTTGTCCTCGGCGGCTGCGCCGCCGAGAGCGCAACGAGGTTGCTTCCCGCTCTTGGCGCCTTCGGCGCCGGGCCGCTCGGGCCACGGCCTCGCCTATCGGCTCGGCCTCTTGGCCCGCCACCCCTGTCCTGTTCCACGAGCGCCGTCAGAGCGTCTCGCCCGTGAACTCCCTGGGGCGCATGACGCCCTTGGTGTCGAGCAGCAGCGGGGCGTGCTCGGCGACCTCGTCGAGCGGGAAGTCGGGATGGTCGACGAGCAGCACGACCAGGTCGGCCGCGGCCAGCTCGGCGGGCGTGCAGTCGACCACCGGCGCCGGCAGCGCCTGGGCGCCGGCTTTCGGGATGTAGGGCTCGCACGCCCGCACGTCGGCCCCCATGGCCTGCAGGCGCTCGACCACCGCGATCGACGGCGACTCGCGCCAGTCGGACGTGCCCGCCTTGTAGCTGAGCCCGAGCACGAGCACGCGGCTGCCGTTGAGCGCCTTGCGGTGCCGGTTGAGCAGCGACATCGAGCGCGTCACCACGTAGTCGGGCATGTGCTCGTTGACGTCGTTGGCCAGCTCGACGAAGCGGAACGTCTGGCCGAGGCGGCGCTTCACCCGCCACGACAGGTACGAGGGGTCGATGGGCAGGCAGTGCCCGCCGACGCCCGGACCCGGCGTGAACCGCATGTAGCCGAACGGCTTGGAGCTGGCGGCGTCGATGGCGCCCCAGATGTCGATGCCCAGCGAGTCGGCGAACATGGCCAGCTCGTTGACGAGGGCGATGTTCACGTGGCGGAAGGTGTTCTCGAGGAGCTTGACCAGCTCGGCCTCGGCCGTCGTGCCCACGGGCACGACCTTGTCGACCAGCGCCCCGTAGAACGCCTCGACGCAGCGCCGCGACGGCTCGTCGATGCCCGACACCACCTTGGGCGTGTTCACGAAGCCCCACCGGGCGTTGCCGGGGTCGATGCGCTCGGGCGAGTAGCCGACGAAGAACTCCCCGGCCTTGAGCCCCGAGCCCTGCTCGAGCAGCGGCCGCACCAGCTCGTCGGTGGTGCCGGGATAGGTCGTCGACTCGAGCACGACGAGCGCGCCGGCCCGCAGCCGGCGGGCCAGCGAGGCCGCGGCGTCCTCGACGTAGGACAGGTCGGGCGCGCCGTCGCGCAGCGGGGTCGGGACCGTGATGACGGCGACGTCGAACGGTCCGACGTCTCCGGGGTCGCCCACGGGCTGGTAGCCGGCCCGCAGCGCGGTGCGGAGCTGGTCGTCGGGGACGTCGGCCACGTACGAGCTGCCGGCCTGCAGCGCGGCGGCCCGCTCGGGCGACGCCTCGAGCCCGACCACGTCGAAGCCGACCTCGACGGCCCGCATCGACACGGGCAGGCCCACATAGCCCTGCCCGACGATCAGCACGCGGGCCGTGCGCTCCTCCAGCTTGCGGAGCAGCTCGGCGGCGAGCCCGCCGTCGACGGCGGGCGCGGCCCCGGCCCCGGCTCCCGCGACGGGAGTCGTTGTCGTGACGGTCATCGGTTGACCTCCTGCGGGGCGCCGGCCGCCTCGGCCCGGGCGCGGAACCACGCGAGCGTGCGGGTGAGGCCGTCGGCGAAGCTGATCGACGGTGTGTAGCCGAGGTCGCGGCGGGCCGCGGCGATGTCGGCGTGCGAATGGCGGACGTCGCCGGGGCGCGGCGCCACGTGGTCGGGGGTGACGGAGACGCCGAGCTGGTCGGCGAGGATGCCCAGCAGGTCGAGCAGCGACGACGGCTCGCCCCGGGCGATGTTGAACGCCCGACCGGCGCAGCGGTCGGCGGGCGCCACGCCGGCGCACAGGTTGGCCTGCACCGTGTCGGCGATGAACGTGAAGTCGCGGCTCTGCAGGCCGTCGCCGTGCACCTGGGGCGTGCGGCCCGTGAGCAGGGCGTCGATGAACAGCGGGATCACCGCCGCGTACTGGCTGTCGGGCCGCTGCCGCGGGCCGAACACGTTGAAGTAGCGCAGGCACACGGTCTCGAGGCCGTGCAGCTCCCAGTAGACCCGTGCGTAGTGCTCGCCGGTCATCTTGGTGACGGCGTACGGCGAGCGCGGCAGCAGCGGCGCGGATTCGGGCGTCGGCACCTGCGACGCGCCGCCGTACACCGACGACGACGACGCCAGCACGACCCGGCGCGCCCCGGCCCGGTGCGCGCCCTGCAGCACGGCGAGCGTGCCGCGGACGTTGGCGTCGTCGCTGACGAGCGGCGCCTCGACCGACCGGGCCACCGAGCCGAGGGCGCCCTGGTGGAACACGATCTCGCAGCCCGCGACCGCCTTGGCCACCGCCGCTTCGTCGGCCACGTCGCCCTCGATGAACTCGGCACCGTCGGGCACGTTCTCGAGCCGGCCCGTCGCCAGGTTGTCGAGCACCACCACCTCGTCGCCCCGCGCCAGCAGGGCGTCGACCAGGTGCGACCCGATGAACCCCGCGCCGCCGGTGACCAGCGCCCGCATCAGGCCCCGCCCTTGGCGCGGTCGGCGACCGCCCGCCGCAGGTCGCCGGCGTGGGCGCCGAGGCGGTCGAGGACGTCGGCGATCGCGTCGACCGCCTCGGGCGGCATGTCGCGCCACAGCGGCAGGCTGATGACCCGGTCCGAGACCCAGTCGGTGGCCGGCAGGTCGACGGCCGGCAGATCGGCGTAGGCCTGCTGGCGGTGGACCGGCGGGTAGAAGTACGGGCGGGTGTCGACGCCCTCGGCCTTCAGGGCCACGGCGACGGCATCGCGGTCGAGCCCGTAGACCGACTCGTCGACGATGACCGTGAAGTCCTTGTACGTCGACTCGTCGCGGGAGTCGACCTCTTGCGGCGTCACCCCGCCGAGGCCGGCCAGCGCCTTGCGGTAGTCCTCGGCCAGACGCCGCCGAGTGGCGAGGTGGTCGTCGAGCTCGACCAGGGACTCGAGGCCGACCGCGGCGTGCAGCTCGGACATGCGGGCGTTCAGCCCCGCGAAGCGGGTGTCGTAGTCGCCCGGGTTGCCGTAGTCGACCCCGAGGCGGACCCGCTCGGCCAGGGCGTCGTCGCGGATGGCCACGAGGCCACCCTCGCCCGACGTCATGGGCTTGGTGGGGCTGAGGCTGAACACCTCGGCGTCGCCGAAGGTGCCGAGCGGGCGCCCGTCGCGGGTGGCGCCGAAGCCGTGCGCCGCGTCGAACACGACCGGGATGCCGTGGGCCCGGCCCAGCTCCTCCACCGCCTCGGGCGTGCACGGCGAGCCGAACACGTGGGTCCCGACGAGCAGCGACGCGCCGTCGAGCCGGCTCGCGGCGTCGGCCACGTCGAGTTGGCACGTGGCCGTGTCGCACTCAGCGAAGCGCGGGACGGCGCCCGCCCAACGGGCGGCGTGGCCGGTGGCAGAGAACGTGAAGCTCGGCATCAGCGCCGCCGTGCCGGGACGCGCCAGGGCCTGGAACACGAGCATCAGCCCGGCGGTGCACGAGGCGACCGCCACGACGTGGGGGACGCCCAGGCGCTCGGCGGCCTCGGCCTCGAACTGGCGCACCAGCGGCCCGTTCGTCAGCACGCCGCGCTCGTACGACGGCGCCAGGCGGGCGGTGACCCGCTCGAGGGGCGGCTTGGCAGGGCGGAAGAACGGCAGGCCGTCGGGGAACGCGGGCGTGCCACCCAGCAGGGCGGGGGTTGTCATCAGGATCTCCTGGTCGAGCGGTGCGGCCGCGCGTACCCCTCGGCGGCCGAGGGGACGGGGACGGCATCGCCGGGCGACCACGGCGGGCCCGGCACGGATGGGGCCGCCGCGGGGCCGGCGGCGGGCGCCACGGGAGCGGGCGCGGCCGCCCGGCGACCGAGCACCCGCTGGGCCAGACCGATCCGGGCGGCGGGCGACGAAGCCCGGCCCGCGGTGCGGTCGGCCCGTGGCGCCGACCGGCGCAGCGCCCACACCGACAGCTCGGTCTTGTCGGCGAGGTCGAACCACATCCACGCCTGCGCCATCCCGCCCGCGAGGGCGTCGGAGGCGCCGACACGGTCGGCCAGGCGGCGGGTGGCCCGCGCGTCGAGAGCGGGCGCGAGGGAGAGCTGGGCGACGTCCCGCAGCGCGACGAGGGAGGGCACCGGCATCAGCGACAGCTCGGCGCACGACACGATGAGCTGCTGCTCGAGCGTGAGCACGGGGACGGACCGGCCGTCGAGGTCGAGGCGGGCCGGGCCGCCCAGCAGCGCAGGAAGATCGGCGCGCGGGGCGGGGTCGAGCCCAGGGAGGGCGTCCACCACCGCCAGCCGCTCGTGGCGCGGGACCGGCCCGTCGGGGATCGCCGGCCGCACCCCCTGCAGGGCGCGGGCGTCGTCGATGCGCGCCGGCGCCACCAGGACGCGCACGCGGCGCACGGGACGCACCTCGTGGAGGGCGCCGCCCGAGTAGGCGAGCGCCCGGGCCGGCCCGTCGACGACGCGGTGGTCGATGCCGGCGATCTCGAGGAGCGAGGCCATCGTGACCGCGTGCCGCTCGACCAGCGCCGAGAGGCCCGCGTGCTCGGCCGCCAGGACGTCGAGCTCCTCGGCCTGACCGGCCGTCACCGGCAGATGACCCTCGCCGGCCGCCGCCGCCAGCAGTCCCACGAGGTCGGCCGTGATGCACCCCTGCACCAGGTCGAACCACTCGACCTCGCTCAGGGGCGCGTGGGGCAGGTCGGTGCGGCTGCCCGCCAGCCCGTGCGCCGCGACCGCCACCATGCGGGCGGACGTCGGCATCACGCCTCCTGGCGCAGGCGGGGCAGGCCGGTCGTCGATCGGTGGAGGGGCGCGCCGGCACACCCGGCGCCCCGAAGCTGCCGTGGCGCCCGCCCTGGCGCTCGCATCACGGTCATTGCTGCGATCCGTGGGTCGGGAGGCCGTCGGGTGCCTCCGCCCGGTCGCCGTCGCCCTCTCCGGGGCGCGGCTCGCTGCCGCCGGCGGCGTAGCGCGGAGTCTCGCGCCCACTCTGGCCGTCGCTGTTGCGGACCGAGGCCCGGAAGCGGTCGGCCCGCGACTGCGGCTTGCCGTAGTAGTCGTTCTTGAACACGCCGGTCGGCACACCGACCAGGGCCACGCCGAGCGTCGGGGCGCCGAGGCGCTCGAGCAGCTCGGCGGTGCGCTCGGCGGCCGGGCTGGTCGTGCGCCCGGCGCGGCTGACCAGCACGACCACGTCGGCCATGGTGACGAGCTCGCGGGTGACGCTGGCGGCCAGCAACGGCGCCGTGTCGATGATGACCACGTCTGCGAGGCTGCGCGCCTCCTCGAGCAGGCGCAGCTCGGCGTCGAGCTGGGCGCCGGGCTGGTGGCCGAGCTTGCCGGCGGGCACGAGGTGCAGACCGGGCACCGACGTCGAGTGGACGTAGTGCACCAGCGAGGCGTTGCCGGCGTCGAGGAACTCGCTGACGCCCGGAGCGTCCTCCGCGTCGAACACACGGGCGGGGATCGGCCGCCACAGGTCCCAGTTGACGAGCAGCACCGACTGGCCCGACTCGGCGTAGGCCATGGCCAGGTTGGCCGCCGTCGAGCTCTTGCCGTCGCCGGCCTCGGGCGAGGTGACCAGGATGACCTGACGGGCGGCGCCGACCCGGCCGCCCTGCTTGTGCTGGCTGCGGCGCGTGAGCTCGGCCGTCTCGACCTCGAGCGGCAGGCGGTCGCGGAACAGCAGCAATGCGGTGCGCAACGACCGGTAGGCCTCGGCCACCGCGGGGTCGTTCTCGTAGCCGTACACCGGGGCGCGGTGGCGGTTGCGGAGCGACAGCAGCGGGATCTCGGCCAGCACCGGCAGCCCGAACTGGCGCTCGGCCTGCTCCTTCGTGTGCAGCCGCGAGTCGGAACGGTCGAGCATGATCGCCACGCCGAAGGCGAGCAGCAGCGACACGAGGCCGCCGAGCAGCAGGCTCTGGCCCCGCGTGACGCCGACCGACGAGGCCGCCACCTTCTTGGCCGACGACGCGGTCTGCAACGACGCCCATTCCACGACCTTGCCGTCGGCCTCGGTGGTGACCTGGTTGAGCTGGTCCTGCAGTCCGGCGCGCTGCTGACACGAGCGACGTGGCGTTCGGCGCGGTCTCGCCGCCGGCGGCGGTGATCTGGTCGTTGAGGGCCTGGATCTCGCCCTGCAGCGCTTCGACCTCTGCGTCGGCCTCGGCCTGCGTCTGCTGGTTGATCTGGCCGATGTACGCGAGGGTCTGCTCGGCGAATGCGTTGACCAGCAGCACCGCCTCGTCCGCCGTGCTCGCGCTGGCCACCAGCTCGACCGTGCCGAGCTCGACGCTGGGGGTGACCGAGAGCCGGTTGATGAGCTCGATCCGCGGGGCCGGTGTGGCCCAGCCCCTCGGCGACCCGCTGAGGCACGTCACCGCTCGAGGTCCACAGCGCGACGATGCTCGGATTGTCCGCGCCCTCCGTCCCTGCGGTCGAGGACGACTGGCGCAAGAGGAGGTGCTTGGCCTCGTACACCGTGGCGGGGCGCGACGGCGAGAGCACGAACACCACCACCATGACGGTCGCGCACGAGCGCGACGGCTACTTTCCAATGGCGCTGGAGGATCTTCAGGTAGTCAAGGGGCTCCATGAATCCCTCCCGGGGACCTGGGTGAGGTCGGGGTCGTCGTCCTGGTCGACCACGCGAGCCGGCGACTTGGCCAGCGCCACCATGAGGTGCGCGGCGTCGTCGTCGAGGTGCTCGGCGACGAGGCGCTCGAGCTCTTCGGTGGTCGTGGTGAGCTTGTCGCCGTCGATGCGGGTGGCGGTGAGCCGCACGATCGACGGGTGGTGCGTCTCGTTCGCCTGTTCTTCGGGGTTCTGCAGGTCCTCGCTGAGCTTCTCGCCCGGGCGGACGCCGGTGAACCGGATGGGGATCTCGGTGCCGACCTGGTGGCCGGACAGCCGGACCATGCGCTCGGCGAGCTCGAGGATGTTGACCGCCTCACCCATGTCGAGCATGAAGATCTCACCGCCGCCAGCCATCGTCGACGCCTGCAGCACGAGCTGCACCGACTCGCGCACGCTCATGAAGAAGCGGGTCATGCGGGGGTCGGTGACCGTGACCGGGCCGCCGTCGGAGATCTGGCGGGCGAAGGTGGGGATGACGCTGCCCCGGCTGCCGAGCACGTTGCCGAAGCGCACCGAGCACCAGCGCGAGCCGGCGGGCGCCATGAGCAGGACGAGCTGCTCGCCCAGCCACTTCGAGTAGCCGAGCACGTTCGACGGGCGCACCGCCTTGTCGGACGAGATGAAGACCAGCCGGTCGACGCCGGCGTCGGCCGCCGCGGCCACGACGTTGTGGGTGCCGAGCACGTTCGTGCGCACCGCCTCGGTCGGCTGCCCCTCGAGCAGCGGCACGTGCTTGTGCGCGGCGGCGTGGAACACGACGTCGGGCTGCAGCCGCCGCATCAGCGCGGCGATGCGGTCGCGGTCGCGGATGTCGGTGAGGTCGAGCTCGGCCGGGCGCTCGAGCTGACCGTTCACGTCGTGCAGGTGGGTCTCGTCGTGGTCGAGCAGGACCAGGCGGGCGGGGCCCAGCTCGGCGACCTGCTTGGCGATCTCGGAGCCGATCGAGCCGCCCGCACCGGTGATGAGCACGGTGGCGCCCGAGATGACGGCGCGGATGCGCTCGATGTCGGTGGCCACCTGCGCCCGGCCGAGGAGGTCCTCGATGTTGATGTCGCGGGCGTCGCGCACCGACGGGCGGTCGTTGAGCAGCTCGCGCACCGGGGGCAGCACCTTGAGCGGCACCTCGGCCAGCTCGGCGCCCTCCATGATCTCGTTGATCAGCTGCTGGTCGGCGCTGGGGATGGCGATCAGCACCTCGTCGGCCTGGTAGTGGGCCACGACCGCCGGGAGGTTGGCGATGTCGCCCACGACGGGCACCCCGAGCATCGAGCGGCCCTGCTTGCGGGGATCGTCGTCGACGATGACGACCGGCACGCGGTCGGCCTCGCTGGGACGGCGCATCTCGCGCACGATCGTGGCGCCGGCGTCGCCGGCTCCGACGACGGCCACCCGCGTCGCCGACCGGGTGTCGGACGACGACCCGCCGCGGCGGCGGAGGCGGCCCTGGAAGCGCGCCGCGCCCATCATCATCGTGGCGAGGAAGGCGCCGAGCAGCGCGACCGAGCGGGGCACCGGCATGGCCCGCGTCGGGTTCACGAGGAAGATCACGAGGCCGGCAGAGGCGCCGGCGAACACGATGCGCCGCGCCTCGGCCACGCTGGCGTGCTTCCAGATCTGGCCGTACAGCCCCCAGGCCAGGTTGGCGCCCAGCTGCACCAGGATGATCACAGGCAGGAACGCGAACAGCCGTGACTGGTACTGCGACGGGATGTCGCCGTTGAACCGCACGGCGAGCAGCACCAGGGACGACCCGGCGACCAGCATGACGTCGACCAACGCGAGCGGCAGGTCGCTGCGCAAGCGGCTCACCAGTCGGCGCCGGCTGTTCCCGGTCATCGAAGATCCCCCCAGAGGACCCGCGCACGGAGCGCGCGCAATCCGTTCTCAGAGCGCGCCAAGGGGCGCGCCTGCCCCGTTTTCCGCCGTGCGATCATGTCGCCTGTCCGCCCACCTTGTAGCTCCCGCCGATGATACGGGACCGTGTCATCGCTCGCCGGGACCTTGCCGCCTGCTTAGCCCTTGCGAGTTGCGGGTCATTCTGGCCGACGGCGCACACGGAATGCAATGCACCCCCGTGAAGTACCTCTGACCTGCACCTCCAATGGGGCGATGCAACCCAACGCCTCGCCGCGCGCGCCGTGCGCCGCCGACCGCGCAGGATGACATCGCGAACGCCTCGGCGACGCTCCGCGCCCCTCTCGGGCGACGACCGGGCCGTCAGCGGCGTCGCCCTGCCGCGAGCTCAGTCGATGCGACCGTCGGGGTGGATCGCCTCGCTGGTGAGCTCGCCGAGATCGGGGTCGAGGAGGTCGTGCGCCACGTCCAGCGCCACCGACTTGCGCTCGCGCCGGGCCTTCAGCAGCTCGATCACGATGGGCAGCACCGAGATGGCCACCACCGCCAGGATCGCGACCTCGAGGTTCCGCTCGATGAACTCGACCTGGCCCAGGAAGTAGCCGAGCAGGGTGATGCCCACGGCCCACAGCGCCCCACCGATGACGTTGAAGGTCACGAAGGTGCGGTAGTGCATGCGCGACACGCCGGCCACGATCGGGGCGAACGTGCGCACGATCGGGACGAACCGGGCCAGCACGATCGTCTTGGCGCCGTACCTGTCGAAGAAGGCCTGCGCCTTGTCGACGTTCTCCTGCTTGAAGAAGCGCGAGTCGGGGCGGCGGAAGATCGCCGGGCCCACGCGGCGGCCGAACAGGTAGCCGATCTGATCGCCGGCCACGGCCGCGACGAAGCATCCGACGAGGAGCGGCAGCAGCGGCAGGTGCAGGGCGTCGTCGACGCTCGACGGGCCCGACGCCAGGAACCCGGCCGTGAACAGCAGCGAGTCGCCGGGCAGGAAGAACCCGATCAGCAGGCCCGACTCGGCGAAGATCACGCCGAAGATGCCGAAGAGGCCGACCGTGTCGATCAGCTTCTCGGGATCGAGGAAGCCCCCAGCGGCCAACACCCGTGTCAGCATCTGGCCGAGGGTAGTGGACGGCCCGCGCCGCCCGGGCACCCGAGCGGGGTCATCCGTGCCCTGCGGCTGGTTCCACTCGGTCCACCCCACGCCGCGGCGGCCGGTGGCGGGGTCGACGAAGCGGCACAGCGCACGGGGGAAGCGGGACGTGCGTCCCTCGCCGTCATCGAGGAGGACAGGGGCGAACGCCACCGGCTCGACGTCGAGCCGCAGGTCCCCGACCTCGACGGTGTCGGACACCGGCATCCCGTGCGCGCCCAACGTCGGGCGCGAACCCGTGTGCGCCACCTCGGCAAGGGGGCCGCCCGGCGCCTGCACGTATCCCGGGTGGTACGGGAGCGGATCGTCGCCGAGGCGCACGGCGGTGCCGTGGAAGCGGGTGCCGTCGTCGAGCCAGCCGGCGGTCCACGTCCAGCCGAGGGTCCACCAGTCGCGCACGCCCCACGAGTGATCGCGCTGGCCGATGGCGTCGAGCTCGCCGAGGGCGATCGACTCGTCCCCCACCAGGATCTCGCCGTGCACGCGACACGGCACCTCGTAGCGGGTCGTGCCGGGCGGGTACGCGTAGGCGGCGCCGTCGGTGTCCCATTCGAGGTCGAGGCCGAAGGGCACCCGTTCGCCGCGGGGATCGCCGTACATCTCGGCCGGGTCGTCGAGGCCGAGGGCGAACGCCTCGCAGCCGAGGGTCATGTGGTCGAACGGCACCTCGACCGTGTGGTCGGCCCACAGGCCCTCGCCCCGCACCTCGAGCGCACCGGCGGCCGGGGGCGCCACGGTGTGGTCGACGACGGTCACGAGCGGCCGGCCCTCGCCGACGACGCAGGCCCAATACCAGGCCGCGCCCTTGTTGGGGTAGAGGCCGATGCGGACGTAGCCGCCGAGCGTGCCGTCGGTCGTGGCGAAGTCGAAGTACCACGACTCGTTCCACCACGGCTCGGGGCCCGTGGGGTGGTGGCGCTCGTCGGCGGCGGTCAGCCCGGAGGGCGGGGCGATGGTCACGGGGGGAGCATGGCACGCCGCCTCCGTTCCGGCGCACGGGCCCGCGGCGATAGCTTGCCGGGCGTGCGGTACCTGAGCCCCGAGTGGTTGGACGCGGCCGGCGCGGCCCTGGCCGCCGACGACGCGCTCGCCGCCGCCCTCGCGGGCGTCACGCTCACCGTCGAGCAGGCGGTGGACGGCACGCCCGACGGCACGGTCCGCTGGCACGTGGCGATCGACGACGGGAAGGTGGCCCTGACCCCCGGGCCGGCGGCCCGCCCCGACGTGCGGTTCACGACGACCTACCCCGTCGCCGCCGCCATCGCCTGCGGCGAGGCGTCGGCGCAGCGGGCGTTCATCGAGGGCGGGCTGCGCGTCGGCGGCGACCTGTCGCTACTGATCGCCCACCAGCGCGCCCTCGCCACCGTGGACGACGCGCTCGCCGCGGTGCGCGCCGCCACGACCTACTGACCGACCCGCCGCGGAGGAGGCGACCGTGCCCGAGATGCCCGAGGTCCAGGCCCATGCCGAGCGCCTCACCGAGGACTTCGGGGGCGACGAGCTGCGCGGCTTCCGACCGCTCACGTTCACCGCGCTGAAGACCTTCGCCCCCGCTCCCGACGATGCCTACGGGCACCCGCTGGTGGAGGTCGGCCGGCGCGGCAAGTACCTGCTCATGCGGTTCGAGCCGGTGACCTTCGTCGTCCACCTGATGCAGGGCGGGCGGCTGAAGGTGGACGAGAAGCAGGCGGCCAAGCCCCGCGGCGGGCAGGCGCGCTGGACCTTCGCCGACGGCCGCGCCCTGCTGCTCACCGAGGCCGGGACCGAGCGCAAGGCCGGCGTGTGGGTCGTGGCCGGCGAGCCCGACGGCCAGGACCCGCTCGACGACCTGGGGCCCGAGGCCGCCGACCTCGACCGGGCGACGCTCGGCCGCCTGCTGGCCGAGCACAACATGCGCTTGCACGGGTGGCTGCGCGACCAGCGGATCGTGGCCGGCCTCGGCCGCCGGCTGGCGAACGAGATCTGCCACCGGGCCCAGCTGTCGCCGTTCGCCTCGACCGGCAAGCTCGACGACGAGGCCGTCGACCGGCTGCACGCGGCGATCGGCGAGTGCATCGCCGAGTCGCTGGCGTACGAGCGCACCCGGTCGGACATGTCGTCGTCCAAGGAGCGCCCGGGCGCCGTCCACCACCGCGACGGCGAGCCGTGCCCGGTGTGCGGCGACACCGTGCGGGCGGTCGAGTACTCCCGCTACACGGTGAACTACTGCCCCACCTGCCAGACGGGCGGCAAGGTCCTGGCCGACAACACGACGAGCAAGTTCCTGAAGTGAGAGTTTTCCACAGCAGTTTCCCGTCGGTTCGGTCCATGGCCCCCGAAACGGCTGGGAAAGCGTCGTGGGTGGTCAGTCCTGGCGGACCGGGGTGCCGACCGCGGTGAGCGTCCCGGGGAGGGCGGTGGGGTCGGCCGGCGCGGTCGACGCCGTGACCACGACCCGGTCGGCGCCGACGACGACCTTCGACGCGAGCTCGCCGGCGGCGCCGAGCACCTCCTCCATGGGCGTGACCGTCCAGTCGACGAGGTCGCCCGACACGACGAGCTGGCTCCCGGGGGCGCCGTTCAACGGGGCCGTGACCAGCGCCAGGCCCAGCGGACCGGTATCGGCATCGAAGACGAACGATTCGGGCGACACCCCGAACGCCGCCAGGTCGACCTCGGACCAGGTGGCGCCGCCATCTGGCGAGACGTGAACGACCGTGCCGTCATACGGAAGGCTGACCAGCGCGGACCCCACGCCGACGACCCGCGGGTCGGGGGAGGCCACGGGTGCCCAGGTCACGCCGTCGGAGGACGTGTAGGCCGTCGTCTCCCCGGTGCGCATCGCGTAGCCCGTGGCCACGAACCGGTCGCCCGCGGCGGTGAGCTCGAGGCCGAGGAGGTCGGCGGGCAGCCCGGTGGCATCGAGCTGGGCCCACCCGTCGTCGGTCCGTTGGAACACCTGGTGGTGGCCGCCCAGCGCCTCGATGCCCGACACGCCCAGGTCAGCCCACGGCACGAGCTGGACGACCTCGGCGCCGCTGAACGGTGACGAGCCGTCCGGCGGCGGACCCTCGGCCGGGGGCACGATCGTGCCCTCGAGTTCGGGGACAGGCACCGTCGTCGTCGGATCGGTGCTCGGCGGCGCCGTCGTCGTCGGGCCGCCGGCGGTCCACGTGCTCGAGTCCTCGTTGGCCAACCCGGCCTCGGCGGCCGCCGCGGCCACCCGGGCCTGGACGTCCGCTGAAAAGGCCTCGGGTTGCGTCGGGTCGACGCCCCCCGTTACGTCCAGGAGCGCGAAGCCCTCGGGCCGTGCCTCGGCCTGGTACCGGATGTAGGCGTCGGGCTCGCGGAGCTGGGGGAACACCTCCTCCTGGTTGGGCCGGAACGAAGTCGAGACCAGGGCGAGCGTCGTGTCACCGTTGCTCTCGATCGCCGTCGTCGAGGACTTCAGCCACGGGATGACGTCGCTGGGCGGCGCCAGGGCGCCCACGTCCTCGACGGTCCACGTGTCGCCCCCGTCGGCCGAGATCGACAACCGGGGCGCATAGCCGCCGTTCCCGTCGGGCCCGGTGCTGACCGCGTAGAGCAGGCCGCCGGCGGTGGTGACGTCCACGGCGTCGGGGCGCTCGCCCTCCAGGGGGACCGCCTCCCACGTGCCGTCCTCGGCGAGCCGGTAGAGCGCCCGTGGGTAGTCCCCGTTCGGGTGGTCCTCGTAGCGCACGCCGGGACCCGTGGCGAGGGCGTAGATCGTCCCGTCGTCGGTCTGGAAGGCGGACGTCACGGAGGTCAGGCCCCCGTCGGTCGCCTGCCAGTCGAAGGCGAGCGGGCCCGTGAGCGGCAGGCCGGCGCCCCCGTCGGCCGGGCCGGCGGTGAGCGAGTCGTCGCCGTCGCCGTCGCCGCCGGCGAGCTGCGGCACCACGGCGACGGCCAGCAGGGCGGCGACGGCGGTCGCACCCACGGCCACCCGGTGGTTGCGGCGGCGGGCCCGCGCCCGGGCGACGGCGCGGGCCGGCTCGCGCTCGGGGAGGGGGAGGTCGGCGGCCTGGCGGCGGAGCTGATCGCGGAGGGTGTCTTCGAACGTCATCGGGATCACCTCAGGTGGTCGAGGGAGGCGTGGAGCGAGCGGACGGCCCGGTGGAGGCGGCTCTGCACGGTGCCGGGCCGGACACCGAGGGCCGTGGCGGTGTCGTCCACCGACCAGTCGAGGAGGAGGCGGCACACCACGACGCTGCGCAGCTTCAGCGGCAGGGCCAGCAGGGCGTCGCGCACGGCCGGGTCGGCCACCGGGACCGGCGGCACCTCGGTGGGGTGGGCGAACGGCAGGCGCCGCGCCAGGCGCCGCCGGTGGGACCGGGCCCAGTTGAGGCCGACCCGGTAGACCCAGGCGCCCGGGTTGTCGTACCCGGACAGGGTCGCCCACCGGGGATAGGCCCGGGCCATGGCCTCGTCGGTGGCGTCGACGGCCAGGTCCCGGTCGCCGAGGGCCACCGCGAGCGCCCGGGCCACGCCGGGCCAGGTCGTGCGGTAGAAGTCGCTGAAGCCGTCGACCACCGCGGCGTGCTCGCCGGTGGTCGGCCGCGCTCCGGCGGGCGGGGTCTCGCCCGGGGTGGGCGCCGCCGACAGGCGGGAGGGTGCGGTCGACAGGGGCGGCCCTGGCTCTGGCGATGGTCGGGACGGGTCGCGGGTCGTCACGAGGTGCGCGTGCATCGCCCCATACACGCCGTGGGGCCCGTCGGCGTTCTGCCTGTCATCCTGCCCGTCGTCCGTCACCGGTCACCTTCCTCGGGCGCGCTCCCCGGCGGCGCCTCGTCGATGTCCGCCAGCGCCTGCTCGGCCACCGCGTCGTCGGGATCGAGCGTCAGCGCCCGGGCCAGCTCGACCCGCGCCTCCGCCGACCGTCCGGCGGTCACCAACACCAGCCCGAGCTGGCGGTGGGCACGCGGCCCCGAGGGGTCCGCCACCGTACGGTCGCGGGCGGCCCGTTCCGCCGCGGTCAGGTCGTCGGGCAGGCCGGACCGCAGCGCCCGCTCGACCAGCAGGTCGGTGTGGAGGGCGCGCAGGGCCGGGTCGTCGGGGGACCACGTCAGGCCCTCCTCCACCCGGTCGAGCCCGGCGTCGACCGCGGGCAGGCCCGCGGGCGCCGAGGCGACCCGGGCCGCCACGTACCAGGCGTCGACGTCGTCGGGCCGCCGCGCCGTCGCCCGGTCGGCGGCCGCCACCGCGGCGGCCGGGGCCCGGGCGGCCGCCGCCCGCTCGGCGGCCCGCAGGTCGCGATCGGCGGCCACGCCGGTCCACCCGGCGACCGCCACGACCGCGGCGGTGGCCCCGGCGGCGAGCCGGCCGGCCGCCCGGGCCCACGTCGCGCGGGCAACGACTGGGGACGGCGGGGGCCTGTCGGGCGACGCGAGCCGGCCCGCCGCGACCACGACTGCGCCGGCCAGCAGCCAGGCCAGCGGGTCCACCTCTGCGATCGGGAACCCGACGGCCTGCTGGCCGACCCAGGCCACGACGCCGGCCGCGGCGCCGGCGACCACCGGGTCGGGTGAACGGCGCACCACCCGGACGCTGCACGCCACCACGCCGCCGAGCAGGGCCACGTAGAGGGCGGCCGCGGGGATGCCGGCGCTGACGGCCACGTCGAGGGGGCCGTTGTGGGCGCGGTCGAGCACCTCGTCCCGGCCGTGCCGCCGGGCGTAGCCGTCGTCGACGTGGGCCGGGGCGGCGATGCGGTAGCCCTCGGGGCCCACGCCGGTGAGCGGGTGGGCGGCGATCACGCGGGCGGCCACGACCCAGTCGTCGAGGCGGCCGCGCCCACCGGCCACGTCGGGGTCGAGCCCTGCGGCGGCGCGGGCGCCGAGGGGCACGACCGCCACCACCACGGCCAGCGCCAGGCCCGCGAGCACCGCCCGCGGACGAGCCGCGAGCCAGGCGCGGGCGGGCGGCGCCAGGCGCGGCCAGGCGACCGCCACGGCCAGCGCCGCGCCGAGCCACGCACCCCGCGTCTGCGTGGCGACGAGGGCGATGGCGCACACCACGGCCGCGCCGGCGGCCGTCCGGCGCCAGCCCCGACCCGCCGAGGGGTCGACCGCCACCCCCACCGCCAGCGGCACGAGCATCACGGCCACGGCGCCCAGGTACAGCGGCTGGCCGAGCAGCCCGCCGATCCGCCCGCCCGCGAACCGGCTGCCGGCCGGGTCCCAGCCTGCAAGGTCGGCGAGCGCCGCCACCCCGGTGATCCCGGCGGCGACGACGCCCGCCCGCCCGAGGAGGCGGCGGACCTCGCCCGCGGTCAGCCGGGTCCCGGCGACGAAGGCCAGGGCCGAGACGACCCAGCCGAGGAGGCCCAGGTGCCGCCGCCCGTGCCCGAGCACGGCGCTCAGCGGGTCGAGGGCGGTGGCGGTGGCCACTGCCAGGCAGACGAGCAGCCCGGCGCCGGCGAGGACGACGGACCGCGGCAGGCGGGCCCGGGGAGCCGCGGCGCTCGCCACGGCGGCGGCGGCCACCACCACGCCGACGAGGGCCCAGCGGGCGGTGGTGAACGGCCGGAACCCCCACGGGTCGACCGCGGCGGCCACGGCCACCACGGCCGCGGCTGCGCACCAGGCCGCCGCGGACCCCCGTGCGGGGGCCGCGAGGGCGCGCCGGTCCGGAGCCTCGTGCATACGCCTCATACACCCCCGACCCGGCCCCTCCGTTCCCCCAGAAGCGGTTTTCCACAGCTGTTTCGGGGGTCCTGACCCCCGAAACAGCTGTGGAAATCTCGGCTCTGGGTCAGATCAGGCCGAGGTCCTTGACCGCGTCGCGCTCGCCCACCAGCTCGGCCACCGAGGCGTCGAGGCGGGACCGACTGAACTCGTCGAGCTCGAGGCCCTGCACGATCTCGTAGTCGCCGCCCGAGCAGGTGCACGGGAAGCCCGACACCAGGCCCTCGGGCACCCCGTAGCTGCCGTCGGACGGCACCGCCATCGACACCCAGTCGCCCTCGGGGGTGCCGAGGGCCCACGACCGCATGTGGTCGATGGCGGCGTTGGCGGCCGAGGCGGCCGACGACAGGCCGCGGGCCTTGATGACCGCCGCGCCGCGCTGCTGCACGGTGGGGATGAACTCGCCCTCGAGCCACGCCTGGTCGCCGCCCGCGGCCTCGAACGCCGGCTTGCCGGCCACCTCGGCGTGGAACACGTCGGGGTACTGCGTGGCCGAGTGGTTGC
The DNA here is from genome assembly GCA_963796415.1 of uncultured Acidimicrobiales bacterium. Lineage (GTDB taxonomy): Bacteria > Actinomycetota > Acidimicrobiia > Acidimicrobiales > VFJN01 > ZC4RG19. Next base: position 234,378 of record CAWCLR010000004.1, on the reverse strand, counting down.
CCCAGATCGTCATGCGGGTGACGTCGCTGACCGGCGCGCCCGCCTTGGCCGCGAGCTGGGCGACGGCCCGGTTGTGGTCGAGGCGGGTCATGGCGGTGACCTGACGGTCGGGGGTGTTCGGCGCGTTGTTCAGGGCGATGAGCGCGTTGGTGTTGGCCGGGTTGCCCACGACCAGGATCCTCACCCCCGGCGCCGCCGAGTCGGAGATCGCCTTGCCCTGGGTGGTGAAGATGGCGCCGTTGGCCGACAGGAGGTCGGCGCGCTCCATGCCCTCCTTGCGGGGCATGGCGCCGACGAGCAGGCCGTAGTCGGCGTCACCGAACGCCGTGTCGGGGTCGTCGGTGCACACGACGCCGGCCAGCAGCGGGAAGGCGCAGTCGTCGAGCTCCATCCGGACGCCCTCGAGGGCGCCGACGGCCTGGGGTACCTCGAGCAGCTGCAGGATCACGGGCTGGTCGTCGCCCAACATCTGCCCGCTGGCGATGCGGAACAGCAGGGCGTACCCGATCTGGCCGGCGGCCCCGGTGACGGCGACGCGGACGGGATCCTTCATGGCGGAGCTCCTCGAGATCGGTGACGGACGGGCGGCGCCGCCGGGCGATCCACGTCCTCGGGGCGGCCGCTGGCCGACGATAGTGGTGGCGCTGACCTGCACCAAAGGGCCGGGGCGCCGTTCGATTCGAGCCCCGACGCGGCAGGGGAGCGCCCGTGAGCGCTCCCCCGTCGCGTGGTGGCCTCGACGCCGCGCCGCGTCAGAGCTGCATGGACTTGACCTCGAGGAACTCCTCGAAGCCGTGCTGGCCGTACTCGCGGCCGTAGCCACTGTTCTTGTAGCCGCCGAACGGGGCGTTGGGGTTGAACGCACCGCCGTTGACCTCGATCTGGCCGGTGCGGACGCGGCGGGCGAACGCCTTGGCGCGGTCGGTGTCGGCGCTCCACACGCCGCCCGACAGGCCGTAGGCCGAGTCGTTGGCGATGGCGGCGGCGGCGTCCTCGCCGTCGTAGCCGATGATCGACAGCACCGGCCCGAAGATCTCCTCCTGGGCGATGGTCATGTCGTTCCGCACGTCGGAGAACACGGTCGGCTTGACGTAGTAGCCGCCCTCGAGGCCCTCGCCCTCGGGGCGCTCGGGCCCGCCGGTGACCAGCTTGGCGCCCTCGTCGATGCCCTTCTGGATGTAGCCGGTGACCCGCTCGACCTGGGCCGCGCTCGACAGCGGGCCGAGCATGGCCCCCTCGGCGAACGGGTCCTTGGGCTGGAACTTGGTCTCGACCTCGTCGGCCGCGATGCGCTCGGCGTCGGCCAGCCGGCTGGTGGGGACGAGCATCCGGGTGAGCGCGGTGCAGGTCTGGCCCGAGTTGATGTAGGCCTTGCCGATCCCGTCGCGCACGGCCCGCTCGAAGCCCGCGTCGTCGAGGTCGTCGAGCAGCACGTTGGCCGACTTGCCGCCCAGCTCGAGCGCGACCCGCTTGAGCGTCTGCGACGCCACCTCGGCCACGCGCTTGCCGGCCCGGGTCGAGCCGGTGAACGACACCATGTCGACGCCCGGGTGGGCGGCGATGGCCTCGCCGACCTCGGGCCCGGTGCCCGTGACCAGGTTGAACACGCCGGCCGGCAGGCCGGCGTCCTCGATGACCTCGGCGAGGATGAAGGCGTCGAGCGGCGCCACCTCGCTGGGCTTGAGCACGACGGTGCAGCCGGCGCCGAGCGCGTAGGCGACCTTGGCCGCGATCTGGTGCAGCGGGTAGTTCCACGGGGTGATGGCGCCGACGACGCCCACGGGTTCCTTCACCACGAGGCTGTTGCCGAGCTCGGACTCGTACTGGTAGCTCTCGGCCAGCGAGGCGGCCATGTTGAACGAGTTGATGGGCAGGCCCGCCTGCACGATCGTGCTGAGCCACTTGGGCATGCCGGCCTCGCGGGTGATGACCGTGGCGATCTCGTCCATGCGGGCCGCCAGGCCCTCGCCCACGCGGGTCAGGACCTTGGCCCGCTCCTCGGGCGTGGTGGTCGACCAGGCGGGGAAGGCGGCGCGGGCGGCGGCGACCGCGGCGTCGACGTCGGCGGCGGTGCCCGCAGGGATGCTCCCGATGACCTCGCCATTGGTCGAGTCGTAGACGTCGAGCGAGCCGGACCCCTGGGACGGGACCCAGGCGCCGTCGATGTAGATCTTGTCGTGCGTCGTCAAGGTCGTCGTCACAGGTTTCCCCTCGTCGTCGGGCGCGCGGCGGTCGCGATGACCCCACTCGACGTTAGACCCGATCCTGACCCAGCGGTCAAGGGGCGATCTCTGCCATCGGCGTAGCGTCCGGGGGTCAGCAGTCGTCGGCGGTGATCTCCCCGGCCTCGATGGCGGCCACCAGGTGGGCGTGGTCGGCCGTGGCCATCGGCGGCGTAGTCCGCGGCGAAGGCGGCGATGGCGTCGTCGAACACCGTCCCCCGCCCCAGGTAGCCGCTGATGGCCGCCGGATCGCCGGTCCGAGCGTGCGCGCGGGCCAGCACCCAGCCGCACAGCCCGCAGTAGCGGACGAACGGCTCGGGCGCGATGACCTGGAGGTCGATGCTCGCCTTCTGGTCCCGGAGCTGGCGGACGTAGTACGACCGGCCGAGCGCGTCGAACCACCCGAGCAGGATGTCGCCCGCGGCCTGCATCATCCGCTGCCCGGTCACCACCCGCTGGCCGCTCGACGGGTACGGGCAGGGGTCGAGGTGGCGCTCGAGCACCGACGGCTGGGCCTCCTTCACCTGCAGGAACAGCGGGTCGTCGTCGCTTCGGTCGGCCAACAGCAGGGCGACGAAGCACCGGGTGCCGACCGAGCCCACCCCCACCACCTTCAGGGCCAGGTCGACCAGCTCGAAGCGGTCGACGAGAGGCCGCAGGTCGTCGTCCAGGGAGGCCCGGTACCGGTCGACCAGCGCGGTGATCGACCGGATGTGGTCGGCGTCGGTCAGGCGCTGCACCAGCGGCGGCCGATCGCGGATGCGGCGGCCCGTCCCGCTCATCTCGGCCAGCTTGGGCAGCACCGACAACGACGTCTGGGCCCGCGCCCGCTCGGCGGGCTTCTCGAGCGTGCGCCGCCGCTCGGGCCGCACGGTGGCCACCGCCTCGTCGACGTCGATCGTCTCGTACCAGACGTCGAGCACCGACATCACCGCGTACCCCGCCATCCGGGTGCGGTAGGAGGTCGCCACCGCGCCGGCCGCCCGGCGGGCCACGTCGTCATCGAACCCCGCCGTGCCCGCGGCGACGACGGCGCTGGCGGCCAGCCGCTTGACGTCCCACTCGAACGGCCCCGCCAGCGTCTCGTCGAAATCGTTGAGGTCGAACACCTGGCGGCGGTCGGGGGCCGCGTAGAGGCCGAAGTTGAGCAGGTGGGCGTCGCCGCACAGCTGGACCGTGAGGGAGGTGGTCGGCGTGCCGGCGAGGTCGGCCGTCATCACCACGGGCGAGCCGCGGAGCCACCCGAACGGCGACTGGGCCATCCGCCCCCACCGCATCGGCACGATCGTCGGCAGGCGCCACGAGTTCTGCTCGGCGACGAGGTCCAGCGGGTCGGGGCGGTCGGCGGCGGGAACGAACCCGCCGAGGGCCCGGCGGGGGACGCGCTCGCGCTCGGAACGCCCCCGCTCGCGCCGCTCCTCCCGGCTCACGTAGACACGCGCCCCGTCGTCGTGGTCACCCCCCCAGCCTGCGGAGGGCAGTCGCCGCGTAGAGCGCCACGCCGGTCGTCATCGCCCCCTCGTCCATCACCATGCGGTTCGAGTGGTTGGGCGCCACGTCCGCCGGGCGCACTCCCGCGGGGCGGGTGCCGAGGAAGGCCATCGCCCCCGGGACCTTCTCGGTCACGTAGGAGAAGTCCTCGGCGCCCATCACCGGCGTGGGCATGGCCAGCGCCAGGTCGTCGCCGACCAGCCAGCGGGCCGTACCGAGGACGTCGTCGGCCGCGCCGGCGTCGTTCACGGTGACCGGGTAGCCGTCGGCGATCTCCACCTCGGCCGCCATGTCGTGGGCGGCGGCCACGTGCTCGGCGATGCGCCGGACCGCGGCGTGCGCCTCCTCCCGCACCCGCCGGTCGACCGTGCGGATCGTGCCGTCGAGCCGGGCCGTCTCGGGGATGACGTTGGTGGTCGTGCCCGCCCGGATGCGGGCCACGGTCACGACCGCGGGAGTGAAGACGTCGACCCGGCGGGTGACCCAGGTCTGCAGGGCCTGGACGATCTCGCACGCCACCGGGATCGGGTCGTTGCCGTGGTGCGGCATCGAGGCGTGGCCGCCCCGCCCGCGGACGGTCACGAACATCTCGTCGGCCGAGGCCATGATCGGCCCGCCCTTCGTGGCCACCATGCCGCTCGGGATCGACGGCGACTGGTGGATGGCGAAGGCCCACGACACCGCCTCGCCGCCGTCGGCCGCGTCGAGCACGCCCTCGTCGAGGGCGATGCGGGCGCCGCCGTGGCCCTCCTCGCCGGGCTGGAAGAAGAACCGCACCCGCCCGGCGATGTCGCCGCGCCGCGCCGCCAGCAGGCGGGCGGCGCCCGCGAGCATCGCCGTGTGGGCGTCGTGGCCGCAGGCGTGCATGGCGCCGTCGACCTCGGAGGCGAAGTCGAGCCCGGTGTCCTCGGGCATGGGCAGGGCGTCCATGTCGCCGCGCAGCAGCACCGTGGGGCCCGGGCGGCCGCCGTCGAGGTCGGCGACGATCGACGACAGGCGCCCGCCTGTCGTGACGGTCAGCGGCAGGCCGTCCAGGGCCTCCAGCACCCGCGCCTGGGTGGCGGGCAGGTCGAGCCCGAGCTCGGGCCGCCGGTGCAGGTCCCGGCGCAGGGCGACGACGTCGTCCAGCAGCGCGCCGGCCTCGGCGAGCAGGTCGGCGGGGGCCAGATCGGGCCCGGGTGGCGAGGGCTCGGTCGGCACGGAAGTGGACGGCATGGCCGCATTCTGCCTGGTCGGCCTCCGCCCGGACAGGACGTGGCCCGGAGGCCGGCGCACCCGACCCCTCGGGCCTCACCCCGTGCGCGTCAGTCGGTGCGCTTCACCCCGTGCGCTTCGTGTCGACGAACGCGGAAATGCCCTCGATCGTGCCGAAGTTGTCGGGCACGAGGTCCTCGTCGTCGATCATGATCGAGCAGTGCTCCTCGAGGAACGTGACCAACTGCATGAGGCCGTTCGAGTCGAGCACCGCCCGCTCGAGCAGCGGGTAGTCGTCGGTGAGGTCGTCGCTCGACCCGGCGAACACCAGCTCGTCGAGGATGAAGGCACGCACGTCGTCTTTGGTGGTCATCGCCGTCCTTGTCGTCGTTCGCCGCCGCGGCCCACGGGCCCGGCCAGCAGGGGCCCAGGGCGGATCACAGGCCGAGGCCGTTGGAGATGATGTTGCGCTGGATGTCGGACGTCCCCGAGTAGATCCTGCTGGCGAGGGCGTCGCGCACGTCGCGCTCGACCTCGGACTCGACCAGGTAGCCCGATCCGCCGCGCAGGTACATGGCGTCGAGGCTGGTCTGCACCCAGGCCTCGCTGATGAACAGCTTCGCGGTGGCCGATTCGCGCGCCGGCGCCCGGACGCCCTGCTGCTTGGCCCACCCCGCGCGGTACAGCAGCATGCGGGACGCGTCGACGCGCACCTGCATGTCGGCGATGCGGTTGCTCACGGCCTGGAAGTCGCCGATCGGGCGCCCGAACTGCCGACGCTCCTTGGCATACCGGACCGAGTCGTCGACCTGGCGCTGCATGGTCCCGACCGCCGCAGCCAGGATGCAGGCGCGCTCCCAGTCGATGGAGTGGTTGAAGATGGCGATGCCGTTCCCCGTCCGACCGAGGAGGCGGCTGCGGTCCAGGCGGCAGTCGTCGAAGAACAGCTCGCTCATCGGCGACGTGCGCAACCCCATCTTGTGCAGTGGTCGCCCCACCGTGAGCCCCGGCGTGGCCCGATCGACGAGGAAGGCGCTCAGGCCGAGGGCGCCGAGGGCGGGGTTCGTGGCGGCGAACACGACGAAGATGTCGGCCACGGGAGCGTTCGTGATGAACGTCTTGCTGCCGTTCAGGACGAAGCCGTCGCCGTCGCCGTCGGCCCGGGTGGCAAGAGCGAACGCATCGGAGCCGGTGTCGGGCTCGGTCATGCCCTGCACGCCGATCAACGAGCCGTCGCAGAGGCCGGGCAGGTACGCAGCCTTCTGCTCGGCGGTGCCGAACCGCAGGATCGGCATGGCCGACGACCACATGTGGGCGTTGATCGAGAAGATCAGGCCGTTGTCGCGGCACCCGTACCCCAGCGTCTCGAGCGCCAGCAACGTCGTCATGACGTCGGCGCCCTGCCCGCCGTGCTCCTCGGGCACGGGCAGGCCGAGGATGCCGAACTTGGCGCACCGGCCCCAGAGGTCGTGCGGGAAGGTCTCCGACCCGTCGCGGGCGGCGACGTCGTCGGCCAGCTCGCGTTCGGCGAACGACAGCACGGCGTCCCGCAGGCGCAGCTGCTCGTCGCTCCACGAGAGGTCCACTAGCCCTCCTCGGGGTCGGCGGGCAGCGTGTCGCCGAACCACTCGGCCGCGAGGCGCACCACCTCGTCCTGGGACACGACGTTGCGGAACCCGGCGATCGGCTGGTCGAGCACGCGAGCCTGCACGCTCCCGCCGGGGGCCGACAGCCACCGCAGGGCCGGCATCTCGCGGATGCGCTCGAAGTCGTGGGTGTAGTCCTCGGCCGGGCCCCGGCCGTAGATGACCAGGGTCGGGATGCCGGCCGAGTTCACGGTCTCGAGCTGGTCCATCACGCGGCGACTCACCCACGGTTCGACCTGCACCCGTCCGACCCGGTCGGTGACGCGGCGGGACAGCTCGCGCCCCTTGGCAGCGACCAGGCGGGCCAACCCTCGACGCTGGTCGGCATGACGGAGCTTGCCCAGCGTGCCGAGGCGCAGGCCGCGCCGGGCGTAGTCGGCGACCGTCAGTTCGGAGCTGACGAGATGAGCCTTGCGGTCGCGACGGGCCAGGTCGCGCCAGGGCAGGGAGACCAACAGAAGGGTGGCGATGCCGCCGTCCGCGGCGCACGCCGCGAGGGCGGTGCGCGCCCCGAAGCAGTCGCCCAGCGCGCCGATGCGCTCGACACCGTGTTGGCGCAGCACGGTCACCCCCGCGCCGAGGTCGTCGACGAAGGGCTCGTGGAGCACGAACTCGTCGAGCGACCCGGTGCTGTCGCCCACGCCGTGGTAGTCGAGGCGCACCGAGTGGAACCCGGCCGACGCCAGCGCGTGGGCGAGGCGCCGGGCCACGCCGTTGCGGCCGCCGGTGTTGCCGTACCTGCCGCCGCTGACGATCACCACGCCGGCGCCCCGCGCCGGGGACGTGGGCTCGGTGACGACGGCGAGCAGGTCCTCGCCACCAGCAGGCAGGTAGTGCGCCGTCTCGACGATCGGGGTCAGCACGGTCATCGGGGAGCGCTCCGCTCGGTGATGGCCGTCGCGCACCAGTCGACGGTGGCGGCCAAGGCCTCGACCGTGACCGGGCGCTGGTCCTCGGCCGAGTCGTCGGGTGCGAACCACCAGGTCTCGCGCTCGGACAACAACGACGTCGTCACCCGGTGACCCGCCGCGCCCCACTCGTCGACCCGTTCCTGCAGGTGACCGGGCAGCGACCCCCCACCGAACTGCACCACCTGGACGTCGGTCACGTCGGGGAGCGTGACGTCGGCCAGGCGCCGGTCGAGCATGCTGCGGTGGTACGCACGGTGGATCTGGTAGCCGCCCACCTCCGTCACCCCGTCGGTCTCGAGCTCGTCGTGCAGCGACCGGGGCGCGTCGAGGGCGTGGCCCGCGGCCTGGGCCATCTTGTTGACCCGCAGCATGCGACCGAGCTCGCGGAAGTAGGCCGTGCCGTCGACCGGTGGCTGCCACAGCGACAGAGCCCGGCCACCGACCCGGGTCATGACCTCGGCCGCCACGAACCCCGACAGCCGCGTGCCCAGCAGGATCGTGGGCGCGTCGACCGATGTCGCGAGGCTCTCGACGGCCCGGCAGCCGTCGTCGACCATCGACTCGAACGTGAGCTGCGCAGGGTCGCCGTCGCTGTTGCCGGTGCCGCGCCAGTGGGTGCGCTGCACGGCGATGTCGCGCCGGGCCAGCGCACGCGACAGCAGCACCTCGCGCCGGTAGTTCGAGTCGCCCTCGCCCCCCACCGGGCTGCACACCACCAGGGCGGCACGTGGTTCGGGCGGCAGGTGCCGGACGCCGAAGACCCGCCGACCGGGCGGCCCGAGCCACCCTGCCTCCTCGCGGACGTCTCCGTCAGTGCGCACCGCAGCGCGATCGAACCTGCTCACCTGATGCCTCCGCCTGTGACCGAGCCTGAGGGGGTCGTCGCAGACGCCCACTCGACTTCACCTCCGCCGCCACTCGCCGTGCCGGGGAGCTCGATGACACTGCCCGGCTCCCTCGGCGCCGCGGTGAGGTTAGCCAACCGCCCGTCCACAGCCCAACGCCGACCGGCGCCAGCCGTCCAGCGCGTGCGAGGGCGCGTGACGCGTCGGGACCTCAGGTCGTCGGGACGGTGACCGTGTCGCGGCCCGAGCGGAGGATCGTGCCGGGAGTGGCGCCGGTGGCCTTGCCGTCCTCGACCGTGGCCACCCCGCCGACGTACACCCGCACCACGCCCTCGGACCCGGCCGTCAGGCGGGCGGTCCCGCCGGGCAGGTCCTCGACCAGGCGGGCGTTCTCGGCCCCGACGGTCTCGGGGTCGAACACCACCAGGTCGGCGTGGTTGCCGACCGCGATCGTGCCCCGGTCCACCAGGCCGAACAGCTCGGCCGGCGCCTGGGTCATCATCTGCACGGCCCGCTCGAGCGAGGCCAGCTTCCGCCCCCGCAGGCAGTCCGCCAGCAGCCGGGTCGTGTAGCTCGACCCGCACATGCGGTCGAGGTGGGCGCCGGCGTCCGACCCGCCGAGCATGACGCGGGGGTCGTCCCACACCTCCTGGCGCATGCGCCACGACGCATCGTCGTTGTCGGTGGGCATGGGCCACAGCACGGTGCGGAAGTCGTCGGTCGTCACGATCTCGACGAGCGTGTCGAACGCCTCCTGCCCGCGCTCGGTGGCGATCTCACCGACCACGCGCCCGGTCAGCCCGGCGTTGGCGTCGGAGTAGGTGTCGCCGATGACGTAGCGGTCCCACCCCGCCAGCCGGCGGAACACGCCGGCCGCCTCGCTGTGCGACGCCTCGACCAGCGTGCGCCGGATCTCGGGGTCGGCGAGCGCGGCCTTCTTCTCCCCGAACGGAAGCCGCATCACGTCACCCCACCCGGGCATCAGCCACAGGGCGCAGAAGCTGCCGAAGCTCATGTTCATCGGCACGAGCACCGGCATGGTCAGGGCCACGACGCGCCCGCCCTCGGCGGCGGCGCGGTCGGCCGCGCTGAGCTGGCGCCCCACGCGGTCGGGCACGGCCGAGTCGACGGTCAGCACGTTCCAGTTGATGGACCGGCCCGCGGCCGCGGACATGGCCGCCACCAGCTCGATCTCGTCGTCGCTGAACTTGTCGAGCCCGCCCTCGAACGCCCCTTCGAGGAAGGTGCCCTCGTGCTCGCCCACGGCCGCGCACAGGGCGAGGACCTCGTCGCGGCTGGCGTGGCGCGACGCCACCGGCTGGCCGTCGCCGTCGCTGTGCGTGGACGACAGCGTCGTCGAGAAGCCGAGGCCGCCGGCCTCGATCGCCTCGTGGAGCAGGCGCACCATCTCGGCGAGCTGGTCGGGCGTGGCCTCGTTGCCGATGGCGTCGGCCCCCATCACGTAGCGCCGCAGGGCGCAGTGGCCGACCATGAAGCCGGCGTTGACGCCGAGCGTGCCGTCGAGGCGGGCCAGGTAGTCGGCGAAGCTCTCCCACCCCCAGTCGACGCCCTGCTCGAGCGCGGCCAGCGGCATGCCCTCGACCTTGGCCATCATCCGGCGGAGGTAGTCGGCGTCCTCGGCGTGCAGCGGGGCGAGGGTGAACCCGCAGTTGCCCGCCACCAGCGACGTCACGCCGTGGACGTTCGACGGGGTGGCCAGCGGATCCCAGAAGAACTGGGCGTCGTAGTGGGTGTGCGGGTCGACGAAGCCGGGGCAGACGACGAGCCCGGCGGCGTCGACCTCCTCGCGGGCCTCGTCGGCGATCCTGCCGTCAGCGTCGCCGCCGTCGCGGTACGCCACCGCGACGATGCGCCCGTCCTGCACCCCCACGTCGCCGACGCGGCCGGGGGTGCCCGTGCCGTCGACGATGGTGGCCCCGCGGATGATGAGATCGAGCATGTCGGCCCCTCGATGGCGTTTTGGCTTGCGCCTGGCTCAGGTATCTGACGGTGTGTCAGATGTTAGCCATCGCTCACGGCGATCACCATGCCCCGGCTCGTCCAGGTGGGGCCGGCACGCCGACGAACGTCACCCGACACCCGGGTGCGCGATGCACTGCGCCGCGCCGCCCGGGTCGCTGTCGAGCACCGTGGGCCACGCCATCGCCTCCCGCGTCGCCGGCCCGTAGACACCGTCGGCGGTCAGGCCGTTGCCGGCTTGCACTGCGGCGAGCGCCTGGGTCATGGCCTCGCCGTTCACGCTGTCGAGCGGCACGGGCTGCCCATTGCAGGCGGTGAGCGCCACCTGGACGAGCCACACCGCGTTGCCCGACCCTCCCGGAGCGATCTCACAGTCAGCGGAGGCGAATGCGTCCTCGCTGCGGTCGATCGGCAGCTGGACCGTGCCGTCGTCGGTCTCGAAGGCGCTCACGCCGACGCAGGCGGGCAGACCGTCGTCGCCGAAGCCGCCGTCTGCGTCGGAGCCGCGTGTCCACGGGTCGTCGACTGGCGGCCCGGTCTCGTCGTCATCGTCGTCACCCGACCCGCTGGGCGCGCCGCGGGTCCACGGGTCGTCCACCGGCGGCGCGGTCTCGTCGTCGTCACCCGACCCGCTGGGTGCGCCGCTGGTCCACGGGTCGTCGGGCGGGACGCCCGCGTCGTCGTCCTCGTCGAGGTCGAGGTCCACCGTGCCCGAATCGTCCGATGTGGCCGCGCTCGCGTCGGCATTTGGCTCGTCACTCTCCCACGCATCGCCGCCGGGGCAGCCTTTGGCGAGGAACAGGAGGAGGGCGACCGAGGCAAGGCCGACGACCCACTTCGTGCCGGTGTCCATCCCCTTGGGCGGGTTCGTTGCCATCGTCGGACCCCAACTCACGGCGGCGCCCCCGGGACCGACCCTCGGTGCGACCACTGCAACGTTAGGTGCCACGGATCGACAGAACGCGGCATCCCGCAGAACGCCGGGTCCCCGCCCTCGAGCCCACCGGCCTCGGGGGTCAGCGGCGGCCGAGCACCCAGCAGGCGATGCCGGCGGCGACGCCGACGTTGAGGGAGTCGACCCCGCCCCGCATGGGGATGGCGACCCGGTCGTCGGCGGCCGCCAGCGTGTCGGATGACAGCCCGGGGCCCTCGGCGCCGAACAGCAGGGCGGCCCGGTCGTCGGGCCCGAGCTCCACGGCGTCGATCGGGGTCGCGTGCGGGTCGGGGGTGAGGGCGAGCAGGCGGAAGCCCGCCTCCCGCACGAGCCCGATTCCGCCGGGCAGCCGCGGCAGCCACGCCCACGGAAACGCGTAGCCCTCGCCCATCGCCACCCGGGCCACCCTCCGGTACAGCGGGTCGGTGCACGTCGGATCGAGCAGGACGGCGTCGATGCCGAGGCCCGCAGCGGACCGGATGATCACCCCGAGGTTCGTGGGGTTGCTGACCCGCTCGAGCACGATCACCCGGCGGGCCGCGGCGAGGACCCCGGCGGCCGCCGCCACCGGCCGGCGGTCGAAGCTGGCGAGGACGCCCCGGTGGACGCCCAGGCCCGTGATCCGGCGCAGGACCGCCGGCGAGGCCCCGTACACGGGGGTGGCGCCGTCGTCGATGCCGGGCGGCAACGGGTCGGTGCGGGTGGCGTCGACCAGCGCAGCTCGGGGACGGAAGCCCGCACGCAGCGCCCGCTCGACCACGATGTCGCCCTCGGCGATGAACACCCCGTCGTCCGGCACGCGGCGCCCCCGGACCCGCGGCCCCGCCAGCTCGCGGTCCCGCAGGCCCACGAACTCGGCGATGCGCGGGTCGTCGGGGTCGTCGACGGTGGCACGCATCCGGCCGATCGTCGCCGCCCACCGGCACCGGGGCAAGCTGCGCCAGGAGGGCCCGGTCGTTCGCTCTGCGCCCGACGGTCACCGCCCCCGGTGCCGGCGACGTCGGGAGCCCGGCCGGCGGCGGGCTCAGGCGATGTCGCCGCCGAGGACGACGAACAGGACGACCAGGGCGAGCAAGGCCAGGCCCGCACCAACGGGGCCCAGCGCCTCGACCAGGGCGATACCGAGCATGACCGGCCCGGCCAGCGTCACCGACCACGTCGGCGGCAGCGGCCGGGCGCCATCGGGCAGGCGCAGGCGGCTCAGCCGCAGCACCACCGCCAGCACCATCACGATGGCGGTGACGATCACCACCACCAGCAGGTCCGCCAACAGGCCCACGGCCACGGCCGCGCCCAGCACCACCCCGACCGCCAGCGCTCGGACGACGAGCGACTCCGCCAGGCGCCGGCCGAGGGGCTCGCCGGGCCGGCCGGCCCCCGCCCCGGACGAGGGCACCGCGCCCGGGGCCGAAGCCGACGCCGGCCACACCGCGGTGGGCGGCGACCCTGGCGCGGTGGGCGGCAGCACCGGTTCCGTCGGCGGCAGGCCGGCGGTCGGCGGGATGGGCGCCGTCGGCGCCAGGCCCGGCGCGGTCGGAGGGGGACCGGCCATGCCGGGGATGGCCGCCAGGAGGGCCGCCGGGGTCGGGCGTTCGCCGGGGACGACCGACATCGCCGCCGCCACCCACGGCACCAGCCACGCCGGGACGCCCGCCAGGTCGACGTCGCCGCTGATGATGCGGTGCGCGACCACCTCGGGACCGCTGCCGCCGACGGCGGGGAACCCGAGGGCGGCGTAGGCCATCACCGCCCCCCACGACCACACGTCGCCGGCCGCGGTGACCTCGTCGTGGGTCAGGCGCTCGGGCGCCATCCACGACGGCGTGCCGACGCGGGCCCCGGTCTGGGTGATCGACGCCGCCCCGTCGTACCAGGCGATGCCGAAGTCGACGACCCGGGGCCCGTCGGGGCCGAGCACGACGTTGCGCGGCGTCAGGTCCCGATGGACGACGCCGGCGGCGTGGATGGCGACAAGGGCCTGGGCCAGCGCCGACCCGAGCGCCCGCAGGGCGGTGTCTCCCAGCGCGCCGTGGGCCGTGACGTGGTCGGCCAGGGTCGGCCCCGCCACGTAGGCCGACGCCAGCCACGGCTGCGGCGCGTCCACGTCTGCGTCGAGCAGGGCGGCGATCGTCGGGCCGGTGACGCGGCGGGCGGCCTCGACCTCGCGGGCGAAGCGGGCGCGGGCGTCGGGGTCGTCGACCCTGTGGGGATCCAGCAGCTTGAGCGCCACCCGCCGGGGGGCGCCGCCGCTGGCGCCCGTCGGGTCCTCGGCCAGCCACACCTCCCCCATCCCGCCTCGCCCGAGGCGTTCGATGAGGACGTACGGACCGACCTGCCGCGGCGCGGTCACTGGTGCACCGGACCACGAGCGGCGAGGCCGGCAACGGCCGTCATGCCCCCAGCCTGTCCCATCGAGTCCGGGTCCACCCGCGATCGATGATCCAGGGTGCCTAACGTGGTCGGCCGGGACTGCAGCTTGCCGAGTCCTGCCCGCCCCGGCCGATCCCCTAGACTGTACAAGTCTGATACAAGTGCTGGCGGCACCCGCCCACGCCGCCGGCAGCCGCGCCAACCCCCGGGAGACGTTCCCCCATGGCCAAGATCAAGGTCGAGAACCCGGTCGTCGAGCTCGACGGCGACGAGATGACCCGAGTCATCTGGCAGTTCATCAAGGACAAGCTGATCCTGCCGTACCTCGACATCGACCTGCAGTACTACGACCTCTCGATCGAGAAGCGCGACGAGACCGACGACCAGATCACGGTCGACGCCGCCAACGCCATCAAGCAGCACGGCGTCGGCGTGAAATGCGCCACGATCACGCCCGACGAGGCCCGGGTCGAGGAGTTCGGCCTGAAGAAGATGTGGCGGTCGCCCAACGGCACGATCCGCAACATCCTCGGGGGCGTCGTCTTCCGCGAGCCGATCATCTGCTCGAACGTGCCCCGCCTCGTCCCGGGGTGGACCAAGCCCATCGTCATCGGCCGTCACGCCCACGGCGACCAGTACAAGGCCACCGACTTCGTGGTCCCCGGGCCCGGCACGCTGACCATCTCGTACACGCCCGACGACGGCGGCGCGCCGATGGAGTTCGACGTCGCCGCGTTCCCCGGCGGCGGCATCGCCATGGGCATGTACAACTTCGACGACTCGATCCGCGACTTCGCCCGCGCCTCGTTCCGCTACGGGCTCGAGCGGAACTACCCGGTCTACCTGTCGACGAAGAACACGATCCTCAAGGCCTACGACGGGCGGTTCAAGGACCTGTTCCAAGAGGTCTTCGACACCGAGTTCGTGGCCGAGTTCGAGGCCAAGGGCCTCACCTACGAGCACCGGCTCATCGACGACATGGTCGCCCAGGCCATCAAGTGGGAGGGCGGCTACGTGTGGGCCTGCAAGAACTACGACGGCGACGTGCAGTCCGACATCGTGGCCCAGGGCTTCGGCTCGCTGGGCCTGATGACCTCGGTGCTGCTCACCCCCGACGGCAAGACCTGCGAGGCCGAGGCCGCCCACGGCACGGTCACCCGCCACTTCCGCCAGCACCAGAAGGGCGAGGCGACGTCGACGAACCCGATCGCGTCGATCTTCGCCTGGACCCGGGGCCTGGCGTTCCGGGCCAAGCTCGACGGCACGCCCGACGTCGGCGGCTTCGCCACCACGCTCGAGGACGTGTGCGTGTCGACCGTCGAGGGCGGCCAGATGACCAAGGACCTGGCGCTCCTCGTCGGCGGCGACACCCCGTGGCTCACCACCGAGGAGTTCCTCGACGCCCTCGACACCAACCTCGGCAAGGCGATGGCCGGCTGACCTCCCTGCCGCGATCGTTCTGTCAGACGTCACGGGCGATGTGGCGTGTGCGGTCTGACGGAACGATCGGTCGGCTCACTCGGCAGTGCCCGGGCCCGCCCGCCGCGCAGCGGCGCGGGCCCGGAGCTGCGTGGTGAGCACCGAGATCAGGGCGGCGACGAACACCAGGTCGAACACGATCTGCAGGCTCACGAGCGCCCGGGCGAGCTGGCCCGTGGCGTGCACGTCGCCGAACCCGACCGTCGCCAGCGTCGACAGCGTGAAGTACAGGGCATCGGTCTTGGTCGCCAGGTCGGCGAACTGGCTGGCGTCGCCCTGCTCGATGCCGTAGTAGCCAAGCGAGAACAGCGGCACGACGACGAACACGACGAGCACCAGCACGTCGAGCCGCACGCCCGGGTCGCCCCGGTCGAAGCGGGCGAGCTGACGCACCTGGCGTATCGCCACGAACACGACGGCCCCCAGCCCGGCGAGCAGGCCGAGGCACGAGACGACGAGGTCCCAGCTCGTCGGCACCTCGGCGACCGGCACCGCGTAGTAGGCGACCACGATGCCGACGAGCGCCAGCGCCCCCCGCCCGATCCGGATCGTCCCCGAGGGCTCGCCGGCGTCGGTTGATTCCGGGGCGGGAGCCGCGGGGCCGTCGGGCATGGGCGGACGGTACCGGAGCGATCGTGGCGCCGGGGGCGACCGGGATCAGGTCAGCGGCCAGTAGCCCGGGACCAGGTGGTGCGGCGTGTCGAGGTACACCTTGGCCTCGGGCGGCCCGGCGAAGCGACCGTGGCTCCACCGGATCTCGACGTGGCCGTCGACCGTGCGCTGCCCGCCGGCCGACCGGTCGTCGACGGTCGCCCGCCAGGCGACGACGGGCTGGCGCGCCTCGACCGGCTCGACGTCGAAGCGGCGGAGCCGGAACGACTGGCGCCAGTCCCACGGGCTGCCCACCCGCACGCGCAGGCTGCGGTCGCCGTCGGACCCCAGCACGAAGTAGCTGGCGGCCGCCACCCGCAGGAACCGCCACAGCGTGGCCTCGCGCACCCGTTCGCTGCGCAGCCGCTCGCGCCACCGCCGGGCCGAGCCCGCGGCCACCGCGGTGGACAGGGCCGTGTAGGCCTCGGCCGCCGCGGGCGACGTCCACGCCCCCTTCCCCAGCGCGGCCGCCAGCTCGCGGCGCTGCGGGGTGGCGAGGTCGGCGCACCGGTCGGGCAGGGCGCCGACGAGGCCCGTCTCGAACCGCACGATCTCGTAGAGCGCCTGCAGCTCGTCGGGCGCCGCCTCGCCGAACCAGTCGCCGCGGGCATCGGCGCCGGCGACCGCGAGCCCGGCCGCCCCGGATCCGCCGCCCGGTTCGAAGATCGCGCGCGGGCGCGGCGTTGAGCTGGATGCGGGAGTTGTACTTGCAGCTCACGAGGTAGACGTGGTCGACCCGCAGGTCGGCGGGGATCGGGTCGGCGCCCGGCGGGCGCTGCGGGCCCTTCCACTCGACGACCTCGGGGATGCGACCCCGCAGCCCGTCGCGCGCCCGCAGGAATGCCGACCCGTTGGCCCAGGCCGCCGCGAACTCGGCCCGGTAGCGGCCGGACCGCTCGAGCTCGGCGAGCCGGGCCCAGCGGTCGGGCGCCACGCCGCCGAACGGCTCGGGCGGCCGCGCGAGACCGGCCGCGAGCTCGGCGGCGCCGAACATCGCCAGGCCGGTGACGATCTCGGTGATCTCGGTGCGGTCGGCCGGCACGGCGTCGCGCCCTAGTCGGGGACGATCAGGTCGCCGACCGGCCGGGCGCCGTCGGCGGCCGAGGCGTAGGCGCGCAGGCGGGCCAGCACCGGGTCGTCGCCGCCGGTCGAGGGGCTCGCCGGGAGGTCGACGGGCAGTACGTCGACCAGGACCCGTCCTCGCGCCGCCGCCAGCGCCTTCCCGCCGGGCGTGCGGGCCGGCGGCACGTCGGTGGCGAACACGAGGAGCGGCCGGCCCCCGAAGTCGGACAGCCGGGCCGCCCGCCCCAGCGTGCGCTCGAGCACGTCGGTGCGCCGCAGGCCGGGGCGCCCGATCGTGAACCCGCCGACGACGTCGACCAGCCACTCGCGCCCGGCGGGGTCGGTGGCGACCGCCGCCACGTCGACGCCGCCCGCCTTGCGCTTGGTGCGAGCGTCGACCCCGAACCCGGCGGCGGCCAGCAGCTCGACGGCCCGGCCGACCGCCTTGTCACCCACCGGCCCCGGGACGCCGCCCGCAGCCACCAGCCGCTCGCGCTCGCCCGCGACGCGCGCCCGGGCCGCCTCGACGTAGGCCGGATCGGTGTCGTACCCGAGGAAATGCCGCCCCGTGCGGACCGCGGCCACCGCGGTGGACCCCGACCCCATGAACGGGTCGAGCACCACGTCGCCCTCGTAGGTGTACAGCTCGACGAACCGCTGGGGCAGCTCGACCGGGAACGGCGCGGGGTGACCGACGCGCGTGGCGCTCTCGGGCGCCAGCTCCCACACGTCGAGCGTGGCCTCCATGAACTCGTCGGCCGTGGTGGTGGCCCGGTGCGGGAGGCCGTCGCGCTGGCGCGTCGCCCGTGGGACCGCCCGGTCGAACCGGCCCTTGGACGCCACGATCACGCGCTCGGTGAGGTCGCGCAGCACCGGGTTGGCCGGGCTGCGGAACGAGCCCCACGCGCAGTTCCCGCCGGCGCCACGCGCCTTGCGCCACACGACCTCGCCCCGCAGCAGCAGGCCCAACTTGTCCTGCAGGATGCCGATGACGTCGGCCGACAGCGAGCGGTAGGGCTTGCGCCCCAGGTTGGCGACGTTGACCGCGATGCGTCCGCCGGGCTCGAGCTTGGCCACGCACTCGGCGAACACGCCCTCGAGCAGGGCGATGTACTCGGTGTAGGACGCCGGGATGCCCTCGGCCCCCAGCTCCTCCTCGTACTGCTTGCCCGCGAAGTACGGCGGCGACGTGACCACGAGCGCCACCGAGGACGGGCGCACGCGGTCCATCGAGCGGGCGTCGCCCAGGTAGACCTCGTCCACCACGCCAGGGGCGCAGACCGTGGCGTCGTCGGACAGCACCGGCGGCGAGAACCGCTTGTAGAAGCCCGCCGAGTCGTGGTTCTCGCGGCGGGAGACGCCGAACGCGGAGGTCGCCGTCGGCGCCCGCCTGCGCCCACTGCCCTGAGCCACGCCGTCTGCCACCTGCAACCCTCTCGCTGTCATGCCGGACACGCTAGAGACGGGGTGTGACACCCAAGGCCGGCGAGCCGAGGGTAGTTCCCGCTCGGGACGGTCCGGGTGACCCGGCGGGCGCTCAGCCGGTCGGGCGGAGGCCCAGGCCGTCGACGATGCGCAGCACCGACTCCGACCGGTTGAGGGCGTAGAGGTGCAGGCCCGGGGCGCCCGCGTCGAGCAGGCGCCGCGACAGGTCGGTGGCCACCTCGACCCCGATGGCCCGCAGCGCCCCGGTGTCATCCGCCGAGGCCTCGAGGCGTTCGAGCAGGGCGGCGGGGATGACCGAGCCGTTCATGTTGGCCATCCGCTTCAGGCCCGCGAGCGACGTCCCACCGGGCGGCATGACGCCCGGCAGCACAGGGGTCGACGAGCCGAGGACGGCCAGCTCGTCGATCATGCGCAGGTAGTCGTCGACCTCGTAGAAGAACTGCGTGATGGCGAAGTCGGCGAGCGCCAGCTTGGCCGCCAGCCAGCGGCGGTCGGCCTCGCGGTCGCCGGCCGAGCGGGGGTGCAGCTCGGGGTGGGCGGCCACGCCGATGGCGAAGTCGCCCGGGTGGTCGCGCACCATCTCGACCAGCTCGGTGGCGTAGGCGAAGTCGCCGCCGGAGTCGCTGCCGTCGGCCGGGGGGTCGCCGGCCAGGGCGAGGATGTTGTGGATGCCGGCCGCCGCGTACTCGTCCAGCAGCTCGGTGATCTGGGCCCGGGTGTGGCCCGAGCAGGTCAGGTGCGGCATCGCCGGGAACGGCTGGGTGCGGTTGACCTCGATGACGATGTCCCGCGTGCGGTCGCGGGTCGAGCCGCCGGCGCCGTAGGTCACGGACACGAAGGACGGCGGCAGCGGCGCCAGCTCGTGGATGGCCTTCTCGAGCTGGCGCTCGGCCTCGTCGGACTTCGGGGGGAAGAACTCGAAGCTGAGCGTGGGTCCGGCCGCCAGCAGGTCGGAGATCTTCTGGCCCTGGGGCGCGATGGTCATGGGTTGACTCCTCGATGAATCGACGCCGTCGCTAGGACAACGGGACGTGTCGTCATCAGGCCGAGTGCATCCAGCACTACCCATGTCGGCCCGAGCGGCCCCGAGGTTACCCCTTGGCACTGCGTTCGGCCGCCTCCACGGTGTTCCGCAGCAGCATGGCGACGGTCGTGGGGCCGACGCCGCCGAGGCGGGGGGTGATCCACGAGGCCACGTCGCCGACGGCCTCGTCGACGTCGGGCAGCAGCTTGCGGCCCTCCCAGCTCACGCCGCCGCTGACCACGATCGCACCCGGGCGGACCATCTCGGGCGTGACGATCGACGGGGAGCCGACGGCCGCCACCACCACGTCGGCCTCCCGCGTGTAGGCGGCCATGTCGGGGACGCCGGTGTGGACGATCGTGACCGCGGCGTTGGCCCCGGCCTGCTTGAGCGTGAGCAGCAGCGACAGCGGGCGGCCGAGCGTCGGGCCGCGGCCGACGATGACCACGTGCTTGCCGGCGATGTCGATGCCGTAGTGCACGAACATCGCCTGGATGCCGGCGGGCGTGGCCGGCACCGGGCCCTCCTCCTGGAGGACGAGCTTGCCCAGGCTGACGGGGTGCAGGCCGTCGCCGTCCTTGTCGGGGTCGATGGCCCCCAGGGCGGCGTTGAAGTCGAACTGGGGCGGCACCGGGTGCTGGATCAGGTAGGCGTCGACCGTCGGGTCGGCGTTGAACCGGTCGACCGCGGCCAGGAGGTCGGCCTGGGTGCCGTCGCCGGTGACGTCGATGTGGTGCGAGAGCATGCCGACCCGCTCGCACGTCTCGTGCTTCTTGCGCACGTAGCCGGCCGAGGCGGGGTCGTCGCCGACGAGGATGGTGCCCAGCCCGACGGTCTTGCCGCGCTCGCGCAGGGCGGCGACGCGGGCGGCCACCTCGTCGAGCACGGCCTCGGCGACGGGGGCCCCGGCGAGCAGTTGTGCGGTCACCTCTCCATTCTGCCGTGGTGGGTGGTGGTGTCCCGAGGCAATAGGTTCCGCCCGACCGAGCCCGAGGCAATGGGATCCGGATGCGGAACCATGGCCTCAACCTCACGCGAGCGGAACCCATTGCCTCGCCCCGACCGGCCGCGCCCGACCGCCGGCGCCGGGGCGCCGGTAGCGTTCGGGAGCATGACGATCGACGGCGAAGACGACCTGCGCGGGCTCGAGCGGGCGGGACGGGCCGTCGCCGAGGCCCGCGACGCCATGCTGGCCGCGGCCGCCCCCGGCGTGACCACCGCGGACCTCGACGCCATCGGGCGCGACGTCCTCCGGGCCCACGGCGCCCGGTCGGCGCCCCAGCTGGCCGCCGGGTTCCCCGCGGCCACCTGCGTCAGCGTGAACGACGAGGCGGCCCACGGGATCCCCTCCCCCACCCGGGTGCTGCGGGCCGGCGACCTGGTCAACGTCGACGTGTCCGCCGAGCTCGACGGCTACTGGGCCGACACGGGCGCCAGCGCCCCGGTCGGCCCGCCCGAGTCGATCGACCCGGTGGCCCGCCGACTGGTGGCCGCCACCCGCGAGGCCCAGGGCGCGGCCATGAACGCCGCCCGGGCCGGCCGGCCGCTGCGCCACATCGGGCGGGCGGTCGAGCGCACGGCCCGGCGGCGGGGGTTCTCGGTGATCGCCAACCTGTGCGGCCACGGCGTGGGCGGGTTCCTGCACGAGGCCCCGAGCGTTCCCAGCGTCGAGGACCCCGGCGACCCCACCGTGCTGTGGGAGGGCCTGGTCCTGGCGGTCGAGCCGTTCCTCTCGACCGGGGCCACGATGGCGTTCGAGGACGCCGACGGCTGGACCCTCCGCACCCCCGACCGCAGCCTCTCGGCCCAGTTCGAGCACACGATCGTGGTCACCCAGGGCAAGCCCCTGGTCCTGACGGCAATCTGACGCTCCGTCCACAGGATTTCCCCCGCGAGGGGAGAACGCGGAACGTCGCGCGACAGACGGGCTCAGTGGAGGAAGTGGCGCTCGCCGGTGAAGACCATCGCCACGCCCAGCTCGTCGGCGCGGGCGGTGTTGGCCTCGTCGCGCACCGACCCCCCGGGCTGGATGATGACCGCCACGCCCGCGGCCGCCGCGGCCTCGATGCCGTCGGGGAACGGGTAGAACGCGTCGCTGGCGCACGCCCCGCCCTCGGCCCGGCCCGCGGCCTTGGCCGCCGCCAGCTCTCCCGACTCGACCCGGTTCTGCTGGCCGGCGCCGATGCCCCACGCCGTGCCGTCCTTGGCCAGCACGATGGCGTTCGACTTCACCCAGCCGCACACCCGCCACGCCAGCTCGGCGTCGGCTAGCTCGGCCTCGGTCGGCTGGCGCTGTGTGACGACCCGCCAGTCCGCCCGGTCGGCGACGAAGCCGTGGGGGTCCTGCAGCAGCAGGCCACCGGTGATGGGCCGCAGGTGCCAGGCGTCCCGCGCCGGAGGCGCCGCCTCGAGGATGCGGGTGTTCTTCCGCTTGGCAGCGAGCGCCTCGACCGCGCCCGGGGCGTAGCCGGGAGCGATGACGACGTCGGCCTGCGCCGCGGCCACCATGCGCTCGACGGTGGCCGCGTCGAGCTCGCCGCTGACCGCCACGATGCCGCCGAACGCCGACCGCTCGTCGCACTCGAACGCGTGCTGGTACGCCTCGGCCAGTGTGTCGGCCACCGCCGCGCCGCACGGGTTGGCGTGCTTGATGATCGCCGCGGCCGGACGGCCGAACCGGGCGGCGAGGTCGTGGACCAGCAGCCAGGCCGCGTCGGCGTCGTAGAGGTTGAGGTAGCTGAGGGCCAGCCCGCCGTGCTGGGTCATGGTCGCCCACCAGGGCTCGGGTCCGCCCGCCCTCACGCCGGTGCCGCCGGTGGCCCGGTACAGCGCCGCCCGCTGGTGCGGGTTCTCGCCGTACCGGAGCGCCAGCGGCTCGCGCCGGTAGGCGAGGTGGACCGTGGCGGGCAGCTCGGGGCGCCCGTCGCCGCCGGCGTCGGACGCATCGCCCGCGTCGTCGAACCAGGCGGCCACCGCGGCGTCGTACGCCGCGGTCGAGCGCGAAGGCGGTGCGGGCCAGCCGGCGCCGCGTGGCGTCGCTGACCCGGCCCTCTGCCCGCAGCTCCTCGAGCACGACCGGGTAGTCGGCGGGGTCGGTGAGCACGGTCACCGAGGCATGGTTCTTGGCGGCCGCCCGGATCATGGCCGGCCCGCCGATGTCGATGACGTCCTCGGCGCCCGAGCCGCCGTGGGCGAAGTCGGCGACGTCGATGCCGAACGGGTAGACGTTGACCACCACGAGGTCGAACGGCTCGATGCCCTGGGCGGCCATGTCCGCCTGGTGGGCGGGGTCGGAGGGATCGGCGAGGATGCCGCCGTGCACCTTGGGGTGCAGCGTCACGACCCGGTGCCCGAGGATCGGGTCGAACCCCGTCAGCTCGGACACGTCGGTCACGTCCAGCCCGGCGTCGCGCAGCGCGGCGGCGGTGCCGCCCGACGACACCAGGTCGACGCCGAGCTCGGACAGCTCGCGGGCGAGCTCGACGACGCCGGACTTGTCGTAGACCGACAGCAGGGCCCTCATGTCAGTGCACCTCCGTCGGCATGGCGTGCATGGATCGGCGAGTCAGCGACGTCGCTGGCAAGGACGCAGGACGAAAGCGCACACCTTGCGGTGCGGTGAGGACGAGGACGCCGCCAGAGGCGTCGCTGGCCGGCGAGACATGTGCGCCAGGTCGACGGAGGTGCACTTAGAAGCACTCCTCGATGAACTGGCGGATGGTGGCCGGGTACAGCCGGCGCTCGACCTGCTTGATGCGCTCGTGCAACGTGTCCTCGGTGTCGCCCGGCAGGACGGGCACGGCCTCCTGGGCCAGGATCGGGCCGTCGTCGACCGCCTCGGTTGCGATGTGGACCGTCGTGCCGGTGACCTTGACCCCGAGCGCCAGGGCGTCGCGCACCGCGTGCCAGCCCTTGAACGCGGGCAGCAGCGCCGGGTGGGTGTTGAGCACGCGCCCCGGGAAGGCCGCGGGCAGGTCCGGCACCACCGTGCCGAACCCGGCCATGGCCACGAGGTCGACGCCGTGGGCCCGCAGCACCTTCACCAGTTGCTCGCCGTAGGCCGCCCGATCGAACCCCGGACCCCACTCGGTGCGCTCGACGAGCTCGCTGGGCACGCCGTGCTCGTCGGCGATGCCGAGCGCCCGGCACGGCCGGTCGGCGACCACCACCGAAACGGTGAGCCCATCCGCCAGCATGGCGTGCAGTAGGGTGCCGCTGCCCGAGGCGAGTACAGCAAGTCGTGCTGGGGGCATCGGGTCGATGCTAGCGGTGAAGGACGCCGCCACTGGGGGTTGGCTCCGGCGGCGCGCCCCGCTGGCAACGAGTCACATCACCTACTCCTAGAGGCGGATATTCCACATGGACCTGAACAAGCTCTCGACCGGCGACAAGGTCATCGCCGGCTCGGGCATCCTCTTCCTCATCTCGATGTTCCTGCCCTGGTGGGGACTCGACCTCGACGAGTTCGGCAGCGGATCGAACAGCGGGTTCGACTACTTCCTCACCGGCTGCCTGCCGCTGCTGATCGTCGTCGCCATGGTCGCCGTCATCTACGTCACGCGGTTCACGACCACCGCGCTGCCCAAGCTCCCGCTGCCCTGGAGCCAGGTGTTCCTCATCGCCGGCGGCGTGGTCGCGGTGCTGCTGGTGCTGCGGGTCATCATCGGGTCGTCCGAGGGGCGCTCGGCGCCTTCGAGGTCGACCTCGACCGCATGTGGGGCCTGTGGGTCGCCCTGCTCGCCGCCCTCGGCGTCGGCGCCGGCGGGTTCCTCAAGAGCAAGGAGCCCGAGCCCGTGGAGTCGGCCGCCTACGGCGAGGGGGGCTACCCCCCGCCCGCCCCGGGCGGCACGCCGCCCCCGCCGCCGCCCGGCGGCTCGTCGTTCTGACGCATCCCACCTTTCACACCGCACACGGGGCCCCGCGCGAGCGGGGCCTCGTCGCGTCATGACACCTGTCACGCCGGGCCTAGTGTGTGCCGATGGGTCACAACGGCGGGGGTTTTGTCAGCGCGATCGGTGCGCGTGCCGAGCGGCGGGCCGAGCCCCGGATGTGGGTGGCGATCGCCGCGGTCGGGTGCGCGCTGGCCGTGTTGGGCCTCTTCCTCATCTCGGGCGAGGCGCAGGCCGGCGACGGGGACGGGGACGGGTCGAACGTGCCCGGCATCGTGCTGTCCCTGCTGGTCGTGCTGGCCGGCTACGCGCTGATGCAGCTGCTGCGGGACGCCCCGGCAGCGAGCGCCGGGGTCACCGCCGTGATCCTGGGCCTGCCCGGCCTGGCCCTGTTCCTCACGATCGACGTCGACGACGTGCCCCCGTTCTCGATCGAGCTGTTCCTCGGCCTCCCCGCGCTCGTGTGGGCCGTCTCGTACCTCGTCGGCCCGGGGAGGGGCCGCCCGGTGCTGCTGGGCTTCGCCCTCGTCTTCGCCTGGCTGTTCGTGCTCCAGGTGGTCGAGGACCCGTTCGCATCGGGCGGCATCGGCGACGTGGTCGAGCCGGGCATCTTCGACGAGGAGCTCGGCGACCCCGGGTTCGACGAGGAGTTCGGCGACCCGAGCGACGGCGATGCGTTCTTGGTCGAAACGGCGGGACCCGACGCCACGACGATCGGGTGGATCTCGGTGCTGTTCGGCGCCGGCTACCTCGCCCTGTCCCGGCGGTTCGACAAGCGGCACCTCGCCGGTGCGGCCACGCCTTTGGTCCTCGCCGGCCACGCCGCGCTCATCATCGGCATCTTCGTGCTCGCCGACGATCTGAAGGCGAGCGGCGTCGGCATCGCCTTCTTCGTCGCCGGCGTCGTGGTCGCCCGCCTCGGGGCGCTGAGCGGCCGGCGGGTGACGACGATCATCGGCGCGGTCGAGATCGGCCTCGGCGCGGCCATCGTGCTCGGCGACGCGATGGAGGACGCCAGCGCCACCGGCTTCGGCACCGCCCTGTTCGTGGTGGGGGCGGCGATCGCCGTGCTGGCCCAGGTGTTCCACATCTCGACGGGCGAGCCGCCGCAGACGACCCCCGGCGCGTCATCGTTCCCGCGGTGGTCTCCGGGCCGGCTGCGGGTCGGCACGACGCCGGCCGGCGGTGCGCCGGGGCCGTGGGCGGGTCCGCCCGCCGCGGGCGCTGCGCCGGGGCCGTGGGCTCCGCCGCCGGCCGCGGGGCCGACGTTCGCCCCACCGCCACCACCGCCTCCTCCCGCGCCGGAGCCTCTCGCGCCGCAGCCTCAAGCGCCCGCCCCCGAGTCGCGCCCCGAGCCTCCGCCCCTCGAACCGGACGGGCCGACGCCTCCGGGCTGACCGGCGCGCGATTTCACAGCCGGTTCGGGGGCTCTGACCCCCGAACCGGCCGTGGAAACCAGAACTTCCGGTCAGAGGCCCTTGACGACCTCGACCATCAGGCGCCCGGCCTCGGTGGGGTTGAGGCCGACCTCGGCGCCGGCGGCGCGCAGGGCCTCCATCTTCGCCTGGGCCGTGCCCTTGCCGCCCGAGACGATGGCGCCGGCGTGGCCCATCTTCTTGCCGGGGGCGCAGTGACGCCGGCGATGTAGCTGACCACCGGCTTCGACATCTTCGAGGAGATGAAGTCGGCGGCCTCCTCCTCGGCCGAGCCGCCGATCTCGCCGATCATCATCACCGCGTCGGTCTCGGGATCGGCCTCGAAACGTTCGAGGCAGTCGATGAACGACGTGCCCGGCACCGGGTCGCCACCGATGCCGACGCAGGTCGACACGCCGATGTCGTTGAGCTTGAGCTCGTACAGCGCCTGGTAGGTGAGCGTGCCCGAGCGGCTCACGATGCCGACGGTCTTCTCGCCCTCGACCGGCGCCTTGGCGATGTGCCCCGCGGTGATGCCGATGTTGCACTTGCCGGGGCTGATGACGCCGGGGCAGTTGGGGCCGAGCAGCTGCACGTCGGGGAAGTCGCGCTTGAGCTTGTTGAAGAACCAGGCCTCGTCCTGGGCGGGCACGCCCTCGGTGATGGCGACGATGAACGTCACGCCGCCCTCGGCGGCCTCGATCACCGCGGACCTCACGCCGGGGGCGGGGATGAAGATGCAGCTGGCGGTGGCGCCGGTGGCCGCGACCGCGTCGCCGACGGTGGCGTAGACGGGGATGCCCTCGACGTCGGTGCCGGCCTTCTTGGGGTTGGTGCCGGCCACGACCTGTGTGCCGTACTCGCGGTTCAGCAGGCCGTAGAAGCGGCCCTGGCTGCCGGTGAGGCCCTGGTAGATGACCTTGGTGTTCTCGTCGACGAAGATGCTCACGGGATCTGTGGCCTCACTTCCCGGCCAGGGCGACGACGGTCTCGGCCGCGTCGACCATGGTCGGCTGCATCTGGAGCTTGTCGGACAGGTGCGGCTCGAGGATCTCGCGCCCCAGGTCGGCGTTGGTGCCGTCGAGGCGGATCACGATGGGCACGTCGATCTGCACGCGGCCGAGGGCGGTGACGATGCCGTTGGCCACCTCCTCGCCCTTGGTGATGCCGCCGAAGATGTTGATGAAGATCGACCGCACCTTGGGGTCGTTGTTGATGACCTCGAGGGCGCCGGCCATCACCTCGGCCGAGGCGCCGCCGCCGATGTCGAGGAAGTTGGCCGGGTCGCCGCCCACCTGGCTGACGATGTCGACGGTCGACATGGCCAGGCCGGCGCCGTTGGCGATGATGCCGACGAACCCGTCGAGCCCGACGTACTGCAGGCCCTTGTCGTGGGCGGCCTGCTCGCGCTCGTCGCGGACCTGGGTCGCCTCGTACTCCTCGTAGTCGGGGTGCCGGAACGTCGAGTTGCCGTCGAGCGTGACCTTGGCGTCGAGCGCGTGCACCTCGCCGGTCGGCTTGAGGATCAGCGGGTTGATCTCGACGAGGTCGGCGTCGCCCTCGACGTAGGCCGAGTAGAGCTCGAGCAGGATGTCGACCGCGCCCTCGGTGGCCTGCGGGTTGAGCTTGGCGCCCTCGACCCAGGCCCGGGCCTGCTCTTCGGTCAGCCCGTCGACGGGGTCGACCCACATCTTGGCGATGGCGTCGGGGTCGTCGGCCGCCACGGCCTCGATCTCGACGCCGCCCTGGGCCGACAGCATCCCCAGGTGCTTCTTGGCCGAGCGGTCGAGCGTGAAGCTGGCGTAGTACTCCTCGGCGATGTCGGACGCGAGCTCGATCCACAGCGTCTCGACCGTGTGGCCCTTGATGTCCATGCCGAGGATGTTGCTGGCGTGCGTGCGGGTCTCGTCGGCGTCGTTGGCGAGCTTGATGCCGCCGGCCTTGCCGCGGCCGCCCACCTGGACCTGCGCCTTGACGACCACCGGGTAGCCGATGCGCTCCGCGGCGGCGACGGCGTCGTCGACCGTGGTCACGGCCTCGCCGGGGCTGACCGGGATCCCGTAGCGGGCGAAGAACTGCTTGCCTTGGTATTCGTACAGGTCCAAGGGCGGGGCTCCCTGTGCTGGGTCGGATGCGCCGTTTCGTGAGGGGCGGCGCCGGATGGCGATACTACGGGCGTGGCCGTGACCCCTCCCAAGTCCACCTGTTGATTCCGTGAGCCCGGTCGAACAGAGCCGCGGCCACGCGGGCAAGGCGCTGATCGTGGCGGGCGCCGGGGTCGCGCTGGCGCTGGGCATCGCCTTCCTCGTCGCCCGCATGGCGAGCCAGGGCCGCGTGGACGTCCGCCTCGGCACCGACACGTTTTCGCAGCAGGACGCCGACGAGGCGGCCGAGGAGGTGGCCGAGCGGGGCCCGATCCTCTACGCCGACACCGCGGGCGGCGACCGCGACATCTATCTCCAGCACCTCGGCGACGACCCCGAGTCGGGTTGGATCGCCATCGCCGCCCGCCCGCCCGGCGTGTCACGTGAGTGCAGCATCCGCTGGGACCGCGACGACGCGGTGTTCCGGCTCCTCGACTCCGACGGCGAGGTCACCGACGAGTGCGACGGGCGCGAATTCCCGCCCGAAGGTGAGGGCCTGCCCATGTACCCGGTGACGGTGGACGCCGACGGCAACCTCGACGTCGACCTCAACGCCGAGGAGCGGGCCACGTCGACCACCGAGGGCTGACCCCGGCGGGCCAGCCCGGAGACGGCCGTGAACCATCCGGCCCCCTCCGACGTCTCACTGGGGGAGACGGAGGTGGGACATGCACCGGACACGGCTGAGGACGGTCGCGCGGGCGGGAGGGGCATTGGCCGCGGCGGTGGCTCTCGGCAGCGCGCTGACGCCGCCCGCGGGGGCCGGCGGCGGGGACTGGATCGAGCCGGCCCGCGACCGCTACGAGGCGGGGCAGACCGTGACGATGATCGGCTACGGGATGAGCGTGCCGGGGGTGCGGGAGCGCGGCCCGTTCTACGCATGGCTCCGCGTCGACCCCGCCGCGGTCGAGGCGGCGACCGTCCTCGATCCGGATCTGACCATCCACCCCAGCGACCTGCGCGTCGCCGAGCTGGTGCTGGAGGATGTGCCCGGGGCGACCGACCCGTACCGGGCCCAGCGCGCCAGCATCACGTTCGACCTGCCCGAGGGGCTGGCGGACGGCGCGTATCCGCTGGTCCTGTGCAACGACCCCTGCACGGACGCGCCGGGCTACTTCATCGTGGACGCGATCCACGTCGGGATCGACCCGCCGTACCCGATCGTGCGGTCGTGGGCGCTCGACGACCCCGCCATCCGCTGGCTGGAGGACGATGCACTGCTGCTTGCTCAGCGACGGGCGGCAGGTCACGGCCGCCGAGGTGCGGGCGGGGACCGTGAGCGAGCCGGCCCCGCCGGTCATGCAGGTGCCGGCGGCGCCCCCGCCGACCGTCGGCCCCCCGCCTGGCCCTCAGGTGGCGGTGGCTCCCGACCCGGTCGGTGCGGACGAGCCTGCCGGCGAACGGGACGCGGCAGGCACCCCGACCGCGGCCACCGGTGACGGTGGGGCCGCGGCCTGGTGGGTGGCAGCCGAGGCCGCGGCGCTGGTGGGTGGCGGCATCGGGGCGATGGCCTGGGTCGGGCGTCGCCGCCGTCGGGGTGGGCGGTCGACGCCGTCGAGCCCTCGTCTCGTGGTCAGGACCGGCGAGGCGAGTGGCGGGCCCGGCGATGCCGCGGACCCCGACGACGGCGAGGCGGTCGACGACCGCGCCGACGTGGCGCCGGACCGCCGCGACGGTGCTCTGTCGATCCGGCTGTGAGCCGGGAGAGCCGGGGCGACGGAGGGGACGAGTGGACCGCCCGGGCGGCGCGCTGGACAGCGCCACCGCCGCAGGTCACCGTGACCACGGTCACCGGCCGGCCCGCCGCCGGTGACCGGGGAGCGGCGCGTGCAGGAAACCGACCCGGGGCTCATCCGAGCCGCCATCGCCGGCGATGTGGGTGCCTTCGAGCAGATCGTGCGCCTGCACCAGCAGAGCGTCTGGCGCTACCTCCGGCGCCTGCTCGGCGACCCCGCCGCGGCCGAGGACGTCGCCCAGGAGACCTTCCTGCGCGTGTACCGGCGGCTGCCGACGTACGCGTTCCGGTCCCGGTTCTCGACCTGGGTGTTCCAGATCGCCCGCAACGCCGGGCTCGACGAGCTGCGGTCCCGGGCGCGGGACGAGCGGACGCGCCGGGCCGTGCGCC
Source organism: uncultured Acidimicrobiales bacterium (assembly GCA_963796415.1). Taxonomy (GTDB): domain Bacteria; phylum Actinomycetota; class Acidimicrobiia; order Acidimicrobiales; family VFJN01; genus ZC4RG19. The sequence continues at coordinate 204,550 of CAWCLR010000004.1, read as the reverse complement.
CCGCCCCGGCGACCGCCGACGGGCCCGCCACCGCCCGGGTCGAGATCGACGCCGCCCTGGCCACCCTGCCCGTCGACCAGCGGGAGGCGCTGCTGCTCGTCGAGGTGCTGGGCCTGCGCTACGCGGAGGCGGCCGTGGTCCTCGCGGTGCCGGTCGGTACCGTCAAGAGCCGGGTGTTCGGGGCGCGGGTGCGCCTGGCCGCCTGGGCCGACGCCGGCCAGGACCGAGAGGAGGCCGGCGATGAGATGTGACGACGCCCGGTTCGGCCTGTCGCTGCGCGCCGACGGCGAGCGGCCCGAACCCGCGACCGACGTCGTCCTCGACGCCCACGTCGCCGACTGTCCCGGCTGCCGCCACTTCGTGGGCACGGTCCGTGACGTGCGGGCCCAGTTGCGGCTCGAGGCGGTCGACCGCGTGCCCGACCTCGGTCCGGCCGTGCTCGCCCGGCTGGGGGCGAAGGCCCCCGCCCGGTTGCCACGACCGGCCCCACCCGAACCGACCTCGCCGGGTGCACCTGCACGGCCGTCCCGGCCACGCGTGGCGGTGGCGGCCGCGGTCGCCGCCATCACCGGACTGGTGGGAGGCGCCACGTTCGTCGGCCTCGGTTCCGACCCGCCGACGCCCGCGGCCGCGGACGTGCCCGAACGGGTCGTCGCCGGGCAGGCCGACGTGACGGCGGTCGACGCCCGCTACACGATCACCGAGCCGGGCGACGGCGGCCGGACGTTCGACGCCCACCTGACCTACCGCGCCCCCGAGGCACTGGCCCTGCGCGTCCGCGAGACGACCACCGGCGCCGCACCCGCGGAGCGGGCCGAGGCCGATCTCGTCGTCGACGGCGACCGCTGGTGGCACGCGGCGACCCGGCAGTGCTCCCCGGCTGCCGGGCTCGTCCGGTGCCCGGCCGAGCCGGTCCGCTGGTCGCAGGCCGTCACGGGCCGCGAGCCGTTCTCGGACGCCGCGCCGGTCCCGCTCGAGCTGGTGGTCCCCGTCGACGCCTTCACCCTCGCCGCCACCCCGGCCGGGCTCGGCCGTCGGACCGTCGCCGGGCACTCGGCCGTCGGCGTGGCGGTCACGGCGGCGCAGATGGCCGGCTACCTGGAGGGCCTGTCGGCCGCGGTCCCGCTGCGCGCCGTCCACCCCGGCGACCGGGTCGAGCTGTGGCTCGACGAGGACCGCCTCGTGCCCCTGGCGCTGGTGGTCCGCGCCGGCGACGATCCGGTGCGCGCCGCGTGGGCCGCGGCCGCCGGCCGGGCCGAGACGCCCGGCGACGTCGTCCTGCGCGTCGAGGCCACCGACGTGCGGATCAACGACGCCGGCACCACGGTCCCCGACATCCCGGCCACCGAGGCCGAGGCCACCGTCGACGCCGGGTTCCGCCCGGTGACCCCCGGCGACGAGTCTCCTGTCCCGGTGCCGGGCCCCGCCACCCCGCCCGCCGGGTTCACCCCCCACCGGGCCGGGACGGTGACCACCCCCGGCGGTCCGCCCGTCGGCGTGCGGTCGTGGAGCGACGGGCGGGCCTGGTTCACCGTCCGGGCGACGACCGCGTGGCCCGGCGGGCGCCTGTTCGGGGACCTCGGGCTCGACGTCCGCCCCGTCGACCTCGGCGCCGCCGGGCAGGCCTACGCCAGCAGCGACGGCCGGCGGATCGGGCTCCACGCCGCTGGGCTCGACGTCGTCGTCGCGGGCAGCCTCCCGCCGGACGATCTGCTGGCCGTCGCCGCCGACCTCGGGATCGTGGGCGAGGCGGTCCCCGACGACTGGGCCGAGGCGCGCACGGCCTTGCCCGACGAGGCGGACGCGGCGCTGCCGGGGCGGCTGACCGCCGGGGCGCTCGACGGCTTCGGCGACCCGGCCCTGCGGGTCACGGCCGACCACGCGGGCGGCGTCACCGTGACGGAGGCACGGTCGGGCCCCGGAGAACGGGCCTTCGTGCTGACGCAGCGCCCCGGGACCGCGCTGCCGCCGCCGATCGGCGGCGACGAGGTCGGCGTCGGAGTGCGGGGGACCGTCGGCCGCGCCCGCCCCGCCGAGGGCGAGCTGGCCTGGGTCGAAGGGGGCGTCGTGTGCACCCTGCGCGGCGAGGGGCTGACCCTCGGCGAGCTCGCCGCCATCGCCGAGCGACTGGAGCCGGCGTGAGAGGCCGCCGGTTCGGGTGGTTCGGGCGCTCGTCGCAGCCCACGCGTGGGGATCTGGCGGACGATCCGCGACCCCACGCGCGGCCGACCGGAGGCCGCGCGCGCCGCGCTGGCGGTGGCCGTCCTCGCTGGGGCCGTGGCTGGCGTCGTGGCCGGGGCGGTGGCGATGGCCCGCATCCAGGACGCGGGGACGTCGGCCCCGCCCTCGGCCCCGCCGGTGACGGCACCGCCCGACCCGCCGACCGTGCCCGTGCCGAGCGCGCCGGCCGTGCTGCTGGCGTGGACCTCGGGCGGGCTCGACCCGGGCCTGGCGGCTGCGGCGGTCGGCGACCCCGGAGTCTCTGCTGCCTCGGTCGTGGCGGCCGGCACCGTCGACCTGGTCGCGTCGCACGGCCCCGACGGCGCGGTGGTCGACGCCCCGGCTCCGGGCTGGGCCATCCCGCTCGAGGCGGTGGCGATCGACCCCGCATCCCACACCGCGTTCGTGGGCGGGCCCGACCTCGTGGCGGTCGCCGGGCTCGGCCCCGGCCAGGCCCTGCTCGGCACCACCTCGGCCTGGCTGCGCCGCCTCGGCCCCGGCGGCAGCCTCACGCTGGCGGGCGGCACGACCGTGACCGTCGTCGGGGTCGTCGGGGACACCGCCATCGGCGGCGCCGAGCTGGCGGTCGACCGGGCGACCGGAGCCGCGCTCGGGGTGTCGGCAGACCGCTACGTGCTGCTGGCCCACGGCGACGACCGTCCCGGGCTGGAGCAACGGCTGCGCGCCGCCCTGGCGCCCGACCGGGCCGTGCGCTTCCGCGGCGCCGGCGAGACGCCGTTCCTGCGCCACGGCGACGCCGTGCTGCCGCAGGTGCTGATCAAGCAGCGGTTCGGCGAGTTCGCCTACCGACCCGCGCCCGGCGACGCCTTCGAGCAGGACCCCGCCTGGCAGACCGAGAACCTCGTGACCGTCGAGCTGCCGATCATCGGGACCGCCCGCTGCCATCGCCTCGTCGTGGGCGCCCTCGACGGCGCCCTGCGCGAGGTCGTCGACGCCAACCTCGCGGCGCTCGTCGACCCGGCCGGGTTCGCCGGATGCTGGAACCCCCGCTCCACCCGGGCCGGCACGGGCATCTCCCGCCACGCCTGGGGCGTGGCGGTCGACCTCAACGCCGGCGCCAACCCCACCGGCCTCGCCTCGGTGCAGGACCCGAGGCTGGTGGCGGTGTTCGCCCGGTGGGGGTTCACCGACGGCAGCCGGTGGCTGGTGCCGGACGCGGGCCACTTCGAGTACGTGTCCCCGCCGATCCGCTGAGAGGCCGAGCGGCGCGAGCGGTACGCCCGGCGCCGTCAGCCCGAGAAGCTCAGGCGCACGAGCTCGCCGGTCGACGGGATCGCCGCCCACACCCCGCCGTCGGCCGTCGGCACCATCGTCTCCACGCCCTTCGGGACGCCGGCCGTGGCGAGGAGGTCACCGGTCCGCGTCCAGACCACCGTCGCCTGGCCGTCCAGCGGCGACAGCAGCCAGGCCCGGTCGCCGTCGACGGAGATCCCGGCGGTCCCGAGCCGGTGCTGGCCCACGATCAGGCCCGCCGCCCCGTCCACCACGGTGACGCCGCCCGGCCAGGTCTCGGTGATGACGACCCGGTCGCCGTCCGCCGCCAGCTCGTAGGCGTCGCTGACCAGGCCGAGGGACGGCAGCACGTAGTGGTAGCGGCGCTCGAGCGTCAGCGGGTCGAACCCGATGAGGTGACGGATGTCGGCATCGGCGACGGTGACCCACACCGTCCCCCCGCCGTAGGCGAGGTCGACGCCGGTCGGCATCAGCCCCATCTCGGAGATCAACGCCGTGGCGGTCACGTCGGTCGTCCGGGCGTCGAAGCGGCGCAGGGCGCTGTCGTTGCCGACCGCCCACACCGCGCCGTCGCCGCCGTCCATGGCCGCGCCCACCACCCCGCCGGTCACAGCCACGATGCCCGACGGGGTGTTCGTGCCGGCGTCGATGCGGAAGAGGCCGTCACGCAGGGCCGGGGTCCACACGTAGCCACCGCTGACCACGATGCCGTGATGGCTGCGGTCGGACGGGATGCGGCCGGGGATGCGGATCCGCGCCAGCGTCTCGCCCGACGCCGGGTCGACCCGCACGGCGCTCCAGGTGCCGTCGTCGGTCGACGGCCGCGGCCCACAGCCCCTCGGCTCCGGCGTCGAGGGCGTAGGGCCCGTTCATGTACGGGCCGCCGGGGCCCAGCCGCACCCGGGCGACGACCTCGGCCGTGTTCGTGGGCGCGGGCCGTTCGCCCCCGACCGTCGCCGGCGGTGCCAGCGGCACCGCGTCGACCAGCCGGGACTCGGGGCCGTCGACGACGTCCGTGCGCGAGCCGCCACCGCCCGGGTCGGCGCGGGGGACCGGCGGCGCGGCGGCGCGGTCGCGGCCCGTGCCTCCACCTCCGCCGGTGACGACGAGCGCCAACAGCACCGCCGCCGTGGCGATCACGGCCGGCAGCCCCCAGACCCGGGGCGAGAGCCCCGTCCGGACGCGGGCGCGGCCGCCCGCACTCCCGAGCCGGGCCGGCGAGAACGTCCGCGGGAGATCGTCGTCGCCGAGCCCCTCGACGGGAGCGTCGGCGCCCGGGTCGGTGCCGGTCCCGGCGGGAGCGTCGGGCCCCACCGTCGGGCTCGGGCCGGCCGCCCGAGCGACGCCGGCGAGAGCGCGGGGCGGTCCGTCGACGCCGGCCGCGGCGCCCGCGGGGGAGGCCAACGCGCCGGCCTCCGTCGACGTCGCCGACGCGGCCGCGGCCGCAGAGCCGGCCGGGACGGCGGGCACCCGAGCGACGGGGAGCGGCACGGCCCGGGCCTCCTCGTGGACGCGGTCCCGGAGCCGGGCCGCGAACGCGTCGCCGGGCCGGGCGGTGAGCGAGCCGAACAGGTCGCACAGGCGCTCGTCGCCCGTGCCGCCGCCCGCGCCATCGCCCGCTCGGGGGCCGGGCCCGGCCGCGGCCAGGAAGGCGGCGGAGGCCTCGCGGACCGCCCGTTCGGCCCCGGCCTCGTCGGTGCCGAGCGCCTCGGCGATCTCGTCCGGTGGCAGGTGGTCGTGGAACTGGAGGGCCAACACGATCCGCAGGCGGTAGGGCAGCCCGCGCAGCGCGGTGCCGTCGTCGCCGACCACGGTGCTCGACGCCCGTCCCGCCGCGGCCCGCCCGCCGCGCCGGACCCGCCGGGCCAGCGCGGTGCGGGCCGCGTCGTGCAGCGGCCCCAGCGCCATGCGGTCCTCGTCGCCGGCGGCGAAGCCGCGTGCCGCCGCCGTGAACGTGGCCGCGGTCACCTCGTCCGTCAGCGCGGGGTCGCCGCCGGTGCTGCTGTAGACGTAGCGATAGAGCACGGGCAGCGCCCCGTCGAACGCGTCGGCGAGGGCCGGCCACCGATCGGCGGCCGTGCCAAACGACCCCCGAGGGGCGTGACCGCCGGGCACCCCCGCATTGTGACCGATGGCACCGGGTTCTCCACCGCATCGCGCCCGCGACCACGATCGCCCGGCGCCGCGGAGGGGGCGAGGTCGGCGGTCAGTACACGCTGACCGGCGTGCCCATCGCCATGGCGCCGGTGGACCAGATCATGTCCATGGCGGCATTCGTGACCCGGGCGCACCCGTGGGATGCCGGCGTCGCCGGGATGCTGCCCGACCCGTGCACGGCGATGCCGCCGTTGAAGTACTTCGGCCGGTAGAGCGTGCCCAGCGGAGCCTCACGCACGCCGTCGACCTCGCGGTGCACGCGGAAGTCGCCGGGCGGGGTCACGGCCCGGGCCGACCCCCCGCTCGAGCTCGTGTAGGCCTCGCCGTTGCCGGTCGACGTGTTCAGTGCCCACTGCACCTGGCCGCCCTGCACGATGAAGATGACCTGGCGCTCGAGGTCGATCTCGATGCCGTCGCCGCCTCGCGAGGACGGGCGCCCGGCCGCCGCCAGCTGCGCCTGCGTGGCCGGGCCGGCGACGCCGTCGCGGCTGAGCGCCTCGACCTTCTGGAAGGCCATGACGGCCTGGCGGGTGAGCTGGCCGTAGGTCCCGTCGGGCTCGCCCATCCAGTAGCCGAGATCGACGAGCCGCTGCTGCAGGGCCGCCACCGCGTCGCCGCTCTCCCCGAGCTCGAGCGTGCCGTCCGCCTCGGGTGCCGGGGGCAGGGTGGTCGTGGTCTCGGGCGGGAGCGTGGTCGTCGTCTCGGGCGGCAGCGTCGTCGTCGTGGGCGGCAGCGTCGTGGTCGTTTGGCTGGTGGTCGTCCTCGGGCGCTCGGTCGTGGAGGTCGTGCCGCTGGCCTCGGTGTCCTCGCCGGGCTCGGACAGCGCCGAGCTCATCCCCACTGCCGCCGCCACCAGCATCACCGCGATCCCCGCCACGACCGCCACGCGGGTGCGCGGGGCCGACCAGCGGCCCTCGGAACGCGGCCCGTCGGGTGGCCCGATCTCGGCCGGCCCGCCGCCCGCCGCGTGTTGGGGAGTGTGCTCTTCCTCGGACACTGCTGTTCGCTCCTCCGCCAGGAGTGGGTTCCCCGGCGCTGCCGTCCACGCCGCGAGCCCCAGGGTCGGGACAGGCTAACGACGGCATCCCCGTTCAGACCTTCATCAGCCGTCTCACGGTCCGTTCGACACGCGATTGGCGACAAATCGTGACACTGCGCCGCTGAGAGTACCGAACGGCGCGCGGCCCGTGGTGACCTCGTCGCCGAGTACCGCAGATCAGAGCTTCTCGAGCGGCGCCCACGACAGGAGCAGCCGCTTCTCCCCCACCCCGGGGAACCGGACCAGCGCCTCGGTCTTGTCGCCGCTGCCGCTCATGTCGAGGATCACGCCCTCGCCGAACACGTTGTGGCGCACGTCGTCGCCGACCCTGAGGCCCAAGCCCTCGGCCCCGCTGCGCGACGGCTTCCGCGACGACTCCATGGCCCGCTCGACGATCCGATCCTTCCCCGCCGCCACCCGCAGAGCGCGGTCGCCTCCGGTCGACCCGCCGGATCGCCAACCCCCGCCGCCCCCGCCGTAGACCCGTCCGCTGCGGCTGGCCCGGCGGTGGCCCTCGACGTCGCGCACAAGGTCGGCGGGGATCTCGTCGAGGAAGCGGCTGGGCGGGTTGTACTGCGTGCCGCCGAACAGCGTGCGGCTCCAGGCGTGGGTCAGGTAGAGCCGGCGGCGGGCCCGGGTGATGCCCACGTAGGCGAGGCGGCGCTCCTCCTCCAGCTGGTCGGGCTCGGTGAGCGAACGGAGGTGCGGGAAGATGCCGTCCTCCAGCCCGATGAGGAACACGACCGGGAACTCGAGCCCCTTGGCCGAGTGCAGCGTCATGAGCGTGACCGACGTGGCGTCGTCGTCGAGGTCGTCGGTGTCGGCCACCAGGCTGATCTGCTCGAGGAACTCGTCGACGGTCTCGGCCTCGTTGGCCGCGCCGACGAGCTCGGCCAGGTTCTCGAGGCGGCCCTCGGCCTCGATCGAGCGCTCGGCCTCGAGCTGGTCGAGGTAGCCCGACCGCTCGAGCAGCTGCTGCAGCAGCGGGCCCGGGCTGCCGGCGAGCAGGTCGGCGACGTCGTCGAGCAGGGTGAGGAAGGCCTCGATGCCCCGCAGCGCCTTGCCGCTGACCCCGGCGTCGTCGGCCCGCCGCAGGGCGTCCATGAACGACAGCCCGTGGGCGGTGGCCCAGGCGTCGAGCTTGCCGATGGACGTGTCGCCGACGCCGCGCTTGGGCTCGTTGATGACCCGCTTGAGCGACACCTCGTCGACCGGGTTCACCACCGCCCGCATGTACGCGATGGCGTCCTTGATCTCGCGCCGGTCGTAGAACCGGGTGCCGCCGACGACCTTGTACGGGATGTCGGCCCGCATCAGCTGCTCTTCCAGCACCCGGCTCTGGGCGTTGGTGCGGTAGAAGACGGCGATGTCGCCCCACTTGAGCCCGTCGTCGGGACCGGTGCCGGCGCCGATGACCGCCTCGGTCGTGCCGTGGAGGCGGGTGACCTCGCGGGTGATCCACTGGGCCTCGTCGACCTCGTCGTCGGCGTGGTACCGCACGATCGGGTCGCCGGTGCCCTGGTCGGTCCACAGCTCCTTGGGCTTGCGGGCCACGTTGTTGGCGATCACCGCGTTGGCGGCGTCGAGGATGGTCTGGGTCGACCGGTAGTTCTGCTCGAGCAGCACCACCGTCGTGTCGGGGAAGGCGTCCTCGAACTCGACGATGTTCCGCATGTCGGCGCCCCGGAAGGCATAAATCGACTGATCCTGATCGCCGACCACGCAGATGTTGCGGTGGTCGGCGGCGAGCAGGAGGACGAGGTCGTTCTGGACCCGGTTCGTGTCCTGGTACTCGTCGACGAGGATGTGCTTGAACCGGCGCTGGTAGTGCTGCAGGACCTCGGGGTGCTCGCGCATCAGGCGCAGGGCCTGGCCGAGCAGGTCGTCGAAGTCCATCGACCCGGCCCGCGCCAGCCGCGTCTGGTACTCGGTGAACACGTCGGCGATCTTGCGCTCGAAGATGTTGCCCACCCGGGCGGCGTAGGCCTCGGCATCGACCCCGTCGTTCTTGGCCGCGCTGATGGCGGCGTGGATGGACCGCGGCGGGAAGCGCTTGGTGTCGAGCCCGAGGTCGCGGATGACGTACCCCGTGAGGCGGACGGCGTCGGCCTGGTCGTAGATCGTGAACTGGCGGGGGAAGCCGAGCTTGTCGCCATCGCGCCGCAGGATGCGCACGCACGCCGAGTGGAACGTCGAGACCCACATCTTCTGGGCGACGGGGCCGACCAGCGCCTCGACCCGGGTCTTCATCTCGTCCGCGGCCTTGTTGGTGAAGGTGATGGCCAGGATCTCGAACGGGCTGACGCCCCGGTCGCGTATGAGGTGGGCGATGCGGTGGGTCAGGACCCGGGTCTTGCCCGAGCCGGCGCCCGCGACCACCAGCAGCGGCCCCTCGGCGTGGACGACCGCGTCGGACTGCACGGGGTTGAGCCCCTCGAGCAGGTCGCTGATCGGGTCGTGGATGGCGCCGTCGGGCCCGACGCCGGGCGACCGCGCCAGCGTGGGCGGGGCCAGCGGCGCGCCGTCGGGCCCTGCCTCGGCGTCGGCGGTCTCGGTGAGGGGAAGCTCGGGGCCCGGCATCGCCCGGCCCATGGTAGGGCCGCGGTGTGACACGCCGGCGGAGCCGGGGTCCCCCCACCGCTTCTGTCAGACCTCACCGTCGATGTGGCGGGTGAGGTCTGACAGAACGAGGAGAGTCAGCCCGTCCGGACGTTGGCGTCGAGCCAGGCGTTGAGCGGGCCGAGGCGGCGCCAGCCGTCGGCGAGCCGGTCGCGGGCCTTGGCCGTGTGCAGCCAGCGGCGGGGCGGGTGCTCCCACCAACCGATGATCCCCTTGTTGCGCAGCAGGTCGATCCGGGGGTGGTCCTTGGGATAGCCGCGGGGCGCGGTCTTGAGCTGCTCGTGGGCGCCCGTCTGGGCGCCGGCGGCGCGCAGGTCGGCGACGATCTCCTCGAGCTCGCGGCCGGTGCGGTCGTCGTCGATGGCCGCCCGCAACCGGTCGAGCGGCTCGCCCGCGAGGTGGTAGGCCCCGCCGCCGATCATGAGGCCCTCGGCCGAGATCTGGACATAGAGGGAGTACGCGCCGGCGTCGCCCTCGATCACGGCGGCGGCGTTGGTCTTGTAGGGGGACTTGTCCTTCGAGAACCGGACGTCGCGGTGGGGCCGGAACACCTTGCCCTCGCCGAACTCGTCCGCCAGGTCGTCGAGCAGGTACTCGAGTGGCGCCCGCACTTCGGCCTCGTAGCGAGTGCGGTTCGCGGCGAACCAGTCGCGGGAGTTGTCCTCGGCCAGCTCCTCGTAGAACCGGCAGGCGTCCGTGCCGAACCCCTGGAACCGCATGTCCATACCTCCGTGGCGACCTCGGGACACGGACACATTGTGCGCCGTGCCCGGCTCGCCGGCTCACAGCTCGGCTCACAGCCCGTCTCACGGCTCGACGAGGCGGGCCGCACCCACGACCGCCCGCTGGCGGGCGACGTTGTAGGCGACCTGCTGGGCGTTGGCCTCGTCGACCGCGCCGAGCACGGCGCGACGGGCCGCCGCCAGGGCGTCGAGCGCGGCCTGCGTGCAGCCGTCCAGCACGCCGCAGGCCCGGTCGAACTCGTCGCGGTGCGCGCCCTGCCACCCGATCACCGCGTCTCCCGCGGCCCGGCGCCAGGCGATGCCGTGGTCGCACGTGGCCGCCAGCGCGGCGGCGATGGCGCCCAGCGCCGCCTCGGCCGCGTCGTAGCCGAACGCGACGGTCGCGGCGCCGTCGATCGGTCGCACGCGCACGACCGCGGTCACCGGGTCGTCATCCGTCGGGTTCGATCGATCCGAGCGGCGGGCACGGCGTTCCTCCTGTTTCATGTAATCTCCGTCTATGTCATATCAGACCAGCGCCGCCGTTCCGGACCGCCTCGCCGCCTTCGCCGCCGCCCACCCGGCCATCGACGAGCCGCTGGCCTGCGCCACCTTGCGGGCCGTCGCCGGCCTGGCCGACGTGGCGGCCGCGGCCGGCGGGTTCGGGACCCTGGCGGACGACCTGCTCGTCCCGCTGCTCGACCTGCGGGCCGAGGCCGCCCACCAGGCCACGTGGGTGGGGGCCGTCGGCGCGGCGTTTCGGGCCGCCGGGGCCGACACCGACGGCGACGGGGTCGTCACGGCCCGAGACGACGACCTCCCCCCGGTCGGATCGGCCAGCCGTGCCGACCGGTTGGCCGAGGTCGCAGCGCTGCTGGCCTCGCTGCGCGAGCGAGCGGCCGCCGGCGGTCCGACGATCACCGCCGGCGAGCTGGCCACCGTCCTGGCCACCGCCCGCGACCTGGTGGCGACCGCCCCCGACCCCGGGGCCGAGGCGGCACGGATCCTCGCGACGGTGGGGGCCGGCGACGTCGCCGTCGCCGTCGACCTGCTCGGTGAGGCCACATCCGACGCGACCGACCCCGCACACGTGGCGGTGGCCGCGCTGTTCGACCTCGGCGCGCTGGTCAGCCTGGGGCTCGAAGGTCAGCCGGTGCGGGCCGAGAGATGGGCGCACCAGCTCACCGGCACGCTGGCGGCGCACGACCTCGTCGGTGACGGCCGCGTCGACGGCCTCGCGCTGCTCGGCGGCGGCAACGCGCCCGGGACGGCCGCGTTCGGCGTGGCCCTCGCTGCGGGTCTCCAGGCCGGAGGGGTCGAGACCCGGCGCTGGGGGCCGGTGCACCGGCTGTACGGCACCACCCACCCGCTCGCGCCCACGGTGGCCGCGGCCGGAGCGCGGGGAGCCGACGGGCGGTTCGCCCAGGTCCCGCTGGCGCACGGCCTGGTGTCCGATCTGGCCCGGGCCGAGGCCGACAGGGGCCAGGCGCTGGCGGGTGTGTTCGGGGGCGGCGCGCCCACCGGGTATGACCTGGCCCGGGCCGACGCCCTGCGGGCCGCGGTCGATCCCACCGTCCCGGCTCCCGACCGCGTGCGCCTCGCCCTCGATCTGGCGACGCAGTTCGGCGAGCGCGACCGCGTCTTCCCCGCGTTCCCCGAGCTCGAGCTCTACTCGCCCGCCGTCACCTCGGCGTTCGGTGCCGCGACGCAGCCCCTGCTCGAGCACTGGTCCTGGCATGGCGACCACGGCACGATCGGCGTCCCGAGCGCGGCCGGGCCCCGCCCCGTCCCCGACGACGCGCTGTGGGCGACGGTGGGCGATCTCGCCCAGCTCCCCGGCGGGGACGAGGGGCTGGGCGCCGCCCTGAGCGGGGCCACGACCCGCCGGCTGGCCGCCGGCGTCGTGGTGCACCAGGGCGAGCTGGCCCACGGCGCCCTGCCGTCGCCGGTCGCCCCGCTCGCGCCCGACGGGCTCCGCGAGCTCGGCCGCCTCTACGCCCGCACGACGGCCGCGGCCGGCCACGCCCGCTTCGAGGCCATCGCCGAGCACGTCGAGCAGGGCGCCACGACCGAGGAGGCGGCGCGCCCGGTCCTGGACGGCGCCCTCGGCGAGCTCCCCGGCGGGTCCGTCGCCGCCGGGGCCGTGCACAGCCTCGAGCTGGCGACGACCGAGCCGCCCGAGATCACCGGCGGTGGTCCGGTCACCCGAGGCCTCGAGCCGACCCTCACGGCCGCGCTCGTGCGGCTCGACCTCGCGCACCACCCCGAGCTGGCGACCGACGCCGTGCTCCGGGCCCTGCGCGCGGCCGAGGAGGCGGGCCCCACCGGCGTCTACGACCTGATCCACGGCGACGACCGGGTGGCCGCCACCGGCGCCGGCCGCGAGCTGTCCGAGCTGCAGGCGCTGGTGACCGCCCAGGAGGACCTCGTCGACGTCCGCCTGGCGACGACCACCGACCAGGCCCTGGCGATCGACGACGGCTGACTCCTCGGTCGAACGGGTCGACAACCGCTTCGGCGTTGCTGCGTGTCGATATCCGACACGGATCCACGCCGAAGCGCCCACGGAGGATCGCCATGCCCACCGCCAGCCCTGCCGTCTCGCGGCTCCTCGCGCTCGCCGGGACCCAGCATGGCCACGTGACCGCCGCGCAGTGTCGGGAGCTCGGCGTGTCCCGCAACACGGTGCAGCGGCTCATTGCCCGGGGCGTCCTGACCCGCGAGGCGCCGGGCGTCTACCGGGTGGCGGGCGCGCCGCGCACGTGGGAGGGCCGGGCGCTCGCGGCGGCGCTGGCCGCCGGACCCGGAGCCCTGGTCTCGCACCGCAGCGCCGCCTACCTGTGGGGGCTCGACGGCTTCGGCCCGCCCGGCCGCATCGAGGTCACGGTGGCGCGCCACGCCCGGCCCGCCCGTCGGTCCGGGGTCGTCGTGCACGAGTCCCTCGCCATGGATCTCGCGGACCCACGCCGCCGGCGGGGTGTCCCGGTCACCGGCCCCGCCCGCACGTTCCTCGATGTGGCCGGCGGGACCGACGACCCGCTCGTGGCGCTCCGCGCCCTCGACGAGACCCGGCGCCTCGGCCTTGCGACATGGGGCGAGCTGTGGGAGGCACTGCTGCTCCACGCCACCTCGGGCCGCAGCGGCATCGTCCTCGCCCGGGAGACCCTGCGGCAGAGGAACGGCCGGCGGGTGCCCGACACCGAGTTCGCCCGGTTGTTCCTGCGCCTGCTCGACAGGGCCGGGCTGCCCGAGCCCGAGTCCGAGGTCGAGGTGACGGTGCGCGGATCGCGGTACCGCATCGACTGCGCCTACGTCGTCCCCCGGATCGCGATCGAGCTCGACGGCCGCGACCACCTGCGGCCCGAGGTGTACGACGGCGACCGATCCCGCGACAACCGGCTCGAGCTGGAGGGGTGGCTGGTGCTGCGCTTCACCTGGCGACGGTTCACCGACCGCCCCGACGAGGTGGTGGCCGAGGTCCGCGACGCGCTGGAGCGGCGGGGCGGCCTGTGGGCGCGGTGCGGCGCGCCGGGTCCCGACCGGCCATGCTGACGGCATGGCTGTCGAGCGCGTCCCGTACGACGAGTTCTCGATGTTCCACGAGAACGCCGAGGAGTTCGGCCTCCCCTACGACGGGCCGCCGACCGTGCGCCGGGAGCAGGTCGAGGTCGACCCGGGCCGGCACCTCGAGCGCGCTGGTGTGGGGCGACGCCGAGCCCGAGCTGGTTCTGCTCCACGGCGGCGCACAGAACGCCCACACGTGGGACACGGTCGCCCTCGCCCTCGGCCGGCCCCTCGTCGCCGTCGACCTGCCCGGCCACGGCCACTCCGACGGCGCCCGGGAGGGCGCGTACGACCCGGTCTCGAACGCAGGCGACATCGCCACCGCGGTCCGGGCGCTCGCCCCGAACGCCCGGGCGGTCGTCGGCATGTCGCTCGGCGGCATGACCGCGCTGGCCCTCACCACGGTGGCGCCCGAGCTCGTGCGGTCGCTGGTGCTGGTCGACGTCACGCCCGGCGTCGACGAGCACAAGGCCGGCGCCATCGTCGCCTTCATCAACGGCCCCGAGAGCTTCCCCAGCTTCGACGAGCTGCTGGCCCGCACGATCGAGTTCAACCCGACGCGGTCCGAGTCGTCGCTGCGGCGGGGCATCCTCCACAACGCGGAGCAGCGCGAGGACGGCAGCTGGGTGTGGCGCTACGCCCGCCACCGCACCGGCGACGCCGCCCCCGGCCAGCACCCCGACTTCGGCCCGCTGTGGGACGCGCTGTCGACGTACGGCGGGCCGGTCATGCTCGTGCGCGGCATGCGCCCGCAGTCGGTCGTGAACGACGCCGACGAGGCCGAGCTGCTGCGCCGCCGCCCCGACGCCCGCGTCGAACACGTGCAAGAGGCCGGCCACAGCGTGCAGGGCGACACGCCGGTCGAGCTGGCCGAGCTCATCTCCGACTTCGTCGACGCGACCCCCGCAGCCCAGGACGGAGCGATCCGATGAGCGCCGACGCCACCCCCACCGACGCACCGACCGATCCGGTCGCAGTGGTGCGGGCGTTCCTCGCCGCGCTCGAACGCCTCGACGTCGACGGCGCCCTCGAGCTGACCTCGCCCGACATCGTGTACCAGAACGTGCCGCTCCCTCCCGCCCGGGGGCGCAAGGCGTTCGAGCAGCAGATCCGCTTCCTCGAGCGCTACTGCACGGGGTTCGAGGCCGAGATCCACCACGTGGCGGCCGACGGCGCCAGCGTGCTGACCGAGCGGACCGACGCGCTCGAGCGGGGCGCCCTGCGCGCCGCGTTCTGGGTGGACGGCACGTTCGAGGTGGTCGACGGGCGCATCACCGTGTGGCGCGACCGCTTCGACTGGGCGACGGTCGTGGTGGCGGTGCTGGCCGCGGTGCCGCGGGCGATCCTCTCCCGGCTCGGCGCGGCCCCGGCGGGCTGACGCGAATCCCACCCGGCCCGACGGTCAGTCCCAGGTCGCGGCGCCCGCCGGGAAGTCGTCCCGCTGCGGCCGGACGACGCAGAACAGCAGCCCCGCCGGGTCGCGCATGACCCACCAGGTGCGGATCTGCTCGACCCGTTCGGCGCCCAGGGCCTCGAGGCGGGCGACCTCGGCCTCGACGTCGTCGGTCTCGACGTCGAGGTGGTGGCGGGGCGCGTCCTCGCCGATGCGCTGGACGAACACCTCCAGCCCATCCCCGTGGCCCACGGTGATGTAGGCGTCGCCCTCCTCGGCCGGGTCGACCGGGTGGCCGAGGGCGCCCGCCCAGAACGTCGCCTCGCGCTCGTGCACGTCCGCGGGGACGTCGATGCCGATGGCGGTCAACCTGCTGCGATGCATGCCCGGCACGGTAGGACCGCCGGGCCGGCCGGTCGCACGAGAAAGGGACCCGCCAGGGAACCGCGAGACATGTGGCAGGTGCCGGACACGGCCCGTTGTTGCATCGGCAACGCAGAGACAACACGCGGCGAACCGGTCGGAAACGAACGGGCGCGACGGTGACGCATCGGTCCCCCCGCGAAAGGACTCGGACCATGCCGCCTGTCGAGCTCACCGAACTCGAGAAGAAGAGCCTCGAAGAGATCCCGCACCCGTCGCTCGGCGCCGGGGCCAACCTCTACGGCTCCACCAAGCTGTTCCCCGACCACCAGGCCGAGGAGGGCGAGTCGTACCTCACCCTCATCCACGGCATCGCCCACGAGTCGTCGGTGGCGTTCGTGGCCATGCTCCAGGCCACCCGCGCCCTGCGGAAGGGCTTCGAGTCCGTCGCCTACTTCTACGGGCCCGGCTCGATGAACTGCATGGACACCCGGGGCTTCCCGCTCACGGGCGACACCGCGTTCCCCGGCGAGCAGAACATCAACGGGCAGATCAAGACGTTCATCGGCGAGGGCGGCAAGGTCTACTGCTGCCGGTTCGGGCTGTCGCTGCACGGCCTGCGCGAGGAGGACCTGATCGAGGGCGTCATCCCCGCCCACCCGCTCGACATCCAGGACTGCGTGATCGAGTACGCCCGCAAGGGCGCCATCATCAACTCGACCTACCTGTTCTGACCGATGGCCGGCGTCGACACCCTTCCCGACGCGGTCGAGCGCCGCGCCGCGCTGGCCGTGCGCGGCGTGCGGGTGGCGGCGCCGGTCTTCCGCCGTAGCGGGGCCGGCCCGTCCGACGACGGGCACCTGCTGCTCGACGGCGTGCCGGCGGCGATCCCGCTGGTGACCGACAGCCCGTACCGGGTCGAGGCCGGCCGGGTGGTCTCCGACTCGCCCGACGACGGGGCCGCCGTCCCGTTCGCCGACATACTCGTCGAGACGGTCGCCCGGCCCCGGTTCTACGACCTGGCGACCGCCGACGGCGTCCCCTACCACCGGCTGGCCCGGCTGCACGGGGCCGACGTGCTGGCCACCACGGTGGTGCAGACCTGCACCCGGTACTCGCCCGAGACGACGCGCTGCCGGTTCTGCGCCATCGAGGCCTCGCTGGAGGCGGGTGCCACGACGCGGGTGAAGACGCCCGAGCAGATCGCCGACGTGACCGCGGCTGCGGTGCGGCTCGACGGCGTGCGCCAGCTCGTGATGACGACCGGCACGGCCGCCACGCCCGACCGGGGCGCCCGCCACCTGGCCCGCTGCGCGGCGGCGGTGCGCGCCGTGCTACCCGACCTGCCGATCCAGGTGCAGTGCGAGCCGCCCGAGGACCTCGCCGCCCTGGAGGACCTGCACGTCGCCGGGGCCACGGCCATCGGCATCCACGTGGAGTCGCTCGACGATGCCGTCCGCCAGCGATGGATGCCGGGCAAGGCCACCGTGCCGCTCGCCGACTACTGGGCGGCCTGGCGCGCGGCAGTGCGGGTGTTCGGCCGGAATCGGGTGTCGACCTACCTGCTGGTCGGCCTGGGCGAGGACCCCGACGAGCTGGTGGCCGGCGCGGCCCACCTCGCGGCCGCGGGCGTCTACCCGTTCGTGGTGCCGTTCCGCCCGCTGGCGGGGACCCTCGCCGCAGCCGACGGCGCCGCCCCGCCCGATCCGGCCCTGCTGGCCGACGTGACCCGGCGGGTGGCCGACGTTCTTCGGGCCGAGGGCATGCGCGGCGCCGACCAGGAGGCGGGCTGCGCGGCGTGCGGGGCGTGCAGCGCGCTGGCCGCGGCGGGCGGGTGAGCCCGGTGGCATCGACGATCCTCTGGCATCTCGGCGGCCCGCCGCCGGTGGCGAGGTCGGGGGGCTTCCTCGTCGAAGAGGCCGACGCGGAAGGGGTGGCGGCCCATCGGGCGCTGCGCCGCCGCATGTTCGTCGACGAGCAGGGCCTGTTCACCAAAGACGACGCCGACGCGCTCGACGGCGACCCGGGAACCATCGTCCTCGTGGCCCGCACCCCGGCGGGGCACGTCGTCGGCGGGGTCCGCCTGGCGGCCACCCCCGCCGGTCCGGCCGACGTCGGCTGGTGGACCGGAAGCCGCCTGGTCGTGGACCCCGACGCCCCGCCGGGAACGGGGGCCGCGCTGGTCCGTGCCGCGTGCGCCCGGGCCGAGGCCGAGGGCGCGCTGCGGTTCGACGCCGTCGTCCAAGCCGACAAGGAGGCGTTCTTCGCCCGGCTGGGATGGGAGGCGCGGGGGCCGGTGGCCCTGCACGGTCGGCCGCACGTCCACATGCGCTGGCCGCTGCGAGCCCTGGCATCGCAGGCGGCGGCCAAGGGCGTCATCGGGGACGTGCTCGGCAGCCTGCGCCCAGGGGGCGCCGGGTTCGTCGGCGACGACGGCGCGCCGGTGCCCGGTACCGACGTCGTCGTCGTCACCGACGCGGTCGTGCCGACGATGGTGGAGCGCGACCCTTGGTGGGCCGGCTGGTGCTCGGTGCTGGTGAACGCGAACGACCTCGCGGCCATGGGTGCCACCCCGGTGGGGCTCACGGACGCCGTGGGCGCCCCGACCCGCTCGCTCGCCCGCCGCGTCCTGGCCGGGATGACCGCGGCCGCCGAGCGGTATGGCATCCCGGTGCTCGGCGGTCACACCCAGGTCGGGGTGCCCGCCGCCCTGTCGGTGACCATGGTGGGTCGCACCGCCAGGCCCGTGCCCGGAGGTGGGGGACGGCCGGGCGACACGGTCAGCGTCGTCGCAGACCTCGCGGGCGGCTGGCGCCCCGGCTACCGCGGCCGCCAGTGGGACAGCACGACCGAGCGGTCGGTCGCCGACCTGCGGCGGCTGGTCGGGACCCTCGGCCGCCCCGATGTGCGCCGCCGCGTCCGGGCCGCCAAGGACGTGTCGATGGCCGGGCTCGCCGGCACGCTGGCGATGCTGGCGGAGGCGAGCGGCTGCGGCGCCGAGCTGGACGTGGCGTCGATCCCCCGGCCGGCCGGCGTCGGACTGGCCGACTGGCTCGCGTGTTTCCCGGGGTTCGCCCTCGTGACGGCCGGCGATCCACTCGCGCCCCGCGCCGTGGCGCCGGCGACCGCCGCGGCGTGCGGTCGCCTCGTGCCCGGCGGCGGCGTGACGCTGGTGTGGCCCGACGGCGAACGCACCGTGGCCGTGCCGCCCGGCCCGGTCGTGGGGCTGGGCCCGGCCGCCGCACCGGCCGATCCGCCCGGGCCTGCCCCCGGCCACCCTGGCGTGGCCACGACACCCGAGGTCTGCCCGCCGTGATCACCATCGGTGCCGTCGCCGCCCCGTTCGACCGCGACGTCGAGGCCGGGTTCGCCCGGATCGGCGCCATCCTCGACCAGGCCCGGGCCGAGGGGCTCGACCTCGTGGTCCTGCCCGAAGCGGCCATCGGCGGCTACGTCGCCGACCTCCACGGCGTGGCCGAGCCGCCGCCCGCGCTCGACCCCGACGGGCCCGAGATCCGCCGGCTGGTCGACCTCGCGGGCGACATCGTCGTGTGCGCCGGGTTCTGCGAGGCGGCCGGCGGCGTCCGCTACAACGCCGCGGTGTGCGTGGGCGGCGGGGAGGTGCTCGGCACCTACCGCAAGGTCCACCAGCCGCTGGCCGAGGGCTCGACGTACGGGGCGGGCGACACGTTCGCGGCGTTCGACTCGCCGGTCGGGCGGCTCGGGCTGCTGATCTGCTGGGACAAGGGGTTCGCCGAGGCCGCCCGCACGCTGGCCCTGGACGGCGCCGAGATCGTGGCCTGCCTGTCGGCCTGGCCGGCCAGCCGCACCAACCGGGCGCCCCGCCTCGAGGACGACCGCTGGACCCGCCGGTTCGACCTGTTCGACCAGGCCCGGGCGCTCGACAACCAGATCGTGTGGGTGGCGTCGAACCAGACGGGGACGTTCGGGTCGCTCGACTTCGTCGGGCGGGCCAAGGTCGTCGGGCCGGGCGGCGACATCCTGGCCGCTACCGGGACCGGGCCGGGCATGGCGACCGCCTCCGTCGACGTCGCCGCGGAGCTGGCCGCCGCTCGGGCCGGCATGTGCAATCTGCGGGACCGCCGCCCCGACGCCTACCGCCTCGGCGCCTGGGAGGCGGTGTGACCACGCCCGACGGCACCCGGGACGGTGACGGTGCCGACGCCGACGTGGTTGTCGTGGGGGCCAGCATCGCCGGCCTGATGACCGCCATCGCCCTCGCCGCTCGGGGGGTCGACGTCCTGGTGGTCGAGGCCGACCCCGCGGTGGGGGCGGGGTGCACGACCGAAGTGGCTGCCGACCCGCTCGACGAGCACGCCCGGCGCACGCCTCGCCGGGCCACCCCGCAGGCCGGCCACTCGCACACGTTCCTGGCCCGCTGCCGCTCGCTGCTGGCGACCGAGGCCCCCGACGTGCTCGCCGACCTGCGAGCCGCCGGGTGCCGGGAGCTGGCCCTCGCCGAGACCCGGCCGGCCAGTGTTCCCCGCGGCGCCGCCTACCCCGCCGACGCCGACCTCGTGGCGGTGGCCGCCCGCCGCACCACGTTCGAGGCGGTGCTGCGGCAGGGGGTCGAGCGCCGCCGGGAAATCCGGGTCCTCGGCGGACGCCGGGCCAGCGGGCTGGTGGTCGAGCGCGGCGTCCGGGCTCGCCCGCGCCCGCGGCGTCGGGCTGGACTCGGGCCTCGTCACGGCCCGCCGCCTGGTCGTCGACGCCACCGGCCGGCGGACCCCGATGCCGGGCTGGCTGGCCGAACAGGGCATCCGGATCGAGGACGAGCGGGTCGACTGCGGCATCACGTACCTCACCCGCTTCTACCGGCGCACGGTCGGGGCGCCCGACCTCCCGCTCGACCGCGGGTTCACCGCCGGGGGCTCGTTCGACCGCTACTCGTGCCTGGTGTTCCCGGCCGACGACGGGGCGTTCTCGCTGACCTTCGGCGTGCTGCCCGAGGACCGGACGCTGATCCGCGGCCTGCGCGACCCGGCGGCGTTCGACGCCGCGGTCCGGGCGATCCCGTCGCTCGCGCCGTGGGTGTCACCCGACGACGCCCGCCCGATCTCCGAGGTCCGGGTGATGGCGGGTCTCGTCAACGCGGTGCGCAGCTCGGGCGCGCCCGGCCGCCCGGCGCTGCTGGGGTGGACTCAGGTGGGCGACGCCGCCGCGACCACGAACCCCGCGCACAGCCGGGGCTGCACGCTGGCCGCGGTCCATGCGGTGGCCGTAGCGGACGCGGTGGCGGCGCACCGCGATCCCGCCGACCTGGCCGAGGCGTGCGCGGCGCTGGTCGAGTCCGAGCAGCGCCCGTGGGTCGCCGACTCTGTCGAGCAGGACGCGCAGCGCCTGGCCCGCTGGCGTCCGGGAGGCGACCCGGCGCCCGTTCTGCCGCCCGGCCGGCTGACCAACGGCGAGGCCTACGTCGCCGCCCAGCACGACACCTACGTGTGGCGGCGGTTCACCCGGCTCCAGCAGCTGTTCGAGCGCCCCGCGGACGTGCTCGCCGACCCGCAGGTGGTTGCGCGGGTGCGGGCGGTGCAGGCGGCCGGTCGGACCGGGCCCCGCCTCGAGGCGCCGACGCACGCGGAGCTCGAGGACCTCGTGGCGGCCGCCGGACACCACACCGAACTGGGGATGGTTGTGGGGCGATATGCCTGACAACCATCCCCAGTTCGATGGCCCGGTGCCGCGTCGCGGCGGCGGCCGGGCACTTCGGCCGTGACGTCGCGTTCAACCTCCACCGCATCGAGGCGATGGTGCGGGAGGCCGCGGCGTCGAACGTCGACCTGCTGGTCCTGCCCCACGGCGTCCTCAGCGGGTACCACGACCACCTCGACGTCGACGATCCCGACCACCCGCCCACGCGGCACGGGTCCGGTCCGCCCGACCTGCCGCCGGCCCATCGGCTCGACGGGCCGGAGGTGGCGATGGTGGCCGGCACGGTCGCAGCGGCCGCCGGTCCGGTCGTGTGCTTCGGCATGACCGAGGACGTGGACGGGGAGCGCGCCAACACGGCCGTCTGCCTCGGCCCCGACGGTGCGGTGCTGGGCATCCACCGCAAGGTGCACCTGCCCGCGGGCGAGGTGGCGTGGTACCGGGCCGGGGGCGGGTTCGCCGCGGTGGCCACGCCGGTGGGGCGGCTGGGCCTCATGGTCGACTACGACAAGACGTTCCCCGAGTCGGCCCGGTGCCTGGCGCTCGACGGGGCCGAGGTCCTGGTGTGCCCCAGCGCCTGGCCGGCCAGCCGCACCAACCGTGCCGCCTCGCCGGCGCGGGACCGGCAGCGTCGCCTGTTCGACCTGTACGACCGGGCTCGGGCGGCCGAGAACCAGCTGTGGATGGTGTCCGCCAACCAGACCGGCCGCCACGGCGAGATGCGGTTCCTCGGCCAGTCGAAGGTCGTGCGGCCTGACGGCGAGATCGTGGCCGCCGCCGGTGCCCGGGCGGGGCTGGCGGTAGCCGACATCGAGCCCGCGTCGGGGGTCGACCGGGCGCGGCGCCGCTTCCACCATCTCAAGGAGCGCCGACCGGCCCTCTACCGCCAGCTCGACGCCGAGCCGCGGAGCGGATGACCCTGCGGGTCGCCCTGCTCACCTACTCGACCCGGCCGCGGGGCGGGGTCGTGCACACCCTGGCGCTGGCCGAGGCGCTGGCCAGGGAGGGCGCTGACGTCACCGTGCACGCCGTCGGGCGCGGCGGGGACCAGGCGTTCTTCCGCCCGGTCGACCGAGCGGTGCGGGTGCGCCTGGCGGCCCTGGCGGACGTGGACGGCGAACCGGTGGGTGCCCGGGTGCTGCGGTCGATCGACGCCCTGGCCGCGGCGGTGGACCCCGGCGCCTACGACGTCGTCCACGCCCAGGACTGCATCTCGGCCAACGCGGTGCGCGGCGTGGTGCGCACGGTCCACCACCTCGACCAGTTCACGACGCCCGAGCTGGCGCGCTGCCACGAGCGGGCGATCGTCACGCCGGTGGCTCATGTGTGCGTGTCGCGGGCGGTCGCCGCCGAGCTGGCGGCCGGGTGGGGCATCGCCGCCACCGTGATCCCCAACGGGGTCGACGCCGAGCGCTTCGAGCGCGCGGCGTCGGACGACCCCGACGCCGTAGTCGGCGCGGACCCGCTGGCGGGAGACGCTCGGCCCGGGCCCGGTCGTGCTGGCAGTCGGCGGCATCGAGCCCCGCAAGGGCACGTTGGACCTGGTGGAGGCCGTGCGCCTGCTGGCGACCGGAGGCCGGCCCGCCCGCCTGGTGATCGCCGGCGGGGAGACCCTGTTCGACTACCGGGACTACCGCGCCGCGTTCGACGACGCCTGCGCCCGGAGCGGGGTCGAGCCGCTCGTCCTCGGGCCGGTCGACCACGAGCGGTTGCCGGCGCTGGTGGCCGCCGCAGACGTGTTCGCCTTCCCGTCGACGAAGGAGGGGTTCGGCCTCGCCGCCATGGAGGCGCTGGCCGCCGGGGTCCCCGTCGTCGTGCGCGACCTGCCGGTCCTGCGGGAGGTGTTCGGCGACACCGTCCGCTATGCGGCGGACCCGGCCGGGCTGGCCGCCGCGCTGGCGGCCGAGATGGCGGGCGACCGCACCGGTCCGGGCAGCGAGGCCCGCCGGGCCGCCGGCCGGGCCCTCGCCCGGGCCCACCGCTGGGACGACGTCGCCCGCGCCCACCTCGCCCTCTACGAGCGGGTGGTGAGCGCGAGGCAATGAGTCCCGACGGTCGGAACCCATTGCCTCGCCTCGACCTCGCCGCCGCGCGCGGACCCGGCGACGAGGCGGACTGACCCCCGCCCTACTGGTAGCGGAGGGCGACGCCGGGGCGGAGGCGGACGGCGCGGCGCCGGGGCAGGACCAGGGCCCCGAGCGCCAGCACCGCCGCACCCACCAGCACCAGGGCGGCGTTCCCCGGTGGGTAGACGGACGGGAGGTCCATGTCGGTCAGCGCCAGGGCCACCTGCCGGAGGCCCTGCAGCATCACCCAACCGGCCGGCACGCCGAGCAGCCAGCCGGCGGCCACGAGCGCCAGCGTCTCGGCCCTGAGCGACCGCCGGACGTCTCGGGCCCGGGCGCCGAGGACGCGGAGCACGCCGATCTCGCGCGTGCGCTCGATCACGCCCATGGTGATGGTGTTGACGAGGCCGAGCATGCTGACGCCCACGATGAGCAGGCCCAACAGCCGCTGCACGGCGAGGACGGCGTCGATCCCCGCCTGCTCGTCGGCCTGCTGCACGTAGGCCCGCTCGACGTCGAGCGTGTACCCCGCCTGGTTGAGGGCGTCGTCCACGGCCAGCGCGGCACGGTCGATGGCCGTGTGGTCAGCGGTTCCCCCGCCCGAGCCGTCGACGGTGATCCACAGCTCGCCGGCCGCATCGGCGGGCAGCCCCGACGCCTGGGCGAGCGTCAACCGTGGCAGGAACAGGCCCATTCCCACGTTGAGGTTGGCCGAATCGACGCCGATGACCTCGACGTCGAGGGTGCCGCTGGCGGTCTCCAGCTCGACGTGGTCGCCCACCTCCACCCCCGCGGCCCGCGCCGCGGCCGGGCCGAACACCGCGACCCGGGCGTCGCCGGCCAGCTCGTCGTCGGTCAGCCACCGGCCGGCGGCGAGGGCGGGCCGGTAGTGACCGCCGGGCTCGAGGCCCGCCGCCGAGAGGCGGCTGTCACCGTGCTCGACCTCGCTCACGAGCACCGGCGCGGCGTCCGCCACGCCGTCCACACCCTCGACCACGCGGCGGGCCGCCGCATCGAACGTCGGGGCGCCGTCGTCGGACTGGACCACCACGTCGAAATCGAGGTGGTCGTACACGTCGTCGATCGTCGCCTTGATCGACGCGCCCAGCCCCAGCAGCGACAGGGCGGCCGCCACCGCCAGGGTGAGCTGGGCCACCGTGGCGGCCGAGCGCCGCCGCTGACGCAGCGCGTTGCGCAGCCCGAGCCGGGCCGCGGGCGGGAGGAAGGCGGCCCGTGCCACCAAGCGGTCGAGCCGGCCGGCGCCGAACCCGGCGGCCACGCCCCGGTCGTCGAGCCCCTCGGCCACCGGCTGCCGCAGCCCGCGGCGCAGGGCCGGCAGCGTCGCCAGCACGGCCACCAGTGGGCCGATCACCAGCGTCGCCACCACCATCGGCCCGTCGACCGCCAGGCCGCCCTGCACCCCGAACATGTCGGTGAAGTAGCCGGCCAGCGCCGAGGCGAGACCGATGCCGAGCAGGGTGCCGACCACCGCGCCCGCCACGCCCACGAGGACCGCGGAGCGGAGGAACACCCCGGCGACCTGGCGTCGACGGCCGCCGATCGCCTTCATCACCGCGATCTCGCCGGCCTGCTCCGCGATGAGGGTGTTCATGGTGTTGGCCACGAGGAACAGGGCGGACACGAAGGCGAGCAGCGTGACGACCTGGAACAGCGACGTGATCTGCTCGACGAGATCGCGGCCCGGCCAGTCGCCGGGCTCGCGCACCGTCGGCAGGCCGGTGACGACATCGTGGCCGGCCGCCTGGCGCAGCACGTCCCGGGCGGCGTCGACCGTGGCGTCCGCTGCGGCCGGGCGGGCATCTCGCAGCCGCAACAGGATCTGGTCGACGGTCTCGTCGCCCGCCAACCGGTGGGCCGTACCCAGATCCACGTAGTAGACGGGCTCGCTCGACCCGTCGGGCGACGCGGTGGGGCTGGTGGCGAGGCTGCCGCCGGTGCCGCTCACCTCGAGGGTCGTCGGCGCGCCGCCGGCGCCGGTGACCGTGATCCGGTCGCCGGGCCGGGCGTCCTCACCGGCCTGATCGTTGCCGCCGTCGACCAGCACCTGGCCCGGACCGGGGGCGGACCCCGAGTCGACCCCGACCACGTCGATGTCGGTCGCGCCGACGTCCACGCCCCACACCGTCGCCTGCTCGGGTGTGTCGTCGCCGACCGCGACGCGGGCCGTGTGGGGGGTGCGGGCCTCGGCGGCGACCACGTTCGGCAGCGAGCGCAGATCCTCGAGCGTCCCCGGGGCGAGGGCGAGGTCGTCGGTCGGCAGCGTCACGTCGGCGAGCCGGGTGGCGCGGACCTCGTCGTTCATTCGCCGGTCGATGAGGCCCGGCACGGCGAGCGTGGCCACGCTGGCGAGGGCGAGCGCCAGGGTGAGGACGGTGAGGACCGTCCGGGCGCGGTGCCGGCCGAGGTCGGCCCACGCCTTGTGGCTGGTGACGCGACTCACGATCGTGCCTCCCCCGCCGTCGCGCCGGAGGCGGCCAGCGGGCCGGCGCCGCCGGAGCGGACGGCGGCGACGCGGGCGCCCGCCGGCCGGCGCAGGTCGCCGGGACCGGAGTCGTCGACGATCCGGCCGTCGCGCACTGTGACCGTGCGGGGGGCGCGGGCGGCGAGCTGCGGGTCGTGGGTGACCAACACGACCGTCGTCCCCCGCCGGTGCACGTCGACGAGCAGGTCGAACATCTCGTCCGCGGTGTGGGAGTCGAGGTTGCCCGTCGGCTCGTCGCCGATCAGCAGCGCGGGCTCGCAGGCGAGGGCGCGGGCGATGGCGACGCGCTGCTGCTCGCCGCCCGACAGCTCCATGGGCAGCCGGTCGGCCTTGTCTCCCAGCCCGACGAGGCCGAGGAGGTCGCGGGCCCTGCGCCGCCGGCCGCGGGCGCCGCCGCGCCGGGCGAAGTCCAGCGGCAGGGCGACGTTCTCCAGGGCCGTCAGGGTCGGGAGCAGCTGGAAGAACTGGAACACGATGCCGACCGTGTCCCCCCGCCAGCGGGCGAGGGCCTCCTCGCTCATCGTGTCGATGCGCCGGCCGGCGACCGTGACGGTGCCCGCGGTCGGACGGTCGATGCCGGCGATCAGGTTGGTCACGGTGGACTTGCCGCTGCCCGACGGGCCGACGACGGCCACCATCTCGCCGGCGCCGATGGTGAGGTCGACGCCCCGGAGGGCGGGGGTCGTGACGGCGCCGCTGATGTAGGTCTTCTCGACGCCGGCCAGCTCGACGAGCACACGGGACGGGCCGGGAGCGGGGAGGGCGGTACGGGGATCGTTGGCATGCGGGCGACCGGTGCGAGGGCGCGCGCGTCCAGGGATGCGGGACATGGGGTTCTCCTCTGGGATGGTCCGGCGGGGCGCCGGGGTCGATCAGGTGGCGGGGGGTGCGAGCGTCAGGTGGTGCGGCGGCACGGACGGGGAGGCCATCGGGCCGCCGGATGCGAGGGGAGCGAAGGGGCCCGGCGAGCGCAGCACGGCGCGGGCCGGGGCGAGCGGGTCGGCGGGGCGCCCGAGCAGGCGGCCGGCCGTGCGGGCGTGCAGGCGGGCGGCGGCCACGACGAGCGGGCAGGCGACGACCACGAACAGCACGGCGAAGACGGCCGCCACGGCGATGGCCGTCGGCAGGTCGTCGATGGCCAGGCCGACGGCGTCGGGCCCGCCGGGGCCGTGCGGGAACGAGCCCCAGAACAGGCCGTGGTCGGTCACGCCGTCGAAGGTCTGCGGCACCGCCCAGTACCAGAAGGGGATGGTGATGCCGCCGAGGATCCCCAGCCACAGACCGACGGCGACCGTGTCGAGCACCATGAGCGGCACGTAGAGGCCCACGAGGTAGCCGAGCGACGGCGCCATGGCCGGGTCGGTCCACCGGCGGCGAAGGGCGGCGAGCAGGCCCGCGGCGGGCGCCTCGACGTCGTCGCCTGCCAGGCCGGCGCGGTCGACCGGGGGCTCGGCCACCGCGATGCCCGGGACCATCGCCGCCCGCTGCCGCTCGAGGTGGGCGGCGCCGCGAATCACGTGGGCGGCGGCCAGCAGCAGGGGGAGGCCGATGCCGATGACGACGAGGGGGGCGGAGACGGCGACGACCGTGACGACCACGGTGAACAGCACGGTCCCGATCACCATCGACCCGAGCAGGTAGGCAGCGGACCGCCACGGGGCCGTGCTGACAAGCAGTCGGAAGCCGCCCATCGCGATCACCCCACGTCCCGCAACAGGCGCTCGACGCTGGCCAGGCGCTGGTCGATGGCGTCGAGGCCGGCGTGGACCTGCTGCTGGTTGGCCACCGCCTGCTCGGCGAGCTGGCGGTAGGCCGCCATGGCCACGGCGTCGGCCCGATGGGACTGGAGGCGGAAGTAGCTGACCACGCAGGCCGTGATGCCGCCGATGACGATGAAGACGATTCCGACGGCGATGAGGGCGCCTTGCATGTCTGTCACTCCTGGGTGCTGGGGTCGGGGTCGTCGTCGAAGCCGGCGCGCACGGCGGCGGCGATGACGTCGATCGTGAGGTGGAGGTCGAACGGGACGAGCTGGAAGTACTTCATGGCCCGGCCTTCGTCGGACAGCTCGAGCTCGCCGGACACGAGGCCGGCCTTCTCGAGCCGGTCGAGGTGCATGTAGAGCAGGGGCCGCGACAGGCCGAGCCGGCGGGCCAGCTCGCTGACGTGGACCCGGCCCTCCTGCAGGGCGGCCAGCACCCGCAGGCGCTGGGCGTGCCCCACCGCACCGAGCAGCGCCAGCAGCTCGGTGGCGGTCAGGTCGTTCAGTTCGGACGTCGCTTCGGACGTAGGTTCCTCTTCCATCTGTAAGTCTGATCTTACAGGTGGAAGTTTCGATGTCAACGGGCCGGAATCAGGCGGTCCGACCGACCCCGACCGCGGGGCTACGGTCGCCGGTCGTGCGACGTTGGGTAGCCGCAGTCCTCGGTCTGGTGCTCTGCGCGGGCGCGGTCGGGTGCGGCGCCTCCGACGACGACACCGCGGACGGCGGGAGCAGCGACGCCGTCCCGGCGCCTGTGCTCGACGCGGCCCTGCGACGTTCGACCCTGTTCGACACGCGGCGCGAGATCGGGCTCGCGCTGGCGACCACCGGAGACGCCGACGTCCACCTCGGGACGATCCAGCTGATCACGCCGCTGTTCGAGACCCTGGCGCCGACCACCCGCGACGCCACCCTGGCGGCGGGCGACCGGGCTCGGGTCATGCCCATTCCCTTCGGCACCGCCCGCTGCGACGGCGCCGAGGCGGACGCGCCCGAGATCGCTGCGGTCGTCGACGGCGAGGAGGTGCGTGTCCCGGTGACCGAGCACCCCGGCGACCTGCTGGCCAACCTGCACGACCGCGAGTGCGCCTCGGCCGCGGTGTTGGAGGACGTCAGCCTGGAGCTGACCGGGGCCTGGACGGTGACCGACCCCTACACGGCCGACGGTCAGCTCACCGTCACCCAACGCACCTCGGGGGTCACGGCCGAGGTCGACGAGGTCCTCGGCAACGTCATCTTCGGCGTCACGGCGGGGACCGGGTCGCCGGTGCTGACCGTCGACGACGACCAGCCCACCGCCGTCGGTCGGGGTCACGATCTCGGCGGCCCGTTGCGACCCGCACGCGCTGACGGAGTACAAGCGCACGTTCGTGTTCGTGGTCGAGGTGCGCGTCGGCGACGGCGACCCGGTCCGCGTCGACGTCGTGGCCGCGGGCGATGCCCACGCGGCGCTCTCGGAGCTGCTGCGGTCCTGCGTCGTGTGACCGCGGCGGTCGAGGACGAACGTGCTGATGCCAGTGCCTCCACGTTCTGTCAGACGTCACAGGCGATGTGGCGGGTGACGTCTGACAGAACGGGCGGCGCTCAGGCCGCCTCGCCGGCCGTGGCGACGGACGGTTCGGGCTCCACGTCGGCGGCAGCCCCGGCGCGCACGTCGTCGCCGGCCGTCGCCACCGCGCTGCCGCCGGACGTCCGCCGCAGGCCCGTCGCCGTGAGCACCGCGCCCACGAGCACCGCCACCAGCGGGACGACCAGCGCCGCCCGGTAGCCGTCGAGCATGTCGGCGGGAGTCGGGTCGTCGCCGGTCACCACGACGTTGACCGCCGTGACCACGGCCAGCATCAGCGCCCCGCCGAACTGCACGGAGGCATTGAGCAACCCGCCGGCGAGGCCCTGCTCCTCCTCGGCGACGTCGTCGGTGGCGGCGATGGTCAGCGGCCCGTAGGCGGCTGCGAACGCCAGCCCCATCAGGATCAGGCCCGGCAGCAGCATCGGGTACGACCAGTCCTCGCCGAGCCGCAGGAACGTGGCGTAGGCGGCGGCGCCCAGCAGCATCCCGGCCAGGATCACCCGCACGTTGCCGAACCGCCGCACGAACCACGGCGTCACCGTCGGGGCGAGGATCGTGTCGATGCCGGCGATCAGCAGCGCCAGGCCGGTCTCGAGCGCCGACCAGCCCCGCAGCTCCTGCAGGTACAGCACGACGATGAACTGGAAGGCGACGAACGCTCCCACGAACAGCAGGGCGCCCAGGTTGGCCCGCACCAGCGGCGGCGAGCGCAGGATGCCGAGCCGCACCAGCGGCGCGGGCGCCCGCCGCTCGATCGCCACGAATGCGGCCAGCAGCAGCGCGCCCGCCAGCAGCGTGGCGGCCGTCAGCGCTCCGGCCACATCGGGCGCCCGGACGACACCCAGCACGATCAGCAGCATGCCGCCGGTCATCGTGACGGCCCCGGCGGCGTCGAAGCTGCGCACCCCACGGATCGGGACGGCTGCGCCCTCGGTCAGGAACCGGTGGGCCAGCACGAGGAGCAGCGAGGCGAGCAGCACCGGCGCGAAGAACACCCATCGCCATCCGGCGGTCGTCAGCAGCCCGCCGGCCACCATGCCGAGCGTGAACCCGCCGGCGCCCACACCGCCGTAGACGAGCAGCGCCCGGTTCCTGATCTCGCCCGGGGCGAACGACGTCGTGATGATCGACAGGCTCGCCGGGGTGAGGAACCCGGCGCTGATCCCGGTGACGAACCGGGCGAGGATCAGCATCCAGCCGTCGGTGGCCAACCCGCCGAGGCCCGAGAAGCCGATGAACACGGCCAGCCACAGCAGGAACATCCGCCGTCGCCCGAACAGGTCGGCCGCCCGCCCGCCGAGCAGCACGAAGCCGCCGTAGCCGAGCACGTACGCGCTCACGACCCACTGCAGCGCGGAGGTGGACAAGCCGAGATCGGCCCGCATCGACGGCAGGGCCACGCCCATCATGGACACGTCGAGCCCCTCGAGGAACACGGTGCCGCACAGCACCAGCAGCACCGCCCAGGCGTGCCCGGTCATCCGCTCGTAGGCACCGGCGCCCGCGGCGGCGGGGGTCGTCTGATCCACGCTCATTCCTCCACGAACTCCTCGAGGCGGGCCGCGTGGGGCGAGCGGACGGTGGCGTCGTACCAGTGCGGGTACGACACGTAGACGACCTCGCTGTCCTCGATCGCCCGGTAGACGACCGGCGTGCCGGGCGACAGGTAGATGACCTCGCCAGCACCCGCGACCGTCGACGCGCCGTTGCTGTCGACCGCGAACGCGCCCCGGGTCACGACGAGCGCCTCGTCGTAGCTCATGACCCACTCGTTGCTCTCACCTGCGGCGTAGCGGGCGAAGCCGACGGTCATGGCGGCGCCGTCGGACCCGTCGACGGCGTCGGCCAGCCGCAGTTGCTGGTCGCCGCGCCGGTACCACCGCAGACCGGGGTCGTCGCTCGACACCTTCAGGACTCCGGGACCACTCATGCACCTCTCCCTCTCGGCTCGCTCACGGACGAATTCTGTATCGACTGACACAGAAGTTCGCGCCGCTGCCCCGCAGAGTCAACGGATAAACTAGCGATCGATACAGAAAGGTGCCGCCCATGCCCCGGGGCCGACCGCGCGAGTTCGACCGCGACCAGGCGCTGCGGGACGCGCTCTGCGTGTTCTGGGACCGTGGCTACCAGGGCGCGTCGATCAGCGCCCTCACCGCGGCGATGGGCATCGGCTCGCCGAGCCTCTACGCGGCGTTCGGGTCGAAGGCCAAGCTGTTCCAGGAGGCCACCGACCTCTACCTGGCCGAGGACGCCGGCGAGCCCACGCGCCTCCTCGCGTCCGGCGAGACCGCCCGGGCGTCGGTCGAGGCGATGCTGCGGTCGAACGCCGACCTGTTCACCCGCGAGGGCGAGCCCGCCGGCTGCATGCTCACCCGGGCGGTTTGGACGACTCCCGACGACGACCCCGAGGTCAGCGAGTACCTCGACGCCAGCGTCGAGCAGCGCATCCGCGACATCGAGGTGCGGCTCGAGCGCGGCGCCGCCGAGGGCGAGGAGCTGCCGTGCCTCGAGGTTCGGGCCGTCGCCGAGTTCTTCGACGCCGTCGTCGAGGGCATGGCCGTGCGGTCGATCGAGGGGGCGTCGCGGGCGTCGCTGCACCGCATCGTCGACCTGACCATGCGGATCTGGGACGTGGACTGAATCCAGTTCCTCGCGGGGGCCGCCGTGGCCACACTCGCGGCATGACCATCGCCCCGCCCGTGAACCTGACCCAGGCCCTCGCCTCGTTCACCGAGACCTACAGCCCGCGGATCGTCGCCCGGGTGAACGACTACGACGTCCGCATCGCCCACGCGCAGGGCGACCACGTGTGGCACGTGCACGAGGACACCGACGAGTTCTTCCTGGTGCTCGACGGCCGGTTCGACGTCAGCCTGCGCGACCCCGACGGCGGCGAGCGCACGGTCGAGTTGCGCGCCGGCGACACGTTCGTGGTCCCCCGCGGCACCGAGCACCGCCCGTCGTCGCCCGGCGGGTCGATCCTCATGTTCGAGCCGACCGGCACGTCGAGCACGGGCGACCACCACGAGGGCGAGCTCCCCGACCACGTGGACAGCACGGTCGGCCGCGACCTCTGAGCCCGCCGGCGAGCGGCGAGCCGCGGGCGGCGGCATGCTGGCGTCCTCGCGTCCGGAGGGGACACCACCATGCGCATCGGCATCAACGCCTCGAACCTGGTCGTCGCGGGCGCGACGGTCGACGACTACGTGGCCCACGCGGTCGCCGCCGAGGAGGCCGGCTTCTCGTCGTGGTGGATGGCGCAGCTGGGGTCGCCCGACGCCCTCACCGTGCTCGGCCCGGTGGGCCGGGCGACGTCGACGATCGAGCTGGGCACCGCGGTCGTCCCCACGTGGTTCCGGCACCCGCTGATGCTGGCGGCCCAGGCGCTCACCACCCAGGAGATGGCCGGCGGCCGGCTGGCGCTCGGCATCGGCCTCGCCCACAGGGAGCCGATCGAGGCGGCACTCCGGGTGCCGTTCGACCGGCCGGCGGCGCACATGTCCGAGTACCTGTCGGTGCTGCTGCCGACGCTCACCGACCGGAAGGTCGACTTCACCGGCGACATCTGGTCGGGCGTCACCGACGGGATCGGCGGCGCTCCCGACGTCTCCGCCCCATCGGTGCTCGTCGCCGCCATGGGTCCGCGGATGCTGGCGCTCGCGGGCGGGCGGACGGACGGCGCCGTGCTGTGGCTCAGCGGCCCCCGCACCATCGACGAGCACCTGCGCCCCGCCCTGGCCGCCGCGGCCGAGGAGGCGGGCCGACCCGAGCCGCGCATCGTGGCCAGTGTCCCGCTGTGCGTCACCGACGAGCCGGACCGGGTGCGCGAGCTCTACGCCGCGCTGCTCGCCGGCTACAACGACCTGCCGTCCTACCGCGGCGTCATGGACCGCGAGGGCGTCGACGGACCGGCAGGCGTGTCCGTCGTGGGCGACGAGGACGAGGTCCGCAAGGCGGTCCGGCGCTTCGCCGATGCGGGCGTCACCGACTTCGCACCGGTCGAAGCGGCGACGAACCCCGACGAGGCCGCCCGCACCCGGGCCCTCCTCACCGAGCTCGCGCCTAGCCCTTGACCGCGCCGCCGATGCTGACGCCGCGCAGGAACAGGCGCTGGAACACGAGGAACAGCGTGATCGGCAGCGCCATCGAGATCAGCAACGCGGCCAGGAACACGTCGAGCTCGACCGTCTCGCGGATGATGGGCAGCCGCACCGACAGCGGCTGGATCTCGGGGTTGGGCAGCACCACCAGCGGCCACAGGTAGTCCTTCCAGGCGTTCAGCATCGCCAGGATCGACACCACCCCGAGGATCGGCCGCGACAGCGGGAGCCCGACGTAGAAGAGCTGGCGGAACGGGCCGGCGCCGTCCACCTGGGCGGCCTCGAACACGTCGCGGGGCAGCCCGTCCATGAACCGCTTGACCAGCAGGACGTTGAAGGCGTTGGCGCCTGCGGGCAGCCACACCGCCCAGTACGTGTCGACGATCGACGTGCCGAACAGCGGCAGGTCCAGCACGGTCAGGAACAGCGGGACCAGCACCACGATGCCGGGGATGAACAGCGTGGCCAGCACCGCGGCCGTGACGACCGTGGCGTAGCGCGGCCGCAGCACCGACAGGACGAACCCGCCGGTCGTGGCTACGAACAGCTGCACCGCCCACGACCCCAGCGCCACCCACAGCGTGTTGCCGAAGTACTTGCTGATCTCGACCTTGGTCCAGGCGTCGGCGAGGTTCGTCCAGTCGACACCGCTCGGCCACAGCGCGAACGGCGTGCGCAGCGTGTCCTGGGTGGTGCTCGTCGCCGCCTTGGCCAGCCACACGATCGGGCCGACGCCGGCGACGAACAACAGCACGAAGGCCAATGTGTGGGCGCCGTGCATCGACCACCGCAGCCGGGGCCGGCGCCAGTCGTGGTTCGACAGGATCCCCCGCTCGGCCCCGTCGCCGGCGGCGGCCACGTGACGCCGGCGGAACCGCCGGCGCGGGGACGGCGCGGCGACGGCCTCGGGCGCACGCTCGTCCTCCCGGACCAGCGGCGCGAGCTGGTCGGCCTGCACGGGGGCGCTCATGTGGTGCTCCACGAGCGGGTCAGCCGGAAGTACACGGCGGACAGCACGGCGAGGAACACCGCCAGCAGCAGCGACAGCGCGGTGGCCGCCCCGTAGTCGCCGAAGCGGAAGGCGTAGTCGTAGATCTGCAGCAGGATCGTGGTGGTGGCGTTCTGCGGCCCGCCGCTGGTCATCAGGTACGGCTCGGTGAACACCTGGAACGTGGCGATGATCTGCAGGATCAGCGTGATCAGCAGGATGTGCCGCATCTGCGGCAACGTGACGTGCCAGATCTTGCGCCACAGCCCGGCGCCGTCGACCTCGGCGGCGTCGTACAGCTCGGCCCGGATGCCGGTGAGGGCGGCCAGGTAGATGATGACGGTCGCCCCGGCGTTGGCCCACGTCGCCTGCAGGACGAGCGACGGCATGGCCCACTCGCGGTCCTGGATCCAGGGGTAGGGGCCGAGGTTCACCCAGCCGAGCATCGTGTTGAACACGCCGGTCGGGCTGGCGTCGTAGAAGAACCGCCACAGCAGCACGGCCACCACCGGCGGGACGACCACGGGCAGGTAGGCGAGCGCGCTGTACACGGCCTTGCCCCGGCGCAGCTCGCTCATCAGCACGGCCAGCACCAGCGGCACGGGGTAGCCGAAGATCAGGGCCAGGAGCGTGAAGTACGCCGTGTTGCGGACCGAGGTCCAGAACCGGGGGTCCTCGAGCACCGTGCGGAAGTTCTCGAGGCCGACCCACTCGGGCGCGGTGACGAGGTTCGTCTGCTGGAAGCTCATCACGACCGCCCGCCCGATGGGGTACCAGGCGAAGTACGTGAAGACGGCCAGCAGGGGCATCAGGAGGACGAGCGTGCTCAGCCCCCCGCCCCGTACCCACCTGGTGAGTGCGTTCATGGTCCCCGCGCCGTGGTCGATGGTGTGGGCGTCACCGCTCGGGAACCCGGTCGAGGCCGCGGCCGGGTCCCCGAGGGTGACGGGTCAGATCAGCCGGACTCCACCAGCGAGCTGACGTTCTCGTTGGCCGCCTCCAGCAGGGCGTCGATGTCCGCGTTCTGGTCGGTCAGCACGGCCTGCACGACCGAGTCGAGCTCGGCGTACACCTCCTGGGCCGACACCGGCGGCTCGGCGACCAGCGGCTGGTCACCGATGTTGTCCTTGAAGTGCATCATCTGGTCGAGCGGCACGTTGACCAGGTCGGCCACCCAGCTGTCCGACTCGGCGAGCTGCTCGGCGTTGAACAGCGGCAGGGTCGGCGTGCCCAGCGGGCCGTCGCTGGCCACGAGCGCCTCGGCGTCGGCCACCGCCTGCTCCTCGTTGGTGAGCTTGGCCAGGTAGAAGAAGTCGATCCACTTCACGGCCGCGGCCCGCTCGGCAGCCGACGTGTCGGGGCTGACGCCCACGATCGTGCCGCCGCCCAGCACGCCGGCGTCGTCGCCCGCCAGCGGGACCGTTGCCAGCCCGTAGGTGTCCGGATCGACGCTGTTCTCGGTGACGAGGCTGTTGTAGACGTCGGAGCCGCTGACGTACATGCCGGCCTGGCCGGCGGCGAACGCCTGGTTGACCCCGCCCCAGTCGAACAGGAAGTTGTCGCCCATCGAGTCGTCCTCCCAGCGCATGGCCTTGAGGAGCTCGAGGGCCTCCTTGACCGCCGGGTCGTCGAGGGTGGCGGTGACCTCGTCGCCTTCGCCGTCCTCGACCCGGCCGCCCATGGCGTTGACCACCGTGGTGAGCGCCCAGCCGCCGGTGCTGTCCTGGGTCATCTGGATGTAGCCGGCCTGGCCCGTGGCGTCGGAGATGGCCTTGGCGTACTGGCGCACCTCGTCCCACGAGGTGGGGGGCTGGTCGGGGTCGAGCCCGGCCGCCTCGAACATGGCCCGGTTGTAGTGGAGGCCCATGCCGTACGCCGCGGTCGGGATGGCGTAGATGTTGCCGTCGCCGTCCTGGACCGCCTGCAGCACGTCGGGGTTGAACTCGTCGGCGTACGGCAGCTCCTCGAACTCGGCCGTGATGTCCTGCAGCTGGCCGCGCTCGACCAGGGTCGGGCCGTAGGTGAAGGGGATCTCGAATGTCGTCGGCAGCGTGTCGCCGGCGAGCTGCGAACCGAACGTGGTGACGTCCCACTCCCATTCCTGGGCGTCGATGGTGATGTTCGGGTTGGCGGCCTCGAACTCCTCGACCCGGGTCAGGAACGCCTCCCGGGTCTCGGGCTCGGTCTCGGGCGGCAGGTTGCTGACGCTGATGGTCACGTCGTCGCCGTCGGTCGCGGCGTCTCCGCCGCCTCCGTCGTCGTCGTCGCCGCAAGCGGCCACGAGGCCCATGGCCAGCGCGACCACCAGCGCGGCGCCGATGCGCGTGCGGGTGCTCCTCATGTCGTGCTCCGTTCTGGGGTTGCCGCCGGTGGCGGCGGTGTCGGGTTGCTGTCGGTGAGTCCGTCGGTGTCGTCGGCTGTGGGTTCGGGCGGGATGGGCGGTTCGGGCGGGCGGGGCGGCTCGGGCGGGGTGGCCGTCTCCAGCCGCGCGAGGCGGAGCCACGCGGCGGCATCGGCTGGGAGCCGGCCGCCATCGGCCAGCGGGGCGCTGGCCAGCAGCACCACGTCGTGCGGTGGGAGGTCGACCGGGCCGTCGGCGAGGTTCACGACGCAGGCGAAGCGGTCGCCCCGGGCGAAGGCCAGCACCGCGGGGTCGTCCACCTCGTCGAGCCAGCGCAGCGGGGCGGTGCCGGGGCCGCCCTCGCCGCGGCGGATCCGCAGCGCCGCCCGGTACAGCTCGAGGATCGAGCCGGCGTCGCCGTACTGGGCCTCGACGGTGACGGCACCCCAGTCGGCGGGCTGCGGCAGCCACGGCTCGGCGCTGGCGTCAGCGGGGCTGAAGCCGAACGGCGGCGCCGTTCCCGACCACGGCAGCGGCACCCGGGCCCCGTCGCGCCCGGGGTCGATGCCACCCGAGCGGACGTGCATCGGGTCGCGGATGAGGTGCGGCTCGATGTCCTCGACCTCCGGCAGGCCGAGCTCCTCGCCCTGGTAGATGTAGACGGACCCGGGCAGCGCCATCCCCAGCAGGGCGGCCGCCCGGGCCCGCCGCCGCCCGAGCGCGAGGTCGGTCGGGGTCCCGGCCCGCTTGGCGGCGAACGAGAACGAGCTGTCGGCCCGGCCGTAGCGGGTCACGGGCCGGGTGACGTCGTGGTTGGAGATCACCCATGTCGCCGGCGCGCCCACGCCGGTGTGGACCCGCAGCGTCGTGTCGATGCTGCGGCGCAGGCGGTCGGGGTCCCACGGGCAGGCGAGGAAGTCGAGGTTGAACGCGGTGTGCAGCTCGGTCGGGCGGAGGTACAGGGCGAGCCGCTGGGCGTCGGGCATCCACACCTCGCCGACGAGGAGCCGGGGCTCGGCGTAGCCGTCGGCGATCCGGCGCCACGAGGCGTAGATGTCGTGCAGCTCGTCGCGGTCGATGTACGGGTGGGTGCCCGGTGCGAATGTGCTCGTCCGCGGGGCACCCGAGCTCGGCGAGGCCTCCGGGCCGACGTCGGGCAGGGTCGGGTCCTTCGCCACGAGCACGGCCGAGTCGATCCGCACCCCGGCGGCGCCCCGGTCGAACCAGAAGCGGAGGATGTCCTCGTGCTCGTGGCGCACGTCGGGGTGCGTCCAGTTCAGGTCGGGCTGCTCGGGCGTGAAGAGGTGGAGGTACCACTCGCCGGGCGAGCCGTGGTCGTCCTTGGTGCGGGTCCAGGGAACGCCGCCGAACTCGGACAGCCAGTCGTTGGGTGGCTCGTCGCCGCCGGGGCCGCGGCCGGGCCGGAACCAGAAGCGCGCCCGCTCGGGCGACCCGGGCCCGGCGGCGAGGGCGGCCTGGAACCACGGGTGCTGGTCGGACACGTGGTTGGGGACGATGTCGACGATGGTGCGGATGCCCATCGCCGCGGCCTCGGCGATGAGCGCCTCGGCCTCGGCCAGGGTGCCGTACGTCGGGTCGATGGCCCGGTAGTCGGCGACGTCGTAGCCGCCGTCGGCGCCGGGCGACGGGTACCAGGGCGTGAACCAGACGGCGTCGATGCCGAGGTCGCGCAGGTACGGCAACCGCTCGCGGACGCCGGCGAGGTCGCCGACGCCGTCACCCGACCCGTCGCCGAAGCTGCGGACGTACACCTGGTAGATCGCGGCGGTGCGCCACCACGCGCTGTGTCCTGCGTCACTCCCCCTCACGGCGCGGCACGGTAAACGCGGCCGGCATCCTGATGCAAGACTTGAACGAGATTACGAAGGAAGTCGAGATGAATTCGTAACAGTGCGAGCGTCCTGTGAGAACGCTCTCATGTCGCCCGGCGTGGCGTCAGGCATCGGCGGGGACCGGGCCGGTCGACCCGCGCACGACGAGCTCGGGCTCGAACAGGAGTTCGTCGGGACCGATGTCGACGCCGGCGATGAGGCCCGCGAGCAGGTCGACCGCCGCCCGGCCCATGGCCTCGATCGGCTGGCGGACCGTCGTGAGCGGGGGCTCGGTGCAGTTCATGAACGCCGAGTCGTCGTAGCCGACGACCGAGAGGTCCCGCGGGACGGACAACCCCGCGCGCTTGGTGGCCCGGATCGCCCCGAGTGCCGTCGGGTCGCTGCCGCACACGACCCCCGTGATGCCGCGGGACAGCAGCCGGGCGGCGGCCGCCTGCCCGCCCTCGAGCGAGTGCCGGGTGAACTCGACCTGGTCGCGGCCCAGATCGAGCCCCGCGTCCGTCAGGGTGCGCCGGGCCGCGTCGAGCCGCCGCAGGGACGGAACGTGGTCGTCGGGGCCGAGGATCAGCCCGATGCGGGTGTGGCCGAGCGACAGGAGGTGCCGGCACGCCTGCTCGGCGGCCACGGCGTCGTCGCACGACACGCGGGGGAACGGCAGGTCGTCGATGCCCGCGTTGACGAGCACCGTGGGCAGCCTGCGGTCGATGAGCCCCTGGTAGTGCTCGTGGGCGCCGTTCCTGCCGCTGTAGTTCCCGCCGGCGAACAGCACCCCCGAGACGTGCTGCTCGAACAGCAGCTCGATGTAGTCGGCCTCGGACAACCCCGCGGTGTGGGTGCACAGCACGGGCGTCAGACCCTGCTGGGCCAGCGACCCGCCGACCACGTCGGCGAACGCCGGGAAGATGGGGTTCTGCAGCTCGGGGAGGACGAGGCCGACGAGCCGGGCCCGCTCGCCCCGCAGCTTGGTGGGGCGTTCGTAGCCGAGCACGTCGAGGGCAGTGAGCACGGCCTTGCGGGTGGCATCGGACACCCCCGGCCGCCCGTTGAGCACCCGGCTCACGGTCGCCTCGCTGACGCCGACCTTCTCCGCTACGTCGGTGAGCCGTCCAACCATGTCGGCAGCATACGCAAGATTCCGCAAGCCGTCGCAAGGAACTTGCGAAGATCGGCAGGCGTCGAGCCTGGGGTCAGTCGGACGCTCGCGAACCTGTCCAGCCGATCATGCCCGCGCGGACGGGCGCTGGCTTGTGACGCGCCGATGCCATGTCCGTGACAGTGCGGCCCGACCTGTTGCCGGACAGTGGGGCCAGAAGTACCGTCCGCGTTGGTTTCCCCATCAGTTCAGCTCCCTCTCCCCCATGGAGGAGACATGGACGTCGGAAGCTTCATCGCCGCACTTGCCCTTGGCATCGTGGCCGGCGCGATCGGTCGCAGCTTGATCCCCAACGATGCGTTCCAGAACATGACCGGCTGGCGGTCGTGGTTGGTCTCCGCCGTGCTCGGCTTGATCGGCGCACAGGTCGGCTACTGGATCTTCGCCGGCCTGTTCAACATCGGCGACGAGGACAAGTTCGACTGGGGCGGGATCATCGGCGCCATCATCGGGGCGATCATCGTCGTCGCGCGTGGCGTCGGCCCTGTTCCGCCGCACGACCCATCGCCAGCACCTGACCTGACGGGGGGACCCGGGGGCCGCCGCCCGGACCACGGCGGCCCCCGGGCGGTTCTCGGACGGTTGCGACCGGCCTATCGACTCAGTCACGGCCAGTGCACGCCCGGGTACGGGTCCTCGTCGTCCATCGCCCACTTGTGCAGGTGGGCCGCGAGGTGACGGGCGAGCCCGCCGCCCCGCGGGAAGTTGCGCTTACGCACGAAGACCACCGGGACGCAGGGCTCCCCGCTGGCGACGCGCAGCTCGAGCAGGCGGGCGAAGTCCGCGAAGTTCTCGGTGACGAGCACGCGCTCCTGCTCGACGGCGACGGCGTACACGACATCGTCAGGGGTCTCGGTCAGCGCAGCGTCGTGCACGCTCACGGCATCGTGACCGAGGGCGTTCAGCTCCTCGGCCGTAGTCGCCGGGAGCATCTCGTCGATCAGCCACTTCACTTCGTCAGGAGCTGCTCGCGGCGGGAGATGAGCAGCCGGGCACGCTGCGCCTCTTCCTCGTCGAGGTCGATCAGCCGGTCGATCTCCTCGGGGTACGCGGCGTAGAAGTCGGCAGCCAGCCGCACGCGCTCGGGGGGAACGCCGATCTCGGATGCCAGCGTTTCGACACGCCGCATGCCTCGTCCCGGAGTGTGGCGGAGGTCGCGGACGATCTCCCAGACGTCGGGTCCCCCGATCAACCCTGCACGGCGACCGGCAGGGCCGTCGCGGAAGATGATGCCGGGGAACCGGCGAACCTTGAGGCCCTCTGCGAGCAGCGTGGCGACGAGAGCGGTGACCGAGGTCTCGCTCACCCGCGCCTCGTGCTCGAGGTTGTCGAGGAGATCCTCAGGAAGACGGAACGATGTGGGACGGGGCATGCGTCACCTCGTAGTCAGTTGCGATACACCGTAGCGCACCGCAGGGCCAGCCCGTCCACTCAGCCGGCGGCCGCGCCCGCCCGTTCGCCGGCCGCGTCGGGCTCGGCGGTTCCGGCGCTCATCGGCTGAGGCGCTGGTACGTGCGCACGGCGAGGGGCAGGGTCACGGCGGTGATGAGGAGCGGCCAGGCGATCGCCATCCCCAGTGCATGGTCGACCACCCACCCCTCGCCGCCCACGCCCGGGTTGCCGAACAGGTCGCGGGTGGCGGTGACCGTGGCCGAGATGGGGTTCCAGGCCGCCACCGTGCCCAGCCAGTCGGGCATGAGCGACGGGTCGATGAAGGCGCTCGACAACATGGTCACCGGGTAGAGGAGGCCGAAGATCGAGTTGGCCATCTCGGGGCTCTTGGCGCGGAGCCCGAAGATGATGCCGACCCACAGGAACGCCATGCGCAGCAGGAGCAGCAGGCCGAAGGCCCCGGCCGTCTCCACCGGCGAGCCGTGCCAGCGCCAGCCCACGGCCAGGCCGCACACCACGACCAGCGTCAGGCTGGCGGCCGAGTAGAGCATCCCCGACACGCAGCGGCCC
This sequence comes from uncultured Acidimicrobiales bacterium, assembly GCA_963796415.1. Classification (GTDB taxonomy): domain Bacteria; phylum Actinomycetota; class Acidimicrobiia; order Acidimicrobiales; family VFJN01; genus ZC4RG19. The sequence continues at coordinate 163,248 of CAWCLR010000004.1, read as the reverse complement.
ACGACCACGGCAGACGGGGCCATGGGCATCGAGCGGAACCGGTCGGTCACGCCCTTGGCCGAGTCGGCCTGCACCGCGGCCAGCGTCTCCCCGATGCCGAAGGCCATCGTCTGGGCGAAGATCCCCGGCATCAGGAACTCGCGGTAGCTGCCGCCACCCGGCACGATGATGCCGCTGCCGAAGACGTAGGCGAACAGCAGCACCGAGACGACGGGGTAGATCAGGCCCCAGACGATGAGCTGGGGCTCGCGGATCCACTGGGCGACGTCGCGCCCGGCGACCAGCCAGCCGTCGCGGAGGGCCCAGCGGAGGCGGGCGAGCGGGCCGTCGGCGTCGCCGCCGAGGTCGAGGGTTGCGGTCGCGGTCGCGGCGTTCATGCCGCGACCTCCGTCCTCGTCGCCGCGTCAGCGTGGTCGCCGGCTGGTTCGGGCGGTTCGTCCGCCGCGTCCGTGCGGCGGCCCGTCAGCTCGAGGAACACGTCGTCGAGCGTCGGTCGGCGCAGGCCGATGTCGTCGACGACGATCCCGGCGTCGGCCAGGGCTCGGACCACTTCGGTCAGGGCCGTGACCCGGTGGGCGACCGGGACGCTGACCCGGCGGGCCTCGTCCTCGCTCGCCGCCTCCGTTTCTGTCGCCCGGGCGACGATGTCGACCACCGTCGCCAGGTCCTCGCCCTCGGGCACCATCACCTCGAGGCGGTCGCCGCCGATCTGGGCCTTCAGGTCGGCGGGCGTGCCCTCGGCGATGGTGCGCCCGGTGTCGATGACCACGACCTTGTCGGCCAGCTGGTCGGCCTCGTCGAGGTACTGGGTGGTGAGCAGCACCGTGGTCCCGCCCGCGACCAGCTCCCGGATGGCCGACCACACCTCGTTGCGGTTGCGGGGGTCGAGCCCGGTCGTGGGCTCGTCGAGGAAGAGGACCCGCGGCGCCAGGATCAGCGTCACCGCCAGGTCGAGTCGCCGCCTCATGCCGCCCGAATAGTGCTTGACCGCCTTGCCGGCGGTGTCGGCCAGGCCCAGCCGATCGAGCAGCTCGTCGGCCCGGCGCTCGGCGGCGGCCCGGGTCAGCCGGTTGAGCCGCCCGAACAGCACCAGGTTCTGGCGCCCGCTCAGGATCTCGTCGACCGCCGGCTCCTGCCCACTCAGCCCGATCCGCCGCCTGACCACGTGCGGCGCCGCCAGCACGTCCGCCCCCGCCACCCGGGCCCGGCCGGCGTCGGGCCGCAGCAGCGTGGCGAGGATCCGCACCGCCGTCGTCTTCCCTGCGCCGTTCGGCCCGAGCAGGCCGCACACGCTGCCGGCCGGGACGACCAGGTCGAACCCGTCGAGGGCCTGTTGGTCTCCGTACTCCTTCACCAGCCCCTCTGCCTCGATTGCCCGGTCGTCAACCTCGGTCGCCTTCATGCCGTCACCCTCTCCTTCACCGCTCCGCGCCCGTTTACTCAGTACGGGTTACGGAGTTTAACGCCAGAAGGCAGTACGGCGTAAAGAGTTTTCTGGGCTGGCCGACCGTTGATCGCAGCTCGCCGGCGTCAGAGATCGTCGACGTACCGGTCGCGGGTGCTGATCAACCACCTGCGCCGGGACGAGGTCAGCATGTCGGGGGCGAGCCCGACGGGCCCGTACGGCTCTTGCGGCAGCCCGGCGGCCCGCAGGAGCGTTCGAGCCCGCGACGCCGGGCTCCCCGACACCCCGAAATGGGTCGCCAGATCCTTGACCCGGAGGCCGCCCACGCTGAACAGGTCGTGCGCCTGCCCGATCGCCCAGCACAACGCGGCCGCCGTGCCCTTCGTCGACGCCCGCCGCCGGAAGACGTCCGGATCACCCGTGACGACGCGGGCCAGCAACCGTCGGCAGGCGGCGCCCAGCTCGGGGTCGGGCAGGCCGTGCAGCCAGTCACCGCACAGGCCCGCCACTTGGGCGACTGCCGGGGCGATGTCCTCGGGGACCGCCGGCGGCGCGGGCCACGGTTCCTCGGGCAGCGGATCCTCTGTGAGAGCGAACAGGGCATCCCGGCCGCCCGCCTGGGTGGACAACCTGTCCAGCATGGTGCCGGCGACCTCGGCGTCGAGGCCGGCCCAGTACTCGTGCGAGTCGAGCACGTCGATCCCGTCGTCCGCGGCATCGACCGCGGGGACGACGCCGTGCCGGTCGCGATCGCGGAACCCGACCGCCTCGAACAGGGCGTCGACCCCCTGCGGCCGCGTGTCGTCGCGGATCAGGACCTGGTACGCGGGCTCCCACTGGTCGACGGCGGCGAGGGTCTCGTCCGTCAGCGCCGACCGGATGCCCAGCTCAGCGTGGCCGTAGCGGATGAGGTCGCGCAGCACGTCGGGGCCATGCTGCAACGTGCGGCGCGGGGCCATGATCTTGCGAGCGATCCAGTCCGCCAGCACGATCTCGACCGACACCGGGCTCCACCGCAACGGATCGCCCGTGCCGTAGTCGGTGCCGTACCAGAGCAGGGCGTCGAGCATCTCCCGGCCGTCATCCGAGTCGTGGCGGGCCCCGATCGGCGAGGCGAGGAAGGCGGCGGCCAGCGCGTCACGCTCGTCGTCGGTCCACTCGCGCCAGACGCGGCCGGTGCCGCCCGGAGGCAGGAGACGGGTGATCCACTCGACCAGCGGCCGGCACGACGGCCACGTGTCCGACTCGAACCGCGGCAACGTGCGTGCCCCGCTGTCGATGCCCTCGACGAGCCAGGCCCGGGCGTCGGCGAGGTCGAGGGCCCGCCACTCGGTGTCGGGGTCGTCGTTGACCTTGCGCATCTGGTCCACCAGGCCGTCGAGACCCTCGGGGACCATGAAGGCGTCCTTGGCGACCGAGCCCAGGTTGTGGTCGATGAACACGACGGCGGCGAGCTCGTGGTCGGGCGGCACCCGGACGCCGACGATCACGTCGTCGCCGTCGCCGAGCACGTGGACCATCTCGACGGCGCCGGTGACCGTGGCGTCGCCCAGGCCGCCCACCCAGGCCGGCAGCCGGTGGCCGCGGGCGGCGACCACCTCCCGCAGGTCCGCCTGCAGCAGCGGATCGGGCGTCAGCTCGGCGATGACCGCGAGGACGGCGGTGGTCTCGGTCCGCACGGTGCCGCGGAGGGGCCCGAGCAGGTCGTCGATGGTGGACCGGGCGGGCTCGTCACGGGCGAACGGGTCGGCGTCGCGCGGGTCGACGAGCGACATCATCGTGCTGACCAGCTCCAGCAGGGGGAGCGGGCCCGGGGAGTGCAGCGCTGTGCCGCACGGTGGTCATCAGCTCGGGGTCGCGCGGAGCGCTGGTGGCGGCGCCGAGGGGCTGGAACCCCGGAGATGTCCCCCGGGGCCGGGTGCCCTTGGGCGTCACGCGTCCGCCCTTGCGGCTGTGGCGTCCCTTCCTCGCCATGCCGCACCACGCTACGACACGAGCCGCGCTGTCCCGGACACCTCCTCGTTCACCGCAGAGGCCGTCTCCGATCACGTGGGTGGTGGCCGCCGGCGACCGGCGCGATCATGGTCGTGACGCCCGCTCCACGGCGGCCATCGTCCGCCCAATGGACGAGCCGAGGAGGTCCCCCATGGACGGACAGCGCGCCAAGCTCGCCGCTCGCCGGTTCGATCGTGCGACCACCATCCCGCCGGCGGCCGAGCCGAGTCCCGACGCATCACCACCGCGGCTGGCGCCCGCACGTCCGCGCCGGCCGGCGCAGGCGCCCCACCGCTCGCGCCCCGAAGCGCCCGGCGAGCTCTCCGATCGCTGGGCGGCCGTCCTCGGCATCGGGTGGCCGTTGGCGATCGTCGCGTCGATGGTTCTGGAGCCGACGCCAGCCGACCCCGACGCCCCGGGCCCGGTGTTGGCCGAGCTCGCCAACCTCGGGCTCTTCTTCGCTCTCGTGGGCACGGCGATCGCGGCCGGGGTGCGCCACGGCGCCGCCGCGGTGGGCGGCGTCGTGACCGGCGTGCTCGTCGTGTCCTTGGCGATCGCCTGCCCGGCGTCGGGCCATCACGCGATCGGGCTGTGGTGGTTCGCCGAGCTCGGCATCCTGACGGCGATGCTGGCGGTCAGCGGGGTCGCGCTCCAGCGCACCCGGCGCTGAGCCGGTCGAGTGCCGGCCGGAGGTCCCGGCCGGCGGCTCGATCAGATCCGCTCGATCGCGCCCCCGTCGAACAGCGGTTCCATGCCGAAGGCGTCGACGTCGGCCTGCATCTCGGCGTGTGACGGCCGGGTGAGGTCGCCCTCGGCGGCGACGAGGATGCGGGCCATGACTCTGGCGTCGCTGGACGTGACGAGGAAGACCTGCGGGTTGCCGAGCACCCACCGCACCGCCCGGCCGATCGCGGCGTCGTCCATCAGCGGCTCGTACCAGGCGAAGCGGCGCTCGTCGTGGTCGTCCCGCCACCGCCGGCGGGACACGCCCTTGATGGTCTGCACCGCCACCTCGTTGGCCGCGCACACGCCGAGCAGCTCCTCGACGTCGGCCCGGTAGGCGTCGTCGGTGAGGGCGACGTAGCTGTAGGGAAACAGGACCGAATCGAACGGGAACCGCTCGAGGCTGCGCAGGTGCATGCGGGCGATGCGGACGCCGTGCCCCGTGACGCCGATGTGGCGGGTCAGGCCCTCGTCTCTTGCTTGGGCGAGCGCCTCGACGGCGCCGTTCCTGGCGTGCGCCGTCTCCCACTCGTCGGGCTCGACCAGGTTGTGGAGCTGGACGAGGTCGACGTGGTCGACCTGCAGTCGCTCGAGCGACCGCTCGAGCTCGGCTCGGGCGGCGTCGCCGGTGCGCTCGCCGGTCTTGGTGGCGAGGAAGACGTCCTGCCGGTGCTCGCGCATCCACGGCCCGATGCGCAGCTCCGAGTCGCCGTAGCCGGCGGCGGTGTCGATGTGGTTGACGCCGTGGCGCAGCAGCGTGGCCAGCACCTCGTCGGCCCGCTCCTGGCGCATCGACGCCAGCCCGGCCGCGCCGAAGATGACGCGGGTGCTGTCGTGTCCGGTGCGGCCGAACGGTGCGGTCGGGATCATGGGCGTCCTCCTCCGCGAGCGTGAGGACGAGGCTATGGGGCGACGGGTGGACGCCGCGCCGGTTCCCCGTGACATCACGGTGCACCCGGAGGTTCGTCGCTGAGTGTCACACGGGGTGGATAAGGTCAGGTCCTCGGTTCGATGCCGACCGGTCGAAAACGGCGTCCTCCCCGCGACCCACGCACCGGAGGCCGACATGACCGGTCAGATCCTTCCGTTCCCACCTGCGTCGCCGCCCCCGCGCCGGCGCCGGCAGACATCCCGTCGACCCGCCGAGCGCGACGACGCGGGGCGACGCGACGACACCGCGCCGTCGGCGCCTGCCCGGTCCGCCCCCAGTGGCGGCGGCTCGTCCGTGACCCGACTGCGCCCCCGACCCAGCAGCGCGCCGAGCACGCAGGACCTGCCGCCGTGTGCCTGATGTGCGAGGGCTGGTCCGAGGACGAGGTGAACGCCCTCCTCGACGAGCGCATCTGCGCGATTGGCTGGACGACGATGGGGGTCGCCGATCGCCCGGGCCAGCCGACCTGGATGTACACGATCGGGCTCGCGATCGTCGGGCATCCTGAGCTGTTGATCGCCACCGTCGCGCCCGAGCGAGCGGCCGAGATCCTCGGCGATCTCGCCGATCGGGTCGTCGGCGAGGGCGAGCGGTTCGACACCGTCGACGAGGCGACGTGCGTCGACGGGCTCACCGTTGCCGTGCGTGACGTCCACCCGGCCCACGTCGAGCGGGGCCTCGTGGGCGCCGGCCAGAGGTACTACCACTGGGCCGGTCGCCCGATGCCCGCGCTCCCTGTTCGGCAGGTCGTGCTCCCCGACAGCGAGTTCTGCCGCTGCCACGCCGGCAGCCAGCCGCAGCTCCACCTGCCCCACGTGCTGTTCGGCACCGCCGGCCCCAACCGGGCCGAACGCCGCCGTATGGCCCGCCGCCGTCGGGGATCGCGGTGACCACGCCAACCGCCGTCGGCACTCACGAACGACCCGCGCCCCGGCCGGTCAGGCCAACCCGGCGAGCCGGTAGAGGACCAGCGAGCCAGCGACGGCGACGTTCAGGCTCGCGCCCCGCCCGACCATCGGGATCTCCACCACCTCGTCGAGCATCCCCCACGCCTCGTCCGGCACGCCGTGGTGCTCGTGGCCCAGCAGCACGACCGTTCGCTGGCGCGCGGGCGTGAGGCGCGTGAGCGGCGTGGCGTCCTCGGCCAGCTCGACGGCCAGGATGTGCGTGCCCCGGTCGCGCTCGCGCGCGATCCACGAGAGCTTCGACCGGTCGAGCCAGTGCACGTGCGGCCGTCTCGCCAGCGTGTCGCCCCGAGCCAGAGCGGCCCGGTAGTGCGGCGTGGACGGCACCGCCATGCAGGCGCCGACGGCATCGCACGTGCGCAGCAACGTGCCCAGGTTGGCGTCGTAGGCGACCCACAGGGGCGCCACGATCAGGTGGTCCCAGCAGCCGTGCTGGCGTCGTCGCCGCTGGCCGTGTAGATCGCGGGGGCGTGACTTGGCTCCCGCGGTCATCCGGCGGCGGTGCAGATCCTCCGCGGTGTGGTCATGTGTGGCGCGCTTGGCGGCGGCGCCAGGCCATCGTCGTGCCCTCTGCGGACGTGCCGTTCCGAGGGCGTCGGACGGTACCAGGGCTGTCGGTCAGCCGAGCGCGGCCACGAGCGACCGGACGTAGTTGACCCGCTGGTGGATGTCGCCGACCTGCATGCGGTTGTTCACGGGGATCTGGGTGGCGTGGAACGTTCCCTGCCCCTGCACCGTGACCTGCACGTAGCCCGAGGTCCGCTCCTCCTTGATCAGCAGGAACAGCAGGCCGAGAAGGCAGAACAGGAAGAACACGACGGCGAGCACGATGGCGTAGGTCGGGATGCCCTGGGTGGTCTGCACGTTCTCCTGCAGGATCCACTGCGTGCGGGCGAGGGGGTACGTGCCGGCGGGCGTGGCGTACTGGGTCTGCGAGATGGCGACATCGCCGACGGTGACGAGCGGCGCGGCGGCCATGGGCTGGAGCGGGGCGTTCGGCGACACGACGACGCATCGTAGGTGCCCACGCACAGGCCGATGACACGGTGTTCGGCGTCAGCCCGAACGCGGCCTGGGTCGAGGCGGTCAGCGGAACGCCGGTATGACCTGCTCGGCCACGATCTGGAGGCCCGTCGGTCGCCGGCAGGTCGAAATGCCACGGCAGGAAGCTGGTGACGCCCAGCTCGACGTACCGGCCGATCTTGTCGATCACCTGTTGCGGCGTGCCCACGAGGTTGCCGGCCTGCCAGCTGTCGAACGGCTCGCCGAAGACGTGCGACCCCGCGATCGCCCGCACCTCGGCCTCGGTCTCGCGCACGAGGATGTTCGGCGTCCACGTCTTCTCGATGTCGTCGTAGTCGCGCCCGACGGCGTCGCAGTGGCGGCGCAGGACGTCGCACTTGTGGGCGAACTCGTCGGGGTTCCCGCCGAAGTTCGACCGGTCGGCCAGTCGGGCCACCACCCGCAGCAGTCAGCTGCTCGCCGCTTCCCCCGATGAGGATCGGCGGGTGCGGCTGCTGCAGCGGCTTGGGGTCGCACTGCGCGCCGTCGAGCTGGAAGTGCTTGCCGTCGTAGGAGGTGTCGGGCTCGGTCCACATCGACCGCACGATCTCGACGGTCTCGGCCAGCACGGCGATGCGGTCCTTCGGCGGCAGGAACTCGTAGCCGTACCCCCGGAACTCGTGCTCGTACCACCCCGCGCCGATCCCCCAGTCGAGGCGGCCGCCGCTGATCACGTCGATGTTCGAGGTGATCTTCGCCAGCAGACCCGGGTTGCGGTACGGCGCGCACCCGACCATCTGGCCGAGCCGCACCCGGGACGTCCGCTGGCTGAGGGCGGCGAGGGTGGTCCAGCACTCGAACACCGCCTCGTGGGACGGTCGGGGCACGTTGTGGAAGTGGTCGTAGACCCAGATCGAGTCATAGCCGAGCCGCTCGGCGAGCTCGGCGATCTCGACCGCCTTGGCCCACTTGGCTTCGGCGCCGTCGATGTCGATGAGCTCGGTCTTCCACCCTTGCGGCACGAAGGCCCCGAACGTGATCGGACGTGTGGGCACGACTTCCTCCGGCTCGACGGACAGACCGCCGCCGACGCTACGGCTTCGAGCGCGCTCGCAGTCAAGCGCCGCTGCGCCGCCCCCCGCGAGCCTGCTTCTGTCAGCCGGACACGCCCGCCCGGGCTGCGGCCCGCGCCAGCAGTCCGCTGTCGCCGGTCTGCCACCGGGTGTCGAGCGTCAGGGCGGCGATCCGCCACTCGCCGCCGATGCGGCGCAGACCGATCCGATAGGTGCCCCCGACCACCCAGGGGCTGCCCGGGTCGCCGGCCAGGACGTGCGTGCCGATGACGTGGACGGCCGCCCGGGCGCGGTCGTCGCCGTCGACGTCGACCACCAGAGGGCCAAGGAGGTGCTGGTGCGAGTCGAGCCCGCGCAGCGCCCCGCGCCACTCGACGACGAGATCCGGGCCGGCGATGTCGTCGGGCTCGGCGCCGGTCAGCGACCGGTAGTCGCGCCGCACGGTGTCGGCCAGGCAGCGGGTGACGCCGTCCCAGTCGTGGTCGTCGAGGGCCAGGGTGAACCGGGCGAGCAGGTCGGTGACGGCGTTCACGCGACCCTCCCTTCCGAGGAGGCCGGCATGACCTCGCCGAGCCAGCGGAGCACGTGCCCGACGGCCTCACTCACGTAGGGATCCTGGTCGTAGAGCTCGATGTGGTTGTGGGTCTCGATCCAGACCAGTTCCTTGGGCCCCGTGGCGGCGTCGAAGGCGGCCTGGGCCTTCTCGGGCAGGAGGGCGGTGTCGGTCGTCCCGTGCACGATCAGCAGCGGGGTGGGGTCGAGGAGTGGCGCCTGCGAGATGGCGTCGAAGGTCAGGAACGGCTCGAGCGAGGCCGCGGTCGTCTCCCATGACCACGTCGGCGCGTGGTCCCGCGAGGTGCGTTCGTAGTAGCTGTAGGGCTCGGGGTTGGGCATGACCGCCACCGGCACGTCGGCGCTGAGCTCCCGGGCGATCGTCGGGATGTACGCCACCTCGCCGGTGCGGCGCTCGCGGTCGTGCAGCTCGTTGGCGGTGCGCAGGTAGGCGGCGAGCCCGTCGGCACCCATGGCAGCCTGCATCGTGCCGCCCAGGTCGTAGCCGCCCGCCACGCTCACGCACGCGGCCAGCCGGCGCTCGCGGGCGGCGACCGCCAGGGCAAAGCCGCCGCCCATGCACACGCCGACTGCGGCAACGCGGGTGGCGTCGACGTCGTCGTGGGCCATGAGGTGGGCACAGGCGTTCACGTAGTCGGCGATGACCAGCCACGGGTCGTAGTGGAAGCGGGGCTCGCCCTCGCTCTCGCCGAACCCGCGGGGGTCGAAGGTGAGCACCGTGTAGCCGGCGTCGGCGAAGCGCTCGGCGTAGTGGGGCAGCGTCTGCTCCTTGACGCTCGACACCGGCCCGCACATCACGATGCCGGGGGTCGTCTGACCGGGCGCGGCCTGCGGCGGGCGGTAGAGGTGGGCGGCGAGGCGGCGGCCGTCGCTGACGAAGTCGGTCGCCGTCCGGCGGTCGGGGTCGGCGACGAGCAGGCGGGCGGGGTCCTGGGGGAGGAACGGGTCGGGGTCGGCCATGGCCCGGATGCTGCGGCGGGCCGTCGTCGCGATCCAGTGAGACCGGTTCCTGGTACGACGCGTCCCACGCTGGCGTGGTCGAGCGCCGCGGCCGACATACTCGGAGGCATGCGTCGCCCCGACGAGCTGGGAGCGTTCCTCCGTATCGCGCCGTGAGCGCGTCGCCCCCGAGCTCGTCGGCCTCGAGCGCGGCCCGCGGCGCCGCGTGCCGGGCCTACGGCGCGAGGAGCTGGCCCAGTTGGTGCACGTCAGCGCCGACTACCTGGTGCGCCTGGAGCAGGGACGCGTAGCCGGCCGTCGCCCGACATCGTCGACGCGCTGGCCCGCGCGTTGCTGCTCGACGACACCGAGCGCCGCCACCTGTTCCGCCTGGCAGGCGCCAGCGAGCCGGCGTCCGCCGGCGGCCACGGGGGCGACGGCACCGCGGTGCGCCCGGGCCTCGGGTTGCTCGTCCGCGCGCTCGATCCGTCGCCGGCGGTGCTGCTGAGCCGGCGCCTCGACCTGCTGGCCTGGAACCCGACCGCCGAGGCTCTGCTCGGCCCGTTCGGCGCCGAGCGGAACTACGCCCGCCTCGTGTTCACCGACCCGGCGACCCGGGCCCTGCACGCCGACTGGGTCGAGGCAGCCCACCAGACCGTGGCGCTGTTGCGGTTCGCCGCCAGCCGCCACCCCGACGACCGGACGCTGCAGTCCCTGGTCGCCGAGCTACGCGCGTGCGACGAGCGGGTCGGCTCGTGGTGGGAGGCCCACGACGTGGCGCAGAAGTCGCACGGCATGAAGCGCTACATCCACCCGGTGGAGGGCGAGCTGACGCTGCACTACGAGGCCGTGGTGCTGGCCGACGACGGCGACCAGATCCTGACGCTCTACGCCGCCGAGCCCGACTCGCTCGATGGCGTAGGCCTGGGCCGGATCGCGGCGCGGGCGCGGACGGCAGCGTCATTCCGGGATGGCGCCCCACGAGTCCCCTCCGAGGCGGGCGGACAGGGCCGGGCCTGACACGGCCGTTCGGCCTGAACCTGATCTACTCGGTCACCTACTACGAGCGGATCGACGCCGGTTTCAAGCACCTCGACAAGCACCACAATGGGCGTGCAAGCGACTCGGCTTCCCCGCCATATGGGCGACGGATTCGATGGGCCTCGCCTGACCAGCAGGCCGAACTGAGTCCGCCCCATCTGCCCTCCCAGGCCTCCGACTCGATCGCGCCCCGCGTCTGCGGAGGACACCGTCACGGACGTGTGGTGAACAGCCCCATTGCCGTCACCTCCGCTGCGTACAGTCTGGGGGACAGCGGACGCGGGGTTGGACGGCATGGCGGTCGATAAGGGGATACCTGCGAGCGCGAGCGCGGCCGCGCCGATCACAAGGTGGCTCGTTGCGCCACCGGGACCGGTGGTCGAGGCGCCGGCGCTCGTCGAGGAGGCGGTGACGGCGCTGCTCGGCAACGACGTCAACATCGCCCGCGACCGGCTGCGGTCGATCAACCGACCGGCGCTCTGGACGCATTGGTTCGCTGCGGGCGTGGAGTGGACGTGTCGGCACAGCGCAGCCGCCCACGGCGTGGGTACCCGGTCGGCGGCTGTGCCTACCCGGGCTGTCGTCCGAAACGTGTTCGAGCGGGACGGCTGGCGGTGCCGGTACTGCGGTCTGCAGGTCGTCGACCCGAAGCTGCTGAAGGCCCTCGGGGTCGTATTGCCCACGGAGTTCCCGTGGACCGGCCGGAACGCCAGCTCCCATCCCGCCGGTCTGTTGCTCGCCGCAACGGCGGATCACGTCGTGCCCCACTCGATCGGGGGCGACAGCACGTCCAGCAACCTGGTCACAGCGTGCGGGGTGTGGCAGTACAACAAGGGCTCGTGCACCATCGACGAGCTCGGCCTCACCGATCCGCGTGACAGGCGACCAATCACTGACGACTGGCGGGGGCTCACTAGCGAGGTCGCAGTGGTCTCCGCGAGGACCACAGTTCCAGGTGGGATCGAGTCGCCCATCGACTACGAGCTCGAGTACCTGATCACCTACGGGCGGACGACCGGCCAGCTTCCCGCCGTCACTCACAGAGACCTCGTCGAGAAGCTCGTGCGCGTCTACGAAGCGGCCGTTCTGCAGACGGACGGATGACCGCCCCCGGCCGGTCACCACACGATGGCCTATACGAGGCGGTAGTCACTCGTGCAGTCGAGCGGGTCATCGATCGTCTCAGCATCCTGGCGATGGGGGCCGACACACGGCGCATCGAGGCCGCCGATGCCGACCTCGTCGTCGCGCACCACCTCGTGCCACTGATCCGCCGGGCCATCGCCGCTCAGCCCACTGACCAGCGGGTCGCCAACGCGGTCGTCATCGCCAACGACATCGTCGCCGTCCTGCACGCCCACGGCAGCCCAGGCCGTCGACGCCGACGACGAGATCGCCGACATCGCCCAGGTGCTGCTCGCCATCACGCCGACCGCCACGCTGCCCGGCGAGGCGACGACGATCCCCCGGCCGACGACGCCGCTGAGCGAGAGCGACCTGCTCACCAACGCCACCGGCGAGCCCACGATCGGCAACGAGATCGCCCTCGAGATCGAGTCGGCTGACCACGTCGACGTGATCTGCGCGTTCATCCGGTGGTCGGGCATCCGGCAGCTGTTCGAGCCGATCCGGCGGCTCACGGCCGCGGGGAAGGCGGTCCGGTTCGTCACCACCACCTATCTCGGGTCGACCGAACGCCGAGCGCTCGACGAGCTGGTCGCCGCCGGTGCCCAGGTGAGGGTGTCGTATGACGACGTCAACACACGCCTGCACGCCAAGGCCTGGCTGTTCGCCCGCAACACCGGCTACTCGACGGCCTACGTCGGCTCGTCGAACCTCTCGGTCACGGCCCAACACCTCGGGCTCGAGTGGAACGTCCGCCTGTCGGCCGTCGGCAACCCCGAGCTGCTCGCCAAGGTGCGGGCCACCTTCGACACCTACTGGGAGTCGCCCCAGTTCGAGGACTACGACCCGCAGCGCGACCGCGAACGCTTCGACGCCGCCATCGCCAAGGCCCGCGGCGGCCCGTCGGCCACCACGGGCAGCGACGCCGACGGCATCGACATCACCTTCCTCGACGTCACGCCCAAGCCGTTCCAGGCCCGCATCCTCGACGAGCTCGAAGCCGAGCGCGAGCGGCACAACCGCTGGCGCAACCTCGTCGTGGCCGCCACCGGCACCGGCAAGACCGTCATCGCCGCCCTCGACTACCGGCGGCTCCGCGATCGCTGGCCCGACGCCTCGCTGCTGTTCGTCGCCCATCGCGCCGAGATCCTGAACCAGAGCCGGCGCATGTTCCGCACGGTGCTGCGGGACGGCACGTTCGGCGAGACCTACGTCGGCGGCGCTCGGCCCGAGCGGTGGCGGCACGTGTTCGCCTCGATCCAGTCTCTGGCGGCACTCGGCGTCGAGGCGATCGACCCGACGGCAGTTCGACGTCGTGATCGTCGACGAGTTCCACCACGCGGCCGCCGACACCTACCGGGCCTTGCTCGACCACATCGACCCGAAGGTCCTGCTCGGCCTGACGGCGACGCCAGAACGCACCGACGGCCAGCCGGTCACGGGGTGGTTCGACGACCGGTTCGCAGTCCGAGCTGCGGCTGTGGGAGGCCATCGACGAGGGCCTGCTCGTCCCGTTCCAGTACTTCGGCGTCCACGACGACGTCGACGTCTCCCACCTGACCTGGCGGCGGGGCGGCTACGACCTCGGCGAGCTCAGCGACGTCTACACCGGCGACGACGCCCGCACGATGAAGGTGCTCGCCGCCGTCCGCGAGAAGGTGCTCGACCCCCGCCGCATGCGCGGCGCTCGGGTTCTGCGTGAGCATCGAGCACGCCGAGTACATGGCCCGCCGATTCGACGAGGCCGGCATCCCGGCGGTCGCCGTGTCGGCCCGCACGGGCACGGCCGAGCGTCAGGCCGCCCTCCGCCGCCTGCGCGACCGCGAGGTCAACGTCGTGTTCGCCGTCGACCTGTTCAACGAGGGCGTCGACGTGCCCGCCATCGACACCGTGCTGTTCCTGCGCCCCACCGAGAGCGCCACGGTGTTCCTCCAGCAGCTCGGCCGCGGCCTGCGCCACGCTCCCGACAAGGACGGGCTGACCGTGCTCGACTTCGTCGGGCGCCAGCACCAGCGGTTCCGCTTCGACCTGCGCTACCGGGCCATCACCCGCTCGACCCGGCGCGAGATCAAGGAGCAGGTCGAGGCCGGGTTCCCGTTCCTGCCCGCCGGCTGCACGATCGACCTCGACCGCGACGTGCAGAAGCTCGTGCTCGACAACCTGCGCCAGTCGCTGCCCTCGACCCGCCGCCAGCGGGTGGCCGAGCTGCAGGCGCTCGGCGACGTCGACCTGGCCACCTACCTGCGCGAGACCGGGCTCGAGCTCGAGGACGTCTACCGCGGGGCGAGCGGCGGCTGGTCGACGCTGCGCGCCGAGGTCGGGCTCGGGCCGAGCATCGCCGGCAACGTCGAGGCCACGGCCCTGCAACGAGCCATCGGCCGCATGCTCCACATCGACGACGACGAGCGGCTCGACCTCTACCGGTCCGTGCTGACCCAGCCCGACCCGCCCCACGGCGTCGACGCCTCCACCGACGAGCGGGGCCGACGCCTGCTCGCCATGCTGCACTTCGACCTCTGGACCGTCAGCACGAAGATGGCCAGCTACGACGACGGGTTCGCCCGCCTGTGGCGCCACGACACCATGCGGTCGGAGCTGCTGCAGGTGCTCGACGTGCTGGCCGAGCGGGCGACGTCGTTGGTGCGGCCGCTCGGCCTGCCCCTGCCGGTACCCGTCGGCGTGCACGCCCGCTACTCGCGTGACGAGACACTGGCCGCGTTCGGTTCGGGGACGGCCGCCAAGCCACCCACGTTCCGGGAGGGCCCGTGGTGGGACAAGGCCAACCGATGCGACGTCTTCTTCGTGACGCTGGCCAAGTCGGAGAAGGACTACTCGCCGACCACCCTCTACCGCGACTACGCCATCTCGCAGGACCTGTTCCATTGGGAGTCGCAAAGCACCACCAGCGACACCTCGCCGACCGGCCAGCGCTACATCAACCACCAGCGCGACGGGTCGCACGTGCTGCTGTTCGTGCGCGAGTACCGCACGTCCCGCTTCGGCACGACCATGCCCTACATGGCGCTCGGCCCCGCGACCTACGTGCAGCACGAGGGCAGCCGGCCGATGGCGGTCACGTGGCGACTGCACACGCCGATGCCGGCCGAGCTGTTCGAGGACGCCCGGGTGGCGGCGGGGTAGCCCGACGACCGGCCGAGCATCGCCCGCGCCCGTGATCGCGGCGGTCGGGTCGCGCTAGCGGTGCTGGTCGCCCATCGAGCCGACGTCACCCGAGAAGCGCCTGGCGGCACCCACACTTCGCCGACACGGATCACCCCGACCCCGGCAGGACGCGTCGGAGCAGCGCCGCACCGGCTCGGGTCGCCATGTCGGGCTGCGACAGGCGGCGCCGTGCCTCGTCGACCGTGAACAGCCGCCGGTCGAGACAGTCGCGGACGATGTTCTCGAGGTGCGCGACGATCGACATCGGCAGCGATGTCGATCACCGTGCGGAGCGCCGTCGTACAGGGGATTCCGGAGACCGTCGTGACGTCGCTCGCCGGGATGTCGTCGTAATGCACGATCACCTCTTGCCCACCAACCCACCGCCGCTCGATCAGGAGACCGTCACGGTCGACCATCAGTGGCTCGCCCGCCCCATCGGAGTCATCGTCGTCGAACTCGTCCTCGTTGGGCCCGTCCTCGTCGAAACGGCAGTCGCAGGTCATCATCTGACCGCGGCACAACGGGCACCGCTGCACGTCGCAGCCCGGATGGTGGTGACCACCGCGTGCGACTCCGCAGTCGCCGCAGCGAAGACGAAACGCACCACCGCCCGGCTCGGCCCCGTAGGCGACCATCTCGACGGGACGGCCCTCGACGTGGAAGGCGTCGACCGTGCACGAATTGACGGTCGTCATCTCCTGCGCACACCAAGTACAGACCGCCATCACGCGACCTCGGCCACGAGGCGGTGGGCGACGTCCCGGGTGACGACGCGCGAGCAGTCGGGATCGGACAGGGCAGGCATCGTGCCTCCTCGTGGACGAGGTGAACGGGCCTGCCGTTCACGGCAGACCCCACTCGAGGAAGCAGATGCTTCGAGCGATACCCCGGGGGCGGGCCACGTACGGGAACGGCGGCACCCCGAAGGTCCGCACGCACATTACTCGGACTCCGGACACGCCGGCGCACCCGCGATTGGGCTTCGGATGCCCACCGACGTGGCCACGTCCGGCACCACCCGCAACGGCGCACAACCAACACGACGCCATGCCGCGCCGGTTCAGCCCAAGTCCCAAGTCCCAGCGCCCCGCGTGCAGCCGTCGGTAGAGCGGGAGGCACGCCACGCCGACCTCCGCAGCCGACCCGTCCAGGTGCACGGCCCGGGGACGCGGCCGTTCGAACCCTGTCGACTGCCAAACGGCCTCGTCCCGGTGCGAGTTGAAACGCGCGGACGGCAACCGTTGACTCTCCCCCAGGGGGAGACGGCAGGGTGTCAGTCGTGAGCGACGGACTCATGGCGATCGGCACCTTCTCCCGGGCGAGCTTGCTGTCGGTCAAGGCGCTCCGGGCCTACCACGAGGCCGGCATCCTCGTTCCTGCCCGGATCGATCCCGCCACCGGCTACCGCAGCTACCACGCCACCCAGCTGACCGACGCCGCCGTCATCCAGCGGCTGCGGGCCCTCGACGTGCCGCTCGACCGGGTGCGGGAGGTCGTCCACGCCCGCGACCCCGCCGTCACCGAGCGGGTGCTCACCGAGCACACCGCCGCCATGCAGGCCCGGCTCGAGGACGTGACCCGCATCGTCAGCGAGCTGCAGGCCGGGGTGGGGCTGCCGGCCGCGCACACGCCGGTCCACGTGCGCGACGAGCCGGCGGCCCACACCCTGGCCGTGCGGGGCGAGGTGACCGAGGCGAGCTTCGCCGCCTTCCTCGACGGCGCCTACGCCGAGCTGCGGCGCCATGGTCGACCGGCTCGGCGACCGCCCCCGTCGGACCGACCGGGGCGCTGTACCCACCCGAGATCGCCGACGACGCCGCCGAGCCCGTCGAGGCATTCGTCCCCGTGGGGACGCCGATGGCGCTGCCCGGCGAACGCGGCCGGGTGGTCGTGAGCGAGGTCCCCGCGGCCCGTGTCGCCGTGCTCGTGCACGCCGGAGGGTACGAGACGATCGCCGACAGCTACCGCACCCTCGGCGCCTGGGTGGCCCACAACGCCACCCCGGCCGGGCTGCCCGTGCGCGAGATCTACGTCGTCAGCTTCGACGAGACCGACGACCCCGCGCGCTTCCGCACCGAGATCCACTGGCCGCTCGCGGCCGAGACCCAGGAGACATCCCCATGAGCATCCGCCTTGCCGCCATCACCGTCGACTGCGACGACGCCTCTCGCCGTCGCCCGCTTCTGGTCGGCGGCGCTCGATCGCCCGCTGGCCGCCGACCCGGCCCCGAGCGAGGACATCGCGTTGATCGGTGACCTCGACGCCGCCCCGGACGCACCCAACTGGCTGTTCTGCAAGGTCCCCGAGCCCAAGACGGCCAAGAACCGCATGCACGTCGACATGGTCGGCGATCGATCGACAGGCAGAGGTGGCCAGGCTCGTCGCCCTGGGCGCCACCCGGGTGGCCGACAAGGACGAGTGGGGCCACGCCTGGACGGTCCTCCAGGACCCGGAGGGCAACGAGTTCTGCGTCGCCTGCGTCCTGACCAGATCGGTGCGCCCTCGCCCGTCACGGGCGAGCGCGCCACGATGGGGCCGATGGAACGCGCCGCGGTGCAGCAGTGGGTCGAGGGGTACGAGCGGGCCTGGCGCACCGCCGGCACCGACGAGCTGTCGCGGCTGTTCGCCCCGGACGCCAGCTACCTGGTCTCGCCCTGGGCCCGGCCGGTCGAGGGCCTCGCGGCGATCGGTGAGCTGTGGGAGAGCGAGCGGGACGGCGCCGACGAGCCGTTCACCATGACGAGCGACATCGTGGCCGTCGACGGGCGACACGGCCGTGGTACGGGTCGCGGTCGCCTACGGCGACCCCGACGGGGGCCGGTGGCGCGACCTCTGGGTCCTGCGCTTCGACGACGACGGGCTCTGCACGGCGTTCGAGGAGTGGCCGTTCGCGCCCGGCCAGGCCGACGGGCACGAGCCTCCGTGACGCGCGCGTCGGGTCAACGATGCCCGCGGTGGCGGGCCGCACGGCGTTCGGCGCGGTTGCGGGGCGCCTCGGGGGCGGGCGATCGCATCGCCTCCCACGAGTCGGGCAGCGCGGCGAACGCGGCGCGCATGCGGGCCAGGTCAGCCGGGCGGCGCTCGGTCATGACGTCGTAGATCTCGTCGGACACCACCGAGCCGAGCATGTGCAGCACCTCGTGGCGGTCGTAGCCGGCGGCGAGCAGGCGCTGCGCGGTCTCCCATGCCTCGGGCGGGTCGTCGTCCCAGAGCTGGTTGGCGACCACCTCGTGGATCGAGATGTGGAGCCGCGGATTCATCGGCTCGCCGGCGATCACGATCTCGTCCCGCTCAGATCGGAGCGCGGCCTGCAGCTCGGGGTGCTCGGCCTCGATCAGGATGTGCCGGTCGTCGGGGTCGGACGGGTCGAGCCAGGCGAGCTCGATGTCGTCGTAGGTCCCGTGCGCGGGCGGCACTGCGAACGCACGCCGGTCCTCGTCCATCGACGAACGACCGTAGCGCCCGTTCCCGGTGCCATCATGCGTTCGTGACCGGGCCGGGAGCTGGGGTGCAGGCGACGTTCTGGCCGGGTGGCCGGATCCCCGCCGACGGCCACGTCGCGCTGTGGGGGCCGGCCGACCTGGCGGCGGCGGTCGCCGAGCTCGGCGCGCCGGCCGGCACACCGGCTCGCCTGCCGACCGTGGCGCCGGCCAGCGCCCGGGCCCGCCGCAAGGTGACGGCCGCCGACGTCGACGCCGTGTTGCTGCCGATGCGGCCCGCCATCCGCCTGCTCGCCGGGCTGGCCGCGCCCGACGCCTGGCCACCGTGGCAGCGGCCGAGCGACTCGGTCCTCGCCTGGAGCGTGGCCGCCAAGCTCGCCCTCGAGCACGTCGCCGCCGGGAACATCGTTCCCACCCTGCGGCCCGCTGGGCCCGACGCCATGGTCGCCGGCTGGCGTCTGGCCGCCGCGCGGGGAACGCGGCGGACGGGCGGTTTGCGACGCTGGCCGCCGCCATGCCGCCCGCGGCGCACGCCTTGCGGCGGGACGAGGACGACGACACGGTCTGGACGGCGGCCGACCTCCTCGCCGCGTTCGCCGACGCCGTGGCGGACACCTGCGCCCGAGCCCCGAAGCCAGACGCCCGACGCAACCGGAACGGCGTGGCCGCCCCCGGCGACGTCGGCGCCCGGTGGGTCGCGGCCCTCGACGGCCACCGACCCCGTGGTGACAGTGGCGGCCGAGAGCATCGAAGGCGCCGACGACGTCGCCCGGTGGACCGCCCCGCTCACCGGCACCGGGCCGCAGGCGGCCCGGCTGTGCGTCCAGCTCCACACGCCGGCCGCGGCCTCGCCCGACGAGCCGTGGCCCCTCGACTACCTGCTCCAGGCGGCCGACGAGCCCAGCCTGATCGTCCCCGCCGAGCAGGTGTGGCAGACCGGGTCGCGCACGCTCGAGGCCGTCGGCGGACGGCTGGTCGACCCGCAGGAGGCCCTGGTCCGGGGCCTGGCCGAGGCCGCCCGCCTGTTCACCCCGATCGACGCCAGCCTGTCCGAGCCCAGCCCCACCAGCCTCGCCCTCGCGCCGGCCGACGCCGCGGCGTTCCTGACCGACGGCGCCGGCGCCCTGGCCGCGGCCGGCCTCGGGGTGATGCTGCCGGCCGAGCTGACCGCCAAGGGCGCCCGCAAGCTGCGGGCCCGCCTGCGGATGGGCGCGCCCGTGGGCGATCCCGGCGCCGGCATCACGGGTGCCGGCCTCGACGCGGATGCGCTGGGCGCGTTCCGCTGGGAGGCGGCCATCGGCGACGACAGCCTCACCGCCGACGAGTTCGCCGAGATCGTCGCCCTCAAGCAGCCGCTCGTCCTGTGGAAGGGCCAGTGGGTGCGGCTCGACCCCGACGAGGCGGTGGCGCTGGCCGACCTGGTCGGCCCGGGAGGCGAGGGCGGCCAGCTCGAAGCTGCGGAGGCCCTGGCGGCGGCGCTGGCCGGCGAGCGGGCCGACGGCGAGCTCGGCCCGGTCGAGGTCGTCGCCGACGGCGTGCTCCTGGACCTCGTCGACCGCCTGCGCACGGCCCGGGACGACCGCGCCCCGCGCCTCGTCGGCGTCGACGCCACCCTGCGCGCCTACCAGAGCACCGGCGTGGCCTGGCTCCAGGCGCTCGGCGACCTGGGCATCGGGGCGCTGCTCGCCGACGACATGGGCCTCGGCAAGACGCTGCAGACCATCGCCCTGCTCGCCGGGCGGGCCGGCGATCGCCCCCACCTGGTCGTGTGCCCGACCTCGGTGGTCGGCAACTGGGAGCGCGAGCTGGCCCGCTTCGCCCCGGCCCTCCCCGTGCTGCGCCACCACGGTCCCGACCGTCCCGACGACCCGTCCGGGTTCCCTGCGGGGACCGTGGCCGTCACCACCTACGGGCTGCTGCGCCGCGACGCCGACCTGCTCTCCGACGTCGAGTGGGACGTCGTCGTGCTCGACGAGGCCCAGCAGATCAAGAACCCCGCGGCCCGCACCGCCCGGGCCGCCCGGCGGCTGACCGCGGCCAGCCGCGTCGCCCTCACCGGCACCCCGGTCGAGAACCGGCTGTCCGAGCTGTGGTCGATCATCGAGTTCGCCAACCCGGGCCTGCTCGGGTCGTTCGCCCGGTTCCGCGAGCGCTACGCCGTTCCAGTCGAGCGTTGGCGCGACCACGACGCCGCCGCCCGGCTCCGCCGCATCGTTGCGCCGTTCATGCTGCGCCGCACCAAGTCCGACCCGGCCATCGCGGCCGGGCTGCCTCCGAAGATCGAGGCCACGGTCGCCTGCACGCTCACCCGCGAGCAGGCCACCCTGTACCAGGCGGCGGTGCGCACGCTGCTCGACGAGGACGGCCTCGGCGAGGGCATCGAGCGCCGCGGCCGCATCCTCAAGCTGCTCACGGCCCTCAAGCAGATCTGCAACCACCCGGCCCAGTACCTCGGCGAGCCCGGGCCGCTGCCCGGGCGGTCGGGCAAGCTCGCCCGGACCACCGAGATGCTGGCCGAGGTGGTGGACGCCGGCGACCGCGGGCTCGTGTTCACCCAGTACCGCGAGATGGGCGAGCTGCTGGTCCGGCACCTCACGGCGACGCTGGGGCTGGCGTCGGTCCCGTTCCTGCACGGCGGGGTCGCCCGAGGCCGCCGCGACGCCATGGTCGCCGGGTTCCAGGACGGCTCGGCGCCGCCGCTCCTGATCGTGTCCCTCAAGGCCGGCGGCACCGGGCTCAACCTCACCGCCGCCACCCACGTCGTCCACTACGACCGGTGGTGGAACCCGGCCGTCGAGGACCAGGCCACCGACCGCGCCTACCGCATCGGCCAGGACCGCACCGTGAACGTCCACAAGCTCGTCACCGGCGGCACGCTCGAGGAGCGCATCGCCACGCTGCTCGACGACAAGCGGGCGCTGGCCGACGCCGTCGTCGGGACCGGCGAGACCTGGCTGACCGAGCTGAGCGACGACGACATCCGGGCGCTGGTGGCGCTGTCGACCGACGACGTCGGCGAGACCGACGACACCGAGGACGCCGCCTGATGGCGACCCGGTTCGGCCTGACCTGGTGGGGACGCCGGTGGATCGGCTCGCTCGAGACGCTCGGCGCCGCCTACGCCAACCGCCTCCCGCGGGGCCGCACCTACGCCCGCCGGGGTGCGGTCCGCCGGCTCGAGGTCGCCCCCGGCGAGGTGACGGCCCGCGTCGACGGCAGCCGCGCCGTGCCCTACCGGGTCACGCTGCGCCTGCCGGCCTTCTCGGACGCGCAGTGGGACACGATCGTCGCCGCCCTGGCCGGCCAGCTCCGCCACGCCGCCGCGCTGCTCGACGGGCGCATGCCCGACGACATCGACGACACGCTCGCCGGCTGCGGGCTGTCGCTGTTCCCGAAGGCCGGCGACCTGGCGACCACGTGCTCGTGCCCCGACCACGCCAACCCGTGCAAGCACGTCGCCGCCGTCCACTACGTGCTCGCGCAGGCCTTCGACGACGACCCGTTCCTCCTGCCGACCCTGCGGGGACGCGACCAGCACGCGCTGCTCGCCGCGCTCCGGGCGGCGAGGACGGGCGCCGGTGCGGCGCCCGAGCCCGACGCTCGAGGACGACGGCTCCGGCGACGGGATCCGCCTGGCCGACCTCCACGCGGCCCGGCTGTACGACGCGCCGGGCGACCTGGCCGCGGTCGCCGTGCAGCCGGCCGCTCCCACCGACCCGGGTGCGTCGCTGCGCCGGCTGGGCCCGCCGCCGCTGGGTGGACCGGCCACCGCCGACGCCCTGCAGCAGATCGTGACTCGCGCTGCCGACCTCGCCTGGGCGCTGGTGTCGGGGACGCCGAAGGACGACGGGCCTGTCCCGGCGGGCGTGGGTGACGCCGATGGCTCGGTGCTCGACGAGCTGCGGAGCCGGGGGACGGCGACCGCCCGCGAGCTGGCCGAAGCGCTCGGCCGCCCGCCCGAGGCCGTGCGGGCCGCGTTGCGGTCGTTTGTCGCCGCCGGCGTCGCCGA
This sequence comes from uncultured Acidimicrobiales bacterium, assembly GCA_963796415.1. Taxonomy (GTDB): domain Bacteria; phylum Actinomycetota; class Acidimicrobiia; order Acidimicrobiales; family VFJN01; genus ZC4RG19. Next base: position 140,862 of record CAWCLR010000004.1, on the reverse strand, counting down.
ACGCTCGGGCCACGCCCGCGGCACCCGCTACCACGCTTGGTGAGGTCCCAGGGCCTCGGACGGGCGCCCACCCATCGTCCGACGCCCGGCGGCAGTCTGGAGCGCTAGTCGCCGCCGGCGTTCTCCCCCGGCGCCGTGGTGGCCTCCAGTAGGCGCCGGGCCCGCCGGCCCAGGTCGCCGAGGTCGACGCGGCCCGCGTCGGCGGCGGCCACCAGGCGCTCGGCGAGGTCGAGGGCGTCGTCCACGATCGGGGACTCGGCGCCCGCGTCCTGGCCCATGTCGTGCAGGATCGTGCGCTCGGTCCGCGACGCGACGATCGGGTCGGGGATGCCCTCGATCCACACCCTGGTCCGCCGGCCGCCGCCCCGGTCGTCGCCCCGCAGCGGCTCGAGGGCGTAGATCCGGTCGGCCCGCGCGAACTTCCCGAACCCCAGGGACACCATGCGCGGGCCGTCCGGCATGTGTCGATCATCCACCAATCGCGTCGGGATGTGGGGGAGTCAGCGCACCGGATACGGCGGTGCGGGGTAGCCCGCCGCCAGCATCGGCGCCGCCACCGGGCGGCCGAACACGGCACGGGCCAGGCGCCAGGCCGAGCGGACGATCAGGAACAGACCGACGGCGCCGAACGGCAGGAGCACGACGACCAGGCCCCACGCGTCGTCGCCGAAGAGGGGCTCGCCGGCCGGGTCGACCGGCCGATCGATGCCGGCGCCGAGGACGAACCCGGCCAGCGAGGCCGCCGGGAGGAGGACGAGGCCGAGGAGCAGGTCGACGGCGGCGGCCCCGGCTGCATAGGCGCGGGCCCACGGGCGGCGGGCGCCCTGGCGGAGGATCGTGCGGGTGGCGACGTGCATCGCCGGGAGCAGGACCAGCAGCAGCACCGCCCACCCGACGGCGTCGGACGCGTCACGGATCGAGCTGACCGTGTCGGCCGAGACGCCGCCGGCGGCGTCGGGGCTCTGGTGGTACTCGATCAGCGGGCCGGCGAACGTCTCCTCGGCCCAGACGTAGATCACCAGCGCGCCCATCATCGCCGCCAGCACCCAACCTCGGCGTGTGCTGCTCAGCGCCCGGCGCACCGGCATGAACCGGGGCTGGACCGCCACTGCCGCGGCCCGGCGGGCCTGGGCGTCGGCGCGCTCGCGGTCGCGGCGGCTCTGGTCCTCGGCCCGGCGCTGGCGGTCGACCGCACGCGACGCCTCGCGCTCGCCTTGGGCGAGGGTGCGGGCCCGGTCGGCCGTCATCACGGCGAGCGTGGCGGCGGCCGGGTTGCGCTGGCCCTCGGCGGCCAGCTGGGCCCACCACAGCTGGCGCCGGGCGGCCGTCCGGCGCGCCGCGTGGAGGCGGCGGTCGAGCTGGCGCTCGTGCTCGGGGTGCACCGCGCACAGCAGCAGCGTGGCGAGCGCCCGGTGGCGCTCTGCGGGCGACGGCAAGCCGGCGTGCGGGCTGACCTGCGCCACCAGCCGGTCGAGCTCGCCCATCGAGGCGTGCCAGCGCTCGTCGATGGCCGCAGCGCGCTCCATGCCCGGCAGGCCGCGCCACAGGCGGAGGATCCGGGCCCCGGCGATGGACGCCAGGCGCTCCCCCCCGGCCGGGTCCGTGACGGCGGGACGGACGATGCCGGCCACGCCCTCTGCCCCCAGCCAGCCGCCCGGCACGGCCCGGCCCGCGGCCTCGAGCCCCTCAGGCGTCAGGAGGACCGGCCCGACCCGGGGCTCGATCCCCTCGTCCATCGCCAGCACCAGGCGCGCCATCGTGGCGACCGGCGGGGCGTCGCCGGTGCCGTCGGCGACGATGCGGTCGGCGTCCTCGGCCCGGTGCGCTTGGAGGAAGCCCCGCAGCTCGCCCAGCCAGATCGGGTCGCGGCGGACGAACACCTGCTGGGCGGCGTCGTCCCAGCTGCGCTGGAAGGCGGCGGCCAGGGAGCGCAGGTCCCGGTGGTCCTCGCCGGCGTACCAGAAGGCGGCGTCGACGCTCGGCTCGGGCTCGTACCCCTCGGGGACCGCACGGGCCTGGCCGTCGGGGCGGGACGGCAGCGCCTCGACGTCCCAGCCCAGCGCCACGACGGTCGGCACGATGGCGGTGCGGTCGGCCAGGGTGTGGCCGAGGGCCGTCGGCTCGATCGGCTGGCCGGTGAGCCGGGCGAGCACGGTGCCGACCTCGGGACGGTGGTCGGGGTCCTTGGCCAGAGCAGACCGGACCAGCATGGCGAGCGGATCGGGCATGTCCGGCAGGTCGGGCTGCTCGTGGACGACCCGGTAGAACAGGGCGTCGGCCGGGCCCTTGCCGAACGGCGAGCGGCCCGACGCCGCGAACCCGACCACGAGCCCCCACGAGAAGACGTCGGCCGCCGGCCCGCACGGCCGGCCCTGCACCTGCTCGGGCGCCATCCACCCGGGCGTGCCGAGCGCCATGCCGGTCCTGGTGAGCGCCGGCGCCTCGCGCAGCGTGGCGATGCCGAAGTCGATGACGACCGGGGTCTCGGGCGTGAGCAGGATGTTCGACGGCTTGAGGTCCCGGTGGACGACGTCGGCGTCGTGCACCGCCGCCAGCGCGTCGGCCAGCGCCACCGCCAGCGCCACGAGCCGCTCGCCGGACATCGGCCCCGAGTCGGTGACCGCCTCGTGCAGCGTCGGGCCGTCGACGAACGCCGTGGCCAGCCATGGGAGCGCGGCGTCGGCGTCGGACGCCAACACCCGCGCCACCCGCGGGCTGCGCACCCGCTCGGCGGCCTCGATCTCCCGGCGGAAGCGGGCCCGAAAGGCGGCGTCGTTGGTGTCGCCGGGGCGGACGAACTTGAGCGCCGCTGGGCCCATCTCGGGATGCTCCGCGAGGTAGACGACGCCCATGCCACCCTCGCCGAGGCGGCCGACGACCTCGAACCCCGCGATGTGGCGCGGATCTCCCGGACGGAGACGGCCCACCGCACGCCAGCGCGTCATCTCAGGCACCGCTGCCGACGCTAGTGCCGCGCTGCCGGACTGCGACCGTCACCCCTGGCGGTCGGGGGTGCCCGGACAGATCCTCCCCACCGCCGCGAGTCCGACCGAGGACCGCTGCGGACCTTGACCTCGAGCCGGGTGGAGGTCTTACCGTCCCCGCCATGACCTTCACCCCGGCCGAGCTCGACTACCTGCGCTCGCAACCGCTGGGCCGGCTCGCCACCGTCGACGCCGACGGCAACCCGCAGGTCAATCCGGTTGGGTTCCGCATCACGTCGTCGGGCGACGTGCTGATCGGCGGGCTCGCCCTGGCCAAGACCCGCAAGTACCGCAACGTCGCCGCCACCGGGCGGGCGGCGCTGGTGATCGACGACCTGGCGTCGCGCGACCCGTGGACGGTGCGCGGGATCGAGATCCGGGGTCGGGCCGAGGCCACGACCAGCGATCGGCCGCCGGTGCCGGGCGCGACCAACGATGTGATCCGGCTGCACGCCGACACGATCTTCACCTGGGGCATCGAGTCGCCCGACCAGCGGATGACCCGCCGGGACGCGGGTGGGTGACGTCTCAGGTCACTCGCCGTACGACACCACCGCCTGGCGCTCGCTGACGGTGAGGGCGAAGGTGGTCGTGCGGGACGCGTCGGGCAGCGCGGCGCCGGCGCCGGTCGAGGCCTCCCAGTCGACCGACCACTCGATCGTGACGCTCGCCCGGTACTGACCGCCGGACTCGTCGACCGACGTGTGCTGGTACACGTGGGAGCAGTCGGTGCTCTGGGCGTCGTCGTCGACGGCCGGGTCGTAGGGCGTGCCGGGGCCGTCGCAGGTGACGGTCTCGCCGTCGCCCATGTCCCAGACGACCCGCTCGGGGTGGGCGGTGACCTCGACCCAGAAGCCGGGGATCTCGGCGCGGGCGGACAGCTCGGCCCACGAGCCGGGCTCGAGCCACAGCCACGTCGGCAGGCCGGTGATCTGGTCGACGTCGATGCCCGGCGACGTCACGGGGACGGGGAAGGCCAGGGGCACCTCGTCGTACGCCTGCCGGGCGAGAGCGGCCAGGTCGGGGCCCGGGTTGGTGGGGTTGCCCGGCGTGTACTGCCAGTAGTTCGAGCTGGCCAGCTGGCCGGTGTCGAGGTAGCGGCAGGTCTGGTAGTACCAGGCGGCGTCGACGTACGCGCCGGAGAACGGGCTGAGGGTGTCGTTCTCGCTGCCGCCGCCATCGGGGCCGCCGGGGGCTTCGTGGACCTCGCAGGTCACGGGGCGAGTGGGCGCCGAGCGGCCGCGGGCCCGGCCGCCGGGCGTGCCGACGAGCTCGTGGTAGGAGACGGAGGCGGAGAGCTTGTCGTCGGCATTTGACGCGTCTGACGAGTGCATCGCCATCGTCAGCGGAGTGGGCGCTCGACGTCGGTGGCAGATGAGACGCCAATGCGCGGCATGCCGCCAGCGACGTGCCCGGCACACCGACGTGCCGCTCACTGCGGGCATTCGACCTCTCCGTCGAATATCTGCGTCGTCGCGAGCTCGCTGACCTGCCACGTGCCATCGGGGCTTCTCAGACAATGACACATCGAGCAAATCGTGCGGAGCATCCCTTCGTCAACGATCGCCCCGTCATCTCGATCGATCGTCGTGTCGTTGCCGACTGAGCAGACCTCGATGCTGACGGCGTCCGCCGGTCGGAAGTGCGACGTCCAGCACCTCCTGCGGCGTCCGGTCTCCTCGCTCGACGATGTGGTTCTCGGCTCGCATCGTCGTGCAGGCTGTCCATGAGATCGCCGAGCACCGGGTCTACGGCCAGCCGCCGAAGGTCTGGGTCATCCGGATTCGGGTTCGTGGTCAGGAGCCCGTAGACGACATCCACGAACTCCAGGTACGCCGCCTCTGCCTCTTCCTCCGGCGTGAGCGGTGCGGTGGTGGACGGTGTGGTGGTCGTCTCGGCGGCCGTGGGGTCGGTGCCGGTCTCCTCGCCGTCGTCGTCATCGCCGCCGCAGGCGATACCGGCCACGACAAGCAGCCCGGTGAGCGTCGCCAAGGCCGCGCGGCGGAATGCGTCGTTGTCGGCTCGTCGGCGTGCGTGGCATCGGCTCTCCCCAGAGTCGCGGAGCCCAGGAGCGACATCGGTCACTCTCGGCCCCTCCCGCCCCTCAGCAGGCCACGTAACGTATCACGTCCACCACGCCGCGAAGAGAGCCGAGCTCAGTCCTCGGTCTGGCTCAGGCCCATGTGGCGGTAGAAGAACTGGGTGAACGCCAGGTCGATCTCGGCGCGGTGGTCGGTCATGAGGTCGACCCCGTGGATGCGCCCGGAAGAACACGACTCCGGCGGCTCCCACACCAGCACGTCGGCGACCAGGCCTTGTGCCCGGGCGGCGTCGATGCCGGCGGAGGTGATGGTCCAGTCGACGGCCTGGTCGTTGGTGCAGTGGGCGTACGACACCGGGGCATCGCCAGGGCCGATGTCGGCGATCTCGGGGTAGGCGGCGCCGGACAGGGCTGCGGCGGCGACGACGGACGAGGGACCGGGCAGGTCGTTGCTGGTGCCGGGATCGTGGGAGTTGTAGGCCAGGTTGACCGACGTGACGGCGCCCGCCGACGAGCCCATGGCGACGATGTCGGCGGGGTCGACGTCGAGGTCTGGCGGCGTTGGCCCGCACCCAGCGCACGGCCGCCTGGGCGTCGTGCTGGGCGGCGACGATGGCGTTGTAGCACTGGACATCCTCGCCGGGCGGGAACGGCTGGCCGTCCTGGATGGCCTGGCAGTAGTTGTCCTGGTCGAGCCGGTAGTTGATCCCGATCGCCACGTAGCCCCGGCTGGCCCACTCGTTCAGCCACCGGCGGGCGGACGCCTTGCTGCCGGCCCGGAACCCGCCGCCGTGGATCCACAGGATCGCCGGCCGCGCCGGTCTCGGCGTCGACGTCCAACCGGGGCATGACCACGTCGAGCAGCAGCGTCTCGACACCACCGGGCGGCATGCTCTGGTCGGGCAGCGCCGGCGCCTCGCCGTAGACGACGTTCTCGGTGGTCACCAGGTCCGCCGGGGCGAAGTAGCCGAGGTCGATGTAGCGCCCGGAGTTTGGCGCGCATCCGGCGAGCAGCCCGATGGTGGCGGCGAGGGCGCAGGCGCCCCCGAGCAGTCGTCTCATGGCGGTCCCCCTCGATCAGTCGGGTGACGATACGGCCTCGATGTGAGGGACGGGTGAGGACACACCGAGAACGGCGTCGTCAGCCCGGTCCCGTCTCGGCCATCGCCACCCGAGCCAGGGCCTCCACCACCGCCTCCTCGTACTCGGCGCGGTACGTCGGCGCACCGGTGCCCGGGCGCACCCGGGGCGGCAGCTCGAGCTGGGCGCCGCCCCGCCGGGGCAGGTTGACCGGATTGCGCGGGTGCACCCCCCGCAGGGCCTGCGGGATGGCGTCCATGTCGTCGACCACCGTGAACCCGTCGCCCATCGTCGACCGGAGGGCCCGGGCGACGCGGCCGGCGAGCGGGCGGTTGCCGCCGCCGACCAGGAGCGTCGTCCACATGCCGGCACGCCCGTAGCCGTGGACCGAGACCACGGCGTCGACGTGGTCGACGAAGGCCCCGAGCGCCGGCGGACGCCGACGGGTCGAACAGCGTCGACGGCACGTGCCAGTTCAGGTCGTCGGGCTGGCGGACGGCGTAGAGCGACGCCCCCGCCCGGTCGGCCGCCGCGGCGGCCACGAGATCGGTGCCCTGCTCGAGGCTGCCGCCGTGGATGGCCAGGAAGCCGAACCGGCTGCGCAGCTCGCACACCTCTTCAACCCCGGGGTGCCCGAGCAGATCGGCGAGCATGGACGGCGATCCTGCCACGAGCCGCTCCACGCCACGCCCAAGGACCGGCGTCCAGGGCCGCGATGACCGCCCAGCGCGCGGACAGATGTTCTCCCGGTGTTCGCTCGGCGCTCACCCGACATGCACCGGCCCAACAGGCAGGGCGGGAACAGTGGCATGGTGACCCGGACCGAAGGCCCGACGGGGGAAACGCCGCCGTGACGGCGGCGGGAGTCGGACCATGCCCGGCTCCCGTCACCAGTCCGTTCCCTCCCCCGGCGCCCGGCGCGTCGCCGTCCTCGTCGCCCTGCTCGCCCTGATCGGCGCCGTGTCGTTCCTGGGCGACGCCGCGAGCCCCGTGCTCCTCCGCCAGAACCGCCTGGCGCTGGTGGCGCTGACGCCCCGGTCGGCCTACGTCGTGGCGGCGGCGCGGGACGTGCCGTTCCCGCTGCTCCTGCTCGTGGCCGTGGCGCGGCTGGGCGTGGCCGACCCCGTGCACTTCGTGCTCGGGCGGGAGGCGGGGCCGGCCGTGCTGGCCCGGGCGCAGCGCACCCGCCTGCTCGGCCGGGTGGCCCGACGGCTGCCGTCGACGCCGGGCCACCTCTGGCTGTCGGCCGTGGCGATCTCCCCGACGGCCAAGACCATGGTCGTGGCCGGCGGGCTCGGCCTACCGGCGGGGCGGGTCGCGGTCGCCAACTTCGCCGGGACGGTCGCTCGGGTCCTGGTCGTGTGGACGGCCGGGCGGGCGTTCCCGTCGGCCGGCGAGGCGCTCGCCGTCCTGTCCGCCTGGGTGGCGGCGCCGGGCGCAGTGGGCGCCGCCAGCCTGATCGTCCTCCGCCACCGGCAGCGCCTGCGCAGCGCCGTGGCCCGCCGCCTCAGCGCGCGCTGGCCCCGCCTCGCCCCGGACCCGGCGGCCACGGCGTAGCCGACCGAAAGCGCGATCAGCCGAACAGGCGGCGGATCCGGCCGAGGTCGAGGAGCTGGGTCTCGCCGGTCCAGTCCTCGACGCCGTCGTTGTCGGTGACGACGTAGGCCCGGCCGTCGGCGGCCACCGTGAAGCCCTCGGGCTTGTCGGTGATCCACCCGTTGCCGGCCCGCAGGTCGGGCAGCAGGTCGTGCACCGCCTTGTCGGCGCGGGTGACCGGGGCCGACAGGTCGACCTTGGTCAGCCACTTGAGCTGCGAGAAGTCGCCGGTGAGGTTGTCGCGCTCGATGAGGCCGAACGTCCCGTCCTCCAGCCGCACGATCTCGGACAGGCCGACCCAGGCCGCCCCGGCGGGCACCGGCTCGAGCTCGTAGGGCACGTGGCCCCACGCTCCAGTCGCCGGGTCGTAGGTCCACACCCGGGTCAGCGGCGGCTCGCCGGCGTTGGCCCCGGCGGGGTCGTCGTCGAGGTCCTCGCACTCGGGCGTCGTGTAGTCCCAACCCCGCTGCTGCGCGATCGCCAGCGTGTAGCCGTCGCCGTCGGTGGGCACGACCGTGACGCCCTCGAACCCGGCGCCCAGCGAGCCCCGGTTGGTCGAGGCGGCCCGGCAGGCGACGACGTCGGCGGGCAGGCCGACCTCGGCGATGACGGCGCCCGAGGCGTCCACCTGGAGCAGTCGGTTGGCCACCGAGCCCGAGGCGTTGCCCTCGCTCGCCACCCACGTCGTCCCGTCGGGCGCCAAGGCCAGGCCCTCGGGGTCGTAGCCGCCGGTGCCCCCGGTGATCGGCTGCGACGCCCGCACGACGGCCGGCGTCTCGCCGACGTCGAGGGTGAAGATGCGGCTCTCGGCGTAGTACGAGTCCCAGACGGCGTACAGGGTGTCGGGGTCGTCCGGGTCGGGGGCCAGCCCCGACAGCGCGCTCCACGGGATCGGGGTGCCGTCGGGCCCGTCGTCGGAGACGACCTGCGGGAGCGACGCCCGGCCCTGGATGCGCTGGTAGATCGAGATCGTGGTACGCACCCCGGTCGGGGGGTCGTCGGTCTCGCTCGACACGACGAACAGGTCGCGCTCGGGGATCGCCAGCAGGCCCTCGGGGCCGAGCCCCGCCGGCAGGAGCTGCGAGAACTCGGGCGTCAGCGGGCCCCGCCGACCACCCGACAGCTCGTAGACGCCGACGAAGCTGCCCCGCTCGGACCCCACGAACAGCAGGTCGTCGCGCCCGTAGCGGGCGTACTCGACGCCCTCGGGCTCGGTGCCCTTGTTCTCGGAGCGGTCCTCGGGATAGTGGCCGTGACGCACCGCCAGGTGCTCGAACGTGTTGCCGCTGTCGAAGAGCACCTGACCGTCGGCGCCGAAGATCGTGAAGCCGCGGCTGCCGCCGAACAGGTCACCCTCGTTGGCGGTGGCCACGGTCCCGTCGGGCAGCCAGGCGACCGCGTCGGGCTCGCGGGGCACGCCGGACAGCGAGCCCGATAGGTCGATCAGCCCGTCCTCGACGGTGTCGATGCCCTCGAGGTCCACCGACCCGGCCGGGAAGTCGCCGAGGACGGCCCCGCCGACGAGGTCGACGACCACCATGTGGTTGTTCTCCTGCAGCGACACGACGGCGCGGTTGCGGCGGTCGACGTCCACGAACTCGGGCTCGGGGTCGTCGGGGGCGTACTCGGACAGCCCCGTCAGGTCGACGGCGCGCACGGTCCAGGCCGAGGGCTGGCGGCGATGCAGGTCGACGATCCTCAGCAGGCCCGGCGGCGTCTGCGGGAGGCCGCCCTCGACGCCGTCGACGGTCACCCCCTCGTCGCGCTGGTTCTCCATGACGACCGCCAGGTACTTCCCGTCGGGGCTGAGCTTCACCGAGTCGGGCTGGCCGCCGAGGTCGATCGTGGCCACCACGGCGTGGGTGCGCAGGTCGATCACGCTCAGGTGGCCGCTGGGCGCGGCGAAGGACGGGCTGGTGTCGACGCTGACGAGCGCGTACCGGCTGGTCACGGCCACCGACGTCGGGCTGCCGCCCACGTCGACCGTGCCGCCGGGCCGCGGGTCCGACGGGCGGCGGATGTCGACGAAGCCGGCCACGCCCTGCACGGCGTCGGTGTAGACGAGCGTCTTGCCGTCGGGGGTGGCGTCGACGATCTCGGCCACCGTCTCGGCGCCGGGGTCGGCGTTGTTCTCGAACACGGGGAACGTCGCCACCCGCTCGAAGCTGCGGCCGCGGCCGCCGCCCCGGCCCTCGCCGTCGACCGGGGCCGCCCCGACCGGCGCGGCCAGCACCGCCGCCACCACGGCCAGCGCCACCGCGCCCGCCGTCGTCCCCATCACGCGCCCTCGACCCGCCATCACGTGTCCTCCTCGCCTGGACCGTCCGGAAGTGAAACGCCCGGCGGTGAACCGCACGGGACGGCGCCGTGGAGGGCGGGTGAACGACGGGCCAACGCTGCGCGGTCAGCCAACCGTGCTGGGGATCAGCGCGGGCGCCGCCGGGATCTCCCACGTGGCGCGGGTGCTGGGCTGCGGGTCGGCGGCGAACGTGTCGATGACCCGGAACTCGACCGTGGCGGCGGCCGGGGTCAGCTCGACGAGGCCGTAGCCCTGATTGATCGAGTCGATGTAGTCGACGTGCGGGTTGATGCCCAGGAACGAGGCCTCGAGCGAGCGGATGATCTGCTCGGCCTGGTCGAGCGGCACGCCGGGGAGGTAGGTGCGGCGGACGTCGGGGTCGGCCGTCAACGAGCCGCACACGAACTCGTGCGCCACGACCGGCGAACCCTCGAGGTCGTCGTGGTCGGGCCGCAGCCCGCCGGCGAACCAGATGTGGGTGTGCCCGGCGGTCACCACGACGTTGGGGACCTGCGCCTCGGCCAGCCCGCCGAGGATCTCGCGACGCTCGGCCGCGTAGTTGTCCCACGCGTCGGCCTCGATGTAGCGGCCCTCGTTGAGGTGGAAGCCCGGCGGCGGGTCGGCCCGGATCTCGGGCGTGTCCAGGTCCTCGAGCCGCAGCGCCAGGAAGTTGTAGCCGTGGCCGACGTGGCGCCAGGTGTGCTCGGACCGGGTGAGCCGGTTCATGAACCAACGCTTCTGCTCGGCCCCGAGGCAGGTGCGCCCCGGGTCGAGGATCTGCGCGCCCTCGGGCGTGCGGGTGTCGACCGTCGTGAACGGCAGGACGTCGGGGCCCCGCACCCCGGGGATGGCGGCGTCGCGGTACTGGCGCGTGTCGAGCAGCAGGAACGTGGCCAGATCGCCCCACTCGATCTCCCGGTGCGTGCGGGTGGGGTCGCGCCGCTTGCTGCGCACCGGCTGGTGCTCGAACCATGCCTGCGCGGCCGCGGCGAAGCGCGCCGGCTCGAAGTTCCGGTCCATGCCGTTGGCGAACTCGCCGTCGTCCCACATCGCCACCACCGGGTAGGTGGCGTGGAGGTGCTGCAGCAGCGGGTTGGCCTTGAAGCGCCGGTACACGCCCCGGTAGTCGTCGAGCGTGAGCGTCGCCGTGTCGTGGACGTAGACGTAGTCGCCGTAGTGGACCCAGAAGTCGAGGTCCTCGCCGGCCATCGCCTGATGCGCCACGTACGGGCTGTCGTTGATCTGCTGGCAGGACGAGAACGCGAACCGCAGCCGGTCGTGGTGCCGCCCCGGCCGCGGCGCCGTGCGCAGCCGCCCGACCCGGCTGGTGCCCGTGGGCGTGTGGAACCGGTAGTGGTACCAGCTGTCGGGGCGCAGGTCCCGGACGGTCGCGTGCACCGTGTAGCCCGTGGCGGCCGTGGCCCGCTCGCGCCCGTCGCAGACGATGCGCCGGAACGAGGGGTCGCGGGCGACCTCCCACCCCACCCGGACCTCGGCGCCGTCGGCCCGGGGCGGCACGGCGGTCCAGATGACCGAGCCGTCCTCGCGCGGGTCGCCGGCGGCCACCCCCAGCGGGAACTCGGGATCGACCGGCGGGACGTCGGCCGGCTGGGCGCCGACAGCGGCCAGGTCGAACCACCGCGCCCCGAGCGTCGTCGCCGCCCCGAGCGCGCCCATCCCGGCCAGGAACCCGCGTCTGTCCGTGCCCTGCTCCCCCACGATTCCCCCCGGTACTCGTCGACCCACAGCGGGCCGGAGCATGCCAGCGCGGCGCGGGCCGCGCCACGAGAACCGGCTTCGCGGGTCGGTGGGTCAGGCGCCGCCGAGGTCGGCGGCGCCGAACGCCGAGTCGAACCGGTCGCACCAGATGACGACGCTCGCGTAGGCCGCCAGGTCGAGGTCGGCCGGGATCTCGTAGTTCTGGTCGCCGATGTTGCCCTGCAGCCGGCCGAGGTCGAGGTAGGCGTCGTCGAAGGCCCCCTCGGGCCCACCCGCGGGGTTGGCCGACAGGTAGACGAACAGGTCGGGCCCGTTCTCGGTCTCGAAGCCCTCGAGGCGCACGAAGCGGCGGCCGTCCGCCAGCTGGAGGACGCGCACCGTGCCGGCCGTGCCGTGGTCGAGCGACACGAACCCGCCGGTGGCCAGGTCGACGGGCTCGGGCGGGACGGTGGTCGGCGGGCTCGTGGTCGGGCCCGCCGGGGGCGCGGCGGGATCAGCGCTCGCAGCGTCCTGGGCCGGCGCCTCGGTGGTGGCGGTCGGGATCGCCTGGTCGACCTCGTCGTCGATGAACAGCTTCTGCGGCTGGAACCACACCAGCACGAAGACCGCGAGGCCGACCACGACCAGCGCCGCGGCCGCGGCCACTCGCCGCCACGGGTGGCGCCGCCGCGTCTCGGGCTGCGGGCCGAGCTCGATCTCGGTCATGCGATCGGACGGTACGACGGGCTCCGCCTGACCGCCGGGGCGCGGGCGTGATGTTCCGCAGGTCGTAAGCGGTCGCCGGTCCCGTTGGCGCGAGTGTTAGCGCTGACAACTCTCAATTGATAGGTTCACCTAACAATGACTCGTTCCGCCGCTCTCCTCCTCGCCGTCACGGTGGTCGCGGGCGCCGCGGCCTGCGGCGGGGGTGACGACGACGCCGGTAGCGAGGCGGCGGAGGCGGCCGCGACTGCCGACGGGCTCGCCGGGCTCGAGGTCGTCGACGACGGCGACCCCGCCCTGCCCGTCACCGTCGTCGACAGCACGGGGACCGAGGTGACGATCGCCTCGACCGACCGGATCGTGGCCGTCAACGGCGACCTCACCGAGGTGGTCTTCGCCCTCGGCCTCGGGCCGAGCGTGGTCGCACGGGACATCTCCGCCACCTACCCCGCCGAGGCCGCGGCCCTGCCGTCCATCGGGTACCAGCGGACGCTGGCGGCCGAGTCGATCGCCGCGCTCGACCCCACGGTCGTCCTCGCCAACACCCTGGCCGGGCCGCCCGAGGCGATCGAGCAGCTGCGCGCCCTCGGGCTGCCGGTCGTCGTCCTCGACTACGAGGACTCGGTCGACGGGCCGGGCGACAAGATCCGGGCCGCCGGGGCCGTGCTCGGCGTACCGGCGGCGGCCGAATCGCTGGCCGCCGCCGTCGACAGCGAGATCGCCGCCGCGGTGGACCTGGCCGCCGGGGCCACGACCGAGCCGCGCGTCGCCGCGCTCTACCTCCGGGGGGAGGGCACCCAGCTGTTGTTCGGGCCGGGCAGCGGGATGTCCGTGCTGCTCGACAGCCTCGGCGTCACCGACGTCGGCGCCGAGCTCGGGATCGACGACGCCCAGCCGGTCGACATCGAGGCGCTGCTCACCGCGGCGCCCGACGCCCTCGTCGTCACGACCTCGGGCCTCGAGTCCGTCGGCGGCGTCGACGGGCTGCTCGCCCTGCACGACGGCGCCCTCGCCCGCACCCCTGCGGGCGAGAACCGCCGGATCCTCGCCTACGAGGACCAGTACCTGCTCGGGTTCGGCCCCCGCACGGGGGCCGTCCTCGCCGACCTCGCCCGTGATCTGCACCCAGAGCTGGAGGACAGCCCATGACCACCCATCGCACTCGCCCGCCGGGCCGCGGCCCTGGCCCTCGTCGCCCTCGCCCCGCTCGCCGCCGCGGCGTGCGGCGGTGACGACGACGACGGGCGTCGGCGGAGACCACCGAGGCCGAGTCCTCGGAAACCACCGAGACCACGGAGGCGGCTGCCGAGGAAGGCGGCGCGGGCGTCGACGCATCCGACCCCGACGAGGCCGCCGTCGCCGAGGCCTGGACCACCGTGTTCGACTCGTCCGTCGCCGCCGACGCCAAGGCGCCCTTCCTCGAGGACCCGGCGGCCGCTGCCCCGACGCTCGCCGCCTACGCCACCACGGGTCAGATGATGCAGGGCATCACGCTCGCCCCCACCGACGTCACCGTCGACGGCGACACGGCCACGGTCACCTACGACATCCTCTTCGCCGGCACCCCGGCCTACGAGGACCAGACCGGCGAGGTCGTGAAGCTCGACGGCGCGTGGAAGGTCACCACCGAGCAGTTCTGCTCGTTCATGGCCACGGCCCGCACGCCCTGCGCCTGAGGTTTGGCGCGGCCCGGCCCGCCACGGACGACCGCCGTGGCGGGCCCCCGCCCCGGCGTGCATACTCGACCCGCGGGCGGGCGAGCCCGACGAGGACGACTGGGGCCCCAATGTCCAACCGCAACACCAGCGCAGAGACGACCCGCGGCCCGGTGTCGCCGCTCGTCCGGGCCTGGACCTGGCTCGTCGCCCTCGGAGGCGCCGCGCTGGTCGCCGTCGCCGCCGCCGAGATCGTGGACGGGGAGGGCGACGGTGGGGCGTCCTGGCTGCTGCTCGCCGGCGGGATCCTCGCCGTGGGGCCGATCGTGTTCGATCGGCTGACCCGGGTCTCGGTCGGGCCGGCTGGCCTGCGCTTCGACCTCAGCCTGGAGATCGCGGACCTCGGCGCGCAGGGCACCGCCGAGCGCATCGACCGGTGGGGCGGCGGGCTGGCCGAGGCCGCGCACTCGTACGCCAGCGCCCACACCGTCCTGGCGGGCGAGGACGTGCGGGACGCCCGCATCCGCCTGCAGGACCACTTCGTCGAGGCGGCCGCCGCCAGCGCCCTGGTGCAGCAGTACGACGCCGCCGAGGTCCAGCGGCTGTTCCTGGAGGGTCCCCCGGTGGTGCGGGTGCTCGTCCTCGGCCTGATGCTCGGCGATCCCTCGCTGGCCGACGTCGAGACGATCGTGTCGGCCATCACCGACTCCCGCACGTCCAACGAGCAGTACCAGGGCCTGCGTCTGGCCGAGCGGGTCGGGCGCCGGCTGCCGCGCGACGACCGGCGCCGGCTCCGGAAGGCGATCGAGGGCGAGCCGATCCCCGCCGGCCACGCCCGAACCCAGCTCCGAGCCTCGGTCTTGGTGATGCTGGCCGACGCGGCCGGCGACGACACCGACGAGCACGCCAAGCCCGACCCTGCCGCGCCGCCGCCCGGGCGAGCCGGCGCCCGTCGCCGTCGGGGTCGCGACGAGGAACAGCCCGTCGCCTCCTGACCTGGTCGCGTTGCTGACTACAGTGTCAGTCGGGCCGGGCCAAAGCAGCAGCATGAGCGGGGATCGATGAGCGAGCGCACGCCCGGCCCGGGTCGAAGGCGAGGCCGAGATCCCGACGACTGGCTCGAGCACTCGGGGTCGAGCGTGTTCGGGAAGGGGCGCGACCCGTCGCCGCCCCCGGCGCCGCCCGCCGATCCCCCTGGCCCGCCGCCGCGGACGTGGAACCCGGCCCCGTGGGCGCCGGTCACCCGTGGCGGTCCTCTGCCGCCCGAGCCCCCTCTGCCCACCCGCACGTGGGACCCGGCGCCCTGGGCGACCGCCGCCCGTGCGGGGGCGCGGCCCGCGCCCACGCAGCCGGGCGCACCGCCGGGCGGGGCACCGCCGGCGGGTCCCGACGGATGGCCCCCGCCGCGCCCCGCGGACCGCGGCGACGCTCGGCCCCGCGTGCCCGCACGCGGTCGTCCCTCACCGGCCCCGCGCTCGACCGGGCCTCGGGCGCCCGGCGGCGACACCGACCGCGCCGGCGGAACGGGCCTGCGGTCGCCCATCGGTCTGGGCGCCGTCGTCGGTCTCGCCGGCCTGGTCGCGTTCCTGGCCGCTCTCCTCGTGCTGCCGTGGTTCACGGTCGGGGACGACGGCGTCACGCTGGCCGACATCCGCTCCGCCTTCAGCGTGGCGGCGACCGACCCGGGCGACGTCGTGCCGGGCGCGGGCGAGCAGACCGGATCGACGCTGCCCGACGGCGCCATCCCGACCCCCGACGAGATCACCGACGCCGCCGAGCAGGAGGCCCGCGACGCCGCCGGCACCGCGGCGGCCGCCGCCATCGACTCGGGGCGGTCCCGGTACCTCGAGCTGTACACCGACGTGCTGTGGCTCGGCGTCGCGGTCGTGGTGGCGGCGGCCGCCATCGCATCGACGCTGCTGGCGCCCCGTTCGGCGGCCCTGTCGCTGCTGCTCGGCGTGCGGCGCATCGCCGGGGCGGCCACGGTGCTGGCCGCCCTCGTCCACGGGGCCGCGCTGTGGGTCGTGTTCTCGGGCGACGGCGCCCCCTCGCCGTCGTTCGGCGTGTGGCTCGGCCTCTGCGGCCTGGCTGCGGTTCTCGCCGGCTGCGTCATCGGGCCGCGGCGGTAGCTCGTGGACGAGGGCGGGCGTCCGCCCGGGTCGCCCGGGTGACCGGCCGATGCGCCTCGACGACATCGACCTGACCGACCTCGACTACGTGATGCAGGCAACGCAGCTATTCTGCAGTCATGGTCGCGATCACGATTCGTGACGTCCCGAACGAAGCCCGGGACGAGCTCGCCGCCCGCGCCGCCCGCGAGGGCAAGTCGCTGCAGGAGTACCTGCGCGGGTTGCTCCTCGAGACGGTCGCCAAGCCATCTGTGGCCGACGTCCTCGCACGGGCCCGCCGGCGGGTCGCCGCGACCGGAGTCGAGGTCGACGCCCAGACGATCCTCGACGCCCGGGACGCCGACAGGCGGTGAGCGTCGGCATCGCGGTCTGCGACGCGTCGGCCCTGGTCGCGGTGCTCGTCGACAGCGGGCTTGCCGGCGAGTGGGCCACCGAGCGACTCGCTGATGTCGCCCTGGCCGCTCCCAACCTTGCACCGTTCGAGGTCGCCAACATCCTCCGCCGCCACGAGATCGCCGGGCACATCAGCGCGGATCAGGCGGCGCAGGCGCATGCCGACCTCATCGACCTCGCCGTGGACCTGTGGCCGTACGACCTTCTCGCCGGTCGAGCATGGCAACTGCGCCACAACGTCTCGATCTACGACGGTGCCTACGTCGCCCTCGCCGAACGGCTGGGCGCCACCTTGGTGACCCTCGACCGCAGGCTGAAGCAGGCCCCGGGCGTCGCGTGCCACGTGGCAGCCCCTCCAGCGCAGAGCGGGTCACCCACGTCCTCGTAGGGACGCGCCGCGTCGACGTGGGCCGGCCACACCGCGCGTCAGCCCGGCGTGTTGGCGGCCAGGTAGCGGCCCGGCGGCATCCCGAAGTGCTCGGTGAAGTCGCGGGTGAGGTGGGCCTGGTCGCTGTAGCCGAGGGACGCGGCGACCGCGGCCCAGTCGACCCGGCCACCGCCCCGGGCCCGCTCGGCCGCCTCGTACAGGCGGTAGCGGCGGATGACGGCCTTCGGGCCGATGCCCACGTGGTCGGCGAAGCGCCGCTGGAGCTGGCGGGTGGTGGCGCCGGCCTCGCGGGCCACGTCCTCGACGGTGAGGAAGGCCGGGTCGGCGGCGATGCGCTCGGCGAGCGCGGCGGTGTCCTCCCAGGCCTGGCGGCGGGCGGGGACCAGCGGCGCCAGGGCGGCGTCGGCCGCGGCCGCCATGCCCGGGCCGTCGGCGTCCGCGCCGTGGCCGTCCCCCGCCGCGGCAGCGACGGCGGCGGCCAGCGCGTCCGCCCGCTCGGCGCCGACGACCTCCGCCCAGGGCAGGGTGGCGTCGCGGATCGTCGCCAGCGACCGGCGCAGGAGCGGGCGGAACCCGGCCGGGCGGAACATGATGCCGAGCCCCCACCCGGCGCCCGCCAGCGTGCGGGACGACACGGCGGTGCTGACGCCCGTGACGAGGCCCGGGCCGCCGTCGACGAACGTGACGTTCACCACCGGGTGGGCGAACACGTGCTGGGTGTGGGCCGGTTGGCCGCGGAGGTCCCAGCGGGCGAGCCAGTAGCGGTCGACGAGGCGGGCCACCTCGCCCGACGGCGGGAAGCGGTCGAGGCGGAACCGCCGCAGTCCCGCGTCGGGGGCGACGATGCCCCGGGCATCCTGGCTGACCTGGCGCACCACACCAGCGACGGTAACGGGCGGCGCGCCACCGCCATGTCGGGTTCCTTCAAGACCCCCGGCGCCGCCCGGGAGGACGATGTCCCCATGTCCGACATCGCCGACCGCTACGACCGCCTCGCCGCCGACTTCGCCACCACCATCGACGCCGTCCCGGCCGACCGCTGGGGGTCGCCGTCCCCGTGCGAGGAGTGGACCGCCCGCGACGTCGTCGCCCACGTCGTCGAGACCCACGGGATGTTCGAGGGAATGGTGGGCCGCGAGCTGGGTGACATCCCGTCGGTTGGCGGACGACCCCGCCGCCGCCTTCGCCGCCGCCCGCCAGGTGGTCACCGGCCACCTGCGGGACCCCGACGCCGCCGGCGCCACCTACGAGAGCCCGATGCTCGGCACGACGACGTTCGCGGAGATGATCGACCGGTTCATCTCGGCCGACCTGGTGGTCCACCGGTGGGACCTCGGCACCGCGGCCGGCCTCCCGATCACGATGCCGGCGGACGAGATCGCCCGGCTGGGCGCCAACCTGTCCGGCATGGGCGACGCCATGCGGGGACCGGGGGCCTTCGGTCCCGAGCTCGAGGCGCCCGAGGGCGCCGACGAGCAGACCCGCCTGCTCGCCTTCCTCGGCCGCCGAGCCTGAGCCGAGCGTCGACCGCGCCGCCGGTCAGCGCTCGGGGGCGGGCTCGGCCATGTCCTGCAGGCCCACGACCCGCAGCAGCGCCAGCGCGTCGGCCTCGGGCGTGCCCGGCGCGGCCGAGTACACGATCAGGCGCTGGTCGACGTCGGGCAGCAACAGCGAGTCGCAGTCGAGCACGAGGCGACCGAGCTGGGGGTGGAGGACCGTCTTGCGGCTGCTGCGGCGTTCGGCGATCGGCCCCTCCTCCCAGAGCCGGGCGAACTCGGGGCTGCCCGCCCGCAGCTCGCCGACCAGGCGCAGCAGGCCCGGGTCGTCGGGGTAGCGGGCGGCCACATACCGCAGCGACGCCACGGTCTCGACCGCGGTGGACTCGTCATCCCCGGGATCCGGCGCCACCCGCCCGCCGTCGCCGAGGAAGCGCTGCCACGCCACGTTGCGCTGCCCCGCCGGCCACGACGAGAAGTCCCCGAGCAGCGCGGTGGCCAGGTGGTTCCACGCCAGCACGTCGCCCTTGGCGTCGATCAGCACCGCGGGGAGGTCGGTGATGCGGTCGAGGAGCCGCAGCGTGCTGGCGCGCGGCGTCGACACGATGTGACCCGGCCGCGGCGGCGCTGACCCGGCGACGTGGAACAGGTGGTCGCGCTCGTCGTCCGACAGGCGCAGCGCCCGGGCCAGCGCGGTCAGGACCAGGTCGGACGGCGTCGGCCCCCGCCCCTGCTCCAGCCGCACGAGGTAGTCGACCGAGATGCCCGCCTGCAGCGCCACCTCCTCGCGCCGCAGCCCAGCGACGCGCCGCCGGGTGCCCGCGGGCAGCCCGACGTCGGACGGCGAGAGGCGGGCCCGGTACGACTTCAGCGCGGTGGCGAGGGCGGCACGATCCACGGCTCCAGGATGCCGGGGGCGCGCCCGATCCAGCCTGGGACCGTCGGTCCCAGGGTGCGCCGGCCCTGGTCGGAGCGGTTCGGCGTGCCGGATCCTGCGGGCATGACCACCACCGCACTGATCACCGGAGCCAACAAGGGCCTCGGCTTCGAGACCGCCCGCCAGCTCACCGCCGACGGCTGGACCGTGTTCCTCGGCGGCCGCGACCCCGAACGGGGCCGCACCGCCGCCGAGAAGCTGGTCGCGGAGGGCGGCGACGCCCGCTTCGTCCCGCTCGACGTCACCGACGACGCCTCGGTCGCGGCCGCGGTCGACGCGGTGGCGAGCCAGACCGACCACGTCGACGTCCTCGTGAACAACGCCGGCATCATCGGCTCGCACGCCAGCCCGCTCGAGACCGGGCCCGCCGACTTCCTCGCCTGCTTCGGCGTGAACCTGCTCGGGCCCGTGCGGGTGACGCGTGCGTTCCTGCCGCTGCTGCGCGGCGCCGCGGTGCCCCGCATCGTGATGGTGTCGAGCGGCATGGGCTCGCTCGCGGTCACCACCGACCCTGAGCGGCTGGAGTCGGGGATCGTGTCCCTCGTCTACCCGTCGTCGAAGGCCGCGCTGAACATGGTCACCACCCAGTACGCCAAGGCACTGCCCGGGTGGAAGGTCAACGCCGTCGACCCCGGCTACACCGCCACTGACCTCAACGGCCACTCGGGCCACAAGACCGTGGCCGAGGGCGCCCGGGCCATCGTGGCGATGGCCCGGGTCGACGCCGACGGCCCGACGGGCGGCTTCTTCGACGACCAGGGACCCGTGCCCTGGTAGCCGGCGCCCGTCTTCGGCGGGATCACTCGGGGCGGGCGCCCTTGCTGATCCAGAACTCGTTGAGGGCGGACTGGACCTTCAGGTACCAGATGATGTTCCCGATGATCGGCAGCAGGAACCACAGGCCCCACAGCGGGCTCACCGGGCTCTCCCGGCCGTCGCGCTGGTACATCTTCTCGATCTCGCTCGGGATCGTGAACATCAGCACGACGGCCAGCAGGATGTAGATCACCAGGCCGAGGACGCCGCCGAGGCCGTCGCCGTTGTACTTCTTCAGGTCCTCGTTGGTGCGGTAGGTCCAGAAGATGCCCCAGATCCCGAACGTGACGATCTCCAGGAGGATCACCAGCCACCGGCTGTAGTACGGCCCGCCGACCGACTGCGGCACGACCCCCACCGGGGTCATCGGCCCACCGGCGTAAGGCGTGCCGGGCGGCGGCCCACCGGGGGGCGGCTCGCTGGGCGGCTGCCCGCCCTGCGGCGGGGGTTCGGACGGAGGTGGTTCGTCGTAGCTCACGGGCGCGATGGTGCGCCGACTCGCCCCCGACCGCAAGCACCTCCACTCGAACGGCGTGGCCAGAGCACTAGCCTCGCCGCCGATGCGGTTCCGCTGGGGGACGTGGGGTGCGCTCGCCGTCGCGGCCGCGGTCGCCGTGAGCGCCACCGCGTGCGGGGGAGGCGACGACGCACTCGACGAGCTGCTGGCGCCGCCGAGCACGACGACGTCCACGACCGCGGCAACCACCACCGCACCACCACCACCGCCGCCCGCGCCGCCCCCGCCCCTGCCTTCGCCCGGCAACCCCGACGGCACGGCGCCGGTGCCCGCCGAGGCGCAGGCCGCCGACACGTCGCAGCCCGATCGCACGATCGGCGACGGCAGCCCGCAGAGCTGCACGTCGCAGGCCGTGGTCGACGCCGTCGCCGCGGGCGGCGTCATCACCTTCGCCTGCGGCCCCGATCCGGTGACGATCACGCTCGACGAGACGGCGAAGATCCGCAACGACGCCGGGCCCGAGATCGTCCTCGACGGCGGCGGGCTGGTGACGCTGAGCGGCGGCGGGCAGCGACGGATCCTCTACATGAACACCTGCGACGAGGCCCAGGCGTGGACCACGTCGCACTGCCAGGACCAGGACCACCCCCGCCTCACCATCCAGAACCTCACGTTCGCCGACGGCAACTCGACCGGGGATGCCACCGAGGGAGGCGGTGGGGGCGCCGTCTTCGTGCGCGGCGGGCGGGTCAAGATCGTGAGCTCCCGCTTCGTCCGCAACCGCTGCGACCCGACCGGGCCCGACGTCGGCGGGGCCGCCGTGCGGGTGCTCAGCCAGTCGCAGGGCCTGCCGGTCTACGTCGTCGACAGCACCTTCGGCGGCGCGCCGGGCGAGGGCGGCGAGTGCTCGAACGGCGCCGGGCTGAGCAGCATCGGCGTCTCGTGGGTCGTGCTCAACAGCGTGTTCAGCCACAACGCCGCGATCGGGTCGGGCGCCAACCCGGCCCGCGGCGGCACGCCCGGCGGGGGCAGCGGGGCCGCCATCTACGCCGACGGGAACACCTTCAGCATCGACATCGCCGGCACGATCATCGAGGACAACCACGCCAACGAAGGCGGCGGCGCGGTGTTCTTCGTGAGCAACGATCGCACCGGCACGCTCGCCATCGACGGGTCGACGCTGCGGCGCAACCCCAGCGCCGGCTTCGAGACGGCGGGCCTGCCGGGCATCTTCTTCCTCGGCGCCGCCGACCCGACCATCACGGCCTCCACGCTCGAGTAGCGAAGATTTCCCCGTCAGTTTCGGTCGTCATGACGACCGAAACTGACGGGGAAATGCTGTGGAAAACGTGAGTCAGGAGACCGGGGCGGGGTCCCAGGCGCCGGTAGCGGCCGCACGGCGGGCGTACTCGGCGAAGTCGCGGGGCGCCCGGCCGAGGGCCCGCTGCACGCCGTCCGCGAGCGACTCGTTGCGGCCGTCGAGGATAGCGGCGAACAGCTCGGTCAGGTCGGCGGCCTCCTCCTCGGGCAGCCCGGCGCCGCGCAGCTCGGCGGCGAACTCCTCGGACGACACCGGCACGTACTGCACTGGCCGTCCGGCCGCCTCGCTGACCTCGGCCATCGCCTCGTGGAACGTGAGCAGCCGCGGGCCGGTCAGCTCGTACAGCTGGCCGATGTGGCGGTCGTCGGTCAGGGCGGCCGTGACCACGTCGGCGATGTCGTCGACGTCGACGAACGGCTCGGCCACGTCTCCGGCGGGCATCGCCAGCGTGCCCGCCTGCACCGACTCGACGAGGACCCCCTCGTCGAAGTTCTGGGCGAACACCGCGCCGCGCACGATGGTCCAGTTGGCGCCCGAGGCCTTCACGAGCTCCTCGGCGTGCTCGGCCTTCTCCTCGCCGCGACCCGACAGCAACACCACTCGGCGGGCGCCGGTCGCCACGGCCTGCCGGACGAAGGCGTCGACCGCGTCGGCCCCTCCCGGAAAGGCGATGTCGGGGGCGTACGTGACGTAGACGGCACGGGCGCCGTCGAGAGCGGCCGCCCAGGTGTCGGGCTCGTCCCAGTCGAAGGGCGGGTCGGCCCGGCGCGAGCCGATCCGCACGGGCTGGCCGAGCGCCTCCAGGCGCTCGGCGACCCGACGGCCGGTCTTGCCTGTGCCGCCGGTGAGGAGGATGGGGCGGGGGTCGGTGAAGTTGGTCATGGCTCGAGTGAACGACGAATGTCCTGGACGTTCCATCGCCGTGCGACTCGAATCCATGCGCGTCCGTCTAGAGTTCGAGGCATGGACGCCCTGGCCGGACTGCTCGACGGGCCTCGCGCCCGCGAGGCCTTCCTCCTCCGCTGCGTGATGGGCCGGCCGTGGTCGATGCGGATACAGGACGAGGCCCCGCTGTCGGTCGTGGCCGTGGTACGGGGCCACGCCTGGGTGATCCCCGACGACGGCGACGCCGTCGGGCTGGACCCGGGCGACGTGGCGGTGGCCCGCGGACCCGTGCCCTACACGTTCTGCGACGACCCCGCCTCGCCCACGCAGATCGTCATCCACCCCGGCCAGCGCTGCACCACGCCCGGCGGGGTCGAGCTGGTCGAGGCGCTCTCGCTCGGCGTGCGCACCTGGGGCACCGACCTGAACGGGCCCGACGACATGCTGGTCGGCACGTACAACCTCGAGGGCGACGTCAGCCGCCGGCTCCTGCACGCCCTCCCGGCGCTTCTCGTCGTGCGGGCCGACGAGCTGGGCTCGCCCATCGTCGACCTGCTCAGTGGCGAGATGGCCAAGGACGACCCGGGCCAGGAGGCCGTGCTCGACCGGCTGCTCGACGTGCTGCTCATCGCCACGCTCAGAGCCTGGTTCGACCGACCGGGCGGCAACGCGCCGGCGTGGTACCGGGCGCAGGGTGACCCGATCGTCGGCCGGGCGCTGCGCCTGATCTACAACCACCCGGCGCGCCGCTGGACGGTGGCGTCGCTGGCGTCAGAGGCCGGCGTGTCGCGGGCCGCGCTGGCCCGCCGGTTCACCGATCTGGTGGGCGAGCCGCCGATGGCGTTCCTCACCGAGTGGCGGCTGACCCTGGCCGCCGACCTGCTGCGCGACCCCGACGAGACGCTCGCCTCGGTCGCCTACCAGGTCGGCTACAGCAGCCCGTTCGCGCTGAGCACGGCGTTCAAGCGCGCCCGCGGCATCAGCCCGCGGGAGCACCGGCTGGCCGCGACCGGCTGACCCCCGGGGCGCGGCCCCCCGCGCGAGCGCACGCCGTACCCTCGGGTCTCGGCGACGCGTGCCGCCCGGCGGAAGGCGGTCGGCGGTCGGCGAAGGGGGCGAGCAGGCGGTGAACGGGCCGAGCGGGCAGGCCGAGACCCCGATCGGCCGGTGGGCCGTGCGCACGGCCCGACGGCTCCGCCGGGTGATCATCGGGGGTGCCGTGTTGGCCCTCGTCTTCGTCGTGCTGTCGGGCATCTGGGCCATGATGCGGAGCACGCCGCTCGCCTCCCGCCTGTACGTGTTCGGCGGGGGGGGCTTGACGGCGGGGTCGACGGCACGCTGGCCGTCACGGTGACGGGCGACGGCCCGAGCGGGACGGTGCACGTCGTCGACGCCGCCGGGGGTGAACCCACCGAGGTCGTGGACACCCTCGCCGGCATGGCGAACCCCGGGTGGAGCCCCGATGGCAGCGCCGTCGCGTACTCCGCGCCCGCGGGCGACCAGCACGTGCTGCGAGTCCAGCCCGCCTCCAGGAACGGGGGCGGCGACGACCGCGCCGCGGGCGCGCCGGTCGACCTCGTCACCGCGGGCGCCGACGTGAACCAGTTCGCCCGGCCCCTGTGGTCGCCCGACGGGAGGCACATCGCGTTCATCGCCGACCTCCCCGGCCCCGACGACGAGCTGGGCAGCACCATCTCGTCCGTGTGGGTGGCCCCCGCCGGCGGGGGCGCGCCGGTCGGCCTCGGGCCCACGGTCGTCGATCGCCAGGAGTGCCACGAGCGCATCCGTGACGGCGCCTGCTTCACGGACACCACCGGCGATGCGCGCCACCTCGTGTGGCGGGGCGACGGGAGAGCCATCATCGCCACCAGCGAGATCATGGGTTCCCGGGTGACCGGCGACGTCGAGGAGCCACCCGAGGAGACGTCCGACCGCACGCAGGTGGTGTCGCTCCCGCTCGGCGGCGGTCCGGCCGACGTGCTGGTCGAGGTGGAGGGTCCGCTCGACCAGGTGGCGGTGTCACCCGACGGCCGTTACCTCCTCTACGGCCTGTCGACCCGGGACACGTTCGTCCTCGACACGACCACCGGCGCGACTGAGCGGCTCGGCCGCCATGTGACCGCGCCCTCCTGGTCGGCCGACGGCGAGCGCATCGTGTTCGTGTGGGACGGCAACGTCGTGGCCACCGACGCGGACGGCACGCACCGGGACAACGTCACCCGCATCGCCAGGGTGCCTGACGCGACCCAGGGCGGGATCGACCCGCGGCTGGCCGTCTGGTCGCCCGACCGCCGGCACGCGGCCGCGGTCGGCGAGGGCGGCGCGATCTACGTGATGAACGCCGATGGCACCGGCCAGACCGAGGTCGCCGACTTCGACGGCACGGTCACCGACCTGCAGTGGCTGCCGGCGCCGGACGGCTGAGCGCGCCGGCGGCAGCCTCGGGTCAGACGCGCTCGAGTATGACCACGGGGATCACGCGGGGCGTGTTGGCCTCGTAGTCGGCGAAGCCGGGCATGATCTCCTTCTGGCGGGACCAGATGCGCTCGCGCTCCTCAGGCTCGGCCACCCGAGCCCGCATGGGCACGGTGTCGGGGCCCAGCTCGACCGTGACGTCGGGGTTGGCCACCAGGTTGTGGTACCAGTCGGGGTGGGTCGGTGCGCCGGCCTTCGAGCCGAAGATCGCGAGGTCGTCGCCGACGGGCTGGTACACGAGCGGGTTCACGTGCTCGGCGCCGGACCGGGCGCCGGTGGTGTGCAGCAGCACCATCGGTGCCCCCTCGAAGTTGCCACCGACCTTCCCACCGTTGGCTCGGAACTCGTCGATGATCGCCGCGTTGAAGTCGGACATGCGGCGGAGGGTATCGGGGTGCTGCGACCGTGCGAACCGGCGAGGACGCGACCGGACCCGCGCTATTGCTGTGGCGGGGCCGTCGTCGTGGTCGTCGACGTGGTGGTCGTCGACGTCGTGCTCGTCGTGGTGGTCGGCGGCGTGGTCGTCGACGTTGTGGTCGTCGTCGGCCGGGCCGTCGTGGGGACGGTGGGCGCCGCGGTGGGCGGCGGCACCACCGCCGCCGTTGTGGCCGTGGTCGACGGCGCGGTCGTCGACGTCGACGTCGACGTGGACGTGGTCGTCGTGGTGCCGTCGTCGCCGCCGCCGTCGTCGTCGCTCGCGAGCAGGTAGCCCCCGAAGGCCAGCAGGGCGAGGATGGCGACCACCAGGCCGACGATGAGGGCGGTCCGCCGCCGGTCCCGGCGTTCGCCGCCCCTGGGCAGGTCGGCCGCCCGCTCTCCGGGCGCCTCCTCGGTGACCGGCGGCGTTCCGAACACGGTCGCCGCCCCCGCCGCCGGGGTCTCGGCGCCGACGGGCGGGATGTACTCGGTCGGCGCCTCGAGCGGATCGACGGGCTCGGCGGCGGACGTCGCGAACGGATCGCCGGTCACGGCCCGCGTGGCTTCGGGGTCCCACGCGGGGTCGCCCGGCGCGGCGGGCGCGGCGAACGGGTCGTCGGGGGCGGCGGGCACCGCCTGCGTGGCGTCGGGGTCGGCCGGAGGAGCGGCGTCGCGGTCGGGGCCCTCGCCCTCGGGGCGGTCGGGGCGGTCGTCACCGGAGGCGTCGGGTGCCATGCCCGTCAGGATCGCACGCCACGGCACACGTGGGACGGGCACCGCTACCGTGCCGGCCGTGGGAGTCGAGGGGGACGACACGGCGGCGGGGGGCCGCGCCCGCGTGCGACCTCGCGCCGGGCGGGGCAGCCGGGCGGCTCTCGGGGTCGCGGTGCTGTGCGCGGTCGCAGCCGCCGGGGCCGCCTGTTCGGGCGACGACACCGATGCCGGCTCCGGTGGGGCCGGCGCAGGCGCCGACGCCGCGGCCGGCACGGGGACGGACGAATGGCCGCGGGTCGGGTTCGACCTGACCAACACGCGGGCCGCCCCCGACGAGTCCATCGGCGCCGGCGACGTTGCCGACCTCACCCCTGCGTGGCAGCTCGGCGGGGTCAAGGGCGTCACCGGCACGCCCGTCGTCGCCGACGGCACGGTGTACGTCGGCGACTGGACCAGCCACGTGCGCGCCCTCGACGCGGCCACCGGTGAGGAGCGGTGGGCGCACGACCTCGAGTCGCGCTACGTCGGTGGCTCGGTGGCCGTCGACGACGACCGCGTGTACGTGGGCGCGTTCGACGCCCGCATCGTGGCGCTCGACCGTGCCACCGGCGAACCCGTGTGGGAGACCGACCTCGACCCCAACCCCAAGGCGGTCGTGTTCGGCTCGCCGGTCGTCGCCGACGGTCTGGTCGTCACCGGGGTCGGCAGCTTCGAGGTGTTCGTGCCGAGCGACCCGCCGTCGTTCCGCGGGACGGTCGTCGCCCTCGACGCCGCCACGGGCGCCGAGGCCTGGCGGTTCCACGTCACCGATGAGGCGGCGGGCGAGGGCGCCGGCGTGTCGGTGTGGTCGTCGCCGGCGGTCGACCGCGAGCGGGGCGTCCTCTACATCGGGACCGGCCAGGCCTACAGCCTCCCGGCGCCGGCTCGCAGCGACAGCCTGGTCGCCCTCGACCTCGCCACGGGCGAGGAGGTCTGGCACCGCCAGTTCACGGCGGGCGACGCCTGGTCCGTCGCCCTGCCCAGCGGGCTCGACGCCGACGTCGGCGCCATGCCCAACCTGTTCACGGCGGACGGCACCGACGCCGTGGGGGTCGGCGACAAGGCCGGCACCTACCGCGCCCTCGACCGCGACAGCGGCGAGGTCCTGTGGGAGGCCCCGCTGACCCCCGGCGGGCTGCAGGGCGGCGTGATGGCGTCCGCGGCCGTCGCCGCGGGCACGGTGTACGTCGCGTCCAACGACCGCAGCCAGGACGCCGACCTGGTGGCGCTCGACGCCGACACGGGTGACGAGGTGTGGCGGGTCGGGGTCGAGGCCCACGTCACCGGGCCGGTCACCTGGGCGAACGGGGTGCTGTACCTCGCCGACGATTCCGGCCGCATCGCCGCCTACGACGCCGCCGACGGCGCCCGGCTGTGGGCCCACGAGGTCGCCTTCCCGGCGGCGGGCGGGATCTCGGTCGTCGACGGGACGGTCTACGCCGGGTGGGGCTGGTGGCTCGCCAGCGAGCCCGACGGCGCCGACGGCGGGCTGATCGCCTTCCGCCTCGGGGGCGGGGACGGGTCCGACGCCGGGGGGATGGCCAGCGCCGGCGGCGACGAAGCTGACGACGACCGCCCCGACGGTCGGGATGGTGTACCAGGAGCGGTGCGCCTCGTGTCACGGCGGCAACGGCGAGGGCGCGAGCGGCCCGACGCTGGCGGGCGTGGCCGACCGCCTGACGGTCGACGACCACGTCGCGGTGGTGCGCGACGGCCGGGGCCAGATGCCCGGCTGGGACGGCCGGCTGTCCGACGAGGAGATCGAGGCCGTCGTCGACTACGAGCGGTCGGTGCTGAGCGGCGAGGCCGACGGCGGCTGACGCCGCGGTACGTCGGCCGGCCGCGCCTCAGCCCGGGCCCATCCCCTCGGCGCGCCGGCGGCGCAGGACGTCCCGCTCGCGCTCGTTGGCGGCGCGGGCGATGGCGGCGTCGTAGGCCGCGCGGGCCTCGGCCCCGCGGCCGAGCCGGCGGAGCAGGTCGGCCCGCACCGCGTGGAACACGTGGTAGCGGTCGAGATCGGCGGCGAGGCCGTCGACCAGCGCCAGGCCGGCGCCGGGACCGTCCAGCTCGGCCACCGCCACCGCCCGGTTCAACGCCACCACCGGCCCGCGGTCGAATGCGGTGAGCTGGTCGTAGAGCTGCACGATCTGTCCCCAGTCGGTGCTCGGCGCGTCCGGCGCGTCGCTGTGGACCGCGGCGATGGCGGCCTGGATCTGGTACGACCCGGGCGCGTTGCGCCGCAGGCACCGGCGCACGAGCGCCTGGCCCTCGGCGACGAGATCGGCGTCCCAGCGGCTGCGGTCCTGGTCGGCCAGCAGCACGATCTCGCCGTCAGGGCCGGTGCGCGCGGGCCGGCGCGCCTCGGTCAGCAGCATGAGCGCCAGCAGGCCCGTCACCTCGGGCTCGTCGGGCATCAGGTCGGCCAGCAGCCGTCCGAGGCGGATGGCCTCGGCGCTCAGGTCCTCGCGCACCAGGGCGTCGCCCTCGCTGGCGGCGTAGCCCTCGTTGAACACGAGGTACACGACCGCGAGGACCGACCGCAGGCGGTCGGGCAGGTCGGCGTGGCCCGGCACCCGATACGGGATGCCGGCGTCGCGGATCTTCGCCTTGGCCCGCACGAGCCGCTGCGCCATCGTCGGCTCGGGCACGAGGAAGGCGCGGGCGATCTCGGCGGTGGTCAGCCCGCCGAGCAGGCGCAGCGTCAGCGCCACCTGGGCGGAGCGGGCCAGCGCCGGGTGGCAGCAGGTGAAGATCAGGCGCAGGCGGTCGTCGCGCACGGGGCCCTCCTCGACCGGGGCGTCGGGCACCGCGAGCAGCGCCGCCTGCGCCTGGCGGCCGGGGCGCGTCGCCTCCCGCCGCAGGCGATCGATCGCCTTGTTGCGGGCGGTGGTGACGATCCAGCCGGCGGGGCTGGGCGGGACGCCGGTCGTGGGCCAGCGGTCGACCGCGGTGGCGAAGGCGTCCTGGACCGCCTCCTCGGCGAGGCCGATGTCGCCGAGCGAGCGGACCAGGACCGCCACCGCTTTCCCGTAGTGCTCACGAAAAACACGCTCGATCTCGGCGGTCGGCGAGGGCGAGCGGGACACGTTCGTGTTCAGGCGTGGACGTCGTCGTCCTGGAACGGGCGGACCTCGATCGGCAGCGTCGTGGCCGCCGCCGCCTTCCGCCCCCACTCGAGTGCGGCGTCGAGGTCGGGGGCCTGCACGATGCAGATGCCGCCGAGGTGCTCCTTGCCCTCGACGTAGGGGCCGTCGGTCATGAGGACGTCGCCGTCCTGGACCCGGACGACCGTGGCCACGTCCGCGGGGTGCAACCCGCCGGCGAACACCCAGGCGCCGGCGGCGTGCAGCTCGTCGTGGAACACCTTCAGGTTGCGGACGATCGGCTCGAGGTCCTCGGGGGGCGGCGGGTCGCCGTCGGGCTGCATGACGCTGAGCAGGTACTGCTTCATGGGAATCCTCCCTCGTCGTCGCCGGTGCGGCCCGGCGCTCACCCCTTACACGAACGGTGAGCCGCCGGATCGACAGCCGGACGCGACGCCAACGACCGCGCGAGGTTCCCCCATCCCGAGGGTGGCCGTCGACAGCAGGACGACCGAGCGACATCGGTCCTGACATCGAGGGACGTCGGCCGGCGGTGTCCCCAGCTCACCACCGACGCCAGTTGCTTACCCACGGGAGGCGACTTCCTACCATCCGTTGGGGAACGAATCGGTGACGATCAGTTGGACAGCGACTGACCGGTCGGGTGGCGACGGACGCGCCGGTACCCTCGTGTGCTCCTGACGTGGGAGGAACCCGACGTGGACAGCGAGCGATCAGCGCCCGATCCCTTCCCCACGTGGGACGCAGCGACGCTCGCCGAGCTGGCCCCCTACGGCGTCGAGCGCGACATGGCCCCGGGCGAGGAGCTGCTGCGGGCCGGCCGCAAGTCCGAGGGCTTCTACGTGGTGCTCGACGGCGAGGTCGAGGTCGTGCGGCCCGACGTCGAGTGCGAGCAGCCCGTCGGCGTGCTCGGGCCGGGCCAGTTCGTGGGCGGCGTCAGCCTGCTGACCGGGCAGCGGCCCTATCTGACCGCCCGGGTCCGGGAGGCGGGCCGGGTCCTCGACATCGAGCCCGACGGCTTCCGCCGCCTCATGGGCGAGCGGCGGCACCTGGCCACGATGATCTTCGAGTCCGCCACGGCCCGCAGCGAGAACCTGCGCACCGGCCCCGCGGCGCAGACCGTGCGCATCTTCGGATCGCGGTACTCGCCCGAGTCGCTGGCGCTGCGCGCGTTCGTGAACCGCTCGCGCGTCGCGCACACCTGGGTCGACCTCGACGACGCCGACGATCCCGACGTGGTGCTGGCCAGCCGAGGGCTGCGGCAGCAGGACGTGCCCGCGGTGGTCCTGCCCGACGTCACGCTGCGCAACGCCACGCCGGGTGAGCTGGCGCAGCGCCTCGGGCTCACGTACGAGGCCCCGCCCGGGTACACGTTCGACCTCGTGGTGGTGGGCGGCGGGCCGGCCGGCCTGGCGGCCGCGGTGTACGGCGCGGCCGAGGGGCTCGACACGGTGGCGCTCGACTCGATCGCCACCGGCGGCCAGGCCGGCACCAGCACCCTCATCGAGAACTACGTCGGGTTCCCGAACGGCGTGCCCGGAGGCGAGCTGGCCGACCGGGCGGCCGCCCAGGCCCGCCGGCTGGGCGCCCGGATCAACGCCCCCTGCGACGTCGCGTGCCTGAAGCCGGGCGCCACCTTCCACACGCTCGTGCTCACCGACGGCAGCGAGATCCCCGCCCGGTCGGTGATCGTCGCCACCGGCGCCCGCTACCGCCGCCTCGAGCTGCCGGAGCTCGACCGCTTCGAGGGCGCCGGCGTCTACTACGAGGCGACCGCCATCGAGGCCCGGGGCTGCCCCGACCGCGAGGTCCTTGTGGTCGGCGGCGGCAACTCGGCCGGCCAGGCCGCCGTGTTCCTGGCAGAGCAGAAGAGCAGGGTCACGATCGTGGTCCGGCGCGACGGGCTCGAGGCCACCATGTCCCGCTACCTCATCAACCGCATCGAGGCCGAGCCGAACATCGAGGTTCTCGGCCGGACCGAGGTGCGCGAGCTGGTGGGCAACGGCCAGCTGGCCGAGGTCGTGCTCGAGCACACACCCACCGGCCGTCGCCGGACCATGTGGTGCGCCGGGCTGTTCTGCTTCATCGGCGCCGATCCGGCGACCGAGTGGCTGCACGGGGCCGTGGCGCTCGACGACAAGGGCTTCGTGCTCACCGACCGCGAGCTGCCCGACGCCATCGCCTCGGGGCCGGCGTTCGCGGCGCGGGCGCCGTTGCCGTACGAGACGTCGGTGCCCGGCGTGTTCGCCGTGGGCGACGTCCGCCGCGGCTCGCTCAAGCGGGTGGCCGCCGCCGTCGGCGAGGGGTCGAGCGCGGTGCGCTCGGCGTACGAGCACCTCGCGACCGTGTAACCGGGCAACACCGTCGGGTGGCGGTGCACCGGCCCGGCTTGCAAGGATCGGCGCCCGTGAAGGTGGACAAGCTGACCGGCACCGACGGCTTCGTCGTCAACGACCTCGACGACGCCGTGACCTCGGTCGGCATCGTGCGCCTGGCGCCGAAGGTCCTGCGCGACGGCGCCCAGTTGCTGGCCCGGTCGGTGACCTACGCGTTCGCCGCGTTCGGCGTGGCCGGGCACGGGGGCGCGTCGGCCGGCATCAACGCCACGCCCGACCGGCGGGCCGAGGCGCTCGCCGCCTTCCTCGACGAGGTGCGGCCCCGCGCCCTGGGGGGCGCACTCGTCCTCGCCCCCGGCAACGGCGTGACCGCCGCCGACCTCGCCCCGCTCGGCTGGGGCGACGTCGACGCCGCGCTGACCGCGGCGGGGGCCCTCGCCGCCGGGCGGGTCGCCGGGCCGCACGACTGGCGCACCGCCGCGGTCGTCGGGTCGGGCCCGGTGGTCGACGCCGCCGTCGAGCAGCTCACCAAGGCCGACGCCACGCTCGTCGATGCCCGCCTCGACGCCCCGTGCGACGTGCTGTTCGTCGCCGGCAAGGCCGGCGTCCTCGATCACTCGGCCGCCGCTTCGGTGCAGGCCCGCACGATCGTCCCGCTGACCCCGGCGCCGGTCACCGCCCGGGCGCTGGCGGTGCTCGGCCGGGCCGACCGGGTCGTCATCCCCGACTTCCTGTCCACGGCCGCTCCCCTGCTCGCCACGTACGACGCCGCCGCCGGCGACCCGGTCCAGCGCATCCACACCGCCGTGACGGACCTGGCGGACCAGGGCACCGGCCTCTGGCTCGCCGCGGCCAAGGCCGCCGAGGCCAACCTGGCCACGTGGACGAAGGAGAAGCCCTTCGGGCGCCCCCTCGCCTGAGCGTCCGGCCGCCACGCACCGCGCGCGGCCGAGCGGGATGCGCGGCCTTGGGCGCGGGCCGGGACCAGGGTCTAGCGTTGGGCGACCACATGTCCGTTGGGGACCCGCGCCGCCGGGGGGGACGTTGAGCGAGACGACCACGATCGACGAGTCGGCGCGTCCGGCTGACGACGAGGCCAGGAGGCTGATCGGCAACCGGCCGCGCCTCGTCCTGCTCAGCTTCCTGATGCTGTTCGTCGAGCTGTCGGTCATCCGCTGGTCGGGCGCCAACGTCGTCTACCTGGCGTACTTCTCGAACCTGGTGCTGCTCGGCAGCTTCCTCGGCATCGGGCTCGGGTTCCTGTGGGCCGGGCGCGGCGGCCGGTCGCTGTTCCCGTACGCCCCCGTCGTGCTGGCCGCGTTCGTGGCGTTCATCCGCCTCGCGCCGATCGACATCAACGTGCGGGGCGGCCAGCTGATCTTCTTCAACGAGCCGTCGATCTCGGGCCCGCCCCGCGAGATCGTGCTGCCCGTCATCTTCGTCACGGTCGCCATCCTGCTGATGTTCATCACCGACGGCGTGGCCCAGACGTTCAAGAAGTTCGAGCCCCTCGAGGCCTACAAGCTCGATCTCGTCGGCAGCGCCCTCGGCATCGTGGGCGTCGCCGTCCTGTCCTTCCTGGGCATGCCGCCCGTGGCGTGGGGTCTGGTGGCCGGCGGCATCCTCATCCTGGTCTCGCTGCCCAAGGTGCGGGTCGTGACCGTGCTGGCCGTCGTCGCGGTGGTGGTCATGCTCGGCATCGAGTCGGGCGCCAGCGACACCTGGTGGTCGCCGTACTACAAGATCGAGAGGACCGACGACCCCAACGGCGGCTACAGCGTCAAGGTCAACGAGGTCCCCCACCAGGCCACGCTGCCGGTCGTCGACAACCCGCTCTACGGCTCCAACTACGCCCAGTCCACCGCCGAGGGCGACGACGTGCTCATCATCGGCGCCGGCGGCGGCAACGACGTGGCCGCCGCGCTGCAGAACGGCGCCGCCCACATCGACGCCGTCGAGATCGACCGCAAGCTCTACGAGCTCGGCAGGGAGGGTCACCCCGACCGGCCGTACCAGAACGACCGCGTCGACGTGTCGATCGACGACGGGCGGGCCTACCTCGAGCGGTCGGACAAGGAGTGGGACCGCATCCTGCTCGCCCTGCCCGACTCGCTCACGCTCGTCACCGGCCAGGCGTCGGTGCGGCTCGAGAGCTACCTGTTCACCACCGAGGCCATCGAGTCGGCCCGCGACCACCTCACCGAGGGTGGCGTCTTCTCGATGTACAACTACTACCGCGAGGGCTGGCTGGTCGACCGGTACGCCAACACGCTCTCGCAGGTGTTCGGGCAGGCGCCGTGCGTCGAGACGCTGTCGCCCGGCGGCGAGGACGACATCTCGCACCTCGCCGTGCTCACGGTGTCCGAGGACCCCGACGCCGTCACGTGCGACGGCGAGCTCCAGGCCCTGTGGGAGGCGCCGGCCGACGCCCCCGAGCCGTCCTCCGACAACCACCCGTTCCCGTACCTGCGCTCCAACTCGATGCCCGGGTTCTACGTGGTGACCATCGGGCTGATCCTGCTGGTGTCGCTGCTCGCCATCCGGGGCGTCGGCGGGCCGGTGAAGCCGATGATCCGCTACACCGACCTGTTCTGCATGGGCGCGGCGTTCATGCTGCTCGAGACGAAGAGCGTGGTGCAGTTCGCCCTGCTGTTCGGCACGACCTGGTTCGTGAACGCGCTGGTGTTCCTGGGCGTGCTGCTCAGCGTGCTGGCCGCCGTGCTGCTGTCGCAGCGCGTCACGTTCAAGCACCCGGCGCGGCTGTACGTCCTGCTGCTGGCGGGGCTCGTGATCGCCTACGCGGTGCCGCCCAGCGCGCTGCTCGGCCTCGACTTCGTGCCGCGGTTCTTCGCCGCGATCACGATCGCCTTCCTGCCGATCTTCATGGCCAACCTGGTGTTCGCCCAGCGGTTCAAGTCGACCAGCGCGTCGGCGACGGCGTTCGGCGCCAACCTGCTCGGCGCCATGTTCGGCGGGCTGCTCGAGTACGCCTCGCTGATGATCGGGTACCGGTCGCTGCTGTTCCTGGTCGCGATCCTCTACGGCGTGGCGTTCTTCACCGGGCGCAACCAGCTCACCGAGGGCGGCGACGGCGAGGGCGCGGCGGGCGAGGCGACGGTGCCCGGCGCGGCCAAGGGCGCTCCGGTGGCCGTCACGACCGGCGACTGACCACTACTCCCACTCGATGGTGCCCGGGGGCTTCGACGTGATGTCGTAGGCCACCCGGTTGATGCCGGCCACCTCGTTGATGATGCGGCTCGACATCGTCTCCATGACGTCGTAGGGCAGGCGGGCCCAGTCGGCGGTCATGGCGTCCTCGCTGGTGACCGCCCGGATGATGACCGGGTGGGCGTACGTGCGCTCGTCGCCCATCACCCCCACCGAGCGGATGTCGGGCAGCACGGCGAACGACTGCCAGATCTGGCGCTCGAGTCCGGCCTTCCGCAGCTCCTCGCGCACGATGGCGTCGGCGTGCTGCAGCATCGCCACCTTGTCGGGCGTGACCTCGCCGATGATGCGGACGGCCAGGCCGGGGCCGGGGAACGGCTGGCGCCACACGATCTCCTCGGGCAGGCCCAGCTCCTCGCCCACCTTGCGGACCTCGTCCTTGAACAGCGCCCGCAGCGGCTCGACCAGCTCGAAGGTCATGTCCTCGGGCAGGCCGCCCACGTTGTGGTGGCTCTTGATGGTCGAGGCGCCGTCGCCCCCGCCCGACTCGATCACGTCGGGGTAGAGCGTCCCCTGCACGAGGTACCGGGCGTCCTCGAGCCCGCCGGCCGTCTCCTCGAAGATGCGGATGAACAGCTCGCCCACGATCTTGCGCTTGTCCTCGGGGTCGGTCACCCCGGCCAGGCGCTCGAAGTAGCGGTCGGCCGCCCGCACGTGGATCAGCTCGATGCGCTGGTGGCGCTGGAACGTCTCGACCACCTGCTCGCCCTCGCCCTGGCGCAGCAGGCCGGTGTCGACGAACACGCACGTGAGCTGCGGGCCGATGGCCTTGTGGACGAGCGCGGCGGCCACGGCCGAGTCGACGCCGCCCGACAGGGCGCAGATGACCCGGGCGGCGCCCACCTGGGCCCGGATGGCGGCCACCTGCTGCTCGATGATCGACGTCATCGTCCACGCCGGCGGGATGTCGGCCAGCTGGTGGAGGAACTGGGCGATGACCTGCTGGCCGAACGGCGTGTGCGACACCTCGGGGTGGTACTGGACGCCCCAGATCCGCCGGGCGGGGGACTCGAGCGCGGCGACGGGTGCGCCGTCGGACGTGGCGGTGGCCACGAAGCCCTCGGGCACCCGGGCGATGCCGTCGAAGTGGCTCATCCACACGGTCTGGTCGGCCGGCTGGTCGGCGAGCAGGCCGCTGGCGCCGTCGCCGGTCACGGTCAGCGCCGTGCGCCCGTACTCGCCCTTCCCGCCCCGGGCCACCTCGCCGCCGAGCTGCTGGGCGATCAGCTGGGCGCCGTAGCAGATGCCGAGGACGGGGATGCCCAGCTCGTAGATCTCGGGGTCGAGGCGGGGAGCGCCCTCGACGTGCACCGACTTGGGGCCGCCCGACAGGATGAGCGCTGCGGGCCGGCGCTCGCGCACCTCGGCCGCGGTGATCGAGTGGGGCACGATCTCGGAGTAGACGTGGGCCTCGCGCACCCGCCGGGCGATGAGCTGGGCGTACTGGGCGCCGAAGTCGACCACGAGGCAGGTCGGGAAGTCCTCGGACAACGGGTGGTCGGTGCCCGTGGCCACCACCTCGCCGGCGTGGGCGTGGGCCTCGGGGGTGCCGGCGGGCATCAGGCCTGCCCCACGACGACGAGCTCGGCCTTCTGCAGGTCCTTGATCGTCTCGAACCCGCACAGCGCCATGGCCCGCCGCAGCGCCCCCGTCAGGTTGACCGCGCCCGAGGCGTCGTGGGCCGGGCCGTGGAGGATCTGCTCGAGCGAGCCGTGCGTGTCGACCTTGACCCGCTCGCCGCGCGGCAGCGTGGCGTGCGCCGCGGGCATGCTCCAGTGCCAGCCCCGGCCCGGCGCCTCGGTGGCCGCCGCGAAGGGCGTGCCGGCCATCACCGCGTCGGCGCCGCAGGCCACCGCCCGGGCGATGTCGCCCCCGGTGGTGATGCCGCCGTCGGCGATGACGTGGCAGTAGACGCCGGTCTCGTCGAGGTGGCGCATGCGGGCGGAGCGGGCGTCGGCGAGCGCGGTCGCCAGCGGGACCCCGACGCCGAGCACCTCGCGGGTGACGCCCGCGGCCCCCGTCCCGGCCCCGACGAGCACGCCCGCCGCCCCCGTCCGCATGAGGTGCAGCGCCGTCTGGTACGAGGTGCACCCGCCCACCAGCACGGGGATCTCGTAGTGGCGGATGAACTCTTTGAGGTTGAGCGGCTCGACCGTGCGCGCCACGTGCTCGGCCGACACGATGGCCGCCTGGATGACGAGCAGGTCGGGCTCGGCGGCCAGCACGGCGTCGGCCAGCTCGAGCGTGCGGTTGGGGCTGACGGCCACGGCGCAGGTGACGCCGGCGTCCTTGATCTCGGCGATGCGGGCGCCGATCAGCTCGGGCTTCACCGGCTCGGCGTAGATCTCCTGCAGCCGGGGGGTGGCCTTGCCGTCGGGCAGGCTGGCGATCTCGTCGAGGACCGGCTCGGGGTCCTCGTAGCGGGTCCACAGGCCCTCGAGGTGGAGCACACCGGCGGACCCGAGGCGGCCGAGCTCGATGGCGGTGGCCGGCGACGTGACGCTGTCGGTGGGGGCGGCGAGCACCGGGACCTCGAAGTGGTAGGCGTCGATGTCGCACGACACGTCGACGTCCTCGGGGTCGCGGGTGCGGCGGCTGGGGACGATGGCGACCTCGTGGAGGCGGTACGCCCGCCGCGCCGTCTTCCCGATCCCGATCTCGACCTCGGCCATGACGGCCACCACCTCACGCGCTCGCCGGGGCTGCCCCGGGAAAGCCTGAAGTCTACCGACGCCCCCTGCTGCCCCGAGGAACCCCGGGCGCGGCGGGGAACGCACGTCAGGCCAGGTCGTCGACGAGGGCCCAGAGCGCGTCGACGTGGCGCTCCTCGGTCGTCCAGGCGCCGATGGTGGCGCGGATCACGTAGCGGTCGGCCAGCCGCGTGTGGGTCAGGTACACCCGCCCGGTGGCGTTGAGCGCACGGTGCAGCGCCTCGGTCGCGTCGTCGCCGTCCGCGTGTCGGAAGCAGACCAGGTTGAGCCCGACGGGCGCCGCCAGCTCCAGCCGCGGGTCCGCCGCGATCCGCCCCGCCAGCTCGCCCGCCAGCCGGACGTGCTCGCGCACGTGGTGCCGCAGGCCCTCGGCCCCGTACCAGCGCAGCACGAACCACAGCTTCAGCGCCCGGAAGCGCCGGCCGAGGGGCACCTGCCAGTCGCGGTAGTCGATGACCGCCCCCGACTCGGAGGCGGCGTTGCGCAGGAACTCGGGCAGGATCGACAAGGCGTCGAGCAGCGCCGCCCGGTCGGCGAGGAAGAAGCACGAGCAGTCGAACGTCGTGAACAGCCACTTGTGCGGGTTGAACACGAAGCTGTCCGCCCGGTCGAGCCCCGCCAGCAGCCCGCGGAACTCGGGGCACACGGCCGCCGACCCCGCCATGGCGCCGTCCACGTGCAGCCACATGCCCGCGGCCTCGGCCACCGGCGCGATCGCCGCCACGGGGTCGACGGCCAGCGAGCTGGTGGTGCCGATGGTCGCCATCACGAGGCACGGCACGCGCCCGGCGGCCCGGTCCTCGTCGACCGCGGCGGCCAGCAGGTCGGGGCGCAGGGCGAAGGCGTCGTCCACGTCGATCAGCCGGACCTGGTCGGCCCCGAGCCCGGCGACGTGGGCGCCCTTCTCCAGCGACGAGTGGGCCTGCGTCGAGGCGTAGACGACCAGGCGGTCGAGGTCGGCGCCCGCCCGGACCGCCCGCTCGCGGGCCGCCAGCAGGGCGCACAGCGTGGCCGACGAGGCGGAGTCCTGGATCACGCCGCCGCCCGCCCCCGTCGACCGGAACCCGTCGGGCAGGCCGAGCAGGTCGACGACCCAGTCGAGGACGTGCGTCTCGACCTCGGTGCACGCCGGCCCGGTCTGCCACAGCATCCCCTGGGTGCCGAGGCCGCTCGACACGATGTCGGCCAGGATGCCCGGACCCGACGTGTTGGCCGGGAAGTAGGCGTGGAACCCGGGGTGCTGCCAGTGGGTGGTGCCGGGGACGACGACGCGGTCGAGGTCGGCCAGCACGTCGGCGAAGGGCTCGGGGCGCTCGGGCGGGTCGGGCGGCAGCCACGAGCGGACGTCGCCGGGCGCCACGTCGGGGACGACCGGGTGCTGCTCGATCCCGGCCAGGTAGTCGGCCACCCAGTCGACGACCTCGTGGCCCCACCGCCGCAGCTCGTCGGGGGTCATGTGGTACGAGGTGCGGGACCCGGATCCTTCGGAGGTGGTGGCCATCACGCCAGCCTCGCATCGGCCAGTCCCCGCCCCGCCAGTCAGCCCAGATCGGCGAGGACGCGGCGCATGTCGACGACAGCCCGCGCCGTGCCTCGTACCGTGCCGGTGACCTTGGAGCGCCCGACGCGGGGCGCGTAGTCGACGGGCACCTCGGCGATGCGCCAGCCGGCGTGGCCCGCCCGCAGGACCATCTCGAGGGGCCAGCCGAAGCGCCGGTCGGTGAGGCCGAGCCCGACCAGCCCGGCGCGGCGGGCGGCGCGCATCGGGCCCAGATCGGTCAGCGGCGCCCCGGTGGCGCGGCGCAAGCGGCGGGCCAGGTACCGGTTGGCGGCGCGGGCGTGCGGCGGCGTCGCCCGCCGGGTCGTGGGCCGCCGGCGCCCGAGCACGAGGTCTGCCTCGCCGGCGAGCACCGGTCCGACGACCGCGGGCAACGCAGAGGGATCGAGCGAGGCGTCGGCGTCACAGAAGGCGACCACCGGGGCCTCGGCCACCGCCAACCCCGCCGCGCACGCGGCGCCGAAGCCCCGGCGCCGCTCGTGGACGACGGTCGCACCCGCCGCCTGGGCGATGTCGGCCGAGCCGTCCGTCGACCCGTTGTCGACCACGATCGCCCGGTAGCCGGCGGGCACGCGGCCGAGGACCCACGGCAGCGCCTCGGCCTCGTCGAGGACCGGGAACACGACGTCGACCAGCGGATCGTCGGGCAACGGGTTCATTGCTTCCCGCTCCTGGTGCTTCGCACCGGGCCGCTCGGGCCACGCTCGCTCCGGTGGCCGGGCCTCGCTCGGCTCCGCCTCGCTGCGGACGGACGCTCGCTCATGCCGGTCACCGTAGGAACGCCAACCCTTACGGGGCGCGAAACAGTGCCCGCCGGGCGGGGCGCCGCGGCCACGGACGACCGTACGGTCGCCCCTCGTGGCCCCGAGCACCACCGCACCGCCGACGGTCGTCGCCATCGCTGTGCCCGTGCGGGTCGCGGACCCCGTCGGGCCCGGGCGGCGGCCGGGCCGCGCCACCGACGAGGCGCGCGCCGCACGCGTCGGGGTCGCGGCGTGGGCCGTGGTCGTCGTGGTGGCGCTGGCATGGGGCACGGTGGCGGTAGCCGATGCGGGGGTGGCGATCCGGGCCGCACCGGTCATGGGCCACTGGCGCGGGCACGGCGGCCCGGCCGTCGCGGTCGCCGTGCTGGTCGGCGCGGTCCTGGTCGCCGCCGGACCCGCCGCTCGCGGCCCGGGCCCCGTGGCGGGTGGTCCCGTGGGGCGCCGGCGTCGCCGCCGCCGGGTGGGCCACGGTGCTGGCGGCGACGGACGGCTGGCACCGGGTCACCGAACCGCTGACGACCGAGCACGAGTACGAGCCGTTCGCCGCCGGGATCACGGACCTCGGCGGGTTCCTCGCCGGGTTCACGGACGATCTGCGGACCTTCCCCGTCCACGTGCAGGGGCACCCGCCCGGGCCGGTGGTGCTGGCGTGGGCGCTGGACCGCGTCGGGCTGGGCGGCGCCGGCTGGCTGGCGGCGCTGGCGCTGGCCGGCTGGGGCGTCGCCGTGGCGGCCGCCCTGGTGGCGGCCCGGGCCGTGGCCGGCGAGCGCGCCGCCCGCCGGGCCGCTCCCGCCCTCGCCCTGCTGCCGGGCGCCGTGTGGGCGGGAACATCGCTCGACGCCCTGTTCGCCGGCCTGACGGCTGCGACCGCCGCCCTGGCCGTCCTGGCCGTCACCCGGCGATCCGCCCGCCTCGCCGGCGTTGCCGGGCTGGCGGCCGGGACCACGCTGCTGTTCTCGTACGGCGCGGTCGCCACGCTGGCCATCCCCGTGCTCGCCGGCGCCGCCCTGATCGCCGCAGACCGCCACCCGCTCGCCCGAGACGCCCGACGCCGCCCGCCCGGCCGCGCTGGTCGCCTGGGCCGCGGCCGGGGCCGGCGCGGTGATCGCCGTCGCCGCCGCGGCAGGGTTCTGGTGGCTCGACGGCCTCCGCGCCACCGGCGCCGCCTACTGGGGCGGGATCGGGGGCCGGCGCCCGGCCGCCTACCTCACGCTGGTCGGCAACCCTGCGGCGCTGGCGCTCGCCACCGGGCCGGCGGTGGCGGCGGGCCTCGCCGCCACGCTGTCCCGCGCCCGCGCCGCCTGGCGCCCGGCCCTGCTCCCCGCCGCCGCCCTGGCGGCGGTGCTGGTGGCGAACCTGTCGCAGATGTCCCGCGGCGAGACCGAGCGCATCTGGCTGCCGTTCGTGCCGTGGCTGGCGCTGGCGGCGCCCGGCGACCGCCGCGGCTGGCTGGCGGCCCAGGTGGCGCTCGCCCTCGTCCTCCAGACCACCCTCGACTCGCCCTGGTAGGAGCAGCCATGACCGCAACCCGCATCCTCGTCACCGGGGGCGCCGGCTTCGTCGGCTCGCACGTCGTCGACCTGCTGGTCGAGGCGGGCCACGAGGTCGTGGTGCTCGACTCGCTCGTCGCCCACGGGGACCGGCCGCCGTCGTGGCTGCGCGGGGACGTCGAGGTCGTGCGCGGCGACGTGCGCGATCCCCAGGCGTGGCGCCAGGCCGCCCGCGGCGCGACCGCGGTGTGCCACCAGGCGGCGCGGGTGGGCCTCGGCGTCGACTTCGGCGACGTCGCCCGCTACGTCGCCGACAACGACGCCGGCACGGCGGTGGGGCTGGGCGTGCTGCACGAGCAGCGGTTCCGGGGCCGGATCGTGCTGGCGTCGAGCATGGTCGTCTACGGCGAGGGCCGCTACCGGTGCGAGCGCCACGGCGACGTCCGCCCGGCGCCGCGCGACGGCGACGACCTGGCCGCCGGCCGCTTCGACCCGCCCTGCCCCGCCTGCGGATCGCCGCTCGCGTGGGCGCCCGTGGGCGAGGACGCGCCGACCGACCCGCGCAACGTGTACGCGGCCACCAAGCTGCACCAGGAGCACCTGTGCGCCCTGTACGGCCGCGAGCACGGCACGCCCGTGACCGCCCTGCGTTACCACAACGTCTACGGCCCGCGGATGCCACGCGACACCCCGTACGCGGGCGTGGCGTCGATCTTTCGCTCGGCGGTGGCCCGCGGCGAGCCGCCGACGGTCCTCGAGGACGGCCGGCAGACCCGCGACTTCGTCCACGTGCGCGACGTCGCCCGCGCCAACGTCGCGGCGCTGACCGTGGACGAGCCGGTGTCCGGGCCGCTCAACGTGGCGTCGGGCCGGCCCCGCACCGTGCTCGACCTGGCCCACGCGGTGTGCGAGGGGACGGGCATCACGCCGAAGGTCGTCGGCGGTGGTCGGTTGGGCGACGTCCGCCATGTCGTGGCCAGCCCCGAGCGGGCCGCCACCCGGCTCGGGTTCCGGGCGATCGAGCCGTTCACCGCCGCCGCCCTCGCCGGCTGAGGGCCCGCGGGGAAGCCGGGTCAGGCTCGGGGCAGGCGCACCGTGAAGCGGCAGCCGCCGTTCTCGTTGGCCACCGCGATGTCGCCGTGGTGGGCACCCACCAGCCCGCGGGCGATGGCGAGGCCCAGGCCCGCCCCCGTCGGCGCCCCGCCGCCGCCGGGCGTGCGGGCGGCGTCGCCCCGGTAGGCCAGGTCGAACACGCGGTCGAGGTCGTCGTCGGGGATGCCCCCGCAGCCGTCGCGCACGGACACCTCGGCCCAGCCGTCGCCGCCGCGCACCGCTACCTCGACCGCGCCCCCGGTGGGGGTGTGGCGGACCGCGTTGTCGAGGAGGTTGCGCACGACCCGGCTCAGCTCGGCTGCGGACCCGGCCACCGACGGACCGGCGCCGCCCGCGGCGTCGTCGACCCGGCCCCCGAGCGTGACCCCCTTGGCCTCGGCGACCGCGGCCACCGACGCCACCGCGTCCGACACCAGCTCGCCGAGGGGGACCTCCTCGACGGAGAGCTGCAGCGCGTCGGCCTCGATGCGCGACAGCTCGAACAGG
This sequence comes from uncultured Acidimicrobiales bacterium, assembly GCA_963796415.1. Taxonomy (GTDB): domain Bacteria; phylum Actinomycetota; class Acidimicrobiia; order Acidimicrobiales; family VFJN01; genus ZC4RG19. Next base: position 97,529 of record CAWCLR010000004.1, on the reverse strand, counting down.
TCGTCGACCAGGCGGGCCAGCCGGTCGGCCTCGACCGTGAGCTGGTGGTGGTAGCGGCGCACGTCGGCGTCCTCGACCACCACCCCGTCGTCGAGCGCCTCGACCATGGCCCGGATGCCGGCGATCGGGGTCCGCAGGTCGTGGCTGACCCACGCCACCAGCTCGCGCCGGCTGCGCTCGAGGGCCCGCTCGCGCTCGGCCAGGGCGGCGACCCGGGCCCGAGCGCGCTGGAGCTCGGCGCCGAGCGCCAGCCCGCCCAGCACTCCGGCCGTGCCGGCGCCCACGACGACCACGACCAGCGCCGCCAGGTCGTGCGACGACACGAACATCGCCCGCGCCGCCACCAGCGCACCCAGCGCCACCGACACCACCGGGATGAGCCCGACGATCACCGGGCTGCGCGACCGGACGACCGCCGCACGGCCCACGGCATAGGTGGCCAGCGCCACCCCGAAGCTGATGGCGACGAGCACCGCGGCGTCGGACGCCGGCAGCCCGAACAGCGCCGCGGCCACGCCCGCCGTCACCACGCCGCCGGCCAGCACGGCCGCCACGCGGCGCGCCGAGCCGTCGTCGGTCCGATCGCCCGTCCGGCCGCCCTCGACGAGGCCAGACGCTCTCACGGGCGCACCGCCGCGTCCACGCCCTCCCACCGGTACCCGACGCCCCACACGGTGGCGATCCGCACCGGGGCCGACGGGTCGGGCTCGATCTTCTCCCGCAGGCGCCGGACGTGGACGGTCACCGTGGACGTGTCGCCGTAGCGGTACCCCCACACGCCCTCGAGGAGCTCCTCCCGGCGGAACGCCCGCCCGGGGTGGCGCACGAGGAAGGCGAGCAGCTCGAACTCGCGGGCGGTCAGCGACACGACCGCGCCGGCGAGGCGGGCCTGGCGGGCGGCGACGTCGACCTCGAGGTCGCCGTCGGCGTACACGGAGGGGGCGTCCGGCCCGGACGGCGCCAGCGGCCCCCGCGCCCGGCGCAGCACCGCCCGCACGCGGGCGACGAGCTCCTTGGTCGAGAACGGCTTGGCCACGTAGTCGTCGGCGCCCAGGTCGAGGCCGACGATGCGGTCGTTCTCCTGGCCCCGGGCCGTGAGGATGACGATCGGGACCGGGGCCAGCGCCCGCAGCCGGCGGCACACCTCGAGCCCGTCGATGCCGGGCAGCATGAGGTCGAGGATCACGAGGTCGGGCGGCTCGGCCAGCGCCCGGTCGAGCGCGGTGCGCCCGTCGGCCACCGTCTCGACCGCGTAGCCGTCGCGCTCGAGGTAGCGCGCCACCACCTCGGACACGGTGGGGTCGTCGTCGACGACCAGGACCCGCGACGGCGTCTCGGTCACCGTCACGAGGGTAGGGCGCGGGGCGTCACCTGGCCCTTACGAGACGCGAAACTCGCACCCGCCGCTCCAGGCCCCCACGCCTCTTAGAGGCCGAGCCGATAGGCGAGGCCGTGGCCCGAGCGGCCCGGCGCCGGAGGCGCCAAGAGCGGGAAGCAACCTCGTTGCGCTCTCGGCGGCGCAGCCGCCGAGGTCGAGCCGACGTGACCTATCCGCTGACCCTCTTACGAGACGCGTAACAAGCCCCCGTCCCGGCCCAGCGGCCCCCGCCGCGCTCGTACAACGGGGCACGTGCCCTCAACTGACACCGCCGACCTCATCGTCCTGGCCAAGGAGCCGGTGGCCGGACGGGTCAAGACCCGCCTGTGCCCGCCGTGCACCCCGGCCGAGGCGGCCACGCTCGCGGCGGCCGCCCTGGCCGACACGCTGGACGCCGCCCTCGCGTCCGGCGCCCGGCGGGTGGTCCTGGCGCTCGACGGGCGGCCCGGCGCGTGGTGCCCGCCCGGCGTGGAGGTCGTGGGCCAGGGCGCGGGGCCGCTCGACCGCCGGCTCACCACCGCGTGGGCGGCGGCCACCTCCGGCCCGGCGGTGCTGATCGGCATGGACACGCCCCAGGTCACCGCAGCGGACCTGGACGCCGCCCTCGGGGCGCTGGCCGACCACGACGCCGTCCTCGGGCCCGCCTCCGACGGCGGCTGGTGGGCGCTCGGTCTGCGCCGGCCTCACCCGCGGGCCTTCGCCGGGGTGCCGATGAGCCGCGCCGACACCGGCGCCCGCCAGCACGCCCGGTTGACGGCGCTCGGGCTGCGCACCGCGCCGCTGCCGGTCCGCACCGACGTCGACACGTGGGACGACGCCGTGACCGTCGCCCGCGCCGCCCCCGGCGGACGGTTCGCCGCCGCCGTCGACGCGTTGCTCCCCGGTCTGGGGGCCCCGGTGGGCGCGGCCGGCGTGCCCGCGACCGGAGGCGCCGCGTGAGGGCGGTCGCCGACCGCGGGCGCTCCGGCACGCCGGCACGCCGTGCCGCATTGGTGACCGACCGCGGGGAACGCATCGCCCTCGCGGTCGACCGGTGGCACACCGAACCCGACGCCGTCGAGCGGGCCCTGCTCGCCGCCGTGCCCGACCCGGTGCTCGACATCGGGTGTGGCCCGGGGCGGATCGTCGCCGCCCTCGCCGCCGACGGGCGCCTCGCCCTCGGCGTCGACCCCAGCCCCGCGGCCATCGCGGCCGCCGCCCGGCGCGGCGTCCCCGCCCTGCGCCGCTCGGTCTTCGACCCTCTCCCCGGCGAGCGGCGGTGGGGCACCGTGCTGCTGCTCGACGGCAACGTGGGCATCGGCGGCGACCCCGTCGCCCTGCTGGCGCGCGCCGCCTCGCTGCTGCGCCCGGGCGGCGTCGTCGTGGCCGAGGTCGAGGCGCCGGGCGTCGAGACCGGCGCCCGAACGGTACGGGTCGAGTCGGCCGCCGGCGCCGGCCCGTGGTTCCCGTGGGCGCGGGTCGGCGCCGACCGGTTCGCGGACCTGGCCCGCCGCGCCGGCCTGCGGGCGGAGGGGTGGCGGGCGGTCCATGGGGACGGCCCGGCCGGCCCCGGCTCGAACGCCCGTCCCGTGGTGGCGACCCGGGGCACACGGCGGTGGTTCGCCCGGGCGGTCCGGCCGTGACCCGCGACGCGGACGACGTGCGCGACACCCGCACCGCGGCGTGGCTGGGCGCGGCCCTCGGGATCGCGTTCGGCGTCTGCTTCGCCACCGGGGTCTGGTCGCACGTGGCGCAGAATCCACCCGCGTGGTACCCGCCCCGCCCCGCCGGCCTGTACCGGATCACCCAGGGCGTCCACGTCGTGACGGGGACGGCGGCCATCCCGCTGCTCGTGGCCAAGCTGTGGGTGGTCCACCGCCACCTCTTCGCCCGCCCGCCGGTGCGCTCGGCGCTGCACGCGGTCGAGCGCCTCGCCCTCCTCCCGCTGGTCGGCGGCGCGGTCTTCCAGCTGCTGTCGGGCACGGCCAACGTGGCCCGGTGGTACCCCTGGGGCTTCTTCTTCCCCAAGGCCCACTACTGGGTGGCGTGGATCACGATCGGGGCGCTGGTCGTCCACGTCGGGGCGAAGGCGGCCGCCACCCGGGACGCGTTCCGCCGTCCCCGTACGGTCGCCCCGGTCGGCGCGCCTGCTGTCGTGCGCCCGCTCGCCGGAACGGGCGACCGGCGGGCCTTCCTCGCCGGCGTCGCCCTCGCCTCCGGCGCCCTCGTCGTGGCCACCGCCGGCGGCACGGTGTCGCCGCTGTCGGGCGTGTCGGTGCTGGCCCAGCGCCGCCCGGGGTTCGGGCCGCAGGGCCTGCCCGTGAACAAGACCGCGGTGGGCGCCCGGGTCGTCGACGTGGCCCGCGACCCCGGCTACCGCCTGGTGATCGAGGGCGCGGTCCGGCGGCCCCTGTCGTTCACACGCGCCGACCTGCTGGCCCGGCCGCAGCGCCGGGCCACCCTCCCGATCGCCTGCGTCGAGGGGTGGAGCGCGTCCGCCGAGTGGGGCGGCGTGCCGGTGCGCGACCTGCTGGCGCTGGCGGGCGCCCGCGAGGACGCCGAGGTGACCGTCGAGTCGCTGCAACCGTCGGGCCTCTACCGGGCCAGCGTGCTGACCGCGCGCCAGGCCGCCGACGCGGACACGCTGCTGGCGCTGACGCTGTGGGGCGAGGCGCTGGACATCGACCACGGCTTCCCGGTCCGCCTCGTCGGGCCGAACCGCCCCGGCGTGGCGCAGACCAAGTGGGTGCACCGCCTGGTGGTGCACAAGTGAGGCCCGCAGACCTGCCCGAGACGACGTCGCGGCGCGGGCTGCTCGTCGGGCTCGCCCTCGGGCTCCCGGTCATCGCGTACGGGCTGTGGGGCGTGCTGGTCGACGCCGACCGCACGCACCCCGCCGAGCTGGCCCGCTGGGTCGTCGGCTCGGCCGTGGCCACCGACCTGCTCGTGGTGCCCGCCGTGATCGCCGTCGGGGCGGTGGCGCGGCGCGTCACCCCCCGACCCTGGTGGCCGACGGTGCGCGCCGCGCTCGTGGTCAGCGGCTCTCTCGTCCTGGTGGCCTGGCCGTTCGTGCGCGGCTACGGCGACGACCCGGCCAACCCCTCCCTGCTCCCCCGCGACTACCCGGCGGGCCTGGCGATCGCGGTCGCCGTGGTGTGGGCGCTCGCCGCCGCCCACCTCGCGTGGAGGCGGGCGGCGGCCCGGCGGCGCGACCAGCGGGCCCCGACCGCCATCGTCGGGCCTCGGGAGGCACCCCACTAGACTCCCGTCATGGCAGCCCCAGACGATCCGTTCGCTGGACTTCCCGCTGGACTTCCCGCTGTCCTCCCGGCGCCGACGACGAGGCGCAGGCCGGGGGTGGGTACCCCCCGAAGTTCTCCCGCCAGGGCCTCACCTTCGACGACGTCCTCCTCGTGCCCGCCGAGTCGGCGGTGCTGCCCGCCGACGTGTCGACCGCCACCCGGCTCACCCCGCGGATCGAGCTCTCCATCCCCATCGTGTCCGCCGCGATGGACACCGTCACCGAGTCGCGCCTGGCCATCGCCATCGCGAGGGCCGGCGGCATCGGCATCGTCCACCGCAACCTGTCGGTCGACGACCAGGTCGCCGAGGTCGACAAGGTCAAGCGCAACCAGTCGGGCATGATCGTCGACCCCGTCACGCTGCCCGCCGAGGCGCTCGTCACCGACGCGCTGGCGCTCATGGAGCGCTACCACATCTCGGGCGTGCCCATCACCGACGGCGACGGCCGGCTCGTCGGGCTGCTGACCAACCGCGACCTGCGCTTCATCGACGACGTCGACCAACCCATCGCCAACGTGATGCGGCGGCCGCCGCTCGTCACCGGCCCGCTCGGCACCACGCTCGAGCAGGCGAAGGACATCCTCTGGAAGAACCGCATCGAGAAGCTGCCGATCGTCGACGACCAGGGGTTCCTCAAGGGGCTCATCACGGTCAAGGACATCAAGAAGCAGGCCGAGCACCCGCACTCGACGCAGGACGAGAAGGGCCGCCTGCGGGTGGGGGCCGCGGTCGGCGTCGGGCCCGACGCCCTCCCGCGGGCCGAGCGTCTGGTCGCCGCCGGGGTCGACGTGCTGGTGGTCGACACCGCCCACGGCCACAGCAGGGCCGTGCTCGACGTGGTCAAGCAGGTCAAGGGCGCCTTCGAGGTCGAGGTCATCGCCGGCAACGTGGCCACGGCCGAGGCCGTCGACGCCCTGGCCGGCGTGGGCGCCGACGCGGTGAAGCTCGGAGTCGGCCCTGGCTCGATCTGCACCACACGTGTCGTCGCCGGGGTCGGCGTTCCGCAGCTCACGGCCGTCTACGACGGCGCCACCGCCGCCGCCCGCCACGGCATCACCGCCATCGCCGACGGGGGCATCCAGTACTCGGGCGACCTGGCCAAGGCCATCGCCGCCGGGGCCGACGCGGTGATGATCGGCAGCCTGCTCGCCGGCGTCGACGAGTCGCCCGGCGAGGTGGTGCTGCACCAGGGCGAGCGGTTCAAGGAGTACCGCGGCATGGGCTCGATGGGCGCCATGAAGTCGCGGTCGTTCTCGAAGGACCGGTACTTCCAGGGCGACGTCGTCGACACCGACAAGCTGGTGCCCGAGGGCATCGAGGGCCGCGTCGCCTACAAGGGCCCGGTCACGGGCGTGCTCTACCAGCTCACCGGCGGCCTGCGGGCGGCCATGGGCTACTGCGGCGCGGCCACGATCGCCGATCTCCAGACCCACGCCCGGTTCGTGCGCATCACCAACGCCGGCCTCCGCGAGTCGCACCCCCACGACATCACGATCACCAAGGAAGCGCCCAACTACGGCGGTTGGTGAGCCCGGGCTCGACCGTCGGCACAATCCGCCCGAAGCCGCAGGAGACGACGAAGGACCGGGCACCGGCGACCGTTGCGACCGCACCGCCCGCCAGCACCAGCGCAGCGCGCCTTCCACGTCCCATGGTTCCCCCAGCTCGCCGTCCGCCCGACGACACGACCCCTGCACTGAACACCGCCCAGCGCTCCGTGTCAACGGGTGCACGCTGCGTGTTCGGTGGGCTCTACGGGTGGCCGAGGTCGCCCCGGCCGAGGGTGCCGGTGACGAAGCCGAGCAGCTGGCGCAGCAGCGCGGCGGTGGCGCCCCACACCGTGTCGCCGACGAGCTCGAAGAACGTGATCGGCTGCCGGTGACCGCCCGGGAAGGTCCACAGCTCCTCGCGGAAGATCGCGGGATCGAGCAGCTCGGCCAGGGGGACGTGGAGGACGGCCTCGACCTCGGCCGGGTTGGGCGCCGTCGCTGGGCGAGCGGGCAGGACGCCGACGAACGGGATGATCTCGGCTCCGCTGGACACGGTGGCGAGGTGGTCGAGCTCGCCGATGATCTCCACGAGCGCGGGGTCGAGGGCGATCTCCTCCTCGGCCTCGCGCCGGGCACCGTCGACGGGCGCCTCGCCCGGCTCGACCCTCCCGCCGGGGAAGCTGACCTCGCCCCGGTGCGTCCGCATGCCCCACGTGCGCCGGGTCAGCACGACGTGGGCGCCGACCGTGTCTTCGCCGTCGAGGTGCACCGCGGCGTCGTAGATCGGCGCCAGCACGGCCGACGGCCGGCCCGGGCTGGCCGGCCCGTCCATCAGCACCCGCTGCGACGCGTGGGGAGGCCCCAGTGACGCCAGCGCGGCGCGCACGTCGGCGACCGTCGGGCGGCGGGCGCCGGGCGGCAGCCCGGCCCACGGGGCCGGGCCCCCGGGCCGCGCGTTGTGCGGGCGCGGGATGTTCTGGTCACCCCCGCGCCCGGCCGGGACCGGCGCGGTGGGCGGGACCGGCGGGTCGTCGGGCCCGGGCCACCCGGGCAGCGCCCGGTCGACCGCGTCGCGCGACTCGGCGGCCGCGTCGGGCCACTCGGACCGGGCCGCGTCAGGCATCGGTTGCAGGGCCCGTCGACGCCGGCGACTGGGCCGCCAGCGCCTCGAGCACTTCGCGCAAGCCGCCCGTCTTCAGGCTGCTCATCACCCGGCCCGGCGGCGTCTCGCCGCGCTCCCACTCCATCCAGTGGGCCAGCAGCTTGGCGGGGTCGGGGGGCGGCGTTTCCATCCCCGGCAGGCTACCGGCGCTGGCCACCGGCACGGTGTGGACGACCGGGCGGAGGGTGGCGCCGCCGTGGAGTCGTGGCACCCTTGACCGGTGCCGGCCCGCTCGCTCGTCCTCGCCTCCGCCTCGCCCGCCCGCCTCGGACTGCTGCGGGCCGCGGGCTTCGCGCCCGAGGTGATGGTGAGCGGGGTCGGCGAGGACGGCGTCGACGGGCTCGATGCGGCGGAGGTCACCGCGCTCCTCGCCCGGCGCAAGGCCGTCGCGGTCGTCGACAGGCTCGCCGCCCACGCCGCCAGCCCGGTCGACGCGGTCGGGACGCTCGACCGCCCGCTCGTCCTCGGGTGCGACTCGGTGCTGGCCGTCGACGGCGAGGTCCGGGGCAAGCCGGCATCGGCCGCCGAGGCCACCGCCTGGTGGCGGGGCTACCGGGGGACCACCGGCACGCTGGTCACCGGACACGTCCTCGTCGACGCCACGACCGGCGACGAGGTGGCGGCGATCGCGCAGACGCTCGTGCGCTTCGGGAAGCCCTCCGACGCCGAGATCGCGGCCTACGTCGCCACCGGCGAGCCCCTCCGGGTCGCGGGGGCCTTCACCCTCGACGGCTACGGCGCCCCGTTCGTCGACGGGATCGACGGCGACCATGGCACGGTGCTCGGGCTGTCGCTGCCGCTGTTGCGCACCCTGCTCGCCGAGCTGGGCGTGGCGGTCACCGACCTGTGGGCCGCACCGTGACCGGGGTGCGCCGCGCGACCGGAACCCCGCCGCTGCGGGTCGGGCCGTTGGAGGTGTGGCCGCCGGTCGTGCTCGCCCCGATGGCGGGCATCACCAACGCGCCGTTCCGCCGCCTGTGCCACGGCTTCGGGGCGACCGCCCTCGACGAGGCCGACGACGGCCCGGGCGGGCGGCCGCACCGCGGCGGCGCACACGGCGGGCTGTTCGTCAGCGAGATGATCACGGCCCGGGGCCTCACCGAGCGCAACGACAAGACGCTGCGCATGGCCCGGTTCGCCGACGACGAACCGGTGCGGTCGATCCAGCTCTACGGCACCGATCCCCGCTCGATGGGCGAGGCCGCCCGGTTCCTCGCCGGCGACGAGCGCGCCGACCACATCGACCTCAACTTCGGCTGCCCGGTCGCCAAGGTCACCCGGAAGGGCGGCGGCGCCGCGCTCCCCGTCCACCGCGCGCTGTTCCGCGAGATCGTGCGGGCGGCGGTGCGCGGTGCGGGCGCCGTGCCGGTCACGGTCAAGCTGCGCACCGGCGTCGACGAGCGCGTCACCACGTTCCTCGACGCCGGCCGCATCGCCCGCGACGAGGGCGCGGCGGCCGTCGCCCTGCACGCCCGCACCGCGGCGCAGCACTACTCGGGGCAGGCGGACTGGCGGGCCGTGGCGGCACTGCGCGCCGCGCTGCCCGACGTGCCGGTCCTGGGCAACGGCGACATCTGGCAGGCCGCCGACGCGCTGCGCATGGTCGACGAGACCGGCTGCGACGGCGTGGTCGTCGGCCGCGGCTGCCTCGGCCGCCCGTGGCTGTTCGGCGACCTGGCCCGCGCCTTCGCCGGGCGCCCCGTTCCTGCCGCCCCGCCCCTCGCCGGCGTGACCGACGTGCTGCGCCGGCACGCCCGCCTGCTCGCCGGCTGGCTGACCGAGACGGTGGCCGTGCGCGACATCCGCAAGCACGTCGGCTGGTACCTGCAGGGCTACCCGGTGGGCGGCGACGTCCGCCGGCGCCTGACCACCACCGCCACGATCGCCGAGCTCGACGACGCCCTCGCCGCCCTCGGCGCCGCCCACCCCGACATGCGCGTGACCGACGGCGCCGACGCCCGCCCTCGGGGCAAGACGTCGGGACCCATCTCGGTCACGCTCCCCCACGGCTGGCTCGCCACGGCCGACGACCCGACCCCCGTCGTGGCCGAGGAGCTCGACGCCGTCAGCGGCGGCTGACCGCCCGCGGGGTGAGGGTCAGGCAGCGGGCAGGTGCAAGGTCGCGATGACGGCGCGGTGGTCGCTGCCGCTGACGCCGTGGACCGCGACGCCCACTACGCCCGTGTCCTCGTCGACCAGCACGTGGTCGATGGCGAGGGGCGGCGTGAAGCGGAACCGCCAGGTCATCACCCAGCCCCTCCCCACCGCCCCCGCGGCGTCGACGTACCCGTCGGCCAGGAGGTCCCGCAGCGTCGGCTGGTCGACGGTGGCGTTGAAGTCGCCGATCAGCAGGTGGACCCGGGAGTCGTCACCGGTCTCGATCGGCCCGAGCCGACCGTCGATCGGCAGCGGAGGGTCTCCGGGCCGGGGCAGCGAGCCGGAACGTTTCCCGCCATTCGGCATGGCCGGACGCGCCGACCGGCGGCGTCGGGTGGACGACCGCCACCTGCAACGGCGGCGCGCCGGGGACGGTCACCAGCCCGGTCGGGCTGTTGTGCCGCCCGGTGATGGCGTCCTCGACCGGCCGCACGCGGAAGCGGCTGTACAGGCCGGTGCCCTCGCCGCCGCCGGCCGGCTCCACCACGCCGTAGGGCAGCAGGTCCTCGAGGCCCGCGGCGCGCAGCGCCTCGTCGAACGCGGGCGTCAGCTCCTGCACCCCGAGGACGTCGACGTCCTCGTCCTCCACCAGGCGCACGACGCGGTCGACGTCGGCCAGGCCGAACTGCACGTTCACGGTCATCACCCGCAGCGCCGGCCCGCGGGGCGGGTACGACGGGTGGGGGCCCGGGGCGAAGACCGGCGCCATCACGAGGCCGAACCCGACGCACGTGGCCGCGGCCGCGAGGACCGCGGGGCGCACGCGCAGCGCGGCCACGATCGCCAGCACCACCACGCTGCCGCGGCGACGAACGGCGTGACGACGATGGCGGTCTCGATCCAGTGCCGGCGCCGACGCCCGACGCCCGCACGCCGAGCCAGGCCGCCGTGGGGACGACGAGGATCCACGCGGCGGCGACCCGCCCGCCTCCCGGCCGCGGCGCCGAGGCGGGCGGCTCGCCGGTCGGCGAGGTGGCGGGGTCGCTCGCTCCGCCGGCGGACCTCGCGCAGCCCGATGTCGCCCATCGGCGGAACGGTACCGACGCCCCGATCGCGACTCGTTGCTCACCGGATTGTTAGGAGACCTAACTGCTGACATCATCCGTGCCACACATCGATACGCCCCGCGCTCGACCCGATGAGGAGCCGATGACCATGCCCACAGTGCGCACCCGCCTCGCTGCCCTGGCGGCCGCCTCCACCCTCCTGGTGGCCGCCTGCGGCGACGACTCGTCGTCGGGAGCGGGCGCGACGGCCGATGCCGGCGCGGCTCCCGCAGGGGCGTGGACCTACACCGACGGCTCGGGCGAGACGGCGACGCTCGACGAGACGCCCACCCGCATCGTGGCGCACGCCAGCGCGGCCGCGGCCCTGATGTCGTTCGGCATCGAGCCGGTCGGCATCTACGCCGACACCCCCGTCGCCGACGACCTGGCGCTGCAGGACCTCGACCTGTCCGGCATCGAGATCGTGGGCGAGGAGTGGGGCGTCATCAACATCGAGGCGGTCGCCGGGCTCGAGCCCGACCTGATCGTGTCCGAGTGGTGGCCGGTGGAGGAGGCCTACAGCGGCATGGAGGAGGGCACGAACCACGAGACGCTCAGCGAGATCGCGCCCGTGGTCGGCGTGGCGCAGGGCTCGTCGATCGTCCAGATGATCGAGGACTACGCCGAGCTCGCCACGGCGCTCGGCGCCGACCTCGACGACCCCGAAGTGGCCGCCACCCGCGCGCGCTTCGACGCCGCGGTGGCCGGCTTCGAGGAGGCCGCGGCGGCCAAGCCCGACCTGTCGGTCCTCGCCGTGTCGCCCTCGGACGAGGGCCTCTACGTCGCGGTGCCCGAGCACGCGGCCGAGCTGTCCGACTTCGTCGACTGGGGCCTCGGGCTGATCGTGCCCGAGACACCCGACCCCGGGTTCGAGTACTGGGAGACGCTCAGCTGGGAGAACGCGGACCGGTACCAGGCGGACCTGATCATCGTCGACCAGCGCGGCTACCCCGCCAACCTCGAGCTCGCCCAGGACCAGCCCACGTGGTCCTCCCTCACCGCCGCCGAGGCCGGCGCCGTGGCGGTGTGGCCCGCCTACTGGGTGCGGACCTACGACGCCTACGCCGGCGCGCTCGAGGAGCTCACCGCCGCCATCGCCGCCGCCGACGAGGACCTCGTGTCATGATCCACGGGGATCGGCGCTGATCGACGCGGAAGGGCCCGCCGTCCGCAGACGGCGGGCCCTTCTGCAGTGCCTGTCGTGCATGGCCGCCCCGCTGGCGCGGGGCGAACCGGCACAGGGGTCTTACATCATCCCCATGCCGCCCATGCCGCCCATGGGGTCGCCACCGCCGGCACCGGCGGGGGCGGGCGGCTCGGGCTTGTCGGCCACGAGCGACTCGGTGGTGAGCACCAGGCCGGCGATCGACGCCGCGTTCTGCAGCGCCGCCCGCGTGACCTTGGCCGGATCGATGACGCCGGCCTTGACCAGGTCCTCGAGGTCGCCGGTGGCGGCGTTGAGCCCGACCGAGCCGTCCTCGGCCTCGACCTGGCGCACCGCCACCGCACCCTCGATGCCGGCGTTGTCGGCGATGAGCCGGGTCGGCGCCTCGAGCGCGGCGAACACGATGCGAGCACCGGTGGCCTCGTCGCCCGACAGCGCGTCGGCGACCTTGCCCACCGCGGCACGGCTGCGCAGCAGGGCGACGCCGCCACCGGCGACGATGCCCTCTTCGATGGCCGCGCGGGTCGCCGAGAGGGCGTCCTCGATGCGGTGCTTCTTCTCCTTGAGCTCGACCTCGGTGGCCGCGCCGACCTTGACCACGGCCACGCCGCCGGACAGCTTGGCCAGCCGCTCCTGCAGCTTCTCGCGGTCCCAGTCGGAGTCGGTGTCGTCGATCTCGCGCTTGATCTGCGCGATGCGGCCCTTGATGTCGTCCTCGGAGCCGGCTCCCTCGACGATCGTCGTCGCGTCCTTGGTGATGATGACCTTCTTGGCCTTACCGACCAGGTCCAGCGTCACCGAGTCGAGCTTGAGGCCGACCTCCTCGGCCACGACCTGGCCGCCCGTGAGGGTGGCCATGTCGCCCAGCATCGCCTTGCGGCGGTCGCCGAAGCCGGGGGCCTTCACCGCGACGCTGTTGAACGTGCCGCGGATCTTGTTGACCACGAGCGTGGCGAGGGCCTCGCCCTCGACGTCCTCGGCGATGATCAGCAGCGGCTTGCCCGTCTGCATGACCTTCTCGAGGGTCGGCAGCATCTCCTGGACCGAGCTGATCTTGCCCTGGTTGAGCAGGATGTACGGCTCGTCGAGGACGGCCTCTTGACGGTCCTGGTCGGTGACGAAGTAGGGCGAGAGGTAGCCCTTGTCGAACTGCATGCCCTCGGTGAACTCGAGCTCCATGCCGAAGGTGTTCGACTCCTCGACGGTGACCACGCCGTCCTTGCCGACCTTGTCGATGGCGTCGGCGAGCACCTCGCCGATGGCCGGGTCGGCGGCCGAGATGGCGGCGACCTGAGCGATCTCGCTCTTGTCGTCGATCTCCTTGGCCTGGTCCTTGATGGCCTCGACGGCCGCGGCCACGGCCTTCTCGATGCCGCGCTTGAGGCCGGTGGGGCTGGCGCCCGCGGCCACGTTGCGCAGGCCCTCGCGCACGAGCGCCTGGGCGAGCACGGTGGCGGTGGTGGTGCCGTCACCCGCGATGTCGTTGGTCTTGGTGGCGACCTCCTTCACGAGCTGGGCGCCCATGTTCTCGAAGGGGTCGTCGAGCTCGATCTCGCGAGCGATGGACACGCCGTCGTTGGTGATGGTCGGGGCGCCCCACTTCTTGTCGAGCACCACGTTCCGGCCCTTGGGGCCGAGCGTGACCTTCACCGCGTCGGCGAGCTTGTTGACGCCGGCCTCGAGGGAGCGCCGGGCGTCGTCGTCGAACTTGAGGATCTTGGGCATCTACACGCTCACTTCGTGACGATGGCGAGCACGTCACGGGCCGACAGCACGAGCACGTCGTCGCCGTCGACGGTGACCTCGGTGCCGCCGTACTTGCTGTAGAGGACGGTGTCGCCGACGCTCACGCCGACGGGGATGACCTCACCGGTCTGCTCGGAGCGCTTGCCCGGGCCCACGGCGATGACCTCGCCCTGCTGCGGCTTCTCCTTCGCGGTGTCGGGGATGACCAGGCCGCTCGCCGTGGTCTCCTCGCTCTCACCGGGCTTCACGACGATCCGATCGTCGAGGGGCTGCAAAGCCATGTTGTGTCGCCTCCGTTGGCGCTGCTCGTTGGGACATGCGTCCGGGACCGGCCCGCGACGACGCATCGCTCGCGGGTTAGCAGTCGCCGGATACGAGTGCTAACCCTAGGCCCGCTCTGTTAGCAGTCGCAACCCCCGAGTGCCAGGAGGATCGGGACGCCGGCCGGGGCGACACCGGTCGGCCGGTCGATCACCGTACGCGCGCACGCACGGTGCCCGCAGGACGCCGCCCCGGCGCCCTCTGCCCCCGCGGGACGACGGCGCACCTGGGTGGTACCCGGGGTGAAATCCCAGCCCACCCGTTGTCTGGGGCGGAGAGACGTGGAAGGCTCGCGCCCGACACACCCAATGCGCGTGTGCGACCACACAAAGTCACGTACCAGGGAGAGTTAGCTCCATGGGCCTCGCACCAGACTTGGTCGGCAGCGCTGCGACAGCCACCGGGGACGACATCGTCGCCGCCGGACGGTTCACCCTCACGGGGCGCAGCGCTGCCACGGACAGCACCGTGATCGGGCAGAGGAGAGGACGTGGTCTGCGGATCAGTCGCTCCGCTGGGGTCGGGGCCCTCGCGGCCGCCAGTCCCGCGGGCGCCGAGCAGCCGATCGTCATCGCCGTCAGCTCGTTCCGGGTGTACCTCCTCCGTGCCGCCGGCGACGACCGCCTCGTCCTGTGGCACACGTTCGACCGGCGCCGGGTGGCGACCACCATCCACGCCCACCTGAACGTGCGGACGGTCGCCATCGAGGACACCTGGACGGGCGATCGCTACGAGCTCGAGGGCGAGCGGTCGCCACAGGCGCACGTCACCGCCACCATGCGCGCCCTGTCCGACGTCGACGAGCTCGCGAGCTGACGCCCCAGCCCACCACCTCCCCCGGCACGAGCGAGCGCACTCCCGGCAGGTCGCTCACGCGGGACGAGGTTCGGGGTCCCCCGCAGCGATGACCCAGCGCGCCCCCGTGGCCACCTCGGCCTCGGGCGTGGCCGTCGACGCCATGTACCGGAAGTCCGCGGTCAGGTCGTCGGCCGTGACCTCGCACACCACGTAGCCCCGCCGGCGGGCGTCGACGTAGCGGACGGACGGCATGGCCGCCGCCGCGGACTCGAACACCTCGACGAGGCCGGACGGGAACGTCGACGAGATCGACGTGCCCACCAGCTCGGGCACGACGGCGGGCGTCGCCGGGTCGTCGGGGTCGGCGGTGACGACCCCGACGCCGCTGGCGTGGATGTCGCCCGTGATGACGACCGGGTTGTCGACCGCGCGGAGCTGGTCGACGAGCCGGCGGCGCGCCGCGGGGTAGCCGTCCCACTGGTCGAGGTTCAGCCCCTCGGCCGGCCCCAGCGGCACCACGATCCGGGACACGATCGTCTGCTGGGCGACCACGTTCCACGTGGCCTCGGTGTCGTCGAGCGCACGGCCGAGCCAGCGCTCCTGCTCGCCGCCGAGCATCGTGCGCTCGTCGTCGCCGACCTCGGCGCATGCCACCCCGATGTCGCTGGGCGCGTCGCAGGCCTGGTCGCTGCGGTACTGGCGCCCGTCGAGCACGTAGAAGCGGGCGAGGTCGCCCCACGCCACCGACCGGTACACGGTGACGTCGGGCCCGTCGGGCGGCTCGACCCGGGCGGGCGTGTGCTCGTACCACGCCTGGTAGGCCGCGGCCCGCCGCGCCCGGAAGCCGTCGTCGCCCGGCCCGGCCCCGGCCGCCCCGGGGACGTCGCCGGCGTAGTTGTTGGCGACCTCGTGGTCGTCCCAGGTGCACACCCACGGCGCCGCCGCGTGCGCGGCCTGCAGCGCCGGGTCGGCCTTGTACTCGCCGTACCGCCGGCGGTAGCCGGCCAGGTCGACCGGCGCCGCCGTCTGCAGCGGGCGGACCGCACCCGGGTTCGGCGCGTTCTCGTAGAGGTAGTCGCCGAGGAACACCACGAGGTCGACGTCCTCGCCCGCCAGGTGCGTGTGCGCCGGCCAGTAGCCCGCCTGGTACTCCTGGCACGAGGCGAAGGCGAACCGCAGGCGGTCGACCTCGGCGCCGGGCGCGGGCGCGGTGCGCGTGCGCCCCACCGGGCTGGTCCAGGACCCGACCGAGAATCGGTAGTGGTACCAGGTGTCGGGTTCGAGGCCCGAGGCGTCGACGTGGACCGAGTGGCCCCATGCCGGCTCGGCCACCGCGTCGCCCGAGGCGACGATGTCGTCGAACGTCTCGCTGGTCGCCACCTCCCACCGCACCGGCAGCGGCTGGTCGGGCAGGCCGCCGCCGTCGACGAGCGGATCGTTGACGAGCCGGGTCCAGAGGACGACGGCGTCGGGGAGGGGGTCGCCCGACGCCACGCCCAGCCGGAAGAGCTCGGCGGGCAGGCTGGGCGGCACCGGCGGGAGGTCGGCCCCCGCGCCCGCGGTGACGGGCCCACCCTCGGTCGTCCCGGGCGCGGCGTCGTCGCCGTCACCCCCGCTGCACCCGGCCGCGACGGCCGTGGCCACCACGCCGGCCAGGAACGCCCGGCGCCCGATGGCCCGACCGGGGACCGGCACTTCGCTCGTGGGCACCCTTCGGACCTCCCTCGGCACGGGCGCAGCGACGACGCGCGGCGACGTTAGTGGGCGGTCGCCGAGACGGGCGGGCGCGCTCCTAGCCGACGAGCGGGAGGCGCAGACCGGGCGTGGCGCCCGTGTCGAGCGGCGAGGGGCCGTCGGACCGCAGGCGCCACCAGCCCGCGGCGGCGATCATCGCCGCGTTGTCGGTGCACATCGACCGGCTGGGCACGAACGGGCGGATGCCGTCCTCCTGGCACGCCTCGACCAGCCGCGACCGCAGGGCGCTGTTGGCCGCCACGCCGCCGCCGAGGCAGAGGCCCTTGGCGCCGACCTCCTGCGCGGCCCGCCGGGCCTTGGTCACCAGCACGTCGACGACCGCCTCTTGGAAGCTGGCCGCGACGTCCGCGGCCGAGACGTCGGGGTGCTTGCGCACGTAGGTCACGACCGCGGTCTTCAGCCCGCTGAAGCTGAACGCGTACCGGTCGTCGCCGGTGCGGTCGATCATCCCCCGGGGGAACCGGATCGCCTCGGGGTCGCCGTCGGCGGCCAGCCGGTCGATGATCGGGCCGCCGGGGTAGCCGAGGCCGAGGAAGCGGGCCACCTTGTCGTAGGCCTCGCCGGCTGCGTCGTCGATCGTGGAGCCCAGCAGGTGGTAGCGGCCGTGGTCCTCCATGTGCACGAGCATCGTGTGGCCGCCCGACACGAGGAGGACGACGAGCGGCAGCTCGAGGTCGGGCTCCTCGAGGAACGAGGCGTACAGGTGCCCCTCGAGGTGGTTCACGGCCACGAAGGGCACGTCCCAGACGAGGGCGAGCGCCTTGGCCGCGCTGACCCCCACGAGCAGCGAGCCCACGAGGCCCGGCCCGGCGGTGGCGGCCACGGCGTCGATCTCGTCGTCGGCGACGCCTGCCTCGACCAGCGCCTCGGCCACGACCGGCGTGAGCATCTCGACGTGGGCCCGGCTGGCGATCTCGGGGACCACGCCGCCGTAGCGGGCGTGCTGGTCGATCTGGCTGGCGACGACCGACGAGCGCACCCGCGTGGCGCGCTCGACGACCGCCGCCGCAGTCTCGTCGCACGACGTCTCGATACCGAGGATGCGGTCGTCGCCCATGGCACCCATCGTCCCGCGAAGCCGAGCCCCGGTGCGAACGGCCAGGACACGGACCGCCGCGGCCGGTGACCGCCGCGCCCCACGAAAGGTCGGAGTGCCGGCGGGGGGCGTGGGGGGCGGAGGCTCCGCCGGAGCCCCCCACCGTCGGCTCGATCCGGCTTGCCGGTCGACCCGCAGAGGGACGCGTCGGCCGCCAGGCCGACACCGATAACTCGTCGTCGAGGCTCCGCCTCGACGACGACTACAACCAGCCGCCCTCGACCACCGTGGTGCCGGGGATGTCGCGCTCGATGGTTGCCAGGCGCTCGGCGTAGGCCGGCGTGTCGACGTCGTTGGCCCACATGACCAGCGCGTCCTCGCGCGTGCTCGGGGTAGTAGCCCTTGCGGACCCCCGCCGGCACGAAGCCGAACCGCTGGTACAGCGCCTGCGCCCCCGAGTTGCTCATGCGCACCTCGAGCGTCAGGTTCACGCACTGCCGCTCGACCGCCCCGCGGGCGAGCGCCACGAGCATGCGCGTGGCGATGCCGTGGCGGTGCCAGGCCGGGTCGACCGCCACGGTGGTGATGTGGCCGTCGTCGACCGCCCGGAAGAGCCCGGCGTAGCCGACGACCTCGGTGCCGACGCGGGCGACGAGGTACAGGCGGGTCGTGCGCTGCCCGATCTCGGACAGGAACAGCCCGAACGTCCACGGGCGCGGGTACACCTGCTGCTCGATGCGGATCACGCCGCGCAGGTGCCGGCGCCGCATCGGCCCGATCCGGACCTCGAGTGACCCTGGGTCGTCGACGGGCGTCGGCAGCGGCCGGGCCATCAGGCAGGCGGGCCCCCGCCCGCCCCCGGGGCCCCGCGGCCGCCCGGGCCGCCGGCCGCCCCGCCGAACGTGCGCTCGTCGACCATCCCGTCGCGGGTGATCCAGTTGATCTCGGCGTCGGGCCGCCGCAGGTAGAGCGGCTCGAGCTCCCACGGCTGCACGAAATCCTCCCGCAGCGCCTTGGCGTGCGCCAGCTGCACCAGCGAGGCCGCCGACGGGTGGGCGAGGCCCTGGTCCCCCAGCTCGACCCGGCCGAGGTCGGCGAACGCGTCGCGGTAGCGGAGGGCGCCGTCGCCCACGAGGAGGACGTCCTCGCCGGTGGCCTCGAGGTCGACGGCGAGGTCGTCGGGCGATGCCACCTGGTACTCGGTGAGGCGCTGGATGCCCCCCGGGACCTGCCGGTAGGTGGCGGTGAACAGCTCGCTCCGGCGCGCGTCGATGGCCGCGAAGACCAGGCGCGGGCTCCACCGCACGGGGAACGCCAGCAGGTCGAGGCTGGCGACCCCCACCATCGGGATCCGCAGGGCGTGGGCCATCGCCTTGCCCGCGGCGATGCCGACCCGCAGGCCGGTGAACAGCCCCGGGCCCACGTCGACGGCGACGCAGCCGATCTCGTCGAGGTCGATGCGGGCCTGGTGGCGCAGGAAGTCGATCGACGGCGCCAGCGACTCCGCGTGGCGCTTGCCCCGACTGGAGTGGATCTGGGCCAGCACGCCCTCGTGGCCGCCGATGGCGCAGCCGACCTGCATGGTGGACGTCGTGATGCCGAGGATCAGCACGGCGCACCCTCGGCCGAGCCAGCGGCGTGCGGGGGCGGGTCGGCGGGCCGTCCGGCGGGAGCCTCGGCCCACGGGGCCAGCGCGTGCAGCAGCGAGATCTGGCGGTGCACCCAGCGCCGACCGATGGACCGCAGCTCCAGGCGGCGCTCGTCGTCGGACGCGTCGGCGCCGAGGTCGAACCCGAGCCGCACCTCGAGATAGTCGTTGGGCAGGACGGGCAGTATGGCGTCGCCCCACTCGATCAGGACCACCCCCTCGTCGTCGAGCAGCTCGGACAGGCCGAGCTCGGCCACCTCGCCCAGCTGGTCGAGGCGGTAGACGTCGAGGTGGTGCATGATCAGCCGGCCCTGGTACTGCTGGGCCAGCGTGAACGTCGGGCTCGTGATCTGCTCGGTCACGCCGAGGCCGGCGCCGAACCCCTGGGCGAACGCCGTCTTCCCCGCACCGAGGTCGCCCGACAGCAGCACGAGGTCGCCCGGCTCGGCGAGAGCCGCCACCGCGGCCGCCAGGTCGCGGGTCTCTCCGACCGAGATGGTGCGGGCGACGAGCGCGGTGGCCGGTCCGGTCACGGCGCAGGGGCGGTCGGGGTCGGCACGGCCCCGAGGTTACCGACCGCCGTGGGGAGCGCCCTGCTCCGGCAGGGGGCCGTCGAGGCCCGAGATGGCCTGCGCCACCACGTGCACCGCGAGGCCCCGGACGACGTCGACGTCGGCGGCGACGCCGCCCACCGCGGCGGCGACGAACGCGTCGCCGTCGGCCCGGGTGTGGGCCGGGAACACCGCTCGGGCGAGCCCGTCGTGGGCGCTCTGCGCCACGAGATGGCAGGCGACCTTGTCGAGGTCCGCGTTGGTGGCGACGAGGCCGATCGTCGTGTGGCCGAACCCGGCCATGTCCCCACCGGCGGCAGCTCCCGGTGCGTTCTCGGCCCGTGCCGCGATGCGGGCGATGTCCACGGCCAGTTCGTCGCCGGCGCCGGGTACGCCCGCCGCGTTCACGGCCACGAGCGCGGCCACCACGAGATCGCCGACCCGCGCCCCGGCGGTCACCAGCCCGCCCGGGCGCCGCTCGACGGGCATCGCCTCCTCGGGCACCTCCTGCACGCCCGACACCGTCGCCCCGGTGCCCGCCCCCACCAGCCCGACCTCGACGGCCCCGGCGGTCGCGGCCACGCAGGCGGCGTAACCCTCGTCCGCCCCGGGGCGCACGGACGGATCGCCGACGGCGAGGTCGAACAGCCCGAGCGCGACCACGATCGGCACGGGCCCCGCCGTCGTGGGGAAGCCCAACCCCCGTTCCTCGCAGAACCGGACGGCGCCGTCCGCCGACGCCAGGCCGAACGCCGACCCACCCGTGAGGACGAGGGCGTCGAGGCGGGACACGGTGCGGGTCGGCTCGAGGAGTGCGATCTCGCGGGTGGCCGGCGCCCCGCCTCGTGCCTCCCCCGATGCGACCGTGCCTTCGGGGAACAGCGCGACGGTGCAGCCGGTGCGCGCCGCGGCGTCGGTCCAGTGCCCGACCCGCAGCCCGGGCACGTCGGTGATCACCTCACACGTACCTCCGCGTCACACGTACCTCCGCGCCACGCGGGCGCCGATGGCGCACACGACCTCGTACGAGATCGTGCCGAGCCGGGCCGCCCACTCGTCGGGCGTGATGCGTTCGTCGCCCTGGGCGCCGAGCAGCACCACCGGATCGCCCGCCTCGACGTCGGCGTCGGGGCCACAGTCGACCATCAGCTGGTCCATCGTGACGACGCCCAGCATCGGGCGCCGCACGCCGCCGATCAGCACCTCCTGGCCCAGCAGCGGGAGCGACCGGAACACGCCGTCGGCGTACCCGACGGGGACCGTGGCCACGACCGTGGGGCGCGCGGTCCGCTGCCGGTGCCCGTAGGACACGGGCTCGCCGGGCCCGACGTGCTTGACGAACGACACCTCGCTGGCCAGCGTCAGCGCCAGCCGGAGGTCGGCGACGCCCGCCAGCTCGGGGGCGGGCGGGATGCCGTAGACGGCGATGCCGCAGCGCACGAGGTCGAAGCGGGTCTCGGGGAAGACGAGCGCGGCCGCCGAATTGGCGGCGTGCACGATGCCCGTGTCGATGCCCGACGCCCGCAGCTCGGCCAGCACTGCCTCGAAGCGCACCATCTGCTGCCGGGTGAACGGGTTGGCGGGCTCGTCGGCGACCGGGCAGTGGGTGCACACGCCCTCGAGCTCGACCTCGGCCAGGTCGCCGATCGCCTTGGCCAGCGGGACCACGTCGGCGGGGGCGGCCCCGACCCGGTACATGCCCGTGTCGACCTTCAGGTGCAGCGGCACCGCCGGGGCGCGCTGGGCCCGGACCGACTTGGCGATCGCCGCCACGCAGCCGGATGTGTAGACGGTGAGCCGGGCGCCGGTGGCGATGGCGGTGTCGACCTCGTCGAGCCGGGGCTCGGACAGCACGAGGATGGGCGCCTCGATGCCGGCGCTGCGGAGCTCCGCGGCCTCGTCGACCTGGGCGACGCCCAGCCAGTCGGCGCCGGCCTTCAACGCGGCGGCCCCGACGACCGCGGCCCCGTGGCCGTAGCCGTTGGCCTTCACCACCGCGCACAGCCGGGCCGGGGCCGCGGCGGCGCGCAGCGTGCGCACGTTGTGGCGCACGGCGGCGAGGTCGATCTCGGCCCAGGCGCGGGCGGCCATCAGCCGTCCCCCGCGTCGCCGGGGCGGTTGCTCGCCGAGCCGGGCCCCGGCCCGCCGGCCGCGTCCAGCTCGTCCAACGCCGCGGGCAGGCCGGCGACCACGTCGGACGCCACCAGCCCCCGGCGCGGCCCGCGCCGCGCCGCCCGGCCGTGCAGCCACGCGCCCGACGCGGCCGCCTCGAACGCGGGGACGCCCTGCGCCAGCAGCGCCCCGATCACGCCCGAGAGGACGTCGCCGGTGCCCGCGGTCGCCAGCCGGGCGTCGCCGGCCGTCGAGAGCAGGGCCCGCCCGTCGGGGTGGGCGACGACGGTGGTCGGGCCCTTGAGCAGCACGATCGCGCCGGTGGAGGCGGCCAGGCCGCGGGCCGCCGCGAGGCGGTCGTCGCCCGGCGGGTGGCCGGTGAGGCGGGCGAACTCGCCGTCGTGGGGCGTGAGGACCGTGGGGCCGGACCGTCCGGCGAGGGCGGCGGCGGGATCGTCGCCGAGGGCGGACAGGCCGTCGCCGTCGACGAGGACCGGCACGCGGGCCGAGGCCACCACCTGCAGCACGGCGGTGTCGGTGGGAGCGCTGCGCCCGAGGCCGGGTCCGAGGACGAGCGCGCGGGCCCGATCGAGCTGATCGAGCACGACGGTGTCCCACCCCGCCGGCGGGGTGGCGATGCCCACGGCCTCGGTGGGCAGGCCCGGGTCGTGGTCGAGGCCGGGCGAGGCGACGCGCACCATGCCCGCGCCCGCCCGCTGGGCGGCGCGGGCCGCCAGGTGGGCGGCGCCGGTCATGCCCGGCGACCCGGCGGCCACGACGACCGCGGCCCGCCACTTGTGGGCGTCGGGCGGGCGGGGCGGCACCCACCCCGCCACGTCGGCCCGCTCGACCAGGCCGACCCGGGCCCGGGAGACGTCGAGCCCGATGTCGGCCAGCACGACCTCGCCGGCGAGGGCCCGGCCGCCGTGGAACAGCAGCCCCGGCTTGAGGGCGGCGAACGTGACCGTGCGGACCGCCTGGACCGCGCCCGCGGCCACCGCCCCGGTCAGCCCGTCGACCCCGCTCGGGATGTCCACGGCGAGAACCGGGGCGCCGGCGGGGTCGGGCGGGCGGTACTCGCCGTGGAAGCCGGTGCCGAACGCCGCGTCGACCACCAGGTCGCTGGCCGGCAGGCGCTCGGGGGCCTCGGCCACCGGGATCACGACCGTGCGGACGCCGCGCCGCTCCAGCAGGCGGGCGGCCGCGCGGCCGTCGTTGCCGTTGTTGCCCTTGCCGGCGACCACGACCACCCGCCGCCCGTAGGCGCCGCCCAGCAGGTCGAGCGCCTGGCGGGCCACGGCCGACGCGGCCCGCCCGATCAGGACCTCGACGGGCTCGGGCGCCTCGGCGTCGACCGCGCCCATCTCCTCAGGGGTCAGGACCGGCTGCATTCCCCGCCGAGGCTAACGGCGCCACCCACACCGGTGTGACGGGCGGGTGAAGCGGCGCGGTCAGCCGCCGACGGCGATGACGACCGCCTCGGCCATCGTCGCCGTGTGGCTGAGGCTGATGTGCCAGCCGGCCACGCCGTGCTCGGCCGCCAGCGCGGCGGCGGTGTCGTGCAGCGCCAGCGCGGGCGCCCCCGACTCGGCCCGGACCACCTCGATGTCGCGGAGCCGGCAGGCCCCGAGCCCGGCGCCCACGGCCTTCAGCACGGCCTCCTTGGCCGCGTACCGCACGGCGAACCGCTCGGCCGGCTCCCGGGCCGCCCGGCAGTAGTCCTGCTCGCCGGCGGTGAACACCCGGTCGGCGAACCCGGAGGTCCGGGCGAGGACGCGCCGCATCCGCTCGACCTCGCACAGGTCGACCCCCACCCCGATGACGTCACCCACGAGTTATCCCCAGGATTTCCCCGTCAGTTTCGGTCGCCATGGCGACCGAAACTGACGGGGAAAGGTGATCAGGGTGGTGGGAGGTCACGTGCGCCACCGGTCGGCGAGCTGGTTGATGGGCTCGGTGAGGAGGACGTCGACCGGGATGTCGGCGAGCAGGTCCTCGCGGAAGGTCGGCTCGGTCTCGAGCACCGCGTCGCGCAGCACTGCGTAGCGGTTGCGGTAGCCCTGCAGCATCCCGCGCGCCGTCGCCACCGGCCGGGGGTCCGCGAAGCGGACGTGCAGCAGCGTGATGCCGGTGGCCTCGCCGTCCTTGACCTCGGGCACGATCACGATCGGGCGGCCGTCGCGCCGGCCCCGAGCCACCAGCAGCTCGCGCTCGCTGGCCACCCGGTGCTTCGTGCCCCGCAGCTCGGGCGAGCGGTCGGTGCGGCTGGGCAGGTCGCGGGCGATGCCGCCCCGGTCGACCACCGTGGCGGTGGCCGTGCCCTCGGGCCCCACCCGGCCCTCGATGCGGTACCGCGTGTAGCCGACGACCGCGGCGATGGCCGGGCTGATGTCGGCCAGCGTGCGCAGCGTGCGGTACGTGAGCTGGTCGCGGTGGGCGCCCGTGCTCACCACCTCGCGCACGAGCGGCACCTCGAGCAGGGTCTCGTCGCTGCGGGAGATGCCGACCGTGACGGTCTTGGCCTGGTGCTTGATGGCGTCGACCGGCCGGGTCAGCTCCTCGATCGCCTGGGTCAGCGCCGCGGTGAGGTCGTCGATGACGACGGCCGGGGTGCCGACCTTGCCCTGGTCGACCTGGTAGGCGTCGAGCGGGATGACGCCGAGCACGTAGCGCAGCAGCGCGGCCAGGCGCACCGCGGTGGAGGCCTCGAGCTGGCCGTCGTACCCGCCCACCCGCAGGCCGTCGAAGTAGCGGCGGGCCGTCGCCTCGAGGTCGGGGCGCAACCGACGGAGCAGCGCCTCGCCGTCGACCGGCAGCACCAGCGTGTCGTCGGCCGCGCCGGGGCGCGCGCCGAGCCCGTCGGGCGCCTGGCCGGTGCCGAGGCCGCCGCGGGCGATCAGGCCCTCGATGGCGGCGCGGGCCTCGCGGAGGGGCCGGGCCAGGCCGTCGATGGCCAGCGCCGCCTCGTACCCGAACACGTGGCCCGCCATGGCCGAGAGCACGAAGGCCAGGTCGGGGTGCGTCTCGGGCACCGGGATCACGTGGAGCGCCGAGGCGTAGCGCGACTGGCCGTCGGTGGCGATCACCACCGGCGACGCCTTGTGCGCCCGGTAGATCGCCACCTCCTTGGCGACGTCGTCGGCGGTCGAGCCCGACAGGCCCGCCGCGCAGACGACGATCAGCGGCTCGGAGGACAGGTCGATGTGCTTCTTGTCCTCGGTCGAGTCGCTGGCGATCGACTTGTAGCAGAGCTCGGACAGCTTGATGCGCACCTCGGCGGCGGCGATGCGGTTGACGCCGTTGCCGACCACGGCCCAGTAGCGCTTGGCGGGCGCCAGGCGATGGGCGGCCTCGGCGATCGTCCGCCGGCGGTCGAGCACCTCGCCCATCGCCGCGGGCAGGCCGCGCAGGGCCTCGAGCACCGCCTGGTCGACGTGGCCGCCCACCTCCGCGGCCACGGCCGCGGCCAGCAGCAGCCCGGCCGCGATCTGGCTGTAGAAGGCCTTGGTCGAGGCGACGGACATCTCGACGTCGCGCCCGTCGGACGTGTACAGCACGCCGTCGGACTTGTCCGTGAGGTCGCTGCCCCGCCGGTTGACGATGGCGACGACCTTGGCGCCCCGCGACCGCACGAGGTCGACCGTGCGGTTGGTGTCGGTCGTGGTGCCGGACTGGCTGATGGCGACCACCAGCGTGTCGGCCATCGACGACCGCAGGCCGAACCCCGACAGCTCGGTGGCGGGCAGGGCGTCGACCCGCAGGTCGGACTCGGCGGTGAAGCGGGCGAGCCCGGCGGCCAGCGCCTGGCCGGCGACGGCGGCGGTGCCCTGGCCGATCACGAGGACCCGGTCGATGGCACCCGAGCGCAGGCCGGCGCGCACGTCGTCGGGCAGCGTGTCGGGCCCGAGGCTGACCTCCAGCGCGCCGTCGCGCTCGACCAGCTTGCCGCGCAGCGTCTTGCGGAAGCTGGCGGGCGACTCGGTGATCTCCTTCAGCAGGTAATGCGGGAAGTCACCGCGGTCGATGTCGCGGGTGGTGATCTGGGCGCCGGCGATGTCGTCGTCGGTGACCGGCAGCGGGGTCCCGTCGTAGGCCAGCCGCTCGATGCCCTCGAGCGTGCCCGCCCGCGCCCCGTCGAGGACCACGATCTGGCCGCGGCTGGCCGTCGGGTTGTCGGGGTTGGCCGGCGTCTCGCCGTCGAGGCGCAGGTACCGCGGGGTCAGCTCGATCACGCCGTACGGCTCGCTGGCCACGATGTAGGCGCCGTCGGCCACGCCGACGTAGAGCGCCTGACCGCTGCCTCGCAGGGCCAGCAGCAGCTTGTCGGGCGCGGCGCTGGCCGAGGCCCCGATGGCCACCGACCCCTCGAAGCTGGCCACCGTGTTGCGGAACGCGGTGGCGAGGTCGGCCCCCTCGGCAACGCGCCGGGCGACCAGGGTGGGGATGACCTTGGCGTCGGTGGTGATCTCGGGGGCGATGCGCAGGCCGTCGAGGGCCTTCAGGTCGGCGAAGTTGTCGACGTCGCCGTTGAGCGAGGCGACGACGAAGGGACCGTCGCCGTCGCCCTCCTCCGCGCTGTCGACCGGGTGGGCGTTGGGCTGGCTGACGATGCCGACGGACGCCCACCGGGTGTGCCCGAGCACCACGGCCACCGCCCGGTCGGAGGCGACGGCCAGGCGCAGCAGGTCGTCGGCCCGCAAGGCGTCGCGCAGCGCCCGCGTGTTGTCGCCGAGCTCGCCGATCTCGGCCGCGGCCTTGTAGACGAACGACAGGCACCCGTCGACGACGCGCACCGTGCCCGAGCGGAAGAGCGGGTCGGACGCCCGGCCCCGCATCAGCCGGGCGACGGCGGGGCTGTCGATATCGAGCCCGTGGTCGCGGACCAGCACGTGGAGCCCGGCCGAGTCGCGGCCGCGCACCTCGAGCCGGTCGATGGCCGACAGCGCCTGCTGGATCGACGTGTAGGCCTCGGTGGCGCCCCAGCCCGGCTCGCTGCCGGCCAGGTCGGCCACGGCACGGGCGGTGCGGACGCGGTCCTTCTCGACCGCCCACACGGCGTCCTTGAGCCGGATCACCGCCGCGTTCACCGCCTCGAGCCCCGCAGGGTCGCGCACGACGGCGACGGGCCCGGCGGTGTCGTCGGCCGCGCCGTCGGTGCCGGCGTCGAGGCGGGCCTCGATGGCGGCGACGGTCGTGGCGAGGGTGGCGCACACGCCCTCGACCTCGGCGAGGAGGCGGCGGTCGTGGACCAGCGCCCACACGCCCTCGGTCTCCCGCAGCAGGGCGTCCGCCTGCTCGACCTGCCGGGCGGCGGTGGCGCAGGCCTCGGCCAGCGGCAGCCCGCCGGCCAGGGCGGCAACCGCCGCGTGGAGCGGCTCGGCGACGTCGTCGGGTGGCGGCGCCACCCGCGCGCCGGGACGACGGATGACCGCGATGATCCCGCACATGGGCGACGAGTCTAAGAGGCCGAGCGGATGGGGACGTCAGCCGGCGGCTCGGGCGTCGACCAGGACGGCGATCCCGTCGAGCACCCGCTGGAGGCCGAACGCGAACGTGCGGCGGATCTCGCCGGCCAGGTAGTCGGGCTCGTCAGGGCTGCCGTCGAACACGCCCTCGGCCCCGAGCCGGACCGAGACGGGGAAGCGATCCGGGTCGAACGCGCCGGCGCGCTCGAGCACCGCGCTGCGGGCGCGCCACCACGCCTCCTCGGGCTCCTGGGTCTCCCCCTCGGACACCGCCTCGACGATCCCGCGCGCCACCCCCCCGACGTAGCCGGCCACGAGCGTGACCACCGCGATCATCTCGTCGCCGGTGAGGCCGATGCCGTCGACTGCGGCCAGCGTGGCCTCGTACACCGCGGTCTCGTTGGGCCCCAGCGTGGGGCGGGGGCCGGCGGCCCGGACCACCCACGGGTGTCGCTCGTAGAGCGCCCAGTCGGCGCGGGCCCGCGACTCGAGCCGCGCCCGCCACCCGCCCTCGCCGGCGATGCCGGCCAGCTGCTCGCCGTAGACGCGGTCGAGCATGAGGTCGACCAGCTCGGCCTTGCCCGGCACGTAGGTGTAGAGGGACATGGCGCCGACCCCGAGCGCTTCGGCGACGCGCCGCATGGACAGGGCGTCGATGCCCTCGGCGTCGGCGAGCGCCACGGCGGCGTCGACGACGGCCTCGAGGGTGAGGCCCTGCTTGG
The DNA here is from genome assembly GCA_963796415.1 of uncultured Acidimicrobiales bacterium. Taxonomy (GTDB): domain Bacteria; phylum Actinomycetota; class Acidimicrobiia; order Acidimicrobiales; family VFJN01; genus ZC4RG19. The sequence continues at coordinate 69,695 of CAWCLR010000004.1, read as the reverse complement.
GGCCGCGGGTCGGCCGGGGGGCGAGGCCCCACAGCAGCTCCATCGTGCGGGTGGCGTCGCCACGTGAGCCCCGGGTCGTGGTCATCTGCTCGTCGCGGTCATCTGCTCGTCCACCGTAGGTCGCGTCGCTCCGACGCTACTCCGTACGCCGTACGAACGCCCCGAGGCCTGACGAACGGGTCGGGTGTCAGCCCGCGGCGTGGGCCTCGACGGCCCGCACCAGCTCGGCCACCGCCGCCTCGGCCTCGGCCTCGGTCGGCGCCTCGGCCATCACCCGGACCAGCGGTTCGGTGCCGCTGGGGCGGACGAGGACCCGGCCGAGCTCGCCCAGGCGGCCCTCGACCGCGGCGATGTCGGCGGCGAGGTGCTCGACGACGGCGGGATCGCGCCGGGCCACCCGCACGTTGCGCAGCACCTGCGGCAGCCGGCTCATCACGCCGGCCACCTCGGCGAGCGGACGGCCCGACCGCACGACGACGTCGAGGGCCTGCACCGCGGTGAGGAGGCCGTCGCCGGTGGTGGCGAGGTCGCGGAAGATCAGGTGCCCGCTCTGCTCGCCCCCGAGCGCCAGGCCCCGCGCCTCGAGCGCCTCCAACACGTAGCGGTCGCCGACGGCGGTCTCGACCACCGCGATGCCGTGCGCCTCCATCGCCAGCCGGAAGCCGAGGTTCGTCATCACGGTGACGACCACGGCGTCGCCCGGGAGCGTGCCCCGCTCGTGGCGATCGACCGCGCACAGGGCGATGAGCTGGTCGCCGTCGACCAGCTCGCCCGCGGCGTCGACCATGAGCACCCGGTCGGCGTCACCGTCGAACGCCACGCCGAGGTCGGCGCCGCGCTCGACGACCGCCCGGGCGAGCCCGTCGGTGTGGGTCGAGCCGCACCCGTCGTTGATGTTGGTGCCGTCGGGCCGGTCGTGGAGGACGTGGACGTCGACCCCCAGGTCGCGCAGCACCGTGGGCGCCACCACCGACGCCGATCCGTTGGCGCAGTCGACCACCGCGGTCAACCCGTCGAGGCGCCGGCCGTCGATCGACGCCGCGACCGCGGCCGCGTAGCCCCGGTGCGGACCGTCGTCGCCTGCGGCCGGCACGATGCGGCCCACCTCGGCGCCAGTCGGCACCGGACCGGGCGGCGGGGCGGCGGCGTCGCCCGAGACGACCGCGCCGAGGAGGCGCTGCAGCTCGGCCTCCAGCCGCCGCTCGACGTCGTCGGGGAGCTTGCGCCCGCCGGCGCTGAACAGCTTGATGCCGTTGTCCGCGAACGGGTTGTGCGACGCCGACACCATGGCCGCCGGCGCGTCCTCGGTCGCCGACCACCACGCCACCTCGGGGGTGGGCACCACGCCCAGCACGGTCACGTCCGCGCCCTCGCTGGCCAGGCCGGCCGCCAGGGCCGCCTCCAGCAGCGGGCCCGAGCGCCGGGTGTCCCGGCCGACGGCGTAGCGGTCGCCGCCGAGCACCCGCACCGCGGCGCGGCCGAGCGCCAGCGCCAACTCGGGCGTCAGGTCGACGTTGGCGACGCCGCGCACGCCGTCGGTGCCGAACCTCAGCATGGCGTGGGCTGTGGCGAACGCCCCATCCGCTCGGCCTCTCCGGGGGGTCAGCGCTTGGAGTACTGGGGCGCCTTGCGAGCCTTCTTCAGCCCGTACTTCTTCGACTCCTTCTCGCGCTGATCGCGCGTGAGGAAGCCGGCCCTCTTGAGCGTGGTGCGCATCTCGGGGTCGATCTCGACCAGCGCCCGGGCGATGCCGAGGCGCAGCGCGCCCGCCTGGCCCGACACGCCGCCGCCGTGCAGCGTGGCGTCGACGTCGTAGGCCTCGTCGGTGCTGGTGAGCCTCAGGGGCTCGGTCAGGATCATCTGGTGCGTCTGCGACGGGAAGTAGGCCGTCATCTCGCGGTCGTTGATCTTGATCGTGCCGGAGCCGGGACGCACCCGGACGCGGGCGACCGCGCCCTTGCGGCGGCCGGTGGTCTGGACGAGCGGAGTCGACATTCGGTGGCGTCCTATGCGTTGCGGCGACGGGCGTGGGCCACGTCGAGGGGCTGCGGCTGCTGAGCGGAGTGCGGGTGGGTGGGCCCGGCGTAGACCTTCAGCTTGGAGAGCTGCTGGCGACCGAGCCGGGTCTTCGGGAGCATGCCGCGGATGCTGCGGCGCACCGCCTCTTCGGGCTTGCGGCTGTGGAGGTGGGCGAAGGTCTCGGCCTTGATGCCACCGGGGTAGCCCGAGTGACGGTAGATGACCTTGCGCTCGGCCTTGTCGGAGGTGAGCACCACCTTGTCGGCGTTGACCACGATCACGTGGTCGCCGGTGTCGAGGTGCGGAGCGAAGACCGGCTTGTGCTTGCCGCGCAGCACCCGGGCGACCTCGGTCGCGAGGCGCCCGAGGACCATGCCCTCGGCGTCGACGACATGCCAGGCACGCTGGATCTCTGAGGCTTTCGGGGAATACGTGGGCACGCGGGACACCTTCGTGGGAGTACTTGCAATGCTGCCCCCGGCGCAAGCGCGCGGCGGGGCCAGAGCGACGGACAAGCCTACGGGCACGGGTGGCGAAACGGCAAGCCGGCGCCCGTCACTGCATGTGGTGCCCGCTCCTGGGCCGACCGTACCCCGCCCACCGCGCCGATCGGACGTACCGTGACGGTGGCAGCCGGAAGCGTGCCGCCCGTGGCGGCGGAGGTGTCCCGCATGGTCGCAGCGACCTCAGCAGGCGAGATCGCAGGCCGGGTGGTCGTCGCCGCGCTGCTCGCGGCCGTGACGACGAGGCTGTCGCTGCGACTCCTCGGCGTCCGCCGGGGCTGGACGGCGGCGCTGACGGCTGGCGTGGCGGGCTGGCTCGTCGGCGGGCTCCTGGCACTCGCCCTGAACGACGGCGACTGGGGTGCGGACGGGCTGGTGCTCCAGGTGCTGGTCATCTCCGTGCCGACCACGATGGCCGCGGCGGTCGGCCTCGACCTGCTGGCGGCGCCCGGTTCGCTGGCCCGGCCGGGGCAGGCCGGGCTGGTGGTGGCGCCCCGGCCGCTGCGGGCCGTCCGCCGCCGGGTCGACGTCGTCCGCCGCTATCGCGAGCTGGTGGGGCTGATCCGGGCACAGGGGTTCGGGCCGCTGCTCGGGGCGGGCGGCAAGGCCGAGCGGCAGGCCGAGCAGGTCGGCGTCCGACTGCGCCGGGTCCTGGAGCAGGCCGGCGGGGTGTACGTGAAGCTCGGGCAGATCGCGGCCACCCGCGTCGACCTGCTGCCGCCTGGCGTCTGCGACGAGCTGGCCACGCTGCAGAACCGCGCCCCGAGCGAGCCGCCCGACGGCGTCCGCGCGGTCATCGAGGCGGAGCTGGGACCGGTGGACGAGGTGTTCGCTCGGTTCGACTGGGAGCCGCTGGCGGCGGCGTCGATCGGCCAGACCCACACGGCCCGGCTGCCGTCGAGCGAGGAGGTCGTGGTCAAGGTCCAGCGGCCCGGGATCGCCGAGGTCATGGAGCGCGACCTGGCCGCGCTCGGGCTGCTGGCCCGGCTGGCCGAGCGGCGGACGGCGCTCGGTCGCAGCCTGCGGTCGGGCGACGTGCTCGACCAGTTCGCCCAGAGCCTGCGGGCGGAGCTCGACTTCCGGGGCGAGGTCCGGTCGATGGTCGACATGGCGGCGTTGGTGGCCGCCGACCATGCGGCCGGCGACGGCGACCGGGCGGGCGGGCCGCGCCCCGTGCGCGTCGCCCGGGTGTTCCCGGACCTGTGCACCGCCCGCGTGCTGGTGCAGGAGCGGTTCGACGGGTTCACCGTCGGCGACGTCGACGAGCTGGCCGCGTCGGACCTCGACCGCGGGGCGCTGGCCTCGGGGCTGCTGCGGACGCTGCTCCGCCAGGTGCTGACCTACGGGTTCTTCCACGCCGACCCCCACCCGGGCAACGTCTTCGTCCTGCGCGACGGGACCCTGGGACTGATCGACTTCGGCGCGGTCGGCCGGCTCGACCCCATCCAGCGGGCGGCCGTGGTCGACATGTTCGGGGCGATGGTCCGCAGCGACGTGGCAATGCTCCGGGACGCCATCGAGCGGGTGACCGACCTCGGCGACGCGCCGTCCGGCGACCAGCTCGAGCGGACCCTGGCCCGGCTGGTGGCCGAGAGCGTCCGGCCCGGCGGGCAGGTCTCGCCGACCGCGTTGCAGGACCTGGTGCCGGCGCTGGCCGGGCTGGGCATCACCCTGCCGGGCGACCTGGTGCTGCTGACCCGAGCCCTTGTGACCCTGGACGGCACGATCGGCGTGCTGGCCCCGGGCATGTCGGTCGTGTCGGCCGCGCTGGAGGTGGCCGGGCCGGCGGCCGCGGCGCCGGTCGACCCCGAGGAGATGGTCCGTCAGGAGCTGCTGACCGCCGCGCTGCGCCTGCGGCACCTGCCCGACCGCATCGACCGGCTGGCGACGCTCGCGGCCCGGGGCGACCTCCGACTGCGCACCGTGGCGTCCGAGGACGAGCGCCGCCTCGTCCGCACGCTGGTCGACCGGGCGCTGCTGGCCGTCGTGGGGGCCGCCCTGCTCTTGACGTCGGGTCTGCTGCTGTCGGCCCCCGAGGCCGGGCGGGCCCGCGTGGGCGGCACCAGCCTGCTCGACGTGCTGGGCTACGGCGGCCTGCTGGCCGGGACCGTGCTGGTGCTGCGGGCGGTGGGCGCGGTCGCCCGCGACGGGACGACCTGAGGGCCGTCAGGCGCCGGGGGCCGCCACCGCGGTCGGGACGCCGGTGACCGGGGCCGGGGCGAGGGACTCGGGCATGGGCGGCGCCGAGTCCCGCCACGAGTGGTTGGCCCGCCAGTAGAGGTAGGTGAGCCCCCCAAGCACGATGGGCAGCACGTAGGTCAGCAGGCGGAAGACGAGGACCGAGGCGACCACTGGGGCCCGGGCGCCACCCGCCGCCGTGATGCCGCCGATGAGCGCCAGCTCGACCACGCCGACACCGCCGGGGGTGAGCGGGATGGCCGTGGCCAGCCGGGCGAACGCGAACGCGGCCAGCACCTGGGCCCAGCCGACCTCCTGCTCGGAGACGCCCATCGTCCGCAGGGCCGCGAGGAGGACCGCGTAGAGCGACAGGTGGCTGACGATCGTGGCCGCCGTGAGGCCGAGCCAGCGGTGGCGGACGAGCCCCAGCACCCGGGAGCGGAACTTGACGACCGCCAGATCCCAGCCGGTGGCGGGGCCCTTCCGGAACAACGACCGCAGCCGGGTGGCGATCCGCTGGCTGACCAGACCCAGCTTCCGGGCGAACGGCTCGCCCCGCAGGACGAGGGCGAAGATCACGATGGCGGCCACCAGCCCGGCCAGGCCGACCAGCGCGGCGAGCATGCTGCCGGCCCCCGACTCGCCCTCGAAGGCGAGCACGGCCAGCGCCACCACGGGGGTGCCGAGCTTGACGAAGTTGTTCCAGATGCCGGTGACGAGCACCGACAGGGTCGACCGAGACTTGGAGAACCCCCACGACGACAGCATCGAATAGGTCAGGCCGACGCCGATGGCCCCGCCGGCGGGCAGGGCGTTGCTCACCGCCGTCGTGGTCTGGGTGAGCACCGCCGCCTGGGGCATGGTCAGGCCGGGCGTGGCCAGCACGACGACGATCCAGTAGGTGACGAGGTTCCAGGCAGTCAGGATCGCGAGCACGGCGATCTCCCGCCAGGTGAGGGTCTGCATGGCGTCCCACACCGACGACAGGTCGGAGAACTGGCCGAGCACGAACCAGAAGATCCCGCCCACCAGCACGACCGACACCGCCGACTGCAGGGCGCGCTTCACCCGGGGATTGCGCCAGCCACGGGCGAACGCGCCGGTCGCCGGATCGTCCGGGGGACCGTCGGGCTCCGACATCCGCCACCCTCCTTCCGATGGGCACCGTCAGTCTCCCCCGCCCGAAAGCGCCTGGGTGTTGTTCAACCAGATGCAGCGCCGCGAGGAGCTGTAGATCCCTCGGGCACCGCGGCCGAGCGGAAAGCGGTCGTGGGGTTCGGCGACGGAGGCCGGTACCCTTTCGCCCTGCTTCCGCCCCTCGGGTCTGGGGAACCGTGCCGAGACCAGGGATGCAGCCATGCCTGACACGCCCGAGCATCTCGCGCGCCACACCCTGCAGCGCCGCTGGCGGCGCCGGCTGCCGGTGGCGGCCCTGGTCACCGCCCTGGTGACGGTGCTCGTGGCGGCCGCGCTGACCGTGGGCGACGACCGGGCGGGCGACGACCCGTCGGCGACGGGCGCGTCGACATCCACGACACGGCGGTCGACGACCACCTCGTCGACCGCGACGACGACCAGCACCGCCGCCTCGCCGACCACGACGACCAGCGCGCCACCCTCAACGCGCCCCACGACGGCCGCGCCGGCGCCCCCTCCCGTCCCGGCAGCCGCGGTGGGGTCGGCGCTGTGCATCGGGGACTCGGTCATGCTCGGCGCGTCGCCGCAGTACCTGAACACGCTGTCGATGTGCGGCACCGTCGACGCCGAGCTGAGCCGGCAGTTCTCCGGCGCCCCCGCCGCCGTGGCCGCCCACGCCCCGTATCCGGCCGCCGTGGTCGTCCACCTCGGCAACAACGGCACGGTCGACCGCGACGACGTGGACGCCGTGATGGCGCACCTGAGCGGTGTTCCCCGCGTGGTGTTCGTCACGGTCCAGCTGAGCGGCACGCGCCCGTGGGAGGGCCAGGCCAACGGCGAGATCGGGGCCATCGCCGGGCGCTACCCGAACGTCGTCGTCGCCGACTGGAAGGCCGCCTCCGACGGGCACCCCGACTTCACCCGGAGCGACGGCATCCACATGTCGCCGGCGGGCGCCGGGGTCTACGCCGCCACCATCGCCGCCGCGCTCTGACCCCGCGGGCCGGCGGGTCAGGAAACACCCGGCCTGGCGATGCGGCGGCGGTCAGGCCGACGCGGGGGACGGCGCCAGGTCAGCCGGCATGGGCGGGGCCGAATCGCGCCAGCTGCGGTTGCGCCGCCAATAGAGGTAGGTGAGGCCCCCGAAGATGATCGGGACGACGTAAGTCAGCAGCCGGTAGATGAGCACCGAGGCGACCACTTCGGCGTCGGCGCCGCCCGCGTCGGTCAGCGCGGCGATGAGCGCCAGTTCGATGATGCCGACCCCACCCGGGGTCAGCGGGATGGCGGTGAGGAGACGGGCGAAGGCGAACGCCGCCAGCACCTGGGCCCAGCCGACCTCGTCTTCGGACACGCCCATGACCCGCAGCGTGACGAGCAGGACGGCGTACAGCGACAGGTGCCCCACCAGGGTGGTGATGGTCAGCGCCGCCCAGCGGTGGCGCACCAATCCGATGACGCGGCCGCGGAACTTCGTGAAGGCATGGTCCCACCCGTGCACGGGCCCCTTGCGCACGACCCTGCGTAGCGCGGACATCAGCCGTTCTCCGACGAGTCCGGCGCGGCGGGCGAAGTCGTCGCTCCGCAGGATCAGCGCGAACACCACGAGGGCGCCGACCAGCCCGACGAGCCCGAGGAGCCCCGCCAGTACCCGGCCCCCGCCGGGCTCGCCCTGCACGGCGAGGATGGCGAGCGCCACGATCGGCAGGCCCAACTTGGCGAAGTTGTTCCAGATGCCGGTCACCAGCACCGACAGCGTTGATCTCGACTTCGAGAAGCCCCACGACGACAGCATCGAGTAGGTCAGGCCGACGCCGACTGCGCCGCCCGCGGGCAGCGAGTTGGCCACCGCCGTCGTCGACTCGGTCAGCACCACCGCCTGGGGGTACCGGAGCCCAGGCGTGGCGATGACCGTGAGGACCCAGTAGGTGAACAGGTTCCAGGCGGCCGCCACGACCAGCCAAGCCACCTCGAGCCAGGTCAGCGTCTGGATGGCGGCCCACACCTCGGAAAGGTCGGCGAACTGCTGCAGCACGTACCAGAAGATGCCGACGACCAGCGCGGCGGACAGGACGACCTGCACCACCTTGCGCACCCGCGGATCCCGCCAGCCACGCCGGGCGGCGACCGGCACGGCAGTCGCCGCGCCGGGTCCCGCAACCCCAGCAGCAGCATCGGCTGCGTCCATGCCCTGCCTCCTCGGCGGCATCGCGCCGCACCCGCAGTCTCCACCCCGGCGCGGTCCGTGGCAATGGCATGGGTACATCGGTTCCCACGGCGGACGACCTGTGGGAGGCTGATCACAGACGCCGGCGTCAGCCGGCGTCTGTGACAGGGGGTGCTCGCTCGTGCGAGCCCGGTGGTCAGTCGCCCTCGTCGCGGTGGTCGCGGCGATTGCGCTCGGCGGTTGCGGATCGCAGCCGGCGGGCGACCCGGGTTCTCGCGCGCTCGACGATGACGCCATCACGGTCGCCTCGTTCGACTTCCCGGAGAGCGAGCTGCTCGCCGAGGTCTACGGCCAGGCGCTGCAGGCCGGAGGGTACGACGTGCGGTTCGAGATCGGTCTCGGGCCGCGCGAGTTCGTGCAGCCGGCGCTGGCGCACGGGCTCGTCGAGCTCGTGCCCGAGTACGCCGGTTCGGCGTTGCAGTTCGTCACCCTCGGCGAGAGCCGGCCCACGTCGGACGTCGAGGCGACGACGGCGGAGCTCGAACGGGCGCTCGTCGAGCGGCAGCTGGTGGCCCTCGAACCCGCGGCGGCACAGGACGCCAACGCCGTCGTCGTCACCCGCACGCTGGCCGACCGGTACGGCCTCGACGAGATCGGCGACCTCCGGCCGGTCGCGTCCGACCTCACGTTCGGGGGCCCGCCCGGGTGCCCCGACCGCCCGTTCTGCCTCGAGGGCCTCGGCACCACGTACGGGCTGGACTTCGCCCGCTTCCTCCCGCTCGACGTCGGCGGGCCCCTGACGCACCAGGCGCTCGAGCGGGGCCACGTCGACGTGGCGCTGCTGTTCACGACCGATCCTGGCATCGCAGCCGAAGACCTGGTCGTGTTGGCCGACGACCTCGCCCTGCAACCGGCCGAGAACGTGACGCCCGTGGTGCACCGCGCGGTGGTCGACCGGTGGGGGCCGGCCCTGGTCGACGTCGTGGACGCCGTGTCGGGCCGCCTGACCACGGACGGCCTCCGCGCGTTGAACGCGCGGGTGGCGGCGGGCGATTCCGCACCGACGGTGGCGGCCGACTGGTTGCGGACGGAGGGCCTGGCATGACGCGAGGGCGATCGTGACGGCGCCGCACGAGACGCGAGCCGGTGGCGCGCCGGACGAGGCACGCGCGCCCGAGACGGGAGAACGGACTCCCGACGCCCGCCCCGGCAGCTCGGTCACGGCCGCGCCCCAGCCGTCGACCGGCCTGCGGGGGCGGCGACGGCGCCCCACCGGTGCCCCGCCACCGCTGCCCCGCTCTTTGGGAACCACCGGGAAGATCTGGCTGGCCGCCCTGGCCGTCTTGACCGGCTGGGTGCTCGTGCTGCTCGTCTCTCCGACAGCTCGCCGCGTCACCGATCAGGCCGATGCGGCGGTGCTGCGCCGGGTGGCCGAGCTGCGCACGGCCTGGTTGACGGATGTCGCCACGGCGTTCGACAGGATCGCGACGGGGTGGACGCTGACCGCCCTGGCTGTGGGCGTCATCGTGCTCCAGATCGCGTTCCGCCGCTGGCGCCACCTGTTCACGTTCCTCCTCAGCATCCTGGTGATGGAGGAGATCGGCATCTTGCTCTACGACGCCTTCTCCCGCCCCCGGCCGTACGACGTCACCACGATCGGGCGCTGGGCGGGCTTCTCTTCCCCGTCGCCCCCCGTGGTGGTGCTCGCCGCGGTGTTGGTGGCGGTGATCTACAGCCTCGTCCCTGCCGGGCCGGCCCGCGGACGGGCGAAGCTCGTCGTGGCCGCCGTGCTCCTGGCGTTCGTCTCGGCGCGCCTCTACCTCGGTGTCGACCACCCGTTCGATGCGCTTGCGGGGCTTGCGCTGGGAATCGCCATCCCCCTCGCCGCCTTCCGCCTGTTCACGCCCAACGACGTCGCGCCGGTCGCCTACCGGCAGGGGAAGACGGCGCACCTCGACGTCACGGGCCGCCGCGGCGAGGCCATCCGCCAGGCGCTGCACGACCAACTCGGGATCACCGTGACCGACGTGCGGCCGGTCGGGCTGGAGGGATCGGGCGGATCGACGCCGCTCCGCCTGCGGGTCGAGGGCGACCCCGAGCACGAGTACCTGTTCGCCAAGGCCTTCGCCATGAACCATGTGCGCGCCGACCGCTGGTACAAGCTGGGCCGCCAGATCCTCTATGGGCGGCTCGAGGACGAGACCAGGTTCTCCAACGTCCGCCGCCTCGTCGAGTACGAGGACTACGCGCTGCGGCTCCTGCGCGACGCCGGCATCCCGACCGCGACGCCCTACGGCATGGTGGAGGTCACGCCCGAGCGCGAGTACGTGCTCGTCACCAGCTTCATCGACGGCGCCGTCGAGATCGGTGACGCCGAGGTCGACGACTCGGTCATCGACGATGGCCTCCAGCTCGTCCGCCGCCTGTGGAACGCCGGACTGGCCCATCGCGACATCAAGCCCGCCAACCTCCTCGTCCGCGACGGCCACGTCTTCCTCATCGACGCGTTCTTCGTGCAGGTGCGCCCGTCGCCGTGGCGCCAGGCCGTGGACCTCGGCAACATGATGCTGGCCCTCGCCGTGCGCTCCGATCCCGAGCGCGTCTACCGCCGCGCGCTCCGGTACTTCACCCCGGACGACGTCGCCGAGGCGTTCGCCGCCTGCCGCGGCGTCGCCAGCCCCACCCAGCTCCGGGCCATGATGCGCAAGGACGGCCGCGACCTGATCGGCCAGTTCCGGCGCCTGGCGCCCGAGCGGCCGCGCATCGCGCTGCAGCGTTGGAGCTTCCGCCGCGTCGGCCTGGCGGTCGCGGTCGTGACCGTCGTCTCCGTCGCCGCCGTCCAGGCGGTGGGGATGTTCGTCCCCGTGCACGACCTGCCGGTGAGCAGCGTGCAGCCCGACTGCGGCACCGGCCGGATGATGGTGCTGATGGCCCAGTCCGTCCCGTCGGCCACGCAGGTGCCCTGCGTGGCGTCGCTGCCTGCGGGTTGGGAGCTCGGCGGTGCCCACGTCGAACGCCACGAGGCGCGCTTCTGGCTCGATTCGGACCTCGGCGGCGACCGGGCCGTCACCGTCACGCTGATGCCCCGAAGCGAATGCGACGTGGAAGACGCCACGCCCGTCGCCAGCGACGAGGTGGGGACCGAGCGCTACGAGCGGCCGGATCGGCTGCACCCCGACCTGCGGTCGACCCGCTTCTACCTGTTCCCCGGAGGCTGCGTGACCTACGAGTTCGCGTTCGACGCGGGCGCGGATCCGACGCTCGCTTTCGCCGCCGAGCAGGCCCTCGCCTTCCAGCACCGGTCGGAGCTGGTCGCACACGTGCACGAGACCACCGGCGGGCTGGCCCTGTGCGGCGCCGGGACGGAGTGCGTCGGATGACGGGCGACCCGCAGGCATGGGTGCGCCGGCCCGGTGACGCGTGGGCCGCGGCGGCGGGCCTGGTCGTGCTGGGCGCCGGACTCATCGCCGTGCGCGACGGCGCGGTGCCCGCGTGGGAGCGCAGCACGTTCGAGGCCGTCAACGGGCTCCCCGGCTGGCTCTACCCGCTGCTCTGGCCGTTCCAGCAGCTGGGGGTCGTGATCTGGGGGCCCGTGCTGGCGCTGGCGGCCGCGGTGACCCGCCGCTACCGGCTGGCCGTCGCCCTCGTGGGCGCCACGGTCGCCAAGCTCGTGCTCGAGCGGGTGGTCAAGGCCATCGTCACCCGCGAGCGGCCCGGCACGTCGATCGGGTCCGACGCCGAGCTGCGGGGTGACGTGAGCTCGGGAGGCGAGAGCTTCGTGTCGGGCCACGCCGTCATGGTGGCGGCCATCGCCTGCGTGATCGTGCCGTACCTTCCCCGCCGGTGGCGGCCGGTCGCGTGGCTCCTCGTGGCCCTGGTGATGGTCGGGCGGGTGTACGTCGGCGCCCACAACCCGCTCGACGTCATCTGTGGCGCGGCCCTCGGCGTGGCCATCGGCTCGTGCCTCAACCTGATCGTGGCGGTCCCTGCCTCGGTCGACAACGGTGTGGACCGACGTGTCGTCGACCCCATCGACCCGAGCGCACGCCACGGATGATCGGCCCGGCGGGGCCGCGGGGTCAGACCCGCGCCGCGAGCGGGGCGATGGCGGCCCGCAGTGCGTGGCGCCGCTCGTTGACGGTCTCGGCCGACTCGTTGATGGCGATGGCCGCCCCCGCGTCGGTGCCGTGGGCCTGCAGGCGCAGGTCGACGTGGGTGTCCATGGCGCCGCCGAGGACCGTCAGGGCCGAGGACAGCTGCCGCAGCTCGCCGACCACGTCGCCGCGCGCGGTGACCGCGGCCTCGGACGCCTGCGTGGCCAGGTCGTTGACCCGGCGCCGGGTGTCCATCCACGCCCCCCGCAGCCGCTCGGGAGACTGGGTGCCGCTCATCAGTTCGAGCGACGCCTGGTCGTGCACCCACTGAGCGCCCCCGACGAGGTGGGCGATGCGGCGGTCGAGGGTGTCGTGCTCGCGGCTGGAGCGCGAGACCTGGCTGATGATGAGCCACAGCAGCAGGGCGACCGCCAGCGCGATGCCCGCGATCAACGCGATGAGCCCCCAGTCGACCTCGTCGCCGTCCTCGTCGCCGGCCTCGGTGGTCGTCGTGGTGGCGGCGGTCGTCGTCGGCCGCTCGGTCGTGGGCTGCTCGGTCGTCGGGGCCGCTGTTGTGGGGGCTTCGGTGGTGGGGGCTTCGGTGGTCGGCGCTGAGGTCGTGGTCTCCTGCAGCGGGCCGAGCCGGCGCGGCGAGGTCGCGGTCGCCGGACCCGCAGGCCCCCAGCGCGAGCGTCGCCGAAACGGCGGCGGCGAGGACGAGCGAGGCCCAACGACGTGGGTCCTGCGCGGGCATGGCGGAAGATTACCGATCGCGCGCCCACGACCTCGTTCTGTCAGACCTGAGGTGCGATGCGACGCCGCCCGAGTGAGGCCTCACAGGACGGATGGGTCGGTCAGTCGTAGTCGACCGCCCACAGGCACAGGCCCTGCGGCGGCGCCAGCGAGGAGGCCCGGGCCCGGTCGCGGCCGGCGAGGATGCCCAGCAGCTCGCCGGCGTGCTTGCGGGCGAGGCCGACGTCGACGAGCGTGCCGACGACGCTGCGGATCATCTGGTGGCAGAAGGCGTTGGCCGCGATCTCGAAGCGCAGCACACCGTCGCCCAGGTCGGACCAGCCCGCCCGGTGCACCCGGCGGACCAGGGAGACCTCGTGCCCGTCGCGGTGCTTGGGGCGGCGGCAGAACGCCGAGAAGTCGTGCTCGCCGACCAGCGGGTCGCAGCCGAGGCGCAGCAGGTCGAGGTCGAGCGGTTCGTCCACGTGCCACGCCGTGCCCGCCAGGAACGGGTCGGGCACCGGGCGGTTGACGATCGTGTAGCGGTAGGTGCGCGCGGTCGCCGAGCGGCGGGCGTCGAAGTCGTCGGGGGCGCGCGCCACCTCCCGGGCCACGATGGCCGGGCCGCACAGCCGGTTGACCGCGCGCTGGAGCGTGATCGGGTCGAACCGCTCGGCCGGGGCGTCGAAGCTGACCACCTGCCCCCACGCGTGCACCCCGGTGTCGGTGCGCCCCGCACACGTCAGCTCGACGGGCGCCCGCAGCACCTTCTCGAGCGCGTCGCACAGGGTCCCGCCCACGGTGGCCACGCCGGCGTTGGGGGCGAAGCCGTGGAACCCGGAGCCGTCGTAGGCCACGGTCATCCGAACGCGCACCAGCGGCCCCGTGGGAGCCGCTGGTGTTTCAGAGATGTCGAACAGGGTCACGCCCGGGGGACGGCCGTGCGGCTGCGCTACACCAACTCGATCCGCGCCATGGGGGCGTTGTCGCCCTGGCGGGGGCCGAGCTTCAGGATGCGCGTGTAGCCGCCGTTGCGGTCGGCGTAGCGCGGCCCGATCTCGGTGAAGAGCTTGTGCGTCATCTCGCGGTCGCCGAGGTACGACACGACCTGACGGATCTGGTGCAGCTTCACGTCGGGGTCGGCGTCGGCCTTGCGGGCCTTGGTGATGAGCTTCTCGGCGACCGGGCGCAGCGCCTTGGCCTTGGCCTCGGTGGTGACGATGCCCTCGGCGGCGAACAGGCTGGCGGCCAGGTTCGCCATCATCAGCCGCTGGTGGGCGGCGTTGCCGCCGAACCGGCGGCCCTTCTTCGGGGTGGCGGGCACGGTCGGTCAGTCCTTCGTGCGCAGGGACAGGCCGCGCTCGTCGAGCTTGGCGATGACCTCGTCGAGCGACTTCTGGCCGAAGTTGGTGATGGCCAGCAGATCGTCCTCGGTCTTCTGGACGAGCTCGCCCACCGTGTTGACCTGCGCCCGCTTGAGGCAGTTGCGAGGGCGCTCGGAGAGGTCGAGGTCCTCGATCGGCAGGTCGAGGTCGGGCGACCCCGCGCTGGTCACCTGGAGCTCACCGAGCTCGAGGCCCTGGGGCTCCTCGCTCATGTCGGCCACCAGGCCGACCAGCGAGCGCAGCGTGTCGCCCGCCGACGCCAGCGCGTCACGGGGCGTGATCGACCCGTCGGTCTCGATGTCGAGGACCAGCCGGTCGAACTCGGTCGACTGCTCGACGCGGGTCGGCTCGACGTCGAAGGCGACGCGCCGCACCGGCGAGAAGATCGAGTCCACCGGGATGACGCCGATCGTCTCGGACACCTTGTTGGCCTCGGCCGAGCGGTAGCCCCGGCCCTTGGACACCGTGATGTCGACGGCCAGGCGGCCCGACTTGTTCAGGGTCGCCAGGTGCAGGTCCTCGTTGAGGATCTCGATGTCGGACGTGAGCTGGATGTCCTTGGCCGTGATGTCGGCGGGCCCGCGCACGTCGAGGCGCAGGGTGACCGGCTCGTCGCTGTGGCTGACGAGCACGATGTCCTTCAGGTTCAGGATGATGTCGGTGACGTCTTCGACCACACCGCCGATGGTGTCGAACTCGTGGAGCGCGTCGTCGAACCGCACCTGTGTGATCGCCGCACCGGGGATCGACGACAGGAGGGTGCGCCGCAGTGAGTTGCCCAGCGTGTGGCCGAAGCCCGGGTCGAGAGGGCCGAGCGCGAAGCTCTGGCGGTTGCTCTCTTCCTCGGTGATCGGCTCGACCGTCGGGCGCTGCATGACCAGCATGGGGAGGCTCCCTCGTAGCGGAGAAGGTGGGGGTTACTTGCTGTAGAGCTCGACGATGAGCTGCTCGCGCACCGGCACATCGATGTGCTCGCGCAGCGGGTACTCGCGCACCTTCACCGAGAGCCCTTCGTTCTCGGAGTCGAGCCACGGCGGAGGCGTACGGGCCAGCACGTCGCGGTTCCACTGGATCTGGATCATCTGGCGGGCCTTGCCTCGCAGGCTGATCACGTCGCCCTTGCGGACGCGGTAGCTGGCGATGTCGACGCGCTTGCCGTTGACCTCGACGTGGCCGTGGTTCACGAACTGCCGCGCCTGGGGGCGGGTCGACGCCCAGCCGGCCCGGTAGACGATGTTGTCGAGGCGGCGCTCGAGGAGCTGCAGCATGAGCTCGCCGGTGACGCCCTTGCGCTTGGAGGCCTCTTCGTAGAGGTTGCGGAACTGGCGCTCGGTCAGGCCGTAGCTGAAGCGGGCCTTCTGCTTCTCTTGGAGCTGCAGCAGGTACTCGCTGGCGTTGCGGCGCCGGTTGCGGCCGTGCTCGCCAGGCGGGTACGGCCGGCGCTCGAGGGCGCGGTTCTCACCCGAGGTGCCCCACAGGTTGACGCCGAGGCGGCGGGAGACACGGGACTTCGGGCCGGTGTAGCGCGACATGCGTGGGGTACCTCAGACTCGCCGCCGCTTGGGCGGGCGGCAGCCGTTGTGGGGGACAGGGGTGACGTCCTTGATGCCGGTCACTTCGATGCCGGCGTTCTGGATCGACCGGATGGCGGTCTCGCGGCCCGAGCCCGGGCCCTTGACCTGCACGTCGACCTTGCGCACGCCGTGCTCCATGGCCCGGCGGGCGGCCGCCTCGGCGGCGGTCTGGGCGGCGTAGGGGGTGGACTTGCGCGACCCCTTGAAGCCGACGTTGCCGGCCGACGCCCACGACAGGACGTTGCCGTCCTGGTCGGTGAAGCTGATGATCGTGTTGTTGAAGCTGCTCTTGATGTGCGCCACGCCGTAGCCGACGTTCTTGCGCTCGCGCTTGCGGGGCCGCCGGCCACCGGGCGACTTGGGCTTGGCCATTACTTGCGCACCTTCTTCTTGCCGGCGACGGTCTTCTTCGGGCCCTTGCGGGTGCGAGCGTTGGTCTGGGTGCGCTGGCCGCGCACGGGCAGGCCACGGCGGTGGCGCAGGCCCTGCCAGCAGCCGATCTCCATCTTGCGCTTGATGTCCTGCTGGACCTCGCGGCGCAGGTCGCCCTCGACCTTGAAGGTGGCCTCGATGTGGTTGCGGATGCGGGCGACCTCGTCGTCGGTGAGGTCGCGGACCCTCGTGTCGGGGTTGATGTCGAGGGCCTTGCAGATCTCCTGCGAGCGGGTGCGCCCGATGCCGAAGATGTAGGTGAGCGAGATCTCCAGCCGCTTCTCGCGGGGGATGTCGACGCCGGCGATGCGTGCCATGTGTTTGCTTTGGCTCCTTAGCCCTGACGCTGCTTGTGGCGGGGGTTGGGGCAGATGACCTGGACGCGCCCGTGGCGACGGATCACCTTGCACTTCTCACAGATTCTCTTGACGCTCGGACGAACCTTCATGGCTTTCCCGTCACTCTGTCGGGTAGGGGGTGGGCGCCCCAGGAGGGGGGACCCCGGTGGAAGCGGCGACCTACGGCGTTCACCAGGGACGACGCCCGCCGTCGCGTGCTTGTCGATCAATGGCCGAAGACGCGTGGGGACATTCCGACAGCGCCAAGAGCCGACTGAACATGCTAGCGCGGCACACCCTGAGGGAAAACTTCACGCGCGTTCACAGTCGGCGGCACGTGGCGTGCTGACGGCACGGCGCCGGAGGCAGCCGAGAGGCGGCCACGCGTCACGGTAGCCGATGGCCGGCCTGCCAGCAGGCCATCGCACGTCCAGCGGATCGGCAGTTGGCTACGCTCCGTCCACGCCGGTGAGCTGTGGGGGGTCGACGGGGATGGGACGACGTTCGAGGTGGGCGCGGCTGGCCGGCGCCCTGCTGGCTGTCGGGGCGGCCGGCTGTTGGCCGCAGCCGGGAGGAGGCCCTTCCGGCAGCAACCACAACAGTGTCGAGAACGTGCTCAACGTCGCCACCGTCGGACAGCTGGAGCCCTCGTGGACGGCCACATTGAACCTCGCGGCCGTCTGGGGCCATCACGTGATCGGCACGACCGCCGTCACCAGTGATGGCACCCCCGGTTCCGCGAGCGGGTCGATCGTGTCCATCGACGCAAATACCGGGTTGCCGATCTGGGAGTCGTCGGTCGTGCCGGCCGAGTACGCAGACGTCGCCACGAATGTGCTGATCACGCCGCCCGTCGTCGTCGGAGACGAGGTGTGGGCGAGCTCGGGCTTCTGTGTCCTGATCGGCGGGGCCACAGGGTGCGGGAACTCTTGGCGGCGGATCGACCACTGGACCGGTGCACTGATCGCCGAGCAAGGCCTGACGCGCCACTCGATCGTCGTCCCGTACGGCGACCTGACGTACGTGCACAACGCGTCGGTGTTCCCCCCACGCCCTGCGGTATCCCAGGTCCTCGACTCTGCGACCGGCGCCATGGCGTGGTCGCCGACGGGGTCGGGTTCGCCGAGGGAGGCGGTGGTCGGCGGGGGCCGGCTCGTGGTCAGGGACGGCACCAACGTGCGCGCCTTTCCGGCCGGCGGCTGCGGCGCGACAACGTGCGGGCCCCAGTGGAGCACAGACCTCGGCGCGACGGCCGTCCCCGAGGCGGCCGTCAACGGTCGGGTCCTCGTCGCCGTCGGCTCGACCCCCACCGGACGACGCCTCGTCGTGCTGGACGCCGCGTCCGGGGCGGTCGCCTGGGAGGCCGTGCTCCCGCCCGCGGACGCGCTCGTGGATCTCGCCGTGAGCAACGGAACGGTGCATGTCGCGCACGGCAGCACGATGTCGGGCTTCGACCTGGACGGCTGCGGAGCGGCGACGTGCTCCCCGACGTGGACGGCGACGCTCGGCGCGCCCGCCTCGGCGGGCCCCATCAGCGGCGGCGGCGTCGTGTACGTGGGGCGGAGAGACGGCACGGTGCAGGCGTTCGCCGCAGGGGGCTGCGGCACCGCCGCCTGCGAGGAGATCGCCCACGTCGCGGTGGACCTTCCGGTGACGGGGCTCATCGTCAGCGGGGGCCGCCTGTTCGTCGAGGCGAACGACGCTGCGACGCCCGATCCCGCCATCGTCACGGCGTTCGTGCTGGCGCCCGAGCCCTGACCCGGAGGTTAAGGTCGGTCCGGGCGCACGGCCGAACCGCCGAGCGCCGCCGCAGGGGCAGGAGGGGACGATGACCAGGGCGGATGACCGACCGGTCGGGGCAGGACGCGCCGGGACGACGACCCGGCGGCGGTTCCTCACGGGGGCGCTGGCCGCCGGGGCGGCCGTCCCGGTCCTGGGCGCCTGGGGGCCGCCCGCCTGTGAGCCGCCCCCGCTGCCGCCGAACCTGCCCGACGGGCTGTTCGCCCTCGGGGTGGCGTCGGGCGACCCGCTCCCGCGGTCCGTCATCCTGTGGACGCGCCTCGCCCCCGCGCCGCTGGCGGACGGTGGCATGCCGGCCGACCCGGTGCCTGTTCGGTGGGAGGTGTCCGAGGACGAGGACTTCCGCAAGGTCGTGCGTGACGGCCTCGCGGTCGCCGAGGCCCGGTGGGCGCACTCGGTGCACGTCGACGCCGACCGCCTCAAGCCCAACCGTTGGTATTTCTACCGGTTCATCGTGGGCGACCAGGTCAGCCCCGTCGGGCGCACCCGGACCGCCCCGCGAGCGGGCCGGCCGGTCGACAGCCTGCGGTTCCTGTTCGCCAGCTGCCAGAACTGGCAGTCGGGCTACTGGCCGCTGTGGGCCCACGCCCCGAACGACGAGCCCGACGTCGTGCTGCACCTCGGCGACTACATCTACGAGGGCGGCATCAGCGCCAGCGGCGTGCGCCGGCACAACAGCGGCGAGATCCGCGACCTGGCCGCCTACCGGAACCGCTACGGGCTCTACAAGGGTGACCCGGCGCTGCAGGCCGCCCACGCGGCCTGCCCGTGGATCGTCACCTGGGACGACCACGAGGTCGAGAACAACTACGCCGACCTGGTGGCGCAGGTCCCCGGCGAGGTACCCGACTTCGCGGCCCGGAGGGCGGCCGCCTACCAGGCCTGGTGGGAGCACATGCCGGTGCGCATGCTGCCGCCGGTGGGCGCAGACCTGACCATCTACCGGTCGTTCGACTGGGGGACGCTCGCCCGGTTCCACATCCTCGACACGCGCCAGTACCGCGACCCGCAGGCCTGTGGCGGCAGCCTCGCCCCCACGTGCCCCGACCGCACCCTGCCCGACCGCACGCTGCTCGGCCCCGACCAGGAGGCCTGGCTCGGGCAGGGCCTCGCCTCGTCGCCGGCCACGTGGGACGTCCTCGCCAACCAGGTGGTCATGACGTCCATGCCGTTCGCCGGCCAGTTCTACAACCCCGACCAGTGGGACGGGTACGCCGCGGCCCGCGCCCGGGTCCTCCAGCAGATCAGCGACGCGCAGATCGACAACCTCGTGGTGCTCACGGGCGACATCCACGCCGCGGGCATCGGTGAGCTCGTGGGCGAGAACCCCGACGGCACCCCGTCGGCCGTGGCGCTCGGCACCGAGTTCGTGGGCGGCTCGATCAGCTCGACGTTCGACCCCGCTCTGGCGGACATCGCGGAGGAGCTGATCCGGCAGCTCCCCCACGTGCGGTTCGCCGACACCCACACGCGGGGGTACATGGTGTGCGATGCGACCGCCGACGAGCTGGTCACCCGCTACCAGGTGGCGGAGTCGACCCTCGTCCCCGAGTCGCCGGTGACGACCGCCAGCACGTGGGTGACCACGGCGGGAACCCCGGGCGCCCAGCCGGCCTGACCCGTTGGTCCGAGCCCGACCCGACCGGCGGGGGCGAGGCAATGACTGCCGTTCCCCCGCTCCGGAGGCAATGGCGTGCGGCCCCCGCACGTCAATTCCTCGAGAGTGCCGGGGCGCGAGTCATTGCCTCGCGACGCTCGCGGCGCCGGGTGCCGTCGCTCGGACCCGAGAGCGGGGCGCGAGGATCCGGTCGAGCTCCCTCCGGTACGGTGCACCCCGATGTCACCGTCGCGTCGCGTCATCGGTGCCGTCGTGTCCGCCGCCGTGCTCGGAACCGGGGCCCTCGCCGGCGCCGCCGCCCTCGGTAGCTGCTCCGGCGGCGACTCCTCGGGCGGCGAGGCGGGCGCGGACGACGAGGTGCGCACGGTGCAGCCTGGCGCTCCGGGCGAGGCCGCCCGCGAGCTGTCCGACGAGGAGGCCGCCGCGATCGGCGCGCCCGAGCACACGCCGACCGACACCGAGTTCGTGCAGGGCATGATCGCCCACCACCAGCAGGCGCTCGTCATGGCGGCGCTGGTCGCCGAGCGCACCGATCGGACCGACCTCCCTGTGCTCGCCGAGCGCATCACGGTGGCGCAGGAGGCCGAGATCGAGCTGCTGGAGCAGTGGCTGACCGACCGCGGCGAGCCGGTGCCCGACGACGGGGCCAACGAGCACGCGCAGCACGAGACGCTCCCGGGCATGGCCACGGCCGAGGACCTCGCGCAGCTCGAGCTCGCCACGGGCGCGCCGTTCGACCGCCGGTTCCTCGAGCTGATGATCGCCCACCACCAGGGCGCACTCGCGATGGTCACGGGCCTGTACGCGGCCGGCGGCGGGCTGGAGCCGGCCGTCGACGGCATCGCCCGTGGCATCGAGGCCGATCAGACCATCGAGATCACCCGGATGCAGGAGCTGCTGCCGACCCTGCCGTGAGGGGCGGCAGCTGCTCAGCCGGCTCAGACCAGCCCCGAGCACTGCCCGACAGCGGGCCCCCGCACCGTGTTCGGTGCCCCGAGGTTGATCGGCGCCGGCGCGTTGCCGGTGCACGACAGCGGTCCGTTCACCGTGGATGCGGCCACGATCGGCTCGACGTCGCCGGTCGTGTTGTTCGTCAGGACCACGGGCCCGCGCACGGTGGAGCTCACGACCGCGACGCTACCGGTGGCGCCGGTGACGTTCAGCGGTCCGCGCACGGTGGTCTCGAACAGGTGGACCGCGTTCGGGCTGGTGGCGGAGACGGGGCCCGAGATCGAGGCCCCGAGAGCGAGCAGCGATCCGCCACCCTGCACGACGACCGGGCCCGACACGGTGGCCCCGTCGAGGCAGGTCGGACCGGACACCACGAGCGGGCCGTTGTGCCGGCCCGTGATCGTCGAGGTGCAGGTGCGGGCGAGCTGGTCGAACCGGGCGCGGGCCACGGCGAAGCTGGGCGCCCAGGTCAGCGTCGTCTGGTGCTGGGCGTTGAACTCGGCGAGCTGGACCTCGCCGGCCGCCGCGATCTCGGCCTCGCTCATCTGCTCACTCGGCGTGAGCCCGAAGACGTCGAAGCCCCGGGCGATCTCGCTGCCGAAGACGTTGCCGTTGTACCAGTAGGCCGACCAGAAGCCGCCCAGCACGAGCCCGGTCGGGCTGATCGGGCCGCGGTCGAAGAACCCGATCTCGACAGGGTTGGCCGAGTCGGTGAAGTCGAGCAGCGAGATGCCGCCCTGGTACCAGGCCTGCACCATGATGTCGCGGCCCGGCACGGGGATGAGCGAGCCGTTGTGGGCGACGCAGTTCTCCTGCGTGGTCTGCGGCACGGGCAGCTTGTGGTAGCTGGCGAAGGTCATCTGGCCGGCGGCGTCGACGTCGAAGATGGCGTCGGCTCCCCACTCGGGCCGGTCGGTGACGCGGCAGCGGGCAGCGGTGCCCCCGCCCCACTCGTCGGTGAACAGCACGGTGCTGCCGTCGTTGCTCAACGTCGCCGAGTGCCAGTAGGCGAAGTTCGGGTCGGCGACCTCGCTGATGCGGACGGGGTTCTCGGGGTCGGTGATGTCGACGAGGATGCCGTTGCCCTCGCAGGCGCCCGCGGCGATGCCCAGCTCGGGGTAGGTGGTGATGTCGTGGCACGCGTCGGTGGCCGGCGTGGGGAACCACGGGATGCCCGACGGGTGCAGCGGCGTCTGGGGCGCGTTCTGCAACCCGTCGATCGCCCCGGTGGCCGGATCGGTGAACAGCCGGGGCTCGCTGACGACCGCCGCCGTGGCGGGGGCGGCCAGCGGCACCTTGATGACCTCGATGCGCCAGCGCGACGGGTTCTCGCCGTTCGCCGGGTTGTTGTTGCAGCCTTCGAGGGTGGACGCGGGCCGGACGCCCGCGGTGCCCGACACGTAGACGTAGACGTTCTCGGCGTCGTCGGGATCATCGACCAGGGAGTGCGTGTGGGAGCCGCGGCACGTCTGGATGGCGGCGACCTGCACGGGGTTGCTGACGTCGCTGATGTCGAAGATCCGCACGCCCTGGAACCGGGTGCCGACGGTCGGATTGGTGCCGCAGTCGACCCGGGCGCGCGACTCCTCCACCGACATGAACAGGAGGTTCCCGAACACCGACAGGTCGCCCTGCCCGCCGGGGCACACGACGTTCGTGACGTTGACGGGGTTCGCCCGGTCGGAGACGTCGTAGACGTTGAACCCGTTGAAGTTGCCGACGAAGGCGTGATCGCCCCGGAACGCCAGATCGGAGGTCACGAAGGCGAAGCTGCCGGGGTTGGCGGGATCGACGAACCCCGCGGGCTTGTCGTGGTGGGCGACGTGCTCGAGGTTGCTGGATCGCCGTCTCGGCGTCGAGCCAGCCGGGGCCGAGGCCCACCCGCGGGTCGGGCTCCTCCTGCGCCCCCACCGAACCGGGCGACACGACGACGACCAGCAGGGCCATCACGGTCAGGGCGACGAGGCGCCCCCTCCTGCCGAGACCACAACCAACCCGACGTGCCATCGTCGACCTCCCTCGCTGGGCCCCCCGGCCGCGCTGGGTCACGCACGGACCGTGCGTGACTGCGCACGAGGGTGACAGCCGCTCGCAGAATGGTCAAGCGTCGGTCGTCGCGCTGTGCAGATTGCACAGCCAGAACCGGCGATCAACGGACCGTCAACTCGACCGTCAACGGGTCTCGCCGCCCCGCTCAGGGGAGCGTGAGGATCTCGGGGCCGTCGTCGGTGACGGCCACGGTGTGCTCCCAGTGGGCCGCCCACGACCCGTCGACCGTGACCACGGTCCACCCGTCGTCGAGCACCGCGGTGGCGTTGCGCCCGGCGCACACCATGGGCTCGACGGCGTAGACGTCGCCCGCGGCCACCCGCTTGCCCTTGCCCCGCCTGCCGTAGTTGGGCACGTCGGGCGGCTCGTGCATGGCGGTGCCGATGCCGTGGCCCACGTACTCGCGCACGACGCTGAACCCCGCCCGCTCGACGGTGCCCTGCACGGCGGCGCCGAGGTCGCCGAGGCGGGCGCCCGGCACCAGCTCGGCGATGCCCGCGTCGAGGGCGGCCCGGGTGACGTCGATGAGCCGCTGCGCCTTGTCCTCGATGTCCCCCACGCCCGCGGTGAAGGCAGCGTCGCCGTGGTAGCCGTCGACGATCGCCCCGCAGTCGATCGAGATGATGTCGCCCTCGGCCAGGGCTCGGTGGTCGGGGATGCCGTGCACGACCACCTCGTTGACGCTGGCGCAGATCACCGCCGGGTAGCCGTGGTAGCCGAGGAAGTTCGAGCGCGCCCCCGCCGGGCCAGCACCTCACGGCCCACGGCGTCGAGCTCGAGCAGCGTGACCCCCGGTGCCAGGGAGGCACGGATGACGTCGTGCATCTCGGCGACGACCCGGCCCGCACGGCGCATGGTGCGGATCTCCTCGGCGGTGCGGCGACCCATCGTGCGCTCGCCTCGGCGTCCGGTCGTCAGCTCGAGCGGCGCATGTCGATCACCGAGAACAGGCGCTGGGTCACCTCGTCGGTGCGCGCCCACCCGTCGATGACCTCGAGCAGCCCGCGCTCGCCGTACCACTCGATGAGGGGGGCCGTGTTCGCCTCGTACTCGGCGAGTCGCATCTCGATGGCGGCCGGCGTGTCGTCGTCGCGCTGCACGACGTCGCCCCCGCAGTCGTCGCACACCCACCCGTACTTCGGCGGGGCGTCGAGCGAGTAGTTGGCCTGGCAGTCGTCGCACACCCGCCGGCTCGCCAGCCGCTGCAGGACCACCTCGCGGGCCACGTCGAGGTCGATCACGACGTCGAGCGGGCGCGAGGCGGTGATCTCGGCCAGCGCCTCGGCCTGGCCGACCGTGCGCGGGAAGCCGTCGAGGACGTAGCCACGCGACGTCGTGTCGTCGCGGTCGAGGCGGTCGTCCACGATGTCGATCATCAGGTCGTCGGGGACGAGCCCGCCGACGGCCATGATCTCGCCCGCCTTCCGGCCGAGGGGCGTGCCCTCGCGGACAGCGGCGCGCAGCATGTCACCGGTCGAGATGTGCGGGACGACGTAGTGGCGTGACATCCGGACGCACTGGGTCCCCTTGCCGGCCCCCTGGCGACCCAGCATGACCATGCGCACGCCACGGGTCACTGCAGGAAGCCTTCGTAGTTCCGCATCATCAGCTGGCTGTCGATCTGCTTCATCGTCTCGAGGGCCACGCCCACGGCGATGAGGATCGACGTGCCGCCGAACGCGAACGCCTGCACGTTCGCGAAGGCGAGCAGCAGCGACGGCAGCAGGGCGATGGCCGCGATGAACAGCGCGCCCGGCAGCGTGATCCGGGCCAGGATCTTGGCCAGGTAGCGCTCGGTCTGCGGGCCCGGCCGGATGCCGGGGATGAACCCGCCCTGCTTGCGGATGGTGTCGGCCTGCTGGTGGGGGTCGAAGGCGATGGCCGTGTAGAAGTACGCGAAGCCGACGATCAGGAAGCCGTAGACGACGATGTAGAAGAACGAGTCGGGCTGCACCAGGTTGTCGTTCACCCACCGCTGCACGCCGACGCCCCAGCTGCCCGGGTCGGACGGGAGCACCTGCGTGATCAGCAGCGGCAGGTACAGCATCGAGCTGGCGAAGATGATCGGCACGATGCCCGCCTGGTTCACCTTCAGCGGGATGTAGGTGCTCTGGCCGCCGTACATGCGGCGGCCCACCACACGCTTGGCGAACTGGACCGGGATGCGCCTCTGCCCGTTCTCGACGATCACGATGCCCACGAGCAGCATGAGGAACAGGAAGATCAGCGGGATCAGCAGCCCCCAGCCCCGCGTCGCCCGGATCTGCGCGAACTGCGACGGGATGCTCGACACGACGCTGGCGAAGATCAGCAGCGACATGCCGTTGCCGATGCCGCGCTGCGTGATGGTCTCGCCCATCCACATGAGCAGGGCGGTGCCCGCGGTCAGCACCAGCACGACGAGGATGACCCGGGGCGCGGTGAAGTCGGGCAGGACGTCGACGTTCGTGGGGTTGCTGGCCCCGCCGAGCAGGCCGCCGCCGCCGTTGTGGAACAGGAACGCCAGCGCCGTCGACTGCAGGACCGCGATGGCGATGGTCAGGTAGCGGGTCCACTGCGTGATCTTCCGCTGGCCGACCGCGCCCTGCTGCTGCCACTCCTCGAGCTTGGGGATCACCACCGTCAGGATCTGCATGATGATCGAGCTGGTGATGTAGGGCATGACGCCCAGGGCGAAGATGGCGAAGTTGGTGAGGCCCGCGCCCGAGAAGAGCTGCAGGTAGGCGAGGACGCCGCCCGACTCCTCGGACTGGCGCTTCAGCTGCTCGATCTGGTCCAGGTCGATGCCGGGGGCCGGCACGTAGGACCCCAGCCGGTAGATGGCGATGATCGCCAGCGTGAACAGGATCTTGTTCCGCAGGTCGGCGACCCTGAACATGTTCCGCAGGCTGGAAAGCACGTCTGTTCCCCTTGGGAGGCCTCGACCGACCCGAGAACGCCCCGTGGCGTGCGAGCCAGTCTTGCCGGTAACGGACACCGGGGCGCAATCGCGCCCCGGTGCAACGGATGACTACCTGGTGACCGCGGCGTTAGCGGTTCGCGAACTGGTTCCCCTTCGCCGGCGGGCGTCGGTCGCCCCACGGCAGCGGCAGCACCTCGACCGTGCCACCCGCGGCGCGTGATCGCTGCCTCGGCGGCCTTCGAGAAGGCGTGGGCCTTGACGGTGACCTTGCGCGACAGCTCGCCCCGCCCCAGCACCTTGACCAGGGCACCCTTGCCGGTGAGGCCCTTGGCGTGCAGCGACTCGGGGGTGATCTCGTCGAGCTCGGAGGCCTCGATGGTGTCGAGGTTGACGGCCTGGTACTCGACGCGGAACGGGTTGTTGAAGCCCTTGAGCTTCGGGACGCGCATGTGCAGCGGCATCTGGCCACCCTCGAAGCCGGTGGGCACGTTGCCGCGCGCCTTCTGGCCCTTCGTGCCGCGGCCGGCGGTCTTGCCGCCCTTGCCGCCGATGCCGCGCCCGACGCGCTTGGCGCGCTTGTTCGAGCCCGGGGCCGGCTTCAGATCGTGGACCTTGATGGTCATGGGCTTACTTCTCCTGGGCCTGTTCGACCCTGACCAGGTGGGGGACCTTGGCGATCATGCCGCGGATCTCGGGGCGGTCGGGCAGGGTGTTCGTCTGACCGATGCCCCGCAGCCCCAGCGCCCGCAGCGTGCCGCGGTGCTTGGGCTTGGTCCCGATCGACGACTTGATCTGCGTGACGGTGAGGTCGGCCATCAGACCTGCTCCGGCTCGAGCCGGGCCCGCTCGCTCTCGCGGTAGGCCCGCACCAGCGCCCCGGGGAACAGCTCCTCGGGCGACTTGCCGCGCAGCTTCGCCACCTCGTCGGGCCGCTTGAGCGCCTTGAGGCCGGCGATCGTGGCCCGGGCCACGTTGATGTGGTTGGACGAGCCCAGCGACTTGCACAGCACGTCGCGGATGCCGGCCTCCTCGAGGATGGCGCGGGCCGCCCCGCCGGCGATGACGCCGGTACCGGGGGCGGCGGGCTTCATGAACACGCGCCCGGCGCCGGTCTCGCCGGTGACCGGGTGCACGATGGTCGTGCCGGCCAGCGGGACCTTGAACAGGTTCTTGCGGGCCTCCTCGGTGCCCTTCTGGATGGCGAGGGGCACCTCCTTGGCCTTGCCGTAGCCCAGGCCGACGCGGCCGTTGCCGTCGCCGATCACCACGAGCGCGGTGAACGAGAAGCGCCGGCCGCCCTTGACCACCTTGGCCACGCGGTTGATGTTGATCACCCGCGACTCGTGCAGCGTGGCGTCGCCCGAGGCGCGCGGGTTCTCGCGCGGCTCGCGGGGCTGCCGGTCACGGGGACCGCGACCGCCGCCACCACCACCACCGATCCGTTGGGCATCAGAACTCCAATCCTGCTTCGCGGGCCGCCTCGGCCACGGCCGCGACGCGGCCGTGGTAGAGGAAGCCGCCCCGGTCGAACACGACGCGCTCGACGCCGGCGTCCTTGGCCCGCTCGGCGACGCGGGCGCCGACCTTGGCGGCGGCGTCCTTGTTGGACGAGCCGTCGCGCAGGTCGGCCTCGTGCGTCGAGGCCGAGGCGAGGGTGACACCGGCGCGGTCGTCGATGACCTGGGCCGAGATGTGCTTGTTCGAGCGGAACACGGCGAGGCGCGGCCGCTCGGCCGTGCCCCGCACCTGCTTCCGCACGCGTGAGTGACGCCGGATGCGGGCGTCGCGCTTCTGCTTGGCGCTGCTGCTCATCACTTACCTGCCTTGCCGGCCTTGCGGCGGACGTGCTCGCCCAGGTAGCGGACGCCCTTGCCCTTGTAGGGCTCGGGCTTGCGCCACGCCCGGATGTCGGCGGCCACCTGGCCCACCGCCTCCTTGTCGATGCCGGACACGACGATGCGGTTGGGCGAGGGCACCTCGAAGGTGATGCCGTCGGGGGCGGTGATGTTGACCGGGTGGCTGAACCCGAGCGCGAGCTCCATGGCGCCCGGGCCCTTGGCGGTGGCGCGGTAGCCGACGCCGACGATCTCGAGCTCCTTGCTGAAGCCCTGCGTGACGCCCTGGACCATGTTGTTGACCAGCGACCGCACCAGGCCGTGCATGGCCCGGTTCTGGCGCTCGTCGTCGGGGCGCTCGACCACCAGCACGTCGCCGTCCTGGCGGACGGTGATGACGCCGGGGATGTCGCGCTCGAGGGTGCCCTTGGGGCCGCGCACGGTGATGTGCTGACCGGCGAGCGACACGTCGACGCCGGACGGCACGGGGATGGGGGACTTGCCGATGCGGCTCATGGCTGCGTCACCACACGAAGCACAGGACCTCGCCGCCGACCCTGCGCTTGCGCGCCTCGCGGTCGGACAGCAGACCCTGGCTGGTCGAGAGCACCGCGACGCCCAGCCCGCCGAGGACCCGGGGGACCTTGGTGGACGGCGAGTAGACGCGCAGGCCCGGCTTGGACACCCGCTTGATGCCCGAGATGGTGCGGGCACGCTCGGGGCTGTACTTCATCCTCACGTGCAGCGTGCGACCGGGGCGGTCGACGTTGTCCTCGACGTCGAACGCCTCGATGTAGCCCTCGGACGCCAGGACGCCCGCCAGGGCCTCCTTCAGCTTCGAGGACGGCATGCGCACGTCGTCGTGCATCGCGATGTTGGCGTTGCGGATGCGGGTGAGCATGTCGGCGATGGGGTCGGTCATGGTCATGATGCGTCTCCCCTCACCAGCTCGCCTTGGTCACGCCGGGCAGCTCGCCGGCGTGCGCCAGCTCGCGCAGGCAGACACGGCACAGCCCGAACTTGCGGAACACCGCATGCGGCCGCCCGCAGCGGCGGCAACGGGTGTACGCCCGCACCTTGAACTTCGGCTTGCGCTGCTGCTTGTTGATGAGCGCTTTCTTCGCCATTACTAGACCCTCGCGCTTGAACGGGAAACCCATGGCCAGCAGCAGGGCACGCCCTTCGGCGTCGGTGCTGGCGGTCGTGACGATGGTGATGTCCATGCCACGGGGCTGGTCGATGCTGTCGTAGTCGATCTCGGGGAACACGAGCTGCTCGGTGAGGCCGAACGTGTAGTTGCCGTTGCCGTCGAACGACCGGGGGCTGAGGCCCCGGAAGTCGCGGATGCGGGGGATGGCGATCGAGATCAGCCGGTCCATGAACTCCCACATCCGGTCGCCCCGCAGGGTGACCTTGGCGCCGATGGCGTTGCCCTCGCGGAGCTTGAAGCCGGCGATCGACTTCTTCGCCCGGGTGACCACCGGCTTCTGGCCGGCGATCGTGGTGAGGTCACGCACGGCGCCCTCGAGCAGCGACGCCTGGGCGGTGGCCGCGCCGACGCCCATGTTGATGACGACCTTGTTGAGCCGCGGCACCTGCATGACGTTGCCGAGGCCGAGGTCGTCCTGGAGCTGGGCGCGGAGCGTCTCGTCGTAGCGGGCCTTCAGCCGGGGGGCGACCCGCTCCTCGGTTGCGGTGTCACTCATGCGATCTCACCTCCGCACTTCTTGCAGACGCGGGCCTTCTGGCCCGCGTTGTCGATCGTGTAGCCCACCCGGGTCGGCTTGCCGCAGGACGGGCAGACCAGGGCGACGTTGGACACCTGCATGGGCATGTCCTTGTCGATGATCCCGCCCTGCTGGGTGGTGCGGGTGGGGCGCTGGCTCTTGCGGGCGATGTTGACGCCCTCGACGATCACCTTGCCCTCGCGGGGCAGGGCGCGCATGACCTCGCCCTCCTTGCCCTTGTCCTTGCCGGACAGGACGCGGACGCGGTCGCCCTTGCGGATCTTGAGGCCGGCCATCAGATGACCTCCGGGGCGAGCGAGACGATCTTCATGAACCGCTTGTCGCGCAGCTCGCGGCCGACGGGCCCGAAGATGCGGGTGCCACGCGGGTTGCGGTCGGGGTTGATGAGCACCGCGGCGTTCTCGTCGAAGCGGATGTAGCTGCCGTCGGGGCGGCGGCGCTCCTTCTTGGTGCGCACGACGACGCACTTGACGACGTCGCCCTTGCGCACGCCGGCGCCGGGGATGGCGTCCTTGACCGTGGCCACGAAGACGTCGCCGATCGAGGCGTACCGGCGGCGGGAGCCACCGAGCACCTTGATGACGAGCACCTCCTTGGCGCCGCTGTTGTCTGCCACCTTGAGGCGGCTCTCCTGCTGGATCATCGGTGCCTCACTTGGCCCGTTCGAGGATCTCGACCAGGCGCCAGCGCTTCTGCTTCGACAGCGGCCGGGTCTCGACGATGCGGACGCGGTCGCCGGGGCGCAGCTCGTTGTTCTCGTCGTGCGCGTAGAGCCGGCTGGTGCGGACCATCGTCTTCTTGTAGAGCGGGTGCGGCTTGCGGGTGGTCACGACGACGACCGCGGTCTTGTCCATGGTCGTGGAGGCGACGACGCCCTCGCGCACCTTGCGCGCGGCCCGCTCGGTGGTGGTGCTCTGCCATCACGCGTTCTCCTCGGTTTCGAGCGCCTCGGCGGCCGCGATCTCGCGGGCCCGCAGCTCGGTCTCGAGCCGGGCGATGTCCCTGCGCACCTCGCTGATGCGGGCGTAGTTGCTGAGCTGGCCGGTGGCGAGCTGGAAGCGCAGCTTGAACAGCTGGTCCTTCGACTCGGCCACCTGGTCGACGAGCGCGCCGTCGTCGAGGTCGCGGAAGCTGGTCTTCGCCATGGCTACAGCCCCTCTTCCTTCGTCACGAAGCGGGCCTTGATCGGCAGCTTCTGGATGGCGCGGTTGATGGCGGCCCGGGCGACCTCGGCGTCGGGGTACGACAGCTCGAACAGCACCCGCCCCGGCTTGACCACGGCGACCCACATCTCGGGGTTGCCCTTGCCCGACCCCATGCGGGTCTCGGCCGGCTTCTGCGTGACCGGCTTGTCGGGGAAGACGTTGATCCACACCTTGCCGCCACGCTTGATGTGGCGGGTCATGGCGATACGGGCGGCCTCGATCTGGCGGGCGGTGATCCACCCGGGCTCGAGGGCCTGGATGCCGTACTCGCCGAAGGTGACCTCGGTCCCGCCCTTGGCGGGGCCCGTCATCCGACCGCGGTGGTGCTTGCGGTGCGCGACCTTGCGCGGCATCAGCATGTCACTCGTCTCCCGGCCGGAAGTGCGGCGTCTCGTGGTGCTCGTGCGTACGCCGCTCGATCTCTTCCTCTTCCGCCAGCAGGCGCTCGAGCTCGGGATCGGCCTCCTTGATGAGGGGCTCGTTCTCGGCGACGGGCGCCTCGTCGGGCGCACCCTCGGGGCGGCGCCGACCGGCGGCCGACGACACGACGCGCTTGCTGCCCGGCTGGGCGGCGCCCGAGGTCTCGCCCACGGCCATGGCGGCCTCGCGGGAGATCTTCTCCTCGGATCTGCGACTTGTAGGGCAGCACGTCGCCCTTGTAGAGCCACACCTTCACGCCGATGCGACCGGCGGTGGTGCGGGCCTCGCGGAAGCCGTAGTCGATGTCGGCCCGCAGCGTGTGGCGGGGGACGCGGCCCTCGCGGTAGCTCTCGGTGCGCGCCATCTCGGAGCCGCCGAGGCGGCCCGAGCACTGCACCTGGATGCCCTGGGCGCCGGCCTTCTGCGCGTTCTGCACGGCGCGCTTCATGGCCCGGCGGAAGGCGACACGGGCCGCGAGCTGGTCGGCGACGCCCTGCGCGATGAGGGCGGCGTCGAGCTCGGGCTGCTTGATCTCCTGGATGTTGAGCTGCACCTTGGGGTTGCCCGTGATCTTGGCCAGCCCGCCGCGCAGGCGGTCGGCCTCGCTGCCCCGGCGACCGATGACGATGCCCGGGCGGGCGGTGTGCACGTCGACCCGCAGGCGGTCGCGGGTGCGCTCGATCTCGACCCGGCTGATGGCTGCGTGCGGCAGCTGGGTCATCAGGTAGTCGCGGATCTTCCAGTCCTGGATGACGTTGTCGCTGTACTCCTCGCGGTCGGCGAACCAGCGCGACTTCCAGTCGGTCGTGACGCCGAGCCGGAAGCCGTAGGGGTTGACTTTCTGTCCCACGGCTACTTCGTCTCCTCATCGGCGTCGTCGGACTCGTCGACCTGCGTCAGTCGGCTCGTCGGCAACGTCCTCGTCTCTCGTCCTCGGCCTCGGCGGCCTCCTCGACCATCTCGTCGACCACCTCGTCGGTGGGCTCGTCCTCGACCACCTCGTCGGTGGGCTCCTCGACGACCTCGTCGGTGGGCTCCTCGGCCGTGGTCTCCTCGGCCACCTGCTCGCCGCGGCTGCGGGCGACGCGGGCCCGGCGCGACTCGGCGGCGCCCCGGCGGCGGCGGCCACCGGCAGCCGGTGCACCCGCGGCCTGCTTGGCCTCGACCTTGGCCGCCATCTCGGGCGGCATGGGGCTGACGATGATCGTGATGTGGCACATCCGCTTGCGGATGCGGGTGGCGCGGCCCCGGGCCCGGGGGCGCCAGCGCTTGAGCGTCGGGCCCTCGTCGGCGTAGCAGGCCGAGACGTAGAGGGTGTCGGGGTCGAGCTCGTCGTTGTGCTGGGCGTTGGCCACGGCCGAGTTCAGGCAACGGGCGACGACGTCGCTGGCGGCGCGCTCGGTGAAGCGCAGCACGTCGGCGGCCTCGCCGACCGGCAGGTCCGCGCACGAGGTCGAGGACCTCGCGGGCCTTGCTGGCCGACATCCGCACGTGGCGGACCTGGGCGCGGGTGCCCGGCCGCTCGTTGGTCTTGGTGGCGACCATCATCGCCTCCCTCGCGCGGCCTTCTCCATGCCGGCGTGGTAGCGGAACGTGCGGGTGGGGGCGAACTCGCCCAGCTTGTGGCCGACCATGGCCTCGGTGACGTACACGGGCACGTGCTTGCGCCCGTCGTGCACGGCCACCGTGTGGCCGACCATGTCGGGGATGATCGTCGACCGGCGGGACCAGGTCTTGATGACCTTCTTCTCGTTCTTCGAGTTGAGGGCGTCGACCTTCTTGAGCAGGTGCTCGTCGACGAAGGGGCCCTTCTTGAGGGAGCGCGGCATCTGGGGTTACCTCCGCGAGCCGCGGGTACGGCGGCGACGCACGATCAGGCTGTCGGACGACTTGTTCTTCTTGCGGGTGCGGCCTTCCTTCTTGCCCCACGGCGACGTGGGGTGACGGCCACCCGAGGACTTGCCCTCGCCACCACCGAGCGGGTGGTCGACGGGGTTCATGGCGACGCCACGGGTCTGCGGGCGCACGCCCTTCCAGCGGTTGCGGCCGGCCTTGCCGATCTTGATCAGCTCGTGCTCGGCGTTGCCGACCTCGCCGATCGTGGCCCGGCAGTCGATCGACACGCGGCGCATCTCGGTCGAGGGCAGGCGGAGGGTGGCGTAGGCGCCCTCCTTGGCCAGCAGGACGATCGACGAGCCGGCCGAGCGGGCCAGCTTGCCGCCGCCGCCGGGCTGCAGCTCGATGTTGTGCACCGTGGTGCCGACGGGGATGTAGCGCAGCGGCAGGGCGTTGCCCGGGCGGATCTCGGAGCCCTGGCCCGACTGCAGCCGGTCGCCGACGGCCAGGCCGCGGGGCGCCAGGATGTAGCGCTTCTCGCCGTCGAGGTAGTGGAGCAGCGCGATGCGGCACGACCGGTTGGGGTCGTACTCGATGGCGGCGACGACGGCGGGCACGCCGTCCTTGTGGCGCCGGAAGTCGATGACGCGGTACCGCTGCTTGTGGCCGCCGCCGCGGTGGCGGGAGGTCTTGCGCCCGTGCACGTTGCGGCCACCCGTCGAGCGTCTTCTTGTCGACGAGCGAGCGCTCGGGGCGGTCGCGGGTGACCTCGGAGAAGTCGGCGACGGTCTGGAACCGGCGACCGGGGCTGGTGGGCTTGCGCTTGCGGAGTGCCATTGCGATCAGCTCAATCCTGGAAGAGGTCGATCGTCTCGCCCGCGACGAGGGTGACGATCGCCCGCTTGGTGTCGGGACGCGAGCCGTAGGTGAACGTGCGCCGGTTGCGCTTGCGCTTGCCCTTGCGGTTGAGCGTGTTCACCTTCGAGACCTTGACGCCGAAGATGCTCTGCACGGCGTCGCGGATCTCGGGCTTGGAGGCGGAGGGGTGCACCTTGAAGGTGTAGATGCCCTCCTCCATGAGTGCGTAGGACTTCTCGCTCACGACCGGAGCGACGATGACGTCTCGGGCGTTCATGTCTCTGCCTCGCTCGAAGCGTCGCCTTCGGCGCCGCCTCGCTCGGCACTTTCAACGCCTCGCGATGCGGCATCGCCGTGGCGACGGCGTCGGTTCGTGCACGGCGGAAGCGATTCCTTGGTGAAGACGACCCAGTCGGAGACCAGGACGTCGTAGGCGTTGAGCTCGCCCGACGGTGAGGACGTGGACGTTCTGCAGGTTGCGCAGGCTCTTCCACACGGCCACGTCGGCCTCGTCGCGGCCGAGGACCACGAGGACCCGGCCCTCGACGCCCAGCTTGCCGAGCACGTCGACCGCGCCCTTGGTGCTGGGCGAGTCGATGCCCCAGCCGTCGAGCACGATGACCTTGCCGTCGGCTTGGCGGTCGGACAGGGCCGAGGCCAGCGCCAGGCGGATCATCTTCTTGGGCGTGCGCTGCTTGTAGCTGCGGGGCTTGGGGGCGTGGGTGACGCCGCCGCCGCGCCAGTGCGGGGCGCGGATCGAGCCCTGGCGGGCGCGGCCGGTGCCCTTCTGGCGCCACGGCTTGGCGCCGCCGCCCCGCACCTCGGCGCGGGTCTTGGTCGACTGCGTGCCGGCCCGCCGGGCGGCGAGCTGGGCCGTGACGACCTGGTGCATGACCGCCACGTTCGGCTGGACGTCGAAGTAGGCGTCGTCGAGGTCGACGGACGTCTTCGATGCCTTGCCGGCGGCGGTGGTGAGCTTGAGGGTGGCCATCGCCTTACTTCCCCTTGGCGGCGTCGCGGACGAGGACGATGCCGCCCTTCGGCCCGGGCACGGCGCCCTTGACCAGCAGCAGGTCGCGCTCGGCGTCGGCCTGGACGACGGTGAGGTTGAGGGTGGTGGTCTTCTGGCCGCCGGTCCGGCCGGCCATGCGGGTGCCCTTGAACACGCGGGACGGCGTGGCGCACGCCCCGATGGCGCCCGGTGCCCGGTGGACCCGGTGGGCGCCGTGGCTGGCGCCGAGGCCCGAGAAGCCGTGGCGCTTCATGACGCCGGCGGTGCCCTTGCCCTTGCTGACCGAGGTCACGTCGACGAGCTCGCCCTGCGACAGGACGTCGGCGCCGATCTCTTGACCGACCTCGTAGCCGCTGACGTCGTCGAGCCGCAGCTCGACGAGGCGCGGGCCCGGGTCGACCCCGGCGGCGGTGAACTGCCCGGCGACGGGCTTGGTGAGCTTGGAGGCCTTCTTCTGGCCGAAGGTGACCTGGAGCGCGGAGTATCCGTCGCGCTCGTTCGTCTTGACCTGGACCACGCGGCAGGGTCGCACGCGCAGCACGGTGACGGGCACGACACGGTTGTCGTCGTCCCACACCTGCGTCATGCCGACCTTCTCGCCGACGATCGCTCTTGTGGCCATGGCGGCTACGTCTTTCTCTGCCTGGTGCCCGCTCGCGTCGCCTGGTGGCTGCCACGGCGGAGCGACACGGAACGGCTACGGTTCACGCGAACGCTCCGCACGGGGCCTGCCCGGCGGAGCGCTGTTCTCGGTTGTGCCACGCGGTTCCCGCGGACGGGCCTGCGCGGACGTCAGTTGGACAAGATCTCGGGGCGGCGAGCGCACATCGAGCGCTGCGCACCGCCGGTGCCCGGCACCGGAGTTCCGGGCCTGCACACGGCCTGACGATGATAGCCACGTCGTCCCATCAGGGCCAACCCGGTGTCGTGATCGGCATTCCGTGACGGGCCGTGGCGGCGCCGCCACGGAACCGCGAGCACGGCGCCGCGCCCTCCGCTAGGGTTCCCGGCCTATGCAGTTCGGCCGGAAGAAGCCGGGGCGCAAAGGCCGCGATCCGTTCGAGCACCTCGCCGATGAGCGGCAGGCCGCCGAGTCGTCCGCCTGGTTCCTCGAGCCCGACGAGGGCCCCGAGCTCGACGTCCAGACCGGCATCTCATCCAACCTCAGCGAGGACGACCTCGAGGGCTAGTGGTCCCCGCGGCGAGGCGGCTCGGCCTCGTCAGCGCAATGCGATCCCGGCGCGGCCCCCGGCGCCGCGCGCCGGCCCTTGCACCAGCTGGCAGTCGGGACCGATGCCCTCGGCCAGGTCCGGGTGCGCGGCCCGCGCCTGCTGGTAGTAGGCGGCGGCTTCGGGGTCGCCCAGACCGTCGAGGCACAGCTGCACCAGGGCCGCCTTCTCGGCTGCCCGCATGACCAGCTCCTCCATGGGCATCGGCGCCGTCGTCGCAGCCACCGGCGCACCGGGAGACGTTTCCACGTCACCGGACGAGCCGGCGCGATCGAGGGCGACGCCCCCGGCGAGCAGCGCGGCACTGACTCCGGCGAGCAGGACCATGCTCGGCCTGTGCTTGCCACGCTGCGTCTCGGTCTGGATCCGGCTGGTCTCCATGGGACGCCTCCCTCTTCCGCACGCTGACCCCAACGGTGCGCTCGTCCCGTCGATCCGTCTGTGTCAGGCGAGACACGCCGAGCGTGGATCCCGTCACAGGCCACAGCGGTCCGGGCGCGTCCGGGCGCGCAACGGGCGGCACCTCGTGGTGCCGCCCGGGAGAGCAGGTCGGGTGCGGGTGACCTACGGCCTGCTGGATCTTGATCTCGATGTCGACGCCGGCGGGCAGCTCGATGCGCTGCAGCGAGTCGACGGTCTTGGGGCTGGGCTCCAGGATGTCGAGCAGGCGCTTGTGGATGCGCATCTCGAAGTGCTCGCGGCTGTCCTTGTCCTTGTGCGGCGAGCGGATGACCGTGAAGCGGTGCTTCTCGGTGGGCAGCGGGATCGGGCCCCGGACCGTGGCCTGCGTGCGCAGGACGGTCTCGACGATCTTCTTCGTCGACTGGTCGATGACCTCGTGGTCGTACGCCTTCAGCCGAATGCGAATCTTCTGCTTCTCAGCCATCTCACTCACTTTTCAAGGAACGGATCGCCCAAGGGCGGACGAGCAAGGCTACCGGCAGACGTGACCCGCCAACCACGTGCTACCGAGCGAGTCGGGCCGGCCTCAATGGCCGGCCCGGCTCGATCATCGCGAGGGAGGCGGGGTGCGCTGCGGGTGGCGCCGAGGATGGGGCCCGCTTCCGGCGCGTCAGCGCCGGAGGCGGTAGGGCCCCGTCCTCGGTGACAGGACCCGCAGCGCACCCCGCCGGAAGGCTGCTACTTGAGGATTTTGGTGACGCGGCCGGAGCCGACGGTGCGGCCGCCTTCACGGATGGCGAACAGGAGCCCCTCGTCCATGGCGATGGGGGCGATGAGCTCCACGGTCATCTCGGTGTTGTCGCCCGGCATGCACATCTCCACCCCGTCGGGCAACTGGATCGTGCCGGTCACATCGGTGGTCCGGAAGTAGAACTGGGGCCGATAGTTCGTGAAGAACGGCTTGTGGCGCCCGCCCTCTTCCTTGGTCAACACATACACCTGGGCCTCGAAGTTGGTGTGCGGCGTGATGCTCCCCGGCTTGGCCAGGACCTGCCCCCGCGACACCTCCTCCTTCTTCGTCCCCCGCAACAGCACACCCACGTTGTCGCCCGCCTGGCCCTCATCGAGCAACTTGCGGAACATCTCCACCCCCGTGCAGGTGGTCTTGGCCGTCGGGCGGATCCCCACGATCTCGATCTCATCCGAGACGTGCACCACACCCTGCTCGATCTTCCCGGTCACCACCGTCCCCCGACCCGTGATCGAGAACACATCCTCGATCGGCATCAAGAACGGCTTGTCCAGATCACGCGCCGGTTCCGGCACATAGGAATCCACCGCGTCCATCAACTCGGTGATCCCCGGCGTCCACGCCGGATCCCCCTCCAGCGCCTTCAACGCCGACACCCGCACCACCGGGATGTCATCACCCGGGAACCCGTACTCCGACAGCAGCTCCCGCACCTCCATCTCCACCAGCTCCAACAACTCCTCGTCATCGACCATGTCGACCTTGTTCAACGCCACCACGATCGACGGCACCCCCACCTGCCGGGCAAGAAGCACATGCTCGCGGGTCTGGGGCATCGGACCATCCGTCGCCGCCACCACCAGGATCGCCCCATCCACCTGCGCCGCACCCGTGATCATGTTCTTGATGTAATCGGCATGACCCGGCATATCCACATGCGCGTAATGACGCTTCGGCGTCTCATACTCCACATGCGAGATGTTGATCGTGATCCCCCGCTGCTTCTCCTCCGGCGCCTTATCAATCTGATCGAACGCCATCACCTCCACATTCGGGTTCTGCTCCGCCAACACCTTCGTGATCGCCGCCGTCAACGTCGTCTTCCCATGGTCGATATGACCCATGGTCCCGATGTTCAGATGCGGCTTATTCCGCTCGAACTTTGCCTTGGACATGACTGTGTGGATCCTCTGTTGAGCGTGACGGATTGATGGGTGACGGTCAGCTACTCGCCGCGGACTCGGGCGACGATCTCCTCCTGCACCGAGGCAGGGGTCTGCTGGTAGCTGTGGAACTGCATCGTGTAGGTCGCGCGACCCTGGGTGCGCGACCGCAGGTCGGTAGCGTAACCAAACATCTCGGACAAGGGCACCTGGGCGCGCACCACCTGGCTGTTGCCGCGCTGCTCCATGCCACCGACCCGGCCGCGCCGGCTGTTCAGGTCGCCGATGACGTCGCCCATGTAGTCCTCGGGCGTGACGACCTCGACCGCCATGATGGGCTCGAGCAGGACGGGCTTGGCCTTGCGGGCCGCGTCCTTGAACACCATCGAGCCGGCGATCTTGAACGCCATCTCGGACGAGTCGACGTCGTGGTACTTGCCGTCGAGCAGGGTGACGCGGATGTCGACCGTGGGGTAGCCCGCGAGCACGCCCGCGTCGAGCGACTGCTGGATGCCGGCGTCGACCGCGGGGATGTACTCCCGCGGCACGTGCCCGCCGGTGATCTTGTCGATGAACTCGTACCCGCCGCCGGGGCCCGACGGCTCCATCCTGATGGTCACCTCGGCGAACTGGCCCGAGCCACCCGTCTGCTTCTTGTGGGTGTAGGTGACCTTGTCGACGGTCTGCGTGATGGTCTCGCGGTAGGCCACCTGCGGCTTGCCCACGGTGGCGTCGACGCGGAACTCGCGCAGCATGCGGTCGACGATGACCTCGAGGTGGAGCTCGCCCATTCCCGAGATGACGGTCTGCCCGGTGTCCTCGTCGGTGCGGACCTGGAACGTCGGGTCCTCCTCGGAGAGGGTCTGCAGCGCCTTCGACAACTTCTCCTGGTCGACCTTGGTCTTCGGCTCGACCGCGACGTGGATGACCGGCTCGGGGAACTCGAGCTGCTCGAGGG
This sequence comes from uncultured Acidimicrobiales bacterium, assembly GCA_963796415.1. GTDB lineage: Bacteria > Actinomycetota > Acidimicrobiia > Acidimicrobiales > VFJN01 > ZC4RG19. The sequence continues at coordinate 30,399 of CAWCLR010000004.1, read as the reverse complement.
TCATCTCGGCGCCCGGGGTGGTGAGCGTGTCGCCGGTGCGCGTGTTCTTGAGGCCGATGCCGGCGGCGATGTCGCCGGTCATGACCGCGTCGACGTCCTCGCGATGGTTGGCGTGCATCTGCAGGATGCGGCCGACGCGCTCCTTCGAGCCCGTGGTCGCGTTCACGACCTGCGAGCCCTTCTCCAGCGTGCCCGAGTACACGCGGAAGTACGTGAGCTTGCCGATCGGGGGGACGGACATGATCTTGAACGCCAGTGCCGAGAACGGCTCGTCGTCGGACGGCTTGCGCTCGACCTCTTCGTGACCCTTGACCGACAGGCCGGTGACCGGCGGCAGGTCGACCGGGCTGGGCATGTACGCCACGATGGCGTCGAGCAGCGGCTGGACGCCCTTGTTCTTGAACGCGCTGCCGTTGAGCACGGGCACGATCTCGTTGGCGATGGTGCCGGCGCGCAACGCGCTCTGCAGGTCGTCGACGGTGATCTCCTCCTCGCCGACGTACTTCTCGAGGATGTTCTCGTCGAAGCTCGACAGGACGTCGATGAGCTCCTGGCGATACTCGTCGGCCTGGGCCTTGAGGTCCTCGGGGATCTCGCGGACCTCCCACTTGGCCCCGAGGTCCTCGTCGAGCCAGACCAGCGCCTCCATGGTGACGAGGTCGATGACGCCCTTGTAGTGGCCCTCGGCCCCGATGGGCAGTTGGACGACGGCGGTGTTGGCGCCGAGGCGGTCCTTGATGGACTCGAGCGCGGCGTAGAAGTCGGCGCCCAGCCGGTCCATCTTGTTGACGAAGCACATCCGCGGGACGCGGTACTTGTCGGCCTGCTTCCAGACGGTCTCGGTCTGGGGCTCGACGCCGGCGACGCCGTCGAACACCGCGACCGCCCCGTCGAGGACGCGCAGCGACCGCTCGACCTCGACCGTGAAGTCGACGTGGCCGGGCGTGTCGATGATGTTGATCTGGGTGCCGTTCCAGAAGCACGTCGTGGCGGCCGACGTGATGGTGATCCCGCGCTCCTGCTCCTGGACCATCCAGTCCATGGTGGCGGCGCCCTCGTGGACCTCACCGATCTTGTAGGTGCGGCCGGTGTAGTACAGGATGCGCTCGGTCGTGGTGGTCTTGCCCGCGTCGATGTGGGCCATGATGCCGATGTTGCGGACCCGCTCGAGCGGCTGGCTGCGTGTAGTCATCCTCTTCGTTCTCTCGCTCGACGTGGCTGTCGGTCGACGTTTCGCCTGTCGCAGGACATGGCGACGACCGAGCCGTGCAGCCCGGTCGTCTTGGGGGGTGATCTCGCCTCGGGGGGCGCACCCCCCAGGTTGGTCGGGGGCTACCAGCGGTAGTGCGCGAAGGCCTTGTTGGACTCGGCCATCTTGTGCATGTCTTCCTTGCGCTTGACCGAGCTGCCGATGCCGTTGTTGGCGTCGAGGAGCTCGGCGGCAAGGCGCTCGGCCATCGTGCGCTCGCGCCGGCCGCGGGCGAAGCCCGTGATCCACCGGATGGCGAGCGTGTTGGCGCGTTGGGCGCGCACCTCGACCGGGACCTGGTAGGTGGCGCCGCCGACGCGCCGGCTCTTGACCTCGAGCTGCGGCTTGACGTTGTCGACCGCGCGCTTGAGGGCCGCCAAGGCGTCGCCGTCGGTCTTCTGGCCGACGATGTCGAGGGCGTCGTACACGATCGACTCGGCCGTGGTCTTCTTCCCGTGCATCAGCACCTTGTTGGTCACCTGCGTGACCAGCACGGACTTGTAGACGGGGTCGGGCATCAGCTGACGGCGCGGGGCCGCACCTCTGCGGGGCATCGGATCAGCCTTCCTTCTTGGCGCCGTAGCGGCTGCGGGCCTGCTTGCGGTCGCGCACGCCGGCGGTGTCGAGGGTGCCGCGGATGATCTTGTAGCGGACGCCCGGCAGGTCCTTCACCCGGCCGCCGCGCACGAGCACGATCGAGTGCTCCTGCAGGTTGTGGCCCTCGCCGGGGATGTAGGCGGTCACCTCGATGCCGCTGTTGAGGCGGACGCGGGCGACCTTGCGGAGCGCGGAGTTCGGCTTCTTCGGCGTGTTTGTGAACACGCGGGTGCACACCCCGCGCCGCTGGGGCGCGCCCTTCAGCGCCGGCGTCTTGGCCTTCGCCGTCTTGGACTGGCGGCCCTTGCGGACCAACTGCTGGATGGTGGGCACTCGAAACCTCGCGAACGACGACTGTCGTGTACTCAGGGAACTCGGGGGACGATGCGGGTCGACGCGCGACAGCGCGTCACAGACCGACGGGTCATCCTACGGGTGCCCGCGCACGGGCAGCAACCTACGGTGCCGGATCGACGACGCAGGCGCGCCCCCCGGAGCGACACACCAGTGTAACTCCGCTCACCCCGATCCGGGTGCGCCGTGGCGGTCTCCCACGGCGGCCGGCACGACACCGTCAATGGTGGCGGTCACACGGCCGCACCGATCCGGGCGCGCACGTCGTCCAGCAGGCCCGCACGCTCGCGGAGGGCCTCGCGGGTGGCGCCGCTCAGGGCCCACGGATGCAGCCGGTCCTGCGCCGCCCCGAGCGTCGGGCCGTCCACCGCCGCGACCGCCCGGGCCACCGCCCGGCCCGCCCCGACCTGCACGGCCGACGACGCCACGAGCTCGGCCACGTCCGTGGCCAGCAGCACGTCCGCGGCCGCCATCTCGCTGAACCCGAAGTCGATCAGCCACACCTGCCCGTCCTCCGCCAGGAAGATGTTGGCCAGCCGCAGGTCCCGGTGGGCGATGCGGTGGGCCCGAAGCACCGCCACCTCGTCCCAGACGGCGGCCAGCACCTCGTCGGTCACCTCGTCGGGGGCCAGCCGGTCGAGCGAGCGACCCTCGATCGCCTCGTACGCCAGGGTGAACCCCTTGGGCTTGGCACGGGCCAGGGCGACCAGGTGCGGCGTGCGCACGCCGACGTCCCGAGCCGTCAGGGCCAGGAGCGCCTCGTGCTCGACCGCCCGGCGCAGGGACGAGAACGGCCGCTCGTCGCCCAGGTCGCGGGGGACGACACGACGGTAGAGGCGGAAGAGCCGGTCGGCGCTCCGCTCGTCGTCGCCCAGCGTCTTCACGAACAGGCGATCTCCGCCGGCGGTCGTCGCGAAGTACGGCGTCGAGCCCCGGGCGTCGAGGCTGGCCTGCTCGAGGCGGACGAGCGGGACACCGACGTCCGCCAGACCGGCGGCGACCGCCTGCCCGCGCGGTCGGCGCCACGGACCGCCGAGCGCGACGACCGCCGCGGCCCCGACGAGCCATCCGAGCAGGATGGCCTCGACCGTGGCGAGCGAGGCCGGCGTGGAGAGGAAGCGCGTGACGGCCAGCCCACCCACCGCGATCCACCCCCATTGGCGCCACCCGCGCGACAGCCAGGGCGCCGCCGCGGTCGTAGCGGCCGTCACCGCCGCCAGTCCGGCAGCCGACGGGAATCCCGGGGCGATGACCTCGACCGGCGCCTCGTCCGGCGCTGGATCGAACACGTCGAGCAGCGCCATCAGGCCCGCTGCCACGCCCGCCGCCAGGACCAGCGTGGCGGCCACGCGCCAGCGGCCGGTGCGCAGCACGACGGCGAGGCCGACGACCAGCAGGACGGCGGCGAGGACGCGTGAGCCGAGGACGACGACGTCGACGATCCAGTCGGGCACGGCCGACAGCCCGGCGAACAGCTCGGACGCGAACGAGACCAGGGTCTCGCCGAACAGCGCGTCGGCGACGAGCACCGCCACGACCAGAAAGACCGCCACGAGCAGCCGCAGCACGTCCACCGGAGACCGGACACCGTCCGACGCCTCGGCCTCGACGACCTCCACGTCCGACGCTGGAGCCGATGCTGCATCCACCATGCGCGCAGTGTGCGCCCGTCGGCAGCCCCCGGCCTCACCCTTCGCGGGTTAGCGCCTGACACGGCACTCGATCGCGGGGTGAGTCGGTCAGCCCTCCGGGCCGCACATCTGGTCCTCGGCGACCTGCGGGTCGGGCGACAGGCGCAGCCGCGTGTTCGCCACGCTGTCCACGACGTTGCGGAGGAAGCGCCCGGGCGTCAGGGGCTCGTGGATGCCGTCCAGGTAGTCGGCCAGCTGGCCGCACGCCATCGTGCGCTCCGCCGCGGCCAGGTCGCGGCTCGACACCAGGAGCCCGACGCCGTCGACGTCGGGGACCTCGGCGCCATCGACGAGGCCGGCGACCTGCCACACCGGGGGCATCGGCTTCTGGTGGCCGGGCCGGTCCCCGACCAGGTGATCGAGGTGGCTCCCGACCGGATGAGCCAGCGAACCATGCTCGATGACGTAGACGTCGAGGTCCCACGCGTAGGCGTTCCCCATGCCCGTCAGAGAGGCGGACGCCGCCGACGGTTCCGCCCCCGACCGCAGCGGAACGGCGATCGCGGCCAGCCTGTCGACGTCGAACACCCTGACCTCGCCCGGACGCGGATCGCCCCATCTGTGCCACACCAGGTCGAGCCGCACCTCGGCTCCCCACACGAAGCGCTCGTCCGCGATCGTGCCGTCCGCGATCCTCGGCACCGAACCGTCCCGGGGCAGGGCGAGCGCGCAGACGACGGCCCAGGCGGCGACGAGCCCGGCGGCGGCCACCCGAAGGGGGCTCCGAGCCGGCCGGAGATCCGCCACCGACAGCGGGAGCGAGACGGGGGCCACCAGTGCGAACAGGGCCGGCAGGAGCAAGCGGGCGTGCATGAAGTCACCGCCGACTCGCACGATGTAGAGCGCGTGGACCACGGCGGCGAGCGCCGGAGCCGCGCGGCACGCCGCCCGCAGTCGCGCGCCGGCGCGCACGTCGGCGATCGTCTGGGTGGCGAGGAGTGCGACGAGCGCCCCGACCGGCACCCACAGCCAGTACGGCAGGGCGAGATCGGCGAGATACCGCCAACCTTGCCCCCACTGGGACCGGCTCGCCTCCTTCGCGAGGGCGGTGTTCGGCACGAGGAGCCCGTAGTACCCCATGCGGAAGATCTGGTATGCGAGGGGCAGTCCCGCCATGGCGCCGAGCAGGCCGGCGACGCGCCATCGTCCAACAGGCCAGGCCGCGGCCACGAGGACTGCGCCGAACGCCAGGCTGAACAAGGCCAGGTCGGGATGGATCAGGTACCCCAACCCCACCCAGGCGGCGCCCGCCAGGTCGGCACGCAGCCGGGGGACACGGGTGGCGGTCACCCGAGACGCGCACCACCACTGCGACCCGCCCAACCAACCGAAGATGAGGCCCGTCTCCAGGCCCGATGTCGCGTAGTCCCAGAACGGCGGCATCGCCGCCACGACCACGGCGCCCAGCGGTAAGACCGTGCGGACGTCACCGGCTCCCCGGGCGAGGCGGATGCCGGCCCGCTGCGCGAGCAGGAGCCCGGTCCCGGCGAACCCGATGCCCAGCATCACCGCCTTCCACGGCAGGGCGAACCCGCCGAAGCGATCGGCCACGGTCAGGATCGCCACCCACAACGGGCTGGTGCTCGCCTCGACACGCTCGCCGACGTTGAGCACCAGGCCGTTCCCGGCGGTGAGCTGTTCGACCACGCGGAGGTGGATGAACCCGTCGTCCGACATCCACCGTCGCTGCCAGCCCATGACGACCAGCGCGACCACGGGCACCGCCGTGATCGCCCACTCCCCGACGCGACCCCGGGTGCCGGCACCCGGCCGGCGAGCAGCGACGTCCGTGTCCGCCACGACAGGCGTCGCAGGCTTTCGATCCGCCACTGCCACCCTCGCACCTCGTCCCCTGCGCGGCGATCCCCGGCGGCGCGACCGTAACGCAGGGCAGGCCGTCACGCTCTGTGTCCGACGGCTGGACCGCACGGCCGGCGCGCCCTAGAACACGGGCGTGACCACCGTCGCGGAGAACACTGGCACCGTCCTCGTCACCGGGTTCCCGGGCTTTCTCGGCTCCCGCCTACTGCCCCGCATCCTGCGACGATCGCCGGAGGCGCGGGCCGCCTGCCTGGTGCAGGCCAAGTTCGAGGCCCTGGCCAAGGACCGGGTCGCCGCGCTCGAGTCCGCGGAGCCCGCGCTGGCCGGACGGATCGACCTCGTGGCCGGCGACATCACGGTCCCGGGCCTGGGCCTCACCGACGGCCCCGCCCTCGCCACCCAGGTCACCGAGATCTGGCACCTGGCCGCGGTCTACGACCTGAGCGTCCCCCGGGACGTGGGCATGCGGATCAACGTCGAGGGCACCCGCAACGTGCTGCGCTTTGCCGAGGGCTGCCCCGGCCTGCGGCGCCACCAGTACGTCAGCACGTGCTATGTCAGCGGGCGCCACTGCGGCCCGTTCCACGAGGCCGACCTCGACGTCGGCCAATCGTTCAACAACCACTACGAGGAGACGAAGTTCCTCGCCGAGGCCGAGGTGGCCGAGGCGCGCGACGGCGGCATGCCCACGTCGGTGTACCGGCCGGCCATCGTGGTCGGCGACTCGCGCACGGGCGACACGCAGAAGTTCGACGGCCCCTACTTCCTGCTCCAGTGGCTGCTGCGCCAGCCCGAGCGCTTCGCCCTCGTGCCGGTCGTGGGCGACCCGACGATGGTGCGGTTCAACATGGTGCCGTCCGACTTCGTGATCGCCGCCATCGACCACCTCTCGGGCCTCGAGGCCTCGGCGGGGCGCACCTACCAGCTCGCCGACCCGCGACCGCTCACCGTCGACGGGCTGCTCACCGAGCTGTGCCGGGCCACGGGCCGCCGGGGGGTCCGGGTGCCGCTGCCCCGCAAGCTCACGACCTGGTCGCTGCGGCACGTCGACGCGCTCGAGCGCTACGTCGGCATCCCCGGCGACGCCGTCGACTACTTCGTCCACCCGACCCACTACGACACGGCCGAGACCGATCGCGACCTCGCCGGGAGCGGCGTGGCCTGCCCCGCCGTCGCCGACTACCTGCCGACCCTCGTGCGGTTCATGGTCGAGCACCGGGACGCGCACGTCGGCGTGATGATCTGACCGCCCGGGCTGCGGCCCGGGACGTCAGCGGACGGAGTCGACGAACCCGAGGAGGGCGGCGTTGACCTCGCCGGGCGCCTCCTGTTGCACCCAGTGGCCGGCACCCGCCACCGTCACGTCCCCCCGATGGTCGGTGACCCAGCCGTCCATGACCGAGGGCGGCGTCATCATCAGGACGGGATCCGCGTCACCGGTCACGAACAGCGACGGGACCTCGACCTTGGCGCCGGCCAGGTGCTCGGTGAGCTGCCAGTTGCGGTCGAAGTTGCGGTACCAGTTGATCCCGCCCGTGAAGCCGGTGCGCTCGAACTCGGCGACGTAGGCCTCGAGCTCGCCGGGGGCGAGCCAGGCGGGCACGCCGTCGGGCTCGGGCAACCGCTCGACGAAGCCGCGGCCGTCGGGGGCGAAGAACGACGGGTCGGGTGCGCCTCCGGCCGTCGTGGCGCCGGCGAGCAGCCGGGTCATGGTGACCCGTACGCTGCGGCCGAGGTCGGCGTCGGCCACGCCGGGTTCTTGGAAATAGAGCATGTAGAAGAACGCGTCGCCCATGACCTGGCGCATGAGCTGCGTCGGTGGCATGGGGCCCCGGGGGACGAACGGCACGCTCATGCCCACGACGCCGGCCACGCGCTCGGGCGCCAGCAGCGCGAGCGGCCACACGACCATCGCCCCCCAGTCGTGCCCGACGAACACGGCCCGCTCCTCGTCGATGTCGTCCAGCAGCGCCAGCAGGTCGCCGGTGAGGTGCTCGATGTCGTAGTCCTCGACGGCCGCCGGGCCGGACGTGCGGCCGTAGCCCCGCTGGTCGGGGGCCAGCACGCGGCACCCCGCCGCGGCCAGGGCGGGGATCTGGTGTCGCCACGAGTACGCCAGCTCGGGGAAGCCGTGCGCCAGCACGACGGGGAAGCCCTCGCCTGCGTCGAGCACCGAGATGTCGACGCCGTCGTGGGTGACCGTCCGCCGGCGGGCACCGGGGACGGTGGGTGGATCGCGGTCAGGCATGCATGGCCTCCCCGGGCGCTCGACCGTTGGCAACGGACGTTGCCAGGGACCCTACGTTATGGTAACGGCCGTTGCCAGGTGCCTCGACCGACCCGCAGCCGACCCGCCAGCCGACCCGGTGGGGCGGCGTCTCACCCGCCGACCGGCGGGCCGAGCGGCGCACGTTGCTCCTCGACGCCGCCTTCGACCTGCTCGGCACCGAGGGGTGGGCGGGGACGACCGTGCGAGCCGTGTGCCAGGCCGCGCGCCTGAACCCCCGCTACTTCTACGAGAGCTTCGACGACCTCGACGCCCTGGTGGTCGCCGTCTACGACCGCCTCGTCGATCAGCTGGCCGCCGAGTTCTCCGACGCCGTGGAGACCGCCGCCGACGACCCGGCCGCCCAGACCCGCGCCGCGCTCGACCGCATCGTGGCCTTCGTGGACGACGACCGCCGGCGGGCCCGGCTGCTGTACGTCGAGGCCCTCGGCAACGAGGCCCTGAACCGACGGCGCATCGAGGCCGGGCACACGCTGGTCGCCGCGCTCGAGCAGCGCGCCATCGACCGGCACGGCCCGCCCCGGCCCGGCGAGCAGATCGGCCGGGTCGCGGCGGCGGTGCTGGTGGGCGGCACCAGTGAGCTGGTGCTGGCCTGGCTCGACGGCCGCATCGACGTCCCGCGCGAGCAGCTCGTGGACGACGCCACGGCCCTGTTCCTGGCCGTCGGCGAGGCCGCCGCCGCGGTGGCGGCCGGCCGCGGACGCCAGGCCTGAGGCGGGAGGGCGCCGCCGCGTCCCGCGCGTCGCCCGGCGCGCCTCACGACAAGCGCTCGAGCACCGGGTCGAACGTGGCGCGGCCGCCGTCCATGTCGAGCACCAGGGACGGGCGCACGCCGAACACCGCATCCGCGTCGAGGTAGCGACTCTCCCGGTCGAACACGTGGGTGATCACCGGCTTGTGGCCCGGCGCGCTGACCAGGAAGTGGATGTGCGCCGGCCGCCAGTTGTGCCGCCCGGTCGCCCGCAGCATCTCGCCGACCGGACCGTCCTCGGGGATGGGGTAGGCGACGGGGCGCACCGTGCGGAACGAGTAGCTGCCGTCGGCGCCCGCGGTGAAGATCCCCCGCAGGTTCATCTCGGGCTGCGCCGGGTCCTGCACGTCGTAGAGGCCGTTGGGTGCGGTCTGCCACACGTCGAGGCGCGCCCCGGGCACTGGGCGCCCCTCCTCGTCCCGCACCTGACCCCCGACGGTCAGCGGCTCGCCGTCGACCTCGTCTGCCTCGACGATCGACGCGCCGGAGGGGCGCTCGGGTGCGCCCGCCACATGGAACGGGCCGAAGACCGTCGGTTCGGTGGTGCCCGGGGCGCCGGCGTGGTTCAGCATCTCGACCAGCATCGAGACGCCCAGGGTGTCGCTGAGCAGGATCGTCTCGTGGCGCTGCCCGTCGCACATCTGGCCGACCCGGGTGAGGAAGTCGATCCCCGCGAACCACTCGTCCCGGGTCAGCCCGACGTCGGCGACGAACGCGTGCAGGTGGGCGACGGCAGCCCGCATGATCTCGGCCAGCCGCGGGTCCGGAGCACCGTCGAAGCTCGCCTGCACCTGGGCGAGGTGCTCGGCCGGTGTGATGGTCATGTCCGCTCCTCCCTGCTTTCCAGTCAGACCGCCTCGACGACCACGGCGATGCCCTGGCCTACCCCGATGCACATGGCGGCGAGGCCGAAGCCTCCACCCCGGCGGCGCAGCTCGTGCACGAGGCTCGTCAGGATCCGCGCCCCCGAGCACCCGATCGGGTGCCCGAGGGCGATCGCACCGCCGTTGGGGTTCACGATCGCCCGGTCGAGCCCGGGCCATTCGGCGAGGCAGGCCAGCGCCTGGGCCGCGAAGGCCTCGTTGAGCTCGACGACGGCCAGGTCGGACCAGGCGATGCCGGCGCGCTCCAGGGCCCGGCTCGCCGCCTCGACCGGGCCCAACCCGTACAGCTGAGGCTCCACCGCCGTCACCGCCCGGGCCACGATGCGGGCGAGGGGCGGGTGGCCCAACCGCGCGGCGGCGGCCTCGCTGGCCAACAGCAGGGCCGCGGCGCCGTCGTTCATCGGCGACGCGTTGCCTGCGGTCACGGAGCCTGCCGGACGGAACACCGGGCGGAGGCGCGCCAGAGCGTCCAGGCTGGTGTCCGCCCGTACGGACTCGTCCCGGGCGAGGTCGACCCCTTGCACGAGCACGACCTCGTCGGCGAAGCGCCCGTGCCGCCAGGCCGCGGCCGCCCGCTGGTGGCTGCGCAGGGCGAAGCCGTCCTGGACCGCCCGGCTGATCTCGTACCGCTCGGCCAGGATCTCCGCACCCTCGCCCAGGGGCACGGTCCACTGCTGGGGCATGGCGGGGTTGACCAGCCGCCAGCCGAGCGTCGTGGAGTGCATCGTGCGGTCGGTGCGCTCGTAGCCGCGCTCCGGCTTCGCCACCACCCACGGGGCGCGGCTCATCGACTCGACGCCACCGGCGATGCAGAGCTCGGCGTCGCCCACCGCGACCTCGCGACTGGCGGCGGCCACAGCCTCGAGCCCCGACCCGCACAGCCGGTTCTCGGTCACCCCCGGCACCGAGGTGGGTAGCCCGGCGAGCAGGGCGGCCATGCGCCCCACGTTGCGGTTGTCCTCACCGGCCCCGTTGCCGTTGCCGAGGTGGACGTCGTCGATCGTCGCCGGGTCGAGACCGTCCACCCGGTCGACGAGGGCGCTGATCACCGCCGCCGCCAGGTCGTCGGGCCGAACCTGGGCGAGGCCGCCCCCGATCCGGCCGATCGGGGTCCGCACCGCGTCCACCACGAACACCGCCCGCGTCACGTCATCGCTCCCCCACGCCGGGGCCGATCAGCCGGCGCCGCACCGGGAAGAACTGCACCGGACGCCAGCGCTGGATGAGCCCGTAGATCCCCTTGGGGGCGACGATCGCCATCGCCGCCGCCAGGATGCCGAGGATGATGAACCGCCACGTCTCGGCGTCGGCCAGCTGTTCGTCGAGCGCCCAGTACACGAGGACCCCGATGATCGGCCCGGTGGTGCTGCCCACGCCGCCGATCACCACGATGAAGATCACGAGGGCGGTCCACCGCAGCACGCTGAAGGCCGAGTCGGCCCGGGCGGTGGGGCTGTTGAGCAGCACGACGGCTCCGGTGGCGCCGGTCCAGAACGCGGCGATGACCCACACCACGAGGCGTGTTCCGGGTCACGTCGATGCCGAGCCCCCGGGCGCCGTCCTCGCTGTCGCGCACCGCCCGCAGCGCCAGGCCGAGCCGGCTCCGCAGCGCCAGCACGACGATGGCGGTCGCACCGACGGCGAGGGCGAGCGCCAGCCAGTAGGTGATGTCCTCGCGGGCGTCGCGGGAGTAGCCGCCGAGCGAGGCCCGGGTCATGCTGCGGACGTCGCCGCCGGCCAGCGAGTCGCTCTCGATGACGAGGAGCCGGACGACCTCGGCGATCACCCAGGTGCCGATGGCGAAGTAGCCACCCGACAGCCGGAAGGCGAACAGGGCCACGGGGACGGAGAGGACGGCCGCCACCGCGCCGGCGAGCACCACCGAGACGTACGGATCGACGCCGCGGTCCTCGGCGAAGGTCAGCAGCGCGTAGATGCCGACGCCGACGAACATCTGCTGACCGATGGACATCAGCCCGGCGAAGCCGGCCAGCAGGTTCCACATCTGCGCCAGCGACAGGTAGACGAGGATCGTGACCAGGGTGGCCCGCAGCGCGCCGTCGCCCTCCCACAGCGGCAGCGTGGCCAGGGTCGCCACCGCCAGAGCGGACACCGCCAGCCCGGCGGTCGACGCGGGCGTCGCCCGGCTGATCCGGTCGGGTCGGCGTCACGCCCGCCCCCGCCGGCCGAGGAGGCCCTGGGGCCGGAAGGCCAGCACCGCCAGGAAGATCAGGTGCCCGTAGAGGGTCCCCGACAGCACGTCGTAGCGCACGTCGACCTGGTTGCCGACCGTCTGTGCCACACCGAGGATCACGCCGCCCACGAGCGTTCCCCACAGCGAGCCCATCCCCCCGATGACCACCGACTCGAACCCGAACAACAGGATGGCGGGCCCGTCGGCGGGACCGAAGGTCTGGCGAATCCCGAGGAACACGCCGGCGAGCGCCACGGTGGCAAAGGCGATCGCCATGATGCGGGCGTAGACGCGGCGGTCGTCGATGCCCATCAGCCGGGCGGTGGCCGCGTCGTCCGCGGTGGCCCGGAAGGCCCGGCCAGCGCGCGTGCGGGAGAACAGCAGCTGCAGGCCGGCGAGCACGACCACCGCCACGACCAGGGTGAGCAGGGGGAACCATCCGACGGAGATGTCGTCGGTGAGCCGAGCGCTGCGGACCTCGATCTCCCCCGCGTCCAGGCCTCGGGAGTCGGCGCTGTAGTGCTCGAGCAGCGCGTTCTGGATGACGACACCGAGGCCGAAGGTCACGAGGATCGACGGCAGCGGGTCGGCGCCCATCACCCGGTTGAAGACGAGGCGCTGCAGCACGTAGCCGCCGACGGCGAAGCCCGGAACGATCAGGAGGAGCGTGACGAACGGGTTCACGTCGAAGGCGGCGGTCGTCGACACCGCCAGGAAGGCCGCCAGGACCGCCAGGTCGCCGTGCGCCAGGTTGACGAAGCGCATGACGCCGAAGGCGAGCGACAGGCCCGTGGCGAACAGGGCGAACAGCCCACCGAGCAGGACCCCCTGGACCACGGCGTTGACCCAAGTCATGACGCGGCCCCGAAGTACGCCTCGGTGATCCGGAAGCGGTCGAGGTCGCCCGGCCGGCCCTCGAGCGACACCCGGCCCTCGAGGAGGCACACGACGCGGTCGGCCACTGCGAGGGCCTGACCGATGTCCTGTTCGACGATCAGCACGGTCGTCCCCCCGGCGACCACGGCGGGCAGCGCGGCGTAGAGCTGCTTGACGACGATCGGCGCCAGGCCGAGCGACACCTCGTCGAACAGCAGGAGGCGGGGGTTGGCCATCAGCGCCCGGCCGATGGCGACGGCCTGGCGCTCGCCCCCCGACAGCACGTCGGCGGGGCGCCGCAGCAGCGGTCGCACGAGCGGGAACACGTCGAGCACCCGATCGACGTCCCACCGACCGGGGCGCCGCGCGTGGCCGCCGACCAGCAGGTTCTCCTCCACGGTGAGGCTGGGGAACAGGCGGCGGCCCTCGGGCACGAGGGCGACGCCCCGGGCGACCCGCCGGTGGCTCGGCACCGCGAGCAGGTCCTCCCCCGCGAAGCGCACGGTGCCCCCGGATGTCCGCACCAGGCCGGCCACGGTGTTCAACAGGGTGGACTTGCCCGCCCCGTTGGCGCCGATGACCGCCACGGTCTCGTGCTCGTCGACCTGGAGGTCGATGCCGAAGAGGGCCTGGAAGTCGCCGTAACCGGCGGACAGGCCGCGGACCTCGAGAAGGGCACTCATGTTGGCTGCTCCACCCCCAGATAGACCTCCTGCACCTCGGGGCTCGCCATCACCGCAGCCGGCTCGCCCTCGGCGATCTTGCAGCCGAAGCTCATCGCCAGCATCCGGTCGACCACTGCGAGCAGGGCGTGGACCACGTGCTCGATCCACACGATCGTGGTGCCCTCGGCGTGGATGGCCTTGACGTCGTCGATCAGTTCGTGGACCTCGGCATCGGTCAGGCCACCGGCGATCTCGTCCAGCAGCAGGACCTTGGGCTGGGTGGCGAGGGCGCGGGCCAGCTCGAGGCGCTTGCGGCCGAGAAGGCCGAGCGAGCCGGCGCGGGCGTTGGCCCGCTCGACCAGGTGGGTTCGCTCGAGGGCCGCGACCGCCAGCGGGACGGCGTCGCGCTCGCGCCGCGGGAAGCCGGCGCCGAACATCGCCCCGGCGAGGACGTTCTCGAACACGGTCATCCCCTCGAAGGGCCGGGGAACCTGGGCGGTGCGGGCCAGGCCGGCCCGGCACCGGCGGTCCGCCCGCTCGTGGGTGATGTCGCGGCCCTCGAAGCGGACGGCACCCGCGTCGGGCCGCAGGTCGCCGGCGACGACGTCGATCAGGGTCGTCTTCCCCGCCCCGTTGGGGCCGACGATGCCGAGAGCATCGCCGGCCCCGACCGACACGGACAGGTCGTCGAGCACCGTGACGCCGAAGGACTTCGAGACGTGCTCGACCTCCAGCACCGTCGGTCGCCGGGAACGCCACGGTCCGCGCCTAGGCGATGGCCTGGATCGTGCCGTCGACCGGGAGGTCGGGCAGCTGCTCGTTGACGTTGACGGCCAGCTCGAGGGGGTAGGTGTCCCCGGTCACCCACTGGCCGGCGACGAGGGGCGTCTTCGTGATGTTGGGGACGGGCCCCGAGCTGAAGTCCACCAGGCCGACGACCGTCGCCAGGTTCGTGGCGGCCAGCGCCTCGTTGAGCGCATCGGGGTCGGCGCTGCCCGCCCGCTTCAGCGCGTCGACGGCCACCTCGAACAGCGCGTGGGCGAAGCCCAGCGGCTGGGTCGACTGCGCCCCGGTCTCCTCCTCGAACGCCGCCGCCAGGTCGGCTGCCGTCTGCCCGGTCAGCGACGAGGTGAAGGGGTGGCGCCCGGTCCACCAGATCTCGGTGCTCAGCCCCTCGCCCTGCGGGAAGGACTCGACCGCGCTGGGGAACAGCAGGGCCTTGGCGACCGTGACGACCGGCGGGTTGAAGCCCTGCTGCAGCGCCTGGCTCTGGTAGTTGGCGAACGTCGGCGGGGGCACCACTCCCGACACGATCGCCACCCCGTCCTCGCGGAACTGGGCGATCTGGGCGCTGAAGTCCTGGGTGTCGACCGGGAACCGCCCGGGATCCACAACCGTGAACCCGGCCGCCTCCAGGGCCGGGGGGAAGCCGACGGCGGCGTCGCTCCACGCGTTGCCGTCGGGGTCGTTCGGCCACAACCCGCCGACCACCTTGGGCGCCCCCGACTGCTCCCAGAGGGCGATGAAGTTCTCGATGACGTCCTCGAGTCCCCAGAAGAAGTGCCAGTTGTACGCCGAGGCCTGGGCCGGCTCGTCGACGTCGGGGCCGAGCTCGCCACCGAGGCCCAGGTAGTGGGGCTGCCACGGGGCCACCGTCGAGATGCACGGGACCTCGCCGAGGTCGCACGCCGAGGCGACCGGCACGGTGGTGTCGGGTGTGGACGACACCAGCACGAGCTCGACGCCCTCGTTGATCAGCTCCTGGGCCACCTCGCCGGCCCGGCCCGAGTCGGACTCGCTGTCGCGGTCGACGATCTCGACCGTGTCACCCAGCTCCTCGCGCATGGCGGCGAGCACGAAGGCGTCGGCCTCGCCGAACGCGGCCAGCGGCCCGGTCTGCGGGGTGACGTAGCCGATGCGAGCCGACGGGATGTCGTCGCCGTTGCCGCCGCCGTCTCCGCCGCCACCACCCGACGCATCGTCGTCATCGTCGCCGCAGGCGGCCAGCACGCCGCCGCCGACGCCGAGCGCCGCCATCCCCTGGAGGAAGCGGCGGCGCGTCGGCGCCGCCGCCCTGCTGTCGTGTCGGGTCATCGGGTCCCCCTTGTGTCCGCCAGCCGCCCCGGCTGGTCGTCCGTGTCCGCCAGCACGCCCGGCGGGAGATCGGTGGCCACCAGGTGCGGCCGCCGGCCGTGGTAGGCGTCGTCGAGCATCCGCCGGATCCCCTCGAGGTCCGGCGGCCGCACGTTCCCCGCCGCCTCCGCCACGACGCGGCGGGCCGCCTCGTCGAGGCCGGTCGCCGGCATGCCGAGCTCGGCCAGGCTGCCGGGCGCCCCGATCGCAGCCGCCAGGTCGTGCAGGGCGCCGGGGGCGTCGGCCGTGCCGAGGGCGACCTCGATGTCGGCCAGTAGATCGGGGATGGCGGGGGCGTTGTACGCGAGCGCATGGCCGAGCACGACGGCGTTCATGCCACCGTGGTCCAACCCGAACATCCCGCCGAGCACGTGGCAGGTCTTGTGGTGCAGCCCGGTGCCGCCCGACGCCAGCGAGACACCCGCGAGGTAGGCGCCGTAGAGCGCGTCGCTGCGTGCCTCGACGTCGGCGGGCGCGCCGCACACTGCGGGCAGGCTGCGGTGCAGCGCCCGGATGCCCTCGAGCGCCATCAGCGACACGACGGGGTTGGCCCCCGGGCCGTAGAGGGCCTCGACGCAGTGGGCCAGCGCGTTCATGCCCGACGGGCCGGCGATGCTCGGCGGCAGCGTCAGCGTGAGCTCGGGGTCGTAGACCACGAGCGACGGCTTCACCCGCAGGTCGACGCCGGTGCGCTTCTCGTCACCCCGGGTGAGCCCCCAGATCGGGGTCATCTCCGAGCCGGCGTAGGTCGTCGGCACCGCGGCCAGGCGGACGTCCTGCTCGAGCGCCACGGCCTTGCCGAACCCCGTGGCCGAGCCGCCTCCGATGGTGAGGATCGTGTCGGCCCCCGCCGCCGTCGTGGCGGCCCGGGCGGCCTCGGCCCCCGCCACGGGCACGTGCTGGACCACGTCCCGGAACCGGCCGACGACCCGCTCGCCCAGTCGACCGATGACATCGGCGGCGACGTGGTCCTCGTCCGCCGACGCGACCACGAGCACCCGGCGGGCGCCGAGGGCGTCGAGCTCGGCCGGGAGTGACGCCCGGCTGCCCGCGCCGAACACCACCCGGCCGGGGAGTGCGTCGTAGGCGAACGACGTCACGCGGCCTGCCCCTTCGTCGCCTCGAGGTGCCGCAGCGTGGCCAGCTCCTCTCCGGTGGGCGGCGCGGTCTCGGCCAGGTCGCCGGCCACGGCCAGATCCCAGCCGGTGGCGGCCCGCGCCTGGCCCTCGGTGGCGCCCGGGTGGAGGGCGGTGAGCACCAGCTCGCCGCGGGCCGGATCGCGCTCGAGGACGCCGATGTCGGTGATGACCGTGCTCACCCGCTCGCCGAGCGACGTGCGGAAGCCCACGCGCTCGACGAAGGCGCGGGGCGACTGGCGCATGACCACCAGGACCCGGCCGCACGACGCGGCGATCTCGGGGGCGCCGCCGGCACCGGGCAGGCGGACGTCGGGGGCGTCGTACGGACCGATGACGGTCGTGTTGATGTCACCTCGCCGATCGAGCTCGGCCGCGCCGAGGAAGCCCACGTCGATGCGCCCGGGCTGCAGCCAGTAGTTGAAGATCTCGGGGACCGACACCACCGAGTCGGCGGTCTCGGCCAGCTCGCCGTCGCCGATCGACAGAGGGATCGTGCGCGGCTTGCTGCCGATCGTCCCCGACTCGTACACGAGCACCAGCCGCGGGGCGTGGGTCCGCCGGGCCAGGTTGGCGACCGTCGAGGGCAGGCCGATGCCCACGAAGCAGACCTCGCCGTCGGCGAGGTGACGGGCCGCGGCGACGGTCATCATCTCGTCGGCGGTCCAGGCCGTGGTCGTCAACCGCCGGCCTCGCCGTCGAGCCACGGGTACCGGGCCGTGTCCCTCCCCGCGTAGTCGGGGTCGAGGTAGATGAAGACCCGCTGGATGAGGAAGTCGCGGATCTCGAACACGTCGCACCAGCGCCCGGCCCCCCAGTCGGGGACGCCGGCGCGCCACGGCCCGTCGCGGTGCTCGCCGTGGCTGGTCCCCTCGCACACGACCACGTCGGAGCCCGAGAAGACCCAGTTGAACTCGGCGAAGTGGTGCTCGATGGCCGCGAGCGTCCCGCCCACGTCGCCGAACAGCCGGCCGATCGCCTCCTTCCCGCTCGCCACTCCCCACTTGGGGAAGTACACCTGCGCATCGTCGGCGAACAGGTCGAGGATGCTCCCGCCCGTGGAGGTCTTCCCCCCGTTGTCGAACGCCTTCAGGTACTCGATCGCCACGCTCTTGCGCTGTTCGTCGGTCATGGTCTGGGTGGCGATGGCCATGGGGCCCCTCCTCCGTCGTCGGTCACGTCGCGGTCGGCACCAGGTCGAGCACGTGGTCCTGCATCCAGGCGAGGAAGGCGTCGCGGTCGCGGCTGATGCCGTCCCACGCGGCGTAGGCCCCGTTGTCGCGGACCGAGTACCCGTGGGCGTAGCTCGGCGCCGCGCCGCCGGGGACCTCGGCCACCGCCGAGACCACCCACGACGGCAGCACGACCGAGCCGGGCCGGGGGTCGAGCTCGTCGACCACCTCCTCGACGGTGACCAGCGAACGGCGAGCCGCGAGCACGGCCTCCTTCTGCACGCCGGTGATCCCCCAGAGCTGCACGTTGCCCTCGCGGTCGGCGCGCTGGGCGTGGATGATCGCCACGTCGGGCCGCAGAGCCGCCACCGCGGTCAGCTCCTCGCCGGTGAACGGGCACGCGATGGTGGCCACGTTGGCGGTGTGGTCGGCGAGGTCGGTGCCCGCGTACCCGCGGAGGACGGCGAACGGGAGGCCCGACGCCCCCGCCGCGTACCGGTTGGCCATGCCGGCGTGGCTGTGCTCCTCCAGCGCGAGCGGCCGAGGCCAGCCGTTCTCGACGGCGTCGCGGAAGCGATGGAGCGAGCCGACCCCGGGGTTCCCGCCCCACGAGAACACGAGCTTGCGGGCGCACCCCATCCCGATCATCTGGTCGTAGACCACGTCGGGGGTGAGACGGACGAGCGTCAGGTCGGTGCGGCCCTGGCGGATGATCTCGTGGCCGGCGGCGAACGGGATGAGGTGCGTGAAGCCCTCGAGGGCGACAGTGTCGCCGTCGTGCACCAGCTCGGCGACGGCCGCGGCGAGGGACGTGAGCCGGGCCACGTCAGCTCCGCGGGTACCAGGCCGGGATGGCGGCGTCGACGTTGACCCAGACCGACTTGGGCTCGGTGTAGCCCCGCATCGCCTCGAACCCCATCTCGCGGCCGTAGCCCGACTGCCCGACACCCCCGAACGGCGATCCGGGGCCGACGCGCTTGGTGCAGTTGACCCACACCATCCCGGTGCGGAACGCGGCAGCGGCCCGGTGCGCGCGGGCGAGGTCGCGGGTCCAGAGGCTGCCACCGAGGCCGTAGTCCGTGCCGTTGGCCAACGCCAGCGCCTCGTCGTCGTCGGCGAACGTCGACACGGTGACGAACGGGCCGAACACCTCCTCCTGGCACACCCGCGCCGACGGCTCGGCGCGCACCACGGTCGGGAGCACGTAGCAGCCGGCGGCCAGGGCCGGATCGGCGGGCGCGGTCCCGCCCAGCAGGATCTCGCCGCCCTCGTCCTCGGCCACCTTCACGAACGACAGCACCCGGTCCCGGTGCTCGGGCGAGGTGAGCGGGCCCATCTCGGTGCCCGGGGCGAGCGGGTCGCCCACCCGGATCGAGCCGGCCAGCGCCAGGAAGCGGTCGAGGAACTCGTCGGCCACCGCCTCGTGGAGCAGCAGGCGCGACCCGGCGATGCAGGCCTGACCCTGGTTGTGGAAGATCCCGAACGCCGCCCCGTTGACCGCAGCGTCGAGGTCGGCGTCGGCGTACACGACGTTGGCACCCTTGCCGCCCAGCTCCAGCTGGAGCCGCTTGAGGTTGCCGGCCGACGCCTCGACGACCGACCGTCCGGTGCGGGTCGAGCCGGTGAAGCTGACCTTCCCCACGCCGGGGTGCGCCGCGAGACGGGCCCCGGCGTCGTGGCCGTAGCCGGGGACGACGTTCACGACCCCGGGCGGGAGGCCCACCTCCACCATCAGCTCGCACAGCCGCAGCGTCGAAAGCGGCACCAGCTCGGACGGCTTCATCACCACCGTGTTGCCCGCGGCCAGGGCGGGGCCGAGCTTCCAGCTCGTGAACAGGAGCGGGAAGTTCCACGGCACGATCGCCCCGACGACGCCGATGGGCTCGTGCCGGACGTAGTTGAGGAACCCGGCGTCCACCGGGACGACCGACCCCTCGAACTTGTCGGCGATCCCCCCGAAGTAGCGGTAGGCCGCCGCCGTCCGGGGCACGTCGAGAAGGGTCGTGTCCTTCAGGGGGTGCCCCGTGTCGGTGGACTCGAGCCGGGCCAGCTCGTCGGCGTGCGCCTCGATGGCGTCGGCCAGCTGGAAGAGGACCCGGCCGCGCTCGGCCGCCGCCGTCGCCGCCCACGCCGGGAACGCCCGTTGCGCGGCCTCGACGGCGCGGTCCACGTCGGCGGCCTGTCCCTCCGCCACCTCGGCCAGCAGCGAGCCGTCGTGCGGGTTGCGGACCTCGACGGTGCCACCCCGGACGGCGTCGACGAACTCGCCGCCGATGAACAGGCGGTCCTGGAGGGCCATGGCGGTCACTAGAACTCGACGGCCGTCTTGGGTGCCTCGCCGCGGGCGATGAGGTCGGGCAGCTCGGGCGAGCCGTTCTCCCACACGAGCAGCATGGCCCGCTTGGGCGAGTAGCCCTGGTGGCGGATGTCGGCCGGCATCGCCGCCACGTCGCCGGCCTTCATGAGCACGTTGGCCCGCGGCTCGCCGGTCTCGCGGTCCTCGACCTTCCAGTGGATCTCGTCGGACAGCTGGACGAACCACTCGACGCGGTCGTTGCCATGGATGATCGGCAGGATGAATTCCTCGGTCGTGGGGCAGTAGAGGCTGTCGCGGCACACCGTCACGACCGACGGGTTCCACGTGACGTCGCTGCGCGACAGGTAGGCGAACAGGTTGAACGACGCCACCTCGTCCTCGTAGCCGGGCTGGGCCTCGACGACCGGTTCGTCCTGGTTCACGTCGGCGAACATGCGGTTGATCGGGTGGCCCGTGTCGTCGGAGCGCAGCGGCTCGTCGCCCGGCACGCCGACCATCCGCTGGGCGGTGACGCGGGTGCGGGTGACGGCCTCGAGGTTGTCGCCCTTCTTCTCGCCAAACGGCGACCCGGTCTCCTGCGGGGCGGCGAACGGGTCGTACCCCGCGTTCGTCCAGTCGGCGAGCATCGCCTTGAACGTGCCGATGATCTCCTCGTGGGGGAAGTTCTCCTGGTGGTCGATCTCGGCCTTGCGGTAGGCGTCGTTGTACCGGCCGGCGAACAGGTCGACGTTCCCGTAGTGGTTCATCGTGCCGATGACGGAGTCGAAGTTCACGATGCCGTAGAAGAAGTTCCAGGCGACGTCGCGCATGAGCGCCTTGAGGAACGCCTCGACGGACATGACGTGGTGCCCGGTCGGCCAGTCGATGTGTGCGAAGTGCTCGTCGCGCGAGAAGGTGAACCCTCCGAGCCGGAAGGTCTCGTAGCCGTGCTCGTTGCGCCCGGTCGCCTCGACGCGCGTGGCGGTGTCGGTCATGGGTGCGCCCTCCTCAGGCGGTCTGGCAGATGTCGGCCCAGCGGTAGACGGTGTCGCGACCCTCGATGGTCTGGAGCAGGATCACGCTCGGCCGGTCGGCCGAGAAGCGGTGGCAGCGCCCCGCAGGCAGCAGCGTCATGTGCCCGCGACCGGCGACGACCCGCCCCATGGGGGTGCCCGGCGGCTCGCCGTCCACCGCCACCGACCCCGTGGCCCCGGGGTCGGCCGGCGACCCGTCGGGGTCGAGCAGGTCGATGGTCACTGCACCGTCGACCACGAGGGCGAACTCGTCGTGCGAGGCCACCCGCCACGGCGAGGTCCCCTCCGCGCGGATCACCTCGAGGACGTACTCCATGTTCTTGGCGACGGCGACCTTCTCCCAGGGACGGGCGCCGGCGGCCACCTCGAACATGTTCGAGAACACGTAGTTCTGCGGGTTGTCGTTGATCAGCTCGACGCCGCCCTTGTCGTAGCCGTCGAGCGATCCGAATCGCGTCGTGTACGTCGCCATGCCACCCCCGTGGGCTCGGCGGTCAGGTAGTTGACCTGCGGTTTGTTCGCATCTGTTCGCATTGCGCACATTCGTTCGCATTGTGAACACTCCGACCCTCGCGTAGGGTTGTGACCGATGTCAAGGCCCGAGTTCGTGCAGTCCCTCGAACGCGGCCTGAGCGTCATCCGGTGCTTCGACGCGGACAACGCCAGGCTCACGCTGGCGGAGGTGGCGCAGCGCACGGGGCTCACGCGGGCGACGGCCCGGCGCCTGCTGCTGACCCTCGGCGAGCTGGGCTACGTGTCGACGAACGGCCGCCACTTCTCGCTGACGCCACGCGTGCTCGACATCGGCTACGCCTACCTGTCCTCGCTCAACATCGAGCAGATCGCCCAGCCGTACCTCGAGGCCCTCTCCGAGCGGGTGAACGAGTCGGTGTCCGTGACCGTGCTCGACGGGGCCGACATCATCTACGTCGCCCGCGTGCCGACCAAGCGGATCATGACCATCTCGCTCGGCCTCGGCAGCCGGCTGCCGGCCTACTGCACCTCGATGGGGCGGGTGCTGCTGGCCGAGCTCACGCCGGCGCAGCTCGCCGCCATCGTTCCCGAGCGGCTCGAGCCGCGGACCGAGCACACGGTGGCCACCCGCGCGGAGCTCGAGGCGGTGCTCGCCGACGTCCGCGAGCAGGGGTGGGCGCTCGTCGACGAGGAGCTCGAGGTGGGGCTCCGGTCGCTCGCCGCGCCCCTGCGCGACGCCTCGGGTCGCGCCGTGGCCGCCATGAACGTGTCGACCCACGCCGGCCGCACGACCACCGAAGAGATCCACGAGCAGATCCTCCCGGCCGTGCTGGCGGCCGCCCGCGACATCGGCGACGCGCTCGCCAAGCGATGACCGGCGCGGAGGTCGCCGTCGACCGCTCCGCGGCGCGCCTCGTGGCGCACGGCGTCCTCGCCCAGCTCCTGCGGCTGGCGAGCGAGCTGCGGGCGGCCGGCGCCGAGATCGCGCTGTCCGAGGTGCTCGACGCGGCCGCGGCGCTGCGCCACGTCGACCTCGGCCGCCGTGCCGAGCTCCGCGCCGCGCTCCGCTGCGTGCTCGTGAAGTACCCGCACCACGACGCGTCCTTCGACGCCGCGTTCGACCGCGCCTTCCCGGCGCGTCCGCCGGGGCCCGGTTCGCCGACGGTCAGCCGGGACACCGGCCAGCCCGCCGCCCCGGCGTCGGGACCGGAAGGCGTGCCCGGTCCCCTCGACACCCGCATCCGCGACGCGGTCGACGGGGCCACGCTCGACGATCTCCGGCTCCTCGCCGAGGAGGCGGTCGAGCGCCACGGCGGCTTCGACGAGGGCGTGCGCACCGAGCGCTACCACGTGTACCGAGTCCTGCGGGCCATCGACCTCGCCCGCTTGCTCCACGAGGCGATCCGCCGCGCCCGCGAGCGGGGCGAGCCGGTCGAGCGCGCCGAGGTCTCCGCGCGGGTCGAGGCGCTGCGGAGGCTCGTCACCGAGCAGGTCCGCGCCCGCCTCGCCGGCCGGGCCGGCACCCCGGCCGCCGCTCCGGTGCCCTCCGCCCTCGACGTCGACATCGTGCAGGCGTCTGCCGCGCAGCTCGACGACATGCGCGAGGCCGTGCACCCCCTCGTGCGTCGACTCGCCGCGCGGTTACGCCTCCGACGCCAGGCCATGCGCACCGGTCGGGTGGACATGCGGCGCACGGCCCGCCGGTCGGTCGCCACGGGCGGTGTCCCCCTCGACGTCGTCTACCGGCGGCCACGAGCGCACAAGCCCGAGCTGTTCTCCCTGTGCGACGTCTCGGGCTCGGTCGCCGACTTCGCCGGATTCACCCTCACGCTGATCTCGGCACTCGCCGGCGAGCTCGCCGGAACGCGGACCTTCGCCTTCGTCGACGCCGTCGACGAGATCACCGAGATCGTCGAGCGAACCACGGCGCCGGTGGAGCCCTGGCAGATCCTCCAGCGTGGCCGCGTCCTCGGCGCCGACGGGCACTCGGACTACGGGGCCGTGCTCAGCGAGTTCTGGGACCGGTACGCGCGGGTCGGGCTCACCCACCGCTCGACGATCGTCATCGCCGGCGACGCCCGCACCAACTATCGACCCGAGCGCGCGGACCTGCTCGCGTCGATCGCCCGCCGGGCCCGGGCCGTCTACTGGTTCGACCCCGAGCCGCGGGCCGAGTGGGACAGCACCGACTCGGTGATCGGCGCCTACGCCCCGTACTGCGACCGCGTGTTCGAGGTCCGCACGTTGCGCCAGCTCGCAGCCGCCGTCGAGACGATCCTCTGACCCCGACCGCGACCGCGACTGCCCTCGAGCACGCCTGCGAGCGAGCTTCGCCTCAGGTCCCAGCGGGTTGGAACAGCTCGACGACGTTGCCGGAGGGGTCCTCGAGCAGGATCTGGGAGCCGCCGGGGCCCGTGACGATGTCGTTGCGGAAGTTCAGCCCCGGCGTCGCGGAGGCGGGCGACCTCGGCGTCGATGTCGTCGACGAGGAGGTGGATGCGGTTCCAGCCGCCGGGGCCCGGCTTGGCGCCGTCGGGCATGGGTCGTCCGGCCGAGCTGGTCGGTCCGCTGAGCAGCAGCCGCAGGTTGCCGCGGGTGACGTCGGCGAACGCGGGGGCGACGCTGTGTCGCACCTCGAAGTCGAGGTGCTTCGTGTAGAAGTCGATCGCCGCGTCGACGTCGTCGACCATGTAGCGGACGTTGACCATCTCGCTCGGTTCGGTCATGGCTCCTCCTTCTGGTGTCAGGGCGCGGTTGTCGATCGGTGAGCGCGGCGAGCAGGAACCCGATGCGGGTCTCCAGCTCGGCGGCGGTCTGCTGGAATGCCGGGTAGCTGGCCTCGTCGTCGGCATGGCCGGCCGCAGGGTCGGGGATGCTCCAGTGGATGGTCTCGGGTCGGCCGGGGAACTCGGGGCACACCTCGCGCACCCGGTCGCACAGGCTGATCACCC
Source organism: uncultured Acidimicrobiales bacterium (assembly GCA_963796415.1). Lineage (GTDB taxonomy): Bacteria > Actinomycetota > Acidimicrobiia > Acidimicrobiales > VFJN01 > ZC4RG19. Next base: position 5,834 of record CAWCLR010000004.1, on the reverse strand, counting down.
GGTCGAAGCGCTGGTCGGCGAACACGCCCAGGTGCTTCGACGCGCTGACCGGCCAGGTCGATGCCGTGCTCGTCTCGCATCACCCGGACCGCGTTGGGGTGCAGCGGCTTGGGATGGCTGCCGGCGCTGTACGCCTCGACGGCCCCACCGGAGCGGGCCCGGGCCAGTGCCTCGGCCATCTGGGAACGGGCGCTGTTGCCCGTGCACAGGAACAACACCCTCACCGTGCCCGGCCCGGCACTGCCGGGTGAGCGGCGGGGTCGAGACGAAGGCCAGGGTGGAGGGCCCCGCCGGTGGCGGACAGCAGGTCACCGACGCGGGTCAGATCGACCGTGTAGTAGGCGTCGCGCCGATCGGCCGAGCTGCGCCGCGCCGAGACCAGGCCGGCATCGCGCAGCTTGCCCAGGTGGTACGAGACCAGGTTCTGCGGCTGACCGACCAGGCCGGTCAGCTCGTGCACCGTGCGGTCGCTCCGGGCCAGCTCGCCCAGCAGCCGCCAACGCACGGGATGCCCCGCCAGCTGCAGAAACTCCGGCGGCGCCAGGCCCTGGTCGACCTCCCGTGCATTCACCACCTCTCGGGTAACCACCACCTCCTGCGCACTCACACCTCAGTTTTACATCAACTCAGTTCGATGCATCAAGCCAAATTGCTTGATGTGAGGCCAACGTCGGCGGGGAGAAGCGGCCACGACGTGCCGGGTCACTCGTCGGCGGTGCTCTGGTACGGGGGCGGTTGGTACACCTTCTGTGGCCTGATCCGTACGATCAGACGCTCCGCACCTGGCTCGGGGGGTGGGGTGGCACCGCCCATGTGGATGTCGTACATCACCTGGTGGAACGAGCCGTCGGGGTCGTCGGTGAGCTCGGCAGTGCCCGAGACCGTGGCGTAGGTGCTCGTCGGGTCGTCCACGGGGACGCGGTGCAGGAGCAGGTTCACCCGAGGGTCACGCAGCATGTTCGTCGTCTTGCGACGACCCTTGATGGTGCTGAAGAGGATGTCGTCGCCGTCCCGTTTGACGAAGATCACCGACGTCTGCGGTTGGCCGTCAGCGTTGGTGGTGGCGAGAACCGAGAGGTGTCGGCCGTCGAGGATCTCGCGGACCGCATCTGTGAGAACCGGGTTGTCGAGTCGGGTCATGCAGGTGTCGACTCGCCGGAGGACGCCGACGCATCGCGGTGCCGACCGATTCCTTTCGGCGTGCCGGCGAGTCAACAGGATCGTGGCCATGCGAGCAGCAGATCCGGAGGGGTTCGAGGCGGCGACCGCGCCCTACCGCCGCGAGCTGCTCGCGCACTGCTACCGGATGACCGGATCCGCCCACGAGGCCGAGGACCTCGTGCAGGAGACCTACGTGCGCGCCTGGCGATCGTTCGACCGCTTCGAGCAGCGCTCGTCTGTGCGGACGTGGTTGTACCGGATCGCGACGAACGTGTGCCTGACCGCACTCGAGCGCCGGCGGCGGCGTCCGCTGGCATCAGGGCTCGGGCCGCCGTCGCCCGACCCGTACGCGCCGGCCCGAGCGGCGCCCGACGACGTGCCCTGGCTCGAGCCGATCCCCGACCGCCTGGTGGTCGACGAACGGGGCGACCCGGCGGAGGTCGTGACGGCGCGCCAGAGCGTGCGCCTCGCTCTCGTCGCCGGGCTCCAGGTCCTCCCGCCGCGTCAGCGCGCCGCGTTCATCCTGTGTGGCGTGCTCGCCCTGCCGGCGGTGCGCGGCGGAGCTGCTCGACGTGTCGGTCGCGGCCGTCAAGAGCCTGCTGCAGCGCGCCCGCACCCGGCTCGCCGACATGTCCCTGACCGACGAAGGACTCGCCGAGCCGACGGATCAGGGGCGCGCCGCGTCCTCGACCGCTACCTCGCAGCATTCGAGCAGTCCGACATCGCGGCGATCGAGCGCCTGCTGGACGACGACGCCGTGCTCGAGATGACGGGCACGCCCACCTGGTTCCGCGGCAAGGCGTCGTGCGTGCCGTTCATCGCCGCGCAGGCCATCGGCCGGGCCGGCGACTGGCGGATGTTCCCCCTCCGTCGCCAACGGCCAGCTCGCCGCCGCGGCGTACCACCGGGGCGACGACGGCACGCACCACCCGTTCGCGGTCATCGTGCTGGCCACCACCTCGTCGCACATCACCCGGATCTCGCTGTTCACCGACCCGGCGCTGTTCCCGCGCTTCGACCTCGACGACCGCACGCCCGTCTACGCGGAGCCGCGTGGACACCGGACCGGGAGCTGATGGAATGTGCGTCCGTGACCCCGAAGTCCACAACGCCGACCCCGCTGACCTGGAGTGGTGTCACGGCCCGGCGGATGGCCCGCCACGCGTTGACCGACCCTGCGACGGACCTGAGCCCCGCCGACATCGCCCGCCTGATGTGCGGCGCGCACGCCCAGGTGCTCAGCGCCGCCGAGCTCTCGATCGGGCGGCGCATCGCCGGGGCGACCCGAGCCGACGTGCAACGCGCCCTGTGGGAGGACCGCACCCTGGTCAAGACGTTCGGTCCGCGCGGCACCGTGCACCTGCTGGCGACCACCGACCTGCCGATGTGGACAGGGGCGCTGTCGACCCTGCCGTCGTCGGTGCCGATGCATCCCGAGCCGGTCCGCTTCACCCCCCAGCAAGCTGACGAGGTCATCGCGGCCATCGGCGACGCACTGGCGGACACCGAGCTGACCGTCGACGAGCTGACCGACGCGATCGTGGACCGGACCGGCCCGTGGGCCGGCGAGCGGACGATGGAAGCCTTCCAGGGCAAGTGGCCGCGCTGGCGCCAGCTCACGAGCACGGCCGCGCACCGCGGCCTGCTCTGCTTCGGACCGAACCGGGGCCGCAACGTGACCTACACCAACCCGCACCGTTGGCTGCCCGGCTTCCGACCCGACGACGGCGACACGGCCCTGCGCACGCTCGTCACCCGCTACCTGCACGCCTACGGCCCAGCCACACCCCAACACTTCGCCCGATGGCTCGCCGTCCCGCCGCGGCGCGCCGTCGGGCTGTTCGACGAGCTGGCGGGCGAGCTGGAGCACGTCGAGCTGGACGGCGAGCCCGGCTGGGTCGTGGTCGGCGACACCGAGACGCCGCACCAGCCCCACAGAGGGATCCGGCTGCTGCCCTACTTCGACGTGTACGTCGTCGCGGGCCAGCCTCGCGAGCGGCTCTACCCCGGCGCGGCCGCGACCCGCGGACTCACGCCGGCCGGCCAAGCCGGCAACTACCCCGTGCTCCTCGTCGACGGCGTGGTCGGTGGCGTCTGGCACCAGCGGCGCTCCGGTCGGCAGCTCGACATCACCGTCGAACCGCTCTGCGAGCTCACCGCGACGCAGCGCCGCGGGCTCGACACCGAGGTCGAGCTGGTCGGCGCCGTCATGGACGCGACGCCGACCCTGACCGTGGGCACCGTGCCCGTCGGCCCGCACGCCTGAACCGCCCCTCCGTGGTCGAGCAGGCACCACGACCGCGATGAAGGGATGGTCGGGCCCGCAGAGGCCCGACCATCCCACCAAGGGGAACGTCGATCAGATCTGGCCCGAGCCGAGGTCGACGCTCACGGTGATCAGGTCGAGAGCCGCCTGATCGACGTCGACCTCGTCGTTGCCACCGAGACCGTTGACCTGGAGCCGATCGATGGGCTCGCCGCCGGAGACTCGACGGTCGTCCGCAGCCCGGCGACGTCGACGACCGTCTCCGTCGGCCCGACGTCGATGCGGTCGGCGCGGTCGGTGCCGTTGACCGTCACCGTGTCGGACAGCCCGTCGCCACCGCCCGTGGAGGCCGACAGGTCGACGTCCGCCTGACGGAAGTCGGTGCCGGTCATGTCGTCGACCGTCATCGTGTCGACGCCGCCGAGGGCGGTCAGGTCCAGCCGCTCGACGCCGTCCATGTCCATGCGGATGTTGCCCGACGTCACGCAGGAACAGGGAGCGCCCGCCATTGGGCGACAGGCTCATGTTCTCGACGCCGCCGGCGCCGTTGAAGTCGAGCGTGTCGGTGCCGCTGTCCCCCTCGACGACGTCGCTGCCGTCGCCCGGATCCCAGCGGAAGCTGTCCTGGCCCGAGCCGAGGATGCCCGTGTCGTTGCCGCGGTTGCCGTCCACGGCATCCCGGCCGCTGCCGCCGTGGAACACCTCGACACCGTCGCCGCCGTCGAGGGTGTCGTTGCCGCTGCCGCCGTCGACCGTCAGGCCCTCGTCCGTGAACGTGCCGTTGACCTGGTCGACCAGGAACTGATCGCTCCCGCTGCGGAGGAAGACCTCGATCGAGCTGAACGTCGAGCGGTCGAAGCTGTGCTCGGCCGAGCCGTCGTCGCCGAAGTCGACCTCGAGGGTGTCGGCGTCGCCGGCGGCCAGTCTCAGGGCGAGCGCCTCACCGGCGCTGCTGCCGTTCACCACGAGCGTGTCGCCCGACACGGATGCCGATGTCCGGGGGGCCGCCCCGGCCGGTCCCGCGGCCACGAGGCCGACGGCGAGGGCAGCCGCCGCTCCCGCGGCCAGGCCGTAGCGACGCCTTGCCTTGCCGTTGATGTCCATGATCTCCTCGTTTCGCCGGAGCCGACTCAGGCGTCGGCCGTTCGGGACCCAGTACGGGCCGGCGCCCGATTCGGTTCGCGTCACACACGAGGCCGTGAATGTGCGTCGCGGACGCGCCGGACCCGGACATGCCTCGCTGAGGCAATATGGGTGCCCATGCGCGGCCCCGACGATGCCGAACTCGCCGCTGGGTTCGCAGCCGGCGACGAGGCCGCGGTGCGCGCCGTCTACTCCCGCTATGCGGGTCCGATCCTGACGGTGGCGATGGGAACGCTGGGCAAGCGCGACCTGGCCGACGAGGTGGTCCAGACGACGATGCTCAAGGCCTGGCGGGCTGCGGCGTCGTTCGACCCGTCGCGCGACCTGGCGCCGTGGCTGTATGCGATCGCCCGCCGCACCGCGATCGACGTCTATCGGCGCGAGGCGCGGTCGCCATCCCCGACGAGCTCACCGACGACCGGGCCGGGACGGTCACGCTGTCGTTCGAGCGCACATGGGAGGCGTGGGAGGTGCGATCCGCCCTCGAGCACCTCACGCCCGATGAGAGGGAGGTCGTGCGGCTCGCCCACTTCCTCGGGATGACCCATGGTGAGATCGCCGAGCAGCTGAACATCCCGGTCGGGACCGTGAAGTCGCGCTCGAGCCGCGCCTACCGGAGACTGGCCGGACTGCTGGCCCACCTGGTCGGGGCCACGGAATGACGGCCATCATGGGGTCGAGAACCGAATGGTGTCCGATGCCGTACTGGGCAATGGAACAGACCGTCGACCGACAGGTGCCACTGGCATGAATGAGGACGAGTTCGCCGAGTTCCTCGACCGTGGTGGCGGTGCCGCGGATCGGGGTGGTGCGTCGTCGGGCGACTCCGTGGCTCGCGTCCGCGACCTGCTGGCCGACGAATCGGTGTGGGCCGAGCCGACGTCGGGTGGCGTCGAGGGCCTGCTCGCAGCAATCGAGGCCGAGTCCGCCGGCCGCCCCGCAGCCGGGGTCGGCCCGTCGCCTGCGCCAGCACGGCGAGGTGCGGTCAGGCGTCGTGCGTTGATCGCGCTCTCCGCTGCGGCCGCGCTCGTGCTCGTGGTGGGTGCGGTCGGAGTCTTCGCCCGCAACGCGGACGACGGCGGTCGAGAGGTCGATGTCGCCGGCACCGAGCTTGCGCCCGAGGCATCCGCCGTGGCCACGGTGGATGAACGTGGGTCGGGCGTCGCCATCGAGCTCGACGTGCGTGGGCTCCCCCCGGCCGAGCCGGGCACCTACTACCAGGGCTGGGTGAAGGGAGACGAGGGCCTCGTCACGGTGGGCACGT
>CAWCLR010000003.1:0-295394 GCA_963796415.1 uncultured Acidimicrobiales bacterium | reverse complement strand
CGACGACCGGCCGGATGTTGATGAGCGTCTGGGGCGTGATCGCCTCGACGTCCTGGGTCGTCATGCGCTCGCGCACGACCCGCTCCATGCGGGACAGGCCGATGCGCACCTGGTTCTGGATCAGCTCGCCGACCGACCGGATGCGGCGGTTGGCGAAGTGGTCCTGGTCGTCGAGGCGGTAGCCCGGCTCGGCGTTCACCAGGTGGAGGAGGTAGGTGAGGGTGGCGAGGACCTCGCAGCGGCTGAGCACCGACTGGCCGGGCTCGGGCCGGTCGAGGAGGCCTCGCTCCTCGAGCATGGGGAACATGCCGGCCAGCTTCTCGACCTCTTGGCCGAGCTTGCGGTCGAGCTTGTAGCGGCCGACCCGCGACAGGTCGTAGCGCCGCGACTCGAAGAAGGCGTTGCGGAAGTAGACGCGCGCCGACTCGACCGACGGCGGCTCGCCCGGCCGGGCCCGCTTGTAGATCTCGACGAGGGCCTCGTCCTGCGTGGGGGCGAGGTCGCGGTCCTTCTCCCACTGCCCCTCGAGGAAGGGGAACTCGCGCGACGAAGGCGTCGAGGAACCCGGGCGCGTTCTCCTCGTCGTAGCCGAGGGCGCGGAGCAGCACGAACAGGCTGAGGCGGCGCTTGCGGGCCACGCGGGTGCCGGCGGTGACGTCCTTGCCCGGCTTCTGCTCGACGTCGAACTCGATCCACTCGCCGCGGTAGGGGTGGATGGTGCCCTTGACGAGCTGGTGCTTGGCCAGGTTGCGGAGGCGGTAGCGCTCGCCCGGCTCGAAGATCACGCCGGGGGAACGGACGAGCTGCGACACGACGACGCGCTCGGTGCCGTTGATCACGAACGTGCCCTTCTCGGTCATCATGGGGAAGTCACCCATGAAGACCGTCTGCTCCTTGATCTCGCCGGTGGTGGCGTTCACGAAGCGGGCCCGCACGAAGATGGGCGCGGAGAAGGTCATGTCCTTCTCCTTGCACTCCTCGACCGAGAACTTGGGCGGCGGCCGCAGGTCCTCGTCGTCGGGGTCGAACTCCAGCTCGAGCTGCAACGTCTCGGTGAAGTCCTTGATGGGCGAGATGTCGGCGAAAGTCTCCTTCAGGCCCTGCTCGAGGAACCACTGGAAGGACTCTCGCTGGATCGCCACGAGATCAGGAAGCGGCAAGGCCTCCTCGATGTTCGCGAACGAGTACCGATCCCGGATGCGAGTGGACAACGAATCACTCCTCAAAGGGTTCGGTCGGCATGGGACCGGGTAACGGGGACGCACCGGGGTGCCATGGCCAAGCCGGGGACGAGCCTGCTGTGCGTGGGCGCGCGGCAGCCGCACTCAAGAACTACGAGGCGGGACCACAGACGCACGGCAACGAACCATGCTAGGCCGTCGCGGGCTCCAGCACAACCCGCGAAATGGCAGGGCCGACCGGACCCGGCAGATGCCGATCCAGGAGGGCCATCAAGGCTGTGGGGGAGGGTAAGCGCACCCGCCCGAGAGGTCAACCCCACTCACTGAATGTGTGGGAGTTCGACCACGCAGCGTGGTGGCTGGCGACGGAACTAGCTGGCCCCCAGGCGCGAGTCGGGCCGGCCTCGATGGCCGGCCCGACTCGATTCATCGCGAGGGAGGCGGGGCTGTTATCTCAGCTCCACGGTGGCGCCGGCGCCCTCGAGGGCGGCCTTGGCCTTCTCCGCGTCTTCCTTGTTGGCCTTCTCGATCACGGCCTTGGGAGCGGACTCGACCAGGTCCTTGGCCTCCTTGAGGCCGAGGCTGGTCAGGGAGCGCACCTCCTTGATGACCGCGATCTTCTGGCCACCGGCCTCGGTGAGGACGACGTCGAACTCGTCCTTCTCCTCCTCGGCGGGAGCGTCGACCGGGCCGGCACCGGGGCCGGCGACGGCGACGGGCGCTGCCGCGGTCACCCCGAACTTCTCCTCGAACTCCTTGAGCAGCTCGCTCAGCTCGAGGACGGTCATGCTCGAGATCGACTCGAGGATCTCTTCCTTGGTTGCCATGTTCTTACTCACTCTCGCTTTCTGCCGACGCCGAGGCTGCGCCGTCGTCGGCGCTTTCAAGGCCTCGATCATCGGCATCGGATGGGCCGGCGGCCTCGGCCGCCGTGGTGGTCTCGGTTGCGGTGTTCTGAGCGGAGCCCGCAGGTCCGCCCTTCTCGATCAGTGCCGACAGTCCGTAGGCGAAGTTGCGCGGCAGGGCCTGGAGCAGCCCGGCGAACTGCTGCATCGGCGCAGCGAGCCCACCGGCCAGCCTGGCCAGCAGCACCTCTCGGGGCTCGATGTCGGCCAGGGCCCTGGCGTCGTCGGCCGACAGCGACCTGTCGTCCATGACGCCGCCCTTGACGACGAGCGCCGGGTACGTCCGGGCGAAGTCGCGCAAGGCCTTGGCCACCAGCACGGCATCACCGGGCGCACCGTCGGGGCGCTCGCCCACGAAGGCGATGGCCGTCGGGCCCGTGAGCAGCTCCTCGATCTCGAGGCCCGCCTCGCGGGCCGCGAACCGCACGAGGGTGTTCTTGTAGACCTTGTAGTCGCCGCCCGCCTCGCGCAGGGCGCGGCGCAGCTCGCCCAACGCTGACACGTCGAGCCCGCGGTACTCGGTCAGCAAGGCTGCGCTCGAGCTGGTGAAGCGCTCGCGCACCTCGTCCACCACGGCAACCTTCTCCGGTCTCGGATTCTCCATCGACACCTCCTCTCATGTGCTCGGACGCTCGCAGTCAGCGAACGCACCGCGCACACGGCGCCGGATGACCGGCGAGGTGTCGGAGAGTCCGCCTGCTCAGGCGGGCACGCTGGCCCTTTCAGGCCCCGAGGGGCCACCGGAGGTCTTCGGCGAGCGAAGTGGGTTGTTGCTAGCGGATGGGAAGCCTACCGGCTCCCCCGGGTCGGCCCCCTGATCAGGCGGCCGACTCGTCGACGCCCGCCCGCAGCCGGGTGGGGTCGATCTTGACGCCCGGGCCCATCGTCGTGCTGATCGTGACCCGGCGCATGTAGCGGCCCTTGGCCGACGCGGGCTTGGCCCGGTTCAGCTCGTCGATCACGGCCCGGAAGTTGTCGAGCAGCGCGGCCGGCTGGAACGACGCCTTGCCGATGGGCACGGCCACGTTGCCGTAACGGTCGGTGCGGTACTCGACCTTGCCGCCCTTGAACTCGCCGACCGCCTTGGCGACGTCGGGGGTGACCGTGCCGCTCTTGGGGTTCGGCATCAGGCCGCGGGGGCCGAGCACGCGGCCCAGACGGCCGACGACCGGCATCATGTCGGGCGTGGCGATGGTGAGGTCGAAGTCGAGCTTGCCCGCCTCGATCTCGGCGGCGAGGTCGTCGGCGCCCACGATGTCGGCGCCCGCCTCGCGGGCTGCCGCGGCGGCGTCGCCCTGGGCGAACACGGCCACCCGGACGTCCTTGCCGGTGCCCGACGGCAGTGCGACCGTGCCGCGCACGATCTGGTCGGCCTTGCGGGGGTCGACGCCCAGCCGCACGACGAGCTCGACGGTCTCGTCGAAGTTGGCCTTGGTCAGCGAGGCGACGATGTCGACCGCCTCGGGGGGGGTGTGGAGACGCTCTCGGTCGAAGCGCTTGAGAGCGTCGCGGTACTTCTTGCCTTGCGCCATGGTGGCTCCCTCGGGTGGTTCACGGCGGCCGGGCGAGGTGGTCCCGGTCCAGCCTGGTGGACTCGATACAGAAAGGTACCCGCGTGGTACCCGCGTCGACGGTGGTGGTCAGCCCACCTCGAGGCCCATCGACCGGGCGGTGCCGGCCACCTGGGCCTTGGCCGCCTCGAGGTCGTAGGCGTTGAGGTCGGGCATCTTGATCTTGGCGATCTCTTCGACCTGGGCGTCGGTGACCTTGCCCACGATCTCCTTGCCGGGGTTGGTCGACGCCTTGTCGAGGCCGGCGGCCTCGCGCAGGAGCACGGGGGTCGGCGGGGTCTTGAGGACGAACGTGAACGTGCGGTCCTCGAACACCGTGATCTCGACCGGCACGATCGTGCCCCGCTGGGCCTCGGTGGCGGCGTTGTAGGCCTTGCAGAAGTCCATGATCGCGACGCCGTGGGGGCCGAGCGCCGTACCGACGGGCGGCGCGGGCGTGGCCTGGCCGGCCGGGATCTGGATCTTGACGACGGCCAGCACCTTCTTCTTGGCCATGGGGATTCCTCTCGAAAGAACGGGGAGGCGGACGCCACGGGGCGTCGAACGCGACGGACAAGTCTGCCGTGCAACGCACGGAGCGTGCCAGTCGGTCACCGGACGGGCGACCGGCGCCGGGGATCTAGAGCTTGGCGACCTTGCTGAACTCGAGCTCGACCGGGGTCTCGCGGCCGAAGATGTTGACCAGCACCTTGAGCTTGAGCTGGTCCTCGTTGAGCTCGATGACCTCGCCGGAGAAGTCGGCGAACGGGCCTTCCTTGACCCGCACGGTCTCGCCCAGCTCGTACTCGAGCCGGGGCTTGGCCCGGGACGCGACCTGCTCCTCGCCGCCCTTGGGCATGAGGAAGGCCTCGACGTCGCGGCGCGGCAGCGGCGAGGGCTTGGCGCCCTGGCCGACGAAGCCGGTGACACCGGGGGTGTTGCGGATCACGAACCACGCTGTGTCGTCGAGCTCGGCCCGCACCAGCAGGTACCCGGGGAACATCTTGCGCTGGTTGACGACCCGCTTGCCGTTCTTGAAGTCGACGTAGTCCTCCATCGGGATGACGACCTCGTACACGGCCTCTTCGGCGTTCATCGAGTGGATGCGGGCCTCGAGGTTCTGCTTGACCTTCTTCTCGTAGCCCGACTGCGTGTGGACGACGAACCAGCGGCCAGGCCGCGTGTAGGGGTTGTCGACGACGGCGGCCTCGGCGAGCAGTTCGTCCTCGGTGGTCACCTCTTCCTCGGGGGCACCATCGTCGTCGACTGCCGTCGGTTCACCCCCGGCCGCGTCTGCTTCTCCGGCTGCCTCGGCCGGGGCGATATCGGTCGCGTGGACCTCGCCGTCGGCGGTGAGGACGTCGTCGTCGCTGGCGTCGACGATCTCGTCGGGCTCGGGCGCGACGGTCTCGTCGCGGTCGCCGGGTCGATCCTCGTCGGGAGTGGGGGTCGCGTCGGTGATGTCGTTGATCTCTGTGTTGATCTCTGTGTTGATCTCTGTGTCGCTCATCGTTCGAACAGCCTGAAGACGGCCTCGCCGAAGACGAAGTCGAGGGTAGCGATGTACGTGGTCAACACGACCACGGTGATCAGCACGATGATCGAGTAGTTGATGACCTCGGGGCGGGTCGGCCACGCGACCTTGCGCAGCTCGCCCCGCACCTCGCGCAGGAACTGGATCGGGCCGGTGCGCTCGTCTTTGGCCGCGGGCCGCGGGGCCTGGGGCGCAGGGCGCTTTCGGGCCGCGGGCGCGCCGTCGGCACCGAGCTGGCCCTGCTTCTGGAGCATGCGCTTCTGCTGTCGGTTCATCGCCATGGCGAGACCCTCGAATGGGTGGGATAGGAGACGGGGCGCAGGGCAGGAGGGACTCGAACCCCCAACCTGCGGTTTTGGAGACCGCTGCTCTGCCAGTTGAGCTACTGCCCTTGGGGGTAACTGCGCCAGCCTATCCGCTTGCTGACGCGCGAGGACAAGGCGTGACGAGCGCCGACGGGCGTCAGAGGGGGTCGAGCGCGGCGGCGCTGAAACTGCCGTCGACGACCGATCGTGCCACATCGGCGAGGCGCTCGTTGTGGTTGCGCGCGTGGTTGCGCAGGATCTTGAAGGCGATCTCGATGTCGAGCGCTTGCCGCTCGGCCACCATCCCCTTCGCCTGCTCGATCAGGACCCGGCTGTTCAGGGCGTTGTTGAGCTGCTCGTTGAGAACCTGGGCCTCGAGGGCGGCGCGGTGTTGCAGCAGGGCGATCGTGGCGACGTCGGCGAGGGCTTGGGCGGCGTCGAGGTCGGGTTGCGACATGGTCCCGGGCTCGACGTGGAACAGGTTGAGCGCACCGAGCACCGTGCCGCGGAGCCGCATGGGCAGGGCGTGCACCATGCGGAACCCGGCGTCGGACGCCTCGACGGCGAAGCGGGGCCAGCGTTCGCGCGCCGCCGCGAGGTCGTGGTTCACGACGGCCTCTCCCGTGCGGTAGCAGTCGAGGCAAGGACCCTCCCGGGCCTGGAGCTCGAACAGCTCGAGCACGCGCATGGCGTCACTCGATGACGCCATGATGCGCAGCTGGCCGTCGACCGAGGTCAGCATCAGGCCGGCGGCCTCGACGTCGAGCACCTCGACGCACCTGTCGGTCAGCAGGGTCAAGAGGTCGATCACGTCGAAGTCGGCGACGAGGGTGTCAGCCAACTCGACCAGTGCCCGCACGAGCATCGCTTGTCTCGGCATGGGATCTCCGTCAGGTCTCACAGTGCCTCGTCCACGGTCGACCATGGCCGCACGATCCGCGCCCGATGGTACGACGGCGAGGCGGTCACTGTCCTTGATCTTGTCCATCGATCGGTTCGTCGTCTGGTCCGTCGCCGGTCCGGTCGAACCGCAGCGTCCCGGCCAGCACGTCCTTGGCGACCTCGTCGAGCGCCCGGCCGTTGCCGAAGGCGAACGCCTTGAGCCGGACCAGGGCCTCGCCGACGCTCGCCTCCAACTGGGCGGCGACCATGCCCGTCGCCTGGTGGACGACGGGGTGGAGGTCCGCCTCGTCGGCCAGCGCGGCCGCCAACAGCCCGGCGGGGGCCGCGGACTGCATCAGCAGGATCGCCTCGGTGACGACGTCCGCCAGGACGAGCGCGTCCGCGTGCTGCTCGTCGGTCAGCCGCCCAGGTCGGTCCCGGTAGAGGTCCAGCGCTCCGAGTCGGGCCGCACCGAGCCGCAGGGGGAACGCGAAGACCGCCCGGCCCCCGGCTTCGACGACGAGCGGGCTGAAGGCGGGCCACCGCGCCTCGGCGGGGGCGCGGAGGTCGGGCTCGAGCACGGGCCGCTGGTCACGGTTCGCGTCCCTGCACGGCCCCTCCCCCAAGGCGAACTGCAGCTCTTCGATCGTGCGGCTCACCTCGTCGGAGGCGCCGAGCGAGCCCTGGTTGACCTCGCCCGCCATCACCGTGATGCCGGCGCCGTCAGGCCGGTGACAGCGGCAGACACCTCGCACAGGCGCCGCGTCCCCAGTGCCTGCCCCCCGGACGGGACCAGTTGCCGGAGGATCCGCAGTCGCCGCTCACCGGGCAACGCTCAAGGGCTCCCGCGCCGAGACCGGCGTCCGGCGTCCGGCGCTGACGCCGCGACGCTCGCTACCGGCCATCTGCGCCTCCTGGCACCTGTTTCGCACGACGCCGCCACCTGAGTCGGGCATGGAGACCGGCTCGTGGCGTGGACGTCGCACGTCGGTCATCTGCCGTGCGCGGCTCACCGTACACCTGGCCGTTCGCCGTCCTCGTGTCGACCAGAAGGTGGTACGGTGCGCGCTGCACGCGTGGCATGCGTCACCGTGCGTACGGCGTTGCTCCGGACCTCGGCAACCCTAAAGGACCGTCAGGGACGGAAGGGACGCCATGTCGAGTTCTGCCATCGCGAGGCCGCAGGGCCGTCCTCCCGGCCGCGCCTCGGGCCGGACCACAGGGCACCTCCTGGCGGGTCACCGCGCGTGTCGGGCGGACGCGCGCCTGGTCGTCGGCGGGTGACCAGGGACGTCGGCAGGGCGCGCCCCTGCGCCCTGCCGACGTCGCGGTGATCGTGGCCGTCGCGCTCCGCGGCCGGTTGCCGATCAGGCGTCGTGCGCCGCGGACTCGGCCGCCGCGGCGCGCCAGGCGTCGTTGGCCTCGGCGAACTGCCGACGCGCGGCCTCGATGTCGTAGGGACGCTCCTCCTCGACCGGGCCGGGGCCCCACTGGCTGCGGGGCTCGTTGACGAAGTCGCCCGCGTACACGTGGATCGCCCCCGTGAGGTGGCTCAGCGGGTTGGAGACTGCGTGGATGGCGTCGTGGCCGAGCAGGAGGACGTCACCCACGGCCAGCTCGCGCCCGCCCGAGCCGGTGAGTCCGCGCCCGTCGGGTCCGCCCCGCCGGAAGAACTCGTTGTCCTCCTGGCCGGCGTAGATGCCGATGGCGGCCCACATCTGGTGGTCGTGCGGGAAGATCCGCATGCCGGGCGCCCACACCACGTGCAGGACCGTCAGGTCGGGGGCGTGGTGGAGCAGCGTGAAGCCGCCCTCGGTCGGACGCAGTGCGTCACCCACTGCGGCCGGGTCGGACACCGCCCGCTCGAGCGTCTCGCGCACCGCCCGCCGCGGATCCGTCTCCTCCACCGCCACCCGACAGTCGCCGATGAACCGGTCGATGTCGAACATGGCTCCATCCTCGCGCCGGGCCCTCCACGAAACCTTGGAGATCCCTTGGGGGCGGAGCGGTCAGCCCGCCAGGCGGGCGCGGCGCGTGCGGGTGGCGAACACGAGGGCGCCGGCCGCGCCGGCGGCAGTGGCCGCAGCCAGGCCGCCCAGGTAGGCGATGCGGCGGCCGTTGAGCACGGACCGCACGGCCTGACGCTCGCCGGCCTCCTCGATGGTGGCGAGGATGTCGGCCAGCAGCCCGGGCGCAGGCTCGAGCACGTCGGTGCGCAGGGTCCGCAGGGTGCGCAGCAGCTTGCGGTACTGCACGACCTCGGCCTGGCACCGCAGGCACCGCTCGACGTGGCGCCGCTCGGACCGGCTCAGCGTGCCGTCGGCGCCCGCGGTGGCGGCGAGGGCGCCGCTCAGGTCCTCACACTGCACGGTGACCACCTCCTGTGGTCGGTTCAGCCAGCACGCGACTCGCCCTCTCGGCGGGGGAAGAGCTGGTCGCGCAGCTTGTTGCGGGCACGATGCAGCCGCACCTTGGCGGCCGACTCGGAGATGCCCAGCTCGGCGGCGATGGTCTCGTGCGGCAGGTCGTAGACGTCGCGGAGGACGACGACCGCCCGCAGCTTGGGTGGGAGTGCATCGAGCGCGGCACGGAGGCGGCCGCGCAGGTCGTCGGCGTCGGCCCGCAGCTCGGGGTCGTGGTCGGGGCGCTGGTCGGCGCCACCGGTCGCCTCGTCCAGCTCGTCGTGGCGATGACGGCTGCGCCGGCCCAGATGCGTGGCCGCGCAGTTGGCCGTGATGCGGTACAGCCACGTCGAGAACTGCGCGTCGCCACGGAAGCGGTCGAGCCCCCGGTAGGCCCGGAGGTAGGCCTCTTGCACCACGTCTCTCGCATCTTCCTCGTCACCCGTCAGCCGGTGGGCGAGCGTGTACGTCTCGACGTAAGTCGAGCGTACGAGCTCGTCGAAGGCCGCTCGGTCGCCGTCCTTGGCGGCCGCGACCAGGGCGGTCATGTCACGTGCCTGTTCACGTGGCATCGCAGGCTTTGACTCCCCCCGTGCCGGAAGTGTTACGCGGTGTTGCGCCGCGTTGCGCGACGGTTTCGTGACGATCGGGAAACGCCGACAACCCCGCCGGTGGGGCGGGGTCGTCGGGCGCGTGCTGTCGGGTGGGCGCCGGGGCTGCGGTGCGCAGCACGAGCCGACGCCGGGGTGTCAGCGGGTCTCCTTGTGGACCGTGTGCTGACGCTCCCAACGGCAGTACTTCTTCATCTCGATGCGCTCGCGGTCGTTCACCTTGTTCTTGGTGGTGATGTAGTTGCGGCGCTTGCACGAGGTGCACTCGAGGGTGACGGCCACCCTCTTCTCACCGGCCTTGGCCATGACTTGTTCTCCTACTTGAGGATTTTGGTGACGCGGCCGGAGCCGACGGTGCGGCCGCCTTCACGGATGGCGAACAGGAGCCCCTCGTCCATGGCGATGGGGGCGATGAGCTCCACGGTCATCTCGGTGTTGTCGCCCGGCATGCACATCTCCACCCCGTCGGGCAACTGGATCGTGCCGGTCACATCGGTGGTCCGGAAGTAGAACTGGGGCCGATAGTTCGTGAAGAACGGCTTGTGCCGCCCGCCCTCTTCCTTGGTCAACACATACACCTGGGCCTCGAAGTTGGTGTGCGGCGTGATGCTCCCCGGCTTGGCCAGGACCTGCCCACGCGACACCTCCTCCTTCTTCGTCCCCCGCAACAGCACACCCACGTTGTCGCCCGCCTGGCCCTCATCGAGCAACTTGCGGAACATCTCCACCCCCGTGCAGGTGGTCTTCGCCGTCGGGCGGATCCCCACGATCTCGATCTCATCCGAGACGTGCACCACACCCTGCTCGATCTTCCCGGTCACCACCGTCCCCCGACCCGTGATCGAGAACACATCCTCGATCGGCATCAAGAACGGCTTGTCCAGATCACGCGCCGGTTCCGGCACATAGGAATCCACCGCGTCCATCAACTCGGTGATCCCCGGCGTCCACGCCGGATCCCCCTCCAACGCCTTCAACGCCGACACCCGCACCACCGGGATGTCATCACCCGGGAACCCGTACTCCGACAGCAGCTCCCGCACCTCCATCTCCACCAGCTCCAACAACTCCTCGTCATCGACCATGTCGACCTTGTTCAACGCCACCACGATCGACGGCACCCCCACCTGCCGGGCAAGAAGCACATGCTCGCGGGTCTGGGGCATCGGACCATCCGTCGCCGCCACCACCAGGATCGCCCCATCCACCTGCGCCGCACCCGTGATCATGTTCTTGATGTAATCGGCATGACCCGGCATATCCACATGCGCGTAATGACGCTTCGGCGTCTCATACTCCACATGCGAGATGTTGATCGTGATCCCCCGCTGCTTCTCCTCCGGCGCCTTATCAATCTGATCGAACGCCATCACCTCCACATTCGGGTTCTGCTCCGCCAACACCTTCGTGATCGCCGCCGTCAACGTCGTCTTCCCATGGTCGATATGACCCATGGTCCCGATGTTCAGATGCGGCTTATTCCGCTCGAACTTTGCCTTGGACATCGTGCGGAATCTCCTGGTCTCGCAACAGCCTTGAAGTTGGGGAAGTAGCGGCGGCCGGACTCGAACCGGCGACAACTCGATTATGAGCCGAGTGCTCTAACCAACTGAGCTACGCCGCCCTGGGAGTGGACGCCGGCACCGTGACGTGGCCGACGCGCGGAAAGGCGCGGCATGCGCCGCGACCGTTCTGCGAGCCCCCTGTCGGAATCGAACCGACGACACCAGCCTTACCATGGCTGTGCTCTGCCGACTGAGCTAAGGGGGCGGGCCCGAGGACCCAGGCGGACCTGGGACCGGGGTGTCCGTGTGACGCGTCCTGGTGACCCAGGGCGGTACAGGGTATCGCCGGTTCCGACCCGCCAGCCAACCCGGATGCCGGGCGCGGCCGCTCCGATCGGCCACGCCTCCGCCTCGTTACCGTCTC
Source organism: uncultured Acidimicrobiales bacterium (assembly GCA_963796415.1). Taxonomy (GTDB): domain Bacteria; phylum Actinomycetota; class Acidimicrobiia; order Acidimicrobiales; family VFJN01; genus ZC4RG19. The sequence goes on along the minus strand of CAWCLR010000003.1, from coordinate 284,095 downwards.
GCCACAGAGAGTGGGCGTGTCGTCTGATCGCGACACATTCGTAAAGAAATCGCTCAAGTCCCTGCTCGCGGAGGCCGATAGTCCCGACGTGCTGGTGGAACGCCTGATTGTCGAGGGCGACGGCGAAGCCGCGTCCGTAGATTTCCATCCGCGACTGACCGTGCTGGGTGGCATGCCCGGAGATGCACGTGGAGCCCTCGGCTCCCTGCTCTCGGGCGCCCTGCACGGCACGGTCCGCGGAGTACACCTCGAGGTGGTGGACGACTCGGGCCGGCGCCTCGTGGTGCTGCGGCCGGCGTCTGGCCCCCACCGGGTGATCGACGTGGTCACGGCCGCCGACGTCACCGCCCAGCACCGGGGCTTCGACGGCCGGGTCGACCTGCTCAGCAGCCAGTACGGCCGCTCGACCATCACCCGCATCACCGCCGCCGACCTGCGGAACCGCACCCCGCGCAACGACGCCGTGCGCGCCCTGTCGGCCGCCGACCAGGTGCCGTTGTGGAGCGCCGCCGACGACCTCGTCGGCCGGGGCAAGGCTCGCGGCGACGCCGCCGCCACGTGGCGGGCGCTGGCAGGCGACACCGACGTCCACTGGGCGATCGACCACCGCACCGAGATCCAGGCCGCCGCCCGGCTGCGCCAGCACATCGCCGCGCTGCGGTCGCTGTCGTCGAGCGCCCCCGACCTGTCCGACGACGACGCCGTGGCCCTCGCCCAGGCGATCGTGTCGCAGCTCACCGCCGCCACCAACGCCGCCGGCACCCGCCCGCCGGTGGTGCTCGACGAGACGTTCGACCAGCTCGAGCCCGCCGTCGTGCCGCTGCTGCTCGAGCTGCTGCCCGGCCTGGTCGGCGACCTGCAGGTCATCCTCCTCACCGAGGACGAGGCCATCGCCAGCTGGGCCCGCCTCGAGGCGCTCGCCGGCGAGCTCGCCCTGGTAGAGCCCGCCCTCGCCGCCGACTGACTCCTCGCCGGCCAGATTCGCCGCTGGCGGCGTCGCTCCTCCTCGAATTAGTCCACTAGTCCTTCGTCGTCGCTCCTTGCCAGCGACGAATCTGACTCGGCGAGGAGACGGCGGATGCCGGCTAGCGGCGGCGGAGGACGGCCGGGAGCACCGGGCCCGCGCCCGCCTCGCGGAGGCGGGCGCCGACGACCGTCATCGTCCAGCCCGACGACCACTCGTCGTCGAGCAGCAGCACGGGGCCGCGCGGCCAGGCGCCGTCGGGCGGGGTGACGGCGAAGGCGCCCCACACGTTGCCGAGCTGGTGAGCCGAGTTGCCCATCTCGGCCTGCGGCGGGCGGGCGTCGTCGGTTCGCCGCACGGCGTCGGCGACCGCCAGCTTCCCCAGCCGGCCGATCTCGCGGGCCAGCGCGGGCACGACGTCGGGTCGGGCGCGTGACGGCACCCACGTCACCCACGTGGGCCGGGACTCCCAGGGCCAGCGCTTGAGCATGGCGGTCACGCCCCGCACCAGCTCGTCGTCGACGGGACGGCCGCCGTCGAGCACTTCGGCCACCAGGCCCGACCAGCCGCCGTCGCCCTCGCTGGCCAGCGCCCGCCCTTCGGCCAGCCGGGCCTCGGAGGCGATGTTGCCCTTGGCCACCGTCACGCCGCGGGGCCATTGCTTGCGGGGGAGCAGCGGGTGGTCCTGGGCGCGGAGGTGGTCGCGGGCTGCCGTCACGTCGGCGGGCACCGGCAGCGGCGGCCGGCCGGTGCAGCGGTCGCAGCGCCCGCAGTCGCCGTCGACGAACGGGTCGTCGAGCTGGGTGCGCAGGAACCGCATGCGGCAACCGGGCGTCGGCGATGTAGTCGAGCATCGCCTGCTGCTCGGTGCGCCGGGTGGCCGCCACCCGCCGGTAGCGCTCGGTGTCGTAGGCCCACGGCTTCCCGGTCGCCCGCCAGCCGCCGCGCACCCGCTCGACCGCGCCGTCGACGTCGAGCACCTTGAGCAGAGCCTCGAGGCGGGTGCGGCCCAGGTTCACCCGGTGCTCGAGCGCGGCGGTGGCGACGGTGCCGCCGTCGGCGTCCAGCTCGTCGAGCACCCGTCGCACGAGCCCCTCGGGCGGGAACGCGGTCGAGTCGAACCAGGCCCACACGGCCCGATCCTCGGCGCCGGGCAGGAGCACGACCTCGGCCCGGTCGACCGCCCGCCCCGCCCGGCCGACCTGCTGGTAGTACGCGATGGGCGACGGCGGGGCGCCCAGGTGGACCACGAACCCCACGTCGCCCTTGTCGAACCCCATGCCCAGCGCGGACGTGGCGACCACGGCCCGCAGCTCGTTGGCCCGCAGCGCGTGCTCGATGCGCTCGCGCTCGGCCGCGTCGGTGGCGCCGGAGTAGGCGGCCACCGCATGCCCGGCGCCCCGCAGCCACGCGGCGACGGTCTCGGTCGCCGCCACGGTCAGCGTGTAGACGATGCCCGACCCGGGCAGGTCACCGAGGTGGGCGGCCAGCCAGGCGAGGCGCTCGGCGGGGTCGAGCTCGAGCACCGACAGGTGCAGCGACGTGCGGTCGAGGTCGCCCCGCTGGACCACCGGGTCGGTCCCCAGCTGGTCGGCGACGTCCGCGACCACCCGGTCGTTGGCGGTGGCCGTGCAGGCGAGGACCGGGACGTCGCCGAGGCCCGCCAGGACGTCGCGGATGCGGCGGTAGTCGGGCCGGAAGTCATGGCCCCAGTCGGAGATGCAGTGCGCCTCGTCGACCACCAGCAGGCCGACCTCGGCGGTGAGCCGCGGCAGCACCTCGTCGCGGAAGCCCGGCGAGTTGAGCCGCTCGGGCGACACGACGAGCAGGTCGACCGCGCCGGCGGCGATGCGGTCGTGGATCTCGTCCCAGTCGTCGGTGTTCGCCGAGTTCACCGTCTCCGCGGCGATGCCGGCCCGCCGAGCGGCCGCGATCTGGTCGCGCATCAGGGCCAGCAGCGGCGACACGACCAATGTCGGGCCGGCGCCCCGCTCGCGCAGCAGCGCGGTGGCGACGAAGTACACCGCCGACTTGCCCCAGCCGGTGCGCTGCACCACGAGCGCTCGCCGGCGGCCGACGACCAGGGCCTCGATCGCGGTCAGCTGGTCGGGGCGGATCACGGCGTCGGCCCCGGCGAGGGCCCGGATCAGTGCGCTCGCCCGTTCATCCAGCTCCATCGGCCCGTTCTATCGTCTCCGCATGCCCCCCACGGCCACCCTGCGGCTGGCGCGACTCGACGACGCCGAGGTCATCCGCCAGATCTACAACGCCGAGGTCCAGACCTCGACGGTCACCTTCGACATCGTGCCCCGGACGCTCGACGAGCAGCGCCGCTACCTCAGCGACCGCAGCGGGGCCCACGCGGTGATCGTGGCCGAGGGCGACGGCGTGGTCGTGGGCTACGGGGCACTGTCGCCCTGGCGGTCGAAGCCGGCCTACGCCACCAGCGTCGAGGACTCGGTGTACGTCCACCGCGATCACCAGGGCCGCGGCATCGGGCGCACGCTGCTCGACGAGCTGTTGCGGGTGGGTACCGCCCACGGCTTCCATGCCATGTTCGCCCGCATCGTGGGCGGGCACGAGACCTCGATCCGCCTCCACGAGGCCGCCGGGTTCGAGATCGTCGGGACCGAGCGCCAGGTCGGCCGCAAGTTCGGCCGCTGGCTCGACGTGGTGCTGATGGAGCGCCTGCTGGAGCCCTAGGCCATCGCTCGCGGAGACTTCCACGGCGCCGCTGTCGATTTCGGCCGCCGCCGATTGTCGTCGAGGTGGACACACCCGAACGACGGAGGCCGTCATGACCGACACGACCACAGCAGGCACGAGGGACACCGGGGAGCGGCGCGTCGTCGTCGCCGAGTTCGTCACGCTCGACGGCTACATGATCGGGCCCGACGAGGACATCAGCTGGGTCATCGACGGCTTCGACCCGCAGATGCAGGAGGACGTCGCGGTGGACCTCAGCACCACCTTCGACCTCTTCGTGTTCGGGCGCGTGACGTACGAGATCTTTGCTCCCTACTGGCCGCACGCCGTCCCCTACGACGAGGGTGACGCGCTGAACCCCTCCGAGGGCAAGGAGGACCCCCGGATCATCCGGGCGCTCAACGACAGCCCGAAGCTCGTGTTCTCGACCACACTCGGCGAACCCGAGTGGGCCAACACCCGGGTGGTCGCCGGGGGCCTGGAGGACGAGATCCGCCGGCTCAAGAAGGAGCCGGGCAAGGCCATCGGCATCCAGGGCAGCGCCAGCATCGTCCACGCGCTGGCCCGGGCGGACCTCGTCGACGAGTACCACCTGTACCAGCACCCGGTCCTGCTCGGGGGCGGCAAGCTGCTGTTCCCGGCCGGGCACGGCCGCCAGAACCTCGACCTGACCCGTCTCACCCGCTACGACAACGGCGTCGTCGCCCTCACCTACGAGCGCAAGGACGGAGCACGATGAGCACGACCCCCGACACGATGACCCGCTACGTGGTCCTGATCTACGAGCAGCAGAGCCCCGACTGGCCGGCGGACATGCCGCCCGAGGTCATGCAGGCCAGCGAGGAGTTCGACGGTTGGATCGCGGAGCAGGGCGGGCGGACCGTTGCCGGGCTCGCCCTCGAGTCGAGCGCAACCGCGACCTCGATCCGCGGCGACGTCGTCACCGACGGGCCGTTCATCGAGACCAAGGAGGCGCTGGCCGGCGTGTACATCCTCGAGGCGCGCGATCTCGACCACGCCATCGCGCTGGCGAGCAGGACCCCGGTGGCCAACGGGGGCGTCGAGGTGCGCCCGCTCCTCGACTTCCAGGTGCTGGAGTAGAGCTGACCCCGACCGAGCGGGCCGTCGCCGACGCCCACCGGGGCGAGTGGGCCTACGTGCTCGCCGCCACGGTGCGCGTCACCCGTGACCTCGACACCGCCGAGGACGCCGCGCAGGACGCCTACGTCCAGGCGCTGCGGGCGTGGGAGCGCGACGGCCTGCCCGACCGGCCCGGCGCCTGGCTGACGACCGTGGCCCGGCGCAACGCGCTCAACCTGATGCGCCGCCAGCAGACGCTCGAGGCGAAGCTGCCGTTGCTGGTCGAGCCCGAGGACGACGACATGCCCGAGCCCGCCGGCGGACCCACCGACGCCATCCCCGACGACCGCCTGCGGCTGATCTTCACGTGCTGCCACCCTGCGCTGGCCCCCGAGGCGCAGGTCGCCCTGACGCTGCGGCTGGTGTGCGGCGTGGCCACGCCCGACATCGCCCGGGCCTTCCTCGTCGCCGACGCGACGATGGCCGCCCGCCTGACCCGGGCCAAGAAGAAGATCGCCGCCGCCCGCATCCCCTACGCGGTGCCGTCCGTCGCCGACCTGCCGGACCGGGTCGACGCCGTGCTGACGGTGGTCCACCTCCTGTACTCGACGGGGCACACGGCCCCGTCGGGCGGCGACCTGGTGCGCGACGACCTCTGCGAGCGGGCGCTCGACCTGGCGCGGCTGCTGCGCCGGCTGCTGCCCGACGACCGCGAGCCCGCCGGGCTGCTCGCCCTGCTGCTGGTCCACCAGGCGCGCCGGGCCACCCGCACCGGCCGCGACGGCCGGCTCCTGCGGCTCGAGGACCAGGACCGCTCGCTCTGGGACCGCGAGCTGATCGCCGAGGCCGACCGGCTCGTGGTGGCCGCGCTCCGGGCCGGCCCGCCGGGGCGGTTCACGCTGCAGGCGGCGATCGCCGCGCTGCACGCGCAGGCCCCGACCTACGACGCCACCGACTGGCACCAGATCCTGGCCCTCTACGACGAGCTGCTGCGGGTCTGGCCGTCGCCCGTGGTCGCGCTCAACCGGGCAGTGGCGGTATCGATGGTCGACGGCCCCGCCGCCGCGCTGGCCGTCCTCGACGCGCTGGCGGGGGACGACCGGCTGGCCGGGTACCGCTACCTGCCGGCCACCCGGGCCGACCTGCTGCGCCGCCTCGGCCGCCACGCCGAGGCCGCCGACGCCTACCGGGCCGCGCTGGCCCTCACCGACAACGCGGCCGAGCAGGAGTTCCTGACCGAGCGGCTGCGGTCGGCCCCTCCTACGGCGTAGCCAGGGCGCTAGGTTCCGGCGCCGTGGAGAAGGTGGTCTACGCGCTGTGGCGCGACGCGGACACGCCGGTCGCGGCGTGGTCGGCTGGCCTGCGCGCCGCGGGGGTCGACGTCCTCCCCGCGGCCGGGGCGCTGGGGGTCCAGGTGAACGTGGCCGACGAGGCGGTGGCGCCCGCGCTGCTGCGCATGGCCGAGATCGACCCGCAGATGGAGGCGGTGGTGTCGGTCTGGGTCGACAGCGCTCGCACCGCGGCGCGTGGCCCGCTCGACGACGCCCTCGCCGCCGTGCCCGGGACGGCGCGGGTCGAGGCCTACCTCGTGACCGAGTCCGAGCCGTTGCGCAACACCGCCCACCCGGTCGCCCCCGGCGAGCGGACGCCCGGCTTCGCCAACCTCGCCTTCCTCCGCCGCCCGGCCGCCATGACGCCCGAGGCCTGGATCGCCGCGTGGCACGACGGCCACACGCAGGTCGCCATCGACACGCAATCGACCTTCGGCTACGTGCAGAACGTGGTGGCGCGGCGGCTGACGCCGGGGGCACCAGCCGTCGACGGCATCGTCGAGGAGCTGTTCCCGATCGAGGCGCTGACCGACATGCACGCCTTCTTCGACGCCCCCGACGACGCCGAGCTGGCCCGCCGCATGGGGCTGATGGCCGAGAGCACGGCCCGCTTCGGCGCGGACCGCGCCCTCGACCTCGTGCCCACGAGCCGCTACGTGCTGAGCACGCCCTCGAACAGCTCGCGGTAGCACTGGAAGGCGGTCAGGAGGGCATCGGTCGATGCCTGCTGCTCGCCGCGCCAGGTCTCGGCGAGATCCTCGCGCCGTTGCTCGATGTGCGCCTGCAGGGCGGCGACCGCGACGCTCACCATCTCGTCGGCCTGCTCGACCGCCCGGCGGGGATCGTCGACGAAGCTCGCCTGCACGCCCTCCCACCGCCGGTGCAGCTCGCTGGTCTCGCCCATGAACCCGGGGCCAAGCTCGACCTCGGGGTCGGCATCCGTCGCCGCCTCGGGCTCGGGCTCGACCTCCGGGTCGGCATCCGCCGACGGCGCGGGCTCGACCTCCGGGTCGGGATCGGACTCGGGTCGCTCGCGGAGATCGACGACCGACGACTCGCCGGCATCGTCCTCCCGCTCGGGCTCCACGGTCGGGCCCGCCACCTGGCGGGGCGTCCGCCCGATGGGACCGGGGCTGTCGGCGGCCGTCACGGCCGCACCACCGCGGCCTCGGTGACGACGGCGCGCCCGGCGCCGCGGCCGCGGTCGCCGTCCTCGCCCGCGCCGCCCAGCAGCGCCTGGAACAGCGCCCGATGGTGCAGGAACGCCTGGCGCAGGTCGTCGACCGGGCCGTCGTCCGGAACCCCGCGCGCCTGCCGGTGCTGCTCCACCGCCACCGCGTGGTCCACGGCCACCAGCTCGTACCGGTCGTCGGCCCCGTCGTCGTCGGACGCCGCGGCGGCGTAGCCGCGCTCGTCGACCAGCTGATCCACGAGGGCCGCGGCCTCGGCGACCGCGGCGGCCGGGTCGTCGACGAACCCCATCTGCAGCGCCCGCCACCGGGACGAGTACCGGGCGCGCGCTGCGGGCTCCAGGTCGCGCACGTCGACGGCGGCGCGCCGGCGCAGGCGCTCGCGCAGCTGCGTCTCGGCGGCGCGGCGGTTGCCGTCGGCCTCGCCCAGCGCCCGTTCGTACTCGGGGCCGAACCGGCGCCGCAGCGCCGCCGACCGTTGCCTCTCCATCACGTAGGCGCCGATCGCGATCAGTGCGACCGCGACGAGCGCCACCACCAGCCATGTCATCACGGACCTCCCCGGCCGTCGTGTGCGGACCGGGGGTACCCGCTCGGACGGTGTTCCTAGCCGCGCTCTTCGGGGAGGGGGCGGTGATCGATCAGCTCGACGAGCGTGCCGTCGGCCAGCCGCACCCGCGCCCGGCGGCCGGCGGGACCGGTGGCCGCCGGCTCGGTGACCACCGCGCCGGCCCGCTCGAGCGCGGCCACGTGGTCGGGCACCGAGGCGACGAGCAGCGTGAACGCGGTGGCGCGGGCGGCCTCGCCCGGTGGTGCGGGGTTGCCGATGAGCAGCACGTTCCCCACGGTGACGAGCTCGAGACCCGCGTCGGGCATCGGCATGCGAGCGTCGCAGGCCACCCCCAGCACCGACTCGTAGAGGGCGATGCGTTCGTCCAGGTCGTCGGGATGGACCGTCACGCGGGCGAGCAGGCGGGGCGCAGCCAGGGAGGACGAATCGGGGTCGGACCGGAACCAGCGATCGGGCAGCGGCACGCCCGCACGGTAGCGAAGGGGTCGCGAGCCGGATCGGGCTGCGATCGCCCCGGCCGCGCGACGACCGAACCACGTGTCACTCGCCGTTGACACAAGCGGTTCGGTGGGAATGTCAGACTGTGGCGCTCGTTTCCATCGCCCTCATGTCGATCGCCTCGAGGTGCTCCGTGGCTCCGCCGACACTGCTCCACCCGTTCGCCCGACCCACCGCCGAGAGCTTCGTGAGCATCGTGCGCGGCGAGGGGGCCGCCGTGTTCGACGCCGCCGGCACCCGCTTCGTCGACGGGCTCGCCAGCCTCTGGTACTGCAACGCAGGCCACGGGCGCACCGAGATCGTCGACGCCGTGGCGGCCCAGATGCGGGTGCTCGAGAACTACAACCTGTTCGACATCTTCACCAACGAGCCCGCCGACGCCGTGGCGGAGGCGATCGCGGCGCGGTGCCCGATCCCCGACCCTCGGGTCTTCCTCACGAGCTCGGGGTCCGAGGCCGTCGACACCGCGGTGAAGCTCGCCCGCGGCACGTTCCAACGCTCGGGGCAGCCCGACCGGCAGCTCGTGGTCTCCCGCACGCTCGGCTACCACGGCACCAACGTCGGCGGCACCGCGCTGCAAGGCCTGCCGCTCAACCGCGACGGATGGGGTCGCCTGCTCGAGGGCGTCGTGTCTCTCCCCCACGACGACCTCGACGCGGCCCGCACGCTGTTCGCCGAGCGCGGCGCCGAGATCGCCGCGGTCGTGGCCGAGCCCGTGATCGGCGCCGGCGGCGTCCACCCCGCCAGCACCGACTACCTCGCCGGGCTGCGATCGCTGTGCGACGAGCACGGCGCCCTGCTCGTGTTCGACGAGGTCATCACCGGCTTCGGCCGCCTCGGCGCCTGGTTCGCCGCGGCCCACCACGGCGTCACCCCCGACCTGATCACGTTCGCCAAGGCGGTCACCTCGGGCTACCAGCCGCTCGGCGGCGTCATCGTCGGGCCCCGGGTGCGCGAGGTGCTCGAGGCCGATCCCACCTACGTCCTGCGGCACGGGTACACCTACAGCGGGCACGCCGCCGCCTGCGCGGCCGGCCTCGCCAACCTGGCCCTGCTGGAGGACGAGAAGCTGCTCGAGCGCGTGCCCGCCATCGCCGATCGCCTCGGCGGCGGGCTGGGCCGGCTGCGCGCCGACGGGCGCATCGCGGACGTGCGCGGCGAGGGCGGCATCTGGGCCGCCGAGATGCCCGAGGGCGTCGACGCGGTGGCGGTGCGCGACGTCATGCTCCGCCACGGGGTCATCGCCCGGCCGATCGGGACGGGCGCCATGGCGTTCTGCCCGCCGCTCGTGATCGGCGACGACGACCTCGACCTCTGCGTGGACGCGCTGGCCGAGGCGCTCCACGCCGTCGGCGCCGGCCACCGCGCATGACCCCACCCGCCCGACCGACGACCGACGCCGCCCAGAAGGCGCTCGCCGACGCCGCCCCCGCGGTGTACTGGCTCGATCGGCCCGACGCCCCGACCTCCACCCCGCCCCTGACCGGGGCGGTCGAGGCCGACCTCGTCATCGTCGGCGCCGGCTACACGGGGCTGTGGGCGGTGCGTCACGCTCTCGCCGACGAGCCAGGGCGCGACGTGCTCGTGCTCGACGCCGGCACCGCCGCGCTCGGGGCGTCCGGCCGCAACGGCGGCTTCCTGTCCGCCTCGATCACCCACGGCGCCGCCAACGGCCGGGCCCATTTCCCCGACGAGCTCGCCACCCTGCACCGGCTGGGCAACGAGAACTACGACGCGCTCGTGGGCGACCTCGGCGCGCTCGGCATCGACGCCGCCTTCGAACCGGTCGGCGAGATCGACGTCGCCGTCGCGCCGTGGCAGGCCGACGAGCTGCCCGAGCACGCGGCCCTGCTCCGCGAGCTGGGCGAGGACATCGAGCTGCTCGACGCCGACGCGGTGCGGGGGCACGTGGCGTCGCCCACGTTCCTGGGCGGCGTGTGGACCCGCAGCCACGTCGGCCTGGTGGACCCCGCCCGCCTGGCGTGGGGGCTGCTCGCCGCGGTCCGGCGGGGGGGCGCCCGGATCCACGAGCACACGCCGGTCACGGCGCTGGAGGACGCGGGGTCCGCGGTCGTGCTGCGCGGCCCCCACCTGTACGTGCGGGCCCGCCGCGTGCTGCTGGCCACCAACGCCTTCCCCGGCCTGGTGGCCCCCATTCGCCGGGCGGTGGTGCCGGTGTACGACCACGTGCTGGTGACCGAGCCGCTGGCGCACGTCCAGTGGGCGGCGGTGGGCTGGCGGGGCCGGCAGGGCCTGTCCGACTGCGGCAACCAGTTCCACTACTTCCGACCCACGCCCGACGGCCGCATCCTGTGGGGTGGGTGGGACGCCCTGTACCACTACGGCAACCGGGTCGGCCCCGAGCTCGAGCAGGACGACCGCACGTCGCGCACACTGGCCGAGCACTTCCTGGTCACGTTCCCGCAGCTCGAGGGCATCCGCTTCACCCACCGCTGGGGCGGCCCGATCGCCACCACCTCGCGGTTCATGTTCACCGCCGGCACCCGCCACGGCGGCAAGGTCGCCTGGTCCGTGGGGTACACCGGGCTCGGCGTCGGGGCCAGCCGGTTCGGGGCGCGGGTGGCGCTCGACCTGCTGAACGGCGCCGACACCGAGCGCACGCGGCTGGCGGCCGTGCGCACCGCGCCGTTCCCCTTCCCGCCCGAGCCGCTGCGGTGGGCGGCGGTGCAGGCCACCCGCCGGGCGATCGCCCGCGCCGACGCCCGCGACGGCCGGCGGGGCCCGTGGCTGCGCCTGCTCGATCGCTTCGGCGTCGGCTTCGATTCTTAGGCTCGGCCGGCTACGGCGCCGGGGGTCGATCGCCAAATTCCCACGCGTGGGCTGCCGCGAACGCTCAACCCGCCGGCCTCGCACCGTCGCACGCCGGACGCAGCGGCTGCCGCACGCGACGGGCCCCCGAACGGGGGAGCCGTTCGGGGGACCGGGGACGGGAACCGGGACCGGGGGGAGATCAGCCGCCGGCGATGCCCCTCTCGGCGTCGACGATCGAGGCGTCGGGCACGGGCACGCACGGCCCGACCGGCGCCGTCGAGAGGCGCAGGGTCACGTTCGCCGCGATCTCGCCCTCGTGCTCGTCGATCTGGAACACGAACACCGCGGTCTCACCGGGTCGGAGCTGGTCGGGGTACAGGACGAGCTGCGACGGGTCGCCGGGAGCCGTGGGCGCCCAGGTGAAGAGCCCCTCTCCCCGCGGTTCCTCCACCCATCCGGTCGACCGGGCCGGGTCGCAGCCGAAGCCGCTCTCGAGGAAGTCGACGACGGCGGGCACCCCGAGGTCGTTGAGGCGTCGCTGCAGGTCCTCGGGGTTCTTGCCCTCGTTGATGGTGATGAGGATCGCACCGTCGTCGGTGCGCACGGCGGTGTTGGCGCTGGCGCGGTCGTCTCCGCCGCCGATCACGAGTGAGGTGACGAGGCCGAACGCCGCCAGGGCGGCGGCGGCGAGGCCGACGCGGCGCCAGCGGCGGTGGGTGACCACCGGTGCCACCCGCGGCTCGGTCTCGAGGTCGTGCTCGATCTGGGACATGAGGACGTCCTTCATGCTGGAGAGCCGGCCAGCGGGAAGGTCTCGCTCCGGGGGAACATGGTGATCTGTCACGATTCCTCCTCCACTTTCCGGGAAGCTCGATCAAGCTTCACCCCATCTGTGTCCGCAGGCGTCCGGGGGTTCCCGTCCAGCTCCGCCAGCCGGGCCCGGGCGCGGGCGAGGCGCGACCGGACCGTGCCGACCGGGACGTCGAGCACGGTCGCCGCCTCGAGGTAGGTCAGCTCCGACCAGGCGCAGAGCGCCAGGACCTCCTGGTCGCGACGGGGGAGCTGCTCGACGAGAGCCAGGACCCGGCGCATCTGCCGCTCGTCGGCCAGGCGTCCGGTGACATCGTCGGCCGGATCGGCTTCGGGGCTCGGGCCGGGGAGCCGGGCCAGCGCCGCCCGGTGTCGACGGGCCGACCGGCGATGGTTGCGGAGGAGGTTGTTGGCCACGCCCAGCAGCCATGGCCGTGCGGACTCGCCGATCGGTCGCACGTCACGGCGCCGCCGCCACGCCTCCACGAACACCGCGGACGTGAGCTCCTCGGCGTCGGCCCAACTGGCGGTGCGCCGGAAGCAGTGGTTGTAGACGCTGCGAGCGTGACGCTCGAACAGCGTGCCGAAGCCCGCAGGGTCGCCGGCGACCGCGAGGTCCCACAGCTCGATGTCCGATCGCTCGTCCCGCGTCACCGGCCCCGTCCCCCGTGTCGGCTCGCGCCCGGCGGTCGGCACCGGTCGACCCGGCGGCGACCCGTCGCCCGCGACGCTCGTTCCTCTGCGCACACCTCTTTGTGTCCGCCCGGCCCCCGCGGTTCCCGCCTTCGTCACTGCGGCATCCAGCGATCGGGGAAGCGCCTCTAGCCCGTGCCCCAGGAGTAGGTCTGCTTCTCGAGGTGGAGGTAGCTGAACACCTCGGCCGACCGCACGCCCGGCAGGGCCCGGATCACGTCGTTGACCAGCGCCAGCAGCTGCTCGTTGTCACGGCACACGACCTCGACCAGCATGTCGAACCGGCCCGTGGTCACCACGACGTACGACACCTCGTCGACCTTGGCCAGCTTCGTGGCCACGGCGCGCAGGTCGCCGTCGACCTCGAGTCCGACCATCGCCTGCAGCCCGAAGCCCAGCGTGAGCGGATCGGTGACCGCCACCACCTGCATCACGCCGTTCTCGATGAGGCGCTGCACCCGCTGGCGCACGGCGGCCTGCGACAGCCCCACCGCGGGACCGAGCTTGGCGTAGGGCATGCGCCCGTCGAGCTGCAGCTCGCGGATGATCGCCTTGTCGATCTCGTCGATGATCACGGGCGGACGCGTGCTCACGCCAGGCCGTCCATGATCGTGGCCAGCTCGGCGTACGGGCGGCCCAGCGCCTCGGCCACCGCCGCGTTCACCACCTGCCCGCCGGCGGTGTTGACGCCGAGCGCCAGCGGGGCGTCGGCCCGCACCGCCTCGGCCACGCCCAGGCGGGCCAGCTCGGCCAGGTACGGCAGCGTGACGTTGGTGAGCGCGTAGGTCGAGGTGTTGGGCACCGCCCCCGGCATGTTGCCCACGGCGTAGTGCAGCACGCCGTGCTTCTCGTACACGGGGTCCTCGTGGGTGGTCTCGTGCGAGGTCTCGATGCACCCGCCCTGGTCGATGGCGATGTCGACCACCACCGAGCCGGGCTTCATGCTCGCCACCATCTCGTCGGTGACGACCACGGGCGCCCGGCCGCCCGGCACGAGGACGGCCCCGATGACCAGGTCGGCCTCGGTCACCACCCGTTCGACGGTGCCGCGATTCGACGCCAGGGTGGTGATGCGGCCCATCTGGATCTGGTCGACGTGGCGCAGCCGGTCGACGTTCTTGTCGAGCAGGTCGACCTCGGCCGCCAGCCCGGCGGCCATCCACGCCGCGTTCCACCCCACGTTCCCGGCGCCGAGGACGACCACGCGGGCCGGCCGCACGCCCGGGGCGCCGCCCAGCAGCACGCCGCGGCCGCCGTTGTGGCGCTCGAGGTAGTGCGCGCCGATCTGCACCGACATGCGCCCGGCCACCTCGCTCATCGGGGCGAGCAGCGGCAGGCTGGCGTTGTCGAGCTGCACCGTCTCGTAGGCGATGCCGGTCATCCCGGCGGCCAGGAGGGCGTCGGCCACCCCGGGATAGGCGGCCAGGTGGAGGAAGGTGAACAGCGTGAGGTCGTCGCGGAAGTAGGCGAACTCGTGCTCGAGCGGCTCCTTCACCTTGCAGATCAGCTCGGCCCGCTCCCACACCTCGGCGGCCGAGTCGACGATCTCCGCGCCGGCGCGGCGGTAGTCCTCGTCCGACAGGCTCGACCCCGCCCCGGCGCCGGCCTGCACGAGCACCTCGACGCCGTGCATGTTCAGCTCGCGCACGCCCTCGGGGGTGAGGGCGACGCGGAACTCGTCGACCTTGGTCTCGGTGGGAACGCCGACCCGCAGAGTCACGCCTTCTCCTTTGTCACGACATCTCCTTCATGGCGTGCACCAGAGCTTGCCGGATGGCCGAGGCAATCTCCTCGAACTGCTCGGGGCCGGCCACCAGCGGCGGAGAGAGCTGGATGACGGGGTCGCCCCGGTCGTCCGCCCGGCAGATCAGCCCGTTGTCGAACAGCGTGGGCGTCAGGACGCCGCGCAGCAACCGCTCGGACTCGTCGTCGTCGAACGTCTCACGGGTCACGGGGTCCTTCACGAGCTCGATGCCATAGAAGTACCCCATCCCGCGGATCTCGCCCACGATCGGCAGGTCCGACAGCGAGTCGAGGGCGGCCCGGAACTCGTCCTCGTAGGTGAGCACGCGCTGGACCAGGCCCTCCTTCTCGAACACGTCCAGGTTCGCCAGCGCCACCGCGCAGCTCACCGGGTGCCCGCCGAACGTGATGCCGTGCAGGAACGAGGCGCCCGGCTCGAGGAACGGCTCGGCGATGTGGTCGCCGACCAGCACGCCGCCCAGCGGCGAGTAGCCCGACGTGAGGCCCTTGGCCATCGTGATCATGTCGGGCTGGTACCCCAGCCGCTCGGACCCGAACATCGCCCCCAGCCGGCCGAAGGCGCAGATCACCTCGTCGGACACGAGCAGCACGCCGTAGCGGTCGCAGATCTCCCGCACCCGGGCGAAGTAGCCGTCGGACGGCGTGAAGCAGCCGCCCGAGTTCTGCACCGGCTCGACGTAGACCGCGGCCACCGTCTCGGGCTCCTCTCGCAGGATGGCGGCCTCGATCTCGTCTGCGCAGGCCAGCGTGCACTGCGGGGCGGCCGCGCAGTAACGGCAGCGGTAGCGGTTGGTGTTCGGGACGTGGAACGTGCCCGGCACCAGCGGCTCGAACGGGGCCCGGATGGCGGCCAGCCCGGTGATCGACAGCGCCCCCATCGTCGTGCCGTGGTAGGCGAGGTCGCGGGAGATCACCTTGCGCCTCTGAGGTTGGCCGATGGCCGCGAAGTACTGACGCGCCAGCTTCCAGGCGGACTCGACCGCCTCGCCGCCACCCGAGGTGAAGAACACCCGGTTGAGGTTGCCGGGCGCCAGCGCGGCCAGGCGGCCGGCGAGCTCGATCGCGGTCGGGTGGGCGTAGGTCCACAGCGGGAAGTAGCCCAGCTCGGCCGCCTGGGTGCCGGCCGCCGCGGCCAGCTCGGCCCGCCCGTGCCCGACCTGCACGGTGAACAGGCCGGCCAGACCGTCGAGGTAGCGCTTGCCGTTGCTGTCCCACACGTAGCAGCCCTCACCCCGCTCGATCACCGTGACGCCGTCGGCGCCCGGGCTCAGCCGGGAGAAGTGGCCCCACAGGTGGTCGCGGGCCGTCTGCTGCAGGGCCTCGGGGGAGAGGGTCACGGGGAGCTGCTCCTGGGTCGTGGATCAGGTGGCCAGTCGCCGCCGCTGCCACAGCGTCGAGGCGGCGAGCAGCACGAGGCTGATGAGCAGGATGGCCGTCGCCAGCACGTTGATCTGCGGGGGCAGGCCGGTCTTGGTGGCGGCGTTGATGTACAGCGGGTAGGTCACGGTCGACCCGCTGTTGAAGTACGTGATGATGAAGTCGTCGAGCGACAGCGCGAACGAGAGCATGGCGGCGGCCACGATCCCGGGCAGGATCAGCGGCAGCGTGACCCGCACGAACACGCGGGTCGGCGTCGCACCCAGGTCCATGGCCGCGTCCTCGAGCGTCCAGTCGAAGCCGCGCAGCCGGGCCTTGACGGTCATGGCGACGAAGCTGACCTCGAACGCGATGTGGGCGATCACGATGGTGAGGAAGCCCCGGTTCCAGCCGAAGTCGATGAACAGGGTCAGCAGCGAGGCGCCCATCACGACCTCGGGGGCGGTCATCGGCAGCACGAGGAACGTGTCGACGCCGCCCGAGCCCCGGAACCGCTGGCGCACCAGCGCGACGGCCACGAGCGTCCCCAGCACCACCGCGCATGCGGTCGACACCGCGGCGATGCGCAGGCTGGTCTCGAGGGCGTCGGTGAGCTGGGGGTACCGGAACGGGTCGGCCCAGTTGTCGAGCGTGAACCCCTTCCACGTCAGGTTGAACTTGCCCCGCGGCTCGTTGAACGAGAAGGCCACGATCACCGCGATCGGAATGAACAGGTAGACGAGGACCAGCCCGGCGACGAGGCGGAGGGCGAGGTCGCCCCAGCGTCGCCGGGGCCGGTGGGCGCGGGGCGCCGCGGGCGCCGGCGCGGCCGCCGGGGTGCCCGGAGGGGCGGTCAGCGTCGTCATCGACCCTCCCTCACACCAGGTCGTCCGTCCCGAGGGCCCGCGTGTAGGCGAGCACGGCGGCGAGGATGATCGCCATGAGCACGAAGCTGAGCGCGGCGGCGGCCGGGTAGTCCTTGACGACGAGGAACTGCTTCTGGATGACGTTGCCGATCATCGTGTTCTGCGTGCCACCGAGGTACTGGGCGTTGACGAAGTCGCCCGAGGCCGGGATGAACACGAGCAGGCTGCCGGCGATCACGCCCGGCATCGACAGCGGCACGATCACCTTGCGGAAGCCGCGCCAGCTCGTCGAGTAGAGGTCGCCCGCCGCCTCCATCAGGCGGGGGTCGATCTTCTCCAGGCTCACGTAGAGCGGCAGCACCATGAAGGGCAGGAAGTTGTAGACGAGGCCGCCGACCACACCCCAGCTCGTCGACAGCAGCCGTCCCTCACGGGGCAGCAGGCCGACGGCATCGAAGGCCGACACCACCCACCCGTCGTCGGACAGGATCGTCTTCCACGCCAGCGTCCGCACGAGGAACGTCACGAAGAACGGCAGGATCACGAGCCCGAGCAACAGGTTCTTCCAGCGGCCCGCCTTGAAGGCGATCACGTAGGCCAGCGGGTAGGCGAGCGCCAGGCAGATCAGGGTGGCCAGACCGGCGTACACGAGCGACCGCCCGATCTGGTCGCGGAAGTCGGTGAAGGCGTCGCCGTAGTTCGACCAGGCCCAGTCGAACTCGAGCGTGGGCAGGAAGACCGAGCCCGAGTTGCGCGACAGCGAGGTCCGCAGCAGCGACCACAGCGGGTAGACGAAGAAGATCGCCAGGTAGGCGATGGCCGGCACCGCCATGGCGTAGGGCGCGACGCGGCTGCGGCGCCGTCCGCTCGTCGCTGATGCCGGCCATCTAGGGCCTACTCCCCCGTGACCTCGGCGTAGATCGTGGCGTACTCGGCGTCGTCCTCGTCCGACAGCGCCGGCCAGATCGACAGCATGTCGAGGACCTCCGGCGGCGGGTTCACCAGCGGGTTGGCCGCCACCTCGGGATCGATGGCCGACAGCTCGGCGGTGATGTCGCTGAGCACCGGCACGTACTGCACGAAGGCGATCAGCTCCGCGTAGTTGGCCTTGTCGTAGACGAAGTTGATCCACTCCTCGGCGCCGGCCTTGTTCCGGGTCGTGGTGGGGATGACCATCGAGTCGACGAACGTGGTGCCGCCCGCCTCCGGGACGACGAACTGGAGGTCGGGGTTGTCGGCCTGCAGCTGGACGACGTCGCCCGAGTACGCCTGGGCGATGGCGACGTTGCCCGAGGCGAGGTCGTCGGCGTAGTCGTTGCCGGTGAAGCGGCGGATCTGGCCGTTGTCCTTCTCCTCGGCCACCTTGTCGGCGGCCCGCTGCACGGCCTCGGCCGAGGGGTTGGCCGGGTCGTCGCCCAACGACAGCATGATCATCCCCAGGCCGTCCTGAGCGTCGGAGAACAACGACACCCGGCCGCTGAACGCCGGGTCCCAGAGGTCCTCGACGCTGGTGATGTCCCGCCCGGTGGCGGCGCGGTCGTAGGCCAGGCCGACCATGCCCGACATGTAGGGCGCCGAGTAGCGCCGCTCGTCGTCGATGGTCGAGTCGAGCAGGTCGGTGCGCAGGTTGATCTTGTTGGGGATGTTGGCGTCGTCCAGCTCCTCGAGCCAGCCCAGCCGGATCAGCCGGGCCACCATGTACTCGGAGGGCACCACGAGGTCGGCGCCGATGTCCTGGCCCGCGTCGAGCGAGTCCTTGACCTTGGCGAACCACTCCTCGTTGTCGTTGAAGTCCTCCTTGTACGTGACGCTGAGGCCCGAGGCCTCCTCGAACGCCGGCACGAAGGTGTCGGTGATGTAGAAGGGCCAGTTCGAGATGCGGAGGCTGTCGCCCCCGCCCCCGCCGCCACCGGAGGCGGTGTCGTCGTCGTCCCCGCCGCAGGCGGCGATGAACGACGGGCCGAGCACGACCGCGGCGGCCGCCCCGGCCGCGCCCCGGCCGAGGAAGCGACGCCGGCTCAGGTCGGGCACGGCGGCCCCGCGGGCGCGGCGCATGCGGGCGAGCGTGTGGACGAGTCGGGGATCGGGTGGTCGGTTCCCATCCATGCGGTTGTGCTCCTCGTGGATTGCGGCGGCGGTGCGTCCGGCGAGGGGTCAGCCCTCGTCGAACATCTCTTCGAGGTCTTCGGTGGTGGGGATGTCGGCGGCGGGCAGCACGAGCGAGGCCGACGCCGGCCAGCTCGCCCACACCGTGTCGCCGGGGCGCAGGAGGGGCAGCTCGACGTCGTGGCCCACCTGGGCGACGATCGGCGACCCGTCGGGGGCGGCCAGCGACAGGCGGACCAGCGGCCCCTGGAAGGTGAGGTCGGTGACGGTGGCCTCGACCGCGTTGACGGCGTCGGTGAGGGCCGGGCGCTCGACGGCCACCCGGACCCGCTCGGGCCGGACCATGAGGGCGGCGTCGCGCCCCGCCTCGATGTGGGTGTCGCCGGGGACCGAGCGCAGCGTGGTGCCGAGGGCCCCGAGCTCGACGTCGCCCGCCGCGCCCCCGGTCACCCGGCACGACCACAGGTTGGCCTGGCCGATGAAGCCGGCCACGAAGACGTTGGCGGGCCGCTCGTAGATCTCGACCGGGGTGCCGATCTGCTGGACCCGACCGGCGTCCATGACGGCGATGCGGTCGCTCATCGTCAGCGCCTCCTCCTGGTCGTGGGTCACGTAGACGAACGTGATCCCGACCTCGCGCTGGATGCGCTTGAGCTCGAACTGCATGACCTGGCGCAGCTTGAGGTCGAGCGCGCCGAGGGGCTCGTCGAGCAGGAGGGCGCTCGGGTAGTTGACCAGGGCGCGGGCGAGCGCCACCCGCTGCTGCTGGCCGCCCGAGAGCTGGGCGGGCTTGCGCTTCACGTACTCGGTCAGACGCACGATCTCGAGCAGCGCGTCGACCCGGCGGGCGACCTCGGCCTTGCCCAGCCTCTTGCTGCGGGGGCCGAAGGCGACGTTGTCCCAGACGGTCATGTGGGGGAACAGCGCGTAGTGCTGGAAGACCGTGTTGACGTTGCGCCTGTAGGGCGGCGTGCGGGACACGTCCACGCCCTCGAGGCGCAGCGCGCCCGCCGTCGGGACCTCGAACCCGGCGATCATGCGCAGCGTCGTCGTCTTGCCGCAGCCCGACGGTCCGAGCAGGGAGAAGAACTCGCCGGGGGCGATCGAGAAGCAGGCGTCGTCGACGGCCGCGAACTCGCCGAAGCGCTTGGTGACGTGGTCGATCTCGATGACCGCGTCCGCCGCGGTCGCGGCGGCGGACCCGGGGGATCCGCTCACGTCGCCGCCGGGCGCGACATCGGCGCCGGTCGGTCCGTCGGCCATCGTGTCGTCGCTCAGCGCATGTCCTCCCTTTTGCGGCCGCCGCAGCCGTCAGTGGCACCAATGGTGGCATTCGTCACATGGTGCGGCGTGCAGATTCGCGGATCCGACCCCGCTTCGCAACCGATCCACTCGTGTGTTCACACGCCAGCAACGGAATCCCTTGCCTGCGCCGGTCATCCTTGGGGAAGCTCTGCGCAGGCAGACCGCCGCCACAGACGCGATGGGGGACACAGCCATGGCACACGAGAACTTCATCGGGGGGGCCTGGAAGCCCGCCGCCACGGGGGCCACCGACGAGGTGCTCGATCCCGCGACCGGCGAGGTCATCACCGAGGTCCCGTCGAGCGACGCCGACGACGTCGACGCGGCGGTGGCCGCGGCGGCCGAGGCGTTCACCACCTGGGGGCGCACCACCCCGCGCGAGCGCAGCGAGAAGCTGCTGGCCCTGGCCGATGCCATCGAGGAGAACATCGACGAGCTGAAGGACCTCGAACGGCGCAACGTCGGCAAGCCCGTGTCGATCATCGACTTCGAGTTCGACCTGACGGTCGACAACATCCGGTTCTTCGCCGGCGCCGCCCGCACCCTCCAGGCCCAGGTGGCCGGCGAGTACCTCGAGGACCACACGTCGATGCTGCGGCGCGACCCGCTCGGCGTGTGCGCCGGCATCGCCCCCTGGAACTACCCGCTCAACATGGCGACCTGGAAGTTCGGACCGGCCCTGGCCGCCGGCAACACGTTCGTGCTCAAGCCGTCCGAGCTGACGCCGCTCACCGCCCTCAAGCTGGCGGAGCTGGCCGCCGACATCCTGCCGCCGGGCGTGTTCAACGTCGTGTGCGGCCAGGGCGAGACCGCCGGCGACGCCCTCGTCCGCCACCCCGGCGTCGCCATGGTGTCGATCACCGGCGACGTCGAGACGGGCAAGCTCATCGCCCGCAACGCAGCCGACACGCTCAAGCGGGTGCACCTCGAGCTGGGGGGCAAGGCGCCGGTGGTCGTGTTCGACGACGCCGACCTCGACCTGGTCGTGAGCACGCTGGCGGAGAACTCGTACTACAACTCGGGCCAGGACTGCACCGCCCCGTGCCGCGTCGTCGCCGGCCCCGGCATCTACGACGACCTCGTGAGCGGGCTCAGCACCGCGGTCTCGGCGCTGGCCGTCGGCGACCCGTCGGACGAGGCGACCGAGGTCGGTCCCGTCATCTCCGAGGCCCAGCGGGAGCGGGTGGCGGGGATGGTCGACCGCTCGGTCGAGGCCGGCGCCGAGATCGTGACCGGCGGCGCGGTCATGGACCGGCCCGGCTTCTTCTACGAGGCCACCGTCGTCGCCAACCCGGGGCAGGACAGCGAGATCGTGCAGCGCGAGGTGTTCGGCCCGGTGGTGAGCGTGCAGCGCTTCAGCGACGAGGACCAGGCCCTCGCCTGGGCCAACGGCGTCGACTACGGCCTGGCCGCCAGCGTGTGGACCACCGACGTGGGCCGCGCCATGCGCATGTCCCGCTCGCTCATGTTCGGCACGGTGTGGGTCAACGACCACATCCCGATCGTCTCCGAGCTGCCCCACGGCGGGTTCAAGCACAGCGGCTACGGCAAGGACATGTCGCTCTACGCCATCGAGCACTACACCGAGCTCAAGCACGTGATGATCAAGCTCTGAGGAGGCCGAGCGGTTCGGGCGCTCGTCGCAGCCCACACGTGGGGATTTGGCAGTGGACCACCAGCTCCACAGCCGGCCGACCGGCAACGCCACGACCGCAACCCGCGTCGACGTGACCGATCCGAGCAGGTCTCCACGACGGGCGGGCACGCACCGCCGTCGTTCGTCACACTGGAGGCGTGGACGAGCCCCGCGCCGACCTGCACATGCTGAACGTCGTGTCCGGGGACCTGGCGGCGAGCCTCGACTTCTACCGGCGCCTCGGCGTCGAGGTGCCCGTGGTCGGTGACGACCAGGCGCACGTCGAGCTGCCGCAGCCGGGTGGGTTCAGCCTCGAGATCGACGCCCACGCCTCGGCCCGGATCTGGCACGCCGGGTTCCGGGCCGACCCCGAGAGCGTCGGGATGGTCCTGTGCTTCCGCCTCCCGTCGAGCGAGGCCGTCAGCGAGCGCTACGCCGAGCTGACCGCTGCCGGGTACGCCGGCAGGCAGCCGCCGTTCGACGCGTTCTGGGGCGCCCGCTACGCCATCGTCGCCGACCCCGACGGCAACGACGTCGGCCTCATGGGCCCGATCGACGACGCGCTCCGCCACATGCCGCCCACCGAGTCCCCGGATCCGTGAGGCGATGACTTCCGGTGCGGGGTGGACGAGGTCACGCGCGGAAGCCGCGGTCGTGCCAGCGCATCAGGACGCCGACCGCCGGGAGGTACGCCCGGCGCCAGCGGTGCAGGGGGATGGGATGGTGGGGCAGCTCGGCGAACGCCGGGGGCGGGCCGTCGCCGGCCAGGTGGCGGCCGATGCGCATGCCCATCCACGTGTTGAGGGCCACGCCCGAGCCGTTGCACCCCGTGGCGTACCAGGCGCCGTCGATCCGGCCCACGTGCGGCAGCCGGTCGCGCGTGATCGCCACGTCGCCGCCCCACGCCCGGGCGACCCCCACGCCGGCGAGCTGCGGGTGGACGGCCACCATCGACGCGTAGAGGAACTCGCGCGCCTGGGCCAGCGACGACCGGGCGAGGCTGCGGCGACCGCCGAACAGCACCCGGCGGTCGGGGGTCAGCCGCCAGTAGAAGAGGAAGTTCTTGCTGTCGACCAGCATCCGCCCGCGTGGGCTGACCGAGCGGGCCAGCTCGTCGTCGAGGACCTCGGTGGCGATGATGAAGCTGCCGACCGGCAACACCCGCCGGGCGAGCGCGGGCACCGCGTCGTCGGCGTAGGCGTTGGTGCACACGACGACCTCGCCTGCATCGATGGCGATCTCCGCGTCGCCGGCGGTCGCCGTCACGCGGTGCCCCGCCCCGTCGCCGGGCCGGGGGGCGATCGACCGCACGCGTGCGCCCCCGACCACCGTGGCGCCGGCGGCGCGCGCCCGAGCCACCAGGCCGCGGTGGAAGCGGGCCGGGTGCAGCCCGCCGGTGCGCTCGAACACCACGCCGCCGTGGTAGGCGTGCGACCCCACCTCGGCCCCCAGCTCGGCGCGGGGGACGAATCGCACGGGCTCGCCCAGCTCGTCGCCGTGCTCGCGCGCCATCGCCTGCAGCGCGGGCACCACGCGCTCGGCGTGGGCGAGGTACAGCTGGCCGGTGCGCGCGTAGTCGCAGGCGATCTCGGGCGAGGGACCGCCGGCCAGCGCCTCGACGTGGTCGAACGCCTCGTTGACCTCCGCGTAGAGGCGGCGGCCCAGCGGGCCGAGGGACTTCTCGAGGGCGGCCGGCCCCGACGTGAGCTCGGGGATGACCATGCCGCCGTTGCGCGTGCTGGCGCCCCAGCCGACGGGGTGAGCGTCGAGGACGAGCACCTGGCGCCCGGCGGCCGCCAGCTCGCGGGCCGCGGACACCCCCGCGTAACCCGCCCCCACGACGACCACGTCGGCGCGGGAGGGCAGCCCCGCGCCGCCCGCAGCCGGCGATGCCAGGTCGGGGCCCGGGCCGGGCTCGGCCGGCGCCTGCTCCTGCCACAGCACCGACTCGGCGAAGTCGGGCGCCAGCGGTGCGGTCACCGACCAACAGTAGCGACGACGAACGATCCACTTGACAGGATCTCCCTAGCGCGAATGAATCAACGGTTCAGGGGGAGCGAGACAACGGATCGTGTTGCCATCGCCTGGACAGAGCCATGACGACCACCCGCCCGAGAGGACCGCGACCGCCGTGACCGACACCCCGCACGCCGACCTGCTCGCCCGCCACCGTCGCGTGATGCCCTCGTGGCTCGCGCTCTACTACGACGAGCCCATCGAGCTGGTCTCGGGCTCGGGCCGCCACGTCGTCGACGGCGAGGGCACCCGCTACCTCGACTTCTTCGGCGGGATCCTCACCACGATGACGGGCTACGACGTGCCCGAGGTCGTCGACGCCATCCGCACGCAGGCGGGCCGGATGATCCACACGTCGACGCTCTACCTCATCCGCCCGATGGTCGAGCTGGCCGAGCGCCTCGCGCCCCTGTCGGGCATCCCCGACGCCAAGGTCTTCTTCACCACGTCGGGCACCGAGGCCAACGAGGCCGCCCTGCTGTTCGCGTCGACGGCCCGGCGCTCGAACCAGGTGCTGGCCCTGCGCAACAGCTACCACGGGCGCTCGTTCGCCACCGTGGGCATGACCGGCAACCGGGGCTGGTCGGCGTCGAGCCTCTCGCCGTTCACCGTCCACTACGTCGACGCCGGCCACCGCTTCCCCGGACCGAGCGGGCGCCCCGCCCCGGACGACGCCATCGCCGCCGCGGTGGACGACCTGCACGACGTGATCGTGACGGCCACCGCGGGCGACGTGGCCTGCCTGATCGCCGAGCCGATCCAGGGCGTGGGCGGGTTCACGGTGCCCCCCGACGGCCTGTTCGGGGCGATGAAGAAGGTGCTCGACGACTACGGCATCCTCTACATCAGCGACGAGGTGCAGACCGGGTGGGGACGCACCGGCGACCACTTCTGGGGCTACGAGGCCCACGGCCTCACGCCCGACCTGCTGACCTTCGCCAAGGGCCTCGGCAACGGTCTGTCGATGGCGGGGGTCATCGGGCGGGGCGAGCTGGTCGACGGCCTGACGGCCAACTCGATCTCGACGTTCGGCGGCAACCCGCTCGTGTCGGCCGGGGCGCTCGCCAACCTCGAGTACCTGCTCGACCACGACCTGCAGGCCAACGCCCGGGTCCAGGGCGCCCGCATCCTCGGCGTCCTTGCGCCGCTGGCGGGCAAGCTCGGCGTCGTGGGCGAGGTGCGCGGGCGGGGCCTGATGATCGGGGTCGAGCTGGTCGGCCCCGACGGCCGCTCGCCCGCACCGGCGGCCGCCACCCGCGTCCTGGAGCTGTGCCGGCAGCGCGGCCTGCTCGTCGGCAAGGGCGGTCTGTTCGGCAACTGCCTCCGGATCGCGCCGCCGCTGTCGCTCACGAGCGAGGAGGCGGACGAGGGAGCGAACATACTGGCGGACGTGCTGGCCGACATCGAAGCAGGACATGTCGACGCAGGTCTTCACGATGGAGAGGTCTCGTCATGACCCAGGAACAGACGCCCGTGATCGCCCACTGGGTGGACGGCAAGGTCTGGGAGGGCGCCGGCGAGCGCACCTCCCCCGTCTACGACCCCGCCACCGGCGCGGTGGCCGCCACCGTGCGGCTGGCCTCGACGGCCGACGTCGACGTGGCGGTCGCCTCGGCCGTGGCCGCGGCCGCCGAGTGGCGCCACGCCTCGCTCAGCCGCCGCACGCAGGTGCTGTTCGCCTTCCGCGAGCTGGTCCACGCGCACCGCGACGACCTGGCCGCGATCCTCACCGCCCAGCACGGCAAGGTCACGGCCGACGCGCTCGGCGAGGTCGCCCGCGGCATCGAGGTCGTCGAGTTCGCCTGCGGCATCCCGGCCGCGCTCAAGGGCGGGCACAGCGAGCAGGTGTCGACCGACGTCGACGTCCACTCGGTCCGCCAGCCGCTCGGCGTCGTGGCCGGCATCACGCCGTTCAACTTCCCCGCCATGGTGCCGATGTGGATGTTCCCCCTGGCCATCGCCTGCGGGAACGCCTTCGTGCTCAAGCCGTCCGAGCGTGACCCCGGCGCCTCGCTGCTGCTGGCCGACCTGTGGGCGCAGGCGGGCCTGCCCGACGGCGTGTTCTCGGTGGTCCAAGGCGACAAGGAGGCGGTCGACGCCCTGCTCGACCACCCCGACGTCGCCGCCGTCAGCTTCGTGGGGTCCACCCCCATCGCCCGCTACGTGTACGAGCGGGGCGCGCAGGCCGGCAAGCGGGTGCAGGCCCTCGGCGGCGCCAAGAACCACATGGTCGTGCTGCCCGACGCCGACCTCGACGCCGCGGCCGACGCCGCCGTGAGCGCCGGCTACGGCTCCGCGGGCGAGCGGTGCATGGCGATCTCGGTCGTGGTGGCGGTCGACCCGATCGGCGACGACCTCGTCGCCCGCATCGCCGACCGCATCCCGGGCCTGGTCGTCGCCCCGGGCGCGACGCCCGGTGCCGAGATGGGGCCGCTCATCACCGACGCCCACCGTGGGCGGGTCGCCGGCCTCGTCGAGGCCGGCGTGGCCGAGGGCGCCGACCTGGTGGCAGACGGGCGCGGGCTGGTGGTCGACGGCCACGAGGACGGCTTCTTCCTCGGGCCCTGCCTGTTCGACCGGGTGCGGCCCGACATGACGATCTACCGCGAGGAGATCTTCGGCCCGGTGCTGTCGGTCGTGCGGGCGGCGTCGTACGACGAGGCGGTCGCTCTCGTGGCCGCCAACCCCTACGGCAACGGTGTCGCCCTGTTCACCCGCGACGGCGGCGCGGCCCGCCGGTTCGAGACCGAGATCGAGGCCGGCATGGTGGGCATCAACGTGCCGATCCCCGTGCCGATGGCGTACTACTCGTTCGGCGGATGGGGCGACTCGCTGTTCGGCGACACCCACGCCTACGGCCCCGAGAGCGTGCACTTCTACACCCGGGGCAAGGTGGTGACGACCCGCTGGGCCGACCCGCACACCCGCGGGCCCGACCTCGGCTTCCCCACCCACCGCTGAGCATCCGGACCACGATCGACCCTGGCGCCCGCCCCGGTGGCTGACACTAGTATCAGCATCTGACGACCCGTCAGGAGACGGTCCGCCGGGTCGCCGGCACACGAGGGGGAGCCCGATGCACGATCTGGTCATCCGCAGCGGCACGGTCGTGGACGGCACCGGGGCTCCCGGTCGCGTCGCCGACGTCGCCATCACCGACGGGGTGGTCACCCACGTCGGCGGCGATGACGGGAGCGTCCGCGTCGACGGACCGGCCCGGCACGAGGTCGATGCCGACGGCACCCTCGTCACGCCCGGCTTCGTCGATGTCCACACCCACTACGACGGCCAGGCCACCTGGGACGCGTTGCTGTCGCCGTCCTGCTGGCACGGCGTCACCACGGTGGTGATGGGCAACTGCGGGGTGGGCTTCGCGCCCGTCGCCCCCGACAAGCACGACTGGCTGATCGGCCTCATGGAGGGCGTCGAGGACATCCCCGGCGCGGCGCTGTCCGAGGGCATCCGCTGGGGCTGGGAGAGCTTCCCCGAGTACCTCGAGGCCATCGACGCCCACCCCCACGTCGTCGACATCGGCGCCCAGGTCCCCCACGGCGCGGTGCGGGCCTACGTCATGGGCGACCGCGGCGCGGCCAACGAGCCCGCCACCCCCGAGGACATCGCGGCGATGGCCGCCATCGTGCGCGACGGCCTGCGGGCCGGCGCGCTCGGGTTCTCGACCTCGCGGACCCTCGCCCACCGGGCCATCGATGGCGAGCCGGTGCCGGGCACGTTCGCGGCCGAGGACGAGCTGTTCGGCATCGGGGCCGTGCTCGGCGAGCTGGGCACGGGCGTGTTCGAGCTGGCCGCGGCCGGCGTGCTCGGCGAGGACCTGGCCGCCCCCGAGCGCGAGGTCGACTGGATGCGGCGGCTGTCCAAGGCGGTCGGCCGGCCCATCACGTTCGCCCTGCTGCAGCACAACGCCGATCCCGACCAGTGGCGGCGCCTCCTCGCGCTCGCCGGCCAGGCCGCGGCCGACGGGGTGGCGGTCCGGCCCCAGGTGCACGGGCGCACGGTGTCGATCCTGCTCGGGTTCCAGACGTTCCACCCGTTCAACTTCACCGCCGCCTGGGGCGAGACCGGGGTCGGCCTCGCGCCGTGGGACGAGCAGGTGCGGCGCATCCAGGCCGAGCCCGACCTGCGAGCGCGGCTGGTGGCCGAGATCGCGGCGAAATCGGACGATCCGATCATCACCGGCTTCATGCACCCCGACCGCATCTACCTGCTCGGCGACCCGCCCGACTACGAGCCGGGGGCGGCGGCGTCGGTCAGCGCCATCGCCCGGGCCGAGGGCGTCGACGTCTGGGCGAAGCTGCTCGACCTGATGCTCGTCGACGGCGGGCGCGAGCTGCTCAACAGCCCCGTCGCCAACTACAGCAACGGCACGCTCGAGCCCGTGCGCGAGATGCTGCTGCACCCGACCTCCGCGTTCGGGCTCGGTGACGGCGGCGCCCACGCCGGCCAGACCTGCGACGCCTCCACCACGACGTTCCTGCTCACCCACTGGGCCCGCGACCGGGCCGAGGGCCGGCTGCCGCTCGAGCTGGCGGTCCACAAGACGACCCAGGCCACGGCCACGCTCTACGGCCTCGGCGACCGGGGCGTCCTCGCCCCCGGCTACGTCGGCGACGCCAACGTGATCGACTTCGAGCGCCTGGCGCTGCACCGGCCGACCAAGGTCGCCGACCTGCCCGGCGGCGCCGCCCGGCTGATCCAGCGGGCCGACGGGTACGTGGCGACCATCAAGGGCGGCACGGTCACGTTCGAGCACGGCGAGCACACCGGCGCCACGCCGGGCGCGCTGTTGAGGGGAGCACGATGAGCGAGCGTCCGACCGACCCCAAAGCGGTGACCGCCGCGTTCTGGGACGCGCTGTACGCCCGTGACTGGCACCGGATCCGCTCGTTCTTCGGCCCCGACTCGATCTACCTCGACGTCCCCACGGGCACCGTGGCGGCGGCCGTGGGCCCCGAGAACATCGAGAAGCGCCTGCGGCTCGGGCTCGAGAACCTGACCGGGTACGACCACGGCCCGGCCACGGTCGTGGCGGAGGGCGGCATCGTCGTCACCGAGCACACCGAGATGTGGGAGTGGTCGACCGGCGAGCGGGCCACGCTGCCGTTCGTGTCGGTGCAGCACGTCGACGGCGGCGTGATCACCCTGTGGAAGGACTACTGGGATCTCGGCACCCTCATGGGCGCGGCCCCGCCCGACTGGATGGACCAGCTCATGGGCGGCGACATGTCCTGGATCTCCGACGTCACGGGCCGGGTCTGATCTCGTCGCGATCGAGGAACTCGCCCAGCAGAGGGGCGACCCGGTCGGCGGCGTCGACCGGGACCGTGTGCCCTGCGGCGTCGAGGACTGCGACCGTGGCGTCGCGACGGGCCGCCCGCACCCGGGCGGCCAGCGCCGCGGGGTCGTGGATCGGGCTCTCCGCCCCCAGGACCAGCAGCATCGGCGCCGCCACGCGGGCGAGGTCGGCGTCGCTGATGGGGACGGGCGGGGGCAGGCCGCGGCGACGGAACCGGATCTGGCCGAGGAGGGCGAACCGCCGCCGGTCGGCGTCCTCGGCCAGGATCCCCATGCGCAGGGCGCGCAGGCGCCGCTCGCGCCAGCGCCCCGGGAGCGCGAGCGCGGCGCCGACCTTCAGCCCGTAGGCCCAGAACCCGCGGGCGAGCGGATCGAGGACCGGCTCCAGCAGGCCGAGGCTGGCGACGGCCTCCGGGACGCGGAGGGCGTGGCAGACCGCCACGTAGCCGCCGTACGAGGCGCCGACGAGGTGCGCGCGCTCGACCCCGAGCCCGTCGAGGGTGGCGCCCAGCCAGGCGGACAGGTCGTCGGCGTCGCGCACCGGCGCGGTCTGCACGCTGCGGCCGGGCTCCCCCACCCCGTCGATGGCGATGACCGAGCGGCCGACCAGGCCAGCGATCAGCGGTGCCCACATGAGCGCGCACGTCCCCGCCCCGTGCAGGAGCACGACCGGGGTGCCCGTACCCGCCCAGCGATACGCGAGCGTCGGCCCGAACGGCGTGTCCACCGCCTGCTCGGTCGGCTGCGCCTCCCACCCGACCTCGTGGAGCGCAGCCCACGCCTCGGCTCGGAGCTGGGCGTAGAGGCGCGTGTACGTGGCCTGCGTGCGGGCGTTGACCCACCCGCTGAGCTCGGCATGGTCCGCCATTCGCGTGCACTCCCGGTCGTCCGACCCCCGGTTATGGTACGAACGTACCATCATCCGGCAAGCGTCACAGAAGGCATCACGACGAGTCAGGAGACGGCGTGCCCAAGCGGGTCGACCACGAGGAGCGCCGGCGCCAGATCGTGCGGGCGCTCTGGCGCATCACCGAGCGGGGCGGTCTGGGCGCGGTCTCGTTCCGTGAGGTGGCCGCCGAGGCCGGCGTGTCCGTGCGCCTCGTGCAGTACTACTTCGGCACCAAGGCCGAGCTGCTGCGCGAGGCGAACCGCCAGGCGCTCCAGACGATGGGCGCCCGCATCGCCCAGCGCGTGCTGGCCGCCATGGACGGCGCCCCCTCGCCCCGCACGGTCGTGGCCACCATCGCCCGCGAGTTCCTGCCCTCCGACGACGAGAGCCGCCGGGCGATGCTGCTGTACTACGCGTTCTACACGGCACAGATGACCGATCCCGCCCTGCGGGGAGCCGGGGAGGTGCCCCAGGGCTTCATCGACCTCGTCGCCGACCAGATCCGCCGCGCCCAGCACGACGGCACGGTGGCGGCGAACGTCCATCCCGAGCTCGAGGCCGCCCTCCTCCTCGCCGTGATCCCGGCGGCGTCGTCCGGCGTCCTGACGGGGTACGGCACCCTCGACCAGGCGACGGCCCTCGTCGACTACGCCGTCGACCGCATCTTCGGCACCGGGTGATGGCTCGATCTGCTGCGTCGCGACGCCGGGTACCGTTCCTGCATGGCAGCCAGGGTCGTCCGCGTCGCCCTCGCCGTGCTCGTGCTCGTCACCCTCCCGCTGGGGCTGTGGGCGACGGTTTCCCCCCGGTCGTTCTACGACGACTTCCCGGGCGGCGGTCGCCGGTGGGTGGCGGTCGACGGCCCGTACAACGAGCACCTCGTGCGCGACTTCGGGTCGTTGAACCTCGCCCTGGCCGCGGTGACGATCGTGGCGCTCGTGACCCTGGCCCGCCCGGTGGTGCTGGCCGCGGCGGTGGCCTGGATCCTCTACTCGCTGCCCCACCTCGTGTACCACCTGCGCCACCTCGACCTGTACGACACGACCGACCAGGTGCTCAACGTCGCCGCCCTCGCGGGCGCGCTGGTGCTCCCGGTGATCGTGCTCGTCGCCGAGCTCCGGCGACCCCGGTCCGCCGCCCCGGCGGGCTAGCGGCCGCGGCCGCTCGCGCCCTGACCGAGCCTCCTGGCCCAGTCGACGGCCGACGCGCACCGCCTCGCGCACGCCGGCCCGCCCGAGCCGGCCGGCCCGCACCCATGCAGCTCCCGGCGCCAGCACCGCGGCCCGGGCGGCCAGGAGGTCGGCGCGCGCCGAGCGGGCCGACGCCAGCCGGGCGGCCACGAGGGGCGCCCGCGCCGCCGCGCTGTGGAACCGAAGGATGTCCTGCCGGCCGCGCTCGCCCAGCGCGGCCGCCCCCGCCGGGTCGTCGACGAGGCGCCGCATCGCCGCCGCGGCCTCGTCGAGGTCGGGGTCCGCCCACCGCGACCCCGCGGGGTAGGGGTCCTTGCCCTCGCCGATCGGCACGAGGTCGTAGCCCACGAGGACGCTGTTGCGGTCGTCCATGAACTCGAGGTTCCCCGAGTACCCGGTCGCCACGACCGGCCGGCCCGCGAGCATCGCCTCGGCCATCGTGTAGCCGAAGCCCTCGGCCCGGTGCAGCGACACGTACGCGTCGCAGGCGGCGACGAGCGCGGCCTGCTCGACGGCGGACACGTACCCGTCGACCACGTGCACGTCGTCGCGCTCGGCCGCGTGCAGGCGCACGCGCTCGAGGTCGGCGAGGGCCGCCGCGCCGTTGATGGACTTGATGAGCAGGTGCGGGCCCTCGCCGGGGGCGAACGCCCGGCAGAAGGCGTCGATGACGCCGAAGGGGTTCTTGCGGTCGACCACGCTGAAGAAGTCGAAGCAGAACAGGAAGGTGAAGCCGTCGGGAAGGCCGAGCTCGGGCCGGGGCCGGGGGACCGACGGCCGCGGCAGCACAGGCGGAGGCACGCGGTGCACCGGCACGTCCACCCCGGCGGCGATCGCGTCCCGGGCGTGGGCGCTGCAGGTCCACACCTCGTCCACGAGGCCGCCCGAGCCGCGGAAGTGCCCGGGGAACTCCTCGACCTCCCACGCCCACACGCCGATCGTGTACCGGTCGTTCGTGAAGGCCGTGCCGAGCCGGTCCATCACCATGGGCAGCCGGTCGGCGTTGACGCAGACCACGTTGACATCGGCGTCGTCGCGCGTCCTCGGCGTCGTCCTCACCGTCGCGCACCCCGGCGTCGTGGCGCCGGCGGCTGAGCGTCACGGTCTCGGTGGCCGTGACGACGGGCTCGCCCGCCGCCCGCAGCGCCGACAGCAGGCCGCGGCCCAGCTCGCCCATCCCGAGCTCGGCGTCGAGGTACCCGACGAGCCGCACGCCGGCCGGGCGTTCCGCGGGGGCACCGACGTCGCCCTCGATCTCGTCGGCTGCGGGGATCACCTCGGGAGGCAGGCCGAGGTCGCGCTGGCCGATCGAGCGGATCCACGCCAGGAAGTGGTTGCCCGACGGCCCGGTCAGGTGGGGGCACGCCGACTGCAGGTCGGGCCGGCTGTGGTGCAGGGCGTGGAGGTACCGCGAGATGCGGGGGGCGGCGCTGCCCGGGAACGGCGAGCGGAGCAGGGCCACGAACGCGTCGACCTCGCCCGGCTCGTAGGGGTCGGGGACCGCGTCGACGTCGCCGGCGTCGTGCTCGAGCGTGCGCTCGCGCCGCAGCAGCTCCTGCCGCACGATGCGTCGCATCAGCCCGTCGAGCACCATGCCGTTGGCGGCGAACGCGAGGCCGTAGTCGAGCTTGCGGCACTCGTCCCAGCCCTCGGCCCGCAGCCGCTCGCCGTACGCCGCGCACAGCGCGCGGAGCGCCGGATCCTCGGACAGCAGCACCCGGGGCCGGCCCTCGTGGTAGCGGGTGAGCTGGTGTCCGGCGTCGGGGTCGTAGCCGCTGTAGTGGAGGAACCGCAGCGGTGCACCGCCGGCCCGGTGACCGCCGCCGGGCGTGGCCTCGATCGGGCGCTCATCGACGTTCCAGTAGGCGACGTTCAGCCCGGGGTCGCGGAGCACGAGCGGCGGGAAGTAGGCGGCGGCCACGTCGACCCAGCGCTGGTCGACGAACAGCCCGTCGGGCACGTCGTGGAGGCAGTCGCGGCCGCAGCGGTCGGCCCACCAGTCGAGGAACCCCGCCCCGGCCGGCCCCACGGCCACGAAGCCGAGGTTGTACGCACCCGACACGAGGAAGGCCCGCTCGTCGGGCTGGCGCCCGTCGGCGGGGACCGCGGTCAGCCGGTGCGGCGTGAGCACGATGCCGTGCCGCTCGGCCGCGCCGGCGACGTCGTCGAGGGGGGCGAACACCTCGATGTCGGGGTCGAGGTAGGTGACGCTGGGTGCGCCCGCCGCGAGCAGGTGGCGGAGCAGGAACGGCTTCAGCGCGGTGGCCAGCTCCATCACGTTGTAGATGGCGGTCATGCGGCGCAGCTCGCGCTGCTGGTCGGGCGGGAACAGGGCGGTGGGGACGACGACCTCGAACGGCTCGTCGTCGCGCAGCCCCTCCCCCGGTGCGTCGAGGACGAGCACGACGACGCGGCCACCGGGGTGGTGGCCCAGGAACGTCCGGGCCAGGACCCGGGCCTGGGCGAGGTAGTTGCGGGCCACGACCGTGGTGATCAGCACGGCGCCACGCCCCCGGGTCCTGCTGTCTCGGGACTCGGCCGGCGCTCGGCCACCACGACCGGAACGGTCAGCGGCGCCTCGAACCAGCGCACGTGCTCGTGGACGAGGTCGATCTCGAGCAGGTGGTCGCCCTCCTCGGCGGGGGCCTCGACCCACACCGGCACGACGGTCGACGCGCCCGGCCCGAGCGTGCAGGGCAGCGGGCTGCGCAGGCCCTCGTACCGGGTGACGTCGCCGCCGGGCGCGCGCCAGTGGTGGCTCACGCGCACCAGGGGTTGCTGGTCGAGCCCCCACCGCCAGGTGGCGTCGCCCCGGTTCTCGACCCGGACGTACAGCGGGCCGGGTCTCCCGAGGCGCCAGCCGCAGCGGCGCGTCGCCGTCGGTGGCCTCGAACAGGCGGAGCGCCACGGCGTAGTCGGCCGGGCGCAGCGACGGCGACGTGGCGACCGCGTCGATCTCGGCCGCGGGGACCACCGGCGGAACCGCCGAATCCCGCCGGCGTGGCCGGCGACCGTACCGGTGCCCCGGCGCGGGCCCGGGCGGCGAGGACCCGGTCGATCAGGTCGCGGTCCTCCTCGGGGACGGGGCGGGTGGCGCCCGACGCCCACCGCTCGGGCCGGTACATGACCTCGCTGAGCGGCCCACCGCCGTACGCCGACCGACCAGGGGCCTCGGCCTCGTAGCGCGCCGCCTTGGCGGTGCGCGTGGCGGCGGCGTTGACCAACGCGTCGAGGTGGTACAGCGGCGCGTCGACGTGGCGGGCCGGCAGCACGCCCACGAACCCGCCGTGCAGCTCGGCCCGCGCCGCCAGGCTGGCGTCGTTCCGCAGCAGCCGGACCTGGAAGTCGGGCCACCACGGCGCCTCGGCCAGCCAGCTCGTGGCATCGGGGAACAGCCACCGGCGCGGCAGCCAGCACTGCTGGACGTCCGCCGCCGAGGTGAGTCCCGGCAGGGCGTCGAGCAGCGCCCGGCTGGGGACCTCGTCGCCGTCGATCGACAGCAACCAGTCGCCCGAGCACTGCGTCGCCAGCCACGCCCGGGGCCGGTCGACGGGCGGGCGGAACTCGAAGCGGACCACGCGGTCGGCCACGCCGTCGTAGGCGCGCAGCGCGCCGACGTCGACCCGGCTGTCGGCCGCCACGACGATCTCGTCGGCCACCGGGCGCAGCGCGGCCAGCGCCACCGCCACCTGCCCGGGCGGGTCGGCCGTCATGCAGCACACCGAGAGCGTCGGCGCAGGCATCACGACGTCAGGATGGCGGGGCCAGGCCCCACGCCGGGTGGATGTCGAGCCCGTCGCGTGTGGTGACCCGCACCTGGTCGCGGCCGTCGGGCAGCATCGAGTAGATCTCGGCCCAGTCGTCTTCGGGCCGGTCGGTGCTGTCACGCTTGGTCTCGAAGGCGATGAAGGCACTGTCGGGCGACCAGGCGGGGTCCTGGTCGTCGGCCGCGTCGATGGTGAGCTGCTGCTGGTCGCGGCCGTCGGCCGCCATCACGAACACGTCCCAGTTGCCGGTGCGGTTCGAGGCGAACGCGACGCGCTCGCTGTCGGGCGACCAGGCCGGGTCGGCATCGTCGCCGGGCTGCTGGGTGAGCTGGGTGGGAGTGCCCCCCTCGACCGGGATCGTCCAGATGTCCTGCCCGTCGGTGCCTTGGCTCCAGTAGGCGATGGTGGCGCCGTCGGGCGACCAGGCGGGGTCGCCGTCGTCTTGCGGCGTGTTGGTGAGGTTGGTCATCTCGCCGCTGGCCAGGTCGAACACGTACACGTCCTTGGCACCGTCGGGGTCGGCGACGAAGGCCAGGCGGCCGCCGTCGGGCGACCAGGTGGCCCGGCCGTCGGACACGATCTCCTGCGTGAGCGTGCGGCTGGCCGTGCCGCCGCTGTCGCTGACCCGCAGCTCCCAGCCGGCGCTGGTCTCGACGGAGTACGCCACCGCCGTGCGATCGGGCGAGATCACGGGCAGCCGGGCCTTGTCCTCGTTCTCATGGGTG
This sequence comes from uncultured Acidimicrobiales bacterium, assembly GCA_963796415.1. Lineage (GTDB taxonomy): Bacteria > Actinomycetota > Acidimicrobiia > Acidimicrobiales > VFJN01 > ZC4RG19. The sequence goes on along the minus strand of CAWCLR010000003.1, from coordinate 248,550 downwards.
AGCGCCCGCGGGTTCGAGCCGTCGGGCTCGACCAGCCACACGTTCCAGAACGTGCCTTCCACCCGCGTGTAGGCGATGGTCGACGTGGCCAGCGGGGCACCGCGCGGGATGTCGGGAGGGAGCTCGACCGTGACGGCGTCGCCATCGGCATCGGTGCCGGTGTCTGCGGGGGTGTCGGAGGCGGTGTCGCCGCCCTCGGGGTCGTCGTCGCCCCCACCCAGGACGAACACGGCGGCGAGGGCGCCGGCGACCACGACCGCGGCCAGGGCCGCGGCGGCGAGCACGAGCGGGTTGGGGCGCCGACCGGACCGACCGCCTGACTCGCCGCGTCCGGACGGGCCGTGGGCCGGCGGACGGGCGTCGCCGTTCTCGCCGGCCCGCGGCAGCCGGACGCCGCCGTCAGGCCCCCAGGGCGGGGCCTCGCCGGGACCCGGTGCGCTCGTCTCCCAACCGCCCGGCGCCGTGGTCGGTGCCGCGGGCGCCTGCGAGGCCGCGACCGCGCCGGCGGCGGCCGCCGCCATCTCGGGGGCGTCCCCGGCGGGGCCCGTGACCGTCGTGCGGCCGGTGCGAGTCACGACCGGCGGCTCGAGCGTCGTCGTCGCCCCGTCGGCGGAGAACGCGACGGCGCCGGTGTCGGACGCGGCCAGGTGGGCGGCGCCCAGCGCCACCGCGTGCTTGGGGTGGACGTCGATGGCCACCGGGCGCTGCAGGTCGGCGACGAGCATCTGCCCGACGAGCGGGATGCGCGACGAACCGCCCACCAGCAGGACCGAGGAGAGCTGCTCGGGCCGCACCCCCGCCGAGTCGAGCGAGCGGTGCACGGCGTCGAGCGTGTCGAGCAGCGTGGGCCGGATCATGTCCTCGAACTCGCTGCGGGTGAGGCGCACCTCGGTGCGCTGGTTGGGCAGCGCCACCGGGATGGCCGTGTCGGTGTCCCACGACAGCGACTCCTTGGCCTCGACGCAGTCGCGCCGCAGGCGGGACACCGCCGCCATGGCCCCCGGGTCGTCGGGGTCGAGCTGGGCGAACGCCTCGGCCATGTGGTCGACCACCCAGGCGAACACGGCCTCGTCGAAGTAGACGCCGCCGAGCTGCTCGATGCCCCGCGGGTCGCCGAGGAGCTCGAAGCCCTGGCCGGTGTTGCGCAGGACGGCGGCGTCGAACGTGCCGCCGCCCAGGTCGTACACCGCCACGATCTCGCCGGGGGCGACCCGGGTCGTGGACGCGTAGTGGACCGCGGCGGCCTCGGGCTCGGTGGCGATGCTGACCCGCCCGACGTCGGCCTGCCGGACCGCCTGCTCGAGCAGGTCGCGCTTGTAGTCGCCCCAGTTGGCGGGGCACGTGACCACGACGTGGGTGGGCGGGCCCCCCTCGCGGTCGGCCACCACCTTGACCACGCCGCGCAGCAGCCGGGCCGTCAGGGCGTGGGCCGAGAACGGGCTGCCGCCCAGCAGCACGGGCGTCGGGTCGCCCATCCGGCGCTTGAACTCGCGGGCGAAGCGGTCGGGCTCGGTCTGGCTGCGCCGCTCGGCCGCCTCGCCGATGAGCATCTCGCCGTCGGACCGCAGCAGCACGACCGACGGGATCTCGAGCGAGCGGGTGCCCAACGTGGCCACCTCGGCCCGGCCGTTGCGGATGACCGCGGCTGCCGTGTACGTCGTCCCGAGGTCGACACCCAGCTGATATCCCACCCTGCTCTCCCTGCCGTCCTCGGGGGCCGCCGGCCCGGTCCCCCTCGTCCGCCTCGTTCACCCGGTCCGACCGGCCACGCCGCCGGTGGTCGTTCGCCGCCGTAGTTCGTCTTGCGCCTGCAGCCAGACCAGCTCGACCGCAGCCGCCAGGTGACCGGAACGCCGGGCCAGGTCGTCGAGGACACTCGCCTGGTCGCCGCTCGCCGCCGACCGGGCGACCTCGCCGAGGTCCCTGACCGCCGTGCCTGCCTCCGCCCGGCACACGCTAGCCAACGCGCGTCTCCTCACCGGGGTCGCGGCCCACTGGCGACGGGCGTTGGTGCGCCCCTGCGCCCACCCCCGCCGGAGCACCCACCGGCGGGACAGGCGGTCGGGCGTCACGCCGTGGAGGACCAGCGTCGCGGGCTCGTACGCCACCGTGCCGCCCGTGGCCCAGACGCGGGAGAACAGGTCGCCCTCCTCGCTCGACACCAGGCTGCGCCCCCGCCGGCCGAGGCGGGTGTCGAACCCTCCGACCTCGTCGAGCGTGGAGCGGCGGACGGACATGTTGGTCCCGTAGGGGCCGTGCGGCGTGGGCCAGGTGGCCACGGCATCGTCGCCGTGGTCGAGCGCGCTGTACCAGTGCTCGAGCCGCGGGGCCAGCCAGCCCGGGCGCCCGTCGGGCCAGCGGAGGGCGACCGGGCCGCCGACGCCCACGATCGCGGGGTCGCGGGCGTACGCGGCCAGGTGGGCGGCGACCCAGCCCCGGGGGGCGAGGGCGTCGTCGTCGATGAACAGCACCACCTCGCCGCGCGCCGCGGCCACGCCGCGGTTGCGGGCCCGGGACAGGCCGGCGACGGGCTCGCGCAGGCGGCGCCGCCGAGCGGGGTCGGCGGCGGCCCAGGCCCGGACCAGCCCGTCGGTGCCGTCGGTCGAGCCGTTGTCGACCACGACCACCTCGTGGTCGCCGACCCCGACCTGGTCGGCCAGGGCACCGAGGCACTCGACCAGCCGGCCCGCCCGATTGCGGGTGCAGACCACGATCGAGGCGCCCACCATCGGTGCGATCCTACGCGGCGCCCGCCAGCCGAACGTCCAGCCCGTGGCCCGCCTAGCGTGACCGCCATGTGCCTGGATCGCCGGACGTTCCTCGCCGGCGGGGCCGCGCTCGCGGCCGCGGCCGCGACAGGCGCGATGGGTGCGGGCGCGGCGGCCGCCGGCGCCACCCAGCCGCTGCCGCCGGTCCCCGTGGAGGTGGCGCCCGGGCTGACCGTGCTGCGGCGCGCGTCGTGGGGCGCCGACCTGGCGCCGCCGGCCGGCCTGCCGACCGAGGCGCCCGGCGACGTCCGCGTGCTGCTCGTCCACCACAGCGCCTCCACCAACGACTACGGCGAGGCCCAGGCGGCCGACCAGATCCGGCAGTTCCACGCCCTGCACACCGGCCCCGAGAAGGGGTGGCCCGACGTGGCCTACAACTTCTTCGTCGATCGGTTCGGGCGGGTGTGGGAGGGCCGGGCCGGCAGCGTCGACGGGCCGGTCATCGGCGACGCCACGGGCGGCAACCAGGGCTTCTCGCAGCTCGTGTGCCTCATCGGGAACTTCGTGGCCGACCCGCCGACACCCGAGGCCGTCGAGGCGCTGACCGGCGTGCTGGCCTGGCTGGCCCGGCGAGAGGGCGTCGACGTCACGCCGGGCGCGATGACGTCGTTCACGTCCCGTGGCTCCAACCGCTGGCCCGCGGGCGCCACGGTCGAGACCACCACCATCGCAGGGCACCGGGACATGTCCCAGACGGCGTGCCCGGGCGACGCCGCCTATGCCCTCGTGCGGGGGGACCTGCCGGCGCTCGTGGCCCAGCGGGCGGGCACCGCGTCTCCCGCCACGGCGCCCCCGACCACGGCCCCGCCCACGACGGCCCCGCCGGCCACCTCCGACCCCACGACCACCGCACCACCGGCGCCGGCGACGGCGCGGACCGGTGGGGTGGCGGCCGCGTCCACCCGCACCACCGGCGGCGACGACGGCCCGCCCGCCGCGCTGCTCGGGGGCGCGGCCGTCACGGCAGCCGCGGCGGCCACGGCGCTGGCGGTGCGCCTCAGAGGTCGGCGGCTCGCGGATCAGACCTCGTCGGAGTAGCGCTCCACGTCGGTGACCCGGCAGGTGACGCCGGGGGCGGGCGGCTCGGTGAGGCTCTGGACATCGACCACCGTCGACTGGCCGGGTTCGAGGGCCGACACGAAGGCGAACGCCGTGTCGACCTGGTCGCCCTCGGCCGATTCGAACACCACCTCGATCGAGTAGTTCGAGCGCTCGGACGAGTCGTTGGTGACCTCGACCTCGGCGGCCAGGAACGCACCCGCGTCGGTCCGGCAGCGCGTCCCGGAGACGTCGTCGGCCTCATCGGCGGCGCTCTGGCTGACGTCCTCGGCGGCCTCGCCGACGGCGACGACGAGGGCGACACACGCGCCCATCCCCAGCAGCACCACGACGCCGACGGCGACCAGCACCCACACCAGCACGTTGGTCCCGCTCGACGACGAGGGCGGCCGGGGGACGTACCCGGGCGGCGGGCCGTAGCCGGGGGCCGGCCCGTACCCGGGGACCGGTGGCGGGCCGTAGCCAGAGGGCGGCGCGGCGCCCGGTCGCGGGGGCGCGTACCACCGGCCATCCGATGCCAGCCACCAGTCCGGTCCCTGCGGGACGTCGCTCATCCGGTCGCCCTCCCCCACGCTCGGGCGCAGGTTAGGCGTTGCGTTCGGCATCGCATGGTTCTATGGTTCATTACATCACTAATGAACCGATCAACCCTCTCGTCCGATGAACGGCTTCGACAGCGGCGGGCCGATCTACCGGCAGATCGCCGACCAGATCGCGGCCGACATCCTGAGCGGGCGGCTCGCCCCCGACGAGCAGGTGATGTCGACCAACCAGTACGCGGCCTTCTACCGCATCAACCCCGCCACCGCCGCCAAGGCGTTCCAGCACCTCGTCGACGACGGGCTGCTCTACAAGAAGCGAGGCATCGGCATGTTCGTCAGCGCGGACGCGCCCGACCGTCTGCGGGCCCGGCACCGCGAGCGGTTCTACGCCGACGTCGTCGATCCGATGGTGGCCGAGGCACAGGTCATCGGCATCGACCTCGACGACGTGATCGCCCACATCGCCGGCCGGCGCCCCGAGGGCCGCGGCAACGGCGGAACCCCGAACGACAAGGAGCGGGCATGACCCTCACACCCGAGGTCGACGTCGAGCTGCGCGGGGTGGGCCTGCGCTACGAGGACACCGAGCCCGGCGCCCCCGACGCCCTGACCGGCATCGACCTGCACGTGCCGGCCGGCACCATCCTCGGCCTCCTCGGCCGCAACGGCTCGGGCAAGACCAGCCTCATGTCGCTGGTGGCGTCGCTGCGGCGGCCCACGGCCGGCGAGGTGCTCATCGCCGGCGCCGACCCGTGGGAGGACGCCGACCGCATGGCCGCCGTCGCCCTCATCGGGTCGGGCGGCGACGGCGGCGAGTGGAAGGTCCACGACGCTGTCGAGTTCACCGCTGCCCTGCGCCCCGCGTGGGACGAGCCCTACGCCCGCCGGCTCCTCGACCAGTTCGAGGTCCCGAACGTCAAGATCGCCAACCTGTCGCGGGGCAAGCGCGCCGCGCTCGCCTGCACGATGGGCCTGGCGGCGCGGGCGCCCGTCACGATGTTCGACGAGGCGCACCTCGGCATGGACGCCCCCAGCCGGTATGCGTTCTACGACGAGGTGCTGAGCGACTACCTGGCCCACCCCCGCACGGTGATCCTCTCGACCCACCACATCGACGAGGTGGCGTCGCTGTTCGGACGGGTGGCCATCCTCGACCGGGGTGGGCTCCTGGTCGAGGCCGACACCGACGCCCTGCGGTCCCGGGGGGTCGAGGTGGTGGGCGCCGCCAGCGCTGTCGAGCGGTTCGTGGCCGACGCCGGCCTCGAGGTGCTGAACGAGCGCCGGCTCGGCGGCACCCTGGCCGCCGTCGCCTACGGCGAGCTGGCCGACGAGCGCCGGCGCGCCGCGACGGCGGCCGGCCTCGAGCTGGGGCCGCTGCCGCTGCAGGACCTGTTCGTGCACCTGACCGGCGACCGCACCGTCGCCGCCGCCCCGACCGGCGACGCCACCGAGGAGGCATCGTGACCGTGACCACCCCGTCTGACGCCGACGCGACGACGCGACCCGACCCGGCGGGTCCGCCCGGGATCTCCCGCATCGCGGGGCTGCTCGGCGGCCACCTGCTCTTCTACTGGCTGATCTGGGTCGGCATCGGTGCCGCCCTGCTGACGGCCAACCTGGTCGCCAACGGCGTGTGGGGCGAGGTCGACGCCAGCATGTGGGACGGCCAGGCCAGCGTCTTCCAGTACGCCATCCTCGTCGGCGGCATCATGGTCGTCACCGGCTACGTGCCGGTGATCGTGACCCAGGGCGTGACCCGCCGAGTCGCGGCCGACGGCAGCCTGGTGGCGGTCGCCGGCCTCGCGCTCGCCGGCGCGCTGGCCACCACCCTCGCCTTCGCCGTCGAAGACCTCGTGTTCGCGCTCAACGACTGGCCCCACGTGCTCGACAACGCCCGCGACATGCACATCTACGACCGGCCCGACCAGTACGGCCTCATCCTGGTCGAGGTGCTGGCGCTCTACGCCACGCACGTCGTCGCGGGCATGATCATCGGCGCCGGGCTGTTCCGCTTCGGGTGGGCCTGGGGCTCCGGGTACCTGTTGGGCGGCACCGCCCTCGCCGTCGTCGGCGAGTACCTCATGGGCAGCGGCTTCGTCGGCGTCCGCCTCGGCGAGGCGCTCGGGCTCGACCAGCCCCCCGTCGGCATCGGCATCGCCGGCGTCCTCGCCCTCCTGGCGGCGGGCGCGGCGGCGACACGGTGGCTGATCCGGGGTCTACCCATCGATGTCCGCCATGCGAACTGGTGGCGCTGACCATCGGAATCCGCTCACCCCGGGCCGAGGACGTCGCTACCGTCCCCCCGATGACACCCGACCGCTACCTCGAGCTGATCGAGCAGGACGGGCGGCGGCTGGCCGCGGCGGCTGCGGCCGGCGATCTCGACGCCGCCATCCCCACCTGCCCCGGATGGGACGTGCGCGCCTGCGTCACCCACACCGGCCAGGTGTACCGGCACAAGGTCGCCTGCATCCGCCTGCAGCGGCGGCCCGTCGAGGCCGACGGCGTCGAGCAGGAACCGCCGCCGGGGGTCGAGCTGGTGGCCTGGTTCGAGGCGTCGCTCGACGCCCTGCTGGCCGAGCTGCGCGAGCGCGGCCCCGAGGCTCCGGCGTACACGTGGTGGCCGGGCGACCAGACGGTCGGGTTCTGGTTTCGGCGGATGGCGCAGGAATCCGCGGTTCACCGCCTGGACGTCGAGGACGGCCGGGGCACGCCCACGCCGATCGACCCAGAGCTGGCCGTCGACGGCGTCGACGAGGTGCTCGAGCTGTTCCTAGCCGACGACTGGGCCACGCTCGACCCCAAGGAGTGGGAGGGCGTCGACCCCCACGCGGGCGCCGGGGGCACGGTGGCGGTGCGCACGGGTGGGCAGGTGTGGCGGAGCACGCTCGGCCCCGACACCATCCCGCTCGCCCGCGGCGACGGGCCCGCCGACGCCGCCGTGACGGGCCAGCCCGAGGCGGTCCTGCTGTGGCTGTGGGGGCGCCGGCCCGACGGCGCGGTGGCGCTCGACGGCGACCCGGCCGTGCTGGCCGCCTACCGCGACCGGCTGCGCCTCGCCACGCAATAGGGCCGGCGGTCACGGCGCCGAACTCACGCACAGATCCGGCCGATGCTTGACCAAAGCGTGACGGAACGCTCGGCGATCGCTGACACGGCCCTGCTTATCGTCCTCGTGGAGCTTGTTCGACTCCGACGTCACCGCGAGGACCCCATGACCGTGACCACCCACCCGCCGAACACCTCGCCTCACGACGCAGCGGGCGCAGCCCAGCCGCCTGGTTGGCTTGCTCGCTTGGCGGGCTGGAGTTATGACCACCGCCGACGGGTGCTGGTGTTGTGGATCGGGCTGCTCGTCGTCGCCAGTGTCGCCTCGGGGATCGCCGGCAATGCCTACCAGGACCGGTTCACCGGCAACGCCGAATCGCAACAGGCCCAGGATCTGCTGAAGGCCAAGTTTCCCGCGTTCGCCGGCGACACGGCGGATGTGGTGGTCCGCACCGATTCCGCGGTCACGTCACCGGCGAACGAGGCCGCGCTCACCACGCTCATCGACCAGCTGAAGGGCCTCCCGCACGTCGCGGCGGTCCGCAGTCCCTTCGACCAGGGCGGCCAGAGCCAGATCTCGTCCGGCGGACGCATCGCGTACGCCGAGGTCCAGTTCGATCAGCAGACCGTCGATCTGCCGAAGACCGCGATCCGGCGCGTGATCCACACGGCCGAGGCGGCGCGTGCGTCGGGCTTCGACGTCGAGCTCGGGGGTCAGCCGATCGAGTTCGTGCTGGCGCCCAGCCCCGGATCCACGGAGTTCGTCGGGGTTGCGGCCGCCATCGTCATCCTGCTCCTCGCGTTCGGGTCGGCCATCGCCATGGGGCTCCCCATCGTCACCGCACTGTTCGGGATCGGCATCGGCTACGCCGTCGTGGCGTTCGTGAGCCATGGCCTCGTCGTGCCCACCTTCGGTCCCGCCCTCGCCGCCATGATCGGGATCGGGGTCGGCATCGACTACGCCCTGTTCATCGTCACTCGTTACCGCCAAGGGCTCCACGACGGCGCCGAGCCCCGTGGCGCGGTGACCCACGCCATCGACACCTCGGGGCGGGCGGTCCTGTTCGCTGCGTGCACCGTGGTGATCTCGCTGCTCGGGATGATGCTCCTCGGTGTGTCGTTCGTCTACGGACTCGCGCTCGGGACGATCGCCGCCGTGCTCCTGGTATTGGCCGCCTCCCTCACCCTGCTCCCGGCGATGTTGGGCTTCGCCGGGCGCGCCATCGATCGCCTCCGTGTGCCGGGGATCCGCATCGCGACGACCCCGGGCCCACACAGCGTCTGGTACCGCTGGAGCCGCGTGGTCCAGCGGCACCCGATCGTGTCGGGTCTCGGCGCACTTGCCGTGCTCGTCCTGCTGGCGCTGCCGGTGTCGTCCATGCGGCTGCTGTTCACCGACGCCGGCAACGATCCCTCGAACCTGACCACCCGCCAGGCGTACGACCTGCTGGCCGACGGGTTCGGTCCCGGCAGCAACGGCCCGCTCGTCGTGGCCGTGGACCTCTCCGGTGGCGGCGATCCGGGCGTCGTCGACAAGCTGGCCACCGCCATCGGGTCGACGCCGGATGTGGCCGCTGTCGCCCCGCCGCAGCTGAACGACAACGGCGACACCGCGGTGATCGTGGCCATTCCCCGATCGGCGCCCCAGGACGAGGCGACCAAGACGCTCGTCGGGCGACTCCGCGGCGAGGTGATCCCGTCGGTGGTCGGCCACAGCGGGTCGCGGGCGCTGGTCGGCGGGGTGACCGCGGCCGGGGTCGACGCCGCCCAGTACTTCTCCCAGCGGCTCGTCTGGGTCATCGGCGGTGTCGTCCTGCTCTCGTTCCTGCTGCTGATGGTCGTGTTCCGGTCGATCGCCATACCGGTGAAGGCCGCCGTGATGAACATGCTGTCGATCGGTGCCGCCTACGGCGTGATGGTGGCCGTGTTCCAGTGGGGTTGGCTGGGATCGGTGATCGGGGTCCAGAAGGGGCCCATCGATCCGTGGATCCCCTTGTTCCTGTTCACGATCCTGTTCGGCCTCTCCATGGACTACGAGGTGTTCCTGCTCTCACGCATCCGGGAGCAGTGGCTGCGCACCGGCGACAACGCCACGGCCGTGGCCGACGGGCTCGCCCTCACCGCCCGGGTGATCACCGCGGCCGCCGCCATCATGTTCTGCGTCTTCGCGTCGTTCGTGATCAGCGATGTGAGGGTGCTCAAGGTGTTCGGTCTCGGGCTGGCGGTGGCCGTCCTGGTCGACGCCACGGTCATCCGCATGGTGCTGGTCCCGGCGACCATGGAGCTGCTGGGGAAGGCCAACTGGTGGATCCCGGCCGCGCTGAACCGGGTCCTCCCCCGCGTCCACGTCGAAGGACACGACGAGCTCGAAGCACACCACGAGCCCGTGCCGGACGGCCCTGAGCGGACGATGAGCGCAGGACTGACGGGGCAGTAGCAGTCGGTTCGCCGCGGCTCGCCCGGATGGCTCAGTCGCCGACGGCGCGCAGGTTGCCGGGGTGCCGGCCGGCCAGGGCGTCGAGGGCGCGGGCGGTCTCGATGTCGCCCGGCAGGTAGACGACCAGCCGCTGGTCGTCGGGGTCGGGGAGCTGGAGGGTCTCGAACGCCACCCGCACCTCGCCCACCTCGGGGTGGACCATGAGCTTCGTGCCGGAGCGCTTGCGCCCCACCGGCCGGGTGGCCCAGCGGTCGGTGAACGCGGGGCCGGCGACCTCGGACAGGTGGGCGATGAGGGCCTGGCCCTCGGCGTCCTCGGGGCGGAAGGCCGCCTGCAGGTTGCCCACCTGCTCGTCGGCGATGGCGTCCCAGTCGGGATACGTGGTGCGGGCCCGCTCGTCGGTGAACGTGTAGCGGAGCAGGTTCGCCCGCGCGCCGTCGAGAATGCCGACCGGTCGGGCCAGCCGGTCGTAGGTCGAGGTCCACGCCAGCAGGTCGGCGAGGCGGTTGATGACGAACGCCGGCGCCGGCTCGAGGCCGGTGAGCAGGGCCTGGACGGTCGGGCGGATGGCGGTGGCGGGCGCCACCGTGGCCGGGCACAGCGCGCCGCTGGCGTTGACGGCGACGAGGTGGCGCAGGTGGGCGAGGTCCTCCTCGCCGAGGCGCAGCGCCGAGGCCAGCGCGGCCACGACCTGGGCCGACGGGTTGGTGTCACGGCCCTGTTCGAGGCGGACCAGGTAGTCGACGCTGATCCCGGCCAGCGTGGCCAGCTCGGCCCGGCGCAGGCCCGGTGTCCGGCGGCGGGGGCCGATCGGCAACCCGACATCTGCGGGCGATGTCGCCTCGCGCCGCGAGCGCAGGAACGCGCCGAGCTCGATGTCGTCGATCACCGCTCCAGTGTGCCGGGAACCGGCGCCGACCAGGGTGGCCCTGTCAGGACCAGCCTTGACCCGGCCTCCCCAGGCCCGCCGCCAGCGCCCAGGATCGTGCGCATGACCGACGCAACCACCACCGCGCTCCCCCTCGTCCCCGGGCGTTGGGCGCTCGACACCAACCACTTCCGGGTCGGGTTCTCCGTTCGCCACCTCGGCGTGTCCAAGGTGCGGGGCCACTTCGCCGCCGTCGAGGCCGAGCTGGTCGTGGGCGAGACCCCCGAGGCCTCGTCCGTGACCGCCACCATCGACATCGGCTCGCTCGACACCGGCAACAAGGACCGGGACGCGCACGTCCTGTCGCCCGAGCTGCTCGACGTGGCGACCCGCCCGACGATGACGTTCCGCTCGCTCGAGATCACCGGCGAGGGCGCCGACTGGACCCTCGACGGCGAGCTCACCATCGGCGACGTGACCCAGCCGCTGACGCTCGAGGTCGAGCTCGGCGGCACCGAGTCGTTCATGGACGGGGTGCACGCCGGGTTCGAGGCGCGGGGCGAGATCCGCCGCCACGACTACGGCATCCATTTCGGGCCGCTCGACAAGGCGCTCGGCAACGCCGTGAAGCTCGAGCTGGACCTCGAGTTCCTCCAGCCGGAGTGAGCGAGCGAAGCGAGCGAACGATCAGCACCGTGAGCAGATAGAGATCCGGGCCGGCCGAGGGGCCGGCCCGGGGCCCACTGATACGGTCGTCACGTGCCTGCCAACCCGCTGAACGTCGACGACTTCGGGGGCGAGCTGTTCAACCTGGGCATGTCGGCCGAGGCTCGGCCCCTGCTCGACCAGGTGCGCAGCTTCGTCGCCGACGAGGTGGACCCCATCACCGAGGAGTTCTTCGCCCTCGGCGCCGACCGTGCCGACCGGTGGTCGTTCGCCCCCGGCCAGCTCGAGCTGCTCGACGGCGTGAAGGCGAAGGCCAAGGCCAACGGGCTCTGGAACTTCTTCCTCCCGAACGCCGAGACCGGCCGGGGCCTGTCGAACCTCGACTACGCCTACATCGCCGCCGAGCTGGGCAAGAACCCCCTCGCGTCCGAGTGCCTGAACTGCTCGGCCCCCGACACGGGCAACATGGAGGTGCTCGAGCGGGTGGGCACCCCCGAGCAGAAGGCGCGCTGGCTGCAGCCGCTGCTCGACGGCGAGATCCGCTCGTGCTTCGGCATGACCGAGCCCGACCTGGCCAGCTCCGACGCCCGCAACATCGCCACCTCCGCGGTCCTCGACGGCGACGAGTGGGTCATCAACGGCGAGAAGTACTACATCTCGGGCGCCGGCGACCCGCGCTGCAAGATCATGATCTGCATGGTGCGGACCAGCCCCGACGCCGCGGCGCACCTGCAGCAGTCGCAGATCCTCGTTCCGATGGACACGCCCGGCGTCGAGATCGTGGGCCCGATGCTCGTCTTCGGCCACGACGACGCCCCCCACGGCCACATGCACATCCGGCTGACCGACGTGCGGGTGCCGAAGGAGAACATCCTCCTCGGCGAGGGGCGCGGCTTCGAGATCAGCCAGCTGCGCCTGGGCCCGGGCCGCATCCACCACTGCATGCGGTCCATCGGCGCGGCCGACCGGGCGCTGCAGCTCATGGTCGAACGAGGCCTCGGCCGCACCGCCTTCGGCAAGCCGATCATCGCCCTCGGCAAGAACACCGAGCTGGTGTCGCGGGCCCGCATCGAGATCGAGGCGATGCGCCTCATGGTGCTGCGAGCGGCCAAGGCCATGGACCTGATGGGCAACGCCGAGGCTCGGGTGTGGGTCAGCGCGGTGAAGGCGATGGTGCCCGAGCGGGTGTGCCAGATCATCGACCAGGCCATCCAGATCCACGGCGCCACGGGAGTGTCGCAGTGGACGCCGCTGGCCGACATGTACACGAGCCAGCGCACGTTGCGGCTGGCCGACGGCCCCGACGAGGTGCACCACATGGTGGTGGGGCGGGCCGAGATCGCCCGCTACCAGCCCTCGAACTGACCTGCTCACGGCCCCGCGCTCACACTAGGGGTGGCGGTGGCGCGCGATCGGTCGCAAACTAGGGGCCACGAGACGGCCACCTCGTGGGGGTGCTCCCATGCCCAGCAGTGCAGGCGTTCCCGACATCGTCCCGCAGTTGTCGCGGGGCAAGCACCGCAGCCCACGCAAGGGCGCGTGCTTCATGGAGCTGGCCTCGTTCCTGGCCGGAGAGCGGTGGAGTGACCGGCCGTCGTGCACGCATCCGCTCCTCGCCGCCCTCGCCCGGCTCGTCAACGACCACACCACCGACGACGGGCGGGACGAGCTCGGCCCGCTGGTGCCGTCGGTGATCGGCCTCACGTCCGACGATCCCCGGGTCGACATCCGCATCGCGCTGCGGGCCGCGATCACGGCCCTCCCGGTCGCGGCGGCCGAGCGCCAGCGGGTGCTGGCCGTGTCGATCCTGGCCGCCCAGCGTGCTCTGGTCGACCTCGACGGCGCAGTCGACCCCGCGACCGCGGCGCTGGCCGACGAGGCCCTGGCCTCGGCGCCCGACGCTGCCGCCTGGGCCCGGGCGTTCACCGACGAGGTGCGCAACAGCACCCGGGGCTTCGGTCGCCATGCCGCCCCCAGCACGGTCCGCTACGCGGTCGTGGGCATCGCCCAGGCGTGCATCCCCGACCCCGACGAGCGGCTGCGCACGCTGCTGGCCGGCGCGATCGCCGACAGCGCGGCGGTGATCGACCGGGCCCGCGTCGGCGCGGCCGGCGCGACGCCGTCGGTCGACGCCGACCGGTGGGCGGCCGCGTGCCGGCTCACCGGGGTGACGCGGTAGCGCGTCCTCCACTGCGGCCCCGCGCCGTCTGTTGCTTGTCTAAGGTAAGCAACTGACGGCAGACGAGGGGGTCTCGATGACGGTGACGACGGGGACGGGCGCGGGTGCCCGCCAGGTCCACCTCCGCACGTGCCCGCTGTGCGAGGCGATGTGCGGCCTGGAGATCCACGTGGCCGACGACCGGGTCGAGCTGATCCGGGCCGACCGCGACGACGCCTGGAGCAAGGGCCACCTGTGCCCCAAGGGCACCGCCGTCGGTCACCTCCACCACGATCCCGACCGCCTGCGGCGGCCCCTGGTGCGCGAGGGCGACACGTGGCGCGAGGTGGGCTGGGACGACGCCTTCCGCCGCTGCGACGAGCTGCTCGCCCCCGTGATCGCCGAGCACGGCATCGAGGCGGTCACCGCCTACGTCGGCAACCCGCTCGCCCACAACATGAGCCTCGGCCGCTACATCGGCGTCCTCATCGGCATGTCGGGCATCCCGATGATCTACTCGGCCGGCACCGTCGACCAGTGGCCGAAGAACGTCAGCTCGCACCTCATGTACGGCGGCATGTGGAAGATCCCCGTGCCCGACATCAGCCGCACCGACCTGCTGGTGATCATGGGCGCCAACCCCCACGCCTCGCAGGGCTCGCTGCTCGCCTGCCCCGACGTGATGGGCGAGATCGCCGGCGATCCGCGCCCGGGGCGGCCGGGTGATCGTCGTCGACCCGCGCCGCACCGGCACCGCGGAGCGGGCCGACGAGTGGCTGCCCATCGTGCCCGGGCACCGACGCCGCCCTGCTGCTGGCCGTGGCCCAGGTCCTGTTCGCCGAGGACCTCGTCGACCTCGGCACCGTCGCCGACCGCCTCGACGGCGTCGAGGACCTGCGCGGCCTCGTGGCCGACTGGACGCCCGAGCGGGTGGCGCCCGTGACGGGCATCGACGCCGAGCGGATCCGGGCGCTGGCCCGACGAGCTCGCCGGCACCGAGCGGGCGGTCGTCTACGGACGCATCGGCACGTGCAACCAGGAGTTCGGCACGCTGGCGAGCTGGATGGTCGACGTCGTCAACGTCCTCACCCGGCCACCTCGACGTGCCCGGCGGCGCCATGTTCCCCGCCCCGCGGCCTGGCCGGTCACCGACCTGCCGATGCCCGGTCTCGAGGGCGGGGCGCCGAACTTCGGCCGCTGGCGGACCCGGGTGCGGGGCGCTCCCGAGGTGCTCGGCCACGTGCCCGTCTCGTGCCTGGCCGAGGAGATCGCCACGCCGGGCGAGGGGCAGATCCGGGCGCTGTTCACCGTCGCCGGCAACCCCGTCCTGTCCACGCCCGACGGCGACCGCCTCGACGCCGCGCTGGCCGGCATCGACTGCATGATCAGCGTCGACAACTAGCTCAACGAGACGACCCGCCACGCCCACGTGATCCTGCCCGGCCTCTCGCCGCTGGAGCAGGCCCACCACGACGACCTGCTGTGGAGCTTCGCGGTGGGCAGCGCGGCGCGCTACTCGCCGCCGATCTTCCCTCCCGACGGACGGGCGGCCGCACGAGTGGGAGATCCTGATCCGCCTCGCCGGTGCCTGCCTCGGCCAGCCGGCCGGCGAGGTCGACGTCGCCGCCATCGACGACGGGTTCTTCGACGTGCTGGCCATGACCCAGGGCCTCGACGGCCCGACGCTGCGGGAGCGGTACGACGCGGGCGGCCCCGAGCGGATGCTCGACCTCACGCTGCGGACCGGCCCGTTCGGCGACCGCTACGGCGAGCGGCCCGACGGGCCTGACGCTCGACAAGGTCAAGGCCGAGCCCGCACGGCATCCACCTCGGGCCGATGGTGCCGCGCCTCGACGAGGTCGTCACCACCCCGGGCGGCCGGGTGGTCCTGGCGCCGCCGTACATCACCGACGACCTGCCGCGGCTGGCGGCCCGGCTCGACCGGCCCGCCGACGACCTGGTGCTGGTCAACCGCCGGCAGCTCCGGTCGAACAACTCGTGGATGCACAACGTCCCGGCGCTGGTCAAGGGCCGCAACCGCTGCACCCTGCACATGCACCCCGACGACGCCGCCCGTGCCGGCGTGGCCGACGGCGACGTCGCGGTGGTGGCGTCCGAGGCCGGGCGGGTCGAGGTGCCGGTCGAGGTGACCGACGCCATCGCCGCCGGCGTCGTGTCGCTGCCCCACGGCTGGGGCCACGACCGGCCGGGCGCCCGCCTGTCGGTGGCCCGCGAGCACGCCGGCATCAACAGCAACGTCCTGTCGCCGGGCACGTTCGTCGACGTGATCTCGGGCAACGCCGCCGTCAACGGCATCCCGGTCACGGTGGTCCCGGCGGGGTGATCCCCGCGGCCGGGCGCCCGCGGTTGCCACGAGGGACCTAACGTCCGGCCGCATGACCAACGCGTTCGAACCGACCGAGTTCGCTCGGGAGTTCGAGATCAAGCTGCCCGACGCCGAGTGCCGCCGACGGCTGCTCGAGCTGTACCTGCGAGACCTGCCTGGCGGGGTGCCCGACCTCGCGCTCGAACCGATCGTGGCCGCGACCGACGGGGTCAGCGCCGCCTTCGTCCGTGAGCTCGTCCGGAGGGCGGTCCTCCTCGCCGTCGACGAGGCCGCCGACGAGGCCGCCGGCGGGAGCGACGGCGCCGTCGGCGAGCGGCACCTCCGCACCGCGCTGGCCGCCCTCGATGCCGCAACCGGTCCCCTGCGGCGCCTCCTCGGGGCCGGCACCGGAGCCTGACGCCCGCGGCTGGCCCATGGACGACTCCGACCTCGTTCCGCTGCTCGCCCTGGTGATGGCCGTCGGCGCCATCGGCACGATCGTGCCGCTGCTCCCCGGGCTCGCGCTGATCTGGGGCGCCGGGCTGGTCTACGGCCTCGCCGAGGGGTTCGGCGCCGTCGGTGTCGCCGCCTTCGCCGTGATGACCGCGCTGGCCGCCGGGGCCACGATCGCCGGCTGGGTCGTGCCCAAGCGGCACGCCTCGCGCGCCGGCGCCGGCCGGGCCAGCGTGTGGCTCGGCATCCTCGCCGCGGTGGTCGGGTTCTTCGTCGTCCCGGTCGTGGGGCTGCCTCTCGGCGGCGTGCTCGGCATCTACGTCGGCGAGCACCTGCGCACGCACGATGCGGGCGCCGCCTGGGCCACCACGCGGGCGACGATCACCGGCTTCGGCGTGGCGGCGCTGGTCCAGCTCGCTGTGGCGCTGGCGATGATCGCGGTGTGGGCGCTGTGGGTCGTGGCGACCTGACGGCGCCTCAGCGGATGGTCCCGGCCCCCGGGATCAGCGGCAGGTCGAGCGGGGTGACCCAGCCGGGCGGCAGAGCGTTGACCGCGGGCACCGCGTTCAGCGCCCGCAGGCCCGTGGCGAGGCACCCGGCGGTGGCGGCGTCGCGCCCGCTGCCGTCGGTGAACCGGAAGGCCGTCTCCTGCGTGATCGACGGCGAGCCCTCGATCTCCACCCGGTACACGTCGTCCTGGTGCCCGCGCGGCCACTCGGGGGCCGCGTCGGGCCCGATCCGGTTGACGTGCTCGAGCTGGATCCGGGTCTCGCCCTCGTAGACGCCGTTGATCGTGAAGTGGATGGCCGCCACCTCGCCCGGGTTGATGACGCCCTTGGCGGTGGTGATCGGCGTGTCGGTCACCCACTTGTCCCAGGTGGTGGTGATCTTGTCGAGCTCGATGCCGACCGCCGCCGCCATCATCGGCACGGTGGCGCCCCAGGCCATGACGAGGATGTCGGGGTGCTCGAGCATGGCCTTGAACTCGGGCGGGCGGCCGATGCCCATCTCGTTCTCGTAGTCGCCCTCGTAGTTGATGTAGTCGAGGATCTCGAGCGCCCGCACGACCCGCACCTCGCCGCACAGGCCCATCAGCGTCATGGGGAACAGGTCGTTGGCGAACCCGGGGTCGATGCCGGTCGTGAAGCACGACGCGCCGCCCTCCTCGCAGGCCGCGACGATGGGGTCGATCCAGTGCGGGGGGTTCTGCGCCATCGCCGGCCACACCCAGGGCGTCATGGCGGTCGAGCAGACGTCGATGCCGGCCCGCAGGAAGGCGCCGATGACCCGGATGTTGTCGTCGGGGTAGGCGGCGGTGGGCCCGAAGTGGACGAGCGCGTCGGGGCGCAGGGCGATCAGGGCGTCGACGTCGTCGGTGGCGGTGACGCCGATCGGGTCGAGCCCGCAGATCTCGCCGACGTCGCGGCCCACCTTGTCGGGGTTCGAGACCCCGACGCCCACCAGCTCGAAGGCGGGGTGGGGGACGATCTCGGCGATCACCAGCTTCCCCACGAAGCCGGTGCCCCAGACGACGACCCGCTTGGGTGCGGTGGTCATGGTGGTCCTCCCTCGCCTGCGCTGCTCAGCGCATCAGCTCGCCGCTGTTGACCATGAGGTGCTGCCCCGTGACCGCCTTCGACAGGTCGGAGGCGAAGAACATGACGACGTCGGCCACCTCGCCGTCCTCGGTCATGCGGCCCAGCGGGAAGTCACCCACGATCTCCTGCACGACCTCGTCGTGGCCGACGCCCTTGCTGTCGGCCTGCATGCCCACGTACATCTGCACGGCCGGGCCCCACATCCACGACGGCACGACCATGTTGCAGCGGATGTCGTGCGCCCCCAGCTCGTCGGCCAGGTAGTACATGGTCGTGAGCAGGGCGCCCTTCGACGCCGCGTAGCCGGCCTGGGGCAGCGACGGCTTGAACATCGACTGCGAGCCGATGAGGACGATCGACCCGCCGCCCCCCGCCTCCATCGCCTTGGCCACCGGTCGGAGGACGGTCATGGCCCCGAGCACGTTGGTCTCGAACGCCTGGCGCCAGGTCTCGAGGTCGGTCTCGTGGAGTCCGCCGAACACGTACTCGAACGCCGCCACCTGCACGAGGGCGTCGACAGAGCCGAACCGCTCGGTGGCGTGCGCGACCAGTGCCTCGCATGCTTCGGGATCGGTGATGTCGGTGGCCCGAGTCGCCAGCCGCTGCCCCTCGGGGTCGAGCTCCTTGGCCAGGGCGTCGAGCGTGTCCTGGGTGCGGGCGGCGACGACGACGTTGGCGCCCTCGCGCAGCGCCCGCACGACGCACTCGCGCCCGAGCCCCCCGCCGACCCCGGTGATGATGACGGTCTTTCCCTCGAGCAGCACCGTCACTGTCTAGCGCAGATGTAGAACACGTTCTACCCACGCCCTGCCCGAGCGATGCCGCTGGGCTGATGTTGCACCCCAGTACCTGGTCCGGTGCCGTCCCACTACGGGCTGTGGAGCGGGTGGGGGACCTCCACGCCGGTTCGAACACGGTCGCTTTCGCGCAGAGCCAGCCAAAGGCGTGGAATCGAGTGCTGCGGCGCGTACAGGCTCGTCCGCGACTGGTTCGTGGCGACCGAGATCGACTACCCGTGGAGCTATGTGGGTGGGCCCAGTGCGCTTGTCGAGGCGATCCTCGTCGATGACGCCCTGGAGACAGTCGAGGTCGGTTTCAGCGACGACTGGTGAAGTCGCCGCTCACCGGCCATCGAGCCCTTCCGAGTGCTGACCGAAACTGTCATACCCCGTCGTTAGGGTTAGAGGCATGTCCGTGGTTGAGCTACCCGCCCCGCCGCCTGCCGGCGCGGGCCGCTCGCCCCAGGAGGAGGCGTGGTGGTTCGCGGAGGCCGAAGCCGTCGCGGTGATGGGCACGGTGAACGTCGCGGTGGCCCGGCTGGTGGCTGCGGTGCGGGGGCTGCTCGACACCGACGGCTGGGAGGGCATCGGCATCCAGTCCCCCGAGCACTGGCTGTGCTGGAAGGCCGGCATCTCCCGGGCCCGGGCCGAGGGCCTGGTGACGATCGCCCGCCGGCTGCGCGAGCTGCCCGAGTGCTGGGCGCTGTTCGAGTCCGGGCGGCTGGGGGAGGACGCCATGGTCCGCATCGCCCGCCGGGTCCCCCATCACGTGACGCCGAGGTCGCGGCGCTGGCCCCGTCCCTGTTGATCGCCCAGCTCGACCGGCTGCTGCGGTCCCTGCCCGAACAACCCGGCGGCACCGAGCCGCGGCCCGAGCCCGAGCGGATGCTGCGCCTGCACGACGGCCGCGACGGCTGGCTCCGGGGCCGGTTCTGCCTCCCCGCCGACGAAGGCGCCGTGGTGCGGCTCGGGCTGACCAGCGCCCGCGACGCCGAGTTCCGCGACCGCAACGACCTCCCCGACCCCCACCCCGACGCCGACACCGACCCGGACCAGGCGGCGGGCACCCGCACGGTGTCGTGGGCCGACGGGCTCGTACGCCTGGCCTCCGAAGCCGCCGACGCCCTCGACCCCACCTACCGGCGCACCGGCCAGCGCGGCGAACGCAACACCGTCGTGTTGCACATCGACGTCGACCCCGACGGCACCCTCGGCCCCGCCCAACTGGACATGGGCCCGGTCGTGCCCGACCCGGTGGCCCGGTTCCTGTCCTGCGACGCCCAGATCCAGGTCATGGCCTACCGGCTCGGCCAACTCATCGGCATCCACCCCGCCGAGCGCACCCCCAACCGCGCCATGCGCCGCTACCTCGCCCGCCGCGACCAAGGCTGCACCCACCCCCTGTGCACCCAACGCCTCTGGCTCCACGCCCACCACATCCGGTACTGGGAACACGGCGGCCCGACCGAGCCCCACAACCTCGTGCTCCTCTGCCCCAGGCACCACCGGGCCCTACACCTCGGCCAGTTCTCGATCGAAGGCGACCCCGAAGCCGGCACCCTCCGCTTCCTCGACCCCTTCGGCCACCCCATCGAACCCCCACCGCCCCGACCCACCACCCGGGGCCGGGCCACCCCCGCCCCCCTACACCCCACCCCTCGCCGAACGGCTCACCGCCGACACCTTCGCCTGGAACTGACGCGATCACGCGGGGCGGCGACAGACCAGCCAGGTGAAGCGGGTCCCGGCGGCCGCACGGTCGGCGGCCTCGACCACGGTCAGCCCGGCGCGCTCGACGAGGGCGATCTCCTCGGTCGCCGTCCACCCGCTCCAGAACATCTCGACGCCGTCGAGCCAGCCCTCCGTCGTGCCCTCGCCCGACTCCCCGTCGGTCTCGACGTTGACCACGAACACCCCGCCGGGTCGCAGCCAGCGGCGCACGTCTCGAAACAGGGCGGCGTGTCGCCGGCGGGGAACGTGGATGACCGAGTTGAAGGCCGTGACGAGGCCGAAGTGCCGCAGCGGCAGCGACAGCGCAGTGACGTCCGCGGCCAGGAAAGCCGCGCCCGGGAGGGCCTCACGGGCCCGGGCGATGCTGACCGGCGACAGGTCGACACCGACGGCGCCGAGGCCCCGTTCGACGAGGTGGGCGGTCGCCAGCTCGCCGGTCCCGCAACCGATGTCCAGGGCGGGGCCGGTCGCACCGAGCGCGAGCGCCCGGTCGATCAGGATGTGCCGCTGGTTCACGTCGGAAGCCGACCGGCTCCAGGCGGGATACGTCGTCGCCAGCCGGTCGTAGCCGGCCCCGACGAGCGACACGGCCTCGTCGGCTGTGACGGGCGCGCCCAACGCACCGAGCATCTCCCCGAAGCCGAAGTCGAGCACCTGCGCGGCCTCGGCGACCGGCAACCAGCGGAACGCGAACTCGTGCGGCCCGCTTCCGTCGGACGCATGCCGCTCGACCCAGGTCCACCTCTCCGCCACCGGACCGAGCGGGCGCAGCTGGAAGTAGTGCCGCACAACGTCGACGGCGCCGACGTCGGGATACCAGGCGTGCCGGCGGCGCCGGCCGAGGTGGGCGACGACCTCGCAGTCGAGCCCCGACTCCTCGCGGACTTCGCGCACGACCGCCTCAGCGAGGGTCTCCCCTGCCTCGACGCCCCCGCCCGGTACCTGTACCCCTGCGTCATCGTCCGGGTGTTCGAACACGGCGACCCGGCCGTCGCACACGACGTAGGCGTACACGCGGGCCGCCGTCTCCGTTCCGCCCGTCACCCGCATCTTCGGGAACGTACCTCCTGCACCCGCACGGGAAGCGTGCCACCATTGACACGTGACCAAATGGTCACATATGGTGCCCGTGTGGACGAAGTGTTCAGGGCACTGGCAGACCCCACCCGGCGAGAGCTGCTCGACGAGCTGTTCCGGCAGGACGGGCAGACGCTCAGCGCGCTGGAGGAACGCTTCTCGATGACCCGCTTCGGGGTGATGAAGCACCTGCGCCAGCTCGAGGAGGCCGGCTTGGTGGTCACCCGGCGGCGGGGCCGGGAGAAGCTCCACTTCCTGAACCCCGTCCCGATCCGGCTCGTCCACGACCGGTGGGTGAGCAAGTACGCCGAGCCCTGGGCTGCAGGGCTGAGCGAGCTCAAGCAGAACCTGGAGAGCACGATGGAAAAGGTCTTCGAGATCTACATCCGCACCACGCCCGAGCGCCTGTGGGCGGCGATCACCGACCCCGACATGCGGTCGAAGTTCCACTTCGGCAACCGCATCGAGTCCGACTGGCAGCCGGGCTCGGCCTACGAGGTGACGAACCCCGGCGCCCCCGGCCCGCTCATCGAGGGCAAGAACCTCGAGGTCGACCCGCCGCACCGGCTCGTGCAGACCATGACGGTCCTGTGGAGCGACGAGGCCAAGGCCGTGGGCGAGTCGCGGGTCACCTGGGAGATCGAGCCCGTGGGCGACTCCTGCCGGCTGCTGCTGATCCACGACCAGCTGCCCGACGGGGCGCCGGAGGAGGTCTACGGCGGCTGGCCGCAGATCCTGTCCGGGCTCAAGACGTGGCTCGAGACCGGCGAGGTCCTGACCACGCCGGGCTCCCTGATGTACACGTGACGGACGAACCAGGAACGGAGCCCCCGATGGCACCACGACCCTCCCGCACCTGGGTGTCCCCTCCCGAGACGGGCGACGAGGCCGTCCTCGACGCCACCGGGCGGGGCTGGGACGCCTGGTGCGACGTCCTCGACGCCTCACCCGTCCGCGATGACGGCCACGGCGCCATCGCCGCTCACGTCCAGGCCGCGCACGGCGTCGACGCCTGGTGGGCGCAGACCGTGGCTCTCGGCTACGAGCGCATCACCGGGCGCCGGCTGCCGCACCAGCAGCCCGACGGCACGTTCTCGATGGGCGCCAGCCGCACGGTCGCCGTCGATGCCGCTGGCCTGCGGGCCCGGCTCGAGGACGCCGACGGCCGGGCGGCCCTGTTCCCGGGGCAGGCCACCGCGCTGCGGTCCCGGCCCGGCACCAGGAACGTGCGCATCGCCCTCGACCAGGGCACGGCCGAGGTGGCGCTCACCCCCAAGGCCGGCGGCCGGACGACGGTGGCGGTGCAGCACGCCAAGCTGCCGACACCCGAGGCCGTCACCCGGTGGAAGCAGTACTGGTCGGCCTGGCTCGACGGCCTCGCCTCGTGACGGCGGCCCTCGCCGACCGGCGGGGGCCGGACGCCCCCTAGGCTCCACCGCGGTGGACCTCCCCGTCGCCGACCCGTGGTTCGTCCGTGAGCGCATCGACGACACGCTCACGCTGATCAGTGAGCCGCACGTCCACCCGCTGTTGCGGTGCAACGTCTGGCACGTGCGGGCGCGGGACCGGGACCTGGTCGTCGACACGGCCCTCGGCCTGGCGCCGCTGCGGCACGTCGTCGACCGCGAGCTCGTCCGCCCGCTCGTGGCCGTGGCGACCCACACCCACGGCGACCACGTGGGCGGTCTGCACGAGTTCGCCGAGCGACTCGTCCACCGGGCCGAGGCGGCGCTGGTCGGCGTCGCCGGCGGCACGACGCTCGACGCCACGCAGTTTTCGGAGAACGTCGTCGGGCCCTACCGGGCCGCCGGCTACGACATCCCGGACCTGCTCGTCGACGCCGTCCCGCCGGGCGGGCTCGGAGGCGCCGCCGTCGTGGCCCACCCCGCCCCGGCCAGCCGGGTGCTCGACGAGGGCGACGTGGTCGACCTCGGCGACCGGGCGTTCGAGGTGCTGCACCTCCCGGGCCACTCGCCGGGCAGCATCGGTCTGTGGGAGGAGGCGACGGGCATCCTGTTCTCGGGCGACGCCGTGTACGACGGGCCGCTGCTCGACCGGCTCGACGGCTCGGACATCGACGCCTACCTCGCCACGATGCGCCGCCTCCGCGACCTGCCCGTCACGGTGGTCCACGGCGGGCACGAGCCGAGCTTCGGGCGCGAGCGCCTGATCGAGCTGTGCGACGCCTACCTGGCCCGGCGGGGATGAACGGCAGCTGACACCGGTCACCGGGTGATCGCGGCCGCCAGGATCCCGAGTGAGTTCGTCGCCGTGTGGGTCACGATCGGCGCGACCGTGCTGTCACTCTTGACCCGCAGCACGCAGAAGAACATCCCACCGGCCGTCGTCGCCGCGACGGCGACCGCCACCAGGCCGGCGCGCGCGACCGGGTCGGCGGCGATGTCGTTGGCGTCGAGGAGCCCGAGCGTGGGCCGCACGTGCCACAGCCCGAACACCACGCTGGACGCGGCCGCCGCCCGTGCCCAGTCGGCGGTCCGGGCGAGTGCGCCGAACAGCGCACCCCGGAAGGCCAGCTCCTCGAGCAACACCGTGCCGAAGGGGACCCGCACGAGCGCGTGGTAGGCGACGGCACTCGGGCTCAGCGACTGCACGCGGGCGTCGTCGAGCAGCGGATGCAGGCCGGGGACGGCGACTGCGGTCGCCAGCGCGCCGGCGATGATCGCCGCGCACGCGCCGCCCCAGCGCACGCCCGTCCCCGCCCGGTCGCGCCGCAGGCCCAGGTCCGCCCACGAGAGCCCGTGCCGGCGGGCCGCGCCCACCACGACTCCCGCGGCAGCGAGGTTGAGGGGCACGTAGGCGGTCGACGCTCCCGGCAGCAGGTGGACGATGTTGCTCCACGCGAACAGCCCCAGCGAGAGCCCGACCGCGAATCGCCGCACGGACCAGATCGTCGCGCCGACTCGTCACGCCGCCCACGGTCAGCGCTCACGACACCGCGCACCGGCCGAGCCGGCACCCGTCAACCCCAGTCGACGCGCACGAAGAGGTGCCAGCCCAGCCACAGCCAGGCGGCCACCACGACCAGACGAGCCGGCCACGGGCGCAGGACCACCGCGAGCGCATCGCCGAACGACGCCCCGCCGCGGCGCCGGGCCGCGATCTCGAGGCCGATGGCTGCGGCAACGATGACCGCATAGCCGGCGAGCGTGACCAGCCGTGTCATCGCCGGACCAGCGCGACGGTCGTGACCAGCCACACGACGAACGCGGCCGGTGCGGGCCGCGTGCGACTCGAGTGCGGCGTTCGCCAGCGAGCTGAGCGTCGGGTGGTCGTCGCGCGGGTGCTGGACGTACGCCGCGAGCTGCCACACGGCGGCTGCGGCGGCGAGCAGCACCCACGGGACCACGCCCGCCCCCTGCGCCGCGTCCGTGCCACCAGCATCCCGAGAGCGGGGACGACTCCATGGACCGGCCCGCCGCTGGCGCCACGCGGCCCACACCGCGGTCGCGACGCCGGCGCCGACGACGGCCACGGTCGCCTCCGCGGAGAACGGCGCGAGGCCGACGGCCCACCATCCGTAGACCGCGACGAGCGCAGCCGCCGCCACCGCTCTCGCCGAGGGACGGTGATCGCCGGGCATGCCGGGACCATGGTGCCGCGCCGCGGCGCCCCCGGGGGGCCACGTCGTCGCGCCACCGGTGGCCCGCGGTCGAGAAGGGCGCGACGCTGGCCCCGTGCTCCTGCTCGCACTCGGCGGCTCCGACTGCGAGGCCCTTCGCGACGGTGTGCTCGGCCAGCCGGTCAACACCGTGTCGAGCCTCGCCTACCTGGCGGCGGGGGCGTACCTGCTGCGGCGGGGCGGGCCGGCGGGCCCGGCGTGGGCGCTGGCACTCGTGGGCGTCGGCAGCCTGCTCTACCACGGTCCGATGCCGCCCGGTGCGGAGCTGGTGCACGACGCCTCGCTGATCGCGGTGCCCGTGGCGGCTCTCGGGGTGGTGTGGCGGCGCCGCTCGTTCCCGCGTCCGCCGGCCGCGGCGGTCGTGGCCCTCGCCCTGGCCGCGATCGTGAACGTCCTGAGCCGCACCGGCGCCCCCCTGTGCCGGCCGGACAGCCTGCTCCAGGGCCACTCCGTGTGGCACGTGCTCACGGCCGTGGGCGCGGCGCTGTGGCTGGCGCGCTGGCCGGAGGGAGGCAGCGGCGCCCGCGCGGTGGATGCGTGGTGGCGGCGACCGAGGGGGTACGACCCGCCCCCGGCGAAAGACCGTCACGGCGCCGCTGACCTCAGTTGATTTGTGGGCCGGGGAGGATTCGAACCTCCGAAGGCTATGCCGGCAGATTTACAGTCTGCTTCCTTTGGCCACTCGGACACCGACCCTGGAACGGAACACGCTAGCGCCTGCCCGGTCGCGCCCACCACACGTGTTGCGGCTCCGTCGGCGGCGGGCGCCGGCGTTACCCTCGACCGCATGCCCAGCTTCGACGTGGTCTCCGAGATCGACATGCAGGAGGTGCGCAACGCCGTCGACCAGGCGGCGCGGGAGGTCGCCAACCGGTACGACTTCAAGGGCACGAACAGCTCGGTCGAGCTCGGCGACTCGGCCATCACCCTGCACAGCGTGAGCGAGGACCGGCTCAACGCCCTCCGCCAGGTGCTGGAGGAGAAGCTGGTCAAGCGCAAGGTGTCGCTGAAGGCGCTCGACTACCAGAAGGTCGAGGAGGCCTCGGGCGGCACGGCCCGCCAGCAGGTGCAGCTGGTGGCCGGCATCTCGCGGGACAAGGCCACCACCATCAACAAGTTCCTCAAGGCCCTCGGGCTGAAGGGCGTCCAGAGCCAGGTCCAAGGTGACCAGCTGCGGGTCTCGGGCAAGAAGCGCGACGACCTGCAGGCCGCCATACAGGCGATGCGCGAGGAGGACTTCGGCATCCCGCTGCAGTTCAGCAACTTCCGCGACTGAGCACCGGCCCGGGAGCTAGCTCCCGGCGTACGTCGTGTATCTGAACCACCACGGGTCATTGAGGTAGAGGCCGCAGGCACATCGAGAGCCTCTCGCGCCGCCGGCGTGCATGCCGTTTGGGAGCAGGGTGTCTTGGTAGCCGTCGTGGCTGGCCCGGTAGAGGGCGAAGCCCCAGGTGTGGGCTGTCCGCCGTAGCGCAGCCGGCACAGCTCGAGGACGGTGCCGTCGGCGTAGCGTCCATCGACGTAGGCGAAATTGGTCCGGAAGCGGACCTCGACGCTGGCGAGGTCGGGCCAGCGCGCGCGGGCGCGGTGGTTGAGGCGCTGGGTGAGGCTGGTCTTCGTCGATGCGGGAGGCGCCTTCACTGGCCCATCTTGGCGTGCGCCGCTCGTCAGGCGGCGAGCGCGACGTCGTGTTGGGGCCGGTGGGCATCGACGCGTTCGAGCATGGCGGTGAGATCGCTGCTCGTGAAGCGCCAGTCGAACGGACGCGCCGTCGCGTTGTAGCGCTCTTCGAAACGCTCGAGCCGGTCTTGGAGGCCGGCGAGGTCGGCGAAGTCGGCAGGCTTGATCACCTTGCGCTGGATGACCGAGAAGACGATCTCGATCTGGTTCAGCCAGGAGGCGTGGACGGGCAGGTGGACGAGCTGCGCGTTCGGCCACGCGGCGCTCATCCGGTCGATCGAGCGGTTGCCCGTTGTGCGACGAGCCGTTGTCGACGATCCACTAGACGTTCCGGGCGCTCGCGTAGGGCTCGAGGGTCATGACCATGTTCGACGAGCTCCATGAACGGCACGATCCCGGTCTTCGGGGCAACCCTGCCGATTAGGCGGCCACGATGGACGTCGTAGGCGCCCATGTACGCGAGCGTGCCTCCCCGCTCGTACTCGAACTCGACCCGCCGGATGCGTCCCAGGCCCGCCAGCGAGTCGGATGGCATCGGGCGAGCGCCTGGAGCTGGGACTTCTCGTCGGCCGAGATCACGTAGTCATCGGGGCCAAGCGCCACGCCGTCGGAGACGCGCCCGTAGAGGTCCAACACGCGCGTCGCCTTGGCGGCGAAGTCGGGGTCGCGCGGAAAATCCACGACCGGTAGCGCCACGGCTTGATCGCAGCCGCGTGCAACCAGCGGCGCACCGTAAAACACTAGTTCCGAGATCAGCGGGTCAGCGGATCAGCGCCACTCGCCGCTGCGGAGGCGGGCGACCCGGTCCTCGGTCTTCGGGTGCGTACGCCACAGGTTGGCGAAGCTCATCTTCCGGCCCGTGAGCGGGTTGACGATGAACGCCGAGGCGTGGGCCGGGTCGATGTCCATCGGGATCTGGCGGGCACCGACCTCGAGCTTCTGCAGGGCCCGGGCCAGCGGCTCGCCGTCGCCGATGAGGCGGGCGCCCGACCGGTCGGCCTCGAACTCGCGGCTGCGGCTGATCGCCATCTGCAGCAGGCCGGCGGCGAGGGGCGCCAGGATGGCCAGGGCGAGCAGGGCGATGGGGTTGGCATCGTCGTCGTCTCGGCCCCCGAAGAACGCGGAGAACCGCAGGAAGGTGGCGATGAGCGTGATGCCCGTAGCGATAGCCGCCGCCACCGAGCCGATGAGGATGTCGCGGTTGCCGACGTGGCTGATCTCGTGGGCCAGCACGCCGCGCAGCTCGTTCCAGTCGAGGATGCGCAGGATGCCCTGGGTCACCGCCACGGCAGCGTGCTCGGGGCTGCGACCGGTGGCGAAGGCGTTGGGCTGCTGGTCGGGGGTGACATACAGCTTGGGCATGGGCATGCCCGCCTGCTGCGTGAGCTCGCGGACGATGGCGTAGTACTCGGGCATCTCCTGCTCGGTGACGGGCTGGGCCCGCGCCGCCCGGATGGCGAGCTTGTCGCTGTTCCAGTAGGAGAAGCCCACGAAGGCGATGCCTATGGCGAAGCCGATGATGGCGCCCGTGGCGCCCCACAACGCCCCGCCGATGACGACGAGGATGCCGCCCAGGGCGGCAAGCAGGACGAACGTCTTGAACGTGTTCTTCACAGGTCGCAAGGTACCCGCGATCGCTGAGAAAACACTGAGAGCGGGCAGTGGCTCCGGCGAACGGGGACGCGCCTAGTCTTGCCCCGGTGACGAGCTCCTGGGACGTGCGCACCGCCATCGGGCGCACGCTGGCGGGCGACGTGCTGGAGATCGGGCCGGGCCACGTGCCGTTCCCGGTCGGCGACGGCGCCCGCATGACCTACGCCGACCGCAGCATCGACGGCGGGCGCGACGCCAACTTCCCCGAGCTGGTCGGCGAGCCTCACGGCCCCGACGCCCACGTCGACCTCGACCTCGACCGCGACGGGCTGCGGGCCTTCGCGGACGGGTCGTTCGACGGCGTCGTGGCCAGCCACATGATCGAGCACCTCGCCAACCCGGTCGCGGCCCTCGTCGAGTTCTGGCGCGTGCTGCGGCCTGGAGGGCGGCTCGTGCTGCTGGTGCCCGACCGCGACCACACCTTCGACGCGGGACGGGTCCCGACCCCGCTCGCCCACGTGCTCGACGAGCACCGCCGCGGGGTGACCTCGGTCGACGAGGCCCACATCCGCGAGTTCTGCGCCGCGCTCTACGCCGGGCCGGTGATCCATCCGCCCGAGGTCCGCGACTGGCACGACCCCGAGCGGCTGGACGACGAGCGCCTCGAGCTGCACCGCCGGCGCTCGATCCACGTCCACTGCTGGTCTCCCGAGGAGTTCGCAACCCTGATCGTCGGCATCGTCGCCGCCGGCCTGGGCGCCTGGGCGCTGCGAGACGTGTACCTGCGCGACGACCTCGACGAGGACGGCATCGAGTTCGGCCTCGTGCTCGAGCGGCCGTCGGTGGCGGCCGACGACGCGGTGACGCAGGCGGCAGCGGTCGCCGCCGCCTGGGCGACCGCGGTCGCATCCGATCCCGGCCGCGACCCGCGCGCCTGGCGCGGTTCGCCGCAGCCGCCCGCCGCGATCTGGAGGGCGGGTTCGACGCGGCCGCGGTCGCCGTGCGTGAGGCGGTCCTGGCGGCGCTGGCGGACGAGATCACCCGCCTGCGGGCCCAGGTCGCCGCGGCGCAGGAGGTCGCCGGGACGGCCGGTGAGCGCGCCCGGGCGGCCGAGGCGAGGGCCGCCGCGGCCGAGGCTCGGGCCGCGGCCGCCGAGGAGGCGGATGCTGCGCTGCGGGCGAGCCGCTCCTTCCGCGTGGCGGGCACGCTGTCGGCCATCGCATCGGCCGGGCGGCGGGCCGTCGGTCGCCGGCACGGCGAGGCCGCCCGACCCTCCTCGTAGCTGCTGGCTGCGGGGTCAGTCGTAGTAGCCCGAGTGGATGTACACGCAGGGGACGCCCTCGGCGTGGAACATGTCCACGTTGCGGCGGTCGTCCTCGAACGCCAGCCGCAGGTCGAAGCCCAACCGGCGCAGGTCGTCGACGGCCTCGCGCTTGAACGTGCGCGACGCCGAGTAGTCGCCGTAGTCGCGCATGATCAGCACGTCCCACCGCAGCTTGTAGCGGTCGAGCCAGGCCAGGGTCTGCGGGCGCACCCGCAGGGGCCGGGCGGTGAGCAGCACGATGTGGAACGCCGGGTCGATGACGTCGAGCAGGCGGGCCACCTCGTCGACGAGCTCGTCGTCACCGCAGGCGGCGAAGAAGGCGTCCCAGTCGCGGCGCGGGTAGTCGAGGAAGTGCTGGCGGCTGGTGGCGTCGGAGAGCACACCGTCCATGTCGAAGACCACGGCCTGGCCGGGATGGTCGAGCGGGCCCTCGCGCCACGTCCAATGCTCGGGTGTCCTGTCGACGTCCACCAGATGAACCTACCGGGACGCCGACGGCCCACCCCCGTCAGAGCATCAGCAGGTAGCAGACCTCGGTGACGCCCGGGTAGTCGGTCTGGCGGGCAGGGGTGGCCCGCCATCCCCACCGCTCGTACATCGCCCGGGCCCGCACGTTGCGCTCGAGCACCCACAGCACCACGACGCGGTACCCGGCGTGCTGCAGGTGGCCGAGGGCCGTGTCGTGGAGCCGGCGACCGATGCCGCGGCCCCAGTGGCCGGGATCGACGTACAGGCGCAGGAGCTGCGCCCGGCTGGTCTCGTCGGGATCGGGGGCGGCCGCGATCGTGCCGACCACCGAGCCGTCGGGACCGGTGTGGCAGGCGACGAGCACGAGCGTGTTGAAGCCCTGCGCCGCGATGGCCTGGCGCGAGCGCTCGGTGAGCAGCTCGGGTGACGGCGGCGGCACGTCGGGCGGGAAGATGCCCTCGTACCCGACGAGCGCGGCCCGCTGCCACACGGTGCCGATCGCAGGGGCGTCGCGCGGTTCGGCCGCGCGGATCAGCACGTCCAGCTCGGCCCCCTCCGGTCAGTCCTCTTGGGGTTGGGCCTGGGCACGTTTGCGGATCTCGTCGACGACCGCCGGGTCGGCCAGCGTGGTGGTGTCGCCGAGGGCGCGCCCCTCGGCCACGTCGCGCAGGAGGCGCCGCATGATCTTCCCCGACCGGGTCTTGGGCAGCTCGTCGGTGAAGATCACCAGCTTGGGCCGGGCGGTGGGGCCGATCTTCTTCGCCACGTGGCCCCGCAGCTCCTCGCCCAGCGCCGGGTCGGCCTCGACGCCGCCCCGCACCGTCACGAAGGCCACGATGGCCTGCCCGGTCACGGGGTCGGTGGCCCCGCACACGGCCGACTCGGCTACCGCGGGGTGGTCGACGAGGGCCGACTCGACCTCGGTGGTCGAGATGCGGTGTCCGGACACGTTCATCACGTCGTCGACGCGCCCGAGCAGCCACAGGTAGCCCTCGTCGTCGACCTTGCAGCCGTCGCCGGCGAAGTAGCGATCGCCGAAGCGCACCCAGTAGGTCTCGCGGTAGCGCTCGGGGTCGCCGTAGATGCCCCGGAGCATCGACGGCCACGGGCGGGTGAGGGTGAGGTAGCCGCCGCCCTTCTCGACCCGGTCGCCGTCGTTGTCGACGACCTCGGCGCCGATGCCCGGGAGCGGGAACGTGGCCGACCCCGGCTTGAGCGTGGTGGCCCCGGGCAGCGGGGCGATCATGATGGCCCCGGTCTCGGTCTGCCACCAGGTGTCGACGATGGGGCACCGGCCGCCGCCGATGTGGGTGTGGTACCACATCCACGCCTCGGGGTTGATGGGCTCGCCCACCGAGCCGAGCAGCCGGAGCTTGGACAGGTCGTGCCGCTCGGGCTCCTGCGCTCCCCACTTCATGAAGGTGCGGATGGCGGTGGGGGCCGTGTAGAGGATCGTGACCCCGTAGCGCTCGGCGATGTCCCACAGCCGGTCCTTGCCGGGGGTGTCGGGCGTGCCCTCGTAGATGACGCTGGTGGCGCCGTTGGCCAGCGGCCCGTAGACGATGTAGCTGTGCCCGGTGACCCAGCCGATGTCGGCCGCGCACCAGTAGACGTCGCTCTCGGGCTTGAGGTCGAACACGTACTTGTGGGTGAAGGCGACCTGGGTGAGGTAGCCGCCGGTCGTGTGCATGATGCCCTTGGGCTTGGCCGTGGTGCCCGACGTGTACAGCAGGTACAGCAGGTCCTCGCTGTCCATGCGCTCGGGCTCGCACACCGGCGCCGCCTCGTCCATCAGCTCGTGGAACCACAGGTCGCGGCCCTCGGTCATGTGGACCTCGACGTCGCCGGCGTCGGCGTGGCTGGTGACCCGGTCGACCACCACCACGTGCTCGATCGACGGCGTCGACGCCAGCGCCACGTCGGCGATGGGCTTGAGCAGGTGGGCCTGGCCCCGCCGGAAGCCGCCGTCGGACGTCACCAGCACCTTGCACTCGGCGTCGTTGATGCGGTCGGCCAGCGAGTCGGCCGAGAACCCGCCGAACACCACCGAGTGCGGGGCGCCGATGCGGGCGCAGGCCAGCATGGCCACCGGCAGCTCGGGGATCATCGGCATGTAGATGGCGACCCGATCCCCCTTGCCGACGCCCAGGCCCTTGAGCACGTTGGCGAAGCGCTGGACCGAGGCCAGCAGGTCGGCGTAGGTGATGGTGCGCTGGTCGCCCGGCTCGCCCTCCCAGTGGTAGGCGACCTTCTGCCCCTGGCCGGCCTCGACGTGGCGGTCGAGGCAGTTGGCGGAGACGTTCAGCGTGCCGCCGACGAACCACTTGGCGAACGGGAGCTGCCAGTCGAGGATGGTGTGCCACTCGTCGTACCAGGTGACGAGGTCGGCGGCCTGGCGGGCCCAGAACCCCTGCCAGTCGGCCTCGGCCTCGTCGTAGATCTCGGCGCCGGTGACGAGCGCCTGGGCCGCGAAGTCGGCAGGGGGCGGGAACGTGCGGTCTTCGACGAAGTAGTCCTCGATCGCCGCGCCCTGTGACTGCGGATCCGACGCCATCGCATTCCCCCTCGTGGTCGGTGAGATCGCGGGCGAGCCTATCGGGACCAGCGCCGCCGCGACCCCCGGCACCGGCGAGGCCCGGGCGTGACGACGCCGGTGGGCTGGGCGAACGGTGGCCGGGGCGAGGCGGACCGTGAGAAGGTGTCGCCATGGGCCGGCGCACCCCCCTGTCACGCGATCGGGTGCTCCGCGCCGCCCTCGACCTCGTCGACCGCGAGGGCCTCGACGCCCTCACGATGCGGCGGCTCGGACGCGAGCTCGGCGTCGAGGCGATGTCGCTGTACGGCTACGTCGACAGCAAGGAGGACCTGATCGAGGGCGTGGTCGAGCAGGTCTTCCGCCAGATGCCGCTGATCGTCCCGGGGCCCGGCCGCTGGCAGGACCGCCTGCGCCGCCACGCGCGGGCCTACCGCTCGGTGCTGCTCGACCACCCGAACGCCGTGCGGCTGGTGGCGCGGCGGCCGCTGGCGACCGAGGGCATCGCCGCGTTCGTCGACTCGGCGCTGGCCGAGCTGCAGGCGGTGGGGCTCGACCTCGAGATGGCCGACCGGGTGCTCGGCGTCATCGCCAGCTTCACGCTGGGACACGTGTCCGAGCAGGTGGGCGACGAGGTGCGCGCCGGCGTGGCCCCGGCGCCGGGCGGCGACACGATCGACGCCACCCGCTTCCCGCTCCTGGCGGCGGTGGGCGAGATGAAGCCGACCGACTACGAGCGCGAGTTCGACCTCGGCATCGACTTCATCGTCGTCGGGCTCGAGCGGCTGCTGGCCGGGCCGGCCGCCGCCGCGGGCGCAGCCCAGGACACCGACCCGCGGGGCTACGACAAGGTCATCGGCTAGCGCAGCACGAGCGGTGCCCCGCACCACTCGTCACGCCCACTCGAGGACCCGGAACCCGCCGAGGCCGGTCGGGTCGAGGAGCGCGTCCGCCTCGCTGACGCGGCTGCGGGCGGTGAGGGCGGCGAGGTCCCCGAGGTGGGCCCGCTCGGCCCACGTCCCACGGGCGGCGGCCACCAGGTCATCGATGCCGTGGGCCCGCAGCCAGTCGGCCTGCGCCGCGTCGGACGACGGGTGGCGGACGAGGGCGAGCTGGTCGACCGCCACCTCGCACGTCACGTCCTGGAGCCCGAGGTCGTCGAGCGGGCCGCCGCCGCGGGCGTGCGCCCGGTAGGTGCGCACCCATTCCTGCTGGGGCCGGGCCGCCAGCTCGGCGGTCGTTGCCGCGTAGTCGACGACCACGACCCGACCCCGGTGGCCCGCGACCGCCAGCGCGTCGCGCAGCCACGCCCGGGCCGCGGCCTGCAGCGGGACGCGGGCGCCGGCGGGGCCGTCGGGCGCCAGGCGGTCGAGCAGCGCGACCCGCTCCGCGTCCAGGGGGACGGTCCGCTCGACCAGGCGCTCGGCGCCTCCGGGGCTGGTGGCGAGGTCGACCCGCACCTCGCGCCACCCGTCCCCGCCCCGCTCGGCCAGGCCGAACGGCAGGTTGTCGAGCAGCTCGTTGGCCAGGACGACGGCCGGTCCGGCGACGCGGGGCAGCTCGGCCAGGCTGACGCAGATCGGGCCGGGCGGCGAGCCGGGCACGGGCGACTCGGTGTCGGGATCCACAGGGGCGAAGGCGAGCGCGGGGTCCTCCAGCCGCAGCTTCTCGGCGTGCAGGCGCCGCTGGGCGGCCGACCGCTCGACCAGCACGTAGCGCAGGGCCGGGGCGCACTCTGGCCCGGACGCCAGCACGGTGCGGGCCAGGGTGCCCGGCCCGGCGCCCGCCTCGACGACGACGAACGGGTCGGGGGCGCCCATGGCCCGCCACCAGCCGTCGAGGGCCCGGGCCACCACCGCGCCGAACAGGCCGCCCACCTCGGGGCTGGTCAGGAAGTCGCCCGCCCGCCCGCCGGCCCGGCCGCCCGTCTCGTAGAAGCCGGTGGCGGGGTCGTACAGCGCCCGCTCGAGCACCCGGTCGAGCGGGACGGGCCCGTGGCGGCGGATGTCGGCCGCCACCGCCGCGGGGACGCCGGAGGCCGCGGGCGCAGCCGGGCGCTCGGTCACCTCTCCCCCGGCTCGCCGGCGGTGGCGAGTAGCGAGCCCAGCATGCGCGCGAACACCGCGCGCGTGCCCGGCGGCGCACGCCCTCGGCGTCGACGTCGAGCTGGCGGGCGACAGCGTCGGCGTAGATGGCCACCCCGATGGACGTGGCCACGGCCACGAGGTGCGCCGCCTCGACGTCGAGGTCGGCCGGCAGCTCGCCGGCATCGACCAGGCCCTCGTAGTAGGCCCGTGTCGACTCGAGGAACGGCAGGGGCCGGTAGTCGGGGTCCCCGTCGAGGGCGAGCAGGGCGGTCAGGGCCAGCGGCCGCGTCCCGGTGATGGCGTCGAACATCCGGAGGCGCCGGTCGACGAACCCGTCGTTCCCGGCCTCGGCGAGGGGCGCCTCGAGACGGCGGGTTTCACGCGCCAGCGCGGCCCGCAGCAGGCCCTGGCGCGAGCCGAACCAGTAGTAGATGTTCGCCGAGGTCACGCCGACGTCCTCGGCCACCTCGCGCAGGTTCAGCCCGGCGAGCACGCCCTTGGTGGCGAGCTGGTCGAGGGCGGCGTCCATGAGCGCGTCGGGGGTGGAGCGCTCGCCGGGGGCGGGGTCGCGGCGCGCCGGGCTCACGGGCGCCAGCGTGGCACACCCGGCGGAGCGGGCCGATCACACCGTTGCGACGCTCTTAACGGATCTTTAAGATCCGCCTGACGAGATCGGGGGGACCTCGCATGAAGACCACGCGCCGCCTCGGGAGCGCCGCCGGCCTGCTCGCGCTCGTGCTGGTGCTCGCCGGGTGCCCCAAGCCGATGGACCAGCCCGGCAACACGTCGGCCATCACGCTGATCGCCACCACGACGCAGAACGGCTGGGTCTACGAGACATTCCGCAACACCGCATACCCCTGCAGCATCAGCGGTCACCAGACCTTCACGGTGGCCACGATGGTGGGCCAGTCGCCCACCGTCGCCAAGCCCCTGTGGGTCTACATGCACGGTGGGGGCATCGGGTACTTCTCCCCAGACGGCACGCCACAGCCCGGCGCCGGTCAGAAGACCGAGGAGAACCCCGCCACGCAGGTCTCGAACCTGACCAAGGGCCTCAACGGCCAGATCCGCTCCCAGCTCGTCGGCTACCGGATGCTGTCGGTGTCGATGTGCAACCACGACATGTACAGCGGTCCCGACATCCGCGACCCCAACAACCCCAACCTGACGCCCGAGGGCGAGCCCCGCACCGTCAACGGCCTGTTCGCCACGAAGGCGGCCATCCAGTACGTCCTCGACCGCTACCCCACCGGCGACCACTTCCTCTACGGCACCAGCGCCGGCGCCTACGGCTCGTACAGCGTGGCCTGGGGGCTCGAGCGGCAGGGCATCCCGGCCACCGGCCTCGTGGCCGACTCGGGTGTGCTGAACATGGCGTGGCAGGAGACGGTGAAGGACGATCCCGACTGCGGGCGCGGGGGAGAGCCCGAGGTCGAGATCCCGAAGCGGCTGCACCCCGACGTGATCGCCGAGGGCAACAACCCCGACCAGCTCGTCGGCGACGGGCGGCTGACCACGCCCGTGCTCGACCTCTGGTCCGTCGGTGACCCGAACCAGTGCGGCACCAAGCCGATCGGGTGCCCGCTGCGGGACGGCACGACGGCCACGATGGGGGCGGTCGACTGCAACCACGAGCCGCTGCGGGCGGCCATCGCCGCCCAGGCACCGTCGAGCCGGTCGCTGAGCGTGCGGCTGTGCGTCGACCCCGCCAGCGCCCCGGGCAGCGGCACGTGCGCCACCCACACCCCCACGTCCAAGCCGGGCCTCGTCAACACGGACCCGGCCTGGCCAGCCGACTACAACTCGGTCGTCCTCGAGTGGGTGGACGCCCGACGCGGCGACGACTGAGTCAGGGGGTGACGCTGGCGACGAAGCTGGACATGTCGCCGAGCTCGGTGGCCCAGGCGGTCACCCCGAACGCCAGCGTGAGCACCGCGGTGAGGCCGAGCGCGGCCGACAGCGAGACCGGCACGCGCACCGGCGCCTCGTCCCCGTCGGGGGCGGGGTTCATCCACATCTCCTTGGCCACGTTGGCGTAATACGCCAACGCGATCACCGAGTTGACCGCCATCACGACGGCGAGGGCGTAGGCCCAGCCCGTGTCGGCCTCGACCACCGCCCGGAAGGCGACGAACTTGGCCAGCCAGCCCCCGAGTGGCGGGATGCCGGCCAGGGCGAACAGGAAGATCGTCATCAACACGGCCAGCGACGGCGCGTAGTTGAACAGCCCGCCGAACGTCGAGATCTCGGCGCTGCCCGTCTTGCGGGCCACGGCCATCACGACCGCGAAGGCGCCGAGGTTCATCGCCGCGTAGATGAGCAGGTAGGTCACGACCGTGCTGACGGTGGAGCCATCGGTCTGCCCGACGACGGCCATGGGGGCGAGGATGAACCCCGCCTGCGAGATGCCCGAGTACGCCAGCATGCGCACGAGGTTGGTCTGGCGCAGGGCCACCACGTTGCCGATGGTCATGGAGCCGGCGGCCAGCACCCACATGAGCGGCCGCACGACGTCGGTCTGCTCGGCGAAGCCGATGACCACCAGCTGCAGCAGCGCCACGAAGCCGGCGGCCTTGGACGACACCGACAGGAACGCGGTGATGGGGGTGGGCGCCCCCTCGTAGGTGTCGGGCGCCCAGGTGTGGAACGGCACCGCCGAGACCTTGAAGGCGAAGCCGGCGATCACGAACACCACCGCCAATGTGATGAGCGGCACCGACTCGCCGGTCGCCAACGCCTCGTTGATGCCGGCCAGCTGGGTCGTCCCGGCCACCCCGTACAGCAGCGACATGCCGTAGAGCAGCACGCCGGTGGCGAACACGCCCATCAGGTAGTACTTGACGCCCGCCTCGTTGCCCTTGCGGTCGCGCTTGCGCCAGCCGGCCAGCAGGTAGGCGGGGATCGACAGCATCTCCAGCGCCACGAAGATCGTGATGAGGTCGCGGGCCGAGGCCATGACCGTCATGCCGAGGATCGACGACAGCAGCAGGAAGTAGTACTCGCCTTCGGCGTAGTCGCCCTCGGCGATGTAGTTGGTCGACAGCAGCACGGTGACGTAGCCGGCGACGAGGAACAGCGCCTTCGTGACCAGGGCGAAGTTGTCGACCGCATAGGCGCCGCCGAACATCGTGCGATCGACGCCGTCGACCGCCAGGGTCAGAACGGGGACGAGCGCACCCAGCAGCCCGAGCCCGGCGAGCGAGGGCAGCAAGCCCTTGCGGTCCTCGGGCAGCAGCAGGTCGGCCACCAGCACGAGGCACAGCACGCCGACGAGCACCAGCTCAGGGGCGAGCGCGTGCCAGTCGATGTCGGGCCGGGCGAACCCGTCCTGCGCAGCCTGGGCGATCGTGGCGAGCACTAGGTGCACTTGATCAGCCGCCCACCGCGGAGGCGATCGACTGGGCCACCGAGGTCATCTCGCCGTCGGTCACCCGGAACACCAGGTTCGGGAAGATGCCGATGACCAGGATGAGGACGAGCATCGGCGTCCACGCGATCCACTCAGGGACGTTCACGTCGGGGATGTCGTCGTCGGCGAACTCCGCGGTCGGCGTGCCGAACGCGGTGCGCTGGTACAGCCAGAGGAGATAGCCGGCGGCGAACACGGTGCCGATGGCGGCCACCACCATGTAGACCCGGAAGGTCACGTCGCTCAGCCCCGCACCCGGCTCGTAGGCGGACAGGATCGCCGGGAACTCGCCCCAGAACCCGGCCAGGCCGGGCAGGCCCAGCGACGCCATGGCGGTGAAGCCGAGGATCCAGCCCATGCGCGGCGCCTTGACCAGGATCCCGCCCAGCCGCTTGATCTCCAGCGTGTGGTAGCGGTCCTTCACCGAGCCGGCCAGGAAGAAGAGCATGCCGGTGATGAGACCGTGGGCCACCATGCCCATCACGGCGGCGTTCAGGCCGAAGTCGGTGAGGGTGGCGATGCCCAGCATGGTGAAGCCCATGTGGGACACCGAGGAGAAGGCGATGAGCCGCTTCATGTCCGTCTGGGCCAGGCAGGCCAGCGCGCCGTAGATGATGCCGATCACCGCCAGCAGCCCGATCCACGGCGCCCACGACACCGCGGCCTCGGGCAGGATCGGCAACGCCACCCGTATGAAGCCGTAGGTGCCGAGCTTCAGCAGCACCGCGGCCAGGATGACCGAGCCGACCGTCGGCGCCTGGGTGTGGGCGTCGGGCAGCCACGTGTGGAACGGGAACATCGGCACCTTGATGCCGAAGCCCATGAACATGCCGCCGAAGATCAGCAGCTGGGTCGTGTGCGAGACGTTGCCGTCGGCGACCAGGCGGGCCAGCTCGGGGATCACGAACGTCTCGCCCCCGGCCACGAAGAACAGGGCCAGGAAGCTGACGATCATCAGCGCCGAGCCGAACAGCGTGAACAGGAAGAACTTGATCGACGCGTACTGCCGCTGCTCACCGCCCCACACGCCGATGAGGAAGTACATCGGCAGCAGCACGACCTCGAAGAACACGAAGAACAGGATGAGGTCCTGCGCCACGAAGGTGCCGAGCATGCCGGTGTGCAGCACCAGCAGCAGGATGAGGAAGGCCTTGGGGTTGCGCGGCTCGGGGAAGTGGTTCCACGAGTAGACGATGCACAGCGGCACCACCAACAGCGTCAGCGCGAGCAGCGGGATCGACAGGCCGTCGATGCCGATCGCATACCGGCTGTTGATCACGTCGATCCACGACTTGTCGACGACGAACTGCAGCGTCTCGGTCTGCCCGTAGTCGAAGTCCGCGAAGACGGCCGCCCCGACGCCGGCCGCGGCCAGCGACACCCCGAGGGCCAGCCACTTGTGCAGCGTCTCCTCGGTCTTGGGGATGAGCAGCATCACCAGCGCCCCTGCCAGCGGCAGGAACACCATGAGCGTCAGACCCCAATCGGTCAGGAACTGGTTGTTGTCCATAAGGGAACCCGTGAACCTTGGCGGTAGCCGTCAGACGAAGATGATGATGGCGCCGGCGAAGATGGCGGCCGCCCCGAACAGGAGCGCCCCGTACTGCTGCACCTTGCCGGAGGTGAGCTGGCGGAAGACCTGGCCGCTCTCGTTGGCCGC
This sequence comes from uncultured Acidimicrobiales bacterium, assembly GCA_963796415.1. Classification (GTDB taxonomy): domain Bacteria; phylum Actinomycetota; class Acidimicrobiia; order Acidimicrobiales; family VFJN01; genus ZC4RG19. The sequence goes on along the minus strand of CAWCLR010000003.1, from coordinate 208,643 downwards.
GCTGGCCGAGCGGTTGATGGCGCCGTCGACCACCTGCTGGTCGATGCGGTCGTAGACGAAGCGGCCCACGACGGTGGAGAGGCGCCCGGCGCCGTTGACCACGCCGTCGATGACGTTCTGGTTGACCCAGTAGACGGCCCGGGCGATCGGGCCCTTGAACGCGGCCACGATGACGCCCTCGTAGAGCTTGTCGAAGTAGTACTTGTTCTCGAGGAACGTGAAGCCGGCGTGGGCGACCCGGTTGCGCTGAGTGATCCCGTGCGGGCCGAGCCCTCGCCAGTACCAGAGGTAGGCCGCTCCGACGCCGATGAGGCCGATGGCCGTGGCGCCGAGGGCGATGCCGAGCGAGAACTCGGGGTGGCTGAAGTTCTCGATCGGGAAATAGGGGGCCTTGGGCTCGTAGAAGTGCTCGAACCGCAGCTCGACGGCGTCGGGGCCGAGGGCGGCCGGGAGGTTGGCGAAGCCGGCGGTCACGCCGAGCACCGCGAGGATCCACAGCGGCACCGTGATGCGGGGCCCCGACTCGTGGGGGTGGCCCCCCGAGGAAGCATGTCCCCGGTACTCGCCGAAGAACGTGAGGTACACGGTCCGGGTCATGTAGGCCGCGGTCATCAGTGCCCCGACGATGCCCACGACCATGAACGCGGTGTAGTGGCCCCCGCCGCCGAGCTGCGACGCCCCGGCCAGGATCTCGTCCTTCGACCAGAAGCCCGCCAGCGGGAAGATGCCGATGAGCGCGGCGGTGGCGATCACGAAGGTCTTGTAGGTGTGCGGCATCCACTTCCGCAGGCCGCCCATGTCCTTCTTCATGTCGAAGCTGTGCACGGCGTGGCTGACCGAGCCCGAGCCGAGGAACAGGCAGGCCTTGAAGAAGGCGTGGGTGAACAGGTGGAAGAAGGCGGCGGTCCAGGCGCCGATGCCCAGCGCCATGACCATGTAGCCGAGCTGCGACACCGTCGAGTACGCGAGCACCTTCTTGATGTCGTTCTGCACGAACGCCAGCCCGGCGCCGCCGATCACGGTGACCCCGCCCACCACCGCCAGCAGGTTGACGCTCGAGGTGCCGATGCTCAGGCCCTCGAAGAACACCGCGTAGAGGCGCCCGACCATGTAGATGCCGGCCACGACCATCGTGGCGGCGTGGATGAGGGCCGACACCGGCGTCGGGCCCGCCATGGCGTCGGGTAGCCACACGTGGAGGATGAACTGGCCCGACTTCGACATGACGGCGGCGATGAGCGAGCACGCCGCCACCAGCAGGGCGAGGTGGCTGATCGTGCCGTCGAGTGCCGCCGTGTTGGTCTCGACGATGTCGAACGTCTGGCCTGCGGCGAAGTAGAGCGTGATCACGCCGACGATCAGGCCCACGTCGCCCACGCGGTTGGTGATGAAGGCCTTGAGGGCGGCGTCGCTGTTGGCCTTCTCCTCCCACCAGTGCCCGATCAGCACGAACGAGCAGACGCCCACCAACTCCCAACAGACGATGAGCTGCAGCGTCGTCTTGGCCATGACCAGGCCGAGCATCGACGCGGTGAACAGCGACAGGAACGCGAAGAAGTGGGTGTAGCGACGGTCGCCGGCCACGTAGTCGGTGGAGTAGACGTGCACCAGCAGCGACACGAGCAGGACGACGAAGAGCATCATCACGGCCGGGCCGTCGAGCAGCATGCCGACCTCGATCTCGACCCCGCCGTTCTCGAACCAGGTCCACCCGCGCTCGATCGGCTTGACCTCGTGGACCTCTTCCGCGGCCTCCTCGCCCTCGGCCTCCTGGGCGGGGGCGGGCGCCGGAGCGGCGGACTCGCCCTCGACCGACACCGCGGCACCGAGGCCGTGCTCCTCCTCGCCCTCGGCCGGAGCCTCCTCCTCGGAGTGGGTGTCCGTGCCATGCTCGGGCGGGTTGTTGACGTAGTCGAACCACTGGACGTTCGTGGCGATCGCCAGCACGAAGGCGATGCCGACGGCGGCGATGCCGAGCTCGCTGCCCTTCTTCGGCAGGCGCTTCCCGACGAACAGGATGAGGAAGAACGAGGCCGCGGGGATGAGCGGGATGATCCAGGCGTTCTCGAGCACGGTCCCAGCTATCCCCTCATCGAGTCGACGTCGTCGAGGTCGACGCTCGACCGGTTGCGGTAGATGATCAGCACCATCGCCAGGCCCACGCCGACCTCGGCGGCGGCCACGGCGATGATGAACAGCGCGAACACCGCCCCGGTGATGTTCCCCTGCAGCGCCCCGAAGGTGAGCAGGTTGATGTTGACGGCGTTGAGGATCAGCTCGATCGACATCAGTACCAGCACGGTGTTCTTGCGGGCGATGACCCCGTAGACGCCGAGGCAGAACAGGATGGCGCCGAGCAGCAGGAACTGGTTGACCAGCAGGTCATCCATCAGCGGTCACCGGTCCTTCCGCGCGATGACGATCGCACCGACCAGGGCCGCCAGCAGCAGCACCGAGATCACCTCGAACGGGATCAGGTACTGGCTGAAGATGGCGTCGCTGACCGTCGCCGTGTTGCTGCCGTTGACCGCGGTGATCTCGCGCTCGGCGGGCAGCGGGTCGTCGCCGAAGTAGTCGACGAGCGAGTAACCCATCACCCCGAACAGCACGAGCGCCGTGACGACGCCGGCCCACCAGTGGTCGTTGGTCATCGCGGTGTCGCGGCCGATGCGGCTGCGGGTCAGCATGATGCCGAACAGCATCAGCACCATGATCGCCCCGATGTAGACCAGCACCTGGGTGATCGCCACGAACTCGGCAGCCAGGATGATGAACTGCGCAGCCACGCCGGCGAACACGACGATGAGGGCGAGCGCCGAGCGCACGACGTTGCGGTTGGTCACCACGACCAGGGCGGCGGCGACCATCACCGCGGCGATGGCGTAGAAGAAGATGTTCTGGGCGACCATCAGCGGGGAACCTTGCGCACCTTCTGCTCGGACCCCGCCTCGTAGGGCTCGAAGTCGGGCACGGCCTGCATCCACTCGCCCAGCCGCTCCTTGTCGTGCAGCAGGTCGGCGAGGCGCAGCTCGGAGTACTCGTACTCGGGGCTCCAGAACAGGGCGTCGAACGGGCACACCTCGACGCAGATCCCGCAGTACATGCAGAGCGCGTAGTCGATGTCGAAGCGGTCGAGCTTGTTCACCGTGCGGGGCTTGCCGCCCGGGCGGCGCGGCGGCGCCGTGTCCTTGTGGCCCTCGATGTAGATGCACCAGTCGGGGCAGCTGCGGGCGCACAGCATGCAGACGGTGCAGTTGTCCTCCTTGAGGGCGATGACGCCGCGGGACCGGGGAGCCGGGGTCTCCTTCTCGTGGGGGTACTGCACGGTGGCCGCGCCCTGCGAGGGGGCGGGGATGAACGTCTTGATGCCCCGGGCGGGAAACATCGTGCGGCCCATCGTCTTGAGCGTGATGCCGAGGCCCTTGACCAGCCCGGGCACCTTGGGTGCGGGGATCTTGGCCATTACCACGCCACCTTGAGGGCCATGGTCGCCAGGATGTTGACCAGCGACAGCGGGATGAGGAACTTCCACGCGAGCTGCTGCAGCTGGTCCTCGCGGAAGCGGGGGTACGTGAACCGCACCCAGAAGACCAGGAACGACACGATCATGATCTTGACCAGCAACACGACCGGGCCGAGCACGTTCATGACGTCGGCGTCGAGGTCGACGCCCGGCAGCGCCCAGCCGCCGAGGAACAGCGTGGCCGCCACGGCGGCGAAGGCGCCGGCGCTGGCGAACTCGGCGATGAAGAACAGCAGGAACCGCATGCCCGAGTACTCGGTCATGTACCCAGACACCAGCTCGGACTCGGCCACCGGCATGTCGAACGGCGTCTGGGTCAGCTCGGCCTGCACGGCCACCAGGAAGATGAAGAACCCGACGATCTGGGTGAGGATGAACGGGTTGCCGATGCCGCCCCAGCCGAAGATCTCGCCGTCGTGCTGGGCGGCGACGATGCCCTGCATGTTCAGGGTCCCGGCCTGGATCACGACGCCGACCACCGCGAGCACCATCGGCAGCTCGTAGGCGATGAGCTGGCCCGCGGCCCGCAGGCCGCCGAGCAGCGAGTACTTGTTGGCCGACGACCACCCAGCAATGAGGATGCCGAGCACCGAGATCGACGAGACGGCGAGGATGTAGAAGATGCCGACGTCGAGGTTCACGAACCAGGCGTCGGGGCCGAACGGCACGCCGGCCAGGATGAGGAAGACCGACAGCACCACCACGTACGGCGCGATGGCGAAGAGCCGCCGGTCGGCCCGCCACGGGACGATGTCTTCTTTCTGGATCCACTTGCCGACCTCGGCCAGCAGCTGCATCGAGCCGTAGGGCCCGGCCTCCATGGGGCCGAGGCGGCTCTGCATGAAGCTCATCATCTTGAACAGGAAGACGTAGACGAGTGTGCCGGCGGGCAGCAGCACGGCGACGAGGACACCGACGCTGCGCAGGATCGTCTGCTGCCAGTAGGCCATCTCGATGGCGGTCGTCATGGTGCCGATCATCGGTCGATGTCCCCGAGGATGAAGTACAGGCTGGCCATGATCGTGATGATGTCGGGCACGTAGACGCCCCGGAGCAGCCACGGCAGGATCGACACGTTCGAGAAGCTCGCCGAGCGGATCTTGACCCGGAACGGGCCGAGGTCGCCCTTGCTGACCAGGTAGTAACCCATCGCGCCCAGCGGGTTGTCGGTGGCGACGTAGGCCTCGCCCGCCGGCACCTTGATGATGCGCGGCACCTTGGCCATGATCGGCCCGCCGGGCAGCCCGTCGCAGAGCTTGTCGACGATCTTGGTGGCCTCGCGGGTCTCCTGCAGGCGCACCCAGCAGCGGGCGAAGCTGTCGCCGTCTGGATGGGTCCACACCTGCCAGTCGACGTCGTCGTAGGCCAGCCCGACGTTGGCATCGCGCCGTAGGTCCCAGTCGATGCCCGACGCCCGGATGTTGGCGCCGGTCAGGCCGTAGGCCAGGCCGACGTCGGGCGGCACGACGCCGACGCCCCGGGTGCGGGCCTCGAAGATCTCGTTGCCGAACAGCAGCGTCTCGACCTCGTCGCAGAAGCCGCGTACGCGTGCCATGACGGCCTTGGTGTCGGCGATCCAGCCCTTGGGCAGGTCGTCCTTGAGTCCCCCGATGCGGTCGAAGTTGGGATGGAACCGCCCGCCGGTCACCGCCTCGATCTGGTCGAGCACGTGCTCGCGGTCGCGGAAGGCGTAGAACACCGGTGTGACCGCACCGAGCTGAGCACCCAGGTCACCGAGGAACAGCACGATGTTGGCCACCCGGGCCATCTCGAACAGGATCGTGCGGATGTACGTGGCCCGGGCCGGGGCCTCGATCTCCATCAGCCGCTCGGCGGCCAGGATGAACGGCACCTCGTTGGCGAAGCTGCCCAGCCAGTCGATGCGGTTGACCAGCGTGGTGATCTGCGGGTACGTGCGGACCTCGGTCAGCTTCTCGTAGCCCCGGTGCATGTAACCGGGCACGACGTCGGCCCAGACGACCTGCTCGCCGTCGAGCTTGGCCGTGACGCGCAGCGTGCCGTGGGTGGCCGGGTGCTGCGGGCCGATGTTGAGGACCATGCCCTCGTCGGTCTCGATCTCGACGTTGACCCGGGCGTCGGCCGCCTGGGCGTCGACGTAGGCGCGCTGCTGGCGTTCGGTCACAGTCACGCCTCGGCCTCCTCGGTCTCGCCCTCGGCGCTATCGCCCTCGGCGCCGTTCGTGGCGGGCTCGCCCGGCATGGGCTCGACGTCGACGATGCCCGGCCACGGCTTGACCAGGCGGGCCAGCAGCGGGAAGTCCTTGCGCAGCGGGTGGCCCTCGAACTCGCCCGGCAGGTAGAGGTGGCGCAGGCCGGGGTGCCCGTCGAACGTGATGCCGAACATCTCCCAGCACTCGCGCTCGTGCCAGTTGGCACCGGCGTAGAGGCTCACCAGGCTGGCGATGCGCAGGTCGTCGTCGGGCAGGTCGGCTTTGAGGAGCACCTCGAGATGCGGCTCGGTGTGGCGGCGCACGTTGGCCACCCGGCACAGCATTTGGAACCGGGTGTCACCCCCGGCGACGCCGGTCTCGAAGGAGGCGGCCGGGTCGAACGGCTTGACGCCGACGTCGACCTCGCTGTCCTCGTAGCGGCCCCACGGCGACGGCATCCAGTCGATGGCCGACAGGAAGTCGAAGAACGTGCACCCGAGCCGCAGCTTGGCCACCTCGGCGGCCGACGACCAGGCGTCGCGGGTCACGCGGACCCAGAGGCGGGCGCCGGGCGCGATGTGGCTGCCGACCACGGCGTCGCCGAGCGCGTCGCGGAACGTGGCCAGCACGCCCTCGCGGGCCTCGTCGACCTCGGGGGCGTCCTCGGGCGGGGCGTTGGTCGCGTCGGTCACTGGACCACCAGCGGGTCGCCCCGCCACCGGTCGGCCATGTCCTCGCGGCCGATGCGCTGCTGCAGCAGGACGATGCCCTCGAGCAGGGCCTCGGGCCGCGGCGGGCAGCCGGGGATGTACACGTCGACCGGCACCACCTGGTCGACGCCCTTGGTGACCGAGTAGCTGTCCCAGTACGGGCCGCCGCAGTTGGTGCACGCACCCATCGAGATCACGTACTTGGGGTCAGCCATCTGCTCGTAGAGGCGCTTGATGGCCGGGACCATCTTGTCGGTCACCGTGCCCGAGATGACCACGACGTCGGCCTGCCGGGGGCTGGCCGGCAGGGGGATCACGCCGAGGCGCATCACGTCGTAGCGAGGGGAGGCGAACGCGGCGCCCATCTCGATGGCGCAACAGGCGAGGCCCCACTGGTAGGCCCACAGGCTGTACTTGCGGGCGGTGTTCAGCAGCGAGGTCAGCGGCTTCGGCATCTTGCCACTCTCGACGAGACCCATCAGACGGCGTCCTGTGTCAGATCCAGCGGAGGACCTTCTTCTTCCAGGCGTACAGCAGCCCGAGGGCGAGGATGGCGATGAAGATGCCCATCTCGACGAACCCGAACCACCCGTAGGCCTCGGCCCGGGTGGCGAAGGGGAAGATGAACACCGCCTCGACGTCGAACAGCACGAACAGCAGCGCGAACAGGTAGTAGCGGACCTGCGTCTGGCCCCACATCGACCCCGCGGGGTCGACACCCGACTCGTAGTTCACGTATTTCTCGGGCTGCGGGCGAGTGGGGCGGACCAGGCTGCCCAACCCCATGATCGCCGCGACCAGGGCCACCGCCACGGCCGAGAAGACGCCGATCGTGAGGTACGAGCGGAGAAGGTCCGACACGTGGGGGGAGACTAGTGATCGTTTGCACGAGGGGCCAAAGCCGCCCGCGGCCAGGTCACGGGCGGTCCGGAGCGGGCCTGACCAGGCCCGTTCAGCCGCACTCGTTGATGAAGCGGATGGCGTCCATCTCGCCCACCGAGACCCCGATCACCGTGGTCCCGTCGGTGAGGAAGGCGATGCCGGTGCCGTTGCCGGCGTCGGCCCGGAGGATGTGACCGGCCGACACGAACGGGTGGGCGCGGTCGTCGAGGTTGCCGGCATAGGCGGCCAGCACCTGGTCCTGAGGGGCGCCGAGGCCGATGCCCGACTCGGCGGTGCGGGTGGTCGGCAGGCCCGACTCGATCGACACGGCGGTGAGCACCCCCTGCGACGGGTCGTCCGCCCGGCGCTCACCGTCGGGGGCGCGGAACCGCAGCCGGAGGTCGAGCCCGCCGGCGACCCGTCCCTCGTAGCACCGCCCGCCCGACCCGCGGAACATCGAGTCGTCGTGCTGGATCGTCATGCCCGCCGCCTGCAGGTCGGCGAGCGAAGCGCCGATCACAAGCGGCCCGACCCCGGCGGGGGTGAGCGGCGCCGCGGGGTCGATGGTTCCCGGGGGCGGGGTCGGTGGGGGTGCCGTGGTCTCCTGCGCCGCGGACTCGTCGCTGGTCGGCGTGCGCCCGTCGGTCGACTCGGACTGGCGGTCGTCCCCGCCCGTGCGGGCCGTGTCGTCGTCGGGACCCTGCAGGGCGGCGATCGCGACCAGGAGCACGACGACGGCCGCCACCGCGAGGACGAGCGTGCGCCGCGAGGACGACCGGCCCGGCGAGGGGATGTCGGCGCCCTTCAGGCTCTTCGCCATCTTGTGGTCGTCGATCACCGGGGGTGGCTGGGTGATCGGGCGGATCGCCGAGCGGGGCGCCAGCCGGAGCTGCGGCTCGTCGGCGAGGCGGCCGTCGAGGTCGCTCCAGAAGTCGGGACCATGGCGGGGCGGGGTCATGTCGCGGAGCGCGGCCGCGAGCGGCGACCCGGCCGGACCGGGCGCGCCGACGGCGTCGTCTGCGTCCTCGGGCCGGGCGTGGGCCGGGGTGTGCTTGGACCCACTCATCGGCGCTCGCTCACGTGCCGGTCACCGGTCGGCCGCCCGGTGCTCGCCGGTGGAGGGTGCGGCGGCGGCGGGGTGGGCCGATCCGTCCTCGCCGGCGGAGGGGTCGGCGGTCGCGGACGCCGCGTCGCCGCTCGCCGGTTCCGTGTCGTCCGTCTCTCCGGCCGGGGTCGCGGTCGGTGTGGCGGGCCCGGCCGCCTGACGCTCGGCGCCGTTGGCCCGGCGCCGGGCGCGCCGCCCGCGCCCGCGGTTGGCGGCGTGACCGTTCGCCTTGGCTGCGGCCTGGGCGGGCGCCGGCGCCTCGTCCTCCGCCGAGGCGGGCGCCGGATCGGCCGGAGCCGTGCGGTCGGGGGCGCCGTCGGCGGCGGGGAGCTGCGGGTCGGGGCTCGGGACGTCGGCACTCGGTGTGTCCCCGTTCGCGGGAGCCTCCACGTGTGCTGCGTCCGCGTCGGCCTGGCCGTCGTCGGGCTCGCCGTCGTCGGGCTCGCCGTCGTCGGGCTGGCCCTCGTCGGGCTGACCCGCCTGGCCCTCGGCGCCGTTGCCCGACACCGCGCCAGCGGCGGCCGGCTCGGGCACGTAGGGCTCCAGCCGGTCGCGGACGATGTCGAGGCGGGTCTCGAGCTCGTCGGGCGTGACGCCGAGGATGCGTGCCGCCGACGTCGCGGAGAACCCCTCGCGCTCGACGAGCACCACGGCCACCCGGTCCGCCGGGGCGAGCGTGCCCAGGACGGGCCAGAGCCCCCCGGGGGCGCCCGGCGGCACCTCGACCGGCGCCGGCCGGTTCCCGCCCGGCGTCTCGTTGCGCCGGAGCTGGTCGATGCAGGCGTTGTAGACCGCCCGGTAGAGCCACGGCCCGATGTCGTCGCGTGGCTTGATGCGCAGGACGTCGCGCCAGGACCGCATGTAGGCGAGGCCGAGCGCCGCGTCCATCTGCTCGCGGTCGAGGAGGAGGGCGTAGGCGAGCCCCCGCAGCCGCCGGTCGTACCGGGAGACGAGCGCGCCGAAGGCTCGCCGGTCGCCTTGCTGTGACCGGCGGACGAGTGCGGCGTCGCTCAGGCGCTGGGTCTTGGGCATGGTCGTTCGACTGGCAGTCCGTTTGCGGCGCGTACGAGTCTGGGGGAGCAGCACGACGCCGTGGTGGATTTCACCACACTTCCACCCCCTCGGCCCACCACCCCCGGCGACGGTCAGGTTGCGGTCAGGCGACGACGGGGTCCGATCGTTGTCACATGGGCAGGCAGCACCGCCTGTCACCTGCGTGCGAACGGGGGATCATCCCCGGTTCGAGAGTCGCATCAGCCGACGGCGGTGAGGACCGGGACCGCGTCGCGGGCGACCTCGGCGACGGGGCCCGGCCACACGCCGACCAGCAGCGTGGCGACGACGCAGACGGCGAGGCCGACGCCGGCGCCCACCGGGATGGCGAGGCGGGGCACCGATGGCGCCTCGTCGGGGTCGTCCATGTAGAGGCTGACCGTGATGCGCAGGTACAGGAACGCCGAGATGACCGACGACAGCATGGCGACGATGGCCAGCCACCCCGAGCCGCCATCGACGGCGGCGGTGATCACGTAGAACTTGGCGAAGAAGCCCGAGGTCAGCGGTACGCCGGCCTGGGCGAACAGGAACACGGCCAGCAGCAGCGCCAGGCCGGGCCGCGACCGGCCGAGGCCCCGGTAGTCGGCGAGGCTGTGGTGCCCGTCGCCCTTGCGCCCGACGAGGGTGATCACCCCGAACGTGCCCGCGATCAGGAAGGTGTACGTGGCCAGGTAGAACAGCGCGGCCTCGACGCCCTGCTCGGTGGCCACCTGCACGCCCACCAGCACGAACCCGGCGTGGTTGATCGAGCTGTACGCCATCATGCGCTTGACGTCGGTCTGCACGACCGCCAGCACCGAGCCGGTGATCAGGGTCAGCACCGCCACGGCGGCGATCATCGGCTGCCAGTCGACCGAGTAGGCGTCGAACGCCAGCACGAACACGCGGATCAGCCCCGCGAAGCCCGCCACCTTCACGCCCGAGGCCATCCACGCCACCATCGGCGACGGCGAGCCCTGGTAGACGTCGGGCGTCCAGAAGTGGAACGGGACCGCCGCCACCTTGAAGCCGAGGCCCACGAGCATGAGCGCCAGGCCGGCCAGCACGAGGCCGTCCTCGGTCAGGACGTTCGTGCTGAACAGGTCGAGGATCTCGATCAGGTTCGTCGTGCCGGTACCGCCGTAGATCAGGGCGATGCCGTACAGGAAGAACGCCGACGAGAAGGCACCCAGCACGAAGTACTTGATGCCGGCCTCCTGCGACGTCACCCGGCGCCGGTGCATGGCGGCCAGGACGTACACCGCGATCGACAGGATCTCGAGACCGAGGAACAGCACGATCAGGTCGTTGGCCTGGGCCATCACGACGCCGCCCGCCGCGGACAGCAGCAGCAGCACGTACGGCTCGACGCCCTCGAGGCCCTCGCGGCGCAGGTAGTCGTCGGTCAGGAGGGCGGCGAGGATGACCGCCACCGCGATGACCACGGTCATGAACAGCGAGAAGCCGTCGACGCCCACCGCGCCGGCCAGCGTCGAGAACGGGCCCCGGTCGGCGTCCTGCACCTCGCGCCACAGGGGCACGACGGCGCCGATGGCGGCGAGCGCCACGAGACAGGTGAACACCGTGTAGCCGGCGGTCGACCGGCGCGAGCGCACGAACGACGACACCAGCATCATGACGAGCGCGCCGCCCACCAGGATCAGCAGCGGCGCCTCGGCCGCCCAGTCGACCGTCGGCGTGTCGATGGGCGTCGGGTCGACCGGCAGCGGCTGGGTCAGAGTGGCCAGGACCCCGATCACGGCGTTGCCTCGGCGTGCTCGTCAGCGTCGGCTTCTTCCACTGGCTCGTCCTCGGTTTCGGCGTCCTCGGCGACGACCGGTCGGTCGACCTCGGGCGAGACGAAGTCGCTGTTGTCCTCGACGTGGGTGATCAGCCGGTCGACGGCGGGCTGCATGCGCTCGAGCACCGGCTTCGGGTACACGCCGAGGAACACGATCAGCCCGATGAGGGGCGCCAGCACGGCGCCCTCCTTCCAGCTCATCTCGGGGAAGCCCTCGTTGTCCTCGTCGGTGTGGCCGTGGAACACCCGCTGGTAGGCCCACAGCATGTAGACGGCGGCGAGGATCACGCCGGCGGCGGCCACGACCGCCCACCAGCGCCGCGTCAGGAACGACCCGACGAGGACCAGGAACTCGCCCACGAAGCCGTTGAGGCCGGGCAGGCCGATCGACGACAGCATCACCAGGGTGAAGACCGCCGCGAAGATCGGCGCCACCTTCTGCAGGCCGCGCAGGTGGGCGATCTCGCGGGTGTGGCGCCGATCGGAGATCATGCCGACGAGCAGGAACAGCGCCCCGGTCGACAGGCCGTGGTTGATGTTCTGCAGCAAGCCGCCCTGGAGGCCCTGGGTGGTGATGGCGAACGTGCCGAGGACGATGAACCCGAGGTGCGCCACCGACGAGTAGGCCACCAGCCGCTTCAGGTCCTTCTGCATCGTGGCGACGACGGCGCCGTAGATGATGCCGATGACCCCGAGGGTCACCAGTGCGGGAGCGAAGAAGTTGGCGGCGTCGGGGAACAGGTACAGGCCGAAGCGCAGCAGCCCGTAGGTGCCGAGCTTCAGCAGGACGCCGGCCAGGATCACCGACCCCGCGGTCGGCGCCTCGGTGTGGGCGTCGGGTAACCACGTGTGCAGCGGGAACAGCGGCACCTTCACCGCGAACGCGAGGACGAACGCCAGGAAGATCCAGCGCACGACTGACCAGTCCCACGGCGCGGCGCCGTCGGAGTCGTCGACGACGTTGCGGTCCTCGGCGATCTCGATCAGGTCGAACGACAGGGGCTGGCCTTCGCGCAGCTCCGCGACCCGGTCGGCCTCGGCCTCGGACGGCTCGCCCCCGGCCTCGGCCACGATCTCCTGCGCCTCGGCCCGGTTCTGGTCCTCGATGGCGTCGCGATGCAGGTAGGCGATGCCCACGATGCCGACCAGCATCAGCGCGGAGCCGAACATCGTGAACAGGAAGAACTTCAGCGCCGCATACACGCGGTTCGCGTAGCCCCAGCCGCCGATGAGGAAGTACATCGGCACCAGCACGACCTCGAACATGACGAAGAACAGGAAGAGGTCGAGCGCCACGAACACGCCGAGGCAGCCGGCCTCGAGCAGCAGCAGCCAGGCGTAGTACGGCTTGGCGTCGTGGTGGGGTGTCGCCCCGAGCAGCGCGATCGGGAACAGCACCGCGGTGAGCACCACGAGGAACAGGGAGATGCCGTCGACGCCCACGTGCCACGTGATGCCGAAGTCGGCCACCCACGAGCGGTCGACCTCGAACTGGTACCCGGCGTCGCCCGGCTCGAACGCGGCCAGCAGCCACACGGCCATCGCCGTCGTGGCCCCGGTGAACACCAGCGCCACCAGCTTGTGCAGCTCGCCCAGGGACTTGGGGATGAGCGCGATCAGCAGGGCCCCGACCGCCGGGAGCGCCACGATCGTGGAGAGGATGTCGAACGACGGCGCGCCGTGACCGGCCTCGGACTGGATCAGGGTGGCCAGCATCAGAAGTACAGCCTTGTGAGGAAGTAGCCGAGGACCACGACCACGCCGGCCGACATGCCCAGCGCGTACGAGCGGACGAAGCCCGACTGCACGGTGCGCAGGCCCCGGCCGGTCGTGCGGACGACGGCGGCCACGCCGTTGACGGCCCCGTCGATGACGTTGCGGTCGAACCAGGCGACGGCGTCGAAGCCCTTGGTGCCGGGCCCGCCGACGAAGCGGGTGACGGACTCGTTGTAGTACCAGGCGTGGGCGAGCACCGCGGGCTCGACGGCCCGCACCTTGTGGCGCAGGTACACCAGCCAGGCGACGAAGATGCCGATGAGGCCGGCCGCCACCGCGACGCCGGCCAGCGCCACCTTGGTGCCGGTCGCCACCGCGATGTGCGCCTCGTTCTCGCCGAGGACGGGCTCGAGCCAGTGCTCGAGCACGAGGGTGTCGCTCGTGAACGGCAGGTTGACGCCGCCGCCGAGGAAGGTCAGCGCCGCCAGCACCACCAGGGGCAGCGTCATCACCCACGGGGACTCGTGGGGCTCGGTGGGCGCGTGGTGGGTGTCTGCGGCCGGGTCGCCGGCGTCGTCGGCGTCGTCGGTCGCGACCTCGGCGTCGCCGGCGTCGCCCGGGTTGGCCGTGGCGCCGACGAGCGCAGGAGCGGGAGCGGGTTCCTCGACCCAGCGAGGCTTCCCGAAGAAGACCAGGAAGACCTGGCGGCTCATGTAGTAGGCGGTGAGCAGGGCCGTGGCCAGGCCGATCGCCCACAGCGCCTTGCCGGAGGCGTCGCCGCTACCCCACGTGAACAGCAGGATGTCGTCCTTCGACCAGAAGCCGGCGAACGGCGGCACGCCCGAGATCGCCAGCCAGCCGACGATGAACGTCCCCGCGGTGATCGGCATGAACTTCCGCAGCCCGCCCATCCTGCGCATGTCCTGCTCGCCGTGCAGGCCGTGGATGACCGAGCCCGCCCCGAGGAAGAGCAGCGCCTTGAAGAAGGCGTGGGTGACCATGTGGAACTCGGCCGCGACGTAGGCACCGACGCCGACGGCGAGGAACATGTAGCCCAGCTGGCTGATCGTCGAGTAGGCCAGCACCTTCTTGATGTCGTTCTGGGCGACGGCGATCGTGGCCGCCACCAGCGCCGTGAGCGCACCCACCCAGGCGATCACGTCGGGCACCCAGTCATAGCCGGCGGCCAGGATCGGGTTGACGCGCGTCATCAGGAACACGCCGCCGGTGACCATGGTGGCGGCGTGGATCAGGGCCGAGACCGGCGTGGGGCCCGCCATGGCGTCGGGCAGCCACAGATAGAGGGGGATCTGCGCCGACTTGCCCACGGCACCGACGAACAGGAGCAGACCGATCGCAGTGGCCGTGACCGCGGCGAGCGAGCCGGCGCCGGCGTCGAGGGCGAGGTAGTCGACGGTCCCGAGCGATGCGAACGCCAGGAAGATGGCGATGAGGAAGCCCCAGTCGCCGATGCGGTTGGTGACGAACGCCTTCTTCCCGGCCGCGGCGTTGGCCTCGTCGGTGAACCAGAACGCGATCAGCAGGTACGAGCAGGCCCCGACGCCCTCCCAGCCGATGAAGGTGACCAGCAGGTTGCTGCCGAGCACCAGCATCAGCATCGAGAAGACGAACAGGTTCATGTAGACGAAGAACTTGGGATAGTCCCGGTCGCCGTGCATGTACCCGATCGAGTACAGGAGGATCAGCGTGCTCACGCCGGTGACGAACAGCGCCATCGTGATCGACAGCGGATCGGCGAGGAACCCGATGTCCACCTGCAGGGCGCCGACGGGGATCCAACTGAACAGCGTCTGCACGAACTGGCGCTGCTCGCCCTCCTCGCCGAGCAGCCCGGCGTAGACGATGAGCGTGGCCACGAAGCTGCCGCCGCACATCGCCGTGGCCAGCCACCCGGACGCAGGCTCACCAAGCCGCCGCCCGAAGGCCAGCAGGATCAGGAACCCGGCGAGCGGCAGCGCGGGGATCAACCAGACGAGATCAAGCACTGTCTCTCATCCCTCGAGCAGGGCGGCGTCGTCGGCCGTGGCGTGAGGTCGCTTGCGGAGCAGCGCGACGATGATGGCGAGGCCCACCACCACCTCGGTCGCGGCGACCACGAGGACGAAGACGACGATCGACTGACCGCCCGTGTCCTGCAGCATCCGCGAGAAGGTGACGAACGTGAGCGTGACGGCGTTGAGCATCAGCTCGACGCACATGAACATCACGAGCGGGTTGCGTCGCACCAGCAGGCCGAACGCCCCGATCGAGAACAGCAGGGCGCCGAGGATCAGATACCAGGCCGGCGTGACCTCGATGGCCGCGATCACGGCGAGACCTCCTCGCTGGCCTCGGCCGCGTCGGGCTCGTCGGCCACGACCGACGGCACCCGTTGCCCGTTGCCGTCGGCGCCGACCCGCCGCTCGGCCGCCTCGATGCGCTCGGCGACCTCCTCGGCCCGCTCGCGCTGGCCCGGATCGACGATCTCGGGCTCCTTGGTGCGGCGGGCCAGCAGCACTGCGCCGACCACGGCGATCACCAGGAGGACCGACGTGATCTCGAAGGCGTAGAGGTAGTCGGTGAAGATCGACGCGCCGAGGCGCTCGATGTCGGGGATGCTCTCGTCGATCTCGCCGACGACGCCCGTGACCTCGTAGCCCGTGCTGGCGAGGGCGCCCACCACGAGGGCGAGGACGCCGAGCGACACGATCGCAGCCGCGGCGCGCTGGCCGACGAGCGGCTCGACCCGCAGGTCGTCGGACTGGTCGACGCCGAGCAGCATGATGACGAAGAGGAACAGCACGACGATGGCGCCGGCGTAGACGATGACCTGAACCGCGGCGAGGAAGTTGGCCTCTTGCGCCACGAACAGCACCGCGATGCCGAACAGCGTGCCGACCAGCGACAGCGCGGCATGCACCGGGTTCTCGCTGAGGATCACCCCGAGCGCCCCGGCCAGGCAGGCGGCTCCGGCCACGACGAAGACGACGAGTTCGACCATCACCCACGGCCTCCGTCGCCGTGGCCCTCGCTGCCCGCGGGCGCGTGGGCGGCGTCGTGACCGCCCGGCTCGCCGGGGTGGCTGAAGATGGCGTCGGCCTCGGCGGTGTCGGCCTCGCTCTCGGGCACCGACTGGCCCTCCTCGGGCGGCCGCACGCCGAAGCCCAGCTCGCCCGCCCACTGCACCCGGCCCTCGTAGGCGGCCGAGCCCGACGGTGCGGTGGCGCGCATCCACGCCGACGTCAGTGGGGCGACGTCGTCGATGTCGGTCCAGTCCTCCCAGGGCAGCTGCTGGGGCCGGCCGTCGTCGCCCACCACCAGCTCGCCCTTCGTGTAGATGGCGTCCTGCCGGTTGGTGAAGCTGAACTCGAACAGCTTCGTCTCGGTGATCGCCTCGGTGGGGCACGCCTCCACGCACAGGTCGCAGTGGATGCACCGCAGGTAGTTGATCTCGTAGATGTAGCCGTACCGCTCGCCGGGCGAGACCGGGTCGTCGGGCGGGTTGTCGGCGCCGCGCACGTAGATGCAGCGGGCGGGGCACACGCCCGCACACAGCTCGCACCCGATGCACTTCTCCATCCCGTCCTCGTAGCGGTTGAGGACGTGGCGGCCGTGGAGGCGCACGGGCTTGACCCGCTTGCCCCCTTCGTCCTTGCTGTAGTCGCGGGTCACCCGCTCCTCGAAGAGCTTCTTGAACGTGACCCGGAACCCGTCGAGGTAGCCCATCAGGCAATGACCTCTTCTTCAGGCGATTCGCGGCGCTTGCGGGCGACGTCGACCGCGGCGGCGATCGAGCCCCACGCCGCGACCAGCGCCGCGAGGGACACGCCGACGACCGCCACCATGTTCCAGCCCTCGTCGCGGCCGACGTTGATGGCGGCGAGCAGGAGCAGCCAACCCAGTGCGAGCGGGATCAGCGCCTTCCAGCCGATGCCCATGAGCTGGTCGTAGCGGAAGCGGGGCAGCGTGGCGCGGGTCCACACGAAGATGAACAGGAACACGAACAGCTTCAGCGAGAACCACACGAGGCCCCACAGCCAGCCCGGCAGCCCGAACCAGATGGGCCCGGCCGGCCCGCCGAAGAACAGCGTCACGATGATGGCCGACATCGTGATCGTGCTCATGAACTCGGCCAGGTAGAAGAGGGCGAACCGGAACGACGAGTACTCGGTCTGGAAGCCGCCGACCAGCTCCTGCTCGGCCTCGACGAGGTCGAACGGCGGCCGGTTGAGCTCGGCCGTCGCCGCGATGATGAAGATCACGAAGGGCACGACGCCGGTGGCGATGAGGTTCCAGCGCGGGATGCCGATCGCGCCGAACAGCTCGTAGCCGCTGCCCGCCTGCGTGACCACGATGTCGTGGGTCGACAGCGAACCCGACAGCAGCACGACGGCCACCACGGCCAGGCCGAGCGCCGCCTCGTAGCTCACCATCTGGGCGGTGCCGCGCACGGCGCCGAGCAGCGGCCACTTCGAGCCCGACGACCAGCCCGCGAGCATCACGCCGTAGATGGCGATCGACGACATGGCCAGGATCAGGAGCACACCGATCGGCGGGTCGGCGAGCTGCACGTAGGTGTCGTGGCCGAACAGGCTGATGGCGCCGAACTTCTCGCCGTCGAAGCCCCCGCCGATCGGCACGACCGCGAACGTCACGAACGCGGGGACTGCCGACAGGAACGGGGCGAGGATGAATACCTTCCGGTCGGCCCGGTCGGGGATCAGGTCCTCCTTCATGATGAGCTTCAGGCCGTCGGCGAGGGTCTGCAGCAGGCCCCACGGCCCCGCCTTGTTGGGCCCGACGCGGTTCTGGAAGTCGGAGATCAGCTTCCGCTCGAACCAGATCATGAGGATGACCGAGTTCAGCAGGAGGCCGAAGGCGACGACCGTCTTGAGCAGGACGATCAGCACCTCGGCCCACCCGATGTCCCCGACGAGCAGCGGATCGAGGGCGAAGATCGAGACGGCGTCCATCAGGGCCGCTCCACCCGCACGTCGGTGATCGGCGCATTGCCGTCGATGAGGACGTTGGCCCGGCCGCCCGCCCGGTTGGCGTACAGGTGGGCGATGCCCCGGGGCACCCCGGCGTCGGGGACCGTCGGCACCGTCACGTTGCCCTTGGTGGAGGTGATGCGCACGTCGTCGCCCGCGCCGACACCCAAGCGGTCGAAGTCCTGCGGGTGCAGGCGCAGCATGGCCGGCTCGGCCAGCTCGGACAGCGACGGCGAGCTGCGCACCAGCGTGCCCCGGTCGTAGAGCTTGCGGGTCACGACCAGGCGCAGGGAGTAGGCGTCGACCGACGGCGGGTCGATGATCGTCCACACGGGCAGCGGGACGCCGCTGGTGGGCGGCAGCACGAGGGTCTCCTCGAGCTCGGGGGTGGTCCCCTCGTTGCTCTCGGCCGCCACCACCGCGTCGTCGATCTCGGCCACGGCGAGGGCGCCCTCGGCCGCGGCCGACCCCTCGGCGCCGTTGCCGGACCGGCGGGTCGGGAGCATGACGACCACGCCGTCGCGCCCGGTGGCCGACGCCAGCACCTCGGCGGTGAGGCCCGAGAACGCCGGCGCCGCATCCTCGATCTCGGCGGCGAGCTGGGCCACCGACTCGACGCCCAGGTCGAACCCGAGGCGCGCCGCCAGGTCGGCGGCCACGATCCAGTCGGACTGGGCGGTGCCCGGCGGGGTCACCTTCTGCGCCAGCGCGCTGACTCGGCCCTCGAGGTTTGTGGTGGTGCCGGAGACCTCGGCGTAGCCGGCGACCGGCAGCACGACCTCGGCCTGCTTCACCGACTCGGTGAGGAACTGGTCGAGGGCGATGACGGTGCGGGCCCCGGCGAGGCCCCGCTCCGCGAGGTCGCGATCGGGGAAGTCGGCCAGCGGATCGGCGCCGAGCAACACGAGCGTGTCGATCTTGCCGTCGGCCGCGGCCCGCAGGATGCCGGCCGTGTCGTGCCCCTTGACGCCCGGCACCTTCGGCCAGCGGTCGGCGAACCACTCGCGCCCGGCCTCGAGGGTGACCCGGCCGGGCAGCAGGCCGGGGGCCAGGCCGAGCTCGAGGGCGCCGTGGACGTTGGCCCGGCGCAGCGCGCTGAGGAAGCGGACGTCGGGCAGCGTGTGGTGGATGGTCGCCGCCGCGGCCGCGATCGACCGCCCCGACTCGGCCAGGTTGGCCCGGCCGACGACGACCGTGAGCGGCCCCTCGGACAGCAGCTCGGCCGCGGCCTGCAGCGCCTCGGGGGCGACCCCGCCCACCTCGTCGTCGACGTCGCGGCCCGAGATCAGGGCCCGCACGACCGCGAGGGCGTGTCCGGGGCGGTACCGCAGCGACACCTCGGCCAGCCCGTCGGTCAGGCCGGTGGCGGTCGAGGCCAGCTCGACCACCTTCACCCCGTCGTTCAGGACGGCGTGGCGCAGCCGCAGGAACAGGATCGGCAGCTCTTCCTTGACGTCGGGGCCGATCACCAGCACCGTGCCGCCGGGGCGGCAGGCGTCGGCGATCGTCGCCCGGGGCAGGCCGAGCACCGCCTCGGCGGGCAGGCCGTCGCCCAGCTGGGCGTCGATGTTGTCGGAGCCGATCAGGCCCTTGGTGAGCTTGACCCAGGCGTACTGGTCCTCGTTGGTGAGCCGGGCGCCGCCGATGACCGCGAAGCCGTCGGGGCCGCTGCGATCGAGGCCCTCGCGCACCGACGTCGCCACCCGGCGCAGCGCCTCGTTCCACGTTGCCGGCTTGAGCGACAGGCCGGCGTCGCGCACGAGCGGGCTGCCCAGCCGGTCTTCGCTGTTCACGGCCTCGAAGTCGAAACGGCCCTTGTCGCACAGCCAGCCCCAGTTGACGGCGTCGCTGTCGACGCCCTGGTAGCGCAGCACCCGGTTGCGGCTGGACTGCACCACCACACGGCAGCCGACCGAGCACGAGGTGCAGGTCGACTCGACCTGCTCGAGATCCCACGGGCGGGCCTTGAAGCGGTATGGCGTGGCGGTGAGGGCGCCCACCGGGCAGATCTGCACCGTGTTGCCGCTGAAGTAGCTGGAGAACGGGTCGTCGGGGAACGTGTTGACCTGAGTCTCGTTCCCCCGATCCATGAAGTGGATCAGCGGGTCGCCGGCCACTTCCTTGGCGAACCGGGTGCACCGGTCGCACAGGATGCAGCGCTCGCGGTCGAGCAGCACCAGGTCGCTGACCGGGATCGGCTTCTCGAAGTGCCGCTTCTCCTCGACGAAGCGGCTCTCGCCCGGTCCGTACGACATCGTCTGGTCCTGCAGCGGGCACTCGCCGCCCTTGTCGCACACCGGGCAGTCGAGCGGATGGTTCACGAGCAGGAACTCGAGCACCCCCTCCTGCGCCTTCTGCGTGACGGGCGAGTCGGTCGACACGGTCATGCCGTCGGTGCACTCGATCATGCAGGAGGGCTGGAGGGCGGGGCCCCGGCCGGTGTCGATCTCGACGATGCACATGCGGCACATGCCCACCGGCTGCATCCGCGAGTGGTAGCAGAAGCGCGGGATGTAGACGCCGTTGCGCTCGGCGGCCTCGATGACCAGCTCGCCCTTGGCGGCCTCGATGGTCTTGCCGTCGACGGTGACGCTGACCGTCGGTGGCGCGGAGGTATCGGTCACGAGGTTGCTCCCACGGAGGCGGTGGGGGGAGTCGAGAGGTAGGCCTTGCCACCGATCGCAACCGTCACCTCGGCCGTCCCGCCGCAGTAGGCGGCGAACTCGTCGCGGAAGCGGAGGACGGCGGAGGCGATGGGCGACACCGCCGACGGGCCCAGCGGGCAGATCGTGGTCTGCTTGGGGGGCCACGTGATCGCCGGGCTGATGTTGTCGCAGATGTCGAGGAGCTTGTCGACGTCGGCCGGCCGGCCGTGACCGTCGAGCATGCGGCGCAGGATCTTCTCCAGCCACGACGTGCCCTCGCGGCACGGCGTGCACTTGCCGCACGACTCGCGGGCGAAGAACCGCACGATCCGCCACGCGGCCTTGACCGCGTCGGTGGTCTCGTCCATGACGACGATGGCACCCGAGCCGAGCATCGACCCGGCCGCGCCGACGGCGCCCGCCTCGAGCGGCAGGTCGAGGTGCTCCTCGTAGAACCACGGCGCCGACACCCCGCCGGGGATGAAGGCCTTGATGAGGTTGCCGTCGCGGATGCCGTCGCCGTAGCGCTCGCCGTAGATGATGTCGCGGAACGTGGTGACGCCGAACTCGACCTCGAACACGCCCGGGTTGCGGACATGGCCCGAGACGGCGAACAGGCGGGTCCCCTTCGAGTTCTCGGCGCCCAGGTCGGCGAAGGCCGCGCCGCCGTTGGAGACGATCCAGGGGATGTTCGCCAACGTCTCGACGTTGTTCACGATCGTCGGCTGCATGTACAGGCCCTTGGCCGCGGGGAAGTACGGCGGCTTGAGCCGGGGCAAGCCCCGGTTGCCCTCGAGCGACTCGATGAGCGCGGTCTCCTCGCCGACGATGTAGGCGCCGGCGCCCCAGTGGAGGATGACGTCGACGGAGAAGTCGGAGCCGAGGATGCGGTGGCCGACCAGCCCTGCGGCGTAGGCGTCGTTGAGCGCCTCGGCGAGCCGCTCCTGCGCGAGGGCCATCTCACCCCGCACGTACAGGAATGCCTGGCTCACGCCGAGCGCGTAGCACGAGATCAGCACGCCCTCGATGAGCTGGTGCGGATCGCGCTCCATGAGGATGCGGTCCTTGTACGTGCCCGGCTCGGACTCGTCGCCGTTCACCACGAGGTAGCGGGGGAACACGCCGGGCGGGGCGAAGCCCCACTTCACACCCGCAGGGAAGCCGGCGCCGCCGCGGCCGAGGAGGCTCGCGCCCTTGACCTGCTCGGCCACCTGGGCGGGGGTCATCTCGTCGAGGGCCTTGCCCAGAGCCTCGTAGCCGCCGGTCTCGCGGTAGCGGTCGAGCGTGTAGCCGTCGGCCAGGTCCCAGCGCGAGCTGACGATGCGCGGGACCTCGCGCTCGCCGTCGCCCGACGCCGCGGTCTCGAGGTCGGTCACGAGCTCGTCTCCGGCGCGGTCTCGGTGTTGCGGGCGAGCCAAGGCGGCTCGACGTGGCGGTCGGGCGGCGCCACCCCGGCACGGCTGTCGGGGAGCTGCTGGCGGACCCGGCTGAGCGTCCCGTGCCGAGGCACCTCGTGGGCCCGCTTGCCGGCCCGCAGGTCGTCGATGAGCACATCGACCTCGTCGTTGCTGATGCGGGGGAAGTAGCGGTAGTTCGCCTGCAGGCACGGCGCCTCGGTGCAGGCCGCGATGCACTCGACGTCCTCGAGCGTGAACTTGCCGTCGGGCGTGGTGTCGCCGGCCTTGATGCCGAGGCGATGCTCCAGGTGGTGCAGCAGCTCCTCGCCGCCGAGCAGCATGCACGAGATGTTCGTGCAGACGTTGACCACGTAGTCGCCGACCGGCTCGCGCTTGAACATCTCGTAGAACGAACACGTGCCCAGCACCTCGGCCGGCGTCACGTCCACGAGCTCGGCGATGTGCTGCATGGCGTCGTCGGTGACGTAGCCGTCCTGCTCCTGCGCCAGGTGCAGCAGCGGGATCAGCGCCGACTTCTTCACCGGGTAGCGGGCGATGATGTCATCGGCCACCGCGGCGTTGTCGGTGGTGAAGCGCGCCACTATCGGTCCACCTCGCCCATGATCGGGTCGACCGAGGAGATGACCGCCACCGCGTCGGCGATGAGGCCGCCGCGCAGCATGTGGGGCATCGACTGGATGTTCACGAAGGACGGGCCCCGGATGTGCATGCGGTACGGCCTGCCGCTGCCGTCGCTGACCATGTAGCAGCCCAGCTCGCCGCGAGGGCTCTCGATCGACCGGTAGACCTCGCCCTCGGGCACCTTGAAGCCCTCGGTGAAGATCTTGAAGTGGTGGATGAGGGCCTCCATCGACTCGTCGATGCGGCCGCGCGGTGGCGGCGTGACCTTGCGGTCCTGGATGCGGTAGTCGCCCCGCGGCATCTTCTCGAGGATCTGCCGCACGATCGCCATCGACTCGCGCACCTCGTTGAGCCGGATGGCGTAGCGGTCGAAGCAGTCGCCGTAGCCGCCGACGACCACCGCGAACTCGACCTGGTCGTAGAAGAGGTACGGGTCGGCCTTGCGGAGGTCCCACGGCACGCCGGTCGAGCGCAGGATCGGGCCGGTGGCCCCGAGGGCGATGGCCTCGTTCGCGGTGATGACCCCGACGCCCTGCAGGCGCTCGCGCCAGATGGGCTGGCCCGTCATCAGCACCTCGTACTCCTCGAGCCGGGGCTCGACGAGGTCGAGGACGCGCAGGGTGGCGTCACGCCAGCCGTCGGGCAGGTCGGCCGCCACGCCGCCGGGGCGGATGAAGTTGTGGTTCATCCGCAGCCCCGTGATCATCTCGAGCAGCCGCAGCGTCTCCTCGCGCTCGCGCCAGCCGTAGATCATCATCGACACCGCGCCGAGGTCCAGGCCGTTGGTGGCGAGGAACAGCAGATGCGACGACATGCGGTTCAGCTCGCACAGCAGCATGCGGATCCACTGCGCCCGCGGCGGGATGTCCTCGTCGATGCCGAGCAGCGTCTCGGTGGCGAGGGAGAAGACCAGCTCGTTGAACAGCGGCGCCGCGTAGTCCATGCGGGTCGTGTTGGTGCCGCCCTGGAGGTAGGTGAGCGTCTCGCCCGTCTTCTCCATGCCGGTGTGCAGGTAGCCGATGATCGGCTTGGTGCGCAGCACCGTCTCGCCCTGCAGCTCGAGCATCAGGCGCAGCACCCCGTGGGTCGACGGGTGCTGGGGGCCCATGTTGAGCAGCATCGTCCTTTCGTCGGCGTCGGGCGCCTGCTCGGACAGCGCCGCGGCCTCGGTCTCGGACAGCCGCAGCACGGACCCCAGCTCCCGCAGCAGCTCGGCCGCGGTGGCCCCCTTCCGAGGCCCCATCTCCTGGGTGCCCTCGGCGGTGCGCGAGAGGTCGGTGGCGCTCATCGGTCGACGCTCATCGGTCGTTCCTGACGCCCTTGAACTGCACCGGGATGGCGCCGACCGGGTTGTCCTTCCGGAGCGGGTAGCCCTCCCAGTCCTCGGGCATGAGGATGCGGCTCATGTCGGGGTGGTCGGTGAACGTGATGCCGAACATGTCGAACACCTCGCGCTCGAGCGCCTCGGTCCCGGGATGCACGTCGAACAGCGTCGGGCACGTGGGGTCGTCGGCGGGCACCTGGACCCGCAGCCGCAGGCGCTCGGCCGTGGCGTGCGACAGCAGGCCGACGACCACCTCGAAGCGCTCGGGCGTCACGCCGGCGGGGAGGTCGCGCCGGCCCCCGTAGGCGATGTAGTCGACCGCGGTGACGTCGACGCAGACCCGGAACCCCTCGTCGTCGCGCAGGTTGCGGACGAGATCGACGAGCTGCTCGCGGGTCGGGTGCAGCACGGTCTGGACATTCCTCCCGCTCCCACCGCCGCTCGGGCGGGGACTGGCGCTCACCGGCACGCCGAAGCGCGTCTCGGGCTCGGGCGGCGCGGCGGCCTCTTCGCCCGCGGGCGCGTCGCCGGCCACGGTCAGCGACCCCCGCCGGAGGCGGCGCCCGCCGGGGCCACGATGGGCTCGGCGATGCCGTCGCGCTGCTCGATGACGAGGCCGGCGCCGCCGCCCGTCTGGTCGCGGCGGCGCAGCAGCTCGCCCGACTCGATGCTGTCGCGGAGCGTCTCGATGGCGTGGATCAGGGTCTCGGGCCCGGGCGGGCAGCCCGGGGCGTACACGTCGACCGGCACGATCTGGTCGACGCCCTGCACCAGCGCGTAGTTGTTGAACATCCCGCCGCTGCTGGCGCACACGCCCATGGAGATGACCCACTTGGGCTCCATCATCTGGTCGTGGATCTGCCGCAGCACCGGCGCCATCTTCTGCGACACGCGGCCCGCCACGATCATGATGTCGGCCTGCCGGGGCGAGGCCCGGAAGACCTCCATCCCGAACCGGGCGAGGTCGTAGTGCGCGCCGCCGGCGCCCATCATCTCGAGGGCGCAGCAGGCCAGGCCGAACGTCACCGGCCAGGACGACTTGGACCGCGACCACTGCACGAGGTCCTCGACCTTCCCGGTGAGGAAGTTGTGGTCGAGCCCCTCGAGGCCCTTGGACATGTCCCAGCCCATCAGACCTGGACCTCCTCGCGGCGCTCGGGCTCGGCGGGGGCTTCGCTGCGGCCCTCGAGCCCGACCCGGCGGACGGTGGTGCGCGTGGTGCGCTCGGCCGACACCATCGGCCTCTGCCGGCGGGCCCTGTTGAGCGGGCCCCAGTCGAGGGCGCCGTTGCTGATGAGGTAGACGAAGCTCACGAACACCGCCACCGCGAAGACGACGATCTCGACCAGGCCGAACACGCCCAGGTCGCGGTAGATGACCGCCCACGGGTACAGGAAGATGATCTCGATGTCGAACACCACGAAGATCATCGCCACCAGGTAGAAGTGCACCGGGAAGCGCTCGGGGTTGTCGCGGGTCGGGATGATGCCCGACTCGTAGGGGGCGCGCTTGGCGGTGGTCGACCGGCGGGGGGCCAGCAGCTTCGACATCAGCAGGCTGACCGCCGCGAACACGACGGCGAGCACCGCCATCGTCACGACGGGAAGGTACTGGCCCATGGGTTCAACCTCCCGCAGGGGCGGGCGTCGGTGCCGAGCGGTGCTCGATCACCCGGCGGTCACGCTTGTGCAGCATGACGCACAGCAGACCGAAGATCATCCCCGAGCCGGTCGTGATGAGAGCAGCCGGCAGGCGGCGCTGCCCGATGTCGCGCACGAGCACGGCCGAGATGGTCTGCGCCTCCTCGTCGGCCTCGGGTACCGGCGCCGGCTCGCCGGGCACCGGCTCGCCGGGGTCGACCGCCGGCTTCAGCTCGACGATGGCGTAGTGCGGCGGGTTGGTGATCCGCAGCGTGTTCGAGATGCGGTTGGTGATGCGGTCGATCACCGAGTCGCTGTCGCGCTCGGGCTTGCCGCCGGTCTCGAACGTGTAGGTGTACACGCGGGCGTCGGCCTCCTCGAGACCGGGGACGGCGCCCTCGGCCAGCACCGCGTCGAGGGCGGTCTGGGCCTCGCCGCGCGAGGCGTCCGACGCCGCCAGCAGTTCCCACCCATCGAGGTCGTCGGCGTGCTCCTCGCTGAGCGCCTCGACCTCCTCGGGCGTGAGCTCGTCGACGTCGTCGGGGCTGGGCAGCCCCGAGGTGTCGATGCCTTGGGCCTTCTCGAGCATCGAGTTGGTCAGGTCGCCGTAGACGATCTCCTGGACCTCCCACGACGGCGGCCGACCGGCGGGGCCGGTGCCCGGGGGGTAGAGCCACCAGATCGTGCCGTGGATGGTCAGCCAGGCGAAGACCGCGGTCAGGGCGAGCAGGAAACCGAGGCGGCTGGCGAGGTTGGTGGCCAGCAGCAGGTAGATGGAGCCCATCAGGACCAGGACGCCCACGAGCACCGACAGGATGCCGCGGATCTCGGGGTTCCACGAGATGCCCGCCAGGGTGGGGATGAGCTGCACCTCAGCCCTCCTCTTCTGCCGTGAGCTCTTCGACCGACGGGGCCCCGGCCGGGTTCGGCGTGGTCGAGCCCGGCAGGTTGGCCTCGTAGCGGGCGATCGCCGCGATCATCTCGGGCGTCATCATCCCGTCGCCCTCGACCTCTTCCGTGTTGGGGTTGTCGCCGAAGCCGGGCATGCGGCCGCTGCCGATGCCGTTGTTGCCGTACGCCTCGCCGTCGACGCTGCCAGTCGTGACGAAGGCGATCAGCTCGTCGTAGTTGGCGAACTGGCGGGGGATGAGGCCGCCGGTCAGGTTGGGGCCGAAGGCGCCGCTGCCGTCGGGGAACCCGACGTAGACGCCCTGGATGGGCGCGTCGGGCGGGCTGATGGCGTCCTCGCCCTCCTGGATGATCGACCAGCCCCGGGTGTGGCACCGGGCGCAGGCGTAGGCGCCCCCGGCCACGGTGTCGAGGTTGAACAGCGCCTCGCCGACCGCCGGGTCGTCGTAGTCGATGTCCTCGATCGCCTGTGTCGATCTCGTCGTCGCTGGCGCCCTCCTCGACCAGCCCGAGCTTCTCGACCAGCCCCTCCTCGACCTGGCGCTTCGCCTCGTCGGAGCTGAGCTGGATCGACTCGAGGTAGTCGACCAGGTTCGTGACCTGCTGCTCGTTGAGCGGGCCCTTGTTGACCGCCGCGCCCCAGCCGGGCATGGGAGAGAACGGCCGGCCGAAGTTGATGATGTACTCGACCTCTTCACGGGTGAACCGCAGCAGCACCGTGTCGAGCGCCGGCGCCCGCCAGTTGACGGTGGCGACGAAGGCGCCCTCGGCGTCGGTGATCGTGTACGGCGCCTGGCCACCCGTGCCCTCGGGCCCGTGGCAGTTCTGGCACTGCGAGCCCTCGACGTACAGCTGTTCGCCGCGGGCGACGAACGTCGACTGGAAGTCCTCGATGGCGCCCGACTGCCGGGTCGGCTCGCTGAGCCAGTAGAGCGGCAGCGCCACGGCGATGACGATGAGCAGGACCAGCGCCCACCGCAGGGTGCGGTTGAGGACCGTGGTCTCGAGCGTCTCGTCGTCGTAGTACGGCTTGCGGTTGGGCGCGAGCTCGATCTCGGACCCGACCTCGTCGCGGCCCGCGCGCAGGTTCACCCACACGTAGAGCAACAGGCCGAGGATGAGCAGCACCACCAGGGTGGCGCCGATCGTCGTGACCGTGCTGGCGGCCAGCACGGTCGGAGAGGTGGACAGGGGGCTCATCAGTGGCCGCCGCCTCCAGAGACGCAGTGGGGGCCCTCGGCCTCCTGGCCGGTGGTGTTGGTGCCGATCGGGGGGCCCTCGATGACCGTGCCGGTGTCGACCGTCATGGAGTCACCGTCGATGGTCATGGCGAAGCGATCCATGCCCCGGGGCGCCGGGCCGCCCTTCTTCTCGCCGACCCGGTTGTACTGCGAGCCGTGGCAGCCGCACTCGAACCACTGCGACGACAGGCACTGCGGGACGCGGCAGCCGAGGTGGGGGCACTTCTGGTAGAGGGCGACGAAGCCCGCCTCCATGCCCGCCAGCTCGGGCGGCGAGTAGGCGGCCCCCGCCTTGTCGAGGGCCGCCGAGGGGTAGTTGGTGACCCACATGCGGCCCTCGGGGTAGTAGGCGAACCCGTCGCCCTCGTCGATGGCCGCCTGGATGTCGGAGAGCTTGCCGACCTTGATCTTCGAGCCGAAGCCGCCGGTGCCGCTGGGCCACAGGAAGGCCAGCATGCCGGCGCTGAAGGTCGTCAGGCCCAGCGCGAACGACACGACGATCGACCGGTTGAAGAACTGGCGGCGGGTGACACCCACCGTCTCGTCGTCGGGCGGGACCCAGGCGACGGGCGGCTCGGCCACCTTCACCGGCTGCCGACGACTCGCGGCGGGCCAGCACCGCGGCGCGCTCGACCTCGCGGCCGCTGGCCGGCCGGTCGGCCTCGGACAGCTCGACGGGGCCGCGGTCGCGCCGCGCCGTCTCGCTCGAGAGCACGCCCTGGGCCGAGCCGGTGTCGCGGCGGCGGGCGGAGGCGAACAGCAGCACGCCGGCCAGCACGACGAGGACCGGGACGGCGATGAGGATGATCGTGCCGGGGCTCATGGTGTGAGGTACTCCCTTCCGATCACAGCTCGAAGAACAGGCCGTCGTTCCACGGGAACACGAAGTTCTGGCCCGGGCCGCGGAAGAACGAGCCGATGAGCACGAGCACGGCCCACGACATCACGAAGATGGTGAACAGCGAGATCGCGAACTTGCGGTCCTCGGGCTTGTTCGACGGGTTGCGGTCGGTGTACGGCGCCAGGATCAGGCCGATGAGACCGAAGCCGGGCAGGGTCACGCCGGCGACCATGGGGTGGAACATGGTCAGCAGCTCCTGCAGCCCGAGGAAGTACCAGGGGGCCTTGGAGGGGTTCGGCGTCTGGTTGACGTTGGCCAGCGCCAGCAGCGGGGCGTTGACGAACACCGAGAAGATCAGCGTGAAGGCGGTGATGGCCAGGGCGGCGACGAACTCGACGCCCAGCAGGTGCGGCCACACGTGCACCTTGTCCTGCGGGACGGCCTTCACGTCCTGGATCGAGCCCGACTTGACCACCGTCAGCAGGCGCTGCGTGTGCCCGCCCGGCCCGGCGGCCAGCGGGGGGCCCGCCGCCGCGGCGGCCGGCGCGGGCGCGGTGGCCACCGCCGTCGCGGTGCCGCCGCCTCCGGCGTCGCCGCCCGCGCTGGCGGCCTTGGCCGCCTTCGAGCGCTCGAGCAGGTGGGCGGGGATGCGGCTGGCGGCCTCGCTCTGCGGCGCGTCGGAGGGCGCGCCGCCGGTCTCGGCGGCCGCGGGCGTGTCGGCGCCGCCGGCCTTGGCCGCGGCGGCCTTCTTGCGGGCCTCTTCCGCTCGCTTGCGAAGGTGTTCGGGGATCTCGGTCACGTCGTTACCTCGATCACAGCGGCCCGGAGACGCCGCCGTCCTTGCGGACACGCCAGAAGTGGATCGCCATGAAGATCACGATCACGAACGGGAGCATCAGCACGTGCAGCACGTACCAGCGCAACAACGTGTCGGTGCCGATCTCGGCACCGCCCAGCAACACGAAGCGCACCTGGTTCCCGAAGACGGGCGTGTAGCCCATCATGTTCGTGCCCACGGTGACCGCCCACAGGGCGAGCTGGTCCCACGGCAGCAGGTAGCCGGTGAAGCTGAGCAGCAGCGTCAGCGTCAGCAGCACCACGCCGATGACCCAGTTGAACTCGCGGGGCGGCTTGTAGGCGCCGTGGTAGAAGACGCGGGCCATGTGCAGGAAGACGGAGATCACCATCAGGTGCGCCGCCCATCTGTGCATGTTCCGCACCAGCAGGCCGAAGGTGACCGACGTCTGCAGCGTGTAGATGTCGTCCCACGCCTGGGCCGCGGTCGGCCGGTAGAAGAACATCAGGAAGATGCCGGTGACCGTGAGCAGGATGAACAGGAAGAAGCTCAGGCCCCCGAGGCACAGCGTGTAGGAGACCTTCACCGCGTGCCTCTTCACCTTCACCGGGTGAAGGTGGTAGAGGACGCTGTTCATGATCACGTACGACCGGTTCCGGGGGCTGTCGTTGTAGCCCTTCCGGAAGATCGAGCCGGGGCGGAAGATCGAGTTCCACGCCTGTGAGCCCTGCACCTGGTCGGGCAGGCCCTTGAACAACGCCTGCGCGCGGTCCTTCAGGGGCGGCTTCGATTCCATCGTCTTGGCCACTAGTGCGTCCCCTATCCCAACCGCATGCCGTAGCCGTAGCCGTGCGTGTTCGTGCGCTGGTGGGCGTCGCCGCCCGCCGCCGGGTCGCCCACCTTGCCCATGATGATCACGCCCGTGGGGCACCGATCGACGCACAGGGCGCACCGGGTGCACACGTCGTCGTCGATGGTGAAGATGACGTGGTCGGACGGGTCGACACCCGGCTGGTCGACCCCGACGGCCTCGTCGACCGCGTTCGGCGTGACCATGTGGATGCACTTCCACGGGCAGATGTCGACGCAGCCCTCGCACATGATGCACTCGGACTGGTCGATGTGGATGAACTGCTTGGGCTTGACCGCCTTCGAGAGCCAAGCGGCGTCGACCTCTTGGAGGACGTAGTCGTCGCGGAACTCGGGCATCGGCGGGTTGGCGTCGATCTTGACCATGGTCCGGCCCTTCCTCAGCCCTTCCTCACCAGCGGGCGTCCGTAGCGCGATGCCGGGAGCTCGGCCGGCTTCCTCTTGCCGCGGTCGTTCCAGATGGCCCAGACGCCGATGTGGAGCGTCAGCCCCACGCCGTAGATGACGACGGCGATCAGGTCGCGCAACGTCTCCTTGCTCACCGTGAGCGGCTGGTTGCCGGTGGGCTCGAGCAACAGCTCGTCCTTGCGCCACCCCAGTTCGCCGCCGGCCCAGGTGAGCCACTGGTGCGGGATCACGCCGTACCACCACAGGAAGAGGAACATGGCGACGAGCCCGCCCGCCATCGCCTCGCCCCACGAGAGGGGCGCGCCGACGGGGCGGCGCCTGCCGTAGAGGAGGACTCCGGCGACGCCGCCGAAGCCGACCAGGAGTGTGCAGATGAAGGCGACCAAGGGACTCAGCGACTCCTCGTGAAATCGCTCACATTGAAGTGTATCGACCGGCGGGGGCCGGCGACCTCGGCAGGTTTAGCACGGGGCTTCCGAGGGGTTCACATTGGGGTTCGTCCCCGATCGGGGCCTACCGACGCACCTCTTCGACCACCCGACAGCTTGGAGATGCTCGCAGGACCGTGCATAGAGTGACCGGCCGGAGAGACTCCGCGGAGGCTGCGTTGACCGAGATCCCCGAGCACCTTCTGAAGCGCTCCCGCGAGCGCCGTGCGGCCATGGGCGGGGGCGGCGACGCGCCCGAAGGCGGTTCGGGCGACGCCGGCGCCGAGGCACCGAGCGACGCCCCGGTGCCCGCGGGGGCGGCCGCCACCCCCGCGCCCGCCCCCTCCGCCGCGGTCGAGGAGGCGCCGCCCAAGGCTCCCGAGCCCGAGCCCGCCTACATCCAGGCGGCGAAGAAGCGGAAGCGGGTGCCCTACTGGGCGACGGCGGTCCTGGCCGCCCTGCCGCTCTGGGGCTACATGTACGTCCGCACCCTCGAGCCCCCGCCCGCGGGCGAGGACGACCCGCTCGTGCTGGGCGCCGAGGTGTACGCCGGCAACTGCGCCTCCTGCCACGGCGGTTCGGGCGCCGGCGTGTCCGGCCCCGGGTTCGTCGACGGGGCGATCATGGAGACCTGGCCCGACTGGCGCGACCACGCCGCCTGGGTCCGCCTCGGCACCGACGGCTGGCCGGCCGCGACCTATGGCGCCACCCAGAAGCCCGTCGGCGGCGTCGGCACCATGCCGGCCTGGCCGACGCTCACCGACCAGCAGATCGCCGAGGTCGTCCTGCACGAGCGCGAGCTCGGCGGCGAGGACGTGGCCGAGGACGGCGAGAACGCCGACGCCCTCACCGACCTGTACGCGGTCGCGCACGGGGAGATGACCCTGGCTGAGGCCGGCCTCGGCGAGCTGTCCGAGCAGGCGGGTGTGACCGAAGAGGACCTGGGCGGCTGACGGTCGGCTCGGGCCGGCCCGTAGGCTCGGTTCCATGACCTCCCCCGACCGTCACGACGTCCTCGTCATCGGCGGGGGCCCGGCCGGGGCGGCCGCCGGCTTCTGGCTGGCCAAGGCGGGCCACGACGTCTGCGTCCTCGAGCGCAAGGCGTTCCCCCGCGACAAGACGTGCGGCGACGGCCTCACCCCCCGGGCCGTCCACCAGCTGCAGGACATGGGGCTCGAGCCGGCCATCGCCGCCCACCACCACCGCCACGACGGGCTGCGGGCCGTGGCCCACGGCATCACGCTCGAGCTCGAGTGGCCCGAGCACCCGGTGTTCCCCAGCTACGGCTACGTGGTCCGCCGGCGCGACCTCGACCAACTGGTGGCCGAGCACGCGGCCGGCGCGGGCGCCGCGCTGCTGCCGGCGACCGAGGCGGTCCGCCCGCTGCTGCACGACGGCCTGCTGGCCGGCGCAGTGGTCAAGGACAAGGCCAGCGGCCAGACCCGCGAGATCCGCGCCCGCTACGTGATCGTGGCCGACGGCTCGCTGTCACGCTTCGGGCGGGCGCTCGGCGCCGCCCGCAACAAGGCCTACCCCCAGGGCATCGCCATCCGCGGCTACTTCGAGAGCCCGATCTCGACCGACCCGTGGATCGAGTCGTGCCTCGACGTGCACGACCGCAACGGCGCCTCGATGCCCGGCTACGGCTGGATCTTCCCGCTCGGCGACGGGACCATCAACGTCGGCATCGGCCTGCTGTCGACGTTCAAGGGCTACAAGGACGTCAACACCACCCACCTCATGTCCGAGTGGGCCGCCACCGCCCCCGAGCGCTGGGGCATCGATCCCGACGCCATGCTCGCCCCGCCCACCGGCGGGCGCCTGCCCATGGCCGGCTCGGTCAACCCCAAGGTGGGGCCGAACTGGCTGCTCGTGGGCGACGCCGCCGGGTCGATCAACCCGTTCAACGGCGAGGGCATCGACTACGCCTACGAGACCGCCCGCATGGCGGCCGACCTCGTCGACGAGGCGCTGACCTGCGGGACCGCCGGCCCGCTGCAGCGCTACCCCACGCTGCTCGACGACGAGTACGGCCTCTACTTCAAGGTCGCCCGCAACTTCGCCAAGATCATCGGCCAGCCCGTGCTGATGCGCGAGCTGACCCGCGTGGGCATGCGGTCGCAGTCGCTCATGGAGTGGGTGCTGCGCATCATGGCCAACCTGCTGCGCGAGGACGAGCTGGGCCCGGCCGAGGCCGCCTACCGCGCGGTGGCCCGCATCGCCCGCATGGTGCCCGACCCCGCCCCGGTCTGACGTCGGCCGCCGCTCACTCGGCGGTGAGCGTGGCGGCCATCGACGGGTGGATCTCGCAGTGGTAGGCGTAGTCGCCCGGCTCGGACGGCACCGGGACCTCGACGGTCTCGCCGTCGGGCAGCTCCACGTCGAACTCGCCGTCGTCGGCGGTGACCGTGTGGGCGCCGCCCGACTCGTTGACCACCGTGAGCGTGCCGCCCGCGGGGGCGCTGACGTCGCTGAACTCGAACGACGTCACGTCGAGGGTGGCGTCGCCCCCGCCGGACCCGGCGTCGGACGATTCGGTGGTATCGGATGACGAGTCGCTGTCGTCGTCGTCACCGCACGCCCCCAGCAGCAGCGCCACCGCGGCGAAGCCCGTCACCACCAAACCCGTGGTGGTACGTGTGCGTCGCGCCTCACCCATCTCGAGACCCCCTGTCGTCGCCCGGTCGGGGCGCCGATCAGCGCTCCGCAGGACGGACCGTAGCGCCCCCGTCCGCCGCCGTGGGGTCAGCCGCGCCTTCGGAATCCTCGATGGCGGCGTCGTCCGCATCGGCCCGGGTCTCGCTCGCGCCGTCGGCGGTCGCGTCCTCGTCCTGGGCGTCGTCCGTGTCCGATTCCACGTCTGGGTCGTCGGCCGCGGCGTCGACCGCTGAGGTCGCGCCGTCGCCGCCCTCGGCGGCCTCGAGCGCCGCCAGGCGCGGCCGCACCTTCCACAGGATCCACACGCCGGCCGGGATCATCACCAGGCACAACCACTGGGCGCCGGTCATGCCGGCCACCCGCTCGTCGTTGACCCGCAGCGAGTCGCTGAGCCACCGCGTGATGCCGTAGTACAGGACGAACACGCCGACGATCGTGCCGGGCGGCACCTCCCGCCCCCGGCGGCGCGTGGCGAGCACGACCGCGCCGAGCACCGCGAACAGCACCATCAGGTAGAGGAACTCGTAGAGCGCGGTGTTGTGAAAGGTCGTCCCGGGCACCAGAGGCGTGTCGCCGAGCGTCGGCTCGCGCACCTCGCCCCCGTCGTAGCGGGTGGCCAGGAAGAAGTCGGACACCCGGCCGAAGTGCTCGCCGACCGAGTAGCAGCCGACCCGGCCGAGGGCGAGGCCCAGCGTGAGGCCGAGGGCGTAACCGTCGAGGACGTACCAGCGCTGCAGCTTGGTCCAGCGCCGGAAGAAGGGCAGCCCGACGATGAGGGCGCAGACGAAC
Organism: uncultured Acidimicrobiales bacterium; assembly: GCA_963796415.1. Lineage (GTDB taxonomy): Bacteria > Actinomycetota > Acidimicrobiia > Acidimicrobiales > VFJN01 > ZC4RG19. Next base: position 174,122 of record CAWCLR010000003.1, on the reverse strand, counting down.
CCGCCCGAGAACTGGATGCCCCCCTCCCAGATGGCGATGATGTCGATCGGGCTGTCGATCTGGTCGGTGTGGGTGGCCGCCCAGGTCAGGCGCGAGCCGACGATGCCGGCCAGCACCATCCAGGTGGCGACCCGGTAGGTCTCGTCGCGGCTGACACCGAACCGTTCGGCGTAGGACGCCGCGATCCAGGCGCCCAGCAGCACGCCGAGCGCCACCATCAGCCCGAACGTCCGCAGGTTCAGGGGCCCGAGGTCGATGGTGGGGAACGTCGTGTAGGGGATGGCGGCCAGCACGGGCCCCATCGTTGTCGACCGGAGCGCCCGGTGCGAGCCGGGCGGCCGCCGACTCCCCCGCGGCGGCGACCGGGCGGCCTGACTCAGTCGTCGGCCAGCGGCTCGACCCAGCCCCCCACCGGAGCTGCCAGGCGTTCGGCGCCGGCGGGGCCCCACGTGCCGGAGCGGTACAGCTCGACCCGCGGGCCGTGGGTGAGGACCTCGTCGACGATGCGCCACTGCTCCTCGACGCCGTCGGCGCGGCCGAAGCGGCGGTGGTCGCCCTCCATCGCGTCCTCGAGCAGGCGCTGGTACGCCTCCTGCCGGTGCGGGAACAGCGTCCCGTACGACACCTCGAGGTCGACGGGCCCGCTGACGAGCTCGTCGCCGGGCGACTTGGTCTGGAGCTGCAGGGTCACCCCGTCGTTGCGGCCGAGCCGGAAACGCAGCCGGTTCGGGTCGGGGTGGGCGGCGCCCGACGGCGAGAACAGCAGGCGGGGCGGCGCCACGAACGTGACCACGGCCTCGGTGGCGGTGACCGGCAACTTCTTGCCGGTGCGCACCAGCCACGGCACGCCCGCCCAGCGCCACGAGTCGATCTCGAGCTCGAGGGCGACGAAGGTGTCGACGTCGCTGCCCGGCTCGACGCCGGGCTCGTCGACGTAGCCCCGATACTGGCCGCGCACCGTCTTGGTCGGGTCGATGGCGCGGATCTGGCGCCACAGCCGCACCTTCTCGTCGCTCAGCGCGTTCTCGTCGGCCGACACCGGCGGCTCCATGGCGAGGAGGGCCACCACCTGGAGCATGTGGTTCTCGAACACGTCGCGCAGGGCCCCCACCGACTCGTAGAACCGGCCGCGGCCCTCGACGCCGAACTGCTCGGACATCGTGATCTGCACGCAGCTCACGTAGTTGCGGTTCCACAACGGCTCGAGCATCGAGTTGGCGAAGCGGAAGATCAGCAGGTCCTCGACCGACTCCTTCCCGAGGAAGTGGTCGATGCGGAAGACCGCCTCCTCGGGGAACACCCGGTGCAGCACGGCGTTCAGCTCGGCCGCCGACGCCTGGTCGCGGCCGAAGGGCTTCTCGACCACCACCCGCGAGCCCGGGCCGGCCAGCCCGGCCGCCGACAGGCCCTCGACGACCTCGTCGTACATGGCGGGCGGGATGGCCAGGTAGTACAGCGGCCGGTCGACACCCTTCAGGCGGTCGGCGAGCGCCGCGAAGGTGCTCGCCTCGCGGTAGTCGCCGCTGACGTAGCTCAGCCGCGGGGCGAGGTCGTCCCACGCCGCGCTGTCGAAGTCGTCGCCCACACTCTCGACCACGGCGTCGTGGGCGCGCTGGCGGAGGTCGTCGTCGCTCAGGTCGGACGACGCCACGCCGATGATCGTCATGCCGGCCCGGCCGTCGCGCTGCATCGCGTAGACGGCCGGGAAGATCTTCTTGCGGGCGAGGTCGCCGGTGGCGCCGAACAGCACCAGCGCGTCGCTGGCCGGACGGCGGGCCACGTCAGCCACCACCACCGGCCGGCGCCGGCGCGGGCGCCGGCGCGTCGCGGTCGACCGCCTCGGTCTCGGGCAGCACGGCGTGGCCGCCGAACTGGTTGCGGAGGGCGGCGATGGCCTTCATGGCGATCGAGTCCTCCTGCTGCGACACGAACCGGGCGTACAGCGCGGCGGAGATGACCGGCGTGGCGACGCCGCGCTCGACCGCCTCCTGCACGGTCCAGCGGCCCTCGCCCGAGTCCTTGGCGTAACCCGAGATGCCCTCGAAGTCGGGGGTGTGCTGCAGCGCGCGCACCAGCAGGTCGAGCAGCCACGACCGTACGACCGAGCCCGAGCGCCACGCGTCGAGCGCCCCGTCCACGTCGATGCCGAGGCCCGACCGCGCCAGCAGTTCGTAGCCCTCGGCGTAGGCCTGCATCAGCCCGTACTCGATGCCGTTGTGCACCATCTTCGTGAAGTGGCCCGTGCCCACCGGCCCGGCGTGAACGAACCCGCCGTCGGCCGGCTTGAGCGCGTCGAAGATCGGCTGGGCCGTGGCCACGTGCTCGGGCGTGCCGCCGACCATGAGGCAGTAACCCTCTGTGCGGCCCCACACCCCGCCGCTGGTGCCGGCGTCGATGAACCCGACGCCCCGCTCGGCCAGCTCGCCCGCCGCGGCGCACCGAGTCGTGCCAGTTGGAGTTGCCGCCGTCGATCACGACGTCCCCCGGGGACAGGAGGCCGCCGAGCTCGGCGACCACCTGCTCGGTCGCGTCGCCGGCGGGGACCATCGCCCACACCACCCGCGGCGCGTCGAGCCGCTCGACCAGCTCCCCCAGCGACCCGACCTGCGAGGCGTCACTGTGCGGGTCGTAGCCGACGACCTCGTGCCCGGCGGCGCCGATGCGGGTCGCCATGTTCCCGCCCATCTTGCCCAGCCCGACCATCCCGATCTTCATCAGTGGTGCCCTTCCACCAGGTCGGCCAGGCGCACGCGGCCGGCCCGCCGGTTGCGGTCGTGGAGCGTGAGCAGGTCGCCGTCGGCCTGTGCCCGCTCGAGGGTGGCGAACCCGTACGGCGCGCCGGGGATGGCCACATCGTCGTCCCCGTGGTCGGCCACCACCTGGACGAAGACGCCGGTGTTCGGGCCCCCCTTGTGGAGCTGGCCGGTCGAGTGCAGGAAGCGTGGGCCGAGCCCGACCGTGGTGGCGACCCGGAGGCGGTCGCGCAACGTCACCCGCGCCCGCTCGATCTCGTCGACCTCGGGCGAGCCGGGGTCGATGAAGGCCTGGATGGCGAGGTAGTCGCCGGGGCCGACCTGGCGGAGGAGGTCGCCGAGCGGCGTCTCCTCGACCTTCGGTGGACCCTCCTCCAGCACCTTGGCCGTCGCCGCCTTGGCGGCCGCGACGTCGGGCTGGTCGAACGGCTGGATGCCGAGCAGCGCGCCCGCGAGCGCGGTGGCCATCTCCCACAGCAGCACCTGCGCCCCCAGGTCCACGAACTCGCCGTCGAACGGGAGCACGACGACCGGGTGGCCGGCGTCGGCCAACGCCGACAGCTCGGCCGCGGCGGTGTCGTCGCCCAGCGCCACGAACAGGCGGTCGGGCCCGTAGGCCTCGGGCCCGGCGAGCGGCTCACCGACGACCGGGACCACCCCCGTGCCGTCCTTGCCCGTCGACTCGGCCAGCAGTTGCTCGAGCCAGAGGCCGAACGTGGCCTGCCCCTCCGGAGCCACGATCGTCACCTTGTCGCGGCCGTTGCGCACGCCCGCGGCCATCGCCGCGGCGAGGCGGGCCGCCGGGTTGGCGGCCGCCGACGCCCGCAGCCGGTCGGACATGCCGGCGGCCGAGGCGAGCAGCCCGGCGACGTCGGCCCCGGCCAGCAGCGCCGGGACGAGGCCGAAGTACGACAGCGCCGAGTAGCGGCCGCCGATGTCGGGCGGGTTCTCGAAGGTGGCGGCGAAGCCACGGTCGGCCGCCAGCGCGGCGAGGTCGCTTCCCGGGTCGGTGATGGCCGCGAACCGGGCGGGGTCGGGGTGGCGCTCCCAGGCCCAGGCGAGGTGGCTGCGGGTCTCGAGGGTCGAGCCCGACTTGGACGCGGCGACGTGCAGCGTCCGGTCGGCGGGCAGCTCACGGCCGAGGCGGGCGATGGCCGCCGGATCGGTCGTGTCGAGCACATGCAGCGCCGGTGCCGCGGGATCGGTGGCGCCGCTGCGGGCGACGACCTCGGGGAACAGGCTCGAGCCGCCCATCCCGGCCAGCAGCACGTGGTCGACCCCCGCCGCGAGCGCCGTGCACCGGGCGGCGGTCGACTCGAGCCCGGCCGACATGTCCGCGACGACGGACAGCCAGCCCAGGCGGTCGGCGATCTCGGTCGGGTCGTCTCGCCAGAGCGTGTGGTCGCGTGCCCAGGTCCGTGCCACCGCATCGCGCGCCACGAGATCGGCGAGGGCGGCGGCGGCAGGTTCGGTGAGGGATCCGAGCCGATCGGGGGTGTCGTCGAGGATCACGCCGTCTCTTGCTACCAGTCTCGACCGGCGCCCGCACCGCATCTCCCCGCCGAAGTAGGGGACGTGACCGATGCCGCAGTACCTTGGCCGGGCCATGCCGTCGACAGCCCGTCTCCGTGCCGACGCGTCCGGCGAGGCCCCGCAGGCGCTGACCGTCGCTGCGGAGCCGCGACCCGGCGCCGGCCGCGCGACCGTCCTCGGGGACGCGTGGCTCGTGGCCATCACCGCGGCGGTCACCCTGCCGATCCTGTGGCTGGGCTACGGCACCGACCTCGACATCGGGTTCGTGCTGGACGCCGGCGCCCGCATCCGGGACTTCGACTACGTCCCCTCGCGCAACCCGGGCGTCCCGGTCGTCGAAGCCATCGTGGCGGTGCTCGACCCGGTCGGCGGGCACGTCCTCGTGAACCTCGCCACGGCGGCCGCGCTGGCCGCCACCGTCGTCGCCGTCGCCCGACTCGTCACGGCCTGGGGCCACGACAACGGCGACCTCGTGGCGCTGGCGTTCCTCGCCTCCCCCATCGTGGTGATCTCCGGCACCCAGACGGCCGATTTCGTGTGGGCCGTCGCCTTCCTCTCCTGGGGCGCGCTGCTGCTCGTGCGCCGCCACCCGGTCGCGGCGGGCGTGCTGCTGGCGCTGTCGCTCGGCAGCCGCAGCTCGACGCTGCTGCTCGTGGCGGCGCTGCTGGTGGCCGTCGGCTGGGACCGGGACGAGCGGCGCCGGGTCGCGACCGCAGCCGCGGTGGCGGCCCCTCTCGCCGTGCTGCTGTACGTGCCCGTGTGGCTGTCGTACGACCGCCAGTTCGATTTCCTCGACGCCACCGACGGCTGGGTCGACCTGACGAACAACCTCGCCCGGTTCCTGCTGAAGAACTACGCCGTCGCCGGCCTCGCGCTGGCGCTGCTGGTGGCGGTGGCGTTGCCGGCCCTGCTGCGTTCCCTGCGCCGGTGGGGCGACGACCCGATGGTGCGCTTCGCCGTCCTGGCGCTGGTCGCCACCGAGCTGCTGTTCCTCCGCATGCCGTGGAAGCCCGCGCACCTCGTGCCGTGCCTGCTCGCCCTCGTGCTGTGGATCGGCGCCAGCGACCGCAACCGGCGGCCGTTCCTGTGGCTGGTCGTCGGGGCGATGGTGCTCAACGGTCTGGTGACGTTCCGCCCGTTCATCGCCGACGCGCCCGACTCGACGAGGGGCGGCGACTTCGAGCCCGCCGTCACCTCGGGCTGGCTGCTGAACGACATCCGCTGCCGGGCCCGGTACATGCACGACCCGCCCCGGATCGACTCGGGCGCGTGGGCCTGCACCCTCGAGCCCATCCGCGGGCCGGCCCACGGCGCCACCGGCGAGCTCGAGTAACAGCCTCTAGCCGGCGACCGCGGCGGCCTCGGTGGCCGCGGCCTCGACCTCGGCCAGCACGTCGTCGGTGTGGGCGAGGCCGGGGAACATCACCTCGTAGGCCCCCGGGGCCATGGCCACGCCCCGGTCGAGCAAGGCGTGGAACAGCTTGGCGTAGCGCGCCTCGTCGGTGGCCCGCGCCCCGTCGTAGTCGGACGGCAGCGGGTCGCCCAGGTAGAGGCCCACCAACGTCGAGGCCACGGGAACGTGCGCCACGATGCCCGCGGCGTCGAGCGCCCGGCGCAGCACGGCGGCGAGGCCCTCGGCCCGGCCGCGCAGGGTCGCGTAGGCCGCGTCGTCGAGCAGGTCGAGCACCGCCAGCCCGGCGGCCGTGGCCAACGGGTTCCCCGACAGGGTGCCGGCCTGGTACACGGGCCCGAGCGGCGCCACCACCTCCATCACGTCGGCGCGGCCGCCGTAGGCGCCGATGTTGAGCCCGCCGCCGATGACCTTGCCCATGGTGGTGAGGTCGGGGGCGAGGCCGAACAGCTCTTGCGCCCCGCCGCGCGCCACCCGGAAGCCGGTGATGACCTCGTCGAACACGAGCAGCGCCCCCACCCGGTCGCACTCGGCCCGCAGGCCGGTGAGGAACCCGGGGTCGGGCGGCACCAGCCCCATGTTGGCGGCGATCGGCTCGATGATGACGCACGCCGTGCGCTCGTCGAGCTCGGGGACGACGTTGTAGGGCACGACCCGGGTGTCCTGCACCGCAGCGTCGGTCACCCCGGCCGAGCCGGGTAGGCCGAGGGCGGCGAGGCCGCTGCCCGCCTCGGCCAGCAGCAGGTCGCCGTGGCCGTGGTAGTTGCCGGCGAACTTCACCACCGTCGGCCGGTCGGTGAAGCCCCGGGCGGCGCGGATGGCGGACATCGTGGCCTCGGTGCCGCTCGACACCAGCCGCACCATCTGGCACGACGGGACCCGGGCACAGATCTCCTCGGCCAGCACCACCTCGCGCTCGGTCGGGGCGCCGTAGCTGGTGCCGTCGGCCGCGGCCCGCTGCACGGCCTCGACGATCGCCGGGTGGGCGTGGCCGGCGATGATCGCCCCGTACGACTGCACGAGGTCGACGTAGCGGGTGCCCTCGGCATCCCACACGTGGGCGCCCTCGGCCCGGGCGACGAAGTAGGGCGTCCCCCCGACGGCCTGGAAGGCGCGCACGGGGCTGTTCACGCCCCCGGGGATCACGCGCTGGGCGCGGGCGAACAGCTCGTCGTTGGTCGGCACGGACCCGAGGATAGGGACACCCGCCCGCGGCGCCGCCACCTCTGCGACGACGGCCCGGCCCCTCGGCTTCGTACGGCGTAAGGTCCCGGTCATGGGGGAACGAGGGGACATGCAGATGACACCGCGCCCGCGAGGCCGCCGGGCACGCGCCACGGCCCGCAGAACGCTCGCCAGGACCGCCCTGGCCGCTGGCCTGGTCGCCACCGCGGCCGCCTGCACCCACCCCGGCGGGCCGGGTGGCGGGCCCGCGGGCGGCACGTTCAGCGTGCTGACCTACAACGTCGCCGGCCTGCCGCAGGAGATCTCGACCGAGAACCCGCGCGAGCACATCCCGCTCATCAGCCCGCTGCTGAACGAGTACGACGTCGTGCTCACGCAGGAGGACTTCGACTGGTGGATGCCGGTGCTCGACCAGCTCGACTTCGTCCACTACCACGAGCGCCTGCGAGCGCAGGCCACCCACGAGCACCGCTCGGCGCAGCACCCCGGGCCCGAGGCGGTCGGCATCGACCCGGCGGCCCGCGGCATGTTCGTCGGTGACGGCAACGGCGTGCTGTCCCGCCTGCCCTTCACCGGCAACACCCGCGTCCCCTGGACCGGCTGCTTCGGCGGCATCGACACGAGCGACGGGGGCGCCGCCGACTGCCTGGCGATGAAGGGCTTCGCCATGGTCACGATGACGCTGCCGAGCGGTGGTCTCGTCGACGTGTACACGCTGCACGCCGAGGCCGGCGGCACCGCCGAGGACCAGCGCCTGCAGGGCGAGGACTTCACCCAGCTCGCCGAGTTCATCGCCGCCACCAGTGCGGGCCGGGCCGTGATCCTCGGCGGCGACACCAACCTGCACACCGACGGGACCCACCCCGACGCCGAAGGTGACGCCGACACCGTGATCTGGCAGGGCTTCCTTGCCGCCACCGGCCTGACCGATGCCTGTGCGGCCACCGGGTGCCCCGACACCGGCTCGATCGACAAGATCGCCTACCGCAGCGGCGAGGGCGTCCGCCTCACGGCCACCAGCCATGCCATGCCGCGAGAGCGGTTCACCGCACCCGACGGCGACGCACTCAGCGACCACCCGCCGGTGGTGGTGGAGTTCACGTGGAAGGAACGACAGGGGCGCTGAGCCCGCCTCACGCGAGGCGGTCGACGACCTCGCGGGCGGCGTAGGTGAGGATCATGTCGGCCCCGGCGCGGCGGATGGCCGTGAGGTGCTCGAGCATGACGGCGGGGCCGTCGATCCAGCCCTTCTCGGCGGCCGCCTTGACCATGGCGTACTCGCCGGACACGTGGTACGCGGCCAGCGGCACGTCGACCTCGGCCCGCACGGTCGCCAGCACGTCGAGGTAGGCCAGCGCGGGCTTGACCATCACCATGTCGGCGCCCTCGGCCAGGTCGGCGCGGATCTCCTCGAGCGCCTCGCGGCCGTTGCGGGGGTCCTGCTGGTACGCCTTGCGGTCGCCCCCGCCGGCAATGGTCACGTCGACCGCCTCGCGGAACGGGCCGTACAGCGCGGAGGCGTACTTGGCGCCGTAGGCGAGGATGGCGACCTCGGCGAACCCGTCCTCGTCGAGGGCGTCGCGGATGGCGGCCACCTGGCCGTCCATCATGCCGCTGGGCGCCACCACGTCGGCCCCGGCGGCGGCCTGCGCCTGCGCCACCTGCGCGTAGAGGTCGATGGTGGCGTCGTTGTCGACGTGCCCGTGCTCGTCGACGAGCCCGCAGTGGCCGTGGTCGGTGTACTCGTCGAGGCACAGATCGGCCATGACCACGAGGTCGTCGCCCATGTCCGACCGCAGGTCGCGCAGGGCCACCTGCACGATGCCCTCGGGGTCCCACGCGCCCGAGCCCTCGGCGTCCTTGCGGGCGGGCACGCCGAAGAGGATCACCGCCGGCACGCCCATGTCGGCCAGCTCGTGCACCTCCTTGCGCAGCGACTCGCGGGTGTGCTGGAACACGCCGGGAAGCGACGAGATCTCCTGCGGGTGGTCGATGCCCTCGCGCACGAACAGGGGGACGATCAGGTCGTCGACCGACAGCCGGGTCTCGGCCACCAGCCTGCGCAGGGCGGGCGTGCGCCGCAGGCGCCGCAACCGGCGTTGAGGAAAGGCCACGGGTGGATGCTACGACTCGCGCGCTGGGGGGCACACATGGACAGCGCGCGCCGAGGGGGCGCCGCCCGCAGGCGGCACCCCCTCGGTGCTAAGAGGCCGACCGCGCGGGTCAGCCGGTGATCAGGCCGTTGGGCGTGATGTCGGCCGTCGTGCCCTCGAAGTCGACGACGTCGCCCTGTGGGACGAAGTGGTTGCGCTGGCCCTGGCCGATGAACTCGTACTGCGCGGGCTGCAGGGCCTCACCCAGGTAGGCGTCGTCGGGCCCCGTGGCCACGACCACGCCGGGCAGCAGCAGGCCGACCTCGCTCACGTCGAGGCTGTGGATCGCCTCCATCAGGGCCAGCCGGGTGGGTGCCTCGGCGGCGGCCAGCGCCTCGACGAAGACCGCGGCCTGCGTGTAGCCGTACCCCACGATGGCGTTCGTCTCGCGGAAGCCGTCGGGCTGGTACTGGCGGATGGTCTCGAGGTACTCGACCATGGCGGGGTCTGCGTCCCAGTCGGGGTTCAGCGGGTCCTTCAGGTTGGCCGCGCTGTACACGCCGTTGGCGGCCTCGCCGGCCAGGCCCATCAGGGTGTCGGACGTGCACGTGGCGGAGACCCATGTGAGCGCCGGCTCCCACCCGGCGGCGGCGGCCTTCGTCAGGGCGTCGGGGCACGCCAGCAGCGTGCCGCCGTTGAAGAACGCGGTGGCCCCGCTGGCGGCGAGGCTGGTGATCTGCGCGCCGACCTCGCTGGCGCCGGTGGAGTACTTCTCGACCGCGACCACCTCGGCCCCGCTCTCGCTCTCCTCGAGCGCGGCGCGGAGCGTCTCCTCGTAGGCGGCGCCGAAGTCGTCGTCCTGCACGAGCATGGCGACCTGGGCGCCGGGCTGCTCCACCTCGATGATCTCGGCGAAGATCTCGGACTCGAGCGGGTACGGCGACAGCGTCGAGCCGATCGTCCACGGGTAGTCGGGGTTGCCCCATGCGGGCGACCCCGTGGCCGCGAAGATGTTGGGCACGCACAGCTCGCCGAGCGTGTCGCGGATGGCCAGGTTGTTGGCGGTGCCGACCACGCTGAACACCGCGAAGGCGCCGTCCCCCTCGGGCCCGACCAGCTCGTCGATGTTGGCCGCGGTCTCTGCCGCGTTGTACTGGTCGTCGGCGTCGTCGTACTCGATGGTGACGGTCTTGCCGCCGAAGTCGACGCCGCCCTCGGCGTTGACCTTGTCGAAGTACGCCTTCCAGCCGCGGGCGATCTCGGAGAACGCCGCGGTCAGGCCCGACTGCGGGTAGCTCGACACGAGCTTGATGGAGTCGCCCACCTCTTCCGTCGGGTCGCTCACGCAGTCGGCCGTGTCGATGCTCGACTCGCCTGCGGAGGCGTCCTCGCCGCCGCTTTCGGTGCTGGCATCGTCGTCGTCACGCGAGCTGCACGCCGACCCGAGCAGCGCCAGCGCCATCAGCGCGGCGACCACCTTGGCCGAAGGTCCTCTCAACATGTGCCCTCCTGTCGGTTGCTGTCGTGGGGGTGAGGCTTGTGTCACGTCGGTGCGGGCGGCGGGTCGGCCGCACCGACCGCATCGGCCGGCGCGGACGGGCCGGGGGTGTCGCCCGGCGGGCGGGCGGCCGACCGGCCGAGCCGGGCGAGGAGGCGGCGGACGCCACCGACCACGCCCTCGGGGAGGACGTACACGATGGCGATGAGCGAGGCGCCGAAGATGGCCGGCGACAGCACCTCCTTGCCCTCGATGAGGTCCTCGGTGTTGCGCCGCAGCAGCACGAGGAGCAGCGCGCCGACTGCCGGGCCGAGGATCGTGGCCGCGCCGCCGATGACCATGGCGACGAGGAACTCGATCGACAGCTGGAGATACAGGATCGGGTTGGTGCCGTCGGCGACGCGGTTGATCATCACCGACAGCGAGCCGGCGACGCCGGCGTAGGCGGCGCTGATGGCGAAGGTGGTCACCTTCGTGGCGGCCAGGTTCACACCGACGGTCGTGGCCGCGATCTCCTGGTCGCGCACCGCGATCATCGCCCGGCCCTCCCGCCCGCGCACGAGGTTCCACGCCAGCAGGAACAGCACGACCATGATCGCCAGCGACAGGTAGTACGCCCACTGGTCGTCGTCGAGGCCGTCGATGAGCGACTCGAAGGCGCTCCGCGGCGGCCGCAGCAGCGCCACGCCGCCGGTACCGTCCACGAACTTCTGGGCGATGCGCGGGAACAGGACGGCGAGGCCGAGCGTGACGAGTGCGAGGTACAGGCCCCGGACGCGCAGGGCGGGCACGCCGACGAGCACGCCGACGGCGGCACTGAGGAGGGCGGCCACGAGGATCGTCGGCTCGTAGGTCCAGCCGTGGTCGACGACGAGGATCGCGGACGTGAACGCCCCGACGCCGAAGAAGGCCCCGTGCCCGATGGACACCTGCCCGTTGAACCCGGTGAGCAGGTTGAGCCCCATCGCCGCGATGGCCAGGTAGATGGCCTGCGACAGCACCCGGTTCATGGTGGGCTGGAAGTACAGGGGGGCGTAGAGGGCGGCGGTGGCCAGCACGACGCCGATCACCATCCGGGCGATGAGGACGCGCCGGGGAACGGCCGGCCACAGGGACGGGCGGCCACCCGGTGGCGTCTCGTCGACGACCATCGGGACGTCGCCGATCGCCGGCTCGAGGGCGGCGCCGGTCTGGTCGGTCATCAGACCCTCTCCACCGTGCGCTTGCCGAACAGCCCGTTGGGCATGACCACCAGCACCACCATGATCAGCGCCAAGGGCAGCACGATCTCGATGCCGTCGAGCGCGTCGACGTACTGGATGGTCAACGCGTCGGCGACACCGATTAGGACGCCGCAGATCACTGCGCCCCAGATGCTGTCGAACCCGCCGAGGGCGGCGGCGGCCAGGGCGTACACGAGGATGGCCTGCATCAGGCTGGAGTCGAAGCCCGTGCGCTCGGACGCCACCAGGGACCCGGCGAGGGCGCCGATGGCGGCCGACATGCCCCAGCCGAGCATCAGCATCGACCCCGCCCGGATGCCGTGCAGCCGCGCCGAGTCGGGGTTCGAGGCCACCGCCCGCAGCTTCAGCCCGAGCTTGGTCCGGTTGAGCAGGTACCACAGGAAGAGGCACTCGGCGAGCAGCACCACGATCAGCCCGATCGTCTCTTTCTGGACGCGGGTGTCACCGAGCGAGATGCTGCCCTCGGGGAAGGGGCTCGGCATTATCTGCGGATCGGTGCCGAACAGCAACTGGACCAGCGAGTTGAGACCGAGGAACAGGCCGAGCGTGATGATCACCACGTTGAGGGCGCTGCGCCCCTCCATCGGGCGGATGAGGGTGCGCTCGATGACCGCGCCGGCGATGAAGGAGATCGCCATCGAGATGGCGATGGCGCCCACGACCGGCAAGCCCCAGGTCGTGAGCTTCCACGAGATGTAGGTGGAGAACAGCGCCATCTCGCCCTGGGCGAAGTTCAGCACGCCGGTCGTGCGGAAGATGAGGACGAGCGCCAGCGCCACGGACCCGTACACGACGCCGTTGCCGATGCCGTTGAGGACCTGCTCGATGAACAGCTGCATCAGTGCATCCCTGCCATCTCTAGAAACCGAGATAGGCCGTGCGGACGGCCTCGTCGTCGTGGAGCTGCTGGGCTGGGCCCTGGACGGCGATCCGTCCGGTCTCGAGCACGTAGCCCCAGTGGCCGATGTCGAGGGCCAGGTTGGCGTTCTGCTCGACGACCAGCACGGTGAGACCCTCCTCACGGTTCAGCTCGCCGAGCCGGGCGAACAGCTCGCGGGTCACGAGCGGCGCCAGGCCCAGCGACGGCTCGTCGAGCAGCAGCAGGCGGGGCCGCGCCATCATCGCCCGGGCGAGGGCGAGCATCTGCTGCTCGCCGCCGCTCATGCTGCCCGCGTCCTGCCGGCGGCGCTCGCCCAGGCGCGGGAAGACGTCGAACCAGCGGGCCAGGTCGCGCTCGATGTCGTTGTCGCGGCGGTTGACGGCCCCGATCCGCAGGTTGTCCTCGACCGTGAGGTCGGTGAACGTGCCCCGCCCCTGGGGGACGTGGGCGATGCCCAGGCGCGACACCGCCTCGGGCCCCTTGCCCGCGATCGACACGCCGTCGAAGCGCAAGTCGCCCGCCACGTGGATCACCCCGCTGATCGCACGCAGGGTCGTGGTCTTGCCGGCGCCGTTCGCCCCGAGCACGACGACGACATGGCCCTCGTCGACGGCGAGGTCGATGTCGTGGAGCACCCGGACCGGCCCGTAGCCGCCGGACACGTCGTGGAGCTCGAGCAGGCTCATGATGTTCCGCTCCTGGGGCTCCGCCCCGGGCCGCTTGGGCCCCGCTGGAGCTCGAGCAGGCTCATGCCGGCGCTCCCAGATAGGCCTCGATGACCAGAGGATCGTTGCGCACCGTGGCAGGCGGCCCCTCGGCGATCTTGCGGCCGAAGTCGAGCACGACGATGTGGTCGGAGATCGCCATGACCATGGCCATGTGGTGCTCCACCAGCAGGATCGTGAGGTCGAACTGATCGCGGATCGACCGGATCGTCGCGCCGAGCTCATCGACCTCGCTGTGGGTCAGGCCGTTGGCCGGTTCGTCGAGCATCAGCAGCTGCGGCTCGGCGGCGAGCGCCCGGGCGAACTCGATGCGCTTGAGGGTGCCGAAGGGCAGGCCGGCAACCGGCCGGTGCGCGAGGTCGGCGAGGTCGAGCCGGGCCAGCAGGTCGAGGCAGTGCTCGCGCAGCGCCCGCTCTTCGCGGGCCGCGCCGAGCCGCAGCATCGAGCGACCGAACCCGACCTTGCCCACGTCGTGGGCGCCGGTCATCACGTTCTCGAGGACGGTGAGCGCCGGGAAGAGCGCCACGTTCTGGAACGTACGGGCCAATCCCCGGCCCGCGATCTTGTGCGCGGGCACCGAGAGGAGGTCACGCCCGTCGAACCGCACGGTGCCGTGGCTCGGCTGGTAGAGCCGGCTGAGCACGTTGAAGAGCGTGGTCTTGCCGGCGCCGTTGGGCCCGATGAGGGCGCAGATGGTGCCGGGCTCGACGTCGAAGGTGAGCTCGTCGAGGGCCACGACGCCGCCGAAGCGCACCCCCACGTTGTTGACGGACAGTAGTGACACGCGCCCTCTGGCCCCCCGGGCTTCTCAGCGGCTGGTACTCGGCAGTCGGTTGTAGCACCGAGGTCAGCGGCGCACCACGGCGCCGGCCCTCGGGACCTTCCGGCCGCTCGCCCTCTCCCTCGGGCGGCCCAAACGGTTGTGCGACAGTCAAGCACACCCGATGAGGCGCGGCGGAACCCGCCTGCCGCAGCCGGGCGGGCGGGTCAACCGGTGGGGAGGACGGCGCCGAGGGAGGCGATGTCGAGGTCGGCCAGCGAGGCCGCCACCAGGTCCGCGGCCTCGAAGTCGAGCGTGCGCGTCATCGGCCCGGGGACGGCGACGACCGCCATGCCGGCGGCGCGCCCGGCCGCGACCCCGTTGGGCGAGTCCTCCAGCACGACGCAGCGGGCCGGGTCCGCCCCCAACGCAGCCGCGGCCGCCAGGAACAGGTCGGGCGCCGGCTTGGTGCGGGCGCTGTCGCCGCCCACGTCGTCGCGGGTGATAACAGCCCGGAACCGGCGCCGCAGCCCCAGCCGCTCGAGGTGAGGCACCACCCAGTCGGACGCCGACGACGAGGCCACCGCGGCGGGCACCCCGGCGGCGTCGGCCGCGTCGAGAAGACCGGTGACGCCGTCGCTCGCGACCAGCGCCTCGATCACCGGCAGGCGGCGCGCCTCGCGGCGGGCCACCAGCGCGGCGCGGTCCACCGGCCGGCCGAGCTGGACCGCGAGCTGCTCGGTCCAGTGCGGGTGGTCGGCGGTGCCGAGGATCGAGCGCCACCACGCCTCGTCGAGCACCTCGCCGTGCTCGGCGAAGATCTCGACGACCGCCTCGTAGGTGCACGTCTCGGTGTCGAGGATCAGCCCGTCGAAGTCGAAGATCAGCGCCTCGGGCCGCCGAGCGGGCGCGGTCACGGGGAGGCGGGGTGCTCGGCGGCCCAGGCGACCAGCGCGTCGACCAGACCGTCGATCGTGTGGACCTCGGCCTCGACGTCGACGGTCAGCCCATGCGTGCGCGCGGTGGCCGCGGTCACCGGGCCGATGGCGGCGACGACCGGCGGCACCGCGTCGGCGCCGACCGCGTCGAGGAAGTTGGTGACCGTCGACGACGAGGTGAACGTCACGACCTCGGCGCCCGCCAGGGCCGCCCGGCGCGCCTGGTCGAGTGGCACCGGCTCGGTGCGGTAGGCCTCGACCACGTCGACGGCCCAGCCCCGGGCCGCCAGCCCCTCGGGCAGCACGTCGCGCGCCACCGCGGCGCGGGCGAGCAGCACCGTCCCCCCGTCGGGCCCCGCGGCCGGGAAGGCGTCGAGCAGCGCCTCGGCGACGAACCGCTCGGGCACGAGGTCGGGCACGAGGTGCGCCCGAGCCAGCGACTCGGCCGTGCCCGGTCCGATGGCGGCGAGGCGCGTGCCACCGAAGGCCCGCGCGTCCCACCCGGCGTCCCGCACGGCGGCCAGCAGCCGCTCGGCGCCGTTGGGCGAGGTGACCACCACCCAGTGGTAGCCCCCGCCGGCCAGCCGCTCGACCGCCGCCGCCAGGGCGGCGCCGCCGTCGGCGGGCGCCCCGATGGCGATGGCCGGCACCTCGACCGTCGCCGCGCCGAGGGCGGCGAGCCGCTCGACCAGCGCGCTCGCCTGCTGCCGCGCCCGCGTGACCACGATGCGCCGCCCGAACAGCGGCCGGCTCTCGAACCAGCCCAGATCGCAGGCGGCGACGTCGCCCACCACGATGGTCGAGGGCGTGCCGAGATCGGCCGTCCCGATCGTGCCGAGCGTGGCCCGCACCGTGCGCTGCTCGGGGCGCGTGCCCCACTGCACGGCGGCGACCGGGGTCTCGGGCGAGCGGCCGCCCGCCATCAGCGCGGCGGCGATGCGCCCGATGCGGGCCACGCCCATGAGCACGACGATGGTGCCGCCGACCCGGGCCACGGCGTCCCAGTCGACCGTCCCGTCCTCGCCGGCGCCCGGCTCCTCGTGGCCGGTGACGATGGTGACGCTCGTCGACGAGTGCCGCAGCGTGACGGGGATGCCGGCGTAGGCGGGCACCGCGATGGCGGACGTGATGCCCGGCACCACCTCGAACGGCACGCCGGCGGCGGCCAGGGCGGCCGCCTCCTCTCCCCCGCGGGCGAAGACGAACGGGTCGCCGCCCTTGAGGCGCACGACCGCGGCGCCCGTGCGGCCCCGCTCGACGAGCAGGGCGTTGATGTCCTCCTGGGCCAGGCGGACGTGGCCGGGCGCCTTGCCCACGTCGATGCGCTCGGCTCGGGCCGGCGCCAGGTCGAGCAGGGATTCCTGCGACAGGCGGTCGTAGACGACGACGTCGGCGCGCCGCAGCACGTCGAGGGCCCGCACGGTGAGCAGGCCGGGGTCGCCCGGCCCGGCACCCACCAGATGAACGGTCACGGACGGCCGAGCAGGGCGGCGCCGCCCTGATCGTCCAGCAGGTGGCGGGCGAGGGCACGCCCCAGGACCTCACCGTCCCCGGCGGCGCCCGACACCTCGTGGCGCACGACCGTGGCGCCGTCGACGGTGGCGAGCAGGCCCCGTACGGTCAAGGCGGCGTCGGCACCCGGGCCGGCGACCACCGCGTACGCCGCGGCCGGCAGCGAGCAGTCGCCCCCGAGCTCGGCCAGGAACCCCCGCTCCGCGTCGACAGCCCGGCGCGACGGCCCGTCCTCGATGGCGGCGAGGGCGGTGCGGACGCCGGCGTCGTCGGCCCGGCACTCGACCGCCAGCGCCGCCTGCCCGACCTGGGGCAGCACGACGCTCGACCGCCAGGCGCTCGGCGATGCGGTCGCCCCAATCCAGCCGGTCGAGGGCGGCGGCGGCCACCACCACGGCGGCGACGCCGTCGGTGCCGGCGCGCGCCACCCGCGTCGCCATGTTGCCCCGCAGGCCCTCGAACCGCAGGTCGGGCCGGGCGTGCGCGATCTGGGCCCGGCGCCGCAGCGAGCCGGTGGCCACCACCGCGCCCTCGGGCAGGTCCGCGAGCGTCGCCCCCACGAGCGCGTCGCGGACGTCGGCCCGCTCGGGCACCGCCGCGATGACCAGGCCCTCGGGGGTGGCGGACGGCAGGTCCTTGGCCGAGTGCACCGCCAGGTCGGCGCGGCCGTCGAGCACCGCGGCCTGCACCTCCTTCACGAACACGCCCTTGCCGCCGAGCTCCCAGATCGGCACGTCGAGCCGGCGGTCGCCGCTGGTCTCGACCACGACCACCTCGGCCTCGACCGCAGGGTCGGCCTTGTGGAGCAGGGCGGCGACGTGGTCGGCCTGCCAGCGGGCGAGTGCGGAGCCGCGGGTCGCGATGCGGAGGCGGGTCACGTGCACGAGACCGACACCCGCGTGTCGGTCAGCCCTCGATCTCGAACAGCTCTCGCAGCGCGGCCACGAGGCGGTCGCCGCGGGCACTGCCCGCCGCGTCCTTCAGCACCACGGTGGGCTGGTGCAGCAGCTTGGCCACGACGCCCCGGGTCACCGCGTCGACCATGTCCAGCTGGCGGGCGTCGAGGTCGTCGTAGCGCGCCCGGAAGCGGTCGAGCTCGGCCGTGCGCATCGACTCGGCCCGGTCGCGCAGGGCCACGATCATCGGCGCCACCTCGCGGGCGGACGTGGCGAGGAGGTAGCGCTCGAGCTCGTCGGCGAGGATGGCCTCGACCGCCGCGACCTCGAGGCGGCGCTCGGCCACGCCCGCGGCCGCGAAGGCCCGCACGTCGTCCATGTCGAGCAGCGTGACGCCGTCGATCTCGGCCACTGCGGGGTCGACGTCGCGGGGCACCGCGATGTCGACGACGAGCAGGGGGCGCCCGGCGCGTGCGGCCATGACGGGGGCGACGTCGTCCTTCTCGATCAGCGGCGCCTTCGACCCGGTGGAGGTGAGCAGCACGTCGACCCGCCCGAGCTCGTCGGGGACGTCGAGCAAGGGAACGGCCCGGCCGCCCACCCGGGCGGCGAGGTCGTAGGCCCTGCGACTGGTGCGGTTGGCGACCGCCACCTCGGCGGCGCCGGCCCCCGCGAGCGCGACCGCCATGCCCTCGCCCATCTCACCGGCCCCGAGCACGAGCACGCGCGCCCCGGCGATGCCGTCCAGGCGCTGGTCGGCCATGGCCACCGCCGCCTGTGACACCGACGCGACGCTGCGGGCGATGCCCGTCTCGGTGCGCGCCCGCTTGCCGGCCTCGAGGGCGTGGCGCATGAGCAGGTTGAGCGCGGGGCCGGCGGCCCCGTCGTCGCGGGCCCGCTCCCAGGCGACCTTGATCTGGCCCTGGATCTCGCTCTCGCCCAGCACGGCCGAGTCGAGCCCGGCGGTCACGGCCATGAGGTGCTGCGCCGCAGCCGAGTCGTAGTGGACGTAGAGGTGGTCGGAGAACTCTTCGGGCGGCAGGAACGAGAAGTCGGCCAGGAAGCCCCGGATGTCGCTGTAGGCCCCGTGGAACCGCTCGGCGACCGCGTAGACCTCGGTGCGGTTGCAGGTCGACAGCACCAGGGCCTCGCTGATGTTCGGCCTCGTCGTCAGGTCGTGCAGTGCCTTCGGGAGCTGACCGTCGCCGACGGTCATCCGCTCGAGGAGGTCGAGCGGAGCCGTGCGGTGGTTCAGTCCGATGACGACGACAGACACGCGCGCAAGCGCTCCTTGGCAGCTTCGAGCCGACCGGCCCGGATCAGTTCCAGGATTCCCGAATCGAGCGCCTGTTTCCAATCGAGGTGCTCGGTGCCGAGGCCCTGGGCGCGGACCTCTTCACGTGCCTCTGACAACAGGCCGACGAGCTGGTCGTATTCCGGGCCGTACTCGCGGGCCAGGCGCTCCCGGACCCACGCGGCCACGGCCGGGCTGTGCCCACCGGTGGACACGGTGAGGGTGAGCCGGCCCTGGCGCACCCGGGCCGGGAGGATGGCGCTGCACCGCTGCGGGTCGTCGGCGCTGTTGACCCACACCCCGGCGGCCTCGCCGTCGTCGTAGACCTGCTGGTTGACCTGCGGGTCGCCGGTGGCGGCGATGACGAACCGGTAGCCGGCCGCCTCGCCAGGGCGATACGGCCGCAGCTCGACCACGTCGGCCACCGCCGCGACCTCGGGGACCACCTCGGGCGCCACGACCGTGACGCGGGCGCCCACGTCGGCCAGACCGCGCACCTTGGTCAGCGCTACCCGTCCCCCGCCCACGACCAGGCACGACCGCCCGGCCAGCACGAGGTTGACCGGGTAGAGGGGCTGGTCGACCGGCACGGCGCTATCGGATCGGGGGCACGCCCGCGGGCGCCCGCGGCAACGGCGGCGACCCGGCGGCGACGCCCCGGCGCTGCTGGTAGAAGCTGAGGATCTGCAGCTCGACGGCGAGGTCGACCTTCCGCAGCGACACCTCGGGCGGCACGGTCACGATCGTGGGGGCGAAGTTGAGGATCGAGCTGACCCCGGCGGCGATCATGCGGTCGGCCACCTCTTGGGCGGCGGAGGCCGGCGTGGCGATGATGCCAATGGCGACCTGTTGCTCGGCGGCGATGGCGTCGAGGTCGTCGATGTGGCGCACCGTGATGCCGTTGATGTCGGTACCCACCACCTTGGGGTCGGCGTCGACGAGGGCGGCCACGGGGAAGCCCCGCTCGGTGAACCCGCCATAGTTGGCGAGGGCGTGGCCGAGGTTGCCGAGCCCGGCGATGACGACGTGCCACTCCTGCGTGAGGCCCAGCTCGCGGCTCATCTGGAACACGAGGTACTCGACGTCGTAGCCGACGCCACGGGTGCCGTAGCTGCCGAGGTAGCTGAGGTCCTTGCGGACCTTGGCGGCGTTGAAGCCCGACAGCTCGGCCAGGCGCTCGGACGAGATCGTGGGCGTGCCGTCGCCGGCCGCCTCGAGCAGGCTGCGGAGATAGATGGGCAGGCGGGTCACGGTCGCCTCGGGGATCTTGCGGACCTGCCTCTTGCCCTCAGCCATACGGCGGGATGCTACCGCCGCTTGTTCACGTGCTCACAAGCACAGCGGCGTGACCTGCGGCTCTCCGGGGTCCGACACGCAGCGCGGCCGCCCGGGCACGCACCGCTTCCGTGCACGTTTCCTGGCCGCGGGACGTGCGCCAGCCGACCCGATCCGCCGCGGCCAGATCTCAGTCGGCGACCGCCGGCGGCGGAACGAAGCCACCCAGCAGGCGCTCGAGGATGCCCGCCACCGCCACCGCGGTGCGGTCGTGCAGGTGCGGCGCCACCACCTGTACGCCCACCGGCAGGCCGGCGGGGGTGAGACCGATCGGCGGCACCGCCACCGGCAGCAGGAGCGTGCCGATGCCACCGTTCCAGTCGAGGCCCTCGAGCGCGGGCCGCAGCTCGCCGTCGACGTCGACCTGGCGGGTCGTGATGTCATCGGCGTCGCCGTGCCGCGGCGCGGGCGTGGGCATCACCGGCGCCAGCAGCACATCGTGCCGCTCGAACAGCTCGGCGAACCGGCGGCGGTGGTGCTGGCGCCGCTCGTCGGCCCGCAGCCAGTCGCGGTGGCGCAGCGCGATGGCCCGCACGGCGCGCATGGCCGCCGGCTCGTCGTCGGCGACCGGGGAGTCGGCCGCCTGGGCGAACTCGACGAACACGTCGTCGGGGAGGCCGGCGGTCGCGATCGGCAGCACCAGGCGCTCCCACGACGCCAACAGCTCGTCGAGCGGCACCGGCGCGGGGACGGCGGTCACGGCGGCGCCGGCGTCGGACAGGGCGCTCGCCGCCCGGTCGAGGGCGGCCCGCACGTCCGCGGCGAGCGGCGGGGCGGGGGCGTCGAACCACGTGGCCACGCGCAGGCCCTCGACCGCCCCGCCGTTGCGCGGCGGCGGCAGCTCGAGGCGCCAGGCGATGGCATCGTCGCCGGACGGCCCCGCCAGCACGTCGAGCCCGAGGGCGAGGTCGGCGGCGCTGCGCCCCATCGGGCCGGCGACGCCGACGTCGGCGACGAAGAGAGACCCCGGCGGCCCGGGGATGTGGCCGCGGATCGGCACGATCCCCCACGTCGGCTTGAGCCCGAAGACACCGCAGTAGTGCGCCGGGTTGCGGATCGACCCGCCGATGTCGCTGCCGAGCTCGAACCCGGTCTGCCCGGCGGCCAGGGCGGCCGCGGCGCCGCCCGACGAGCCGCCGACCGCCCGGTCGAGCGCCCACGGGTTGTTGGTGCGGCCATGGACCTCGTTGAAGGTCTCGACGTCCGCGGCATAGATCGGCAGGTTGGTCTTCCCGAAGACGACCGCCCCCGCCGCCCGCAGCCGGGCCACCGCGTCGGCGTCACGCTCGGGCACGTGGGCCCGCAGCTCGGGTGCTCCCGACGTGGTGACCACGCCCTCGGTCTCGAACGCGTCCTTGACCGTCATGGGCAGCCCGTGCAGCGGACCCCATGACTCGCCGCGGGCGTGGGCGGCGTCCGCCTCGGCGGCGCGGGCCCGGGCCCGCTCGGCGTCGAGCGTCACGACTGCGTTGACCGCGGGGCCGTCGCGCTCGATGCGGGCGAGGAAGTGGTCGAGCACCTCGAGGCTCGACACCTCGCCCGCGGCGATCATGGCCACCAGGTCGGCGGCAGAGCGGTCATGCACGTCGGTCACGGGTCGGGCCTCTCTCGGCGGGGTCGTCGGGCGGTCGGGCCCGCAGGTCAGCGCAGCGCCCGCCGCAGCAGCTTGCCGGTCAGGCCGTGGGGCAGGTCGTCGACGAAGGCGATGCTCGACGGGCACTTGTAGCGGGCCAGGTGCCGGCACGCGTGCTCGACGAGGGCGTCCTCGTC
Source organism: uncultured Acidimicrobiales bacterium (assembly GCA_963796415.1). Taxonomy (GTDB): domain Bacteria; phylum Actinomycetota; class Acidimicrobiia; order Acidimicrobiales; family VFJN01; genus ZC4RG19. The sequence goes on along the minus strand of CAWCLR010000003.1, from coordinate 152,295 downwards.
CACGTGGGCGCCGTCGCGCACCACCACGTAGGCGCGCACGCCCTCCCCCGAGTGGGGGTGGGGGACGCCGACCACGGCCGCGGCCTCGACCGCCGGGTGCATGGCGAGCACGTCCTCGACCTCGCCGGGGAACACGTTGAAGCCCGACACGATGATCACGTCCTTCGTCCGGTCGACGAGCCACAGGAAGCCGTCGTCGTCCACCACGGCCGTGTCGCCGGTGCGCAGCCACCCGTCGGGCGTCAACGCCGCCGCGGTGGCCTCGGGGTCGTCCCAGTACCCGGCGAACACGTTGGGCCCGCGGACCCAGATCTCGCCGGGGTCGCCGACCAGCGCGTCCTGGCCCTCGGTGTCGACCAGGCGCACCTGGACCCCGGGCAGCGGCACGCCGATGCTGCCGTCGGGCGCGCCGTGGCCGAGCCCGGTCGTGACGGCCGGCGAGGCCTCGGTGAGGCCGTAGCCCTCGGTCAGGTCGAGGCCGAACCGGTCGCGCACCGCCCGCCGCACGGCGGGGTCGAGGGGGGCGGCCCCCGACACCGCGTCGCGTACGGAGGCCAGCGCGCCGGGCTCGACGTCGCGCAGCCCGGCCCACGCGGCCCACATCGTCGGGACCCCGCTGAGCACCGTCACCCCGTGCTCGGCCACGGCGGCCAGCGTCGAGTGCGGGTCGAACCGCTCGACCAGCACGACCGTGCCGCCGACGCGCAGCGTCAGCCCGAGCACGGCGTTCAGCCCGAACACGTGGAACAGCGGCAGCACCGCGAGCGCCACCTCGTCGGCCCCGTGGGGACGGTCGGGGTTGGCGAGGACCTGGTCGAGGTTCGCGCTCAGGTTGCCGTGGGTGAGCATGGCCGGCCGCGGCGCTCCGGCCGTGCCGCTGGTGAAGAGCAGCACGGCCACGTCGTCGGCGGCGCGGTCGACGAGCGGGGCGGGGTCGGTAGCGAGGAGGTCGGCCACGTCGACGACGCCCTCGTAGTCGGCGAGCTCGCTGCGGTCGACGGCCTCGGTCACCTTGCGGCCCGAGGGACCGACCAGCGCCAGCTTCGCGCCCGTGGCGGCCAACTCGCGCTCGATCTCGGGCGCGGGGCTCTGCGGGTTCAGCGGGACGGCGATGGCCCCGGCGCCGAGCACGGCCAGGTACGCCGAGACGAAGTACCAGTTGTTGGCGGCCAGGATCGCCACCCGGTCACCCGGCGCGATCCCTCGGGCGGCGAGGGCGCCGCGCATGCGCGCCACCTGCTCGCGCAGCTCGCCGTAGTTGGTCACCCGTCCCCGGCTGATCAACGCGGGGCGGTCGGCGTCGTGTCCCTCGACGATGGTGGCCAGGTTCATGCGGGCGACAGTCTTGCAGGAGGCCGGCTGTGGAGCTGTTGCTCTCGCTTCAAATTCCCACGCGTGGGCTGTGCGAGCGCCGAACCCGCCGGCCTCCTAGCGGGCGAAGATGAGCAGCTGGATGGCCGACGCCCCGAGGATCAGGGCGAGCAGGGCGGCGAGGACGATGGTGGTTCCGGGTCTCATGACGGCCTTCGGGGCTGGAGGGTGACGGGGGAGGTGTGGCCGCGGCCGGTGGCGCCGTCGCCGGGCGTGCCGGCGTCCTCGTCGGCGTCGAGGGGCACGAGGGAGATCTCGTCCCCGGCCTCGAGGCCGAGCGTGTCGGCGGCCGAGCCGCGGGCGACGGTGACGGAGAGCAACCCGTAGCTGTCGACCACGAGGCCGACCTGGCTGGGCTGGAGGTCGCCGTAGGTGGCGGCGCGGACCGCGGTGCGCACGCCCTCGCGGGGCCGGGTCCAGCGCAGCTGCACCCGCGGCCCCCACGTCTCGATGGCCTCGGGGTCGACGTTGACCTGGCAGTTGCCGTAGCGGTCGACCCACAGGATCTCGCCGACGATCGTGCCGGCCTCGTCCCGCGGCAGCGGCACGATGCCGGGGACCAGCTCGTGCGGGTCGATGCGTGGCCCCAGCTCGTCGAGCGGCACGCCCGCGCACAGGTGGGCCGCCGCGGGGGCGAAGACGTCGCGGCCCGCGAACGTGGGGCCGGGCGCCGGCAGCTGGTACTCGGTGTTGGTCAGCTCGACCGCGCCGGTGGCGCCCCCCACCATGCCGACCGCCGAGGCGAGCATCCCGTTGTCGGGCCCGACGAGGAACGACTGGCCGTCCCCCACCTCGATGGCGATGGCCCGCCGGTCGGTGCCCACCCCCGGGTCGACGATGCCGAGCACCACGCCCGGGCAGAGGTACTGGGCGCTGCGGGCGAGCGTCAGCGACGCGCCCTTGATGTCGTACGGGCGGATGTCGTGGGTGATGTCGACCACCGTGACGTGGGGCGCGATCGAGCGGATCACCGACTTGACCACGCCGACGAACTCGTCGCCGGTGCCGTAGTCGGACAGGAAGCTGATCGTGTCGAAGCGCGGGGGCATGCGGCCCCGAGTGTGCCGGACCCGCCGTGCGACGCGGTAGTTGCGGGCGGCCGGAGAGTCAGCCGGCCTGGGTGAAGCGGGCGGCGAGGTAGGCGTCCACGTCGTCTTCGAGGATGCGGTACGCCTTGCCGACACGGACCGCGCGCAGCTCGCCCGCCTTGATCAGCCGGTAGACGGTCATCGACGAGACCCGCAGCAGGTCGGCGACCTCCTGCGGGGTGAGGAACCGGGCGCGCGACACTGCCATGTGGAAGACCCCTTCCAACTCCGCTGCGGTCACTGTACGCAAGCGTGGCTGGTGGGGACAGTGGGGTGATCCGGGGACGCTCAGCCGGCGCCGAGCTCGCGGCTGCGCTCGGTGGCCGCCATGACCGCGTCCATGAACGCGGCGCGCACCCCGCGCGCCTCGAGTGCCCGCAGGCCGGCGGCGGTCGTGCCCCCGGGGGAGGTCACCGCCGCCCGCAGCGCCTCGGGCCCCTCGGGAGACTCGTCGAGCAGCCGCGCCGCCCCGAGCAGCGTGCGGGTGGCGAGCGCCTGGCTCACCGGCCGGGACAGGCCGGCCAGCACCCCCGCCTCGATCAGCGCCTCGGCCACCAGGAACACGTAGGCCGGGCCCGAGCCCGACAGCCCGGTCACGGCGTCGAGCGCGCCCTCCTCGACGCGCACGACGGTGCCCACCGCCCCGAGCACCTCCTCCGCCCAGGCGAGGTCGGCCTCGCCGGCGGCGGACCCGGGGGCGACCGCGGCCGCCCCGGCCCCGACCAGCGCCGGCGTGTTGGGCATCGCCCGGACGACCGGGGTGCCGGGGAGGAGCGCCGCCTCGAGGCGAGCGAGCGTGACCCCCGCGGCGATCGACAGCACGGGGGCGGTCGACCCGACGCCGGCCAGCGCCCGGCAGGCGCCCTCGACGTCGGGGGGCTTCACGGCCAGCACGTGGCCGGCGGCGGGGGCGACCTCGTCGCCGACGTCGAGGCCGGGGAACCGCTCGGCCAGCTCGGCCGCCCGACCGGGCAGCTTCTCGACGGCGCGCACCTCGTCGACGGACGCCCACCCGCCGGCGACCAGGCCGGCGATCAGCGCCTCGCCCATCTTGCCGCCGCCGATCACCTGGAGCCTGGGCATCGCCATGCGGGCGACGTTACGAGGGGCCGCGGCCCCGGCGGTCGCCCCGACGACTTCCCCGATCGTGGTCGCCCCCCGGGCCGCGGCTCCGGTTCCCGAACCTAGCGGCGGGCAGACGTGAAAAGCAATGGGATCATCTGAAAGTTCCTACGGGGTGAACCGGGAAGCGAAGCCGATGCGGATGGCGGTCGGGAAGAACCGCTCGACCCAGACGTAGAGCGACCCCAGCACCCGGTCGAGTTCGTCATCGTCGATCGCGTCGTTGCCGATCTGGCCGGTCAGGAACACGGCGTCCTCGACCCCGATGCCGAACGCCGCCCCGTACAGCTTGGCGTTCTGGCGCAGCAGGTACTCGTAGAGCTGCCCCGCGTTCTCCTCGGGCGCCGGCATCACGTAGGTCTCGTAGTGCAGGGTGCGCTGGTCGAGGTGGAACCAGATCGTGAACACGTCCTTGGCCTCGCCGCGCACCCGCACGAACCACCGGCGCTCCCCCGACTCCTCGTCACGCTCGACTGCGGCCACGACGGGGTTCTCGGTGCGCTGGACCTCGAGCCACCCTTCGACGCGCCCGGCGAGGACCTCCAGCTCGGCCTCGGTGGACGGACGCTGGGTCATGGCCCGGACCCTAGTGGTGGCCCGTAGAAGTGACGTGCGACGGCGGGACACGTGCGGGACGTGCGTGGATCGCCGTCGGTCAGTCGGCGCAGGTGATCAGCGAGCGGGCGGCGAGGTCGGCGTAGATGCGGCGCAGGCGCCCGGCGGCGGTCGACCAGGTGTACTCGCGGGCCCGAGCCGCCGCCTGGGCGCCGAGCTGGGCGGCGAGCGGCGGGTTGGTGAGGATCTGCTCGGCGTACGCCGCGAACACCGCGGGGTCGCGCCCCTCGACCAGGAACCCGGTCCGCCCGTGGTCGACGAGCGTGCGCAGGCCACCCACCGCCGCGGCCACCACGGGCGTCCCGCAGGCGGCGGCCTCGAGCGCCACCAGCCCGAACGACTCGCTGCGGCTCGGCACGAGCACCACGTCGGCCGCCCGGTAGTAGGTCGACAGCATGTGGTGCGGCTGCGGGGCGGCGAAGCGGACGCGGTCGCTGACGCCCAGGGCGGCGGCGAGCTTCTCGATGCGCTCGACCTCGGGACGGCCGTCGGTGCCGCTGGCGCCGCCCACGACGACCAGGACGGCCGTGGGATCGTCCAGCTCGGCCAGCGCCCGGATGGCGACGCCCAGCCCCTTGAGCGGTTGGATGCGGCCGACGAACAGCAGCACCGGCCCGTCACCTGGGTGGATCTGCGGCAGCGCGGCACGCGCTCCCGCGCGGTCGCCGGGCGAGAAGAAGGCGTGGATCACCCCGGGCGGCACGATCTCGATGCGGGCGGGGTCGGCGCCGTAGAGGCGCTCGAGCTGCGCCGCCTCGGCGGCGCAGTTGGCCAGGATCACGTCTGAGCACCCGATGACCTGGGCCTCGGCGTCGACCCGGCGCTGCGGCTCGCGATCGCCGGTCTCGGCCTTGACGCGGGCGAGGGTGTGGAACGTCGACACCAGGGGCAGGTCCAGCTCGTGCTTGAGCCGGTGGCCGGCCACCCCCGACAGCCAGTAGTTGGCGTGCAGCGCCTCGTAGCCGTCGAGGTCGGGCGCGGTCACCAGCCGCTCGAGCACCCCGTCGGCGAACTCGTCGACGACGTCGGGCAGCGCCTCCTTGGGCAGGTCCACCGGCCCCGCGGGCACGTGGACGACGCGGAAGCCGGGCTCGACCTCGACCACGTCGGGCAGGTCGGAGGCCCACCGGCGGGTGAACACGTCGCTGGTCACGCCCGCTTGCGCCAGCGCCGATACGAGCTCGCGCACGTAGACGTTCATGCCGCCACTGTCGCCCGCGCCCGGCTGGGCCAGCGGCGACGTGTGCAAGGAGAGGACAGCGAGTCGGCGCACCATCAGTTGGAGAACACCCTTCCGGGGAAAGTGATTCCCACGCCAATCGGTCGGGATTTAGCCGTTGCCCCAGGTGCTCGACCCGTCGAGGTGCGGAGCCGTGGCTCACACGCCAAATTCCCACGCGTGGGCTGTGCCGAACGCTCCGTGCCCGGTGGTCACCCCGATGTCCGTGCGCACGGTGTCAGGGGTCGCACGCGGCGGGTAGGTTGCGGGGCGGTTCGCCCACGACCCCAAGGAGAGCCGATGGCTTTCGAGCTTCCTCCGCTGCCGTACGCCAGGGACGCCCTCGCTCCCCACATGAGCGAGCAGACGCTCAACTTCCACTACGGCAAGCACCACCAGACGTACGTCACGAACCTCAACGGTCTCGTCGAGGGCACGGAGAACGAGGGCCGCTCACTCGAGGAGATCATCCTCGCCGCCGAGCCCGGCGGCCTCTTCAACAACTCGGCGCAGGTCTGGAACCACACCTTCTTCTGGAGCTCCATGTCGCCCGGCGGCGGCGGCGAGCCCGACGGCGAGGTCAAGACCGCCCTCGAGCAGGCCTTCGGGTCGGTCGACACGTTCAAGCAGACGTTCACCGACAAGGCGAAGACGCTGTTCGGATCGGGCTGGACGTGGCTCGCGAAGGGCGACGACGGCCTCGAGATCCTGCAGACGAAGGACGCCGATCTGCCGCTCAAGCACGGCAAGACCGCCATCCTGACGCTCGACGTCTGGGAGCACGCCTACTACCTCGACTACCAGAACGCCCGGCCCGCCTACATCGAGACCTGGCTCAACAACCTGGTGAACTGGGAGTTCGCCGCGGAGAACCTGGCGAAAGCCTGAGCGCCCGGGCCCTCCCGGCCCATGCCTGCACCACCAGGAGCCCGGCCCCGTGCCGGGCTCCGGCGCGCTGGGGCCGGGATCGCAGCCTCAGAACACCGCGGCCGCAGCGCCCCAGATGAGGGCCAGCAGCAGCAGCGTGTCGATGCGCCGCAGCGCAGGGGCCGGCGCACCCGCCCCGGGCAGCGCGGCCGACGCCAGGATCTGCCCGAACGGGCAGGCGGCCGCGGCGAACACCAGCAGCGCGACACCGCCGGTGTCGAACGGCTCGACCAGCACCAGCGCGAGGGGCAGCGCCACCAGCGAGGCGGTGGTGATGCCGGCGAGCGGACCCTCGATCGGGTTCGACGCCCCCGACCCGACGATGTAGTCGCCGAGCTCGTAGGCGCTGGCCACCACCACCAGCACGACGGCGGCGATGACCGAGTCGGCCCGCACCAGGACCACGCACGCGGCGCCGAGCGCGGGCACCAGGGCGAGCATCATGATGCCGGCCGCCGCCACCCGGCCCGCGCCTCCGGCGAACCGGGCGCCGTCGGGCGCCGACGCCGCGCCGATCGCGACCGCCACGCCGAGAACCGCGGCGCCGACCGCCCCCGGCACGCCGGCGACGGCCGCCGCGAGGACCGGGAGCGCGGCGATGCCCGCCGCCACGTCCGCCTGCCAGCTCACCGAGCCCCAGGCCCGCACGATCTGGCGGCCGGCGAACCCCGCGGCGACGGCGAAGGCGACGGCCGCGGTGAACGGGCTGAGCAGCGTGGCGGCGAGGGCCCCGACGAACCACGCCACGCCGTAGCGGACGCGCGGGCCGTCGATGTCGTAGACGACGGCCAACCGCTTGCGGTCGATGCGGGGCGCCCGCGGGCGCGCTGGCCGGTCTGGGGCGGGAGGCGGGCCGGCACCGGGTGGCGCGGCCAGCACGGGCGCGTCGGGCACCGGGTCGTCACGGAGCAGCGGGGGCGCCACGGCCGCGCCCACGAGCTCGTCCTCGAACGGCGGCAGCTCCTCGGGCGGGGGCACGAAGATCTGGCGCGGCGGGGACGACGGGGGCCCGGGCTCGACGACGGGCGGGCCGCGCCGGGGCTCGGGGCGGCCGGTCCGGTCGGGGCCGGGGCCGGCGTCGGGGATCGGGCCGCGGTCGGGGGCCGGGCCGGGATCGGGGATCGGGCCGCGGTCGGGGGCCGGGCCGGCGTCGGGGATCGGGCCCGGATCGGGGATGCCGGCGCTCGCCCACTCGTCGAGCGACGCAGCGTCGCCGTTGCCGCCCCCGGAGCGCTCGCGCCGCCGGTCGGTGCCGACCGGCGATTCGTCGCCCCACCAGGCGTCGGGGATGTCGCGGTCGGTCATGCCTCGCCGCCCGACACCGGCGGCATCACGGCCACCTCGTCGTCGGCGCGCACCGGATCGCCGCCCGCGGCCTCCTCGCCGTTGAGCCAGATGCGGCACGAGCCGAGCAGCGCGGCGAAGCCAGCGCCGTAGCGGGTGCGCGCCTGCGCCAGGACCTCGTCGACGGTGGCGCCGTCGACGACGTCACGGCCGGTGCCGGCGACCTCCCGGGCCTGGGCGAAGAGCCGGAGCACGGCCACTCGCTCAGACCACCTCGGCCAGGCCGTGCTTGACGACGAGGACGCCCTCGCTGGCGGCCTCGAAGGCGTAGACCCGGGCGCCGTCGGCCGCGCCGGCCTCGTAGACGGTCGTCACGACGTCGTTGCCCGGGAAGACGTTGGCGGCGAACCGCACCGCGAGCCGCCGCAGGCGGGTGGGGTCGCCCCCGGCGACCGTGGCGATCACCGCCTGGCTGCACATCGCCATCGTGCACAGGCCGTGGGCGATGATGCCGGGCAGCCCGACCGAGCGGGCGAGCTCGTCGTCCACGTGGATCGGCATCGTGTCGCCCGAGGCGTCGCGGTAGCGGTAGGTCTGGTCGTCGTCGACGTGGACCGAGAACGTGCCCACTTTGCGGGCCCGGGCGTCGTCGGGGAAGTCGTGCGCCGGCTTGGCGGGCCCGCCCGACTCACCGTCGGACATGCCCCGGATGAACAGGGTCACGTACTGGGTCAGGACGGGCTCGCCGGACTCGGCGTCCGCGCTCTGGACCGCGACCGTGAGGCGGGTGCCGGAGCCGCCCGCCCGCACGCTGTGCGGGCTGCCGGTCGTGGTGATGGACCGGCCCGGCACGAGCGGCTGGTGGAAGTGCATGTCCTGCTCGCCGTGCACGACGAAGATGGCCGCTTCGGGCGGGACGATGTCACCGACCGCCTCGAACAGCGTCTCCCACACGGGCACCACGCCGAACACCGGGGGCGCCACCTTGCCGGCGTCGTAGGCGGGGTTGGGGTCGTTGGTCGCCGCCGCGTAGGCGCGGGCGCGCTCGCCGTCGATCACGGTCGTGACCGGGCCGTACGTGGTGCCGAGCTTGTCGAGCGGAAGAGCCATGGGAGATCCGTCTTCTCGAACGGCGGGGACTGCGCCGGAACCGCGCGCCTGCGGGCGCTCCCCAGGAACGCCCGACAAGGATAGTGGCGCGGTCGCCAGAGGCCGAGCCGAGAGACGAGCAGACGTGGTTTGCCCGCGCCATCCCCTAGCGTCCCATGCCCATGAGTCCCCCTCCCCCCGGTGCGGTCCCGCCCACCCGCGTGCTGCTCGTCCGCCACGGGCAGTCCGAGTGGAACGCCGAGGGGCGCTGGCAGGGCCAGGCGGACCCCCCGCTGACCGACCTCGGCCGGCTGCAGGCCCGCGAGGCGGCCGGCGCCCTCGGCACCGTGGACGCGGTGTGGGCCTCCGACCTCCAGCGGGCGGTCGAGACGGCCACGATCATCGCCGACCAGCTCGGCGTGGGGCCCGTCGTGGTCGACCCCGACCTGCGCGAGCGCGACGCGGGCGAGTTCTCGGGCCTGACGCGTCCCGAGATCGCGGCTCGCTTCCCCGGCTACCTCGACGACGGCCGCCGGCCCCCCGGTTGGGAGCCCGACGAGGCACTCGTGGCGCGGGCGTTGCGAGCGCTGCACGCCATCGCCGCCGAGGTCCCGGGCGGAGACGTGCTCGTGATCACCCATGGCGGGCTCGTCTACGCGCTCGAGCAGCACCTCGGCGAGGAGTTCGTCCGCCTCGCCAACGCCGAGGGGCGGTGGCTCGAGGTCGGCGCGGGCGCGGCGTTGCGCCTCGGCGAGCGCGTCCTGCTGTCGGCCCCCGAGGACACCACGGTCCCGAACCAGATCTGACCACCAGCCGGCGCCTGGCCCCGGCCCGGCTCAGGTCTCGACGTCGGCCTGGTGCTCGAGGCAGAAGCGGGCCGCGGGCACCGCGGCCAGCCGCTCGTCACCGATGGCGTGCCCGCACGCGTCGCACCGCCCGTAGGCGCCGTTGGACAGGCGCTCGAGGGCCCGGTCGACCGCGGCGAGGTCGGCGTCGACCTGCTCGAGAAGCGCGAACTCCTTCTCGCGCTCGAAGGCGTCGCTGGCCGCGTCGGCCGGGTGCTGATCGGCGTGCGACAGCTCGCCCGACGCGTCCTCCTGGGGCTCGGCGTCGAGGTGCTCGCCGTCGAGCATCGCCCGCAGCCGCTGCAGGCGATCGCGCTCGGTGTCGAGGTGGCGGCGGGCGGCGTCGTCGTCCACGCCCCGTAGCGTACGCACTGCGTCGTGGGGGTGGGGGTGGAGGGGGTCGAACCCTCGCGCATCCGCTTAAAAGGCGGCCGCTCTGCCAGCTGAGCTACACCCCCCGATCGGGGACCGTGAGGTCAGCGTAGGAGGTGACGTGACCGCCGCGCCGCCGACCACGAACGGTGGATTACGACCGCGCGAACTCACCGTGTGCGAGCGCTTGTGCAGTCGGGCACGCGTGTTAGGGTCCCGCAGGGACGGAAACGGTTGGGGGCGCGTGCCTCCGTGCGGCAGCGCAGGAGACGGACAGATGGTGAAGCGAATGGTCGTGGCGGCGGCCGTGACCCTGGGGCTTTTGGCGGCGCCGGCCGCCGCGCAGCAGTACCCGCCAGCGCAGAACAGCCTGACGGTCAGCGACACGACGCCGACGCCGGGCCAGACCATCGACATCACGGCCCAGACCTTCGTCTCGGGTTCCACGGTCACGTTGACCCTGAACTCCGAGCCGGTGAGCCTCGGCGCCCCCACGTCCGACCCGTCGGGCGTGGCCAGGCAGTCGGCCACCATCCCCGCCAGCACGCCGCTGGGCGCCCACACGATCGTCGCTCAGGGCACCGCGTCCGATGGCACCCCGCTCACGCTCACGGTCAGCATCAACGTGGTGGCGGCGGACGGGTCGGGCGGCTCTGGCGCCAGTGGGGGCCTGCCCCGCACCGGTGACGACACGTCGCTGCCTCTGGCCCGCATCGGCCTCGCCCTCGCCGCCGCCGGCGGCGTGATCACCGCGGTCGCGGCCAAGCGCCGCAAGGCCACCACCGCCGCGGCCTGATCCGCCGGCCCCGCGACGGGCCGACCGACTGATCCACGACGTCCGAGGCCCCGGGGGAACCCCGGGGCCTCGTCGCGTGCAGTGGATCGTGTCGCCGTGATCGCGCGGCCGGCGGGCCGCGGCCTCGGCTCAGGCGCCCGCGCCCTGGACCTGCGCCTTGGCCCAGCGGTAGTCGGCCTTGCCCGACGGGCTGCGCTGGATGGCGTCGAGGAACACCACGTCCTTCGGGAGCTTGTAGCGGGCCACGTGCTGGGCCGCGTGGGTGACGATGTCGTCGGGGGTCGCCTCGGCCCCCTGCGACAGCTCGACCAGCGCCACGACCTCCTGGCCCCACCGCTCGCTCGCCCGGCCGACGACCACGACGTCGTGCACCGCAGGGTGGCCGGCGATGGCGCGCTCGACCTCCTCGGCGAAGATCTTCTCGCCCCCCGAGTTGATGGTGACCGAGTCGCGGCCGAGCAGCTCGACCTCGCCGCTCGCGACGATGCGGGCCCGGTCGCCGGGCACCGAGTAGCGCACGCCGTCGATGACGGGAAAGGTCCGGGCGGTCTTGTCGGGGTCGGCGAAGTAGCCGAGGGGGACCCAGCCCGTCTGCGCCAGCCAGCCGATGCCGTCGTGGCCGGGCTCGAGCACCTTGTCGAGGTCCTCGCTCACCACCACCGTGCCGGGGCCCGGGTTGAAACGCCCGCTCGAGGTGTCGTCGGCGGTGGACACGTGGCTCATCTGGGCGCCGGTCTCGGACGAGCCCACGCCGTCGCTGAGGAGGATGTGGGGCAGCTGCTCGAGCAGCCGCGCCTTGATGGTCGGGGTGAGCGCGGCGCCGCCGTTGCCCACGCTCAGCAGCGCGCTCGTGTCGTAGCTCCCCGCTTCGAGCTCCTCGACCAGAGGCCGGGCGATGGCGTCGCCGACGACGGTGAGCGTCGTGCAGCGCTCGCGCTCGATCGTGCGCCAGGCCTCGGCGGGGTCGAAGGTCCGGGTGTCGGGGGGGAGGACGACGGCATGGCCGTTGTTGAACGCGATGAACGCCACCCACTGCGCGGCCCCGTGCATGAGCGGCGGGATGACGAAGAACTTCAGCGGCTCGGGGAAGGCCCGGGCCTGGGCCGCCACGTCCTCGTACGACTCGACAGTCTCGTGGCTGAGGATGTTCCGGCCGCCCATCGCCGACAGGAAGATGTCGTGCTGGCGCCAGAGCACCCCCTTCGGCATGCCCGTCGTGCCGCCCGTGTAGAGGATGTAGAGGTCGTCGGGCGCGGGGCGCACGTCGATCGCGGGCTCGGTCGCGGCGAGCACGGTCTCGTAGTCGACCGCGCCCGGCAGCAGGGCGTTGCCCGAGTCGTCGGGCACCTGGATCAGCACCTCGAGGCGGGGCAGCCGGTCGCGCACCTCGGCGAGCGTGGGGGCGAAGGCGGCGTGGTAGACGAGCGCCCGGCACTGCGAGTTGTCGAGCAGGTACAGCAGCTCGTCGGCGACGTAGCGGTAGTTCACGTTGAACGGCGCCACCCGGCTCATGAAGGCGCCGATCATCGCCTCGAGGTACTCGTTGCCGTTGTACAGGTAGATGCCCAGGTGATCCTGGCCGGACTCGTGGCCGGCGAGCTCGCTGCGCTCGGTGTGGGCGCCGAGGCCCCGGCTGCGCAGGTAGGCACCGAGGCGGCGGCTGCGGTCGGCGACCTGCGAGAAGGTCAGGCGCTTGTCGCCCCAGATCACGCACTCGCGGTCGGGGTGGACCCCGGCGACCGTTTCGAACGCGTCGGCCAGGTTGAACTGGGTGGTCGGCACCGTGCCCCCTCGGATCGTCGAACCGTCAGGGAGACCGCTCCTGACGGTGCGTCAGGAACGGTAGCCCACGGTGTGCCGTGGGCCACAGCGACGGGCCCCGCGGGCGGCGTGCGCCGCGCGGGGCCCGAGTGGGGGCATCGCTCGGGCGAGGTGCCTCAGCGCTTGGAGCCGATCGGCTGGCTGAGGAACTGCCCGGCCGCCAGACCGATCCAGCCGATGAGGCCGAGCCAGGCGCCGATGGCAGGTGAGGTGTCGATCTCGATCCCGCCGACCTCGGGCTTGGCGAACATCGCCAGCAGGTTCCAGAGGGCGAACACGCCGCACACCGCGGCGGCGATGATCGGGAGGTTGGGGATGTTGTTGAGCTGCGGGATCTGCGGCAGCTTCAGGATCGCGAGGATCGCCGCCGCGATGACGAGCAGGCCGAGGATGCGCCCGAGGCTGCCGTACAGATCCAGCTGCACCGGTCCCTCGCCGCTCACGTCGCCCAGCGAGCCGCCCTGCGACCCCCCGAACTCACCCAGGTCGACCTTCAGGAAGTCGAGGACGAACAACGACAGAAAGGCGAGAAGTCCACCGACCGCTCCGACGATCAGGCCGATGGTCGGCGTGAAGGCGCCGCTGGACGGGGCGCCGTAGCCGTAGGCCGGCTGGCCGAAGCCGCCGGGCTGCTGGCCGTACCCCTGCTGGCCATAGCCCTGCTGCCCGTACCCCTGCTGGCCGCCGCCCGCGGGCCACCCCTGGCCGCTCGACTGCTGGCCGCCGGCGGCGGGCCACCCCTGGCCGCTCGGCTGGCCGTAGCCCTGCTGGCCGTACCCCTGCTGGCCGTAGCCCTGATCGGCGGCCTGGCCGTAGCCGGGCTGGCCGCCCTCGGCCGGCCACCCCTCGCCGCTCGACTGCTGCTGGGGCTGCTGTGCGTAGCCCGCCTGTGCACCCCAGGCCTGGCCGCTCGCCTGCTGCTCGCCCCCGTATGGGTTGGCGGCCGGCGCGGGCTGGCCCTCGGGGTTGTCGACGCTGCGCTGGCCGCCCGCGTCTGCGACGTGCTCGGTCCACCGGGTGCCGTCGTGGTAGCGCTGGGCGAAGCGTCCGGACGGATCCGGATACCAGCCGGGACTGACCTGGGACATCGAATGTGCTCCTCTGGGATGGAAGTCTCCGCCGAGGCTAGGACGCTAGTCCTCCGCACGGGGGTGCCTCTGTCGTTCGCGCCCGCAGCGTCACGGGGAGGACGACCCGTCACGAGATGCGCGGCGAGCGGCCTGCGTGCGCGGCGGGACACTAGACCCAGACGAGGCCGTCGCCGGGAGCGGGCCCCCCGCCGGATTCGCTGACGGGACCCTCCGGCGTGTCGACGGGTCGCTCGCACGTCGGGCAGTACCAGCGCGCGGCCAGGGCCGAGCCGCAGGCGGCGTGGCGGGGCACACCCGCGTCGTCGCCGCCGGCGTGGCCCGCGGCCCAGCCGGCCAGCATGCGCAGGGCGTCGGCCAGCTCCGCTCCGGGGGCCGTGAGGCGGTAGGCGTGGCGCACGGGACGGGTCGAGTAGGGCTCGCCGACCACGAGGCCGTCCCCCTCGAGGCGGGCCAGCCGCCGGGACAGGATGTTGGGCGCCAGGCCGTCCAGCTCGTCGAGCAGCTCGCCGAAGCGGCGCGGCCCGTGGAGCAGCCGGGCGACGACGAGCAGCGACCAGCGGTCGCCCATGATCTCGGCGGCGCGCATCAGGGCGTCGTCGGCCGGAGCGGGGGCCGCCGCGCGCCTCGCGCCGGCTCTCCGCGGACGCGCGGGCGGGGACATGGGCGTCAGCCTAGCGATTCCGGCTTGTCACTTGCGATTTGCAAGTGACAAGCGATACAACGAGTGCGGCAGACGCGAGAACCGACCTGCGGGAAGCAACACGCGAGAACCGATCGAGGAGCCGTCGATGAGCGCAGCAGCCAGCACCGGAGACGAGAGGACGGCCGCGGCACGCGTGGCCGACGCCGTCGCGCCGGCCGTGGTCCGGATCGGCCGGGGCGGGGGCCGTGGCTGCGGCGTCGTCGTGGGCGACGGGCTCGTCGCCACCAACGCCCACAACCTGCGGGACCGCACGACCGAGGTCACGTTCGCCGACGGCCGGGTGACCCAAGGACGCGCCACCGCGATCGACGCGGACGGCGACCTCACGGTCCTGGCGGTGGACACCGGCGGCATCGCCGCCCCGGCCTGGTCCGACGCCGCCCCCGCCGAGGGCACGCCGGTGTACGCCGTGGCCGCCATCCCCGGGGGCCGGCGCGTCACGCAGGGCGCGGTGTCGGCCGTCGACCGCTCGTTCCGCGGCCCGCGCGGCCGCCTCGTCACCGGGGCGATCGAGCACACCGCCCCGCTCGGCAAGGGCACGTCGGGCAGCCCGGTCGTGGATGCGGACGGCCGCATCGTCGGGCTGACCACCCTGCGGCTCGGCGACGGGCTGGCGCTGGCCCAGCCCGCCGGCGAGGCACTGCGGCGCCGCGTCGACGATCTGGCCGCCGGTGAGGCGCCGCACCGCGTCGTGCTCGGCGTCGGCCTCGCGCCCCCGGGGGCGGCCCGGCGCATGCGACGGGCCGTCGGGCTGGCCGAGCGGGAGGGCGCCCTGGTGCGGGGCGTGGTCGACGACAGCCCGGCCGCCCGCGCCGGGCTGGCGACCGGCGACCTCATCACCCGCGTCGGGTCCCGCGACGTCGCCGGGCCCGCCGACCTCGAGGGGGCGCTGGCCGACCCCGCGCTGGGCACCGAGGTCACCATCCACGTGGTCCGGGGTGCCGAGGAGCTGGACCTGACGGTCACGTTCGCCGAGGACGGCGAGGACGACGGGGGCGACGACACCCCCGAGGACGCTCCCACCGACGCCTGACGGCCCGCGACCAGGGGGTCGACGCGGCGTCAAGGGATCGGTGAGCCGCAGCCAAGCGGGGTAGTCGACCATGACGTCCATGACACGACGCACCCCCTCTGGCCAGACACCCGCGTACTACCTCGGCCGCCCCGCCGCCGCCTGGCGGAGCGCCCTGGACCGACCACGGCGCCGCCGGCCCGTTCCCCCGACCGTCTAGGCGCAGCCTCAGCCGCCACGGCCAGCCTGGCGCGCTGCCTGTCGGCCGGCCGTGGAGCTGGTGCTCGACCACCAAATCCCCACGCGTGGGCTGCGACGAACGCCCAATCTGCTCGGCCTCCTAGGCTGCGCGCCGTGGCGGTCTCCCCCATGAAGGCCACCAGCGGCCCACTGCCCACGGGCGACGGCTGGGTCTACGAGATCAAGTGGGACGGCATGCGCGTGCTCGCCGACGTCGCGCCGGACGGCGTGCGGGCCTGGAGCACGACGGGCCGTGAGGTGGCCGTC
This sequence comes from uncultured Acidimicrobiales bacterium, assembly GCA_963796415.1. Taxonomy (GTDB): domain Bacteria; phylum Actinomycetota; class Acidimicrobiia; order Acidimicrobiales; family VFJN01; genus ZC4RG19. Next base: position 136,433 of record CAWCLR010000003.1, on the reverse strand, counting down.
TCGTTCCCCGAGCTGGCCGCCCTCGCTCCGGCGCTGGCGCCCCTCGACGCCCTCCTCGACGGCGAGGTCGTCGCCCTCGACGACGCCGGCCGGCCCAGCTTCGAGCGGCTGCAGCACCGGATGCACGTCACGTCCGCGGTGGACGCCGCCCGCCGGGCGGCAGAGGTCCCCGTCGCCTACGTCGTGTTCGACCTGCTGCGCCTCGGCGGTCACGACCTGATCGACCGGCCGTGGCACGAGCGCCGGCGCCTGCTCGAACAGATCGGCGAGGACCTGCCCGCCGGCGTCGACGTGGCGCGCGTGTACGAAGACGGCGAGGACCTGCTGGCGGCCGTCGACGCCCAGGGTCTCGAGGGCGTCGTCGCCAAGCGGCGCGACGCCCCCTACGTGCCGGGCGGCCGCAGCCGGCAGTGGGTGAAGGTCAAGGTCCGCCGGCACGACGAATGGGTCGTCGGCGGATGGAGCGGGGGCGCGGGCAACCGCGAGGGCGGCCTCGGGTCGCTGCTCGTCGGCGCCTACGACAGGCCCGGCGACGGGGTGCTGCGCTACGCCGGCCGGGTCGGGTCGGGCTTCACGGTGCCCGAGCTGGCCCGCATGGGCCGCCGCCTGGCGCCGCTCGCCATCCCCGACTGTCCGTTCGACCCCCCGCCCGAGCCTCTCCACCGGCGCGGCGCGCACTGGGTGCGACCCGAGGTCGTGGTCGAGATCGCCTACGGCGAGATCACCTCCGACGGCCGCATCCGCCATCCCGTGTACATGGGCGAACGCACCGACGTCGACCCGTCGCAGGTCGTCCGTCCCGACCGGCAGTCCTGACGGGGTCCGCAGCGGCGGCCCGCCACTATCCTCCGCCGCGGCGTGGAGCTCACACCGACGGAACGGATACGTCTCTCGGTGCCCGCGGCCACCCCCGCCGTGCGCATCGCCCGCGCGGGGGCCGCGGGCCTGGCCACCCGCGCCGGCTTCACGTACCACGAGGTCGAGCAGATCCAGCTCGCGGTCGGCGAGGCCGCGGCGCTGCTGGCGCCCGACCCGGAGGGAGACGGCACGCTCACCGTCACGTTCGACGTCGAGGCGGCGGCGCTGGCGGTCGCCATCGAGCTGACCGAGCCCGGGCGGACGTTACCCGTGACCGCGAGCCAGGCAGGCCGCGCCGCGGTGCCCGCGATCGCCGCGGCCGTGCTCGACGCGGCGGCGGACGAGTGGCGGGTCGAGCGCGGCGGCCTGCGCATCGTGTTGCGCAAGGACCTGGCCGAGCCCGACGCCGACGACGACTGATCGCCCGAGCACCCGCCACGACAGCGGTTGTGCGTCAGGAGACCCCGGACGATCGCACGACCGAACGGGCCCTCCGGCTGCCCGTGGCTGCGAACACGAGAGCGAACAGCGCCGCTCCCACGAGCACGACGGCCGCCCCCGACGCGATGTCGAGGTGATAGCTGGCGACCATCCCGGCGAACCCGCACGCGGCCCCGATCGCGGTCGACAGCCACAGCATGCGGGCGAACCGGTCGGTGAGCATGCGGGCCACCGTCGCCGGGATGACCAGCGTGGCGGCCACCAGCACGGCGCCGAGCACCTGCGTCGTGGCCAGGATGACGACCGCCAGCACCACCATCAGCAGCGCGTCGAGGCGGTCGACGCGCAGGCCCGACACCGCGGCCACCTCGGGGTCGAAGGTCGAGAACAGCAGCGCCCGGTAGCCGAGGGTCACGGCCACCGCCGTCGCCACGGTGACACCGATGACCACCGCGATGTCGGTCTCGTCGACGCCCAGGACGCTGCCGAACAGCAGCACCTCGGTGCTGCGTCGAGCCTCGCCGTACAAGCCGAACAGGGCCAGGCCGAGGGCGAAGCTGGCCGTCGTGACCACCCCGATGGCGGCGTCGCTGCCGACGATGCGCCGCCGGGCGACCCGCCCGATCAGCAGCGCCGAGGCGACACCCCACAACCCGGCACCGAGGAAGAAGTCCACCCCGATGACCGCGGCGACCGCCGCCCCGCCGAACACCGCGTGCGACAGGCCGTGGCCGATGTAGCTCATGCGCCGCAGCACCACGAACGTGCCGACCAGCCCGCACAGCGCGCCGGCGACGGTGGCGACGAGCAGCCCGTTGCGGAAGAACTCGAACCGGAACGGCTCCCAGAACCCGTCCACGTCAGCCCCCCACCGCGGCCACGGCGAGCTGCGGCTCAAGAGGAGAAGCGGCGTACCCCGGCGCCTGCATCCCGCCGGGGTCGACCACCACCGGCATGCCCCCGTGGACCAGCACCTCGAGCGGCGCACCGTAGGTCGACTCCAGCACCTCCGGCGTCAGGACCTCGAGGGGCGCGCCCTCGGCCACCACCCGCCGGTTGAGGCACACCAACCGGGGGAGGTGGGCCGCCATGCCGTTGAGGTCGTGGGTGGTCAGGACGATGGCCAGCCCGTCGCGGTGCAGCTCGCCGAGGAGGTGCAGGAGCTCGTGGCGGGTGCGCACGTCGACCCCCGACGTGGGCTCGTCCATGACCAGCAGCTGGGGGCGCCGCAGCAGGGCGCGGGCGATGAAGACCCGCTGCTGCTGGCCGCCCGACAGGTCCCGGATGTGGCGGCCGGCGAGGCCGCCGAGGCCGAGCCGCTCGAGCACCGCGTGGGCCTCGGCTCGTTCCCCCGCGCTCGCCCACGGCGCCCACCGGCCCCGGGCGCGCGGCCGGGCCATCAGCACCGCCTCGGTGACCGACACCGGGAAGCTCCAGTCGACCGACTCGCGCTGGGGCACGTAGCCGATGCGCAGGCCGGGTGCCCGGGTGACCACGCCCTGGCGCGGCGGCAACGTGCCGAGCAGGGCCCGCAGCAGGGTCGTCTTGCCCGAGCCCGACGGGCCGACGATGCCGACGAACGCGTCCGGCCCGACGGCGAGGGTGGCACCGACGACGACCGCCTCGCCGTCGTAGGCGCAGGTCACGCTCTCGAGGTGGACCAGGGCGCCCGGGGCGGACGGGCTCACGACACTTACCTCGGGCCGGACACGGGTCATTGCGGGTACTCCGACTCGTCGGGGGCGGTGGGCGTGAGCGACACGGCCTCGAGGGCGGCGGCGTCGCCGCCGAGGGCCTCGACCATCGTGATGTAGTCGAACCGCATCAGCCCGAGCCACGAGTGGTCGTCGTCGCCCGGCTCGCCGGGCAGGTCGTCGTCGCGCAGCACGTCGACATAGCGGACCCCCGTCTCGTCACCGATCTGCTCGAGGACCGGGCTGGGGAAGACCTCGGAGCCGAAGATGGCCGGCACGCCAGCGGCCCGCACCTGCTCGATGAGGTCCGCCACCTCGTGGGCCGACGGCTCCGCGAAGTCGCTGGGCTGGATGGCGCCGATGACCTGCCAGCCGTACTCGTCGGCGAAGTAGGCGTAGGCGTCGTGGTAGGTGAGCAGCGTGCGGTCCTCGGGCGCGACGGTCGCGGTCGCCGTGCGGACTGCGGAGTCCAGCTCGGACACCCGGGCGGAGAACGCGGCGTAGTTGTCCTCGTAGACGGCGGCGTTGCCGGGGTCGAGGTCGACGAGGGTGTCCTTCACGATCTCGGCGTAGCGGTCGGCCATCGGGGGGTTGGTCCAGAGGTGGGGGTTGGGCTTGCCACCCGCTTCGGGGAACGAGAAGTCGTAGCGGTACTCGTCGGGGCTGATCGTCTCGTTCCCGAGCTCGACCAGCACGGCGTCGTCGCCGAGGTTGGCCTCGGCCAGATCCTCGGTGGGCTCCTCCAATTCGAGGCCGTTCACGACGAGGATGTCAGCGCGGGCGAGCACGGCGGCTGCGCTGGGGGGCGGCTCGTACGTGTGGCTGTTGGTGCCTTCGGGGACGAGGCCCTCGATGTGGACGAGGTCGCCGCCGACGGCGGCGACGATGCTGGTGATCGGGGCGACCGTGGTCACCACCTGCAGGCGGCCGTCGCTCGCGGCGGCGGACCCGTCCTCACCGCCGCAACCCGCGGCCGCGAGGGCGATGGCGGCCGCGCCGACGCAAGCGCCGACGATCCGGGACGCCGGGCGGCGGCCGGGGCGGGCCGGGGCGGACCTGTCGTTGTCGTGGATGTCGTGGACCATAGTGCGACGTATTCGCAACTAGACCCGACCCCGGATGTGCTCACCGGCCGGTGTGGCCGAAACCGCCCGTCCCCCGGTCGGTGGCGTCCAGCGCCGCGACGGGTGTGAAGGTCGCGTGCTCGACCCGCTGCACCACGAGCTGGGCGATGCGGTCGCCCCGCTCGACCCGGTAGTCCTCGTCGGGGTCGGTGTTGACCAGCAGCACCCGCAGCTCGTCGCGATAGCCGCTGTCGATGAGGCCCGGGGTGTTCAGGCAGGTGACGCCGTGGCGCAGGGCGAGGCCGCTGCGGGGCTGCACGAACCCTGCGTAGCCCTCGGGCAGCGCGAGGACGATGCCCGTGGGCACGAGCGCCCGCCCGCCGCCCCGGCGCAGCATCGCCGGCTCGCGGGCCACGAGGTCCGCACCGGCGTCGCCGGGACGGGCGTAAGCCGGCAGCGGCAGGTCGGGGTCGAGCCGGACCACGGGGATCTGCAGCACCCCGCCATCATCGCCGCACCACCGCGCTGGTTCGCGCCACCGGAGCCCAGCGATAGCCTCCCCATCGTGCTCGCATGGATGGACCTCGAGATGACCGGGCTCGACCCGGCGACCGACGTCATCGTCGAGATCGCCACGCTCGTCACCGACGACGCGCTCGAGATCGTGGCCGAGGGGCCCGACCTCGTGGTCCACCAGCCGCCGACCGCCCTCGCCACGATGGGCGACGTGGTGCGCGAGATGCACACCCGCAGCGGGCTGCTCCCGGCCATCGAGTCCTCGACGATCAGCCTGGCCGAGGCCGGCGACGCCACGCTTGCGTTCATCCGCGAGCACGTCCCGGTGGCCCGCACCGTCCCGTTGTGCGGCAACTCGATCGGCACCGACCGGCGGTTCCTCGCCGCCTACCTGCCCGAGATCGAGAACTACCTCCACTACCGGTCGGTCGACGTGTCGACGATCAAGGAGCTGGCGCGACGCTGGGCCCCCGACGTGGTCGACGGGGCGCCGCGCAAGGAGACCACGCACCGGGCGCTCGACGACATCCGCGAGAGCGTCGCCGAGCTGCGCTGGTACCGCGACAACCTGTTCAAGCTGAGCAGCGACCCGGCCGTCGCGCCGACTTCCGCCTAGCTGCTCGCACGGGCCCGCGGCGCGCGGCACACCATTTCTGCCGTCGATCGAACGAATCGCGCCACTTCCGCTTAATTGGTTGACGGGGGGACGCGCCACGTGGTGGCCTGTTCCCCGCGGGAAGGCCAGCCTTCTCGCACGTCGACCACCAGCCCCGGATCTGCGGGGCCCAGAGAGGACGGACCAGGACCGATGATGACCGGCACCATGCATATGGGTGGCAATGCCGCCGGTGCCGCGCGTCTCGGCGCGGGCTGCTCGGAGCTCGTCCTCTACGTCGGCACCACCCTTCCGTCGATTGCCTTCCCCTGGCACGCCACGGCGGACAAGCAGGTGTCCCCGGTGTTCGGCATCGACCGACCCACCCGACGGCCGTTGGAGCGCTTCCCCTGAAATCGCTCAGGGCGCACGAAGCGCAACCCTCCGAAGGCCGTCGGGATCACCCGGCGGCCTTTTTGTTTCCCCCGATTTCCAGACCACATGACCCAGCGCATCCACGACGACAGATCTCCGACACACCACATGAGGGGATTGGGCAGATGATCGCCCCCACCGCAACCGAACCCGACCAGATCATCGACCTGACCAGACCCGCCGACCACGGGAATGGTGAGGTCGACGAGCCAGAACGCGAGCTCCTCGCCAGCGAGGACTCCTGGTGGGCCCACGCCCGCTGCAACGACGGCAGCGGCCAGCTCGCCGAGATGTTCTTCAGCGAGGAGCTGCAAGACATCGCCCGGGCCAAGCACATCTGCGCCACCTGCCCGGCCCTGATCCCCTGCCTCGAGGGTGCCCTCGAGCGGCGCGAGCCGTGGGGCGTGTGGGGCGGGCAGCTCTTCCTCAACGGGAAGATCCTCGCCACCAAGAGGCGGCGGGGCCGGCCACCGAAGCGCCCCCGGCCCGAGGACCAGCTTCCCGACATCCCCATCCCCGAGCACCTCCAGTCCGTTGCGATCGTCCGCATCGCCTGAGGCAGAGGTGACGACGCCGACGGGTCGGAAGAACCACTAGCTGCGCCGACCGGAGACCATCCGACGGGTCGCCGGCACTGCGGCGAAAGCGGTGAACGACCCGGCTCCGGATGATCGGCCATGAACGGTGGGGGGTACCGCGCGGCGGCGGTGCTCCCCACGGCGGGCGCCAGGCGACGATGCCTCACCCGCCATCCCGGGACGCGTGCCGGAGGGGCTCCCACCCCTCCGGCCGCCCAGGGCACGCCGACCGATTGCCGCCGCTCAGCGCCCCGGCGATACCGTCGCGCCGTGGCGTCGCGCCGCCTCCCCCTCCCTGCCGTCATCGCCGCGACCGCATTCGCCCTCGTCGCGGCGTTGGGCGCCTTCGCCGTCCTCGACGGCGGCGACGCCAGTGGCGATGACGCGGCCACACCCGGCGACGGCGCGGCCGACGGGTACGAGCTCGCCGCCCAAGGCGAGCTCCCCGGATCCGTGGCCGAGGTGCGGCTGGTGTCGTTGCACGACGACCCCGATGTCGCACTGGGCGACCTGCTGACCGGTGCGCCGGTCGTCGTGAACTTCTTCGCGTCGTGGTGCGTGCCGTGCGTCGAGGAGATGCCGGCCATCGAGGCGGTGCACCAGTCGGTCGGCGACCAGGTCACGTTCGTCGGCCTGGCCAACCAGGACCGAGACGAGGACGCGCTCGCGACGGTCGAGGCCACGGGGGTCACCTACCCCACCTACGGCGACCCCGGCGCCAGCGCCATCAGCTACTTCGGCGGGCTGAGCATGCCCACCACGGTGTTCATCGCCGCCGACGGCACGGTCGTCGACGTGAACAGCGGCGCGCTGAGCGAGGCGGAGCTGCGGGCAAAGATCACCGACCTGTTCGGGATCGCAGCGTGAGCGGTCTGGGCGGCACGCTCGCCGCGGTCAGTCCCGACCGCGCCTGGGCCTGGTATCTGACCCTCGGGATGGTCGCCACGGTGAACCCTTGCGGGTTCGCCATGCTGCCCGCGTACCTCTCCTATTTCCTCGGCCTCGAGGATCGTGAGGCCGGCGAGGCCCAGGCCAGCGTGGCTCAGGCGTTCCGAGTGGCCTTCGCGGTGGCCGCCGGGTTCCTGGCGGTGTTCGCGATGGTCGGGGCGCTCGTCGAGCTGACGTCGCTCCCCGTCTACGAGAACGCCCGGTGGATCTCGATCGTCATCGGGATCGGGCTGTTCCTGCTGGGCTCCGCCATGCTGTTCGGCTTCGAGCCGACGGTGCGGCTGCCGCGGCTCGACCGCGGCGGGCGCGAGCGCACCATCAGGTCGATGTTCGTCTTCGGGGTGTCGTACGCCATCGCCTCGATCGGCTGCACGCTACCCCTGTTCCTCACGGCCGTGGCGGGCACGATCAGCAACGACTCGCTGGTCGGCGGCCTAGCGGTGTTCGGCGTCTACGGCCTCGGGATGACGTTGCTGCTCCTCGCCCTGACCGTCGCGGTCGCCCTGGCCCGCACCTCGATCGTGCGCTTCCTACGTCGGGCTCAGCCCTACATCGGGCGGGTGTCCGGCGGGCTCGTGGCGCTGGCGGGGGCATACGTCGCCTACTACTGGCTCCGGGCCGACCCCGGCCGCATCCGCCCGAACGACGGATCGAACATCACCGAGACGGTGTACGGCTGGTCGTCCGACGTGACGCAGTGGATCAGCGACGTCGGCGCGGTGCGGATCGCAGTGGTCATCGTGATCCTCCTGGCCGGGACGGTCGCGGGCGTGCGGGCCGCCCGCTCGCCCGGCGGCGGCACCGACGATCCGGCCGGCGCCGACTCGCCACCCTCGTCACCCGGCGCCCGCCCGCGGCCGACCGGCGTGTCCTCGTCCCCGTCCCCCGACCCGAGGTCCTAGGTTCCGCCCGACCGACGTCAGGCGAGGTGGGCGACGATGCGGCGGAGCTGGTCGGCGTACCGCTCGAGGAACTCGGGGGTGGCCGGGTCGACGCCGCAGACCCGCTCGGCCATGTGCGGCATCGTGACGCCGGCCGCCACCGCCCCCATCAGCGCCAGCAGCAGGAAGCCGGGGTCGAGGTCGGCGGCGATCTCGCCCGCCGCCTGCCGGCGCCGGATGTCGGCGACCTCGGGGACGTCTCCCGTCTCGCTCGCCTCACCCGGCTCGCCGGCATCGGGCGATCGTGGGCCTCCGTGCGAGGTGAGCTCGTCCCAGATCAGCAGGCGGGCCATGTCGGGATCGGCGTGGTTCGCCGCCATGTAGCCCGCGACCAGGTCCGCCAGCGACTGATCCTCCCGGGCGAAGGTGGCCTCGCGCCGGTGCCACTGCGCCAGCAGCTCGTCGTACAGGCCTTCCTTGCCGCCGAAGTAGTACGAGATGAGCTGCTGGTTGACGCCTGCGCCCTGGGCGATGTCGGCGACCCGGGCGCCGGCGAACCCCCGTGCGGCGAACTCACGCAGGGCGGCGTCGAGGATGCGCTTGCGGGTGCCCTCGGCATCGCGGCGCCGGTCGCCCGGCGCGGGGGCACGCCGTGGGCGCACCGGCGTCCGGTCGGACGGGGTCGTGGTGGGCATGCACACGAGAGTACCCGGACCCGGGGCTCGTGTCATCCGTTCGCATACTTGTGTCATCTATCTACTTGACATTGTCACTCACACGATTGATAGTGACCGCAGCTCCACACGGAAGGACGACGAGATGACCACGACCGAACCCACCCTGCGGCCCACCGACTGCGACGACCACAGCCCCGCGCCGGCCGGGCCGAACGAGGGCCACCTGCTGGTGCGCCGCGGCCTCGGCCGCACGGCCATCACCACCGATCCCGCCCTGCCGGGGCTCTACACGGCACGGTTCGCCGGGCCGTCGCCGCGCCGCTCCGTGCACGGCGGCACCGTCGAGCTCACCTACCCGATGGTGTCCGTCCGCCGGCGCCGGGCCGCCGACGTGCTGACGCTGACCGGCTCGATCCCCTGGCGCATCGAGGTGGACGGCGGCGTGGGCGAGCTCACGGCCGACCTCTCTGACGTGTCCCTGCGGTCGGTCGAGGTCCACGGCGGTGTCAGCCGTACGACGCTCGAGCTGCCGACCCCGGTGGGCACGCTGCCGGTCCGGCTGGGCAGCGTCGACGACGTGGTCATCCGCCGCCCTGCGGGCGTCGCCGTCCGGGTCTCCGTGCGCCGCGGTGCCCGCAGCCTCCGGGTCGACGACCAGGTGCTGGGCGCCGCCGGCGGGCCGTCGGTGCTGGCGACGCCCGGGTTCGCCACGGCGGACCACCGCATCGACATCAGCGTCGACGCGGCCCGGGGCCTCACCGTGAGCACCCGCCCGAACGGCTGATCGCGCGAGCCGACGACTGCAAACGACCGTGTGCCCCGCCGCCCGCCCGGCGGGGCACACACCCGCGAACCCTGCGAACCCCTGGCCGCGACGCCCGCGGTCGTGGGTGCCACGCTGTCGGCGTGCCTCCCACCACCACGGCCCGACTGCTCGTCGCCTGCCCCGACCGCAGGGGCATCATCGCCGCCGCCACGACGTTCGTCGCGGAGCACGGCGGCAACGTCATCGACCTCCAGCAGCACACCGACCACACGGACGAGGCGTTCTTCCTGCGGGTCGAGTTCGAGCTCGACGGCGTGGACCTGGGGCGCGACGAGCTGGGCGCCGCGATCGAGCCGATCGCCGAGCGCTTCGCCATGCGCTGGGCGCTGCGCTTCTCGGACCACCGGCCCCGCATCGGCCTGCTGGCATCGAAGGAGGCGCACTGCGTCCACGACCTGCTGCACCGCTGGCGCGAGGGTGAGCTGGCCGTCGACATCCCCGTGCTCATCAGCAACCACGCCGACCACGCCGACGCCGCGGCGTGGTTCGGTGTCGAGCACCACCACCTGCCGATCGTCGACGGCGACAAGGCGGCGCAGGAGGCCGAGGTCTCCCGCCTGCTGCGCGCCAACGACGTCGACCTGGTCGTGCTCGCCCGCTACATGCAGATCCTCTCGCCCGAGTTCTGCGACGAGTGGGCCGAGCGGGCGATCAACATCCACCACTCGTTCCTGCCGTCGTTCCAGGGCGCACGGCCGTATCACCAGGCACACGAACGGGGGGTCAAGCTCATCGGCGTCACGGCCCACTACGTGACGGCGGTGCTCGACGACGGGCCGATCATCGAGCAGGACGTCATCCGGGTGAGCCATCGCGACGACGTCGACGACCTGCGCCGCAAGGGCCGCGACCTCGAGGTCGCCGTGCTGGCCCGCGCCGTGCGGGCGCACATCGACCACCGCACGCTCGTGTACGGCCGCCGCACGGTCGTGTTCGACTGATGACCCAGGGCGCCGGTCAGGGGGCGAGGCGTTCGATGCGCCAGCCCGTGGGCCGGGTCACGTCCCGCCGGTACACGAGGCGGTCGTGCATGCGCTTCTCGCGGCCCTGCCAGAACTCCAGGCGCTCGTGGGCGACCCGGATGCCGCCCCAGTTGGCCGGGCGGGGCACCTCCCGGCCCGCCAGCTCGGCCTCGAGCTCGGCCCACCGGCGATCGAAGCCGGCGCGGTCGGGGATCACCTGGCTCTGCGGCGACGCCAGCGCCGCGATCTGGCTGCCGCGCGGGCGGGTGACCCAGTAGGCGTCGGACTCGGCCGCGTCGACAAGGGTGGCGCTGCCCTCGACGATCACCTGGCGGCCCAGCGGGTGCCACGGGAACAGCAGCGCGGCGTGGGGGTTGGCCGCCAGCTCGCGGCCCTTACGGCTGTCGTGGTTGGAGAAGAACACGAAGCCGTCGGCGTCGAGGGCGCGCAGCAGCACGATCCGCACCGACGGCCGCCCGTCGGGCGTGGCGGTGGTGACCACCATGGCGTTCGGGTCGCCCACCGCCACCTCGTGCCAGGCGGCGAACCACCGCCGGAACTGCTCGACGGGATCGTCGGCGAGGTCGGCCTCGTCGAGCCCCGCCCACGTGTACTCCTGGCGCAGGTCGGCCAGCTCGGACAGGTCCATCGACCCGGGTCTAACGCGAACCGGCGTCTCTCACCGCGCAATTGCGCGGTGAGAGACGCCAGAAGCATCCGGGATGGTCAGCCGCCAAAGCCGTTGTCGGCGAGCCATTGGGCCGCGACCTCGGCCTCGGCGAGACCCTCGGCCTGCACCTCGAAGTTGAGCTCGGTCAGGCCTTCGGTGTCGAGAGCTGCGCTGACCTCGTCGAGCACGGCGGTCACCTCGGGGGTGGCCTTCTCGACGCTGATCAGCGGGAGGACGGCCTCGTTGGGGACGATGTTCATGTCATCCTCCAGCGCAGTGAGGTCGTTCTCGGTGATCGCCGCGTCAGTGGAGAACAGATTGCCGCAGTCGATGGCGTTGGCGTTGAGAGCGTCGACGATCGGGGGGCCGATCTCGAGCGGGACGAACTCGGCGAACTCGGCGCCGTAGAACTCCTGGAGGCCGGGGATGCCGAACGGCGAGCGTTCCGCGAACTCGGGTGGGCCACCGAGGGTGATCTCACCCGACACCTCGGCGAGGCCACTGAGATCGGAGAAGCCGTACTGGTCGATCGTCTCCTGGTTGCAGACGATGACGTCCTTGTCCTCGGCGGTTGACGGCGTCAGGACGGTCAGGTTGTCGGGCAGCACGTCCTCGAGCTCGGCGAGCTGCTCCTCGACGTTGGTGGCCGCGGGAGTCGCTTCGGGATCGTCCTGGCGCAGAACAAACGACAGCAGGGAGTTCGTGTACTCCGGCAGCAGGTCGATCTCGCCGGTTTCGATGGCCGGGTAGTAGACCTCGCGGCGAGCCGATGTTCGGCTCCACGGTCACCTCGGCGCCCTGGGCCTCCAACGCGCCCGCGTAGATCTCGGCGAGCAGGACGCTCTCAGGGAAGTTGGCCGAGCCGATGGTGAGGCTCTGGCCTGAGAGGTCGCCGGCAGCGGCATCGTCGCCGGCAGCGGCATCGTCGTCGTCGTCGTCGCCGCATGCTGCGGCGACAAGGGCGAGGGCCGCGAGGGCGGCGAGCAGACGGGTGCGCTTCATGTGCTGACTCCTCCAGCTGTGGGGATAGGAACTATGGCTGAGGGCAAGGGCGCTCGGCGGCGGCGAAGCCCGGTGGACTGCGCCGATCGCTGGGCGAGGGCGAACAGACCCTCGCCCACCAAGGCGAGCGCGGCGACGACGATCGAGCCTCCATAGACCTTGGCGTCGTCGCTGACGGCGAACCCGTCGATGATGAATCGGCCGAGCCCGCCCAGGCCGGCAAAGGCGGCGATCGTGGCGGTGGCGAACACCTGGAGCAGTGCCGAGCGGACACCGGCGAGGATGAGCGGGGCGGCGAGCGGAACCTCCACCCGCGTGAGCACCTGCAGCGGGGTCATGCCCATGCCCTGGGCGGCGTCGCGTGCTCCGGGATCGACGCCACCGATGCCGGCCGTGGTATTGGCGAGTATCGGCGGGATGGCCAGCACGGCGAGGACGACGACGACGGGCCACGCCTGAACGGGGTACCAGCGCCCGAGGAGGACGAGCAGCCCGAGCGTGGGGACTGCTCGCGCCGCGCCCGACAGGGCGAAGGCACCCGGCTCGGCCCGTCCGGTGTGGCCGATCACCAACCCGGCGGGCAGGGCGATGAGGGCGGCAAGCCCGACCGCGAGCAGTGAGTACTGGAGGTGCTCCCAGATCCGCTGCAGGATGCCCGTGGGACCCCACCAGTTGTCGGCCGTGGTCAGCCATGCGATCGTGTCGGTGAGAGCGTCCATCAGCGAGCCGCGCGGGCTGGGGTCCAGGGCGTCAGCACCCGGCGGGTGAGCAGGAGCGCGATGTCGACGACCACCGCCAGCACGATGCAGGCCGCGATGCCGGCCACGATCTCGCTGGTGCGGTTGCGGCGATAACCCTCGAAGAACAGGAAGCCGAGGCCACCCCGGCCGAGGACACCGCCGATGCTCACGAGGCTGATCGTCGAGACCGCCGCCACCCGTAGCCCGGCGATGATGGCCGGCACGGCGAGAGGAAGTTCGATCGCCAACAGCGAGCGCCGCGGCGTGTAGCCGACCCCGGTGGCTGCCTCCTTCACCGAGTCGGGTACCGCCCGCAACCCCTCGACGAGGTTCCGGACCAGGATCGCCAGCGTGTAGATGGCGAGAGCCACGATGAGCGGCCTGTCGTTGAGCAGCCCGAGCCCGAAGCCGAGCCCGAGCAGAACGAGCAGCGATAGCGACGGGATCGTGTAGAGCACGCTGGTGAGGCCGAGGATCGTCGCGTACGAGCGGCGCCAGCGATAGCCGACGAGTCCGAGTGGGAAAGCCACCACCGCGCCGAGAACGAGGGCGATGGCAGTGATGCGCAGGTGGACAAGGGTGTAGTACCACACGACGTCCCAGTTGCCGTCGAACCCGAACCCGCTCCAGCTCGGCGGGGTTGCCGCCAGCAAGGTCATGTCACCGCCTCGGCGGGCTTGACGGCGGTCACGGGAACAGCCGGGAAGACGCACATCATGCCGTGATTCCCTCGGCCAGGTCGTCGACGGTGAGCATGCCCAGATAGCGCTCGTTGTCGTCCACCGCCACCGCCACCCGGGTGTGCGTGGTGACGATGCCGTCGAGCGCAGCCTTGAGCGTCGTGTCCGGCCGCACCACCGCGCCGGAACGGCCGGGTCTCCAGGTCGCCGACCGTGGCCACACCGTCGAGGTCGGCCGCCCCGACCCAGCCCCGGAGCCGGTCGCCGTCACACACGGCCACCCAGTCGAATCCCTGCTGCCCCATCGTGGTGCGGGCTTCGGCGGGCGGCGTGCTGGCCTGCACGACGGGCCCCTTGCTGAGCGAAGCGTCGGCCACGCGTCATGATCGAGAGGCGCTTGATGCCGCGGTCGTCGCCGAGGAAGTCGGCCACGAAGTCGTTGGCGGGGTGCCCGCAGCATCTCGGCGGGCGAGTCGACCTGCTCGAGCATGCCGCCGATGCTGAGGATGGCGATGCGGTCGGCCAGCTTGATCGCCTCGTCGATGTCGTGGGTGACGAGCACGATCGTCTTGTGGACCCGGCGCTGCAGTCAGGAGCAGCTCGTCCTGCAGGCTGAGCCCGCACGATCGGGTCGACCGCCGAGTAGGGCTCGTCCATGAGCAGCACCGGCGGATCGGCGGCGAGCGCCCGGGCCACGCCGACCCGCTGCTGCTGCCCGCCGGACAGCGCGGTCGGATAGCGGCCCGAGCAGCGCCCGGCTCGAGGCCGCAGCAGGTCGGCCAGCTCGTCGACCCGGGCGCTTGGTGCGGTCTTCGGTCCCAGCCCAGGAGCTTGGGCACGGTGGCGATGTTGTCTCGCACCTTGCGGTGGGGGAACAGCCCCGCCTGCTGGATCACGTAGCCGATGCCCCGGCGCAGCTCGTGGACCGGCAGGCTGCGGATGTCGGTCCCCTCGAGCCACACCGTCCCGCCCGTCGGCTCGACGAGGCGGTTGATCATCTTGAGCGTGGTCGTCTTGCCGCAGCCCGACGGGCCCACGAGGGCGACGAGCTCGCCGCGCGGGATGGTGAGGTCGAGCCCCCCGACCGCCGGGCGCGTGGCGCCGGGATAGACCTTGGTGAGGCCCTCGAGCCGGATGGCGACATCCGCGGAGGTGGAGACGGGCGCGCCGTCGCGTGGCGCGTCCGTGACGCGGCCGTCGTCGGTCGCAGCACCGGCGCGCGAAGGCGCGCGGTCGGCAAGGGCGTCGGTCGGGACCGACGCCGACCCGTCGGTCACGCGATCTGCGCTCGCCGTTCGGTGTGGTGGACTCTCGAGCGCAACACGAACCCCTCCCCGCTGGTGCGGCCCCGGGACGTTCCGTCGGGTCGCTCGTGCGACCCTGGGTCTTGATCTGTGGCGGTCACGCTAGCGCTGCCGCCCCGCGGAGCGGCGCGCTTTCGCCCCGCCGGCGGCGGCTCAGGCCTGCTCGGCCGGCTGGGGCTGGACGGCCTCGGGGTGGGCGACGGGGGCGTGGTGCGGCTTGAGGCCCCGCGTGACCCACCCGCGCTCCTCGGCCCACACGAGCATCGGCGGCAGGAACACGAGCGCCGACAGCAGGGCGACGGTCACGTTCATGGCCACGATCAGGCCGAAGTCCTGCAGCAGCGGCAGCGACGAGAAGGCGATGACCGCCACGCCCGAGATGGCAGTGAGCGCCGACACGATGAACGCCCGGCCCGTCCGGGCGGCGGTGACGCTGACGGCGTCTCGCGGCGAGTAGCCGCGCTGCCGCTCCTCGATGAACCGCAGGAGGATCAGCGAGGTGAACTCGGTGCACAGCGCCACGATCAGCGGCCCGCCGACGGCGGTCATAGGGCTGAGCTGGAGGTCGAACGCCCAGGCCACCAGTGACGCCGCGCCGGTCGCGATGAGCACCGGCACCATCGACAGGAGCGCCCGCACGACGCTGCGCAGCCGCACGGTCAGGAACGCGAAGACGAAGGCGACGGCCAGGTAGGTGAGCAGGATGCGGTTCGACTCGATGTTCTCGAGCAGCCCCACGCCCACCACGGCGAGGCCCGACGGCGTGGCGCTGATCGCCCGGCGGCACGGTCACGTCCCCGCCGCCGCTGCCCGACGCGAGGTCGTCGCGGATCTCGTTCACGTACACCGCACGGTGGTCGAGCGACCCGGGCCCAGTGCGGAAGATGAGGTTCAGTGCACCGCCGTCGGGGCTCACGGTCGACTTCTGGATGTCGGGCGGCGCCACCTCGTAGGCCCGCTCGACGTCAGCGCCGGTCGGTGGCAGCACGGTGGTTCCGGGCACTTCGAGCAGGAAGGAGACCGTGGTCACGATGGACGACGCGGTCAGCAGGTCGTCAGGGCGCTCGGCGAGCTGCTCGTTGGCGAAGTCGGTGACGAACGTCGCGGTCTCGTCGCTGAACACGTCGTCGGACTCGACGAAGATGCCGAGCTCGGCCGACGAGCCGGTCTCGCGCTTGAGGGTGTCGATGTCGCGGATGACCTTGGTGTCCTGGTTGACCCACTCCTCGGGGTCGCTCTGGATCGTGAGCTGGTCCTCGACGACGATGCCGCCGGCGAAGATGACGACGCTGGCCACCGCCAGCGGGACCGCGGTCTTCGCCGGCAGATCGCCGAGCCACTGCACGAGGCGGGCCAGCGGGCCGTGGCTGTAGTCCTTGCCCTTGGTCGGCGAGCGGAACTCGCGGATGCCGAGGATGGCGAGCGGCAGCACGATGCTGGCCACGCAGATGACCGCGATGCCCACGGCCAGCAGGAGACCGAAGTCGCGGATCATCGGCACCTTGGCGAAGCGCAGGGCCAGGAAGGCGAAGATGGCATCGAACGTGACGACGAGCAGCGCCGGGCCGAGGTTGACCGAGGCCTCCTGGATCGGGTGCTCGGCCCGGTCGATGACCACCTCCTCCTCGATGCGCGAGTGCATCTGGATCGCGTAGTCGATGCCCACGCCGAGCATCACGGGCAGGCCGGCGATCGTCACGACCGACAACGGGATGCCGAGATACCCCGCCAGGCCGAAGGCCCACGTGACGCCGACGAGGATGACGAACAGCGGGAGCAGCCGCCACCGCACGCCGAACAGCAGCACGAGGATCACGACCATGATCCCGACCGCGATGGCGCCGAGGGTCAGCATGCCGCCGCGCAGGTAGTCGTTCAGGTCCTTCAGCAGCGCCGCCGCGCCGGTCGTCGTGGTCGTGGTGTTGGCGAACGGCTCGGCCTGGGCGATGGCCTCGACCCGCTCGGCGGCCGTGCCCTCGACCTCGAGCGACTCGTTGCCGTTGAGCCGGGTGATCAACTGCGCGTGGCCCTCGTCGGGGAAGAACGGGCGCAGCGACTTGCGGATCTCCCCCCGGTTGTCGAACAGCAGGAACTCGATCCACTCGGGGTTCTCGAACGTGCGCTCGCCCTGGACCGCGTTGATGCGGTTGAGCGTGGTCAGCGAGTCATCGAGGCGGATCGCCTGGGCCGCCGGGTCGGGCTCGCGGGCGCGTGCGCCGAGCAGGGCCTGCCCGGCGACGCTCTGGGTGACGTCGCCCGTCGGGCTGGACACCAGGTTCTGGGTGAACTGCAGGGCGGTGAGCGGGCTGACGACGCCGAACACGCCCTCCGTCTGGCGCAGGTCCTCCTCGACCTGCTGGAGGTGGGCGATGTTCTCGGGCGTGAACAGGTCGGTGACCGTCTGGCCCTCGTCCATCGTGAACAGGGTGACCATGGCCTGGCCGCCGAAGAGGTCCTGGTAGGCGACGCTGTCCTTGTAGACCTGCTCGTCCTTGTTCAGGTACGAGTCCTGCCCGGTGGCGAAGTCGAGCTTGGTGATGCCCACCCCGAGGACCAGCGTGATCGCCAGCCCGACGACGCCCACGATGCCGGCGTGCTTGCCGAAGTTGAGGGCCATCCAGGCCCAGACGCGTCGCATGCCGATGAGCCGCCTTCCCTCTCCGAGCCCTCGTAGGCAGAACGTGAGGGCGTTGGCGAACCTACTACCGTCGTCGAGGTGAACGGCAGCCCCCCTACGGCTGACGAGATCCTGTCACTCCTGCGCGCGCAGGGCGACCGCGTGACGGCGTCGCGGCGGGCGGTCGTCGAGGCCCTCGTCGCCGGCGATCACCACGTCACGGCCGACGAGATCGTGGCCCGGGTGGCCGAGCGCGAGGGCGGAGGCGACGCCGAGGCCCATCGGGCCACCGTGTACCGCACGCTCGACCGGCTCTCGGAGCTCGGCGTGGTCAGCCACGTCCACCTGGGGCACGGCCCGTCGACCTTCCACCTCGACCACGGCGACGGCGGCCCGCACCACCACGCGGTGTGCTCGTCGTGCGGGGCCGTCGTCGAGCTCCCGCTGGACGCGCTCGGCGACCTGGCCGACCGGCTGCGGTCCGCCCACGGCTTCGAGCTGTCGCCGCAGCACTTCGCGCTGTCGGGCCGCTGCGCCGCCTGCGCGGCGCGGCGCTCGGTCACCGGGCGCTGATCGCCTCGGCGCCGCCGAGGTAGGGGCGGAGCGCGTCGACGATCGTCACGCTGCCGTCGGGCCGGCGGTGGGTCTCGAGGTAGGCGGCGACCGTGCGGGGCCAGCCCATCGCCGACCCGTTGACCGTGTGGGCGACGATCGTGCCCTTGGCCTTGCCGCCGCCGGCACCGCCGTCGGGGTCGGGCGCCGGGCGGTAGCGGATGTTGGCCCGGCGGGCCTGGTAGTCGGAGAACCACGACACCGACGACACCTCGAGCCACTGGTCGACGCCCGGGGCGTAGGCCTCGATGTCCCACGTGCGGGCGGCCGAGTTGCCGAGGTCGCCCGTGCACAGGTCGAGGATGCGGTATGCCAACCCGAGGTCGCGCAGCAGGCTCTCGCCTCGGGCGAGGATGTCCTCCTGGCAGGCGATGGCCTGCTCGGCGCCCGCGGCGACCGCCAGCAGCTCGACCTTGTCGAACTCGTGGACCCGCAACAGGCCCCGGGTGTCCTTCCCGGCCGACCCCGCCTCGCGGCGGAAGCACGACGTGTAGGCGGTGTACCGCAGGGGCAGGTCGGCAGCGTCCAGGATCTCGTCGCGGTGCAGCGACGTCAGCGGCACCTCGGCCGTGGGGATGGCCCACAGGTCGTCGCGCTCGACGTGGTAGGCCTCGTCGGCGAACTTCGGCAGGTGGCCGGTCGACACCATCGTCTCGGTGAGCACGAGCGTGGGCGGCCGCACCTCCTCGTAGGCGTCGGCGTTGCGGTCGAGGCCGAGCTGCACGAGGGCGCGCAGCAGGCGGGCGCCCCAGCCCCGGTACATCGTGAACATCGCCCCTGAGATCTTGGTGGCGCGGGCGAAGTCGAACAGGCCGAGCTGGTCGCCGATGTCCCAGTGCGGCACCCGCTGGTGCTCGCCGTAGGCCGCGGGGTCGTAGCCCTCGGTGCGCAGCACCACGTTGTCGGCCTCGCCGGCGCCGGTGGGAGCGTCGTCGCTCGGCAGGTTGGGCGTGGCCAGCAGCAGCGTGCGGATCTCGTCGCCGAGCCGGTCGGCGTCGGCCGCCAGCGCCTTCTCGCGCTCGCCGAGCTCGCGGCTCTCGGCCATCTTGGCCTCGGCCTCGTCGGTCGCGCCCTGGCCCCGGAGGCGGCCGACCTCCTTCGACACCACCTTCACCTGGCTGCGGACCTCGTCGCGCTCGGCGGCGAGGCGGCGCTGCTCGGCGTCGCGAGCCAGCAGTTGGTCGACGGCGGCGGACGTGCCCGGGCCCCGACGGTCGAGCGCGGCGGCGACCGCCTCGGGCTCGGTGCGGATCCGTCGGAGGTCGAGCATGGCCCACGAGGCTACCGGCGCCGATCCGACGGCTCCGCACGGGTTGGCGCGACCGCCGTCTACCAGAATTCTGGACGGAAACCGGCCCACGGTTAGCGTCGCCCGCGGCATGGCCGCGGTCGACGTCGAGTCCCTCACGATCACGTATGGCGACGTCACCGCGGTCGACGACCTGTCGTTCCGGGCCGAGGCGGGCGAGATCACCTGCGTGCTCGGTCCGAACGGGGCGGGCAAGACGTCGACGATCGAGGCGCTCGAGGGCCTGCGCCGGCCCACCGCGGGCCGGCTGTCGGTCGTCGGGCTGGACCCGCAGGCCGACCACGCGGCGCTGACCGCCCGCATCGGCGTGATGCTGCAGGAGGGGGGCATCCACCCCGCGGTACGCGTGCGGGAGGCATTGCGCCACGCCGCGGCGCTCTATCCCGACTCCGTCGACCCGGCCGCGCTGATCGACCAGCTCGGGCTGGCGGAGCTCGAGGCGCGGCCGTACCGGCGGCTGTCCGGCGGCGAGCAGCGGCGGGTCGCGCTGGCGTTGGCGCTGGTCGGGCGGCCGCAGGTGGCGTTCCTCGACGAGCCGACGTCCGGGGTCGACCCCGCCGGACGGCAGGTGATCCGCCGGGTGGTGGCCGACCTGCGCGCCGCCGGCGTCACGGTCCTGCTGACCACCCACGACCTCGACGAGGCCGAGCGCGTCGCGGACCGGGTGGTGATCGTCGTCCGCGGCCGGCTGGTGGCGGACGGCACGGTCGACGAGCTGACCCGCACGCCCGAGGGCGACGAGCAGGTGCGGTTCCGGGCCCCCGCCGGGCTCGACCGCCACTCGCTGGCCGCGCACCTGGGCGGGGTGGCGGTCAGCGAGACCGCCCCCGGCGAGTACGCCGTCGCCGCCGCACCCGAGCCCCGCACCGTCGCCGCCATCACCGCCTGGCTGGCCGACCACGACCTGCCCCTCGCCGACCTGCGCGCCGGCCGCCAGCGCCTCGAGGACGTGTACCTCCGCCTCACGGGCGCCGCCGAGGAGCACGGGTGAGGCCGCTCGTCGCGCAGGTGCGGCTCGAGCTGGCGCTCGTCGCCCGCAACGGCGAGTCGCTCCTGCTGACCCTCGGCATCCCGGTGGCCGTCCTCGTGTTCTTCTCGCTCGTCGACGTTCTGCCGATCGACGGCGACGCGGTCGACTTCCTCGCCCCAGGGACGCTGGCCCTGGCGGTGCTGGCCACCGCCTTCACCAACCTCGCCATCGGCACCGGGTTCGACCGCTCCTACGGCGTGCTCAAGCGCCTCGGCGCCACCCCGCTCGGGCGCCCTCGCCTCGTGGCGGCCAAGGGCGTCACCGTGCTCGCGATCATCGCCGTCCAGGCGGTCGTGCTCGTGGCCACGGCGTTCGCCCTCGGGTGGGAGCCCGACGTCGAGCCGGTGCCGCTCGTCGCCGCCACCGTGCTCGCCGTCGCCGCCTTCGTCGGCCTCGCCCTCGTGCTCGCCGGCCGGCTCGCCGCCCTCGTGTGCCTCGCCGCGGCCAACGCCGCCTTCGTCGTGCTGCTGCTGCTGTCCGGCATGGTCTTCCCGCTCGACGAGCTGCCGGCGGGGCTGCGCACCGTGGCCGAGGCCCTGCCGTCGACCGCGCTGGCCGACGCCCTCCGGGGCGCGCTGGCCGAGGGCGCCGCCATCCCCGCGCGGGTGTGGCCCGTCCTCGGCGTGTGGGCGGTGGCGGGCGTGGCGCTGGCGATCGCCCTGTTCCGCTGGGAGCCCAACGACTGACCGGCGCGCAGGCCCCCCCACCGCTCTGGCAGGCTGGATGCATGCCGCATTGGACCGCCGCCGACATCCCCGACCAGACGGGCCGCACCGTCCTCGTGACCGGGGCCAACAGCGGCCTCGGGCTCCGGTCGGCCGAGGCCTTGGCCCGCCACGGAGCGACCGTGCTCATGGCCTGCCGCAACGCCGAGCGGGCCGAGGCGGCCCGGGCGGCGGTGGCCGAGGCCGCGACCGGCCCGGCGCCCGCGGTGGTCACGCTCGACCTCGCCGACCTGGCGTCGGTGCGCAAGGCCGCGGCCGAGGTCGACGGCTCGGTCGAGCGACTCGACGTGCTGATGAACAACGCCGGGCTTATGGCGCCGCCGTTGTCCCGGACGGCCGACGGCTTCGAGACGCAGTTCGGCACCAACCACCTCGGGCACTTCGCGCTGACCGGGCTGCTGCTGCCGGCGCTGCGGCGGGCCACCGCGCCCCGCGTGGTCACCACGTCGTCGGGCGCCCACCGGATGGGGCGCAACCGGTGGGACGACCCGAACTACGAGCACTCGACCTACCGGCGGTGGCCCGCCTACGCCCAGTCCAAGCTGGCCAACCTCCTGTTCACGCTCGAGCTGGGCCGGCGAGCGGCCGCCCACGGCGGCGACCTCGTGGCGGTCGCCGCCCACCCCGGCTACGCGGCCACGCACCTGCAGACGACGAGCGCGCAGCAGACCGGTGGTGCGCTGCTGTCGCGGATCACGGGCGCGTTCATGGCCACCGGCAACCGGCTCGTGGCCCAGTCCGATGAGGCCGGTGCCCGCCCGCAGCTGTACGCGGCGACGATGCCCGACGTGGAGCCGGGCGACTACTTCGGCCCGTCCGGCCTGTTCGAGCTGCGCGGCGACCCCGAGCGCGTGGACATGAAGGCCGCGGCCCGCGACGATGCCGCCGCCGGGCTGCTGTGGACGGTGTCCGAGGAGCTCACGGGCGTCACCTACGCCTGGTAGCCCTCCCCCGGGTTCTCTTCGCGGCTCTGGTCGCTCCGGTGCGCAGCGCCGCGAAGGAAATCCGGTTGGGGCCGGCTACCTTCCCGGCGGCGGGTCGCCGTGGGGAGCCGAGTGCGGCTCGGGCGCCGGCGGGTGCTTGTCGAACTCGCGCTCGACGTCCTCCCACGTGAGGTCGTGGGGCGGGCCGGCCTGGTCGACGGCCTTGTCGGTGTCGCTGAACTTCGACGCCCACTGGAAGAACCGGATGGTGATGACCAGCCAGAGGTAGCCGCCGCCGACCAGCTTCATGATCACGCCCGCCATCTGCTGGTCGTCGGTGATCGTCAGGCCGAACATGCGGTCGGGCACGTCGTAGGCCGTGTAGATGGCGCCGCCCGCGAACGTCAGCCACCCGGCAGGCACCGTCGGGACGATCGACGTGACGAACAGGTACAGCATCTGCGCGGGGTACGACAGGCGCAGCTCGGGCAGCGGGCCGACCACGGGGATCCACAGCAGGAACGCGGTGGCCACCAGGGCCGTGTGCACCAGGTAGTGCACGACCGCGTTCTCGACCGACGCGTTCACCACGAACGGGGCGTGCGTGAACAGCAGGAACCCGTTGAACAGCAGCGCCGCCGGCACGGGCCGCGCCAGGAAGAAGAACGCGCGCTTGACCCGCCCGTGCCCGAGCACCAGTCGCGCCAGCCACTCGGGGGTGGCCAGCAGCATCACCGGTGGCACCACGTAGGTGAGCAGCATGTGCTGGGTCATGTGGACCGAGAAGAGGTAGTCCTCGCCCACGTCGTGCATCGGCCAGTCGGATGCCAGCCACAGCAGGCCCAGCCCGAGCACGAACCAGGCGACCTGCGCCCGCGTCACCGCCGGCTGACCGGCCGGCACCACCTTGGGGCCCACGACGCGCAGCGCGTACACGGCCAGCGCGGCGACACCCCCCACCAGCACCCAGACCTCGGGGTGCGGCTGCCACCGCCAGAAGTCGGCTCCGGCGGCGAGGATCATGGTGCGGTCAGCTCCCGTAGCTCGACGACCAGAAGTTCATGGCGCTCAGGGCGATGCAGTACACGACGACGGCCAGCACCAGGCCGAAGACGAACACCCGCCGGAAGATCGGGTTGTCGAACCTGAGGTGCATGAACCAGGCGCACACCACCCCGAACTTCACGATCATCAGCGGGAAGAGAAACGCGACGAGCGCGGTGGTGCTGAGGTCCTCGACGAAGTAGGTGCCCACCTCGACGGCTGTCAACACCGCGAGGACGAGGGCGACCTTGATGTAGGTGGCGTCGCTCGGGTGGGTGTGCTGGTGGGCCTCGTGGTCGGCGTGCGGCGCTTCGCCCGCATACTCGGAGCCGGTCTCGGTGCTGGTGCTCATGCTGCGCTGCCCCCCACCATCACGGGATCAGGTAGACGATCGTGAAGATCAGGATCCACACGATGTCGACGAAGTGCCAGTAGAGGCCGAAGATCTCGACGGTCTCGGCCCGATCGGGCCCCAGATTGCCCCGCACCGACATCACGAACATCGACAACAGGAGGACGATGCCCACGCTGACGTGCACGCCGTGGAAGCCCGTGAGCGTGTAGAAGGCCGAGCCGAAGATGTTGGTCGTGTAGCCCAGCCCCTCCTTCACGAACGACGTGAACTCGTAGACCTGGCCGGAGATGAACACCGCGCCCAGTAGGGACGTCGTCAACAGGAACGTGCGGCACCGGCGCTCGTCGCCCCGGTGGATCGCCCCCACTGCCAGCGCCATCGTCAGCGAGCTGAACAGCAGCACGAAGCTCGACACCGACGTGAACGGGATGTCGAACACGTCTGCGGGCCCTGGGCCCGCGACGGAGCGGTGACGCAGCAGCAGGTAGGTCGAGATGAGGGCGCCGAACAGCAGGCAGTCGGACCCGAGGAACACCCACATCCCCAGCTTCTCGTTCGAGACGCCGGTGCTCGTCTGATGGCTCGGGACCCCCTTGTCGTGCAGGACGGGGTCCTCGGTGTGCGGAGCGGTCGCGGTCTCAGTCATCGGAGGACGCCTTCTCGTCGGAGCCGGACGGCGTCGACGCGCTCACGCCCGCGGGCTCGGCCTCGGCTGCTTCGCGGTCGCCATCGCCTTCACCGTCGCCGCCGGCCTCGTCGCCGGGCTCGAGCTCGGCCGCCGCGCCGTCGTGCCCGTCGTGGTCGTGCGGCCCGTGGTGGGCCTCGGGATCGTCGGCCGGCTCGTAGCCCCAGCCGAACGCAGAGATGACGACGATCAGGCCGCCGACCGCGGCGAGGCCGAGGTTGAAGATGAGGCCGTAGGCGATGACCACCAGGCCGATGGCCAGTACCAGCGGCCAGTACGACGGCGAGGGCAGGTGCACGCCGGTGCCGTCGCCCGGCTGGGCGACCTCGGCGCCGGTCGCGACCCGCACGACCTTGCCGTCGTCGTTCTCCTGGTACTTGCGGTGCCAGAACTCGTCGAGGTGGGACACCATGGGCACCTCGTCGAAGTTGTGCGCCGGCACGGGCGACTGGACCATCCACTCGAGGCTGCGGGCGTCCCACGGGTCGGGCCCGGCATTCACCGGGGTTCAACCGGTGCCGGCGCCAGCTCGCCAGGATGTTCCCGGCGAAGATCAACATCGACACCGCGATGATCAGCGCGCCGACGGTCGACGCCATGTTCCAGAAGTCGAAGCCGTAGCCCGCGACGTACGTGTGCATGCGCCGCGGCATGCCCTGCAGGCCGAGGATGTGCATCGGCCCGAACGTCAGGTTGAAGCCGATGAGGATGGTCCAGAAGTGCCACTTGCCCAGCTTCTCGCTGAGCATGTAGCCGAAGACCTTGGGCCACCAGAAGTACATGCCACCGAGGAACCCCAGCAGCGCGCCCCCGAAGATCACGTAGTGGAAGTGGGCGACGATGTAATAGGTGTCGGTCTGCTGGGTGTCGGATGGCGCCACCGCGTGCGTCACGCCCGACAGGCCGCCGATGGTGAACATCGTGACCAGCCCGATGGCGAAGAGCATCGGGGTCGTGAACCTGAGCTTGCCTCCCCACATGGTGGCCAGCCAGTTCAGGATCTTCACGCCCGTCGGCACGGCGATGAACATCGTCGACATCGAGAAGGCCGCCACCGACAGCGGGCCCATGCCCGAGGCGAACATGTGGTGGGCCCACACGCCCCAGCCCATGAAGCCGATGGCGATGCCCGAGAACACCATGAACGGGTAGCCGAAGATGGGCTTGCGGGAGAACACCGGGATGATCTCGGACACGATGCCGAAGGCCGGCAGGACGAGGATGTAGACCTCGGGGTGGCCGAAGATCCAGAACAGGTGCTCCCACAGCAGCGGGTCGGCGCCCTGCGAGACGTTGAAGAAGTTCGCGTCGAACAGCCGGTCGAACGTGAGCAGGAACAGCGCCACCGAGATGACCGGGATGGCGAACACCAGCAGGAGCTGGGTCACGAGCCCCATCCAGGTGAAGACCGGCATCTTCATCAGCGTCATGCCGGGCGCCCGCAGGTTGAGCACGGTGACGACGAGGTTGATGGCGCCGACCAGCGAGGCGATGCCGGTGATCTGCAGGCCCAGGGCGTAGAAGTCCATGCCGTGGCTGGGCGAGAACGTCACGCCCGTGTTGGGGGCGTAGGCGAACCAGCCGCCGTCGGCGCCGCCGCCCAGGATCCACGACGTGTTCAGCAGGAGGCCGCCGCCGAGGAAGCACCAGAAGCTGAACGCGTTGAGCCGCGGAAAGGCGACGTCGCGGGCGCCGATCTGCAGCGGCATCAGGTAGTTCATGAACGCCGCGCCGAGCGGGATGACGACGAGGAAGATCATCGTCACGCCGTGCATGGTGAACAGCTGGTTGTAGAGGTCGGCCGAGTACAGCTTCTGGCCGGGCGCCGCCAGCTGGAGGCGGATGAGCACGGCCTCGAAGCCGCCGAGGACGAAGAAGAACAGCGCGGAGGCGCCGTACATGACGCCGATGCGCTTGTGGTCGACCGTGGTCAACCAGCTCTTCCACCCCGTCGTCGCCTGCGGGCGGGTGAAGCCGCCCAGGGGCCGGCCGACGACCGGCTCGCCGGTGGTGAGCTCGAGGGCAGGTGTCGGGCGTTCGACGATCGCCATGTCGCTATCCTCCTAGTCCAGCGTCGCCAGGAACGCGACGAGCTGGTCGATCTGCGCTTCCTGGAGGTTGAAGTTGGGCATGCCGCGCACCGGCTCGTCGCCCGGCTCGGGGACGTACGGCGCGTCCATCGGCTTCTCGCCGGGCGGGTTCCGCAGCCACGCCTCGAGGGCGGAGGTGTTGAGCTCGCCACCGATCTCGTCCGCCTCGACGATGTCGTCGCCGTCCTGGTCGAGCCACAGGTCGAAGATGCCGCCGGCGAACACGCCACGGCTGGCGAAGTGCGTGAGGTCGGGGGCGTTGCCCGAGACCAGCAGCTCCTCGCCGTTGCCGGCCTCCTCGAACTCCTGGTCGTTGATGCCGCGCGCCAGGTGGCAGCCCGAGCACTGCGTGGTGAACAGCTCGGCGCCGGCCGCCGCCTCCTCCTCGGTGGGCGTCTGGGCCTCGTCCTGCTGGTCGGCGAGCCACGCGTCGAACTCGTCCGGCGGCATGGCGATGACCCGCTGCCGCATGTAGCCGTGGGACAGGCCGCAGTACTCAGTGCACTGGCCGACGTAGGTGCCGGGCTCGTCGGCGTTGAGCCGGAGCGGGTGGCTGCGGCCGGGGACGGCGTCCTTCTTGCCGTTGAGGGCCGGGATCCAGAACGAGTGGATGACGTCGTTCGACTCGACGTCGAGGTTGACGTCGACGCCTGCCGGGATGACGAGGTCGTTCGCCGTCAGCACGAGGTCCTCGTCGGTGAACTCGCCGTCGCCGTCGGTGTCGTAGGCGTACTCCCACCACCACTGCTGGCCGGTGACCTGGATGGTGAGATCGTCCGCGTCGCGCTCGTTGATGTCGAACAGGGTGCGCAGCGTGAAGAAGCCGACGACCGCGAGCATCACCGCGGGCACGAGGGTCCATGCGATCTCGAGCTTGGTGTTGCCGTGGGTCTGCGTGGGCAGGTCGTCGTCGGAGTCGCCCTTCCGGCGGCGGAAGCGGATGACGAGGGCCAGGGTCCCGAACTCGACGAGGATGAAGACCACCACGGCCACCAGGAACACGCCGTTCCACAGGCCGTCGATGCTGCGGGCGATCGGGCCCTTCGGCTCGAGCGTGTCCTGCGGGGCGTCGGAGGCGCACGAGGCGACGAACAGCACCAGCGGCATGACCAGCGCCAGGGCCAGCCGGCGACGGCGGCGGGACGGGCGCGGCGTCTCCCGCTCTTGCTGCTCCGCAGCGGGCCGCTCGGCGCGGGGCGGCGAGCCGTGGGACATGCCTTCTCCTTCGGCGGTGGGACGCCGGATCACCGGGCGACCTCGACCGTGACGGGGGCGGCTGGCGCCGGCAGGGCACCGTCGCCCTCCGCGCCGTTCTCGCCCTCTTCCTCGTGCTCGTGGAACTCGCGCGGCCCCGCGACCCCGCCGGCGATGCCGATGCCGATCACGATCAGGGCGCCGATGACGAGCAGGCCGACTACGACGTTCGGGCTGATCTTCGGCCGGGCGGCGACGAGGAAGCCGCCGCCGACGACCACGACCGCGGCGGCGAGGGCCACCCACACGGCGGCGTCGGCCGACAGCGTGAGGAAGACCCGCGAGAACGCCACGGCCAGCACGGCCAGCGCCAGCAGGCCGGCCGCCGGGTACTCGATCGGGTTCATCAGGCGGTTACGGATGCGGCGGTTGGTCTCGGGGTCGCCCGTGGCCTTGTCGGCCCACGCCTGGACCGCCCACTCGACGAGCACGATGCCGAGCACGATCAGGCCGAAGACGAACACCAGCGAGTCGGACACCAGCCCGATCACGACGAGAGCGGCGCCGAAGGCGGCGACCGGGGGCCAGTAGCTCGTGGCCGCCGGAGTGACGGGCGGGACGGTGTCGGTGCCGGCGACCTGGGCGACCGCCTCGGCCTCGGCGTCACGCGAGACGGTGGCGACCGAGCCGAGGAAGAAGCTGACGAGCCCGGCGCTGACAAGGATGCCGTAGCCGAAGTGGTCGCCGACGCCGCCCTTGTAGCCGGCGGTCAGGGGGCCGAGGCCGTTGCCTCCCGTCGTCCACCCGTAGGCGGCCGCCAGGACCAACAGGACGACCCCGAGGCCGAAGAACCACTTGGAACCGGTGGTGATCATCGCTTCCCGCTCACTTGCTGATCGTGATCGTGTACCAGACCACCGAATAGGTGGCCACGGTGACGAACCAGTACAGGGCGGCGGCGCTCATGCCCTCGGCGGCCCGGCCGGTGAGCTGCCCGCCGACCGCCTTGAAGGCCATGACCGCCAGGAACAGCATCCCGATGCCGGTCATGGCCACGTGCAGCCCGGTGATCGTGTAGATGAGCAGCGCCTGGGGCGAGCTGGTGATGCCGAGCCCGATCTGCTGCCAGCCGTAGGCGGCGACGTTGATGTAGGCGGCGCCGAGCACCAGCGAGATGGCCGAGGCCATGAGGGCGTGGCCGCGGTCGTCGTTGCGCAGGGCCTGCATGATCCACGCCACCGTCAGCAGCGACAGGGCCAGCGTGGCCATGCCCATGCCGCCCGGGGTGAGCTGGAGGTTGGTTCCCTCGGGGAGCCACACCTCGCCGCTGCTGATCACGTCGGACCGCAACCGGGCGTAGAAGACGATGAGCGTGAGGACGACGAGCGCCGCCGCCCCGGCGCCGATGGCGGTGCCGATGAGCAGGACCCGGGGCCGGGCCGGGGGCGGCGCCGGCGCCTGGGAGAAGAGCTCGAGATCGGTGGCGGTCGTGGCCATCAGGCGGATGCCTCCGTGGTGCCGGCCGCGGCGTGGCGGGCGTCGTAGACCGGGGCCTCGGACGTGATCTCGGGCAGGGCGGCGAAGTGGCCGATCGGCGGCGGGGAGGGCGTGGCCCACTCGAGCGTGTGGCCGCCCCACGGGTCGTCGCCGGGCCCGTCACCGGCCCGGCGCTTGAGGAGGGCCAGGGCCACCAGCACGCCGCCGAGCACCATCACCGCGAGCCCGACGCCGGCCACGAGGTCGAGGGCCTCGACCGCGTCGACGTCGCCGCCCGACACGCCGGGAATCGAGCCCGGCTCCGCGCCGAGGATGCCGGCCGACGCCAGCCGCAGCTGGCCGAGCGCCCCGGCGACGGCGAGAGCGACGGCGGCCACGAGGGCGCCGAGGAACAGCACGGTGGCGCCCAGCCGCACCGCGGCGTCGGGCAGCAGCTTGCCGTAGAGCTTGGGCGCCCAGAACGCCACGCCTGCCAGCCCGGCGAGCAGGGCGCCGGCCAGCACGAGCACGGCCTGACCCGTCATCCAGGTGGTGCCGTCGAGGTCGAGGCTCTCGATGGCGGTGGCGCCACCGGCGGCCACCCCGACGAGCACCAGCAGGGCGCCGAGCTGGGCGAGGATCAACGGGGTGCCCACGTTGACCTTGCCCTTGAGCATGGTGACGTTCCACAGACCGAACAGCCCGAGGACCGGGACGATGGTGAGGAAGCTGACCACGATCCACGGACCCTCGTGCAGCCACGGGGCGGTGGTCCCGCCGTCGATCGTCACCCCGGTTTGCGCCCACGCGCCGACCCCGAGGGCGGCGGCCAGCCCGAGCAGGAACATGGCCGCCCCGTGCCGCTGGTGGCGGCGCTGGGCGAACACGGGGACCACGTCGGCGACGATGCCGAGGGCGGGTACGGCGACGAGGTAGAGGGTGGGCTGCCAGAACAGCCACGAGATGCGGTTGTAGACGCCGGCGCTGCCGCCCATGAACTGCTGCCCGTAGCGCAGGTCGACGTAGGTGACGAGCAGCATGGCGGCCAGGACGGGCAGCGTGAGCAGCCACCCGGTGCCGCCGACGAGGACCGACCACGAGAACAGCGGGGCGCGTCGCAGGGTCATGCCCGGGGCCCGCAGGGTCAGCACGGTCGTCACGACCGATGTGGTCGCCACGAAGAGGGCGACGGCCACGGCGATGAGGCCGAGGAGGTAGAGGCCGACGGCGTCTGACTCCGTGCCCCACGGGCCACCGTCGATGGCGTAGGAGGCGAGGACGATGCCGCCCGACACCAGCCACACCCAGAAGGCGGCGGCGCTGGCCCGGGGGAACGCGACGGTCGACGCCCCGACCTGCAGGGGCACGATCGCGGTGGCGAGGCCGAGGAGCAGCGGCAGCACGCCGAGGAACAGCGCCGCGGTCGAGTGCAGGGTGAAGAGGCGCAGCGCGGTGTCGGGCTCGAAGATCTCGCTGCCCGAGGCGTCCGCCAGCTCGAAGTCCACGAGCGCCCCGGCCACGCCCGACGCCACCAGGAACAGCAGGGACGTGCCGACGAAAAGCTTGCCGATGGTGCGGGGATCGCCGGACCCGACCACCGCCGCCAGGCCCGTCGGCGGAGCCGACGTGGTGGCTGTGGCGGCGGCCTCTACGGCGGCATCGCGGGAAGCTTCGGTCACTGTCATGAACGCACCCTGGTCAGGAGACGGGCTGTGCTCGGGAATCTAGTCACATGGGTGTTCAGGCCACGAAAAAGCCGGTCCGCCATCTACCAGCCCGACCGGAGCAGCTGATCGACCGCCATCGCGCCGAAGAGCAACGTGATGTAGGAGATCGACCACGTGAACACCCGCATGGCGACCTTCGGGTCGCGGTCGCGCACGAGGCGGACGGCGTACCAGGTGAACACCGCACCGAGCACGAGCGCCGCGGCCACGTAGACGCCGCCCATGTCCGCCACCGGCGCGAACAGCAGCGTGAGCGCCCACAGCAGCAGCGTGTACAGCAGGATCCGTATTGCAGTGGTCCGCAGGCTGACCACGACCGGCAGCATCGGCACGTCGGCGGCCGCGTAGTCGTCTCGGTAGCGGATGGCGAGGGCCCAGAAGTGCGGCGGGGTCCAGTAGAAGATGACGGCGAACAGCACGACCGGCGCCCAGTCGAGCGAGTTCGTGACCGCCGACCAGCCGATCAGCACCGGGGCGGCGCCGGCCGCGCCACCGATGACGATGTTGCTCTTGGACGTCCGCTTCAGCCACAGCGTGTAGACGAACACGTAGAAGAGGCAGGCGGAGACGGCCAGCACCGCGGACAGCAGGTTGACCGTGGCCCACAGGAAGGCGAACGCCAGCACCTCGAGCGTCACCGCGAAGATCAGCGCCCGGCGCGGCTCGAGGCGGCCGCTGGGGAGCGGGCGGTTCTGCGTCCGCTTCATCAGCTTGTCGATGTCGCGGTCGACGTACATGTTGATCGCGTTGGCCCCGCCCGCAGCCAGCGTGCCGCCGACGACGGTGGCCAGCATCAGCCACACCGAGGGCAGCCCGCGTTCGGCCACCACCATGGTAGGGACGGTCGTGACCAGCAGCAGCTCGATGATGCGCGGCTTGGTGAGGGCCACGTAGTCGCCGACCTGCGCGCGCCACGTCGGCTGGGGGGATCGGGCGGCCGTCAACACAACGCGTCGCAGCCTAGGTCTGGCCCTTGGAGAGGGGCCAACGCACGTTCCCAGCATGTCGGCCGGCTGTGGAGCTGGAGGTCGGCCGCCGAATCCCCACGCGTGGGCGGCGGCGAACGCCCTGTCCGCTCGGCCTCCGGGTGCATTCGGTGGGGCCGAGCCGCCTCTCCTACCCTGGCGCCGTGCGACTCCCCCGCCTGTCGCCGTCCGCGTTCCGAACGCTCGTCCTGGTCACCCTCGTGGCCCTCGTCGTGATCACCGTGGTCGGCGCCGGGGTGCGGCTGACCGAGTCGGGCCTGGGCTGCTCGACGTGGCCGCGCTGCGAGCCCGACAGCTTCACGCCGCGCTCGGCCAGCGACGGCCACGCCATGGTCGAGTTCGCAAACCGGATGCTGAACGCCGCCGTGGGCCTGCTGTCGGTGGCGACCGTCGCCGGCGCCCTGCTGCGGGACCCGCGCCGCCGCGACCTCGTCCGCTGGTCGTGGGGCGTGTTCGCCTGGGTGGCGTCGAACGGCGTCGTGGGGGCGTTCGTGGTCTGGCTGCACCTCTCCCCCGTCTCCGTCATCGGTCACTTCGCGCTGGCGCTCGGCGCCATCTGGAACGCGCTCGTCCTCCTCCAGCGATCGGGCGAGGACGACGGCGCGGGCGAACGGCGCCGCGTGGACGCCACCGGGCGGTTCGTGACCGCGACCAAGGTGCTGCTGGCGGCGGCCGGCGCGGTGCTGGCGACGGGCACACTCGTCACTGGCAGCGGCCCCCACGCAGGCGACGAGCGGGCCGACCGCCTGGCGCTCGAGGTGGGGACCGTGGCGCGGGTCCACGGGCTGACGATGATCGCCTTCCTCGCCGTGACGCTCGCCCTGATCCGGATGGCGCACCGGGGCGAGGCCGGGCCGCGTGTCGCCACGCGCCTCCACGAGCTGCTGGTCGTGCTCGTGGGCCAGGCGGCCGTCGGCTACTGGCAGTACCTGACCGGCATCCCGGCCCTGCTCGTGGCCTTCCATGTCTTGGGCGCCACCCTGGTCTGGATCGCGGTGCTGCGCGTGTGGCTGTCGCTCCACGTTCCGGTGCCCGCGGCCGCCGAGCCGTCTCGGGCCGCATCGTCCTCGCCCGCGGGTGACCGTGTGGGCGACGTGCCCGATGCCACAGCGCCCGCCCGGGCGGCGACGCTTTGACGTCCGGCGTGCGAGAATGACCCCGTGGTGAACGCCGGTCCAGCCGCGCCCCTGACGGCGCCCGTCGAGACCGACGAGCCCGTCGGCGACACCCAAGACGAGCCCGACCTCCCGTGGGTGGTCATCGTCTGGAACGACCCCATCAACCTGATGGTGTACGTGACGTTCGTGCTCCAGAAGCTGTTCGGCTACCCGCTCGAGGTGGCCGAGAAGCTCATGCTCCAGGTCCACTACGACGGCCGCGCCGTCGTGTCGAGCGGCACGCGGGAGAAGGCCGAGCTCGACGTGTTCCGCCTCCACGAGCACGGCCTCTGGGCCACGATGCAGCAGGACTGATGACGCTCGACCCCACGTCGCCGCGATGATCTTCGACCGTGACCGGGTGAAGCGCCGGGGCGCGGGCCGTTACGAGGTCAAGCTGCGGCCCAGCGAGCGGGTGCTGATGGGCGACCTCGTCGTGCAGCTGCGCGAGCAGCTGCTGGCGTCGACCGACGACCCGTCCGTGCGCCGGCTGTTCCCGCCCGCCTACCCCGACGACCCCGAGCGCGACGCGGGCTACCAGGTGCTGACCCGCGACGAGCTGCTCGAGCACCGGCTGGCTGCCCTCGACACCGTCGAGGAGTCGCTCGACGGCGACGAGCTCGACGACGCGGGTCTGAGGGCGTGGATGAGCACGCTGAACTCGCTGCGGCTCGTCCTCGGCACCCGCCTCGACGTGGACGAGGAGCTGCCGGCGCTGGCCGACGACGACCCGCTGGCCCCGGCGTACGCGGTCTACGAGTACCTGGGCTGGCTGCTGTCGCAGGTCGTCGACGTGCTCAGCCGCGACCTGCCGCCCCCCTCCCCCGACGCGGGCATCTGACCCACGCGTGGGCGGGGCGGCTCTGCGCCGTCAGGCGTCCTCGTCCTCGACGGTCGTCGTGGTGCCGCCGGACGGCGGGGCCAGGCAGGCGTCGACCGCGGTCTCGGGCATCTTCGACGGGTCGTCCCGCGGCGTGAGGGTCATCGGCTTCCCGAAGTAGCCCCACGCCAGGTCGTTGAACACCAGCTCGTCACCGTTGGTGCACTCCAGGCGCACGGGACGGGGGGACACGATCGTCTCGTCCTCGACGCAGGCCAGCCCGAAGTTGGTGTTGTCGATGACCGCCCCCTCGACGTACACCTCGCTGCAGGCGGGCATGTCGTTCGGGGGCACGCTGCTGGCCGAGGGCGTGCCGCCGCTGTCGGCGCTGCAGCCCGCGCCGGCGAGTGCGAGCGCAGCGACGACCCCAGCGACCAACCCAGTCCGAACCACGGACGGCGATCCTAGGCGCTGGGCCTCGCCTGACGCCGGTCGTGAACTGCGCAGAGGCGGCCGCGGACCCCGATTTGGAGAGGGGTGGCGTCCTGCTAGTGTGGCACTTCGCTCCGTCGGCGGAGTCGAGCCCCCATCGTCCAGTGGCCTAGGACGCCGCCCTTTCAAGGCGGTAACACGGGTTCGAATCCCGTTGGGGGTGCGACACCAGAAGTTCTCGGTCCCGTGGTGCAGTTTGGAGTGCACGCCGGCCTGTCAAGCCGGAGGCCGCGGGTTCAAATCCCGTCGGGACCGCCATCCTCGCCCTCCGGGGCGAAGGCCACCGCCGCCCTCCGGGGCGGCGGGGCACGGTCGGGTAGCTCAGTTGGCAGAGCGTCCGCCTGAAAAGCGGAAGGTCACCGGATCGACGCCGGTCCCGACCACCACAGATGACCAGGCATGACGCCTGGTCATCGGCCGTTTTCGGGCAACGCAAGCCAGCGCTGGTGATGACCGCGGAATGCCCGGTGGAGCCGTGGTTGCCCGTGGGTCGTCGCGCGTTCGTCGCGCGGCAGGACCTTTCTGATCCACCGCATGGGCCCACCGGTCAGTTTCCGAATGAGTCGAAGCCTGAGCGTTCCCGTCGAAACGGACGTGGCTTCCTACAGGGGGCGGTAGCGGAGGTGTACGACGCCGTTGCTGAATCGGCGCTCGTCGAGGAGCGCGAGCTCGGCGCGCATGTCGGTCGCCAGCGCCGGCTTGCCCCCACCGAGGACGACGGGCCAGATGAACAGCTGGCACTCGTCGACCAGCCCGGCTTTGAAAGCCTGTGCCGCGAGGTTCGGACCTCCCACGATGAGATCGCTTGTGCACGGCGTTCCGCGCTGCCCGCTGACCGAGCGGGGTGCACGCGATTCGGGCACTATGCGCTCGTCGTGACGACATTCGCGGGGCTCACCGCGGCATCGACGCCTCCGGCGGCTTACCGGGCGCGTCGCCTGAGGACGGCTTCCACCGTCGATAGACGGGCATCTCGTCGTCCGAGTACTCCGTCGCCACCGCCTCCTCGATCGAGCAGGCGTAGTGGACAAGCCCGTAGGGCGTCTGGCCGGGGCGCGCCGTCACCGCCGGGTGCGACGGAGGGATCTGTTCGAGCCATCCGCGCACCATGAACTCCCCGTATCCGCCAGCGTGGTCCTCCCACGGCTGCGCGGTGTGCAACGCGTAGCGCGCGTCCCGCGCCACCTCACGCAACTTTGGGCTCGTGTCGCGGAACGAGACGCACAGCAGCCCGGCGCCGAGCCAGGGAGAGACCGGGTGCACGCGCGGTCCGCCGTCGAGCCGAAGCGTCGCCTGGTACACGATCCGACCCTCCATTCGCGCTCGGGCGAAGGCGGCCAGATCCGGCGCGGCGTTCGCGAACTCAGCCCAGGTGGCCACGACCGACGTACCGTACCGCCGCACTCGACCTGGACGCTGCCCGGACGAACTGATCGCCGGTCCCGACCACCACACGATGACCAGCCCAGCGCTGGTCATCGGCCGTTTTCGCCCGGGGTTGGCGTAGGGGCGGCGAGGGTCACGATCTGCGCAGCAGCGCCGTGAACCGGGCCAGGGCCTCGTCGGCGGCGGCGCGGTCGCCGGTGGCGGCGAGGTCGACCAGCAGGCCGCGGACGACGGCGACGGCGAGCCGGGCGTCGGCGGGCGTGAGCTCCCCGAGGTCCCGCTCGCGCGCCAGCGCCAGGCCCTCGTCGATCCACGGCGCCGTCAGGTTGTCCAGGAACGCCTCGGTGCCCGGGCGGCGCTGCAGCGCCTGGCCGAGCACCTCGAAGAACAGGGGCACGAACGGCAGCACGGCGGGGTCGGACACCTGGCGCCACACGGCCTCGACGACGTCGGCCTGGGTCGACGCGCCGGCGGGAACCGCGGCGAGCAAGGCCCGCTGGCGCTCCTCGACCGCGGCGGCGACGGCGGCGACGAGGCCCGCACGAGAGCCGAAGTGGTAGAGGAGCATGCGGTGGCTCGTGCCCACCCCGTCGGCCAGCTCGCGGAGGCTGAGCTCGCTGAGGCCGTGCTCGGCGACGTGGCGGACGAGCCTGTCGAGCAGCTCGCGGCGGGCGGTGGAGTCGGCGACCCGTCGACTGTACCATTTGGTACATGCATGCCGAGGACAGCATCGAGATCAACGCACCGGCCGAGATCGTGTGGCGGGTCTACCGCGACGTCGAGCGCTGGCCCGAGTGGACGGCATCGATGGACGAGGTCACGTTCGTCCGTGGCGACGCCCTCGAGGACGGCGCCGCGGTGCGCATCAAGCAGCCGCGGCTGCCCCGCGTGACCTGGCGGGTCACCGAGCTCACGCCGGGCCGTTCGTGGGTGTGGGAGTCCCGGTCGCCCGGGGCGCTCACGATCGCCCGGCACGTCGTGACCCCGCTCGACGAGGGCACCACCCGGGTCGAGCAGAGCATCGACCAGAGCGGCCCTCTCGGCGGCGTGATCGGGCGGCTGATGGCCGGCACGACGCGCCGCTACCTGCGGATGGAGGCCGAAGGGCTCAAGGCCGCGGCCGAGCGACAAGCAGCCGAGCGGCCCGGAGGGTCCTAGGACCCGATCACGGCCGCCAGCGAGCGGACGGCTCAGAGGTTGGTGTCGTCGGCCGGAG
This sequence comes from uncultured Acidimicrobiales bacterium, assembly GCA_963796415.1. GTDB lineage: Bacteria > Actinomycetota > Acidimicrobiia > Acidimicrobiales > VFJN01 > ZC4RG19. Next base: position 99,718 of record CAWCLR010000003.1, on the reverse strand, counting down.
CGTCGGGCAGCGGTGGGGCGCCGTGCCGGACCTCCGGGCGCGCCGCCCCGGCGGGGCCAGGATGGAGCGTCACCGGCACGTCGAGCCCGTACGACGTCATCGACAACGAACCGAGGGCATAGCCGTCCACCAGCGTGGTGGTGCCGTGGCCCGCGGCTGCCGCGAGCCCCGCGAGGTACGCGAGCGGCAGGAAGTGATCGGGCGTCGGGACCGCACGGACGTAGGCCGGGTGGTGCTCGAGCCGCCCGAGGTCGCCGGGCGCCCTGACCATCACCTCGCGGGCCGCGTCGTCGAAGTCCTGGGCCCACACGAAGGCGCCGTCGGGCTGCCGGGGATCGATCATCCGCAGGTTGTGGACCACGTTCCCGCTCGCCAGCACCAGGACGCCGCGCTCGCGCAGAGGAGCGAGCTTCGCCCCGAGGTCGACGTGGTAGTCGAGCGGCTTCTGGGCATTGATCGAGAGCTGCACCACGGGGACATCGGCCTCCGGGAAGGCGTGGACCAGCACGGACCACGTGCCGTGGTCGAGGCCCCAGCTGTCGGTGTCGAGGCCGATCCAGGTCGGCTTCACGACCTCGGCCACCTCGTCCGCGAGGTCGGGGGCGCCGGGCGCCGGGTACTCGACGGCGAACAGCTCGTCGGGAAACCCGTAGAAGTCGTGGATGGTGCGGGGCCGCGCCATGGCGGTCACGGCCGAGGCGTTGATGTACCAGTGTGCGGAGACCACCAGGATCGCCCGCGGCCGAGGCACCGCGGCACCGAAGGCCCGCCAGGCCTCGGTGTAGCGGTTGCGGTCGAGCGCGTTCATGGGGTTGCCGTGACCGAGGAAGCCCGCCGGGATCGTGGGCGGCACCGGGTCGTGGCCGACGGGGGCGGACGGCGCGGTGGCGTCCGTCATGCCGGGATCCCGCCGTCGGCGATGTGCGTGTGATCGTCGCGGGGGGCCGACGGGCTCGAGTCGAGCGCCGTCAGCGCCGCCGCGCAGATCTCGGTGAGCGCGTCGAGCTGCCCGGGCGTGAGCCGGTCGACGAACCAGTGCCGCACCGCGGCGACGTGACCGGGCGCGGCCTTCTCGATGGCGGCCCGCCCGGTGTCGGTCACCACCACGAACGCGCCCCGGTGGTCGCTGGGGCACTGCTCGCGCCGGACGAGGCCGCGGTCGGCCATGCGCGACACATGGTGGGACACGCGGCTCTTCTCCCACCCCAGCTCGGCGCCGAGCTCGAAGGCCCGCAGCCTCCCGTCCGGTTGGTCGGTGAGCACGACCAGCACCGTGTAGTCGGAGTACGAGAGCTCGGAGTCGTCGGCGAGCTGACGGGACAACGCGGCGGTCAGCCGGAGCTGCATCGACTGCAGGCTGCGCCACGCCCGGGCCTCTCGCTCGTCGAGCCAGCGGACGTCGGTCATGGCGTCACAATACCCGGAATAGTTGACACATCATCTATGTTGCGCCGACCATCGGACCCGAGGTTGACCCCCGAGGTTGACCCGTCGACCATCGGGCCGGCGTGGTTCGTCCGTCCAACCCACCAGGAGATGACCCCCATGAGCACGGTCACCGAGACCCCGAGCGGCAGGTACACCATCGACCCCGCGCACAGCCGCATCGGCTTCGTCGCCCGCCACGCGATGATCACGAAGGTGCGCGGCTCGTTCAACGAGTTCACCGGGAGCGGCTACTTCGACGTCGACAAGCCCGAGAACTCGCACTTCGAGCTGACGATTGATGCCACCAGCATCGACACCCGCAACGCCGACCGCGACGCACACCTGAAGAGCAACGACTTCTTCGACATGGAGACGCACCCGCAGATCACGTTCTCCAGCACCGCGGTGGAAAAGGTCGACGACGACACGTTCCGGGTCACCGGCGACCTGACGATCAAGAGCGTCACCAAGCCGGTGACGGTCGACCTCGACTACGCCGGCACGGCCGTCGACCCGTTCGGCAACCACCGTCTCGGCCTCGAGGGCAACGTCGTGGTCAACCGCAAGGACTGGGGCCTCAACTGGAACGCCCCGCTCGAGACCGGCGGCGTGCTGATCAGCGAAAAGGTCACCCTCGAGTTCGAGGTCTCGGCCATCAAGGAGGCCGACGCCTCCTGACCCGTCCTCGACCACGATCGACGCGCGCTGGCCTCGGCCCGGTACCCCACGGCACCGGGCCGATGTCCGGCCGCGTGCCTCAGCCCGCTCACCCAGCCGGCGTGGCGGTGAGCACGATGCTCGCCTTGTGGCCGTCGTCGAGCAGGTTGCGGTTGCCGAGGCCGGGATAGCCACCGGCGGTGAAGCCGTTGGCGATCGTGTCGTTGGCCCCCAAGCGGATGGCCGCCTCGTCGCCGCCCGCGGCGGGGAAGAAGGCGTTCGAGTTCGACTTCACGAACATGTCGAACCCGAACTCGACGGTGACGGTCTGCGCCGTCGTGCCGGTGAGGACCAGGCCGTTCGACCCCGTGAACTCGCGGTTGGTCGTGCCCTCGCCGCCGTAGAGCCCGTGCACCACCGCACCGGGCGTGGCCGCGAAGTCGAAGCTCTGCCACGTACCGCCCCCGACCCGGGCCCGCGCCGTCACGTTGGACTGGAACCGCGTCTCGCCCCCGGCGTCCTCGAGCAGCACCTTCTCGTCGATGAGGGTGTGGGCGCCGCGGATGAGGTGGCTGAGGTCGAGCTGCCAGGAATCGCCGTTCTCGGGCACGACGTCGAACGTGAGCCGGTAGCCCGCGTGCGCCGAGCGCGACTCGTCGTCGACCGTGCAGCAGGCGTCGGCGCCCAGCATCCCGGTGAGGTCCACCTCGACCCCGGTGGGTGACACGGTCGGCCGCAGCCGGTGCCGCCACTCGTTCACGTCGAACAGCGAGTCGGTGACCGAGTCCGCGCTCGACAGGTCGGTGACCTGGACGTTCTCGATGCGGGTCTGCGGCACCGGGTCCAGGTTCGCGTACAGCACGAACGAGTTGCCGTGGCGGGCCACCTCGAGGACATTGAGCTTCAGGCCGAGGAAGCTCGGCAGCGGGAAGGCGCCGAACGAGTCGCTCACCCCGCCGACGAACGTCGGGAACAGGTTCGGGAAGAGACCCTCGATGTTCGGCTCGTCGGCTCCGACCGCGTTGCCGACCACGCGTGCCGCGACTGCGCTGCCGGGCGGCGGCGTGACCGTCGGCGCCAGCTGGCCGGCCACGGGGTCGTAGGCGAGCGCGAAGCCCAGGGGCGCGTCGACCGCCAGCTTCAGCCATGACACCGTGCCCTGCGGCGTGTCCTGCACGAAGTCGATCTCGAGGTTGGCCAGCACCAGCTCGGCGGTCTCGCCGTTGGGGCCGGGCTCGCTCGTGAGGAACGGTGCCACCGTCGGGCTCAACACGACCCGCAGCGGGGTGCCGGCGGGCAGGCGCGTCCCGAACTCGGGCACCAGCGCGGCGAGCAGGGACGAGGTGATCGGCAGTGGCGGACCACCGCCCAGCGCGAACTCGGTGATCGACTGGTTGAGGATCCCGCACTCGGACATCGTCCCCAGGAGCTGGTTGAACGCCGAGGCGGAGATGACGAGGCCCAGCCCGTACGGGTTCCCGCCGGGCGTCGTGGCGCCGAGCGTCGGGTAGGTGCCGGGCACGTCGACCGTCGCCGGGAGGTCGGGCGCTCCGGGCACCGGCGCGCAGTCCGCAGGCGTCGCACCAGGCGTGGCGAAGAAGTCGGCGTCGGCCCGGAAGTCGATGGCGGTCGCGGTCTCGTCGATGAGCGTGAACGGCGCGTCCAGGTGCGCCTGGATCGCGTCGCCGACCGACCCGGCGATCGAGATCTCCCCGAGCGCCGTCTCGATGGCGTCCGCGATCGGCGAGTCGGCCGGGCCGGCGCCGTCGGGGTCGCCGAGGTTCGTGGCGAAGCCCTCGCCGACCAGCGCCTGGACCTGGGGTCCGGCCACGGCGTCGACGATGTCGCCGATCAGGAACGTGTCGCCGTCGCAGATCCCCGAGATGAACTCGTAGCCGACGGTGCCGGTGTCGACCGCCGGGGCGCCGACCAGGTTGACGTCGACCTTGGACTCGTCCCCGGCGGTGGGCTCGAGGTCGAACGTGGCGTCGATCGTCGTCTGCGGGATCTGCAGCTCGAGCCCGCAGTCGATGTTGATCGCGAGCCCGTCGGTGATGTGCAGGTTCACGCCGACGTACAGGTCATCGATGGTGATCGGTGTGGCGATGCCCCCGTCGGTGCTCTGCGGCGCCGAGCGCGACCCCGCCGATCCCCGCCTCGTAGACGTTCCCGACGATGTCGAGCGTCAGGAACGCGTCCTGCTGGTTGATGATCGGGTTCTGGGCCATGAGCAGCCCGCCGATGTCGAAGGCGCCGCCGGCCAGGCTCTCGATGACCGGCCCGAGCCCGGTGAGGCCCTCGTTGGTGAAGCGCATGCCCACGCCGTTGGACGACATCTGGCCCTCGTCGACCTTGTCGGCGTGCACGACGGCCGTCCGCTGCCGGTAGGTCGGGCCTCCCGGTGGGCGGTAGGTGACCTCGACAGGGGTGACGTAGCCCGATGCCGCCTGCGGGATGTCGACCGACCACGAGCCGTCGGTACCGGCGGTCGTGCTCACCCCGTTGGCCGTGACCGTCCCGCCAGGAGCGAGGTCGCTCGGCACCACGCCGCTGACGGTCACCGTGTTGCCCGGGACGATCTGCCCGTTCCGAGGCGACCCGATCAGATCGGTGCGTTCGCACCCGGTCGCGACAACGATCAGAAGTGCGGCCGCGACGGCCGCGATGCGCTTCACGCCAGTTCCCCCCCTGTGCCACCCCGCGTCCCCACGCGGGGCCTGTCACTGACGAGGATCCTGACAGGCCGTCAGAAACTTGGCAAGCGTCAGATCCGCGACTTGCCGGCCGGCCGGAGGGATCTGCTTCGATACGCCCATGCGTCCGACCCCGCAGCCCGGCATCTTCGCTGTCGGCACCCGCGCCCATCACCACCTCGAGTTCGACGTGGTCGAGGGCGCAGATCTCGATGCCCTGATGCGCGCCCTGCAGGGTGTGCGCGAGCACGCGACCACCGTCGCCGGCGTGAACGTGGTGATCGGGCTCGGCCGCGACCTGTGCGCCCAAGTCGCTCCCGACTGGCTCCCGGCCGCGGTCGAGTCGTTCGAGACGATCCGGGGAACGGACAGCGTCGTGATCCCCGGTGACCAGCACGACCTGTGGATCTGGCTCCACAGCTTCGGCCCCGATGGGGTGTTCGACCTGGCCCGACGCGCCGGGGCGGCGCTGCGCGGCCTGGCCACCGTGGTGCGCGAGCGGCCGAGCTTCACCTACGGCGCGAGCCAGGACCTGACGGGGTTCGAGGACGGGACGGAGAACCCTCCGCTCGACGAGGCGACTGGCCTGGTGGCCGTGCCCGACGGCCAGCCGGGTGCCGGCAGCAGCGTGGCGCTGCTCCAGCGCTGGGTGCACGACCTCGAGGCGTTCGAGGCGCTCGACGCAGCCGCCAAGGACCAGATCATCGGGCGCCGGCTGCGCGACAGCGAGGAGATCGACGAGTCGCACCGGTCGCCGGCCGCCCACATCAGCCGGGTCGTGATCGAGGACGAGAACGGCGACGAGCTCGAGGTGTTCCGGCGCTCCACCGCCTACGGGGGCGTGATGGAGCACGGACTGGTGTTCCTCGCGTTCAGCCCCGATGTCGCCCGCGTGGCCAGGATGTTGCACCGCATGGTCGGCCTCGACGGCCCGCGCGACCACCTCACGAACATCTCGCGGTGCACGGCGAGCGCCTGGTACGTGGCCCCGCCGGTCGAGGCGTTCACGCCGCCGGCCTGACGCGGACCCGCGGCCGCGCTCACCAGCGGGCAGGCGCCGGTTCGGTGCGGGTGCCGACGGCGGAGCCGAGCACCATCATCAGGAGTCCGGCGACGCCGGCCCACACGCCGATCGCCGGATCGGGGGCGCCGTCCTCGCCGAACATCTCCATCGCCGCGGCCCCGTGCGCCACCAGGCAGACCACGCAGACGAACGCACCGGTGACCCGGGGCCCGACGCTGCCCCGTTCGTCGAGGGCGTTGGCGAGCAGGCCCACCAGGCCGCCGACGAAGAAGCCGAGCCCTATGCGCCCGCCCTTGCCGCGTGGCACCCACAGCGCGGCGACGACGAGGCCGAGCGCGGCCCACACGGCCACCGCCCAGCACAGGCCCTTGGCGTAGAGCTCGTGGAAGGGCTCGGTGCCGCCGCTCGAGGGCGGGGTGTACGTGTCGTCGGCGGTGCTCGGCAGGTCGGGCGGCGTGACCACCGGGCCGAGGCCGTCGTCGGCGGACGAGCCGTCGGGCAGCGTCACGTCGGGGACCGAGCCGTCGGGCAGCGTGATGTCGGGCGCGGTGACGTCGGGGGGTGTGAAGACCCCGGCGTCGCCCACGTCGAGGCCGTCCAGCGCGGAGTACGCGTCGCCGATGTCGCGTAGCGAGGCGTCCTCGCCATCGACGCTGATCCAGGGCAGCCCGGCCAGCGACGCCACGAGCATGGCCAGGCCCGACAGGCCCATCGCGAGTCCGGCGCCGGGCCGGTGCCGGAGCGGCGGGGGATCCGCGGGTGCGTAGGCCGGGCGACCGAACCCCTGCGGCGCACCGTACGCGTACCCCGGCGCGGGACCGGGCGGCGCCTGCGCGTACCCGTACCCCGGCGCGGGACCGGGCGGCGCCTGCGCGTACCCGTACCCCGGCGCGGGACCGGGCGGCGCCTCCCCGTAGGCCGACGGAGAGCGCGGCGGCGCCTGTCCGTAGGCCGACGGGCCGCCGGTGTACTGCGGCGCGGCGCGCCCGGGCGCCGAGCGCGGTGGCGGCCCGGCGGGCGGGCCACCCGGGCCCGGGGCGGCATACCGGCCGGGTGGGGCCGGCGGCGGAGGCCAGCCGGGAGCAGAGGGGGCGGGAGGGCGCTGCACCCGCCTCCGCGTCTCGTGGGGCGGCAAGGAACGCGCGTCGTCGCGGTCGGTCATGGTCGGACCTCGGTCCTGTCTCGACGGCCCCCGTTGCCGGCGCGGCCCCCCACCGTGCGCGGCTCGCCCCAGCCGTCAGGGCGCGCCGTCGCGGGCGACGTTAGTTGCCAGTGCACGCTGGCGGAATGCGCTTCCCCGGTAGGGCGAGCGCGGCCGTGATCTCGGGATCAGGGCTGGGGCGGGCGGTGCCCGCGCACCACGCCCTCGGCGACCGCCGCCTCGGCCACGGCCTCGGCCACCCGCCGGGCCACGCGCACGTCGAACACCGACGGGACGATGTGGTCGGCCGCCAGATCCTCGGGGGACACGCACGCCGCGATGGCCTTGGCCGCGGCCAGCTTCATGCCCTCGGTGATCGAGGTCGCCGCCACGTCGAGCGCCCCCCGGAAGATGCCGGGGAACGCCAGCACGTTGTTGATCTGGTTCGGGTAGTCGCTGCGACCGGTGGCGATGACCGCCGCCAGCCCGTCGGCGTCCTCGGGCGTGATCTCGGGATCGGGGTTGGCCAGGGCGAACACGATCGGGTCGTCGGCCATCTTGCGCAGGTCGGCCGCCGAGATGAGCCCGGGGCCCGACACGCCGATGAAGACGTCGGCGCCGGGCAGCATCTGAGCCAGGGTGCCCTCCCGCCGCTCGGGGTTGGTGTTCTCGGCGAACCACAGCTTGGCCACGTTGAGGTCGTCGCGACCCGCCCAGATGGCGCCCTTGCGATCGACGCCGATGATCTCTCGGACGCCGGCCTCGAGCAGGATCTTGCTGATCGCCACCCCCGCGGCGCCCACCCCTGCGATGACGACCTTGAGGTCGGCCATCTTCTTGTCGACGATCTGGATGGCGTTCTCGAGGGCGGCCAGCGTCACGACGGCGGTGCCGTGCTGGTCGTCGTGGAACACCGGGATGTCGAGCACCTCCTTCAGGCGCTCCTCGACCTCGAAGCACTCGGGCGCCGCGATGTCCTCGAGGTTGATGCCGCCGAACACCGGGGCGATGCGCTTGACCGTCTCGACGATCTCGTCGGCCGAGCTCACGTCCAGGCACACCGGGAAGCCGTCGACCCCCGCGAAGTGCTTGAACAGCAGCGCCTTGCCCTCCATCACGGGCAGGGACGCCTCAGGGCCGATGTCGCCGAGGCCGAGAACGGCGGTGCCGTCGGTGACGATGGCGACCGTGTTCTTCTTGATCGTCAGGTCGTGCACCCGGTCTGGCTCGGCCGCGATGGCGTTGCACACCCGGGCGACGCCCGGCGTGTAGGCCATCGACAGGTCGTCGCGGTCGGCGACCGGCATGCGGGCGAGAACCTCGATCTTCCCGCCGTCGTGCATGAGGAAGGTGCGGTCGAGCAGCTCGAGCACCTGGCACCCGGGGATGCCCTCGACCGCCGCCCGAACCTGGGCGATGTGCGCGTCGTCGCGGCAGTTGACGACGAGGTCCTCCTCGAGCGCCGGCCCCCGTACGTCGAAGCCCCCGAGGGCGGTGATGTTGCCGCCGGCCTCGCCCACGGCGGTGGCGAGGCGGCCCAGCGAGCCCGGTCGGTTGTCGAGCCGGACCCGGAGACGGATCGAGTAAGCAGCGGTCGGGGATGGCACGGACGGAAGGTAGCCGCGCGGTCCGTGGCGTCAGTAACCGGTTGCGGCCGGTGCTCGCGTCGCTGCCGTCCGTGACGTGGGCCGATGCGGCGGATCATGCGGCCCGGGGGCCACTCGTCGCGGCAGTACCCTCGGGGCGTGGCCGGTGTGTTCGACATCGTCTCGACCGAGGGCTTCGAGCAGGTGGTGTACTGCCACGACGCCGATTCGGGGCTCAAGGCCATCGTGGCCATCCACTCGACGGCGCTCGGCCCGTCGCTCGGCGGCACTCGGTTCTACGCGTATGCGTCCGAGAACGACGCGCTGGTCGACGTGTGCCGGCTGGCCCGGGGCATGACCTACAAGCACGCGGTGTGCGGGAACGACCTGGGCGGAGGCAAGGCGGTCATCATCGGTGACCCGGCCACGTTGCGTTCCGAGGCGCTGTTGCGGGCCTACGGCCGCTTCGTCGAGGGGTTGAACGGGCGCTACCTCACGGCCGAGGACGTCGGCACCACGCAGGCCGACATGGACCTCATCCGCCGCGAGACCGTCCACGTCACCGGGGTCAGCGAGTCGCTCGGTGGCTCGGGCGACCCCTCCCCCGCCACCGCCTGGGGGGTCCTGTGGGCCATGAAGGCCGTGTGCGAACGCCTGTGGGGGACGTCGTCGCTGGCGGGGCGCCACGTGTGCATCTCGGGGGTCGGCAAGGTCGGTGCCGCCCTCGCCCACCACCTGGCCGACGAGGGGGCCAAGCTCACCGTGGCCGACGTGCGGGTGGCGTCGGTCGACGCCGTCGTCGAGCGCTACGGCGCCGCCACCGTGACCCCCGCCTCCGCCCACACGGTGCCGTGCGACATCTTCTCGCCGTGTGCGCTGGGGGCCGTGCTCAACCCCTCGACCATCCCCGAGCTGCGATGCGAGGCGGTGGTGGGCTCGGCCAACAACCAGCTCGCGTCGCCGGCCGACGCCGAGCGGCTGCGCCACCGCGGCATCGTGTACGCACCCGACTTCGTGGCCAACGCCGGCGGCGTCATCAACATCGCCGAGGAGCCCCACGGGTACGACCGGGCCCGGGCCTACGACCGCATCCGCACGATCCACGACACCCTGCGCCGGGTGTTCGACCGGGCCGACGCCGACGGCACCACCACCGCGTCGGCCGCCGACCGGCTCGCGGAGGAGCGCATCGCCTCCGTCAGCCGCACCCGCCTCATCCACACGGGCGCCGACCGCTCGCCGACCTGACGCGTCGCTCCGGACGCGGAGAGCGACGCGGTCCGCGGATCCCCCGGGTGTTCGCGCAGGCGTAACCCGGGCCGTTGCCGAAGCCCGGCCGGCGGTCGCTAACGTCGGCAGACGTGATCGTCGTCCTCGTCTCGGTGGTGGCGGTCGCCGCGCTGGTGGCCGTCGTGTCCCAGCTCCTCGCGGCGGCCCGGCTCCGTGCCGAGCTCGACGCCGCCCGCCGGGAGGCCGCCCAGGCGGCCGGCGCCCTGGCCGCCGTCATCGCCGAGCGCGACGCGGCGACCCAGTCCGCCCGTGCGCTGAGCGCCGAGAACGCGCGGGCGGCCGACGAGCTGCGCGAGGCCCGGGCCCGGTCGGGCGAGCTGTCGCTCCTGCTCGAGGCGGCGACGACCGGTGCGGGCACGGGTCGCGACGCCGACGACGAGGGCCTCTGGCGCCTGCTGCTGGCCCACGTGACGCGGCGGTGGGCCGCGGTCGTCGGCGTGCCGCCCGACCGGCGGTCGCTGCGCGCCGCTACGCCCGACGACCAGCTCGTCGAGGCGCTGGCCCGCGAGACCGAGCGCCTGCGCGAGGAGGTCGGCGTCGAGGTCGAGCTGACGGCCGCGGCACGGCCCGCCGCCTCCGCCGGCGGCGCCGGAGTCACCGGCGTCGAGGGCGTGGCCGTGCTGGTCGCCGCGCTCGAGCTGCTGGGCGCACTCGCCACGACCGCGCAGCGGGTCACCGTCGAGGTGGGCGACACGCTCGTGCTCGCCGGCGACGGGTGGCTCGACCCCTATCGCGAGGTGGCGACGGCCCACGAGCGGGCCGCCGGCGCCGGCATCGTCCTCGGCCCGGTCGAAGAGGGCGACGAGCAGGTGCGCATCGTCGTGCACCACCGACCGGCGGTCACCGCCGGCGCCCGCCCCTAGTGGTGCGGGGCACCACCCGTGGTTCCCCGCAGCCCCTGAGGTCGTCGGTCGCCCTCTGCTCGCATCACGCTCAGCCGTACACCTCTCGCCGGTCGGGCGTATGAAGGGCGGCCGCCAGCCACCAGCGCCCGTCACGGCGGACGAAGACCATCAGCGCGAGCTCGTCGAACGTGTCGGCTCGTCCCGGACGCTCCTCCGTCGGCTCAGCCTGGGAGAACCGCCGTACGTAGGCGAGAGCGACGTCGTCGGCGAGTCGCCGGGTGTGCTCGATCTCGTAGCGCGACCCACCACCCGCGGCCGGCGATGCGGCGGCGAACATGCCGGCGTGGATGGCGTGGATCTCGTCGTAGCCCGACACGATCGCTCCGAACGGGCTCCCCCACAGGACGTCCTGAGCGAACGCGTGGTTGAAGAGGTCCGGGTCGGACGTGTCGACGGCCGCCTGCAGTCCTCGCACGAACTCGTCTGCGGGTCCGGCCCCGTCGCCAACGGCGAGCACCGGTCGTTCGCTCGGCATCATCTCTGCTCCCTCGTCAGCCGGTCACCAGGCGACGGTAGGGGTTGAAGCAGACTTGAGGTCAAGGACCGCGCGGAACGGGCCTACACCACGTCCTTCTCGAACGGGAACCCGAGGTCGGGGGCCGTCACGAGCGCTCGCACCGCGAGACCCTGCTCGGCGGCGAGGTCGGTGACCGTGCCGCCCCGGTCGACCACCGGGACGAGCAACACGGGCTCGGCCCCGCATGCCCGCACGACCTCGGCGGCCTCGAGCATCGACACGCCGCGGGTCACGGCGTCCTCGGTGATGGCGACCTTGTCGCCGGGGTCGAGGGCGCCGGCCAGCCGCCCGCCGCCGCCGTGGTCCTTCGCCTCCTTGCGGACACTGAACGCCTTGAGCGGGCGGCCGCGTGTGGCGGCGATGCCCGCGGTGGCGAAGGCGGCGGCGTCGGCACCCATGGTCAGGCCGCCGAGGGCCGTCACGTCGTCGGGCAGGACCGCCAGCAGCGCCTCGGCCACGAGCAGCATGCCGTCGGGGCGGCAGGTCGTCTGCTTGGCGTCGATGAACCACTCGCTCCGTCTCCCCGACTTGAGCACGAAGTCGCCGCGCCGCACCGCGTGGGCGAGCAGGTGGTCGATCAGTGCGCTCGTCGTCGTGGCGGTCATCGCAGGCGGACCTCCCGTCCCTCGCCCGCCGATGCCGCCAGCCGGCCGACCTCGGTGGCGGCATGGCCCGCGTCGCGCAGCACGCCCAGCGCCCGGCCCACGTCCTCGGGCGGCAGCACCACCACCATGCCGAGGCCGAGGTTGAACACACGCGCCATCTCGGCCTCGCTCACATCGCCGAGCCGCTGGATCTCGGCGAACACCCGCGGCACCTCCCACGCGGACCGCTCGAGGACCGCGTCGACCCCGGGCGGCAGCACACGGGGAAGGTTCCCGACGATGCCGCCCCCGGTGATGTGGGCGACGGCCCGGACGTCGACGTCACCGAGCAGGCGCCGCACCGCCGGGGCGTAGATCACCGAGGGCCGCAGCAGCTCGTCCACCACGGAGTGCCCGGCGAACAGCTCGTCGTCGAGCGCCATGCCCGCCCGCTCGAACAGCACCCGCCGGGCGAGCGAGTACCCGTTCGACCGCAGCCCCGGCGACGGCAGGCCCACGAGCACGTCGCCGGCGCGGGCCGCGGCGCCGGTCAGGACGCGATCGCGCTCGGCCACCCCGACCACGAAGCCCACGAGGTCGAACTCACCGGGCGCCATAGCCCCGGGGTGCTCGGCCATCTCACCGCCGACCAGCGCGCACCCGGCCTGGCGGCACCCCTCGGCCACGCCGGACACGAGCGCCTCGACCTGGTCAGGGTCGAGGGCGCCGACCGAGATGTAGTCGAGGAAGAACAGCGGCTCGGCCCCCTGGCACACGACGTCGTCGACGCACATGGCGACGAGGTCGATGCCGATGGTGTCGAACCGGCCGGCGGCCGTGGCCACCATCGCCTTGGTGCCGACGCCGTCGGTCGACGACACCAGCACCGGCTGCCGGTAGCCCTCGGGCAGCGTCACCAATCCACCGAAGCCGCCGATGTCGCCCAGGACCTCGGCCCGATAGGTGGAGCGGACGATGCCCTTGATCCGGTCGACCGCGGCCTCGCCGGCGGCAATGTCGACCCCGGCTCCGCTGTACGTCTCGCCCATCAGGCGATGGTGCCGTCGAGCGCCTGCTGCACGATCGGGTCGGCGGTCGGCATCGCGTTGTCCTCCAGCACGTGCTTGCGCAGGGTCAGCGGCACCTCGACCGGGTAGTGCCCGGTGAAGCAGGCGTCGCAGAACCCGGCGCCGGGCGCCCCGGTGGCCGCGACCAGCCGCTCGAGCGACAGGTAGGCCAGGCTGTCGGCGTTGAGGTACTCGCGGATGTGGTCGAGCTCGAGGTTGTGGGCGATGAGCTCGCTGCGGTCGCCCGTGTCGATGCCGTAGAAGCACGACCACCTGACCGGCGGCGAGGTGATGCGGAGGTGGACCTCGCGGGCGCCCGCCTCGCGCAGCATGCGCACGAGCTGGTGCTGGGTGGTGCCCCGCACGATCGAGTCGTCGACGACGATCAGGCGCTTGTCGCGGATGTTCTCGCGGAGAGGGTTGAGCTTCAGGCGGACGGCGCGGGCCCGCAGCTCCTGGTTCGGGGCGATGAAGCTGCGGCCGATGTACCGGTTCTTGACCAGGCCCTGGCCGAACGGGATGCCGCTCGCCCGGGCGAAGCCCTCCGCCGCCGGCACGCCCGACTCGGGCACGCCCATGACCATGTCGGCCTCGACCGGCGCCTGCTCGGCGAGCTGCTCGCCCATGCGGATGCGGGCCTGGTGCATGCTCTGCCCGTAGAGCCGGCTGTCGGGGCGAGCGAAGTACACGAACTCGAACAGGCAGAGCCGCGGGTCGGCGGTCTCGGCGGGGAACGGGCGGCGCGAGCGGACGCCCGCACCGTCGATGATGACCATCTCGCCTGGCTCGAGCTCGCGGACGAACTCGGCGCCGATGATGTCGAGCGCCGGGGTCTCGGAGGCCAGGACCCAGCCCGACTCGAGCCGGCCCAGGCACAGCGGCCGGAAGCCGTTGGGGTCGCGCACGCCGATGGCCTGCGACTCGTCCATGATCACGAGCGAGAACGCGCCCTCGAGCCGGGGCACGACCGCGGCGACGACCGCCTCGAGCCGGCCGGCCTCGGCGGGATCGGCCGCCGCGGTTCCGCCCTCGATGTGGCCCCGCGCCGCGCTGACCGTCCCGGCCGAGGCGAGCTCGTCGGCGTCGGCGCGTGCCGCCAGCTCGCCGCCGATCAGCTCGGCCACGAGGTCGCTGTCGCTGGTGACCGTGCCCTCGAGCATGCCGGCCTCCTTGGCCAGCGCCTCGGTGTTCACGAGGTTGCCGTTGTGGCCGAGCGCGAACATGTGCTCACCCACCGACCGGTAGGCGGGCTGGGCGTTGCGCCACGTGGACGAGCCGGTGGTCGAGTAGCGGCAGTGGCCGATGGCGAGGTGGCCGTGCAACCCCGCCAGGGTGCGGTCGTCGAACACGCTGGCGACGAGGCCCTGGTCCTTGACGACCGTGAGCAGCTCGCCGTCGCTGACCGCCATGCCCGCGGCCTCCTGGCCGCGGTGCTGCAGGGCGAACAGCGCCAGGTAGGCGAGGTGGGCCACCGACTGGCCGGGGGCGTGGAGGGCGACGACCCCACACGCCTCCTTAGGGTGGTCGTCACCGTCGTCGGGCGCCGACCGCTGGTGCGTGTGGCTCACGGGCCCAGTCTGCCCGGTGGCGACCCCCGAACCGCGAACCCGGACGGCCCGCCCCGATGTTGCATCCGACACACCTGCTCCGTCCCCTAACCTGCGATGCGATGGTCCTCGACCTGCGCTCGCCCACGATCGTCAAGCTCCTCAAGTACTCATCGGCGTCGTTCGCCGGCCTGGTCGTGGGCCAGTCGGTGCTCGCCCTCTTCTACAGCGGGCTCGAGTGGGGCGCGATCCCGTCCAACCTCGTGTCCGTGGCCATCGGCGCCATCCCCAACTACCTGATCAACCGGTACTGGACGTGGCACCAGACCGGGAAGAACCGCCTGTGGGGCGAGGTCGTGCCGTTCTGGGTGATGTCGTTCCTCGGCATGGTGGTGTCGCTGTTCACGGTCTCCTATGCCGAGGACCGGTGGGGCACCGGCCTCGCCGTGGCGATCGCCCAGGTGGCCGGCTTCGGCGTGCTGTGGCTGGCCAAGTTCCTCGTGCTCGACAAGGTCATGTGGCGGATCGTCCACGAGATCCAGCCCGACGTCGCCATCGACGAGGCCGAGGCCGGCCTGGTCGGCGCTCTGTCGCTCGACGGCACCGACGACGAGCCCGCCACGCCGGGCCAGCACCGCGCCAACCGCGCCAACGGCAGCGACACCCCGGCGTCCACCTCCGAGCGCGCCGCCGCCGACCGACCCTGAGGGCGCCGGTTTTCTTCGCGGATCTGGTCGCTCCGGCGCGCAGAACCGCGAAGAAAACGGACGGGGGGTGGGGTCAGCCCTGGGTGGTGCCGTGGCCGAGGAGAGCCGGGAGGGCGCCGCGCCAGGCGGCGACCACGTCCGCCACCGGAGCGTCGACGTTGGCGCCACCGGCCAGGCCTTCGATCGCCAGGCGGCCGCCGCCCGCCTCGCCCACCACGGCCGCGGCCACGCCCGCGGCGGTGTGGCGCCGGTGCACCTCGGCGACCGCCGCGGGGTCGACAGCCAGGACGAACCGGCTGGGGGTCTCGCCGAACACCCAGCGGTGATCCGCGCCCTCGGGCGCCCGCACCACCGCCCCGACGCCACTGGCGGCCGCCATCTCGGCCAGCGCGACGCCCAGACCGCCGTCGGCCGTGTCCTTCACCCCGAGCACGAGCCCGTCGGCCACGAGGTCGCGCACGAGGTCGCACACCACCCGGTGGGCGGCGAGGTCGAGCGCGGGCGGCGAGCCCGCCTTGTGACCCTGACGCCAGGCCCACCGCGACCCCGACAGCGTGTCGGGGCCGGCGCCCAGGACCACGAGGCGCGTGCCCTCGACCAGCCCCGCGCCCGGGGGCGGCGACACCAGGCGGTCGATCATGCCGACCATCCCGACCACCGGCGTGGGGTCGATGTCGCGGCCTCGGCTCTCGTTGTAGAGGCTGACGTTGCCGCCCACCACGGGCACCGACAGCGCCCGGCAGGCCTCGGCCATGCCGTCGATCGCCTCGGACAGCTGCCACATCGTGGTGGGGTGCTCGGGGTTGCCGAAGTTCAGGCAGTTGACCAGCGCCAGTGGCCGCGCCCCGCGCACGCCAGGTTGGCCACGCCCTCGGCCACGACCAGCGCCGTTCCCCGCCGCGGGTCGAGGGCGCACCACCGGTGGTTGCCGTCGCAGGTGAGCGCGAGCGCCCGGCCGGTGTCGACCCCCGTGGCCGGGTGTTTGAGACGCAGGACGGTGGCATCGCCCCCGGGGCCCTCGACCGTGTTGAGGAAGAGCTGGTGGTCGTACTGGCTGAAGACCCACGACGTGTCGTACAGCAGGTCGAGCAGGTCGGCGGTCGGATCGGCCGGAGGCGGCAGCGCGGTGTCGGCGCTGTCGGCCGACCTGGCCGCCCGGTCGGGAGGCTCGGCACGGGGACGATCGAGCAGAGGGGCGTCCTCGTGGAGCGACGACGCCGGCACGTCGGCCAGCACCTCGCCGTCGACCCGGTCGAAGATGCGCAGCCGGCCGCCCGCCGTCACCGTCCCGACCACCGAGGCGATGATCTCCCACCGCTCGCAGATGGCGAGGACGGCGTCGAGGTCGCCAGGCTCGACGATGGCGAGCATCCGCTCCTGGCTCTCGCTCGTCAGCACCTCGAATGGCTCCATGCCCGCCTCGCGCTGGGCCACCTCGGACACGTACACGTCCATGCCCACGCCGCCGCGACTGGCGGTCTCGCTGGTGGCACAGGTGAGCCCTGCGCCACCCAGGTCCTGGATGCCGACCACCAGGTTGGCGTCGAGCATCTCGAGGCAGGCCTCGATGAGCCGCTTCTCCTCGAACGGGTCGCCCACCTGCACGCTCGGCCGCTTCGCGGCGTCGTCCTCGTCGTCGCCGAAGCCGGCGGAGGCGAGCACCGACACGCCACCGATGCCGTCACGCCCCGTCGTGGACCCGAACAGCACCGCGAGGTTGCCCACACCCGACGCCCGGCCCAGGACCAAACGCTCGATCGGCAGCACCCCGAGGCAGAACACGTTCACCAACGGGTTGTCCTGATACGTCTCGTCGAAGACCGTCTCACCCCCGACCGTCGGCACCCCGACCGAGTTGCCATAGCCGCTGATGCCGGACACCACACCCTCGGCGATCCACCGGCTGCGGGCGTCGGACAATGGCCCGAAGCGGAGGGGATCCATGAGCGCGATCGGCCGGGCTCCCATGGTGAACACGTCGCGCAGGATGCCGCCGATGCCCGTGGCCGCACCCTGGTAGGGCTCGATAGCCGACGGGTGGTTGTGGCTCTCGATGCGGAACGCGACGCCGATGCCGTCGCCGGCGTCGACGACACCGGCGTTCTCGCCCGGGCCGACGAGGACGTCGGGCCCCTCGGACGGCAGGCGCCGCAAGTGGATGCGGCTGGACTTGTACGAACAGTGCTCGGACCACATCACGGCGTACATGGCCAGCTCGAGGTGGTTCGGCGCCCGGCCCAGGATGCGCTCGATGGCGGCCGCTTCGTCGTCGGTGAGCCCGAGGGCTCGGTGGATCTGTTGGTCGGCGGGCACGACGAGAGGTTAGGTCCCCTGAGGCGATCCTCCCGAACACGCCGCGAGCGCGTGTGGAGATGTCAAATGAGCACGACGCGTGATCGTGAAATATGCTCCCCCACATGCCCCGCGCAACGCGCAAACGCACACCCATGAGCGACGAGCACAAGGCGGCCCTGGCCGAAGGTCGTGACCAAGGTCGGGCCGTGCGCCGCTACCTCGAAGCCCTCGAGGCGAACAGGCCTCGTCGGGGCCGCAAGCGGTCGCCCGAATCGGTGAAGAAGCGCCTCGACACGATCGAAACCGAGATCGCAACGGCCGACCCGCTTCGCAGGGTCCACCTCGTGCAGGAACGCTCCGACCTCCAGGCCGCGCTCGAAGCTTCAGAGTCGAACGTCGACCTCAATCAGCTCGAAAAGGAGTTCGTCAGCGCCGCCCGCCCGTACAGCGAGCGCAAGGGCATCGCCTACGCCACCTGGCGCGAGGTCGGCGTGCCCGCCAGCGTCCTCGAGCGCGCGGGCATCTCGCCGCGAGCTGAGACGCCCGCGCCGGTCGGGCGGGCGCACGAGGCCGCGCCCGGTCAGGCGGTGAGGGCTCCGGCCGTGACCAGCAGCGACCGGAGCAGCGGCACGCCGTCGGTCGACCCCAGCAGCAGGTGCGACGCCCGTTCGGGGTGCGGCATCAGGCCCACCACGTTGCGCCCGGCCGAGCAGATTCCGGCGATGTCGTCGACCGACCCGTTGGGGTTGTCGACGTAGCGGAACACGACGCGGTCGTCGCCCCGCAGCTCGGCCAGCGTCTCGGGCTCGCAGGTGTAGTTGCCCTCGAAGTGGTTGATCGGGATCGTCAGCTCGGTGCCCACCTCGACCCCCGTGCTGAGCGCGGTCCCGCCCGCCTCGACACGCAACCGTTCGGGGCGGCACAGGAACTTGAGCCCGGCGTTCTTCTGCAGGGCGCCGGGCAGCAACCCGGCTTCGCACAGCACCTGGAAGCCGTTGCAGATGCCGACGACGGGCCCGCCGGCTGCCGCGTGCTCGCCGACCGCCCGCATCACGGGCGAGAAGCGGGCGATGGCCCCCGGCCGCAGGTAGTCGCCGTGCGCGAACCCGCCGGGCAGCACCACGGCGTCGACGCCGCCCAGCGAGGCGTCGCCGTGCCAGAGCAGCCGCCCCTCGCCGCCGAGCGACGTGACGGCCTCGACGACGTCGAGCTCGCAGTTGGACCCGGGGAAGACGACGACGCCGACGACGGCGGCCATCAGGCGGGAGCCCCGGCCGCGGCCTCGACGGTGACGGTGGCGTCCTCGATCACGGGGTTCGTGAGGAAGCGGCGACACATGTCGTCGACCTCGGCCCGGGCGCCGACCTCGTCGGCGGCCTCGAGCGTGAAGCGGAAGGCCTTGCCGACCCGCACGCCGGCCACGCCGTCGAACCCCAGGGCGGGCAGCGACCGCTCGATCGTCGACCCCTGAGGATCGGCCACACCCTCGCGCAGGCGGGTCTCGACCAGCACCGAGAACAGCATGGGCTCAGGGTAGTTCCCGCGGGCCGGGGCTCAGGGCCCTTGCTGGGCCATGGATCGCCCCTCACCCATGGCGACGAAGCGGGGACCGTCGAGCACGGGGACCGCCGACTCGGCGTCGAGGGCGGCTGCGGTGACCACGTCGTCGGCCCAGCCCCGGATCGCGAGCTCGCGCCCCGACGCGGTGGCCGCCAGCCACGCGCCGAGGTCGTCGCCCACGGCCGCGAACGCGGCGATGGCCGCCTCCGCCTCGGGCGACACCGCCACTGCCGACCCGTGCGCGGCACCAGACGCCCGGCGGCCGTCGGCCACGCCGCGGAGCACCGCACCGGCGCCCACCAGATCTTCGACCGCGGGACGCACCGGCCCGAGGTCGCCGTGCCACCGTTCACCGGCGGCCACGACCGCCACCGGGCCGTCGTGGCCCGCCGCGGCCCGCGCCACCGCCGTGGCGTTGCGCAGGCAGCCGGCCAGCACGGTCGCGTCGGGGTCGCCGTCGGCCGCGCCGAACGCGAGCGCCGAGCCGTTGGGCGATGGCAGCACCAACTGCGTCCCCGCGGGCAGGGCCAGGAGGTCGGTGGGTGACAGCGACCAGTCGCCGTCCTCGCGCCGCCCGGCCAGCTGGCCCCCGTGCCGCCGGGCATAGGCCGCAGCGGCGTCGCCCGCGGCCCACGCGTACGGCAGCACCACCGCACCGCGCCCGATGGCCACCGACACCGCGGTCGTGAACCGCAACACGTCGACGACCACGACGACCGCCGCGCCCGCGCCGACGGCGGCGAGCCCGGCGGGCCCCCAGTCGAACCGCACGTCGTACGCCGCCTGGCCGTGGGCGTCGGACCAGTCGACCCGGGCGGCCTCGCGGTCTCGTGCCGGGCCACGCCGCGGGCGGTCCTCACCACCCGCACGGCGCGCGGCGTCGCCGGCACCGCGCCGAGAACGCGCCCGGTCAGTCACCAACACCCGGCCAGTCGGCGAACGACCGGCCGGTGATGCGCTCGTACGCCTCGACGTAGCGGTCGCTCGTCGCGGCGACGACCTCCTTCGGCAGGGCGGGCGGCGGCGGCCTCTTGTCCCACTCGAGCCCGTCGAGGTGGTCGCGGACCGGCTGCTTGTCGAACGACGGCGGGGTGGAACCGGGCCGCCAGGCGTCGGTGGGCCAGAAGCGGGACGAGTCGGGCGTCAGCACCTCGTCGCACAGCACGAGGTCGCCGTCGATCAGCCCCAGCTCGAACTTGGTGTCGGCGATGATGATGCCGCGCTCGCGGGCCCAGTCGGCGCCCCGGCGGTAGAGCTCGAGCGACACGTCCCGCAGCTCGGCGGCGAGCGCGTCCCCCACCAGCGCGGCGGCCGCGTCGAAGGAGATGTTCTCGTCGTGGTCGCCGACGTCGGCCTTGGTCGACGGGGTGAACACGGCCTCGGGCAACTGCTGCGACTCGAGCAGGCCCTCGGGCAGCCGGGTGCCGTGCATCGTGCCCGCGGTGCGGTACTCCTTCCAGGCGGAGCCGGTGATGTAGCCCCGCACGATGCACTCGACGGGCAGCATGTCGGCCTTGCGGGTGAGCATCACCCGGCCCGCGAGGTCGGCCTCGTCGGCCACCTTCTGCGCCGAGGTTGGCAGGTCAGCGACGTCGGTCGACACGAGGTGCCCCGCCACGACGTCGGCCAGCAGGTCGAACCAGAACGCCGACATGGCGGTGAGCACGCGGCCCTTGTGGGCGATGGGCTCGTCCATCACCACGTCGAAGGCCGAGATGCGGTCGCTCGTGACCATGAGCAACCGGTCGTCGTCGACCGCGTAGATGTCGCGGACCTTGCCGGAGTGGACGTGGGGCAGGCCGAGATCGGTCATGAGGAACGCTCCGGGGATGCGGACAGGCGGGGCGGACGGCAGGACGGGGCGAATGGGCGGTCGGCGAAGTGGGCGGTCGGCGGGGAGGCCGTCAGAGGATCGGTTCCGGACGGTAGCGGGCGGCGTCGGGGTGGCCGGCGACGATCGGCTCGACCTGGCGGACGAACGACGCGACCTGGTGCGGCGCCGCGCCGACGAACCCGACGGGGTCGGCGAGAACCGCGTCGATCGTGGCCCGGTCGAGGCCCAGCCGCTCGTCCGCGGCGAGGCGGTCGGCCAGGTCGTTGCCGGCGGCGCCCTCGCGCAGGGCGAGGGCGACGGCCACCGCGTGCTGCTTGATGGCCTCGTGGGCCTGCTCGCGCCCGACGCCGCGGCGCACGGCCGCCAGCAGCACCTTGGTGGTGGCGAGGAACGGCAGGTAGCGGTCGAGCTCGCGCTCGATCACGGCGGGGTAGGCGCCGAACCCGTCGAGCACCGACAGGAACGTCTCGAACAGGCCGTCGGTGGCGAGGAAGGCGCCGGGCAGCGCCACGCGCCGCACGACCGAGTCGGACACGTCCCCCTCGTTCCACTGGTCGCCGGCCAGCTCGGACACCATCGACAGGTAGCCGCGCACGACCACGGCAAGGCCGTTGACCCGCTCGGACGACCGCGTGTTCATCTTGTGCGGCATGGCCGAGCTGCCGACCTGGCCGGGCGCGAAGCCCTCGGTGACCAGCTCGTGGCCGGCCATGAGCCGGATGGTCGTGACGAGGCTCGCGGGGCCGGCCGTCGCCTGGACGAGGGCGGCCACGACGTCGAAGTCGAGCGAGCGCGGATAGACCTGCCCGACGTTCGTGAGGGCGCCGCGGAACCCGAGGTGGGCGAGCACGGCCTCCTCGAGCCGGTCGAGCTTGGCGGGGTCGCCGTCGAGCAGGTCGAGCTGGTCCTGCTGCGTGCCCACCGGGCCCTTGATGCCCCGCAGCGGGTAGCGGGCGAGCAGGTCCTCGACGCGGTGGTAGGCCTGCAGCAGCTCCTCGCCGGCGTTGGCGAACCGCTTGCCGAGCGTGGTGGCCTGGGCGGCGACGTTGTGGCTCCGGCCGGTCATCACCAACGTGGTGTGCTCGGCCGCCCGCTCGGCCAGCCGGGCGAGCCCGGTCACCATGCGGTCGCGCACGAGCTCGAGGGACCGGCGCACCTGCAGCTGCTCGACGTTCTCGGTGAGGTCACGCGAGGTCATGCCCTTGTGGGCGTGCTCGTGGCCGGCCAGGGCCGAGAACTCCTCGATGCGGGCCTTGACGTCGTGGCGGGTCACCCGCTCGCGGGCGTCGATCGACGCGAGGTCGACGGCGTCGACGACCGCCCGGTAGTCGTCGATGGCCTCGGCGGGGATGTCCACGCCGAGGTCACGCTGCGCCTGCATGACCGCCACCCACAGCTCGCGCTCGAGCCGCACCTTGTGCTCGGGCGACCACAGCTCGACCATCGGTTGGCTCGCGTAGCGCGCCGCGAGGACGTCGGGGAGGACGGGCTTCACCGCCCCATTGTCGCCGGTGTCCCGGCCCGGCGGCGACACCCGCGGCTCGGCGTCCTGCTAGACGTTGGGAGTGTCGCGCCCACGCCGGCCCCGCTCCGCACTGTGGATGCTCGTGCGCGACAGCACCCCGTGGCACCGGTTCGAGACGGCCGTCCTCCTGGTGGTGGCCGTCCTCAGCTTCGGCACCGTCGGCTACGTCGTCGTGGGGCTCGGGCCGTTCGACGCCCTGTACCAGACGGCCATCACGATCTCGACCGTCGGGTACGGCGAGATCGGTCCCGCAGACGAGATCGACCGCACGTACCGGATCTTCACGCTCGTGCTGGTGCTGGTGGCGGCCAGCTCGGTCGTCTACACGGCCAGCGTGCTCGTCGAGACCCTCGTCGAGGGCACCATCAACGACAGCTTCCGGAGGCGACGCATGCAGCACCGGGTCGACAGGCTCCAGGACCACGTCATCGTCGCCGGGTGGGGCCGGGTCGGCCGCTCGATCGCCCGCTACGCCCGGCGCCAGGGGCGGCCGGTGGTCGCCCTCGAGCAGGACGGGGACGTCGTGGTCGACGAGGACGACGTGCCCGTGATCGTCGGCGACGCCACCGACGAGGACGCGCTGATGGCCGCCGGGATCGACCGGGCGACGAGCCTCATCGCCGCCCTCGGCGACTCGAGCGCCAACCTCGCCCTCGTCCTCACGGCGCGGTCGCTGCGCGAGGACCTCCGCATCGTCGCCCGCATCGCGGACGACCGGGACGAGCGGAAGTTCATCCGGGCCGGGGCCGACCGGGTGGTGAACCCCTACGACATCGGCGGGTCGCGGATGGCGGCCATCGTGTTCCGCCCCCACGTCGCCGAGTTCCTCGACGAGGTCGTGCACTCCGAGGAGCACGACGTCGACATCCAGGAGGTGATCGTCGCCCCGGGATCGCCGGCGAACGGGGCCGAGATCGGCGAGGTGTGCGACGCGCTCGTGATCGCGGTGAAGTCGTCAGCGGATGGTTACGTCTTCGGCCCCTCCACCAGCCGCCGCCTGTCGGCGGGCGACGTCATGATCGTCGTGGGTGCGGCCGACCAGATCGCGCGCCTTGCGACGGCCAGCCGGGCGCCGTCCGGGCAGCCCGACCCCGCGGCGCCCGGCTGACCGCAGCGTGACCCACCTCAGGTCTGCGGCGGCGCCATCTCGGCGCGGTGGGCGGCCAGCGCCTCGACCAGTTCGGGGTCCTCGATGGCCAGCATCTGCACCGCCAGCAGCGCGGCGTTCATGGCGCCGTCGACCGCCACGGTGGCGACCGGGATGCCCTTCGGCATCTGCACCGTGGCGTACAGGGCGTCGACGCCGTTGAGGGCGCCGCCCGAGAGCGGCACGCCGATGACCGGCAGCGTGGTCTGCCCGGCGACGGCGCCGGCCAGGTGGGCCGCCATTCCGGCACCGCAGATGATGGCGGCGTAGCCGTTGTCGCGGGCGGACGAGGCGAACTCGGCGACGACGGCCGGGGTGCGGTGGGCGGACATCACCCGCACGTCGGCCTCGACGCCGTAGCGGGCGAGGGTGTCGGCCGCGGGCGCCATCTTGTCCTTGTCGCTCGGCGACCCCATGAGCACGGCGACCTTCTTGCGGGCCATCAGCGTGATGCCTCCTCGGCGATGTCGGTGCGGTGGTGCAGGCCGGGCCACGAGATGTGCCCGGCAGCGGTGTAGGCGCGGGCGCGGGCGGCGGCCACGGTCGGCCCGCGTCGCCGTGACGGCGAGGACCCGCCCGCCGGCCGTGACCAGCGCGCCGCCAGGCCCGGCGGCGACGCCGGCGCAGAACACGGTCGCGCCCGTCGGCCTCGGCGTCGGAGATGCCGGCGATCACGTCGCCGGTCCGCGGGCGCGGCCGGGTAGCCCTCGCTGGCCAGGACGACGGTGACGCAGGCGTCGTCGCCGAACGTCGGCGCGCGGCGCCCGAGTCAGGTCGCCGGCGGCCGCGGCCGCCAGCAGCTCGGCCAGGTCGGTGGTCAGCCGGGGCAGCACGACCTGGGCCTCGGGGTCGCCGAAGCGGACGTTGTACTCGACGAGCCGGGGCCCGTCGGGGTGAGCATCAGCCCGGCGTACAGCACGCCGCGGTAGTCGATGCCCCGGCGGCGCAGCTCGGCCAGCGTGGGGGCGACGAAGCGGGTCATCACGTCGTCGACCAGGGCCTCGTCGACGCCGGGCACCGGCGAGTAGGCGCCCATGCCGCCGGTGTTCGGCCCGGTGTCGCCGTCGCCGACGCGCTTGAAGTCCTGCGCCGGGGCGAGGGCGACCGCCCGGGTGCCGTCGCACACGGCCAGCAGCGACAGCTCGGGGCCGGCCATCCCCTCCTCGATCACCACCGTGCGCCCGGCGTCGCCGAACGACTCGCCGGCCAGCTTGGCCCGCACGTCGGCGATGGCATCGTCGATCGCCGTGGCCACGAGCACGCCCTTGCCGGCGGCCAGCCCGTCGGTCTTGGTCACCCACGGGCCCGGCAGGCTACCGGAGGAACTCGACCGCCGGCTCGACCTCGGTGAAGGTGGCGTAGCGGGCCGTCGGGACACCGGCGGCCTCGACCACCTCTTTCATCCACGCCTTCGACCCCTCGAGGCGGGCGCCGTCGGCCCCGGGTCCGAACACGAGCCGGCCCGCGGCCCGCAGCTCGTCGGCCAGGCCGGCCACCAGCGGGGCCTCGGGCCCGACGACGTACAGGTCGGCCTCCACCTCGGCGGGTGGGGTCGGCACCGACCCGGGGATCCCCGGGTTGCCCGGCGTGACCACCACGTCGGCGGTGCGGCCGAGCACGTGGGCGAGCGCGTGCTCGCGCCCGCCCGACCCGACGACGCAGACCCGCATCCCGGCCGCCTACGGCGTGCGCTGCACGTACTGGTCGCGGCCCGGCCCGACGCCGACGAGGCGGATGGGGACGCCGACCTGGTCTTCGAGGAACGCGATGTAGTCGGCCGCGTGGGGCGGGCAGCGCCCCCGGCTCGGTGGCCGACGACAGGTCGGTCGACCACCCCGGCAGCTCCTCGTAGACCGGCGTCGCCTTGTGCAGCAGCGACTGGTCGTCGGGGAAGCGGTCGAAGCGCCGGCCGTCGGCCTCGTAGGCGACGCACACCTTGACCGTGTCGAAGGCGTCGAGGACGTCGAGCTTGGTGAGCGAGATCTCGGACAGCGAGTTCAGCCGCACCGAGTGCCGCAGCATCACCGCGTCGAACCACCCGGCCCGGCGGCGACGCCCGGTGTTCGTGCCGTACTCGTGGCCGCGGTCGACCAGCGCGTCGCCGACGTCGTCGAACAGCTCGGTCACGAACGGCCCCGAGCCCACCCGGGTGACGTACGCCTTGGCGATGCCGACGACCCGGTCGATGTAGCGGGGCCCGACGCCTGCTCCGGTGCAGGCGCCGCCCGCCACCGGGTTCGACGAGGTCACGTAGGGATAGGTGCCGTGGTCGAGGTCGAGGAACGTGGCCTGAGCGCCCTCGAACAGCACGTTCTGGCCGGCCTCGAGCGCCTCGTGGATCAGGTTGACGGTGTCGGCCACGTACGGCTCGACCCTGGGCGCCAGCTCGCCGACGTAGAGGTCGCAGATCTCGTCGACGTCGGGCGGGAGCTGGTTGTACACCTTGGCCAGGGTCTGGCTCTTCTCCCGCAGCGCCAGCTCGAGCTTCTGCCGGAAGATCTTCGGGTCGTACATGTCCTGCACTCGCAGGCCGACCCGGGCCGCCTTGTCGGCGTAGGCCGGGCCGATGCCCCGCTTGGTGGTGCCCAGCTTGTTCTTGCCGAGGTGCCGCTCGGTGACCCGGTCCATGAGCTGGTGGTACGGCAGGATCAGGTGCGCGCTCGACGACACCTTCAGCCGCTCGCAGCTGCGCCCCCGACGCTCGAGCATGGCGATCTCGTCGAGTAGCACCTGCGGGTCGACCACCACGCCGTTGCCGATGACCGGGACGATGTGGTCGTAGAGCACGCCCGAGGGGATGAGCTGGAGGGCGAAGGTCTCGCCGTCGACGACGAGCGTGTGCCCTGCGTTGTGCCCGCCCTGGTAGCGGACGACGAGGTGCATCTCCTTGGCGAAGAGGTCGGTGAACTTGCCCTTGCCCTCATCGCCCCACTGGGTTCCGACCACGATGGTCGCCGGCACTCGCACTCCTGGACGGTCGCGTGAACGGGGCCGGTCGAGGTTAGCGCCAGGGCCCCGGCCCCCTCACACGCTGCGGCGGGCGATCCGCCGTGCTCAAGGCCTACTCGGTGGGACGAGGACCCGCACGTTCGTGATGTCCATTGTGATCTCGAGTGGCTGGGGCGGACAGGGGCTCGGGTACGTGGGTGGCCGTCCGCACCACCACATCGGCGAGGAGAACTTGGCCGTGAACAGGTTGAGGGCTAGCGGCTGATCGAACGAGTCGAAGGCAGCGTCGCAATGGAGCAGCTCGTCGTCGAGGTAGGTGCACAGCTGACCATCGGGCCGCCAGTACCCGGCCCAGATGTGCCACTCCCCGAGCGGTTCAGCAGCGGGCACCTGTGCGCGGTGGTGGCGGGGGCTTCCGACCGAGGGATCCTGGTCAGGGACCCCGCACCAGTGGGCGCCGCCGGACGTCACGGTGTTGCGATGGATGGTCGTGTCGAATTGCGACGTCGTGTAACCGTGCCAGGCGTTCTCCATGATGTCCCACTCGGCAGTGAGCTCCTGCGGCGCGGGCGGCGTCGAGCATGTGTAGCCAGCGGGGCGGAACACCTCCGCCTTGTGATGCGAATACAGGAACATCGATGAGAGCGCCCAGGGGTCCTCCGTGTAGCGAATCAGCGCCTCGACGTACAGCGGACCCTGCCACGACTCCGCCTGCGGGAAGTTCGGCTCAGTGGGCTGCTTCGGCCCAAGCGTGCTGATGTTCGCCAGGCTCCATCCGAACGCTGGGCTCGTCGTGAGCCGGACCATGCGATCACCGTCCTGCAGAGGACTGGGCATGAGCTGCACTTGTCCCGGCGACGTGGCGAAGTCGAAGCTGCCGAGGAGCCAAACGTCGTCCAGTTCGCTCACCGAGGGGTAGTCGAAGGTGTCTTCCCAAACCTCTACCCAACCTTCGCCTTCCAACGGACCGGGAACGCGATCGCATGCGTTCATGCTTGCCGCCATGCCGACGGTGGCCAGTAGAGCAACGACCCTGCGGCGCATTCTTCCCCCTGCCGAACACTGAACGATGTGGTCGACAGCTTACCCCCGAACGGTACGTACCGTGTCGGCCATTGCACTCTCGGACGTTTTCATGCTCGATTGAGGTGGGCGACAGCTGAGGCCCAGGACATCGCCCAGTCCATCGTCCGGGACGTCCACTCCGGCGCGCCCGGGACGACGTGTGCAACGCTCTCCGCCGTTCCGATCGTCTCTCGGGGAAGGCAAGACAGCCCGTGAGCACCACGCGACACGCCAGACGCCTGGCGAGAAAAGTGTCGACCCGCACGCGGCGCACGATGCTGACGCCCTTCCTCCGGGTCGAGGACGATCGATCCCTCGTGCGGCTCGGTTCTGCGCAGTGCGGCTGGTGGGTCCCCAGCGACGTCGTCCGACCAGGCGCCGTCGCCTACTGCGCGGGTGCGGGAGAGGACATATCGTTCGATCTCGAGCTGCACCGTCGCGGCATGCAGGTCGTCACCATCGACCCGACGCCGCGCGCCGTCGCCCACGTCGCCAGCGTCGACCCAGGAGACGATCGCTTCGCGTTCGTGCAGATGGGGCTGTGGCACGAACCCGCGGAGCTCACCTTCTTCGCGCCCGCCGCCGCGTCCGACGTCTCCCACTCCGTGCTCAACCTGCAGCGCACCGAGGCCGCCGATGCGTTCACGGCGAAGGTCGACACCATCGAGGCGATCATGGCAACACAGGGGCACGCCCACGTGGAACTGCTCAAGGTCGACATCGAGGGGGCGGAGTCGACGGTGCTCCCTCACCTGCTGCGAGACGACGGCCCGCGCCCCACGGTCGTGTGCTTCGAGTACGACCAGCCCCAGAGCTCTGCCGCGCTCCTCCGGCTGCTGGGGACCTTCCGGTCTCGGGGCTATCGGCTCGTGCGTCGCGAGAAGTGGAACTTCACCCTCCGCCTCAGTCCCCCGGTCTGAGCGACCGGACCGGCCAGGAGCGACCGAGCGCGGCCAGGACTGCCGTCCGAGCAACACGATTAGGATCGTCCACCGCGCTGCTGGGGAGGAACGATGTCCGCACTACGTTCGTGGGTGAAGGACAGTCGCCCCACGCGCATCGGACTGTTCCTGGCCCAGAACGCACTGGTCACCGCCGGATCCGTCGTGCGCCCGTGGCGGCGACCGGCGCCCGAGCCGATCACGGCCACCTACGAGGTCGCGATGATGATCCGCGTCAAGGACGAGGCGCGCTTCCTCCCCGAGTGGATGGCCCACCACGTGAACCTGGGCTTCCAGCACATCTTCGTCTACGACAACAACAGCACCGACGGGATCGCGGACGTGATCGCGCCGTTCGTCGACCGAGGCGAGGCCACCTACGTGCGCTGGTCGCCGATCCCGGCATCGCCCTCGTGCGACTACGACTTCCTCGACCGATTCGGCGCGTCGTGCCGCTGGGTGGCCTTCTTCGACGCCGACGAGTTCCTGTTCGAGACGCGTCCTGGTGACCTGGCGTCGGTCCTGCACGAGCACCGCGATCGCCCTGCGGTCGCCGTCTGCTGGCGGTACTTCGGCAGCTCGGGCCACGAGACGATCCCGCCGGGGCTCGTGACCGAACACTTCGATCACGCGGACGCCCTGTACAACCGCCACGTCAAGGTGATCGCTCGTCCGTCGCAGATCGTGCGGCACCGCAACTCGCACAACTTCTTCTTCCGGCGGGGCCGACTCGCCGCCACGCCCGAGGGCCACCGCGTGTTCGGGTCGTTCATCACGCCGCCGAGCCGCACCCGGCTGGTCCTGCATCACTACGTCTACCGGAGCCGCGAGGACTACGAGCGCAAGGCCCGGCGCGGTTACGTCGACGCCCAGAGCGCCCGCGATCAGACACGCAGCCTGGCCCTGTCGCACGAGTTCGCCCGGCGCAACGACGTCGTGGTTCCTGCCGACGAGGGCCTCCTGCAGGCGACGGCCGACCGACTGCGCGCCCTCGGCTATCCCGAGCTGCTCTGGTCGCGGCGGGTCGAGAACCCGCCGACGCGCTCGGTCGTCCGCTGACAGCGAGGTGCAGGACCGCGGCACCCGGCGTGGCGGGCTCGGCTGATGCCCGGGCTCTGTGCCGCGGCCACCAACCCGTGGGTAGACCGTCAGCTCGCCTTCTGGTCGCCGGGATGGGTGCTCGGCGGATGCGCCGTCACGCTCGTCGCGGCGGTCGTCGTGCGCCACAGGACCGGCCAGGCCGGGGGAATGCCGTCGTGGGCCACGACGGCCTACGTCATCGCGCTCGGTGGGGTCCTCACGTGGACCCTCTCACCGCGGTCACCCGGCGACAGGTATTTCCGCTTCGGCGAGACTGAACGCAGTTGCTCGCTGTGGCGCGACGACATCGCGTTCGCGGTGACAACGGCCGAATGGCAGTTCAACCTGCTGCTGTTCGTCCCGCTCGGTGTCATCTGCGCGTTCGCTCGCGACCGGCGCACGCGTGTGGCGATGCTGGGGGTCGTTGCCGTCGTGCCCGTGGCCGTCGAGGCCGCGCAGTACTCGCTGTCGTCGCTGAACCGGGTGTGTTCGGGCACGGACATCGTGACCAACTGGGTCGGCCTGCTCGCGAGCCACGTCGCCACCCGCATCGTGCTCCGGCTGCGCTCCCACGTTCTCGCGCTACGATCCGGCAGGCCCCCGGCACGCATCGGGGGCTGACACGAGCGTCGGTCCACGTTCTGTCGAACTTTCGCGACTCTCAGCTGGGGCAGTAGGAGGGGAACGTGGACGACGACGTCGCGGCGCGAGTGGCTGCGCTAGAGGCCCAGGTCACGCGTCTGACCGTGGCGCTCGATGCCACAGGGGCGAGCGCCGCCCCGCCCACCGGCGGCATGTCGGCCGTGACCCGTCGGCTTCTTCTGGGCGGTGGCCTCGCAGCCGTGGCCGGCGGCCTGGCGGGCACGCGGCAGGCCGGAGCACAGCCGGCGAACGACGCCTCGAGCATCACGTTCACGCCGCGCGGGCGCCTCTCATCGACCAATGTCCAGGACGCGCTCGCGGAACTGGACGCGGAGAAGCAGCCCGTGGCGACGCTCGACGTGCGGGCCACCGGCGCTGTCGGCGACGGTGCAACGGACGACACCGCCGCCATCCAGCTGGCGCTGAACCTCGTCGCCCTGTTCGGCGGGGGCACCGTCACCGTCGCACCGGGCACGTATCGCTTCACGGGTCGCATCGTCGTGCCGAGCGGGGTCGACGTGTGGGGGAGCGGCGGCCACCAGCAGGGCGGAAGTCATACCGGCGCGGTGCTGCAGGCAGGAGGGCGCGACGCGCAGGTCGTGTTCAACGGGGTGGGCGGCGTGTCGGGGAACTTCGGCATCGACGGCGACCGGGTCGCCAACCCCGACGCTGCTGGCCGCCAGGGTCTGCTCTTCGTCGAGGACACGGTCGTCCGCCAGTTCTCTGCTCTGCGGGTGTCACGCTCGGCGGCGGACGGGGTGGTGGTGCGCGGGGCACAGAACTGCCTGTTCACCCAGTGCATGTTCAGCGACTGCGCGCGCCACGGGCTGGTGCTCGACTCGCACGCCCTGAGCAGTGCGTTCGTCAGGTGCGACATCAGCAACTGCGGCGGGGACAACCTGCTGATCCGGACCTCGCCCGCCGATGCCCGTCCCCCCAACTACAACACGTTCCTCCGGTGTGCGTTCGAACGTGGCCTGTGGCAGAGCGGAGGATGGTACGGGCCGAACAACTCGCTCGTGAACCTCACGGCAGACGGTGACTTCAACTGCTTCATCCACTGCGGGTTCACGCTTCCGACCGAGACGGTGTCCCAGTCGCAGGCGCTGGTCCTCGTGTCGCGAGGTCGCGCCACGTTCGACAGCTGCGACTGGTTCACACTGCGCCCGGGCGTCCGGGCCGTGCGCGTGACCGCGCCTGGCACCGCGACGTTCCTCGGGCGGAACCTGATGGAGACGCCAGTCGGCATCGAGTGGAACCGTGACGGCGCCGGCAACGAGCCGTCGCAGGAGAACGTCCTCGGCCTGTTGGCGTTCGGATCTGACACGGTTCCATGGACGGGCACCGCCCGGCCACACGAGACCGCGTCCTTCCTCGTCGGGCGACCCCACGAGATCGTGCTCGACCCGACCGACTACCTCGATCCGGCGGATGGGACGCGCAAGGGCTCGAGCTACGGCCTGCGGTTGCGCCGCAAAGGTGAGGCGGGCCTGCGGTTCCAGGTGGCCCGCGACGGCGAGATCCAGATCGGCGACGGGACGGGCTGGTCCCCCAAGGCGCGCTGGCGGGTGGACCCGGGCGGCGGGTGGAACACGCCCGATCGAGTCGTGGTCGGCGCCGGGCTGCACGTCGGGGCGGGAGCTCTCAGCCTGCAGGAGACCGCCAATCCCGATCCTGCGGCGATCCCTGCGAGCAACCGGGCGGTGGTCTACGTCCGCGCCGACAAGCTGGTCGTGGCGTTCAAGGACGGGAGCACGGTTCGCTACAAGTGGCTTCCGCTCGCGGGCGCGGGGGCCGCGTGGGTCGACTCGACGACGCCGCCGTGATGACGACGGCCGAGCGGGTCAGCGCAGCACGAGCTCACCGTCGACCGCGTCGACGGTGACGGTGTCGCCCTCGACGACCTTGCCGTCGAGGATCTGCATCGCCAGCGTGTCGGCCAGCTCGCGCTGGATGACCCGCTTGAGCGGCCGGGCACCGAACGCCGGGTCGTAGCCCTTGTGGGCCAGCGTCGCCATGGCCGCGTCGGTGACCTCGAGCCCGATCCGCCGAGACGCCAGGCGGTCGCGCAGGCCGCGCAGCTGGATCTCGACGATGTGCGCCAGGTCATCCTCGGTGAGCTCGCGGAACCGGACGATCTCGTCGATGCGGTTGATGAACTCGGGCTTGAAGAAGTCGCGCGGATCGCCCGGCAGGTTCGACGTCATGATGAGCACGGTGTTGGTGAAGTCGACCGTGCGGCCCTGACCGTCGGTGAGCCGGCCGTCGTCGAGCAGCTGCAGCAGCACGTTGAACACGTCGGCGTGCGCCTTCTCGATCTCGTCGAGCAGCACGACCGAGTAGGGGCGGCGGCGGATCGCCTCGGTGAGCTGACCGCCCTCGTCGTAGCCGACGTAGCCCGGCGGGGCGCCGATGAGCCGGCTGACCGTGTGCTTCTCCATGTACTCGGACATGTCGATGCGGACCATGGCCCGCTCGTCGTCGAACATGAAGTCGGCGAGCGACCGGGCCAGCTCGGTCTTGCCCACGCCCGTCGGGCCGAGGAAGAGGAACGAGCCGATGGGCCGGTGGGGGTCGGAGAGGCCGGCCCGGCTGCGGCGGATGGCGTTGGCCACCGCGGTGACGGCCTCGTCCTGGCCGATCACCCGCTCGTGCAGCACCTCTTCGAGGCGGACGAGCTTGGCCATCTCGCCTTCCATGAGGCGGCTGACGGGCACGCCGGTCCAGCGGGCGACGACCTCGGCGACGTCCTCTTCGTCGACCTCTTCCTTCAGCATGCGCTGGCCGTTCGACTGGAGCTCTTCGAGGCGGGCCGTGGCCTCTTCGACGAGGCGCTCGGTCTCGGGGATGCGCCCGTAGCGGATCTCGGCCGCCCGCTCGAGGTCGGTCTCGCGCTCGGCCTCGGCCCGGAGCGCCTCGAGCTGCTCCTTCCGCTCGCGGATCTCGTCGATGATCTCCTTCTCGTTGTTCCAGTGGGCGAGCATCGAGTCACGCTGCTCGCGCAGGTTGGCCAGCTCCTCGTCGATGCCGGCCAGCCGCTCCTTCGAGACCTCGTCGGTCTCCTTCGCCAGCGCCACGCGCTCGATCTCGAGCTGGCGGATGCGGCGCTCGACGACGTCGATCTCGGTGGGCAGCGAGTCGATCTCGATGCGCAGGCGGGACGCGGCCTCGTCGACGAGGTCGATGGCCTTGTCGGGCAGGAACCGCCCGGTGAGGTAGCGGTCGGAGAGGACGGCGGCGGCCACGAGCGCGGCGTCCTGGATGCGCACGCCGTGGTGGACCTCGTAGCGCTCCTTGAGCCCGCGCAGGATGGCGATGGTGTCGTCGACGGACGGCGGCCCGACGTACACCTGCTGGAAGCGGCGCTCGAGGGCGGCGTCCTTCTCGATGTGCTTGCGGTACTCGTCGAGCGTGGTGGCGCCGATCATGCGCAGCTGGCCGCGGGCCAGCAGCGGCTTGAGCATGTTGCCGGCGTCCATCGCCCCCTCGGCGGCACCCGCCCCGACGACCGTGTGCAGCTCGTCGATGAACGTGATGATCTCGCCCTCGGCGTCGGTGATCTCCTTCAGCACCGCCTTGAGCCGCTCTTCGAACTCGCCGCGGTACTTGGCGCCCGCCACCATCGAGCCGAGGTCGAGTGCGATGACCCGCTTGTTCTTCAGCGTCTCGGGCACGTCGCCCTCGACGATGCGGGCGGCGAGCCCCTCGACGATGGCGGTCTTGCCGACGCCGGGCTCGCCGATGAGCACGGGGTTGTTCTTCGTCCGGCGCGACAGGACCTGGATGACCCGGCGGATCTCCTCGTCACGCCCGATGACGGGGTCGAGCTTGCCCTGGCGGGCCACCTCGGTGAGGTCGCGGCCGTAGCGCTCGAGCGCCTGGAACTGGTCCTCGGGGTTCTGCGAGGTGACCCGGTGGCTGCCGCGCACGGCCTGCATGGCGGCGAGCACGTCGTCCCGGGTGACGCCGAGGCGGTCGGCCAGCGCCAGCAGCAGGTGCTCCGTCGACAGGTACTCGTCGGTGAGCTCGGTGCGGGCCGAATCGGCGGCGTCGAAGACCTGGTTGAGCTCGCGGGACAGCCGGGCCTCGCTGCCGTACGAGCGTGGCAGCTTGGCCAGCGCCTCGTTGACCTGGTTGCGCAACGGCAGCGGCTCCTTGCCGAGCCGCTGCAGCATGGGCAGCACGATGCCCTCGCCCTGGCCGAGCAGGGCGGCGAGCAGGTGATCAGGGGTGACCTCGGGGTTCGAGGCTTGCTTGGCCGCGTCGACGGCCGCGCTGAAGGCCTCTTGGACCTTGAGCGTCCAACGGTTCGGATCGAGCGCCATGAGGTAATGATACCTCCCGCTCAGGAAAGTTGATATCTACGCGCTCAAGTTCGATCAGGTCCGGGCCGGTGGTTGCCCGACAGGGTCCCACTCGGCGTCGGGATCGCCTTCGTCGTCCCAGTTGCGCCCGTGCCCGTTCCCCGCGTTGTGCGCCGGCTGTTGCCGCCGCCCCCGTGCGGGCTTGGCCACCGACTCGTAGCGGTAGGGCTCGGTGCTGAACGTGTCGTCGGCCGACGCGCTGTTGAGGACCGTGCCCGACAGCGGTGCGTCGACCTGGCGGAGCAGCTCGACCGCCCGGGTGAGACTGCGCTTCGACGTCTTGTTGGCCGACGTGACGAGGAGCGTCGTGTCCGCCATCCGGGCCAGCACCAGCGAGTCGGTGACCGGCAACACCGGCGGGCAGTCGATGACCACCACGTCGTAGGTCTGCCCCAGGACGTCGATCAGCCGGCGGGCGCGCTCGCCGCTCAGCAACTCGGACGGGTTGGGGGGCGGATAGCCAGCAGGCAGGACCGACAGGTTGGGCACCCCTGCGGCCGTCTGGATCGCCTGGGGAAGGGTCACGTCCCCGATGAGCACTGCGGTCAGGCCCGGGGTGAGGGGAACGTCGAGCATCTCCTCCATGCGCGGCCGGCGCAGATCGCCGCCGACGAGCACGACACGGTCGCCGGACTGCGCGAACGCGACCGCCAGGTTCGCGGCCACCATCGTCTTGCCCTCGCCAGGAGACGGGCTCGTCACCTGCACCACGCGCACCTGTCGCTCGATGCCGAGGAACTTCACCGACGTCCGCAGGAGGCGGAACGCCTCGGCCGCCGGCGCGTTCGGATGGAGCACGGTCACGAGCTCGTCGCTGCCACTGACCTTGGGGATCAGGCCGAGCGTCGAGACGCCGGTGACCTTGTCGACCATCTCCTTGGTCTTCACCGAGTCGTCGAAGTAGTCGCGCACGAAGGCGAGCACGGACCCGACGAACAAGCCGATGACGAGCCCGATCGCGATGTTGAGTGGAATGTTCGGGCTGACCGGGGCGTCGGGAACCCACGCGGTGCTGAGCACCTCTGCCCCACCGCCGGCGGAGAGCTCGACACCCAGGTTGATGTCACCGAGCGTCGTACGGATCCGGTTGGCTTCGGCCTCGAGCGGATCGAGCTGGCCCTGGAGCTCGGCGCTCGTCACCTCGCGCTGGCGGAACAGCGCGTCGGCATCGCCGGGGTTGGCCTGGATCTGGGCGTCGATCTCAGCCAGGGGCTGGCTGATCGTCTCGATCTGGGTCTCGGTCTCGTCGAGCAGCGCCTGGAGCTGCCGCTTGACGTTGGCGAGGCGCTCGACGTCGAGCGACTGCCGCAACTCGACGTAGGTCTCGGCATACGTGTTGATGAGCGTGGCCGCGGCGCGCGGGTCGCTCGACACCAGCGACAGCTCGACGACGCTGCTGGTCCGGTTCTCGTCCTGGCTGCCCACCGGGGTGGCGTTCACCCGGAAGATCTCGCTCGTCGGGAGCGCACCGGAGTAGGCGTCGGCGACCTCGAGGCGCATGCGCGACGACGAGAGGAAGGCGTCTTGGCTGACCGCCTGGCGGTCCAGGTCGCCCGTCTGGTTCCCTCCGAAGATCATGGCCACGGGATCGTTGACCCCGGTCGTCAGGACCTGAGCTCGCACGCGGTACTCGGGCTCGGGGATGAGCGAAAGCGCCGCGGCGACACCGACGAACAGGAGGGTCGTCACGATGACGAACCACCTGCGCCGTGCGATAACCCCCAGATAGGACCGGAGATCCGGCTCATCGAGCTGTTGGTCCATGAACCCCCGATGGTACACGACGACACCTCGCGGAGGCCTGGCCGGAAGGCGCGAGCACGAGGGTGTCGGCTATCGTTCCCCGGTCATCTGCTGCCGCTCGTGACTGGGGGAGATCGACAGGATGGTCGCACTGCAGGAGCCCGCGACCCCCGTCGTCGAGAGCCCGTCCAGCACACGCCCCGCCGGTCTCCGTGTCGCCATCGCTGCGGTCGCCGCACTCCCTCCCCTCACCCAGATCTCGTACCTCGTCGCCAAGTCGCAGGACGCCTGGACGTACCTGTTCGCGGACGACGCGTATTACTACCTGGGCGTGGCGCGGAACATCGGCGCCGGACGGGGCTCGACGTTCTCCGGGCTGACCGAGACGAACGGGTATCACCCCCTGTGGGAGCTGATGCTCTCGGCGGTGGCGTTCGTCTTCCGGGACCCCCATGCGCTCGTCGCGGCCGTCGTCGTGCTCCAGGGTCTGCTGTGGCTGTTGCTCGTCCGCGAGGCGCTGCGCGTCGGCAGGGCGGTCGGCTCCGAGGCGGCGGCGGTCGTGGGCACGGCGTTGCTCGGGCTGCTCGCCGTCGTGACGGGGCAGCTGTCCTTCAGCGGCATGGAATCGGCACCGCTGCTGGTCTTCGCGCTGACGGCGATCCGGATGATCGTGACCCTGCGCGACGGCGATCGGGCGGCCGAGCTCCGCCTCGGCATCGTCCTCGCCCTCGTCGTCCTCACCCGCCTCGACGCCGCGCTCACCGTGGTGCCCCTGGCAGCGCTGGTCGCGCTCCGGGGCCGACCCACCCTGCGCGAAACCGCCCGGCGCGGTGCCCGCCTCCTCGCGCCGTCGGCCGTCGCGCTCGTGGCGTACGTCGCCGCCAACCTCGCCCTGTTCGGGACGGCCACACCCGTGTCGGGTCAGGCGAAGTCCCAGGGAGGTCCGTTCACCAACTGGGTGCCGCTCGAGCAGTTCTTCCAGGCAGGTCAGATCGGCGAACGGCCGATCTGGCTCGGAGCCCTCTCGCTCGCAGTGTGCGCCGCGGCGTTCGTTCTCGGTGACTGGCGTTCGAGCGTCCCACGCCAACGCCTGATGGCGGTGACGGGTTGCCTTCTCGTGGGCCAGGCGCTGCTGGTGGCCTACCTCGTCGTCGCCACCTCGTACCGGGTGTGGGCGTGGTACTACTACGGCATCGCGCTGGTCCTGTTCACGGCCGGCACGCTGGTGGCCATCGCGCTGGTCGAGCGCCTCGCAACGGTCGGCCCCCGGCTGTGCGTCGCGGTCGGTGTCGCGTTCGCGATCGGGCAGATCCCCGGGCTGTTCCTGTCCGGCTTCAACCATTCCGAGCGGGCGACCGAGACGGTCGAGTTCCTCGACAACGAGCTGCCCGCCGACGCCGTGATCGCGATGGGGGACAGAGCCGGTCTCGTCGGCTACCTCGCCGACCGGCCGATGTTGCAGCTCGAAGGCCTCATGGCCGACGAGCGTTGGCTGCACGAGATCGAGGCCGGCACCGCCAACGACCGGATGATCGAGGAGGGCGTCGAGTACTACGTGTGGTCCGGGTACGTGGACGGCAGGTGGGTCGAGCACGACGGGTGGCCGTGCCAGGTGCTCACCGAGCCACGAGCCGGCGGCGGGCCCAAGTTCGGGGTCACCGTGTGTGCCGGCGACACGGTGTTCAACGTCGGGGCGGGGCACGACCAGTTCACGGTCTTCCGCTTCCGCCCTGAGGTCAACCGGTGACCCTCGCGCTCCCCCCGCCGTCGCCCGGCTCCCGCCCGGCGCAGAGCGAAACGGTTGCCGGCCCCGCACATCGCGCGCCGCTCCGCTCCGCCACCCGGTACCGCAAGGGGGCCGCGCTCTGGATCGCGCTGGCGGCGATGGCGACCGTCTCGTTCAACATGACGCGTGTGGGTGGCTGGACGGTGTCCGACCTCCTGTTCCTCGTGTGCGGGGCCTTCGTCGTCGTCCAGCTGCTGAACGCCGACCAGCGCTTCCTCACCCCCGAGCGCTACCGATCGGCCTCGCAGATCGTCGTCGCGGGGCTCCTGCTCATCGTCACGGGGGCCACGCTGTCGAGCTTCGGCTCGTGGAGCCCACTGTCGTCGATGATGGTCGTCGTCCGACTCATCTGGACCACGCTGATCTGGTTCTGGATCCTGAGGTCGGTCTGCCGGGATCGTGCGGCGTTCGGGGCCCTCATGCGGGCGTGGCGCTGCACGGTCCTGGTCAGCTCGTTGATCGCGCTGATGGGCGAGTACGTCGGGGTGCAGTTCAACACGCAGGACTTCGGCCAAGGCCGCCAGGCAGGCCTCACCTTCCACCCCGGCGAGCTGATGAACTTCCTCATCGCAGGCTTCTTCTTGTTCCTGATCCCGGTGTTCGTCCCGGACCGCCAGTCGGAGCGCCGGTTCCCGACGTTGTGGTGGTTGGCCGGGACGATGATCGTGACGCTCGCGATCTTCGCCACCGGATCGACGTCCGCCGTCCTCGCCATCGCCGCCGGCACGATGACGATTCTCGCGACGTCGATCTACGCCGGTAGGTCGAAGGGGGGGCGCAGCCGCAGCCCGCTCGTCACGTTGTCCGTCATCGGCGTGATGCTCATCTCGTTCATGGCGTTGATGTCGAGCGATCTGGCGATCGCCGAACGGCTCACGAGCTACGGCGAGGGGTCGGGCAACCTTGGCGAAAGCGTCGAGAGCCGCACGCGGGTGAACGACGCCATCCTCGCCGACTTCGACAGGTACCTGATCGTCGGTGTGGGCCCGACGTTCTTCGGCGGCGCCGCGGGATCGCTCGTCGAGGACACGGGGGCCACCGACACGGAGTACGGCAACATCCACAACATGCACCTCAAGCTGCTGCACGAGTCGGGGCTGCCAGCGCTGTTCGGCCTGTGGATCATCATCTATGCCACCGGGCGGCAGGCCGTGCGGCTCGTGGTCGTCAGCCGCGGTACCGCACTGTTCGGGGCGTCGCTCGCTCTGCTCGGTGGCTTCGTCGCGGTGAACGTCAGCGCGATGTTCGGGCCCACCGCATATGCCCGCCACTTCTGGCTCCCGTTCGCCATGATCGGGTGCCTGTGGACCGTCCGGCGCCGCGAGCTGGACCAGTCGGCGGCCGAGGCTCGCGCCCTCACGTCCCCACCACTGCCGGCTCGGGCACCGAATCCGGCACGCTGACCGATCGGCGCACCCGCTCGAGGGTGGCCAACCAGATCGCTGCGCTCACCGCGTAGCCCACGGCCAGGCCGACCACGAAGCCGGTGAGGTCGCCGACGAGCGCTCCGGCGACAGGGCACGCAAGCTGGAACGGAATGGACTGCATTCGAGCCCGGAAACCCTTGGTGCCATCGAAGGCTCTGACGCCCACGAGCGCACAGGCGACGATCGACATGCCGACCATCGTGAGCCCGAGGGGCAGCAGCACACTCTGTGCCTCGGCCCACGTGGCACCGATGATCGCTTCGCCGATGGCGTCGGGCAGCGCGAGCCCGACGGCGGTCCACGCCACCGTGGCTCCGCACACCAATAGCGTCGCGTTCCGCACGAGCCGCACGACGCGGTCGGGCTGATCGCGCACCCGGCGCGCCTCGGGGAGCGTCGTCATGATCACTGCAGCGGCAAGCACCTGCAGCGGCCCGATGAAGAGAAACGCGCCGCGGACAGCCCCGTAGGCCGTCAGGCCGAGGATCCATCCGCACGACAACAGACGCGATGTAGAACGCCGCCTGGCCTGCCGCAAACTCACCGAGGAACCTCAGCCCGAGGTCCCGGTGCTCGACGAGGTAGGCCCACGGTCGCGACAGCACTGGCCGCAACCGACCGAGCGCCGTGGCGACGACGGCGCCGGCGATTCCGCCGGCACCCCACGCGAGCACGTACCACCCGACCGACACGCCCTCGGGGGCGAGAAGGATCGCGACGCAGCTCGACGTGAGCCACACCAGGTCGATCGCCAGGGCAGCAGCCGGGCGCCTGACGATGAACACGTACCTCCATGCATCCTGAACGAGCACGAGCGGGAGCACCACCGCAAGGGCGGCGAGAGCGGAGCCCGCCATGCCGCCGACGAAGGCTGCCGTGACGGCGATGGCGATCGCGACGACACTGCCGACGAGAACGGTGGCGCCGATGTAGCTGGGCATCACGTGGCGCACCTCGGCGGCGTCCCGATCCCCGTGCAACGACAGCTCGGGCTCGAAGATCAGGCCACGCACGCTGCCGACGGTGAACTGGAACACCATCACGGCCAAGCTGAACGCGGCGAACGGCTCAACATCGTCGGGAAACGAGCGTGCGACCAGAACGGCCACCAGGACGTTGCTGAGACTGGAGGCAGCCTGGTCGGCGAGGACCAGGACGCGACGGCGGTGCGTGGCGCTGCGCACGCCTCAGCGTCGCTGCAGCGTCGCCGCCACCTGGTCGTGAACCCAGGCGTAGGTGGCCGCGAGGCCGTCCTCGAGGCTGATCGACGGCGCCCAACCGAGCCGCTCTCGGATGAGCGTGTTGTCGCTGTTGCGGCCGCGCACGCCCTGGGGCGCGTCGAGCTTGTAGCGCCGCTCGAGCGTGACGCCGGCGATGCCCTCGACGATGTCGACGAGCTGGTTGATGGTCACGAGCTGGTCGCTGCCGATGTTGAGCGGCTCGGACACGTCGCTGGCCGTGAGTCGCAGCGTCCCCTCGAGGCAGTCGTCGATGTAGGTGAAGCTGCGGGTCTGCTCGCCGTCGCCCCAGATCTCGATCGTGTGGTCGCCGGTGAGCGCAGCGGTCGCGACCTTGCGGCAGATGGCGGCGGGCGCCTTCTCGCGGCCGCCGTCCCACGTGCCCTCGGGCCCGTAGACGTTGTGGTAGCGGCCGACGCGGGTCTGGATGCCGAAGTCCTCGAGGAAGTGGCGGGCCATCCGTTCGCTGAAGAGCTTCTCCCAGCCGTACCCGTCTTCGGGCATGGCGGGATAGGCGTCGGGCTCGCGCAGCGGCACGACCTCGGGCGAGACCTGCTTCTCGGCCGCGTACACGCACGCCGACGACGCGTAGAAGAGGCGCTCGACGCCGGCCTCGCGGGCGGCCACGAGCACGTGCGTCGAGACGAGCACCGACAGCATGCACAGGGCCTTGTTGTTCTCGATGAAGCCCATGCCGCCCATGTCGGCCGCCAGGTTGAACACCGTGTCGACGCCGTCGGTGGCCTCGCGGCAGGCGTCGAGCAGCTGCAGATCGGCGTGGACGTTCTCGACGTCGTCGAAGACCTGGTACCACTCGTCCTTCGGCTTGCAGTCGACGGCGCGGATGCGGCCCACGCCGTCCTCGCGCAGGCGACGCACGAGGTGCCCGCCGATGAAGCCACCGGCGCCGGTCACCAGCACGTGGTCCATGCGGCTCAGCTCTCCTTGCGACGGGGCGCCAGACCGCCGCGCCGGGTGACGGCCCGCTCGATGACCGTCTCGAATCGATCGGTGATGCGGTCGGTGTCGAAGGTGCGCCTCAGCGTAGGCGCGGGCGGCCCGTCCGAACTCGTGGCGCAGGCTGTCCTCGACCCGGAGGCGCTTGGCCGCCACGAGGAAGGCCTCCTCGTCGGTGGGCGACACCACCAGCCCGGCACCGGCTCGCTCGATGGTGCGGGCCGCCAGGTTCTCGGGCGGGATGGCCGCAAGGATCGAGCGGCCTCCGCACAGGTACGACAGCACCTTCGACGGCACCGAGAACGTGCCCGCGGTCGGCTCGAGCAGGGCGATCAGCACGTCGGCGGACCCGAGGATGTCGGGGTAGCGCTCGATCGGCTGGAACGGCAGCAGCCGCAGGTTGGGCAGCGGGCGAGCCCGTAGCATCTCGCGCAGCCGCCGCTCGCCCATCCCCTCGCTGACCACGACGACATCCGAGTCGTCGGCCCGCTGCTCGGCGAGCTGGTACAGCAGCTCGGGACGGTGCTTGAGGCCCAGCG
The DNA here is from genome assembly GCA_963796415.1 of uncultured Acidimicrobiales bacterium. Taxonomy (GTDB): domain Bacteria; phylum Actinomycetota; class Acidimicrobiia; order Acidimicrobiales; family VFJN01; genus ZC4RG19. The sequence continues at coordinate 57,480 of CAWCLR010000003.1, read as the reverse complement.
TGCCCGTGTAGAGGTAGACGAAGCGGTCGCCGAGCCCGTGCTCGGCCCGCCAGCCGTTCTCGCGGTGGCGCTCGGGCAGGTCGCTGAGTGGCGCCCAGTTCTCGATGACCGAGCAGTGCGACCCGTCGACGCCCCAGCCGTCGAGCACCGGGCGGAAGTCGTCGGTGATGGAGACCACCCCGTCGGCCTGGCGGAGGAGGCGCCGCTCCAGCGCTTCGAAGGTCGTGCCCACCTGACGGCCCAGACGACCGGCCCGCTTCTCGGCCTCGGCCGCCATGGCGACGCTGTGCAGGTCCTGCAGCCAGAACACCCACGGCACACCCGCGCGCCGGCACCAGCTGGCGACCACCGACTTGGCCACGAGGGGCACGTTGCACGCGAGGATCACGTCGGGTCGGAAGTCAGACGCCACCCGCGTGAACCGGCGGCCGTAGCCCGCCTCCTGGCTCACCCGGCGGAGCGGCGAGTAGCGGGCGAACGACTCGCCTGCCGGGACCGCGACGATCGACAGGTTGGTGTCGTCGGCGGCGTCGAACCGCCCCTTCCCGCTGGCGTACGAGCCGCAGTACACGTGTTGCACGGTGTGACCCCGCCGGGAGAGCGCCCGGCTGAGGTCGATCTGGAACGGATGCCCGGCGAAGTCGTGCACCAACACCCGCATCGACCGGGCTGGTCGTTCGGCCAGCCCGACCCCTCCGCTCACCCTCGTGTCCGTGAGCAGGCGCGTGGCGCGGCCGCCCGAATCGTCGTACCCCATCGACGTGTCCCTTCCCCCAACGTGCTCCCGCACCGGGCACCCCCTACTCGGAAACAGGGAGTCCCACACCGCACGGAAGCCCCAGCTCCGAGCCGTCTGACGACCACTCAGGTGACCGAAGAGTAAGGTCCGAAATCCGTGCCGTCCACTCATGTGCCGAGGGCCACACCATGAGAGTGCTCGTCGCGCACAACCGCTATTCGTCGCGGGTGCCGTCGGGCGAGAATCTGGCCGTCGACGACGAGGTCCGCTGGCTCGTCGAGGCCGGCGTCGACGTGCACCGGCACGAGGTGAGCAACGACGATCTCGTCGATCCGGGCCCGCTCGCCCGCCTGCGCAGCGGTGCCGACGGGATCTGGTCGCTCCCCGCCCGGAGACGCCTCCTCGCGGCGCTCGACGAGGTGCGGCCCGACGTCGTGCACGTGCACAACCTGTTCCCGCTCCTCACCGGGAGCGTTCCCGCGGCGGCACGGCGGCGCGGCGTGCCCGTCGTGTGGACGGTCCACAACCGGCGCACGAGATGCGTCGGGGGCGGCTGGTTCCGGGACGGGCAGGCGTGCCACGACTGCCGGCCGGGGTGGCGGGTGCCCGGGGTCGTCCACGGGTGCTACGCCGGCTCCCGCGTCGCCAGCGGCGTCGTCACGGCGGGAAGCAGCCTGTTCCGGACCTCGACGCGGCGCCACGACGGTGTCACCGCCATCGCCATCAGCGAGACGATGGCGAGGTGGGTCAGGTCCTCGACCGGGATCGAGCGGTCACGGGTGCGGACGAAGTTCAACGGCGTGGCCGGCCCCGGCGACGCCCCGCCCCCGGCAGCCGAGCAGCGCGCGTTCGTGTTCCTCGGGCGCCTGTCGGCCTACAAGGGCGTCCACCTTCTGCTCGACGCCTGGCGCCGGGCCGACGTGGACGCCGAGCTGCGCATCGTGGGCGACGGCGACCTGGCGGGCGACGTCGAGGCGGCGGCAGCCGCGGACCCCCGGATCCGCTGGGTGGGTCAGGTCGACGCGTCCGACATCGGGCCGCACCTCGTCGCGGCGCGAGCTGTCGTGGTGCCGGCGGTCTGGGTCGAGCCCTACGGCCGCACCGCGGCCGAGGCGCTGGCGTACGGCCGGCCGGTCATCACGACCGGCACCGGCGGCCTCGCCGAGATCGTCGACGACACGTCGGGCTGGATCACGGGCCCGTCCGCCGACGCCATGGCCGGGGCGCTGCGGGAGGCGGCCACGTCCGACGAGGCGGTGACCGGGCGCGGACGCCACGCGGCGGCCCGGCACGCCGCCCGGTTCAGCCCCGAGGCCACCACCGCGGCGCTGATCCGGATCTACGAGGACGTGGCGGCCCACCGCCACGCTCCGACCGTGGAGGCGTGACGTGCGCGTGCTCGTGGTGCACAACCGCTACTCGGCCGCCACGCCGTCCGGCGAGAACGTCTCGGTGGACCTCGAGGTCGAGGGGCTGTGCGCCGCCGGCGTCGAGGTCCACCGGCACGAGGTGTCGAACGACGACGTCCTCTCCGGAGGGGTGGTCGACAAGCTGCGGGCCGCGGCCGCGACGACCTGGTCGCCCGGAGCCGCGGCCCGGCTCGACACCGAGATCGACCGCATCCGGCCCGACATCGTGCACGTCCACAACCTCTTCCCCCTCCTGACCGCCAGCGTTCCCGCCCGCGCCCTCGCCCGGGGGCTGCCCGTCGTCTGGACGGCGCGGAACCTGCGCGTCACGTGCGTCGAGGGCACCCAGTTCCGGGCCGGCACCGACTGCCGGCTGTGCCGCCCCGGATGGCGTGTCCCCGGCATCCGGCACCGGTGCTACCGCGGCTCGCTCGGTGCGAGCGTGCTCGTCACCGGCGCCACGTCGCTGTTCCGCCGCATCGCCCGCACGCGCGTGACCACCGTGGCGATCAGCCACGCCATGGCCCGGTGGCTCGTCGACGAGGCCGGCTTCGACCCCGCCCGGGTCCACGTGAAGTACAACGCGGTGGCCACCCCGACCGACGTGCCGGCGCCGGCCCCCGGCACCTGCGACACGTTCCTGTTCGTCGGGAAGTTCGCCGCCTACAAGGGCATCGACCTGCTTCTCGACGCGTGGAGCCGGGTACAGACGGACAACGCGCGCCTGCGGTTCGTGGGCGACGGCCCGATGGCGGCGACGGTGCGGGCCGCCACCGCCGACCCTCGCGTGACCTGGGCCGGGCACGTGCCGGCGGCCGAGGTCCTGCGAGAGATCGCCGCCGCCCGTGCCGTCGTGGTGCCCTCGGTGTGGGACGAGCCGTTCGGCCGGGTGGTGGCCGAAGCCTTCGCCATGGGGCGCCCGGCCATCACGACGGGCCGCGGGGCGCTCGCGGAAGTGGTCGACCGGGCGGGGTGGGTCACAGGCACCGACCCCGAGGACCTCGCCCGCGCCATCGACGAGGCGGCGGCGTCGGACGCGCTCGTCGACGAACGTGGCGCGGCGGGGAGAGAGCGCCATCAGGCCGAGTTCAGCCTGGACGCGTCGATCTCCCGACTGCTGGCGATCTACGACGCGGCCCTCGGCGAGGCGGCCGGGCAGAGCCGCCGACCGGTCCACTAGCCTCCCGCGGGTCGGGTACGCGCCCGACGCCGGGGACACGACTGGGGGAGCGTCGTGAGGACATCTGCACCGCCTCGCTCCGAGCAGGCGCACGCTGCCGCGGGTGCAGGCACGGTCGCGGGCCGCGCGCTGGCATCGGGTCTCCACGTTCCCCGCCCGACCTGGCTGACCGGGTACACCGGGTTGCTCGTCGTGCTCGACGCGACGGCCATGGGCGCCGCCACGCTCACCGCCAAGATCTCGTGGCTCGGCATCAACCCCGAGTCGTTCCACATCCGCTCGGTCAGCATCCCCTACGGCGCCCTCGCCCTGCTCACCGTTCCCACATGGGTCGTGCTGCTGGCGCTCGCCGGCGCCTACGACCTCGGCCCGTTCGCGACAAGCCCCCGGTCCTGGATCCAGGTCGTGCGGGCCGGCGCCCAGCTGCTGGCCGTCGTCGCCGTCTCGTACTACATCCTCCACCTCGAGACGCTCGGGCGCGGGGTCCTCGTGGGGCTCGTGCCGCTCGCGGTCGCCCTCACCTTCGGTGCCCGCGCCGGGGCGCGCCTCGGGCTCGATCAGCTCCGGCGGCGGGGGCGGGCCCGGCGTACGGCCCTGGTGGTCGGGACGCAGCGCGGCGTCGACGGGTTCGTCCAGCAGGTCGACGCCCGGCCCGCGTCGGGCGTGGCCATCGTCGGGCTCTCGATCCTCGGCAAAGAGTCGACCGCCGCCGCCGCACCGACGAACGGGAACGGCGCCGGACCGCGGAACGGCAACGGGACAGCGTCACCCGGAGGCAACGGGGCGGCGGCGACGACCGCCGTGCCGGCCGCGGGGCCGACCGACGAGGTGGCGGTCGGGGCCGGCGACCGGCGCCGCCCGCTCGCCGCTGCGCTCAGCCGTACGGGGGCCGAGACGGTGATCATCACCGGAGGCCTCGCCCAGGGCGAGCTGCGCGACATCGCCTGGATGCTGGAGGGCACCGGTGTCGCCCTGCTGGTGACGCCGGCACCGGCCGACCTGCAGGAGCTGCCGTCGGTCATGCGCCCCGTCGCCGGACTGCCGCTCCTCTACCTCGACCGCTGACGCAGTCGGGCGCTCGTGCGTCAGCCCTTGCGGCGGCGCGACTCGAAGACCGCCACCGCCTGCTGCAGCGGCACCAGCTCGCGGCGGTGCTGGCGGTGGGCGTCGGCGACGGCCTCGACGGCCTTGGCGCGGACGTCGGCGAGCTCCTTGCGGAGCCGGACGACCTCGGCCTCGAGGTCGAGCACGCGCTGCACGCCGTACAGGTTGAGGCCCTCGTTGGTGAGCTCCTGGATGCGACGGAGCTGGGCGATGTCCGCGTCGCTGTAGCGGCGGCTACCGCCGCTGGTGCGCGCGGGGTCGACCAGGCCCTTGCGCTCGTAGATGCGCAGGGTCTGGGGGTGGACCCCCGCCAGCTCGGCCGCCACCGAGATCACGTAGACAGCCCGAGTCGGTTCACGGCCGTCGGGTCGCATCGCTCATCACCCTTCCTGGACCCCGAGGTGTGCCCGGGGTGATCTGCCATCGGTCGCGGCCGCCAGGGCCTCGACCGCCTTGCGCTCGTCGTCGGTCATGTTCTGCGGGACGGCCACCTCGACCGTGACGAGGAGGTCGCCCGTCTTCTTGGGGCCGGCCACGCCCTTGCCCTTGACCCGCAGCGTGCGGCCGGACCGGGTTCCGGCCGGGATGCGCAGCTTGACGGACCCCCCGTCGAGGGTCGGCACCCGGACGTCCGCCCCGAGCGCCGCCTCGGGGTACGTGACGGGGAGTGTGAGCGTGAGGTCGTCGCCGCGGCGCCCGAACACGGGGTGCGGACCGACACGGGCGGTCACGTACAGGTCGCCCGGCGGGCCGCCGTTGCGGCCGGGGCCGCCTCGGCCCTTGAGCCGGATGCGCTGGCCGTCGGCGACGCCGGCGGGAAGGCGGACCTTGACCTCGCGCGGCCGCCGCTCGACCCCGGTGCCCTGGCACGTCGGGCAGGGGTCCTCGATGAGGTAGCCCTGGCCGGCGCAGTTCGGGCACGGCTGCGAGAAGCTGAAGAAGCCCTGGTTGTCGTCGACGACCCCTCGGCCCTGGCACTGCGGGCAGGTCGACGGCGTCGTGCCCGGCCGCGCCCCGCTGCCGTGGCACGTCGAGCAGGCCGCGTCGCTGGTGAGGTGGATCGTCGTGGTCAGCCCGTGCACCGCGTCCTCGAAGTCGAGGTGGAGCTCGGCCTCGAGGTCCGGCCCGCGGTGCGGGCCCGTGCCGCGGCCCGGGCCACCCTGCGCCCCGCGGCGCCGCCCGCGCCCGAACAGGCCGCCGAGCACGTCGCCGAGGTCGCCGACGTCCTCGAAGCGGAACCCGCCCGCGCCGGGACCACCCGCGCCCGGGCCGCCCGCGCCGCCGAACATGCCGCCCATCGGCCCCAGCTTGCGGACCTCGTCGTACTCCTTGCGCTTCTCGGCGTCACCCACGACGTCGTACGCCGCGGACACCTCCTTGAAGCGCTCTTCCGCGGCGGCATCGTCGGGGTTGGCGTCGGGGTGGTACTGGCGCGAGAGCTTGCGGTACGCGCTCTTGATGTCCTTCTGGGAGGCGGTGTCGCTCACCCCGAGGACCCGGTAGTAGTCCTTCTCGAACCACTCGCGCTGCGGCGCCATCGAGCTCTGCCTCGTCCCTTTCCTCGTTCAGTCGTTCAGTCGGTCACCTTGACCATGGCGGGGCGCAGCACCTTGCCCTGCCAGCGGTAGCCCGGGCGGAGAACCTCGGACACCACCTGCTCGCCGCCCTCGCCGGGCTCGTGCACCACGGCCTCGGCCTCGGCGGGGTCGAACGCCGCCCCCTTGGGGTCGATGCGCTCGAGGCCCTCCTTGCTGAGGGCGCCATACAGGGCGGTGAGCACGGGCTCGACCTCGCTGGCCCCGTGGGACAGGGCGGCGTCGCAGGAATCGAGCACCGGCAGCAGGCCTTCGACGAACCGGCCGACCGAGCGCACGACGGCGTCGTCCTGCCGCTTCTGGGCCTGCTTGCGGTAGTTCTCGAAGTCGGCCTGGGCCCGCCGGTAGGCCTCGAGGTACTGGGCCCGCTCGGCCAGCAGCAGCTCGAGGTCGACCTCGACGGCGTCGGCCGCGGCCTGCAGCTCGGCGTCGACGTCGACCGCCTCGGGCTCACCCCCGGGCGGCGGGGCCGCGCCCTCCCCCGCCCCGGTGGGGGGCGGGGTGGGCTCGGCGTCGGCCGCGCCCTCGTCGGGCACCGGCGTCGGCGGCTCGTCCGGCGTGGCGTCGTCGGTCACTTCGTGTCCTCGTCGTCGACGATCTCGGCGTCGACCACCTCGTCGTCCGCCGGCTGGCTGCCGGCGTCACCCGCGCCGGCGCTGCCGCCACCCGCACTCGCACCCTCGGCCGAAGCGGCCTCGTACAGCTTCTGCGTGAAGGTCTGGCTGGCCGACATCAGGGCGTCGGTGGCGTTGCGGATCGCCTCGACGTCGCTGCCGCCCAGGGCGCCCTTGAGGGCGCCGAGCTTGTCCTCCACCGCGGACTTCTCGTCGCCCGAGATCTTGTCGCCCTGCTCCTTGAGCAGCTTCTCGGTCTGGTAGACGAGCGTGTCGGCCTGGTTGCGGACCTCGGCCTCCTCGCGGCGGCGCCGGTCCTCCTCGGCGTGGGCCTCGGCGTCCTTGACCATCTGCTCGATGTCGTCCCTGGCGAGCGACGACTGACCGGTGATGGTCATCGACTGCTCCTTGCCCGTGGCCCGGTCCTTGGCGGCCACGTGGACGATGCCGTTGGCGTCGATGTCGAAGGTGACCTCGATCTGCGGCACGCCGCGGGGCGCCGGGGGCAGGTCGACGAGCTGGAACTTGCCGAGCGTCTTGTTGAACTGCGACATCTCGCGCTCGCCCTGCAGCACGTGGATCTCGACCGAAGGCTGCATGTCCTCCGCGGTGGTGAACACCTCGGTGCGCTTGGTCGGGATCGTGGTGTTGCGGTCGATGAGCTTGGTCATCACGCCGCCCTTGGTCTCGATGCCGAGCGACAGGGGGGTGACGTCGAGGAGCAGCACGTCCTTGACCTCGCCCTTGAGCACGCCGGCCTGGATGGCGGCGCCCACGGCGACGACCTCGTCGGGGTTGACGCCCTTGTGGGGCTCCTTGCCGGTCAGGTCGTGGACCAGGTCGTGCACCGCCGGCATGCGGGTCGACCCGCCCACGAGGATGACGTGGTCGAGGTCCTCCTTGGACAGGCCGGCGTCCTTGATGGCCTGCTCGAACGGGCTGCGGCAGCGCTCGATGAGATCGGCCGTCAGCTCCTGGAACCTGGCCCGGCTGAGCGACTCGTCGAGGTGCAGCGGCCCCTCGCTGGTGGCCGTGATGAACGGCAGGTTGATCTGGGTCTGCTGGACCTGCGACAGCTCGATCTTGGCCTTCTCCGCGGCCTCCTTGAGGCGCTGGAGGGCCATGTTGTCGTTGCCGAGGTCGACGCCGTGGGCCGACTTGAACTGCGCGACCAGCCAGTCGATGACCCGCTGGTCCCAGTCGTCGCCGCCGAGCTGCGTGTCGCCGTGGGTGGCCTTGACCTCGAACACGCCGTCGCCGATCTCGAGGATCGACACGTCGAACGTGCCGCCGCCGAGGTCGAACACGAGGATGGTCTGGTCGGCGCCCTCCTTGTCGAGCCCGTAGGCCAGGGCGGCTGCGGTGGGCTCGTTGATGATGCGCAGCACCTCGAGGCCCGCGATCTGGCCGGCCTCCTTGGTGGCGGTGCGCTGGGCGTCATCGAAGTAGGCGGGCACCGTGATGACGGCCTGGCTGACCGTGTCGCCCAGGTAGGCCTCGGCGTCGCGCTTGAGCTTCTGCAGCGTGCGGGCAGAGATCTCCTGCGCGTTGTACGCCTTGCCGTCGATGTCGATCGACCAGTTCGTGCCCATGTGGCGCTTGACCGACCGGATCGTGCGGTCGGGGTTGGTGATGGCCTGGCGCTTCGCGACCTCGCCCATCAGGACCTCGCCGCCCTTGGAGAAGGCGACGACGGACGGTGTGGTGCGCGAGCCCTCGGAGTTGGGGATGACCACCGGGTCGCCGGCCTCGAGGACCGCGACGACGGAGTTGGTGGTGCCGAGGTCGATGCCGACAGCCTTGGGCATGGGGGTGCCTCCGTGGGGGAGTTGTTGGGATCCGAAAGTCTGTTGAACCGCTGTCGATGATAAAAGTTGAGTGCGTAGTTCGCAACTTTGGCCGAGAGCCCCGTCAGGCCCCGTCGCCACGGTTCGGCGAGCGCGACCCGACCACGGTCACTAGCTTGGCGTGTCGATGGGGGCCTCCGCGCCGTCGGAGCGGGTGGTCGAGGTCGACCGCCCGGACGAACGTCGGGCACGCGCGCCCGCGGTGCGCTCGGACCCGCCGGTCGAGGCACCCGACGGACGTCGCGAGCTGGGCGATCGCGCCCTGCTCCTCGTCACCGCGGCCGTGACGCTCCCCATCCTGTGGATGGGGTACGGCACCGACATCGACGTCACCGACGTGCTGGCCTCGGGCGAGTCGATCCGGCGGGCCGACTACTACCCCTCCCGTCCGCCCGGGGTCCCCGTGTTCGAGGCCATCACCGCCGCCCTCGACCCGGTCGGCGGCCACCTGCTCCTCAACCTCGCCACCGCAGCCGCCGGCGCCGCCACGGTCGTCGGGATCGCCCGCCTCGTGCGGATGTGGGGGCACGCCAACGGCGACCTCATCGCGCTCGCGTTCCTCGCGTCGCCGATGACGCTCATCTCGGCCACGTCGACCGGCGACTTCGTCTGGGCGGTGGCGTTCTTCGTGTGGGCCGCGCTCTGGCACCTGCGCGACCGCCCGGTGCCCGCCGGCGTGCTGTTCGCACTGGCGATCGGCACCCGCCTGTCGTCGGTCTTCCTCGTCCTCGCCTTCCTGGTGGCCGACGGCTGGGATCGCGACCGGCGGCCCCGCTGCCTGCGGACATTGGCCGTGACGCTGCCCCTCGGGGCCGTGCTGTACGTGCCGCCGTGGCTCGCCTACGGCCGGTCTGCCGAGCTCCTCGACACGGCCGAGGGCTGGCGGTCGCTCGGCAACAACCTCGGGCGCTTCCTCTACAAGAACTACGTGTCGGCGGGCGCGCTGTTCATCGTGGTCGTGCTCGTCGCCACGCCCGCACTCGTGGCGGCGCTGCGCCGCTGGGGCGAGGACCCGATGCTCCGGGTGGGCGTGCTCGGGTTCGCGGTGAGCCAGGGCCTGTTCTTCGTGCTGCCGTGGAAGTACAACCACCTGCTGCCGGCGCTGCTCATGCTGCTGTTGTGGCTGGGCGCGAGCGCGCGCAACCATCGCTCGTTCCTGTGGCTCGCCATCGGGGCGATCGCGATCAACGGCCTGGTCACGTTCCGTCCCCTGGCCCCCGACGCCCCGGCGGTCGCCGAGGCCGGCCGGTGGGACCCGGCGCTGACCGCCGGCCTGCTCCTGAACGACATCCGCTGCCGGGCCGACGCCATGCACGACGACCCGCCCCCGCTCAACCGCGCGGCCTGGGCCTGCACGCTCGAGCCGATGCGGGGCGCCGCCGAGGACCCGGTCGAGCCGAGCGACGACCGGTGACCGCGCCCGCCGACCGGAAGCCGGTCTGGGAACCAACTGGTAGCCTTCCCCCAATGGAGGCAACGCTTGATTCGGTCGGGCGCATCGTCGTGCCGAAACCGTTGCGCGACGCTCTCGGGCTGGTGCCCGGCACCACGGTCGATGTGAGCATGTACGGCGCCGGGCTGCAGGTCGTTCCGGTCGGGCGCACGGCAAGGATCGTCGAGGTCGACGGTGCCGTGGTCGCAGACTCCGACACGGTCGTCACCGACGACGACGTGTTCGGGCTGCTCGACGTCGGCAGGCGATGACCGACCTCGCTCTCGACACCAGCGCAGCCGTGCCATACCTGGTGCGGTCGCACACGGCCCACGCGATCGTCCGACGCCACGTCGGGATCCGCCGGCCCAGCCTTACGGGCCACTCGCTCGCCGAGACGTACTCGGTGCTCACGCGCCTGCCGGCGGACGCCCGGGTCGACCCGATCGACGCGGTCGAGCTCATCGAGCGCAACTTCGACCGCTCCCTCCTGCTCGACGCCGCAACCGCGAGGTCGCTGCCATCTGTGCTCGCCCGGCTGGGCATCGCGGGCGGCGCGGTTTACGACGCGCTCGTCGCACTCCCGGCCCGCAAGGCCGGCATCACGCTGGCTACGCGTGACCAGCGAGCTGCATCCACCTACGTCGCACTGGCCGTGCCCGTTGAGATGATCGCCGAGTAACCCGTCGCGCTCAGCCACGCCTGCGGAGACGGGCGAAGACCTGGGAGTTGAGCCACCAGGGCAGGGCCGGGAAGGGCGAGCAGGTCACGTCGGCGACCTCGAACCGCTCGCCCAGCCGGGCCAGCAGCGCCCGGAAGTCGAAGCCCTTGTGGGTGACCCGGATGTCGTCGGGCCGCGGCGCCGGACGCCCCGCCAATGAGGCCGCCAGCAGCTCGCGAGGTGCGTAGTCGCTGCGGCGCCGGAACAGGACCGCCCGGTTGGCCTCCTTCAGCAGCAGCGTCGGGCCCCCGATCACGGGCACCGAGATCAGGATCTCTCCACCGGGCACGAGCACGTGGTCGGCCGTGCCCAGGAACGACGCGATCTCGGCGTCGTAGAGGTGCTCGAGCGTCTCGAAGCAACACACGAGGTCGACCGACGCCGCTGCCACCGTGGCCGGGTCGTCGATCGCCGTGTACCGCTCGGCCTCGTGCCCGGACTCGGGGTCGAACCCGATGAGCGTGAGGTCGGGCCGCAGGTCCGCCAATGTGTTGAGGAAGTCGCCCTGGCCACAGCCGTAGTCGAACACCGTGCCGCGGTCACGGACCTCGCCGGTGACGCGGTCGAACGACGCCTTGTACCGCTGCCGGTGGGCGTAGCGGGCGATCGGGTTCGGCGTGTCGAGGGTCTGCGCGGCGTAGCTGACCGTGCGCGTGGCGCTCCCCTGCTCCTCCCCCATGGCCGAGGACGCTAATCGGTCAGGCGACCGCGCTGCCGGTGCGGGCGAGGAAGTTCCGCAGCAGGTCGTGGCCCCCCGCGGTGAGGATCGACTCGGGGTGGAACTGGACGCCCTCGACCGCGTGCTCGCGGTGCCGCAGGCCCATGACCGTGCCGTCGTCGGTCCACGCCGTCACCTCGAGCACGTCGGGCACCGACGCCCGGTCCACGATCAGGCTGTGGTAGCGGGTGGCCTCGAACGGGTTGGGCAGGCCGGCGAACACACCGCTGTCGTCGTGGCGGATCAGCGACGTCTTGCCGTGCATGATCTCGGGCGCCCGCACGACGTCGCCGCCGTACACCTGCCCGATGCACTGGTGGCCGAGGCACACGCCGAGCACCGGCCGCCGGCCGGCGAACCGCTCGATGACCGCGTTGGACAGCCCGGCGTCCTCGGGGCGGCCCGGGCCCGGCGAGATGAGCACGGCGTCGGGGTCGAGCGCCTCGATCTGCTCGATGGTCAGCTCGTCGGACCGGTGGACGAGCGGGTCGGCGCCCAGCTCACCCAGGTACTGCACGAGGTTGTAGACGAAGCTGTCGTAGTTGTCGATGACCAGGACCCGCGGCGCCACGAGCGCCGAGGCTAGCGGCGAGGCGCGCGCGGCACCGCAGGCGAATCCGCGGCCACGCCCGGCGTCAGTACGACTTCGTCACGAACCGCTTGAGGTTGCGCAGGTTCACCTTCTCGACCAGGCGCCAGGTCCCCCGCCGGGCGTCGGCCCGGTTCCGGCGCACCGTGACGTCGAGCAGCCGCGCGGTGAGCGGGTCGTCCCCGTGGCGGGCCCGGCACTCGACGAGCACGTCGAGGGCGTACGGGTTGTTGCCCGAGAAGGCGGCGCAGGCCCACAGCCGCAGGTAGTCGTCCCGCCCGGCCCCCACCTTGTCGAGCGACCCCAGCGTCCGCAGGTAGCGGGGCCCGACCGCGATGGGGCTGGCCTTGAGCGCGAACTCGTAGCGCATGCGGCCGAACTTCGACCGGGCGCCCAGAGCGGCATCGAACGTCTCGCGCCGGAGGCGCACAGCCGGGGTGTGCGCGAGGTCGGCCAGCCAGTACCCGCGTTCGACCAGGGCGCGGTGCAGGTCCCCGAACGTGTCCTCGGTCTCGTAGTACGGGTCGAGGCCGGGCTCGGCGTCGATCGCCATGAGCGTCGCGGACAGCGGCTCGCTCAGGCTCTCGATCAGGCGCAGGTCGGTGCCCTGCGTGTCGAGCTTGAGCCAGTCGACCCGGTCGAGCCCGGCCGACGCCAGCGCGTCGTCGAGGGTGGTGGCGGGCACGTCGGCCTCGCCGACGACCTCGTAGCGGTAGGCATGCAGGTACGGCCCCAGCTCGTCGGGGTCGGGGCGCAGGGTGCTCGACGCCGTGGGGTTCCGCGTCAGGAAGAACGTGGCCGTCGCGCGCTCGCCGTCGGCCACGACCGCCTTGTTCACGATGATCCGTCGGGACGACTCGCTCGCCTCGGTGTGCATCTCGCGCAGGTCGGGATCGAACCCCACGTACGTGGCGCGCCCGAGGAGCGGGCGGAACGGCGGGAACGGCTCGAGGGACGCCCCGACGTCGACCAGCGTGAGCGAGATCCCCTCGGCCGCCAGCGCGTCGAGCGCGGCACGGTCGCCCGCGCTCACTGGACCCACACCACACCCCCAGCCATCGCCGACCACCGTAACCGGCGGCGCCGGCACGACGCCGGGCCGGGTCGCTCAGGCGGGCGTGGCCACCATCCGGTCGACGACCTCGACCACCTCGACCGGCGCCCCGAGCGCCTCGGCGAGCAGCCCCGACCGGGCGGTCGCGGCGTACATCTCGAGCGACACGTCCTGGCCGTCGGCCGGCGTGACCTCGATGACGAGCGGCCCGTCACCGTCGGGAGCGGCGGCCACCGACGTCACCCGGGCCGCATGGTTCCGGTCGAGCCCGACGGCAACCCGCAGGAGGCCGGCCAGCACCCGCACGCGCCGCTGGTCCTCGCGATCGAGGGCGGCGAACTCGGGGTGCTTCCGGCGCGGTGCCGACTTGCGGTGGTAGCGGGCGACCTGGGCGATCAGCTCGATCTCGCGGTCGGTGAAGCCGGTGAGCAGCTCGCTGTTCCGGATTACGTAGTAGCTGTGCTTGTGGTGCCCGGCGTGCGAGACGAACAGGCCCACGTTGGCCAGCAGGGAGGCGGCCTCGAGCACCTCGCGGCTGTCGTCGCCGAGGCCGTGGCGGTCGGCGGTGGCGTCGAACAGCTCGAGCGCGAGCCGCGCCACCTGGGCGGAGTGGTCGGGATCCTCGTCCATCTGCTCGGCCAGCCGCAGCACGCTCGCTCGTCGCAGATCGGACAGGTGGTGCAGCGACCCGCCGTGGTCGCGGCGCCACGTGTCGAGCAGCACGCCCTCTCGGAGCGCGTAGTCGGAGAACGTCAGGCGGGGAGTGTCGATGGCGTGGACCACCTGCTCGAGGATCAGGGCGCCGGCGAGGATGATGTCGGCCCGTCGCGGGTCGAGACCGGGGGTTCGCGCCCTCTCCTTGACCGTCGGCGCCTTCACGAGCCGGCGGACCACCATGTCGATGTCGTCCCGGGTGATGGTGAAGTTGTTGAACGTGCGGGGCACCGGCGTGCCGTCGCGTGCCGCGGCCCGCGCCGCCACCATCTGGCAGACCGCTTCGATGGTGCCCGACGAGCCGACGGCGACGTCGTAGCCCGACCGCTCGATCTCGCGCACCGCCGGGCCGAGGGTGAGCCGGATGTCGTCGCGGCAGGCGTCGACGGCCTCGGGGTCCAGTCGGTTCCCCGGGAAGTAGCGGCGGGTGAGGCGGATCGAGCCGAGCTTGAGACTGCGGGCGTTGAAGATCTGGCCCTGGCTGCCGACGACCAGCTCGGTCGAGCCGCCGCCGATGTCGCACACGAGGACCTTGCGGTCGAACACGGGGACCGCCTGGAGCACGCCGAGATGGATCAGGCGGGCCTCCTCGAACCCCGAGATCACCTCGACGTCGACGCCGACCTCGCGCGCCCGCTCGATGAACACGGCCCGGTTCTCGGCCTCGCGCACGGCCGAGGTGGCCACGGCGCGCATGGTCGCACCGTGGATCGCCGCCACCTGGCGGAAGCGGGCCAGCGCCTCGATGCCACGGGTCATCGCCGCCGGGGTGAGCCGCTTCATGTCGCCCGCCGACGACCCGAGGCGCACCATCTCCTTCTCGCGCTCGACGACCTCGATGCGGTTCTCGTCGACCCGGGCGACGACGAGGTGGACCGAGTTCGTGCCGATGTCGACCGCGGCGAGGACGGTGGTCGCTGTGCTCATGGTTCGCTCGCTTCGCTCGCTCACCCCCACTCTGACGTGTCGGCGGCCCGGTCGCGGCGATCACGGCCGACGGCGGGTGGCGCGGCCGCGCGAACTAAGGTCGTCCGCCATGGCCAAGCCAGCGAAGCGTCACGTGCCCGGAGGGCGGGTGACCCCCAAGGGCTCCGGTTCGGGCGGCCGGGTCACGCCCAAGGACGGGTCCGACCGGCGACCGGGCCAGTCGACCCGCTACACCCCGCCGATCCCTCGCGAGGTCAAGGTCAGCCCGACCTGGGTGCCGGTGCTGATGTTCACGCTGCTCGGCATCGGCCTGGTCGTCATCTTCCTCAACTATCTCGAGCTGCTGCCGGGGGGCATGAGCAACGCCTACCTCGGGATCGGGCTCCTGGCCATCTGCGGCGGCATCGTCACGGCAACGCAATACCGCTGAGCACGCTGGGTGCTCCTCAGCCAGCAGCCCTCGAGACCACCGAGGGCGGTTCCACCCTTACGCAACCGGCCCGTCATCCCCCGTTCGGCTGGTCAGCGCGCAGAGGATCCCGACCTCTCCGACAGGTGGACGTCAGGATGCGGAAGTTACATCGGTGTGACTCTCCCCAACCTTGTCCACAGGTTGTGAGGAACTCGCAGCGTGCATCGCGAGGGCGAACGACTCGTGACAGGGAGTGATCGTGGGCCGGCTCAGCCGTCGATCGGGGTGACCAGCTCCATGTCCTCCATGCAATGCCGCGGCGGCTCGGGCACCTCGTCGTTGGCGCTGGTCATGCGCACCTCGGTGCCACACAGCGAGCACCGGTAGACGAGCCGCACCTTGCGCAGCTCGCCCGCCGGCGGAGGCGGAGGCAGCGGTGTGGCCAGGCCCGACAGCACGGCGAAACCCACCTTGAGGATGAGCCACCCCGCGACCACGGCGACGACGACGGCGAGCGGCGACGCCTTCGTCACCCACCACGCCAGGAGTCCTGCCACGCCGAGCGCGACGAGGGTGCCCCACGAGATGTTCGGTCGCCGCACGGCCCGGATGCTCACCGGATCATCGTAGGGCCGGGCCGCCCGGGCCCGGCGTGTCGCGCATCTCAGCCCGGGGCGTTCTCGGTCGGGACGAAGGGCCGGCACGCCATGCCGCGCAGGCCCGGGCACGGCGCCGGCGCCACGGCGGGGACCTCGACGTCTTCGAGCCGCGACAGCACGAGCGCCGACGGCATGTCGGGCGAACGCCCGACCGTGTGGGTGGGGACGAGCCCGCCGTAGTCGGGGTTCTCGAACTCCCAGGTGGCGTGGTTGCGGCCCGGGGTGGCGATCGTGAGCCGGAGCTGCGACCCCGCCCGGAACACGTGGGCGAACGACGGGATGTCGACCCTCGCCTCGACGTACGTGCCCTGCTCGAGCGGCCGACGCGCCCGCTCGGTGAACGGGTGGACGATCTCGAGGCCGTTGGTGCGCCGGCGGTCCTCTGCCCGGTCGGCCAGGTCGAGCCACCCGTTGGTGACGAGGTACTCGACGCCGTCGGGGCGGACCTCGGACAGCGTGACCTGCACGTTGACGTCCTGGCCGTCGGGCGCGTCGGACGCCACGAAGAGGTCGGCATGGGCGGGGCCGGCGAACACCGTGTCCTCGGCGAACGGTTCGGTCAGGTACGAGACCTCCTCCCCGGGATCGAAGCGCGTCCAGTCGGTCGTCCACACGGGGTCGAGCAGTGGGTAGTCGCCGGTGCCACCGAAGAGCGTGGCGGCTCCGGCGTCGGGGTCGAAGCGGAAGGCGTCGGCCGCCCCTTCGTCGTCCCGGCCGGGCTCGTCGGTGGTCAGGGTCTCGTCGCCGCCCAGGAAGAAGGTGGCCGGCTCGGCGTCGTCGGCCGGCCACGAGTCGAGATCGAGCACGAACGTCCCGCCGGGCTCGCCGACCTCGTTGGCGCCGTGGCCGCTCTCGAACGCGACGCGCACCTCGGGCTCGGCCTCGTAGGCGGCCCGGGCCGCCTCGACGTCGTCGCCGTGCTCGGTGAAGCGGTCGGGCTCGATGGCGGTGTCGGCCAGGCCGAACTGGTCTGCCAGCACGGCGGGGAGGGCGGCGCGCACGAGGGGGTTCATGACCGGCACCCGCTCGGCCACGTACAGCTCGAGGAACTCGTACACGTCGTTCAGGTTGACCGGGGCGTAGCCGTCGGGGTGCCGGCCGTTCCACAGGTTGGCGCGCAACGCCTCGGCCTCGTCGAACTCGTCGAGCATCTGCGTGAACTGCGGGCCGGTCTGCTCGTCCTGGAAGGCGCCGCTGATGAACACCGGCGCCGTGATGTCCGGGACCAGTCG
Source organism: uncultured Acidimicrobiales bacterium (assembly GCA_963796415.1). Lineage (GTDB taxonomy): Bacteria > Actinomycetota > Acidimicrobiia > Acidimicrobiales > VFJN01 > ZC4RG19. The sequence continues at coordinate 40,534 of CAWCLR010000003.1, read as the reverse complement.
CCGCAGGTCACGGGCCGCGGCCGACCGCGTGTAGGTCGTCAGGCTGCGGGCCAGGTTCTCGAAGTCGGGGTTCTGGTTGCGGAGGGCCTGGTTCTCGGCGCACACCGCGTCACCGGCGTCGATGCGGCGCGTGACCCAGCTCGACCCTCCGGGGGCCGCGGCCTCGTTGCGCTCCTTGATCCACTGCTGGGTGAAGCCGGAGTTGAAGATCCCGCCCGGCCACGCCTGCATCCACGGGTCCGCGATCACGGACTGGGCCGTCACGCCCGCCAGGTGCGGCGGGTTCGTCGCCGCCGTGTAGAGCTGCGTGATGCCCGAGTAGGACAGGCCGACCATGCCGACCTGGCCGCCGAGCACCCAGTCCTGGGCGGCCACGATCTCGATCGTGTCGTACCCGTCGGCCATCTGCGCGGGGTTGAACACGTCGAACACGCCGCCCGAGCACCCCGTGCCGCGCATGTTCACCGACACCGTGGCGTACCCCAGGGCGCGGGCGATGCGGACCCCCGCCTCTTCGGACGCGGGGTTGGAGGGGCTGTAGCCCGAGTACTCGACGACCGTCGGCCACGGAGCGGGCCCGTAGATGGCCTCGTCGGGAAACCGTACGTTGGCGCTGAGCACGACCCCGTCGCGCATCTCGAGGTACTGGAACCCCTCGTCGATCGCCGCCCCGGGCCTCGGGTTGCCGAGGATGTCGAGGCGGGCCCCGGTGAGCTCCTGCCCGTCGTAGAGATCCTGGTCCGGAACGTCGTCGCGATCGGGAACGGTCAGCACCTCGCTGGCGAGGCGGGGCTCGGCGCTCTCGTCGATCACCACGTACCGGCCCGGCTCGACCGTCGTCCCGTGGACCGCGTCCATGGCGCCGAGATCGACGTTCGGGCCCGACTGCACGGTGGCGTGCTCGGGCGGGAGGTAGGCGAAGTGGGCCTGACCCAGCTCGTCGGCGAGCAGCGTGAGCAGCTTGTTCCGGCGGGGACCGTAGAGCGTCAGGGGCTGGCCGGGGGTGGCGCCGGTGACGGTGACCTGCTCGACGCCGACGCGGACGTCCCACGGCGCGTCGTCGGTGCCGCGCAGCAGGCGACGGAAGCCGTCGCCACCGCTGCTGCTGGCGCCCGACTCAGACCGCTCGCAGGCGGCCGCCGTCGCGGCGAGCATCAGGACCAGCACCACGCTCGTCACCCGGCGCCACATCCGCCCTCGTCCCATCGTTCCCCCCGGTCGATCGTCGGCACGTCGAGGGGCGCGCAGCTCCACCGAAGCCCCTCCTCTGTCACCTTACGCTGTAGATGCACTGTCGCTGCGAAAAAGTCGGGTGCCGGCCGCCACCTCGCGACCGGCACCCAGCGTGATCTCCGACGATGACCCGCGCCGCGAGGCGGCGGGTGCGCGCGTTCAGTCGAGCCGCTCGATGATGGTGGCGTTGGCCATGCCCCCGCCCTCGCACATCGTCTGCAGGCCGTAGCGGCCCCCCGTGCGCTCGAGCTCGTTGAGCAGCGTGGACAGGAGCTTGGTGCCGGAGCAGCCGAGCGGGTGGCCGAGGGCGATGGCACCGCCGTTGACGTTGACCTTGTCCATGTCGGCGCCGGTCTCGCGCTGCCAGGCCAGCACGACCGAGGCGAACGCCTCGTTGACCTCGAACAGGTCGATGTCGTCGACCGAGAGACCCGACTTGTCGAGCACCTTGGCCGTCGACGGGATCGGGCCCGTGAGCATCATCACCGGGTCGACGCCGGCGAGGGCGAACGTGTGGAACCGCGCCCGCGGGCGCAGGCCGAGCTCGCGCGCCTTCTCCTCGCTCATGATCAGCGCCGCCGACGCGCCGTCGGTGATCTGGCTCGAGTTGCCGGCCGTGACCTTGCCGTCGGGCTTGAAGGCCGGCTTCAGGTTGGCCAGCGTCTCGACGGTCGTGCCCTCGCGGATGCCCTCGTCGGTGGTGACCAGCTCGTCGGACTCGGTGATGTCGCCCGACTCCTTGTCGCGGTGGATCGAGCGCACGGCGATGATCTCGTTCTCGAACCGGCCCTCGGCGGTGGCCCGGGCGGCCCGCGCCTGGCTCTCGGCCGCGAAGGCGTCGAGGTCCTCGCGGCTGAGGCCCCACTTGTCGGCGATGCGCTCGGCCGAGCTCGCCCTGCGGCACGAGGCCGCCGACGTCCGCGTAGCGGAGGCCGACCCGCGGGCCGAACGGGAAGCCGAAGCGCCCGTCGCCGACCGATGCGCCCATCGGCACCTGGCTCATGACCTCGACGCCCGCCGCTACCACGATGTCGTGGGCGCCGGCCATGACGGCCTGGGCGGCGAAGTGGGCCGACTGCTGCGACGAGCCGCACTGGCGATCGATCGTGGTGGCGGGGACCTCCTCGGGCCAGCCCGCGGCCAGGACCGCGTTGCGCCCGACGTTCACGGACTGGGCGCCGGCCTGCATCACGCAGCCCATGATCACGTCCTCGACCAGGGCGGGGTCGAGGCTGTTGCGCTCGGCCAGCGCGGTCAGCGTCTCGGCCGCGAGGTCGGCCGGGTGCCACCCGGACAGCTTGCCGTTGCGCTTGCCGCCGGCGGTGCGGACGGCGTCGACGATCACGGCGGTGGGCATGGGGTGCTCCTTTGTCTCGCCGTCCCTCCGGCACCCCTCTGCGGAGGCCCCGGGCGGTCGGGCCGGCTCACTTGACCGATCGGTCAAGCCAGTCTGCCGAGCGGCCGCGGCGCACGCAACCGGGCGCGCCGACCACCGCCGGCGAGCCGTCGCGAGGGCGGCGGCCGAGGCCTGCCACTACGTTTGTGGCGTCCGCCACACCTGCGACAGGGGGCCACGCGTGGAGACCGCCACCCATCACCACACCGACACCAAGGTGCTCGACGACAAGGTGGCGGGGCAGACCTTCGCCAGCCGTTGGCTCGAGACCGTGGCCGCCCACCCCGACCTCGTCGCGCTGCGATCCAAGGACGGCGACGGCTGGGTCGAGATCACCTTCGCCGACCTCGCCGACCGCGTCGCCCGCACCGCGGCGGGGCTGCGGGCGCTCGGCGTCGGCCCGGGCGACCGCGTCGTGATGATGATGCGGAACATCCCCGAGTTCCACGTCGTCGACCTCGCCGCGGTCTTCTGCGGCGCCACCGCCATCTCGATCTACAACTCGTCGTCGGCCGAGCAGGTCGCCTACCTCGCGGGGCACAGCGGCGCCCGGGTGGCCGTGGTCGAGGACATGGGCTTCGCCGAGCGCTTCGCAACCGTGCGCGACCAGCTCCCGGCCCTCGAGCACGTGGTCGTGCTGCACGACCCCGAGGGGATCGCGGGCGACGACCTCATCCCCGGGGCCGCCCTCACCGACGGCCACGACCCCGTCGACCTCGACGCGGCGGCCGCGGACATCACGCCCGACATGCTGGCGACGGTCATCTACACGTCGGGCACGACGGGCCCGCCCAAGGGCGTGATGGTCACGCACCGCAACATCGTGTGGACCTGCCAGGGCTACCTCGACCTGGTCGCCATCGACCCCGCGGGCTTCCGGGCCGTCTCCTACCTGCCCATGGCCCACATCGCCGAGCGGATGACCGGCCACTACCTCGCCGGGTTGGGCGGGTTCGAGGTCACCACGTGCCCCGAGCCGTCACAGATCGCCGGCTACGCCCGCGAGGTCCACCCGCAGACGATGTTCGGGGTGCCGCGGGTGTGGGAGAAGATGCACGCCGGGGTGCAGGCCGCCCTGTCGGCCGACCCCGAGGCGAAGAGGCGCTTCGACGAGGCGGTCGCCGCGGCCGAGCCGATCGTCGAGCGGCGCACGGCCGGCACGGCCACGACCGAGGACGACGAGGCCTGGGCGTTCCTCGACGAGGTGGCGTTCAAGAACGTGCGGGCGCTGATCGGCCTCGACGACGTGCAGTTCGCGGTGACCGGCGCCGCACCGATCCCACCCGAGCTCATCCGCTGGTACCGGTCGATCGGTGTCCCGATGTCCGAGGTCTACGGTCTGTCCGAGACGACCGGCCCGATGACGTGGGACCCGTACGCCGTGCGGGTCGGCACCGTCGGCCGGGCGTTCCCCGGGGTCGAGGTCTTCCTCGGCGAGGACGGCGAGGTGCTGTGCCGGGGCGGGAACGTGTTCGCCGGCTACCTGGACGATCCCGACAAGACCGCCGACGCCCTCGAGTCCGATGGCACCTTCCACTCCGGTGACATCGGGGTGATCGACGACGATGGCTACCTCCGCATCGTCGACCGCAAGAAGGAGCTGATCATCACCGCCGGGGGCAAGAACATCAGCCCCGCCAACCTCGAGGCCGCCATCAAGACGATCCCGGCCATCGGTCAGGCCTGCTGCGTCGGCGACCAGCGTCCGTTCGTCAGCGCGCTCGTCGTGCTCGACCCCGAGGTCGCCCCGGGCTGGTTCGCCGAGCGCGGCATCGAGGCGGCCTCACTGGCCGAGCTGGCCGCCCACCCCGAGGCGTACGACGTGCTGCAGCGGGCGGTCGACGAGGTCATGTTGCGGTTCAGCAACGTCGAACGCGTGAAGCGGGTCGCGGTGCTCGGCGACGAGTGGCTGCCCGACGGCGACGAGCTCACGCCCACGTCCAAGCTCAAGCGGCGCAGCATCCTGGCCAAGTACGCGGACGAGATCGAGGGCATCTACGGCTGACCGCCCCCCGTTGCCGCGGCCCGGGACGACCTCAGCCGGGCGGCGGACCGACCGGCGCTGACGCGGTCGTGCTCGTGGTCGTCTCGGTCGGCGGCGGCGCAGCGAGCACCGAGCCGCACACGTCGGCCTCGCTGACCGTGGTCCAGGGGGCCGACGTCGCGCCCTCGGCGCCGCGGACGTGGACGAAGGCGACCACCTTCCCCGCTCGGGTCACCTGCACGACCGGGTCGTCGGTGGCGTCGCCCAGACGCTGGGACTGGTAGCCCCGCAGCGCGCCGATCTCGTCGTTCTCGGTCCCGCCGGTGAGGTAGGGGTGGAGGGCGGCGCGGGCGGCCTGAACGATGTTCGCCGCCTGCGGCACGCCGACCGGCAGGTCGCGGCAGCGTCACGGCGTCGGCCTGGTCGCACGACAGCTCGGGGACCTGGTAGTACCCGCCAGAGTCGACGAGGTCGACGCGCCGCCGCTGCATCTCGCCGGCGATCGCGCACCCGATCGTCAGCTCGCCCGGCGGCACGGGCTGGCGCACACTGGACGGGCCCGTCGGCACCTCGATGTCGCCCGAGCGCCACCCGTCGCCGTCGACCTGGAGGACGGTGGGGGCGCCCAGCGAGTTGACGACCGTGATGTGCAGCCCGTCGCGCTCGGGGCGCACCGACGCCACCGGCACGACGATGCCGGTCGGATCGCACAGCACCTCGACCTCGCTCGGCAGCTCGGCCGGCGCACCCTCGGGCCGGGCCGCGTCGGACGCGGTGACGGTGTCGTGACGGTCGCGGCGCTCGGCGAGCGCCACCACACCGACGGTCAGGACCGCCAGCACCGCCGCCGTGGCGACAGCTCCACGGCGGCGGCGCAGCCGGCGGTGCCGGCGTGCGGCGACCCGCTCGAGCCCGTGCTCGGGAGGGTCGCCGACGGATGATGCGAGGCGTTCGAGCTCGGAGCGCAGGTCCTTGTCATCGGTCACGCTCGCGGCCCCGCATCCGGACGGGCGGGGCGAGCCAGCACGGCGCGTGCCTGGCTCACGAGCACCCGAACGGTTGCGGGGCGGATGCGCATGATGCGGGCGGCGTGGCTCGCGTCGCAGTCGAGCAGCTGGGTCAGGACCACGGCCTCGCGCTGGCGGGGCGAGAGCCGGGCCAGCGATCGCGTCACGTGGTCGCGGTCGGCGGCGAGGTCCGCGGGACCAGGCGCCGGGGTGGGGGCGGAGTGAGCGACCACGTCGACGACGCGGCGCGCGGCGCGCACCGCCCGCCGGGTGGCGCTGTGGTGGGCGTTGAAGGCGGTACGGAACAGGTAACCGGCGGGATCGTCGAGGGCGGCGACCCGGTCCCACCGCTCCCATACGCGGCAGAAGGCGTGCTGGGCCAGGTCCTCGGCCTCGTCCCGGCTGCCGGTGAGCACGTAGAGCGCGCGGTAGAGCCGCCGCTCGTTGGCCATGTAGAAGCCCTCGAACGACAGCGCGGTGCCGACGCCGACGGAGATCGGCGCGGTGTGGGTGGAGCGCTCAGGTGCCACGGACACAGCCAACACTGCCCCAAGAACGCCCGAACCGCACGCGGCGTTTAGGACCTCGTGCTGTTTTTCACCCGGACGCGGACCGACCGCCCCCGTCGGGGCGGTCGGTCTGGTGCCTGGGATCTGGCGTCCGCCACCCGGAGGGGCGGCCGACGACGATCAGCGTCGGCTCGCGGTGGTCTTGCGGGCGACCGTCTTGCGGGCCGGGGCCTTCTTGGTCGCGGGACGCTTGGTCGCGGCGCGCTTGGTCGGGGCCTTGGCGACCGACTTGCGGGTCGGCGCCTTCTTGGCGGTCGTCTTCTTGGCGGTCGTCTTCGTGGCGGTCGTCTTCCTGGCCGCCGTCTTCTTGGCCGGAGCCTTCTTCGCCGGAGCCTTCTTCGCCGTGGTCTTGGTCGCGGTCGTCTTCTTGGCCGCGGCCTTCTTCGCGGGTGGTGCGGGCGGCCAGACGCCGCGCTCGAGCTTGGGCGCGAGGCTCGTCTTCACCACCGCGTCCTTGAAGCCCTTGAGCGGCGTGATGCGCGCCTTCTTCGAGGCCTTGATGCGCACCGGCTGTTGGGTCTGTGGGTTGCGGCCCATGCGGGCCGGACGGTCGACCTTCACGAACTTGGCGAATCCGGAGATCGACACGGCCTCACCCTTGGACACCACGGAGGTGACCACATCGGTGAAACCCTTCAGGACCGAGTCGACATCCTTGCGTTCGACACCGGACTGGGTGGACACGGCTTGGACGAGATCACGACGGTTCACGGGCTCCTCCTGGAGGTGATTTGCCGCCAAGTCTCGCCAACACGCACAGACGAGACGTGGATACCGGGGGTATTCTTACGACTTTTCCCCGGTAAGTCATCACTTTGTGCGCGAGAAGTCCTTGATATTCCTGCGTTTTCGCCGCGGCCCCGACAGCGCTCAGTGGTGAGGTGGTCGTCCCGGTACCCAACGAGACTCCCCTCGCGCGCTCCAATGAGCCAGCTATTGCTGCGTTTTCTGCGACCGAGCCGTCTCAGAGGGTGGCGAGCCAGCGCTCGGCCTGCCGGGCTCGGCGCTGCAACTGGTCGATGGTCGCCTCGTCGACGCGACGCAGCCCGACGAGCCGGTTCAGCTGACCGTTGACCTGCGCGTGCCCCATTCCGGTGGCCCACACGAGGTCCTGCACGAGCTTGGCGTTGGCCTCGCGCAGCTCGGCCCGCTGCCGGCGCGGGTTGGCGGCCTCGCCGTTCCCGCGCCCGTTCCCGCTCCCGTTCCCGGTCACGCCGGCGCCGCCCGTCGGCCCGCCGGGAAGCGCCGGCAGGGCCAATTCCAGCGCGGCGTCGCCGCCCCCGTCGTCCTCGAGCCGGTCGAGCTGGTCGAGACGGGCGAGCAACGCCTCGTCGACGTCGAACACCGACGACTCGTCCTCTCCGGTGACCACCGCCGACAGGGCGGCGAACATCGACAGCTGGTCGCCGCGGTCGTCCTCGTGGCGCAGCTCGTCGAGAGCCGCCTCGTCGGTTGGCGCCGCGTCGACGTCGGTCGGCTTGCGCAGGCTGTGGCGGCGGGCGTCGGCGATCTGCGTGGCCCACGTGCGCAGGCGGACGTCGTCGGGGATGAAGAGGTGGGCCTTCTGCCGGGGGACGCCGCGGGTCCAGCGCACGAACCGGCCGACCGCCTGGCGGAAGAACAGCTCGGTCGTCGTGGTGGTGGCGTAGACCCCGACCCGCAGCCGGGGGATGTCGACGCCTTCGGACACCATGCGCACCGCCACGATCCACGGGTCGCTCGCGGCGGTGAAGCGGGCGATGCGGCTGGACGACAGCGGGTCGTCGGACACCGCCACCGTGGCCCGCACCCCGCACCGGTAGCGCAGCAGGTCGGCGATGCCCTGCGCGTGGTCCTGGTCGGCGGCGATGACGAGGCCGCCGGCGTCGGGCTGGGAGCGGCGCAACACCGTGAGCCGCTCGTTGGCCTGCAGCAGCACGGTCGCGAGCCACTCGCCGTCGAGGCTGAGCGCGGTGCGCAGCCGCTGGGCCGCCCGGGTGCGGTCGAGCGGGTCGTCGAAGGCGGCGGCCTGGGCGCTTCCGTCGGGGGCGATCCATTCCATGAACCCGTTGATCCGGGGGAAGTACACGGGCCGCACGACCCGGCCGTCGCCGAGGGCGTCGGCGTAGCCGTACTCGAAGTCGGGGACGGCCTCGTCGCCGACGTAGCGCACGAACGGGATGGCGAGCGTGTCGGAGCGGAACGGCGTCCCCGACAGCGCCAGCCGGCGGGGCGCCACCTCGAACGCCCGCCGCACCGCCTCGCCCCACGCCCGGTCGTCGCCCGCGTGGTGGATCTCGTCGAGGATCACGATTGCGCCCGCGGCGATCGGGCGCAGCGCATCGGGGTTCGACGCCACCTGTTGGTAGGTGGTGACGATGCCGTGGACGTCGGCGGGCAGCCGCCCGCCCGACGTGGCCCAGCGGGGCTCGAGGTGCAGCCCGACGCGGCCCGCGGCGTCGGCCCACTGCAGCTTGAGGTGGGAGGTGGGCGCCACGACCACGAGCCGGCGGCCGGGGTTGGCGTGCATGTCCTGCACGGCCGCGCACAGGGCGAAGGTGGTCTTCCCGGCGCCGGGCGTGGCGACGGCGAGGAAGTCGGGCGCGTCGGTGGCCGCGAGCCGATCGAGGGCGCGCTTCTGCCACGGACGGAGACGGACCTTGGCTGCCATGGGGGACGCGCATCTTCGCACGCCGGTGTGACGCTCCCGGACCGGTTCCCGCCGGGGCGGGGCGGCCGGGCAGGATGGCGGCGTGGCCCAGCACGAGATCGACCCCGACCGCCTCCCCTACGCCCCCGCGGGCCTCGACCCGAAGCCCGAGGTCGGCGCCGAGGGGTTCTTCGCCATCGACATGCGCACCGGGCGGGTGACCGACGTCGAACCCTTCCCCGAGGCCCGCAAGCCGGCCTGGAAGCTGACGGTCGACTTCGGACCGGTGATCGGGACGCTGCGCACCAGCGCGCAGGTCACGAACTACACGGCCGACGAGCTGCGCGGCCGGATCGTGGTCGGGGCGCTCAACCTCGGGCGCAAGCGCATCGCGGGGTTCACCAGCGAGTTCCTCATCCTCGGCGCCCTGGACCCCGACGGCACGGTCCGCCTGCTCGAGCTGCCCGGCGGCGTCGAGCCGGGCGCGCCCATCGCCTGATCGGGCCGCGCCGCCGGGCGGCAGGCAGTCAGGCGGCCGCTCGCGGGAGGCGGTGGAGCCCCAGGGCGCGGGCCAGCACCCGATCGCGGGTCCGCACCGGGAGGTGCGTCAGCATGATCAGGGCGCGGGCGTCGGACCCAGTGACGTAGCGCGGCTTGGGCCGCCGGGCCGAGAGCGCGGCGAGCACGGGGCCGACGATCCTGTCCACCGGGTGCAGGGCGGCCGAGGCGTTGGCCTCGGCCACCGCCGCCAGCGACGGTGCGTACAGCGCCCGCCGCTCCGCGGGGACGGCCGCCAGCGCGCCGTCCGCCTGGGCCGCGGCCTTGGCGAAGATCGAGGTCTCCATGGCCCCGGGCTCGATGACGCTGACCGAGATCCCCCAGGGCGCCAGCTCGACGCGGAGCGCGTCGGACAGCGACTCCAGCGCGGCCTTGCTGGCGGAGACGGGGCCCATCATCGGCACCGCCACGCGCGCGGTGGCCGCGCTGATGTTCACCACCCTCCCGCGCCCGGCCCGCAGCAGCGGCAGGAACGCGCCGAGCACGGTCGCCGGCCCGACGACGTTGACGTCGAACTGGGCGCGCAAGTCGGCCGGGGCGAGGAGCTCGACCGGCCCCTGGACGATCGTGCCGGCGTTGTTCACGACCGCGTGGAGGCCGCGGCCCTCCTGGGCCGCCGCCACGTCGGCCGCGGCCCGAGCGACGCTGTCGGGGTCGATGACGTCGAGGGCGACGGGGCGGACTCGGGGGCCGTCGACGAGCCGGGGGTCGTCGTGCCGGCGAGCGGCGGCATACACGAGGTAGCCGAGCCCGACCAAGGCCTCGGTGAGGACGCGTCCCACGCCGCCGGCGGCGCCGGTGAGCAGGATGGCCCGGGGATGTTGGGGGGTGGGCTGGTTCATGCGGGGTGGTCCTCCTGGGGATGGGGATCGTTGGGGGTCGGGGCGGGCGGACGGGCAGCGAGCAGCTCGTCGGTCGCCTGGCGCAGGCGGGCGCGGGTGGCGGCGTCCGCGGCCTGCGGGTGCGGGTCGGCGGCGCGCATCCCGTCGTAGAACCGGCCGGTCACGCCGGCGAGGGCCGGGTCGTCGATGAGGCGGATGGTGGCGGCGCCGCCCTCCTCGACCGTGCTCATCGGCTGGCCGCCGGCCTCGAGCACCATCGGCGTGTTCATGAACGTGGCGGGGTGCAGTGCGTTGACGGTCACGACCGCGGGATCGAGCTCGGCCGCCAGGTCGAGCGTGAACATGATCTGGGCGAGCTTGCTGCGCCGGTAGGCGGTGGCGCCGTCGTAGCCGCGCTCGAGCTGGAGGTCGTCCAGGTCGAGGGCCTGCTGACCGATCGACGCCACGTTCACGACCCGGGCCGGCGCCGACATCCGCAGGAGCGGCAGCAACCGGCGCGTGAGCAGGACGCCGGCGACGTAGTTCACCGCGAAGCGAAGCTCGAGGCCCTGGGCGCTCACCTCCCGGCCCGCGCCGCGGCGACCGAAGCCGAGGCCGGCGTTGTTCACCAACACGTCGAGCCGGGGCAGGCGATCGATCATCTCGTCCGCCAGCCGGTCCACCTCGGACAGGTCGGCGAGGTCGGCCACGAGGCCGGTCACGAGCCCGGGCGATCGGCCCGCGCCCTCGGCCTGCCGCGCCAGGTCGGCCACGACCCTGTCGACCTTCGCGGCGGCGCGGCCGTGCACGACGACGTGGGTGCCGGGCCCGGTGAGCTGGCCGACGAGGTAGCGCCCGAGGCCCGCGGTCGAGCCCGTGACGAGGATCGTGCGGAGGTCGGCGTCCGTCATGGCCGGCGCCTCGCTTTACAGATCATCATGTCTCGTAACACTAACGAGTCACCGTGACTTGTAAAGTCCTGCGGATGGAGAAACGCGTCACACGGGGTCGCCCCCGCGACGAGGCCGCCCGGCGGGCGATCCTCGACGCCGCGCTGCGCCTGTGCGCCCACGACGGCTACGACGCGTTGACGATGAAGGCCATCGCCACCGAGGCGGGCGTCGGGAGGCAGACGGTCTACCGGTGGTGGCCGGCCAAGTCGGCCGTGCTGATGGAGGCCCTCCGCGACCTGACGGCCCGGGTCGCCGACCGCGTGCGGGTGTCCGGCGACGCGCTCGACGACATCCGCCTCGTGCTCCGGCTCACGTTCCGGGCGCTGCGGGAGGTCAGCGGCCCGGCGCTGAGCGGCCTCATGGCCGACGCCCAGCACGACCCGGCGCTGGCCGACGAGCTGCAGTCGACCATCCTCGGTCCCCGCCGCGACGCCCTGCGCGCCATCATCGAGCACGGCGTCGAGACCGGACAGCTCAGCGCCGCCATCGATGCTGCCCTCGTCGTCGACATGGTGTTCGGCACGATGTGGTACCGGCTGCTGAGCCACCACGCGCCGGTCGACGACCGGCTCGCCGATGACCTCGTCGCCGCCGTCGGGGCGCTCCTCGCGCCCCCGCCCCGCCGCGGCCGGTAGCGGCCTCGGCCGCGACAGCCGCCCGGCGGGTCAGGCGACGGCCTCAACCGCCTCCACCAGCCGCCGGCTCCTCTTCGCGGAACTGGGTGCGGTACAGCTCGGCGTAGCGGCCGTCGGCGGCGAGCAGCTCCGCGTGCGTGCCGCGCTCGGCCACCCGGCCGTCCTCGATCACGAGGATCTGGTCGGCCCGCCGCACGGTCGACAGGCGGTGAGCGATGACGATGGCGGTGCGGCCGTCGAGGGCATCGGCCAGCGCCTCCTGCACCGCCGCCTCGGACGTCGAGTCGAGGCTGGCCGTCGCCTCGTCGAGGATCACGACGCGCGGCCGGGCCAGCAGCAGGCGGGCGATCGTCATCCGCTGGCGCTCGCCGCCCGAGAACCGGTAGCCGCGCTCGCCGACGACGGTGTCGAGCCCGGCGGGCAGCCCGGCCACGACCCCGGCCAGGCGGGCCCGGCGGAGCGCGTCCCACAGCTCCTCGTCGGTCGCCTCGGGCCGGGCGAAGCGCAGGTTGTCGCGCACCGAGTCGTGGAACAGGTGCCCGTCCTGGGTGACCATGCCGAGCGTGGCCCGGATGTCGTCGAACGACGCGTCCCGCACGTCCACCCCACCGAGGCGGACGGCGCCGCTGTCGACGTCGTACAGGCGGGGGGCCAGCGAGGCGATGGTCGACTTGCCGCTGCCCGAGGAGCCGACGAGCGCCACCATCTGTCCCGGCTCGACCCGGAACGAGATCCCGTGCAGGACCTCGGTCCCGCCGCGCGTGTCGAGGACCGCTACCTCCTCCAGCGAGGCCAGCGACACCTTGTCGGCCGACGGGTAGGCGAAGCGCACGTCCTCGTACTCCACCCCGACCGGTCCGTCGGGCACCGGCGTGGGATCGGGTCGCTCGGTGATCAGCGGCTGCATGTCGAGCACTTCGAACACCCGCTCGAAGCTGACGATGGCCGTCATGGCGTCGACGCGCGCGCTCGCCAGCGCCGTCAGCGGGGCGTAGAGCTGGGTGAGCAGCAGGGCGAGCGTGACGATCGTCCCCGTCTCGATGTCGCCCTGCAGCGCCAGCCAGCCGCCGAGGCCGTAGACGAGCGCCAGGGCGAGGGCCGAGACCAGGGCCAGGGCAGTCAGGAAGATGTACTGCCCCATGGCCGTGCGCACGCCGATCTCGGCCACGCGCTCGGCCCGGTCGGTGAACTCGCGCGCTTCCCGGTTCGGCCGCCCGAACAGCTTGACGAGCGTGGCGCCGGGCGCCGAGAACCGCTCGGTCATCTGGCCGGTCATAGCCGCGTTGTGGTCGGCCGCCTCGCGCTCGAGGTGGGCGAGGCGAGACCCCATGCGCCGGGCAGGCAGGACGAACACCGGCAGGAGCAGTAGCGCCAGGAGCGTGATCTGCCACGACAGGCTGAACATCACGACGACCGCGAGCAGCAGCGAGATGGCGTTGCTGACCACGCCCGACAGCGTCCAGGTAAACGCCCGCTGGGCGCCGATGACGTCGTTGTCGAGCCGGCTGACCAGCGCGCCCGTGCGCGTGCGGGTGAAGAAGGCGACCGGCATGCGTTGCACGTGGCGGAACACGGCCCGCCGCAGGTCGAGGATCAGGCCCTCGCCGATCCTCGCCGACTGCCACCGCTCGGCGATGCCGACCACGGCGTCGAGCACGGCGATGAGGGCGATGATCACCGCCAGCGTGACGACCCGGCCCTCGTCACGGCCGTCGACGATCTCGTCGACGACCCGCCCGGCCAGGACCGGCGTGGCGACCGTGAGCACCGCGCCCGCGACGCTGAGGGCGAGGAACCGGCCGAGCGCCCGCCAGTGAGGCCGGGCGAAGTCGACGATGCGGCGCAGCGTGGCGCGGTCGAACCCGCGCCTGGTCTGCTCACCGTGCATGGCGCTCTCGAGCGCCATCCAGTGGCTGAAGTCCATCTGCATGCCGGCAGTCTCCTACTTCAAGGATGCTTGAGGTCAACCGCATTCCACGCCCTGCCCGACGTGCCGGCGCGGATCGTCCCACCGTTCGACGTCGCCCCGGGCCGGAATTGATCGGTGCCGCGCCGGGGTGCGCTCAGGCAGCCCCGTCGAGCGCCGTGGCGAGACGGCGGATCCCGTCGCGGATCTGGCTCGACCGCATCGTCCCGTAGCCGAGGATGAGCGACGCCGACCGGCTGGCCGCGTCGAGGTGCTCGTCATCGACCGGGTAGACGCCGATGCCGTGCCGGCGGGCGCGGGCCGCGACCTCGCCGCTGGCCAGCCCGTCCGGCAGGGTCACGAACGCCTGCAGGCCGGCCGATACACCGCCGACCCGCCAGCCGGGCAGCCACTCCCCCAGCGACTCGACGAGTGCGTCGCGCCGCTCCCGGTAGATGCGCCGCGTGCGGCGCAGGTGACGGTCGAGGTCGCCGCGGTCGAGGAACTCGGCGAAAGTCGCCTGGATCAACGACGGCGTCATGTGGTCGATCGCCTTGCGCGCCCGCTGCAACTCGTCGATCAGGTCGGAGGGCGCCACCAGCCAGCCGAGGCGCAGGCCCGGGGCCAGGCTCTTGGACAGCGTGCCGTGGTAGAGGACCTGGTCGGGCAGCACGCCCTGCATCGCACCCACCGGATGCCGGTCGTAGCGGTACTCGGCGTCGTAGTCGTCCTCGATCACGTACGCCCCGGTCGTCCGGGCCCAGTCGGCCAGCACGCTGCGGCGGACGGCGCTCATCACCACGCCCGTCGGCGACTGGTGCGCCGGGGTGACGACGACCGCCGCGACCGGCGCCGCCGCCAGCAGGTCGGTGCGGAGCCCGTCACCGTCCACCGCGATCGGGTGCACACGCGCCCCGCGCGGCGGATCTGGTCGCGCGGCGCCTCGTACCCGGGCACCTCCACGGCGACCCCGGTCAGCCCCCGGTCGACGAGCGCCCGCAGCACGACGGCGAAGCCGTGACCGAACCCGTTGCAGATCATCACCTGGTCGGGCGTGCACGCCACGCCCCGCACTCGGCCGAGGTAGCCGGCCACGGACGCCCGCAAGCGCGGGAGTCCCGCCGGCGGGACGTAGCCGAGCTCTGCGTCGGGCATCGACACGAGCGCCGCCCGGGTGGCGCGCGCCCACGCCGCCCGCGGGAACAGGCTGAGATCCGGCAGGCCGGTGCGGAAGTCATGCGTGGGGGGCGGTGCCGCCTCCCCGGGCGCGGCCGCGCGGACCTCGCCGACGTCGGTGGCGCCGACGTCGTTGACGATGGTCCCCGATCCCTGGACGGAGGAGACGTAGCCCTCGGCGGCGAGCTGCTCGTACGCGTCGACCACGACGCCGCGGGTGACGTCGAGGTCGGCCGCCAGCGCGCGGCTCGACGGCAGGCGCGTGCCCGGTGCCAGCCGGCCCGACCGGATGGCGGACCGCAGGCCGTCCTCCACCTGGGCGCGCAGACCGCGAGGCCGCGAGCGGTCGAGGTCGATGAAGAGGTCCGGCGAAGTGGTACTCATAATCGGGCTAGGACTGGACCTTACTCTCCGACCACTGCCGTCGTACGTTGCGGGTGTCACCCACCACGACCGGCCCCCAGGAGGGCAGGAACGATGCACCTCGACACGACGATGCAACTCGCAGCGATCCGGCACGACGAGCTGCAGCAGGCCGGCGCCCGGCGCCGGCCGACGTCCACGTCCACCGCCCGCCGGTCCCGCACCCGCTGGGCCCGCCGCACGATCCGAGAGCAGGGAGTCCGATCATGATGAGCGTCCACTGTCCCCGCCACGGCCGCGAGGTCCTCATCGGCCACCGGCAGGTCCTCGGCATCGACGGCCGGGGCGCCGAGATGACGGTGCGCTGGGTGTGCTGGTGCGGCCACGAGGGCACCTCCCGACCCCACGCCCGCACCGCCCCGGCGGTCACGATCGCCCCCGCCGCTGCGGCGTGATCGTCCACGCCAGCCGGCACCCTTCCCCGACCAGCGGGAATCGATCTGGTTGCTCCCCAACCGCATCGGTTCCCATGGCCGCGTCGGAACACGGTCGCGGGCCAGCCGGTTGACGACGGCATGGATCTCGCCGATGCCATCGACTTCGCCCGCACCACCCGCCGGTCCGTGATGGCGACCACCCGCCGCGACAGTCGCCCCCAACTGTCGAACGTGCTGCACGCCGTGTCCGACGACGGCATCATCCGGGTCTCGACGACCGCCGGGCGCGCCAAGTACCGGAACCTCGCCCGGGATCCCTGGGCGGCGTTGCACGTCACCCAAGACGACTTCTGGGCCTATGTCGTGCTCGAGGGCACCGTCGAGCTGGCCCCGATCATCGCGTCGCTCGACGACCCCGGCGTCGACGAGCACGTCGAGCACTACCGCCTCGTCGTGCGCGAGCACGAGGACTGGGACGCCTTCCGCGCCTCGCTGGTGGCCGAGCGCCGATCGATGGTCCGGCTCGTCCCGTCCCGGGCCTACGGCATGGCCGCTCTGTCCACGCCCGACGACGGCTGACGTCGGGTTGCCGTCCCGGTCGGCAGTGGTATCGTTGGCTCAGCCAACGTTGGAACGACCAACGTTGGCTGGAAGGAACCGCCGGCCCGACCAGCCGATTCCAGCACGTCATCACGAACCCGGTGATCGAGCTCGACGGCGACCGGGCCACGGTGCGCGCCAACCTCGTCGTCTACTTCGCCGAGCCGCTCGCGGACGGTCGGCCCTCGCTGGCGCCGGCGATCCAGTCCACGTTGGGCGAGATCTACCGGTTCGACGTCGTCCGCACCCCGGACGGCTGGCGCTTCGCACGGATCGAGACGAGCCCGGTGTGGATGGCGGGAACCGTCCCCTCAGGCCCACGCACGGCCGAGGCGGGCTGACGGCCGCATTGTCAGGATCGGCGGCTCCCGTTCAGCGTCGCTGTGGCGTTCGCCACCCCCGAACCAGCGTTCGGTGGCCTCGGGAATGGCAGGGGTGTACAGAGGAGTCGAAGCGGAGCG
The DNA here is from genome assembly GCA_963796415.1 of uncultured Acidimicrobiales bacterium. Classification (GTDB taxonomy): domain Bacteria; phylum Actinomycetota; class Acidimicrobiia; order Acidimicrobiales; family VFJN01; genus ZC4RG19. The sequence continues at coordinate 23,806 of CAWCLR010000003.1, read as the reverse complement.
GATGGCCTCGCGGCCACCGCAAGGACGGGAAAGGCGGATCGATGGCGATTACTACTTCCACGCTCGGTGGCGCCGACACAACGATCGGAGACGACGAGCTCGAGGAACTCCGTGCCCAGGTCCGCGGTGATGTGCTCACGCCGACGGACGACGGTTTCGACGCGAACCCCATCTACAACGCCATGCACGGCCGGCGCCCGGCGCTCAAGGTGCGAGCGACGGGCACCGCCGACGTGGTCGACACGGTCAACTTTGCCCGCGAGCGGAGCCTGCTCGTCGCGGTGCGGGGCGGCGGGCACTCCGTGGCCGGGCTGTCGACCTGCGACGGCGGCATCGTCATCGACCTCACGCGGATGCGGGCCGTGACCGTCGACCCGGTGGCCCGGCGGGCCTCCGTCCAGGGCGGCGCTGTCTGGGCCGACGTGGACCGCGAAACGCAGGCGTTCGGCCTCGTCGTGCCCGGCGGCGTTGTGTCCGAGACGGGCGTCGGTGGCCTCACCCTCGGAGGCGGCGAGGGCTGGGTGCGGCGCAAGTACGGGCTCACCATCGACAACCTCCGCTCGGCCACGGTGGTTTGCGCCGACGGCTCGGTCCACGTGGCGTCCGCCGACGAAGACCCGGACCTGTTCTGGGCCTTCCGCGGTGGCGGCGGCAACTTCGGGGTGGTGACCCATTTCGACTTCGACACCCACCCGCTCGGCCCGATCGTCGCCTTCGCCGGCGTGATGTACTCAACACGAGACGCCGGCGAGATTCTGCCCCGGTGGCGGGATCACGTCGCCGATGCCCCCGATGAGGTCACCTCGGTGGCGGTCTCGATCTCCATGCCAGCCGACCCGAGCCTGCCCGAGGCGGTCCACAACCAGTCGTGCCTGGTCATCGGCGGCGTGTACGTCGGCGATGCCGACGAGGGCATGAAGGTTCTCCAGCCGCTGCGCGAACTTGGTACTCCGCTGGCCGACATCTCGGGACCCACACCCTTCGTGGGCGTGAACTCGGCGTTCGACCCGTTCTTCCCCATGGGCACGTACCAGAGCTACTGGAAGGCGCAGAACCTCGACACGCTGCCCGACGAGGCCTTGGCCGTCATCGCTGCCAAAGCCGACTCGCGGCCGTCCCCGGTGACGCTGGCGGTGGTGTTCCACATGGGTGGCGCCATCAACCGCGTCGGGTCGACCGACACCGCCTACGGCGAGCGCACGGCACAGTGGATGTCGTCCTTCGACGGCAACTGGGAGGATCCCAAGGACAACGCCGCCAACATCGCCTGGGTACGGGACGCCTTCGACCAGGTGGCGCGGTATGGCAAGGGCAGTACCTACACCAACTTCACCGGCCAGGCCGACGAGACGGCTGACGCGCTCGCCCGCAACGCCTATGGGGCCAACACGGCCCGCCTCCGAGCGATCAAGAAGCAGTACGACCCCAGCAACTTCTTCCGCATCAATCCGAACATCCTTCCGGCGTAGCCCCGGCGGTTGCGCCAGCGATACCGGCGTCTCCTGCGGCGTGGCCGCTGGGCCGACCTCGACCTGCCGGCCGTGACCTGTCAGGGGCAGTGGGTTGCGGGGTCCCCGTCGATCTCGCCGAGGAAGGCGCCGAACTCACCGATGTGGGTGCCGTCGCCGAGGACCGCCCTGGCAGCGTTGCCGAGACCGAGGCGAGGCTCTTCCTGTGACGACGCGTGCTCTCCGATGTCATGGTTGGCCACGGCTCGCTGGGCCGTGACCACGCCGAGGCAATTGGCGTTGTCGGGCGGGCCGCCGAGCGCCGGCGGCGCCATGAGGAGCACGGCGATCAGTCCGGCGGACAGGCCGGTCGACAGGACTGCGGTCGATCCACGCACGTTGAAACCTCCCTGGCGTGCTTGCGCTGAGGGGTACAAAGTCGGCCCGACGACCGTCGACAGCAAGCCTTTCCGCCACGGCCGAAACTCCTTGACAGGGTGGTGCGCCGGCCGAACGATTTGTCCTGTCTCGTCCACGACGGCGCGGCTCGGGTGGTGGCACGCATGATTCGACTGCGGCTCGGTGTCGACGACGTTGCCCGAACGAGGTTCGCTGCGCCTGGCCCCTACTGCGAGCTCTCTGTCAGTGCCCAGGTCATACAGCAGCCGACGAGCTCGTTCCGCCGACTCTGCGCGGCCAGCGGGGTCCGCCTGCCGGCATCGGCGAGCCACGTCCTGGAGTTGGTGCCCGCTCACGGCAACGTCCCCGACTTCCTCGCCCCCGAGGGGGCGAACAGCTTGGAGGAAGCCCTCGACAGCGTCGTGTCCACGCCCGACCGGCTGATCCGGAACGACGTGGCGACCCTCCCACGGGAGGCGGCGTCGCCCTGGCTGCTCGACCTGGCGGACGGCTGCGTGTCAGCTCGCAAGGAACTGGCAGCGTCCTTGCGTGACTACCACGACCACGTGCTCGAGCTGCTGTGGCCGGCGATCGAACACGTTGTCGAGGCCGACCTGCGGTTCCGCGCCTGGCAGCTCGCGACGAAGGGAGTCGCAGCGACAGTGGACAGCCTGCACCCGGGCATTCGATGGCGCGACGGAGTGGTCGAGGTCGACGGGCCCCTGGACGGTGATGTCGACCTGGCGGGTCGGGGCCTCCAGCTCATGCCGTCGCTGTGGACCCGCCCGGGCTTCACCGTGCGCTGGACGCAACCCACGCTCGTGTACCCGCTAGGCCGGTTCGCCTGGATGGCTCCGACAGCCACCAAGAGCGACCGCGACCCGCTGGCCGCGGTACTCGGCACGACTCGGGCACGGGTGCTCCGCGCTCTGGCCGACGGGCACACGACGAGCGGACTTGCCCGCGTGCTGGGGATCAGCCTGGCCTCGGCGTCCACCCACGCCGCCGTCCTCCGTGATGCCGGTCTTGTGACCAGCCGACGACAGGGCCAGTCAGTCCGACACACCCTGACCAGCATCGGCGCCGATTGGACGTCGAACGATCGACCCAACGCCACCAAGGCCGTGTGACCAGGACCTGTGGGTCCTGCCGGTGCACGGCGGCAGCGCGCTTGGAGTGTTTCGCGCCGCCCGGGTGTTGCAGTCGCCATGAGCGTGGACATCCCTCACGAGGCGCGACTGTTGACGGTGTGTGGGAGCCTTCAGGATCGATCTGCGAACCGGGCCGCACTAGTGGCGGCCTCGGCGGTCGCCGTGGCCGCGGGCGCGACGGTGGACGACTTCGATCGGCTGGGCGACGTTCCCGCGTTCGATGCGGACCGCGCCGGGGCGCCCATCGAGGTCATCGACGATTGGCGGCGGCGGGCGGCCGCTGCGGACGTGGTCCTGGTGGCGGCGCCGGAGTACGCCGGTGCGGTCGCTGGCGCGGTGAAGAACGCGTTCGACTGGCTGGTCGGTGGGGGCGAGCTGTACCGCAAGCCCGTCGCCGTGCTCAGCGCCGGGACGTCCGGCGGGCTGCACGCTCGGCGCATGATGGCGCAGACGCTCACGTGGCAGGGTGCCTATGTCGTGGCCGAGCTCGGCATCGCGTCGCCGCGCACGAAGTTCGACGGCGCAGGCCGCGTCACCCACGAAGGGACGGCGGCGGCGCTCACCTCCTTGACCCACACGCTGCTCGCCGCGCCCACCATGACCGCCACCGACCTGGTCGAGCAGGCCACGAGCGTCGTCGGATCGCTCGACATCGACGTCGCCCACGTCGCACCGGCGGCCTGACGTGTCCTGGGTCGGCGTAACGGACGCCGATGTGGCGGGACAGTGTCGATGGTTCCGTCCCTCGCCCGCCTGACCAAAAGGACGACCCCATGTTGACCACCGCATCGCTCGTCGCGATGCGCGTCGCCCGGCCGACGGCCGACCTCGACCGCATCCGCACGTTCTACGAGCACGTCGTCGGCCTACCTCTGCTGTGGTCCTTCGTCGACCACGACGGCTTCGACGGCGCCATCTTCGGGCTTCCAGACGAGCGGGCCCAGCTGGAGATCGTGCGCTCGCCGCACGGCGACGTTCCGGCACCGACAAATGAGGACGTCCTCGTGCTGTATCAGTCCGACACGTCGGCCGCCGACGACCTCGTCGCTCGCCTTCGACGAGCAGGGGCCGTCGAGGTGAGCAACGATCCGACGCTGAACCCCTACTGGCCGCGGCATGGCGCCCGCACGTTCAGCGACCCCGACGGCTACCGCCTCATCGTCGCGCCGGCGTGAGGCCGTGACCGGACCCAGTGCGGGTCGTGCCGATCGGACCCGAGCGCGATGCCTACCTGGCGCTCTTCGTGGTGATCTCGAACGGCGGGGCTACACCGCTTGACCAGTCGACCGAGGCTCATTCGGTCAGAGGCAGGTTGGCGCGGATGTCGGCGGCGATGCGATCGGTCTGCACCAGCAGCGACACGTACCCGATCCACTCGCCCTCGACCTCGAGACGGTTGTCGCCCGCTTCACACTCGAGTGCCAAACGTGCTCGCCGAGAGGCGCCCTGCATGCAGCGTGCCCGGCGCATCTGCACCTCGTCGAGCTTCGCCACGACCGCGGCATCCTGCGACGCGCCGAGAATGTTTCGGACGTGCTCCGCGATGGCGGCCGCCAACGAGGCGAACAGCGCCCCCATCGCCGGCATGGCACGGTGCGGCTCGTCGCGGAGACGGGCGTGGTCGTCGAGGCCGCGTGCGATGGCCCACACACCGATGGCGGTCCGCTCGAGGCAGGGCATGGCGTCTTCGTAACGACCGAGCTCCGTGAGGTGGCGCCGGTCGCGGATGTTCCACTTCGCGGTATTGCGACCGTCGCCGACCGCTTCCCGGGCCTGATCGACGAGCCGGTCCCGGACAGTATGTGACACCCTCCGCCAGGCCCTGGTCTGGTCGGTCGACCATGGCTCCTGCAGGCCTAGGGCCATGGACTGCAGCACGTCGCACACACCGTCCCCCAGGCGTTGGACCGTCTGGCGCCCGTCGACCAATCTCGATGCCGGCAGGGCGAGGGACATGACGACGCCGACCGTTGCCCCGATGAGGGTCTCACCCGCGCGCCGCCACCCCGGCTGGTTCGGGTCCGCCGCCACCGCCGTGAGCACGAAGAGAACGCTGATCGGCACCTGGCGGGCGGCCGCTGCCGGGAGTCGGAACACGAGCTGCGCAAGCGCGAGAGACACGCCAACGAGAAGGGCGACGGTGAGTGCGTTGAGCGACAGGGCGTCGCCGATGGCCAACGCCGTCAGCACGCCGACCACCACGGCCGCGCTGCGCTGCAGCGCCGTCCGCACGGACGCCCGTACGTTGACCTGCACGACGACCACTGCGGTCAGGGCGGCCAGCACCGGCGCGTCCACGTCGGTGAATGTCACCGCCAGCCCCCACGCCAGACCCGCCGCCAACGCAGCCTTCGCGACGGTGCCAACCTCGGTCGATGTCGGCGGCGTCCACGACACCGCGTCCGCCACTCGTTCCCACCCCCGCCGCAGGCGGCTGGTCAGGCGACGCGGCGGCTCCGGCTCCACGACCCCACGCTAGGACTGGGCAAGGCGATCAAACCGCAGCGAGTGCCTCGACGGGGGTCTGATGTCATCCACGCTCGGCAGCACCGCTTCTCGCGACAGACGGCCGAGCACCGAGAGCTGGGAGCCAATCGAGGACCTCGGATCCACCGACGGCTCAGCGCCCGAGCTGTTCCATCAGTAGGTCGAGAGCACGCGCTGTTCGTTGGCCGGGACCATCCGTTCCGTGGACGACTCGGCACGAGGACATTTGGTCAACGATCCTGTCGGCCGAGTGTGGGGGGCCGTGCACAGGACCTTCGAGGCGTGGGCTGTTCAGGTGATCCGACGGCGCACCCAGTAGATCGAGCTGACGAGCAGAGTGATGGCGAGGGCGGCGAAGACCGCCGTTTCGATGGCTTGGAATGCCCAGAACTGGTTGGCGGGGTGCACCGTGAGGATCTCGGTGTTGGCGCCGGCGTGGCTCGCGACGATCCAGTCGCCGTTGAGGTCGTTGCGCATCTGCGGGTACCCGGTGTCGAGAAGCGGGAGGCGGCGTGTCTCGGTCGCCATGTAGCGATCTCGGGCCGCCAGCATCACGACCAGCCGCATGCCGATGAACCCTACGACGGTGGTTGCCATGGCCGGTAGGAGCCGGCCGGTGACCGCGCCGGCGAAGACACCGAGCGCGAGCGCGAACGTCACGTAGCCGAAGACGACGATGCCGTGGATGTCGAAGAAGATGTAGGCGAACTGCTGTCCTGAGGTCTCGATGACCGGTGTGATCCACCAGGTGAGCATCCCGGCGTAGATGGCCGTGATGACGAGCGCGGCGCTGGTGACGAGGCCGATCTTGGTTGTTGCCCAGCGCAGGCGCGAGACGCCTTGGGTCCACACGAGCCGGTGGGTTCCGTGTTCGATCTCGCGGGCGACCAGGGGCGCTCCCCAGAACATGCCGGCGAGCATCGGCAGGACCAGGAGGAGCAGCCCGACGAAGATGACGTTTTGGTAGTCGTCGAAGAACGCACGGGCGTCCTGGGCGCAGCGGGCGTTCGCGAGGGTCGCGTCGTCGAGTTCCGGGGTGTCCTGCGCGGGTGCGTTGTCGACGCTTCCGGGGACGCCCGGGGCGGCGCCGAGGTCGACGACAACGGGCGCCTGCTCGGCCTCAGGTAGGCAATCGGGGAGGCCCGCTCGCTCGTATCGGTCGTGCATAGGGCGGCCGGTGCCGATGAAGAACGCGCCGAGCACGACGAGCGCGGCCACCGCGAAGAGGAGCTGCTTGCGGTGTTGCCGCCAGACGAGCCAGGTCATGCGTCGGCCCCCTCGAGGTCGAGCAGCCGTTCGACGGGGCGCTCCGCCAGGTACCCCAGCACGACGTCTTCGAGCGAGACGTCGTACTTGTCCCAAGCCGGGTCGAGGATCTCCCCGCTGTTTCGGACCAGGAGTTGGATCTGTCGTTCGGCCTTGGAGGCCGACACGATCTGGTCGACGCCGGCGATCTTTGGTCGCCGGTGTTGCGGCGGGCCGATCAGCATCTTGTGCGTGGCAACCAGCTCGTCGGTTGCGCCGAGCACCTTGACCTGCCCAGAGCGCAGCAGCATGAGGTGGTCGCAGACCCGTTCGAGGTCGGCGATCAGATGCGACGAGAGGATCACGGTCATGGGCGCCTCGGCGACCGCGTCCATGAGGGCCGAGAGGAACTCCCGCCGGGCCAGCGGGTCGAGGCTCGCCAGTGGCTCATCGAGGAGCAGCAGCCCCGGGCGCTTGGCGAGGGCGAGACACAGCGCCACCTGGGCGCGCTGTCCGCCCGACAGTCGCTCCACACGCCGGTCGAGCGGGATGCCCACGTCGACGAGCCGTGCCCGGGCGAAGGCGAGATCGAACTGGTCGTTGAGCCTGTTACCCATCGTCAACAGCTCGCCGGCGGTGAAGTCCCGATACAGCGGGGCGTCCTGGGCGACGAAGCCGACGCGTGGAAGGGTCCGGTCCCCCGTCGGCCCGCCAAGGACGGTGATCGTCCCTTCCGTCGGGTGGACGAGCCCGGTCGCGCAGTGCAGCAGCGTCGACTTGCCCGCCCCGTTCGGCCCGACGAGGGCGACGATCGTGTGCTCTGGGATCGCGAAGCTGCACCGGTCGAGCGCGACCGTGCGCCCGTAGCGCTTCGTGAGCCCGTCAGCGACCACAGCGTGGTTCATGCCGACTCCTCCACCTCGAGCAGCGACCGGATCGTGCTATCGACCACCGCCTTGATGTGCTCAGGCTCCAGACCAGCGCGACGCGCCCCGTCCACCCAGGACTCGAGGCTCTCTCGCAGCTTGTCGAGGGTCTGCGGCGACGGCGCCGACAGCGACCGTACGACGTAGGTCCCCTGGCCCGGTCTTCCCTCGACCAGCCCTTCGTGCTCGAGTTCGCGATAGGCCTTCAGAACGGTGTTCGGGTTGATGGCGACAGCCGCAGCGACCGCGCGGACCGTCGGAAGCCGATCGCCGGGCTCGAGCCGTCCGAGACGCAGCGCCTGCCTGACTTGCTCGACAAGCTGCATGTAGGTCGGGACCGCCGACGACGCAGTGACATGGAAGCCGATCATCCCGTCCTACTGTACTACGACAATCGTACAATTGCAGCCGAGGGACGGCGCGCAGCTCGTGTTCACGACGGCGAGCGGTCGGCCGATCGTCGCGTCGAACCTGCGGCGGTACTTCCGCCAGGCGTGGGAGCGCGCCGCGATCGGCCGGTGGACGCCGTACGAGATGCGCCACTCGGCCGCGTCGCTGATGTCGGCGGCCGGTATGCCGCTCGAGCACGTGGCCGACGTGCTGGGCACGACAGCACGCGGATGGCGGCACTCGTCTATCGCCACGTGCTCGCCCCCACCGTCGAAGCCGGCGCCGCGCCGGTGCAGTCGCTGTTGGCCGGCGACGGGCGGGAGCCCAACGGGAACATTGGCTCCCCTTATGGCTCCCCCGGTCGGTCCGGCGAGCCCGAGGTGGCCCGACGACCCGTTGATGCCCTGGTCAAGCCTGGTGGAGACGATGGGACTCGAACCCACGACCCCTGCTTGCAAACCGTGCGGCTCTGTTGCCCGGAGGCCGCTGATCTGGTCTCGCTGCGGCACTCGACGGCCTCCAAGTGACTCGTCATGACCGTCGTTGTGGCCCATCGGTGGCCCGGGGCCTGGTCGGGGTCGGCCAGCACGCACAAGGGACCGCCACTTGACCAATCGCCGATCAGTTGCTCCTTGCACCTACTAGGTTACGGTTGTAGGTTACTGATAGCTAGCAGTCCGGGAGATCGGAGCAGTGATGCGGGAGGCGATGTTGGCGTTGCTGGCCAAGGAGCCGGCGCACGGCTACGAGCTGCGCCAGCGCCTGGCGGCCGCGTTGGGTCCGGTGGGCGAGGTGCTCAACTCGGGTCAGGTGTACGTGACGCTGGCGCGCCTGGAACGGGCCGGCCTGGTCCGGGGGGTGCAGATCGCGCAGAGCGCGGCGCCGGACAAGAAGGTCTACGAGGTGACCGCCGCTGGCCGGGACGAGGTCGCGGCGTGGCTGCTGGACTCGTCGTGGCCGCGGGTGGCACCGGTCGAGTTCCATCTCAAGCTGGTGGCGGCGGCCGGGACCGGGCTGGCCGACCCCGTGGCGTTGATCGATGCCCAGCGCCGCGAGCTGATGCGGCGGCTACGGGAGGTCCAGCGGCTCGCCGAGTCCCAGATCGCCGGGGACGACGGCGATGGTGTGCTGCTGTTGGAGGGCTCGGCGCTGCGGTTGCAGGCCGACATCCGCTGGCTCGAGGCGTGCGAGACGCGGTGGACAGGGAGGACGAGATGAGCGCGGTCGTGCGGGCCGAGGGTCTGCGGCGCCACTTCCGGGGTGACGGCGAGCCGGTTCGTGCCGTCGACGGCGTCGACCTGGTCGTCGACCAGGGCGAGGCCGTGTCGATCATGGGCCCGAGCGGTTGCGGCAAGTCGACCCTGCTGCACCTGCTGGGTGGGCTGGAACGACCCGACGCCGGCACCCTGATCGTGGGCGACCAGCGGGTCGACCGGCTGTCGGAGGCGTCGTGGGCCAGGTTGCGGCGCCGCACGATCGGGTTCGTGTTCCAGGCGTTCCACCTCGTCGACGAGCTCACCGCCGTCGAGAACGTCGAGCTCCCGGCGCTGCTGGTCGGGACGTCCCGCCGGGCGGCCCGGCGCCGGGCGACCGAGCTGCTCGACCGCCTGGGCGTGGTCGACCGGGCCGGACACCTGCCCGACCGGCTCTCCGGCGGCGAGCGCCAGCGGGTGGCGCTGGCCCGGGCGCTGGTCAACGAACCCCTGATGGTGCTGGCCGACGAACCGACCGGCAACCTCGACAGCCAGGCCACCAACGAGATCCTCCAGCTGTTCGCCGAGCTGCGCGACACCCACCAGACCCTGGTGCTGGTCACCCACGACGCACGGGTGGCGGCCACCGCCGAGCGGCTGCTGAGCATGCGCGACGGCGCGATCGTCGAGGACACCCGCCTCGACGGTGGCCTGCCCCGCCAGACCTTGCTCGCCCAGCTGGCCGGGTGGGAGGCGTAGATGGGGGCCGGACGTCTGGTAGTCGGGCTGGCATGGCGCAACGTGCGTCACCGGCCATGGCAGGCGCTGCTGTTGCTGTTCGCCCTGAGCGTGGCCACCACCACCATCACGCTGGCGTTGGCGCTCGTCGACGTGAGCGGCCGCTCCTGGGAGCGGGTCTCGCAAGCCACGAATGGCTTCCACGTCCGAGGCGGGGGCGGAGATCTCGCCGGACATGTCGCCTGCCCAGCTCGAGCAGGTGCGTGCCGAGCTGGCCCGCCTCGGCGACGCACCGGGGGTGATAGCCGTCGGTGGCCCGTGGCGACAAGCGGCGAGGTCGACGCCGAGATCGACGGCGCGCCGCTCCGCCTCCGGGTGCAGGTCCGCGACCCCGGCCCGGCCGCGGTCGACCAACCGCTGGTGACCGCCGGGCACTGGTTGGACGATCGGGAAGGCGTGGTGCTCGAAGACGGGTTCGCCGCCGCGGCAAGCCTCCAACCAGGCGACACCATCACCATCGCCGGACAGCGCGTGCCGGTACGGGGCGCGGCGTTGACGGTCGACGTGGGCCCGTACCCGACGGATCAGCCCGCCCGGGTGTGGATCAGCCCGGCCACCGCCGCCCGCCTCGGCACGGCCCTCGACGCGGCGCGTATCGGCTCAATCTGCGGCTGGCGGACCCCGACCAGGCCGAGTCGTTCGCCGCCGCCCACCCGGAGGTCGACGACACCTGGCAGGAGGCGCAAGAGCGACGTCCGTGGCGGACATCGAGGACTTCGCAGCCGCCTTCGGCGTCCTGGCCGTCTTCGTCGTCGTGCTCACCATCGGCACCGCCGTCATCCTGGTCGCGGGGCGGATGGCCGCTCATGTCCGTCAGGTCGGCACCCTCAAAGCCGTGGGTGTCACGCCCGGCCAGGTCACCTGCGTCCTGCTCGTCGAGTACCTCACCGTGGCCGTCCTGGCCACCGCGGTCGGGCTGGCCGTCGGCAATCTGCTGGCGCCGTCGCTGGCCCGTGTCACCACCGTGCTGGCCGTGTACGGGGCCCAGGCCCCACCGATCACGTGGCCACGGGCCGCGACCGCCTTTGCCGTCACCACCGCCGTCGTGGTCCTGGCCACGGTGCGGCCCGCGCTGCGCGGCGTGCGGCGCAGCACCCTGCGGTCCCTCGCCAGCAACACCCGGCCACCCCACCGGCCCGGCCGGCTGATGCGTGCGATCACCGGGCTGCCGCTCCCCCTGCCGGTATGGCTGGGGCTGCGCGGGGCCAACCGCCGTCGCGGCAGGTTCCTCGCCAACACGTTGGGGTTGACCGTCGGCATCACCCTGTTGATCACGGCCCTCGCGTTGCGCACCGGCGTCGACAGCTTCCGCCACCAGGGCCTGTCCCTCTACGATCCCGACCCGATCTCCCGCGCCGCCGACATCGCGGACCAGGACCGCGTGAGCAGCCTCGGGTTCACCGTCGCTGCCATCCTCATCGCCCTCGCCCTGATCAACGCCACCGTCGCCGCCGTGTTCGCCGCCCACGACCACGCCCGCAACCACGCCATCATGCGCACGGTCGGCGCCACCCCCGCCCAGACCGTCACCGCGTTTCTCGTCGCCCAGCTGACCGCCTGCCTCCTCGCGTGCGCGCTCGGCATCCCCCTCGGGGTCGCGTTCTACGAATCATCCACCCGAGGTCCCCTCGACCCGATCGGACTCAGCCTGCTCACCTACGTCGCCACCACCCTGACCGCCCTGACGCTGTACGCCATCATCGCCGCCATCCCCGCCAGACTCCTCGCCCGACGACCGATCACCCCGCAACTCGCCTACGAATAGGCTTGCCCGCTCCTCTCACCGGCTCGGTTCGACGCCTGTCGGTGGATAGGCCAAGGCCGGTCGGCGGGCGGGATCCGGCCAGGGTCGCCGGGGCGAGGAGCCGTCATCCGTCGCACGAGCTGCAGATCCTCGGCGATGAGGACCAGGCGGACGAGGACAACAACGACCAGGGCGACGCCGACGACGGCCGGAGCCGCCCAGAGCGATGAGGGTGAGCCTGTGGCCCGTTTGTGGCCCGTGGCCCCGATCGGGCCGGACCGGCGAGACGGACCGGGCTGCTCGTGGCCTGGTCACATTGGGTGGAGACGATGGGATTCGAACCCACGACCCCCTGCTTGCAAACAAGAACGGCAGCAACGCTGTTCTGACCAGGACTTTTGCTGCTCAGCGGCGAGCGAGAACCTCGAAGTTATCCGCTGATGCACCCGGGTCCTGGCGGGGTCTTGTGATCCCTCCGCCAGCCCCGGGATGGAGGTCTGGTCATGGACCGTACTACCGACGGAATCGTCGCCGAGGCGTTGGGAGCGGCGCGTAGCCGTCTCGAGGCCGAGCGTCTCGCCCGGCGCGGGTTCCATTGCGCCGAGCGCCGGCGCCGCATCTTCATCGCCGCGCGAGAATCGACGCCGACGACCTGTCCGAGCACGCGCGCCGGATTCTCGACTGACTTGCTGGCTGGGACGAGCCCGACGATCGACGTCGTGGTTGAGCTCGTGTCTGCGATGCGGGCTGCGGCCGATCAAGGCGTTCGGGCTGAGATCAGTCGGCGCGCGGCCGACCGGTCGTTGGTCGATGGCGTTGCGCGCGACACCCGAGCCGGGCGGTGGCCAGCTATGACGGCGGTGGACACCCGGCGGGCGGTTAGTAACGACACCGCTGCGCAGCTCCGGGCCGCAGCCCGCGACGCCTACCGGGCGTCGCTCACGAAGGGTGTCCCGCTGACCGGCGCCGAGGTGGGCCGCCAGTTCGGGCTGTCCCCCCGCTGGGGCCGCCTCCGTGTCGCCGAAGTGCAGGCCGAAGCTGGCCGCGGGAACGGCCACCACCCCGCACCCCCGCTGCCCGCCGAAGGGAATGGTCGCGATCCCAGTGCCGGTCCTGCTCGCGCCACCGCGAGCCCGGACGGCACGGACGCCAGCAGCGTGCGCGCCGAACTGGCATCGGCTCAGGCCGACGGCGAGGCCCCGCTGGCCGACGGCCATGCCGTATCGGCACGCCCGCTCCCCCACCATCCGCTAGTGCCAGTCACCCCGGTGGTGCGCGGCATCACCACGCTGGCCGTCCTGGCGGTCGCGCTCGTCGCCGCCGTGGCGTCCTACGACCACCAGCGCGCCCTCGCGGCGCTGGCCGGGGAGGGCTGGCGGGCCTGGCTTCTGCCGGTCTCGGTCGATGGCCTCATCGTTGCCGCCTCCATGTCGATGCTGGTGCGGCGCCGGGCCGGCATGCCGGCCGGCGCGCTCGCCTGGACCTCGTTGCTGGCCGGGATCGGTGCCAGCCTCGCCGCCAACGTCGCCGCTGCCGAGCCCACCCTGGTCGGCCGGATCGTCGCCGCCTGGCCCCCCGTCGCCCTGCTCCTCGCATGGGAACTGCTCATGCAGGTCCGTGCCCCGGCCGAGGGCGGCCGAGCACGTGAGGACGATGGCCGTTCCGCTCTATTTCCAGTTGATATCGCCCGAAAATAGAGCGATGCTTGCAGGCATGAGGCAGCCCGCGCCACCGCTGCTGCCGGTGTTCCGATCCCGGCTCGTGGGAGATCTCCTCGCCCTCGTTCTCGCACACCCCGACCGGTCGTGGACGCTGGAGCAGCTGGCTGACCGGGTCCAAGCGCCCTACCAGACGGTCACCGCCGAGGTCCGAAGACTCGAGCAGGCGGATCTGGTCTCGACCCGTAGTGTGGGGCGCTCCAAGCTCGTGACGGCCAACGCCGACCATCCCTACGTCGCGCCGCTCACCGAGCTGGTCGTGATGGCGTTCGGACCCCCGCTGGTCATCGCCGAGGAGTTCGCCGACGTCCAAGGCATCGAGGGCCTGTGGCTCTACGGCTCCTGGGCCGCGCGCCACGCCGGCGTCTCCGGCCGTCCCCCGGGTGACGTCGACATCCTCGTCGTCGGCGATGTGGACCGGGACGCGATCTACGAGGCCGCCCGCCGGGCCGAGCGCCGGCTTGGCCGCGAGGTCAACACCACCATCCGCACCGCGAGAGCATGGAAGCGGGCGGACGACGCGTTCGCCACCACCGTCAAGGACTCACCGATGGTGGCCATCGCGGGTCCCTGGGCCGCGTAGGGTGCAACGCTCATGCCACGCTGGCGGAAAGGCGAAGACACCATCAACGCGCTCCTCGAGCGCAGACACCTTCAACGTGTGGCCGCAGCCAGCGAGACCGCCGAGGCGCTCGTCGCCACGAGCGAGCGGCACGTGCAGAGTGCGGCCACGCTGACCGATAGCGACCCCGAGGCGGCCTTCAGTCTCGCCTATGACGCAGCCCGCAAGGCCGCCACCGCGCTGCTCACCTGCCAAGGCCTGCGGCCCACCACCACCGCCGGCGGCCACATCGCCGTCGTCTAGGCCATCACCGCGCCGTTGCTCAGCAGACTCCTAGGGCATCGCGCAGATCTGCGCGATGATTCCATCTGGCCGGGCGTTGCGCGTGTGCTCGTAGCGTCCTCGGGTCGTCGTGGGCTGGCTCTCGAACTGCTTGCTGCTGGCGTGTCGGGTTGGCTTCCGAACGAACCAGCGAGCGGGACCGGCGACCCGAACCCCAGCCGGTCGACACGACCGCCATCGACGTCCTTGCCTCGGCCGACGTTCTCGGTGTGGTGTTGCTCCTGTCCGCGCTAGCCGTGGCCCTCATCGTGACCGCCACCTGGGTGCGGACGGAGTGGCGGCGACCGGTGCACAGCCCAGCACGATTCATCTACCTCGGCTCGACGGCGGTCCTATTCGTTGTGCTCGCCATCGAGCCCATCGCCGGCTTCGTCGGCTACGTCGGAGCCCACGCAGCGGAGTACCTGCTGGTCGTGCGCTGGCGCATCCGAGGGGCCGGCGCAAAGTCGGCCGCTGGTGACGGCGTCGGCGCGCTGGTCCGGCGCATCGGCACCGACGGGTCGATCGCCCTGTACGCGATCGCAGTAGTCGCCCTGATCGCCGGTCTGCACGTCTCGGCGGCAGTCAGGTGGCCGTCGCGATCACACTGACACTCGGAGCGCTCCACCTCGCGTTCGACAGCGTCATCTGGCGCTCACCGCGTTCCAGTTCTTGATGACGTGTGTACGGCCGAGCTCACTGCCAGCCGCCGACCTGAATCGACGTACGCACCGTCGGTGGATACTGCCGGCCGTTTGCTCGACGTCGGCTCGTCAGGTACGAGCTGCGCGGAGATTTTCCCACAAGGGGTTCCGTGGGTCACCGACCAGGTATCGATCGGCGGCCTCGATGGCGATGAGCTGAAGGGCGGACGTCGAGTCGCCATCGATGTGGACCGGTGCTTGTCCCTTCGGCCGGAGAATCAGCACGTGCTCCCGATCGAGGGTGATGACGGCGCCGACGTCGGCGATTTGGCCTGAGGTGACAGACAATGGAGCGACTGGGCGGTCGCTGGTGACCAGTTCAGCGGTTGCTAGCCGGTGGATGAACCAGTCGAAGTCGGCGAGGAGATGCTCTGTCAGCGCTCGTCCGTAGATGATGACTGCGCCGCCGGTGAGGCCCGCGAGGTTCAGTTCCATGGGGTATGGCTGGCGCACAAGACGTAGCTCTTCGCCAGTGAGCGGATGGCCGGCCGCTTCTTGTAAGTCGGCGTCGCTCATGGCGGCGCGGATCGCGTCAAGGTCACGTCGCAGTACATGTTCGACATGCGCTCTGTTGCCCGGCACGCGAATGAACTGAGTTGCAAGGAACATTGCGAGGTCCTCGTGCTGATTGTCGGTCAGCGATACCAGCCCATCTGTCACGGCCTGCCGCAGTGCGCGGGCGGCGAGGTTCTCGATGTTGCTCAGTAGCCGTTCGGTGGTCCGTCGCGGCAGCTCTGCGTGATCTATGTCGTAGAGCCCGTCGACGAACGCGACGCTGCGCGGGGACTGGAGGCGCAGCCGGCCTGCCTGAAGATCGAATACGGCTACCTTGCCGTCGCTCGCGAAGCGGCGCAGGTACCACTGAGGGACGTAGTGGTGACGACGTGGCTCCTGACTCACGAAGCGAATCGTGGCCGACGTCGATGGTACGTCGACACCGAGAATCGGCATGCCGCCGCCGCTTGGCTGCGATCGGACCCGACGAGACGCCGCTCCCCGCCGCTCCCGTCCGGTGATCCGATCGACCTCGCCGTAGTCGACGACAAAGCCTGGTCGAGCTCGGAGCCCCGAAGCTGCGCGCCGGCTCGGAATCGACGGCGCCGAGGTGTAGCGCCTGCCGTTCCGCCGGTGAGATCGACGGCGGCCCCCCGGCTCTGACGGCCCTCGTCTACATCTCTGAGGCGTCGATCGACGCGTACCTCGAGCGCCACAGCCTCGGCGTCGCCGCCGAACCTTCTACCGGATCGTGCATGCCGACCGGCAGCTGCGGGTGCCCGTACTCCTCGAGCGCCCGCTTGTAGAGCTCGACGTAGGGGGCGAATCGGCTGGGGTGCCCGCCGATGATGGCCAGCATCAGCGGCAGGCCGTAGCGGGCGGCTCGCATCACCGACTGCGGGCTGCCACCGACTCCCACCCACGTGGGGAGGTGTCCCTCTGGCAGAGGAGGACTGACATGCTGGGCGGTGAGCGGTGATCTGGAGCTGCCCGACCAGGTGACGGGTTGGTCCCGGAGCAGGTGGGTCAGCAGGTCGAGGTTCTCCTCGAACAGCTTCTCGTAGTCGGCGAGGTCGAACCCGAACAGCGGGAAGGAATCGGTCAGCGATCCGCGGCCGACAATGAGCTGGGCGCGACCGTTGGACACCGCGTCGAGGGTCGCGAACTCGGTGTACACCCGCACCGGGTCCTGCGTGCTCAGCACCGTCACCGCGGTGCCGAGACGGATGCGTTCGGTTCGGCCGGCGATCGCGCCCAACATGACGGCACCCGCGGAGTCCATGAGCTCGGGTCGGTAGTGCTCACCGATGTTGAAGGAGTCGATCCCGACGGCATCGGCGAGGACGGCTTCTTCGACGGTGTTGCGGATGACGACGTCGCCGGTGAGCGGTCGACCGTCGTCGTCGACCGTCACGTAGACGGGCGTATCCAGTCCGAACTCGATGTGATGGCTGGTCATCGCTACCTCCTGGGTTTGCGACGAAGGCCCCGCCGCTCGCTCGCAGCACGCGCGCTCGGCGCGGCGTCGAGACCGTCGCAAAACATCAGATCGGCTCGCCGCTGAGAAGAAGGTCGACGGGGATGTTGCCTCGTGTGGCGTTGGAGTAGGGGCACACCTGGTGGGCTTCTCGGACAAGTCCGGCGGCCGTCTCGCGGTCGACCGACGGCAGCGACACGTCGAGCGTGACGGCGATCGCGAAGGCGCCGTCGCCGGTCGGGAACAGGCTGACAGCCGAGTCGATCGTGGCGTCACCGGCATCGAGGCGCTGTCGCCGAGCGACGGTGGCGAGGGCGCCTTCGAAGCACGCCCCGTACCCGACGGCGAACAGCTCCTCCGGGTTCGTCCCTCCGCCTGGTCCGCCCATCTCCTCGGGGACGCGAAGGTCCACCTCCAGCTCGCCGTCGCTCGTGCGACCGTGGCCGTTGACGCGCCCGCCGGTGACACGGGCATGTGCCGTGTAGAGGACCTTCGCCATCGAGGCTTCCTTTCCTGGGGTCAGAGCACGTAGGGAACGAAGGTCAGCGCGCCGAGCGCGTACCAGAAACCGAACGCCAGGCTGGCCACGCCGAGCGCGGGTGTGACGCGGTCGAGCGAGCGCCGGACCGACGGGCGACCGAGCACGAGGCCCCAGCCGGCCGAGACGATCGCCATCGACACCCCGGCCAGAACACTCGTCGCCGGTGGCGAGCAGCGCGGTCACGGCCGCGAGGTGGTCAGGGTCGGTCGCGTGGCGCAGGCCGAGGACGGCGGCGACGGCCACCACCATCAGCAGCGTGGTGCCGTCGGAGCTCCCTGCGATCCACTCGTCGAGTCCGGACATGGGCGGTCGCTAGTCCTCCGCGTTGCCGCGGGCACAGCGGACGAGCCCGCGAGCGCGAGCCGTTGGACGCAGGGCGAGGTTCTCCTGCGCGAGCCGCAACGCCCGGCCGCGGTCGCCGCCGATGGTGCACCAGAACTCGGCGGCATGGTCAGCGAACGCCTCGGGGTGACGGGCGAGAAGCTCGTCGTAGCGGGCTCCGCGTGGTCACGCCAGGCCTGCGCCTCCTCGATTCGGCCGGCGTCGCCCAGGATTCGGGCGAGCTGCGTGGCGTAGTCGGGATCGTCGGACGCGCCCGCCAGCGGAGCAGGCGGGCGACGGCCGCCGCACTCTCCCCGAGCGCGGCCTCGATCTCGGCCAGGTGGCCCAAGGCGGGGACGTAGACGGGGAGCCGGCGAACCGCCGCCTCGCACCAGACACGGGCGCGGCGGAGGTCGTCGTGGTCCATCCACAGCCGGCCACGTTGGAGCTCCAGCGCGGCCAGCGGGAACGGTGAGGTGCTGCGGTAGGAACGCATCGCAGCCACGAACCAGTGCTCGGCCTCGTCCATCTCGCCGCGCTCGCCGTGGATGCCGGCGAGCGCGGCCCGCACACCGAAGTCGGGATGGCGGTCACGGCCGGGTCGCAGGATCGCCAGCGCCTCGTCGTAGCGCCCGAGCGCCTGGTAGATCCCGGCCCGCTCCACGTCGAGCTCGACGCGGTCGCCCCCGAAGGCGGCCGCGGTGTCGAGGTCGGTGAGGGCCGACGTGAACTGGTGGAAGACGCCGCTCGTCCGGGCCCGGGCCAGGAAGGACCGGGCGTCGGTGGGCACCTGGGCGACGAGCTCGTGCGCCAGGTCCGCGGCCAGTTCGGCGTCGGCGACGCGGCCCAGCACGTGGCCCCGCAGGGCGATCAGCTCGACCAGTTCGGCGCGCTCGGCGATGGTGAGCCGTCCGCGGGTCGCGCGTGCGACCTGACCGTCGATCCGCGCTTCGAGGTTCCCGACGGCGATGACCCCTGCCGTCGTGACCGGACCGGCGTCGACCATGACGACCATGACGGCCGGGGCGGCCGGCTCACCGGGCCGCAGCACCGAAGGCGGCTTCCAGGAAGGCGAGCTGGTCGGCGAGCTTGGAGGGAACGAGGAACCGGCCGGCCTCGGCGGCGTCGAGGTTCGGCGGCGCCAGGTAGGGGAAGGTCTCCGACGCCCGCACCGTCGCCTGATCGACCCCGTCGCTGATGTGCGGGCCGTTCCCGGCGTTGACGACGAACGTCAGGTTCGTGTCGATCGCGTCGTCGTTGAGCGACCGCCCACCGCAGGTCTCGTGGGCGCGGCCCTGCAACAGCGCCTGCTCGATCTCCAGGTAGCTGTCCTTGCGGTACGGCTTGGCGACGTCCACGACCTGCTAGTCGCCGAGATAGAGCTCAGTCAGCGGGTGGACCCCGTCCGGCTGGAGGGGCCAGTCGGTCTTCCCGTCGATGTCGTCGAGGTAGGCCAGGTTGGCGTTCAGCCGGGCGCGGTAGGCGCCGAGGTAGTTCGGCGCCAGGTCGAAGACGTCTTCCTGGTTGTACAGCTCACGCAGGTCCAAGTCGCCGTTGACGGTGTCGACGCCGAACTCGCCGAGCAGCTGATTCTTGACGAAGACCCGACCGAACCGCTCCAGGCGGATCGGGAACTTGCCGGCTCGCGACTGTTTCCGCGGCGACGGCGAACAGGCTGCCCGGCGCTGCGCCGACCATCGTGGCGACGTCGAAGTCGACGACGATGCCCAGGATGTTCCAGCCCTCGGCCTCGTTCCTGCCGTCCGGCTGGAAGGCGACGGCCTGGGTGCCGAGCGTCCTGACGTACCCGGAGCCGTCGATGAAGAGCGGGTCCATGCGCAGCCCGGCGTAGACGCGGGCGCCGGGCACCTCGGCGCCCGCTCATCGTCACCCGGAAGGAGACTGTGGTGCCGTTCGGGAGCGTGCACGTGCCTTCCTGCCCCGCTGCCCGGCGTCGTCAGATCCCACCGGCGCGGTGAACGTGCACGTCACGTCGTACTCCTCGGTGCCGACCTCGAAGCGGGGGGCGGGGCCACCAGCCGGGATGGTCACGGGCCGGATGCGGAAACGGTAGTCGGCGGCGTCGGAGAACAGCGCTCCCGGCGCGTTGGGGAAGACGGTCATGACGAGCACCAACCGCCCGGCTGGGAGGGGCTGGGAAGGCGTAGACGTCGGCGATGTCGATCGCCGGCTCGGCCACGGCGCGGGGGCTGGAGTTGTGGAAGGCGTACATGTCGGCGACGTCGATGGCCGGCTCGGCCACCGCCCGGGGGCTCGGAGTTCGTGATACGGTCATGGATGCAGCCGACCACGACCGGGCGGGAGCCAGTCCTCAGTAGTCACTACTGGACTCTGGAGCGGGGTGCCCGATGCGGGATGCTTGGTCACGGCGGTACGGTTCGGGCGTGGACGTGTGGCCACTGGTCGGACGGAGCGACAGAGCTCGCCCAGTTGGCCGGTGCGGTGGACGCGCAGCGGGGAGCGGTGATCACCGGGCCCGCCGGGGTGGGCAAGACGACGCTGGCCACCGCCGGCCGTGCAGCTGGCCCAGGAGCGGGGCATGTCGCTCGCCCGCACGACCGCCACCCGAGCGTCGCGGGGGTTGCCGTTCGGGGCGTTCGCTTCCCTCCTGCCGCCCGACCCGGCCGATGACCGCCTTGCCCGGGGCGAGCACGGTGAGCTCCTGCGCCGCTACCTCCAGGCGGTGGTGGAGGGGGCCGAGGGGCGTCCGCTGGTGGTGTTCGTCGACGACGCCCATCTCCTCGACGCCGGGTCGGCCACGCTGGTCCACCAGCTGGCCCTGACCCGAGCCGCCACGGTGGTGGCCACCGTGCGGTCAGGGGAGGCCGTGCCCGACCCGGTGGTGGCGTTGTGGAAGGACGGCCCGGCGGAACGCATCGAGGTCGGCGTCCTGGACGACGACGACGATCGACGAGCTGCTGGTCGCCGTGCTCGGCGGGCCGGTGGAGCCGGCGACTCGGTGCGCCAACTGGCCGAACGCTGCAAGGGCAACCCGCTGTTCCTGCGCGAGCTGGTGACCGGGGCGCTCGAGACCGGCGCGCTCGTCGAGGAGGTGGTCGGGATCTGGCGCCTGCGGGGCGCCCTGCAACCCACGAGCCGCCTGGTCGAATTGGTGGCGCAGCGGTTGGGTGACCTCACCGATCCCGAGCGGACCGTGCTGGAGCTCCTCACGCTCGGCGAGCCGCTCGACCAGGCGACCCTGGCCGCGCTGACCGACCCCGCGGCCGTGGAGACCCTCGAACGCAGGGGGCTGATCACCAGCCGCGTCGACGGCCGTCGGGTTCAGGTCTCGCTCGGCCATCCCATCTACGGGGATGTGGTGAGCGTCGGCATCAGTGCCCTGCGCCAACGGGACCTCGCCCGCGCCCGGGCCGAGGTGACCGAGGCGACCGGCGCACGGCGCCGCGAGGACACCCTGCTGGTGGCGTCGTGGCGTCTCATCGGTGGTGGCGGCAGCGCCGAGCTCCTCCTGTCCGGTGCGATCGCGGCGCGTGCCCGCCACGACCATGCCCTCACCGAACGGCTGGCCCGCGCCGCCATCGACGACGGCGCCGGCTTCGACGCCCACTTCCTCGCCGCCGAGGCCGCCAACGTGGAAGGCCGCCACGACCAAGCCGAAAAGGAGCTGGCCGCTCTCGCCGCGCAGGCCACCACCGACGCCGAGCAGGCCCGGGTCGCCCTCCTCCGCTTCGACAACACCTACCTCCTCGAGGGCCGCGCCGAGTTCCCGCTCATCGACGACGCGGCAAAGGCAGTCACCGATCCGTTCTGGCACAACGAGCTGCTCGGCAGGCGCTTCTTCGTCATGAGCATGACCAGTGGGCCGAGGGCCACGGTCGACGCCGCGGCGACCTTGCTCCAGCGGCCGGCCTCAGGTCGGCTCGGCGCCGCACACCTGATGGTCGGCTACAGCCTGACCCGGCTCGGCCGCCTCGACGACGCCACCCAGCTGCTCACCCCACCCCACGACGGGAGCCCGACGCGACCGAGCGGCGACAACTTCGATCTCCCCGGCGCGTGGTTCGGCGGAGCGACGCCCGAGTCCGACGAAGCCTGGGACCAATGGGCCCTGTACGTCGACCGCGCACGTCCGCTGATCTACGCGGGTCGTCTCGGCGAAGCCGAGGAGCTCCTCACCCGCGCCTACGGTCAGCTGGTCGATCACCCGGCGAGCGAGGCGAGAGCCTTCGTCGCGATGGACCTGGCGCTCCTGCACCTCGAGCAGGGCCGCCCGATGAGCGCCTTCCGCCGCGGCGCCGAGGCCTATACCCTCCTCCACCAGCTCGGGCGTACCTACGCCGCCCGGTGGCCCTACGTCGCCGCCGCCCAGGCGTTGGCGCTGACCGGTCAGGCCGACCGGGCGGCCGAGACGCTTGCCGCGCTCGAAGCCCTCGGGCTCCCGCCGTTCTTGATGGCCCAGACCGAGCTCCTCCAGGCCCGGGCTTGGACCGCAGCGGCCGCCGGCGACCTGCCTGCCGCCCGTGACCAGCTCGAAGCCGCGGCCGAGCTCGGTGAGGAGATCGGCGACCTCATCGGCGCCACCAGCGCCCTCCATGGCCTGGCCCGCCTCGGCCGGGCCCGCCACGTGGCCGCCCGTCTGGCGGCGCTGGCCGACGACGTCGACGGCGACCTCGTCACCACCCGCGCCGCCTACGCCAACGCCATCGCCGCCCGCGACAGCGAGGCCCTCGCCAAGGTCGCCGACGACTTCGAGGGCTTCGGCGCGATGCTCTACGCCGCCGAAGCCCGGGCCGACGTCGCTGTTCTCCTCCGCAACGCCGGCGAGGCCCGGAAGGGCGCCGCTGCCGGGCAGCACGCGATACGCCTCCTGGCCCTCTGCGAAGGCGCCGCCACGCCCCCCGTGGAGACGCTCTCCGCCCGGGTGCACCTCACGCCCGGCGAGCTCGACTCCGCGCTGCAGGCCGCCGCCGGGAGGACCAACAAGCAGATCGCCGACAACCTGCACCTCTCGGTCCGCACGATCGAGAGCCACCTCCAACGGGCCTACGAGAAGCTCGGGATAACCGGCCGCCACGAGCTGGCCGAGGCCCTCCGCAACCAACCCAACCCGTGACCGACGAGCCCGCTCCTCGCGTCAGCGGGCGGCGTGGCCGATGTGATGACCGAGCCGGAGCTCGAATTCGCCTTCACGCTGGAGGCCCTTCTCCATCAGCTTGCCGATGAGCGCCTGTGTCTCGGGCCAGGACGTTGCGCTGATGAACGACTGATTCGATGCCCAGCGATCCGCTTCGGACGGTACGCCGGAGCGGGCGTTGACGAGCTTCTTGGCGAGCTCGAGCGCTCGCTTCTCGAAGCTGGCGACGCGGCGGGCGAACGCATCGACGAAGGCGTCGAGCTCGGCATCGGGGATCGAACGGTTCACCCAGCCGTACTTCTCCGCGGTGTCGGCGTCGAAGTCGTCGGCGCCGCAGATGATCTCCAACGCACGCGAACGGCCCGCCAGAGCGGACAGCCATTCGATCGCGCCGCCGCCGGGGACGACGGCCGCGCCGACCTCGACCTGGGCAAGAACGGCCTTCTCCGTCGATGCGAAGCGCATGTCACAGGCGAGCGCCAGTTCCGACCCGTGCGCCCGCGCCCGGCCTCGCAACTTGGCGACGGTTAGCACCCGCGACTGCACGAGTCGGGTGACGAAGTTCGGCCACGCGCTGAACTCGGCAGCCCCGGGCTGGTCGGGTACCACCTCGCCGCGCTCCAGGTCGTAGTGCGCGACGAAGTAGTCCGGGTTGCCGCTTTCGAAGACGACGACCTTCAGCTCCGCGTCCGCGTCGATCGTGTCCATCAGGACGTTGAGCTCAGCGAACATCTCGGGGTCGTAGAGGTTGATCGGCGGGTTGTCGATGA
>CAWCLR010000002.1:0-12620 GCA_963796415.1 uncultured Acidimicrobiales bacterium | reverse complement strand
AACAGGGCATTCATGGCACCCTGATCGTCATCCGGCGTTCAGCGCAGGACCAGCAGGTCCTGCCCCAGGGGCCACGGGGACTCGCCGGCGGCCCGGGCCCGCTCGATGGCGGCCACGCCCTTGGCCCACCCCTCCTCGTCGATGCCGACGAGGGCGGTGTCGCTGCGTCGCATCACGGCGAGGTTGTCGAGCATCTCGTCGTAGGTGGCGAAGGTCGGTTCACGCACGCGCTCGAGCGCCACGACGGCGAACCCGGCGTCCTCGAACGCCGAGATCACGGTGCCCAGCCGGGGCCACGTCTCGGCGAGGCGCATGGCGTCGGGGAACAGGTGGAACAGCTCGATCTCGTCCTGCCTGCCCGGGTAGCCACCGCGGATCAGCACCGTCCCGCGGGGCTCGACGACCCGCCGGATCTCCCGCGCCGCGCCCGCCAGGTCGGCGAACTGGTGGACAACCGTCGAGAGCCACGCTGCGCCGACGGCATCGTCGTCGAGCGGCAGCCGCTCGACCGAGCCGTCGGTGTACGTGACCAGGGCGTGCGGGCGGACCGCCTCCGCACGGGCCCGCATGCCGCGGGAGGGCTCGACCGCATGCACGCGCGTGCCCAGCGTCTCGGCGAAGGCGAGAGCCCAGATTCCCGTGCCGGCGCCGATGTCGACCATGTCGGGAGGGGGCGCGTCGGGCAGGTGGGCGGCGGCGCGCCGGCACCAGACGGCCTGGGCCTCGGCGGTGCGGTCGCGGACCCGATCGAAGTCCTCGGCGACCGCGATCTCTTCGTAGCGGACGTTGCTCATCGTTTCGTCTCTCCGGCTCGGGACACCCGTCGCTCCCGGTAGCGGTGCGGCGCCCGGCACCGTTCGCCGCGAGGCCGGGCGCCGACACGGCGGCGAGGTTCACCTCAGAGACACCTCACAGCCAGCTGGAGTACACCCATCATGCCCCGGATCACGGGGACCGCGCCCGGGTTTGCCATGCGCCGACCCGCCCGGGACTCCCACCTGCGCAAACCGGCGTCCGCCGACGCCCCGGCTGGGTCTGCCGGCGCGGTGGCCCGGCGCGTGATCGGACGCCCGGATCAGCCTCCGTCGCCCATGAAGCCGAGCGCCGGCGCCGCCTCCGTCGACCGCGGCGGCGCGGGCACGAGGGCGAACACGCGCGTCGTGCGGCCCTCGGCGCTCGCCTCGTGCACCAGCTGCAGCCCCGACACCGGCTCGTCGCCCAGCAGGGGCAGCAGCTGGGGTCGGACCCGGCGAGCGCTCGTCTCGTCGACCGCCAGGTACCGCACCCCGTAGTGACGGGCGAAGGCGACGATGCCGTCGAGGTCCGTGTACGGCACCGCCACTGCGGTTCGCTCGGCGAAGTGCTGGACCACGAAGCTGCGGGTCATCAGGCGATCTCCGGGAGCGGTGCGCTCGGCGATCCACTCCCCCGCCTCCTGCTGGTCGGTGTGGTCGGTCGGGTGCCACCACCCGGCGGGCCCGGCGAAGGTCACCAGCGACGCCGCCAGCGCCAGCCCGAGCACGCCGGCCACGACCGGCCGGCGCCGCCGCGGCGCCAGGTCGGCGACGCCCACCCCGACGAGCACGGTTGCCAGGGCCGCCGTGACGACCAGGTAGCGCGGCTGGACGAAGAAGGCGAGGGCCGTCAGCACCGGCAGGGCCGCCACCGCGCCGACCACGGCGACCCGGCGGTCCCTGCGCCGCCGGAACGCCGCCCACGCGGCCAGCCCCCACAGGGGCAGCGGCAGCAGCCACCAGCCCGACAGGTCCTTGCCCAGCATGGAGACGTTCGTGGCCACGATGCGCCCGTAGCCCGCCGGGTCGCGCCGGGCCAGGGTCGTCAGGGGCGCCCGCTCGTCCTCGAACCGCAGCCCGGTCTCGTCGAGGGCGTACAGCACGCGGTCCCGCGCTTCCCGGTCGCTGCGGGCGACCGCGTGCCACGCCTCGATCGACACGTCCTGGGACTTGGCCGTGAGCTGCCACTCGCCCGTGTGCGCATGGAGGTAGCCCACGTACGGCACCACGCACAACAGCAGGGGCGCAGAGAACACGAGCGCGGCCCGCGCCGCCCCGACGGCCCGTCTCGCCCGCCAGCCGGCCACGATCGCCACCGCGCCGAGCGGCAGCGCCGCCGCCAGACCCTCGGGTCGCGTCAAGTACGCGAGGCCGACGAGCAGACCGGCGCCGCCGAGGCAGGCCAGCATGCGCCGAGGCGGCGCCGCGGCCCCGGCCACCGCCGCCGCCACGGCCGACACGACGAGCAGCGTGTACTCGGCCTCGGACCCCGCGCCCCGGGTGGCGGGCAGCGTGGCGAGGCCGGGCGCCACCGCGGCGGTCCAGGCGGAGACGACCCCACCGACGTCGCCGGCCAGCCGGCGGCCCAGCACGGCCGCGGGCACCACCACGGCCGCGCCGGCCAGGCACGTGAGCACGACAGCAGCGGTGTGCGGGTCGCCGAGCACGCGGCCGCCGGTGCCGAGCAGCCAGGGCACCAGTGGCGGGAAGTGCAGCTCGGGATGGCCGCCGCGGACGAAGCCGCCGCCCTCGGCGAGCGACGTGCCCGACGCGATGTAGGCGACCTCGTCGGTGGTCGGCGCATCGTCGGTGAGCCCGATCGCGGCGCGGAGCGCGAGCCCGACGAGGACGGCGCCCACCACCAACCAGCCGTAGGTCGGCCGGGGGAGGCGCCGCGGGCGGCGCGGCGCGACGGTCGGCGGCCCGGCGGGGGCCGCGGCCGGGCCGGCCGGCCGAGGAGCCGCCGTGTCGACGAGCTCCACCACGGCGGGACCGGACATGCCGGTCGGACGCTACGGATGCGTCGTGAGACGACGGCGACGGCAGGGTGCCCGCCAGGCGGCGGCCCGATGACGGCTGGTCGAACACTCGCCGGCGCCCCGGTGCGCCGCGTCAGTCGACCGTCAGTCGCTCGTCAGACCCCGGCTTCGCGCAGCTCGCGCTTGAGCTCGTTGACCTCGTCGCGCAGGCGGGCCGCGTACTCGAAGCGCAGGTCGGCCGCGGCCTCGTGCATCTCTTCCTCGAGCGTCTGGATGAGCCGCCCCAGCTCGGTGGGCGGCAGATCGCCGAGCTCGTCGCGCAGGGTCTTGCCCGCCCGGCCGCGGCCGCGGCCGCGGCGCCCGTCGCCGGGCACCGGCGCACCCTCGGCGGGGCGCAGGTGGGCGAGGATGTCGTTGACCGCCTTGCGGATGGTCTGCGGCTCGATGCCGTGCTCGGCGTTGTAGGCGATCTGCAGCTGGCGCCGGCGCTGCGTCTCGCCGATGGCCCGCTGCATCGAGTCGGTGACGGTGTCGGCGTACATGACCACCTGGCCGTCGACGTTGCGCGCCGCCCGGCCGATGGTCTGGATGAGCGACGTGTCGCTGCGGAGGAACCCCTCCTTGTCGGCGTCGAGGATGGCCACCAGCGACACCTCGGGCAGGTCGAGGCCCTCACGCAACAGGTTGATGCCGACCAGCACGTCGAACTCGCCGAGCCGCAGCGCCCGCAGGATCTCGATGCGCTCGATCGTGTCGATGTTCGAGTGCAGGTACCGGACCCGCAGGCCCTGCTCGAGCAGGTACTCGCTCAGGTCCTCGGCCATCTTCTTGGTCAGCGTGGTGACCAGGATCCGCTGGTCGTGATCGATGCGCTTGCGGACCTCGGTCAGGAGGTCGTCGATCTGGCCCTTCGTGGGGCGGACGATGACCTCGGGGTCGACGAGGCCCGTGGGCCGCACGATCTGCTCGACCACCGTGGACGAGATCTCGAGCTCGTACGGCGACGGCGTGGCCGACAGGTACACGACCTGGTTGACCCGGTCGACGAACTCGTCGAACTTCAGCGGTCGGTTGTCGCCCGCCGACGGCAGCCGGAAGCCGTGCTGGATGAGCTGCTCCTTGCGGCTGCGGTCGCCCTCGTACTGCCCGTGGAGCTGCGGGACCGCCACGTGGCTCTCGTCGATGACCACGAGGAAGTCGTCGGGGAAGAAGTCGAGGAGGGTGTGCGGCGGCTCGCCGGGACTCCGGCCGTCGATGGGCGCCGAGTAGTTCTCGATGCCGTTGCAGAAGCCGACCTCCTGCATCATCTCGAGGTCGTACTGCGTGCGCATGCGCAGGCGCTGCGCCTCGAGCAGCTTGCCCTCCTTCTCGAAGTACCGCAGCCGGTCGGCCAGCTCGCCCTCGATGCGCCCGATGGCGGCGTGCATGCGCTCGTCGCCGGCCACGTAGTGGGTGGCGGGGTAGATCCACAGGTCGTCGAGGGCGCGGACCTGCTCGCCGGTGGTCGGGTCGACCTCGGTGATGCGCTCGATCTCGTCGCCGAACAGCTCGATGCGCAGGATCGTCTGCTCGTACGCGGGGTGCACCTCGATGGTGTCGCCCCGCACCCGGAACCGCCCCCGCTCGAGGTAGGTGTCGTTCCGGTCGTACTGCATGTCGACCAGCCGCCGCAGGAAGGCCCGCTGGTCGATCTGGTCGCCGACGAGCTGGTAGAGGACGTTCTCCTTGTACTCGGCCGGCGACCCCAGGCCGTAGATGCACGACACCGAGGCCACGACGATCACGTCACGCCGGGTGAGCAGGGCCGCCGTCGCCGAGTGGCGCAGGCGGTCGATCTCGTCGTTCACCGACGAGTCCTTCTCGATGTAGGTGTCGGACGAGGCGATGTAGGCCTCGGGCTGGTAGTAGTCGTAGTAGCTGACGAAGTACTCGACTCGGTTGTCGGGGAAGAACTCGCGGAACTCGTTGGCCAGCTGGGCGGCCAGCGACTTGTTGGGGGCGATGACCAGGGTGGGCTTCTGGACCTGCTCGATGGTCCACGCGATGGTGGCGCTCTTGCCGGACCCCGTGATGCCGAGCAGCGTCTGGTAGCGCTCGCCGTTGGCGATGCCGGCGCTGAGCGCGGCGACGGCGCCCGGCTGGTCGCCCGCCGGCTCGAACTCGGAGACCATCCGGAAGGGGATCTGCTTCGGAGGCATCGCACCAGGACTGTATCGGCGGGCCGTGACATCTCGCCGGGGCCGGCACGCCGCCGCGCGGGTCAGCCGTCCCGGGCGGTGCGGAGGCCGAGCACGGCCCCGAACCCGACCAGGCCGAGGCCGGCGACCGTGTCGGCCAGCTGGAGCGAGCGGTCGCCGAGGCGTCGCCCGGCCAGGACCACCCCGGTCGTCAGCACCGCGAACCACCCGACGCTGCCGGCGCAGATGCCGCACAGCAGCGCCACGCCGTCGGCCCAGCCGCCGATGACCGACGCCGTCGACGCCGCGGCGAACGCGGTCGCCCACGAGGCGATGGTCAGGGGGTTCGAGGCGGTGGCGGCCAGCGAGGTGCGCAGCGCCCTCGCCGGGGTGACGACCTCGGACGGGACCTCGAGCCCGATTCGGACGCGCTGCGCGGCGGAGAGGGTGCGCACGCCCATGACCACGAGCACGACGGCGCCCACCGCGCCCATCGCCACGCGCACGGGGGCGACCGTGACCACGGCGCCGGCGCCGAGCATGCCCAGCGCGCCGTAGGCGGTGTCGACCGCGGCGGCGCCGGCCCCCACGGCCAGACCCGGTGCGAACCCGTAGCGCAGGGTGGTGCGGATGCACAGCAGCGACACGGGCCCCACCTGCGCGGCGACCAGGGCGCCGAGGCCGAGGCCGGTGAGCAACGCAGGCAGCAGCGGGAAGGACATCCCGCCAGTATGGGCACCGCGGGCCGCGGCTTTGGAGTCGATTCCGCGCACGGGGCACCGTGCGGTCGCGCCTCGTTCACAGGAGCGTCACACCCGGCGAACAGCCGCGACACACGTCCGGCCGAGACTTCACCCCATGTCGCTCGCCGACCACACCGCCTCCCGGGCCCGGGGCACCGCCCAGGGCGCCGAGGCGGCACCGTGGGACGAGCTGCTACGCCCCGACGGGCGCCCGCGGCGGGCCTCGGCCCCGCTCGTCGACCACCTCGAGAGCCTCGGCGTCGCCGAGCTGGCGGCCCGCCAGGACGCCGCCGACCTCGACATGCTGGCGATGGGCGTCACGTTCACCGTGTACTCCGACGGCCGGGGCATCGACCGGGCGTGGCCGTTCGACGTCATCCCCCGCATCATCGACGCCACCGAGTGGCGCCGGATCGAGGCGGGCCTGGTCCAGCGGCTGCAGGCGCTCAACCGGTTCATCGACGACCTGTACAACGACCAGCAGGTGATCGCTGACGGCGTGTTCCCGGCCGAGCTGCTCTCCGACGCCGCCAACTTCCGGCCCGAGTGCGTGGGCGTCCGCCCCCGCTACGGGGTGTGGGCCCACATCAGCGGCAGCGACCTGGTGCGCGACCGCGACGGCACCGTCTACGTCCTCGAGGACAACCTGCGGGTGCCGTCGGGCGTGAGCTACCTGCTCGAGAACCGGCTCGTGTCCAAGCGGGCCTTCGCCGACCTGTTCGCCCACCAGAGCATCCAGCCGGTCGACGACTACCCCGACCAGCTCTTCCGCCTGCTGGCCTCGCTGGCGCCCGACGAGGTCGTCGACCCCACCGTGGTCGTGCTCACGCCCGGCATCTACAACTCGGCATACTTCGAGCACAGCTTCCTCGCCCACCGCATGGGGGTGCCGCTGGTCGAGGGCCGCGACCTGTTCGTCGGGGCCGACTCGTGCGTCTACGTGCGCACGGTCGGCGGGCCCCAGCAGGTGGACGTCATCTACCGGCGGGTCGACGACATGTACCTCGACCCCGACGAGATGCAGCCCGAATCCGCCCTCGGCGTGCGGGGGCTGATGCGGGCGTGGCGGGCCGGGAACGTGGCCATCGCCAACGCCCCCGGCGCGGGCGTGGCCGACGACAAGGTCGTGTACGCCTGGGTGCCCGACCTCATCCGCTACTACCTCGACGACGAGCCGATCCTGCCCAACGTCCCCACCCACCGGTGCCTCTACGAGGACGAGCGGCGTCACGTGCTCGACCACCTGCGCGAGCTGGTCATCAAGCCGGCCAACGAGAGCGGCGGCTACGGGCTCGTGATCGGCGACTGCGCCACCGACGAGGACCTGGCGGGCGTGGCCCGGGCCATCGAGGCCGACCCACGGCGCTGGGTGGCCCAGCCGATCCTCGCCCTGTCGACGGCGCCGACCCTCACCGAGGACGGGGTCGAGGCCCGCCACGTCGACCTGCGGCCGTTCATCCTGACCGGGCGCACCAGCTACGTGACCCGCGGGGGCCTGACCCGGGTGGCGCTGCGCAAGGGCTCGCTGGTGGTGAACTCGTCCCAGGGGGGCGGCAGCAAGGACACCTGGGTGGTCGAGTGCTGAGCCGGCCCGGCAGCACGTGCGCGTGATCGGGCGCTGATGCTGCTCTCCCGCGTCGCCGAGCACCTGTACTGGGCGGCGCGCTACCTCGAGCGGGCCGAGGACACCGCCCGCGTGATCGGCGAGCACACCCACCTGCTCGTCGACCTGCCCACGTCGGTGCCGCTCACCTGGGAGCCGCTGCTCGCGGTGACGGGTAGCGGCGGCGCCTTCCGCGAGCGGTACGCCGCGCCCGACGAGCGGAACATCATCACGTTCCTGCTGGCCGACCGCGAGAACCCGTCGAGCGTCGTGTCGTCGGTGGTGGCGGCCCGCGAGAACCTGCGCACCACCCGCGAGGTGCTGCCCCGCGAGGCGTGGCAGGCGCTGAACGACCTCTACCTCTACGCCACCAGCCACCACACCGAGGCCGTCGACCGGCGCAGCCGCGGGCGCTTCCTCGACAAGGTCATCGGCGAGTGCCAGCGGTTCGTGGGCATCGTCTCGGGGACGATGAGCCGCGACGAGGCCTACCAGATGCTGCGGCTGGGCCGGCACATCGAGCGGGCCGACATGACGAGCCGGGTGCTCGACGTCCGCGCCGTGGCCCTGCTGGCCCAGTCGGCCCAGGTGGACGAGGGCGCCGCAGCCCATGACGAGGTGCAATGGGCCGCGGTGCTCCGCTCGCTGTCGGGCCTGCAGGCCTACCATCGGCGCCGGCGCGGCCCGTCCGCCGGCCACCCCACGGTCACGTTCCTGCTGCGCGACCCCGACTTCCCCGGCTCGATCGCCCACTGCCTGACCGAGGTGGAGGCCGTCGTCGGCGGGCTGCCCCGCTCGCAGGCGGTGGACATGGCGGCCCGGGCAGCCATGCGCACCTTGGTGACGGTGGCCAACGGGCCGCTCGAGGCGCTGCACGACGGCCTCGACGATGTCCAGGTGGCGATCGCCGTCGTACACGACGAGGTGCGGGCGACCTACTTCCCTCCGCCGCCCGAGGAGCCCGCCACGATCGATGTGCGGGACGGTTTCGGCCCGGGTGCGGAGGCTCGGACAGAGTAGGGAGATGGCGACGACCAGCGCGGCCGGAGTCGGCCCTCCGAAGGCTGGAGGGCACACGGGTCCCGAGGCCGCCACCGAGCAGGTCCGCTACTCGTCGCCTGGCGGCCACGACCTGGCGATCGGGCCCGACGGCGCGTGGCGGCCGGGGTGGGACCGGGTCGTCGGATCGCTGCTCGGCCTCGGGCCCGACGAGCTCGAGCGACGCCAGCGGGCCGCCGACCGCCTGATGGTCGCCGAGGGGGCGAGCGCGGTGCTGCACGACGACGTCACCGCGTCCGTGCGCCCCTGGCGCATCGACGTGGTTCCGCTGGTGCTGGACGCGGCGACGTGGGCGTCCCTGGCGGCCGGGCTGGTCGGCCGGGCCGCGCTGCTGGCCGACGTGGTCGCCGACCTGCAAGGGCCGCGGGAGCTGCTGCGGGCCGGGGTGATCCCGGTGGAGGCCCTGGCCGGTCACGCCAGCCTGCTCGTGTCCTCGTGGCGCGCCGGCCCGGCGACCCGGCTCTCGGTGGTCGGCGCGGACGTGGTCGTCGACGGCCACGGCCGCGCCCGGGTGGTGGCGGACGTGACCGACGTGCCTTCGGGGGACGGCCATGCGCTGCTGGCCCGCGCGGTGAGCGCCCGCGTGCTGCCGCCCGTGCACCCGGCGCTGGGGCTGGTCGGCCACCGGGCCTACACGTCCGCCCTCCGCGCCACCCTGGCCGCGGCGGCGCCCTCCGAGCGCCCCAGCCCGCGCACGGTCGTGGTGACCGGCGCGCCCGATGACCCCGGCTACGTCGAGGACTCGTACCTCGCCACCCAGCTCGGGTACGACCTCGCCGAGCGGGCCGACGTCGCCGTGCGGGACGGCCGGGTGTGGCTGCGGTCGCTCGATGGGCTCGAGCCGGTCGACGTGCTGCTGCGACGGGTGCCCGAGACCGCCTTCGATCCGGTGGAGGACGCCCAGTACACGGGTGCCGGGGTGGCCGGGGCCGTGGGCGTGGACCGCGACGGCCACGTGGCCATCGTGAACCCTTTCGGGTCGGGCGTGGCGGCCGCCTATGCGCTGCAGCCGTTCCTCGACGCCGCGGCGCGGTTCCTGACGGGGCGGCCGCTCGACCTGCCGTCCGTCCCGGCCCTGTGGTGCGGCGACCCCGACCGGCGCCGGGCCGTCGAGGCGGATCCGACGCGCTACGTGCTCCACGACACCGATCCCCGGGCGCCCGTGCCCCCCGCCGTGGCCGCCGACCTCGGCGACGCCGAGCTGGCGACCTGGATGGCGCGGCTCGCGACCCGCCCCGAGCGCTACGTGGCCCAGGAGGTCGTGGACGTCGCCACCGCGCCCCGCCTCGCCGACGGCCGGCTCGCTCCCGCCCCTGTCGCCCTGCGGACCCAGGTGGCGCTGGGCCCCGACGGCCCGGTGGCCCTGCCCGGCGGGCACGCCCGCCTGCTCGACGGGCGCACCCCGCTCGCCGGGCGGCACACCGGCACCGGCAAGGACGTGTGGGTGCTCGACCCCGACAGCCGGGACCGGCGCCCGCGCCCCACGGGTCGCTCCATCCCCCAGATCGATCTCCGCCGCTCGCTGCCGACCCGCGCCGCCGAGGCCATGTACTGGATGGGCCGCATGGCCGAGCGGGCGGAGATGGCGGCCCGGACGGCGGTGGTGGCCCTCACCCGGGTGGTGGGCGCCGCCCCCGAGCCGGCCGACCTCGACGCCGCCGCCCGCGCCCTGCGGTCGGTCAGCGGGGGCCTCGGGGTGCTCGCTGGTAGGGACGACCTCGCCGAGGTGCCCGACCTCGACGGGGAGGTGCGCCGGGCGCTGAGCGGCCGGCCGGGGGCGGTGGTCCCCAGCCTCCGCTCGACCGTGGTCAACGCCCGCATCGCCCGGCAGCTCCTGTCCGCCCGCACGTGGAGCCTGCTCACGCTCCTCGACGCGGAGGCCACCGCCCTCGACCGGGTGGCGCGGGGCGACCGGGCCGTCGGCGGGTCGGCCGGGGCGGCGCCCGCGCTGGCCATCCCGGCGGGCGCCGCGTCGCTCGCGGCCTTCGACGTCACCGAGGCGCTCGACCGCGTGCTCGTCACGCTGGCCGCGCTGGCGGGCCTCGCCAACGAGACGGTCGTGCGCGGCCCCGGCTGGCGGTTCTTCGACATCGGGCGCCGGCTCGAGCGGGCGCTGCTCGTGCTCGGCCTCGTGGAGGCCCTGTTCGAACCGGCCGTCGACGACGAGGCGCTGGCGATCCGGGGGGAGATCGCGCTCGCCGCCAACGAGAGCCTGGTCGCCTACCGGCGGCGCCACCGCACCGACGTCACGCTCGACGCCCTGGGGGACCTCCTGCTGGCCGACCGGGACAACCCCCGCTCGGTGCGGTTCCAGCTCGACAGCCTGGCCCTGGACCTGCACGACCTGCCCGACCGCTCGGCCCGCCGGGCCCAGCTCGCCGCGGTCCGCTCGGCGCAGCATCGCCTCGAGGCCCGTCTGCCGCTCGGGTCCGGCGCCGGCCACGACGGGCTCGGGCCCGTGGGCGCCCTCGTGCTGGCCGCCCGCCAGCCGGTCCTCGAGGTGGGCGACCTCGTCCCGCGCGGATGGTTCACCGAGCGACCCCGGCGGGTACGGTGACCGCCCCCGAGCCAGCGACCGGCCCGCCGGCCCGCACGATGGACACCGACACCCGCCCGTCCCCCGCCCGCGCCACCCGTCACTACCGGGTGACCCATCGCACCACCTACGCCTACGAATCGGCGGTGGCCGCGGGCCACACGATCGCCCGCCTGACGCCGCGGTCGCTCCCGCACCAGGACGTGAATGCATCCGACGTGGCATCGGTGCCTGCGCCCACCCACCGGCGCACCCACGTCGACGGCTTCGGGAACACGGTCACCTACCTGGCCGTCGACGCCCCCCACGACCACCTCGAGGTCACCGCCACCAGCGACGTGACGATCCGGCCGCGTCCGGTGCCCGACGGGGTCTGGGACGGGCCGTGGGAGGACGCCGTGGCGGCCACCGCGACCAGCGGGGGTCCCGACGGGCTGCTGGCGCGTCTGTGCCGCCTCGACTCGCCGCTCGTCGTCCGCGGGCCCGAGCTGGCGGCGTTCGGCGCCACCGAGCTCATCCCCGGACGTCCGCTGGGCGAGGCGGCGGCGGGCCTGACCGACCGCATCTTCGACACCTTCGAGTTCGTGCCCGGAGCCACCGACGTCAGCACACCGCCCGCCGAGGTGCTGGCCGACCGCCGGGGGGTCTGCCAGGACTTCGCCCACCTGCTGCTCGGCGCCCTGCGCTCGGCCGGCCTCGGCGCCCGCTACGTCAGCGGCTACCTCGAGACCGTGCCCCCGCCCGGCCAGTCGCGCCTCGTCGGCGCGGACGCCTCCCACGCCTGGGTCGGCCTGTTCGTCCCCGGCCGCGGGTGGGTCGACCTCGACCCCACGAACGGCCTCGTGCAACCCGACCGCCACGTCACGGTGGGTTGGGGCCGCGACTACACCGATGTGGTGCCGGTGCGCGGGGTGGTCTTCGGCCCTCCCGCCGAGCAACAGCTGACGGTGTCGGTCGACGTCGCCCCGGTGTGATCACGCCGCGGCGGGCAGCGTTTGGATCCACTGCCATGCGTCCGCGACCGCGGCGGCGAGGTCGTCGGGGGTGCCGCTGTTGTCGATGACCCGGTCGGCCCGGGCCAGGCGCTCCGCGCGGCTGGCCTGGCGGGTCATGCGGGCCCGGACGTCCTCCTCCCGCATCCCGCGGTGCTCGACCAGGCGCCGCACCGCCACCTCGGGGTCGACGTCGACGACCAGCAGCCCTGCCACCGGGTAGGCATTCTTCGACTCGACGAGCAGCGGCACGTCGAGGACCACGATCTCGTCGGTCTCGACCAGCGCCGTCATGCGGTCGGCGATCTCCTTGCCGACGGCAGGGTGCACGATGGCGTTCAGGTCCGCCAGCGCCTGGCCGTCGTTGAACACCCGGTCGGCCACCGCGGCCCGGTCGAGCGAGCCGTCGGCGGCCACGATGCCCGGGCCGAAGCGCTCGACCATCGCCGCGAACACGGGCGTGCCCGGTTGCTGCACCTCGCGCACGACGGCGTCGGCGTCGACGACGACCGCCCCCCGCTCGGCCAGCAGGGCCGACACGGTCGACTTCCCCGACCCGATGCCCCCGGTGAGCCCGATGACCAGCATGCACGCGGACGCTACTTGCTCGCCGAAAACGGGACGAAGCGGGGGCCGAGGCCCCCGCGTCGTCGTGGGTGTCGTTCGACCGGCGGGCTACTGCTCGTCGGCGGCGTCGGCCTCGACCGGCTCAGCAGCCTCGGCCTCGACCGGCTCAG
>CAWCLR010000001.1:0-24155 GCA_963796415.1 uncultured Acidimicrobiales bacterium | reverse complement strand
TCCCCGATCGCCTGGGGCTGGTCCTCCTGCACGATGTGGGCCGCGGGCCCGCAGCCCACGATCTCGAGCCCGGCCATGTGCGTCGCGCACCAGTCGGCCAGCTCCCGGCCGATCATCAGCGTGTCCTCGGACCCGTCGAAGGTGAGCAGGAGCTTCGGTACGTCGGGGCTGGCGGCCAGCCAGGCGTCGTACGCCTCGATGCGGGCGACGAGGTCGGCGGGCTCGCCCGCGATGGGCATCTCCCGGGGCCAGGCGAGGAGCGGGCGCCGGCTCTCGGGGGTCGGGTAGGGCGCGGCGTAGATGGCGTGGTCCTCGTCGCTCAGCCCCGACCGCACGGTGGCGCGCAGGGCCTGCTCGATGAAGAAGTTCTCCTCCAGGACCTTGGCTTCGCCGGCGGGGCCGCGCAGCGCCTCGTAGCGTGGGCGGGCCTGGTTCGGGAAGTCGTCCCAGGTCAGGGGGCGGACGATGGTCTCCATCACCGCCAGGCCGCGGACGCGGTCGGGGTGGCGGGCGGCCCGGTCGATGGCGAGGGCGCCACCCCAGTCGTGGCCGACGAGCACGACCTCGTCGAGGCCGAGGGCGTCGAACCACGCGTCGAGGTAGCGGGCGTGGTCGGCGAAGCGGTAGGGGATGTCGGGCTTGCCCGAGCGGCCCATGCCGACGAGGTCGGGCGCCAGGGCCCGGACGCCGTGGCCGAGGCGGGGTACGACGTTCCGCCAGGCGTGCGACGAGGTGGGGTTGCCATGCAGGAGGACCACCGGGGCGCCGTCGCCCACCTCCGTGTGGTGCATGGTCGTGTCGAGGACGTGAGTGACGGGCATGGCCTAGGACCTTCCGTTGGCATCACCAATGTTGGTATGCCCAACGTAAGGGCGATCGTTGGCGATGTCAACGATCGGTTGGCCGGGCGTGCTCCACGATGCGGGTCAGCAGGGCCGTCAGCCGCTTGCGCTCCGCGGTCGACAGCGGCTCGAGCAGTGTGTCCTGGGCGGCGCCCACCGTCCCGGCCAGCTCGTCGAGCCGGCGGCGCCCCGCCGCAGTGATCGACACCAGATTGCGGCGCCGGTCTGCGGGATCGGGTCCGCGTTCGACCAGGCCGTCGCCGGTCAACCGGGCCATGAGCGCCACCATGTCGCTGGGGTCGATGCCGCACCGCCGTCCGAGCTCGGCCTGGCTGTCGGTCCCGAACTCGTCGAGGGCGGCCAGCACGGCGTAGTGCGTGCGGTGGGCCCCCACCGCGGCGAGGGTCTCGGCGCCGATGCGCTGACCCTGCAGCGCGGCCTGGTTGAGCAGCCAGGTCGGCAGATCCCGCAGCCGGGCGGGGGCAGACTCGATGTCCATCGGCGGCGAGGGTACCGCAGACCGTTGGGGTCACCCACGATGCCGGGGGTGAACGCGCTCGGATCGGCCGGCCCCGCCGTGGTAGGACCGCGGTCGTGCCCACGCTGGTCGCCTTCCACGCCCACCCCGACGACGAGTGCATCACCACCGCCGGCACGCTGGCCAAGGCGGTCGACGACGGCCACCGGGTGGTCGTCGTCTACGCCACCCGCGGCGAGCACGGCGAGGTGCCCGAGGGCCTGCTGCGGCCGGGCGAGACCCTTGTCGAGCGGCGCATGGACGAGGTCCGCCGGTCGGCCGAGGCCATCGGCGTCCATCGCGTCGAGTTCCTCGGTTACGGCGACTCGGGGATGATGGGTACCGCCGAGAACGACGACCCGGCGTCGTTCTGGCAGGCGGACGTCGGCGAGGCCGCCGAGCGACTGGCTGCCCTCCTGCGCGACGAGCGGGCCGACGTGCTGCTCGTGTACGACGTGAACGGCAACTACGGGCACCCCGACCACATCCAGGTCCACCGGGTGGGGGTGCGCGCCGGCGAGCTCGTCGGGGTTCCGCACGTGCTCGAGGCCACGATGAACCGCGACGTCATCCGGGCCTTCATCACCATGCTGGTCGAGAACGGCGACGCCAGCTGGGACGACGTGCCCGACCTCGACAACCCCGACGTGCAGTTCGCCATGCCCGACGAGATCATCACCACCCGCGTCGACGTCCGCCCCTGGGCCGAGCGCAAGCGCGCCTCCATGGAGGCCCACGAGACCCAGGTGGGCGACCTGGCCCCGTTCCTCGCCATGCCGTTCGACGTGTTCCGCGAGTCGATGGGCACCGAGTACTTCATCCGGCGGGGCGTGCCGGCCGACCACCGCGACGACGACGTGTTCGCCGGCGTCGACGGGTCGGGCCGACCGCACGAGTAGCCCCGTGGCGGCGCACCAGGTGCCGGCCGGGCACGACCTGGCCGACCGCATCGCGGCCGAGCTGGCGGCGCGGGCCGACCCGGGCCGCGTCGACGGCATGCAGCGGTACATGCGCGACCAGTTCCCGTTCCTCGGGGTGACGGCGCCGGGACAGAAGTCCGCCTGGCGGGCGGCGACCGCCGATCTGGCCCGCCGCCTGCCCGAACCCGTGGTCATCGAGGCGGTTCTCGACCTCTGGGCCCGGCCCGAACGCGAGCACCAGTACCTGGCCTGCACGCTCGCCAACCGCCACGCTCGTCCTCTCGCACGAGGCCCGGGACCCACCCCCGCCTTCCTCGACACGGTCGAAACCCTGCTAACCACCCGTCCCTGGTGGGACACCGTCGACGCCCTCGCCACGCACGCGGTCGGTGACCTCGTCCGCGCCCATCCCCGGCTCCGCGATCGCATGGACGCCTGGTTGGTCGGTGATGACATGTGGCTGACCCGGTCGGCGCTCCTGCACATGAACCGCTGGCGGACCGCCACCGACGCCGACTGGTTGTTCTCGGCCTGCCTGGCGCAGGGCGCACACCGCGACTTCTTCGTGCGCAAGTCGATCGGTTGGGCGCTGCGCGAGTACTCGAAGGTCGACCCGGCCGCGGTCGTCGCCTTCGTCGACGCCCACGAGGACGACCTCAGTGGCCTGAGCCGCCGCGAGGCCCTCATGTGGCTCGAGCGCCGCCGCAGGGCCGCGGCGCGGGCCCGCTGACGTTCCGGCACGCCGGCGTGTTGGTGGGTGGTGCGTCCGCCGCCCATGATGTGTTCATGGCCCAAGTGATCAAGATCAACGCCATCACGGTGCCCGAGGGCTCCGGCGACGAGCTCGGCAAGCGTTTCGCGGCGCGGGCCGGCGCCGTGGACGACCAGGACGGCTTCGAGGGCTTCGAGCTGCTGAAGCCGACCGACGACCGCACGACCTGGCTCGTCGTCACGCGCTGGCGCGACGAGGACGCCTTCCAGGCCTGGGTCAACAGCCCGGCGTTCGGCCACGGGCACCAGGGCACCGATCGCCCGCACCCGCAGGGCGGGCCCGTCTCGGTGTCGAGCGAGCTGTGGTCCTACGAGGTGTCGACCTCGTCCCCCGGCCAGTCCTGAACGCCGCGCACCTTCGTTGACCCTCCACGACGCCCACGTCGTCGTCGCATGGATCGTCATCGTCTCGAACGCGCTGGCGGGCCTGTGGGCGCTGGGCGCCCACTGGCTGCCGGCGCTGCGCCGGCGGGCGCTCTGGTGGTTCACCGGGGCCGCCGAGGTCACGATCGTCGTCCAGATCGTGCTGGGGGTGTTGCTGGTCACCGCCGAGGACCGGGAGATCCCGCAGTTCCACATGTTCTACGGGTTCGTGGCGCTGGCCTCGGTCGGGATCATCTACAGCTACCGCCAGCAGCTGCGGCGGCAGGTGTACCTGCTCTACGGCTTCGGCGGCCTGTTCCTCATGGGCCTGGCGATCCGGGCCATGGTCATCGGGCCCACCGCGTAGCGGACCCTCTCAGAGGTGGACGACGGGGCAGGTGAGCGTGCGGGTGATGCCCTCGATCATCTGGACCCGGCTGACGACCATCTTGCCGAGGTCGTCGACCGTCTCGGACTCGGCGCGGGCGATGACGTCGTAGGGGCCCGTGACGTCCTCGGCGGACACGACGCCGTCGATGCCTCCGACCTCACTGGCCACCTGTGCGGCCTTGCCGACCTCGGTCTGGATGAGGATGTACGCGCTCACTGCCATCGGGCCTCCCTCAGGGCGCTGGGCTGGTGGCGGATCGTACCGCCGCCGCCGCGCCCGCACGCGCCGCGATCCGGTCCGAAGATCGACCGGGTGCGCGACGATACGGAGCGTGACGAGCGCACCCCCGTACACCCGCGGCCTCCACGAGTTAGCCGACGGCGTGTCCGCCTATCTCCAGCCCGACGGCAGTTGGGGCCTGAGCAACGCCGGGCTGGTGGTGGACGGCGATGCCTCCCTCCTCGTCGACACCCTGTTCGACCTCCGCCTGACCCGCGAGATGCTCGACGCCATGCGTCGGGCCACGCCCGCGGCCGCCGCGATCGACGTGGTGGTGAACACCCATGCGAACGGGGACCACTGCTGGGGCAACCAGCTCGTGCGCGACGCCGAGATCGTCGGCTCCCGCCGCTGCGCCGAGGAGATGGCCGAGCTGCCGCCGTCACTCCTGGCCGACGTCATGGCGTCGCCACCGGACGGGCCGACTGGAGACCTCCTCCGCCGCATGTTCGGCCGGTACGAGTTCGGCGACATCGAGGTCGTGCCCCCGACCACAACGTTCGACAGCGAGCTGACGCTGACCGTCGGCGACACCGAGGTACGCCTCGCCGAGGTCGGGCCCGCCCACACGCGCGGGGACGTGATCGTGCACGTCCCCGACCGCGGGGTGGTGTTCACCGGCGACATCCTGTTCCACGGTGCCCACCCGATCGTGTGGGCCGGGCCGGTGGCCAACTGGGTGGCGGCGTGCGACCTCATCCTCGATCTCGCCCCCGACGTGGTGGTGCCGGGCCATGGCGCCGTGACCGACACGTCGGCGGTCGCCGACCAACGCGACTACTTCGGTTTCCTCGAGCGGGAGGTGGCGCCTCGGGCCGCGGCCGGCATGGCGCCCGTCGACGCCGCCCGCGACATCGACCTCGGCCCGTACGCCGAGCTGGCCGAGCGCGAGCGGTTCGCCGCCAACGTCGCCGCGGTCTACCGCGACCTCGGCCACGACGTGCCGGCCGACGCCCTGTCGGTGCTGGACCAGATGGCCGCGTACGGAGCGGGCTGAACGCGACGGTGCCGCCCCCGAGGGAGCGGCACCATCGAAACCGGACGCGGGAGGCGTCAGCCGGCGGCGAGCCGCTTATCGAGCGCCTCGAGCTGCTCGCGCAGCGCGGCGGGCACCGTCTCGCCCAGGCCGGCGTAGTGCGCTTCGAGCTGCGGGAGCTCGGCGCGCCACGACTCGGGGTCGACCGCGACCAGCTTGGCGACGGTCGCCTCGTCGATGTCGAGGCCCGACGTGTCGATGGCACCCTCCGCCGGCACCCGGCCGATCGGTGTGTCGACCGCCTCGCCCTCGCCGGCGACCCGCTCGATGACCCACTTGAGCACGCGGCTGTTGTCGCCGAAGCCCGGCCACAGGAACGAGCCGTCCTCGCCGCGGCGGAACCAGTTGACCCAGAACAGCTTGGGCAGCTTGTCGCCGTCGGTCGCCTGGCCGATCTCGAGCCAGTGGGCGAAGTAGTCGCCCATGTTGTAGCCGCAGAACGGCAGCATCGCGAACGGGTCGAACCGCAGCTTGCCGACCGCACCCGCCTGCGCGGCGGTGGTCTCGGAGCTCATGATCGAGCCGAGGAACACGCCGTGGTCCCAGCCGAGCGACTCGGTCACGAGCGGCACGTTGGTGGCTCGCCGACCGCCGAAGAGGATGGCCGAGATCGGCACGCCCTTCGGGTCCTCCCACTCGGGAGCGATCGACGGGCACTGGGACGCGGGCGTGGTGAACCGGGCGTTCGGGTGCGCCGCCGGGGCGTCGCTCTCGGGCGTCCAGTCGTTGCCCTTCCAGTCGACGGCGTGGGCCGGCGGCTCGGACAGGCCCTCCCACCACACGTCCCCGTCATCGGTCTTGGCCACGTTGGTGAAGACCGAGTTGCCGTACAGCGTGGCCACGGCATTCGGGTTGGTGTCGTTGCCGGTGCCCGGGGCGACGCCGAAGAAGCCGGCCTCTGGGTTGATGGCGTACAGCCGCCCGTCGTCGCCGAACTTCATCCACGCGATGTCGTCGCCGACCGTCTCGACCGTCCACCCGGGCAGGGTGGGGATCATCATGGCCATGTTCGTCTTGCCGCAGGCCGACGGGAACGCTGCTGCCACGTAGCGCTTCTCGCCGTTCGGCGGCGTGACGCCGAGGATGAGCATGTGCTCGGCCATCCACCCGTCGTCGCGGGCCATCGTCGAGGCGATGCGCAGGGCGAAGCACTTCTTGCCCAGCAGCGCGTTGCCGCCGTAGCCCGAGCCGTACGACCAGATCTCGCGGGTCTCGGGGAAGTGGACGATGTACTTGTTGTCGGCGTCGCACGGCCAGGCGACGTCGTCGCGGCGGGTGCCGCCGGCGTCGACCAGCGGGTAGCCGACCGAGTGGACGCAGGGCACGAACTCGCCGTTGGCGCCCAGCGCGTCGAGGGGCCCCTGACCCATGCGGGTCATGATCTTCATGTTCACGGCCACGTAGGCCGAGTCGGTGAGCTGCACGCCGATGTGGGCGATGGGCGAGCCCAGCGGGCCCATCGAGAACGGCACGACGTACAGTGTGCGGCCCTTCATCGCCCCGGTGAACAAGCCCGTCAGCTCGTCCCTCATCTCGGCCGGGGCCCGCCAGTTGTTGGTGGGGCCGGCGTCGATCTCGCGCTCGGAGCAGATGAACGTGCGGTCCTCGACCCGGGCCACGTCACCGGGATCGGAGAGGGCGAGGAAGCTGTTGGGCCGCTTGTCCTCGGCCAGGCACTCGAACGTGCCACCGTCGACGAGGAGCTGCGTGAGGCGGTCCCACTCCTCGTCGGAGCCGTCGCACCACTCGACATCGTCCGGCTGGAGGACCCCCACCCAGTGATCGACCCAGTCCTTGAGCTTCTGGTTGTCGGTCGTTGCAGCCATGATCCTCCGGTCAGCGATGTCCTGGGTGTGGCGGGTCACGCGGAGGTCGCGTCGTCCCCTGGGGGGAAGCGCTCGGGGTCGAGCCCCGGAGTGCCCATGTCGACCTCCGACCCCAACCGCAGGTGCGTCGCTCGACCCTCGCCGTCGAGGTCGAAGATCACGCGCTGCCCTTGGCGGAGCAGCCGGAAGACAGAGCCGACCAGTGCATCGGGCGCGAGGTCGACCTCGGCGAGGTCGGTGTCACGCACCACGATCCCGTCCTTGGAACCGGGGTCGTACGCTTTGATGACGCCTTGCACCGGATTCGGTCTCCCTGGTTCGCCAAGCTCTGCGGGTGGGGGTTCCGTCACCGTATCGGACCGTTTCGACGGCGGCCCAAAGCGCCTGTCCCGACGCCGAACGCGACAAGGGCGCCCCGGAGGGCGCCCTTTCTCGGTTGCGGACCGTCA
Organism: uncultured Acidimicrobiales bacterium; assembly: GCA_963796415.1. Taxonomy (GTDB): domain Bacteria; phylum Actinomycetota; class Acidimicrobiia; order Acidimicrobiales; family VFJN01; genus ZC4RG19. The sequence goes on along the minus strand of CAWCLR010000001.1, from coordinate 16,761 downwards.
GGGATCCGCGGGGTCAACTGGCGGTCAGTGGACGACCTTCTGGACCTTCCCCGCCTTGATGCAGCCGGTGCAGACCTGGACCCGCTTGGGCGCGCCGTCGACGATGGCGCGCACACGCTGGATGTTGGGGTTCCACCGACGCTTCGTGCGCCGGTGCGAGTGGCTGACACTCATGCCCCACGACGGGTGCTTGCCGCACACCTCGCAAACGGCTGCCATGACGGGTCACCTCGGAATCGGGGCTCGATAGGACCGGGGAACTGTACTGGCGCCGCGGTGCAGTCACAACCCGGCGGCCCGGGCAAGGAGCGGGTTCCTCGGGCGCACCCGTCTCCACAGCGTCTCCAGGCGACCTCCAAGCGCGGCCGTGCCCACGGGCGGATGCTCCTCCCGGGTCATCGATGCCCGATGACCCGGATCAGGAGGACCCTGCCATGACGATGACCGAGCCCACCAGCCGGAACGGTGTGGACGTCGATGCGCTGTTCGCCACGATCGGCGCGGTGCGGGCGCAGCCCGAGCTCGCCGAGTTCACGTTCCGCGCCGCCAACACGTGGGTGGACGGCACCCACAGCCGCACCGCGTTCGGCACGTTCTCGGGCGCGGGCGGCGACCACGAACACAAGGCCACCTACGTCGCCGGAGGCGACCACCCCGTCGTGCTCACCGGCACCGACCAGGCGCCGACCCCGGTGGAGCACCTGCTCCACGCGATCGCCTGCTGCCTGACCGCCGGCATCGCCAACGTGGCGGCCGCACGCGGGATCGAGCTGCGCTCGGTGACGTCCACGATCGAGGGGGACATCGACCTCCAGGGCATCCTGGGCCTGTCGGACGAGGTGCGCAACGGCTACCGCGGCATCCGCGTCCACTTCGACATCGACAGCCCGGCGCCCGCGGAGGACGTGCGCGCCGTCGTGGCCCAGTCACAGGCGCGATCGGCGGTGTTCGACGTGCTCACGAACGGCACCGCGGTCGAGGTGAGCGTCGGCTGAGAGAGGCCGAGCGGGGAGGGCGACGCGGCGGGTCACATCGCCTCTCGGCAGCGCGCCGCCTCCAGCGGCAGGGCGGCCTGGTCGAACGCCCGGGCCGCCCGCTCGAGCAGGGCCACCGCCTCGTCGTCGCGGCCCTCGGCCCGGGCCAGCATCGCCTCGGCCTCGTCCACGGCCGCCGGCCACGCCGGGCCCTCCCAGCGGGCGGCGGTGCGGCGGGCGGCGGCGAGCTGCGCCCGGGCGTCATCGAGGCGTCCGACCGCCGCGTACGCGACCGCGGCCGGGGCGGCCACCATCACGTGGCAGAAGTAGCAGGCGTCGGGCCCGTCGATCGTTGCGAGGGCGTCGTCCGCGACCGCGGCAGCCGCCCCGGGGTCCGGCGCCGCCGCGATCAGCGTGCCGTAGGTGCGCTGCAGCAGGTGCTGGGACAGCGGCGACCACCGGGCCCGCGTCAGGGCTTCGCTGGCCACCCGCTCGGCCTCGACCCGCTCGCCGAGGTGGAGGTGGGCCTCGGCGAGGCGCTGCAGGGCGTGGGCGAGACCCGTGTCGGTGTCGAGCGCCCGGTGCAGGCGCACGGACTCGGCGAGGCGGTCACGGCCCATGTCCAGGTCGCCGGAGAGCATGCGGGCCTCGCCCTCGAGGGTGGTGGCGAACGCCACGGCCGGGAGCGACCCGATCGCCTCGGCGCTGGATCGCAGCTCTTCGGCGACGCGGATCACGTCGACCGGCCCCGTCGGGCCGTACAGGAGGTACTGGGCGACGCACACGTGCGAGTCGAACACCACCTGGGCCAGGTCCACCGACGTCCCCGCCAGCCGCAGCTCCTGGCGCAGCCGGTCGGACCAGTGGCCGCGGGAGTGGGCGATCATCCCCTGGAGGGTGATCACGTCGAGCATCTGGGCCGGGGCACCCGGCGCGAGCGCCACGTCGCGCACGCTGTCGAGCAACCTCTCCGCACTGTCGAGGTCGCCCTGGAAGTAGGCGAGCGAGGCGGCCACGAGACGCACCCCGGGGTGGTTCTCGTCGGCCACGCCAGCCATGGCATCGGCCGCGGCGGCGACGTCGCCGTTGCGCATGTGCGCCCGGGCGATGCGGGCCACCAGCCAGGGGACCGCCTCCGGCGGCGCGTGGCGCAGGGCCCGGCGGTAGCACGGGATGGCGCCCGGGTCGCCCTGCTGGGCGAGCGCATCGGCCCGGAGCTCCAGCAGCTCGAAGCGGGTGGCCTCGTCGGCGACGTCGGCAGCGGCGGTGCGCCGGAGCACCTCGCCGTGGAGCTGGGCGTCCCGCGCCACCCGGGCGGCGATCAGCTGGAACGGGGCGGCCTCGGCCTCGCGCCCCGGCGGCATCGAGGGCGTCGGCGATCGCGCCGGGGGCGGCGTCGCGGGCGACGCGGGCCTGCGCCACCGCCCGCCAGATGTCGATGCGGTCGGCGGGGGACACCTCGGCTGCCAGCCTGCGGGCCTCCGCCGGATCGACGAACCGGTGGCCGCGCGGTGTCCGCTCCATGTGCCCTGCCGCCTCGGCCAGCGACCAGTGCGCGCGCCGCGTCGGCCCGCTCGAGGTCCGTGGCCGCGCCGAGGTCGTCGATCTCCACGATCTCGCCCAGCACGGCCGCGGTGCGCAGAATGGCGAGCACGGCCGCGGGGAGGTGCTCGGTCACCGGCTCCGCTGCGTCGAGCACGACGGTCTCGAAGGGCTCCCCGGGCCCCGCCCCGGCGCGGAGGGTCACGACGACGGCGACGGGCAGGCGGCGTGCGGCGCGCGCGAGGTGGCGCAGCAGGTCGGCGGTGTGCGGGTCGACGAGGTGGACGTCCTCCACCGCGATGACGACCCCGCCGGACGCGGCGGCGCGGACCAGCTCGCGGGCGGCGACGAAGACACGGTTCGCGGCCGTGGGTGGCCCCCCGCCGAGCAGCGCCTCCAGCTCGGCCCGGCAGCGGTCGGGGACGGCGGCCAGCACGCCCGGCCTCCGGCTCACCACCTCGTCGAGGGCCTCGGCCACGCTGGCGAACACCCGCAGCTCGCCCACGCCGCGCCCCCGGCCGGACGCGATGCCGGCGTCGTCCGCGGCGTGGAGGAGGTCCTCGACGAGGTGGCGGCACGCCTGCCCGGACCCGGTGATCGCCACGGCCCGGCCGGTGCCTGCCGCCAGTCCACCCACGATCCCGGAGACGAGCGCGTGCGGCGACGGCGTAACCGGCGCCGGTCCGGGTGTCGCCGGCGGCCCGGGGATCCCGTGCCCGCCGACCTCGAGCACCTCGCCGACGAAGCGGAAGCCTCGCCCGTGGATCGTGCGGATCAGGCGTTGATCACGCCCGTTGTCGCCGATCGCCCGCCGGGCGGACTTGATGCGGCTCGAAAGGGCCGACTCGGAGACGAACCGGTCGCCCCAGATCTCGTCGAGCAGCTCGGTCTTCGGGACGACCCGGTCGCGGTGCCGGACGAGGTAGTCGAGCACGTCCATGACCTGCGGCTCGATCGCGACCCGCTGCCCGCCACGCTCGAGCTCCATCGCGTCGCGGTCGAGCGCCACGTCTCCGAATCTCACCCGCACCAGTGCCAGCTTCGCGCAGCGCGTGGCGACGGGGGCGTTCTCGCTGCGGCCGTCGACGGTCTCCACGCGCACTCCACGCCGGCTCCAAGCCCGATCGTCGCTCGGAGGCGGATGATCCGAGGCGACCCCGAACCACAGGAGACCCGATGGACCACTTCCCCCCGATCACCCACGTCGCCGTCACCGTCTCGGACCTCGAGAGCTCCGTGCCCTGGTACCGCGCCCTGTTCGCGGCCGAGCCCGTCCTGGACGAGGACACCGGCCCGTTCCGCCACGTCGTGTTCGCGGTCGGCGGCACGCTGTTCGGCCTCCACCAGTTCCCCGACCCCCGTCCCGGGATGTTCGACGAGCGCCGCGCCGGGCTGGACCACGTGGCGTTCGGCGTCGGCGACCGTGCCGACCTCGAGAAGTGGGTGGCACGCCTCGACGAGCTCGGCGTCGGCCACGGCGACATCGTCGACGCCGGCTACGGCTCGGGCCTGTCGTTCCGCGACCCCGACGGCATCGCCCTCGAGCTGTTCGCCCCGCCGGCCGCCACGAGCGAGGGATGAGCACCGTGTCCCTCGCGCAGCCTGGGACCCCCGGCTGCGGCACGCTGCTCGGCGTCTGGGCCCACCCCGACGACGAGGCGTACCTGTCCGCGGGGCTGATGGCCCTGGCGCGTGACGCGGGCGAGCGGGTCGTCGTCGTGACGGCCACCGCCGGGGAGCAGGGGGCGGCCGACCCGGCCGACCGCGGACAGGGACTCGGCCGGCTGCGGCGCCGCGAACTGCGCGCCGCCCTGGCCGCGGTGGGCGTGCGCGAGCACACGGTGCTCGGCCTGCCCGACGGGGGGTGCGCCGCGGTTCCCCCGGGCGACGGCGCGGCGTTCGTCCGCGGCTGGATCGCCGCGGTGCGGCCCGACACCATCGTCACGTTCGGGTCGGACGGCATGACCGGGCACGACGACCACCGAGCCGTCCACCGGTGGGTGACCGACGCCTGGCGCCAAGCCGGCGAGCCCGGGGTGCTCCTCTACGCCACCCTGACCCCGGCGTTCCACGCGCGCTGGGGCCAGCTCAACGAGCAGGTCGGGCTGTGGGAGCGCGAGCCGCCCAACACCGCGGAGGCCGACGTGGCGCTGACGGTCGACTGCACCGCCGTCATCGACCGGAAGGTGGCGGCCCTCGACGCGCACGCGTCGCAGACCGCGGCCCTCGCCGAGGCCGTCGGCCACGGCACTCTGCCGCGACTGGTGGGCGACGGAGTGGTTCGCGGCCGCGCCGCGCTTGCACACAGCGCCCGCCTTGGCGACGGTGGCGCCCGCTGCCGTACGGCCCTGATCCCCGGGAGGAGCCATGGCGCACCGACGACCGTCACGCTCGCCGCAGGTGGGCGACCACGCCCGCCGGACGCGGCGGGTCCGCCAGCGGGACATCGAGCTGTTCACCGAGCTCACCGGCGATCGCAACCCCCTCCACTACGACCCGCAGGTCGCTGCGGCCAGCCGGTTCGGCACCATCATCGTCCAGGGCGGCGTCACGTCGGGCCTGCTCAATGCGGTGGTTGCCGAGGACCTCCCGGGCCCGGGCAGCGTCTTCCTCGAGACGCACTGGCGGTTCCTCGCTCCCGTGCGCCCGGGCGACGAGATCACGGCCGAGGTCGAGGTGCTCGAGGCCCGGGACGACAAGCCCGTCGTCCGGCTGCGGACGACGGTGGCGTTGGCCGATGGAGCCGTCGTCCTCGACGGCGAGGCCGTGGTGTGGCGCGATCCCGCGGTCGCAGCCGCGACCTGACGCGGCCTGCGCCGGAGGCGTTCACACGATGGCCGCGAACAGGTGCCAGGGCTCGTCGACACCCGCCAGCGTGTGCTCGCCCCGCCCCTCGAAGCGCAGCCCGGTGCCCGCCACGAGGTCCGTGACGGTGCGCGACACCCAGACCTCGCCCGGCCGGGCGGCATCCGCCACCCGCGCCGCGATGTCGACGCCGATGCCCGCGATGTCGTCGCCACGCACCTGGATCTCGGCCGTGTGGACGCCGGCGCGCACCGACACGTCGAGGGGGTGGACGGTGTCGCGCAGGGCCGAGGCCGCCCGCACGGCACGCCCAGGGCCGTCGAACGTCGCCACCACCCCGGCGCGGGTGGTGGTCACGATGTGCCCGCGCTCCCTGCCCACCGCCGCCTCGGCGAGGGTCACGAAGCGGTCGAGCAGCCGAGAGCGCGGGCCGCGCTCCGGGAGCCGGCCCTCCGGGTCGACGATGTCGACGAACGCGACGGTCGCCAGCACCCGCTGTCGCCCCCCGGGCGGGGTCCTCGTGCCCGCCACGAACTCCTCGATGGCGACGAGCGTGGGCGTGGCCTCACCCGAGAAGATGTAGTGGTCCGCCCCGTCCAGCATCACCAGCCGGGCTCCGGGGATGCCGGCGGCGAGCTCGCGCCCGTTGGCGGCCGGCACGACGCGGTCGTCCGCCCGGTGCAACACGAGCGTCGGCACGGTGATCGCCCCCAGGATCCCCCCGATGTCGATGTGGCCGATCATCTCGAGCAGGTGGCGAGCGGTGCGGGGGGTGGCCGACTGCCGTTCGTAGCGGGCCATGATCTCGCGACCGGCGGGATCGGCCGCCAGGGTCGGCCCGAGGCGGGCGTAGACGCGCCCCGATCCCCACCGCTCGAGCACGATGTCGAGGTCCGACGGTCTGCCGCGGGAGAAGTCGGGGCCCTTCACCCACGTGTTGTGCAGGATCAGGCCGTCGACCCGCTCGGGATGGGCGGCGGCGAAGACGGCGGCGAGGGACCCGCCCTCGGACGACCCGAGGATCGTCGCGTGCTCGATCCCGGCAGCGTCGAGCACCGCGGTGAGGTCGTCGGCCCGCGTCTCGAGCGGGGGAACGCTGTCGTGCGGCACCCGGTCGGACAGCCCGACGCCCCGCTTGTCCAGCACGGTCACCCGGGCGATGCGCCCCAGCCGTGTGAGGAAGTCGGCGATCGCCGGGTGGTCCCACTGCGCCTCGACATTGGTGGCGAAGCCCGCGATGAGCGCCAGGTCCGGCCCGTCGCCGAACGTCTGGTAGGCGATCGACGCCCCGTGGCTCTCGGCGTAGCGGGTCCCTGTCGTCGGTCGGACCGGCGCGGCGCGGGGGTCTTCGTGGAGCGCCGACCCCGGCGGTGCACCCTCCATCGGTTCGTCGATCGCGGCGACGAACCGGTAGCCGCGGCCGTGGTAGGTCCGCACCACGCGCTGGTCGCGTCCGGTGTCGCCGAGGGCGCGGCGCACCTGCTTGATCCGGGTCGTCAGCGCCGACTCCGACACGAATCGGCTTCCCCACACCTCGTCGAGCAGCTCCTCCTTCGGCACCACACGGTCGCGGTGGCGCACCAGGTGGGCGAGGACCGCGAACACCTGGGGCTCGAGGTCGACCTCGGTGGACCCGTCGAGGAGCTGCAGCGTGCCCGTGTCGAGCGTGTGGTCGCCGAAGCGGTACCGCATGTGCGCGGGAGCGTACCGGCCGGTCGGCGCAGCGGCCTGGGACGCCGGCCGTGGTCACGCCGCCTGGCGCAGCGGGGCCGGCCGTGCGGCCAGGACGGCCGACTCGGCGTCGATCAGGTGCCCCAGGCGGATCTGTAGGGCGCGGAACCGGTCGCGGTGCGGGAAGCGGATCATCTCGCACGCGACGTCGAAGAGCGGCGTGAGCATGGCGATGCGGCGCCGTTCGTAGCGGCCCAGCGCCGCCTCTTCGTCCTCGCCGGCCAGGACGTCGTCGACGGCCCCGGCCAGCAGGTCCGCGTCGCGGAACGCATCGCTCATACCGTGCCCCGTCACGGGGTCGCGGTGGTACGCAGCGTCGCCCACGAGGGCCCACCCCGGGCCCGCCCCCGCACGGACGTGGTTGGGCAGGGCGACGGCGCCCCGCGCCCTGGTCGTGCGCGTCCGGCCGGCGAGGCGCGCCGCCAGCGTCGGCACCGCCCGCACGAGGACCTCGAACGCCTCGTCGACGTCCGCGGTGGCGCGCCGCACCGTGCGGGCCGCCTCTGCGGGCGCGCAGACCCACACGCACGCCTCGCGGCCGTGCGTCGGGAACACCCCACCGAAGGCCCCGTCGCCGAGGTGGTACTCGAGCTGCGGCCAGTCGCCCGCCACGTACGTGTAGTGGGTCGATCCGAGGGGTGCCTCGGAGCGGAGCGTGCGCGCCCCCACGGCGCGGGCGATCCGCGAGCGGAGGCCGTCGGCCCCCACGATCAGGCGCCCGGCGAGCTCGAGGCCGCCGTCGCCACTGCGGGCGAGGACGCCCGAGACCCGGCCGTCCCCCGTCCGGGTGACGCCCTCGACCGTGACGCCCGTCCGAACGTCGGCGCCCGCGGCGCGGGCGGCCTCGACGAGGAGCGCGTCGAGCACGGTGCGCCGGGGGGCGACCAGGGCGTCGACCCCGTGGCGCGCCCCGAGTCGGCGGGTCACGACGCCGTCGGCGTCGTGGAAGGCGATGTCGCGGAGGGGCGGGGCGCCCGATGCGAGCACCTGCTCGAGGAGGCCCCAGCGCCGGAGTTGCACGACGCCGCTCCGGGCGATGGCGTGGGTCGAGAGCGTGTCCGCCGGGAACGTGGTGCGGTCGACGAGCACGACGTCGTGGCCGGCGCGGGCGAGGAGCAGGGCCGTGGCCGCCCCGGCGCAGCGGGCGCCGACCACGACGACGTCGTGCCGCTCGGAGGAGCGGGTGGTGGAGGGCATCGCCAGGTCTCCTGTCCTGCTGGTGAGGCACACCGGCGCCTCCCTGACGACGATGACCCCGCGCCCGTGCTCGCGCTTGGAGCCTGCGTGGAGAGCGCCTGGAGACATCTCCCTCCGCGATGCTTGGCGAGGGGACGAGACGTCCCGAACAGCCGCAGTGTGTACGCTTGCGCACATGCGTCTGCACATTCAGCTGGACGACGATCTGGTCGCGGAGCTCGATCGGCGGTGCGGTCATCGCCGACGCAGCAGCTTCGTCGCCGAGCTGATCCGCCGAGCGCTCGAGGACGAGCGACGGTGGGATGACATCGAGTCTGCGCTCGGGGCGATCGAAGACTCAGGGCACGACTGGGACGAGGACGCGGCCGAGTGGGTGCGGTCGCAGCGTCGCTCGGACGACCGTCGGGCCGGCTGAACCCGTGGCCAGGCTGCTCCTCGATTCGACGGTGCTCATCGACGCGCTCCGGGGTCGGGCGGCGGCCGACAGCTTGCGTCGGGCCCGGCGCAACGGCGACGAGCCGTGGGTGTGCGCGATCTCGGTCGAGGAGATCTGGCGTGGCCTGCGCGAGGAGGAGGTGGCCGCGGCCGCCGCCCGCCTCTTCCGCGGGCTGCGTTGCGCGCCGCTGGGAGTCAGCGAAGGAGTCCGGGCCGGGACATGGCGGCGAGAGTTCGCGTCTCGCGGGGTGACGCTGCACCAGGCGGACTGCCTGGTCGCGTCGGCCGCGGTCGGGATAGGGGCCGTCTTGGCAACGGGCAACCCGAAGGACTTCCCGATGAGCGAGGTGGAGGTGGCGCATTGGCCGGTGGGTGCGTGAGCCACGACTGCCCCAGGCGATCCGTCCCTCTGCGCGAGGCGATGTGCCACGCGTGGATCTCCGGCACGATCAGCGGCGAGAGCTTCGTGCGGATCGAGGCCGCCGCGGGCACGCGTCTGGACAACCCCCGACGCGACGCGATCGAGGGCCGACCTCCGTGGTCGGCGCCGTGACCTCCCTGGCAGGCCCACTGCGGCGCGTCACCTACCATTCGCCTCCGTGACCGCGCTCGACCATCTGGGGGCCACCGAACTGCGGGCGACCGTCAAGGCCTACCGCGACGCCCTGGCTGCCCACCGCGAGCCGATCAACCGCCTCAACGTCTACCCCGTACCCGACGGCGACACGGGTACGAACATGTCGCTCACCCTGGTGTCGGTGGCCGACGACGTCGACGCCGCCGGCGACGCCCTCGTCGACGTGTGCGCGGCCATCAGCAAGGGGTCGCTCATGGGAGCCCGGGGCAACTCGGGCGTCATCCTGTCGCAGGTGTTGCGGGGGCTCGTGTCCGTCATCGGCGAGAACGGCGGGGCCGACGGGCCCGCCCTGGTCCGGGCGATGCGGGCCGCCACCGACGCCGCCTACCAGGCGGTCATGCGGCCGGTCGAGGGCACGATCCTCACCGTCGTGCGCGAGGCCACCGAGGCGGCCGAGGCCCTCGTGGCCAGCGATCCCGACGCCGAACTGGTCGTCGTGCTCGAGGCCGCGCGGAACGCGGGGGAGGCATCGCTCGAGCGGACGCCCGACCTCCTCCCGGTCCTCGCCGAGGCCGGCGTGGTCGACGCCGGTGGCGCCGGGTTCCTCCTGCTGCTCGACTCGATGCTGCACGTGGCCGACGGCCGCCCGATCCCCGAGCCCAAGGTCGGGGAGGGGGCGGTGCGCCCCGACGCCCACCTCGTGCACGCGGCCATCGACGACGCGCACGACGGCGTGTCCGACCTGCGCTACGAGGTCATGTACTTCCTCGAGGCGGACGACGAGGCCATCCCCTCCTTCAAGGACGTGTGGGCGGGCATCGGCGACTCGATCGTGGTCGTGGGCGGCGACGGCATCTGGAACTGCCACATCCACACCGACGACATCGGCGCCGCCATCGAGGCGGCCGTGGACTGCGGGCGCCCCCGGCAGATCCGGATCACCGACCTCATGGAGCAGGTCGAGGAGGAGCGGTGGGTCCGCGAGGCCGGGGCCGAGGACATCGTCGAGGTGCCGCCGCACGTCACCGAGCCCGTCACGACCGCAGTCGTGGCGGTCGCCACCGGCGACGGCATCAAGCGCATCTTCTACAGCCTCGGCGTGCAGGGCATCGTGGCCGGCGGCCAGTCGATGAACCCGTCGACGGCCGACCTGCTGGCCGCGGTCGAAGCGGTCCCGGCCGACCAGATCGTCATCCTGCCGAACAACAAGAACATCATCCCCGTGGCCGAGCAGGTCGACGCCCACACCGACCGCACGGTGCGCGTCGTCGGCACCCGCGGCATCGCCGAGGGCTTCGCCGCCCTCATGGGTTACGACCCCGAGGCACCGGCCGACGACAACGCCAAGGAGATGACCGCGCTGTCGGCCAACGTGCTGGCCGGCGAGGTCACGCGGGCGGTGCGCGACTCGACGAGCGACGCGGGGCCGATCCACGAGGGCGACTACCTCGGCATCGCCCGCGACGGCATCAAGGCCGTCGAGCCGACGGTCGCCGAGGCCGCCACCCGGCTGCTCGAGCTGCTGGTCACCGACGACCACGAGATCGTCACCGTCATCGAGGGCGACGGCGCCACCGCCGCGGACACCCGCGCCATCACCGAGTGGCTGGGCGAGCACCGTCCGGGCGTGTCGCCCGAGGTCCACCACGGAGGGCAGCCGCTCTACCCCTACCTGTTCGGCGTCGAGTAGCCCCGGCGGAATGACCGACGGGCCCATCACCCTCGGCGAGCTGGCCACGTGGCCGGTCACCCGCCTGAACGGGGTGGGGGACAAGAAGGCCGAGGGGCTGGCCACGCTCGGCGTCACGTCGATGCTCGACCTGCTGACCTACTACCCGCGCCGCTACGTCGACCGCACGAACGAGGCCCGCATCCGCGACCTGGTGGTGGGGGAGGAGGCGATGGTGCTCGTCACCGTCGTGCGGACCTCGTCCCGGCGCACGCGTGGCCGCCCGCCCAAGGTGCTAGTCACCGCCGACGTGCGGGACGACAGCGGCACCCTGCGGGTCACGTTCTTCAACCAGGCGTGGCGCGAGCGCCAGCTCGCCGAGGGCCTCACCGTGGCGCTCTTCGGCAAGGTCGACCTGTTCGGCGGGCGCAAGCAGATGACCAACCCGGTCGTCGACCTCATCGGCAACCGCACGGGGCGCATCGTGCCCATCTACCCGCAGTCCGAGAAGGCCCGCCTGTCCACCTGGGAGATCGGCGACTGGGTGGCCGAGGCGCTGCGGCGGTCGGCCCGCCGGGGTCTGGCCGATCCCGTTCCCGACTGGGTGCTCGACCGCTACGACCTGGTGACCCGGCCCGAAGCGTTCGCCGGCATCCACGCCCCCGAGTCGATGGCCCACAAGGAGGTGGCCCGCCGCCGGCTGGTGCTCGACGAGCTGCTACGGGTCCAGCTCGCCCTGGTCCAGCGCAAGCGGCACATCGAGCGCACGACCCGCGGCATCGCCCACGTGACCCACGGCCCGCTGCTGGACGCGTTCCTCGACCGCCTGCCGTTCGACCTCACCGCCGACCAGCGCGCCGCCGTCGCCGAGATCGGGAAGGACCTGTCGGCCCCGCACCCGATGCACCGGCTGCTGCAGGGCGATGTAGGGAGCGGGAAGGCGCAACCCCTCCACTCCCTCGTGCTCACGCCCTACGGGTTCCGCCACATGGGTGAGCTCGTTGTTGGTGACGACGTCATCACGCCAGGGGGTGAGGTCACGCAGGTTGACAGCATTCATCCGCAGGGGGTGCGTGACGTCTGGCGCCTCGTGTTCTCGGACGCAACGACAGTGGACTGTGATGACGAGCACCTTTGGGTCGTCAATACGTCAACCGGACGTGCACGAGGGCAGAAGCCGAAGGTCATGACGACCCGCTACCTACGAGAGCACCTGCACGAGAAGAATGGTGCGTCCCGTTGGCACGTCGAGCGTGCCACCGCGGCCGACTTCGAAGGCCACGGTCATCGACCGCTTGATCCATACCTGCTTGGTGCTCTTCTCGGCGACGGGACGTTCCGGGCGCACATCGCGTTTTCGTCTGGTGACAGCGAGCTGGTCGCCGCCGTCGGTGCGCTCCTGCCAGACGGTTGCTATCTGCAACCGCGGAAGGGTCGGCCGTACGACTTCGGGATCAGATGCAGATTCCGCCACTCACGCGAGCACCCCCACCCGGTGGCGAAGGCTCTGTGGGACTTGGGGCTGCGAGGTCGAGGGTCGCATGACAAGTTCGTTCCCGACAGCTATCTGACATCACCGATCAAGGATCGTCACGCCCTTCTCCAAGGGCTCTTGGACACTGACGGCACATTGCACCGTGACGGTCACGACGTTTCGTTCACGTCGGCATCCTTGGACCTGGCTCTCGCAGTTCGCTGGCTCACATCGTCTTTGGGCGGGATCGCAGTTCTGAGGGTCACGCGCAGAGCGTGGGGGCAGTACTACTCGGTAGGGGTTCGACTCCCTGAGGAGTTCCCGCCGTTCCGACTGCGCCGTAAGGCGGATCTGCTGAAACAGAAGACCAAGTATCGCAACCCTGCGAGGGCCATCCGGGCGATCGAGTACGTCGGTCACTTGCCGGTTCAGTGCATCTCGGTGAGGCATCCCTCCCAGATGTACGTGACCGATGGGTTCATTCCCACGCACAACACGGTCGTCGCCGTCTGGACGCTGCTCGCCGCCGTGCAGGGCGGGCACCAGGGGGCCTTCATGGCGCCGACCGAGGTCCTCGCCGAGCAGCACGCGCTCGGCATCCGGGCCCTGCTGGCCGACGTCGAGGTGCCCGACGCGGGCACGTCGCTGTTCGGTGCCCGGCCGGTCCGGTTCGAGCTGCTGACCAACAAGGTGGGTGCGTCCGACCGCCGGCGGATCCTCGCCGGGCTGGCCGCCGGCGAGGTCGACGTCGCCATCGGCACCCACGCCCTCATCCAGGAGGGGGTGGAATTCGCCTCGCTCGGCGCGGTCGTGATCGACGAGCAGCACCGCTTCGGGGTCGAGCAGCGGGCGGCGCTGCGCGACAAGGCGGGCGGCGGCCCCGTGCCCGACGTCCTGGTCATGACGGCGACACCGATCCCGCGCACGGCGGCGATGACGGTCTACGGCGACCTCGACGTCACCGTGATCCGCTCGCGGCCGGCAGGCCGCCAGGAGATCGTGACCACGTGGGCCCGCACCGAAGACGACGAGACGGCCATGTGGGCCGCGGTGCGCCGCGAGGTGGCTGCCGGGCGCCAGGCGTACGTCGTGACCCCGCTGATCGAGGAGTCCGACAAGCTGGAGGTGCGTTCGGCCGAGGACACGTTCGCCGAGTTGGCCGCGGGCGAGCTCGAGGGCCAGCGCCTCGGACTGCTGCACGGGCGCCTCGGCTCGGCGGACAAGGAGGCGACCATGCACCAGTTCCGCGAGGGACGCCTCGACGTGCTCGTCGCCACGACGGTCATCGAGGTGGGCGTCGACGTGCCCAACGCCACGGTCATGGTCGTCCTCCACGCCGACCGGTTCGGCATCGCCCAGCTCCACCAGCTCCGCGGCCGGGTGGGGCGGGGGAGCGAGCAGTCCTGGTGCTACCTGGTCAGCTCGTCCGACACGCCCGAGGCCGAGGCCCGGCTGGAGGCCCTCGTGAAGACCACCGACGGCTTCGCCCTGGCCGAGGTCGACCTCGACCTGCGGGGCGAGGGCACGATCATGGGCGAGCGGCAGAAGGGCCGCAGCGACCTCAAGCTCGCCTCGCTGCGCCGCGACCGCGAGTGGGTGGAGCGGGCCCGTGCGGCGGCGTTCGCCATCGTCGACGGCGAGGGAGGCGAGGCTGGCGGCCTCGACCGCCACCCCGACCTGCTCGCCGAGGTCGCCCTGTTCCTCGACGACGAGGACCAGGACTTCCTGCTCAAGGGCTGAAACCGGCCCATCGCACGGCCGTTGAGCAGCACGTTCATCACTGGTCCTGCGTCCCGGTCCTCAGCTGGTCCTCAGCTGGTCCTCAGCGTCGGAGCCGAACGCCCGATCGACGGCCTGGCGGATGCTGTCGTCGTCGCCGGGCCACATGTGGGCATAGAGGTTGAGCGTCGTCGCCGCCGAAGCGTGGCCGAGCGCCCGCTGCACCGCCTTCACCGAGCAGCCGCCGGCGACGAGCAGGCTCGCGAAAGCGTGCCGCAGGGCGTGGTACCGCAGGCCCTTCATCCCGGCCGCCACCGTCGCCCGGCGCCAGAAGTGGGCGAAGGCGTTGTGCTCGCGGCAGCGAGCGTCACGCCGGCTGGTGGTGCGCAAGGACGCGGTCGAGCCGTTCGGAGAGCCATCGGTCGAGACTTCCCGTGCCGTCGATCGCCCAAGTGACGAGGGCGCCGTTGTAGATGGTGTAGATGGTGTCGGCCAGCTCGGTGGGATCGGTGGAATCGATCTCGCCGGTGGTGGTCGCCTCCTCGAGGAGCTGTGTGATGGCTCGTCGGAGGAGCCGGCTCTGTTTCGCGGCGTGTGCGCCGAGGTCGGGGTCGGTGAGGTCGAGGTGGAGCATCGCGAGGTGGTTGGCGATCGCGTCTCGTGAGTCGATGCCGGCCGTCAACTGGAGCAGCGCCGCTCGCAGCGCCGAGAGCGCCGTCGGCGAGTTGCTCCGGGCTCGGTTGAACGGGTCCTCGATCCCCGTGGCGGCCGCTTCCGCGTAGGCCAGCAGCAGGCTCCGCTTCGACCCGAACCTCTGGGTCAACGCGGGGGCCGAGAGCCCGACCCGGTCGGCCATCGCCGCGAGCGTCAACCCCGACGGGCCGACCTCTGTCACGACCGCGCTGACGGCCTCGAAGATCGCCTCGTCGCTGACGCTTCTCGGTCTGCCGGTTCGCATGGACTCACCATAGCAGTTGACTTTATGAATGAAAAGAAAGTAAGTTGTCTGGCATGACCACGACCCCGAAGAACCTCAGCGGCCGCGTTGCAGTCGTCGCCGGCGGCACCCGCGGGGCAGGCCGCGGCATCGCCGTTGAGCTCGGTGCGGCGGGCGCCACCGTGTACGTGACCGGTCGCACCACCACCGTTGAACGCTCCCCCATGGGGCGGCGCGAGACGATCGAGGAGACCGCTCGCATCGTCGACGAAGCCGGCGGGACAGGTATCCCGGTCCGCGTCGACCACGCCGACACCGATCAGGTGCGCGCCCTGATCGGCCGCATCGCCGACGGCGGCGGCCGCCTGGACATCCTGGTCAACGACGTCTGGGGCGGCGACCCCCTCACCGAGTGGGACACCCCGTTCTGGCAGCACGACCTCGCCAACGGCATCGCGTTGGTTCGCAACGCCGTCGAGACCCACCTCATCACCAGCTGGCACGCCGCCCCGCTGCTCGCCAGCACCCCGGGATCGATGATCGTCGAGATCACCGACGGCATCTCCGATCGCTACCGCGGCTCGTTGTTCTACGACCTCGCCAAGTCGGCCGTCATCCGCCTCGCCGTCGCACAGGCCGAGGACCTCCGGCCCCACGGCGTCACCGTCGTAGCGTTGACACCCGGGTTCCTGCGATCCGAGGCCATGCTCGAGCACTTCGGCGTCGACGAGGCGAACTGGCGGGCCGGGATCGACAAGGACCCGGACTTCGCGTACTCGGAGACGCCCCGCTACATCGGCCGCGCCGTCGCCTCCCTCGCCGCCGACCCGCACAAACACCAGCGCACCGGCACCGCGACGGCCACGTGGGAGCTCGCCAAGGCCTACGGGTTCGTCGACGTCGACGGGACCCAGCCCGACTGGGGGAAGCACGCACGAGACCTCGGCGTGTCGCCATGACCACGGTCGCCGCCCCCGCCGGCCGGCGGGCCGTGGTCTTGACCCTCGCAGTGTCCGAGGCCCGACTGCAGCTCGTCGCCGTCGCCTACCCCCTGACCTTCCGCAGCCTGCTGATCGTCTCGCCGACCGCACGCCCACCACGACACCGAAGAGTTGGCAAATGCGAGTGGACACGGCACTGACCTTGATCAACGAGGGACTCACCTACCACCCCGGCTGGGTGGTCTGCGCGGAGGATTGGACGCACCGTTTCGAAGACACGGTGCGGGTCACCGTCTATCTGACGGAGGCTCGCCTCTCGGAGCGCGAGAACTTCCCGGACTTCAGCAGGCAGGTGGATCCGCCCGGGGCCCGGGCTCGGTTCCTGCTCACCGTCGGCGACGTGGCCGACGCCGCGGAACTGGTGTTCCGGCTGGTCCGCATCTTCGAACGGAACATGTCGCACGAGATCCGGGAATTCACTCGGGTTCGCGACACCGGCTGGGCGCCGTTGCATCCCCACACGATCGACGGCCGGGCCCGCTGGTCGGACCTGTCCGGCGATGATCCCCTGTATGACCTGACCTTCGGGGTGGCGTGACCCATGGACCACATCCCTGTAGGTGAGATCGGCTCCCAACTGCCGATGTTCATTGATCCGACCATGTCGCGATCCGGCGCGACACCACCCCGGCCGGGGGGAGGCCGGGGTGGTGACACGCAGGAGGGAGGGGGCCTCCTGGAACGGCGTCCTGTGGGGGCC